>NZ_SRKZ01000009.1 GCF_004745865.1 Hymenobacter wooponensis | reverse complement strand
AACGTGGGTCCGGTAGCGTAGCGAATGAGACAAGGAGTTGGCTGAGCATGAAGTGCTTAACGATGTCTAACAAGACAAAGGTCAGCCCTCAAGACAGCGTCTTAGTTTTGATGCGTACGCCCTGTCGACCAAACTTTTAACCAAGGCCAGTAGTCCAGCCGTCACGCGCGATATTTTCCACGGATTTGGGCGGTGGAGGCAACTTAAGAACGCGATGGGAGTACTACTGACCAGTCATTCTTTCCACTTTTTAAAGCGTCTTCCCATGTTAGCAATGGATTTCCGGGGCCCCAGAAGGGTCCGCGCCGTTCAAAAACCCATGCCCGAAATTTTGCATCCCGAGGATGCGATTGTGAAGGTTTTGCGCACGTGCATTTGCGGGTCCGACCTGCACTTGTACAACGGCAATGTGCCGGACACCCGCGTCGGCATGACGTTTGGCCATGAATTCATTGGGGAAATCGTGGAGATTGGCTCCGAGGTGACCGAGGTGAAAGTGGGCGACCGGGTGATGGTGCCGTTCAACATTGCCTGCGGGCGGTGTATCTGCTGCAAGCAGGGCATGTACGGCAACTGCTACGAATCTAATTCCGAGTCTACGGCCGGTGGCGGCTTTTTGGGGTATTCGCATACCGGGGGCGGCCACAACGGCGGCCAGGCCGAATACGCCCGGGTACCCTACGCCAATTTCGGCCCCACGGTGATTCCGGCGGGCATGGACCTCGACGACGCCGTGCTGCTCACCGACATCACGCCAACCGGCTACCAGGCCGCCGAAATGGCCGGCATTCAGCCCGGCGATACGGTGGTGGTGTTTGGCGCGGGGCCGGTGGGCATTATGGCGGCGCGGTGCTGCTGGCTGTTCGGCGCAGGCCGCGTCATCATCATCGACCAGTACGACTACCGGCTGGAATTTGCCAAGAATTTCGCCAAGTGCGAAGCCTACAACTTCCGGACCGACATGGACGACCCGGTCATGTTCCTGAAGAAAATCACCGATTGGATTGGCCCCGATGCCTGCATCGATGCCGTGGGGGCCGAGGCCGAAGGCAACGTCATGCAAACCATCACCGGGCGCAAGTTGCTGCTCCAGGGCGGCTCGGCTACGGCGCTGCACTGGGCCATCAACGCGGTGCGGAAAGGCGGCGTAATTTCCATTGTGGGCGTGTACGGCCCGACCGACAATCTCATCCCCATCGGCAACGTGCTCAACAAGGGCCTGACCATTCGGGCTAACCAGGCCTCGGTGAAGCGCCACCTGCCCCGCATGATTGACCACGTGATGAACGGCATCCTCAAGCCCAGCTTGTTAATAACCCACCGCATTCCCTTGGAGGAAGTCGCCGAAGGCTACCACATTTTTTCGGCTAGGCTTGACAATTGCATCAAGACGGTCCTCATCCCCCCCACTGCTAATCGCTAAGCCGCGCCTCATGAAAAAGACCGCACAAGATTTTGCCCACATCCCCGGCTGGGGCATCGATGCCGACCCCAAAAACGACCCCACGTATCCAAACCGGCACCGCACCGGCGAGGAACACGACGGCCGCTCCTGGGAGCGGCCCACCCAACAGGTCCTCGACCGGGAAGTGCTGCACTCCATCGAGCGGCCCGATTACACGGCCGTGGTCGGCAACTCAGTGCCCCCTTCGGGCCTGAG
Organism: Hymenobacter wooponensis; assembly: GCF_004745865.1. Taxonomy (GTDB): domain Bacteria; phylum Bacteroidota; class Bacteroidia; order Cytophagales; family Hymenobacteraceae; genus Hymenobacter; species Hymenobacter wooponensis. The sequence goes on along the minus strand of NZ_SRKZ01000009.1, from coordinate 160,857 downwards.
CGGCATGATTCGGCGCTTCGCCTTCAAGTACAGCGAAAACAGCTACCTCCACTGGCTGCCCCTGGTAATGGCCGACAAGGTGAATGTGGTGGAAGGCCTACTGGATGACCTGGCGCATGGCACGGTGCCCAACATCTGGGCCGAGAAGGGGTACAACTCCGAATGGAAACACGACAAGAAGAGTCTTTTCATTAAGCTCGGTACCGTGGCCGCCCTGACGGCCGGCGTGGTGTACTTAATGACCTCAAATAACAAGGGTTCAAAGCCAAAGCGGGGCTAGCGCGTGGTCCGCTCGGGCGACCACCACAACCGAAACCGTGGATAGTAATCCTTGCGATTGGTGAGAAAACAGAAGCGCCGGCCCCAAAGGACCGGCGCTTCTGTTTTCATGAAGTCAGGTTTATCCGTTTAGTAAAACGAGGGTGGCTGTTGCAGAACTCTTGGGAGAGCATCAAAAAGTGTGGGGCAATGGGGTTAAGTGGTCAGCTAAAAGTAACCGTATACTCAGTTCCGACTCTGGGCATGAGGTAGTCGAGCTTGTCGCGTAGGGTTTGCTCGGTGCGATAGTCGTCCGGGGTGAGCCAGTAGTGCTTGCAGCGGTGCCAGAGGATTTCGATCAGGTTCAGCTCGGGGCAGTAGGCAGGCAGGAATTGTAAGCGCAAGCCGCGCGCGGCCCACACTCCGTGGCGGGCCTGCACGCAGGCGGCGCGGTGCACCGAGGCGTTGTCGAGCACGAGCACGGTCGGACCGGACAGCGCTTGGCTGTACTCGTCCAGCGCGGCCACGAATAGGTCGGCCGTCAGCGCGCCGGGCAGCACGTAGCTGGTCAGCGGCTGGCCCGGGGCCTTGGCCTGCCACAAGCCCAGCACGGTGTGGCCCCCGCCGCCGCGCTCGGCCGGCAGCGCGACCGGCGCCTGCCCGCGCACCTGCCAGGCATAGGGCACCGGCGCCAGGCGTGAGAAGCGGCACTCGTCTACGTACACGACCCGCAGCGCGCCGGCCGCTTCCAGCGCGTGCAGGGCCTGGACCTCCTGCTGAAAAAAACCGAACAGCACCGCGTCGCGCCGCGCCTTGAGACTACGCCGGGTGCGCTTCCAGCTATAGCCCGCCCGCCGCGCCAGCCGGCGCAGCGTGCCCACGCTTACGCGCACCTGCAGGTCGGCTGCCACGCGGGGCACGAGCCGGCGTAGCTGCTGGGTGGCCGACCCGAGCCAGGCGACTATTTTTTTTGCGCCGCCGGGGCCAGTTTGGGCGGCCGTCCGGCGCGCCGGCCCTCGGCTAGCCCCGCCAGGCCGGCCCGGTGCCAGGCCTGCACCCACCCGTGTACCGTCGCGTAACGCACGGCAAACAGCGCGGCCAGTTGCGGCAACGTCTGGCCCCGGTGGTGGCCCAGCACGGCCAGCGCCCGCCGCCGCATGCGCGGGTGCGGTCCGTGCTGACTGCACGCTTCCAAACACGTCACTTCTTCCGAACTCAACTCGGTGGCAGGTCGTCGCATGCCGCAAGCTACCAATTGCGCACTATACGCTTACTTCTGTATGGCTACTTAACCAATGCGATAAGTAATGAATACAGAGCCTTGGCCCTGTTTTGATTAGGACCTGATAACTGAATCTTATCAGGTCTTTACTGGTCAAAGTAGCGACGTTGTTTACTCATTGCAACCTATTTGGGGTGAGTTAATACAGAATCTCATTGACTGTTTGAGTTCGATTTTTAATAATTATTTATGACTATATAATATCTTAAAATACCATACCTACTCCGACTCGTTTGCAACGCCCAAGCTTTAGCTTTTTGCACCTTCATTGACACGGCGGTAGTTCTGTGGTGCATGGCTTATAGTGTGGCAAACTCATGGCTTTCACTACCTCCAGCGCCTGGATTCTCCGGCTGATTATCACTTTCTGCGGGCACACTTGCAGGCTCACATGCCGCTTACCGATGAGTGCTTTGCGAATTTCCAGCCTTACCAGCACTTTTTGCGCAAGTACCTCGGTATCGCGCAGCAAGTGCCGCAGCATTTTATTGCCTCTTACCTGGGTAGCACGCCCGAATGGCTGAGCCGTGTGGGGCGGCAGCTATAAGCATTGCCAAGCGGCTGAGCTTCGCCCTGGCAGCGCCGCCTGCTCGGCTGCCCTTACGCGTGGCCCTGGCTAATTGCCCGGTATTCAGTGGGCGTCATGTGCTCCAACCGTCGAAACATGCGGGTGAAGTAGGCCAGGTTGCTAAAGCCTGCCTTGAAGCAAATCTCGGTAATGCTGATGGCAGGGTTTTGCAGGCAGCGCTTGGCCAGCCGCATCCGGGCCTTGATGATGTAGTCGATGGGCGAGAGGCCGAACTCCTGCTTGAAGGCGCGGAAGAAATTGGCTTGGCTCATGCAGGCCTGCGTGCTCAGCTCCTCGACACTGATTTTCTGGGCCAGGTTCTCCTTGATGTACTGCAGGGTGTGGGCAAAGCGGTTGGAGGAGGCCAGCACGGCCGTGTTGTGCTCGGTCAGGTGCAGGCGCTGCAGCTGCATGAGGCGCAGCAGCAGCTCCTTCACCGCAAAGTCAGCCAGCATGTCCTTGTTCTGGGAACCATCGAAGCCAATGCGTACTAGCTTGATGATGAGGGCTGTAATCTCTTCGTTGTTATAAAAAGCGTGCTGGCTGAGGCTGAGGTGCCACGGCTCGCCGTCGGTGCGCGGGTAAAACGCGTTGAGGTAATTGACCGTGTCGATGACTTGCAGCCGGTCGATGGCCAGGGCTACGCACTGAGTTGGCGTTTCGTCAGAGGCCTCGGGGAAGTCAATCAGCATTTTTAGGTTTGGGGGCACGACCATGGTATGGCCGGGCAGGTAGGCAAAGGCCTGCTGGTCGCGCAGGTGCATTACTTTTTTGCCGCGCAGCATGTTGGTCAGCACCAGGTCGCTGTACGACTGCGCTACCTGGTCACCGGGGGCCAGCGTTTCGAGGATGCTCAGCTCGTACTTCTCCAGCGTCTGCACCCGGCGGTGGTCGATGAGCGTGGTGAACTCGTGGGGGGCAGTGAGCGGGATGGAAGGCAGCAAGGGACCAGGGGCGAAAAGCAGGTGGAAAAGAAGGCGGATGGCAGCGACCAATGCGAAGCTTACGCAACGGCGGGCGCCCTAATAACCTGTCGGCAGGCCAAAAATGTTCTTGGCGAGGAGACTGCCACCGATTGCGCGCCTTGTGCAAGCCCCTGCTTTTTGGGCCGGCCGGGGGCGGCCATTGGCAAACGCCTCCCCCATCCGCGCCAGCCAAAAAACGTCCTTTGCCTTACCAAAACAGCCGGACCACCCCTAGAGACAGTCCGGCTGAGAGCTGAGCAGGTGAGCTACCTAGGCAGCGGCCGTTTCGGTTTTGACTTTTGGTTTGGTGCTCGGAATCAGGTTGTGGGGGTTAATCACAAACTTGCGCGCCACGCCTTTATCAAATTCCGCGTAGCCTTTCGGCGCGTCGTCAAGGCTGATAATTTCCACATTCACGGCCTTGGCAATCTGGATTTTATCGTAGAGAATGGCCTGCATGAGCTGGCGGTTATAGCTCATCACGGGCGTTTGGCCAGTGTGGAAGGAGTGGCTCTTGGCCCAGCCTAGGCCGAAGCGAATGCTCAGGTTGCCGGTTTTGGCAGCGGCTTCCTTGGCGCCGGGGTCGTCAGTGACGTACAGGCCGGGGATGCCGATGGCACCGCCCGCGCGGGTGATTTCCATGAGCGAGTTGAGCACGGCAGCCGGCACCTCTACCTTGGCCTGCGCGCCGTGGCCGCTGGCCTCAAAGCCCACGCAGTCGATAGAGCAGTCGATTTCGGGCACGCCCAAAATCTGGGTGATTTGCTCGGCCAGACTGGCGTCTTCGTTCAGGTCTACCGTTTCGCAGCCAAACGAGCGGGCGTGCGCTAGGCGCGCTTTGTTCATGTCGCCTACTATCACCACTGCGGCCCCTAGCAGCTGCGCCGACGCGGCGGCAGCCAGGCCCACCGGGCCCGCGCCGGCCACGTACACCGTGCGGCCAGGGCCCACGCCCGCCTTTACGGCGCCGTGGAAGCCGGTGGGAAAAATGTCGCTTAGCATGGTCAGGTCGCGGATTTTTTCCATCGCCTGGTCCTTATTGGGAAACTTGAGCAGGTTGAAATCGGCGTAAGGCACCATGACGTATTCGGCCTGGCCGCCTACCCAGCCGCCCATGTCCACGTAGCCGTAGGCACCACCAGCGCGGCCCTCGTTCACGGTCAGGCAGATACCGGTTTGCTGCTCTTTGCAGGTGCGGCAACGGCCGCAAGCCACGTTGAAGGGTACCGATACGAGGTCGCCCACCTGGAGGAATTCCACGTCGGCCCCTACCTCAATGACTTCGCCCGTGATTTCGTGACCCAGCACCAGGCCGGCGGGGGCCGTGGTCCGCCCGCGCACCATGTGCTGGTCGGAGCCGCAGATGTTGGTGGATACGACCTTCAGAATCACGCCGTGGACTATCTTCTTGCCCTTGGGGTTTTTCAGCTCAGGAAAATCAATGCTTTGCACCTCGACTTTGCCGGGGCCCAGGTAAACAACGCCTCTGTTGCTAGCCATATTGAGTTGGGTGGTTTTAGAGAATAAAAGGAAAAAGCGGCGGGCCCAGCCAGCCAGGCCCGCCGCTTTTTCCTGAACATGGAGAACGCTGCCTTACTGGCCGGCCACGGCGTTTGAGCCCGCTTCGGCTACGGTATGGTCGTTCTCGACCGTGTCGCCCGAGACGCCAATGGCGCCGATGATTTTGCCGCTGCCGTCCTTGATGGGCAGGCCACCGGGGAAGGTGATGAGGCCGCCGTTCGAGACCTCAATATTGAAGAGCGGGCCGCCGGGCTGGCTGGCCTGGCCAAGGTCACCGGTGGGCATATCGAAGAAGCGGGCCGTCTTAGCCTTCTTAATCGAAATGTCGAGTGAGCCGAGCCAGGCGTCGTCCATGCGGGCAAACGCCACGAGGTTGGCGCCGGCATCGACGATGGCAATGTTCATCTTGACGCCTATTTCGAGCGATTTTTGGTAGGCTGCCTGCACGGCAGCCTGCGCCTGTTCGAGGGAAATACCCATGGGTGTGGAGGGGAATAAGGTGGGAATGTAGCAAGGCCAGCCGGGGTAGCAGGCTGCCGTATGAACCAGGCTCCCTACTGGACGGTTGCGCCAAATCATAAGATTGCTAGGATTATGCAGTACTTTGCGAGGATAGTGCTAGTCCCCTCCGCCTAGTCTGGGGCTGGTTGTTACCGGGCGCTGAGGCCGACGGGTGCGGCGGCAGCCGTGGCGTACCCTGGCCCGGCATTCGCAGGCACCTCGCCGAGTTGTTTAGGGGCGGCCTCCTCATTTCATTTGGCTGGCTATAAAGCGCTAGCCCCTGGGGCAACACCTTGTTTTCAGGCCTCACCGCCCGCACTTCTTCCCCTATGATAATGCACGGGGGTAGGCCGCCGAGGGACCTTTGTCATGTTCTCTCGCTAGTAGAGAATCCTGAGGATATGGTCTTTTTGTCCAGCCACTAGTTGCGTCCGTCCATGTTAATCCTTTCGGAGAGGCAGCACCTTTGTTATATCAATTCACCTAACCCCCACTTCCATGAAGAATGTAGGATTGCTGGTCCGGCTCGAAGCGAAGCCCGGTAAAGAGCAGGCAGTACTCGATTTTTTGACGGGCGCTCTGCCCCTGGCTCAGCAAGAGCCGGCTACCATAACCTGGTATGCTATTCAGCTGGCGCCGGCCACCTTCGGTATCTTTGATACCTTTCCGGATGAAGCAGGCCGGCAGGCGCATCTTAACGGCCCTATTGCCGCTGCGTTGATGGCCCATGCGGCCGACTTGCTGGCCGTGCCGCCTGTCATTGAACAAGTAGCTATCTTGGCTGCCAAATAATTACCAGCCCCTAAAGCGACCTATGCCTGGGCATAGGTCGCTTTAGGGGCTGGCGGGCAGGTAGTCCAGTTGGCTAGCTGCTATTCTCCTCACGCGATGGCGATTGACTGTCTCCTGCTAACTCATCCGCACACGGGTGAACTAGCGTTTCGAAGCTACTCCTTTAGCGACGACACCCCGTTTAATTACTTACAACGCAATAATTATTACTCCCTCATTCTGCTTACGCAGGGCAGCGGCGAGCTACGCGCCAACTTTGCCACCTACCGGTTTGCTGGCAGTACGCTGTGTTGTTTTGGCCCGTACCAACCCTACACTATCCAAGCCAGCACCGCTGTAGCGGGCCTAGTCCTAGATTTTCATGCCGACTTTTTCTGCATCTACCGGCATCAGCAGGAGGTAGCTAGCAATGGCATCTTGTTCAACACCATTTTTGAGCCGCCCTTCTTCCCGGTTACAGCAGAGGCGGTGCGTGAATTTGCCGCCCTGGCAGCTGTGATGCAAGAGGAAGTACGGCGTCAAGAGGTAGCACAACAAGAGTCCATCGTATTATATCTGAAGCTCTTTTTGCTGAAAGCTATCCGTATTCGTACGGCACAGCCCGCGTTAGGCACCGAGCAGAACCCGTCTGGCCGGGAGCCCTGGCTCCTGCAGCAACTTCAAGAGGCCATTAATACGCACTACCGCCACCTGCACACGGCCGGGGAGTATGCCGACCTGTTACGAGTTCCCGCCCGAAGCCTAACGCGCCTGGTCAAGTCCCATTATCAGAAGACGCTCAGCCAACTCATCACGGAGCGAATCATTATGGAGGCCAAGCGCGAACTGTACCTAACCAGTCAATCCGTCAAGGCTATCGCCTTCGCGCTGGGCTTCGGGGATGAACACTATTTCAGCCGCTTCTTCAAGAAGAATACGGCCGTATCGCCGCAGTTTTTTCGTGAATCAGTTGGGTTCGCAAAAGCAGAAGAAAGCTAGCGCTGTTGAGCTGCCAGCGGTTGGCTGGAGAAATCGTTTTTCCCAACCAGACCGCGGGCTTCCTTCTGTAGGCTGCTGGCTCCCAAAGAGTGCCCATACGGCGCATCGTATATAAAAAAATTATAATTATATAGGTAATTTAGGTGTTTTTGAACAAATAGGGGAAAACCTCCGAGTCGTCCGGTTAGGGGGCGGCATTTCGGCTCGGTTGCCGCTGCAGTTTGGCCAGGTAGTTTTTCAGGGAGAGGTACTTGCCGTACTTCAGGTGCACGTCCACGATGGTGGTGAGCGGTACGCCCAGCGCATGCAGGTGCAGAATCCGCTCGCGGTCGGCGTCGTACATGGAGGGCTGCACCACACCCTTGGGCTTGCCCAGCACGATGCCCTGCTCGCGCCGCGCCCGCAAGCCTTCCTTCGTGCGCTCGGAAACGAAGTCCCGCTCCAGCTCGGCCAGCATGGCGAAAATGGTGAGCAGGATTTTGTGGGTCATGTCGCGGTGATTCTGCGGGTCCAGGTCCAGGCCCTGCTTGACCAGAATCAGCCGGCACCGCTTCTGGTGAATCAGCTCCTCAATCAGGCCCAGCACTTCGCGCAGCGAGCGGCCCAGCCGGGAGAGCTCGGAGACGATGACCGTGTCGCCGGCAGCAACCTTGGCCAGCAACTCGGGCAGGCGGCGCTGCCCGGCGGTCCGGCGGGAGGACATCTCGACTTCGATCCACTCGTCCAGGGTCCAGCGGTGCTCGACCAGGTAGCGGGCGATGAGGCTCTTTTGGCTCTCGGCCGATTGGGCGCTCGTGGAGACGCGGACGTAGCCAAAAATCATAGGCAAAATAGGCTGTTTAGCGAAAAGGTGAATGGACCTCGTAAAGGTAGCGGCAATCGATACCTTTACACGCACGTTAACGCTACCGCTGGCGGATGGGGATAACGAACGTCTACGCTATTGTTTAAGGGAGTGGGTTGCCTGCTGCAAGAGGGCCTGCGCCGTGTAGCGGGGCTGGTACCCCAACACCCGTCGGGCCTTCTCGATGCTGTAGACCCGGTCAATGCTGGTCGGCAACGCCCATCCCCGCTGGGCATACACGGCCGCTGCTTCTGGCATCCGCCGGTGGATGGCGGCGGCGGGGTCGCGCTTGAGCTGCACCAGATCGTCGCGCTCAAAGGGGCTGCCGGCCGAGATGTTGAACACCTCAAACGTGGCCAAGTCGTGTTCCAGGGCCAGCACAAGCCCCAGGGCCCCGTCGCGCTCGTCCAGCCCGCGGTAGAGGCGGTGATTAAGCGCTAGGTTGTCTGGCTCCGGCAAGAAGCGCGATACCCGTAGTACAGTGGCCTGCACGCCCTCCTTCTCAAAGAAGTCCCGGCACAGGGCCTCGGCGGCTTGTTTGGTGATGTCGTATATGTCTCGTGGTTGCGGTACCAAGTCTTCATCCACCCACACGGCCTGGTCAGGGTGTACCATGGCTTGACCGTAGATGGAGGTGGTGCTGGTATAGAGAAACTTGGAAATGCCGTGGGTAACGCAGGCGTTGAGCAGGTGAAGCGTGCCTTCGACGTTGGTGCGCACAAAGTCGAGGCGCGGGTAGTGCAGGTCGTAGTGCTTGCCGTGCAGGGCGGCCGTGTGCAGGATGGCGCCCACGCCACGCGTTGCGGCGAGCACCGCTCCCCCATCCCGAATATCAAGCAGCTGGTCCGTGGTGGGGCCCGCTACGACGTCCACGCCAACTACCGAGTACCCGCGGGCCCGCAGTAAGAAGACCAGTTCCCGACCCAAACGGCCAGAGGAACCCGTAACCAGCACTGACGAGGAAGATCGCATTAGAAGCAACCATAGGTGGTTGGCACAAGATAGCGTGAACTGCTTTAACGCAAGCTGCCGAGCCCCGCAGCAGCGTGATTCCAGGCATCAGGACTGTATCCGGCTGTACACGGGCCAATGAGTAAAGCGCCTCCCAAGATACTTTCCAGAATCCTTCGCCCCGTTGCCAGAAGTTTTGGCGAACTGAGTCGCAGGTTTTCCCTTATTTATTTAATAACACCCATTATTTTATTGCGCCAGCGGGCCCACTACTAATAGACGGCGGGCCAGGCCGGCAGGTCGTGGGGTAGGTAGCGCTAGCCGCAGCCGGTTTTGACCAAATAGCAAAGGAATTTGAACAGAGCCAGTAGTGTGCGCCGCCACTGCGGCACGTTTCCCCGTACCAAGGCCAAATATGGGGCGACAAACGTCCACCCGATATCTATGACGTCGCTAGGGTAGCCACTTCACTCTGCCATACCCCCACAGACCATACAAGGCTCTAGCAAGCAGCAGTTGCTCGTTGCTTGACTGCGTGTATTTCTTGGCCGATTTCCTCGCCGAACGCTTGTAAATGCAGATAGCGGTAGGATTGCGGTGGATTAAATAGAATTTGCTCGCTTCGCAGGTTAGCTAGGCTTATCGGCTCTAACAACCGGGCCGCCTCTTTGAGGTGAATGGCAAAGGCATGGTCAGTGCCCTGGTAATATTCGTCAAAATCCCGCTTTGATATCTGGGCCTTGCCCGCATACTGTGCCCACGCCTCCGAAGGACTCAACTTCGTTATCTCGCTGATGAACGCGTAGCCGGTGATGGCTTTTACCGGGGTGCTTTCATAAATCAGGATAACCGTGGCCTTGTCCAGATTGGGGGCCACGCGGCGCAGCTCAATTGTCTTGTTACCCCGGATGATTTGCTCGGCGTACTTGGGCTTGATAGACATCAGGATGACTTGCATACTAACAAAGTTAGCCGGTTTGAGCATAGAGCTTTAGGTACAGCTCGTGGCTTATTTCGATAGGGCCTACTAGCTGGTTGGGTTTTCGGCCGGCGGTTACTAAATTTTTTTGCAGGTCGCCGAAGCTCATCGGCGTGGGTAGCAGCTCCGTATCGGCAAACTCGAAGCACAGGATGGGGGCATGTGCGTTACCTTTAGCTAACGCGATAATGTCGCTCCACTTGTATACGCCTAGGCCCTCATACTTGCGAAATAGGCTTTTGGCACTGGCAATAGTCACTGTCTCCACGTAGGAGGCAGCGCGTAGCTCGCCGTACTGCTGGCCACCCTTGCTCTTGGAAACGTACCACAGGATCCGGCCTGCTTGGGGCAGGCGCGGAGTGGCCCCGCGGTAGTACACGTTGCGTCGGCTAAATAGCAGCGTGGCGTCGAAGCCGAAGATATCGGCTTCGCTCATGCGCTCGTCGAAGAGATTACGGGCCCACCGGTGCTGAATAGGCACGATGTAGCAGGGAACTTTGGCGCCAGCCAGCTTGACCGGCCATAGGCACTTCTCAGCCTGGAAAAGGCTCTGCGTATCCGTCTCGCCCGCCAAGAATGCTTGGCGTAAGGGTTCTGGCAGACCGCCTGCCTGTTGAAGTTGATCGCCGAGGTGCGCGGTCAGTTCGTCTAGGCTTCTGATACCGGAGGCCAGAAAGCGGTACCAGCAGTCATCGCTCGGATCGCGGAAAAAGCGGTACTCGGCCAGCGCTTTTCTGACCGTGTCCGAGATGTACGGATCGGATACCTTTACGTAGGTTAGGCCCCGGCCGGCGGCATTTAGGATGAGTTCCTTGAGTTTGCGCTCCACCAGCCGGCTGTGATTCGGCTTACACCGCAGCAGCGCCACGTCCAGCCCGCCGCCCTCGACGCCCCACACCGTCATGGCGTGTTGGACCATCTCGCTTTTATTGGCCTTCCAGACTTCGGCTTGATACAGCTCCGGGCTCGCTACGAAGGTGCGCAACTTAGTGCGTAGCTCGTTGAGCTTCTCGCGGCCCTCATGGTAAATGAAGTTTTGCGTCAGGGCCGTAATATCCCTCGATTTGATGGGTGCAAAAGATGTCTTGTGTTCAACGAAGCGGGATTCAACGTATTTGTTGTTGTTTTTTAGTTCGTCAATATCCACTACCAAATCCACGGGCCTCCTAACCAGCAGGCCGTACCTATCAAACAGTGACTCGCCCTGCTCGATAACAGCCACATCCTGCGTAATGAAATAGCGCGCCTTCGCGGCGATGGCGTTGGCTAAGTGAGTCAAATCCGATTTATTACGCTCCGAGTCGGAGCGCTGAATGATCGTTTTTATATCAGCCAAGATGCCATCTCGTCTTGGCTTGTCGTAGCGCAACTCCTCGAATTTGCGAAGCGCTTTCCTATTCGCTTCCCGCACTGCCCTGTTCTGGTTGCGGTGAATCTCGTGGTAGATTTCGTCCGTAACGCAGAGCGATATGTCATCCTGCAACCAGTCGGCTAGCAACGAGTAGGCCTCCTTCGACTCAGTAGCGTCCTGCGCGCCGCACAGGTCGTAGAAGACATTGGCATCAATCACGACGCGCAATCTCTCGTCCTCTTCCCGGGCAGTAAATAACTCTAACTGCGTGTTAAACAAATAATACCAGCGGGTGAGCGGCTTGCCGTCCAGACTGCGCCCGGTGACTTCGTCGCGCGGAATAAAGCCGAGCCGATGCCAGAGCTTATTGGCGAACGTATAGTCGCGCCGGCACTTCAACGTGATGGCGGAGACGCCCTTCACCAGTTCTCGCAAGAAATCGAACAGCTGCCGGGGGACCTGCTGCCCCCTGGCGGCCTCTTGCACACACAGGTGCGTGATGGCCGCGCTGTATTTGGTCTTGACCCGGCGAAACAGCAGGTAGCCCAGAAGCTTACCCCCTTGCACGGCCACGATGATGTTGCCGCTGCGGGCAAACGGGCCAAACGCCTGCGCGGGCATAAAGCCCAGCGAGCCCCGGTTGTCATCGGCCAAATCAATAACTTGGTCTAGTAGGGTGGTGTCACTAGCGTGAAGTAGGCGTACTTCTGTTTGCATAATGGATAATTGGAATCACGGGACTTGCCAACGCCTTCCTCATTAGGTAGCGTTGCGTAACGGTGCTAACAGGTGAGGTTAGCTAGCGACTAGCTTGCCAGTGGGAAACCAATTTGGGGTTTCCACCTCACCAAACTTACACATTCTGTTTGGTCGAGGTAATGACTGGTCTTGAAAGCATCTGTGATAGCGATTGGCTGCCAGCGCCTCTGCCAGCTATACATGATTTAGCGAGTTATTATGAAGTGGTAGCAAGCCGAGTGCTAGCTCCGAGCTAAATAGGGTTATACAAATAAATATATAGGCAGGGGCAGTTGGGGGGGCTTGTTTTACTGACGTGGAATGAACACGTTGAACTGCCTCCACGCCCCGCTGCCTAGGCCCCGTCGTTCCACCTTATCCGCAACAGAGCGCGAGTATCTGCTTGCACTGCCCGAAAGCCCCAAGGAATTTATCCGACAGTATATCTTCAGTAAAGCAGACCTATCACTGATTCAACAGCACAGGGGCGCAGCCAGCTGCCTGGGCGTTGCTGCACAACTCGGCTACCTGCATTTTACGGGCGTTGTGCTGGAACCGGACCGAGTGCCGGGCCCGGCGCTGCTCGCCTTCTGACGGGCAACTATTCGTGGCGCAGTAAGCGCGCACCCGGCAAATTTCAGCCCCTACCGCCCCTTCTAGGCTTTTTCGTGCTATTTATTCCGTTTTCTGAGAGAATCCCAAAAGTTAAAATTTTCATGTCGTAAATATACGACATATTATGTCGTATATTTACGACATATTTCAAAATTACTTATGACTTACGCCAAAATCGCCGCGTTTACCGAAGAGCAACAGCAGCTGGCCCGCGTGGCCAAAGCCCTGGCGCACCCGGCTCGGGTGGCCATTATCCAGTTTCTGGCCTCCAAGCAAACCTGCATCTCCGGCGACATTGCCGCGGAGCTGCCCTTGTCTCGCACGACTGTCTCGCAACACCTGCAGGAGCTTAAGGCCCTGGACTTGATTCGCGGCGAGATTGACGGGCTGACGGTCTGCTATTGCCTCAACACGGAGCTGCTCAAGCAGGTGCATCAACAGTTTACCGGATTCTTTCTCGAAGCAACTGCCAGCCCGGCCTGTGGGCCGGCCGACGCCTGCGCTTGCTAATTCATCTCTTCAACCCTAGTCTTTCTAACCGATGAAAATTTCCGAAATGAAGCAGACCCTCGCGGGTCTCGACGCCGTGAATTTCCGCCTGCCCTCGGGCGACTACCTGCCTTCGCACTTCCATGTGACGGAAGTGGGCCTGGTGAGCAAGCACTTCATTGATTGCGGCGGCACCGAGCGCCGCGAGACGGTTGCGAACTTCCAGCTGTGGGAAGCCGGCGACTACGACCACCGCTTAGCACCCCAGAAATTCCTGCACATCCTGAAGCTCTCGGAGAAAATCCTGGGCCGTGACGACCTGGACATCGAGGTAGAATACCAGCAGGCCACCATCGGCAAGTTCGGCCTCGCCTTCGACGGCACCGACTTCGTGCTGACGCCGAAACAGACGGCCTGCCTGGCCCAGGATGCCTGCGGTATTCCCAGCGACCAGTTTGCGCTGCCCCAGTTACAGGTGGCCGCCTGCGCCCCCGGCGGCGGTTGCTGCTAACCCCGCTTCGCGGCGCTTCCTTTCCAGGTGGCGCCGTTTTGCTGATTGCCCTTTCCCGATGCCCTCTCTGACTTCTTTCTGATGACGATTGCCTTTTTCTCCGACGTGCACGGCAACCTGCCGGCCCTGGAAGCGGTGCTGGCCGATATGGAGCAGCGCCGGCCCGACATGATTTTCTGCCTGGGCGACTTGGTAGGCTACGCACCCTGGCCCAACGAAGTGGTGAACGAAGTGCGCCGCCGCGGCATCCCCACGCTGGCCGGCAACTACGACCAGGGCATTGGGCTGGCCAGCGAAAACTGCGGCTGCGCCTATAAGACGGACGTGGAGAAAAACCTGGGCGCGCAAAGCATTGCCTACACCAACCAGGTGGTAGGCTCGGAGGAGCGGCGCTACCTGCGCTACCTGCCCAAGCACATGCGCCTGGACTTTCAGGAAGAGCCCTGCACGCTGAGTTTGCTGATGGTGCACGGCTCGCCGCGCAAAATCAACGAGTACCTGTTTGAGGACCGGCCCGAAACCAGCTTTCTGCGGGTACTGCAGGAGGCCAACACCGACATTATGCTGTTTGGGCACACGCACAAGCCGTATCATCGCACCTTTGCCTACGAGCACGAAGGCGAAACCCGCTACCGGCACGCGCTCAACATCGGCTCGGTGGGCAAGCCTAAGGATGGCGACCCGCGCGCAGCCTACCAGCTGGTACACTTGGACGAGAACACCCAACTGACGGACCCCAACAGCGTGCGCTCGGAGTTGATTCGCGTGGAGTACGATGTGGAGAAAGCAGCCCGGGCCGTGGAGGCCTCGCCGCTGCCCAACGAATACGCCGACATGCTGCGCAAGGCCTACTAACCCACTTGCTGCCATGACTATTGTTCCGCTCACCCAAGTCCACTGGCCGGCGGTGAAGGCCATTTACGAAGCCGGCATGGCCACCGGCAACGCTACGTTTGAAACGCAGGCCCCCGCCTGGGAAGCCTGGGATAAAGCCCACCTGGGCCATAGCCGGCTCGTGGCGGTGGACGAGGCCGGCACGGTGCTGGGCTGGGCCGCCCTCTCCCCGGTATCGGGGCGCTGCGTGTATGGCGGGGTGGCCGAAATCAGCATCTACATCGCGGCGGAAGCCCGCGGGCAAGGCGTGGGCCGGCAGCTGCTGCAGGCCCTGATTGCCGAGTCGGAAGCCCACGGCATCTGGACGCTGCAGGCCGGCACGTTTGAAGAGAACAAGGCCAGCATTGGTCTGCACACGCAGGCGGGATTCCGGGTGATTGGCTACCGCGAACGGATTGGCCAGCATCACGGCGTATGGCGCAACACGGTGCAGATGGAACGTCGTAGTCTGACTGTCGGCGTCGGGTAATTCAACCCCTATTGATGACCATCCTAAATCAACCCCCACCCGCCCCCCCGGCGCCGGCCGCGCTGGCGGAAAAGAAGCTCTCCGGTCTCGACCGGGGCCTGACCCTGTGGATATTCCTAGCCATGGCGCTGGGCGTGGCCCTGGGCTACCTCGTGCCCGGCGTCAACGATGCAGTCAACTACTTCTCGGTGGGCACGGTGAACGTACCGCTGGCCATCGGCCTGATTTTGATGATGTACCCGCCGCTGGCCAAGGTCAAGTACGAGCAGCTGCCTACGGTTTTCAAAAACACGCGCATCATTGGCCTCTCGCTGTTCCTGAATTGGATACTCGGCCCGCTGCTTATGTTCTTTCTGGCCATCTGGCTGCTGCCCGACAAGCCCGAGTACATGATGGGGCTGATTCTGATTGGCATTGCCCGCTGCATTGCCATGGTCTTGGTCTGGAACGATTTGGCCGACGGCTCACGTGAATACGCGGCCGGGCTAGTAGCACTCAACTCCATCTTTCAGGTGCTGTTTTACTCCCTGCTGGCCTGGCTGTTCATCTCCGTGCTGCCGCCTTACTTCGGGCTGAAAGGGTACGCGGTACACATTGGCATTGGGAACATCGCGCAGAGCGTGCTGGTGTACTTGGGCATTCCGTTTGCCGCGGGCTTTCTGTCGCGCCTAGTGTTGCGTCGGCTCAAAGGAAATGAGTGGTACGAGCAGGTCTTCATCCCGGCCATCAGTCCCGTGACGCTGGTAGCGCTGCTGCTCACCATCGTGGTCATGTTCAGCCTCAAGGGGGAAAGCATCGTGCAGGTGCCGCTGGATGTGCTGCGCATTGCGTTGCCGCTGGCCCTGTACTTCGGCATCATGTTCGTGCTCAGCTTCGCGGCGGGCAAGTACCTGGGGGCCGATTACGCCGAGAATGCCAGCATTGCCTTTACGGCGACGGGCAACAACTTTGAGTTGGCCATTGCGGTGGCCATTGGCGTGTTCGGGCTCAACTCGGGGCAGGCGTTTGCGGGCGTAATCGGGCCGCTGATTGAAGTGCCGGCACTAATTGCACTGGTCAACCTAGCCTTCTGGTTTCGGCGCCGCTGGTACGACGGGAACAGCGTGGCTGCGCAGGCGTAATGGGGGCAGACTATCCAAACAATAAAGCGCCTTACCTCACGAGTCAGGCGCTTTTTTGCGTCCATGCGGCCGCATGGTAACCGCTGCCTAAGAAGCCTACTTTTTAACGGCTTCCGCAGCAGCCGGGGTCACCACGGCGGCCGTGGTTGGCTTTTTGGCGCAGCAGCTGGCCCCGGGCTTCTCGTCCTTCGAGCACTGCATGGTGGCTTCTTTAACCGCTTTTTTGTTCTTTTTGCCGGGTTTGCCGTCATGGGCCGCGGCGCTGCTGATGGTGGCAAACAGGGTCAGGGCAAGCAGGAGATTTTTCATGAGATGGAAAGGTAAAGGAGTGAGTAGGCGAAGGAAAGGCATCTAGCAGCAGCCGCAGGCCCCTGTGCCCTGCTCCTGAATGGGCGGGCAAGGCACCGTGCCGTAGGAGCAGAACACGCAGCAGTCGCCGGCCAGGGGCTTGAGCACGGTGTGGCAGCTGGTGCATTCGTAAAACCACTGGCAGGCGTCGGTGGGCATCTGCTCAGCTTGGGCATGCTGGCAAACCGGACAGGTAAGCACCGACGTCAGCGTGACCAAGGGGGTAGGGGCAGAAGGCGTGAGGGAAATCATAGCCGGGAGCATTTAGCGGGAAGGATTCAGCACCGAATAGCCGGTGCCGTTGATGGCCTTTTCAATCTGGGCCACGGGCGTCACGGCGGCATTATAGCGCACCTGGGCCGTGCCCTGGTCATAGGACACGCGCACGCTCTGCACGCCCGGCAGCTGCTGCACGTCGTGCTCCACGTGGCGGGCGCAGGCCTCGCAGGTCATTCCCCCGATGCGGTAGGAGCTCGTTTGCCACACCGGCGCCGTATTGGTGGCTGTCACCGGTTTGAGTGCCGCCGACGGGTAGAACCGCGCACTGTAGTAGGGAAAGGTCAACAGCAGGCCGGCCAGCACCGTCACGCTGGCCAGAAAGCCGCGTGACTGCATCAAGGAAGGTTTAGCCGGCACGGGGCAGCCACAGTCATCGTCTGCCACGGGCGCGGGCTTGAGTTGTTGGTACCAAGCAAAACTGAGCACGCCCACCGTCAGGGCCACCAGGTAAGGACGCAGGGGCTCCAGCCACGAGAAAGTGGAGGCGACGCCGCCCAGCCCACCAATGATGGCCAGAAGCGGGGTGATGCAGCACAGCGAGGCGGCCAGCGCCGCCAGCACGCCCGTGCTGGCCAGGGACTTGGAGGAAGTGAAAGCGGGCTGGTTCATACGGCAGCGGCAGTCAAGGCGGGTGAAACGGATGATAGCAGCGACTGCACCAATGGCTGATGCGCGGGGGTCAGCGAGTAAAACACGGTCTGGCCCACTTTGCGGGCCTGAATCACCCCGCCGTCCTTGAGCTTGCGCAGGTGCTGGGAGATGGCCGACACATTCATCTGCAGCACATCGGCCAGGTCGCACACGCACAGCTGCTGGTCGAGTAGCAGAAACAGCATCTTCAACCGCACCTCGTTGCCGGCCAGCGCGAGCACGGCCGCCATGGCTTCGATGCCCGGCGCAGCTGCAGCCAGACGCTGCTTGCTGTGTTCAATGTGGGCAGCGTCAGCAAAGACGCGGATGCAGGAAACAGCCATAACTTTGAGTTTATACAAAGTTATTGTTTTCTTATTTAAGCAAACGCTTAAATAATTAGCGTAAGACAAAGACGAGGTATAGCGAGTAGTTCACCGTCCGTTATTGAATAGCTGCTTCAGCGTGCAAGGAAGACTCAAGACTACTTCCACAACCGGCCGCATTGAAAAGCCGGACTACCCTTACGGGTCAGAATTCTTCCTTGGTTTATCCAACAAGGGACCGGTTCCCAACTACTTTACTTGCCGGTGCGCACTGGCAATTGCGGCAGTACGGTCCTCGCTCATGCCGGCCGTGGCGGCAAACTCTGGCCACCGTGCCACCTGTTGCAGCACGTCGTCTATCAGCTCGTCGGCCCCGCGGATGTTCATCTCCCGGGCCACGGCCCGCAGGTCGGCGCGGGTGAAGCCGTCCCGCTTGCCGTTCAGGGCCATCTGGTGCTGGCTGGTCCAGCGGTTACCGGGCTGGTAGGCGTAGGCCACGTCGTAGGCCGGGGCGAGCTGCCACTGCCCGGCGGCGTCCATCAAAAACGAGATGTTCTTGGTGTGGTCGTCTTGGTTGCGGGCCACCACGTTGAACACCATCCGCCGGTAGAATTGCTCGGCCGCCGTGTAGGGCAGGCGCAGGTCGCGCATGACCTGAAAGGCCTGCTCGTAGGAGTAGGCGGCGGGCTGGTTGTAGTCGTAGTGGGCCAGCGCGCACAAGGTCTGCGCGTGGAGTTTTTCGCCCGCGGCCGTGCGGTCGAAGCGCCGGGTCATGAAGTGGGCCCGCGGCCCTTCCTCGTAGAGGCGGCACTCGCTCATCTGCAGGCCGCTGGCGGTGGCCATGAGGTAGTAGGCGTACTCCAGCCGCCCGAAATCCTGGGGGTCGGCCAGGGCCTGGTCGCGCACGCCATCCAGCTTGAGCAGCCAGTAGCCAAAGCCGGGCGGGGCCTTTACCTGGCCCGAGCGTACCTCGCCGCTGTTTTCGTTGAAGGCAATGATGGCCTTGGGCCGGGCGCCACCGGCCGAGGTGCCTACGGCCAGCAGGGCCGCCAGGCTGTCGGCGGCCTCGTCGCGCAGGTTGACGTGGAAGGCCTCGCGCTGGCCCACGACCTGCTGCGCCAGCTCGACCAGGTCGGCCACTTCCACGGGCTCAGCTCCCGCCCCGGCCACGTTGCCCACCTGGGGCTCGAATTCCAGGGCGCCCATGCCGCGGTTGGCGATGTAGCACAGGCGCTCCACCGGCGAGAAGTCTGCGGCGGCGCGGCCCTGCGTGGCCAGCCAGGCGTCGATGAGCTGGTTGCCGAACCGGTCCGGCAGCGCATCGGCCAGCAGCCCGGGCAGGCCGTGGTAGGTGTCGGGGTTGAGGCGGGGAAAGGAATACACCTGGCCGGCGCGGGCCGTCAGCGGCATCTGCAGCGGCGCCACATTCAGACCGGACTTCACAAAGCCGGGGTCATAGGCAAACGTGGCCAGCGACCGGGCCGCATCCCAGCGCACGGCGCCGACCAACTGGCCCCACAAGCGAACAAAAGCGAGGTCTACCATTCAGCGGGTGGGGGCGGCGTGGATGAAGCCGGCGAGGCGTTGCGGCGCTGCTTTTTGGCGAGGCGGGCCAGCGCCAGGGGGTTGATTTCCGCTTTGGTCACCAGCGTATCCAGCAAGTCTAACTGCTCCAGCGTGCGTAGCAGCTGCACAAAGGTGAGCAGCGAGGTAGGACGGCCATGCTCAATTTGGCTCAGGGTGGCCCGGTCGATGCCCGCGGCCTCGGCCACCGCTTGTTGGGACTGGTTGCGATTGAGCCGAATCTGGCGCAGGCTGCTGCCCAGTTCGCGCAGGATGGCCAAGTCGGAAAGAGAGTACCAATTCATGTTGTACAGACGCAACAAACAGGGCCAAATATACCATGTTTGTTGCGTTTGTACAACATATAAGAATCGTCTGCGGCACGGAATTATCCGTAGTTTATTTACCGGCCCTTCCCAATTGCTTAGTACCGCGGCCACTACAAAATCACATAGGTTCCTTGGCTGCCACTGGTTTTATACCTGGCGTGTTTGGCTTCGGCCCTACGGAAACGGAGAACTAGGCCCCGGTTCGCTACAGGAGGCGGGCATTAACGGCGAATAGCTTTGCCAAGGCCGGTGTTACATTCCGGATGAGGGCGTGGGCAGGATTTCCTGCTACCGGGTCGTGGACGCAAGGACACTGATTGTCAAGCGGAACCTTTGCCGCCAGCAAGGCCCCCGTGTGCGTGCTACGGGTGGCAATGGCTTGTTCCAATGTAGTCAGGGCCATGATATCGACAGATAGGCCGCCTTCTCCGCTGCGCATCTTGAAAGCGGCGCTGGTAGGCCGGCGGACACCGTCCGGCATTACTTTAAAAAACTGGGGCTGTAAGATGATTCTTCGGAGTAATTCATCCTCGGAGGTTATCTGATGCACACTCATGTATTGCTTGCTGGGCGCGGAGGATCAATAAAATGCCGCAAGGCAGCAAAGAGGCTAGTGTAAGTGCCAATGAGAGCGCCTTGCGCCGTGAAAAGCAGGTAGTCCTCGGTTCCATCGGGGTGTACCTCGATTTCCATCGAGGCATTGTCTCGGTCCAGTTCCACCTGTATGCCACCATCGCGCATAGGAAATACATGCACGCTTACGGCCGGCGCGTAGACCAACTGCAGCGAGAGGGAATTTAAGAGCTGGCGGGCACGGGCCAGGGCGCGCTCCTCGGTGGGCAAGGCCCCGTACGAATCCCAATTAGGCGACAGGTTGCGGAACGTCTCCAGCTGCGCCAAGAGCTTCGGGATAACCAGGCCCAAGCCGGTTACTGGGCTTCGCTTGGTCTTGATGGCCAGTAACTCAAGGGTCTCGAACAGGGAGAATTTGTTGCTAATACCCCGCGCATTTTTTCGGCTGGCCTGCTCGTTGCGAACAAATTCGTCCGCGTCCATCGACCACATGTCAATGCCTTTCACCGACCGGCGGTCAGAGCGGGCAATTGACTTGCGAATCGTCATTACTTGTGGTTCCATGGCGCTTCTTATACTACTACTGCACGAAATTCGTACGAGGCTAATTTCAATATCATCGTTAGGACGAGAAAGACGTTTTCTACGCCGTACTCGTCGTCGTCCATCAAGCCATGGGCCACGCGGTTACGCAAGTTATAGCCGGCTTTCTCACTGAGGAAAAACTTGATAAAGAACCGATCCTCTTCTTCAAGCTTCCCTTTCAAGTCGGCCAGCAATTCGTCCAACAGCTTTTCCATGGTCACCTCCGAGCCCTCGCGCATCTTAAAAGTCGGCATATTCAACCGTACGCAGATGTAGCGCAGCAGGTACTCGACTTTCAACGTCAGTGAATCCGTGCTGGCAATGAAGTCGGGTTCATAGTCAGGGTCCTGCCGCCACGCTTCCAGTTCTTGGAAGAGCAGGCGAATGCCCGACATGATCAGGCGCAAAGGGGAAGTCTGGGTTTGCTGCCCGCTCGATTCCACCATACGGGGCTCACCCAGCCAACTGCGCTGCAAGAACGCTTCAATGGCGGTATCCGTCAGCTTTCCAGCTTTAAACGCTTCCAGCATCAGTTTAACCAACGTCTGGGTAGAGAGCTGGGCCAGCAGGCTGTAGGTATTCAAAAACTGAAACTGCTCCTTCTCTTCTTCCGTGTAAAACGTCTGAACCGTGTTGCCGTGCTTGTCTTCTAAGCTCTTGGGCAGCATGTCCATGAAAGAGTCACGCTGGGCCTGGGCGGCCTCACTCACCTTATCCAAACTATGGAACATGGGCGTCAGGCACAATTCCGTCAGAATGCCCTCGGCATCCTTGGTACGCACAACTTCATCGATGTACTCCATTAACGCCCGGGTGGCCTCGTCCGGCATTTGGGTGCGGGTCTGCGTCAAGGCAAAGCGCGTCCGCAGGCGCTGATATTCCTGCTCCAGGCGCTGGCTATTAGGCTGGTCTTTCACTTGCCGGTAGATGCGCAGGGCTCGTTCCGTAAAGGTGACGGCTGTCATGTTGTGCTGTGCCTCCGCTTCCTGGGCCAGCGCTTCCAGCTGCTGCGCCTGAAACGTCAACCACCGCTCCCGTTCGCGGCGGGCTTTGACGGCCAGTTCCGCCGCCTCGGCCGCCAGCTCAATGGCGCCATGCCGGTAAGTTTGCGCCAGTTGATGCACCCCATGCCAATCTTGTTCGAGCAAGGCATCGGCCTGCGCCGGACTGTTCAGCGAGCGGTAATACTCGGTAAACAACCGGGTGATGGAGGCCAAGACCAGCAAGGTAGAACGGCTTTCTAACGGCCAGGAAGTGTGCAGGTCCACCAAGTAGTCGACGATTGCGCGCAGCAGCTCTGCAACGCCCGCGTCGTTTTTTCGCGTGTTGGCCAGTTGAAAGGCTTTCCGCAACACCTCAATCGCATGCAGGGCATAATGGGCCCGCTCCCCGGCCACGCGGTGTTTGTCGATATAACTGCTTCCTAATCGAAAGAGCGTAGCCGCCAAGTCCCGAACTTCCTCATTAGTGCGGAGTTGCTTGCGCAAATACAGAAACAAACCGTATTCGCTCTTCAGATAAAGGTTGGGGGAAGCCCGATACCGCTGCTGCACATACGCATACTCGGCCGCGCCATACCCGCTTGTATCCGGCCAGCCGAACTCGTGCTCCACGCCCTGCTCGTCTTTTCGGGTACCACTGATCTGATAGCCTACCCCTTTATCAAGTTGTTTACTGGCGGCTACTACTTCCTGTTCTATTCGGGCTAACCGGGCGTTTTCGAGGTCCCCAGCCCCCGTAAGCTGCACAGCCATTTCGCCCAGTCGCGAGGTAATCGCGTGATGGTCCTTGACATCTTCGCTGGCAGTATCGAGGTAATTCAGGTAATTCTGAAGGTCTTGCATGTAGTGGCTTTACCGGTGCTTCCTAAACAAGGCGGCGGGAAGATTGGCTCCCATTACAGGACGTTGCGCGCAATCTTGCGCATGGCCGACGGCGTGTCGCCAAACTTGCACAGAGCCTCACAGTGCTGGCTGAGTTCGGAGAACAGAATGTAGTGGATGGTTGCGCCAGCGGCCCGAATGGCCGGGCGCGAGAGTTGGGCCTGCACTTCCTTCTCGCGGGCGTCAGGCACTACTAAGTAGAGGGCCGTTTCGTGCTCGGGCATGGAAAACGCCAAGTCCGTCAGGCGTAAAATGCCCGAGTAGATGCTGGTACTCTTCTCCACCTCGAAAGCAGCCACCACCCGGTTGGTGCCCGGTGCGAACCACACCACATCAATGAGGCGAATAGTGGTGGCCACGTCGGCCGGTACCGGCAGCTCAGGGTGCTGATCGAGGCAGAGAAATGACAGCTTCTGGCCGTGACACAAGCGGTTGCGGTCGTTGATGGCCGTGGTCACGTCGCAGCCCAGGGCCTTGCCGATGCGCAGCAGGTGGTGCTGCATCTGGGTGTGCTGGTTTTGCTCCTGAGCCTCGGTCTGCACCTCCTGGTGGCGCTTGCGGGCTTGCTGCTGGTACTTATCGCGGTCCTCGTCGCTGGCAAACTGCTGGTCGCCGGCAATCATCTTCTTCACGCCCACGTCGAAGAGCAAGCCCGCCAGCGCCCCGTAGTCCAGGCTCAGGTGCTGACGGTGCTCCTGGTTCAGGTCGCGTAGCCGCTCGCGCATGCGCAGGTACTCCGCCCAGGAGCCCAGCTTGATTTTCTCCCCGAACAGGGCGTTGAAGCCGTTGACGATGGCCGTGTTGCAGGGCGGCATCAAGGTGGGGTGCAAAAAATACAGGATGCTGGCTACGGCCGGGCCCAGCCCCTTGATTTTGCGGCGGTCCAGCAGATCGATTTCGCGTAGTAACTGCTGCTCGGTGGTGGCGGCCAGACAGCTTTCCAGAAATTGGCCGAAGGCGCGCTTGTTGTCCTCGTGCTCGTAGATGTCGGGAATGCGCAGCTTGGGCTTCCAGTAGAAGGGGTGGGCCGCGCCCTGAAACACCTGCTTTTGCTCGCTGATGACGCTGAGCACAAATTCAAGCGACGTGCCCTTGAAATCGTTGCCGAAGCTACCGGCCTTAATGTCCTTGACCACCTGCTGTACCCCGCGCCGGATGGAGCGAAAAGCCTTTAACCGTTCCTCGTTGTTGATAAACCAGGTATTGTAAACGGATTCGGAATCGGCTTTGTACGATTGAATAAGGGGCGGTAGGGCAGCAGACATAAAAAGGAAGTAGAACCAATACAGTAGCTAAGTTGCACAGAAGTCCGGGCCCAATCATCATACTTCCGGCGCGGGTCCCGGCATTTCGCGAAATGGCGGCTACATCTGGTGTCCGGGCATGTCCATCCCGGGCATTGCATCCATTGGCATACCCGGCCGCATCGACAGGTCCCCGTACTGCGCTGCCAGGTAATATCCCACGGCCAGCAGGAGCAGGGAGAGCAAGGCTACCGCAGCCTTGCGGGATGCCGATATATGCTGACCGCCCATGTTGTGGTGGCCAGTAGCGTGCTGACCGCCCGGCGCTGAAGCATCAGCGGCTACGCGCATGTGCGCGGCGTGGGCTGCGGTGTGAGCTGTGATGGCGGGGTCGGTGGCGCGCTCGGGTGGCGGGCCACCTTTGCCAAGAGCACGCTCGGTGCCCATGCCGTGCTTAAGCTGTTTTTTCACGAGCCACCAGTTAATGGGGTAAGCCGTGAGGGCTCCTACCAGGGTGGCCAGTGACATAATCCCCCAGAAGCGTACGGAGGCAGGCTCCATAGCCGTCATGTCGCGGGTCATCAGGATAACCATAGTTGGAATCATGCCAGCCATGACCGCATTCATGGACACCCATTCGGGGTAAAAAGAGGCCTGTATGGCCTTACTATAGCTCCCCCCCAGCATGTCTTTCATAAACAAGGCCTGGAAAATAAGTAAGCCAAACAAGAAGCCGGCGGCGTACTCCACCCAGATGTCAATGCCCATGGGCAAGCGCAGCCAGCTGGTAATGATGGCTGCCGCAATGATGCCGGTGGCGTCGCCGGCTAAGCAGTGGATAGTGGAGCCGACGGTTTGCTTCCACAGCGGGGCTACAAACTGCTCGTGGGTGCCGGGGGCCGGCTCGCGGCAGGAAAACCAGTAGATGAGCAGGCCCACCGGCCCGGTGTAGAGCGTCACCAGCACCCAGCCCCATTTCATCACCTTCATTTCCGGGGTGCGGGTAAACAGGTCCCAGGCCACGTAGGCTACGGAAAGGGCGGTTAAAGTAAACCAAATCCACAGCAGGTACTGCGGAAACAGTGGTTCCGACATTGGGTGCATCAGGGGAGGGGAGTAAGTAAAACGGAAAGGAAGTAAAAGACCAAAAAGAAGAATCTTCAGCGGAGCGGCTGGCGCAGCCTAGCCTCCATGGCGGCTGTCAGTGGGTCAGCATACGCGCCGTAGGCATTTACCAGCACGCCCCGCAGGTCTAACCCAATTGCCCTGATAGCATACAGAATGGATTGGTCTCCTGGGTCGGAATGCCTCTCAAAGCGAAAAATCACATCGACCTGAAACTGCTCGGGTCCGAGCGGTAAATCGTAAGCCGCGCAGTACAAATGATCAGGCTGCAAACTGAAGTCTTCGGTATAGCCGCGGCTGCGCAACTGCTGCAAGGCTAAAGAAAGCGTTTCGGAGAGCTTCATAAAAGCCAGTGTGGAGCGTAAAGAACCAGGCCGCTTACTGTGGCCAGCGGATACCCAGCTGCCAGCATTCGGCATAATCCAGCGCCATATGCAATAAAAAGCCCACGGCCCACACGCGCGTCAGGGGCGAAAAGAGCAAGAGCACGTAAATGCCCATGGCCCAGTAAGTATGCAGGGGGTGAAAGTTGATGCGGCACCGCGTGGGGTCGAACATGGGCGTGGCCAGCACATGGTCTATATCCAATAGCAGGCCGGCCGCCAGAACCAGCCAAACTCGGTGCCAACGCGGCCGGTAAAAAACCAGCGCTACTATTGCGGGCACCAGCACATGCAGTACAATGTGTAGCAACGCAGGGGAAAAGGAGGGGGAGGGAGAAAATAAAAGAGCGACCCCACCGGGGCCACTCTTTTTCATCGGTGCCGGAGAGCAGCCATCTAGTATTTTTTATTGGCCAGCAGCCAGTCCTGCAGCATCTTGATTTCCATTTTCTGGTCCGTGATAATTTGCTGGGCCAGGGCCTTGGTCGTGTTCTCGCGGCCGTACTTGAGCAGCGCATCGGAATTCTCCACGGCGGCCTGATGGTGGTCAATCATGAGCTGTGCAAAATCAAAGTCTGGGTCGCCGGTTAACGGGCGAAGGTCCACTGCCTTCATCATTTGCATCATATTCATCATCTGCAAAGCATTGAACTCTGGCACGGCCGGGGCATGCGCCGGGTGGCCCGTCAGAAAGGCATTGAACTGGGCGATTTCCGCCTGCTGCTTGTCGATGATGGTCTGGGCCATCTGCTTCATAGTGGCGTCCTTGCCACTTTTCAACTCCTCCTGACTGTTTTTAATAGCCACCTGATGGTGCATAATCATCATGCTGGCATAGTCGTTATCGGGGTCTTGCGTTTTGGGCATTGCTTCCATCATGGCCATGCTCTCATGCATATTACGCATGTAAACGCTCTCATCATGCTTGATGAGTTCAAGACCATCAGAATCATCTTTATTGCACGCAGTCAGCGTGCCAAAGGCTAAGATAGAAGCAAGCAGGGGAAGTCGAAGAGAACGGAGCATGGTAAGAGGGATTTAGGTACACAGGTAACGAAAGTGTCACCCCTGACTAAACGGTGGAATACCGCCTCCGTTTGCTCACAATTGAACCTAAAACGTTGTAAAGTTTCCAGTCTGAACCTTTAAACAAGGTTGGAAAGGCTCACGCGCCCGGCGCTGCCCGGCCCTAAGCGCTGGTAGTCCGAAGGCGACATGCCCGTTACCTGCCGGAACTGATTGGTCAGGTGGGCGGCGCTGCTATAGCCGAGCAGTTTGGCCACGCTGGCTACGTTTTCATCTTGGTAGCTGAGCAACTCCTTGGCGCGCTCCACCTTTTGGCGAATGATGTACTTCTCCAGCGTCAGGCCCTCGCGCACCGAGAACTGGTGTGACAAGTAGGCGTAGGACCGCCCTATCCGCTGGCTGATGAAGTGAGAATAGGTGTGAAACGGCTGCAGCTCAACCGGGGTGTAGTGAATCAGCTCTACCACCAGAGCCTTCACTTGCTCTACCAGCTGATCGCGGGGATCCTCCACCAGGGCAAAGCCATAGGCCTGCAGGGCTTCCTGCACCACGTGCTCCTGTATTGGACTGCCATCAGCCATGCGCACATTAGCCGCCCCCAGGGCTACGCCTTCCACCACCAGCCCGGCCTTCTCCAGCTCGCGCTGCACCACCCGCAGGCAGCGGGGGCACACCATGTTGCGGATGGAGAGGCGCACTGCCCCGGCCGCGGGGGGCGGTAGGGTGGAAGTGGCGGACTGTGTCACGATTTTCATTTTACGACCAGGCTTCCCCGCAGCATGTGCATGCCGCAGGTGAAAGCAAAGGTACCGGCTTGCTGGGGCAAAAACTCAATAGCCGTAGTTTTAAACGGGGCCAGGTCGCGCCGGATGTTAAAGTCGGGCAGCAGCAGCTCCTCAGAGCAGCTGTTTTCCTCATCGCGGTAAAAGTTGAGCTGCACGGGCTTGCCGCGTTCCACCTCAATGACGTCAGGCGAGTAGCCGCCCTTCACCATGATGTCGACCTGCTGGATGCCCGCCGACGAGGAAACGGCCGCGGCCACCCGGTGCGGGGCCAGAAAGAAAAACCAGCCGACAAAGACTAGCAGGCCTACGCCTGCCAGGGTTACGATTAGCTGAGTTGTATCCATAGGGGGACGTACATAAAAGGAAAGAAAAGGCCGCCTTATGCGGTCCGCTTATAAGCGCGCAGGCGCAGTGAGTTAGTAAGGACGGATACCGAGCTCAGGGCCATGGCCCCGGCGGCCAGCATGGGCGAGAGCAGCCAGCCGGTGAGCGGGAAGAGCAGGCCGGCAGCAATAGGAATGCCCAGCGTGTTGTAGATGAAGGCAAAGAACAGGTTCTGCTTAATTGTGCGCATGGTCTGGCGCGAGAGGTCAATGGCCGTGACCACGCCCTGCAAATCCGAGCGCATGAGCGTGATACCAGCCGCTTCCATGGCCACGTCAGTGCCGCCACCCATGGCCAGGCCGATGTCGGCCTGGGCCAGCGCGGGCGCGTCGTTGATACCGTCACCAACCATGGCTACCACGCGGCCTTCGGCTTGCAGCTCCTTCACCTTACCGGCCTTATCGGCGGGCAGCACCTCGGCAAAGTAGCGCTTGATGCCTACCTGTTCGGCTACCTTGGCGGCGGTTTGCGGGTTGTCGCCGGTCATCATCACCACCTCAATGCCTTGTTGCTGCAAATGGCGAATCGCGGCCACCGACGTGTCGCGTACGGTATCGGCTACCCCAATCAGGGCTACCACCTGCCCGCCCATCGCGGCGTACAGTACGGTCTTGGCCTGGTCCAGCAGCTGCGCGGCAGCCTGCTCGGCCGCGGCCGTCATCGGCACCTGGTGCTCGTCGAGCAGGCGGCGGTTGCCCAGCAAAATGGCCTGCCCGTCCACCGTGGCACTGGCCCCACGGCCTTCCAAGGCCTGAAACGCGGTGGCCGTCAGCGCCGCGGCGCCCTGGGCATCGGCGTAGCGCACCACAGCTTCGGCCAATGGATGCTCCGACTGGCGCTCCACAGCGGCCAGCAGGGGCAGCAGGCGGTCAGTAGCTTCGCCGTTGACGGGCAAGAAGTCCGTCACGCTGGGCTCCCCGCGGGTGATAGTGCCGGTTTTGTCGAGCAGCACGGTGGTCACCTTCTCCGCTTTCTCCAGGGCCTCGGCATTGCGAATCAGCACGCCGTGCTCGGCCCCCTTACCGGTGCCCACCATAATGGCTGTGGGCGTGGCCAGGCCCAGGGCGCAGGGACAGGCGATGATGAGCACGGCCACAAAGTTGACCAGCGCCAGCGGCAGGCGCGTGGCCTCGGGGGCGAAATCAAACCAGAGCACGAAGGTGACGATGGCAATCATGACCACGACCGGCACGAACACGGCACTGACCTTGTCGGCCAGCTGCTGAATGGGGGCGCGGCTGCCCTGCGCTTCCTCCACCAGCTTCACAATCTGCGCCAGCATGGTTTCGGCGCCCACTTTGCTGACGCGAAAGCGAAAGGAGCCGGTCTTGTTGAGGGTGGCCCCGAACACGTTGTCGCCCTGCTTCTTTTCCACCGGCAGGCTCTCGCCGGTGAGCATGCTCTCATCGACGGCCGAGTGGCCGCTGAGCAGCACGCCGTCGGTAGCTACTTTCTCCCCAGGGCGCACCACCACTTCGTCGCCGGGCACGACCTGCTCGATGGGCACGTCTACTTCCTGCCCGCCCCGCACTACGCGGGCGGTTTTGGCCTGCAGCCCCATCAGGGCCTTGATGGCGGCCGAGGTCTTGGACTTGGCCCGGCTTTCGAGCACCTTGCCCAGTAGAATCAAGGCAATGATGGTGGCCGTGGTGTCGTAGTACACCTCGGGCATGATGCCGCGCTGCATAAACCAGTGGGGAATCACCGTAGCGGCCAGGCTGTAGAGAAAGGCCGCCCCGGTGCCCACGGCGATGAGCGTGTCCATGCTGGCGGTGCGGTGCCGGAAGCCGTTCCAGGCCGAGACGTAAAACTCGCGGCCGCTGTAGAGCAGCACGGGCAATGTCAGGGCCAGCAGCACGTAGTTGAGTACCGGCGTCGGGATCAGGTTCATCATCCGGGGCCAGAGCATGAGCATGCTCAGCGGCATGATGACCACGGCCAGCCCCACCGCTACCTGGAAGCGGCGTTTGAGCTTCTGGTAAGCCTCGGCCTTGCGCTGGTCCAGCTCCTGGTCGGAAGCCAGCACGTTGGGCGAAGCCGGCGCGACCGGCTCGTGCACACCGTAGCCGGCCTGCTCCACGGCCGCCTTCAGGCCGGCGCGGTCAATCTGGCCCGGCAGGTACTCGATGGTGGCCTTTTCGCTGGCCAGGTTTACGGTGGCGCGCTGCACGCCGGGCGTGCGGCTGAGCGCCTTCTCCACAAAGTTGGAGCAGGACGCGCAGGTCATGCCCTCGATGCTAAGCATGGCGGTCTCGGTGCCGCCAGCGGGCGCCGCCGGCTGGGCGGGTGCCGCCGGGGTGGGGTGATGATCGGGTATGGTTTCCACGAGTAGTAGCGTTGGTGGGGAGCGGTAAGTTGCTCGTTGTGGTCAACACGAAGTAAACTGGCTTCGGTACCCAATAGATGTGCAGAATTGAGCTTTGCGCTTACAACATTTGCATACCCCGTCGTCCAGTGTGCTGGCACGTACACAATTCAGTCGCTGAGCTTATAAGATTTCCAGCATAGCCCGGGTGTACTCCCAGCGGGTCAAAACCAGAACGGGGCCTGGGAAGGCCCGCAGACGCTGAAAAGGCCATTTCTGGGGCGGTAGGGGAGGAAAGGGGCTTAGCCGCCGAGCTAGGGAGGCCAGAGTAGCAGTAGAATACTATGTAAACCTTTCCCATAATTTTGCAGTTGACCTGTACCAATGTTCCGACTCCAGACCCATTCCCGACGCGCGATGGCGACCTCCTTACTGGTGGTCTTCCTCAACGTGTTCTTTGGGCAAGTCTTCTGTGCGTTGGTAATGCCAGCGGCCCCGGCTCAAGCCATGACGTCGCACAAGCACCCGGCCGGCACGCCGGCGCATGAGCACCCGCAGTCAGCGTCGTCCAAGCACCAAGCGCCCCATTCCCATGGGGCTGGCCTCAACGCGAAGGCGGCTCACCACCACGACGAGCGCGAAGCCCCCGCTTCCGGGACCTCGCACCAGCACGGCCCTAAGGGTGCCTGCTGCCAGGATGATGCCGCAACCGTATGGGCCTCGCTGGCGCATCCGCCCAAGGCGGGAATTGAGAAAATGGCGTTCATGCCGGTGGCTCTGCCGCCAGCACCCCTGACCGTAGTGTTCCGCTTTCAGCAGTGGGACCGTTCGCGTCCCGTGCTGCTGGTGGCGCGGCGGCAATTAAAGCCCAAAATACCCGATATCCGCATTTTCATCCAGTCGCTGACTGTCTGATTTTTCCGACGCGCTAAGGCTCGCGCCGGCATAGCTGTGCTATGTCCGGGGCGGGCCTTTTCGTTTACCCGTCGCGCGTGGTCCGGCCGCGCCCCTTCCCCTTTTTCTTCCTGGTTTTTTCCTCCCGGCAATGAAGAGTTGTTGCGAAGAAGCTGGTACGCCGCCCCGCCGAGGGCCGGGCCGTCGCCTGCTCTCCTACTTGCTCTACGCCGTGCTGGCCGCCACGCTGAGCTTCGTGCTCTGGCAGCAGTGGCAGGCCTAAGCACTGGCTGGAGCCCTGGGCCGCCCTGAGAAGCGCCCCCCCCCCTTTTCATCACTCATTTCCTCCCCCATGCATCGCGTACCCCTTTCGCTGCTGGCCCTGGCCAGCGTCCTGACCGTGGCCGGCTGCTCTTCCGAAACCGAGTCGAGTAGCGCCACTAACACCGTAACCACACCCACGGATGCGCCAGCCGGCGCCGGGGCGGATCACGGCGCCGGCCACACCTATGCCTGCCCCATGCACCCCGAGGTGACCAGCACCAAGGCCGGGGAGACTTGCCCCAAGTGCGGCATGAAGCTCGAACACAACGATCAGGCGGCCGGCAACGGCAAAGCCTACGCCATGAAGTTTGAGCCGCAGCCCATGCAACTCACGGCCGGGCAGCCCTCGCAGCTCGTCTTCACCCCCCAGGAAGTCGGCAACGAGGCCGCGCCCGTGCCCCTGGCCCTGGTGCACGAAAAGAAAATTCACCTGATCATCGTCAGCAAGGACCTGGGCCAGTTCTACCACGAACACCCCGACTATACTGCCCAGGGCAACTATAAGGTCACCTATACCTTCCCCAAGGGCGGCGACTACGTGCTGTTTCAGGACTACACGCCCACGGGAGCCGGCCACCAGTTGGGCCGCCAGCCCATCACGGTGCAAGGCCCTAAGTACGCCCCGGTAAAGTTCAAAAACGACGACATGCAGTGGGAGCAGGATGGCTACCAGGCCACGCTTTCCTTTGACAAGCCGCTCACCACGGGTCAGCTGCTAGGCATGAGTATCACCATTCAGAAGGACGGCCAGCCCGTCACGGACCTGGACAATTATCTCGGCGCCCTGGGCCACGTGGTGGTCATCAGCGAAGACACCGAGCGCTACCTGCACGTGCATCCTAATGATCAGGCCGATAAAGGTCCACGCATTGGCTTCAACACCAACTTCGAAGCTCCTGGCCTCTACCGGGTTTTCCTGCAGTTCAACCACGGCGGTAAGATCCATACCGGCGACTTCACTATCAACGTGAAGGGCACGGCCGCTAGCTGAGGCATCCCTGTTTAGTTCCCTTTTTACAAACCATCCAACCCCATGAAAAAAACCACTTTTTTCCTCGCCACCCTCTGTTCCGCGTTGCTGTTGAGCAGCTGCAACAATGAGAAAGCTGATGCCACCACTGCCACGGAAAGCACCATGGAAACCGCCACCACTGATGCTGCGGCGGGTTCCGGTTCGATGGCAGGCATGGATCATTCAAAGGTGAGCAGTGAGACCTCCACCAGTGAATCTCCCATGCTGATGGCCATGAACGATATGATGGCCAAAATGGACGCCATGAAGATGAAGGGCAACACCGACCACGATTTTGCCCACATGATGCTGGAGCACCACAAAGGTGCCCTGGCCATGGCTGACCTCGAGCTGCGCGACGGCAAGGACGCCACCATGCGGCAAATGGCCGAGAAAATCAAGGCTGATCAGCAAAAGGAAATCAGTGAGCTGGAGCCCATTGCTGAGCGGCTAGACTCCGCCCCCAATAACTATAAGCCGATGGATCCAGCCGACCCGTTCACCAGCAAGATGAAGGCCTCCATGGACGGCATGATGCAGAACCTGCCCAGCATGGTGGCCGACCCGGACATGAACTTCAACATGATGATGACGGTGCACCACCAAAGCGCCGTGGACATGGCCAAAGCCGAACTGGCGCACGGCAAGGACACCAAGCTCAAGGAGATGGCCCAGATGATGATTGACGCCCAGCAGAAGGAAATCGCCGAATTCAAGGCCTGGCACGGCAAAAACGCCGACAAAATGTAATCCGGGTGGCCGGCGGCACTGGCGAAAGAAGCCTGTTGCCGACCACCTCACTCCTCCCCACTGCCCATTCGATATTCTTCTCCTCCATGAAGCTTTTCAGCATTTCCCTGACGACCGCCGCTCTGTTTGCCCTGGCTCCCCTGGCCTCGCAGGCCCAGCACTCGCACGCCGGTGGCAAGCCGGATGCCCACACCGCACCTGGCGAAACCCACGCCCACGTAGCCCCGCACGGCGGCGTAGTACGCTCGGCCAACCCCTACCACATGGAGCTGGTGCAGCACACTGGTGAGTTGCACATCTACCTGTTGGCCGATAAAAATGCCTCCGTGCCCAGTAAGTCGCTCTCGGGCACGGTGATGGTGCAAACCACCGACAACAAAACTATGACCGTGACGCTGGTAGCTGGTGGTACCGACCACCTGGTGGCCAAACTGCCCGCCAGGACGAAAGTGCGCACGGCCATCGTCAGCCTGAAAGCCGATGGCAAAGCCATCAACACCCGCTTCGACAAGCTCGACGCGGGGGCTCAGGGTAGCAAGGCGGTTGGCGCCGCTTACGAGTGCCCCATGAAGTGCGAAGGCAGCGCCAGCTCGAAGCCTGGCACCTGCCCAAAGTGCGGCATGGCCCTCGTGAAAAAGGCCTAGGCGGAGCCTGCTTCTCGGACGCCCGGCGTCCGAACCCTCTCCGTCTCGGGCCGCTCGCCGCTGCAACGGTGGGCGGCCCCATGACGGGCTCTAACCTGACAATATGAAGTTTCTAAACCTGAAATGGGCAGCGCAAGGGCTGCTGGTGCTGGCGCTGATTGGGTTGCTCCTAGAAGACGCGCGGGCCCAAACCGCCATCAGCCTCGACAGCGCCGAAGCCCTCACGTTGCGGCGGCACCCACGGCTGCGGCAGTCTGATCGCGAAATCGAGGAGCAGCGCGCGCTCAAACGGGGCTCCTTCGCACCCGCCAACCCGGACTTTCTGTTCTCGGCGCCCACGGGGGAAATGTGGGCCCCCGGCGTAGTACAAACCATCGACTTGCCTAACGTCTACCGGCGCCAGCGCCAGGTGGCCCAGGCAGGTGTTACCCTGGCCGAACGCAACCGCGAGGTGAGCCGGGCCAGCGTGCTGCGCGATACCCGCCTGGCCTACCTCAGCCTGCAGTTTGCCGAGGCGCAGGTGCGACAGCTTACCTATCAGGACAGCCTGTTTCGCGCCCTGCGCGTGGCCACCGAGCGCCTGTTCGCCGCCGGCGAAGTCACCTCCCTGCAGCGCATCAGCACCGACGCCGAGGCGCGGCAGGTGACCGTGCAGCTGCAGCAGGCGACTGCCGACCAGCGCGCCGCCCAGCGCCGCCTGGGCTTGCTGTTGGGCCAACCCACTGCGGCCCTGACCACTACCACCGACCTGCGCCGCACCGGCCCCGAACTGGGGCAGGTGGGTGGGGCGCTGCTCAGCAGTCTGCCCACCGAAGACAGCACCGCCCTGGTACGCAGCCCTACGCTGGCGGCTGCCACCCAGAACGTGGCCTTGAGCCAGTCGGGCATCAGCTTAGTTCGAGCCCGGCGCACACCGGCTCTGACGGTGGGCTATCAGAATCAGGGGTACGATTATTCGCCTACTCGCTACCGCTTCCAGTTTGGGGTATCGGTTCCCATCTGGTTCTGGACCTACCGCTCGCAGCTGCAGGCGGCTACGGCTCGCTCCCAGGCCGCCAACTATCAGCTCCAGGCCCAGCGGCTGGAGTTGAGTGGACAGTACCAGCAGGCCCTAGCTGACTCGCGCAAGTTTGCGGCCTCGCTGGGCTACTACGAACAAACCGGTCTGCCCCAGTCACAGGCCATTATCAGCCAATCCCAGCGCCTGTTCCGCGCCGGGGAAGTCAGCTACCTACAGCTGATTTTGAGCCTGAACCAGGCGTTCGCCATTCAGAATACCTACCTGACCACCATCCGCGACTACCGCCAGGCTTTGGTCGAGCTTAACTACCTGCGGGGCGAATAACCGTCAATCCTCATGAAACAACTCCTGATTCTGCTGCTGGGCCTGCTGCTAAGCGCCTCCGCCTCCGCTCACGGGGGCGAAGACCACGGCGACGGCGCCAAAGCATCGACGCCAGCCGGGGCCACGTCGTTTTCCGTCGCCGCGCTCTCGGAACAGTTTGAGGCGCTGCTGCGCTACGAGCCGCTGGAAGGGGGCAAGCCGGCCGACCTGCGCCTGTTCCTCTCCGACTACGCCACCAACGTCCCTCTCCAAGGCGCCAAGCTCACGCTTACCAACCCGGAAGATGCCAACCTGAAGTGGGCGGTGACCGAACAGGAGCCGGGGGTGTACCTGGTGGAAGGCCAGTTCCCCGCCAACAAGACCTACAGCTTTGCGGCCAACATTGTGGTTGGCGACAAAGCGGACTTGCTGCTGCTGGAAGGTATCAAGGTAGGGGAGAAGCTCCCGGTGGCGGCTGCCACTCCCACTGCGACCCCATCGCTTTTTTCCTCCTGGAAAACCATCCTGGCCGTGGTGGGCGCCTTCGTGCTCGGCATCGCCCTAACAGCGTTGCTGCTGCGCCGCCGGCGCCAATCCCCGGATTCAGTGCTGCACACTTCGGAGCCGGCTTTGACTGCCCGCCACCGCACGCCCATTTCTTAATCATTCAGGATATGAAGACCCACTATAAATTCCTGGCGGCCACAGCCGCAGCTGGCTTCGGATTGACCGTGCTGTTGCCTCCGCCGGGTACGGTACAGGCCCACGGGGGTGAAGACCACGGTGGCGAAGCCAAAGCCAGCACCGGCGTGGCCTTGACCGATGAGGTATTGCTGCCCAAAGAAAGTCAGTTTCTGTTTCAGGTACGGACCAACCTGGCCGAGTACTCCACCACCTATAGCCGGGCCACGCTCTACGGCACGGTATCGGCGGCAGCCGGGGGCGAAGGGCGAGTCGTCGTGCCCCAGGGGGGGCGCATCGTGAGCCTCTCGGCGCAAGTGGGCCAATCCGTGCGGGCCGGGCAGACGCTGGCCGTTATCGAGCAAACCCTGGATGCTACCCAGCAGATTGGACTCAGCACCGAGCGGGCTAATGCCCAGGCCGAATTGCGCGCCGCCCAACAAGACTATGTCCGGCTGCAGAGCATCGCCGACATCGCGGCCCGCAAGGACGTGGTGGCGGCCGAGCTTCGCCTGCGCCAGGCCCGGCAGAACGCCAGCATTTACAACGGGCAGGGGCAGCAGCGCCGAATATCCATTACCTCGCCGGTGAGCGGCACGGTGGACGTATTCAACCTGGCCGTGGGCCAGCAGGTAAACCAGGGCGACGAGCTATTCCGGGTGTTGAACCCGGGTAAGCTGCGGGTGGAAGCGCAGGTGTTTGCCCAGGACCTGGCTAAGATCACGCCCGGCGCGCAGTTCCGCGTGGAAGGCCTGCAGGGGCAGGCCGGTGTACCGGCCCGGCTCGTGGTGTTCTCCAACGTGGTGAACCCCGTGAACCAGGCCCGCCAATTGGTGCTGGAGCTGGACGCTACCGAGAGTAGTGCCTACCGCGCGGGCCAAGCGGTGAACGTGCAGGTCGTAGGTCAGACGGGTGGGGGCCGGTCCCAGCTGGTAGTACCCACTTCTGCTATCACCGACCTCAATGGCAAACCCGTCGTGTTCGTGCACACGGAGCCCGAGCACTTTAAGATTCGCTTTGTGCAGCCGGGAGCGGTCAACGGGCGGCAAACGGTACTGCTGCAAGGCCAGGTCAACGAAAATGACCGGGTAGTGACCGCCGGCACTTACCAGCTCAAGTCCATTTACCTCAACCAATAGTGCCCCTACCCGGTGGCCTCACGCTCCGTCCGCTTGCCATGAAAAATCGCTTTGCCTTTGCCGCTTTGCTTGCCCTGCTGATCCTTACCGCCGCCACGGCACAGGCCCAGACGGCCCCCGCCGCCGGCTCCGCTGCCGATGAGGCCGCCGTGAAAATGGTGCTGACCAAGTACCAGCAGGCCGTGCAAAAACTCGATACGACGGGCACCCACCGCCTGTTCGCACCTAACTCCCAGGTGTTTGAGTCGGGCGGGGTGGAAGGCACTTACCGCCACTATGCCGAGCACCATCTGGGGCCGGAGTTGAAAGAGTTCAGCGCCTTCACCTTTAGCGACTACAAGGCCGCCGTGCAGGTCGACGGTCCCTACGCCTTCGCGACGGAGACTTACACCTACACGATCAGTCTCAAGAACGGCCCCCAGGATAAGCAGGCCAAGGCGCCTGTTGTCCGCCGCGGGGTGGCCACGTCGGTGCTGCGCAAAAACGCCGCCGGCCAGTGGCAGATTATGAGCACCCACTCCTCGGCTCGCACCCCCCGTCCTAAAAAATAAGCAGTCCGGTGGGCCTGGGCTACTTGTCCGGGACGCTGCCGATTCCGGGAGGGGAGGGGCCTTCCGGCCCCCTCGCTTCTTCCTTTTTTGCGCTAACAACCGATGCTCGATCAGATAATTCGCTTTGCCCTGCAGAACCGCCTGCTGATGCTGGCCTTCGCCCTGGGCCTGCTCATTGCCGGCACCTACACCGCGGGCCAGCTGCCCGTGGACGTGCTGCCCGACCTGGACCGTCCTCGCGTGACGGTATTCTTAGAAGCCCCGGGCATGGCGCCCGAGGAAGTGGAGGCCCTGGTGACACTGCCGGTGGAAACGGCCCTGAACGGAGCCACCGGCGTGTCGGCGGTGCGCTCCAACTCGGCCATCGGCCTGGGCATGGTGTTCGTGGAGTTCGACTACGGCACCGATATTTTCACGGCCCGCCAGATTGTGAGTGAAAAGCTCCAGACCACTGGCGAGCAGCTGCCCCAGGGCGTTACGCCCGTGCTGGGGCCCATTTCCTCGGTTATGGGCCAGATTATGCTGGTGGGGCTGTCGGGCGGAAAAGAAACTAATGCGGCTGATTTGCGCACGCTGGCCAACTACACCGTGCGCCAACGCCTGCTCTCCATACCCGGCGTGGCCCAGGTCATTCCCATCGGCGGCGACAATCTGCAGTACCAGGTCTTGCTGGACATGCCCCGCCTGAATGCCACCGGCCTGACGGTAAACCAGGTGGAGGAAGCCTTGCGCCAGTCCAACTTGAACACCACCGGCAACTTCTTCGATCGCAACGGCTCGGAGGTGCTCATCCGCAACCTGGGCCGCCTGCGCTCGGTCAAGGACATTGA
Source organism: Hymenobacter wooponensis (assembly GCF_004745865.1). Taxonomy (GTDB): domain Bacteria; phylum Bacteroidota; class Bacteroidia; order Cytophagales; family Hymenobacteraceae; genus Hymenobacter; species Hymenobacter wooponensis. Next base: position 123,113 of record NZ_SRKZ01000009.1, on the reverse strand, counting down.
AAACATTATCGTCGGCTACCGCGACCAGTCCCCGGTCCGCGTGGCGGACGTGGCCAACGTGGAGTTCGGGGCCCGCTTCAAGCGCGGCGACGGCAGCGTGAACGGTAAGCCCGCCGTCATTCTGAGCATTGAGAAGCAGCCGGGGGCCGCCACCGTGGGTCTCACGCAGGCCGTGGAGAAGGCCCTGGTCGAGCTCAAGCCCTCTTTGCCCAAGGATGTGCAGGTAAATACGCGCCTGTTTAAGCAGTCGGAGTTCATTGATTCCTCAATTACCAACGTGGAGGAGGCCTTGCGCGACGGGGCCATTCTCGTGGTCATCGTGCTGTTTGCCTTTTTGCTGAACGTGCGCACCACCTTTATTTCCCTGGTAGCTATTCCCTTGTCCCTGCTGGTCACGGCCCTGGTGTTTCGCCTGGCCGGCATTAGCATCAACACCATGACGCTCGGCGGGCTAGCCATTGCCATCGGGGAGCTCGTGGACGACGCCATCGTGGACGTAGAAAACGTGTACCGGCGCCTGCGCGAAAACAAGCAGCGCCCTGATCCGCAGCCGGTGCTCAAGGTCATCTACGCCGCCTCCTCGGAAGTGCGCAACTCCATCGTGTACGCCACCATCATCGTGGTGCTGGTATTCCTGCCCCTGTTTGCGCTGGAAGGCATGGAAGGCCGCATTTTCGCCCCGCTGGGCATTGCCTACATCACCAGCATCGTGGCCTCGCTGTTCGTGTCGCTGACCGTGACGCCGGTGCTCTGCTACTACCTGCTGCCCAAGATGAAGCAAATGGACCACGCCGAGACGGACGGGCCGCTGGTACGCTGGCTGAAAAAGAAGGATACTCGCCTGCTTACTTGGGGCCTGACCCACCCTAAACTCATCCTGACCTCCACGGCCTTGCTCTTTGTCATGGCCGCGGCCATGGTGCCTTTCTTCGGCACGGAGTTTCTGCCGCCTTTCAACGAAGGCTCGCTGACGGTCAACTTCTCGGCCCCGGCTGGCACGTCGCTAACGGAAAGCAACCGGTTGGGCACGCTGGGTGAGGAGCAAATGCTCAAGATTCCGGAAGTGGCCTACACGGCCCGCCGCACCGGCCGCGCCGAGCTCGATGAGCACGCCGAGTCGGTGAACAACTCGGAAATCGAGGTAGCCTTCAAAACGGAGGAAGAGCTAGAGAAGGAGGGCAAGACCATGCGCAGCCGGGACGAGATTCTGGCCGATATGCGCCAGAAGCTCAGTCTGATCACGGGCGTCAACGTGAACATCGGCCAGCCCATCTCGCACCGCCTTGATCACCTCTTGTCGGGCGTGCGTGCCCAGGTGGCCATCAAGGTGTTCGGCAATGATTTGCTGGAGCTGCGCCGCTACGCCAATGAAATCCGCACGGCGGCCGGCACGGTGCCGGGCGTGGTGGACCTACAGGTCGAGAAGCAGGTGCAGATACCGCAGCTGCTCATCCGGCCTAAGGACGACGCCCTACGAGCCTACGGCATGGCCCGGGGCGAAGTGGTGCGTGACCTGGAAACCCTGTTTCAGGGCGCCGTGGTCTCGCAGATGCTCGACGGGCAGAAGCGCTTCGACCTGGTGGTAAAACTGCCGGAAGCGCAGCGCAACGACATCGCGGCCATTGGCCAGACCCGCATTGAGACGCCCACGGGCGCCATGATTCCCGTGAGCCAGGTGGCGGATGTCATCTACGAGCCGGGGCCCAACACCGTCAACCACGAAAATACCCAGCGCCGCATTACCATCTCGCTTAACGTAGCCGAGCGCGACCTGGGCTCCACGGTGAAGGAGATTCAAGCCAAAGTCAGCCAGCAGGTGAAGCTGCCGGCGGGCTACTACCTCACCTACGGCGGGCAGTTCGAGAGCCAGCAGTCGGCCTCGCAAAAGATTCTGTGGCTGAGCTTGTTTTCGCTGGCCGGCATCTTCCTGGTGCTCTACTCGCACTTCAAGTCCACGTACATGGTAGGGCAGATAATGCTTAACATCCCCCTGGCCCTGATTGGCTCGGTGGTGGCGGTGCTGCTCACGGGCAGCACGTTCAGCATTGCCTCGCTCGTGGGCTTTATCACGCTCACCGGCATTGCCTCGCGCAACGGCATCATGATGATTTCCCACTACATCCACCTCGTGGAGCATGAGGGCGAGACCTTCGGCAAAAAGATGATCGTCCGCGGCTCGCTGGAGCGCCTGGTGCCCGTGCTGATGACGGCGCTGGTAGCGGCCCTGGCCCTGGTGCCGCTCACGCTGGCCAAGGACGCCCCGGGCAAGGAAATCCTCTACCCGGTGGCCACCGTCATCCTCGGAGGGCTGCTCTCGTCCACCTTTCTCGACATCATCGTCACGCCCGTGGTGTTCTGGCTGGTAGGGGAGAAGGCCTTGACCCAGTATTTCGCCGCCCATCGGGAAGTAGGCCTGGATGAGCACCCGCAGGAACTGGATGCGCAGCCGCTCACGCCCCCGGGCGATCAGACCGATTTGTCCCCGGCCCTGTAGCCCTTGTCCCATGGCCTCCACGCTCCTGTATGTCCGGCATATGGTCTGCTCAAAGTGCATCCTGGTAGTGCGCGAACTCCTCGTGGAGTTGGGCCTGGTGCCGTTACGCGTGGAACTGGGGGAAGTGGAACTGCTGGGCACCCAGCAGGTCATTGACTGGGCCCGACTGCAGCAGCGTCTGGAAGCGGAAGGCTTTGCCTTGCTCGACCGGCTCTCCCCCCAGCAGCGCCTCGTAGTGCAAATCAAGGAAGTAATTGCCGAGCTGCTGCGTAAGGAGCCCGCCGCGCTACGTAGCGGACACTTCTCCCGACTGCTGAGCGAGCGCCTGCAGCGACGCTTTGCTTACCTGAGCGACGTGTTTTCGGCCACCGAAGGACTGAGCCTGGAACAGTACGTCATCCGGCAGCGCGTGGAAGAGGCCCGGTGCCTGCTGCGGGATGGTACGCTGCCCGTGGGGCGCATTGCTACAGTACTGGGATTTAGCAATCTGGGCCACCTCTCCAGGCAGTTTCAGCGCGCAACGGGGCTTTCTCCCAGCGAGTACCGCCGCCAGTGCCTTCTGCAGGCTTCCGTCGCTACACTTTCTGATTCGGGTGCAAGCGGCTAAGGCCTTGTAGGGTTCGGGTTCTTGCTAAAATAGCACCTTGACGGGGTAAGCCGAGAAAGCGGCTTGCAAAAGTGGAGCCGAGTAAATTATGCAGGTAATCGGCTTTAATCGTGCACAACTACTGGCTGCACGGCAAGTATATACTGGAAATTATTCATCCTTAACCTTCCAGTATCATGCACACTCAAAACCAGAACCTGCTCGACGCCCTCAATGCCTGCATCGCCTCGTGCGAACACTGCGCTACCGCCTGCCTGCAAGAGCAGGATGTGCGCATGATGGTCCGCTGTATTAGCCTGGACCGGGACTGTGCCGACATCTGCGCCCTCACCGCTCGTCTGCTGGCCCGCGGCTCTGAGCACGCCCAGCACCTGCTGCGCGAGTGCGCCGAAATCTGCAAGGCCTGTGGTGACGAATGCGAAAAGCACGGCGCGCATATGCAGCACTGCCGGGAGTGCGCGGAAGCCTGCCGCCGCTGCGAGCAGGCCTGCCGTCAAGGTTTGAACGCCTAGACTACCTGACACCAAAAAAGCCAGCTCATGTGAATTGAGCTGGCTTTTTGCATTTGTATGAGTGTAATGTTGCAAGCAATAAACCCGATAGTACATTTCTTACTATTTGACGGGATTTTACCTTTGAACTAATCACGCGGTGCCCTAATACCTGTAGCGGCTCACCCCCTTCCCAGACTTGCCCGATACTGCGCAGCCCCGCTGTTAGCTCTTTACGGAGACCAGTGCGGTGACTTGAATGGGACGATCTCCCAAGAATCAGCAACTGGCTCAGCTTCTTATCTGCTCGCTTTTCATCTGCTCGCTTTTCATCTGCTCGCTTTTCATCTGCTCGCTTTTCATCTGCTCGCTTTGCCACTTAGAGCATGGTCTACAGATGTAAACGCCACTTCTCCCATGGTTTGTGCTCATAATTCGGAGTTTGGGTGTGGCATGCCTGGCAGTAGTGACCCGTGCATTATCCTTCTCTTACCTGCCACTGCCCGATAGGTGGTAATGTCGGGGCGCGCACGCTTGGCTGAAAGCTTACTGATTTTCGATGACTGCCTTTTACCTCTTACCCTTATCACGACAATCGTGTGGGTATTCTACAAAAAGTAGTGTAGCGGTTTCCCCGACTCTTTCTCCACGATACATGAAAAATTTCCTGCTCTTAGCTTGGCTGTTGGTGCTGACTGGTGTTGTGCGGGCCCAGGTGGTCTCAACCGCTCCGGCTTTCTTTGCGGCGACTGACCCAGTTACTCTGTCCTTTGATGCCACGCAAGGCAACCAGGGCCTGAACAACTTTACCGGTGACGTGTACGCTCACATCGGGGTTATCACTAACCTTAGCGCTTCACCTTCGGATTGGAGGTATGTGAAATTTACCAATTTTACCGCTCCTGACCCCTCGGTGCTGCTTACCCGCACCGGCCCTAATACCTACGCGTTAAGCATCACGCCCAGCGTGCGGGCCTGGTTCAACGTGCCGGCCGCCGAGCAGGTTCTGAAGTTGGCCATGGTGTTTCGCAACGCCGCCGGCACCCAGGTCGGCCGGGCCACCGGTGGGGCTGATATCTTCGTGGACGTAAGCCAGAGCAGCGCCCTGGCCGTGCGCCTTACTGCCCCAGCAACGGGTCAGAACCCCATCTTTATCAGCTCGGGGGCACCGGTGAACGTGGCGGGTGTCGCCTCTCAGGCCGCGACTCTAACGCTGCGTCTTAATGGCACCCAGGTCGGCCAGCAATCCAATGCCACGAGCTTTACCGGCAGCGTGACGCCCACCCGGGCGGGCCGCAACGTCATCCGCCTCACAGCTACCCTGGGCACCACGTCCGTGTCGGACTCGGCCATTGTGTACGTGCGCCCGGTTGTAACCACGGCCGCCCTGCCCGCCGGCGTACGCGACGGCATCAACTACTTGGCTGGGGGAGCTTCCGCCGTGCTGGTGCTCACGGCCCCGGGCAAACAGTTCGTGTACGCCCTCGGCGAGTTCAACAACTGGCAGCCCGACCAGCCGGCCTACATGAACCAGACGCCCGACGGCAACCAGTGGTGGGTGCAGCTCAACGGCCTGACGCCGGGGCGCGAATACGCCTACCAGTACCTGGTGGATGGCAGCCTGCGCGTGGCCGACCCGTACGCTGAGAAAGTGCTCGACCCCAATAACGACCGCTTCATTCCGGCCGTAACCTTCCCCAACCTAAAGGCTTACCCCACGGGCCAGACCTCGGGCATCGTGTCGGTGCTGCAAACCAATCAGCCGGCGTACACCTGGCAGGTGCCTACCTTTCAGAAGCCGGCAAAAAGCAAGCTGGTCATCTATAAGCTGCTGGTACGCGACTTCATGGCCCGCCACGACTACCAGACCCTGGTGGACACGTTAGGCTACCTGCAGCGCCTCGGGGTCAACGTCATCGAGTTGTTGCCGGTGGGCGAGTTCGAGGGCAACGAGTCGTGGGGCTACAACCCCTCCTTTCACCTGGCCCCCGACAAGTACTACGGCCCCAAGAACGAACTCAAGCGCTTCATCGATTCCGCCCACGCCCGCGGCATCGCCGTGACGCTGGATATGGTGCTCAACCACGCCTTTGGCCAGAACCCGATGGTGCAACTGTACTTCGACGGGGCAGCCGGCAAGCCGGCCGCGAACTCACCCTGGTTTAATGCTGACGCCACGCACCCCTTCAACGTGGGGTACGACTTCAACCATGAAAGCGCTTTCACCAAAACGTACGCCAAACGGGTGATGGAATTCTGGCTGCAGGAATATCACCTGGATGGATACCGCTTCGATCTGTCCAAAGGCTTCACCCAGACCGTTTCCGGCACCAACGTGGGTCAGTGGAGCCAGTACGACCAGTCCCGGGTGAACATCTGGATGGAGTACAACAATTTCATTAAAACAGTGGACCCGAATGCGTTCGTTATTCTGGAGCACTTTGCCGATAATACCGAAGAACGGGTGCTGGCCAACGCGGGCATGCTGCTGTGGGGCAACCTTAACTACAACTACAACGAGGCTACCATGGGCTTTCTGCCCAACTCCAACTTCAGCGGGGGCTACTACGGCAGCACCGCCCAGGGTGGCCGCGGCTGGGCGCAGCCGGGCCTGGTGACCTACATGGAAAGCCACGACGAGGAGCGGCTGATGTACCGCAACCTCACCTTTGGCAACCAATCCAACCCCGCCCACAACGTGCGCGACCTCACCACTGCTCTGGCCCGCAACGAGGCCGCGGCCGCGTTTTTCTTCACCGTACCAGGCCCCAAGATGCTGTGGCAGTTTGGCGAGCTGGGCTACGAGGTGAGCATCGACTTCAACGGGCGCACCGGCAATAAGCCTATCCGCTGGAACTACTACCAGGAACCCGCCCGCCGTAAGCTCTACGACACCTACCGGGCGCTGATAGCCCTGAAGAAGAGTCAGGCCGTGTTCGACAACCCCACCAGCTATACCCAACAGCTGGCCGGCGCGGGCAAATCCATCCACCTGGGCGATGCCACGCAGCAAGTGACCGTTCTGGGCAACTTCGACGTGACCAGTATCACCATTGACCCAGCCTTTCAACGGCCCGGCAAGTGGTACAACTACCTCAGCGGCGACAGTATTACCGTGGCCAACGTGAATGCCCAACTAAACCTGCAGCCCGGGGAGTACCGCGTGTACACCACGCAGCGGGTGCGGCGTGCCGGTATAGTGCTCAGCACCAGGGGGGCGCAACAAGGCACCGCGCTGAACTTGAGCGTCGCCCCGAACCCGGCCGGTACTCGGGCCACCGTGCGACTGACTACGCCTGTTACGGCCCCGGTGACGGTGAGCGTACGTAACCTGCTCGGCGGTGAAGTACACCGGGTACAGTTGTCCCCGCGTCCTGCCGGCACGGTCGTGGAAATACCGCTGAAACTCGATAGTTTGTCGGCTGGAGTATACTTAGTTAACGTGGTAAGCGGTAACCTTACGGCCACTACGCGACTTTTGATCCAACCCTAACAAACAGGCTTTTCTACTACCTTATGGAATGACCATCACAATTTGGTGGCACTGTTCGTAGGGGATTAAACTAGACTCACGGGGCTGAAAAGACTCCAACTACTTGATCCTAACGAAATAGTTCATGGTATGAACTCTCCTGCAAATCATATAAGCCCGAAGCGCAATTCTGTACCCCTGGCGCCGCACTGGGGTCTATTTTTGTGCGTTGTACACCCAGTACCGACTAGCTCGGCGACCTTACTTCTTCTTCCCATGAAAACTCTGCAATTCAAGACCAACATTAACTGCGGCGGCTGCATTAAAGCCGTTACGCCGACCCTGAACCAAGAAGCTGGCGTGGGTAACTGGCAAGTGGACACGACTAGCCCCGACAAGATTCTCACCGTCACCTCCGACCAGCTCACGGCGGAGCAAGTGGTTCAGGCCGTTGAGAAAGCCGGCTTTAACATTGCGGCTGCTTAAGCGCCTTCGTTGTCTGCACGTAAAACGCCCGGTTCTGCCGGGCGTTTTTGGTTTTCAGGGTGCCTAGCACTGGAAAGCATGGAAATTATGTAGGCTGCGCGCGCAATAGCAGCAAACACGCCCCCACCCACTCTGCGTAAAGCGAACCGCCGGTCACGTCCTGCTAGCCTGCTGGCACAGCAACACGACTTCTCTGATTTGCTTCGTCGTGGCCGGGAAAAAGCGGCGCTGCACTACCGGAAAATGTTGCGGCGCCGGGAATCCGGAAAGGGCTCCGCTCTTTCGGCGGTTTTCTGCTGTTCAATTCTTTGCCTGCCTCTATGTTCTCAGATTTTCCCAACCTGCACCCCCTGGTGGTGCATCTACCTATTGTCCTGCTGCTGCTCAGCGCGGGCCTGCAGGCGCTGAACGTGTACAAGGACTGGCCACCGGTGAAGTGGATTACCATGGCCGTGATGGCCGGCGGCTTTCTGGGAGCTCTGGCCGCCAGCACCGTGTTTCATGCCATGCCCATGGGTCTGGCACCCCGGGCCGCCGCCGTTTTTGAAGCCCACGAAAAGTTCGCGGGCTACACCCTGTGGCTTTCCGGCATTACCTTGCTGCTGACCGGTGTCGGCACGTTTTTCAAGATTCAGCGGCGGGCCTACGAAATCCTGGTGCTGGTGTTGGCCATAGCCACGGCCGGGGTATTGTCGGTGGCTGGGCACCGTGGGGCGCAGCTGGTGTACGTCGAGGGCGTGGGGCCGCAGGGCCGCCTGCTCGATAAAAGCCACGGCCATGGGGGCGGGGAAGCCATGCCCGCTATGGAGATGGAGGCCGATACGCACAACGAGGCGGCAGGGGGCAACGACCACAACGCGAACCAGGCTCCCGCTTCACCCAACCCACTCGCGGCCCCGGGTTCTGCTGATATGCCCGGCATGGATATGAACGGGCCCGCCTCCACCAGCAAGGACAGCCGCACGGCCCCGGGCGCGATGGACAACAGGGCTATGCCCGGCCGCCAGCCGGCTGGTCCGCCAGCCCCCGCTAACAGCACCATGCCGGACATGCCGGGCATGCGCATGCCCGCTGAAAAGATGACTCAGCCCATGCCCGCGGGCATGGATAGGAGCCGCCCGGCCCGGCAGAAACCCATGAACGATATGCCCGGGATGGAGAATATGCCCGGCATGAGCCCGCCGAAATCAGGTGCCAAAAAGCCAGCCAAAGCCCCATCCGGCATGGCGGGCATGGGCACTATGGCCGATATGCCGGGCATGAAGGCGCCGGGTTCAAAGCAGCCCAAGCAAGCCACGCCGCCAATGGACAACATGAGCGATATGCCCGGTATGGAAAAAGGCCAGCCCATGCCCGCCATGGGCCCGATGCCGGGCATGCGCATGCCCACCAACCCCCTGGACAAGTTCCGCTTCGAGGACAACAACCCCGCCCGTAACAAACCCAAGCATGCTAACCAGTAGCGACCCGATGAGATTATTTGCCCTTCTACTCTTTCTGCTTGGTTCGCTTTCCCTGGCCGCCCAAACGCCCCAGCACCAGGCCATGCCCAAAAGCAAGGCCGCCAATGGCCCGGCCACCCCGCCCCCGGATCAGGACCTGCGGGGCCACGTGGTGGCGCCCCGCACGGGCCACGCCGGCCACCGGGTCGAATATGACCTGTACGTGGATGAGCGGGAGGTAAGCTACACCGGCAAAACCCGCCTGGCTATTGCCATCAACGGGCAGATTCCGGCCCCCACGCTGCGCTTCACTGAGGGCGACACGGCTATCATCCGGGTACACAACCAGATGAGCGTGGAAACCAGCATTCACTGGCATGGGCTGCTGCTGCCTAACGACCAGGACGGGGTGCCCTACCTTAACACGGCCCCCATTGAGCCGGGCGGCATGCACACCTTCACGTTTCCGCTGATCCAGAGCGGCACCTATTGGTACCACTCCCATACCATGCTGCAGGAGCAGAACGGGCTGTACGGCTCCATCGTCATTCAGCCCAAGCAGGTGAAGTACGAGCTCAAGGAGTACGTGCTCCTGCTCTCCGACTGGACCGACCACCCACCCAAGGAAGTGCTGCGCTACCTCAAGCGGGCCGGCGAGTGGTTTGCCGTGCAGAAAGGCGCCACGCAAAGCTACGGCGAGGCTGTTGCGGCCGGCTATTTCAAGGACAAAGTCCGGCAGGAGTGGGGCCGCATGCCGGCCATGGACCTCACCGACATCTACTATAACAAGTTCCTCACCAATGGCCGCGAGCAGAGCTACTACCCTGACGCCAAGCCCGGGGAAGTGGTGCGCCTGCGCGTCATTAACGGCAGCGCCTCCTCCTACTTCTACCTGCAGTATGCCGGCGGCCCCATGCAGGTCATCGCCGCCGATGGCATCAACGTGGAGCCTTTCCCCGTCAGCAAGCTTGAAATTGCCACGGCCGAAACCTACGACCTGCTGGTGACCATTCCACCCGCGGGCGCGGCCGAACTGCGGGCCACCGCCAACGACATCACGGGCTACTCGTCCAGCTTCTTTGGAGCCGGCGAGCCGATGAAAGCGCCCGATTTGCCGCGCATTAACTACTTCCAGATGATGCGGGAAATGGGCAGCATGGGTAATATGACCGGTGTGGACATGGGCGGCAACGGCCAGATGGACCCTAACGGCGGCATGAAGGGCATGGATATGAAAGGGGGCAGTGGGGAGATGAAAGGCATGAATATGCCGGCCGGCCGGCAGTCCACGCAGCCCGCGGACCCCTCTATGAAAGGGATGGATATGAAAAACGGCACCATGCCCGCCAGCACGGCCCCCTCTCCCCAAAATCGGCCCATGAACATGCAGGAAAAGAGCGGTAAAAGCATGGGCACCATGCAGGACAAAGGCGGCAGCATGGCCGGCATGGACATGGGCGGTGGAATGGCTGGCATGAGCATGGGGAGCGCGGGCGGCGACTTTAACTACAACCAGCTGCGGGCCCTGAATCCGACCACCCTGGATTCTACCCGGCAGTGGCGCGACATCAAGCTTACGCTCACCGGCAACATGCTGCGCTACATTTGGTCGTTCGACAACAAAACCCTGTCGGAAGCCGACAAAATTCCCATTCGCCGGGGTGAGAACGTGCGCATGACCTTCACCAACCTGACCATGATGCGCCACCCGCTGCACCTGCACGGGCACTTCTTCCGCCTGGTCAACGCCCAGGGCGCTTACTCGCCCATGAAGCACACCTTCGACATCCCGGCCATGGGCACGGTGACCATCGAATTTGAGGCCAACGAGTACCAGGACTGGTTTTTCCACTGCCACATCCTCTACCACATGATGGCCGGCATGGCCCGCATCATCAGCTACGACGCCAGCCCCCAGAACGAGTACGCGAAGGGAAATTACAAGATGCTTAAGCGCGAGGACAATGCGGTCTACCCCTGGCTCGATTTATCGGTCCACTCTCAGGGGGCCTTCCTGGAAGGCAATCTTTCCAATAACCGCAACGCGCTGGAATTCGAGGGCCGGGTCAACTACCAGGGAAACTACGAAACCGAAACCCACTTGCTGCGCTACCTCGATAAGCGGCAATTCTGGGCGGCCTTCGTGGGCTATGATTTTCGGGACAACAAGACGTTACGTGGGTCGGCCCTGGAAAAAGGCCGTCCTCGAGACAACAACATCAATTTCCGCCGGCAAACCGAACTCGGCGTATATTATCTGCTCCCCCTCCTTGTGCGCGCGGAGTTACGCTCTGATCTGACTGGTCAGGTGCGTCTGCAACTCGAGCGCCGGGATTTGCCCCTGAGTAACAATGTATTCATGGACATCCGGGGCAACACGGACCGGGAGTTTACGCTCGGCTTCCGCTACATGGTCAGCAAGTACGCCTCGCTGAGCACCAACTACGATAACCAGTATGGCTGGGGCGCCGGTCTGACCTTTCATTACTAGCAGAGGGCCCCTCAAGAGCGTTGCTTTGCCCGCTGCCTCCTGAGCCGCTACTTGAGTGGTCTATCCTGGCGCGGCTGATTTACCCCATTATGTATATTCGCAAGCACATTCATTGGCGCGTTATCTGGCGCCATTCCTGGAAGGACGTGTTCCTTTTCCTGACTTACGATCTGCTCTTGGCCGTGCTCTACGGCCCGCTGCACTGGCATTGGCTGGACGTGCCCTGGCAGCTGGTCAGCATCGTGGGCGTGGCCGTGTCGTTCTACGTGGGCTTCAAGAACAGCAGCTCATATAGTCGCTTTTCCGAAGCCCGCCAGCTGTGGGGCGGGATTGTCAACCGCAGTCGCAGCTGGACGATGCTGGTGCTGGGCCATACCCAGCCGGCCAACCTGGTGACGACCACCCTAGCGCAGCTGGCGTTTCAGCGACAACTGGTGTACCGGCAGCTGGCCTGGGTCAATGCGCTACGCCTGCACCTGCGTCGTCAGCCTGAGCGCTGGCAGGCGGAGGTGGCACCCCTGCTCGACCCGGCCGAGGCCACGCAGCTGCAACAGCTGGCCAATCCACCCGCTCAGCTGCTGCTGCGGCAAACGCAGGCCCTGCGCGAGGCCGAAGGGCTGTTCAGTGAGTTGCAGCTGCGTACTCTGTGTGAAGAGCTACGCGAGATGACCAACCTGCAGGGCGGCTGTGAGCGCATCAAGAATACGCCGTTTCCCCGGCAGTATGCTTTTTCCAGTCTGGTGTTCGTGTGGCTCTTTATTGCCCTACTGCCCCTGGGCTTGCTGGCCGAATTCGAGAAGCTGGGTCATGGCCACTACTGGCTGACCGTGCCGTTCTCCGTGCTGGTATCCTGGGTGTTCATCACCATTGAGCTGGTGGGCCACATCAGCGAGGACCCGTTTGAGAACCGCATGAACGACGTGCCCATGACGGCGCTCTGCCGCAGCATCGAGATTGATTTGCGCCAGATGCTGGGCGAACAGCAGGTGCCCGCGCCCGTGCAAGCTGAACACGGCATACTTTACTAGCCGCCCGTACTACACCCTGCTTTCTCCTTGCGCCTGACAGTAAGGCCCATATCCCTACGGACTGTAGCTACTCCACCTGCTAAAAGGTGTTTAAAGTTAGAAGATTGACAACCGAGGGAAGCTTGCCAAGTCAAACCGGTTCACCGGTCCGGCTTCGGGTGCGTAGGCTGTTGCGGCCAGGGCTTGTAAGCCGGTCTACCTGCGGTGGCAACTAGAGCAGGCAGGCAGGTAGGCCTGATATCGGATACACCATCCCCGGAATTTGTTGCATAGTTTATCCTTAGGCAACCGGGAAGGGAGCGTAACGCGAGTAGCTCTATAGCAAGCTTCTTTTTTCGCGTATTGTTTTTACTATTGACCCTTCCCTATATGAAGATCAACCAGCTTGAAAATGTAGTGTGTAGACTGGCTGCCAGGGGGGCCAACGTATCAAGGGCAGAGATAACCAATGGTTGGCAGCAGTTGGCACCCCGCCTCGATGCACTGCAACTATCTGCTCGGAGTGGTGAGCAGGTAACTCAACACTACGTGGACCGGCCGGGGCCGCACGGCAGTCTGTCGAGTAAGGAAAAAACGGTGCTGGCTCCCCTTGCCCCCTGAACGCAGGCAAGGGGTGGACAGCATTACTGACAGGATTGTAGCAGTGCCGTTACGCTGAGCGTAGCAGTAGCATCGGTGGTATAGTTGTCATTGTTCACGCACACGTAGAGACGGCGGGTACCGGCCGGCAGCGCAAGGGGGCGGGTTTCCTGGGGGGTATTTTCTGCTGCCCGAAAGCACACTTTGTCCCGGGTAATGGTGCCCTTGGTAGCGAGAAACTGCTGGGCCGCGCGCTCGTCGGGGGTAATGTACCAGTGACATTTGGTGCTCACCGTGGGCGGAGCATTGTTGCCTTGCTTGGTCAGGGCCGTGGCCGCGGTGCTCAGCAGGGTGGGGGCCGCAGTTCCCCCACTGCTGGCCACGGCTGCCACCGCCAGCGCCGTTGACCAGGAAATAGGAGGCTGGCCTTCGTCGCGCACGTCCAGCTTATAGATAATGCCGACCGTGCCGACCGGCAGGTCTACCGTGAATACTTTCCGGCTGGTGTGCATGCAGTTGCTGCAGTGGAGGGAAGCCGTGCTTAAGGGCAGCGCGTCCTGCAGCACGGATGTACACTTGATTTCGCGGCCGTCCTCATGCCAGCTGCGAAAATCAGCTTGTTGTACGCCATTCACGTACGTTCCGCGAAAACTCATCTGGCCGTTTTCGTGCCAGCCGCAGCACAGCCCGGTGGGCTTGTCCGGGGCTTCACTGGCCATTTTTCCTTCCCACTGTTTTTTCCAGGAAGGATAGAAGTAGTCGCGCACGGTGCCCACCGTTTTGCCGGCAGCATCATGGCGGGCAATCCGAGCATAGGAAACCTCTTCCAGGGTCTCGGTGCGCTCCCAGTCACGGTCAAAATACACGGTGTCGGCCGGCGGTAAGTTGACAGCTGCCGGCTTGGGCCGCTGGGCCAGCCCGGGCAGGCAAATGAAACAGAAGAAGGCGTGTAGAAAGTAATGTTTTGCCATACAGGAATAGGTGGTAGAACAAGCCGGAATGCGGTAGGTAAATATACCGGGCTGCCAACTATTCACGGCTTTGACCCACACAGAAAAGGGGGTACTCAACGGAGCACCCCCTTTCGCGTAATTGGTAGGACGCTGTTTAAAGCGTGAGGCCCAGCCCCGCAAACCAGGTGCGGCCGTCGGCGGGCAGGATGCCGGGGCCAGGGTAGCCACCCGAGCGCCGGGTAAAGTAGCGCGCGTCGAACACGTTATTCACGCCCCCACTCAGCCGGTAGCGGCTGTCGCGGCCCAGCTTCCAGGTAGCGGAAAGGTCGGCGACCTGGTAAGCCGGGATGACGCCGGTCTGGGCAGTTGCCGGGGCAGTCTCCGTGTTGCTGGCATCCGCATACACTTTGGCGACGTGGCTGAACTGCCCAGTAACGGACACGCCCTTGTGGGCGAAAGTCAGACCCGTGCGCAGGGTCTGACGCGGGGCATTCTCCACGTAGTTGCCCTTCAGGTTGGTTTCCACGATTTGGGTGCTGGTGCCCGTACCCGTGAGCGTGGTCACGGGCAGGTTCCCGTAGCGGGCGTCCAGCAGGCTGAGCGCGGCGAATAGATCCAGGTGGGGCAGGTTGACGTTGCTGGTCAGCGAGTGAAGTAGGTCCAACTCGGCATAGGCTTCCAAGCCGTGGGTCTGGGTACGGCCCAGGTTGGTTCGAAACTGCTGGGTCTGGCCAGTCGTGCCACCGGGTACGGGACGACGGATGACACCGATACGGTCCTCGTAGTTAAGGAAGAAGTAGCCTACGTCGAAACGCAGCCAGGTCCGGAAGCTGCCGCGGTAGCCCACCTCCGCCGTATAGCCGCGGGCATCCTGCAGGTTGGGGTCGATGACATCCGAGGTAGCTGGTGGCACCAGGTCACCGAACAGCACGGGACGGAAGGCGCGGGAATAGTTGGCGTACAGATTGGTCGTGGGCGACAGCTGGAATTCGGTGCCCAGACCGTAGAGCAGCACGTTGCGGCGGCTGGCCTGGTCAGCAAGGCGGTTTTTCGTCCCATCGGCCGCCCGGCCCAAGTAGCCGCTGCCGGTATTGCGCAGGTAATCATAGCGCAGCCCAGGGGTAACGCTCAGCCGCGTACCGGCGCGGAGCAGTAACTCGGCAAACGCTGCGGCATTGGTAGTCGTGAAATCAAACTCGTTGGTGAAGCGCCCATTACCGGTTAATGTCAGGTCGAAGTCCGACCCGGTGGTGCCCGTACCACGCTGGCGACGGGAGGTGGTGGCGCGGTAGGCCCGCAGGCCCGAGGCCAGCGTGTGGGTGCGGCCCAGGAAACGGACCTCCTGCGTCAGCCGCAGCTCGGCGCCAAGGTTGCGGTAGTCGTCGCGGTCCACCTGGCGGGCGGCGAACTGCCGGGTGCGGCGGTTTACCGTGTCGGGCGCGGGTAGACCAGCCACGAAGCCTACGCTGTTGCGGGAGGCCACCAGGCCAAAGGTTTTCACGCTCAGGCGGGTCCGCTCGCCGGCCTGGTAGTCCAGCGTCAGCGCCGGAATCAGCCAGGGAGTGCTCAGCCAGTTGCGGGCGCGGGTACTTTGGCGGCTATCCTGAGCAAACTGCGCATCGGTCAGGCCGCCCGGCTGCTGGAGTTTATCGGTCAAATAGCTGACTTCCGCGCCCAGCGTCAAACGCTTGGTCAAGGCCACGTGTACGTTGGCATGCACATCGTCGACGGTGAACTGATTAAAGGGACGCCAGCCGTCGCCCTGTCGGTGGCGGTAATATGCATAGTAGTTCACTTTGCCTACCGTGCCACCTACGGCGTTGTAGGAGTTGAACAGGCCGTTGGAGCCAGCTGTATTGCTGGTTTCCACCTCCACCTTTTTATCCTGGGGACCACGTTTGAGCTCGTAGTTGAGCAGACCACCAAACTGGGGTCCAAACTGCAGGCCGGCCCCGCCGCGCAGCAGCTGAATGCGCTCCACCGCTTCCATCGGTGGATTGTAATAGGCCTCGGGGTAGCCAAAGGCGTCGGCGCTCATGTCGTAGCCGTTCTGCCGGGTGTTGAACTCCCAGCTACGATTAGGGCTCAGGCCCCGGGTGGCAATGTTAATTTGCTGACCGGATCCGTCGTTTTCCCACACCATCAGGCCGGGAACGCGGGCCAGCACCTGCCGCACATTGTTCTGAGCCAGGTTGGCATTCACGTCGCGCGGCCTGATAAGCTCGTTGCGGCGGCCGGCCGTGAGCGTGGTGCCCTCAACGGGAGCGGCGAAATGGGGAGCCGTGCCGGTAACGGTGACCTCGCTCAGCTTCTGGTGATGCGTAGTGTCGGGCGCCGGCAGCCGCTGGGCCAACCCGGGCTGGGAAATAATAGAAAAAGCAAAGCTGGTCAGTAGGCCAGCCATGGTCGGGTAAAAAGAACAGCTCATTAGGAGACTTCAGGTGGAATAGTGGCACAAAGGTATATTTGTTTAGAAAGATTATAAATAACACTAATCACCCCGGTTACTTACATAATTTCCAGCCATGAGGGGTAATCTTTCGCCCGGGAAGGCCTCGGGCACTGCGGGGCGCGCTACATGGCCCGGATGAATGGGTAGCTTAGGCAAACGGCAGCACCAGATCCGTGCGTATGGCCGGGGGAAAGCGCGACTGCGTCGCATCCTCTGCCTACAAGCCTCGCCAGTACAGTAGTGGGGACGCCGCCGCCCGCCCGGTACTTCTCATTATCCAAAGCCAAAGCCGGCGCCTAGCGCTACGAAAGCGGCCGGCATGAGGTCCCAAGCCATCATCATGGTCGTTGCCACAAAGTAGGGCAGGGCTCGGATCAAGCTTGTTAGAAGACTTTTGGGAATGCATCAGGCTTCCTCTCTGCCTATTCACTTACCCCTCTCACGGGCTAGGAGCCGCTTTACCCAGCTGCGCAAGGCATAAATACGGGAGTTGAGGTAGCACGCGCGGCAGTGGCTGAAGTTCCACAAGCAATCCACCATATCCGTGAATAGGTGGAACAGCAGGCCTACGGCGGCAATTTGCGTGACTGGTAGCAGGAGCAGCAGCGTATACACCGGGATGGCATAAAAAGAGTGGAGCGGGTGATACCCGATGCTGCAGCGCAAGGGGTCGAAGATAGGCTTGGCCAGCAGATGGTCCAGGTCCATGATCATGGTGGCAAGCATGATCAGGTAGGCGGTTTGCCACACCGCGGGAAAGAAAATAAGCGCCAACACAGCCGGAAAAAGAAAGTGCAGCCCATAATGCACCAACGTTTGGACGCTGAAGAACTTGGGGGAGGCATACTCCCGGGGCCTACGCGAAACCAACGGCTGAGTGGTGCCACCTACCGTGTCCTTAATCGTTGGCTTGGGCTGAAAGCTACCCAGCCGAGTCGGCTGCTCCCTTTTTTTCGGAGGGGGGTAGACCGAAGTGTTTGTGGTCGCAGGCTGAACTTCAGGCTGTACCCACTTCTGCGGCGCAGAGGGCAGTGTAGGAGCTAAGAGGGATTTCGTCGTGTCAAAGCGCTGTACCGGCCGCGGGGAGCGGTACCCGGTAGTAGCCGCAAACTTGGGGGGCAGAGCGGATGACCGGCAGCCAGCAAGTGCCAATATCAGGCCGGCGGTGCTATAGCGAATAAAGCTGAAAACAGGCAAGAGAAGCAAGGAAACGTGTTGGGGACGAGTAAGCAAGCTTATCCCGAGCAAGCACCCTGCGGGCGGCCTCGTGGCTCGACGCCATCGAAGCAGCATAGTTAAAGATGGAATCATCCGTTTTGAGCGGGGCGTCCAATGTCGTTACCCAGCTTGCTACGATGCCTATATGGGGACGCTTGTGCTTCAGAATGTCCTTACCGGGCTTAAAATACCCAGGTCGTAAACAGATCGCTGCTATCCCTTCCGGGCAGGAAAGGCAACACAGAGTCGGCTATTCGGTGGGAAGGGCTAGGTGAGCTTACGCACTTTGCCCGTGCATCGTGTGGCCGATTTACTTGCATAATTTCCAGGTCCTGAACTGCCTCATGGCAGCCTGATGGTTTAGAAAAGTCATTCGGCTAAACTGAGAAGTATACACGAACAGGAAAGGCGGTGACTAAGCACTGCACTCCTCTCACGGATGAGCCATAATTGACCATTACCCGATAGATAGGCCTGCAAACAGTGCTCTTCGCCTGCCAGCCGGTCAGGCAACAGATTGTCGTAGGTAGGGACACCCCGAGCAACACGGGTTATGCTGTGAGCGGGCTACCATGGGCCTTTTTCATGGCGCAGAGTACTACCAGAAACATATTTCGTATTTTTAGAAACGTATTTAGATATTTTGGAAACGATTTACGTATATTTGAGTACGTAAAAAGCACTCATGTTTACAGAAATCATAAAAATCATTGAAGGCGGCCTTAACAAGGATTCGCAGAAGGTGCTTAGTTACGCTATGCTGCTGGCTGAAAACCTCCGCAAGGCCGGCGACACGAAAGCGGCCGACCGCATTCTGCGCGCCTTGCACAGCAAGCAGGCCCAGCCCGTGTACCTCGACCAGCTTCTGACCGCTCCGGTCGATCAGGAGACCCGCATGAACATTGCCGACCTGGTGATGCCCCAACCAGGGTTGGAGCTGCCAGTTATTCTTTCTGATAACCTGCGTCACAAGCTCGACGGCTTTGTGAATCGATTGCAGCATCGTTCTGAACTCCAGGCTGCGGGCGTAGCTCCGCAGGCTTCTCTTTTACTCTACGGCCCCCCCGGCGGTGGCAAGACCACCATTGCCCATTACATCGCCCAGCAAATGCAGCTCCCGCTGGTGGTGGCTCGGCTCGACTCGCTGGTTTCCTCGCTGCTGGGTAATACGGCCAAAAACATCCGCAAAATTTTCGAATTCGCCAGTCGCCAGCCCTGTATCCTGTTTTTGGATGAGTTTGATGCCATCGCCAAGGCCCGGGACGACCAACATGAACTCGGGGAACTGAAGCGGGTGGTCAACAGCTTGCTGCAAAACATTGATGAGTTTGTGGAATCCAACATCCTGATTGCAGCTACCAACCATCAGGAGCTACTGGATAAGGCCATTTGGCGCCGGTTTAACAGCATCATCGACGTGTCCCTGCCCCAGCCAGCCGACATTCAGCGCCTGCTTCAGCTATTTCTAAAATCCGTGGAGTTGGGGTTTGACCTGGACAGCAAAAAAGGGGAGGCCCTGGCCGAACTGCTACAGGGCAACAGCCCGGCCGACATCAAGTCCATCTGTCAGAATGCCATTGCCCAGAACGTGCTGGCCAAAAAGTCAAAGCTGGAGTACGAACACCTGCTGTTGCAATTCTACTACTACAAGCACCATGAAGCAGCCTCTCAGGAAGCCCTGCTCGGCTTTTTGAGTGCCCATGGGGTGTCACAGGCCGCTATTGCGGACTTACTCGACATTTCCCTGCGCCAGGTGCGCAACTATTTTAATCCGAAAGGCTAGTTATGGAACCCAAGAATCTTCCCATTAAGCTGTTTAGCAAGCGCGGCACCCAGGACGAGCGCAAAACCGAAGCTGGGGGCGGCGGCCCCCAACCCAGCTGGTTATTGCCCGAAGACGTGCTGGAAGCCCGGGCTACCGAGTTTCGGCAATCATTGGGCGCTACGGCCCAATCCATCGCTGCGCGGCGACCCGAGCGCAGCTTTATTCCGGCCGTGGTGCAGGTAACAGTGCGGGAAGATGCGATGGCCAAGTCGCACCGGGGTGAGGTAGGTAAAATTTTTAACCGCAAGGAAGAATACAACTTCATCGGGCTGTCTGAAGACCTGGACTTCCTGGTCAAAGTGGACTCGCCGGAGCACGTGGCCTTCATCGACCATAACCTGGAGCGCCCGCTGGCTTTCTCCATCGGTTTATCCGCCATTGACGAGATTCGACCATTTCAGCCGCGCATTGATTTACCCCAGGATACCTCCACGCCGCTAAAAGTCAAGCTGGTGAATTACCAGGATCGGCAAATGAATGCCCAGGTGGAAAGTGCCTTTGAGCAGACCCTGCGCGAGGGCCAGGTTGCCTACCGCAAGACGCGCTACACTTCCGGGTTGACCGTTTTCAAGCTGGAGCATGTCCGGCCCGATACCCTCGTGACGGTGCAGGAGTTTGAGGCGCTGTACTCGATCGACCCCATGCCGGCTTACCGTATCACGCTCGACGAGCTGAGCAGCGGCCTGGAGCTGCCGGTGAAAACCCCGGTGGCAGGTCAGGACTACCTGACGGTCGGCGTACTGGATTCGGGCATTGCTCCTATTCCCCACCTGGCCCCGTGGCTGGACGCGCGGCGCTATAGCGCTTATCGCGAACCAGAAGTTGACCGCTCCCACGGCACTTTTGTGGCCGGCGTGCTGCTATACGGCGACGAGCTGGAGCAGCGCAGCTGGGTGGGGGTTGGCGAGTTTAAGCTGCTCGATGCCACCGTGTTTCCGCGGCCGGGGCTGGAAATTGACGAGGATGAGTTGCTGGAAAACATCCAGAACGCGGTGTTGGCCCACCCCGACGTGCTGCTGTGGAACCTGTCCGGCGGGGGCACGATGGAATGCAGCGCCCGGGACTTCTCGGACTTCGGCAAGTCACTGGACGAGCTGCAGCAGCGCACGGGGGCCCTGATCTGCAAATCGGCGGGCAACTGCACCAACTTCGTTTCAGCTGCCCCCAAGCGGCGCATTCCTATTTCGGCCGATTCCGTGCGCTCCTTAGTGGTGGGCAGTGTAGCGCACAGCCAGGGGCCGGACGACCTGGTGCCCGAAGGCCACGCCTCGCCCTTCTCGCGCTCGGGGTTTGGCCCCAACAAGCTCATCAAGCCCGAACTGGTGCACTACGGGGGGAATGGTGGCGTCACGGCCGGCGGGCGCATGAAACTGACCGGCGTCAACTCCTTTTCCCTCACCGGGGGGGTGGTGCAGCAAGCCGGCACGAGTTTTTCCACCCCCCCGGGTGTCGGCGCTGATGGCCGGCCTCTCGCACCGCGTGGCCGGCGACTTCAACCCCCTGCTGCTGAAAGCCCTGGCCATTCACTCGGCTAAATACCACCCGGGCCTGAGCCTGAGTCCGAGCGACCGGTTGCGCGAACTGGGCTTCGGGTTGCCGAGCTCCGTGGACGACATCATTTTCAATTCGCCCCACGAAAGCACGCTGATCCTGCAGGACAACATCGTGCGCGGGGGCTACATTGAGATCCTCGACTTTCCGTTTCCCGACGTCTTACTCAACGACGAGGGCCAGTTCTACGGGGAGGTTACGGTCACCTTGGTCACCGACCCGCGCCTGGACGGCAACCAGGGCGCCGAGTACTGCCAGTCCAACATTGACGTGTCCTTCGGCACCTACGACCGGATTCGCCTGCGCGACACGACCAAGCGTACCATCTCCAACCCCATCGGCAAGCTTAATCCCTACAATCTGCTGCTCTCCAGCAACTACGCCGCCAAGTTCCAGCGCTACATCGACCACCCGTTCACGGCCGAGCGGCAACTGCGCGACGACTTGGGCAAGTACCACCCGATTAAGAAATTCGCCATCAACCTGCAGGAAATGACCGAGGCGCACCGGGTACGCGGGCTGACGGCGCCCAAGAAGTGGTACCTCGAGCTCAAGGGCCTGTTTTCGCACGCGGCGGAAGCGGCCGCCGCGGCCGACGGCGAGGTGCTCTCCCAGGAGTTCTGCCTCATTGTGACCATCCGCGATCCCCTGCAGCGTCACGACGTGTATAGCTCCGTAACCCGCAGCCTGACACTCAACAACTTCCAGCATAACAACATCCAGCTGCGCAACGAGGTCAACCTGAATCTGCGCAACACCAGTGGCGGCCCGGCACCCGAGCCAACTACGGAGTAGCTTACCAACTTGCTTTTCTATCACTAACCGCCTGCTTTACTTCTTATTCCGCCTATGAAGCTCGACAACGCCCAACTGGGCCATTTCATTAACCGCATCAAGCTCCATCGCGACGACATGGGCAAGTACCGGGACCAGATTGAAAACCTGCGGGACCGGCTTAAAGCCAAAATCAAGGACGACACCAGCACCGGCATGAAAGTTACCCGCTTCGTGATTGCCGGCTCCTGGAAAAAGCACACCGTGCTGCGTCCCAAGGGCGAGCACCCAGTGGACGTTGACCTGGTACTATTTGTGGACGGCGACGACACGCTGAAAAGCGATGTGGACAAGCTGCACGACTACGTGGCTCAGTACCTACGCGAAATTTACCCTACCAAGGATGAGGGTGACGTGGAAGCCGAAGGCAAGACCAAGGCCATCAAAATCAAATTCGTGGGGACTGGACTGGAAGTCGACATCGTGCCGGTGGTGCCGGACACGCCCAGCACCTACGTCTGGCAGCCGGAGCGGGGTGGGGGCGGGCGTTTCATCACCAGCATCGACAAGCAACTCGATGCCAACCTAAAGGCCCGCAAGCAAAACGCCTCGTACACTTCCATCGTGCGGGCTCTGAAATGGTGGCGCAACCGCCAGGGCCTAAAGCCGGGCCTCACCTCATTTACCATTGAGTTGATCGCGGCCTATCTGGACGATACCTACGGGGCTGAAACCAATATCGAAGAAGGCCTGATTCGCTTCTTTCAGTTCGTAAGCGGCCGCAACTTCCCGGTTATCACTTTCCCTTCTGCCATCAACAGCGTGCCGCGCTTTACCAACCCGGTTTTCATTGCGGATCCCACCAACAACGAAAACAACGCCGCCAGTAAGATGGACAACGATGCCTGGGCCGCCGTGGTCAAGGCGGCCGATACGGCTTTTGACGGGCTGAACATCGCGCAGTCCTGCCCGACACTGGGAGCTACCACGGAGGAGTGGACCGAGTTATTCGGCCCCAGCTTCACGATAGAAGAAAACTAACTGCCTCCATGTATACGACCACGCAAACCGCCACCTACACGGTAACTGACGTCCGCAAAACCTTCGGCAATTTCGAAGCTGACTTGCGCATGATTGCCCGGCGCACCGGCAAACTCACCCAGACCCAGGTAGAAGAATATTGTCAGGATGTGCTGACCTGGGCCGAAGGATACTACTTGGACCGGGTAGATATTGTGCTGACCAATTCCCTGGGTAAAGTGCTACAGGCCGCTCGCTACACAGTCAATGAAGCGGGTAGCGCTCTGAGCGGCGACCGGGCCGGTGGGAACGACTGGCCGGACGTAGCAGGCAGTTCGCTGAACCTGGTCATTTGCCCTAACGCAACCTGGCAAGGGCTGGACGCCACGAAAAAGCAGGCCCTGCAGGAGAAAATGAATATAAACTGGGGCGTGTCCAGCATCGACACGTCCTACTCGCACCTGCAGCGCTCGTCGGCGCAGGGCTACGCCAGCAAGGGCTACGAACTCAACAAAGAAAACTTCCAGTAATGGCGACTACTATTTTCGACAACGTTACCGAAATACCCAGCCGCGAGATCCAGCAGCGGGCCGCGTCGCTTATTGGCTTTACCAAGCGCTTCGAACGCATCCACTTCAACCTGCGCCTGCTGCTGGACCCGGATGGGTTGCGTAGCTGGAGCCAGCTGCATCATGGGGCCGCGCTGCCCATTCTCTCCTCCTTGACTGACCGCTACCCGCTGGTAATTTTGGAAGGTGACGCGGGCACCGGCAAGACGGCCTCGGCCGAGGCCATTGCCGACCAGATTGCCCGCGAACTCAAGCGCGACGGCTACTTCATTAAGCTCAGCACCCGGGTGCGGGGCGAGGGACTGCACGGGCAGATGGCCCAACTAGTAAACGAGGCCTTTGACCGCTTGAAAAAAGAATCGAAAGAGGGCATTGCCTTCCTGCTCATTGACGAGGCCGATGCCATTGCTACTACTCGCTCGACCAGTCAGATGCACCAGGAAGAGAAAGCAGCCGTCAATACGCTGATTCAGAAAATTGACGACCTGCGCAGCCTCAAGGGGCGGGCCGTGGTGATGCTCTCCACCAACCGGCTGCACTTCCTGGATGAGGCCATCGTGCGGCGGGCCGCGGTTATTATGACCTTTGATCGCCCGTCCGAGGACGAGCGCCGGGAACTGCTGCAAAAGGAACTCCAAGGAGTGAAGCTAACCAGCAAGGAAATGGAAGAGCTGGTACACCTAACCGGTCCGGAGAAAAATCAGGGTCTGGGCTATTCCTTCTCGGATTTGCGCCTTCGCTTCTTACCCGAAGCCATCGCACAGGCCTATCCAACCCAACCGCTGACGGCAGCTATTCTTAAAAGCACCTTGCAGCACATGCAGCCTAGTCCGGCTATTAAGTAGCGTACGATTAACTCCGCCTTGCCCCCTATGACGTTTCTTCAGGTACTAGTGCCGCTCTTGAAAAGCGGTGCGTGGTTAGCTCCTAAATTGTTTGAATCCGAGCGGGAAAAGCGTGGTCCCAGCTTTTGGAAACGGATGAAGCTGCTCTACACCAGCAAGCGTCAGTTGGCTTCTACGCACGTACGGGTATCGATTTCCTATCTGTTTCGCATCAGAATTGATGGGCGTTACCTGCTGGTTAAAGGCCGGCGCATCAACCAATACCAGCCGGTGGGAGGTGTTTATAAGCACGACTCGCAGGCGGTGCGCGATCAGTTTACCAAGTGGGATGTGCGGGAAGATGAAATCATGCCCATCGACATCCACAGCCGTGACGACCTACGGGTCCGGGTGCTAGGCAAAAACCTGATTCCCTTTCTCAACTGGTTTGTGTCCGAGAAAGACCGGGAGACTACGCAGCAACGCGAGTTTCAGGAAGAGTTAGTGGAGCCTGGCTATCTGTCAAAAGCTTTCGCCACCATCGACCCCCGCTACCTGTACACCGTCTGGCGGCCCCTCACGTATTCACCTCACACCCAGGCCACAGAACTGATGGTTTACCAGGTGTTCGAGTTAAAGTTAACTGCGGCTCAGGAGCACGAGTTGCGCCATTTGCAGCTGCCCGCCTCGGGCGAGCTGCGCTGGGTGACGGAGGAACAAATCAAGCGACTGGGCGACGACCAGTTCAAGCATCTGGACCCCTTTCGCATTGGCCAGCATGCCTGTTACCTGCTTTCTTCGGAGGGGTAGGCCTGATACCCGCCCGCCATTCTAAAACTTATTCTCCTTCAAAATTGATCGGCCTAGCCTCCTATGTATGGCTGCGCACTACACTTTATACTATGCCCAATTTTGCTCTTTCCGCTGAGTTACGCCAAAACTTTGCCCCCTCTACCAAGTCTGCTATGCGCCAGGAAGGACGGGTCATTCTCGAGTCGCTTAATCGCTATGGCGTGCAAAATGTGCGGGCCTTTTCTGAGTTACAGGCCGTTTCACCCACTGTCCGACAGCTGGTGACGAATCCGAACGTAGAGTTGGCGATGCTCTTCATTGATATCACCAGTTTTTCCACGAAAACTGCGACGATGTCAGCCGCCCAGATTGCCACCATCTTGGATGCTTACTACGCTCAGGTGCTGCCCATTATTTATGAGTTTGACGGAGAAGTCGAAAAGATTATCGGCGATGGGATTATCGCCGTTTTTGGCAAGCCCTTTACTCCGGGTCACAGCGCGTATCAGTGGCTGCAGGCAGCTGAGCAGTGTGCGGGAAAGATTGGGCGAGCTCGCCACAGCAGTCCTTATTCCGTAAAAATCGCGCTGCACTACGGCAAGCTCCTCTACTACCACAACAGCAAGACCACGGTGGACGAATTCTATGCTATCGGCCAGCCCATGACCGAGCTGTTTCGGCTCGAGGGCGAAGGCGTGGACAAGGAAATTTCCTATTACGTCAACGGAGGCTATGACCTACACCGCCGCGCGGGCCTCTCGGTTTTGGACCGGTGGTGGCTGGCCCGCGCCCCTCGCCCGGTCCAGCTGAAAGGAGTAGCTTTCACGCAGGTAATCGATTTATACTAAATGGACGAGAACCTGAAATTTCTGCTCACCACGGTCAACGAGTGGCTGCGGTTTCTGGAAGCCAAACACACCGCGCTCATTGCCCTGAACGGAGCCGCTATCATTGGCCTCGTGCAGAGCTTGTCTTCCATTGGTAACCCTTCTTTGCTGCTGCTGATTCCGTATTGGCTAATTCCGGGTCTTGTACTGGCCGTACTCACTTCCCTGTTTGCCATGACTAAATGGGCCAGCCTGGTAACGCCTTGGCACCGCGGCCAGCGGCTGCTCGTGCCCAATGCCCTGTACTTTGGCTACATCAGCGCCCTGAGCGTAACGAGCCTGCAGGCCGAGCTGGCGCGTGTGACCGGCCTGTCCCTGCCTATGACCGAAAGCCAGGCGTTGCTGACCCAGCAGATTCACACCAATGCCTGCATTGCTTACGCGAAACAGCGCCTGTTTCACTGGGCTATCACCTGCACTTTCAGCATTCTGTTGGGCTGTTTTACGGCTTTTTGGCTGATTCGGTGGGCAAAAGCGATCTGCTAGTGAATTGCCTGCCGGCCCATCGGATGGCGGTATACTCGCGCAGGTTAACACACCCGATTAGTTAACGACAACAATCCCTCGCACATGAAACTCATTATTCCCGCCCCCGTGACGACGTCCGACAGCCAGTGCTTGCCGTTGATCAGGCGCAGGGCCGCGACGCTGGTGGCCACGGTGTAGCCGCCTACGCGGTACCAGCCGCTGCGCGTCCCGTACTCGCGGTCCAACAGCCAGGCGGCCGAATACGCCGCGCTGGCGTGCTGACTCGGGAACGAGCTGTAATCGCCGCCGCCGTAGGGGCGCTCTACCCGCGTCAGGCGCTTGAGGTTGCTGGTGAGCGTATTGTTGATGGTGTAGGTCAGGGCAAACAGCAACGCCTGGTTCACCGTGCTGTGCTCGCCCCGCACGCCGGCCAGGCTGAGCCCCAGGGCCGCGGCGGCCGGCACGTGGCGCAACTGGTCGTCCAGGGTGGTGCGCACGGCCGGCACGTGCTCACCGAGTTCCTCGCGCACCGCCCAATCGGTCTTGAGCTCCAGCGTGTGGTGGGCCGGGCGGCCGACCCCCACCAACAGCCCTGGTACCAGCACGCGCCAGGTGGCCGGCCGCCCGGCCCACTGCGCCGCGCGCCGGAGCGGCGACGGCCGGGGCTCTACCTCCAGGCGCCGGCCCACGGAATCAGGCACAACAGGGGAATGCAGCACCTGCCCCGCGACGGGCGCTGGCGTCAGCGGGCAGACGGCCACGCCGACAGCGGGCCAGCAAAGACGAACAGGGAGCATACAGTGCAGGGGACAACCCCGGAAGATACACAAGGTAGCGGCACCGTTGGCCTATGCTAGGTGCGTTGTGCACCCGGTTCCTGCGTAGCGCATTCCCAAAAACGGCCCCATGCGCCGGGCTAGAAACCGCCGGCTTGGGAGTAGAGGATCCAGGCGCCGACCGCCGCGTAGAGGCCTAGTCGGAGCAGTTTTCGAGTCGGGGTATGATGCGCACACATACCCGCCTAACCATAATGAGAGCGGGCGTAGTTCCCCTGGCGCACAGCAGCAAAGACGCCGTCTGCAACGAGCTGCCGTCGCTGGGGCTGAGCACGAACCCCGCAAAGCCACAGGTCGTTTGGCCGTGGCGGGCCGCTTACTCGTAGCTGCCCTGCCGCGCGGTGCTGCTGGACCGCTACGAGTTTCTGGCGTTCTGCCCCGGTATAAAACGCTGACTCCTACGCCGGACTTCATCGGCCGGCAGGAACGGGATCCAGGATAAGCGCATCATAGTTGCCGACGCTGTCCTGGGCGTAGAGCGTAAGCCGCTCCAGCTGCACTTCCCTTGACAACCCTTGGCCCTGGTCGGTGCGCAGGCTGTCCAAGGAAAGCCGCCGGTGGGCGCCCGGGGCAAGGGTGCCTAATGCGGCCGCAAAGGCATCATTTACTTCCACTTGCGCGTGGTAGTACGTTGCGCGGGTGGGGTTATGGATCCGGATGGCCGTGCTGTCGAAGGCAACCTGCAAGCGGAGGGTCAGGCTATGCGAGCCCAGATTGCCACAGCCGGGCAGCAACAGTGCGGCTGCCAGACCGGCCAGGCCGATGAACCGATTAAAGGGCAGATACGTCTTCATGCCATACGAGCTAAAAATGAGCAGCGCCCCGGCCAGTAAATAAGGAGGGAAACCGGAGGTAGGAGAACACCCGGAAAGGGCGCGAAGCCGCCCGGACAGCGTTAGTAATAGAGGCCATGGCCATGCCAGCCCCGCCGGGCGTTCCATTCTAACGCCGGGGCGGGCAGGTGCACGAGGCTGGCTACGTAGAACACGCGCCGTAGCACCTGGGAGCGTGTGGGCACCCGACGCAGGTCCACGTCCACCGACAGGTAGTACTGGCGGTAGGCGCGCAGTCCGGCCGCCTGGTTGCGGGCCGGGTCGTTGTAGAGCAATTGGTCGGCCCCATAGCCGACTGCCGGCTGGAGCCAGCGTGGCCAGCGGCTGCCGGCCGGCAGCCACGCGCCCACGTCGGCACACACCCAGTAGGTTTGGCCGTTGTAGTCCTTGAGCAAGCGCTCGGGCAGGGTACGCCCCAGCACGTCGGGGCGCTGCGCGGCGTAGGGGCTGCGGTGAAACGATACCTTGGGCATCAGCCGCACCTGGCCCCAGGCCAGCTGCTGGGTCAGCAGGCCCACCGATCCGGCCAGGTTGGCCGCCAGGTCGCCGGGCGAGGCGCCGTAGGCGGGAGAGCGGCCGTCCAGCAGCTCAATCGGGCTTTGCAGCAGAAATCCTACAAAGCTCCCGTACCAGCGGGAGCGGCGCTCGGCCACCCCGGCCCAGCCCAGCAGGTCAACCGCGGCGCGGCTTTCGTGAAACGCGGTCCAGAAGTGGCCGGCTTTGTCTAGCTGCTTCCATTCGGGCCAGTCGTTAAACCAATGCAGCGGAACCCGCTCCCCGGTGTACCAGCTACGCCCCAGCAGGTACAGCCCCGCGGGATAGACCACCGCCACGCTGCCGGCCAGCACCGGCAACCGAGCGGCGTGACGACTGGAGTCGGCCAGACTGGGGACGTCCTCGTTCTTTGATCGGGGCACTTGGGCGGCGGCGGGGGAGGGCTGCAGCAGAGCCGCGCTTAGCCAGGCCGCGCTCAACAAGGGTCCACCTGCGGCCCGCCGCCACCCCGCCCCGCAGGGTAGGCGGCCAGTCAGGTTACAGCAGTACATCCTCCACGGGCTGTACGGGCGCGGGCACCTGCTGCTCGCCCAGCATCTGGCGCAGGTCAATCTCGATGGTGCGGCAGAGCGCCGTCATGGGCACGTCGTTCATGCGATTCTCAAACGGGTCCTCACTGATGTGGCCCACCAATTCCATGGTCACAAACACCCAGGACACCAGCACCGAGAACGGAATCGTCATCCAGTACTGCCCGTGGCCCAGCTTCTCGAACTCGGCCAGCAAGCCCAGGGGCAGCAGGGCAATAAAGAGCCAGACGAACGCAGCGCTGGAAAAGGCATACTGCCGGGGAAACGGTGTGTTTTTGATGCGCTCGCAGCCACCCTGCAGATTGGTGAGCTCCCGCAGGTCTTCGGTAAGGGTGCGCTGCTGCAACTCGGTGTAGAGACCGGCTGCCTGGCGCAAGTCATGGGTCTGCCGCAGTAACAACTGGGCCGGCCGATTGGCTACTGCCCGCAAGTACACGGACTCGTCCGGGCCCAGGAAAGGGGCCACCTCCGCCTCCCACCGCTCAGGCTGGCGGCGCAGGTGCAGGCGCAGGGCATTCACCCAGGCCAGGTGCCGGTAGATCAGCCGCTGCTGTGCGGCCACTTGCGCCGGCGTCAGGGCCGGCCCCAATGGGTCGGTATTGCCCAGTACCAGCATCGCCCAGCTGCGGCTGCGGTTCACGATACCGCCCCACAGCTGGCGGGCCTCGGAAAACCGATTATAGGAGCTGCTGTTCTTGAAGCCCACGTAAAAGGAGACGGCCACGCCGAGGATGCTGATGAGCTGCCAGGGAATGTCCAGCCAGCGTACCTGCAGCGGCCCGTGCAATACGGCCAGCAGGGTATCGTAGCCAAGAAAAATCAGCACGTCTTTCCAGGAATAGGCCCAGATAACACGCCAGTGAATGTGCTTACGGATATACATGCGGTAACAGCGGGGTAAAACAACGAAGGATCATCAGGCCGTGAGCAAGCCACTGGCCGGAGAACTGGACGGCCCGCCGCCTCAGAGCAGTCCGGCCAGCAGGTTGATGGCCAGCGCCACGATGCTGGTATTGAAAGCAAAGGCCAACAGGCCGTGCAGCATCACCAGCCGCCGCAGACGGGCCGAGGACACGGCCACGTCGGCGGTCTGGGCGGTCATGCCCACGATGCAGGCGAAGTAGGCAAAGTCCCAGTACGAGGTGGGGGGCTCCCCGGGAAACTCCAGTCCCCCCAGCGTATCCGGTGGGTCGGTCGCGAGGTTTTCGCTGAAGTAGGCGTGGGCGTAGCGCAGAGCAAACACGGTGTGCACCAGCAGCCAGGCCCCGACCACTGCCCCGGCGGACAACCCCACATGGTAGCTCACTTCGGGCCCGCGCATGGAAGCCAGCCCCGAAAGCAGCACCACCACGGCCAGCAGCGCGGCACTGCTGCCGGCCAGCACGGCCACGAAGGTCCAGGTCCGGCCGGGATCCTGCCGGGTGGCGACGCGCCGGATATGGGCCGCGTCGGCCCGGTACATGGCGGCCCACAGCAAACTCAGAATGCCGGAGCAAAACACGTCCCAGGCGGCCACCAGGCGCGTGGCCGCCTGCAAGGAAAACGGCAGCAGCAGCAGCCAGCTCAGGCCGCCCAGGCCGGCGGCTACGAGCAGGCGCTGCCGGGCCGAGAGGTGACGCAGATGGGCCAGCAGGTGCCGGGGGGAAAGCAGGCGTAAAACAGGCATAGGTCCGAGTAAACAATGGCCACTTGGTATGTTAGGGATGCCTCCGCCCAGGGCTGGCAGCCAGCGGGCTTAGCAAGCGGGCTATTTCTCGTAGACGGAAATCCTGCCCGTAACGCAATTGCAGCTGTGCCAAACGGGTGAGGCTCGTTTGGTACACGCGCCATGCGGCCGCCAGTTGAGCGGCAGAATCTGCCTTGGAAGCAGGAAGTGCCGCGCAAGCGTGCGCCAAATCGCGGCGTAGCAATGCGGTGGCGCGGGCAAACGGCGTGGCCGGATCCAGGCGGTGATTGGTGTGAAGATGATGCTGGCGGGAAACAATGGCTTCCAATTCGGGGAGCAGATGCTCCTGGCCGGGGCGCACCCGCCGGGCCAGGGCCCGCAGGGAATCGGAAGCGCTCCGCTCTACCGTCAGGTTGGCCAGATCCAGGCCGGCGTGGGTGTATTCCAGCGCCAGGTGGGCAAAGTCATGGTCGGCCCGGCCGTTCAGCGAGAGGCCGTCCAGGCTCTCCTGCAACCGCTGCAGAATGCCGGTGGCGGTGGCGTGCTCCACGGGCGCGTCTACG
Organism: Hymenobacter wooponensis; assembly: GCF_004745865.1. Taxonomy (GTDB): domain Bacteria; phylum Bacteroidota; class Bacteroidia; order Cytophagales; family Hymenobacteraceae; genus Hymenobacter; species Hymenobacter wooponensis. The sequence goes on along the minus strand of NZ_SRKZ01000009.1, from coordinate 91,707 downwards.
TGGCCCGAGTCGGCCGGGGCCACGGCCGGGCGCGCGGGTTCCGCGTGCTGCTCGTTGCGGGGGTGACCGCAAAAGCCCAGCAGCAGGGCCCCGGCCCCCAGCAACAGGATGCGTACCCGGCGCAAAGGTGCTAAGAAAGCAGGCATGGCAAGAGGGGGCTAATAGTTGATGTGCACGCCGTAGCTCTCGTCCCGGAGTACGTCTTTCCACTGAGCAATCAGGCGCTGGTAGGCCCGGCCCACGGGCCGTATCTTGCGGTCCAGGTCGTAGAGGCCCAGCGGGTTAACGCGGCCGTTGTTTTCGCGCAGGGCCGTGTCCCAGTCCACTTGGTCGAGCAGCGAGTACCAGGTGAAGCCCACCAGGGGAATGCCGTCCTGCTTGAGGCGGTAGGCGTTGGCCCACTGCCGCCAGAGCCAGTTCACGGCGTCGGGTTCCCACAAATTGGTTTCGGTGTGCATCAGCGGCATGCGGTAGCGGTCGTAGTACTGCTTGGCAATGACGTAGTAGCCGAACACGTCCCCGGCCGGGTAGGTGCTGCCGTCCTCGCGCACCATACGCTCGTTGGTGCGGTAGTAGTCCGTACCCATGATGCACTTGGCCTTGATGTTCTGGTCGTCAAACCAGTGGTACTCCGCATCCGTCATGCCGTTTTTGAGCAGGAACTCGTACATGGCCACGCTCACGGGGTAGCCGTAGGTTAAATCGAGGCTCAGGAAGCGCTTCTGATTGAGAAAGTTGGCCAGGGGCCGCGCGGCGGGCGTTTCGGGGTGGAAGTACTCGGCCGACTCGCTTTGAATGAAGGTGGCTCCCGGCTGCACGGCCAGGATGGCCTGCATGGCCAGCACATTGGCCCGGCACACGTGCTTGAGGGCCGTCACAAAGGCCTGGTCGCTGGCCAGGCACTCGTTCCACCAGCCGTACTGGGCCGAAAACATGGTGGTGACGAAGATTTCGTTGATGGGCGTGTAGAACTGCAGGTCCGGGAACCGGGCGGCAAAGGCCCCGGCGTAGGCGGCGAAGTGCTCGGGAAAGGCCGGGTTCTGGAAGTTGCCCAGCCAGTCGGGCAGCCCGAAATGCAGCAAGTCCACCAGGGGCGTGATGCCCAACTCGCGCAGGGCGCCGAAGGTCTCGTCGGTAAAGGCCCAGTCATACTGGCTGGGGCCGGTATGCACCCGGTAGTAGGGCGGGCCGTAGCGCAGGAACTCAATGCCCATTTCCTTGACCAGGGCGAAGTCTTCGCGCCAGCGCTCGTAATGGCCGGTTTTCTCCAGCTCGTCCACCCGCTGCCTCGTGCCGTCCGGCAGTTTGATAGTGGGGTAGCTGTTTTCGATGCCGGTGGCAAACATGAAGGCGCTCATGGGCTTGGGGATAAGTTTAAGCGGAAATGGAAAAGTGTGTGCGGGGAGGCGGTTACAAGATGCTGAGCCGGCCGCCGTCCACGACCAGGGTGGTGCCGTTGATGTAGTGGGCCTCGGCCGAGGCCAGGTAGCAGATGGCGCCGGCAATGTCTTCGGGGTGGCCTACCTCGCCCTCTATCTTCTCCTTGCCGCTTTTCACGTTGGGGTTATTCCAGAGCATGGGTGTGTCCACGGCCCCCGGGGCCACGCAGTTGGTGCGCACGTGGCCGGCCGGGTACTCCTGGCTCATGCCTCGCGTGAAAGCCTCCAGGGCCCCTTTGCTGGCCGCGTAGGGAATCACGTTGGCCGTGGTTTCCTGCGCATGCACCGAGCTGATGTTGACGATGGCCCCGCTCCGCATGTGGGGCAGGCAGAGTTTGCTGAGTAGAAACACGGCCCGCAGGTTCACGGCCATGACCAGGTCCCACTCATCGACACCCAATTCCGAAATCGGCTTGAAAGTCATCATGGCCGCGTTGTTGACCAGCACGTCCACCCGGCCGTAGGCATCTACTACGGTACTCATGGCCGCTTCTATCTCGGCCACTAGGCCTAAATCAACCTGGATAGCCCGGGCCAGACCGCCGCCTTCTGCAATGAGGGCCGCAGTCTCCTCGGCCGTGGTTTCGTCGCGGTCCAGGACGACGACGGTGCCGCCTTCAGCGGCCAGCTGCTGGCAGGCCGCCCGGCCGATGCCGGAGCCGCCGCCGGTGACGAGGCATATTTTGTCGGTGAAGCGCATCGCGTTGTTGGGTCGGGTTGTTTGGGTTGAAGCTACCTGAGGGTGGTGCGCACGATGTTGCTGTGCCCCTCGTAAACATCCTGCTGATTGAAGTGCTGCACGTGGTACTCCAGGGTGGTGCCGGCCGGAAAGGATTCCGTATCGATAAAGGGAGAGCGGGCATTCGTAGCCACTTGCTGCCAGGCGTCTCCCTCTGTTCCTACCCGGCGGTAGACGTGCACCTTTTCCAGCATTTCTTTGGAAAAGGCAATGTGCCGGCCGGCCGGCACCAGGGTGAGTTCGATGAGAAGCTTGTGCGAATCCATAGTAGGTCAGAAAATGTGGCCGGCTACACGAGCATGCCCAGAAGTAGAAAGACCAGAAAACCCAGGAAAAATGCGGAGGTTAGCCAGGGCGACTCCGGCTCCTCGTGGGCCTCGGTCAGCAGCTCTTCCGTTACCAGGAACAGCAGCGCGGCCAGGCCGAAGGAGAGCACCAGTTCCATGACGTTGTCGGAGGCGCCCTGCAGCACAGTGATACCGACCCCGGCCCCGACGACCAGCAGCCCCGACAAAGCAGCCACGACGCCCACGGTCCGGGCTTTGGGCTGCCCTTCCTGCTGCAACTCCACGGCCGTAGCCAGCCCCAGCGACAGCACCTCAATGGTCAGGGCAATGGCCAGCAATAGGCCTTCCTCGGCCCCGGCCGCAAAGCCGATGCCCAAGAGCAGCCCGTCGATGAGGATGTCGATGGCCACGCCCGTGAGCAGGCCCATGGGCAGCGGCGCCCGGCGCTGGTCCGCGGCTTTTTCGGTTTGCGAGGCCCACATGGTGCCTGGGGCGAAGTAGGGAAGTGGCGTGGCTTTCTCCTTTTCCGCCGCTTTGCGGGTCCAGGAGCGCAAGGCCAGCATCAGCCCTACCCCCGCCCCGAAGCCCAGGCCAACCTCCAGCGGACGGTGACGGGCCACGATGTCGGGCAGCAGCTCGACGGCCACCACGGAAAACACCACCCCGGCGGCGAAGTGCAAAATGGCGCTGCGAATGGCCGCGCCCGGCGGGCGCAGCACGGCCACAACGGCCCCCACGACCATGATGGCGGCGGGCACCAGGGAATACAGCAGCACCTGACTCCAGGAAGGGGGCGCGTCCGGCGTAACAGCCAGCAGAAAGGCGAGTAGCATACGGGGTTACATATTGAGGGCCCCGATGCCGGCCGCGTTCAGGCAGGCTTCCTTGAAGGCTTCGGCGTAGGTGGGGTGGGCATGCGACATCAGGCCCACGTCTTCGGCCGCGCCCCGGAAGTGCATGATGCCCACGGCCTCGGCAATGATGTCGGCAATGCGGGCCCCGATCATGTGCACGCCCAGAATCTCGTCGGTCTGCGCGTCGGTGAGCACCTTCACCAACCCTTCGGTGTCAGCCCCGGCCAGCGCCCGGCCGGAGGCGGAATACGGAAAGGAACCCACCTTATAGGCTTTGCCCTGCTCCTTGAGCTGCTCCTCGGTGTAGCCCACACCAGCTACTTCGGGCCAGGTATAGACCACACCCGGGATAAGCAGGTAGTTCACCTCCGGGGCCTGGCCGGCAATGAGCTCAGCCACGTACACGCCTTCATCGGAAGCCTTATGGGCCAGCATGGCCCCGCGCACCACGTCGCCGATGGCCCAGATGCCCGGCACCGTCGTCTGCAGGTCCTCGTTGACTTTCACGCGGCCCTTCTCATCCAGCTCCACGCCGGCCGCGGCCAGGTTCAGCCCGTCGGTGTAGGGCCGGCGGCCCACTGATACCAGGCAGTAGTCGCCTTCCAGCTGCAGCTCGGCCGATGGCCCGCCCTGGGCCGTGAGCTTCACCGTGTCGCCGGTCCGCTCCACGGCCGTCACCTTGTGCGAGAGGTAGAACTCCAGACCCTGCTTCTTGAGGGAGCGTAGCAGCTCCTTGCCCAGGGTGCGGTCCATGGTAGGGATGATGGCGTCAGTGTATTCCACGACGGACACCTTGCTACCCAGCCGCGCATACACTGAGCCCAGCTCCAGGCCGATAACCCCGCCGCCCACAATAATCAGGTGCTGGGGCAGCTCGCGCAGGGCCAGCGCCTCGGTGCTGGTGATGACACGCTCCTTATCCAGGGTGATGAAGGGCAGGGTGCTGGGCTTGGAGCCGGTGGCAATGATGATGTTTTTGGCCGTGAGCAGCTGCTTTTCCCCACTGCCCCCGTCGCTGGGCTCTACCAGCACGGTGGTGGCATCCACGAACGAGGCTACGCCGTGGAGTACGTCCACCTTGTTTTTCTTCATGAGGAAGACCACCCCGTCGCACACTTTCTTCACCACCTGGTCCTTGCGCTCCATCATGCGGGGCAGGTCGGCACGCAGGTTATCGGCATCAATGCCGTGCTCCGTGAACTGGTGAGTGGCTTTCTGGTAGAGCTCGGTGGATTCGAGTACCGCCTTGCTGGGGATGCAGCCCACGTTGAGGCAGGTGCCGCCCAGGGTGGGGTACTTTTCGATGATGGCCGTTTTCAGGCCCAGCTGCCCGCAGCGTACGGCCGCGATATAGCCGCCGGGGCCGGAGCCGATAATGAGAACGTCGTAGGAGGTCATGAGAGAAACGAAGAAGCTAGTCAGGTTAGAGGTGGGTTTCGTGCCGGGCAACGTCGCCGCGCTCCACTTGAATGGTCGCGTGCTGGATGGAATGCTTGCCCGTGACGTACGCCTGGGCGCGGGTCAGTACTTCCTCGTGCCCGGCGGCCTCGGCCAGCACGACGTGGGCACTCAGGGCATTGACGCCGGAGGTCAGCACCCAGGCGTGCAGGTCGTGTACGGCCGCCACGCCCGGCACTTGCAGCAGGCCCTGGCGCAGCTCCTCCAGGTTGATATCGGCCGGGGTACCTTCCAGCAGCACGTTCACCGACTCCTTGAGCAGGGCCCAGGTGCGGGGCAGGATGAACAGGCCAATGCCGGCCGAGAGCAGCGGGTCGGCGTAGTACCAGCCGGTGGTGAGCATAATGATACCGGCGGCAATTACCCCGATAGACGTCAGCATGTCGCTGAGCACTTCGAAGTACGCTCCCTTCATGTTCAGACTCTCGTCTTTGCCCTGCCGCAGCAAGTACATGCCGGCCAGGTTAACCGCCAGTCCGAGACCTGCGATCCATAGCATCTGCCCACTTTCCACCTGGGGCGGGTTCCGAAAGCGCAGATAGGCCTCATAGAGAATATAAATCGAAATCAGAATCAGCACCACCGCGTTGGTCAGCGCCGCCAGGATCTCAAAGCGGTAGTAGCCGTAGGTGCGCTGCGGCGTCGCCGGTTTCTCCCCGAAGCGGATGGCCAGCAGGGCCAGCCCCACGCCGGCCACGTCGGTGAGCATGTGGCCCGCGTCGGCCAGCAGGGCCAGACTGCCGGTCCAGAACCCGCCCACTACTTCCGCCAGCAGGTAGGTCAGCGTTAGAAAGAAGACAATGGTCAGTTGCCGCTTGTTGCGGCTGGCGGCGCTGCCGCTCATACCGTGGGACCCGCTCATGTCGTTTGGTCGTTAGGGTGGTGCGGGCCCTGGCGCAGCGCCCGGGGCATGGGCTCAACCACTGACAGGGTATGCTGCGCTTGTGGGGCAGCGAGAGAAGCAGGCGACGGGTTACCGGTACCCGGCGTGGAATAGTCCATGCGCTGAATGCGCACGGCATTTAAAATAGCCAGCAGGGCCACGCCCACGTCGGCAAACACGGCCTCCCACATGGTCGCCAAGCCGCCCGCGCCCAGCACCAGCACGATGCCTTTTACCACGAAAGCCAGCCAGATATTCTGCCACACCACGCGGTGAGTGGCGCGGGCAATGCGCCGGGCGGTGGCAATCTTGCTGGGGTGGTCGGTTTGGATAACCACGTCGGCGGTTTCAATGGTCGCATCCGAGCCCAGCCCGCCCATGGCAATGCCCACGTCGGCCAGGGCCACCACCGGAGCATCGTTTACCCCGTCGCCCACGAAGGCCAGCTTCCGCCCTTCGGTTTTGTACTGCTGCACGTAGCGGGCCTTGTCCTCGGGCAGCAGGCCGCCGTGGGCCTCGTCGATGCCCAGCTCCCGGGCGACGCGCTGCACGATGCTGTCCTTGTCGCCCGAGAGCATGACCAGCTTGCTGATGCCGTCGGCGCGCAGCTCCTGCACGGCGCGGGCCGCGTCCTCTTTCGGGGCGTCGGCCACAGTCAGGTAGCCCGCGTACTGCCCGTCCACGGCCCCCACCACGATGCTGTCCACCACCTGGTCTACTTCGGCCGGGTAGGCCACGTTAAACTTGCGCAGCAACTTGGTGTTGCCGGCCAGCACGTCGCGCCCGTCCACCCGGCCCCGTAGGCCGTGGCCGGCTATTTCCTCCACGTTCTCTACTGCCACGCCGGCGGTAGCCGCGCCGACGTGGGCCACGACGGCTTTGGCAATCGGGTGCGTCGATTTGGTTTCCAGCGCCCCGAGCAGCCGCAGCAGCTGGGCTTTCTCCAGTCCCACCGCCTGCACCTGCTGCACGGCAAACACCCCCTCCGTGAGGGTGCCGGTTTTGTCCATCACCACCGTATCCAATTCGCGCATGGCATCCAGGAAGTTGGAGCCTTTGAACAGGATGCCCGCTTTGGAGGCCGCGCCGATGCCGCCGAAGTAACCCAGCGGAATGCTGATGACCAGCGCGCAGGGGCAGGAAATGACCAGGAACACCAGGGCCCGGTACAACCAGTCCCGGAAGACATAGTCCTCTACCACGAAGGAGGGCACCAGCACCAGCAGCACGGCCAGCGCCACTACGATGGGGGTGTAGATTTTGGCGAACTTGGTGATGAACTGCTGGGTTTTAGCCTTGCGGCCCACCGCGTCCTGCACCATGGCCAGGATCTTGGCCAGCTTCGTGTCCTGGTAGCCTGCCGTGACGGCTACCTGAATCAGGCTTTCCAGGTTGACCATGCCGGCCAGCACCGGCTCCCCCGTTTGTTTGGTCTGGGGCACGGATTCCCCCGTCAGGGCCGCCGTATTGAAGGAAGCCGGTCCCTTGGTCAGCGTCCCATCCAGGGCTACCTTCTCGCCGGGCTTCACTTCAATGGTATCGCCTACCTGTACCTGTTTGGGATCCAGCACCAGGGACTGCCCGCCTCGCAGCACCGTGACTTCCGTGGCCTGGATTTCCAGCAGGGCCTTGATGCTGCGCTTGGCCCGGTTCACGGCCGCGTCCTGGAATAATTCGCCGACTGTGTAGAACAGCATCACGGCCACCCCTTCCGGGTACTCGCCGATGGCAAACGCCCCCAGCGTGGCGATGCTCATGAGCAGAAACTCGTTGAACACGTTGCCCGACGGAATGCTTTGCACGGCGGAGCGGATGACTTTCCAGCCCACCAGCAGGAAGGCCACCCCGTACCAGAGCAGGCGCACGTAGCCGGTAAAAAAGCCCACCGTATAGTAGTCGAGCGCAATGCCGGCCAGCAGCAGGGCCAGGCTCACCCCGGGCCAGAGGTAGGGGTTGTCCCCGGCCGGACCGTGGTCGTGGTCGTCGCCGTCCCCGTGGGAGTGGCCGGCGTGCTCGTCGGCCGGTTGGCCGGCCAGGTCCACGACCTGTTTGCCGGGGGGATGGTGGTGGCCCGTGTGGTCGTGGGTGGCGTGGTCGTGGCCGGGCACGTCGTGGCCCTCGGGCGCGGCGGCGGCCTCAGGCGTGAGCTGGTCCCGGCTCAGGGCGCCCACGTTGTCGAGCTGCACCTGCTTGGCGGTGTTGAGCTCTTCGTCGGTATTGGAAGGGGTTGGATCAGGCATAGGAAAGATGCATCCGGTGAAAAATGAAGACAGCAGCCGGCGGGCCGCTACCAGTCCACGAAAAAGCCGGCCAGGCCTACCAGCACGAGCACGGCCCCGGTCAGGCGACGCTCGTGGTGCGCCAGCCCGTCCAGGTTCAGGCGACCCAGCCCCCGGTGAGCCAGCGCGACCAGCGCGCACATGGCCGAGACCGAAGCCAGCAGGTACACCCCCATGAGCAGGGCCAGCGCCGCCGGGCCGTGGGTGCCGGCGGCCAGAAAAAACGTTTGAATTTCCAGGCAGGGCGCCAGAAACATGGTCGCCGCCAGCCCCAGTACCACCCGGCCGCGGGGCCGGGTCGGGGCCGGGTCCGGGTGGGCGTGTCCCGGCCCCGACAAGGCGTACAGCACGCCAATGAGCACGAGCAGGGCCGGGGCCGCCCCGCGGGCCAGGTGGGAGAACTGCGCCGACAAGCGCCAGCCCAGCAGCCCCAGCCCCAGGCCCAGCAGCACCGTGCTCAGCACGTGGGCCAGGCCGGCTACCAGCGTCACGCCCACGGCCCGGCGCAGGGGCCAGCGCTCGGCGCGCGCCACGGCCAGCACCGGCGCCCAGTGGTTGGGAATCGCGGCGTGCAGCAGGCTTAACAGCAGGCAACCGGTGAGCAGATGGAACATGGGCAGGGCGAAGAGCCGCGACAGGAACGCGGCCGGATTAGGGGAGAAAATGCGCGGCTATTCTTCTTCTTCCGCGTTTTTGAGCTTGGCCAGCAGCGAGTACGCGCCCTCCACCACGACCTGCGCCGCCGCAGTGCCTTGCGGCAGACGGACTTCGGTGTAGCCGTTTTCGCTTACCCCCGCCGTCACGGGCACCATGCGGTAGTGCGTTTCCTGGTTTTTTCCTGCCGGACCTTCGGCCACGAACACGTAGCTCTTTCCCCCAAACTGCACCAGGGCCTTGTCGGGCAGGGAGGGCAACGTGGCCGAGTTGGTTTCGATAGTGGCCCGCACGTAGGTGCCGGGCAGGCGGCTGGCGTCTTCCCGGCTCAGGTGGGCGTACACGCGCACCGTGCGGTCCTCGCTCACGGCGCGGCCAATCACATACACCTTCGCCCGGTGCTCGGCCCCGGCCGAATCATTGGCCAGGGTGTAGCGCACGGTCTGGCCCACGCGCACCTGCGGCACGTCCTTCTCGAACACAGTGAGCACCACGTCCAGGTGGGCCGGGTCCACGATTTCAAACAGCACGTCGGTCGAGGTCACGCTTTGCCCGGCGCTGGCATTCACGGTTTTCAGGAAGCCGCCGCGCGGGGCCCGCACCGGGGCCGTCGTGGTAATCTTGCCGCCCACCGGCAGGCCCGCCAGGCGCAGGCGGGCGGCTTGCGCCGCCACCTGGGTCTGCATGGCTCGGTATTCGGCACGGGCCCTCTGGAAATTTTTCTGCGGGGCTACTTCCTGGCGGTAGAGCTCCTGCTGGCGCTCGTACTCGGCGCGGGCAAACTCCAGCTGGCTGCTGGTTTCCAGGTAATCCTGCTGGAGCTGCACAAACTCGGGGTTGCGCACCGTCGCCAGCACCTGCCCGGCCTGCACGCGGCTGCCCTGTAGCAGGGTCGTCCGCTCCACGATGCCCCCAAGCAGGGCGCTGACGGCCACCGCGTTTTCCGGGGGCGCGTCGAGCGTGCCGTTGACTTTGAGCGTGCCGCTGAGCACCCGGTCTTCCACCCGGCCCAGCCGGATGCCGGCCGCCCGCTGCTCGGCAGCCGACAGGGTGGTTTCGGTGGCGTTTTCTTCGGCGGCGGCTTCGTTGCCCGCGGCCTTGGCGCCGCCAGCCGCTGTTTCCGTGGTGGCCCCGGCCGCTTCCGGTGCCGCCGTATCCGTTTTCTCCTGACCGCAACCGGCCAGCGTCAGGCCCAGCAGGGCCAGCAATGCGTATTTTGTCATGAAAGGGGGAGGCAAGAAAAGTCAGGGATGATTACTGGGGGGTGCTGCCCAGCAGGTAGTCCAGCTCGATGACGGTCTGGTTGTGTTCCAGCAGCACGTCCAGGTAGGCGGTGCGCAGGGTCAGGGCCCGCTCCAGGTTGAGCAGGTATTCGGCGTAGCCGGTTTCACCGGCCTTGAAGGCCCGCGTGCTCAGGCGCACGATGACGTCGGCCTGGGGCAGGGCCGTCTGCTGGTAGAAAGCCAGGCGCTGCTGCTGCTCGGCGTGCCGGGCCACTAGCTCGTCCAGCCGGCCCGAGAGCTCGGCCCGCAGGCGCTGGTAGCCGGCGTCGGCCACCTGCTCCTGCAGGCGGGCGGCCTGCACCCGACCCTTCTGCGGCCCGCGCAGGAGGGGAATGCCCACCGAAGCCTGCACGCCCTGGAAGCGGTCCGACCCGGCGTAGTACCGCTCCGCGCCGCCCACGCCGCCCATGGTCTGGGGGCCAATCAGCGACTGGTTGAAGTAGCCCAGCGTCACGTTGGGTAGTCCCAGGGCCTGCTCGGTGCGGGTGGCCGCCTGGCGCTGGGCGATGAGTTGGCGCTGCACTTGCAGCTCCGGGTTCTGGGTCAGGCGCGCCGTGTCACCGGTGGCGGGCAGCACCACGGGTTCCAGCGGGCGAAGCAGGCTGTCGGCCACGCCCACCGCCTGGCTTTGTTGCAGCAGGGCTTGCAGCTGGCGCTGGGCCACCTGGTAGCCGGTGCGGGCCTGGGCAATCAGGGCGCGGGTTTCGCCTTGCTGCACCAGGGCGGTGGCCGGCTCCAGGCGGGCTACTTCCCCGGTTTTAAAGCGCAGCTGGGCGGCCCGCAAAAACTCGCTGTAGAGGCTGTCCTGCCCGCGCAGCACCTGCACCCGGTGGCGGGCGTACACGGCCTGCTCATAATTCAGGCGCACCTGCCGCCGCAGCTCGGCCTGCACCTGGGCCAGCGTGAGCTGCTGCCCGCCGACCTGCGCCTCCAGCAATTGGCGCTGGCTGCGGTACACCCGCGGCAGCGAAAAGCTCTGGCTGACGTTGAATTGGTTGTCCTTGCGGTAGGAATTGTACTGCCCGTAGGTAACGCCCACGGTGGTGCGGCCCACGTCGGTAGCGGTGCGCCGCAGGGCCTGCTGGGCCTCCAAACTGCGCTGGGCAGCCGTTACCGTGGTGTTGGCCTGCAAGGCCTGGGTCACGGCCTGCTGGGCCGTGAAGGGCGTGCCACCGGCCGTCAGCTGCACTTGCTGGGCCCGGCCGGTGCCGGGCACCAGCAGTGTCAGCAACAGCACGGCTGCGCCGCCGGCCAGCAGGGGTGCCGACCGGGTGCCGTGGTGGGTTGGATCCTCGGGCTGCTGGTCCGGCCCGGCTGCCGGGGTGCGTTCCGACAGGGCGTAGAGCACCGGCAGCACCAGCAGCGTCAGCAGCGTGGCCGTGACCAGCCCGCCGATGACGACCGTAGCCAGCGGGCGCTGCACCTCGGCCCCGGCCGAGGTGCTCAGGGCCATCGGCAAAAAGCCCAGCGAGGCCACCGTAGCCGTCATCAGCACCGGCCGCAGGCGTACCTGCGTGCCTTCCAGAATTCGCTCGTGCAGGTTGGCCCAGCCCTCGTCCTTGAGCTGGTTGAAATAGCCGATGAGCACGATGCCGTTGAGCACGGCCACGCCGAACAGGGCAATAAAGCCCACGCCCGCTGAGATGCTGAACGGCATGCCCCGCAGCCACAGAGCCGCCACCCCGCCAATGGCCGATAAGGGGATGGCCGTGAAAATCAGCACGGACTGCTTCAGGGAGCCGAAGGTGAAGAAGAGCAGCACAAAAATCAGGGTCAGGGCCACCGGCACGGCCACGCTCAGGCGCTGCGAGGCCTCGCGCAGGTTCTCGAACTGCCCGCCGTAGGTGGCGTAGTAGCCGGGGGCGAACTTCAGGCGCTGGTCCACTTTGCCCTGCAGCTCTTCCACCACACTTTCCACGTCGCGCCCGCGCACGTTGAAGGCCACCGTAATGCGGCGCTTGGCGTCGTCGCGCTGCACCTGGTTCGGACCCTCCTGCAGGGCCACGGTGGCCACCTGCTCCAGCGGCACCTGCTCGCCCCGCGGGGTGGCAATGAAGAGCTGGCGCACGGCGTTGATGTCCTGGCGCAGGTCCGGGCGCAGGCGCAGCACCAAATCAAAGCGGCGCTCCTGCTCAAATATCTGCCCGGCGGCCTGGCCGGCAAAGGCAGTCTGCACCGTGCGGTTCACGTCCTCGACGTTCAGACCGAACTGGGCCAGCTTGTTGCGGTCCAGCTGGACCACAATCTGGGGCAGGCCCGTCACCTGCTCCACGTACACATCTTCGGCTCCCTGCACCTGCCGCACCTGGGCCGCGGCCCGCTGGGCGTAGTCGGCCAGCTGCTGCAGGTCTTCGCCGTAGATTTTCATCACCACGTCCTGCTTGGCCCCGCTGATGAGCTCGTTGAAGCGCATCTGAATGGGCTGCTGGAACCCGAAGGTGACGCCCGGAATTACGCTCAGGGCGTGGGCCATTTTCTCGGCCAGCTCCTCGCGGGACTTGGCCGAAGTCCACTTGCTCTGGTCCTTTTCCAGAATTACCATCACGTCCCCAGCTTCCACCGGCATGGGGTCGGTGGGAATTTCGGCCGCGCCAATTTTGGCCACCACTTCCTTGACCTCCGGAAACTGCTGTTTGAGGATGGCCCCGGCCTGCTGGCTTTTTTCGATGGTGTAGCTTAGCGACGAGCCCGTGAGCACGCGCATCTCAATGGCGAAGTCGCCTTCCGAAAGCTGGGGGATAAACTCCCCGCCCAGAGTGCGGAACACGAGCAAGGCCCCGACGAACAGCCCCACGGCCGAAGCCAGCACCAGGGCTTTGCGGCGCAGACCCCATTCCAGCAGGGGCCGGTAGCGGGCCTCCAGCCAGCTCATCATGCGGTCTGAGAAGTTGCGCTTGTGCTCCGTGTTGCGGCTTAATCCCAGCGCCGCCATCATGGGCACGTAGGTGAGCGAGAGAATAAAAGCCCCGATAATGGCAAAGGCCACCGTCTCGGCCATGGGCTTAAACATCTTGCCCTCAATGCCGGCCAGGGCCAGCAGGGGCAGGTACACGATGAGGATGATGATTTCCCCGAACGCGGCTGAGGCGCGGATTTTGGAGGCTGCCTCGTAGGTGGCCTCGTTCATCTGGTCCTGGGTTAGCTTGCCGTGGGCCCCGTCGGGGTGGGCGGCAATTCCCGAGTGGGTGTGCAGGCGGTGCACGATGGCCTCCACGATAATCACCGCCCCATCCACTACCAGTCCGAAATCAATAGCCCCGAGCGAGAGCAGGTTACCCGACACGCCGAACACGCGCATCAGGCTGATGGCAAAGAGCATGGCCAGCGGAATCACCGAGGCCACCACCAGCCCCGCGCGCAGGTTGCCTAGGAACAGCACCAGCACAAAAATCACGATGAGCGCTCCCTCAATCAGGTTTTTGGTTACCGTATGAATGGCCCGGCCCACCAGTTCCGAGCGGTCCAGGTACACGTCCACGGTCACGCCTTCGGGCAGGGACTTGCGCACGGTTTCCATGCGCTCCTTGACGGCCTTGATAACCTCGTTGGCGTTGGCGCCTTTGAGCATGAGCACGATGCCGCCGGTGACCTCGCCCTCCGCGTTACGGGTCATGGCCCCGTAGCGCACGGCCGAGCCCAGGCGCACCTCGGCCACGTCGCGCACCAGCACCGGCAAGCCGGTGCTGGTAGAGCGCACCACGATGTTGCCGATGTCCTGGGCGTTTTGGGCCAGGCCCTCGGTGCGGATGAAGTAGGCCGTCGGGTTTTGATCCAGGTAGGCTCCGCCCGTGTTCTGGTTGTTGCGGCTGACGGCCTGGTACACCTGGTCCACGGTCACGTTCAGGGAACGGAGCCGCTCCGGGTCCAGGGCCACCTCGTACTGCTTGAGCTGGCCCCCGAAAGAGCTGACGTCGGCCACGCCGGGCGTGCCCAGCAGCTGGCGGCGCACAATCCAGTCCTGAATCGTGCGCAGCTCCCGCGCCGTGTATTTTTTCTCGTAGCCGGGCTTGGCCCGTACCAGGTACTGGTAGATTTCGCCCAGGCCGGTGCTGACCGGGGCTAGTTCCGGCCGGCCCACGCCGGCCGGAATCTGGCTTTCGGCCTCGCGCAGGCGCTCGGCCACCTGCTGGCGGGCCCAGTAGATGTCGATGCCGTCTTCCAGGACGATGGTCACGACCGAGAGGCCGAAGCGGGAAAAGGAGCGTACTTCTTCGCGCCCCGGAATCGTGGCCACGCTCTGCTCGATGGGAAAGGACACCAGCCGCTCGATGTCGCCGGCCGATAGCGAGGGTGCCACCGTGTAGACCACAACCTGGTTGTTGGTAATGTCGGGCACCGCGTCAATGGGCAGCCGACTCAGCGAGTAGCTGCCCCAGGCAATCAAAGCCAGGGTCAGCAGCCCGATGATGAGCTTGTTGTGAATGGAAAAGTGAATGAGCCGGTCGAACATACTGGCTGAGGGGTAAGACTAGAAATCCTGAGAAAAGGGCGGTCGGAGCCCGCGGGGCTCGACGACGGCAGGGTTCGACAGCGCACAGAAAGGTGCGTATGCGCCGACGGGACCGGGCACGGCAGCGTGCCCGGTCCCGCGGACGGAACCGAAAAAACAGGAAACTAGGCTTGCGGAGGCTGCCAGACGGCAAAGGCCCGCGGCTGCGGGGCCGGGCTCGTCAACGTTGCAAACGGCCGGGCAGCATCGCCTACCGGGTGGGTGGCCGGAAGAACCACGGCCGTAGCGGCAGGCAAGGCGGTACCAGCGCAGCAGTGGCACTGGCACAGGGGAGTACACCAATCCTGCTGGTGATGCGCGGCAGCATCAGTCTGCGCCGTAACGCGGGCGCGCGCCGGCTCCGACGGGTTCACCGTCCCGTCAGCACAGGGCAGACAGGCCAGCACCAGCAGGTAGAGCGCAAAAAAGACCGCGACAAATCGCATAGAAGAAAGGGGCAAACGCTGCAAACATACGTACTCGTCGCCAAATAGATTCCTCTACCAGGTAATTAACAGGCGTAGCAGATCAGCATGATGGGTTTAGGTTGGGGAAATAGACCTGAAAAACACGGCATGAGGCTGGCTTCGACCCTAATCGCTGGTTATAAAATAAGCTGAAGCAACCAGTTTTTCGCCGGGCACACCACTAGGCTAAAATCTTCGTAACCGGCAGTATACAGGTGTTGAGTTCGCTGAGCGAACTGACGTCAGGGGCAGCGGCAGCAAACAGAATGCATTCAGTGTTAATTTCTCTGACCCCAGCAGCTGTCCACGCAAAATCACGCATTATTCCCGCGTCCTAACGCCGAAAACTTACCCCCAGAAAGTACGTTGTTTCTGTGTCTTTCGTCAGCGGGTAGTTCAGGCCCAAGTCCAGCTGCACGTTATCCGTCACCCGCCAGATGGGCCCGCCGTTGAGCGTCGCGGCCCAGCCTCTTTCCCGCCAGTCCCAGGCCCCGGCCACTTCCACAAACCCACCCAGCGTTTTGTACAGGTCGTGGCCCACGGTCAGGGTCGGGGCCAGTTCCAGGCAGTGACGCGCCGTGGCTTCGTCGCGCACCCAGGTAGCTTGCAACTGGCTGCCCAGGCTCCAATCGTGGGGTAATTGGCAGGCAAACGGTGCCACCACGCCGCCTTCCCAGTAGTGGTTGCCGGTGCGCCGACCCGTCGGCAGCTTTACGAAGGGCATCAGCGCCAGCGCCGTGCGGCCCCCGTCGTTACCCCACAGGTTGCGCTTCACCCGCAGCGTCAGGTCCCCAAAGCCGGCCCGTGCCCCCGGATGCTCGCCCCGCTCCGTCTGCGCCGTGTACGATTCCACCACCAGCTGCACATCCATCGTGCGCGTCAGACCTAGTTTCAGATTGGCATGGTTCAGCCCCAGCTCCTGGTGCGTGTCCTGCCTGCCAAACCGCTGCCGCCCCAGCCGCAGCACGTCGGTTTCCACCTGAAAATGCCCCGCGTCCACCAAGTAGGCGCTTTCCGTCGCGTCGGGCCGGTCCGTACTCATTGGCCGCAGCCGGGCCCGGGGCACCGGCCGCAAGAGCGAGTACTGGGGGGGGCGACGATTCAAGGAATCCGGCGCGACCCCTTGGCTCTGCGCTGACAAGGCTACAGGCAGTGAACAGAATACCAGGCAGTAGAAGGAGAGCATACGTGTATTTTAGACAAACCTAAATATTTTTTTAGGCAAGCTTACATACTCGCTTATCTACGAACTGGTTTTTTATATCAGTTTGTGATAGCCGATTGCCACCTAGTTAAGGGAGGCTTATCTTGGAGCAACTCGGTGCGTTTTATTCAGTTCTATTGCTCTTCACTGACGTGCAATGGCCCATTCAGCATGATATCAGTACTTTCTCTGCTTAACAAGCTGTTGCATGCCCGTAGAATTTCTCAGTGACGAGCAAGCCGCCCGCTACAGATGCTACTACGTGGCTCCTGGCCCTGAGCAAATAGCCCGCTTCTTTTACCTGAGGTTCGCTGATTTGGCGTTCGTGGCCCAGCGGCGCCGGCCATGTAATCGGCTGGGCTGCGTGGTGCAACTCTGTACTCTTCGGTTTCTGGTTACCTTTCCACCCGACCCACTCGATTTGCCAACGGTTGTCGTGGACACCCTACCCGCGCAGTTGGGTGCTGCACCGCCCGAAATAGAAGAACATCGCAAACGTATAAGTACTAGGGACGATCAGCAGGCCAAACTGCTGGTGTAACTCGGTTACATACTCATTGAAGCGAAGCAGGCATTTCGCCCTACCCACTGGCTGTATGCGCAGGTGACAACCAGCCCGGTACGTCACAGCATTTTATTTAATTTGGCTACTGCTCACCTAGTAACGCCCCGCGTGGTACAGCCGGGCGCTACGATGCTGGCCCGCTTGACTGTCCTGGTACGGGAGTGTACTAGCCGCACGGTGTATCGGCAACTTGCTGCCCGGCTTTTAACGCTGCAGTGCGCCGCACTGGAAGATGTATTGATTCTGTTGCCTGGAGAGCGATTTACGCCGATGCAAGTCCTCCGTACGCCTCCTACCCGCGTGTCGGCTCCAGCCCTGGCAGGAGCCTTTTGGCGGCTGGAACAATTGCGGGCCGTAGGCGTGGGAGACATTTTGGTACGTGACTTACCGGAAGATCGAGTGACACGCATGGTGCGCCACGCGCAGGTATCATGGGCTCAGAGAGTAAGCCGGATGCTCGAGGACCGGCGTTTGGCGACATTGCTTGTGTTTATGCACGCCTTGGAACGGACGGCAACGGACGATATTCTCGACTTACTAGATGGACTTGTGAGCACGCTGGCGCTACGCGCTGAAAACAAGCTCCGAAGTGAACTGCTCCGCTGCCTGGGAGGTCTGGACAAAGCAGCTTTCATGTTACACCACTAGTGCGAATGGTCGTGAATGAACTGATGGTGGCTTGGTGGGCGCTCGCTTTGGTCAGCAGCAGCCTGCCCAATAGCTTCCCAGTTATCAATAAAACTCCCCGTAGCCGAAAGGGTAATAGCGCAACAGATTTTTTTCACGGTTAAAGCAGTTAGTAGGCTAAAATACAGCGTAGCAGACTAATTTATAAGACCGGGCTAAAGGGAACAAGGCGAAAAACGACAGGTAGATAACAAAAACAAGCTGTCAGCAGATGCTGACAGCTTGAATTAGAACCAGGCATTCCTGGTATGGGTGCTGCAATACGTGTGGGATCAGATGTCGGAGCAGGCGTTTGCTTCAGGGACGAACTGGGCCTCAAGTTATCATGGAAGCCAACTATTTTTGGGCTTCAATCACGTTATTTTTTTACTTCCTGGCCGTTGGCGTCGAAGAGGAGGTCCATCTTCTTGCCGCTTTTCAGCACCTCGGCCTCGTAGGTGGTAGCCCCCGTACTGGCCGACACGATTTTGGCGGCTTCCGTGACTTTATAGCTTTTGTAAGAGCTGGCTAGCTTGGCCCGCACGGCAGCTGGCAGCTGCGACGGCGCCATTTCCGATTCAGTTTCCAGCAGCTCACCGCTGGCACTCAGCAAGGCCGACATTTCCACGTTGCCCTGCTCAAAGCCGGCTTCGTACTTGTCACCTTCCTTTTCCCATTTCACTTCTTTGACCTGGGGGAACTTCTGCTTAAACGCCGCAACGACTGCCGCGGGAACCTGGGTCGCCTTCAGCTGCTGCGCCTGGGCGGGGGCGGCCAGCGCCAGAGCGAAGGCGGCCAACACAAGATAGTGTTTCATGGGGAGGTTTTGAAAGATCTATGGCCAAAACTACCCCCTGATTCTGTCGATATTCTGGAATCCGACGCTGTCCGTAAAAATTATAACACCATCACCAAGGTCGCCCCCGTGGCCCCATTGGCGTAGCTGGGCAGCAGCACGGCGTGGTGGCCAAACCGGCTGGTTGGGCCGATGACGCGGCGAGTGGCGCGCTGCAGCAGCGGGTACACCCGGTACACTATTTCCGTGGACAGCATGCCTACCCCGGCCCCGGCCACCACGTCGGAGAGCCAGTGGTTATCCTTGGCCACGCGCAGCCCGGCCACGCCCGTGGCCACAGTGTAGCCGCCCACCCGGTACCAGATGCTCTGGGCACCGTACTCTTTGTCCAGAAACCGGGCCGCCGAAAACGCCGCGCTGGTGTGCTGGCTCGGAAACGACTCGAAGCTGTTGCCCTGGGGGCGCTCCACGCGGGTGATGCGCTTAAGGTTGCTGGTAATCGTGTTATTAAGCGTGTAGGTGAGAGCAAATAACACGGCCTGGTTGAGCGAGTTATGCTCGCCCTTCACCCCCAGCAAACTCAGGCCCAGCGTGGTGTAGGCGGGCGCGTGGCGAAGCTGGTCGTCGAGGTTGGTACGCACCCAGCGCAGGTGTTCCCGGCTTTCCTCCCGCACCGCTTCATCGGAATTGATTACCTCGACATGCTCTGTCGTGAGGGCCCCGGCTGCTATTAAAGCCGCCGGCACTACCAGCCCCCGCAGTACGACCCAGGTAGCGGGCCGGACCCGCTGCACCATTACGGAAGAGGTAGCGTGGGCACTATCGGGCACCAGCAAGCCCGGCGTTAATGCCGTTTGCTGAGCCTGCGCCGCCCCCACTGACCAAGCCAGCACACCTCCACTTATAAGGGGAAAAGCTGTTTTTCTCATAACCTAACGGGGGGAGCTGGAAACCTTAACGGGTTGGCTGAGCCGGTGCCCATCGGCCAGGAAGCGGAAGCGCATCGCGGGGCCACCGGGCGCGGCGAGCAGCAAGTTGTAGTGGAAGCCGGCCGGCGTTTCAACCAAGTGCATCGCCCGGCGCTGGTAGGAGCGGTAGTAGCGCTGCAGCGAATCCTGCAACCCGGGCGGTATGTCTTCCCCAAGCATCGCCAGCTGAGTTTCCTGCACCTGGCCGGCCGCGGTCAACCATACGTCTACGGGGATGGTCTTCCAGATAAAAGAGGCGTGTAGCCGGTTTGAGTCCGGGTGCCAGCGCAGCTGCTCCAGGTGCGTGCCGAATTTCTGGCGCAAAGCGTTTTGCGCTGCTGCTGGCACCGTGATAGGCTGGCCACTGCCCGACTCGCATCCGGTCAGAGCGGCTAATGCTCCAAGGCCAAACAGGAAGAGTAAAATGTGTGGGCGGAGCCGTGAGAGCATACAGGGAGGAAAAGCCAAGCCTGGAGTGGTTTGGCCCGCAGTCTATAAATCGAATCTGAAGTAATTCTGACGTGCGGCCTCAGAACTGACGCTGGCTTAGCCCGCTGACACTTGAGTATCCGGAGTGGAAGCTGCCTTTTTGGGTGCGAAGTCCACCCGCAAGGTATGCAGGCTGGTAGTCGGCTCGAAGCGGTAGCGCACGGTAAAGCCATAGTACTGGCAGATTTGCTGCACAATCGACAAGCCCAGGCCCGGCGAATCGGAAGCAGCTTGGTGCTTGCGGAACCGCTCGAAAAAGCGGGCTGGGTCGCCGGTCACCGTTGGGCCCGTGTTGCTCACTTCCAGGTACGCTGGAGTCAGCGTCACATCAATAGTGCCCCCGCGGTGATTGTGCTTAATGGCGTTCTGCAGCAGATTGTGTACCAGCGAATCGGTCAGGCCGGCGTGCATCTGCAAGGCTGGCACGCCGCTGAGGTGGGTGCGTAGCGTCACGTGCCGTACATCGGCCAGCGACTCAAACTGAAGCACTTTTTCTTCCAGCAGCCGGTCCAGGCGTTGCGCAGAGGTGTCTGCGAACTGACGGTTCTCGATTTTACTGAGTAGCGTGAGGGCCTGGTGCAAGCGCGAGAGCCGCAGCGTGGCCCCGTACAGCTCCGACACCAGCGTAGCCAGCTCCGGGTTTACCAGTTCCGGCAGCTGCAGCATCTGCTCCAGCTTGGCTTGCATAATGGCCAGGGGGGTCTGGGTCTCGTGGGCGGCATTAGCCGTAAACTCCCGCACGGCCTCGTAGTCGGCTACCAGCCGCTGGCTCATCAGGGTCAGGGCCTGGTTTAGCTCGGCAAACTCATCGGTGTTGGTCGGCGGAAACGTCAGCACCTGGTCCTGCTGCACGCCGTAGCCGCGCAGCACCCGTAGCGTATTGCGGAACGGGCTCCACAGCCACTGCCCCAGCCAGCGGTTAATCAGAATAACGCCCAGCAGCAGTAGCCCCAGCACGCCCACCATCACGCCCAGTACCACGGCCAGTACGTCCTCGGTTTCCACCAGTGACTTGCGCAACGTTACCCAAACCAGCTCTTGCCGCACCCGTAACGGAAACGTAAGCTGGCGGTGCGGCACCATTTCCTGCTCCTGTGGGTCGAGCAGCAGCGTGTCGCTGTAGCCGATGCGCTGGGGTCGGTGGCTGACTGCCATCTGGTACTCAAAGGGGGAGGTGGGCAGGCCCACACCATTCTGCACCCGCTGCTCCAAATATACGCGGCGATTGAACAACTGCTCTTCCACCTCGTGCTGCAAGGCGCCGAATAGCCCGTAGTAGAGTACCGCACTGGCCACAATGAACAGCACCGTGGTCAGCAGCAGGTAGTAGCGGTTGGTTTTGGTGAGCAGCTTCACTCGGTGCTGAGTTTATAGCCCACGCCGTACATGGTACGGATGTAGTTGTCGGCCCCTTTTTCCTGGAGCTTCTTGCGCAGGTTTTTCAGGTGGGTATAAATAAAGTCAAACGAGTCAGCACTGTCCACGGCATCGCCGCATAGGTGCTCGGCAATGGATTCTTTGGTCAGCACCCGGTTAGGGTTGGCGAGCAGAAACAGCAACAGATCGTATTCCTTACGGGTGAGTACCAGCGGCTGGTCCCGCACAAACACCTCGGCTTGCTCGGGCCACACCAGCAGGTCGCGGAAAGCAATGTGGTGGCTGCCCTGGAACTGGCGCCGCCGGATAATGGCCCGGAGCCGCGCGTTCAGCTCAGCCAGGTGAAAGGGCTTGGTCAGGTAGTCATCGGCGCCCAGGTCCAGGCCCGTCAGCCGGTCATCAAGGGCATCACGGGCCGAAATAATCAGCACGCCGGCCCGGGAGCTGTCGGCCTTCAGTTCGCGAAGAATATTCAAGCCGTTGCCGTCGGGCAGGGTTAAGTCCAGCACCACACAATCGTACTGATATAGCTTGATTTTCTCCAGCGCCTGCTGGTAGTCCCCGGCGACCTCGCAGACGTATCCCGCCTGCCGCAGGTAGTCTACGAGCGTATTGCGCAGGTAGACCTCGTCTTCAATCAGCAGCAGTTTCATGGTAAATGGGCAAAAGCAGGTCTTCCCTGATGGGATAGTGAAGGCGAAATAAGTCCGTAAATCTGAAGGAAAGCTGAAGCGCCGGGCTGCCGGCGCGTTCAGGCGGGGGTAGTATTGGATCGCCTTACCTCCCAAAGAGACGGGCAACGTAAAATGCGGCCCCGGCCGCGGCGGCCCCGGTGCTGGCCATCTTGAGGGCCCCCCACACCGGCGGCTGGCCGGTGATGCGGCTCTTGAAGTAGCCGAAGATGAGCAGGCAAACCAGCGTAATAAGGGCCGACCAAAGCAGGCCCTGCCAGGGCGTGCTGGTGAGGAAATAGGCACTGAGCGGAATGAGGCCGCCCACGGCGTAGGCCCCGGCGATGGTCACGGCGCTTTTGGGAGCCTGGCGGGGATTGGGCGCTTCCAAGCCCAGTTCGTACTTCATCATGAACTTCACCCACTGTTCAGGGTCAGCTGTCAACTCCTGCATGGCCACTTCCTGGGTGGAGGGGCTCAGGCCCATTTCAGCCAGCAGCTCCTTAACTTCGCAGCGCTCCACCTCGGGCACTTCCCGTACTTCCTGGTGCTCGCGCCGCAGTTCGGCGGCGTAGTGCTCCACCTCGGTGCGGCCGGCCAGGTAGCCGCCCAGGCCCATGGCAATGGAGCCGGCCACCACTTCGGCCAGGCCCGCCGTGATGACGAGGCTGGACGAGGCCACGGCCCCGCTTAGGCCCGCCGCCAGGGCGAAGGGCACCGTCAGGCCATCCGACAGACCGATGACGATGTCCTGCAGCATGGCCGAGCTGGTCAGGTGCGTTTCGGTGTGGGCACGTATTTCAAGAAAGGCGCGGGAGTCGGGCTGCATGAGCAAAGAAATAGTCAGTTAAAGACTATGAAATAAAGTGCCGCTACCCCAGGCGTTTGCCAAATCAATTGCGCTGTCCCCGAAGTAGTCGGCTATTTCCCCCTAGTATGCTGCTGCCGCATTACCGGCTCCCGGCGTCTTTTACAAACACTTTAACTCCGGTGTATTCGGCAGAATTGTTCTTTGACGGCACGGGCACCACCACCAGCACGGGCTCGTTGCCGGTAAGGTTCGCCAGGCGCAGCAGGGGCCGATAATCATGGGTTTGTGCGTGCGCGGATTGAATCAGATAGCTGTACACTCTTCGGGTGCGCGCGCTGTAGCCGACCCGCAGCAGCAGTGTATCGCGGCGAAAGAGGCGGACGCTTTCGGAGGCGTCATGCGCGGCTACGCTGTCCCACTTGGGCCGGCCCAACGTGCTTTCCACGCGGTCAATATCCAAGCCCAGCAGGTCGGGGACGTTGAATACGGGCGCAGTCTCGGCTGCCTGTTTTACGCTGTCCGATTTGGAACCGCAGCTAGAGGTAAGCAAGCCGATGGTCAAACACAGAAGCAGCCGGTAGCAGGGATGCCTGCAAACGCGCAAGAATCTTATCATTGAATACTTAAGTTTGTTGACAGGTTGGCGTAGGCAGTGACTGATGACCCCTGCTGACCGCGACATTGTGGAAGAAGTTGATTTTCCGGCCGACTTAAGCGAGGTTGGCCGATTTATGCTTTATGCGACCGGGCTTGACTGGGCAGATAAGCTCATCAGGGGCACGCGCCACGGCCGGCAGGTGGTCGCGCCGCGCCCGAAACTTTTCGCCAAACTTTCGGGTCAACGAGACCGCTATCTGCCGGTAATCGTCGGCGGCGAGGTACACCAGCAGCGACTTGTCCATGGGTCGGGCGGCCACCGTGCGCACCGCGTTGGGGTCTACCGCCACCGAAGGCGAAAGGGCGCCATGTGGAGTCAGGCCGCTGCTGAGCAGCAACACCAGCCCGGCTCCGGCCCAAGCGACGCGCAACCTGATTGAGGGGTTTGGGTTCGTAGTGGGGCAGACGACAGTCATCGGAGCTAGGCGACGGCTGGTTCTGCCCGCGCTGGTTCCGCTCCGGCCTTGCGGCCGAAAGCCCAATACAGCGCGGGCATGCCCAGCAGGTTAAGCACCGTGGAGGTGATGACGCCCCCGAGAATAACCACCGACATGGGGTGCTCGATTTCAGAGCCCGGCTCGTTGCCGGCCAAGATGATGGGCAGCAGGGCCAGCACTGAGGTCAGGGCCGTCATGATAATGGGCGATATCCGCTCCAATGAGCCGCGGATAATCAGTTCCTTACCGAATGGCATGCCTTCCTCCACTTCCAGATGGCGGTAGTGGCTCACGAGCATGATGCTGTTGCGGGCCGCCACGCCCAGTACCGTAATAAACCCCACGATGGAGCCCAGCGAGAGCACCCCGCCGGTGAGAAACGCCGCCAGCAAACAGCCCGACACGGCGAAGAATAAGCTCAGAATCCCCAGTACGGCCAGGCGCACGGTGCCGAAGTCGGTGTAGAGTACCAGGAAGATACCGATGAGCGAGAGGCAGACCAGCAGGGCCATGCGGTTCTGCGAGGCCTGTCGCTCGGCGTACTCGCCCAGGATTTCGGGGTGGTAGCCGGCGCCGAAGGCCACGCCGTCCACCTGCGCCTGCACGTCGCGGGCCACCGAGCCCAGGTCGCGGCCCCGCACGTTGAGCGTTACGTCGATGCGGCGCGACGAGGCCTCGCGGGTAATTTCGTTGGGCGTGGGCACGATGCGCACGTCGGCCACCTCGCGTAGGGGCACGGCCCCGCCACCAGGCAGGCCGATGAGCAGCTCGCGCACGGCCCCGAAGTCGGCGCGCATGGCTGGCTGGCCCCACACGGCTACGTCGAAAATCTTTTGCTCCTGGTAGATTTCGCCCACCTTCCGGCCCTTCACCACGGTGCTGATGGCCTGCAGCACCGTGCCGGGATTCAGACCGAATCGGGCCGCGGCTTCGGGCTTCATCTTCACCTGAATCTGGGGCACGAGCGTCTGCTGCTGCACTTTGAGGTCCACCACGCCCTCTACGCCTTCGAGCTTGCTGCCCACTTCCTTGGCCTTGGTGTAAAGCTGGTCGAGGTCGGGGCCGAAGATGCGCACCACGATGGTGGCCGAGGTACCGGTCAGCACTTCCTTGATGCGCTCGCGCAGGTAGGTCAATAGGTCGCGGTACAGGCCGGGGTAGCCGTCGACCACCGTCTGGATTTTGGCCACGGTGGCCTCATAGTCCACCTTGGGGTCGACGGAAATCCACAATTCGGTAAAGTTGGGACCCACCACCTCGTCGGCTACTTCCGCCCGGCCGATGTGGGCCCCGAAGTTGCGCACGCCGGGAATGGCGCGCAGCTCCTTGCTGGCCCGCACCGTGATGCGCGACATGGCCTGCAGCGAGGTGCCGGGCTTCTCTACCCAGTGCATGAGAAAATCGTACTCCTTGAAGTTGGGCAGAAACTCCTGGCCGAAAAACGGCAGCGTGAGCATGGAGATAACCGCGGCTGCCGTCAGCGACCAGGCCACGCGCTTGGGCCGGGCCAGCAGGGTGGGCAAGATGCGGGCGTAGTGCCGTTTGAGCCAGGCCACCACCGGCGCATCTTTCGACTTTTTCTCCGCCGCCTTAGGCAGCAGAATCAGGGCCAGGGCCGGCGTCAGGGTCAGGGCCACAAACAGCGAGGCCAGAATGGCCAGCACGTAGGCAAAGGCCAGCGGCTGGAAAAACGCCCCCGACAAGCCCGGCAGCAGGAAAATGGGCAGCAGCACCAGCGCCACGATAACCGAGCCGTAAATCACGGCCGAGCGTACCTCCATGCTGGCCTCGTACACCACCGCAAAGGCCGTTTTAGGCGAGCCGGCCTCGTGATTCAGCCGCAGGCGGCGCATGATGTTTTCCACGTCGATAATGGCGTCGTCCACGACTTCGCCCAGGGCAATGATGAGGCCGGCCAGCACCATCGTGTCGATGGTTTTGCCGGAGTAGCGTAACGCTAACGCCGCCGCGATGAGCGAGGTGGGCAACGCCAGCGCACTGATGAGGGCCGTGCGCCACTCGTACAGAAAAAACAGCAGCACCAGCACCACCAGTACGCAGCCGATGAGCAGGGACTTGTTCAGGTTGCTGAGCGACATTTCAATAAAGGTCGCCGGCCGGAAGATGGTCGAGTCGATTTCCAGCCCCTTCAAACCGGGACGCATGGCATTTAGCGCGGCTTCCACCTGCTGGGTCACGGCCAGGGTGTTGGCTCCCGGCTGCTTTTCCACGATGAGCAGCAGGCCGGCCCCGTCGTTAATTACGGCGTCGCCGATGGGGGCGGGAAAGCCCTCGACCACCTGCGCCACTTCGCCCAGCTTCAGGCTCACGCCGTTGCGGAACGTGACGGGCATCTGGGCTAGGTCAGCAGCGGACTGGATGGCCGAGCTTTGCGACACGGCCAGGCGCTGGTTGGGCGAATCGATAAAACCGCCGCCGGCCAGCGCGGTAGCGTCGGCCGCCGCCTTTTCTACTTCGGCCAAGGTCAGACCCAGGGTGCGCAGCTGCTCGGGGTTCACCAGCACCTGCAACTGCCGGTCGCGCTGCCCCCAGATGGCTACGTTGGCCACGCCGGGCACGGCCATCAGGCGGGGGCGGATGCTCCAGCGGGCCAGCGTGGTCATCTCCACCTGGGTCAGACTATCTGACGACACCCCAATTTTCAGCACCCGGCTCGTCGAGGACAAGGGTGAAAGCATCACCGGAGGCCGGGCTACGCCGGGCAGGGTAGGGGCCACCCGTGCCAGCCGCTCCTGCACCGCCTGCCGGGCGTTGTTGATGTC
Organism: Hymenobacter wooponensis; assembly: GCF_004745865.1. Taxonomy (GTDB): domain Bacteria; phylum Bacteroidota; class Bacteroidia; order Cytophagales; family Hymenobacteraceae; genus Hymenobacter; species Hymenobacter wooponensis. Next base: position 65,451 of record NZ_SRKZ01000009.1, on the reverse strand, counting down.
GGTGCCTTGAGGGAAGTACAGCACCACCGACGAGAGGCCCAGCACCGATTTGGAGCGGATTTTCTTGACCTCGGGCGTGCCGTTCAGGGCGTTTTCCAGCGGCACGCTCACCAGGGCTTCCACCTCGGCGGTGCTCAGGCCGGGGGCTTCGGTCTGCACTTCCACGTAAGGCGGCGCAAACTCCGGAAACACATCCAACGGGGTGTTACGCACCACCTGCAGCCCTGCTGCCAGCAATACGCCAAACAGGATGACTACCACCAGCCGTAGTCGCAGCGCCGATTCTATTATCCACTTCATCGCTTAGTGGCTGCCGCCAAATTCGGTTCCGAATAACTCCGCCGCACCGTCGGTCACGACTTCGGCGCCGGCTTTCACGCCCCGCGAGATGACCACCTGGTCCCCCACTGCCCGTTGCACCTCCACTCGCTGGCGGACGTACTGCAAGGGCTTGGTGCGCACGTACACCCACTGCCCGCCCGAGGCGTCGTAGAGTAGTGCGGCCGTAGGCACAGTCAGCGCCGCCGTACTGGTAGCCGCACCCGTCATACCATTTGTGGCGCCGCTGGCCGCGTTGCCCAGCGTCACGTCCACGGCCACCCGCTCGCCGGGGCGAAAGGCCTCGTCGGTGTTGTCAATCTCGTAGAACACATCGGCCGTGGCCGTGCCCGCCGTGCCCCCAATGGTGGGCGCTTCCACCGGCCGCGCTTGCCGGGCCGCGCCGCCGTTCAGGGGCCGCACGGTCACTGCCTGGTCCTTGCCCAGGCGGCGCAAGTCGCCCACGAACAGCGGTACCCGCACCCACACCTTGTTCAAGGAGGCCAGTTCCAGCAGCACGGTGTTGGCCGTCACCAGCGAACCCGGCGCGACCGTGACGCGCTGCACTACCCCGCTCAACGGTGCTTTGATGGGCAGGCTCTGCCCGCCGCCGGTGTTGCCGTTCAGAGCACCCTGTCGGGCCCGGGCATCGGCCAGGGCCCGCTGGGCCAGGGCCACGTCGGCGCGGGCATCATCGCGGGCGCGCACGCTGCCCGCGCGGTCAGCCAGCAGGGCCTCGGCCCGTTGCAGGCGCGCCTGGGCTACCTGCAGCTGGGTGCGGGCCTGGGTGGTGCCTTGGTCCAGCGTGAGCAGGTCGCGCTCGGCGGGCAGTGCCACCAGTTGGTACAGGGTTTGCCCCTGTCGCACGCGCTGGCCGGCCGTGAGGCCGGCCCCGCCACGCAGCGTGCCCTGCACCGGGGCCACGATGGTCACAGCCTGGCCCGGTACGGCCTGGATTTCGCCGCCCACCTCGCGGGTGGCCTGCACGTTGTCGGTCTTGACCGCCACGGTTTTAATGCCCAGCCGCTTTTCCGCGTCGGCGGTAATGGTCACCGTGGTCAGGTCTGACTCCTTGACCGGGTTTGCAACCTCGGAAGGGCTGACGGCTTTGGGCTTTTCAGCTTTGCCGCAGGCAACTGCGCCACCGAGCAGGCCACTCAGTGCCAGGCAGCGGGACGCTGCCAGCAGGGAGAATGTAAACTTGGGGAAGTACATACAGAGAAGAAATCGAAGAATTAGAAGCGGCCGCCCACAGCGTAGCGCAGCCGGGCCAGGGCGCGGCGCTGGTCCGCGCGGGCGTCGGCGGCACGCTGCTGGGCATCGAGCAACTGGCGGGTGGTTTCGGCCACCTGCACGTAAGGGAAGTCGCCGTTGATAAAGGCATTGGTGGAGCGGCGCAGCGCGTCCTGGAGGCTGGGCAGGTAGCTCCGCTCCCACAGGGCGACGCTCTGGGTGGCCTGCTCGTACTGGGCGTAGGCCTCGCGCACGTCCAGGTTCACGGTCTGGCGCAGGGTCAGGTACTGCCAGGAGGCTTGTTCCAGCTCGGCTTTCACCCGCGAAATGCGGCCCTGGTTGCGGTTGAAGAGGGGCAGGCCGATGGTTGCGCCCGGCCCCAGGTGCACCGGGTTGGGGTTGTTGAAGCGGGCGTCCAGCGAAACGATGAACGAAAACACCCGACTCCGTTCCCACCGCAGCCGCTGGCCAATGCCCTCGATGCCCACCCGCGCTGCCCACAAGTCGGGCCGGGCAGCGTAGGCCGAATCGAGCAGCGTCGGCAAGGGCGGCACCAGAGTCGCCGAGACGGGAGCGGCGGTGAACCGCAGGGAATCGGCATTCACGGAGTCCAGGCCCAGCGTAGCCAGCAGGCGCAGGCGGGCCACCCGGTTGTCGCGGCGGGCCCGGTAGTAGTCGTCGACGGCGCGCAGGGAATCGGCGCTGGGCGCCACGGTTTCCAGCTCGCTGGCCTCGCCTGCGCGGTAGCGGGCCCGCACGATGCGCGCTACTTCGGCCCGCATCACAATGGCCTCACGGGCGATGCGCAGCCGCTCATCGGCCAGCGTGATATCCGTGTAGCTTACCTGGGCGTCGCGGCTAACCAGCAGGCCGCGACTGACGAGGCTTTCGGCTACGCGCTGGGTTTCCAGCTGAGCGGCCCCCACGCGCGACAGCCGCTGCCAGAGCAGGTCAGAGGCTAGGCTCAGCGCCATGGAGAACGGGGCGGTACCGTGGGCCGTCACCAGGCTCAGCACGGGATTGGGAAGCAAACCAGCGTCTTGTAAATCGGCCTGGGCCAGCGCCAGCGTGCTCAGGTCGGCCTGGAAAGCGGGGTTGCGGGTCAGGGCCAGGCGGATGGCCTCGTCTTCGCTCAGGCCGTCCTGCAGAGTAGGCAGCGCCGGGGCCAGGGCGCTGGCGCTGCGGGCCGTGCCCAGCTCGTAGCCGCCGCGGGCTTGCAGGCGCCGGGCCACATGGTCGCGGGTGTACGCTGACTTGGTGCTGACGCAGCCGGCCAGCAGCAGCGGCAAAGCCAGTAGCCAAACGCCGCGGCGGTGGAGGGGAAAGACCAGAAGATTTGAAAGTCGATTCGGAAGGAAAAAAGTCACGGCAACTAACTATGAGTGCAACAAAGCGAAGAGCGCATGGCTACCGCATGTGAGGTTGTAAAACAGGATTGTTTTATCAGCTGTCCGCCAGCACTCTGCTTTAAAAGCATCTTGCTGTCATATGAATGGTACTTTAGATATTTATGAAGAATGCGTGAAGCAGCACTACGCACAAGGTTAGGCACCGTTTCTGAAGCAATTCTGAATAAACCCTATTAAGCCAGAAACTAACGGTCCCGTAGTGAAAAAGCCCGTTAGCCAGCTTCCAGACTGGTTAACGGGCTTAGAATATCTTGTCAGCGCTAAACTGAGTTGTATACTAAGGGCGTGTAAAGGCGACTTGGCCGACTATTTCGACCCTCACTCCCGAATTACCTTAGCAGGGTGGACCGGTTGAAAAGCAGGTATACACTCGTCACCCAGCCAACGGACGCAATCCAGCCCGCTAGCACATCGGAAGGATAGTGTACGCCCAGGTACATGCGCGAAATGCCCACCCCCAGCACAAACAGTGCCCCCGGCAGCCACAGCAGCCAGCGCCGGGGCGAGTGGACCAGTATCAGCCCCAACGCCAGCACCACCGCCGCCGACCCCATGGCGTGGCCGCTGGGAAAGCTAGGCGTCGTTTCCGGAGCCAGAGATACCCAGAGTGCCGGTCGGACCCGGCCTAACAGCGCCTTCGCCAGCAGGTTGATAACCATAGCGCCTCCAACTGCCCACGAGAAAAACCAGGCTTGGTGGTAAGAGCGGCGCCAGAACAGGAAACCCGCAATGAGCAGGGTCACAACGGCCATTACCTGGGGTCCGCCGACCCGGGTCAGCAGCAGGTTGAGGGCGTCCAGCGGGGGCGTAGCATGGGCATGCAGCCACCGCAGAAAGGCCTGGTCGCCAGGGAAGCCTTCCCCCTCCCGGATTTCTGAGGCGGCCTTCAGAAACGCGCTCCAAGGCAGGATAATGCCTAGTAGCAGGAGTACTACCACCTGGCGCCGCTGCCGGAGCAAGTGGCGCAGGAGGTGAGTCAGATCAGAGAGATCCATAGTGAACAGTCTTGTAAAACCTCTTTCCGTACCAACTCACAGGGGAGCCGGCAAAAGCAAGACTAGTATCGGATTCTGAGTAAAAACTGAGGCCTAGCCACCAAGGAGCCTGCTGCAGCTTGTCCAGGTGCGTCTGGAAGTTGGCCGGACCCCGCCGCTCCAGCCGGATAGCGGCGGTCAGGCAGGCGTCAGTTTTGCTTCAGAATCAGCGGGCACCTTTGCCGTCGCACTCTATCTTATCGAGCTTGTAGCAGCGTCTGCTCACTAGTTGCCCGGATAAGGTGCCAGATGCCGCTTTCTGTGTCAGTGGCTGGATCATAAATACTTCACCTGGCTTCAGCCAACACGCCAGCTATTTCATACCGATGGCCAAGACTCCGCCTTTTTTCCAGCATAACCAGCACGCAACTGGGTTACGGTCCGCAGCTCCGGGGCCAGTACGCTACCCCTACCACGACAACGACGGGTGTCCCGTTGGTCAGCAGGTGAAGGCTGGAGGTGAGTGGCAATACTACGAGCCCACCCGAATCGAGGAAACTCGGGCACGCTGCCCCCACTGCGTGTCCCTGGACGCTGCTTATACTCGGGAAACGTAAGCCGCAAGACTCTGCTAGCTGCTGTTATCAGCACGAACCTAATGGGTGCGGATTAGATAGCTACGCACGAAGGAAAGCTCAACCACAGCCGCTCCAGAGTAAGCTTTAAAACTCAGATTTCCGCCAGAATCCGCCGTTAGGTTTGCGCGATTTCAGAACCCTTTTCCTCGCTGATGCGGGCCATGGTTACACACTAGCTACCAACATATGCGTATTGCATCGTCTTGCCGCGCCGTTTTCGCGGCGATAGTTCTGAGCCTGTCCATGCCGGCCTACGCCCAGATTCCCCAGAATCCGCCCACGCCGGCCGCGGACTCACTGCACAAATTCGAGGTGCCCGCGGCGGCGGCACCACCAGCTTCCAAACCCTGGTACAAGGGCAAACTGGTGAAGGCCAGCATTGTGCCCGCGCTGCTTATCGGCTACGGGGCCTATACCTTCAACGGGGGAGGCTTTTACACTAATCAGCAAGCCAACCGCGACATTCACAAGCTGTTTCCCACCTACCGTACGCGGCTGGACGACATCTTGATTTTTGCCCCCTATGCCGAGCTGGGATTGGTAGCCCTCTCGGGAGTAGAGTCACGCGACGACCGGCTGAACACCCTGCTGGTTATCGGCAAGTCGGAGTTATTCATGCTGGCATCCGTATTCGCGGTCAAAAACCTAACTCGGGAAACCCGCCCCGACGGTTCTGATAACCTTTCCTTCCCGTCAGGGCATACGGCCCAGGCGTTCTTGGCCGCTAGCATCGTGCACACGGAGTTCCGCGACAAAAGCCAGTGGTATGGCATTGGTGCTTATACTATCGCTACCAGCGTAGCGGCCCTGCGCATGATCAACAACAAGCACTGGCAGAGCGACGTGGTGGCGGGCGCGGGTTTCGGTATTCTCTCCGCACACCTGGGCTATCTTACCCACCGCAACCGCTGGGGCCGGCAGCCGCGCCTGGTAGGCCTGAACGTGGCTCCGGCCTATTTTGGCGGTGGCACATCCGGCCTGACGCTGAGCTGGCGCGCTCATTAACTAGCTGGCCTCATGCAGACCGCGCTGAAGAAAATCCCGGAAGTCACCCTACTCTTCTGGGTGATGAAGATCTGTGCCACCACCTTGGGCGAAACGGCCGGGGACCTGCTGGCGCAAACCCTGAACGTGGGTTACGGGGTTAGCTCCCTATTGCTGCTGGGCGTGTTCCTGGTCGTCCTGGCTGCCCAGCTAGTTGTCAGTCGGTACATCCCCGCGCTGTATTGGGCCGTGATTCTGGCCACCAGCACGGCGGGCACCACCATGTCAGACTACATGGACCGGACCATGGGTTTAGGCTACGCTACTGGTTCAGCGTTGCTGGTAACGCTGCTGGCCGTAATACTGGGGCTATGGCGGCTCAGCGAGAAAACCCTCTCGGTCAGTACGATTACCACTCGCCGGGGGGAGCTGTTTTACTGGACGGCAATTCTATTCTCCAACACGCTGGGCACGGCCTTAGGTGACTATCTGGCTGACGACTCCGGCTTAGGGTTCGCCGGAGGGGCGCTGCTCATCGGCTCCCTGCTGGCCCTAGTCGTGCTAGCGTACTATTTCACCTGCCTCTCGCACGTGTTTCTATTTTGGGTGGCGTTCGTGTTGACCCGCCCGTTCGGAGCTACGTTCGGTGACTTGTTAACCAAACCGGTAGCTAAACATGGCCTCGGCTTTGGCACCCAGGGTTCCTCGCTGATCCTGTTTGGGCTGCTAGCTATTCTGGTTGCCTACACCAGTTGGCGCCCTAACCGCCGCGCTGACCTTACAAATCCACGGCCTTTATAACCAAAGAGCATATGCTTCGCGGCCAGCGCACTGTCTGCTTTATAGTCGAAAAGCAGACAGTTAATTATCCAGGTTTCAGACCTATTTACTGTGCAAGCAGTAAGCGTTAGGGATGAATGACTTAGAGAATTCGCGAACTAGCATTTTATCGGTTCACCTTGAATTGTGCTAAGTTAGTTCCCCCGCGTAAGGCCTTGAAGTTAGCAGGGTGAGTGTTTTGAGCCCTCCTTACGGGGTGTTATACCTCCTGCTGCTTTCGCCGCCTTATGCGGCTGAATTCATTTACATACACTACTTACGCCTGTGAAAAATACCCCGCTCAATCTTTGCACCACGCGTCTCCACGGAGGGGAATACGGCCTGTATGTCGCGCTACGAGAACGGGCCGATAATGTCATGAATGCGGAAACCGAGCCGATTTACGGCCATAAGCCCGCCCGATACCTGCTGCAGGAAATAGCGGCCGGCAACAAGGAGTACTCTGAGCTGCTGCTCAGCAAAGAAACTGTCATTGGCAGAAGGGAAACCGGGGAAATTCTGCACGAATTGGCTCTTCTGCAAACGCACCTGTGGAAAGCAGGCAGAGTCCTGCGGGTCAGATTCTTAGAAGGGCCGGAACACGTGCACCGTCAAATTGAAACAATTGCCAAAACGTGGGAAACCCATGCCAACATCACGTTTGACTTTATTGCGCAGGGGCAGGCGGAAGTAAGAATTAGCTTTACCCGCAGCGGCTCCTGGTCCTTAGTAGGCACGGATGCTCTGACGGAACGCGATCAGAACAAAGCCACGATGAATTTTGATCTGTCGGACGAAACGACCAGTCCGGACGCTTTCCCGGCTACGATACTGCACGAGTTTGGCCATTGCCTGGGGTGCGTGCACGAGCATCAGAGTCCGGCAGCTGCTATCCAGTGGAACAAGCCTCTGATCTACAGCCGACTGTTTCAGGCCTACGGATGGGATCGGCAGAAAGTGGACACCAATTTCTTTGAACAAGCGGAAAAGGCTCTCATCACGAATTCGGGATATGATCCGCTTTCGATTATGCACTATAGTTTCCCCCCGGAATTCACCGTCCCCCCCACACCTACGCCGCATAACACCCAGCTGTCTGCACAGGACATTGCGTTCATTAGTCGGTGTTATCCTTTTCCCGCGTCGAGCACCGCATCCACGCTACTGAAGGGCTAGGGGCTGCACAGCAGCTCTTCTGGCCAGTTTGGGGCGCTAGCTCGTTTTTGTTACGGGTGCATAGAGCTTTACCTCGTATGCCAGCCGTAACAGACTGGGCAGCACTACTAAGAGCAGGGGCAGGGCCAGCAGCAGACCCCCAATAACGGCAATGGCCAGGGGCTGGTGCAGTTGAGCGCCTGCCCCGATTCCTAGGGCCAGGGGCAGCAAGGCGGCAATGGCGGCCAGCGCCGTCATCAGCTTGGGCCGCAGGCGGGCAGCAATAGCGTAGCCGATGGCCTGGGCCACGGGGTTGCCCTCGGCGCGGTTCTCGAAAAACTGTTGCAGCGTAAAGATGGCATTCTCCCCGATGATGCCCACCACCATAATTAGGCCCGTGTACGAGCCTACGTTCAGCGGGGTGTGGGTGAAGTATAGCGCCAGGCTGCCCCCGGCCGGGCCCAGAATGGCCACCAGCAGAATTAGTCCCGCCGCTTTCAGGTCTTTGAACAGGAACAGCGCCACCGCAAACACCAGCAGGCAAGCGGTGGCCAAAATCGTAAGCAGCTCCTGAAACGACTGCTGCTGCTCGGCGTAGGAACCTCCATACTGAATAAAGTAGCCCGGCGGCAGGGGCACTGACTGGGCCAGTTGCTGCTGGATGTCGCGCATGGCACTGCCCAGGTCGCGGCCGTCGAGGCGGGCCGTCACGGCCGTCATGGCTTGCAGGTTTTCCCGCTCCAGCTCCGCGTCGCCGGCGCTGATGCGCACCGTGGCCAGCTCATCGAGGCGGCGGCGCTGGCCATTGGGCAAGAACACCGGCTGGGCCCGCAGCTGCGCCAGCGTAGCCTGGGTGGCCTGCGGGTAGCGCAGGCGGATGTTGAGCAGCTGCTCGCCTTCGAGCACGTTGCCGGCTATTACGCCGGCCAGCTGGGTTTGCAGCTGGGCCTGAAAGTCGGTGCCGGTCAGCCCGAACTGGGCGAGGTGCCGTGCATTGGGGCGCACGTCCACGGCGGGCCCCATGCGCACGATGCCATTAAAGACGTCGGCCGTGCCGGGCGTATGCTCCACTACGGTGGCTACCTGGTCGGCAAGCCGGTAGCGGGTGGCCGCGTCGGGGCCGAATATCTTAATTTCAATGGGCTGCACAGTGCTCATCAAGTCGCCGAGCATATCGCCAATTACCTGCCCAAAGTCGATAGTCAGGGCCGGCTGGGTGGCTTCCACGCGCCGACGGATGTCGTTTATTACTTCTTCGGTCGTGCGCTTCCGGGGTGTTTTCAGGCGGATGAGGTAGTCGCCCCGGTTGGGCTCGGTGATGAAAAAGCCCATCTGTGTGCCCGTGCGCCGGGTATAGCTGGCCACTTCCGGGACGCGCAGAATCAGCTTTTCGGCCTGGCGCAGCATCCGGTCGGTTTCCTCGATGCTGGTGCCGGGCGGCGAGTTGTAGTCCAGCACAATGGCCCCTTCGTCCATCTCGGGCAAAAAGCCCGTAGCCAGGCGTGGAATAACTATCCACAGCGTGGCCAGCAACCCCACGATGCCTAGCAGGCTGTAGGCCGGCCGGCGGATGACGGCCCGCACCCACGGAATATCGTGGTGGGCAGAATCCATCACGGGGGAGGGCTGGGTAGTCTTGGAAAGTGCCGCTTTTTTCGAGTTGGACAGTAGTAGATATAGTACCGGCAAGCCCAGCCACGCCACCAGGAACGAGCAGGCCAGAGCGACGACCATGGTGGTGGCTAGCACTTTGAAGTAGGCCCCGGCTACGCCGCCCAGCAGGGCGAAGGGCAGGAAAATGACGATGGTGCTCAAGGAGGAGCCTAACAGCGCCGGCAACAGGTGCTTCACGGACCGGGCCACCACTTCGCCCGGACTGGCGGCCGGATGGTCCTCACCCACCCGGTGCAGCTGCTCGACCATGACTACGGCGTCGTCAATCATGAGGCCGATGGCGGCGGCTACGGCCCCCAGGGTCATAATGTTTAGGGAGTAGCCCAGCCCAAAGTAGAGCACGCCCAGCGTCATGGCCAGGGCAATGGGGATGGTGAGCAGGATGGTGAGAGAAGCCCGCCAGGAGCGCAGAAACAGGGCCGTCACCACCAGGGCCAGGGCCAGCCCAATCCAGAGCGAGTCCTGCACCGACTTGACCACCTCCGACACGAAATCCGCCTGGTCGTAGTAGGGCTGCAGGGTGATGCCGCGGGGCAGGCCCGCCTGCCCCGCCTTCACCTTGGCCAGCACGCCTTCAGATACCTTTACCACGTTGGCGTCGGGCTGACGCAGCACCGAAATCAATACCGCCTCGTGGCCGTTGGCGTTGACGCGGGTGTATTCCGGCTGTTCGCCCAGCGTTACGGTGGCCACATCCGAGAGGCGCACTATGCGGCGCCCGTCGTTGCGCAGCACCACGTTTTCCAGGTCGCTCTTGGTAACGATGGTAGCGTCGGTCACGGTCAGATATAACCGGCGGTAGTCGCTCAGGTAACCGTTGCTTTGCACGAAGTTGGTTTGGCCTAAACTGGCGCTGACGGTCGCCGGAGTCAACCCCAGGGCGGCTAGCTGATCGGGCAGCAACTCCACCTGAAACTCCTTGGTGCGGCCGCCCTGCACCTGCACGGCCGACACGCCATCCACCTGGGAGAGAAACGGCTTGATGGTGTACAGCGCCAAGCGGCGCAACTCCAGCGCCGAGCGCCCCGGCCCTTCCAGCGTATAGCCCATCACCGGCAGAATAGCCGGGTTCATGCGCTCGACGCTGATTTGCGTGCCCGCCGGCAAATCGCCCCGAATTTGGTTGAGGCGCGACTCCACAATCTGCTGGCTTTGCACCACGTCCACGTTCCAGGTGAAAAAGGCCGAGATTTCGCAGGAGCCCCGGCTGGTGGTGGACCGCAGCAGCTTGAGGCCCGGCACCTGCTTCATGGCATTTTCCAACGGCTTGGTCACCGTCACCATCATCCGGTCCACGGGCTGCAGCCCGTTGTCGGCAATGACTTTCACCTTGGGAAAGGTGACTTCGGGAAACAAGGCCACGTTGATGCACCGGTACGCCAGCGTACCCAGGGCGAGTACCAAAGCCAGCAGCACGGCAATGGGGGCTTTATACCGCTGAAAAACCGGATTTTCCATAAGCTGAGCAAGAAATTACTACCGGCTAAGCTGCACGGCTGCCGTATCGTCGAGGCCGTAGTTGCCCGTAAGCAGAATCCGGTCCTGGGGACTGAACCGGGGGCGGCTGATTTCCACCCGGCCGTCCTGCTCGGGGCCGCGCACCACCGGCACTTTCACGGCGGTAGAGTCATCAAGCAGGCGCATCACCCAGAACTGGGTCTGGGTTTCATCGGTGAGCACGGCCTCACGGGGCAGGGTGGGCACCGGCCGGGGAGCCGTGCGGTCCAGCTCCACCTGCACGGCCAGGTTTTCGGGTAGTTCCGGCACCGCTCCGCCGGTGGGCCGCACGGTGTAGCGCTGGGTTTGCAGGGTGGGGTCGGCCGTGGCCAGCACTTCGGCCACCTGACCCGCCAGCACCCGGCCGTCGGGCAGCAGGATGCGGCAGCGCTGGCCGGGGCGTACGTAGCGCAGCTGCGTCGCCGGCACATCCAGCACAAAGCCAAAGCGGCTTTTGTCGTACACCACGCCTAGCTGCTCGCCGTCCTGCACGTAGTCGCCGGCCAGCTTGTCCACGGTCGCCAGCACGCCGGCGCGCGTGGTTTTCACAGCCAGAATCCCGGAAAAGCGCAGACGCGGGTCGCCGGTGAGCTGATCCAGATGCAGCACCCGCGCCTCCTTGGTTTGCACCCGAAACACGGTTTGGCCCGCGCTGACGGCCTGACCGGGCACGGGTGAAGGTGATAATACGTAGCCTGTGGCCGTGGCTCGGAGTACATCCTTAGCCGGGTAGGTGGAAATCGCGCTTAGGCGCAGCACGTCGGTGAGGGTATCGGTGCGGACGGCCCCTACTGTTACCAGCGCGCGGGGGGCACTAGTGGTTCCGGCAACGGCTCCTGGTGTTCCGTCGCCGGAATGACAGGCAGTCAGCAGCAGAGGGGCTCCGATAGCCAGTAGAAAACGCAGGGAGTATACAGGCATATAAAAACGGGCTATTGCTCAGCTAGAAAGTCGAGGGCGTACAGGCTGCGCAACCGGTCCGTTTCCGCCTGAGACAAACTGAACTGGAGCGTGCGGTAGCTGGTCACGACGTTGAGGTAATCGAGAATGACCACGTCGCCCGTGGCCAGCTGCTGGCGCGTGGCTCCCACCAGCGTCTGGGCAATGCGCAGCTGCTCGCGAATGCGCACCAGCAGCGCATCGGCGGCCCGAATCTGTCCTTCCAGCTGCTCGTACTGCTGGCGGCGCTGCACCGTGATGAATTGCCGGTAGCCCCGCCGGCTTTGCTCGCTCAGGGCGATGCGCTGGTATTGCAGCTGGCGCTGGTGGCCATCGTAAACCGGAATGGAAAGCAGCAGCCCGCCACTGGCTCCGAAGCTATGGCTCAGCGCCCGCGGCAGATAAGAGGTGGACTGCAAACCGGCATCCGCCACCACGCTCACCCGCGGCAAGTAGTAAGTATCCACGGCCCGCCGGTCGAACAGATTCCGGAGGCTATCCAGCGTGTACTGGCGCTGAGCGGGAGCCAACAGCCCGGCCAGGGGCCGGCGGGTAGGTGGGGTCGGTATTTCCAGCGCGACTAGGGCCGTGTCGGCTACTCCGGCTAACGCCCGCAACGTACCCAGCTCGCGGCGATACGCCAGGCGATTCTGATCCACCGTTACTTCCTGCGTGCGCACCGACAAATAAAAGCTTAGGTACTGGGTTTGCTTGAATATGCCAGCTTCCACCAGCTGGCGCAGCTGGCGGTCCTGCTGGCGCAACTGGGTGAGCAGGCCCCGGGCAAAGTCTAGCTGCAATTGGGCGGCATAGGCCGTCAGAAACTGGTCCGTAACCGTGCGGCGCAAATCCAGGGCGCTTAGTTGCCGGTTGTTGCGCAGCACCTGTCCCTGGTTGCCCAGAATACGATAATCGTTGGCTAGCAATGCCCGGTTGAAGACCGGTTTGCTCACTTGGCCCACGACCGCGTAGTTGCCGCCGTTGGTGATGGCCTGGTCGTAGCCCAGCACGGCCTCGCCCTGGCGGTTGCGGATGCTGGGGTACAGCACCGCGGCCCCGGTACCGTTTATCAGAATGCCATTCTGGGCCTTGCGGCGCAGGCTGTCGAGGCGGTTCTGGCTGACTTGGTTGGCCAGCTCAATCAGTTGGGGGCTGTTCTGCTGGGCCACAGCCACGAAATCAGCTAGTCGGCGCGGACTGGTGGGTAAATTATGTGGGGCAGCGAGTAGCGAGGTAAGCGCGGGCCTGCTTGCACTGGAACGCTGCGCCCGGCTGGCTCCTGCAGATAGCAGCACCGCCACCAGTATACACAGGCAGCAGAAAAGCGGGCAATGAGGTGAGCGGGTAGGCAAAAGCACAGGAATTGAGTGAGGCAGCAAAACACACACTCAATTCTGGAGGAAAATTGGAGCACCTTATACCCATTACGCTACCTTGCTCTACATGCACTGCTTGGTAAGAAGGCGCCGGTCACAAAACCGGAGAAGCGAACCAGTAGTGGCTCGGTTTTTTAAAACAATATGCAGAGCGTCGGAACAAATCCGACGCAGGCAGACCAAACTCACGAAAAGCTATGCTCTAACTGATATTGACCAACTCGTCAATACCGGTTGAGGCCGGAGTGCGCGTCACTGTGCAATCTTGCCAGACCGCGATGTAAGTGTAATTGTTGAGTTGCCCGTAAGGACAAATGCAAGGCTTAATGGGAAGGATTCAATGCGCACCAGGTAGGTGCCGTAACATTTAATTTTCTGAACCACGGCCTTAACTGCTTGCTTTTGCGACATCAAGCAATTTGGTCAGAGATTTTGGGTGTCGGATCCTGCGTATCCAGTTATGCTCTCGATGGGTAAGGCAACCGCATTGCCATTAAGCAGCACGTAGTAATTTTTTTCCGAGATGTACACCACCTCGACAGGTGCCTGCAGCACAGCTGGGGATGTAATAGCCCCACTTTTTACCAGCTTGTCAAGCGCTTCTGCCTGCAGGTAAAAGCGGGTGAAGTAGGGCCGCCCACCGCCCAACTGCAACGGCATCCAGCGATAGAAGAGCACTCCGTATAACACGCACGCTACTAGGAGAAAAGTAATGCCTGCTATAGCAGCCCACACTGCTCGCTGGAGCGAAGGTTTTTCCCTAATCCGGCGCATCTGCCGAACTATTACTTGACAGACCACTCCACTGGAGATGAAGTACAGGATGAGTAAGCTCATGCCATATACGCCTACCCATATTATTACAACAGCCACTAGTAGGTAGAACCACGGCAGTCCATGCTTTTTGCCCCAATTAGGAGTGCCTGCAGCCGGTTTAAGCGCCGCAAATAAGAATATACTGGCTGCAACAAATGCGACGGCTATGATCACTACTTTCATGGGCGCAACCGATTCAGCCGTTGCCGAGAAGCTCCCCGTTATGGTGAACGCAGCGCATCCATACCCAAGAGCTCCCAGTACAGCAAACGCAGCATCCACTATAGGTATGGGTACCTGCTCTTGATCGTGCGTGGTATAGTAGGCTATTAGCACGGGAGGTAGCGTAAAGCCTAAGAAGCTGATGCCCGCTTTGATATAGTTAAAGCTCAACCAACTTGCTTCTGTCAGATTGTGAGTTGCTAGGTACATATTCACAATCAGGTAACCGGCCGCGTAGAGGGCGAACAATCCCATGGTTACAAGTGATTCGGACGACACTTCAGATACTTTCATGTAGGGTAAGTAAAAGAGAAAGTTAAACTACCACGTGTGTCAGAGGCTTATCAGCCTTCTTTGATCACTCTCAGTGATCTTACACCGGGCTAACGTACCTATACGAGCTGAATACAATGCTATTGCGGCGTGATAGTTTTACTAATAGCACACGTTACCGCGCTCCGGGCAACTGGGCAGTCGCTGTAATTACTCAGTTTGCTGTCCGGCAGGAAATAAAGGCTATTTAAAGGCTGGACGATCGTTTCCTCTTATCCGATAAGCGTGTATATTTCAACACGTAGATACATGTTTTACCCTTAACCACTACCTATTACCATGGCTATCAAACCCGGCCCTAAGCCTAATAAAGAAGATGGTACTCCGGACAGAAGAAGACGGGTGACGGAAGAAAACAGACCGAAACACCCCGATCTGAAACCGCATAAGCATAAGAAAGGCGACTAGTAGGCCTACCTGCGACTTACAGTAAGTCGCCTTGTCGAGGTCTCAACGCCCCATAACAGTATGCACCATGGTAAAGCCCCTCGCCCGCTATCCTCAGGAAGTGACGCGAGGGGCTTTCGTTTGCATAGCGCCTCTCCAGCACCGTGCTGGCCGCTCTGTCGTGTTCACTTACCCAGATACACGCCTAGGCTACCTGCACCTGCTGGCAGGCTATAAGCTATCCAACTACCCAGTTTGACGCGAAAGTGCACGCACGGACGCTGGCTCTCCGGCTTGCTTATCGTCCTTCTTACTTAGGTAGACCAGCAGCCCCACGGCTGCAAGAGCGCCTAGTTTGAAAGCTGTTTAGGGTTTCTGGTAGAGCTTCACACTTTTTGGGCTTTGCGAAGGGCCTCCACATAGTGGCGCTCCTCTTTCACGGCATTCAGGCGGGCTTCGTCCTGTTCCCGCTACGCGAGTTCCTTCTCGCGCATCTGCTTCCGAATCTTCCCCTGCACTTTCTCCTGGAATTCCTGCACCACGTAGAGTTCCTGCAGCTTCAGGTTCAGATAGCTGGCCGACACGGAAGCATCCCGCGCGGTGGTCAGTCTGTTGTTGGCTTCGAACGCTTTGTTAACCCGCGGTTCCACCACGGTCACGTTGTTTTTTGAACCCCTTTCGCTCGTTTCGTGGCGTCGAGGAGGGAATGATCAAGCAGGCCATCGGGGTGTGCATTGCCGCCGGGGCCAAAATAAATCCGGACGTGCTGGAGCTGTCCCACCGCACCTACGCCCTGCAGCTGCTGTCCCAGAAGGCCTGAGTGGAGCGCGACGACAATGAAACGCCCGAGGCCATATTTGCCTCGGGCGTTTTTCGTGCCAGTGGTGCTCAGGCACCAGCTGACTACTCGTAGTCGTCGATTTCGATTTCCTCATCCGGTTCCCGGTTGGGGTATAGGTCACCGAGAATGGATTCAATTGTTTCCTCGCCCAGGTCGTCCCCTTCATTGATCTGCCGGAATCGTTCCTCGTTTTCTTCTTTTTCCTGCTGGGCGAGCCATTTGTAGTAGGCTTCCTGGCGTTCAGGGCTCGTGGGTTGTTGCATGGTCAGATGATGGTTAAAAGCCGGTGGAATAAACTTTGTTGTGCATAGATAGCGACTGCAATACTCTAAAAACAAGCATTTTAGCCGCAGAGCGTTTTAGCCGTCTTATTCCCTTTATACTACAAGGAGTGGATATGCAGAATTATCACAAACTTTTTTTCTGGTGTCCAGATCCAAGGAATTTTCTGTCCGCTTATGAGTATGCGCCAACTGCTCGCTAAGCGCTTGCTGGAAGCCCAGCAGCCGGAGTCACGAGCAATTTCAGCGTAGCGTGGCTCAGGAACTGGGACTAAACTGCTGGAACTGCTGGTCAGGATGGGGACGCAGTGGCCACTGCGTCCCCATCCTGACCAGCAGCAACCAGACGTGGCCTAGCAGGCTGAATTTACACGATGCCGCCAAGCCGCAAATACGGGTTGGATTGAATCTGCCGGCAGCCGTCGATGATGTTTTCTACTTGCGCCTCGTATTCGGTGCCAGCAGTAGGCAGGCTCCGGGCCACCCGTGACACTTCAAAAGCCTCATCAATCACGCGCTGTTCCTGGGCCGCGTAGTTGTCGTGCGTCCGGGGGCGTTTGGAGGGCATACCCACTTGCGTTTCAGCGACCTGATTGTAGGGGCGGTGCAGGGCTTTGACTTGTTCAAGTAAGGTGTTGCTCATGGCTGGAATGGAAAAGTTGGTGTCGAAAAAAGACGGCTATTCGCTTTAGACTTCCAAATCAGGAGCAAAAAAAAGAATCGATTGGCCGGGCAAATTACCTGCTGAAAACGCGTTTCTGGCCTAAAAAGGGGGGCTGTTATATGTGTCTTAAGGATAACGCACGGTATCCACCCGCCAACTCGGTTGCTTATAAACGAATAAACCCCGGAGGCTGGGGGCTCCAGGGTTTAAAGAAGTGGGTGCCGTCACACCTACCTTCTAACGCAATGAATACGTAACGGGTCAATACGAATTTTGGGTGCCAGCTTACACCCAGCATATCCTACCAGCAGGGTAAAGAGCAGCGTCTTGTACGAACAGTCAGAACACTTAGGTAGGGTAGTAGAACCCTATAGTGCGTGTAGTACTTCGTTATGAACGATCGGTTGGATACTCGATTGCCAAACTTAGCGGCTCAATTTGCATCGTGTTATATATGCTATCCGCATCATCCATAATCCACCCCTTCGTTAACGCCTCTTGTAGATATTGCTGCGCTGGCTGGGGAAGACTTGGGAGCAGACTTTCCAAGGTTTTTATACTGGCCGTATAGCTATCCCGGATCTGAGCTAATTTAGAAATCTCGTTGTGCAACCCAAGGATTTCCAGGCTAGTAATGGCGCGTATCTTGATAAACGCGGCATAGCGCTCAGGATCGGCCCGCAAGGCACTAAAGAGTGCCTGCTCATAGCTATACTCTAGTGGGTCAAGATCTGTCGCAGACGAAGAAGGCATGGTTGGAACCCGCTCGCGCAGTTCCGCCTCAATAACGATTCTAATTTTTCGTACGCTTTCCATGAAGGGGGCAGTGGCAAAGTGAAGAAGGTGGATTTTCGGTATGGAAAGCACCGGCAGCAACCTTGATCTATATAAAGTGGAGAGCAACGTCTGGTAATAGGGAAAGCAGGTAGGTATGCAAGCAATAGCAAGTAAACAACCTGTAGAAGCCGGGCACTAAGGTAGCTCAATATTTAAATAGGGCAAATTTGCCCTAACATTTTCTGGCTTTAGCCGCCTCTTTTGCGGGGTGAAATACCTCCGGGATCAACACGGCCTGCAGCAGTTTGGGCTTCGCTTGCGCCACTTGCGGACGGCTAAGGGGTTCACCCAAGAAAGCTTAGCAGCAGCTGCGGAGATAGAATTCAGTCAAATCGGTCGGATTGAGCGGGGTGTCATTAACACAAGCTTAAGTACTGTCTTCGTCTTAGCGCGCACTTTGCAGATAGACGTGAGGGAGTTATTCGACTTTTCCTCCACTACCTGATCGGTGGCTTACTGCCGCTAAACTTTGCATTCCTGTTGCAGTTTCTGGCAAGTCCGGCGTACAGCTCACCCTATTTTATGCTACCAAAAAATGAGTGACGAGATAGCAGAGATTTTCGGCCAAGTACTCCAGCAGTCACGAAAACAGCTAAGTATGTCCCAGGAAGAGCTGGCTTATGCCAGCAGTTTGAATCGCACCTATATTTCACATTTAGAAAACGGTAAGCAGGCTCCTTCTCTAGTAACGCTATTCAACTTGGCCCAGGCTCTGAACGAGAAGCCATCCACGCTGCTGCGGCGAGTTGAATTACACCTAAGTCAACAGAGTAGTAAGCAGAAGGCAGTGTAGTTACAACTCCAGCACAAGCTAGAACTGGCCTGGCTTTCATCCAAGACAAAATTTGACCAAAAAGCGGCAAAATACCATTTGTAACTTTATCAAGTATTGTGCATTCATGAGTAAATAGGCTTACTCTTCTTTACATTATACCGCATGTTCTTTTTTGCTCTAAATCAGCTCAAAAACTCTTTTTAGCTATGCTAATCCAATAAAATTATTAAAAAATAATACCCTATCCAGAATTTATAAATTGTATTATTAATATACATATACTACTTGATCCGTGTAATCTATCTGAATTCGGTGCAATTAGAAATGATTGCACTTTGAAATGATTATATTGCATTAATACCTTTGCGGTCTGTTCAATCCTTCACAAATCGCTTTTTATGGAAGAGTTGTATGCTCGCTTTCCTGCGCTCGCAGATCACCCCACTGTTGCTTGTTGGCTGCAAATCGTTACCAATGAAGGATTAGTCAAGAACACGGTACTCAAATACGCTCGTGTACTAAGTGACTTCTTACGCCATTGCCAGGAACACCCAGTGGACCACCTGCTTGCAACGCGGGAGCACACCGCGCTGTACCAGAACAGCCTGGGCAAAAAGACCTGGCGAAAAGGTCATGTCACCCGAACGGGCCTGTCCAAATCCACCATTCGTCAACACCTGATGGTACTTAAGCTGTACTATTCATATTTGGTGGATTCTGGTGAGCGAACAACTATCCCGCTTCGCAAAAGCACCAGCCCCCACGGCTCTCATCCCTATTACAGCTCCGGAGCTAATGAGGCGGAGGAATGCGAAGCCTGGATACCTGATGCACAGGAGTGGGCAGCGATTACCGCTCGCATGCAACGAACTTCCCTGCGCAACCTGCTGATGCTGAAGCTGGCCTACGATGGAGCATTACGCCGGGAAGAAGTCTGCTCGCTGCAGGTGGGCGACCTGGATCACGCAAACCTGTTGCTAACCGTGCGCAGAGAAACGACTAAGAACAAACTGCAGCGCATCGTGCCCTTCTCCCGGGAAACACAGTTAGTGTACGACGCCTACCTGGCCATTCGGCCGGTCCCGCTCCATCCCCGCGAGCCCCTCTTTGTCTCCGAGTCCCGGCGCAATACCGGCCGGCCCATCACGATTTGGTCCTGGAGCAAGATCGTGCACACCGTAGCGCTACGCAGCGGCTTGCCTCAATTGAGAACCCATACCATGCGCCATTTACGCCTTACGCATTTGGCGGAGGCAGGGGTTGACCTCTTGGCGATCGCCAAAATTGCCGGCCACAAGAATCCGCAAACGACGATGCGCTACCTACATCTACGCCCGCCTGAGATAGCCAAAAAAGTAGTTGACGCCCTGCGCTCCCTGGATGATGAACAGGACTCCTCCCTTTGCTAAGGCCAGTATGAGCACTCCCCACCGATTGGAAGTATGGGCCACCCGCCTGGCGGAATTCAATCAAGAGCCCGCCCTGCTGGTCCCCGAAAAGAATGCGTTACTTGAATGCGTTCGGGCGCAGCCCCTGCCGGGCAGTGCACTGCCGCCGGGGCAGGGCACGCGACCCGACCTGGCGCGTTTACTGGAGCCGGTACGCTGCGCCCTGGCCTTTTGCGGTTACGAGGAAGCCAGCGAGCCCAGTGTCCTCGCCTGCCTGGATGTACTGGTAAGCCAGATGCAGCACCGGGGCACATCGCTATGGGCCTGGGATGAGGCAGTTTGGGTAAGCCTGATCGGTAAAACCAAACAAGCGGGCTCGGTAGCGCGCGCGCCCGGCCTGCGGCAGCTGGGTGCCACCCCGGCCCGGGTCCGGGAACACCTGATGTGCTGCGCCTACCTGCTCAAAAGCATACCCATCTATTCGCTCGTTGCTCCCGGTCAGCCCGTGACCGTTGCCGCCCGCCAGCTGTTAGACCATGGTGCCTTACAGGCTGCGCTGGCCACCGTCCAGACCGAGCTGCAGCGCGGCGGGTGGACCAATAGCGGTAGCAACCCCGTGCTGGCCGCCTGCCTCAGCCAGGCGCTTCTTTTGGCCCGCAGCCCCCATTTGACCGACCTCACGCTTCCTGTCCTGCAGCGTGTCCACGATCTGGCGGCGGACTTGCCCTACCTGCGACGCGCCTGCATTCTACTCTCCAAAGCCTTGCACGGGCTGGGCATCCTGACCGAGGCCTTAACTCCCGGTCCTCGCCTCCGAGTCGGGCGTCGAGGCGAGCAGGATTCCATGCCCGAGGCCTGGCTGTCACTTCTGCAGCGGTGGGCCTCGACGGAGAGCTGCAACGAAAGCGTGCGCAACCTGGTCCTAACGGCCGCGGCCAAAGCTGCCCGGTGGTCGGCCTCTCAGCCCGGCGCACCCACGCCCGAGCAGTGGACAGCGCCCATTGCCTTGCAATTCGTTGCGGCCGTGAAAACTATGCGCATGGGCCAGTGGTTGCACCCGGCCCATGCCGGGCGCTATAGCCGCGCTGACCGGGAAATGAAACCGGCTTCCCGCGCCCAGCTGCTGAGCTGCCTGCGCCGCTTTTTTGCCGATTGTCAGGAGTGGGGCTGGCTTCCGGTGCAGTTCAGCCCGCAACGCCTGCTGGCCGCGCCGCGCGCCATCCGGGACCAATGCAACATCAAGCCCCGTGTCCTGGAACACCACGTTTGGATGAAATTGCGGGAGGCCAGTGCAACCCTGACGGCCCAGGACCTGGCCTACGCGCCCTTAACCCGCCCGGACGGCAGCACCTGCGAGCGCCGGGCCCATTACCCGTTCGAACTGGTACGCGCCATCGCTATTACCTGGCTGCTGACCGGCCTGCGAAGCGACGAGCTCGGACGGCTAGCAGTAGGCTGCGTGCGGCGCCAGCCCAAGGTCACCGGCTACGCAGCTTGGTTACCCCAGGATGAGGTGCTTGGGGCCTGTTACCTGCGCGTACCGAGGCACAAGTCCGGACGAGCCTTTGAGAAACCAGTTCCGCAAGCAGTGGGCGACGCGGTGCTTGCGTGGCAGCATGTGCGGCCGGCCACCCCAGCCCAGCCGGACCCGAAAACCGGGGAGCTAACCGACTTTTTGTTTACGCGGCGGGGCGGCACCATCGGGCGCACGTACCTTAATCACTGCTTGATTCCCTTACTCTGCCGCAAGGCGGGCATTCCCACGCATGATGCGCATGGCCCGATTACCAGCCACCGGGCTCGCACGACGCTAATTACAAGCCTGTATAACAGCGGTAAAATGAGCGTATTGGATATAATGAAATGGATGAACCACAAGTCGATGCGAACCACGCTGCATTACATCGACGTTCCCGATAAACGGATCATCGACGCATTCCTGCAAGCCAACGCGCACATCAACCAGCAGGCAAAATATGCGACGCCAAAATTTCCAGCCGGCCAAGCCGATCCGCCCGCTGCCCCCCTGTCCCGCGCCCGCATCTTGGAGTCGCTAACGACCCTTGAGCAACTGGCCGCCGTTCCCACGCTCTCAGCCGCTGGGCGGCACGCCATTCAGCAAGGCATGCATGCCCTGCAACAACAACTCGCGCACTTACCACCCGACCCGGAAGCATAGGCTCTTCAACTAAACTGCCAGCAGAAGCCTTCTGAACACTAGAAGTGATGTGCTCAATGTACCCAGCGTACGTATAGATGGCCGTGCGCAACGGATATGGTTGAACCCATTCTTTCTGATAGACCGTTTGTATAGTACTGCGTTAGAAGTTTGACTAAAAAAGCCCCGCCGGCCCCAGTCGGTGGGGCTTATTCGTTGACTTTCGGTAGGACAGAGATTGGTTTCCACCTTTTTAGAGCGTGTGGACAGCACGAGCTGCGAAGGAAGGTGGAGAGTCAAGCGTGCGGCGCTGGACCCCGTTGAGCAGAGGTAGGGTGCACCCCATATAGGGGCCATTTAGATTTTCTGTAAGCTACGCAGACGGCACCTTGTCTATTGGGATAGGTAATTCATCTTACGTTTTTCCCTAGCAAAGTAGCTCCTTGAGTCGGCCACGTTCGAGCTTCAAGTTCACTTAACACGACGGCTAAGTACCCGGCCGTGTGACCTTGTTGGCGCAACATCAGCGTGGCTTTCTTGTAAGGAAAGCTGTCCGCATTTATCAAAGTCATTCCCTCAGCCGCCATAAGCACTTCGGCCTTGATGGCAAACTTGTTGACACTCTCTGATTGGCAGGCGCCCAGCAGTAGCAGCGAAAGCAGGATGGGGTACCCTTTCAGAACCAGGCTATTTCCGGTCACGATTATTTTCCTATGCCTGCCGATGACGGCGCGTTGAGGAGGATGACTTGACAGCGGCAAAGAGGGGCCGTACAGCACGAGCCGTTTCTCTTCGGCGAGAGTAGCAGTTGGGCGGGTGCACTGAGACGCAACGCAACAAGCCGTAGTGGTGGATGAGCTCATCGCGCAGCACTAGAAAAATACTCTGGTAATTGGCTCGGTCTACTCGAGTCCACTCAACGGAAGCTTCTTGTAACAGATCATAAACGCCCGTTTGTGATCTGTTACAAACCCGCTACCTTCACCTACCAGCACGTAAACTACCCCATGAAACACTTTCGCGAGTATTCCGCTGCCATGCAGCAGAACATTGCCCAGCAGATGCGCGCCCAGGCCAAGGAGAGCGGTTCGATTAATCAGTGGGTAAATGCCCTCTACATTCTTAATCCTGAACTGAACGCTTATCCCAACCACCCGGCCCAGGTAGTCGGCGAGGTCACCCTTATGGTACACGACAACAACCAGAAATAATACCTATCCCCAAACACCCCCAGTATGTATGGATCAGGAAACCTTATTTAAGACTATACGCAACCGGGAGGTTGTCCTGTGGGCTGGAGCCGGGTTTTCAAAGTATGCCGGCTACCCCATGGGCGGCGGCTTGGTACGTCACCTGTTTGATACGCTCAGCAAAGCCCAGCAGCAGCAGGCCCGGGAGTATGCCCCCTCGCTGGATGCAGACGGTTATCCTAACATGCCGCTACCTGCTTTTGCCAGTCTGTTCGTCAACCTGTTTAACGGGCGCCTGCACGAGTTGCGCAAAGAGGTAAAGGCCGTATATTCTGCGCGGCCCAAGTCACTAAAGACTCATCAGCAGGTGGCTACCATTCCTTTCTTCGAGCATATCGTTACCACGAACTACGACTCGCTCTTTGAGCAGGCGTACGGCCAGGATAAACTTCACATTGTTACCAACGGTGAGCAGATACCGTATCAGGAACCAAATAAACCTACTCTGTATAAGGTGCATGGCAGCCTGGAGGACTTGAACCGTCTGCTGATCACGGAGGAAGACTACCGGGCATTTTACTCCAAGGCCGACCACCTGCTGTGGGGTGCCATCCAGGCGCTTATGGCGAGTAAAACTCTGCTCTTCGTTGGCTACGGCCTGGAAGACCCGAATGTACTGGTCTTATTTGAGCGCATCCTGGATGCGGTAAAAGGCAATATGCGCGGGGCCTACCTAGTTTCCCCCAATTTGAGTCAGCTCCGCATCGACTGGCTCAAGCGCCACAACGTCACCTACATTCAATCTACCGGGGAACAGTTAATTGCCGACCTGCTGCAGGACCTGAAGGATACTGCGGTACCCGCCTTAAAAAAGGGAGGGATTGAACTGGGGCCAACGACGCAGTTCCTGCGTAATCTCGGGCTTAACCCAACGATTAAGACCAGCGAGAACGGGTATCATATCTCGCAGCTTACTGGAGTACAGGGAGAGGTAGCGGGGCAAGTGACCCTAACCGTTCGCGAGGACGGGCGCGCATCGCTTACTCAATTTCAACAAGGGTTGTCGGGCCTGGCGTATCATATAGGTCCTTCCCAACTGGTTGATTTTGAATGGCGGGTAGGGGGCGTAAACCTGGGCTTGGAAATGGGCTCATTGGTGTTTGTACGCTCCCATACCATTGAGAAAACAGTTGATATTGAGTTTACCGGAGGGCTCTGCATCCGCGATGCCACCTTACGCATCTACTCCAGCCCTGAGCAGGTAGACTTTTTGGTGTACACGGATCTGCACAAGGTTCAGATCCGTGTACCCAAGAAGAACATTCACGCGAAAGGCTTTAAGTACTCGGCTACAGTTTCTCGTCGGCATCGCTATACTGATTCAGTTGATAGTGGCCTGCTACATGCCAGAATTCTACAGTCATTAGGCAGGGGGGAAGGAATCGCTTTGTATGAAGATGGAGAGCGTATCTGGAGCAAGGAGGAAACACCTCGGGGCCTTCCTTTTATCAAACAAGGAGAAAGCTTAGAGAGGAACATGCAGACCCTTCAGGTAGTGGAGAAGGGGTTCAACATCCGATTTCGACGGTTCAAGCTCACAGGCGACGACATAGACACAGCGGCGGAACTGAGCTATATCTTGCAGATGAAAACGCGGGTATCCAAGGCGTTTAAAGGGTACGTCGATGCTGTGGTAGAAGATCCTTCTCAACTCCCTGAATCTCAGGACCAGGATGTTGTTGTCCACCAGCAGCTAGATACGACTTATACGCTGCTGGGCTGGAAGCTCCGCATCGAGTACGAGGCAGCGCATGTGCTAAAGCAGGCACGGTATAAGCGAAGAGGCAAGGACAAGACCGCTTACCGCATTACCAGTGCCACTCGTGAATTACATACGCTGTACGGACCTGAGCAAGCCACTAGCGTCGCGGAAGCAGGCAAGCCCGAACCAATTCAGCGCCTAGATAAGATCGAGATGGAGACTTTACATGGTGACGAATCGGAGTAAGCCATGCGTACCTACATTGCCTACTACCGGGTAAGCACGGCCCGCCAGGGCGCCAGTGGCCTCGGCCTGGAATCACAGCAGTACCTGGTGCAATCCTATGTGCCAGCCGGAGGGCGACTGCTGCAGGAGTTCATCGAGGTAGAGTCCGGCAAGAAGAACAACCGGCCCCAGCTCAAGGCCGCACTGGCGGCTGCTAAGCAGCAAGGCGCCACGTTGCTCATCGCCAAGTTGGATCGCCTGAGCCGCAACGCTGGCTTCATCTTCGCGTTGCGTGATTCCGGAGTCGACTTTCTTGCCTGCGACATGCCCGATGCCAATACGCTCACGGTTGGCATCTTTGCCGTGATAGCCCAGCACGAGCGGGAAACCATCAGCAAGCGCACGAAGGACGCGCTGCAGGCGAAGAAGGCGCGGGGCCAACAGCTAGGCAGCCCCCAGAACCTAACGCAGGAAGCCCGGCTGAAAGGGGCTGCCGCTCGCCGGCAGCAGCGCCAGCGCACGCCGCAGAATCAACAGGCAACCAGCCTCGTGGTTCTGCTACGCGCCCAAGGATTGACGTTTCGTCAAATCGCAGCGCATTTAAACGCAGCCATGTTTCGTACAGCCGCCGGAAAAAAATATGCTGCTATGACGGTTCAGCGGCTCTTTCGTTATTCATCAACAATAGCAACAGGTCAGCCCGGTCCTGTTAGTAACCCACTGTAAAACAGATGAATATTTAATCTGGTGAGCGACTGAGTCTAGTATATTAACTTCCTGAACTTCTTGAGGAATTTTAAGAAGCCTAAGAACACTTGATTCTTTAACTTCTTTGACTTGCTAAACATGTTAGACTTCTTTAAGAAGCTAAACATGTCAGACTTCTTTAACTTCCTCAGGAAGCTTGGCAGGTGACAGAAGTCGAGGAAGTTTTAATTCTTTATTATTGCTGTCAGATCAAGCGTGTGCTGCACCATGAAGATTATTGTATTTGCTAACCACAAGGGGGGAGTCGGAAAGACTACGTCTACGCTTAGCGTGGCTCAAACCTTGGCACGTGACGGCTACCGCGTGCTCTTAATTGATTGCGACGCCCAGCGTAATCTTTCCCTTGCCTTCCGCTTGCCGGCAGGCTATCCGGATCTAGGATTGGTTTTAGAGAAAAAAGCTCAGTTGACCGACGTTGTCCTGGCGATAGAGGAACACTTGCACTTAGTGGCCGCTACCCCGGATCTGGACTATCTGGAAAAAATGGTTGGCCAGCAATTAGGCTACGAGAGTATCCTGCGGAAGGGGTTGGCACCTCTGCAGGACCAGTATGACTACTGTCTGATTGATACCCCGCCTTCATTATCTGCCCTTACGTACATGGCGCTGGTAGCTTGTAACGCGGTATTTATTCCGTGTCAACCGGAATACTTTGGGTACGAAGGGCTCAATAAGCTCATGCAAGCCTGCGAGCGGGTGAAAGACCTCTATAACCCCAATCTGACTATAGGAGGTATTTTCTTTACCAAGTACAGTAGCCGCTACCGTAAAAAGCTTCATCATGACATTGTGGCCCTGATTGACTCCAAGTATTCTGAGGCCAAGCTGCTCATGGAAACCACTATTCGTGAAAACGTTTCGCTGGCGGAAGCTCAGATAAAGAAGCAGAGCATCTACCGGTGGGCGCCCGAGAGCAATGGCGCCACTGATTACGAATCGCTTACCCAAGAAATCATTGCCCGAGTATGAGCAAGCAGAGCAAGAAACCAAATTTTGGGGATGACTTGGATGCCTCGGCGCCATCGCTAACGAATGACGCGCTCCTATACGGGGTAAACCGGAGCATCTTACCGCAGGTAGCCCCAACCCCTGCTGCTTCGTCCGAACCGGAAACTACTGCTTCCACTTCGACGGAAGAAGAATGGTTGAAATTCAGCAGCTTTCTGCGACGCAGCACCTACGTTCGCTTAAAGCAAAGTGAGTACTGGGACCGACTGGTGCTGAAGAAAGCAGTTGATTCAGCACTTTGTGCTTTTCTAGACACGATGGAAGGAGCTGATCGGCCGCTGCCAGAAGACGAACAGTATCGACTGAATGGCAAGAAACTCAAATAGTTACAGTATAAAAAAGCATAAAAAGCGCCGCAAAAATTTTCGCTTATTACTTTTTTTTGCTTTTACCGCGACCGTCTTTTCATGCCTACAAAATCGCCCTAAACAAGCTAGCTGATTACCTATACTATATTAGTAATTACAGGAGCCGTAACGGCCTGATTATATGTATCATGGAATGGAATAAGCCTACAAAATCGCCCTTTCATGCCTACAAAATCGACGATTAGCGCCTACAAAATCGCCCTTTGACGCCTACAAAACCGCCTTGCTGCCTTCCTTATGCCTACAAAATCGCCCTTGGTTCCGATTGTTGACAAAACGGTTGCCCAGCACAATGCGCTCATTAACGCAAGGTTCAGTTTTGTACCTCTGGAGATGCGATTGTTTATTTCTTTACTCACGCGTATTGAACCGGGAGACGAGCAATTTCGGGAACACTTTGTACCGATGGCTGAGATAATTCATGAACGCACGGGAGGCTCAGCGTATGATGAGGTAAAGCAAATGTGCAATAACATTACCTCCCGGCGGCTGTATATTGAAAAGCTGATTGACACGCAACAGGGTACTCGGAAGCGGAGCAAAAAGCCTGACTTCGAGTTTATCCCCTTGATGGCGAAGGCCGCTTACGAAAGCGATAGGGGAGGGGTGGTAGCCTCGTTTAACCCCCTGATTATGCCTTATCTACTACAGTTGCGGGAGAGTGGTAACTTCACTCTTGCGCAACTTGAGCAGCTCAATAAGCTGAAGAGCTTTTACTCCTACCGCATCTATTGGCTGCTGAAAGAGTATGCCACCTTCAAAGAGCGGACAATTACAATTGCTCAACTCCGTTTCTTACTAGATCTGCAGGAGGGAGAGTATCCGCGCTTTAATAACCTGCGCACCCGCATTTTGGACAAAGCCCAGACTGAGATGCAATCGACGGATATGCCGTTCACTTACGAGCTGCAGAAGCAAGGCAAAGTCGTCTCGGAGGTAAAATTTCTACTGGCTGCTCCAGCTGAGGGAAAGGTTATGCCTACAAAATCGCCCTCAGCCGAAGTGCCCGCTTGGGCTCAAACTTTGGCAGAAATAGGGGTCGGCGAAAAAAGCTTGGCCGTGGTCCGCCAGCAACTGGAATCTGGTGAATACGAGGTGGACTATATTGCCTATGTAGTACGCATTGTAGCGAGTCAGTTCCGCAAGGGCAAAATCAAGAAGCCCGCAGGTGCTATCTACAAGGCTTTAATTGAAAAATATCTGTTGGCGGATTACCAGCAGGCAAAGACAGCCGTTAACACAAAAAGGAAGGTAGAAACTCCAGCGCCCTCTATTGCCTCGGAAGTATCCTTTCGTCTAAGCGAGGTACGAGAAATGTTCGAAAATCCCGGGCCTTATGCCCAGCGACAGAAGCAGGCAGACACGTTCGAACAACATTTACAGCAAGTATATTTTCGCGATGGCTTCAGAATAGAAGATCGAGAAGGGGAGCAATGGCTTGTCAAGCACAACGAAAAGCTGTAACGTATTCTAGAGTGCTACCTCTACTTATTCCCGATTTTCAAATAAGCGGCCATTATAAATTACAAGAAGTGAACTATACATTTCAGTCCATATACACTCTCCTAAATTAAATGCGGCTGCTATAAATCGCACATGACACGTTTTGATGTGTTAGATCACTAAATCCGGCAACTATTCAAGCTGATATGACACCGAGTCTAAGGCCGAGCTATAAATTGTCTAAGCATTGTGTGTAAGGCACTGTCTCCAGCCGGTTGGTACAAGGATCCATGCCCGCCGGCCGGAACAGTGGCCTGTCTTAAAAGTTTGGTCCAAAAATCGCATTTGAAGCGGATGCAAGCATTTGCTATGCAGGACGCTTAATTAATTCACCGAGTTACTTACTGCCGTTAACGACAAGAGCCACTTCCTTTGAAAGTGGGGTGTTGTTAAACAAATAGGGTAAAACCTCCGAGTCTATGGCTAACAGGGGTTCTTCTTCCCAAAGGGCGGATCTACACGCTAAGCACTTTTTAGCTTCTGGGCGTAATTGTAGACGGTGCCATAGGCCAGGTCTAACTGCTTGATGACTTGATTCATAGATAAGCCTTCGCGCAGAAGCTGCGCAATGGCCTCCTGCCTAACCTGCGCCAGCGGGGGGCGGGCCACGTGTTTGCCCTGGGCTTTGGCCCGGGCCATGCCGGCGCGCACGCGCTGGCTGATGAGCGTGCTCTCAAGCAGGGCCAGCGAGGCCATGACGTGGAACACCAACTCGCCCGTGGGCGTGGTGGTGTCGATATTTTCCTGGTAGGAGACGAAGTCCACCCCTAGGCTCTGGAATTCCTTCGGCGCGTTGACCAGCGCCTGGGTCGAGCGGGCAAAGCGGTCGTAGCGCCGGACCAGCACCGCGTCGAGCTACCGGTTCTTGGCCGCCACCATCATCCGTTTGTACTGAGTTCATTCCTCGCTGGTACCCGAGGCCTGGTCCACGTATTCATCGACAACGGCAAAGCCGCGGCGCTGGGCGTACTCGCGCAGCGGCTGCAGCTGCGTTTCCGGGGCCTGCCCTTTGTTGAGGGTGGAGACGCGGGCATAGAGCGCCACGCGGGTGGGCTGGTCGGTCGGGTTGGCGGGCATCGGAGGTTATCAAAAAGGAGTTCCTTGTTGATAGGCAGCACGCACCCGCTCTACAGCGTAGAATCAGTCTTTCTCAGGCAGTACTATAACCCTTTTTGCTAACCGGGCTTAGCGTGTAAATCCGCCCTTTTGGCAAAAGAACCCCATTAAGAGGTGAAAAGCGTAGGAGGGATTATGGTTTACACGCAACATCTATGTGCCCAATGTGGCAGCGAACCTATTCGGCGCAATGTTCCGAGCCAAGGGCATGCCGAATATCAGTGTAAAGCCTGTGGCTACCAAGCGCGTTTTACGCCCGCTGCTGTCGCCAAAGCCGCCCAATATGCCCAGGTGGAAAAACTGTTACGTAGAACGCAACTCCCAACGTAGCATTGTGCACGCCACGGGCGTGGCGCGCGTGACGGTGGCTAAGCTGCTAAAAAAAGCGCGGGCAGCTTCGCCCCCGCTGCCCCGACTGCGGCGGAAGAAGTTTTAGAAAAAACGCTGTAAAGCGCATAAGGTCTGGCTCTTGCTTGCGGTCGAACGCGCCAGTCGGCGCATCGTGGCGTGGGTTTTGGGCAACCGCAGTGCTCAAACGGCGCAGCGGCTGTAGCAAGCCTTGCCGCGTCGCTACCGCCGCCACTGCTGGTATTTTACCGACCGCTGGAATGCCTATACAAACGTGCTGCCCCGCTGGCGACACTGCCCGTATCTGAAAGGCGAAGGGCAAACCAGTATTGTCGAAGCTAGTAATTGCTCCTTACGGCAGCGGTGCGGTATGCTGGTGCGCAAATCCTGCTCCTTTAGCAAAAGTTTGGCAATCCATACTGCCCGCATTAAAATCGTTATCGATAACTACACTCTCACCTTAAATTAAACCACCACCCAAGAAACAACTGCTGTAGCTACCGGTTCTCCCCACATCACCTTAAGCAAAGCGAGGCCAAACGAGGAACATCATGGAGAATATCGAAAATAAAGTAGTCGTCATCACGGGCGCTAGCAGCGGGCTGGGCGAAACTACGGCTCGCCATTTGGCCAGCAAAGGTGCCGCCGTAGTGCTAGGCGCGCGCCGCCTCGAAAACCTGGAAAAAATTGCTGCCGATATTCGCGCCGCAGGCGGAAAGGTAGAGATTCTGCAAACCGACGTAACCAAAGCCGAAGAAGTAAAAGCCTTGGTTGATAAGGCTGTAGAAGCGTTTGGTCGCCTCGACGTTATCATCAACAACGCCGGCCTGATGGCCATTGCGCCCATGAGTGCCACCAAGGTGGACGAGTGGAACAGCATGATTGACATCAACATCAAAGGCGTGCTCTACGGTATCGCGGCCGCCTTGCCCGTGTTCGAGCAGCAAAAGTCCGGGCACTTTATCAATATCTCGTCGGTGGCGGGCATCAAAGTGTTCAGCCCCGGCGGCACCGTGTACAGCGGCACCAAATACGCCGTGCGGGCCATATCCGACGGGCTGCGCCACGAAGTAGGCGGCAGCATTCGCGTCACCAGCATCGAGCCCGGCGCGGTAGAGTCGGAGCTACAGCACGGCAGCTCGCACGAGGAAAGTGCCAAGGGCGTGGTAGAGTTCTACAAACAGGCTATTCCAGCGTCGTCAGTGGCCCGGGCCATTGCGTTCGCCATCGAGCAGCCCGCCGAGGTAGATATCAACGAAATTGTGCTACGCCCCACGGTGCAGGAGTTTTAAGCACGTCGTCCATATCTGGTAGCTCAAAGCGCCTGTCAGGTTGAGCTGGCGCAGCATCTTCCGTTAGAAATATGATTTCTCACGCGAAAAAATGCTGCGCCAGCTCAGCCTGACAGGCGCTTTAATATAGTAGGTAGGCTGGCTATTTTAGCAGCTCGTGCAGCGCGGTCTGCATCGAGAACGTCCGGTTGCGCGCTTCCTGAATGATAAGTGAGCCCGGCGCATCGAGCACCGCGTCCGAAACTTGGCCTTGGGTAAAAGGTTGGCACAAAAGCTAAACGGGCTGGCCAGTTCGTGCTGAGCATCACCGGCGTGACAAGGCCCGGTCAATACATGTCAGTCATGAGGAGCATTCTCGAGCGCATTCCAGTTCGCGGGTGGCGACGCAGTCTGTTGCGTATCGCTTCGGCAACTGACCTGCTCCCATTTACTGGGCCGGTTGAAAGTGGAGCATCAGGCATTCTGAAGCTCGACAGTAGTAGCCGCAGCCACTACCTCATCGGGCGTTAAATTCTGTAGCGAGCTGTGCGGTCGGAAGCCATTGTATTCTTGGCGCCACTGCTCAATTTTATCTTGCGCATCGGTCAGCGATAGAAACCAATGCACGTTCAGGCATTCATCGCGGAAGCTGCCGTTAAACGACTCAATGTACGGATTATCGGTCGGTTTGCCCGGCCGAGAGAAGTCCAGCGTCACGTGCTGGTCGTAGGCCCAGCGGTCGAGGGCCTTGCTGATAAACTCGCTGCCATTGTCGACTTGGATGCGCTCAGGTACTACGCCTAACTGCTGCTGTAAGCGCTGCATCACGGCCACGACATCTTCACCTTTCAGCGACTGCCCCACGTGAATGGCCAGGCACTGGCGACTAAAATTATCGACTATCGTTAAGGCGCGGATTTTGCGGCCATCGAAGAGGTTATCGGCCACAAAATCCATGCTCCAGCTCTGATGCAGGCGGCCCAGTGGGAGACGTTCTAGCCGGTGGGCCGCGGCCCGATTGCGCCGTGGGCGCTTGCTACGCAAGTTCAAGCCTTCCAAGCAGTAAAGACGATGCACGCGCTTATGATTGTCTAGCCAGCCTTCCCGGCGTAGCAGGATATAGAGGCGCTGACTGCCGTAGCGCACTCGCACTTGCGCCAACTCCCGCAAGCGCTGGCGCAAAACGGTATCATCGCGTCCACGTGCTTGATAGGCGAAGCTCGCGCGCTGCAAACCAATGACTCGGCAGGCGCGCCGAGCGGAAATGCGGTAAGCGTCGATTAAGTGGTCAGCTAAAAGTAACCGTATACTCAGTTCCGACTCTGGGCATGAGGTAGTCGAGCTTGTCGCGTAGGGTTTGCTCGGTGCGATAGTCGTCCGGGGTGAGCCAGTAGTGCTTGCAGCGGTGCCAGAGGATTTCGATCAGGTTCAGCTCGGGGCAGTAGGCAGGCAGGAATTGTAAGCGCAAGCCGCGCGCGGCCCACACTCCGTGGCGGGCCTGCACGCAGGCGGCGCGGTGCACCGAGGCGTTGTCGAGCACGAGCACGGTCGGACCGGACAGCGCTTGGCTGTACTCGTCCAGCGCGGCCACGAATAGGTCGGCCGTCAGCGCGCCGGGCAGCACGTAGCTGGTCAGCGGCTGGCCCGGGGCCTTGGCCTGCCACAAGCCCAGCACGGTGTGGCCCCCGCCGCCGCGCTCGGCCGGCAGCGCGACCGGCGCCTGCCCGCGCACCTGCCAGGCATAGGGCACCGGCGCCAGGCGTGAGAAGCGGCACTCGTCTACGTACACGACCCGCAGCGCGCCGGCCGCTTCCAGCGCGTGCAGGGCCTGGACCTCCTGCTGAAAAAAACCGAACAGCACCGCGTCGCGCCGCGCCTTGAGACTACGCCGGGTGCGCTTCCAGCTATAGCCCGCCCGCCGCGCCAGCCGGCGCAGCGTGCCCACGCTTACGCGCACCTGCAGGTCGGCTGCCACGCGGGGCACGAGCCGGCGTAGCTGCTGGGTGGCCGACCCGAGCCAGGCGACTATTTTTTTTGCGCCGCCGGGGCCAGTTTGGGCGGCCGTCCGGCGCGCCGGCCCTCGGCTAGCCCCGCCAGGCCGGCCCGGTGCCAGGCCTGCACCCACCCGTGTACCGTCGCGTAACGCACGGCAAACAGCGCGGCCAGTTGCGGCAACGTCTGGCCCCGGTGGTGGCCCAGCACGGCCAGCGCCCGCCGCCGCATGCGCGGGTGCGGTCCGTGCTGACTGCACGCTTCCAAACACGTCACTTCTTCCGAACTCAACTCGGTGGCAGGTCGTCGCATGCCGCAAGCTACCAATTGCGCACTATACGCTTACTTCTGTATGGCTACTTAAGCAGCCATTGCCAGGGGCTCCGCTGACAATGGCCGAAAGCCAGGGTACTGCTGCCGGAAACAGTCTTCCCACTCTTCGTTGAGCACCTTCGTGCGGGCCTGTACGAGCAAATGCGCCCCTTTCCTAGTCCACTGCATCTGCTGGCGTTTGACCATGCGCTTGGCCAGCACCTGGTTCACCGCCGACTCGACAAACCCAGTCGAGACGCGTTCGCCGTATCGCTGGCGCTCCGAGTAGTCCACGATGAAGCCGCTGTTCTGCTCCACGTAGGTGTGAAAATCAGCAATTAGTCGGGTCAAGGGCTTCAACTTGCTGTATTTACGGGCCATGAGCGTGTCGTCTTGGTGCACGGCCAGCAGGTCGTCCAAGTCCAGTATCTTGTCCAAGGCCCGCTCGGCGTTGCCGTGCCAGAGGTGCCACTTGATGCTGTGCAAGCGGTCCTGAAACGCTTTGCCACCGGCCGCATCGACCTGAGCAAATCCCAGTGCGTACTGCTGCAGCACCGTCAGGCGCATGGTCAGGTGAAACCAGTCCAGGATGTGGGTGGACTCCGCGCTCAGGTAGCTGGTCAGCGAGCGCAGCACCGCGGCGCCGTCCGTGAAGAATTCTACCGACTGATTCGCCTGTAAGCCCTGCGCGCGCAACACCTCAAAAACACGTCGGCGCGGCTTGGCGTCCACTTCCTGCACGAAGCCGAAGCATTTGGCGCCCCCTTCGGCGGGAATGCTTTTGCCCGCAATCACCTCGAAACAGCCTTTTTTATGCCAGTGCCGGACGTAGCCGCCGTCGAGGCCGACCACCAGCGGGCGGGCCGGGCACGGCAAGGCCTCGCGCTCGAGTTGGCAAACGCCGTGAAAAGGAGCCACTTCCTGCGGCAGCAGCTGTTCCTGCGCCTCGACCACGGCGTGCAGGTGCTGCTGAATGGTCGTGCCCGATAGTTTCGCACCCAGGGGCAGCACATCGTGGAGCAAATCGGCTGTTTTCTGGTAGGGAATCAGGCTGGCCCACTTGGTTTCCAGGTACAGCCGCTCCGGCGTCACGTGCTGCGGAAACAGGTGCTGGAGGGGGCTGAAGGTCTTCGGTCCCGCCTCGGTGGGTGGCCGATAGTAGCGCGGGCTGTCGACCGTGACGTTGCCGAACAAGGTTTTCAGCTGGAGCGAGTAGCTGCCTTTCTTCCGTAAGCCGACGGGCTGATGTAGCTGCAGGTGCGTCGCTATCTGCTGCCCTATCATCGTTTGCTGAATGCATTGCAGCAGCTCTTTCGATTCGGCCAGCGTCAGGCCCACGCTGGCTAAGCTCAGGTCTTCCCGGCTCCAGGTGAACACGTCTTCGAGCAGGGGCTCGTTGCCTTCCGAGAGGCATGCGACCAGTTGTAGTTTGAATTCCATGGCATTGGGGAGTTAGAATTAGAGCAAGGCTTTCACTTTACGAACCGTGTTGATGGCCACGTCGCACAGCTTGGCTGTGTTACGTACGCTCAGGCCCGCCCGCAGCTGCCGGGCGACGGCCGCATACTTTTTCAGAAAGACAGCTTTGTCTTCCGTTGCGCCTACCGGGCGGCCAATCGTGACGCCTTGCCGCCGCGCTTCGTCCATGCCGGAGAGAATGCGTTCGCGCAGGGTCTCGCGCTCCAGGCGGGCAAATTCGGCCAGCAGCGTGAACAGGAATTGCGCAACCGGATTCCGCTTGCCGTTTTTGAGCGTTTCGATCCCAAAGTTTTGGACGTAGATGCTGACGCCCAGCTGGGTCAGTTCCTCAACAATCTGCAAGACTTCCACCGTGGAGCGGCCCAGGCGCGAGACTTCGCTCACCAATACTTTCTGAATGGCGCCCCGGCGGCTCAGCGCCAACAGCTGCTGAATTCCTTCCCGGTCCTGATTCCTTTTCGCACCACTAATCTTCTCCGCAATCTCGGCCACGACCTGGACGGCCTGACTCTGGGCCACAGCGCGCAGGTCTTCCACCTGCCGCTGGTAGTCCTGCTCCTTTTTGGAGACGCGCACGAAAATGACGGCCTGTTGCATGGCGCAAAACTATCTGGGCTGTATCATAAAAACCACTTGGTTTTCCTAATACAGATGTCACGGCCGCTCAGCCGCGAAAAAGTAGTCGTAGCCACCCTGCGAATACAGAAAATCGGGGTTACCCTTAAGTTGATACACTTTCGCCAAGCGGTCGTTGACTTGCTGCCGGTCGAAGTGCTCCGGGCGGTAAGTCCAGAACCAGGTCGGCACGTCGTCGGCGAAGATGTTTTCGCCGGCCAGCAGCTGCTCCACGGCTTCGTAGCTCCACGAGAACTGGTCCAGCGTGCGCTGGTCGTAGCCGCGGGGACCGCCGACTTCCTCCGGGGGGCAGGCCCGGCGGCCACTCACGCACACCGGGTGGGCGACCAGCGCTGTTGGGGGCAGTACCTTTTCGACCCGCACCTGGTGCTGCCAGTAGTCGCCGAAGTCGTAAGTATAGGTGAACTTGTCGTTGGCTTGCCACGGGAAATCACCCAGGTGGACCCGGCGGGCATCGTCGGCAAAGTAGATGCCGCCGGCGTACGGCATCCCGTATTCCTTGCCCCAGAGCTTGAAACGGTGCAGGTGCCAATTCTCCCAGCCCATCACCACCTGGAAGACGTGATGCAGCTCCGCCAACGTCGTATCGCCCCGTACGAGTACGCGCCGGCAAATCTGAGGGCTAATACCCAGCAGATGAATCTTGAGCTGGTAGACCGCCGCCAGGCGGTCATCGCCGACAGAAGGCGGGGTAACGGGAGGGAGCATGGCGGTCACCGACAGAGAGGGGCTCCGAAGTTAAGCCAGAGAATGGTTGCCCCCCTACTGCCCCACACTTTTTGATGCTCTCCTTTTTCTGTCCGTCCTCCCTAGACCACCTCATGACCGCTGTCACATTCGTTGAACGGTCGTTTGCTAGCAGTGACGGATGCGGGCGTACTACCGTTTTAAGTGATGCAGCTGCTTGGGCTAGCACCGCTTGGTGCGGAGAATAGCGTGTATATTTACCGCATCTTATGCGGAGAATACAGCCTTATATTCATCAACTATCGGGGTGGCCACAGTTTACCTGGCAGCCGTCCGCGCTAGAAAACTTACTGGGTGCCGTTCGCCACCAGCAGGGACGCCTGTTGGGTCGGCTCGAGAGCCTGGGCTTGGAGTTACGAGCGGAGGCTACCTTGCAAACGCTGACGTTGGACGTACTTAAATCCAGTGAAATTGAGGGGGAGTTGCTGCCCCCCGCGTCGGTGCGCTCCTCGCTGGCCTATCGCTTGGGCTTGGAACAAGCCGGCCTGCCGCCGGTGGATCGGCGGGTGGAAGGCATTGTCGCCTTGATGCTGGATGCCACCCAACAGGCGACAGCGCCCCTGACGGCCGAGCGGCTGTTTAGCTGGCACCACGCGTTGTTCCCCACGGGCTACAGCGGCTTGTATCCGGTGCGCGTAGGAGCCTGGCGCTTAGGGCCCATGCAGGTCGTTTCTGGCCCAATGGGCCGGGAGCGGGTGCACTACAACGCCCCGCCCGCCGAGGAAATGGACGCGCAGATGGCGCAGTTCCTGGCTTGGTTTAATGCGCCGCTGGAGTTGGATCCCGTGCTGAAAGCGGCGATCGCCCACTTCTGGTTTGTTACCATCCATCCTTTTGACGATGGCAACGGGCGCATCGCCCGGGCCCTGGCTGACCTGCAGTTGACCCGGGCCGACGGTACGGCCCAGCGCTGCTACAGCATGTCGGCGCAGATTCAGGCCGAGCGGCAGACCTATTACGATTTGCTGGAAAACAGCCAGCGGGGGGGGCTGGATCTGACGCCCTGGCTCACCTGGTTTCTGCAGTGCCTGGGTCGAGCGCTGTCGAGTGCCGAACAGACGCTGGCACAAGTCTTAGCCAAGGCCCGGTTTTGGGAGCGGCATCGGCTAACACCGCTGACGGAGCGGCAACGACGACTGGTGGGACGGCTGCTTGATGGCTTTGAAGGCAAGCTCACTACCTCGAAATGGGCGCGCATGGCCAAGTGCTCCCAGGACACGGCTGGCCGCGACATTGCAGACTTGTTGGACAAAAGGATCCTCATGAAAGAAGGGGCGGGGGGGCGCAGCACCAGCTACCGCCTAGCACCGGAAAACTAGGCCCCGAATGAAAGACGGTAAAGCAGGTGCGAGGAGGATAGCCACAGGAGTAGTGCAGGAATCTGATTGCTATCTAGGTAGGACTTTGTGCGCCCCTTACTCCTGCTGGGACGGTGACTCCGGTCTTAGCACGAGGCGGCGCACGCCGGCAGCGGTGAAGTGATACCCACGACGGGTACGGTAGCCGGAGGCCGTGAGCTGGGCCGCCATGCGGCGGTAGTCCCACTGCAGGCGGCGATAGAGCCGCGCCAGCTCGGCCGCTTGGCAGTTGGCCAGACTCGCCTGGGCGTTGAGCTGCCGTTGCTGCTGGCCCTTGGCTCGAGCCTCGTCGGTCAGGTTGGCCGGCGTACCGAGTTGAAAGCCCCGGGCCGTCATGGCCGCCAAGGCATCCTTGGTGCGCGTGGAAATAGCTTTCGCTTCTTTCTCGGCCACGGCCCCGCGCACGTGAATCGTAAACTCGTCCGGTCGTTGCCCTTTCAAGCGTTTTGCAACAACCACAACTCTAATTCGACCACGACAGCTAGTTAATTACATAGGGGCTAATAGTAGCGTTCTGGCGGTGCCGTTTCTACCGGTGGTGCACGTCATCCTGCTGCGAAAGCAGGCGCAGCGTAAGGCGTGTGCCGCTTAACTACCTGACCGGAAAACCAAAAAATTGTTCTTGGGTTGAATTAGCAGGCGCGCAGGGTGGGAATGGGGTACTGCATCGGCTTGCTATCTTGGCGCATGGTCATCCTCATGCGTGTGTTATTAGTCCTGTTTTCTCTCCTTTTGCTGCTAGCAGGCCTGTCCTACGGTGTACATGAGGTCTTCAAATGGGACGGGCCAATAGCCGTGGTGCTGGCTTTCTTCTGGTTTGGGGCAATAATTTGGTTGCCCCTGTTGCTTTTGCTGATCGTAGCATGCCTCTGGAATCTAGGGGTGTGGTTGACAAAGCAATTCCAGTAGTTGCGAAGGCGCTAGCCTTATCGTTTCTGTAGCTGCTCCTGCTTTAGGTGCACCCGGCGACGGTAGTAGGCTTTGTGGGTTTCCAGCTCAATCATGGTATTGACTTCTCCCCAGGCTTTCTGGAAGAAGTAGTCCCAGCGGGTCTTATCGCCACCGCTTCAACAGCTCCAGAAAGGCGGCTTTTCAGGGTCGTTTTTTATCCCCGTTTAATGCAGGGGTAAAAGGGAGCTGAAGGCCCTGTATGTATCGGCATATCTTGCAAAACCAACTCTCTAAACATCGTAGCGAATGCGTCCTTTGCTTCTACTTGGTGATATCACGGGGTCTCTGGCCTTTTTGGGAAGTATAGGCGTAGTGCTAGCGATCCTGAGGCTCTGGTCTGGCATTAAATGGCAGAATTCAAGCCCCCCCGTTACGTGTGAGTGATCAAAGAATAGCTGCCCTTAGAATGTTATTAGGTTTTTGGTCTTAGCAGTATCACTCGCGTTTCTGGTATACGTGTTGTGAATGATCATCGTAGTAGAAAAGCCTTATGCTTGAGCTAAAGTTAGTACTGATGGTCCCTGCTTATCAGGACTAAGTGTAGGGACGATAGGGCCTACTACTATCGGCTTATCAGTCCTTATCCGAGGCAGCAGCGCGGGGTACAGGGGAACTCAGCCCAGCAGCAAGACGTGAATCGCTTCTACGGGCTGGTGTAGGAACTCAACCCGCCGCTGGAGCAGCAGGCGCAGCGCCAGGTGGTCCAGTAGCGTATCCGTTAGGTCAGGCAACAGGCACTGCTACGGCTGTGCACTAGGTAAGTAAATACCCTACCTTGCTTAGGTTCCCGCTAAGATAACTTGGTCTTTTACTTTGGCGGGGTAGCACATGCTGTTTACTCTTGCCCTTCTCTTGCTCATTCTGTGGTTTTATCCGCTTGGGTATTTGCTTGCTTTGGCCGTCCGCGGTTATATGCGCACGCCAAAACATAGAGAAGGCTTTGTGGTCAAAAGCTTCGTCGTCGCGGTGGCTGCTGTTTTCGTCTTTAGCTCGATTTTTGGCGCCGTCGCTGGTGTGATTATTATGTTCGGCCAATTTTTCCTAGGCCTCCTGCTCCTGCTGCTCCGGCATTTAGGAGATGATTAGCGCGGCCGCCTCTGTAAGGATGCACCTAGCGGCCTCAGTTGAAAAGTACCATATCGGCAGCACCTGACGTAGCAGAGCAAAAACTACTACTATTGCGAGGTGGGGGTATAACTCAACCTAGGATATTTACGCAACTCATCCCCTTGGTGCGTTTTGTACACGTTAAATCGTAGACAGGTTTCGTAAATTCACCATGTGCTGCCGTTACCTACTGGCACCTAGTGCCAAGCAGCTGCGAGTGGTTCACCAAATGGAGGAATTTAGTAAACGTTTGAGCCTGAGCAACGAGCGGTGCGTGGCCCGCCTACCGGCGCCTCGCTTCAACTCATGCATCCCAGGGCTCGGGGGGCTGGCGGTACCGGGTGGCCAGCAGCAGCAGTACCACAACGGTGTGCAACAAGCCCAACGCCGGCAAGGCCCATAAACTGGGCGTGGCCGTTTCCACAAACAGGGGGTCTTGGATAACCTGGGCTGTGGAGCCGTACTCCCCGCGCCCGGTACTGAAGGCCGTGATTAGCACGCCCAGCGCGGCCAAAACCATCGCATACGGCAGCCACATAAGCCACCACACCGCCCGCCGGCGCCAGAATCCGACGAGCACGGCCACCAGCAGCCCCGCGGACAGCACCACCCAGAGCAGTTGCGGAGTCCAAAATACCGCGGCCCACACCGCGTCATTGCGCGCCGCGTTCCCCGGACCCGCCGAGGCTCCAGCGGGCAAGAGCACCGCCAAAAACAGGAGTTCGAAAGAACGGCGAGGCACACGGAACACAGACGAGAAGGGGGACATACGGAAAGAAACGAAGTATTCTATCAGATCGCACAAGGCTTCGGGCGAGGAATTTTAAGCGGACTATACTGCATGGCTACGGCCTGGTGGCAGTTAGGCTACCTCATCTGATGGCACTAGATCCGGCAAGTCGATTTCCAGCTGAAACAGTCGCTCATTTTGCCGACGAGTTACTCTTGCGGGGGTTAACCGCAGGAACGTATTGCGCAAGTAGCACCCCACCGGATTACGTACGTGGGCTAGTTTACCTACCCGCCAACTGGTCGTGGTCACGTGCGCCGTAGTAGCCTGGCGCAGGGCGTAGAGCTGGGCAAAGGCAGCGCGCAACTCCAGGCCCCTGCCCAGCAGCTCCGCCAAGGTATAGGCGTCCACGATGGCTTGGCAGGCTCCCTGTCCCATGTTTGGCGTGGTCGCGTGCGCCGCATCACCGAGCAGGCAAACCGGTCCCCGGGCCCAGCCAGCCAGCGGGGCATGGTCTTTAATGGCATGAACCAGCATGTGCTTGGCGGGGGTGTGGGCCAGCAGCGCGTGCACGAGAGGGGCAAACGGCTGAAAGGTGGCCTGCAATTCGGCCGGCGTCTGTTGATGAGGCGTTTGTCCGTCACGTAAGGCATACCAGTAAACCTTACCGGGAGAAATCGGGGCGAATCCAAAGCGGCGGCCGCTGCCCCAGGCTTCCTGCAACCACCCGGCCTGCTCCGGCGGTAGCTGGTACTCGGCCACGCCCCGCCAGCAGATTTGATGGGCTTCCCGCACCACGCTGCCCGGAGCTACCCAGCTCCGGGCGAGGGAGTGCAGGCCATCCGCCGCCACGATGCCCTCCACCTGGCGGGCAAGACCATTGGCAAAATGTAGCATCGCTCCTCCCCCCGGAAGTACCTCTAGGTCTGTCATCTGGTGGTTGAGTTGCACGCATTCACTGGGTAGGTGCTCCAGCAGAATGCGTTGCAGTTCCGCCCGGTGAATGGCCAGGCACCCGCCCCCGGTTCGCTGCTCCATGTCTTGCAAATCACTGCGGGATAGGGGGCGTAGCTGCTCATCCGTTATCCGTAACTCGGTCAGGGGCTGCCCAGCGGTCTGCAGGGCGGATAACACCCCCAGCCGCTGCAACACCTGCGTGGCATTGCTGGCCAGAATGATCCCCGCGCCCACGGGTTTTAGCTCCGGGCTGGCTTCGTACACCGTGCTTTTTATCCCCTTCCGGTGCAGGGCCAGGGCCGTAGTCAGCCCGCCTATTCCACCGCCAATAATTGCGATATCCATTGCTTAAAACTTTGTTCGGGCCAGGATGGCCTTGCGTATAAAGACAAAGTAGAGGCCCCCGGCGACCCCGGGCACATTGTTTGGCGAAAGGTAATTAGCACTGGCCTTCATAAAGCTCGTGGTAGGAGCAGCGGCAATAGTGGATCGGCGCTTGGCCGGAGTAGTTGAGCGGCCGAGAGCAACCGCAGCCATCCGGGCAATTACCTAACCTTGGCCGGGGCTGATGGGCTGGAATGGAAGGGTACGTCCACGCGCATGAACACCGGCACGGGCTGGCCGTTTTGCCGGCCGGGCACAAACTTCAGGTGGCGCGCGGCGGCCAGCACGGCCTCATCGCACGGCCCGCACAGACCCCGCACCATCTTGGGGTCGCGCACGGTGCCCTGGGCATCCACCGTAAACGCGACCCGCACCTCCCCGTTAAAGTTGCCGCGGCGCACGTCGTCCGGCACCACCAGGGTTTCCGAGATGGCGGCGGACACCGTGGCCTGCTCGTAGGGCGGGGCCAGGGTAGGCATCTGCTGCACGTACCCGTACACAGGGCTGCCGTCCAGCGTGGGGGGGGCATCGGAATTGCTCCGGCTGGCACTGGGGGCGGGGCCAGGGCGCAGGGTGTAGTCGTTGGGGGCACTAGCTGCTGTCGGGAAGCTTTCGGGGGCGGGTAAGAGTTCCAGGGGCAGGGGCGGCAGCACCGGCGCCACGGGCAACTGCCCCAGAAAGGCCAGCTCCTCCAGTTCTTCCTCCGGGGGACAGTACACGCAGAGGATAAAATCAGACCCGACCGGCTTGCCCTTCGTCTTGGCCGGCTTGAAAGGCGCTAAGCGGCGAACCATCGTTTGCGCATAGATCCCCTGATAATACCCGGGCTCTGGCTTTGGCTCACTGAAACTCGCCACCCGGGTGTGCCCCACCCGCCCATCCGGGCGTACGCTCAGCTGGATATAGACAACGTTTACGGAGTCGGCCTTCGTGAGCGGGGTTTTGGGGAAGCCCAGCGCTTTGTCCAGCGCAGCGTAGCCTCCTGGGTATTTAGCCCTCACCTCGGGCTCTCGCTTTCCATAGTCCTCCGGGTCCGGTGGTGGAAACTCCATCGCCATCCGGAGCTCTATGGATACGGGCACGCCATGTTCCTGGGCCGGACGAAAGCGGGGCAACCGCTGGACGGCCGCCCGAATGGCGGCCTCAATCTCCGGGGCGCACGCCCGACTGATCTGCTTGGTGACCGTGAAATCAACTTGGCCGGCCCGGCCTTCCTTGTCAACCGTCAGCGAGAAGACGCTGACACTATGGTCCGTCTTGCCCTGGGCTTTTTGCTCTTCCACGCATCGGGGATAGACGACGGTCTGCTGCAGAAGCCGTTTGGCTTCGCGCACGTCGTAGCGCCCCGCCAGCACCTGCGAGTAGTCTTTGGGGGAAGGCAATTTTTCCTGTCCGCAGGCAGTGGTAGCGAAATACAGGCAAACACCAACTAGCGATACAATATGTTTCAAATAGATAGAAGTAAACGTAAAAACCAGAAGGCTATACAAGTAGACAGATGGTCCCGTGTCGGCCGACGGGGTGTAGATGCTGGCTATCGCGACAATGAGAGCCGTAGCCACAACGCCCAAACCGCGGCACCACTAGTGGCAGAGCGAGCACGAAGAGTATGCGATTTATACCCACGCAATGATACAAAAAGGAGTCTATTTGTAAAGTTGAGCAAGGTGCCGCGAACGTCCCTGTGCATCTATCAGGCGTTTCAGATGCCTCCCCTGGCCCTACTAGGCTTCGGGCACGAACAGCAATGAGCCAGAAAGCTTGTAATGCTTAGCCTGCGAGCCGTTTGTTGCGATCTACTATCTTGCGCCTTCATTATTTTATACCCTTCCATGAAGAATCGATTTACCTCTTTAGCGCTTGGTTTCAGCTTATTGCTAGCCGGCTGTGGTGACAAGAGGGAGCAGCCGCAACCCACTCCATCTAACTCAGTAGTTGTCGAAGCTCAGGTTACGGCGGTGGGCTCGCCTGGCTCGCTTCCTATCGTCGCGCTGCGCGAAACCTCCCTCAAGAACC
Organism: Hymenobacter wooponensis; assembly: GCF_004745865.1. GTDB lineage: Bacteria > Bacteroidota > Bacteroidia > Cytophagales > Hymenobacteraceae > Hymenobacter > Hymenobacter wooponensis. The sequence goes on along the minus strand of NZ_SRKZ01000009.1, from coordinate 21,505 downwards.
CCGGATCCGGCAAGCTGTTATGGGGGGGGAACCGCACCACCGGGAAATATAAAGTCGGCACCTACCCGAAAGGGAAGCATCTGTTTCTCCACGTGCTGTATGAGTATGTGAACCGGCCGAATTACGTCAAGCCAACGGCTGGTCAGTCTATAAAATGCGAGCTACTACTGGATGGCAAGGTTACGGCAGTAGCAGCCCTTGATGCCAGTAGCTTTGACAATCAAGCCCTGTACTTTCAAGAGAACGCCAGTTTGACCCACGTAGTGGACGAGGTGGAAGTGGTCGTGCAATAAGGAAACTATCTCGACTTTCCCCGGCTGTCACCAGCCAATCCTTCTGACAAACAGCGTCCGCTGACTTATTAGCGGACGCTGTTTTGTTACGCAATCCGCCTATCCTCTTGGTGTGCTGGAGGGCCTATCTGCCTATTGCGGGTACGTTGCTACGGTGTTTTTATTCTCCGCAACGTCACGCAGCCCGCAGAGTTAGTTTTCAGGATCCTGGCCGTGGTTCTGGGGCGACCCTTTGACCTAGTAGGTATCTTTCATGCACTTGCTTGGAAGCCCTTGTTTCGTTGAGCCTTCACCACCTGGTTGATGGCCGGAATATAGAGCAGGGTGATCGCCGTGAGCAGGCCGAGGTAGGGAAGTGCATCGCCCAATCGCCGCATTTGATACTGCCTGAAAGCCGCGCTGGGTGGTTGAAACGGACGGCATTCCCGTTGAAATACCGCTAGGTCCTGTAACCGGGCTCAATACGCTTGCAGCGGAGAATACGCGACCAGCGCGACCAGACAAAGGGGCAGCCACTGGAAAACCCACACAACAAAAACTGGTTTTCAGCCATTTGATAATCAGATACAGCAGCCCCGCCGCGAATAGCCACCCCATGCCCAACAACCAGTAGCCAATGGTATCCAGTAGGTCAACCAGCCCTTGGCTTACCTTATGTCCTGTTCGGGATGGTTCGCGGAAAATATCTTCGTCCTTGGCGGCGCACGGAAAGAGAGAGGGAAGGGAGCTCTTTCCGGGCGCCGCGTTTTTGGGAGGGCATCCCAGTTCTACGCTTGGCCGAAAAAGCTACCCAACCGGAAGAGTATCAGCAGTAGCAGAATGTTCCGGGAGAGATGAACAGGCATAGGGGCCACTGATGGTGATTTAGACTTGCTTCTACGCAATGGATGCTTCCATAACCGGCCATTTACGGGAGGCTTTGGGTACATGCTAAAACGGCTCCGAATGGCAGATTTTCGGGGCCGTTTGTCCGGTCCGTTCAGGAAAGACCAAGAACTGGTGTGCAGCGAAAGGGCTTGCACGCTTCGCTTCCCGGGCAGCCCCTACTTTTCGGCTGGGCTGCGCGATAAATTGAACACGACTAACCCAAACGGAATACCTGAAAACAACAGGACCCCTGCTCCCAGGTCATCACTTAATTTGCTGCCTAGCCACACGAGGAGCGCGGCTAGAACCAAGGCCGTGATTTTAGCAATTTGGGACGATTCCGATCGTGCTAGCCAGAAGAGCGGGTAACCCAGCGCTAGTACCAGGGGGGGCCAACAGCACGAGGCCAGCGAGCGAGATGGAAGTAGATTCCGATAGAAGTAAGCTCAATACCATGGACAACGTAGCGAGGGATAAGCGAAGTAATAATAGTCCATAAGGATGAACTGATAAAGCTTGTTAGGCTTGCCAGCGCGTGGCCCTAGATCACCTATGCCGAGATACGCGGGCAGGTGAGTCCAGGTAGACTATTTCGACTGGGCCGACCCCTTCCTCGGGGACTACGCGCTGGGGCGCCAAAATAAGGAGCGCGTTGGGCGGGATACGAAAGTCGGGAAAGTGCCTGTGTTCGGCCCCGGTTGGGGAAACTAAGCGCCGGCTGCCTCTTCTGCAACGGGAGGCATGTCCCTGCCACGAAGGGGCGGAGTTAGCTACGCGCTTTTGTCTCCTGGCCAGCCGCGTGCAGGGCGAGCATGGCGGAATACAACAATTCGATTTCCCTGCTGTAATAGCCGGCCTTGGGGTCCAGAACAGCCACCAGGTTTCCCTGGTAATGTAGTTCCAAGGTGTAATACTTCCCACTCCGCAACCCCCCGTTTGCCTGGTAGCGGGCGGTAAGCTGCTGCACGGGGAAAGTTCGCACGGAGGAAGTGAATCCGTGACTATGCGTTACGGAGACAGTGCGCAGGTATTCGGAAAGGACGATGGCCTCCACCTGGTTCCGCCCGGCATAGTACGCCCCCAGCGCCAGCAAGAGCATAGCCGGGACGAGTGCAACTCCCCCAGTCACTATACTTATGCCCACGGCCAATAAGCACAGTAGCAGCCCCGCTACTCGCCACACACTGGTCGCCTGCTGATTTTCTAGGCGCATAACATTCCGAAACGATGGACAAGAAAGAACTATGGGTGAAGGTTATGCAAAGATAACGGGAACAGCATCGTGTTGGGTGGGTATATGCAGTGCCCTATCTTGCTGCCATGTTTGCGAAAGCTTCCTTTGTTCCCCGCATTCTACTCGGGCTGCTCTGCTGGAGCTGGCCGCTGGTCAGCTGCGCAGGCGGGTCGGATGCCACGGCGGCGAGTGCCTGGCTGCTGCAGGCCTTCCTGCTTCTGGTGGCTCTACTGCTGCTCTTGCTGGGTCTGGCTTTGGCCACCCGCTTAATAGTCTGGCCCCGCTGGAACAGCCTGCCGGGTATCTTGGCTATGCTGCTAGTGGCAGGGGGCGTGCTCTTCGTGTTGTGCGTAGTCGTGGTGCTTTCCGCCCAGAATTGATGGGCTGCTTGGCGCCGCCCCCTGCTGAAGCATTCTTCTGGTTCCCCTAACTGACCCTATGTCTTCTAACCGGCAGTTTAAACGTTAGTTCTCGTATTACATCGTTGTGTTTTCCGTCCTTAAAAATTGGCGGATCACCCACATCGGTAACCAACTCGGTAGTACCGCCGCTGGCGACGCGGGCTTAGTGTTGACCGGTTGCCAGGTAGGCAACCTGCGCGCCGTGCTCTACCACTGCCGGCCGGGTCATCTAGCGGATTATGACGGGTTCCTGGTATTGGCCGCCCTCGTGTTGCTTGGTTTTAATATGGTGGTGGCGGAAGTCGAGGGCGGCCGGCTGGTGCCGCTGGGCCCACGGGCGGCCTGGCTACAGCGAGGCGTGGGCCTGTACGTCCTGGGGTCGTTGGTGCTCTGGTTTGTCGGCTGAGGGGGGGCAATTTCCACATCCAGGTGACGTATCCATAATCTGATGATTAGTAAGAGCAACACCCAATACGCTGGGAACACCAGGGCCAGCATCTGTTCAATGTTTACCTTTAGATCATGCTACATAGTATCTGGGCTACGTTACTTTCCGGCTGGATAGCCAGCGGTGGCAACGCGCCGGCTTCCCGGCCCAAGCTTGTTACCCAGCCCGACGTCTACTCTATAATTTACCCAGCGGAACCGGCGATCCTACCCACCGAAACCCGTCGTACTCCTTGGGGACTGGCCTACATTAGAAGCACGGCACTGGACATGCCGCCCGCCGCAAAAGCTAATGACCTATATAGGGTGCTGTATGCAGCGGCTGATGATCGGTCGCAGGCACTCCCGGCTTCAGTTTCCCTGCAAGAAGCCGCCGAGCGCTTGGATCGGCGCATGGATGCGGTCTACGGGCAAAATGGACAAGTACTGTATGCTCGCCCGTTAGCGCTGCCGGCCTCCGGTCCCCATCAGGGCAGAGGTGAAGACCTGTTGTGGAAAGACCGCCAGGGTAATGTAGCTTACTTCAGGGCTTACTACTACCGGGAGCTTTATGTGGTGGTGATGGTGACGGCCACCAAACGCACGCACAATAGACGGGAAGCCGATAAGTTTCTGGCCTCCTTCAAGCTTTTGTAAATGTGGGTATTGCCTTCTCGATACCCACGGTTCTCTGCTTTTTACTAAGGCATCAGAATGGGGAGTACATGTGTGACGACGACTGATATCAGTCAACCTGCTGGTTTTTTCTTATCACTTGTGCCGCGCAACTACCGCTGCCAGCGGCCCCGAGGGCCGAACCAGCCGGCGCAGGTCGGCGTAGCTGAGCTCCACCGATTGCGGGCCCATCACGTACGGGGCTATGGTGTATTCGTTCCAGGTGAACTCCAGCCCGGCGGGAGTCAGCGCCACCCCCCCTGCCGGTAACGGCACCAGTTGTTGCGGCCGGCCGGCCTGGTCCAGCCACCGCTGCTGGCCTTCGGCCTGCTCCCCCCGGTAAAAGTCGCCGTAGCTGGGATCGGCCAATAGCCGTTTTGTTAGCAGCTGCCGCAGCGGCTGCTCGTAGCCGGGGCGCAGCAAATCGGCCAAGCCCAGCCGGTTACCCGTTTGCAGGTTAAAGGTCATAGTCGTAAAGTGGTGGGTCGGGTGCGGGGCACCGAAGGCAAACACCACTTCCAGGAAAGTCACGGACAGCAGGTGGTCGGCATTGTAGCTTACCCAGGCCGATTTCTCGGTTTCGGTGCAGTCGCCCACGTTGTCGGCCACCTGCCGGGCCACGTAGGCTTCCAGCTGTGCGGGGGGCACGGGCAACAGCTGCTGCTGGATCCGTTGGAGGGCGGGGCGGCTCCCGGCATCGAGCAACTGCACTCCTTGCAGCGAAAATTTCACGGTACGGCCCGGAATACCGCACACGGCCGAGTCGGCGGGCAGTTGGCCTTCGCGGCTGAACCCGACCTGCTCGTAGCGCACGGCCCCGGCATACTCCTCCCGCAGCGAGAACGGCAGTTGTCGCCGGCCATCGGGGCTGCGCCAGGTGCCGCTGAGCACCGGGCCGGCGGGTTGCACCGCCTCCCAGGTGCCGCTGCTGGTTGCAGCGGTTCCTTCGCGCAGCCGCAGTGCCTGCCCCGGCCCCGGCGGCTGCGCCCGCAACGGCACCAGCTCACCATAGCGCGCATAGTAGTAGGAGCCGACCGTGGCGGTATCCTCGAAGGTCAGCTCAACTACCACCGGATAAGACCCTACCTGCCCGGTGTAGCGCCGCCACCCGCGGAAAGGAGCAGAAGCCGGCTTTTCCGCGGGGAGTTGCCGGGCGGTTGGTGATGCGGACGGTTGTTGGGTTGGCTTATCAGGCTGACAGGCCACCAGCAGCGGCAGCAGCAACAGGCCAACATACCGGCCGGATAGGGGTAAAGACATGATGGGGGATACGCCTATTGATTACTGCTCCAGCCGACCTAGTGGCGGCGCAGGCTGTGGGGATATAAACCGATGAAAGATATGGCTACCTCTTCGAGCAGGGCGAATGCTCGACCGTAATGACCCATATCCCGGCCAATGGGCTCGCGCAAGCCGAGGCATTCATCGCAACTGAAGTTAAAAAGAACTTTGGTCCGATGTTTCTCACCTCCGGCAACGTATCCTACAAGTATTGCACGGCCCCTATTGGGCAGAACGCGGACACTTACCTGGTGGCACAGGCCCTGAACTGACTAGATGCTATTCCTTCCCTGCATGTCGGTAGGTGAAAGACCGGCTTTCGGTTGTAAGCGAGAAAAATTTCCGGAGCGGAGTCTACTTATAGCTTGCCGTGCCGGTACGGTGGGCTCATGATCAGCCCACGGGGACGGGGCATTATGGCCTTACGTGCTAGCATGAAGGCAAAAACACCTCATCTTAACCGAAGAGTAGTCGTCGCGCAGTACATATTCCCGCAGCAAGCTTTAGCTCGTGCCATCCTTCTCAAACCTGTGCGCCGAACTATTCGGTTTTTTAGTGAAACGCTTATACAGCCATATGTGTAGGCATATCAAAAACGGCATTGTTAAGAATAAAGGAGCATACTGTACCAGCAACCCTGGCTCATCGGAAAGTGATAACAAGGCCTCTGAATTCCAATCAGCGTGCTTCGATATTTCATAAATACCGTTTCCAATCATGTAGTAAGGCACCCAGATGAATGCCCAGAGTATCCGATAACGTATTGTACCCCAAACCAATCCAACAAGCAGCGCTACTGCGGGAACAATCAGTTTTAACAGTAGGATCCACCACAGAAGTACCACGAGCCAGGTTACCCAGCTTGCAGAGGTAGAAGACAGCAACAGGGAGCCGAAAACGGAGAGCACGATAGGCTGCTTATAAAAAAGTAATTATGCTGTGGGATAAAGGTAGCAATACGAGGTACTCATCAGGTATAGCTATTATCCAGCAAAGTCGCAAGGTAGTCATTGACGATTTGGCGGACCTTGCCTCAGAGCGCTGGCCGGGCTAGGCTGCCCGGCCTTTACGCTGTGCCTACCCACCTAGCAGACACGCAGTACTGGTAAACACGGCACTGCTAGCAGAAAGGAAACCCACAGGGTTTGAAACGTCGTGGCGTGGGCAAGTAAGCTGAAAAGGTTATCGAATTCATGGTAGCTTCGCTCCATACTCACGGCATTCTCTATTGCTCAGTCTGCTAATAAGTGGGGTAATCACATAAGGACCTTACGGATCCAGAAGCGGCGCATGCCACGCACGATTCCCACCAGTACTAGCATCGCAACGCCCACCCCTGATAGTTAGGGTATCTACATAATCAGAACTACCAGCCAGTAATTCAGGCTTTAGATATCGGAGGGAAGCAGAAGTTGGCTAAGCGTTAAGAAGTGGCGTTGCTAAGCTAGGTAGCGGGTTGCGCGGGGAAAGGTGTTGGCCGCCGGGTAAGTACTTGATCAGTCCCGGTTGCCCGCCCGTTACAAGCTGACAATAACGGACCGAGCTGCCTACCGTTCACCTCTCTTGGCTACTGGGTGCGTTTCAGCCCGGTGCCATGATTTTGGTCTTATGCTTTGATAGTACTACGGGCCAGATTCAACAAGACCCCAGCAAGGGGCAGATACGAGCAGAATGGTATCAGCCAGGCATACGACATGTAGGCAAAATCCGCGTTGATCCCGTGGCCAAGCCAAGCTGGCAGCACCGCTAGCGCCACGGCCACGACCTTTGCGGTAGCAGAGGCAGTCGGCCGCGAGAGGAAAAAGACGGGAAGCAGCAGAGCCAGGGCAAACAATACCAACAGCAGTGAAAAAGCCATACTAATGGCGGTGGTTTCTGATAGGAATAGGGTCAACAGCATTTTTGCAAATGGGTATGAGATTCGTGATCGGAAGGCAAGTTCGGGGCTTTTTTTGGCCGGGGTTCTTCCTGATAAAACAGAACGCTATACTCCGCTATAAAAAGAGAACAATTACTCTTCGCGTTCTTGGGCGGCACAAGTAAACACAAATGCGGCCACGAGCAGCGGTAGAAACAAGAGGCACGCCATGAAGAGGGTGGAGTAGCTATACTCCTCATAGAGCATGCGCTCCGGCCACCTATACAGCCCTATTGCGGCTAGCACCAAGGCGAGCAGCAGACCTAATGGCTTCTGCTCGGACGTGCGCCGGTTGTGCAGCAGAAAGTAGAAAGAAGCGCCGTAGAGCACGACCACGGGCACGGCTTTCAGCAATCCCACGGCCAGCGTGATAGCAGAGCCTTCATCGAGGAGCAGAAGGGCGTAGGGCATCGGCATCGTGGCCATAGAATTTGTGCTTAGTAGATGGTTTGTGAGCAGCGAGCAAATAGGCGAGTTGTCGCCCTTACTTGCCCACGCGCTGGTAGCGGCCTTGACGTAGGCGGTAGGTGCCTTCCGCCAGTTCCGTCGACGTGGTATCGGTATCGGTGGCGTCACCACTTACGGTATAGCCGCCCAAATGCAGGGTGCGTCCCTGGTCGCGCACACGGTAGCTGCGGGTTACGTCCAGTTCCTGGCTGCCGACTTCCACGCCGTTTTCGTCTTCGCAGCCACCTAGCATGGTTTCGCTGCGCCCCACCCGCTCGTTGAGCAGCCATTGGTCGTGGAGCAGGTCGTACACCTGCAGGTAGGTGGCCGATTCGCCGCTGGCGCAGCGACCGGTGCCCATGTTACCGTGCACGGTGGTGAGCACCAGCAGTTCGGCGTCGGCGTGGGCATACAGCTGGTGTTCGACGCCCCCGAACGGATTGGCGTGGCCCAGCATCATACCCCGAAACGCACCATCGGGCCGGAATTCCAGCAGCGCTACCTGCTGCTCCCCGACCAGATACAGTTTCCGGGCGCTGCGGGTGGGCAAGTGTACCGGCCGCGGATACCCGCGCGGCTGCTCTCCCGCGGATGTGGTCGACAGAACGGAGGCGGAGTCGGCCAGAAACGCGTGCAGCAGGCAGTAATTTGTCAGCCAGGGACTCCACTGGTTGAACACGTACGGCCTTACCTGGTCTACCCGCTCGGTATCCGCGCCGAGCAGCTCATGGAAGGTTTCCCCAAAGTCGCAGTACCGCGCGCCCTCGTAGTCGGACTGTAAACGGGCTAACGAATCGATGATGGGCTGGGCCCGCTCGGATGCAGCCTCAATGCGCCGGTCGATGACCGGAGTAAACGAAACAAACCGGGCCGGCAAGGCAGCGCTGGCGGGGGATAGGACTGGCTGCGCCGAGCCGGGCGGCACGGGTAGTGGGGGGGCGCTTTTCCGTCTGGGAGCGGTTGCAGGCCAGTAACCCTACGAGCAGCAGAAAAAGAACTCGGGTTACCCACCTGCTGGAGAAAACCGGCTGTTTACTGCGCATATTCCTTCCCGAAGCAGTCCAGCCATACCTCATGCCCCCCGGTGGTGGCCAGGGTAATGCCCTGGGAAAAAGGCTGCACGTTGGTATACTTGAAGGGCGTGAGCAGCTTGCCCTGGTAGTCGAGCACCGCATAGGCCGAGCCGTTGGACACCCAGATGACCCCGTTGCTGGCGGGCCCTACCTGCGTTACCTCGGCCGGCAAAATCTGCCGCCCTTGCTCATTAACGAGCAGCACCCCCCGCTCGTAGCCCATCGCCGAACCAGCAGAAGAAGGCAAGGTCGCTGGCTCACGAAGCCAGTGCAGCAGTGCCAGGCCCGGCGCCAGGATTTCGAGCTTAAACACCTTTTTGCCCTGCGCCTTGTAATCAGGTAGGGTCATTCGTACGCGACCAGTGCGGCCCAGCATGAACTGACCATCCGGCTTTCTGCCCACGAAGGTGCGGCCCGGCCCGTGAGTAACCCAGGTGTATTCTAGTGGCACTACTACCTGGCCCGTAGCTGTAACAAGGCCCTCAAGCTTGTTCTTTCGGACCGTAAACAACGAATCAGGCTGGTGGGGCAACACCTCGTCATAGGCGGCGCTGAGCGGTACGGCCCAGCGGCCGGTCGTGTCCAATAAACCGGCTTTGGTGGCCGTGCGCACCTGGTAGTAGCGCCCCCCGTAGGCCGTGGACACCCCGGTAATCTCCTCATCGAAGGGTTTCTGGCCACTGGCCAGAATCAGCTGAGGCCGGGTTTCGTAGGAGCTTTGGTAGGAGAAGATATCGTGCCCCAGGTAGACGGGGGCTTGCAGGGACACCACGGCCATGCCGGTAGGGCCCTGCGGCCCGTAGCAGACGTAACGAGAGACGGTCGTATGCGTGGCCGAGTCGCGGCTAGACTCCAGCGCCAGGGCGTAGCGCTGGTCCCCAGTGGGGTATACCTGCGGGCTACGCGCCGGAATAACCAGCCGGCCCTGGTAGAGGGCGCCGCGCTGCGGAATCTGATAGGGCCCTACTGGAGCGTCCTCTACCACCGTCCAGCGTCCGTGTTGCGCGAGCCGTTCGTAGAGCGGGGGCGTAATTTCGCGGAACGTGGTATCGAGCAGGCCCCAGCGCTCCACCCATTTCCCGTTGGGCGCCGCCCCCAGCCGGACGCGCTGCATGACGGCGATGTAGGGGTCCGACTGGCCGCGCGTAATCTCTTTGTACTTACCAAAGGGCACGACCACTTGGTCGTGCACGTCCACGGCCGCCGCACTCTGCCGCTCATTCGACCAGCCCGCCCAAAACCCACCGAAATACGCGCGGGCAATTGTGTCGGCGTGGGCCCGGCTAAGCCAGGTCACCCGGCCTGCCCGATCGATGGCGCCCTTGCGCCGGTCGATCAGGGAGACGGGCGTGTAGCCCTGCCAGTACATGCCGATGTGGTGGAAGGAAGGGGGCACCACTTCCCGCAGCTGCGCATCGACCAGCCCCAGCAGGCCCGGGATCACGTATTCGGAGTTCCGAATGGCGTAGGAGCCGGTTGCTGGTTTGGTGGTCAGCACCGAGTCCGGCAGCTTCACAACGGCTAGGCCCTGATGCCACTCTTCCTGGATGGAGGCATAAGGCGTCGCGCGCAACAGGTGGCCTACGGAGTCAAAGAGGGTAATGGTGCGCTGGCCGGTGGCGAGCACCATCCCATTGGGGGCCTGCGTGAAGGTTTTAAAGTGGCCGAGTTCCTGACCCTGCTCGTTGAGCAGGACTACGGGCAACGGGCCCGCCTGGGTGGTATACCAGAGGTAGGGCGCGTGGAAGTAACGCTTGATGGGGTTGGGGTAGCGGGGCTCAACCACTATCTTGCCCTGCGGGCTCATCAGGCCCCAGGCGGCCCCGCGCCGGAAGGGAATGCTTGGGGCCGTGACCCGCTGCTCGTAGCTAACCGGCCTGCGCCCCTGCGCCCGGGCACAGGGGCGCAGTGATGAAATGAATACGCCGCTGAGTAAGATAAGCAGCAGGGTACGTTGGCAATAGGGCATAAACGATACTGCGCCGGCCTACCTTATAGAAGATGAAGGCGCTGGATACGGCAAATAGGTAAGTGAGGAGTACTTCGAAGGTACACATCCAGTTGCTGGCTGACAACAGCCAACGCTCCCTCCACTTGCCACTTGTCATTCCGGAAGAGCCAGTGCTCGGCACTCACGCAGTGCCGGGGCCGATGGAATAGCCGAAGGCTGCGCAACGGGTTAGCAGCTGCCCGCCCCAACCCTGATGCTGCAGAAAAGCAGACAAGTAGCGGCTTCAGCGCACCACGCGAATCGTTGCGTTACCAGAATCGGCAATGTAGACGGCTCCATCCGGTCCGATGGCAACGCTCCGGGGTTGACTCAAGCGGCCGGCGGCCCCTCGGCCGTCCGTGCTGCCCGGCTGGCCCGCCTCGCCCACCAGCGTGGTGACCACCCCGGCAGGTGACACCCGCCGCACCGTGCTATTAAGCAGGTCGGCCACGTACAGATTGCCTTGGCGGTCCAGGCTCAGGCCGGCCGGCTGCTGAAAGCGTGCACTGTGGCCCGTCCCGTCCGCGTGGCCCGCCTGCCCGGGCTGCCCCGCCCAGACGCTCACCATGCCGGCCGGAGTAATGCGGCGAATCACGTGGCCCGGGCCATCACTCACGTACACGGTGCCGGCTGCATCGACGGCCAGGCCCGTGGGCGTTCCCAGTAGCGGATCCCGCGGCCCCATGTAGGTGGGCAGCTTCCCAACCAGGGTACTCACCTGGCCCTGGGGGCTGATGGTACGCACCAGCGCGTTGTATTCGTCTAGTACGTAGAGCGTACCGCCGGGGCCGACTGCCAAGTGGGAGGGGTGGCTGAACCGGGCTTCGGCCGCTTTCCCGTCCACGGCATCCCCGTCGCTGCCGGGGCGGCCCGCCAGCAAGCTGATGCTGCCCTGGGGCGAAATCTGGTAGATGACATTACTGCCGGCCTCCGAGACATACACAATGCCGGAAGGCGCTACGGCCACTCCCGTAGGATGGTGCAGGTACACAGACCGGGCCGGGGCGCTGGGGCGCTCCTGCCCCCCGTACAAAGTACTCACCTCCCCATCGGGGGCAATCTTGCGCACGGCCATACCGCCGCCTTCGGCCACGTACACCGTTCCACCCGCATCGACGGCCACGGCCTCGGGGGCTTGAAACTGCGCCGTGGCGCCGGGCCCATCGTCGCCGCCCAGGCGTACGGGTGCCCCGGCCCAGGTGCTCACTTGCCCCTGGGGCGAAATCCGCCGAATGCAGCTGCCCAGCTCGTCGGCAACAAAGAGGGTGCCGTCGGCTGCCCGCGCCAGGCCGCGCGGCAGCAGGAAGCGCGCCGTTGCCACCGGCCCGTTCCGGGAGCCGGTCTGGTCGCCCTGACCGGCCAGGGTGCTTACCCGCCCGGCCGGCGACACCCGCCGGATTACGGCGAAGCGCTCATCGGCCACGTAGAGTGTCCCGTCCGGGCCCAGGGCCAGGCCGGTGGGGTTGCCGAGCTGACCGTCGGGGCCAGTACCATCCTCGAAGCCGCCTACGCCCGCAGTGCCCACCCAGTCGCGTAGCTCCCCTTGCGGGGAGATTTTGCGGATGACGCCCTGCCCATCGCCCACGTAGCCCGTGCCGGTGGGGTCGAATACCAGGCTCACCAGCTCCATGCCCCGGAACCGGGGTGCCTGGCTGGCCACGGCCAGGTACTGCTCACGGCTGAGCCACGTGCGTACCGCCCCCGTTGCCGGGTTAATGCGATAAATGCTGCCCTGGTTTTCATCGCTCACGTACAGGTCGCCGCCCGGTCCCCACGCAATGGCCGTTGGCTTGACCAGCTGCAGGGAAGCAGAGCTCTGTATGGAAGAAGCCGGGCTGGTTGGGTGGCCTACCACGGTGCTCACCGTGCCGTCGGGGGTGATCTTGCGCACCGCCTGGTTGCCCTGATCCACCACGTACAGCGTGCCAGTCGCATCCACGACCACCCCCACGGGCTGGTTAAAGCGGGCCTGTGGTCCGCTGCCCTGCGCAAATCCCGGCCGGCCGGCCTGCCCCGCCAAAGTGCGGACGAGGCCCGCCGGGCTGATGGCACGGATGGTTTCATTCTTCGTGTCGGCCACGTAAAGGGTGCCGTCGGCCCCCAGAGCCAATCCCCGGGGCCAGTTAAACCGCGCCTGCAGGGCGGGCCCATCGGTGCTACCGGGGCTACCGTTCGGGGGCATACCGGCCAGCGTGCTCATCCGGCCGGCATTGGCGGGCTCAGTACCTATTTGGGCTGTCGTTGGCAGCGTAGTCATGAGCAGAATAAACAAAGTCAGCCAACTGGCGGGTTGAGGAAGAGCGAAAGGATACATGTAGAGTGGTAAACAATAGAGAAGGGTACTTACTAGATCGACCCATACATCCCCATTTTCGACTTCCTCGGGCAGGGCGGCAGTTAGCTATTACCTGTTAAAACAAGAAGTTGTTGACCGGCGGAGCACGCTACCGGTTGGGGGCGGGGTGGGGAGCTCGGACGATGAGCGTATAGCGCACGGCCACCGGGCGGCCGTTCTGGCGGCCGGGTACCAGCCTGGGCAGGCTGCGCACGGCGGCCACCGCCGCCTGGCCCAGGGTAGGGCTGGTGGTCTTGGTTACCTGCACTTCCTGCGTGGTGCCGGTCGCGGACACGATAAACGTGACCGACGCCATGCCGGCCGGCTCGTCGGAGGGCAGTACCAAGGCGCGTTGGACGGCCACATTCAGGTCCGTACCACCGTCGGGTAGGGCCGGCATTTGTTCCGCGTACTCATAGATCCGGGTATCCGGGGTAGCCAGGGCAGCGGCGGTCGCCTGGCGCTGCTTGGTCGTGGCGGCCTGCATTTCCCGGGTAGTGGGCAGAGGGAAGAGCAGGACGGTGTACACCGGCACCGCCCGTCCCCCTTGCCGGCCAGGCTGCCAAGTGGCCATCGCCGTGGCCGCCGCCAGCACTGGCTCGCGAAAGAGGGCGGGCATACCCGGTGCTACCTGGGCATCGGTAAACCGTCCATCGGACTGCACGATTCCGGCTACGGCTATCGTGGCCCTGCCCGGGTCGTCGTCGATCGCATAGGTACGCCGGGCCAGGGCATACAAGGCGGCGGCCCCCCCGGGGTAGCGCGGTAAGTCCTCGGCGGTTCGCGGTACATCTGCCGGGGGGGCCGGCAGGTGCCGGTCGGAGCGGGCCGCGCGGTCGGCCGAGCCGTAGTTGACGTAAACGCGCACGGGCTGGGCGATGGCCTGCTTGCCCCGGCGGGCCGGCTCCCACCGGGGCTGCTGGCGGAGCGCGGTCAACACGGCGGAGTCGCACGGTGGGCACACGCCCGCCAGGACGCGGGGGTGCGTGGTCCGCCCATCAGCTTCCACCGTGAAGCCCACCCGCATCAGGCCCGACGCATCGTGGTACTGGCCCCCAGCCGGTTGAACGGTCGAGGAGAAGTACGGGTCCATGCGGAAGTGGCGCACCTGCACCGGAAACCGGGGAGCCGTGGTGCCGGCGGGCAGCGTAGGGTTGGTTTCCGCCCGGACCCGCTCGGCGGCCTCGTTGTTGTAGCGAATAGCTTCGGCGTTGGCCGACCAGCCCCGGGGCGCAAAGGGCACCGGCAGCAGCAGGCGGACCGCTACCGGTTGTCCTTGAAGTTGGGCGGGCTGCCAGGGTAGGCGGCGCACCAGCGCGAGGGCCGTGTCGACGCAGCCCGCCGCCAAGTAGTTCAGGGCGCGGGCCTCCCGCACCTTCCCATCCGCGCCGATAACTGCACTGACGTACACAGTGCCTTCGATGCGACGGGCCCAGGCTTCCAGGGGCCAGCCGTAACTGCCCGGCCGGTGGAAGTGGCGGCGCAGCATCTCGTTGTTGCGGGCGGCAAAATCAGGCACTTGCGCGGCATCGCGGATAGAGTCAGCGGCTGGCACCGGCGCCTGGGCTTGGCCCCGGAAGGACACCAGAATGCCGCAGATGACGAGGCCAGTAGAGAAGAATCGAGCCATGAAGAAATAGGAGCAACAGAGAATAAGAGCAAATCAATAAACGGGGGCGTATCTGCTGGGGCGACGTGTCCGCCGCCTACCATACTGGCCCGGCTGGTCGGGGTACTTAGTCAGCCTGGGCCACTGCGGGCTTGCCAGCCGATACACGCGTAGTGGATACCACTCCGTCGGACTTCAGACGCTACTCCACTGCCAGACGACTGGCGTACGTGCGCCCCTGCCCATCCGTGCCCCGCACGACATACCAGCCCGGCCTCAGGCCCTTTACCGATACGTCTCCTGTCGCGGACACTGGCATTTCGCGCACCATGCGGCCCACGCCGTCGAGCAGCTGAACGCGGGTGCCGACGGCCAGCGCCGGCACCTGCACCACGTCGACGGCGGGATTGGGATAGCAACTCATGGGCTGCAGTCGGGCTGGCTGGGCCGCTAACACGGAGCTACCCAGGCGCGCCAGGATTCCTTCGCCCCCGTTGCTCGTGGCCACGGTAAGCGGGCCGAAAGTCGCCGTGCCCGTGGAGGAGCCCAGCACGAACACGTCACCGCTGGCATTCAGGCCAACGTAGTTGCCGCTCTCATTGGCGGGACCACCGGCCTGCTGCACCCAGCGCAGCTGGCCGCTGGGCGAGTACGAGGTGAGAAACAAGTCGCGCAGGCCGGTGCTGGGGAGGGACACACTGGCAAACGTGGCGGTAGCACTGAAATAGCCAGTTACGTAGGCGTTGCCCGCCGCGTCCAGGGCCAAGCCGCCGAAGGCATCGGTGCCGCTGCCCCCACCGGTCTGCACCCATTCTACCGCACCTTGGGACGAGTATTTGGCCACGGCCCCATCCGTGCCGCCGGCGCTGGTTCGGGTCGTGCTGGTCCCAAACTGGGTAGTACCGGCAAACAGCGTACTCAGGTACAGATTGCCCGCCGCATCAACGGCCAGATCACTGCAGAAGTCATCGGCCGGGCCGCCGGCCTGCTGGGCCCAGAGCAGCGTCCCTTGTGAGCTGTACTTGGCCACCACTATGTCCCGGCTGCCCCGGGTGATGAGGGTCGCGGCACCGAGCACCGGACTTTGGTAAAAGGTATTGGCCACGTAAATATCTCCACTGGGCGTTACCGCCATGCGGGGCGAATAGAAAGCGCCCTGCGCTGCCGCGTTGTTGGTGTAGTGATATGCTTCGGTCAGGGACTGCAGCGCGCCCGTAGCGCTGTCCAACCGGGCCAAAAAGGTGCCTCCCTCCGGGCCGGTGATGACAACGCTGGTGGTGCCGATGGTGATGCCTCCGCTGATGGTGCCCGTAACGTACACCCGGCCGGCCGCATCGGTGGCAATACCGCTGCCATCCAGCAGGGAGCCGTTAGCGGGCGTACTTTGGGTGGCCCATTCGGGCGTACCCTGTGGGGAGTAGCGGACCACAAATACCCGCTTGCCGGCCGAGGTGGAACTATTCAACGTTAGGCCATTACCTAACGAAATGGTAGCGGTGAAGCCCCCCGTGACATAGGCATTGCCGGCCGCATCCAGCGCCACATCCAAGGCGTTGTCGCGCCCGGCGGCGCCAATCTGGCGCACCCAGGCCAGCGCGCCCGTCGGCGTATACTTGGCTAGGTACGCGTCGTAGTCGCCCTGGCTGGTAAGGGTAGTGCCCGCGACGGTCGTACTGCCTGCAAAACTGCCCGCTTCATAAACATTGCCGGCCGCATCCACGGCGGTGCCACCTTGTAAGGAAGAGCCAACTCCTATTGCCCGGGCGCTAAGCCAGCTGGGGGGAGACGATTGGCAGAAAGCGCTGCCAGCGCAGTGGATACCGACAACTACAGCCAGGCTGCAACGAAGTGCAGCGGTAGAAAGGATCATAAAAATAGAGCTATTACATACGTTAGACCAAACTTTGTCGCGCAAGATACGCTCTGTTGTTAGCTAACTACCTGAGTATACATGGACGTACTTCGCCGACCCCTCTGGTGCCAGGCCGCCCGCAGGCTATCCGCTGGCAACCTCACTAGCAAGGGCCGACGCATACATGGAGAGGAGAAGAAATTGGACACTCAGCAACGAGTTACTGCTGGTACGTGGCCAGCAGTACACAGGCACGCGCGTCCGACAGCTGGCAAGCTGTGTTACCGGTAGGGAAGAAGCCTATAGCGGCTGGTTGCCGCGCACAAACTGCTCCACCTGCCGGCCAATTTCCGCCACGAGCTTGGCATCCTGGTGATTGCACAGAATAACGAAGCCCACCTGCCGCTGGGGATCAAACCACACGAGGGAGGAGTTGCCGAAGGTGTCGCCATCTTTCTGGTAGACCCGGTGACCCGCGCGCTGCTGGATTTCCCAGCCCATGCCCATGGTGATGGCGCTATCCTGGTACGCGGGCTGGTGGGTGCGAACAATGGCGCGGCCCAGAGTGCCGACGGGAGGGGTGAGCTGGGCCTGCACATAGCGCACCAAGTCCACCGCATTGGACTTCAGCCCCCCGGCGGGCGCCACGGCATTGATGACAATGGCCGGCTTGGCTTCTCCCTTGCTGGTATAGCGGCCCGCGATGCGGGCCGTGTGGTAGGTAAGACCGGTCGTGCGCAGTCCCAGGGGCTGAATGATGCGCTGCTGCACCAGATGGCCATAGGTCAGGCCGGCGCGTTGCGCCAGCAGCGTGCCCAGCAGCGAAAAGGCGAAATTGTTGTAGTGATAGGTGCCGGGAGCCTGCAGCGAGTCCGTTTCCTGGAGCACGCGGTAGAGGTACGGTTGCGTCACCAAATGAAACGGCTGTACCGGGTCCTGGTCGAACAGGGCCTGGATGTAGCGGTCGTTGCTCAGGTTGGGCAGGCCGGAGGAATGCGCAGTTAGGGCCGTCAGCTTTACCTGGCCCCGCAAGCCCGGCCGCAGCCGGACGGTGGAAGGCAGGGCCGCTTCCAGGTGGGCCTGCGCGGGCAGGGTACCTTTTTCCTGTTCCCAGGCCAGCAGCAGGGCCGTGAATGTTTTGGTGATGGAGCCGATTTCAAACAGCGTGGTGCTGTCGATCGGCGCGCCTGTGGTACGCTCAGTAGTACCCAGGGCATAGTAGGCTACGGCCTTGCCGCGCACGACTCCCACGCTCAAGCCCAGGTTTGGGTAGCGCGCCTGCAGCCCCTGCGGGCCATGCAGGAGCGAATCCAGGCCCGAGGTTAAGGTTTGGGCCTGGCTTGGCGCCGGCATAACCAGGCAATAAAAAAGTAGGCAGAGGCAGGAGAGCGCAGCTTTCATGATGGCGGGGAAGGCAGATGAATCACGGGATAACAGGAGAAGGGCACCAAGTTATTGCCCCGTTTGGAAAGCAGATGCCAGTCTTGCCGTAACAGTTGCCCAGGGGGATGCTCCAACCCAACGCTTACGAGACGGGTAGAGAGAATGAGCTGCACCAGATAAGCAGTCGTACCTCTACCTAATTCCCGGTATCTACCAGAGCGCCTTCCAAGAGGGCACCCTTTTAGTAGATCTGGTAACCCAAGCGCACTGGTTGTGCAGTGAACCAGTGCACGCAGGAGCTGTTGTGCGAGCCTACTAAGTGGTTTACTGCCGATGGCCGTTGCTAAACAAAGAAAAGAATGACGGATAAGACCGCGTAGCAAGCTACATACACGTTAGCTGATTTATGATTCTGTAGGGGGACACGATTTTCTCCCTCATTCCAGAAAATAATCGTATTACACAGCAGGATGAATACGCTAGCCACTACCAATATGCCTCGCCGGGTAAAGTCATTGCACGCTGGACAATGCCTGGCGTCCGTATATATCACATGCTTTAGTAAAAATTTCACATTCAGCATCTGTAATAGTGACAGATAAAAAAGGGCATCTATAGCTTTGGAAACCCCAATCATATTCCCGGGCATAAGCTTCACGCGCAGATTCTTAATTACGTAATAAACAGTAAAGTACAATTTTGCTGTTATTTTTATCATGCTTAACTAGGTGGCAAGGGTTCCTCCCAAAGGTTATAGTCAATACTCGTCAAAAGCAGGGTGCTGAAGAACGTAGTCCCGGCTCTGACTTCTCCGGCCCGGGGCAGCAGGAAGCGTAGCAAACTAAATAACTCCATGCAATCCAAGGCAGGCCGGCATTTAAATTCAGCGTCATGCTACCCGCAACAGCTCGTGCTTAATCATCCAACTGCTTTTGCCAGGCGCAGTCGGGTAAATCCTTGATCAGCCACAACTGGTCGCTCTCCCGT
This sequence comes from Hymenobacter wooponensis, assembly GCF_004745865.1. Classification (GTDB taxonomy): domain Bacteria; phylum Bacteroidota; class Bacteroidia; order Cytophagales; family Hymenobacteraceae; genus Hymenobacter; species Hymenobacter wooponensis. The sequence continues at coordinate 2,734 of NZ_SRKZ01000009.1, read as the reverse complement.
TCGAAGCTGGCAATGGTAGACCGGCTCAGCCCACAGCGGGAGTAGGGCTGCTGCCAATAGCGCAGGACCAAGTACTCGTAGCCCTGCCGGGTTTCCAGCTCCCAGGTTCCGGAGTGGTTGAAAACCGTGAGGCCTCGCCGGTAATGGTAACGAAACTGATGGTTACCCGTTACGCGTAATGATTCCGTTACGCCCGGTTCCTGAATTAACGGTACGTACTGGCCACTTATCTCGCCCTCATTCTGACAGCCGACCAGCAGGCCGAGGCCAAATGCCAGGACCCGGGGCCGGGGCACCGCGAAAAAAGCAAGCATTTTCGATTGGTTATAAAGAAATAAATCAGGCGGTCGTAGTTGGTTGACTCATTAAGGGCAGAAGGCCGAACTAGTCCCTAACCGACATGCTCCTGCTCCCGGAGCGTTCGAATTTAGCTGAATAGATTATGACGCTTTCGTCACAATTGCGGGGGCCAGCAGCTGGTGTACCCCCTGATCCGTAGCGTTGAGGCAATGCACGTCCTGCCTGCACCACCTTGGTCGCGGAAAGCTGGGTGTTGTTAAACAAATAGGGGAAAACCTCCGACTCGGATGCCAATTAGCTTGACTGCTAGTGATAAGGTTCAAATGCGCCGTAAGAGTAGCGAGGGATGATAGTTTTACACGCTCCTTAACCCAATCGGAAAAGACGAGCGAAAACGAACGTTTTGTGCGGTACTATGCCAGCCCTACTTGTCGTTTCTTGATAGTACGCCTCCAAGCAGAGAACAAGATGAATGACGAGCTACATCAGCTTTTTGTCGCTGACCAACAAGAGCGAGAAAACCATCCGGAAGTCGGCACCCCCGACTACGTTGCGTTGCGCAGCCGGGACCACACGCGCCGCCAACAGGTGCAACAAATGCTGGACCTCCACCAGGTCGCTACCGCCCACGATTACTACCATGCCGCCTTGATTTTTCAGCACGGGGAGACGGTAGAGGAGATATGGTCTGCGCACCAGTGGGCATTGAAAAGCGTAGCATTGGGGCTCCCGGCGGGCAAATGGCTGGCCGCCGCTGCGTTGGACCGGTGGCATATGTACCAAGGGCAGCCGCAAAAATATGGTACCCAGCTGGTGCCCGATGGAACCCGCTACCGGTTGTGGGACGTCGATGCCAGCACGACCGACCAGGAGCGGACCCAGTGGGCTGTTCCTTCCCTAGCTGAAATGGAGGCTCGCGCTGTTCGATTAACGGCGGAGAACAACGGAAAAATGCCGCCCCTAGAAGGTGCTCCTGAGTGGTTGAAGCAAGCACTGGTACGCTGGAAAATCAATTGATTTATGGGCGTGGGGCGTGGTTGGGGCTCTTCTTCTCAAAGTTCGGCTCAGCCGGATAACCTCTCTTTCGCTCCTGAGCCTAATTGTAGCTGTTGAGCCAGTAAAGGGATTCTCTAAGTCGGCGGTTTTCCCCTATTTGTTTAACAACACCCATGTGTGCCTGATACGCAGCTTCGTCCGCATACATTTCGAGAATGGTCAGGTGGTTCGGTCGCTTTTTTTCAAACACGGCGTACAACGCGAGCACCCCCGGTTCTTTCTGCATGGCCGTTTCGACTCCTTCTCTTAGTAACACTTTGTAGTGAGCGAGTTGCGTGGGATCGATTACAAGGCGGGCTAGCCGGACTTTGTGCGGTTTTGGAGCCACCGGTCTAGAACTCCAGCTGACCACGGCCAGCACCACGCCGGCCAGTAGCAGTACTTTCAGGACGGGTTGGGGGAATTTCATCAGGCAAGGCTTAAGGGTGAAAATGTTGGGTTAGCGGGCTTTAGCAGGCTTGTCAAACAGTGGTCCGCTAGCAGTTGCTTTCTTTATAGTTCGCTTATCAAAGGTTATGATTATGTGTTGTATATATTTGAAAGTAAGTTGATTGCAGCTTTGTCAAATAGCAAATAGATTACAAATAGAAAATACACAAGTTGTGATTCGCGCGAGGAAAAAAGCTTTTAGAGTGTGGATAATTTGGTGCTGCCAAACAACAAAAAACAGACAAAGCAAACACGAAGCCTTCTCACACTGAGGCGCGGCCGCAACACGGTGCACACCATTCAACTGGTAGAGGAATTCAACCGGCGCGGCGTGCACTTCCACGCGCTTGACCTAGGCATTGATTCGCGCACGCCGGCCAGCAAGATGATCATTGGCGTATTCAGCGCCTTCAACCAATATGAGCGCGAGAACAACCGGCCCAAGTGCTTGCCCTGCAGCTTGGCCAGTTCGATGCCGGCCAAGCTGCAGGGCAAGCACTTGGGCCGGCCGGCCGGGCGCGATGCCGAAAAGCTGGCCAAGGCATCCACGGCTTTAGAGCGGAGATTGTAACGCTCACTGGCATCAGCCGCGCTAGTGTCAAACGCTACCGCCAAGAACTTGTAAAATAAATTATTGAAAATGAATAGGATATGTTGTCTTAAATGGACATTATGTTCAATTCGATTCAAGAAACGAAAGGGAAAAGAGCCGCGCACCGACCACTTGCGCCCGGTCCTCGAGTATCTGCTGGCTCAGGGCAACCGCCCGGCCCAATGGTGACAGCAGGATGGGTGGAGCGCAGACCCAAGGGGGAGCTGCATTACAGGGCGTACGCATCAAATTTAGAGGACTGCCATCCGGCAGTTTTCGCGGACGCAGGTTAAAAGCTGGCTCATATAGTCATCATTCCACCCTGCGTTTCGTCGTCGGGTGCGCAGACTGCCGGGT
>NZ_SRKZ01000008.1 GCF_004745865.1 Hymenobacter wooponensis | reverse complement strand
GCCAGGTTCACGCGGCCGAGGTGGTCGGCCTGGTAGAGCTTCTGGTGCAGCAGGGCCATGACCTGCACCCGGTTCTGGCTCTCACGGATGGCGGCCACCGCTTGCGGGTCGTGCAAGTGGCGCGACTGGGTAGAGAGCAAGCTGCTGACCACTTGCAGGTTGTTCTTGACCCGGTGGTGAATCTCTTTTAGCATCCAGTCTTTCTCTACCAGCAGCTCTTGCCGTTCTTCTAGCAGCTGGTCTTTCTCGCCTAGCACCTGCTCCAGGGCCGCGTTCTTGCGGTGGATTTCGGCCTGTTGCGCTTCCAAGGCGCGTTGCTTCTGCTCTAGCAAGCGGGTGCTGCGCTGTTTCAGTCGGTACCGGTTGTACCCCAGGCCTAGCACTAACACCAGCAGGCCTGTACCTCCAAGCACGGCATTGCGCTGCAACTCACGCTGGCGGATAGTAAGCTGCTGCAGCTGATTTCGTTTGGTGAGCAGGGCAATGCTTTGCTCACGCTTCTCGGTGTCGTACTGAATCTGCAAGGCAGCCATCTGCTTGCTGTTCTTCTCGCTGTAGATGCTGTCGTTGATGGCTTTGTAGCGCTTGTAATAGGCAAGAGCGGAGGGTAGATTACCTTGGGCCGAATCAACTTTGGACAGGAGTAGGCAGGTGTGGGCCAGACTGCCGCGAGTAAGCACCACTTGGCCCGCGGCCAATGATTTCAGGAGGTATGCCCGCGCTTTAGAGTATTGCTTGGTGGCCAGGCAGCACGCCCCAATGGTCAGGTAGGCCCCGTGCAGCACGCGGTAATCAGTAGAAACATTCTTGCTCTTAAGGTAGGATTCTACTTGCTGGCAATAGGCCGTAGCGAGGTCATACTGCTTGGTGCGCAGGTAGCAGCTAATAAGCCCCTGAGCCACCTTCTGGCGGGAGTAATCATCCTGCGGCGGGTACGCCTTGCTCTTTTTCAGAATGAGCGCCAGTGCCTCCTGCGGCCGATTTTCAGCCAGCAGGACACGGGCAATGGTGGAAGCCAAGCCCAGCGCCGTATCGGTATAGTCGTTGGCTTCGGCGCTGCGCATGGCCAGCCGATAGTACTGAATTATCTTTTCCCGCTGGTCAAACTGCTGGTACACGGCGCCCACCCGCATGTAGTAGGTGCACAGCATCAGGGTATCTTGGCTGCGCTTGGCACTTGCCACGGCCGCCAGCGCGTACTGGAGGGCGTCTTTGTAATTGCCCAGCGCATCGTTGGTGGCGGCGAGCAGGTCGAGGGTAGAATGCTGCTTGCGGTAGCCGGCCGCTTTATACAGGGCAAGGCTGCGCAGCAGTTCTTCCTTCGCCCGGGCCGGCTTGCCCTGCATTAGGTAAGCATCCGCTAGCTCGCGGAGCACTCGGGCCTGCTGCACCGGGTCGTGCACTTCCCCAAACAACCGAATGGCCTGCTCGAAGTACCGAATCCGCTGCGGGTGGAGCGCCATCGATTTCTCGTAGGTTTCGCTGAGCAGGTACCAGCCAATGGCTTGCCGGCGCCGGTCGTGCCGCTGCTGGCTGCGCGCCAGGGCCTGCAATACAGCTTCCCGCCCGCCCGGGTCTTTGCGCAGTAAGTACCCTAGCGCGTAGTCCGCATCTATTTGCCCAGCAACATACTGTAAGGATTTGCTCAGGGCCTGCGCCTGGCGAATGCACACTGCGATGGTGTCCGGCTTTTGCAGGTAATAGGAGCGGGACGACAGGTCGTTGCTCCATTGCACCAACAGCTTCACCCGGTTGGTATCGGGCGCGCTTCGCAGTAGTCGGCTACGCAGGCTCTCCGCCTCGGTCTTGCTCAGGATGGGGTAGTAGGGCTCCGCTTGGCTGGTAAAGGCAAGCAACAACAAGAGCGCCAACAGGTATTTCACAAAGTACCTCTTAAGGAGGGACTGAAGAGCCAGTAACGTGGTAGCCATAATACCCCAAATTACTGGCTTTTCGGTGGCAACTCCACTCTAGGCCACTCTGAGAAGCCAATGGCCCACCCTAAGCTAAATGCTTGTGAGCCGGAGACTTTCATTCGGAGTTAAGTTGTATTTAAGAGTCGTGATAAGGTGTGGGTTGCAGCTTTTAAGGAAGTAATCATGCTAGCTGTCAACCAAAACAAGGAGATGGTAACTGAACGCAACGAGCGTTAAAAAGCTCGTTTATAAGGCCCTGGAATTTCGGTGGGTAAGTGCAGGGTGCGCGAAGCCCGCAGAGGAAAATACGGGTCGCGCAGCAGCTCGCGGGCCATTAGTACCAAGTCGGCTTCGCCTGCGGCAATAATGTAGTTGGCCTGGCTAGGCTCCGTAATCATGCCCACGGCACCCGTGATGACGCCGGTTTCGGCCTTCACCCGCTGGGCCATTGGCACCTGGTAGGAGGGGAACACCGCGGAGGGCGGCACGTGCACAAACCCGCCGCCAGAAGCCGTGATGACATCCACGCCGTGCGCTTTAAGTATGGCCGACAGCCGCACACCATCGGCTAGCTGCCAGGCGCGTGGGTCGTCGGAGTAGTCGACCATCGACAGGCGCACTAGCAGCGGCATGGCGTCGGGCAGCACCTGGCGCATGGCCTGCACGGTTTCTACCAGCAGGCGGATGCGGTTTTCGAAGCTGCCGCCGTAGGCATCGGTGCGTCGGTTGATGAGCGCCGAGTAAAACAGGTGGAACAGATAGCCGTGCGCGGCGTGTAGCTCGATGGAGTCGAAGCCGGCCTGCACCGCCCGCAGGCCCGCCGCCACGAAGTCCACTTTTACCTGCTCGATGTCGGTTAGCGTCATGGCTTCGGCTACGGCACCGTTGTCTAGGGCGCCAGCCGAGGGGCCTTTGGGTATCCAGCCCCCTTCGGCGGGGGTAGGAGCGTGAAGCCCTGCTCCGGGTGCCGGTGGCTGCTTTTGCTGCCTGAGTGCCACAGCTGAATGGCAATTTTGGTCCCCTGCTCCTGCACAAACTGCACCACCGGCCGCCAAGCTGCTACCTGCGCGTCGTTCCACAAGCCCGTATCGAACAACGTATTGCGCCCCTCCGGTGACACGGCCGAGCATTCCGTAATGATGAGCCCCGCACCCCCAACGGCCCGGCTGCCTAGGTGCACCAGATGCCAGTTGCCCACCAGGCCGTCGGGGGTCATGTACTGCTGCATGGGCGATACCACCAGCCGGTTTTTCAGGGTCATGCCCCGAATGGTGAGCGGGGAGAATAGAGTAAGCTCCATGTAGGATTAAGCAATGAAAGTTGTTGAAAAACAAGGGAGTGCTTCACAGGAAAAGCCATGAAAAAGGGCCTGGTAAGCTGCTCGCCAGGCCCTTTTAGCACCCCTAGTAGCCTGCCCGGCTGGCTGCCGCAGCGGCTTACACGGCATCACTGCCCAGCACCTTGCTCGGCACGATGGGGAAGCTGCGCACGCGTTTGCCCGTGGCGTGGTACACGGCGTTGGCCACGGCCGCTACGGTGCCCACCATCGCCACTTCGCCGATGCCCTTGACGCCCATAGCATTGACGTAGGGGTCGTGGCCGTCGATAAACTCTACCTGCATGTCGGGGATGTCGGCGTTGATGGGCACGTGGTAGCCGGCCAGGTCGGCGTTGGTGTAGCGCGCGTACTGCTCGTCGCGGTTGGTGCCCTCCATCAGGGCCGCCCCAATGCCCATGATGCTGCCGCCGATAATCTGGCTGCGCGCGGTTTTCGAGTTCAGGATGCGGCCCCCATCCATCACGCTCACCCAGCGCGTGACGTGCACCGTGCCGAGGTCGGGGTCTACTTTCACCTCGCAGAAATGCACCCCGAAGGAGTACATGGAGCGCTTGGTTTGCTTGGTGCCGGGCTTGTTGTCGAAGGCAATCTGGTCGGCCTCGTAGCCCTCGCCCGATTTGCTATTGCCTACCCCCTCGATATCGGCGAGCCCCTGGCGCTGCAGCAACGCCGAGAATTTCTCGCGCTTACTCGGATTTTTCTTGAGCACCAGCTGGTCTTGCTCGCGCACCACGTCGGCGGGCAGCGCCTTGAAGAGCGGCGACTGGCTGTCGCGCACCGCCAAAGCCGTCAGCCGCTGCCACACATCCTGGATGGCCAGGTACACCGACGACGACACCGTAGCCGCCGCCACCGACGAGCCCGAGGCCGGTGCGGTGGGCAAGTTGCTGTCGCCCAATTCAAAGCGCACGTTGGCCATGGGCAGGCCTAGCGCATCGGCGGCCACTTGCGTGATGACGGTGTAGGTGCCGGTGCCGAGGTCGGTGGCGCTGGTTTGCACCAGGGCGTGCCCATCGGCGTAGAGGCGCACCCGGGCCCGGCCCTGCGCCGGGCGCACGGGGTAGGAGGCCGTGGCCATGCCCCAGCCCACCAACAGGCGCCCGTCGCGGGTGACGCCGGGCTCGAGGCTGCGCTTGCTCCAGCCGAAAAGCTCGGCGCCGCGGGCATAGCATTCCTTCAGGCCCTTGCTCGACCAGGGCTGGCCGGTGCCGGGGTCTAGGTTGGCGTAGTTGCGCAGCCGGATTTCGAGCGGGTCGAGGCCCAGCTTGGCCGCCAGCTCGTCGAGGCCGCATTCCATGGCTACCGAGCCCGGCGACTCGCCCGGCGCCCGCATGTAGGTCGAGGTCATCACGTTGGCCCGCGCCACCCGGTGCGACGACTGGTAGTTGGGGCAGGCGTACAGCCAGTTGAGGATGGCCCCGTTGGGCTCGGCAAAAATGTCCCAGGGCGACGTGGTGGACGTTTTCTCGTGAATGAGCGTCGTCAGCTTGCCGTCCTGCCTGGCGCCTAGGGTAATGGTTTGCTCCTGGTCTTCGCGGTGGCCGAGGCTGGTAAACATCTGCTGGCGGGTCAGCACCAGCTTCACGGGCCGGCCCACGGCTTTGGCGGCCAGCGTGGCCAGCACCGTGTGGGGCCAGAGGTTGAACTTGCACCCAAAGCCACCCCCGATAAACTTGGTAACGACGCGCACCTGCTCCTGCGGCAAGCCCAAAATGGTAGCCAGCGACGACTGCGCCATAGCCACGGCCTGCGTTGAGTCATAAACTGTTACCCGGTCGGGCGCTTCCCAGTGGGCGATGGTCGCGCCCGGCTCCATGGGGTTGTGGTGGTTGATGGGGTGCACGTAGGTGGCCTTCACCTGCACCGCCGAAGCGGCCAGCGACGCCTGCGGGTTGCCCCGCACTACCTTCTTCAAGTCAAAGACGTAGCCCTGCCCGTTGGGGTCAAACACTTCGGCGTTAGCGCTTTGGTACGACGCCACGGGCCGCGCCTCCTCGTAGGTAACCTGCACCAGGGCGGCGGCCTGCGTGGCCCGCTCAAAGGTATCGGCCACTACCACCGCCACGGGCTGCGCGGAGTAGAATATCTCGTTGCCCGTCAGCGGCATAAACGCCATGTGCATGCCGTAAATGGCGTATTTGCCGGCCAGCGTGTTGGGCGTCTGCGCCATTTTGGGCAGGTTTTCGTGGGTGAACACGGCCAGCACGCCGGGCTCGCGCAACGCCGCGGCCGTATCGATGCTTTTGAGGCGGCCTTTGGCGATGGAGCTGGTTTTTAGCGCGGCGTAGGTCAGATTGGGTAGGAGGTATTCGGCCGCGTACTGCGCTTGTCCGGTTACTTTGGCGTGGCCATCGACGCGGTTGACGGGCTGGCCGACCACACCGCCCTTAGACGGTTCGAAAGCAGGAGAATCAGTCATAAAGAAGGCCGGAGGTTAAGTGGTGGCGACATTTTGCAGGGCCCGCACCAGTGTATTTTGGGCGAGCTGGACTTTGTAGCCGTTGTGCTCGCGGGGCTGGGCCCCGCGCAGGGCTGCGGCCGCGGCAGCCCGAAACGTTTCGTCGGTGGCCGGGGCACCGGTCAGGATTTTCTCGGCCTCGGGCGAGCGCCACGGAATGGTGCCTACCCCCCCGAGGGCCACTCGCGCCGAGCGGATGGTGCCCGCTTGCACGTCGAGTCCCACGGCCGCCGAAGCCAGGGCGTAGGCGTAGCTGGTGCGCTCCCGCACCTTGAGGTAGGTCGAGCGCCGGGCGTGTTCGGCGGCCGGAATGGTGACGGCCACAATCAGTTCGCCGGGCTCCAGAATGTTCTCTTGGTGAGGCGTTTGGCCGGGCAGCACGTAGAACGAGGTGATGGGCACGCGCCGCTGCTTGCCCTTGGCGTTTTCCAGGGTGAGCACGGCATCGAACGCCAGCAGGGCCACCGACAAATCGCCGGGGTAGGTTTGGGCAATGCACGCCTCGGAAGTACCTAGGATGGCCAGGCCGTGGTTGTCGCCGTGCTGGGCCGGGCAGCCCGAGCCGGGCACCCGCTTGTTGCACGGAAACGCCGCGTCGCGGAAGTAGCCGCAGCGCGTGCGTTGCAGCAGGTTGCCGCCGATGCTGGCCATGTTGCGCAGCTGGGCCGACGCCGCCAGCAGCAGCGACTCCGACACGGCCGGGTACTGCGCCACCACCAGGCGATGCTCGCCCACGTCGCTCATGCGCTCCAGCGCACCAATGCGCAGGCCATTAGCGGTTTGTTCGATGCCCGTGAGCGGCAGCGCGTTGATGTCAATCAGCTGAGGATATTCCACCAGGTTGACCTTCATCATGTCCAGCAGCGTGGTGGCGCCGGCCACGTAGGTGGCGGCCGGCGTTTCGCGGCGCAGGCGGGTGGCTTCCTTGGCCGAGTTGGTCGGCGTGTAAGTGAAGTTGTTCATGGTCTTAGCCTTTAGCTTGTTGGCCCGCCACCTCGCGCACGGCAGCCAGAATGTTGGGGTAGGCGCCGCAGCGGCAGATGTTGCCGCTCATCCACTCTCTGGCTTGGTGGTCGGTGGTGGCGTGGCCCTCTTGCACGCACGCCACGCCGCTCATAATCTGGCCCGAGGTGCAGTAGCCGCACTGGAAAGCATCGTGCTTGATAAAGGCTTCCTGCAGCGGGTGCAATTCGCTACCCCTCGCTAGGCCCTCAATGGTCGTGATTTCCTGGCCCTGGTTCATCACGGCCAGCGTGAGGCAGCTCACGATGCGGCGGCCGTTTACGTGCACGGTGCAGGCGCCGCACTGGCCGTGGTCGCAGCCCTTTTTGGTGCCGGTCAGGTGCAGGTGTTCGCGCAGGGCGTCGAGCAGCGTCACGCGGGGCTCGGCCTGAATGGTGCGCACTGTGCCGTTCACCTTCAGCTGCATGGGCGACACGCCGGCCACCGTTTTGGAGAAAGCCGTCAGGCGATCGGCCTGGGCCACGAAGGGGGGCGCCAGGGCCAGGCCCACGATGCCGCCGGCCTGCTTCATGAAGCTGCGGCGCGAGCCATCACTGGGCTGGTCGCTGGTAAGCTTGTTGAAGAAGTTGTTGTCCATCAGGTAAAGGATGAAGAGGTGAAATCGAAAGCCTTAGCTGCGCAGCAAGCCGCAGAAGTTGCTTGTCTAGCCCGGGCTAATTCTGCTACCAAGGCTTGTGCTGGCTGCTGTTGATAAAGGTCCGGTTCGCCTCAGGCCAGGGTCATTGACTTTTGTCAAGAAAACTATTGGGCGCAGCGCGGGAAGCAGGGTTAAGCCGCTGAGTTTTATTGATAAAAGTCAACGAACAAGCTAGTTAGCCGCGAACACCTTTGCCCAAGCACTAACCACCTAGGTCCGGTGCCGATGGGCAGTTCGACGGCACCCCTTCGCCCACTTCCGGCAAGTGTAGCAGCGAGGTAAGACGCCCAGCGGTGCACGTCCGCTTTTCGGAATACAACGGCTTTCCCGCTGAACGGCCGGCCCTTCAACTTCCCCACCTCATGACGACTGCGGCAAGAATTCGTACGCCTAAAAACCTTGCGCTAGTTATCTTGGTCGTTGGTAGTCAACTTATTGCCGCCCAAAAAGCCAGCGCTCAAGCCCTAGGCCACGATTCAATTCCGACGGGCCACCTCGCCAACTCCGCGGAAGAATACTGGCCGGCGGTGCCTGACTCATTGCCCCACCAGTTTGTTCGTCGCCTCAAGCACCTGCCCCTTCGGGGCGGCCGGGGCTTCATGGGCTACGGCCTGCACCTGCGCGAAACCTACGACAACTACCAGCGCTACTATTGGGGCCTCGGGCCGGAGGATAAAAACGGCTACCTGCTGCACCGCGCCATCGGCTACGCCGACCTGCGCTGGAACCGGCACCTGCGGGCCTATGCCGAGCTAAACAGCAGTACGATTTCCGGGCGCAACGGTGGGCCCCGCCCCGTGCAGGATGAGAACAAGCTGAGCTTCAACCAGCTATTTGCCGAGCTGTCGTGGCCCGTGGCGCCGCGGGCGCACCTGGTGCTGCGGCTGGGCAAGCAGGTGCTCCAGTACGGGCAAGGCACGCTGCTCGACCTGCGCGACGCCAACGTGCGGCGCTCCTACCTAGGGGCCAAGGCGGTAGCCTACCTCGGCAATACGCGGGTCGATGGCCTAGCCATGTGGCTGGTGCGCAATAACCCAGGCCTGCTCGACGATGCGCGCGACCGCACGCAGTGGCTGCTAGGCGGCTGGCTGAGCCACGCCTACCAGCACCGCCTGGTCACGCGCTTCGACGTGTTCTACCTCTTCGTCAACCGCGACCAAACCCTCTTCAACCAAGGCGCCGGGGCCGAACAACGGCATACGGTGGGCGCATCCGTGTATTACCAGCGGGGGCCGTGGAACGGCATCACCGTGTTCGAAGGCCAGCTCGGCCAGTTTGCCGGTACTACCATCCGGGCGTGGAAGGTGGCGCAGCTGGTGGCCTACGAAGTGCCCAGCCCGAAGCTGAAGCCGGTGCTCACGCTGCAAGGCGCCATCGCCAGCGGCGACCACAACCCGGCTGATGGCGAGCTGAATACGTTCAACCCGCTCTACCCGAGGGCCATCTACTACGGGTTTGTCGACAATATAGGCTCCTCCAATGTGCTCGTCGTGCATCCCCGGGCCGATGTCAACCTGGCCCCCAGGGTGCGACTGCTCACGGGCTACTACCGCTTTTGGCGCACCAGTCTGGCCGATGGCGTGTACGGCCCGGCCGGCGTGCTGCTGCTCCCTGCCGTCGATTCGGGGCGCTTCGTCGGCGATATGGTGGATGCCGTCTTTTCCTACAGCCCCACGGCCGCCCTCAACCTGCAAGCCACGGGTGTGTACTTCCGGCGGGGAACGTACCTGCTGAGCCAACCGGACCTGACGACCGATATTTATTACGGGGGGCTGCGGCTCACGGTCCGTATTTGAGGGGATAGGGGGCAAAACGATTGCCTGCTACCCGTCGTACAGTCGAATAGCGAATACATGCTCGTTTGCAAGGCATGCCGCTTTTGTGTAGCAGTGCTTTACACGCCGCACAGCCTACGTACTACCACGCGTTTCTGTACTATGTCTTTTCTGATGCGCGTCGTCCGGCGCTTGCTGCGTCTCAAGCCTAATGCCTTTCGGTCAGTACAAACGGCACAAGCGTCTGCGGCCAAGCGGGGGCCGGATGCGCTCATCCCCCGCAGCCTGCGGCGGCGCTGCCACATCCGCCAGACGACTGTACAGGGCCAGCTGGTCTTCACGCTGACTCCCCAGCAGGGTGCCAGCAGCCGGGAACTGGTGTACATCCACGGGGGCGGGTTCATTCACCCGCTCGTGTCCGCGCACTGGAGCATCATTAAGCAGTTGATTCGCCAAACCGGAGCTACCATCACCGTGCCCATCTATGGGCTGACCCCGGCGCACCACGTAACCGAGTGCTATACCTTCCTGGACGAGGTTTACCAACAGGCGGTAACCCGGGCCGGGAATAAGCCGGTGTATCTGGCCGGCGATTCGGCGGGCGGAAACCTGAGCTTGGGGCTGGCCATCCGCTGCCGTGATCAGGGCCAGCGGCTCCCCACGGCCGTATTCTTATTCTCCCCGGCGCTGGACCTCACCTTGACCAATCCCGAAATCAACGCACTGCTGCCCCTGGACCCCATGCTGGACGTACCCGGCCTGAAGTGGTGCTTTGCCCAATGGGCCGGCGGCTTACCGCTAACCAACCCGCTGCTGAGTCCGCTCTATGACTCGCTGGTGGGCCTGCCGCCCATCTACCTTTACCAGGGCGGGTACGACATCCTCGCCGCCGATGCGCGCACGTTTGCGGCGAAAGCCAAGAGCGTCGGCGCACCGGCCGAGGTGCAGTTCTACCCGGACGGCTTTCACGTCTTTGTTGGGGCGACGTTCACGAAGGAGGCGCGTCAGGTGTTCCGCCACATTGGGCAAGTTGTGAACGCCAACCCGTAAGACTTGCTGCTGTGAACCTGGTCGTTACCAGAAATCAGCCCCCGGCACGCTGGTGCGGGGGGCTCCTGAAGCATCTAACCGGCCCCCTCATTTAACCTCTGTACCAAACTTTTAACTAAGGCCAACCTCTCATCCCACCTAGCCCTTATGCCGATGGAGCTGGCGTTAGCGCCGCCGGCTTAGGCTTTTGCAGCCACCCCAGCAGCAGGGCCACTGCGAAGGCCAGCAGCGCAAACCCAACGTTGCCCCAGGGCAGGCTACGGATGCCGTAGTGCGCAATCACCCAGCCGCCCACGGTAGTGCCGACCGCTACCCCGAGGTTGGAAAACGACGCGGCAATGCTATTGGCAAACGCCACAGCTTCTGGCGCAGCGGCGGTAATGACGGCGGAACTCAGCAGAAAGCACGGCGCGTACAACAGCCCCCATACCGCTACCATGCCCGTCGTGAGCGCCAGCTGGCTGCCCGTCGCCAGCAGCCCGGCAGCCACCAGGATGGGCCCGGCGAGGAGCAAGTAAGTAGTGACCTGCAAAGAGCGCCCCAAGAGCTTTCCCGCCAGCCAATTGCCCACCAGGCCCATGGCCCCAAACAGCAGCAATTGGTAACTGATACTGCCGGCCGCTACGTGCTTGATAGACAGCAGATAGTTAACAAAATAGCCATACGTGCAAAACCAGCCCGACACCAACAGCAGCGCCATGGCCGCGCTGAGCAGAAAAACGGGCTTGACCAAGATGCCGAGCTGCTCGCGGAAGCCGGCGTGGGCCGTGGCGGGCAGCGAAGGAATAAACCAGTAGGTTGCCGCCATCCCCAAGGCGCTGATAATCGCTTGCAGCCCAAAGCCCGCCGGCCAGCCCCACTGGCCCACGGCATAGGTGATGAGGGGAATGGTCACGACGGTAGCTACCCCTATGCCGCTCAGCACAATAGCCATCAGGCGGGGCCGTTCGGCGGGGTCGCTCTCCGCGCCCACAATGCCCAGCGAGGTAGCAAAAAACACCGGGTGAAACAGCCCCGGTACGATGCGCATCAGCACGAGCACCCAAAACGGCGGCCCCAGCGCCGACACCACGCCCGCCACCAGAAAGGGCGCGAAGCCGGCGAGCAGCACCACCCGCCGATTGAAGTTGCTAACCAACAGGGTCGCAAACGGCCCCACCAGCGCAATCGTCACCGCGTATATGCTCACCAGCGAACCCGCCTTGTCCAAGCTGATGTGGTAGTGCTCGGCCAGTTGCGGTAAAATGCCGACGATACCGAAGTAAGTAGTCGTCATGCAAGCAATGCCGAAGCAGCAGCAGTAAGCAATTTTTTTCATGACCCATTGACAGAAGGATTTTGAGCGCGCTGAGCCCGCTTAACCGCCGGCTTAGATGGCTTTTTGAGCTGGTAATTGCCGCTTAAACAGGGCTTTACCAGCAAGCCAAAACTATCCTCTAGGCCGGAAGGCCTACATTGACTTTTATCAAGAAGTCAGCACCATGAAAACCTGCACGTGGGCGACGCCCGAACCCGCACATGCAAAAGCTAGCTGTCGCCGCACTAAGTGAGCCGAGCGGGGTAGGCGGTGCCTAGACCGCTCGACTCAGTGCGCACAGGCTTCTTGCTCGTGTCAAATTGCAGGCTCAGGCACGCGCCCTGGGCCGTGCTGACGGCCAGTTGCCCATCCAGCTGCCGGCTCAAGCCCTTGATGATGACCATACCCAGGCTGCGGCTGCGTGTTAAGTCAAAGCCCTGCGGCAGGCCTACTCCGTCATCGGTGATGATCAACTGATATTGTTGCGGACCTAGGCTGACCAAGCTGACGGTAAGCGTGCCGCGTCGCGGTGGGGGAAAGGCGTGCTTGAGCGCATTGGTTACGGCCTCGTTGAGGATGAGCCCTAAGGGGGTAGCCACCGTGGTTTCCAGCTCGATGGGAGCCAGCTCGAGCTGCACTTGCACCGAGCGTTGGCGGTCGAAGGACTCGACTAGGTAGTTCACGATTTCGCGGGCGTAGTCGGCCAGGTTCACGCGGCCGAGGTGGTCGGCCTGGTAGAGCTTCTGGTGCAGCAGGGCCATGACCTGCACCCGGTTCTGGCTCTCACGGATGGCGGCCACCGCTTGCGGGTCGTGCAAGTGGCGCGACTGGGTAGAGAGCAAGCTGCTGACCACTTGCAGGTTGTTCTTGACCCGGTGGTGAATCTCTTTTAGCATCCAGTCTTTCTCTACCAGCAGCTCTTGCCGTTCTTCTAGCAGCTGGTCTTTCTCGCCTAGCACCTGCTCCAGGGCCGCGTTCTTGCGGTGGATTTCGGCCTGTTGCGCTTCCAGTAGTTGGTTGCTACGTTGCTTAAGACGGAACCGGTTGTACCCCAGGCCTAGTAGACTCGCCATTAGCAAAGTCCCACCCAAAAAGACATTGCGTTGAAATCCGCGCTGCCGGATGGTCATCTGTTGCAGCAAGCTTTGTTTGGTGAGTAGGGCAATGCTTTGCTCTTTTTCTTTGGTATCGTACTGAATCTGCAGGCCGGCTATCTGCTTGCTGTTGCGTTCATTGAAGATGCTGTCGTGCATCGTTTTATAGTGCTGATAATTGGCGATGGCCGCCGTAGCTAGACCCTGCGCTGAATCAGCCTTGAACAGTAGCAGGTAGCTGCTTTCTAAGATTGTTTTATACCCCGCGTTTTTACTGAGTAGCACAGTCTGTTGAAGGTATTCGCGTGCCTTGTTATACTGGTGCGTGGCCACGAAGAAGCGCCCGATACCTAAGTAAACTTCTATCCTGTTGGCATAGGTGGCCGGCAGTTCTTCTACCTGGCGGCGTAGCGACTGGCAGCTCTGGGCAGCTAGCTTGAATTGCTTGGTGGCTATATAGCAGCGAAGAAAACCAGTCGCGAGGTATACGCTATCAGCCGTTGTCTGCGGCGGAAATCTCCTTTGTACCTGCAGCATCAACGCTAATGCCTGCTTGGGACGGCCCATCACAACCATGTTTCTAACAATTTGCACGGCCAGATAACGTGCATACTTTTGGTCGTGACGCCCAATGGCTTGTTGCAGGGATAGGCGCAAGTACTCATCTACTTTTGCCAGCTCATTGAGTTCGTAGTACGTGAGCCCGACCCTTGTATAGAATTCTCCGAGCTCCGCTGTGTCTTGCGTAACCTTAGCCCTGCGAATTGCTGCCATGCCATACTGTAGGCCATCGTAGTAGTTGCCCAGGAGCGTGTTCATCATTCCCAGCAGGTAAAAGGTATAATGTAGGCGGGAATACCCGCTAGCCTGGTAAAGGGCTAAAACGCGCAAAAGCTCCTCGCGGGCCAGCTTGAAGTTTCCTTGACTATAGTGAATATCTGCTATTTCTTTCAAGCAATGAGCTTGCCCGGTTTTATCTGATAATTGCTCATAGCAGCAAACTGCCTCCGTAAAGTAGGTTAGTCTCGTAGGTATACTAGCCGGCGAATGCTCTGTATTCATCCCTAAATAATACCACCCTAGCGCTTCTTGCGGTAGCATGCGAAGCTGTTGGCTGCGCCTCAACGCCGCTTGGATAGTTTGTTGGCCCAATGCCTTTTTGTCTGACGTGCACAGGAGCAATCCTATTGTATAAGCGCTTGTCAACTGGCCTACTGTAAAATGTAGTGCCTCGCTTAGGGTTTTAGCCTGATGTGCATACGCATCTGCGCTGTCGGCTAAAGTCGTTTTGACTTTGCCCTTGGCTATTAAGTCGTTGCTCAAGCGCAGCAACAGACGCACGCGAGTTGTATCGCGCGGACTCTGCCAGAGCCGGTGGCGAAGGCTTTCGGTTTCCGTTTGGCTGAGTAGAGGATAATCAACCTTGCTTACCAGAGGATAGAAGGGCGTTGCTTGGACTGGTGAGGCCAGCAATGCCAGAAGTACCAGTAAGTATTTCACGAGATGATAGTAAGGGCAAGAAAACAGCAGGCTGCTGGAACCTTAGAATTCTAAGTTGCTGGAGGATAAGTGACTTGCAGTTGTTTTTTAACCAAGTAGTTACAACGTACTAATCCCGCAACCCTCAAGCGCTAAAAGTACCGCCAAGCGCTGGCGGCTTGCCTTGACTTATATCAAGAACGAGGTCGTAGTTGTGAGAAAGATTACGCTACAGGCGGACGCAAGATTATTCTTGATAAAAATCAAGGAAAGCAGCCTAGTGGGGCTCTCACCTTTGTGCTGCTCATCCGCCGGGCTGCTCGGCATTCTTGTCTCTATCAACTTGGCTAACGCCTCTCCCTTACCTTTCCACTGTACTATGCGCCGCTTACTGCACTTCTTACTCGGCATGGTCCCGCTGGCGGCCTCGGCCCAATCGAAGCCGGTGCCACCCGCTTCTTTCCTTGTGCAAGGCAGCTTGCCGGCAGCTAAGGCCCGGATGGCGTACCTGTACTACAAAAATGGTACGCAATCGGTCGTTGATTCGGCAGCCGTGCACAAGGGCCACTTTCAGTTTAAAGGCGTAGTGCCGGCATTGCCGCAGGCCCAGCTTATTGTGCCCACCCCTGGTACTCCCGTAGAGCGGTCGGATGAGCGGCTACTCATTTACTTGGAAAAAGGCACTATTACGGTGGTTGGTAAGGATCATGTAAAATATGCGGCAACCGAAGGTACCCCGCTCAACCACGAAAGCACCAGCCTGGCCGCGCAAGTCTCGTCTTTCCGCCAGCAACTGGATGCCTTGTACGCGGCCTTCGAAGCCCTGCCCGCGGCTGAGCGCAACACGCCTGCCGCCGAGGCTAAGCTGAATCAGGAGGCTAATGCCATCTACGAAAAGCGTCAGGAAGTCTACGCGGCCTACCTAAAGGCACATCCAACGAATCCTTATAGCTTATATGTACTAGAAAGCTACGTTGGGCCCATGCCCCAGGCCAGCTCTTACGCCGCCCTCTTCGCGGCCCTAGACCCTCGTGTTCGCAGCTCACCCTATGGCAAGGTTATGCAGCAGCGCATTGAGCAATTGCAGCGCGTAGCGGTAGGGGCAGTGGCGCCTGATTTCAGTCAAGCTAACCCCGATGGTCAGCAGCTTAAGCTCTCGGACCTGCGCGGCAAGTACGTGTTAATTGATTTCTGGGCCTCCTGGTGCGCGCCATGCCGGCAGGAAAACCCTCAGTTGGTTAAGCTGTATAACGCTTACAAAAGCAAAGGCTTTACCGTCCTCGGGGTATCACTGGATAACGCCTCGCAGCGGGCGGCCTGGCTGAAAGCCATTGAGAGCGACGGCCTGCCATGGTCGCAGGTAAGCTCGCTGTCCAGGCCCAACCCAGTAGCCCTTACGTATGGGGTAAATGCCATTCCCCAAAACTTTCTGCTCGACCCCCAGGGCCGCATTCTGGCCACCAACCTGTGGGGCGAGGAGCTAGCGAAAAAACTGGCCGAGCTGCTGGGCAAGGCTAATTAATTGTACTGGAGGGCAAAGTATTAGTTGTTCGATCCGGGAGTTTAATTCTTCCGCTATGCTCCGGCCCGGTCAGTGGTACAGTAAGGTGCGGCTAGAGGGTAAGTGAAGCAGGTGAGCTAGCTTGGCACCGGAGTCGCTCTAGGGCTGCTGAGTATTTTGGCGGGATATGCCCGGGCATTTGCCGGAATCCGCTCCCCGCCTTCGCTTTCCTGCTCGGAAGCTAGCTGGCGCCCACGCTGGGCATCAGCCAGTTCCTTGCCCGTGAGTTTGCCCTCAATGCGCAGCTGCAACTAAAACTCGCGGTGGTTCAGCCGCGTTCAGCTTAAACTAGCGCGCAGGAGCAGAAAAAGCAAGCCCTGCCAGCATAGCACAACGAGACGCTGGAGCAGCAGGCGACGCAGCGCGCGGGGGAGCGGGCCCTCAACGCCCTCTGCGACGAGTGCCTGCGCCGGGCCTGTGAGCCAAGGATACGTTCTTCTATTCGGTGCTCGCTACGGACTGGGCGCCGGACTTGCCGCTGGTAGAGGCCGGCGCGGGCGACCTGGGGCAGGGGCGGCTCAACCTATTTAGCAACGCCTTGTATGCCGTGCAGCAGCGCCAGCAGTGGGCGAAACGGGCTACGCGCCCACGGTACGCGTGCCCGCAAAGCATCAGAACGGGCACGGGACCAGCCTTGTACGCGACAACAGCTCGGGTATGAGCCCCGAGGTGCCGAGCAAGATCTTCCCACTCTTCCCCACCATCAAACCCACGGGCGAGGGCCCGGCCTGTCGCACGATATCGTTGCCCGGGGATAAGGAGGCACCTTCTCCGTAAGCCTACCTCTTAGCTAACTAGCCTCGCTGGCCTGCATCAACCCTGGTTAAGCTGAGCCTAGTGTTTAGCTTAACCAGGGTTGTGTAGCCTGGCAGTCAATTAGCTAGCGGCAATGGGAGCACTAGCCAGCACTTAGCGCTGCCGGGCCGCCCAAGCGTCCATCTTGCGTTCGAGCACGGCCAGGGGCATGCTGCCACCGGCCAGCAGCTCGTCGTGGAAGGCTTTCAGGCTGAACTTCTTGCCCAGCTGCTTTTCGTAGCGGGCGCGCAGCTCACTGATTTTCAGCTGCCCCACTTTGTAGCTCAGCGCCTCAGAGGCCAGCCGCCACGGTAGGCAGTAGTGTTGTTTTCATCAGTAATGACAAGCGTTTTAGGATTAGTCTCGGTTACTTGGCTGGGTTAGCGGCCGCCAGTTGCCGCAGGCGCGTGCGAAAAAGCGGGGGGCGGGCCCGCCCGGGGCATGCCCGCTGTGCTCGAATAAGAACAGCGGCTCCTTAAGGGCCTTGCTGGCGGCGAAATACTGCTGCGTCAGCTCCGCCGACGTACGTAGTCGGGCTTGCCCACCATTAGGTACACGGGCAGTAAAAAGGCCGTATCGACGGCGGCGGTTTTAAGCCGGCGGTTGTCCCCATGTGCCCTCGCGTAATTGGGTTGAAAAATCGCGGCGCAGAAGTGGAGAAGAGCTAAAGCTTGTTGCATAAAAAGTAGATTGGGATTACCGCAAGCTTAGCTACTGTTCAGTAAAGAACTGTATAATTTCAATTATTCCTGTAAATATTTTACCATAACCAATAAGGAGTTGGGCAATGATTGTCTTACTCCCAGAAGTTGGACAGTTTAGGCGGGCTGTGTTTGCTCCTCCGGGAGGTGTGTTAGGTACTAGGCAAAGAAGTACGGGAAGTAGTAAAGGAGCTATTTACCAGTAGTTCCACCTGACAATCTGCTCCAGGTCTCTGCTGTTGACTTTGGTCAGGACGGGAGGTTCCCGTTTAGATCGCCTCGCGTGGAACGCGAGGCAGCAGGTAGGTAGGAGGTAGGGTGAGAACAAGACAAAAATGGTTACCTTATTTTAGTACCAGGCCTAGTCAATCTACCGGTACTAGTTAGCTCCCTTTGCAGATCCACCCCCTAACGAAGTAGCCCTCCCCCCAAGATGTCTTATGAGAAGATGCTGCTCAGCAAGGAGCGGGTGCGGGTTCATAAAAACGAGGAAATCATGAACAGCGTCCGTTATGCAGGCCGTGGTGGTATGGTGGCAAGAGGCGCATCGAGAAACCGTACTCTGTACGACTGGTCTTGAACCCAGCAGACGCCGCCACTCCCATGAACCAGTTACTTCTTTTCCTGTCGGGCATCTTGGTATGCTTCCACAGCGCGGCGCAGCCAGGCAACCAAACAATCCTGGGCCACACCGACAGCCTCCGGTCCACAATCCTGCAAGAAAGCCGCAAATTTTATGTCCACGTGCCCGCTGGTGCGGCGGGCCAAAGGGCGGCCACCCAACGGTACCCAGTGGTGTACTTGTTCGATGCCGACGCCCAGTTTGCCGCCGCCACGAGCATGGTGCAATACCTCAGCACCAACTACAACGCGGTGTGCCCGCAAATGATCGTGGTTGGCCTGCTGCATCCGGACCGACGAAAAGATTTGACCCCCACGCACGTGGCCACCGACCCTCCTTTTTGGGCGGCGGGGGCCAGCAGAACGAGTGGGGGAGGCGAACCGTTTATCGCGTTCCTCGAACAGGAGCTGATGCCCTACATCGACCGGCACTACCCGACCCAACCCCGCAAACTCCTGATCGGCCACTCGCTGGGAGGGCTGGCCGTCATGCAAATTTTTGTGCACCACACCCGGTTGTTTGATTCCTATATCTGCCTGGACCCCAGCATGTGGTGGGACAACCAAACCCTGTTGCAAGAAACCAAACGGGCGCTGGAAACCCGGCGTTTTCCCGGCACCTCCTTCTACCTGGGCATTGCCCACACGGCGGCGGAAGGCCTGGATATCCCGACGGTGCTGGCCGACACCACCCCGGCGACGCTGCACATGCGCAGCGGGTTGACCTTGCAGCGCTATTTTGAACTCAACCCGCACAACGGGTTGAAGTACCAGGGCAAGTATTATCCCAACGAGAGCCACATGTCGGTGCCCTTTATTGCCGAGTACGACGCGCTGCGTTTCCTGTTTGACACGGGGCGAAAGTAGCACGACGCCCCGGTGCCCGCAACCGCGCCGCTGGGTTGCTCAGTTGCCGCAGAGCCACTCAGACATCAGTTGTTGGGGCTGCCCGTACTTTCAGAGGTATAAGCACAGGGGAGCAGCCCGCCCGGGAAACGCTTTTTCAGGACGGTTTCCCCGCTACTCACTCCGGTGAGGAATTGGCGCCGGTGGCCCAGAAATTCGGGCGTCATTCCCAGGTACGAGGCAATGTACTTCTGGACGACGCGGTGGCGCAGGCGGGGATATAGGTGGCAGAAGCGGGCGTAGCGTTCGGCGGCCGGATAGTGCAGCAGGTCCAGGCACTGGTGCTGCTCCAGCAGAAAAGCATGTTGGAACAGGAGCCGGAAGGTTTTTTACTGTTCACTAGGGGAAAAGCCTTTCTCTACCAAAAAATTGGTGAAGGTTTTTCCATCGTAGCGAGATAGGTGAGTGTTTCTATTCCCAATCCACAGGTTTCCCGCTCTGTCTTCCAAAACTGACCACACGTCATTATCGATCAAGCCATCTTGTTCGGTAAAACAGGTGAAGGCGATGCCATCGTTTCGGCAAATTCCCTGGCTGCCTCCGATCCAAATGGTGCCTCGCTGGTCTTCAATAATGCGGGTAACCGGATTGATCGGACCCATTGATAAGCCGCTCATTTTGCTAAAGGAGCGGCCATCATACCGGTAGGCCCCCGTCCAATTGCTAAACCAGATATTTCCTTGCTTGTCTTGCAGCTGTGGCCAGGCCCAGTTAAACTCTTTTCGTTCGTTGATTTGCAGGGTGGTAATGGTTTTGCCATCATAGCGAAACACCCCTTCGTTACCCCTGCCTCCCAACCAGATGGTCCCGGCTTTATCTTCCAACATGTATTCCACGTTGTGGTTGCTACTCATATACCCACTCCCGCCCTGTTTGATTATAAAGGGCGTGAAGGATTTGCCATCGTAGATATACACCCCGTCAACGGTGGCAAACCATAGTTTGCCGCTTCTATCCTGCATTATGCTGAATACAGTGTGGGAGCTGCGGTACTGGTTGGGGGGCAGGTCTTTGCGCACCGGGATGGCAATGGGAGTAAACGTTTTCCCGTCGTACAGGCACACTCCCGCTTCGGTACCGACCCAGAGGGTACCGGCTTTATCCTCCAACAGACACCACACCCAATTGCTGTTCAGCCCGTTTGTAGTGGTAAAGTGGCGAAACGAGTTGCCGTCATATTTATAGAGTCCCGCAAAGGTGCCGAACCAAATATTGCCGGCGCGGTCCTGCAGCAGACGGCCAGCGGTGCCACTCTTTGGGGAGCCTTGGGCGGGTGGGTGGTCGGCGACACGTCGTTGCCTCACTTTTTCTGCGGGCAAGTCCGTTTTACCCGGTTCGTGGCAGGACGTGAGCACAACTGTCCAGGCGATAATACTAGGGCCGAGCAGTAGCTTTCGGGTCATGGTTGCGGTTAAATATTCCGGCTGCCCTTTGGGCTAAGAACGACGGCTCACCCTGGCCCCGTACGCCCATACACAAGAGGCGGAGTAGAGGCGGGGGCACGTGGGGACACGAAGGTAGTTGCCTTTCGACGGAGCTTTACTGCTCGGTAAGTATCCCCGCAGAGGTTATCTGAATCAGGAAGCTTGCCGGGAGGGCTGAATAGTCCCGCCGACTTGCTGCTCCTAGTGGAGCGTCCCGGCCCCGATTGCCGGGCGCCCGGCCGCTTCGGCGAGACCTGAACGCCGGCCGACGATGCGCGCCGGGGCTAGACCGGCTGCCGTGCGTTCACGAATAAGCTCGCACTCAAAGTCAGCCAGGAAGGCAGGCAGGGTAAAGATCGAGCGCTCGTGCGGCCTGAACTGCTACCCGCGCGAAGGATAGCTCTTGACTTTGTTGACCCGAGAACCGTATCTTTATACAGTAAAAAATAAGGGAAGCCTTTCGGCTCCCCTTACCCTTACTTCCAGTGTTCGAGCAGCGCCACGGCGCCGCCGCCCAATAGAAACCCCAACAGCCATTTGACTAGCTCCTGGGGTATTCGGATTTTAAGCGTGAACCTAAAATCCGTTGCAGCCCGTTCCTTATCCATTGCGTTAGAAGTAGGGTGTAGCTGCACCCACTTCTTGAAACCCTGGAGGCCCCCCAGCCCCCAGGGTTTCGCCGTTCATAGGCAACCGAGTTGGCGGGGTGGATACCGTGCGTTACCCCTAAGATACGCATAAGAAACCGCATTTACAGGCTGTGAATGCGGTTTTTGTTCTTTTCTGGCACCTGGTATCAGGTGCGTTTAGCGCTTTCGTCTTGGGTGGCTGCGGGGGCTTCCTCGATGGATTCCACGAACTTGACGAGCGCCGATATATTCTTGATAAGCAGTACGCTCTCCTGCCGGTTACGCTGCCGGTTGTCGGGGGCCAGGCTCCTATTATTGCGAACAGCATGGAAGGCCGATTGCAGGCTGATGGAATACTTCAGAATCTTCAGCGCCTTATCCGAGTGGATTTTCCAGTGCCTTCGAGCACTCTCCCCTCGTCTGTGAACGGCATTTAGCTTTTCCTCCCGGGTAGGGGTAGGCCCGTGTTTACTGCGCAATTGCCGGAAATAGTTGCTCGGGCCGGCCGGCCGCCGGTCGAGGCCCGTAGCTGACGCGCCTTTTTCAATAGTCTCTAGTACTTACCGAGCCAGCCGCCGGAATTTTTCATCGTAGGCAACGGCTTTTTGCGCCCGCGGGTGCTCAGTACCCTCGCCCCCAGTAGTCAGCCCCGCGCTATTTGCACCCAAGGATGGAAGCGAGGCCTTGGTAAGGCCACGCCCTAGACCGGGCCCCCGTGGAATAGCTCTGCTAGCTTGTTTTTCCGGAATTGAAGGCTGGACCTAGGCCAGCAGAGTACGCGGGGGCTAGCGGGGCCGCTTCAGCTTAAGGCGTAAGCTGCCCGCGCTGCGACGATTTTTCGGCCCGGCCTATCATCTCGTGCGGTCTCGAGCCCAAACCGGGATAACCGCCTCACGGGTTTGGGGCGCCTATTTTTTCGTCTGGTGAAGCGGGTGTACTCCGTTGGGCCCACTCGGTGGCCAGCAAGGCGTATTGCAGCTCGTCGCACCACTCGCCTTTATACCACCCGTTGTGCTGGAAATGCGCTTCGCGCCGCATCCCGACGCTTTCCAGCAGGTGCACGCAGCCCTGGTTGCGCACGTCGGTGAGCGCCAGGACCCGGTGCAGGACGAGCTCTTCGAAACAGTAGCCCAGCAGGGCCAGCACCGCCTCGCGGGCGTAGCCCTGCCCCTGCCAGGCGGGAGCCAGCGTAATGCCAAACTCCCCAAACCGAGGCTCCGCGGCCTGCCGGTGCAGGGCGCAGTCGCCCAATAAAACCCCATCCGCCGCCCGCGTGAGGGCGAGCTGCACCCACTGCCCCGGCTCGGGCGGAATGGGCGTTTGCGCATTGGCTTCGATAAACGCGGCCGCGTCGGCCGCGGTGTACGGGGCAAAGCCCTGGTAGCGGGCCACCTGCGGATCGGCCCGGTAGGTGGCGAAGGACGGGTGGTCGGTCGGCAGCAAGGGGCGCAACCGAATGCGGCCGTAGGAGACTGAAAAGCGAGGCATATCCATCATCAGGCGGCGAAGGTAGAAGTCTGGTCGCCCGCTTTCCAACTAGGCCGGCTCGGCCGGGGAGAAAACGCGTTAGCGGAAGGTAGACTGTTGCTGAGCAGCCGCGCTTGCGTGTGGCGTAAACCGATAATCGATAACGTGGCTGGTTTTAGCCGGCCGGACTTAGCGCCGTTCATTATTCACCATTTCCCGTTTAACCTTGCCCTAACGCAGTTTGCGTGCCTGAGTGGCCGTGGCCTGGCTAGGTTTAAGCGCAATTTCGGGCAGATACCCCGGGGTAAACCGCGCAGTTGCTGCTGACCAACAGGCTGGGCCGGGTAGTGCTCCGGCAAGCAGGAATAAACCAAGTGCCGGTAGCGGCCGGCCACGGGGCGCCACCGGCTTACGCTGCGCTGGCGGGCCAAACAACTCCGCGCCCTACCGTACGCCTCACTCCATCACCAGCCTGGGGGTGGCCCCCATAAGCATGCGTAATGGGTTAAATATTTATTTAACTATTTGAATATTAACTAGTAGTTTTAGTGGGTTGCTATCTGGCGCCACCTATTTCTACCTGCTGGAAGAGGGCCGGCCCCACGGTGCGGGCTTGCCCTTGCCTGGTACTACCGTCATCCTATGCCTGCTATTCGTCCTGCTATTCGTCCGGTGGCTACTGCCCCTGCCTTCTTCCTCCGGGGAGGGCACCTGGGACTGTTAAGTTTAGTTATCTTCTTAGCGGACACCGCCTGCGCCCAAGAGCTAGCGCCCACGGGGTGGACGCCTACCCGCAACGCGTTAGCCGCTCCCCCCACGACGGCGGTGTCGGTGGGGTTCAGCCAGCCTTTAAGCCACAGTTCGACTACCGCGGCCGCGCTTGCCGTGTTCAGCTCACAGGCGGGCGGCTACAAACAAGGGACTCCCGCAGTCAGTGGCAACACGCTCACGTACCGCCCCACAGTACCCTTCAAGGCCGGGGAGGTTGTTTCCGCAACCGTGACTAGCGCCGTGCAGAGTAGCAGCCAGCAGAATCTAGCCCGTCCCTACGTATTCCAGTTTACGTCGGCCACCGCCCCCAGTACGGGCCTGTTCAGCAGCCAACCCGACGTGCCGCTGAGCAACCCGTTTAGTCTCGCCCTAGGCGACATCGATAACGACGGTGATCTGGACTTGCTAGCCGTAAATGCGGTCAGTACGGGTCCCGAAAACACCGTTAGTGTTCGCCTGAATAAGGGCAATGGCACTTTTGCTAACGGCCAGGAAATACCCGGTAGCAGTGCGGGCAAACTGCTGCTGGGCGATTTGGACAACGATGGCGACCTGGACCTGGTAACCCGGGGAGGCGTGCGCTTAAACAGCGGGGGGAACTTCGGTTCTCTGGAACCAGCGGGCCTGGGCGGCGCGGCGTTAGGCGATGTGGATGGGGATGGCGACCTGGATGTAGTGACCGAAGGCGCGACAAGTAGTGGGCCAGCGCCCAGCACGGTCGTGCGGGTAAGGCTAAATAACGGCCGCGCTGGCTTCAGCGAAGGCCCCATAGTGCCCGTGAGCCTGAACGCCTCGACGGTGGTGCTAGGGGACGTTAACAACGACGGGGCCCTGGACCTGCTGGCGAGCGGCCGCAATGGGCTCATTGATGTGCGCCTGAATATCGGGCAGGGTTCGTTTGCCAGCACCGGTCAGAGCCTAGATATTGCCACCATGCCCGGGGGCTTGCTGCTGGGGGATGTGGATGGGGACGGCGACCTGGATGTGGTGGCCGCCAATACCGGCAGCACCGTTACGGTGGTGTTCAACGACGGACAAGGCGCATTCGGCGGCAGCCGATTTGTCAACCTAGGCTCTTTCGCCGTGTTCGAGGCCTTGGGGGATGTGGATGGGGATGGCGACTTGGATTTGCTGGCGGGCGGGTTTCCTAACTCCGTGAGCCTGCGGCGCAACGATGGCCTGGGCAACTTCAGTGGCGACCAGACTATGGTGGTGCCCGAAAGCCCCCGGGCCATTGCGGTGGGCGACCTGGATGGGGACGGCACGCTGGACTTCGCGACGGCCAACGCAAGCAGCGGAAGCGGGGGCTCAGCCAGCATCCGGCTTAACCCGGCTACGGCGCCCTTACCTACCCACTACCGCATCAATGCCGGCGGCGCAACGGTGAGCACCATGCTCGGTACGTTTGTGGCCGATCAGTTCTATGCTCCTACGCCGGGCAACACTTACCGCACTACCGCCCGGCTTGCCGGGACGTCGGAGGTTGCCCTGTACGAAACCGAGCGCTACGGCACCAACGGATACCTGAGCTACGCCCTGCCCGTACCAAATGGTACTTACCAAGTGGTGCTGCACCTAGCCGAGATCTACTGGACCCAGCCGGGGCAACGCCGGTTTGACGTGCACCTGGAAAAGCAGTTGGTGCTCGAGGACTACGACATTGTTGCCCAGGTGGGCGTCAACACGGCCACCACGGAGACATTCTCCGTCCACGTCACCGACGGCATGCTCAACCTGGACCTATCCGCCCTGGCCGCGGAGGGGGGGATTGATCAGCCCAAGCTCGCGGCCCTGGAGGTGCACCCGCTGACCCCCACCTACCAGCTGAATGCCGGCGGCGGCGCCCTGGCCACGGCCCGCGGGAACTTCGCCGCCGACGCCTACTACGGGCCTAGCCACGGCAACACCTACCGCACCACGGCCGCCATTGCCGTGGCGGCCGATGATGCCCTGTACCAAACCGAGCGCTACGGCACCAACGGTTACTTAAGCTACACCCTGCCCGTCCCCAACGGGCGCTACCAGGTCGTGCTACACTTTGCGGAAATTTACTGGACCCAGCCGGGGCAGCGGGTATTCGATGTAAGTGCGGAAGGCACCAAGGTGCTCGACAACTACGACATCTACCAAAAAGTGGGGGCCAATACCGCTACCACCGAGACCTTCCTGGTTACCCTCACGGACGGGGAGCTGAACTTGGATTTTAGCGCCCTGCCAGCCGAGGGCGGCGTGGACCAGCCTAAGGTGTCCGCCATCGAGGTGCTGCCCGCCGCCGAGGCGAGCAGCCCGGTGAGCCGCGCACCCGCGATGCGGCAGGTTGCCGCCCCCCAAGGGCGGCAACCGAGCGAAGCGGTGGGCGTGTACCCTAACCCCAGTGCGGGCGAGTTCACGGTGAGCTGCCGCAGCACGCAGGTTCAAACGGCCCAGCTCACGCTGCGCGATGGACTGGGGCGGGTGGTGCTGCGGCAAAAGGTACTTTTACGGGCCGGCGACAATCAGGTGCCGGTGCAGGCGCCGGGGCTGGCCAAGGGCCTCTACCACCTCACCCTGCACCCCGCCCAGGGGCCCGTCCAGCACCAGAAGCTGTTGATCGGACCCTACTAGCAACGGCTAACCCTAGAGGGTTCAGTGAACTACCGTAGCTGGGCTCTATGGTTGGTGGGAAGGCAACTGCTCACTCCACTGGCACGCATAACTATCCTGGGCGAGGACCTCCTCCCTTTGGTTGATCGTATAGTAGCCTTCATCCCCAGTATTGAAAAACAGGAAGTCGGCCTCGCCAATGCGGACCCGATAGTACTACCGCTGGACATGACTGTCAATGGGCGGGGGCGGTAAACGCAATCTGCGGCGCTGGCTTCCGGTAGCCCACTAGCCTCGCTAGTGAGCATGCTGGCCGCTGGCCGAGCTCACCACTTCCCGATAGTACGGAGGCTCCGGCTCTGGGGGCGGTAAGAATGAGTTCAGAGCCGTTTGGTAGTCAATCGTTTCCGCCTCATAGGTAATGGCAAGCCGAATAACGTGGGGGCCCGCATCCGGCCTCTTGACCTGAAAGTGCAGTGCCAGTAAGGTGTCGGTCAGCCGGCAGGTGGTGATCTGATAAAGAGTGGCTCCTTGCGTAGCGGGTAACCCTCCGTCGGAGTAAGACGTGAAAGAAGGGGCAAAGCGAAAGGGGGATGCCGGAGAAGTGCAGCACCCCGCTAGCAGTCCCCGTGGAATCGTAACAATGTTAACGGGCTCATATTGCCGCATGAAAATTTCCGCCATCGCTCATTTCAATAACGAGCAGATACCGTGTTTCGGGAAAATAACTATTGCGTCCATAAAGTATCCGCAAGCCCGTGTAATCTGGGCGTTGAATAGTGCGGAAGGCATCGTGGCTGGTAAAGCCGCCAACCTGTACTTCCCGTACGGAGAAGAGGAAACGTACAGGCTGTTTGAGACGGTACTGGCCTATATCAAAACGTATCGAGTGGGCAGAAGACGTATTTTCACCGACGTGACTATTGTTGCTTAGCCACGGGTGGAGCGCCCCGCAGGTGGATTCGCTCGTGGCATTATAGCAGCTTCCGTAGGCCACCTCCTCATTTGGGTTATCACAGCGTTAGCTTCTCGGACTGGTCCAGGGAAAGTGGTAAGTTGTAGTCCAACCATCCGCTACGCGCGGCGTGGTACTTTAGCCGTAATATCTGCATGAGCTACGACCTGCTGGTTTTTAGCCAAGAAGCCGCGCCAAAAACAAAGCCTGAGTTTATGGTTTGGTATGAAAGCCAAACGGAATGGGCAGAGGATCATGGGTACAACGACCCGGCAATAACCACTCCTGAGCTTCGGGCTTGGCTTCTGGACATGGAGCAGGTCTTTCCGGATTTGAACGGGATGCACGCAACCGATGACCACACGAATGCTTATGAAACAGACTATAGTATTGGTCGCGTGGTTATCTATGCCGCTTTCAGCTGGTCACTGACAGGGGAAGCCAACGAAATGGCCCACCGATTGGCACTCAAGCATCAAGTTGGCTTTTACGACCCCAGTTTTGAGGGTCCCGTCCTCCTGCCCGTAAACGGCGAGCTGAAGCCAATGGAAGAAGTCTACCAGCAGAAGTCGGACCGAAAGAGGCCTTGGTGGAAGTTGTAAATGCGCCGGCGCCAAACACCTAGTCACTGAGGACGAGCTGGAAGGCCTGCGAAACCCCTCCCGCGAAAGGGAAGCGGCGGAGTAGGGGGCAAACACGGTGGTGAGCTGGTCCCCATCGAGTGTGGCAGACCCAAGGTCTACTGTGACGCCCCAAAATGTAGGGGTTGACCTCGCCGACGGAGCGCGGGTGGCAGTGTCCGCGTCCCGCTGCTGGCCTAGAACCGTATGAACCGGAACCAGCCAGGCCGCCACGAGAAAAATAACTACTAAGGGCATAAGGATAATAGATGAATAGGGAGATCGTGGGCCGACAGTGCTGCACTCCCTCTTCCTCTCCAAGGCAGCTGTACGAACGGCAAACCGAGTGCACAGCCGTAGTTTATCTAGGGATAGGGATAGAGGTATAAACTAGAGCTGGCCATGCTTTATTATGGCCAGCAAGCGGCTTGTCAGCCCTTATGTCAATTGGTAAGTCGACGTTTAGTGGTCGTTGACGCGTTGCGGACAGCAAGACTAAAAACTACGGGCAATTTCCCTGGCTGGGCTGAACGGTGAGGCCTATAATCATACTAGGTAGGCAAAGAAGTAGATGCTTCTTTTTGGGGGGCGCTGCCGGCTGTTGTAGTTTTTTGGTCCGGTTGACAACTAACGGAGAAAAGGCACTCGCAACTCAGCATCATGGTCACCGAGCAACTCTTTCTTGCCCAGCTCAACCAGCACCTGGGCATTGCCTACCGGATTGGGCAAGCCTATCAGCCCGAGCCGGACGAGCGGGCCGATTTGGTGCAGGAGATGATTTATCAGCTGTGGCGGTCCTATCCGTCTTTCACGGGGCAGGCAAAGTTCTCCACCTGGATGTACCGCGTGTGCCTGAATACCGCCCTGATGGCTCAGCGCACGGCGCGTAAACGGCCAACCAACCCCCTGGTGGCCTGGCACGAACAAATTCCCGACCCGCCGCCCGATGACCGGGAGCAGGCTATCCAGGAGCTCTTCGAGGCCATTGCGCTGCTCTCGCCCCTGAACAAAGCCATTGTGCTGCTCTACCTGGACGACTTGAGCTACGAGGAAATTGCCACCATCACGGGCCTGTCGAAAACCAACGTGAGCGTTCGGCTGGTGCGGATTAAAAAGGAACTGAAGTCGCGTTTACCCGTCAACCCTACTACTCTCTAACCGATGTCGACACTGGATGAACTTAAGCACGTATGGGCCACGGGCGCGCCGGGGCCAGCGGGGGGGCAGCGGGTGGAACCGGCTCAGCTCCTGGCCATCACCAAGGCCAGGGGCGCTCGGCAGGTCAACCGGGCCATGCACTACTTCTGGGCCTCGCTAATGCTCCAGCTTATCGTGTACGGGCTGTTGAGTCACGTGTTTATCCGCTTTTGGGGGGGGCTGGGGGTGCAGGCGCTGTGCTTGGGCGGGGCGCTGCTCTACCTGCCCTTCACGATCGTGCTGTTGCGGCAATTCAAGCGAATTGCCCGGGCCAGCCCGGCCCGGCGGGCCGGCGGGGCTTCCCTGCGGGCCGGTATTCAGCAGCAATACGACGGCCTGCGCGCCTTCTACCGGTTCAAGCGCGGCTATGAATACCTGCTCATCCCGCTTTCTACCGCGCTGGGGGTGTGGTTAGTGTTCCGGCTCTACGTGCCGGGGGGCGTGCCGCAACACCCGACGGGGGCTCTCCTTACCTACCTGCTGGCCTTGCTGGCGAGTGGGTGGGCAATTCAGCGGGAGAATCGCCTCCACTTCGAGCAGCCCCTGCGGCAGTTGCAAGACCTGTTGGCGGAATTCAGTCACTAGCCCGATAGCTCCTTTACCACCATGAAAACCTGGCTCTATCTTGGCCTAGCCGCCAGCCTGGGGGCTTGCGGCTGCCTGCCGCAGATGAATCGGCCGCCCCAGCTCCAACGGGGAGTGGTCGTCGCCAACGGCCTCACCCTGGCCTACGAGCGGTTCGGCTCCCCTAACCGGGAAGCCATCTTGCTGATTGCCGGGACCAACAGTCAGCTGACGGCGTGGCCCACTCCCTTTTGCCACTACCTGGCCCGCCGGGGCTATCAGGTGATTCGGTTCGACAATCGCGACGTGGGGCTTTCCAGCAAGCTGGCCCCGGCGGGCCTGCCCGACTGGGCGGCTATCGGGCAGGCGCTGCAGGCCCATACGCCGCCGCCGCTGCCCTATACCCTCGACGACATGGCCACCGATGCGGCGGGCTTGCTGGCGGCGCTGGGCATCGCCCGGGCCCACGTCGTCGGGGCCTCGATGGGGGGCATGATTGCCCAGCGCCTAGCTTACCATCACCCCGGGCGAGTGCTGACGCTGGCCAGCCTCATGGCCGGGGGCGGCAAGGCTGGGTTTCCCCTGGTTGCCCGGCCGGAAGCACTGGCCGGGGTTCCGGCGCTGGGGCCCCCGGCCGATACGGCGGCCTACATCCGGCGGGAGGTGCGGGCCCTGCTGGCGCTCAGCGGCCCTTCGTACCCGCTGGATTCGCTGAGCGCCCACGCCGCCGTCGCCGGGGATGTGCGGCGGGCGTACTACCCGGACGGGCTGAGCCGGCAGGGGGCCGCTTCGCTGGCTGGTTTTTATGCGGGGCGGGAACGGCAACTGCAAACCATTCGGGTGCCGACCATCGTGATTCACGGCAGCGCCGACCCGCTGGTGACCCCTGAGGCCGGCCGGGACGTGGCCAGCAACGTCCCGAACGCGCGGTTTGTGCTCATTCCGGGCATGGGCCATTCCCTCGCCCCGGCGCTCACTACCCAAGTGGCCGAGCTGATTCTGCACAACGCCGCCAAGTCGCGCTAGTAACGGTGGCTAACCGTTTGGTTATGCGCGCTCACGGCCACCGGATTGAGCAGAAGTTCTGGCCGGGTAATGCAACAACTAGGGCAGAGCGTGCTATACCCTACTCGTACGCTTCCGGCTTACGAAGAAGGTGGGTCAGCCCCTTGCTCTGGGCCGAAAAATTGCCCGGTATAACTATCCGGCCCCCGCCGCCTGGCTTTCACCACGCGGGCGGCAGCCTCGGTGACCCTGATCTCGTGTAAGTGGTCGGCAAAATCGGTGTCCACCTGGCCTGGGCACACGAGGTTCAAATTGCAGGGCGTATCCCGCAGTTCACAGGCCAGCGCCACGGCGGAGGATTCAGGGCCGTTTGGGAGGGGGGGTAGACGGTTCCCTTCACGGCGTAAACCCAAGCGCCCAGCATCGTCCGAGGTCCTCGTTAAACTGAGCAGTATGGGCTCGTAAACCAACATTTACTTATCAACTGTATCAAGTCTGACATCAGCCTCTCGCTTCCTTTTGCTCGTCTTTCACGTGCTACCTCCACGTTCTGTGGCAGCATGATACGCCCGACTACCCCGTGGAAATGGGGCCCGAACTTGCGGCTGATCGGTACCCAACTCGCATAAAAGAGCGGTGGGCGTCGGGTGCTTGCGAGTGCTGGAGCCACACCCAGCGCGTGCCAGCCGCTGCCTAGCCATTTCTGTACCTTTGGCGCATGAGCCCTAGCCTCCCTTCCCTCGTCGACTTACAGCTGCGAGGCTTTAAGGTGTACGAGAAAAACTTTACGCTGCCGGCGGCGGAACAGTCCCGGCTGGCGGCGCAGGTATTCAGCCGGCGTGACTATTACAAGGTGCTGTTGCTGGAGAGCAAGTGTCTGCTGCACTACGCCCACCACAGCCTGGAGCTGGACGGGTCGTACCTGTTCTTTACCAATCCGCATATTCCGTACTCGCTGGAGCTGCGCACGGACCACCTGCACGCCTACGCCTGCTTGTTTACCGAGGAGTTTGTGAAAACCGCCGACCGGTCGGCAAGCCTGCACAAGTCGCCGCTGTTTCGTCTTGGCAGCCCCCCGCTGTTTAAACTTCCGGCCCCGCAAGCGGCCTACGTCAGGAGTATTTTTCACAAGATGCTGACCGAACAGCAAGGGGACTATCCATTCAAGGGCGATCTGATTCGCACGTACGTGCAGCTGCTGATTCACGAGGCGCTGCACCTGCAGCCGGCGGATCCAGTTTTGCAGCCCAAGAACGCCGCCACCCGCCTCACGTCGCTCTTTCTGGAACTGCTCGAGCGCCAGTTTCCGATCGAGCTGCCAGCGCAGCAGCTGCCCCTCAAATCGCCGCAGGACTTTGCTGACCGGCTGGCCGTGAAGGTTAACCACCTCAACAAAGCCGTGAAGCAGGTGACGGGCAAGCCCACAAGGGCCCATATTGCCGGCCGCATCCTAGACGAGGCCAAGGCGCTGCTGCTGCACACCGACTGGAGCGTGGCCAGCATTGCCACTTGCCTCGGCTTCGAGTATCCCACCTACTTCCAGAACTTCTTTAAGAAGCACACCGGCCGTACGCCCCTCTCCCTTCGCCGCAAGGCCTAGGCCACCCCCGGCGCGGGCCCGCTGCCCCGCGTCGGCGCACGCTAGCTTCTTGGGGTGGGGCGGCTGCCGGGCAGAGCGGGGAATGGCATGGTTTGTATACTTTTTCGATTGATTTGAGTTACCCACCAGGTGGAGCAGGCTGAGACCTTTGCGGCTGTATTTTATTCAGAACAAAGAGTCAGATGGAAAGCAACTCACCGCAGTACCAAGATCTCGCCGCAAAACGGCTTTAGTAACGGGCGGCACCAAAGGCATTGGCAAAGCCATTGCCGACAAATTAAGTGAAGCCGGAGCCCAGGTGATCATTACCGCCCGCCAGCCGCCCGAGGAGCCCAATTCGGCCCACCAGTTCATCGAAGCCGATATCACCCAGCCGCACCAGGTAGACCAGCTGGCCCACACCATCCACGAAAGGTTTGGCGGACTGGATATTCTCATCGATAATATTGGCGGCGTGACGGCGCCCCGCGGGGGCTTTAGCTGCTTAACGGACCAGGACTGGGAGCAGGAGTTACAGTTGAACCTGCTGGCGACCATTCGGCTGGACCGCGCGCTGTTGCCGCACATGCTGGCGAAAAAAAGCGGGGTGATTATTCACATTTCGTCGGTGGCGGGGGTAAAGCCCGTGTGGAATCACAATTTGGCGTACGCCGTTTCCAAAGCGGGGCTAAATGCCTACAGCAAAGCGCTGTCGAATGAACTGGCCCCCCAAGGTGTCCGCGTGCTGACTGTCTCCCCGGGGGCGACCAACACGCCCCTGATGCAAGGACTCATTCAGAAGGTTGCGGCTACTTCTGGCCTGAGTGCGGAGGAAACCTTTCACCAAATGGCGGCGCAAGTGGGCGGCATCCCCATGGGGCGCATGGCCGAACCGGAGGAAGTCGCTTCACTGGTTCATTTTCTGGTTTCCCCTGCCGCGTCCTACTTGACCGGCGCCAACTATTTAATTGATGGGGGGACTGTGCCCGTGGTATAAAGCTGCTCCATGGACGTGGTAGAACAGCAGATGAAAGTAGTACTCCTGTCCGTCAACTGTTAGGTGCACCTGCTGCCCCAGAGTTGTAGCACTCCCGTTTCCAAAGTGAGGGCGTACTCGTCATGGCCACCCGGCTTCTCCGGGAGCAGATTACAGCCCCCCGTAGATACCCCTTAGGTTACATCTACAATTGCCACCCAAAACCCCGTTTCACTACCTCCTTATGCTGTAACAGCGGCAAGAAGGTAGTGAAACGGGGTTTTTTGGTATGTCAAGCAGCCCTCCGGCCCCAACGATCAACCGGTCATCACGCATTCGCTCATAGCTTCTTCATGGGTGATGGACCGCAGTGGTCAGGATCGTAGTCGGTCAGTTCACAGCCGCCAACCGGCCTAGAGTCGCCCATCTGGGGCTTTTACCTTGCTGCGGTACCTGCGCTACCAGGGGCTTTCGGTTTCGCCGGCCGGCGCATCCCGGCTAAAGTACTTCCCGGTGGGGCCGTCCGCACCGATCGTGGCGTAGTGCACGACGAACTGAGCCGCATCCGTTACCGCCCCGCCTTGGTGGCCGGTAAAGTCGGTGGCCGTCTGGCCCGGGTCGACGGCATTGACTTTGAAGCCTTTCGCGCGCAGCTCGTGGGCCAGAAAGACCGTATGAGCGTTGAGCGCCGTTTTCGAGGGGCCGTAGGCCGCTAGCTTATAGGGCGCGTGGATCCAGGTGGGGTCGCTTTGCAACGTGAGCGAGGCCAGGCCGGAGGTGATGTTGACAATAACGGGCACCGGCGCCGGCTCTAGCAACTCCAGAAAGGCCAGCGTCACCTCGATGGGACCAAAGAAGTTGGTGTCGAAGACCTCGCGGATCTGGTCAGGGCCGGTAAGCAAGGCGTTTTGCGGCATCGCGCCCAGCACGCCCGCATTGTTGATCAACACGTCCAGAACCGAGGTTTTCGCGCGGATAGTCTTTGCGGCCGCCTGAATGGAGGCTTTATCGCAGACATCGAGTTGAACAGCCTCGACGTGGGCAAGGCCGGCTTCTGCCAGGTGGGCCACGGCCTGCTGCCCTTTGACTAAGTCGCGGCAGCCGAGGTAGACAAAATAGCCCTGCTGCGCCAACAGCCGGGCAGTTTCCAGGCCGATGCTCTTGTTGGCACCGGTAATGAGAACATGTTTCATGGGGAGTACAAGTTGGTGAAGTACCCCACAAAGGTCTCGCAGTGGTGGTGCGGCCCACTTACCTTTGGGTAAATACGCCATCGGCTGCACGAGCGTAAGTAACGGGGTGAGCTAGTTGCCCCCCGAACCCGGCTCGCTAATGGCGGGCCCGGCGGGCCGTTGGCCCAGGTTGCGCCGAATGCGACTCAGCGACTGTGGGGTCAGGCCCAGGTAGGAGGCCAGCTGCGCGAGCGGAATGCGATTGGCCAGGCCCGGGAACGTGGTCAGGAACTGCGTGTAGCGGGTCGTGCCGTTGGGGCTGACCAGGGCGCTGCGGCGGTTCAACTTCTCTAACAGCGCCTGCGTGAAGAGCTTGTGCTCGACTCGGGGCCAATCCACCATGGTTAGGCCCAGCTCCTGCCAGGCGCGCGCCTGAAACACGAGCACGTGCGTTGCGGTGACGGCCTGCACGTACTCCGTGCAGGGCTGCTGGTACTGGTAGCTTTGCAGGTCCACCACGAAGTGGTTTTCTTCGAGAAAGTACTTGGTGTGGTCGGTGCCCTCGCAGTCATAATAGCAGACGCGAAAAATGCCGGATACGATGAAGCCGATTTCCTGCGCCACCCGTCCGGCTTGGGAAAAATAGTCGCCCGGTTGGTAGGTGCGGGCCACGGCCCGGCTCTGAATTAGGCGCAGCTGCTGCGGGGTGAAATAATGGAATTGCAGCAGAAAGTTGGTGAGCGGGGAGTCGTTCATGGCAGCAAGGAATACAGAAGGCTGGCGCCGCGTCCGGCAGCGCCAACGAACAAAAGTCCGGCCCGGAGCGCAGTAAGAAGTTACCCTTTGGTAAAAAGTAGGGGCGGGCACCAGCCAACCGGTGGCACTGCTGGCCGCCGGAGAGGAGGCAGTTCCCACTGCAACAAACGGAAGCTAACGTTGGGTTTGGCGGGAAGAGCAGGTTAAAGAAGGAGCCGCTGTCTCGTGGTCACCAGCTACCACCAATGCAGAGCATGCGCGCGAGCTGTCTATCCAATCTTATCCCCAAGATCATCTGCTCGTTTAGCTGAACTTAGAGGTAAGCTAGAAATGAAAATTGTTAACACAACCGTCTTGAGATGCAGTACGCTAGGGCCCGGTTCAGTTACCACTAGAGTCACTCAGCGGGCAAGGAGGCGGCACCGCCTATTCTGCCAGTGTTCGTGTTCGTCGGCCAACCCCTCGTTAGGTGGATTTCAACCAGTGGCGGGGTAGACGGGGTGAGTCTGTAGCCATCAACGTGTAACGGCAGGTAGTCCTGCGCAAACCAGACGGTACTCAACTGCTCGCCGACTAAGGTTGAGCATCATGCACGTGGCCGAAACAGCCGAAGCCGAAGGGAACGGTGGCCACGCTTACTTCTGCGTGCCTAATTGGGCCCGGATGCGGCTGAACGAAGGGCCCTTGATGCCTAGATATGACGCAATATGCCCGAGGGTACCCGGTTGGTTATGGCCGGGAGCTGCGCCAGAAAAGCCAGGTAGCGTTGCCCGGCCGTATAAAAGAACATGGCTTCTGCTTTGGCTTGGCTGGGTACGAGGTGCTGCTCGGCGAGTAGGCGCCCAAGCCGCTCCCAGCCGTGCGCCTGGGCTGACAGCTTTTGGAGCTGACTGGCCTAAGCAAGAGGATCATAAGTGCCACGGCAGCCCTAGGGAGTGGGCGTGCGAGGGTAGCCCAGCCAGCGGCTGGCCCACGGTATGAAATACGGATAATTCGGGGCGTCGGTATGGCCCCCATCGTGCTGCCGCCAGGCCAGCTGCCCCTCGAGCTTGCTGGTGAGCATTGGGGGCATGGGCTCGGTTTGGTAGTCGTTCGACACGCCGAGGTCCTTCGCCCCCAGGAGCTTAAACACGGCTCCGGCCGCCACCGTAGCCCGGTAGCTGCCGCGCTGGTCGAGCCAGTTGGCGTCGCCTTTTTCCGGAATGCCGTAGCTGACGAAGGTGGGACGGGGCGCGCACAGGGCCAGCAGCTCGTGGGAGTCGACGGGCAGGTCGCAGCCCGTTTTAGGGCCAGTGTTGGCCTCGGCAGCCCCGTACTTGAGGTAGTTGCCGGCCATCCAGTAGTATTCGCCCCCGGTCAGGCTTTCCACGGCTTCGCCAAATACGCGCCGGTGCAGCGTGGCCCCACCCTTGCCCGAGGAGCCGATGAGCCCCACGGCAAAGCGCGGCTCAAAGGCCAGCGTTACTAGCGCCGCTTTGCCGTAGCGCGACACGCCCTCGATGCCTACTTTTTTGGCATCTACCAGCGGGTCGGTTTCCAGGTAGTCGAGGGCGCGGGCCGCGCCCCACGACCAGGCCCGCAGCGCGCCCCAGTCGTCGGGCCGCCGCGGCTGCCCTTTGTTTACCAGCCCGATGATGCCTTTGGTAAGGCCCGCGCCGTTGTCGGCCTGAATGCTGTTGGTGTCGAGGATCACGTAGCCCCAGCCGGCGGCCAGCAGCTGCTCGGTGGGGGAGGGGTCGGTGGGCGGCGCAAAGAAGTTGGGGCCCGGCAGCCGGGTGAGGGGCGCGTAGGCCGGGTACCGGTCAAAAATAGCTTTGGCCGCGGGGTTGCTTTTGCCCAGCAGGTCCTTAAAGGCGGCATTAAGCTGCTCCATCTCGGCGGGACTGGGCTGGGCGGGCGCCGGAAACGTGGGGTAGCCGGAGCCGAGCATCATCAGCACCGGCACCGGCCCTTTGACGTTGGCCGGCACCACCAGCAGCATATTGATATCGACGCGGAGCAGCGGGTACGCGGTGTTATCAACGTGCCCCACCAGCTGCTTGACCACGGCCGGGGTGCGCCCGATAAACTCCCGGTCGGTCACCTTCACCCGCCACGCCACTGAGGGGACGTGTTGGGGGATGCGGCCGTACACTTCGCGCTCGAAGTCTTCCACGATTTCCGGGCGGCGCTGCTGCCACCACTGGGCCGCCGTCTTCACTGGGCGGCCCGCTTTGGTGGTGAGGGCACCGGGCAGCGCGGGGCAGGGGTTGGCGAGCGCCTCGTCGTAGTTGGCGTGATTGGGGGCGGTGGCGTCGCCGCTCGGCCCCGGCCGCAGGCGGCGGATGCCGAGCTGCTTGAGCATCAAGTCCTGGTCTTGCTGGGCCGTGAGCTGCCGGGGCCGCGGGTAGCGGCTGCTATCGATGGCGGCCACTTGCGCCGGGGCCAGGCGGGCCAGGACGAGCAGGACAGAAAGTAACACAAGGCGCATAGGACGGCGGGGAAAGGGAGGGGGGGTGTGCATGAAGTAGGGTTTGCTGGCCAGGGGTGACGGGCACTCTTAGCCCACGGGGTACCACTATGCCGCGCTACTTCATCGCCCAGATGAAACAGGCAGCCGTTTGCTCCCCAGCGGGAGTACCCCGTAATGGACAGAGGGTGACCACAACCTAAGAGAAGGCCGGGCTAAAATAGGGAGCCTGCACGAGCGCACACCGATCGATAGGTTTTGCAGAACAGGTTGCATAGCTTTTGTCAGTACGGCTGCGGCCGGGCTGCTCGACCGCGGCGGGTAGGTCCGGCTGGGCACTAGCTATTTTCGCCCCCGGAATGGGGGGCTCACTGGCGGGGGATGGCTACCCTAGCAGAGTTCCGGGGCCGTTTTTCCGGGCCCGGAGCAGCCGCTGGCCCCTGAGCACGGTGCGGCAGGCCTAGCGAATCTCGAGCCCGTGGTTTCGGTACGGGTCCAGGCGCGGGTCATCACTGGGCAGGTCGGTTATGAGGCCATCCAGCGACGACAGGTCGCATACGTGGAAAAAATCACTGGTGCCCAGCTTCTCTTGATTGGCCAAGGCCACCGTTTTATGCGCCGCGCGCAGGAATACGCGTTTCATCTCGCCGTCCTCGTGCACGCTCGCCGTCACGCCCCGCTCGCTGTCAATGGCGCAGCTGCCCAGCAGGTAGAGGTCCGCCCGGTACTTCTGGGCTTCGAGTCCGGTGTGGATGCCCAGCGTGGTTTGGGTCAGCCGGTTATAGGTCCCGCCTAACAGCAGCAGCTCGACGTGCGGGTGGGCCGAGAGCAGCGGCACCAGGGCCAGATTATTGGTTACAATACGCAGGTGAGCCGCCTTGGGCAAGCTGGCGGCGACGGCCAGCATCGTCGTTCCCCCGTCCAGAAACACCGTCTGCGCCCGCTGCAGCAGGGGTTGCACCTTGAGGGCAATTCGCTGCTTGGCATCCGAAAATAGGCCTTCCCGATCCTGAAACGAAAGCGGATTAACGGCCGGGCTGATGGCCCCGCCGCGTACTTTCACCAGCAGCCCACTTCGGCTCAGGGCCTCAATGTCCCGCCGAATGGTATCTTCTGACACCTGCAACTGGCTCGCTACCGTCTCAAACGACACCTTGTTGGCCGCCTGCAGGGCTTTGAGAATAAAATCGAATCGTTCTTCTTTCAGCATAATTACTTCGGGACAAAAATAGGGAGCGACGCCGGCACTAACCCGGTTAGGCCGGCCAGCTGCCCCGCATACCCCATGGTCGTTAGGGCGGGAAGGGCAATCGAGCTCGGCACCGGCGCCAGCCGGCCGCCCTCGCTAAAGAATACGGGGACGATCTTGGCCGCCCCCGCCCCAGCCCCAACCCGAGTAGCGCCAGGGGCAGCCAGGGAGAAAAATAAGCACGAGAAACCCCAGCGCTCAGCATGCTCCCCCGATCACGACGGTGGCGGCCGAGAGGCGAGTCACGAGGCGGTCACCTACTAGGCGCATGCCGGTCATCGCCACCGAGAACAGCAGCACCAGCCCCATCCCACCCTCCTCCATATGCAGACGATTCTTGACGTAGGAAATCAGGGGGGCAACTGGAGATACCAAGCCCGCAGACCAGAAAAAATAGTCCGGGTAGCTTGATGTGTCCTGCTTACGCTACTGGGCAACGAGAGGAGAGGGCATACTAGGGAGCTAGCGAAAAGATCATGTGCTTATGCTGTTTGCAACATTATGCGAATTTGCATAATGTTGCAAAAGCTATTCGATTGCAGCTAAACAGATAGCCGCTTTGGCGGGCTTTCCGGGCGGTGTAGGCTACCACTGATCCTTTTAGGGCGCCTGTTCCTAGTACGGCGGTGGCATTCACTACCGGAAGAAGGCGCCGGAGGAAGTCACCCGTTGAGGGTGCGTTCCTTCATTTTTCTACCCTGCTATGCACCTAGACCACGCCGCTTTATGGACGGGAGACCTGGAACGTGCCCGCGCGTTCTACACGACCTATTTCAACGCCGTAGCGGGTGAGCGCTACCACAATCCCAGCCGCCAGTTCACCTCCTATTTTTTGTCTTTTCCCTCCGGGGCGCGCTTGGAGCTGATGCAACAGCCCACGGTGACGGAAAGCCTCCCGCACTCTTCCCCCCACCTGGGGTATGCGCACTTGGCCTTTGCGACGGGCAGCCAGCAGCAGGTCCAGCAGCTGACGGAGCGCTTGCGCTCCGCCGGCTACGCGGTGGTGGGCGAGCCGCGTCGAACTGGCGACGGCTACTACGAAAGTGTCGTGCTCGACCCGGACGGTAATCTGCTGGAGATTACGGTATAAGTGACCGGAGTACTCCCTTTCCTATCTTTCTTCCGGGTGCCGCCAAGCCCCACGCAGGCCCTCGTAGGGGGCCGGATCATTCGACTTACCAGTGCATTCTGTCCACCTATTACTCTTCACTTCCTATTCTTTATATCCCGTGTCAACCCCTTCTCCCCTCGCTAAACCGCACTATCTCATCCTGGATGGCTTG
This sequence comes from Hymenobacter wooponensis, assembly GCF_004745865.1. Taxonomy (GTDB): domain Bacteria; phylum Bacteroidota; class Bacteroidia; order Cytophagales; family Hymenobacteraceae; genus Hymenobacter; species Hymenobacter wooponensis. Next base: position 167,328 of record NZ_SRKZ01000008.1, on the reverse strand, counting down.
CGCGGCGTGGCGGCCCTGACCGTCGTCGCCTTCCACGTCCTGGAAACGCACGCGACCAGTCACCTCGATCAGCTTATCAACCACGGGTACCTGGCCGTGGATTTTTTCTTTCTGCTCTCGGGCTTTGTCATTGGTTACGCCTACGACGAGCGCTGGCCCCGGATGAGCCTGGGCGAGTTTTTCCGGCGGCGGCTGGTCCGGCTCCAACCCCTGGTCGTGCTGGGCATGCTGGTGGGGGCGCTGACCTTTTACCTGCAGCAGTGCGGCCTGTGGCCCCACATCCAGGACGTGCCGGGCTGGAAAGTCTTGCTGCTGCTGCTGCTGGGCTCCTTCCTGCTTCCCGTCCCCCCGGCCCTGGATATTCGCGGGTGGCACGAGACGTACCCGCTGAATGGACCGGGCTGGTCGTTGTTTTATGAATACGTGGCCAACATCCTCTACGCCCTGGGCGTGCGTAAGCTCTCGGTTCCAGCCCTGGGCCTGCTCGTGGTGCTGGCCGCCGGGTTGCTGCTGCACCTGGGCCTGACCAGTGAGACGGGCGACGTCATCGGGGGCTGGTCGCTGGAACCCGCGCAACTCCACGTTGGCGTTGCGCGCGTGCTCTATCCGTTCTTTGCCGGCCTGCTCTTGCAGCGCGTCGCCAAACCGCTCCCGGTGCGGCGGGCCTTTTTGGTGTGCAGCCTGCTGCTGCTGGCCGTGCTGGCCATGCCCCGCCTGGGCGGCAGCCAGCAGCTGTGGGCCAATGGCCTCTACGATGCCTTGAGTATTATTATCCTGTTCCCCGTAATCGTGCTGCTCGGGGCCGGGGGAGACGTGCGCGGCCAGCGGGCCACCTGGTTCTGCCGCTTCTTAGGCGACCTCTCGTATCCCATCTACATTACCCATTACCCGCTGATCTACACCTACACGGCCTGGGTCCAGAATACGAAGCCTACCCTGCCGGAGGCCCTGCCCGTGGGCGCGCTAGTCTTTGTGGGGAGCATCGGGCTGGCCTACGCCAGCCTGAAGCTATATGATGAACCCATTCGGCGCTGGTTGCAGCGGAAAACGGGACCAGCCCGCCCTCAGCCAGCCAAGGCCCTCAGCCAATGAGCCCCCACCCGGTGGTTAAACAGCATTATCTGCCGCATTGCTCCCGCCCGGCTCCGAGCCGGTAACCCCAGCCCTTAGACCGGGCCCGATGCAGGAGGTGGTTACCGAACGCTCTATTCAACTAAAGCCTCCAACGCCTACGTTCTGTGCCGACGGTGCCCGGACATAAAGGTAAGGGCCGGATGGGCCGATCGGCCCTGGGCTACTGGCCGCCGTTGGTGCGGTTGAGGAGGCTCGCGAAGACACGGTGGGGCAGCAGCCAGCGCAGCAAATATACCAGTTTGGGCTGCGAGCCAGCCAGTACGCGGGCCGACGTGCCGCCCCGAGTGGCCGCTGCAAACACGACGCGGGCGACCGACTCCGGCGTGGCCGCCTGGGCGTAGCTGGCCAGCGTTTGGTCGTGCACGCGCTGGGCATAGGGGTCGTAAGCCGGGGCCGGGACGTACTCGATGGCGGCTGTAAAGTCGGTGCGCACCGTGCCCGGCACGATGGTGCGCACCTGGATGTTGAACTGCTTCACTTCGTACTGTAACCCCTCCATGAAGCCCTCCACGGCGAATTTGGTGGCATTATAGACGCTGTAGAGTGGGAAGGCGATGTGCCCGCCCACGGACGTAGTGGTCAGAATAAGGCCCTGCCGCCGGGCGCGGAAATGGGGCAGCACCGCGCGCGTCACGTTCATCACCCCGTACACATTCGTGTTGAACTGCTGCTGCACCTGCGCGGGACTGAGGGCCTCAAAGGCGCCGGCCAGGGCATAGCCCGCGTTGTTGAAGAGCACATCCAGATGGCCGAAGGCGTGCAGCGCGGCGGCCACGGCGGCCTCAATGCTGGCCACGTCCAGCACGTCGAGCGGCAGCACCAGCACATTGGCCAGCGTGAGTAAGTCGGCGGGGGCCTTGTGGGGGGTGCGCATGGTGGCAACGACCTGCCAGCCGCGCTGGACAAAGTAGCGGGCAGTAGCCAGCCCAATGCCGGAGGAGGCGCCGGTAATGAGAATCGTGTGGGTGGAAACAGCAGTCATAAAGGGCGAGTCAGCGAGTACCCGACAAAAGTATTCTGGCCCTCCCCCGGCTGGTTAACGACTTTCAAACCCGGATTGACTGAAATCAAACCTGGCGCACCGCCGTGGGGGTGCACTGCGCGTGCCGTTTAAAAAAATGCGTGAAGTGGGTCTGCTCATCAAACCCCAGGCAGTACCCAATCTGGCCGATGGGCCAATCGGTGTGCACCAGCAAGGCCCGTGCTTCCTGCATTAGCCGCTGGGCCAGCAGCTGCGAGGTGGTTTTGCCCGTGGCGGCCTTGAGCGTGCGGTTGAGCGAGTTGACGTGCACGGCCAGCCGGTCGGCAAATGCCTGGGCCGTGTGCAGCGCCAGCCGCTGGCTCGGCGAAACGATGGGAAACTGCTGGGCCAGCAGCCCCCGAAAAGCGGCCACCAGCTGACTGCCGGCCAGCGGCGCTAAGACCGCCGGGGCGAGCTTCAACGCCCCGTGTACACACTCCATTACATAGTAGAAGACGAGCTCGTCCTTCAGGGGGTAGTCCGAGGCTTGCTCCGCCAGCATTTTCTCGAAGAGCGCCCCGAACGCGGCGGCCTGCGCCGGATCGAGGCTGAAAAAAGGCTGGCCCTGCGCCTGAAACACCACCAAGTCCAGCGGGTGGAGGCGGGTATGGGCCGGCAGAAAGTCCTCGGTAAACACGCAGCAGTAGCCGGCGTAGGGCAGGCCGTGCAGCTCCCAGCGGTAGGGCACCTGCGCGTTGGTAAACACCAGCGCGTGCTGCCCGGGGGCCAGCAGGGCCTGGTGCGCGCCGTAGTGATAGGTGGCGTGCCCGGTGCCGAGCATGATTTTGTAGAAATCCCTGCGCCCGTACACTGCCGCCAGGTCGGTTGCGGCGGGGAAGTCTTCCAGCCGGAACACGGCAAAATGCCCGCCACCTCGCCGCAACTCAGGCAGGGGCCGCCGCAGCTTGGTGGCGTAAAAGTCGGGTAGGGTTTGCGTAGGAACTATCATACGGGCGTAAACAACTAGGTCGCGTAAAAAGGTTAGGGCCGCCGCTTCCGCCCACGGCCTTGCGGGGAGGGTACTAGGCGTGCCTTCCGCGGAGAAGCGCAGGGCATGCCGCCTGGTGGCAGGGGAAACCGCTGGATGCGGTAGTAGGGAAGAGCACCACGAAGTGCAGCACTAGGTGGCCCCGCAGCGCATACGCCGGGCCGGAACGCGGCCGGACTTGCCGCGGGCGGGTTAGCCGCCCCCCCAGGGTGAGTTCCCAACCAGGCACTCCCGGGGGCCTTGCCCGGTAGGCGGCGCTCCAGCGGCCCTGCTGGCATGCCGGCTACTTGTCGAGGTAGTACTGCAGGTTTTCTTGGGTGATGATGTCGAGCGGCAGGTAGTACAGGGGGGAAACCGGCTTCTTGAAAATCAGCTGGTCGGCCAAGGTGAACACCCCGCGGTAGCCTTGCTGCTTCGGGTTTTGGTTGATAAGAAAATGAATCACGCCCTCCCGCAGGAAATGCATGTTCTGCGCCAGCAAGTCGTAGCCCACCAGCCGCACGTCATCGCGCTGGTAGGCCTGGAGGTAGGGCGCAATTTCGTAGGCCTTGGACGTACTCACGAAGATGCCGCGCAGCTGCGTTCCTTCCTCATCCAGCAACCCGTTTAGCCGCCGGGCAAAGGCGGGGTCGGCAGGGTGGGGCAGCTCCAGGCTGCTGATGCGGTAAGCCGTTTCCGGGCGCCCGGCGGGGAGCGGGTTGAGCGCTAGGTGGGCAAAATAATCCCGGAAGCCTTTTTCCTTCTGGGTGATGTGCAGCGAGTTGGCAATATCTTCGGCAATGTGCGCGATAAGAAAAGTGCCGGCCGGGGGCTGCCCGAACTGCACTAGCTTGCCGGCCAGAAAGCCACTCTGGTAGGAGTCCTGGCCGACGTAGCTCAGGGGCGAAGCCTCCTCAATGTAGGTGTTGAACAGCACGTACGGGATGCTCTGCTGCTGCCAGCGCGCAAAAAAGGCCAGCGACTCCTGGTAGAATAAGGGCGCCACGAGGATGCCATCCGGCCGCGAAAGCGTGGCTTGCTCGGCCTGCTCGACAAAGGACCCGACCTGGTTTAAATCGTAGGGGTAGAAAGTGAGCGACACCCCGTAGGGCTTCAGCTCCCGGGCAGCTTGCTCAATGCCCTCCCAAGGAGCCTGCCAGTAGGGGTCCAGGGTGTGGTCGGGCTGCAGAACGGCTACTCGGTGGGTGCTGTTGGTGCCGAGCGTACGGGCCAGCAGGTTGGGCTCGTAGGCCAGTTCCTGCATCATCCGCAGCACCCGCTGGCGCACCGGCTCCGACACCCGGCCCCGGTTGTGCAGCACCCGGTCGACGGTTCCCACCGAGACGTTGGCCTTGGCGGCAATATCCTTGATACGTACGGCAGTAGTTCCCATAAGCGTGCGGAGAGCTTTTGTGAAAACAAGGGAGCAGCAGGCGGCCCAACCAGGGAGTTTAGGGGGCCTAGCCGGTGATTAGCTGGTTGAAGAATGCGGGTGCGGGCGCTTCGCCTACGGCTGCAAGCAGACCCGTGGCCTAGGCGGGTTCGCCACGCCCATGGCCACGAGTCTGCCGCCCGCAGGTTGCGTCTGGGTATTTTTATACTTGATGTCAATATACCGAAAGGAATGGTACATCCGAGCCGCCCTTTTGCGTGCGCGCACACTCAAGTTGGGGGAAGTTGCGTGCGCGCACACATTTTTTCTTTTTCAAATATTGCGTTGTATATAGCATATGTCTATATTTAAAGCAGTTAGCAAGCTGGTGCTTGAAAAGTTCTATTACGCGGGCCGGCTTTAGCCGGAAAGTATAGGAGTACGAATACGTTTAGCTATCGGAACCCACGACGTCGAGGCCACGGCCGCAGTTAGGTGCTAGGAGTGGGGATAACACGAGTTGGAAGGCCGCCCGTCGGCCATGCACATACTTCTTCACTATTCATTTACCTGGCGTACTATGGAAGTATTAAGCTACCCCGAAACCACCTACGAGAAGCTGCCCGTCACCATTTTCGACGAAGCTCGGGACGGCGCAATTCACGTTGCCCACGAACTAGCCGACCTGATCCGGCGCAAGCAGGCGCAGGGAGAAAAGGCCGTGCTGGGGCTGGCCACCGGCTCCTCGCCCATTGGCGTGTACCAGGAGCTGATTCGCCTGCACCGGGAAGAAGGCCTGAGCTTCCGCAATGTGGTCACCTTCAACCTAGACGAGTACTACCCCATGAAGCCGGACGAGCTGCAGAGCTACGTCTACTTCATGCACGAGCAGCTCTTCGACCACGTCGACATTCCGCCGGAGAACATCCATATTCCGGATGGTACGCTGCCCATTGAGCAGGTGAAAATGTACTGCCAGCAGTACGAACAGCAGATTGAGCAAGCAGGAGGCCTAGACCTGCAGTTGCTAGGCATTGGGCGCACCGGGCACATTGGCTTTAACGAACCCGGTTCCGGCCTCACTTCCGCCACCCGGCTGGTGAAGCTGGATGCCCTCACCATTACGGATGCGGCCAAAGACTTTATCAAGGAGGAGTTTGTGCCCCTGCGGGCGCTGACCATGGGGGTCGGCACGATCATGAAAGCCCGCAAGATTATTCTGATGGCCTGGGGCGAGGGCAAGGCCAAGATCCTGCAGCAAACCGTAGAGGGGCATGTTTCGGATGAGGTGCCGGCGTCCTTTCTGCAGCAGCACCCCCAAGTGCAGGTGATAGTAGACCAGTGGGCGGCCCAGGAGCTGACCCGCCTCAAGACCCCTTGGCTAGTGGGCATGTGCGCCTGGACCGAGAGCCTGATCCGGCGGGCCGTGATTTGGCTGAGCCTGAAACTGCACAAGCCCATTTTGAAGCTGACCGACGAGGACTACCGGGACGGCAGCCTGAGCGACTTGCTGGTGGAGGCGGGCAACGCCTACAGCCTCAACATTCGGGTGTTTAACCTCATTCAGCACACCATTACGGGCTGGCCAGGCGGCAAGCCCAACTCCAACGACACCCAGCGGCCGGAGCGGGCCCTGCCCCCGCAGAAAAGGTCCCTGATCTTTAGTCCCCACCCCGACGACGACGTGATTTCCATGGGGGGCACCCTGCTGCGGCTGGTGGACCAGGGCCACGACGTGCACGTGGCCTACCAGACCTCGGGCAACCTGGCCGTGTTCGACGACGACGCCCGCCGTTTCGCCGACTTCGCCCTGGATTTTGCCCGGAAGCGGCAATTGAGCCCCGATCAGATGGAGCGGGAGCAGGCCGAGGTAGTGGAGTTTCTGGGACGCAAGAAGCTGGGGGAGGAGGACAGCCCGCTGGTGCGCGACATCAAGGCCCTGATTCGGAAGGGCGAGGCCGAGGCGGCCTGCCGCTTCTGCGGGGTGAAGGAAACGAACGTGCACTTTCTGAACATGCCCTTCTACGAAACGGGGCAGGTAAAGAAAAATCCCCTGGGGGAGGCGGACATTCAGGCCATTGTGGACGTGCTGCAGGCCATCCAGCCCCACCAGATATTTGCGGCCGGCGACCTGCGGGACCCGCACGGCACCCACCGGGTGTGTCTGGACGCCATCTTTGCGGCCCTGGCCCGGCTGAAGGGCCGGGCAGCCTGGGTGGACGACTGCTACCTCTGGCTGTACCGGGGAGCCTGGCAGGAGTGGGATATCGACGAAATTGAAATGGCCGTGCCCATCAGCCCCGAGGAGCTCCTGCGCAAGCGCAAGGCCATCTTCAAGCACCAGTCGCAGAAGGACAGCGCGGTGTTTCCGGGCAACGACAAGCGCGAGTTCTGGCAGCGCTCCGAGGACCGCAACCACGCCACGGCCCGGCTCTACGACCAGCTGGGGCTGACCGAATACGAAGCCATCGAGGCCTTTGTGCGCTACCGGTTTTAGCCCGGCCTTCGCCCCCGGGCCAGTTAGCTCCGCGGGCCCGGGTACGCGTGACTTTAGTTGGTATTTCTCCGGTAAGCAATTGGCAAGCCTATGAAAGTAACCTGTTACCTGCGCTGCGTAGTGGTAGCCCTGCTCCTGGGGCCCGGGGCGGCCCGCGCCCAGTTCCGGGTGGTGGGCTACGTGCCCTCCTGGCGCGGGGAGGTCCGGCCCGACCAGCTGCGCCAGCTCACCCACGTGAACTACGCCTTTGTGCAGCCTACTCCCACGGGGGGCCTAGAGCCAGTGCGGAACCCGCAGAAGCTGCAAAGCCTGGTTTCCACGGCCCACGCCAATGGAGTGAAAGTGTTGATTTCAGTGGGCGGCTGGCACGATGGAGACCACAGCGCCTTTGACGCCATTGGGAGCAGCGCGGCCTACACCGAAGCCTTGGCGGACAACCTGGTGCGTTTGGCGGCCGACTATCAGCTTGATGGAGTAGACATGGACTGGGAACACCCCGATGCCAAGTCCGCGGCGGGCTACGCGCGGCTGATGCAGCAGCTGGCCGCGCTGCTCCACCCCCAGGGCAAGCTGCTAACGGCGGCCGTGGCCGGCGGCACCTGGGCCGGGCCCGGCATTCAGCCCAGCGTGTTTGAGGCGGTCGACTTCCTCAATATTATGGCCTACGACGACCCCGCCCCGGCGCACGCCACCTACGCGGCCGCCGAGCAGACCCTGGCCTACTGGCAGAATCTGGGGCTGCCGGCCAGCAAGGCCGTGCTGGGGCTGCCGTTTTACGGCCAGCCCGGTGGGGTGGCCTACAGTGTTCTGCTAGGCCAGGGGGCTAGTCCCAAAGCCGATTTGCACCACGGCGTGGGTTACAACGGGCGAGCTACTATTGAGCGCAAAGTTGCCCTGGCCGCCGACCAGGCCAGCGGCGTCATGATCTGGGAGCTAACCCAGGACGCGACGGGCTCAAATTCATTGCTTAAAGCTATTAGCCAGGTGCGGGCCAAGCGTAGTCGCCCCCCGGCCGCCCCCCGGTAGCGCCCCAATTTCTACCTGCTCACCCTGGCTAGCTGGGCCGCATTACCTGCTGAGCCACCGGCCGTAAGGCCCGTTGAAAGTCGCCGATCGGGCGGCTATTGCCTTACTGCTTTTCTCACCAAACATCTCATTCGACGTTTATGAAAAGATTTACTAGGCTTACCTTTTTCTGTGTACTCAGCGCCGCAAGCTGGGCCCAGGCCCAAACAGCTCCCGTAACCGGCCGCGTGACCGACGGCAAAGGGCAGCCCCTGCCCGGCGTTACGGTGCTGGCCCAGGGCACCCAGCAGGGAATCAGCACCGACGCGGACGGCCGGTTTTCGCTGGAGGTGGCGGAGTCGGCCTCGCTGGTGTTTTCCTCCATCGGCTACGATCCGCAAACGATTAACGTGGCCGGCCAGCGCGTCATCAACGTGACCCTGCGGGAGAGCGCCCAGAGCTTGAACGAGGTGGTCGTCACGGCCCTGGGGGTAGCCCGGGAGCGCAAGGCCCTGGGCTACTCCGTGACGGAAATCCAAGGGGAGTCGCTGACCCAGGCCCGGGAAACGAACGTGGCCAACTCCCTGGTGGGCAAAGTAGCCGGCCTGAACGTCAACTCTACCTCGGGGGGGCCGGGCTCTTCCAGTAACGTCATCATTCGGGGCGCCTCCAGCCTGAACCAGACCAACCAGCCGCTCTACGTTATCAACGGGGTGCCCGTGGAAAGCCAGCCCAGCGGCGGGGCAGGGGCCACCATCGGCAACAGCGGCGGCCAGTACGACAACGCCCCCGACTTCGGCGACCCTATTTCCAACCTCAACCCCGACGACATTGAGAGCATTTCGGTGCTCAAAGGGGCGGCGGCCTCGGCTCTGTACGGCTACCGGGCCAAGGCCGGGGTAATTCTGATCACGACCAAGAGCGCCAAGGGCAACGACGGCGTGGAGTTCAACAGCAACTACGTGGCCCAGCAGGTGTTTACCCTCACCGACTGGCAGTACGAGTACGGGCAGGGCGCCAACAACCTCAAGCCCACCTCGGCCACCGTGGCGGCGCAGGCGGGCAACTCCAGCTGGGGCGCCCGCCTCGACGGCTCGCAGGTGGTGCAGTTCGACGGCACGTCGCGGCCCTACGTGGCGCAAAAAGATAATACGGCCAACTTCTACCGCACCGGCAGCAGCTTTACCAACACGCTGGCCTTCAACAAGAGCTTCACGGGCGGCTCCGTGCGCCTGTCGGCCAGCAACCTGGACAACAAGTCGGTGGTGCCCAACTCCCGCCTCGACCGCCAGACGTTCAATTTCGTGGGCACGTTTGACCCCTTCAAGCGCCTGACCATCGACGCACGGGCCAACTACATTCTGGAGCAGGCCAAGAACCGGCCCATCCTGTCCGACGGGGCCGGCAACGCCAACTTCAACGTCACCTTTCTGCCCACCAGCCTGGATGTGCGCACCCTAAAGGGGCCTAACGGCAACGGTACCGGGGCCGACCGCAATGAATTGACCTTCAACACGGGCAACCCCTTCAACACCAACCCCTACTTTGCGGCCTATCAGTTTGCCAATGACACCCGGCGGGAGCGGCTGATTTCCTCGGTGTCGGCGCGCTACACCCTCGACAACGGCCTGTTTCTGCAGGGCCGGGCGGGGCGCGATGCTTACAACGACCGTATCACCAACGTGACGCCCTCGGGCACGGCCTACCGGCCCACGGGCAGCATCACGGAAATAACCTCCCAGTTCACCGACCTCAACGCCGACCTGCTGGCCGGCAAGACGTTTACCGTCGGCGAAGCGTTCAGCTTCACCCCGAACCTGGGAACCAGCTACCGCCGCACCAAGCTGGAGGGCTTCCGCAATTCGGGCGACGACTTTGCCGTGTTCGGCATCAATGCCCTGGGCAACACCCGCACCCGGACCGTGGCGCCCCTGTTCAGCGACTTGGAGGTGCAGTCGGTGTACGGCTCCCTGGACCTGGCCTACAAGGAGTACCTGTTCCTGACCGCTACCGTGCGCCGCGACTGGTTTTCCACGCTGGCCACGCCGGGCCTCGACAATGACCTCAGCACCACCTACCCCGGCGTCAGCGGCTCCTTCGTGTTTACGGAGCTGTGGAAGCCCGACTTTCTGTCCTTCGGCAAGGTGCGGGCGGGCTACTCGCGAGTGGGGCAGGCCACGGACCCGTACCGCACCCAGCTGAATTATTCCCTGTCTTCGATTCCGCTGGCCGGCTTCCCCTTCGGGGGCCCCTCGGACCCCAATATTCCTAATAGCCGACTCGTGGCCTCGCAGGCCACGGAGGTGGAAGTTGGGACGGAGCTGGCCGCCCTGCAAAACCGCCTGCGGCTGGATCTTACCTTCTACAAGAAGAAGTCATCGAAGGAGATTGTGAACACGCCGGCCTCGATCACGTCGGGGTACTCGGGGGCCGTGCTCAACGCGGGCGAGCTGGAAAACAAGGGCGTGGAAATGCTGCTGACCGTGGTGCCCCTGCGCACCACCAACTTTACCTGGACCTCCTCCTTCAACGCCGCCTACAACAAGAGCACCGTGATTTCGCTGGCGGCCGGCCAGCAGCAGTCGGTGTACGCTACCTCGCGCTCAGGCGTGGGCTTCGTGGGGCAGCTGGTGGGCAAGCCGTTCGGGCAGATCCTGGCCTACGACTACCAGCGCGACGGGGAGGGCAACGTGGTGCTGACCCCCAACGGGGTGCCGGCCCGCGGCGAGCTGACTTCCTTCGGCACCGCCTTTCACCCCTGGACTGGGGGCTGGAGCAATGATTTCACCTACAAGCGCCTGAACCTGGGCGTGCTGATTGACGGGAAGTTTGGGGCCAAGATTTTCTCGGCCACGGATTACTACGGCACCATCTTCGGGCTGCACAAGCAAACCCTGGCAAACCGGGAAGGGACCTTCGGGCCGAGCAACCTGGATGCCGCCACCTACTACAGCACCCTGGCCAACAACGTCTCCAGCCAGTTCGTGCAGGACGCCGGCTTTATCAAGCTGCGGCAGGTGACGCTGGGCTACGCCTTTGGCAGCCCGCTGCTGGGGGGCAAGATTCAGCGCCTGAGCCTGAGCCTGGTGGCCCGGAACCTGTTTTTCATCCGGCGCCTGGCCGACAACATTGACCCCGAGGGCAGCTACAACGCCTTCTCCCAGGGCCTGGAGCTGGGCGGCGTGCCGCCGTTCCGGACCTACGGCCTCAACCTAAGCGCGAAGTTCTAGGGTCCTTTGCCCTCCATCCTACCGTAAAGCTCCATGAAAAATATACTCTCCAAACCCGCCGTGCTGGTGGGCGCCCTGCTGCTGGCCGGCGGCTGCACCGACAACTTCGAGGACATCAACACCAACCCCACGACCTACAGTCAGGCCTCGTTCAACCCCAACTACGTGCTGACCCAAACCCAGCTCACGTACACCGGCAGCACCGACTTTGCCTATGAAACGTGGCGCGGCAACCTCATTTACTGCGGCACCATGATGCAGGGCCTCGCCACGGTAGTCAGCTACTGGGGCGGCGACAAGTACCTGCTCAACGAGGGCTACACGGCCGCCTACTGGGAAAAAAGCTACAGCGAGCAGGTAAAGCCCGTCACCGACCTGGTGGCCTCCACCCAGGGGAAGGACGCCTACAAAAACCTGCACCAGATAGCCCGCATTATGCGCGTGCTGGTGATGGAGCGCCTCACCGACCTCTACGGGGATGTGCCCTACTCGCAGGCGGGCCAGGGCTACTACCAGAACATCATCACGCCCCAGTACGACAAGCAGGAAGCCATTTACGCCGACTTGCTCAAGGAAGTAAGTGAGGCCACCGCGGCCCTCGACCCGGCCGCCGACGCGCCGGTGGGGGACGTATTCTACAAAGGCAACATTGCGCAGTGGCAGCGCCTGGGCAACTCCGTGCTGCTGCGCCTGGCCATGCGCCTGACCAAGGTCAATGAAGCCACTGCCCGCACGTATGCCACGCAGGTGCAGGGCAAAACCCTGCAGAGCAACCAGGACAATGCCCTCGTTCCGCACGACATTGCCGGGGGCCGCGCCACCCAGAACCGCAACAGCCAGGTGCTGCTCGGCGACGGGGGCCAGGAGCACTATTACGTGAAGTGGTCGAAGACCTTCATTGACTACCTGAAAAACAACAACGACCCGCGGCTGGCGAAAATAGCCGTGACCCAGCTCTACCTGACGCCCACCAGCAAAACCCAGAACGCGGCTCCCCTGACGGCGCCCGCCGTGCAAAAGGGCTTGCCCAACGGCCGGGACCTGAGCGGCCGGCCGGCCTACGACGTGTCAACTGAGCCGAACTATACCGCCTTTCCGGATTACTCGTCGCCCAGCCCGGGCATGATCAAGCGCAACGGCCCCACCTTCGTGATGACTTACGCCGAGACCGAGCTGCTGCTGGCCGAAGCCGCCCAGCGCTGGGGCCTGGGCAGCGCCACCCAGCACTACACCAACGGCGTGACGGCCGCTATGACCTACCTAGGCCAGTATGACCCGGCGCTGACCATTACGCCGGCGGAAGCCAGCGCCTACGTCGCCGCGAACCCCTACAATGCCAGCCGGGGCCTGGAGCAGATCAATACTCAGTACTGGGTGTTGACCAACACCATGCTGGACTTCTACGAATCGTGGTCGAACTGGCGCCGGACGGGCTTCCCGAACCTGGCCCCGGTGATGTATCCCAACAATGCCACCAACGGCCAGATTCCGCGCCGGTTTCCCTACCCCACGTCGGAAATCACCAGCAACCCCGACAACTACCGGGCCGCCAGTGGCGCCGTCCCCGGGGGCGACAACCTCACCGGCCGCGTGTGGTGGGACAAATAAGCTTCTCACGTAAAGTTCAGCTCCCGCCGGGCGTTAGGCCAGTGGAACGAGTGCATGAAGCCTGCATTCGAGGGTCAATGCTAAATGCCTACAACTAAAAGGGTCCTGCTGCGCCCCGGCACTGCCGCCTTACTTCTGCGCATCCCCTGAATTGGGAAGGGAGTAAGGCTACATTGCGGGGCGCAGCAGGACGTGCTGTAGATTCACATGCGGTTTTTCTTTTCCTACTAGAACTATTCATGCCCTTCAACTTCGCTCTTTCTGCTCGTGTTTTCCTTCTATTATCGGCCCTGCTGTTGCTCGGGCAGTCGGCCGCGGCCCAGCTGGCGGAGACGCCCGCCCAGCAATTGGGCCTGATTCCCCTGCCCCGCGAAGTGAAGATGTCGGCCGGGACCTACGCCCTGCCCCAGAAAATCAACATCTACGCCGTCAGCGCCGATGAGCGCAACGTCGCGGGCCTGCTGCAGGGCTTTCTGGCGGCGCTGGGTAAAACCGCTACCCTGACGACCAACCGCCAAGGCGCGCAGATCAGGCTGGTAACGGCCCGGGTAGCCCCCACCCCGGAGGGCTACCAGGTAGCCGTGGGGCCGGACGGCATCGGGATTACGGCCCCGGGTGGGGCCGGTCTGTTCTACGGAGCCCAGACCCTGCTGCAGCTGCTGCCCCCGCGGCCCGCGGCCACCGCGCGCGTGCCCTACGTGCGCATTGCCGACGAGCCGGCCTTTCGCTGGCGGGGGGCCATGCTGGACGTGTGCCGCCACTTCTTTCCCGTGGAGTTCCTGAAGCGCTACCTTGACTTGCTGGCCGCTTACAAGCTGAATACCTTTCACTGGCACCTCACCGACGATCAGGGGTGGCGCATTGAAATCAAAAAGTACCCCAAGCTCACGCAGGTAAGCGCCTTCCGCAAGGAAACTCTGATCGGCGCCCAGCAGACGTTCAAAAAGCCCGAGGATTTCAAGTACGACGCCACTCCGTACGGGGGCTTCTACACCCAGGCGCAGATCCGGGAGGTGGTGGCCTACGCCCAGCAGCGCTACATTACGGTGGTGCCGGAAATTGAAATGCCGGGCCACTCGGTGGCTATTCTGGCCGCCTACCCCGAGCTGGCCTGCAAGCCCGGCCCCTACGAAACCTGGACCATGTGGGGCGTGAACGAGGACATTGTGTGCCCCACGGAGCCTACCTTCCGCTTTTTTGAGGACGTGCTAACCGAGGTCAGCGCCCTGTTTCCCGGGCCCTACGTCCATATCGGCGGGGACGAAGCCCCTAAGACCCGGTGGAAGGAGAGCGCGGCGGTGCAGGACATTATGCGGCGCGAGGGCATCACGGACGTGGAGAAAGTGCAGGGCTGGTTTAACCGCCGCATCGAGCAGTTTCTGGCCAGCAAGGGGAAAAAGCTGATCGGCTGGGACGAAATTCTGGAGGGCGGCATTCCGACGAGTGCGGCCGTGATGAGCTGGCGGGGCGAGAAGGGGGGCATTGAGGCGGCCCGGGCCGGCCACGATGTGGTGATGACCCCCACCACGAACATGTACATTGACTACGGCCAGAACCCCCGGCCCCACAGCCCCTTTGAGCCCCTAATGATTGGTGGCTACCTGCCCCTGGACAGAATCTACAACTACAACCCCCTGCCCAAGGAGCTGACGCCGGACGAGCAGAAGCACATTCTCGGCCCCCAGGCCAACATGTGGACCGAGTACATCACCACCCCGCAGAAGGTGGAATACATGCTCTTCCCGCGGCTGCTGGCGGTTTCGGAGGTAGCCTGGACCCCCGCCGCCCGCAAAAGCTACGCCGCATTCCTGCCCCGCATGAGCCAGCACTTTGCCCGTCTGGATGCTAAAAAGGTCAACTACCGAGTTCCCGAGCCGCTGGGCCTGGACAGCGCCAACCTAGTGGCGCAGGGCGGCAAGGCCCAGTTTACCCTGCGCTCCCTGGTGCCGGGCGCCCAGATCCGGTACACCCTGGATGGCAAGCTGCCCGACGAAACTACGGAGCTGTACACCAAGCCTTTCGACGTGCCCCAGGGCCGCCAGCTCACGGTGCGCGCCGTCACAATCGCGCCGAATGGCCGGAAAAGTCCACCGGCGGAGCTGCTCGTCCAGTAGGGCTACCTTGGAGAGGTATACACCAGCCTCCCTGTCCGGCGCCGCGGGAGCAACGGCTGGGGCGGCTTCGGGGCGTTACTATGGCCGGGTTACTGGCACGGCCACGTGAATGCGCACCGCACCGCCACGGGCTTTCCGTTGATGCGGCCGGGGTGCAGCCGAGGCAGGTCTTTTACGGCCCACAGCACGGCATCTTCCGCCTGATTAGGGGTAGCAGCGCTGGCGGAAGTGGCTTAGTGTTGAATTTGCCCTTGAAGCACGCCGCCGGAGGGGCCCACCGTGAAGCTGACGAAGACGGTGTCGGGGTGGGGCTGCGCAGCATCCAGGGTAGGGGTAGCCCAACGGCTAATCAGCTGGCCCAGTTTAACGTACGACCGGCTGGCGTTCGCGTGGTATGCAGGCTGGCCACTCAGGCAGGACAGCTACGGGCCTTAATAGACGAGGGGCGACGCCTCCCGCTGGCGTCGCCCCCTACGCTAACCATTCCCACGGGCAAGCTTGGGGCAAGGATGCCCATACGGAGCGCAGCAACACCCATCCCGGGCAGTGATTTCATGAAAAGGTAAACCGGGGCCCCTCCTACGGGAATCCGCCTTACCATACTATAACTCCTTGCCCCGTTAACGATGCATGGCGTGTAAGTAGTTCATTTACAGCTTGTTGATGCCGTAAACTGCGCCGAGAATATGGTGTGGGGCAGCAGCTGGCGGCTTAGGCTTGCTCCCTCAGCTCCTGGATCATTCGTAGATCGCCTCGGGTGCTGGCTAGCGCCTGAACCCGCCGCATATCTTCGGATATACATTTATACTCACAAAAAACGCTGACTCACTAGGAGCAAAAAGCCCCGACTAGCAGGCCGGGGCTTTTGATTATGAACTCAGAGCTGCGCTGTTCGAGCAATCAAGCTAGCTACGTACTGGTAGAGCTAGCGGGTATAGGTCGCGTCGTGCTCACTATAGCCCGTACTAAAGCCAGGGGTAATGGCGGCTCTGCCGGGATGATGCAGGACGAGGCGATGGGCGGAAATCTCCTTAATCACCTCGGGCCGACCATCATTCACATAGCGGATGGTGTCACCCTGCAGCGAGTAGCGGCGCACCACCCACTGACCGGGCGTGGGACCTGGGCCGGGACCACTGCTGATATCGCTGTAGTAAGCAATCGTGCTGTCGGTTACCATCAGCTTATTATGGGGGCCAGACGGGCTGGTTTGCTCACTGCGCAGGCGCCCCTCCAGGTCGTAGTGGTAGAACGTCACGCTTTGCTGGTACCAATCGCCCGGCAGCAACGCCGCCGCCGAAGCAGCGGTACTGTCTTTTTGACAACTCATAAGGCTGCCTACCATCAAGAGTACAAATACAAGGCGCATAGTCAGAGGGGTGAGGAAAGCGAGAGCTAGCTGCCTCGTAGATTCCTTCAGGGCTAAAATGGTTGCATGCGGGGGAAGCGTAGCCCGGAACCCACCCCTGCCAAGGCGCTATTGTGGCCGCCCCCGCGCTCGGTGCCCGCAGTGATCTACCACCTCACGGCTGACCCGCTCCCCCTCCTTCGGATAATCCAGCCGGTAGCGCTCCACCACGTAGCTGAGCGCTTGACTCGGCCCCATGGCTTGCCAGCCCAGCCCGCTGATGCTGATATTAGCAAACAAGATCTCCGTTTTATATCAAAAATATTATGTGCCCTGGGTGGCGACGCGTTAGTGGGAGGGGCCTGGGCAGATCCGATGCGGTGGAGCTTTCAGAAAGACACGCCGATTAATTGTTCCTGCTTGAGGAAAGTCGAACGCCGCAAGCGCCGCCTTGTACTAGTAGCCCAAGACACCTACCGGGTCTTGCAGATCCCCAAAGACGTAGCTCGTCAACTACGGAAAATTCACCCTTCAAAAGTTGTAGCCATCCTTGACTATCCGTCACAGTAGGCAGCTTGGCGAGCTGCGGGTTGGGCTACCTACTTGGTAGATACCTTTGATGGTGGCATCGTGCGCGGATAACCAGGTGTAGTACACCTGCCGCTTTAACGAAGAAGGGGAGATGTTGCCCGACAAGAAACGAATAAACCAGTCCGTTGCCAATCCCTGGCCGGGCAATCCCCGCTTCCTCACTTGCGTGGAGGAAGCCCTGGATTAGATACGTATTATTATCGCCAACCTTAGCGCTCGCGTGGGAGTACAGTAACCTGGCCCCACGTAAAAGCGAATATCCTTTCGTCTTGCGGTCTGCTATGATTCGAATTCTGTTAGCCGATGATCATCCCGTGGCACGAATAGGGATGCGCCTGCTGGTGGCTCAGCAGCCCGACCTGTGCGTGGCCGGCGAGGTAAGCACGGGAGCACAAGTACTGGAGTGGCTGGCGCACTCCCCCGCCGAGGTCGTCGTGCTCGACCGGATCATGCCCGGGCAGGACGTCCTGACGCTGCTAACCCAGCTGCCAGCTGGTCCCGCGGCCCCGCGCGTCTTGGTGCTCTCCACCGAAGCGACGCCGGCCCTGGTGGCCGCCATCTTTACCGCCGGGGCCTCGGGCTATATCGACAAAACGAGCACCCACGAGGAACTCCTGCTGGCGCTGCGCCTAGTGGCCGCTGGCCGGCCGTACCTCAGCCCGGAGCGCGGCCTGCAGGCCCTGCGGCAGCTGCCCGCGGCCACCGCTCTCCCCGCACTGCCGGCGCCCTTCTCCCCGCAGCCGGCTGCTGCGGCCAGCCGGCAGCCTGCTGAACACGGGACGCTCTCGGCCCGCGAGCACCAGGTGTTGCACCTGCTGGTGCTGGGCTACACCAACGCTGAAATCGCGGCGCAGCTGTTGACCAGTAAACGCACCGTGGAAACGTACCGGGAGCGCCTGCTGGAGAAAACGGGCACGCGTAATACGGCAACGCTCGTGCGCTATGCCCTGCAGCAAGGGCTGGTCAACTGATGGGCAACCGGCCCCAGTACTAAGTTGCATTGTATCGGACAAGAGCTGTTCACTTTTCCTGAAAATCTGCGGTAAGGCCTTGCTAAAGAACAAATTAAGGCGAAAATCCGGCGCATTATTCGCTCGGAGGGAGCGATGTTACCCCCGCTTTTTTCTCTCCAGACCCCGGCCTCCCGCCAGCAGATGGTGGCGTTTATCCTGCGTTTGACCCACGGCACGCGCCTGGAACCGCCGGCCGACGAACAGCACTTATAGCGTTTAGGTAACATCGGGGGGCAGGAGGAGGCCGTTGCGGCGCTCAAGCAGGAGCGCCGCAACGGCCCGGCAACGGCGAGGACCTGACCACTGAGCAGGAGCTCATAACCGACGCGCTGCCCGTGAGCCTACGTGGCATGAACGCCACAAGCCAGTCCATCAAGTTTGTAGCCGCCCCCTGCTAGTATCGCTCGGGTATGCCCCGCTCTACCACGTCACTAACCCCTTCGACTTTATGGAGATGATTTCGCTGCAGGGCAAAATCACCTTCTTTGAAAAGCGCGTGGGAGACTACCAGAAAGCGGGCGTGCCAAGTACCCAGGCGGACAACCAGCTTTCGTTGGGCGAGTCGTTTTAACGTATCAACTGCCCAGCAAGCAACAGGACAACCGCCTAGGCCAGCTGCTGTTACTATACCGGCCTCCTCTAAGCCCACACACCCCCCACGCTACTGGCTACTCCATGCTGTCAATTCGCACCGATCTGCTCGATATTGCCTACGAAGAAGGCGGACCCGCTACGGGGCCCGCCGTGCTGATATTGCACGGAGGGCCGGATGCCCCGGGGCTGGCAGGTCGTAGCCCGGCGCCTGCAAGAAGCCGGCTTTCGCACGATCATCCCCGCGCTGCGCGGAACGGCCCCCACCCGGTTTCTCGACCCGCATACCCCCCGCGTGGGCTCCGGCGTGGCGCTGGCCCAGGATGCCGTGGATTTGCTGAATGCCCTGCGCGTAGCGCAAGTGGGCGTGGTGGGACACGACCGGGGGGCGCGGGTGGCCTACAAGCTGGCGGCCCTTTTTCCGGAATGAATCACGGCTATTACGGCCCTGGCGCTGGCCTACCAACCCCGGGGCCGTTTTTCGCTGCCCGATTTTGCGCAAGCGCGCTTGTTCTGGTACCAGTGGTTTATGTGCACCGAGGCCGGCGCGAACGCCGTACGAGAAGACCCGGTAGGTTTTGCGCACATCCACTGTCACACGTGGAGCCCCCCGGGCTGGTAGGACGAGGCGGAGTTTGCCGCCACGGCCGCCAGCTTCCTTGGGCCATACTGGGCGGCTATTACGCTCAATGCCTATCGGGCCCGGTGGCTAGCAACAGAGGCCACAGACCACCGCTACGCAGCGTTAGTGCAACAGCTGCTGGCTACGGAATCCCTATCCGTGCCCACCCTCATGGTGCAAGGTGACGCCGACGCCTGTGATGGCCCCCAGGAATCGGAAGGGCAGCAGCAGTACTTCACCGCTGGCTATCGGCGGCTTCTGCTGGCAGGAATTGGCCATTTTCCTCATCGGGAGGCACCAGAATAAGTAGCCCGCGCCGTTGTTGCGCATCTTCTAGAATACGTGCGGTGAGTAATAGCGGCGGGGTGCCTCTCGGCTTCGTGGGGACCTTGTGATGGAGAGCTGCAAGGCGCGTGCGTAAGCGGACAAGAGGCTACGGCTAACTGCCGCAACACAGGGGCGCAACACCAAGCGGGCAACCACCCGCAAGATGAGGGCGGGTGGCCGGTCGCCGGCGGCACCTCGTGCCCGACTTGGGATATTGTGGTCGGGGATGCCCAATAGGTTAGTCAACAGGTTGCGCGCATCCCCGAGCATCTTACAGCGGCGTTTAACCGCCGGCCGGTCAACGCCGGTAATATAGGAGGCTTCGGTGGCCGCCAGAAAAGCAACTGCCGCGGCCACCTCGTCCGCTTAACCAAAGCCGTTCCCAGCAGAATAGTACTCTAATGGGTAACCGAAGAAGGAAACCAGAGCTGAAACGTGCTGCCCGCCCCCGCTACGGAATGGACCTGGATGCTACCCTGGTGCAGCTGCATGATTTGCTTGGCCAGGCTCAGCCCAATCCCGGAGCCGTGGGGTCGGGTGGTGAAAAACGGAATAAAGATGCTGTCCAGCACGTCGGCGGGAATGCCACTCCCGTTGTCCTTCACCTCGATGACCACCCGCTGCTGTTCATCGGGCCAGGCCCGCAGGCTAAGGCGAGGGGTGGGGGTTTGGGTGAGTGCCTGCGCCGCATTGAGCACCAGATTAATGAGCACCTGCTCCAGCAGATGGCCATCGGCGTGCAGGGTGAGGTGCGCGGGCCGGATGCTGAGGGTAATCGCAATGCCTTGCGCGGCCAGCTGCTCCGCCAGCAGCTGCCGGGTGGTCTGGAGCAGTTCCTGCACGTAGAGGGTGGTGCGCTGCGGCGAGGCCAGGTTGCTAAAGTTGCGGTACACCTGGGCGAAGCGCAGCAGCCCTTCGCTGCGCTGCTGGATGATGCGAATGCCGGTGCCCACGTCGTCGAGCAGCTCACCGGGAACTTCCGGCTGCCGGCCGCGCTGCACGTGGCGGCCCAACGAATCCGCCAGCGAAGCGATGGGGGCAACTGAGTTCATGATTTCGTGCGTCATCACCCGCAGCAGCTGCTGCCAGGCGGCCGTTTCGGCATCGGCCAGGGTCTGGCTCACATTTTTAAAGGCTAGGAGGGTAAAGGCTTCGCCGCGGAGCTTGAACTGGGTAGCCGACACGAGCAGCTGCACCGTTTGGAGGCCCACCGTCAGTTTTACCACCGCGGGCTGGCCGGGCACCGCCCGGCAGATGGCCTCGTACAGAACTGGCTGCCGGGCTTGCAGCGCCCGAATATTTTTCAAGTAGGGCAGGTGCAGCAGCTGTTTGAACGCCTCGTTCACCCAGGCCACGGTGCCCGCCGCGTCGTAGGAGACGATGCCGGTATCGAGCAGGGCCAGGATGGTTTGCAGGTACTGAAATTGCCCTTCCTGCTCGGCCCGCAGCTCCCGAAACGTGGCGTTGACCTGGTTGAAGGCCTCATGGAAGGGCCGCAGCGCCGCCGGGCCGGACTGCGCCGGGTACTCCCGCGAAAAGTCGCGGTACTGGAGGGCCAGGGTAAAGTCGGCCAGGGCCCGCTGGCCGCGCGTCAGGTAGCGGGTCAGGTCTAGGACCAGCACTACTACCAGCACTAGGCCCCCCAGGGCCAGCCCGTAGGCGTGGTGCTGCGCAGCGTATCCGCCCCCGGCCAGCGAGGCCACCAGCAGTACCAACCGTCCCAGCAGGCGCACGTCCAGACTCTTAAATATCATGCTTGTCGAGCCGACGGTAGAGGGCCGTGCGGGTGAGGCCCAGCTCCTTGGCCGCTTTGGTGAGGTTGCCCCGGTGGCGCTCAATGGCCTGCTGAATGGTGTTTTTTTCTACTTCCAGCAACGGCAGCGGCTGCTCCGCCCCGGTCGCCGCTGCTGCGGCAGCCGCCGTCGATTCGGGGTCCCGAAACAAGAAATCAGCCGGCAGCAGCACGGGACCTGTCCCCAGGATAATGGCCCGCTCCACGGCGTGCTGCAGCTCCCGCACGTTGCCGGGCCAAGCGTGCTCCCGGAGCTTGCGCAGGGCGGCAGCGCTGAATTCCGGTACGGGTTGCCGGTTGCGGGCCGCGTACACCTGGGCGAAGTGCTGGGCCAGCAGCTGCACGTCGTCGGCCCGTTCGCGCAGGGGCGGCAGCGTGATTTCGACCGTATTGAGGCGGTACATCAAGTCCTGGCGGAAAGCACCGCGGGCTACCAGAGCGTGCAACGGGGCGTTGGTGGCCGACAACAGCCGGATATCTACCGGTATGGGGGTATTGCTCCCCACGGGCACCACCTGGCGATTTTGCAAGGCCGTGAGCAGCTTGGCTTGCTGCGGCAGGCCAATGTTGCCAATCTCATCCAGAAACAGGGTTCCGCCGGCGGCCGCCTCCAACCGGCCCACGCGGCTGGCCTGGGCATCCGTGAACGCGCCCTTGGTGTGCCCGAACAGCTCGCTTTCAAACAACCCCTCGCTGAGCGCGGCCACGTCGGCGGCCACGAAAGGCCGGGCGGCGCGGCGCGACTGCTCGTGCAGGGATTTGGCGACCAGCTCTTTTCCCGTGCCGTTCTCGCCCAGCAGCAGCACGTTGGCCTCGGTCGGGGCGACCTTTTCAATGATGGCTCGGACTTCCTGCATGGCGGCTGACTCACCCAGCAAGGCAGTAGTGGCGGCCGGCCCGACTACTTTTTTCGGGCTACCTCCGCTTTTGTTGCCGGGTTTAGGTTGAAGGGCGGCGGTCAGCGTTTGCAGCAGCTGTTCGTTGTGCCAGGGCTTAAGCAGAAAGTCGGTGGCGCCGGCTTTAAGGGCGCGGACCGCCGTGCGCACGTCGCCATAGGCCGTAATCAGGATAACGGCTGTGGTGGGGTCGTGCTCCAGAATGCGGCCCAGCCAGTAGAAGCCCTCGTTGCCGGTCGCCTGACCGCTGCGGTAGTTCATGTCGAGCAGCACGGCGTCGAAATGCTGCTGGCGAAGCAGGGAGAGCAGCAGCTCCGGGTTTTTCTCCGTCACCACTTCCCGCACCTCGGTTTTGAGTAGCAGCTTGAGGGCGAACAGCACATCGGGCTCGTCGTCTACCACCAGGATGCGGGCATGCTTCAGATTCATGAAAAAGGGGCTTGGTAAACTGTAAAAGTCGGGGCTGGCGGGCACCCGTCCCAACCCCGGCCACATAAACCGTGCAGGCCTGGGAAAATACTGGTTTTCAGTCAGCCAGGCTGTTCTCCAGTCTGGCAACTGCTTCGGACTGTATCAGAACCGAACGGTTAATTGTAGCAAAACCGGACGTTTGGCAACAGCTTTCTCCTGGGCTTTCGATTCAGGCGGCTGATTAGCAAGTATTTATGGCAACGGCACCGTTCTTGGGCCCTCCGGTCACTAGTTTCTTGCTGTTAGTTTCTGCGCCGAACCAAATGGATATCTTGATACCGAAAAAAAAGTGGTCGTTTGTAGCCCGCTGGTGGTGGCTGGGAGCCCTGGTGCTGGCCGGCACGGGCGCGGCCGGTATCTACTGGCCTAGGCCGGGCCAGGGGCGGCACGTCGCGGCCAGCCGGCTGACCATCAGCCCCGTCACGCGGGGCAACTTTCAGGAGTTCACGGCCATCGACGGGGTGGTCCAGCCGCTGCGCACCGTGTACCTCGACGCGGCGGAGGCCGGCACGGTGCAGCAGGTGCTGGTGGAAGAAGGCGCGACCCTAACGGCGGGCCAGCCCCTGCTCCAACTGGCCAACCCCGACCTGCAGCTGGAAATGGTAAACCGCGAAACGGCCGTGTACGACCTGATGAACAACCTGCGCAACACCCGAACCCAGCTGCTGCAAAACCGCATCCTGCGCCAAAATCAGCTGGCTGACATCGACTTCCAGCTGGCCGAGGCCCGGCGGGTATTCGACACCAACCAGGTGCTCTACGACCTGAAGGCGATTGCGCGGCAAGAATACTTGCAGAGCCAGAACGCCTACCGCTACCAGCTACGCCGGCGACAGCTCACGCGGCAGGCCCTGCGCCAGGATTCGGTGGCCATGCAGCAGCAGCTGGGCACCATGCAGGAGTCGGTACGGCGCATGACCAGCAACCTGGCCCTGATGCGGCGCAAGATGGACGACCTGCTGCTGCGGGCTCCGGTCGGCGGGCAACTCAGCTCGCTGGCGGCGGAAGTGGGCGAGGTCAAAACCCGGGGCCAGCGCCTAGGGCAGATTGACGCGCTGGCGGGCGTGAAACTGCACGCCGCGGTGGACGAGTTTTACATTGCGCGCATCGCGGCCGGTCAGGTGGGCGAAGTGGTGGTGGAGGGCCAGGCGTATGCCTTGCGGGTGACCAAAATCTTCGCGCAAGTCGCTAAAGGTGTGCAAATCGACTTGGCCTTTACCGGTACCGCGCCCCCGGGCCTGCGGCGCGGCCAGACCTTGCCCATCCGCTTAGCGCTGAGCGCGAAGGCCCCGGCGGTGCTGCTGCCTAAAGGCGGCTTTTACCAGCAAACCGTGGGCAACTGGGCGTTCAAGCTGGCGGCCGACGGCACCCGGGCCCAGCGGGTGGCCATCCGGCTCGGGCGGCAGAACCCTGATTATTATGAAGTGCTGGCGGGCCTGCAGCCCGGCGACCAAGTCGTGACTTCCAGCTACGAAGGCTACGCCGACCAGCAGGAGCTGGTGCTGGATAATGGCCGCCCCTAGGTAGTTAAAATTGACTAGTAAAGCATGAAACGCATGATTAAGACCGAAAACCTGGAAAAGGTGTACCGCACCGAGGAGGTGCAAACCAAGGCGCTGAACCACGTCTCGCTGACGGTAGAGCAGGGGGAGTTTGTGGCCATCATGGGCCCCTCAGGCTGCGGCAAATCGACGCTGCTCAACCTGCTGGGCCTGCTTGACGAGCCCGACGGCGGCAGCCTGCAACTGCTGGGCACCGAAACCAGCCGCTACTCGGAGCGCCAGCGGGCCGAGCTGCGCAAGCGCAGCCTGGGCTTCGTGTTTCAGAGCTTCAACCTGATTGACGAGCTGACGGTGTTTGAGAACGTGGAGCTGCCCCTGCGCTACCTCGGCGTGGGGGCCGCCGAGCGGCGGCAGCGGGTAGAGCAGGTGCTGGAGAAAATGCAGCTGCTGCACCGGCGCAACCACTTTCCGCTGCAGCTCTCGGGTGGGCAGCAGCAGCGCGTGGCCGTGGCCCGCGCCGTGGTGAACGCCCCGCCGCTGCTGCTGGCCGACGAGCCCACCGGCAACCTCGACTCGGCCAGCGGCCACGACGTGCTGGGCCTGCTAACCGAGCTGAACGAGACGGGCACCACCGTGCTCATGGTCACGCACTCCGAGCACGATGCCCGGTACGCCCGGCGCGTTATCCGCCTGCTCGACGGGCAGGTAGTGCTGGAAAACAGCCGCAACCAGTTCTAACCGATTCTCCCCCTTCGGCCATGCTTCCCTACCCCCTGCTGCTCCTCTACCGCAACTTTAAGCGGTTCAAAAGCACGTTCTTCATCAACCTGATTGGCCTCTCGACCGGCCTGGCCGGCGCGCTGCTCATCTACCTCTGGATAAGCGACGAGCGCAGCTTCGACCGCTACCACGCCCTGGACGGCCGGCTCTACCAGGTGCTGGAAAACCGCCGCACCGCCGCCGGCATCGAGACCCAAGGCGGTACGATGCCGCTGCTGGCCGAAGCCCTGCGGCGGGAAATGCCGGAGATTGAATTGGTGGCCACCACCACGCCGGTACCATTCTTCCCCGGGTTCACGCTGGTGGCGGGCGGCCAGCACCTGGATGCCGCCCCCAAATACGCGGACCCCGCCTTCTTCCAGCTGTTTTCCTACCCCCTGCTGGTGGGCACTCCCGCCACGGTACTGCGAGATAAAAATGGGATTGTACTCTCCGAAGCTCTGGCAACCAAGCTTTTTCGGTCGCCGCAGAATAGCCTGGGCAAAGCCGTGGAATGGCAAATGGCCGACCTAAAACAGACCTGCCTAGTGGCCGGGGTGTTTGCCGGGGTGCCCCGCAACTCGTCGGAGCAGTTTGACTGCGTGCTGCCCTTTGCCTCGTTCAAGGACCTGATGCACATGAACGAGACCATCAAGTGGGACGACGAAGGCCCCTTCAACACCTACTTAGCCTTGAAGGAGGGGGCCGACCCCGCGCAGTTTCAAGCCAAGCTGGCGGGGTTGTTGAAAACCAAAAGCGCGCAGGCCCAGGCCCAGGGGCGTACGCTGTTCGTGCGGCCGTTCGCGGCGGGGTACCTGCACGGCACCTACGAAAACGGCGTCGCCACCGGGGGGCGCATTACCTACGTGCGGCTGCTGGCCCTGATTGCCGGGCTCATTCTGGTGATTGCCAGCATCAATTTCATGAACCTATTCACCGCCAAGGCCTCGCGGCGGGTAAAGGAAGTGGGCATTCGCAAGGCCCTGGGGGCGAGCCGCGCCGCGCTGGTGGGGCAGTACCTAACCGAGTCCGTGGTAATGGCCTTGCTGGCCCTGGTCGTGGCCGTAGGGCTAGTCCAGCTCGTGCTCCCGCAGTTCAGCGAGCTGACGGGCAAGCCGCTGGTCTTGCGGTGGGAGCCGCAACTGGTGGGGGCCGGCCTGGCCCTGGCGCTAGGTACGGGGCTGCTGGCGGGCAGCTACCCCGCGTTCTACCTATCAGGTTTCCAGCCGGCAGCCGTGCTGAAGGGCAAACTGCCGACCAAGGCCGGCGACGTATGGACGCGGCAGGGTTTGGTCGTGCTGCAATTCACGCTCTCGGTGCTCTTCATCGTGGCCGTGGTAGTGGTCAACGCGCAGCTGGCGTTTGTGCAGCACCAGCCGCTGGGCTACGATAAAGCCCACGTGCTCCGCTTTGAGACGGCGGGCCGGGCGGCGCGCCAGCAGGCGGCGTTTCTGGCCGAGGTGAAGAAATTGCCCGGCGTCGTGCAGGCGTCTACCGTCTTGGGCGGCTTCCTGGGGGGGCGCCACGTGGAGGAGATGAGCTGGCGGGGTAAGCGCCTGCCAGTAGGGACGATGCTGGTCAACTACGACCTGTTGGAAACGATGGGCCTGCACCTGGTAGCCGGCCGCAGCTTTGCGCCGCAGTTCCGCGCCGACAGCGCTGCCATCATCGTAAACCAGGCCCTGGTGGCTGGCCTAGGGATGCCGGACCCCGTGGGCCAACAGCTCGACGGGGCCCGCATCGTGGGCGTGGTCCGCGACTTTCACTACGAGTCCCTGCACGAAAAAATCAAACCCCTGCTCCTCAAACTCGACCCCACGATTAACACGGTGTTAGCGAAGCTCCAGCCGGGCGCGGAGCAGGCCACGATTGCGCGGCTGCAGCAACTGTACGCCGCCTACAGCCCCGGCTTTCCGCTCGATTACACGTTTCTGGATGCCGACTACCAGGCCCAGTACGTCGCCGAGCGGCGGGTGGCGGTGCTCGCCCGCTACTTCGCCGGGCTGGCCATCCTTATTTCTGCTCTAGGCCTGCTGGGACTGGCGGCCTTCACGGCCGAGCGACGGCGCAAGGAAATCGGCATCCGCAAGGCCTTGGGGGCGAGCGAGTTGGGCATTGTCTGGCTGTTGACCAGCAGCCTGACTTGGCTGGTCGTCGTGGCCATCGTCCTGGCGCTGCCCCTGAGCTACCTGCTCATGGAGCGGTGGCTGGAGGGCTTTGCCTACCGCGTGGCATGGCAGTGGTGGTACTTCGCAGCGGCCGGCCTAGGGGCCCTACTTATTGCCTGGCTCACCGTAAGCGTGCAGGCCTGGCGGGCGGCCCGCCGCAACCCCGTGCTGAGCCTGCGGGCCGAGTGATACCTACCGTCGGCGCATTCTGGCGCAACTCCCCTTTCTTGCCGGGCAGGGGAGTTGCGCCAGCGATATCGTGAGGGCATGGAAAACCAGTTAGGGCATTAGGACTTGCTGGTGCTGTGAAACCCCCGCTTTTGGCAGCAGCGCTGGCGCAGCGGCAAGAAACTGAAGGAGTCCTGAGCCTGGACGAGGTAGCGCGCCTCTCGCCGTTGCTGCATGAATACGTCAATATGCTGGGCTGCTACGGCTTCACCCTGGCCGAAGCCATTGCAGCGGGGCAACTCCGCTTGGTGCGTACCCTAACTAATCGGGAGGCGTCGCTCAACGAATTGGCCTAGCCATATTTTCTGTTCCTACTCTAGACTTCCTCTTGAGATCCGCTAGCTTGTCCTACTATTCTTCAAGCCAATGGGCTATGACGCAGTGCTAATCCGTTTTAGGCTCGATCCAGCGCAGTTTGCTTTGCAGCGCCTCCTTATGTAGTGCCCGGAAAAAGGGCAGTAAGTGCCCCTAGTTGCGGAGCATCAATAGGTCGGTATAGTAGGCCCAGTGATTCGTGGGCTTCTCTAACACGCTGAGCTGGAGCGAGGCGGCTCCAACTGAATGTCCGCTTGTGAAACAGCCTGATGCCGGCTAAACCAAGCATTGACGGGCAAGGGCGTTGACTCCGGCGCTGGGGCGGGGCTGAACTTGCGTTCGGTACTGCTTAAGCTCGGCTACGGACCGCATCGGCAGCCCGGACTTACTTGGTGGCTGCGAGAAGGCGCGGTCCAACTCGGGGTGTTCTCGGGCGTCAATACTGTGGCAACCAGGGCAGCAGGATAAGCAGCCAAGTGGCCGACTAAAGTAGGCTCGCTAGCTAGACCACCTCACTGCTCGTACGGTAGGGGCGGCTGGAGGGGCTAACTGGGCAGTTCGGCTAAACTCACGGCCAGCACCTGTTCCAACTCCGGGCGATGGGCGTTGCCCCATTGCTCCATCACGTCAATCACCGGCAGCAGGCTCCGTCCCAGGTCCGTGAGCTGATACTCTACTCGGGGCGGCAATTCGGGGAAGATGGTTTTGCTAATTAAGCCGTGGTACTCCAGCTCGCTCAGCTGCACGTTGAGCACGCGCCGGCTGGCGCTGGGAATCATGCGGTGCAGGGCACTGGGCCGCTGGATGCCCTGGGCAATGCCCGCGAGCAGGGTGGACTTCCATTTGCCGTGCAGCACTTCCTTGGTGAGCACGGAGCCGCAATTCAACGTGTTGGCAATTTTCTTCTGGTACATCGGGAAGCTAGTTAAGGGAAAGTGGGCAGGAGAATAGGGATGAAATCCGCCCTAGGCGCGAAAAGTATCGGGGGCTGAATAACTTCTCCCTACTTGCCAGCTCTGATCACGCGGTGGAATTTTGCGCCGTGAATAACGCAAACAAGCAACCGAAAATCATGGAAAAGCTCACTGGAAAAGTAGCAGTTATTACGGGTGGTACGTCGGGGCTAGCGCTGGCCACCGCCAAATTATTCGTGGACCAAGGAGCCTACGTCTTCATCACCGGCCGTACCCAGGAGAAGCTCGACGAAGCCCTGCAACTCATCGGCCGCAACGTGACGGGGGTGCTGGGTGACGCGGCCAACCTGGCCGACCTCGACCGCCTCTACGCGACGGTGCGGCAGGAAAAAGGCAAAATTGACGTGTTGTTCGCCAGCGCGGGGACGGCCGGCTTTGGCAAACTGGGGGAGATTACCGAAGACTTCTTCGACGGCATCTTTGACCTGAACGTACGTGGTACGCTCTTCACGGTGCAAAAAGCCCTGCCTTTGTTGGCGGCGCGCGGCGCCATTGTGCTCAATGGGTCGATGGCCTCCATCAAGGGGTATGCCGCCAACAGCGTGTACAGCGCCAGCAAAGCCGCGCTCCGGGCCTTCGTTCGGGGCTGGCTGGTGGACTTGCAGGATCGTCACATTCGGGTCAACCTGCTGAGTCCGGGCGTGATTGATACGCCCATGATGGCGGCGGCCGGTTCGGAGTTCAAGGCCCAAGTCGCCCCCTTGATTCCGCGCGGGCAAATGGGGCACCCCGAAGAAGTGGCGGCCACTGCCCTGTTCCTGGCTTCGGCGGACGCCAGTTTTATCAACGGCATCGAACTCTTCGTCGACGGCGGCATGGGCCAGATTTAGGAGCGGTGCTCTCCCTCGGTTACGCCCGCGCTATTAAAGACCTTTTGATTTCACGATGCAGCAGTTGGCAGCAGGCGCGCCTGTTTCAGCTCTTTCAGCGGCTGCAAACCCACGTGGAGGGCTCGGGCGTGGGCCTGTACGCGGTGAAGAAGATCGTGGAGAATGCGGGCGGCACCCTCTCGGTCGCCAGCCATGAGGGCGAGGGCACGAGCTTCACGCTCACCTTCCCGGCCTAGGGGCTGGTGTTTCGCTGGTCCATCGTTTTGTGTGCCCTGCCCTCCATGCCGCGCCTAACGAGGCTGCTGGTCGATGATGAGACGACCGCCAATTCCTGCACGCGCTGCTGCTTGAGCGGGCTGGCGTCACGGAGCACCTGCTGGTGGCCGAGGCCGGGGCGCCGGAACAGGGGCCGCAGCTGATTCTGCTGGACCTGAACATGCCCGGGCTCAACGGCCTGGAGTTGCTGCACGCTTACCAGCACTTGCCCGCCCCCAGCGCCAGGGCAGGGTGGTGCTGCTGCGCACCAGCGCGGCGGGCCCTGAAGCGGGACGTGGAGCAGTTGCGGGGCCTGCTCTTCCAGGGCGTGGTGGACAAGCCCCTGACGGCGGCCAAGCTCCAGCGGCTGCTCGACGAGCAGCCCCGTTCCAGGGCCCGGGCGCGGTGGGCCCTGGAACGGGGCTGCTACGCGGCGTTTTCCGCCCCCAACTTTGCTCCAGGTGCGGATGCTTGCCTACTATACGGACGAGCTTACAACATTTTCTAAACGGTGGACTAGAAGTCGTTACAGTCATCTGTTTCGGCATAGGCCATAGTAAGAGAAAGAAAGAGGCCCGACTGTATGTTTATCAATACAACCGTTCACCTTAACGTGCTAAACAGTTACCTCGCGCTCTACTCATTGGTTCACGGCCCGCAGTACTCTCGACTCTGGGTCTTGCTCCTGCGCGGCACTACCGGCATCCGATTCGGGTTGTGCCCGCCGCCAGCGGTAGGGCCGCCTCTCGCTGGTGGCTAACTGCTGCGCCGCCGCACGAGCTGAACGGCTTTCCTGTGCGGCGGCGCAGCACGTCGGCCTTGAACGCCTCGTCGTATTTGCGCCGTTTCCCTGGCGGACTTGCCCTAGCCAGGGAAAGTAGGTCCTGATTCTGTCCACGTTAACTAGACCACCTCCTGCTGCTGGCCGCTAGCCCCAATAGCGTGGTCGATCTAACAGCCGCCTGCGGACGGCATCTTGGCCCTGCGGGCGGCGGTGCTGCATGCAAGCGTTAGTTCTTGCACTCGATGCGTCCCTTAGCTTGTGCGTCGCGCTGCAACCGCTCTTTGGTAGCTTCCCAGCTGGCATCGGCCGGATTGAGCGCCGTACGCAGGTAAGCCAACACCGTTTCCCGCACGAAGGCCACCCGCTCGGGGCTTTCGTCAGTGGTTTCGGCCGCGTCGTAGCCCGAAATGCCCCCCAGGATGTGCTCCCCGCCAAAGACGGTAAGCAGGCACTTCGCCCCCGGACTCCGGTGGTAAGCATCCGCCCGCCAGTCGTCGCGGTCGGAGAAACGAGCACTCTGGTCTTTGTCGCCGACCACCACCAGCGCCGGCATCGACATGGCCTCGAAGCGGGTGGCGCCCAGCACGCGGTAGTGTTCGGCCGCAAACGCGGCTAGGTCGGCGCCATCGCCGGGCGGGGCCAGCAGGACCCGCGCCGTGATGCGGGGCTCCGCCAGGTCTACTTCCTGTCCATCCACCGGGTTGGTAACCCGCATTCCGGCGAGCAGGGCGACGGTGTGCCCACCCATTGAATGGCCCAGCACGGCAATGCGGGCCCGGTCGAGGCGCCCGCTCAGACCGGGGACGGTCGCCTCGAGGTGGTCGAGCTGGTCGATAATGTGGCGCATATCTTCCGCTCGCGAAGACCAAAACAACGGCCCCTCGGGGCCATTCGGGTCGAGGCCGAGGGCCTTGGAATCCTGGTGAGTGGGCTGCACCACCGCGAAGCCTTCGGCGGCGTAAAAATCGGCCAGCGGGCCATAGCCGCGGAAGGAGGAGAGAAAGGTCGATTGCCCATGCCCGTGGGAAAGCAGCAGGATGGGCAGATTGTCGCCCGCCGCCGGGGCCGAGACTTTGAGGTGAAGATCCACCTGGCGGCCCGGAACCGGCAGCACCACGGGGCTGAACGACACGACGGGAGGGGAGGCTGGCGTTGGCTGAGGCATAAGGTGGGGGGCTAAGTTGGTAATGAGCCACGACGGCTTTTCACGAGCAAGGCCTTCGCCAGCGCGGGCCGGATCAGAGAGGACGCACGGCGAAGTGGTTGGCAAAACTATTCCTGCCGCCAGGAGCGCAGGTCCTGTTTCTTGCGGTTTTCCCCCCGGTTCTTGCTCTTTTTTAAACGGGTCAGGACCAGCCTTGCTGTTGGAGGCGGCGCCTACGGATCGGCCAGCCCGGCCTGCGGGTAGGTTTCCCCGGCAATAAGCTCCAACTTAAGCCGGCCGGTAGAGAGTATTCCGGGGGCGTGGGCAACTGCCGTAACCTGACTAGCCGAACACGAAGCCTTTACGCAAGCGTGTACCTTTACCCTGCGTTGGGCCAGCACGGCCGCTCCGTGAAACCCAGCGAGTCAATGGGGCTGCTGGTCTTTTCCCTCCTGCTTTTCTATGGCTGTTGCTTACTACCCGGGTGAACTAGCCGCGGCGCTCCACGCGCGGTGGCTTGCCCTTCCTGCCGCAGTACCGTTACCCGAGCCGCCGGTGCTCACGCAGTTTCTGTCCACTATCTACCAGGCTAGCTTACTGCAGGAAGAAGGACGCGGGGTGGAATGCCATGTCGTGCTGGCCACGGAGCAGCAGTTGGCCCACCCGTCACTGGCGCCGGGTGGGTATCACGTGCTGGCGCTGGGCGAGCCGCGCCCGTGGGAGGAGCAGGAAATCCGGCGCCTAAGCCCGGCCGTAGCGCGCCCATCGACCCTGCTGGCCGTGCGCGCAGCGACGACGGGCGACTTGGTGCTCTGGGGTCTGTTGGTGGCCGATGCCCCCTGGGATTATCTGCCGGGCAGCCTGCCACCCGCTTCCAGCACCGTACCCGCGGTGCTGGAAGCGGGTGGCAGGGACCGGGCCGGCTGACGTGTTATTGCGGCCTGACCCGCGTCCTCACTTTGCAGGGCGGCCGCATCGACGACCACGGATTTTTACAGTTCCCGACGGCCTGGAGCCAAGGTCGCTTCGGTGATTTGGGGCAACTTTACCTGCACCTCAGCGGGCAGCCTCAGCTGCCCACGCCGGCGCAATTAAAGCTCCTCGACCTGCTGGGTCAGCATATGCAGCGCCGGGCCGTGGCCCGCGTGCGGGCCGGCGGCCACGGTGGCATGCTGGTCTATGTTCCCTCCGATGCCGTGCCCGAGTTGCTCTCGCCCCGCGGCCTGCCGCAACCCAAGTACCCGGTACAAGAGCTGGGGGCTGGCGCGCGGGGCGGCCACCTCTTCTTGGCCGTCTTGCAGCGCCTAGCCGACTTAGGGGATTCGAGCTGGGCGTATTACCAGCACACCACGGACCCGGTGGTGCGGGCCCTGGCCGGGGCCATCGACCAGTTTGCCGACTTACTAGCCGATCTCATGACCGTGGACGGTGCGCTGGTACTCACCCATAATCTGGAAATTGTGGGCTTTGGCGTGGAAATCCGGGCGCCGCACGTGGAGCTGGATCAGGTGTACCGGGCGCTGGATCTGAGCGGCGAGCACCTGCGCGCCGAACCGGCCGACCAGGGTGGTACGCGCCACCGGGCCGCCTATCGGCTCTGCCTGGCCGCCCCGGATTGCTTGGCCGTGACCATTTCGCAGGACGGTGGGGTGCAGCTGGTGCACCAACTGGCCGGCAAGATTGTCTTTTGGAGTCAATTGTCCTGAAACCCAGTTATAAACTACTAGGCGGCCCTAGTTCGTCCTGGCCAGAGGAGCAGCGGGGGCGGGCACGGGGTGGCCTGCTCAAGAGTGTACTTCGCCCAGCCTACCCGGGCTCGTCCTCGTCCTTGGCGGCTGGGCCTTACCCGCGCTGATATTGCTGAGGCGTGCAGCCCACGGCCCGGGTAAAAGCGGCGACAAAGCTTTTGGCCGAGGCAAAGCCTAGCGCGTCGCTGATACCGTCGATCGTTGCCCCGCCCTGGCGGAGCAGGTGCTTGGCGCGCTGCATTTTCGACTGCACGACGTACTGGTAGGGCGACACCCCGGTGGCGTGCTTAAAGAGCCGAGCGAAGTGAAAAATGCTCAAATTGGCCAATCCGGCGAGGGTTTGCAGCGTCACGGGCGCCTCAGGATGGGCTTCCAGGTACGCTTGAATCCGGGCCAGCGCAGCCGCGGGCAGCCGGGGCTGGCGGCTTGGGCGCTGGTAGGTGGCGTGGTGTTCGATGAGTTGCTGACAGAGGGCGTTGGTGAGCGACTCCACGTAGAACCGGCCGAGGGCTCGTTGGCTGCCGGCGGCCTGCAGCAATTGCTGGATTAACTGATTCAGCAGGGGATCTTTAAATTTCAACCGCTCGCATAAAGCGAAGCGCCTTATGCTGGCATCTTCGCGGACGAGCTGCGCCAGGTAGCGATGGTCGAGGGTCAAGTAGATGTTGCGTCTGGGAGTGGCCCAGTCCACTTCTGCGGCGTGGTCGCCCCCCGGATACAATCCCAGGTCGCCGGTGCGGTACACCGTTTTCTGTACCTGCCCGGCGCGCCGTCGCCTTATCACGAGCGGTTCCGCTACTTGGTGCAGGACCAGCACATGTTCCGCGTAGTAGATGGCGGGCAGCGTCGCGGAAGGCAGGTGTATCTGTTCGATGCGCAGGCCCTGCCACGGCAAGGAGGCACTGCTGACGAGTGCCGGCGTCTTGAACTGGTCGGTGAGAAACTGCATACGCGTTGGTTAGTAATTACACAAAGAAATACGGTAAGGCCTTGCCGGTTTGGCTGCGACCGTGGGTGAGGGAGTGGTGCCCACCCCCCCATGTGGCGTAGAGCAAGGCCTACGCTGGGCCTTGCTCTACGTCAGACAACTGGGCCAGCAGCGGGGAAGGGGGCAGCGCCTGGTCCGGTTGGTCAAGGGCGGCCGAATGGGGTTCCGGGCCGAATAAGCCACACCGGCCCGGTGAGTTCGGCAACCGCCCCGCCCGTTTCCTGACTTACCTCACCCGCGCCCAAACCCGGCGCGGTGGCTCGACCGGGAATTGCTGTTCTTCCTCTTGCGCTACCTCACGTTCTATTCGCTGCCGACTAAAACACGGCCGGGTGACCAGCCGAGGCGGAGCTTTGGGCCAGCAGGCCTTACGCCGCCGGCTGCTGCGCAAACTTCTCGACGGCGTCCGCCGTGACCGGGGTGAAGAGGTTCACCAGATTGCCGTCGGGGTCGCGGAAGAGCAGCGAGCGGTTGCCCCAGGGCATGGTGGTAGGCCCCTGCACCAGCGCGCCGCTGAGCCAGCCGGCCAGCCGCTGGTAGGTCGCATCGACGTCGGCCACTCGAAACTCAAGGATAACCGAGCCGTTGGTGGCAGCTGGGGCCCCCGGCTCGCCGCCGAAGGGTGCCAGGGTGCTGGTGTGGCCAATGGCCAGGGTGGCCCCCAGCGTGCGCAGCTCGGCAAACACCGGGGCAAGGCGGGTCAGTGGCTGGTCAAACAGCTGCTCGTAGAAGCTGACGAGGCGCTCGAAATCGGCCGTGATGAGGCGGACAGAAGTGAAATTCATAGGAAAGAAAGTAGGTTGAGGTCGCAAAGGTCTCCCCGCCCACTGACAACCCTATGGCAGTCGGCTACGGCCCGCCGAAAATTATTTCGCGGGCGGTAGGTTCAGGCTGGCGAGGTAGGCGGGCAGCGACAACGGCGCCGGGTTGGTGAAGGGTAGGGTCGTGACCGTGAGCTGCTGCACCCGCGACACCCGAAACTGCCGGTACCCCTGCCGCAGCTGGCACCAGCCCACCAGCTGCCAGGTAAAATTGTAAAACACCAACCCAATCGGCTCGACGCGGCGCTCAGTAGCGTGGCCTTCCTTGTCGCGGTACACCAGGTTCAGCACCTGGCGCCCGGCAATGGCCCGTTGCATGGGCGCCAAGCAGTGCGTGTCGTGCTCCTGGTACTCGGGCACGGCCAACTGCATAGCGTGGTCCAGCTGCGCCAGGCGGGCCTGGTCGGGCGGCCGCAGCACGGCGCGCACTTTCTGCAGGGCGGCGGCTACCAGGGGCTGGATGGAGCGGTCGGCCAGGGTAGCGGCCAAGGTTTCGAGCAGCAGCAGGGCGCTACTTTCCTCGGGGGTGAAGCTGACCGGCGGCAGAAAATACCCTGGCACCAGAAAGTAACCCCACCCCGCCTGGAAGCTCACGGGAATCCCCTGCTCGCCCAGCGCCCGGATGTCGCGGTACACCGTGCGCACACTAATGTCAAAGTGCTCCGCTAGGCGTTCGGCCGGCACGTAGCGCTGGGCTTGCAGCAGAGTAACCATGCCAAACAGGCGGTCGATGCGATTCATAAAGGAGCGGGTAACCGTCAAGCAAGCGCTAAAGGTAGGTGGAGATTTCCCCGATTTGTTTCACAACACCATTCTATGACTCTCACCATGAGGTTGCAGTACTTTGGAGGGACGAAACCTTCAATTTAAAAAGGTGATACGCCATTGCATTTTGTCTCCGGCAAACCTCTCTATTCGTCAAATACTTTGATAACGTGGTGCCTTCGGGAACCGCTCGCCGAGTTTGCGCCCGCTGATTCAGGACTAGCTCGTCGTGCAGCATCTCAGGTGTTCCGCTTCCAACTGAATAGAACGTTTACATCTAGGACCGGATGCTCTGCTACAACTAAAATTGGAGCGTTGGACTGCAACTCAATCAATAAGAGGCATCGGGTCGTACGTTGGATCGACTGATTTAAAGATTCCGATCAGGCAGCTCTGGCTCATCTGCCAGGTGCTTGTATTGTACAACGTACTAAAAAGCAGTGTTATAGGTTAGCCTGTTCGTAGGAACTACCCCCTTGGGGTAGTGGAATAGGCTTTCTTGTAGCGCCAGGGGAGAATTACGCGAATTGCAGTTAAACAACTGTACTACTATACTATCTACATGCCTACAAACCAGTCGACGGGCCGTCGCACGCTTACGGGAGCAGGATAGCGCTCCACGGAGCCCAGGCGCCGCACAATCCGCACGGGAGGCACTCAGCCGAAGTATTCTGCCAGCCCTTTAATACCGCGTTGTTCTTCCAGCAGCTGCAACATCGGGTGGACGGCTACATCGCGGGCTATATTGGTGGCGAACACGGGTTCGTGCCATTCCTCCGGTGAAAACAAGGCCAGGTCAATGCTCGCCGTTAAGCCGGCACTGGTGTCAATGCCGCCGTCCCGCACAAAGAGCGGGTCGGCCTGCGCCCGCACCTGGGGGTAGCGGGCCTGGAGTTCAGCCAGCCGCCGCCACTGGGTCGTGCATTTGTTCCGTCCAGCAGCCCGGCGTGCGCCAGCAGCAAGGCGCCCGTACACCCCGAGAACAGCCGCACCCCCGTTCGTGCTGTTCCCGCAGCCACGCAAAGAACAACGTCCCTTCTTGCCGAAATGCTTCCGAGCGCAGGTAGTCCATGGCCAGCCCGGGGAGGAAAATAATATCCCCGGAGACAAGGGTACTTCGGCAAATGGCACCCGGGGGCCACCCCCAACCCGGCCGCACTATGCACCACGGGCTGATAGGAGCAAAACGTCAGCTGGTAGGGCGGGCCGTACGTCGCGGCCGCGTAGAAAACTTGTACCGGACCGGTCAGGTCCAGCAGCTGCCCCGCGGGCGGCACGACAAACTAGAGATGGGGCCAAGGTTTCACGCAGGCAACGAGGAGAGGGGCAAAAGTACCGAATGGCATTCGCAACCATGGGTCGTTTACCGGACATTTTGGGCCACTTGCACGGGCGAAACCCAGGCTACTTCACCCGGCACTAGGTCCGTAATTCAACCTATAAGGCTACCCTACGCAGTTGTACCCTTGGTAACTACCTCGATGTAGATTCGTTGCCTACGGCCGCTGAGGAGCTCCTGACAACTTCTCCCTGGATAAGTATACTCTATAATCTAGGGAATACATCGTAACATCTTTGTCGAAACGCGATCACACCTGATGTTGCGTTCTTTTGCTATGTGGGCGGTTGGGCAGGTGTTCAGTCCACAACGGCGGCCAAGCCCTTGCCTATTTTCACGAAAGAGGTCTAGCTAACTATCGGGGCTGGCCACTAAGAGATATGCTCTATTGCGGCGAAAAGGGGCACATGGTAGGCCATTGCTAGCTATCTCGCTGCGAATCAGAATATTCCCTCCAAAAAGAAGGCTGCTGGTGTTCTGTTGCGCGGGGCCGTTGGCTCCTGGTGGAGCGCAGACGGAGCAGAATCCCGGGTATACTACGAGCCTGAAGGTCCTCGGGCCGAGAGCACTAGGCAAGAGCCGGTCGCTGGGAGAGAGCATGGAGGGGCAGCGGCCTCAGACTTCAGCTAACAAAGCACAAAGCCCCATCAGCCAGCGGCCGGTGGGGCTTTTCCGTACGCTAGCGCGAGTGCTTAGGCCAACACGGCCGTCTGGCCTTTCAGGATCTGGCGAGCTACGGCCAGGTTCGTGTCGCGCGAGTTCACGGCCAGGTAGATGAATTTGTCCCCGGTGGGTGACAGCTTAATCAGGTGCAGCTGGTCGGTGAGGGTGAGCAGGATGTCTTGTACCGTCTGGTTCAGGTTGAGCGCCTTGATGGCCTTCAGTTTCTGCTTTACGACCTCCGTGTTGTAGGCAGCGGCAGTGTCAATGTCGAAATCAGACAGGTTCGAGTGCGCGGCCAGCGGCATGCCGGTCTCGGTCTCTACGACGGCGACAGCCAACAGGGTGGGCAGCTCTTCCAGAATTTCTTTAACGGTTTGTTTGGGCGAAGCCATGGGAAATGATGAAAATGATGTAAAGGGGTAATTACTCTGATTTAAGCAGTATGGCGGCGCAACACGTCCCGGGCCATGCCCAGGTTGGCATCGGCAAAGCGTACGGCCACAAAGCAGTACCACTGGCCAGTAGGCAGGGGCCAGACGGTGTGAAACTGGTCTTCCAGCAGCACGGTAATATCGGTGAGAGGACCACCCGGTATCTGCTGCGCCGCCAGCGTTTTGGCTGTTAGCTGCAGCAGCTTGGCGTAGCGCAAACTGATTTGATTGGGGTTGAGGTGGGCCTCCCTAGTGTAAGAAGCCAACACCCGCCCGGATGACACTTCTACCACGCACGTGAGGAGCAGCTCCGGCATCTCGGCCAAGAGTTTTTCCAGCACTGTGCGGGCTTGTAGACCTGCCTCGTGGGGCGTGCCTACCGTAATTTGGCGGAGGCGGACTCTAGTGAGGAACGGAATAGTCATGTAATAGAAATAGCAGAAGTTTTGCCACTGGGCAAGCTACTTAAAACTGCCACCAATGGTGCTTTTTCGTTTTAGCAGTGGTACGAGGTAACAGCGTCATGTCGTACGATTTCTTGCCCGTCAGCAGAATCTCTTCCTCCTTATAGCCGGCGTACGCGTACTGCAGCTGCGTCGCCTGGTTGGCTGGAACCACAATGGCGTAGTTGCCATCACGGTCGGTTGATACGCCGCGGCGGTTGGCGCGGTCGAGTACGGTAGCGCCTACCAGTGGCTTGCCATCTTCATTCAGGATGCGGCCGCGCATGGTTACCACGCGTACGGCGGTCAGGTTAGCTGCGGCTGCTTCCGCCTCCGCCAGGGTAGCCTCCGCCGTCACGGGGAAGTTTTCGGTCGGCGTAGTGGGCGTGTTCGTGCCGGCAAACACGGCACCCCCAAGCAGGGCGCTACCGACGAGCAGCGCTGCCGCCCGCTGCCGGAACCGCTGCGGCTCGGTCCGAATCAGCTCGAACTGGCGCTGGACCCAGCCAACCGGGCGCACCTGCTGGCCCTGGTTCTTCAGCTCATAAAACCGACGCAGGATGGCATCGGCCTGTGCGCTGTTGGTGTTCATGTAGGCGTCGACCGCCTCCGAGTTCTCAATCGATAAATCACCGCGTAAATACGCGTCCCGATACGCCGGGAGTAAATCGCCCGTGGTCGGGTGAAATGGATTAGCACTTAGTTTCATGCTAGGAGGGGAACAAGGTGTGTGGTAAAAAGGTCGTCTAGGCAGCGGAAGAAGATCAAAGGTGGTATAGAGCAGGTAAAGGATTCGCCCTTGGGGTGTGAAAGTGCCTTTCTTGTCGATCAAGCGTCTCCTATAGCCTGCGAAGTGATATGGGAATACGCGGGCCTCGTTGGCGTGAGCCTGGAGGTAGCGGGCCAGGGGGCGCCGCGCGTACGCCCCGCCGCGTAGCCACGGCGGGAAGCCCACCTGAGATAAAGCCCTTGATGGGCCACCTGGAACTGAAGCAGGAAGCAAAGCGCTAGGGGCCTTAGCAGCGCCCTCCGGGCCCGGCAGCAGAGCCACAGATGTGGCATAACCCGGAAAAGGCTAGCGCTTGCGTGAGGCGCCCTTCCTCGGTAGTCCACATGGTGGCAGGGATTGCTCCGATGCTTTTTTGAAGGACGCTGCGAAAGCAACGCCGCGACCAGCCACAAGTGGCTGCAAAGTGCAAGGGGGCTCAGCGCGTAGGAAAAGGTAGGGTAGTAAAGTGGGTTGCTACTTGAGGTTACCCCCTACGGGCAGCCCGCTCGGCACGGAAGCCGGGATGGTGCGGGCATAGCTTTTTGCCGAGAGCGCCTGCAGGAAGGCCAGGATGGCCCCGGTATTCTGCACTCGCCCCGGCAGCTGGGGCCAGCTGACTCGTGGCCACGTGCGGGTTGAGCGACGTGCGCCGGTTGCGCCCCCCTGGTCGTAGAAGTTAAGCACGGCCTGCAGGGTGGCCAGCACACCGTTGTGCATGTAAGGGGCCGTCAGGGCCACGTTGCGCAGGCTGGGCGTGCGGAAGCCCTTGGTGTCGTTGATGCCGGGGTCGGCGGCCAGCTTGGGGCTATTGGGCAGCCCCAGCACGTGGGCCTGGTAATCGCTGAACATGGGGCCGCTGTGGCCGCGGGCGCAGCCCGCGGCCACAGCGGCGGTCAGGCCTTGCACTTGCTGGGCCGTCAGGGCGCTGGTATTGCCCTTCAGGTCGTCGTCGTACGGGGCATCAGCAGTAACCAGGGGGCGCTCGAAGCTGGTCAGCGCCTTGCCCATATTGGCTGTAATTGGATTCGACTCGGCAATGCCGCTTGAAACAAGGCGCCACCACCGTACCGAAGGCCACCGGGTAGCGGCTGCCGCGCATTTCCTCCAGGGTGGTGAGGGGGCAGCAGGGCCTGCGTTTCCAGCGACTGCGCCCGGTTATCTCAGAACATGGGGGCCGGGCTGGGGGTGTAGTTGGCGTCGCTGGTCATGCCGTTGTAGGCCGCGTTGAGCACGGTCGTGCAGGTACGCTGGGTAAAGGGAATAGCGTTGGGCGCGAGAAAACGGCGCGTGCTGGCCCGGCCCCGGCTGTTGACGCTGATGGACAGGTCCAACCCGTCGGCGTAGCCAGCGCTGAGGTGGTGGCAGGTAGCGCAGCTTACCTCCCGCGGACCCAAGAGGAAAGGCTCCGGCTGACAACGCCCGCGCCAGGGCTACTTTGGCCGCCCTGGCGCGGGCGTTGTCAGCCGGAGCCAACACGGCGGGCGGCAGCGCCGTTAAGCCATTGCTGGCCGGCGTGGCTTCTTGCTGCTGGCACGCCACAACCAGGAGCCACGCCGCTGAGCAGCAGCGAGAATCGGGAAAGCCCCGAACGATTCAGACGACCAGCAGACGAAAACATAGAGTAGGAGGGGAGCGATAGAAAACGGTTGAGAAGCTGGTTGGCGGCTGCAAGGGCTCAAGCGGCGTGGGTCGAGCAGGTTTCTTGCCGGCAGGGCGTAAGGAAGCCGGCAAAATCAATCTCGGGGCGCAGCGGTACCTCTACCCGGTAGGCCAGGATCGGGTCTGACGTCGTTTTTATATTCACTAGCACTTGACAGCACCTAAGCTATGATGCTGTCGCGGTGCCGGGTGGTAAGCTTCCCCATAAATCGCGTTCAGGCAAATCGATACCCCGGTTTGACTTTCAGGATAAACGCGCGATGATATAACGTTAGACAAAGCTTGCCCTGAAACTGGACGGCGATT
Source organism: Hymenobacter wooponensis (assembly GCF_004745865.1). Classification (GTDB taxonomy): domain Bacteria; phylum Bacteroidota; class Bacteroidia; order Cytophagales; family Hymenobacteraceae; genus Hymenobacter; species Hymenobacter wooponensis. The sequence continues at coordinate 125,838 of NZ_SRKZ01000008.1, read as the reverse complement.
CGCCGGTTTTGGTCATAAAAAGTCGACTGAAATAGGCCGGGTCATCGTACCCAAGCGTGTAGGCAATTTCTTTTGCGGTGAGGGAAGTATGAGCCAGCAGCCGCTTTGCTTCCAGCATAATCCGGTTCTTGATCACCTCATTGGGCTGCGGCAACCGCAAGCGGTTGAATTTGTGGGTGATGGTTTTCGGGGCCATGCACAGTAAATCGGCGTAATCAGCGACGGTGTGTTTGACCTTGTAATGCTCTTCGACGAGCCGGGTGAACTTGCGAAAAAAATCCAGCTCGGTTTGTTGATCCGTTACTTCAGTGGTCAAGTGTTGTCTTTTCCACGAGCGCGTCGCGCGGATAAGTAATTGTTTGAGGTAGGTGCGGACCATCTCTTCCAATGAGTGGTCATTTAGGTTGAACTCCTCGAGCATTTCTTGGAATAGCCCGCTCAGGAAAGCGTTTTCAACCTCCGAAAGCTCCACTTTGGGCATATTCCGGCTGTTGTTAAACAGTAACCCATCACACGCAACTTCCTGGTCATGGATCTGGATGCAGTAAAAATCGCGGTTGTAGAAAATGAAGTACCCGCGTTCCTGGCCAGTTGCTTGCAGTTCCAGATATTGATTCGGGCTGACAAAAAATAAGGTTGGTTGCTGCGTGTCGTAGCAGGTAAAATCCACTTTAATCTTGTAGCCAGCCGGCAGATACAGGATCTTGATGTATTCCTTATAGGCTGGTCCGTTGATGGCGTGGGTTTGCGCCTGACTAACCAGCAGCAGGCCCAACGTCTTTAAACTGTTGTTGAAAACGGTTGTGCTCATGGCGAGGTACGCTAGCGAATAGCAGGGATTTTTCTGTTTCGACTCCGCTTTCCCGGTGAAGCGATGGTTCGCTGCACTGGGAAAGCGGTTACTTAATCTCTGGCGAATTTTTCCAGCTCCGCGTTGAACTTATCCATTTCTTCCAGGAAGAACCCGTGCCCACCTTTCTCAAACTTGACGATGTAAGACCCTTTGATGGCTTTGTTGAGTTGTTCGGCCTGGGCGAAGGCACATAATTTGTCGTTTACTCCGTGGAATATGGCGACAGGCATGTTGATTTTTGACAACGCAGAACGAAGGTCCAGCTCACGCAACGCGCTAATAGCCTGGGTAGTAGCGTAAGGGGAGGCATTCAGGTTAATGCTTTCCAGCCATTTGATCGATGCTGGCGAAAGGCTGCCCTCCTGACCTTCAAAGGCCTTTCCAAAACCTGCCACCAGTTGCTCCCGGTTCGTTTTAGTTTGCTTAATCAGCTCAGCGGCGCCCTGGTCGGTGATGCCGTACGGGTAGCCTTCGCGCTGTTTCCAGGAGGGGCCGGTTGCGCCGAATAGGGCTAATTTCTTGATATGGGCCCCATTATATTTAGTCACAAAGTGTAAGGTTACCGCGCTGCCCATGGAAAATCCACCCAGCGTGGCCTGCTCGATTTTAAGTTTTTCCAACACGACCTTGATGTCATCGGAGAACGTATCGAAATCGTATTTTCCGTAGGGCCGGTCTGATTTCCCGAACCCGCGGAGGGAAATGCCAATGACCCGGAACCCTTTTTCAACCAGGTACTGGTATTGATATTCGTACATCTCATTGTTCAGCGGCCATCCGTGGATCAGTACCACAGGCTGGCCTTGGCCAAGGTCGATGACGTGAAGTTTTACATTTTTTTCTACCTCAATGTATTCTTCTCTTCCCCAGGCGGCCGGCTTGCGGCTTTGGGCAAAAAGGAGTTGGCTTTGGACAAAAGTGAACAGGAAGACGATGGTCAAGGCAATTGTTTTCATCTGGGTAGTACCGTTGGTTTGGTGAGGTAACCTGCTAACCGTTAGCAAATTGTCGTTGTATTTCGACCTTGCAAAGGTGGCAGCTTTACTTCCCCAGAAGAATGGATAAAAGGCCGGGTGTCAGGTACATTTTTCCCGAAAGGTGAATTTACCGCTTGTAAAAAGGGGTAAGCTGCTGTAATCGCCGCTTTACCAGCACCTGTTTCATGGGTTCAAATCGGGCCAACTCTACTTCGTTTCTACTCACGACGATATAAAATGGCTGCTTCATTTTTGCGGTGAGGTGATAAATGGTCACGAGCTCGGCAATATCCTCCGACCAGGCCGCCATGGCATACAAAGAAGGAAACGGCGTCTTCGCCAGCCGTGCATACACTTCCGGCGCCCGCCGGATTGGTAGCGGGTTTCCACTCCGAAAACGGGTTTTGTCTAGTAAAGAATCAACGTATGACTCAGTGGGCCTATTCATCGAGCGCCAGATATCTTGGGTAAACGGGGTCGGCGGCACTACGGCGTTTGCCTGAGCAGGATGCGGGGTAAGATTACGCACCGCATCCACCACGTGGGTTGCCTCGTGCAGCAGCACATACACGATGGCGTCCATAGTGCCCCCTTCCACGCGCACGCTATAGCCGGAGTCCGCCTCCGGCCGGAAACACGTATTTTCTTTCCAGGTCGCCCATTGAGAAATGTTCTCGTTCAGTAAGCTGGCACGAAAAGTAATGTTGAACATTTGCGTTGCGCCGCCCGTGTCCACCGCAGAAGTTAATGCCGTGTTCGGCATGTTATCCATGAAGCTGATGCTTTGCAAATGGTGTTTCAAAATGCGTTGATGCAGGGGGGGCAGCTGGGCAAATGCTTTCGTGACTTTTTCTTTTTCAGCGGGGGTCAAGGTATGGTTGACCGGTTGCATGCCCGCCTCGCGGAAGCTTTTGATAACACTTTCGGGGGCAATCTGTATCCGTTGCGCAGGATCGTTTTGACGGAAGGAGTTCGGCTGTTGCGCAACTGTAGAAGCCGAAAAAAACAGCCCTGCCATAGCCGACATTGCCCATTTAAACTGCAATCCTCTGATCATACAGGTTTTCAATTAGAGCTATATAAGGCTTCGCCGGAAAGCTTGGTGAAAATAACAGGCAAAGCATTCCGGCGAAGTTGAATATTAAACCAGCAAGCTTAGCGCTTGCGCACGCTTAGCGAACAGCGCACTCCGTCTTAGAGACCACCGTATCCTGACAAGCTTTGTCCAGGATCTGCTCCATTTCCAAGAGTAAGCCCGGGATAGGCGTATCGCTCGTGTTGGTCAGGCAAAGCGACCCGTTGGTCGTCAAAGCCCCAATCGTCTGCTCCATTCCTTTGCCCGAGCGGACCATGGGGCCATACAACGCTTCCAGTTTCAAGGGGCCGAAATCAGTTTTATACTTTACCCTAACCAGGTTGGTCACCATGATATGATGGTTGAATGCCTGTTTAAGTGCGTCCAGCATTTGCTCTATATCATTGTGACCGAAGACAATGCTGCGGAAAAACGATAGATAGCCGGTCGTGTATTCAACGGAGCTGGTTCCACCCAGCCCCGCCTTCGCAAGTCTGGCCAAATCCCAGAAAGACAAGTACGGCTGGTGTTCGAAAAACACGGATTGGGTGGTGATATTCAGGCCGAAGTTATCGTCCAAGTGAAGGGCCCCTCTGGTGCAAACAGGCGAAACTACCTCCATCCTGGTCTGGTCCCATTGCGGACGCATTTTCCTGGTAGCCATCAATACGGCCGCGCAAAGGGCGCCGTGGACGCTGGTATTTTCTTGTCGGGCGCGTTCGAGAAGGTGGCGGGTAGTGCTGGCAGGAAAGCGGTGCGAGGAAACCAAGGGGTTGACCACCTCTGGCTTCATTTTCAGGTCAAGCACTTGCTCGGCCGTCTGGGCCGGCAGATCTTGCGGCAGATCAAGGGTTTGGTCGTTGGAAACTTGCGGTTCCAGTACTTCCAGCTCTTTTCCGGTGACGGCGAGCAGGATGTCCCGCGTCAAATAGCTCAGGGACGTTCCATCAGCCACCGTGTGGTTTGCGGTCAGGATCAGGACGGTGCTGTCTGCTTTTTGCAGCAGAACAACTCGTAAAAGCGGGCCTTCAGTTGTGTTAAACCGGACGGAAAGCTCTTTTTCGACCTCCCATTCCCACCGGTAATCTTGCTCCACCTGCACCACGCGGAGCGGAATGGGCAGGTTCTCCACGTGCTGTAAGGCAGGTCGCGCCAATTCATCGAGCGTAACCCTAACCGAGAGATTGGGGTGGCGTTGCTGGACCAGGTCAATGGCTTTCCTCCACTGTTCAACGGGCTGGGTTCCCGAGATGTGGGCGGCCAGGCAAAAATCCTTGGAATCAATTTGGTCCAGCAGCCAAAACGTTTTTTCGAATGCCCCTAAAGTGCGGTTCTGTTGTCTTTTCATTTTGCATTGGTTTAGATGAGGGAGAGCAACCGGGAAATTCCTGCGCTAACCTGATGCAAAATTGGCCGCCTGAGAGGGGGTAGAGAATGGACAAAAGTCGAAGGGGCATGCACATTTGGGCATCCGTATAATCCACGTCAAGATCATTTTGACGGCCTATACTCTAGTCAAGATAGCTGACCGTTGTGTGCTTGGTCCGCAGGTTCACCAAGGATGAGCTGCAACTGGTCCTGAGTCAAGCCAATTTGGTCAGCCAATCGCTGCTGCAGGACCGATTCGGACGTACTGCTGAAGGCTGCTTTGAATAGGCCCAGGCTGGCCTCGTCTTTGGGCAGAAACGAGGCGGCGTTGCGGCGGGCATTGCCCTGAAATTTTTCAATTATTGGCTGCATGATGGCATCGTACTGCTGGCAGGCCAACGCCATATCATCTGGCGATTGGCCAATGAAATGGGCCAAGGCTTTGGCCCCGTAGATGGACAAGGAGGCGCCCATACCCGACAGCGCCGTTGGGCAATACCCCGCATCCCCTAGTAAGACCAGGCCGTTGTCCACCAGGCTTGGCGCCCGGACCATCCCCATTTTATCGGCGTAAAACTGTTCACTTGGCAGGAATTCTGCCAGCAAGTGTTGCACGTCGGCCCGGTAGCCATTTGCCTTTTCCTGCAGCAGGCGCCGCGAAATGGAGCGGTAATCGCTCCCCTCCTCCCTGCCGCGGACGTAGCATTGAATAGCCACCTCTTCCCGGCTGATGGGGTAAATAGACAGCATGGAGTCCACGGCAATGATCGTGGTGAAGGAGCCCACTGGGTAGGAATGAGTTTTTTTTATTCTGCCGCCTACATAGAAGACGTTAAAATCCTCCAGGTAGCTGTTTGCAAAGTAGGTGCCTCTGGTTGCGGAACGTAACCCTTCGGCAACGATGAGCAAGTCGGCGTCAAGCACCTCGTGGCTGGAAAGGGTAACCCGTACCCGTGGACCTTCGCGCTGCACCTGTTCGATGGTGGTGCCAAATACCAGGTTGACCTGCTCCTTAACGGAATCGTACAGCACCTGGTGAAGTCCTCCCCGGGTGAGTAGAATGGAGGGGACCGTGTTGTTAGCTAGCTCCTGGTAGCTATTGTGGCTAATCAGGCTTCCTGCTGCATCCACAAAGTCCATAAATTCAGCCGGTATCGAGGCCTCCCGGAGCACTGGCGCGAGCCCGAGCTGCTCTAGGATGGTGACCCCAAAGCTTTTCAAGGAAAGCAGGAAGCCAGCCTGGGTAAATTCGGGTGCCCGGTCGACGACCGTTACGTCATGGCCCATACGCAGTAGCAGCTGGGCGGCGGTTAAACCGGCTATCCCGCCGCCTGAAATGATGATGTGCTTTTTCATGGTTGTCGTGTTGAGTAGGGGAAGTGATTTCAACACGACAAATTTATTTGCAGTTTTACGGGTAAAATAGTTGTTAAACTACCAATAATAGTCCTAAAATGACGTCTGCTCCCAAAGAGCAATTGCTGCAACTGGCGGCTAAACTGGGGGTGCCCATGACGGAACATGCTGGCGAAGTAGTGCCCCTGCACCTGCACCACCTCAAAATAGTCGACTTGCTGCCGCAACTGCTGGTTATGGTCCGTTCCCTGGTGGCGCAGGAAACCATCTCTTTTCAGCGCAAGCCCATCACGGCGGTAGGGCCGGGCTTATTGATTTCCTTTCAAAACGCGTTCGACGACGGGCACGAGGGAACTGCACAGTTGAGACAGGAGCCGCCCCATGTGCGCGTCATGCCTCTGCATCTGGCGAGTGAAGTCAGCTTTCCGAAACATACGCACAGCAAGCAGGTCACCCTCCTCATCGAAACCACCTATTTACAGGAGTTACTGGGTAGTGAACGGCACAAATTTGCGTATCTGTTTGACGCGGCGCGCACCTTCTGGATTGAAGAATTCCAGTCGCCAGCCATCAGTTCGCTGGTCGATGAATTGGTCAATGCCACGGGTCAGGTGAGTCTGCCAGACTTTTACTACCGCCTGAAATCTGTGGCTCTTCTTTATCATTTGTTTGATAACCTGTCGCGGCGAGTGGCAAGCACGCCAAAGCAACTGAGCGCCCCCGAGATAGAAGCCATTTACCGGGTCCGAAACGCCATGGCTGCCTCCCTAACGGAGCCATTACCGGTTGAGGGATTACTCAAAGTAAGCGGGATGAATGAGCTGAAGCTGCGCAAGCTGTTCACGCAAGTGTTCGGCAAGGGCCTGTATGACTACTATCAACATCTTCGGATGCAGGAAGCGGCGCGGCTGCTGAAAGAAGAGCGGTTATCCGTATCCGAAACGGGCTACCGGCTTGGATTCAGCAATTTGAGTCATTTCGGAAGGCTGTTCGAAGCACATGTTGGCATGAAACCTAAAAAATGGAGCAGTCTACCGTAGCAATTTGAAGTGGTCTACCGAGGTTGGGAGAGGTGAGGTGGTCTAAGCGAGACAGACAGAAGAAGGACGTATAGTTCTTCAGGTAGGAGGCTTTTTAAGATGCAGTACGTGTGGCCCCAACCAGTTGCTTTCTAGGGGGCTGGTAATGTACAGGGTGAGGTATACCACTTTCTTCGCTATTTGAAACGGTGGCCTACATCATCCACAGAAATCCCAGCATCAGCAACAGAAAGTATCCTGCGCGGGCCTAGCGTACCACCAGCAGAAGCCCAGCAGCGCGCTCCTGCCGCCCCGTCTGGTACGCCATCCTACCCATTACGACGGGGGCCACGCACCCCACGTACCCGAACAGCAGCGACTGCAAGGCGGACCACCTCCCCCGTGGGATAAGTCCAGAAGCAGCCACAGCGCGGCGTACGTCAGGTTGAGGATCAGCAGCGAGCTAATTGGGAGGAAGCCGAACAAGAAGACGTAAATGACAAGAGGATCCGCCGCGTCAGGTAGCAACAACGGCCGCCAGGTCACGCGCCACGTCGCTCCGGAAGGACCTCACGAAGGTAATCTACCCCTCCTTTTCCTGTACAATCTTACTGGCAATAAGCTTTACAGAAAAAGGCCATAAGCGCTTTAAAACAAGTACAGTAAACTGGTACAGGTTGTAAAGTTCAGATGGCATACCTTCTCGTTGAAATACCTGTACTTGAACCATGTAGACTGGCTACGCCTGCGTCTCTACCCAAGATCGGAAGTTAATGCTGCAGCTGGGTTGACTCTCGAAGCTAGCTGCTGCCAGCAGTGTTGCTCTAGCTACTCCACGAGGAAACGGGTGGTGCTCTGCCCTACCCGAAGGAAGTACACGCCAGGTGCGGTTCCAGGGGGGAGATAAACCTGCTCGGAGGGATTCCTACCCAGCGTATGAGTTAACACATGGCGGCCCCGGGCATCCTGCACCGTAAGCTGCTCACCGGCCGCGCCTCCACGGACCTGAAAGCTCGTGCGCGTAGGGCTGGGCCAAAGAACTAAAGAAGGGGACGATTTCGGCGTTGCGGTGGCCAACACAGTGGTGTTGGGAATTTGCGCTAGAAAGCTGGCATAGGCATTGGGCTCCGTTTCCAGATGTAGGGGGCCAAAATCGGCCGTTTGCTCAAAGTAACCAGCCACGTACACCCGCCCTCGGGGGTCAACCGCAATGCCTGCCCCGTGATCACTGAAGACGCCCCCTGCGTTCCGCAACCAAAGACATTCCCCGGATGTGGAGGCCATTTTCGCCACAAACACATCATACTCGCCCAGTTGCGGCACGCCTTCCAGTCCAAAGGTACAATAAGGGCTGCCCGTTACCCCCGTGACATAGGCATTGCCCTGCTTATCGGCGGCTATGGCAATACCCTGATCAGGTCCGCTCCCCCCACCCCGTTGCGCCCACACCCATTGGCCCTGGGCATCCAACTTGGCGACAACCACTTCGGCTAGGCCGACTTTGTAGAGAGTCGTGGCGCCAAAGGTGGCGGAGGCACTAAAGAATCCCCCCGTGATATAGGAGTTCCCCTGCCCATCCGCCGCAATAGCAGTTCCCCAGTCTTGGTTGCTGCCGCCGCCAGCCGTAGCCCATCGAAACTGGCCGGTGGTATCGAGACAGGCGACCAAGATGTTCTGCAAGCCCCCATTAGGCACCCGAATCGAGCCGAACTCGGCCGTAGGACTGTCGAAGTAGCCCACCAGATGCAGCCGGTCCTGTGCATCAATGGCTACGCCTGAGGCTCTGTCGTCCCCCGTCCCCCCGGCACGCACACCCCATTGCCAGCGGCCCCAAGCGTCCAGCTTCGCGACAAAGAGGTCCTCGTCCGATGGCTGTTGACTTGCGTTTTCCAGCGTGGACGGCCCGAAGGTGGTGCGGAAGCCTTCAAAATAGCCCGTGATGTAGGCATTGCCGCGACTATCCAAGGCCAATCCTTTTATGGTATGCGACCCATTTCCTCCGGCCCGCACGGCCCACTGCCACTCCCCCTCAGCACTCAGCTTGGCCACAAAGGCATTCGCGCCGCTCACATTGGGCAGCTCATAGGACCCGAAGGTCGCGACCCAGTTATAATACGCCCCAGTTACATATACGTTCCCCTGCTGATCCACGGCGATACTCTGCCCGGCATCCGAATCCCGGCCGCCTGCCTGTACTGCCCAGAGAAACTGGCCCGCAGCCGTGCGCTTGGCGACAAAGACGTTCCCGGCAAAAGTATTCTCATTACGCAGGACAGTGGAGCCAAACGTGATGGTGCCGTAAAAGCTGCCCGTTACATACGTGTTGCCAGCCGGATCCACAGCTAACGCGGTTGCGAAGGCCGAGCTGGTAGGCGGCCCACTCGCGCGGGTAGTGGGACTAACTTGGCCATACATTGTCGCCTGATCAAAGGTCACATACTGTCCGTGGGCTGGAAAGGCTAAGTTAATCAGCAGGATAAGTACGCCAAAACAAGAGCAGATAGCTCTCCCTGAATACAGCATAGTACACGAAGTCATGTGTGGAAATGGGTGTGGCCTCCCAGCATTCAGGCTCAATCAGCTGGCCCATGCCACAAGGGCTCCCAAAGGCTGTTTACAGGCACGTAGTCAGTCATTTATCGGACATCTAAGCGACCCCGTGAGTTCGGCAACAGCCACAACTCGTAGCTGAGCGCCGCGTCTTATGGCTCGACGGTATAAGGCAAGTTGAACTTGCCATTTTCAACTTTCACGATCGGATCATTCCCCTTGCATAAATCACCACTAAACGAACCACTTATGGTGTGAGCAGCCTTATCAACCGATTCAATTTTTAGCTTGAACGTTTGATTGTTGACCCCGCAGTAATTGGTTTCGAAGCGATAGCCCGCAGTTCCCTCGACAAAAAAGTAAGTAGCCTGTGCCCGCAGCTGTGAATGATCGGTATAGAACTCGCCCGGCGTCTCAACGGAGGCATTAGGTTCTGTGTTTACGGCACTGATGGTAAATTCTTCCGCTGTGGTACTTGAAGGAGTAAATAGGGAGAGAGTGCCATGATTGCCATTACTCGGCTTGTATACTTTTAGCGTAGTGCGCGTTAGGTCGACAGGAAATGATTTTCCCTTTACCGTCAGCTGAAGCGTGTTGAGGGGAAGTGACTTGGATGGGGTGTTCTCGTCTTTCGCGCACCCGTTTAAAAGCCCAGTTGTTAGACAGATTACGAGGGTAATATTTTTGGTCATCAAGAATGTAAGTAATGAAGCAATAAGTTGATCTTTTCCAATGTATATACTTAGCGGCTATGCCAAATATACTGCCAAATACCGTTAAGCACTACCTTTATGCAACTTCAGCACTTTAGGCTATTTGTAATTATAGAAAGAGTTAGCGGTAGTTACTGCCAGGCCGATTTTGGCTACTGCTCAAACCTAATTCTGTCAATGTGACTATCCAAAAAGGGAACGGTTTCTGGACGCTTTCAGCACCTGCCTTAATAGCCCCGAAACCGATGCTTTTCGAAGCCGTTTTTTGTGACCCTTTTTGGACAAGGTGGGGCCATCATTTGCAAGCGTTTACTTGAGTGGTATCCGTTACCCTATAGTAGAGCTGGCGATCCTTCTTGTAATAGATGCCTCGTAGTTTGATATAGGCGCTGTCACACTCCCCCGTAATTGCCACGCTAAACGTGGCAGAATCACCCTCGGCTATTACTTCCTGGCTCAGATGCAGGGTCTGTCCTGTAGAGGAGCCAATGAACCGCATGAGCTTATCATTTTCTTCCAGTCCCTCACTAAGCTTATTCATGAAAGGAGGCATGGAAAGGATCTTGCCAAAACCATAGGCGAGGCCAATCGCAAGCAGTCCAACGACCACATAAGCAATACGTCTATCAAGTCGTTTAAGCGATTTCCATAAAGACATAAGTAGGGGCTTAATGACTTTCAACGCTACTATACAAAAGGAAGCATATTGAATCGTAGTTGCAGGTCAGAAAGGTGTGCCTTGCCAGCCCCCCCCAATTGGTGGCTGTTATGCCAGGGGAAACGGGACCAGAATGTGGAACCACTTACGCCTCCTGCTGGCCTCACCTTGTTGGACTGTTCGGCCCGCTCATTAATGCTGCCCTTAGTTCTTCGCTCGGTATTCTTCTCTAATCCAGCGAATAGCTCGCGGCACTACTTCGGCGGGCTTGAGCAGCTCGTCGGGGGCTATGGAGTGGCCATACCGGACCAGGCGGCGGTCGGCCAACACGGCGGTTGTCAGCAAGAGAACAGACCCATCGGACAAGTAAAAGCGGCTTCTGCTGGTAGCTACCCCGCACGTGGCTGCCCCAAAGCTGCGGGTATGCTTTCGGGCTTTGAAGGCGATGGCAACGGCCTCGCCCGAACTGGCCGTTAGCGTATCGGTTAGCACGGCCACCACCGGGTTAGCCGACTTCAGCGTATAATACGGGGCAGTTTCTGCCTGTATGTCGCCGTCCAGCAAGGCCTTGCCTTTTTCGTATCGCCACGCGGTTTTGGTGTTATTCGCGTCAATACAATAGCCGAGCGTGTCTTTTCCCAACACCGGCCCTACCCCCACCAGCATCGGCCACATATTTCCGCCTATATTTCCTCTCAAATCCACAATCCAGCCTTTTAGCTCTGGCTTGTCCCGTTCCTGGATGTGGGCGTGCACGCGGGTCATATACTCGGCCAGCTGTTGCTGACTGCCGACCACCCACGGAATTCGGATGTAACCGATGTCGCTAGGAACCGGCTCGTCGGGGTAGAGTGGGGGCTGCTTGGCAGGGGGCAGTTTGGACTCCTGCACCAGGCGGGCGGGTGCAAACGTACTATGCTTATCGCCTAGGGCAACGATAGCAGATATAACCGCAGGATAGGCCTGCTCAATGGTGTTGGCGTCACGTGCTTCTGCTAGCAGATTCTGCTGGAAAACTACCCAGTTTATAGCCGCCCGATGAACGAAATTGGCTTGCAGTATACAGACGACTTCTTCCACATAGTTCCGCACCGCCGGGGAGGGGAGCCTGGATTCTGCCCTACAAGAAGTAACGACGAAGAATAAAAGGCCGAAGCAGCGTAGTCGTTTCATACCTCCAAGGTAAGACTTGCCTACAACACAGGTAGCCGCCCAGGGAGCACCCGGTCATGGAGCATCTGCCCCAGCCCAGGGCAACCGCCCGGCTCATTGGTAGCACGCGCAGGGGTGGCGGTCCGCCCCCTGCTGGCCTATCAAGAGCGCTACTAGTACCAGCCGAGGATACGTGGGGACCCCGTGAAGAGGCGCAGGGGGGAAAACGCCGCGGCCGCGGGGCCCGTACTACCCCGAAACTCCCATATACCTCCTTCCCATGCCTGCCCTCCTTGGCACCCTGCGCACTGGCACCAGCGGCATCGTCGTGCCGGGCCCGAAGGCCACCTTTCCACCGGCCTATCAGGCGACGAACCGCCTCACCTACTATGCCACCCTGTTTAACTCGGTGGAGATTAACAGCACCTTCTACCGCATCCCCCAGCCCAAAACGTTTGCGGCCTGGGCCGCGGAAACCGGCCCCGAGTTTGCCTTTACCCTCAAGCTGTGGCGCGATATTACGCACCCCAAGGCGCTGGCTGAGGACCTCTCCGGCCTGGTCCGCTTTCTCGAGGCCGCCCGGGCGTTGGGCCCCAAAAAGGGCTGCCTGCTCCTGCAGTTCCCGCCCAGCACCACCATTCGGCAGCTCAAGGCGGTCAGGGCCCTCTTGACTGCGCTGGCCGCGGCAGACCCCGCCCACGAGTGGCGCCAAGCGGTAGAGTTTCGTCACGCCAGCTGGTATGCCGAGGAGACGTTTGATTTGCTGGACCAGCACGGCGCCAGCCTGGTGCGGCACGACAAAGGTCCCGGCCGAAACGCCCGGCTCAACGAGGGGGCAGAGTTTGTGTATATGCGCTTCCACGGCCCGCAGGGAAACTACCGAGAGTCCTACGAGCGCGACTTTCTGCACGACCAGGCCGAGCAGATCCACGACTACCTGCAAGAGGGGAAAGACGTGTATGCCTACTTCAACAATACCATGGGCGCCGCGTATGCCAATGCCCAAGACCTGCAGCGGCTGGTAGCGGAGCGGGCCTGAGCCGTACGACGCGCGGCCGGGGGCAGGCGGACGCTGGTTTCCAGGGTCAGGTCGGGTTTACTCATGGTGCGGGCCTGTCTGGCTAAACCCTCGTTTTACTAAACATAGGCCAGGACCTCACAGTATTCGGTTAAGGGTAATGGGGCCTGAGAAGCGAAAGAATACCCGAGCGCGGCCACGAGCAATGGTAGAAATAAGAGGCAGGCGGTGAAGAGCGCACCGTAACGATAGTCTTCGTACAGCGCCGGGCCAGATGCGCACGCCGGTACCCGCCAGTACTAGGGCGAGTACCAACCCCAGAGGCCTCCTCCCAGACGTGCGCCAGTTGTGGAGTAGAAAGTAAAAAGAAGCTCCGTACAGCACGACCACGGGTAGTGCTTGCAGTAGCCCTAACGCAACGTAATGGGAGAGCCTTCGTCGAGCAGCAGCAGGGCGTACCGTGTGTTTGTAGCTGTCTTGTCCAACACTACTGCGCTGCCTAAGGCGAGGGGTCAGTTGCCCGGAGCTTGTGCGACCGACTCAGTAACCCATCTTATTGCTGTATTCTACATACGGTTGCGTTACGCATTTCTGGGCTTCGCAAACGCTCTTTGTAGTACTACCCGTAGGAGCCATAGCAGGAAGCTAGGGATACTAGACAGGAGGAGGACCCAGAAATCAGCAAAATTCTCGCGAACAATAGGTCCCATAAACTGTCGTTCGACCTGTCCTGTCACTACCCACATTAGCTCAATGACTACCTCAAAACCCGTTCTTTTCACCCAATAAAAAGGAAATGCAAGGGTAGCAGGGTTGCCTAGTGAGGTACAGATAGGGTAAGCAAAAAGGACAGGAGCCAGATCCTGATCTGCCAGCGTGACCAAACGCGTAATCGGCCTGTCGCGAGATGGAGAGCACCTACACCCCCCAGGAGCGCCAAAATAACAAGTGCAAGCCAGCCTAGAACGAACATACGGGCGTTGTAAAGGGGGATGATGACTCTACTTGTCAGGCAGGCGCGCAAGTTAAGGCAAGTTGAGCTTGCGGTTTAACTTCAGCAGGACGGACAACCACCGTTTTGTCCTCGTGGTGCTTTCAGCCCCCACTGACCTCGCCCACGGATGGTGGTAGTGTGGCGTAGCCGACCTGGTGCTGGATTGGGACGCCGGCCGGCCGGTTTATCAGCCGCGGCGGAGCGCACGACGATCGTGGCCGCCCCGCTTTACCAGGAACAGCAGATGGGGGCCGTGAAACTGCCCCGCGCCGGCCGCTCTTGCCGGGGACGCTCAACCAGGAGCTGCGCTACCCTGGCTTGGTCAGGCTGAATTACCGCGAAGCTGCTTGCTACCACTACTACCTCCGGGTGTGATGCCAAGGAATGAGAAGCAGGCCCCGGGCGAGTCCGGCGGGGTGATGCGTACCTCTCCAACTTAGTACCGATAATGCTCAATTGTCGGTACTAAGTTTGACTCAAAAAACCGGCTTTTTGGCCGGATTTCCAAGGTCGCATTTTGCCGTCCTGTTTTGCCCAGTTAAAGCGGACTTGCTGGGCTAGAGCCCGAGCTCCTTGGCCGAGTTGTGCTGGCGCACATTGTCAAGTCGGGTGTAGCGCCGGATCATCGCGCTCGTCTTGTGCTTGGTCTGGTTCATGACCTTCGAGTCGTCGGCGCCGTTGAGCTTGGACACCGTGACGAACGAAGCCCTGAGCGAGTGCGCCGTGTACTGCGGACCCAGGTACTGCTGCACGATCAGGTTGGTGTACTTGGTCGTCATGCGCCGGGTCGTCACCTGGTTGTTGCGGCGCATCGACACGAACACCGGGCCTTCCGTGCGGCCGAGCATGCGCAGCCAGGCCTGCAGCGACCGGATCGGACATAACGCCGAGTCCGGCGAGTAGAAAATGGCTTTCTCTTCGGCTTGCCCCAGCTGGTTGGTTTTGCTGTGCGGCAGCGTCACCACCAGGCCCTCGTCGTCAAACGCCAGGTCTTCGATGTTGAGCGCTTCGAGCTCCGAGCGGCGGAATGCGCCGGTGAAGCCGAGCAGCAGCAACGCCCGGTTGCGCAGCCCGGCCGGCACCGTGACATCAATGCTCTTGATGGTGCGCTTAAACGAATCGAGGGAAAACGCCGGCGCCTGCTTTTGGCGGGTTTTGATTTCGCGGGCAATGCCGCGCAGCAGCACCTTTAGTTTCTTGTCGGCCGTAGGCGACTCCACGCCGGCCAGCTCATGGGCCTTGGCAATGGCGGCGCCGTGCCGCTCGATGGTCGCGTACTTCTTGCCCGCGTCCGCGAGCTCGGTCAGAAATCCGACCAACGCTTCCACCGATGCCGGCAGCGCGGCCATGTCGTGCAAGGTGCACCACGTGGTGAAGCGCTTCCAATCCCCGGCGTAGGCGCGCACCGTGTTGGGCGCGCCGCGCAGGCCGGCCTCGACGTAGCGGTGGGTGGATTTGAGCAAGTGCGCCGGCACCTGGGCGGCCGCTGGCGAGGTGACGACGGGGAGCTGACTTTCGGTAGCCATATATATAAGGAGTAGCGCGCCGAAAAAACGGGGTGAAACCCCAAGTTACGCTAAGGACCGATAAGAGAACCTTATCAGTCCTTATAATTTTACTCGGGGTTGATGGTCGTATTCCCAGGCCAGGCTGGTTGGATCACCTACGTAAAGAACCCCCGCTTTTCTTTTACATAGGGTGCGATCCTTGGTCAAGGAAAAGCAAGTTTCTTTATAAAGGTAGGTTGGCTTTCTTCCTGGTTGCTGCCTAGCCCGCGAGCCAACCACCTAGCCAGCTGCCGCGCTTTCGCCTCCGCCAGCGCGCTGGACGGTTTTAAGGGTTGCTACCCAACGCCGAGGGCTTCGTGAAATCTAGTTACGAGTAGACCTTACCTCGGACCGCGGGAGCAGTGAGTCGGCGGCCCGCTGTCTTGCCGGTAAGCGTGGACGGCCTGCGCCCGCCCACGCTTACCGGCAAGACAGCGGGCGCAGTAGCCCTTCCCCTTGGGCCCACCGCTGCTGGCAACCGGAAGAACTCCGGCGAGGCGGCCGCTAAAGCCTTATCCGCGCTAGCCGCACTGCGGCGCAGTTGCTTCCCGGCGGGACGGGCGGGGCCAGCCTGCCGCCGGGGGCCACCTCGGGGGATTGCCTGCCGCCCATTTTAGGAGGCTACTTGTTTTTGTTAAGCGGCCGCCACCGGCTCCGGGTAGGCGGGCTTGGCCAGTAGCGGAGATAGGCCTCAGCCAGCGCCCTTACTCCTCCCCTACCCCTGTGGTCGTAGTTCGCCCGGCCCTGGTAGGTTAACCAGCAAGTGCTCCTCGATAGCCGAGCTTCCTCTCCCCTACCGAGAGCCAGTACTCTCCCTCCGGCTCTCCGTCGACTTGACTAACCCGGTGGTCTACCGGGGAGGCCGTTATGATCTGCCACTCTTCGGGTAGCTGTCACTCTTGGTGGGCGCCTGCGCTACGGGACGGCGGCGGGGCTGCTCCTTACATAGACTACCGGGCCAGTCACTGAAGAAGGCTACCCGGGCCGAGGATAAAGCTGAGGCAGCGATTCCACTGGTCATGTTCGCCGGCTAGTCCCCCGTACAGGCTGCACTCGTCAACGGGCGAGCCGCGGCTTAGCCTGCTTCTCGGCCGCCGCGGGCGAAAACAATCCGGGTTGCGGCAAGCCGGGTCGGGTCCTGCGAACTAGGTATCCGTTCCCTGGAAACGCCCACGCAACCCGCGGAGCCGATGCACCCCTTCCGTGGCGATCAACTTCGCCCTGATGCGTGCGGGCGTCCCGGTGAACTCGCGGTCCCATACCATTAACCAGCTACAACTGTACCCCCAGCCGAAGGCGGGCCTGCTCTCCCCTGCTCGGTTCAGCTGAATTGTCCGGTCGGTTAAATCTATTCATATACAGGGCTAATCACCTTCTTTCACCGCATTACTAATTGCTACTACTTATGCACATACAATGTATGTATGATATGTTGAGTATGTGAAAAGTGAATGCGCGTATGGTGTGTATGTAAGATATGCGTGCGTTTTGTGTAGATGAGATAGGTTTAACACCTATGGTATGTACAGTATGTAAGATATGTACACTATGCATAGTATATAAAACATATATTCCGTGCACTGTATGTACAACATACTTCAAACGCCCTGCTTTTCTTACATCCTCGACATACTTCCGTACCAAATAAGCGTTATGCTTGTATGCACTTAGTACATGCACTGTAGGCCTTACGTGTATTACATTCGTTATATGTCATACATACACTAAGTGTATAGTATGTATTGTGTGTAAAAGGTGTAGTGCGTGTCTTGTATTTAACATATATCCTAATTGCCTAGTGTGTATTAAATACAATGCGTAATATTGAACCAACCAACGGCAGTGTTCGACATGAAGACAATATGTTTTGCCAACCATAAAGGCGGGGTGGGAAAGACCACTTCCACCCTGAGCGTGGCCCAAGTACTAGCCAGTCGTGGGCAGCGCGTGCTCCTGATCGACAGCGATTCGCAAACCAACCTGACAATGTCATTTGACCGTAAGGGCAACCGGCACTTAGGAGAATTGCTGGAAAGTGACGGCAAGATTCCCCTCACCGACTTGATAGAGCCGGTAGGGGAGGGGATGCACCTGCTGGCCGCATCCCCCCGGTTGCAGCTAGTGGAGAAGCTAATGGCGGGCAGCTCCGGTCTCGAGTTCATCCTACGGGAGGGATTAGAGACGGTCGAGGACCAGTTCGACTACTGCCTCATTGATACCCCTCCCTCCCTGGGAGGCATTACCTACTCGGCCCTGATTGCGGCGGATGCCGTATTCATTCCCATGCAGCCGGAATACTTCGGCTATAACGGACTGACCTCCTTGCTGCAGGCCTGCGTCCGGGTGCGCAAGCACTACAATCAGAAACTCAAGGTGGGCGGCATCTTCTTTACCAAGTATTCCCCCAGCTACCGCTCCTCCATGCATCATCAGTATGTTCACCTCCTGCAGGAGGACGAACAGCTGGCCCCCTTGGTCATGAACGTGAGCATCCGCCAGAACAATAAGCTGGGCGAAGCGCAAGCCATGCAGGAACCCATTCTGACGTATGCTCCCGACAGTAATGGCGCCCTGGATTACACTTCTCTCACCGACGAACTGCTGGCCCGGCTATGAACACCCCCCCCAAACGCAACTTCACGGCCAAGACGGCCCGCCCAACGATTGATACGTCCGCGCTCTACGGCATGGACGAAGTAGCAGTTCCCAGCCCTCCCCCCGCGGAGCCAGCTGCCGAACCGGCCCCCCCGGCCGCGGCGGAAGACGCGGGCCTGGAATGGGTACAATTCAGTACGTACCTGCGCCGCAACACCTACTTGCGGCTTAAACAAGCGGAGTACTGGGAGCCCGGCTTTGTGGTCCGGCAACAAATCGAGCAAGTCGTCAGTGAGCTCCTGGATAAGCTCGAAAATGCCAATCGGAGTCTACCCGACGAGCACTTGCGTAAACTCTTAGAGAAGAATAAAAAGCTCCGGTCTTAAAAGTATAAAAAAGCACAAAAAGCGCCAATTTTTAAGCGTAAATGGACTTTTTTATACTTTTAAACCTGCTTCATCTGCTATAAAAAGGCCGTTTCTCCGAAGCACAACTAGTCATTTTTTAATTATTACTCTTAGAAGAGTAATACGGGCGCCCTACTGCTTGACTAATAGGTGATAACGGGGCGCATCTGCTAGAAAAAAGACGTTGCTGGGCGCGGTGGAATGGGCCGAAGACTTGGCGCAGATTGGCGTAAGCCAGCGTAGCACAACCACCCTTGCCCATCAACTGGCAAGCGGCGAGTACGACGTGGGCTACATCGCGTGCGGATTGAAGAGGCTCAGTTCCAGAAAGGCAAGATCAAGAAACCGGCCGGAGCCATCTACAAGGCACTCGTCGAGAAGTATCTGTTGGAGGACTATACCGTGGCCAGCAAGCCTCGGTCCGGGATCAAGAAAGAGGCAGCGAAAACGACGGAAAGAAAGCTGGAAGTGGCCTTCCGCATAAGCGAGGTCCGGGAAATGTACGCCAATCCCGGACCCTACGCGCAGCGCCAGTAATGCGCCGACTCATTTGAACAACACTTGCCCCGTGTGTACCTGCAGGACGGATTTACCGTGGAGCAGCGGGAAGGGGAGGAGTGGCTCGTGAAGCAGAACTAAACAATAGAATTGAAGACGCCACTCCCACGCTGCCCCTGCCGCACACGGGGAAAGATGCCCTACGGCATCGCTATTTTGGGTCATTACGACGGCCAATGTTAAAGCCAACAATTTCCTTTAGCCCCAGAAACACCAAGTAGGTCAGCCTGGCTATGATGCGCGCAAATACTAAAGGGTCGAAAGTGGCAAACATGGAAGCTTAGTTGTACTCTTGGTGCTCGTCGTAGCGAGGGTAGGCCCCGTTTAAGAAGAGGCCGCCCAAAGCGACAAGGAGAGTTATGTTCACCGCAAAGCAGCCCCAACTCGGGCCATACGGGCTGCAGCGAAAGACAGTCGTGGCCACGAGGATCAAGAACTTGCGCCTAGCAGTAAGCGGATGAAGCGTACACCAAAAGAGATTGGGCAGCCACGAGTAGCCTTCCTGGTCGTAGCTAATAGACGAATTACTAACCCATTGGTACTGAACTAGGCACAAAGAAGGGTATAGCGGGTTGCTATACCCTTCTTTGTGTCCGCCGGGAAAGGCCGCCTCCCGCTTTAATTTGCGGGCTTTGCGGATGTCCTCGTTCGTCACGTGACCATTAAGTGCCGGCCGCCCCCGCGCTCGAACATCTCCACCAGGTTCTTGTCGTCGGGGATGGGGAACTTGCGCAGCACGTACAGTTGGTCCAGGCCCCCGGGCCGGGGATGGTGCCCAGGCAGCAGGGTTCTGAGCAGCCATAGGGTCAGGGAGTTAAAGACCTGGTTTCTCTTGGTGGGTACGGCGTCCTTAACCGAAGCCGGCGCTTCGGCGGCACAGATGATCTGCGCCATTTTTCACAGCAGACCGCTAATGCCCAGGCGCATAAACTCCTTGGCTGGCGGGAACATCGTCGAGCGCATGGCTTCTTTCTTGTAGTGTTCACTGTACTCCAGCCGGCTCGTTAAAAAGGAAATGCTCTGCTGGGCGAACAGCTCCTCGGAGCGCCCAGCAGAACTCCTGCCTCTCGCTCTTGATGTGATTGTTCCAGAAGGGGTAGTACTGCTTGAGCCGGCTGCCGGGCTGACCGCGGGCGAAGGCCGCCAAGGCGGCGGCAAAGGGCAGATTGGCCTCGACGCTGAGCCCATCGGCTTCGAGGGGCATGAACACGTAATCCAGCTGCCGCCACAGTGCCACTAGGCCCGGGACGTTGATCGTGCCGGGGGTGTCAACGAAGACCAGGTCGAATTGCCCGTCCATTTCCTGCGCTAGGCCCAGGCCTTCCGGTACCTCGCCCCCCACCATCGGGTACGACTGCCGGCCCAGGGCCTGAAAATCCGCGGCTTTAGCGGGTCGGCCCGGAGCTGCGCTAATTCTTTCTGGCGCAGCCCCTGCAGCGGATAATCGCAGTCAATCACGGCTACTTTCTGCTAACCCAGGAAGTGAAAGCACGAGGTCGCCAGAATGTTGAGGGTCGTTTTGCCCACAGCCCCTTTCTGGGAGGAGATCGAGATGAACCGGGGCGGGCTCATACTGGACAGGATCTTAGGAAACAAGAAGGGACGCGGCAACCGGCAGCACTCAGCAAAAAAATCGTTTCACTCTATCACTGATTGCAGATTTAAAAGGGCAGCTGCATAAAGCAACATGAATTTGTACAAAAATTAGAGAAACAAGTTGCCCCTATTTTTCACTTATTAAATTTATAAATAGTCTAATACTTAGTTGCTTAGTACGACAGTAACTTGACTACCTATTCCGGCAAATCATTATCAGGGCGAATATTTACCTATTAGCTTAAGTAATTATCAAACTATCAGATTATATATTTATCAAACTATCAGACTACATATTTATCAAGCTATCAGACTTTGGCGGGGCAGAGCGAGCAGTGGGAATCCGGTCCAGTGGCAGTTGCCGACCTCTGGTTGATCTTGATTTAAAATAGTGTTTTTACAAGATTTGTTACCTCATGAAATTAGCCTTGCCAGCGGAGTAAAAGTGATTCAGCAAGCCATGACTTTGTAGCCACAAACCCTTCGGGTAGGGGCCCGCAAAGTCAACCGGGAAATTGACGCCAGCTTTTCCTCTCGTCTCGTCAGACGTACCCTAAGCCGAAGCAGAAATGGAAGTAAACGCACTACCCGGGCGAGCTCCTGAGGAGAGCGATAACAGCCAAAAGGACCAGCACATCAACGTGCGCATCTCCGCTAGGGACAAGAAACTGGTGGAGGAAAAGGCGGCGGAAGCGGGGTTAAGGACTGGGGAGTACATGCGCCGGGCGGCCCTGGGCCGCAAGATTACGGGCAAGATTCCCCCGATTTTCGGCGGCAGCTGGCCACCACCGGCAGCAATTTGAACCAGCTTACGCGCCTGGCCACTGCGGGCCAGCTGCCGGGGCCAGAGTCGAGCTGCTCAATGAACTCCTCACTCGCTTACTCGAAACGCTCTGATGATTGCCAAAACGGTTACCGGCCATGACTTCAGCGGTGCCCTGGAGTATGGGGCGGGCCTGCGTTCCGACCGCACCAACAAGCAGGCGGAGCTACTGAGTGTAGCCAATCTAGGGAGCCAGGAGGTGGCGGGGATGGCGGCTGAAATGCGGGCCGTGGCCGAGCTGAGCAGCCGCATTCAGTTGCCGGTGTGGCACACCGTTTTGTCGTGGGCTCCGGGCGAGGTGGTCAGCCGGACCCAAAAGGTCGCGGCAGCTCGGGGCCCACGACTACTGGTTTGCTGGAGTAAACCTAACCCAGTACCATGGGCGCGCGAGGCGGCAGCGGTGAGCCAGCGGTGTTAGGGCCGCCCCCCTAAGGGCGGTACGGCACCAACATCCGCGCGCCCGGGCGAGCGTGGCGCTGGGCAGCGAAGAGGAGGGTTACGGGAGTATACCAGCTAACACAACGTAACTCCCGGCAATATCGGCCCCAAAGACTTCTGCCAGGGTTGCAGCCCTGGGTGAATATACTTTATATCTTTTTTACTATTTATATTAGCTATTGAATTATGTATTTTGGATTCACTGACCTTGCGTAAATAACCGGCCCTAAGTACTCAAAAAGGCGATTTTTAGCGTAGCAAAGCTTGATCGAATCAAGAAAACAGGGGTAAGGGCGAGTTAAACTCTGAACAACCTACTAACAATTTTAGTATAATTGCGGTGCTCTCTACCTTCCCCGCACCTGATGACAACTATCGAACTGATCGAGGTTGGCGACCCGACCACCACCTTGTGGCTGCCCTTATTCGCGACGCTGGTGCCCGCCGGCTTCCCGTCTCCCGCCTCCGACGAGCTGGAAGAGCTCTTTGACCTCAACCGCATCCTGTTCCGCCACCCCGAGGCCACCTACCTGATTCGCGTCGCCGGGGAGAGCATGAAGAACGCCGAGATCCACGCCGGCGACCTGCTGGCCGTGGATAAGCATCTCGAAGCCGACCACAACCATATCGTCGTCGCCGTGCTGGAAGGGGAGTGTACCGTCAAGCGCCTCGTGCGCCGCGGCGCCAGCTGGTGGCTGCAGGCCGAGAACCCGGCCTACCCTGACTATGAAATCACCGATACGGAGAGCCTGCGCATCTGGGGCGTGGTCACCCACGTCGTCCACGAGCTGATCCCCGGTAAGCTCACCGCCCTGTTGCGTAGCCGCGACTAGGCCACCACTATTCTTTCACTTCTAAGGCCCCAAGTGATGTTTGGTTTGGTGGACGGAAACAACTTTTATGTGAGCTGCGAGCGGGTGTTTCAGCCCCGGCTCGAGGGCCGCCCCGTTGTGGTGCTGAGCAACAACGACGGCAACGTGGTGAGCCGCTCCGCCGAGGCCAAGCAGCTGGGCATTGCCATGGGCGCGCCCTACTTCGAGGTGCGCGCGCTGCTGCGCCGCCACCAAGGCCACGCCCTGAGCTCCAACTACGCCCTCTACGGCGACATGAGCCGCCGCGTCATGGCCCGCCTCGCCGATCAGGTGCCCGCCGTGGAGGTGTACAGCATTGACGAGGCCTTCCTCGACCTGCACGGCCTCACCACCTTTTGTGGTACCCTTGATGCCCGCGCCCACCGGATGCGCCGCGACGTGCTGGCCTGCACCGGCATTCCCACCTGCGTCGGCATGGCCCCCACCAAGACCCTGGCCAAAGTCGCCAACCGCCTCGCCAAGCAGTACCCCGAGCTGCAGGGGATTCTCCGCCTCGATACAGAGAGCCGCCGCGAGCGGGCCCTGCGCGCCCTGCCCGTCGCGGAGGTGTGGGGCATCGGCCGCCAGTATGCCCAGCTGCTCGCCGCCCACGGGATCCGCACGGCCTGGGAGCTGGCCGGCGTGTCCGAGGCCTGGGCCCGCAAGCATCTCGGCGGGGTAGTGGGGTGGCGCCTGGTGCAGGAGCTGCGCGGCCAGCCCTGCCAGGGCCTGCTGCCGAGTGAAGAGGGCACCCTGGCCCGCCAAAGCATCCGCTGCTCCCGCTCCTTCGGCCAGCGCCTGACCGCCATCGAGGACCTGTGGGGTGCCGTGACAACGTACCTGAGCCGGGCCGCCGAAAAGCTCCGCGCGCAGGGCGACCAGGCCCACATCCTGACCGTGTTCCTCAGCCAGGACCGCTATGATCCGCGCCTGCCGCCGCCCCACACGCGCTCCACCACGCTCACCCTGCCCAGCGGCCCCACCAGCCATACCCTGCAGCTGCTGGCCTATGCCCGCCGCCTGCTCGAAAAGCTCTACGAGCCGGGCCGGGTCTACGTGAAGGCCGGCGTGGTGCTCGACGGCCTGGAGCCGCCCGGCCGCGGCCAGCAGCTGAGCCTGTTTGCTCCCGCCGCGGAAGCCGCCATCCCCGCCGCGGGCCGCGCCCGGCAGCTCATGCGCACCCTCGATGACTTAAACCGCCAATTCGGCCGGGGCACCGTGCGGCCCGCCGCGGCAATTACGACCGGCCGTCAGCCGGCTCCCTGGCAAGGCCAAGCCCACCACCGCAGCCAGGCCTACACCACCCGTTTTGATGATATACTGCTTGTCTTCTAACCTCACCCTCTGCTTGTATGGCGACCCGCAAAAGATCCCCGCAAACCCTCGTTCTTGATTCTACCCAGCTAGAGGAAGCCGATACCCTAACCACCCTCGACTATCACGATGAGGTGCAGGCTTCCCTGTGCCCTAGCTGCGGCGAACTGCTGGCCTGGCACGAAGTGGCCTGCAGTATCCCTGCCACTGCTTCCCCGCAGGCATTAGCAACCGAGCCGCCGGCGGAGGCCGAGCAAGGCCTGGCCTCCGCCGGCTTTGCCTACGCCCTGGGCCAGCTCGTGCAGCCCGCCCCCGGTGCTCCCGTCCGGCCCATCATCTGGCGCGGACAGCTCAAAGCGCGTCACCCGCGCACCCGCCTGGTGCAACGCCTGAACGTGTACCGTCTCGATAACGGCTACTGGGACTGCTACTACGAAGCCGAGTTACGGGCGGCATAGCCCTAGGTGCCCATTCCGGAGTTGGCGGGGCGGGACGAGTACGAGGCCGTGGTTGGCTTTGGCAGCTGCACAGCCACTAAGCAGCAGGACCAGGAGTGGAAGGCTCACGGGGAGTTGCTGGTGGGAAAGGCGGGCTAGTTAGGTAAAAAGCAGGACCGGCGGTTGGGCAGCTGGGGCGGCAAATCGCGGGATCCGCCGACTCAAAAGCCGTTTCATGGCAGCAGGGTAAGGGGACTATCGTACTTCCAGGGTTCTTCCCCTCTGCAGGGCCTGATCAGCTTCTCCCCCGGATCCCGTCGCGGAGGGTGTGGTGCCGCGCCGCCAGCGAGGAATGCGGACGAGCCCATCCCATCCGGTGACCGGTGGCCTAGCCGGCGTTAGGGGCTTCCGTTTCGCTACTGGCCATCGTAGGAGGGGAGGAAATAAGGCTCGACTACCTAGTCTTCGTTCGGACTGCCCACCTTTTTTCAAGCGACGCGCAAATTCTGCTGTTCGCCCCTGTTTTACTTGCCTGCCCCTCCGGTTTATCCAACCTTGCGGTTAGTTACCGAAAGCTTGAGTTGCCGCTACGCTCCGATGTCCCATCCTCTCCGCCACCACATCGAAGAAATCACGCCCCTTTCGGAGGCGGAGTTCGACTACGTCCTTTCCCATTTTACCCGGAAAAAGGTTCGCAAACACCAATTTTTAGTGGAGGAGGGGGAGCCGGTTCCCCATGAGTTTTTCGTCGTCAAGGGCTGTTTGAAGGCCTTCAACGTCGACCCGGAAGGGAAAGAGCACATCATCCAGTTTGCCCTGGAAGACTGGTGGATCAGCGACTACCAGGCGTTCTTCCGGGAGGTGCCGGCCACCATG
This sequence comes from Hymenobacter wooponensis, assembly GCF_004745865.1. GTDB lineage: Bacteria > Bacteroidota > Bacteroidia > Cytophagales > Hymenobacteraceae > Hymenobacter > Hymenobacter wooponensis. Next base: position 100,663 of record NZ_SRKZ01000008.1, on the reverse strand, counting down.
CTCATCAGCAGCCTGGAGGAAGGCGAGTTGCTGACCATCTCGCTGGCTAACCGCAACAAGCTATGCGCGGAAATGCATAAGATAGAGCACTTCTTCCGCCTGAAAATCACGTCGGGCTTCATCGCCATGCAGCAGCGCATTCTGGCCGGCATGAACCTCAGCGTGCAAGAGCGGTATGAAAAGCTGCTCACCCTCTATCCTAACCTCTCGCAGCGCGTGCCCAAACAGGATATAGCGGCGTACTTGGGCGTCACGCGCGAAACGCTTAGCCGCCTCAGGCGAGTTTAACGCCTCCCTAAAACCGGGAGTTTACTACTTCGGCAAGGGGAGTAACCTCCACTACTTCCCGGGAGCTGAGCAGCGGCACGATGGTGCCAAGCACCAGCCGCTGGAAGTACTCCGTTTCGCGGTGTGCCAGGGCCGCGGCGGGGCTGGCGTACGCTTCGTAGAGATACACCAGGCCGGGCTGCGTGGCACTCGCGTGGGGCTGGTAGTAGAGGCAGCCGGGCTCGGTGCGGCTGCGGGCTACCAGGTGGGTGAGGGCGTGGCGAACCACTTCCTCCTGGCCCGGCTGAATCTGCCACTTGACCATATAAAACACCTTTTGCTCTTCCATATACTTCAGGGGGGGTGCTGCTTATGAACGAAAAACTATACTTGCTGCCGTAGCCGGGCGCTACTGCTGCCGCCCGTAGCCGCTAGCAGTACCTGTCGCGGGCTGCGTTTCCAGCAGCGCAATCATATCGCGGGCGACGGCCGTAGCCGAGGCCGGATTTTGGCCGGTTACCAACAAGCCATCGACCACGCTCAGGGGCTGCCAGGGGCTTACCTCGACAAAGCTGGCGCCTTGCTCCCGCAGGGCTGCTTCCAGCAGAAACGGTACGTCAGCAACGGCGTAGCCCTGTTCTTCCTCGTCGGTAAAGGCGGAGATTTGCTTGCCCTCGACCAAGTATTTTCCGTTGGAGAGTTTGGCCCCGAGCAGCGCCACCGGCCCGTGGCAAACGGCGCCCAGCACCTGCCCGCGCTCAACTACTGCTGCTACCGTTTTTTTCACCAGGGGGTCCTGCGCCAGGTCCACCATCGGCCCGAGTCCGCCCGGAATGAAGACGGCATCGTAGAGGCTCGCGTCCACTTCGCTCAGCCGGCGGCTGTTGTTGAGGCGCGCAAAGCCTTTGCTGGCGCGAAACTCCCGCTGAAGCGGGTCGTTGGCGTCGTACCCATCGGCGGCAGGCCTGCCGCCCTGGAGCGTGGCAAAATCCACGGTGTAGCCCTGCTGCGTAAATTCGTGGTGGGGGTGGGCCACCTCGGGAAAGAAGTAACCGGTTTTGCGGTGGTTAGGACTGATTTCAGCGGCGCTGGTGACGATAAAAAGCACGTATTTCATCTGAAAATGGGGTTGAAATGAAGGAAGGAGATAGTGGCTTGTGGCTGGGTCCGCCGCGCCTCGGCCGGTTGCTTTCCTGGGGAGAAAAAGGAGCCGTCCGTACCGCTGCTCGACAAGTCAAAGGTGGGGGCTCGGGGCAGGAAATTCGAAGGAGCTAGATCACAAAATGCGTGTGATAAATGTCACAAGGCCCGCGGCCGGCCTACTGTAGGCGGTGAGCGGCTCCCGCTGCTGGGCGGGCGGCCAAAGCTGGCGAGTGAAAAGCGGGCGGGCTGGTACCGAAGAGTTTCTCGCTGCCACATGGCTAACCCGGCCCGGTTTTGGTCCTCCGCCGGCGCCCCGGGGGGAGGTTTTGGAGTAAGATCAATCCGGAAGGCTTGCAACGGTTCAGCTACTCATAATAGAAAGGTAACCCGGGAGCCGAGGACCTGGCGGCGGGTGGCGGTAGCTTTGCGGCTCTTCCGCGCCCTCCGCACGCTTAGGACCCTGCCCGTGTTCCGTTCCCCTTGTTCTCCGGGTGAAGTACCAGCTTACAAACGTTATCTGGCCTTTCCTCCCGCTGCTCGTCCCCTCATTATGGCAGCCATTCAGCGTCAACTCAACTTAGATGAGAGGTGCTCGCCTATTCCCGCTACGGAATGGCAGCACCTGGTGCAGTTGGCCGATCCGCTCATTCACGTTAGCAGCCGATCCGCTCCCGACTACCAGCTGGTGGCCGGGCAGCAGCTACTGCTTCAGTTGCTGGAGCACTACTTAGATATTTGCTAGCCTTTCCGCTGGCCGGCCCCCATGAAGGCCCCCTGCCACCCTGCTCTCCCCCTAGCCGCGGCTCCCCGCCCCTGGCCCCCGGCTAGGCCACGGCTCCCCTCCCAGCACTGGCTTAGCCTGCGCACGAGGTGGGCTCGCAGTGGAGCCCCTGCGCGGGATGTCGCGGCCAGCTGCTAATCCGCTCCGGGGCGGGCCGCCTTCCGCGATCCAACTTGTTGCCCTTGCACTGACTGTACTTCCTTCTCAGAAAACCTCACCTATTCTAGGCGTTGGCCGGCAGGGCCTGCGCCGGAACATCTCTTCCCTCCGTGAAACCACACAAACAAGCCCTCGTCCAAGAACTGTCCCAGCAATTGGCCCCGCAACTCAGCCGGGTAACGCTGCCGGGTGGAAAGCCCCCGAAAGGCGTGCTGAAAGCACTCTATCTCCTCGCTGAGCAGCTGGACCGGGCGCAAGCAAAGCAGGAAAAGCGGGCCGCTAATGCGCTCAAGCCGAAGCAGATCAAGCAAAAGCTGTCGGATGAGCTGACCCTGGTACTTACCACGCATTTCTCGGACCAGGAACTGGCGGCAAAGGAAAGCCAGCTCCTGGCGGAAACGGCGGATGAGTTGGCGGAAAAGCTTACCAACGTGCGCACGAAGCAAGCTCGGAAACGGAAAGCGTCCGCGCGCGAGCAGAATCCGGCCGAGGTAGATTCCGCCGCCCCCCGCCCCCGACGGCGCTCCTCCCCTCCTGAGCCAGTGCTCCCGAGGCTGGACGGGCCGCCGGCAGAGAGGGGTACCCAGCAGCAGCAGCGGAAAGCTCCGGCCGAACTGGCCGCTGTTCGAGCGGCCAGTTCGGCTCCAGTTTTACGGCGCCCATTCTGCCGCTGTCGCCCGAACGCTGAGGCCTCAGTGCGTACCTTGCCGGCAGGCGGAGAGGGGATAGCTCAAAGATGTCGGGCAAGGAGCCGGTTGCGAATCCCGTGGTCGCGCCCTTCCGCCTCCCGAGCGGGTGCCGCGGCGTGACCTCCACCGCCACCCCGGGCAGCCCTCCCTCGACCCGGTTGGTTGTTTCAACTCGGGCTAAGGGCGCGCTTGGCACCCCTGGTCAGCAACTGCCGCCTCCTGGAATACGGGGCCCTGCGGAAAGTAGACCAGAAAGGTGGACCCTTGATCAAGCTGACTGTGCACCTCAATTCGGCCGCCGATATTCTCGACCATGCGCTTGATCATGTAGAGGCCGACGCCCGAGCCCTCCACGTGGGTGTGCAGGCGCTGGAACATGGCAAACAGCTTCTCTTTCCCCTGCGACAAATCCAGCCCCAGGCCATTGTCCTGCACGGACAGGACCTGATACGGCCCCTGGTCCTGGTAGCTAAGCCGGACCCGGGGCACCCGGTCGGGGTGGCGGTATTTGAGCGCGTTGCTCAGCAGGTTGTACACTACGGAGCGCAGGTTTTTCTCCGAAAAAGTCAGCGTCACGTGTTCCGGCACCGCCACGGCGACCTGCGCCCCAGTCTGCGCCAGTAACGGTGCCAGATCCGACTGCACCTCGGCCACCACGCGGGTTAGGCTCACGGGCGTGACCGGCTGGTCGAACTCTTTCTGCAAGCGGGAGATGTCGGTCAGGTGCCCAATGGTGCGGCCAAAGCGCGCCGTGGACTCTTGCATCAGGTGCAGAATGGTCGACACACTGCCCACGTATGCCTGCGCCGGCAACTCGTGTTGCAGGGCCTGCAGCAGCCCTTCAATGTTGGCAATGGGCGCTTTCAAATCGTGCGAGGCCGTGTAGATAAAGTTGTCCAGGTCAGTGTTCATGCGCTGCAGCTGCCGGTTAAAATCGTGCAACTGGTGCTGCGCTTGCTTGAATTCGGTGATATCTACCACAAACTCCACGCATTCCCGGTCGCTCAGGCGCTTGCCGGCGAACAACCCCCACCAGCGCGAGCCATCCGGCCGGACGTACTGCTTTTCGTAGGGCGTGTTTTTGCCGTGGGTGAGCAACTCGCGCTGGGAAGCACGGGTGACGGCCATAAACTCCGGGGGCGTCACCTCATCCCAGCGCACCTTCCCGCTGACAAACTCCTCGTGGGAGTAGCCGCTCAGGCGCTGAAACGCCTCATTGGCGTCGTGGATGCGGCCTTCCAAATCGAAGAAGAGCACGCCCACGGTTTCAATGGACAGAGCCTGCTGCAGCCGCTCCTGGGAGTGCCGCAGGGCTTGCTCCGTGCGTTTGCGCTCGGTGATGTCGCGGAAGAATACCGACAGCCCACCCTGCGGCCCGGGGTAAATGTTAACGTCAATCCAGGTGCCCAACAGCGGCGATACGGTTTCGTACTGCCGGGGGCGGCCTTCTTGCTGCACCTGGTAGTGATACTTGTACGATTCGCTGCCCACGGCCGAGGGAAACTCCGTCCAATAATGCCGCCCCAGCAGGGCGGCGGGGCTGCGGCCCCAAAGCCGGGCAGCCCGTTGGTTGACGTAGGTGAAGCGAAACTCGGCATCCAAGGCATAAAAGGCATCGGTGGTGCTCTCCAGGATGTCGATGGTGCGGGCGTGAGCGGCCAGTAGCTCCTGCTCGGCCCATTTGCGGTCCGTGACATCAATGCAAGCGGCAAAGCCCCGGTTGGGGTGGCCCGGCGCACACTGCAGGGAGGTCACGCTGGCCAGGGTCCACACCGGTGAGCCATCGGGGCGCACGTAGCGCTTGTCGACCGTAAACGGCTCGCCCGTGGCGTAGAGGTGCCGCAGCAAGGGCAGGTCGCGCGCGGCATCGTCCGGATGCGTGATGTCGCGGACCAGCTTTCCCAGCAGCTCGGCGCGGGAGTAGCCCGTGATGGTGCAAAAACGGTCGTTGACGTAAGTAAAGCGCTCCTCTTCCGTTTCGGCGATGCCCACGGCGGCCTGGGTTACCAGGGCGCGAAATCGCTCTTCGGAGTGCCGCAGGGCGGCTTCCGCCTGCTTGCGCGTGGTGATGTCCGTGGTGGTGCTCACGACCCCATCGCCCAGGCGCACGACCGACTGCTCAAACCACCCGTTGTACTGTTCGTGGCGGTATTCCTGCTCGTAGGCCTGCGGCTGGCCGCTTTCCACCACCTGCACGAAACGCGCAAAGATACCGGCTTCTACTACGCCCGGGTTAAGGGCTAATAGCCGTTGCCCTACCGGGTCCGTGTTGTACTGAGCCGCCGCCTGCTTGTTGACCAGGGTCCAGCGGAAGTCTACGATCCGGCCGGCGGCATCGCGCACGGCCTCAAAGGCTTGGATGATTGCCAGCGAACTATCAATGGTGGCGCGCACCAAGTGGTTTGCTTCCGTCTGGGCCGCTCGCTCCCGGCGCTGGCTTTCGCCCAGTTGGGCGTGGGCGCGCTGCTGGTCGGTGACGTTGACTACGCTGTGCAGGAGGTGGCGCACCCGCCCCTCGGCGTCGACAATAGGCGTGTTAGCGGGCAGCCAGTAGCGCTCCGTGAACTGGCCCGGCTGCTCGGGGTTGGGTACATCGTAGTGCTGCAAGGCCATCTGGTGGGGCTGCTTGGTGGCCAAGACTTGCTCCAGGGAAGCCCGCAGGTTATGCACGGCGTGGGCCTCCAGGGCTTGCGGATTATCGGGAAACACCTCGAAGAGGTAGCGCCCGAGGAGCTGGTGGCGCTCCGTCAGGGTTTCGGCTAGGTACGTATTGCTAACCTCCTCAATAATAAAGTCGGGGGACAGCAGGAGGTAGGCCCCCGGTAAAGCGTGGAAAACCGCGGTCAGCGTCAGACTGTCGAGCGGGGCAGCAAGCGTCATACGAGCAGCGAAAAGACAAAGCAGGGTAACTGACATCGTGCCGACAGCCAGCCAGCACTAAGAGTCCATACCATTAAGGCCGGGCGAAAAGTTTCAGCTGCTGAGAGCAATCAGCAGTTGCTTGCTCACCCGGCCCCGGCGCGGGTACGGCTACTCGTCCGGTCGGCCAGGGTGGGGGCGTCCTTCCCATCCCGGTCAGCGCGGGCAGCAACAAGACCAGTCGCCGGTTCTTAGGCAGGCCTAGAAGCCTAAATACCCCTAAGCAGCGTAGCTTCACTTAGGCGCTGCCAAGTCCGTTAATGCTCCAGCCAGTATTTCTGGTCGAGTCCGAACTGCTTAGTATGGCTGCTCTAATAGAACCTATTCTTCCCTCTTAGGGCTACTCTAGGGGGGCGGTATAAACTGCCTCAATGAGAGTGCCCGCAGGAATACGTCATGGTGGTGGCCACCAACTGGTTGCTAGCGGTTGGCGCGGCAAAGCAGGCCTAGGGCAGTTGCGCTGCCCCGGCGTTGCAGTAAACTCCGCGGCGGCGAACCGGGCCGCCACTTCCCCCACTGCCAGGCTGATAACCACCGCGCAATTGCTTTGTTGAGCAGTAGCGCAGCGGCCACCCGCGGCTCCTTCAAAAAAAGAAATCATGTCCATCAACGGTAACCCCAATTCGGAGAAGCAACCCGTTGCTTACTCCATCCTGGACCTGGCCATCGTCTCGCAAGGCGACACCATCCAGCAGACCCTGCACAACTCGCTGGCCCTGGCCCAGACCGCCGAAGCCACCGGCTACCACCGCTATTGGCTGGCCGAACATCATAATTCCGACAACATCGGCAGCAGCGCGCCTTCCCTGCTCATTGGCTACGTGGCCGAGAATACAAAAAGCATCCGGGTAGGCTCGGGCGGCATCATGCTGCCCAATCACTCGCCGTTAATTGTGGCCGAACAGTTCGGCACGCTGGCGCATTTGTACCCGGGCCGCATCGATTTGGGGCTGGGCCGGGCGCCGGGCACCGACTCGCAAACCGCGCAGGCCATCCGGGCGGATTTCCTGCCGGCTGCCCGCGCCTTCCCCCAGGAAATCAGCAAAATCCAGCAGTACTTCTCGGCGGCAAACAAGCAGGCCAGCGTCCGGGCCCCGGTGGCCGAGGGCACCGACGTGCCGCTCTACATCCTCGGCTCCAGCACCGACAGCGCGCATTTAGCGGCCAAGCTGGGCCTGCCCTACGCGTTTGCCAGCCACTTCGCCTCCACGCACCTGCACAACGCGCTGAAGATTTACCACGAAGAGTTTACGCCTTCGGCAGTACTGAAGCAGCCCTACACGCTGGTGGCCATCAATGCCTACATAGCCGATACCGATGAGGAAGCCCAACGGCTGTTTACCACCCTCATTCGCATGTTTGTCGGGATACTAACGGGTACCAAAGAGGCGTTGCAGCCCCCCACGGCCATGACCGAAGAGCTGCAGGAGATGTGGCAGCACCCGGCCGTGCAGCAAATGCTGAAATACTCCTTCGTTGGCAGCAAGCAAACCGTGAAGCAGCAGCTGCAAGCGTTTCTAGCCGAAACCCGGGCCGATGAGCTCATTACCGCCTCCACCATGTACGCGCCGGAAGATCGGCTGAAATCGGCTAGGCTGTTTGCGGAGATTATGACGGAGCTGAATGAGCCCGTGGCCAACAACTTAGCCAAGGAGCAGCAGGCGCGTTAACGGCCGCGACACCTCAGCCTGAATTGGCTCTACCCGTAAGTGGCAAGCAGCTTAAAACCATGGCCACGGCCAGGGGCGCGCGGCGAAACGCCAGCGGCGTGGTGGCGGTGTGCTTCTTGAAAAAGCTGGTGAAGTAGGACGTGTACTCGAAGCCCAGGCGGTCGGCAATGTCAGCTATAGGCCAGTCGGTGTGGGTGAGCAGCAGCTTGGCTTCGGCCAGCAGCCGCTCGTTGATGTGGGCGGTGGTGGAGCAGCCGGCGACTTCTTTCACCTTGGCATTGAGGGGGTTGGTGCGACCCACATACTGCGCCCTAACGCATTGAGCCTAGGCACTTAGTGTCATATTCTGTGGTCATTATCCCTAAAAAGATTGTTTAATATGGCACTAAGTGCCATATTTGCAGCTCGCTCGGCTGAACTCGCAAATTGTTTCCTCCGGTTTATGGCTCCTTCAATACCTATTCGGGCTAGTAATGCCAAGGCTGTTCGTACAAAAATTGTCGACGCAGCGATTCAGTTATTCTTAGCGGATGGCTTTGCGGAAACGACCGTAGACATGATTGCGGCAGCAGCCGGTGTTTCCAGACGGAGCGTGTTCCGGTACTTTGCCACAAAAGAGGATATGGCTTTGGCTTGGACGGCTGCCACGGGCCCCGAGCTGGTTAATCAGCTGACAGGGCTAGCTGATGCGGCTCCCCCCCTGCAGGCGGCTTTACGTGCCGTCATGCGCCATGTTGACCAGCACCCGGAGCAGTACGCCCTCTCGTTGGCGGTTGGCCGCTTGATTGAGCAGACGCCTTCGCTCCGGGCCCGCTCGCACGAAAAATACCTCCTGTGGGAAGACCTGTTGGCTACCACGCTGATAGCCCACGGGGCCCCCTCCACCCACAGCCGGATGGCCTCGGCCCTCGCCCTGTCCGGCTTGCGCCTGGCCGTGCGAGAGTGGATTGCCAGCGATGGACAGCAACCACTTGCTGGTCTGCTCGCAGAAGCCTACCACCCTTTTCTTATCCCCAACCAACCCCAACAAAACCTATGAATGAGATGCAAGGAGACGTGATTATCATCACGGGCGGTACCCGCGGCCAAGGCGAAGCGGAAGTGCGGCTGTTGGTGGCGGCCGGCGCCCAGGTTGTGTTTACGGGGCGAGATGAAGCCGATGGTCAACGCCTGGCTGACGAACTGGGGCAACAAGTTCGGTTCCGCCGGCAAGATGTGGGCGTGGAAGCGGACTGGGCGGAACTGGTGGCCTACACCGAGGCGGAGTTCGGGAAGATTACCGGGTTGGTGAACAACGCGGGCGTCACGATTACGGGGCTCGTAACAGAGGTGGATGCCGAGACGGTGATGGCGGGCTTGCGCATCAACCAACTCGGGCAGCTACTCGGCATGAAGCACGTCGTGCCTGCCCTGCGCCGAAATGGCGGCGGCTCGATTGTCAATATTGGCTCGGAAGCCGGCGTACGGGGGGCTCCCGGGGCCATTGCCTATTCGGGTAGCAAGGCGGCGGTGGCGGCTATGACGCGCACCGCGGCCGCGGAGTTGGCCAGCGACGGCATCCGGGTCAACATCGTGATACCGGGGCCAATTGATACGCCAATGATTGAAAACGCAGCGGGTGCGGGCGCGGCGGCCAAAATGGGGGCCATTGTCCCGCTGGGACGCGTTGGTCAGCCAGAAGATGTTGCGCACGCGGTTATCTTTTTGCTGTCACAGAAGGCCAGCTTTATCACAGGCGCCGAACTGGTAGTAGACGGTGGCCGGACCGTGGCTCCTTCGAGCAAGTTCAGCTAAGTAGCTCCGAAAAACAGCTCTGAAACACCAGACCCACGCCCTCGGGTTTGGGCAAGTCGACAGCCAGTCCGGTGTGGCCGGGGCCGGGCAGGCTGCGCACGGCGTCTAGCAGCTTGGCAGTGTTGCGAGCTACCAGCGTGAGCTGCGTGCCATCGGCGGCGAGGAGACGGGCGGTGGCCAGGCCGATACCGTCGCTGCCACCGGTGATGAGAATCTTTTTCATGGGGGCGCATAGAGGAGGTGTTTCACTGGGTAGAGCGGGGTAGGAGCCAGCTAAAGCAGCTCCGGGCGGCGCTCGGGCAGGAGGCTGTGGGGCAGCAGGCCGAACTGCAAGAGGTGATGGTTCAGGTGCTTGAAATGAAATACCTGCCACTGCGCGAAGGTGAGCGGCCCGAACGCAGGTAAAAACGAGCCTACCTGCTGTTCTCACTTGCCGACAAGCACCCGGAACCTACGGCGGCCCCTAGCCATTAGAGGCCTACGGCTAGCCAAAATTCCTTAGCGGCGCTTTCGGTTACAATGTAGCGCGACTCTGCGTATAGCTCGCCGGGGCGGCGGGCGAGAAATCCCTTCGGCTGGCCAGCCTTGGTTGCAGTGATTGAACCCAGCTAGTACCACTTGGGACAAATTGCGCGCCTAAAAAGTAGGTAGGTAAGCCGCCGCTAACCGTTTCCTGAATGGAAAGGTACTTCCTAGCGCAGGCGCTTATAGAAAGTAAACTCCTTATTAAGCTGAACAGTAGGTTGAGCTTAATAAGGAGTTGCGACGATGCTTACCTTTTGGCTCTACCCTTTCTTGGTGGGAAGCGGGAAGCGAAGCAGGTAAACGTGTTGAATGAGAGTACCCAGCAAATACTTGCAGGCCACGTCCTCCTCGGCAAAAGAAACCAGCCCAGTTTTCTGCCCTCGTTCACTGTAGTACACGTCCCATTTGCCCGGGGAGTGGTCCAAGCAAAAGGCTTCGTTGGGTAGGCCACCCGCTAAGGTGTAGCTATCCGGACTGATGTCTAGCCTTAGCAACGTGGCCAGTAGGTCTTGCTTGGTCATGGGCGTATGCGTGGTAACAAGAGGCGTACGCGAGGGGCACTCCCTCGAGCAAAAACAGTTGGCAACCATTTACCATCGGTTACGGACGTACGGCCACACGATCGTCTTTTGCCCCCTACCCGATGACTGCATCTACGCCTATGAAATCCCGCGGCTTGACTTGTGCACGGTTGATTTCCCCGCCGGCAACCCGTTTGACCCCGTTAAAACCGCGCCTGAAAATATGGTAACGTGCAATAGAGAATCGCCCCTTGCAGCAGCGTCAGCACCAGGGTAACGCCCCAGAAAGAGGCTTTGCGGTTCTTGTGGGGCAGCAGTAAAATAGCCGCCCACGCGCCGGGCGCTGCGCCCGGCAGCGTAGCCAGGTGCAGCGTTTTTTCGGCAATGCGCCGCTGGCTGCGCTGGGCTTTCCGTTTATCCGCGGCGAAGAGCAGGAAACACAGCAGATTGAAGAACAACAGGCAAAGTAGGAGAAGTGTCATGGCGCGGGAGGGGGCCCTTGCGGAGCAGTCTGCTCAGCGTTTAGGCCGGGGAAGTCGCTGCCCTGGTCAGAACCGCTTGGGCGAGTTCAGAAAAGGGCGAGGCAGACGGGATGCTAGGGGGTGGGCAGATGAAGCTGGTAGCAACGGGGTCGCAAGGTAGGGAGCGGCGGGCCAGGAAAGGTCGGCAAGAAAAAGGGCGGGGTGGCCTTATTGCAACTAACAACCTGTTAGCGAACACCTGGATAGTGGGTTAGGACCTGTTCAGTAGCTAGCTACTAGCTTATCGGCCTTTACAACTCCGCCTACCGCCCAGTGGGTATCCGTGCACCAAAAATGCCAAAACCCAGCTTATTCGTACGAACAGCCGGTCAAAATCACCTACTAGCTTTACCTCGTCAACGAGACACGGAGTGAGAACCGGGCGGTCGAGAATCGCTTTGCCCTCGGTAGTGTTAGTGCTAGTCCCGACAATGCTAGTCCCCAACTAAGTCGCTACACCATAAAACTGCTTGTGTCGAAGGGTGAGGCTACTCGGCGGCGGCCGATAAGCAATTCCCCCAAGCGCCATGCGTTTACGGCGAGGCCATGACCCAACGGGCTCTGCAGCAGTTGGCCAAACCGTTGGGCAGGCAGGGATGTGACCTACCGGCCGCAGGTCACGGCCTGCTCCCTGATTCGTACGGGGCCAAGGGGCCGTACGTAGCCGCCGCAAGGCCAGCGAATTAGACTGGCTGAACCTGGAAGGCTTGCTTGCCTACGCCCTGGTCGGGCAGCCAAGCGTCCAGGAGCCGTTGGCAGAGGGGCACCAGCGGAGCAAAAACCAGCACGCCTGCGACGTTGAACAGCACGTGGGCGTGCGCAATCTGGCGGGACACCTCGGCTTGGCCCGCCAGGCCCACCACCAGGGCCGTGAAGGGGTGTACCAGCAGCAGGCCCAGCGTGATGGAAACCAGGTTGAAGCCCAGATGAAACAGCCCGGTTTTCAGCGCCGGCCCAGCGTGGCCAGCAACGTGTCGGAGCAGGTACCCAATTCCGCCCCCAGCATCACGGCAATGCCGGCGGGCAGGGTGAGCAGCCCCTTCGCGGCGAGCTTGATTACCATGCCCAGCGTGGCCGACGACGACTGAATAAGCAGGGTGATAAGGGCCCCGGCGCCCGCCCCGCGCACGGGATTTTCCAACTTCAGCAGCCACGCCTGCACGGCCTCATAGTCTTTGAGCGGCGCGGCGGCCTCGCCAATGATAAACAAGCTAAAGAACAGTAGCCCAAAGCAGAATAAAGCCCGCCCCATCGTGCGGCCGGTGCGCTTCTTGGCGAAGGATAACAGCAGTAGCCCGGGCAACATGGCCACCACCGCGTATTGACCCAGGTCAAAGGCAAACAGCTGACTGGGAATGGTCGTGCCGATGTTAGCGCCCAGCACCACGCCCAGTGAGTTGCGAAAGGGCAGGGCGCCGGCACTAACCAGGGCAATAGCTAGAATAATCACAACGGATGACGAAAGCTCCCTCAACAGCGCGCAGTTACCGACTGATAGGCTCATCGCCAACGCCTAGGCCAGGGACTGCTGGGGAGATAGTACGGCAAATGACGCCGGCAGCCAGGGAAGCTTCCCCGCTGGCTTAGTATCCACTTACCCGGTCATCACTACTCCTTGCCCCTAAGCCATGTAGCCCGCGCAGGAAGCACAATTGTACGCGAGGGTGCAACTCTTACCTTGCCGGTGGTATCTTCTCCTAACTCACGAATCCCCCGCTCCCCCCATGTCTGCTCCCATCCCTAGGCCCCGCCCCGCGTTGCTGGCCGGACAACTGCTCTTCGGCACGTTGCTTGTCGCTTGTCAACCGGAGAAGGTATCTCCAGCCCTCCCGCCGGAAACAACGGTGGGAGCCAACCAAGCCGGCTGTCTGGTGGATGGCAACGTGCTTATTCCTCGTAATGCCTGGGGCCGTTCCGGGACCAGTTTGGCCTATCGGCTCGGCACCACGGCCGCCAGTTCGAATTTTTCGTTGGGAATTACCGACGAAAAAAGCCAGGATTCGGCGCTGCTCCTGATTGAAGCCGACAGCATGGTGCTGGAAGAGGGAAAAACGTATCCCTTCTCACTTTCAGCTCACAAAGGAGTTGCCCAGGGTCAATATTACTCTCCGGACGGCCAGTATAGAACTCAATCGCCCGCGTCAGGCACGCTGACAATTACCTGGCTAGACCGGCAAGCAAACCTCGTGGCGGGACGTTTCGAATTCGTCGCTACGGATCGGACCACTGGACGCCAAGTGCGCGTCACTCAGGGCCGCTTCGATTACAAATCAGAGTAGCCGGAGCAGTAGGAGTCATCTTATTTGACTTGTCAGGGGCGCACCTCCATCCCCCGGAGGCGTGTGACCAGCCGGGCACCCCGCACAGGCCGGCCAGGCAGCTCAGTAGGAGGGGAGTCCAAGTCGCGGTCTGCTTTGCTGGCCGGGCGATATTCTCGGGATCTTGAGCGGGCCCCGGTTCACCGGGGCCCGCTCAGTACCCGAAAGGTTGCGGGGGCCTAGGGCTGTAGAACAGAAGGCGAAAGCACCTCGGCGTCCGGTTGACCTGGGCCAGTTCAGCCGCTAGCCCTAGATATCGTCCAGCCCCGGCAAGCCCAGCAGCCCCGCGGCGCGGCGCGCTACGGTTTTGACACTGGCAACGTCCGGGCCGGTAATGGTCAGGTGGCCCATCTTGCGGCCGGCGCGCGCTTCTAGCTTGCCGTACAGGTGCAGGTGCGTGCCCGGCAAACTCAGCACGGAGCGCCAGTCCGGCTCCTGCAGCTGCCCGCTGGCATCAAACCACACGTCGCCCAGCAGGTTGAGCATGATGGCCGGGGAATGCTGGCGCGGCTGGGGCAAGGGCAAGCCCGCCATGGTATGGACCTGCAGGTCAAACTGCGACGCGTCACAGGCGTCCATAGTATAGTGGCCGCTGTTGTGCGGGCGCGGGGCCATCTCATTAACTATTAGGCCACCGTGCGTGCTGCCGTCGTCCACCACAAAAAACTCAACGCACAGCACCCCCACGTAGCCGAGATGCTGCGCAATGGCCACGGCCGCGGCTTGGGCCCTCTCGGCCAGGGTGGGCGGCATGTTTCCGGCGTAGGCGTGGGTCACGGCCAAAATGCCCTCGACGTGCACGTTGCGCTGCGGGGCGAAGCTGACGACCTGCCCGTCCCAGCCGCGCGCCACCAGCACCGAGCACTCGGCGGTGAGCGGCAGCATCTTTTCCAGCACGCAGGCCACGCCGCCCAACTCCGCCCAGGCGGCGGCCAGTTCCTCAGCCGTCTTAACGCGGACCTGGCCCTTGCCGTCGTAGCCCATGCGCGCGGTTTTCAGGATGCCGGGCAGCAACTCCGCCCGCTCGGCCTGGACGGCCTGCCGCTGGGCCAGCGTTTCAATGACTGCGTAGGGGGCGCAGGTCACCCCCGAGAGGTCAGCGCAGGCCGCGAAGTGAGCTTTTTCCGCCACGCGGTCCTGGGCAATGCCCACCACGGCCGCACTCGGCGCCACGGGCCGGGTCAGCGCCAGCGTTTGCAGGGCCTGGGCCGGCACGTTTTCAAACTCGGTGGTGATGGCCTGGCACAGGTGGGCTAGTTGCGCCAGCCCGGCCGGGTCGTCGTAGCCGGTCTGGATGTGGTGGTGACTCACCTGCCCGGCCGGGCTGTGCACGTCGGGCTCCAGCACGGCGGTGAAGTACCCCAGGCGCTGGGCGGCGTGCACGAACATCCGGCCCAGCTGCCCCCCGCCCAGCACCCCCAGGGTAGCCCGCTGGCCCGCGGCGTCCACACTGCCCGGGAAAACTGGGGTCATGGCTGTCATGTGACTGTCGGCGCTCATACGGGCAGCGTCATGGCGCGAGCGGCCTGAGTTTGTTCGGCGCGAAACGCCAGCAGCTTGGTCGCCAGGTCCGGGTCGTGCAGGGCCAGCTGGCTGACGGCGAACAGGGCGGCGTTGGCCGCCCCGGCGGTGCCAATCGCAAACGTGGCCACGGGTACCCCCTTGGGCATTTGCACGATGCTGTGCAGCGAGTCCACGCCCTGTAAATGGCGACTGGCCACCGGGACCCCCAGCACGGGCACCGTAGTTTTGGCGGCCAGCATGCCCGGCAGGTGGGCGGCTCCACCCGCCCCGGCAATGATGGCCTGCAGGCCGCGCGGGCCGGCTTGCTCGGCGTAGGCAAACAAGTCGTCGGGCATGCGGTGGGCCGACACCACGCGCGCTTCGTGGGCCACGCCAAAGTCCGCGAGAATCTGCACGGCGTGCTGCATGGTGTCCCAGTCGCTGCTGGAGCCCATGACCACGCCGACCAGGGGCTTGCCCGGGACGGGGCGGAGGGGCGGAGGGTCGGAGGGAAGGAGGGTACTCATGGTAGGTAGTATAGAGGGAGCTCGGCGCCCCGGGGAGATCAAAAAACCACGATTTTGGGCGTGGTCACCGGCCGGAATGCGTGCGCAGACAGGTGCCGATTAAGCTGCGCCGTGCCCCGCTGGTGAAAAAACCGGTCAAGGGTAGCTGGTTGGCTACCCTTGACCGCGGCCACAAATCTACTGCTGCGACACCAGTGGCACCGCGAAACGCGAGGCGAATCCTGAAAAGTACAGGTACCCGCTCAACTGCCTGTTAGCGCTCCAGCAGAATTTCCGTGTCTAAAATCACCAGGTCCACCCGGCCTTTCAACGTCTGGTCGATGAAGGGGGTGTTCTGGGACTTGGATTTCATGAAGTCCCGCGTGAAGGTGGTTTCCGCTTCGGTGTCGAACAGGACGCAATTGGCTGGCTGGCCGACTTCGATGGCGGCTACCGGCAGGCCCATCAGGCGGCGGGGCTCCGCCGAGTAGCGCTTCACCACCAGGTCCCACCCGAATTTTCCGGGCTCGACGAAGTGGTGATAGAGCGACACCAGGGCCGTATCCAGGCCGGTGATGCCATTGGGGGCGCTGATGAAATCCTGGGCTTTTTCAAACGGCGTGTGCGGCGCGTGGTCGGTGGCAATGAGGTCGAATACGCCTTCGATGAGCCCCTCGAGCAGGGCATCACAATCCGCCTGCGTCCGCAGTGGCGGGTTCATCTTGTAGTTCGTGTCGTAGTCGCCGATGTGCTCGTCGGTGAACATCAGGTGGTGCGGGGCCACTTCCGCCGTCACTTTTACGTCGCCGCGGGATTTCCACCAGCGGATGGTTTCCATGCCGAGCTTGCTGGACACGTGCTGGATGTGCACGTGCGCGCCCGCCGCGTGCGCCAACCGGATGTCGCGGTCGATGATGATTTCCTCCGCGCACGCCGGCGAGCCCTTGATGCCGAGCCGGTAGCTCATCACCCCTTCGTTGAGGGCGCGCGGCCCGGCCAGCTCCGGCACCTCGCAGTGGCTGGCGAAAAACATCCCAAACTCGGTGGCGTACTGCATCGCCCGCAGCAGCACCGCCGGGTCGCGGGTAGTGTCCCCGTCGTCGGTCAGCATTTTCACCCCCAGCTCGCGCATGCCCTCAATTTCCGCCAGCTCCTTGCCCTCGCGGTTCTTCGTGACGCAACCGGAGGTGTACACCGGAATGCGGGACCGGTCTTTGGCATTTTCCAGCACGGTGGCCACGGTGGTCGCCGAGTCGAGGGCCGGGCGGGTGTTGGGCATCATCACCACGCCGGTAACGCCGCCGTTGATGGCCGCTTCGCTCCCCGTGGTGATGGTTTCCTTGTTCTCAAAGCCGGGGGCGCGGAAATGGACGTGGGCATCGAACATGCCCGGCATCAGAACCCGACCGCGCGCGTCGATGACGCGGGCTCCCTCGGGAATGGCTAGCTGGGGACCAATGTCTTGAATTTTTCCTTCGGCAATCAGGACATCACGCTCGAGCAGCACGGGTGAATTTTCGGAGGCAAGGCGGGCATTTTGAAGGAGAAGCATGGAGGGAGTAGTGCGGTAAACCGGCAAGGGGTGGGGTATTATAGGCTATTAATGAATTGAAATACTCAGGCAGCACCAGCCGCCGCAGGCGGCGCTCAGGGCACAATCACCGATGAGTTGGCGCGCTGCCGGGCGGCATACGTCGATTCCTGCCGCGGAAATTCCCCGCCCGGCGTGAGCCAGTCGAGCACGGCCATGCGGATGGAGATGCCGTTTTCAACCTGGTTGGTGATCAGGCTGCGCTCGTAGTCCATGACGGCGTCGCACAGCTCCACGCCCCGGTTCACGGGGCCGGGGTGCATGATGTAGAGGCCCCGGTCGCGGATTTCCGCCAGCCGGGCGGTGGTGATGCCGTAAACCCGGTGGTATTCGCGGACGCTGGGAAAAAACTGCACGTCCTGGCGCTCCAACTGCACGCGGAGCAGGTACACCACGTCGGGCGCCCAGGCCATGGCCGCCTCGTAGTCGGTGAAGCGGCGGATGCTGGCCGGAACGTACTTGGGCACCAGGGAGCCCGGGCCGAGGTAGGCCACCTCAATGCCCAGCTTTTGCAGCAGGGTGCTGGTGGAGCGCGCCACGCGGGAGTGCAGAATGTCGCCGATGATGAGGACTTTCTTGCCCCGGGGGTCGGGGAATTTTTCCTTGATGGTGAAGGCGTCCAGCAGGGCCTGGGTGGGGTGCTCGTGCGCCCCGTCGCCGGCATTGATGACGGAGGCCGTAGTTTGGCGGGCAATCATGCCGGGCAGGCCGGGGTGACTGTGGCGGACGACAATGTAGTCGGTGCGCATGGCCTGGAGCGTCTCGATGGTCTCGCGCACCGACTCGCCCTTGGTGATGGAGGAGTGGGCGACGTCGAAATTCGTCACCTCCGCCGAGAGGCGCTTGGCCGCGACCTCGAAGGAGGAGTGCGTCCGGGTGCTGGCCTCATAAAACAGCATGAGCACGGACTTGCCCTCGAGGGCCGGGATTTTCTTCACCGAGTGGGTGAACAGTTTTTTGAAAGACGTGGATTGGTCGAGCAGGAACTCGATTTCCTCACGGTGGAGGGAGGCGATGTCGAGCAGGTCTTTACGTGCCATACCGAAGTGGAGGAAAAATGAGGTGGACTAGCTTAAACGAACAGGGGAAGTCGGATCGGCCCCAACCCAAGCCGGAGAAACGGGCTGCCCGCGGGAACCGAGGCCATGGTGGCAGCCGCCGAACGCAACGGACATAAAAAAACCGTTTCGGAATTCGAAACGGTGGAGGGGCAACACCCAGAAAAAACAACGGAAATGCCAGAGGCAAAATCGGGAGAATCGATGGTGGCGAAGACCTCGCGGTCTACTCGCGGTTCCCAGCCGAGCAGGGCCCCGCGCTTCATCATCAAGCTTTTTGGTTGAAGCATAATGCAAAGCTACGGCATTGTTACGTATCCTTTAAGCATGTCAGGCAATAATTTCTGCGGGGGCGAACGGACGTATAGCTGGCCCCTTCCATTCGGTAGCGGGTAGAAGAGCTGCGCTGCCTTGCTTTAATTTACTCATCCGTAGCGCTTATGCCTCGTCCACCGAGACCCGGCTTTCGTCGGGTCTTGGTGGACGAGGCATGGGTGCGGGCAGAACCTTTTGCATGAGTACGGAGGGACAAGAGCCGACCAGTAGCGTAGGCTCCACCAGGTAGAAAGCGCCTTTTTACGGTAGGTCGGGTCTCCCCTCCACTACCACAGCTAACCTAAACCCCATTCCCGCCTTACTAGCTTTCACTTCGGTCTGCCCACGGCCGCGCAGCTCGCAGCTCTGCGGCAGGCAGGAGCCCTGCTGGCCTGCGTCACCTGCTCCGCGGGAGCCCGGGTGGCGGCAGACCACCGGCGTAGATTTGCTCGTGGCCTAGGGCATGGATGCCGGCGGGCCCCGGGGCACTTACGCCCCACCGTCGAGCCTGCTATGGCGACGCTGGAACTTACGCGTCAACTTGTGCAACAAACCCGCGGGCTCGTAGCGGGCGCTGATTCGGGCGCGGGGTTAGGTTAGGAGCCAGCGACGCGGGCTTTTAGAAGATGAATGACTATCGTGGCCAGGACCTGGTAGCAGGAGCCACCGTCGGGCGTCGCTGGGACAATTCAGTATCCACGCATTCCCCCACGTTTCCCTCTGTTGATACCGTCGCTGTTGGGCAGGGCCGTCCACGCTCGCACCGCAACGATAAGGTCAGCAAGGAAGCCGGCCAAGGGAAACAAGGGTGCATTTGGCCTATTCCCTCAGCGCAAGACTGTCTCCCTTCTCTAAGTGGGGCTGCTCTATTGCATGGAAAGGGGCTGAACCACAAAAAGCCCGATTTCTGCGGCAGAAATCGGGCTTTTTGTGAAGTTAAAGGAGATTATTGGCCGCCGGGGAAGGCGAAGCCCAGTTGAAACTGAAACACCGAGTTGTAAATTTTATTGCCGCCGGGCAGTGCGGCGTCGCCGTCGTAGAGCTTGGTGATGCTCCGGTTATAGCGGATGCCGACATTGGGGCCACTCTCCAACTGGTAGCCGACGCCCACAATGTAGCCGAACTGGAGCTTATTGAGTTGGCCCCGGGCGGTGATGTCCGCTAGAGCCGAATCGTCAAACTTCGTCTTCCGGGCAAACAAGTAGCCCACTTGGGGGCCCGCCTCGAACACCAGACCAGCGGCATTAATGCGGGCCAAAAGCGGCAAATCGATGTTATGGTACGTGGTTTTAGACACATCCTCAATTTGGTAGCCGCGCTGCGAATACAGCAACTCGGGGTGCAGCTCAAACAGCCCACCAACGCCTAAGGTCGTGGTGGTGGTGACGCCGGCCTGAAACCCGAAGCGGTTTTGCACATCGCCTTGGAAATCTTTGTCGTCGCCGGCTAGCGAGGCAGCGACTACGCCCACTTTGAGGCCGAAGCGGGTGCCGCCCCCGGCGGTGGATTGCGCCTGAGCCGCGGCGGTAGCACCGGCAAGCAGGGCAAGAGAGAGAAGAATCTTTTTCATAGCGGACGGAAAGGAAGGGTAGTAAGGGCTTAAAATTTCGCCCGGGGTTCAGGGGCTCATAACCCACGGCATCCCGGTGCTTCCTTAAAGACGGCAAATCCGCAACTAGGTTTGATTAAACTGTTGATTTCGAGGATAAAATCTGCTTTTCGGTAATAAGTACTCCCCCGTTTGCTCCCCAAAGCCGGGCTCCAGGCTGGGTAAGAACAGGGCGGTTTTGTTGAGCTCCAGCCTTTACTTTAGTTATGAACTAAGCGCTTAAGCCAAGCCCATTGGCAAGGTGTAAACGCCTGAAGCATTGGGGCATCTACCAAGGGACGGTGGCAGAAAGCATCCTTCCCGGCGCAAGGGGCGATGCAGGGGCCTAGGCCACCCCCTGCTCCGCCCAGACCCTGCCCCCGGGCGATGCCAGGCGAGCTCCAAGTAGCAGGTCGGGCCGGTCATTGTTGCCAAGCCAATTGCGGGGAGTAATCATCGTTGTACCTGCGCAAGCCAGGCGGTGCCACGGTGGCCAGTTCCTGGAGCTGGGGTTCCTCTTGCTTCGCGCAGCGTGGCCTACTGCAGCTCGTCGGTCTTCGACCTACCTACGGCTTGGGGCAGGGGAGCAGCTGCATCACTGGCGATAGCGCTACGCTTAATCGAGGGTAATCACGGTCTTGCCCCTCACCTCACCGCGGCTGGTTTCGCGGTAGGCCTGCCTCACGCTGGCTAAGTTGTACACCTTCTCCACCGGGATCTGCAGCTGGTCTTGCGCCAAGGCAGCTAAGTCGGCTAGTCCCTGGGCCGTGGGCTTCAGGATCAGAATGCGGTGCTTTTGAGCCGAGAACAGGTTATGGAGAAAGGATGCGGCCAGGCTCCAAGGGGAGGGCAGGGTGCTGACGAACGTGGCGCGGGGCTTGAGCAGCTTTTTGGCGGCGGCAAAGGAAAGCTTGTCCGACAGGTCGATGATGGTATCAAAGCGTTGGGAAAGGCGGGTCAGATCCTGCTTAGTGTAGTCGAGCACCGTATCGGCGCCCCAGGAGGTGAGGGTTGCGCCTGCTGGGCCGGCTACCGCCGTAACGCTGGCCCCCCGCCGCTTGGCAATTTGCAGGGCCAGCATGCCCACCCCACCGGTAGCGCCGTTGAGCAACACCTCGTAGCCCGCCTGAACGGCAGCCAACTGGTCCAGGATCTGCAGCGCGGCCAATCCCGTTACCGGCAGCGCCGCCGCCTGCTCAAACGAGATAGTGCTCGGTTTCGGGGCAATATCCCCTTCAGTGGCCACTACGTAGTCGGCTAGGGCGCCCCCTTTGAACGTGTCCAGCAGGCCAAACACGGCATCGCCCACCTGGAAGCGCGTCACGCCGGGGCCCGTTTGGGCTACCACGCCCGAAAAATCGATGCCGACTGCTTTGGGGAATGCGGAGCCCGACAGTAGTTTCATCTCGCCCCGGTACAGCTTCCAATCCAGGGGGTTGATGGAAGCCGCCTTGACCCGAATCAGCAGTTGATTTTTTCCGATAGTAGGGGTGGGCTGCTCCCGCACCTCCAGGACCTGCTCGTCGCCGAAGCGGTCATACTGTATTTTTCGCATGATATGCTCGTTAGTGAACTCTACTCCGTGTAGGCTTCGGGCCGCGCACCAAGGCCGCCCCGACTGGGGCCCCGCGCGGTTACCGCCCCGTAGTACCGAGGCTCAGCTGCTCTGCCGGGCTGAGCCGGGGCTGAAAAGCAGGGCGGAGACGATAGGCGGCCGGGGGGGTAGCCTGCGCAGCAAAGGTGGCCGGCCGGCCGCTGGCCCACTAGCGCAGAATGGCGCAAAATCAGTCCAATCCGACGGGGGAGTCCTTCGCCGGATAAAGCTGATTTATTGTCCTTTTGGAATAGCCGGCTGCGGGCGGCCGCCGGACTTTTGCGTCACACTGTATCGAGTCACATGGAAACCTACAAACAGTCCCCCAGTACCCTAGCCCCTGAGCAGGGCCCCACGATTTCGGTGGGTGGCAGCACCTACCGCATCCTGGCCAGCGGAAACGACACGGCGGGCGCCTACGCCACTATCGACATGCTGGTTCCGCCCGGCGGCGGCCCGGGTCCGCATGCCCACCCCGACCTAGAAGAAACCTTCTACGTTGTGGAAGGCGAGGTGGAAGTGAAATCCGAGTTCGGCACTACCGTGGCTGCTGCGGGCGCATTTATCCGCATTCCGAAGGGTGGCGTGGTGCACGGCTTCAAGAACAAGACCGAGCAGCCGGCCCGGTTGCTGTGCACGGTGGTGCCGGCCGGCCTAGAAGCGTTCTTCCTGGAGATTGGCCAGCCGGTAGCTTTCGGCCAGTTTCTGCCCCCGCCGGTGCTCGACGAAACGGCCATTAAACGGGTGCAAGCCCTTGCGGAAAAGCACGGGCAACAGGTATTTCCACCGAACTATCTCGACTGAAGGCCCCCTACGACTGGGAATAGCGTTTGGGGTGGAGGCCGTAATGCTTTTCGAATAGCCGGCTGAAATGACTCAGATTGGAAAAGCCCAGCTCATAGCCCACCTCGGCCACCGAATGCCGGCCTTGTTTGAGCAGGAAGGCGGCTTCCTTCATGCGGACTTGCTGGTAATAGGTGTAAACGGTACTGCCAAAGGTTTGCTTGAAGAGTTGCTTGAGCTTGGTTTCGCTCATGGCAGCCTGCTGGGCCAGCTCCCGCAAGACGGGGGGCGTACCTAGGTCATCGAGCAGCTGATTGCGCACGAGCAGCAGCCGCTCCGCATCGGCGCTATTAATAGGCTGGTGCGGGGTGGACTCGCGCAGGAACAGCTTGCGGAAGAGCAGGTAAAGCAGCTCCTGCACCTTAATTTGGGTGTAGAAGCTGCCCAAGCTGTCGTGCAGGTTCACTTCCGTTATATTCCTAAGCAGCAGCTTGGCTTCCGCCGTCATCCCCTCAAAAAACAAAAAGGAGCTGCCCGCGGCCGTCAGCGTGTCCAGCACCGCATGGGGCTCCCTCACGGCCAACAGCGCCTTCAGCTGGGCTGCTTTTATGCCCACCACCACGTAATGGATGGCGTGGTGCGCCGGGAAGCGAATAACGGAGCTTAAATCATTGGACGTTAGCTGAATGGCGGAATCGTCGCGCTGAGAAAACCGAACCTGCCCGTGATTGGTGTAGGCAATATCGAGGGGCTGCTCGTTGTTGTAGAAGAAGATGGTTATTAGGTCGTTGTCCCCATCTACTGCCTGGCGCTTAAGGATGAGGTCTTCCTGGAGCACGTAGCGGTGGATAACCAGCTTGAAGTCGGGCCCGAACTGGAGCTTGCGCACGTAGCCCTGGCCCAAGTGCGCCGGAATGACTACCAGGTCGTGGGGGGCCGGCACCTGAAGCTGCTGCGCAAACTGCGTGAGGAAGTCGAATTCGGGCGTCGCAAAAAAACTGAACGTCATGCAGGGGAATAGGCTGAGTAAGTAGCAAGCAGGATTACCTAGGCCAGTCCCCGGCGTCGAGTTTCGTCATTTGCAGCAGGGGGTAATCAAGGAGAGGACCGGGGGATGAAAATAGGGGTTCCGCAGTAAAAAGCCTGATTACCGGCCTTCGGGATACTCGGGGCGCGATGCTCCGGCAACCCAAGCCGGTAGTGCAAAGCGCCGCAAGGCCCAGCTCACGCCCGATAACGGCTTTAAGGCCAACGCTCATGACTCGGCTGGATAGCTTGAGCATCTAGCTCCTCATTGCCGATCTACTGGAAAGGGTGCAATCCTAGCCTTGCAAGGCCCACTCTGGCGGCCGGGCTGGCCCAACCTACCACAGCACTGGCCTACATTTTTAAACGTTACCGCTTCTGCTAAAACTGGTTATTTACCCGGTGAACAAGGCCCTCTTTCCGACGAACCTAGTCGCGGCCCTTTTCAAGGGCGGTGGGCCGGCCCGGAGCCCTACCGATCAGATATCCTTTAGGTATGTTTTGCAGTAGTGGAGCTAGTTTATGCTGCTCTATTATGCCTCTACCTGCTACGCCTTCGCCTACTCTGACTACGGCAGCCATGCTGCGTTTGCTGCGTCAGGAACTCCTCCAGTTACCGGCGCACACTCCCTACTGGGAAGCTCGCCTACGGCGCCTGACCGATCAGCTAACCTTTGTCGTGCAGACCTGGTCCGGCATCCCGTGGCCTACCCACTCGCGGCAAGGGGATGAGGTGCCTTCCGCGGCCCACGTGCTAACTCTGCTCGCTCACCTACCGGCGGAGCCGGCCGCGCGGCAGCGTACCCTGCTGGTGCTGGTGCTGCTCCTGCTCTAGCGGCTCGCGGCCGGCTTGCTTGGGGCTACGTCCCGCGGGGTTGGTGGGCCGCCAAGCCCTGCCCGGCGGCGCTGACCCTTCCGGTTTAGGCACCTCGGACCGGGCTGCTGGGGGCAAAAACCCCGGTCAGGGCTTTTGCGCCGTACGCTGTTCTAGCATCTTTATGAAGTAGCCGCCAACCACGGAGCGCGCCTGGAAGCCGACTTGCCGGGCGTCGGTGGTTTCGTGCCAGTCAGTCAGCGGCACGCGGGTGGGGGAGTCGTTGGCAAACTGCCAAACGGGCCTGATCAACGCCTGAAAATCGGCGGGCTTGCTGGCCATGGTAGCCGTCCACATAATCCAGTCGGACTTGGTGTAGGTCTTGCGGCTGTCGAGGGGCAGGCCGTAGCGCCCCTGCCGGGTTAGGTAATAGGCTATTTCCTGCTGGGCAACTTCTGGCGGGAAGATGTTGAGGCCTAGCAGCTTGTCCCACACCAGATTATACTTTTGGCTCCACGAGCCCGGGGTTTTATCAAACGTTAGGGCGTAGTGGTCGCCCGTCGCGGACATGGCCATCCAGCGCTGGGCGTAGTCGCGGGCGAGGGCGGTGTACTCGTCCGCCGTTTTCTGGTCGCCCAGCTGCCGGGCCAGTTGCCCGTAGCAGGCAATCCCCATAATGGCCTTCACCGACAAGTTCACGTTGCGGGCCAGGTGCCCGGCAAAGTCATCGGTGCTGAGCTGGTTGGCGGGGTCAAAGCCGTCGCGCTTCAGGAAGCCCACCCACTTGGTGAGCACGGGCCAGTGCTGGCGCGCGAAGTCCGGCTTGCCATCCATCTTAACGGCGGCGGCCGTCAGGATGAGCATGTTGCCCGCTTCCTCCACCGGCATGTCCTCCCCGTACTTCTGGTCGTTGGCCAGGGGGTAGGTCCCCAAGTCGTGGGCCGGGAAGTCTTTTTTCCAGCGGCCGGATTCGCTGTAGTCGAAGATGAAGCGCAGCAGGCCCTTGGCGAGCTCGTTGTTGTAGAGCAAAAACAACGGGGCCGAGGGGTAGGTAACGTCGACCGTGCCAATAAAGCCCCCCGAGAAGTTTTCCTTGGAAAAGGTGAGCACCTCGCCCGTGGGTCCCGCCACTATCTTGTGGGCGGCAATGGTCTGGCGGTAGGCCAGCTGGCATAGGTCGGCGTACTCCTTGCCCCCGGCGGCCTGGGCATCGGCGTACAGTTGCCGGTCGAAAGCCGTGCTCTTCTGACGCAGGCGGCCGTAGTCGGCTTCGGCTGCCTGCAGCACCTGGGGCATGGTGGTGGCGGGGTCGCGCCGCCACCACCCGCGCAGGTTCCGGCCGAAGTACTGCACTGAATACACATCGTCGTAGCCGAGCAGCAGGTGGCGCTCCGTGGGGTTGGTTACCGCCCCTAGCTCCAGCACGGCGGCCAGGGCCACGCGCTGAGCCGGGCCGCGCCGCGGCCCGGGAGCGGCCGCCAGGGTGCCCGCTTTCGTGAAGGCGCTTCGCATTGCCTGGGGCTCACCCGTGGTCAGCTTCGCTGGGAAGGGGGCCGCCAGGTAGGCCTGCCCCCAGTCGATACGGGCGTTGTCGCCGGCCTGGCCGAGCACGGCCTGAGAGCTCGTGCCCACGGCCTGCCAGCCCAGGGGGCCGGCTTGGCCGGCTTGGGTGAGGACGGGCTGGTAGCCGGTGTTGGCGGCCAGGCGGCCACTCGCCGTTAGCAACACCTGCACCGGGTGCGCCCTGCCGTCGGTGGCGGCCGCGGTAAAGGTCAGGTAGCTCACGGGCCGGGCCACTGTTTCCAGCTCATCGAGCAGTAGGGGGGAGAGGAAGTTCACGGTCAGCTGCACCGGGCCAGCCAGAAACTGGTACGTGGTCTGCGTGGCCGTTACCGTTACGCTGGTTTGCCGGGCCCTCGCGGGGGCCGGCGGCGGGGGCAGGGCCTCGTACAGGCCCGCATCCAGAAACTCGGCGCCCACGTGGCTGTGGGCGTGCAGGGCCAGTACGTTTGCGCCCTGGCGCAGCGCCTGCCGGGCGGCGGCCGGCACGTCGAAGTACTCGTAGCGCCCATTGGCGCCGGGTTGGCTGGTGAGCAGCACGCCGTTTAAATACACTTCGGCTTCGTCGTCGTGCTGGAGCAACACCTTAAGTGGGCCGGGCGTGGTTGGGTCGGCCACCTGCACCGTGCGGCGCACCCAAATGTCGCCGCCCTCCCAGGTGGTACCGCGCAGGGTCTGGTTGTCGGTGAAGGGAGCCGGGCCCGTCCGCCAGCCCGTGGCGGGGAAGCCGGGTTTCTCCCAGCCCGCCGGCGGCGTGCTAAACGTGTACTGGGCCGCGTACGGCTGCTCCTGGGTGGTGGCAATGATGGCGCGGTACTGCGGAGCAGGCTGGCCGAGAAACTGGTAGACCTTGCCGTCCACGCGCACCAGGCCCTCCAGGCCCTGCTCTTCCCCCGACCAGTGGCGCGTGGGGGCGGCCGCGAGCGTGTCGCTGAAGGTCCACACGCTGAAGAACGGGTCGTGCGTGATCAGCGGGTAAGCCGGAGGCCGGAGCGCGGGGGCTGTTTGCGCCGCCAGGGGCGCGCGTAGCATCCCCAGCAGGGCCATGATCAGAAGGGAGTGCTTCATGGTAACTTCGGTGAGTATACGATCTAATAATGAGCAGAAAATCGTCCATTTCTCTGCCCGCGGCCCCGGGCTCGCGTTACTGCGTAGCGATTTCCAACCGGCCGCCCTCGCGGAACAGGGCGTGATCCACGAAGTAGCCCGAGTGAGCTTTCCCGTTCACTTTAATAGTTGTCATCGTGCGGCTGTTGCCCGCTTTTTTCACGGTAAATACCCGGCCATTATCCGCTTTCCAGCGAACCTCGTCGAAGAGGGGCACGCTCACCAGGTACTTGGCATCCGCGGCCGAATAGGGATATAGGCCAGTAGAGCTGAACACGTACCACGCCGACATCTCGCCCGCGTCGTCCATGCCGGAGTAGCCCAGGCCATCTTTGCCCATGCCGTAGAACTTGTCCATGATTTCATCGAGGCGGCGCTGCGACTTTTCGGGCTTCCCGATGAAGTAGTAGGAAAACGGCGTCTCGTGGTCGGGCTGGTTGCCGTGGCAATACTGACCAATAAAGCCCGATACGTTGCGGGCAATATGCTTAGGGTTCCAGGGCACGGTAAACAACGAGTCGAGCTTGGCCTCAAAGGCTTGGGGCCCGCCGTACAAGGCAATCAGGCCGGGCATGTCGTGGGGGGCAAAAAAGGATACCTGCCAGGCGTTGGCTTCCCGGTACATGTACTCGTAGTAAGGGTACTGCGGATCGAAAGGCTTCACCCAGGAGCCGTCGGCAAGGCGGCCGCGCATAAACTTGGTGGCGGGGTCGAACACGTTCCGGTAGTTTTTCGACCGCGCCATCATCACCCGATAAGTGGCAGTATCCTTGAGAATGTTGGCGAGCTGGGCCACGGCGTAGTCGTCGAAGGCGTACTCCAGGGTTTTGGACACCCCAGCTTTGTCCTTGGTTTCCACTTCCGGGTTCGACACTGGCGTGGTGGAAATGTATCCCTTCTGTAGGTACTCCGCAATGTGCGGACGGGCGCCGCCCTCCAGGTTGGCGTTGCGCAGCATCAGCCGGTACACATCCTGCACGTCGAAGTTGGTGATGCCCCGCTGGTAAGAGCCGGAAATCAACGCCGCAGCGTGGTCGCCGTGAAAGAAGGTGGGCAGGAAGCCGGTCTTGTGGCCGACGTCCTGCATGGACTTGATCACGTCGGTCGCCACCTGGGGCGTGAGCATCCCAATCAGCAGGTCTTTGTTGCGGTAGGTATCCCACAGGGAGGGCTCGGTGTAGTAGTTGAAATCGGCCTTCACCACGTCGCCCTTCACATCCCGAAACTCGCCGTTCAGGTCGCTGCGCAACGCCGGCCACAGGAATGAGCGGTACAGGCAGCTGTAGAACATCTGCTTCTGCTTAGGCGTCCCGCCCTTCACTTCCACCTTCGATAGTAGCTCCTCCCAGGTTTTCTCAGCTTGCCGGCGCACCTGCTCGAAAGAGCGGCGGCCAATTTCCTGCTCCAGGTTCTGCCGGGCGTTCTGCACGCTCACAAATGATATTCCGATCCGGAGCTCCACGGGCTTGCTGCCGCCGGGCAGGTGCACCACCGCCAGGCCATCCTTGGTGCCCTGGCCTTGCACTTCCACGTCGCGCAGGTTTTCACTTAGCTCTCCGTAGAAGAACACGGTTTGGCGGCCAGTTTCCTGAAATCCCTGGACGGCCGCCGCCCCCGCTTTTTCGATGCTCCAGTTAGTTACTCGTTCGTTGGACTGGGCCAGTTTGAATACGATGCTGCGGTTATCGGGCTGGCGGTAGCGGTAGCGGTGAAATCCGCAGCGCAGGGTGGAGGTCAGCTCTACCTGCACGCCGTAATCCTGCAGGGTAACTCCGTAGAAGCCCGGCGAGGCCTTCTCCGTGGATTTAGCGAAGCGGGAAAAATAGCTATCGGGGGTAGCAGCTCTGGAAACCGGCAAAACCGGGAGGTGACACAGGTTCCAATGGCCCTTGTTGGTATGGGCGAAGGCGTAAATCACGGAGTCCTCGTAATCGTAGCCGGCCCCCGTGTGAAACTCCGTGATGGGACTTAGCTGCACCATGGCGTTGGGCAAGGAGCTGCCCGGAAAGACCAGCCCCGCCCACACGCCCCGCCACCCCTCGGGGGGCGCGTAGCCGATGGTTTTCGGATCAGTTAGCGGGGCCGTGCCCATAAACGGGTTGGCGTATTGCAGGGGGCTGCCCGAGGCGGAGTTGCTTTTTGCCCGGTCGTGGCCGCTGGGCGACGTGGTGTTGACGCAGGAGAAGGCGCACCCGGTCAGTAGCAACATCAAATAGCGCTGGGGTTTTATCATCAGATCGAAGTACGGATGGGGTAGGGGCCAGACCCAGAGTAAGGCGGAAGGTTGTAACGGGAGTCCGGGCGAGTAAGCCCAGCGCGCAGGTTGACGTTATCGTCTGACTTTACGACGGAAACTGGCTAGGCTCATTTAAGCTCAGCGGGTAACTGTCAACTCCATTTAATAGATGGATCAAGGGAGGCAGCAAAGTCTAATAGAGTACTCCCGGCGTCTTGGTCAGTTGGGGTAATCAGTCTTCGCTGGTGCTATTCATTTCTTCACGAAGCGCTGCGACAAGCGTTGCTGGCCGCTCGACCAGCAAACGATGTACACCCCGGGGGCCAGGGCCGAGACATCCAGCGAAGTGCCATATACGGGGGCGGTAAGCACAATTTGGCCCAACGAATTGCAGACCGTGACTTGGCCACCGGCGAGTTTATGGCTGGCCTGGAGGCTCAGCTGGTTCCCCACCGGATTAGGAAATACCGCCAGCTCGGAGGACTTCGCGGCACTGGGGTTCTTGGTAGCCAGCGGAGTGTTCGTGACGTGAGCTACCCGCAGAATGGCGGCCGCCGCGCAGGCCTGGCCCATCATCTGAATTGAGGCCGGAAACAGGTAGCGGCGGTCAAGGTTCCAGGTGCCATCGGCGTCGTTGTAGGAGCCGGGGTAGTAGCCCAGCTGGTCGCGCCCATAGTCAATGAGGTAGTCTACCATGTTGCGCGCCGCCATAAGCCACTTGGGGTTACGGTCTACTTCGTAGAAGTCCACCAGCATTTCTACCATGTCGCTTCCGCCCCAGAAGGAAATTTCCCTCACGCCTTTACCGGGCGTGTACCACTGCTTCAGGCAGGCATCCGCCATTACCGTGGCATCGTCGAGGTAGCGACTGTCGCCGGTAAGCTGGTGGAGCTTAAGGGCCAGCTGAATATTGGGTGTAGTCTGGTAGGCCCGGTAGCCCGCCCCATTCTCCCCGTGCCCGGTCAGGCTCCAGCCGTTGTTGCTGTAGAAGGAAAACTGGTTGAGCAGGTTGGTGTTCCCGTCGCGCAGCTTCCAGCTTACGTTATTAATTTTTTCGTAGTACTGCTTGGCAATGTCCAGGTACTGCGGGTCGGGGCTGTTTTTGGCGATTAAAGCGCAGTGGAGGGCCGGCAGGATGGTGGCCTGGGAGTAGAACTTACCCCACCCCAACTCCGATTCCTTTTGCGGAACTCCCCAGTTCGCATCGCGCGCATTCAGGCAGTAGTTGAGGCCAATCAAGGACCGCTCGTACAGGCCGGTTTCCGCGGGCAGCACCTGCTGGTAGGCGTCCATCAGGGCCAGTCCCACAATGGCGTTATCATCGTAGAGCGGGTCGGCGCCGGGCACAATGTCGGAGGCGTACTTGCCATTCTGCCGGTACTGGTCGAGGGCGTACGCGTAGGACTTGAGCCGCGCGGTGTACTTGGCCGGGTTGGCGAGGGCTCCGTAGCGCAAGGCCCGCAGCATATGAGAGGCCGGCCAGACGTAGCTCGCGCCGCCACGCTCCACAATAATGTTTTCATTGCCATCAACCTGCTCCACGTACAGCTGCTTGCTGGCATTGTAAAACTTGGTGTTGAGCTTATCAAGAATAGCCTCGCCGGCCACCTGGTATTTGTTCTGGCCGAACGTGGTCGAGACAGTCAGCAGACAGCTGGCCACTAGCAGCGCAATCCGCCGCTTACCGAAAAAGGTGGTCGAGTAGCACTTCATATAAGTGGTGAGTAGGAAAGGGTGGGAGATGAAAGCAGGGTAGCTAGGCCACAGCCAGCAACTGATAACCGGTACCAGGCAGGCAGTGAGAGGACTCTTTCTGCGTATTCCGTGCGCCCAACGTGGGCAAGTAATGAGGTACTGTAGAGCGGTAGGACTTAATGGTGTAAGGCCGCGTTGTGACAGCCTTTCGCCAGCAGTGGCCTAGGGGTGAGCAGTTGCTAGTAATAGTTGCTAGCAGCTACACATCAGGAATAGAGCAGTCATGGCGACCGTATAGAGACAAGGAGTAAGCAGCTTTGCCTCATTCAATGAGTAAAACTTACCCCTAATAGGGAGTGCTATTGAGGCAAATAAAACTATTTATTTTTCGTTTTGCTATGAAACGAACATTTTTATTGTCAATATTGGCCATGTCAAGCCCGCGGCATTGCTTCTAATAGGCCTACGCCCCGAGCGGTATAGGCAAGCGCACCCGCAGCTGATCCGCTACTCTTCAAGCCAGAGCTTCCGCACAATTACCTAGGGCGGACCGCCAGTTTCTCTTTAACTCCTTCCAACTACCCGCTCTATGCGCTCCTCCAACTATGACAAGTTTCCCTTCGTGCCGGTAGCGGATACGGCGGAGGCTTGCCAAATCGGGTGGCTCGCCATTACCGAAGCCCTGCGCCTGGCGCTAGCGGCCGCGCCTTCAACTCCCGGCCAACCCCAGGTTCTTGCCGTAGAATGCTACCCCGGTACCGATCTGGAGGCGCTGCAGCAGCACTTACATCCGGCCTTGCAGCCCACCCAGTGGCTGGTAGCCGACGACTACTACCGCCGTCCCGCCGAAATTGACCTGCTGGTAGCCGGCCCGCTCACCAACGACCCCGTTTTCGGCCGGCTCAACGGGCTGACGATAGCCGACTTCTTCGACCCTGAGCGGCTAAGCCAGGCGCAGGCAGCCCTAGCATTGGCGGCCGGCCAACTAGTAGTGATAGTGGGTACCGGGGCTACGCTGGTGTGCCCAACCCCCGCCCTGGTAGTATATGCCGACCTGGCCCGCTGGGAAATTCAACTTCGGCAGCGACGGGGTGAAATTGCCAACCTGGGCACGAACAACTTCACCGAGAAAGCTAGCCTGAAGTACAAGCGCGCCTTCTTCGTGGATTGGCGGGCAGCCGACCGGTTGAAGAAGCAGGTGCTGCCCCAGGCCGATTTTCTGCTGGATACCAACGACCCGGCCGCTCCCAAACTCATCACTGGCCCCGACTTGCGGGCCGGGCTGGCGGCAGCAGTGCGGCGCCCATTCCGGGTGGTGCCGTTCTTCGACCCCGGCCCCTGGGGCGGGCAGTGGCTGCGCGAGGTCTGTGACCTGCCCGACGGCCCAGCCAACTACGCCTGGGGCTTCGACTGCGTGCCCGAGGAAAACTCGCTGCTGCTGGGCTTCGGCGAGGCCCGCGTAGAAATTCCGAGCCTTAACCTCGTCTATGCGCACCCGCGGGAGCTGCTGGGAGAGGCCGTGCACGGGCGCTTCGGCACGGAGTTTCCCATCCGTTTCGACTTTCTCGACACCATGGGGGGCGGCAACCTCTCGCTGCAGGTGCACCCCCTCACGGAATACGCCCAGGACCAGTTTGGCCTGGCCTACACCCAGGACGAAAGCTACTATATGCTCGCGGCCGAACCGGACGCGGTAGTGTACCTGGGCCTGAAGGAAAGCGCGGATGTCCCGGCCATGGTGGCTGACCTGCAGCGGGCTCAGAAAGATGATACGGCTCCGTTCCCGGCGGCCAAATACATCAACGAGTTTCCGGCCCGCCAGCACGACCACTTCCTGATTCCGGCGGGCACCATTCACTGCTCGGGAGCCAATTCCATGGTGCTGGAAATTTCGGCGACGCCTTACATTTTCACCTTTAAACTGTGGGATTGGGAGCGCCTAGGCCTAGATGGCCGGCCCCGGCCCATTCACCTCGCCCACGGGGCCGCCAACATTGCCGCCGACCGCACCACGGCCTGGGTAGCCCAGCACCTGGTCAACCACGTGGAGCCCGTAGCCTGCGGCCCCGACTGGCGCGAGGAGCGCACCGGCCTGCACGAGCGGGAGTTCATCGAGACCCGCCGCCACTGGTTTACGGGCGTGGTGCCGCATGACACCCAGGGCGGGGTACAGGTACTCAACCTGGTGCAGGGGGAAGAAGCCCTCGTCGAAAGCCCCAGCCAGGCCTTTGAGCCCTTCCTGGTTCACTACGCGGAAACGTTTATTGTGCCCGCCGCTGTGGGCGCCTACACCATTCGCCCCCACGGCCGGGCGTTTGGTACGGAATGCGCCACGCTGAAAGCCTACGTGCGAACCCGGCCGTAGCGTAGTCCGCCTACCTGCTGGCCGCTACCTTCACTGGCAAATCGTCACTTAAACCTGATTCACGAGAATGTCCGATATACTGACTCCCGACAATGCGGCCGCCGCCCGCGCCCAAGTCATTGTTGAAAAGCTGCTGCACACCGGCACGGTAGCCGTGGAGGAGCTGGCCACCCTGTTTGGCGTTTCGGTGGTTACCGTGCGCCGCGACCTGATGGAGCTGGAGCAGCAAGGCCGGCTCCGGCGCACGCACGGCGGCGCCGTGCCCCGCGAGCCCCTGCTCTACGAGCCCTTCCGCTATAACTCCAGCTTCCACGATCAGATTGACCGCAATCTGGCGGAGAAGCGCCGCATTGGCTTGGCCGCCGCCGCCCTCATTCAGCCCGGCGAGATTATTTCCCTTACGGCCGGCACCACCACCACCCAGGTCACGCGCAGCCTCCGCTCCGACGCCAACGTGACGGTCGTCACCAACACCGTCAACGTGGCCATGGAGCTCAGCCACCGCCAGGATGTGCGCGTGTTTGTAACCGGTGGCTTCCTGACGGGCGGCTGGTTCTCGCTGGTGGGGCCCGCCACCACCCAGGCGCTTAGCCAGTTCTTTGTGGATAAGGTCTTTATCGGCGTGAATGGCATTGATGCGGAGAAGGGTCTGACCTCCCTCCACCCCGAGGAGGCCGCCGTGATTCAGGTCATGCTGCGCCAGGCCAAGCGCCGCATCGTAGTCGCCGACCACACCAAGCTCGGCACAGTGGCCACGTCGCTGATCTGTCCGGTTGCCGATGTGCATCAGCTCATCACCGATACGGGCGCCACGGAAGAGCAAGTAGCTCCCTTCCGTCAGCGGGGAATTGAAGTGTTGCTGGTCTGACCCCTACCGCGGAGTGGTTCCCTAAGAGAGGGTGGCCTAGAACCAGCTAGCCGCCTAAGGAAGGTGGTCCCTAGAAAAGTTCAGGCTGGCTAGCGTGCCCCGCGTTGCATTGATTATTAACTCCTTACTGCGTATTGTCATGCCTACTCAAGCGTCCCCCGGACCCATCCTGCACGAATCGGCGGCTAGGCCACCTTCCCCGGCCGCGGGCCCGGCTGGTACTCCTGGCTACGTGTACCTGATGGCGACGGTAGCGGCGCTGGGAGGACTGCTCTTCGGTTTCGACACGGCCATCATCAACGGAGCCCTGGTCTTTTTGAAAAAGGACTTCGGCCTGACCGACCCGCAAACCGAGCTGGCCGCTAGCAGCATCCTGTTTGGGGCGGTAGTGGGGGCGGCCGTGGCGGGCTGGCTCACCGACCGCTATGGCCGCCGCCGCCTGCTGTTTGGGGCCGCCCTGCTGTTTACGCTTTCGGCCCTAGCGGCGGCGGTGCCCCGCACCCTTACCGAGTTCGTGGTGGCCCGGCTAGCGGGTGGCCTGGCCATTGGGCTGGCTTCGCTGCTGGTGCCGCTGTACATCGCCGAAATTGCTCCGGCCCGCATTCGGGGGCAGCTGGTGACGCTCAATCAGCTGGCCATTGTGACGGGCATTCTACTGGCCTACGTGGCCAGCTACTACTTGTCGGGGCTGGGGTTAGCCTCCTGGCGCTGGATGTTTGCTACGGCGGCGTTGCCCTCGCTGCTCTTCATGGTTACGCTGCTGCTGGTGCCCGAAAGTCCGCGCTGGCTGCTGGGCCAGGGGCGCGAAGCGGAAGCCATGGGTACGCTCATCCGCCTCAACGGCCCGGCGGCTGCCGCCACGGAGGCCGCCGAAATACAAGCCGCGCTGGCCGCCGAGCGGGGCGAAGAAGCCAACCTGTACCAGCCCCGCCTGCGCCAGCCCCTGCGCATCGCGGTGGTGCTGGCCGTGCTGCAGCAAATCACGGGCATCAATACCATTCTGTACTACGGCTCCATCATTTTCACCGAGCACAGCGGGCAGAGCGCCGCGTCGGCCATCGGGGCCAACGCCCTCATTGGGGGCATCAACTTTGCCGGTACCATTGTCGCGCTGTTCGTTATCGATAGGGTAGGGCGTAAGCCGCTGCTGCTCACGGCTTCGGGGGGCATGACCCTGGCGCTGGGGGCGCTGGTAGTGGCCATGCACCTGGGCGCGCCGGGGCCGTGGTTGCTGGGCCTGATTATGCTGTACGTAGCCTGCTTTGCCGTGGGGCTGGGGCCGGGCGTGTGGGTGGTCATCACCGAAATATTTCCCAACGCCGTGCGGGGCCGGGGAGCCTCGCTGGCAACGGTGGCCCTGTGGATTGCCTGCACCGTGGTTTCGTTTACGTTCCTGTCGCTGGTCAAAGCCGCCGGGCTGGCCGGGGCCTTTGGGCTCTACGCCGGGCTCTCAGCCCTCACGTTCCTGTTCGTGTGGCGGGCCGTGCCCGAGACCAAAGGCCGGACTCTGGAAGAAATTGAACGCGGGTGGCAGGCATAAATCAGAAATGATTTTTATGCAGTTATTTGATAATCAGAACTTTATGGTTAATTAGTGGAAAATATTTGCCATAAATCGCTTGCGCCAGCTGGTTAGCTTAAACGATTTAGCTATACTTACTGACTTTTATACCTGTACCTCTATTATTCCAGTGGGCGACAACCAGGTAATGAGGCAGTGCTTAAGCGCTGTATCGGCCGGGAGTTACGCAACTGTAGCCTTGCCCAAATAGGCTCGGGCCAGTAAGAAGGCCGGCTTATTTAACGCCATTAGTCCCGCGGCTCCCAGCCCTCTGGCTCAGCAGGGCCCGGTCCGCTCAGCTGCTGCTTTTATCCGATTACCGGGCATCCTGCCCCCGAATAGCTTCCCACTGCTCTTGGTCTGCTCACGGCAGCAACCCGTGGCCGCCCGGAGACGCGCCCCCATTGCCTGCGTTCCTAGCCGGTATGGCCCGGCCGATACGTGGTTCCTTCTGCTCTGTATCCTCCATTTTTCCCACCCATCACATGGCAAACTTTACTCGCTACGTGCGTTTGGCAGTACTGCTGAGCGCCGTACCTAGTGGCGCCAGCCGGGCCCAGGGGGCTTGGGCTCTCGCTTTTCACAGCTCCCCGGCCGCGGGCCCCGCCCCAACCCTTCCCCCTCTCCCAGCCGCGGCGGCCCCGGCCGACGTGACCGTGGCGGGTCGCGTAACGGATGCCAAGGGAGTGGGGCTACCCGGGGTAACCATCGTAGTGAAAGGCACGACCCAGGGTGCCAGCACCAACTCCGAGGGCTACTTCACCCTGCAAGCGCCGGAAAACAGCGTGCTGGTGTTTAGCTTCGTGGGCTTCAGCCGCCAGGAGGTGCCGGTAACCGGCGCTACCAGCCAGCTCACGGTAACCCTCACCGACGACACCCAGGCCCTGCAGGAAGTGGTGGTGGTGGGCTACGGCACCCAGCAGCGGGCCAATGTAACCGGGGCCCTTAACACGGTAACCGGGGCCACGCTGGAGAACCGCCCGGTAACCACGGTGGCCCAGGCCCTGCAGGGCTCCTCGCCCAACTTAACTATTCAGCAGAATAGTGCGGAGCCGGGGGCCGGCCTCAACATCAACATTCGGGGGGTGGGTACCCTGGGCAACGCCTCCCCACTCATTATTGTGGATGGCATCCCGGGCTCGCTCAACGCGCTCAACCCCAACGACATTGAGAGTATCACGGTGCTGAAGGATGCCGCTTCGGCCGCCATCTACGGCTCCCGGGCGGCCAATGGGGTGCTGCTGGTAACCACCAAGCAGGGCGTGCTCAACCAGAAGCCGGTTATCAGCTACAACACGGTTGTGGGCCTGCAGGCCCCGAATTTCCAGCGCCAGCCCGTCACGGGCCTGGAGTTCATGCAGCTGAAAAACGAGGCCCTGGTCAACTCCGGGCAGGCCCCGCAGTTCTCCCCCCAGCAGATGCGCGAGTTTGCCGAGCACGGCGACTACGAGTGGCACCTCAACCGGGTGCTCAAGAAGCAGGCCTTCCAGCAAAACCACAACTTGAGCGTCAGCGGCAGCTCGGGCAAAACGCGCTACTTGCTTTCCCTAGGCTATGTTGATCAGAACAGCTTGTTCTACGGCGACTACGGGTTTAAGCGCCTAAACAGCCGCCTGAACCTAACCACCCAGGTAACGGACCGCCTCAAGGTGGGAGCCATCTTCTCCTACGCCCACGTGGGCACCCGCGAGCACGCCTTCGACTCGCAGTGGATTATCAGCGACGCGGCCCGCATCCCGGTTATCTATCCCGTGCAGGATGAGCAGGGCAACTACGTAACGCCGGCCACCTCCACTAGCAACTCGGCCAACCGCCTCCGCAACGGGGGCCTGCGCACCAACTCCAACGACAACGGCTACGCCAACCTCAACGCCGAGCTGGAGCTGGTGAAGGGCCTGAAGCTGCGCGGCGTGGTCGGGGGGGACCTGTGGAACTACCAGCTCGATGAATTCACCCGCAGCCTGCAGTACGTGACCT
The DNA here is from genome assembly GCF_004745865.1 of Hymenobacter wooponensis. Classification (GTDB taxonomy): domain Bacteria; phylum Bacteroidota; class Bacteroidia; order Cytophagales; family Hymenobacteraceae; genus Hymenobacter; species Hymenobacter wooponensis. The sequence continues at coordinate 63,209 of NZ_SRKZ01000008.1, read as the reverse complement.
TGGACGGCTCGCCCACGGCCGGCGGCGACGGCAACAACTCGGTGCAGAAGCGCAGCCAGCGCACGCTGCTGACCAACTACCAGGCCGTGCTCAACTACGACCGCACGTTTGCCCAAAAGCACGGCGTGCAGGCCCTGGTGGGCTACTCCACCGAGCATTTCACCGACGACCGGCAGGGGGTGCGCGTCATCAACGTGCCCGGCAACGATTTCGGGGTAGTGAACAACGGCACAACTTACGCCGGCGTTTACGACCCCAGCGGCGGCTACCACGCCAACGGCACCTACGGCAACCAGGAGCAGTGGGCCCTTAACTCGGTGTTCGGGCGTCTGAACTACGCCTTTGCCGGCAAGTACCTGGTGGAAGGCAGCTTCCGCTACGACGGCTCGTCGCGCTTTGCCAGCAACAAGCGCTGGGGCTTCTTCCCGTCGGTATCCGTCGGCTGGCGCCCCCTGGAAGAGCCGTTCCTGGGCTTCCTGCAGCCCACGTTCAGCGACCTGAAGGTGCGTGGCTCCCTGGGCCAGCTGGGTAACCAGAACATTGGCCTCTACCGCTACCTGAGCACCGTCAGCCTGGCGCCGGGTACCTACTCCTTCGGCGGCACGCCGGTATCGGGGTCCTACTTCAGCACCTCCAACGCCGATATTACCTGGGAAACGGCCACGATGGGCAACGTCGGCCTAGATCTGAGCTTCTTCCAGAACGCGCTGTCGTTCAGCGTCGACTACTTCGACAAGCGCACCAGCGACATTCTCATCGACCTGCCCGTGGCCGCCACCTTCGGAGCCGGCGCACCCACGCAGAACGCGGCCAAAGTGCGCAACCAGGGCTGGGAGGTAACCGCCACCTACCGGCGGCGCTCGGCGGGGGGCTTCAACCAGAGCCTGAGCCTGAATGCGGCCGACAGCCGGAACACCGTGACTGATACCAAAGGCGTGGAAACCATCCGGGGCGGCGACGCCACGAACATCATCCGCGAAGGGTTTCCCATTAACTCCTACTACGGCTACCGCTCGGCCGGCTTGTACCAGACGCTGGAGGAAGTCAACGCCGGTCCCAAACCCTCGTTTGTGGCTCCTGGCACGGTGCGCCCCGGCGACATCCGCTACGTGGACCGCAACGGCGACGGGATCATCAACCAGGATGACCGCTTTATTCTGGCCAACCCATTTCCGCGCTACACCTTCGGGGCCACCTACGCCGCCGATTACAAGGGCTTCGACCTGCTGGTATTCGTGCAGGGCGTGGGCAAGCGTAGCCTCTACATTCGGGGCGAAGGGGTGGAGGCCTTCCACAACAACTGGGAAAACGTGTACCAGCAGCACCTCGACCGCTGGACGCCTACTAACCCCGATGCGAGCTACCCCCGCCTGACTATCGGCACGGCCTCGACCAACAACAATCAGGGGTCAGACTACTGGCTGCAGAATGGGGCCTACGCCCGCCTCAAGAACGTGCAGCTGGGCTACACCCTGCCCGCTACGCTCACGAAGAAGGCCTTCGTCCAGCGCTTAAGAATTTTTGCTTCGGGCCAGGACCTGTTCACCATCAGTCACTTAAAGAAAATCGGGTTTGACCCGGAAATTTCCGAGTTCAGCGAGAGTGTGGGCACCGGGGGAGGACGGGGCAGCAGTGGTCGGGTGTATCCGGCCGTGCGAGTCATGACGCTAGGCCTCGATATTTCTCTCTAACGTCCATTCCCACTCAGATGAACCGCAATTTCCGCTATACCGTACTGCTTGGGCTCGGGCTGGGTTTTGGTTTCTCCGCCTGTCAGGAGCTGGACCTGCCGCCCACCGACCGCCCCACCGACGCCACGTTCTGGCAGCAGCCATCCGACGCGGCCAACGTGCTGGCTACCTGTTACGAAAACCTGTATAACTCCGAGTACTTCTTCTTCAACGAGGTGCTCTCGGACAACGCTTACAATAAAAGCGACGTGAACGGCTCCAACGCCCGCAACATCGCCGAAGGGGCCTACGGCACCAACCAGCAACGCGTTACCAACGAGTGGGGCTACCACTACAGCGGTATCCGCAAGTGCAACCAGCTGCTGGCCAACATTGGTAAGATTACGAACCTGGAGGCCGGCCTCCGGACCCGCTACCAAGCGGAAGCCCGCGCACTGCGAGCCTACCAGTACTTCCAGCTCCTGACCTGGTACGGCGACGTACCCCTGATCACCGACGAAATCAGCGTTACAGCGGCGGCCCGCGTGGCCCGCACCCCACGTGCCGAGGTGCTGGCCTTCGTGCTCAGTGAGCTGGATGCTGCGGCGGCCGACCTGCCCCTGAACACGGCCTACGGCGCCGAAGACCGGGGGCGCTTTACCAAAGGGGCGGCGCTGGCCGTGAAGGCCCGGGTGCTGCTCTACGAGAGCCGCTGGGCCGACGTGGTAGCCGTGACCGACCAGCTGTTGAACAACCAGGCGGGCACCTACAGCCTGTTTGCCAGCTACGCGGGGGTCTTTTCGCCCAACAACGAGGGCAACAGCGAAGTGATGCTAGACCTGCAGTATCTGTTTCCCTCGCGCACCCACTCCGAGCAACGCTTCTTTATTCCGCGCACCGAGGGCAAACTCATCTGCGCCATTGCCCCCACCCAGGAGCTGGTGGACAGCTACGTGATGGCCAACGGCAAGGCCATTACTGAGGCCGGCTCGGGCTATAATGAGGCCACGCCCTACGTAGGCCGCGACCCGCGCTTTGCGGCTACGCTGGTGTACGATGGGTACCGGTGGCAGCGCCCGGATGGGTCAAGCCTCCTCATCCGGACCCTGCCGGGCACCGGCGACAACTCCGTGGACCGCGCCGATGCCAGCCCCACGGGCTACTACTCGGCCAAGTATTTTGACCCCACTGCCGATGCCAACCTCAACTCGGGCCTGAACCTGATTCTGGTGCGCTACGCCGATGTGCTGCTCATGCACGCCGAGGCCAAAAACGAGCTCGGCCAGTTCGGCGCCGGGGATTGGGACCGCACCATCGGGGCCCTGCGGCGCCGGGCGGGCTTCACGGATCCGGCCGCGCTGGCCTTCCCCGGCGGCGATAAAGCCAGCCTGCAAACGGTAATCCGCCGCGAGCGTCGCACGGAGCTGGCCATGGAAGGCCTGCGCATCTTCGACCTGCGCCGCTGGCGCACGGCCCAAACGGCCCTCAATGGCTTTGCGCACGGCATCAAGGCCGGCGACCCGAACGTGGACCGCGGTTACCTGCGGGTGGATCAGCGCACGTTTGACCCCGCCAAGCACTACCTCTGGCCCGTGCCCCAGCGGGAGCGGGACATCAACCCCAACCTCAGTCAAAACCCGGGCTGGTAGCCCTTTCCCATCTGTTTCTGCCTTTTTCTCGCTCTTATAACCATGAAAAAATATTCCCACCCCCTGCTGCTGCTGCTCCTGCTCATTGGCCTGCTCACGGGCTGCCAGAAAGATGATAAGGAGTTGGACGAAACCATTACGCCGGTGGCCAACTATATCTCGCCCGCCGACAACAGCCTGGTGAGACTTGATCCGCCTTCCAACGCGGCCGTCACCTTCGAGTGGGGGCAGGCCCGCGCGGCGGATGGTACCGTAATTCTCTACGAGGTGCTGTTTGACAAGGAGGGCGGCGACTTCACTGCCCCCGTGTACAGCACGGTATCGGGCACGAACGGGCTGGACACCAAGCTGGTGCTCAGCCACGGCGACCTGAATAAAATTGCCAACCTGGCCGGGATTCCGGCCCAGGCCCAGGGCAAGCTGAAATGGACGGTAAATGCCACGAAGGGCCTGAACGTAATGCCCGCCGCCACCGCGCGTACCATTGCGGTAGAGCGCCCCGCCGGCTTCTCCGTTATTCCCGGTAACCTCTACCTCACCGGCTCCGGCACGGAAGCGGGCGCTACGCTCGGCCAGGCCATGCCATTCAAGCGCGTGTCGGCGGGAGTGTTTGAGCTCTACACCCGGCTCTCGCCCGGCGAAGTGAAACTGGTAGACCAGACCACGGGTACGCCCACGGCCTACTATATCAATGGCAACAAACTGCTGCAGGGCAGCAATGCTACCAGCCCCGCCACCACGCCCGCGGTGTACCGCGTCACGCTTGATTTCAACAATGGCTCGGCCATCCTCACGGAAATTCAGTCGGTAGGCCTCTGGGTTTCGGCTCAGAACAAGGTGACTGTGACCCTCCCGTACGTGGGCAAAGGGGTGTGGAAAGTTGAGAATACGCCCATCGAGTTCTTCCAGTTCAGCTGGGGCCGTGATGAGCGCTACAAGTTTATTTTCTCGGAAAAAGATATGGCCGGCAAAGTAACGGCCCGCCAGTACGGCAGCACCAACACCGATAACGTACCCCCCACGGCCACCACGGCCGCGGCCTACTACACCATTGTGCCGGTGGCCGACGACCAGTGGAACAACACCTACAAGTTTGCGGCCGCGGCAGACCGCAAGAGCGTGGACATCACGGTCATGCTGCAGCCCGCGGCATACACCCACCAGGTAACCGTCCGGTAAGGTGCGCCGCGGCTTTTCATTGGGCTTTATTCCAACTACTATGCTGTTTTCCCGAGGCAATGCCGGCCTGCTACTAGGCCTGCTGCTGCTGGCCGCCTGCCACGAGCCCGTTGATGATATAATTACGCCGCCGGCTCCAGCTCCGCCGGCGGCAGCGGTGGCAAACTGGGCCGCCCGCGCCGACTCGGCGCAGGCGGCGCTTCACCAGAACTTCTGGGCGCCCACCAACCAGTACTACCTGCAGAACAACCTCGGCAAGCCCGACTTCAACTACTGGTGGCAGGCCCACGGCCTCGACGTGCTGCTCGATGGCTACCAGCGCACCCAGGTGCCGGACTACACAACCAGGATGCAGCAGCTGCAGCAGGGGGCCAAAAAGCAGAACGGCAACACCTACCTGAACACCTACTACGACGACATGGCCTGGCACGCCCTGGCCAACCTGCGCGCGTTCCAGGTCACGAAGGAGCCCGCGTACAAGGCCACGGCCCTGCAGCTCTGGGCCGACCTCAAGAACGGCTGGAACACCAGCCAGGGCGGCGGTATTGCCTGGCGCAAGAACCAGCGCGACTACAAAAACACGCCCGCCAACGCTCCGGTGGCCATTTTCGCCGCCCGCCTCTACCAGCTCGACCGCAACCCCGACGACCTGGCCTGGGCCACGAAGATTTACGAGTGGCAGAAAAAGACCCTGGTTGACCCCGCTACGGGGGCCGTATGGGATGGCATAAACCGCCAGGGTGATGGGCAGATAGACCGGGAGTGGCGCTTTAGCTACAACCAGGGAGTGTTTCTAGGGGCGGGCCTGGAGTTGTACCGCGCTACGCAGCAAAGCACCTACCTCGACGATGCCAACCGCACGGCGGGCTACGTGGTCAACGATAGCCAGCTTTCGCCCGGGGGCATTCTGCGCGACGAAGGCGGCGGAGACGGTGGCCTGTTCAAAGGCGTATTGGTGCGCTACCTCTCGCTGCTGGCCACCGAGCCCGCCGTACCCGCGGCCACCCGTGCCCGGTACGTGTCGTTCCTCAAGTTCAACGGTGAGAGCCTGTACAAGCAGGGCATGCGCCGACCCCAGTACCTGTTCAACACCAGCTGGACCGCCCAGCCGGGCGGCACCGTCGACGGCTCAACGCAGCTGAGTGGGGTCATGATGTTTGAAGTAATGGCTGACTTGCAGGCGCGCAAGCTCCTGTAGGGTCCCTTAAGTATAATTCTGGTGGGCAAAAGACCGGGCTGAGCAGTGGGATGCGGCCTGGTCTGCCCGCGCCTGGCAGTGGGATCGGGCGCGGGCAAATGCCTGCCCCCGCTACCCTTAACACTCTTGTATGAAGTTGACTTTCACGGCCGGCGCCTGGTCCCTGGCCCTGCTGCTGGCGGCGGGCGGCGCCCGCGCGCAAAGCGTGCTGAAGTACGTGAACCCCAACATTGGCACGGCGCACAGCCGGTGGTTTTTCTACACTCCGGCGGCCGTGCCCTACGGCATGGCCAAGCTGGCACCTTCCACCAACGGCCACTACGGCAATGCCTCGGGCTGGGAAGCCGTGGGCTACGACACCCGCCAGAATTCTATCGAGGGCTTCGTGCACTTTCACGAGTGGCAGGTGGGGGGCGTGAGCTTCATGCCGACCACCGGCGAGCTGCGCGTGAAGCCCGGCGACCTTGACGGCCCGGCGACGGGCTACCGCTCCCGCTTCGACCGCAAAAACCAGGTGGCCGAGCCCGGCTACTACCGGGTGCTGCTCGATGACTACGGCATCACGGCCGAGCTGACGGCCACCAAGCGGGTGGGCTTTCACCGCTACACCTTCCCCAAGAATGAGCAGGCGCATATCATTCTCGACATCGGCAACAAGCAGGGCGAAAGCAGCGACGTGACCGACGCCAGCATTCGGATGGTGGACGCCACGCACGTGGAGGGCTTCGTGAGCACCTACCCCAAGTACGTGAAAACCTACGACCCCACGGGCAAGGTGAACATGTACTTCTTCGGGGAAGTCAGCAAAGCACCGGCCAGCGTAGGCGCCTTCACGGCCGCCGGCACACAGCCCAATACGAACTCGGCTACAGGCAAGGGCGCAGGGTTGTTCCTCAACTACAAGACCGCCGCGCAGGAAAAGATTGAGCTGAAGGTAGGCCTCTCGTACACCTCCATTGCCAACGCCAAAGCCAACTTGCAAGCCGAGGCCCGCCGCCTCACCTTCGACCAGGCCCGCACTGCTGCCCAGGCCACCTGGCAGCGGGAGCTAAGTAAAATTGCGGTGGAAGGCCCCGATGAGCAGAACAAGACCAAGTTTTACACGGGCCTGTTTCATGCCCTGCTCGGCCGCGGCATTGCCAGCGACGTGAACGGCGCTTACCCCAAGCACGCGGGCCAGGTAGGCCAGCTGGCGGCCAGCGGCCCCGCCCCGCGGCCCGAGTTTATCAACACGGACGCCATCTGGGGCGGCTACTGGAACCTGACCCAGCTGTGGGCACTGTCGTACCCCGAGTGGTACGGCAACTACGTGAACACCCAGCTCCAAGTCTACCGCGACAAAGGCTGGTTTGGCGACGGCCTGGCCAACAGCGAGTACATCTCCGGGGTGGGCACCAATTTCGTGGGCCTGGCCGTGGCCGCCGCCTACCAGGTAGGCATCCGCAACTACGACGTGAACCTGGCCTACCAGGCCGTGCGCGCCAATGAGCTAAACTGGCGTAACCGCCCGTTCGGCTCGGGCAAGATGGACGTGAAGGCCTTCACCCAGTACGGCTACGTGCCCTTCAAGGAAGGCTACAAGCAGGACCAGGGCGTGTGGTACAAAACCGACTCCACCGGCGCCTATTTCTCCAACTCCCACACCCTGGAGTACAGCTACAGCGCCTTTGCCGCCGCGCAAATGGCCAAAGCCCTGGGCAAAAAGGAAGATTACGCGCAGCTCATCAAGCTTTCTAACGGCTGGCAAGCCATTCTGAACCCGCAGAGCCAGCTCATGCAGCCCAAGCTGGCGGATGGCACCTTCGCCGGCAACTTCAAGCCCTTTGAGCCGTGGCGCGGCTTCCAGGAGGGCAATGCCATGCAGTACACCTTCTACGTGCCGCAAAACCCCGCCGGCCTCATCGCGGCCATAGGGCGCGATAAGTTCAACAGCCGCCTGGACAGCATCTTCACGGCCTCGGCCAAAACCGGCTTCGGGGGCGGTAAGGAAATAGATGCCTTCGCCGGCGTCAATGCCATCTACAACCACGGCAACCAACCCTGCCTGCACATCAGCTGGCTGTTCAACTTCTCGGGCCAGCCCTGGCTGACGCAGAAGTGGACCCGCCAGATTTGCGACGAGTTTTACGGCACCGAGCCCATCCACGGCTACGGCTACGGCCAGGATGAGGACCAGGGCCAGCTGGGCTCCTGGTACGTCATCACGGCCCTGGGTTTGTTCGACGTAAAGGGCTTCACCGATGCCCGCCCCATCATTGAGCTGGGCAGCCCGCTGTTCAGCAAGGCCACCATCCAGCTGGGCAACCAGAACAAGCTGGTAATTGAAGCCAAAAACACGGCCAAGCAGAACGTGTACGTGCAGGCGGCGGAGTTGAATGGCAAGCCCCTCACCAACTGCTGGCTTTACCGGGATGAGCTGATGCGCGGGGGCCGGCTGGTGTTTACCATGGGCCCCCAGCCCAACAAAGCCTGGGGTAGCCAGACCCCGCCGCCCTCGGCCCAGTAGGCCCGCCGGCAGCCATCCCTGGGAACGGCCCCAGCCCCGGGTGCCCCAGCGGAGGTCTACTCGGCGGCCGGCTGGGGCCTGGTTAGCCGCAGCAGCAGCTGGCAAAGCTCCTCTTCCGCAAAGGGTTTGGTCACGCAGCCATTCATCCCCGCGGCTAGATACGTCGCCTGGTCGGCCTCGAAGGCGTTGGCCGTCAAGGCGATAATGGGCAGGTTGACGTGGGGCAGGCTGCGCCGCTGCCGGAAGGCCCGGGTTACTTCCAGCCCGCTCAGGCCCGGCATCTGGATATCCAGCACCGCCGCGTCGTAGGGCTGCGCCTCCAGGGCCTCCAGGGCCGCTACCCCGTGGGCTACCACGTCCACGACCACTCCCCGCTGCTCCAGAATCACCCGGGTAATCCACTGGTTCACCAGATTGTCCTCGGCCAGCAAAATGTGCAGGCCCCGCAGTTCCTCGTAGCTTGCTCGGGGTGGTTCAGCCGGCAGGGGGGCCGCCGTCGGCTCGCTTCGCGGTAGCGTCAGCCCAAAGAAAAAGGTGGAGCCCTCCCCCGGGGTGCTGCTGAGCCGGAGCACGCTTCCCATCTGCCGGACTAACTGGTCGCTGATGGCCAGGCCCAAGCCCGTCCCCCCCAGGGCCGAGAATGGCACGGCGTTAACTTGGCTGAAGGCCTCGAAGATGGCTTCCTGCTCCTCCGCAGCGATGCCAATGCCCGTATCCTGCACCCAGAAGCGGATGGTCACGTCCTCGGGGGCCCCCCGCACCACCGTCGCGCCCAGCTGAATGCCGCCCTGCTCGGTAAACTTAATGGCGTTTCCCAGCAGGTTGAGCAGCACCTGATGGAGGCGGGCGGCGTCGCCGACCAGCGAGAGCCCGCTGAGCGCGTCGGCCTCTATCGTTACGGGGAGCCCTTTGAGCGTGGCCAGGGCCCCTACCGTTTGCTGCGCCCCCCGCAGGGTGCTGAGCACGTCGAAGGGCGCCTGGGCCAGGGGGAGGGGCCGGGAGGTGATTTTGGTTAAGTCCAGCACATCGTTGATGAGCAACAACAGCTGGTGACCGGCCTGCTGCATGGTGGTCAGGTAGCCCTGCTGCTGGGCCGTCAGGGAGGTCTTTTCCAGCAGCAACGCCATCCCCAACACCCCGTTAAGGGGCGTCCGGATCTCGTGACTCATGCGGGAGAGAAACATTTCCTTGGCCTGGGCGTTTTCTTCCGCTTGCTGCTTGGCCTGCTGGGCCTCCTGTTCGGCCGCCACCCGGGCGGTGATGTCGGTGTGCAGCGTGAGCACTTCCAGCCGGCCATCCGCTCGCTGCAGGGGGCGTTTGTCGGTCTGGAAGTAGCGCACCTCCCCGTCCTCGGCCGTAAGCGAAATCTCGCGCCGAAAGACCTGCCCGGTTTCGAGCACCTGCCGGTTCCACGCGCAGAACTGATCGAAGTCCCGCTGGTGGTCGGGGTGCTTGGGCCGGTTGAAGCCCCGGCTCTGGAAGAACTGCCGAAAGGCCGCGTTGGCAAACACCACTTCGTTGGCGGGATTTATGACGCAGAGCAGGTTAGGGATGGTATCCACAATCTGCTGGACCAGGTACTGGTGCTCCCGCAGGGCCGCTTCGGCCTGCTGCCGCTCGGTAATGTCAATGCCCAGGCTCAGCACCATGCGTAGCGAGCCGTCGGCGGCGAACAGGGGCCGGAAGCGCCGCAGGTGGTGGCGCTTCCCCAACTGGGGGTACCACAGAGTTTCCTCCCAGGTAACTTCCTGCCGCTCCCGCAGGGCCTGCTCGAACAGCGCCTGTCGGCGCTCCGCCATGGCCCGGGGTCGCCCGCGCCGGGCGCACGATTCAAAGTTGTTCTTGCCGATCAGCCAGGCCCGCAGGGCCGGGTCGGGCTCCACGACGGGGTTGGCGTACAGATAGCGGTGTTGCGCGTCGAAGGCAATGACGCCGGCGGGCACGTGAGCCAGAATGGATTCGTAAAAGTTCTCCTCCTGGCTCTGCTGCCGGGGGGCCGCCGTGAGATACACCGCCAGGGCTTCCTCCTCCGGCCCGGCCACGGCGGCCACCCGGTAGGAGTGGCCTGCCAGGATAAGCTCCTGGGGCTGGCCCGAGTGCCAGGCCCGCCGCCCCACGCGCAGCAGGCGGGGCCCCGCCTCGCGCTGCAAAGCGTCCGGCGCGGCGGCGAGCAGGGCGGCGGCGGCGCGGTTAGCGTAGCGCACTTCGCCCCGGGAAGAAAGCTGCACTACGGGCTGCGGGTGCTGCTCAAGCAGGTGGGCGCGGGTCCGCAGCTGCGCCAGGTGCTGGTGGCGCTCGGTAATGTCGCGCCCCACAATCAGGTGCTCCCCGCTCGTCGACTCTAACACCAGGTAGTCCAGCTCCACCACCCGGCCGTCGGCCAGGGCAAAGGCCTGGTGCAGCGATGTTGTTCCGGCGCGGTGGGTTGTTCGCAGCCACGCCCGGAAGGCGGCCGGATCCTCAAAAGCCTCGGCAATAAAGCTGGTATCGGCTCCGGCCGGCTGGGGGCCCCGGGGGAGGGGGGGCTCCGCGGCGCAACCCAGCAGGGTGCGGAAAGCCTGGTTAAGAGCTTGGGTTCGGCCATCCGCGCTCAGCAGCCACCCCGCCGTGGGCAGCTGCTGCACGAAGGCCGTCGCCCCGGGCTGATCGGAGCCATCGGCTTCCTGCTGCAGGGCAGCAATTTGCGCTTGGGCGGCGGTTAGTGCCAGCTGGCACTGGGCGAGTTGGTCCGCTAGACTAGCCGTGCCATCTACGGGGAAAGAGGACATATCAGCAGCGAGAATAGAAATTCTTGAGCAAAGTAGAAGATAACGAAGCGCGGGCACATCATGGCGGGCCGGCCGGCCGCCCCTGCTCCGACCTCGACTTGGCACTTAGCGCCCGGGGCTAGGCCAGAGCTACCAGACCATTCACTAGGGCGGCAGCCCGGCTTGGGTTGCCCCTGCAGCGTAGCTAAGCAAGGTAAGGACTTTCCCGCGGAGCGGGGAGGCCTAGGGAGCCCACCTGCGAGCTTCCGCCCGGGTAGGCCCAAGGTGGCTGCCAGCAACGAGCGAGGCGCCGCGGCGGGCCGCCGGGACATCGGCAGCACACCACCTGTAGGCGCGCCGCTTCCTTCGTTTAGCTATAGATGGCCGCTGAGGCAGTTAAGTTCCCCCGCCGCTGGGTGCCGGGCAGTATCTGCCGTGTTTGCCGGGCGTAAAGTAGTCAGGCCCCGGTGAGCCAATCGTGGTTGATTCCCCCAGGTAAGTCATGGCCGTTGCACCGGGCCGCCAGCGGCTGAGGAGCAGCGGTCCTCTCAACCCGGGGAACGGTGCCATTTTTCACGTAGATGGTGGGGCCGCCCGACGGGGGCGGGGGCCGGGCGGAGAGTGCCATTTTTCACGCAGTCACTCGGAGAGATGCTATGTGCCTGTGCTATTGAATTTTCTCCCCCGCAGGCGCCTTAAAATCCGGACAGCGCCTTCTGCGGGCCGACTTTGGTGGGAAAGCCGCCCCCAGGAGTAGAGCTGATCCTTTTCAACTTTTTCAAAAAAATCAGAACCTCTTCTGTATTCTAAAGCTTTTCTTAATTATATTCTTTATTCAGGAAGCCATAACTAATTGATTTTCAAGTTGTAATACCGGTTTCCTGCGTGAAAAATGGCACTCTGCTGCGTGAAAAATGGCACCCATTTGCGTGAAAAATGGCACCATCTGCGCGAAAAACGGCACTCTGCTGCGTGAGAAGTGGCACCACTACGTGAAAAATGGCACCATCTGCGTGAAAACAGGCACTTTTTCCGGGCTGGCCCGGCCAACTACGTGAAAAATGGCACCGCGCAGCCTGGTCCCGATCTACGTGAAAAATGGCACTCCCGGCTTTCATTTGCGTGAACTTCGATGAATTTTCACGCCGGTACGTATATTAGTGGAATCTCCACTTTCGCCGTTCCTATGCCCACGGTTCCCGCCGCCGCTACGCTTTACCCCCGGGCCTACCAAGCCAACGCCCTGGTCCGTGCTCCCCTGAAGCTCACCCACGTGGAAGCCCGCATCTTTGCCCTGGCCCTGGGCTGCATTCACCAGGACCAGACGGAGCTGCCGGGTATCTCCATTCCCCTGAGCCGGGTGATGACCCAGAAGAAGGGCGGCAGCGTGTACGAAACCATCCGCGACGCTTGCAAGAGCCTGATGTCCAAGGTGGTCAGCATTGAGTCGCAGACGGGCAACAAAAAACGCTTTACGGCTTACTCCATCATCAGCTACATCGATTTAAACGAGGGCACGGGCTTTTTGACGGGCAATTTCGCCCCGGAAATCAAGCCCTTCCTGCTCCAGCTGGCCGAGCAGTACACGCACGTGGAAATTGAAACTCTGCTCACGCTCAAGTCGGCCCACGCGCACCGGCTGTACTGGCTGCTCAAGTCCTGGGACGACGTGGGCCTGTGGGAGGTGGATTTCGGCACCCTGCGCAAGCAGATTCTGGGGGACGACAACGACGTCACGTACACGCTCTTTTACGACTTCAAGCGCTATGCGCTCGAGCCGGCCCTGCGGGAACTGCACTCCCTGGGGTGGATGGTAACCTACGAGCCCATCAAGGAAGGCAAAAAGGTGCAAGCCGTGCGCTTCACTATCCCCAAGCCCCAGGCCCTGCTCGGGGAGCAGGACCTGGCCAGCGTGCCAATTAAAACCACGAGCAAGACCCGCCCCGCGGAAAAGCAGATGAGCCTGGCCCTGACCGCGGAGCTGCCCACGCTGCACCAGCGCATCGTTACGCGCCTGCACAAGCTCAAGATGACCGAGGCGCAGATTCAGCACGTGCTCAACTTCATGGGCGACGACGAGGCGAAAATCGCCAAGCTCATGAAAGTCAGCCACCCGCTCCTACGCGATTTCGAAGCCGGCAACAAGGTTTTTGACAACCTGGGGGGAGTCGCCATCAACTTACTGAAAACGGAATTTCCGGGCCTGTACCCCACGCTGAAATAAGCTAGCCGACGGCCCCGGCCTGCTGCCGCCCCCGCCGCCCGCGCCCGTTTTTTCTGAGGTCGGGTGCTGAAGTAAAAAGGCGCCCCCCTTCAGGCTTCCAGATTTTGCGCCCACCTTTGGGGCTATTTTTTCAGGAGCTGCCCGTGATAAACGCCACCGAATCAGAAGAACGAGAATACCTGGAAGAGATCAAGGAGAAGCTGACGCTCGCCATTCGGCGGGTGGATGACGCCGTCAAGCAGTTTTCCGATGAGCTCCGGCAGAAAAAGCAGTATATCCACGAGCACCAGTCGGGCATGGACGAGGCCGACATGGTTGCGGCCGGGCAGTCCATCAACCGGATGGCCTTTACGGGCGAAGGCGCCGTGGCCCGGAAACGACGGCTGCTGAAGCTGGGACAGTCGCCCTACTTCGGCCGCCTGGACTTCGCCCCCCCCGGGCAGGGGAGCACGCCGGTGTACATTGGCGTGTACTCCTTCTTTGAGGAGCAGCAGCGCCAGAACCTGATTTACGACTGGCGGGCCCCGATTTCCTCCATGTTTTACGACTTCGAGCTGGGAGCGGCCGCCTACACCACCCCTTCCGGTACCATCGAGGGCACCATCGAGCGCAAGCGGCAATACAAGATTCGGGACGGCCGCCTGGAGTTTCTGCTCGACAGCGCCGTGAATATTCACGACGACGTGCTGCAGCAGGAGCTGGCCAAGTCCTCCGACGATAAAATGAAAAATATCGTCGCCACCATTCAGCGCGACCAGAACGCGGTCATCCGCAATGAGACGGCGCCGGTGATGATCATTCAGGGCGTGGCCGGCTCGGGCAAAACCTCCATCGCCCTGCACCGCATCGCCTTTCTGCTGTACCGCTACCGGGAGACGATCCGGGCCAAGGACGTGCTGATCATCTCCCCGAATAAAGTTTTCGCCGACTACATCTCCAACGTGCTGCCCGAGCTGGGCGAAGAACACATCCCCGAGCTGGGCATGGAGGAGCTGGCGGCCGACCTGCTGGGCAACCGCTACCGGTTTCAAACCTTTTTCGAGCAGGTGTCGGCCCTGCTGGAGCGGCCCGACCCCGCGTTTATCGAGCGCATCCGGTTCAAGTCATCGGCGGAGTTTCTCAGCAAGCTGAACCAGTACCTGCTTCACGTGGAGAACCACTACTTCACCGCTGCCGAGCTGCGGGTGGGCGGCACGGTGGTGCCCCGGCAACTGCTGCTGGACAAGTTTAAGGCCTACCACCGGGTGCCAATCTTGAAGCGCTTCGCCCTGATTGCCGATGATGTGCGGGCCTTCGTGCGAGACGCGGTCCGCCGCAAGCTGACCGGGCGCGAGAAGGCCGCCATTGGGGAAGGAATACCCCGTATGCTGAAGTTCAATCAGGTGCTGGACTTCTACCGGGACTTTTACCGCTGGGTGGGGCAGCCCAGGCTCCTGCGGCTGGACCACCCGCTACAGTTGGAGTACGCCGATGTGTTTGCCTTGATTTATTTGCACCTGCGGCTGGAAGGACTGGCTTCCTACGATCACGTCAAGCACTTGCTCGTGGACGAGATGCAGGACTACACCCCGGTGCAGTATGCCGTCTTGTCGCGCTTGTTTCACTGCCGCAAAACCATCCTGGGCGATGTCAGCCAGACGGTGAACCCCTACAGCGCTTCCTCCGCCGAAACCATCGAACGCGTATTCCCGCAAGCCGAGGTGGTCAAGCTCTACCGCAGCTACCGCTCAACCGTCGAGATTACGGCCTTCGCGCAGCGCATCACCCCCAATCCCCACCTCATTCCCCTGGACCGGCACGGCCCGGCGCCGGCCGTGGTGGGTTACAACAGCCCGGGTGAGGAGCTAACGGCGCTCCGCCAGCTGATTGCGGACTTTAAAAGCTCGGGTCAGCATTCCCTGGGCCTCATTTGCAAAACTCTCGCGCAAGCCGAACACGCGCAGGAGGCACTGCAGGCCCCGGGCGTTTATTTGCTCACGGAGGAGTCAACTGCCTTTAAGGAGGGAGTCATTATCACTACTGCTCACTTGGCCAAGGGGTTGGAATTCGATGCGGTGGTGGTGCCCTTTGCCTCCGCTCAGACCTACACCACGGAGGTTGACCGAAGCATGCTGTACGTAGCCTGCACCCGGGCGATGCATCAACTCACGCTCACGTACGTCGGTGAGCTTACCCCCATCCTGGCTGGCTAGGACGGCGAGCAGGCGGGTTGCCGTACGGCCGGGGGACAGCTTGCCGGCTTTTTGATCAGCTCGGGAGTCGTTTCATTCCGTCGCCCACGGCGGCGGCAGCGGCGCTGGGAAGCAGGCTCGGCACTAGCCCGGGGGCTCCCGGGCCGGGTCAGGCGGCTTTTCGCATTTTAGCAAGCCGGGCGGCGCGTTCCCGGGCAACTGCTGCCCGCAAGAAGTCCGGGTAGAAGTTTGCCTTATCGCCGGTGGCGGCCAGTTGGGTCCAGCTCTGGTAAGGGTAGGGCACCTTGGCGTAGGCCCGGTGGCGCCACCATCTGGACAGCAGGGACTGAAACAAACCTCGAGCATTCATCGGCTTAGCGCGCAGGCAGCGGTAGATAGATGGCAATATTTATATAAAAAATATTAAACACAATAGGCGTGGTCGTTCCTGGGCTGCCCGGCAGTAGAAACGGCTCCCGCTGGCTCCGGGTAAATTGGTCAGCGGGAGAAAAACCGGGTCAGCGCAACCCTCGGGCAGGCCTACCAGGCCGCTCAAGGGTTCTTTGGCTTAGCTGGCGCCCCTGACGAGCACGATGCCGTCCTTTCCAAGGCCGGTTCGACAGAACAATCGGTGGCTTTTTAGGCGAGTGGCCACATAGAGCTGGCGGGAAGGGAGTGTATTTTGGCCTAAATACTAAGTAGTCAGGGTGTTGAGCGGCGAGCTAAGCGGCTCCGGCCGGGGGCTCCCAGCCCGTCTGCGCGGCCCAGCCCGCGGCCGCGTGGTACAGCAACTCGAAGACCGGCGCTTTGATGTAGAGGTAGCCCTCGATGCTGGAGGGAAACAGCGTGGCCGCCCGCTGCTTCAGCCGGCCGTAGGCCTGGCTGGCCGCGGGCTGGGCGCGCAGGTAATCGCGCATCAGCAGGGCAAAGCGGGTGTTGAACCGCCCGGCTTCCCGCACGTGCAGGTGCAGGCGGCGCTCCCCGGCCGGCTCGCGCCAGTAGAGCTTGCGCAAGTCAGGGCAGTGGGCCGGCAGCTGCCCGAACTCGTCGTAGCGGAACCCGGCGCGCAGCTGAAAGCCCGCCTGGGTCAGCCCGCGCGTGAGCTCCGCGGTCTGGGTGAGGTCGGCCACGGTGAGCTGCACGTCCAGCACGTCCTTGGCTTGCAGGCCCGGTACGGCCGTGGAGCCGATGTGGTCGATGCGCAGCAGCGAGCTGCCCACCAGGGGAGCCAGCCGCTGCGCCAAGGCCGCAAACTCCCGGGCCCACCGGGGCTGGTAGGGCAGCAGGACTGGCCGGGAGGAAGCAAAAGGCGGGGCTGTCGACATGCGGGAACAGGTGGTGGGCGGAACCGGAAACCGCCCTAAAGTAGGAAGTAGCCCGGCAACAAGGGGCCCTCATTACCGGGCCCTACCCGCCTTTAGGGGAAGCTTGCGCGCCCAAACTTTTCCGTCGGGGTTGGTAATAGCTTCTCGGTGAATCCTGGCGCCGGCGGCTGGCTTTCACGCCAGCCACTCGAGGGCTGCCGTGGGCGGGTGCGCGCAAAAGATCCGACTGATTAAGCCGTAGTGCCGCCGGGCCTCCAGGCAAAACTGGGTGGCCTGCAGGCGAACCAGGGGCATGGCGGAGGGCAGCACGGCCACCTGCCGCAGGTAGCCACTAGCCATGGCCCGCGGCCCCCAGTCCAGCAGCAGCCAGCTTATCAGCGGGGGCTCGTCGCTGGCCCAGTAGCGCAGATCCAGCAGCAGCTTGGGCCGCTGGCTGCGCCTGAGCAGCAGGAGCGCCCGCTCGAATAGGTCCTGCGCGGCCCGCAGCTCTACCGCGCCGGGCTCCACGGTCAGCATCACCACGCCCTGGGCCGAAAGTGCGAGGCAGCCCGCGGGGTGTAGTTCGAATAAAGAGTCCGGCATAGGCGCTAGGGGTATAGACGAGATAGAAACAGCGCAATACAAAGATGATGCTAGCTTCCCGGCCAGCCGCCGGCTCTAGTGGAAGGAACTGCCAAACGAACCAGGGGGCCTGGCGCATAGTCCCGCCCGCCCGGCCCCCTGGCAGCCAGCGGCGGCTCCGCCGGAAAGCGCCGCCGAGGTTTTGCGCTTTCGGCGGAAGAGACCGGCTGGCTAGATTGGGAGCGACCGTCCCGGGAGCGGGCCCGGGCCCCAAAGTCACGCTCCGGACTCCACGTCGTTTTCCGCACGGCTAGCGGGAGAACCAACCGGAGGGGGTAAGCGCCAGCTGAGCCGGGCCGGGCGGTGACGGGCAACTGCTTCTTGCGACTTGGGGCGTAAGCAGCCCACCCGGCCTCGGCCGTTACCGCCGGACCCTACGCGCTGCGAAATTGGCCGGCGGCATCGGCGAGGCGCCGGAACAAGGCGTACAGGCGGGGCTGCGGCGCTTCCTCCTGCGCCACGTACTCGCGGTACGCCTGCAGCGCAAACTCGGGCCCCACGAAGGACTGCAGCTGCTGGATGGTGTAGGGTTGGGTGCGCATATCGCCGCGCTGGCCGCCTCCCCCGGGCCGGTCGACCTGCAGCAGCACCCAGCCGAGGCGGGGCAGCACCATTTGTGTCAGCAGGGCCTGGTAGGCGCGCTGGTGGGCGGGGTGAGTCAGCACCGGCAGCATGGCCCGGTCGTGCCAGAACAGGATCGGGTCCAGCCAGGGCAGGTGCTGGGCCTGGGTAACGTCGTCCACCACCCACAGCACCTGGTCGCGCTGCTGGGGCGTAAGCTGCTGGGCCTGGGCTTCCAGCGCCCCGGGGCTGACATCCACGGCCACTACATTGGAGTAGCCCTCGCTCAGCAGCGCGGGCACAAACGAGCTGCTGCCCGCACCCAGATCCAACAGCGGCGCGTCCCAGGCCAGGAAGGTTTGACTTAACAGCTCGAGCGCTACCTCGTTGGCAACGTCGGCGGAAGGCGTAGCAAAGGGAACTTGTCTCATTACTACCCATACGAAGTTCCGGGCCAACTGATGTTGCGGCGCCCGGAGCTACACCCGCCCCGCTCTTGCCACCACCCGAGGGCGCCCCTGCCCGGTCTGGGGGCTACTACCCCGGGCAGGCAGCCCGGGGTAGCACCCACCAGTCAGTGTAAAACACAATAAATATATAGTATATAGTTTGTCTAAAGGGCTTTAGCTACTTTGCAGTGCAATTAGATATAGCGCAGTTTCCTTGTGTTTGTAAGCCTATTTAGGGAGGTAAGAGCAATTCAGGCCCAAGCCCTCCAGATTCGCCGGTTCTCAACCGGCAGCGAAGTGGAAGTCATCACGCTCTCCATCTGCCTGCCCGTGTGGATTTTCTACCTAGGCCACGCCATCGATCCGTCCCTGCCCTCCTGCCAGCAGCAGGCCTTGCGCCGCACCTACGAAGAGCTGTGCAGCTTGAGCGAGTACATGGAAGCCCTGCCCTGGCACCAGCTGCGGGATCAGCTGCTGGCGGCAGTGGCCCCACTCGTGAACCTGCCGCAGGTTGGCTAGCTGATGCCGCGGCGGCGGGGGGCGCAACTGCCTTCACGAAGACTAGCTTGCAGGCCCCGCCCGGCACGCCCCCCGCTACCCCACCGATTTGCTTAAGCAGGAAACCGGCCAAACGGCGCTCGACCACGGCCACTTTTTCCTGCTGGGCGAAGCAAAAAACTGGCTTATCAGCACCGACAACACCGTTGCGCAGACGGCCTACCAGCTCGGCTTCGACAACCCACCCTACTTTACGCGGCTCTTCAAAAAGGTCGTCGGCCTGACGCCGCCCCGCGTACCGCGCCCACTGCCTGAACTAAGCGTTTGCCCTGCCCAGGTGGCGCAGTGGGGCTGCTTGAGCCACGTAATGGGAACCGAGTTAGGAAGGCGAGCAGATGCCATTGCCCGCTCCGGTGGGTGGGCTCGCCCTCCGGGCTGGCCCGCAAGAGGCACCAACTTCCTAAGCTGGGCTACCCCCGCCCGGGAACGAGTCTGCTGCCTCGTCTCGGAAGGCACGGTTCACCCGTTGCCGCCTTATGGTTATGCGGCATTCTTCGAATTAAGAGCTACTATTACTTTTCTTATCCACTACCTGCTCGGCCCGATGCGTTATCACCCGAATATTCTAGCGGCCCTTCTGCTGGCCGCGACCTGCTGGGGTACCCCGGCCCCCGCCCAAACTGCGCCGAAACCTTCCGCGGCCAAGGCCAGCGCCTTCGCCTTGCCCTACGAAAAGTTCGTGCTGGAGAATGGGCTGGAAGTGGTGCTGCACGAAGATCATTCGGACCCGATTGTGGCCTTCGCCACCATCATGCACGTGGGCTCTAACCGCGAAAAGCCCGGCAAAACCGGTTTTGCGCACTTCTTCGAGCACATGTCGTTCAATGACTCGGAAAATGCTCCGGTGGGCGCCAACCGCAAGCTCATTGAAGAGTGGGGCGGGCAGCGCAATGGCAGCACCTGGAACGACGGCACCCAGTACTACGAAGTGGTGCCCAAGGATGCCTTCGACAAAATCATGTGGATTGACTCTGACCGCCTCGGCTACATGATCAAGACGGTGACCACGGAAGCGCTGGCCCGGGAGATTCAGGTGGTAAAGAACGAGAAGCGCCAGAACTACGACAACGTGGCCTACGGCTCCACCAGCGAGGTGCTGCGCAAAAACCTGTACCCGGCCGACCACCCCTACAACTGGACGGTGATTGGCTCGCTGCCGGACTTGCAGGCCGCCACCCTGGCCGACGTGCAGGAATTTTACCACCAGTACTACGGGCCCAACAACGCCACGCTGGTTATTGCCGGCGACATCAACATCGCCGAAACCAAGGCCAAGGTGCAGCGCTGGTTTGGCGAGATCAAGAAGGGGCCGCCCGTTAAGCCCCTCGCCCCCCGGCCCGCGGGCCTGACCCAGACCAAGTCGCTCTACCTGGAAGACAACTTCGCCCGCCTCCCGCAGCTGCAGCTGGTGTTTCCCAGCATTCAGGAGTACCACCGCGACACCTACGCCCTGGAGGTGCTGGGCCAGCTGCTGGCGGGCAACCGCACGTCGCCCCTCTACAAGGTGATTGTGGAAGAGCAGAAGCTGGCGCCCGCGGTTGGGGCCTACCAATACAGCAGTGAGCTGGCGGGCGAGTTTATCATTCAGGTGCGGGCCAACCCCAACACGAGCCTGCAGCAGGTGCACGGGGCCATTCAGGAGGGCCTGAAGCGGTTTGAAACCCAGGGCTTTTCCGACACGGAGCTGGCCCGCATCCGGGCCAAAATTGAAACCGACCTGTACTCGGGCGTGGAATCGGTGCTGAGCAAAGCCCTGCAGATGGGCCGCGACAACGAGTTTGCCGGCGACCCGGCGCACCTCACCAAAGCCGCGAAGCTGGCCCAGGCCGTGACGCGGGCCGACGTGATGCGGGTGTACAACCACTACCTCAAGGGCAAGCCCTACGTGATGACCAGCGTGGTGCCCAAGGGCCAGCAAAACCTGGTGGTGCAGGGGGCGCAGCTAGCCACCGTGTACCAGGAAAAAGTCGTTGCCGGGGTGCAGAACGAGGATGTAGGGCAGGGCAAGGAGGCCGTGTTTGAGAAAACCGTCACCAAATACGACCGTTCCGAACCACCCTTTCTGCAAACGCCGCTGTTTAAGGTGCCCACTATCTGGAATGCCTCGCTGGCCAATGGCCTGAGAGTGTACGGCATCGACAACCGCGAAATTCCGCTGGTATCCTTTGATGTAACCATTCCCGGGGGCCATTCCCTGGACCCCCTCAGCAAAGCCGGCACCGCTTCGTTGCTGGCCCAGATGCTCACGCAGGGCACGGCCCAGAAAACCCCGGCCCAGCTTGAGGAAGCCATTGACTTGCTGGGGGCCTCCATTGCGGTTACCAGCACCAATGAAGAAATCCGGGTGCAGGCCCGCTGCCTGGCCCGTAACTTCGGGCCCACGCTGGCGCTGGTGCAGGAAATGCTGCTGCAGCCCCGGTGGGATGCCGTCGAGTTTGCGCGCCTGAAAAGCTCCTTGGCCACCAACCTGAAGGGGCAGGAGGCGAATGCGGCGTCGGTAGCCAGCCTCACCTTTTTCAAATTGCTATACGGGCCGAACCATATTCTGAGCACCCCGAGCATCGGCACGCTGGAAACCACGGCCGGCATCACCCTGGATGACGTGAAGGCGTACTACAACACGAACATTTCGCCGGCCGGGGCGGCGGTGCACGTGGTGGGCGCCATTGACCAGAGTACGGTAGCCGCGGCCCTGCAGCCGCTGGGCGCGAGCTGGGCGGCGAAAGCCGTCAGCCAGCCCAAGCAGGAGCTTCCCGCCCAAACGCGGGGGGGCCACGTGTACTTCGTTGATGTGCCCGACGCCAAGCAGTCGGTGCTCTACATCGGTAAGCTGGCCCTGACCGGCACCGACCCCGACCTGAGCAAGGCCACGTTTGCCAATGCCGTGCTGGGCAGCGGCGCCAGCGGGCGCCTGACTCAGCTGCTGCGCATCCAGAAGGGCTACACCTACGGCGCAAATTCGTCGGTGCTGGAGCTCAAGGAAATGGCGCCCTTCGTAGTTACCACCAGCGTGCGCGCCAATGCCACCGGCGCTTCGTTGCAGCTTATCCGCCAGCTGCTGACCGACTACGGGCCCACCTTCAGCCCCGCCGACGTGGAAATTGCCAAAAGCAAGATCCTGAAGGGCAACACCCTGGTGTACGAAAGCCAGGGCGCCAAGCTGGGCATTCTGCGCCGCATCAGCAAGTTCAACAGGTCACCGAAATTCCTGGAGGACGACCAGCAGAAGCTGCTGCAGATGGGAGTGACGGATTTCCAGGCCACCATCGGCAAATACATGCCGGAAAAAGAGCTGGTTTACGTGGTCGTGGGCGACAAAGCCACCCAGTACGAGGAAGTAAAAAAGTTTGCCAACGGCAACATCACCCTGCTGGACAGAAACGGGACACCCCTGAAATAAAGCTCTATAGGCGCTTGCCGGCCTACTCTGGTTACCAGTACCAGTTGGGGCCGCCAGTACCCGGCCGGGGCCCGGGGCTCGCTGGGGCCGGAAGCTTCCTGCGCAACAAGCTCAGGGACTCAGCCCGGAGGAGGCCTAGGCGGCCGGGACCCGCGCGGGCCGCGGGGGTTGGCGCCCCCAACTTGCGCGCAGAAAGCTCGTTATTGTCCCACCTGGCAGGCGGGCTCCTTCTTCGGGCGCCACCTCCTGCCAAAACCCACGACTATCACTCCCTCACCGGCTGAATCAGATGAACGCTACCTTCCTTCTCACGGCCGCGCTGACGGCGTTGGCGGTTCAGGCGCAGGCCCAAACCGCCGCTACCCCGCGCGCCGCCGCTGACCAGATTACGACCCCCACCGGTTCCCTCACGGTCCAGCCCATCACCCACGGCAGCGTGGTGCTCACGGGAAGCGGGAAGACCATCTACGTGGACCCTTACGGCGGGGCGGAGGCCTACGCCGGGCTGGCCGCGCCCGACGTGGTCTTGATTACGGACATTCACGGCGACCACCTGGACCCGAAAACGCTCGCGGGCCTCTCCCTTGGCAAGGCCCTGCTGGTAGTGCCCAGCGCGGTAGCGGCGAAGCTGCCGGCGGAATATAAAGCCCGCGTGCGCGTGCTGCGCAACGGCCAGCGGCTCGACACCCTCGGCCTGGGCATTACGGCCATCCCGATGTACAACCTGCCCGAGGCGGCCGATGCCATGCACCCGAAGGGGCGGGGCAATGGCTACGTCCTGCACCTGGGCGGCAAAAACGTTTACTTCTCCGGCGACACGGAAGACACTGCCGAAATGCGCGCCCTGAAAAACATCGACGTGGCATTCGTGTGCATGAACCTGCCCTACACCATGGACACCCAGCAGGCCGCCCAGGCCGTGCTGGCCTTCAAGCCGGGCATCGTGTACCCGTACCACTACCGGGGGCAGAACGGCCTGAGTGACGTGGAGGGCTTTAAAAAAGCCGTCCGCGCGGCCAACCAGAAAATAGACGTTCGGCTGCGCAACTGGTACCCGGCGGCCAAATAGGCTGGCCCACCCCGGGAGCAGGCCTAGCCTACTTGGCCGCTGAAACCGAAGCTACGGCAGGCGCTGACTACGCCGCTGCAAGGTGTACGCGCTGAAGTAGCCCAGCACCTCCCCGGAGAAGTTGGATGTGGGGTTGGCCGGGGCCGCGCTGTTGCCGCCGAGCACCTCGTTGAGGGTGCGCACGTACTCGTGCACTCCCGCGTCAATGGTTTGCATCTCCACGCGCACGCTGTCGCCGGCAACGAGTTGGTCTTCCTCCCGGCCGCCGCCCCCGACCAGGGGCCGCGCGTTTGGTTTACCGTCCGTCAGCTCATCATCGCGCAGAAACAGGCTCGGGTTCAGCCGTCCGTTGCGGTACTGGCGGAATACATAGTAGTTGCGCTCCCCGGCCGGGTCCAGAAACTGCGGCACCACGAGAGGAGGTCGCCGAAGAAGCCTTTTTCCACGCGCAGGCCGGTCAGCTCCACGACGGCGGGCATGGTGGACTGGGCCACGTAGCTCTGGCCCTCGGTCTCCACCCGCAGCGTGTAGCGGTGGCCGGGCTGGCCGGTAATCGTGCTTCCCCGGTACTGACCGGGGCTGGTTTCCCGCAGGGTTTCCAGGCCGCCGCCGGCGTCGCTGAGCGTAATGACGGCGCCCACCACGGGCGGGAAGACGTTGGGGTTTTGGTAGCTGGTGCTGCGCGAGAGCTGCACGGTGCAGGGGCGGCCGTCGTTGGCCAGCTGACCCTCAATCAGCAGGCGCGGCGCCGCATCCTGCAGGTCGAGGTCCACGACTTTGGTGCAGGCGGTGGCCAGCAGTGCGGCGGCGAGGCCTAGGGTGAAACGCGCAAACGCAAATTTGGGAAACGGGGGACGCATGAGCCAGCGGGCTAGGAGTGCCTTAGAAGTTGAAGTTGTAGGTGGCCGAGGGAATCCAGCGAAACAGGGCCGTCTGCACGGCTTCCGTGCGGGTCGGGTCGTCCTCCACCGTCTGGAAGTTGATGCTGTAGGGGTTCTCCCGGCCCAGGGCGTTATAGAGCGAGAAGTTCCAGCTGCTGTGAAAGCGCTGACCCGGTGGGCGCTGCTTTTCGAAAGTGGCCCCCAGGTCTAGGCGCCGGTACACCGGCAGGCGCTCGGCGTTGCGTGGGCCGTAGAGGCTGACCACCTGCCCCATGGTTTCGTATTTGCCCACCGGGTACGTAACCGGGGAGCCGCTGCTGGTCACGAACGTGCCCGAGATGCTCCACTGCGGCGTGAGCTGGTACACCCCTACCACGGACACATCGTGCGGCCGGTCCTGGCGGGCATTAAACCAGGCCCCGCGGTTTATCTGCGCGAACTGCCGCTCCGACTTACTCAGGGTGTAGGCCACCCAGCCGGTTAGGCGGCCGGTTTCCTTGCGCACCAGCAGCTCCAGCCCGTAGGTGCGGCCCCGCCCCGAGAGCAGGTCGCCTTCCACGTCGCCGGTCGGGTTGAGCGCGGCCCCGTCGCGGTAGTCAATCTGGTGGCGCAGCGACTTGTAGTAGACTTCCGCCGACAAGGTGTAGGCCCGGCTGGAACCCAGGCTGCGGAAGTAGCCGGCTGACACCTGATCCGCCAGCTCGGGCTTGACGGTGGGCGAAGTTGGGATGTAGCGGTCCGTGGGCGAGGAGGCCAGGGAGTTGCTGAGCAGGTGCAGGTTTTGCACGTTGCGGGCGTAGCCGGCCTTCACCGTACTGCTGGGCGTGAGCTGGTAGCTGGCGGCCAGGCGTGGCTCCAGGTTCAGGTAGGTTCTGACCACCTCGCCCGCGCCATAATTCCTCGTGGTCAGGGGGCGGCCCGCCGCGTCGAAGCGCGCGTACTGCCCGGGCCCCAGCAGGCTAAAGCCGGAAAAGCGCAGGCCGGTGGTCAGGTCCAGGCGCGGGGTGGCGGCCCACTCGTGGGAAGCGTACACGGCCGGCTCCAGGGCGTAGCTGGTTTTGTCGGCCGTGGCGTTAATCGCCGCGTCGGCGTCGGCCTCCACCCGGCCCGGGGTGATGGTGTGGTAAATCAGGTTGGCACCAAAGCGCAGCTTCTGGCCGGCCGCGGGGTCCCACTCAAAGTCCTGCTTCAGGTTCCAGTCCTGAATCCGGGAGGCAATGGCGAAAGCGACCGTCTCGGAGTTAAGCTCAATCTGGTAGTTGTACTTGCTGTAGATCAGGGCCGTGTTGGAGGCGAGTTTGCCGCTGAGCTGGTGCTGCAGGCGCAGCGTGCCGGTGGTGTTGCCGTAGCTGAAGCCGAAGCCGCTGGTGCCCATGACGTCGTGGCCCAGGTAGCCCGAAAAGTACAGGCGGGTGCGTTCGCCCAGCCGGTAGTTGGCCTTGGCCGTGAAGTCGTAGAAGTTCAGGCGGGCATCCCGCAGGTCCTCGTTGGGGGAGGCCTTGAGAAACACGTCAGCGTAGGTGCGGCGCCCGGTAACGATAAAGGAGCCCTGGTCCCGGACCAGGGGCCCTTCCAGCGCCAGCCGGGAGGCAATCAGGCCGATGCCGCCGCTGCCGTGCAGCTGCTGCGCGTTGCCGTCCTTGAGCTGCACGTCGACCACGGAGGAAAGGCGCCCGCCGTACTGGGCCGGCATGCCCCCCTTGTAGATGGTCAGGTCGCGCACGGCGTCGGAGTTGAAGGTGGAGAAGAAGCCCAGCAGGTGGGAGGCGTTGTAGATGGGGGCCTCGTCCAGCAGCACCAGGTTCTGGTCCACGTTGCCCCCGCGCACGGAGAAGCCGCTGCTGCCTTCCCCGGCCGGTTTCACGCCCGGCAGCAGGGTGAGGGTCTTGATGACGTCCTTCTCCCCGAACAGTACCGGCACCTTGGCAATCTGGCGGGTGTCAAGGGTTTCCACCCCGGCCTGGGCCCGGCTGATCGTGGCCTCCTGGCGGCGCGCCGTCACGACTACTTCGCGCAGCTGCTGGCCGTCCGCGGCCAACCGCAGGTCCAGGAGCTGGCTGCTGGTGGCCGGCACCGGGCGCCTACTCGTCTGGTAGCCCAAGAAGCTGGCTTCGAGGGTGTACTGGCCCGCGGGAACCGTGAGCGTGAAGTGCCCCTGGGCGTCGGCGCTGGTGCCCACGCCCGGCAGCTCTACCACGCGCAGGGTGGCGCCACTCAGGATTTCCGCCGTTTTAGTATCCCTGACGGTGCCGCTCAGCGTAACGCGGGTTTGGGCCCGGGCGGGCGTCAGACTCAGGGCCGTAAGCAGGCTCAGGGTTGACACCACGACCAGGGAGCAGGTGTTCCGGCGGCCGGGGGCGGTGACCTCAATGGGATGGTTCAAGGATGTAGGCTAAGAATTTGAAGACCAAGCAAGGGCCCTCAGGAGTAGAATACCGGGCCAAAAGTAGCCATTACCTCGTCCCCGGGCGCCGCGTCCCCGACCTAGTCCGTCAGAACCGGGGTTTCGCTCGCTGCCTTCTCCTCCCGGAACGGCCGCTCCCGGGCCCCTGAGTAGCCCCGCCCCGGCGCCGCGGCCGAAGCGGTGCTACTCAGGGTTTCGGCGCGCCCGAAACCGTTGGCTGCGCATACTTTGCGAAACCATACCTCAATTACCCCTACTTTTCAGTAGTCTAGCAGTCTCATTGCCGAAGTCCACCTCGTATTCTGTTTCTATGCCTACTCGCCGCAAGTTTCTTTCCTCCTCCGCCGCTGGCCTGGCGGCCTTGGCCACGAGCCCGGTTGCCGACGCGCTGGCGCTGCCCCCGCCGCCCCTGGCCAGTAAGCCGCTGGTTATTTCCACCTGGAACGACGGGCTGGCCGCCAACCTGGGGGCCTGGAAAGTCCTCAGCCAGGGCGGCCGGGCGCTGGATGCGGTGGAGGCCGGGGTCATGGTGACGGAAGCCTCCCAGAACTGCTGCGTGGGTTTGGGCGGCAACCCCGACCGCGACGGCATCGTGACGCTGGATGCCTGCATCATGGATGAGCAGTTCAACTGCGGCAGCGTGGCCGCGCTGGAGCGCATCAAGCACCCCGTGAGCGTAGCCCGGCGCATCATGGAGCGCACCCCCCACGTGATGCTGGTGGGGGAGGGGGCCCAGCAGTTTGCCGTGGCTCAGGGCTTTGCCCTGGAGCCCCAGCAGCTCAGCCCCGATGCGGCGAAGGCCTACCGGGAGTGGCTCAAGACCAGCCAGTACCAGCCCATTGTCAATATCGAGAACTCCGGCAACAAAAAGCCCGTGGGACCGGTGGGGGGCGCCAACAACCACGATACCATTGCCATGCTGGCCCAGGACGCGCAGGGCAACCTCAGCGGCAGCTGCACCACCAGCGGCATGGGCTTTAAAATGCGCGGCCGCCTCGGCGACTCCCCCCTCATTGGCGCGGGCTTGTTCGTGGATAACGCCGTGGGGGCCGCCGCCGCTACGGGGCAGGGCGAGGACGTGATTCGCATTGCCGGCTCCCACACGGTGGTGGAGCTCATGCGCCAGGGCCTTTCCCCCACCGCGGCCTGCAAAGCCGCCGTGGAGCGCGTAGCCCGCATCAAGGGAGCCAAGGCCCGCGACATTCAGGTGTGCTTTATTGCCCTTAACAACCAGGGCCAGTACGGGGCCTTCGCCCTGCAGAAGGGCTTCAGCTACGCCGTGTGCAACGCCCAGAATCAGCAGCAGCTCCTGCAAGCCGACTACCTGCTGAAATGAGGACGCGGGTGCTGGAAATCTGCGCGGGGTCGGGACACTCGGCCGTCGCGGCCCAGGTGGGGGGCGCCGACCGGGTTGAGCTGTGCCAGCAGCTGGAGCAAGGGGGCACTACCCCTTCGTTCGGCACCATCCAATGGGTGCTGGCCCAGCTGACCATCCCCGTGTTTGTGCTGATTCGGCCGCGGCCGGGCCACTTCTGCTACGATGCGGAGGAGCAAGCCATTATGGCCGCCGACATCCGGCAGTGCCGCGCGCTCGGGTGCGCGGGAGTTGTGCTCGGGGCGCTAACCGAGGCGGGCCGCGTAGACCTGGCGGCTTGCCGGCCGCTGGTGGAAGCGGCCGGGCCGCTGTCGGTTACGTTTCACCGGGCCTTTGATGCCTGCCCCGACCAGGAGCAGGCCCTGGAAGACGTTATCCACCTCGGGTGCCAGCGCCTGCTGACCTCCGGGGGGCAGCCCACGGCCGAAGCGGGACAAGCGCAGCTGGCGGCGCTGGTCCGGCAGGCGGCCGGCCGCCTCAGCATTATGCCGGGCTCGGGCGTAACGCCCGCCACAATTCAGGGGCTGGCGCAGCGCACGGGGGCCCACGAGTTTCACGCCAGCGCGAAACGAAGGCTTCCGGGTTTGCCCGCGGCAAAAGCCACGGAGTTTGATGCGCCCCGCTGGGAAACCGACCCAACCATTGTGCAGGACCTGGTCGGGCGGCTCCGGTCCCTAGGGTGAGCTCCGGCCCGCTCCCCGTACCCGCCCCGGAGCTGACCGGGGCGCGGCCGTGCCGCCGGCCTCTTGACGTTCCCTCTCTTTCACGGCTATGATGTTCCGTCACGCAACCCTTTGCCTAGGCCTGCTGGTGGCCGCTTTCGCGAGGCCTTTGCGGGCCCAGGAGCCGGGCCTGCACCCGCAGTCCACCCAGTACGAGGTGCCCACCGATCCGCTGGTCAGGCAAAAGCTGGAGAAGTGGCGCGACCAGAAGTTCGGGCTGATCCTGCACTGGGGCTTGTACGCGGTGCCGGGCATTATTGAGTCGTGGCAGCTGTGCTCGGAAAGCTGGATTGAGCGGGACAGCACCCTGGCCTACGAGGACTACAAGAAGTGGTACTGGGGCCTGAGCAGGGAGTTCAACCCCGTGCAGTTCAACCCGGCGCAGTGGGCGGGGGTGGCCCGAAGGGCGGGCATGCGCTACGTGGTGTTTACCACCAAGCACCACGACGGCTTCAACCTGTTCGACACGAAGCAGACCGACTTCAAAATCACCAACGGCCCCTTCCAAGACCACCCGCAGGCCAACGTGGCCAAGCACGTGTTCGAGGCCTTCCGCCGGGAGGGCTTCATGGTGGGGGCCTACTTCTCCAAGCCCGATTGGCACTCGCCGAGCTTCTGGTGGCCCAAGTACGCCACCCCCGACCGCAACGTGAACTACGACATCCGCAAGTACCCGGGGCGCTGGCGTCAGTACCAGGAGTTCACCTACAACCAGATCAGCGAGCTGATGCACGAGTACGGGCCCCTTGACATTCTGTGGCTGGATGGGGGCTGGGTGCGCCCCCGCGAAACGGTGAATGCCGAGGTGCGCGCCTGGGGGGCGCCAATTCCTGAGTTCAGCCAGGACGTTAACATGCCCCGCATTGCTGCCATGGCCCGGCAGGCCCAGCCGGGCCTGCTCCTGGTTGACCGCACCGTGCACGGCCCCTACGAAAACTACCAAACGCCCGAACAGCGCGTGCCCGACCACCAGCTCAGCACCCCCTGGGAGAGCTGCCTGACCCTGGCCAACAACTGGGGCTACGTGCCGCACGACCAGTACAAGTCTCCCACTCGCATCGTCCACGCGCTGGTGGAAGTCGTTGCCAAGGGCGGCAGCCTGCTGCTGGGCGTGGGGCCGAAGCCCGATGGCACCCTGGCCGACGAAGCCGTGACGCGGCTCCTGACAATTGGCCAGTGGCTGAAAGTAAACGGGGCGGCCATTTACAACACCCGCCCCACCGCGCACTACCAGGATGGGCGCACCTACTTCACGCAGGGCCCCCGAAATGTGCGCTACGCCATTGCCTGCCTGCCCGAGAACGAAGCCGCGCCCGCCGTCATCGAGTGGACGGGCAATATCCCCAGGCAGGGAAGCGCAATGACCCTGCTGCAAACGGGCCGGCGCGTGCCCTGGACCCGGCAGGGCGACAAGGTGCGGGTTACGCTGCCCGCTTCCCTCACCCAGCAAGCCGGCTCCTACCCGGCCCTGGCATTTGCCTTTACGGCGAACTAAGGCCACAGCCGCCTGGGTAGTCCCGGGCTCAGCCAGTGGCCCGCCGCTTGCCCAAGTTAGCCCAATACGTCGTCCTCTCCTTCCTGTATTCCATGCGCGCATACCTTATCCTCGGCCTGTATTTGATGGGGGCGGCCGCCCGGGCTCAAACGGCCAGGCCAGTCTACCAAGACCCCCAGGCCCCGACGGAAGAGCGCGTTCGGGATTTGCTTGCCCGCATGACGGTGGAGGAGAAGGTCGGCCAGCTCTCGACGGTGCTGGGCTGGGAGATGTACGAGAAAAAGGGGGCGCGGATTACCACCAGTGCGGCCTACCGGAAAGCAGTCGACGAGCGCCACATCGGCGCCCTCTGGGCCACGCTGCGCGCCGACCCCTGGACCAAGAAAACCCTGACCACTGGCCTACACCCCGGGCAAGCGGCCCACGCCGCCAACGCCCTGCAGAAGTACGCCGTGGAGCATACCCGGCTGGGCATCCCCCTGTTTCTGGCGGAGGAATGCCCGCACGGCCACATGGCCATCGGCACGACGGTGTTTCCCACGGCCATCGGCCAGGGCAGCACCTGGAACCCCGCCCTGCTGCAGCGCATGGCCGCGGCTATTGCCCTGGAAGTGCGGGGGCAGGGCGGCCACATTGGCTACGGCCCGGTGCTGGACCTGGCCCGCGAGCCGCGCTGGTCCCGGGTTGAGGAAACCTACGGCGAAGACCCCGTCCTCACCAGTGAGCTGGGCGTGGCCATGGTCAAGGGCTTGCAGGGCAGCAGCCTGAAAAGCGGCGTCAACGTGATTTCCACCCTCAAGCACTTTGCCGCTTACGGGGTGCCCGAGGGCGGGCATAATGGCGGCAGCAGCAGCCCGGGCTACCGGGAGCTGCACCAGAGCTACCTGCCCCCAATGCGGGCCGCGGTGCGGGCCGGGGCCCAGTCCGTCATGACCTCCTACAATTCCATTGACGGGGTGCCCTCCTCGGCAAACCAGGGGCTGCTGACCGACGTGCTGCGCACGCAATGGGGCTTTCAGGGCTTCACCGTGTCCGACCTGGGCAGCATCAGCGGCCTGGTTACGAGTCACCACGTGGCGGCCACCCCGGCCGAGGCGGCGGCCCTGGCCCTCAACGCCGGGCTGGACGACGATCTGAGCGGCTACGGCTACGACCAGGCGCTCCTGCAGGCCGTGCAGCAGGGGCTCGTTTCCGGGCCGGGGCTGGACCGGGCCGTGGGGCGGGTACTGCGCCTGAAAGTGGAGATGGGGTTGTTCGAAAACCCCTACGTCAATGCCCGCCAGGGCGCCCGCCAGGTGAACAGCCCGGCCCACGTGCAGCTGGCCCGCCAGGTGGCGCAGGAGTCGCTGGTGCTGCTCAAGAACGAGCACAACCTGCTGCCGCTGGCCAAGTCCCTGACCAGCATTGCGGTTATTGGCCCCAACGCCGACAACATCTACAACCAGCTCGGCGACTACACCGCGCCCCAGCCCGCCGGCCGCATCGTCACGGTGTTGGAGGGCATCAAAGGCAAGGTGTCGGCGGCCACGAAGGTCACGTACGTGCGGGGCTGCGCCATTCGCGATACCACCAGCGCCGACATTGCCGGGGCCGTGGCCGCCGCCCGGCAAGCCCAGGTGGCCGTCGTGGTGCTGGGGGGCTCCAGCGCCCGCGACTTTAGAACCGAGTACCAGAGCACCGGCGCGGCAACCGTACCCCCGGCCGGGGGTACGGCCATCAGCGACATGGAAAGCGGCGAAGGGTACGACCGCGCCACCCTGGATTTGCTGGGCAAGCAGCAGGAGCTGCTGCAGGCCGTGGTGAAAACCGGGACGCCGGTAGTGGTAGTGCTCATCAAGGGCCGGCCCCTGAATTTAAGCTGGATGCAGGCCCACGTCCCGGCGCTGCTCGACGCCTGGTACCCCGGTCAGGAGGGGGGGCACGCCCTGGCGGATGTGCTGTTCGGCGACTATAACCCCGCCGGGCGCCTGCCCATTTCGGTGCCCAAGCACGTGGGCCAGCTGCCGGTGTACTACAACGCCCCGCGTCCCGCCCGGCAGGAGTACGTGGAAATGGATGCCCGCCCCCTGTACTGCTTCGGCCACGGCCTGAGCTACGCCCAGTTTGCGTATTCCGACTTGCAGGTTACAACCCGGGAAAGCACCGGCCCCCTGAAAGTGGAGGTGCGCTTCAAGGTGAAAAACACCAGCGCCCGCGCCGGCGACGAAGTGGCGCAGCTCTACCTCCGCGACGAGGTGAGCTCCGTGGTTACGCCCCTGAAGCAGCTCAAGAAATTCCGGCGGTTCCACCTGCCGGCGGGCCAGCAGCAGGAAGTGGTGTTTGAACTCGGCGCGGAGGATGTGCAGCTGCTCAACCAGCAGCTGGAGTGGGCCGTGGAGCCGGGAGTTTTCACGGTGCTGGTGGGCGCCTCATCGGAGGACATCCGGTTGCGAGGGCAGTTTACCGTGACGGGAGCCAGTACGCGGCCGGCGGCCGGGCGGTAGGTCGGCATAGCGGGCCGCGCCGGAGCTTTAGCGGCCGCCCGTAGGTGGGCGCGGGGCTACCCGGCAGGCCTTGCCGGCTGACCCTCCCCCTAGCTTGCCGGGCCGGGCCGGGCCTAGGGGCGAGGGCTGGGTTGCGCTGCCAGCCCAGGGCGCTGGCAAAAATATTTTAGCGGCGCCCCGGGCCTTAATCAGTACTTTGAGGCTCCAAGCGCCAGTAAAACCACGGGCCGGCGCCAGCACTGCATGCGCAACACCACGTACATTGGGGTAGATATCGGGGGCACCAAAATCCACATTGGGGTGGTGCAGCACGGGTCTATCATCTGGGAAAAGCGGTTTGAAACGGCCGCCACGGCCCCGCAGGAGCAGATTCTGGCGGAGCTGGCGGCTCACCTCGAATCCGTGGTGGACGAGGACGTGGCCGGCATCGGCATCGGGGTGCCGGGCCTGCTGGATGAGGAAAATGGCATCGTCTACAACGTGCAGAACATCCCCTCCTGGCGGCAGGTGCCCCTGAAGCAGTACCTCACCCGTCGCTTTGGCAAGCCCGTGTACCTGGCCAACGACGCCAATGCCTTCGCCGTGGGCGAGAAAATGTACGGGCAGGGGCGGCCCTTTGCCCACCTAGTAGGCCTGATCCTGGGCACCGGCGTGGGCGCGGGCCTCATCCTCAACCACGCCCTGTACGCGGGGGCCCTCTCCGGGGCCGGGGAGTTTGGCGGCGTGCCGTACCGCGACAAAACCCTGGAGGAGTACTGCAGCGGCAAGTTCTTCACCCAGCAAACCGACCGGCCCGGCGCGGAGTGGCACGCGCTGGCCCAGCAGGGCCATGCCCCGGCGCAGGCCGTCTTGAGGGAATTCGGGCGCCACCTGGGCAACGCCATCAAAATCATTTTGTTTACGGTGGCGCCCCAGGCCATTTTCCTGGGCGGCTCGGTCAGCAAGTGCTTCGAGTATTTCCGGGAAGGCCTGCACGAAAGCTTGCGGGAGTTCCCGTTCCCTGGGGTCGTTGAGCAGCTGGTTATTGCCCCCTCGACGATTGACAATGCGGCCGTCCTGGGGGCCGCGGCCCTGTGCCACATGAAGCAGGAGCAGCTTACTAATCCTTATCCCGCGTCTTCCTTGTGAAAAAAAACCTCCGGGTATCATTCGGGCTGGCGCTAGGCCTGGGCAGGGGTGGTAGCTGGGCCTGGGTGCCAGCCACCGCCCAGCAACTGCCCCAATTCCGCAGTGCTAAATCGATTATTCGGCCGCCGCGGCACCTGACCCTGCACATAGGCTTTGCCCGGCCCCGGGAGCTGGCTAAGGCAGCCCACAAAACCTACCGGGGGGCGGGGCCCCGCCCCCTGGTGGCTGGGCAGCAGGGCGCCCCCAGCCACACCGATGAGCAGTGGCTGGGCTTTTTTTGCCCCGACCTGCTGGCGACGCTCGACCTGGAGCCGGTTGCCACCATCAACTCGGTGAAAAGCACGTTTCTGCAGGCCGCGGGTTCCGGAATTCGGCTGCCGGCCCGCGTGGAAGTCGCCGGGTTGACGCGGAGCCCACCCCGGCCCGATTTGTTTGAATCACGGTGAAAAATGCCCCGCCGGCCGGAGCCCAGCAACCCGACCCCCGGCTGTTTGCCGATGAAACTGTGGTGCATTAACTACCGGCCTCGCCCCGCCAGATCAGTGGTAGGCCAATCCTCCTCACCCTAGGCCCGGCAGTAGGGCCATGGGTTACTCCTTTTCCCGGTACTAGAAAATCATTTGATGAAGCCCATCTACCGTCAATTTATCCTACCCGCCGCCACCCTCACCTGCGGCGCCGTTTTGCTGGCGGCCTGCGCCAGTTCCCGGCCGGCGCCGGCGGGGGGGGCGCAGGCCGCCAGCCTCACCCGCTACGTGGACCCTTACATCGGCACGGGCTTCCACGGGCACGTTTTCCTGGGGGCCAACGTGCCGTTTGGGGCCGTGCAGCTCGGGCCGGTAAACATCACCGAGGGCTGGGACTGGTGCTCGGGGTATCACTATTCCGATTCCACCATCGTCGGCTTTGCCCACACCCACCTGAGCGGGACGGGCATCGGGGATTTGGGCGATGTGACGGTGATGCCCACCACCGGGGAGGTGCGGGTAACGGAAGGGCGGGTGAAGAACCCCGCGCGCGGCCTGGTGTCGCTGTTCTCCCACCAGGAAGAGCAAGCCCGCCCCGGCTACTACGCCGTGCGCCTGAAGCGCTACGATATCAAGGCGGAGCTCACCGCCACCGAGCGGGTGGGCTTCCACCAGTATACCTTCCCCAAGTCCCGCGCGGCGCACCTGGTGTTCGATTTGCAGCAGGGCATTGGCTGGGACCTGGCCACGGACACCCATATCGAGCAGCTCAACGACAGCACCCTGATTGGCTACCGCAACTCCAAGGGCTGGGCCGCGGACCAGCGGCTCTACTTCGCGGCGGTGCTCTCCAAGCCCATCCGTAGCTTCCGCAGCGTGCAGGTGCTGGATACGCTCGGCACCACCGCGCCCGCGGCCACGGGCACCCGCCTCAAGGGCGTCATCACCTTCGCAACCCAAGCGGGGGAAAAGGTACGGCTGAAGGTGGGCATCTCCCCCGTCAGCTCCCAGGGAGCCCTGGCCAACATCCGGGCCGAGATTCCGCACTGGAACTTTGACAAAGTGGTGGCGAAAGCCGATGCGGCCTGGAACCAGGAGCTGCAGAAAGTACGGATTCAGGCCGACGAAACCCGCCTGAAAACTTTCTACACGGCTCTCTACCACACCATGATTGCGCCCTCCATCTTCAACGACCACAACGGCGACTACCGGGGCACCGACCAGCAGGTGCACCCGCACGCGGGCTTCACCAACCTCACCACGTTCTCCCTCTGGGACACCTACCGGGCGGCCCACCCCCTGTTCACCATCCTGCAGCCCGAGCGGGTAAACGACATGGTCAGCTCCATGCTGGCCATCTACCAGCAGCAGGGCAAGCTGCCGGTGTGGCACCTGATGGGCAACGAAACCAACTGCATGGTGGGCTACAGCGCCGTGCCCGTGGTGGTGGATGCCTACCTGAAGGGCTTCCGGGGGTTCGACGCCGCCCTGGCCTACGAGGCGGTTCGCGCCACGGCTATGCGCGACGAGCTGGGGCTAAAGGCCGTGAAGGAGCTGGGCTTCATTCCCGCGGGCGGCGAGGTGGAAAGCGTATCCAAAGGGTTGGAATACGCCATTGATGATTGGTGTATTGCCCAAATGGCCCGGCAGCTGGGCAAGGCCGACGACTACGCCTACTTCAGCAAGCGCGCCAAAAACTACGAAAACTACTTCGACAAGCGGGTTGGGTTCATGCGCGGCCGCCTGAGCCAGACGGAGTGGCGCACGCCCTTCAACCCGTTTACGTCGGTGCACATGAAAAGCGACTTCACGGAGGGCAACCCCTGGCAGTACACCTGGCTCGTGCCCCAGGACGTGGAGGGCCTCATCCGCCTGCTCGGCGGCGAGAAGCGGTTCAGCCAGAAGCTGGACTCCCTGTTCACCGCGCGGGGTGACATGGGGGCCGAAGCCTCCAACGACATTTCGGGGCTCATTGGCATGTACGCGCACGGCAACGAGCCCAGCCACCACATTGCCTACCTGTATACCTACGTGGGCCAGCCCTGGAAGACTGCCGACAAAGTCCGGTTCATCACGGACAACTTCTACACCGCCCGGCCCGACGGCATCATCGGCAATGAGGATGTCGGGCAGATGTCGGCGTGGCACGTCTTCTCCACCCTGGGCTTTTACCCCCTTAACCCGGCCAATGGGGCCTACGTGTTCGGCAGCCCGGCCGTGCAGCACGCTACCATCCGGCTGCCCGCCGGCAAAACGCTGACCCTGGAAGCCAGAAACAACAGCTCCACCAACAAGTATATCCAGGCGGTTACGCTCAACGGCCGAGCCTACACCAAGTCCTACATCACGCACCGGGAGCTGCTGCAGGGCGGCAACCTTATCTTCGAAATGGGGCCTGCACCGAGCCCTACCTGGGGCGTGGCCGCCGCCGATCGACCCAGGTCGGTGCTCCCGGTCGAGTAGGGGAAGCCGGCGGTTTGCTTTCGCGGCCCCGTCGTCGGATAACCTTACTCCTCCCGACGGGTCCGGTCTGCCGGGCAACTTCTGTCACCGGCAATTGCTGGGCTGGTGAGCTCCTGCGAGCGGGCTAGCGCCCGGCGCCCAGGCGAGGACGGCGCTTGCGTTCCTGCCCCGACCGTTCGGGGAGGGCCACCGGCGCTTCGGGGGCAAGAGCGGGCTCCTCCTCCTCGTGCAGGCGGCTGTCCATGAGCCGGGCCAGCGCGTCGGACTCGGAGGAGCCCGTTTTGCCGGGGAAAGAGCGGGCGGGGCGCTGCTGGCTGGCCCGCCAGCGCAGGATGCTGTCGGCTAAGTCATCCAGGGCGTGGGCAACTCCTTTGGGGAGGGTACCGGCGGCCGGCGGTAGAATGGCAGCGAGGGCGGCCGTGAGTTCGGTGACGAGGGCCTGTTTCAGTGGTTTCACTTGCCTACGTACTGGTAAATGCGGCGGAGGTTATGGTTCCGCTTCCTCCGGGCGGGCGAGGTTGTGCTGGGGAGGCAGGGGAGGGGACAGTTGATTTTGGGCCGGTGGGGTGGAACCCACCCGTGGGGGTGGGCCCGCCCGGGTACAGGATGGCTCCCCGGAACAACCCCGCCCGGCTGGTTGGGGTATCGCCTGACACACGCCAGTAAAGGCAGGGGATCCTCACGGCAGTGTGGCCGGAACGATACCTGGCTGACCTGGCCTACGCTGCCGAGATGCAGCGGGCTGGTCAGTGGGCGATTAGGTGCCAGGAAGCCGCCTTCAGCTAAGCAGGGGATAAGGGGACATGTCCGGGTCTTTGCGGGCCTGGGATACCTCGCCGGCGACACCAAGGCCCTTGCGGGGTGGGGCTGGGGCGAGGTGAATGGTCGTGCAGCTTTTTTTGCTCAGCCTCGTTACGGTGAGGTATGCACGCTACCGAACCCACCTCCCCCTTGGCTCAGCAGCTTAAACCGCTCGAAACCGTACCCGATTCGTACATCGTCGTATCGCCCGAATTCATCATTCTCACGGCCAGCAACGCGTACTTGGCCGACACCCTGAAACGGCGCGAAGAGCTGATCGGCCGCTACCTGTTCGATGCCTTTCCCGACAACCCCGCCGCGCCGCAGGCCAATGCCGTGCGAAACTGGCGGGCTTCGCTGGAGCGAGTTATTGCCACGGGGCAGCCTCACCAAATGGCCCTGCAGCACTACGATGTGCTCGACCCGGACCGCCCGGGCCATTTTGTTGAGCGCCACTGGAAGCCATTGAATACGCCCGTCTTCGATGCGCAGGGTAACCTGTCTTATATCATTCACAGCTCGGTCAACGTCACGGAGGAGGTGCGGGCACGCCGGGCCATGGTGCAAGCCCAGGGCCGGGAGCACGACGCCCTGGCCGAAGCCGAGCGGGAGCGGGGGCGCCTGAGCCACCTCGTGATGCAAGCCCCGGCCGCCATCTGCCTGTTGCAGGGGGCCGACATGGTTTATGAGTTGGTCAACCCCAGCTACCAGCAGCTGTTTCCTGACCGTGAGTTGCTGGGTAAACCGTTCCTGGAGGCGCTGCCCGAAATGCGGGGCACGCCCGTCTGGGAGCAACTGCAGGAGGTATTCCGCACGGGCCAGACCCACCAAGAGCTGGACATGTGCATTCCGTTGCTGCGCCGGGCGGAGGCAGGGCTGGAGGACTCGTATTTCAATTACACGTTGCAGGCCCGCTTGGATGAACACCGGCGGGTAGACGCCGTGTATGTATTTGCCTTCGAGGTAACCGCGCAGGTACAGGCCCGGGAGCAGGTTCAGGTGCTTAATCAAGAGCTGGACCAGGCCAACCGGCATCTGACGCGCGTCAATGCCGACCTGGACAGCTTTGTCTACATGGCCGCGCACGATCTGAAAGGACCCATCAACAACCTGGAAGGGCTGGTGCAGGCCCTGGGCGAAGCGCTGCCAACCCCGCCTCCCTCGGACGCGGCGGCGCTGCTGGAGATGATGCAGGGCGCGGTGGCGCGCTTCCAACGGACGCTGGTCCAACTCAACGACGTGCTCCAGCTGCACCAGGCCTACGAACCCACCGCTCCCCCCATTGAGTTGGCGGCCGTGGTGGAGGACTTGCGCCAAGACTTGCTGCCGGCCCTGCAGCAAACGGGCGGGGTACTGGAGGTTGACGCGGCGGCCTGCCCCCTGGTGGCCATGCCCGCCAAGAGCCTGCGCTCCCTGCTGTACAACCTGCTGAGCAACGCCATTAAGTATCGCTATCCCGACCGGCCCCGCACGTCTACCTAAGCTGCCGCACCGTGGATGGGTATTGGTGTCTGACGGTGCAGGATAATGGCCTAGGCCTCGATACGAGCCAGCAGGCCTCCCTGTTTGCTTTGTTCCGCCGCTTCCACAACCACGTCGAGGGCTCCGGCCTAGGCCTCTATACCGTCAAGAAGATCGTGGAGAATCTGGGGGGCCGGGTGGAAGTGCAAAGTGAGCTGGGAGTAGGCTCAACGTTCCGGGTGTACATCCCCACCTTGCCCTCGTAATAATACACGAGCTGGGCCGGCTAGCCCCAGGGCCAAGGGCCGTGGTTGGGCGGCATTTATCCGAGGGGCGGTGGCTGAGGGGAGCATCCGGAGGAAGGGAACCCGCGCTTGCGGCGGACGTTATCATCGGTCGGCAGCTACCCCCGCCAAGCGGGTATTCGCCCGGGCGCACCACCGGAAGCCAGCAGGGCTAGCAGCAGGTGCCGGCCGGCGCGCAGCGAATCAGCCCAGCCGAGCTAGTTAAGGCAGGTTGCCAGTTGGTGCAAGGTAGTATCCGTGCGGCCAACCGAGCAGTTTGCCTTCACTACCAGCTCCCAGCAGAGAGGTGAGATTATTGGCTGGCACCCGGCCCCTTGCCGTTGGGGTAACCCCCAAGGCCGAACAGCGGTATGGTCAGCCGCCAGCCCACCCATTTTATTGATTAATATCAAGGCAATGGCGGGCTGCCGCGGTACACCTTTGCCTGTGCCCTGATCATGGCCGGTAGCAAGCAAGCAGCCCTTGCCCAACCGGCCAGCGATGAAGGCACCGGATGCTCAAGCAAGGATTGTATGGAAATTGGAATTGATAGTTTCGCCGCCGCGCTGCTCGACAACGGCACGGGCCGCCTGCCCAGCAGCGCCGAGGCCATGGCGCAACTGCTCGACCGGATCGTCCTGGCCGATGAGGTTGGGCTGGATGTGTTTGGCATTGGAGAGCACCACAAGGCCGAATTTCTGGATTCGGCCCCCGCCGTCATTCTCGCGGCCGCGGCCGCCCGCACTCGGCGCATTCGTCTCACCAGCGCGGTGACCGTGCTGTCAGCGGCCGACCCGGTGCGCGTGTTTCAGGAGTTTGCCACCCTGGACTTGATTTCGCAGGGTCGGGCCGAAATGGTAGTGGGGCGCGGCTCATCCGTTGAGGCGTTTCCCTTGTTTGGGTTTGCCCTCGATGACTACGACGCCCTGTTCAAGGAAAAGCTGGAGTTGCTGCTCGCCATTCGGGGCACCGAGCAGTTGCACTGGAAGGGTAAATTCCGGCCCGAGTTGCGGGGGCAGGGCATTTATCCGCGCCCCCAGCAGCCGGTATTGCCCATCTGGCTGGGGGTAGGAGGCACGCCGCAGTCCTTCGTGCGGGCCGGCACGCTGGGCCTCCCCCTGATGGTAGCCATTATTGGGGGCGAAACGCAGCAATTCCGGCCCCTGATAGATCTCTACCGGGAAGCTGGAAAGCGGGCCGGGCATAATCCGGAGAAACTGCAAGTGGGGCTGCATTCCTTGGGCTACGTGGCCGACACCACCGCCGAGGCCGTGGAGGACTTTTATCCCGGCTACGCCCGCACCTTCACCAATCGAGCCCGTGAGCGGGGCGGCGCGCCCGTCACCCGGGGCCAGTTCAACGCGCAGATAGGACCGCTGGGAGCCCTGTTGGTGGGTAGCCCCGAGGATGTGGCCGCCAAGATTCTGCGCCACAGCGAGGCGCTGGGCGGCATCACGCGGGTAACCTTTCAGCTGGACGTGGCTACTTTACCCCACGCCAAGCTCCTGCGGGCCCTTGTGCTGCTGGGCACGCGCGTGGCCCCGTGGCTTCGGGCCTAAGTGCTGCTGTCCGCCCCCGGCTTTCGGCATAGCTCCACGCTTACCAGCGCGGCGGTGCCGGAAGCCGGGTCGTTGGCCAATGGCCAGGCGGGCTGAGTTGCCCACCGGGGCGTGACCCTAGGTACCCCGGGCGGCGGCCTCCAGCAAGGGCATTCTGCCGTGGGCGCCTGTGGCTTAGCAGCCCGGGAGGTAGGGGCGCTGCTGGCGTGGGCCGGCCACGCAGCGGGTCGTCACCCAATGACGCCCCGAGCACTGGCTTAGCGCATAAAGGTATTTGAATTTCACCTGGCCGTGCTGATCCCAGCTGGCGGCCGTAACTTCTTCTTTCTATGGCTAATACCGTCACCAAAACCATCAACATTCAGGCGAGCCCCGAGCGGGTGTGGGAGTTCATCAACGACTTGTCCAACTGGCCGCAGTGGGCCATTCATAACGTGTTCAGCGCCACGCCCGGCCCCGATGGCTACTGGCTCATGGAAGGCCCCCGCGGCACGCAGCACGTGAAAATGGTGTCGAACAAAGAGCTTGGTATCCTCGACCAGGAGTTCAACGACCCCGTGGAAGGCAACTGGCTGGTGCCGTGCCGGGTGGTGGCGGGCAGCGAAGGCGCCCACTTCATGATGAGCTTCACCAAGCCCGCGGTTATGCCCGACGAGCCGTTCTACAAAGCCGTCGAGCTGATTGAGCAGGAAATGAGCAAGCTCAAGGAGCTGATGGAGAAAAGCTAGGCCACCCAGCTGTTTAATGGTCTGGAAAACCATCTGTCCTGCTTGATCTGGCGTCCGCTGGCCGAAGCCTCTCGCTTGCTAACGTTGGACAGATGATGTTGCCAAACCAACTGTCATGCTGAGCGCAGTGTAACGAAGCCGAAGCATCTCGCTAGTGTGGTACACCCTTTTGCCATTGCAACGATTCGAGCGAGATGCTTCGGCTGCGCCTCCGCTCAGCATGACGTTCGGGAGTAGTTTTCCTTGCTCAGAAGCAAGGAAGTCTCTACTCAGCTAAGTATTGATGCACGAACTTGATGGCCATGCTGCCCTCGCCCACTGCGGAGGCCACGCGGGCCATAGCGCCCGCCCGGCCGTCGCCGGCGGCGAACAGGCCCGGCACGCAGGTTTCCAGCAGGTAGGGCTCCCGGTTTACTTTCCAGTGGGCGGCGTAGCGTGGGTCAGCCACCAGGTCGCGGCCGGTGAGCACGTAGCCCTTCGCATCACAGAGGGCGAGGTGGCACACCCATTCTGTGCTGGGCTTGGCGCCAATGAAGATGAATACGGCCCGGGCCGGGTGCTTTTCGGGGGCTTGCCCGTCGCGCTGCACCACCACGGCTTCCAGCGACTGGCCGCCGCAGGCTTCGCGCAGCTGGGTGCGGGGCAGAATCTCGATGTTCGGCGTCTGCTCGATTTGAGTGATAAGGTAGGCCGACATGCTGGCCGCCAGGTGCTCGCCCCGAATCACGATGAACACCCGCGAGGCGTACGTAGACAAAAACATGGCCGCCTGCCCCGCCGAGTTGCCCCCGCCGACGATGTACACCGGCTGGTTGCGGCAACTGCGCGCCTCGGTGCGGGCCGCCCCGTAGTAGATGCCCGCCCCACTCAGGCGCTCCAGGCCCGGCGCGTCGAGGGTGCGGTAGCTGACGCCGGTCGTCAGCACCACGGCTTTGGTGCGGATAACCGACTGGTCGCGCAAAGTCAACAGCTTGTAGCCATCCTGCACCTGAAGGTTCACCACCTCCTGCGGGGCCATAAACTCGGCCCCGAGGCGCGTGGCCTGCGCCCAGGCGCGGTGCGCCAGCTCGCTGCCGCTCAGGCCGGTAGGAAACCCCAAGTAGTTTTCGATGCGCGAGGAGGCTCCGGCCTGCCCGCCCGGCGTTTGCCGCTCGATAAGCAGGGTTTTCAGGCCCTCCGAGGCACCGTACACGGCCGCCGCCAGCCCCGCCGGCCCGGCCCCGATAATCACAACGTCGTACAGCTCGTGCTGCGCCGCCACCAGCAACCCCAGGTGCCGGCCCAGGTCGGCTTTGTCGGGGTGGGCAAGGGCTTGTCCGTCGGGGCAGACAACCACCGGCAGGTCGTCGGCGGTAAACTTGGTAGTGGCCAGCAGCAGGGCTGCCTCGGCATCCTTCTCGATATCCAGCCACTGGTAGCCCACTAGGTAGCCGCTCAGGAAATCCTTGAGCTCGTGCGAAAGCGGCGACCATTGAAATCCAATCAGCCGCAGACCCTCAAACGCCGGCCGGTAGGTGGCCTGCCAGCTAGCCAGCAAGTCGTGCAGCACGGGGTAGAGCAGCTGCTCGGGCGGGTCCCAGGGCTTGAGCAGGTAGTAGTCGAGCTGGGCCGCGTTGACGGCCCGGATGGCCGCGGCGGTATCGGCGTAGGCGGTCAGCAGCACGCGCTTGGCCTCGGGAAACAGGGCCAGGGCGCGGGTTAGTACTTCCACACCCTCCACCTCGGGCATGCGCTGGTCGGCCAGCACCAGGGCCAGGGGCTCGGCGCGCGTGCGCAGCTCAGCGAGAGTCGTCAACGCTTCCGGGCCAGAATTAGCGCTCAGAATGCGGTAGTCCTGCCGAAACTCGCGGCGCAAGTCTTGGCTGATGGCCGCGAGCACCTGCGGGTCGTCGTCAACTACCAGAATGGCGGGCTTTTTCATCGTTCACTTAAGGGCTACAGGGCTGTCGGCGGACGGGCTACGGTGGCCTAGCGGGTAGATAGTGCCCGTGAGCTGCTCGCTCAGGGCCCACAGGCGGTCAGCATTCGCGGCAGCCACCGCGTAGGGCATCACCCCGGTCATGGGGCGGGGAGTAGGGGAACTGTCCGGGGAGTAGGTGGTGGCCACGTCATTGTCTTCGCAGTACACCCCGCCCAGGCCCGCCAGCTGCGGGCTGGTAGCGCACCACACGCTGGTGGCCGCGCCTTGGGCCACGGTTTTCAGGCCCCGGGCGGGCTCCACCACAATGTTGCCGGCCTCATCCACGGCGCCCATCTGCCGCAGCTGCTCCGGAGTAACGTACTTGCTCAGCCCCGTGCCCGCAATGCTGCCCGGGTGCAGCGAGAAGGCCCGGATGCCGGCGGCGTGCCCGCGCTGGTCCAGCCCCCGCGCAAAAAGCACGTTGGCGGTCTTCGACTGGCCGTAGGCCACCCAGGGGTCGTAGGGGCGGCGCTCGAAATTGGGGTCGTCAAACAAAACCGGCGAGAGCCGGTGTCCCCGCGACGACACCGCCACCACCCGCGCGCCCTGCGCTTGTACCAGCGCCGGCCAGAGGCGGCCCGTTAGCTGGAAGTGCCCGAGGTGATTGGTCGCCAGCTGCGACTCGTACCCGCGGGCGTCGCGGGCGAGGGGGTTGGCCATGATACCCGCGCTAAGCACCAGCAGGTGCAGCGGCCGCCCGCTGGCCAGAAACCGGGCGGCCAGGGCATCAATCGACGCGGGGTCGAGCAAATCCAGGGTTTCCAGCTCGACGCCGGCCAGGTCCCGCATGGCCTCGGCCGCCCGGGCGGGGTCGCGGGCCGGCACGAGTACGTGGGCCCCGGCGCCGTGCAGCGCCCGCACGGTTTCCAGGCCGAGGCCGGCGTAGCCCCCGGTCACCAGCGCCACCTGGCCGGTAAGGTCGAGCCCCCGGATAACGTCGGCGGCGGTGCTGGCCGCGGTAAAACCGGATCCTAGGGGCTGCTGCGGGGTAGGTCTGTAGGCGGGGGCAAAGGCGGATGAATCCGGCATATAGAAAAGTAGGAGGTAACTAGCGGATGGGTAACTTAATTTCAGCTGCCCTACAGGCCATCAGCCACTGCAAGACCGATGGCGCGTGGGGCGACTAACCCGGGGCCAACGACTCGCCGGGGATGCTGCTGACGCGGGAGTTGACGGCCCTTAGGGGTAGGAGGGCTAGCCAATGGGTAGCCAGGTCGTGAACTCCGTGCGGCCCGGCTCGGAGGTTACTTCCAGCCGCCCGCCGTGCTCCAGCACAATGCGCCGGGCAATGTCGAGCCCTAGGCCACTGCCCTCGCCCAGGGGCTTGGTGGTGTAGAAGGGCTCGAACAAGTGCGCCAGCACCTCGGCGTTGATGCCCGTGCCGTTATCCTGCACGCTGACCAACAGGCAATTTTCGCGCTGCTCGACGCGCACCGTCAGTTTCCCGCCGGT
Organism: Hymenobacter wooponensis; assembly: GCF_004745865.1. Taxonomy (GTDB): domain Bacteria; phylum Bacteroidota; class Bacteroidia; order Cytophagales; family Hymenobacteraceae; genus Hymenobacter; species Hymenobacter wooponensis. Next base: position 18,219 of record NZ_SRKZ01000008.1, on the reverse strand, counting down.
TAGGGGCAGCGCGTCCAGGGCGTTGTCAATCAAGTTGGTCCAAACCTGGTTGAGGCTGGCGGCCTGGCCCGTTATCAGCGGCAGGTCGGGGGCGTAGGCACGGGTGAGGAGCACGTTTTTCTCCCGCAGCGCGGGCGCAAACAGGTGGAGCGTGCTGTCGAGGCCGATGGTTACGGCCAGCTTTTCGGGGCCGGTGGCGCGGTCCATGTGCGAGTAGGTTTGCACGTCGCCCACCAGCGTGCTGATGCGCCGGGAGGCCTCGCTGATGTCGCGGGTGAGGCGCGCGGCCGTCAGGTGCCCGCTCAGCCAGGTAAAGGCGGCGGGCCGGGCGTGGGCGGGCAATTGGCCGGCCAGCGGGGCGAGGGCCGCCACCCCCAAATCCGCGTCGAGCAAGCCCGCGGCCAAGCTATAGCCATCGGGGCAGCCTTGCGTTTCCAGCCAGGTGGCCAGCTCGTCTTCGCGGTCGGCAGCTTCCAAGGCCGATACGGGCGGGGGCAGCTCCGCCGGCAGCAGGGCCAGGGCCGTGAGGGCCGTCAGGGTTTCGGCGGGTGGGCAGGTGGCCAGCAGCTCAATCAGTTGCGCCGGAATAACTTGCAGCGCCGTAGTGAGCGCAGCCGCGGCCCGGCTGATGGCGGCCGCCGGGTTGTTCAACTCGTGCGAGAGGCCGGCCGAGAGCTTGCCCAGGGCCCGGAGCTTGTCGTCGCGCTCCTGCGTGCGCACCAGGTCGCGGGCCCGGTCGTTCATGATGCCCACCAAGCGCTGCACCAGCTCGGGGCTGACCTGCTCCAGGGTTGGAAAGTGGCGGCTAGGCAACTCATATAGCACCGTGTCGCCCACGGCCACGCCCTGCGCGGGAAAAAACTGGAGCCGGGAATACGGCATCAAGCCGCCCACGTCGCCGGCCGCCAGCCGGAACCCGCGGGCGCTGGCATCGCCCGGCAGTTGGGTGTAGGTGCCGCCCCGCACCACGGCCAGCAGCTTATCGGCGGGGGCCCCGGCCAGCACCACGGTTTCCCCGTCGGCGTACTGGCGCAGCTCCCCTGCTTGCCGCAGCCAGGCCAGTACGTTGGGCGGCAAGCCCTGAAAGGCGGGGATGCTGCCTAGGGCAGTAGGGTCGGCGGGCAGCAGCTGAGCCATGCAAATACGAGTGAACGACCGACGAAGCGCCTAGTACTCGGCAAACTCCTGGTCGGGGTAGCAATACACCCAGTATTCGCCGGGCTCGGCCGACGACACCACCGGGTGCTGCGTGGCGCGGAAGTGCTTGGTGGCGTGCGTGTTCTTGGACTGGTCGCAGCAGCCCACGTGGCCGCACTCCTGGCAGGTGCGCAGGTGCACCCAGGTGTCACCCAGGGCCACGCATTCGGGGCAGACGTGCTGCGGAGCAGTTTTCAAGTGCGCCGGATCGAGCGCCGCGAGGTGAGAGCAAACGGAGGACATAGGGAAAGTTGAAAAGGGGTGATAAGAAGCCCGGGCAGAAGGCGAGCTGCTCAGATGCGCTCGGCCAGGTAGGCCGCCACTTCGGCCAGGCGGTTCGAGAAGCCCCACTCGTTGTCGTACCACGAGGCCACCGACAGCAGCTGGCCCTGCTTGGCCGTGAGCGGCAGGTCGATGAGGGCCGTGTGCGGGTCGGCCACGATGCGGCAGGACGCCCACTCGTCTTCCAGCACGTCGAGCACGCCGTGCAGCGGTCCTTCCTGCGCCGCCCGCCGGAAGGCGGCCTTTACTTCGTCCACGGTACACTCCTTTTCCGTCACCAGGTTCAGCTCCGCAATGCTGCCCGTGCGGGTGGGCACGCGGTAGGCTTTGCCGGTGATGTGCAGGTCGGGCCAGATGAACTGCAGGGCCCGCGCGGCCCCCGACGACGAGGGAATGATGTTTTCGGCGGCGGCCCACGAGTCGCGCCGGTCCTTCATGGGCTGGTCGGTCAGCGACTGGCTGTTGGTGTAGGAGTGCACCGTCGAGAACAGGCCGTACTGAATACCGAAGTTCTCTAGAATCACCTTGATGGGCGCCGCTAGGGCATTGGTGGTGCAGCTGCCCATGCTGATAAGGTGGTGCTGGTCCGGGTCGAACGTTTCCAAGTTGATGCCCTTGAGCAGCACCGCGTCGCAGTCGGCCAGCGTTTTGCTAGGCGCACTTACCAGCACGTACTTGGCTCCGCGGTCGAGATGGGCCTGCGCGCCGGCGCGGGTGGTTGCCCGGCCGGTGCAGTCTACGACTAAGTCCACGCCCAGCGCGGCCCAATCGGGAATTTCGGTGGCTGAATTCAGGTAGGGGATGTCCCGCTCGCCGATTCGCAGCTGGCCCGGGGTACCCGCCACGGGCTCAGGCCAGCGCCCATAGTTGGTGTCCACGGCGAAGAGGGCCGCCAGGGTCGCCTCATCCCGAATGTCGGACACCGACACCGGCACGAACAGGCGCTCGGTCAGCGCGACGCGCAGGAACTGCCGCCCAATGCGGCCAAATCCATAGAGGGCAATGGTTTTCATAGAGGGAGAACAGTAAAGGAGAAAACAACCAGTTGGAAAGACCAGGAGGCCTAGGGTCCGACGTTCGGCGTCCCGGTTGGTAGTCGGGAGTGCAGGGAGGAGCCGGCCTGGAAGATCATACTTTAATGATAATCAGCGTGCTAGTCTGCTGAATAGTAACGGCTTGATAAGATCTTGACCTCGGCAGCGTGGCCTAACCTGACCGGCATCCTGCTCCGGGCTATTCAGCTCGCGGCGGGCGACACGCCAGCTACTCCGCGGCCCCTACTGGAGGTGGGCGCGCAGCATCCAGGCTGTTTTCTCGTGCTGCTCGAGCAGGGCCGTCACAAAATCACTCGTGCCCGCATCTTTATGCGCACTCTGCATTTCGCCGAGGGTGCCCCGGATAAATTCGATGATGCTCTCGTGGTCCTGGAGCAACACCCGAATTAGGCTGAGGCTGTCGTTGCCGGCGTCGTCCTGCTCGGTCAGGTGGGTGAGCTGCAGGAAGGTTTTCAGCGAAGCCGGTGCGTAGTGGCCTAGCTGGCGGATGCGCTCGGCTACCTGGTCGGCCCGGTCGGTGGCCTGCTGGTAGAGCTCCTCGAAGTAGCGGTGCATGCTGTGGAAGTCGGGGCCTTCCAGGTTCCAGTGGGCGCGCAGCGTTTTGGTGGAAAGCACAAACTCGTCGGCCAGCAAGGTGGCGAGTTGATGGGCCACGACTTCGCGGTGTTCCGCGGCAATACTAATGGTAGTTTTCATCCGTAAGGGAGGTAGGGGAAACAAAATGTCTTAGGAAAGGGTGAAGTGAGCGTTGGGGCACCTCGGGTCAACAGCGGGCGGCCGAACGGCCCACCCCGTGGTTTGAGCCAGGGCAAAGGTGATGGGCGGCCAGCCACGAATGCCTTGACTTTTGTCAAGATTATCGACGAATTAGAAGGCCACCAGGGAGCTGTAATACGGGCTGCACTGGCGCGAACCCCGCTGCTGCTGCTCAGCAATTCGTTATGCGATGCTGATACATAAGTGCTTGCTTAAGCCTTAGAGGCTGCTTAGGAGAGCTGCTGGCGGTGAAGCCACGCAATAGTCGGACCCTCGTCGATGAAAGCGGCCACCTGATAACTGCTCGTGCTGCCCTGCGTGAGAATGGGTAGCACGACGCTTTGATAATGGGCGAGATGAGAAGGATACACCAAGTGAGCCCCGAAGATTGGGGCCATCGTGCCGAACGCCGTGGCAACCAGCGGACAAAACTCTTCCCTCAGCCACCGCGCCTGTTGCGCGCAGTTGGGGGGGCAGCGCCGGACGTCCAGCAGCCAAAACGGACAGGTGTGCTGCTGCGCCATTTTCAGCAAGTAGCGGTAACCAGCCTCAAAGTCGGCACCGGTGCGCATTTGCTGAATCCAGCGCGCTACCAGCACATTTTCCTGGCGGCGGTACGAAACATCTAGGAACTGTTGCATAAGGCGATCAACTAATAACATGCGCGCCGGCTAGGCCGGGGCGGCCGGGTTTCTCTGCTTCAACACTACCGCCGGACCATGGCTCGGTTAGGCTCCCGCCCCCACGCCCAGTAGCTGTCGTTCCCATTGCAGGGCCGTGCCGCTGCCGCCGCCGTGCTCGAATAAGATGTCGGCTACTCCTTCGGTTGTTTCGGTGCGCGCCCAGTCGCGCTGGAGCTCCGAGAGCACCGCCATCCAGGTCATGGGCACAGCCCCGGCCTGCACCAGGCGCTGCACCGCCCGCTCGTGGGATTCGGTGGACACGCCGCCCGAGGCATCGGTCACGATATACACCTCGTAGCCCTCGCCCAGCGCCTGAATGGTGGGCATGGCCAGGCAGATTTCCGTCCACCAGCCCGCCATAATCAGCTTCCGGCGGCCCGCTTGCTCCACCTGCTTTACCACGCGCGGGTCTTCCCAGGTGTTGATCGTGGTGCGGTTGATGATTTCCTGTCCCGGGAAAACATCGCGGATGCCTTTGAGCAGCAGGCCGCCGCGCTCTTCCACCACCGTGGTCAGAATGGTGGGCAGGCCGAATACCTTCGCCGTTTTGGCCAAGCCTACCACGTTGTTGACCAGTAGGGTCGGCTCGTGGCTGTGCAAGTTGGCAAACTGAAACGGCTGATGATCAATCAATAGCAGCAAACTATTTTGGGGAGTCAGCAGCGCGTCAGAGCCCGTTTTGGGTGAGTGGGTGGCTGTCATGTTACCAAACGTGTAGAGGTTGGAGAATAGAGTTGGGCAGCAAATCCTCCGACAAAGGTGGCGCTCCGGGCTAGGCCGCCGCATTGACTTATGTCAATAATCCATCACGGTTAAGTCCAGCTGCGCCGCTTGCTCCCTTGCTCTAACGAAGCCAATAAGAGGGCTAGGCCACTAGGTATGCCCTCTGCCGGGGTAGTCAGGGAAAACTACACATCACCCACCGCGGCAGTTAGACTAGGAGGCGCCTCATCTCAGGCCAGCAACCGCCCGGAGGCCACAGAGCCGGTCTTCCCGGGTCACTAATCAGGCAAGACCCCGTTTAAAACCACTAGATTGGCAAAAGCCGCCGCCTGGGCCCCCGCTGCCGGTACTCGGATTTTGCTGGCTATTAGAGCCTATTCCATAAACGAGCCGTTCGAAAACTACCTGCGCGCAAGTGCCGCTGACGGCGGAGTGAGCTCGTTTGCAGGCGATGGACAGCGCCCGGGGCATCAAAGCGCTCTTTCCAGGAAGCCAGAACGTCGACCCCTTAAAGAAGCGTATTCACGCTTGGCGGCGGATGCGGCTGAGCGTTTCGGCCGTGAGGCCTAAGTAGGAGGCGACCATGTGCTGCGGAATGCGCTGAGCCAGGCCCGGATACTTCTGCAGAAACTCGCGGTACTTCTCCTCGGCCGAATAGCTAATCGCCGAGTGCACCCGACTTTGTGAGGCCATAAAGCTGCGGAGCACCAAGGCCTTAACTACTTGGTCGAAGGCCGGTACTTCGCGGCGCAGCCGCTCAAAGTCGTCGTTTTTCAGCACTATCACGGTCGAATCCTCCGTGGCTTCGATATTATAGCGGGAGGGCTGCCCGGAAAGCAGGCTTTCCTGGTCGCTGGCCCACCAGTTTTCAACCGCAAACCCGATGATGTGCTCCAGGCCTTTGGCATCGACCGAGTAGGTGCGCAGGCAGCCGCTGACCACGAAGGCATTGGCCTGCCACACGTCGCCGGCCTGGAGTAGGTACTGCCGCTTGCGCAGCGCACGCACGACACTTACCGCTTGTATCTGCTCGATTTCGGCCGGGGTGAAGAACGCTTTACTCTGCAAATACTGCTCAAACACGGCAAACATGGACGGAGGCTAGGATGGTACCAAGCGCAAAAGAAAGACTTTTTGCTTGGCTCCATCCTAGCCTCCGCTGCTGTTGGTTGAACAACGGCCCACCTAGGCGGCCCTAAGGCAGCAAGAGCACCGAGCCCGTGGTGCGCCGGGCTTCCAAGTCCGCGTGGGCCCGGGCGGCGTCGGCAAGGGGATAAGTCTGCGTCGTGAGCTCCCCAAACCAGCCTTGTTGGAGGGCCGCGTAAACATCTGCCGCGGCTTGCTCCAGCGCAGTTTGGGTGGGCAGGTAGGTGCCCAGCACGGGCGAAACAACGGTAAGCTGCCGTTGGGCGAGCACGGCGGGCGCCGGCGGTTGGGGCCGCCCCGACGACGAACCGTAGAGCACGAGCGTACCGCCGGGCTTTACCACGGGCACGGAGGCGCCAAACGTTGCTTGCCCAACGCCATCATACACCACATCAACACCTTGCCCGGCGGTGATTTCCAGCACGCGCGCCGCCAAGTCTTCGTGGTCGAGGGCAATGGCATAGTTCAGGTAGGGCTGTACCGCGGCCAGCTTCGCGGCCGTGCCCACCGTGCCGATAACGGTAGCACCCAGCGCCCGGGCCCAGCGCGCCGTGAGCGAGCCCACGCCGCCGCCCGCGGCGTGCACCAGCACCACGCTGCCGGCCTGCACCGGATAAATACGCCGCAGCAGGGCCCACGCCATCAGCCCCTTGGTAGTCACGGCGGCCGCCTGGGCAAAGGTGATTCCATCGGGTATACGCACCAGGCCGGAAGTGGGCATCAGCCGTACTTCGGCGTAGGCCCCCACCACAAAGTGATACGCTACCCGGTCGCCGACTCGGAAGCTGGTCACATCTGGTCCGACGGCCTCAATGGTGCCCGCCGCCTCGACGCCGGGCACGAAGGGAAAGGAGGCCACCGCGAAGCTGCCGTTGCGGAAGTAGGTATCGACGAAGTTGACGCCGATGGCTGCCTGGCGCACCCGCACCTGCCCCGGCCCGGGTGCCCCAATTTTTTCCCGGCCATACACCAGGACCGAAGGCGGTCCGGGCGCTTGCATATACACGACGCCGGCGGGGGCGGCGGATGAAAGTGGTTCCATAGAGCTACTGGCGAAAGAAGGCGAAGACTAAACTACGCGCCGGCTAGGCGCTTTGCCCGCCATCCACATTGATGGTGGCCCCGGTGATGTAGGAGGCTTCGGCGCTGGAGAGAAATGCCACCGTGGCGGCAATTTCCTCTACCCGGCCGTAGCGCCCGAGTGCCGTGCCAGCGGCTTGCGCCGGCGCAAAGTCGCTCGTGGCCGGGTTCATGTCCGTGTCGATGTTGCCGGGCTGTATCACGTTCACGGTGATGCCTTTGGGCCCTAGGTCCCGGGCCCAGCCGCGGGTATAGGCCGCTACGGCTGCTTTGGTGGCCACGTAGTCGGCAATGCCGGGAAAGGGCGCCCGGCTGCCGCCCGTAGACCCAATGGAGATAATGCGCCCGCCCTCCCCGATAAAAGGCACGGCGGCCCGCACGGTGGCCGCCACGCCCGCCACGTTCACGGCCAGCTGCCGGTCGAAGGCGGCCAGGTCGGCGGCGGCATCATCGACGGTACCCGTAATAAACAAGCCCGCGTTGTTCACCAGCACATCAATGCGTCCGAACTGGGCCACCGTCTCGGCCACGGCCGCCCGAATAGCGGCCGTATCGCCGCTGTCGGCTTGAATAGCTAAGGCCCGGCGACCCGTACTGGCTAGCTCGGCCACAATAGCTTCGGCCTGAGCTGCGGAGTGCGTGTAAGTGAAGGCCACATCGGCTCCTTCCGTAGCTAAGCGCCGTACAATACCGGCCCCAATGCCGCGGCTGCCACCCGTTACAAAAGCAATTTTATCTACTAGGCGATTCATATGATTCATACAATGAGAAGGTAGGGGCCGCAAGGGTTCCAGCTTGACTTGCGGCGGGTTAAAGGATGCGTTGTCCCTGTTTATCCGGGCTGTTTGATAGGACAAAGGTCTCATCACTCCTCCCCCGCCCGCGTTGATAATTATCAAGAAAAGCCCTTGACAATTGTCAAGGGCTAAACCTGCCCCTTGTTAGGGAGTAGTTCCTTTTCATGAGTGCGGCGCTACTCCAACTCTGCCCCGGGCCTTTAACTGACCTAGTTCCAACAAACTGTAGGAGGCCCGAATACCAGTGGGTTACCAGCTCACCAGCACCGGGGCGCTGCCTGCCCCCTTGGGTGCCACTACCACGCGTTGGTACGGCTTACCCCCGCTAGCCTGGTCGGTGTTCGGCACCGCTTGCACGGGGCCGAGGGTTTGGGCCATGGCGCCGCCTTTAGCGTCGGTGCGCACGGTCAGCAGGGGGTAGTCGCGGGAGTAAGGAGCCTGCGTAGCCCGGCTTAGGTAGATGTCATATTCGGTGTCGGGCTGCAGGTGCATCAGCGAGAAGGAGGCGAGGTCAACCAGCCCCTCGGAGCGCGAAACCAGCGAACCGGCGGCCGCCCCGCCCCCGACGGCCTTCAGCTCGCGCACCACGGTGGGCTGGTCCACGAGTTGCCGGCCGAGGTTGGTGAGGCCCGTGGCGCCGGCGGGCACGGCGTTTGGTACGTACACGAGCGCCATGGGGGCCTGCCCGACTTTCACCTTCCCGAGTACCTGGTTGGTGGCGGTGCTGATGGCCACCACCGAGTCGGCGTTTTCCAGGTTCACGTACACGCGGCTGGCGTCGCCGGAGGCCCAGATGCCGTGCGGCAGCGCCCCCACCGGAATGGTAGCGAGCTGCCTAAAGCCCGGCTCGCGGGAAAACACCTTGACCACATTTTCGCCGCCCACGCTCACGTAGGCCACCTTGCCCAGCTTGGTGTCCAGGGTGGTGACGTGGTTGGTGATGGGCCCCGTATCCAGCACTTGCGCAATGCTCAACGTCTTTATATCCAGCACTGACACTTTGCCTACATCCTTGTGCGTAAACCAGACCTGGCTCCCATCCTTGGTGGCGAAGATGTTAGGGGAGAACGGACTCGCCACCGGTACGTGCTTGATAACTGCATAGGTGGCCGCATCCACGACCGTCAGCTCGGGCGAAAAGCTGGAGCACACGAATGCCCGCTTGTTGTCGGGGCTGAAGGCCACCATGCCGGGCCCGTTGGCGACCTGAATGCGGCGGGTTTCGCGCAGCGTGGCCACGTCAATCACCGATACGTAGTCCTCGCCCCGCACCGTTACCCATACCTCCTTACCATCGGGCCGGAAGGTGGGCTCGTGCGGGGCCCGGCCCACATACACGCTGCCCTTGATGGCATTGGTGGCCGGGTCAATGAAGGTCACGCTGTTGGAGCCCACCGACACCACGGCCAGCGTTCGGTGGTCGGGAGCCAGGCCTAGGCCGTGCACCAGCGCCTGACCCCGGTAAAGCGGCGTCAGGATATCGGGTTGCGGCTTGCCCAAGATTATCTGGCCCAGCAGCTTGTTATCGACCGGATCGATGACGGACACGGTGTTAGAAATCTGGTCGGCGGTGTACACCCGGTCGCGGTGGCTGACGGTTTGCGCGTAGCCCGGCCGGCCCCATAATAGGAGGGTGCCGAAAAGCAGGTATTTCATAGGGAAGGGCTAGGAAGAAAAATCAGTGCTGCGCCGGCGCGGACGAGGGTTTAGCGGCGGCCCCGTGCTGGCGCAGCCAAGCGTTCATCTGCTGAATCTCGACTTGCTGCTCGGCGATAATACTTTGGGCCAGGCGGCGCAGCGCCGGGTCTTGGCCGTAGAGCAGCTGCAGGCGGGCCATGTCCACCGCCCCCTGGTGGTGGGGCACCATCATGGCCGCGAAGCTGGCGTCGATATTGGTGGGCGGCACGCCTCCCATCTGCTGCATGCCGCGGTCCATCACCGTCATCACCGAATCCATCTGCCGATGAAAAGCCGCCGCGGGCGTACCCGGCGCCAGGCCAGCGACGGCGGGACTGGCGTGCGGCGAGCTGCTTTTCACCGCCGACATGCCGTGGTGGTCATGCGTTTGCGCCTGCGCTACCGCCACGGGCGTAGCAGCCAGGAATGAAAGCAAAGGCAAGGATTTCATGGATAGCGTCATCAGTGAAGCGTTTGGTGAGGGTATAAGCAAGCAGCCAGTTGCTGCGCGCCCTAAGCGAATGGCAGGGAAAGGCCAGCCTATTCGCGGCCTGCTGCTGGAGGTGGTCCCACTATTTCATCACCTATCTCGGCCGAAGCCCGGGCAAACGCCTCCATGTCGGGCGGCGTGGTGGGGGGTAGGCCAGTAGCGTCGGCCGCGGTACCCGCCGCTTTAATGAGCCTGGCAAAGCCACTAGGTGAGGCTACTACCAGCCCCCGGGTCCGCGCCGGGCCACTCACTACGGCATGGGCAGTACCCAGCGGAATAAATAAGTCCTGCCCTGGTTTCAACACGACTACCTCGGTTTTGGTATGCACGGTAAACTCGCCTTCCAGCACAACTAAGTGCTCGGAATAGGTGGTGTGCCGGTGCAGCGGCGTGACTACCCCGGGCTGGAAAGTGCCCTCAATGAGGTCGTAGCGGCCTTCGGTGGCTTCGTGGTCGGCCAGAATGCGCGTGAGGGTGCCCAAAAGCCAGAAAGACTGGTTCATGCGTTGGAGTTGATGGATTAACAGGAAGAGCCCAGCAAAGAGGCTCAAGTACTTATGTTGCGGTCTGCTCTTCACTCAACAGCCCCTGCCTTCCCCCTAACTCGGGTAAAAAGCAGGGGCTGAAAGAATTGGCGGCAAAGCGAGGCGTTTAGCCGAGGTACTTCTTGAGCTCGCCGGCCGCGTGCACAAACAGCGACTTGACCGCCGGCACCTCGGCCAGGGCATTGAGCAGGCCGAAGTCGTGAATCATGCCGTTGTAGCGGATGGTGGTGGCGGGTACGCCGGCCTCGCTGAGCTTGCGGCCGTAGGCTTCGCCCTCGTCGCGCAGGATGTCGTTTTCGGCCACCTGAATCAGAGCCGGCGGGAGGCCGGCTAGCTGCTCCAGCGAGGCGTTGAGGGGCGACGCGTGGATTTCCTTCCGCTTGGTTAGGTCGGTGGTGTAGGTGTCCCACATCCACTTCATGAGCGGGGCAGTCAGGAACCGGTCCTGGCCATACAGCTCAAACGACTCGGTATCAAAGGCGGCGGAGGTCACGGGCCACAGCAGGACTTGCAGCTTGATGTGCGGGCCACCTCGCTCCTTGGCCAGTAGGCAGGTTACGGTGGTCATGTTGCCACCCACGCTGTTGCCCACCACCGCTAGGTTTTTTCCGTCCACGTTGATTTCCGCGCCGTGCTCGGCTACCCACTTGGTGGCGGCATAGATTTCGTTGATGGCCTGCGGATACTGCGCATCCGGGCTAGGCGTGTAGTCCACGAACACGGCCACGAAGCCCGATTCTACTACTAAGTCGCGCACCATGCGCTGGTGGGTGGGGAAGTCGCCCAGCACCCAACCGCCGCCGTGAATGAAGATGAACGCGGGCAGTATCGTACCCGAGGTGCCCGTCGGGCGCACGATGTGCAGGGGCACGGTGTAGCCATCTTCCTCGATGGTGCGCTGGGTGGTTTCCACGCCCGAGAGGTCCACGGTAGCAGAGGCTTGCGCGCCGACCAGCACCTGGCGGGCGTCGGGCACGGGGAGGGTTTCGAGGCCGGGGCCGCCGGTATTCAGGGCTTTGAGGAACTCGATGACCTGCGGGTCGAGGTGCTGGTCGGTGGCAAAAGGAGGTGCTTGCATACGGAAAGGAGTTAAGTGGTTATGGTGGTGATGCGAGTTGAACAGCGGGCAGGGCGTGCTACTACGCCGGCAGCTTTACCAGATTGACGCCCGAAAAGGCCCCGCCGAACTGCTGGAGCCGCCCCCCGGTTGAGAGCCCGCCCAGGTCGAGGCCCGCAAAGCCCATTTTGTTGATTAGCGCCAGCACGTCGGCTTTGGCCGCGGCATCGTCGCCGGAAACCACCACGACCCGCTGGCCGCCGCTTTCGCTCGGGCTGGCCGCCAGCACGGCCGCGGCCAGGGTGTTGAACCCCTTCACGACCCGCGCGCCGGGCGCTAGCTCGGCCACGATTTCCGACGAGGTTTTGGCGCCCAGGTCCCGGGGTTTGAAGTCGGGAAATTGGATGGCGTTGGTGGTGTCCAGGAGGATCTGGTTGTTCCAGCTCGGCACGCGGTCCAGGACGTCCGCTACCGCATCCCACGGCACCGACAGCAGCACGAGGTCAGCCTGCGCGGCTTCCTCTACGGTGCGCGCCCTAACCCCTGGCCCGAGGGCAGCGGCCAGGTCGAGGAGCGCCGCCGGCCCGGATTTGCTGCTGATGACAACCTCGAAGCCGGCTTGGGCGGCGTGGCGAACAAACGCCTGGGCAATGTTGCCCGCGCCGATGGTTCCTATTTTCATGGAGTATAGGGTTGTAAAATGTAAGGATGGAAACAAGCAAATAGGGGGCGCCAGACAGGGGCTATTGCGCCGCGCCGGCGGGCCGGTAGCCGGGGGCCACCAGTTGGTACCAGGCAGGGTGCCGATGGATATAGTGCGCCACAAACGGGCACAGCGGAATGATGGTCAGGTGACGCTCCTGCGCCCACAGCAGCACCTTTTCCACCAGGGCGCTGCCAACTCCCTGACCCTGCAGGGCGGCAGGCACTTCGGTGTGAATTAGGCTAAGGTATTGGTGATGAAGTTGGTATTGCAGCAGCGCCGTAGCCCCGTTAACTGCCAGCTCAAACTGCTGGTCGTAGGCGTTATCGGTGAGGGGGATGGGATGATAAGTAGGGTTCATAGGAGAGTAGTGCGAGGCGCTAGATCTTGGGGCAGGGTGACTGGCTCATAGTAAATCTGGCCGTAGTCACCGGCGAAAAAGTCTTCGTAGGCCGTGGCTATTTCGGCGTGGCTATTCATCACGAAAGGTCCTTGGGCCACCATCGGCTCGGGGGAAGGCTCCCCGCCAAAAACCAGCACGCTCACCGGCCCGATACTGGGATTAGTGAAGGTGATAGGGCCGGTTTCATGGCCAAACAACACCAGCTCACTCTGGCCGAAGGGTTGGCCATTAATCTGCACTATCTCAGCGGGCACAAAAGCCGCGTAGTCCAAGCCGGCCTTGGTAGCTAGGGAGAAGGAAGCCTTGGGGCTCAGCTGTAAGTGGTACAGGAACTGGGGGCTGCTGGTAGGTACCGGCGAAGCGGCATCGCCCAGGGCCCCGAGTAGCACCCGCAATCTGCCAGCCGACTCGGGCAGCAGCACCTCGGGTACGGCCGTGGGTTGCAGGGCTAGGTAGGCGGGGGCTTCTGCTTTATAGCGGGCCGGCAGGTTAATCCAGAACTGTAAAGCGTGCAGCACGCCGCCGGTGGCTTGAAAATTTAGGCTGGGGTTTTCATCGTGCAGCACGCCCCGGCCGGCCTTCATCCATTGCGCGCCGCCAGCTGCTACCTCCCCGTGGTGGCCCGCGCTGTCGTAGTGTTCCAGGGCGCCGCTTAGCACGTAGGTGAAGGTGGCAATGCCTCGGTGCGGGTGGGCGGTTTCGCCCGTTGGGGCCTTCGGCACTTGGGGCTCGAGGTGGGTGGGGTACACGTGGTCCAGGAAAACAAACGGGCCCACCGCGGCCACCATCCGGCTGGGCAACAGTCGGTTGACGAGCAGCTTTCCTACTGTGGCGTTGGTGCCTCCAATTTGCGCGATGATGGATTTGGTCATGGCGTGCGTACTAGTTGGCAGCGCCTTCGCTAGGCTGCTGCTACTGCAAAGGTGGTCTCCTAGGCCAGGGGGTTCCGTTGACTTTTATCAAGAAAGCAATTCAGTTGACTGGTGCTTAGCGTGCAGTTTGGTGCGAATGCGGCTCAGGGTCTCAGGCAGAATGCCGAGGTAAGACGCAATCAGGTGCTGCGGAAACCGCTGCACATAGCGAGGGTGCTGCGCCAGAAAAGCTACGTAACGCTCCTCGGCCGTGCAGGATATGGCGGCCTCCAAGCGCCGCCGGGTGGCAGTTTCGTGGCGCTGGTCTAACCCCCGCATCAGCTCGGCCATGGCTGGCACGGTCCTTAGTAGCTCTTGCATTTGAGTATGGGTTATCAGCAGTAAGCTGGCATCTTCTAGAGCATCAATGTAGTAGCGAGATGGGGTGAGCAGCACGCAGCTTTCTCGGTCGCCCACCCACCAGTTTTCGACGCCCAGGCTGAGCACGTGCTCAATGCCCTTATTGTCTACGCTGTACATTCGGAGTGCGCCCTTCAGCACAAAGGCGAAGTGCTTGCACACCTCGCCCGCCCGGAGCAAAAAGCTTCTTTTCTTGAGTCTCTTTGGGGCAAACGCTGCGCATATGTGGGCGAAATCCGCGTCGGAAACAGGAGCGGAGATATTGGCATCGATGTAGGTGCGAAAAGCTTGCATAGCGGAGCAGGTAGCAAAGGAAGGCTGAGGCCTGACACAGAACTCCGGCTCGATTTAGGAACCAGCCCGAGAATGAATGTGCGGCAGCTTGGTGCGAATGCGACTCAGAGTTTCGGGCGAAATACCCAGGTAAGAGGCAATCATGAGCTGCGAAAACCGCTGCACATAGCCAGGATATTGGGCGACAAAGGCGGCGTAACGTTCCTCAGCTGTGCAGGCAATGGCATCGTGCAGGCGCTGCTGGGCGGCAATGGCGTTGCGCTCATCCTGAATGCGCACCAACTCGGCCACCAGCGGTACCCGGCGCACGAGCTCCTGGGCTTGGGGGCAATTGATGAGTAGGAGCTGCGAATCCTCCACGGCATCAATGTAGTAGCGCGAAGGCATCAGCTGCGACCAACTTTGCCGGTCGCCAATCCACATGTTTTCCACCCCCAGCACGTGAACCTGCTTGTTACCTCGCGCATCCAGGGTATACAGTCGAAGGGCTCCCTCCACAACGAAGGCCTGATATCGACAGACTTCCCCCGCTTGTAGCAGATATTGTTTCTTATAAAGCTTGTAGGGCAACAGCTCGGCCGTAATCAAGGCGAAATCCGCATCAGAAATGGTTGAGCGGGTCAGGTGGTCAATATAGTTGCGTAAGGCTTGCATGGCGTGGACGTAGAGCGGAAAGGATCATAGCTGCTCCATTGGTTGCCAAATGGGTGCCAACGCACTAATTATGTAACATGTATGGTAATTAATTATCTTTATATCAATATGTTATGTGTCGAGTTGCGTAGCGTTAAGGTCATTGGAGAAATCCCCAGTGTATTGGATTATCCAATATATTGGAGTTTTTTTTGGATAAACCTTCCTTAACTGGCAGCTTTGCGGCGTACCTTTCCCTGGTGAGACTGCCGCCCCCAAGCCCAGCCAAACCGCGTCATTTGCCTCAACGGCACCTAGGTAGCGAGTTGCAAACCTTCACCAGCCGTCTATGCTTACTCCCACTGAATCCGCCGCCCTCGTGCTCATTGTAGAAGACGAGTTTCTAATTGCCAATGACTTGGGGGATATTCTGGAAGGGGCGGGCTACCGGGTCGTGGGCCTAGCTGAGTCGGGCACGCAGGCCCGGGCATTGGTGAATGAAGCGCGGCCCAGCGTAGTACTGCTGGATATATTTCTGAAAGGGGCAGAGACGGGTATTGAACTAGCCCACTGGCTCAATCAGCAGCGCATTCCCTTCGTATTTCTGTCTGCCAACCTAAGCGACGACGTACTGGCCGCGGCGAAAGTGACGGAGCCTTATGGCTTTCTCAACAAGCCCTTCCGAGAGCGGGACGTGCTGGCTGCCCTCGAAATTGCTCGCTACCGCCACGCCCACAGCCAGGAGGCCAAGCTGCGCCAGCAGCAGCAAACCCAGATGGCCGTGAACGAGGCCATTGCCTCGCTGCACGACCGCGAGCAGCTGTGCCGCGCCATTGCTACGCAGGTCAACCAGTTTGTACCCATTGACGTGCTCAACCTGTGTCTGAGCCAGCCCGAAGAGCAGATTTTTTATTGGCTTCTGCTGCGCCGCACGCCTCAAGGTACATTTGAGCGGGTGCGCCTGCCCCAGCTCCTGGGGCCCGATACTCCCGCCGAGCGGCTGAGTATGCTCGCCCACCCCATGGCCGCCGATCCGGGGGAGCGCCAGGGTATTTTCACTGGGGCAGCATTTGAGGTCCTAGGCCAAGAGTTTAGCATGGCTCGGGCCATCAATGAGGCCTTCGGGATTCAATCCATGGCGTTTTTTCCGGTCGCGCTGCAGCAGCGCACGTTTACCAGTCTGCAACTGGGCACCACGGCCGCCGCTGGGTTTACGGCAGAAGACTACGCCGCCATCAGTCTCATCATGCCGCAAATTGCCCTGGCCCTGGACAACCTGTTGGCGTATGAAGCTTTAGAAACCCAGCGGCAGTTTAAGGCCGCCGAGCTAGCCGTAGCTAGTGCGTTCCGCAACGGGCGAGATATGGCCGATATAGCCCCTCAGGTCGCCTCCGTTATCAGCGAGCTGCTGCCCATCGACCTGCTTAGCTTCTACCGGGTAGGGCGCGTGCTGGGCTCAACCAGCGTTATGGATGCCACCGTTGGCAAGCAGGACGGCCGGTTTCACCTGCTGCCCCTAGATAGCCTGCCGCTGCCCGAAAGCGCGGCCGAGCGGGAGCAGGCAGTGGCCGCCATGGAACCTGCCCTGCTCAAACCCACGCTGAATGTGGGTGAAGCGGCAACTCAGGCCAGTGAGTTGAACGCAGTAACCCGCTACTACCGCGACCTGCTGCAGCTGAAGTCGTCCATGTACGTGCCCATCACGCTGAAAGCCCAGCCCGTAGCCGTGCTTGTAGTGGCCAGCAAAGCCGCTTATGCGTTTACCAGCAAGGATTTGCAGGTGCTGCAGGAGCTGGCCAATCAGTTGGCCGGGTCCCTGGAAAACCTACTGGCCTACGAGCGCATCCGCCGCCTGAGTGAGCAACTGGAACAGGAGAAAACCTACCTCAGCGAGGAGCTGAAAACCAGCCACAACTTTGAGGAAATCATTGGCACGAGTCCGGCGCTGCTCTCCGTGCTGCGGGGGGTAGGCCAGGTAGCCCCCACCGATGCCACCGTGCTGCTGCTGGGCGAAACCGGCACTGGCAAGGAGTTGATTGCCCGCGCCGTGCATAACCGCTCAGGCCGGGCCGCGCGCACGATGGTCAAGGTAAACTGCGCCGCCTTGCCGCCGCAGCTGATGGAGTCGGAGCTGTTTGGCCACGAAAAAGGCAGCTACACGGGGGCCACCGAGCGGCGCGTGGGCAAGTTTGAGCTGGCCCACGGCAGCACCCTGTTCCTGGATGAAATTGGGGAGCTGCCCCTGGAACTGCAGGCCAAGCTGCTGCGCGTGCTGCAGGAAAAAGAAATTGAGCGCTTAGGCGGTAAAGGCCCGCTTAAAGTAGATGTGCGCATCATCGCGGCTACTAATCGGGAACTGGCCACCGAAGTGGCCGCGGGCCGGTTTCGGGCCGACCTCTACTACCGACTTAACGTATTCCCGCTGGTGCTGCCCCCGCTGCGTACCCGCCCCGACGATCTGCTGCCGCTCGCCACGTATTTTCTGCGTAAGCTCAGCCAGAAGCTAGGCAAGCCGTTTACCAGCATTGCTAACACCTCTCTGCAGCAGATTCAGGCCTATGCCTGGCCGGGCAACATCCGGGAGCTGGAAAACGTGTTGGAGCGCGCCGCCATCTTATCCGCGCCGCCAACTCTGGTGCTGGCCGAGCCCTTAGTAGCAGGCCCTGCCCCACGCAGCGAAGTGAAACCCATGGAGGATACCATGCGCGATACCATTCTGGCCGCTCTCACCCAAACGAACTACCGCATCCGGGGCCCGCGCGGGGCCGCCGTGCTGTTGGGCGTAAAAGCCACTACGCTGGAAGCGCGCATGAAAAAGCTAGGCATCGCCACGCGCAAAGAAAGCCGCGCAGAGTAGCCTAAGTAGCCAATACCTAGGCCATAGCTTCGGCATGAACGGGCTTCTTGGTCATGTCAAACTGCAGACTGATATGCACGCCCCCGGCTGTGCTGACGGCCAGCTGCCCATCGAGTTGCCGGCTCAAGCCCTTGATGATGACCATACCCAGGCTGCGGCTGCGCGTCAGCTCGAAACCTGGTGGCAGGCCTACTCCGTCATCGGTGATGGTCAACTGATATTGTTGCGGACCTAAGCTGACCAGGCTGACCGTGAGCGTGCCGCGCCGGGGTGGTGGAAAGGCGTGCTTGAGGGTGTTGGTCACCGCTTCGTTGATAATAAGCCCTAAGGGAGTAGCCACCGTCGTTTCCAGCTCAATGGGAGCCAGGTCGAGCTGCACCTGCACTGACCGTTGGCGGTCGAAGGACTCGACTAGGTACGTGACGATTTCGCGGGCGTAGTCAGCCAGGTTCACGCGGCCGAGGTGGTCGGCCTGGTAGAGCTTCTGGTGCAGCAGGGCCATGACCTGCACCCGGTTCTGGCTCTCACGGATGGCGGCCACCGCTTGCGGGTCGTGCAAGTGGCGCGACT
>NZ_SRKZ01000007.1 GCF_004745865.1 Hymenobacter wooponensis | reverse complement strand
CGCACCCGTGCGCCACTAGTGGTATTGCTACCACCCGTTCGACTTGCATGTATTAGGCCTGCCGCTAGCGTTCATCCTGAGCCAGGATCAAACTCTCCATTGTATAAATGTCTACACTAGCCCGAAGACTAGCTGATGTCGAGTGCAATCGCCGGCTCGTATATTGACGAGCTGTTATGTGTGTTCGTTTCGTTACGCTTATGAGTCCTTATTGTAATCCCTCTTCATGTAGAAGAAGGCTCACACCCATATTGTCTTTCCAATCATTCAAAGAACGTCTGCTTTCTCTCGTTTGAGAAGGCGTCGTGACTACGCTATTCGTAGTCGGTGGCTTTCGTTTGCCGTGCTTCACTGCGAAGCGGGCGACAAAGGTACTAACTCTTTTTCTTTCGGCCAAATTCCCAAGTGAAAAACTTTTTCACTTTTTCACCTGACCTGCTCACTTCCGGTTGAAGCGGGCTGCAAAGATACTACTTGTTTCTTCGCTTTTGCAACTCCGAGAGCAAAAAACTTTTTCGCTTTCTTCGTTTCCCGCGCCCTAGGCCACTTTCTGGTCTCAAGCGGGGTGCAAAGGTAAGAAGCTTTTTCGAACTAACAAGCAAGGGAGAAAAACTTTTTCGTCGACTCGTTTGTGGTGACGCTTCCAGTTGAAGCGGGGTGCAAAGGTAAGTAGATACTCTCTGCTTTTCCTAGTGCGCCGCGCAACTTTCTTTTCGCCTCGTTCGTAGCCCGCCTCCGGTCGATTTGGGAGTGCAAAAGTCAGACTTCTCTCCCGCTTTTGCAACTCCATCCCCAATACTTTTTTCTGTACCTAAGGCTTCGCGCATCTTACAGGCTGACCATCAATGTAATAAATAATGAAAGAAATCCTAAACACTGCTCTGTAGGCGAGTAAATGAGCTAAAGTAGAGAATGAGCTATGTCTACATCAGATAGGTAGTAAAAGCAAAAGCCTCTCTTATGAAGTATAAGAGAGGCTTTTAGCACAGTAGAAACTATTAACGATTATATCCTTCCACGAAGCGTTGTAGCTCCTGAACACTAGTTTGAAAGTCGAAAGCCTCATACACCTGATAAAACCTTTGTGGATCAACGACCCGTGGATAGGCGTATTTAGCTAGCTCCACCCGGTTACGATCAAAGGTTAGCGTGGATAAGATGCGCTTCAAATCTTCTGATTCCACGGCTGACTCACGTAAGGCTTCTCGCAGAATAGGCAGTTTGTTATCATCAAATGACTGCCGTTGCACGGATTGAAGCAATCTAGTTACGTCTTGAGGGGATATAACATAATAGTTAGGGTTGTTGCCGGGATATGAGTTGGGGTAACTGGGGTTATTAGGATAGCTCGAACCACTAGGATATCCGGGGCCAGGAGCAGGATACCCAGGGCTGGGGGCCGGATAGGCTGGTCCGGCCGGGCCACTACCACCAGGATAAGGAGTACCGTATCCTCCATTAGGATAGTTAGGGCCACCTGCATTAGGTGGATAACCACCCCGGATGGGTACCGCAGCCACTTTACGCAACGTGGGTGGAAAGCCATTTCGGGTTAGCAGCACAAAACTGCTTTCTAGGCCACCATCCAGAAACACTTGCGTGCGGTAGTTAATGCTGCGGCCATAGCCAGCAGGGATAATGAATTCAGCTAGATGGTAGCCAGGAGTCAGCCGGTCAAGGGCTACTTGACTTGCCCCTCCCCTAGTCAGAGGACGACCGTCAAAGATTAATTGGAAAGGGACTCCGCGCTCTGAGTAAAACGTAGCGTTGGCTGGAGCAGCTTGTAGGCCACTAATTACTAGAAAGAATAAAGCGGCGCAAAACAGGTATGCCTTCTTCATGGCAGTAGCTCATTATGTGAAAGCAATTCATCTGCTTCACATCTGGTGTTATGCCAAGTATTATGCCATTATCTGAATATTCTACCCTAGTGCTAGGCCTGTGGTTATTTTGGTTTTGCACCTGACCATAGTGTATAGGCCTATACTGTTTAGTACTCTGACTACAATAGAAATGAAAAGCCCCTGCATTACGAATGCAGGGGCTTTAGTGTAGCGTTAATATCCGTTAAGACAGCTTATTCAGCAATTTTGGTCACTTTGAATTCTGTCCGGCGGTTACGCTGGAATTCCTCTTCTGTCTTAGCGTTTTTGATTACTGGCTGGGTCTCACCATACCCACGAGCGGTAATGCGGTTCTTATCAATGCCTTTAGAGATTATGTAATCAACCGCTGACTGGGCCCGCCGCTGCGATAATGCTTGGTTGTAAGCATCCTTACCACGTGAGTCGGTGTGGGAGCTGAGCTCAATGGTGATTTGTGGATTGTCGTTCAGGGTTTGCACCAGTTTGTCTAGCTCTACCGCTGCATCAGGTCGGATGTTCGCCTTGTCGTAATCGTAAAAGATGTTCTCCACCACAATGGCTTTGTTCTTCACGATTTTAGTGAGCGTCAAGGTCACGGGTATCCGCACCTCGTTCATCGGATTAGGCAGTGCTTCTTGAGCGGGCTTGCGACCAATGGTACTCACTGAGTTTCGGGCGGTGAAGTAACCCTGCCGGTTCGCAATGAGGGCATAATTAGCCGCGGCGGTGTCTAGCTTGAAGCTGAACTTACCATCGGGGCTGGTAGTCACGTCTTGGAGCTTCTGCCCTCTGGCATCGTAGAGGGTTACAGTTTCACTAGCGACGGGAAGCGTCTGGCCGGTTTTATCGTTACGCTCAACCAGCGTACCATCGGCGAAGAAGGTAACTAGCTTGATAATGCTCTCGCGAAACCGGTACAAGTCGTCGGAACCCTTACCACCTGCCCGGTTAGAAGACATTACTCCGGTTTTGTTTCCGGTAAAGTACGGGGCGAAGTCATCGCCGGTACTATTGATAGGAGCGCCGAGGTTGACAACTTTCCCTTTCTCAACCTTGAAGATATCCAGCTTCCCTAGGCCAGGGTGCCCGTCGGAAGAGAAATATAGGGTACCATCGGGGGCAATAGCCGGGAAGTTTTCGTTGCCGGCAGTATTAATCTGCTCACCAAGGTTTTCGGGTGGGGAAAACCGACCCGGAGTTTCCATAGTGGACTTATACAGATCGTTGCCACCTAGGCCACCTTTTCGAGTGGAAGTGAAGTAGAGCGTCTTACCGTCGGGAGAGAAGGAAGGCGCGAAGTCATCGGCTGTGCTACTATTCACCACGCGTAGGATCTCGGGCTCGGTCCAGGCGCCATTCTTGTTGTAGGCCACCCAGAGGTCAACGCTCAGGTAGCCTTTCTTGGAAC
Source organism: Hymenobacter wooponensis (assembly GCF_004745865.1). Taxonomy (GTDB): domain Bacteria; phylum Bacteroidota; class Bacteroidia; order Cytophagales; family Hymenobacteraceae; genus Hymenobacter; species Hymenobacter wooponensis. The sequence goes on along the minus strand of NZ_SRKZ01000007.1, from coordinate 296,496 downwards.
CACTGTTTGACCGGGCAAAGACCATCATCTTGCCATCGGGGGTATAAGTGGCGCTGGCTTCGTGCTTGTCGTCGGAATTGAAAAGAGGCTCAAGCTTACGAACGGTGCCTCCAGTCATCTTATCTGTGTCATCAAACTTGACAGCGTACAGGTCGTTGAAGCCTTCGCCATTGCCTTTGTACACCTTGCCTTCGCGCCCGGAAGCAAAGATCAGCTCTTTAGTCTCGGGCAGGATAGTAGCACTGAACTCCGCAGAAGGCGTATTCACCTGATCCAGTGCCATTACCTCGCTATTAGTGCGCATGGCTACAATAGAGGTAGAAGCACGGGCATTTTTGGCTTCCTGCTCGGCACGAGCTGCCAGTGTACGGTTAGAACCATTCTGGGCATAGGCATCAAACTGCGCAGCGGCTTCCTCGAACTTGCCATTCGCTTTTAACGCTTCCCCATAATAGAAAGCCGCATCGTTAGCTTTAACACCCCCACCAATTGCCGCTTTATAGTATTCTTCGGCTTGATCAATTCTATTGGAAAGCCGGTAAGACTCTGCTACCCGATAATTAGACTGGGCGATATTCTTGCCCTTGGCTACATCTGCCTTATAGAGCGCAATGGCCGTTTCATATTCGCCACGGGCGAAGCGCTTATCCGCTTTGCTCATACTGCCCGAGGCCGCGCATCCACTCAAGAAAGCAGCAGAGCCCGCGGCAGCACATACTAGGATAAAAGTTCTCATAAGCGGGAAAAGGGGGAGAAAGGAAACCAGCCGGCCCTTAGTTGACCAATCTGGAGCTAATAATACTAAGTTTAGGTAGGACTTTTGCTGGGGCCTGTGGGTTTGTACGCAGAGTTAGAAATACCGGCTTAGCCAAGAAGTAGCGGCTGGCGTAAGCCAGGCAGTTTGGAGTTGCTCGTGGCGGCCAATGGTATTGTCGAAGTACAGGGTATCAGGAAGCAAGCGGCCCTCGGCTACTGCAGCCCGCAGCTCCCGACGGTCGAGTAGCTGTACCTGCCCATTCAGTAGAAATGCCAGCTGGCTCTTCTCTAGTAACGATACTCCTAGTTGCTCCTCTATAGCACGTACGAACCGGACGGATGCATCAATTGAGCAGCCGCTGGCATCGGCAATGGCTTCATCTAGGCCTATCACTAAAAATTGCTGATGAAATATTTCAGCTGATGCCTGCAAGGAGCGGCCGTGGCTGGTCCACTCTTCGGCAAACTGTTGCAAGATTGGCTGCACTGCGGCTAGCTCAGCCTCCGTAAGCGGCCGGTTAGCCTGATAGATCCACAGACGAGCTGAGGCGGGTAACTGATTGAAGGGAACGTACATACCTTATATTTCCAGAAGAGCGACTGGCCTACGAGTAACGCTGGGCCAGCCTATTTTCTTGTAAAAGAAACAGCCTCGCCGAGAAGTTCCGGCGAGGCTGCACACAAAAAGCAATTTTGATGGTCTGCGATGATGCAGAATTAAGCGTTTAGGCCCTCAGCGGAAGCAATAAGCTCAGCGAGGTCAAACACCTGCACGTCAGACTCCCGCTCTTTATTCTTAACACCGTCGGCCATCATGGTCATGCAGAAGGGGCAAGCCACGGCAATAACGCTGCCACCGCGGTTAGAGCCAGCCGGCAGTACGGGGGCAGTGCTTTCTACGCCCTGCAGATTTAGAAGCACATCGGCGTCGCCATCTAGAGTGGCCAACGCTTCTTCGGCCCGCTCAATGTTGATGTCTTTCTTACCGGGCTCAGGCTCTTTCCACATCTGGGCGCCACCAGCGCCACAGCAAAGGCCATTGGTCTTACAGCGCTTCATCTCCAGCAGGTCGGCATCCAGTACTTCTAGCACAGCCCGGGGAGCTTCATAGATGTTGTTGGCACGACCCAGGTAGCAGGAGTCGTGGAACGTGATGCGGCGGCCCTTAAAGGATTCTCCGCCCTCAGCCTTTACCTTGCCCTCATTGATGAGCTGCTGCAGGAAAGTGCTGTGGTGAATTACCTCGTATTCGCCACCAAGCGCGGGGTATTCATTTTTGATGGTGTTGAAGCAGTGAGGGCAAGCCGTTACCACCTTCTTGATGCCGTAGCCATTAAGGGTAGTAATGTTCTGCATGGCTTGCATCTGGAACAGAAACTCGTTGCCGGCCCTCTTGGCGGGGTCGCCGGTGCAGCTTTCTTCCATACCCAGCACAGCGTAATTGACGCCTACGTGTTCCAGAATGCGCACAAAGGCACGGGTAACACGCTTGTAGCGGTCATCGAAAGCGCCGGCGCAACCAACCCAGAACAGTACTTCGGGGGTTTCGCCCTTCGCCGCCAGATCGGCCATTAGTGGAACAGATACAGGACGCTTGGCAGTTTGCTCAGCCATATGAGTGGGAATTGAGAATCGGGGTGAAGTGAAAAGCAGGCTTTCTAGAGCTAGGCTATAAGTGGTCTAGCCAGCAACCGACGTGGCGGCTTTATCAGCCACGTACAGGTCATCAGCCCAGTTAAAGCGGTCGGAGGGCGAGAAGGCCCACGGCGCGCCGTTGTTTTCAATGTTGCTGAACATTACGTTGAGCGAATTGGGCGCCGCCGATTCTTCCAACACCAGGAAGCGGCGCATCTCCACAATGCTCTCCAGTGGGTTGATGTTCACGGGGCAGGCTTCTACGCAGGCGTTGCAAGTAGTGCAGGCCCATAGCTCCTCCGGGGTCACGTAGCCGCGTAGCAGCATGTGGTTCTCGGCATCCAGTTGCTCCTGTGAATCGTGCTTGGCCTCCTTGCCATAGAGGTTAGGGCTGAACACCAACGGCGAGTTATACTTCTCCTCTACCCTATCACGAGTGTCCATGATGATCTTACGGGGCGAGAGCAACTTACCGGTAAGGTTAGCTGGGCAAACCGACGTACAGCGGCCGCACTCGGTGCAGGAGTATGCGTTGAGCAGATTAGTCCAGGCCAGATCGTCTACATCTTTGGCACCGAATGGTGTGGGCGCAGCCGCCGAGCCATCGGGGCCTACGGGTGGGGCGGGAACCTCGTAGCTGGGGTCCATCATGGCTTTCACCTCATGCGTAATGCTCTCCACGTTGGAAAACTGCCCTTGGGGCACAAGGCGCGAGTAATAGACGTTTGGAAACGCCATGATGATGTGGAAGTGCTTGCTACTGGGCAGATAATTCAGGAACAGCAGGATGCCGATGATGTGTCCCCACCAGCCTATGCGCTCCAATACAGCAAGGGCGGTGGTACTTTCTGGAAACAGGCCCGTGAGAAGGCTGCTAATTGGGAAAGCACCGGGCAATGTGCGGCCTTCCAACTGGTGCAGCTTGAGGTCGGCGGTGTTCATGGTGAACAGCGCAAGCATCAGAATCACCTCTACGTAGAGGATGATGTCGGCATCTAGCCTAGGCCAGGCACGCATTTCTGGGCCAGTAAAACGACGTACCCCTTTCACGTTCCGGCGCCACCAAAAGGCTGCTACCGCCAACAGTACCAATGCGCCAAGAATCTCATTTGTGCCGGTGAGTGCCGAGTACAACGGACCTAAAAACTGTAAAACCCGGTGCGTACCAAACAGGCCATCAATAAGAATTTCGATGACTTCAATGTTGATTACAATGAAGCCTACGTATACAATCAAGTGAAGAATTGCGGGCGTGAGGCGCTTAAACATCTTCTGTTGCCCGAAGGCTACCAGCAGAGTTTTGGATAGCCGCTCATTGATGTTGCCGCTCATATCCCGGTCGCGCCCGACTAGGATATTGGCTCGTATCTTCCGGACTTGCCACGCGAACAGACCGAAGCCCGCTACTGCGACAAGCAGGAAGAGGATGTTTTGAATGGAGAAGTGCACGGGATGGGGTAGGTTTGGGGTTCAGTCCGAAATATACTCGGTATGCATAACAAATTACGGAAATTTCCCCGGAAAGATTTTTTTTGCAGAAGTATTGCAGGTTGATTTTGCTTTACTACTTTTGTGCTCCCCAACGGCCACAACGGCCCACGGGGCGCCCAGAGCTGGTAATGTAGCTCAGTTGGTAGAGCACAGCACTGAAAATGCTGGTGTCGTTGGTTCGATTCCAACCATTACCACGAAAAAGCCCTCTGTATTGCACAGAGGGCTTTTTTATTTTCATAGCTTCTGTGAATTCTCTCAAACGCATTGCTACCTGCAAGTATTTGACGGGCCAAGTAACTACAGAACACAGGTAACCAACGTGTAAGACAAGCCCAGTAAGCCGGAAGCTTAGTAAGTGAAGTGCCCACGAGTATCCCCTAAAAAGAGTCGTATAGCTGTGGCAGGCGCAAGAATCAATAGCCCGTTAAGGCTCCTTGATAAGCGCTGGAATCATCTTGGAGTAAAGGCAGGCCTGGCCCTTGCTCCTAACACCACTCAATTACCGGTCAGGAAAGCATTAGCTGTGGTCTGTCTTCAGATGCATTCGGCAGAACACTGCCACCGTGCAACAAGAAAAAGGCTTCGATGTGGCGTTGCAGAGTTACTACATCGTCGCTGTCAAGTTCAGCTACTACATGAGCTAGTGAGGATACGTGCTGGGCAGTGGTAAGCATGTAACCTGGCTCATGAATCCAGGAGCAGGCGTACAAACGGGTACCATCGCGGCCAACCAGCTGATGCTGGTAGCGCATATCTGTGGTAGGAGTGAACCCAGCTTCGGTAGCTGCCACTGGGTAATCCCAGGATCGATACAAGGATAACCTGACAAAGCCGAGCCTCTGCAGATAGGTGTCTTTGAGAGTAGAAAAGGTCATAGAGGGCAGTGAAATGAATCTTCCATCTGCACAATAGCATCAGGCTCTTACAAGATGCTTAGTACAACACTCATCTAAAAGGACGAATAGAGGTGTATTGTGACAAGACCAGCACCCTAACATGCGGCAACTGAAAACAATACATTTATTATTATCAAACACTTACAAAGCAAAATACCGGATAAATTATATTGATTTGTGACATAAGGGGACATCTTTATCAGCTTTATAATATTCGGGTTTTTAGAAACTATACAGACTTGATTTTAGCATCAGTTTATATAATGTAAGCAGAACAGTACTGCGCTGCTCATCCGGATACTTCTCTGGTTTAGCTTCCGTGCTGCGTGTGGAGGGTGTCGGGTTAAACCTTTGTTATTAATTACAGCTAAATATTGCTTGTGCCATATTTTCATAGTAAGATGAGGCGTCACCTCATTTTACTGATATGACTGCACTGGACCCTCATCTTGCCGAGCGCCTTCCCACTACCATTTACGCTGACTCGGAGCAGGCCTCGGTAGCTGTGGCTCGACAGATTGCGCAGCTCATTGCGCAACGAGCCGCTGAGCAGCGCCCCTGTGTACTAGGCCTAGCCACGGGCTCTACTCCTACCCGGCTGTATGAAGAGCTAGTTAGATTGCACCGCGAGGAAGGGGTAAGTTTTCGGCATGTTGTCACGTTTAATCTTGACGAGTATTTCCCGATGCCGCCGGACTCTTTGCAGAGCTATGTGAGGTTCATGCACGAATACTTATTTGACCACCTTGATATTCCGGCAGGGCAAATACACATTCCGGATGGCACGGTACCGCAGGAGCAGGTAGCTGAATTTTGCCGACGATACGAAGAGCAGATTAGGGAAGCGGGCGGCATTGACCTGCAGATACTGGGAATTGGCCGTACCGGCCACATTGGCTTTAACGAACCCGGCTCGGGAGCCAATTCCCGCACCCGGCTGATTACCCTAGACCACATCACCCGAACGGATGCGGCCTCAGACTTCTATGGTGAGGAAAACGTGCCACGCCGGGCCATTACGATGGGAGTAGGCACCATCTTGGAGGCCCGCCAAGTTGCTCTTCTGGCTTGGGGAGAAGGCAAGGCTGCCGTAGTGAAGCGAATGGTAGAAGGCGAGATGACGGACTCTGTGCCGGCTACCTACCTCCAGAAACACCCCAATGTACAGGTAGTATTAGACGAGGCTGCCGGTGCGGAACTTACTAGAACCAAAAGCCCCTGGCTAGTTGGGACCACCCTTGACTGGCAGGATGACGCTAACCGCCGGAAAGCTGTAACCTGGCTGGCCCGTAAGCTTCAGAAGCCTATCCTGAAGCTTACGGACCAAGAGTACAATGAGCACGGGCTCTCAGGCCTGCTAGCGGAATCAGGACTGGCCTATGAGTTGAACATCAAAGTATTCAACCAGTTGCAGCGTACTATCACAGGGTGGCCAGGAGGCAAACCTAATGCCGACGATACGAACCGGCCGGAGCGGGTCACGCCATTTCCTAAACGGATTCTTATCTTCTCCCCTCACCCCGACGATGATGTTATATCTATGGGAGGCACGTTGCTACGCTTGGTAGATCAGGGGCATGAGGTGCATGTGGCCTACCAAACCAGCGGCAACATTGCCGTATTTGATGATGAGGCCATCCGGTTTGCGGAGTTTGTGGCGGAATACGATGAGACTTTTCGGCTTGATGAGCAGCCAGCGGAAACGCTGTACCGGCGGGTAACTGATTTCCTCCAGAACAAAGCGCCTGGCCAGGTCGACTCTGAAGAAGTGCAGCAGATTAAAGGGCTAATCCGACGGGGTGAGGCGAAGAGTGCTTGTCGCTACGCCGGTATCCCGGATGAGAATGTGCACTTCATGGACCTGCCTTTCTACGAGACGGGGCGGGTACGAAAGAAGCCGATTGGAGAGGAGGATATTCGCCTTACCATAGAGTTACTAAACCGAGTTGCTCCCCAGCAAATCTATGCTGCCGGCGACTTGTCGGATCCTCACGGCACCCATCGGGTGTGTTTACAAGCCGTGTTTGAAGCTATTCGCCGGCTGAAAGCTCAGGATACCGCTTGGCTTTCAGATTGCTGGCTGTGGCTATACCGCGGTGCTTGGCAAGAATGGGACATCGACCAAATTGAAATGGCCGTACCACTTTCGCCCCAAGAGCTGGTTCGTAAGCGGCGAGCTATATTCAAACACCAGTCGCAGAAAGACCGGCCGCTATTTCCCGGAGCCGACCAACGAGAGTTCTGGCAGCGCGCCGAAGACCGCAACCGCACTACCGCGCAACTCTACGATTTGCTAGGCCTGCCGGAATACGAGGCGATTGAAGCGTTTGTACGCTGGCACTTCTGAGCTCTACAGTGGAGTCAGGCGGCACTGCTAGCTTAGCTCGGCGCCTTGCTCGCATGCGTGGGGTCATTTCAGAAGTGTCGGGGGTGCAGCAGGCTTCTTGGTGGGCAGTTTGGGCAAACAAGTACCCCTGCACTATGGCCCTGTGAAAATATTCGCAGGCATCGGGTAAAGCACCTTCTTGCTGGGCCACTCTTCCCAGCAAGAAATAGACCTGCCCGCTACGAGGGGTTAAAGTCAGTACTTGCCAATAGTCGGCACGAGCGGCTCCAAAGTCTCGGAGCTTATATTGGGCTAGGCCCCTGTATAACAGCAAGCGAGCTATCATAGCAGGCTGCTTGGCGTAGCGTAGGCCAACAGTAAAATCACGAACAGCACCCGTGTAACGCCGTTTCACAAACAACAGATCCTCACCGCGGCCTAACCGGGCTCCTGCTAGGGTAGAATCAAGCGACAGGGCCTGCTCAAAGGCTAATTGCGCTGAATCGGGCTGGTGTAGTGCCGCATGGCACTGGCCTAGTCGCCACCACAGCATTGCCTGCTGCTGCGCTTCCGTTGACTGTTGCAGTGCGGCTCTATAATCTCGCTGCGCACCTTCATACTCGTGGTAGATCAGGTGCGAAATCTCGGCCCGCCGTTGCAGCGCCCGCAAGTGCTGAGGCTTGAACTCTAGCGTTTCGGTAAAGTAGCTATGGGCGGTACTCCATTCCCCGTGGCTGTAGGCCTCTATGCCATCATCGTAATTGCTGTTAGCCGTTACGTAATCCATCGTCACTTTCACTGACGCCACAAACAGGAGCAGGCCTAGCAGCAATAACCCAAGCAGCCAGTAGTCGCGGCGAGTAAACTTCACGCGCTTCCGGGGAATATTGTGGTACGAGCGCTCTGCTGCCCCAGCTGGCCGGCGCGTACGCAGCGGGGCCGGCGGAGGCATCGGTACTCCGTAGAGGTGCTGAGACTGCGCCCGGTATTGCTGCTGCCGCCGTATCTCCTCGGCACGACGGGCAGCTGCGCGCAATTGATAATCATATTGAGCTCGGCGATTTGGCTCACCCAACACATGATACGCGGCAGCTACGGCCTTAAATAAGTCCTCATACAGCGTGCTACCCCTGTGCTTATCAGGATGATACTGTATAGCTAACCGCTTGTAAGCCAGCTTAATCTCACTAGCCGAGGCGGTAGCTGATACTCCTAAAACCTGGTAATGATTCTGGCTCAAAATGCGACAATATATAGTAAAAGTACGTCAATTTTCAGACACTACGAACACTTTTCCGTATGAAGAAGCTCGCTGAAAGGCAGGCTTCTATCCTGCTTTCTGACGTCTGAAACTGTAACATTGTTCCCTGTTCAATTCTCTCTTTATCGTATGGGCCTCTTCTCCACCGACGACGACGATACCACCAAAACACCGCGCACCGACAATATGGTGAGCAACCTGATGGGCTACCTCGATACGCGTATTGATTTAGTGCGTTTAGAGACTCAGGAGAAAGTAAAGCACGTCTTTGTAGGGACTATGCACGGAGTAGCCATGGCTACTATTGGGCTGATGTTCTTTCTATTTTTGAACGTGTTTATTGCCCTGTTGCTGAATGATGTGCTAGACAGCTCCTTCTGGGGATTTGGTATTGTAGCTGCTTTCTATCTTCTTCTGCTTATCATCTTCATAGTAGGAGTAGACAAAAAAATGTTCCAGGGATTAGCTGACAAGCTGCTGGACAACACGATTTATAAATCCGACAAACGCCAAGCTTAACCCACCACATGGCTGATCTGCATAACCCGCTGTTTGAGGACGAAAAGGAGTTTCTGGAGCGCCAGAAGCTGGAATACGAACGCGCTCTGAAGGGCGATGTTGAGGTAATAAAAGCTAAAACCCAGACCGTAGGCAAGTACGCTGCCATTGGTGCTGGTGTATTAGGCGGTATCTGGCTGCTGTCAAAAGCCTTTGGCGGCAAGAAGAAGGAGCTTGGCTCCGGTAAAAAGAACCGGCGTCAGCAAAAAGCCCTAGCGAATGGTAACTCAGCGCGCCGTGTGCGTGGTAGTGCTGCCCGCTTGCAACGCCCCTCAACAACTACTGGCGTAGATACCGCCGTAGCGGATGACTTAGGTTTTGGTACGGGTCATCATCAATACGACCGGGGCCAGCATCATGGCCGCGCTCATATTGCCCCTGAGGTCTATCATACCGACGCCGACCCGTTCGCTCCAGTCAACTACGCAGCTAGCTCTGACAGAATGCCTGTTCACAGCTATCAACATGATGAGGAAGAATCCGTGCATCAGGATCAAGCCTCTTCAGTAGTGGCATCTGCATTCAAATCGTTTTTACAGTCGGATACAGGCAAGATGCTCATTGCTCAGGCTTCTGCCGTATTAATGGCCTATGTAGCAAAGAAGGCTGGGGATTATTTGCCAATCCTTAAAAATCCCGACCTTGCATCTTCCGCTAACGGCTACCACACGGAGCCGGAGACCCGGGATGTTGAGTTCACTTACCACGATGACGACGCGGATGCGCCTCACCAGTCTCTATGATGCCCTGACCAAACGCCGCAAACACGGCCAGAAGTCGTTGGCTGTTTTACTTGATCCTGATCAACTGGATGAGGCAAGTTGCCGGCTTATTCTGGAGCTAAGCGAAAAACATCCGGTTGATTACTTTTTTATGGGCGGCAGTCTGGTGATGAGTTCTCACCAGGCTGCCCTCATTCGTTTCATAAAAAGCCGGTCGGGGGTGCCCATTCTGCTTTTCCCCAGCAACAGTTTGCACATTGATGAGCAGGCTGATGGTATTTTGCTGTTGTCATTGATTTCAGGTCGTAATCCTGATTTTCTGATTGGTCAGCATGTTATTGCAGCCCCCTTACTGCGCCAGAGCAATTTGCAGATTCTGCCAACGGGCTACATGCTCGTGGATACAGGCCGTCAGACGACGGCCAGCTACATGAGCGGTACGACTCCGTTACCCTATGACAAGCCGGCTATTGCCGCTTGCACCGCTATGGCAGGCGAGCAGCTAGGCCTACGCCTAATGTATCTGGATGGTGGTAGTGGAGCTATGTACCCCGTTTCCGCGGCTATGATTCGGGCAGTGCGGCAAGCTACTGAAGTACCACTAATAGTTGGTGGCGGCATCAACACCGTAGATAAAGCCCAAGTTGCCCTATCCGCTGGAGCAGATGTAATTGTTGTTGGGAACCAGATAGAAAAGGACCGTGACTTTCTCGGAGAAATGTCGAAAGTAGTTCGGAGCTTCAATACAGTTCGGAACATGAACCCTGAACTGCAATAGCTGCACGGTGGCTGGGTCAAAATCAAGGTTAAGTCAGCCAGTAATGCAAAGAGCCGCTCTCAGTTAATGAGAGCGGCTCTTTGCATTACTGGCTGACTACGATTAGATGTTCATCGCGGACTCACGACGGCGCATTTTACCAGCCGGGATGCCAAACATCATTTTGAAGCGACGGCAGAAGTACGCAGTGTCCTTATACCCTACTTCTTTACCAATATCGCGAATGCTCTTCTTGGTGGTACGGAGCAAGAACACGGCTCGCTCCATACGCTGGTACTCAATGTAATCCTGAGGGTTAATACCCGTCAGCATTTTGAAGTACTGGCCTACGTAGTCTTCGCTCACGTTAGCAACACCCGAGAGAACTTTGTTAGAAAGGTCGCCACCGATGTTCTCCTTGATGTAGTTGAACAAATCAATGAGGCGCGGATCCTTGAAGTACGTGCTATTAGTAGCCAATTGCTCCACGAACATCTTGTTTTTCAAGATGTAACGCACAATTTCTACTACAATATTCTCAGTATAAATAGTAATCAGACGCTCACGGCCAGGCAACTCCTGCAAGCTCTCCTCTACCACCTTTATGATAAGGTTGGCGAGTTTAGAGTTGCCCGTAATTAAGAAGGCCGGTACATCCAGCGAAGCAAAGAAGTTAACAGAGTCAAAAACCTTGGCCTCAAAGCTTACGTGGCTGTGGCTTTCTTCCGCATCACCAATCAGATCCAGATCGGTATTTGAGTGGAAGAACTTGTCTTTATTGCTGATGAGATCATCATTCGTAATGCTCTTCGACGAGACTTCGCCATAGGACACTTTCGTGGCCCGGCCACCCGGAATGAACAGCATTTCCCCCTCCTCTACCACCTGCTCTTCGTCGCCGAAGGTAATACGCCCTTTGTGTAGTAGAATAAGGTTATTGCCCACGTCATAGTAGTTGCGCACAGTAAAGGGCTGTTGCAGTACTAAGTTTTTCGCTTTGATGTAACGAACACCCAGCGACTCTATCACTTTATTATAATCTTCCATCTGCAGCGAGTGACTGTGTTACGTAAGTGGATCGGAGAAATAGCACCCCCGACTTATGTAATGCAAAATAACATATAAAAATTCACAAAAAGAAAAACCCAGCCTTTTTTAGGCTGGGTTTAATGCAATGTTTCTCGCTTTTAGGCAAATCTAATCCTACTTTAGAATTTCACGAGAGATTACAATTTTCTGAATCTCAGAGGTTCCCTCGTAAATCTGCGTGATTTTGGCATCTCGCATTAAACGCTCTACGTGGAATTCTTTTACGAATCCGTAGCCCCCATGCACCTGAACCGCTTCAACGGCAGTGTCCATCGCTACCTTAGATGCGAACAGCTTAGCCATGGCTCCAGACTTCGCATAATCTTGGTGGGCGTCCTTATCATTGGCTGCTTGCAGACACAATAGTCGCGCTGCATCAATATTCGTCGCCATATCCGCCAGCTTAAACTGAATCGCTTGGTGCTGCGAAATCGGCACGCCAAATGCCTTACGCTCTTTAGCGTACTTCAACGACAGCTCATAGGCACCTGAAGCAATGCCTAATGCCTGCGAGGCAATACCGATTCGGCCACCTGCTAGTACCTGCATAGCGAACTTAAAGCCGAAGCCGTCTTCGCCAATGCGGTTTTCTTTAGGCACCTTCACGTCAGTGAACATCAGCGAGTGCGTGTCGGAGCCACGGATACCCAGCTTATTTTCTTTGGGGCCTACTACGAAACCAGGGGTATCTTTCTCCACGATAATGGCATTGATACCGCGGTGTTTAAGCTCGGGGTTGGTCTGAGCAATAACAATGTATACCGAAGCTGAAGAGCCGTTGGTAATCCAGTTCTTGGTGCCGTTGATGAGGTAGTGGTCACCTTTGTCCTCCGCAGTTGTGCGCTGCATGGTAGCATCGGAACCCGCTTCCGGCTCAGAAAGGCAGAAAGCCCCGATTATTTCACCGGTTGCCAGCTTTGTCAGGTACTTCTGCTTTTGCTCCTCGGTGCCATACTTCTCTAGGCCCCAGCATACGAGGGAGTTATTAACGGACATGATAACGGAGCAGGAAGCATCTACCTTGGAGATTTCCTCCATGGCCAGTACATAGCTCACCGTATCCATACCGCCGCCGCCATACTCGGGGCTTACCATCATACCCATGAAGCCCAGCTCACCCATTTTCTTGATTTGCTCGGCGGGAAATTTTTGGTGCTCGTCTCGTTCAATAACACCAGCCCATAGTTCATTTTGGGCGAAGTCGCGAGCAGCAGCCTGAACGGCTAATTGTTCTTCAGTGAGCTGAAAATCCATGCGGTAAAAGGGGTGGGGTGGGAAAAATCATCAGGAAGCACAGCGTAAATTCGCTAGCAACCCTCAAAATTAAGCGCCTGAGTTTGCAGATGACACAGACAGTGTAGTTTTTTTCAATGCGCTTGCATTGATAAGGGCAAGGATCAGCTTTTTGTTTCCTGGCAATTTCTTTTCAGCAGATAACAAACACTTGGTTCTCTGAGCGCTGGTCCATACATCTACACTAGCCACTCTCTAAGCCTATCAAATAAAACCGCCGCTCCTACTTGTGGAGCGGCGGTTAAAGCAGTCATGCTTATCTATGTGACTAATCACGACGGCGACCCATCAGGAACGAGGCGTAGTACAGGAGCGTTGCCAAGGAGCCAAGAGCGGCCACTACGTAGGTCAGTGCGGCCCACTTTAGCGCGTCTTTAGCCATTGCGTGCTCTTGAGGTGTCACAATACCTCGGCGGTCAATCCAAGCCAATGCCCGTTTAGAAGCATCAAACTCAACTGGCAAGGTTACGAAGCTAAACAACGTAGTGAGAGCAAACAGGCCTACACCAATTGTCAGGGGCAGCGGAGTATTGTTCAGCATAATCACGCCTAGAAACAGCAGAATCGGCATGAACTTCGAAACAGCACTCAGAGCTGGTACCATGGCTGAGCGGAACTGCAAGGCCGCGTAAGCAGTAGCATGCTGCACAGCATGGCCGCACTCGTGTGCTGCTACGGCAGCAGCAGCGGCGGAGCGGTCAGCATATACTGCTTCACTCAGGTTAACTGTTTTATCGGCAGGGTTGTAGTGGTCGGTTAGGCGGCCAGGAGTTGAAATTACTCGAACATCATTGATGCCGTGGTCAGCAAGCATGAGTTCGGCAATTTGCTTGCCGGAAAGATTTGATTGGAGGCCTACTTGGGAATAGCGCTCAAATTTGCTTTGCAAGCGGCGCTGAATGAGCCAACTCGCAATCATCGTTATGATAACGATGATGTAGGCCGGATTCATTGGGTAATACATGGTGGAAAGGTCTTAGGGAGTGAGATGCGCCTGGATACGCTCGACGATGCGCGTCGTGCTATAGCCGGCTACTAGTGGTACGGTCAGGACTTGCCCGCCGTTTTGTAACACCACCTGATGCCCTACAATTCCACTAATTGTGTAGTCGTCTCCCTTTACCAGGATATCCGGCACAAGGGCTTCAATTAGTGTTAACGGCGTCTGCTCGTCGAAGAGTACTACCGCATCCACAAACAAAAGGGAGGCCAATACACGGGCTCGTGACACTTCGTCTTGAAGAGGACGGCCGGGTTTGAGACAGCTCACGGAAGCGTCGGTGTTGAGGCCTACTACAAGCCTATCACCGAGATGCCGGGCCTTCTCCAAGTAGTCAACATGGCCTAGATGCAACAGATCGAAACAGCCATTGGTAAACACCACCCGCTGCCCCTGCGCTTTCCAGTCTGTAACTACGGGCAGCAAGGCCTCCCGCGTCATTATTTTGTCTTTACTCCACATGCGCGGGAACAGCCACAGCTGCTTTTATGGCCCCGGCCCGGCGGGCTACGCGGCCAGATTTTACCATACTAGCTACGAAGCTGATACCACCCATTAGTATAACGAGCAAGGTTTGGGAGCCATGCACTACTAGCGCGTATGCTATACCAGCATCTTTACTGATACCGTAGGCCAGTAGGATGCTCTGCACCATAACGTGGAATGGCCCAATACCGCCCGCAACAGGTGCGGCCATACCAAAGGCCCCGAACGTAAGCACAGCCAAACCTGCCCGCATATCGAGATTATAGGTAGCAGGAAAGCAGAAAAAAGCGAGGTAATCCATTAGATAATACACCGCCCATGTGAAGAACGTATGGAACAAGAACAGGCCTTTGTTCTTCAGCTTTAATACACTGAACACTCCTGCCAGAAGCCCTTTCAGAAAAGCTACTGCTTTATTAAAGAAAGCATTCTGCCGTAGCCGCTCTAAGTTGCGGAATAACGTATAAGCTGCCGCTACTAACAGGAACAGCGCTATGGCAGCGGCAATCAGCAGCGGAGTGCGGTTACGAGCCAGTGAATCGTAACGCCCCCCCAGCAGCTTATCCGTTACAAATACCCAAAAGGTGTTAAAATCAAGTAATAGGGTAGAGCCTAATAGGCCTAGCAGCACCAGCACGTCAATAACCCGCTCAGTCACAACGGTACCCAAGGCTACCTGTACGGGCACACCACTAGTCCGCCGTAGCACAGAGCAGCGTATGACTTCACCCATGCGTGGCAGCACCAAGTTGGCTAAGTAGCCCACCATCATAGCATGGTAGATGTCCCAAAAAGACGCCTTATAGCCAGTCGGGTCTAGCTGCATTTTCCACCTATACGCTCGGCTAAAGTAGCCCAGTGCCGACAGGATCATAGTGACTATTAACCACGAGTAGTTTGCTTCGCGGATTGAAGCTCCAATTCGCTCAAGGTTTTGTCCTTGCATAGCGTACCACATCAGAAGGCCCGAAACGGCAAGTAGCAACGCGTATTTAAGAACAGTGAGGAGATGCTTCACGTGATTGTAAGTAGGTGGATCAATAGCTAACGACAAGTGGCCTAGCTAGTAGCTATGTCACTTAGCCTAAGCGGTTGTGCTGATCAGGGAAGATAATAGTGGGCTTATGCGCCCGTGCCTCCGCAAAGTCAACTAGACCGTAGGAGATGATAATAATAATGTCTCCAACGGCGACGCGGCGAGCCGCTGGACCGTTCAGGCAAATCATTCCTGAGCCTCGCTCCCCACGAATGGTATAGGTTTCGAACCGCTCCCCATTGTTAATATTAACGATGGTCACTTTTTCGTTCTCCACCATATTTGCTGCGTCCAGTAGGTCTTCATCAATGGTGATGCTACCAACATAATGCAGCTCCGCCTGCGTAACCTTTACGCGGTGGATTTTGGACTTCAGAACCTCTATATGCATGAGGGATATATGCGAATGAAAAAGAAGGCTACAAAGATAGGAAACCCTACTTGAAGCCGGCCGGTTCGAGCAGCGCTAGACAGTTTTCACAACTACATTATCAATCAGGCGCACTCCTCCTAATTGGGCGGCTAAGCACAGGGCAATGGTCTGATTGGGTTTCCACTCACTCACGGGCTGCAGGGTTTCTGCGTCGGCTACCTCAAAGTATTCTAGGGTGATGCTTGGCTCCTGGCCTAGCAGTTCGGCTACAGCTATCCGTATAGCATCAGGGGTATTATGCTGGTGCACTAATTGCTCGGCCTGTTGTAATGCTCGATAAAGAGCAGGAGCAACTAAGCGTGCCTCAGGCGTTAAGCGGCGGTTGCGAGAGGACATAGCCAAACCATCTGCCTCTCGAATAGTAGGAAATGCTACTAACTCCAGATCAAACGATAGATCTTGCACCAGTTGGCGAACAATAGCAACCTGCTGGAAATCTTTCTGGCCAAAATAGGCGCGGTGCGGGCGGCACAGATGAAATAGTTTGCTTACTACCGTAGCCACACCATTGAAGTGTCCCGGCCGGTGCGCTCCCTCCATTACTCGCTCAAGGCTGCCAAAATCGAAATGCAGAACCGTCGGCCTAGGATACATTTCCTCCACTGAAGGCAGGAATAATGCGGTACACCCTGCTGGCCCCAACAGCTCAGCATCGGCTTCGGGTAGGCGTGGGTACAGGCGATAATCCTCAGGGTTATTGAACTGTGTAGGATTTACAAAAATACTGACTACCACTACGTCACATTCTTGGGCGGCAGCACGCACGAGTTGTAAATGGCCCTCATGCAAAGCGCCCATGGTGGGCACCAACCCGATGCGCTGACCCTCGCGACGCCAAGTTTCTGTTTGAGCTTGCAACGCAGCAGCCGTTTGCAGTATCTGCATAGAAAGAAGAGGCCTACCAGAATACCGGCAGGTGTGTTTAGTTGAAAATTCCCTCAAAAATGTTTAATTTTGTGCATCCCAAAGTGTTGCCCTCTCCCATTCACACCAACTGACCCAGTATGTCCAAGTTGAGAATACTCTATGCTGCCACGGAAATCAACCCGTTTTTGCAGACCACCAAGGTAGCGGAGTTTTTGCGGCGCTTGCCGCAGGGAATGCAGGAGATGGGGATGGAAATTCGCATTTTCGTACCCCGTTTCGGCATCATCAATGAACGTAAAAACCGCCTTCACGAAGTAGTTCGCCTGTCGGGCATCAACATCGCGGTGGGCGAGGATGAAAAGCCCCTCATCATTAAAGTGGCTTCGATTCCAAACGCGAAGCTACAGGTATACTTCATTGATAACGAAGATTATTTCCACCGTAAATCGGTACTGGTAGATAAGAACGACAAGTTCCACTCTGACAATGACGAGCGGGCTATCTTCTTCTGCAAAGGTGTGCTGGAAACGGTGAAGAAGCTAGGCTGGGCTCCGGATATTGTGCACTGCAACGACTGGATGACCGGCCTGATACCTATGTACTTGAAAACGACCTATAAAAAGGACCCGATTTTCAAGGACGCTAAATCCGTGTTCACTATCTACAATAATGAGTTCGACCATAAGTTTGATGGCGATATTATTGAGAAGGCGAAAATGCTGGACATTGAGGATGACATGCTGGCAGCATTGAAGTCGGCTGACTTTGGTGGCTTCATCAAAGTAGGTATGGAGTACGCTGATTCCGTTGTGAAATCAGACGAAGATTTCAGTGACAACCTCAATACGCTGTTTACTGAGTACTCAGAGAAGAAACAAATTGGACAAGTAGGTGCCGATGAAAACCTGCTTACTTCTTATTACGCGCTCTATAATGAACTGGCCAGCTAGCGCCATCCGACTAGCGTCGGTTACCTTCCTTTCCGGAACCCTACTAGGCCTCACCACTGCTTGTGAGAAGGCCAACGACCTAGGGCTTGAATTACCCGGTACATCTCCTATCAATTCTAACTACCGCGATTTTCCTGTTACGGCCTACACCGTACGGCAACAGCCGGTAGAGACAATTAAGGCTGATCATTTTCTTGTAGGGCGAGTAGCAGACACTAAAATTGGTGTTACTACGGCAAAGTCGTTTCTGAATGTTCAGATTGGCATGCCATCTGATTCGTTGCCTTCAAAGTATACTGAGACTAAGCTCGACTCTGTAGTATTGAGCCTGGGCTTCGATCAAGTATATGGTACTGCAACACGGCCATTGCGCTTAGACCTGCTTCAACTGCAGCAGCCGCTAGGTGAACGAACCGTCTATAATTCGCAGTCGCAGGTTGCCACAGGCAGCCCGTTGATTTCTGACTTCGCAGGCGTTTTAAACCGTGACAGATCAGTACGACAGGTAGTTGCTGGTAGTACTACTGATAGCATTACGGTACGAGTGCCGGATCGGGTAATTCGGATGCGTTTGTTGCGATACCCACAAGCAGCAGCTTTTGCTACTACAGCTTTCGCAGCGCTCAATGAAGCTAGCTTTGATCAAGCGCGCCTTGATGCTGTGGTGAAAGGATTGGCGGTAACACCTACTGCCAATGCGCAAACTGAGGATAACCTAGTAGGCTTTAGCCGAAACTTTGATACAAGGCTTGCCTTTTATTTCCATGGCAAAGCAAGCGGGAAGACGGTAAGCACCCGTCACGTTTACGCCATTTACTTCGGAAACAACCCGACACAGCTTCCTGCTGACGCAAAGTTTTTCACCCAGATTTCCACTACACTGGCGCAGCCACTTAGTGGCCTAGCAACTCCTTTTCAGCAGGTACCTGCTAGTGCTACTGGTGGAGAGACCTATTTACAGGAAGGTGTAGGGCTAGGCACTCGTATCGAGTTTCAAGGACTTGACGATCTAAAAAATAACGGGCAGCTGAATATAGGTCTGGCCGAGCTTCGCATCCCAATCAAGCAGTATACTAATGGTCTATTCCCTTATGCAAGTAGCGTGTACTTGCAGGAAGTAAATGCTGCTAACCAAGTTTTGATTCGTACGGTAGGTGCAACTGATTATGAGCGCCTGATTCAAGTCGAGAACAGCTCTACAGGAGCAGTGCCCCCTACATCGGTAGGCACTCCGGCTGCGGCGACGCTTTATCCTAGCTACTCTCAGCCTCAGTACTACACAGTACCGCTCACTAGTTACTTGCAATCTTACCTACTCAACCGATTAGGCGGGGAGCTTCCTTCAGGGCTAATTCTTTCACCCATCCTAAGAAACAACCCTAGCCTAACCTTGAACCGCACAACCCTTGACGCCAGTGGCATTAAGCTCCGGGTGTACTTTTCACAGCTTAAATAATATTGCTAGCGGAAAATCGCCAGCATAAACAGGGCGGCACGGCTTTTGCCAGTGCCGCCCGATTTTGTTTCTCTCAAAATATTGCTCTGACACAACCATCCAGCTATGTGCGGAATTGTCGCTTACATTGGGCACCGTGAGGCCTGCCCCATCATTATAAAAGGCCTGCGTCGCCTAGAGTACCGTGGTTATGACTCAGCTGGGGTAGCCTTGCTCAATGGGCAGCTTAGCGTCTACAAGAAAAAAGGGAAAGTCGCCGAACTAGAGGCTTTCATCTCTGATAAAGACACCCACGCTAACATTGGTATGGGCCATACTCGTTGGGCAACCCACGGGGAGCCAAACGATGTAAACGCACACCCCCACTATTCCACGTCGGAGCGTATTGCCATCATCCACAATGGCATCATTGAAAACTATGCAGCTCTAAAGACCCACTTGCAACAGCAGGGTCACGAATTTCACTCAGATACGGACACGGAGGTATTCGTTAACCTTATTGAGGAAATTCAGAAACAGAACCACTGCACGCTGGAAGAAGCTGTGCGCCTTGCCCTCCACGAAGTTGTTGGCGCCTATGCTATTGTAGTACTCAGCAAAGACGAGCCAGGCCAGTTGATTGCTGCCCGCAAAGGCTCGCCATTGGTTATCGGTGTTGGTCAGGACGAATTCTTTCTAGCTTCAGATGCCACTCCTATCATTGAATACACCAATGAAGTAGTCTATGTTAATGACTATGAAATTGCGGTAATCAAAGACGGCAAGCTCGACATCCGCACTAAAGAAGATGTGCAGCAGACGCCGTATATCCAGAAGCTGGAAATGGAGCTGGATAGTATTGAGAAAGGCGGCTATGAGCACTTCATGATGAAGGAAATTTTCGAGCAGCCTCGTTCTATCCTTGACTCAATGCGCGGCCGCTTGGAGCTGGAAGCTGGTCACTTGAACATGGGTGGTGTACGCGCTTACGAGCGTAAGTTCGTAACGGCCGACCGCATCATTATTGTGGCCTGTGGTACTTCTTGGCATGCTGGCCTAGTAGCCGAATACCTGCTAGAGGACTTAGCTCGTATTCCCGTAGAAGTAGAATACGCTTCGGAATTCCGGTATCGGAACCCCATTATTACTGAGCGCGACATTGTGATTGCCATCTCGCAATCAGGGGAGACGGCTGATACGCTAGCTGCTATTGAGCTAGCCAAGAGCAAGGGCGCTACGATCTTTGGCATTTGCAACGTGGTGGGCAGCAGCATTGCTCGCGCTACAGATGCCGGTGCTTACACGCACGCCGGTCCTGAAATTGGGGTGGCTTCGACCAAAGCCTTTACGGCACAGGTAACGGTGCTTACGCTGCTAGCCATGATTGTAGGCCACAAGCGCGGCACACTTTCCGACACCAAGCTGCGTGAACTCATGATGGAGCTCAGCAATATCCCTTCTAAAGTGGAGAAGGCTCTTTTGTTGAACACGGAGATTGAGCAAATGGCAGAGATTTTCAAGGATGTTTCCAACTTCCTGTATCTGGGCCGCGGCTATAATTTCCCAGTAGCTCTGGAAGGTGCCTTGAAACTGAAAGAAATCAGCTACATCCACGCTGAAGGATATCCGGCAGCTGAAATGAAGCACGGCCCGATTGCTCTCATTGATGAGAATATGCCGGTAGTGGTTATTGCCACGAAGGATAGCTCATATGAGAAGGTGGTGAGCAACATTCAGGAAGTGAAGGCTCGCAAAGGCCGCATCATTGCCGTGGTGACCGAAGGCGATGACGTAATTCCTCAAATGGCGGAATTCGTGATTGAAGTGCCTGCCACAAGTGAAGTGCTGACCCCTCTGGTTTCAGTTGTTCCGCTGCAATTGCTGTCGTACCACATTGCTGTACTGCGCGGCTGCAACGTCGATCAGCCCCGGAACCTGGCAAAGTCGGTAACGGTAGAATAGCTTAGATTATAAGTAAGTTAAAGCCGCTTCAGTTTCCTGAAGCGGCTTTCTTATTTCTACACTTCCTCAGCAGGCAAGTTAAAGTGCTGGCCTTGCAAAAACATTGCTTTTAGCAAGGAGCAAGGCTTGTAACGGCCTTCGTGAGTATCGTAGTACAATGCCTCTAGCGTTTGATAAACGTGGCCTAGGCCTATGCTGTTGGCCCAAGCAAATGGGCCTAGTTCTGTACCTAGACGCAGTTTCATTGTTTGCTCAATATCAGCTACAGATGCTGCACCTGTTTGAAGCAAGTAGCACGCTTCATTAATAAAAACGCAAACCAAACGCGGCGACAAGAGGCCTACACGGTCGGGCACGAGGCAGAAACGTGTGCCTAGTTTGGCGCAAAGCTGTGCCAATTGTGCAGCATCTTCAGGGCGAAATAAGCTAACCTCTAGGTGCTCACGATTTAGCATCGTTGGCAGTGCACACAGACCAAATACAGCACCGAAGGGCGGGGCTTCCTTATGGAAAAGCTGGGCCAAGCTCTTCGTGCAAGTGCCATAGAAGAGTGGTTGCCGGGGCTGTTCGTAATGCAGTTCCGGCCACTCCCGCAAATCGAATCCTACATCGGCTGCACCCAGGCGAGTGAGTAGATCGGGAGCGGAGGCTTCGCAGAAGTCGTAGGTGTGGCCTAGGCCAAACTTAGCGCGCAGCTCGGCTTCTACCGCTTCGCCGCCAACGATGAACAGGTGCATAGATTTTCCACTTACTTTGGCCTAAGATAGATTTTCTCTTTTCGCAACCTCTCCACCCGTATGGCAAATACTGTTGTTTATTCCGACCAAGCACCTGCTCCTATCGGCCCCTATAGCCAAGCCATTCAAGCTGGCAATACAGTCTACGTTTCCGGACAAATAGCACTCGACTCCACTACTGGGCAGCTCGTAGGTGAAGGGGATGTGGCCCAGGAAACGCATCAAGTAATGCGTAACATACAAGCGGTACTACAAGCTGCCGGCCTTACGCTGCGTAATGTGGTAAAGTGCAGCATCTTCGTGAAAGACCTCGGCAACTTTGGGTTGATTAATGAAATTTACGGCAGCTACTTTGAGGCTGACTATGCTCCTGCCCGCGAAACTGTGGAAGTGAGCCACCTCCCCAAAGACGTACAAGTGGAAATTTCCTGCATAGCGGTACAGTAACAACGTACTACAAAGCGGATATACTAAGTTGATGTTGGTAGTGCGTCAACTTAGTATATCCGCTTTTTACTTATCCGGCTCATGAGAGAATTAGGCATATTTTTGTTTGTGGCAGGCTTGATAGCCATGGTAGCCCCTTTACTACTGCCGAGTAATTTTCGGTTTCCCTTTCTCGACTGGATTCATACGTGGGGTAACACTATTGCTTGGGTTATTAGAATCGGGATTAGCTTGCTAGGGCTAGTGCTATGGCTATCCTTCAAGAACCGAGACTAGTGCGTCGCCCATCTCGTAAGCCGACGAAGGCGCTGCAAAAGCCCGATTTCTTTCCTGCTGAACATGTACTTCAACGGGCTCTGCCGCCGCATTTGGTAGGCCAGCAGGAATTTGAGCAATACCACTTTATTAACTTTGATCTGACGCAAGCGAACCTTGCGGGGCGGGTGTTCAGCGACTGTCTGTTTGAGAACTGTAACCTGGCGGGTGCCAGTATCGTGAATGCAGCCCTGCAAAACGTAGCCTTTGAGGGTTGTAAACTACTAGGCCTGCAATTTCACTCCTGCCGCGACTTTCTGTTTGGCGTGCATTTCAATAAGTGCCAGCTCGATTATGCGTCCTTCGCTGGGAAAGCGATGCCCAATACACAATTTGTATGTTGCTCCCTTCGGGAAGTTGAGTTCGGCCGAGCCAACTTAACGCAAGCCGTATTTGCTGACTGCGAGCTATCGGGCGCAGTATTTCACCAGACTAATTTGTCCGGTGCCGACTTCACGACCGCGCAGCACGTGATACTGGACCCGGAAGTAAATGAGCTGAAACAGGCCCGGTTTGCCTTGGCTAATCTACCAGGGCTAATGAGCAGACATGAGTTGGTTATCATGTAAGCGCCCTAGGCCAGTACGCTACTTCAACTGGTTACTGGCCTAGAGCTGCATAACCCTCCTCATGAGCGCTGTGCTGTGCTGGAAGGGCATTATTATATCCTTCTCCCTCCCCTGCTAATTGCCTACCTTTGCGGCGCGTTTCGGACTTGAACCGGCCGCGAATCTGCTGTTTGTATGGAAAGAGAAGTACGGGTACGTTTTGCACCCAGCCCCACCGGTCCGCTGCACATTGGCGGCGTGCGCACTGCGCTCTATAACTACCTGTTGGCCCGTAAGCTGGGCGGCAAAATGTTGCTGCGCATCGAGGATACCGACCAAAACCGCTTCGTGCCAGGCGCCGAGGACTACATCCGGCAGAGCCTGGAGTGGTGCGGCATTGAGCTTGATGAGAGCCCCTGGAACGGCGGCCCCCACGCTCCCTACCGCCAGAGCGAGCGGAAACCCATGTACATGCAGTATGCACAGCAGCTCATTGACAGCGGCCATGCCTACTACGCTTTTGATACACCCGAGGAATTAGATGCCATGCGCGCCCGCCTGACGGCCGCCAAGGTTCCGAATCCGCAATACAACAGCATCACGCGGGCGCAGATGCGTAACTCTCTTACCCTGCCGGCCGAGGAAGTGAAGCAACTGCTGGAAAGCGGCGAGCAGTACGTTATTCGTCTAAAAGTGCCCCGTAAGGAAGAAGTACGTTTCAACGACCTCATTCGCGGCTGGGTAGTGGTGCATTCTTCTTCCATTGATGACAAGGTGCTGATGAAGTCGGATGGAATGCCGACTTACCACTTAGCCAACATCGTGGACGACCACCTGATGGAAATCACCCACGTGATTCGGGGTGAGGAGTGGCTGCCCTCGGCACCATTGCACGTGCTTCTGTACCGTTACTTAGGCTGGGAAAGCACCATGCCGCAGTTTGCCCACCTGCCCCTGCTGCTCAAGCCCGATGGCACTGGCAAGCTCAGCAAGCGCGACGGCGACCGGTTGGGCTTCCCCGTGTTTCCGCTGGAGTGGCACGGTAAAGACGCCGAAACTGGTGAGCCTACGGTGAGCAGCGGCTACCGCGAGAGTGGCTACCTGCCCGATGCGTTCATTAACTTCCTGGCCTTCTTGGGCTGGAATCCTGGCAGTCAGCAGGAGCTCTTTACCATGGAGGAGCTGATTGAGGCCTTCTCAATTGAGCGCGTAAGCAAATCACCGGCTCGCTTCGACCAGAATAAAGTACGCTGGTACAACGAGCAGTACCTGCGCGCTAAGCCCGACAGCGAGTTAGCTCAGTACCTACTGGAAGCCCTGCAGGCGCAGGGCCTAGAGGTGCCCGCTGGCAAAGCCGAGCAAATTGCTGCCCTGGTGAAAGAGCGCGCTACCTTCCCTGCCGATCTGGCTAAGGAGGCGCAACTATTCTTTGTACGGCCCACGGCTTATGATGAGCAGGTAATCAGCAAGAAGTGGAACACGCAGGTAGCCGGTGCACTCGCTGAGTTTGCCCGGGAACTGCCCGCTGCTACTGATGCCTCTCCGGACGCTATCAAAGCCCTACTCACGCAGGTGCTGGAGCGCCAGGGTATTAAGATCGGGCAGGTGCTGCAAGCCTTGCGCGTTGCCGTAACCGGTGCCGCCGCCGGCCCCGACCTGATGCACATTATGAGCATTCTGGGTACTCAGGAAACGGCTGAGCGTATTGAAATGGCCATTAGCCAGCTGCCAGCTTAGCTCATACTGGCCTAGACAGCTTTACTAAAAGCCCATCCGACAATTCAGTTGGGTGGGCTTTTTTGTTGTTGCACGTTCATTGGAACAGACTTCTAGGCCACTATGTCAACCGCCGGTAAGGTCGCATCGTACTAGTTCTTTCAAGGCGACTGGTTATCTGCTGGGTCGCTTGCTGTTGAACTGACTTTAGCTGCCCGCATCATGGCCAAGAAACCCGTTAATCCGAAAAAGAAAAAGAACGACCCCGAGAAGAAAGCCCGGGTGCATAAGGAGCTAGAAGGCTTCGAGATTAAAGTAAATCCGCTGGGTGAAATCACCTCGAACTATTCCATAGAAGACATTAACCACTTTTTGAACCGCCACGTGCGCGATAAGAAGCTGGTGAACCGTGATGGCCAGTTTGGGGAGAAAGACGAAGAGGAAGAAGATTTCCCACTGGAAGAAGGTGCCCAAGAGCCCGAAGAGTCTGATGAGGACTTTATGCGCCGCACCAGCAAGGAGGCCAAGAAAAAAGGCCCCAAAGCGGAAGCTGAACCCGACGAGGACTTGGAGAAGACGACTGAAGACGACGAGTAAGCTTACTATAAGCAGCTTTCAAATGCCCTGCTGTGTGAGTGTCTCGTGAGCTAGCTTGCGACACTTGCGTAGCAGGGCATGTTTTTAAGCTCACGCTCTTATATGGCGTGGTTGCTTCCCTGCGGTGGCATTACTAACCGAATGAAAGCGGGTTTTACTATACTTGGGGGGTCCATTCACTACTACCCTCAACTATGCAATCCCACGACGTTGATTACAAAATTCTAGGCAACGACATTCAGGTGCTTGAAGTGGAGCTAGACCCGAATGAAACGGTAATTGCTGAAGCTGGCGCCATGGTGTACATGGACGAAGCCATTGCCTTCGAAACCAAAATGGGCGATGGCTCAGAGCCCGACCAAGGCTTTATGGGTAAGCTGTTTTCGGCGGGCACGCGCTTGCTCACGGGCGAGTCGTTGTTCATGACGCACTTCACCCACCGCGGAAGCTACGGCAAAAGTCGGGTAGCTTTCTCGGCTCCGTACCCGGGTACTATCATTCCGTTGGATCTGCGGACTCTGCCGCAGGGCCTCATTGTACAGAAAGATGGATTTCTGGCTGCTGCTCGGGGCACCAAGATGAACATTCACTTTAACCAAAAGCTAGGAACAGGCTTATTTGCTGGTGAAGGCTTCATTTTGCAGAAGCTGACGGGTGATGGCAAAGCCTTTATTCACGCCGGCGGTACTATCATTGAGAAGCAGTTAAACAACGAGCTACTACGCGTCGATACGGGTTGCGTAGTAGCCTTCGAGCCTAGCATTGATTTTAGTATTGCCCGCGCCGGAGGTTTGAAGTCCATGATCTTTGGCGGTGAAGGTCTGCTACTGGCTACGTTGCGCGGCACAGGGCGGGTCTGGCTCCAATCGATGCCGGTGAAAAAGCTAATTCAAGCATTGGCGCCCAACGGTGGCAACAGCCGAAAGGAAAGTGGCAGTGTGCTGGGTAATATGGTGGGCGGCATCTTCGACGAATAACAGCCTAGTTAAAAGCTCGCCCTGCTTAGCAGTGTACTATTAACATAGTCAAAGCTCAAGCAGGGCGAGTACAATTTACGGCGCAGAATTACGTACGCCCAGTCGGTTACATAGCTAGGTTAGCGGCAATAACACCTAAGCTCATTATCAGAGCCAAGCCTAACAGGCCTAGAAAAGCCATTATGGTGCGAGTGCCTAAAAGTGTGGGAGTTTCGGGGGTACGACGGCGCCTACGCCGTGCTTCCAGGGTGTGGGTAGAGGTTGTTGCAGTAGACACGCTTGTGAATTGAATGAGAAACAATTCACTAATATATTATTTTCTAATTGCCTGAATAAATCCTACTTCTATTTTTTTCACTGCTCCTCGTAGCCTTTAAGATAGACAACTACCCAGTCACCGGCTTTTACCCTGCAGCTGGCCGTTTACGTAATACTCGGAAGCCTCTACCTGCCCCAGTGCCGAGTATCGTTTCCACTCACCAAACCAATAAAACTGGGCTCCGTCGGGCCGGAGCACATACTGGGCTCTCCCATACCGAGCAATTTGCCCGTTGGGGTGGAAATAAGTAATAGCTAATTGCTGAGCCGGTATGCGCAGGTAGCGTTCCTTACGCTCAAGCTGCTGGGTGGGATTGTAGTACCGCCATACGCCTACGGGCCGCCCATGCCGGTAACGCCCGCGGTTAGCTACTTCACTTTCGGCTGCATCAAAGTACTCCTGCCAGTATCCGTGCCGTTGACCCTTAGCGTCGCGGTGATTACGGGCGTGGCCTAGTGGTAACGACGCACACGAAACTGTAGTGACACTAAGTGCTAAGAGCGAAACCCTCCAGCCGTTGTACCTCCCTAGAAGTGAGCAGGACCAGCATAGCATTTCTTCCTGTATCATCACGCAATCGAGTTAAATTGATGATGAAGGAAGTTAGAACTAATTTCTTAGTTCTAATAATATCTCCTCTAGGAATTCTCGTGAATTGCTAAGACGAGGCACTTTATGCTGACCTCCCAATTTGCCTTTGCGGGCCAGCCAGCGCTCAAACGTACCTGCCGGAGCAATAATCACGTCCGGGGGCGTTAGGGCAATATCACGGTGCCGCTTAGCATCGTAGTCGGAGTTGAGCTGACGCAGGGTCTGATCCAGAACTTCGGCAAAGTGGGTGGCATCCGTGGGGGCTTGCACAAACTCTAGTACCCACTGATGCCCGCCACGGGAGGCGCCATTATCGGCAGCAAAATAGATGGGCGCCGCAGTAAAGTCGCGGATGGTAGCGCCGGTGGCTTGGCAGGCAGCGGCTACGGCAGCTTCGGCGTTTTCTACCACCACTTCCTCACCGAAGGCATTCAGGAAATGCTTGGTCCGGCCTGAGATGCGAATGCGGTAGGGTGCCAGACTAGTAAAGCGTACGGTATCGCCAATTTTATAGCGCCATAGGCCTGCATTGGTGCTGATGATAACGGCGTAGCTACGGCCTATTTCTACCTGCTCTAGGCCTATAGCTTGGGGTGCGGGCACATCCCACTGGTCAGAGGGCAAGAACTCGTAGTAGATGCCGTGGTTGAGCAGCAGCAGCATATCCTCTGAGTTGGGCTCATCTTGAAACGCTAGGTAGCCTTCGGAGGCGTTATAGATTTCAAGGTAGTGCATCCCCTCTCCCGGAATCAGCTGCCGAAATAGCTCACGGTAGGGTCCGAAAGCCACAGCGCCGTGCAGAAAGAGGCCTAGGTTGGGCCATACTTCCCGGATGTTCTGCGCGCCCGTTAGCTCCACTACTCTCCGAATCAGCACAATCATCCAGGTGGGCACGCCGGCGAGGGTTCGCACATCTACGTGGCGTACGTGCTGGGCAATACGCTCAATCTTCTCTTCCCACTCATCTAGCAAAGCCAACTCCAGAGGCGGCGTACGCACAAACTCAGCCCAAGCGGGTAGGTTCTGCATAATGAGCGCCGATACGTCGCCTACCCGGGAGCCGGAGCCTTCTTCCCGAAAAGGGTTGCCCTGATGGGTACCACCTAGGGAAAGCGTTTTTCCACCAAAAATATCCACCTCCGGGTAGAGCAGCGTGGCCACCGCCGACATATCTCGCCCGGCCCGATAATGGCCGTCTTGCAAGGATTCTCGGGTGACGGGAATGTACTTGCTACGGGCATTAGTGGTGCCGCTGCTCTTAGCGAACCACTGCACTGGGCCGGGCCAGAGTACGTTGCCTTCCCCCTGCAGTACGCGCTCTAGATGCGGGTACAGATCTTCGTAGCTGCTGATAGGCACACGTTGGGCAAACTCGCGTGCCGAAGGAGCATCGGCGAAACCGTAGC
The DNA here is from genome assembly GCF_004745865.1 of Hymenobacter wooponensis. Taxonomy (GTDB): domain Bacteria; phylum Bacteroidota; class Bacteroidia; order Cytophagales; family Hymenobacteraceae; genus Hymenobacter; species Hymenobacter wooponensis. Next base: position 267,887 of record NZ_SRKZ01000007.1, on the reverse strand, counting down.
GCTGGCCCCACTCGGTGTCGCGGGCTGTGCGCAGCAGGCTTTTCAGCAGAGCTTGTTGCACCTCGTGCGGGTGCTGACGGAAATGCTCAATATCATCCAGGCGGCGCTGCACGGCCCACGTGAGTACGGTACTAATCACAGCGGCGGGAATAAGTAGGACATAGGAAGGAGGGCGAGAATAGGTTCTCTACCGCAGGTAGCGGCAGAAAGTTACTAGAAATGCCCAGGCCTAGAACAGTCGTTCCGGCCAGGGCGAGCAACGGGGGTACTCAGTAGTAGCCACCCACATTGCTTGCCCTAGCCGGAACGACTGTTCTAGCCTATGTGCTAGTCTTAAATCTTCCGCTTCAGCTCGAAGTGCTTACCCAGGTAAACCCGGCGCACCATTTCATCAGCAGCCAGCTCTTCGGCCGTGCCTGCTTTCAGCAGCTTACCTTCAAAGAGCAGGTACGCGCGGTCTACAATGCTGAGCGTCTCGTTTACATTGTGGTCGGTGATGAGGATGCCGATGTTCTTGTGCTTAAGCTTGGCTACAATACCCTGAATTTCCTCTACAGCAATGGGGTCAACGCCAGCAAATGGCTCATCCAGGAGCACAAACTTGGGGTCAACGGCCAGAGCACGGGCTATTTCGGTGCGTCGCCGCTCCCCGCCCGACAGCACTCGCCCCAGGTTCTTGCGCACGTGGGTTAGGCTGAACTCGTTGAGCAGTTCCTCGGTTTTGTCGCGCTGGGCCTGTTTCGGCAGATCCGTCATTTCGAGCACCGAGAGGATATTTTCCTCCACGCTTAGGTCGCGGAACACGCTGGCTTCTTGAGCTAGGTAGCCAATGCCTAAGCGGGCCCGCTTGTAAATAGGTAAGTTGGTAATTTCCTGGTCGTCGAGGAAGATGCGGCCTTCGTTGGGCTTCACCATGCCCACAGTCATGTAGAACGACGTGGTTTTACCGGCGCCGTTGGGCCCCAACAGGCCTACGATTTCGCCCTGCTCCACGTGCAGCGACATATCGTTCACCACCGTGCGCGACTTGTATTTCTTAACCAGGTGTTCGGCTCGTAAGATCATCGTAGCGCAAAGGTAAGTGAGGCAAGGAAGGAATGGGATGATGAGATAAACTGGCTGCCATACCGAGCTGGTTGAGACATCTTGCGTATTGACTTTACGATGCTAGCTCAACGATTCGAGCCAGCTGCCTCGGCCAGCTCGGCATGGCGGCCTTATAGGGTGGTTATGTTGTGCCCCTACCCTTTTAGTAACCCATCCTGCAGGGCTTGCTGGGTAGGCGTTGGGGTCGGGATGGCTTCTACCAGGTTTTTTACTTCCACATCAAACTCCCGTGGGGTGGCCTGGCGCTCCTGCTCTGGGCCAGTAGCCCCACTCCGGAATTTTACCCGCACCGGATCGGCAGTCTTGGGCTCTACCAGCGGGCGCAGCAGCTTTTCAGCGCTCTGCATGTTCACGGCTTGCCCGTTTACAGCCACAATCACGTCACCTTCTTTCAGGCCGAAAGCATTTTCATCGGCCTTGGTTTTCATGGCCCGGAACTGGTCTTTTGCCTGATCGTAGCCGAAGCCAATATTGCCGAAGGCTTTCACCTTGGCCTGGCCTACGGGCGCGTACACCCAGCCAATCTTACCGAAGTACTCCGTAAGCGGGAGCGGCTCGGCACCAATCACGTAGCGGTCGAAGAACTGCTGCAGCTGGGTATTGGTGAGGGCTACCACCTCCGGAATGAGCTGGCTATCCTCGAAAGAGCGGTCGGGGCCGTACTTCTCGCGCAGGGCCAGCAACACATCGCGCAGGGTTTGGCGGCCCTGGCTAAGCTCCCGGATGCGGATATCCAGCAATAGGCCTATTAGCGCGCCCTTCTCATACACATTGTTGTACATGTCTTTGTAGGGCGCCTCCAGAATCTTGCGGCTCATTTCCGTAAACGACACATCCTGGAATTTCTGGGCCTTGTCAATCTTGTCCTTCATCCGCTCCCGGAACTCGTCGGGCGTAATCAGGCCCCCGCGCACCTGCACCAGCTGTGATACGTACTCCGTCACGCCCTCGTACAGCCACAAATGCTGCGACATTTTAGGGTTCTGGAAGTCGAACTCCCCAATTTCCTTGCTGTGGATATTGAGGGGCGCCAGCATGTGCAGAAACTCATGCGAAGCCACTTCCAGCACCATGCTGCGCATGCGGTCTGAGTCTGGCATTTCGGGCAGGAAGTAGAGCGAGGAGTAACTGTGCTCCATGGCGCCGTAGCCGCCGTTTTTGCTGTTAAGCGGAGAGTTCATGCCGGGGAAATACATCAGAAACTGATACTTCGGCACCGGCATTTTCCCGAAAAACTTAGTCAGTGCCTCCGACATAGGCCGTAGCATCTCGCTGACCTGCGCCGCTTTCACTAGGCCACCCTCCGATAGCACGGCCACCGAAATGCGGGCACCGCCGGTGCTGAAGCTGGCGGTATCGGGTTTGCTGTAGAGCACGGGGCCATCCGCCAGCGTCACGTAACTGTTGGCGGTAAACACATCCTTGGTCGGCGATTCGTGGCGCACATCAAGGGCAGAGGCTCCATAAAAATCAGCCGGCTTCTGCACGCTTACCTGGTAGGGCTGCATCTTATAGCCTTCCAGGTAGCCATAGAAACCATAGTGATTAATGGTCACGTTGCGGCCGGCGTCGATGTTGGTGCCACCGGGCTGGAAGATGAAGGAGTCGTCCTGCTTGGCATCCCAGGTATCATCTACTAAGTACTCCAGACGGGCTAGGTTCTTGGCATTGTCAATGACGAACAGATTGGGGCCGTTGTTCTTCACCTTGAGCTGCTTGCCCTTGCTATCGAAGGCCTTGAAGCTGGTCACAAAGCGGCCGTAGTCTTTCTTGGAATAGGAGCCCGGCACCACCGAAGGCATCACGTACGTGACCTGCGCTTCTTTCACCGGAGGCGTATTCACGACCACCTTCACGCGGTCGTTCTGAATATTCTGAAGGTCGAGGGAAATTTGATAACCAGCCGGCTGCTGGGCCTGCGCCGTACCAGCCACGGCCAGTCCTAGCCCGAGGGCCAGATAAAACGTTTTCATCAAGTAGTTGTCGATAATGAATGAGGAGCTATAACGCCTAGTGCAAGGTACGCATTGTGACTGGCTACTGGCCTAGCCGCCTTCTGATCATAGAGCCTGAAGTTCGCGCTAGTCTAACCTAAAGCAGGCATAGCTCGTCAGGAAAGTCATATGGATTTCAAGAAGATCAGCCGCTTCCTTCTAGCCCTCCTATTCGTGGGTGCTGGGGTTGCGCACTTTGTCGCGCCTGCTCCGTTTGTGCGGATTGTGCCACCCTATTTGCCGGCCGCGCTGCTACTCGTGTACGTGAGTGGCTTAGCCGAAATACTAGGTGGCCTAGGCTTGTTGCTGCCCATTACTCGCCAGCCCGCTGGGTTAGGACTTGTTGCCTTATTGATTGCTGTGTTCCCAGCCAACGTGTATATGCTACAGACTCACGGAGCGGGCATGCCGGTTCCCGTATGGGCGTTGTGGCTGCGCCTGCCGCTGCAGCTGGTGCTTATTGCTTGGGTATGGTGGAGCGCGCGGCTCACGTTGCGCCGTTGAGCTAGGCCACTATATTTGCCCGCGCTACTTGCATTATCCATCTACAGCTTACTTGTTGGCTGCCTTATAGCCTTCTTCGGCTGTCGCAGACATCGGCTCACTGGGCCTGCCTAAGTACAATCTATAGCTACTTCTTCACCACTATATTTCCTTTCCACTTTCATGCAAAAGCTAGCACTGCTATCCCTAGTCTTGTTATCCACTCTCTTCGTACCTCGGGCATCCCAAGCGCAAGTCGTCACCGACGGGGCGGCTGTGGCCCTCGACTCCTTGATGCAAATGGTGGCCAAAACCCGCTACGAGCTAAATCAGATGACTAAAGTTGAGATTAATGCCCCCCGCATGGGTTTACGCCGACACATTGTGCGTGGCTATAATCTCGCAGCCAACCCTGGCAATTTGCCCATCAATGATGTCAAACGACTGTATGTGTGGAAGCAGCGGACTCGTTACCTCCGCAACGGGCAAATAAGAGAAACCTTTGTTGCTCAGATCAACAATCAGAAAGTGCTGCAAGAACGTAGGCTGAATGGCTCACCTATTTGGCTAAAGCTTGCGCGAGGCCTTGATATGACCAACAAAAATCCAGCGAACAACAAGTACGTTGGGGGCACTTACATCCGCGACGGCTATTTTATCTGGAACGGAGTTTATTACGCCTTACCTAAAGCCAAGCTATAGGCCACTCCGCCGCACATAAAGGACATTCGCTATTCCCAGCGGATGTCCTTTACGCGGAGCTGCAGGGTTTTCACACCGCGGTATTCGTTCATTTCTACAGTGTAGCATACGTGGAATGGTTGCCCACGCTGGATTTCCTCCAAATACTCGCCCAGCCCGAAGCCGATAGCATCCACGGTGTGGCGTCCGTCTTGGGTAAGAGTAAGTTTGAGATGAGAGTTACCCACGATGCGGGCCGAGTCAGGCGTCACGTACACCTTTTCCGACTCAAATACCGGATTGCTATTACCGGGGCCAAAAGGCTCCATCTGCCGAAGTAGGTTGAAGAAGCTGGGGGTAATGTCGCTAAGCTGCAGCTTCTGGTCAATTTCCACCGGCGGAATCATCTGCTCGGGTAAAATGCGGCCGGCTACAATGCGCTCAAACTTCTCGCGGAAGGCTGGTACGTTCTCCACGGGCAGCGTGAGGCCAGCGGCGTACATGTGCCCACCAAACTGATCTAGCAGTTCCGAGCACTCCTCAATAGCTTGATGCACATCGAACCCTACCACCGAGCGAGCTGAGCCGGTAGCTTTACCGTTGCTCTCTGTCAGGATGATAGTGGGGCGGTAGTACTTATCAAGGCAGCGAGAGGCCACGATGCCTACCACGCCCTTGTGCCAGTCTTGCTTAAACAGTACGGTGGTGCTGGCGGTGCGCAGCAGGGCATCCTGCTCAATCATCTCCAGCGCCTCTTTGGTAATGCTGGTGTCGAAGCCGCGGCGCTCCTGGTTGGTTTTATCCACCACCCCGGCTTTTTCCTTGGCTTCCTCCGTGCTCTCGGCCAGCAGCATAGCTACAGAGCGCTTAGCGTCGCCCATGCGGCCGGCGGCATTAATGCGCGGTGAAAAGCCGAAAACTAGGCTGCTGATGTTGAGCTCGGCATTCTGAATACCAGCCAACTCACGCAAGGCATCTAGGCCTGCTCGCTGCGGACGCAGGCGGTCGTTGAGCAGACGTAGGCCATGGTAAGCCAGGGTGCGGTTCTCACCCACAATAGGTACAATGTCGGCGGCAATGCTCACGGCTACCAGATCCAGCAGTTCATGCAACGGCTCTTCGGGGAAGCCCTGGTTCTGGGTGAAAGCCTGCATCAGCTTGAAGCCGACGCCACAACCCGATAACTCCTTGAAAGGGTACGGGCAGTCTGCGCGCTTAGGGTCTAGTACAGCCACAGCGGCGGGCAATTCAGTACCGGGCAAGTGGTGGTCGCAGATAATGAAGTCAACCCCACGCTGATTCGCGTAGGCCACCTTCTCTACGGCTTTCACGCCACAGTCGAGCGCGATGATCAGCTCGTACTCGTTGTCGGCGGCAAAATCGATACCCGCATCTGATACGCCGTAACCTTCTTTATACCGGTCCGGAATGTAGTAGTCGATGCGGTCAGGGCCAAAAAAGCCTCGCAGGTAGCTGTACACGAGCGCAACGGAGGTGGTACCATCCACATCGTAGTCACCGAACACGAGCACCTTCTCCCCCATATGCAAGGCCCGCACGAGGCGGTCAACGGCGCGGTCCATGTCGCGCATCAGCAACGGGTCGGGCAGGGAGTCAAGCGAAGGGCGGAAGTAGGCGCGAGCCTCTTCAAACGTACACACCTTGCGCTGGCACAGCAGGGAAATGATAGCCTCGTTGACGCGTAAGGCGTCGGCCAGGTGCCGGACTTTATCGGGGTCGGGCGCGGGCTTGCGAATCCATCTTTTTTCCATATTCTGCCGGGAGCCAACTGGGGGCTGTATCTTCAAAAGTACAAAGAAAAATGGCGCCTGCCGCGCCTATTTCTCTCTTCGGAACCCACATTCCGTAATTTCGCAGCTGCTACTTGCCTCTGTGTCCTCATGAAGAAACTCCGCGAATTCTTTCAGCAATACCGTCATTATATCCTTACCGACGGGCTGATGTATCTGGCGTTCTTCGTGATTCTAGGCCTGATGTTCCTCTTCTTTTCGTGATGACTTTCCTGTCATTCCCAGCGAAGCGAGGAATCCGAAAATACCTTCTAATGGCGTGACCAAGATTCCTGGCTTCGCTCGGAACGACAGTTTTGGAGTGGCCTAGAGGGCATCACCGCGCAGCTTGCGGAAGCGTTTGCGCGCCTCGGCCACGTAGATGCTGCCGGGGAATTTTACCAGTACCTGATTGTAGAGCTGCTGAGCTTTCTCACGGTCTTGCACGTTCTCCTCCAGAATACTAGCCGCTAGGAAGAGGGCATCATCACTGAGCACATCAGACTTAGGATTGGCCGTAATTTTTTCCAGCGTGGCCAAGGCACCGGGGTAGTCGCCGGTGCGGCGCTGGAGCTGGGCCTTCAGGTACCATGATTCGTCTTGCAGTGCATGACCGGGGTACTTCTGCAACAAGGCATCGAGGCCGCGCAAGGCTTCCGTAATCTTGTTCTGGAACACGAGCTGCTCCACGGCTGCATAATCACGCAAGGCAACACCCGCCGTATCCATGGCCGTGTTATCCGTGATGAGCAGGCTGAGTTGCATGGCATCGTTGGCAATTTCACGGCTGGTAGCCTGTTTCAGAATATCCAGATGGCTTTGCGCCAGCTTGAAGTCTCCGGCAAAGTAGCTTAAGCGGGCATTACGCAGCTTGGCATCGTAGCCCAGCGGAGTATCCTTATGCGACTTCTCCACCTGCGAGTACAGCAGCGTTGCTTCCCAGGGCTCACCCCGCAGTAAGAAGATATCGGCTAAGTCAATCTTGGCCTGGTCTACTACCTCCAAACTAGCCCGCGGCATGTTGATGACCTCGTTGAGCAGGGTGATAGCCTTGTCTTTTTGATCGAGTTGGAACGCCAATAACGAGGCCATGCTGCGCAGCACGGGTGCCGTTTCGGGAGTGCGGCCTAGGTCGGTGAGCACCTGCTGATACTCCTGCAACAGGCTTTGCAGTTGAGCCTGATTAATTGGATACGTGTTGCGAACCTGTTCCTCCCGAGTTTGCACGAGGCGCTGGCGGGCAATAGCGTACCATGGCGGAGCCTTGTACTCCCGCACCACGTACTCATAGCCCTGAATGGCGCTATCGTAGTCTTTGTTGCGGCGGGCTATTTCAGCCACGTCGAGCACGCGCTGCCCCTCGGTGTGGCTGCGGCGGTCTAGGGCTTTCGCCTGCACTAGCGCTCCTGTGAAGTCGTGGCGCTGCACCTGCAGCCACAGGAGCAGCTCGCTGTACACGGTGCGGTCGGGGTTCTTCTGCACCAGGCCTAGCAACTCTTTCTCCAGCGCGGCAAAGTCTTTATCGTCTTGGATGCTGTTCTGGAGCATGTTGCGCACAAAGGGCAACTGCCGTTCATCGTCCTGCACCAGGCGCAAAGTTTCTACCATCACCTTGCTCTGCTGGCCCGATTGGGTATAGAGCTGAATGAGCTGAGGCGAATACTCCGTTTCCTTGTTAGCCAACTCCCGGCCGCGCAGGTAAGTACGCACCGCCCATTCCGGCTGGCCAGACCGCTGAAACTCTGCTGCCACTGGTATTACTTGCGCGGTCGTTAACTGGCCTAGCACTCGCTCAAACTGCTTCTGACTAGCCGCTTCATCACCGGCTTTTAGATAGCCTAGGCCTAGGGTTACGCCTAGCAATGAGTCATCGGGGCGCTGGCGCTGGGCCCGTTTGATTAGCTTCTCGGCGTCCTTGTATCGCTTCAGCGCCTGCAAAGAGGCTAAGTAATCGGGCAGCACATTGGGAGACGTTTGCTCGTCGGTGCGCAGCCGCCCAAATAAGTAGATGGCCTTTTCATTCTCCCCTTTGCGCGCATACTCGCGGGCCAAGCTAATAGCACTGCCCTCTGGCTCCTGCTGAGCGTGCAGTGGAGCGGCGGCGGCAGTTACGAGGGCAACAGAAAGCACAATAGGGCGAAGGCAGCGCATACAAATGAGATATTCAGCAGCAACGGACCAGAGCCCGGATTCATTTCAAGATAAGCAGGAAATCTTGGCAGTGGCCTACAGGCAAGTTGCCTTCTGCTCTTACAGGTACAACAAAAACGGACCGCACCTTGCGGCGCGGTCCGTTTTTATGTGAGCGTATGGAGTGGCCTAGAAGAACTTAGTGCGGTTGTCTTTCACGTTGGCGTGTGCTTTCACTGCTTCAAAGGTCAAGCCATCTACGCGAGCCGTGCGCTGGGCCGTCAGTTGCTGACGAACCGCTTTCACGTCGGTATTGGTGGTTGGCTTCTGCACGCTTACGGGCTCTACAATGAGTACACCTTGCTCACCTTGGAAAGGAGCCGATTTCTGACCAGCTTTCAAGCCGAAGGCTTTACCTACTGCCAGGGGCTCGTTGCCTAGGCCAGGCAGCAGGCCAGTACCCAGCGCTATGTTATCAGCCGTTTTCACTTGCGCCGTGTTGCCATAGGCTTGGGCAATTTGCTCCAGCGTACCCTTAGAGGCGTTCAGCTTCTTGATGATCTGCTCAGCCTTCAGGTCGTTGCGCACCAGCGCCGATACTTCGGGCTTCACGCTGGCAACGTTGGCCGTGCCTTTGTTTCGCTCGCCGGTCAGCACAGCAATTACGTACTGGTCGCCGATTTCAAATACTTCTGAAACGTCACCTACTTTGGTTTCAGCGCCCCCCTCGGGGTTCACGCCGTACGCCCAACGCACCAGCTGGCGGGCACCTTGTAAGTTGTTTACTGATTGGTCGCCGCGGCCAATGCCTTTGGCTTCTACTTTCTGCAGGCTCTTGTCTTTCGCAACTGCATCGTGGAAAGATTTGATGTCTGAAGCTTGGCCTTTCAGCTGCTGAGCCTTCTGGTAAGCAGCATCACGGGTAGCATCGGTAGGCTGGATAGTCTTCTGCACAGCGGCCACCTGATAAGTCTGGGTGGTTTTAGGAGCCGTTATCTTGATGATGTGGTACCCAAACGAGGTCTTTACAGGAGCAGGCAGCAGGCCTACCGAGGTAGCGCCAAACACTGCCTTCTCAAACTCAGGTACCATGCGGCCTTGCTGGAACCAACCTAAGTCGCCGCCGGTGGCGGTAGTACCATCAGTGCCGTACTGACGGGCCATGGCGGCAAAGTCAGCACCTCCTTTGATCTTGTTCAATACCTCGGTGGCTTTGGCTTTAGCCGCTGCATCGGCCTCCGGCGTGGTACCTTCGGGCTTGATGAGAATGTGGCTGGCACGAGCCGCTGCTTGTGCTCCAGCTTTCTGGCCAGTTACTTTGAACAGCGAGTAGGTACCATTCTCCGCGAAGGGACCGTACACTTTACCCACCTGCAGGGGCAGCTGGTTACGCAGCTTCTCGGGCATATCGGCCGGCGAGAGGTATGCGCCATTGTAGGGCTGGTCAGAGTTCAGCTTTGCAAACAATGAGTCGTTAGGAGCCGTGGTAAACTGAGTAGCCAGTTCGTCTACGTTTTTGCGAACGGCAGCGCTGTCTTCTACTGAAGCGGCCACGGGAACAGTTACGTACTCAATGTCGCGACCATCCTCTACTTTGTAGCGGCCCTTGTTTTTGTCGATGTAGGCCTGAATCTGGTCATCGGTCACCTTCACGCTCGAATCTGAAATCGTGAAGTACGGTACCAGCAGGTAGCGCAGGCTAGCCTTGGTGTTCTGCGCTTCATCGAAACGCTTAGCCTCGGCTGAAGTCACGTAGGTGCTCTGCTTAATCAGGTTATTGTACTTGATAGCTAGACGCTCTGGGCTCAGGTTGGCTTCGAAGGTGCGGAAAGCATCTTGGTTCTGCGGCGGCATCTTGTCGAGGTTGCGCAGGTACTCGATAACCTTCATCCGGTCGAACTTGCCAGTCTGCGGGTCAGTGAAAGCCTGACGGATGCTGGGGTGAGGGTTCTCGCCCTGTACCATGTCGGTAAGTTCCTCATCCGAAACTTTCAGGCCCAGCTTATCGAACTCCTTCTGGAAGGCAATCCGGTAGAGAATCTGGTTCCAAGCCTGTTCCCGCAGGTAGCCCATGGCATTTTCGTCGGGCTGACGGCCCTGCTGAGCAATGAAGCCTTGCTTAGCTTGCTCTAAGGCGGCATTGAAGTCTTCGTACTCCACTTTCTCACCGGCTACTTCGCCTACTACACGGTCGTTGCCCTTGAAAAAGCTATTGCGACCGTAGAGGAAGTCTCCCCCCAGCATGAAGAGCAGCAGGCCAATAATAATGGCCCCGACTGCCCAGCCCGATTTTTCGCGAATCGTGTTAATTAATGCCATTTACTTGAAAAAAAGCACAGATAGAAAGGTGATTGAGGTGCAAAATAACCAGAATACCGCGGACATTCAAAGCTGACCATCGAACGAGTGGCCTAGCGAAGCCCCGGAATGGAAGCCATTGAGAAGCAGACAAGAAGAATCGAGAAATAATTGCAGGCCTAGTGAAAGCAAACGACCTCATTTCGCTGGGTAGCTGAGCGCTCCAACGGAATAAGGTCGTTTGCTTGTGTGGCGTAAAAGAAAGGTCTTCTAGCGCTTTTTATTTTTTGCTTTTGACTTAGCCTGTGCTTTCGCAGCCGCCTTGCTAGCCGCTTCTTCCTCGGCAACAGCTTCTTTGTGTCGTTGCTTTAGGTAGCGGTAGTAAATAATGGCTCCGAAGGAAATCATGTAGAGCCAGTAGTTATGGTACAGCCCTTCCATGTTCCCTTCTGTCAGCGTTTGATAAGTGGCAATTACGAAGGTGAAGATGGCCAGCGTGAATAACAGGGTACGCTCAATGCCGGGGTCCCAGAAACGTTTCATGTAAGGGAGTTAACGGGTAGGTGCCGGGACTTTGGCGGTGGGGTCTACGGCAAATACGCCCGTGGGCGTTAGAATAGTGTAGCGCGAAAAATCCTGGTTGGCAGTCAGGCCGCGCCCAGTCAGACTTTCAGTGGGAGTGGTAACGCGCACTTCGGTTTGCTTCTGGGTATAGATTAGCGCCTTGTTCTTGTCGTAGAACGCCTCTTCGGTGTTCATCCGTTGCTGCTTCTCTATGTTGGTCACCTGCACATCGCCCCGAACGATGTAGAGGTTTTTGGTTTTATCCAGCTTACCGTAGTTACCCTTGATGGTATTTATAACTGTACTACCATCCTTATCCAGAAAAGTCAGATTTACGCCTTTGGGGTAAACCTGGTCGCCGTTTTGGAAAATCTGTTCCAGAGGAGCTTTCAATCGAAGGCGCAGCCGGGCAGAGTCGCTCATGAGGGTAAGCACGTTGGATGTTTCCAACATGGGCCCTTCATACTTGACGACTTTCTTCTGTACTTCTTCCTGCTTTTGGCAGCTCATCAGTCCAGAAACTACCAGACTGTAGGCCAGCACGTAACTCCCCAGCCGTTTCATTTCTCGATTACTCAATCTTACGCTTCAGGAACCAGCGGTTGTTGAGCGTCACGCCCAACTGCATTTTCAGGTAGCTTTCCTGCACGTTGCGCTCCACAGTGCCCGCTACAGTGCGGGAGTCGGTGTTACCGCGGCGGCCATACTGGAAGCCTAAGCTGATGGTAGTAGCCTCCAGCGGGGTTGCCGTAGGTAGTGGCAAGGCAAAGCCCCAGCTAACGGAACGGTCATAGAGCGTATTACCACCTGGGCGGTAGGGTAACTGGGCCAAGTTTAAGCCAAAACGGTAGGTAACTCGGTTAAAGTAGTTATCTACAGAAGTAGCATCGGGTGTTAACTCGCCGCCCATGCCTACCCGGTACGTATCACTTAACAAAACGCCCGAAGATCCGCCGTCCTCATTAAAAGCACGGAACTTCGACCACTCTTGCCGTGAACCGTCAAGGTTTACACTCCAGTTTTTATTGTTGTCGAGGCTAATGCCTACCTGGGCCAGACCGGGCACGGTAGCCTTACCCTTCACTCCGTTCTCTACTGCTAGCGAGGAAATAGCTACTCCTTCAAGCGTCTCACGATTTAGAGAAATCGTTCTCTCGCCGTCGATATTAGACTGGAAGCTGTACACGCCCCCCAAGTTGAAGTTCACCTTGTCATTGATCTTACCCCGGTAGTGCGCTGCTCCCCGGAAGGTGAAGTCCGAGTAGTGCACGTGCTGCAGGTAGATATTACGGTCAGTATTGGCCGCGGTAGACGTTGAACTAACTATTACTGTGCCGGCCTGCTGATCGATGCTGCCAAACACATACCCTGCAGATGCTCCCAGAGTAAGTCCCTTCGCAATTTTTACAGCATGACTGGTGTATGCTTCTGCCAGGCCACCACTGCCTTTGTACTGGTTTTGGGCTACTGCAGTTGGCTCTCCTTCTACTGCGGCGGTCGTGTTCGACTCGTAGTCAACGGTGCTGTACGGTTTCAGGCCAACAGCACCAGCCCAGCGGCTATTGATCGGCAGCGACAAGGCTAGGTAACCTAAATTGGCTGAGCCGGTTCGTTGGGAGCTAACACCGTTGCGCAAGGTTTTTACCTGTGCCGAGTAGCCCGCCTCAAACGTAGTACGAGAGGTGTAGAAAAGCAGCGCCGGGTTCAGCTCGTTTACGTTTACGTTGTTGGGAGCTGCAATACCTACGCCGCCCATGCTCAGCTGCCGGACGCCCCCCAGGTTGCTGTTCGCGTCGCCGAGGCCTAGGCGTGAATACGGCGAGTTACCGAGGCCCTGCCCGTGTACCGACGAAGCTGCCAGGAGGCCGAGCAGCGAAAGACCACCAGCGAGGCCGGCGAAATTAGGTTGAGACATGGTGTACTAAAATTCGGTGAAGCCCTATTAGCACGAGCTCCGGTATAACAAAGATAGAGCCTTTCAGCCGGGCATGGAAAAAAGCTGCATCGCCCCCCGCCAGAACTACTGCTAGGCCAGGGTACTGAACTCGGTATTCCTCCATAAAGCCCCGGACTTCCGCCGCCGCACCATTCAGCACGCCGCTACGAATTGCCGACTGGGTGTCGTCGCCAGTAAGCGCCACGGTTGCCGTAGGGTCAGTGGGCCGTGCTACTAACGGCAGGCGGCCAGTAAACGTGTGCAAGGCCTGAAACCGCATGGCTAAGCCCGGCGAGATGCTGCCACCCCGAAAGACACCCGCAGCCTCCACCAAGTCGCACTTGATGGCGGTACCGGCATCTACAATCACCACGTCGCGGCCGGGTAATAGCCAAGCAGCCCCTACAGCGGCAGCTAATCGGTCGGCGCCCAGTGTCTGGGGCGTGGCATAGCCATTCCGGATGGGGAGCGGCGTGGTGGCAGGCATAAACTCCAGTACTAGGCCAGGTAAGGTTTCTCGCAGCTCTGCCGCCCACGCAGCAGTAGGTTCTGCTACCGAGGCTACAGTAGCATGCTCTGGCTGCAAGCGCTGGAGGGCCGCCCGTACCTGATCCGGCGTTTGATGCGTGGCCGATTCCACCAGCACGTCATCCTGGAAGTACCCGTACTTCACAGCCGTATTGCCAATATCGAGGGAAAACGTACGCAAGCAGTGAGCTTATGAAGTTGGTAGTTCTGGTTCGCAAAAGTGGTGAAGCTGTGTTCTGTTGTGGCAGGAAAGCAGCGTTCAAACTGAATCACCTTTCTCCTTCTTCAACAATTCACAACCTCACCACTTAGAGCCGCCCGGTAGCCGAGCGGTTGCGTGCTTACATAAAATACTTCAGGCGGATAACCTCCTTCTCAGTGAGAAAACGCCACTTGCCGCGGGGCAGATCTTTCTTGGTCAGGCCAGCATACTGCACTCGGTCCAGGGATACTACGTCGTAGCCGAGGTGCTCGAAGATGCGGCGCACAATGCGGTTCCGGCCAATGTGAATCTCAATACCCACGAAGTGCGGGTTGCCTGCCACTACGGCCACGTCATCTACTTCCACCTTACCATCTTCCAGCTCTAGGCCAGCGGCAATCTGCCCGAGGTGCTCTTCGCTCAGTGGCTTGTCGAGCTCCACCTGATAGATTTTCTTATTGCGGTGCGAGGGGTGCGAGAGTTTCTGCGCTACTTCGCCATCGTTGGTGAAGAGCAGCAAGCCCGTGGTGTTCCGGTCGAGGCGGCCAACGGGGAAGATGCGCTCCTTCGAGGCACTTGCCACCAGCTCCATCACGGTCCGGCGACCTTCGGGGTCTTCCGTAGTCGTGATAAAGTCCTTGGGCTTGTTAAGCAGCACGTACACTAGCTTCTCACGGTTGAGGTTGGTTTTGCCGTACTGTACCGTGTCGGTGGGCTTTACTTTGTAGCCCATCTCGGTTACCACTTGTCCATTCACCTTAATCTCACCGGCCGCAATCAGCGAGTCGGCTTCCCGACGGGAGCAGATACCCGCGTTGGCAATGTAGCGGTTCAGGCGCGTTTCGTCATTCTGCGAGTCGTCCTCTTCCCGGCGGCGCTTGTTGCCACGGGTTTTGTCGTCTTCATAGAACTTCAGGTTCTTGTAGTCGGGGGCTTCCCCGGCTACCTCTCCCCACTTGCGCTTGCCAGCCTGGTTCGAATCTAGGTCACGGCCGGTGCGCTTGTTGATGGTGCGCTCCGGACGGTCACCGTAAGGGCGAGCGGGGCGCTCTTCCCGACGGTCGCCGAAACGCTTGTCGCCAGCACCGCGGCTGTCCCGGTCGCCGAAGCTACCTGACCGAGCGGGCCGCTCATCGCGGCGGTCGGTGTTGAAGCTGCTGGGGCGGGCAGTGCGCTTCTCACCGAAGCTGCCACCACCGAAGCCGCCTTCTTTCCGGTCGCCGTAGGGGCGCTGGCCGAAGCCACCCTCCCGGCGCGGAACCGAACGCTCCTCACGAGGAGCAAAGCCTTCGCGGCGAGGTGCGCGCTCTTCGGAGTCTAGTTCATCAGGGCGTCCCCGGAAATCGAATGGGCGGGCCGGACGAATCTCCCGGTCGGGACCAGTGCCATAGTCACGGCTAGGAGCCGCTGGCTCCTGGCGCTGCTCGAAGCGGTCAGCCTGAGGGGCATCCTGCTCGAAAGGGTTTTTCTTGTTGAATTTGCGATTACGCTCGCCGGCTCCACCACGGGGCACGGTGGGCTTGCCCTCCTGGCGGTAGGGCTGACCGGGCCAGTTAGCCTTAGGCTCATAGGGGCGAGCCGGGCGCTCATCCCGGCGGTCGTTGTCGCGGTCGGAGCGACCTTCGCGGCGGTCATCAAAACGGCGCGGTGCATCGCGGTCGAAGGAACGCTGCGGGCGGTCGTTGCCATACTCCCGGTTGCCGTAGGGGCGTGAGCCACCACCGCTGGGCCGGCCTTCGCCGCCGCGGTTGAAGCCGCCACTGCCACCGGTTGAGTTAAACTTCTTAGGGCCTCCAAAACCGGAGCTAGTGTTACCAAATTTCTTAGGGCCGCCGTAGCTGTTGCCACGGGGGGCATCGCCGAAGCGGGGGTTGCCGCCAGAGGGGCGGTCGTCGCGGCTGCGGCCGGCACCACCAGATTTGCGGAAGCCTTCGGGGCTGCTAGAGCTGCCCGTAGGACGATAATTAGAGCGGCCGTTGCGACCAGACGTTTCGTCGGAGTTATGTTGCTTACCCATGGAGTAAAAGCGTAAGTGCCGTATCGCTACGGTACGAATGAAAATTCAACTAGTGTTGCCGAATTGTGGAAACCACAGGCGGCAGAAAACAGTGCCCGGACCAGCGGCGCGGCTCCAGATAGAGCCCCGGCCGTAGGTCCGGGCAGAAATGTTGGGTATCGCGCGTTTAGTCGCGACGAGCCATTTTGGCCTCAATAGAATGCTGCGTGTGCGGTACTGCACGCAAGCGCTCCTTCGGGATCAGCTTGCCAGTACCAATGCAAACACCGTAGGTGCCGTTCTTGATGCGCACGAGAGCGTTTTCGAGCTGCTGGATGAACTTCATCTGGCGCGAAGCCAGCTGGTTCAGGCTTTCTTTCTCAGCCGTATCCGCACCATCTTCCAGCACCTTCGAGGAAGAAGCCGTGTTATCGGTACCCGAATCGTTTTTGCGGCTCAGCGTTTCTTTGATGAACGCTACTTCCTTGCGAGCAGCTGTGAGCTTGTCTTGAATGATTTGCTCAAATTCAGCCAGTTCTTCCCTGGAATAGCGTAGGGATTCGTCACTCATGTTGGTGCAGGGAGATTAGAGGGATAATAGGAAAAGTTAGCAACGACTGCAGGACAGCGTAATAGCCACTTGAGCTTCCAACAGCATGCTCAGAAAATTAGTTTAGGATTTCCTAAGCCGGTAGGTCAGTTGGCTGCATTGCGTATTCCAACACAGCATTTACGGCCGCAAAGCTACGGTTTTGTCGGTTATTGAGCTATAGTTCAGTCTGATTAGCCTTGTCAGTTGCTGACTACATGACAATGCTAACCGCACTGCGGAATAGTGTTGTGCTAGAAGCCAAGCATGTGAATAGCGGCAACAGCCCCTTCTACACCTTTATTGCCGTGCTTTCCGCCCGCCCGATCCCAGGCTTGTTCTAGTGTATTGGTGGTCACTAAGCCAAAGATTACCGGTTTGTTAAATTTCAGGCCTACGTTCGTAATGCCGCTGGCTACAGCGTGGCAGATGTAGTCATCGTGCTTGGTTTCCCCTTTGATGACTACTCCCAGGCAGATTACGGCATCAATCTCCTCGTGCTGGGCTAGCAGTTGTGCACCCAGAGTAAGCTCAAAGCTACCGGGCACCGTGTTACGGAAGATATTCTCGGGCTTGGCGCCATGCTTGATCAGGGTCTCGTATGCCCCGCGGGCCAAGGTGTCGGTAATCTCGCGGTTCCACTCGGCCACTACCAACCCGAAGCGCTTATCAGAAATATCGATGAAGTTATCGGAGGTGTAGTCGCTGAGGTTTTTCAGTGCGGTTGCCATGAAGTTCTTGAGTATATCAGGAGTGAAGTGGCCTAGCGCTCGAAAGAGTGCTCAGGCAATGAACTTAGTGTTGCCTACTTACTATTGAAGCTCTGCATTGTTTGAGCTGTGCCATTTATAAACAGAAAAGGTGGCCTAGGCCACCTTTTCTGTTTCTGGTGCGAAGGCTATGACTATTTACCAGCCATAGCCTCGTCACGGGCTTTGTATTGCTTAGCCTCGCCTGCCTCAGCAGCAGCGGGGTAATCATTCAGAATCTTGTCGTATGCCGTAATAGCACCATCGTAATCTTTAGCCAGCTCACGAGCGGTAGCTTCCTTCAGCAAGTAACCGGGCGAGAAGTACTCGTTGGCATTATGGTTAGCGGCCTTATTGTAGAAGTCAGCGGCCTCCTTCGGCTGGTTCAGCTCCAGGTGTGCATCACCCAGCAAAGCGTAAGCCCGAGCTTGTACCAGCAGGTCGTCAGAGCTGAAGTCTTCCAAGAAGTCTACCGCCTCTTTGTACTTGCCTTCTTTCAGAGCGGCCACGCCAGCATAGAAGTTAGCAAGGTTGCCGGCAGCCGTTCCGCTGTACTCCGAAGCCACACGCTCCAGACCCAGGTTGCGGCCGTCGCCTTTCATAGCTTTTTGCAGCGAGTCCGCCTCCCAGTAGCTTACTGCCCGGAACATGGCAGCCTGGCCTTTCTCATCCTGTGAAGACCGCCATAGGTAGTACCCAAAGGCACCAGCAACTGCCAGTATCACCACAGCCGCTAGGCCTAACAAGACGTTCTTGTTACGACGCAGGAAGTCCTCCGACTCAGCCAGGCGGATAGCCAGTGCGTCTGGGTCTTCCAGGAGCGGGTGCTCCGGGTTGTAGGCTTCGGCCGGCTGCAGAGGGTCCGAGGACACTACCTGCTGTTGCTGGCGAGCCTGGGGACTCTTGCCCGTAAAAGGAATCTTCGACATGGAATTAGCTCAAAAAGGCAGCTACGTGGGGCTGGTTAAATTTCCGCTGACTAGTCGCGGATGTAAGGATAGTCCTGCTGCACGTACACGTCTTTGTACAGCTCGTCGGCGGTAGGATACGGTGAGGTTTCAGCAAACTCAACTGACTCCTGAACCTGGGCCTTGATCTTCTCATCAATGGCAACCAGATCATCCTCCGTAGCCATGTTATTGGTCAGGATGGTGTGACGTACTGCTTCGATGGAGTCGCGGGAACGGTAATCCTCCAGTTCCTCTTTGGTGCGGTACTTGGCGGGGTCACTCATGGAGTGGCCTTTGTAACGATAGGTCTTGAACTCCAGGAACGTTGGGCCTTCACCAGCACGAGCACGCTCAGCGGCACGGGCTACGGCGTTGTGCACGTCTTCCACGTTCATGGCGTTCACCGGCTCCGACGGCATGTCGTAGCTCTCACCCAATGTATAGAGTTCGGTTACGTTGGAGGTACGCTGCACGGAGGTACCCATGGCGTAGCCGTTGTTCTCTACTACGAAGATCACGGGCAGCTTCCACAGCATAGCCATGTTGAAGGCTTCGTGCAGGGCACCTTGGCGCACAGCACCATCGCCCATGTAGCAGATGCAGAGGTTGCCGGTCTTGTTGTATTTCTCAGCGAAGGCAATGCCAGCTCCGAGTGGAACCTGACCGCCCACGATACCGTGGCCACCAATGAAGTTCACCTCCTTGTCGAAGATGTGCATTGAGCCACCTTTGCCTTTCGAGCAGCCGGTAGCTTTCGCGAACAACTCCGCCATTATGGCATTAGGCGAAGTACCCAAGGCCAGCGGATGCGCGTGGTCACGGTAGGCCGTAATCCACTTGTCATCTTTAGTCAAAGCCGATACGGCACCAGCTACGCAGGCCTCCTGGCCAATGTAGAGGTGGCAGAAGCCTTTGATCTTTTGCTGACCGTAGAGCTGTCCTGCCTTCTCTTCGAATTTGCGCATGAGCTGCATTTGCTCATACCACTGCAGGTAGGTCTCCTTCGGGAATTCGGGGTTGACCGGCGTAGTAGCCTTGGGGGCGCCGGTTGCGGCTTCTGCCTCAGCATTCGCTGGGGGCAATACCGGATCGGGCTGCTTCACCGTATCGGTGTCCTTAGAGGATGCAGCTTTAGGGGTCGACGATTTTTTCGTCGAATTGGAAGCCTTGGAGGCAGCCTTTACTTTCGTCTCCGCCATCTTGCTCTCGGTTGTTCGCGTTTGGGATGCGAAAGTACGTAAAAGGATTGCAATTCCGAACCGCGCATGATTCTAGAAAACCTGCATTTATTGTTCTTCAAGAACTACGACGAGGCAAACCTTTTACTCTCCCCCCACATCAATTGCTTTGTGGGCGACAACGGTAGTGGGAAGACCAACCTATTGGATGCCATCCATTACTTGTCGCTCACCAAAAGTGCGTTCACATCTTCTGATGCACAAAGCATAAAACAAGGAGAAGAGTTCTTTGTGGTGCGGGGCAAGTTCAAACTTTCTGATGAAGACAAAGGCGAGACTATTCAGTGCAGCCTCCGCACGGGTCAAAAGAAATCGGTCCTCCACGACAAGCAGGCCTACGATAGAATCTCCGACCACATCGGGCGCTTTCCAGTCGTACTCATCTCCCCGTACGACACGGACCTCATCCGGCAGGGCAGCGAGGAGCGGCGCAAGTACTTCGATAGTCTTATCTCCCAGCTCGACCACGAGTACCTGGAAGTTCTGATTAAGTACTCCCACCTGCTCAAGCAACGCAACTCCCTTCTTAAGCTGGCCACCGATCGGCAGGGTGGTTACGACCGCGACTACCTATTAGTACTGGATGAACAGCTGGCTCCGTTGGGCGAGCAACTAGCCCAGCGCCGGCAGGAGTTTCTACAGGAGTTCGAGCCCGTATTTCAGCGCCACTATGAGCAGCTGGCTGATGCCCGGGAGGTAGTCACGCTTACCTATAAGAGTGAGCTACCTGGTGCCGACTTCCTCAAGCTCCTCCGCCTGCAGGAGCGCAAAGACATTTCTCTGCAGCGCACCACGCTCGGCCCCCACCGCGACGATGTGACCTTTTTGATGGATGGCCTAGCGGTGAAGGGCTACGGCTCCCAGGGTCAGCAGAAGTCATTTGCCATTGCGCTTAAGCTGGCACAATTTGAGGTGCTTGCCGCCCGTAAGCAGCACAAGCCCCTACTCCTGCTCGACGACATCTTCGACCGCCTCGATGAGAAGCGGATAACTCGACTTATGCAACTCGTCGCGAACCAGACTTTCGGGCAGATCTTCCTTACCGATACCCACCTTGAGAGGACTGACCGTATTCTCTCCTCCCTATCAAATGATATCCGCCGGTTCCGGGTCGATTCGGGTAAAGTAGCGCTACTCTAGCTCGGCTTGGGGTTACCTTTGCACTAGCTCCGTTATCTACTGACAGGGGCCTGTTTCTTCGCGCGTTATTTTACTGAAATGGCTTTTAAAAAACCTTATTCACCTGAAAATTCCCGTCAGTCGGATATTGTCCCGCTGAAGGATGGTATTAAGGCTTTGCTGAAAGCATATCGGCTGCAGGGTAAGCTCAACGAGGTGGTGGTAGTATCGAGCTGGGAGCGGGTGATGGGCAAGGCCGTAGCCATGAAGACTCAGGAGGTATACGTCAGCCAGGGCAAGCTCTTTGTTCGCCTCTCTTCTGCCCCGCTTAAGCACGAGCTCTTCATGGCCAAGACTCGGGTCCTGGAAATCATCAATGCTGAAGTTGGAGAGGAAGTGATTAAGGAGGTGGTCTTCCTCTAGGCCTACCCCCTCCTGCTTAGCAACGTTCCGTCTGCTTTCCTGTGAGCAACTGGCTTACTTAGGATTGCTCTGAGCAGGATCTTCTCTTCTGCTACCCCTACTCATTATACAGAGGCACATCTGCTATTCATGCCTTGCCTGTGTGGGTCCGGCTGGGCCTGACGACTATAGTCAGCTCAACAGGAATGCATCATGATAAGGTTAGCTTATCTGATAATGCGCGCCGGGCTTATTATCCATTTGCCTTGGAGAGGACAAGAACCATTAGGTTATACACGCCTCCTTGTTGTGTCCTCTTACCCCTACTATCGCTCGTGAGTCCGTGGCCTTGCTAAACTACTCGGGCTGGTCAATGGCTCTCCCCTATTCTATCCTTCTTCCTCCTGCAGTACTTAGTACCCGAGCTGACACCGCTCTTGCTGCAAGAGGTGAAGCTGCTCCTCGGCGGCCAACTCAGTGCGGGCGTTATCGAACTGCTCCCGGTACTGGGCATTGAACTCGCGGCGCTTGATTGCCTCCAGAAAGCGGCGGGTATCCTCGGGGGTTTCCAGCAATAGCTCCGGCACTATGGTAGGCTTCCCGGCGTCGTCTTTAGCAACCATGGTGAAGTAGCTGGTGTTGGTGTGCTTCACCGTACCGGTGCGCACGTCTTCGGCAATCACCTTGATGCCTACTAGCAGGGAAGTCCGGCCTACGTAGTTCACGGAGGCCAGCAGTGAAACCAGCTCTCCTACTTCCACTGGCTGCAGAAAATTTACCCCGTCTACGCTTACCGTCACGCAGTAATTGCCGGCGTGTTTGGAGGCTGCTGCGTAGGCGACTTTGTCCATTAGCGAGAGCAGAATCCCACCGTGAATCTTACCGCCAAAGTTGGCATAAGAAGGGATCATCAACTCGGTAAGAGTAACGCGAGAATAAGACACCGGGCGCACGTCCGGGAGTACTGGATTAGCCATTAATGCAGCTTGAATTGGGAAGGGTAAGCAGCGGCCACTTAAGCCTGAATCTGGCTTTGGTACCGACGTGTTTTCTGCGGCGCAATATGCTTCATCGCTCCTCCACTACCAGCATCACCCCACTATCCTTCCCCTCTACTTTCTTTTCACCTTAGCCTCCCTACTAGCTGTGATTACAGCTGCTAATCATCACCCGTTAGAGGAAGTCAAAACAAATATGTTTCACGTGGAACAAATCTGTCACTTAGGACCATACACCCGTAACAGCAATTCATTGTAGGCCTCTAGTAGGGCAATGTATTTCGCTTGGAGGGCCAAAAGCTGCTTTGTAGGGTCTAATTCGGGGGCGGAGGGTGTAACAGACTTATGTGTTACACCTAATAGGGGCGCGGACGATACAGTAGGTGATACAACAGGTGTTACAAAAGGCAAAGCACCTTGTTGTAACACTGTAAAGTCTTGCGAAAAGTCGTGTCCGATAACTTCGCCCACTCGCTTTACGAAAGCGTAATCAAGTGTATCCTCCTTGAATTTACGGTAGATGGTTGGACGTGTAATACCCAGTTCCTCCACGATACGTGTGATGGAAATACCGCTGTTTTTAATGGCTTCCTGAAGTATTTCGCCTTGGTTTGGCATGTAAATAGGGTGTTACTTTTCGTAGTGTAAATATGTAAAAACTGTTTCAAACAGCCAAACACTTTTACGTAACACATAACACCTGTAACACTGTAAAACAAGAACACTGTTACATATGATACACGTTACACGTAACATAATATAACAATACACTGTCACATTACACAGTGTATCACTGTAACACATACAAGTGAAAAGCGGCTGAAACAGCTCATAGGAACCATTTCAGCCGCTTTTATAACTGGTTTACAAACCTTGTGTTGTCTTCATAGGCTAGTGCTAGCTACCCTAAGCGCTGTTGGCAGCACTAGGCTCTGATTATCGGAGATGAGATACTTAGTTGTAACGCTCTGAGCACGCAAGGGCAGCCTACCGCAAAGCCAAAAGCACATCCGGATAGTCGGTTGTTATACCGGCTGGCTGGAGCGCCAGAGTGCGGCGCATGTCCTCGGGTTGGTTCACCGTCCAGGGTACAAATGCTACTCCCTGTTCCCGCAAAAAATCAGCTAGGCCAGGGGTGAGCAACGGGTAGTGCATGCCATACACGGCGGGCAAAAATCCGAGCTCCTGAAGGTGGTCTTGAGCGGGTAGTTCATCCTCTACCAACAGACACAGCGGAAGCCCGGGAGCTTGTTGCCGGGCCACCTGCAGCACCCGCTTATCGAAGCATAAAAGTGTAGTCCTCTCCCCTACCTGCGCAATGGAAATCTCGGAGAGTACAAGCGCGAGAAAGTCGGCGGGTGCGGGATGGAAAATGCCGTCGCTGGCGGGTGAGCTTTTTATCTCGATGCTGTAATGTACCGGCGGCCGCCCAAGCTTCTGCGCATAGCGTTCCGCCTCCTGCAGCACCTCACGGAGCAGTGGTTTATAGGCCGGCTCCGGCTGCTGCTCCGGGAAGCCAGGGTGCCGAGAAAGGCCGCAATCGTACTGCCGAATAACCGCGTAAGGAAGCTCATAGAGATTGTGCTGCCGCTCAGTGGCTGCCTCAATGGGCTGGCCCTGGGGCGTGCGGCAAATAGCCGCCGAAAACCATGGCTCATGTGAGACAACCACCTGCCGATCGGCGGAGATGACAACATCTAGCTCCAACACATCAACGCCCAAGGCCAGCGCGTACCGGAAGGCCGGGAGGGTATTTTCGGGGCGTAAGCCACGGCAGCCACGATGGCCATGAATAGCCGGAAAAGTTCTTTCAGTCATGGAGCAAGGAATAAAACGGGCTTGTTATACGTAGGTAGGAAGGTAGGCCTCCATAGCACCACAAGCAGCTTTAGCCGCTATCCTACCTTTGTATTACTCCTTACTTCCCCTTAGAGTACCCACATGAAAAGAATAATCATCCTGCTCGTATTAGCTGGCCTAGCCGTAGCGGGCTACTTATACTACCGTAGCCTGAGTACTGGCCCAACCTACTCACTCATGCAAGCGGCAAAGGCCACCCAAAGCCATAACATGGCCGAGTTTGAGCGCTACGTGGACGTAAAAAGCGTAGCAGGCAACATGATTGATCAACTGGTTGAGCAGAGTGAGGTGTTAGACAACTTCGTGCCACGCAGTTTTGCGCTCAGAACAACTCTGCCTCTGCTGAAGCCCCAGCTCACGGAAGCGGCACGCAAGGAGGTACAACGCTACATAGAGACCGGCTCGATAGAAGCATCAGGCCAAGCCCAAGCTGGAGGCATTTTGCAGATGCCAGTACTAGGAGTAGTTGGCGCAGTGGCAGGCCCTGGAAGCCAGTTCAAAGGCATTAAGTATACGCGCGAGCAGGGCGACCAAGCTATCATTGGCTTAGAGGTTAGTCAGCCCCGGTATGACACTACTTTAGTGATAGATGTGAAAATGCGCCAGCAAGGTGACCATTGGCAGGCTACTGAAATTGCCAACGCTGGAGCACTGGTCAAAAGCATTGCTCGCCTTGAGAAGCAGCGGTTACACACCCGAAACTAGAGTTGCTAATGCAAACAAAAAGGCCCGATGCACTTAGATGCACCGGGCCTTTTTTATGGGTTGTCTGGTAACCTTAGGACGCTTTACCGCGACCAGCGAAGAGGTAGTAAATAATCAGACCACCCAGCGGGAAGAAGAAAATAATAGCAGCCCACAGAATCTTCTTGCCAATTGACCACGGCTGACGGAAAACGTCAAACAGAGCCAGTACATCGAGGGCAAGCAGAACGTAGCCCCAGGTAGCTAGGCCACCGTTGGCGTTGTAGCGGCTGCAGGAAGACATCACGAGCGTCAGTGCGAGCAAAGGCGTAGTGAAAGCAAGTCGGGTGATATAAGGTGCGAGTTTGTTCATGATTGAAGAGAGTAGTTGAAAAGGGATTTCAGACTCTCTTTACGCGCATTCCGCTAAATGGATATCTATCAATCTATATATTTGCACACATACTATTGATAGTCAATAAGTTAACTTAAAAATCCTCGAATTTGGTCCCAGAAAAACGGACCAGCCTTGGGAACTAGGATCAGCGTGACTACCAAACCATATAAAGCACCATAGAAGTGCGCATCATGGTTGATGTTATCGCCGCGACGACGACCCATGTAGTAGGAATAGGCCAGGTAGAGAAAGCCGAAGATGAAGCCTGGAATGCCGAGGCTGGGTGGCAATGGGAACACGCCAATCTTGTTGGTAGGCGCAAATAGTATAGCCGAGAAGATAACCGACGCTACTCCACCCGAGGCCCCCAGGCTACGA
This sequence comes from Hymenobacter wooponensis, assembly GCF_004745865.1. Taxonomy (GTDB): domain Bacteria; phylum Bacteroidota; class Bacteroidia; order Cytophagales; family Hymenobacteraceae; genus Hymenobacter; species Hymenobacter wooponensis. Next base: position 242,814 of record NZ_SRKZ01000007.1, on the reverse strand, counting down.
TAGTTGGGGTCGTTGCGGTGGCGGAGGTACGTGGGAATATCAGAGACGATGATGCCACCGATATAGAGCAACAAGAAGTACAGGATGCCGGTAGTGATACCGAAGAAGTTCACGAAGACCTGTTCTACAATCTGGCTGAAGGAATAAAACGCCAGCATGTTGAAGAGCAAGTGGCCGAAGTCGGCGTGCAGGAAACCGGAGGTGATGAAGCGGTACCACTCGTTGCGGCGGCGCACTTCGTAGGGGCTGAGGATCCAGCTGTCCATCAGCTCCTGATTAGACCAGGCATACATGGAGATACCACAGGTGAGGGCCACCAGTACCAGCGTGGGGCTTAGATTAAGCATGGAGATTTCGTTGTTGATTGTTAGTTGTCGGTAGTTGATTGGTTGGGGACAGCTAACAACTGACAACCCGCAATCAACAACCCAAAAGACTACTGCTCGCGGTCCATGAGTTGGAGGGCAAGCTGCTGCAGAGGCTTTTTGCGCTCTGCGGGGGCCGCCACGCGCTCCAAGTGCTGCAAGGCATTCTGGAAGTAGGTATTGATGAGAGCTTCCGTCTGAGGGCGTATTTCGAGCTCATCGTAGATAGCACGCACGGCTTGCACCTTGGCCTCAGCATCCGTGACGGGCTGGCCTACGTGTTGGGCTAAGGTCGCCTGCTGAGCAGCGTTGGCCTGAGCCTGGGCGGTGAGCAGCAGAAAGGTCTTTTTGTCGGAGACGATATCACCGCCCACGCGCTTGCCGAAGGTGGCCGCGTCGCCGTACACGTCCAGTAGGTCGTCGCGCAGTTGAAAGGCTAGGCCGATATCCGTTCCGAACTGGCGCAGGTGGTCGGCATCCTCTTGGGAAGCGCCGCCCAGCAGGGCGCCCAGCTCCAGGGCAAAGCCAAGGAGCACGGCCGTTTTCAGGCGAATCATGTCGAGGTACTGGGCAATGGTTACCTCGGTTTCTGTCTCGAAGTTCATGTCCCACTGCTGGCCCTCGCAGACCTCGGCGGCGGTTTGGGAGAAGCGGCGCAGCACGTAGGCCAGTAGCTCGGGCTTCACGTCTAGGAATAGCTCGTAGGCGCGCACCAGCATCACGTCGCCGGAGAGAATGGCCACGTTGGGGTTCCACTTCTCGTGCACGGTGGCTTTGCCCCGACGTAGGGGCGCCTGGTCCATTAGGTCATCGTGGAGGAGGGTGAAGTTATGGAAGACCTCGGTAGCCAAGGCCGGCTTGAGTACGGGGTCTAGGTCGTCGGTAAACAGATGGGCACCCAGCAGTGTGAGCAAAGGACGAATGCGCTTGCCCCCAAGGGCCATGATGTAGCGAATGGGCTCGTAGAGCGCGTCGGGCGCTTCGCCGTAGCGTAGCTGGCCTAGGCCAGTATTGAGGCGGTCGGTAAGTTGGGACAGGTCCACAGAAACGGGTATGGTTCGAAGGGGAAAGGTACGGAGGAGTCGGTTGGGATGGATGAGTGTCCTAGGCCAGTAGGTAGGCTACTAAGCAGACAAGCTGCTCATGGGAGAAGTTGTTATCTTCCACACAACGCTATTATCCGCGAATCCATGTTTATCCCATGAGTACTATGCGCTGTGTAGCTATCCTGAGTTGCCTGCTTCTATCTACCGGAGCTGCTGCTCAGAACTCTTACAACTGGTGGGATGCCCATAAGCCGGCCCCCGTTACTACTCCGCCTCGACCTAAGAGTACCACCTCTGCGGCCCCTAAACTAACCGAGTCGAAGCAGGAGGTTATCCTGCCCGACTCAGCAGCTCTGACTACCGGTGGCTATGTGTATGCAGAGCAAGTGCCGGTCTTCCCTGGCGGACAAGCAGCCCTTGCAAAAGCCATCCAGAAAACCCTGAAGTGGCCGTCCGGCCCAAAGCAGCACGTGCGGGTATTCGTGCATTTTACTGTACTCCCTTCCGGTGATATTACCGACGTTTGGGTAGCGCCGGGCCGTGGCATTAGCGACGCGTATGATGCCGCCGCAGTAGCGTGCGTCAGTCGGCTTCCCAAGTTTTCGCCTGGTCAGAAGAACGGTAAACCAGTAGCTGTTGCTACCACGGTTCCAGTAGATCTTCCCTGATAGCCGGTAATGATTCAGATGCAAAAAGCCCTTACCTCCTAAGTGGAAGTAAGGGCTTTTGTTTGTTCAAGGCTTCGTGCAACGACAAGGAAAGATTAGCGGCGCTGTCCTGCGGGTGCTTCGTCCTTCGTCCTCGCAATTGCAGGCCTAGGCCACCACGAGAGGTGGCCTAGCTGCGCTTGCTGCCTTTGCCGCCGGGACGGCCGCCACCGTTGCGCTCAGGGCGGTAGCCGCGGGGCTTGCTGCCCTGGCGGCGGTCCTCCTGCTCACGGCGCTTCACGTGGTCGGGGCGCTCGTCTACCAACTCGAAGTCGATGGTACGGTCTAGCAGGTTGGCAGCTTTTACCACCACCTGCATCTCGTCGCCGAACTGGATAATGCGCTTCGTGTTCTTGCCTACGATGCGGTAATTGTCACGGTCCAGCTCGAAGAAGTCGCCGGGAATCTCGCTGAGGCGAACCATGCCTTCGCACTTGTTCTCCTCGATTTCCACGTACAGCCCGCGCTCCGTGAGGCCCGACACCACGCCGGTGAATGTCTCGCCGATAACGTCCGACATGAACTCCACCTGCTTGTACTTGATGCTGGCACGCTCGGCGGTGGCCGCTAGTTTCTCCCGCTCCGAGGAGTGCTTGCACTCTTCTTCCACGGGACCCACTTCCACATTCTTGCCGCCCTCCAGATAGTGCTCCAGGAGGCGATGCGCCATCATGTCGGGGTAGCGCCGGATGGGCGAGGTGAAGTGCGAATAGTGGTCGAAGGCCAGACCGAAGTGGCCTAGGGGCTCGGTGGTATAAATGGCCTTGCTCATGGTGCGCACGGCCAGCGTCTGGATGACGTTCTGCTCCGGGCGACCCATCACTTCCTCCGACAAATCGTTGAGCTCGGTGCTCAGCTTTTTGGGGTTGGTGAGGTCGAGGTTGTGGCCAAACTTCTTCGCGAAGAGGGCGAAGTTCTGGAGGCGGTCGGGGTCCGGGGCTTCGTGCACGCGGTACACCATAGTGAAGCGCGGCTTGCGATTCTTGAGCTTAAACACGAACTCGGCCACCTTGCGGTTGGCCAGCAGCATGAACTCCTCAATCATCTTGTGGGCGTCCTTGCGCTCCTTCACATACACGCCCAGCGGCTTGCCATTCTCATCCAGCTTGAACTTCACCTCCTGGGTTTCGAAGCTAATAGCACCCTGCTTGAAGCGGGCTGCGCAGAGCTTCTTGGCGATGCTGTTCATCAGCTGAATCTCGGCGGTGTAGTCGGCTTCCAGTCCTTCGATACGCTCCTGCGCTTCTTCGTACGCGAAGCGGCGGTCGGAGTGAATGATGGTTTTACCGAACCAGGAGTTGTAGAGCTTCCCGTTCTCATCGAGCTCAAACACGGCCGAGAAAGTCAGCTTGTCTTCGTTCGGGCGCAGGGAGCAGAGACCGTTGGAGAGGCGCTCAGGCAGCATAGGAATCACGCGGTCGACGAGATACACGGAGGTAGCTCGGTACTTGGCCTCGCGCTCCAGCTCCATGCCGGGGCGCACGTAGTGCGTTACGTCGGCGATGTGCACGCCAATCTCCCAGTGGTCGTTCTCCAGCTTCCGGATAGACAGGGCATCGTCGAAGTCCTTGGCGTCGGCGGGGTCGATGGTGAACGTGGTGATGTCGCGGAAGTCGCGGCGGCGCTCAATCTCGCTCTGAGGTATCACCTCAGAGATGGATTCCGACTCGGCTTCTACGTCCGTGGGGAACTCGAAGGGCAGTCCGAACTCGGCCATGATGGCGTTGATCTCGGCCTCGTTTTCGCCGGCCTGTCCGAAGCTGCGGACCACCTCGCCCACCGGCGTGCGGCCTTCGCTGACCTCCGGAAACTCGGTGATGCGCACCAGCACTTTCTCGCCGTGGTTGGCGCCGTGCAGGTTCTCGAACGGCACGAACACGTCGAAGTAGAGCTTGCGGCTATCGGGCTTCACGAAGCCGATGCCACCCTGCACAAACAGGCGGCCCACTACCTCGGGGCGCACACGGTTTACTACTTCCACCACGTCGCCGACGGGGCGGCCATCGCGGGAGCCGCGCAGGCGCAGACGCACAGTGTCGCCGTGCATGGCAAACTTCAGGCGGTCCGTGAACACGCGCACATCGGTCTCGCTCTCCTCACTAATGACGAAAGCAAACTGGTCGGTGGCCAAGGATACGGTACCCGTAATGGTCTGGGCATCGCTCTCCCGACCGGGACGGCGACGCGTGTCGGGCTCGTCGGCATCGGGGAAGTCGAAACCAGCTTCGCGGCGACGGTGCACCACGGGGTCTTGGCCAAACTCCGTCTCGATGGGACGGCCACTGCGACGGGTAGGCACCGGCGTATTCTCGGGGTTGCGCGCCCGCCGGCTGCTGGCCGGAGCGGTGGCAAACTCGGTAGTGCCGGGGTCCGTGAGGCGGTACTCGTCGTTCTGGAGGAGGGTAATCAGGCCTGCTTTCTTGAGGGCTTTGAGGTGGTCAAAAATCTCCTCGCGCTGCTGCTTGGTTGTTACGCCAAGGCGGCGGGAGAGCTGGCGGTAGGCCAGTACTTTGGTGGGGTTGTCGCGGAAGATCCGAAACACGAGGTCTTTGGATACCGATGCGGCAGCGGTGGCTTCTTCGCCACGGGCCGCCTTCGCGCGAGGTGCGCGGGGGGCGGCGGATTCGTCTTTTCTTTTCATCAGAAAATAAGAGCCGCCAGTGGTTGTCTTTTTCGCAGGCGGCGGGGTTGATATGAGGAAGGCTGGTAGTAATACGAGGCCTTCCGGGGTAAGGGTACTGAGGCGCTAAACTGCGCTTCTGAGAGATGATACGGAATATATCGGCAAATAACTATTTCCGCCGGTAGGGGGAAGGTTATGGTTGAGTTACGCGGGTGTGGGCAAGTGTTACGGTTGCCCGGTTATAGAGACGCGACACTTCGCGTCTCGGTATTGCTGATGTTGTTTAGCTAGCCCCGTTCTAGGCTAGTAATTTTGACGCCGAGACGCGAACCGGAGGTCGGCAGAGCCAAGTGTCGCGTCTCGACAATCGTTCTTGCCTCAGCGCGCGAGATCCTTCGACTGCGCTCAAGATGACGTTCTGGGTTTGACTTAACGTTGACTCCTGCTGGGCCACTCCTGCCTATGCCCGACTAGCTACGGCTGCCCGAATGTCCGAGGGCTCGTCCTTCGGGATGGCGGCCAGCAGCTGCTGAGTGTACTCGTGTTGCGGGTTGGCGTAGACCTCGGCCGCTAGGCCACTCTCTACAATCTGTCCCTGGCGCATAACCAGCAAACGGTCCGACATGAAGCGGGCCACGGAGAGGTCGTGAGTGATGAAGAGGTAGGTGATGCCGAACTCGCGTTTGAGGTCGTTGAGTAGGTTGAGCACCTGGGCCTGCACCGATACGTCGAGGGCCGAAACCGACTCGTCGCAGATGATGCACTTGGGTTGGAGCGCCAGGGCCCGCGCAATACAAATGCGCTGGCGCTGTCCGCCACTGAACTCATGCGGGTAGCGGAGGTAGTGCTCTTCCCGGAGGCCTACGGTGCGGAGCAGCTCCAGCACGCGGGCCTTCTGCTGCTGGCGGGTGCCGCCTACACCGTGCACTTGCATGGGCTCCTGGATGGCCTCGCCCACCGTCAGCATAGGATTGAGGGCAGCATAAGGATCCTGGAAGATCATCTGAAACTCGCGGCGGCGGCGGCGGAGCTCCCCGGCTGGGAGATTGGCCAAATCCACTCCTTCAAACAGAATACTACCCGAGGTTGGTTCCACTAGGCGCAAGAGCGTCCGGCCTAGCGTGGTCTTGCCGCAGCCCGACTCGCCCACCAGCCCGACAGTTTCACCGGGGTAAATGTCGAAGCTCACCCCGTCCACGGCGCGCACGTACTCGGTGGTGCGGTTGAAGAAGCCCTTGCGGATGGGGAAGTGCACATTCAGGTCGCGCACCTCTAAGAGTGGCCTAGCACCGGTAGCTGATCCCGCCGAGGCTGCGGTGGCTTCGTAGGCCACTGCTGGCTCCGAGGCTACCGTACTTGGCACGTCTATCTCCGAAACAGCGTCTACCCCTACACTGGGTGTTTCCAGCAACGGCTGCCCAGATTCTAAGCTAGGTGCTGTTTCCAGGCCAAAAAGTGGCGTTTCGGGGCGTGAAACAGGATGTTCCACGGGGAACGTTTTGGTGGTTTCAATGCCATTTTGAGAGGCTACACCACCTGCTTCACCAATTTCATTAGCAAGCAGTTGCGTAGGGGCAGTTTCAGTAGCAATAAAGCCTCCATCGGCCGTTTCACGCATGAAATCGGCTACTACCGGTAATCTTTTTTTGCCAACCGATAATTTTGGGCGGCAGGCCAACAAGCCCTTTGTGTAGGGATGCTGAGGGTTGGTGAAGATGTCTAGCACCGGCCCCTGCTCCACTACCCGGCCGCGGTACATTACCATGATGCGGTCGGCTATTTCCGCTACCACGCCTAAGTCGTGGGTGATGAAGATGACCGCAGTGTTGTGCTGCCGGCGCAGGTCGTCGATGAGGTGGAGCATGCGGGCCTGCACCGTCACGTCGAGGGCAGTGGTGGGCTCGTCGGCGATGAGGATGGCTGGGTTGCAGGCCATGGCCATGGCAATCATTACGCGCTGCTTCTGGCCGCCGCTGATTTCGTGGGGGTAGCTGCTGAAGATCTTTTCGGGGCGCGGTAGCTGGGCCATGCGGAACAGCTCCACGGTGCGGGCCTCGGCTTCTTTGGCACTGAGGGTGGTGTGCAGGCGCAGGGCCTCCACCACTTGGCTGCCGCAGGTATACACGGGGTTCAGCGAGGTCATGGGCTCCTGGAAGATCATCCCGATGTCGTTGCCGCGCACCTGCTGCAGCTGCTCCTCGGAGAGCTTGAGCAGGTCCACCTCCCCTAGCGCCTCCGACTGAAACCGCGCCTCGCCCGACGTAATGCGGCCGGGCGGCAGCGGAATCAGCCCCATCAAGGCCAGCGAGGTCACAGACTTGCCTGAGCCCGACTCGCCCACAATGGCCAGCGTCTCGCCCCGCCGCAGATCAAACGAAATGTTCTCCACGGCCCGCGTGTCGCCGCGGTGGCTGGAGAAGTCGATGGTCAGGTTACGAACGGAAAGAATGGGCTGGGACACGGCAACGAGGGACGAGGCGGAAAAAAGTAAAGATAGGCAGGCGGGCAGTAGCTTGCGGCGCAAGTCTACCGTATGTCATTTCGAGCGCAGCGAGGAATCTGGAGACAGGCCTAGAGCCTTAAAAGCTGTTCAGGAAGTTGAAAAAGACCGTCATGCTGAGCTTGCCGAAGCATCTCTACCTCTGGCTAGCTACTGGCCTAGGCCTCTGCAACGAAGCAGTAGAGATGCTTCGACAAGCTCAGCATGACAGTCTGTAGGAGCATGAACAACCTCTAGGCCACTCCTCAGATTCTTCGCTGTGCTCGGAATGACAACCAAAACTCAACCCAACCAACACATATGAACTACCGCAAACTGGGCAAAACCGGCTTTAACGTTTCTGAAATCAGCCTCGGCACCTGGCAAGTCGGTGGCAAGTGGGGCGACCCATTCAGCCACGAAACTGCTGACGCCATTTTGAATAAAGCCGTGGATAGCGGCATCAACTTCATTGACACTGCCGACGTGTACGGCGACGGTGAGAGCGAAAAAGCTGTGGGCCGCCTCGTACGCAGCCGCTCTGAGCGCGTGTACGTGGCCACCAAATGCGGCCGGCAGCTGCAGCCCCACGTGAATGAGGCCTACCAGCCTGAGGCCATCCGGAAGTTCGTGGAGGCCAGCCTGCGCAACATGCAGCTGGAAACCCTCGACCTGATTCAGCTGCACTGTCCGCCTACGGAGGTGTACTATCGCCCCGAAATCTTCGAGGTGTTTGATCGGCTCAAGGAGGAAGGCAAGATTCTGAACCTGGGCGTGAGCGTGGAAAAGGTGGAAGAAGGCCTTAAAGCCCTCACGTTTTCTAACGTCACCACCATTCAGCTTATCTTCAACATGTTTCGGCAGCGCCCCACTGAGCTGCTGTTTAGCGAGGCCAAGCGCCACGATGTAGGCCTGATTGTGCGCGTGCCGCTGGCTAGTGGCCTACTCACCGGCAAGTTCTCCCGCGAAACCACCTTTTCCCCCGACGACCACCGCCAGTTCAACCGCGACGGAGCCGCCTTCGACAAGGGCGAAACTTTCTCGGGCGTTGACTACGAGACTGGCCTAGCAGCCGTGGAAGAGCTGAAAAAGGTGTTCCCCGATCAGCCCAACCTCGCCCCCATTGCCCTGCGCTGGGTACTGATGTTCGATGAAGTGAGCTGCGTAATCCCCGGCGCCTCCAAGCCCAGCCAGCTAGAGTCAAACCTCAGTGCCGCAGAGTTACCCGCGCTATCAGGCGAACAAATGGAAGCCGTCCGCAGCATCTACGAGCAGCGCATCAAGCCGCTGGTGCATAACCTGTGGTAGAGCTTTTATAAAGCTTGAATAGCTTGTTCCAAGTAGGCAAACGTTTGGGGTGCTCGTTGCTCCAATTGAGCTAGGCCGGTCCCGAGACCATCCTCTGGTACCACTACGGTCCCACCTTTGGCGAGATGATGTCGTGCTGGAGCTAAGTCTTCGTCAATCATCTGACAGTTTTTAGCCAGGGTTTCGTCGGTCCAGAAATCTGCTTCCTTCAAGCTAGGCTTACGCTTCGTTCTCACTCCTATTGCGTTTGGTTCTCCACACATTTCCTTGGCTTGCCCGCCTAGTCCACGTCTGCTTTCGTTGTCGCCAAACAGGTATAGCGTATTAGAGTTAGCTCTTAAGTCAGCCCGGTATATCCTCTTTTGCTTCAAAAGCATACATATTCGATGAAGTGAATAAGGAAAAAGTGAAGCTACAAACATTAGACACAAAAAGGCCCGTTGGAGTAGTTCCAACGGGCCTTTTTGGCATTTAAGGGGTTCTCTAGGCTACTTCTGAGGCTTCGGCGTCGTGGCGGGCCTGGGCGGCGGCGGCATCATCGGCGGCTACGGGATGGGCGTCTTCTTCGTGGTGGCTGAAGAAGCGATTCTGGAAAATCAGGATCAGGGCCACGCCTACGAAGATGGCGGAGTCGGCGATGTTGAAGATGGGCCAGAGAGAAACGTGCGAGCCACCTATCAGCGGCCAGGAAGCAGGCAAGATGCCTTCGTAGATGTCCACGTAGAGCATGTCAATCACCTGCCCGTGAAACCAGGGCGTAGGCGCCGTGATGGGGGCGTTGTTGTAGATGATGCCGTAGAAAATAGAATCGATCAGGTTGCCGATGGCCCCGCCCAGAATCAGGGAAACGCAGGTGATAAGGCCTTTGGGGGCGTGGCGCTGCCAGAGCTTGTAGATGTAGTAGGCGATGCCCGTCACGGCCACCAATCGGAAGCTGGTAAGGAGAATTTTACCGTAGGGCGGGGGCAGCTCAACGCCGAAAGCCATGCCGGGATTCAGCGTGTAGTGCAGTTTAAACCAGTCGCCGATGAGGTGAATTTCGTCGAAGCGGTCCATGTAGGTGTGCACGGCCCACTTCGAGAGCTGATCAATGAGGATGACCAGCAGGGCCACCAGGTAATACTTCCAATACTTCATAAGCACAAAGTGACGCAGAATTTTTGACTCCGCTGCGTGGCGCCCCATTACAGCCTCTGCGTCGTTGGTATATGTTCTGAGGTGGCTTTTGTGCCGATATAAACCCGTTTTTCGAGGATTTGTGCGGCGTTATGCCAAACGCTCCCTCAACGGCAAACTTACTCCAAACAAATGTTTTTCTGGGCGAGACGCAGCGTGCAGTTTCCGGGGGAAGTTGCGCGGCCACATTTCAGCCGAGTTAAGGAGCTTATTCAACCGGCAAAGTCCCGAAAATTCAAGGCTGACGCGGCAAAGCAAAAGAAGCTTTAGCAGTAAACTATTTTTTTAGTTATACATTCCATTTCGGTATCCTTCATCTGCTATTCCTATGCTAATCAGCCATAATCCGCTTTCGTATCTACCGCTCAGAGCCTCGCTTATTGCCTGCACAATAGGCCTGGGGGCCTGCGCCTCGCCCCACCCGCTCACCAAGAGCAATGAACAGCAGAAGACTATGACCACCACGTTCTACAACCGCCAGCTCAACACCAGCCTGCTGCTTAACGGGGATTACGATATAGAGCTGCGGCCCAAAAACAAGCCTGATGCTGTAACCAAACTGCGCCTGAAGCAGCTAGGCCTCTCGCGGCGGCAGGCGGCGCTGGTGTTTACTGGCAAGACATACATAGACCCAACTTACCGAATACGTGGCCTGCGCGTGGTCGGCAGCCCCGATTGGCACGCCCTGGGATTTCAGGAAAACGGCACTGGCCGCTACCAACGCACCGACACCGTAGGCCAGGATTTGCTGATGGAATACGCCGCGCCACTGCCCGACAAGCAGGGCTGGCTATACCTGGTGGCTACGGATGAAGGCAGTTCCCGCCCCGGCACCTCCATCCGCGACCGGAGCTTTGAGATGGATGCGGAGTTCGTGACATTCACGTTTCCTTCGGTGCAGAAGGGGCGCTGGCCGCGGGTGGTGTCGCCGGTGCGGCTGGCCAATGATGCGTTTCTAAGTCGGCCAAATGGGGATTATCTGGCTCCGCTGTCGGCGCTGGCCCAGAGCCGGCACGCACCCAGCGCGGGCAACGACCCTAGCCTTGATGGGATGCTGTGGCAAATGCTGCAGCAGTATCACGCCATGGCCGGCAACACCGACTCGGTGGAGTATTTTCAGCAGCAGGGTTGGAACAACGTGAGAATCCCGGCGCCTAGCTCACCCACAGAAACCACTCGCCGGCCCACTCCTATGTCCTCTGATACGCTAGTGAGCCTGGATGCGGTGCCGGAAATCCTGCGGAAAGCGGCTGGTGTGCAGGCCGTGATGCTGAATGAGTCGCACACGTTCGGCCGGCACCGGGCCCTGGCCGCGGCTTTACTACCGGGCTTGTATCAGCAAGGATTCCGCTATCTGGCCCTGGAAACGCTCGAAGACTCGGCGGCCGCCAGCTTGGACCCGCTGCCCCTAAAAGCCGGCTTCTACACCCGCGAGGCCACGTTTGCCAACCTAATCCGCACGGCACGCCACCTAGGCTTTACCTTGGTGGCCTACGAAGCTACCCGCGACCAAAAGGAACGGGAGCTAGGCGAGGCCACCAACCTGTATAATGCCGTGCGCCACGACCCCGCCGCCAAGGTGTTTGTGTATGGCGGCGGCTCCCACATGAACCGCCTCATTATGCCCGGCCAAGCCGACAAAAAATGGATGGCCCAGCACCTCATCGACCTCTCGGGCTGGCGCATTCTGAGCATCAACCAGGCGCGCATGAGCAATGAGGCACGAGGTGGCCTAGTGGCTGCTCCTGCCGGCACTGCCCAGGTGGTGTACCAGCTGCACAAGGGCAAACGCCTCTCTCCCTACCCCGAAAACGACTTGGTAGTGCGCAACAACCTAGACCTAGGCCAGTTGCCCCTACCTTACTCTGATGCCACCAACGCCCAGCTAGTGTCCCTAGACGTGCGCCCTTTTAAGCCAACCACTACCACCGGCCGCCGGATGGTACAGCTCTACCTACAACCAGAACTAGCCATGCGGGAGGATATTTCGCCCATCTATACCCACGAATTACGCGCATCAGAGGACGCATTGTCGCTTCGCCTGATACCGGGCAGATATGTGTACCGCGTGCTCTCAGAGAAGCAAAAAGAGGAGGTACGGAAAGAGTTGGTTGTGAAGTAGAGTTTACATTACTCTCAAGAACGTCATGCTGAGCTTGTCGAAGCATCTCTACTTCTAGCTAACTACTAATCAAACAACAGCAACGAAGCGGTAGAGATGCTTCGACAAGCTCAGCATGACGGCCTGATTAGGCTAACACAAACAAAAAGGCCGCGCATCAATTGATGCGCGGCCTTTTTGGCTCTATAAGTGGCTCAGGCCACTATCTATCCGTTAGCTACTTCCAGCTGCACGGGCACGTTGTACTCGTCGAATTCCAGTACGGAGCCGCCATTTACATCGGGCGCGAAGTTCAGGGCGAGGGCCTGCACTTCCTCGCGGATGTAGTCGCCGAACGACTGCACGGCGGCTTGTAGCTCGGCCTGCTGGCCTAGCGTCACGCGGATTTTGTCCTGCACTTCCAGGCCGCTGTCTTTGCGCAGGTTCTGAAGGCGGTTCACCAACTCGCGGGCTACACCTTCCTGGCGCAGCTCATCGGTCAGGGTCACGTCGAGGGCTACGGTGAGAGGGCCGTCGGTGGCTACGAGCCAGCCGGGCAGGTCCTGAGTGCGGATTTCCACGTCGTCGGGGGCCAGGGTAAGAGCTTCGCCATCCACTTCTACGGCCAGCTGACCCGTCTTTTCGAGGGTGCTGATTTCCTCAGGGGTCATCTGCTGGATGCGGGCACCCACGGCTTTCAGCTTGGCGCCGTACTGCTGGCCTAGGCGCTTGAAGTTAGGCTTCACCGACTTCACTAGCACGCCGCTGGTATCGTCGAGGAACTCCACGTGCTTCACGTTTACCTCGGCGCAAATCAGGTCCTCCACCTTGCCTACCTGCTCACGAGTAGTCTCGTTGAACACCGGCACCAGGATGCGCTGCAGGGGCTGGCGCACCTTCAGCACCGACTTCTTCCGCAGGGAATGCGTGAGCGAAGAAATCCGCTGGGCCAGCTCCATGCGCTCCTCCAGAGCCTTGTCGATGCGGTTTTCGGCGGCTTCTACTAGCAGCGTGAGGTGCACTGACTCAGGAGCCAGCGGCGTGCTTTTGGCCACTGCTTCCTCGCGCATGCCGTCGGTCATGTTCTTGTAGAGCCACTCGGCGAAGAAGGGCGCAATGGGAGCCATGAGCTGCGAAACTACCACTAGGCATTCCTGCAGGGTTTCGTAAGCGGCGCGCTTATCGGTGGTCAGCTCGCCCTTCCAGAAACGGCGGCGCGAGAGGCGCACGTGCCAGTTGGAGAGCTGATCGGTCACGAAATCCTGGATGGCGCGGGCGGCTTTCGTGGGGTCGTAGCCATCATAGTAGCCGCGCACTTCCACAATCAACGACTGCAGCTTGCTGAGAATCCAGCGGTCCAGCTCGGTCAGCTCTTCGTAGGGCACTCGGTCAAACTCGCGGGCCTGGAAGCCGTCGAGGTTGGCGTAGAGGGCGTAGAACGAGTAGGTATTGAACAGGGTGCCGAAGAAGCGGCGCTGCACTTCCGTGATGCCGGCCAGGTCAAACTTGAGGTTGTCCCAGGGCTGGGCGTTGGCAATCATGTACCAGCGCGTAGCATCGGGGCCAAACTGGCTGATGGTGGCAAACGGATCTACGGCGTTGCCGAGGCGCTTGCTCATCTTGTTGCCGTTCTTGTCCAGCACCAGGCCGTTGGCCATCACATTCTTATAGGCCACTGAATCCTCCAGCATTACGGCCAGGGCATGCAGGGTGAAGAACCAACCGCGGGTCTGGTCTACGCCTTCAGCAATGAAATCAGCCGGGAAGTTCTTCTGGAACTTCTCGCTGTTTTCCAGCGGATAGTGCCACTGTGCGTAGGGCATGGCGCCGCTGTCAAACCACACGTCAATGAGGTCCGTCTCGCGGTACATGGGCTGGCCGCTGGGCGATACCAGGAAGATATCGTCCACGTAGGGGCGGTGCAGGTCCATTTTTTCCCCGTTGGCGTAGGGGTTGTGGGTCATAACTTCGGCCGCTACGGCCTTGTCAATCTCCTGCTTCAGCTGCTCAACCGAGCCGATGCAGATTTCCTCCGAGCCATCCTGGGTGCGCCAGATGGGCAGGGGCGTACCCCAGTAGCGCGAGCGGCTCAGGTTCCAGTCGACTAGGTTTTCGAGCCAGTTGCCGAAGCGGCCGGTGCCCGTGCTGGCGGGCTGCCAGTTGATGGTTTTGTTGAGCTCAATGAGCCGATCCTTCACCGCCGTGGTCTTGATAAACCAAGAGTCCAGGGGGTAGTAAAGTACGGGCTTGTCGGTGCGCCAGCAGTGCGGGTAGGTGTGCTCGTACTTCTCCACTTTGAAAGCCGTGCCGTCGCTTTTCATGCGGATGGCAATGCTTTCATCGAGGGTTTTATAGTCGGCACCGCTCTGGTCATGGCCATCGTAGTTCTTCACCCAACGGCCGCCAAATTCGCCCATTTGCGGCACATAGCGCCCAGTGCGGTCCACAACGGGGGTAGGCTTGCCTTCCGCATCCGTCACTATCAGTGCAGGGATGTCGTTAAGCTGGGCTACTTTAAAGTCATCGGCGCCAAAGGTGGGCGAGATGTGCACGATGCCGGTACCATCCTCCGTCGTTACGAAGTCGCCGGGAATCACGCGGAAGGCACGCTCCTCCCCTTCAAACGCCGGGAAGCCTTTGTCGTGACCAAACAAACGCTCATAGCGGACACCCACCAAATCGGAGCCCTTGAAGTGGCTCTCAATGCGCCAAGGCAGCACTTTGTCGCCGGGCTTGAACTCTTCAAACGAGGCGTTTTTTCCTTTCTCCGAGAAGTAACGGCTCACCAACGCCTCCGCCAGCACCACCCGAACGGGGGCGTAGGTATAGGGGTTGAAGGTGCTCACCAGCACGTACGGGATGTTCTTCCCAACGGCTAGGCCAGTGTTAGCGGGCAAGGTCCAGGGCGTAGTCGTCCAGGCCAGGATGTACACCTCTGGCTCCGCGGCTCCGTCACCATATAGCTCAGCCAGCGGCACCTCATCGAGCTGCACATTGCTGAATAACTGTTCTGATTTCTCATCGCGCTTCACCTTGAACTGGGCCACGATGGTCGTGTCCTTCACGTCGCGGTAGGTGCCGGGCTGGTTCAGCTCGTGCGACGACAGGCCCGTGCCAGCGGCTGGCGAGTAGGGCTGAATGGTGTAGCCTTTGTAGAGCAATCCCTTGTCGTAGAGCTTTTTGAGCAGGGCCCAGCAGCTCTCGATGTACTCGGGCTCGAAGGTGATGTAGGGGTCGTCGAGGTCAACCCAATAGCCCATTTTCTCGGTGAGGTCGTCCCACTGGGCTTTGAAGCGCATCACGGTTTCGCGGCAGCGCTGGTTGTACTCCTCAATGCTGATTTTCTTGCCGATATCCTCCTTCGTGATACCCAGCTCCTTCTCTACCTGCAGCTCAATGGGCAGGCCGTGGGTATCCCAGCCGCCTTTGCGGTTCACCTGCTTGCCCAGCAAGGTTTGGTAGCGGCAGAAAATGTCCTTCACGGTCCGGGCCATCACGTGGTGAATGCCGGGGGCGCCGTTGGCCGACGGGGGGCCTTCATAAAACACGAAGGTGGGCTGCCCTTCGCGGGTGCTCACGCTCTTCTCAAAGATGCCGTTCTGCTTCCACCACGCCAGGATATCGGTACCAACCTGGCCGTAGTTGAGCGGCTGCTTGTATTCGGGGTAGTTCATTGAGTGGGGGTCGTTATATCAGAACGTCCTGCTGAGCTGGCCGAAGCAGCTCTTCCTCGGGCTAATCAAGTGGCCTAGGGCCGACTCACCGAAGCGGTAGAAATGCTTCGGCCAGCTCAGCAGGACGGTGGTATGAATAGTGGTTCTATCCGTTCAGCTTGGGCTGTACCTGAATGCGGTTCAGGTTCAGTTCCAGGTCATCATCTTCTTCGTGGTAGTTATCATCGTAATGACGAATACTAGACTGGTCGATGGTTTCTTCATCCTTGCCGTGCTCAAAGGTAACCAACAGGCAGGGCAGCAGAATCAGGTTAGAGAAGTTGGTAATCAGCAAGCTGGCCGACATCAGCAGGCCTAGGGCCTTGGTGCCGCCAAACTCTGAGAAGGCAAACACCGAAAAGCCCAGAAACAGCACAATGCTGGTGTAAATCATGCTCGTGCCGGCCTCCGAAAGCGTGGTGCTGATGGCAGCCCGCACGCGGCGGCCGTTGGCGGCCATTTCTTGCCGGAACTTGGCCAGCAGGTGAATGGAGTTGTCGCCATCAATACCCAGCGCAATACTGAAAATGAGGGCGGTGCTGGGCTTGAGCGGGATGCCGAAGTAGCCCATAATACCCCCCGTGAGCAGCAACGTGAAGAAGTTAGGCAGCAGGGTGAAGAACACCGCCCGAATGCTGCGGAACAAAATCAGCACTACTAGGCCTACCAGCACAAAGGCAATAACGAGGCTTTCCTTGAGCGTGCCAATGAGGTATTCGTTGCCCTTGGTGAAGATAATGGTGGTACCCGTTAGCTTCACATCCATGCCCGTACCGTTGAAAATCTTATTGATTTCGGGACGAATGCGGTTGTTGAGCAGCGTATCGAGGTTGTGCGAGCCTACGTCGGCAATCTTGAGCGAGATACGGGCCCGCTGCATGGTGCTGTCGGTGAAGGAGCGCAGCAATTTACTGGTTAGCTGGCCCTCGCTGCCCTTGGTAGACTGTGAATGAGCCAGATAGCTGAAGATGTAATTCTTCTCGGAGTTATCGGGCAGGCGGTAATACTCCGGGCTGCCGTTGTAGAAGGCCTGAGTTGAGGCCTTCAGGAAGGTAACCACGCTAACCGGGGTGGTGAGCACGGGCTGCGTGCGCAGGAAGTTTTCCAGGCGGTCAATCCGCTCCAGATTCTTGAGCTTCAGCAGGCCTTTGGGCTTACCCGTATCCACCACCATTTCCAGTGGCATAACGCCGTTGAAGTGCTGCTCGAAGAACTTCAAGTCGGAGTTAACCGATGAATCTTTCGGCAGGTCGTCCACCATATACGACACCGATTTCACCTTCGTAACCCCGAACGAGGCCAGTACAATCAAGACGAGAGCCGTTAGGTACACGGTAGTGCGGCGCTCCAGCACCAGGTAATCAAAGAACTCCAGCAGCTTGGTCAGGGGCTTGGCTTCGAGGTGCTCTAGCTGCTTGGGCGTGGGTGGCGGCAGAATGGTAAAAATGATGGGCATCAGGATGAAGGACACCGCAAACGCCACGAAAATATTGAGGGTAGCCACCGCCCCGAACTGGAACAGAATGGCAATATTGGTGAAGCAGAACACCACAAACCCAATGGCTGTGGTGGTATTATTCATCAGCGTTACTAGGCCTATCTTCCGCACTACCCGAGCCATGGCCAGCACTTGGTTGCCCGATTTGCGGTAGTCGTAGTGATAGCGGGAGAGCAGGTAGGTACAGTTTGGGATGCCGATAACGATGATGATACTCGGAATCAGGCCCGTGAGCAGGTTGATTTTGTAGCCTAGCAGCACCATGCTCCCGATGCACCACGTTACCACAATCAACACGATAAGCAGGGGGAACACCACCGCCGACCACGTCCGGAAGAACATAAGCAGCGTTACGGCCATCATAACGATAGTCAGGGCCACAAACAGCTTCATCTCGGAGGCTACCTTAGTGGTCATGGTGGCTCGCACGTAGGGCAGCCCGGCATAGTGCATTTTGATGCCGGTCTTCTTTTGGAAGTGCTCAGCGTGGCCTAGAATCTCCTGCATCACGGCCTCGCGCCGGCTAGAGTTCAGGTACTTGGGATCCATGGTGAGGGCCAGCAGCGTGGCGCCCGTAGTGGGCGAAATCAGCTGGCCTTTGTAGAACTCCTGGGCATTTACCACCCGCATTAGCGAGTCGAGCTCGGGCTGAGTTTGGGGGAAGTTGCGGAAGATCGGGACAGCCCGGAATGTTTGGGTGGCAGTATCCTTTTCCAGCTTAGGCAAGCGCGTAACGCCCAGTACGCCATTCACACCCTCTACCTTGCTCAAAGTATCAGTAAGCGTGCGCAGCTCATTGAAACTGCCGAGTTTATACACGGAGCTATCCTGCATGCCCAACACCAGCACATTGCCATCTTCCCCGAAAGTCCGCTTGAACTTCTGGAAGTACACCATATCTGGGTCGTCGGCCGACACCACCTGGGCAAAGTCGTAGGTCATCTGCACCTTGCGGGCTTCCCAGGCCATAAATACCGTGATGACCGTCAGCAGGCCAATGAGCAAGCGACGGTTCTTAATGACAAACAGGGCGAGGTTTCTCCACATAGGCTGCTAAAATGCAGCAAAGGTACGCAACTACTCTGTGGGCGTAGCGATTAAACCGTTAGCTCAACCATAAGCAAACTAAACCTGAATAGCATGCGTTTTAAAAATTGTTTAGAATATAGGCAACAACTTATGTAGCTTACAGCGTAAACAGCCGCACATCAACATGTTGCGGATTCATCCAATTGCACTTTGAGGCGTGTTGGTTGTTTTAACTCGACTTAATGACACTTTTTTCTTCCCCAGAAGCTCTCCTCACTTTCAACTCAGCTTCTCAGACTCTGCACCTTAGCTACAACGCAACTCGTTTGTCGGTCTCCTTTGGGCAGGCCTACCAGCGGGCCCTGCAGCAGATGCTTGATCTTAACATCGACAAGCTTCTGCTGGACCTAAAGCGTAACGCTCCTCCCACCGAAGACGAAACGGAACAAATTCTGCAGCCGCTCGTAACGGCTCTACCCGCTCACCACACGCAGCCGCTCTTTATTGCGGCCGTGGTGTCGGAGGGTCAGTACCAGTATCAGATTGCGTCTTACTCTTCGGCCGCCAGCCAAACGGTTCCGCCAGCACACATAGAGTTCAACTACTTTACCTCGCGCCGCGATGCTACGGCCTGGCTCAGCGAGAACTAAGCATCCCGCGTTCTACCCAACTCCATTCCTTCCTTTCCAAATATTCCCAAACAAGAACGCCCCCGGATTCCTCCGG
Organism: Hymenobacter wooponensis; assembly: GCF_004745865.1. Lineage (GTDB taxonomy): Bacteria > Bacteroidota > Bacteroidia > Cytophagales > Hymenobacteraceae > Hymenobacter > Hymenobacter wooponensis. The sequence continues at coordinate 224,043 of NZ_SRKZ01000007.1, read as the reverse complement.
GGGCGTTCTTGCGTTCTAGGCCTGTGGTACTAGCCGGTAAGTGGCCTAGAGCTTCTCAAAAACGCGCGACAGGCTCACGGCCTCGCCAATGTAGCTGCGCAGCTCCGAGATGGGCATGCGGGTTTGCTCGCGGGAGTCGCGGTGGCGTACGGTTACGGTGTTGTCTTCCAGGGTCTGGTGGTCAACGGCAATGCAGAAGGGCGTACCGATGAGGTCTTGGCGGGTGTAGCGCGTGCCGATGGAGTCCTTCTCCTCCACCACCAACCGGAAGTCGTGACGCAGGCTGTTGTAGATTTCGTTGGCTTTGTCGGGCAGGCCGTCCTTCTTCACCAGCGGGAAAATAGCGGCCTTGATGGGCGCTACGGCTGGGTGCAGGCGCAGCAGCTTGCGGGTTTTGGTTTGCTGCTTCTCGCCCTCGCCCTCTGTAATCGTCTCCTCCTGGTAGGCCTGGCAGAGCGTGGCCAGGAACAGGCGGTCGGCGCCCACGGAGGTTTCTACCACGTAGGGCACGTAGTTGCCGTAGGGCTTGCCGGTTTCGGGGTTGATGTCGTTGTCGAAATACTGCTGCTTCTTCCGGCTCAGGTTCTGGTGCTGGGTCAGGTCAAAGTCGGAGCGGGAGTGAATGCCCTCGATTTCCTTGAAGCCAAAGGGGAACTCATATTCAATATCCACGGCCGCTTTGGCGTAGTGGGCCAGTTTATCGTGGTCGTGGAAGCGGAGCTTGTCGGCGGGCAGGCCTAGGGCCTCGTGCCAGCGGCGGCGCGTCTCTTTCCAGGTGGTGTACCACTCGCCCTCGGTGCCAGGGCGCACGAAGAATTGCATCTCCATTTGCTCAAACTCCCGCATGCGGAAGATGAACTGGCGGGCCACAATCTCGTTGCGGAAGGCTTTACCGATCTGAGCAATGCCAAACGGCACCTTCTGGCGCGCCGACTTCTGCACGTTCAGGAAGTTCACGAAGATGCCCTGGGCCGTTTCGGGACGCAGGTAAATCTTGCTGGAGTCATCGGCTACGGCGCCCACCTGCGTCGAGAACATCAGGTTGAACTGGCGCACGTCGGTCCAGTTGCAGGTCTTGCTCACGGGGCACATGATTTTCTCATCGAGGATGAGCTGCTTCACGCCCGCCAAGTCTTCGGCGGTTAGCAAGCGGCCCATCTCGGCCAGCAGAGCGTCGGCGCGGTCTTTGTCGCCAGCATTTTCATACTCGGCAGCTTTGTCTTCGAGCAGCACGTCGGCGCGGTAGCGCTTCTTGCTGTCGAGGTTGTCAATCATGGGGTCAGAGAAGCCATCCACGTGGCCCGAGGCCTTCCAGGTGAGCGGGTGCATGAAAATGGCCGCATCAATGCCCACCACATTCTGGTTGAGCTGGGTCATGGCCTTCCACCAGAGCTGCTTCAGGTTGTTCTTGAGCTCCACGCCGTTGGGGCCGTAGTCGTACACGGCGGCAAGGCCATCGTAGATTTCCGAAGAAGGGAATACGAAGCCGTATTCTTTGGCGTGCGACACGATATCGGCCAGGGTGTTTTCAGCCGTGGCGGCGGGTTTCTGCTCGTTGCTCATATAAAGGAGAAATAAGAAGGGAGAGCCAAGAGCTTAGATCACTACCTACTTCGCAGCGCTTATCGCCAAAGCAGGTCTACTATCTAACTTCTAAGCTCTCAGTTCTACTGTGTGGGCAAAAGTAGCCAAAGCTTTAGCTAGTCGTCTATATCTTCCGGCTAAAATGCAGCTCTGCCTCAGTTTAGTAGTAATTTACTGTTCTTGCAGTGGCCTAGCCAACCTGCAAGGCTAGCCTACGTTTAGCGCCTCAAGCCGGAGCCTATTCTGCTAGAGCGGTAACAATTTCATAATCTTGTGCCCCTTTACGGCACCCCTACCTTTGGTTGCCAAAATCTGAATACTCACCAATCCCCCCCTTATGTTTGGCTTAGAGCCTCATGTGCTGTTGCTGCTGATTGCCTGTTTGGTGGCAGCTTGCGCCTTTGAATTCGTAAATGGTTTCCATGACACGGCCAACGCCGTAGCCACGGTCATTTACACCAACACCCTGCGTCCGTGGGTGGCTGTTATCTGGTCGGCGTTCTGGAACTTCATCGGAGTTCTGACGGGCGGTATTGCCGTGGCCATGGGCGTAGTGTACCTGCTCCCGGTAGAAAGCCTCGTGGACCAGAACGTGTACCACGGCATTGCCATGGTGGGCGCGCTTATCATGGCCGCCATTATCTGGAACGTGGGCACCTGGTACTACGGTATCCCCGCTTCGTCGTCGCACGCCCTCATCGGCTCTATTCTTGGTGTGGGCATTGCCTACAGCTTCCTGCCGGGCTCCAATAATGCCGCCGTAAACTGGGGCAAAGCCGGCGAAACCGGTATTGCCCTGCTGGTAGGCCCACTGTTTGGCTTCTCACTGACCATTGTGATGATGTTCCTGCTGAAGCGCTTCGTACGGAACAAGTCCATCTTTAAGGAGCCCCACAAGCGCAAGCCCCCACCCCTGTGGATCCGTCTGATTCTTATTGCTACCTGCACGCTGGTAAGCTATTTCCACGGCTCCAACGACGGTCAGAAGGGTGTAGGCCTCATGATGCTGATTCTAATCGGCATTGTGCCCACGTACTTCGCCCTCGACCACGGCAAGAACCCCCTCGACATGCGCGACTCGCTGGTAAAGGTGGAGCAGGTGATGCAGAAGGTGAACGTGAACGAGCTGGGCACGAAAGACCGTGAATCGGTAGCCAGCATTAAGCTGCAAACCAATTCTCTGGACAGCATCTTCGCCGGCAAAACGCAGGTGAGCCAGCTCCCTCAGAATGCCCGCTTCGAGATTCGCAAAGCTATCCTGCTGCTCAACGATCAGGCGAAGAAAATCCAGTCGAGCGACAAGGTAAGCCTGAGCACTGCCGACCGCGACGCGCTGAAAACTGGCCTAGACACCATGAAAGGCTTCACCGACTACGCCCCCTGGCAGGTACTAGTAGCCGTGTCGGTATCCCTAGGCCTAGGCACCATGATTGGCTGGCAACGTATCGTGAAGACTATCGGTGAGCGTATCGGTAAGGAGCACCTGACCTACGCGCAGGGTGCCTCTTCGGAGCTGGTAGCCGCCGCCATGATTGGCGCTTCTACGTCGTACGGTCTGCCCAGCAGCACCACGCACGTACTGTCGTCGGCCATTGCCGGTTCTATGGTTGCTAACCGCGGTATCAAGAACCTCAACCCCCAGATGGTGCGCAACATTGCTCTGGCTTGGGTACTCACGCTGCCGGTTACGGTGGCACTGGCTGGCGGATTATTCCTGCTCTTCAGAGCTATCCTGCCTTCCTAGGCCATCTTGAAATTACACAAAAAAGCCACCCCAGACCGGGGTGGCTTTTTTTGTTGCTTCCTGATTCCTTTAGGTGGCTCTATTTGGGAAGAGCAATTCACTTAGAGAAAGGGGCGGCAGGAATGCACGGTTTATCAAATACTTATCAACTTATCAACACGAAAATCGTGTGATTTTGTGGATAACTCTGGCTAAGCAGGCCACTGTACCTCTAAGTCGTCGTTGATGAAGACCCCAAAGTTTACAAACTGCAGCTGGTCCTCGTCAAAATACAGGTCAATCATCTCCTTCTCGTAGGAGAGGCGCATCTCGCCGGTGTCCATTTTCTCTACCTCGCTTTGCTCGTGGCCGTGGCGCTGCATCAGGTCCTGAATAGCTTCCGGCGACATGCCGTGGATAGCTTCACCGTACAGGCGGATACCGGGGTGGTCCGTTTCAATGCAGCTCAGGCGGTAGTCATCTTCGCGGTCGAAGTACAGAGAGTAGCCTTCTTCCAGGTAGTTCCAGGCTTGGTGCTCAAACTCGTCGTCGTCTTCCGACTCTTCAATTTCTTCGGGCTCGCCCATCAGGGCGCGCACTTCATCCATGGAGGCACCGAACTTAAGCGGGCCCATGCCCACGCCTAAGGTGATTTCGTTTTCTTCGGTGCCGGAGGATTGATTGGAGGGCGTTTGCATGGCTATATCAGTGAGGGTGGAGGTTCTTAAAAAAAGCAGGGTAAAGGTAGGTATTCAAGGTTCACTTGCCGTAGCGGGCCTCAAATTCGGCTCGCTGGCGTAGGTACTCGGGGTGCTGTTTGGCCTGGTCCCACTTCTGCTTAAATATAGCAGCCGCTTCTGCTTTCGCGGGGTCCTCGGGAGAGCGGGGCAACTCGGCCCGACCGTGGGCGCCGCTCTGGCCTTTTTTGTCGTCGGGCACGGGTCCATCGTACTTCTTGCCCCCACGGTGGTTGGCATAACGCCGCGCTCTAGTAAAGCCCATCTGCAGGAACTTACGAGCCATGTCGGCACCCACAAAGTCGTGATCTTGTAAATAGGCCTCAAACAACCCGTAAATGGTTGTGCTAGACTCCTGGGCCACCGCGGGGGTGCGGAAGCGCCAGTGGGGCAGAATCTCGCCTTTATAGGGCTCTACCAGCAGCACCCCCTGCTCGCCCTTGCCCACCCGGTAAAGCTCCGGGTGAGCCCGAAAGTCCAGCGAATGAAAATCAAGGTCGTAGTTGAAAGGCATAAAGGCTAGGCCAGTGCTGTGGACAAGTTGTGTATTTATGGATGCTATACGCCCATTCCAGGTTCCTGGCTGCCCCAACTCCTAAATGCCCACCCCAGCAGTGGATAACCACCTTCTATCCTGTGGATAACTACCTACTTATTAACAGTTTATTTCACTCACTTCCTTATATCAACACTTCGGAGATGTAGATAAGCCAATGCCGGTAGTTTAGGCTGCTTTGGGCAGAGGCTGCCGAAGCATTCTGCTATGGCAAGTGGTATGGGCGAAGGAAACATCTACGCAGTGGCACTATGTGTCTGGGTTGCGGCTCAACTGGCCTAGTGGTTTGAAGAGGGTTGAGCTAAACCAGAAGTTAGCAGCTTAGCAGAACTGCCCTCGCTTTTCGACGCCTCTGCAAGTACTCCTATCCGCACCTTCTTTGGCTCGGCTGCCTAATAACTCATGCGCTAGGCCACTCAAACGAAAACCGAAAGCCCGGCTCGCTTTTCCACAGGTTAATAACTTTTAAAATATTTTTTTCTTAAAGTCTCTTTTTCTTCTCTGTCATAGGGGCTGTGTATAAGTGGATAAAAAGAAAGGGTTATTAACACGACTGATAACTTGTGTACAAGAACAGAGTTATGCACCGTGTATCAACAGGGTATGTGGATAGTAACTAGTTGTTTTATAAGTAGTTAAACTAGTTTTTCACAATCCACATAGCTTGTCAACAAATCCACAATTCACACTGTGTGTGGAGTGTGGATTGTAGAATTTTCGGGGGAAAGTTATCCACCCTTGTCCACCACCTAATTGCTCTGTTATAGCTGTACAGCAGCCAAAAAAACTTGTACCCAACTTCTCCACGCATTATCCCCAGGTTTCCCCACCATTATCCACAGATTATGGCCTAAGCGTAAACAGACGTGGAAAACTATGTGGATTGCGTGTGGAGAGACAGGTAAAATATGCCTTGCTGAGCTGGAAACGCAGATATGGAATGTGGATAGCTGCATGGGCTATTTTCTATATAGGAAGAAATAGTACTTTACCGGACCATTAGCCTCTCTTCTGCCGAGAAGAGCTATAAGGGGTACGGTTGAACTCCATCTTAGCCAAGACTGAGTGGCCTAGCTAGTCACGTACGCCTTACCTATTCATATAACATCCTGCTGAGGACAATCAAACTGCCTTTGGAGTGCCGCACTTGAACAGTAATATAGACGTCACATCTAAGGCGCTTCGGCAACATAACAACTGGCCTAGAACGACGCTGTACAGGTAACATCAGCAACCAAAGAGCAACGAAGACAAGAACCGAAGATTGACGGAGCTAAGTGTGCGTTTCTACACCGTGTCGATGGATAGTCATCGTAAACAGAAATGCCCGACTTGTTAGGCCGGGCATTCCTTGAGAAGAAACAATGGGTTAGAAACTAAGCGCCTCTACTATATCAAAGTTGGCGCGAATTTGAATGCTTTTGGGGAAGAAGTAAATGGGCTCGGGGGGCACCCGGAGCTGCGGGTCGCCGCCCTGCCAGCGGCCGTCTTTATTAGTGTCAATAAGCACGCGCAGGGTGTAGGTGGCGGGCGCCAGGTAGTCGAAGCGGTAAGTGCCCTTGGGGCTAAGCAGAGTAGCTACCACTTGGTTGCTGGCATCTAAGAGCTGCAATTGATAGCTGGTGTACTTTGTGTTGATAGAGCCACTAAGCGTGCCAGTAGTCGCTTGGTCAGTCACTCGGAGACGCGTCAGGGGCTTTAGGCCTAAACGCTGCCCGGTTATGCTTTGCACTACGGTGCTATCCAGAATAATACCCACGTTTTTCTTCGCCTGAGTGTTCAGGGTAATGGTCAGGGTGCTACGGTCGGGGCTTAAAACGGCGTCGGTGGGTACCCGGAGGGGGCGGCGTTTTAAGGAGTCCTCCACGAGCGTGCCAATGGGTTTACCAGCTACCAGCCGGATGGGCTCCGTGAATTTAAACTTCACCTGGCCCTGGCGGTACACTTCCCGCGGGCTGCCTTCTACGGAGTAAGGAGCGGGACGTTTGGTGGGCGGATTGCCCTGAAACCGCACATTCACGGTGTCACGGCCCACGTTGCCGGCGCTGTCAGTGGCAGCTAGCAGGTAACGGCCTTCCGTGAGGTCGGGGAAGCGGTAGAGCACTACATTGCGGCCGCGCTCCGTCAACTGCACCGCCTCATTGAGCACGGGCGCCGTGGCTCCGCTGAGCGCCGACAGCGTGGCCGTGGCCAGGCCTTCGTTATAGCTCACTTGAAAGTCGGTGGGGCCAGGCTTCTGGCTAACCAAAGTAGGGCGCCGACTATCAGGCCGGGTGAGAACAAGCTGCAGTGAGTCGGCGTTGGGCCGCACGGTGTACAAAGAAGGTAAGTAGGCAATTCGCTCTCCTTCCTCGTAACGCAAGCTTTGGTTCTTATCGGCCAGAGCGTAAAGTTGGTAGTTACCGGCCTTGAGGTACTGCAGGAAAAACCGACCCTGTTTATCGGTGCGAGCCAAATAGTATGGCCGGCCCCGCCGAATGTTGGCCGTATCGCCTTCCGGGTACAACATCACCACCGCTTCTGCCGCCGGCTTGCCCGAAAGCAGTTCCGTCACGGAGCCCCGCACCGCGCCCGAGTCGAGCTGGGCACCAGTGCTAAAGCTCACTCGGGCATCGGGGGCCGGGTTGCTTTCCGTGATGTCGGAAATGGCGTTGCCGAAGTTGAAGGAGTAGGTAGTGTTAGGCGTGAATGGCTTATCAAAAGTGAGCGTGACGGCGTTGCGGTCTTCGCGCACTTTGTACTTGTTATCGTCGCCGATGTAAGGCGCAATAATCAGGTTCTTCTGCAGGTCCTTTACCTGAATAGACTCGGAGAATACTAGCCGTATAGATTGCCCACGCACGTTACGCGCTTCGTTTTCTGGTAGGCTGCTTACCAGCTTAGGCGGGGTAGTGTCCCGGATGCCGCCCTCTGGGGAGCTAACGGCCGCGCACCCGGCTAGGCCAGCTACTGCCGGTATAAGAAAGAGCCAACTTAAGCGGGCAAGGTGAAGCATAAAGAGAAAAGTCTCGGAAGAAAGGACGGACTACGATCTGTGGCTGCAAGTCCGTATTCACAGCTCGAAGGTACAATGCACAACGCTGCAACGGCCAAAAACTGTCATTCCGAGCGAAGCGCAGAATCTAAGGCAAGCCGCTAGGCCAGTAACTCAGATTCCGCGCTCCGCTCGGAATGATAATGTAATGGAGAGCAGAAGAGTAGCCCCTCCCCTACCCCACCCGCTAAGCCACTTAGCGCCGGGTGGCAACGTAAATCAGGCTGGAATACTGGCCCTCGTGCTGGGCCGCATATTGGTTGGATTTGTAGCCGGCTTTAAGCACTGTAAGCAGGCCGCCCCCGCGCTCGGCGCGGTGTTTCTCGCTGAGCATGCTCACATAGTAAGCGTCTAGCGCCATGGGCAGCACCTCACGCACGCCCATTTTATGCTTTTTGAGCAACTGGGTCATGGTTTTGGCGCTGAAATGGTACAGATGGCGGGGCACGTCATAGGCAGCCCAGTCCTGGCGGTAATGCTGGGCGTCGAGGCTCTCTACGTTAGGCACGGCAATAATGAGCACACCATCGGGCTTCAAGAGCTTGATGAGCTGCTGCAGGGTATCGTTCAAGGTATGAACGTGTTCTAGCACGTGCCAGAGCGTAATAGCATCAAACGAGCCCGGCTCCAGTGCCGTCAGGTCGTCGGAGCCGATGGGTTGGCCTACGCGCTGGCTGGCCTCTTCCCGGGCCCGCGGGTTGGGCTCTAGGCCACTTACCTTCCAGCCCGCCGACTTAGCCGCCTCCAGAAAATGACCCGTGCCGCAGCCATAGTCTAGCAGCTGGCCCTTGCGCGGGGCCTGCTTGTTGAGCAGGGCCACCTTGCGGCGCATGGTAAAGAAGCGCGCTACTTTGTAGGCCTGGTTGATAACCCCCCCTGCCCCACTGTTGTGCGACACGTATTCCTCCGACTCGTAGTACCGCCCAATGTGGGCGGCGTCGGGGCGCGGGTTGGTAAACTGAAAAGAGCAGGCGGCGCACTGCTGAATAGCGAAGCTTTCCTTGCTGACCGATTTGTCCTCCACCACGAGCTTGTTGCGAAGCTCCGTCTTGCCACACACCGGGCATTTGTCCAGACGTTCGTAAACCACTGAGTTGTGTTAATGAATTTGATTGGTGAAGCAGGCCTAGGCCAGGCCGCCCCGAATGCGAAGGTACAAAACAGAAGCTGCCACAAATTCACTAAGAACTCGTGGCAGCTTTAATAGGCCTGTGGAATACAGAACGTCATGTCGAGCTTGTCGAGACATGACGTTCTCTTTGTTTTACCACTACTCTACCGGCCCAGGTACACCATCAGCACCGACACGTCGGCGGGAGATACGCCGCTGATGCGGCTGGCCTGGCCTAGGGTTTCGGGCTGAATTTTGAGCAGCTTTTCGCGCGCTTCGTGCGAGAGGGCGGGCATGGCTTTGTAGTCGAGGCGGCCGCGGATAGCGAAGTCTTCCAGCTCCTGCACGCGGGCAGCTTGCTGGTGCTCCTTCTCCAAGTAGGCCTCGTACTTCACCAGAATCACGGCCTGCTCCAGAGCATCGGGGCGGTACTGGCCTAGGGCCAAGGCCAGCGTGGGTAGGGCGCGCGTGAGTTCGGGCAGCTCCACGTTGGGGCGGCGGAGGAGGTTCACAGCGCGGGTTTTCTCATGAATGGTAGCTGAGCCAATTTCCTCCAGCCAGCCGTTGATTTCCGTGGGCTCAATACCGAAGTTCTTCAGCAGCTTCACGATTTCGGCGGTCTGCTCCTGCTTCTCGCGCACGCGCTCCATACGCTCATCCGAGGCCAGGCCCAGCGAGTGGCCTAGTGGCGTGAGGCGCAGGTCGGCGTTGTCTTGGCGGAGCAGAATGCGGTGCTCGGCGCGGCTCGTGAACATACGGTAGGGCTCGTCGGTGCCTTTGTTTACGAGGTCGTCGATGAGCACGCCGATGTAAGCCTCGCTCCGCTTCAGTATGAAAGGCTCCTTACCGTGCACGCGGTTGTGGGCGTTGATGCCGGCCATCAGGCCCTGGCACGCCGCTTCCTCGTAGCCCGTGGTGCCGTTGATCTGGCCCGCGAAATACAGGTTTTTGATGCGCTTAGTTTCCAGCGTCAGATGTAGCTGGGTGGGCGGGAAGAAGTCGTACTCAATAGCGTAGCCGGGGCGGAACATCTTCGCGTTTTCGAAGCCGGCAATTTTGCGCAAAGCGCGGTACTGCACGTCTTCGGGCAAGCTGCTGCTGAAGCCGTTCACGTACACCTCTACCGTGCTCCAGCCTTCGGGCTCCACAAAAATCTGGTGGCGGTCCTTGTCGGCGAAGCGGTTGATTTTATCCTCTACCGAAGGGCAATAGCGCGGCCCCAGACCCTTAATGCGACCCTGGAACATGGGCGACTTCTCGAAGCCCTCCTTCAGGATTTCGTGCACCTCGGGGTTGGTATAGGTGATGTAGCAGGGGCGCTGCTTGGTCAATGTGGGCGTATCGAGGTAGGAAAACTTGCTCGGCTCGGCGTCGCCCGACTGCTCTTCCATTTTAGAGTAATCGAGGCTGCGACCATCCACGCGGGGCGGAGTGCCAGTTTTCATGCGGCCGGCCTCAAAGCCCAGCTCCTTCAACTGCTCCGTAATGCCAGTGCTGCGGCTCTCGGCGGCGCGGCCACCCCCAAACTGCTTCTCCCCAATGTGGATAAGGCCGTTCAGGAAGGTGCCGTTGGTCAGGACCACCGCCTTGCCCCGGAACTCAATACCGAGCTGGGTTTTTACCCCTATTACCGTGTCGTTTTCCACCACTAGGCCAGTTACGGCTTCCTGCCAGAAGTCCACGTTCAGGGTTTGCTCCAGGGTCATGCGCCACTCTTCGGCAAAGCGCATCCGGTCACTTTGCGCACGCGGGCTCCACATGGCGGGGCCTTTGGAGCGGTTCAGCATCCGGAACTGAATCATGGTTTTGTCGGTGATGATGCCCGACTGCCCGCCCAGCGCGTCAACTTCCCGCACAATCTGCCCCTTGGCCACCCCGCCCATAGCCGGGTTGCACGACATCTGCGCAATGGTGTTCATGTTCATCGTCACGAGCAGGACCTTTGAGCCCATGTTGGCAGCCGCGGCGGCCGCCTCACATCCGGCGTGGCCGGCTCCTACTACAATAACGTCGTACTCTTCTTGCTGAAACATGGCGGGGATGGCAATAGCGCGAAACCGGAGCTTCGCGTGTTGTTGAACTCTATGTTAGCTGGTTGCTAACGGTAATTCGTTCGGGGTAAACAGCACTTGGGGGCTTAGTCGTTCAACATGGTGCGCGGCCAGAGCTGCGCGCTACATATTTACCAACAAAAACGCCCGCGTTTGGGCGGGCGCTCTTAGAGAAACAAGTTCAGAAAGCCAGACGCAACGCGCTCAAAACGTGCGCAAAGATACGCAGCCGCGGGCTTTATCGCGAGGCGTAAGAAGGTTTAGTCTACGTCGAAGTCCTCGAAGTACTCATTCGGGATATCCCGCATTAGATGAGTTGATTGAGCCGCCACCGTATCCCAGGAAAAAGGCAGCCATAGGCCCGTCACGCAGTCAAAAACCTCCGTGGCGGCCAGGCAGGGAAATAGCTTGTAGTCGAACTTGGGATAGTTGTGCACCAGGTAGCCGGGGTAATAGTAGTCGTGCTGCTTAGCTAGCGCGTGCTTAATTTTCAGCAGCATGAGGTATTTGCCTAGGCTGTGCTTGCGGTAGCTTGGGTGATAGAAGTTCATGATACCGGCCAGCGTGCGGGCGCCACTGTCGAAGATACCCGCCGCAATTAACTGGTCACCGTCGCGGACCTCTAGTACCTCCGAGTTGAACACGTTGTGCGTAGCGCCAGCCAGCATAAAGGCTTCCACCGTTTCGGGCGCATCGAAGGTGATGGAGCGGCGGTACTCGGCGTACAGGGCCTCCAGCTCATCCGTAAGCCGGAACGGCCGGATGGATGTGGAGAACCGCTCGTTGAGGCGCAACAGCCGGCGTTGCTCACTACCAAATTCCATCTCAGGCAGCACTAGCCGCAGCCAATGCACCGTGTAGAGGGTATCGTTGATGGGCAGGAACCGACAGGTAAACAAGTCCTGGTGCATCCGGTAGTAGCCCTGGCTCAAGTAATAATCTAGCGCGTCGCCTCTGATAATGGGGAAGTAAGAAGGAGTAGCGGACATGCGGCGTATGTAGGGTAGTTCGGTAATGAAAAGGTAGCATAGGCGGGCTTCAGCTAGTAAGCAAGTAATAGCTACAAAGCTTGTTAATGAGTCGCGGGAGTTAAACTCAATACGCGCACTTCCTTCGCAACTATACTAGCATCTAAGCCTACCGAAGAGTCAAAAGTGCATTTGAGGTTACTTCCACTTTCTTCGATAAGTAAGTCGAAAATCACATTTTGGTGGCTGAAGCAATCAAACTCCACTTCCTGAATGTCGATAAATTGAAGCTCTATTGTGCAGTGTTTAACTGGCTTAGAAAATCTATTTGTCTGCCCCTCTTTCGTCATGCCAAAGGCATTGATTACAAACGTGGCGGCGGCATGATAGCCACGATTAGCTTCAAAAGTTACTTTGGTGATTTCCGCGTCATGAAAGCTAGGCCAGTAACCGAAGAACTGACGAACTACTTCAGCATTAACGATTCGGGCGAGGGCAAGGCTCTCAAGTTCAGACATAAATAGCACTCAGTATAAGGCAGCAGAAAGAGCTAGGCCACCTAAAACTAAAAAACGCCCGCGTTTCGGCGGGCGTTTTAAAGAGTATTAGTAGAGTCAAAGTAAAATCAATAGGCCTAGAAGGTGCGCAGCGACAGGCAGTAGTCCTCTTTTTTGCGCATGGCCGTCTGGCTCAGCAGGTCTTTATCGGCGTAGCCCAGCAGGTGCAGCACGCCGTGAATCATGACCCGGTGCAGTTCATCGCGGAACGGCACGCCCAGCTTTTCGGCATTTTCCCGCACGCGCTCCACCGAGATGAAGATGTCGCCCTCAATGATATCCGACGTATCGGCGTTGTCGAAGGTGATGACGTCAGTGTAGGTGTCGTGGTCGAGGTACTCCATGTTTACCTTGTGCAGGTACTCATCGGAGCAGAATATGTAGGTGAGCTGCACAATTTCGTACTCGTGCACTTTGGCTACCTGCTCAATCCAGGAAACCAAATCTTCAGCGTCACCTAACTCAAACTCGACATCCTCCACCAGGAACTCGATACCGTGTACCTCGTGCTCGTGGGTGGTATCGTCCTCAAACTCGTCGTGGTCGTGCGGAAAGTCGCTCATACCCTAATCAGTTGCTAGCAGAAGCGTTTTCGGCATCGTTCAGAGCGGGCTCCTGCGGGTTGGGCAGGAAGAACGTCAGCTGCACGTTGCGGCCATCTTTCTGGAACTCCACTTCGTCGGCTAGGTGCCGAATCAGGAAGATACCACGACCACCGGGATTCTCGATGTTCTCGGGAGCGGTGGGGTCGAGAAGGTTGGTGTAGTCGAAACCTTCGCCCTGGTCTTCTACTTCAAACTTCAACCGGTCGGTATCCACGATCAACGATAGGAACACATTCTTGTCCTTGTCGAACTTGTTGCCGTGCCGGATAGCGTTGTTTACCGCTTCCGTGACGGCCACCATGATGTTACCGTAGATATCATCCTCAATGTGAAAGGTATCCTTCGAGTTGTCGATGAAACTTTCCACCACGCGGATATTTTCGACCAGCGAAGGAATCTGAATTTTAACCTGCTTCATAAAAAGAAAAAAGAGGGAAAGCGGCGTAGGGGCGGTAAAAGTAGCTCAACGCTACTTCATTTTCTGAAAATATTCACTCACCTCGCGCTGATAGTACGGGGTGAGGGCGGGCGGAACAGTCCGGAGCAACTCCGTCTGCCGGTTTTGCTGGCGTTTGTACTGGTCAAAAGCCGGCGGAAAAACAGGCGGACGGTTCTGAGCCGTCTGCGCTTCGCGCTTGTCATCCTGGTCCCGTTCACGGGCCGATTTTTCGGCTTCGAGCAAGCGAGTCAAGATTTGGCGCTGGCGCATGACAGTTTGCTCCGTCAGCCGCTTGTTTACGAGGTCGGTTTCGGTTTGTTCCATCATTTTTTTGACGTCGCCGAGACCCCCGGCACCGTCCTGGCCTTTGCCATCTTTATTGGAGCCCGGCTTGCCGCCATTTTTCTGCTGCATGCGCTCTAGCTCCTGCATAGCCTGCCGCAGCATTTGCTGCTGCCCAGCTAGTTTGGCCAACTCTTCGCTGAGAGCCCGGCCCTGCTTGCCACTCTGCTGCAGCTGCTGAATCTGTTGGTTAAGCTGCTGCTGCATGCGGCCCATCTGGCCCTCACCAGCGGCGCTGCCTTTTTTCTTTTTGCGGCTGCCTTTGCCTCCCCCACCCTGCTGTTGCTGCTGGCTCTGGCGCTGCTGCTCCTGCATTTGCTGCAGGGCATCATTGAGCATCAGGGCTAGGTTGTTCATGCTGGTCATGGCCAGCTGTTGGCTGTTGGTGGCCCGCCCAATGTTGCGCTGCCGAATCTGGTCGAGGCTCTCATCCATGCGGCCGTTCATCTCGCCCACTTCGCGGGTCACGAAGCTCTGAATCTGGAAGACTTTTTTGGCCAGTGCATACAGAGAGTCCTGCACCACGCGGGCATCGTCCTTGAGCTTGCGTTGGGTTTGGCCGAGCTGCACGAAGCGCGGGTCCGACTGGTCTACGGTGCGGAACTGCTTCATCAAACCCTCTTGGTCGAAGCTGAGCTTGAGCAGGTTTTCCAGGATGTCGCGCAGGTCGTCAATGTTCTGCTGCTGCTGGTCCTGCTCCTCTTCTTCCTGCTGTTGCTGCATCTTCTGGGCCATCTGCTTCATCTTGTCAGCGGCTTGCTTCTGGCTCTGGCTGGCTTTCTGGTTCTGATTCTTACCGAGCTGCTCCTGGCTTTCCTGCTGCTGCTGGTCCACCTCCTGCTGCTCCTGCTTCATCTCGTCGGCCCCGTTCTGGTCGTCGAGCTGCTTGTCCAGCTCCTTCATGTCTTTGAGGTCCTGCTTCAGCTCCTCAAACTGCTGTTTCTGCTCAGCCTGCTTTTGCTGCAGCTCCTGCTGTTTCTGCTGTTGCTGGGCTTTATCCTTGGGAGCCTCGCCGGAGTTCTTGTCGTTCTTTTGGGTTTCGTCGGCCAGCTTCTCCTGCTCTTTGGCAAGCTCCTGCAGCTTTTCGAGGGCTTGATCCTGCTTCTGCTCAAACTGCAGCTGCTTGAACATTTCGAGGGCACGCTCTAGCTCCTTCTGCAAGGTATTCTCCTTGTTTTCGAGCTGTTGCAAGAGCTTCTGCATTTCGGGCTGGTTCTGGTCCTTCTGTTGGTCCAGGAGCTTCTGCAGCTCCTCGTAGAGCTTCTTGGTCTCGGGGTCAAGAAGGGTTTCCATTAGCTTCTGTAGCTCCTTCGCTTTCTCGGCCAGCTCCTCGTTTTTCTCGGGGTTGAGCTGGTTCTGCTGCTCCTGGAGCTGCTCAAACTGCTTCTTCAACTCATCGAGGGCCTGATCCATCTGCTGTTTTTGGTCCAGCATGTCCTTGAGCTGCTTGCGGTCCTGGAAGTTCAGGTCGCGCTTCACCTTGAGCTTGTCCTCTGCCTTGGCCAGCTCGCGCTCCATCTTCTTGCTCTGCTCCTTCGATTGGCTCAGCTGGCTCTGCACCGCCTGGCTTTGCGAGGCCATCTGCTGGCGCATCTCGGTGCGCGAGGGCAAGCGGAACTCCGCCGCCCGGCTCCGCGCCGACTTCGGCCCATGCAAGCCGTCGTTGTCCCACACCTGCACAAAGTACTCCAGCCGGTCGCCGGGCTTGAGGCCTAGCGGCCGGATATCCCACTGGTGGGCGTAGCTCTGGTTGGGGCCGCTGCTCAGGGGCAGAGCGCGGGTCTGGTAGGCCGCATTGGGCCGCGCTTTGCTCAGCACGCGGTAGTGCAGCTGCAGGCGCGAGAGGCCATAATCGTCGCGCACGTTGCCGGCCAGGGCCAGAAAACGTAGCGAGGTAGTGTCCTGGAAGCTTTCCAGCGTAATCTCCGGCGCTTGGTCCGGAATCACGGTGAGTTGGTACTGAATTGGGTCGCGGTTGGGGCTGAAGCTGTTCTGCAATTGCACCGAGTAGTCTTGGCTGCGCGACACCTTGCGGCTCACCCGGAATAGCTCATCGTTGGCCTCAGCCGTCACGGTTTCGTCGGGGTTGCGGAACTGCAGCTGCAGCTTATCGGTGGCGGCGGTAGTGAATTCCCACTGCACCGTGCTGCCCTCGGGCACCGTGAGGTTACCAGAGTTGCGGATGGTTTCGGCGGGCTTGCCAAGGTAGGCCGGGTAGGCCACTCGCACGGCAAAGTCGCGCAGGTTGGGCCGCTCCCGCACCTTTAGGTCGTAGTCGGTAGAAGTAACGTTGGCGGCCGAAAGCTGGAAGTTTACATCTTGCTGGAGCTGCCGGAACTGGTACTGAAAGCGGTTGCCCTGGCTGCGGGTGAGGCGGCGCGTGCGCCCCTCATATTCAATGCTGATTTCGTTGGGCAGGGCCTCGCCTTCCACGGCCACATCCAAGGTAAAATCTTCACCCTTGAAGGCTTTGAGGTCTTTATTTGCCACCACAAACCGGAATGGCGCGGGCGGGCTATACTTGTTGTTGTAGTGCAGAATCCGCTCAGTGCCCTGCACGAACAAGGCGGGGTAAATTAGCAGCACTAGCATCACAATGGCCGCGGGCACGGCCACGTACTTCCAGAGTGGCCTAGTTTGGCTTTTAATGTTGATGCCTTGGCTGAACTCCACGCCGCGCAGCTGGGCGGCGCGTTGGTCGAGGCTGGCCGCCAACAGGGCGTTGGTTTGGGCCTGGCCCCGCAGCTGCAGGGCATTGAGCAGGCGGTCCTGCACATCGGGGAACAGCTCGCCCACCCGGCGCGCGGCCTGCTCATCGGTCAGCATGCGGCGCAGGTTGGTAAGGGCCGCCAGCGGTTGCCAGATCCAGCGCCCAAACGCGTACACCGACAGGCCTACGAACCCGAACAGCAACCCGGCCCGCACCCACGTGGGCAGGTACAGGAAGTACTCGAGCAGGTTAACCACCAGAAACAGGGTAAGCAGCAGCCCGCCGGCCACCAGCGCACCCCGCACCAGCAAACTCAGATAAAATTTACGCTTAAAGGCATCTAGCCGGGCCAGCACATCGTCTAGCGCCCGGGTTGTTGCAGGGTCTTGCTCCACCATAGGTCTTCAGCCAGTTTCAGGCCTGGGAAAGATACGGATTTAGGGGCGCAGGATGCACCAACCCATGTCCTTAGCAGAAGGACGTACAGCAAGGGGTAAAATGTTCCGTTTCGGAGGAGGTTGGTTTTTGGTTGTGGCCTAGCGTGACCTTACCCCCGGCCCTCTCCTCGGAGAGAGGGAGAATTCTGGAAGCAATGGGCAATGGCCTAGAAGACCTCACCCAAATTGAACGCCAAGCCGCGGGAGCCATCGGCGCCGATACCATAGTCTACGGAAAGGTTGGTGCGGGAGACTTTGTTGAGGTTGAGACGGAGGCCCGCTCCCATGGCGGGCACCACTTTATCGAAGCGTGCCGTGAGCAAGGAGCTAGAGGCTAGGGGCGAGTTTTCGGATACCGTTTGCGCATTGCCGAATACTACGCCGCCCAGCAGGCGGTTGCGGGTGATGCCGAAGCGGTATTCGGCCTCAGCATAGAGCAGGTTTTTTCCCCGAAAGCGACCCTGGATAAAGCCGCGACCTACGTTGCTGTACGTGTCCCAACCGGTGCTAGGCAAGTCTAAGAAGGGCGGGTTGCCATGCAAAGTCATGGCGTTGTATGACCAGAAGGCCAGCACATCCTGAGAGTGAGGCGCCAGCTTAATATAATGGCGAGCATCAACTAACAGAGTTTGGTAGTTATTGTCGCTGCCCAGCCACCGTGAGTTAAACCGCAGTACCGTATTTACATAGGTGCCGCCCAGCGGGTTGATGCTATTGCCCCGGCTGTCATAGAGCAAGCTCATGGTGGGCCCCGAGGAGATTGACTGGCCTAGCACACCGTTATCGTAGTTTGAGATGTGGCTTACCTCCTGGGTTCCAAAACGGCTTTTAATATCCCAATGATAGTCAAGCTGGTAGCCCAGGCCCGCATACAGGTCTTTGCTGATGTTGCGTAGGCCACTCTGGTGAATGCGCAAGTAGTTGTAATCCATCAGCACGGCCCGGTCGAGAGAGGTATGCATGCCCAGGCCGTAGGTGCTTTGGGGGTAGTGCATCACGCGCCAGTCGCCTACCCAGTTGAAGCGGTTGCCAGGGTTCCAGATGGAGGAGGTGGCCGTGAGAATCAGCTGCTTATTCTGGGTGTAGCTCAGGGCCGATACCAGCGTTGACATGTTGGCGGCCGGCCGCTGAAAGGCCACGTTACCGGTGAGCTGCACCAGCAGGCGGGTTTGCTGGGTGTACCCAATGGCCGGAATTACCCACACAAACTTGTGCCCCTCGCCCAGCGCCGCCGAGTCGTGGGCAGCCATGTGGGTGCGCGGAAATAGGGTGCGGTACAGATCTACTATATCCTGCTGGGGCCGCCGGCCCACCCCAATCAACTGTACGCTGTGGCGCGGCGGCGCAACGATGGCCGCCGTATCAGGTGCCTGGGCAGCAACGGTTCCGTTCATCAACCAGCTGATTAACAGGCCTAGGCCACCCTTTTTTACTACTTGTAACACTGCACGTATTCAAATGGAACTATATGTAATCGGTGCCGGGATATCTAAAACCCAAAGGTCCGAGAAATGATTAGGAGCTGTTTAAGTTTTTCTGCCACTCCAAGCTTTTGCTCGATCAGCAGAAGCAAAAGCCAGCTCCTTCCTCAGTTGAGGAAAGTCTAGGGTAGTTGCTTAATCGTTGTTTACTAAGCCCGTCATGCTGAGTGCAGCCGAAGCATCTCAACCGCTTCGTAGCGGCTAGGCCAGTTGATTATCCCAAGGGAGAGATGCTTCGCTAAGCTCAGCAGAGCGGGCGGGGACATGGGAGAATGACGGTTCTAGGCCAGTCAACTACCCCTACCCCCACGCCGCTTTATGGGCAGAATTGGCTGAGGAGGGGAACTAGCCGCTAGCTCAAGCTTTCTACTACTGCCACCACTGCACCTGTGGCAAGGGTTGGCCTAGCGTTACAGGCTGGCCTAGCTCGGGAGTGGTCATGGGAAGATGGTGGCGGAAGGCTGCAGCGGAGGCGCGCTTTACGGGGTCGTTCCAGGGGTGGTGGGCTTCCGTGAAGGCTCCCCAGTGCACGGGCAGTAGCACGTTGGCCCGCACATCTAAGGCCGCCTGCACGGTTTGCTCGGGCAGCATGTGAATGTTGGCCCATTGGGCATCATACTGGCCACATTCCATGAGTGCCAAGTCGAAAGGGCCGTGCTGGCGGCCGATGGTTTGGAAGTGCGGGCCGTAGCCTCCATCACCGCTGTAAAACACGCGCTTGGTGGCCGACTTCATCACCCAGGAGCTCCAGGAGGTGGAGTTACGGTTGGTGAGGCCGCGGCCTGAGAAGTGGCGGGCTGGTGTGCTGATGATGGTCAGGCCGGGCAGCTTCACGGAGTCGCCCCAATCTAGCTCGTGCACCTTGGCGGGGGCCACGCCCCAGGCCAGCAGGTGGGCACCTACGCCCAGGGGCACGTAAAAATTGCTGGTCTTGTCCTTGAGGCGCAGAATGGTTTGGTAGTCGAGGTGGTCGTAATGGTCGTGAGAAATCAGTACGGCATCAATGGCGGGCAGCTCCTCGGCGGTAATGGCCAGCTGGGGGTTGTAGCGCTTGGGCGTAACCCAGGAAAGTGGGCCCATTTTCACGCTCAGCATGGGGTCGAGGAGGATGTTTTTGCCGGCTATTTCTACTAAGCTGGCCGAATGCCCAAACCACGTGGCCCGCACCGTTTCGGGCGCCTTTTGTGCAATGCTGGCGGCCGTGAGCGGTTGGGTAGGAAGGGGCCCATTGGGCGTGGCATTGGGTGATTTACTGAACAAAAACTTCCACAGCACCGAGAAGGTGCTACCGCCGGTCATCATCTCCGTGGGCACCAGATTCTTGAACTCGCCATCCTCGTAGTGGCCCGACTTCGCGTAGGCCAGTCGCTGCTCCTTGGTGGGGTTGCCGCCCAGCTCGGGGCTCAGATTGGCAAAGGCCACACCCACCACCAGCAACACAACTACAATACTGCCGACGAGCCGGCCGATGACTTTCAATGGTTTACGCATGAGTACAGGTGAATCATGTAGTGCTAGGCACATGGCCCAGGCAATGGAAGAGGCAGACGGGCAAGGGCAACAAATACCTTACGCACTAGGCCAGCTGGTGGCCTACAAACCAAAAACCGCCCTGCCCGACTAAACGGACAGGGCGGCTGACTAAGGCGTAGGGCGTTGTATTACAACGCGTAGGCCGGTTTACTTAGCGTCGGCTGATTTGGCGTCGGCTTTATCGTCTTTGGCTTTAGCCTTGCGCTTCTCTTTCTTACCGTTCGCGTCTTTGGTCTTGATTTTCATCTTCTCATTGTCGGCGGGCGGCGTTACGGCAGAAGGGGCCGGAGCCGCCGCCGGGGTCGACGCCGCAATGGGCAGGCCCTCCGTGTCAAGCTCCACTACTTCGTAGCCCAGCTCGGAGAGGCCGGGGAACGACTTAGCGCGGTCACCTACTACCAGGATATACATGTTGTCGGCGGGCAGATATTTCTGCGCGCTGGCCTGCACATCTTCCTTGGTCAGGTTGTTCAGAATCTGGCTCTGCTGCTTCACGTAATCCTGGGGCAGGTCGTACTCCACCAGGCGCGAGAGGAAGGCGGCCTTCTGCTGGCCGGTCTCGTAGCGCAGGGCATCGCTCTGGCCCACCGACGACTTCAGGAACTGCAGCTCCTCATCCGAAATGCCGTTGCGGTAGTTCTGAATTTCCTTCATGAACTCCTTCACCGAAGCAGCGGTAGCATCGGCGCGTACGCCGGCTGAGGCCGTGAACGGACCCACGTAGCGGGTGCTCTGGAAGCCCGAGCGGGCACCATACGTGTAACCTTTGTCTTCGCGCAGGTTCAGGTTGATGCGCGAGTTAAAGGCCCCACCCAGCAGGTAGTTAGAGAGGTAAGCACGGTAATAGTCGCCGGTAGCATCGTAGGTGAAGGGCGTGAGGTAGCCCACCCGAATTTCTGACTGCGCGGCACCCTCCTTGTTCACGAAGTAGATGCGGGTCTTATCAGGCTTAGGCGCGTTGTCACCAGCGGGCAGGCTGATGTTCTTCTGGGGCCAGGCCTTCAGGAACGCCAGCTGCGGCGTGAGGGCGTTCTGGTCCACGTCGCCCACGGCTACCAGGTAGCTCACGTTAGGCGCGTAGTACTGCTGGTAGAACTGCTTCACGTCGTCCAGCGTCAGAGCCGATACCGTGGCGGCGGTACCGCTGGTAGGCACGTTCAGGATGTTGGTAGGCCCGTAGAGCAGGCGCGAGTAGGCCTTGTCGGCAATTACTACGGGCTGGGTGTTCTGGTTGGCAATGTTTTCCAGCGTCTGCTTCTTGATACGGTCAAAGTCGGCCTGATCGAAGCGGGGGTGCATGAGGCGCTCCTCCAGCAGCTTCATGGTGGCTGGAATGTTCTTGGTCAGGCTCTGCACGTACACCGTGGTGTTGTCGTCGCCGGCTGAAACGCGCACGGTGCTGCCCAGCTTGTCTAGCTCAGAGCTGAACTGCTCGCCGGTGTATTTCTGGCTGCCTTCGTTGAGCATAGCGGCCGTGAGGGAAGCAATACCAGCCTTGTTGGGCATGGTTTGCTCCAGGCGGTGACCACCCCGGATAGTCATCAGCATGGTAACCGTCGGGATTTCCTGGTTACGGGTGCCAATGATGCGCAGGCCATTATCCAGGGAAGCCTGCCAAATGGTGGGCACCTGCACCACCGGGTTAGCTCCGGCGGCGGGCTGCTTGCTGCGGTCGAAGGTATCGGTAGCCTTCAGGTATTTCAGGCCCGCGTACTCGTCTTTGGGCGCTACGTAGCCCGCTTTCGATACCGTGAAGTTATCGGGGTGAGAAGGTTGCACGCCGCCCGTCTTGGGCACCACGCTCAGGATTACCGCCGATTTGCCCTTCAGGTACTGGTTGTACACGCGCTGCACATCGGCCTTGGTTACGGCCCGGATGCGCTTCAGGTCTTCGGGCAGACGGTTGGGGTTGCCGAAGTACGTCTGGTTGGCCGCCAGCTGGTTTACCTTGCCGTTTACGCTGCTCAGACCATTGATCAGGTCAGCTTCTTCGGAGGCCTTAAAGCGCTGGATATCCTCGTCGGTTACGCCGCGGGTTTCAAACTCCTTCAGGGTCTTGCGCAGCGTCAGCTCCAGAGAGTCTAGCGTTTTGCCGGGGAAGGGCAGCGCAATCAGCGAGAACTCACCCGCCAGCTCGTTGTTGCTGCTGTAGGCGGTAGCCTGCACGGCCTTCTGGGGCTTCGTCAGGTTCTTGTACATCAGCGAGTTTTTGCCCTGTCCAATAATCTGGGCCAGCACGGCCAGTGGCACCTCGTCGGGGTTGCCGTTAGGAACGGTCGGGAACACCATGCGCAACATGGGGAAACGCACGTTATCGGTGTAGCTCACGTAGCGGTCCTGGGTCAGCTTCACGGGCGCCAGCTTCTGGCTAGCCACGGCCGGACCGCGGTTGATGGGACCGAAGTACTTCTCCACCATCTTCACCACCTCGGCCGTCTTCACGTCGCCGCCCACGGTGAGTGTAGCGTTGTTGGGGCCGTACCAGCGCAGGAAGAAGTTCTTGAGGTCGTTCACATCGGAACGGTCCAGGTCTTCGAGGTAGCCAATCGTCGACCACGAGTAGGGGTGGCCGTAGGGATACAGCGTCCGGATGATGTACTCATTGGCCTGACCGTAGGGAGCGTTATCCACGCGCTGGCCCCGCTCGTTCTTCACCGTAGAGCGCTGAATTTCAAACTTCTTCTGCGACACGGCATCCAGCAGGAAGCCCATGCGGTCGGCTTCCAGCCACAGGCCGGTTTCCAGCTGGTTGCTGGGCAGGGTCTCGTAGTAGTTGGTGCGGTCGAGGTTGGTAGAGCCGTTGAGGGTACCACCGGCCGAGGTTACCAGCTTAAAGTGCTGCTGGTCGCCCACGTGGTCGGAGCCCTGGAACATCATGTGCTCAAAGAAGTGGGCAAAGCCCGACTTGCCAATCTGCTCCCGGGCCGAGCCTACGTGGTAGGTCACGTCTACGTGCACCAGCGGGTCACTGTGGTCTTCCGTCACGATGAGGGTAAGGCCGTTGGGCAGCACATACTTTTCATACGGGATAACCAGCTCGTTGCCCTTGCGGGTTACTTTCTCCACCAGTTTGGCACCACCCGCTGTAGCAACAGGCGCTTTTTTTACCGTGGCAGGCTTAGGAGTAGATTTTTGTTGGGCCATTGCCGGGTTGAAGGCCAGGGAGAAGCCCAGCCCGAGCAAGAGCAAATGATTACGCGTCATTAGTGGGGAAATAGAGGATGAAGAAAGTTCGTAGTCCGGAAGTTACGCCGCGAAAGACACAGTAAAAAATAGGAAGATGCAAGTAGTGGCCTAGGCCTATTCCAAGGCGCGGAGCACCAACGTAACTGCCACATTCTCCGACTCCTTTGGCTTGTGGGTCAGCCGGTACCCGCGCCAAGGGCGGTTGCAGCACTGCCGCCAATATGTCTCGACCTCCGTCACGGAAGTACCGCGCACTACGGCCGGAAAATCGTTCATAGGGGTGCGGCGGTAAGTGGCAGAGTCTGCGAGATTTGTAGCGGTAAGAATAAGGTGAGGTGTTGGGTCGCCGCGTTGCATAGGAACGGCCACTTCGGCGGGATAATTGGAACCTAATCCTTCAATCAGCACGAAAAAGCCGTTAGGCGGCAGCTGCAGGCCATAGGCGGATATATCCACGGTAAGCCGCTGGTCAGGTAGGGCCACTAGTTGCGCCGCAGTGTAGGTAGCTGCCACCGGAATGAGGTCGTGGGAGGTGGGCCGAGGCTCAGCCTCGCTAGTAGGAGCCACGAGCCTAATGCGTATTTGGCCGGCTTTGGGCTTATTTGGGCGCAGCTGCACAGTTATTTGCTCTACCACAGCTGGCGGGCTGTCAGGCGCGGGCCGAAACAGTACGCCACACTCACTGCCTGGCACTACTAACACGCCCATCTTATCCTTCACCTTTGGCCCGAAGCTGGAGAGTACTACAGGCTTGGTAGGCCGCACACTCACTTCGCCAAGCAAGATGGACTGAGGCAGCAGGCGCAAGGTGTCTACTTGCCCGGGTTGTAGGCCACTGCGGGAGGCTTCTAACGGCGCAAAGCCTAGGTGGCGTAGCTGAAAGTGAGCCGCTGGTCCCGCTAGCGTGAAGTGGCCTAGAGCATCGGTGCTGAAGCGCTGCTGGGTGGCAAGGTCAAGCCCGGTCACGCCGGGTAGTGGCCGGCTGGTGGTGGCATCTACTACTATTGCTTGGTAAGGAGGCTCTTGGATTAGATGTGCAAGAAGTAATGCAGTCATAGTAGAATGGTAGAAAGGCATAATAGGATATAGCTCAACAAGAGCAAATCTAGAGAGAAAGTATCCGGAGAAGCCTATATAAATACAGGAGATTTTTGGCACCTTGAGGCTGAGTGGCCTAGTGGTTGACAATTGGCGCTAGGCCACCACAGTTCCTTCACACTTCTCCCCTACTTGCGTATGCGCGTTCTTTCTTCCGCCGCCCTGGCGGGCCCGGCCTTGCTGCTAGGCCTGTTGGCCGGCTGTCAGGGTAACTCCTCCACAACCACTACCGGTGCCGGTGCTGCCACGGCTGCCGCCGACACCACCGTTGCTTCCCCACCCGACGGCATCACGACCGCCGACATCGGCAACCACATCAAAGTGCTGGCTTCTGATGAGTTTCAGGGCCGCAAGCCCTTCACTGCTGGCGAGGAAAAAGCTACCAGCTATCTGGCCGATGAGTTCAAGAAACTGGGTTTGAAGCCCGGCCCCGATGGCTCCTACTTTCAGAATGTGCCCTTGGTAGAAATTACGGGCACGCCCTCCAGCACCATGCAGGTAACCGGCAAAGGCCAGAACCTGACCTTCAACTACAAAACCGATTTCATGGCTTTCACCGAGCGGGAGGTGCCTTCGGTGGCCCTGAAAAACTCCGAGCTGGTGTTTGCCGGCTACGGCGTGGTGGCCCCCGAGTACGGCTGGAACGACTACGCCGGCCTCGACGTGAAGGGCAAAACGGTGGTGGTGCTGGTAAACGACCCCGGCAATGCCGGCAACGATACCACCATGTTTAAGGGCAAGGCCATGACGTACTACGGCCGCTGGATGTACAAGTATGAGGAAGCCGCCCGCCAGGGTGCCGCCGGCCTGCTCATTGTGCACGATACCAAGCCGGCTGCCTATCCGTGGTCGGTGGTGCAGAGCAGCTACTCCGGTGCCAAGCTGCGCCCCCAAACCACCGACAAAGGGGCCAGTAAGTGCGCTGTAGAGGGCTGGATAACCCTGGATGCTACCAAAAAGCTGTTCCAGGCCGCTAACCTCAACTACGATCAGCTTTACGCTGCTGCCAACAAGAAAGGCTTCAAGGCCCAGCCTATGGGCCTGAACCTAAGCGTGAGCGTGCAGAACAAGCTGCGCCGCCGCAACTCTAAAAACGTGGTGGCCGTGCTGCCGGGCGCGGCCCGCGCCAACGAGTACATCATGTACTCGGCCCACTGGGACCACCTCGGTATTGGGCCCGCCATCAACGGCGACTCCATTTATAACGGCGCGGTGGATAATGCCAGCGGCTGTGCGGCCCTGCTCAGCATTGCCAAGGCTTTTACCAAGCTACCCCAGCCACCCGCCCGCAGCATTGTGTTTCTGGCCGTAACCGGCGAAGAGCAGGGGCTGCTGGGCTCGGGCTACTACGCCGCCCACCCGCTGTTTCCGCTCAACAAAACCGTGGCCGACATCAACATGGATGCCCTCTCCTCCTTCGGGCCCATGCGCGACCTGACGGTGGTGGGCCTCGGCCAGTCGGAACTGGATGACTATGCCCGGGAAGCGGCGAAAGAGCAGGACCGTTATATTCAGCCCGATGCACAATCGGAAAAGGGCTTCTACTACCGCTCCGACCATTTCAACTTCGCCAAGGTGGGCGTACCTTCTCTCTACGCCAGCGGGGCCGCCGATAGTCGGGCCAAGGGCAAGGAGTACATCACCCAGCAGCACGCCGAGTTTGAGGAGAAGCACTACCACCAGCCCTCCGATGAGTACAACCCCAACTGGGACCTGCGCGGCATGGAGCAGGATGCCCGCCTGCTGTTCCGGGTGGGGCAGCGTCTGGCCGGCGAAACTACCTTTCCTAACTGGAAGCCCAGCTCCGAGTTCCGGGCTATTCGGGAGAAAAGCCTAGGCCAGAAGCCAAAGGCGTAGGCCAGTGAAGTAATCATAACAAAGGGAGCCGCAAAGAACTTGCGGCTCCCTTTGTTATGGTAGCGTTCATAGAAAAATCATGATGGAAATGGTATGATAAAGGTCATGGTAGAAAAATGCCCTTGGGAGTCTCAAAACGGGACATCTTACCCCTACCTTTACTGCAATTGACTCTCCTCATGCAAGCTTCCTCAACCGATTACGTGGCTCTCTCCTACCGCTCTGACCTGCGGTTGCTGTTTCTGCGGTGGAAGAGGCCGGCTTCACCAGCCGAGCATCGGGCCGGGTATCAGGCTGCCCTTCAGCTGGCTCAGAAGGAACAGGCTGGGCGCTGGCTAGTGGACTTGCGTAGCCGCGGACTAGCCGACCCCAATGATTTGCAGTGGGTATTGCGGGATTTTCGCTCTGATTTTCAGGCCGCCTTGCCCACTACTACGCGTCGGCTGGCTTACCTCACCACCCCTTACCACGCCGATATTCTGCGGCCGCGCCTATCAGAATTAGACAGCCTGGCGGATACTGGCACCGATATTCGGGTGTTTACTGAGGAGATGCCTGCTCAGCAGTGGCTGCAAACCGGGCAATAGGCAGCTGGTACTTGCAGGCGGCAGTGCCCTAGCCCTCGGCCCAGCGGTACCGGCGCTCCTTCCACTGAATATAGGAAGGCCACACGGTGTAAGCCAGGGCCGCCAGCGACATGAACAGCAGGTACGCGTCGTAGATTAACAGGACGCTCAGAGACTCCCGCCGCCCAGTCTGCCGAAGCGTGATGAATAGAAACAACGTCTGACACAGTACTTTGGCAGCGTACAGCGTGAGGATGGTGGTGGTGGGGAGCAAGCCCGGCCACCCCAGCACCGTGTAGAAAAAGCCGTAGGAGCTGAACAGCAGGCTTAGCTGCCAGGGCAACCGGCTGGCCCCCTTCATCCAGCGCTTGCGCTGATGCAACAAGTGGCGCACCGTGGGCTGCGGCACCGATACGCCCAGCGCTTTCGGAGAAATGATGTTGCGGAAGCCCCACCCCTGGCCTACAATCTGCTCAAACAGCTGCAGGTCTTCGGTGATGCTGAATGCCAGGGCCTCAAAGCCGCCAATAGATTCATAGGCGGCCCGCGTCACGAGCATGTTGTTGCCTACCGCCGTGATGGGCAGACCTAAGTCGGTGAGTACCCGAATCAGACTCAACCCATAGAGCCAGTCGAGGCCCTGCAGGCGCCCGAAGAGGTTGCCATCAGCGGTGGTGATGCCCGTTACAATGCCCACACCTTCGGGCGCGGCGGCCAGCATGGTTTGCACCCAGTCGGGCGCCAGAGCCATATCGGCATCGGTGAACAGGAAGTAATCAGTAGTGGCGGCGCGGCAGAGGTGGGCCAGCACGTTGCTCTTGCCCTTGGAGGTGCCTAACCGGTGCCGGATGGACAGTAGCCGGAACTGGGGCTTGTCTTTGATAAAAGCTTCCACCACGGCCACGGTGTTGTCGGTAGAAGCATCGTCGCCGATGAGGATTTCCAGTTGCTCAGCCGGGTAGTTTAGCTGCAGTAGCGCCTGCAGGCAGCGCTCAATGGTAACTTCTTCATTGCGAGCGGCAATGAGAATGCTGACTCGGGGCCGGGCACCGGTATCGCGCAGAGCGGGGCGCGGCAGCACCAGCAGAAGCAAGATCAGCAAGAATAACCCAAAAAATACGCCGAAGAAAATAACCGGAAATACCATACGCTGCCAGTCGAGAGGAAAGGCCGCCCATCGGCTGAGGGCAAAGGTGCGGCACTGATTGTCTATGGAATACGGCTTGCGCGCTAATTGGTGGTGAGGGGTAAATGCTGATTTTGACTTTAACGGCCTGGTATTAATACGGATAGGCCTAGAGCACAGAAAAGCCCTTCCTCGTGTGACGGAAAGGGCTTTTCTGTGCTCTAGGCCTATTTAGATAGGAACTTACATGTTGGGGACAACGGCCGTTGGGGTATCATAACCCGGCGAATCAACTATTTGCGCGCCGGGCTTCACATCATCTTGGTCTTTCACCCACAGGGTAAGCAGGCCCGCTAAAATCATGGAGCCGCCGCCTAAGGCAATTGTATTCAGGGTGTTGCCTTGGAACAGGTGCATTGTAAAGAAGCCCAGGAGCGTGGCCGCTACAATCTGAGGAATTACAATGAAGAAGTTGAACACGCCCATGTAATACCCCATTCTGTTAGCCGGCAACGACCCCGCGAGAATAGCATAGGGCATCGACAGAATGCTGGCCCAGGCAACACCCACCATAGCCATGGAGACCATGATAAAGTCGGGGTTGCTGATAAACTTCAGCGACAACAGGCCTAGGCCACCTATGAGCAAGCAGATCATGTGCGTTTGCCGCCGGCTGGTGCGCGCGGCAATCAGCGGGATGATAAAAGCAAAAACAGCCGCTACGCCATTACGAACTGAGGAAGCTAGGCTCAGCCAGTCGGCGCCATCGTTGTACTGCTGCTGCACCCGCTTGAGCTCTGCCTGCTCCTGGCCCGTAGGCTGGGCGTGGGTGAGGTAGTAGCCGGTTAAATTGGTGGTGAGAATTTTGGTAGGATTATCCGCCTGAAACTGGTTGATCTCCTTGATGTCGTTCTGCAGAGAGCTCAGCTCTTTCTTGTCTTTATCGGTTTGGGCTTGCGTGGCGGCTTGGTTCACAAACGCAACCATTTTGGCATACAGGCCCTGGTTCACCTTCATGTTGTAGATGTTGCTCGTAATGGCGTTGGTCGAGTAAATCCACATCGAGAACAGTGCAAACCAGGTGAAGAACTGCACCAGGGCTAGTTGCCGCATGGCCACCGGCATCTGGAAAATACCCGCAAATGATTCCTTCAGGCCGTCCCAAATGCCCACCTTGGCGTTTTCCTTCCGAAACTCTTCCATGTCTTCCGGAGGAGTTTCAGTAGAGGTAAACACCGTGTACATCACGGCCAGCATAAAGGCCACGGCGCCGGCGTAGAAGGCCCATTTTACAGAAGGCGGAATCTCACCCGCCGGAGCCGTATTGCTGAGGTGGAACCAGTTAGTAAACACCCAGGGTAGCGCCGCTGCAATCACTGAGCCGACCCCAATAAAGAAGCTTTGCATGGCGAAGCCGCTGGTGCGCTGCTCGCTCGGGAGCTTGTCGCCCACAAAGGCCCGGAAGGGCTCCATACTCACGTTGATGCTGGCGTCGAGAATCCAGAGCATGCCGCCCGCCATCCAGAGAGCGGAAGAGTTAGGCATAACAAACAGCGCCAGCGTGGCCAAGATAGCCCCAATGAAGAAGTAAGGGCGGCGCCGGCCCCAGAATGGGTGCCACGTACGGTCAGAGAAATACCCAATGATGGGCTGCACAAGTAGGCCAGTCAGCGGAGCGGCAATCCAGAGAATTGGAATGTCGTCCTTGTTAGCGCCCAGCGTTTCGAAGATGCGGCTGACGTTGGAGTTCTGCAGCTCAAAGCCGAACTGGATGCCTAAGAAGCCGAAGCTCATGTTCCAGATTTGCCAGAAGCTGAGGCGGGGTTTTTCGCGGGTGCTGGTGGAAGCCGCCGCTACACTGGTTGCCATGTGGTGGGAAGTGGTAAAGAGGTGAGGAAGGGATGAGGCAAGGAGGTGATGAGGTGCCTAGGCCAGTGAAGATGTAGGATGCACGGGCCGTTTATAGTGCTCAGGATGACGTGCTGGAGCGCTTCATCACCTCGTCACTTCATCACTTATTTAGCTTTGATTTCGAAAATGTAGGCGCTCTGCGGGGCCAGCGTTACGTTCAGGGCCTGCACGGTGGGGGCCTGGTTGAGGATGTCCGTGTAGGTGTAGAATTGGTTGGCGTTGAGGCCCATCAGCTGCAGCACGTTAGGCGGAATGCGCAGGGTTGGCTTGTAGGTTTTGTCGGGGCTGAAGTTGGCCACAATGAGCAGCTTCTGCTTATCCGTATAGCGTACAAAGGTGTAGAGCTGGCGCTGGTTGTACTGCTGATCGAGGTTGTTGGCGTCCTGCAGCTCATAGAACTTCCCGCGCCGGATGGCGTCGCTCTGGCTGGTGAGCGTGAGCAGGCGCGTATAGAAGTCGTGGAGCTGCTTCTGCTCGTCAGAGAGCTTGCCGCCGTCAAACTTGCCGCCGTTCATCCACTTCTGGTGTTCGGGCACGCCCCAGTAGTCGAAGATGGTGGTGCGGCCGTCTTCGCTGGAGAAGCCCTCGGCGCCGTGCGCCGGCTCGCCCACGTGCTGCCCAAAGTACAGCATCACCGGGCCCGTAGCCAGCGTGGCCGACACCGTCATGGCCGGAATAGCGGCGCGGGGGTTGCCGGCAAAGTCTTTGGAGGCAATGCGCTGCTCATCGTGATTTTCCAGAAAGCGCAGCATGTGGCCCGAGAAGCCGCGGCTTTCCTGGCTCCACACCTTGGTAATGTCCTCGGTGGTGCCCTCACCCCGCATCAGGCGGCGTAGGCCATCGTAGAGGCCTACCTTGTCGTAGAGGTAATCGAAGTGCCCCTGCTCGATGTACATCTTGTACGTCTTGGCGTCGTAGGCCTCTCCAATGAAAATCAGGTCGGGCTTGATCTTCTTGAGCTCCGGAATCACCCAGGCCCAAAACTCTACGGGCACCATCTCGGCCATGTCGCACCGGAAACCATCCACGTTCTTCTTGGTCCAGAAGATAAGGATGTCGCGCATTTTCAGCCACGTATCCGGGGTGGGCGTGAAGTGCTGGGCGCGGCCATTCTGGTAATCAACCCCGTAGTTGAGCTTGATGGTCTCGAACCAATCGTCCACCTTGGGTGCTTCCGAAAACACGTCGTTGCCGGTGGCTTTGGCGGGCACTTCCTGAAACTTGGTGTCTTCTTTCGGGCCGCTTAAGGGGCCTAGCGGATTGTAGCCGGCCGGCACCACAAAGCTTTTGCCGGGCAGGTAGTAGAAGTTGTTGTTGGGCGCAAAGGCCTTGGTCTTGTCGTCCTTCTCCCCCAGGTCTACCACGCCCGCCGGGTGGGCATCCGACTTATACGTGCGGGCTACGTGGTTGGGAATGAAGTCGATGAGCACCTTCATGTCGTTGTCGTGGGTCCGCTTTACCAGGGCTTCAAACTCCTGCATGCGGTTCTTCACGTTCACGGCCAGGTCGGGGTCTACATCGTAGTAGTCCTTCACGGCGTAGGGCGAGCCGGCACGGCCCTTCACCACGTCGGCATCATCGAGGGCAATGCCGTCCTTGGTGTAGTTGGTCATGGTGGCGTGCTCTAGCACGCCGGTAAACCACACATGGCTCACGCCCATCTTCTTGATGGCCTGTAGCGCGGTGGTATTGATGTCGTTGAACTTGCCAACCCCGTTTTCCTGGAGCGTACCGTAGTGCTTATTCACGGCTGTTTTGTTGCCGAACAAACGGGTCATCAACTGATAAATCACCAGCTTGTGGTCCTGCGGTACTTCGTCGGTGGTGTTGGGGTCCGAGGTGGAAAAGGTTTCTGCCACGGGAGCTGAGGGTTGCTGAAACAAAGAGAAAGATGCTAATCCTAGAGAAAGGACGGCAACCGGCAGTACCAGGTTTTTCATAGGCAAGTGAGAAAGGTAAAATGGTGAAGCGGTGAAGTGGTGAAATGATGAGCTTAGTACTGGGGCCGTTCAACGTGTTTGAACAGGACAGCATCACATTCACAACCTCACTGCTTCACCATTTTACCACTCCTGAGTAAGGGGGTGAATCATCAGCTCATCCACTACCACATGAGGCGGCGCTTCTAGCACGTAGCGTACCGCCTGGGCAATATCGGAGGGCTTGAGGTGGGTCTTTTCGAGCTCGGGAGAGCCGGGGTGGGAGTCGTTAAAGTAGGTGTCCACCATACCGGGGTAAATGGTGCTCACCTTCACGCCGTGGGGTCGCAGCTCCTTGCGCAGAGAACCCAGCATGGCATCCTGGGCGTACTTGCTGGCCCCATAAACGGTACCATGCTCAAAGGTGCGCTTACTTACATCGGAGGCAATACCCACAATGTGGCCCCGGCCCTGCGCTTTTAGGTGGGGCACTACGGCCTTGCACATCAGGAAGGTACCCTTCACATTCACGTCAAAAATCCGGTCCCACTCGGCGGCCTCAAAGTTTTCGAGCAGGTTGAAAGAGCCCACGCCGGCGTTGCACACCAGAATATCGAGGCGGCCAAAGCGGCTTAGGGCTTCATCTACCACATTTTGGGCGTCGTCGGCATCGGCTACATCAGCCGGAATAGCGAGGCCCTGGGTTTTGGCGTTGAGCTCTTCCAGTTCCTCGGCGCTACGGGCTACGGATACCACTTTGGCACCTTGCAGGGCCAGCAGCAAAGCAATAGCTTTCCCGATGCCGCGGCTGGCACCGGTTACAATGGCTACTTGGTCGGTCAGGTCGGTCATAAGAATCAGGCTTAGTGGGCTTATGCTGAAAAAAGCAACCAGTGCTCTAGGCATAAGTTACGAGGGACTGCGGAGGTTCCCGCAGTCCCTCGCCAGACTATTTCTTCAACTCCACTACCCAAGCCGTGCGCCCAGGGATTTTGAAAGACTTCAAATCTGATACAGTGGCCCCAGTGGCTACCTCCGTACCGGACGTAAACCCGCCGGTACGCTCCGCAAACCGGGTACCGTCTACCGTCTTCTCTTCCTTGTTGCCGTTGAGCATGACCATCACGGTCTGGCCCTGGTCGTTGTAGCGGAAATAGGTGTACACCCCGTCCTGCGGAATGAACTGCATGAGCTTGCCGGTGGCCACTACTGGGTGCGTTTTGCGGTAGTTGGCCAGGGTACTGAGGTATGTGAAAGCCTCGCCGGCCTGCCCAGTGCGGCCGGCGGCCGTGAAATAATTGGTCTTATCACCCGCAAAGCCGCCGGGGAAGTCTTCGCGAACCTTGCCGTCGGGGTTCGAGAAGTTCTTCATCAGCACCTCGGTGCCGTAGTAGAGCTGCGGAATACCGCGGGTGGTGAGCAGCCAGGCAATGCCCATCTTGTACTTGGCAAAGTCTTCCCCAATCACGGAGTAGAAGCGGCTCATGTCGTGATTGTCGAGGAAGGTCACGTTGCGGCTCGCGTCCTCGTACATCCAGTCGCCCTGCAGGGCTTCGTACAGGCGGTTCATGTTGGGCTGGTCGCCGCGCAGCGCATCGTGAAGAGCACCCTGCGACTGGAAGTCAAACACCGACTCCAGGTTAGACTTGAACCCATCGACGGGCTGGAAAATGTTGCGGGCGAAGAACGCCTGCTGAGCCGTGCTGCCCACCCAGGCCTCCCCAAACTTGAACAGGTTCGGGAACTCCTCGTTCAGGGCCTGGCCCCACTGCATCAGGAACTTGGGGTCGGAGTAAGGGTAGGTGTCGATGCGGTAAGCATCTAGGCCAGTGTACTCCACCCACCACAGGAAGTTCTGAATCAGGTAGGTAGCTACCAGCGGGTTGCTCTGGTTCACATCGGGCATGGTGGTATCAAACCAGCCTCGGTTGTACAGCTTGCGGTCCAGCTCCGAGCCATACGGGTCGTTGAGGGCCGAGGAGTTGTAGTTGCTGCGCGTGAAACTAGGCCACTGGTTGAACCAATCTTTGGCGGGCTGATCCAGAAACAGGTAGTTCTTGCTTCCCATGTGGTTGAGCACCACATCATGCACCACTTTCAGGCCGTTCTGGTGGGCCTTGTCCACAAACTGCCGGTACTCCTCCAGGGTGCCGTAACGGCGGTCGGTGTTGTAGTAGTCGGTGAGGGCGTAGCCGTGGTAGCTGGCCTTGGGCATGTCGTTTTCCACCACCGGCGTCATCCAGATGGCCGTGGCACCCAGGCTCTTAAGGTAGTCGAAATGGTTCTCGATGCCCTTCAGGTCGCCGCCGTGACGGGAGTACATAGAGTCGCGGGCCACTTTGGGGGCGCGCATCTCCTTGATGTAGTCGTTTTTCGGGTCGCCGTTCGAGAAGCGGTCCGGCATCAGGAAGTAGATGAAATCCTGCTGCGTTAGGCCCTGCACTTTCTGCTTGTCGCCGGGGGTAGTGCGCTGACGCAGCTCGTAGGCGTACGTCATCTTTTTGGCACCCTTAAACTCCAGCTGCAGCTTGCCTGGCTTGGCCGTGGGACTGATGGTGAGGTTGAGCAGCAGGTAGTTAGGGCTCTCCAGCTTCTGCACGCCATCCAGCGTTACGCCTTCGTAAGACTTAAGAGTAGCGGTGCTGCTGGCAATACCGGGGCTGTGCACCAGTAGCTGCAGCTTGGGGTTTTTCATGCCTACCCACCAGAAGGTAGGGTCGATGCGGGTAGCGGAGGTGGCTTTGGCGGCCGGGGCAGCCAGTTCAGTAACGGAAGGGGCGGTGGCGGCTACAGCGGGCGCGGCAGCGGCCAGCAGGGTGCCAGCCAGCAAAGGCAGAAATCGGGCTGAGATCATACGTGAGGTGGGATTCAGTGACGGAACTGCAAGATACAGGCTCTGCAATCGGTTGAGGTAATGCCGAAATGCGCGGAATTGGTGCTGTGTTAGCCTATTCTAGGCCACCCAGTAGCCCAAGACGCCAATGGCCGTTACCCCACCCCCGTCCCCTCCCCTCCGGGAGAGGGGTGCCAGACGACTTCTATGTCAGAACGCACCCCTCTCCCGGAGGGGACGGGGGTGGGGTAACGGCCACAAAAAATCCCCGCCGCCTGCATTACCAGACGACGGGGATTTTTGTGGGAGTGGCCTACCGGGGTGGCCTAGGACCTTACTGCACTTTCGCCAGCCAGAGCGAGGCGTTTAGGTGCAGGCGGGCGTGGCTTACGTTCTCGTTCCAGCCATCATACACGGTGTTGCCGGGCGAGCCCGTGCCGTCGTCGGCCGGGGAAGAGTCGCCGATGATGACCACGCGGCCGGTGCCAAAGGTGCTGCTGGCGGCCATTACGCTGTTGTTGCCCTGGGTAGCGGAGGTACGCCAGATCAGGCCTTGCACCGTAGTGTTGGCGGTAGGGTTGAGCGTCATAGTGGCGCCGTTGTGGAAGGACAGCTGGCTAACCCGGCCCTGCGAGCCGTTCATGATGGGGTTGGTGGTGGAAGCCAGCGCGTTGGTGCTGTTCTCCACAATGTTGTCGAGGTTTACGGAGAAGCCGAAGGGGTTGGCTTTCACCGAGTTGTTCTGCATCAGGTCGTTCCAGATGGCCGGCGAGTCCCAGCCGTCGTTGTTGCGGTCCGAGATGTCATGGTCCGAAATCATGAACAAGCCACCCCCGTTCTGCACAAACTGCAGGATAGCGGTTTTCTCGGCAGCTGTAAATACCGTGTTGGGCTCATCCACCACAAACACGCTGTAATTGCTCAGGTCCTGGGGGTTAGAGGTGTTGCCGAACGAGATGGCCGTGCCGGCGGGCAGTTGCTCCACGGAGTGGCCTAGCTTAGCCAGGGCCACGCCCCAGGCTGAAATAGCGCCGGTCCAGTAGGTTTCCAGGGTGCTGCTGGTAATGCCGCTCTGGTCGGGCGAGGGGTAGCGTGAAACCACGCCGCTGTTCACGTCCAGCACCCAGTCGGCGTTGCCGGCCAGCTCCCCGTGCGAGCCATCAAACAGGAACTTCTTGCCGCCCGTGGTGGGAGGTGGCGTAGTGGTGCCGGAGCCGTACTGCTCCAGGGTCACGTTATCAATGTTGATGCGGTTGGTGCCACCCGAGATTTTGCGGATCTGCAGACGCACGTTGCCGCTCAGGTTTACGGTGAAGGAAGCCGTGCTCAGGGCCGAGCTGCTGCTGGTGATGGTGCTGCCTACTTTAGTGTAGCTGCTGCCGCTGTTCTGGCTTACCCATAGCTCCCACTGCGAGCTAGCATCGGTGCCGTACACGGCGTGCTGCACGGTTACCACGCCTGCGCCGGTGGTGGCATCGAAGTTCATGCCCACCGAGCCCACGTTGCGCACCCGTACCGATTGGGCCCCAGTTTTAGGGTCGGCGGTGGTGTTGCCGAGCAGGGCGTCATTGAGCGTCCAGGAGCCGGAGCCGAGGGTAACGGAACCCGTGGTATAGGCTGTTTTGGTGCCCGTCTCGAAGCCTTCGGGGAAACCGACGCTGCTTACATGTTGCTGAACTGTAGTAGCCGCCGCGGGCGTGCTGGGCGAGAGGTCTTGCTTGGCGCAAGCCAGCATAGTAAGGCTCAGAACGGAGGCCGTGAGCCAGCGAAAAGAATACTGCATGAAAGAAGGGTTTTGGTTGTGGAGGTAGGAAAGGAAGGACTACTGCTCGGCAAAACTACCCGGCAGCTTGCCCCTGATACGGCTGAGCAGCATTATTGATTTGTTACCAAATAGCAGACTGACAACCTATTGTTTAGCTCTCCTAAGCAAGCAGAAAGGCGGCCAGACAGTTCCAAAGCTCCGCCTGTGCTACCTACCAAAGGCCCCGGGGTGGCCTAGACAATGTGAATGGGGCATGCATTGATGCTTTTTTGTCTTTTATTGGTGGCAGGTTAGCATTTTGGCCTTCCTAGCGGGCTCACCCTCAAACAGTCTGCACTTTTCCGCTTTTTTTGGGCCGGATTCCGTACGCGGTTTCCGAGGGCGGACTTGCCGCCACATTTCTCACTTTGACCTTTCGTGCTCCAATGGCATTTGACTTTCAGATGTACACCACCGCCCCCGAGTTTAGCACTCCGGCGGCTTACTTTTCCATGGAATTCGCGCTCGACCAAGCGCTCAAAACCTATTCGGGTGGCCTAGGCTTCCTGGCCGGCTCGCACATGCGCTCGGCTTATGAGCTGAAGCAAAACCTGGTGGGCATCGGCATCCTGTGGTCGTTCGGCTACTACGACCAGGGCCGCAACGAGGACATGAGCATGCGCGCCGACTTCCGCATCAAGCAATACAGCTTCTTGCAGGATACCGGCTTTGTGTTCCCCATCAACATTCACAACGCGCAGGTACTGGTGAAGGCTCTGTATCTGGCTCCCGAGACCTTCGGGACGGTGCCGATGTTCTTCCTGACCACCGACATTCCCGAGAACGACTACCTCTCGCGCACCATCTCTCACCACCTCTACGACGCCGACACCGCAGCTCGCGTAGCGCAGAGCATTCTGCTGGGCGTGGGCGGCGGCAAGCTGCTCGACCTGCTCGGTCGCCAGACTGAGGTGTACCACCTCAACGAGGGCCACGGCCTGCCGCTAGCCTTCTATCTCTACGACAAGCACGGCCGCAACCTGGAGGAGGTGAAGAAGCGCCTGGTATTCACGACCCATACGCCTGAGCTGGCCGGCAACGAGGAGCACCCCGTGAAGCTGCTCGACGAAATGTCGTTCTTCGGCAACGTGCCCCTGCAGGAGGTGCGCGACCTGGGCATGGTGGAGAATGACCGCCTGAACTACACGCTCACGGCGCTGCGCTTCTCGCGCATCTCCAACGGCGTATCCAAAGTGCACGGTGAGGTGGCCAATGAAATGTGGGGCCACTACCAAGGCATCTGCCCCATTATCGCCATTACCAACTCGCAGAACGGTACCTACTGGCGCGACAAGCAGTTGCACGCTGCCCTGGAAGCTAACGACGACGCGGCTCTGCTGGCCCGCAAGAAGGAGCTGAAGCATGAACTGTTCAAGATTGTAGCTGACCAGACCGGTACCCTCCTCGACCCTGAGGTACTGACCGTGGTGTGGGCCCGCCGCTTCGCCGGCTACAAGCGCGCCGACCTGATTCTGCGCCACTTCGAGCGCTTCCTGGAAATCGTGAACAACCAAGACCGCCCCGTGCAGGTGATTTGGGCTGGCAAGCCCTACCCCAAGGACTACGGCGCTATTGGCCTGTTCAACGACATCATTGCCAAAACCAAGAACCTGAAGGGCTGTGCCGTGGTAACTGGCTATGAGCTAGGCCTGTCGGCAGCCCTGAAGAAGGGTTCCGATGTGTGGCTGAACACCCCGCGCTTCCCCCGTGAAGCCTCGGGCACCAGCGGCATGACCGCCGCCATGAATGCCTGCGTAAGCCTTAGCATCGCCGACGGCTGGATTCCGGAGTTCGTGCGCCACGGCGAGAACGGCTTCATCATCGAGCACACCGACATCAACCAGCCTGACAACGTGAAGGACGACATTGAGGCCACTAACGTGCTCGACGTGCTTCAGAACGAAATTGTGCCGCTCTACTACGGGCAGCCCGAGAAGTTCCTGGAAATTGCCAAGACTGGCATGCGCGAGGTAGAGCCCGAGTTCGAGTCGCACCGCATGGCTACGGAGTACTACGAGCGCATGTACAACGCCAAGTAGTAATTAAGGAAGTGGCCTAGGCCACATTCTAGATGAAAACAAAAGCCCATCATCCTGAGCAGGATGATGGGCTTTTGTGTGTTTACAACTTTAGAACGTCATGCTGAGCTTGTCGAAGCATCTCTACCGCTTCGTTGAGTCGGCTCTAGACCTGTTGAATAGCCAGAGGTAGAGATGCTTCGACAAGCTCAGCATGACGTTCTTTTTTACATTATCACTTCATTACAACTCCCTCCCTCTCCTACTCATCCAGATACTGGTGCACGAACTTGATGGCCATGCTGCCTTCACCCACGGCGGAGGCTACGCGGGCCATGGCCCCGGCACGGCTGTCGCCGGCGGCAAAAACGCCGGGCACGCAGGTTTCCAGCAGGTACGGCTCGCGGGTGTGCTTCCAAGAGTCGGCGTAGCGTGGATCGGTTACCAGGTCGCGGCCGGTGAGCAGGAAGCCTTTACCGTCGCAGACCACTGTATCGCAAATCCACTCGGTGCTGGGTTTGGCCCCGATGAAGATGAACAGGGCCCGGGCAGGCCGCTCCTCTAACTGCCCGTTGCGGTTGAGCACTACTTGTTGCAAGTGGTCGTCGCCGCGCACCTCGGCTACTTGGGTGTGCGTAAGCAGTTCAATGTTAGGTGTCTGGCCGATTTGATCAATCAGGTATGCCGACATAGATGCCGCCAACGAGCTGCCCCGGATCACGATGAACACCCTCCGGGCATAGGTGGCCAGGTACATGGCCGCCTGACCCGCCGA
The DNA here is from genome assembly GCF_004745865.1 of Hymenobacter wooponensis. Taxonomy (GTDB): domain Bacteria; phylum Bacteroidota; class Bacteroidia; order Cytophagales; family Hymenobacteraceae; genus Hymenobacter; species Hymenobacter wooponensis. Next base: position 185,082 of record NZ_SRKZ01000007.1, on the reverse strand, counting down.
GTTGCCACCGCCCACAATGTACACGTCCTGCTCGTCGCAGGAGCGGGCCTCGGTGCGGGCCGCGCCGTAGTACACGCCCGCCCCCGTCAGCTGATGAATGCCGGGTACTTCCAGGGTGCGGTAGCTTACGCCGGTGGTCAGCACCACGGCGCGGGTTTTTACCTCCGTGTCGTTGGCGAGGGTTAGGATCTTGTAGCCATCCTGCACGCGTAGGCTAGTTACTTCCTGCGGGGCTAGCAGCTCTGCCCCCAGCCGCACCGCCTGCGACCAGGCTCGGTGGGCCAACTCGCTGCCACTGAGGCCCGTCGGGAACCCTAGGTAGTTCTCAATGCGGGAGCTGGTGCCCGCCTGGCCGCCCGGAGCCATACGCTCCACCACCAGGGTGCGCAGCCCTTCAGAAGCGCCATACACTGCGGCCGCTAGGCCCGCGGGGCCGGCTCCAATTACTACCACATCGTAGAGCTCCTGCGAGGCTTTCTGAGACAGGCCTAGCCGTTCGGCTACCAAGCTGCGTTCGGGGTTAGAAAGGGCGGTGTTATCTTCGAACACCACAACCGGCAGATCAGCAGGGGTGAAACCGGTGCGGGTGAGCAGCTCCTGAGCGTCAGCATTTGTCTCGTAATCAAGCCACTGGAAAGCCACCATGTAGCCCGCCAGAAAGTCTTTGAGCTCGTGCGAGAGTGGCGACCATTGAAACCCAATCAGGCGCAACCCTTGAAAACGCGGACGATAGGCAGTTTGCCAAGCCGCTAGCAAGTCGTGGAGCGTGGGGTAGAGCAGCTCCTGGGGCGGGTCCCAGGGCTTGATGAGGTAGTAGTCGAGGCGGGCGTGGTTGATGGCCCGGATGGCAGCTTCCGTATCGGCGTAGGCCGTCAGAAGCACGCGCTTAGCATCGGGAAACAACTGGCGGGTTTGCTCCAGCAGCTCCACGCCCTGCAGGCCCGGCATGCGCTGGTCGGCTAGCACCAGAGCCAGGGGCTCTTCGCGCTGCTGCAGCTCTTGAATTGTAGAAAGGGCTTCTTCGCCGGAGCTAGCACGCAGCACCCGATAGTCGCGGCGGAACTCCTGACGAAGGTCCCGCTCAATAGCATTTAACACCTGCGCATCATCATCAACGGCAAGCAGAATCGGTTTTTTGGTGGCAGCCATGGAAGTAGGAACAGGCCGGCAGAGCGCCGGACGAGATAGGAAAGGAAGGAAAGAACGCTGCGCTGTTTTCTAGCGAAAGGTAAGAGGCAATCTGCGGAGGGCAAGACGGTGCCCGACTGGCCTAGCGGCTTCCGGCCACCGGCAGCCACACCCGGAACTCGGTGTGGCCGGGCTCCGACTGTACCTCCAGGCGGCCATCGTGCTGCTCGATAATGCGCAGGGCAATATCGAGCCCTAGGCCAGTGCCTTCGCCGGCAGGCTTGGTAGTATAGAAGGGCTCCAGGATGTGGGGCAGCACCTCGGGCGGAATCCCGGGCCCGTTATCAATCACCGATACCAGCACGAAATCACCTTCCTGGCGGGTGCGCAGCGTGATTTCGCCCCCACCCGGCATGGCGTCAATGGCGTTGTCTAGTAAGTTCGTCCATACTTGGTTGAGGCTACTTACCTGGCCTTTTACCAGCGGCAGGCCGGGCGCATAGTCCCGCGTGAGCTGCACTTTCTCCTCCCGCATGCAGTAGCTCAGGATATTCACGGTACTCTCCAGGCCGGTGTGCACATCCAAAGGCGCAAAGTCGCCGGCGCGGTCCATGTGGCTATAGGTCTTTACGTTGCTGACAAGCGTACTGATACGCCCACCTGCCTCCTGCACGTCGCGCACTAGGCACAGCGTAGTCAGCTGCCCTTCCAGCCACGCCAGGGCCGAGGGCCTACTAGGCTCAGGTAGTGCCATGATGAGTGGCTTAAGGCTATCTAAAGTTAAGCCAGCTTCTAAGAGACCTGAGGCCAAAGCATAGCCATCAAGTACGTCTTGGTCCTCCAGCCATTCGGCCAGTTCATCTTCCCGGTCGGAGCGCTCCAGCGGAGAAAGAGGCGTTTGCGTAAGGGGCGGGTTTGAGGCCACGGCTGCTAAATCGGCCAGGGCATCGGGCTGAGGGCAATGGCGCACCAACTCCAGCAGTAGCCCCGGCTTGGCCCGCAGGCGGTTATCCAATGCCTCGGCTGCCCGCATAATGGCGGCAGCAGGGTTGTTAAGCTCATGGGCTAGGCCTGCTGAGAGCTTGCCCAAAGCCCGCAGCTTATCGTCGCGCTCCTGATAGCGAGCTTCTTGCCGGGCCCGGTCGCTCATCAACCCTACTAGGCGCTGCACCAGCTCGGGGCTGACCTGCTCCAACGCCGGGAAGTTGTCGCGGTGCAGGAGTAGCAATTCTGTATCACCAACGGCCACTCCTAAGCCCTGAATCACACGCAGCCGGGAGTAAGGCAGCACGCCGCTCACGTGGCCCTTATCGACCCGAAAGATAGGCTCGCGGTTGCCATTGCGTAAGAAAAAGAACTGTAGGCCACCTGATAGTACTACCACCATAAACTCGGCTGGGTCGCCGGGGTTGAGGACCGTATCACCGGGGGCATACGTACGAACCTGCCCATGATCCAGCACCCACTGCAGCGTGTCGGTGGGCAGCTCCGCGAAAGTGGCTACGCGGGCAAGTACCTCGGGGGTGATAGTGGCAGTAGACATAGCAGAGAGGGAATAGAGTGAGATAAGAGCTAGGCCAGATGGCGTAGCCGTACGGAGCACATCAGGTTAAACTTCTAATGCAACCGGGTAAAGGTCTAATTTACTTTCCAATTTTTACTGTTAAGGTAAATACCAACAAAACGGCCAGACTCCTGCTAGGAAATCTGGCCGTTTAGGGTGGCGGGGGCAGCTGAAAAGAATTCGCTTACTCCCGCACCACCTTTACTATGCGTGAGGCATCAGCCTGCCGAACCACCAGAAAGTACACCCCCTGTGGTAGCGTAGTAGCTTCCGGAAGAGCAACTTCAGAAGTGCCGGCTGGCAGTTCTAGCCTGCGGGTAAACAGCACCTGGCCTAGGGTGTTGTGAAGCGCGATGCTGGTAAGTCCGGCGTGGGGTAGCACAAGGTGAGCAAACAGCTCCCGATTAAACGGGTTGGGGTGAGCCTCCAGTGCCAGCGCCTTTTCTGCCGCTGCCAGCTTCACAACTTGCACGGCCGAATACGATTCGGTGCCGTCGGTGTCCTGCTGGCGCAGGCGGTAATAGAGCACCTCACTTGCCCAGTGGCTAGCTTGGGCATCGGGATAGGTGTAGGTAGTCTGCTGGCTGGTAGTACCGCGCCCCGCCACCTGGCCTATTGGTCTGAACTGCTGACCATCGGTACTTACCTCAACAATGAATACGGCGTTGTCTTTCTCCGAAGCAGTAGCCCAGCGTAGCAGTACATCTGTGGCTCGTGCCTCCGCCGTGAAAGAAATGAGCTGCACCGGTAGCGGGTTAGCCGAGTTTGAGACGGTCAGGCGGTCGAAGACGGTGGTAGTGGTGCTGATGCTGCGCGTAGCTGATGCGTTAGCCACTGAGCCCACCCCGTTCCAGGGCGCCGTTTGGCTGGCTTGGCGCCAAATAAGCACCCGGGCAAAATCCGTCAGACCATTGTCATTGTCGGGCAGCCAAGAAAGCGTAATCGGGACGGGCCCCGTGGGAGCCTGAGCGGTGGTTACCGTCCAGATCCGGTCTATGCTTTTAGAGTTGTTAAAGGTACCGTGGCTGGTGCCAGCCGTTGTCAACCCGGCCGTGCGCTTTACTACCACCTGACCCAGGCTCTGACCATTGCCGCCAATGATAGCGCTGTTAGTGAAATCAGTAGCGGTAGTTACGTTGTCTCGCGCTACGCGCAGGTTGCCCAGCACGTAGCGGCCCGTAGCCTCACCTACTACGCTGGCTGCGTTGGTAAGGCTGATGGTAGCACTAGCCGGGGTGCGCATCATGCCGTTGGTGAGCTTCAGCTCCTGCATAATCGTCAGGTTGTCGGGCACAGTAACGCCCTGAGTGCTGGCGTTGTTTACTTCTAACTGGCCTAGCGTGGCACCGCCCGCCGTGAGGGTTTGAGCCGCTGCGCCGCTTAGTAGCACTCGGCCCGGTGAGGTTAGGGTGCCGGCATTGGTCAAATCGCCAAGGACTTGCACGGTGCCCGCATTGGTTAGCGTGCTGCCCGTCTTGTTATCGAGCACACCCGGTACGTAGAGCGTTGCCCCCGACTGCACCGTAAGGATGCCGCCGTTGTTGGTCAGACCCTGGGCAAAACCAGCTTCGGCCAGTGCGCAGAGCCCTAGTAAGGAGTAGAAAACCTTCATCCTAAATTACTTGGGCGCTAGTCGCGCGAAGGATATATGCCGTCAACAGCAATACAAAAGTTGAGGGCTAGATACGGCGGCATGTTTTCGTGGGGCTGGTTGCCACCCGCAACTCCTACGCTCTGAGGATTCATAGGCGTATTTGTTGTGCCAGCCGAGGTGAATTGCGGCCCGCCCCGGCCATTGTTAGCTAATACGTTGCCACTCGGCGAATCAGAATTGCCGGCAGCAGTAGACGCATTTAGCTGATGGTTGTGAGCCGGCATCTGGCTATTAAGCAAAGTAACCGTTTCTGTTCCAGCCATCTCTCCCTGGCTGTGATATGATAACCCAGGTCCCTGCCCTTGCTGCATTGGGAACCGGCCGCGTAGGTCAGGCAGAGCAAAGTTTGTTTGACCATTCCCGCCGTAGGTAGTGCCAAGTATGGAGAACAAGGCGGTGTTCTGACTGATGTTTAACAGTTGCCCTTGGCAAAGCAGATAGCCCTTTGGAGCAAAGTTGCCGGCAAACAGCATAATCTCTCCAACAAAGGGCTCCATACCCTGCGTAGAAGCCACACTGCGCGTGCTGGCTAGTGCGGGGCCGGCCAACAGGCTGCCACCGAGGAGGGCGCCCAGGCGCTTGAGCAGCCCCCGGCGCTGCGGCTCCGCTTGGGGTTGTTGAGGAGAAGAAGCTGGTACAATGCCAGCAGGAGTAGCCATAAATCTCATAGCAGAGAAGAAAAGTCAGGAAGGAGGGAAGAATTAATTGACGCGGAACCAGCCGCTGGTGGTGCTATTGACCACGTACACGAACTGCGCCGCGAAATTGGGCAGCAGGTTGCCCGTACCGCTGGTGCTGGTGATGCTCACGGCGTCGGCGTCGAGGTTGGTGATGGTCAGGGTCTGGCCGTTGGTGCCAGTGCCCAACGTGATGGTACCGTTCGTGCTGTTGTTGTTCGGCAGAACTACTATACCCGTCGTGGCATTTAACGTACCTGCGCCCGTAGTAGGAATTGCGAAGGTGTTGGTAGTCTGGATGTTGGTGGCGCTTGAAGCGGCGTTTTGCCAAGTAGCTAGGCCAGTAGCATCAGAGGTCAGTACCTTGCCCGCACCGGGTGTGCCCCCAGTAATTTTCACTTGACCGGCTACTTCCAGTGTAGCGCTTGGGGTAGTAGTGCCAATACCTACGTTGCCGCTCGGCATGAGGCGCATTACGTCGCGGTAGTTCTGGGAAGCATCGTTGTACGTACCCGCGGCGCCGGCACCCACTCGGAACGCTAGGCCAGTGTCGGCACCACCCGCTGTTATAGCCGACGTCGTGCCATCGTGCGCAATGAACAGGTGGTCCCAGGCCGCGCCGTTGCGCACCCCGAAGGTGCCCAGTACCTCAAGTGCTTGAGCAGGAGTAAGTAAGCCAACGCCCACGTTGCCGCCATTTGGGTTCAGGCGGAGAGGGTAATTAGTATTAAGAGCGGTAGCGTTAGTGCTTTGGATCCAGTTGCCGTCCGTGCCGCTGCTACCTAGGTCAAGGGTCACGTTACCATTGTCGCGGAAGCGGGCAATATGCCCCGTGCTTTGGGCTGCGCCCGAGGTGAAAGGGTTAGCAGCACCCGTCCCTACCATACTCAACCGAGTAGTAGGATCTTCTACACCAATGCCTAGGTTGCCCGTCTGCGTCAGCGTCATAAGGGTTTTGTTAACAGTAGAATTAGCGTTCCACGTTACCCAGGTAAACGACTTGCCTCCCAAGTCCGGAATGCCCGACGACAATGAGCTAGCCCGCATGAATATCCCCCAGCGGCCTAGGCCACTATATGTGCCGCTAGTGAAAGCATCCCAGCCGCGGGTAATCAACGGTGCATCGTTGGCATTCAGAATCAGGCCGAAGGTTGACCGGCTATACAAGCTGCCATCGGTGGTAATGCGCAGGCGTTCTGTGTTGCCGGTGCGTATTACCACATCTTTGTTGTCGGAGGTACCAATGAAGTCGGAGCCGGGGCTGGTGGTGCCGCCCACGCCGGGGTTAGTGCCGGGGTCGGTGCCCGTGTTACCGGCGCGTTGCCAGGCCGAGCTAGTGGCAGTGCCCGAGGGGAGTGCCACCCATACGCCACCCTGGAAATACCAAAAGCCGGGCTGGGCGCCATCGGTCTGGAACACCAGCATGCCCTGTGTAGTGTTGGTAATAGCTGTGCGCTGAGCCACCGTCATGCGCGGTATTAGAAGGCCCTTGTTGTTGCTAGCGCCTGCTGAAATATCCAGGGCCGCATTAGCATCAGGGGTGGTAGTGCCCACACCCACGGATTGGGCCTGAGCGGAAACAGCTAGGGCACTGAACGACAGGCCTAACAAGTAACGGTAAAGGTGTTGCATTAGTAGTGCGGTAGTTAAGAAGCCAGCTATTATGCTTCTCGAAAGAATTAAATATGTTCAAAGGTATATCTATGAATATTATATGTAAAGTGCTATGAAATAAGTGCAATAAATAATGTATGTACACTATTTGTACTCGCTTCACAAAGTGTCTTACCTAAACTGACAATTGTTTAAATTTAAACTTATAGGCTTCATTTATACAGGAGTTTGTTGAACGATTAATAGAGAGGGTTGTAGATTGTCCAATTAAGCCGTAAGGAACTAAATTAGGTAGCTGAAGTAAGGTTGTTATAATAGTATAATTTCCAATGCATTTAGGATGTGCCAGCCGTATGCTCGCCTAGGCGTATATTAGGTGTTAAGCCCCTCCTAATCAGAAGTGATGCATGGCTGATTATAGGTTGAGCAGTAACCTCGGCCAAAAACCCGTTTCTTACCAAACTTTTTAGCTGCCGCGCGCATTTCTTTAGTTTACCCTGGCTCAGTCAGAGCTTCCTACATGGCCAAGATTAAGACCCTATATTTTTGTCAGAACTGCGGCGCGCAATCCGCGAAGTGGATTGGCCGCTGCCCCTCTTGCGGCGAGTGGAATACCTACGTAGAGGAGGTAATCGAGAAGACCGATAACAATGCAGCTGCCGGAGCCTGGAAAGCCTCTACCTCCGTGGGCGGCACTACAAGCAAGGCGGCTAAGCCTAAGGCGTTAGGTGAAATCCTGTACGAAGAGGAGTCGCGCCTTAATACCCACGATGGCGAATTGAACCGCGTATTGGGCGGTGGCCTAGTGCCAGGCTCCCTGGTGCTGATTGGCGGTGAGCCAGGCATTGGTAAGAGTACGCTCATGCTCCAGATTGCCATGCACATGGGCAACCTGCGCATCCTGTATGTATCGGGGGAGGAAAGCGAGCAGCAGATTAAGATGCGCGCCGAGCGCCTGGGCCAGCAGCATCCCGGCCTGTACATCCTCACCGAAACCAGCACCCAGAACATCTTCCGCCAGATTGACCAGCTGCAGCCCAATGTAGTGGTTATCGACTCCATCCAGACGCTGCACTCCTCACTGGTAGAGGCGGGGGCAGGCTCCGTAAGCCAGGTACGGGAGTGCACCACTGAGCTGCTGAAGTACGCCAAAGAAACTGGCGTGCCCGTGCTGCTTATTGGGCACATCACCAAAGATGGCTCTATTGCCGGCCCCAAGATTCTGGAGCACATGGTGGATACCGTGCTGCAGTTTGAGGGCGACCGGCACCTGAGCTACCGCATTCTACGCACCATCAAGAACCGTTTCGGCTCTACCTCGGAGCTGGGCATTTACGAGATGCAAGGCAGTGGCCTACGGCAGGTTAGCAACCCCTCCGAGATTTTGCTGAGCCAGCGCACCGAGAGCCTGAGCGGCATGGCCATTGGCGCCACGCTGGAAGGCAACCGGCCCCTGCTGGTAGAAGTGCAGGCCCTCGTGACGCCCGCCACCTACGGCACGCCTCAGCGTAGCAGCACCGGCTTCGATGCCAAACGCCTGCAGATGCTGCTGGCGGTGCTAGAAAAGCGTAGCGGCTTGCGCCTAGGCCAGCACGACGTATTCCTGAACATTGCCGGTGGCCTCCGCCTCGATGACCCAGCCCTGGACCTGGCCGTGTGCGCCGCCGTGGTGAGTAGCCTCAATGATGTGCCCATTGCCGGCGAAGTGTGCTTGGCCGCGGAAGTAGGCTTGAGTGGCGAAATCAGGGCAGTGAGCCGGTTAGATCAGCGCCTGTCGGAGGCTGAAAAGCTGGGCTTTGCTGAAATGTACATCTCCCAGTTCAATGCTCGTGGCCTTGACATTGCCCGCTATGGCATCCGGGTTCACCCTTCCGGCCGGCTAGATGAAGTACTCAATGGCCTGTTTGGCTAAGCTGAACCGTAGAGTGCTGTCATCGTAAGATGAGGAGTGGCCTACACAACCCGTTGGTCGCCACCTTTTAATGCTCAATCCACAATAAAATCAGCAGAGGCCGCCCTCGGAAGACGATACTTCTGGGGGCGGCCTCTGCTGATTTGTGAGGCTGGCCGGTTAGATACCTCGGTTAAGAAGCACTTAGTTCAAAACTTTGGCCTTGGGAACTCGTTACGAAAAAACCGTGCTACTGGATTGGACTTTCTCTTTTTTTATGCCGTATCTTCGGTGCAGGAATTGGCTTTTACCGCGAATCACCTGACGAGACAAGCACTTCTTGAATTTGAAAAGCGGACGATTCCAAGTCCCTCATGTATGCAATTTCCTCTGATGGCCTCTAAATCCCGCGTTGTTGCTGCTCTGCTTTGGGCAGGGCTGCTAGTTGCTCCGCTTCTGAGCAAGGCCCAAGGCACGGTGGTCTTGACTGGCAAGGTGAACGGGCGCACGGCCGATACAGTGGCCGTGTCTATCCGCGAGAATCCGCTTGATCCGAAAGAACAGATTACCTATGCTCGCCTCGACGACAAAGGCGAGTTTCGGATGGCAGTGAAGGTAGACGGACCTACCCGCGCTGACCTGGTGTACGGCGACGATGTGGCCGACCTATTTCTGGAGCCCGGTAACCAGCTGGATGTTCGTTTCAAAGGCTCCGATATGGCAAGCACCGTGCGCTTCAAGGGCAAGGGCGCTGAAACCAACAGCTACCTGTCGGAGGTGGATGAGAAGTTTATTGAGAACGATGGCTTTCAAGTCCTTCCCGACAACATCATGCTTTACGAGCCCGGCTTTCTATCGTTTTTGGATTACCGGCGGAAAGAAGAGCGGAAATTTCTCGAAAACTACGCCCAAGACAACCAGCTAAGCCAAGCGTTTAAAGACTACGCCAAGGCTGAAATAGAATACAGCTACGCCAACGACCGACTCACTTTCCAAGACCTGCGTGAGCAAGTAGTGGCCACGGAAAGTCGTCTGAAAATGACGCCTTCCTACTATGAATTCCTCAACGACAAAGCCCTGATTAACAGCCCTAGCTCGGTGAGCAGTGGCATGTATCAGGAGTTCCTGCTCAACTACATTCACTACTCGGCGGAGAGCAGCGGTAAGCGTCGCTCCGACCCCGACTTCTACCAGGTGTGCTATGATCTGGCTAAGAAGCAGCTAACCGGGCCCGTGAAGCCAATTATAATGGGGCGCGTGCTGCAGGAGTCGTTCCGGTTTGGGCACGTGAAGCAGTCGGCGGCTATGCTGGCCGATTTCAAAAACGCCGATCCACAGAATCAGTACTACCCTATTCTGCAGCAAGATTTTGAGGCGCACAAAGCCTTTGCCATTGGGTCGCCAGCTCCAAACTTCAGCCTTATTTCGTCGAAGGGCGATTCTGTAAGCCTGAAGCAACTGGCTGGTAAGCTGGTGTATATCAACTTCTGGCGCACAACGAGTGGCCTAGCCCTGCGCGATTTGCCCTACGCCGCCGATTTGGCTAAGAAGTTTGATGGTAAGAACATCGTATTCCTCAATATTGCCCTTGATGAAAACGAAGGTGCCTGGAAGCAGTTGGTGCTAACTAAGCGCCTGCCCGGCACGCACGTACGGGCCAGCGGGGGCTTCCGCTCGGCAGTGGCGAAGGCCTACGGGGTGCAGGATGTGCCCACGTACTTTCTGCTGGCCGAGGACGGTACCTTCCTCAATACCAAGCCCAAACGCCTAAGCAGCCGCGCCGCCGTAGATGAAATAAAGGAGTCGTTTGGTAAGGCCAACACGTACAGCAGCACCTTACCCGCTGGCGGTAAGTAGACTGGCCTAGCGAATTGCTACGACATAAGAAAAGCGCCGACCACGATACTGGTCGGCGCTTTGTCATTATAGGGGCGTCCAGGCCTAGGCGGTGCGGAAGCCGGTGGCTTGTTTGATAGAGCGCTCGTTGCCGGTTGCCGGGTCAGGGTAGCTGTGCTCTCCTATCTCCACCGATACGCGCTTACCTAGTAGCTGCTTGGTATCGAGGTCTTTGCCTGCCTCGGGGTGGATACCCACGGCGGCATACAGAGAAAGCAAGATGGGCATAGCTGCCTGTGAAGTGTAGAAACGCTGGGTCACGAAGCCCTCTTCATTCTCCATGCGCGCGGCAAAAAAGGGCACATTCTGGTGCTCACTCTGGCCTTCCTGAATATCGGTAATCTCAACGGTGTGGCGGCCGTCGGGCAGAAATCCTTTTTCCTGTCCTTTCTCAACTGAAATTTTCATGATCTGTAGCAAGGTTGGATATGGTTGGTATACGTGGCTAATAAATTTAGGTTGTGTTGCTAATGATAATAGTATTAGAATGGGAAGCTGCCACAAAGCCATGTTGTTGCAGATACCAAGAACTTAAAGGAGCTACTCACGCGAGCTAGGCCTCCGGGAGGTTTTCCTGCTTTGGTTGTTAGCAGCACCGTACCTTTACTCCAGCATGGCTTCCCTCCTCTCCGACGCGCTCAACTTCGTTTCCAAGACTTCGCCTCAGCGGCTCTGGAATGCCACGCAGGTTACGGGCGGCTACCTGCTCAGCAAGCTCACTGGCAAGGCGCGGCATTGGGGCCTGCCCGTGGCGCTGAGCTTCGAGCCTACCACGAGCTGCAACCTGCGCTGCCCCGAGTGCCCGAGTGGCCTACGCTCCTTCACGCGGCCCACGGGCATGCTCCCCGATGAGCTATTCAAGAAAACCATTGACGAGGTAGCCTCGCGGCTCTGGTACCTGATTTTCTACTTCCAGGGCGAGCCTTACCTGCACCCCAACTTCCTGGACTTGGTAAAGTACGCCGCCGATAAGGGCATTTATACGGCCACCAGCACCAACGCCCACTACCTCAACGATAAAAATGCCCGGCGCACTGTAGAGAGTGGCCTAGACCGCCTCATCATTTCCCTTGATGGTACTACCCAAGATGTGTACCAGCAGTACCGCGTGGGCGGTAAGCTCGATAAGGTGCTGGAAGGTACCCGTAACCTTATCAAGTGGCGGCGGGAGCTGAAGTCGCAGACGCCGCGGGTAGTGTTTCAGTTTCTAGTGGTGCGCCCCAATGAGCATCAGATTGAGGAGGCTAAGCAGCTAGCGAAGGAGCTAGGCGTAGATGACGTGTGGTTTAAAACCGCCCAGATCTACGACTACCACAACGGCTCGCCCCTCATCCCGACCATCGACTACTACTCGCGCTACGAGAACCAGGGCAATGGCACCTGGAGCATCAAGAACAAGCTGGTAAACCACTGCTGGAAGATGTGGCACTCCTGCGTAGTGACCTGGGATGGCCTAGTGGTGCCCTGCTGCTTTGATAAGGACGCTGAGTACCGCCTCGGCGACCTAAAGCAACAGACATTCCGCCAGCTCTGGCATGGTACCAAGTACCAGCAGTTCCGGGCTTCCCTGCTCAAAGGCCGCGACCAAATTGAGATGTGCCGCAACTGCACCGAAGGCACCAAGGTGTGGGGCTAGGAGGTAGTTTGTGAAGTGGTGAAATGGAGGGCTGGTGTTAAGCAAGCGCTTATCTTAGGGCGAAGCTTACTTTGCTATCCCACTACGCGCTATGTTTTCCCCAACTCGTATTTCCACTATCCGCAAGAGTAAAGGCGTTTCGCAGGAGGTGCTGGCCGAGCAATCGGGGGTTAGTTTGCGCACCATTCAGCGGGTGGAGCAGGGCGATACTATGCCGCGGGGCTACACGCTGCAAGCGCTGGCGGCTGCTTTGGAAGTACCCTTGGAAGCATTCCGGGCGGAGCCCGAAGTGACTCCTGAACATGCACCAACCCCAGTACAAGCCGCCGCACCGGAACCACAAGTTGTGGCACCTGCACCTGCTTCAGTGCTCCGTCCGGACCCTCAATTTTTGCAGCTGCTCAACCTAAGTGCGCTGAGCTTTTTGGTGTTTCCGTTGCTGAACCTGGTAGTACCCTGGGTGCTGTGGCGGAAGCATCGTCACGATACGGAGCAGGCGGCCGAGGTGGGGCGGCGGGTGCTGGGGTTCCAGATTTTGTGGCAGGTGCTCTGCTTTCTGAGCTACGGTTTAGCGGCAGTGGCCCAGCTGTGGGCGCACCTGTATCAGGTGGTATTACCCAACCTTTTCGTGTGGGTGTTTATCATCTCTTACCTGCTAAACCTAGCGGTGGTATGCTACAACGGGTGGAAACTGCGGCGTGGCCACCTCGATATTTACCCTTTTCGGCTCTAATGATGTATTTGGTAAGAGTCAGATAGTCAATATGGTATAGCAAATGGCGGTAAAATGACGGGTAAGTGGCGGCCGTGCGGAGGTAGGGTGCTGGTAGTTTTGGTTCATCAACCAACCCCCACTACCCTACGTCATGAAACTCTTCCGCAACATCCTGCTCGCCGTGCTTACCCTGCTGTTGGTTAGTGGCCTAGGAGGCTACTTTTACATGCGCAAGAAGTTTGAGCCGGCTGCCAACCAACTGGTGGTTTCGGGCCTACCCACCACTGCTAGCTTTGCTTGGCATGCCAGTGGTGTTAAGCCAGTGAACCCTCGGGCTGGCTTGCTGGTGCCCGTGCGGCTACCCGGCTGCCCCCGCACTTGCTACCTGCAATTTGATACGGGTTCTCCCTCTACTCTGCTTTACGCAAACTCCCTGGCGGCCCTGCGGAAGCACTACCCTGCCACCACCCAGCGCCTGCTGCCCCAAGCCGATACCCTTCATGACGTTACCTTTTCGCTAGGCCAGGCTACTGTGCAGGCCAGCTGGTTGCGAGTACTAGAATATGGTGCCACCGAGTTGCCCGCTGATAGCACGGCTCAATTCATCATCGGGACGTTGGGGGCCGACGTGTTGGATGGCCGCGTGCTGGTACTCGACTACGCTCGGCAGCAGTTTAGCCTAAGCACCCAGCTGCCCGACAGCTTAGCCCGCCACACTGCCTTTGTACCCCTGAGCTACGAAAGCCGCCGCGTGATTCTGACGGCGCAGGTATTAGGTAAAGAAGAGAAGTTGCTCTTTGATTCGGGCAGCAGTGCCTTTGCTCTCATCACCAGCCGTGCTATCTGGCAGAACATGGCCCGGCCACAAGCTCCTGTACAAACGGCAGCCTCCAATTCTATGGGCCGCACGCTCACCACGTATACCACCGCCACTGCGGAGGCCATGCAGGTGAACAACATGGTAGTTCCTTTCAAGACAGTAACCTACGTGGAAGGAACTAGCCTGATGCAAAGCACCCTGATGCGCTTTTCAGGCATGGGTGGGATGCTGGGCAACAAGGCCTTCGAGCAGCACACCATTGTGCTGGATGTGCCCGGCGGGCGCTTCGGAGTAGTGCGCTAACTGTGAGATAGATACGATGGCGGCAATGCGAATTCAGGAAATCATGCTAATGATACATTGCCACCATTCATACCTCTTACCATCCTAGTGTTGATGTCCTTCCTGCTCGGATAAGGTCATACTAGTGACCAAACCGATAACGCAGTCCAACGGCACCGGATGTTGTGACGACGCGTGGCGAACGTAAGTCCATATTGACCGTACCCTCACCTACTGCCTCTAAACCAGAGAATAGACGGTAGCGGAAACTTGGGCCCACGCTCAACGCTTTGTGGTACGTTTTGGAACTGCGGTCGAATGCAACAGATGCACCTTGGCTAACATCATAATAATACCCTCTGCCTTTATAGGTTTCGTAGTCCAGTGTAAAACCGCCTATTCCATCAAGCTGGAAACGGTTGTTCAGATTGCGAGTTACCGTGTAACGCCCCAGTGCTGTTAGTGTTAGGGCTGTATTGCGGTAGTTGTTGGAATAATACCCGGCGACTACGTTTCCATTTGCATCCCTAGGATTGACACTATACGAGCCCGGGCTGCTGCTATAGGCTGCCCCTAGCTGCACCGCCCAGCGCGGGTTAAGCTGGTAGCCGAGCGTGAGTTGCAATGGTGGTACTGTGCTCTTGTCTAGCTCCCGGCTCAATCGTTGAGAGAAGTTGGTAAAGGCTGAAACGCCAATGTAATACCGGGGTGTTTCTGGTTCAGTAGTTTGCGCAAGACTGAACAATGGGGCTGAGAGTAGAGCAACGCCAACGGCAATAGACCGAACAAGCATAAACGGAAAAGTATAGAAAGTAGAAAAGAGACTTCAATAGCAAAATGAACATCTAGAAGAATCTAAAACCCTGCAAAACGTTGCACCCAAGGCAATAAAAATACGCTGGCTCAGCATATTTCAAGCCTATAAAGCTGAAAGCTACCAACCCAGTGTATTAAATACAGGCACGACCGACGGGGCCTTGTAACTAGTAAAATGCTCTTCCTAGTAATTCCAGGGGTACAGGTCCGGGGGCGTGTGGTGGTCTTCGTGGGTGGGCAGCGCGTGTAGAGCGTGGGTCTGGTCGAAGAACAGGAAGGCATCGTAACGCTCGGGAATGAGCGTGGGTACGTAGTTACCGAACTGCTCAAACTCGGGGCGGTACACCACGCCAATAGCCCGGTGGCCTAGGGTGTGCTCCAACAGGGGGTGGCCGCGCAGCTCATCGGAAAACAACAAGGCATTATCGCCTTTGAGCTGCTGGTGCAGGGTGTACTCCCAGGAGCTGCGGCGAGCCTCCGGCACGGTCATGACCTCAGGGGTGGCGCCCCACTTCTTGCCGGCTATTACGGTGCCCTGGTACGAGCCGAAGCCCACCGCAAACACGTTCTCGCGGCCGTAGGTTTCGCGGGCCAACTGGCCTACGTTCACCATCTGGTCGTCGCGCATGTCGGTGTAGCGGGCATCGCCAATGTGGGTATTGTGCTCCCAGATGATGGCTTTACTGTCGGGGCCGTGCAGGTCGAGCAGGCGGGTGAGGGTTTCCATCATGTGCCGGTCGCGCACGTTCCAGGAGGCCGAGCCACCTTTGATCATGGCCCGGTAGTAGCGCTCGGCATTTACAGCTACCAGGGCATTTTGCTCGGCGTTGAACTTCTGCTCCTGAGCCGGTAGGCCATCGGGCTGCAGCTCCCGCACCTGCTTGCGCAGAGCCCGCAGCATTTCCGTCACCTCATCCTCACAGTCTTCCGATACAAAGGCCACGGCCTGCGCGTACTCCTGCGGGTCTTCGCTGTAGGGCTCAAAGCACTGAAACGCTTTATGGGCGGCTTGCACGGCCCCGTCGCCCTGCTTCTCCACGTAGTGCAGAATCTCCTGCAACGACTCCCACAGGCTGTATACATCCAGCCCATAGAAGCCCACCCGCTTCTCCTCGGGCAAGGGGCGGTTGTGCTGGCGGAGCCATTCTACTAGGGCGGTAATTTCCCAGTTGCCCCACATCCAGGTAGGCCACCGGTTGAAGGTGCGCAGCACCCGGGACGCCGGCGTGTCAGATTCAGCTTTTTCTTTGATGGCAGCATTCACCTCGAAGCAGTCGGGCCAGTCGCCTTCCACAGCAATAAACTGAAAGCCTTTCTCCTGAATCAGGCGTTTGGAAAGGGCCGTGCGCCAGGTGTAGTACTCCGAGGTGCCATGGGAGGCCTCGCCGAGTAGCACCACGCGGGCGTCGCCGATGGCTTGCATCAGCGGGTCGAGGTCGGCAGCTGAACGCAGCGGATGGGTGGGCAGAGTCGTTTTCATAGTCGAGATTGGATGGAGCGGAAACGGAAGAGTGCGCCGCAACGGGGTTGCGGCGCACTCTTGAGTAGTGCGAAGAATGGTACGGAAGAGCTTATTTGTGGCTCTTGCTCAGATTTTTGCCGAGGTCTTCTACCTGCTTGAGGAACTCCAGCGCGTCGGAGTCGCCGTAGGTCCCGTAGGCCGAGGAGATGGTGCCCCGCACGCCATCGGTAGTTTCCAGGGCATACAGGATAGACATATCGTCGGGGTCACTCTCCCCTTCAAAGCGGTAGAAGTCTACGATGGTCACCTCATTAGGACCGTAGCTTTTGTCGCGCTCCGTGTCCATGGTGTGCAAGCGGCCGTCCGTCACGCGGAAATCGGCCGTGTAGCCATCCTGGCTGAGCTTGCGTTCTACGTTAACGAGCGAGCGTTCTTCTTCTTTATCTTGCATGGGAGGGGCGTTTTGGAAATGAAAGAGTCGGTTGGGAGAGGGCCCAAAAGAAAGCCCCGTATCGGCTATACGTAGCCAATACGGGGACGGGTTATCTGAAGTGTAGAAGAATACGGGCGCCTACTTGCCGGCACCCGGCGCGGCGGCCAGTTCAATGGTCCGCTGCAGGCGGTCAACGTCAATGGTGCTGCAAGCACCACCGCACCCTTTAGCACAACTGGCCTGGGTTTTGTCGAAGAAAGCACGCCAGAAAATCCGCCCGATGTAGAAGGCAGCTCCGGCAAAGAGCAAGGCGATGATCAGATACTGTATCCACATGATGGTCACAAAACTACGACGCTACAGGAAAAGTTTAGCGAAGTGGCCTAGAACCGTCATAACGATGTAGAGACGCATACTTGCATCTCGTCGTTGCTGATGTTGTTATGACCGGATCGTTCTAGGCCAGTTGTTGGCTCCTCCGACTTACGGTTCTGACATCGGCCGTTTAAAGACGAGACGCAAGTATGCGTCTCTACATCGTTCTGGCATCACACTATTCCTTCCAGAACTCCCGGATGGTGCTTTGCATTTCGTCGTGCACTAGGCCGTTGCTGGCTACAATCTCGCGGCCGAAAAGTGGGTCGCCTTCTTTCAAGAACTGGGTTACGCGGCCCCCGGCCTCACGCACTAGTAGAATGCCCGCGGCCACGTCGTAGGAGTTGAGGTTAAACTCGAAAAAACCCTCGAAACGGCCAGCAGCTACGTAGGCCAGGTCGGCGGCGGCGGAGCCTACGCGGCGCACCCCGTGCGAGCGGCGCATGAAGGCGCCCAGCAGCTGCAGGTAGTCGTCCATCTTGCCGAAGTCGGTGTAGGGGAAGCCGGTAGCAATGAGGGAGCTGTTCAGGTCGGGCACGTCGGTTACGTGAATCGGAATTTCGTTGCAGAAGGCTCCGGCCCCTTTAGCGGCCCGGAAGCACTCGTCGCGCACCACTTCATACACTACGCCAGCTACTAGCTCATCATGATGAATCAGGCCTACGCTCACGCAGTACACCGGCAGGCCATGCACGAAGTTGGTGGTACCATCCAGCGGGTCGATAATCCAATTGTAGCCTTCCGCGCGGTCGGCACCTTCAGTGCCTTCTTCCGTGATGAAGCCTGCCTCGGGCAGCACCTCGCGCAAGCCGGCCACCAGCAGCTTTTCCGTTTCCTTGTCCACGTACGACACCAGGTCGTGCACGCCTTTTGTTTCGATGTGGCTGCGGTTGAAGGTGGCCGCCTCCTGGCGAATGAACTGACCTGCGTGGCGCGTTACGGCCGCCAGCTGAAAGCTGAGTTGATTGTAGTCCATAAAGTGAAATATGTCCTCGGCGGTGCCGAAGATCGTGCGTGCAAAGATGCGCAGTTAAGCTAAAACAGCGAGTCGAACGGGACCCACTGTCCATCAACCAATTTCTCGAAGTAACTCCCTGATGGCGTGCCTTCGGAACGGCCTTTTACGCGAACCGGCGCAATCCAGTCATGTTGACACTCGGGTAAGGGGTCAGCAACGGGCACCCAACTAGCCGCAGATACTCCGTATTGCTCAAAGGCAGCTTCTTCTGCATCGGCAATGGTTTCAAACCAGGTATCCCACTGGCAGCCAGCATCAACTAGCGTCTTGTAGCCGAATAAATAAGCGCCATGCTCATCCTCATGCAGCATCAGCCGTACCGTATCCGCTATTGGCTGCTGAAGAGAAGCTGTTTTTCTCATTCTATGCCCTAGCTGCCCGCCGGTTTTGAACGGCCAACACTACCGTCAGCACTAGCAGGAGCACGGCCAGCACCTGCGTAGTAGGCCCAATTAGCTCGCCGTGGCGGACGTAGAAGGTGTCCTCCGTATTCAGGTGCACGGTGGCGCGGCTCACGGCCTGCACCCACCAGCCGGTGCGCTGCGTGATTTCGCCCTTCTGGTTGATGAAGCCTGAGATGCCAGTGTTGGCAGAACGGGCAATATCGCGGCGGGTTTCAATGGCGCGCAAGGTGGCGTACTGCAAGTGCTGGTTGTGGCCCGGCGAGTCAGACCACCAGCCGTCGTTGGTGATGATGCCCAGCAGAGTGGCGCCGTTCTTCACGTAGTCGCGCACAAAGTCGCCGTACACTGACTCGTAGCAGATGATGGGGCCGATGCGCAAGGCTGGCGTATTGGTCTGGTACACCGTGCGCTCTTCCTGCGAGCCTAGGCCACCGGCGGCACCGCCCAAGTCAATCACGAAGGCCGAAAGCCACGGCGGCACGCCCTCCACACCCGGCACCAGCCGCGACTTATGGTAGAACTCCGGGGCTGCGGCAGCATCGCGCAGGTGAATGGCGGCGTTGAAAATATCGTAGTAGCCTACGCCTTCACGGAAGCGGGCGGTGGGGCTGGCGGTTTCCTTAGCAGAATAGCGCACCGCCGACGTCAGGCCCGTAATCAGTTCCACGCCGGGGTGCTGGCCTAGCCACTGGCGCAGACGCACAATGTTAGGGTTGAAGTTGATGGTTTCCTCGGGGTACACCTCGTCGAGGGAAGTTTCGGGCCAGAACACCACCTTGGTTTGGGATGTCAGGTTCTGCTCGGTGAGGGTGAGCAGGCGGGTAATCTGCTCGGTGTGGGGGATGAACCGGGAGCCGCCCTCAAACTTTTCCTCGAAGGGGTCAACGTTGGGTTGAATTACCAGCACCTCGGCCGTAGCACCTTTCTCCTGGTACTGGCTGCCAATAAGATACGACAAGCCAATGGGCGCCACTACGGCCAATGCGGGCCAAACCCAGTTTACCCGTAGGCCACGGGTAGCCAGGCTGCCAGCTTCAGCTAGTGGCCTAGCCACGCTACGTAGCCCAAACCACGCCCCAAACACGAGAATGTTTACTACCCACACCCAAACGGAGCCGCCCAGGAAGCCCGTGTACTCATACCACTGCACCAGTTGGTTAGCCTGCGCGAAGCCGTTGCCGAGCGTCAGCCAGGGCCAAGTCAGGAACCAGTGCAGGTGGAGCTGCTCGAAGGCAATCCAGTAGATGGGCAGGGAGATATAGCCGATGAGGTGGCCTAGGCGCTTCTTGGTGTGGTAAAAGGCCGTGAGCGGCAGGCTCATCAGCAGAGCGTTGCACACCACCGCCGTGATGCCGCCGCCTAAGGTGCTGTAGCTCACCCAGTAGGTAGTGAACAGGTTCCAGAGCACTAAGGCCAGGTAAGTGTAGCGCCACACTTTCCAGCCGCTGGCCCCGCGCTGGCCCAGCACCTGCTCCATGCGCAGGTAGGGCACCCAGGCTACCAGCAGCACTAGTGCCAGCGGGGCCGGGTGCACCGGCCAGCCCAGCCAGAGCAGAAACGCACTGAGTACCGCCAGCAGGCTCGGGAGCCAGTAGGCCAGTCCGGATACAGGGCGTGCAGAGTCCGCAATTGCGGAAGCCGCGGAAGGAGTGGATTTAGTCAGCACTGCGGTCGTTGGTATAACGGTCTTCTTTGATACGTTCTTCTTTCTCGCGGCCCTGCACCACCAGCACAATCTCTCCTTTGATGGCGGCGCGGGCGGCAAAGTTGGCGGCCAGCTCGGGCAGGGTACCGTTCACGGTTTCCTCGAACAGCTTGGTCAGCTCCCGGCTCACCGAGGCCTGGCGGTCGGGGCCCAGTGTTTCGGCCAGCTGCTCCAGGGTCTTCACAATCCGGTGCGGCGACTCGTAGAAAATCATGGTCCGGGTTTCCGATGCCAATTCCTTCAGGCGGGTCTGGCGGCCTTTCTTCACCGGCAAGAAGCCCTCGAAGGTGAACCGCTCGGCCCCGAAGCCCGACTTCAGCAAGGCCGGCACAAAGGCCGTGGCACCCGGCAGGCACTCTACCTTCAGGCCCTTAGCCAAGCACTCCCGCACTAACAAAAAGCCGGGGTCCGAAATTCCGGGCGTGCCCGCATCCGAGACCAAAGCCATTGTTTCGCCCTTGCCTAGGCGCTCTAGCAGGCGCTGCACGGTTTGGTGCTCGTTGTGGAGGTGGTAGCTGAGCATAGGCTTTTTGAGACCCAGGTGCTGCATTAGGCGGCCACTGGTGCGGGTGTCCTCGGCCAGCACGGTATCTACCTCACCCAGCACCCGAATGGCGCGTAGCGTGATATCTTCCAGATTGCCAATGGGCGTGGGAACGAGGTACAGAACAGTAGGAGCAGCGGTATCAGACATAAGCACAAAGGTAACGGGAAACCTAGCGGCGCAGGCAGGCCTAGCGGCACCTGTATCTGGTCAACGGGCCACTTAGCGAGCAACGTGAGCTATTGGAGAGCATAGGCCAGTGTGCGGCAGGCTGCCATACATACCCTATTTTTAGGGCTGCGCTCTGCCTGTGCTCAGTTCTGCCTGGGCCTGTGAGTTTAACACAGTGCACAGGGCATTGCTGATGATTATCGCTAGCCTGTAGCTAGTACACTCACTGCCCGCCTCGCTAGGCCACTCGCTGCACGCTCTATTCCGCTACGCCGCTGTAATCGGTAGCGAGGTGGTCGATGGCGGCGGCCAGTTGATGGTCTTTCTCCGTCACGCGGTTGCCGGCGCTGTGGGTGCGCAGCCGAAACGTGACTACGTTATACTCATTGCTCCACCAGGGGTGGTGTTCCTGGTACTCGGCCTCCTCCGCCACATCCGACATAAAGCTGAAGGCAGTTTGAAAATCCTCGAAGCGGAAGGTGCGGATGAGGGCGTTGTCGTGTTCGGTCCACATAGCCATTGGTAAAGGAGAGTAAAGCTCAGAAGCGGTACGTTAATATACTGGCTGACCGGCAAAGCGATTCGTTTGGCCTGAGCGCAACATCTTGTACTTAAGTAGTCAGCAGCAAAGCTAGTTGCCCGGAAGCACGACACTACCTCCCACTTTTTCTAGGCCACCCAACTTCCGGATCGAGGCTTTTACAAGTATCTTTGACTGCCTTGGCATGCCGAATACCTGCTCATGGCTTGTCAACTTATGCCTTTGTCCAACGCCCTGCTGCCACTTAACGAAGCGGAACGCTTAGCAGCCCTCCGGCCATATCAGGTGCGCGGTTCGGCTCCCTTTTTCGAGGAGTTTATTCGTGTAACTGCCAAGCTGTTTGGGGTGCCTATCGCCGTTATTTCCCTGGTTGAGGCCGACAATGTGTGGTTTAAGGCCCATACGGGGTTGCCCGGCGCCACGGAGGTGGCCCGTCCTAACAGCCTGTGCTCCGTGGCGGTGCTGCAAGAAGATACCACGGTGTATGAGGAATGGCAGCAGGACCTGTGTACGCTGGTAAATTCTAATGCTATGCTACAGCTGGGCCTGCAGTTTTACGCTGGCCACCCACTGCGCACGCTCGCGGGGGAGGCCATTGGGGCCCTCGCTATTATTGATAGGCAGCCGCGGGCCTTTTCGGAAGAAGAGCGGGCGGTGTTGGAAAGCTTGGCGTCTGTGGCCATGCGCCTGCTGGAGTTACAAGTGGTGCTGGAAGGTGCTACCCTGCCCGTGCCTGCCCTCTGGCCCGATATCTACATTTCCATTGCTGACTCGCTGACTCGCCTGGATACGCTGACGGCGCTGGCTGAATGGGAAGAAAGCCCCGACACCGTTTCTGCCCAGGCCTACCGCCGCTCCCGCTATGAAGAAATGGCCAGCGTGGCCGCCGGCATGCAACGCCAGATTCAGTCGGCCATCGTGCGTTTCGCTGAGCAGCGAAACTAACTGGTACTACTACGGCCTCCCACTCATATGCGGCTTGGGCTGAGGTAGTACTCTGTTAATCAGGGTGATGTGCCTGGGCAATAAGCAGGACGAGTAAGGTTGTGCTAAGCTCAACGGGGGAGAGAAAGCAGTTATTTATTCAACTCCCGAATGAACAATTCGGGTAGGCTTTGCCTTGTAAAGCCTATTCTTCACGTACGCAGCCATTGCCCAACTGGGGCGTGCTGCATTTTGGGCTCCTTCCTCCGCGAGCCGTTGAACCGACGAGCGCCTGACGCCGCACCCATGAGCAAACAACGCTATTTCCTTCTGATCCTGATTCTGGGCACCTTGGCAGCGCTCGGGCCTTTCTCCATTGATATGTACCTGCCGGGCTTTCCGGCAATTGCCAAAGACCTGCGCACTTCGGTAGCAGAAGTGTCGTTGTCGCTTTCTAGTTTCTTCATAGGCGTTTCGGCGGGCCAGTTGCTTTATGGTCCTCTGCTAGACCGTTTTGGCCGTAAAAAGCCCCTCTATGTTGGGTTGCTGTTATATCTGCTGGCTTCAATAGGTTGCTACCTGGCCTACTCCATTGATGCGCTAATTGCCCTGCGGTTTGTGCAGGCGCTGGGTAGTTGTGCTGCCACCGTAGCCTCGGTGGCCATGGTGCGCGACCTGTTCCCGGTGAAGGATAGCGCCAAGGTGTTTGCCCTGCTATCACTTGTTATCAGTGTTTCGCCCATGCTGGCACCCACGGTGGGCAGCTACATGATAGCTGCCTACGGGTGGCAGTCGGTGTTTTTGGTGTTGATTGCCATGGGGGCACTTATGCTGGTGGCGGCGTTTCTGTGGCTGCCGGAGAGCTACCCACCCGACCCTAGCTATTCCCTGCACCCGCGCCCCATCCTCACCAACTTCTGGACGGTGAGCAAGAACCCCCAATTTTTCACCTACGCCCTCACTGGTGCCATGACGTTTGGGGGGCTACTGGCCTACGTATCGGGCTCCCCCTTGGTGTTCATGGATATTTTTGGCGTCAGTGAGCAGCACTACGGCTGGATCTTCGCGCTGCTTTCGGTGGGCTTTATTGGCTCTAGCCAAGTGAATAGCTGGGTGCTGCGCTATTACCGCAGCGAGCAGATTGTGCTGGTGGCTATGATTTGCCAGTCGGTTATTGGGGTGGTATTTCTGATCGGAACCTCGCTCGGCTGGTTTGGGCTGTTGGCTACGGTGGGAATGCTCTTTCTATTCTTATGCTGCCTGGGCTTTGCCAATCCTAACGCGGCAGCGCTTTCCATTGCTCCGTTTGCCAAGAATGCAGGCAGCGCGGCGGCCCTTATGGGAGCTACTCAAATGGCAGTGGGGGCCCTGGCATCTTTTGGGGTGAGTGTGTTCAATACCCATACTGCGGTACCTATGGTGGCCATCATGGCCGCATCGGCTCTGCTGGCGTTGCTGATTCAAGTAATAGGCCGCCGTGTAATTGGGCAGCCGGTAGCAGTGGCCGAAGACGCTACGGTAATGGCCCACTAAACTTGCTCTGGTCCAGAAGGCTACAATATCCTGGCTCAGTAAGCTAGGCCACTTCGCCTGAGCAGGTGAGTAGAGCTCTAGATAAGCAACGCATAGGCGTACATGAGCGCTGAAAGAATTGCCAAGCAGAGGTGAACTCAGAAATACGAACCAGCTGACACTGATTTGCTTGAATAGGCGATTATTGAAATAAGGCTATTGTTAGAGTATATTGAACGGCTTTCGCAAAAGCTTTGAATGCCGGCTTACTACTATAAAAAGTGCGATTTGTAGATGGGAAAGCCAGTGTAATACATTGCGCAGCTTCTGTTAAATAATTAAATAGTTTAATCTGTAAATCGTAGAAATTGTAATTGCTACAGGAGTAAATCAGCCGGGACGCCCGTATTATGTTACTTTTGATTTGATCGACACAAGAGCCGCATACAAAAAGTACATGATCAACACCTCTAGGATCTACTCCGTCATCGTCGGCTCAGGTAGCTACATCCCTCATAGCATCGTCACTAACCAAGACTTTAGTACCACCGAATTCTACGATTCGTCGGGCGCAAGGCTGCAAAAGCCTAGCTCCGAGATTGTGGAAAAGTTTGAGCAGATAACCGACATCCAGGCCCGGCGCTACGTGACCGATGACCAGGTGACGTCTGATATTGCATTTCTAGCGGCCCAAGAGGCGCTGTCTACATCGGGGGTAAATCAGGAAGAGCTGGATTATATTATTGTGGCGCACAACTTTGGCGATGTGCCGGCCCACAACAAGCGCACCGATATGGTGCCGAGCCTAGCGGCTCGGGTCAAGCATAAGCTAGGGATTGTGAACCCCTTCACGGTGGCCTACGATTTGCCGTTCGGCTGCCCTGGCTGGCTGCAGGCCGTCATTCAGGCCGACTATTACCTGCGCTCCGGCGACGCCAAAAAGATCTTGGTGATTGGGGCTGAGGTGCTTTCCCGGGTATCGGACCCGCACGACCGTGACAGCATGCTGTACGCTGATGGTGCCGGCGCCGTAATTCTGCAGGCCGTAGAAAGCGCTGAACCCGTGGGTATCATCACGCATACCACCCGCTCTGACACTGAACGGGCTGCTCATTTACTGCGCATGGGGTCTTCTTACAATGCCGAGTACGCTGGCACCGACCAGTTCCTTAAGATGGATGGCCGCAAGCTGTATGAGTACGCGCTCAAGACAGTACCCCAGGCTATTCAGGCGTGCCTAGAAAAAGCGCAGGTGCCTATTGAGGAGGTGCACAAAATCCTGATTCACCAAGCCAACGGCAAAATGGACGAGGCCATCTTGAAGCGCCTCTACAGCCTCTACAACATTCAGGAGGTACCACAGGACGTGATGCCGATGACCATTTCGTGGCTGGGTAATTCCTCCGTGGCCACCCTGCCCACGCTGCTCGACCTCATGCTAAACGACAAAATGGACAAGCACGAGATTAATGCCGGTGATACCCTAGTGTTTGCCTCGGTAGGAGCGGGTATGAACATCAACGCTGTCGTGTATAAGATGCCCAACTAACAGGCCTGCGGGCCGCTAGGCCACCCAGCCGCGGCTGCCGCGGCCTCAACTCTTACGAAGCCTCTTCGCAAAATCACTGTCTTTCTAGGCAGTGGTGCCGCGGAGAGGCTTCGCTGTTTTGCAGGCTATGCTAGAAAAAATGGATGGAAGAAGAGGGTTACGGAGTAGGATAATGTGCAGAGGATAACAATTTTATGTACTGTTCTTGGTTGGTCAGCTAAACCCAAACTCCCAAACCACAGTACATTCTAGTGTACTACCTCCCACTCCCACTCTAGATTACTCATATGGCCATTGACCCAAATAACCGTCCAGTTCGTGTCATCAACGATGATACCACGGACCAGGAACTAGCCGCCGGACACATTATCCCCGGCGCTGATCCACCCAAAAACGAATCGGCCCGCGGGGGCTTTGGCAACCGCGATGGCAAAGAGGGCTACGGCACCGATAGCGAATCGGGCATTACGGCTGTGGCCGTAAACGAAAACGCTGACGACGCGAACCGCCCTAAGGATAACCTGCGCAGCAACGAGGAAGGCCGCGAAGACCTGCCCAACCAGGATATGCCCCAGGACCGCGACCCTGATCTGCAGCCCCGCCGCCCCGTAGACGAGCTGGATGCCGATGACGACCGGCCCGGCAAAGACGAAATGCGCAACCCCAACTCGCGCGTGGGAATGGGCCAAATGGAGCAACGCCAGCCCAATAACGACGAACTCGCCCGCCAGGGCACCAACGCCGACCTAACTGACCGCAACGCCACTGATACGGCCATCGACCAGTAGTAGCCTGATAGGCTGCTGTTGATTTTGCCCTGATTTATCTGAAAACAAACGCAAAATTCTTCAAGCCATGCCCTACAAAAGCAATAATACCAACAAGCAGTCCCGTCGTGCACCCGGCAGCCCTACCCAGGCCGAACAGCCCAAAGGTGCCGGTAACCTTCCCGTAAATGACCGGGACCAGCAGACGGAAGACCATTTGGAAGAGGATGCACAAGATGCGCCACAGCGGCATCCTAACCGCAACCTTGATAAGCCAGAGCTCGGGAAAGCGCCATACGCTTAATCTCTCTCTACCTATTAGTAAAAGCACCTGCCTTGCGCAGGTGCTTTTGTTTTGTCTGGAAACTCCTCTTTGCTCTTTATGGCTCGCTACGTAACCACCGACCTGCACGGCTGCCTGCTTTCTTTCCGCCACCTGATTGAGGAAAAGCTCAAACTCACCCCTCAGGATGAGCTGTATGTGCTGGGCGACTACGTGAACAAAGGCCCCGATAGCCGGGGCGTGCTAGACTACTTGATGCGCCTGCCTGAGCGCGGCTACCGGGTAATATGCCTCCGCGGCAACCACGACCAGGAACTGCTTGATGCTGCCCGTGGCCTAGAAAGTCTTACCTGGGCATCGGCCCACGATCGGGCCCTAACCTTGCAAAGTTTTGGCGTAGGCCAGGTGGAAGACATTCCGGCCCCGTACTTGCGCTGGCTCGATGACCTACCTTATCAGTTTGAGCTACCCGACTTTGTGCTGGTACACGCGGGCTTCAACTTCCGCCTGCCTCCACAAGAAATGCGCCGCGACTGGCACACGATGCTCAATACCAAGGAGTTTGTAATGGATGCTTCCAGGCTGGGTGGCAAACGCTTGCTGCATGGCCACGTGCCCACGCCTACTACCACGGTGCAGCAACGGGTGAAGGACCACGCGCAAGCCATTGGGCTAGATACGGGCTGCGTGTACCGCCATAACCCAGAGTTTAGCCAACTAGCAGCCCTTAACCTCGATACGTTTACGCTAACCCTACAGCCCAATATTGAGGAGCCGTATGAAATAGCAAAGCGTTAACGCGCAATACCGTTGGTTTGGAGAATACGGCGGGCAGCTTGCTGATAGGGGTTGCTCGCGTCGTTGGCCACGGTTTGCAGGGCGGCGCGGGCTTGTTGCGGCTGCTTCGCAAACCAGTAGGCCATGCCCAGGTGGTACTGCGCCTTGGGGGCCAGCCCGGAGCCCGACTGTTGGGTTACTTTCCGCAGAAAGGTTTGGGCATCTTGGGCTTTCTCAGTGTCCTGCTTGCTCTGGCTAAGTAGAAAGATACCCGTGTAATACAACAGGGTGTCTTGACCGAGGTTGCTGGTGGGCACGCGGCGCAGCGTGAACAGGGCAGTGGGGTAGCGCCCTTCCTTGTACTCCCGCATTGCCTCAGCCAGTAACGGGCGCCGCTCTTCATTGATAACTGCTGCAGGCAAGCCCGCGTCGGGCACGTAGTACTGAGCCCAGGTTTCCTCAACGGAGGAGGTAGAAGGTCGGAGCAAAAGCCACAGGGCCAGCAATGCTACCCCAGCCACACTAGCAATGAGGCCCCACCGCTTCTGCGTTTTGCGCTGCTGCTGCTTAATCCGGGAAAGGGCCACATCGCGTTGGGTGAGGCGCCGGTCCAGCGACTCCAGGCGCAGGCGTAGGGTTTCGTGGCCAGCTACCCAGCGTACATCAGCCGTGAGCTGCTCGTAGGTCAGGAAGGCCTGGGCGAGAGCCGCATCCTGCTCTAGGCGCTGCTCAAAAGCCGCCTGCTCAGCAACAGTCATCTGCCCATCGGCAAAGCGTTCCAGCTCTTCCAGGTACGGGCGCAGATCGGGGGCAGACGGGGCCATGCTAAAAAACCAGAGATACAGTTATCCGCAACCAGAGCTGGTGCGGTGGCAGAGAGAAAAAGAACCAGGGGCTAAACTACGCAGAAGCCGGGAGCCGGCCGCTACGTGGTAGCGCTTTCGTTGCGCAGGCGCAGCTCGTAGAGCTGGCGCAGGCACCCAGCTTTCTGAATGCGGGCCACGGTAGAATTGGCGAAGCCCATCTTGCCGGCTACTTTCTCGAAGTTGTAGCCTCGGAAGTAGAAGTACATGAGCACTTTCTGGCAATCGGTGCTGAGCTGCCGGAACAGGCCTAGCAGATACTGGCGGCGGCTGGCCTCGGCCACGGGCAGCACGGCCGTGGTGCGGCTGGCTACTTCAATATGCTCACCAGCCATACCGTACAAGTACGCCCGCAAGTCGGGGGGAAGCTTGGTCATGCGGCCGTCCACCACTTGGTCGTAGAACTCGACTAGCACCGTCCGGAGCAGCTTATGAGCAGCCGGCGCATCCAGATTGTGATGGCGCCGGGCCCAGCGGGCAAATAAGCCGCGGTTCTGCTCGTAAAAGCTTATCAGGAACGATTGGTTACCGACGCGCAGGCTGGTCAGGACTTCGGCTAACGGCTGAGAAGTGTTCATAGTGGCAAGTAACAAGGAACTCTCGACATAGAAGCAAGCAAAAGACAAAATGAGTGGCCTAGCCGAGCACTCACGACGCAAAAAAGGCCGCCCAAGTTCGGGCGGCCTTTTAACCATTACGCTTTGCGCGACTTATTTAGTGAAGCGCCGAGTAACTACCCGGTGGTCTTGGGTGCTTACCTGCAATAGGTACATGCCCCCGGTCAGCTTTTCTACGGGGGCGGAGCCGCGGTCAAAAGCACCTTCGGCCACGGTTTTGCCGCGCACATCCAGAATACGGTAGCGGCTACCCGCCAACTGGCCCTCTAGGCCACTTACCTGCACCCGGTCTACCGCGGGGTTGGGGTAGAGTTGCACTGCCTCTAAGTTGCTGGCTTCTGAGGTAGCCAGCGTAGTGCGGGCGGCCGAGGCCGTAGTGGACTTGGTAATCCTAATCCAGTTGATGTTATAGCCACCAGTTTGGGCAAACACCCCGAAGTTGTAAGTACCCGCGTTGATGGTCACAGTTCTAGAAACGGTAGTCCAGGTCTGCCAGCCGCCGGTAGCCGGAATGGCCGTGTTGCCCAGCTGAATGGCGCCGGCGTTAAGGTCCGAAGAAATGGTGCCGCCGCTGGCGCCGCTGGCCACACGGTACTCAATGGTGTAAGTACCCGAGGTGGGGAAGTTGATGCCATTGAACACCAGGTAGTCGCCGGCATCTACAAAGCCCATATCCTGGCCGCCACCCGTATCGGAGCAGGCCTCCACCGTCATGCCGTTGTTCACGTTGGCGGCTTCAGCCTGGAGTAATAGGCTGAACGTGGTGCTGGTGGTAGCGGCTCGTACCCGCAGGGAAGTCGTCTTATCGTTCCAGTTGCCCGTACCGAGCGGGTTGTTTACCAGGCAGCTGTTGCCGGCGCTGCCCACCGTGAGCGTGCCGCCGGTGAAGTTGTCGTTTTCATACAGTACCACTTCATAGCCGGCATTCACCTTAAGGGAAGAAACATCGTCGTTGAGGATGCCGCGGCTCTGCAACGCGGCCAGGTTATAGTCGCCCATGGGCAGGTTCACGGCCGTACCCGTGTAGTTGCAGTCCTTGTACATGGTGCTCACGCCCGAAACCGGGGGCGGCGTGCTGCCGGCGTACCCGCCGAAAGTGGCAACAACCTTGGTGGGCTGGGGCGTCTGCAGCGTGGCCGACTGGTCGTTTACGTCATCGTAGGCGAAGCCGTAAGAGAGGTTATCGACGCTAATACCGGGCAGGTGCCAGAAGCGGGCGTAGTAGTTGGCCGGTGCGGCCTGATAGTACTTGGTGGCGTCGTACCAGTTCTGCTGGCCCGGCGTGGCAGTGGTTACGTCTACCACGTGGCGGTTAATGGCGGCCGTCATCTGGGCCTGCACCACCAAGTCACAGTCGCCGTCGCTCACGCGGTTATCGAGCAGGCCTTTACCCTCGAAGGCCATTTGTGTGGTGGGGCGGCCATTGATGATGCCCGTGCGGCCCGCAAAAGCGCCCGACTGCCCTACCACGACCAACCGGTCGTTGGCATCTACGCGGCCCTTGAATACGCCCGCGTTACCGGCGTAGAAGATTAGATCCGTGGTCTTGTACTTGTTCCAGATGGCATCTATGTAGCTTTTGAAGTAGTTGCCGTAGGGGCCGGCTACGGTACCATTTGAGCCATCTTGGAACGCCGCCGTTTTGGAGGGGAAGGTGATTTCGCCGGTCGTGTTATTCACGGTGCCCTGAAACTCAGTGGGCACGTTGGCTTTGTAGGCCGCCACAATATCGGCGGCGCTTTTCAGCTCCCCGGTGCGCTTCTGGTATCCATTGCCAAACAGCTCCAGGCCCATGGGGTAGCGGAACGCGTCGACGCGGGTAGTATTACCGAAGAACCCCGATTGATTATTGGTTAGCTCGATGAACTCGTACATGATGCCCGTATTCGGGTCGCTGGCATTCTGGGGGTTGGGCGCCGCGTAGCCCGAGGGTGCCCCGGATGCACCAAAGAAATATAAGTACAGCTGTTGGCCCTTGGAGATGAACACCCGGCAGCCGGCAATGTATGGCAGGGTGAAAGTCTTGTTAGGGATGTTGCTCAGCTTGGTGAAGCAAGCCGCGTACTTAGAATTGGCGCCGGGGCCGGTGTTGCCGTTAATAGTGGGCCCCGTCACAGTATTGTACGACGAAGACATGGGCAGCACCTGACTGTTGGCGGCGTTGATCCACACGTGGTTGCCAGCCGGGTCAATGCCCACAATGGCTACATACAAATCAGTGTCGGGGAAGGGCGAGTTGTTGGCAATAGTAAACGGAATGCTGCCCTGAGCCCAGGTAGCTAAAGGGCTAAGCACGCTGACTAGTAGAGTCAGCAAGGCCAATAGAGTACGCTTTTTCATAAGGTGAACTGGTTGTGGTGGGAAATGGATTGGACTGCGCGCACTAGGCCACTACTGCTCCGGCGGAAGCAGCCATAACCTATATGTGTAATGAGTGCCCAAGGGCAGATAAGCAAGACTAGGAGATGGCCTAGGGGCGGTACCGCCGCGCTAGGCCGCTGCTGCGGCAGGGGCCGCCGGTTTCATAGGATATTTGAAATATATCTGGGCTTTTCCAGGAAATAAAGTGCCCACTTAAGTGGCCTAGTGGGGCCTCAGCAACTCAGAATCACTTAATCCTCATTCGGGAGCAGGTTACTTCACATGTGAGGTTCACTGCCTGGGGTCAACTGGCCTACTGCGCTGCAATGCGCTTAACACTTACTGCACACGCCGCCAACTGGCTGAGGCTAGGCCACATAACCAAATTTTGTAACTCGCTCCGCTATAAAAGTGATAGCCACATAATGAGCTCACCTCCTCAGTAGATTGAGTGCCTACCTAATGCCCTCAATCCCCTACCTTTGAAGCCATGGAAACGCAAGCCACCACCCTCGCCCAAGACACGGCCATCTTCGACCTCATTCAAAAGGAAAAAGACCGGCAAACCCACGGTATTGAACTGATTGCCTCCGAGAACTACGTTTCGGAGCAAGTGATGCGGGCCCAGGGCTCCATCCTCACCAACAAATACGCCGAGGGCCTGCCCGGCAAGCGCTACTACGGTGGCTGCGAAATTGTAGACCAGATTGAGCAACTGGCCATCGACCGTGCCAAGGAGCTGTTTGGCGTAGAGTGGGTGAACGTGCAGCCCCACTCCGGAGCCCAGGCCAACGCGGCCGTAATGTTGGCCGTGCTCAACCCCGGCGACAAAATTCTCGGTTTCGACCTGAGCCACGGCGGCCACCTCACCCACGGCTCGCCGGTTAACTTCTCGGGCAAGCTCTACAAACCTTCCTTTTATGGCGTAGAGCCGGAAACTGGCCTCATTGATTGGGAGAAAGTAAAGGAAACCGCTCGCCGCGAGCAGCCTAAGCTTATCATCTGCGGTGCCTCGGCCTATTCCCGCGACTGGGACTACAAAGCCCTGCGCGAAGCTGCTGACGAGGTAGGCGCCCTACTGCTGGCCGATATTTCGCACCCCTCCGGCCTCATTGCCAAGGGCTTGCTGAACAACCCCTTCGACCACTGCCACATTGTAACTACCACTACCCACAAAACCCTACGCGGCCCCCGCGGCGGCCTCATCCTGTTGGGTAAGGATTTCGAAAACCCCTTCGGCCTGAAAACCCCCAAGGGCGAAATCCGAATGATGAGCAGCCTGCTCGATGGTGCCGTATTTCCCGGTACCCAGGGCGGCCCGCTTGAGCACGTAATTGGTGCCAAGGCCGTAGCCTTCGGTGAAGCCCTCAGCGACGCCTACACCGACTACACCCACCAGGTTATCAAGAATGCTCAGGCCCTGGCCGGTGCGTTTGTGGAGCGCGGCTACCAGATTATATCGGGCGGCACCGATAACCACCTGATGCTAATTGACCTGCGCAGCAAAGGCCTGACGGGTAAGCTGGCGGAGAACACCCTCATCAAAGCCGACATCACCATTAACAAAAACATGGTGCCCTTCGATGATAAGTCGCCCTTCGTGACCAGCGGCATGCGCATTGGCTCGGCTGCCGTTACCACGCGTGGCCTGCGCGAGCCCGACATGGTGCGCATCGTAGACTTCATCGACGAAGTACTGACCCATAACGCCGACGACGCCCGCATCAGCCAGGTGCGTGGGCAAGTGCAGGAGTGGATGCAGCAGTACCCGCTCTTCGCGTAAGGTAAACTGGTGAGCCGGCGCCCTGATAAAACAGGCCAATTCTAGGGTGCCAGCATCCTGTTAGGGCTAAATTTCGTTTGTCTTTCGCTGGTTACTGTATCGGCTCGCCGGCTCACCATTTCTCTACCTCACCCTTTGGCTACTTCCCCCTTGAATACCGAACAACCTGTGCGGGGCGACCAGCACGAAATGTCCTTCATAGACCACCTCGAAGCCCTGCGGTGGCACATCATCCGCGCGGCTATTGCGGTGGTGGCGTTTGCCACGGCGGCCTTCTTCTCGAAGGAGCTGCTGTTTCACGACCTTATCCTAGGCCCCTCGCGCCCCGACTTCTGGACCTACCGGATGTCGTGCAAGTTTGCTGCCTGGCTGGGTGCGCCCGACTTGTGCATCAACAAGATTGGGTTCGTGATTCAGAACCGCGAGATGAGCGGACAGCTGACCATGCACATCAGCACCTCGTTCATTGTAGGGCTGGTGCTGGGCTTCCCGTACCTGTTCTGGGAGCTGTGGCGCTTTATCAAGCCGGGCTTGTACCCGCACGAGCGCCAGAACTCGCAGGGGGCCGTGTTCTTTGTGTCAGTGTTGTTTGCGGTAGGCCTGTTGTTCGGCTACTACATTGCTGCTCCCATGAGCATTCAGTTCCTGGCTGGCTACGTGGTTGACCCCACCATTGAGAACCAGATTGACATGCAGAGCTACCTGAGCACGCTCACCACCATGTCGGTGGCCTGTGCTTTCGTGTTTGAGCTGCCCATGATTGTATTCTTCCTGGCCAAAGCCGGACTAATTACGCCCGAGATCATGCAGGTGTACCGCAAGCATGCCATCGTAGTGGTGCTGGTTATTGCGGCCATTATCACGCCCCCCGAGGTTACTTCTCAGATCATCGTTACCATCCCCATTGTGCTGCTGTATGAGCTCAGTATTCATATTGCCCGCATCGTAACGCGCAACCGCACGGCCTCGCTTAATGCGCAGCTCGCGGAAAACCAGGGAGTAGCCTGATTTCACTTGTTTGCATGAAGCAGGGGCTGGTCTGGTGAACGTTTCGTTACCCGACCAGCCCTTTTCATTTTCGTTCCATCCTAATCCTTTAGATATGAGTAACCTGATTGCCATCGGCTCCGACCACGCTGGCTTCGAGTACAAGCAGATGCTAGGCCAGTGGCTGCGCGATAATGGCTACGAGGTGCGCGACTTCGGCACCCACTCTACCGATTCCGTTGACTACCCCGACTTTGTGCACCCGCTGGCCTCGGCCATCACGAGCGGTGAGCTGGAGCGGGGCATTTTGGTGTGCGGCTCCGCCAACGGCGTCTGCATCACGGCCAACAAACACCAAGGGGTCCGGGCGGCTATTGCCTGGCAGGAGGAGTTGGCCGCGCTGGCCCGCCAGCACAACGACGCCAACATTATCTGCATCCCGGCCCGCTTTATCAGTGAGGAAACCGCCCGCGGCATCGTCAGTCAGTTCCTGAACACTGCCTTTGAAGGCGGCCGTCATCAAACCCGCGTGAACAAAATCAGCTGCTAAGCGGTGAAATTGTGAAGTGGTGAATTTGTGAGTGGCCTAGGCCTGTCATGGCAAGCACGTGGCGCATTAAGCCAGTGTCGAAGCACCCGCAGGACCGCGCCGCTAATCATAGACTTCTACTAGCTCTACGCTATTCAAAAGCCCTTACCTCCACACAGGAGGTAAGGGCTTTTCGCCTTTTTAAGGTGTTTGCGCTAAATAAGGAGGGTTTACTCCGCGTTGCTTGCAATGACGCCGTAGACGTAGGCTACTTCACTCATTCGCTCCCTTCACTCAATCACCATGTCACCGCGTCAGCCGGTACACTTTGGGGGTGTTGGTGCGCTCGTAGCGGCCGAAGATGGAGGGCACCTTGTATTGTAGCTCGGGCATGAGGCCCTTCTGGTCGATAATGTAGCGGGGCGGGGCTGGCTCGAAGTTTTGGGCCAGTCGGAAGACGGCATCGTACTCGTTGAGGTGAGCGAAGTCAACCTGGGCCAGCTGCCAGTCAAGGTAAGGTGTTGCCAGCCGGTTCTTCAGGTAGGGCCGCTGATCGGGACCTAGCACCAGCAGATGCTGACCTTCGAGAAAGGCGTAGGTAGGGTTGGGGTTCACCGCATACCGGCTCTCCGCCGGAATTTGCATTACCTGCTCTAAGTGCAGCACGCTGCGGTAACGAATAACCACTACGGTGCCCAGCACCACCAGCAACAGTACCTCGGGTACCCAGGCCCGGCGAGCTTTCTGCCACAGAAAGAGACAGTAATAGGTAAGGGCCGGCAGAAACAGCACCAGCGTACCCGTAGCCATGCCCCGACCCACGGCAGCCATGCCGGCAGCCACTAATAGCCACACCAGCATTAGTTGCTGAAACTTGATCTGGAATACCAGGCCTAGTGGGGTGGTAAAGCTGCGTACTAGGCCCAAGACTAGCAGCACACCCGGCACAATCAGCAGGCGTAGCAGCACCCACAGCGGCAGCCCGTCGGTTTCATTCATGAGCCCCTGGAGCGTAGGCTGGAGGTGAAACTGCGCAAATCCGGCCAGAGAATCGGTGTACATGAAGAACGTAGCCGCCACCGCGTACGGAAACAGGAAGCCACACACCAGCAGCAAAAAGCTTCTAAATGAGTTGGCCGCGAAGATGATAACCGCGAACAGGCCTACCAGCAGGAACAACGCCAGCGGCAGGTAGCACAGCGCCGCCACCCCCACCAGAAAGCCCGCCCGAAACAGTCGGCGGTTATCATAGCCTTCTCGGGAAGTGGGCAGCAGGGCACTTAGGGCCGCAATGATAAAGGTGTGGCCTAGCAGCAGCGGCGAGAGGGTGTCGAGGTCGGAGGTGAGGCTGGCCAGCAGCAAGTAGGTGAGGGCCCCCACGTACCCACGCTCCGGGTGCACATCGGCGCGGTTGAGCACGAAGTTGAAGCGTAGGGCCTGAAACCCCAGCAGCAGCAGGGCCAGCACGCGGTAAAGCCACAATGGGCGGTTACCCACCCACTCCAGAGCCCCAGACAGGGCCGCCGTGAGTGGCGCAGTGCTGTCGTACAGGTCGCGGTAGAGCACGGCCCCATCGCGGAGCCGCTCGCCCACTAGCAGCCCGTGTAGCTCAATGGGCGTCAGGGCCACGCCCCACCACAGCAAGGGCAGCCGTACCGCCAGTAGCAGTACCACCAGCGCGAAGAGGCGGGTAGGGAGGGAGCTTTTAAAGAATTGAAGCAAGGAAAATGAGGAGCTTAGGAACTTGGCCTACCGCGCCGGAGAGGCCTAGGCCACCCCGGCGCGGTAGGCCCGGATAAGACAAAGATAACCGCCGAGGCCGCCAGCACGCCCAGCTCTTTTCGGGAGCTTTTTGCGGCTGTGGCTCGTAGGCCAGTATAGCGGCCGTTACCACCCGTAACTTCCTGCGCTGCCAAGCCCCTAACTTCCTATCTTTGCGGATTCTTATGGAAAGTAAACGACAGCAAAAAGTAGCCAGCCTGCTCCAGCAGGAATTGGCCGCCGTATTTCAGCGCGACCTCCCGCACCTGTTTCCGGGCTTGCCGCCGGGTATCAGCTTGGTGCGCGTATCGCCCGACCTGGGCGTGGCCCGCGTGTACCTGAGCCTGCTGCTGGCCCGCGATGTAGAGGCCCAGCAGACCTTGGTAGAAGATAATGTGAAGGTGATTCGGCAGGCGCTGGCCAAGCGCGTAGGCAAGCAGCTCCGTATTGTGCCCGATCTGCAGTTTTTCATCGACGACTCAGCTGCCTACGCCGCCCACATGGACAAGGTATTCGGCGACCTGCACATTCCGCCCGCTCCCACGGAAGATGATGCGCAGGCCGGCCCTGAAGACAACAAACCCCAGCGTCCCAAGCTCTTCGCCGACGAAGACGAGTAAATAGTGATTTAGAGATTGAGTGATTAAGCGGATTGGATGTTCGACTGGCCTAGACTGCGCAAAAGGCATGTGTAGCGCAAGCAGAACATCAAACGCACTACTTCACTCAATCACTCAATCACCACTTCACTAAATCACGAATCCCCCTTGTATTACGACCCGATTAAGAAGTCGCTCGGCGAAGTCTTCAACCGTACGCCCTGGCTGCGGCGCTTGTTTTATCACCTGCTCGACCTGCTGTTGCTCCGCACCTGGCACGTGCACCGCGAGCTGCGCCAGTGGGCTAAAGGCCGCACCAATGAGCCCACCAGCATTCTGGATGCGGGCTCGGGCTATGGGCAGTACACCTACTGGATGTCGGGCCTAAGCAAGAAGTGGGAAATCCTGGCCGTGGATGTGAAAGACGAGCAGGTAGCCGACTCCAACCGCTTCTTCCGGCAGATTGGCCGTACCAATGCCCAGTTTGCCGTGCAGGATTTGGTGCTCTATCAACAGCCCAACACCTTCGATCTGGCCCTGTCGGTAGACGTGATGGAGCATATTCTGGAAGACGTAGAAGTGTTCCGCAACATCCACGCCTCCCTTAAGGATGGTGGTATGCTGCTCATCTCCACGCCCTCTGACCAAGGCGGCTCCGATGTGCACGCCGACGGCGAAACCTCCTTTATTGAGGAGCACGTGCGCGACGGCTACAACATCCACGAAATTCAGCAGAAGCTGCGTACGGCGGGTTTTGAGCGCATTGAGGCCCAGTACAGCTACGGCGAGCCGGGGCAGATTTCGTGGCGCCTGAGCATGAAGTACCCCATCCTGATGCTCGGCTACTCCAAGTGGTTCTTCGCGCTGCTGCCCTTCTACTATCTCGTTACTTTTCCCTTCTGTCTGCTACTGAACTGGTTCGATGCAAATACCAAGCACGAATCGGGCACGGGCCTGATTGTGAAGGCTTGGAAATAGACCTTTTGCGCCCTGTGGCGTATCTTGCTCCAAGATATTTAGGTCTAATTCATTCGTATTACGCTACCTACTAGCTCCTCCGCGCCCCGCACGTGAACGTACCGTTGCTCATTGCCCGGCGTTATTTTCTCTCGAAGAAGAAGCGCAACATTATCAGCATCATCTCAAACATCTCCATGATTGGCGTGGCGGTGGGAACGATGGCGCTGATTATCGTGCTGTCTGTTTTCAACGGACTAGAGGACTTGGTGCGCAGTCTCTACGGCAAGTCGGATCCCGATCTGGTGATTACGGCAGTGGAGGGCAAGTCCTTCCCCGTAGCGGCGCCCTTACTGACGCGTCTTACTTCCACGCCCGGCGTAGCCATGGTGACGCAGGTGATTGAAGATAACGCCCTGCTCCAGTACCACGACCGCCAGATGGTGGTAAAGATGAAGGGCGTATCCGACAACTACCACTACCAGAGTAACATCGACTCGGCCATTGTAGATGGCGACCACCGCCTCCACCACGATGGCGCCGATTATGCCTTGCTGGGGGCTGGCGTGCAGCACGAGCTGAGCATCACCATCAACAACCGCTTCTCGCCCATGCGGCTGTTGTACCCTAACAACACCGGCAAGAAAACGCTTTCCATGAACCCCGAAACGGCGTTCAACGAGCAGAGCATTCTGGCGGGCGGCGTGTTTCTGATTGAGCAGCACATCGACGACAGCTACATCTTTGTGCCGCTGGAGTTTGCGCAAGAACTGCTGAAATATGGCAACCGGCGTACGGCTTTAGAAGTGAAGGTGGCTCCGGGTAACTCCATCAGTAAAGTAAAGAGCGCCCTGAAAAGCCAGCTGGGTGACACTTTCAAAGTGCTTGACTCGGATGAGCAGCACGTGAGCCTACTCAAGGCCATTAAGGTGGAGAAGATGTTCGTGTTCATCACATTCGCCTTTATCCTGCTCATCGCCTCCCTCAATATCTTCTTCTCGCTGTCGATGCTGGTTATTGATAAGCGAAAGGACATTGCCGTGCTAATGGCCATGGGCGCCAGCACCCGCACCGTGCGCAACATCTTCTTGCTGGAGGGAGCCATTGTAGCCCTGGTAGGTGCAATTACTGGCCTAGTGCTGGGCGTGAGCATCTGCTGGGCCCAGCAGACGTTTGGGCTGGTAAGCATGGGCATGGCAACCAGCGTGGTAGACTCTTATCCCGTAAAAATGCAGTCGTCGGATATCTTCTTGACGGCCATTGCTATCATTGTTATTACTATTTCGGTTTCTATCCGCCCGGCCCTCAACGCCTCCCATCTCGACGTACGCGAGAACCTCTAGGCCACTCCTCAGACTTCTGTGTAACCGCATGGGAACAGGCGTAGCTAGGCCTGTTTAGAGGAGCACGTATCTCAAAAGCGCTGAATTTCACAAGGCTGCCGTACAAACCTTTTGAGGGAAATATAATTTAACCCCGAAAAGGCCTATATATTCGTCTACTGCAAAGGGCAACTAGACCAGGCTCAGAGCACGTTCGTCCTTTTGGTATAACTATTCTCTGAATGAATTTTACTTTTCGTTAAATAATCGACTATTTGTCAATTGTTATTACTTTCAACGCTGCATTATAGCCGCCGACTATGAAGGTTTCTACTTCACAGCCATTTCAAATTGTTTATTCCTTACTCGAGCACGAGTATTTAGGCTATCTATTCGAGTCATACGTAGTCCAGCGGAACCAGCGCGGACAACTCACGCTGCAGCACCAAACGGTATCGGCTAAGAACGCCCCTGAGTTTGCCGATGGCCTAGACATCATTGACTTCGAGCTCATTGCCCTCACCGACCAGATTCAGCAGGATGTGGTGATGAAGGAGTTCTGGCCGAAGAAAACCACGCCTGCCGAGTTCTTTCTCAAGATTTACGACCCGGAGAAGGGCGATAAAGCTCTGCAGGAAACCATCTGCCAGTACGTGCAGGAGCGCATGGGCCAG
Organism: Hymenobacter wooponensis; assembly: GCF_004745865.1. Taxonomy (GTDB): domain Bacteria; phylum Bacteroidota; class Bacteroidia; order Cytophagales; family Hymenobacteraceae; genus Hymenobacter; species Hymenobacter wooponensis. The sequence continues at coordinate 145,471 of NZ_SRKZ01000007.1, read as the reverse complement.
ATTCTGGAACGCCTCCAGGGTAAGCTGGTCTTTATCATGGGCAAGGACGGGGAGCCCACCTGGCGCGAGATGCGCGTTGCCACCGAGCCGGCCTCAGTGCTGTTTCACTTCCGGCGCAACGAGGACAGCACCCATTACTTCCCCACCATTCAGTACAAAGGGCAAAAGCTCGACTTTCAGTACAAGAACGCCGTGATTGTGTGCGAGCAACCCGCTTGGCTGCTACTCGGCGATGTGCTGCACAACTTCCATAAGGATGTAGACGGCAAGAAGCTCAAGCCCTTCTTGAACAAGAAGTTTATCGTCATTCCGCGGCAGGTAGAGGAAAGCTACTTCCAGCGCTTTGTGGCGCCGTTGGTGGAGTCGTTCGACGTGCATGCCCGGGGCTTCGATATTCGCTCGGAGCGCTACGTGGCGCGGCCCCATCTTACCTTCTCCGATGCACCCGGCACTACAGTGGTTGCTGCCGAAACAGTGCGGGCTTCGGGCCCGGGCCGCCGGGCGGCTTCGGCCGTGGCTACAGTTACGGCCGAAGCGGCCGTGTCAGACCACATTCACTTTGACCTGAGCTTCCGCTACGGCGACCATACCGTGCACACGGGCCATGGCAAGCGGGTGTGCGTGAAGCTGGAAAAGCAGAACGACAATTACATCTTCCACCGGCTCATCCGCAACCTCGACCGGGAGCAGGAAATCATCAGTGAGCTGCACGACCGCGCCCTGGAGGTACGTAACGGCCGCGCGGTGCTGGAGAAGGCGACGGCCTTCCGCTGGCTCCACAACCACGCCGACGACCTTGTGCGTCTGGGCTTTACAGTACAGCAAGGCACTACCTCCGGCAAGGATTACTTTATTGGCACCATTACGGTGCAGGTGGGCATCACGGAAACCAACGACTGGTTTGACGTGCATGGCACGGTGCAGTTCGGGGAGTTTGAGATTCCCTTCATTAAGCTGCGCCCCTACATCCTAAACAAGCGCCATGAGTTCCGGCTGCCCAATGGGCAAATTGCCATTATCCCGGAGGAGTGGTTTACGCAGTACTTGGAGCTGTTTGCCTTCAGCGAGGAAAACCACCACACCCTCATGCTGCGCAAGCACCATTTGGCGCTGGTATCGGACCTGCAGAACGGCAATCTGGCTACCGTGCTCATGTCGAGGAAGCTGGAGAAGCTGCGCGAGTTTGAAACAGTAGAGGATAAGCCCATGCCCGCCGGGTTCCGGGGCGAGCTGCGGCCCTACCAGAAGGCGGGCTACAACTGGCTCCACTTCGTGCAGGACTACCACTTTGGCGGCTGCCTCGCCGACGATATGGGCCTGGGTAAAACCGTACAAACGCTGGCCTTGCTGCTCGACCGCAAGGAGAGTGGGGCAGCCAAGGGCGCGGCTTCGCTGCTGGTAATGCCTACTTCGCTGGTGTATAACTGGATGAGCGAGGCGTTTAAGTTCACGCCTGGCCTACGCCTGCTGATTTATACCGGCACCTACCGCGACAAAAACGTGGAGCAGTTCGCCGATTACGACGTGGTGCTGACCAGCTACGGCATTGTGCGCCTGGATATTGAGCTACTGAAAAGCTATAAGTTCGACTATGTGATTCTGGATGAGTCGCAGGCTATCAAGAACCCCAGCTCCACTACCTCACAGGCCGTGCGGGGGCTGCACTCGCGCCACCGCCTGATCTTGACGGGTACGCCCGTGGAGAACAGCACCATGGACCTGTGGTCGCAGATGTCGTTCATCAACCCTGGCCTACTGGGCTCGCAGTCGTTCTTCCGGAAGGAGTTCCTCAAGCCCATTGAGAAGGGCAAGGACGAGGCCAAGACCAAGCGCCTGCACGCCCTCATCAAGCCCTTCATCTTGCGCCGGCACAAGGCCCAGGTAGCTACGGAGCTGCCCGAGAAGATTGAGCACCTCAGCTATTGCCCCATGACCGAGGAGCAGCAGCACTGCTACGAGGAAACCAAGAGCTTCTACCGCAACAAGATTCTGCAGAGCATTGAGGAGCATGGCACCGCCAGCACCCAGTTTATGCTCCTGCAGGGCCTCACCAAGCTGCGCCAGATTGCCAACCACCCCCGCATGGCCGACGAGGAGTACGAGCATGAGTCGGGTAAGCTGCGCGAGGTGGTTCGGATGATTAAGAGCGTAGTGTCTGAAGGGCACAAGGTGCTGGTGTTTAGTCAGTTCGTGAAACACCTCGACATTGTGCGGGCTTCTCTGGATGAGCGGCAGATTGAGTACGCCTACCTCGATGGCAACACCCGCGACCGGCATAAGGAAGTAGCTCGCTTCCAGGAAACCGAGGACCTGCGCGTGTTCCTGATTTCGCTGAAAGCGGGTGGCGTAGGCCTCAACCTCACCGCCGCCGACTACGTGTTCATCCTCGACCCCTGGTGGAATCCTGCCGTGGAAGCCCAGGCCGTAGACCGCGCCCACCGCATTGGGCAGCAGCGTACGGTGTTTACCTACAAGTTCATCACCAAGAACACGGTGGAGGAGAAAATCCTGGCCCTGCAGAACAAGAAGATTCAGCTGGTCACAGACCTGATTACCACCGACGAAGCCATTATCAAGAGCCTAACCAAGGAAGATATTGAGGAGCTGCTGGGCTAGGCCACTGCTTGGCAGCTTTATCCTACGCTATAGTATACCTGAATGGGTTTATTCGATGCTCCTAAGCCCGTGGGAGTTGAAATAAAGGGCAACGTGCTGTACTGCGTTATCTGCCGGCACGACCGGTTCTGGCGGCGACACATCCGGCTAGACCCCGCCGAGCTATTTAACTCTGACTGGTTCGACCCAACCGTAGTGGCCTACACCTGCGACAACTGCGGCTACATCCACTGGTTTAAGCCGCAATAAAGCTCCACTGGCCGTTTGCGCCGATATGATAGGTATAGTAGCTTGGAGCCACTTTCCATGCTATTATTCCTTGTGTCGCATGAATTATTCGTTTTTGCCGCGTACTGCGGCAGTAGCTGGGCTGTTGCTCATTGTTGCAACCGGTGTACGTGCCCAGGAGGCAGCTCCATCAAGCAGCCGGTTTAGCATCCAGGCGCATTATGGCGTCAATGGTAATTTCTTCACCTCTTCGCAGGTAACGGAGTTTCCGGGCGAATACATTCGCACTAATTTTTTGGGCACCGCTGGCGGCGGTGCAGTGGCCTACCGGCTTACGCCTAGCAGTGCAGTGGCGCTGGAGTATACTCGTAGCATCAACTCCAAGCCGGTTCATTTCACACAGTACATTGGCCCGTATGGCTATCCGCTGGAAAGTGACCTGAGGATTCGCTACATCAACAATGCGTTTCAAGCCGTGTATGAGCGGCAATTCAGCCAAAGCTCGAACTGGAAATACCATGCGGGCCTGCTGTACATGACAACGGCATCCCAGAGTTTGAGTACGGGGCGCTATTTGTCCGTCAGTGAAGTCAACCGCAGCAATAGTTACTCCGAAGAAGCTGGTGTAATAGCCGGCTTAGAGTACTCCCGGCCCATCGACACCCATTTCCGGCTAGGCCTGCGGGCGCGTGGTTACTATATCATATCCGTTACCACATTTGAGATGGTGACGCTTACGCCCACCCTTACCTACAGCTTCTAGGCCACGCTTAACTTGCCGGTAGTCTCTCATAAAGGGTAATAAACCAGCCGCCCATTCCTGATTCCGGCGCGGGCGGCTGGGTGGAAAGCAGCTGGCTTACTTTGCCAAAATAGCGCCGTTGCAGTTGTGAGGACACTTCTCGTAACTCTCAACCGCCAAAACATCCTCGGCATTGTTGGACTTGGTCGTGGTGATGTCGCGGCCTTGCTCATCTACGCCTACCACCACGATGCCGTGGGTATTGTCGTCGTTCAGAATGCGGTATACCCGGATGCCGTAGCAGTTGGTAGCAGCCTTTATATCTTCAATGGCCTGTATGCTGCAATAGTTGGAGCTGGTATTGCCTTTGTACTTCGACTTGTACTTGTTGGCGTACTTCTTGGCCGTAGGAATAGAAACCGGGTCACCAGCGTTGGGATTGAACGGGCCTGTCATGTTTTTGTCGGAGTCGCCGAGGGGTAGGCCCTTGGAGCCGCCTTTTTTACGCGATGTAAGCAGCAGAGCAGTTCCGGTCAGCAGCAGGCCGAGCCCGAGTAGGGTGTTGTCGTTTTTCATTAGTCGGATAAGAGTGTAGGTGTGCAGTGCCGGATGCGCCAGCCCTGGGGTAAAGTATCAGCGGCAACTCAGGTTCTAGGTCTGCAATTACTGGGGCAATAGCAAATGAGGCCTTCGGGCGGAAGGCATTGCAAATCTGGCTAGGCTAGGTTGCGCCGGGCAACGTGGAGTTGCTGAACAAAGAACCCAGGGTGGAGGTACTACCAAGTATGCACTTCACCCTTCGCACGCACGTAGCTGCGCCGCCCGCCCAAGTGTGGGCGGGCTTTACCCGGGAGCTGTTTTTGGCGTTGGCCCCGCCGTTTCCGCCGTTTCATCTGCTGCGCTTCGATGGCTGCCGCCGCGGCGATGAGGTGCACATTGAATTAGGAGTGGGCCCCCTACGCAAACCCTGGACCTCCCTCATCACCGACCACGGCGTGCTCCCCGACGGCACGTATTATTTCGTGGATGAAGGCCAGATACTGCCCACCCCGTTGCGGTTTTGGCGCCACCGCCACCTAATGCAGCCTGCGCCCGGCGGGGGTACCTATATTGTAGAAGATCTGGAATACCGCACTGGCCTAGGTGTGCTTGACGTGCTGATGCGGCCCGTTATGTGGGCGCAGTTTGCTTGGCGTAGGCCTATCTACCGGCGCTGGTTCGGCAAGCCACGGGCCCACTGATCCATGAAAACTAAACCATAGGGCAGCGCCAGCCGGGCTGCTCCCGTATAGGACCGCAGCAAGTAGTGTAGCTTGCACCCGCTTCTGGTTTTGCCCATGCGTATGATCTGTACTTCTGCTCGCCGTGTCCGGCTTTCCTTTTACCTATCCCTGGCCCTGATGCTCCTGACGCTGGCGTCGGGGTGCCGCAGCGGGCAGTCGGCTTTTCAGTTTCGGCCCGCCCCAACGGTAGCCGCTAGGCCAGTTCCCGCCCCTGTGGTTGATGCTGTACCGGTTGTGGTAGCAGAAGTGCCAGCCCCAGCAAAGCCGGTAGCAGCGCCCCAGGCCGTAGAGCCGGCGCCCTTGAGGCCCCGCCACCTGCGCCAACAGCTACGGCGGGCGGTAGCGCAGGCCGTGGCACCCCGGCAGCTACTCAAGCCCTTACTGGCGAAGCCGGCCGCGCAAGGTGTGCGCCGGGCTGCTGGGCCACGCCATACTGCCGAAGTAGGCCTGGGTACTACGGTGCTAGGCGTGCTAGGCCTGGTAGTACTGCCCATTAGCCTGATCGGGCTGCTGATCTGGGGTGGTCCGGTATGGGCTATTCTGGCGGGGCTGGCCGCGCTGGCCGTGCTAGTGGCCTACCTTGACCCCTTCGGCTAACAGGTGATTTGACGCTGCCCACTGTGCTATTGGCCGGATGCTAGGCCACCGCCGGGCTATGGTGTACCTTTGCAGTCCGCTTTTCAACTTTTGCTGCCATGCCCGCCACTATCACGCTCAAACCCGGTAAAGATCAATCCCTTCGTCGCCGCCACCCATGGGTGTTTTCGGGGGCTATTGGCCGCATGCAGGGCGAGGTAGTAGAAGGAGAAGTGGTACACGTACAGGCCGCCAATGGGGAGCTGCTGGGCGTAGGCCACTATGCCCCCGGCTCCATTGCCGTGCGCATGCTCGACTTCGGCCCCGATGCCCAGCTGCCCGACGCGGCGTTCTGGGAAGCCCGCCTGCGCAATGCCTACCAACTGCGCCAGGGTCTTGGCCTCACCGGCACCGGCAACACTAACGTGTACCGCCTCACCCACGCCGAGGGCGACGGCCTGCCCGGCCTCATCATTGACGTGTACGGCGACGTGGCCGTGGTGCAGGCCCACAGCGCCGGCATGTACAAGGCCCGCCCCCTGATTGCAGCGGCCCTGCAAGCCGTGATACCTGGCCTACGCGCCATCTACGACAAGAGCGCCGAAACCGTGCCCGCCAAAGCGGCGCCTGGCGCCCAAAACGGCTACCTCTTTGGGGAAAGCAACGGGCAAGAGCACATTGTGCAGGAAAACGGCCACCCCTTTGCGGTAGATTGGGAGTCGGGCCAGAAAACCGGTTTCTTCATTGACCAGCGCGACAACCGCAGCCTGCTGGCCCGCTATGCCCCCGGCCGCCGCGTGCTCAACACGTTCTGCTACACGGGTGGCTTCAGCAGCTACGCCCTGGAAGCTGGCGCTGAATTGGTACACTCCGTGGATAGCTCCAAGAAAGCCATTGAGCTGACTGAGCGCAACGCCGCCCTCACTGGCCTAGAGGGCAAGCACGCCGCCTTCGCGCAAGATGTGTTTACCTTCATGAAGGACACTGAGGAGCAGTACGACCTCATCGTGCTTGACCCGCCGGCCTTCGCTAAGCACCTCTCGGCCCGCCACAACGCCCTGATGGGCTACAAACGCCTGAATGCGGCCGGCATTAAGCACATTGCGCCGGGTGGGCTGCTGTTTACCTTCAGCTGCTCACAAGTAGTTTCGGCCGAGCTGTTTGAAGGGGCCGTGCTGGCCGCCGCTATTGAAGCTGGCCGCCCCGCCCGCATCCTGCACCGCCTCACCCAACCCGCCGACCACCCCGTGAGCCTCTTTCACCCCGAAGGTGAATACCTAAAAGGGTTGGTGTTGGCGGTAGAGTAGGAGGGCAATGGATACGCTGGCTGATCCGTGGAATTTTGCCAATGAGGTCAGTGCGTTCTACTCGCCCAACGGCACCCAGCAGCTAGAGTACGGTGAGCTATACGAGAAGGGCCAGGGCGGGCCACTTAGCGGCAATTGTTTCTGGCTTACAGTACACGGGCAGCGTTTCCAACTGCCCGGTAGCTACGGCAGCCCACCTGTGTGGGAGCCACAAGGCTACCGGGTTGCATTGCCCCTTTGGTCAATCTCGTGGGGTACAGCTCAGCAGCTAGCTATACTGAATACGCAGCTTCGAAGGCTAGTTGTGTTTAGACAAAGCTTTAGATTACTGCATCTGCAGTCATTTGATAGTCTGCTGGTCAAGGGGCTAGATAGCCCAATCTATAAGCCTAGGCCCGTAAATTTCAATGCGGGTACGGAAGCCAAACAGCGCATTTTCGAGTTATAGCTGTACTATACTTTTAACACCGTCCTGTGGCACGTTCTACTACTCGTTCTTCTCTGAAGCAGCCCGCCGCCATTATTGGGGCCGGTATTGGTGGCATTGCTACGGCTGTGCGGCTGGCGCTGGCGGGGCACAAGGTCACGGTGTTTGAGGCCCAGGAGAGCTTTGGGGGCAAGATGCACCAACTGGTGCTGCCGGGCGGTTACCGGTTTGATGGGGGGCCGTCGTTGTTCACGCTGCCGCACCTGGTGGATGAGCTGTTCCGGCTGGCCGGCCGCAACCCGCAGGAGCACTTTCGTTACCAGCGCCTCGACCCTATCACCCAGTACTTCTTCCCCGACGGTACCCAGCTCACTGCCTGGGCCGATGAGGAGAAGTTTGCCCAGGAAGTAGAGCAGAAGCTGAAAGTGCCCGCCGCCGAGGTGCGGACTTTCCTGGCGCGCAGCCGGCAGGCCTACGATGCCACTGCCGATACCTTTCTGCAGAAATCCCTGCACAAGGCCAGCACGTACCTCTCATCTGATGTGCTGAAGGCCCTGGCGGCCCTGCCTACGCTAGGCCTCACCAGTACCATGCACCAGCGCCACGCGGCCGCCTTCCCCCAGGAGCCGCGCCTGGTCCAGCTCTTCGACCGGTTTGCCACCTACAACGGTTCCGACCCTTATCAGGCGCCGGCTACGCTCAGCATGATTCCGCACTTAGAGCACGGGCTGGGGGCCTTCTACCCTGAGGGCGGCATCTACGCCATTGCCGAAAGCTTGGTGAAGTTGGCCGAGGAGCTGGGCGTGCAGTTTCGCTACAATGAGCCAGTGCAGGAAATACTAACCGCCGCGGGCCGCGTGACTGGCCTACGCACTGCCCAGGAGGTGTATGACTTCGGGCTGGTGGTTAGTAACATGGATGTGGTGCCTACCTACCGGAACCTGCTGCGCGGGCAGCCGGCCCCGGAGCGCACCCTGCGGCAGCCGCGTTCCTCCTCGGCCCTGATCTTTTACTGGGGCATTGGCAGGCGCTTCCCGCAGTTAGGCGTGCACAACATCTTTTTCTCAGGAGACTACCGGCGCGAGTTCGACGCTATCTTCCAGGAAAAAACTATTGCCGCCGACCCTACTGTGTACGTAAACATTACCAGCGGCCACACCCCCACCGATGCGCCTGAGGGCCACGAGAACTGGTTTGTGATGGTGAACGTACCCCACGACCAAGGGCAGGACTGGCCTACGCTGGTAGCCCGTACCCGGCAGGCTGTGCTGGCCCGCGTGAGCAAAGCCCTGGGCACCGACGTAGGCCAGTTGATCCGGGCCGAGCACGTTTGGGACCCGCCGGGCATTGAAGCGCGAACCTCCTCGTTTGGTGGGGCGTTATACGGAAGCTCCTCCAACAATACGATGGCAGCCTTCCTGCGGCACCCCAACTTTTCGCAGCAAGTAGAAGGCCTGTATTTTTGCGGGGGCTCAGTGCATCCGGGCGGCGGAATTCCGCTCTGTTTGCTTTCGGCCCGCATTGTGGCCGGTCTGATTACCAACTAAATAAAGGAAACGTTGGGCCGTAGCCGTACGTTTTCTGAACCACCGAGCGGCGGCCTTGTTGTGGGGGCGCAGGTGTAGTTTTTGCGTGAGAATTTTTATTTGCCTCTGATGACCGAACCAACCCAACAGCCTCAGCCCATAGCCACCGTAGCGCCCCATGCTGCGCAGCGCCGCCTGCGGCTGGCCCAGGGAGTGCTGCTGCTTTTCCACGTTACGGGATTTCTGGGGCTGGGCTTCGCACAGGACAAGTCGTTTTACCTGCAGTTCGTACCCCTGAACCTGCTGCTCACGGCGGGCCTGCTGGTGGCCTTCCAGCCCCGCCGCGATGCTACTTTCTGGAGCTTTGCCATCGTAACCATGCTGGTGGGCTTCTTCGTGGAGGTGGCTGGCATCCAAACGGGCGTCATCTTCGGGCAGTATGAGTATGGGCCCACGCTAGGCCCACAGTGGCTGAGCGTACCCCTAATCATTGGCCTCAACTGGTTTATGCTCGTTTTGATGGGGGGCTCACTGGCCAACTACTTACGGCTGCCCAGCTTCCTGAAAGCGGTGGTGGCGGCGCTCCTGCTGGTGGGCATGGATTTGTGCATTGAGCCAGTAGCAGTGCAGTACGGTTTCTGGAGCTGGCGCTACAACATCATTCCGCTGCAGAATTTTAAGGGATGGTTTGCAGTAGCCCTCATTTTGCAAGTATATTTCAATCGAATGGATGTCAGCCGACGCAATCCACTAGTACCTTTTTTGTTCTTACTTCAACTCCTGTTTTTTTTCGGGTTGAGCATGCTAGGCTAGGCTTGTTTGCCGTTTGGTACTAGGTTGGTGCGAGCGGATGGCCTCATTATTTTTTTTATCCGAATTTTTATGGAGGACATCGTACTCCACCAACTAATAGAACGCGCCAACGAGTTAGTACGCCAAGTAGGCGTTGGCATTTTGCACGAAGAGCAGTTAGCCGTTGCCCTCGACCTGAGCTTACCAACCTTTCGCGAGCTATTTGGCAGTAAGGCCGGTCTCTTACGCCTTACCACCCAGCAAAACCTGCAGCGCCAGCGCCTAGAGCACGACGAGCTATTTACCAACCTGGCTACCCCGGTAGAGTGCCTGCTGGCCTGGCTGCACCACAGCCTGCAGGAGCTGCGCCGCTCACCTCACTACGACTACCATGTGCTGCGGGAGCAATACCCAGAGTGCTGGGGCCTGATTCAGGAGCACCTTTACGTGTATTCTTTCCCGCTGCTCACGCGCCTGCTGCAAGAGGGTATGCAGGAGGGGCAGTTCCGGTCTGATTTGGAGCCGGGTATGATTGCCCACATCATGATGGCTCAGATGAACCTGATCCTGAACGAGGCCTACTTCCCGCCCGACCACGTTAACCAAGCCGACATCTACCGGAGCATGTTTGCGCCCTACGTGCGTGGCCTCTGCACCGTAGAAGGCCTGCGCTTAGTAGCCCTGCACTTCGAGCGAATGTAGCCTTGCACAACCCGCAGCCCCCGCACTTGGACGTTATCGGTTAGGCGTACGGCTGAGCTGGCAACTGCGCACGCGGGTGTATGCTAAGCGCAGGCCCCCGCGAAATATTGGCCGGAAGATTGTGGGAGGGGCCGAAAGAAGCGTACTTTGGTAAGGGCAGCGATGCCTAAACGCCTCTGCTCGACCCTAACACTACCTATGACTCAAACTGACAAGGCCCGCCTGTTCGAACAGGTGCAGGCTCTATTTGACCGCGCCGGCGGCATGACTGAGTTGTCAGAAGACGACCTGATTACTGGCCTAGGACTCACTCCGGCCGACTTTCAAGCCACATTCCAGAATAAAGAGGAGTTCTTGGTGCAGGCAGTCCGCTACGATCTGGAGCGGCAAAAGCGGGAGCACCAACAGATTCTGTCTCAGGTGCACTCCCCGGTTGAGCGCATTCTGGCCCTGCTGCAGCATGGCATTGCCGAAATGCAGCGCGCGCCCAAAACCAACTATGCTGCCCTGCAGCAGGAGTACCCGCGGGTGTGGGAGGCTTTGCTGCTGCACTTGAGCACCTACTCAACCCCGCAAATTCATGGCCTGCTGAACGAGGGCGTACTGCAGCGCCAGTTCCGGGGCGACATCAACATTGTGCTGGTAACCAAGATTATTCTGGAGCAGATGCAGCTGATTCTGAATACGGCGGTATTCCCGCCTAGCCGCTATGACCTGGCTGAGGTATTCCGGAGCATCTACCTGTACTACATCCGGGGCATTTGCACCGAGGAAGGCATTCAGCTGGCCGCAGCGCACTTCTCCCGCATCTAGCGCCCACTCTAGGCCACCAAGCAACAGCGCCTGCTTTCCTCTGTGGAAGGCAGGCGCTGTTGCTTGGTGGTGCTAAGCAGCAGGGGCGAGTGGCCTAGCTGATGGATACGCGCACCTTTTTGGTGTATTCGCGCAAGGCGTCCTTAAACTGAGAGCCGTGCTCCCGCATGTGGTTGAGAATGAAGATGGCCGCGAAAATATGAGTCAGCTTTTCGCCTTCGTCTTCACCTTCTACCTCAAACGGTAAGGGTTGCTCTTCCAAGAGCGCCTCCTCAGCGGCTACCAGATTTTCCAGCGTCTGAGTTTCTACTAGGCGCTTGATAACGGGCATTTTCATGGCGTAAGCTTAGTTGGCGTGGAGTTTCGAAATCAGCTCTACTACCGCTTCTTCCTTGCTAGCAGCCAGAGTCTCAACCAGCTCACCATTGCGGAACACCGCGAAATAGGGCAGGTTGGTAACGTTGGCCAGCTTGCGGGTTTCGGGGCTGGTTTCGGCGTTTACATCCAGAAAAGCAACTTCGGGCTCAGCCTCCGAGAGGCGCTTGAACTTCGGCGAGAACAGCCGGCAGTTGCCACACCAGTCGGCGTAGAATTTCACCACTACCTTTTCATGCTGGTCGAGGAGCTGGCGGAAATCGGCATCAGTGGCTTTCGTAACGGGCATTACAACAGAATTTGGGTGAACAAAAGAAACGGCCAGATAAGAATGATTCTTATCGGGGTGCAAAGGTAAGGCACCCGTTCCGTAAAAGTGTACCCACCTGTGAAAGTTGCTGATATAGTAACTCAGAGGAGCGTAATAACTTGCTTATCAAAAGCTAGGGCTGCGTAAGAGCATCATTTTTAAGAGTCAATGAACCTGTGTTGGCAACAGTTGGCCGGGGCAAGTGGCCTACCGCTATAGCGCAACGGTGCCCTGGCTTGGCAAGGGAATGCCTTAACCTGAGGCCCCGGCTTACGTTAGCCTTAGCACGGCCAGCACCCCTAGGCCAGGTAGCGCCACTGCGGGGCGGCACTTGGTGGTGCAGGCACAACCGCAGCTATGCTTCGTGTATGCAGAACCTAATCTTCTTCGGCAACAGCCTCACCGCCGGCTATCAGCTTCGGGCCAGTGAGTCGTTTCCGGCTCGTATTCAGGAAAAAATAGATGCCCTAGGCCTGCCCTATAAAGCGCACAACTATGGGGTGAGTGGCGAAACCACCGCGGGTGGTCGGCAGCGCATCAGTTCCGTGCTGGCCCGCTTCACTACCATTGAGGTGTTTGTGCTGGAGCTGGGCGCCAACGATGGGCTACGGGGCATACCCGTGCGCGAAACCACTCAAAACCTGCAATTCATTCTGGATGAGGTAAAGCGCCAGCACCCCGAGGCGCGCATTGTGCTGGTGGGCCTGGAGTTTCCCTTTGATCTGGGGCCGCTGGCTACGTTGGGCGGCGGCCGTTACGGGCACTATGCCCAGGAGTTTAAAGCCTTATTCCGGCAGCTGGCCGAGAAGAACCAGCTCGACTTTGTGCCCTTCCTGCTGCAGGGGGTTATTGGGCAGCGCCACCTTAACCTTCCTGATGGGGTGCACCCGAATGCTGCGGGCCAGCGCATCCTGGCCGACAACGTGTGGGCCGTATTGCGGCCGGTTTTGGAACGAGGGTAGCCCGCAGCGCAGCTGGCTACCACATTTTTTTGCTGGAAACGCTGCTTTTTTTGAAGCTTGCTTACAGGTTTTGAATTCGGCCTTCCCAATAGTGGAAAAGCGGTTGACTATGGAAACTCAACCGTTACCAAGTGCCAGGGGCGGGGCCACGGCAAACAACGAAGCTGCACCATATTCAAACAAACGGGCGGAATCGCAGGTATATAGCTCTGTTATGATGCTTCAATTTGTATGAAGCCGCAGCTGTCACAGTGCAGAGGTATGCTTTCAATTTTCCGCTCCCATTCCCTTATTTCTTATCTATCCATAGCCGCCACCGCCGTTGGCCTGAGCAGCTGTGAGATGATAGAGTTTAGCCCCAACGATCATCGCTCCCCCGACGACAAGCAGGCGCTAACCGACAAACACCTAACCACCTTATTGGCTAACCCTCTCCCCGCTGGTGATACTCTGCGTTTTGTGTACACCGGTGACTCTCAGCGCTTCTACGATGATGCGGAGGACTTGGTGAAGAGCGTAAACCAGCAGAAAGGCGTGCAGTTTATGCTGGTGGCCGGCGACATTTCCGACTTTGGCCTAGCCCGCGAAATGTGGTGGGTAGATGATCAGCTGCGCAAGCTGACCATTTCTTACCTCACCGTCATCGGCAACCACGACCAGGTGGGCAACGGCCGCAAGGCCTACGGGGAAGTGTTCGGGGCACTCAACTACTCTTTCGTTTACGGCGACACGAAGTTTATCATGACCGACACCAACGGTCGGGAGTACAACTTCAACGGCCGCATTCCGGATATGCCGTGGGTGCGCCAGCAGTTGCAAGACAACACCGTGCGCCGCCACGTGATTATCTCCCACGTGCCGCCGCAGGATGAGGACTTCGACCCGGCCGTGCGTGAGGCCTACGTAACTGCTCTGCGCGAAGACCCGCGCCTAGTGTTCGAAATGAATGGCCACCGCCACGACTTCAGCATCGGGCAGCCCTTCAACGACGGCGTTACCTACGTCAACTCCTATGCCTTCGAAAAGCGTCAATACCTCATCGTGACGATGTGGGGCGACAAGGAGTTCCGACTTAAAAAAGTACCCTTCTAATGGCACCGCAATTACTTTTGGCGGCCGCGTTGGCCGGCCCAATGACGGAGCCCGACACCTTAGCTCGCCCCGCCACTCCTGATTCACTCATCACGCGCTCAACTGGCCTAGAGCCCCTTGACAAAAAGCCCTGGTACCGCCCACGCCACGTGGTGCTGCAAACCGGCGGCGGCATTGGCATGGTAGCGGCGGGTGTGGGCTACAGCCTCGGCAAAGACAAAAATGAGCTGGATATTCTGGTGGGCTACGTGCCTACCAAATACGCGGGCTCTTCACTGACCATTGCCACGGCTAAGTACACCTACTCGCCCTTCGTGCTGCCCGTGGGTGAGCGGTGGCAGATTCGGCCCCTCACCGTGGGTGGATACCTGAGCTATACCCACGGTACCGTCAACGACGAGGAAAAAGGCCAATATGCCAAAGGCTACTACTGGTTTTCTACTGATACCCGCGTGGGTCCTGTATTGGGCAGCCGCCTGGCCTACCGCCGACGTACCCCCGCTGGCCAGCCCCGCAACGTAGCCTTTTACTACGAGCTGGGCAGCAACGACCTCTACATTCTCAGCTACGTGCAGAACCGTAAAGCACTGTCAGTGGGAGATATCCTTACGCTAAGCCTAGGCCTGAAGGCAGACTTCTAGGGTGGCCTTTAGGCCGAAATGCAGGTTGGGTCAGCTAACGTAGCTCGCCCTTTAGGTTTCAGATGGATGAACAGCTGGTATTCCTGCGGATGTATGCTGGCCCTCACTGGTTTAGTGGGCTGCTCACTGGTGGAGTACAGTCCCAACCAAACGCACCTGCCCACTGCTGAGCGGGGCCTGACCACCCAAACGCTGGCCCTCCTGCAGCAAATGCCCCGCGCCGCAACCGCTGACACCGTGCGGTTTGTATTTGTGGGCGACACTCAGCGGTTTTACGATGAAACCGAGCAGTTTGTGGCCAGCGTTAACCGGCAGCGGGCCATTGACTTTGTGTTTGTGGGCGGCGACATCTCCGACTTTGGTCTGCTGCGAGAGTTTCGGTGGGTGCACCAGCGCCTGCAGCAGCTGCGCGTGCCCTACCTCACGGTGGTAGGCAATCATGATCTGGTGGGCAACGGGCGCGCTATCTATCAGTCTATCTACGGGCCCCTGAACTACACCTTCCAGTACGGCGGCACCAAGTTTATCTGCCTCGACACCAACGGCCGGGAATACGGTTTCGGCGCTCAGGTGCCCGATGTAGCTTGGCTCCGTCAGCAGCTTCAAGACACCACGGGCAGCCAGCGCGCGGTGGTGCTCAGCCACGTGCCTCCTACGGATGAAGACTTTGACCCCGCCCTGATACCCACGTACACGGCGGCGTTGCGTGGCTGTTCCCGGCTGGTATTTCACCTGAGCGGGCACGTGCACCGCTACACGGCCGGCCAGCCCTTCCGAGATGGAGTCACTTATCTGACCACCTACAGCTTGGCCAAGCACCGCTACCACATCATCTCGCTGTGGGGGCAGCGTCAGTTTCGGCTAGAAACCGTGACGTATGGGCCAGATGCGTAGGGTGCTGCTGGGGCTACTGGCCTATGGCTCAGTGATCCTGCCCATGCAAGCGCAAACCGACGCCCCGCCCCAGGCCGGACCGTTCTTTCTGACGCTGCACTTTGCCGGCGGTACTGGCCTAGTGGCGCTGGGGGGCGGCTACCGCGTAGCGCACCAGCGCTTAGAGCCGGAAGTACTTGTAGGGTACTTGCCGCGCCGGCTGGCTGGGCACCGGGCGGCTATCATCACCCTTAAAACCAGCTATATTCCTTTCTCGCCCCGGCTAGGCCACTCGCGCTGGGAGGTGAGCCCCGTGGCGGTGGGTGGCTTTATCAATTACACCACGGGCAGCCAGTACTTTCTGACCAACAACTCCGCGGGACGCTACCGGCCGGGCTATTATTGGTGGTCGGCGGCGGTGCGAATGGGCGCGTTTGCGGGCCCTCGCCTGACGCACCTAGGCCACCTCTCGGGTCGTTATGTGCCTAAGCAAACCCTCTACGCTGAACTGGGTACCAATGAGTTGTATCTAGTGAGTGCCCTCACAAACCGTAGCCTCAAGCTGAAGGAAATTCTCACGCTTGGAGGAGGCGTTAAAGGCAGTTGGTAGCTTAAGCACTCGGAGCACTGTCGGTGGCAGAGGCAGCGGTGCTAAGGTACACCTCCCGAGCCTCGCGCAGAACGCGAATGAGCTCGGTGCGCTGCCGCAGCAGCCCCTCCATGAGGGGGCGCTCCGTACGAAATAGGCGCAGCACCCGCAGCCGCCGTAGCCGGGCCGCCAGATTGCCCGAGTAGCTGAGGGCGTAAAAACCCGAAACCGGCAGGCTGAGGAAGTAAAGCAGCGTCCAGCGCCAGTCTTGCGTGAAGTGATACACCAGCACCGTTTGCCCTATGTAGGCCAGGGTAAACGTAATCATGCCTACTACCAGCATAATGGGCGCCACAAACTCTACGTCCTTCGTGGCTCGTTTCGCTACCATGGAGGGTATTTTGTAGGGCAAGTAGTTGTTGATGACCCCATACACAAACAGCGGCGCGCCCAGCAGCAGCCGGACGCCGGCTGAGAAGGCCCGGCTGGCCCGGCTGCCCTCTACGTGGCGAGTTTCCAGGGCGTCGTCGGTGAGGCGGAGCCGCCGGAGTTCCTGGTGGTAGTTGTGCAGCTGCTCGCGCACTTCGGCCAGCCGTACGGGGTCATGGCCTTCATAAAAACGCACGGCCTTAAGCAAAGTGCGGCTGAGCTGAAAGTTGTCGGATAGGGTTTCTTCGTCGTCCTGAATGAGGTGCTGGCCAAAGGTGCGTTCTACCTGCGTTACCAGCTCATCTTCCTCATCGGTGCGGGTAATGATGAGGCTGGCTTCCATGCGCCTTCGGATTTCGTCAGTCAGCACATCGGCGGCAGCTTCGGGGTCTTGGCGGTAGTGCTCGGCGTAGTCGGCCACGCTGATGGGCTCGGCCAGCTCCACAAACACATCGGAGCGGAAGCGCTGCGGGTCGAAGTAGTTGATGCCCATGGGCAGAATGTGCAGGCCTAGCTCAAAGTTGTGCCGGGCTTCGGCACCCAGCGCAATGCGGGCCGCGCCCGTTTTAAGGGGCCGCAGCCGCCGCTCCGACACGCTGGTACCCTCGGGGAAAATCATGATGGTGCCGCCCTTATCGAAGTAGTCGTAGCACCGCCCGAAGGCCTTCTCATTCTGGGCTTCCAGCTGGGCCGGCGTTAAGGTTTCGGCGCCAGTGTCAAGGTCTTGGCGCCGATAAATTGGGATGGAGTTGCCCGACTCCATAATGGCCCGCAGAATGGGGTTCTTGAAAAAAGTGCTTTTAGCCAGAAACGCCACCGGCTGCCGGCGGTTGATGGCGGCCACCAGCGGGTCCATGAGGGTGTTGGGGTGGTTACTGGTGATGAGCAAGGGGCCGCGCATTTGCAGCCGCTCGGGGTGGCGCACTTCCAGCTGCCGGAAAAATACGCGCAGGGCCACCTGCACGAGGGGCTTCATCACAGTATAAAAAAGCATAGGGGCAAGAAAAGCAGAAGGTGGGAGTACTGCGAGCGGAGAACGAGTTGTTGTTGAGCTTACGAGAGCAAAGAAAATTTAGAAACGTACCGGGGCCATCTTTCAGCCAGGGTAAGGCGAGTTAGCTGAGCTAGCGTGGTGCTACGCGGGCAGCAAGCGGTGGCGCGCCAACCAAGAGGGTAAGACTTAGTACGGTGGTTATCGTACGATGGGAAGGCCATGCAGCGTTCAAGCACGTAAGTGCCAGCGGGCAATATCCACTTCCGCTGCTTCCGCCCAAAATCCAGCATCTTTGACCCAAGTTTTCAATTGCCCGTTATGCGTTTGCTGTTTGTTTTTCTGGGGATGTTGCTGGTCCCGATGGTAAGTAAGGCCCAAACTTCGACTGCGGCCGAAGCGGCGGCACTGGCCACGACGCTAAAGAAGGCCAACCAGCTGATGCTGGAGCGCCGTTACGAATCGGCGTGGAAGCTATTGAAATTCGCGGACCAAATGAATGTGGAGCCGGCCGTAGCCCTGAAAAAGACGGAGCTAGCCCTCAATTACCACATTGGCACCGAAGAGCTCAAGCGCTTCGCCTTCCGCGACCTGGCGCTGCTGGCGCCCTCCATCGACAGCCTACGTCAGTCGGGCAAAGACTCCGTCCGGTACACCTTTCCGGTGCGGCGGGTGCTGGAGAAGCTCAAGGAAAAGTACCCCGACAACTATAAGCTCGACCGCGCCCTCGGCGACTACTACTTTGCCGTGCAGCAGTGCGACTGCGCCGAGCAGGACCTGGGCGAGGATGAGGTGTTTCGGCGGACCATTCAGTTCTACCAGCAGGCCCACGACCACGGCCAGGGCGACTACCTCTCGTATTTCGCGCTGGGGTATGCCTATCAGCGCCTAGGCCAGTTCAAGGAGAGCCTGGCGCCGTTTGAGCGCTCTATTCAGCTGCGCAAGAACTACCCTACCTCGCATCTCAACGTGGCCTTTGTGTACCTTGAGCTCAAGGAATTTGATAAGGCCCGCGCCCATGCCCGGCGCGCCGTTCAGCTTTTTGACGATGCCGCTCACAAAGAAGACGCCGGCTTCCTGCTAGCCCAGATTGAGGAACGCATGAAGGAAACCGCGTCCTCCAAGCCGCAGTAAAGCCAATCTTGCCTATCAGCACATCATCCTGACGAAGGAAGGATCTTATCACGCATAAACAGGTGGCCTTGGCCAGTTGTGTTACCGGGGTAAGGTCCTTCCTTCGTCAGGATGATGTGCGGGTAAGTGTGTATCGGGCGGGTGCTACAGCGTGGTACCTGCTTTGAAGGTGCCGTCGTTTACGGATTTGAGGAACTTGGTAAGGCCGCGGAAGTAGGTTTGCTGGTCGTCCCACATGCTCATATGGCTGCCTTGGGGGCAGAGTAAGTAGTTGCCTTGCTTCACCTTGTGGCTCATTTCCTCCATGTCTTTGGGGTTCATGGTATCGTACTGGCCGCCAATCATGAGGGTGGGCACGGTAATCTTATTGAGGTCGTTCCACCGGTCCCAGGTGAAGAGGCGGCCCATGGTTTTAAACTCGTTCGGGCCCTGCATCAGCTCATATACGTGCTGGTTCACGTGCTTGAAAGAGCGCGCCACTGGGTCGGGCATTTCGGGTAGGCGCAGCAGGTGCTGGGAGTAGTAGTTCTTGAACACCAAACCCTCGTAGGTGGGGTTGTGGTAGTCCTTCTTCACTTCAAACTTCTCCAATGAATCCAGCAGGGAAGGCCGCAGCTGGGCGCGCAGCGTCTTATTGTAGGCGTCGTAGCGCGGAATGCTGGCCACCATGTTTGAGATGACAAGGCCGGCCAGATGGTCTTGGTGCTTGAGGGCATACTCAAGGGCCAGAATACCGCCCCAGGAGTGGCCTAGTACGTAGAATTTATCAATGCCCAGGGCCTGCCGCACCTGCTCTACCTCATCCACGAAGCGCTCGGTGCGCCACAGGTCGTCATCGTTGGGCTGGTCGGAGTAGTAGGAGCCGAGCTGGTCGTACTCGTAGAACTGAATGCCTTCCTGCGGGAAGAAGCTCTCGAAGCACTCAAAGTACTCATGCGTCATGGCCGGGCCCCCATGCAGGAGCAGCACCTTTATCTTGCCCGTCCCAAACCGCTTCGTCCAAACGTTGAACGTGCCTTTACTCGTCTTAATCGGAATCAGCTGTACGCCCCCGCTGCGGATGCCCGTCTCAAACGGCTGCAAATAGACCGTGGTAACAGTATTAGGTGATTCAGCGGCTGGCGCCGACGGAGCATCGGGTTTCTGCTGACAACCGGTGAACAGCAAAGTAGCGGCCAGGGCTAGGCCACTTAAGCGGGCTAGGAGAGGTGCGGGCATGGGTGGGGCGTGTTAGTTCTCACCAATAGTAGAAAGAACTGACGGAAAGCCCGCTAAGCAAGTGGCATTCCCCCAAAAAAGCCCGCCACCCTACGCGAAGGATGACGGGCTTTTAGGTAACAGAGTAAAAAGTTGAGGATAGTGCCCTGACGGGTTACTTCCCTTTCTTCGCTAAGTAAGTTTCAGTTGATTTCAACAATGCTTTTTGCGCGTCGTCAATAGCCGTTGATGAGTTAATTCGGACGATGTAGCGGTCCATTGCCTTGGCAACTAAGCGTACACCTTCTTGCACTTCTTCCTTCAACTTCTTCGGATTGGGTTGGGTCTCTTGACCGGAAGCCGCAGTACTTAGGTGACTAAACTCATTGACAGCTTTGGCCAACTGTTCACCAGCCGTAAGCCTCTCAGTTAAGGCAGCATCTTGAATGAGTTGGTTGGCAGCACCTTGATCAAATTTGTCGGCGGCAAGCTGGGCATTGATGTTGCTAACCGAGAAGGCGGAGGGCATTGATGGAGGCGAAGCAAGATTGAATCCCAGAAGGCCAGTGGTGAGCGAGGTGAGCGTGTCGTTGTAAGCCTTAACGGAGGCCTGCAACTGCGCTCCTTCCCGGTTTTTCCACCATGACTTATCCATCAGGTTCTTGTTGAGGCGTTGCAACTGCTGCTGGGCCTCGGGCGAGAGTTGCTGGGCCTGCAGTGCATTGGTTACCTGTTCAGGCAAAAACACCTCACGGTAGTTTTTCACGGCGAGGCGGTTCAACTGTTTGTCGTCTTTTTTCTGCTGAAGCACCGCCTGCTGCGGGTTTGGGGCGGGGTGCTGCTGTCTTCTACGCTCTTGCTCCTGCGCCAATTGCGTAAGTTTCTCGTTGGCTTCCAACTCTAGCTTTTGCTGTTTGGCTTGGGCCTGCAGCTGCGCTTCTTTGCTCATTGGTCCAGCGCCGTAACCAGTTCGATTTTTTTGCGTCTGTGCCATGCGAAAGTCTTGACTCCGCTGGTTTGTCATCCTATTAAAATCCTGGCGGGACTGCTGGTTCTGCTGCATGGTAGGGCCGGTGTAGCCCCGGCCGAACTGGGCAAATGCATGGGCTGGTAGTAGAAAAAGAAGGAGTACAGCGTGTTTCAATGTATAAGGGAAAAAGTGAATAAACTCGTTTTGAATTGCCAGTAGCTATAGTATTTGAATCAACTGTGACTCTTGATTAAATTCAGTTTTAATTAAGAATTTTGCTGATGGCGTTATTTACAGCCACTACTGTTCGCATGCCCGCCAATGCGCTATTTATAGGTGCAGGCTTGGATGAAGTGTGTAAGATATTGTACCGCACGGTAAGGTGCAATCTTTTAATATTTCTATCTGCTGCCCAGCACGATTCGTGCTCCCAACTCTTGCTTGCTCACTAGGCTTGACAAGACGCGCTATACGTGTAGGTGCCCTATGGTAAAGACAAAAAGCAGCACGTCATCCTGATAGAAAATAGAGTTCAGCAGGTAAACACGACTAGGTAAGAACCTTATCGGGTTTGCATGAAAACTCTGTTTCCTCCAGAATGACGTGCTGCTTACAGCAACGACCCGGGCGAAATATTTAACGAGCTCGGAGAGACGAGCTTTTTACTTTGTCACTCCATTACAAATTCTCGCGGTTCATTACACGGTTTTGGCGGTTGATGGACTCCAGGTGAACGGCGTCGAAGTACTTCAGAATGAAGTCGCGGGTGAGGCCGAGCCGGTCGCCTTTCTGGAGGCCGCGCTCAAGGATCTCGTTCCAGCGGTTGGTTTGCAGAATAGTGATGTCGTTCTCCTTCTTGTACTGACCGATGCGCTCAGCTACCTGCATGCGGTTGCCCAGCAGGTGCAGAATCTCGTCGTCGAGCTGGTTGATTTGCTCGCGCAGCGTGGCCATTACCGTTAGGAACTGCTGCTGGTCGGTGGTTTCGTGGCGCCAGATCAGGCCGTCGAGTAGCTCGGCGAGGCGCTCGGGCGTTACCTGCTGCTTGGCGTCGCTCCAGGCATTGTCGGGGTCGATGTGCGACTCCAGCATCAGGCCGTCGAAGTCCAGGTCAATCGACTTTTGCGCGATGCCCGCTAGGCCAGTCCGGTTGCCGCAAATGTGGCTCGGGTCGCAGATGATGGGCATATCGGGCAGGCGGCGCTTCATCTCGATGGGCAGGTGCCACATGGGCGCGTTGCGGAACTCCGTGTTGCCGTAGCTGGCGAAGCCTCTGTGAATCAGGCCAATGTTCTTCACGCCAGCTTTAGCCAGGCGCTCCACGGCGCCCATCCACAGTTCTAGGTCGGGGTGCACGGGGTTCTTGATGAACACGGGCACATCGGTGTTGCGCAGGGCATCGGCCACGGCTTGCACCGAGAACGGGTTTACGGTAGTGCGGGCGCCAATCCAAAGCACATCTACCTCGAAAGCCAGGGCATCTTCCACGTGCTTGGGCGTAGCCACTTCCACGGTAGTGGGTAAGCCAGTCAGCTGCTTGGCTTTCTGCAGCCACGGCAGGCCCTTGGTGCCCACGCCCTCAAACAGGCCGGGCTTGGTACGTGGCTTCCAGATGCCGGCGCGCAGCATGTCTACCTTGCCAGTAGCGGCCAGGCGGGTGCAGGTTTCAATGAGCTGCTCCTCCGTCTCAGCTGAGCAAGGGCCAGAGATGATGAGGGGCTTCTTCGCTAGGAAGGTCTTATGTTCGGCCGCGTCGGCAGGGGAGGTGATGAGCTGTTCCATTATATGAGGTTGAGTTTTGCAGTTGGAAGGTGGCCTAGAGAGGCCTAAGAGTACTAGATTTTTAGACTAGGCTCCCCTCCTCAGATGAGGAGGGGAGCTAGCTTCTAGCTCTGGTTATTTCAGGATTTTTTTAATCAGGTTGGCTTGCTGTATCTGTTGATAAACAGCCGAGTAGTCTTCCTTATTCAGTAGCTCGCGCAGGTGTTGAAGCTGGTGGATGTGCTCATCTAGCACATCGAGCACATTCACGCGGTTCTGGCGGAAGATGGGCACCCACATATCGGGCGAGCTTTTAGCAAGGCGCACCGTCGACTCAAAACCACCACTTGCCAATGCAAATATCTGTTGTTCTTCCTTCTCTTTCTCTAACACGGTGAGAGCCAAGGCAAAAGAAGTAATATGCGAGATGTGCGAGATGTAGGCCGTGTGCAGGTCGTGGGCGGTGGCATCCATGTACACCAGGTGCATAGCCAGCCGCCCGAACACCGCTTCTACCCGCGCTACGGCGTCTTCAGCGCTGCGGGCAGCGTCGCAGATAACTAGGGTTTTGTCGCGAAATAAGCCGGGCACGGCCGCTGAGGGGCCAGAATATTCAGTGCCAGCCATGGGGTGCACCGCCACGAAACGGGCGCGGTTAGGATGACTGTCTACATGGGCTAGCAGGGTCGCCTTCGTCGAGCCCACATCAATAACTACCTGGCGCTCCGTGGTGGCATCCAGCACCTGGGGCAGCACGCTCAGCATAGCATCCATGGGTACGGCTACTACCACCAGGTCGGCCCGCCCGACAGCAGTAGCCAGGTCGGCCTCAATCTCGTCAACTAGGCCTAGGGCCACGGCCTGCTTCTGGTTATCCAGGCTTTGGTCAACGCCAATGATGAGGTGCGCTAGGCCACTTTCCTTGAGGCTTAAGGCAAGGGACCCGCCAATCAGGCCGATTCCGATTATTGTGACTACCATCGGGGAAATGTGAGATGGTGAAAGGGTGAGTTTATTCTTCAGGTGTCTGAGCGGAGCGAAGGACCTGCGAACATCAGGCATGCACCCCGACGACACCGTTGCAGCGGGAGCAGGCCCTCCGTTCCGCTCAACTTGATGCGGAAGCGCTGAGCTGCTGAGCTTGCTTGATGCGGCCCAACGCCGCTTGCAGCACTTCTTTGGTCTGGCACAAACTCACCCGAATGAAGTGGTTGCCGTTGCTGCCGAAAATGCCGCCCGGCGTGATAAACACGTTAGCGTTGTAGAGCAGCTCGTCGCTGAGGGCGTACCCATCGGCGTAGCCCGCCGGAATGGGCGCCCACACAAACAGGCCTACCTGGTTGCGGTCGTAGCTACAGCCGATGGTATCGAGCAGCTCAAATACCAGCTCGCGGCGGGCGCGATAGTGGGCGTTCAGCTCCTGATACCAGGTTTCATCGAGGTTCAGGGCCTCTACGGCAGCCAGCTGCACGGGCAGGAACATGCCGGAGTCGAGGTTGCTCTTAAAGCGCAGCACCTCCTGCAGCAGATCGGCGCGGCCCGCCAGCAGGCCAACGCGCCAGCCCGCCATGTTATGCGACTTGCTCAGGGAGTTCAGCTCCAGCACCACCTCCCGCGCGCCCGGCACCGCCAGCAGACTCTGGGGCTGCTCGGTGTTCAGGATGAAGCTGTAGGGGTTATCGTGCACTAGCAGAATGTTATGCGCAGTGGCGAAGGCTACTAGCTTGGTGAAAAACGCGGCATCGGCGGCGGTGCCGGTGGGCATGTGGGGGTAGTTCACCCACATCAGTTTCACGCGGCTTAGGTCGCGCTGGCCTAGCGCCTCCAGGTCGGGCAGCCAATGGTTTTCGGCGGTCAGGTCGTAGTCGATGGGCATGGCGCCGCTCAGGTGGGCGGCGGCCCGGTAAGCCGGGTAGCCAGGGTTTGGAATCAATACTTCGTCACCGGCCTCCAGAAACGTCATACTCACGTGAATGATGCCTTCCTTGGAGCCCAGCAGCGGCAGTATTTCAGACTCGGGGTCTAGCGTCACGCCGTATTGCCGCTGGTACCAGCCCGCCATGGCCTGGCGCAGCGCCGGCACACCCTTGTAGCTCTGGTAGGCGTGCGTGTTCGGGAGCTCGGCCGCGCGGGTCAGGGCTGCCACCACGTTGGGGTGGGGCGGCATATCGGGTGAGCCAATGCCCAGGTTGATGATCTGCTTACCGGCTTTGTTCAGGCCATCAATCTCGCGCAGCTTTTGCGAGAAGTAGTACTCCTGAGTGTGCTGAAGGCGGCTGGCGACGGAAACTTGCATGAGGGTAGGGGTTTGTCATCCCGACCGGGAATCTGGGGTAGCCTCTAGGCCAGTGTATCAGATTCCTCGCTGTGCCCGGAATGACAGTTCGAGTTGGGTTCTTAATGTGTGGTGCCCTTGTGATACATGCCCAGAACTTCTAGGCCATCCGTCACGGGGGTAATGTCGCGGAGGGCGGCTTGGAGCTGTTCGGGCTCGTCGAATTCAAGGTCGGCGTGGAAGTAGTAGTGCCAGGTGCTGCCTGGCTTGGGGCACGACTGTAACTTGGAGAGGTTGATGCCCAGATCGGCAATGCGCACTAGCACCCGCGCCAGGCTACCCTGGGTATGGTTGGTGTGGAAATAAAGTGAGGCCTTGTTAGGTCTCTCTACTTCCAACGCGTTTTCTGGGCGAGCTACCACCAAAAAGCGGGTATAGTTCTTTTTCTCGGCGTGAATGTCCTCAGCTACTACTTCCAGATCGAACAGCTCGGCGGCCAGCCTGCCTGCTACAGCCGCCACACCGGGCCGGCCTTGCTCCCGCACGCGCTGGGCGCTCAGGGCGGTATCTTCCGACTCTACCAGCTGCCAGTGGTGGTATTGGTTCAGGAAATCAGCGCATTGTAGTAGGGCCATGGGGTGGGAGTGCACCTCCCGGATATCGGAAAGCTGCTGGCCCGGCAGTGCCATCAGATGCTGCCGAATGCGCAGGTACACCTCGCCCATTACCCGCAGGCCCGACTTGCGCAGCAGCGTGTAGTTGGGCAGAATGCTGCCGGCAATGGAGTTTTCGATAGCCATTAGGCCGGCACCGGTGCTGCCGCTGGCTACCTGGCGCACCACCTCGCTAAACGTGGCGCAGGGCGCAGTCAGCGTTTCGGGGCCGAAGTAGTGGCGGGCGGCTATCTGGTGGAAACTACCTTCAAAGCCCTGGATGGCAACGGTGGGGAGCATGGTGCTGGTGATGAAATGGCAATAAAAAAGGCCTCCGGAGTGCGGGGCCTTGGGTTTGCTGTGGTTCTGCTCTAGGTCAGTCTCGGCAAATCGGGCCCCGCTTCTTCGTAAAAAAGAAGTAGTAGTAGCCGTAATAAAAGAAGTGCTGAGCCGACATGTGTAGTACTGAGTGAGCGTAAAAAAAGCGCCTCCCGAGGTTGTCGAGAGGCGCTGGAGAGTTTCGGTTGGGAAAGCTACAGAGGGGCCGCTCGACTACGCGTTGGCGTAGTAGAAGTAGTAGCTAAAATAGAAGCGGCCGGTAGACTGAAGCATGAGTATCAAGTGCTTTGATAGGGGCAAGGTGGGGCACGTGGGCGGTAATTCCAAATTATTTTTTGAAAATACCTACGAACAAACGTTTGCTAAATGCTCCTAATTGATGCTCATCAAGGCAAAAGAAATTGTTTGATGGGAGCTGCGGGTTTACGCTGCATGCCGCCTATATACCTATTATGAAATGCCTCTATTACCCAATAGACACGGATTTTGTGAAGCTCTCAAAAACTTGGCACGGTTTTGAAATAGTACCCGTCAGAAGCTAGTCGCCCACCCTGCGCAACGCGGCGATTAGCGCATTCCTTCCAACTCTTCCTGCCATGAATACGAAGCGACTTTTCGGCCGCCTGGCCGCGGCTACCCTATTAATTTCTGCTTTTGCTACGGCTGCTGAGGCCCAGGTGCAGACCCACCGCGTACCGGCTTATACTGGTCCAGCGAAGGCCCGTTCCGTGCCCGCCACCCGTTCTTATTCCACGTCTTCCGCCACCGATGGTCCTAAAATCGGTATCCGGGCTGGCGTGAACGTCTCAGACTGGTCGGGTGATGCCGTGAACAGCGTGATGGACGTAGCCGAGTATACCAACGGTGCCGTGACCAAGGAAATGAAGCCTGGTTTTTATGCGGGCCTCTATGCCACGCTGCCGCTGGGCCCCCGCTTCGCTATTGAGCCCGGCGTAGGCTACTCTGAGAAAGGTACGGTGCTGACTGGCCGCATTCCGCTGGAACAGTTTGATTTCCTGAATGCCAAGGTGCGCGCTACGGCTCGCATGGCCTACCTCGATATTCCGGTGCTGGCAAAAGCCTACCTCACCGATGGCCTGTACGTATATGCCGGCCCCCAAGCCTCCGTGCTGCTGTCGGGTAAGGCACGCGTTGATGCCAGTGCCCTCGGTTTCTCGGCCTTCAAAAAGGACTTCGATATTAAAGACCAGTTCCGCCCCGTCGATTTCTCGGTGGTGGGTGGCCTAGGCTACCAGTTCCAGAATGGCTTTGGCCTGAGCGCTGGCTACGATTACGGCCTTACCTCGCTGGACAAAAACAACCGCTTCGACGCGCAGAACCGCGTTATCAAAGCGTCCCTGAATTACTCGTTCTAATCTCTCTTCCATCTCCTATTCCCCGCACAAAGGCCCCGTCGAATTCTCGGCGGGGCCTTTTTCGGATAGTGGCCTAGCGGCAGCGGGGCCAAAGATGAAACAGTTACGATACGTCAGGTAAGATTCAACACGTAGGATAGATAACAAGCCGAAGTCGACCCAACGGCCTTTGCTGGGGGCGAGGCTGCAACCAGTGCCTCCAGGCCGCAGTAGTGAGTGAAGCGCGGGCCGACTTCGGTAACAACGCCTGGTATGGCCTAGGCCAGTAAAGAAATCACGGGCTGATAGTAGGAGCCAGTTCAAATAAGATAAGTTGCATTCGGTTGACTGCCTGATGATTAAATTTTTTTAAGGCTTTTTCCTGGCCGCAAGCTGCTTACCGCACGCCTATTTCTGCCGGGGTGGGCCGCAGGCCTTCGGCCAGCTTTATCAGGCGGACCAGTTCGGCGCGGTAGCCATCGGGGTCGAAGGTTTTGGCGCCTTTGGCTAGGGCGGCAGTGGCTTCCCAAGTGGCCGAGCCCCGGTAGTCGCTCTGGCGCAGGAGCATCCCGAACTGGGCCACCGCCGCGGCAAATCGGAGGTTTTCGCTAGCCTCGGCAAGTGGCCTAGCAGCACCGGTAAGAGGGCTTTCCAGCAACTTGCTACTGCTGCCCTGGGGTTGTTTATAGCGCAGCTTCACTGTGAGAAGCTCAGCGGTGGCTGGTGCGCTGGGGGCGGTTGCAGTCGGTTGGTATTTGAGCGGATCGACGGAGGCGCGGGCGCCTACGGGCACTACTTCGTAGAGGGCTGTTACGGTGTGGCCCGAGCCCATTTCGCCGGCGTCTTTACGGTCGTTGTTGAAGTCCTCGGCGGCCAGCAGGCGGTTTTCGTAGCCTACCAAACGGTACTCGCGCACCCGGGCGGGGTTGAACTCTACCTGCAGCTTCACATCCTTGGCAATGGTAAACAAGGTGCCCCCAAACTGCTGCACCAGCACCCGGCGGGCCTCGTCGAGGTTGTCGAGGTAGGCGTAGTTACCGTTGCCCTTGTCGGCTAGCAACTCCATTTTTTTGTCCTGATAGTTGCCCTGGCCTACGCCCAGCACGGTCAGGAACACGCCGCTTTCGCGCTCTTCTGTGATGAGGCGCTCCATGGCCGCGTCGCTCTGCTCACCCACGTTGAAGTCGCCGTCGGTGCAGAGAATCACGCGGTTGTTGCCTTCCTTATTGAAGTTTTGGCGCGCTACCTGGTAGGCCAGTCGGAGGCCCGCCCCACCGGCCGTAGAGCCGCCCGCCGTAAGCCGACCAATGGCCGCCAGAATATCAGCGCGGCTCGAGCCAGCAGTGGGTGGCAGCACAGTGCCCGCGGCTCCGGCATACACAACCATAGCTACTTTATCTTGGGGGCGCAACTCCTTGGTGAGCAGGCGCAGGGCCTGTTGCACCAGGCCTAGCCGGTCATCGCCCTGCATCGAGCCCGACACGTCAATCAGGAAGACCAGGTTGGCGGGTGGTAGCTTCTCGGTGGGCACTTTGCGGCCCTGCAATGCCACTTGCACCAGCTGGTGCTCGGGGTTCCAGGGGCATTGGGCCTGCTCCGTGATTACGCGAAACGGTTCGGGGGTGGTAGGCGCGGGCTGGGGGTAGCTGTACTGAAAATAATTGATGAGCTCCTCGGTGCGTACGGCATCGGCGGGCGGCAGCTGGCCCTGCTGCAGGAAGCGACGAACGTTGCTGTAGCTCGCGGCATCTACATCAATGCTGAAGGTGCTGAGCGGTTCTTTGGTGGCGTTGCGGAAGCCGTTTTCAGCAATGGTGGCGTATGACTCGCCGGCCCCAGGCTCCGGTTGGGCCGGGTAGCCATAGCCGTAGGCGGTTTTGTCGGCTACTTGCTCGTATTTTCTTTTCAAGGAACGGCTGCCTCGTATAGAAATGCCAGCAGCTTTGCCCGACAGACCCGTTACCACTACTTCACTCAGCTGCTGTGAATCGGCCGCCAACCATACATTAATAGTAGTCTGCCCAGTCAGCTTTACTTCGCGTTGTATGAAGCCAATGGAGCTGAATATTAATAACTTGGAATGCTTTGGTACTTGAATAGAATAGGTGCCATCGTGGTTGGTGCTTACGCCAATGGTAGTGCCTTTCACGAGTACCGTCACGCCGGGCAGCCCTTGGCCGGTGCTGCGGTCCGTGACGCGGCCCTGCACGGTATAGCTAGCAGCTGAAGCAGCGGCCGGCGTTGGAGTTGGTTGAGCCAGAGCAGGTGCTGATGGCAATAGGGCGGCTGCCAGTGCGCAATAGAGTAGATACTTCATGAGATGAAAGAATAGGAGTGAGCGGATAGCGTAAAGGGTGGCCTAGGGTCGGCGCTGTGGTTCGGGCTGCTCCTGAGCCCAGCGACGCAAGGTGCGAGTACGCCGCTGGGCGGCACGTGGTGCAGAGCTGTTTTCCTCGGCCCGAATGGCGGCACATTCTTGGGCGTTCGGCAGCCACCAGGGCAGATCTGGGGCTGGAGCACTGCGCGGCGGTGCCAGAGCGTAGGTTACTGAATCAGAAGTTGGGGCTGAAGGAGGGGCGGCGGTTTGAGCCAGCGCGCTGCCGGAGAGTACTAATCCGGCCAGAAGTAGAAGATAGCAGTAACACATGGCAGCGGCGAGTGGGGCGTTGTTGCTAGGTTGATGCCGCTAGGCCACGGATTCCACACGGGCACCAGAAAATTTTTAACTATTTTTTCTGTAGGCCAGAAATGCGGCTGGCAGGTAGCCGGCGCCAAGCGAAGTTTGCCGCCGAAGCCGTAGCTTTCGGTTCAGCCTCATTCACCTGGTATTGCATGTTTTTCCGCCGTCGTCCTGCGCCTGCTGCTGAGCTCTCCGATGCGGAGCTGCTACTGCGCTACCGCGCCGAGGGCAATGTGCACGACTTGGGCACCTTGTATGAGCGGCACATGCCCGCGGTGCTGGCCATCTGCCGGCGCTACCTGCGCGAGGAGGAAGACGCCAAGGATGCCGTGATGCAACTCTTTGAGCAGCTGGTAGACAAGCTGCGCCGCCACGAGGTAGACAACTTTCCGGCCTGGCTGCACACCACCGCCCGCAACCACTGCCTAATGGCGCTACGGGCCCGGCAACGCGCCGGCCCCGCAGCCGGCGGGTCCCTGGTAGTGCACTTCCCGGATGCCGCCGATATGGAATCGGCCGTCAGTCGGCATCTGGTAGACGATGACCCTGCCGAAGCCGACTTCCATGAGCAACAGCTCCAGCAGATGGAGCAGGCCCTGGCCGGGCTGCCACCGGGACAAAAACAGTGTCTGGAGCTGTTCTACCTCGAAAAGAAGTGCTACCGCGACATTGCCGACCTCACGGGCTTCGACCTTAATGCCGTAAAAAGCCATATCCAAAACGGCAAGCGCAACCTGCGCCGCCACTTAGAATCAACTGCTGCCTCCAATGCGTCCCCTTAACCCCGCTTCTGAGCTACTGCCTTCTGCCAGCCGGCATCTGCCGGTAGAGGTGCTGCGCGAGTACGTGGCCGGGACGCTCCCGCCCGCCGAGCAGCAGCAGGTAGAGGCCCACACCCTTGACTGCCCCCAGTGTTCTGAGGTGCTGACGGGCCTAGAGATGCAGCCCGCCACTGTTACCGACGCCAGCCTCGATGAGCTGCGCCAGCGCCTCCACGCCCGCGTAGAGGAATTGGCCACAGAGGCAAGGCCACGGCCAGCCCTAGGGTGGGCCTGGCAACAGCTGGCCGCTGCCGCGGCGCTGGTGCTCACCCTGGGTGCCTCCGTGCTATGGTTTGCCGTAATGCATAGGTCTTCTACTGAAGTTGCCTCCTCGGGCCGGCAAGCCATAGAGCGGCTCGCCATTCGAGCTCCTAGGCCAGTACCTGTACCGCAAACCGCAGTTGACGCGGCTGAGCCCCTAGCTGAGCCCATACCGCCAGATGTGGTGGCCAGCATGGCCGCGTCGCCGCAACGGGCACCTAAGGCAGTGCGACGTCGAATGCAAAAGCCGCAGGACGCCCGGGTTGCGCCTAAAGTACACAACGGACCTGATGTGCAGTCTGGTACGGAGGTTATCGGTACGCTGGCAGCCGGAGCACAAGCAACCGTGCCCCGTGCCGATACTGTGCTGGTAAACGCTGCCACGGTCAACTCTACAGACCAGAAGCAGGACTACGCCGTGCAGCCAGCCCCGGCCGCACCTGCCAACAAACCAGGCACAGCCACCGCCACTTTGCAAGCGAGTGGCCTACCAGCAGCAAAACGCAAAACGAAGGCGGCTGTTTCTGATTCTGGGGCAATGCGCACCGTGTATGGCCGCATTACGGATCAAACTACCGGGCAAGGTCTGCAAGGGGCTACGGTGCTAGTGCCCGGCACCCGGCAAGGGGCTTCCACCGCCGCCGATGGCTCGTTTAGCCTGACGGTACCTGCAAACACCTCACAGCTCAGCATCAGCTCAATAGGCTACGCTGCCAAGACCCAACCGCTAAAGCCCAACGACTCCACCCTGGCGCTGGCCCTCGCTCCCGATACTAAGCAGCTCAGTGAAGTGGTAGTAGTGCGCCGAGAAGCCGCGCCCGCGCCCATGGCGGTAAGCGCCATGCCGGCCGGCGGCTACGGCAGCCTGAAAAAGTACTTAAAGGACAGCCTCGACTACCCCGAAAAAGCCCTGGAGGCGCACACCGAAGGGACAGTGCGGCTCCGCTTTGTGGTAGGCGAGGACGGCAAGGTCAGTGACATCAAGGTGGTAAAAAAGCTCACCGATGAATGCGACGCCGAAGCCATCCGCCTGATTCAGGAAGGCCCCGCCTGGTTCCCGGCCATCGTCAATGGCCGCCGCACGCCCCG
Source organism: Hymenobacter wooponensis (assembly GCF_004745865.1). Taxonomy (GTDB): domain Bacteria; phylum Bacteroidota; class Bacteroidia; order Cytophagales; family Hymenobacteraceae; genus Hymenobacter; species Hymenobacter wooponensis. Next base: position 113,662 of record NZ_SRKZ01000007.1, on the reverse strand, counting down.
GCAGGTTGAGGTGAGCGTGCCGTTTAAAATTGAGGGAAGGTGAAGCGGTGATTGAGCGAAGAGGCCTCGGCCTGTCATTGCGAGGATGCAGGACGAAGCAATCTTTCCTGGTTGTTTCTCGAACCGTTAGCATAATCAAAAGCCCTTACCTCCATGATGGAAGTAAGGGCTTTTGATTATGCGGGTGTATGACCTGGCGACAAGGAAAGATTGCTTCGACACAGGCTTGATGCGCCACATGCTCGCAACGACGCGCTAGGCTACTGCCCCCGTAAGCTCGTCAAACTCACCATTTCACTCAGTCACTAAATCACCGTTAGCCGCTGTAGCCGCCGCCGCTTTCGGGCTCGGTGGCGCTGCCGCCGGCTTTGTCGGGGGTAGGCAGGTCGGGCTCGGTTTTCACGTCGATGTGGCTATAATCGGGGGCACCGTTGCCAGCTACGGGCACGGGCGTTTCGTCGGTGTCAGAGCTAGTATTGGAGTTTTGGGCCGAAGGAGGCGTGGGAGCGGTGTTTTCCTGTGAGGGCGGAGTTACAGCAGCGGGCTGGGACGTGGTGGGCTGATTGGACTGAGCTGACAGGGCGTCGGATTCGTCTTCGAAAGTCTTTTTCATGGGAAGGAATTGCTAGTTAAGTACTGGGCTATACGGTAGACGTGCGCCGCGCGGCTAGGCCACTGCCGCGCAGAATTTTGGGGTGGCGGTGGCGCACGGGGCGCGGTTGTGTACTTTTGCGCCGTGCCGGCTTGCGGCGCGCTTTCTTGTCACCTTACTTTCTTCTCACCCACTAGAAGCATGGCTCAGTTCCGCACCGAGAAAGATACCATGGGCACCGTACAGGTTCCCGCCGACGCCTACTACGGCGCTCAAACCCAGCGCAGCATCGATAACTTCCAGATTGCCCAGGACATCAACAAGATGCCCAAGGAAATCATCCGCGCCTTCGCCTACCTGAAGAAAGCCGCCGCCCTCACCAACCGCGACGCCGGCGTGCTCGACGCGGAAAAGGCTGAGCTGATTGGCCGTGTGTGCGATGAAATCCTGGAAGGTAAGCTCGATAAAGAGTTTCCGCTGGTGGTATGGCAAACCGGCTCGGGCACCCAGAGCAACATGAACGTGAACGAGGTAGTGGCCTACCGCGGCCACGTGCTCAACGGCGGCCAGCTCTCCGACGAGAAGAAGTTCCTGGCTCCCAACGACGACGTAAACAAGTCGCAGAGCTCCAACGACACCTTCCCGACGGCCATGCACATTGCGGCTTACAAGATTCTGGTGGAGGTAACGATGCCCGGTATTGAGAAGCTGCGCGACACGCTGCGCCAGAAGTCGGAGCAGTACATGCACATCGTGAAAATCGGCCGCACCCACCTCATGGACGCCACGCCCCTGACCGTAGGCCAGGAGTTCAGCGGCTACGTGTCGCAGCTCGACCACGGTTTGCGCGCCATCAAGAACACCTTGGCTCACCTCTCCGAGCTGGCCCTGGGCGGCACCGCCGTGGGTACCGGCATCAACACGCCTCCCGGCTACGCCGAGAACGTGGCCAAGCACATTGCCGACCTGACGGGCTTGCCCTTCATCACGGCCGAAAACAAGTTTGAGGCCTTAGCCGCTCACGACGCTATTGTGGAAGCCCACGGTGCCCTGAAAACCGTGGCCGCTTCGCTGATGAAGATTGCCAACGATATCCGTCTGCTGGCTTCGGGTCCGCGTGCCGGCATCGGTGAGTTGCACATCCCCGACAACGAGCCCGGCTCCAGCATTATGCCCGGCAAAGTAAACCCCACCCAGTCGGAGGCTATGACCATGGTAGCCGCGCAGGTAATGGGCAACGACGTAGCCATCAACATCGGCGGCATGAACGGCCACTTTGAGCTGAACGTGTTCAAGCCCCTGATGATCTACAACTTCCTGCACTCGGCCCGTCTCATTGGCGACGTGTGCGTGTCGTTCAACGATAAGTGCGCCGTGGGCATCGAGCCCCTCGAAGCCAACATCCAGAAGCACGTAAACTCGTCCTTGATGCTGGTAACGGCCCTTAACCCCCACATTGGGTACTACAAAGCCGCCGAAATTGCTCAGACGGCCCACAAGAACGGCTCTACTCTGAAGGAAACCGCCCTCCAGCTTGGTTACCTCACCGAGGAGCAGTTCAACGAGTGGCTGAAGCCAGAGGACATGGTTGGCGAAATCAAGAAGTAAGAACTACAGCTAAAAAACTAGCTCCCCTCCTCAGATGAGGAGGAGTTGGGGGTGGTTGAAGTGGCCTAGAACGACTTTTAGAATTAGAGCTAGTTGACGTTCAACGGTTGGTCAACCACCCCTAGCCCCTCCTTATCTAAGGAGGGGAGTTAGTTCTAGCTTAATAGCAGGAGCTTACAACCTCCACCGCAATTTTTACGAACAACGGGCAGCTTGCTACTATGCGGGCTGCCCGTTTTCATGCCCGCTTATCCGCAGTTTGTGGCGCCCTTCCGGGCCTTTCTTGATCAGGTACCAACGGGTGGCCGGCTCGTTGTCTTCTGCCATTTCGATGCCGACGGGCTAGCGGCGGGAGCTCTGTTCGGGCGCGCCCTGAACCGCATCAACCCTACCTGGCAGGTAGAAGTAGTGCCCTCTGGCAAAGGTGAAAACGCCTTCCTGACGCCCAGCGCCCACGAGCGGCTTCTAGCCCTGAAGCCCGATGCGCTGATTGTCACGGACCTGGGTGTGCACGCGCACGGGACCTTAGAGTCGGCGGGCATCCCGGTGCTGTACGTCGACCACCACATTCCGGAAGGGACACCGCCAGCTGGTGGCACCGTATTGACGGGATATGGCCTAGAGCCAGTGCCGTGCTCCGCGTGGCTGGCCTACGAACTGTTGGCCGCCGAAGCTGATGTCGCTGACCTACAGTGGGTGGCGGCCATTGGCATACTCTCTGATTTAGGTGACTCCGCCGGCTGGGCTCCGCTACCCGCCGTAAAGAAGCAGTACACTGCCAAGTGGCTAAAGGAAGCCGTGGCCATGTGCAACGCCGCGCGCCGGGCCGGCGAGTTTGACCTGGAACTTCCGCTGCAGTATCTCCTGCAAGATAATAACCCCCGCGGCCTGGCTCAAGATGAGCGCTTAGGCCAGTACCGGGCCGAAGTAGCCGCTGAGTTGGCTGCTGCCCGGAAGCTCCCGCCTAAGTTTCCGCCAAAAGGTGCTGCACATGCGGCGCCCGTTGCCGTGGTTTCCATCGACTCACCCTGCCAGATTCACCCACTCATTGCCCAGCAATGGATTACGCGCCTGCCCGACCGGGTGGTACTCTGCGCCAACCGCGGCTATTTGCCAGCGGGGTACGTTGCTATATCAGGCCGCACCGCTAACCGGGAGCTGCATATTCCGGACCTATTACGCGCCGCGTTTGCCCAGCAAGGAGCTACACCGCCCGCAAATTTTGCACATGGCCATCCGCAAGCCAGCGGCGGCCACCTCTCCGAAGCCGATTTCAGTTTACTGCTTCGCGGCCTGGGCTTTGAGGGGTGAGAGCCCGTTGCTAGTGGCCTAGAAGCGCTCTTACTAGACTATAGTACAGGCCGTATTTTGCTTTTTTCGGCATCTTTACGCATCCTTCCCCTCCGACCCGCTCCTCATGGATTTTGCTCGTTGCATTACGCTGGAAAATAGCCGCGTCCGTCTTCGCCCGCTTGATCTTACCGACTTCGAAGACCTCAAGGCCATTGCCTTCGACGCCGACGTGTGGCGCTTCCTGACCACCCCTATGCCGCACAACAGCGTGGAACTGGCCGCCTACCTGACCCAGGCCGTGCGCGACCGGGAGGCGGGCAAACGCTACCCGTTTGCTATCATCGATAAGGAAACCGGGCGCGTAGTGGGCAGCACCAGCTACGGCAACATTGCCCTAGACGACAAGCGGCTGGAAATCGGCTGGACGTGGCTGGGCTCGGAGTATCAACGCACGGGTATCAACCGTGCCGCCAAGCACTTGCTGCTGAAGTATGCGTTCGGGGAGCTGGGCTGTGAGCGGGTGGAGCTGAAAACTGACGCCCGCAATTGGAAGAGCCGGGAGGCTATGCGCCGCATGGGTGCCACCGAGGAGGGCACGTTGCGCAGCCACTGCCTCACGCAAGGTGGCCTACGCCGCGACTCCGTGTACTTCAGCATCCTGAAGCCCGAATGGGATGAGCTGTGCCACAGCGTGTTTCAGCAGTTTGAAGCCCGTGGATAACGTGCCCACCCCACGGCCTGGTATGGTGCGCCGCCGGGTAGCCAGCTTCGGGTATGCCTTTCAGGGGGTGTGGTCGGCGCTAAAAACAGAGGTGCACCTGCAATTTCACGCGGCGGCCACAGTGGTGGTGCTAGGCCTAGGTCTGTACCTAGGGCTGGAGCGCTGGGAGTGGGTAGCCGTGGCGGTTGCCATTGGGGCCGTATGGAGTGCCGAGCTGGTGAATACGGCCGTAGAAACCATCGTAAACCTAGTGTCGCCGGAGTACCACCCGCTGGCTGGGCGGGCCAAAGACGTGGCGGCCGGGGCTGTGCTGGTAATGGCTGTAGCGGCGCTAGTGGTGGGGTTACTGATATTTGGGCCAAAAGTCTGGGCGCTACTTGCCTAGCGGGCAAGACAGGGTACGGCGGCGTAACAACCTCGGCCGGAGGCTCGCGTAACAAGAGTTTGTGTGCATCTTTGCCGCCCGATTTGGGTGCATCGCTTCCCGCCACCTGTTCCTCTCCCATGATGCGCTTTCCAGTACTCTTCACGGCCGCTTCCTTCGCCCTGCTGCTCGGCAGCTCGGGTTGTCAGCGCAACGTGGCCGTTACCACACCCACCGATGCGCCCCAAACCGGCAATGTGAATGGCGTTTCCTCCACGCCGGCGCCTACCAGCGCCAACACCATTGAGCCGACGCCCCAGCCCGATGCTACCTTCGATGATCGAAAGCGCCCACAGTGGCTCAACGACCGGATTCAGCATCATCTTAACGAAAAGAAACAGAACCCCCCGGTCCAGATCATGAGCTACCAATACAATGGGAGCTTGGTGTTTTATGAAACCGTAGGCTGCTGCGACCAATATACTACGCTGTACGCAGCAGATGGCAAGGTGCTCTGCCACCCCGACGGCGGCCTAACCGGCCGCGGCGACGGGCAGTGCGCCGACTTTGCTAAAGCTCGTACCGAAGAACGCCTCGTTTGGCAAGACCCTCGCTAAAAGTAAAGAGGTATTGAAGTGATGAAGCAACACTGCATCCGACTTCTCTACCTCATCACTTCATTACCCCCGTTACTTTCTTACCCATGATCAACACCAATGAAAAGCTGGGAGCCTACAACGTGTGGGCGAACGAAACCCTACTGCGCCATTTGGATGGCCTAGTAGCTGGTGGCGCTACCATTCCTGCTAGTGCCCTGCGCTTGTTCAGCCACGTGCTCAATGCCCAAGCTATCTGGCTAGGGCGCCTGACCAACACGCCCAGCCCAGTGAAAGTGTGGCAGGAGCACGACCTCGCTACCCTGCACCACTGGCACGAGCAAACTTCGGAGCGCTTCCATCAGTACGGCATTTCGGCCGACGATGCGGAGCTGCAGCGCCTGATTACCTATACCAACTCCATTGGGGAGGGCTACACCAGCCAGGTATCAGATATCATGACCCACGTGCCCGTGCACGCCAACTACCATCGTGCACAGGTAGCCCGGGAGTTGCGTCTGAACGGCCTGGAGCCCATCAACACCGACTTCATCACCTACTGCCGTGAGCTATCGGCAAAGGCCGCCGCGGCCGATGTGCCCAGCCTCTAGAACTGGTCTACGAGCAAACAAAACCCTTTTCGAGTGGCCATGCCACCGAAAAGGGTTTTTTGTTGTTATAGCATTTGTAACTTCTAGTTGACCTCTATGTCTACCAACACATTGGCTCCGGTGGTCGCGCCGGAGCGCCTTGCTACTGCTTATTCCTATGGCGCCTATCGTAAGCTCATTGATGAGCTGCAGGCGCAGGGTAAAACTACCGGCATTCAGCAGTCAGAAATGCTGACCCACTATACGCACCTCAACGTGCAGCGCATGCAGCGCCTTGATAAAACGGTGCAAGTATTGCCCGAGCTGCGCGAAGCGGTGCAAAACCTGAAACAGCCCTACGCCTGGCTGATTCTGACGGAGGGCTGGTGCGGTGATGCCGCCCAAATTGTGCCTGTGCTCGAAGCTGTGGCCCAAGCAAGCAACGGGCTCTTCAGCACGCACTACTTCCTGCGCGATGAAAACCTAGACCTGATGGACCGCTACCTCACCAATGGTGGCCGCTCCATTCCTAAGCTGGTGGTTTTAAATGCCGAAACGCTAGCAGAGGTTGCCCAGTGGGGCCCTCGCCCTGCTGAAGCTCAAGCACTGTTCCTGAGCTTAAAAAACAGCGGTGCCACTCACGAAGAGTACGCTGAGAAAGTACATGCATGGTACGCCCAAAATAAAACTCAGGCTACGCAACGTGAGCTGTTAACCCTAGTGAAAAGCTTAGCCTAAATAGGGGCCTAGCCAACAGTAAATTCTTGGTAAGCCACTAGCCCATGTACAGTAATTGTGCATGGGCTTTTGTTTTGCTGTGTGTTAGATATTACAAATATAATTATAAAAAATATCGTATAGTTTATGGTGTGAAAATGCGGCAGTAGGAAGTAGTATAAAATAATGTGAGGCGCTTTATTCCCATCTTTTGAAGCGATTGAGTTGCTTAGATGAAAATATTATGAAATATATTCAGAATGGGAGATAGATTTGCAAAAATGGAAATATGCTAATGCGATGAAAGTTGGAATCAGGTTTGTTTCTTGAAAAACTACACTTATCGCATTAGTTTTGACCTAGTTATCTGCGGGAAAAGCCGGCAGTATCTACCACTTGTCCATCCTAATTCATTCGTATGAAAACACCTTTCCGAATACAAAAATGGGGAGACCCTGTAAGGAGTCAAGCCAAGTTTCTTAAAAGTGCATTTACGATGGTGCTACTCTTATTAAGTGTAGCGCAAGTGCAAGCTCAGACTAGCACGTTAGTCCGTAATCCAACTAATGCTTCCTCTAATGTCAATCCCGGTGACGTTGTCTCCTACACGTTTACCGTTGAAGTCACTAGTAATGGTAATCAGACATCTACTGTTACGCTAACTGGAAATGCAAAGCCCGCAAGTGTAAGTGGCACCGACAACCCTGTGTATGATTCTGGTACTGGTATTATCACGTATCCAGTTAGAGATTTTAAGAAGAATGATCCTGCGTACGCTCGAACTTTAAATATCACCCTGAAAAATCCAGAGGGAGCAGGCAACCAGATGCAGGCGTCTGGTAAAGGTGGCTCGTCAATTCCAGCATCCAGTGTTGTAACCGTTACAATCAACAATGTAGCGCCTAAGGCCAGCGACGTAGCAGCAACCGTAACCAGCACTGGATCACGTATAAAGCTACCCGCTTTCGTTGCCACTGATGATAATGGGGAAGCAATAACATACAGTATGACTTTGCCTTCTACTACACTGGGGGCATTTTATCGTGTGTCTTCTGGAGGGGCAGCAGTAACTGGAAGCCAAACCTTTACGAGTGCAGAGGCCAACAGTTTCTATTTCCAACCTAATGGATCTGGAGCTGGTACTCTAAGCAGTAGCTATACGGCAACTTCTAACGGCAACTTATCTTCTACGGCGCTCTACACTATTAAAATTCAGGTTCCACCCACTAGTACTAATGTTCTTGCGGCAGTAATGCCTAGTACTGCGGATGCTACTACCATCTCGCCGCTCTCGGCTTCTCCTGTTTCGGGCAACACCATAACCAGCTATACCCTAAAGACTCTACCTCTAGGTGGGAAGCTCTACCTGAACAGTACTGAGATTACGGCCCCCCGTTCTTTAACCGCTACCGAAGCTGGGCAGCTGAGCTTTGATCCATCGGGAGCCCGATTTGGGGACTTGACCTTTACCTACACTGCCACTAACAATGATGGCCTGGAGTCAGCTAACACGGCTACGTATACCATTCCGGTGGCCAACATACCCCCAGTAGCGGTAAACGACCCCATCGTAACGGTAACGCGAAACCAGTCGGCCTCTATCTCGGTGCTGGTTAATGACACGGATATTGACAAGGATGCCAGCGGCAAGGGAGGCATCGTGGCCAGCACCGTCGACTTGAACCCCGAGGAGGCAGGTATTCAACAAACCCGCGCTCTGGCAAACCAGGGCACGTTTACGGTGGCGCCAAGCGGCATCGTCACGTTTGTGCCCGTAAATAACTATGCTGGTATCAGCACCATCACCTATACCGTACAGGACGCGCAAGGCCTCACTTCTAATCAGGCGTCTATCAAAGTAGAGGTGAAAAATGTAACCACTGCCTACGACGATAGCAACGAGGTAGAGAAGAACACGACCGTTTCTGGCAACGTGATTCTCAATGATATCGACCCGAAGAACACCGGTTTCAACGTAACGTTGGTGGCGGGCAAAAATGTCACGCACGGTACGCTCACGTTGAACTCCAACGGCTCATATACCTATACTCCCAACCAAGGCTACCTAGGCACGGACAGCTTCACTTACCAAGCCTGCGATAAGGCTACGCCAGTGCAGTGCAGCAGCGCCACGGTATACCTGAATGTGTATGACCCCGCGGTACAGTGTATTGCCGCCACTGGCCCCAACCAGCTGGTGAACTCTAGCTTCACGAATGGCAACGTTGGCTTCAACACCAACTACGAGTACAAGGAAGATCTGCCTGACGTCAGAGACGAGTTAGTACCCGAAACTACCTATGGCATTGGCTACAACGCTAATAACTACCATAACGCCTTCCGCGGATATGGCCGTGGCGGTAGCTCTACGGTCAACAACAATTTTATGATGATTAATGCCACCTCGGCCATTCGGACGCTGTACACGCAGACGTTTAAGGTGCAACCGAACCGGTATTATACCTTCTCGGCATACTTCAATAACCTGCTGCCACCCAACTCGAACAGCAAAGAGCCCGAAGTAGGGTTTGTTATCAACGGGCAGTCGACTTCCGGTACGCTGGTTATCAAGGAGTCGCCCGACGAGTGGGTAAACTACTCCGACGTGTGGTACTCCGGCGATAACACCACGGCCACCTTCGAAATCCGGAACCTGACTCTGGATGCGGGTGGTAATGACATTGGTATTGATGACTTGTACTTCGGCACGTGTAACGCCGTTCCGGTAGCAAACAATACGCTTACGAGCGCTATTCCGAGCAATACCACGGCAGCCACTGCCATTGCCGCCATGGATGCTACTGACTCTGACGGTACTATCGTTTCCTACAGCATCAAGTCGTTGCCAGCCTTTGGTACGCTGTACGTGAATGGGGTAGCGGCTGTCGTAGATCGAGCGTATTCTCCTGCCGAGAATGGTAAGCTGACCTATGTGCCTGCTGCAGGTCGTAATGGCAACTTCACGTTCACCTTCCTAGCCACCGACAATAGCGGTTCCATTAGCAATACGGCAACGTATACCATCCCGGTAGGCAATACTGCCCCGTTGGCTCAGAACGTGACCACCTCACCGGCTATATCTAACACGGCGGATATTACACCCATTAACCCCCTACGTGCCACCGATGGCGACGGTACTATCGTTGGATACGTCATTACGAGCGTGCCTAATCCTGCGCATGGCACACTTTACGTAGGCGGGGTTCGGGTAACGACGGCACCACAGCCAGTGCAGCCTAGTCAGCTCACCCAGCTCAGCTTCGACCCCACTGGTACCTACGCGGGTGATGCCACGTTCACCTACTACGCCCTCGACAATGATAACAACCAGTCGAACACGGCCATTTACACCATTCCGATCAGCAACCAGTTGCCGGTAGCCCAGAACAAGACGGCGCCTTCAATGCGCAACACGGCCAGCTCTACGCCACTAAGCGCGCTAGTGGCCACGGATGCTGATGGCACTATTGCCTCTTACACTATTGCTACGCTGCCTACGTCTGGCACTTTAACGCTGAATGGAGTATTGGTAGCGGCTAACCAGACTATCCGTCCTGAGCAGGCTAGTGAGTTGTCGTATGCTCTGGCGAAGTCAGCCACGGGAACCTTCAACTTCACCTACTACGCCACCGATAACCTGGGCGGGATTTCTAATGTAGCCACCTATACTTTGCCGGTTGGTGGCCCCCTGCCAGTAGAACTGGTGAGTTTCGAGGCCAAAGCTGTAGGTAATAGTGCTCAACTAAATTGGAGCACTGCCTCAGAGCTACACAACGACCGGTTCGAAGTGGAGCGCAGCTCTACCGGTGAAGCCTTCGTAACCGTTGGCACCGTGAAAGGTAAAGGCACTACTAGCACTGGAGTGGCCTACCGCTTCACCGACGCCAACGTTCGTAACCGGGTGAGCGGCACAGTATACTACCGCCTCAAACAAGTAGACACCAACGGCGAAGCCACCTATAGCTCCGTTCGGACGGTAACCTTCAACAAGCAGGAGGCTGCCATTAGTGTAGTGCCCAACCCTGCAACTACTGAGGCTACGCTTGATCTGACCGCTCTACCTGTAGGCCAGTATCAGGTACATGTCTTTGATGCTACAGGTCGCACCGTATATAACAGCAACCATGTTGGCGGTCAGGCAGCGTCGCTGCCCCTAGGCGGCTGGCCTAGCGGTATGTACATTGTAGTGGTACGCGGCGAGGCTGGCAAGTTCACCCAGCGCATCGCCAAGCAGTAGGGGTATTAATTACTGTAGTAACAAAAAAGCCTTGGCTACATAGCCAGGGCTTTTTTGTTATGCTGAGCTAAGTGGCCTAGGCCACTCTATGCAGTCATGAGAGGAACGAAGTAAAGCAAACTACCATGCTGCTCGCTCATCAGAGTCTCTTTACTAAAGGCTCCACTGAAAGTAGGTATGGTAGAGGTCTAATTAGTTGATTGCGTGCGTTCAGGAGTATAATAGAAGAGAACGAGTCAGAATAGAAGCTAACTGGCCTTTATGTTCTATGAAAATGAGGTAAGTTAGTTTAATTATATTTTAATTGATCGGGGTGCGGATAGGCGTTATGGTTGTGCTCTCTATATGGGAAAGGTGATTGTGAGTCTCATATTGGACTTTTATCCTGAATATGGAATAATTGTATGATTTAAATCATTTTATAGACTGAATTTGGCTGGGAAAGATAAATCATAAAAAACTTTGTGCTTGCTAAATGAAAAGTGGGTGAGCACTGAAAAATCATATATACGGGTAGTAAATTTAAGAAAGGCCTCATTTTCACTCAATCAGGTGGTTGAGGCCGATCTGCTGATGCTCACTAATTCTTCCCAATATGAAAACACTTTTCCGCGCGACGCCTTCTGCACGAAGTCCGATAGGAGCAAAAAAGCTCAAACGCCTAGTCGGATTGACAGGTATCCTGTTGGGGTTACCAATGGCTGCTTGGGCCTCGGCACCAAATGCGGTAGACGACGCTGTTAATGTTCTTATTAGTTCGCAGTCAGTAACTATTAATGTACTGGCAAATGATGAGAGTGGCGGAGGCTTTTTTTCTGGTATAGCACCTAATGCTATTGATCCTACCTCAGTTAAGTTAGTTGGTACTGCTTCTAACGGCGGAACGTTCTCAGTGAATGCTAATGGGACTGTAACGTTTACAATGCCTAACCCTGTGATACCAAACACACGGTACCAAACTTCTATTAAGTATACTGTTAGTAACGTTGGTGGCCGATATCTAGGTACCCCGATTAGTCAGGAAGCTTCCAATCAAGCCACCATTACAGTAACAGTGGTAGTTCCGCCCGTCGCTAACAACATCCGGACGGGGGCAATGCCTAGCAACGCCGCTAACACGGCTATTGCTGCGCTGTCGGGTACGCCGGCTACGGGCAACACCATCACTGCTTTCAGCCTGAAAAGCATTCCTACTGGTGGTAAGCTTTTCCTGAATGCTACCACCGAAATTACCGCTGCCCGGAACCTGGCTTTTGCCGAAGGGAGCAAGCTAAGCTTTACGCCTAATGGCACCTCCGGCGAGCGTACGTTCACGTACACCGTCATCAACAACGACGGACTGGAGTCGGCTAACACGGCTACTTATACCATACCGGTTGCCAATATCCCACCCACAGCCGTCAACGACCCAATCGTAACCGTTGCGCGCAATCAAACGGCCATCGTCAATATCCTGGCAAACGACACGGATAGCGACGGGACGATCAATAAAACCACGGTAGATCTGGACCCCGACGTGGCGGATCTGCAGAAGGAGCGCACTGTAGCGGGGCAGGGTAAATTTACGGTTGATGCCGACGGGGTTGTCACGTTTGTTCCCGTCAACAACTTTGCCGGTATCAGCACCATAACCTACACGGTACAGGATAACTCCGGCCTGACATCTAACCGCGCAACGGTGCGGGTAGAAGTGAAAAACGTAACGACGGCCTTCGACGACAGTAATGAGGTAGAGAAGAACACCAAAATCTTCGGTAACGTAATTCTTAACGACATTGACCCCGAAAACACTGGCTTTACGGTAACATTGGTAACGCCAGTAGCCCACGGAACGCTGGTGCTGAACACGGACGGCTCGTACAACTATACTCCCGCCACGGACTACCTCGGCTCCGACAGCTTCGTGTACAAGGCGTGCGACAAAACGGGTGTTCCGCAGTGCGGCACCGCCACGGTGTCTTTGAACGTCTACGACCCCCGCATTCAGTGTATCTCAGCTACCGGCCCCAACCTGCTGACCAACTCCAGCTTCGAGTCGGGCAACGTGGGTTTCAACACCAACTATGAGTACAAGGAAAACCTGCCAGGTGTAAGCAATGAACTGGTGCCCGAAACTACTTATGGCATTGGGTCCAACGCTAGCGAGTACCATTATAACTTCCAGGGTAAAGGACACGGCACGGGCACAGCCAGCCTGGATGGTAACAACTTCATGATGATCAACGCCACTTCGGCCATCCGGACGTTGTACACCCAAACGTTTAAAGTAGAGCCAAACCGGTATTACACCTTCTCGGCCTGGTTCAACAACTTGCTGCCGCCTAACTCCAACGGCAAGTTCCCCGAAGTAGGCTTCGTGATTAATGGTGCTTCTACCTCGGGCACTATTGTAGTCCCCGAAACGCCCGACCAGTGGGTGCAGTACGCCGACGTTTGGTATTCCGGTAACAACACGACGGCCACCTTCGAAATCCGGAACTTGACACTTGACCGCGGCGGCAACGACATCGGTATCGATGACTTGTATTTCGGTACCTGTAATGCGGTGCCAGTAGCCTACAATACCACCACTACAGGCCTAGCCGTAAACGCATCGGTTTCGGGTATTGCGGCCATGAACGCTACCGACCCCGACGGTACTATCAGCACGTACACTATTACGGCGCTGCCAAGCTCGGGTACGCTATATGTTGATGGCAAGCCAGCCATCAGAGGAACTGCTTTTGCGGCCGCCCTCAACAGCAAGCTAACGTATCAGCCCGCGGCCAACTATAGCGGAAACGTTACTTTCAGCTTCGTAGCCACCGACAACAGCGGCTCGCTTAGCAATGAAGCTATCTACACCATTCCGGTGGGTAACAAAGCTCCGCTGGCAGAGGACGTCACTACTTCACCGGCTATTTCTAACGCAGCAGCGGCTACTAGCATCAACCCCCTCAAAGCCACTGATGGTGACGGTACCATCACCAAATACTTCATCACCAGTGCGCCTCAGGCCGCGCATGGCACACTGTATGTAGCAGGCGTGAAAGTGGGCACCACGCCTGTAGAGGTACTGCCGAGCCAGCTCACCCAACTCACCTTCGACCCCGCGGGGCTGTACGCAGGTAACGCTACGTTCACCTACTACGCCCTCGACAACGACAACAACCAGTCGAACACGGCCATTTACACCATTCCGATCAGCAACCAGTTGCCCGTAGCCCAGAACAAGAGCCTGACCGGTATGCGCAACACGTGGGGCACCACCCTGCTGAACCCCCTGGTAGCAACCGACGCGGATGGTACTATTGCTTCGTACACGATAGCTACCCTGCCTGCTAAAGGCTCCCTGACTCTGAACGGCGTAGCAATGGCAGTTAACCAGACCATTCGTCCTGAGCAGGCGTCTGAACTGTCGTACACGCCAGATCCAAAGGTTACCGGAAGCTACAACTTCACGTACTTCGCTACCGACAACCTGGGCGGAACATCTAATACGGCGGTTTACACCATTGGCACCAGTGGTCCATTGCCGGTTGAGTTAGTGGCCTTCGAAGCAAAAGCTGTGAATGGTACTGCTCTGTTGACCTGGAATACGGCCTCGGAGCTGCACAACGACCGGTTTGAGGTAGAACGCAGCTTCACTGGCACGGCTTTCACTACCGTGGGTACAGTAAAGGGTAGCGGCACCACCTCAAGCGGCGCCAAGTACCGCTTCACCGATGCCAACGTCTGGGCTAAGGGCACGGTATATTACCGCCTCAAGCAAGTAGATACCGACGGTACCGTGAGCTACAGCATGGTGCGCACGCTCACCTTCCGTCCCGAGCTGAACGCTGGCATCAGTGTGACGCCAAACCCAGCTAGTTCTGACGCTACGCTGGACCTGACGGCGCTGCCCGTAGGCCAGTACCAAGTGACGGTAGTAGATGCGGCTGGCCGCACCGTGTATAGCGCCATTCAGGCGGGTAGCCAAGTAGTGCAATTGAGCCTGAGCACCTGGCCTAGCGGCATATACATTGTGGTGGTACGTGGCGAGGCTGGCAAGTTTACCCAGCGTATTGCTAAGCAATAGACGACTTTCCTCTCCTACACAAAAAAAGCCCTGGCATGTAGCCAGGGCTTTTTTATTGCGCTCAGTATGTGGTGGGAGTGGCCTAGCTACTTGGCACACCGCCTAGTTCAGGGAAGTCTGACCTAAGTCTGTTACCTGCTCATTCGTAACGGTGATGCCCGTACGGGTTACCACTTTATAGGCGGGCTGGTTAGCGGGGGCGGTGGTGCTGGGGAAGAACTGCACTTTATAGGTGCCCGATGGAAGACCGCTCAACTGATAAGCACCCGATGCATCGGCGGCGGTGCTAAACGTATCAGGAACCGTGATGGAGGAGCGGATGGCCAACACCTGCGGCAGAGCGGCGGCGGGTGCTACGGTGCCGCGTAGGCCACCTTTAATAGCTTGCGCTACCACCCGAACAACCGGCTTTAACAGGTAGCGCTCTTTGCGGTCGTTGCCGGGCTTCCAGTTGCCGCGCTCTACAACAGACTTAGCTACATCAAAGTCAAGCAGGAGCTGGAAGGTTTCCCGCTCGCGCAGCGTAGCCTGGTCCAGCTTCAGCTTAACGCCGGAGGTCTGTCCGCTCGGGGTCTTGAGGTCATAGCGCTGGCCGTCGCGGCCAATAACGTAGCTGCCAGAGCCCAATACCAATCGAATTTCCTTCAGGTCGCCGGGGGCAAAGTCGGTGTTGACTAACAGAGCCGACTTGCCATTCACGTACTCCAGCACATTAATGGTCTGGGCCTTGAAGGGCAGTAACTGCCAACCGTCGGGGTTTGCCTCATCCTGCAGGTGCACTTCTACTTGCTGCACATCCAGCACCACGCTCTGATAGTCGCCGGGGGCATCCATCAGGCGTACTTCCAATTTCGAGGAACCAGCAGATTCGTTGTCTTTGCTGCAGCTAGCCAGGGCTACTGGTAAGGCTAGTGCCAAGGGGAGTAAGCGAAGGAGTTTCATTGGGAGGGGGAGAAATGTAGGAGAAGTAAAACAGAGGAGCCGGCACACGCTATAGTGTACCGGCTCCTCTGTTTCACAAGAAATTAGCCAAACTCCTCCGTAAAGGAGGGTTGGAAAATTTACATCATCTTAATTTCATGCTATCGGGCTGAGCGGCTGGGGCAGGCTCCGCCGCCTTTGGAGCTTCAGCGGGCTTAGCTGGCTGCGGTTTGGGCTTCCCGAACAGGATGTTGTTCAAGCCCTGTTTAGCCTGGTTTTGAAGCTTGCTTTGGGCTTCTAAGCGCCTTTTATCGAGCTCCAGCTTAGCCTTTTCAGCTAGTTCTTGCTGCTTGCGCTGCAACTCACGCTGCAAGCTGTCTTGGGCAACTTTGGCCTGGGCCTGGAGCTTGAGCTTGGCATCGTCCACTTTCGCCTGCACAATGTTGCTCACCAAATCCTTGGCCTGGGCTTTCACGCTGCCGGTCGTCAGCTTCACCTGCGGGTTGGCTACGGTGCCCCCAATGTTGAGGCCTAGCGTCACGCGGTCGGTACCCTGCAGGTTCTGAACACCGGTTAGGCTAGTGAGCTTGCTGTTTAGCTGGCTGCCGAGCTTACCCGTGGGCACGTTCAGGGCCGTGACGTACTCTAGGCCACCCGTACTCACATTATTTGAGCCACCCACTGTCATCTTGATCTGGCCGACCGTAAGATCGAAGGGCTTCACCACGAAGTTGCCGTTGATGATTTCGGCGGCTACATCCTTATTGTTTACCGCAAAACTCTTCAGCTCCTGAAATTGGGTGAGGCTACTGATCTTGTTAAGCACCGGCGAGTTGGCTACGGCGGCCCGTACCACTTCAAACAAGCCCTTGCCCGTGAGCGTGCTGTACTTGGGCATCATATCGGGTCCCATCTCACCACTCACGTTAAAGTTGGTGGAGAATACGCCTTCTAAGCTGCTAGCCAGCGGTACCAGCGTTTTGATAGAGTTGAAGGCTTGGAATGCATTCTGAAAGTTCAGGTTTTGAATCTTCAGGCCTAAATCAAACTTGGGGTGCGCCAGATTCTGGCTGCTGTAGCTGCCATTGGTGGCGAAGGAGCCGCCCAGGGTATTGAAGGTTAAGTTGTTGAGGGTAGCTACCTGGTTGCGCACCGTCACGGCACCCTTCACGTTGTCGAGCTTCAGGTTGTCGTAAATCACCTGGCCTACGGTGGTATTCAGCACTAGGTCAAACTCCTTCGGTATCTGGAGTACCCCTTCGGCTTTGGCCGGAGCTTGGCCAGTGGCTGCCACCGTGGGTTTCGCCGATACCTCATCTACCATCCATTCATTCACATTGAAGCGGTTGCTGTTCACGGAGAGCGTACCACGTAGGGGCTGGCCGGGCACAAACAGATAGCCCATGTAGTTGGAGATAGTGCCCGAGGCCGCGACATCCGACGAACCCAGGGAGCCCGTCATGTTCTGCAGTACAATCTTGTCGTTGTTGAAGGTAGCCGTGGCCTGGGTAACCTTCATACCCTGGGGCAGGTCTTTGCTCTTATAGGTTACGTTCTGAGCCTTTACCGTGCCCGAGGCCACTACCGTCTGATAGCGGCCGGCTTCAATGTCGGCCATGTTTCCCTTGGCGGCAATGTCGCCGTTGAGGCGGCCCGTTACGGTCATGCCCTCCAGCGGGAAAATCTTGGTGATTTTCGTTAGGTCAATTACGCCTTTTACATCGGTATCAAACCGCAGCTTATCTACGCCCTGGGTAGCTACCCGGCCCTCCAAGGGTTCCCCATCCAGCAGCATTCGGAACTGCGGAATGTCTACGTGGGTGTCGTTGAGCTGGCCGGTGGGGTTCGTGACGGTGCCATTCAGGGTCAGGTTCTCAATGGGAGCCGGAAACTGCTTGCTCTTCACGTAGCCGTTGGTCAGGTTCATCTTGGCCTGCACCACGGGCATCTGGGTTTTAGAATAGATGCCCTTGGCAGTGCCATCCACGAAGAGCTTGCCCCGCAGAATCAAATCTTGCACGGGGTATACCTTCATCATTTCGGCCAGGTCAACGTTGGCTTTCACGCGGCCATCTACCTTCATGGGCTCTAGGCCATCAATGGCCACGTTGCCGTCCACGGGGTTGGCGCCCAAGTCGAGGTGGAACTGCTTCACGTTTACCTTCACATTGTTCGTGAAGCCGGAAGGGTTATCCACGTTCATGTCTACGTTGATGTTGCGGGCTGCTTGGGGAAGGTCGGGGTACTTGAACGTGCCGTTCTTCACCTGCAGGTTCACGCCGTAACCGGGCATTTTGAGGGCATTCTGCACGCCCTTGAAGTAGCCATCGAATGCTACAGTACCCTCAGCCTTCATGTCCTTAAACTGCTCGGTGTAAGCACCAGGCACCAAGCTCAGGATGTTCTTGAAGTCGGTTTCCAGCGCCTTGAAGGTCAGGTCGTAGGTTATGTCGGTGGCATTGGGCAGGCCTACAGTGCCCTGGAAGGTGGCCGGGAAATCGTTGAGCTGCACCTTGTTGTCTTTGAAGGTGAACAGCATCTTCTCCAGGTTCATGGCCATGGTCACGTCGGCCGTCAGCTTTTTCTTGCTGATATAATCAGTGCCATCGTAGTTCATGGTGAACTGCTCGGCGGTGGTCTGGCTCACCATGTCAAACACATTACTTTCGAAGTCGCCGGAGCCAGTGTGGTTCACGTGGCGGGCTTCCATCGAAAACGGAATGCTGCGGTCGTCGTAGCGCAGGTGGCCATCATTGATCTTCCACCCCTTAATTGCCAGGTTCACGGCGGTAGTATCCTGCCCTTTAGAAGCGGCCGCCGAGTCAGACACGAACACGTCCCAGTTGGCGCGCCCGCTTTTGAGTACCCGCAAACTAATATCGGGCTGCTCCAGAGTTACATTTTTGATCTTAATCTGGTCGCCGCTGATTACGCTCATTAGGTCTAGGCCTACATCAAGGCGGGGCAGGTAGGCCAGGGTATCGCGAGCGAAGGAGTCCTGCCCAATAATGCGGAGCTGATCTAACCGCAGGGAAAGGTTGGGGAAAGTGCTCAGTAAGGTCACGTCCACGTTGCCGGGGTCGTACTGCACCTTGGCTTTCACGCGCTGAGCCAGCTGCTGGTCGAAGGCCTGCCTGATTTTGTCTTTGAATAGAAAAGGCGCGGCGGCCAGGGCGGCTACCAGCACCACCACAAAAATTAGGAGGCCAAGAAAAAACTTACGCATATAGATAAAAGGAAGGAGACGATAGGAGCCACTGCAAAGGCTGGGCCGCATATGGCCTAGACGGCAACAAGTAAACGACAATCGTTGACTGCTGAGGTTACCGAACGTTTAACAGAGGTAAAAACATCCGTCTTCGTTGCAACTAGCCAAGTGCAAAAATAGGCTAATACCGTACTGGCTTAGAGCCAAATGAGAGTACAGCCCTATTTATTTGCCTCCTAAAGAATGAGAGACTACTATTAAAGATGAAAGAATTGGCCACTTTAGTTCCGTGAAGTGGCCTAGCGGCCGTACCAAAGACCCGCTTTGGGCGTTAGAGTTTCCCGGTATGCGCCCCCATCGATTGTACTCCGTTTCTTCTTCCATGCTCCGACGGCTAACAGCTCTGGTAACTATAGGCTTAGGAATGGGCGGGGCCGCGCAGGCGCAGGATTTGTACTTCGCGCAGCCCTATGCCACGCGCATGTACCAAAACCCTGCTTACGCAGGCTTGCTCGACGACTACAGCCTCACGCTCAGCTACCGCAACCAGTTTCCTACTCTAGCCGGCACTTTCCAGACCAGCCAGTTAGCTGCCGACTACCGCCTCCGTGACCAGCGCAGTGCCGTAGGCCTGTTGGTGAATTATGACCGGACTGGCGGCATTGGCTATACGCGGTTTCAGGCGGGTGGCGTGTACGCGTATCATGCCCGCCTCACGGAGCAACTGAGTTTAAGCGGGGGCGCCTCCGTAAGTTACGGCTTGCAGCGCGTGAGCTATGGCAACTTAGTCTTCGGCGACCAGCTTTCCGATGACGGGATAATACGCGACCAAACGCTGGAAGTGGTAGACTATAAGCCGGTGCATTATTTCACGGCGGGCGTGGGGGGGCTGCTCTATACTGATAAGTTCTGGGTAGGGGCCTCGGCACACCACATCAACCAGCCCGATTTAGGCTTCGTGACCCAAACGCAACTACCGTTGCGCTTAAATTTTCAGGGCGGGTATAAATACTATTTTCTCAAGACCAACGTTAAGCAGGAGTTCAGAGAAATTAGCCTTTCTCCTACCGCATCTTACACCCACCAAGGAGGGTCGCAGCGGGCAGAGGCCGGGTTGTATTTTACTGCGACGCCCATTACGCTGGGAGCGGTTTACCGGGGCATTCCACTCCCGGGTTCTAGCCATCCGCAGCAGATTCTGACGGCTATTGCGGGGTTGAGCGTTGGTAGTTTTCGGCTCGGTTATAGCTACGATGTGAGTTTGAGTCAGTTTAGTGCTGATTTAGGAGGTGCTCATGAAATTTCTTTGAGCCTTCGAGAGTTTGACATGCTGGAAGCCGCTTGGCGACGTTTAAAACGACGGAATTACCCGTCAATTCCTTGTCCGGCGTTCTGAAAAGCCGTATCATTGCAGCAACTTGCCTTATCTAAAACCTTTTCTCACAGGTAGTTTCAACTCAATCATGAATTTCTCCAAGTACCTGCGCTTTGCTGTAGTTGGCGCCTGCGCGCTGGCAGCCTGCAAAGGCGGTCCGCCTACGGCCCAGAAACCCGGTAAGTACAGCTCCACCACGGGCATTGAGTACAACACCGAGGAAGGAATGAAAGTCGCGGACTACCAAGGCATTCCCGATGGACCCGGTCTGGTGTTTATCGAAGGTGGTCGTACCGTTCTAGGCTCCGCCGAAGAGGACGTTGCCATGACCCACGACAACCTCGAGCGTACTGTTACGCTGGCCTCGTTCTACATGGACGAAGCCGAGGTGGCCAACATCCACTGGCTCGAGTATCTGCACTTTGTGCGGAAGGACTCGGCCGAGGAGTTCTACCTGTCAGCTTTGCCTGACACCACGGTATGGGCCCGCGAGCTGTCGTTCAACGACCCCTACGTAGATTATTACCTGCGTTATCCCGGCTTCCGCTACTTCCCTGTAGTGGGTGTAAGCTGGCTGCAGGCTAACGACTATTGCACCTGGCGTACGGCTAAGGTAAACGAGCGCCTAGCTGGCGACGCTGATGACAGCGGCAGCAGCGGCGGCGGTGGCCTGTTCAAGCGTAAGAAGAAGGCGGATGCCGGTGCCGCAGCTGAAGGTACTTCAGAAGACGGTGGCAAGTCTAAAATTGCCATCGAAAACGGCAACACGCTGCCTAACTACCGTCTGCCCACGGAGGCTGAATGGGAATACGCTGCGCAGTCGCTGATCGGTACCCAGGAAACTGGCAACGAGAACCAGGAGAACAAGCGCATCTACCCATGGGATGGCCGCCAGGTGCGGAACTCCTACGGCAAGAAGATGGGCCAGTTCTTGGCTAACTTCAAGCGTGGCCGCGGTGACTATGCTGGTATTGCTGGCTCGCTCAACGACGGTGCTATGATCACGGAGTACGTGTATGCCTACCCACCGAACGATTACGGCCTGTACAACATGGCTGGTAACGTAAACGAATGGGTACAGGACATCTACCGTCCGCTCTCGTTTGAAGATGTGGAAGACCTGAACCCCTTCCGTCGTAACGGCTTCCTCGACCCTTCGGAGAAGTACGACAAGAAAGGCTACCAGTCACTCATCGACGACCACGTGCGCGTGTACAAAGGCGGTTCTTGGCGCGATGTGGCCTACTGGCTCTCGCCCGGTACGCGCCGCTTCATGGCCGAAGATTCAGCCACGGCTACCATCGGTTTCCGTTGCGCTATGATCAACGCCGGTTCCAACAAATAAGAACTACGGCTTCGTAATTGATCCAAACAAGAGAGCCACCTCGCAAGGGGTGGCTCTCTTGTTTTGTATAATCATGAGAAGCACCAGCGTGCCAAGCCAGTCTGTACTACTGTCGGTCGGCAGTGGCGATGGTAGCTATGCTAACTTCTGCGGCACCAGCTGCCAATAGTGCTGCCGCACAAGCTTCTAGCGTAGCCCCAGTTGTGAGAACATCATCCACAACAAGTACACGTTGACCAGCCACTGCAGCCGAGTCGGCAGCTTCAAACACGGTGGCTACATTTTGCCAGCGCTGGAGGCGGTTTTTGCGAGTTTGGGAGGAGGTGTGGGTGGTGCGGCGCAAAGCCGTGGCGTGCCAGGGGAGGCCTAGGCCAGTAGCCAAACCCTCCGCAAAGCTGTCGGCTTGGTTGTAGCCGCGCTTGGCCAGTTTGCGCGGGTGTAACGGCACGGGCACAAGTATGTCGAATTCAGGAGCAAACCCGGCTTCCAGCAACTCCTGCCCATACCAGTGGCCTAGCACCCGACCTACATCTTGCTGCCCTTGGTACTTCAGCTGATGCAACAGGTGCTGCACACGTCCATGGCGCAGGAAGCGCAGGTAACTCAGCGTGTGCTTAACGGGTAGCTTACCCCAAAAGCGCCGGGCCAGAGGGTTCTCGGCGGGCGGCAGCTTGTGATAGTCGGTGTAGGGAAGTTGGGCACGGCAGTGAGTGCAGATATGATCTTCGCCCCGCGCCAAGGGCTCATCGCAGGCTAGGCACACGCGCGGGAACAGCAGCGAAACGAAGTCGGATAGCAGCGCCGGAATAGGCATATCGGGAGATAGAAGCGAGCGGAGATATAAAAACACGAGTAGCTAACCTGAAGCAGACGAGCATCTTCCGCAGCGGGGTACTTATGCTGGTGAACTTCTCCCTAATTTTAAGTTTTAAATACGGTAATGAAAAGCACCCAGCGGCCGATAGTGGCCTAGTGCTCTAGTTATCGTCTTTTCCTTCACTCTGAACTTACGGACTACTTATGAGCCTCGTCACCGAATTCAATGACTACCGCCAGCGCATGAACGAAAAGATCATGGCGGCCGATAATAAGGTCATTAAGCGGTTTTTTAACCTCGATACGAATACCTACCAGGAAGGCGCGCTGTCGGTGAAAACCAAGGAGATTGTAGGCCTGGCCTGCTCCATGGTACTGCGCTGCGACGACTGCATCAAGTACCACCTCGGCAAGTGCTACGAGGAAAAACTCACGGATGAAGAGGTGTACGAGGTATTTGCCATTGCCAACCTCATTGGGGGCAGCATCGTGATTCCGCACTTCCGCCGTGCCGTGGAATATTGGGAGGCCCTGAAGGAAGAGTCGGCCACGCCGGCCCCCATTCACGCCGAGCACCAGGCCTAGGCCATGCTGAATCCAGAGGAAACCGAAGCGCAGTTTGAGCAGCGCTGGTGGGAACTGATGAACCAGATGCGCGAGCGGTTCGGTAAGAAGCCCGACATGAATGCGCTGCTTCTGCTCATCGGTGTGCAGGAGCTAGGCCAGGGTGCCGGCCCCTTCACCAAGGAGCAGAAGCAGGACCTAATGCACATTGCCACCTGTAAAATCTTCAGCTACTCCGGCTACTACGAGCTCGACCACGTCGACGAGGAAGGTTGGCCCCACTACCGCTTAGTGCGCCCTGTGCCCTTCGCCAACCTAAAGGAGCAGGAGCGCATGCTCAAGTGGCACGTGCTGGAGTACTTCGACGCGCAGGAGGACGAATAAATTGTTTACTAGCCCGTCATGTCGAGCTTGTTGAGGCATGACGGGCTATAGAGCTGTTTTTAGTGAAAATCATTTCCTACAACGTTAACGGGCTTCGTTCCGCGCTAAGTAAAGGGCTGCTAGACTGGGTGCGCGAGGCTAATCCGGACGTACTGTGTCTGCAGGAAATCAAGGCTGGGCGGGAGCCGCTGGATGTGTCGGGGTTTGAGGCTATGGGCTACCACGCCTACTTGCATCCGGCACAAAAGCCCGGCTACAGTGGGGTAGCCACGTTCAGCAAGCAAGTGCCGCTGAATGTGGTGCATGGCTGCGGCACGGCCCTCTACGATGACGAGGGCCGGGTGCTACGGCTTGATTTCCCCGACTGCTCGGTGCTGAACGTATACATGCCCTCCGGCACCAGCGGCCCCGAGCGACAGGCGTTTAAGGTAGAGTGGCTGCACTTCTTCCGGCGCTACGTGCGGGAACTGCAGGCAGCCGGAGCCCCGCCGCTGGTTATTGGAGGCGACTTCAACTGCTGCCAGCGCGACATCGACCTGCATAACCCCAAGGCCAACCAGCAAAGCCCCGGCTTCACCCCCGAGGAGCGGCAGTGGTTCGCCGATTTCCTGCAAGATGGCTTCGTGGACACTTTCCGCCACCACCACGGCGACGCCGTAGGCCACTATTCTTGGTGGACGTACCGTGCCGGCGCCCGCGCCCGCAACGTAGGCTGGCGCCTCGACCACTTACTGGTAGATAAAGAACTGGTGCCGCGCGTGCATGAAGCTCATTTGCTGCGCGACGTAGTGCACTCCGACCACTGCCCCACACTGGTGGAGTTCAGCAGCTAGGCAGTGGCCCTACGTGGCGCACTTAACCCAAGTAGCACGTCATCCTGAGTACAGCGAAAGATCTTATTGCGTTGAAGCAACTGGCCTAGCGCCTCGTGCTCCCGTGACAAGATCCTTCGCTGCACTCAGGATGCCGTGCTATGTAAGGGGCTACCCGGCCAGCAACATCTCCGCCACCTCACGGCCGGTAGCAATGGCGGCGTTGAGCGAGGGGTAAGAGGTGTAGTCGCCGCAGCGGTAAAGGGTATCGGCAACTTTCAGGGTTTGGCGGGCAGGCTGGCCGGCCGCGTACACGGGCAGCGCCTGCGGAATGAAGTAGGTGCGCAGGTGGCGCCATTGGCTCACTTGCGGGCCAAACCAAGCCGTAAGCTCCTGAAGCAGACGGCCCGTCAACTCCTCTTCGGCTAGGCCATGTTCGCCCTGAGTGCTAACTGAAACCAACGTTTGCCCGAAGGGCGCATAGTCGGGGGAAACATCCGAGGAGAAGCTCACATTATGCGCCAGCGCATCGGGGGCGGCATTGAGGCGCAGCAGCTTATCGTGGCGGGCGGGGGAGTGAGGGGCCGCGAAATAGGTGCAGGTAGTGCGGCGCCAGGTAGTGGCGGGCGCCTCATCAGAAGGGGGTAGAAGCTTTTTGGCGGCTTCGCCATCTACGGCTACTACCACGGCAGCCGCCTCAATGGTTTCGTCGGTCCAGAGGCGCACGGTGTTGCCGTTGATGGCATCCACGGGCGAGTTAAGCCGGATGGTGCCGGCAGGCAAGCGTTGGGCAAGCTGCTCCGGAATCTGCTGGATGCCCAAAGCGGGCACAACAGCATCACCTTGGGCAAATTGCTGGAACACAAACTCAAAGAAGTTAGCCGCCGTGGTCAGGCTACGGTCCAGGTACACGCCGCCGAAGAAGGGCCGGAAGAAGTTGTCGATGATCTGCTCGCTCCAGCCATACTCTCGCAAAAACGCGAGAGTGTCTTGGGTGTTGGTGGAGTTGCGGCTGATAAGCTGCCCGCTGGTGTACTGGCTTACATGGCGCGTCAGGCTCAGAATGCGGAGTTTGTCTTCTAGGGTGCCAATGGGCGAAAGCAGGGAAGTAAAGGCCGCAGTAGGTTTCTGCAGCGGGTTCTGCACTGTTGTTTCGCGGCCATCAGCGAGCCGGATAACAGCTCCCGAGCGAAAGGCTTTCAAATTAAGAGCCCCGTAGTCAATGAGATGCTGTACCTCGGGGTACTTAGTGAGCAACACCTGAAAGCCCCGATCCAGCCGGAAGCCTTCGGGGGTGATATCCGTCCGGACGCGGCCCCCAACGGCGTCGCTGGCTTCGAGTACCAGCACCCGACGGCCAGCGCGGTGGAGGTAGCAGGCGCAGGCCAGCCCGGCCATGCCGGCCCCGATGATAACTATAGGAGCGGAAGAAGACATTAGAAGAGAGTAAGATGGCAGTGGTATTCGTGCCAGCAGTTAAGTAGCAACGTAACTAAGGCGCGGGCTGCGGGCTTTTAGGCGTACAGGCCGGCTGGATTTTAACCTGCTCGGCCTGACTATAGTTGTCCCAGTCAGTGATATAAATGGTAGACTGGTTGGTGTAGTACAGGCCCGTGCCCCTGATCATACCGCTGGAGAACCGGCCTTTCCGGAAGTTTTCCTGGGCTAAAATTTTCTGCTGGCCCTTTACCTCTTTCACCTCCTTCACCAGCCATCGGCCTTCAGGCATACCGTTGAGTACTGGCCCTCCCATCCACACACCTTCTTCTACCCGGTACCACGTGCCGTTGCCGTTCGTGGCCAATTGCTCGCCCGCCTCATTCCAAAATTGCTGCACCAGCAGCAGGCTGCCGTCGCCGAAGCTCAGGACCTGCCGTTTTGCGCCCGAGGGATACCAGTAGGCCCAGTTGCCAATCATGCGGCCGTTGCGGTAGTTGCCACTAGCGGCCAGCGTCCCGTCTGGATGGTAAATTTCGAAAGGCCCCTCTTTGCGCCCTGCTGCATTGTAGGCCCCCTTGAGAGCAGGCTTGGTGTTGTTGAGCCAGTAGTCGCGCACAAAGCCCCGGAAGCGCCCTGTAGCGCTATCTACCTTGGCCTCCCGCCAAATAACGGCACAACCTGGTAGCGTCAGCTCATAGTCCTGGCTGTAAAAGAACGCCGCACTATCTCGGCCCAGCACGCGGTAATACTGGGAGAGGCGGTAGGAGGGTGGCGCGGTAGAATCAGGCGCGGCAGCGCGCTGCTTCTGTGCCTGTACAGGCACGCTGGCTAGCGAGGCCAGCAACCCAGCTAGTATACAAGTAGTAAAGCGGTGCCCCATAGCATAGTGTACAGTTGAGATAATAGAGACGCTCAGGTATAATAGAATGTTGCCGAGGTACAAGCGGCCGTCTAGGCCAGTGGCATGCGGGAGGGGCGAACAATACCAGACGCTAAAAAAGCGGCTTGCGCTTCTTCATGATCTTGCGCGTCTTCATGGTGTACAACTCCGCTACGCCCGCTCGCTTCAGGTTCACGCGCCACACCCCCATGGCATCGCCCACCTTATAGCCCGTAGCTTGGTCTTGGGAGTATTGCTTTTTGATGAGGGCATAATCGGCGGGCTTGATATCCTGACCGACGGTGCCGTGGCAGCGCAGGCACAGCGCGTCATTCAGCACCACGGGACGCTGGTAGGTGAATTCCTCCGCCGAGAGCCGGGCCACGCGGCGTGCCGTGTCGGTGGGTACCAGCTCTGCGGGCGTTAGAGTTGCCCGGTGCGCGGGGTTGCGTGGGCGCGGGCTCACCCAACTCAGCGAGCCCTGCAGCACTTTCGCCACTGAATCAACTTCAAGGAAGGTCATGGGGCGGCAGTAGGGCAGGGCCGCGGCCACCCCGCCTTCCTGAAGCTTTTCAGCCAGTATGCGGCGTAGCTCCCGGTCGGCGGTATTAGTTAAGGAGTCGCCGCCCCAGCGGGTGGCCCGGAGTAAATCGGCGGGCATGATGCGCTTCACCTGCCAGTTCTCGGCCTCCACGGCCAGCTCTTTGGTGTTGCTGAGATGCTCAATCTGGTCGGGGCGGCAGGCGGGGAGCAGCAGACAAAGCAGGGCGGCGCGGAGGATAGTACGCATAAGGCGGGTGGCAAATGGAGGCGAAAAGGTAACAGCCAGCCGCCAGAAATGTCATCCTAGGCCACTACCTTTTCCAGCAGGAACGCCCGCAACGCCTCATACTCCGGCTGCAGCGTAATGCTGTGCTTAGGCTTACGCAGGAGTTCATTTAACGCGGCTGGCACCGGCACCGGCTGGCCGGTGGCTGGCTCCACAGCTTCCGGAAACTTCACCGGGTGGGCCGTTTCCAGGAAGATGCCCCGCGCCTCCGGGTTCTGACTCAGGTAGTCTTCCAAAGCGAAGTAAGCTACCGCCCCGTGCGGATCAGGTAGATACCCCGTCTGCTCGTACACTCGCTGGATGGTAGCGGCCGTATCAGCATCCGACACGGAATAACCCGTCAGGAGTTGCTGAATGACGGGGTGCTCGTGCCCGAACAGCTCCAGAATGCGCCCGAAGTTGCTGGGGTCGCCTACATCCATAGCGTTAGAAAGCGTGGCCACGGCGACTTGGGCGGAGTAATTGCCCGAGCGCAGGTAAGCGGGCACCGCATCGTTGGCATTGCAAGCTGCCACAAAGTGCGCCACTGGCAGCCCCGACACGTAGGCCAGTAGCCCCGCGCACAGGTTGCCAAAGTTGCCGCTAGGCACCGCCACCACGGGCGGCGCGGCTATACTAGGCCACTGGGCTAGGGCATAGCAGTAATACACCTGCTGGGGCAGCCACCGGGCCACGTTGATGGAGTTGGCAGAGGTGAGGCGGCGCCGGCTCATCAGTTCCGTGTCCCGGAACGCCTGCTTCACCAGCCGTTGGCAGTCGTCGAAGTTGCCGTCTACCTCCAGGGCCGTGATATTCTGGCCTAGCGCCGTGAGCTGCTGCTCCTGCACTGGGCTCACCTTGCCGGAAGGGTAGAGGATAACTACCTCCACGCCTGGCACGCCCAGAAACCCGCTGGCTACTGCCCCACCGGTATCACCGGAAGTAGCCACCAGCACCGTAACCGGACGTGTTTCGTGGCGGGAAAAGTAACCCAGGCACCGGCTCATAAACCGCGCCCCTACGTCCTTGAAGGCCAGCGTAGGCCCATGAAACAGTTCCAAGGCGCTGATGTGGTCGGTAACGGGCACCAGCGGAAACGGGAAGTCCACGGCCTCCGCGCAGATGCGGCGCAGCTCTGCTTCGGGAATGGTGTCGCCCACGTAAGGCTGCAGCACCGTGTAGGCCACTTCCGCTTGGCTCAGCTCTGGAAGCCGTTCCACAAAGCCCGCCGGAAAGCGCGGAATGGTTTCAGGAAAGTAAAGGCCCCCATCGGGAGCTTGGCCTGCTATTGTGGCGGCCCGGAAATCAACGGATTCGGTTTGGCGGTTGAGGCTATAGTAACGCATGCGAGAAAGCAGTAAGGTGAAGTGGCTAGGCCGCTAGTAAATCCGGCAGCCCTGCTGGTTAATGGTCGTCAGATAGGTATGATGGTCGAGGCCTAGGGCAGTATATACTTCCCGCATCACCACCTCCACAGCTTGCGCCGTAGCTTCCTCCCGGCTCAGCATAAACAACGACGGGCCTGAGCCAGAGATACCGCCGCCCAGCGCGCCTGCCTCGCGGCTGCGCTCCTTCACTTCAGCAAAGCCCGGAATCAGAATGCTACGCACCGGCTCAATAATCACATCTTCAAGGGAGCGGCCAATCAGGTCGTAGTCCAACTGTAGCAAGCCTGCCACCAGTCCCGCCACGTTGCCCCACTGCCGAATAGCATCCTTAAGTGGCACTTCCTGCTTGAGAATCTGCCGGGCATCCGAGGTTTTAATTTCAATCTGTGGATGCACCACCGTCACAAACAAGGGCGGTGCCGCCAGTGGCACGATATCCGGCAGCGGCGTAGTGGCCCGGATCAGCGTGACGCCCCCGTAAATGCCCGGCGCAATGTTGTCGGCGTGCCGCACCCCGGAGGCTACTTCTTCGCCATACATGGCAAAGTCTACCAGCTCAGTCTTGCTGAATCGTTCTCCCAGGAGCCGGTTAGCCCCTACTACGGCCCCCGCCGCGCTGGCGGCGCTGCTGCCAATGCCGCTGCCCGGCTTGATGGCTTTGTTGATGCGCACTTCTACCCCCACTGGCTCCGGCACGGCCCGCAGCAGCGCCAGTAGCGCGGCCCCGGCCACGTTGCGGGTAGGTTCCGTGGGGAGGTCGTAGTTGTCTTCGTTGATGATGGTTACGCCCGGCTGCTCCGTCAGGCGCAGGTGCATGGTGTCGTTTGGTTCGCTCAGCGCGAAGCCCAGCACGTCAAACCCACATACCACATTGGCCACAGTGGCCGGAGCCAGCACGGTAACAGAATCAGAGAAGTTCATAGGTGTTCAAGTCGATAATCAAAGGGCCGTCATGCTGAGCGAAGTCGAAGCATCTCTACCGC
Source organism: Hymenobacter wooponensis (assembly GCF_004745865.1). GTDB lineage: Bacteria > Bacteroidota > Bacteroidia > Cytophagales > Hymenobacteraceae > Hymenobacter > Hymenobacter wooponensis. The sequence continues at coordinate 83,963 of NZ_SRKZ01000007.1, read as the reverse complement.
TTCGCCCTCACGTTAGAAGTTAGCCAGAGGTAGAGATGCTTCGACTTCGCTCAGCATGACGTTCTAAATTCATTAAATAAGCACGAGGTTACGACTATTGCACCGCCCGTAAAATATCCGCAAATACCCCCGAGGCCGTTACGTCGGCCCCGGCGCCTGCTCCCTTGATGACGAGGGGTTGCTCTATGTAGCGGTTGGTGAAGAACAGTACGGCGTTGTCCTTGCCTTGGAGGGCGTATAGGTCGTGACCGGGGGCAATGGACTGCAGGCCTACGCGCGCTTGACCGTCGCGGTAGCGGGCCACGAAGCGGAGCTTCTCGCCTTTCTCAGCTGCCGCGTCATACAAAGCCCGGAAGTGTGGCTCGTGCACGGCCAGCTGCTCGTAGAATGCGGCCACGTCGCCTTCTAGGCAGGAGGCCGGCAAGAAGGAGTCGTTTTCGATGTCGCTGAGCTCCAACTGCTGGCCCGACTCCCGAGCCAGAATCAGGATTTTGCGGGCCACATCAACTCCCGTCAGGTCCAGCCGCGGGTCGGGTTCGGTGTAGCCTTCGTTCTGGGCTTGGCGCACCACCTCGGCAAAGGGGCGGGTACCATCGTAGTTATTAAACACGAAGTTGAGCGTGCCCGAGAGCACGGCCTCGATGCGGTGCACCTCGTCGCCGCTGCGCAGTAGATCGTTCAGTGTCCCGATGACCGGTAGGCCCGCGCCCACGTTGGTTTCAAACAGAAATTGGGTGTTGAAGTCACTGGCCAGAGCTTTGAGGCGGGCGTAGGCCACATAGTCGGAAGATGCGGCCACTTTGTTGCAGGCCACCACCGCCACCGAGCGGGCTAGCAGCGGGGCGTAGCACGTGGCTACGTCGGCGCTGGCCGTCACGTCCACGAATACCGTGTTACGCAGGTTCAGGGCCAGCAACTGCTCCGTGAGGGTAGGCAAATCCAGGGGCTGACCTGCCGCCAGGGCTTGCTGCCAATTTGCTAAGTCGAGGCCTTCCTCGTTTAGTACGAAGCGGGAGCTGTTAGCAAGGCCTACCACCCGCAGGTTCAGGCGCAGCTTCTCGCGCATCCAGGTTTGCTGCCGGGCCAGCTGCTCCAATAGTTTGCTGCCCACGTTGCCCACGCCCGCTACCACCAGGTTCACTTGGCGCGTGGTGGCCTCGAAGAACGTCTCGTGGAGCACGTTGCTGGCCTTGCGCACGTCCTGCTGCCGGATAACGGTGGAGATATTCTTCTCCGAGGAGCCCTGAGCAATAGCCCGGATGTTGATACCATTGGTGCCCAGCGCCGAAAACATGCGCCCACTGATGCCGGGGTGGTCCTTCATCTGGTCGCCCACCAGCGCCACAATGGCTAGGCCACCTTCCAGAGCCAGCGGGTCGAGGCGGCCGTTGCTGATTTCGGCCGCAAACTCCGCGTCGGCGGCCTGTTTGGCCCGGGTGGCTTCGGCCTCACTTACCGCCACCGAGATAGAGTGCTCCGAGGAGCTTTGCGTGATGAGAATGACGTTGACCTGCTCCCGGGCCAGGGCCGCAAACAGCCGCCGCGAGAAGCCCGGAATGCCCACCATCCCGCTGCCCTCCAGCCGCACTAAGGCTACTGGCCCAATGCTCGACAGCCCTCGCACAATGGCCTTGTTAGCTGGAGGCTCTACTTCTACTAGCGTCCCAGCATCCTCGGGCGCAAACGTATTCTTGATCCAGAGCGGAATGCCTTGCTGGCGCACCGGCTGAATGGTAGGCGGATATAGCACCTTGGCCCCGAAGTGCGAAAGCTCCATGGCCTCCTGGTAGGAGATGCGCGGAATAGGCCTAGCGTGCCGCACCAGCCGTGGGTCGGCCGTCATCATGCCACTCACGTCCGTCCAGATTTCCAACTGCTCAGCCCCTAGCGCACCCGCAAAAATGGCGGCCGTGTAGTCGGAGCCACCGCGGCCCAGCGTGGTAGTGCTGCCGCTGGCCTCCGAAGCCACAAACCCCGGCGCTACCAGCAGCGGCACCCCAGCTGCCGCCACTGACTCCTGAATCTGCTGGTTCGTTACGCCGAAGTCTACCGCCGCGTGGCCATACTTGGCATCGGTGCGGATAAGCTGCCGGCTGTCTAGCCACTGGTGGGCCACTCCACGGGCCGCTAGACCAGCTGCCACCACCCGTGACGACAGCAATTCTCCGTAGCTCACCAGCCGGTCGAGGGTGCGAGGGGAAAGCTCGCTCAGCGCGAATATGCCGTCGCAGAGGCTTTCCAGCTCATTGCAATGCGTTTTCACGAAGCTGAGCACGGCGCTTTGGCCCGTGATGGGCAACAGCCCGCGTACCACTTCTAGGTGGCGCTCCTCTAGGTGCCGCAGCTGCTCCCGGTACTGCCCATCGGTGGCCGCGGCCCGCCGTCCGGCCTCAATCAGTGCATCGGTCACGCCCCCCAGCGCCGACACCACCACTATGGTGGTCGTGCGACGGGCGGCAGCCTCTGCCAGGGTTAACACTCGCTGAATATTCTCGGCCGTAGCCACCGATGAACCTCCGAATTTGAGAACCTGCATAATGTGTTGACATGAAAAAGCCCGCATCGGCCCGGTAGCTCCCTGGTGGGGCTTTCCGGCGAAGCGGGCGGCGAAGAATCTAAGGTGTAAGAGAAATCCGCAGCCCGCTTAGCGGGTTGTTGTCACGGTTGTCCCTGTAATAATGACCGGGTGGGCCATTACCATGCGGGGTGAAACAAAAAGGGCTCGGAGCGAGGCCATACGTGCGGGTTTGTGGCGGTAAGCTAGGAATTATTCTGAAAGAGCAATGTTTATCAATTAGTTAATTCTACAATTTCTACGGGAGAACAAACGGTAAGGATTATTCCGCTCGGAATGACAAACTACTACGCTGCCAGCTAGTTCGCCCGCATTCAGGGACGGATTCGTTTGCGTACCTTTGCACTCCCAATATCATTTCTGCAGGCACGATGCTAGATAAACTAGAGGCCATCCAACAGCGCTTCAACGACGTAAGCGAACAGCTCACGCACCCCGACGTCATGAGCGACATGAAGCGCTTCAAGACGCTCAATAAAGAGTATAAGGATCTGAATAAGATCGTGGTCGAGTATAGGGCCTACCAGAATGTGCTGGCCAACATCGACGGCGCCAAGGAAGTTATTGCTACCGAAAAGGACGAGGATTTCCGCCAGATGGCGAAGGATGAGCTGGAAACGCTCTATCCCGAGCAGGAGCGCCTGGAGTCGGTGATTAAAGACTTGCTGATTCCGAAGGATCCTAACGATTCCAAGGACATTATCATGGAAATCCGGGCCGGTGCGGGTGGCGACGAGGCCGCTATTTTCGCCGGCGACCTGCAGCGTATGTACATGCGCTTCGCCGAACGCCAAGGCTGGAAAATGGAGCTTGTGGACGCTACCGAGGGCACCTCGGGCGGTTACAAAGAAATTATCCTGGCCGTGAAAGGCGAGGACGTGTACGGTAAGCTCAAGTTTGAGTCGGGCGTACACCGCGTGCAGCGCGTGCCGGCCACTGAAACCCAGGGCCGCATTCACACCTCGGTAGCTTCTATCGTGGTGATGCCGGAAGCCGAGGAACTCGACGTAGAAATCGATATGAACGAGGTGCGTAAGGACCTGTTCATGTCGTCGGGCCCTGGTGGTCAGTCGGTTAACACCACTTACTCGGCCGTGCGCCTCACGCACTTACCCACGGGTATCGTGGCGCAGTGCCAGGACCAGAAGTCCCAGCTCAAGAACTTCGACAAGGCCCTGCAGGTACTTCGCTCGCGCCTCTACGAGATTGAGTTGGCCAAAAAGAACGAAGCCGAAGGCGCAGCCCGTAAGAGCATGATCGGGGGCGGCGACCGTTCCGACAAGATTCGCACGTACAACTACCCCCAGGGCCGCGTAACCGACCACCGCATTGGCTATACCGTGTATAACCTGACCAGCGTAATGGACGGCAACATCGACGATTTCGTGGAGCAGCTGCGCCTCGCCGAAAGCGCCGAACGCCTAAAAGAAGGAGTGGCCTAGGTGCACTAAGTCAGCCGTCAACCCGTTGTCATGCTGAGCTTGCTGAAGCATCTCTACCTCTGGCTACTGGCCTAGAGAAGTATTAGAGATACGTCGGCGGGCTCAGCATGACGCTTTTATACCCCGTTATTTCCCTCTATGCGCTTTCTACTCCCGTTGTTGCTTGTGTTGTCTTGCATTACGGTGCTGCTACCGGGCTGCGAGCCGAAGGAGGATCTGCTGACCAAGGATAGCAGTGCCGTGCTTGAGTTTTCCACCGACACGGTCAAGTTCGATACTGTGTTTACCTCGGTGGGCTCTGTCACGAAGCGGCTGTGGGTACGCAACCGCAACCCGCGGGCCGTGAAGGTGGAGGAAATTAGCATTGAGAGCCAGCCAGGTGTAACGTACTCCCTACTCATAGATGGCGACGCCGCTACCACGGCCCGCGACAAAGTGATTCGGGGCAAAGACAGCCTGCTGATACTCGTGCGGGCCACCATCGACCCCACGCCCAGCGACGAGAAACCATTTTTGGTAGAAAACAACCTGCGCTTCCGCACCAATGGCAACGACCAGCAGGTGAAAGTGGTGAGCTACGGCCAGAACGCCTACTTCCATTCGGCCGAACGACTAGCCTGTAATACCATTTGGAAGGCTGATAAGCCGCACGTCATCTATGGATATGCTCTGGTAGATTCTACCTGCACACTTACTATTGAGCCCGGCGCCCGCATCTACAGCCACGCGGGCGCATTTCTGGTGGTGAAGGGTCGCTTACGCATCAGCCCTAATTACAGGCCTACGGGCGAGGTAAAGGCTGATGACCGCAACATTGTGCGCTTCCAAGGCGACCGGCGCGAAAAGGATTACGCAGAACTACCCGGACAGTGGGGTGGCATTGAGTTCGACGCCAGCAGCCACGACAACGAAATTCGGTTCACAGAACTCAAGAATGCCTCGTTTGGTCTGCTGATATATAACCCCTACAATCGCCAGCCGCGTCCGAAAGTGACGGTAGAGAATTGCTCCATTAGAAACATATCCAGCTATAGCCTCGACTTTGCTAGTGGTGGTCTAGCATTGCAAGGTGCCGCTTTGCTAGGCCTCTCAGGCGACTTTACCGTGCGCAATACGCTAATTACTAATTGTTGGGAGTATGCTATTTGGGGTGTGCAAGGCAGCGTATACCAGCTAGATTACTGTACTATTGCTAATTATGTATATGCCCCTCCAGGTTCTAGCTCCTCCTCACTTATACGCCTAACCCCCTCGGTACTTCTTTCTGATAACATTAAAATTAATAATCAGACTAGACCAGTAGTGAGCCCCCAGTTTACTATGCGGAATTCTATTTTATGGGCGCAGCCACGGCTCACTTTTGATGGTACTAGTCAGGATGAGCTAACCTTCTTGAATGGTGAACGGTATGCCAGTAATATTAACATTTCCAATAGCGTACTACTTACTAAGCAGTACACAACCGGCCCACTCAGTCAAGACAAGAACGGTAACATTCTGAATCCTACCGAAGGACCTAATTACCTATTTAAAAGTACCCCCTCTCGGCCACGAGGTAAAGCGTACAATTTCGAGCTAGATACCTTGTCGCCAGCCAGCAATAAAGGGGTGCCGTTGCCAAGCCTGACCACCGATTTGCTCAACCGCCCGCGCGACCCCGCCACGCCTGACCTTGGTGCGTATGAGCGCAAGAACCCGTAGCCAGTTGAGTATTTATTGCTGGCTGTTGATGGTTAAGCGGTAGCAACCGACAGCCAGCAATTAACAACCACCCACCATGCAGTTCATTCAGAAGCGTTTGCGCCTGCCGGCGGTTAGTCGGGGCTTTCATTTGATAACTGATTTGCTGGTGGCCGAGCTACCGGAGCTGGAACAGCTGCGCACAGGTACGGCCCACTTCTTCATTCAGCACACCTCCGCGAGCCTGAGCATTAACGAAAACGCCGACCCTACGGTGCGGCACGATTTCGAGCAGTTCTTCAACCGGACAGTGCCCGAAAACGCGCCCTACTTCCGCCACACTCTGGAAGGCCCCGACGACATGCCCGCCCACATTAAAGCCAGCCTGCTAGGCCACGCAGTAAGCATCCCGATTACCAATGGGGAATTGGCGCTGGGTACTTGGCAGGGCATTTACCTCGGTGAGCACCGCAACCACGGTGGGCGCCGTTGGGTGGTGGCTACATTGATGGGGCAATAAGTTGTTTCTGCACAGCTGAAGCTGTTTCCCACCGATTTACCCAGTGATAAGCAAGCCGTTGGCTGCACTTTTGCGTATAGTGCCAAAAGGTACTCTTCGCCTGCGCTTATGTTAGCCGTGCTGTTACTCTCTACTTCCGCCAAAGCCTTGACAGCTGCTTCGCTCTACACAACGATGCTGCTGAGTGCTTGTGGCCCTGACGGTTCCAAAACCGACGAGCGTAAGCAGGCTACCCAGGCCCCCAAGCCACCTACTACAGCGAAGTCCGCTGCGGCCGTGCCCGGCCCCACAGCAAAGGTGGTACGCCTAACCAATGACTCCTTGGCCGGCCAGCCCTTCGGCCCAGAGCCGACGGTAACTGAATTGCTGAAGGCAGGTGGCACGGTGGTGACGCGCAAACCCTTCCGCAACCTCCATGAAGCTGGTCAGATAGATACCATTCTGCTACTACGCCACCGGGGTAATCTATTTGAGTTTTACCGCGCGCCGGAGAAGGACCTGCTCCGCGACGCCTCCATTACCAACTTTGAAACCGCCTATGGGCAGCGCCTCCGCGCCCGCATGGCGGCTGCCCACCGTCCCGCCGCTGGCACCACTGAGCGGGTCCGCATTGGCGATACGGAGCGCGCCAACTACGTATCGGTAACCTACAACGGCGGCCGGTTAAGTGCCGTGCATGTAGAGCCCTACGTAGACTAGCCAATAGGATAATTTATCATAAGAAATGGGGCCAGAAAGTGAGCACTTATGCTACTTTCTGGCCCCATTTTTTTGTCAGGCTGCTTGCCCCCAATAATTACAGCACCTTGCCAGCGGCCGAGTACCGCACGCTATCAAACAGAATCAGCTTCTGGATGCCATCTACTAGATAGCTGGCCACTTGACCGTTACGACACTGGAGCTCCAGCTTTTTCTGCGAGTAAACGAGCGGATTGTCTTGCGCCAACGTGGCGGTAAGTGATTGTACAGCTGGGCCTTGGGTAACTACCGTCAGCTGCTCTACTGGGAACTCCTGGCCCGGCAGGCGGCGGTAAGTCCGCTTGGTTAAACCCTCGGGGGTGGTGAGGGAATCGATGGCGTAGGTGCCCCGTAGGGCTGGCTTGTTAATGTCGGCCTGCTGGAATATCTGCAGCTCCTTCGTCCAGTCTACTTGCGGTACGCGCGTAGTTTCTAGGCCACCCGTGCGCAGCTGCACCTGCTTTTCCACGGCGGGTCGCTGCTGGTTTAGGCGGGCGGCTTCCTGGCTTACAAAACCACTTACATCGAAGTAGCGCAGTGCCCGGGCTGGCTTGTTGGAGCTGGCCGTAACGGGCTGCTCCTGCCCACCGCACGCGGCCGTGAACAGGAGCAGCAGTACTACCGATGCGCAACCGACGTTACGCATTCGGAGTGGTTTCAGGGCGAAGCAGGCTTTGGCCGGTCATAACTTCTGGCTGGGGCAGGCCCATCAGCTGCAGCACTGTGGGGGCAATGTCTCCGAGCTTGCCATCTACCAGTGTACCGTGGTAGTCGTTGTCGGCCAGGATGCAGGGCACCAGGTTGGTTGTATGAGCCGTGTTAGGTGTACCATCGGGGTTGATCATCATATCGGCGTTGCCGTGGTCGGCGATGATGATGCAAGAGTAGTTGCTAGCCAAGGCAGCTTCTACCACGTCTTTGGCGCAAGCATCTACCGCTTCAGCGGCTTTCACAGCGGCTTCGAACACCCCAGTGTGGCCTACCATGTCGGTATTAGCGAAGTTCAGTACCACGAAATCGGCAGACTTAGCCTGTAGTTCGGGCACCAAGGCGTCGCGCAGCTCATAGGCACTCATCTCGGGCTGCAGATCATAGGTGGCCACTTTGGGCGAGTTGCGCATGATGCGGCTCTCACCCTCAAACTCTTTCTCGCGGCCCCCAGAGAAGAAAAACGTTACGTGTGGGTACTTCTCCGTTTCAGCAATGCGGATCTGCTTCTTGTGGTTGGCTTCCAGCACCGCGCCCAACGTGTCTTCGAGGTTATCCTTCTCGAAAATGGGAGTGACGCCGGTAAAGGTGGCGTCGTAGTTGGTCATGGTGAGGTAGTGCAGGTTCAGCCGGTGCATGTTGAAGGCGTGGAAGTCCTGCTGAGTTAGGGCCTGCGTGATTTCGCGGCCCCGGTCGGTGCGGAAGTTGAAGCAAATCACCACGTCACCGTCCTGAATGGTTGCCAACGGCAGCCCGTCGGCTCCAACCTTTACAATTGGCTTCAGGAACTCATCAGTTACGCCCTCCTTGTAGGAATCGAGCATGGACTGAATCAGGTTCTGCGACTGGGTGCCTTTGCCGTTTACCAGCAGGTCGTAGGCCACTTTCACCCGTTCCCAGCGGTTGTCGCGGTCCATGGCATAGTAGCGGCCCACAATAGAGGCAATTTTGCCGCTGGCGCCGTGCTGTAGGTGTTGCTCCAGATCATTCACGTAGCTCACGCCGTCCTTGGGGTCGGTGTCGCGGCCATCGGTAAAGGCATGGATGAATACTTTGTGCACGTCCTGGTCGTGCGCCAGGGTGCAGAGGGCTTTCAGATGCTCGATATGGGAGTGTACACCGCCGTCGGAGAGCAGACCCATCAGGTGGAGGGGCTTGCCATTCGTGCGGGCATAATCCAAGGCTTGCACCAGCGCAGGCATCGAGCCCAGCTTTCGCTCCCGAATTGACTTATTGATGCGGACCAAGTCTTGGTATACCACGCGGCCGGCCCCAATATTCATGTGTCCGACCTCAGAATTACCCATTTGCCCATCAGGCAAACCTACGGCCTCGCCGGACGCTTGAAGCTTGCTATGCGGGAAGCGCTGAAACAACGAGTCGACAAAGGGCGTACGCGCTTGGTCAATGGCCGATACTTCTTTGTTCTGCGCCAGACCCCAGCCGTCCAGAATCACCAACAATACCTGTTTGTTCATAAGGGCAAAGATACACGTAGGCCACTGAAACACGCACATTTTCCTAACTTAGCCGCGTAGGGGTGGCCTAGGAGAAGATTTTTTTACGACGCCAGCTTGGCATAGTTTTCGCGAATGAGATGATGAAATCTTTACGTTAACATGAAACGCAACCTCTTTTTGGCTTTTGCCCTTGTTTGGAGCCTACTTATTGCGGTAGGTGCCAACGCCCAAGGTGAAGCCTTCGCGCCCATTCGCAATGCCATCCGAGGAAGTTCTTCCCGGGAGCTGGCCGATTATTTTGCTCCTACGGTGGAATTGAGCTTCGATGGCGACAAGCAAAGCTACAGCGCCACGCAGGCCGAGTTTGTGATGAAGGATTTCTTTGCGAAGAATTCACCGGCTTCTTTTGACTTTATCCACTACGGCGGCAGCAACGAAGGAACGCCCTATGCCGTGGGCAAGTACGCTGGCAAAACCAGCACCTACCGCATGTTTGTGAAGATGAAATCGGTAGGAGGAACTCTGAAAATCGGCACAATCGATTTTTCTAAAGAGTAGTTAGCTTTCAGACTCTCCCTAAAGCGCGTCGCAGAACCCTCTGCGGCGCGCTTTTTTTGTGGATTTCAGCCTGACTAGGCCACCTAGGCCACCCAGGAAGCTGGACGGCGCTAGTCGGGCTGTTTTTTGCTATTTTTGCACCGTGCAAACCCCTCCCTACATCACCCCTGAGGCTCTCTCCACGTTCATCCGGACGGCTCTGGCCGAAGATATCGGCGATGGCGACCATTCTACGCTGGCTTCTATCCCGGCCGATGCCCATAACCGGGCGCACCTGCTGGTGAAAGACGCTGGCGTGCTGGCCGGAGTGGAGCTGGCCCATCATATCTTCCGGGAAGTAGACCCGGAGCTGCGCGTGCAGAATATTCTCACCGACGGGGCCCGTGTGCAGCACGGCGATGTAGCCTTTATCGTGGAAGGCCGCTCACGCAGCATTCTTACGGCTGAGCGCCTGGTCCTCAATTGCATGCAGCGCATGAGCGGCATTGCTACCCACACGGCCTACCTTACCAGCCTGCTGGTGGGCACCAAAACCCGCCTGCTCGATACCCGCAAAACCACCCCCAACTTCCGGATGTGTGAGAAGTGGGCTGTGCTTATTGGTGGGGGCGTAAATCACCGCTATGGTCTCTTCGACATGATTATGCTGAAGGATAACCACGTGGATTACGCCGGTGGTATCCGTCAGGCTATTGAGGCTACGCACCAGTACTTGGCCCAAACGGGCCGGCAGCTGGAGATTGAGGTAGAAACGCGCAACCTCTCCGAAGTACAACAGGTGTTGGAAGTAGGTGGCGTCAACCGCATCATGCTCGACAACATGGGCCCAACCCAGCTGCGCGAAGCCGTGGCGCTGGTTGCAGGCCGTTTCCCGCTGGAAGCCAGCGGGGGTATTACCGAAGAAACCCTAGCCGAGGTGGCTGCCTCCGGCGTCGACTATATCTCGGTGGGCGCTTTAACGTACTCCGTTAAGAGCCTGGACCTGAGTTTGAAAGCTTTTTAATGAGTTATCAGTTACCGGTTGTCAGTTATCAGTAGTGTTCTGCTACTAACTCGCAACCGGCAACTGGTAACTGACAACTGAAACATAATGCAACTTCCCAATCAACGTGGCGGCTTTCGGCAGCAGCAATCCCAGTCGGGAGCTTCACCGCTGGCCATCGTCACCAAAAAGCACCAGCTCGATACCGACACCTATACCCGCATTGCAATGGGCCGAGTGTGGCGGAAAGAATGGTGGTATGCGCTCATTCCGTTTGCCATTGGCCTAGCGCCTGCCCTCATCTGGCACTCGTGGTGGTGGCTGGCTTCGGCCCTCATCCTAACGCTGTTGTACGTGCTGCTGCGCTCAGCCCAGATTACGGGTGCCACCCAAATGGAGCAAAGCAAACCGCTGTTCGAGAAGCTCAATTATGAGTTTGATAACAAGCAGATTGTGCTGCGCCGCAATGAGCGCGAAGGCATGCGCCTGACCTGGGACATGATTGGCGGCGTGCAGCGCGAGGCCGATGGCTACCTGCTCACGCTGAAAGGCCCCGAGGAGCTGCCCGCCGAAATTACCGGCTGGAAGCGGTGGGCTGCCAGAACCTTTGACACGCCCATTTTCCTGCAGGTACCCGATAAAATTTTTAAAGGCGCCAACGACCAGAAGCTGTTCGAGGCTATGTTGCGCCGCAAGAGCCTGCTGTCGGCACTGCCCGGCCAGGTGGCCTAGCCAAACCCCACGGGACCTTCTTTCGTCATTAACTCGTTTGTATTAGCTCATTCTTCTTCTCATGACCAAGCAATTCGCGCTTTCTGCCTTAGCTCTGGCTACTCTCGCTCTGAACGCCTGCAGCTCTGAGCCCTCCGATTGGCGCCCAGAAAATAAAGTATCCCTCGACATGGTAGCCCCTGGCTCGCGCTCTTCCGATAACTTCGACCAGCACACGGCTGCTGCCGCCGACCAGTCAAAGGGTGGTGCTATTGAGGCCCCCATTAGCTCGCACGCAGATCTGCAGGGCGATGAGCGTCCGAATGGTGACCAGAGCCGCACAGCTAACGATGATGCCGCTCCTGCCACCAAGAACACGGCGGCCCCTAACAGCGTGAAGAAGAGCAACCCTACGCCAGCTGAGCAGCCTAAGGCAACCCAGCAGAAGGCTGGCAGCCAGCAGTAAACGATGCGGAATACCTCTTGGAAATCGTGGGTGGCAAGTGGCCTAGTGGCCATGGCAGCAGCTTTTGCTAGCTGCCAGCAGAAACCTGCTGAACAGACGGCTGCCGCACCCACTGCTACCACTCCCGCGAAGGTTGCTGCCTATGTCTGCCCCATGGGCTGCGAGGGTAGCGCTAGCGACAAGCCCGGCAACTGCCCAGTGTGCGGGATGGAGCTAGAGCCTAACCCCGCTGCAAAAGCTACAGCTGCCCCCACCGACTCGCTTTGATTTTACCAGCCGGGCGCCTATGTTTGCAACATTGTTGCGAGTATAGGCGCCCAGTTGTTTCTGGGACTTCAGGAGAAGGGCGTGCAGACGCCCTTTTTCATTGTGTGCATTCTTGTTCTCTATGCCTTCCACCCACACCGAATGGTTCAGCACCTGGTTCGATTCGCCCTACTACCACCTCTTGTACCAGGATCGAAATTATGCCGAGGCGCAGGCGTTTATTTCAGCTTTGCTAGAGCGGCTACAACCTAAGCCGGAGGCTCGATTATTGGATTTAGCGTGCGGTAAAGGCCGACACGCCATTTACCTCAGTCAGCAGGGGTACCACGTTACAGGCATCGACCTCTCGCCGGAGAGCATTGCCTCTGCCAGCGAAGCCGAACACTCGCATTTGCGCTTCTTCGTGCACGATATGCGTCAGCCCCTACCCGGCGAGTTCGATGTGATTTTTAACCTGTTCACCAGCTTCGGGTACTTCAAGGAAGAGGCTGAGAACGTGGTGGCCCTGCGCAATGCTACGGCAGCCTTGAGGCCGGGTGGTAAAATGGTCATCGACTTCCTGAATACCGAGCGAACCGTGCGCGACCTAGTGGCGACGGAAACCAAGGAAAAAGGAGGCACCACCTTCCGAATTCAGCGACATCTGCACCACGATTTCATTGTGAAAGACATTTGGTTTCAGGATGAAACGGGGCAGGAGCGGCACTTTCAGGAGTGGGTACGTGCCCTTAGCCGTGAGCGGTTTGAGGAATATTTCCGTATGGCAGGCCTACGGCTGGTAGAAATTCTCGGCGACTATCACTTGGCGCCCTTCGAAGAGGCCACCAGCCCCCGCATGATTTTCGTGCTCAAAAAATAAAGAAAGTAGAAGAGTTAACGGTTGATGTGTGCCTACTGCTGTGATAGAGCCCTAACGCTTGCATGTTCTAGGTCTCTCATCTAATCGGTTGGCAGCACATACTCCAGTTGCCTTCACTTCACCACCTCACTATATCACCGCCTGCCCATGTGGTTTGCCGTTTTTGCGTTGTTCTGCACAGTGTTGGGAGCCGGCTGGCTCACCCGCCTGATGCCCACGGCTCGCACCACCTGGATGAAGCCGCTGCTAGCCTTTAGCGGTGCATACTTGTTTACGCTCACCATCACGCATCTACTGCCCGAAGCCCTGGAAATGATGCCGGGCCACCGCATTGGCTACTTTGTGCTGGCGGGCTTCTTTGGGCAGCTAGTATTAGAGGTGTTCTCGCAGGGCGTGGAGCACGGCCACGTGCACCACCACACCGAGCATGCCGGGCGGGTGCCCTTCCTGCTGCTGTTCTCGCTGGTGCTGCACTCCTTTTTGGAAGGCAGCATCCTGGTGAAAACTCCCGAGGCCGGCGACGTGAGCAATAATTTCTACGCTATTCTGGCTGGCGTAGCCCTGCACCATATTCCGGCGGCGTTTGCCCTGATGGCGGCTCTGTTGCTACGACTTGGCAGCTTCCAGAAGGCGCTGCCTTACTTGGTGCTGTTCGCGCTGGCCGGACCAGCGGGCATCATCATGAGCAACTATGTGGTGCTGAAAGACTTGCTGCAGAATGGTATCTATGCCTGCTTGCTAGGCCTGGTTGCCGGCAACTTCCTGCACGTGTCCACCACCATCCTCTTCGAAACTAGCCCCGACCACAGCCTGAACATGCGCAAAGTAGTGGCTACCGTAGCGGGCCTGGCGCTAGCGCTGCTGGTGGATTTGGTGTAGCTCAATAATGATATAGTAGCGTTTACGTGCTTATCAGTGCGTTTAATTATCTTTTCTGCTAGCCAAACAATTAGCATTCTCGTGCCAAGTAATTTGAACACTACCCGTGTACTTAGCTGCTGCCTCGGCATGCTATGTACGGTTATGGTTACCTCAAGTCTGCACGCGCAGGGACCAGCTAAACGGCCGTTATCGGAGTTAATTAATCTTCAACAGCCAGGATGGGAACTCGTAAATCAATGGATGCGCGAGGCAAAGAATAAAGTGCAAGTATTACCGAAAATACCCGCTCGCGCCGATAGCGCTTTGCTTGCTGCCCAGGTTACAACTCGTTCGCCCATGGGCGCAGTTATTTATGAGACGGGAGGAATTCTCGTTGATGACGGGTGGCTACGGATACTGGGCTCTGGTAGCCCCAAAATGAACCGCTCCCTTATGAGCTGGAACCAAGACAAGCCAGCAGGAATGCTACTGGTGGCGGATGATGTATTAGGAGGCTTTTATGCCATTAATGGTGGCGCATTCGGACAAGAAACCTTGGGCAAGATTTTCTATTTTGCTCCTGACAATCTTCGCTGGGAAGCCACGAATAAAACTTACTCTGAATTTCTGGTTTTTTGTTTCTCCGGCGATTTAAAGGGGTATTACCGTAACCTGCGCTGGAAAGGGTGGGAGCAAGAAGTTAGCGCCCTGACGGGTACTCAAGGGTTAGCTTGTTATCCTTTCCTATTCACGAAAGAAGGGAAAAATGTGGGCAAGGATAAACGAGGTACTGTGCCAATCCAGGAGCTTTGGAATTTTGAGCAGGATATGCAGCGTAAATTAGACGGCTCACAGTGAATCTGCTAACGCACAAGCTTTTGGTGGATTTGGTGTAGGCTAGCCGAAAAAACAACTGCCATTTTAGGTTAATAATAGCAATAGCAAAACAAATGCTTGAAAGTGAGGCAAAAGCTCGGCTCAGTGCTGGAAAGCCACTTGCTCAAATTCTATCTTCTCGACAAGAAGGGGAAGACGTTATTCTAAGATTTGTCACGCTAGACGCTGACGAAGAAAAAGCTTATGGTATCAGGTACCATGAAGTGTTCGACGAAAGTGATGAGGGGTATCTTGACATAACAGACTTTACCCCATTTGATGAGGAGGAACCTTATGGAATAACCACGGATTTTGACACAGTAGAGGCTGCATTTGCTTTTGCCGAAACAGAGTACGGCGCCTTCCGGGATAAGTATGTAGCTGAGAGCATGCTGGAAGAAGAATTTGCCAAGTACGTAAAGAACAGAACATAAGTAATAAACCAAAAAGCGGCCCGCTCTGGTAGAGCGGGCCGCTTGTGTTTAGTAGGCCTAGGCCACTAAAACTTACTTGCCAGCTTCCATGAGGCTAATGGCGTAGCCGCCGCCGGGGGCGCAGAGCTGCGAGAGTTTGGTTTTGTTGGTCACCGTCATCTTGCGGATGGCGTAGGCCTGGGGGTTCTTCTCGTAGTGGGCGTTTTTGCCGTCGGCGTAGATGGTGGCGGTGTACTTCTTGCCGGGGTCGAGGAAGCTGAAGTTGATTTTGGAGGTGCGGCCCTGTTCGTCGCAGGTGCTGCCCACGAACCAGCTGCTCTTGCCTTTGGCCTTGCGGGCAATGGTAATGTAGTCGCCAGGTTCGGCTTCCAGTACTTTGGAGTCGTCCCAATCTACGGCTACGTCCTTGATGAACTGGAAGGCGTCGAGGTGCTTGTTGTAGGTTTCGGGCAGGTCGGCGGCCATTTGCAGGGGGCTGTACATGGTCACGTACAGGGCCAGCTGCCGAGCCAAGGTGGTGTGCACGAAGGAGTTGTTGCTGGGGTTGTAGGCGCTAACCTTGGTTTGGAAGATACCGGGCGTATAGTCCATGGGCCCGCCAATAAGGCGGGTGAAGGGTAGGATGGTGGTATGGTCGGCGTTGTTGCCGCCAAAGGCCTCATACTCGGTGCCGCGGGCGGCCTCGTTGCCGATCAGGTTAGGGTAGGTGCGCGCTAGGCCAGTGGGGCGCACGGCCTCGTGGCCGTTCACCATGATCTTGTGCTCAGCAGCTTTTTCCAGCACGTACTGGTAGTGGTTGTTCACCCACTGGTCGTAGTGGTGGTGGCCTAGGGGCACAATGTCACCCACGTATCCGGTTTTCACGGCGTTGTAGCCGTACTTGTTCATGAACTGGAAGGCCGAATCGAGGTGGCGCTCATAGTTGCGCACCGAGCCGGAGGTTTCATGGTGCATAATCATCTTCACGTTCTTGCTGGCCGCATATTGCTGCAGCTCTTGCACGTTGAAGTCGGGGTAGGGCGTCACGAAGTCGAACACGTAGTCTTTGTGCTTACCGAACCAGTCTTCCCAGCCGGTGTTCCAGCCTTCCACTAGCACCCCATCAAAGCCATGCTTGGCGGCAAAGTCAATGTATTCTTTCACGTGGGCCGTGTTGGCGCCGTGGGTGCCGTTGGGCTTCACCTTGGAGTAGTCAATTTCGTCGAGCTTGATGTTCTCCTGATTGGTGTACGACCACGTGCTCTTGCCCGTAATCATCTCCCACCATACGCCCACGTACTTCACGGGCTTAATCCAGGACACGTCCTTGAACTTGGTGGGCTCATTGAGGTTGAGCACCAGTTTCGACTCCAGAATATCACCCGCCTTATCACTCACAATCACCGTGCGCCAAGGCGAAACGGCCGGGGTCTGAATCAGGCCTTTGTCGCCCACGGCGTCGGGCGTGAGGTGCGACTCCAGCACGAAGTTCTTATCGTCGAGCTCCAGGTGCATGGCGGAGTAGTCGATGAGAGCCGCTTCGTGGATGTTGATGTAGAGGCCGTCCTTGCTCTTGAGCATGAGCGGCGTCTGCACGCCCGTAGCGGAGAAGGGTGTTTGCGACGCATTAGGGGTGGTGGCTTCCTTCATCAGCCCACGCACCTGCGAGAGGTTGCTGGTAACGGTGCTGTACTCCTGGGTGTCGTAGTCGCCGGGCAGCCAGAACGCTTTATGGTCGCCGGCCAGCGCAAACTGCGACTTCTCTTCCTTAATGGTGAAGTAGTCAAGCTTGGGCTGACGCGGGAACTCGTAGCGGAAACCCAGGCCATCGTTAAACACTCGGAAGTGCACGATAACCGTGCGGCTGGTGGCAGGCTGGTTGAGCGTGACGGCCAACTCGTTGTAGTTGTTACGGATGCTCTTCACCTCGCCCCACACTGGCTGCCAGGTTTCATCGAAGGTGGTGCTTTTGGAGTCGGCTACTGTGAAGCCGCTGGTGAGGGCTGGGGCATTCTTCAGCTCCAGGCCTAGCTTGCTGGTTTTGATGACCGGCCGGCCCTTATACGTGAGGCTGTACGTGGGTACGCCGTCGGCCTGCAGGGTGAAGTCCAGGGTCAGCTGCTTATTCGGCGACTGAATTTCTTCGGCGTTAGCCAAGCCGCTTACAAGGCAGGTGCCGAGCAGTAGGAGGTGGCGACTCAGGCCCCGCAGGGAGAGTGGCCTAGAAGTGAAGTGGTCCTTCATGGGTGGGGAAAGAGAAAGTAGCGCACTAGAGAAAGCTCAGTTTCAGCCAAACAAGGTCATCAAACTGAGGGAAAGTTACTGGCAGGCAAGTTCTATTCTTCCTGGGTAAGTTGCTACCGCGCCGTTGCCGGGTTCCTGTGCGCTATTGACCAGCTAGGCCAGTTTAGGTGGGTAAGTTGAGGTAATAAACGGCCGTAGAGACACATATTTGTGTCTCCTCGCGTGCTGATGTTATTTACCTCACATCATTCAACGGCTATTGTGCTAGCTAGTCGTTCAAATGTTGTCTTTCAACGACGAGACGCGAATACGCGTCTCTGTAGCCGTTCAATGCTAGCAAAAACAAAAAAGCGGCCCGCTCAAGTGAGCGGGCCGCTTTCAGGAGTGGCCTAGGCCAGGGGCCGAATTACTTACGGCGCGGGGCTGGCTTGCGGGCCGGAGCCTTCTTCACGGGTGCCTTTTTGGCGGGAGCCGGAGCGGCTTTAGCGGGAGCAGCCGGAATCTCGGGAGCCGGGCCGTACTTGGTTTCGGCGGGGTTCGGGTCGCCGGGCAGGTACACGTCGAACTCTACGCGGCGGTTGAGGGCGCGGCCTGCTTCGGTGTTGTTGTCAGCAATAGGCTTGCTCTCACCGTAGCCGTGCGACACAATACGGTTCTCAGGGATGCCCTTGCGGAGCATGTACGCGCGGGCCGAGGCAGCACGCTCATCCGACAGACGCAGGTTGTAGTCATCGTTGCCGATGTTGTCGGCGTGGGCCGAGATGCCGAGGAAGTAATCCGGGTAATCGTTCAGGATCTGCACCAGACCGTCGAGGGTTGGGAAGGAGATAGGCTTCAGGGTAGCCTTGTTGAACTCAAACTGGATGAACTTCGTGGCTTCCTGCAGACGCTTCTTCTCCTCAATCTTCATCTCGGGGCAGCCTTTGTTCGAGGCCGGACCGGGACGGTTGGGGCAGCGGTCTTGGTAGTCGGGCACACCGTCGCCGTCAGAGTCAATGGGGCAGCCGTTGGCATCTACTTTCACACCGCCGGGAGTATCGGGGCACTTATCGTTCTGGTCAATTACGCCGTCGTTGTCCGAGTCGGGGCAGCCTTGCAGCTCCGCTTTGCCGGGGGTGTCGGGGCACTTGTCGTCGCCGTCGCGTACGCCGTCACCGTCACGGTCGGGGCAGCCTTCCAGTGCTGCTAGGCCCTTCTCGGTGGGGCACTTGTCCTGGTAATCCGGAACGCCGTCGCCGTCACCATCTAGGGGGCAGCCGTTGGCATCCACTGCTACGCCAGCGGGCGTGCCGGGGCATTTGTCTTTGCGGTCAGGTACACCGTCGCCGTCTTCATCCTTGGCTTTGCCTAAGTTTATGTTCAGGCCTACGGTATGCTGCAAGAACTTGTCGTCCCACTTGTTGTCGTCGCGGGTCTGCACGCCATCAATGTTGGCGCCTAACGGAATGTGCTGCCCAGTCTGCACGAATAGGCTCGCTGCGTCTCCCAACCGGAAGCTCAAACCAGCGGCCCCAAACAGGTCGAAATAGTTCTTGTCCTCGTCGGTGCGGGTAATAGTGTTGTTGCGGTTGAGCGTGCCTTCGCGGCTCATGTAGGTCAGGCCCGGAGCAGCCAGCAGGTAAGGCCGGATGAACGACTCCTCCTTGAAGAGCTTGAATTTCAGGCCCAGGTTCACATTCACCACATTAGTAGCGAAGTTGCTGCCGAAGTAAGGGGCGCCCGCGGCTGTGTTCTTCTTGAACTCAACATAATTACCGCTCAGCTGCAGGTCCAGACCGTTGGTCAGGTAGCGGCTGATGGTAATGCCGGGCGCATACTTGTTCTCGCTCCAGTTCCAGTAGTCAGAACCGAAGTTGCCCTTGTACTGCATGGCGCTTACGTTGATACCAATGGCCGTTTTACGGTCAGCAGTCTGAGCATGCGAGGCCAGTGGAGCCAGGGCCCAGGCTGATAACCCCAGCGCTATGGCTTTAGATAGGGGAATGCGTGGAAGCATATAACGGGGAAAAAGGTGGCAGATCAACTATCTGTAGGTCAGTTAGGGGCTTTATACCATACTAAGCCGGAAAAGTTGTACTTCTCTTACCTTACTAGGCCCGCAGAAGCTGCCGGATAGCAACCTGACTGGCTAATTCCAGCAAGCTGAACCGTATTGGCCTAGGCAAGCCACTGATTAAGCTTACAATAAATCAATATCCAGAAGGGGTGCTGAGCCGCGCAGAAACCTTTCTAGCTGGCGCACGCGGGCCTGTTGGAGCTGTAGTTCCTGCTGTAGTTGTTGCATGCGTTGGCGCATGGCCAGCACCACTTCCAGGCTGTCTTTGCTCAGGCCAAGCTCATGGTGCAGGCGGGCCAGCCGGGCCAGGTGGTCGGGCTCCTCTTCCAAGGCATTGGGGGTGCTAGTGGCCGGGTGCAACAGACCTAGCTCCACGAACTCCCGCACATCGGCTTCACTTAGCCCGTAGCGGGTGGCGCAGTCGCGGAAGGTAATCGTGATGATGTGGGTATCCATAAGCTGTTTTCAAGGGTAAGCGGACGGAGAAACGATGTTCAACTGGCCTAGGTGGCACTTACGCTGACGGAGCAAGCAAGAAGCTTGTCGTTCCAACGCAGGAAAAATCTGGGTCATAGCCGTATTCGATTTTATCCAGATTCCGCCTGCGTCGGAATGACAAGGCACTGTGTCGGTTCGGAATACTCGTGGGCTACTCGGGGCGCAGGGCAGCGAGCTGGCGGAACAGGTCTTTCTCCTGATCGGTGAGGTTCTGAGGCAGAGTTAGGGTCAGGCGTAGGTACAGGTCGCCGAACTGGCCTTCCTGCCGATACACCGGGAAACCCTTGCCGCGCAGGCGCAGGCGGGTGCCGTTCTGCGTTTCGGGCTTGATATTGATTTTCACCGGTCCCGATAGCGTTTCTACAATCTGCTCGCCTCCCAACAGAGCCTTGTAAATGCTCACGGGTACATCCATGGTCAGGTCGTTGCCGGTGCGGGTATAGCGGGCATCGGGGCGCAGCCGAATGGTGATGTAGAGGGAGCCGCTGGGCCCGCCGTTGCGGCCCGGCGCACCCTGGTCGCGCAACCGGATGGTCTGGCCGTCTTCCACGCCGGGGTGGATGTTGATGCGCAGCTTTTTGTCGTTGACGGTAAGCGTGCGGGGGCCACCCTGGTAGGCATCCTCCAGGGTGAGTTCCAGCTCGGCCTGGTAGTCCTGGCCGGCGCGTGGGCGTGCACTGCCGCCCTGGCTGCCACCCATGCCCCCAAACATGGAACTGAAGAAATCGGAGAAGTCGGCGCCGCCGAATGGGTCGCCGCCCTGGCCCTCGAAACCGCCAAAGCCGCCCCCACCACCCTGCGCGTACTGCGACCAGTCGAAGCCGCCGGCCCCCCGGCCCGCGCCGGCCTGCTCGTAGCGCTGCCAGTCGGCGCCGAGGCGGTCATATTTAGCGCGTTTCTCATCATCGCTAAGTACCTCGTTGGCCTCATTCACCTCCTTGAACTTGCGCTCCGCTTCCGGGTCGTTGGGGTTCACGTCGGGGTGGTATTTGCGGGCCAGTTTCCGGTATTGCTTCCGAATCTGCTCTTTGGTGGCCGACTTATCGAGCTCCAGAATTTTGTAGTAGTCTTTGTATTCCACGATGTTGAATAAAAAGCAGAAAGAAGGACGGGCGTGCGGCGCAGCCGGCTTGCCTTGCCCAACCGCTCATGGTCGGGGAGAAATCGTTCTGGTCCGTACCAAACGGGCACGATTATCGTTTTGAAACGAACTCCAGCCCATTGAGGTTACTGCCAAAAATGCGGAGCTACGTGCGCCGTAGTTTGTATTTTACACACCAGTTAGCTGGTTTATTACTCTCTCACCAACATCATTCACTAGTATGAAGCAGTACGTTATTCTGGCAGTAGCCGCTGTGCTGTGCGCCACCAGCCTGAGTGCTCAGGCGCAAACCACCATGCCGCCCCGCAAGGCCGTGCAGCCCAAGCAGAAAGTCGTAATTAAGGGCGCCACCATGAAGGATGGCTTCCTGATGAAAGACGGTAAAGTAATCATGACGCGCGACGCCCACACCGATGCGCTGACCTCGGAAACTACGCTGGTAAACGGTACCAAAATCGGGGCAGATGGTACCGTAACCATGAGCGACGGCACCACCACTACGCTGAAAGAAGGCGACTATGTATCACTAACCGGCCGCTTAACTTCAGCCTCTTATAAAGCTCAGCAAGACAGCATTATGCAGGCCAAGATGAGCGGAGGCAAAGGCAAGGTAAAGGCCAAGAAGAAAGGCAAGTAACCCTGTACTGGCCTACGAATGCCGACCAAAAAAGCCCGGTGGGAGTCAGCTAGCTGACTCCCACCGGGCTTCACGTTTCTAGGCCACTTACCCGGCTCGATGATGGTTGGCAGTGAACTTGTCTCTTTACTGCAGGAAGCGAAGCTTATCGGCGCTGGGTATAATCTTCCAGGATGAGGGTAACCTCGGCTTCGTCGCGGGCTTCTACCAGCTCATCAATCACAAACTGTACTTCGGCTTCACTCCAGCCTTGGGTTTCGGCAGCTTTCACAAAGGCACCCAAGCGCACAAAGCGGTCAGGGTCGGCGGGAATAGTCCACTGGAGTTTTTTGCGGATGCGCATAGGAGTAAAAGAATGAGGTACTGGGTGTGGGTACTGGCCTAGCCTTTCTTACGATGAACTACTTTAAGCTCAACGGGGGCCACGCCGGCATCAACAATCCCAATTTTACGGGCCGCCTTCTTAGAAAGGTCAATTACGCGCCCCTTGGCGTGGGGCCCGCGGTCAGTGACGGTAACTTTCACGGAGCGGTGGTTGCGGGGGTTGGTAACGCGCACCACCGTACCAAAGGGCAGTGTGTTGTGCGCCGCCGTGCGCTTGTTGGGCCGGTACGTGGTGCCGCTGGCTGTTTTGCGGCCATTAAACTTGTCGGCGTAAAAAGAGGCTTTGCCCGATTGCGTGAAGGTTTCGGCCCCGCCGGCGCAACTGGCCAAGAGGCCTAGTGTAGTGCTCAGAAGAGAAAGTTGCAGGAACCGAGGCAGGGGCAAGGTAGGCATGGACCAATGAGTTAGTGAGGTGCCGACGCGGCAGGTTTGGGCGGAATACGCAAATCTAGCAGCCGCCGGAAGTTACCCTGGAACACGTTGAAGTCAACGGTGCCCTTGATGCCAGGCACGTAGGCCTCATCTGAGTGCTGCCAGATAATCCACCTGTTGCGGGGCAATTTAGGCTGATCTACCTCGTAGTGCGCCAGCCACAGCGGGTACTCATCGAAGTGGCCCGCCAGGTAGCGGCGGTAGAAGCTGTAGTTGGAGTACAGAATAGGCCGTACGCCATAGTGGCGCTCTACGAGGCGCAGCCAAGTGGCAATGCCCTTGCGCATCTTGTGCACATCATGAAACTGGGGGTGCTCCACGTCCAGCACCGGGGGGAGGTCGCCGGGCATCAGGGGTACTTGGCGCGTGAACAGGTTGGCCTGGCGGGCACCGTCGTAGTCGGGTTGGAAGTAGTGGTAGGCCCCCCGGTAGATGCCGGCGGCGTGGGCCTGCTTCCAGTTGCGGCGGAAGCGCGGGTCGCGGAGGGTAACTCCTTCCGAGGCCTTGATGAAGGCAAACCGGACCTGATGTTCCGCAACCTTAGACCAGTCGATGCGGCCCTGATAGGCAGATACGTCAATGCCGTGCACACTGTAGCCGGCCAGTAACGGCGTCTTTTCTAGGCCAGTCAGGTGGCCGCTGCGCCAAGTGGCGTACGCCCGGCGTACGTACCGGTTAATTTGCCGTCGGTAGTGACCGTAGAAGAACGCCGTGCCCAGCAACCCTACCAGCAAAGCGAGCAGCAGGGGCCGGCGCCAAGCAGCGGCACGGCGACGGATGACGGGGCGGCGAAGGGTCTTCATAAGCGTCGGCATCTCAAAGGTAACGTGCCAAATGTGTGTTCTGGTGCCTACTTAGGGCAAAGAACACAGAAAAACCGGTCTTTTTACGGACCTTCGTAGGCCACTATTTGCTTGTTTCTCATGGCCGAATCTATAAATCCAGCTGATGCCCGCGACGAATCGGGGCACCTGATCCGCGAGCTGCACGGCGTTACCTTGGCCCAGATTCTGGAGTATCTGGTAGACCGATACGGCTGGCCCGAGCTAGACCGCCGCATCCGCATCAACTGCTTTGCCGTGAATCCCAGCATCAAGTCTAGCCTTACGTTTCTGCGTCGCACGCCCTGGGCTCGCACCAAAGTAGAGGAGCTCTACATCCAAACCCGCACCCAAGAGGTACTAAAGAAGCGGTAGAGCAGAGAGAGTAAAGGTGCCGCGGAAGCATCGTCGCGGCTATCGGCGGCACCACCCTAGGCCACTGCCCTCTTCGCAATTTTAAAAATCACCACTCGCCCCAATGGCTGAAATAACCAAGAAATCTGGGCCTTTGGCTTTATTGGCCGGTTTTGGCTTGTTTCTGCTGTTTGAACTAGTGGCCTACCAGGTGCTGAAGTTTGCTACCTCAGGCCTGGGCATGCAGGATCAGATGCAGCCAGAAAATACCATCGTGAGCAACTGGGTGAAAACAGTGGTGTTCTTGCTGCTGCATCTGGCCCTGGATGTAGTGGCCGTGCTGATACTCAGCAACCGGATGCCGCGGCGCCACCGGGGGCAGCTTATGGGCTGGTTTTACCTCTCGCTGCTGACAGGGTTCCTGCTGCTGTGGCCCCTGTTCAATCCGTGATAAAATAAAAAAGCCACTGCGGGGGCAGTGGCTGGTGAAACCATGGGGGCCGGTCGGTCCCGGCCATATGAGCAGCGGCTGAGTGGCCTAGCGCTGCTTAATGGTGATTTCGCGTTGCTCGGCGGGGTCGCGGAAGGGAATACGAACCTGCAGTTCATGGCCTTCAAATACAGCGTCCACGCGGTTGGCATCGAGGTTGGCGGGCAGCTTCAGCGTGCGGCTGAACAGCGGGGCCGACAGCTGATCCTCGGGGGTGTGGCGGTAGTCGGCGTATACCGTGAGGGTGTTGTTCTGGAGCAGAACGTGGAAGTTATCGGGGCTCACCGAAGGCAAGGCCACCCGTACCACTACTCCTTTTTCCCGCTGGTCCACATGCAGCATCGCCTGCGCAATACCGCCACCCAACGTGTTGAGTAAGTCAAGCTGCGGAGCAATGTTGTGAATGAATTCCTTGCTTATAAGATTCATGGTGAAGTTCCTTTCTTAGTTGTGTATGCTCTATTACAAACCCTGTACCAAGGCAGATTAGCTGCCTGATAGTGTATGTTTCGGCCATAATGGCGTTTATTGTTGGGCTTTTACAAAGTACAAGTGACATTGTGGCCGGCTTTTAAGCTTGTTTTAACGCTAAGCATGTGCCTTTCGGGCCAAGTCGTCGCTTTTAGCTCGGCTGCGTATATAGGTCAGTTACCAGCTTTTGGCCTATGCAACCGCAGTTCTTTACTACTCCACGCACAGCTCGTTATATCAGCCTGGGTGAGCCTGGTCCGGGCATTCAACACGTGTGGTTTTGCCTGCACGGCCGGGAGCAGTCGTTGCAGGACTTTGCCAGTCAGCTAGTGAACCTCGATACGCCTGAGCGCCTGCTTGTTCTGCCCGAAGGCCTTTCCCGTTATGCCTTACCGGCCCTGGACACCACCCCCGAAACAGCCGCTACCGTGGCCAGCTGGCTTGCTCCCGACTCTAGTGAAGCCGACTTGGCTGACCTTACCGTCTACCTCAATGGCCTAGCCGCGCAAGTGCTGGCCGCTTGCCCGCCCAACACTCCCGTTACGGTGCTGGGCTTCGGCCACGGGGCGGCCATAGCTTGCCGTTGGCTAGCGGCCGGCCGCATCCCCTACGACCGGCTGGTGCTCTACGCTTCCATCTTTCCCGCCGAAATAGACCGCCAGGCCACGTTAGCCGCCTTGCCCAACCGGCCGGTTACAGTAGTGACTACTACCACTGATACGTTTACCTCTGAAGCGGCCGGCGAAGGCCTGGTGCAGGACCTGCAAGCAGCCGGCCTGACAGCTCAGTTGCGCTATGTTTCAGAAGGACCCCTAACGTTAGCGGCCTTAGGTGCCAGCGGGGAGGTACCCGCAGACCCGCCTTCCCCGGCTCAATAACCAGCCTAGGCAGGCCTACTCGCACTAGCACTATGTAGGTTGAGCAGTGGCAACTCTTACGGCTCTTTCAGTTCTTATCTATCTAACCCTCCTCAAGTACCCGCCCCTCATGTCACACGATGCCTCCGAGTTTGACCTTACCAAGCTGCCGACCCGCGCTCCGCATTCTATCAACAAAGAGAAAGCGGCTCGGGAGTTGGAGCGCTTGCGCCAGGAGTTGATTGAGTTGCAAGACCGACTCTATGCCGAAAACCGCCGGAGCGTGCTAGTAGTGCTGCAGGGTATGGACGCCAGTGGAAAAGACGGTCTTATTCGGCGGGTTTTTAGCGGCATCAACCCCCAGGGGGTGCGCGTGCACGCGTTCAAGGAACCCACCGACGAAGAAATTGCCCACGACTTTCTGTGGCGCGTGCACCTGCAAACCCCACGGCGGGGCATGATTCAGGTATTCAACCGCTCCCACTACGAGGATGTGCTGATTACGCGGGTGGCCGGTATAATTAACACGGAAGAGGCCAAGCGCCGCTTTACCGCTATTAATGCCTTCGAGAAGCTATTGCAGCAGGCGGGCACTACGGTGCTTAAGTTCTACCTGCACGTATCGGAGGAGGAGCAGCGCCAGCGCCTGGAGGAGCGCGTAACGGATGCCAGCAAGCAGTGGAAGTATGAGGCCGGCGACGAGCAAAAAGCCCTGCAGTGGCCCCAGTACCGCACCGTGTACGAAGATGTGTTTCAGCACTGCAACCCGGCCAGCTGCCCCTGGCACATCATCCCCGCCGACCAAAACTGGTATAAGGCCTATGCTGTAGCCCAAACCCTGCGCGACGCTATGGTGAAAATGGACCCACAGTATCCCCAACACAAAGCCGACCGGCCTAAATAGGCCTACACCTACGGGCTACGTTTTTCAACTAGGGCGTGGGGCGGGACGCTGGCTTGCGCGACGCTTTGTTCTTGGAGTTAGGCCGTTCCTTCACCATCTGCGGGGCTTGCTGACTCATGGGAGCATCGGCCCGGGTACTGCCCACGTTTTTGGTGCCTGATACGGCCGGCGTAGAGCTGGGCGTAGGCTGCGCGGGCGTGGGCGTTTGATCGGTGGTGCTGGCTGCGTTCTTAGTGCCAGATACCGGGGGCGTTGTGGTAGATTGTGTAGGGGCGGTTTGGGCGTGGCCACTCAGAGCGGCGCTCAACAGTAAGGCGAGGGGCAGGAGCGTTTTCATCAGCTAGTTCTAGAGAAGTCTCCTGCATCGTACGCAGACGAAAGCGCTATGTTCCTGGCGATAAACACGTAAAAAGCACTTGGCGCGGCGCTCTTAGTACGTGTTTATCAGAGCGCTAGGCCACTTAGCTACCCGCTATCAGGGGCTCCACTGCTCGTTCGAAGTGGAGGTAGCCTTCGAAATCCAGCTCGCCGGCGGTGAAGCCATTGCGGGTCAGAATTTTTTGGGAGGCCGTGTTTTCTGGGGTGGTGCGGGCCGTTAACTGGCGCACCATGCCAGTTTGGGCCGCGTGGGTGATGAGGCCAGCGGCCAGTTCCATGCCCAGGCCCCGCCCGTGCCAATCATTCGCCACGGAAAAGCCTATTTCAGCAGTGCCATCGGGGGAAGGCGGGCCGTGGAAGCCACCCGTACCAATGAGCACATTGTGGGGCGTTTCGGCCCCGGCCCGCAGAATAGCATACCATCCATACCAACCCGCGGCCGTACGTCCCCCGGCAGTTAGCTTCTCCAGAAAGAAGCGCATGGCCTCTTCGTCGTACTCACCGGGCGGCCAGTGAGCCGGCATGGCGGCACCCAGCAGAACCGGGAAGTACTGAGGTTTGTGCAGCTCGGCCGTGAGCAGGGCCCGGCTGGCGGCAATCAGAGTAAGGCGGGGGGTATAGGCAATCAACGGAATCATAAGCGCCGGAAGATAGGGAGTTAAACAGGAAGGCGTTAAACAGCTGGCGGCAAGGGCGGGTTCTACGTAAGATATCTACCTTTGACCGCCTCCGTATTGTTCGTGTATGTCCAGTATCCCACCCGATTACCTTACTATTTCCTATCGCCCCGACTTAGACGTGCTGGTGGGGCGCTGGATGCGGCAGGTAACGCTAGATGAAATGCGCCAGGGCTACGAGTTGCTGCTGGAAGAGGCGGCCCAGCACCACTGCCGGCAGTGGCTGATTGATGTACGTCGGCGCTTCAATACTGATCGGGAAGGAGCCCAGTGGATGGTAACGGAGTTTCTGCCGCGCCTACAGCCGCGGCTGGGTGGCTACACCCACTTGGCCTACCTGCTGGCCCCCATTATTATGCGCGACGCGGAGGCTGACGCCGCCTTTCCTACGGCCAATGCGCTGGCCGGCAAGCCCTTCATGGGTGAGCGGTTTACCGATGAGCGGGAGGCCATTGAGTGGCTGCAGCACAGGCGCCAATTGTAGGTTGGGTGGGTAGCTAGCAGAAGTGGCCTAGGCCTGTCCTTCACGAAAAACTCAGAACCAGCGGGCATCTTTGCGGTTCATAGTTCGTTATAACTACCCCCGCGGACCAGAGTGGCTCCGTTTGAGGTCCGGTAAAATTCTTCCGACGCTGTGCCGGTGAACGGGCCCTTGGGGCCTTGTCTCCGCCCATGATTGCTACGCCCACCGAAGCCGGAATCCCGGTTTCCCCCTCCCTTACCCCCACCCTGGAAGCGGCCCACATGCGGCCCCACACCGGCCCCGACCGAAAGCGGCTGTTTCTGCTAAGCCTGCTGGCCGTGTTAGTAGGGGCCATTATCAGTGGCCTAGGCAAGCTGCTGGTGCTCCTGATTCATCTGGTTACCAACCTGTCGTTTTTTGGGCGGCTGTCGTTGGCCAACCTCAACCCCGCCGATAATCATCTGGGGCTTTGGGTGATAGTAGTGCCCGCCATTGGGGGCCTACTGGTGGGTTTAATGGCTCGCTACGGGGTGCGCGGTATTCAGGGGCACGGCATTCCTGAAGCCATGGAGCAGGTGCTCACCAACCAGAGCCGAATCCGGCCGATTATCACCGTGCTGAAGCCGCTGTCGGCCGCCATCTCCATCGGGACGGGTGGGCCGTTTGGGGCCGAGGGGCCGGTTATTGCCACGGGGGGCGCTTTCGCGTCTAACGTAGGCCAGCTGCTGCGCATCACCCATACTGAGCGCAAGATTTTGCTGGCCGCCGGGGCCACTGCCGGCATGACGGCCGTATTCGGCACTCCGCTGGCGGGCATCTTTCTGGCCATTGAGCTATTACTGTTTGAGTTTTCGCCGCGCTCTATTATTCCCGTGGCGCTGGCCTGCCTGACCGGGGCAGCCGGGCACCACCTGTTGTTTGAAGCCGGCCCTGAGTTTGCTATGCCAACGGTGGCCTCGCCCAGCAATCTGGCATTGGCGGCGTACAGCGCTATTGGGCTGGTGGTGGGGCTGCTGGCAGTAGGTATCACCAAGGGGCTGCACTGGCTGGAAGAGGCTTTTGCGCGCCTGCCGCTGCCCTGGCTGCTGCACCCGGCCCTGGGTGGCCTAGCCGTAGGCGTGGCCGCGTATGTTGCACCGCGCGTGCTGGGTGTTGGGTACAGCAATATCACGGGGCTCCTGTCGGGCTCCTGGCCCCTGCAGGCCGTGTTTATGTTAGGCGCCTTGAAGCTGGTGGCCTGGTCGTTGTCGTTGGGGAGCGGAACTTCGGGCGGCACGCTGGCCCCCCTGCTTACGGTAGGGGCGGCGGCCGGGTCGCTGTTAGGAGCTTTGCTGCTGCAGGTATGGCCCGAGGTAGGGGTAGTGCTTCCGCTGGCGGCACTGGTTGGTATGTCGGCGCTCTTTGCGGGAGCTTCCCGGGCCTTACTTACGTCGGTTATTTTCGGGATTGAGCTAACCGGTCAGCCGTTTGCCCTGGTGGCCTTGCTGGGGGCCTGCACGGCAGCTTACGTGGTTTCCTACTTCCTGATGGACCACACCATTATGACCGAAAACATGGCCCGGCGGGGCGTGCATACCCCGTACTCCTACGAGCCCGATGCGCTGGAAAAGCTTTCCGTAGGCCAGGTGCTCCGCCCCGGCGGCCTTACCCTCAGCGCCGAAAACACGGTGGCAGAAGTACGTGAGTGGCTGGCTCAGCAGAAGGCCAGCAAAATCCCCACGCACTTTATTGTGGTGGATGCTGAAGGGCGGTTTCAGGGGCTGATAAGCTTTGTAGAAATCTACGCCCATCATGCTGATCTGTTGGCGCCGCTGCATACTATCGTGCGCCAGCACCCCACGCCCATCCTCATTACTGATTCGCTGCGAACAGCCGTCAGTCAGATGGCCCGCGCCAACGTTGATGTGCTGCCCGTAGTGGATGCCCGCAACCGCCTCACTGTAACGGGGGTGCTTTCTTACCAGGAGGTATTGGCGGCGTACCGCTCCCGCCTGCGCGAAGAAGAAACCCGCGAAGCCAGCATTTCCCTCAAAAACCGGGGCGTCCGGATTCTGCTGCGCGGGCAGAAACTGCTGCGGGTAGACAGCTTCCGAAACCGCTAGGCCACCGTTGCCGCACAATACACGCCATGAGCCCCGATTTCACCGCTGAAATCGGGGCTCATGGCGTGTACCTGAACTAAGCCGCGCTGACGCTAAGATGGGCATCAACGCAGTTGAGCACGTCCTGCACAGTGCGCAGGTTTTCCAGCTCGGGGTCCGGAATCTCAATATGAAAGCGGTGCTCTATGTTGATGACGAGCTCAACCAGGTCAATTGAGTCAAGCCCAATGTCTTCCTGTAAGCGGGTGCGTGGCGTGAGCGTCAGCGTAGGAATGTGACGCTTTTTGCGGAGCATGCGCTCCACCTGATGGCGAACGAGCTGTTCCATAACTAGTTGGGCAGCAAAGGGAGAAAGAGAAATAAAAAGCAGTTGAGCTTACTCAACGCTGGAGAGCAGTAGTGTGGTATCGGCGGGCATGCCGGCCACGAAAGAGGCTACCGTTTGTGCAGTAGAAAGGTAGTCGCCGGGAATAACGGAGCGCGTGGTCACCACCCCATCTTCGGGAGCCGTAACATAATCGAAGGCCAAGGCTGGCGACGTGTTAGCCAGCTTCTGCTGCAGGTCTTGCAGCATGGTGCGGGCCGCGGCCAGATCGGCTGAGGCGGCGGCTTCTAGCTGCAGGCAGAGAGCCTGTTGCTGCTTGATCTGAGCCTGCAGATGCTGCTGCTCCACGGTTTGCAGGGAGTGGGCCAGCTTAACCAGCACCTGACCCTTGCGCACCCGCTGACCAACAGTGAAATATACTTCCCACACGCGGCCAGCACGCGGGGCCTGAATGCTGCGGCCTGGGGTACTCTCCGCAACTGGTGCCGAAGCGCCTGCGGCTACAAAACGGCCAGGTAAAGTGACTTCCGACGTAGAGGTCGGGGTGGCGGTTGGGGCTAACCACAGGGGTAGCTCCCAGCTACTCAACGCTACCAGCACAACGAGCAGCACGCCAAGTATTTTTTTCATGACTAGGGTAAAATAACCTCACCGAAAGCGGCTCGTCGGTCAATTGCGGCCTGGCGGGCGCCCTGTCCGGGCGGAGGAGTAAAAGTTGGAAACGTCAGGTAATCAGTAAGTAACCAGTTTGGTTACATTTGGGAGTAAATAAAAAAGCTATTCAAAGGCCTTGGGGCAATGGTTGGGGCGGCGGGCAGCCAGCTCCTGCATTACCTGCTCAACCGACACCGCGGCCAAAGATGCCCGCATGGCGGCAATAGCGTTACCAAGAACTCCTTCCAGGGTCTCTTGCATCACGCGGCCTAGGTCGCAGTTCTCATTAGGGTTGGTGCTGTTCACGGAAAACAGATCCGGCTCGCCCTCTTGCGCGGCCCGAAACACATCGAGCAGGGAAATCTCGGCGGCCGGGCGGGCCAGTATGGTGCCCCCACCGGCGCCCCGCTGGCTTTGCACCAGCCCGGCATCGCGCAGGTTGCCCATCAGCCGGCGCACGACCACCGGATGGGTGCCCGCGCTGCTGGCCAGCACCTCCGACGATACCGGCTGCCCCTTGGAGTGGGCCAGATACGCCAGAATGTGCGTCGCGACGGCGAAACGAGTGTTCATGAGTGAATACGTAACAGAATCTGTTACAAATGTACGGCGAAGAAAGATTGTGTACAATCTTTTCGTGCAATACTTCTGCTGGTGGAGTAAAACCGTCTGTCATAAGCTGCTCAGCGTCCAGTAGATGGCGCACCCTGACAGACGGTTGACTGCTCTTATTACCTTAGGCAAGGAAAACTTTATTCCGACCAGCGGCCAAACTTGCCGGCTTGGTAGTCGCGGTAGGCCTCCTGAATCTGCTGCTCGGTATTCATCACGAAGGGGCCGTAGGCCACTATGGGCTCCTCGAAGGGCTTGGCGTGGCCTAGCAGCAATACCGCATCGGAGAGGGCTTCAATGTTCAGGTCGTCGCCGTCGTAATTGAACTCAACCAGCTGGCGGGCTTCGGTTTCCTGCCCGTTCACACGTAGGCGTCCCCGCACGGTGTAGAAGAAAATGGTGCGCTCCGCCGGAATGTTCAGGTTGAGGGTACCGCCTTCCCGGAAATGGATGGTAGCCAACTGAATATCGGCCAGCGGCTGCACGGCCCCCGGCGTACCTGCCCAGTTGCCCGATACCGCCTGAATGGTCACACGGTCATTGTCGAGAGTTACTGTCGGAATTTCGGGCTCCTGTAGGCCTATGTAGCGAGGCTCCACCATTTTATCCTTGGCGGGCAGGTTTACCCAAAGCTGCAGAATCTCAAGGGGGCCACCCTGGCGCTTGAATTCAGGGGAGGAAATTTCGGCATGAATCAGGCCGCGGCCCGCCGTCATCCACTGAATACCGCCCGGCCCGATAATGCTCTGGTGCCCGCCGGTATCCTGGTGCATGATGTCGCCATCGAGAATAAAAGTCACGGTCTCGAAGCCACGGTGGGGGTGGGGGCCGAAGGGCAGCCCGCCGTTGGGTGCCCGGTACACCTGCGGGCCGTGGTGGTTAAGAAACAGAAATGGATCGAGGTGCTCTACCGACTGCGTGGGCAGAGCCCGGTAGGTGACGAGGTCGGCGATGGGGGCACTAACGGCCCGGTGTTGTTGCTTGATGGTACGCATGGGAGAAGCTTTGAAGAAGGTCGGAGTAAACCAACCCTAGTCTAGCGAGCTAGTTCCCCTCCTTAGAAAAGAGGGGTTAGGGGTGGTTGATGTGGCTTAGAACAATAACTAGAGCTTGTTGCTAGATGATGTTCAACGATTGTCAACCACCCCTAGCCCCTCCTCAG
This sequence comes from Hymenobacter wooponensis, assembly GCF_004745865.1. GTDB lineage: Bacteria > Bacteroidota > Bacteroidia > Cytophagales > Hymenobacteraceae > Hymenobacter > Hymenobacter wooponensis. The sequence goes on along the minus strand of NZ_SRKZ01000007.1, from coordinate 51,224 downwards.
CTGAGGAGGGGAACTAGCTCGCTAGCTTATAGTCAGCCATAGCATACCACCAGCACCCCCAAATGGTTTTTTGGCAGCTCAACCAAAACCCTGCCCGCCACGAAGCGGTTTAGAGGTCTTCGCTTTTGAAACTTCATTCCGCCCTTTTTATATGGCTCAGCTATTCACGCCGCTCACCTTGCGCGGCATCACGCTTAAAAACCGCATCGTCATCTCGCCCATGTGCCAGTACAGCGCCGAGGACGGGTTCACCAACGACTGGCACTTTGTGCACTTGGGCTCCCGGGCCGTGGGCGGCGCCAGCCTTATCATTCTGGAAGCCACGGCCGTGTCGCCGGAAGGCCGCATTACCCCCGATGACCTGGGTATCTGGAAAGATGAGCACGTACCAGGCCTGCGTCGCATCACTGATTTCCTGAAAGCCAATGGCTCGGTGGCCGGCATTCAGCTGGCCCACGCGGGCCGCAAAGCCAGCCACGCCAGCCCCTGGAAGGGCGGCGGAGTGGTACCTGCTTCGGAGGGTGGCTGGACCACCGTAGCACCCAGCGCCGTGCCCTTCACCGCCGAGGAGCCCGCGCCCCATGAGCTTAGCCTGGCTGAGATTCAGCAGGTAATAGAAGACTTCCGAGTGGCTACGCGCCGCACGCTGGAGGCGGGTTTCCAAGTAATTGAGATTCACGGTGCCCACGGCTACCTGTTGCACGAGTTCTTCTCGCCCCTGAGCAACAAGCGCACCGACGAGTACGGCGGCTCGTTCGAGAACCGGGTGCGTCTGCTGCTGGAAGTAACGGAAGCCACCCGCGCCGAGTGGCCTACGGAGCTGCCGCTTATCGTGCGCGTCTCCGCCACCGACTGGACCGAGGGCGGCTGGACCGTGGAAGAATCGGTGCAGCTAGCGAAGCTTCTAAAGGATAAAGGAGTGGACCTCGTTGACTGCTCTACGGGCGGCAACGTGGCTACTGCGCAAATCCCGGTGGGCCCCGGTTATCAGGTGCAGTTTGCCGAGCAGGTAAAGCGCGAAGCCGGCATCCTGACCGGTGCCGTAGGCCTCATCACCAACGCTCAGCAAGCTGAAGATATCATTGCCACCGGCCAGGCCGATTTGGTGCTACTGGCCCGCGAATCGCTCCGCGACCCTTATTTCCCGTTGCGCGCCGCTCATGAGCTAGGGGCCGAGGTGGAATGGCCGGTGCAATATGAGCGCGCCAAGCCGCGCCGGCGGTAAGCCAGTCAGGTGCCTATTAACCAGCCCACTGGCTACTGCACTGAGGGGATTTCTCCGCTCGCAACATTGCCTACTAGTGGCAGACTAGAGTGCGCTCCTAATTTATTTTGTAATACTGTGGAGTTTGGTAAATAATGTCATATTTAAACTGTAATATGTGCAATAGTAGCGTTTGGACTTGCTGACCTAAGTACTTTCTGCCCAGGACCAGCGGTTCGGGACAGTCGGCTAGGCCGACCGTCTCGAACCGCTGGTCTTTTTTCATACTAACCCTTAGTACAATGATGAAGCAAGGATTACTAGTGAGTGGTGTGTTGGGGTTGCTTTCACTGAGTGGGTCGGCTTTCGGGCAGAACTACGAGCAGATTGCCAAACAGATTGTGAATACTTCGGCAGGGGTAAAGCCTGGGGAGGATGTACTTATTACTGGAGGTCAGCACACGCTGCCGCTCATGGAGGCCGTAGCAGTGGAAGTAGCGCGTGCCGGTGGGCAGCCCAGCATGATCCTGACCACCGACAAAGTGGCACGAGCCATCAACATGGAAACGCCCGAAGCGGCCATCCAGGCCAGTAAAGCAAACAACCGGATGCTGCTAGCGGATGTGCTCATTCAATTGCCTCAGGTAGAGGACAGTCGCGCCGTAATGAATGGCTTAAGCCCCGCTCGCCAAGCCAAGTTTGGCCAGGCTGCCGCGGCAAGTGATATCAACAAGCGGCTTGATGCTAGCAAGTTGCGGGGTGTATTTGTGAGCTACCCAAGCAAAAGCTATGCGGCAGCGCAGAAGCTTGACTACTCTGGCTACGAGCAAATGATATGGGCTGGCGTCGGGGCCGATTATACCGCCATAGCCGGACAGGCCGACCGCATGAAGCAGATCATTGCGAAGGGGCGTAAAATGCACATCACCTCGCCAGCTGGCACCGACCTAACGCTGGAACTAGGTGGCCGCTCTGTATTTACTGACGACGGGATAGTATCGGCCACCGACCAGCAGGAAAAACTCATTTATAACCGCACAGCGGCCCTGCCCGGCGGACGTATCTATGGCACCTGCCAGGAAACCTCAGCTACAGGCCGTTTGGCGGCGGCTAATGATTACATTTCCGATGGACAGCCTCTAACTGGCTTCAAAGCCGATGTAAAAGGCGGTCAGCTAACGAACGTGCGTGCCGACGCTGGCGCCGATGTTTTTCAACAGCGGCTTGCGCCATACGGTCCTGAAGCTATGCAAATCAGCAATTTCTCTATAGGGTTAAACCCCATGATGAAAACGCAAGAGCAGAAGGCCTATAACCCGAATATGGCAGCGGGCATGGTGTACTTGAGAACGGGCAATAACGGCCTGTTGGGCGGGCAAAATAATACGCCAGGCTCATACTCCTTTCCCATCGCCAACGCCACAGTGGAGGTAGATGGCACTGTGCTGGTACGTAACGGCCAACTGGTATCTCCGGTAACTGCTGCAGTGCCTGCGTCTAAGAAAAGCAGTAAATAGGCTACTTACTGTCACGAGAAGAAACCACTCGGTAGTTTTGAAAAGCTGCTTTCCTGCCAGGGAAGCAGCTTTTTCTTTGCCTAGGCCACTTCCGCATGTAAACCCGCGCAACCCTCGCGCTTGCGCGCGCGACCTTGCTTTTCTACGTCACCGGCTTTCTCTTGCACATGAAAAGAACCAGTACAACTCGCCAAGCCACTGCTGCCGCATTTGCTTTGGCACTAGCGGGCTGCGCCACTAGCCAAACTGCCACTACTCCTGCTGCCACCTCTAGTACCACTGCCACCCCGCCACCGACCGCAGCCTCAGTACCCGGCCGCAGTATTGTGTTGGCGGATATTGACCGCTCCGTGTCGCCCTGCGAGGATTTTTACCGCTTCTCAGGTGGCAATTGGCTAAAGAACAACCCCGTGCCAGCCTACGCCACCCGCTGGGGTCCGCGCAACCTGCTCGGCGACCGTACCCAGGCCACGCTGCGCCGAATTTTGGAAGAGGCCGCAGCAAATACCTCAGCGCCTAAGGGCTCTAACCTGCAAAAGGTAGGCGACTTCTATGCCTCTGGCATGGACTCCGTAGGTCTTGAGAAAGCAGGCCTAAAGTATTTGCAGCCCGAACTAAACTGGATTGCCGCCGTCAAAGACCTGAAAACGTTGCAGGCAGAAATAGCCCGGCAGCAGACGTTAGGCACAGGCGCTTTCTTCCGGGCCGGGGTGGGCCCCGACCGGAAGCAGAGCACGGTGTACGCCGTGAACATGAGCCAGGGTGGCCTCGGCATGCCCGACCGCGACTACTACCTCAAGGACGACGCCCGTTCTAAAGCCGTGCGCACGGCCTACGTGACGTACATGACCAACACGTTCAAGCTCATGGGCGACTCGGAGGCGACAGCAGCGAAGAAGGCTGCGGCGGTTCTGCGCCTCGAAACGCGCCTGGCTCAAGCGTCGAAGGACCGCGTAGCATTGCGCGACCCTAACGCCAGCTACAACAAAATGACGCTGGCTGAGGCGAACAAGCAGTTCCCCAACCTGGGCCTGCCCACGTTGCTGGCGCAGAACGGGCTTGGGGCAGCGAAAGAGGTAATTGTAGGCCAGCCGGAGTTCTTTGCGGAGGTGAGCAACCTGCTGAAGCAAGAGCCTTTAAGCGATATCAAGACCTACCTGGCGTGGCAGCTGGTGTCGTCGGTGCCATCGGCGCTGCCCAAGTCTTATAGCGACGAGGCCTTTAGGTTTTCGCAGGTAACCAGCGGCGCCAAGCAGCAGTCGGTGCGCTGGAAGCGCATGCAGGCCGCCACCGATGGTACCCTGGGAGAGGCGTTTGGGCAGCTGTACGTAGATAAAGCCTTCTCGCCTGAAGCCAAGGCCAAAGCCCTACAGATGGTGGCGAACATTAAGGAGTCGATGGCCGAGCACATTCAGACCAACACCTGGATGAGCGACGCCACCAAGCAGGAGGCGTTGAAGAAGCTGAATGCGCTGCGCGTAAAAATCGGCTACCCGGATAAGTGGAAGGACTACTCGGCCCTGAACATCTCGCGTGAGTCGTACTTGAAGAACGTGCTGGCCGCCCGCCAGTGGAACTACCAGCAGAACGTCAAGAAATTTGGCGGGCCAATTGACCGCACCGAGTGGAGCATGACGCCTCCCACCATCAATGCCTACTACAACCCGCCGATGAACGAAATCGTGTTCCCGGCCGGGTACCTGCAGCCGCCGTTCTTCGACCCCGAAGCCGACGATGCGGTAAACTACGGCGCTATTGGCGGCGTAATGGGCCATGAAATGACCCACGGCTTCGACGACCAAGGCCGGCAATATGACTCAGAGGGCAACTTGCGTGATTGGTGGACCAAAGAAGATGGTGAGCAGTTCACCCAGCGCGCTGGCGTAGTAGGCAAGCAGTACTCCGCTTTCTCTCCGCTTGATTCGGTGTACGTGAACGGCAAACTGACCATGGGCGAAAACCTCGCCGACTTCGCCGGCCTCACCATTGTATATGGTGCCTTACAAAAGCAGCTGCAGAAGCAGTATGGAAGCGGTCCGCGCCCCGTTATTGATGGCTTTACGCCCGAACAGCGCTTCTTCCTGAGCTGGGCCCAGCTACGGCGGTCCAACATCCGCCCCGAGGCGTTGCGTCAGCAGATCCTAACAGACCCCCACTCGCCCGATCAGTACCGGACCATTGGGCCGCTAATGAACATGCCGCAATTCTACCAAGCATTCGGGTGTCAGCAAGGACAAAAGATGGTGCGGCCTGATGCTGAGCGAGCCGTTATTTGGTAGCACTCAAAGGGGGAATAAATTGTAATATTTACAATTTATTCCCCCTTTGCTTTATGCCTTTTTAATTAAGCGAAGATAGTGTTGTATATTACTTCGCTTTTTACACAGTTTAACTTCACACATGTTCTCGAAGAGCTACCTATTGCTGACGCTGGGCACTGCTGCTGGCCTAGCCCTTACGGGTTGTGCATCTAGCACGCCTGCTGCCACTTCCACGTCGACTACCACCTCTACTGCCACCGCTACCACCACTGAATCAGCTCCGAAAGGCCCCGTAATGCCCGGCATTGGCTTGGACCTGGCGGCTCGTGACCTGTCGGTATCACCTTGCGAAGACTTCTTCCAGTATGCCAGCGGCACTTGGGTAAAGAACACCCCCATTCCGGCTGCCGAATCGTCGTGGGGCTCCTGGAATACCCTCATCGATCAGAACAACGCCGTGCTGCGCCAAATTCTGGAGTCGTCTGCCGCTAACAAGTCGGCCGCTAAGGGCTCTAATGCTCAGAAAGTGGGCGACTTCTACGCCTCGGCCATGGACACCGTGGCCATTGAGAAGGCTGGCTTGAAATACCTACAGCCCGAGCTGGCGCGCATCAATAGCGTGAAAGACCTGAAAGGACTGCAGACCCAACTGGTGCGTCAGCAGATGCTCCAGACCCGCTCGGTGTTTGGCCTGGGCGTGCGCCAGGATTCCAAGAAGAGCACGGAGTATGCCGTATACATGGGTCAGGGTGGCCTAACGCTGCCCGACCGCGACTACTACCTCAAGGATGATGCGCGCTCCAAGACCATCCGGACGGCGTACACCACCTACCTCACCAACATGTTTAAGATGTTGGGTGATAACGAGGCTACCGCTTCTAAGAACGCTGCCACTGTGCTGCGGCTGGAAACCCGGCTCGCCAAAGCCAGCAAAGACCGCGTAGCCCTCCGCGACCGGTACGCCAACTACAACAAGATGACGGTGGCCGAGGCGAATGCTCAGTTTCCGAACATCGGCCTGACGGCTATGCTGCCCCAGGTAGGCCTAGGCTCGGTGAAAGAGGTGATTGTAGGCCAGCCTGAGTTTATGAAGGAAGCCAGCGCGGCCCTGAAGCAGGAGCCCATCGGTGACTGGAAAACCTACATGCGCTTTCACTTGGTAAACTCCGTATCGTCGGCCCTGCCGAAGGCGTACGTGGATGAGTCGTTCCGCTTCAACCAGGTGATGAGCGGCGCCAAGCAGCAGCAGCCTCGCTGGAAGCGCATGCTGCGCTCAACGGATGGTACGTTGGGCGAGGCCTTCGGTCAGATCTACGTGGAGAAAGCCTTCACCCCCGAAACCAAGAAGAAGGCCCTGGAGATGGTGGCTAATATCAAGGAAGCCATGGGTGAGCACATTCAGGCCCTGGAGTGGATGAGCCCCGCCACCAAGCAGGAGGCCATGAAGAAGCTGAACGGCTTCACCGTAAAAATCGGCTACCCGGATAAGTGGAAGGACTACTCGGCCCTGAACATCTCGCGTGAGTCGTACCTGAAAAACGTGCTGGCTGCCCGCGAATGGGAGTTCAAGGACAACGTGAGCAAGTTTGGCAAGCCGATTGACCGCACCGAGTGGGGCATGACGCCGCCCACGGTGAATGCCTACTATAACTCCACGATGAACGAAATCGTGTTCCCGGCCGGCATTATGCAGCCTCCATTCTTCGACCCCAAGGCCGACGACGCGGTGAACTACGGTGGTATGGGCGCGGTAATTGGTCACGAAATCACGCACGGTTTCGATGACCAGGGCCGGCAGTCGGACGCCGAGGGCAACCTGCGCGACTGGTGGACCAAGGAGGATGCCGCTGAATTCTCTAAGCGCACCGACCTGGTGGGCAAGCAGTATTCGTCGTTCTCGCCTCTGGATTCAGTGTACGTGAATGGCAAGCTGACTATGGGCGAAAACCTCGCCGACTTCGGCGGTACAGCCCTGGCCTACAGTGCCCTGCAGAAGCAACTCCAGAAGCAGTACGGCAGCAACCCCCGTCCGCAGTACGACGGCCTGACGCCGGAGCAACGCTTCTTCCTGGCCTGGGCGCAGGTATGGCGCACCAGCATGCGCCCCGAGGCTCTACGCCAGCAGGTACTCACGGACCCGCACTCGCCCGCGCAATACCGCACCAACGGCCCGCTGATGAACATGCCCGAGTTCTATGAGGCCTTCGGCTGTAAGGAAGACGCCAAAATGGTCCGTGCCCAGAACGTGCGCGCCCGCGTTTGGTAAGCCAGTACGAGTAAGTAAACAGAAAAGCGAGTTGCCCCAGGCAGCTCGCTTTTCTTCTTTTGATGTTCTCTCATTCCTTTCTTCACTATGAAAAACCGGAATACTCTTACGCTGGCCGCTTTCTCGATTGCCGGTCTTGGCCTGTCTCTGAGTAGCTGCAGCTCCTCGAAGCCCGTGGCAACCACTGCCCCCGATACCACCATGGCCGCTCCGGCGGCTGAAGCTCCCGTAGTGAAAGGGGTAGGCCTGGATGTAGCCAACATCGACCCGGCCGTATCGCCCTGCGACGACTTCTTCCACTTTGCCAGCGGCACTTGGCTCAAGAACACGCCCATTCCGGGCAGCGAGGTGCGCTGGGGCAGCTTCCAGCAACTCGCTGACCGCAACAACGCCGTGAGCCGCCAGATACTGGAAGAGGCTGCGGCCAATACCTCGGCGCCAAAGGGCAGCAACATGCAGAAGGTCGGCGACTACTATGGCTCGGCCATGGATTCGGTGGCCATTGAGAAAGCCGGCATTATCCCGCTCCGGCCGGAGCTGGTGCGCATTGCGGCGGTACGAGACCTGAAGGGCCTGCAGGCCGTGGTGGCTCGGCAGCAGGCGTTGGGTACGGGCGCCTTCTTCCGCGCCTACGTGGGCCCCGACCGGAAACAGAGCACGGTGTACGCCGTGAACATGAGCCAGGGTGGCCTCGGCATGCCCGACCGCGACTACTACCTCAAGGACGACGCCCGCTCTAAAGCCGTGCGCACAGCCTACGTGACGTACATGACTAACACGTTCAAGCTCATGGGCGACTCGGAGGCGACGGCAGCTAAAAAGGCGGCCGCCGTGCTAAGCATTGAAACCCGGTTGGCCCAGGCCAGCAAGAGTCGCGTGGAGCTGCGCGACCCCTACGCCAACTACAACAAGATGTCGGTGGCTGAGGCCAACAAGCAGTTCCCTAACCTGGGGCTGCCCATGTTGCTGACTCAGAATAAGCTGGGCACGGCCAAAGAGGTGATTGTAGGCCAGCCGGCTTTCTTCAAAGAGGTAAACACCCTAATGAAGCAGGAGCCGCTGGCCAACATCAAAACCTACCTCGACTGGCAGCTGGTGAGCTCCGTGAGTTCGGCCCTGCCCAAGGCGTACTCCGACGAGGCTTTCCGCTTTACCCAGGTGCTCACGGGGGCCAAGCAGCAGCAACCCCGCTGGAAGCGCATGCTCGGGGCTACGGATGCCGCCATGGGGCAGGCCTTCGGCCAGCTGTATGTAGACAAGACTTTCACGCCCGAGACCAAGCAGAAGGCCATGGAAATGGTCGACAACATCAAAGCCAGCATGGCCGAGCACATCCAGCAGCTTGATTGGATGAGTGACGCTACCAAGCAGGAAGCCCTGAAGAAGCTGGCCGCCTTTAAGGTGAAGATTGGCTACCCGGATAAGTGGAAGGACTATTCCGCGCTCAATATCTCGCGCGAGTCCTACCTAAAGAACGTGCTGGCCGCCCGCCAGTGGAGCTACAACGACAATGTAAGCAAGTTCGGCAAGCCAATTGACCGCAACGAGTGGCGCTTCACCCCGCCCACGGTGAATGCGTCGTACAACCCGTCGATGAATGACATTACCTTCCCAGCTGGCATCATGCAGCCCCCGTTCTTCGACCCGAACGCCGACGACGCGGTAAACTACGGCGGTATGGGCGCGGTAATCGGCCACGAAATCACCCACGGATTTGATGATCAGGGCCGGCAATCAGACGCCGAGGGCAACCTGCGCGACTGGTGGACCAAGGAGGATGCCGATAAATTTACCCAGCGCGCCGATATGGTGGGCAAGCAGTACTCCGCCTTCTCGCCCGTTGACTCGGTGTACGTGAATGGCAAACTTACCATGGGCGAAAACCTCGCTGACTTTGGCGGCCTGAGTGTGGCCTACAGCGCTCTGCAGAAGCAGCTCCAGCAGAAATACGGCACTGGCCCTCGCCCCAAGTACGATGGCTACACCCCGGAGCAGCGCTTCTTCCTGGCCTGGGCCCAAATCTGGCGCACCAATGCCCGCCCCGAGTACCTGCGCCAGCAAGTCATGACCGATCCGCACTCTCCGGCCCAGTTCCGGACCAATGGCCCGCTGATGAACATGCCCGAGTTCTACGAGGCCTTTGGCTGTAAGGATGACGCCAAGATGGTGCGCGCTCAGAACGTACGCGCCCGCGTGTGGTAAGCTGAACTGTGCTGACCGTAGAATCCTTGATGGATGGTTCTAAACAGGGGTTCTTGACTTAAGAGGCCTAACTCCAGCTTGTCTTGCTCACTAATGGTGTGCTCTGCCTGTGGCAGGCCGCTGTTAGTGGGCAAGCCTTGTTTAGGGGCCTACTATCCCTGACGCTAGCTAGCTAGCTACTGGAGGCTCTATTGCAACAGGCAGAGAGTGTACTATCTGTGCTGGGTTAGCAAGACGAAACTTGGCTTCGTTAAGAAATTAGGCCAGCGTTAATCATGTGGCTGTTCATCGGCCATGGGGTCGTGGCCTCTCTTTTGGCCTACTATTATTTCGTGGTGCAAGTAACCCCACTCGCTCATGGCGCGCACCACACTCAGCAGGGTTTGGCTGTGCGGCGTGCTTTCATATTCCACCGTCACCGGGCGGGTATCGCAGACGGTGCGCTTCACAAGCTGGTGCTGCTCCATTTCCTGCAATTCCTTGGAGAGAACACGCGGCGAAATGCCAATTTCCCGACTCAGCTCCTTGAACCGGTACTTACGCTCAAGCAACACGGCCAGGATAACAAGTTTCCATTTGCCGCTGATTACGTCGAGAGTATCGCGGACGGCTTGGTGTTGGCTTTTGCCAGCGGGACCAGGGCAAACGAGCATGGTGGTATCCTTTTAGTAACCGGTATCCTGTTGGTAATACATACCAAAGCTACCCCAACTGCCCGATAAGTTTGCCCTCGCATTTACCCCGAGGCCTACCCAAGCAGCGCCGATGCTGGCAGTTAGCTAAGTAGTGTAGTTCACCTCAGCTACCGGGATTTCCTTATACAGTACTATACGCTCCCCATGAAACGCATTCTTGTCTACGGCGCTACTGGCCGTACGGGTGGCCTGGTCGTGGCCTATGCCTTGCAACAAGGCTATGCAGTCACGGCCCTCGTGCGCAACCCTGCTAAGATTTCTCTTGCCTCCCCGTACCTAACGGTTGTGCGCGGGCAGCCCACCAACTTGGCCGATATACGCCGGGCCATGCAGGGCTGCGACTTTGTCATCAGTACGCTTAGTGCGCTAAGTGAAGCTGAGTCGTTTTCGTTGAAAAAGATCACACCGCCGCACACGCTGGAAACGTCGATGGGCTATACAATACAGGCTATGCGGGAGTTGGGGCTCCAGCGTATCGTGACGCTGTCTTCCATTGGGGTGGGCGATTCGTGGCCGTATGCGCCGTGGTATATGCGTCTGATGATTAGGCTAACCAATTTTAAGCTTGTGTTTGCTGACCACGACCGCCAGGAAACCTTGCTGCGGCAGTCTGGCTTGGAGTGGGTTATTGCTCGCCCGGTGGCCCTGAACAACCGAGAGCAGATCGGGCAGCTAATTGTGCGCTACCAACAAACCCCTTCGCCCTTCGCTATCAGCCGGCAGCAACTAGCCAGGTTTATGGTAGATTGTTTACAAGGCGACGACTTCCTGCACAAGGCGCCTTTGCTGGCGGAGAAGTAAGCGAGAGAAGGGGGTAGACGACAGTCTAATTTCTCCGTTTCCGGACCATCGTATCAGTACCAGAAATACTAGGCCTGTAACGCTGCCGTTTTGTGGGCGTAACAGGCCTAGTATTCGTTTTGGACTGTACTAGCGAGTTAACTAATGACGCTTGACTTACCTTCGTTCTATGTCAGAGAATATGGTAAATGACTTCTTGCATCTGCTGCACCGGCCCGATCTGAGTATTCTAACGGCCCGGTGGCTGCGGACTACCTCCTCGCCGGAGCTCCGTACGGGCTACCATCGGCTGCTGGAATTTGCGTCGGGCTGTACTACGTGCATGTGGCTGATCGACTCGCGCCGCCGGGAGCATCTGGATAATAGTGACGTACACTGGCTGGTGCGCGACTTCTATCCCATGCTTCGGACCCGCCTGGGCCAGCATGTGTACCTGGCCTACCTCATCTCGCCGGCTCAGCTAGATGATACTACCGACGATAACACCCTGCCCGCGTTACCCTACACCCACGGCGACTACTGCTCCATCAATCAGTTTACGAACGAAGGGGAGGCTGTGCAGTGGCTTACCAAACACCTGCACCTGCCGGCCTAGCCCACTCTGCTAATTTTACTTTCATGAAAGGTGGCCTACGTATTCCGTAGGCCACCTTTTTTGCTTTCTGGAAAAATAAAGTTGTTGCCTTTACACCTTTATTACGAAATGTTCGTAGTATTACGAAATAATCGTAATGACTGACATGGAACGACTTACTCAACCCGAAGAAGAAGCCATGCGCGCCTTTTGGCAGCTAGAGGGTGGCTTTATCAAGGATGTGTTGGAGCTGCTGCCCGAGCCTAGGCCACCCTACACCACGCTGGCCTCTACGGTCCGGAACCTGGAGCGCAAGGGCTACCTGCAGGGCGAGAAGCTGGGCAACACCTTCCGCTTTACGCCCCTGATTGCCGCCGAGGAGTACCGCAAGCGCTTCATGAGCACTTTCGTGGGCGACTACTTCCGCAACTCCTACAAAGAGCTGGTTTCCTTCTTTGCTAAAGATCAGAAAATCAGTGCCGAGGAGCTAAAGGAGATTGTGCGCATGATTGAGAAAGGGCAGGAGGAATGAGCGCCGCCGATCTGCTGCCGTACCTGCTGAAGGTGAACGGGGCCCTGCTGTTGTTCTGCGCGGTGTACTACCTGGGCCTGCGCCGCCTTACCTTCTTCGGCCTGAACCGGGCGTTTCTGCTTTTCGCGCTGGTGTTTGCGCCGGCGTACCCATTCATTGACCTCAGCCCCTGGTTTGACCGCCAGAACCCGCTGCCGGCCCAGTTGCTGCTACTGGCGCCCAACTGGCAAGCCTTCCCAGCGGCCGTACCGGCCACCATCAACTGGCTGGTAGTAGCCTACTGGGCGGGCGTGAGTGGCCTAGCGGTGCGGTTGGTGCTGCAGCTGCTCTCCCTCTATAGGCTGCACCGCATTTCCCGGCCCGCGGAGTTTGAGGGTCGGCAGTTTCGGGCGGTGCCGGAGCCAATAGCTCCCTTCGCCTTCTGGCAGACGGTGTACCTCAACCCCGACCAGCACACGCCCCAGGAGCTGCCGGCCATTATGTGCCATGAGCAGGTGCACGTGCGGGAGTGGCACACCGTGGACGTACTCCTGGCCCAGCTTAGTCTGCTCTTCTACTGGTTTAACCCCGGCGTGTGGCTCCTACGCCAGGCCCTGCACGAAAACCTGGAGTTCAACACCGATTACCGGGTGCTGCAATCGGGCCTGCTCGACAACAAAACCTATCAGTACCAGCTACTGCACCAGAGTGTGCAGGGGCAGGCCAACTCTATCGTCAGTCATTTCAATTTCCACCTCCTTAAAACTCGTATCATCATGATGAATAAGCCCCGCACGGCCCGCCCGCAGGCCGCCCGCTACCTGCTCCTGTTGCCCCTGGCCGCCGGCCTTACCCTCTGGAGCTGCGAGAAGAAAGCCTACCTCCCCGAGCCATCCACCACCAACGCCAATACCAAAGCCGAGCAGGACAATACCCTTTATTTTGTAAACGGGGTGCGCGTAACGAAGGAAGCCGCCATGGAAATGTCGCCGACGCGTATTGCCAGCGTGAATGTGCTGAAAGGCCGCAAATTTCGGGAAGGCTTCAACCAAGCCGCGTTTGAGCAGGATTTCGGCCACAATAATGGCCCAATCATGCTACTTATTACGAAGGGCAATGAAAACTCCTCGGAGTTACTGGCTTTTAACAAGAAGTACAATATCACCTACCGCATTCCTACAGCTCAAGAGAAAGAGGCTGCTAATCAGCGTATAAAGGAGAGCTACGTGCTGGTAAACGGGCAAGAGTCTAGTGAGGATGTCACCAAAATGGACCCTGCCACTATTGAGAGCATGACTGTGCTAGATGCAGAGCAGGCCACCGCTAAATATGGGGAGAAGGGTAAGAAAGGCGCCATTCTCATCACAACCAAATAAACGCTACTAGCTATTAGTTGCCTATCCCGGATATGTATAGAGGCAAAAAAGCGCGAGGAGTATCCTCGCGCTTTTTTGTGTATTAGTGCTAAAGGGTGCTATTCCTGGCGGCGGAAGGGGCGGAAGGCCGATGAGGTATTGGCCTTGAGAATGGCGCCTACACCTTGGTGCGCCGTGAAGAAGCTGTTGACGGCGGCGGTCAGGCCGGCATCATCGTCCAGCGATACATCGGCCAGCACGTCCCGCTGGTCTAGGGGAGCGGGGAGAGTGCTGAGGCGGCAGCGCGGAATGCTAAGCGGGTGCTCGGCGTACAGCACGGTTCCATCCTGGGCGGCGTGGGTGTGGCGGTAGCGCCAGGCTACGTTGTAGGCCACTGCTTTACCGAAGGCGTTAGGATCGGTGTACGTTTCAAAGCCAAGCTGGCGCAAATATTCTTCTGTCATCCTGTAAGTTACGCTTTTTCTGGTCGGCGGCAGGCTAGGTGTTGCGTGGTAGAGTACTCAGCTCGGGGCCTACTAGCAGGGGGCGGCTTCTGCTGAGCAACTTAGGCCGGTACCTTAGCCAAAAAGATTATGCCTTCTGGCGTGCTACCAGCCATATACTTCCTGCCAGCATAGCGAGCATACTGCCGGCTACTACCGCGGTGCGTAGGGGCTGGGCGGTACGCTGTTGGGCCCCGGTGGGAATAACTTCGGGGAGTTGCTGGCCGCTGGTAGCGCGCAAAATTAGCTGCACGGTTTCCTGGGGCTTATCCCACTGCGGGAAGTGGCCGCTCTCCTCAAACCAGTACAGCCGGGCATCGGGGAAAAGCTCTCGGGCCCGGCGCGCTTGCCGCGGGAAGCACACTCTGTCTTCGCGCCCCCAGCCAATAACTAAGGACTGCTGAATGCTGCCCTTCGGGGCGCCCTGCTGCTTCTCGCCGTAGGCCAGGTTGTGGAGCAGCTCATCGAAGGAGGGCGCCGCCACAAACGTCTGTAACTCATCTAGTGCTACTTTGGGCGAAAGCCGCCAGGGCCGCGCCGAGAACTGCGCAAACAGCACCGTGCGCCCCAGGGTGTTGCTGGTAATTGCCGGTAGCATGGGCTGCAGGGCCCGCACCAGCCGGATGGAGGCCGCCACGGAGTAATAGAACGTCGGGATTTCCCAGCCGCGCCAGAACCCGCCGGGGTCGAGGGAAACTACTGCGCCTACCACGCCGCCGCGCCGGGCCAGCTCCAGTACCAAGCGGGCCCCCATAGAGCTACCCACCGCATCAATACCCAGCAGATCCTGCTCGCGCAGAAACTCCGTTACGGCATCGGCCAGCGTGCGGATAGAAACCTCCCCCGCAAGCGGCGGCGTCTCCCCAAAGCCCGGCAAATCTACGGCAATGACGTCGCGCTCAGCGGCCAGGGCGGGCAGAACAGTTTGCCAGGAGCGCCAGCTGCCGCCAATGCCGTGCAAGAGTAGCAGGGGCTTGCCGCTCCCGCGCCGGATGTAGTGCATATCCATAAGTACAACCCAAGAATGGTAGTGGCCAGCCAGGAGGGTGCCCTGCCTGATCTGAACAGTAAGGTGTACGCTAGTGATAACGGCCGGGGTGGTATATAATCTGGGGCGGCCGCTGGCCCGGCAGGTGCTAGGCCTAGGGCAGTGTCTCCGGTTCAGGATAGGGCCCCGGTATCAGCTGGTGCCGCATCGCCAATTCCGGAAGGCCAACCTGCTGAAAGCTCTAGTGAATGAGGGCGTAGGAGGCTCAACAGTAGCGGGTAAGAGATGCTGCGCGCTAACTCTATACCGGCTACACGGCGTACACTATAGCCTGACCAACCTCTCTAGGCCATGCCGCTCCACCCCAAGCTCGCCGAAAAGCTTAGTAAACTCTACGAGCCCTCTGCCACCCTTGATGACGTATTCAAGGGCCTCGACCTGACCTTCATTACCAATGAGCTGGGCGAGCCCGTGACCTTGTTTCTGGGTAAGCGCCGGCCCGATGGTGCCATTACCGGCGAGCGGTACGTGCGCACCATTAAGCGGGAGCCGGGCAGCTCACGGGTACTCTCCAGCCATTGGGACCTGAAGGGCAAAGTATCGCGCGCCTGAACTGGCCTAGGCCACTACAGAAGCTGCCGGAGGTCGGCGAGCTGGTTGATGCGCAGCGGGGCCTCCTCGGGGCTCACCTCGCCAAAGCCATAGGTGGCAAAGATAAACGGGGTGCCACTTTGCTGGCTGGCCTCGAAGTCGCCGCGGGTGTCGCCCACGTACACGGGGGCCTGCAGGCCATAGTGGCTGACTACCTCACTGATGTTTTCCGACTTGGGTAGGCCTCTGGTCCCGAAGCACTGGTGCCCCTCGAAATAGTGGCCTAGCTGGCTGTTCTCGAAGAAGGCTTCCACGTACCCGCGCTGGCAATTGCTGACGATGAACAACCGGTACTGGCGTTCCTGCAGGTAGCGTAGCGTTTCCTCTAGCTCGGGGTAAAGCACACCGCCATGCTCGCGGGCTGCGGTCAGTTCCTGCTCGGCGCACAGCGCCCGAAATTCTTCCCGGCGCTCAGCCGGTAGGCTAGGAAACAGGCGCTCATATACTACCCCATACGGCATGCCCGTCACGGCTTGCACTTGAGCCAGGGTAACGTCGTGCTCAATATAATCGACGCTGTTTTTGGCCGCTTGAAAGGCTTTGGTAATGGCTTCAGAGGAGTTCCAGAGGGTACCATCTAAGTCAAAGATGACGCTATCAAAACGCTGTTGCATACGGGAGCTAAGTTGTTAGGATATGTAACTAGGGCGGAATGCAGGATGGCCTAGGAACCCCCGCAGGTCTGTTTTGTTGCTGTTTTCCTCCCGTAAAGCCATCCTAAAGAGGGACGTTTGGCCAGATAAGCCGAGTCATATAGGTAGCGCTAGAGTTAAGCGTGATAGGCGTAGCTACATGGTTTGTATTTAATAAGTGCAATTATATATCTGGTAAATCAGATAAATATTTATTTTGCTATATTATAACATAATGTAGATAATACACTTATTTTCGTGTTATAAGCTGCGTATATCTAAGATGGTGGTTGGCCACGAGATGTAGTAGCACTGGGCCATAACTTTATTAATCTTTTGTATGTCCAAAATACTACTCCTCTTTTTGTGTGCACTGATGCTCTTGCTTGAGCCAGTAGCCGCAGTAGCCACTCCGCGTGAGGCTACTACCACTGAAACAGCGGTCGGCAGTAGCAGCCGTATTGGACACCGCCCCAACTACAAAAAGTATCGGGGCAATAGCCGGCATAAGCCGCGTAAGTTGGGCGTGTTTCGCCGCTGGAAACTATACCGGAAGGCTAAGAAGAAGCGTGCTGCCCGAGGCATTCCCAGCGTTAAAGCTGGCAAACCAGTAAGAACTAGTAAATAAGCTTTTACGCTGCAGTTACGTAAGCCGCCGCCTTTCCGCACTGGAGGGGCGGCGGCATTGTTTTAGGGGAACTGGTGCGCCTAGTAAGTACCGGAAATACTGGGCCTGGAAGTAGGGGAGGAGAGCGTACCTATTCGGGCCCTAATGTCGTACGCAGCCTTCGGGCTAGGTTGCGTGTTATAGCGTACCGGGCTCCTGCTTCCTAGTTTTCCGCTCTCCTATGGCTCTCCCCACCCCTTCAGCCTCCCAAGAGGCACCCTCCACCCTCTGGACGCCCTTTACTTTTGCCGTATTCCGGGCCATTTGGATTGCCTCGGTGGTGTCTAACATTGGCACCTGGATGCAGAACGTAGCTGGCGTGTGGCTGGTAACCACCCTTACTACCTCGGCCCTGCTGGTAGCCCTGATGCAAACGGCCACTAGCCTACCGGCCTTTCTGCTAAGCATGCCCGCCGGCGCCATCGCCGACCTCATCGACCGTCGTCGGCTGCTGCTATTAACGCAGGGCTTTATGGCGGTGGTGGCCCTGCTGCTGGGTGGGCTCACGCTACTGGGCGAAATTTCAGCCTTTGGGGTGCTGGCCCTCACGTTTGTGCTGGGTATTGGAGCCGCTATCAATGCGCCGGTGTGGCAAACTGTAACCGTGGAGTTGGTGCCCCGCAAGGTGCTGGGCTTTGCCATTACCCTCAACGGCGTCAGCAACAACATTGCCCGGGCCATTGGGCCCGCCATTGGGGGCGCCATCATTGCCTACTACTCGCCGGGGTGGGTATTTCTGGTAAATGCGGTGTCGTTCCTGGGCACTTTTGCAGTGATTTACACCTGGAAGCGGCAGGCCGAAGTAGCAAGCGGGCCCGCTGAGAACTTTATGGGAGCCCTGCGGGCCGGCATGCGCTACGTGCAGTACTCACCGGCTATTTATGCGGTGCTGTTTCGCACGTTTGCGTTTTCGTTTGGGGCCAGCGCCATGTGGGGGCTGCTCTCAGTGGTAATTGCGCGGCGCCTGCACCTGAGTTCGGGCTCTTATGGCGTTATGCTGTCGTGGCTGGGGGCCGGGGCCATTACGGGAGCCTTCCTGATGGGCCGGGCCGGTAACCGCCTCAACTACAACCACCGGGTGCTGCTGGGTACGCTGGTGTTTGTGGGCACCAACGTAGCCCTGGCCCTGGCGCCCTCCATCCTGTGGCTATACCCCGTGATGTTCTTGTCAGGTATTGCCTGGCTGATGACCATGACCAGCTTCAGTACCACCGTGCAGCTGAACGTGCCCAAGTGGGTGCAGGCCCGCGTGGTGAGCATGTATATGCTGGTGTTTCAGGCTGGCCTCTCGTTGGGGAGCGTGGTGTGGGGTGAGCTGGCCGACCGCACCACCCTGGAACTGGCCCTGCTAACCACCGCCGGCTGGATGCTGCTGAGTATGCTACTGGCCATTCCTTTTCCCATGCGCTCGGGTGAGGGCCTGAATCTGGAGCCCGCCGAGCACTGGCCCATGCCCTCTACTGCCACCGACGTAGACCCCGACGACGGCCCGGTGGTAGTGATGGTAGAGTACCAGGTAGAGCTTGAAAACCAGGCGGCCTTCCGGCAGGCCGCCGAGCAGCTTACCCGCTTGCGCCTGCGCGACGGCTCCCTGCGGGCGGGCGTATTCACCGACATTACCGAGCCTACCCGCATTACGGAATTCTTTTACGTAGCTACCTGGGGCGAGCATGAGCGCCAGCATCATCGGTTCACGAAGGAAGATATGGCCGTGGAAGAGCGCGTACGGCAGCTGCACAGCGGCCCTGAGCCGCCGCGCGTCACGCACTTTTTGGCCTTCCCTAAGTCTGCCAACGTGGAAGTGCCTACTCCCTACGAAACCATGGAGAGCCCCCAGTAAAATACCGGAGTGGCCTAGAGAGGTGCCAGGCAGTTGTGGCCTAGTACCTGTCTAGGCCACCGTGTTAGCCAATTAGCTGTTTCGCTAGCTCCACTAAGGTTTTGCCAGAGTAGGTAGGCCGGGGAGCCAAGGGGTACAGCGTTTGGCCGGGGCGGGCAATGAAGCCGGCGGCCAGCCCAGCGTGAAGGGCGCCGGCTACGTCCCAGCCGTGGGCGGCAATGAGAACGGCTTCGGCGGGTGCTACCCCCACGGCATGTACTGCGGCCTCGTAGGTGTGGCGGTGTGGCTTGTAAAGCTGCACCGTGTCGATACTCAGCCCCTGGTCAAAGTAGTGAATGATGTCGGCGTAGCGCAGTTGCTCATCCAGCACTAGCTTGGTGGAGTTAGTAAAGGCAACCAGCGAAAAACCAGCGTCGAGCAGCATTTCTAGGCCCTGGGGTACGTCTTTGTGAGCTGGCAACTGAGTCATCAGCGCTGTTATCTGTTGTTTTTTGGCTGGAGCCAGCCGCTTCTTTTTCAGCATGTCAGCCGTCATGTCCAGGGCGGCGTCGGCAATGAGGCTGAAGGGGTGGTAGGCCCGCGTGACGGTATCTACCAGGGAGTACTGCAGCAAGAGCCCAAACCATTGCTTGAACGCCAGCTTATTGCCAAACGCCTTGCCAACGGCTAGCTCGAGCTTGCTCATATCAAGCAGCGTTTCGTTGACATCAAAAAGAAGAACCCGCGGCTGCGCCTGGCCTGAAGAGAGGTGTGACATGGATAGAGGGTTAAGGATGAGCTTGCTACGGATAGCCTTTGCTGATTTGTCTACGTAGATACGGATGCCGGCGGCCGATAAACTACAGCACGGGCAGTAAAAAACTAGTCTGCTGAGTGCTGCGAGAACCGCCCAAAAAAGCGGGTGGTCAACCTCGCGGATAACTACCTTTACCCCCTCATGAGAATTTACTTTGAAAATGCCGCAGGGCGGTTATTAGAAGACCCTGCGGGTTTCTTACAGGCCCACTGGGCCCCAACCCCACGCACCTTCACCGATCTGAAAGCCTTATTTACGCATATGGCGCTGTGCATGCAGCAGCGGAAATGGGGCCGGATATTGATTAACCAACGAGGTATGTTGCCCTTCAGCCCAGAAGAGCAGCGATGGGTAGCTGAGCAGTGGCTGCCTGAGGCAGTACGCACTGCCGGGTACCGTTTTGGGGCAGTGGTAGTTTCAGAAAGCGTACTCGCGCGCTTGGCTACGGCCTATATCACTACGCACGTACAGGGTTTGCCCCTCACGTACCGCTCCTTCGAAAGCGAGGAAGAAGCCAAGGCGTGGTTGATAAAACAACCTGTTTAGCTACTGACCTGGCCTAGGCCAGTTATAATAACAAAGCCGGACTTTACTTTCCTGAGCGGAAAGTAAAGTCCGGCTTTGTGCTGCTTTCAAGGGCGGCGAGTTGCACCCACGGGTGGCTATTATGTACTCGCCGACTGGCCTAGCCGCTTACCATTCGCCGCTGTTGCTGTTGTCGTCGTCGAAACCACCTCCGCCAGTGTCATCCGATGACGTGTCATCATAATCCGACGAGAAGTAGTCGGAGGAGTCGTCGGTACCGTTATCAGCGAAGTAGTCGGGGGTGGTATCCTCGGTGCCGCCGGTGCCGCCCAGGGCCGGGAAACCACCAGTGTAGGCGCCGGCGTTAGAGTTGGGCTCCAGTGGGGCTGGGGGCGTGTCGGCGCCGTACTGGGAGGCATTTGGGGTATCGTGGCCATGCGCCATGCGGTTGCCCAGGTAAGCCCCAGCGGCGGCGGCGGCACCCGTTGCCAGTATTCCGCCCATGCCACTGCCTAGGCCACCTCCGCCACCCGAGTTACCCCGGTTGGGCAGGAAATCTGGTCCGCCACCCGCCACCGGCTGCCCCCCCATTCCGCGGCCGTAATTGCCCGCAGGTCCGTTAGGCTGGTTGGGCAGAAAGTCAGGGGCTCCACCCGGTGCCTGGTTGGGGTAGGGCGCGGTAGTAGTGGGCGCCGACTTCCGCCGGAACATCCGAATCAGCAGCCACAAGCCCCCGCCAATTATCAGGG
Source organism: Hymenobacter wooponensis (assembly GCF_004745865.1). Classification (GTDB taxonomy): domain Bacteria; phylum Bacteroidota; class Bacteroidia; order Cytophagales; family Hymenobacteraceae; genus Hymenobacter; species Hymenobacter wooponensis. The sequence continues at coordinate 30,487 of NZ_SRKZ01000007.1, read as the reverse complement.
CCCCTAGTAGCAGCGTGCCCATGCCTATGCCAGATGAGCCTGGGTCAGACACCGGAACAGGAGCCGAAACGGGGTCGGGCGTTGAGGCCCGGGCAGGTAGCTCATCCGTAAGGCCAGAGCCTGATGCACTGGCTGCAGCACCGGTACCCGCACTGCTATTCGCGGTGCTAGCTGGTGCCGTAGCGGCTGGCTGAGTAGGGTTGGGGTCGGCGGCCAGCATCAACGCATTTAGGCCCGAGCGCAGCCCCGCGAAGTAGTTGCCTTGCTTGAAGCTGGGCGTCATTTGCTGGTTTATTACGCGGGCAGTGAGCTCCGGCGTAATTTGGGTGCGCAGCCCCGAGCCCGCCTGAATTGTGACTTTATGCTCTTGGGCACCTAGCAGCACCACAATGCCGTTGTCTTTGTCGCGCTGCCCTACGCCCCAGGCTTGGCCTAGCGCCCGGCCGTAGTCGGCCACATCGCGGCCACCCAGGGTGGGCACGGTCACAACTACCAGCTGGTTGCCGGTTTTATCAGCGTACCGACGCAGGCCGTTCTCCAGGGTTTTGGCATCGGCCGGGCTCATCAGTTGGGCCTGGTCATTCACGAAACGAAAAGGCGCTGGCCGAGCGGGTAGCTCCTGGGCGAAAGTCGCCGCCGGCTGGCCTATTCCCACTGCCATCAGCAGCAGGAAGAAAAGAAGGATGCGATACATGAGGCAGGAAATAAAGTGGAAGAGAAAGGAGGATTACCTGCCTTTTACGACTGCAAGCGCTAAGTGGCTGCTCATAAGCTCAAAAGCTAAAGCTACAGGGCCCACGCACCGGCTTGCCTGCCAGCATAACGTGCGGGTAAAAGGCAAAAGCCCACCCGGTTAAAACCGGGTGGGCTTTTCTAATGAATGCCTTACTTCACTGAGGCGAGAGGTGGCTTAGGAGCCTACGCCTGAGCTCTGGGGCCGATTTTGCATTTTCTGCATGGCATCAGTAGTGCTTTGGGTGCTCTGGGCTCCGTTCTGGCCGTCAGACTGAACGGCTACATCGGTAGCCTGCTGGCCCACACGTTCCGACATCTGCCCGTTGCTGCTTTGGCTGCTAGCACCACTCTGCTGGCTGCTCTGGTTGCCTCGCACCTCAATTTGGTGACGCATGGTTTTCTGTTGGTCCTTCGGTACGCTAATGTGCAGCATCCCATTCTCGAACGACGCCTCAATGCGGCTCGCATCTACGGTGTCGGGGAGCTGAAAGGAGCGGTGGAAGGAGCCGTACGAGCTTTCTACCAGGTGGTAGCGCCGCTCGTTCTGCTCATTACGGAAGGTTCGCTCGCCGGCAATGGTGAGGCGGCCTTGGTGGAAGTCCACCTTGATATCCTCGCGCTTCATGCCGGGCAGCGCGGCTTCAATCTCATAGCTTTTCTCGGTTTCGTACGCATCAACGTGCGGCGAGAAACTATTTACGCGTCCTCGCGCCGCCATAGAGTCGTTAAAGAACCGGTCGAGCATGGTGCTGAAGCTCGAAGAAGCCAGATCGGAAAAGGAGTCCTGATATTTCTGGATAGCCATGGTTGTAAACGGTTTAGGTGGCACACATCAACGAAAGTGTGTGATAATACGCGGCCGAAAAAAGGCGGGTTTCACTAGAGAAACGAAGTTTTTTGCCGGTATAAATGGTTTGTGCCAGAACACCAAGTAGCCCCGCGCGCACCCCGCTGCGGGTAGGTTCCGTCCGCTTTCCGGCACTTATTTCGGGGCAGTAGAGGTTGGGCGCCTCACTATGTGGCAGCTTCTTTTATACTTGCGTTTCCATCCAGCGCCTTTATCCCATGAGCGAGCACCTATCCGTTCTGCAAACCTATTTCGACCTCGTTCAGACCTTCAGCACCGATACCAATGCTTACGCTACGGTATTGCACCCCGATATTGAGCAGATTGAGTATCCTAACCTGCTGCACAAGACCATTCAACGCCGTTCTTTCGCTGACATTATTGCCAATCTGCGGGCGGGCCGGGAGTTGCTACGTGATCCGAGCTTTGAGGTGCAGCACACCCAAACCTGCCCCGACGGAAGCGTTATTGTAGAGGGACGGTGGCAGGCCACTACTACCAACGATATTGGCCTACTCTTGCGCGGACAGCGGTTGTCGGCGCAGCTGTGCCTGATTTTTGAGTTTCAGGACGGTAAAATTCATCGGCAGCGCCGCTACCCCTGCTACGATCTGGTGTAAGCAGCAGGGGCTGGTGGTTGGGCGCGTAAACTCACACTGGGGCACAACCGTATTGCAGAAGCGTACTACTGCCTGCCGCAGCTGACGGGGCAAGCTCCGCGGGCGGCGCGGGTGGCGTACGTGCTTCCTGCCACCCGCCTTGCCCCTGGTCTTATGCGTCGCTTTCTTTCGTTTACTGTGTTGCTGACTGGCCTAGTGGCCGGCACAGCCCAAGCCCAAAACCGAGCCCCGGTTACGCCCACCCGGCGCAACCCCACTGAGCGCGTGAGCCCCATGCCTGGCGTAACGCTGCCCGCTGGCGTGAGTCAGAGAAATGCCGAGCCCGTAGCCCCACCCACCGATGTGCGGCCCAGCGGTACGCTGCCGCTACCCGAGGTGCCAAGTGGCAAGGTAACGGCCGGCCCCATCGACTCAGTACAGGCTGAGCGGCCCACCAGCCGGCGCTCAGCTCCTGCTGCTCCGCGTCGAAAGCGGCCCTAGGGCGGGAGTAGGCCACTGCATGCCACTATTCTGCCGGGCAGAATAGTGGCTACATGCTACCAGGGCAGTACAGCCGAACCCAAAACGTGCAGTTGCTAGACGCCGGTAAACTAGCGGAAAAGGTAGCGGACCCCCACGGTGGCACCGGCGCCGGGACTAATGCCGTAGTAGCCAGAGGATTTGAAATTGGCGTTGATGGCTACGTCGGTAGTTGCTTGCCACTGCGGGCTGATGGCGTAGCGGAAACCCGCGCCTATATCGAAATAGCTGTTTACGGCCGACGCGTGTGATTTCACGGAGTACCACCCGTCGGTGCTGACGTTGGTGTAAAGTACATTGTTGGTTTCCGTTTGTCGCGTCCGATAGATGCTCACGCCCAGAATGCCATCAACCTGAAACCGCCTGGTTGGCTGAGAGAAACCGTAGCGCAGCTGCACTGGTACACCCCACGCAGCTTGTTTGTAGGAGGCAGGCACATATTTCGGGGTGCCATCGTCGGCAAAATTATCATCGAGGGAGCCGCCGCGTCCGTGTACTAAGCCTACCTGCAGCGAGATAGTGGGCGTGAGGGCATAACCACCATACACGTTGCCGCCCAGCAGGTAACAGCCGGTGGAGTTGCCCTTAACAGTAAACACCCGAGTCTCTAGCAGCCCACCCGTGCCGGCGTACCAGCGTGAGGCCAGAGGAGGAATAGGCTGTTGCGCAACGGCAGCGGTGGCACCCGTAAGCACCAGCGCCGAAAGAGTGGCGTAAGCAGAGCGGATAGAAGAACGCATATAAGTTTAGAATAGAATACAGAGAGAATAGTGGTGGCCTAGCGGTAGGCAAGCAAGATTATTTCTGCTTGATATAGGCTGTAGAAGGTACCAGCCGGTAGGCAGGATCGGTGCTGAAAATACCCTGCAACGACCTCACGTGCCGACCCCCAATAATGGTAAGTATTCGGGAGCTGCGCGTAGCCATTTGAGTTGTTACAATATTGGAATAGATTTTCAGGTCGCGGTTATACAGCACAGAAATAAACTCGGCACCAACATAGTGGGGCTTGATAAAGGCGGAATCTACCATCTCGTCGGGCTTGAGGGTGCCATCGGTTACGCGGGCCGGGGTGCGGTACACCAGCGTATGGAGCTGCTCCAGCATGGGCTGGCTGTTGAGGAAGGCCAATAGCCCCGACATCGATAGGTCTCCGGCTTCCCACTTCTGTACCACGGGCGTGTAGTAAGCGCGGTGCTCCGCGGTAGCGTCTTGATAGAGCTTGATGTTGGTGCCCTCGTGCAGAATACTCTGCGAGGTGCCGCCCTGCGAGTTAACGCAGTAGATGCGGTCTAGGCCTAGGCGCTTACCCAGTGGAAACGCCAGCTGGTAAATCTCGGAGCGCCCCCCGGGCATGTTGTTCAGGTCGAGCTTGTCTTGCCGGTAAAGGGCGTAGAGGCTGTCGAGGCGGGGCTGCTGGGAGGGCAGCTCCTCCACCAGTATAGCATTGGGCCGGTACCGCAGTACCTGGTCGCGGAAAGCAACCAGTTCCGTCTGCCGGCGGGGCGAGAGCACATCCGTGGATGGGTTATCCTTCTTATACAGTTGAGGCAGGTGCGGCACAGCCAGCAGCATAATATCTGTGCGAGGACCAGCCTGGCTGGTGGCGGTGCTGCTGGCCGGAGTGTGGCTAGCCGTGCAGCTTACGAAACCAAGTAAGCCGGCGAGGCAAGGGAGCAAGAATTGGCGCATGAAGGATACAGAGATAGTAACGAGTGATAAGCAGTCGAGGAAGGTAGTACTATATAAGACGCTGTGAAAGAGGCCAGCCGTTGCCTGCTACTTCTTACAAAGCTGCTATGGCACAGGGCGTAATGCGTGGGTGAGTTACGAGCCGCCTAAAAGGTTGTATGCAGTTAACGCTTACCTGTAGCTCTTCTATATAGGGAATAATAACATAAGTAAAGCGCTATGTTCTCAACTGTATTTAAGTTATATTTAATATAACTAATTGGTTGAAATTCAGCCGTATTAGCTCGTTTATATCTTCTTTCTCACCTTCAATTTATGTTGCCATGAAGTATTCTCGTCTCTGCCTCGCTGTGCTTGTTACCGGGCTCCTGGCCGCAGGCTGCGCCGACAAAAACGGCTTCGAGCAAGTAGCGCCCAACCAGTCGGATGCCAAGGCCATGCCTGATCAAGCAGCCGTAGTGGTGGATGGCCTAGCCAGCCCCATCGGAATGAGCGTCGATAAGAAGGGGTTGATCTGGGTGAGCCAGAGCGGCACCGGGCAGAACGATGGATCGGTGGTAGTGGTGGCGCATAATGGCGACGTGCAAACGGTCTTCACCGGGTTTGGGTCGGCGCGGCTGCCCAACGGCGAGCTGGGTGGCCTAGGCCACGTGCTCTACAACGACGGGGTGCTGTACATCCTCGACGGGCTGAACGGACGACTTTACATAGCGGATGTATCGAAGTACAAGGCCAAGGATGCTCCCGTTAGTGCCTCGAAGTTGCCATTTATTGAACTCAAGACCTTTGTGTACTCTCAGAATCTGTCTACTCCCCTCGACTCCAATCTCTACGACCTGACTTTTGGGCCTGATGGGCATCTCTACATTGCCGATGCGGGAGCCAATGCCATCATCAAGGTGAACCTGAGCACCCGGCAGCCCAGCGTGTTTGCCCGCATCCCCAACATCAACCCCATGACGCAGCCCGTGCCCACGGGCATTATCTATGAGGGCAATCGGTTCTTGGTGACTACCCTCACGGGCTTCCCCTTCACCACTGGGGCCGCCAAAATTCTGCAGATTAGCACCAGCGGCGTAGTGAGTGACTACCGCACCGGCTTCACGGCCCTCACCAACCTGGCCCCCACCCGCAATGGCGGCTTGCTCGTGACGGAGTACGCTCAGTTTAAGTTTACTCCCCCAACTTTTGTGGGCTGGCTGCCTTCTACGGGCCGGGTAGCCACAGAAGCGGGTGCGACGGTAGTAGGTGGCCTAGACCGGCTCACCGATATTGAGCGCATCAACCCCAACTTCTACTACGTGCTCAGCACCGGCTCCGGTACCATCAGCAAGATCAAGTACTAAGTACGTCTCACGGGCTAGGCCACCCGCCGCCCACTTACGGGTTGCGGGTGGCCTAGCCGTTTTCGGGGCTTTGATGAATGGGGTGGCCTAGGCGGCAAACCAGCCTCAGGAACCAGGGCGGTTAATAGACGTCAGGCGCAGCCGCAGGTATTGCTGTAACCAAATGGGATAGAGGTTATAAGTGATATTGAGCACCGCTAGCCCCACGGCCCAACCCCAGCGACCCTGGGTGGCGGCGGATATGCTGCACAGCAGAAAGAACACTAGCGCCGCCACATGAAACCGCTCCATGTGGTAAGTATTTCCTAGTAGGCCCGCCACCGACTGCCGGCTCCTCGCCCGGCGGTACTGCGGATAGTGCCGCCGAATGAGCCCATGCACTACGCTGCCGTGCTGGGTGAGGTGGCCCACTATGGCTATGCCTAGTCGCTGATAGGCCACTGGCCGGGCACTCAGTTGCCAGCGCCGGAACCACGCTTTGGGAATGGCATACATCAGCAAGCTCACCCCAATGCTGCCGTATAGCCACAGCCGCGGCAGGTATTGGTAGCAAAATAGGCTAAGCGGTACCAAGTGCAGCACCGACCAAAATACGCTGGGCACTGCATTGTAGAAAGCCAGCACAGCCGACGTGGGCACCTCAGATTTCTTCGGGGTAGGCGGCATAATAGCCCAAGATAATAGCTGCCAGCTAAGCTTGAGCCCTCACGGGACTGACTAAACCACCTATAAACTATTCGGGCCAAACGGGCTGCACGCTGTAGGCCAGTCTCCGGGTAAGCAGCCTACCATACTTCAGCGTCGCCACAACCGAACATAGCGTCCGGTAACGGACGTATTTAAGGCGCTCGTTAAAACGAGAACGTATGGCAAGTGATTAATATTGAGGGTTTTATATAGTTGGCCCGGGCTTTGGTGCTACTAGCGGGAGGCAGGTAATAGCCTGTTCGTTAATGCACACCTTGTCCTTCCCCACTATGAAACGCTTCTTGTATCCGGCCTTTCCGGCCGCTCAATCCCTGTCTTTCCCCTACTCAATTCTGTTATTTGGGAAGCGGCTTTGCCTTAGCGCCGTGCTAGGCCTAGGGTTGTCTGGAGCTGCCTGGGCGAGTGGCCCCGGCGGTACACCCTCAGCGCCGGTGCACGTGCAGGCTGCCGACGAGCACAGCATCCGGGTGCGGATAAACAACCCCACTCAGCAGCCGGGAAAAGTGCAGGTAACTCGTCAGGGGAGCGGCCATGTGCTGTTCAGTGAGGCCTACGCCGCTGCCGCCTACGGCCACCGTTTCGACTTTCGTAATTTGTCGGCGGGCCGCTACGTCTTGCTCATTACCGTAGGGCCGCAGCAGTACCGCTACATAATGCAGGTGCAGACCTCTACTCAGCAGCCCACGGTAGCCATCAGAGCCATAAAGGTCCGGCTTCCTAAAGCTGAAGCTCTGGCTGCGCTCTAGCCAGCGGAATTTACCACATTATTATACTGGCTTAGGCCTCCTCAGCTATGTGATAGAGAAGCCTGGATGTATTGCCGCTAGTTAAAGCAGGCCGCCCTCTTTCTATGTATTTGATCCATATAGTTTGTCTATTCCCTGATTAGGATATTTCCTGTATACTGGCCTCATATTTGCGTTGAGGGTTGGACGAAAGCAGGCCGACCTGATTTCAACGTTTGCGTAATTCCCTCTAACTCCGTGTATATGATTAAAGCTCTTCTCACTGCTGCTGGCCTTACCGTAGCTGGTCTGGCCTTGGGCACCACATCGGCTCAGGCCCAAATTAACATCAATATTGGTACGCCAGCGCCCCGCTACGTGGTAGTAGAAAAGGCGCACCCCGTAAAAGCCCGGCACCCCAAGTACAAGAAAGGCGGCGTGCTGCTCGTGCCTGCTGGCCCGGTCTACTACGCTCCGAGTGGCAACAACGGCCGTGGCCATGGCAGAGGCAAAGGGCGCCACTAAACAGCGGCTATATCAAGCAAAAAGGCTTCCACCATCCGTGGAAGCCTTTTTGTGCGTCGGCCCAAAGCCAGCAGGCAGCTGGCCGCAAAAAGGGAGACTGTAGGTACTGGTTAACGAATACCCTCAGCCAGGCCCTTGCTGCCTGCTAGCCTTACGCCTAGTGGCCTACAGCAAAGTACTTACGCGTGCCGACGTACGTCGTAGGGCACGTGTAGGCCTAGCAGGGCCTCTGCAATATGGGCGTCGGTGGCTTCACCGGCTACCGTGAGCTCGGCCACTAGGCCCCGCTGTCGGTCGTCGCGGACGGTTAGGGCGTGGAGGGTAAGGTTCTCGACGGTAGCCAGCTGGCGGGTGTACACGCGCGTGATTTCCTGCTTCACGAGCGTGGGCTTCAGAATTTTGCCAATGGCCGTGAGGGGCAGCTCGGCGGCAGTGTATACCTGCTTAGGCCAGGCCGCCCGCTCCGGAATGCGCGCTTCCGCGAAGGCGCGCAGCTCCGCCTCCGATACCTGCTGGCCGGGCACCAGGGTCACGTAGGCCACTGGCAGCTCGCCGGCGTGGGCATCGGGGCTACCGATGGCCGCCGCCAGGGCCACGGCCGGGTGAGCTGAGAGGGCATCCTCAATCAGCTTGGGGTCAATATTATGCCCACCCCGGATGATGAGCTCCTTCTTGCGGCCCGTGATGTAGAAACCACCTTGGGCATCTTGCCGGCCCAGGTCGCCGGTGTTGTAGAAGGGGCCCTGGCCGTCGCCGGTATCCACCCAAATGCCATTGTTGTGCTCGGGCTGGAGGTAGCCCCCGAAGATGTTGCTGCCTCGCACCACCAGCACCCCGCTTTCCTCGGTGTCGGCGTCGCGCAGGTACTGGCCGGTTTGCTCGTCCAGCACCACTACGCGCACTTCCTGGTACGGCAGGCGCAGCCCAATGCTGCCCGGCATGGGCGCACCCGCCACCGGCCCCACAATGCTAATGCAGCTGCCCTCCGTGAAGCCGTAGCCTTCTACCAGCCGCAACTTGGTGCGCTGCTCAAACGCGCGCAGCAGTTCTACCGGCAGCGGGGCGGCCCCGCAAATGGCGTAGCGCAGGGAGCTTAAATCATGGCCCGCAACGGGCAGGTCTAGCAGGCGGCTGAAGATGGTGGGCACCCCGCTAAACAGGGAGATGCGGTAGTGGGCCACCAGCTGCCAGAAGTTGTCGAGGATGCCCGGCCCGCGGTAGCCGGCGGGGCTCCCCAACACCACCGTGTGGCCTAGCAGCCACGGCACGCTGCCCGTTACCACCACCCCATTTACGTGGAACAGCGGTAGGCCACAGAAGAACACCAGCCGCTCGGGCTCGGCCTCGCCGCCCAGCAGCTGCGCCGCGGAAAAGCTGACGCTGGTAAGGTTGTAGTGGGTGAGCGGGGCAATTTTGGGCGTGCCCGTGGTGCCGCCGGTGTGGAAATAGCAGGCCGTATCCTCAGTGGCAATGCGGCGGCCCGACACCAGCCGGTCGGTGGGTTGGCTCTTGCTGGCCTGGGCAAAGTCTACCACCCGGATGCCCGGCAGCGCGGGCCGGGGCTGGGCCAGGCGTAAGGCCCCCACCACCAGGCGCTGGGCCAGCGGCAGGTAGGGCAGCAGATCCACGGTGATGACCGTTTGGAGGGTGGGCACCAGGGCGGCTACGGCCTCCACCTTCTGCCAGATATCAGTTTTGGGGAAGGCCCGGAGCGTGACCAGCACCTTGGTACCAGCCGCGTTGAGGATGTCGGCAATTTGGGCCGGCTCCAGCAGCGGGTTGATGGGGTTCACGATGCCCGCCGCCTGCCCACCCCAGAGGGTGAAGTGGGTTTCGGGCAAATTGGGCAGCAGGTACGATACCACGTCGGTAGCGGCCACCCCCAGCTCGTGGAGCAGGTTGGCGGTCTGGTAGCAGCGCTGCACCAGCTGGGCGTAGGTGAAATCAACCGACTCGGTGGGCCGCTCCCCGCTGAACACGAAGCGCAACGCCAGGGCCTGTGGGTTGCGGGCGGCGCCGCGTTCCAGCAGCTCCAGGGTGTGGGCGGGCACCGGCTGCGCCGACAGCGGCGTTTGTTCCAGCGTGAGAATATCGGCAAGGTTGCGGTAACCAGGCATACAAGAGGGGAGAGGCGGCCACTATCGGCCGCGTGTGAGAGCAAAGTTTCACTAAAGGTAAGCAGCCCCGAAGCGCAACTATGCCCACACCCCTGAAGCTGCTCGAAGAAAGAGGCCACCTCCCTTCGGCCGGTTACAATCCTAGTGCCCTCAGGTAGCACATGAAATGACAAGAGGGGCCTAGGTACTCAACGTAAGCGCAGCCCGAGCTTACTGTATTAAACATTGTGAATACTTTGGAGTTGGTTGATTATGAAAGCTATAGCTACAATCGCCGGCCTGTTTCTACAGGTAGCTGCCTATGGTCAGCAAAGCGCCAGCATCAGTTTCAAAAATGATTATGCCGACGTCTACCATCTGTCTCTGATCATTTACACTCCCGACGGGCAAAACCAGACGAGAGTGAGCAATCTTAACCCAGGCGATACCAAGGCCTACTCTCTGCCAGTAGGCAGTGAGATTTATGTAGCCGACAATAAGCAGGAAGCCTTCGCCATGAAGGGCAATGACATTAAGGCCACCGGGTTAAAACCACGGTTTGTGTTGGCCGCTGATGAGCGCATCAGCTTGACCTCCCTTGCCCTCAACACGGGCGGTGCCAAGAAGAAAGACTGATGCTAGCTTGAAAGCAAAGCCCTAGGCCAGTGGCAAACGCCAAGTACCATGCATGGCATGAACGGTACTTATGGCGGCAGCAGTGCTGCGCGTTACCCGCTGCAACGTTGGTCTTGCACTAGTAGCTTGAGTCAGGTAGAACACTGTAGCAACCAACGGGTGGGGTAGCATGTGCTAGCCCGTCAGGCCACTGTGCTCCAGCTAGTAGTGGCATCGGCAGAGGCAAAGCGCGCTCTTAAGTAGCAGTTGTGTTCAAGCAAAAAGGCCTACACAACCGGTGCAGGCCTTTTCCTATGACTAATAGTGGCCTAGCAGCCACGTTATTCCACTTGCTTGAGCGGTACGTTGGTAAAGGTGCCCGTAACGGTGATGTCGCACTTGCGCTTGGGGAAGGTGCTGTAGGCCACGGTTGGGTCGCTGGCCCCGGTTAGGGTAGCGGTATAGGTGCCGCTCAGGAGCTGCCGCTTGGCGTCGTAGCTGCTGATGGCGAAGCTACCCGTAACGTACTGCATACTGCTGGGGTAGATAACCGTACCGCCGCCCCGGCTTTCGGGCAGGTCGTAGTAGTAGTTTACATCCGCATCCAGGGTCCGGTTGCCGATGGTTCTGAGCGTATAGCTTCCGGTGAGAGTAGCAGGCAGTTTGGTACGGTCCAGCGCGAAGTTGATGCCCTCGGTAGTGGTGGCGGGCTGTACGCCTACGGATAGGCTCTGAGCGCTCTGGGTTACGTAGGCCTCTAACTGCTTCGCCTGAAACGTGGTATCCCGGTGCTGGCCGTTGTCCTGGTATATAATGGAGCGGCTATAGGTAACTGCGGGCTCAGGCAGTGGCTCGGGCGTCTGTTCCCGGTCATCTTTATCACAGCCAGCGGTAAAGGCCAGCGTCAGGCCCAGCAATAGCGAGAGAGTAGCGTTGAATTTCATAAGGAATAGAGAAGTGTGAAAACTCTATATATAAAACTGTGCCAACTAGGGAAGCTTAGAGTTGCTGGAACAGGACTCTATCAGCTCTCCGGAAACATTCTGTAATAGTCTTCGGCATTTCTCCAGTAGTGATTCCAGTTGAATACTATGCCCTGGAAGTGCTCGATTTTGCTATCCATCAGCTTTATGGTGCCTGTTGTAGTGGCGTTATATTGAATAGTGCATATCAAATTTGGCTTGATTCCATTGCTTCTTAATGCTCTACCTCTCTTGTTATCTTCATACACTGAAATGCATATGTATTTAATTGGTAATTGTAAATGCTTATTAGCCATAGTTAGCTCTTTGCTCTTTCTGCGGGTGTGAGCTAAAAGGTTAGGTAGAGATTCCTTTATCAAATTTATGATGCATTTTTTATCACGCTCTACACCACTATAAACATATCGAGCATCTTTTATCAAGATGTAGTCATTATATGAGTTCACGTACTGATGTATGTCTTTGTATAAGAATGAATCAACAAACTCTTCATTATCTAATTTCTTAGCTTTGTTGACATTGTAAACAAATGCATTAGAGTCCATGCTTGCTGGCATATTTTCCACAAAGCCATGAAAGAACCATTCAAGGCTGTCAGTGACAGCAGGGATAAAGTCGTCGCTACTAATCGCACCCTCGATACTGTTGAGAGCCTTAGTGTCAAACTTCACATACCCGGGGTATCCGTTATGAGTGATATGCAAGTAAATTTCATCAAATCTCCCAGATGATAAATGAGATGCGTGTACAGCAGTTTTTATAGCTTCATCGCGCAACTCGACTTGAGATGAACAGAAGGAATTGACATTAATAGCTAGTTGCTTTTTTTCTAAAACCTGCTGATTAATGACACTCAGTACCTCCCAAGTTGGCAATGTATTGTTCAACTTTATTTCCTGGAAAAGCATTTGACGAGGCATATTCACTTTTCGAAACCTTAGTTCTTTATGCCAAAATGTTAAGTAGGCCAACGTAAAGCCGTTTACGATATCTAAGAGCGAATCAAACTTCCTGATGAACTGATAATAATATAGAGTTGATTTATTGTTCTTTTTATCGATATAATCAGCTTTAGACTCCCAATAGATTATTTTTCCATGACCTATCCCATTCCTGACTGTGTGTTCATAAACTGGTAACAGGTAATTGAATCTGGTCTTGCCCAGTTTGCCAATGCATGTATATAGGTCTAAATTTTCTGTCTGTTTGTTTTCGTTTACCAACTGTATATAAGTCGCAAGCTGAATATAGATTAGCAATACACCATCAAGTAATTGCAGATAATTATAATTTATATACTCGTCTATAAAGGTAGCGTCGGTATCTTTTACTTGGTATTCATGTATTGGCTTGTCATTGATAGTTTCAAGCAGTTTATATGAAATATTAATTGCCTCTTCTTTATCAGCGAGAAAGTTTAGAAGCTCTGTTTCATTCTTCTGTAAGCTTTCAGCCAGAAAATCGAAGTAGGTGTTGTACGCTTCTTGGAAGTAGGTGTTGTACGCTTCTTGGTTGTAATATTTTTCGGGAGAAGAAGTTAAAAATATTTGTAGAAGGTTTTTCATGTTCTGCGAAAAGACTGATTAGAATTACAACAAGCACAAAAAAGGGGCGAAGTCTTACTTCGCCCCTTTTCAATTATTGTCTAGTGCTTCTCTTACGATCCGCAGGCCTCGCAGGCGTCTGGGTTATCCAGGGAGCAGGCCATGTCGGAGGCGTTCTGGGCCGATACGTTCAGCGGCTCCAGGGTCTCGGCGGCTTGCTTCTGCACCGTGAACTTGATGGCATCCACGGCGGCTTTGGTGCGCAGGTAGTACATGCCGGTTTTCAGGCCTTTCTTCCAGCTGTGGAAGTGCATGCTGGTGAGCTTGCCGAAGTTCACGTTCAGCACGTGCAAGTTCAGGCTCTGGCTCTGGCAGATGTACGCGCCACGGTCGGCCGACATGTCAATGATGCGGCGCTGCGAAATCTCCCACACCGTCTTGTACAGGTCCTTAATGTTCTGCGGAATGTTCGGGATGTCCTGCACCGAGCCGTTGGCGGCAATGATGGCATTCTTCATCTGGTCGTTCCACAGGCCTAGCTTCACCAGGTCCTTGAGCAGGTGCTTGTTCACCACCATGAACTCCCCGCTCAGCACGCGGCGCACATAGATGTTGGAGGTGTACGGCTCAAACGACTCGTTATTCCCCAGGATCTGGGCCGTAGAGGCCGTGGGCATGGGGGCTACCAGCAGCGAGTTGCGTACGCCGTGCGCCATTACCTGGGTGCGCAGCGTTTCCCAATCCCAGCGGCCGGAGCTAGGCGTTACGCCCCACATATCGAACTGGAACTGGCCCTTGCTCAGGGGCGAGCCGGGGAAGGTCTCGTAGTGGCCGTCCTTGATGGCGAGATCCTTGGAGGCCGTCATGGCCGCGAAGTAGATGGTCTCGAAGATGTCCTTGTTCAGGCCGCTGGCTTCGTCGCTCTCGAAGGGCATGCGCAGGGCAATGAACGTATCGGCGAGGCCCTGCACGCCCAGCCCGATGGGGCGGTGGCGGCGGTTGCTACGCTCAGCTTCTACCACGGGGTAGTAGTTGATGTCGATGACCTTGTTGAGGTTCATCGTGGCGTGGTAAGTTACCTCGTAGAGCTTCTGGTGGTCGAAGATCAGGTTACCGGCTTCGTCGGGTCGCACGTAGCGGGGCAGGGCCAACGAGGCCAGGTTGCACACGGCTACCTCGTCCTTGTCGGTGTACTCCATAATCTCGGTGCAGAGGTTGGAGCTCTTGATGGTACCGAGGTTCTTCTGGTTGCTCTTGTTGTTGGCGGCGTCCTTGAACAGCATGTAGGGCGTGCCGGTCTCGGTCTGGCTTTCCAGAATGGCAAACCACAGGTCTTGGGCCTTAATGGTTTTACGGCCGCGGCCTTCGCGCTCATACTTCTGATAGAGCTTCTCAAACTCCTCACCGTAGCACTCGTCTAGGCCAGGGCACTCGTTGGGGCACATCAGCGTCCAGTCGCCGTTGGCTTCCACGCGCTTCATGAACAGGTCGGGCGTCCAGAGGGCGTAGAACAAGTCACGGGCGCGCATCTCCTCCTTACCGTGGTTCTTCTTCAGGTCCAGGAAATCGAAGATGTCGGCGTGCCAGGGCTCCAGGTACACCGCGAAAGCGCCCTTGCGCTTGCCGCCGCCCTGGTCTACGTAGCGAGCCGTGTCGTTGAACACCTTCAGCATGGGCGTGAGGCCGTTGGAGGTGCCGTTGGTGCCTTTGATGTAAGAGCCCGTGGCGCGCACGTTGTGCACAGCCAGGCCAATACCGCCGGCAGACTGCGAAATCAGGGCGCAGTTCTTCAGCGTGTCGTAAATGCCCTCAATGGAGTCGTCCTTCATCGTGAGCAGGAAGCACGAGCTGAGCTGGGGCTTGGGCGTACCGGCGTTGAACAGCGTGGGCGTAGCGTGGGTAAACCACCGCTCGCTCATGAGGTTGTAGGTCTCAATGGCGGCGGCAATGTCCTCCTTGTGAATGCCCACTGCCACGCGCATAATCATGTGCTGGGGCCGCTCTACTACCTTGCCATCGAGGCGCAGCAGGTAGGAGCGCTCCAGCGTCTTGAAGCCGAAGTAGTCGTAGTTGTAGTCGCGGTCATAGATAATGGCCGAGTCGAGGGTAGCGGCGTTGGCATGCACAATTTCCCACACGTCCTGCGCAATTAGCGAGGCGTTTTCGCCGGTCTTGGGGTCCTCGTAGGTGTGCAGCCGCTTCATAGTGCTGCTAAACGACTTGCTGGTCACCTTGTGCAGGTTGCTCACGGCAATGCGCGCCGCCAGAATAGCGTAGTCGGGGTGCTTGGTGGTGAGCGAAGCCGCGGTTTCAGCCGCCAGGTTGTCCAGCTCAACGGTGGTTACGCCGTCATAAATACCGTCGATAACCTTCTTAGCCACCTCAATCGGGGAGATGAAGTTCTGGTTCAGCCCGTAGCAGAGCTTCTCGATGCGGGCCGTTACTTTATCGAATTTAACGGACTCGCGGCGGCCGTCGCGTTTGATTACCAACATAGGCGTAGCAGTTGATGGAGGGGGTGAAGTATAGGTGTAGCCGGTGCAGGCCGGCCAAACAGTTCAGGCAGATAATCGGGCGGTAACCGGGCCATTAAGGCAGGTCAACGGTTCCGAATATATCCGCTCTGGAATCTCAGGACAAACCTATTCTTTAGAAGTTTTCCACATACTGTTAAAACGCTAGTGCTTAGGCCCTTTTTTGTGATTCAGGCATGCATATATAGCAAGCTAAAACGATTAGAAATAAGGTTGCTGATTTCCGGCAGAAGTGGTATTGTCGGTGTGAAATGCTGCTAGCCACGTAGCCCCCCCACAAAACACGTCATCCTGAGCAGCGCGAAGGAGCTTGTCGCGATACAACGACTGGCCTAGCGCCTCGTGCTGACGTGACAGGATCCTTCACTACACTCAGGATGACGTGCTTATTGGTTCGTTCTAGTACGCTTACCCCGTTGAGAGGAATTCCCACGCAGGATTTTGCGTGACTATCAACGCTTCTTTCTTCATTCGAGTCCAGCCTTTCAACTCCTTCTCGCGAGCAATAGCAGCTGCGTTACTAGGGTATTCCTCGAAGTAGAGAAGATGATAGCAGAAATAACGCCCCGCGAAGGTTTGAGCATTACCTCGGTTAGCATAGTGCTGTCCCAGCCGCGTAGTCAGATTATTCGTGACCCCAATGTATAGGACGTTGCGGGCAGGATTGGTAGTGATGTAAGTGTAGTAAAGCATAAGTGATGAGGTATAAGGGACCTAACTACTAATAACGGCACGTCTTGTATAAAGCACGTCATCCTGAGCGAAGCGAAGGATCTTCTCACGCATGAACGACTGGCTTATCGCCTCGTGCTGACGTGAGAAGATCCTTCGCTTCGCTCAGGATGACGTGCGGATTTGATCGTTCTGCAAACCCGAAAAAAGAATATCCTACTTCCCCGGCCCCTTATACTCCAGCCCGAAGCGCTTGGCGTAGCTGGCCAAGGGCTCCATGCCGATGGCGGCGCGGCGCTCATCTACGTGGGCTTCGTCTTCGATTTCGTGAAACATCATCTTGCCGTTGGCGTCGCCCTTGAGCTGGCTGCCGTAAATCTGGGGCTTGCCCTGCCACATCAGCATCCGGTCTTGTAGCAAAGCAAAACCCGACTTCGATAAGTCGCCACGTTCTGCCGCCTGCTTAGCCATGGGGAAGTACTTCTCCATAGTGGGCAGGTTAGAATGCTGGATAACCAAGAACACCGTTTGGGTCCCCGTATTTCCCACTTCCGACTTCCTAGGCCACCCGTGCGTGTCCAGTAGCTTGGTAACACGCTGCAAATTGCGGGCATCGGTGGCTTCAATCTCCTTCCAGAGCGCAGTCAGCTCCGCTGAATGGGGGCCGTACTGCTTCTGCACCGCGTCGATTTTTATGCGTCCGCCTTGGTCCGATGCGTAGATAGAATCCAGCTGTTGCTTCAGGGGCTTGTTGTAGTTGGCTTCTATCTTGGCCACAGCGGCTTCCAGCTTGGCGAGCATGGGCTGCCAGCGCTTGTCGGCGTGCAGGGTGGTCAGGTCGGTATCCTGCTTCACGTGGGCCACGTTTTCCCAGCCGGCCGCGGTAGCTTTATCGAGGTACTGAAAGGCTTTGGTAGCGTCGCCGGCCAGGGCCCAACTGCAGGCCGCGTTGTAGAGGTCGGTGCTGGAGGGCTGGGCTTTGGCCTGCTTAAACGCCTGGTCGTAGAGCTCCCCCGAGCTCTTGTAACTCTTCGCCGCATACGCATCGGCAGCCTGTTGATTGAGCTTCCGGAATTCGGCTTGAGCAAATACTAGGCTGCTGCTCAGTAAGAGGGCAGCCAAAAGGGTTGTGGCCTTTTTCATAGGGTAAGGGTAGTATAAGTCGTTGAAATAAATGACAGGTTGTCAAAACTTTAGCTAACTCATGTTGCGGCTCAGAGCTAGAGAGCTAGTCTAGTTCCCCTCCTCAGATGATTCCGCGCATCAAGCGGCGTGGGGTTAGGGGTGGTTGATCGGAGCGTTGTTTATATACAACGTCATGTCGAGCTTGTCGAGACATCTCGCCTGCTTCTCTGGATTGTAGTTATAACATCAGCACGCGAGATGTCTCGACAAGCTCGACATGACGTTGTATTTAAATCATTCTGGCCTAGAACGACTCCCCAGCTTGGAGGACTTAGCTGCTGCGGGTCATTGTAACAAATAATGCGATTTTGCTATGAACGCGGAAAGGGGCGCCAATCGTATGATTAGCGCCCCCTTGGTATACGTTGCATAGAGGAGTGGCCTAGGCCACCCTTGCCTTACAATCAGTCGATTAAAAGTCCTCGTCGAGGGAGAAGGCGTTGGACGTCCGCTCACTCATGACGCCGGCCTTCTGGTACTCGCCCACGCGTTTCTCGAAGAAGTTAGTTTTACCCTGCAGCGAAATCATTTCCATGAAGTCGAAAGGGTTGGTCGAGCCGTAAATCTTGCTGTAGCCCAGAGCATCCAGCAGACGGTCAGCCACAAACTCAATGTACTGCGACATCAGCTGGGCGTTCATGCCAATCAGGTTTACGGGCAGCGCGTCGGTCACGAACTCCTGCTCAATCTGCACCGCGTCGCGGATGATTTCGTGCACGCGGCTTTCAGGTAACTTGTTCTGCAGGTGGTCTTTGTAGAGCAAGCAGGCGAAGTCGCAGTGCAGTCCTTCGTCGCGGGAAATGAGCTCGTTGGAGAAGGTCAGGCCGGGCATCAGGCCGCGCTTCTTCAGCCAGAAGATGGAGCAGAACGAGCCCGAGAAGAAGATGCCTTCCACGGCCGCAAACGCAATCAGGCGTTCCGTGAAGTTCTCTGAGTTGATCCACTTAATGGCCCACTCTCCCTTCTTGGATACAGCGGGTACTGTTTCCAGCGCGTTGAAGAGGTAGTCTTTCTGCTTGGGGTCTTTGATGTAAGTATCAATCAGCAGGGAGTAGGTCTCCGAGTGAATGTTTTCCATCATCACCTGGAAGCCGTAGAAGCAGCGGGCCTCGGCCATCTGCACTTCCTGCATGAAGTTCACGGCCAAGTTTTCGTTCACAATGCCATCGGAGGCCGCGAAGAAAGCCAACACGTGCGAGATGAAGTGACGCTCGCCGTCATTGAGGTTTTCCCAGTCCTTCTGGTCCTGAGAGAGGTCAATTTCCTCAGCCGTCCAGAAAGAGGCCTCGGCCTTCTTGTACATCTGCCACACATCATTGTGCTGGATTGGGAAGAGGACGAAGCGGTTGGGGTTCTCGGTGAGCAGAGGTTCCATGGCAGCAGGATAGAATGTGAGTAGTGGTAGCAAAACCCGCCAAGCGTGGGGGCGGGCTTCTAACTCTGGCCACGCCGGGTTTGTTCAAAGGCATCGCCAGAAAGGCGGGCGGGTCAGGAAGCCAAAGATAACCCCCACTTTCGGGAAGGTCGGCTCGACAGTAGCGTTTTTTCTGTGTTAATTTTTGTGTATGCCGCTAGGCCACTGCCTATTGTGGGTAGGCGGCCGGAGTGCCACCAGATCATGGAATAAGTCCAGCTTTATAAAAGTTATCCACATTTTGTGTGTGGACAATGTTGGTTATCCACAAAACTGCTATTCGCGTGTACGCTGGCGCGTTCCTGCATATAGGCCTACTGGAGCTCAGGAAGGCAGGGGCGATGATGTTTAATGAGTTAGGGTTTGGATTTGTAAAATCATCCTTCTACTTTTGCCTTCCATTTTTCAGAAACCGCGAAGACGCCGATGTACGCAATTGTCAACATAGCCGGGAAGCAGACCAAGGTCGAAGCCAATAAATTTGTATACGCCCACAAGCTGGCTGGCAACGTCGGCGACAGCGTAGAGCTGGGCAAAGCCCTCCTCACCGATGATAACGGAACCGTTACCATTGGAGCTCCGCTGCTGGACGTAACTGTAACCGGAACCATTCTGGCCCACGTAAAGGGTGATAAGGTTCTGGTGTTCAAGAAGAAGCGCCGTAAGGGCTACAAGAAGCTGAACGGCCACCGTCAGCAGTTCACCAAAGTAATGATCAACACTATTGGGTAATTGAGTTGCCTGTTTTGTGTTGCCAGTGGCCAGTTCAGTAGAATTCGGCTTTGATCCTGGCAGCCGGCAACCAACTACTCTCAACTCAACAATACCATGGCACACAAGAAAGGCGTAGGTAGCTCCAACAACGGTCGTGAATCGCATTCCAAGCGTCTCGGCGTGAAAATTTTCGGTGGTCAGGGCATCATCGCTGGCAACATCATCGTTCGTCAGCGTGGCACTAAGCACCACCCCGGTCAGAACGTGGGTATCGGCAAAGACCACACCCTGTTCGCTATGATCGACGGCACGGTGCAGTTCCGCAAGGGCCGCAAAGACCGTTCGTTCGTATCGGTAGTTCCCGCTGAAGTTGACGCCGCTGAGGTTTCTACTTCCGCTACTGCCTCTGCTGAAGCTCACGGCAACGCGTAACTCTCGGTAACTCCAGAGTTAGACTTATAGAAAAGGGACTGCTCGTAAGGGCAGTCCCTTTTTGCATTCGGGTTGGGTTTGCAAAGCCCTCGGATAGCAAAGTACAACACCCGCACGTCATCCTGAGCTGGCAAAGGATCTTATCAGGTAAGAACGATTGGCCTAGTACCTCGTGCTGACGTGAAGATCCTTCGCTCCGCTCAGGATGACGTGCTTTATGGCAGGCTCACTATGGAAGGAGTAGAACATCTAGCTAAATAAGCAATGAGAGGCCTAGTGATTTAAGTCAAAGCGTACAAAACCGGCTTGCTGGGGCTGGCGTCTAGTTCTAGGCTCGTGACTTGCAGATTAAGCAGGTATAGGCCATCCTCAACCTCATCGGGCACGAAGATGAGCTCCGTAATGGTGGCGGCGTGGCGCGTGGCGTGGGGGTACTGCCAGAAGCCGTGATGGGCTAGTAGCTCCCCGCCGTCCTCCTCGCGGTCTACGCTGGGCAGGTCCAACAGCAAGTGCTCAATGTGCTGCTCGGCTAGGTACTGGCCTAGGGCAGGCTCCAGGTAGGTAGGGTTGGTGCCGGAATACTGCCGGGTGCGCTTGGCTTTGTGGTTGGGCAGGGTGCGGAGGATGATGGCCTCCGGGCGAATGGCCGCATCGGGGCCGCCTTCCAGCTCCCGCCGCACGTCGTCCAGCATTACTACTTGGTCGCCGTTGGGCTGGGGGCGGGGCTGCACCGATACCAGCCGCGCCACGAACAGGAACCGGCGCAGGCAGCGGTTGAGCGTGGCCTGAGGCTCGGCAGAAATATGGCCGTAGCATTCGGTGTGGGTGCCGTTGCCGTGGGGCGTCACGTGTACGCGCTTGTAGTTGGTGCTCCCGCCTTCTGCTACGCTGCCCACAAAGCTGCCTACCCGAATCACGTCAAACTGCACCGGCTCGGCCCAGAAGCAGTTCACCTGGTTCTCGCCCGGCGCTAAAGACAGGGATATATCCAGCGGAGCATTGGGGTTGAAGGAGAACGTGCGGCCTTGGTATGGGTAAGTAGCGAACATGCGGGAGAGGGAATGAGGTAGCAAAAACGCTCACAAAGAACGAAAAGCAGATGGAGAGCTTACTTATGCGCTAATAGTCTAGGCCAGCCATCCAATACCAAAGCCCGTTAGCCTGACGAAGGAAGGATCTTAGCACGAATGAATTAGTGGCCTAGCGCCACGTGCTACTATAGTAAGATCCTTTGCCAGCTCAGGATGACGTGCCTATGGGTTGCCATGCAACGTCAGCCCACGAGATTCCTCAGGCCCTGGCTTGATGCGCCACAT
This sequence comes from Hymenobacter wooponensis, assembly GCF_004745865.1. GTDB lineage: Bacteria > Bacteroidota > Bacteroidia > Cytophagales > Hymenobacteraceae > Hymenobacter > Hymenobacter wooponensis. The sequence continues at coordinate 9,265 of NZ_SRKZ01000007.1, read as the reverse complement.
GCTCGGAATGACGAGCTAGGTAAAAGTGGTGATAAGCTCTTATGATTGCGATGAGGTAGCGTTCGTAAGCTATACCGTGTGCGCCTGCTCAGCCGCCAGCTTATTCAGGATTTCGGCAATTTCTGGGGCGTGGCTGATTACCATGAAATGGCCGCCGCCCCGGATAAGGTACTCGACGGGCGTGGGACCGGGCGGGAATACCCGGTCGTGGGTGCCCAGAATCTGGATGCTGGAGCCAGCGTTGGTGCTATCCCAGTGCATGAGGCGGTTAATAGCCCACTTGGTATACACGGGCTCCATGTCGCGCAGAATCTCTTTGAACAGCGGGTACTCCTTATTCTTCACCCCAAAGTACCACTGCCCAGCCCTTGGGAACAGCTTCAGCATCTGGGGCGGCACTAAGTGGTACACGCCCGTAGCCCGAATCAGGCGCAGCAGCGGGGGCAGGCAGCTGGAGTCGGGGATACTGGAGATGAGTACCGTGCGCAGCTCCGGCCGCATCCGCGTGATTTCCAACGCCACCATCCCCCCAAACGACACCCCTACCAGTAACCCCAACTGGCCTAGCGGAATCTTCGCAGCCATACGGGCTGCGTAGTGCGGCAACGTCTCATCCGGCTCGGGCGTGAGCCAGTGCACAACCTGGTTCTCGTACTGCAAGAGGGGCTGCAGATTCCGGAAAACCCGCTCGTCGGCCCCTAGCCCAGGAATGAGGTAGATCATCGGTGAATGAGTGGGAGGAGTGACTGAGTGAAGAGGTGGTGATGGTGGCCTAGCCGATACACGTAGAAAGGCTGACCCACTCATTCATTTCCTTCACGCATTCACTGCTTAGGGTTCGATGCGCAGGAATACTCCTTCCAGGTAAAAGATGTTGTGGGGCTGGTCGGATTCGTATTCTTCGGGGTCTTCGGTTTCGGCGTTTAGGCTGATGTCGAAGGTTTCGTCTTCCTCCTCGCCATCTTCTCCCTCATCCTCATCACCAAAGGGGCCATCGGCAGGGTAGGTGCAGGAGAGCTTGAGGGCCACATTGGGAAGAGGTACCGGCTGGCTTTCCTCACTGCTGTACTCCAACAGGCAGGGCCACTCCGTAACGGTGGCCAGGGCATCGGCCACGTCCTCCTGCACAGCCTCGGCGCGGGGGCCCGCCAACCGAATCAGCAGATCAAGCTGCTGGAAAGGGAGGCCTAGGTGAAAAAAGTGGAGCTCCTGGTCAAAAAAGGTAGTAGCCCAGATAGTTACGTCGTCGGATGTGTCAAAAACAATAGCCGTAATCTGCACCTGCTCGATGAAGAAATCGGTGTCGTCGGCAAGGGCATCAATAAGTCTTCTCATACCAGCACTAAAGTTGCAGCATACGCTCGAATCCAGCCCGCTCAGAAGCCTAGCGTAGCCATCACCAGCACTTGGCGGCGGCTACTCAAGCCCGAAATGGGAAAGGGAAATTAGGACTTTTGGCGCGGCAACTAGGCTTTATTCCGGCAAAAATGCACCGCCCAGGCCTAAGTAGCTGAGTAGCCGCATGCTATTTACACAGAAGACTTCCTGCTGTGGGCTACTGCTTAGCTACTTCTCGTCCTGAAAAAGCTCCAGCGTAATCTGGTCGGCCAGTAGCTTGCCTTGGTCAGTGAGCACAAGCACGTGTTCGGGGCTGAGCGTGGCCCAGCCGGCACGTTGCAACTCCTGCAGGTAAGCCGCACGCGGGCCTAGCAAGTCTACACCGAGCGTGTCGCGCAGGTGGCCTAGGTCGCAGCCCTGGGCGGTGCGCAAGCTGGTCATCAGGTACTCATTGGCCCGGTCAGTAGGGGAGAGCTGCTCCACGGTGGCGGGCACCTCGGCGTGGTCGAGCACGGCCTGCACGTACTGCGGGTTGTTGGCCACGGTATACTGGCGGCTGTGTCCGTTGAAGGAGTGGGCGCTCGGGCCAAGGCCTAGGTAGGGCACCCCACGCCAGTAAGCCGAGTTGTGGCGCGACTCGCGGCCAGGCAGGCAGAAGTTGCTGATTTCGTACTGCTGGTAGCCGTGACGGCTCATTTGCTGGAGCAGCCGTTCAAACTGATGAGCCACAAATTCCTCAGGCGCCGCCAGGAACTTGCCCTTCTTCAGCTGTCGCCCAAATACCGTGTCGGGCTCAATGGTAAGGGCGTAGCAGGACATATGCGGCACGCCCAGCCCAAAGGCAATTTCCATGTCCCGCTCCCAGATGCCGTGCCCCTCGGCCGGCACCCCATAAATCAGGTCCACGGAAATGTTCTCGAAGCCCGCATCCTGGGCCAGCTCCACGCAGGCCCGCGACTCCTCAGCGGAGTGGGCCCGGTTCATCATGCGCAAATGCGGCTCGTGGAAAGTTTGCAGGCCGATGCTCAGGCGGTTAACCGACGAGGCCGCCAGCTCTCGCAGCTTCAGGGCCGTGAGGTCGTCGGGGTTGGCTTCCAGGGTTATTTCAGCGTCAGGAGCCACCGCAAAGTTCTGGTGAATGGCCTCGAAAATCGTGTCAAGCTCGGCGGCAGTCAGCAACGAAGGCGTGCCGCCCCCGAAGTAAATAGTATTGAGATGCGGAGCAGGGCCAAGGTAGTCGCGGCGCAGCTCCATCTCCCGCACCAGCGCTTCCACAAAGCGGCTCTTCAGCGCCATGGAGGTGCTGAAGTGGAAGTCGCAGTAGTGGCAGGCTTGTTTGCAGAAGGGGATATGAAGGTAGAGGCCGGACATGAGGAAGCAGCAAAAGAGTGGCCTAGCGGTGCGGTAGACTCTGTACTAACAGGGCAAGGCCGAACATGGGGTGCCGGGAGAAACACCCCAGCAGATGGGAAAGAAAGCCAACCGTACTCTGGCGTACTTTCGGGAAATTAAAAGCGCTTTTTTGCGTTTCAGTTCCCAAATGTACGCCCACCTTCTCTTTCTTAGTCTGCTAAGCTGGTGCCTCCTGAGTGGCCTAGGGGCAGTGCGCGCGCAAACGGTTACGAATACGCTGACGCAACCCGCTCTGCAAACGCCCCCGGCCCCGGCTAGGCCAGTCCAGCGGCCCGACTCAGCCGCAGCGCGGCGGGTGCTGCCCGCCCGTAGGCCAGTAGCGCTGGCGCTGCAGGTAGAAGCCGCCGATCAGCCCCTGGTGCGGCGCTACCGTTACCGCAAAGTATTACCCGACTCGGCCACTGCCGTGCGTGAACTGCGTGATTTGCTGCTGGCTCTGCAAGCCGATGCCTACCTCACGGCCTCGGCCGATGAAATGCGCTGGGGCCACGACTCCCTGCGGGTGCGCTTGTACGTGGGCGAGAAATTCCAGTGGGCTCAGCTGCGCAACGGCAACCTGGGCGACGGGCTGATGACGCGGGCCGGCTACCGCGAGAAGCTGTTTCGGGGTCAACCCTTCCAGCCGAAAGAGTGGGCCCAACTGCAGGAGAACATCCTGCACGAGGCCGAAAACCAAGGCTTCCCTTTCGCCACCGTTACCCTCGACTCCTTGAAGCTATTGGGCTCCGAGGTGGCGGGCCGCATTGTACTGCAGCGGGGCCAGGCCGTGGTCTTCGATTCCATTCAGATTGTGGGCAAAACCAAAACGCGAGTGGGCTTCCTGACGCGCTACCTGCAGATTTTTCCGGGCCAGCCCTATAGTCAACAGAAAATTCAGGAGGCAGCGCGTCGGCTCCGCCAGCTTCCGTACTTGCAGCTTAAAGCCGAGCCCGAGGTGCGGTTTGCCTTGGGGAAGGCGCGGGTATACTTGCTGCTGGAAGACCGGGCGGCCAGCCAGTTTGATGCCATCGTAGGCGTGCTGCCCAATGCCAACCCCAGTGTAGGCCAGAAGAAGGTGCAGATCACCGGCGACGTTACCCTGAATCTGCGCAACATTAAGGGCGGCGGCAAGGGCATTGGCATCCAGTGGCGCAAGCTTGATGCTACCTCCCAGCTACTTGATGCGCAGTACGTGCACCCTAGCTTTTTCGGGACGCCCCTGGAAGTAGGAGGTACCTTCAACCTGCTGAAGCAGAACGACCAGTTCCTGACGGTGCGGCCGCGCCTGCAGGTCACGTACCCCACGGCGCACGCGGGGCGGGTGTCTTTCTTCACGGAGCGCCGCAGCTCTCGCCTGTTGGCTGATTCCGCCGCCCTGTCTGTCTTCACCACCAGCCTCCCCGAGAACATCGACTCTGAGTTCAACTCCTACGGCGTCGATTACGTCTGGAATACCCTCGACGACCCTTACCTGCCGCGGCGTGGGATGCTGGCCAGCGGCCAGGGCGCCGTCGGGACCAAGCGCATCAACCGCAACCCCGATCTACTAGAGCAGCTGTATCAGACGGTGCCGCTGCGCTCCACCCAAATCAGCCTGGGCGGGCGCGTAGAGCGGTACTTCCGGTTTGGCCGCAACGGAGTGCTCTTCACGCGGGTGCGGGGCGAAGCCCTGCTCAACCAGCGGTTGTTTCTAAACGACCTGTTCCGGCTGGGTGGCCTAGCTACCCTACGCGGCTTCAATGAGCTGAACTACTACGCCAGCCAGTACGCCATCGGTACGGCCGAGTTCCGGCAGTTTACCAGCGCCGATTCGTACGTGTTTGTCTTCGCCGACCAAGCCTGGCTGCGGCGCGACATCACCACCGAAACCACCCAGGATACGCCAACTGGCCTAGGAGCCGGCCTGAGCTTCCGGACAGCTGCCGGCCAGTTCCAGTTCGTGTATGCCCTCGGCCGCGACCAGCAGCAGAAGTTTTCCCTGGGATCCGGCAAGATCCACTTCGGCATCACCAACCGGTTTTAACACGTGCTGACGTTGGAGTGCAATATGTTGCGTCTCGTCGTTGAACGGTAACGCGTGAACGACAGGCCTAGAATAATAGCCGTTGCGCGACGCGTGGTAAACAACAGCAGCAAGCGCCGAGACGCAACATTGCGTCGCTACATCTCAACGTCAGCACAATAGAGTGCCTCACACAAAAAAGCCCTGACACCAACCAAGGTGTCAGGGCTTTTTAAATAGTATGCTGGATTGCTTATTGAGCTGCCAGCGCTTTCTTCAACTCGCCAGCCGCCAGATCTTCAGCCTGCATGGCCTCCGGGATGATGGCGCCCATGCCGAAGAACTCGTGGGTCACGTTGTCATAGAGCTGATACTTCACCGGGATGCCGGCTGCTTGCAGCTTATCAGCATAGGTTTTGCCTTCGCTCATCAGCGGGTCGATACCGGCGCCAATAACGGTGGCGGGAGCCAAGCCTTTCAGATTAGGCGCGGTTACCAGCGAAATGAGTGGGTTTTTGCCATCGGCGGGCGTACGCAGATACTTGTCGAAGAACCAGGCCATGAAGGGCTTGCTCAGCGGCTTGGCGCTGGCGTACTTCCGGTAAGAAGGCGTGTTCAGGTCGTAACCAGCAATGGGGTACACCAGCAGTTGGTGCTTAGGTTGCATAGCTCCTTTGTCGCGGGCCATCATGCAAACGGCGGCGGCCAAATTACCACCAGCGCTTTCTCCGGCTACGGCTACCCGCTTGGGGTCACCTTTAATGGAGGCGGCATTTTTCAGCACCCACTGGTAAGCCGTAAACGCATCGTTGTGAGCGGTGGGGAACTTATGCTCGGGTGCCTGCCGGTAGGCCACCGATACGAAGATGGCTCCGCTTTTCTCCGCTAGCGCCCGCACCGAAGAATCATAGGTATTGAGGTTGGCAATTACCCAGCCGCCTCCGTGGTAATACACCACTACGGGCAGCGGGCCGGTAGCACCCTGGGGGGTATAAATGCGAGCTTTCAGGCCCGGCGCCATCACTTTGCTCATGGTATCAAGCTTGGATGGGGGCGCTTGCACATGAAAGTCAGACATAACGGCCATGGCCGCATCAGCCGCCGAAGGAGCCTTGCGGACTTCAGCTACGGGGAGTTTCTCGGGTGGGGTAGGGCCTTGCAGCTTCTCTAGCTTTTCTACCACAGTTTGCATTTGGGGGCCGATGTTGGGGGCCCATGCTGGGGCTGGGCCTGCTGGCTTAATAGCATCAGGCGTATTAGTGGCAGTAGAAGAAGCCGATGTATCAGCGGTAGTGGTAGCATCGGCACTAGAGGTGCTGGCTGCTGCTCCCGATTCGGAGTTTTGAGGGGAGTTGCACGCTGTTAGCGAAAGGCCTAATGCCAGCGCTGGAACTGCCCACCGCAAAGATGGTAGAACAGCAGACTGAGAATGAGGGGAGTTCATAGGATTTTGGTGTGGTAAATTTGTGTAATAAGCTGATGCATTCTACGCGGGAGCTGTTGTTGAGATAAGAGAAGGCCATAATCCTGTACTCAACGGTTATCCAGAATTTGTGTCAATAATTTTTTGCTCTGATAATCAGATAGAAAGGCTCTGGTGTTAAGTATTTGTAACCAAAGGGTGTGCTTTTCCGAAAAACCCTACTACATTTGCATCACCAAACAGTGCGGGGTGGAGCAGTTGGTAGCTCGTTGGGCTCATAACCCAAAGGTCACTGGTTCGAGTCCAGTCCCCGCTACCTAAACGACCCGGTTGCCATTACGGCAGCCGGGTCGTTTCTTTTTACGCCCCTGCGCCCGGGAGCAGCAGATGTCACCTGCATGGCAAGAGCAGGGCTACGCCAGTAGCAACAGGGGGCTGCTGACTGGCGTACGTGCTTTAACTAACTTCTTTTGGTGCTCAGGTACTGGCCTAGAGGCAGAAGTATACCGAGAAAGTAGAACCTTCTCCGAGTTTACTCTGCACCTGAATCTGGCCCCCGGTGTTTTCCACCATCTTCTTCACCATATACAGGCCTACCCCCGAACCCTCCACGTGGGTGTGGTAGCGCTGGAACATCTGGAACATGTGCTGAGTGCGCGTCAGATCCAGCCCTAGGCCATTGTCTTGTACTTCTAGCACCAGGTAAGGGCCTTCGGTGCGGCAATGAAGGTGCACTTCCGGTATGCGGTCGGGGTGGTGATACTTGAGGGCGTTGCTGAGCAGGTTGTATACAACGGAGCGCAGGTTTTTCTCAGAGAAGGCAATGGATGGGCAGTTCCGTGTGTCGAGAGTAAGCTGCGCGCCAGTTTCCTGAATGAGGGGCATCAAATCCAGGCGAACATCCTGTACCACCTTGGCCAGGCTTACTTGGGTAGCCGGTTGCGCGTGCTCTTTCTGCAGCTTCGATACATCCGTCAGATGCTCAATGGTCCGCTTGAACCGGTCTACGGCCCCTTGCATGAGTTCAAGCACATAGCCCACATCGCCTTCCCGTTTATTGGTGGGAAGCTCATTTAGCAGAACTTGCAGCAGCCCCTCAATATTAGTAATGGGCGCCTTTAAGTCGTGCGAGGCGGTGTAAATGAAGTTGTCGAGGTCTACGTTGGTACGGGTCAGTTGCTCATTGGTGCTGCTAAGCTCCTCGTTACTGGTTTGCAGCTCCTCATTCATGGACAACAATTGCTCGTTGAGGCGCTGCACTTGCTGGCGGGCTTCTACTTGCTCCGTAATGTCATTCACCAATGTGTAAAAGCCGGCCACTTGCCCTTTCTGCACATCCGGGACGTAGCTGGTCCGGATGTACTTGGTGAAGTTTTCCCGGTAAGGCATCTGGGCCTCAAAGTCAAGCCGTTCGCCAGCCAATGCACGCTCAATGTAGTGCTGCACCTGCCGGTAGGCCTCTTCGCCCACAATATCCTTTACCGTCCGGCCCAATAAGTCGGCCGGGCGCTGGTTAAACCACGTTTCATAGGCCTGGTTGGCAAACTGGTAGCGTTGCTCGTTATCAAGATAGCCTATGAGTACTGGCAGGGCATCCGTTAGGATGCGCAGGCGGCGGGCACTTTCTTCGCTTTGCTGCTGGGCTTTCACCTGTTCCGTCACCTCAAAGGCAAAAACCAGCACCCCATCAATATCGCCGCGGCTATCGTAGCGGGCCTGCTGGACGTAGTTGAAGTACCGGTCTTCTAAGGGGCCGCCTTCGTACTCGGCCACCGGTATCAGAATAGCCGTTTCTTGGTGAGTGGCCCCCGTGTCATACACTAGGCGCAGAGTGTTCCAGGCGCGGTGACCCTTGAGTTCGGGCAGCGCTTCTAGTAAAGAATGGCCCTGTATACGCCGCCCTGGGAATAGGCTCTGGAAGTTGGGGTTGATTAACTCGAAAACCAGGTTTGGGCCATCGAGGCTGCAGAGCGCGGCCGGGGCCTGCATAAAAAACCGGTACAAGCGCATCCGCTGGCGCTCAGTTTCTATTTGAGCAAGCTGCACCTCCTGGGTGCGCTCCTCCACGCGGGCCTCCAACTCCTGGTTGAGGCTGCGAAGGGCTAGTTCCGTGTGGGCTAGGGCCTCATTATTAGCTCGTATTTCCTCAAAGGAAGCGTGCAGCTCTTCGTTTGCGGCGGCTAGCTCCTCATTTAGCTGATTGGTTTGGTGCTCCTGCTCCTCCAGTCTGCGGCGCCGTTCTACCTGCTCACTAACATCATAGGCAAAAATCAGCACGCCGGTTATAGCATCCGAGGCGTCGCGGGTGGCTTGGTAGATGAAATTGAAGTACCGTTCCTCCAGTCGCCCGGTGTTGGTATGATCTACGTAGGCCAGTACCTCATTGCCAAAATGCGTTTTCCCCGTACGATACACCTCATCGAGCCAGCGTAGAAACGGTTGGCCCTTCATTTCTGGTAGCGCTTTGGTGAATGGCTTACCTACCAAAGGTCGGCCGCTAAACAGCTGGCTATAGGGCGGGTTTACGAAGGAGAAGACATGATCAGGACCGGTGAGGTTGGCCATGCATGCCGGCGCCTGCATAAATAGCAGTTGCAGTTGCTGGCGCTGCACCTCGGCCTCAGCCCGGGCCGCTTGCTCGCGGGCTTGGGTTTCGCGCAGAGCTATTCTCATGGCCATCCGCGGATGGTCAGCGGCCTCTACAAAACTGACAACCAAGCCTTCCCCCACGCGGCGAGCCGAGGCCCGGAAGTAGGTTTCCTGTCCGTTGGTTTGAAACGTAAGATCAAATGAGAGGGGCTCATTGGTTATAAACGCCTCACGGTGGAAAGTGAAGGCACCGTTTGCCTGGCTTTGTGGCAGTAGCTGGAGCAGCGTGAGTGCTGGCTCGTCGGTGGCTAGGCCTAGCATGCGCTTCGCTGCCGCGTTGAGGTGCACAAACGTAAAGTCTACGATAACCTCAGGGTTGGTGCTATCATACACTCAGGGCGTACGCATCAAATTTAGAGGACTGCCATCCGGCAGTTTTCGCGGACGCAGGTTAAAAGCTGGCTCATATAGTCATCATTCCACCCTGCGTTTCGTCGTCGGGTGCGCAGACTGCCGGGTTG
>NZ_SRKZ01000006.1 GCF_004745865.1 Hymenobacter wooponensis | reverse complement strand
CGGGGGATGCGCCGCTGAGAGGAGGAGCGGCTCAGTTGCGTTTTCGGCCCTTCCTATTCCGGAGCTTACAGGAATAGAGCAAGGCGCTACCCAAGCAGAGGCCTGGCACTCACTGTGCTAGGCCTCTTCGCGTTTGTAGTACTTGGTAGTTAGGCTAACATTGGTAGTTAGGCTAACACTTCTCCAGCTGCTTGGGTGGTAAAGATAAAAGTGGCCTAGCATATGATCCAGTAGGGCCTATGCTACTCAAGTCTTCTTGTATGAGAATCAGCGTTGCCATTTAATACTAACTGGTCAGCACTTTATCATTTGATAAGCTCTAGCATTTGTACATTGCCCGCTGAAGCATTCTAACGATTGATAAAACGTTTATGCAAAGAGTATTTGCAGTATTGCTAGCAGTCCTCTCTTTAAGCGGAAACGCGCAAAATAAAGGGGCGGAGAATCTTGTTCAGTATGCGCATCCAATTGTAGGGACGCAGAAGATGGGGCACACCTTCCCAGGAGCAACCGTGCCCTTTGGAGCAGTGCAGCTAAGCCCTGATACAGATACACTCAGCTATGAACAGGATGGTAAGTACAATCCTGATGTGTATAAGTATTGTGCGGGTTATCAGTACGAGGATAAAACGATTGTAGGGTTCAGTCATACCCACTTTAGCGGTACCGGGCACTCAGATCTAGGGGACTTCCTCATCATGCCTACCACTGGGCCTTTGCAGCTCAACCCAGGTACAACTGCTAAACCCCAGAGTGGTTACCGCTCTGTATTCTCCCATAATTCAGAAGTAGCAGAACCGGCTTACTATAAGGTGAAGCTGGACGACCATAACATCTTGGCAGAGCTGACGGCTACAAACCGAGTTGGCTTTCATCAGTACACGTTTCCTAAGTCAGATCAGGCGCATATCATTCTGGATCTGATGGCGGGTATCTATAACTACCCGGATAAGAACGTCTGGACGTTCGTGCGGGTAGAAAATGACTCGCTGGTTACTGGGTACAGGCAGACGAATGGTTGGGCTCGTACGCGCACTGTTTACTTCGCTCTGCAGTTCTCGAAGCCCTTCCGGCAGTATGGCAGCCGGAAGTATGATAAGAAGCAGGCCTACCGCGGTTTCTGGGGACGGTTTGACCAGACGAAAAACTTTCCTGATCTGGGCGGTGAGCAACTGCGGATGTATTTTGATTTCAACACCACAGAGGGAGAGAAGATTAAGCTAAAGTTTGCGCTGTCGCCGGTGAGTACGGAGGGAGCATTGCAGAACTTACGAACGGAGGCGCCGGGCTGGAATTTTGACCAGATCAAGCAGCAAGGGCAGCAGCAGTGGCAGCAGGAGTTAAGCAAAGTGGTAGTGCAGGCTCCGAAGCGGGAAGACAAGGACAACTTCTATACGGCCCTCTATCATGCATTCCTCAGCCCAACCACTTATATGGACGTGGACGGGCAGTACAGAGGCCTAGATCAGAATACGCACAAGGCAGAAGGCTTCACGAACTACACTACGTTTTCGCTCTGGGACACGTACCGGGCGCTGCACCCACTATTCAACATTGTGCAGCCGAAGCGAAATGCGGACATGGCGCAGTCGATGCTGGCGCACTTTCAGCAGAGTGCCGAGCACATGCTGCCGGTATGGTCGCATTACGCAAATGAAAACTGGTGTATGATTGGCTACCACAGCGTGCCGGTTATCACGGATGCCATTGTGAAGGGCAACGCTCCCTTTGATGCTAACAAAGCCCTTGATGCCTGTGTGACGACGGCACGACAGCAGTGGTATGATGGCATAGGCCTATACACGAAGCTAGGCTATGTGCCGGAAGACAAGAGCGGCTCATCGGTGTCGAAGACGCTGGAGTACGCCTATGATGACTGGTGCATTGCTCAGGCTGCGCAGAAGCTGGGTCGGCAGGACATCTATCAGGAGTTCAGTAAGCGGGCTAGCAACTGGCAAAACGTGTATGATGCCAGTATTGGGTTTATGCGGCCTCGAATGAGTGACGGCAGTTTCCGGAAGGAGTTTGATGTGCTGAGCACCAACAACCAGGGCTTCATTGAAGGCAATGCTTGGAACTACAGTCTATATGTACCGCAGGACCCTGCTAAGCTCATTCAACTGATGGGAGGGAACAAGCGCTTTGTGCCGCACCTGGATTCGCTCTTTACCATGCACCTGCCGGACAAGTTCTTTGCTGAGACGGAGGACATTACTCGCGACGGTATCATTGGCAACTACGTACATGGCAATGAGCCAGCACACCACGCGGCCTACCTCTACAACTGGACGGATCAGCCCTGGAAGACACAGGAGCGCGTGCGCATGATTCTCAAGCGCATGTACCACCCCACCCCAGATGGCCTAGGCGGCAACGACGACTGCGGGCAGATGAGCGCCTGGTATATCTTTAGTGCCCTGGGGTTCTACCCCGTGGCGCCGGGCTCCGAAGACTATGCCATTGGCAGCCCTGCGGTGCAGAGCGCTACGCTACGGCTGGAGAACGGCAAGACCTTCACCATCCAGACCAAGAACCAAAGCGACAAAAATGTATACGTGAAGCAGATGACGCTGAACGGCAAGCCTCTCACGCGGCCCTTCCTGAAGCACAGCGACATTATGCAGGGGGGTGAGCTGGTCTTTACCATGACCTCTAGGCCAGTAGTGAATAAGTAACTGACGCTGCTAGGCCATTACTAATAAAAAAAGGCTCCCACTTGGGTGGGAGCCTTTTTAACGGGAAATATGTCTGCTTAACGGAGCCGATCCATGCTGCGGACCAGTTGCTCGTCGCGGCGGATGAAGCGGTTGGCGAGCAGGTTCAGGAGCAGGGCCAGGGTAGGGAGGTAGAAGCCGGCCTGAAAGGTGCCGGGCATCTTCACGTTGAGCATTTGCTCGCCTAAACTGGAGAAGTAGAAGCCGGCGCCAATGGTGGCCACAATCAGCAGGAAGTTGACCATGCCCAGCTTGAGCTGCGTGAAGCGGTTGCGGAATTGAAAGATTTCGAAGAGAGCAACCAGGGTAGAGGCAGCGGCCAGCGCGGCTATCGGCCAAGTGCTCATTGAGACGGACATACCCGCATCAGTGTTTTCGTAGGCCAGTTGGAAGGCGGTCATTACCAGCGTTTGACCGCTTACCGGATCGGTTTTGCTCCAGATCGGCAGGAACAATACGCTCAACATTGCCAAGGAGAGCAGCAGCAGAAATACGCTTTGGATTCTTTGTATCATCTTTGTGTTTTGACAGTTCAGACTACGATTCTCCCCGCCTGCGCGGGCTGGCAAAAGTAGCCAACAACGACCGGAATAACTGCATTATAAGCCAATGCCAACCGCATACATCGTGGACGCTGTCCGCACCCCTATTGCCAAATTTGGTGGCGCCCTAAGCAGCGTGCGCCCCGACGATTTAGCCGCGCACGTCCTGCGTGAGTTATTACGCCGTAACCCCTCTCTGGATAAAGCAGCTATTGAAGACGTAATTATCGGAGCGGCCAACCAAGCCGGCGAAGATAACCGCAACGTAGCCCGTATGGCCGCGCTGTTGGCAGGGCTACCCATTACGGTGCCTGGCGTTACGGTAAACCGTCTCTGTGCCTCGGGCTTGCAGAGCATCATGGATGCCTCGCGAGCTATTAAGGCGGGCGAAGGCGACATCTATCTGGCTGGTGGAGCCGAGAGCATGACCCGAGCCCCCTTCGTAATGGCCAAGTCATCGACGGCATTTGCCCGCGACTTCATGGCCCACGACACTACGTTGGGCTGGCGCTTCGTGAACCCCAAGCTCTCGAAGATGCACCACCCCTATGCTATGGGCGAAACAGCCGAGAACGTGGCTCTTAAGTACGGCATCACCCGCGAAGAGCAAGATGCCTTTGCTTTCAGCACCCAGCAGAAATACCAGCGGGCGTTTGAGAAAGGTAGGTTCCGGAAGGAAATCGCGCCAGTTTTTGTGCCGCAGCCCAAGGGCGACACTGCACTGTTTGACCAAGACGAGCCCCCACGTTTGTCGAGCATGGAGAAGCTGGCGTCGATCCGACCGGCTTTCCAAGTGGATGGTACCGTGACGGCGGGTAACTCGGCGGGCATCAATGATGGTGCTGCGGCTGTTATCGTGGTGAGCGAGGAGGCCTTGAAGAAGTATAATCTGAAGCCTATGGCGCGGGTTGTTGCGTCGGCCGTGGCGGGTGTTGATCCAGCGTATATGGGCCTAGGCCCTGTGCCAGCCACCCAGAAGGTGCTGCAGCGCGCCGGCCTAACCCTGCAGGACATGGACCTGATCGAGTTGAATGAGGCCTTCGCAGCTCAGAGTATTGCTTGCATTCGTGACCTGAACCTCGATCCTAGCAAAATAAACGTGAATGGTGGCTCTATTGCCATTGGGCACCCGCTGGGAGCCAGTGGTGCACGCATCACCGCTACCCTGCTCCATGAAATGCAGCGCCGTGAGGGTGTGCGCTATGGCCTAGCCACCATGTGCGTAGGCGTAGGCCAGGGAGCTGCCGTGATTTACGAGAAGATATAATACTTCCGCGCAGTTGGGTGGTGTACCAGATAACGCTAGGCTACTCAACTGCGCGGTTTATGTAGTGCTTGCCATGATGAGCCCATTGCTGAAGCCTACGCTGGAACTACCAATACCTGGTGCCCGCCTACGGCCCTGGCGGTTCTCTGATGCGGCGGCGCTGGCTCGGTTTGCTAATGACCGCGCCATCTGGCAAAACCTGCGCGACACATTTCCCCATCCCTATACCACCCAGGATGCCGAGTTCTTTCTGGCGTTGGTAGCAGATAACCAGCGTGACCTATATCTGGCCATTGAGCTTGATGGCCTAGCCGTGGGAAGCATTGGGGTGCACTTCAAGACAGATGTTCGGAGGCGCTCGGCGGAAGTCGGTTACTGGCTGGCTCAGGAGCAGTGGGGGAAGGGCTTGGCTACGGCGGCCACCAAGGCGGTTTCGGAATATGTATTGGCACGGTTTGATGTGTGCCGCCTGTACGCCGTAGTGTTTGAAACCAATACCGCCTCGGCGCGGGTACTGATAAAATCTGGCTACGAACTGGAGGCCCGTATGCGGCGTAGCATTACCAAAGCAGGAAAAACGCTCGACTCATTACTCTATGCGCTGGTCGTGTAGGCCACTTGATGGAGCGTTCCGCTGTCTTATCTAACTTTTTTCACTTGCGTTACTTTCTCCACCTGGCCTACGATGGCACCCAGTATCACGGCTGGCAGCACCAACCCAATACCGTAACGGTGCAACGGGAACTGGACCGCTGCCTCTCGCAGGTGCTCCGGCAACCCGTATACTCGTTGGGTAGTGGCCGGACTGATTCGGGAGTACACGCCAGCCATCAGGTAGCGCACTTTGATGCGGAGCTGCCCGATACGCTGGACCTGGAGACATTGCTCTACCGCCTGAACCGGGCCTTGCCGCGCGATATTCGGGCCCAGGCGGTGCACCCCGTGCCCGACCAAGCCCACGCCCGCTACGATGCCAAGCACCGCACCTACGAGTACCATGTGCGGCTAGTGCCCGACCCGTTCAGCCCAAACTTTTCTCTCTACCTCGACCGCGCCCCCGATGTAGCTGCTATGAACCAAGCGGCTGCCATGCTACTGGGTACGCATGATTTCACGAGCTTTTCAAAAGTGAAAGGCAGTGAGAAGCACTACATGTGCACGTGCGTAGAGGCCGGCTGGCACGAGGTACCGGGTGGCCTAGTGTTCCGGATTCGGGCCAACCGCTTTGTGCGCGGCATGGTTCGCCTGGTGGTAGGCACGCTGCTGACCGTGGGGCGGGGAAAGATGACGCCGGAAGAATTTGGGCAAGTCTTTACCTCACTTAACCGCGTACATGCAAGCGGGGCCGCTTTGGCCAACGGCTTGTTTCTGTGCCGCGTAGAGTACCCAGCAGAGCTAGTGGCCGGTGTAGACCTACCGAAGGGGTTACCGTATTTCTCGAAAGTCTAATAGTACTGCCCTGGCGTCGACTGTCCGGTTCTCACAATCCGCGTCGTCGGCTGTTACGTCCTTATCTAATTACCCCTCCCCACCCGAATGGAGCAAGCTACTACTGCCACGAAAAGCGGCAATATCTTCGACTGGCAGGTACTGCGCCGGTTGATGACGTACGTGCGGCCGTATCAGCGCATCTTTTACTTCCTGATTTTCCTGACCATTGCCACGGCGGCGCTGGGCACGTTGCGCCCCTTCCTGATTCAGCGCATGGTCGATGTCACGATTGAGCAAAGCGACTGGTCGGGGCTGAACCGCATGTTTGTGCTGCTGCTGGTACTGTTGGTGGCCCACGCCATTGTGAGCTACCTCCAAACCTACTTTGGGGGGTGGCTAGGCCAGTACATCGTGCGCGACATTCGGGTGGACCTCTACAAGCACATCCTCGATCTGCGTCTGAAGTTCTTTGACCGCACGCCCATTGGGGTGCTCGTGACCCGTAACATCTCCGACGTGGAAACCCTCTCGGACGTGTTCAGCGAAGGACTAGCGGCTATGATTGGCGACATTCTGCAGCTGCTGTTCATCATGGCCTTCATGTTCTACATTGACTGGCGCCTGACGCTGGTGAGCCTAGCCGTGATTCCGCCATTGCTGTTCAGCACCTATGTGTTCAAAGAGAAGGTGAAGAAGTCGTTTCAGGAAGTGCGCACGGCCGTGGCCAACCTGAATTCGTTTGTGCAGGAGCACCTGACCGGCATGAACGTGGTGCAAATCTTCAATAACGAGGAGCGGGAGTTTCGCAAATTTGAGAAGATCAACCAGGAGCATACCCGCGCTAACATTCGCTCGGTGCTCTACTACAGCATTTACTTCCCGGTGGCCGAAGTGCTGGCCGCCGCCGGCGTAGGCCTGTTGGTGTGGTACGCCGCGCAGGGCCAGATTGAGGGTACCATCTCGAAGGGCGCCCTCATCGCCTTCATCATGTACAATGCCCTGTTCTTCCGACCCATCCGCCAGATTGCTGACCGCTTCAATACGCTGCAGCTAGGCCTAGTGAGCACAGAGCGCCTCTTGAAGCTGCTCGACAGCAAAGAAATGATTGCCGACAATGGCAGCTACATCCCCACGGACTTGCGCGGCGACGTGAAGTTCGACCACGTATGGTTTGCCTATAACGACGAGGAATGGGTACTGCGCGATGTAAACTTCGAGGTGCAGGCCGGCCAGACCATTGCCTTTGTGGGCGCCACCGGCGCCGGCAAAACCAGCATCATCAACCTGCTAAGCCGCTTCTACGAAATCAACAAAGGCACCATCAGCGTAGATGGCCACGACTTACGCGAGTACGACCTCAAGGACCTGCGCCGCCACATTGGCGTGGTGCTACAAGATGTGTTCCTATTCGCCGGCACCATTCGCGACAACATCACCCTGGGCAAGCAGGATATTACCGATGAGCAGATCTGGGAAGCGGCTGACTTGGTAGGAGCCCGCCGTTTCATTGAGCGTCTGCCGGGTGGCCTACAGTATGAGGTAATGGAGCGCGGGGCCACACTTTCCGTAGGCCAGCGCCAGCTCATCAGCTTCGTGCGGGCCATGGTGTACCAGCCGCGCATCATTATCCTCGATGAAGCCACCTCGTCGGTTGACTCTGAAACGGAAGAGTTGATTCAGGAAGCTATTGAGAAGCTCATGCAGGGCCGCACCTCGCTGGTTATTGCCCACCGCCTGAGCACCATCCAGAAAGCCGACCGCATTATTGTGCTTGATAAGGGCGAGATCAAGGAGGCTGGCACGCATGAGGAGCTGCTGCGCCACCAGGGGTTCTACTCGCAGCTGTATCAGATGCAGTATAAAGGAGTGCTGGAGGGCTAGTTGAGTGGCCTAGGCCACGGCAGCGCGTAGATATAGAGCGCAGTACTGTTTCTTTGTGGCTCGGAAGAGCATATTCCGCACTTCCTGCTTTCCTCACAACACATGAATAAAATTTTTCTGGCGCTCAGCCTCATTCTTGGTGTCGGCTTTACGGTGGCCTACTGGAAGATGGGAGGCTTTAAAGCCGCTACTGTTACGCAGGAAACCCTCGCTCAGCCCTACTTCGTAGCGGGCCAGTATTACGAAGGCCCAGCGGATGACGAGGCCTTCGGTGACCTGACCCGTCGGGCCTACGAACTGCGCCGCACAGGCCAAGTACGCGGCGACTTCGGCAACATATTCTACAATAGCCCCGAAGACACGCGCACCGCCGCCAAGGTGTTCGTAGGCCTAGTAGTAGCCGATACCACCCAAAAGCTCCCGAAAGACTACAAGTACCGCGTGTTCTCCGCCGGGCAGCGCGTACTACATGCCCACGTAGATGCCGGCTACATGGTAGCTCCCGATAAACTCTATGGCGGTATCAAGGACTACGCTAAGGAGCGCAAGATTACCCTACAGGATGTGTACCTGGAGCGCTTCCCTGAAAAAGGCGAGCCAGAGGTACTAGCAGTACTTAAGTAAAGTCCAGCTAGGCTACTCCTCCCTGAAACACGACACCGGCTCCTCTAACACAAGAGGAGCCGGTGTCGTGTTTCAGGGAGGAGTAGCCTAGCTGCCACCTAAGTGCAAGGCAAGTCCCACATTCACGTAGGATAATCCGAAATTTGTAGACAACTGGGAGTAACGCCCTGAGTCTACTTGTGTGCCCATTTCGTCCTTGGACCTGCCTGTGGTTCGGGAGTATCGCACGCTTCCCATGGTAAGCTGTACAGCGAGCTTCTCAATTGGGAAATAGACCAGCGCCGGTGTAAGAGCACTATACACACCTTCCGAAGTGGAGTTGGAGCTGTAAGGGCGATCTACCACATACGTAGCGCGGTACTCACTGCGGCCTTTGGTGTAGCCACACTCTAACTGGCCATATATACCAATCTTCTCTCCCAGCATATGGTAGTAGCGCACAAAAGGGGCAATGGATGCAAAAGTTCTCGTATTGCGAGACTCATTGCGCCTGACAGACTGAGCTTCTACATAAGAAGATTGCTTGTCACGACCATACTCCCCAGTAATGCCTAACGCTATATTGTCGGCCACGAAGTAGCCTACAACAGGAGTAATTTGAGAATAACGATAAGTGAGCACCTCTTTTGACGAGGGGAGTTGTCTGTCAGACTTTGAGGTGGAATAGCTCACGCCACCGCCAAGTAGCACTTTCCCGGCGCCAATCTGCGCTGTAGCGCTGAAGGCAAGCCCTAATAGTAATAAGCTACATGCTAGCTTCTTCATAAAGCGGTAATAACTGAGGTGAATTAAAAAGTAGGATGGGGCTGTAACGGCCTATGGTAATCTGTTATTTTAACATATATGAATTAATCTATAACTGACTGGCATAGAAAGCAAAACAGAACAGTTGAAGAAGCTATTTACTCTACTGCTCACTGCTAGCTCACTTGACACCAAAAATGGGAAAAATAAGTTTGCGTGTTTATACGGATTAAATGCAACTAATTCCAAGTATAAGTACGTGATTCAGCTTGTTGCGGTAACCTTAGGCATTAGTGTAAGTACAGATTTAGCATTACTTCTCCGAGCTACTGCGCAGTTGGGTCTGCCTGTAGTTACAGAGTACTTGGGAGGAGTAAGCTATGAAAACTCCCACCTGAACCTAAAAAGGATTCTTATGCTAGCAATGGATTACCGGGGCCCTAAGCGGGTCCGTGCCACCCAGAAGCCTATGCCCGAAATAAAGCATCCGCAGGATGCTATTGTGCGGGTTACTCGCTCATGTATTTGCGGCTCCGATCTTCACCTATACAACGGTAACGTGCCCGATACCCGAGTTGGCTCAACGTTTGGCCACGAGTTCTGCGGAATTGTAGAAGAAGTAGGACCAGAGGTGACCAAAGTCAAGGTTGGCGACCATGTGCTGGTACCGTTTAACATAGCTTGTGGCGAATGCCATTTTTGTAAACAAGGCTTATTCGGCAACTGTCACGAGTCAAATACCCAAGCTAGCGCCGTAGGAGGTATTTTCGGATACTCCCACACGGCTGGTGGCTACAATGGTGGCCAAGCAGAATACGCCCGCGTACCCTACGCCAACGTAGGCCCCACCGTGATTCCTGAGGGTATGGACCCCGATGATGCTGTACTGCTCACCGACGTAGTTCCGACAGGGTATCAGGCTGCCGAAATGGCCGGCATCCAACCCGGCGACACGGTAGTGGTATTTGGAGCTGGTCCGGTTGGTATCATGGCCGCCCGTTGCTCTTGGCTGTTTGGCGCGGGTCGTGTTATCATCATCGATAAAGAAGACTACCGCTTGGAGTTTGCGCGCAACTACGCCAACTGTGAGGCCTACAACTTCGAGAAAGACATGGATGACCCAGTGGTGTTCGTTAAGAAAACCACCGACTTCATGGGCGCCGACTGCGTAATTGATGCCGTAGGGGCTGAGGCTGCAGGTAACGCCATGCAGACTATTACGGGCCGTAAACTGTTGCTCCAAGCTGGGTCTACTACGGCGTTGCACTGGGCTATTAACTCAGTTAAGAAAGGCGGGGTAGTATCTATTGTGGGGGTCTATGGCCCCACCGATAACTTGGTGCCAATTGGAAACGTGCTCAACAAGGGCCTGACCATCCGGGCAAACCAAGCTTCAGTGAAGCGTCTGTTGCCACGGTTGATTGAGCATGTGCAGAACGGGGTAATCAAGCCAAAAGAACTGATTACGCATCGCATACCGCTGCAAGAAGTAGCTGACGGTTACCGAATGTTCTCGGCTAAGCTCGACAACTGCATCAAGCCTCTTATCGTTTTCCCTAACAAAATCTAACGCTGACCATCCATGGAAAATACTGTGAAAGACCCGCAGAAGCTCCCAGGCTGGGGCATAGATGCAAACCCTGAGAATGACCCAACCTACCCCATGCGGGAGCGGCTGAACGTTTCTCAGGACCCAGATAGCAAACACCGTCCGGCTTCACTACAGCCCGTCGATATTGAGGTGCTTAAGTCAATTGAGCGGCCCACGGTTTCGGCAGTGTTCGGAGAGGCTGCGCCACCAACTGGCCTAAGTGGCATTATACGGCGCTTTGCCTTTAAGTATAGCGAGTCGCACTACGGCCACTGGTTGCCACTCCTACTGGCCGACCGTGTAAACGTGGTGGAAGGAGTACTGGAAGACCTGACACATGGTAAGGTTCCGAACATTTTTGCGGAAAAAGGATACGCTGTAGAGTGGAAACACAACCGCACAGCCTTTGTGACCAAGATGGCAACCATCGCCTTGGTAACTACCGGTGCCATCTTGCTCCTGACCCGTGACGGCAAAGGGAAGCGCAAAAACAGAAAGTACGACTACTAGTTTTTGCCTTTTTGAGCTACTCCACCAAAAGCAGAGTGGCCTACGCATACCTAGAAAGTTCTAGGTATGCGTAGGCCACTCTGCTTTTGTTTTGACTAGGTACTCTCTTTCTAAAAGAGCCCGCTGAACTTCTGTTCAGCGGGCTCTTTTAGAAAGAGAGTACCTGTGTCGGGGTGGCAGGATTCGAACCTACGGCCTCGTCGTCCCGAACGACGCGCGCTACCGGGCTGCGCTACACCCCGAATAGAAGTGCTGACTAAGCACAACGGGTACTTTCGTATAGGGCCTTGCCGAAAAAAGCCTCCGGGTGGGGTTCCCAGAGGCTTTTCGACAAGAAATTCTTCGGTCGGAGTGGCAGGATTCGAACCTACGACCTCCAGCACCCCATGCTGGCGCGATACCAGGCTACGCTACACCCCGATGAATTGTGCCACAAATGTAAGGGGGCAATGCCTTTTGCGCAAGCGTTTGCCGGTTTTTTTGTGGTTTAGCTCTCTGCTGGGTAGCTCTACATAAGCCGTAGCTTTTGTATTGAACTCATTTGACGAGAGTTGTAGCTGCAGATCGGTGTGGAAAATAATTCTTCTAGATAAAAGGCGCAATAATGAAAACTGGAATGCGTTTTGCCCGCGTTCAGACACCTCATGATACGGATAATACAAAGTAAAGCGCAGAAACAGTTACCTTTACATCTCCCGTATCGTTCAATAAACTTGTAAAGAACGCGTATGAAATTTTTTACTTTTCTGGGAAGCCTACTAGCTATGCTCCTGTGCATCAGCACCGCCCAGGCTCAAACAAAAACTGCCAAGCCTGCTCCAGCCAAACCAACTACGGTAGCTGCCAAGCCTGCTGTTAAGCCCGCTACAACTCCTAAACCAGCGGTAGCGCCTGCCGTGCCAGCTACTGCAGTTGCTTCTGCAGAGGTAGCTACGGCCTCAGCTCCACCTGCGCTTATCACGGATAAGATGGAAACGGCGGCTCCTAACACCGACGCTCTGAAGGTGCGAGCCGAAACCAACCCCCTGACTAAGCGCCTGACGGTGCGCACCAATGCTTCTGGCCCAACTCGGGTAGAGCTGAATGGCACAGATGGTCGCCCGGTTATTACCCGCGACATCATGTCGGGCTCCGACGCTGTGGTGCTGGATGTGAGCAACCTGCCCGCCGGGACTTACATTGTGCATTGCTCTTCCGGTGAGCGGCGCGGCATCAAACGCGTATCGCTAGGCCAATAGCCAGTATTAAGCATCCTTAGGTTTAGCAAAAAGCCCCGCGCATCCTAGAATGCGCGGGGCTCTTTGTTGGGTTGAAGTTCTCTGGAGACACTAATGAGGAGAAGAGGCCTAGGCCTACACTTCCTCACTCTGGAGTTGGCGCTCGTACAGGGCCCGGTACAGGCCGTCCGTGTCTTGCATCAGGGCCTCGTGCGTGCCGTGCTGCACAATCACACCGTCATCCAATACCAGGATTTGGTCGGCTAGCTTTACTGAAGACACCCGGTGGGAGATGATCAGGCTGGTGCGGTTATGCATAATGCGCTGCAAGGCACTTAAGATAGCATTCTCCGTGTTGGTATCGACGGCGGAGAGAGCGTCGTCTAAGATCAAGATCTTAGGCTCCTTCACGAGGGCGCGGGCAATGCTTACGCGCTGCTTCTGACCACCCGATAGTGTAATGCCTCGCTCGCCCAACTTCGTATCAAATCCCTCTGGGAAGCGGATAATGTTCTCGTACACGTTGGCGTCTTTGGCAGCCTGTAGCATCCGTTCCTCGGTGGGGTTCTCTAAGCCGAAGTTGATGTTGTTGCGAATTGAGTCAGAGAACAGGAACACATCTTGCGGCACGTACCCAATTTGCTCGCGCAGGGAGCTGAGCGACAGGTCGCGCACATCTACGCCATCTACCTTGATGCTGCCACTGCTTACATCATAGAGGCGGCTAAGCAGCGCGGCCACCGTGCTCTTACCGGCACCCGTGTTACCAATAACGGCCAGCGTTTCGCCGGGGTGAATGCGGAACGATACGTCGCGCAGGGCCTGAATGCCGGTATCGGGATACGTGAAGCTGACGTGGTCGAAGACGATGTCGCCTTTGATATCCAGCTCTAGGTTCTGGCGCGAAACGATGTCGGTCTTCTGGTCCAGGAACTCGTTGATGCGAGCCTGCGACGCCTGGGCGCGCTGCACGAGGCTGCTGGTCCAGCCCAGGGCTGTTACGGGCCAGGTGAGCAGGTTCACGTAAATCAGGAACTCCGCGATGCTGCCAGTAGTAATGGTACCCCGAATAACCTCCTGGCCACCAATCCAGACGGTAACGATGGTGCTGAGGCCTACCAAGAACAGAATCAGCGGGAAGAACAGCGAGTTGACGAAGTTCAAGCTCAGGGACTTGTCCTTGTAGTTATCGGAAGCCACTGAGAACTGGCGGTGGGAGTCCTCCTCGCGCACGAACGATTTCAGCACCCGAATGCCCGAAAAAGCTTCCTGCACGAAAGTGGTCATGCTGGCCAGGGAGCGTTGAATCTCGTCGGACTTACGCTCGATAAGGTTATTCACGTAGAAGATGCTCACGCTCAGGATAGGCAGCGGCAGCAGGGTGTAAATCGTGAGCTTCACGTTCACCATGAACATCAGGGGCACGATGAGCACGAACAGGATGACGAGCTGCATGAAGTACATGAGCGCCGGCCCCACATACATACGCACCCGGCCTACATCCTCGGAAATGCGCGACATCAGGTCGCCGGTGCTGTGGCGCCGGTAGAAGGAGAGGGGCAGCGACTGGTAGTGCTGGTAGATTTCGTTCTTCTGGTCGTTCTCAATCAGCCTCGACATTACGATGAGCGTCTGACGCATGAAAAACAAGAAGATGCCCCGCAGCAGCGCCATCGTCAGGATGAGGATGCCGTAGAGCAGCACGTTGCGTCCAAACAGCTCATACACCCCGCTCTGGGCCTGGGTGCCTTCGTAGAGATAGTACAGGTCAATGCCTTCACCTACCAGGTCGAAGGCATAGCGCACAATCTGAGCCGGGAAGATGGCCAGCAGCGTGCTGAGCGCCACGAACAGCACTCCACCTAGGAAGTGCCATTTATAGCGCAGAATATATTTATTGACAGCGGATAGAGCGCGCACAGGAAGGCTGGTTGTGAGTTTAGCGGTTGGGATATAGAAAGTTAGAAACAGGCCTAGCGGTTTTGGCTTAACCTCCAGACTGGCCTAGCGAAGTGGCTTAAGCCTGGTCTAACCCTCTCGCTCCCAAACCTCTAAACAATGGGGCGGCGCTGGCAAAAGACAGCACCCCGGTGGCTTAAGTCGGAAAAACAGGTTACTTTTGCACCCGAATTGCGGGGAGCAGTGCGAAAAGGAATCGGAAACGCTTCGCTCCGTACTTCATCTGACCAGCGAATGGTGTACCACCCAGGCCATCCGTTACTACGATACGCGTAGCGCTACATCCCGTTACTGCCTCCGCAAAGGTACAACAACCCACCCCCACCCACTTCTTATTTTTCTACTCCGCATGGTTGAAACGAAAGTGCTAACCGATACGTCGGTCTTTGGGCAGATTGCCGAACACCAACATGAGCAGGTAGTGTACTGCCACGACCACGAGACTGGCCTACGCGCTATCATCGGCATTCACAATACCGTACTCGGCCCCGCCTTGGGCGGCACGCGCATGTGGCACTACGCCTCCGACGCTGAAGCCCTGAACGACGTACTGCGTCTCTCGCGCGGCATGACGTACAAAGCCGCTATTTCGGGCCTGAACCTGGGTGGTGGTAAAGCCGTCATCATCGGCGACGCCAAAACCATGAAGACGGAGGCCCTGCTGCGTAAGTTTGGCCGCTTCGTGCAGAACCTCAACGGCAAGTACATCACCGCCGAAGATGTAAACATGACCACCAAGGACATGGAGTACATCCGAATGGAAACCAAGCACGTGTCGGGCCTGCCCGAAAGCATGGGCGGCAGCGGCGACCCGTCGCCGGTGACGGCCTACGGTACCTACATGGGTATGAAGGCTGCGGCTAAGAAAGCTTTCGGTTCTGATAGCCTCGCGGGCAAGCGCATTGCCGTGCAGGGCGTAGGCCACGTGGGTACCTACCTGCTGGAGTACCTGCAGAAGGAGGGCGCCAAGCTGGTGCTGACCGACTACTACGAAGACCGCGCTCTGGAAGCCGCGGCTCGTTTTGGGGCCGTGGCCGTAGGCCTAGATGAAATATACGACCAAGACGTGGACATCTATTCGCCTTGCGCGCTGGGGGCTACCATCAACGATGATACCATCAGCCGCTTGAAGTGCCAGGTAATTGCCGGGTGCGCCAACAACCAGCTGGCCGACGAGAACATCCACGGCCCGGCGCTGGTGGAGCGCGGCATTGTATATGGCCCCGACTTCCTGATCAACGCCGGTGGCCTGATCAATGTGTACTCCGAAGTAATTGGAGGCAGCCGCCAGACTGCTCTCACCCAGACCGAGAAAATTTACGACATCACCACGCAGGTGCTCAACAAAGCCGAGCAGGAGCAAAGCCACCCGCAGGCCGCCGCTACGCGCCAGGCTGAGGAGCGCATTGCTGCCATCGGCAAGGTGAAATCAACCTACTAATATCCCGAAGAAAAGCCCGACGGGCAGAATGAATTCTCTCGCTCCGGAGTAATAAGATTACTTTTGCAGCACTAACCAGAGGGAAGCGTTGTTCTGCCCGTCGTTCTTTGTTTTTCGGAGACTCCACAAGTACCAACACCACACATGCTCAACCGTCGCACGCTCCGCATTAAGGTCATGCAGGCCCTGTACGCCTACCATCAGGCCGTAGGGTCGGATTTCTTACTTGCCACTGACCAGATTGCGGACACCTTCGCGCCCGATTTAAACTCGCCTGAGCCGCAGGACCGCAAGCAGTTGCAGGGGCAGCGCAAAATGGCCGAAGTCATTTTTAAAGAGTGGCACAAGAACGGTCAGGAGCCCGAAAGCACCGACGACAAGGACGTAAATGACGCCGTAAAGGACGCCATCAGCTACTACCGCAAGGCCGTGGCCAAAGACGGCACCTTCTACGGTGGGCAAATGGTGCAGGCGGCGGAGAGCATCCACGACCAGTACATTCACCTGCTCAACATTCCGGAAGCGCTGCTGCAGGTAATTGAAGAGGAGAAAGTACGCGACTCACGCCGCTTCACGGCGGCCAAGGAGCCTCTGCTGGACGCTACGCGCCTGCAGGAAAACCAGGTAATCGAGAAGCTCATTAACAACATTCAGCTACAGGACCTTACTATCCGTCGCTCCCTGAAGTGGCACGGCGAGGAAGAGCTGGATGCTCTGCGGAGTGCTTGGCGCAACGAGATGAAGCAGGATCCCGAACTGCTGAGCTACCTCGCGGCCCCGGCCGGCAACTACGCCGAGGACCAGGAGATCCTAAAGCACATCTACAAAACCTTTGTGTTCAAGGGCGAAAGCCTGCCCGCCTACATTGAGGAGGACGACCTGAACTGGGAGGAGAACCGACCCATCGTGAAGAACTTGGTGGTGAAAACCATTAAGATGCTCGACGAGGCGGCTGATGAAAACTTGGTGCTGATGTCGCTGTCGGCTAACTGGCAGGATGATAAAGAGTTTGCTGAGTCCCTGTACAAGCAGACGCTGGCCGACGATGCCAAGTACGAGCAGCTGATTTCAGAATCGGTGCAGAACTGGGACGTGGAGCGCGTGGCGCTTACGGATAAGATTCTGCTGAAAATGGCGCTTTGTGAGATGCACCTTTTCCGGGCTATTCCCGTGAAAGTGACCATCAACGAGTATATCGAGATCAGCAAAATCTATAGCACGCCCAAGAGTAAGCAGTTTGTGAACGGTATTCTGGATAAATTGGCCCAGGATCTGACCGCCAGCGGCGCCATTCGCAAATCGGGCCGCGGACTCCTGGACAATCAGTAGTGCCGACAACCCGCACCGGGGTAACGTCGTCTATATAGGGTATTCTCCACCTCCCACCACGCCACACACTTGTATTATGGGTAGCAAAACCACTACCGGTATTCTGTGCTTCGCCGGCGGAGCCCTCACCGGGGCCGTCATCGGACTTCTGTATGCGCCTGAGAAAGGCCGCGAAACGCGCAGCTGGCTCAGCTACAAGCTGGAAAAGTATCGCGAGCAGCTGGCTGAGCTTACCGAGAACTTGGTAACCAGCCGCACCGACGCGGGCCCCAGCTCGGCAAAGAGCGAAGGCCAGCGCGTAATTCAGGACGCGAAAAGCAAAGCAGAACAACTTCTCGGCGACGTAGACCAACTCATCAACCAGATTAACTCCCGCAAGACGGTCTAATCATGCGGTGAGTCACGGAATGTGCTGATGTGCCAATGAAACTAAATCATGGGCACGTCAGCACATTTTCATTTTACGCACACCTGGGCTTTGGTACCTTTGCGGCGGCAAATAGGCTTACCCCACGTAGGGGCAGGCTGCTAGGCCAGTGGCCTAGAGCCAACAACATCAAACAATCAGTAAATCAGATAGAATGCACCTCATCACCCTTATCCCCGGCGACGGCATTGGCCCCGAAATCACGAAAGCAGTAACCGACATTTTCGCGGCGGCGCAGGTGCCAGTGCAGTGGGAAGAGCAGAACGCCGGTCAGACTACGTTTGATCAGTCGGGCGAGCTGATTCCACAGACGCTGCTGGACTCGCTAGAGAAAACCCGGGTGGCGCTGAAAGGCCCCATCACAACGCCCGTGGGAAAGGGTTTCCGTTCCATCAACATCACCCTGCGCCAGAAGTACGACCTCTACCAGAACGTACGTCCGGCCAAAACTACTGAAGGCATCCAGAGCCGCTACACGGGCATCGACCTGGTACTGTTCCGCGAGAACACCGAAGGCCTGTACTCAGGCCTGGAGGTGTTTGACGAGCGCCTCGGTATTTCTGACTCTATTGCCCGTATCACGGTGGAAGGTGCCCGCAAAATCTGCCGCGCGGCTTTCGCCTACGCTTCCAAGCACGGCCGCAAGAAGGTAACGCTGGCTCACAAGGCCAACATCCTGAAGATGGCGGGCACCATCATGATCAACGCCTGCAAAGAGGCTTCCAACGAGTTTCCCCACATCGTGTTCGAGGATAAGATCATCGACAACATGTGCATGCAGCTGGTAAACAAGCCCGAGCAGTTTGATGTGGTAGTAACCACCAACCTGTTCGGTGACATCCTCTCGGACCTGTGCGCCGGCCTGGTAGGTGGCCTAGGCGTGGTGTCGGGCGCCAACATTGGCGATGACATGGCCATTTTCGAGGCCGTGCACGGCTCGGCCCCCGATATTGCTGGTCAGGGCAAAGCTAACCCCACGGCCCTGCTGCGCTCGGCGCTGATGATGCTTCACCACTTGGGTGAGCACAAGCAGGCCGACCGCCTGGAAAAAGCCCTGGAGCTGACCCTGCAAGACAAAGACAAGTGCACCGGCGACCTGGGCGGCAAAGCCTCTACCACCGAGTTTGCGCAGGCCATCATCGATAACCTGGACAAGTAGTGAGCTACGAGTTGTCAGTTCGTTCTAGCTGGCAACCGGCACCTCACAACTCGTAACTGATTAGTATCTTTATTCTTCTGAAGGCGACTAACTGCCTTTCCTTTCAACATATGAAACGCAATCTGTTTTCTGCTTTCCTGTTTTCCAGCGCTCTGCTGCTGGGAGCCTGCAACAACGAGAAAGCTGGTGAAGTAGGCGCTACCGGCATGAACGCCGCCGCCAACGAAGCGGCTGCCAACCCCGTGGTTGACAACCCCAACGTGACCAACGAAACCGCCGCCCCCAACCCGAATGCCCCCGTGATGACCTTCGCTGTGGCGGAGCACGACTTCGGCGATATTCAGCCCGGCTCGGTGGTGAAGCACACCTTTGAGTTCACCAACACTGGCAAATCGCCGCTGCTGATTGAGAATGCTACGGCTTCGTGCGGTTGCACCACGCCTAACTGGACCAAGGAGCCTATTGCTCCCGGCGCCAAAGGCACCATCGACGTGCAGTTTGACAGCCACGGCAAAATGGGCATTCAGAACAAGGAGGTAGCTATTCAGGCTAACACCCAGCCCAACATCACCAAAGTAGTTATCAAGGCTAACGTCCTCTCCGACGGCGCTGCCGGCCCCGTACGCCAGTAGTGGCCTAGAAGTACGCCTGCCGTTTCGGGTAGCGTAGAAGCTCTGCGGTAGAGCAGCTGGTGCTGTAACGGTGCCCAGCTAACTGCAGAACCTCTAGGCCACCCGGGACGGCAGGCGTTTTTGTTTTCGTTTTATAAGCGGTAGCTACCCGCTTCTTTTTACTTTACAGCATGTTTTCAACTCTTCTTCTGCAAGCAGGCGCCTCTGGTGAGAGCCTCACCTCGTTGTTGTTCCCCATTGCCATTGCCGTAGTGGTGTACTTCTTTATGATTCGGCCACAGCAAAAGCGCGCGTCGGATGCCAAGAAATTTCGCGCGTCCATTGTGAAGGGAAGCAACGTAGTAACCATTGGTGGCCTACACGGCAAAGTGCTGGAAGTAAACGAAGAAACCGTGATTGTGGAAGTAGACAAGGGGGTGCGGCTGAAGTTTGACCGCACGGCAATTGCCCGCGAAGCAGCCGGTAAAGCACCTGCCACTACTGCGCCCACCGCTACCACGTAACCTTATTCAGTAAATGCCGCCTGCCCGCCCGTTCCGTATGCTTCGCTGGTTTCTGAGCCCATTTGTGGGGCAGGAATGGAGCTATTGGCGGGCGGTGCTGGCCTGTTTTTTGGCGGCTAGCACCTTTTGGGTACTTAGGGCCCTGAATAAGACCTACACCACTAAAATTACTTATCCGGTAGCGTGGCGGTACAATGAGGCGCAGTTCGTGCCGGTACAGCCTCTGCCCACTGAGGTAGCTGTGAATGTAACTGGCCGCGGCTGGAAATTGCTGCGGCGCAGCCTGCCACTAGAGGTAAAGCCGGCGGAGTTAACGCTGGAGGCATTGCCCAGCACCCGCTACGTAACGGCACGCAACCTGCGCCCGGCCCTGCAGCTTGCTATGGAAGGGCTGCAGTTCAACTACTTGCTCACCGATACGCTGTGGATAGAGTTCGACCGGTTGGTGAGCCGGCGGCTACCATTAGCCTTGAGTCCGGCTTCCGATGGTTCGGCTTTGCCGTACGCGGCCAGTTTCAGTCCGTCGTCCATTCGCTTCCGGGGGCCGGCCAACAAGGTAAACAGCCTGCCGGATCCTTACCCAGTGCATCTGCCCCAGGCCCCAGCCGGCAGCACCACCGGTGATATTCGGGTGCCCATTGGGGGGCCCGAGCTAGTGGAGCCAGACGTGCAGGATGTGCGCGTGCGGCTGTTGCACCGCCCCTTAGTGACGGTGCCGCTGCAAGTAGTACCTGAACTAATGGATGCCCCCCAGGGCCACCTGTATCAGCTTAGCCCTGGCACGGTACAGGTGCAACTGCAGTGTTTCCCGGAGGATACGGCTAGGCTCAGCCGCAAAGAGGTGCATGTGCAGCTGCACTACGGGCAGTTCATCAACTCCGACTCCAGCCTCCGGCCTTTTCTGTCGCAGCGCCCCACTGCAGCGCGCGGCGGCCAGGTTCTTACGCCCGGAGTACGGGTAACGGTGAAAAAATGAGCTAGTACATCTAGCATTTATCCGTGCTACTGGCCTAGATACAGTCTCCTTACATCATTCCATCGATGCTGAAAATCGGAATTACGGGCGGAATAGGCTCGGGTAAAAGTGTGGTGTGCCGGCTGTTTGCCACGCTCGGGGCGCCAGTGTATGACTCTGATACGCGCGCTAAATGGGTGATGGCAAAGGATGAGCAGCTGCGCGACGAGCTACGAGCGGCTTTTGGCCCTGAGACGTTTGATACGCTAGGCCAGCTCAACCGCACCTACTTAGCGCGCGTTGCTTTCGCTGACCCCGTGCAGTTGGCCCGCCTCAACGCGTTGGTGCACCCCGCTGTAGGTCGCGACTTTGCCCAGTGGCTTACGGCCCGCCAAACTGAAGGCCACCCGTATATTCTGAAAGAAGCGGCGCTCCTGTATGAGTCAGGTGCTTACCGGCAGCTAGATCAAATCATCACGGTATTCGCGCCCATAGCGGTCCGGCAAGCGCGCATCTTAACCCGCGACCCGCATCGAACCCCCGATGACATTCAGAACATCATCGGCAAACAGATGAGCGAGGAGGAGAAGATGCAGCGTGCGGATCATATCATCCACAATGACGATGCGCACTTGCTTATCCCGCAAGTATTGAAGCTACACGAGCAGTTCATTCGCTAGGCCACTCTGATACGGCATGAGGAGCAGCGCGTAGCCATCTTTAGGCTCAGCCACCAAGCCCTAGCAAACGAAAAGCCGTTACGTCCATGGGGAGGTAACGGCTTTTGCGTTTACTAGGCTCAGTATGTTGGAAAGGAGTACCTCATGCCACGCCTCCGCACTGGCTTGTGGCCTAGCGGATGATGGGGCTACGCTCGAAGGGACGGGTGCGGTCGAAGAGGAAACGGTAGGTAACGTGGGTTTTGTAGATGCGCGCGCCAATAGACCGTGTGAGGGCCAACATGCGCGGATTGAAGTCGCCAATCCAGTTCATCTCAATTTCAGTGTAGCCGGCGCGCATGAACTCGGCCCGGGCGTGCACCATCAGTGCTGACTCAATGCCCTTACCTTGCCACTCAGGTACTACCCCGAAAATCACGCCGAAGAGCTTTTTATCGAGGCGCTGCATGTACTTGCGCTTCTCCCAGAGAAAGCGCAGTTTGCCCCACAGGTTGAAGTTGCGGCCCACGTGCTTGAAAATCTGGTTGAGCTCAGGCAGGCTCACGAAGAATGCAATGGGCTCATCGTTGTGGTAGGCAAACCAGAGCAGGCGCTCATCCAGCACGGGCTTCATCTCCTTCACCAGCTCCCGGGCCTTCTCCAGGGGCATGGGGTTTACGCCGCTATGGTTGGCCCAGGCCAAGTTATACACGTGGTGGAAGTCGCGGGCCAGCTTCTCGGCGTCGCGCTTGCTGGCGTGCTGAAACCGGAAGGTAGGGTATTGCTGAGCGTAGGTCTCGAAGGCGCGGCTGAAGGTGGGGTGCAGGTGCACGGCTACCTCACGGTAGCACGTGTACTGCTTGAAGAACACCTGAAAGCCGTAGCTCTCAAAAAGCTGCTGGTAGTACGGCGGGTGGTAGAACATGCCGTAGTTGGGCTCCGTGAAGCCCGAAACCAGCAGGCCCCAAAACCGGTCCCGCTCCCCGAAGTTGATGGGGCCATCCATGGCGGCTAGGCCACGCTGGCTGAGCCACTGCTGGGCAGCCTCGAAGAGCTGGTTAGCCGCCGCTTGGTCATCAATGCACTCAAAGAAGCCTAGGCCACCAACCGGCAGAGTAGGGTCGGTTTGCGGCGTTTCGTGGTTGATGAAAGCTGCTACGCGCCCAATAACCTCACCAGCCGCATCAGTCAGCACCCAGCGAATGGCTTCGCCGTGGGCAAAGTTGTGGTTGCGCTTAGGGTCAAAAACTGCCTCTATTTCATGGTCGAGGGGAGAAATCCAGTTTGGGTGATTCTGGTAAATACGAGTTGGCAGGTCCAGAAACTGACGGCGGTGCTCAGGGGTGGTAACTTCAAGTAAGGGCATAGGAAGGGGAGCAGTAAATGGCGGCAACTGCAAACCGCAAAGAAAAGAGGTTCGCGCTACTCAGCGACCGGGTTGGCGGAAAACGGACAGTACCTTGATGCCATTCGCAGCCCGAATGGTAAATACCTCGCTGCCCAACGAGTCAAGGTACGGTTGGGGGTGCCAACGGTAGCCAGTGAGATAGTAGCGGGCAGTGGAGTCGGGGGTGTAGCGCAGCCTGGCGCGCTGTTCGGGCTTCAAGATAAGGGAGTTGTTGTAGAGCGGATAATGCCAAAGTGCCCGCATGGTTACCACTGGAGCCGGATCGTGAGCCAGCATCCATTCAAGCCCTTGGCGGTATGCAAGCCCCCAGTAATCACGCTCAAACAAACGCTCGGCCTTGGCCGCTGGCAGAAAACTGAAGTACACGTTTTGGTAAGGGTGTAGCTGCACTATCTGCCAGGCAGTGTGGCCGGTCTCAAGTAGCGCTAGGCCTAGGGCTAAGCGCGCCGCCAGCCGTAGGCCTGGTTCTCGGCTCCAATGCAGCAACTGACGAAATCCTTGCACGGCCCATAAGAGCAAAGCCGGATAGATAAAATAGAGGTGCCGCCAACCCTCGTACACCACCGTATGGGTGAGCATAACTACTAGCAGCGGTGCCAGCAGCCACAATGCTACCAGTACCGCTATGGAGCCCGACTCAGTTAACTGCGTAAGGCTACCACGTATCCGGCAGTGCTTTAAAGCAACCAGTAGGCCCAACGCGGCACTCAGCGAGTAGGGCAGCGGAATGGTAATAGCCATCCAAACGGGTACATAGTGCCACGGCAGCTGGCCCACGGATAAGAATTGGCCCATGTACAGATTCGTGAAGGGCCACGGGTAGCGTACGGCGTGGGTACTAACATCCAGCAGCTCAGGCACAGTATGAGCCCACAGATACGGCCAGACACTAAATACTCCCAGCAGTACTACCAACAGATATATTACATACCCCCGAGCCAGCTGCCATCGGCCCTCGGCCTGCTTGGCAGACAATACCAAGCCAAGCGCCGTGAAAATCAGTAACTGAGCCCCTTGCACCCGAACAGCAATAGCTAGTGCCGTGGCCAGGCCGTGCACTAGCACCCGCCCCGCAGTAGGCTGCTGCATTAGGCGGGTGAGCGTATACATGGCGAGGGTAAAAAAAGCCATGTACACGATATCCTTCCCATTGTAGAAGGCCTCGGCAAAAAACCGGGGTGATAAAATGAGCAGGGCCGCCGTGAGCAAACCCCAGCGCCAGTCGCGCAGCCAAGAAGTGCCCAGCCGATATACAGCCCAGGCTCCCACTAGGAATAGGCTAAATATCAGAAGGTGACGCAGCAGAAAATAGGAACGCGGGTCGTGGTCGGTAAACAAGTAACTCAGGATTACTGCGCTTATCTCGAACACTGGGCCATGGTGCGCATCAGGAAACTCGCGAATGTTGGGCGTAGTGGCGAAAGTAGGGTGGTAGCGCAACAAAGAGCCAGCCGGCAACAAGCTGCTGATATACTTGAGATTGACGAGGCCGTTCAGATGATTGTTGGTTTCATCCCACGAAACGCCGTAGTCGCCGTGTAACGCTAGGCCTAGCAAGGCCAACAGCCCAAAGAAAACCCCCACTACCCAGCGGCGACCAGAAACAGCGGATAACCAAGCAGGCAGAGGCATGGGAGAAGCTAGCGGAGCCGAAAAATAGATAGAATAGTTACCCCGTCTACCTGCCGCTCATAAACGGGCCGGCCATACTTCGGGTAGCCCTCCGGATGCCACCGGTAGGTAGTCAGAAAGTACGTGGCTTGTTCGGGCGAAACCATGCGCAGACGGGCGCGCTCAGCCGGTGGCAAGAGCAGTTGGGCGTTGTGCAGCACCAGTTTGCTGCGCGGGTCAGTGCCTACTGCAACCTGAGGGGCGGCATCGTGAGCCAGAATCCACTCAACGCCTTCCCGCCCCGACAGGGCCCAGTAGTCGCGCTCGAATAAGCGCCCGGCCATAGGCCCCGGCAGGCTGAAGTACATGTTTTGATACGGATACTCTTGCACCATGCGGTAGGCCACTGTGCCGAGGCTCAGAACAAACAGGCCTAGGCCCAACCAGCCAGTCACGAGCCCAACCGAACTAGTGGTAGCACGCCACTGGTACCACAGCGTGTGCACCGCCCTAACCGCCAGTAGCAGAAAAGCCGGGTAGATAAAATACAGGTGGCGCCACCCATCATAAATGACCGAATTTAACACGATGATGGCCAGCACAGGGCCTAGGCACCACGCCACCAATAGCAGATCGAGGCGGCCAGTAGTGGTGCTCAGCCACGCCAACGGACGCCGCGCAGCCCAGGCCACTCCCCCTAGGCCTACCAGAAATAAGGCAGAATAAACGGCGGGCGTAGTGACGAGTATCCACACCGGCGCATAATGCCATGGCAGCTGGCGTACTGATATTTCTTTGCCCAGGTACACGGTCAGCATATCGGTGGGGTAGCGGCTGAAACTCTGAAATACCTCCAAGAAGTGGCCTACAGGATTTCCCCACAGGTAAGGCCAGGCTAGTACTACTACCAAGGCCGTGAGTGGCAGGTAGAGTAGAAGGGAAAGTAAAAATTGCCGTCGGTCGTGAGGGCGGTATAGCACCTCTAGTATGGCAAACCCGAGCGTTAGCGGGAGCAAGAGCACCCCCATGGTGCGTACATCAATGGCAGCGCCTGTGGCTATGGCATGCAGCAAAACTCGTTGCCAAGTGGGCTGCCGAAGCCAGCGTAGCAGCGTGTAGATGCTCAGCGCAAAGAAACCCATAAATACGGGGTCCTTGTAATTGTAAAATGACTCCGCGAACAGGCGGGGCGAGAGTACCAGCAGCCCCGCCGTGAGCAGCCCCCAGCGCCAACTGCCAAAGCGCCACATGCCCAGGCGATACACCACCCAGGTGCCAGCCACGCAGGTAAGCCAAATAACCAGGTGGCGCAAGAAGTATACATCGCGTGAGTCTTCTACCCGAGCTACTTTCTCTAACAGCACCAGCGGTAGCTGGTAAAACACGCCGTGGTCGGTATCCTGGCTGCCATACAAGTCTGGGATTTCAGCGAAGGTAGGTTGACGTTTGGCTAGTTCCGGGGCCAACTGCATAGCCACGTACTTTGCGTTGATAATACCGTTGAGGCGGTCAATCTGTTCGTCCCAGCCCACGCCATACGCGCGGTACAGGCCTAGGCCTAGCAGTATCAGCAGCCCAAAGAAGCCGCCCACTACCCAGCGGCGGAGCCAGTCAGACGAGTGAGGGCCAGGGGCAGAAGAAACGGAAGCAGGCATAAAGGAGGAAGCGCGAGAGGGCCACGCCAAAAGTATTCCGGATTAGGCGGCTAAATTCGGCAATTCATTTCCAAACACCCGCTTCGCTCGTGCTGCGTACCATTCCTCGTTTTGTTTGGCCCGGGGCCGTGCTACTAGTGGCCCTGCGGCTGCTCCTGAACCTGCACCTCAATCCTGGCCTGGAGATGAACTACGATGAGCGCCGCAACGCCCGCATCGCTGATAACTACCTCGCTGGCCGCGGCTACGTCAGCCTCGACCCCGAGCGTAAGCAAGTGCGCCCTGATTCCTTCCACGCCAGCTTTCCGGTATTCGTGTACATCGGCTGGAGTAAGACTGGCCTACCGCGCCACTACCTCACGTTTCTGGTGTACTTGGCTGCTGCAGGCTGTTACGTGCTGGGTGGGCTATACGTGCAGCGCACCCTAGGCCACTTTGGCGCCGCAACAGGGCTAAGTTGGCTAGGAGCCGGGCTGTGGGCACTGTCGCCGGGGGTGGTGTACTACGTTGGAGGCTTTTGGTGGTTTGAGAACATTGCGCTGCCTCTGCTGATAGTAGTAGTTTACAAGCTGCTACGGCTCTATGATGGGCGACGCCTGCACTGGCCCGATGCTCTGCTGATCATTGCTGCCGTAGTACTATCGTGTCTGCTGCGAGGGTATTTGCTGGCAGTGTACGGCGTGCTGTTTGCCATTTTTCTGAGGCTAATGATGGGCCGCCGCGCTCCGGAACGCAGTGTGGCCTGGGGCCTGAGCTGCGCTGTGCTGCTAGCGTTGGGCCTTGCCCACTGGCCCATTCTGCTTAAAAATCACCGCCAGTTCGGGGCCTGGACGCTCAGCAACCAGGCCGGGTTTGAGCTGCTGCAGGGGCACAACTCGGTTACGAAAGGGCGGTTTATGTTTAGCTGGGATGACCGTGGCAAGCCGTTCGACCAGTACGTACGAGCCCACGTGCCTGAACTTGACTCCCTCAATCAATACCAGGAAAGCCAAGCCCGTGCCCGACTAGCCCGGCAGTGGGTGGCTGAGCACCCCAGTGAAGAAGCCCAACTGTTGCTGCGCAAAACAGCGTTGTTCTTCTCGCCCGAAAACTTCATTGCCGACGCGCATCGCACACCCTGGAGCCCGTTTACTGCAGCAGTGCACTTGGCCTTCTTCCTGGCTCTAGGGCTTACCGTGTTTCATTACCGTGGCCTGCGGTTTGAATCGCGCGATGCTCTGCTGCTTACACCGCTGGTAGTAGTGTGGCTGCTGAGCTTACTGTTTTTTGTGGGCTTCCGGTGGCGATTTTTTGCAGAGCCGGCCCTGTTACTCTTTCCCCTGATAACCTGGGTTCGGCTGCGGAAGCGTGCAGTTGGGCACGCAGGAGCTACATAAGCACTCGGCGCTATACAGAAACGAAAAAAGGACAGCCGTTTCCGACTGTCCTTTTTGTGTGGGAGATACTGGGTTCGAACCAGTGACCCTCTGCTTGTAAGGCAGATGCTCTGAACCAGCTGAGCTAATCTCCCGTGGGCGTGTCCCGTTTGGGATGGCAAATATGGCAGGTCGTTTTTTATTGCGCAACTCCTCGCCAGAAGATTCTGCAAGAAAATTTTCAAAAAATCAGGTAAGCAGAAGCAAGGGCTTTATAGCCAGGTGGTTTAGATGCAGGAAAAAAATCAAGATGTAGTGAATTTTCTTCGGTAGAGTGCCTGGGTTTGAAGCAGCAAGTGATAGTACTGGCCTAGTAGAGCCAGGCACATATCCTAGAGATTCAACCTAAGCTAGACACTTCGCGTTAAGCACCTCACATCATCCACCCTATTACTTTCCTCTCATCATGGCTGATAATCAACTTCTGCAAAATTACTCTGATCAAGAAAAGGCCGCTTACCTAAGTGTTATTGCCAGTCTGGCCTCTGCCGACCGCGAAGCCTCGGCGGCCGAGGTGGAATTTTTGCAGCAACTAGCTCACCAAGCTGGTTTATCGGGCGGAGCTACCCAACAGGTAATAGCTGCTGCCAAAGACTCTACCAACGAAACCATCAAGCAGAACCTGGACACGCTTCGTTCCAGCGACCTACGGTTCTCGCTCGTAACAGACCTCATCAGTTTCGCCCGTGCCGATGGCGCTTACTCCAACACGGAGGAAGAAATGGTGAACAAAATTTCGTCCTACCTAGGTATCAACCAGCAGCAAACGCAAGCCCTTGAGCAAGTAGTTGACCAAGCTGCTGCAGTGCCACACGACCCAAACGACCCGGGTAAGCAAGGTTTCCTGAGTGGCATCACTGATAAGTTAGGCAGCGTGGGTATTCCGAAGGGAGCCCTCATGGCTGGCTTGCTAGGGGTAGTGGCTCCCATGGTGATTTCACGCGTTGCCGGTGGCCGTGGTGGCATGGGCGGTGGCGGCATGATGGGCAGCACCATGGGTGGCCTGCTCGGAGGCGCTGCCAACAGCGGCATGGGCGGCCTACTGGGCGGCTTGCTCGGTGGAGGCCTACTAGGCGGCATGATGGGCGGTGGCCAAAGCCAAGCAGGCTACGGCAACTATCCGCAGCAAGGCTCGCATGTCGGTAGCGGGGGCTTGGGCTCCCTGATGTCTATCCTGGGTGGCCTAGGTGGCCAGCCCAACTCGGCTCCACGCAGCGCAGGTGGCGGTGGCCTACTGGGCAGCGGCATGGGTGGCCTACTAGGCGGCCTGTTCGGTGGCCGCTAGGCAGCATAGGCAGTAGATAATTCTAGTCTAACTAAACCAGAACGAGTCGGTAGGGCAATGCCTTACCGACTCGTTCTGGTTTAGATAAGTAGGTACAGGCCTACACAACGGGGGTATTCACTGGGCTGAGCCCATCAAAGCGGCCACCAGTGTTTAATTGCACCACCGTAGTGCCAGTGCTGGCAAAGGCGCCACCAGCCTGCTCCACTACTTCCACCAGTCGGTAGTTTAATTCCTCTTTTACCTTCAGGTACTCGTCATAGCTAGTGGTTTCCACGAAGTATTGAACGGTAACTTCTTTTGCCGCGGGGGTGAGGGCTGAAAACTGCATCTGCACCTCTTGGGTCACCAAGGGGTTGTCCTGGATAAGGCGTATTCCTTCCTCAACAATGCGGTGCAATTGCTGGCTGGTGGTAGTATGGCTCAGGGCCAGCGTAAAGCTGACGCGGCGCGCTGTGCGTAAGGAAAGGTTGTCGAGGGGCTTGTCGATCATGGCCTTGTTGGGCACCGTTACGTAGCTTTTCTCCGCTGTGCGCAGGCGAGTACTGCGGAAGCCTACTTTCTCCACGGTGCCCGTTACGGCTCCCACTTCTACTAAGTCGCCCACGGCAAAGGGCCGGTCGAGGAAGATGGTAAAGGAGGCAATCAGGTTCTCCAAGCTTTCTTTAGCGGCAAATGCCACCGCTAGGCCACCAATGCCAAGGCCCCCAATCAGGGCCGTGACGTTAACGCCAAACACCCGGCTAAGCAGCACCAAGAAAGCCATCGTCAGAACCAAGACCTTCAACAGGTCTTTGGCAAAGGGAATCAACTGGTTATTCAGCCGAGAGACATTCGTTTCGGCTTTGCGCTGAAATACCAGCACCAGAAAATCTACCACGCGCAGGGCTATCCAGGCCATGCCTGTAATGAGGCCTATTTGGTACAGCCGAAACAGGGCAACTTTCGGCCAGGGTTCGTGGCGCGTGATTTCAGAACTGCGCACTGGGTAGTCGAGCACCTGGAAGGCCAGATAAATCGTGACGAAGAAGACCACGATGGATACCGGCTGAATAAGCAGCTCCTGAAACTTGGCTTCGCTCACACCCTCTGTACGCTTCCGAATGAAGCGGTACACTAGCTTGGAAAGCAGACGCGACAGCAGCGTTTTGAAAACGTAGCCAAAGAGCAAAATTCCGGCGCACGTCAGGTAAGCCCCCACGTTGTTGCCGAGAAAGCGCAGATTCAGAATTTCCTGGAGATTCATAGCAATTAATGTCGTCCTGCTGTACGCAGCAGCCACTCTCGCCCAACCAAGTGGCCTAGCCTTGACTTGTTCTGGCGTGAGTAGCTGCTGCCCGTTTCAGCCGGACAAGTGACCTTACACCAGCTGGCGCAGTGCCATTTCAAACGACTTCTGAGCAATGCCCGTGCTGGCGTCGCCCTGGTGGCGGGTGCGCTCCAGCGCCGAGCGAATGATACGGGAAGTGTCTTGGAAGATAGCCTGGTCAGTAATTTCTGCATTCGACTCCATGAGGTAGGCGAATACCCGGGCCATACCGCAGTTGGCAATAAAGTCGGGGATAACGCTGGTGTGGTCGTCGGCAAACTCGCCGGTAGGGCCAAAGAAGATTTCGGGGTCCTGAAACGGCACATTGGCGCCGCAGGAAATAACTTCTAGGCCACCCGCCACTAGCGCGTCAACTTGGCTGCGAGTAACAAGCCGGGAAGCCGCAGCAGGAATAAAAATCTCCGCGCCCGAAGACCACACGCGCTGGTTGATTTCATCGAAGGAAAGCAGGTTGTCAGCCGTTAGGGCGTTGCCTTCGCGGTTGAGGAACAGCGCTCGAATCTCTTCCAGCGAAAAGCCGTCTTCTTTGAGTAGGCCGCCGGCCCGGTCGATGATGCCGGTAATGCGGGCGCCCTGGGTAGCCAAGTAGTAGGCTGCCGCGGCGCCCACGTTACCCCAGCCCTGGATAATGGCGCGCTTGCCTGCTACGGAACGGCCACCCCACAGCTCGTAGTAGTGGCGCACGGCTTCGGCCACGCCGTAACCGGTAATCAGGTCGGCCACGGTGTATTTGCGGCTCAAGTCCGGAGAGAAGGTGGCGTCTTCCAGCACCTTCACCACGCCCTGGCGCAACTGGCCTAGCTTCTGAATCTTCTGAGGCTCGGTGGCGCGGTAATGGCCATTTACAATGCCCTCCTGTGGGTGCCACAGACCGTAGTCCTCGGTAATCGGAATTACATCGTGAATCTCGTCTACGTTCAGGTCGCCGCCGGTGCCGTAATAGTTCTTGAGCAGCGGAATCACTGCCCGATACCAACGCTCCAATACGCCGCGTTTGCGCGGGTCCTGCGGGTCGAAGTTGATGCCCGACTTAGCACCGCCAATGGCCGGACCCGAGACCGTGAACTTCACCTCCATAGTTTTGGCCAGGCTTTCTACTTCGCGCTTATCAAGGCCTTTGCGCATGCGCGTGCCGCCGCCGGCCGCTCCCCCACGCAGGGAGTTGATGACAACCCAACCTTCGGCTTCGGTTTCGGAATCTTTCCATTCAAAAACGATTTCGGGGCGCTTATTTTCAAACTTGGCCAGGAGCTCTTTCATGCAGTGTGTTAGGCTGGGGGTGGGAAATGATGGGCGCAAAGGTAAGCAGCCCCCGGCAAGCCGGTTCGTCCTTTGTTGAGTTCATGCCGTACAAGACGTACCAGGTGTAATATTCCAGCTTTTGTAAATTTTTTCGTTCGCTGGTACGTTGGTAAGGAACTTACATGCCCTGGAATATCGTATTAGCCATATTCCTGAATACCCTCTCTCCCGAACAACCACCGTTGTAACTTCTTTATGAAACCATTGCTTGCCCGCGTAGAATCAAAAAAGGTAGACAAGGCCGCTGCCATGCTGAAAGTATTGGCGCATCCGAAGCGCTTGGCCATTGTAGACCTACTTGGTAAAGAGGAAAAGATGACCGTTACGGAAATCTATCGCTCCCTCGATTTGCCCCAGGCTATTGCCTCCCAGCATCTTATCACTCTGAAAGACCGTGGCATTCTGTCGTCTTTCAAGGTTGGTACCAAGATTTACTACTCCCTCTCCATCCCCAAACTGCTCGACGTAATCGACTCGTTGGAGGATTGCTGCGACTCCATGTAAGGGAGGAGGCCTACGCTTCGGCGTACGCCCGTGGGTTTTCAGCTAGCCTACACAAAAAAGCCCGCCGGAAGCAACTCCTGGCGGGCTTTTTTGTGCCCATGCTGAGTGTGTAGCGCAACAGACTAGGGACGAAAACTACAGTTGGTACTGAAAAGAAAACGCCCTTACTCCCGTGCGTGAGTAAGGGCGTTTCTCTACGTTAAAGAATTTGGATGCCAGTTGATGACCGGTCAGAGGCCTAGGCTAGGTCAGGCTGGCGCTCAAGGTCGAAGAGGTCCGTGAGGACGTCGATAAGCTGGTCGGCCTCGCCGCGTTTGCAGGCGGCTTTAAGCTGAAGTACGGGCATTTTGAGCACCTTCTGCATCAATGACTTGGTGATGTCATCAACGCGGCGGGCTTCTTCGGGGGTCATCTTCTTCTGGAATCGGTCCATCTCTTCGAGGCGGATCTGCTCCAGAGCATTCTTCAGCTTCTGAATGGTGGGCGATACCATCATCTCCTTGGTCCAGTCCTGCAGACCGGCCAGGCTTTCTTCGATGATAGCGCGCACTTGTGGCACGGCAGCCAGGCGACGCTCCAGAGCAGCCGAAGCTTTGCTGTGGATGGCATCAATGTTATACACGAGCACGCCGGGTACGTTCTCCACATCTGCCTCAATGCTGCGGGGCACGGAGAGGTCGATGAAGAACTTATAGTTCAGAACATCCAGGCGCTCCACCATTTCGGTGGTGAAGAAGGGCTCAGAGCGAGAAATGCTGGAGATGATTACGTCGGCATCTTTCATGCCCTGCACCAGATCCTCGAAGTTGATCACTTTTAGGCCGCATTCTTCGGCCAGGAGTTCTGCCTTGGAGCGGGTGCGGTTGCAGATGGTTACGTCGGTGAACAGTTTGCTGTCGCCGAGGTGGCGGCACACATCCGCCCCAATTTCACCTAGGCCTACCACCAGCACGCGCGGATTAGCCACGTCGCCGGTCAGCTCTTCTACCAGCTCCAGCGCGGCATAAGAAGTAGAAGCGGCTCCATCGCGGAACGACGTCTCCTGCTGTACGCGCTTATTGGTGAAGAACACGGTGTGCAGCAGCCGGTGCAGGAACGGACCAGCCGCATCCTCATCCGCCGACCATTGGTAGGCCTGCTTCACTTGGTTGCTGATCTGGAGGTCGCCCACCACCTGGGCATCAAGCCCCATGGCTACCTCAAAGAGGTGGCGCACGGCCTCAGAGTGTTCGTCGAGGATATCGAAGTACGGGAAGTACTGCGTGATGTCGGCTAGTTCCTTGAGCTGGCCTAGGGCCTCGATAATAGCGGGGCTCTGGTCGCGCTCAGCGGAGTAGTAAACTTCCGTACGGTTACAGGTGCTCAGCACGAGTAGGTCGGAGAGGCCTAGCTCGTGGTGGAGGGTGTGCAGGAATCGGCGACAGGCAGCCTCGTCCAATGCAATCAGCTCCCGAATTTCTAAGGGGGCTTTTTTGAAGGAAAGACTAACGGCCTTGAATGGTTGGAGCATAGCTGGTGCTAGTGCGATAATCAGGAGGCAAAAATACGCTACAAATCACTAGTGTGAAACAGTTGAACCACAGCTAGGGTTCGGGCTAAGTACTATTCAGGCTAAAAAGTCCGTTCTACTGGTGTAATGGGCATTTCGCGTCTCCCGAACTGACAAAAATCATTTCCATCAGGGGAAAGCGCCATCAGAAAAAGGCAAAAGCTGATCTGGTTTCCGTTTTCATCCGCGAAGCGTGGTCGTCCGTATCTTCGTTGCGGACGGTTGGCGTCCCCAGTTTTTCTACTTCCGCTTCTTTCTCTGTGCTTCCGATCTACGACCAGAAATCCCGTATCAAGCTCGTCATTGTGGGCGTGGCCCTGCTGATTGGCGCCGCTACGGTTATTTACACCAACATTCTGGTGCAGCGGCTGTCGGAACGGGAGCAAAAGCAAATTGACCTCTACGCCAAAACCCAGCGCTATTTGATTAACACCGAAGAGGAGTCAAACGTGTCGTTTCTGATGACGGAAATCATCGATGCTAACAACACGATTCCGGTTATTCTGGCCGACGGGGACAACAACATTGTGGATGCGCATAATGTGAACATTCCGAAGGGGTTAAGTGAGCAGGCGGCTATTGCCTACCTGCACCGCGAGATTGAGACCATGAAGCAGCAGCACCCACCCATTGTGATTGAGAT
The DNA here is from genome assembly GCF_004745865.1 of Hymenobacter wooponensis. Taxonomy (GTDB): domain Bacteria; phylum Bacteroidota; class Bacteroidia; order Cytophagales; family Hymenobacteraceae; genus Hymenobacter; species Hymenobacter wooponensis. The sequence goes on along the minus strand of NZ_SRKZ01000006.1, from coordinate 449,093 downwards.
TGGGGCGGGGCTACGCAACTACCTATATTATAAGGAGTCGGCGCTGCTCACACAGCTGCGTTATTACCCACTCGTACAACTGGCTATCATTGGTTGCCTGGGGGTCATTGCCTATTTCGCCTTCAGCTATTCTCGGCGCGCTGAGCAGAACCGGGTGTGGGTAGGCCTAGCCAAGGAAACTGCCCATCAGCTGGGCACTCCGCTGAGCAGCCTAATGGCTTGGCAGAGCTACCTGAGTGAGTCGGAGCGCTTCCGGCACGAGCCTATTGTGGAAGAGCTGGGCAAGGATGTGCGCCGCCTGCAGATTATCACGGAGCGCTTCAGCAACATCGGCTCCGTACCGGTGCTCAACGACGAGAACATCCTGCGCGTGACCGAAAACGCCATTGCCTACCTGCAAAGCCGGGTGTCGAAGAAAGTGGTGTTCGAAATCAAAACCGACCTGCCGCGCGATACGCCCGCCAAGGTCAACATTCCGCTCTACGACTGGGTGATTGAGAACATCTGCAAAAACGCCGTCGATGCCATGGACGGCCGGGGCAGCATTACCATTCACCTGCGTCGCCCCGTGCGCAACAAGTCCCAGATTGCCATTGACATAACCGACACTGGCAAGGGTATCTCGAAGAGCAAAATGGAAAGCGTGTTCCTGCCCGGCTACACCACCAAAAAGCGGGGCTGGGGCCTAGGCCTAGCCCTGGCTAAGCGCATTATCGAGAATTACCACGAAGGTCGCCTCTTTGTGAAGTGGAGCGAGGTAGGCCGCGGCACTACATTCCGGCTGATTCTGAATGGCTAGCGAAAGCTGGCCTAGCGCGTCGCCTTCGCCTCCTTGACCGTTGCTTCCTCCACGGCCTCGCGGGCTTTCTTTACCTCTGCGCGGTTGGTGATTTCCACGTAGCTGTTGCCCTTCACGGGCTTGCCATGGTGGGTGCCTTCCACGCGACACATGCCCTCCCAGTAGTGCATTTTGATGCCGGCGAAGAGCTTAAGGGTCAGCTCTTGGTCGGGGATGAGCGGCGTGATGGTGAGGTCGTAGCCTTGGGCGGGAATGCGCAACTGCCACTTACTAGGGTAGCGCTGCTTAGAGTGGGGGCTGGTCCAGTAGGCCACCGGCTCCAGCTCAAAATCTTTCTGGTCGAGGTGGGTGTTCTGGGCCTGGGTGCCGTAGTGCGAGCCACCACCAATGCTCTGGCCGGTGGCTTTGTTGTAGAGCTGGTAGGCCATAATCTCTTCCCGGGGCTCATCGAGCTGAATGCTGAACCAGTCCCAGCCAATATCTTTAGTGGTTACGCTGTTGCAGTTCCACTGGCGGTCATACCACAGCTCACCTTCCACCTGTCGCTCTTTGCCATTGATTTCGATGGTGCCGGTGGCCGTCATGCGCGGGTAGCTGTAGTAGCCTGCCTGCGCCACGGGACCGTACTTCTCATAGCCGGTGCCGCCGTGCAGCAACACTGGTTTGGCGGGCGTGGTAGTGAGGTTGATGGCGTGGCCCTTGTGCGCGGCCATGCGGGCTTGTAAGTGGTAGCTACCTTCCTGGCCAGTCAGCGTCCAGCGCTGGGCCTGCTTTTGGGTCGCCAAGTTAATGGGCAAGCTTTCGGGCAGGAGCTGGGGCAGGCGCTCTACTTTATAGTCGTAGCGAAACTCCTGGGTTTTGGGGTCGGAGATGGCGAAGTTGACCATCTGCCAGTCCTTTTTACCGGTCAGGTTGAAGTGGAAGAACACGTACTCCACGCCGAATACCTCGCCGGTGGCTTTGTCGCGCAGGTGGCCGGTGAAGTACCACCACTCCAGGGAGTTTTGCTTATGCACGGCTTCCTCCTGGGGCAGTTGAGCACGCTCCTTAAAGACGTCGTACTTATTGGTAGGCTTAAGGGCGCAGCCGGTGGCTGCAAACAGCAGAATCAGAAAGGCCAGAATACTATGCTTCATACCCCGGAATAAGGCTTTTCGAGGGCAAAAGGTTTGCTAGGCCACTAGCTTAAAGCTGGCGGAAGGGCCGGGTGAGGCGCCACCACAAGCTGCGGGGCGTGTACCAGGGCGCTGCTTGAATTCCTCCAACCACAATCAGTTCGCCGAGCAGGCGTGTGCTGGCGGCTAACGTAATGGTCTGTTGAGTTGCAGTATGAGGGTTTAGCTGTAGTTGTTGGCCTTCATAGCCGACATAGCTGATCAGTAGCTTTACAGACGTACTTTGACGATATGAGTCTGGTAATAACAGTTCAAATTCTCCTTGTGCGTCAGTGCTGATACCAATGTTGGTATCAGCCAACAGCACTGTCACGCCCGGTAGCAGCTCATGCGTGGCCGAGTCTACAATTACCCCGCGTACAAGCAGAGGTGGCAGTGGCGTAGGTATGGGCGACACCGAGGGCTGCGATGCTACCATTCCCAACGTAATAGTTTGCGGAACTCTCACTGGCCTAGGGGGCTGCTGCGCCCGCCCCTGAGTTGACGCAGCTGTTGTGCCCAAGCCTATCATCGCCGCCAACGCCACCCAACGCTTACGCCACGTTGCAACTGCCACTGGCGCTACTAATGGTCTATTCAACTGCTCCCGCCGAAACCGGCCGCAGCTCGTTCCTGATGACTGGCCTAGATAGACCAGTATCTCCATATCAGTCATGCGGGTGAAATCAACTACCACTTTATCACAAGCCGCGCAGTGCCGACCTTGGGCAGCGGGTGTCATGGCTTGCCAATTCTCATGGCATGGCTTCGGAACAGATAGGGTAGGGCGAATAGGCATAAGACAGCAGGTTAAGTTTGCTGTGTTGATGCTGCGTTAGGCCACTTTCCATAATTAAGTTTGAAAATATTCTACTCTGAATTGCGCTCTTCCTTATAAACAGGAGCAGTAAATATGATCGTAGATAGCTTAGGAGGCGGGGGAGGTGTACCCCTCGGAGGTAATAACCCCGTCTCTCCGCTTTCAAGATGCAGTCTTCCTAAAATTCCTGGGTGTTCTCGCAACCTAACTAGCATATTGGTGCTTGGCTTTTCTCGGCGACAGATATAATCGGAGCTATCATTCGCTACAAACAACAACGAATCACGCAGGTGCATTGGCAGCTTCAGTTCAAACCTGCCGTCTGCATCCGTTCTGGCTTGCAACGTGCTATCAGCAGTGCTGATAATGCAGGCGCCGGCTAGCGGTTTGCCCGAGTATTTGTCCACAATCCGGCCGCTCGCCACAAATACAGTTGCATCCGCCGTAACCGGAGCCGTGCGAAGTCGAAGCTGCGCTGGATCTGGTGCCTCGCAGCCGATCAGCCCTACGGCTGCGGCCGTGAGCCAGCTGGCCCATTTAGCAGCTGTCATCCGCAATCGGCTGGGACTGCTGAGCTGTTCTTGCCGAAATCGGCCGCATACGGAGCCAGGGTGGCCTAGGGCTGCTAGTATTTCGGCCTCCGACATAAGGGTAAAATCAACGACCACTTTATTACAGGCGGCGCAGTGGCGGCCACCGGGGGCGGGCGTCATATCGACCCAAGTAGCAGGGCAGGGGACCGGGATCGAGAGAGTGGGGCGGGACGGCATACGGCAGCGGGTTAGGTTTGCTGTAGTGATGCCGCGCTAGGCCACTTTCCATAAAGGCCTAATAAATTTCTTCGGAAAATGAAGATGGGGCAGTTGGTTCTACATCTTGGCTATGAGGGCCGTTACATCAAGCCACGTGCAGCCCCCGGCATTATTCTGTATCTTTTGCCCCCTTAACCTCTCACAACAGCCCCTTGTCTACACCTCTCCCGCCTTCGCGCCTCAGCGGCCTGTTTCGCCGCAAAAGCCTCGACGATATTCTGCACAACCCACCCGCCGATGCCGACGGCCACGGCCACGGTGGTGGACTAGAGCGCCACCTCACCGTCCGCGACCTAACCTCGCTGGGCATTGCAGCCGTAATTGGAGCCGGCATTTTCAGCACCATTGGTAATGCCTCCCACGATGGTGGACCGGCCGTGTCGTTGCTGTTTGTGTTTACCGCTATTGCCTGCGCCTTCTCGGCCTTGTGCTACGCGCAGTTTGCGGCCACCATCCCGGTAAGCGGCTCGGCCTATACCTACGCCTATGCTTCCTTCGGCGAGTTGGCCGCCTGGATTATCGGCTGGGCCCTGATTATGGAGTATGCGGTGGGCAACATCGTAGTGGCTATATCCTGGTCAGATTACTTTACCGGCCTGTTACAAGGCGTAGGTGTCAACGTGCCCATCTGGCTTACCATGGGTATGCAAAGTGCTCATAAACACTATAATGAAGTGCTGGAGCTAATGCAGTCGGGTAAGCCGCTGGCCGAAGCTTCTGCGGCGCAACTGGAAGGCTACCGAGCTTGGAGCGCCGCCCCTGAGCTGCCGGGTGGCCTACGCCTCGTCCTCGATCTGCCCGCGGGCCTCATTACCCTAGCCATTACGGCGCTGGTGTACGTGGGCATCAAGGAATCTAAGAACGCCTCTAACCTGCTGGTAGCCCTGAAACTAGTAGTGGTAGCGGTGGTAATTCTGGTGGGTGCCTTCTACGTGCAGCCCGAAAACTGGAGCCCCTTCGCCCCGAACGGCATTGGTGGCGTGCTCAAAGGCGTATCGGCGGTATTCTTCGCTTACATCGGCTTCGATGCTATTTCCACTACGGCCGAGGAATGCAAGAACCCCCAGCGCGACTTGCCCCGGGCCATGATCTATGCCCTCATTATCTGCACCATTCTCTACGTGATTATTACGCTGGTACTCACGGGTATGGTGAATTACAAAGAGCTAGCGGTGGGTGACCCCCTGGCCTACGTGTTCAATAAAGTAGGCGTAAAATGGCTGGGCGGCGTGGTGGCCGTGTCGGCGGTGCTGGCCATGGCCTCGGTGCTACTGGTGTTCCAGATCGGGCAGCCCCGCATCTGGATGACTATGTCGCGCGACGGACTGCTGCCCCCCGTATTCTCGCGGGTGCACCCTAAGTTTCACACGCCCTCGTTCAGCACCATCGTTACGGGCTTCTTTGTGGGCGTGCCAGCCATGCTGCTGAACATGGACTTGGTAATTGACCTGACGAGCATTGGTACCCTGTTTGCGTTTGCGCTGGTGTGCGGCGGCATTCTGATTATTGACCCGCTAGGCCAATCGAATGCCCGGTTTAAGGTGCCCTACATCAATGGGCAGTTTCTGGTGCCGCTGGTACTGGTGGTGGGTGCGGTGCTCTTGTTTATGTATAACCAAGCGGGTATCCAGGAATTTCAGCAGGCGCTCAGCAGCGGCTACGAGGAAGGTCGTCATTACATCCCCATGCTGGTATTCTTCGTGTTTTGTTTGGTGCTGGCTTGGCTGTCGTTCCGCAAGCGCCTCTCCCTACTGCCGGTGCTAGGCCTGCTCACCAACCTCTACCTCATGACCCAGCTCGGCATCAACAACTGGCTGCTCTTCTTCGGCTGGCTGGTTATTGGGCTGGCCCTGTACTTCAACTACGGTTTCAAAAACAGCAAGCTAGGGCTGCGGCTGTCGCCAAATGGCGCCCGCCTACGCTAGCGCAAGCCTTAACGGCAAGTTCTTTTATTACCCAAACGCCCCGGTTGCTGAGCAAGTAGCCGGGGCGTTTGGCGTAAGGGCAGGGGCGCTTACCAGTTGTTCTGAGAAGACCACGGCTGTAACTTGAATGCTGGCCGGCTGTATTCTCCCTCGGCAATTCCTATGGAATCAGATTCTCCTATCTCTCCAGTTACCACTTCGCACCCCCCGACTTCCTCCCTTGCGGCTCGCCTGGAGGCCTCCCGCCAGGAGCTGTTGGACCTAGGCTTGCGTAATCCACTGCTCAACTTTCGGCTTTCCAAATCCCAGGGCGTAACCGTAGTGCAGGAACAGGCCACGGCGGTGTACGAGGTGCTGGTAAGCCAGGGGAAAACTATGTACTTCCAGGCTGCCCCAGAGCCCCGCAAGAAAGCACTTACCGCCCCTACTGCTGACCTGGTTACGGAGTCTGCCCCTGAAAAAGCCGTAGTAGATGACGCTGCGCCCCTGCCGGAGCTTACCGTGGAGGAGCGACAGACCCTACTAACCGACAATAAGCTGCAAACCGCTGAGCCGCTGGCCAAGCTGGAAAGCCGCTTGCTCAATACCTATTATACTGCCCGAACCAGTCTGGAAGAGCAGGGCGTGAACATTCTGTACCTGGCCCTGGGCATGCTGACGTGGTACGAGGCCGAGAGCGGTGAAGAACCCCGCCATGCGCCGTTGGTGCTAGTACCCGTACTGCTGGAGCGCGGCACCGCGGCCGAGCGGTTTAAGCTGCGCTACACCGGGGCCGAAATCGAGAGCAACCTCTCCTTGCAAGCCAAGCTGAAGGCTAGCTTCGGAATGGTGCTCCCTTCGCTGGAAGAGGAAACGGCGCTGCCCGACTACTATACCGCCGTGGCCGCAGCCGTAGCAGGGTTTGCGCGCTGGCAGGTAGAGCCCAACCGCATTGCGCTGGGTTTCTTCTCCTTCGGTAAGTTCATGCTCTACCGCGACCTGGACCCCACCACCTGGCCTAGCGGCACCACCCTACTCGACCATCCGGCCATTGAAGCGCTCCTGGGTGCGGAAACTGGCTTCCGCGACGCTGCCCCCACTGTAGGCGACACCGCTTTCCTCGATACCGAAAGCACTGCTCACGAGCTGCACCAGGTCTTGGATGCCGACAGCTCCCAGCTGCTGGCTTTGCTGGCGGTGCAGGAAGGGCGTAACCTGGTGGTGCAGGGTCCGCCCGGCACCGGGAAGTCGCAAACCATTGCCAACCTGCTAGCCGAAGCCATTGGGGCGGGGAAGAAAGTGCTGTTTGTGGCGGAGAAAATGGCCGCTCTGGAAGTGGTAAAGCGCCGCCTAGATGCGCTAGGCCTAGGCGCGGCCTGCTTAGAGCTGCACAGCCACAAGGCCAACAAAAAAGCCCTGCACGACGAGTTGCGCCAGACCCTGAGCCTGGGACGACCCGCTGCCGTGGCCAACGTAGAGGACCAAATGGCCCAGCTGCCCCGCTACCGCCAAGCCCTCAACGACTACGCCTTGGCCGTGAATGCGCCCATCGGCCGCAGCCGCCGTACTGCCCAGCAGGTCAACGGTGAATTACTGCGCCTAGTGGAAGAGCGCGGCTCAGCGGAGCTACCGCGCATCGCCTTTACTGGCCTAGCCACCTGGACTGATGCCGACGCGGCCCATGCTGAGGCGCTGGCTACCCGCTTGCAGGCCACATTGCAAAAAATAGGTTTGCCCAAAGAGTTATTATTCTGGGGCAGTGAGCTAACGGTACTGCTACCCGCCGAGCAGGCGGCCCTGGCTGCTCAGCTTGAAGCGGCACAGGCAGCCGTAGCTAGCTTGCAAGCCGCGGCCCAACCTCTGGCAGAACAGCTTGGGTTACCCATTCCCACGGAGCGCACGGCAGCGGAGCAGCTGTTGCCGTCCGCCCGCCACGCCCAGCTGGCGCCGCCTCTCCTAGGGGCGGCCGTAGCAGATTCGGCCTGGCATCAGCAAGCAAGCCGGATTCAGGAAATTTTAGCTGCCGGACTGGCCTACAGAGCCCTTCGCCAGCAGCATGAGACCACGCTGTTGCCCGAGGCCTGGGACCAGCAACTGCTTATGGAGCGCGCGGCCCTGCTAGCCGCCGGCGACAAGTGGTGGAGCTTCCTTAGCAGTGACTACCGTCGGGCCCGCAAGCGCCTGCAAAGTATCTGGCGTGGCCCATTGCCAAAAGAGTCAAATGGAATAATCACGGTTATCGACGCTATCCACGAAGCTGTCCGCCACGTGAAAACCATAGCTGAAGCGAGTGGCCTAGGGCAGCAACTCTTTGGGGCGAGCTGGCAGGGAGAGCGTTCTGACTGGCCTACGCTGCTGAAAACGCAGGAGTATCTAACCCTCACGCACCAGCGGATTGTCCGTGGTGAGTTGCCGGCTACCATCCTCACCTATCTGCAACGCGAAGCGCGCCCCGACGAGATAGTTGCGCCACTAGCGGCTTTGGAAGCGGCGCTAGTGCAACACCGAACCGCCGTGCAGACCGTAGCCGATGCCCTGCAGCTTAATGAAGCACGCCGCTTTGGGTCGGTCGGCCGGCTGCAGTTTCAGTCTTTCGAAACTCAGTTACGGACCCTGACTGCTTGGGCTGCCGACATACCCGCCTTACGTCTGACTACGGAGTGGAATAACGTAGCCGCAGCCGTGCAAACCGAGCAACTGCCGGAGCTTCTGCTGCTAGCCGAAAGCTGGCCCCACGCCTCGCGCCTGTTGGCCTCGGCCGTGCGCCAAACTTGGCTCGAGTACCTGCAGCGCCAGGCCTACGAGCAGCACCCGGCTCTCCGGCAATTTGAGCGGGCCAGCCACGAGGAAACCGCCGCCCGCTTCCGGCAAGCCGATCAGGATTCACTCTATCACAACCGTATTCGGGCCCTGCGCCAGCATTATGAGGGCTTGCCGCACCCGCAGGCGGGCGGGCAAATGCTGCTGTTGCGCAATGAATTCGCCAAAAAGACCCGGCACTTGCCCCTGCGCAAGCTCATGCAGCAAGCCGGGCGGGCCGTGCAGGCCATTAAGCCAGTATTCATGATGTCGCCGCTGTCGGTGGCCAACTACCTGCCGCCGGGTGCTGTGGAATTTGACCTGGTAGTATTCGATGAGGCCTCGCAGGTGAAGCCCGTGGATGCACTGGGTGCTATTGCCCGCGGCCGGCAGCTGGTAGTAGTCGGCGATTCTAAGCAGCTGCCGCCCACCTCCTTCTTTGACTCCTTAACCGGCAGTGGCGAAGACGCCGACGAAGAAAATGTAACGGCCGACATCCAGAGTATTCTGGAGTTGTGCAAGGCTCGCCAAATGCCCGAGCGGATGCTGCGCTGGCACTATCGCAGCTTGCACCAGTCGCTCATTGCGGCTTCCAATCACCTGTTTTATGAGGATAAGCTGGTGATTTTCCCTAGCCCGGGCGGGCAGGGGCAGTTGGGGCTGGTATATCATCATCTGCCCACTACGCACTACGAGCGGGGCACTACCCGCACGAACCCGCTGGAGGCGCAGGCCGTGGCAGAAGCGGTACTGCACCACGCCCGTACCACACCGCGCCTCACGCTAGGCGTGGTAGCTTTTAGCACAGCGCAGCGCCAGGCCATTCAGGACGCACTGGAAAAGCTGCGCCGCCAGCACCCCGAAACGGAAGCCTTTTTCAACCGTCACCCCCACGAGCCATTCTTCAACAAGAACCTGGAAAATGTGCAGGGCGATGAGCGCGACGTTATCCTGATCAGCGTGGGCTACGGCCGCACGAAGGATGGCTACCTGACCATGAGCTTTGGGCCTTTGAACGGGGAAGGGGGCGAGCGGCGGCTGAACGTGCTCATCACTAGGGCTAAACAGCGCTGCGAGGTGTTCACCAACCTCACCGCCGATGATCTGGACCTTGCCCGTACCCGCGCCAAGGGCGTGGCCGCCCTAAAAACCTTCCTGAATTTCGCTCAGCACGGGCGCCTAAACCAGAACGAAGAAACTGGCCGCGAGATGGAGTCGCCGTTTGAGGAAGCCGTGTACAGTGCCCTCACTGCCCGAGGCTATACCGTGCGCCCCCAAATTGGCAGCCAAGGCTTTTACATTGATTTGGCGGTCGTAGACCCCGATCAGCCCGGCCGCTACGTGCTGGGTATTGAGTGCGACGGGGCCATGTACCACTCCGCCCGCTCGGCCCGCGACCGGGACCGGTTACGCCAGCAAGTGCTAGAAGCCGTGGGCTGGCGCTTGCACCGCATCTGGAGCACCGACTGGTTCCGGGACCCGCAGCGTGAAACGGAGCGTGTAGTGCAAGCCATCGAAGAAGCCAGTCGCCGCGCCGCCCAGGACGACTCCGACGAGCCAGATGAAGTTGAGGTAACGCTGGAAACTAGTGGTACTGGGATTGAGCGCGAAGAACTTTTCGCCGCCGACCAACCTTTGGCCGAGCCGTACCAAGTGGCGCAGCTACCGGCCGCCGTAGGCCACCGCGAACTGCACCAGCATAGCCTAGGCCAGTTAGCCAATTGGCTTGCGCAGGTAGTCCGCATTGAAAGCCCCATTCACCTCGACGAAGCCACCCGCCGCCTGGCCCAAGCCAGCGGAGCTACCCAAGTAGGCGCCCGCATGCGCAAAGCCGGCCGCGACGCGGCGTTGCTAGCGTCTAACCTGCGCCACTTGCGCCAGCAAGGCGACTTCCTCTGGCACAATACCATGCAGCAACCGCCCCTGCGCGACCGAAGCAGCCTACCCGCTATTTCCCGCAAGCTAACCTTTGTAGCTCCCGAAGAGCTGGCCCGCGCCCTGCGCACCGTAGTAGAGCAAAGCTTTGCCCTACCTCGCGAGGCCGTGTTCCTGCCCACCGTGCGCCTGCTCGGCTTCAGCCGCCTCTCCGACGACATGCGCCAGCAGCTGGAGCCTGCCCTCACTGGCCTACTGGGACGAGGCGAGATAGAAGAGGTCAACGGAGTTCTACGCCCCAGCTAGATCAGTTTTCCTAATTGCTGCAAGTGGTATTGGCTAGGCCACCCTCCTCGCCGGCACCTACTAAAAGGCTTCCACTACTGGCTGTGTGTAGTGATGAGGTTGCCTAATCCAGAGCCTTACTCCCTGTTCTTTCTCCTATACTGTATTACTACACTACCTCCAGCTGTTACTTTGCCCGGTGGATGATGGCCACGCTTACCAGGATAATGAGCATGCCCAGCAGGTGCCAGAGGTTGAACTGTTCACCATCGAGCAGGCCCCAACCCAATGCCATAATGGGTACCAGATAAGTGTTGGAAGCCGCGAACAGCGCCGTGGAGCTTTGAATGAGCTTGTTGAATAGCACCATAGCTACAGCAGTGCTCATGGTAGCCAGCAGGGCAATGTAGCCGAAGGCCGTCCAGGCGCCGGGCACGGTGGCTAGCTTGTGCAAGAATTGCGTGCCCAGCAGCAGGTAGGCCAGGGCTGGCCCGCCAATAAACAGGAGTAGCAGGCCCGTAACTGCTACCGACGGAATCCCGCTGAAGTGGTGCTTAATGATATTGACGCTGAAGCCATAGCCCAGCGTGGCCAGCACAATGTAGAGGCCATACCAGGCATTGCTCTCGCCACTTGGGGTTGCATCGCCGCCGCTGCCGCCCAGCAGCATCAGGACCACCGTGCCCGCCAGGCCAAGGCCTATTCCAAACACCCGTAGGCCAGTCAGCTTCTGCCCGAAGAAGGCCGCGCCCACCACTAAGGTAAATACCGCCGTAAGTGCATTCAATACCCCTGCTAGGCCAGAAGCCAGCCGGGTTTCAGCGTAAGCAAACAGAAAGGCCGGAATCAGGGTGCCCACCACGCCGCTCAGCACCAGCCACTTAAACCGGCTGCGCTCTACCTTTCGGATGTGCTGTAGGGCAAATGGCAGTAGCAAGAGCGCGGCCACACTCACCCGCGTGGCACCCAGCTCCAGCGCCGAAAACACCACCAACCCCTTCTTCATCAGGATAAAAGAAGTACCCCAAATAGTAGCCAGAACTATCAGCAATACCCATGCTGAGGCCGGCGTGCGGTGGGGTGGGGGCGGAGCCACGGTCTGCGAGCCAGGGGCGGAGGTAATGGCCGGGGCGGGGGCGGTGGGCATGAGGGGAGAATGAGGGAGGAAGGAATAGAGGAAAAAAAGAACGTCATCCTGACGAAGGAAGGATCTTGTCACGATAGCCCGAGGCACTAGGCCAGTCGTTCAGGCGTGATAAGATCCTTCCTTCGTTAGGATGACGTTTGGGTTACCCCACCAAAACCGGCTCGGCGGCAATGATTTCATCCATGATGGCGTGGATCTCCGCGGGGTCGTTGGTGTCAACGAGGCGGGTGCGCCACTGGCGGGCACCTTCTAGCCCCCGGAAATACTGGGCGTAGTGGCGGCGCATCTCGAAAATGCCGGCCCGCGGGCCCTTCCATTCCAAGCTTTTCTCGAAGTGCATCCGGCAAGCCTGCACGCGCTCTTCCACGGTGGGGGGTGGAAGCAGCTGGCCAGTAGCGGCATAGTGCTTCACCTCTCTGAAAATCCAGGGGTAGCCAATGGCGGCCCGGCCAATCATCACGCCGTCAACGCCGTAGCGGTTCTTGTACTCCACGGCTTTCTGGGGCGAGTCGATGTCGCCGTTGCCGAAGATGGGAATCTTGATGCGCGGGTTGTTCTTGATGCGACCAATCAGCTCCCAATCGGCCTCGCCCTTGTACATCTGCACGCGAGTGCGGCCGTGCACCGTCAGGGCTTCAATACCAATATCCTGCAGACGCTCGGCTACATCTTCCACGTTTTTAGTGGAGTCGTCCCAGCCCAGGCGGGTTTTTACCGTCACGGGCAGGTGGGTAGCTTTTACCACGGCGGCCGTCATCTCCACCATCTTCGGAATGTCGCGGAGCAGGGCGGCTCCGGCGCCGCGGCAGGCCACCTGCTTCACGGGGCAGCCGTAATTGATGTCGATGAGGTCGGGGCCGGCCTCAGTGCTGATGCGGGCACATTCGCCCATCGTTTCCACATCGGAGCCAAACAGCTGAATCCCGATGGGCCGCTCGTAGTCAAATACATCGAGTTTCTGCCGGCTCTTGGCGGCGGCCCGAATCAGGCCTTCTGAAGAAATAAACTCGGTGTACATCAAATCAGCCCCGCCTTGTTTGCACACGGCCCGGAATGGCGGGTCCGAAACGTCCTCCATGGGCGCGAGTAGCAAAGGGAAATCGGGCAAGGCAATGTTGCGGATGTGTACCACGGCAGTCTATTCTAGTATTTTGCGCAAATTTACGACTCTTCCAACTCTTACCACCCCATGAAAGGTTTCGTCTCCAGCCGGTTGCACCCCGCCGTTAACCTTGTGTTGCTGTTGGTGGTGGCGTTTGTGATGTTTTGCCTCTCCAGTTTGCTGATTGCAATATGCAGCAATCTGTTCTTTCATGTGGGGTTACAGGAGATGGGCAACGTGCAGCAGGCTCCGCAGTCGTACCCCAACGGATGGGGCATCATGATGCTCAGCCAGGGGCTGCTGTTGCTTGGTGGGGTAGGGGGGGCCGCCGTAGTACTGGCCGCCCTCACCGGGCATAAGCTCACCGACTATTTTGCTCCCCGTAGGCCAGTGCCCCTGTGGTGGGCCCTGGTGGCCATGGCGCTTATCATCATCAGCCTGCCGTTTATGTCGGGGCTGATAGACTGGAACACGCATGCCCACTTCCCCGCCTTTATGCACGACTGGGAGGTGAAGGCGAAGGCCATGGAAGACAAAGCGCAGGTTATCACGCGTTTTCTCACTCGGTTTACCTCGCCTACCCGCTTTCTGGTGGCAGTGCTGGTAGTAGCAGTAGTGCCGGCCGTTAGTGAGGAGCTGTTTTTCCGGGGCGTAGTGCAGCGCAACCTGGTGCAGTGGTTCAACTCGCGCCATGTGGGTATATGGCTGGCCGCCGCCATTTTTAGCGCCATTCACTTTCAGTTCTTCGGTTTCGTGCCGCGGTTTGTGCTGGGGCTGGTGCTGGGGTATTTGTACGAGTGGAGCGGCAACATTCTGGTGCCAATGGCGGCTCACTTCACGCAAAATGCCTTTCAGCTAGTGCTGCTCTATGTGCAGCAGCGCCAGTGGTCAACCACCGCCTTCGACCCCGACTCCACCGACGCGCTGCCGTGGCCGCTGATGCTGCTTTCGTTGGTGGTGTGCGTAGGCCTGCTATGGCTACTGCGCCGCAATATGCAAGCTCCGCGAGCCGATGAGCTACCCTCCCACATGCACACGCTCAGCAGTGGTGGCGTAGCGGTAGCTGGCCCCGAAGTACCTACCAAGGCGCGCACCCTCAGCCACCACGGCGTAGATATTACCCGAGAAAATAAATAACTGAACAGAAGGAAGAGGCCTATAAATTGCTGCTAGGCCACCTGTAGTTCCCGCCCGCCTATATCACTCTCCAATTTTACCCTCCTTGCCCACCTCTCCCGCCCCCACCCCGCCGCCAGCCGCTGAGCCAGCTACCGGCAAGCCGCCCATGTCCAACCTGGCCCAGCGGATCATCTTCGGCATTATTGGGGCCGTGTTGTTACTGGGTAGCGTGTGGTACAGTGCTTGGTCGTTTGCCCTGTTCTTCGGCCTGGTACAGATGCGGATGCTGTGGGAGTTCTACCGCATGATGCGCCACGCCGGATATAAGCCAGCGGCATTGCTGGGTGGTGCGTTAAGTTTGGTGCTATTTACTGCCATCTATTTTCTGCAAAGTGCTAGTTATCATGCAGAAGTTGCAGGAAGTACGTCCGTGCTTGAGACTAGTGAGAGCCTTTCCTGGCTTAATACTATAGAGCCAGCTAAAAACAGCTTATACATAGTGGCTTTCCTGTTGCCCACTATTTTGATTCTGAGAGAAATGTACTCTTGGCCTCGGGAAAACCATGACATACCGCCTTTCGCTAATGTAGGCGTAGCCTTGTTGGGCATACTGTATGTGAGTTTGCCCATGAGCTTGTTGAGCGTAGTAGCATTCAGCAACCGGGAAAACTATGATTACCGCCGAATCTTCGCGCTGCTGCTGCTGGTATGGTCGTCGGACATTGGGGCGTATGCGGCAGGTAAGACCTTGGGTAAGCACAAGCTGGCGCCTAAAATCTCACCCGGTAAAACCTGGGAAGGCGCCGTGGGTGGCTTCCTGCTGACGCTTGTTATGGGCTGGGCCTTAGGCTACCTATTGCCAGAACTTTCCTTAACCTATCGCCTCGTAGTGGCGAGCGTGGTAGCGGTTTTTGGCCCGCTTGGCGACCTGGCAGAGTCGATGCTGAAGCGCAGCGTAGATATAAAGGACTCTGGGCGCATTATGCCGGGCCATGGCGGCCTGCTAGACCGGTTCGATGCCTTCCTATTTATTCTGCCGGTGCTGGCTCTGCTGCAGCTGGTATTTGGCTAGGCCTATTGCTGCGGGGTAGCCCAATTATTTACAGCCCGTGGAGGTATTTCCACGGGCTTTTTTTGTGTCTACTCCAGACGAGCACTATATAGTTGAAAACTAACGGGCATTTGGTGCTGTTTTTGCGCACATACTGGCTTAGAGGCAAGGTTATGGTAAAATGCACCCCATCCGATGCGCCTTGCGTATGGCATATTCCCACTACCTTTGACCACCAAATTTCTGCGCGCGACTAGTGGCTCCCACCGCCTTTGGTCGCCCTTTTTCATTTCCTCACCCACCCCAACCCCCAACCCCGTATGGCTGCCACCACGGTGTACAAAGAACCGGCCCCTCGCGTAGATGCCGAAAACCCCCTCGAGTCCATGATGTCACGTTTCAACGTGGCCACCGAAATCCTCGGTCTCGACGACGAAACCTACGACGTACTCAAAGCCCCTGATAAGCAGGTTATCGTGCACATTCCGGTTACCATGGACAATGGTAAAGTGCGCGTGTTTGAAGGCTACCGCGTGGTGCATAACACCATTCTTGGCCCTTCGAAAGGCGGTATTCGCTACGATAAGAACGTGCACCTCGATGAGGTGAAGGCCCTGGCTGCCTGGATGACGTGGAAGTGCGCCGTAGTTGATCTGCCCTATGGCGGTGCTAAAGGCGGTATCATCTGCGACCCCACCACCATGAGCGCCGGCGAAATTGAGCGCCTCACCCGTGGCTACACCATGTCTATGAAGGATGTGTTCGGTCCCGACCGCGACATTCCTGCTCCCGATATGGGTACCGGCCCTCGCGAGATGGCGTGGCTGATGGATGAATTCTCTAAAACGGTAGGCGCTACCTCGCCGGCCGTAGTAACGGGCAAGCCGCTAGTAATGGGTGGCTCACTGGGCCGCACTGAGGCTACTGGCCGCGGGGTAATGGTGTCGGCGCTGGCCGCCATGAAGAAGCTGGGCATGGACCCCAAGCAGGCCTCGGCGGCGGTGCAGGGCTTTGGCAATGTAGGCTCGTGGGCGGCCAAGCTGCTGAGCGAGCAGGGCGTAAAAATTAAGTGCATTTCCGACGTAAGCGGCGCTTACTGGAATGAGAACGGCATCAACATAGACGAGGCAGTGGCCTACAAGAACGTGCACAAGGGCCGCCTCGACGGTTTCACGGGTGCTACGCTCATGGACGATGCCGACGACCTGCTCACGTCCAACGTAGATGTGCTGGTACCCGCTGCCGTAGAAGATGTTATTACGGAGCACAACGCCCACGACATCAAAGCCAAGCTGATTGTGGAAGGTGCTAACGGCCCGACTTCGGCCTCTGCTGACCCCATCATCAACGAGAAGGGCATTATGGTGGTGCCTGATATTCTGGCTAACTCCGGTGGAGTAACGGTATCGTACTTCGAGTGGGTACAGAACCGCCAGGGTTTCAAGTGGACTGAGGAAATGGTGACCGAGCGCGCCGACCGCATCATGAATGATGCCTTCGAGAAGGTGTACGCCACCAGCCAGAAGTATAACATCCCGATGCGTATTGCAGCCTACGTGGTAGCCATTGATAAAGTGGCCCAGACCTACAAGTTCCGCGGCGGCTTCTAGGCCACTACTAGGCGCCGATACTTACCTCAAAGTAGGTTTTTGGCTGCTAACTGGGCTGTGAGCCCGAACTAGCTATATTTGTTTTCGGATAGCCCGGGCCGGTGGCTCGGGCTATCTTTGTGCAGGTCGGCAAGGTGTTTCCCTCAATGGGGAATCATATGCCTGCTGAGCTCTGTTTCTGGAAAAAGCGTCTGACTCATCGTAATTCACGTAATCAGCGCAAATCAGTGATTTATGAAGATTCACAAAGAAGGACGACGAATTCTTTTCTTTACGTTGCTGGCTCTGGTAGCCGCCAACCTATTGCTTTTCCGCTATAATGCCCGTTACGACGATTTTAACAAGATTTTCGCGGGTATTTCGGTCATCGTCTTTCTGGCGCTGCTTCAGTTTTTCCGGAGCCCGGCCCGCCGTCTCTTCACCCACGAGGACTTAGTTATTGCCCCCGCCGACGGCAAAGTGGTGGTTATTGAGGACGTGCACGAGCCCGAATATTTTGATGATGTGCGCAAGCAGATCAGCATCTTCATGTCGCCGATTAACGTGCACATCACCCGCAACCCTATCTCGGGTATTGTACGCTATTTCAAATATCACCCCGGTAACTATCTGGTAGCTTGGCACCCCAAGAGCAGCACCAAAAACGAGCGGACCACGGTAGTTGTGGAGTCGGAGGCAGGCCCATTCGTGCTGTTTCGGCAGATTGCCGGCGCTATGGCTCGCCGCATTGTATGGTATGTAAATGAAGGCGACGAAGTAAGCCAGGGCGAAGAGTTTGGCTTTATTAAATTCGGCTCCCGCGTTGATATTTTCGTGCCGGTTGATACCGAGGTAAAGGTGCAGATTGGGGAGAAAGTGAAAGGTGGCCAAACCATCGTCGCTCAATTGAAAACCGACTCTCCTAGCCTGTTCTAGTAGCTCTCATTCGCAAGGCAGCATCTTGCCAACCGCAAAAAGCAGTGCCCTCCCCTTGCAAGGGGAGGGCACTGCTTTTTCTTTTATCGTACTGGCCTAGGCCTGTTCTGCAGCCGATTGATCAGCTACCGCAAGTGAGTCATCTTGAACAGGCAATTGGTAGTGTAGCAGTGTCATGCCATCGGGCCAGGCTTGCTGATTCAACAGTATCAAGGGGCGTGGCTGTGGTTGGGCTCGCCACAGCGGAATGCCTGCTCCTAGCAACTGCGGCACAATGAAGAGCATGAGTTCATCTACCACACCAGCTGCCAACAGCGGGGCCGCGAGCATACTGCCCCCGATCAGCCAAATAGTGTTGCCTTCCTGCTGCTTCAACTGGCTGACGAAACTAACTGGGTCTTCGGTCACGAAGTGTACCGAGGGGTGGGCGGGCTCCGTGGGTGGGCGCCGGGTAAAGACGTAGTTGGTCAGCGTGGGGTATGGCCAATCACCCAGCGTGAGTACTTGCTCGTAAGTGGCGCGGCCTTGCAGAGTAGCATCGGCAGTGGCTAGGAAGTTTCCGTAGCCATAATCCTCATTCGGGGGCGGGGTGGGCAGCCATTCCACGGAGCCATCCGGGGAGGCAATGTAGCCATCCAGACTGGTGGCTATGTACAAAACAACTTTACGCATGGGTGGGGTAGGATGGGGGTAGGACTTATCCGGGTAAGTTACACGGTTAGTGGCTGAGAAGCACCTCTTGAGGGTGCCTTTCTACTACCGGCGCCGCCCCAAGCCTAAAACCACCGCGCAGCCAGCGTCATCAATTGCTCCAATGCCTCTTGATCGGCCTGATCGAAGTCGTTTAGCTGGTCGCTGTCCACGTCTAGCACGGCTACCACCTGCCCATCTTTCAGCACCGGTACCACTATTTCTGATTTTGAGTCGGAGCTGCAGGCAATGTGGCCGGGGAACTGCTCCACGTCGGGTACCAGCACCGTTTCGGCGCGGCTCCAGCTGGTGCCACACACACCCTTACCCCGTCGGATACGGGTGCAGGCAATGGGCCCTTGGAACGGGCCTAGCACCAACTCGTCGTCTTTCACCAGATAGAAGCCCACCCAGAAGAAGCCAAACGCCTGGCGCAGAGCCGCCGCGGTATTAGCCAGATTAGCCACTAGGTCAGGTTCACCCGTGGTCAGTGCTTCAATTTGAGGAAGGAGTTGGCGGTATTGCTCAGCTTTAGTGAGCGTAGTATCGAGGTGCAGTTCTTCGGCCATGAGTAAGCGCAAGTAACAGGGAGAAAGTGCTAGCTAACCGCGCCAGCGCCGCAAAGTTATGACCGCGCCGGTATTGCCCGGCCTTGCGCCTGCCGCTGATACACGAACACTTCGTCGTCACCCAATGCAAATTGCTCTCGTAGGCCAGTGAGACCTAAGTGCGGCGCCGCTACACCCCCGCCTAATACCTTGGGGCTCCGGATAATCCGGGCTTCGTCCCAGAGTCCATCTTTGAGCAAAGAGTTCAGTACTGTAGGACCGCCTTCTACCAGCACCGACTGCACATTGCGCTCATAAAGGTTATGGAGAATCTGAGGGAACAAGTCGTTGGCTTCGGAGAGAGGTTCGTAGGCCAGGTTGTGGGTAGAGTCCCGCTCCCGATACGTGTACACAATTGTGGGCTGGCTGCCATCGAGCAAGTTATGCGTAGGAGGCAGGCACAGGTTTTTATCGATTACTATCCGGGTAGGGTCCTGGCCGGGCCATTCCCGCACGTTCAGGCGTGGGTTGTCGTGCAAAGCGGTGCGGGTACCCACTAGAATGGCTTGTTCTTCGGTGCGCCACTGGTGCACCATCACATTTGCCAGCTTGCCACTGATGGCTACCGGCTGAAAGTAAGGGCCTGCTAAGTAGCCATCAGCCGTTTCAGCCCACTTGAGTACTACATAGGGCCGCTGCTTTTCCTGGAACGTGAAGAATCGCCGGTTTAGCCAGCGCCCTTCCTGCTCCAATAACCCAGTTTCTACCTTAATACCTGCAGCCTGCAGTTTTGCAATGCCGCGGCCAGCTACTAACGGGTTGGGGTCGAGGTTGCACACCACTACTTCGGCTACGCCTTTCTCAATCAGTAAGTCGGCGCAAGGCGGAGTTTTACCATAGTGGGAGCAAGGCTCCAGCGTAACGTACACTCGGCTCTTGGACAGCAGATGCTGCTCCGTAACGGCCGCTATAGCATTTACTTCTGCGTGCGGGCCGCCATACCGCTTGTGCCATCCTTCGCCAATTACCCGGCCTTCGTGAGTGATTACACAGCCTACAATGGGATTTGGGCGTGCGTAGCCGGTGCCCAGGCGGGCTAGGTCGAGGGCCCGGCGCATCATGAGGTGGTCGAAGTCGGTGGCAGACATAGGAGCGGAATTGGTGGGAGGGTGAAGGTACAAAACTAGTGGAGCCAGAAGATGCCGCGCCGCCGATACCCCTGCCAGCGCGCCGGGAGCTACCTTTGCGGTATGTCAACGGTTCGTCAGCTCACTACTTCTTTGTCAGAGGCCTTACGGGCTATTTACCCCGCTCCTGAAGCTGATTCTATAGCCGGACTGGTGCTAGAACATGTGCTAGGCCTCTCACCGTTGCACCGCCGGATGCAGGCCAATGAGCCTGTACCGGAGTTAGGAGAACAGCAACTGGCCGCCATTCAGGAAAGGCTACTAACCCACGAGCCACTGCAATACGTGCTAGGTACGGCGCACTTTGCCGACCTAGAGCTAGAAGTATCGCCCGCCACGCTTATTCCTCGTCCCGAAACCGAGGAACTAGTGGCACTCATAACCCGTGAGCAGAAGGGCGGCAATAGCCTACGCATTTTGGATATTGGCACTGGTTCGGGTTGCATTCCCATTGCCCTAGGCCTGTCGCTGCCTGGCAGCATCCTCACGGCTGTTGATATCTCCCCCGAAGCCCTAGCCGTGGCACAGCGTAATGCCGTTCGTTACGCCGTTACTGTCGATTTCCAAGAAGTGAATATTCTTACGGCCGAGCCTCATCTTACAAGTCAGCTAGATGTGCTGGTAAGTAACCCACCTTACGTGCTGGAAGAGGAGCGGGACCTTATGCGCCCCAATGTACTGGCCTACGAGCCAGCTACGGCGCTATTCGTGCCCAACCACGATCCGCTGCTGTTTTACCGCCGTATTGCGGAGCTAGGTCAAAGGATACTGCGCCCAGGTGGTAACCTATATTTTGAAATAAATGAGCGGTACGCTCAGGCTACCGTTGCCATGCTCCGTGAGTTAGGATACCAACAGTGCGAGATGCTGGCAGATTTATTTGGCAAAGACCGGATGACGCGCGCCACCTGGATAGGAGCTTGAGAAAAAAGAAGTTGCCCCTTTCATAGAGTCCTAACAAGGTCGATATAGCGTCAACTACCGCCGAGGTGGGCTGCCTTGATATGGTATTTGCTGACTGTTAGCAGAACCTTAACTCGCATCCGTTCAAAGTTCTATCCTACCGAACTAGCAAAACCCCTACCTTTGCCGGCTGAATTCCTCTCTCCAATCACCTCGGTATGCCTGAGCCTTTGGCTTACTATGCGCACTCTACTGCCATCCTAGATGAGGGGTGCCGCATTGGTGATGGTTGCCGAATTTGGCATTTCTCGCACATCAGTGCCGGGGCCGAGTTAGGCCCTGATTGTTCCCTAGGCCAGAATGTATTTGTGGCCGATGGTGTACGATTAGGTAGAAATGTGAAGGTGCAGAACAACGTTAGCCTCTACACTGGCGTAGAGTGCGCCGACGATGTCTTTATTGGTCCTTCTGTGGTCTTTACAAATGTGCTAAATCCGCGCTCTGCCGTGCCCCGCCGCCATGAGTATCGTCCTACCTTAGTAGAACGTGGCACAAGTATTGGGGCTAACAGCACTATTGTGTGTGGTATCCGCCTCGGAGAGTATGCGTTTGTAGGCGCGGGCTCCGTGGTAACTACCGATGTAGCACCTTATTCCCTCGTGTATGGCAATCCTGCCCGCCCCCGCGGCTGGATGAGCACGCACGGGCATCAGTTGAGCTTTGATGCCAATGGCCTAGCCACTTGCGCTGAAAGCGGCCAACAGTATCGCCTGATGAATAACCAGGTTTCTCCTATTACCCCAGAATTATAAGCTGCCAGCTTTTTCCGTCTTTACTAACTCAAGTTTCTAAGTCCCGACCCGTGTACGAGCAACTCCTCCAGAAACAAACCAAGCTGGCCGTTATTGGCCTCGGCTACGTAGGCCTGCCCATCGCCCTCGAATTTGCCCGCAAAATCAAAGTGATTGGCTTTGATATCAACGCGAAACGGGTGGATATGATGCGCAACAACATTGATCCGAGCGGCGAGCTGGAAGCCAAGGATTTTGAGGGCTGCGATATTGAATTCACCGATTCTTTGGATGTACTGCGCGAAGCTACTTTCTACGTGGTAGCAGTGCCTACGCCCATCGATGAGCACGCCATGCCCGACCTGAAGCCGCTGCTGGGCGCTTCTTCTTCGGTAGGCAAAGTTCTGAAAAAGGGCGATTACGTGGTGTTTGAAAGCACCGTATACCCAGGCTGCACCGAAGAAGATTGCATTCCAGTAATGGAGAAGCACTCAGGACTGAGCTTCGCCAATGGCGACTTCAAGGTGGGCTATTCTCCCGAGCGCATTAACCCCGGCGACAAAGAGCACACGCTTTCCAGCATTGTGAAAGTAGTAGCCGGTTGCGACGCTGAGTCATTGGAAGAAATTGCCAAGACGTATGAACTGGTAGTGAAGGCCGGAGTACACCGCGCTAGCAGCATTAAAGTAGCTGAAGCTGCTAAGATCATTGAGAACACCCAGCGCGACGTCAACATTGCCCTGATGAACGAGCTGTCGATGATTTTCGACCGCATGAGCATCAATACCTATGAAGTACTGGAAGCCGCTGGCACCAAGTGGAACTTCCTGAAGTTCTCGCCTGGCCTGGTAGGCGGCCACTGCATTGGCGTTGACCCCTATTACCTCACCTACAAGGCTAAAGAGCTGGGCTACGATGCCAAGGTGATTCTTTCGGGCCGCACCACCAATGATAACATGGGAGCCTACATTGCTCGCAAAACGGTGCAGACCATGATTAAGCAGGGCAAAGACGTAGCTAAAGGCCGCGTGCTAGTGATGGGCGCCACGTTCAAAGAAAACGTGGAAGACATCCGCAACTCTAAAGTGGCCGATGTTATTCAGGAGCTGAAGAACTTCTCCGTTAATGTCGATATCATTGACCCGCACGCTGACTCCGATGAGTTGCACCACGAGTATGGCTTCCGCCTAACTCCGCAGGATCAGATCCGCAACGACTACGATGCGATAATTGTAGCCGTAAGCCACCAGCCTTACATGGAGTTAGACGAGGCGTATTTCAAATCTATTACCAACCAGCCGGCGGTGGTAGTAGACATCAAAGGTCTCTTCCGCAACAAGATTCAAGAATTGGCTTACTGGAGCCTATAAAAAGTAATTGATGAGCTGATGAAGAGCAGGCCTAATAACCTTACTTCATCAGCTCATTAGTTTGATCTCTGGCTGTTTCACCGACTGAAAATGGAGCGCACCAAAATACTAGTAACGGGCGGCGCGGGCTACATTGGCTCGCACGCAGTAGTAGAGCTGTACAATGCTGGCTTTTTGCCGGTGATAGTGGATAACTTCAGCAATTCGCGTGAGCAGGTGCTCGATGGTCTAGAGCACATTTTAGGTGTGCGCGTGCCCGTGCACAACATTGACTGCAACGACGAGGAGGCCCTACGTGCGGTATTTGCTGAGGAAGGTAACCTGCGTGGCGTGATTCACTTTGCCGCTTTCAAAGCAGTAGGCGAGTCAGTAGCTAAACCCCTGGAGTACTACCGCAACAACGTAGGCTCACTCTTAGCCCTGCTTTCGGTAATGCGGGAGTTTGGGGTGAATGCACTGGTTTTCTCTTCTTCCTGCACTGTATACGGCATTCCGGATCAGCTGCCCGTAACTGAGCAGACGCCTACGAAGAAGGCTAATTCTCCCTACGGAGCTACTAAGCAGATGTGCGAAGACATTCTGCGTGATATTGCTGCCGTGCCTGAGCAGCCCTTGCGAACCATTTTGCTGCGCTATTTCAACCCGATTGGGGCCCATCCTTCGGCTGAAATTGGTGAACTGCCCCTGGGCGTACCGCAAAACCTGGTGCCGTTCGTAACGCAAACGGCCGCCGGTATCCGAGAGCAGCTTACCATCTACGGCGACACGTACGATACGCCCGACGGTACTAACATCCGTGACTATGTGCACGTGGTAGACTTAGCAAAAGCACACATTGTAGCGGTGCAGCGCCTGCTAGATGGCCACGGCGAAGCGGTAGAAACCTTCAATGTGGGTACCGGTCATGGTAACTCAGTGCTGGAAGTGGTGCACGCCTTCGAGCGGGCCACGGGCCAGAAGCTGAATTACAAAATTGGCCCTCCTCGCCCCGGTGATGTCCCTGCTATCTACGCCGATGTTACCAAGGCTACCTCAGAACTAGGTTTTACGACTACCTCTACCCTCGACGAGGCACTCGCTAGCTCTTGGAAGTGGCAGCAGGCCTTGGATCAAAAAAAGTAACGCAGGTAGTATAGACAAGCCTTCCTAGGCCTGTCCAAAGAAAATCGTCTTTTCATAACGTCAGCCAGTGGTAAGTTTACCCTGGCAAGCTTGGCACATAACGGGCCTTACGTACTCTTTACATCTATGAAAATCATCATCACCGGCGGAGCCGGCTTCATTGGGTCGCACGTGGTGCGCTTGTTCGTAACGAAGTATCCGGAATATCAGATTCTGAATTTGGATGCCCTGACCTACGCTGGCAACCTCGAAAACCTGCGCGATATTGAATCGGCGCCTAACTACCGTTTGGTGAAAGGCGACATTACGGATCAAGCCTTTGTAGATCAGTTGTTTGCTACCGAAGAGCCCGACGCGGTGATTCACCTAGCAGCTGAGTCCCACGTTGACCGCAGCATCACTGATCCGCTGGCGTTTGTGAAGACCAACGTACTGGGCACAGTACACTTGCTGAATGCAGCCAAGAACCTGTGGAAGCCACTGGGCTATGAAGGCAAAACCTTCTACCATGTGAGCACCGACGAAGTATACGGCTCCCTAGATTTCGGCCCCGAGATGTTCACTGAAGAAACCAGCTACGATCCCCGCTCTCCGTACTCGGCTTCCAAGGCTTCTTCTGACCACTTCGTGCGGGCCTGGCACCACACCTACGGCCTGCCCGTGAAACTGAGCAACTGCTCGAATAACTACGGCCCCAACCACTTCCCTGAGAAGCTGATTCCGTTGGCCATCCACCGTATTCAGCACGGACAGCCGGTGCCGGTGTACGGCAAGGGCGAAAACGTGCGCGATTGGTTGTTCGTGAAAGACCACGCTACTGCCATCGACGCCGTATTTCACAAAGGCAAACTGGGCGATACCTACAACATTGGTGGCGTGAATGAGTGGGCCAACCTAGAGCTGATTCACCTGCTCTGCGACACGCTCGACGAGAAAACTGGCAAAGAGAAAGGTACGTCTCGTAAGCTCATCACCTTTGTAACCGACCGGGCTGGCCATGATTTGCGCTACGCTATCGATAGTAGCAAAATCATGAACGAGTTGGGCTGGAAGCCTTCTGTAACGTTCGAGCAAGGCTTATCGCAGACAGTAGACTGGTATCTAGAAAACACTGAGTGGCTCGAGCACGTGACTAGCGGTGCTTATCAGCAGTACTACCAGCAGCAATACGCTACGCGCTAAAGCGCTTCAATGAGCAATGATTACATGAGCAGTGGCCTACGCTGTTTAGTAATCCATTGCTCATTGTGCATTCATCACTGTTAATCAACACAACGTGTACAATACCCCCTTTCACGACCAGCCAATTGATAATCTGGCTTTCCTGGTAACAGGTGGAGCTGGTTTTATTGGCTCTAACTTGGTCGAATACCTGCTCAAGTACGGAGCCAAGGAAGTGCGCGTCCTGGATAACTACTCTAACGGTTTCCGCAAGAACGTTGCCCTATTCGAAGGCAACCCAGCATTGCGAGTAATTGAGGGCGATATCCGCGACCGGCAAACCTGCATTGATGCCTGCCAGGGTATTGATGTAGTGCTACATCAAGCTGCACTGGGCTCCGTGCCTCGTTCCATCAATGACCCCATCACGAGTAATGACGTGAACGTTGGTGGCTTTGTGAACATGCTGGTAGGTGCCAAAGAAGCGGGAGTAAAGCGTTTCGTGTACGCTGCTTCTTCCTCTACCTACGGTGACCATAAGGCCCTGCCAAAAGTGGAAGACCGTATTGGCAAGCCGCTGTCACCTTACGCCGTGACTAAGTACGCCAATGAGCTGTATGCCGATGTATTTGGCAAAACCTACGGCATGGAAATCATTGGTCTGCGCTATTTCAACATCTTTGGTCCCCGCCAAGACCCTAATGGGGCATATGCTGCCGTTATTCCGCTCTTCATTGATGCTGTGCTGGAGGGCAAGTCGCCGCGCATGAACGGTGATGGTGGTCAGACTCGTGACTTTACCTTCGTTGAAAACTGCGTGCAGGCCAACATTAAAGCGGCGCTGGTGCAAAACCCAGAAGCTGTGAACCAAGTGTATAACATCGCAGTAGCAGACCGGACCTCCCTCAATGACCTGTTCAATATCCTGAAGGAAGAGGCCGGCTCAGATATTACCCCTGAGTACGGCCCCGACCGCCCAGGTGATATTCGCGACTCGTTGGCCGATATCAGCAAAGCGCAGAACCTGCTAGGTTATAACCCACAAATCCGCATTCGGGAAGGGTTGCAAAAGACTCTTGCTTGGTTTGAAGCCAACCAGGAGTTTATTGCAGAGCGGAATTAGCTAAAGCACCCCTACGCTGCCTTAGCTGGCTTCACGAGAGCCAGTAATCAAGATCTTACTATAGCAACACCCTAACATGAAAGGTATTATCCTCGCCGGTGGCTCTGGCACCCGTTTGCACCCGCTTACCCTAGCTGTTTCCAAGCAGCTGATGCCCGTCTACGACAAGCCGATGATATACTATCCGCTGTCGATTCTAATGATGGCTGGTATTAAGGATATCCTCATCATTACGACGCCCCACGACCAAGAGCAGTTTAAAAAGCTGCTAGGAGATGGTAAGAACTTGGGCTGCAACTTCCAGTACACCATTCAGGAGGTGCCAAATGGCCTGGCTCAGGCCTTCGTGCTAGGTGCTGACTTTATTGGCGATGACAAGGTAGCGCTGGTGCTCGGCGACAATATCTTCCACGGCGAAGGCATGGAGGAACTACTCAAGTCCAACAACAACCCAGATGGGGGCGTGGTGTATGCGTATCACGTGCATGACCCAGAGCGTTACGGCGTAGTGGAGTTCGATGAGAACCACAAAGCCCTCAGTATTGAGGAAAAGCCCAAGCAGCCCAAGAGTAACTACGCGGTACCTGGCCTATATTTCTACGATAACGAGGTAATCGAAATTGCCCGTAACCTCAAGCCTAGCCCCCGCGGCGAGTACGAGATTACAGACATCAACCAGGAGTATCTGCGTCGGGGTAAATTAAAGGTAGGAATCCTGGGCCGTGGTACAGCTTGGCTTGACACAGGCACTTTTGAAAGCCTAATGCAGGCCGGCGAATTTGTGCGCGTAATAGAGCAGCGCCAGGGGCTCAAAGTAGGTTCTATCGAAGAAGTAGCTTATCGTCAGGGGTTCATCAATGCTGACCAACTGCGTGAAATTGCGGCTCCGCTTCGCAAGAGTGGCTATGGTGACTACCTAATGCACCTGCCCGAGCAGCTATTGATGTAACAGCCTGTTTAGGTAAGCGCTAAACAGACGAAGCCGCCTACTGGCCTAGCACAAAATTTTCTGTGCTAGGCCAGTAGGCGGCTTCATGTATTCTATAGCTAAAAGATAACCCCAGCCAGCAACGCCGCTCCTACAATGATGTAGGAAGGCACCCGCTCCCAGAGCAGTACCAAAAAAGTCACCACGATAAGCCCCAGGTTAACAGGGGTTTCTGGTAAGGGGTGGTACAGCAAAAAGGTAGCAGCACACACTAAGCCGGCTGATACTGCATTAATACCTTCCAACGACGCTTTAATCACTCGGTAGCGTTTCAGCTGGTCCCAGAAACGAATCAGGAAGAAGATAAGGAGCGTGCCCGGCATGAAGATACCGGCAACTCCCACCATAGCCCCCAACAGTTGTCCGCTCATGCCGCTGCCCGCCTGGCGCATGGCCAAGGCTCCTATGTAGGAGGCAAAGGAAAAATTAGGCCCCGGCATGGCCTGCACTAGGCCTAGTCCAGAGAGAAACTCTTTGTTGGTTAGGTAATGCTTAAACTCAACAAACTCAGTGTAGAAGAGAGGAGCCAGCACCTGCCCACCACCAAATACCAGGCTGCCGTTGCGGTAGAAATTCTCAAAGAGCCTAACCGGCAACAGCTTAGTGTAAGAGCCCAATAGAGCTGCACTCACAAACACTCCCAGCCACAGCAAGAAGTTCGACCATTCAATTTGGAGCGGGATGGTTTGCTCCCTAGGCATTTTTCGGTAGCGGAAGGTTGTCACGCTCCCGCCGGCCAGTAGCAGAATAGGCATAAGCCAAGGCAACTGAAAGCGGTATACTAGTAGTGCCGATACCACCATAATCCCCACCGAGGTTTTAGTATGAATAACCTTCTCGGAGATTTTATAGGCAGAGTAGGCCACAAAGCCAATGGCCACGGGCTGTACAAACTGGACTAGTCGGGCTACTTGGTCCTTATCGAGGTAGCTGATCATTAGGCCGGCTGCCGTCATGAAGCACACCGAGGGAATCATCCAGACCAGCAGGGTGAGGTAAGCCAGGTTAGGACCACCCAGCCGGAACCCAATAGCCGTGATGGTTTGCGTAGAAGTGGGGCCCGGTAAGATCTGACACAAGGCAGTAATCTCCAGCAGGTCGGCGGCGGTAAGGTAGCGGCGCTTGTCAACGAGCAGGCGCAGCATCATGGCCATGTGGGCCTGAGGGCCACCAAAAGCGGTGAGGCCTAATGCCGCGACATCCTTCAGGAAAATTAGGTTACGCCCGCGCTTCACCCGTTCCGGCGGACGGAGCGGGGGCGAAGTAGGTACGGTTGAAGGGTTTTGGGGTAGCAAGGCAATGCAGCGTAGATGCTTGACAAAGAAGCAGAAACCAGCCAGAAAAACAACCGGCCCCGACTGCGGGTGCAGCCGGGGCCGGCGTGAAAACAAGGGAACGGGCAGGTGGCGCGAGTGGGATTACGTAAGGTCCTGATGAGTTCAAGCGCGGGCACCTACGGCCAGGGGACTATTTTTTCTTTAGTCCCAGCTCTATGAGGCGCTCATTCAGGAACTCGCCGGCAGTAATATCGGCTTCCTTTTTCGGGTTTTCAGGTGTTACGCAGCTCTCCAGGGCCGCCAAGCTCATTTCGGAGCGGGGGTGCATGAAGAAGGGAATGCTGTAACGGGAAGAGTTCATCTTCTCGCGGGGTGGGTTCACCACGCGGTGGATGGTGCTCTTCAGCACGCCATTGGTGAGGCGCTGCAGCATGTCGCCCACATTTACCACAATCTGGTCGGGGAGAGCAGTAATTGGAATCCACTTTCCGTCGCGGCGCAACACTTGCAGGCCGTCGGCAGAAGCTCCCATCAGTAGCGTAATCAGGTTGATGTCGCCGTGCTCAGCAGCGCGAACAGCATCGGCCGGAACGCTGTCCGGGTTTTCGATGGGGTAGTAGTGGATGGGGCGCAGAATGCTGTTACCGTTGCGCACCTTATCATCGAAGTAGTTCTCGGGCAAGTTGAGGTACAGAGCAATGGCCCGTAGTACATCTTTGCCGGCGGCTTCGAGGGTCTTGTAAGTGGTTAAGGAGGTTTCAGCAAAGCTGTTTACTTCCTTCGGCCAGATGTTGTCGGGGTATTCAGCACCAATGGGGTCATTGGGGTCGTCTACTTCCTGGCCTACGTGGTAAAATTCCTTCAGGTCGCCGGTATTGCGGCCTTTGGCGTGCTCCTTGCCTTTGCTAACGTAGCCGCGCTGGCCAGCTAGCTCAGGCTTTTCGTACTGCTGCTTTACGTCGTCGGGCAGTGAAAAGAACGACTGCACGTCGGAGTAGAGCTTGGTGGTCTGCTCAGCGTTCAGACCATGGTTTTTAAGCGCAATGAAGCCAATGTTCTGGTAGGCTTCACCGAGTTGTTGAACAAAGCGGGCTTTGCGCTCCGGGTCACCAGAGCGAAAATCAGCCAGATCGAGGGAGGGAATTTCCTCCAGCAGTTTTTCTTCCATGGGGGAGAAACGATATACTTTTTGGAGAACCTTACGTAAGGCGCAAGGTACTTAAAAAACGCGTCTTTGCGGTGATAGTAGACCACGAGCAGGCTGCTCGCTAGGCCACCTTCAGTACTACGTACAGCTCTATGAAAACAACTACATACTTACTGAGTAGCGTATTGGTTGTAGGCCTAGCCGCCTGCGATACTACCCGCCGGGTGCAGCAACCAGAAGAGGAGCCTACCAGCGAAGCCGTGTCCAGCTTGGGCTCTGAGGCAAGTTTAGAAAAGAACGGCATTCGTCTGACGCCTCTTACGGGGTCGCCCAAAATGGCCGAGGCCCAACTAGTGCTGAAAACGCCTCCTCCAGGTTCGGCCGTGCCCAGCGGCAACGTGGCCTTCGACTACGACCTCACCAACTTCCAGCTAACCCGCATGACGGGCGGACCTCATGCTGAGCACCTAGCCAATTCACAGCAAGGCCAGCATATTCATAACATCGTAGATAATCAGCCTTACACGGCTCACTACACCAGCGAGTTCAGTAAGCCCATCCCCGACGGGCAGCACGTAGTACTCTCCTTTCTGTCACGCTCTTATCATGAGAGCCTGAAGCACCGCGGGGCCTACGACCTGCGGGTACTCACGGTGGGGCCCGGCGTATACAGCACCCAAAACTTTGATTTACAAGCGCCCCACCTGTTCTACAGCCGTCCGAAAGACGTGTACAAAGGCGCCGATACCAAGAGGGTGATGCTAGACTTTTACTTAGTAAACACTACTCTATCGCCTGATGGCAACAAAGTGCGGGCTACTATTGATGGCACTGAATTCTTGCTGGATCAGTGGGTGCCCTACATTATGGAAGGCTTAGCACCCGGGGAAAACACCATAAAGCTAGAGTTGCTGGATTCCAAAGGCAATCAAATTCCGGGACCTTTTAATGCCGAAACGCGCACCTTCACTTTGCAGCCCTAGGGGCAAGTTGAAAATTCAAGAAATGCTTACACAAGCATATAGCTGCTTGCACGTTACTGCACTAACGAAAGGCAAGTTGCCTTTGGCAGCGCTGAGTTGTGGAATTTAGAGAACATTGAAGAGTAGCAGGATCATTCCTAAGAGCTTTGTGTAACAGAAAGCCCTAGGTGATCTTACCTTTGTGGTCCAACTAACTGGTTGGAATGAGTACAAAGGAGAAATAAAAATTTACTTTTTCCTGGATTTAGTTAGCTTAGTAGAAGAATTTGCTGACGGGTTGTTAGGCCCTGATCCTATGTCATTGAGCACTACCAGAATAGCTCTACGCACTTAAGTGCAGCTTTCGTAGAGATTTGCAACTTACCAAACACTCAAAACGTCTAAGAGGATTCTGACCAGTTGGCACTTTAAAGCACGTGACCATCTAAGAGCCTTATGTTTTGCCCTTGACCATATGAGCATCCGAAAAATACTGTTGTCGGGAGGGTTGGTAGTAGGGATACATGGTGTTACGCAGGCCCAGCACGCTGTATGGGCCAGCAAAGTCGTGGCCGTTTCATCGCAGAAGGCGGAAGGCAAAGAAGCTTTCTCCCCTGAAAAAGTACTCGGTGAGCCCAATGCCCTCCCCCTAGGCCAGGCCAGCAACGAAGCCTGGATTCCGAGAAAGGAATCAACCAACGAATTTATAGAAGTGCGATTTTCTAAATCGTTGGTTGCTAAACAGGTAACAGTAATTGAGAACTTCAATCCTGGCTCCATTTCCAAAATTGAGCTAGTGGATACCCGCGGTCAGAAGCACCAGGTGTATGAGAACAAAGAACCGGGTCCTATTCCGGAAGCGTTTCGTGCCCTGCAGGTTACGTTCTCGCCGGGTACTTACCGTACCATTGGCATTGTAGTATCACTGAATACTAAATCAGTAAATGGGGTCAACCAGATTGACGCCATTGGTATTGCCGATGTGGCCGAAACGATGGTGAAAAAGGAGTTTCAGGCGGAGAAAAATGCCGTCAGCTTCGACTCTGCCATGGTGAACTTAGGGCCCACTGTTAACACTAAATACGTCGACACCCACCCGGTTATCTCTCCCGATGGCCGCACGCTGTTCTTTGCCCGTCAGGAAAGTCCGCAGAACGTAGGAGGGGCCAAAGACCCCCAGGACGTGTGGTACTCAACGCTGCAAAACGCCGATAAGAAGACCTGGAGCCAGGCCAAAAACATTGGTAGCCCCATCAACACGCCCGGGCCAAATGGGTTGGCTTCCGTATCATCAGATGGAAATACGGCCCTCCTGATTAACGTGTACAAATCCGACGGCACGATTGATCCTAAGGGCTTGAGCATAACGCACCGGACCAAAACGGGCTGGAGCCAACCTGAAAAAGTCAATATCGATGACTTTTACAACGACGACCCCGACAATGTAGACTATTACCTGGGCATTTCGGGTAAGGTGCTGTTGATGGCCGTAGATCGGAAAGATGGACAAGGCCAGCAGGATATCTTCGTTAGCTTCCGCAAGGAGGATGGTACCAGCTGGACCAAGCCGCGCAACCTTGGCTCTAATATTAATACCAAGAAGCCCGAGTTTGCCCCCTTCTTGGCGGCGGACGGCAAGACCCTCTACTTTGCGTCTGAAGGGTGGGGAGGCTATGGCAAGAGCGACATTTTCTACAGCAAGCGCATCGATGATTCTTGGACGAACTGGACCCGTCCGCGCAACCTGGGCTCAACCGTGAATTCCCCTGACTTCGATGCGTACTATACCGTATCGGCGGCCGGGGAGGAGGCCTACTTGGTGTCGGCCCGCAAAGGCATCGACAACTCCAAGGATATCTTCCGCATTAATCTGACGCCTACTTTCCGTCCGGAGGTAGTAACGTTGGTTCGCGGCCGAGTGCTCGACGCAGCCACGAAAAAGCCCATTGTAGCTACTATTCACTACGAAAACCTGCTGACAGGTGAGGAGATTGGCGTAGCTGAAACCAGCCCGGTGGATGGCTCTTACACCATTGTACTGCCTTCGGGGGCCCACTATGGCTACCGGGCAGAGTCAAAAGAGTACTTGGCGGAGTCAGATAACTTAGACGTTACGGACCGGCAGAAATACTCAGAAGTAAACCAGGATTTGTACCTAGTACCCTTCGCCGTAGGCCAGACCATCAAGCTGAATAATATCTTCTTTGCGCAGAGCAAATATGTGCTGCGCGAAACTTCTTACCCGGAGTTGCAGCGCCTAATCAAAACGCTGAAAGCGTATCCGCAGGTAGAAATTAAGATTGAAGGCCACACCGACAACCAGGGTGACCCCGCCCTGAACCTGAAGCTGAGCCAAGACCGCGTGAACGAGGTAAAACGGTACATCGTGAGCAAGGGAATTAGCAGCAGCCGTATTACCACTGAAGGTTTCGGCGACAAAAAGCCCATTGCTTCTAACGAGCAGGAAGAAACCCGCCGCCTTAACCGTCGCGTAGAGTTCCGCATCACCAAAAAGTAACCCAGCTATAGCGCCGGCAGTGAGGCTGGCACGGGTTACAGATACAGTGGCCTACACAACGCAAAAGCCCTTACCTCCACGCTGGAAGTAAGGGCTTTTTAAGTTCAACGCCTGCTAGGCCTAGCTTAGGCGAGTTTCATCGCGGCCCGGCTTGGTGCTGCTGTTTTGGCCGCTGGGGTTAGCAATGGAGTCGCGCATGTCGGTGTCAGACTGGATGTTGCGCATCTTGTAGTAGTCCATGATGCCAAGGTTACCAGAGCGGAAGGCCTCGGCAATGGCTTTCGGAATTTCAGCCTCGGCGTCTACCACGCGGGCCTTGGCTTCCTGCGTCTTCGCACGGTTTTCTTGCTCCATAGCCACGGCCATGGCCCGGCGCTCTTCGGCCCGGGCTTCGGCTACGCGGAGGTCGGCGGAGGCTTGGTCGGTTTGGAGCTTAGCGCCAATGTTCTCTCCGATGTCGATGTCAGCAATGTCAATGGAGAGAATTTCGAAGGCCGTACCTGCATCCAAGCCTTTTTGGAGCACTAGCTTAGAGATTTTATCCGGGTTTTCCAGCACTTCCTTATGCGACATTGACGAGCCGATGCTGGTTACAATGCCTTCACCCACGCGGGCCAAAATGGTTTCCTCACCCGCCCCACCTACTAGCTGGGCAATGTTGGCGCGTACCGTAATGCGGGCTTTGGCAATGAGCTGAATGCCATCCTGAGCCACAGCGGCTACATTCGGCGTATTAATCACTTTAGGGTTAACGCTGGTCGTGACGGCCTCAAATACGTCGCGGCCCGCTAGGTCAATGGCCGTGGCTTGCTTAAAGCTGAGCGGAATGTTGGCTTTATCGGCAGAGATAAGGGCTTTGATTACGCTGGGAATGTTGCCACCCGCCAAGTAGTGCGTTTCCAAATCATTGGCCGTCAGCTCTAGGCCAGCTTTGGTGGAGGTAATCATCGAGTTTACGATTAGGGAAGGCGGCACCTTCCGTACCCGCATAAACGCCAGTTGGAACAGGCTCACCCGCACGCCCGAGAACAGGGCCGTAATCCAGAGGCTGATTGGGAAGAAGTACAGAAACACCAGCAGCACAATGCCACCGACGATAATCGGGAAGAAAGGAAAATCCATACTGTCTAACAATCAATGAACGGCTAGGGAAGAGGTAACTCGGTAGCAACTAACAACAAAAACAGGAGAACCAGCTAGGCCACCTTTTCTACTACAATGCGGTTGTGCTCAATTGCCAGTACGCGCACCTCAGAGCCGGCTGCTACAAACTCGCCGCGGGTAGTTACTTCCCGTCGGTCATCCTCGAAGAGGACCGTGCCAGCCGGGCGCAGGGCGGAGAGAGTGCGGCCCGTAGTGCCCGGCACTACATCGGGGTGACGCACGTCGTGCACGCGGGCGTGGTTGACGTTGGTGAGAGCCATGCGGTTGAGGTTCTTGGGCCTAAGCCCCAGGTATATCAAGAAGCCGACTACCACCGCCGAGCTAGCCAGTAGCACGTGGCCCGCCCCGGTGCCAAAGTCGCGGTAGCTGAACCAGATACCTGCTATGAGCAGGCCAAAGCCCACGAGACCCACCACCGTAGTGCCGGGAATAAAAATGACTTCGACCGCCAGGAATAACAACCCGAAAAGGAGCAACAGCGCAATTGTGAGCCAATCCATAGGAGTAAGGTGTTTGGTTAGGAAAAGATACGCAGAAGCCCAGTAATGGCTTGGCTTTCTTATCTTTTCCAGCAGGTTTTATGCTACGCTACTGCTGTCGTGTCGTCGTCTTCCGCCACATTATCTCCCGCTTTTCAGGCTCTTAAAGAGCTTCTAGGCCAGGTGCCACAACTCACCACCGCCGATGTTGAAGCTTTTGTAGGGTATTGGCAAAAGCAAGTGCATCTGCCGCGGGGCGAGTTTCTGATTCGGCCGGGCCAAGCAGAGCACACGCTGTACTTTGTGCATACTGGCCTACTGCGCATTTACTTCCCGGCGGGCCCTGAAGAAATCTGCGTAGGCTTTGGGTACGAGAGCAGCCTGCTCTGTTCGTTTCCCTCCTTCGTGACGGCCCAGCCATCGGAGTATGGTATTCAGGCGTTGCGCAAGAGTGCGCTGCTCGGCATTAGTCGCTCAGATTTTATGACTTTCATAGAGCAGAATATCAACTTCGCTCACTTCTGGCGTGCAGAGCTTGAGCGCAACTTGGTAGGCCGCATCGAGCGAGAAATAGATCTGCTCCTGCCCGACCCGGCTCAGCGTTACCAGCGGCTACTAGCCCGGAGCCCAACGCTATTTCAGCGGGTTCCGAAGAAGTACATTGCTTCTTATCTGCGCATGACGCCCGAGACGCTGAGCCGCCTGCGCTAAATATTGATTGCCGTCAAGGTTTTAGTGGCCTAGGCTCCGGATGTTTGCTCTACACAACAGCCAATGCTTGCCCATGCGCCCAACCGCTTTCCTCACCGACCTTCAGCAACGGTTAGCTTCCCTTGATGCTACGCTGCACCAAGAGCTGCTGCCCTTACCCGAAGCCGTATTGAACCACAAGCAAAGTCCCGAAAGCTGGAGCGTGCTAGAATGCCTGGAGCATCTAAACCGTTACGGGCGTTACTACCTGCCCGCCCTGCAACGGGCTCTAGGCCACCCAGAAGCCGCCAGTAAGCCAGAGGAGGAAGTTGGGTTTAGCTGGTTGGGCCGCAAGTCGTATGAGCTGGTGCGGCCCGAGAACCGGAAGGCCCAGAAGACGCTTAGCCGCATGAACCCAGCCCGTAGCCATCTGACGCCCGCGGTGCTGCAGGAATTTGAGGCGCAATTGGCCGCTTGGAGTTCCTTGCTGCCCTTGGCTGCCCAGGCTAATCTCAACCGCAAGGCAGTTCCCGTTGAGTTCTTTCGGCTGTTGAAGCTACGAGTAGGGGAGGCGTTGCTATTTGTAGTAGCGCACATGCAACGCCATGTGCAGCAAGCGCAACGAGCCGCGGTAATATCAGTTCAGCCGCAGCCACAACTTAAGTAACGCTGTAAACGCAAAAGCCCCGCTGCCTTGGAAGCAGCGGGGCTTTTTAATTTGCTACATAGTGGCCTAGGCCTAGTAGGCGCGGGCGAAGTACACCCGGCGCTTCGAGGGCTTACCCGTTACAATGCAAATGCCATCCTCATCGGGCTCGTTGAGTGCAATGCAGCGGATAGTGGCTTTGGTTTCCTCCTTGATGCGCTCCTCGGTTTCGGAGGTGCCATCCCAGTGGGCTACTACAAAGCCCGGCTTGTTGTCGAGCACCTGCTTAAACTCCTCGTAGGTATCTACGCGAGTGGTGTTCTCCTCGCGGAAGCGTAGGGCGCGCTGGTAAATGTTGCGCTGAATATCCTGTAGCAGCTGATCTACGCTGTTCACGATATCGGCCAGCGGCAGGTTCATCTTCTCCTTGGTATCGCGGCGGGCAACTTCTACGGTGCCACCATCTAAGTCGCGCATACCTACGGCAATGCGAACGGGCACGCCTTTCAGCTCCCATTCAGCAAACTTAAAGCCGGGACGCTCAGTGTCGCGGTCATCAATCTTCACCGAGATGCCACGCTCAATCAGGCCCATTTGCATCGGCCGGATGCGCTCCAGCAACTCATCAAGTTGGCCAGTTTTGTAAATGGGCACAATCACCACTTGGATAGGGGCCAGTTTGGGCGGCAGCACCAAGCCTTCGTCATCGGAGTGAGCCATTACCAAGGCACCCATCAGGCGGGTACTCACGCCCCAGCTAGTGCCCCATACGTGCTCTAGGCCACCCTCTTTAGTGGCAAACTGCACATCAAAAGCTTTGGCGAAGTTCTGGCCTAGGAAGTGAGAAGTACCAGCCTGCAGTGCCTTGCCATCCTGCATCAGCCCTTCAATGCAGTAGGTGTCGAGGGCACCAGCAAAACGCTCATTTTCAGTCTTTACGCCTTTTACCACGGGCAGGGCCAGCCATTCCTCCGCGAATTGAGCGTACACCTCCAGCATCTGGCGGGTTTCAGCTACGGCCTCCTCGGCGGTGGCGTGGGCAGTGTGGCCTTCCTGCCACAGGAACTCGGCAGTGCGCAAGAATAGGCGGGTACGCATTTCCCAGCGTACTACGTTGGCCCACTGATTAATGAGCAGAGGCAAGTCGCGGTAGCTCTGAATCCAGTTTTTGTACGTGCTCCAGATGATGGCCTCCGAAGTAGGGCGCACCACTAGTTCTTCCTCCAGCTTGGCGTTTGGGTCAACACGCAACTTACCGGGGTTTTCGGGGTCTGTTTGTAGGCGGTAGTGTGTTACTACGGCACATTCCTTGGCAAAACCTTCCGCATTTTTCTCCTCGGCTTCAAATAAGCTTTTGGGTACGAAAAGCGGGAAATAGGCATTTTGGTGACCCGTCCGTTTGAACATATCGTCCAAGGTCCGCTGCATCTTTTCCCAGATGGCGTACCCGTACGGTTTGATCACCATGCAGCCACGTACGGCCGAGTTTTCGGCTAGACCAGCACGTTTCACCAATTCATTGTACCACAGAGAGTAATCTTCACTGCGCTTAGGCAAACTTTTGCTCATATTCGGAGTATCTTTGATTGGGCAGAAAGGTTCCTTTTCTGGTATAAGATTTGTCTCAGAGAAAGGGCACCGTTTCGGGGCCAAATTACGTTATTAAATCCGGAGGATATGGACCAACCCTGGCCCTTCATCGCCGGGCACTATTAGTTTTTAATCTTCCGATTCGTTCTTTTCGCGCTAGCATCCATGAAAAAAAGCATCCACTCCGTATTGCCCGCTTTAGCCCTGCTTACGCTGGGCGGCTGCGCTGGCACGTCGGCCCTCACCACTACGGAGAGCGACGGCGTTTATTTTTCTTCCAAGGACCGGGTAACGGCCCCGGTAGCTATGCAATCGGCTACTCAGACTCAAACGGATGCTAGCAACCCTGGCGACGTGGCTAACCCCGACTATACTGGTGACAGCAACTCCTCTGCCAGTAGCGCCGAATATTATGATAACGGCTACAGCTATGCTGAACGCCTGCGCCGTTTCCACCAGCCGGCCTATCGAGGCCTAGGCATGGGGTACTATGATTTTGCCTACACCGACCCATTCTGGTACGGTGGTCCGGCTTACGCCTATTATCCGGGAGCTTATTCCCGGTTCGGTTCGGCCTTTTATGATCCGTTTTACTCTCCTTTCTGGGGAGGCGGCTCTTTCATCAGCATCAGCTTCGGGCGGCCTTGGTATCGTCCGTTCGGCTATGGCTATAGCCCTTACGACGCGTATGGCTATGGTTATGGCGGCTACGGCGGATATGGCTACGGCTATGGTGGCCTAGGCGGTTTTGGTGGCTATTACGGAGGCCTAGGCTCTGGCTACTACGGTGGTGGCTCCTACGATAATAACCCGCGCAACCGCGTAGTATATGGCCCGCGCCGTGATGGAGCAGTTGATGCTTCTCGTGCTACGGGTACCGCTACCAGCAGTGGCCCCCGTGGGCAAGTGCAGCAAAATGGCGTGTTAGCGCCAGCTACTGGCTCTACCGGAGTGGTTTCTTCTCCGCAGCCCATCCGGGGCCGTGGCCGCATAGAGGCGGATGGTACTAGCCCAGCGCCTGCTGGTTCATCGCAAGGTGTTGTATCTGGCAGCAACGGTACTGACCGCACAGGGCGCGTGCTCTCCGGCGACCGGCGTGAGGTGCTTTCATCACAACCGAATCTTGATCCAAATGGTGGTCGCCGCTGGCGGGTACTGGAGCAAGCATCGGGGCAGCTTGGTGCGCAGCCTTCTACCTCACCAAACGACTACAACCAGCCCCGCCGGGGTCGGGGTTGGGTCAATGATGGACAGCCCGCACAGCAGTCTTCGGGTTCTGCAGAGCAGCCAGCACGCCGTGAGCGGGCTTGGCAGCAGCCTGCCCGCACCTACGAGCAACCCTCACGCTCGTATGAGCAGCCCACTCGTAGCTACTCAGAGCCTTCACGCAGCTATTCGCCCTCAAATAGTGGCGGGGGTAACAGCGGTGGCGGCGACGGTGGCTCGCGCGGCCGGGGTCGGGTACAATAATCCCGCTTAGGCTGTCGTATTTGGTGCGTCTACCGATGAACGGCCAGCCTATATGGCTGGCCACTCTCTTCCTTTCCCATGAAAAACCTGAAATATGGCTTGGGCCTGGCTCTCATGGGCTTGGCTAGCCACGCCTTTGCCCAAAACGAAGCAGATGCTCTGCGCTACTCCCGCATACAATTTGGTGGTCCGGCACGAGCGCTGGGCATTGGGGGCGCCACATCGGCCGTAGGCGCCAACTTGGGTAGCTTAGTATCTAACCCTGCTGGTCTAGGCCTCTATGTGAAATCAGATGCCAGCTTTACTCCCGGTTTCGGTCAGCTTTCCACTAAGGCACAGGCTGGCTCTTC
This sequence comes from Hymenobacter wooponensis, assembly GCF_004745865.1. GTDB lineage: Bacteria > Bacteroidota > Bacteroidia > Cytophagales > Hymenobacteraceae > Hymenobacter > Hymenobacter wooponensis. The sequence continues at coordinate 409,525 of NZ_SRKZ01000006.1, read as the reverse complement.
TAGTATAAGCGACCAGCGCTCTTCGTTGCTCTTAAGCAATTTAGGTGTAGCCTTCACTAACCGCTTGACTGACGACGACAACACATCGGCGTGGCGCTCTGGCACATTTGCCTTTGGTATTACTCGCCTGAATGATTTCAACAGCCGCTACCATTACCGTAACACTACCACCGAAGACCGTTCGTTTTTTCAACGGTTACGCGAGCCACGTGTTAGCTACGACGATATAGACCAAGAGTATCAGGACAACGCCTATACCTCGCTTGATGGACTGGCCTATGGGGCTTATCTGACCAACTTTTATCGCAGCCGCCTTACCGGGGGTGACTCGTTAGGCACCTTGCGGCGGGTGGGTGACATCAACCAGGAGGAAACGGTGCAAACCAGTGGTGGCCAAACCCAGTTTGACTTTGGCTACGGCGCCAGTTACCGTGATAAACTCTATATCGGGGGAGCTATAGGAGTTGTGAGTACTCGCTACAAGGAGACTCGTGATTTTCAGGAAACGGAGAATGATCCTAATACACCCTTCACCAGCTTGCTCCGCCGCAATACATTAGAGACTAAGGGAACAGGATTCAACTTCCGGCTAGGGGTAATTTACCGCCCAGCAGACTATATGCGGTTTGGTTTGTCGGTACAAACGCCTACGTTCAGCAAACTCACTGACTCTTACGGCGCTTCTATTCAATCTAACTTTAGCCGAGAGCCTTATTCGGGCGCTGGTGTTACCTCCGCCTCTGAAAGCACGCAGCCAGGAGAGTACACCTATCAGCTTACTACGCCTTTCCGGGCTACCGGTGGAGCTGTTTTCCTTCTTGGTAAATATGCCTTCGTGAGCGGTGACGTGGAGTATGTGAATTATAGCCAAGCACGGTTATCTGGTGCCGATGGAGATGGGGCCAGTGTGTTCTCAGTTGAAAATGAAGCCATCAGCAACAGCTACGGCAAAGCCCTTAATTACCGCGCTGGTATAGAAGGCCGTTTCGAAGTATTCCGAGTACGGGCTGGCTACGCCCGCTACGGCGACCCCTTCAAAACGGCTACGTTTGATCGCGCACAGAATTTCTATACTGCCGGCGTCGGCTTTGCTCAGCGGAATTTCTACCTAGATCTTTCGGGAGTGTATAACACCACCGACAGCTACACTTCCGCCTACACGATTGATAGCGGCCGCCAGCCAGTAGTAGGAGTGAAAGGAGACCGGTTTGTTACATCCGTCACCGTTGGAGTCAATTTCTAGTCAGTATTTCTAGGCCACTAAAAAGGGCTCCTCTCATTTCTGGGAGGAGCCCTTTTTAGTGGCCTAGAAATACTACTTCGATATTCTTACCTGAAGTACCAGCGTAGGTATGGCCGTGGTGAGTATGTCTTCCACGAAGATAGCGCCATTTTTGCCTTCAGGGGTACGAAAAGCAATAACCTGGTTTTTGGCAACCGAGCCTGTATAGGTGGAGTCGCCAGGAAACGGAACTCCTCCTGCAAAAGCAGAAGCAAACTGTGCGGGGGTAGTAAGGGCCGTGAAAGCGGTATTGGTGAGTGTAGTTTGTCGAATGCGAGTCAGGCGCTTAATGGGCCATATAGTATCAGTAAGCTTAGCTCCTTTGTAAAAAGGAGTGGCTAGCCCTGGCCCGGTTGTTACACTGGGTACGTAGAACAGATCGATAAGCTGCTGGGCATCGCTGTTTTGGGGAGCCTTGTATACCGTAAACTTTGGCAGCGCTAGGCCAGAGCGAAGAGCCAAGAAACTGCGACGTCCAGCGTTATTAGCTGAAGGCGCTTGAAGACCTATTCGATAACTGTGGTAGATAAACGCCGAATCAGCACGACCTAGGCGAAGGGTGAAACTACGCGTACCTACTTCTTCATTATTATCGGTAGCCTCGTAGCGCCAGGTTTCCTTACCTGCGGTAGTGCGTGCAGGCTGCACACTTTGAAAAGCAAACTTTTCCGTAAACCGCGTAACGGTCTCGAAGGTAGTATCTAAGTATATGAGGGTAAAGGAGTCTTGATCGCCTTCTCGGTAACCTGCCTGGGGGTAAATAATGCCTTCAGGCAAAGGCTGGTATTCAGCAGTAATTCGCATACGTGTTAGGCGATTACCCTTCTCAGCTTCAGCATATATGCGGGTGGCTACTGTGTCGCCGGGTACGGTGAGCCGACGGTTGCCCGTATTGAAACGGCTGCTAGCCACAAAATCAACGCGGGGGCCTGAGTTTAGGTCGGTCTCACAGGCTACCAGGCCTAGTAGAGGAAAGAGCAGGAGAGTAGGATGAAAGCGCATAACTGCGTAAAGATCGGAGATTTAGTGGGGTATACACAACTCGTAAAACGGCTACAGCATTAAGAGCTTAGTGTGGCCTAGAGCTTAAAGGCCAGCTTTTCTTAGACAATAGCTTCGCCTTTATGCATGAGGCTGCAAGCGTACTGGGAGCGTTTTTACCTAAACGCCTAACTCTCGCCGACATTTTACTTTCTGCTGTATGTACTTTAGGCTCCCTCGCTATATCCCTATGCCAATAACTCCATGTGGCTCTCGCTGGCATCTGAGAAAGAGGCGCTTTCGTAGCCTGCGTTGGGTTCTGCTAAACCTGGATGGCAGGCAACCATTGTTCCTTTATAGTGAAAGCGCCTTTGTGCGGAACCAGGCAAGGACTGGCCTAGCCGTGTAAACACTGATACTGCGCGCTGAACCTAAAATTCTGGCTCAGCTTAGTTGTATGCTGATTGCTAACTATCTAAGAATTATTGCTTAACGAAACTAAGGTCCCGTTCAGCACCAATGCTACTCTCTGTACCGATGTAACTATGAGGCTGTACTTATCTGTATCGGTTTAGTTCGGCGGAGGGGGAAGCAGCTAACGAACCGTAAGCAAATGGCCTAGGGATATTAGGGTGTACTTTTTCTCGCTACTAATCAGTTATTTGCTGAAAAGCACAACCTTTAAGCTAAATAAGCTCCTCCCTTCGAGCGTATAGCCTTCGTTATGCCGATTTTCCGTCCCCTCTCTCTGCTGGCGATGCTGGCAGTTGCCACTGTTGGTTGTCAACGGGAGCAGCCCAAGCGTACCGAACAACGAAGCCCAGCTCTAGCTGACTCGCTGGCCCTAGATTCTATCGTGGAGCCCGTAGCCACTGCCCCAGTTCAGCGGGATTGGCACCATCTTGAGCGACTCACGAATCGGAAGGCCCCCCTGGTGGTATACCGGCGAGGCGTGTTACGCCCGTCTACTTACGATGCTGCCGCCCCACCGGTAGAGGCGCGGTTACAGGACCTGACCTTGAAGGCCAGTGAGTACTTCCAAATAGATCCTTCCCGGCCTGCTGAAGTACAGGGACGGGAGGGTACCATCGTTCGTATTCCGGCTAAGTCTCTGCTAGACGCCCGCCAGCGTCCTGCAACGGGAACCGTGTGGGTAGAACTAAAGGAGTGTTATTCCCTTGCCGACCTGCTTCTCTCCAACTTACTTACAGAAACAACTTCGGGCACCCCATTGGAGTTAGCAGGAGCCGTGTTAGTGCGCGCTACAGCTGGCGGGCAGCAGTTAGCCTTGGCAGCTGGTCAGGAAATGCAGGTGCAGCTATCTAGCGGAGCGCAGCCGCAACTCTTCTACGGCGAAGCAGCCAGCTCAGGAAGCGCATTACGCTGGCATGAGGCCGAGGCCTCCGCACTGCCTGCTGAGAAAATTTACAATTCGGTCGAGCAGATGCCGCAGTATGGTGCTGGTCCCGCCGAAATTAACCAACTGGTGCGTTATCCCAGTCAGGCACTAAGCAACCAAACGCAGGGCGTAGTTTTCGCTTCGTTTATTGTTGACGAAACCGGCCGAGTTAATTCCCCGCGTATCGTAAAGGGCATTGGGGATGGCTGCGACGAGGAGGTCTTACGTGTGCTGCGACAAACCTCTGGCCATTGGCAGCCGGGTAAGCAGGAAGGCCAAGCCGTGAAAGTGCGCCTAACGCTTCCTATTCGCTTTGCCTTTGAGCAAGGAACGGCGTCTGCTGTAGAGGCGCCTGCAGTTGCCGTGCAGAGCCCCAATGAACCAACGGAGGCAGGCAATGATTTTGCAGAAGTGCCAAATGGCATCTGGATTAAGCGCCTAGGATGGATTGCTACGGGAAAAGCTTGGAGCGGAGCCACTACGGCTTATTACGTGCCTATGCCAACTGCTACTGAGCAAACTGCTTTACGCCTGCTAGTGCCTGGGCGCCGGCTAGTGTTGGCCGGGCTCCCGCAAGCCGGCGGGTACCAATTCTTATCTGTGCCAGCCCGTGCCAAGATAGTGCTACTGGGTATGCGTTATGAAAATGGTGCTCCCTTTATAGCCAAGCAAGAGGCACGTACCAGCGCACCGCCTGACTCATTGCACTTCTCAGAGACCTCCCTCGCCGACTTAGAGTCTGCTCTTGACAGGTTTAATTGAGTATGATTATCTATGCCGCTCTTTAATATAATAAGATAAAGTATTCTTTTTATAATGATATAAGGATGTATATTAGCGAGTGAATCTGCACGCCCACCGAGGAAAATAAAACATTCATCGGATAGTGCTCAGCTTGAGCGGGAAATCAGACTCGGAATAGTTAATTTTCGATTCCCTGATCTCCCATCGGCTGCCTTTTGCTGCTCCATCACGCGATTACGCCCGAATGACGTCAACTTTACTCCGAATTTTAGCATTTGGATTGGCCATCGTATGGTCGTTTGCCGCGCAAGCCCAGACGGGAACTACTCCAAAAACGCCTCCAGTTGCAGTATATATTACAGCTCACCCCGATGATTGGCAGCTGTTTATGGGCGCCGACGCTTGCGCCGATGTGCAGAGAGCAGGCGGAAAAGCCGTATTCATTTGCCTTACTGGTGGGCAGGCCAACGAACCCAGCAATGATTTCTGGTTAGGACGTGAAGCCGCTTTTCAAGCGGCAGTACAGCAAGCTGCTAATCTCACTGCTTCAGCTTCAGGAGGGGTGCCTACTACCAAAACAATCACGGTGAAAGGGCATACAGTGGTTATGCAACGTTACCGCAACACGGTTGCTTTCTCGCTGCGCTTACCTGATGGTAACTTGGATGGTAAAGGCCAGCCTCGCGGTGGGTTTCAAAGCATGCGTCAGCTCTTTAAAGATGGTCGCTCAATGTCTCCTCTTGACGGCGGGGCACCCTATGTTTCTTGGGACGACCTAATTCAGACCATCCAACGGATTCTTAAAAAAGAAGTAGGCGACGAGCGTGTAAGCGTGCATGCTCCCCAGCCCGACGAGCGCCATAACCCGCGTGACCACTCTGACCACCGGATGGCTGGGGTCGTGGCTTTGGCTGCCACCAGCAACATAGAGTGCCGGACCTTGCTTTACGTAGGTTATGACAGCCGTCGGCGCCCAACTAACCTACAGCCTCTGCAGACCGCTAATCAGCGGGCGGTGTACCAGGCCTACAGCGAAACTATGACTAGCCGCGGTCAACCATCAGGGTGGGAGCCTTCTCACTTGCAGTTTATAGGGCGGCAGTACTCACAGGTACGCCATAAAAATGGGCAGCAACTAGGAGACACTCTGGCGATTCCGCGCGCACTGCCTTCAGGCAGCCAAAGCGACGGAGAGAAATATACTAGCCTGAAGCTGGAGCCTAATTACCCTAACCCCTTTGACCAATCCAGCTTAATGGCCTACCAGCTACCAGAAGCGGGGGCAGTCTGGCTGCGAGTGTTAGATGTGCAAGGCCGAGAAGTGTTGCGCATGCTAAATGGCGAGCAACAGAAGGCTGGCCGGCATGAGCAATGGCTTGATGTAAGCAGTTTTCCAGCGGCGGGCCTCTATATTGCGGAACTGCGCGTAGGCGATGAGCGTCGCACATGCCGCCTGCAGATTATCCGCTGAGATTATTCAGAATGACGTTTTCGCTTCCGGCGTGGTTACGCCGTCCTTCTCCTGCAGGGCTGCTTCTGGCAGCTCTGTTGCTTCAAGCTGCACTGGTTTTCCGAGCCTTAGGCGCCCTACTGACAGAGCCAGGTCAGCATCTGCTCTCGCCGGGGTACGATGGCCTAAAAAATTACTTCACCTTCCAAGCTTATTTACAGCAGCCGGCAGCAGCTGGGTTTGCATGGTTTGGGATGATGAACCATCCCTTCGGTGATTACATTTTTTACACTGATAATACGCCCTTACTTGCCGCTGCGGTACGGCTATGGTCGCGGTACGTGCACGATATCACGCCCTATGGTATCGATATCTATCATGGGTTATTGTTACTAGGGTTTCTGGCTAGCACGGCACTGTTGGTACTAATCCTGCGGCGGTTATTACACTATTGGGGGCTGGTACTGGTATTCTCCATTGCACTGCCATGGCTCAGCCCTCAAGTTGGGCGCCTGTTGATGGGTCACTTTAACCTCTCGTATAGTTGGGTAGTGCTGCTGGCTATTTGGGGGCTCTTGCGAATTTACGACCGACACCAAGCTAGGCAGCCAATCGGCAAAACGATAGCAGGTTTGGTGTGTGCATTTACTCTTATCTCGTTTCTGCACCTCTATTACCTACCACTGCTAGGCCTGTTAACAGGTTCTTTCTTCGCAGCCTGGCTGCTGCCCAAAGGATATTGGCGCAAGCAGCCTCGGCTAACGCTGGCTGGGGCCGCGCTTTCCGGATTACCACTAGTGCTAAGCGTATTGATTATTCGATTAATTGACCGGTATTACTCTCTGCGTCTCAATGACCCAACCGGCTTTAATTATCCCGCCTGGAAGCTGCAAGTATCGGCCCTGCTGCAGCAGTACTCCTACGAGACGACTCATTTCATAATTCAGCCTACTGCGTACGTAACACAGGAATCTCAGGCGTATTTAGGTGCTTTTGCGTTGTTTGGTTTGGTAGGGTTAGGTGTCGCATGGCTCTTTTCTCGGCCAGCCACCAAGCACTGGTGGAAAAGCTGGGGGCAGACGTCTGAGCGGAAATTCTTGGCACTGCTAGGTATAGCAGCGCTGGTAGGCCTGCTAGGTTCAGTAGGGACCGTATATGATCTTTTCGATGGGCAATACCATATTACTAATTACCTAAGCCCCTTCTTTTACCTGCACAAACTCACGGACAAGGCTTCGCACTTCCGAACGGTAGCACGTTTTAGCTGGCCATTTTTTTGGTTTATAAACCTGTTTGTGCTGGTCGGGCTGGATAATTGGCTGCGCACAAGTCGTCACGCAGTGCGCTGGTGGGTGGCGGCCGGCCTTATTCTACTGGCCTACGTCGATACCCGTGATACGCTGAAGTTCTATAGTCGCAGTTTGCTGCCAAATACTCTAATCAATACTGTCAATCAGACTGAAATTAATCCGCTGGTGTTGTCGGTACGGCCTGAAGAATACCAGGCAATTTTGCCAGTGCCGTATTATCATGTGGGCAGTGAGAATATGGATCTTACCCTCGACGACGACGACCCGCATTCTCGGCACAGTTACCAGCTAGCCCTGCGCACTAACCTGCCGCTCATGGCTACCAAAATGTCGCGGACCCCTCCAGAGCATGCTCGCCTGTTGCGCACTATTTTTGACCCCGCCGGCCCTGACCCCAGCCTGCGCAAGCAACTAGCCATGAACGGAAAACCCGTACTGGTCTTTTTTGATCAGAGCTACTACGATGGTTCTAATGACTTGGCCGGTCGGCAAACCAACCCTTATGCCAAGCAATTAGTAGAAGCCGGAGCTGCTTTCCCCACCAACCAGCACCTGACCTTACTAGCTGAGTCGGGCAAGCTACGGCTGTACCGGTGGGATGTGCGCTAGGCCAGGTAGTAGAGAATAGAGCATCCTTCTGCCTATGCTTCCAAAGCGAACTGCATCAAGTCGATGGCAGTTGACTCGAGTTAATTGCTCGGAGCTAGAGCTTTATGCACACATTTTGCGGCTCCGTAAAAAAACGCAGAGCTTCTAGGCCACCCTCTCGCCCAACACCGGAGTTTTTCACGCCCCCGAAGGGTGTGCGTAAGTCGCGGTGCAGCCAGGTGTTAACCCACACAATACCGCTGTGAAGGGCGTGCGCCACGCGGTGAGCCCGGTTTAAATCGCGCGTCCAGATGGTAGCAGCTAGTCCATACTCGGTGCTGTTAGCCCAGCTCAATACCTGCTCCTCCGTATCGAAAGCCGTGAGCGTGACTACTGGCCCAAAAATTTCTTCTTGGTTAACGCGGCAATCAGGCGCTAGGCCCTCAAACACGGTAGGCTGCAAGAAGTAGCCGCCCGCGCAACGCCCAGAAAGGTAAATCCGCTGTCCGCCGGCCAATAGTTTGCCGCCTTCTTGGTGCGCCAGTTCAATGTAGCTGAGTACCTTCTCCAAATGCGCCTCGCTTACTAAAGCCCCTTGCTTGGTTGCAGCTTCTTGCGGGTCGCCAACCGTAAGCGTTGTTACGCCAGCCAGAAAAGCTTGCTTAAAAGGCTCGTATATAGACCGCTCTATGAAGATGCGCGAACCGCAGAGGCAGATCTGTCCTTGGTTGGAGAAGCTGCTGCGCAAGCTAGTGGCTACAGCCTCGGTCAGGTCGCAGTCGGCGAAAACAAGATTGGGATTTTTGCCACCTAGTTCCAAAGAGAGCTTCTTGAACATAGGCGCCGCAGTGCCAGCAATATGCTGCCCGGTTTTGGTGCCCCCCGTAAAGCTGATGGCTTTAATACCCGGGTGCTCTACAATGGCTTGCCCTGCTGCTAGGCCAGTACCATGCACAATGTTGAGCACCCCCGGTGGCAACCCAGCTTCAATGCACAGTTCACTCAGCAGAAACGCCGTGTAAGGCGTTATTTCCGACGGTTTTGCTACTACGCAGCACCCTGCTGCTAACGCCGGCGCAATTTTCCATGTAAACAAATAGAGCGGTAAGTTCCAGGGGGAGATGCAGCCCACTATGCCCACCGGATGACGCACGGTGTAATTTAGCGCTACTCCTTGCTGAAAGTGAGTTTCAGAAGCAAAGTGCTGAGCTGCAGTGCCAAAAAAAGCGAAATTGCTAGCCGCTCTGGGAATGTCTACGGTGCGGGCCAAGCCAACGGGTTTGCCATTATCCTGACTTTCTGCCTCTGCTAACCGCTCTAAGTCACGCTCAATCAACTCAGAAATGCGCACCAGCAAACGACCTCGTTCCTCAGTCGGTAGCATCCGCCAAGCTGGTAAAGCCGCTTCTGCTGCCTGCACCGCCAGTGCTACATCTGCAGCATCAGAAGCGGGAATTTGGGCAAACACCTGCCCAGTAGCGGGTTCTATGTCCGGCAAGTACTTACCTGAGTGGGGTGGTACGAGGTGGCCGTTAATGTAATTCTGGAAGTGTAGCATAGGGAGCGGAGAAACTATAGAAATATAGTGTTCTGCTCGCGTAAGTGCTACGTGCTACGTGGAGTCGTTGTATCAGGCGGCGTGGTATTCGTCTCGGAGATAATGTACAAGGGCCGTTGCCGTACGTTGGCCGAAAGCCGAGCAATATATTCGCCAATGATGCCTACCGCAATCAGTTGTACACCACCTAAAAACAAAATGCTGATCATCAGCGAAGCCCACCCAGGCTGAAAGTCCCGGGTTACGAAGCGTGAGTATAGGGTGTAGAGCATTACTAAAAACGCTACCCCTGATACTGCAAATCCACTGATGGTAGCAACCCGTAGCGGTACATCAGAGAAGGCCGTGATGCCATCCAACGCAAAGCGCAGCATTTTGCTATAGGTATAGCCAGTAGCTCCGCCGGTTCGCTCGGTGCGGTCATACTCGATGCAGCTTTGGCGGTAGCCAATCCAGGAAATCTGACCTCGGATAAACTTGTTTTGCTCGGGCATCTGCCGCAACGCCGTGACTACTTTCCGTGAAATAATGCGAAAGTCGCCAGTATCTACAGGAATAGAAATGTGGGTTATCAAGGCCAGAACCCGATAGAACAGTTTCGCCGTGAGTCTCTTGGCGGCACTTTCACCCTGGCGGGTACGGCGCTTGGCATACACTACCTCAAACCCTTCCCTAAGCTTTTGATAGAGGTGAGGCAGCAGTTCGGGCGGGTCTTGTAAATCAGCATCGATAATTACCACGGCCTCACCTTGGGTGCGATCTAAGCCAGCTGTCACGGCTATTTGATGGCCAAAATTGCGACTAAAATCAAGGTATCGCACCCGCTCATCACGAGCTGCCAACAGGCGAAGTAAGACCAGGGATTGGTCTCGGGAGCCATCATTAACAAAGATGAACTCATAGCCACCTGGCAGTGCCATATTTTCCACCACTCCTCGCAGGCGCTCGTATAGCGCCGCAATATTGGCCTCTTCGTTGTAAATGGGAATAACGACAGATAAATCCACAGTCGGAGGGTCAGGCAACGATAAGCTACAATAGTAGCATGGGCAGACGAAAGTAGCAGCCCAGCCCTTCTAAGGCAACCCAAGGTTTACCATGCTGCAAGATGATATTACCCCGTCTAGTACGCGTGTTTTTTATAGGAGCAGTATGGGTTAAGTACTTCAAACCTTAGTAAGGTGCAGCCCACCGCGCTACACACGTTCAAATACTTGAGATTTCATAAGGGGTGTAGTTGACCTAGCCTTGATAGTGCATAGACTACTTGCTAAGGGCCGGAACCAGCTTTCGCACTGTCAACATCCTGTTACATTTGTAAAAACTGGTATTTCCCTTGTGTCTATCATCTATGGCTAATCCGTTGCTTTCCGTTGTTATTCCGGTTTTCAACGAGGAAGGCTTGATACCTACGTTGGTTCAGCGCACTACTGAAGCTGTTCGCAGCATCACGGATAACTATGAGATTATCTGCGTTGACGACGGCTCTCGCGACCAGACGCTCCCCCTGTTGCTAGCGGCACGGGTCTCTGACCCGAGGTTAAAAGTGTTGGTATTATCCCGCAACTTTGGTCACCAAGCGGCTTACACGGCGGGACTATTCGCGGCTAAGGGACAATATGTGGCTATGATGGATGGTGACCTACAGGATCCACCAGAGCTGCTGAGCCGCATGTACGAGCTTTTAAAAAATGATCAGTACGACATTGCCTACGGTCACCGCACCGACCGTGCAGAGGGATGGGCTCGCCAGACGCTGATAAAGATGTTCCACAGTGTGTTTCGGAACTTCTCCCGCTTGAAGGAAACCGACAATGTGGGCAACTTTTCCATGATGAACCAGCGGGCACTTCAGGCGTTTCTTTCCCTGAATGAGAAGAACCGCTACCTGCCTGGGTTACGGTCCTTTATCGGCTACCGACAAGTGCCTATATCTTATGCTCGGCAGGCCCGTCACGATGGTACAGTACCTAAGATGTCATACAAACGCCTAATTGCTCTGGCCTTCGATGCGGTGTTTTCCTTCTCCGATCTGCCTATTAAGGTGTGCCTATACACGGGACTTTTTGGCATGGTTATCTGCCTAGCCGGCGGTGTATGGGTGCTAGTTAGTAAAGCTTTGGGTCTGACGCCATTCGGCTGGTCGTCGCTGGAGCTGAGTATTTATTTTGTGGGCTGTATTCAGTTGTTGTTCCTGGGTATTCTGGGGGAGTATGTCTTCCGGATTTACCGCGAAAACCAGAACCGGCCCCTCTATTTCGTGCAGACGTATTTCGATGCGTAAGGTGGCCTCTTTGCGCTTACCCGCCGTGCTAGACCAACGGCCCTGGCTGCCCGTAGGCTTGTTTTTTGGCTTGCTGCTGTTGCTAGGCCTCTGGATTTACTCCGATTACGGTATGTCCATTGACGAGCGCATCAGCCGCGACAATGGCATGGTAACGCTCCGCTACTTGTTTCAGCGGTTTGCTCCCGAGAAAGCCCAGCATCCGGCCTTTGGCCCATACTGGGTGCCTTTGCCTGAATATCAGGATCGAGATTACGGAGTGGCGCTCGAAACACCGCTGAGCTACTTGGAGTTTGTACTGGACCTGGAAACTATGCGGGCGAAGTTCTTATTCCGGCATTTAGCGACGTTTGTGGTGTGCTGGGGCGGGTGCGTGGCGTTCTATCAACTGGCACGGCGGCGCTTTGGCTCCTGGCAGTGGGGCCTGCTCGGGGCGCTGTGGCTGGTGCTGAGCCCGCGCCTGTTTGCCGACTTCTTCTACAACGACAAGGACGCCGTATTCATGGCCCTGTTCGCCGTCGGCCTAAATACGGGCGTGCGCTTGGTGCTGCGCCCCACGCTAAGCCGGGTCTTGTGGCACGCGCTGGCCTGCGCCCTGACCATTGACGTGCGCATCATGGGGGTGCTGCTGCCGGCGGCCACGCTGGCCTTGCTGCTGGTGCGCGTGGTGTACGGGGAGGTGCGCCCGGGGCGGGCGCTGGGACTGGGCGGGCTGTATGCGGCCCTGACGGCGGGGCTGGTGGTGGCCTTCTGGCCCTACCTGTGGCCCGCCCCACTCGACAACTTCCTGCTCGCTTGGCACAACATGAGTTCGTTTCGGTGGGATGGAGAGGTATTATATCTGGGTCGCATAGAGCGCTCGGTGGCTTTGCCCTGGCACTACCCCTTCGTCTGGATTGGGGTGACGACTCCGCTGTTATACGTGGTCACATTTCTGATAGGGGCAGTTTTGGTTGCGTGCCGCGTGTTGCAGAATCTGCGGCAGGTAGGCTTGCGGTTGTGGCGCACGGAACAGGAATTGCAGGACGTGTTTTTTCTTGGTATGGGCATGGCCCCACTCATAGCCGTGGTGGTAATGCACGCCGTGCTCTATGACGGATGGCGCCAGCTGTATTTTGTTTATCCGGCGCTGCTGCTCATTGCATTGCGGGGCCTATGGAGCACCGTGCATTGGGCTGCAGCGCAACGCCTATGGGCGCAGTGGCCTAGAGTAGTGGGCGCTATCGTAACCATGAGTGCGGTAGTGGTGGCAGGCAAAATGATCGAAGCTCACCCGCTACAAAACGTATACTTCAATCCTTTGGCAGGTTCCAATCTGCTGCAGCGCTTCGAGATGGATTACTGGGGGCTGAGTTACCGCCAGGGACTTGAATACGTTTTGGCCACTGACAACCGGCCTCACATTACCATCAGCACTCCACAGCCCAGTTCGGCGGCTTTCAGCATTTATCTATTGCCGGAAGCGGAGCAACACCGCTTTTCATTCGTGGATGATATGAGCAAGGCCGATTACTTCCTCTCGACCTACCGCGGGCATACGTTGCCTTATGAGTTTGCCAACAAGGAAGTGTATCAGACGCGCGTTGGGGGCGAGTTGGTCATGTCGGTATTTCGCATGCACTGGTAAAAAATGAACGAGCAATGTATACACGCGCTAAGCGGCTTCAATACGACGCTAGAGACCTAGCGTTTTTATACCCTTCTGCTTTACTTTATGAATGCACTTGCTACAATTAAGGCTGTAACACAACAATATCCCAGGGGAATAGTCATTAGCTTCTTTGTGTTTTTTCTGCTGCTGGGCTTACTAGTCTACCATGATTATGGAATGTCAGTTGATGAGGAAATCAGCCGCAACAACGGCATGGTCACCCTAAAGTATCTTCTACAGCGCTTTGATCCCGACTTTGTTGCTCAGGATCCAGCATTCGCTTCCTACTCAGTGCCGCTAGAAGAGTACTTTGACCGCGATTACGGAGTAGCATTTGAAACCCCTACTTGTTACCTAGAGCGACTCTTGCGATTGGAAACCACACGCGAGCGGTTCTTATTCCGGCATTTAGCGACGTTTGTGGTGTGCTGGGGCGGGTGCGTGGCGTTCTATCAACTGGCACGGCGGCGCTTTGGCTCCTGGCAGTGGGGCCTGCTCGGGGCGCTGTGGCTGGTGCTGAGCCCGCGCCTGTTTGCCGACTTCTTCTACAACGACAAGGACGCCGTATTCATGGCCCTGTTCGCCGTCGGCCTAAATACGGGCGTGCGCTTGGTGCTGCGCCCCACGCTAAGCCGGGTCTTGTGGCACGCGCTGGCCTGCGCCCTGACCATTGACGTGCGCATCATGGGGGTGCTGCTGCCGGCGGCCACGCTGGCCTTGCTGCTGGTGCGCGTGGTGTACGGGGAGGTGCGCCCGGGGCGGGCGCTGGGACTGGGCGGGCTGTATGCGGCCCTGACGGCGGGGCTGGTGGTGGCCTTCTGGCCCTACCTGTGGCCCGCCCCACTCGACAACTTCCTGCTCGCTTGGCACAACATGAGCCATTTCCGGTGGGGTGGATACGTATTATATCAAGCCAGCGTACAGCCAGCTACCACCTTGCCCTGGCATTATGCGCCGGTATGGATTGGCATCTCTACGCCCTTGCTCTACGTGGTCAGCTTCCTACTAGGAGGTAACATAGTGATTTGGCAGATGGTTCGGCGCCTGCGAGCTGGTGGCTTACGTCTTTGGCGCACCGAGCAAGAAATGCAGGATGTACTTTTCTTAGGCTTGGGTGTGCTACCAATACTGACTGTTATCGTACTGAAGTCAGTGCTGTATGATGGATGGCGGCAGCTGTACTTTGTGTATCCACCCCTACTGCTGATAGCGGTGCGCGGCCTATGGGCACTGTGGCACTGGCGACCGGCCGTATCCTTTTTAGCAATGTACTGGTCCAGGGTAGTTGGTCTGACAACGGGAGTGTGCATGCTAAGTGTGGCGGGGCAAATGATGGAGGCTCATCCGCTACAAAATGTATATTTCAGTCCGCTGGCGGGCCCCAATGCGCCACAACATTTCGAGGTAGATTACTGGGGTTTAAGCTATCGGCAAGGCTTAGAATGGATTTTGACCAACGACCCCCGGCCCCATATTGTCTGGAGTGCTCCGGCCTATAGCTCAGCTCCTCTTAACATCTACCTGTTGTCGCCGGAGGATCAGAGTCGCTTATCCTTCGTGGAAGATCAGAATCAAGCTGATTACTTTCTTACTACCTATCGTCAGCAGCCCCAGGAGTATGAGTTTCAGAACAAGGAAGTATACCAGTTACGAGCCAATGGCCGCCGTGTGCTGTCAGTGTTCAGGATGCGCTGGTAAACCAGTATGAGAGTATTCACTATGTACCAATTAAGGAACTGGGTCACGTTGCTGCTTACGGCTTTGGTCTTAATCAGCGCGGGGCTTTACAATGGGTTTCCGTTAGTTACGTCTGATACCGGAACTTACCTAGATAGTGCCATCCGGCTTGTAGTGCCCGATGACCGGCCTATTACATACGGGTTGTTCGTTCGGCTAACTTCTCTGCATTTTACCCTTTGGTTTGTGATTTTTAGTCAGGCACTTTTGCTCGGATGGCTAATGCTGCGCTATGTGCAAGTGCTGGCGCCCCACCTAGGCCACAACCGCCCTGCCAAAGTGATCCTCATTGCCCTGACGAGCTGGCTTACGGGGGTTTCATGGTTTTGTAGTCAGCTCATGCCTGATATTTTTACGGCCATCGGAATCTTGGCCCTAGGCCTATTACTGATTGAACAGCGCGTAGGCTGGCCTACTAAAATTTGGCTGCTAGTTATAGTGCATCTTTCCTGTCTGATGCACTCATCTAACCTGCTTACCTTTAGCTTAGTGGTATTAACTTATGGGGCGGTAGCAACAGTTGTAGGTGCATTTCGCCGGCAGCAGGTGCGCCCTGCACAGTGGTTGGTTACCACAGCGGTCGTGCTAGTGGGGTGGGTGGTGTTGCCAACCTTGCACGCGGCTATGGGTGGTGGGTTTGCCGTTTCCAGAGCTTCATCTGCGTTCCTGATGGCTCGCCTAGTTGAAACAGGTATAATGGATGAATTCCTAAGCCGTAACTGCGACCCTGCCGACCAGTATCGCCTCTGCGCATTCCGCGACAAGCTGCCTAATGATGCCATTGCGTTTATGTGGGACAGCAATAGTCCGCTGGCGCAAACTGGCGGCTGGCAGAGTAATCAGCAGGAGTACCAGCAGATTATTCGCCGGGTTCTCACTTCTCCTCGTTATTATCCTTACTTAGTTTCCGAAACGGCGCAGGCGACGTTGCGGCAACTCACTCACGTAGGCCACGGTGATGGCCTCAGCCCATTTCGAGAGAATACCAATCCGTACTGGAAGATTGGGGAGTTCATGCATTATGAATTAAAGGAGTACATGTCGTCGATGCAGAACCGAAATCAGCTGAATTTTACGACGCTGAATGAAAGAACCTATGGAGCTCACTTGGCATCGTTGGTCATACTAGCCGTCCTTCTGCTTACGAGGCTACGCCGGATGGTGGCACCAGAGGCCGTACTAGCCGTGACTGTGTTGGGGTTGGGGGTGCTAAGTAATGCTCTGGTCACAGGAGGCCTAGCCAACGTGCTGGACCGGCTACAGTCGCGTGTATCCTGGGTGCTCTTATTTGCGGCGGTACTCCTGCTGGTGCAGTATGGGGCCGTGCTAGTACGCCAGGGACAGCAGCAATTGAATACCAACTAAATACATATCTGCTGAAGGGTTATTGTTTTAGGTACAGTGGCCTTCTCCTAATCTGTTCAATTGAGTTTAAACATGAAAAATTTCTTATGGGTAGCAGCCTTGATTGGCCTTGCTGCGTGCTCATCGAGCGATGAAAAAAAGGTTGATGCTAATACGCTTACTAGCACTAGCTTCGAAGAAATTGCGGGGTGGGGAGTAGATATGGGAACCCTCTCACGTGAGCGGGCGCATACCGGCGTATATGCCCTGAAAGTAGACAATGCTCACGATTTTAGTCTAACCTATGACGTCGTGGTAGGCCAGGTAAGCCCCCGTAAAATCAAAAAAATAAATGTACATGGCTGGGTATTTCTACCAAGCACTAATACTAATGCCATTTTAGGCTTGCAAGTAACTGATCCGTCTCAGGATAATAAGGCTATATGGGGCGATGGGATAAAAATGGACGAAGCAGTAAAAGATTACAACAAGTGGGTTGAGGTTAGCAAAGACATGGAAATGCCTGCTGAGTTGGCTCCCACGCACCACCTGAAAATGTACCTGTGGCGCGCCGGCGCCATCGACCCAGTGTATGCTGATGACTTGAGTATTCAGGTGATAGAATAAGCGAGGCCGTTAGCAGCTTGCTTAACTGGAGCAGATCACAAACTGCCCGTTCGGCCGCCATCAACAGGGATATTAATACCTGTGATATAAGCTGCCGCTGCTGAAGCCAGAAAGGCCACGGCAGCCGCTACTTCCGCCGCTTGCCCGAAGCGGCGTGCTGGAATTTGTTGGATCATTGCAGCTTCTACTTCTGCCACGCTCTGTCCCGTTTGAGCTACTTTCTTTTCAATCAGTGAAGTATGTCGTTGCGTGACGGTGGCACCAGGCAGTACATTGTTTACAGTAATACCATCTTGGCCTAGCTCGTTGGCTAGAGTTTTAGCCCAGTTTCCAACGGCTGCCCGAATAGTGTTCGAAACGCCCAAGCCCGGTAGTGGGTGCTTCACGGAAGTGCTAATAATGTTGATTATGCGTCCGTGCTTTCTCACTTGCATGCCTGGCACTACCGCCTGCGCCAGTAACTGGTTACAGATTACGTGTTGCTCGAAGGCCGCCCGCAGGGCATCAATTGACGCATCCAGAAGAGGGCCACTAGCTGGACCACCCGTGTTATTCACGAGAATATCAAACCCTTTCGGATGGTGGCCTAGATAAGAATGGAGTTGCTCGCGTAATTGCTCTGGCTGGCTGAAGTCAGCTACAATAAAGTCATGAAGTTGATTCCTAGGCCTAGGAAGGGCGTCAGCTACCGCTTGCAACGCCTCAGCATTGCGAGCCAGTAACGTGACAGTGGCCCCGCGCTGGGCTAGCTCTTCGGCTACCGCCCGCCCGATGCCCTGGGTGCTGCCACCCACCAGGGCGTGTTGGGAGAGAAAATCCATGTCGAAATGATGAAATTGT
This sequence comes from Hymenobacter wooponensis, assembly GCF_004745865.1. GTDB lineage: Bacteria > Bacteroidota > Bacteroidia > Cytophagales > Hymenobacteraceae > Hymenobacter > Hymenobacter wooponensis. Next base: position 391,730 of record NZ_SRKZ01000006.1, on the reverse strand, counting down.
GAAAAGGAAGTTGCGAAAAAAATCTTCAATCAAATGAGACTGGCCTAGCAGCGTATACGATAGCAAGGCAGTCAATAAGGAATACCGTTATTTGCTTCTGAGGCACCAGTTATTTCTCGCTTTTTCACTCTTCTACTCTTCCACTTATGCCCGTTGCCCGCCCATTTAATTTTCAGCATTGGATTGAAGAACACCGGCACTTACTTAAGCCGCCCGTTGGTAATCAGCAGGTGTTTAAGGATAACCATGATTTCATTGTGATGGTGGTGGGTGGTCCCAATGCCCGCAAAGACTACCATGTGGATGAAGGAGAAGAACTATTTCTGCAACTAGAGGGCGACATTGTAGTGAAAATCATAGAAGACGGTCAGCCAGTAGACGTTGAAATCAAGGAGGGGAGCATGTTTCTGTTACCGGCGGGGGTACCCCACTCACCACGCCGCCCAGCTGGCTCCGTTGGCTTGGTGCTGGAGCGCTATCGTACCGCTGGAGAATTGGATGGCTTCCAATGGTATTGCGAAAACTGCGGCAATAAGCTTTACGAGGAGTTTGCGGAAATCACCGATATCGTGGCCCAGCTGCCTCCTATCATGAATAGTTTCTGGCAGGATGAGCATAAGCGTACCTGTCAGGTTTGCGGTACTATAATGGCGCCGCCCGCGCCAGCAGAGCAAGCCTAATGGCGAAGCTGAGAGGCTGGTAGGATAGACAGGAAAGATGCTGCCGATTTTTTACCAGCTTTGGAAAGCTCATCTTTGCTTATCGGAAATGGCAGGGCTTTTCTAGCCCACTGACTAACGCCGATCAGCTATGTACTAGTACTAATGATGTTGAAGAAAGTATTGCGCAACTTACTCCCCTCAACCCATTGTGGGTATGTGTGGTGTGTGATTGCGCTAGTTATGCTGGGCGCAGCCGGGCGGGCCGCTCATTGGAATCATAACAACGTATTTGTTTGGGATGTCGGCGGTTATTACTCATACCTGCCCGCTACCTTCCTTACAAATGACCTTGGCGATGGATCTTTCCTCCGCATGGCACGGCATAATTATCGCCCAGACATGGACCCGGAGTATGGGTTCATTCGGCTGCCGAACAGCAGAATGGTATTTAAGTATCCGATAGGTATGGCCGTGGCCTACTCACCTTTCTTCTGGCTGACCAACTTTATCTATAAGATAAAAGGGCGCCCCGTTACTACCGGCTACGAGCACATGTATCAATACATGATTTCATTAGGTTGCATGGGCTATGTTCTTGCTGGCTTGGCGCTGCTGGGCCTCGAAATCCGCCGCTTTTTTTCTGACTCTGTTGCCGCAGTCACGCTACTGATTATTGCTCTCTGCACTAACCTGTTCACGTATGCTGTCTATGAGCCCCTAATGGCACACGGTACGTTGTTTCTGCTAACAGTACTCCTGCTACGTACTACCCGGCAATGGTATGAGCAGGCCACTCATTGGGGTGCCCTATCTCTAGGCCTAGTGATAGGGATACTGCTGCTGATTCGCCCCTCCGAATTGCTGCTGCTGCTTGTGCCAGTACTGTGGGGGCTGACTTGTCGGGCAGCTACGATAACTCGGCTTCGATTCTGGGCTCAGCATTGGCGGCACATTGTGCTGGGCGTGATAGTGGTGGGTTTAATAGGAAGCTTACAGCTGATTTTTTGGCGCGTAGTGGGTGGTCAATGGTTCGTACCTTTTTACCCAGGAGAAACCTTTCATTTTGATCAACCTCACGTTTGGGAAGGGTTATTTAGCGTAAAGAAAGGGTGGCTGTTATATTCCCCCCTGCTAGCCCTCGGGTTGCTGGGTGTTGCGTGGGTGCGACAGTGGGCAGCGCCTATGCTGCCGATTATGATAGTGCTAATTCCAATTTATATTTATTGCACATTCTGTTGGTGGGACTGGGGCTACGGGGGCAGCTATGGGGGGCGGGCGCTCATAAGCCTGTATCCAATATTGGCCTTTGGGATGGCATCATTCCTACAGCGGTGGCTGCACTCACGTAACTATGGATTATTGACTGCTTTAACCCCCCTCATCCTGCTAGGCTTGTTGCAGAATTATCAATATTCAATTGGTTTGATTAATTGCTGTACCATGACTTGGGAAACATATAAACAATTCTTTCTCCAACTCGATTGGCCACGGGAGAACGGCTAAGCCACATTATATGCTTGTCTGAATCGGTATTTTTTCTCTGTCTGCCGTGCTCACCATCGATATCCACACTCATATTCTGCCAAAGAGCTGGCCAGATTTGCGGCAGCGGTATGGCTATGGTGGCTTCGTACGGCTAGAGCATCATAAGCCCTGCTGTGCGCGCATGATGCAGGACGACAAGTTCTTTCGCGAGATTCAGGACAACTGCTGGGACCCTGATGTACGATTGCGAGAGTATGATAAATTTGGAGCGCAGGTGCAGGTGCTAAGCACAGTGCCCGTTATGTTTAGCTACTGGGCTAGGCCGCTTGACACGCTGGATCTAAGCCGCCTGCTCAATGACCACTTAGCCGACGTAGTAGCTCGCTACCCCAGCCGGTTCGTAGGGATGGGCACCTTGCCTATGCAGGCTCCAGACTTGGCCGTGTGGGAGTTAGAACGCTGCGTAAGGCAGCTAGGCCTAGCGGGCGTGCAGATTGGGTCCCATGTCAACGACTGGAACTTGGATGCTCCCGAGCTTTTTGAGGTATTTCAGGCTGCTGAGGAATTAGGGGCGTGCATCTTTATTCATCCTTGGGACATGATGGCTCAGCAGAAAATGCCCAAATATTGGCTGCCGTGGCTGGTGGGCATGCCTGCTGAGAGTACGTTGGCCTTATGCTCTCTTATCTTTGGTGGGGTGTTGGAGCGGTTACCTAAGCTGCGGGTAGCTGTGGCTCATGGGGGAGGGACGTTTGCAAGCACTATCGGGCGGATTGAGCATGGCTTCCAGGTGCGTCCTGATTTATGCGCAGTAGATAACTCTGTGAACCCCCGAGAGTATTTAGGAAAGTTCTGGGTTGATTCTTTGGTGCACGATCCGCGCATGTTAGAATACTTAGTACAAACTCTTGGGGCTGATAAAATCACGCTGGGTACCGATTACCCGTTTCCGCTGGGTGAGCTGGAGCCGGGCCAGCTGATTCGGTCAATGCCCTATTCTGAGGACGTGAAAGCGCGCATGCTCGGACAGAACGCGCTTGACTGGCTAGGCCTAGGCCAGGCGCACTTAGCCAAAATCATGGCGCTCGTAAAGTAGTGCCCAGGTGCGGGGCTTGGCTATCTTTGCTACCCATGACCTTCGAACCTACCCTTGCCTTTGCCCGCCAGTTGGATGCGCAGGACCCCCTGCACAAATTTCGCCAGCAGTTTCATATTCCGCCCGGCCCCGCTGGGCAGGAAAGCCTGTACTTCTGCGGTAACTCACTAGGCCTGCAGCCTCGCACTGCTCGTGCCGCTGCTGAGCAACAGTTTACTAACTGGCAGAACTTGGCGGTGGAAGGGCACTTTCGGGGTGACTCGCCGTGGATGAACTTCCATGAAGCGCTGGCTGCTCCTGCTGCCCGCATTGTGGGTGCTAAGCCCGTGGAAGTGGTGGTAATGAATAACCTTACCACCAACCTGCACCTGCTGCTTGTTTCCTTCTATCAGCCCACTGCAACTCGCTATAAGGTGCTGATGGAAGGCGGCGCTTTTCCTTCTGATCAGTACGCCCTCGAAAGTCAGGTGAAGCTGCACGGCCGCCAGCCCGATGATGCTATTGTGGAGCTCACACCCCGCTCCGGCGAGCATACGCTACGCACTGAGGATATAGTGGCCAAGATTGAGGAGCTAGGTGACTCTCTGGCTACTGTCATCATGGGCGGCATTAACTACTACACGGGGCAGGTGTATGATATGGCGGCCATCACGCGGGCCGGCCACGCCGTAGGAGCTAAAGTGGGTTTCGACCTAGCTCACGCGGCCGGCAATATTCCTTTGCATCTGCACGAGTGGAACGTAGACTTTGCCTGCTGGTGTACTTATAAGTACCTCAACTCGGGTCCTGGCGGGGTAGCAGGAGCGTTTGTACATGAGCGCTACGCCGAGCAACCAGAGCTGTTGCGCCTGGCAGGCTGGTGGGGCCACGACGAGGAAGAGCGCTTCAAAATGCGTAAAGGCTTCCGGCCGATGCGGGGCGCGGCCGGCTGGCAGCTGTCAAATAGTGCTATTCTGACAATGGCGGTGCATCAGGCGGCGCTAGAGGTGCACGAGGCTGCGGGTGGCATGGAGGTTCTGCGCCGCAAGAGTGAGTTGCTCACTGGCTACCTAGAGTTCCTGATAACTCGCCTAGGCCTCTCCGCATCACAGCTAGAAATTATTACTCCTGCTGACCCCACCCAGCGAGGTTGTCAGCTTTCTCTGTTGGTGCACCAAAATGGACGCGACCTGTTTGAGCACCTACTGGCCGTCGGTGTCATTGGTGACTGGCGTGAGCCTAACGTTATTCGATTAGCTCCAGTGCCGCTGTATAACACCTTTGAAGATGTGTATCGAGTGGGCGAAGTGCTAGCGGAGTGGGCTAGTCGGCAACAGGTCGTACAGGCCTAGCGCAGCCCATGCACCAGCAGTAAGGACTTCAGAGATTTGTAGACCATTACTTAGGGTGAACTCACGCATGGTAAGACTGGCAGCTGGCTTGATGTAGAATTATGGCCTACTGCTAGAAAAGCACTAAGAATATCAGCCTTATTAGCTGGTGTGCGTAGGAAGGAAGGGAGAGCTACGTCTTTCCTTAGTTGTTGATTTTATTCGCATTGACCATGGCCGAAGAGTACGCGGCAAAAATGAGCCGCAAAACCGACGCCGAGTTGTTGCTGTACCTGCGTAACCGCGCGGAGTACCGGGAGGAAGCTGTGTTGGCGGCTCTCAACGAAGCGCAGCAACGCCAATTACCCCTAGAAGAGTTTAACCCCGGTGCACTGCGGGCAGAGCTAGAGCCTATTGCTGCCCAACAGCAGGCGGTTGAAGCGCAGCGCTTGGCCTCTATTCGGCAGGAAGAGGAGGAGACTACTGATGAGCCTGGGCCTGCTTTGTACTCGCCAGTAACTATTACGCTTTTTTCAGCGCTGTTTTCATTGTTTGCTGGTGGCGCTTTACTGATTCTCAACTTTCGCACGCTAGGTCGAAAGGGTGCAACCTCACGGTTAGTACTGTTTTTGATTGGCTACCTAATACTCTTTGCCATTCTTGTGCGCTCGTTGCCTCAAGCTGCCGTAGCTATGCTGCAACTGGCTAATCTGCCGCCTATCATAGCCTATAACCTGTGGTTTTGGCCTCGTTACGTGGGGGTACAGCAGTATCAACGGCGAGGATGGGGGGCACCATTTATTATCTGTATGGCGTTGAGCATCCTGCTAAGTATGCTGCTGGCCCCACTGCTGGTGCAGCGGTTTGCAGAAATGGGAATTCCTGTAAAATAATCATGAGCCTACGTAACGCATAAGGGCCTGAAGTCTGTTATACCAACGGGCTTCAGGCCTTGTCTTTTATTCAGGTGCTATGTCGCTCTCGCTTATTCCCTTGCCTGATGCCGAGTTGCTGCTTGATCCGGAGTTTCTGAAGCCGGCAGCGGCTACGGAGCTATTAACGGAGCTAACCGCGACTATCCCGTGGAAGCACGAAGCTATTCGGCTGTTTGGGAAGGAAGTGCTCCAGCCACGCCTTACAGCTTGGCACGGCGATGCCGGCGCTGCTTATCGGTACTCTGGCCTACAGCTCACTCCACAACCTTGGACCACCGCTCTGCAGCAGCTTCGGCAACAGGTAGAGACTGTTACCGGAGCACAGTTTAATAGCGTACTGCTAAACCTATACCGCACTGGGCAGGATAGCATGGGCTGGCACGCTGATAACGAGCCTGAGTTGGGACCTAGGCCAGTAATTGCTTCCGTAAGCCTAGGTGCTACGCGCAGCTTTCGTCTGCGCCCCCGGGATCCGCACCTGACGCCTCACCCGCCCATAAGTCTGCAACTTACCTCCGGCAGCTTGCTGGTGATGCGCGGCACTACGCAGCAAGCGTGGCTGCACGCGCTGCCTAAAACTACTCGCGTGCAAGAGCCCCGCCTCAACTTAACGTTTCGGCTGGTGGTAGGCCAGCGGGCAACTGATTAACGAGCTATACAAGGAACTGCAACAAGCCTCTACAGCGCAAACAAACAGGCCTAGAGAAACCGGGCAGCGGCCCGGCTCTCTAGGCCTGTTTACTAATTGGCAATATCTATTCTGCCTTGGTGCGGTTGCTTATTTGAGGTCAACCCGCAGGCCCAAGTAGGCCAGTCGGCCAATCTGGGGGCCGCCGAACACCTGCACGTTGTTGGTGTTGAACGCATTAGAAATGCCAGCCTGCACAGTGCTGCTCAGCTTCGGAAGCGAATACCCTAAGTAGGCATCCGTGGTGCTGTAATCTTTGATGCTGCCGGTGGCGAAGGGCATTTCTTGCAGGTGGCCCTGCACCCAGCGGTAATTTACGTTGTAGCTAAAGTTACCGATAGTGCCAGTGGCTCCTACGTTATACTTGTGCTTAGGCGTGTTGTAGAACGTCTGGAAGCCTTCGGGCAGATTGCTTTTATCCAGCACGTTCAGTGAGTAGTTGCCGGTGAGGTTGAGAGCCCGCTTGAAGTAATAGGTCAGGCCAGCTGTTACGCCTTGGGTGCGTACCTCCTGGTCGTTGTTGTAGTAGGCATACAGCACGCGGGTAGGCTGGCTCTGGTTGGTGTAAGCCGTGCTATAGCCAGCGGCTAGCTGCTGAGGCGTCGGCCGTGAGCCATCGGTATTGCCCACGAAGGTACGAGCCCCAATGAAGTCGTTGTAGCAGCTGCGGAAGTAGCTGGCGTCTAGGTATACCTTGGGCAGAATAGCGCCTTTATAGCCTACTTCCACGGTGCCTACGCGCTCCAGCTTCAAAGGCTTGATGTTGTACTCATATGGCTGCAACACTGCTGGGTTGCTCTGAGCGGCGGCTAACAGTTGCGGGGAGTTGAACAGTGCCAGATTATAGCCTTGAAAACCGGTACCAATGTTACCAATAAGTACTCCCGTCCGGATGTCGTTGTAGAAGTACTGCTCGGTTTGGGAAGGCGAGCGAAAGGCTCGGCCAAAGCTGGCGCGGAAGTTATGCTGCTTGTTCTCGCCCAGCGAAAGCACTGCTGAGGCACGTGGTGAGAAAGCTGGCTTGAAGTTCTTAAAATCATCTACCCGGCCTGCAAAGGCTAGCTTCAGGCGCTCTTCCAGCAGGGTTTGCGTTAGCTGGCCATACGCGCCGTACTCGTAGTTACGGATGCGCTTATCTTCCGTATCCTTAAACAGCATACCATTAGAGCCCAGGCGATATTCCCGGTAAGCCGCGCCCACAACCAAGCTAGTACCCGTGTTGGTTAGCTGGAAGTTGCGCTGCCCGCTGATATCATTCAGGAAGGAGTTGAAGTACTGCTGAGCCCCAACGCCCGGGGTCTTGTTGCCAATAATTTGCTCCCGCAGCGTAGTAAAGCGCGAGTCACTGGTCTTGAGCTGCGTAGCGCCGGCAACCTGCTGAGCCGCAGCTAGTGCCGTTTCTACGGGTGCCCCAGCGCGCCGAGCCTGGCTATATGCTGCGTTGTAAGTAGCGTAAAACTGCTGAGCGTAACTCACCGTACCCCCGTCGGCGGTAGGAGAATCTTGCAGCAAAGAGCCCAGTTGGTTTAGCTCGTATGACTTACCGGTAAAGTCCTCCGTGGAGTATAGGCGCAAGAAGCCCTTGCTGCTTTTTAGCTCGGCCCGGTATTGGGTAGTTCCCAAGCCCTTCACCCGGAAACGGCTGATATTCTGGTAGGTGGCGGTGCCTTCAGCGTACTTTGCTTCCACCGTTAGCTTCAGGTCCTCGCGCAGCAAGTACGCTACGGCTCCTTGTAAGCGATACGAGGAGGTGCGGTTGTCGTTGGCAATCAGGTCCTGTTCGGTAAAGCCTGGCATGTAGGCCGTTTTACCATACAGCTCGGCATTGGTACCACCGGGAAGCTGCTGCGAGGGCATAAACGTGTAGCCATACTCTCCGTAGCGGTTTACGGCATTGTAGCCCAGCAATGAGCCAGCCGGGTTGGCTGAGCTTTGAGTTGCCTCAAAGTTGTTCGCAATCCAGTCGTTCGCCTGGAAGGAGCTAGCATTGATCTTGATGGCGAGCTTGTCAGTCAGCTTCTTGGCGTAGCGTAACTGCCCATCCAGAAGGCTGCGCTGTCCGCCGCGCAGCCGCACACTTAAACCCTCATACACGAAGGGATCCTTGGAGTTGAACAGAATTACCCCGCTTAGGGCATTGGAGCCATACAGGGCTGAAGCTGGGCCGTGAATAATCTCAATGCTCTCCATATCCAGCTCCGGAATGCCTACTAGGTTGCCGGGGCTCAGGTTAAGAGAGGGCAGTTGGGTATCCATATAGTCTACCAGCTGCACCACGCGCTCCGACTTGGCCGTATTGAATCCGCGCGTGCTTACGCTGGTGAACAGCATGGAGGCTGAGCTTACATCGATGCCTTTCAACTGGCCTAGGCCACCCAAAATCTCTGGGTTCGATACCTTCTCAATTTGTTGGGTAGAGAGCTTATCGATAGTAACAGGCGCCCGCAAAATATTTTCCTCGATGCGTGAGGCAGATACAACGGTTTCGTTGAGTAGGGTAGCACTTGGGGTCAGCGCTATACTTAGCGTATTATCGGCCGCCTTCAGCTCTACCTCTTGGGAGTCGTAGCCGACGTAGGACACTACCAGCGTTACGGGACCATTTTCAAAGGGTACCCCCAGGCGGAACTGGCCTAGGTGGTTAGTACTGGTGCCGATAAAGCTACCCTTGATAAATACCGTAGCACCAGGCAAAGCTTCGCCTGAGGCAGTTTTAATTACTCCCGATACAAACTCTGTTGGATCGGGTGTGCGAGTAGTGATGAATGAAGAGTGGGCATTGCGTAGGTGGCCTGCCATAGCAGGTAGCTGGGGTAGGAGCAAGGCCGCCAACATTGGCGGGTAAAGATTTTTCATACGAGCACTCGATGTGAATACAAAAGCTCCACAAACCTAGAGGCCTACGGTGGAGCTTGCTCAGATACTCGCTGAATGGTATAAAACCACGGGTTAACATAGGTCTTCAGCAACTCAATGTTGTAACATGAATTCCACATGAGGGAATTATTTAAGTTTTATAGACATACTATCGCTTATATAGTCATGAAAATGGCGCATTACATGACTTTAATAATGAAGTCAAAAGTGTCAAAATGGGAACAAGCCTAGCTAGGTTTGATAGTCTTAAGTATAAATATTTAAATAAAAAAGTGTCGTTCATGTTGAGGCAGTCACCTCAACACGAACGACACTTATAAGGCACTGCTCAATTGCCAATGGAACAGCAGTAGGCAATCTATTTTAACTCAATCTGAAGGCCTAGGTATACTAAGCGACCAATGTTAGGGCCACCATACACTTGGATGTTATTGGCATCTAGCAGATTAGAAGCACCGGCTTGTAGCGTGCTTGACAACGACGGGAAGTTATACCCCACGAAGGCATCGACAGCGCTGTAGCTGGCCAACTGGCCTACGGCAAAGGGCATACCGTACTCATGACCCTGAGCCCAGCGGTAGTTTACCGAATAGCTCAGGTGCGTAAGGGCGTTACCACTAGCACTCACGTTGTACTTGTGCTTAGGCGTGTTGAAATAGGTCTGGAAGGCCTGATCCTGTACCTCACTCCGGTCGAGGATATTGAGGGAGTAATTGGCTGCCAGGTTCAGGGCCGGATGCACGGAGTATGTTACACCTACAGCCCCACCTTTCGTACGCACTTCCTGAGCGGCGTTAGTCCATACCTGAATCACCCGAGTGTCGCCCGACTGGAACTGGGTGGGCAAGCCAGCCTGAATTTGCGCTAAAGTAGGACGCGAGCCATCCGTGTTTCCAATGAAGGTAGTGGCGCCAATGAAGTCGTTGTAGTAGCTCTGGTAGTAGTTTACGTCCAAGGCAAGCTTATCGCTGAGGGCTGCCTTATACCCCACTTCGAAGGTGCTGAGGCGCTCTAGTATTAGGGGGTTAATGCTCGTTTCGAAGGTAGCGGGGGCGGCAGTGCCAAAGCGCTGGCCCTGAGCATTAATCAGGCGGTATCCCTGAAAACCATTGTCTACGTTGCCCAGCAGCAGGGCCCGGCCCACATCAAGGCGGATATACTGGTCGAGCTGCGTAGGCGAGCGGAAGGCCCGGCCAAAGCTGGCGCGGAAGTTATGCTGTTTGGTTTCGCCAGCAGAATATACCACTGAGGCGCGCGGGGAGAAGGCGGCATCAAAGTTTTTGAAAGCATCTACCCGGCCAGCCAACGCCAGCTTCAGGCGCTCATCCATAAACTTCTTGGTGAACTGGGCATAGCCACCCGTTTCGTGGTTTTGAATTCGCTTGCTGTCATCGGAGTAGATGTTGCCATTGGAACCCAAGCGGAACTTACGGTAAGCAGCACCCACAATCAGGTCGGCGGTTCCGCCTAGCTTAAAGTTGTATTGGGCGGTGCCTTCGTTTAGCAGTGAGCTGGGGTTGAGGCGGGCACCACGACCTGGGGTAGCATCCTGGATAATCTGGCTGCGCAGTTGCTGAAACCGTGCGCCCGTAGGATCTAGCTGCACTTTGTCGGCGTTGGTCTTGGCAGTGGCCTGAGCCTGCTCAGCAGTGGCACCAGCGTTGCGGGCCAAGGTATAGGCGTTGTTATACGTGCCAAAGTACTGATCAGCGTAGCGCAGGGAAGAGCCATCGGCTACTGGCGAGGTCTGGATATAAGCACCCAGGAAACCTAAGTCATAGCTTTGGCTGCCGAAGTCCTGAATGGATTGGCCCCGCAGGAACCACCGTTCGCCCTTGATCTCACCATGGTACTGGTTAGTGCCCAGGTTTTTCAGACGGTAGCGGCTAGAACTCTGGTAGCTGGCCGTCCCTCGGTTAATGTTGGCGCCCACGGTCATCTTTACGCTGCTGGTAACAAGGTAAGACAAGGAAGGCTGCACTTTCCAGGCCTTGGCCTTATCGTCGTTGCCTACCAGCGTGGTTTCAGCAAAGCCGGGCATAAATACGCTTTTGCCATACAGCTCTGGATTTACGGTGTAAGCCGGCGTGGTAGCCGTAGCAGCCCGGTTTTGAGCAGCGCTGTACGTGTTTTTAACATCGCCGTAACGATTTACAGCGTCAAAGCCGAGTGGAGAGCCTTCGGGGTTGTTATCGCGCTCAACTGCCGTGCTGGTAGCTGAGTAGTTCGTGGCAAGCCAATCGTTGGCTGTCAGATAAGCACCCGTAATTTTAAAGGCAAGCTTATCGGTCAGTTTCTTGGCGTAGCGTAGCTGTCCTTCGCCAAAGCTTCGCTCGCCCCCGCGCACTCGGGCGCTCAGGCCTTCGCTCACGAAAGGATCTTTTGAGTTGAGAAGCAGCACTCCATTAAAGGCGTTGGCCCCATACAGCGCAGAAGCAGGCCCGTGGATGATTTCGATGCTCTCGATGTCTAGCTCGGGTAGGCCAGTAATGTTGCCAGCATTGATGTTAAGGGAAGGCGACTGAGTATCAAAATAGTCCGTCAGCTGAATTAGGCGCTCCGATTTAGCAGAGTTGAAACCGCGGGTGCTCAATGAGTTCATCAGCATACTAGTGCTGTTCACATCAATGCCTTTGAAGTGGTTCAGCCCAATTTGAACATCGGGCGGAGGCATGCGCAACACCTGCTGGGAGGTTACTTTCTCTACTGTAACGGGAGCCTGCAAAATGCCTTCTTCAACGCGGGAGGCAGAGGCAATTACCTCGTTGGTAAGCGTAGAGTTAACCTTGAGTTGCACGAGCACCGCATTGTCGGGCTTTGCTAGGGTAACCTCGCGGCTTTCGTAGCCCACAAAAGAAACAGAAAGCACTACAGGAGCTTCGCCAAAGTCGGCCTTCAAGGTAAACTTACCATCCCGGTCGGTGCTGGTACCAATGAAGGTACCCCGAATAAAGATAGTGGCACCGGGCATTGGCTCGCCCGCAGCATTCTGAATGGTGCCACTAATGGACGCAGCATCCTGCGCCCAAGTAGACAAGCTACTCAGCAGCAAAAACAATAAAAAGAGGAGGTGAAAACGGTAGAGTTTTCTCATGCTGGGAAAATTGCAAAAACGAGACAATGAGGTGTGTGTAGCAGAAAAGGGAACAAATATAAGCTGTGCTTAGCGAATATTGTGCCCATTACGGCATGCCTCAGAGGTTTTTGACCCAGTAATTTATTGTACTATACTTCTAAATAATGTGGCGCATACTGACAGCGCCCGTCGTTTTCTATTTTCGATGCTTAAAAGTAAAAGTTAGTATCTGATGGCAGGATTGCCATATAAAGTGGGGCAATCACCTTCTCCAATACAGTATTCGCCCAGCCAGAAGCGCGTTTTTGGTCCTGATACATGAGAGGTAGGCGTGGGTAAGCTGATGTTTCCAGCCATTGTGGTGTTAGTCATAATCTTTTTGGGATTGAATATATCCGAGGTGCTCTTTTGGCTCAGCGCACCAAGGCTGCTACGCAGGCTACGCCGTATCGGACCTCGATAAATTGCCTTCATTTGGTGACTACTTGCTAACATATAGAATACAGTTTATTGTATTAATGCACTGAATAATCCAAAGTAAAGGATGCTGTATAGGTGAAATCAGATTTTACGACTAAACTCTAGCTAGGCCAGACAGACCTCTGGCTTTTCTCGTTTAATCGAAGCCACTAGAATCTTCTACTTTCGTTAGGGCTTACTTTGTCTTCTTTATTCCGCTTCGCTCATGTCTTCACCCGCTGTAACTTCTTCCATTCCTGAAAATGAACCCCTGACTGTAGTTGGTGGCGGCTTAGTTGGGTCGTTGCTGGCGCTGTATCTGGCCCGGCAGGGGCACACGGTGGAAGTGTTTGAGCGCCGGGCCGATCCGCGAAAGGGTGAAAACTTAGAAGGCCGCTCTATCAACTTGGCGTTGTCGGACCGGGGGTGGCGAGCCCTGCAGGGGATTGGCGTAGAGGAGGCGGTACGGGAAGTAGCTATTCCGCTGTATCGGCGCGTGATGCATGACCAGCGCGGCCAATTGACTATGCAGCCATATGGAAAGGAAGGGCAGGCCATTTATTCCGTTTCGCGGGCCGGCCTCAACCAGCGCTTGCTAGACTTGGTTGATCAGGAGCCGCGCGTGCAGGTACGCTTCAACCAGCAGTGTAGGCGCGTAGATCTGCGCAATCGGACCCTCGAAATGTTTGATGCCGCCGCGGGCAGTAACCACGTGTGGCCTTACCAGCACCTGTTCGGAACGGATGGGGCCTACTCTTCGGTACGGGCCGCTATGCAGAAAACCGACCGCTTCAACTATTCCCAGCAGTACCTTAACTATGGCTACAAAGAGCTGACTATTGTAGCTGGCCCCGAAAACAGCTGGGTAATTGAAAAGAACGCGCTGCATATCTGGCCTAGAGGGCAGTATATGATGATTGCGCTGCCTAATCTTGATGGTTCGTTTAACTGCACATTGTTCTTCCCTTACGAAGGCGCTGTTTCATTCGAGACACTCCAGACGCCGGAGCAGGTGCGTAGCTTCTTTGAGGAGGTATTCCCGGATGCTGTACCTCTAATGCCTGAGCTGGAGCAGGAGTTTTTTGAGAATCCCACTAGCTCATTAGTCACCGTGCGCTGCTACCCTTGGTCAGTGGCCGACGAAGTATTGCTGCTCGGTGACGCTTCTCATGCTATTGTACCCTTCTATGGGCAGGGCATGAACGCCGGCTTCGAAGATTGCACCATTTTGCAGGGGCTTATGGCCCAATACGGCCACGACTGGCTGACCATTTTTCGGGAATTCCAGCGGCAGCGGAAGCCCAATGCCGATGCCATGGCTGACCTGGCCGTGTACAACTTCGAGGAAATGCGCGACCGGGTGGCCGACCCGCGCTTCTTGCTGCAGAAGAAAATTGAAAGTAAAATATCGGCACAATACCCGCAGCAATGGCTGCCACTGTACTCGCAGGTAACGTTTTCGCACTTGCCCTACGCCGAGGCCTGGGCTAATGGGCAGGAGCAAGAGCGAATCATGCAACGGGTCATGCCGCACATCGAGACAGAAGCTGACTTTGAACGGCCTGAAGTACAAACGCTTATTGCGCAAGAATTAGCCCAGCGGTAGTAATCTAGGCCAGTGTACTGTTCAGAAGCTACTGATTTCTTTTTGTACTCAAGTAGTACCTGATGGCTCTCACTAAATTGGTAGACTGCTCGCAATCAGTAGCTTTCTTTTGTTCAATTTTCTGATTGGTATCTATTTGATCGTCTATTCTCAGTTTCTGCAAATCTGAAAGGCTTGTTAAAAGCGTATGGACAGGAAATTAGTCTATCAAATTGAAAAAGTCTCAAATCGCCTGAATCGTGTTAATACATCAAATTGTTCGTTTTTAGCTTGCTAAGTTGGTTTTTGAGGTAGGGTGAAGCAGTGTGTTGTAGTAGCATATTGACATTCTACTTCGTTGATTGAGTTGAGCTTGGCTAGTTCAATTTTCTGCGCTAGTTTAGTAGTGATGTACTTGTTAAATTTCCCGGCCGAACATCGTTTTTTGCCGTGTGAATGTCCTATTCCGCTGGCCTAAACAGGGCAGTGCTTACTAGTTTTCTTGCTTTTGGATCGAATTTCTATGGCTGCTCCCGTCCTGACTTGCGCCATCATTGATGATGAGGAAATAAATCGGCTTACGCTGGAACATTATATTTCCCTGACCGACTCTCTGCAGTTGGTTGTTTCACTGGACGACGCCCTGCAGGGGCTTAATTATTTCCGGGCGGGCAACCGGGTAGATGTCCTGTTTCTGGATGTGCAAATGCCCCAGCTTAGTGGCCTAGACATGCTGCGCGTGCTGCCAGATCCGCCCATTGTGGTTTTGACTACGGCCCACGAAGATTTTGCCGTGGATGCATTCGACCTGCGGGTAACGGATTACTTGGTGAAGCCTTTCGATTATGCGCGCTTTAGCCGGGCTGTGCAACGAGCCTTGCAGCAGCATACTGCCCCGGTAGCCGTAGCCGCTGCCCCCGCCGCCCTAACTGCCCCACCCGATAACGACCTGTTCGTGAAGGTGAACAACAAGATGGTGCGCATCAACTTCGACGATGTGATATACATCGAAGCGCTTTCGGACTATGTGGTAATCGTGACGGAGAAGCAGAAGTACATTGTGTATACCACCATGAAGGCACTGGATGCCCGCCTGCCCTTCGACCATTTTGTGCGAGTGCACCGCTCTTACATACTCAACATGCGTCGAATTGAGGCCATTGAGGATGGCGCTGCCGTAGTGCCGGGTGGTCATCATGTGCCCATTGGCAAATCTTACCAGGAAGCCTTCTTCCGAAAGCTTAACCGCATCTAGGCCTCTAGACCAAGTACCAACAATACGGCCCCGCATCAGGTGATGCGGGGCCGTATTGTTGGTGCCTGACTTACCTAAGCTACCGTTACGGGTAGCACTTGCACTACTTCTTCCAGCAGCGTTAAGAGGCGAGCCGTAGCTGCTTGCAGCTGGCTGGCATTATGCGGTGGGGCGCCCTCAGGGGCGGGGCGGGAGAGGGGCTCTAACAGCGCCACGTCGGCTTGGGCGTTGTGAATGTTGAGCAGCTGAATAGAGGGTCGCAGCTTGTGTACAATCTCACCAACCGTAGGCCAGTCGGCAGCGGCGGCGGCTTCCTGCATCCGCACTAGCGCCGGGGGCGTATGCGTCCGGAAGGAGGCCAGAATCTTATCCATGAAGATGGTGCTGCCGTGAGCGGTTTCGCGCAGGCGGTGCAGGTCAAACAGCGAAGACTCTGGTGCTGGGGTCACCGGCTCCAAAGTCGCCGTTAGGGGCTGAGCAGCCGTGGGTGCTGCAGTGGCAGCCGCGAGAGGTTGCGCTTCAAGAACTGCCACGCGCTCCGGACGCAGGTTGGCCTCAATCTTCCGAAATAAGTCATCCTCCTCAAATGGCTTAGACAAATAATCAAGGCCTGCCTTCCGGTAGATTTCATCGTCGCTGCGCATCACGTTAGCCGTCAGGGCAATGACCGGGGAGTTGGCCCGGAGCGGATCTGGATGCTGCCGCAGGCGGTGCGTCACGTCTAGGCCACTCATACCGGGCATCTGAATATCCATGAGCACCACATCGTACAGCCGGGCTTCAAGCTGCTCCAGGGCTTCTAAGCCATCGGAAGCAATGTGGGTTTCTACGTTCCAGCTTTCTAAGATGAGCTGCACGAGCTGCTGGTTCACGGGGTGATCTTCAACCAACAGAATGCGCGTGCCACGGAGATTATCGTAGTTGAGCGGGGCCAGAGGCACAGGTGCCGGCAAGGCTTGGCCAGCCTTGGGTAAGGTAATAGAGAAGAAGAATGTGCTGCCCTGGCCTAGCTGGCTGGTTACCCACAGGCGCCCACCCAGTTGCTCAATCAGCCGCCGGCTGATAGTAAGGCCCAGGCCCGTTCCGCCAAAGCGCCGTGAAATGTCGGCGTAGGCCTGGGAGAAGCTCTCAAAAATGGTTTCCAGCTTCTCAGGGGCAATGCCAATTCCACTATCCTTCACCCGAAATTCTAACGTGAGTGCCGTGGCGGTATCTTCCAGCACATCGGCCGCCAGCTCTACCTGCCCATGAGTGGTGAACTTGATGGCGTTAGACAGCAGGTTGAGCACAATTTGGTTGATGCGGCTGGGGTCGCCAATTACCACAGGGTCGGGCAGCTGCGGCAGGGCGAATACAAAGTCGATGCCCTTCTCCTCGGCCCGGAAGGCTAGCGTTTGTGTTGCTTCCCAGATTGATTTCTGAATATCGAAGGGTACTTGCTCCAGTTCCAGCTTGCCAGATTCAATCTTGGCTACATCGAGCACGTCGTTAATAACCGTAAGCAGGTGGCGGCCTGAGCTGCGCAAGATGCGCAAGTGCTCCTGCTGTACTGCATCAAGCTGGGTTTTGGCCAGCAGGCCAGCCATCCCCAGGATACCATTGATGGGCGTGCGGATTTCGTGGCTCATGTTGGCCAAAAAGTTCTCCTTGGCTTTGGCCGTGTTTTCGGCGGCTTCCTTGGCCCGGCGCAACTCCTGCTCAGCCAGCAGGCGCTCCGTTATTTCCTGGCCGTAGGCAATTACATAGGGCGTTTCTCCTTCCTCATCCACCCGGTAGTTGTCGTAAATGAGGTGGTGAGGGCGTCCGTCGGGGCCACGTAGCGTCAGTAGGCCGGTAGCTTCCTGCTGCTGAGCAACCAGTTGCAAGTACTCTTGGAGCTGCCGGTGCAGTTCTGGGGCTAGCACATGATGCAAGGTGCGGCCAACGAGCCGCTCGGGGGTAACCCCCACAAGTTGGGCCGCGGCCGGGTTCACGTAGAGCAGCTCTCCGTTCAGATCATGGGTGCAGATGAGCGCCTGGGAGTAGTGCATCAGGTCGCGGTACTGCTTGGTGCTGCGCTCCAAGGTGTTGCGCGCGGCCTTCATCTCCGTAATGTCGGTGCTTACTCCCAGCACGTTTAGGCTGCCATCGGCGCGGTGCAGGGGCCGCACCACCGTCTGGAACCACCTGACAACGCCATCATTCTGCGTGAAGGAGCTTTCGTAGGCCATCTCTTCACGCGTACGAACTACTTGCTCAATGATACCATAATGCCGGCGGGCTTCGGCGGCTACCGGGTTGTTGGGGTCGTTGCGGTCTACCAGGCGGTGGCTACCCGCCGCCCGCAGCTCCCGGAAGGCCTGATTGTCGAACTGAATAGTGCCGTCGGCGCTGGCTACCCAAATACTGCTGGGAGTAGTGTCTACTACCTGCTGCACAAACTCCTGCTGTTCCTGCAGGCGGGCCTCGCTGCGGCGCAGTTCTTCTTCGGCTTGGTGGCGCTCCGTGATATCAATGCCGTAGCCAATTACTAGCCGCAGCTCATTGTCGGGCCCAAACACGGGCTGCATGTGCCGGAGAGCCAAGCGGGGGCCATTGTCGCTCTGTACGGTTTCTTCCCAGGCCAGTACGCCCTGCTGCCGCACAGCTCGCTGGAAAAGCGTCCGGCGCTTCTGCGCCAGCGTGATGGGCCGCTGGGTGTAGGCAGCGTACTCAAAGTCATCGTGCCCAATAATCCACTGGCGCAGCTCGGGGTTTTGGATGGCCGCAGGGTTTACGAAGCGGTACCGGTGCTCCGCATCAAAGACGGCAACATCGGCGGGCAGTTTGTTCAGGATGGTTTCGTAAAACTCGCGTTGCTCCGCCAATTTCTGCTCGGCTTCTTTCAGCCCTGAAATGTCGGCGAAGTACAAGTTTACGTACTGGTCCTCTACAAAAGGCGCAATGGCCACCTGCTGGCACTTGCCGGCAAAATGTACCTCCTCCTGGGTGTAGGTGCTGTCGGTGAGGGCTCTGGCAATGGCTTTGCGTAAAGTGGGCGCAAAGTCTAGGTCTTTCCAAGGCGTAATGTATTCGCGCCGCATCTCATCGGCGGCGGGGTTGGCGTACAGCAGGTGCCCATCCGCGTGAATGCGCAGCACGGGGTTGGGGTTCTGGCCCGGAATCCGGGAAAGGGAGTTCATGTACTGCTCCGTCCGCCGGGCTTGGGTAACGTCGCGGAAGGAGAGGAGGTAGCCATTCGGCAGCAGTTCCTCTTGGCCACTCAGCGGAATATAATCGAACTCTAACACGCTGCCGTCTGCAAGCCATAGAGTTTCACCAAGTGCCCGCTGCCCAT
Organism: Hymenobacter wooponensis; assembly: GCF_004745865.1. Lineage (GTDB taxonomy): Bacteria > Bacteroidota > Bacteroidia > Cytophagales > Hymenobacteraceae > Hymenobacter > Hymenobacter wooponensis. Next base: position 372,986 of record NZ_SRKZ01000006.1, on the reverse strand, counting down.
CGGTGCGCAGGGCGGCTAGGCGGGCGGCCGCTTCGGCAGGCTCGGCACAACGGGTCTCCATCTGAGCTAACAGTGAGTGCACCGGCAGATCCTGAAACTCAGTGGCGTCTTGCTCAATCTCAAACACATCGCACAGCTCTTGGTTGACCAAGGCTACAGAGCCATTACGGCGCACCGCCAGCACTGCAATGCGCAAGTTTTGGGTGAAACGAGCAATGCCACTGGTCATGCGGTGCACTACTCTCTGCGAAACGGTAAGCTGACGCTTTAGATCGTGCGCTTGCTGCTCGGCTGCTCGCCGGGCCTGCCGTTCTTGCTCTAGCTGCTCCGTAAGAGAAATAAAATCTGAACTGCTGTGTGGGTTTTGCATAGAAGTAAGAATTCTACCGCCGAGTCTGCCAATTCAATTCCGGTAGTAAACGCCTTATCAATAGTAGAAAACAACTTGGTGCGTTGAGACCGAAGAATAGCATCCTTGCAAGCAGAAAGATACGTATTCGTGAGGGCTTAACCAGCGGCCAACCCGGCGCCTAACCCCAACACTAGCCCCAGGCCCAGGCCTAGGCCAGCCCATACCTGCGCTACGGTATGCGCATTGAGGGCCAGGCGGGCGCTTAGCACAGCTCCGGCTACCAACACCGAGCCCACCAGCCACCATAAGATGGTATCTCCGGCCTTACCGCCCAGGTAGAGCACGGCAAATAGGCCTAGCGCCCCACCCACTCCCACGCCATGCGCCGATATTTTCCAGCGTAGGGTAATGAGGAACGTGAGGCCTACAGCCAGCGCCATACCTACCATCATTTGTCCGAGCAGGGCATCAAAGAACTGAGGGCGGTACAGCAGCACCGCCGCAATGATAAAGCTACTGGTGGCCAGCAGGAATGGCCAGGCGCGCTGGCGTCGTGCAGCCATCTCCAGAGAGTCAAGCAGCCCAAAGCGCAGGAGCACCACCGAGCTTAGTGTGGGTAATACAAAGGTGAACAGCAGCACGGTGCCCAGCACAAACCACCGTTCGGGCAATAAGGGCCGCAATACCAAGCCGGGCAGCTGGTAACACACGATATAGTACAAGTAAGACGGCACCAACAGCGGATGAAATACCACCGATAGCGCCGTGGCTAGCCCACGCGACACCTTAAAACTGAAAAAATGCGGAAGGCGAAGATATAGTAAAAGCGACGGTAGCTCCTCCGGAGCCGCAGCTAGTGGCCTAGGCTACCAGATGATGCGGGGGTTACTCAAAAGCAGAACCTCCTGCCGCGAGTAGTCGCGGCAGGAGGTTCTAACTGTCTATCAATAGGCGTAATCTGAAAAAACTGGCCTACAGTTCTTTGCGGAGGCGAGCCACCGGAATGTTCAGCTGCTCGCGGTACTTGGCCACCGTACGGCGGGCAATGTTGTAGCCGCGGGCATTGAGCATCTTCTCCAGCTTGTCGTCGGAGAGTGGGCGGTCTTTCTTTTCGCCCTCAATGATTTCCTTCAGAATGTGTTTTACCTCGCGGCTGCTGGCATCCTCGCCCGAGTCGGTGGCAATGCCTTCGGAGAAGAAGTACTTCAGCGGATAGATACCGAACTCTGTCTGCACAGATTTCGAGTTGGCTACCCGGCTCACCGTGGAAATGTCCATCCCGATTTCAGTGGCAATGTCTTTCAGAATCATGGGGCGGAGCTTGCTCTCGTCGCCGTCCTGGAAGAAGTCGCGCTGGTAGCGCACAATGGAGTCCATGGTGCGCAGGAGCGTGTTCTGGCGCTGTCGGATGGCGTCAATGAACCAGCGGGCCGAGTCGAGCTTCTGCTTCACGAAGGTCACGGCCTCCTTCATCTTCTTGTCCTTCTTCGAAGCCTTGTCGTAGGCCTGGAACATCTCCGTATAAGCCGGCGACACGCGCAGATCGGGGGCGTTGCGGGAGTTCAGAGTCAGGTTGAACTGGCCGTTGTCGTGAGTCAGAATGAAGTCAGGGATGATGTATTGTACCTTGCCCATACCCACCGGGCCAGTGCCGCCGGGCTTGGGGTTGAGCTTCAAAATCAGAGCAATAGCTTCCTTTATTTCCTCGTCCTCCAAATCCAGCCGCTGCTGAATGCGCTGGTAGTGCTTCTTGGTAAATTCGTCGAAGGTTTCGTTCAGGATGCGCTCGGCGTGCTCGGTAATATCATCCTGAGGGCGGCGCTCCAGCTGCAGCAGCAGGCACTCCTGCAGGTCGCGGGCGCCAATACCTGCCGGGTCAAATGACTGCACCACGTGCAGCACGGCTTCTATTTCCGGTACGCTAGCCTCAATGTTCTGGGAGAATGCCAAGTCGTTGGCAATAGCCGACAGGTCGCGGCGGATATAACCGTCGCCGTCGATGGAGCCGATGAGCTGGCGGCCAATGGCTTCCTGCTTTTCATCGAGGTTGGCAAAGCCCAGCTGGTCGAGCAGGTTATCAATCAGCGAGCCGCTGGTATCGGCCAGGGGCATTTCCCGGTCGTCCTCGTCCTCTCCGGGGCCGTCGCCCTGCATTTTATAGCCGGCTATTTCGTCGTCGTTGAGGTAGTCGCTCAGGTCGAGGTCTTCGTCCGACGATTCTTTCGTGTCAGTGGGTTCCTCATCCTTTACCGGAATCTCTATTTCGTGCTGCTCTTCGCCTTGCTCGTCGCGGAAGTCCTCGTCGAGGGTGTTATCGTCGTTATCAAATTCCGAGTCGGGGTCGTCGTACTCCTCGTCGTCGCTGTCGTCAGAGCGCTCCTCTTCCTCGTACTCCTCGTTGTCGTCGCCTTCCTCCAGGGCCGGGTTTACTTCCAGCTCTTCTTTGATACGGGCTTCCAGCTCTGCCGTCGGAATCTGCAGCAGCTTAATAAATTGTATCTGTTGGGGTGACAGCTTCTGCGAGAGAAGCTGCTTCATGTCCAGTCGTTGCATACTCTAAAAACGCGTACGCCCCGCCGGTTTGGAAACGGGGTGGTGTGGCCAAATATAGCCTTTTCTGTACTTGAGTTAGGCCGAAAATGTTGGGACAAGGCTTCCCGTTTTGACTACGCTCAGCATACCGTTCAGGTTCGTCGGAGAGGCCTAGCGCCGCCGCAAGAGCCGGCCAGCTAGGCCCGCTAGGCCACTCTGCCCAGGCCGGCGAAGCAGAAGCTACGCAAGAAAGGGCAATTTTAGGCCTGCAAATCGTTTACCTTTGCCTTAATAAAGTTTTAACCCTGAGAACACAGAGTCCCGATGTCCGACCTTAGAAGATCCAGCGTGCAGGAATTGCTCCGTAGCACCGAGCTGGACCGCGAAGTGCTGGTACGCGGCTGGGTACGCACCCGCCGCGGCAACAAATACGTGCAGTTTATCGCCGTGAACGACGGCTCCGGCTTCAATTCCATTCAGGTGGTAGCCAATGCCGAGCAGTTTCCGGAGGAAAAGCTGAAGGCCGACGGCGTGGAAAACGGCGCCGCCGTGCAAGTGCGCGGTCAGTTGGTTGCTTCACAGGGCAAAGGGCAGTCGGTGGAGATTCAGGCGACGGAAATTTCGGTGTATGGTAAAGCCGACACTGAAACCTACCCACTGCAGAAGAAAGGGCACTCGCTGGAATTCCTGCGCGAAATTGCTCACCTGCGCCCCCGCACCAACACCTTCGGGGCGGTGCTGCGCATTCGGCACGCCATGGCGTTTGCCGTGCACCAGTTCTTCAACGATCGGGGCTTCTACTACGTGCACACGCCCATCATCACGGGCTCCGATGCCGAAGGTGCCGGCCAGATGTTCCGCGTAACTACGCTGCCCGACCAGAACCCGCCGCTGACGGAAGACAAGACCGGTGTAGATTACAAGCAGGACTTCTTCGGCAAGCAAACCAACCTGACCGTATCGGGCCAGCTGGAAGGCGAAATTGCCGCCATGGCGCTGGGCAAAGTGTACACCTTCGGCCCTACGTTCCGGGCCGAAAACTCCAACACGGCCCGCCATTTGGCCGAGTTCTGGATGATTGAGCCCGAAGTGGCCTTCAACGACCTGCAGGACAACATGGACCTGGCTGAGGACTTCCTCCGCTACCTAGTGCGCTACGCCCTCGAGAACTGCCAGGACGACCTCAAGTTCCTGAACGAGCAGTACGATAAGGAGTTGCTCACGCGCCTGCAGTTCGTGGTAGATAACGAGTTCCAGCGCCTGAACTACACCGAGGCAGTTGAAATTCTGAAGTCGGCCAAGCAGAAGTTTGAGTTCCCCGTGGATTGGGGCACCGACCTGCAGAGCGAGCATGAGCGCTACCTCGTGGAGAAGCACTTCAAGAAGCCGGTTATCCTGACCAACTACCCCAAGGATATCAAGGCCTTCTACATGAAGCTTAACGACGACGGCAAAACCGTACGGGCCATGGACGTGCTCTTCCCTGGCATCGGCGAAATTATTGGTGGCTCGGAGCGCGAGGAAAGCCTGGAGAAGCTCACCCAGCGCATGGCCGAAATGGACGTGCCCGAGCATGACCTGTGGTGGTACCTAGAACTGCGCAAGTATGGCACCGCCCCTCACGCAGGCTTCGGCTTGGGCTTCGAGCGCCTCATCCTGTTCGTCACCGGCATGGCTAACATCCGTGACGTAATCCCCTTCCCACGCTTCCCCAAGAGCGCGGAGTTTTAAAGCGCGGATTTTCCGGATTACACGGCTATATTCAGCAACAACGGCAGCTCCAGATGGGGCTGCCGTTGTTGTATATGCTATCAAGCGTCTTCACCCGCACGTCATCCTGACGAAGGAGGGATCTTATCACGATGGAACGATAGGCCTAGTGCCTCATCTTGGTGAGAGAAGATCCTTCCTTCGTCAGGATGACGTGCTTTGTTGTGGTAAGGAAGCTGGCCTAGCAGTAATTCCTCATTTCCTTATCGTCTACAGCTACTAGCGCATCCAGGCGCAGCTCGAAACCGTCGGCGAGGCGGAGGTATTCCACTTTGTCCTTGATGAACAGGTCCTGGATGGTGCCGTGGTAGGTGCTGGGTGGGGTGTCAGGCTCGGTGCGGTAGGTGAGGGTGCAGGGCTGGCCGGTGGTGGCGCGTGCTTCGAGCTCGTCGTAGAAGGAGCAGCTGATGGGCGTGTAGGCGGGCGTAGACATAGCAGGTTAAAGTAGGTGGATAAACCTAGTTACGCAAAATCAGCGGCTGAGGTGGCCTAGGCTGCTAAGCGGTGCCCATCTACGGCCACCAGCCAATCGAGGCGCAACTCCTGGCCTTCATCCAAGCACAGAAAATCAACTTTGTCGCGGCGCAACAGGCCTAGCACATTGCTGCGCACGCTAAACTCAGCGGAGGTGCCAGGCATGCGATACACCAGCACGCAGCAGTGGTCAGGGGGCAGTAGTTGCTGTAGCTCCGCCGATAAGCCAGAATACGGAAGTATGTGGGAGCGTGGCATAACAGGCTGACGAAATACTAAGCTGGGATTAACTGGATAGAAGTCAGGAAATAGAACTACGCAAAGAGGGTACAACCTGGTTTTGCTTCCCTACGTTGGCAAAGCACCGCTAACCTCAACTGTTGCAACAATGCTTCCCGAACTAAACCTGGCCCCCGCCGATGCCCTACAGGAGGGTGAGATGCGCACCTTCACGGCCCAGGACACCGAAGTACTCCTGATTCGCCGCGAAGGGCAATACTTGGCACTGGCGGCTCATTGTCCGCACTACGGGGCGCCGCTGGAGAAAGGACGCATTGTGAATGACCAGTTGATTTGTCCCTGGCACCACACCTGTTTCCGGGTAACGGATGGGCACTTGTGCCAGCCGCCGGCCCTCGATAATTTGCCTAGCTACCCCGTGCGAGTAGCAGAAGGCCGGGTATGGGTGCAGGTGCCGAGCAAGCCAGCCGCCTCAGCGGATAGCCCGGAAAAGACTCCGACCGCACTGGTAGGTGGCCTAGCGCCTAATCCGCACGCTGCGGCTCCCGACGCCCGAACTTTCGTGTTGGTGGGTGGCGGAGCGGCCGGGCAGTTTGCGGCACAAACCCTACGCACCGAAGGTTTCGGAGGCCACATAGTATTGGTTACGGGCCAGAACGAGTTGCCCTACGACCGCACCAAGCTGAGCAAGGGCTTCTTGGCTGGCAAAGTGGATGAGAAAGGGTTGCCGTTGCGCAAGCCGGAGTTCTATGCTGAACATCAGATTGAGGTAGTACCAGCCCGCGTGACGGGCCTGAACCGGCATAAGCGCGAGCTACGGCTTAGCAACCAGGAAACGTTGCGGTACGATGACCTGCTGCTGGCCCCAGGCACCCAACCAAACCTCTTGCCCAAATTACCAGGGCACGAGCTGGAAGGCGTGCTACCCCTCCGAACCACGGAAGATGCCACGGCCCTGCGCCAAGCAGCCAGCAGCGCACAACGTGTCGTTATCATTGGGGCGAGCTTTATTGGGATGGAAGCCGCCGCCAGCCTGATGGATGGTCAGCGGCATGTTACTGTAGTAGCGCAGGAGGCCGAACCGTTTGAGCGAATACTGGGGCCGAAAATTGGACGGGCGTTCCGTAATCTGCACCGCCGCCAGGGTGTACGTTTTAAGTCAGAAGCGGCCGTAGCGGCGCTGGAAGGCGAAAATGGCCGAGTGGTGGCCGTCCGGCTGGAGTCGGGGCAGCGCCTGCCCGCCGATGTGGTGGTGCTGGGCGTGGGTGTGCGGCCCGCTACGGATTTCCTGGCCGAGGTACTGGATCTGGAAAAGGACGGTGGCCTACGCGTAGATGCCCACTTGTGCGCCGCGGAGCACGTGTACGCGGCCGGCGATGTAGCCATGTTTCCACTAACTGGTGGACTAGGCCAGCACCGCATCGAGCACTGGCGAATAGCCCAGCAGCAAGGTGCCTGCGCCGCCCGCAATATGCTGGGCCGGCAGGAAGCCTTTACCGCCGTACCCTTTTTCTGGACTCAGCAATACGGCAAGAGCCTGCGCTACGCTGGCCACGCCAGCAGTTGGGACGAAATCATTTTCCACGGCGACGTGCGCCGCCTCGATTTTCTGGCCCTCTACGCCCTCAACAACCGCATAGTGGCCGCCGCAGCCATGAACCGCGACGACGACATGATCTGCATTGAGGCCTTGTTTCAGCAAGACCGCATGCCCACCCCCACGGCAGCCCGAAAGAAAATCAACTGGAGCAAGTTGCTGGAACAAGCCTCCCCACTGGCCTAGAAACGGAAGTAAATAAAGGGGTTAAACGTACTGCTGACCACGTAGCTCGCACTTAGCAGCAGCAAAACAGCTGTAAGCAGACCAAGCCCCACGGCGCGGCGTAGGGGCAGGGGCTCGGCGGCTAACCAGCTCAGCTCCCAACGCTCTATGCGAGGCAAGGCAGCTAGGAAAGCACAGACGCTAGCCACACCAAGCGTAGCCCAGAACTCAGTCGATAGATCGGGCAGAGGCCTAGGCCACTCACTGGAAAACATGCGACCGATGTAGGCTAGGGCTGCGCTTAGGCTTTCGGCTCGGAAGAGCACCCAGCCCACTACCGTAATCAGGAAGGTGGGCACAAGGCTAAGCACGCCCAGCCGGCGTGAAAGGCGCAGCAGAAACAGCCGGTCGAGGATCAGAAAAAGGCCGTGGTAGGCGCCCCAGGCAATGAAGTTCCAAGCCGCGCCGTGCCAGAAGCCGGAGAGTAAAAATACCGTCCAGAGGTTGAGGTAGAGCCGGGCGGGCTTCACGCGGTTGCCCCCGAGCGGGATATAGAGGTAGTCGCGCATCCAGCGGCCAAGGGTGATGTGCCAGCGCTGCCAGAACTCGGTGATGCTCCTCGAGATGTAGGGGTTGTTAAAGTTCTCGGGAAATTGAAAACCCATGAGCCGGCCCAGGCCAATAGCCATATCGGAATAGCCGGAGAAGTCGAAGTAGATCTGGAAGGTGTAGGCCACGGCGCCTAGCCACGCCAGCGGTGCTGATACTTCCGCCGGAGCTAGCCCGAAAATTCGGTCGGCTTCCTGGCCTAGAGCGTTGGCAATGAGTACTTTCTTCGCTAAGCCCAGGCCAAAGCGAAAGAGCCCCGCCAGCTTCTGATCCACGGTGTCAAAGGCGGAGCGGTCCTGGAGCTGCTCGGCTATTTCGTGAAAGCGCACAATGGGTCCGGCAATCATCTTCGGGAACAGCATAATGTAGAGCAGGAAGTCCCAAAAGCTGCGCAAGGGCCGGTTCACGCCCCGGTACACATCAATGGAGTAGGTAAGCTTCTCGAAGGTGAAAAACGAGATGCCAATGGGCAATACTACCTGCTGCCAGTGCAGGGTCTCACCGCCCAGTGCCGTTTTTACTCCGCTCAGGTTCTCCAGAAAGAAGTTGGCGTACTTGAAGTAGAAGAGCATGCCCACATTGAGCAGGATGCTAACGGTCAGGTAAATACGCTTCTGCCAACCGGCCGCCGCATCCATCAGCCGGATGATATAGAAGTTGAGCACCACCGAGGCCAGAAACAACGCCAAGAAGTTGAGCCCGCCCCAGGCGTAGAACAACAGACTGGCCACCAGCGCCACCGCGTTCTTCAGGCGAGCAGGTGCCAGCAGGTAAACCAGCAAAAAGCTAGGCAGGAAGTAGAAGAGAAACAGCGAGCTACTGAATACCATGAGGCGCGAATACGGAAGGCCCGGCGAAAATACAGGCCTACCCGTCAGCCCCGACCATACCCGCATAAAAAAGCCGCCCCTCTCAGCAGTGCTAAGAGGGGCGGCCTGTTGTATCTAGCTAGGCCTAGTGCTTGCCTTTGCCGTGGCCTTTACCATTGCCGTTGCCATTTCCGGGGTGGCCTGGGTTGCCTTGATAGCCTTGGTTACCGCCGTACACCTTCTTAGCTTGGCCAGGCGGCAGGCCTTTACCGCTTTGCAGGCGCTTCACCTGGCCGGGCGGTAGGTATATCTCGCGGTGACGGTTGTAGTGGTCCCAGGGCTGTGAGCCGCGGTAGTCTAGCACTACCGGGTGGAAGCTGCGCGTATCGTAGCCGGATACATTGGCTACGCGCGTCCATTGCCCGTTTTGCTGCACAATGTACCGCTGGGCCCGCAGGTCGTAGTAGCTCTGGGTTTCCGGAATATAATAATACTGGGTGCCAGCCGGAGTAGAAGGCCCCCAGGAAGGAGGGTTGATGTTGATGTTTACCTGGGCCTGAGCCGGAGCAGAAGCCATAGAAAGCGCTACACCCAGTAAGCCAGTTAGGCTAAGTTTAGTGAGAAGGTTCATACGAGTAGGGGCAAAAGGTTGGGAGAACAATAGGCAGAAAACAAGAACAGGGCCAAACTGGCCAGACGACTTACGCACGAGCTTACCGAAAAGGTGCCCTGCCTTCTTACTGCCCACCAAAAGCTCGCAACGCATCCTGACTGAAGCCCTGATCAAACACCTTCAGGTTGTGCTCGTTGAATAAAACCAGCACAATGTCAAACCGCAATAGCTCGGCTTTGCGGTCGAGCTGGGCTACGTTGGTTTCGCCGGTTAGCTGGTCGTGGTGCTTGCGCCAGACTACTAGTTGGTTGTAGTACCAAAAGCGAGAGTCAGGCGAGAATAAGGAATCGAGGTAAGGGTACTGCTCAATAAAATTCCACACGAAACTATCTCCCACCACCAGCAGGCGGGGGCGGCGCTGCCCAGGCCGGAGCGGCTGAAACTGCACGGTAGGGTAGGCCAGCGGAAATGAGGCTGGGTCCCAGAGCAGGTTGAGTGCCTTCGTCATGTCGCCATCGGGGTGGCGCGGCGTAGTCGTGACCTCTAGGCCAGTGCGTCGGAAGTTGGGCAGGTTGAGGTGGGCGCGGTGCTCTAGGTAAGGAAATAGCGTATCGGCGGCCAGCGTGAGGCCGTAGCCGCTCCAGTGAATGCCGCCCCGCGCAAACAGCGGGTAGGAGCTGGTATACTTCCACTGCCGGAACAGGGCCCCAAAGTCCAGTACATTCACTCCCGCGGCCCGCATGCTCAGGGCGTAACGGTTGTAGTTGGAAGTAGCTGGCCGTTGCTGACGGTAAGTCGCCGGCAGCAGCTCGGGATAAATGGCCGCCTTGCTGGGCGCAATTACAAATGCCAGCAGCTTGCCCCGCCGGGCCAGGGTATCCTGCACCACCTTAAATCGCTGCACATTGGCTACAACTTCCGCCGTGGGTACCGTGTCGCGGCCAAGGTAGCCCAGAATGGGATCTTCCTCGAAAAGGGTCTTGTCTTTCCCCATCACTACGCCGTGCGCCCGCGTCTGCCCGAAAAGACTGTAGGCCACTTGGTTGCGCGGGCGAATCAAGATATCGTGAAAGCCGATGTGCTCCGTAAGGTAGCGCTCTAGCGCCGGCTGATAGGTGTTGTTGCGTAGGCTCTGCCAGGTGAGGGTAGGGCGCGGGGCGGGCTCAGAGTAGCCAGCCAGCGGGCTCGTCCGGAAGATCTTGATATTAAGCCAGGCCTGAATAGCGGGCAGGAGCAGCAACAGCAGTAATACGCCGAATACGCGCCGCTTACCCGTCAGGAAAGAAAACTTAGCCACGCCGCAAGTAGAACACAGAAATCATAGAAAGCGCCGGTCAGTAAACCCATCCGAAAAGTAGGTACTTATTCTGGAGGTTGAATGTGCATAGGCCTAGCAGACCAATTAGCCCAAAACAAAAAGGCCCTTCCGGGAGGAAGAGCCTTTTGCTGATTCACGTAAATAACCGGCTAGTTCACCCGGCCTCGACCCCGGCCGCCGCTAGGTGCACCTTGGCCCCCACGGTTGTCGTTGCCGCCGCGGTTATCATTGCGGTCAAAACCACCGCTCCGGTTGTCGTTGCCGCGGGTATCATACCCACCGCGGTTGTCGTTGCGGTCGTAGCCGCCCTGGTTCTGGTTGCCACGGTTGTCATAGCCGCCCCGATTATCGTAACGGCCGTTACCGTAGTAACCGCCCCGGTCGTCGCGGTAGTTGCCGCTGGCATAGCCACCTTGGTTGTACGGGCGGTTGCCGTAGTAGCCCCCACCGTTATTATAGTAACCGCCACGAGGAGGTGCAGAGTAGTAGCCACGGCCGGGCCAGTTGGCGCCGTAGTAGCGGCCTGGCACTACGCCCCAGTTGTTGCAATAAGCGCGGTGGTCGCGCAGGTAGCCCCAAGGCTGCCGGCCTACATATTGGATAACCACCGGGTGGAAAAACCGTGGGTCGTAAGAAGCGTAAGCGCGCGGCAATACGGGCGAGCTTACCCAAGCCCCATATACCGGGTCAAAGAACAGGTACGACTGGCTATACAGGTCATAGTAGCCGTCGATTTCGGGAATGTAGTAGTACTGCACGCCCTGGGGCACCGGGGGCCCCCAGTACGGCTGGTTGATGCCAACCTGAATTTGCACCTGGGCCTGGGCTGGCTCCGTGTAAACCAGCAGGCCTAGCGCCAGCAGGAAAGCAGATTTGAGCAATAGTTTCATGATTGAAGAGAACAGAAGGGAGATACCTATCTAACGCAAAAACAGCACCATAATTCAATAGGTAAGCAGTTAAGCCTAAGAATTTAGCAGCTCCCCAGAAGATCTTCTGACAGCGCGGGACATTTCCACTACTTACGTTGTTATAGGCCGTCTATCCTCTGCTGTGCCTGCTGCTGAAACAGAAATGCTAAGCCGCTAATGGGCTTGGCAAATACCTACACGAGGATAGCCATCGGGGCGCGTTTTGCGTACCTTTGCAGACTTATCCGCTTCGCTGTTGCATGGCCAAAAAAACAACTGCCGCTTCTAGTTCTTCTACTTCGGCTGCTTCCAAAACCAAAGCGGCTCCCAAGGCCGATAAGCCGGCTAAAGCGCCGGCCGCTAAGGCAGCCAAGAAAGCGGCTCCGGCGGCTCCCCAGCCCGACCTGACGACGGCAAAAGGCGCTCAGGAGTCAGCCATAGCTTCCACGCCGCGCTCCGAGCAAATTTCAGAAACCATCGTGGCCTCGGCGGCAACCATGCTGCCGGGTGTGCTGCCTTCCTTGGTGCAGGGCCAGCTAGGCCACACCGCCGACATGGAGGCTCCCTTTATTGAGGTGTACGGTGCCCGGGAGCACAACCTTAAGAATGTTTCTATCAAGATTCCGCGCGGCCGATTGGTGGTGTTTACCGGCATTTCGGGCTCTGGCAAGTCGTCGTTGGCTTTCGATACTATCTATGCGGAGGGCCAGCGCCGTTACATGGAAACCTTCTCGGCCTACGCCCGCAGCTTCATGGGTGGCCTAGAGCGCCCCGACGTGGATAAGATTGAGGGCCTGTCGCCGGTTATCAGCATCGAGCAGAAAACCACCTCGCGCAACCCTCGCTCCACTGTCGGCACCATCACCGAGATTTACGACTTCCTGCGCCTGTTCTATGCCCGTACTGCCGAGGCGTTTAGCTACGCCACGGGCAAGAAAATGATCCGGCAGAGCGACGACCAGATTATCAACTACATCCTGAAGCACTACAACGAGAAGAAGCTGGTGGTGTTGGCGCCTGTAGTAAAGGGCCGCAAGGGTCACTACCGTGAACTGTTCCAGCAGATTGCCAAGCTGGGCTTCACGAAGGTGCGCGTAGATGGCGAGCTGCTCGACATCACGCCCAAGATGCAGGTGGACCGTTACAAGATCCACGACATTGAGATTGTGATTGACCGGCTGGTGGTGAAGGAAGAGGACAGGTTCCGGCTGTCGGGCTCGGCCCAGAATGCCCTCACCCACGGCAAAGGCACCATGCTGGTGCTGGCCCCCGATGAGAAGAATGAAGCCAAGAAGACGCAATTCTTCTCGCGCTTTCTCATGGACCCCACCACCGGCATCGCCTACGATGACCCGGCGCCTAACACTTTCTCCTTCAACTCACCCTACGGCGCTTGCCCAACCTGCAATGGCCTGGGCGAGGTGCAGGAAATCACCGAAGACTCGGTGATGCCGGATAAGAAGCTGAGTGTGAGCCGCGGCGGCATTGCGCCCCTGGGCGAGTACCGCGACATCTGGATTTTCCAGCAGCTAGGCCTTATCCTGAAAAAGAACAAGGCGAGCCTCAGCACGCCTATCGAGAAGCTGCCCGAAGACTTGGTGCAGCGACTGCTCTACGGCGTACCCGAGGACGAGGACGCCGACCCCAAGAAGCCAAACTACACGGAGCCGTTCGAAGGCATCATTCCCTTCCTGCAGCGCCAAATGGAGTCCGATTCAGAGAACATCCGGGAGTGGATTCAGCAGTACACCCAGGCCCAGGAGTGCCCCGAGTGCCACGGCTACCGCCTGAAGAAGGAATCCTTGCACTTCAAGATTGCTGATAAGCACATTGGGGAGCTGTCGGTGATGGACCTGAGCGACTTGGCTGGCTGGTTTGAAGGTCTGGAAGACCGCCTCACCGACCGCCAGAACCTGATTGCGCGCGAGCTGCTCAAGGAGATTCGCAAGCGCATTGGCTTCCTGCTGGAAGTAGGCCTCGATTACCTGAACCTGCACCGCTCCGTGCGGACGCTCTCGGGCGGCGAAAGCCAGCGCATTCGCCTGGCCACCCAAATCGGTACCCAACTGGTGGGCGTGCTCTATATCATGGACGAGCCCAGCATTGGCTTGCACCAGCGCGACAACGAGCGCCTGATCAAAGCCCTGCAGCACCTGCGCGACCTGGGCAACTCCGTGATTGTGGTGGAGCACGACAAAGACATGATCATGCACGCCGACCACGTGCTGGACATTGGCCCCGGCGCCGGTATTCACGGCGGACACATTGTGGCGGAAGGCTCTCCCACGGAAATCTTCACCTCGGGCAGCCTCACCTCGCAGTACCTAAGCGGGCAGAAGCATATTGAGCTGCGCAAGAAGAAGCGCACTGGCGAAGGCAATGAACTGGTACTGAAGGGTGCCAAAGGCCACAACCTCAAGAACGTAACCGCCAAATTCCCGCTGGGCAAGCTCATTGCCGTAACGGGGGTATCGGGCTCGGGCAAATCGTCGCTCATTCACGACACGCTGTACCCTATCCTGAACCAGCACTTCTTCAACGCCAAGCGTGAGCCCCTGGCCTACGAGAAAATCGAAGGACTGGAGTTTATTGATAAAGTGATTGAGGTAGACCAGTCGCCGATTGGGCGCACGCCGCGCTCTAATCCGGCTACCTATACTGGCGTGTTCACTGAAATCCGTCAGCTATTCTCTTCGCTGCCCGAGGCGAAGATCCGGGGCTACGGGCCCGGCCGCTTCTCTTTCAACGTGAAGGGTGGGCGCTGCGAAACCTGCGAGGGTGCCGGTATGCGCACCATCGAGATGAACTTCCTGCCCGACGTGCACGTGCCCTGCGAAACCTGCAAAGGCCGCCGCTATAACCGCGAAACGCTGGAAGTGCGCTTCAAAGGCAAGTCCATCACCGATGTGCTCGACATGACGGTGGAGAAGGCTGTGGAGTTCTTCGAGTTTCAGCCCCGCATCCTGCGCAAGATCCAGACCCTGAACGAAGTAGGCCTAGGTTATCTCACGCTAGGCCAGCAGGCCACCACGCTCTCGGGCGGTGAAGCCCAGCGTGTGAAGCTAGCCACGGAGCTCAGCAAGAAGGACACCGGCAAGACGTTCTATATCCTCGACGAGCCGACCACTGGCCTACACTTCGAAGACATCAACCACCTCGCTGATGTACTCCAGAAACTCGCCGATAAGGGTAACACCGTGCTTATCATCGAGCACAACCTGGACCTGATTAAGGTGGCCGACCATATCATCGACATCGGGCCAGAAGGTGGCGCGGGTGGTGGTACCATTGTGGCCCAGGGTACGCCCGAGCAGGTAGCTAAGTCAGGCAAGGGGCATACCAGCCGTTTCCTGGCAGAAGAGCTGCGCACCAGCAAATACGCTACAGAAACCAGCAGCAAAACGGAGCAAGCCGCCTAGGCCACTCTGATTAAGGCAGCGTTTAGCCTACGGAAGTCCTGTGTAAAGCGAACAACTCTATAGGGGTTGCGCTATATACAGGACTTTTGTATGTTAAGGCCTTCTTGTATAACTCTCCCTCGATGAAAGTCCTGCTCTTTCCAGCTCTACTGACCGTTGCGATACTCACTGCGCCTCCCAAAGGCACCCACTGGACCGGCTCGGCAACGACCGGCAAACAAGAAAACAAGATAAACTTCGTGGTATCGGCTGATGGAAAGCACCTCTCCGACCTGACATTTGATGGATTCTGGAATTGCTCAGGGCAACAGGAGCAGCGCATGGTGGGCCCCCGGGAAATATTCGAGATTCACGATGGCAAGGTGAGCGGCGTGGTGCTAGACACACCCGGAGGCGACGCTTTGCAATTTGAACTGCGGGGCGACTTTACCGGCAAGGCCGTTAGCAAAAAGCCTTTTCGTATGAATCTCTCGGCCTCACCCTGTGAAACTTACTCGATGCAGTGGATGGCCGCTCCTACACGGTAGCTACTGGCCTAGGCCGCCACGGCCGAATGCTCATACTGGTGTAAGAGCCGGCGGTAGCGCCGGCCATAGAGCATCATGGCTGGCGCCATCATGATCAGGAAAAGCTTAGAAACCCAAGGGGAGCTGGTAAAGCATAGCAGTATGCTAATCACAAACAGGCTCATCGGTACCAACGGCCGCACCAAGTCGAGGTCGGGGTGCGTGGCGAAGACAGCTGGTGCAACGCCATTGGCGGGGTTGCGGATGTAGGCCTGTAGGCATAGCTGCATAAAGCCCGTGAACAGAACGCTCAGGGAGTACAACACCCACGGCGCGCGCAGCAGAGGATATTCGCCCTGGAAAGCTGCCGTGAAGGGCATGAGCACAATACTGAGCAGGAACAGGATGTTAAGCCAGATGAGCCGGCTGTTATAGCCGGTCACGAACCGGAACACCCGGTGGTGAGCCAGCCAGTAAATGGCAATAATGAAGAACGCGACGAAGAAGCCCACAAACTTTGGCGTGAGGACCGCAAGATGTGCGAGTATCGCGCTTTCAGAAGCTCCATGATGCAGCTCCGGAACCTTGATTTCGATGATGAGCAGTGTAATAGCAATGGCAAATACTGCGTCAGTGAATAAAATCAGGCGTTCAAGCTGAAACTCGTCGCGGTTATGCAGTGGGGTTTCGTTGCCATCCATACATATGGGAGCCAAGGGTAGAGGTAAGTTCCGGCTGACTAAATATAGGCTTGACCAAAAGAGCAACAAAAAAACCGTTCCTGAAGCAGGAACGGCTTTTCAAGTAATCAGGAAAGACCTAGCTTACATAGCACTCTTGTGCTGAGTAAACATGTTGAGGTGAGACTGAACCACTGGCTGCACCTTAGCAATAAAGCCTTGTACCTCCGTGTCCTTGGTCATTTTTTGATGAGCCACCAGCGTGTTGAGCGTTTTCTGGTGGTCGACACGCATTTGCTCCATGTACTGGTTCTCAAACTCTTTGCCCGACAGCTTACGCATAGTGGCTGCAATAGCTTTGTGCTCGGCATCCATATCGGCGGGCAGCGTCACGTTCTTTTTCTGCGCAATTGGCTTCAGATCAGAGGTTGACTTCGTGTGGTCTTTGATCATCATGTTGGCGTGATCTTTCACCATGCCGGTTACGCCTTTCTCCAGCGCCAGCTTGCTTAGCTGAATCTCGTTCTGGTCGCTAGCCGCTGCCGACTTCATAAATTCAGCATCGGTAGAATGGGGAGCTGTAGGGCCATTAGGGTCAGCCATGGCCGATCCACCTGCCGTGCTCGTGTCACCAGCCATTGCCGTATTGGTGTTGGCACCGGCAGAATCAGTGTTAGTGGTGCCCATGGCATCATTAGCGGGCGCCGACGTAGCGTCGGTAGGTGCCGTAGTATCGCTGGCCGCCGTCGTAGAGTCGTTAGATGAACAAGCAGTAGTAGCCATGAGGGCGGCTACGGCCATGCTTAACAAAGTGCGTTTCATAGTTGTAGGATGTTAGTTTGGAATGTGGGAATGGAAAGGGCTGCAGCTCACTTATGGGCCTTTACGGCGGCGCTTATATTCTGCACCGTTTGTAAGTGCTGCTGCAGTACAGGTGTATTCTTGACAGCAAAGGTGTATTCTCAAGGGTTGAGGTTTCCGTGTTGGTTATGCACGGCTTTCTACGAGTCCTCAATCATCCACCTGCTGTATTATTCACAGCTGCCTTCTTTTGCGTGACTAGAAAGAAGGCACGCTTCAACGGGGGCAGAGGAGAGTAAATGCGCGGTAGTGGCCTAGGCCTACTTGGCAGCCGCTTCAGCAGAGTCGGCATCGGCTGTTACGGTTGGGCCAGCGTTGTTATCAATTACAACGGCATCAGCTTTTACGCCGCCTTCCGCAGCCGCCGAGTCCATGTCGGTTACAGCCGTGCCGGCCGTGCCGTCAGTGCGTTTTTCAGCGTTGCCGCAGCTGCTCAAAGAGAGGGCCGCGAAGAGACTTAGTACAGAAAGAATGCGCAGTTTCATACTGGTTGTTTAGGTAGAAGGAATGGGAGACTTATTTCTTGAGTTTGTCTTGGAGCTGTTCAGCGGCTTCCAAATGTTGCTTTAACACGGGCAGTTGCTGATTCGCATACTGCCGGATGTCACCATCGTAAGCATCATCGCGCATATCATCCGTCTCATCAACGGCCTTTTTGTGCGCGTCAATAAGCAGATCAGTGTATTTCTGGTCGAAGGAAGTGCCATTTAATGCGGCCAACTGGCCTAGCGATTTGGCTAAGTCACCGCCTAGGCCAGTGGGTAGCACAATGCTTTTCTGCCCCGCTAGTGTTTGCAGGCTTTGCTGACTGCCAGCGTGGGCCGCAACTAGGTTTTGTGCTAGTGCCTTCACCTCAGGTGATGCAGACTTAGTCTGGGCCAATTGGCTGACATCTCGCACAAACAGGTTGCGGTTTGCCGAATTCACTACGTACTCAGCATCTCGCGACTGCTTCTCAGTAATGGCTTCATCACTGATGCGCTTCTCGTTTTGGAACTTCGCCTCCGCAACAGGGTCTTTGTTACTTTCTCCAGAGGAGCAGGAGAAGCTCAGCGGTAGGGCGAGTAGAAGCAGCAGGCGGGAAACTGACATATAGACAACTGGTTACAAGCAATCAGGCAAGTGTAGTCGACTATACGCACCCTCGTGCTTGGAGTTCGGCTAGGCATTTGTTTAGCCCTGCTTTGCTCAATCTGCTGCCAACCCAAATGAAGAAAAAGCGCCTCGGCTAGTGGCTGGTAATGGGTTGAATATTAATCAATTACGATAGTTATATGCTGTGGATAATCAAAAAGAGCCGCGCCATTCTACTTGTTGAATCAAGTGGATTAGCGCGGCTCCAAGAGCGCTGCCTATAGGGGGTTGGCCGCTAACCGACCAGCTTACTAGGCCACTATAAACAAAGTCATCAAAGAGCAGGACTTCGTAACAGAGCCTCCGCTACTACTAAATCTTCGGGGGTAGTTATCTTGAGGTTGCGGTAATCACCGGGCACCAGCTGAATGGGGTGCAAATCCTCTACCACGCTGGCGTCATCGGTGAAGGTTGAGAGCTCTGGCAACTGGTAAGCGCGCTGTAACAAGGTCAGCTCAAAGCACTGTGGCGTTTGCACGAGCCGCAGCCGGGAACGGTCGAGGGCGAAGGAGCCTTGCTGGCTCACGCTACGTACGGAGTCTTTGGGGGCTACGGCAGCAATGGCCGCGCCGTGTTCTTCTGCTGCTGCAAAAGTGGCCTCTATTACTGAAGCTGGCACTAGGGGACGTACGCCATCGTGCACGGCAACCGTGCCCGTCGTTAGCCCTTGTAAATGGATCAGCCCGTTACGAACTGAGGCCCATCGGCTATGCCCACCCGCCACCACCGTATGCGGAATAGTCACGCGGTGCTGGTCGCAGAGCTCCTGCCAGATAGCAAATTGATCTTGGGGCAACACTACGATGCATTCCTGCACGCGCAGCGCAGCTTCCGTGAAACGCCGGAGGGTATGCAGCAACACCGGCTCTCCCAACAACTCCAGGAATTGCTTGGGCCGCCCAGCTCCCATGCGCGTGCCGCTGCCACCGGCCACCAGAATAGCAAAGCGAGGGGAGTTGGAAGGGGCAGGGGAGGCAGCGGGTGAGTTCATGGTATATAGATTGAGCCGTAAAGTACGCACAGAGCCAAATACAAAACGCCGAATACCTCGCTGGGTATTCGGCGTTCGGTTGATCGAGCAGTGCGCTAGGCCACTACAGGCTGAGGTTACAGAATCAGCATGGCGTCGCCGTAGCTGAAGAACTTGTATTTCTCTTTAATAGCCAGCTGATATGCCTCTATCAGCAACTCATGGCCAGCAAAAGCCGATGCCATCATCATTAGCGTGCTTTCCGGGGTGTGGAAGTTGGTGAGCAGCGCATTCGAGATTTTAAAATCGTACGGAGGGAAGATAAACTTATCTGTCCAGCCTTCCGTGGGCTTCAGGCGGGAGTGCGCCGACACCGAAGACTCCATGGCGCGCATAGAAGTGGTACCAATGGCACAAACGCGCTTTTTAGCGTCTAGGGCCCGGTTTACTACCGCCGCCGAATCTGCCGGCACGATGAAGTTCTCCGAGTCCATCTTGTGCTTGGTCAGGTCTTCCACATCAACGGGGCGGAATGTGCCTAGGCCTACGTGCAGCGTTACCGGAACCACGTCTACACCTTTAATCTCAAGCCGCTTCATTACCTCGCGGGTGAAGTGCAGACCGGCTGAAGGTGCTGCTACAGCACCAGTGTGCTTGGCATAAATGGTCTGGTAGCGCTCTTTATCGGCGGCTTCCGTTTCGCGAGGAATGAACTCCTTGGGAATAGGGGTTTCGCCTAGGTCGTGCAGAGCTTTGTAGAACTCCTCATCGGAGCCATCAAACAAGAACTTGATAGTACGGCCACGCGAAGTGGTATTATCGATAACTTCGGCTACCATGTCGCTTTCGCCGAAATACAGCTTGTTGCCTACCCGAATTTTCCGAGCGGGGTCAACCAGCACATCCCAGAGGTGAATTTCTTTGTTCAGCTCGCGCAGCAGGAAAACTTCGATTTTCGCGCCAGTTTTTTCCTTGTTACCATACAGGCGGGCTGGGAATACTTTCGTGTCGTTCACAACGAAAACATCACCCTCGCCGAAGTATTCGATGATATCTTTGAATACGCGGTGTTCAATCTTGCCGCTGTCGCGGTGCAACACCATCAGGCGAGATTCGTCTCGGTTTTTGGCCGGGTGCTGCGCCAATAAGTTTTCAGGCAGGTCAAATTTGAACTCGGACAGTTTCATGGGCCAGACAGGGCAATAGGTGGGGAACCTAATGAAAAAATTGAGCCGCAAAAGTAGGCATTCGCGCCGGATTAATCGTTACTTTTCGCCCGAAAAGGTGAGGCCTTGCTCCACTGAGCTACTGGTTAACTGGTTATACTGATACGTTTACGGTTCTGGCTTACACCCCCGCCTCATCCTGGCTCTCATGAAAGCATTGCGCCTGACCCTGGAGAGTTTCCGCTTCGCGTGGCAAGCTCTCAAATCCAACTTACTACGCACTATCCTGTCCTTGCTGGGGGTAACGGTAGGCATTTTTGCCATTATTGCCGTGTTTACCGTCGTCGACTCACTGGAAACGAATATCCGGCAGAGCATGAGCTTTGTGGGCGACAAGGTGATTTATGTGAATAAGTGGCCCTGGGTATTTGAGTCCAACTTTGCTTGGTGGAAATACTTTAACCGCCCGGTGCCTACGGTGCGTGAGTTCCGGGAGCTACAGCGTCGCTTGGGGCCAAACAATAATGGTGTAGCCATTTTTGCTAACACCAGCGGCAACTTGTTTAAAGTGGGTAGCAACAGCATGGAAGGCTGTAACCTGCAGGGGGTTAGCTTAGAGTTTAACAAGGTATCAGAAGTGCCTATTGCCGAAGGGCGCTATTTCACTCCCCAGGAGGTAGAGTCGTCTCGTAATGTGGCTATTATTGGCGCTGAAATAGCCGAGAACTTATTTCCGAATGGCTCTGCCCTGGGAAGAGAGTTTAAAACTCGCGGCCAGAAGTTTATAGTAATTGGCGTGATGCAGAAGGAGGGCAAAAAACTGCTGGACACCCCCAGCAACGACACCAATTGCCTGATTCCCTTCGGCATGTTCACCAAGATGTTTGCCCTGAATACCAACGGGCAGGGCGGCGTGTCGCCCAGCATCGGTATCAAAGGCACCGACGATGACCCGGGCCTGCTGGACCTAGAGTATGAACTCAAGGGCGTAATGCGCAGCATTCGGGGCTTAAAGCCACAGGAAGAGGACAACTTTGCCCTAAACCGTCCCGAGATGCTAGCCAATGCCATTACCAAACTCTTCTCCGTGATAGGTATTGCGGGGGCCGTAATAGGGTCCTTTGCTATGCTGGTGGGTGGGTTTGGCATTGCCAACATCATGTTTGTGTCCGTAAAGGAGCGCACCAACATTATCGGAATTCAGAAGTCATTAGGGGCAAAGAACTACTTCATCCTGTTTCAATTCCTGTTCGAAGCCGTATTCCTCTGCCTGCTGGGCGGGGCTGCCGGTATTCTGCTGGTGTGGCTGATTACCTTGATCCCACAAGAAGGCCTGCCGCTCTTTCTAACGCCCGGTAATATTTCGCTAGGCCTTACGGTGTCGGTTGTAATTGGGGTGTTGGCTGGCATTATTCCGGCCGTGCTAGCTTCCAACCTCGACCCCGTTATTGCCATCCGGGCGCAGTAGAATAGTGCTGCTAGTGCTCTGAAACAAGAAACCTGATGTGTGTGGCGAAAGCTAAACAGGCCTAGCAACCAGCTAACAATTTCATGATCTAGACTAGCGTAATGTTAACAAATTGTTAACTTGCCGGTCGCTACTTTTGGTCGCCTTCCTTCCGTGAGGCGGCCTTCTTTTTGCCTTTTTCCTAATTTTTTACCCGGCGCAGGCCTATCCCCACCGCCATCGGCAACTTCGTGCCGCCAGCTGCCTGTGCCCTTCTTACCCCGTGTAGCTCTTATGTCGAAGCTCAAGAAAACCAGCCGAACTAAAGTGGCCGATCAGGTCATGAACGCCGGTAGCGGCCAGACCATCGTCCAGCCCGATATCAATAATAACAAAGTTACTACCATCAGCGATATTCGGGAGCAAACCCACGGGCAGCGTACCGTGCAGCTCGATGACGAGCAGCGCATCCGGAAGGCGTTCGTGGATAAAGACTGGAACGAGATTAAGATTGCTGACTCGTGGCAGATCTTTAAAGTGATGGCCGAGTTCGTGGAGGGCTTCGAGAAGATGACCAAAATCGGGCCCTGCGTTTCAATTTTCGGTTCGGCCCGCACCAAGCCCGAAAACCCCTACTACCAGATGGCCGAGGAAATTGCGGCTAAGCTGGTGCGCCACGGCTATGGCGTAATTACAGGCGGTGGCCCTGGCATTATGGAGGCTGGTAACAAGGGCGCCCGCTCAGAGGGTGGCCGTTCAGTAGGCCTCAACATTGAGCTGCCCTTCGAGCAGTTCCACAACATCTACATCGACCCCGACAAAGTGATCAACTTCGATTACTTCTTCGTGCGGAAAGTGATGTTCGTGAAGTATGCTCAGGGCTTTATTGGCATGCCCGGGGGCTTTGGTACGCTCGATGAGCTGTTTGAGGCTATCACCCTAATTCAGACCAAGAAAATTGGCCGCTTCCCCATTGTGCTGGTGGGCTCAGCCTACTGGAATGGCTTGTTCAAGTGGATTGAAGACGTGATGCTGCACGAAGAGCACAACATCTCGCCCGAAGACATGGAACTGGTCCAGATTGTGGATGATGCGGAAACAGCCGTAAAAATCATCGACGAGTTCTACAGCCGTTACCTGCTCTCGCCAAACTTCTAAGCCGTTCCGACGAGCTGAACCATTCGAAGCCGCCGCTTTTCTCTCGGGAGAAGCGGCGGCTTTTTCGTTCAACATTCAGTAATGAGAGGTGAACAGTGGTGCAATAGAGAATAGTGATGGTATCTTGTTCCCTTTCTTCTGTACAAGCACACCTTATGCACAGCACATCTACTTCTTTAAAAAACTGCGAAATATTTATTGTGCCCCGTTGGGCGGGAGCTTCGCACAGCGACTGGTATCCCTGGTTAGGGGAGCAGCTTCAGGCCGTTGCCACCGAAGATGGCTTCAACTATCAAGTGCACGCCCTGAACATGCCGGCCTGGGATTTGCCCGTTATTGAGCGGGCCGTAGACTACCTGATGGAAGTGTTACCCCCTGAGCGCCTGGGACCGAACGTGTATTTGATAGGCCACAGTGTGGGCTGCCTAGCTATTCTACACTACCTAGCGCGCGTGGCGGAGCAGAACCCAACAGCAACTCAACTAGGTGGTGTGCTATGCGTAGCAGGCTGGTTTTCGGTAGATAGCCCTTGGCAGGATATCCTGAACTGGATGCATGCTCCCATCAACTTTGAGGCTGCCCGCCGTCTTATCCCGGAGGAAAAGCTGACGGTGCTCCTGTCCGACGATGACCCGTACACTTCTGGTTACCAGGACAACGAGCGCCTGTGGGTAGAGCGGCTACGCTCGCAGGTAAGCATTCTGGCGGGCCGGCAGCATTTCAGCTCTCAGCTTGATTTCGACGTGCGCGATGCCGTGCGTGATTTGGTTGGGGCCCTCTCACCGTCATCGATTGGGTAAGCTTAAGTAAAGCGGACTGTCTTAACTTGCGACGGCGGCCCTTTCGGCCGCCGTTTCGTATGGCAGCAATCTTTGATTTCGACTATCTGATTGTGGGAGGTGGGGCCGCCGGCCTGAGCCTAGCCTACCACATAAGCCAGGAGCCGCGTTTGCGCCATAAGCGGGTGTTGCTGCTGGAGCCCGAGGCCAAGGATATTAACGACCGCACGTGGTCGTTTTGGGCCGATGAGCCAAGCCTGTTCGATGGGATAGTGGCCTACGAGTGGGGCCGGATAGCTTTCCGGAGCCCAGACTTTGAGCGGGTATTTGATCTGAAGCGCCACCGCTACAAGATGATCCGGGGGCTCGATTTCTACCGATTTGTACGAAGCGCCCTGGCCAACAACCCGCAGTTTACGTTCCTGCAAACTACCGTAGGCCACCTATATGACCTACCGGGCGCGGGGGTGCAGGCCACCACGCCCACCGGAGAGTTTACGGCTCGTTATGGCTTTGACAGTCGCCCACCCCAGCTAGAGCGGCGCCCTGAGAAGCACCGATATTTGCTGCAGCACTTTGTAGGATGGGAGGTAGAAACCGGCGAAGATGCCTTTGATCCGGCCACGGCCGAGTTTATGGACTTCCGGGGCGACCAGCATCAGGAAGCGCGGTTTATGTATGTGATGCCGTTCAGCAAACGCAAGGCGCTGGTAGAGTATACCCTATTCTCCGCGGAGCTGCTGCCCAAACAGTCCTACGAAGAAGCTATGCGCGCTTACCTACGTGATACGCTGGGCGTAACCAACTTTCGTATTGAGGCGGAAGAGGTGGGCGCTATCCCCATGACAGACCACCCCTTTCCGGCGAGTGCCGGAGCGAGCATCATTAACCTAGGTACTAGGGCCGGGCGGGCAAAACCAAGTACGGGCTACGCCTTTAAGCGTATTCAGGCGCATTCGGCCCGCTTGGTGGCCGCGCTGGCTAGCACGGGCCAGCCCCCTCAGCACCTTACCGGCGACCAGTGGCAGTTCCACCTCTTCGATACGCTACTGCTCGACATCATGCAGCGCCGCGGGGAGCACACCCGCAACATCTTCGCTCAACTCTTCCAGCGCAACCCTCCTGAGCGCATTTTTGACTTTCTAGATGAGCGCACTTCCTGGCGAGAGAACTTTCAAGTGATGAACTCCGTGACGCCATGGCCGTTTCTGCAATCCATCTGGCATGTTGTCAGAGGTAGGCCAGGGAGACGGTGAATGAGTGTAATGAGCCGTTTGCCATACCCCAACAAAACGTTAGCCTAAGCGAAGTCAAGTCACCTCTACCGTTTCAGTGCAGAGGCCTAGGCCAGTTGAATAACCAGAGGGAAGTTTGGGCGACCTTCTGTTCGGCCTCCTCAGCATAAAATTCTTATTACAAGCCGCTTCACTCATTCACCATTACCGCATCACCGTCAGGCTTTCCTCGCTTTCCAGGTACTCCCGGGCGGCGCGGACGGTTTCGGGGGTTAGAGGCTCTAGCTGCGGAGTGGGAGCGGATAGGTTGAGCAGGTAGCCGCCGGGGAGAGCTAGAAGATTGTCGAGGTCGTGGGTGATGCAGAGGATGGTTTTTTGCTGCTCCTGCACCCAGGATTGCAGCAGATCAAACACGCGGCGGCGGTAGTACACATCGAGCTGCTGCGTGGGCTCATCAAGTAGATACAGCGCTGCGTCTTGTAGGCTGAGCTGGGCCAGCCACACCAGTTGCTGCTCGCCCCCAGAGAGCTGGGTGAAGTCGCGGGTAGCGAGGTGGGCGGCTCCTACCCGGGTCAGCGCCGCATCGGCCAGGGCGTAATCAGTGGTGGAGTAGGCACTCAGAAAGCGGTGGTGGCGGAACCGGCCCATTACTACCAGCTCCCGCACCGATATAGAAAATTCCACGCTGCCCCGCTGCGGCAGGTAGGCCAGTAAGCCGCTGGTAGCTGGCTGGCGCACGGTGCGCAAGTCCTGGCCTAGCACCCGGATGGCACCCTCATATGGGATACGGCCCGTGAGTGCCCGGAAAAGAGTGGTTTTGCCGCAGCCATTGTGGCCTACAATAGCTACAAACGCAGGCTCCGGTACGGACAAAAAAAGATTGCGGAGCAGGACACGCTGTCCATACCCCGCAACCAACTCTTCTATCTGTAAAACTGGGTTGATAGGTGTTACGTGCTGGTTGTCAGAAGAACGGGTTATTGGACTCGTCATACTGGCAACTGGCAATTCACAACTGGTAACTCAATTAATACTCGTCTTCGTTGAACATGAAGTCCTCCTTGGTCGGATAATCCGGCCAAACTTCTTCAATGTTCTCGTAAGGCTGACCGTCGTCCTCCAGGGCCTGCAGGTTTTCCACTACTTCCATCGGGGCACCCGAGCGGATAGAGTAATCGATGAGCTCATCCTTGGTGGCGGGCCAGGGTGCATCTTCCAGATACGAAGCAAGTTCCAGAGTCCAGTACATAGTCGTGTGTGCTACTAAAAAAGGTTGGCAAATTGTAGAGCGTCGTTAGCAAAAATCTAGCCGAGGCAAAGGGCATGACACCATTACCGGCCTAGGGTTGCTTTTGCTGACGACAACGTAAAATACAAACGAAGGTTGAGTTACTTGGTAACTCGCTGACGTAACATTTCAATCAGGTCATTTTTGGTGCGGATTTTCCGCTCAAACGCTCTGATTTTGCCTTGTAGCATCGTGCGGAATGCCTCGTTACCCGGCGAGTCGTTGAGCTTGCCTAGGTTTTCTTCCAGCACTTCCTGCTCCTGCTTGTCGTATTTGATGAAGTCGCGCAGGGCTTGCACCCGAATGTTTACCTGCTCCTCCGGCGAGCCGGCCTCTGGGCCAGCTGGCTGGCGCTTCCGGATGAAGTGCTCCAGGGCGCTCATCTCGAACACCTTATCGCAGGCCAGGATGAACTGCTCCCACACCCGGTCAGATTCTTCACCGCGCACAGGGCCCACCTTTTTCCAGGCGGCCTGCAGCTCCTTGGCACGGGCTACAGCCTGCGACATAGGCTGGCTGAGCAGGGCCTGCGCTTCGGCTACCAGGGCCCGCTTGCGGGTCAGGTTGTCGTCGGTGGAGGTGGTCTGGCCCTCCGTGCGCTTGCTCTCGATGTGCACCTTCAGGCGCTCAAAGAAGTGGTTGTGCGCCGCCCGGAACCGCGTCCAGAGGTCGTTGGCCTGCTTGCGGGGCAAGGAGCCGCCTACTTCTTTCCACTCCTGCTGCAGCTGCTTGAGCTTGCGGGTAGTCTCCTCAAAGTCGTTGGAGTTCTGCAGGGCCTCCGACTTGTGAATGAGCTCCTTATAGCGGTCATACACGCGGTTGACCATGGCCTTTTTCTCAGCCAGGAACTCCTTCTTATTGGCGAAAAACTTATCAACGGCCGCTTGGAAACGGGTTTCCAACTCGTCGGTGAGGTGCTTCTCCACGGGGCCGGTCTTGATCCAGCCCTGGCGCAAGTCCTTGATTTTCTCGGTGCCGGCCTGCCAATCAATGGTGTTAGCCAGCTCCTCTGTTTCCTGAATCAAGCCAATTTTGGTAGCCAGGTTTTTCTCGCGGTTGCGAACAATGGTAACCTTAATTGACTCCTCCGCTTCCGTGAGGCGACGGTGCAGGCTTTCAAAATCCCCCAGGGCATCGTAGCTGCCCACCTGCTCCTTGAGGTGGAGGGCTTTCATCAGGAAGGAGCCTTTGTTCTCAGACTCCTCAATCTTCTGCAGCAAGTCTTCCACCTTGTTGCGGAAGAGCTCGAAGCGCTGAGCAAAGTAGATCAGGGATGCGTCGCCGGACTCTTTGACCTGACCCACCTGCCGGGCAGGCAGGTCCAGCAGCGGGCTAAGCCACACCTGGTCGCCCTCGATGTAGCCATAACGGCGGGCTTCGGCCAGTAGGTGGTCTTGTTGTTCCATAAGTAGAATAGAGGGGGAGCGGAATAGGTGGAAAGGTCGGTATTTAGGCCAAAAAGCTGTACAAGTTTACGGGTTGTCGGCCAAATCCTTGATGAAAGCAAACCGCGGAATCTTTATCCGGGCTGCCTACCTTTGACCTGCCTGACAAAATCAGGAACTCGTCGCTTGTCAGATAGTTGGTTGTTTCCGTGTGCAAGAAGCTACGCACGGACGGTCAATGCGGTTATTTTCAGAACACAGCACACATACAATACCGGGTTAAATCAAGTAGACTCACCGCCCCGCCAACCGGGGTGGGAATCAGCCCGCAAAATAGAAACCTAATTTGTACGCGCAACTTTTAGTTGCTGTCTCTGGGCCCAGCTCCTCGGGGCTAGGCCACCTTTTCAGCCATTATTTGCCTTTTCTTTCTTAGTAAACCATGAGCGACCAACCCACCATTATCTTCTCTATGGAGAGGGTAAGCAAGATTTTTCCCCCGCAAAAGCAGGTTCTCAAAAACATCTATCTCTCGTTTTTCTACGGCGCTAAAATTGGCGTGCTAGGCCTAAACGGCTCGGGTAAGTCCAGCCTGCTCAAGATCATTGCCGGCGTAGACAAGCAGATTCAGGGCGACGTGGTATGGTCGCCGGGCTACTCGGTGGGCTACCTGGAGCAGGAGCCCCAGTTGGATGCCACCAAAACCGTACTGGAAGTGGTGCAGGAAGGCACCGCCGAAACTGTAGCTCTGCTAAAGGAATTCGACGAAATCAACGAAGCCTTCGGAGCCGAAGATGCCGACTTCGATAAGCTGCTGGAGCGCCAGGGTACTGTGCAGGAGCGCCTCGACCAACTCGACGCCTGGAACCTCGACAGCAAGCTGGAGCGCGCCATGGACGCCCTGCGCACACCCGCCCCCGATGCCATCATCGGTAACCTCTCGGGTGGAGAGAAGCGCCGCGTAGCCCTGTGCCGCCTGTTGCTGCAAGAGCCCGATGTGCTGCTGCTCGACGAACCCACCAACCACCTCGACGCCGAAAGCGTGCTGTGGTTGGAGCAGCACCTGCAGCAATACAAAGGCACCGTAATTGCCGTAACCCACGACCGATACTTCCTCGACAATGTGGCCGGTTGGATTCTGGAACTCGACCGCGGCGAAGGTATTCCGTGGAAAGGCAACTACTCCTCGTGGCTGGAGCAGAAGTCGAACCGCCTGGCCCAGGAAGAGAAAACCGAAAGCAAGCGCCAGAAAACCCTGCAGCGCGAGCTGGAGTGGGTGCGTATGGCCCCGAAAGCGCGCCAGGCTAAGAGCAAGGCCCGCCTCGCTGGCTACGACAAAATGGTGAACGAAGACGCCAAGGAGAAGGAGCAGAAGCTGGAGCTGTTCATCCCGGACGGTCCGCGTCTGGGAGCTCAAGTAATTGAGGCCGAAGGGCTGACGAAAGCCTTCGGCGACAAGCTCCTGTTCGAAAACCTGTCGTTCAACTTGCCCCAGGGTGGTATTGTGGGTATCATCGGCCCGAACGGCGCCGGTAAAACCACCCTCTTCCGCCTCATCACCGACCAGCTTCAGCCCGACGCTGGTACGTTCGTAGTAGGCCCCACGGTGCAGACGGCCTACGTCGACCAGCAGCACGACACGCTGGACCCCAACAAGTCGGTATTCGAGACGATTTCTGGCGGTACCGAAACCATGCTGCTGGCCGGCCGCCAGGTGAACTCCCGCGCCTTCGTGAGCAACTTCAACTTCCGCGGCGGCGACCAGGAGAAGAAAGTTGGTAGCCTCTCGGGCGGTGAGCGTAACCGCGTGCACCTGGCTACTACCCTCAAGCAAGGCGCCAACCTGCTCCTGCTCGACGAACCCACCAACGACCTGGACGTGAATGCCATCCGGGCCTTGGAAGATGCGCTGGAGAACTTCGCCGGGTGCGCCGTTATTATCAGCCACGACCGTTGGTTCCTGGACCGCCTCGCCACGCACATTCTCGCCTTCGAGGGCGACTCGCAGGTGGTATGGTTCGAGGGTAACTTCTCCGACTACGAGGAGGCCAAGAAGAAGCGCCTCGGCGACGTGGAGCCCAAGCGCGTGCGCTACCGCAGCCTAAACTAAGGCTTCAGTTTAGCCAGATAAAGAAGGCCCTGCTTTGTCGCAGGACCTTCTTTTTGGTTTCAGCGTGTTAGGTATGGGCTCCTAGACCAAGGCCTTCGTCAGTAAATTGAGGGCCTTTTTCGATCCTATGCGTTGTAGCACTTTGATCTCGCCGCCCTTCACGGCATTGTAGGAGCTGAAGAAGTGCTCGATTTCGTGGAGTGTTTCATCGGCTATGTCTTTGATTTCCGCAATGTGCTTGTGCTGGCGCGAGTTGTTGGCTACGGCCAGCAGCCGGTCGTTGCGGACGATAGAGCCATCATCCTCGCGCTGCTCAATTTCTAGAGCTCCGATGACGCGAGCCTCTACCACGCAGCCGGCGAAGGTGGGCGCATCGAGGAGGAGGAGCACATCGAGCGGGTCGCCGTCTTCGGCTATGGTGGAGGGCACAAATCCGAAATCATAGGGGAAGCTGTGGCCTTCGGGTAGCACACCCTTCAACATAAATACTCCTAAGTCGGGCTCGTAGGCCACTTTGTTTCGTTCGCCCTTGGGCGTTTCAACTACTACATGCACAAGGGTGCGTGAATGAGCGGCGTAGGCCGGTAATTTATCGAGGGGAGGAGCCATGAGCGAAGCGTAAGCGTTTGCGGGCTCTACGGCGTGCAGTGTAGGTATTGTTATAGTTGGGTTCGGCTGTTTGAGCGGCTATAGTGGCCTAGCACTTGTCCCGGAAATCAGGTACATCCCGTCGAGCTTGCGGCGATAATTCGCATGCTGCCGCAGTGGTAGTAGTTTAATAAACCGAGCAAGATTCACTTAGCTATACTTGTAAGGACTGGCGGAAGTGTCTTGTCCTAAAATAGGTTGACCATCAACATCAGTCAGATGGAACACTTATTTCTGTTTCGCAAGCAGGCGCACGAGTTGAAAATGCGCCAGATGGTCGAGGAAATTACCTGCGGCCGGCATACGATTGAGTCAGCCATGAGCAAGTACCAGGTGCTCACCCGCTCGACCGTGACCAAGTGGCTGGCACGTGTCCGCCAGGAAGAGCAGGCCCGTACCCAAGCCATGGAAGACAATCTGAAAAAGCCGCCCACCACGCTCGTCGAGCACGTGGTGCAGCATGCCGATGCGCTCACTGGGCAGGTCAAACAATTGCAGAAACAGCTTGAACAAGCCGAGTTGCAGGTGCTCTACTACAAAAACGTGATTCGCGTGGCCGAGCAGGAGCTGGGCTTGAGCATCGAAAAAAAGTCCGCTACCAAGTAGTCCAGCTCCTGCGAGTAAGCTGTCCGCACTTTTGCCTGCGGCGGATCAGCGGAGTACTTGGCTTCAGCCGCCAGGCCTTTTATCAGCACCAAACGCGGCAGTGGAGCAGCGAAGAGCGCGAGCACTACGTGTTGGAGAAGGTTGCGCAGCTGCGGAAGGAGCACGGCCGGATGGGCGGCCGCAAACTCTACCACCTGCTGGAGCAGGACTTGCGTCAGCAAGGCATCAAGCTGGGACGGGATGCGCTGTTTTCGCTGCTGGCAGCCCATAATCTGCTGATCAGAAAGCGCCGTCGTAAGGCCCTGACGACTTTCTCCCGCCACCGTTTCCGCAAATACCCCAACCTGATCCGGGACCTGACGCCGCTGCGGCCCAACCAAGTGTGGGTGGCTGATATCACCTACTGGTTCACTCAGGCGGGCTGCCTGTATATCTCGCTGCTGACCGATGCCTACTCGCGGCGCATCATGGGCTTTGCCGTCGCCGACACGCTGGCCACCGTGCACGCGCGCCGTGCCCTGGAGATGGCCCTACGGCAGATCAGCAAACGGGCGGGGAGCCAGTTGATTCACCACAGTGACCGGGGCATTCAGTACTGCAGCCAGGAATACCTGGACACGCTGGCCCCCTTTCATATCCAGGTCAGCATGACGGAGAACTCCGATCCGCTGGAAAACGCCATTGCCGAGCGCGTGAACGGCATTCTTAAGCAGGAGTATCTGAGCCAGCAACCGGTCTACTCGCTGCAGGAGGCGGAGCAGTACTTGGAACAAGCCGTGTTTCTCTACAACTACAAACGGCCCCACCTGAGCTGCGACATGCAGAGCCCCAATCAAGCCCATGCCAGTTGGGGGCCGTTGGAGAGAAGATGGAAAAACTACTACAAACCGTCTACGCCAGTGAGCGCCGAATGAGCTAACTTAGGACTACCGCCAAAATGGTCAACTCAGAGGCGGACTACCACCAAACGGTCAACTTTTTTCAGGACGAGTCACTTCCTCAAACACGCCCTCGTGGCGCAGCACAAACAGCTCCTCGCGCTGCACCCGCAGCACATCTAACAGCACGTGATGGTAGCGTTGCAGGGCCCGGCGCTTCGTTTCATCGTAGTTGAGGGCTTCTAGCAGGTTGCCGGTGCGCTGAGCTTCGGCCTGCATGCGTTGTTGCAAGGCCTTAATGAGTTCGTTCTCTTGCATATCGCGCACATAATGCTGGTCCATGTGCGCGAGGGCCACGTGGCGCAACCGAAGCCGAATGCCCGCCTCTTGCGCATCAGTAGGCATGCGTTCTTCGTTGTCGGCCACGCCAGTAAAGCGAATCAGGGCGGGTAGCGTAAGGCCCTGAAAAACTAGCGTCACGAGAATCACCATGAAGGTGATGAACAGGATCAGATTGCGCTGCGGAAACGCCTGCCCGTTGCTCAGCAACAAGGGCACCGAGAGGGCAGAAGCCAAGGATACCACACCCCGCATACCAGCCCAGCCCAAAATCAGGGTGCCTTGCCACCCGGGGCTGGGTTCGGCGGCACGAACGCTGGGAAACAACCAGCGCGGAACGAAGGCTGCCGGGTACATCCAGAGCAGCCGAATTAGGATGATAACCACGCTAATGGTGAGGCCATACATAATGGCTTGCTTGAGGGAGTATGTGCCTAATCCTTCAACTGCCACTGGCAGCTCTAGGCCTATCAGGATGAACACGAGCCCATTGAGCACAAAGCCTACGCTAGCCCACACGCTGTTGGCCTGCAAGCGAGTATCAGCATCAAATACGCGGTGGGAGAGGTGAGAGAGCAGGAGACCACCACTCACCACAGCCAGCACGCCCGAGAAATGAAATTCCTCGGCCAGCAGGTACATCACGTAGGGCGCAATAAACGTGAGAACCGTATTGATGCTGGGCGTGGTAGGGAAGTACCGATGGATCAGATAAAACCCATAGGCCACTACTAGGCCTACTACTAAGCCCATGGTGCTTACCAGCATAAAACTGGTAGCTGCCTCATGCAATGAAAACACTCCTGATACCACCGCTGCCAGGGCAAAGCGGAACACAATCAAGCTGCTGGCGTCGTTTATCAGGCTTTCCCCTTCCAGAATGCTGGTAACCCGGCGCGGCACTTTAATACCTTTCAGCACGGAAGTGGCCGCCACCGCATCGGGTGGGGAGATGATGCCGCCCAGCAGAAACCCCAGCGGCAGCGTAAACCCCGGAATCATGGCCCGCGAAATGTAGGCCACAATGGTAGAAGTGAAAAAGACCAGGCCAAAAGCCAGCAGCAGAATAGGCCGCTTCCAGCGCCAGAAATCCTGCCAGGAGGTTTCCCAGGCTGCCTGGTAAAGCAGCGGGGGCAGGAAAATCAGAAATATCAGGTCGGGGTCGATGACGATGCGCGGCAGACCTGGTATGAAGCTCAAGGACAGGCCCGCTAACACCAAAAAAATGGGGTAAGATATTTTTAGCTTCTGGCTCAGCATCACGAGCAACAGCGTGACAAACAACAGGCCTAGAACCAGTAAAATGTTTTCGTGCAGGGTGGTTTCGGACATCGACTGAACCAACTAAGAGGAAAGTGCTGGCCGGAAGGTAGAAGCTGCCGCCCGAAAACGCTACTATGCCCGCGGCGCCCTGCTTCCGTGAGCGTGTGCTGGAGCATGTTCATCCAGCGCGGCGCTAGGAAACCAACGATTCGAGCGAGATGCTTCAGCTACGCTCGACAGGCCGTTTATTTCGATTTGCTGCCTAGGGTACATAGCTGCTAGCCGCTTGTTTGGCGCACAAACGCCACCAGCTTGGTGGCCAGTGGCGTTTGTAAAGTGCGGAGCTTAGGAGGGGCCAGCGGAATAGGCCTAGCATTAATCGGGGAGTACCTCGGCTTGAAAACCAGCTTCCTGCAGCAACTGAATCAGGCCGTTAGGGTGAATATGCTCACACTGACTTTCCACCCGCAGAATTTGGTCACAGTCTTCCAGGTCGAAATTGGCCCGGTAATTCCGGAAGTTTTCGTGAATCCGGGCAAGAAGTAACCGGGCGTGGCGGCGGGCCTTAACGTTGGTTCTAAATACTTCTACCATAACACAAGCGGGTTGGGGTTGGCTTTGCACGTAGGGGAGGATGCTGTTGCGGGGCATACCGTTGGCCAGCCCCACCGTATTTCTCAAGCAGAAGCAGCGCCCGAGCCACTAGGCCTAGGGCTACACCATACTAAGCGGCTAGGCCAGGAGCCGCAGCCACGAAGGTCTTTACTTCGGCTTGCCGCTGATTGAGCTGGTAAGAAATGGCAATTAGGATAAAGCCAATACCAATGGGCAGCCAAGTACTAGCGGGGTCGCCGACGGCAATGCTGGAGTACATAGCCCCGGCTAAATCAAACGTAAAACCTGCATAGGCCCATTCGCGGAGCCGCGGGAAACCGGGCACTACCAGCGCTACTGAGCCCAGCAGCTTGGCTACGCCCAGAAAAGGCAGCAGGTAGGCCGGGTAGCCTAAGTGCTCAAACGCGGCTACTGACTCGGACGTGCTCATGCTATTCAGAATGCCCGACATCGTCATGAGGGCTACTAGCAGGCCCGTGGCAAGCCAGTAGAGGAGCTTGGTCTTTTTCATGATGCGCAAGGAGGCCTAGCCTCTGGTTATGTGGCTGAATAAGGCAATAGAAACGCTTAGTGCTGCTGAGGTTCCTTGTCGTAGTTGAGCATCCAGTCGATACCGAACTGGTCGATGAACATGCCGAAGGTGGCTCCCCAGAAGGTGTCCTGCAGGGGCATTGTGATGGTACCGCCCGCTGATAGCTGACCGAACAAGTGCTGAATCTGCTCGGGGCTGGTGCAGTTAAGGGAAAGTGAAACCATGTTGCCCTTCGTGACTTCCTGCATGCCAGCATCGGAGGCCATCAGCGTGAAGCCGTCGTTTTGCAGAATGGCGTGCAGCACCTGTTGCTGGGCATCTGCATCGGCGGGTAGCTGCTCTGCTGCTGGGGTGCCCTCGAAGGGTTGAATCATGAGTTCCCCGCCCAAGCATTGCTGGTAAAAAGTCATGGCAGCGCGGCAGGTGCCATTGAAGGCGAGGTAAGGAGTGAGTTGAGGAGTGCTCATATAAGTAGGGTAAAGGATGAAGCAAGGGACTCAATACTGGGCAATCTATTTTGACTAATACATATAGTAATATTCACTATCTTGCCCGAGTTGATGCTAGCAAAATTAGCAATTGAGCTTGTGCCGATGTAGGGCCAATTGCGACGAATTTGGGGAAAAATGCGACACCTGCTTCCACCTCTACCACTATGAAACAGATTTCAATCCTTGTTCCGAAAGGGGCCATTTTAGGCAGTATAGAAGGCCCAAGGCTAGTATTTGCCGAAGTGAATGCGCTACTACGGCGCATGGGCAAGCCTGCCTTATTCCAGATTCAGCTGGTAGGGTTGGAAGGGGCTACATCGGTGTGTGGCGGCCGCTACACCATTGCCACTGACGTGTTACTAACCGAGGTAGCTAAGACCGATTTGATCATCATCCCGGCCGTTGACGGCGACCTGGATCAGGCACTGGAAAACAACCGGGCCTTTCTGCCCTGGATAGTGCAACAGTACCAGGGTGGGGCCGAGGTAGCCAGCCTCT
This sequence comes from Hymenobacter wooponensis, assembly GCF_004745865.1. Taxonomy (GTDB): domain Bacteria; phylum Bacteroidota; class Bacteroidia; order Cytophagales; family Hymenobacteraceae; genus Hymenobacter; species Hymenobacter wooponensis. Next base: position 337,588 of record NZ_SRKZ01000006.1, on the reverse strand, counting down.
GCATGGGCGCTTTCTTGCTGGCTGCCACCGGCCTCATTGCCGGCCGGCAGTGCACCACTCATTGGGCCGCCGCCAACGACTTCCGCCGCATGTTTCCGGAGGTGGAGCTGCGCGAGGACCAGCTTATTACTGATGAGCACGGCATTTACTCTAGCGGCGGGGCCTTCTCCTATCTCAACTTAGTGCTCTACCTGATTGAAAAGTACGCGAACCGCGAAATGGCCGTATTGTGCGCAAAAGTCTTCCAGATTGATATTGAGCGCGTCAGTCAGTCGGCCTTCGTGGTGTTTAATGGGCAGAAGGAGCACGAAGATGAGCCCATTAAAAAAGCTCAGACATACATTGAAGCCAATTACCAGGAGAAGATAACCGTGGACCAACTGGCCTCCATGCTGGCGCTGGGCCGCCGCAATCTAGAGCGGCGCTTTAAAAAAGCTACCTCCAACTCGGTGGTAGAATACATTCAGCGGGTGAAAATAGAGGTGGCCAAGAACAGCCTAGAGTCAACCAGGGAAAACGTGAACGAGGTGATGTACCATGTGGGCTACACCGATCCCAAGGCTTTTCGCCTGACGTTTAAGCGCGTAACGGGCCTCTCCCCGAAGCAATACCGCAGCAAATACAGCCGCGAAAAGGTAAGTCGGGACTAAGCCAGATAGGTGACTACGGCGCCACGGTGTAGTTGGTAAGGCGCCGCAAGGGTGCTGGTATCTGCACGCGCCCCCCGGCCTAGCGCTAGTGCTCATTAGCTCTGGCTCTCCGCGCAGCCTAGGCCACCTGCGCCAAACAGTGGCCTACGCCGCCCTTGATGCGGCGCTGTGGTTGCTGCTCCAGGATAGGGCCACCCGCCAACTCTTCCGCGAAGCCCTCTTGGACCGTTACTTCCCGCAAACGCGCTTCCGCTACCGACCTACGGCTGGCCCCGACGCGTTGCGCGACCTGGACCGCCAGATGCTAGAGGAACCCGCGGCCGTGTATCACACCCGCCTTAACCTCACCGATGAGGTAGAAACTGCTGTGCGAAGTGCGGTTTTCAAGCGAGAAGTGTTGCGCGTTTATGACCACACCTGTGCCATCTCAGGGTTAAAGCTGGTAAGCACCGGCACCAGTGCCGTGGCCCCCTTACTTAATGCCTGCCATATTGTACCCTGGGCCGTCAGCCACGATGATACTATCAGCAACGGACTGGCCCTGTGCCCAAATCTGCACCGCGCTTTCGACCGCAATCTGTTCTGGGTAGATGAGGCCTACCAGGTGCGTATGGCCACTAGCTTCGCGGAATTGGGCGGGCAGGCCTACGGCATCCAGCAGTTTGAGGGCGTGCAACTGCGACTTCCGGCGTTGCCAGAGTGGCACCCAGGACAGGAAAATTTCAAGAAACAGCGCTGAGTGGCCTAGCCCATTCAACCATGACTTCACTCGGAAAGCAACTGCTGCAAAACCATTTACCGGGCAAAACCTGCCAACGGCAGGGAAAGTAGGCGTGTTGATCTAGTAAGCCAGCACGGCACCTACTCGGCCTGCTACCTTTGACTCAATAAATAACAGCGCGTTGTAGGGTTAATGGAAAGGAAGGCTTCTACCGCGAAGTGTTAGTGTTGGGCAAACGGAGTAGGGTGGATGAATGATATTTGCCAGCTAATGCGAGGGAAAAGGCCACTGCCACAGGCAGTGGCCTTTTTATTTGCTTTATGCCAAGCTATTTCTGATTAAGCACTGGCCTAGAAAGCCCCTCTGCTAAAGGCAGGAAGCACGCATAAGTGCGTCAGCTACTGATTAGCAGCGTCGTCTATTTTGCCACCGTCATTGGCAGTGCTTGGGGTAGCGTTTCCGTTGTTGTAGGCCGTGCGGTCTTTCGTGTTGTGCTGGGTGTGGTGTTTGCCGGTGTTGTCGTCGCCGCCGCCAGTGTTTTCCGACTCGGCGTTGGGTTCGTCGCCGCGGTGGCTACTGCCGCGGGCATCGCGGACTAGCTCGCCACCATCATTACCGTGATTACCGCCGTGGCTGCCACTGGTGTCGTTGGGTTTGTTGGGGGTGAGGCCAGCGGCGCCTTGTTGCTGCCCGGTTACACCATGGGCATTTTCAACGCGAGGCGTATCGGTGCCATCGTTGGCAATTTGGGCTTGGGTGCGGTTATGCTCGTTTTGGCTCATAGCTGAAAAAAGAAAGCGGTGGATGGAGGTTGTTATTCCATACGCACTGCTAAACAGGTGGTTAGCTGAACAGGAGCTCTTTTGTTTCAAGTGAGCTCCGCCCTTTTGCTTTACCGTTCAGCCTGAGAGGCGGCTTCAACTACCTGCAAAAACTGCTTAGGTGAACTGTAGCCCGGCGAGTCACTTTGCTTACGGCAAGGAATAGATCAGGCCTCTGCCAACAGTATCATGCAGTTACCCAGCCTTGCTGCACGGCCCGCACGGCGAGGCCTACGAGAGTTTTAGCTCCCGCTTTTTGCAGTAGAGCCCGGCGGTGACTTTCAACAGTGCGCACGCTCAGAAACAACTGATCTGCTATTTCCTGATTGCAGTAGTCCTGCACTACAAGCCGCAGCACCTCCAGCTCTCGCCGGCTGAAAGGGGTAGGAGGCAGGCGTAAGCGTGCCGTACAAGCCAAGGGGTCAGTTCCTTCCCGGTTATCATCGGGAAGGAACGTGTGAAACAAAGCTGCAACCGCAGAAGGAGCAGCATGCTGTGGTAGCCAAGAACAGGTAGCCGTAGCATCGGCAAGGTACTGGCGCAAGTCAGTGGGTAGCCGGGCACTGGTAAGCAGAAGCACGGGCTGAGTGCTTCTAATAGCGCGCAAGCGCTTCAGGAAGCCTAAGGCAGGCTCAGCAAGCAAGCTGCAGTCTAGCACTACCACAGCATAGGCCTGCTGATACAGCAGCTGAGGCACAATAGCCGCTTCCATCTGTAATGTTATCGTTAGGTTGGGCCACGTCTCACGCAGTATGGCTAGAAGCCCTTGGCGATGAAGAGTGGGAGAGGCCACGATAAGCACCTCTTTAGCAAAGGCACACATATTCTAGACCGTAAGGCAGTTACGATGAATAACACGGCAGTAGCAATAGGTGGAGTTAGGGGCAGCACGATGATCTTCGAGTAGGTTAAGTACGGTAGGGTTAATAAATAAAACAACATTTTTTATGGTAATAATTAAAAATATTTGCCACGATGCTCGTGAAACAATAGCGCCACATTAAAACAACGAAGCCCAGCCGAAATTCGGCTGGGCTTCATTAATTGCGCTTTTCTAGGCCTATTTGCCCAGTTTACGCTTGAGGTTCTCGTCGAGAGCTTCCAGGAACTCTTCGGTGTAGAGGTAGTCACGGCCGTGCTCTACTTTGTTGCCGTGGATGCACACTGCCAAGTCTTTGGTCATTTTGCCGCTTTCCACGGTTTCAATGCACACAGCTTCCAGCGCTTTGCAGAAGTCGATGAGCTCTTGGTTGCCATCTAGAATACCGCGGAACTCCAGGCCACGCGTCCAGGCGAAGATGGAGGCAATGGGGTTGGTAGAAGTAGGCTTACCCTTCTGATGGTCGCGATAGTGGCGCGTTACGGTGCCGTGAGCAGCTTCCGCTTCCATAGTTTTGCCGTCGGGCGTAACCAAGGTAGAGGTCATGAGGCCCAGCGAGCCAAAGCCTTGCGCAACGGTGTCGCTCTGCACGTCGCCGTCGTAGTTTTTGCAAGCCCACACAAAGTTGCCGTTCCACTTCAGCGCGGAGGCTACCATGTCGTCAATCAGACGGTGCTCGTAGGTAATGCCGGCTTCCTGGAATTTAGTCAGGTAATCCTGCTCGTAAATCTCCTGGAAGATGTCCTTGAAGCGGCCATCGTACTTTTTCAGGATGGTGTTCTTGGTGGAGAGGTACAGCGGCCAGCCCTTCATCAGGGCCTGGTTGAAGCAGGCGTGCGCGAAGCCGCGGATAGACTCGTCGGTGTTGTACATGGCCAGGGCCACGCCGTCGCCTTTGAAGTTGTACACTTCAAACGACTGCTCTTCGCCGCCTTCTTCGGGCGTGAAGGTGATGGTCAGCTTGCCTTTACCTTTGGTTACGAAGTCGGTAGCGCGGTACTGGTCGCCGAAAGCGTGACGGCCAATGCAGATAGGAGCCGTCCAGTTAGGCACCAGGCGGGGCACGTTGTTCGTAACGATGGGCTCGCGGAAAACCGTACCGTCCAGGATGTTACGGATAGTGCCGTTAGGCGACTTCCACATCTGCTTCAGGTTGAATTCCTTAACCCGCTCTTCATCGGGCGTGATGGTAGCGCACTTGATGCCCACACCGTACTGCCGGATAGCATTGGCGGCATCAATGGTTACCTGGTCGTTGGTTTCATCCCGGTACTCAATCCCCAGATCGTAGTACTTAATGTCCAGTTCAAGATAGGGAGTAATCAGCTTGTCCTTGATGAATTTCCAGATGATGCGCGTCATCTCGTCGCCATCAAGCTCTACTACGGGGTTGGCTACTTTGATTTTGGTCATATGCGGTGGGCGTATCGGTTAGGTTTCTCCTCGCAGGCGCGGCCCTGTGATACGTGCGAGGTTTCTTCTCGGGCGGGATACATCCGTTTGCAAGCGGTAGATAGGCGCAACCAGCGTTGGCGCCTACCAGCACAAGCGGCGGCTCAAAGAAGAGGCCCAAGTTACGCGCTGACTGCATTCACACACATTACCAGCCGATTTTGTATCAACGGCTCTCCTGAGCTACTTAGTCTCGCTGCCTATGAAATCAGCTGATGGCTAGCAGGATAGCATATTAGCGAGAAGGCATTAGCCAAAATTTTTTATTGCTCTACGTGCGTCAGTCTCGCCCCGATATACCTGCAAATCTGCTCGGCTCAGTTACACAAACCAGCGCAGGAGTGGTCTAGCAATACACTAGGCCACTCCTGCGGCTACCGTGTTTTACTGTGCGCCTTTCACGCGCATGGGCAGCACATACACGGCCTCAGATGCCGTGATGAACAGCGTTTTACGGTCTTTGCCCGCAAAGCACACGTTGCCAGTCCATTCGGCTGGTACGTCAATGTGCTCAATCTGCTGGCCCGCAGCATTATACACAGTCACGCCTTTGCCGGTCAGGTACACGTTGCCTTCCTGGTCGAGGGTCATGCCGTCGGAGCCCTGCTCTACGAAAAGCTGACGGTTGGTAAGGCGGCCCTCAGGACTAATTTGGTACTTGTAGGTTTTGTTGGCCCCAATGTCGGCCACGTACAGTAGGTGCCCATCGGGCGTGCCAATGATGCCGTTAGGCTTCTGTAGTTTATCGTCAACTACTACCGCGGCCTGCTGCCCCGCCGCCAAGTAGTACAGGTTCTGGCCGCCCAGCCCCGGGTCGGGGGCCTGCCGGGTCCAGTAGTCGCGCTGGTAATACGGGTCAGTAAAGTAGATGCCCTCCGTTTTGGGGTGAATCCAGAGGTCGTTGGGCCCGTTGAGCTGATGACCGTTTACCTGCGTGAGCAGCACCGTGGGTCGGCCCTGCTTGTCAATGGACCACAGCTGGTTCTGCTCATCGGCGCACGCCAGCAGGTTGCCCTGCTTGTTGAAGTACAGGCCATTAGCTCTGCCGGATTTTTCCAGAAAGACCGAAAGCTTGCCGTCGGTACCGTACTTCCAGATTTTGTCGTTGGGCTGATCGGTGAAGAAGACGTTGCCGGCTTTATCGGTTGCTGGGCCTTCCGTGAACTTGAACTGCTTGGCTACTAGCTTAAGCTGCGCCCCTTCCGCTACCACGGAGCGGGGAGGCTGGGGAGTAGCTGGGCCGTTGCCAGCCGCCGCCGTAAAAGCACTAGCCAACAAAGCAGTTGCCAACAGGCCTAGATACAAGGTGTGAGATGTTTCCATAGAGTACGTAGTGAAGCAAGTAACCAGTAGGCACGCAACATAGGCCCTTTTTACTTACAGACGGCCCACTGTAGCACTAGTAATGTGGTGCCTGAGCATACGAGAGTGGTGGCCATCGTGTCAACTTTTCACTCAAAAGTCGGCTATGTATGGTAAGGCACAAGCCTATCGGTGAGGGAGGTATTACAGGCAGCTCTATCTGGTAAAGCCAGGGATAAATAGGTAGGCAGGAGTGGCCTAGCGTTCTAAATAAGGCTGATTGTGAGAGGCATAGTAGGGTTGCGCTCTGGTGGAGGCTGATAAGAAAAAGCCCATGTGTAGCAGCCTTGGGCTTTGGGCCACCGTATTACTGAAGCGGTAATAAGGCGCTAGGCCACTATTGCCTGTTATCAACTTTGTATTCGTATTTCTGCGTGAACACCGAGCCCAATTCTGCTTCTACTGCGGCTGATCCGCCATCTTCTAAAGTAGCCATCTTAGCTGCTCTGGGAGCTAATTTGGCAATTGCCATCATCAAATTTGTGGCGGCAGCTTTCACGGGCAGCTCGGCCATGATGGCCGAGGGCATTCACTCAGTGGTAGACACCGCCAATGAGTGGCTGCTGTTGCTGGGGCTACGCAGTAGCCAGCGGCCAGCCTCTGACAAACGCCCCTTTGGGTACGGCAAGGAGTTGTATTTCTGGTCTTTTATCGTGGCCATCTGCATTTTCGCCATCGGCGGCGGCATCTCCATCTACGAAGGCATTCAGCATCTGCGCGACCCCGGCCCCCTGAAAGACCCCACTTGGAACTACGTAGTGCTTGGGTTGGCCTTTCTCTTTGATGGGGCCTCCTTTTTAGTAGCCCGGCGCACATTTAACGCCCAACGGGGTCAGATGTCGTTCTGGAAGGCGTTTCGCGGAAGCAAAGACCCTTCTATCTTTGTAGTACTGTTTGAAGATGCCGCTGATTTGCTAGGCCTGTCGGTAGCTTTTTTAGGGGTGTTCCTTAGTCATCAACTCCAGAATCCCTATCTCGATGGGGTGGCATCTCTGCTGATTGGTGGTATTTTGCTGGTGGTAGCGGGGCTGTTACTGCGTGAAAACAAGAGCCTGTTGCTGGGCGAACCGGCTGAGCTAGCACTGTTGCAAGCCGTAAGAGCACTGGCTCGTACCGACTCTGCCGTGGTAGATGCCGATACGCCCATGACGTCTTACCTGAGTCCGCACGAGATTCTGATGGTGCTGCGTGTGGAGTTCCAACCTGACCTTCATACCGCCGACCTGACTGAGGGCGTGCAGCGCCTACAGCAAGCCATCCGACAGCAGTACCCCGACATCCGGCACCTGTTTATCGAGCCAATTGCCCAGATAGGTATTGAAGCAGAAACGGCTCTGGCAGAGAAGCAATAATGTTTTTTCAGCCAGATTAAGCTGCTTCGCTAGGCCACAACGCTGTGGAGCTTTAGCCGTATGCATAGCACAATATAGTCTTAATTCGATGCTTGATTTTGCCACTCTATTTCGTCCGTTAGCTGAGCGTGGTCAGCTCTTGTACTTTGTGTACCACTTAGAGAGCGGGCGGGTAGTGTATGCAAGTGCTTCCTGCCAAACTGTGTTGGGTGTGGAGCCCGAGGAATTGAATTCTGAGCTGCCCCACATCTTGGCCCGGCTGCACCCCGATGACGTAAGCTACGCCCAGACCCGGCTAGGCCACTTGCGGCAAGGGCGGTTTGTGGAAGACGTGGAGGTAAGGCTGGTAAAGCCCGATGATGCTGAGGGAGCCGTGCAGTGGCTATGCGTAACGGCAGCCCGAGTAGAGCAGGAGCCTAATACCACGTACATCAGCGGCACGGTGCAGGACGTCACCCGCAACCGGGAGTATCTGGAAAACGCCGATCGGTTCAACACAAAGAAGAACACGACCCTCGAAATTCTGTCGCACGACCTGGCGGGGCCGTTCATCATGATTAAGCAGGTGGCTGGCTTTGTGAGCGAGAAAGTAGGGGAGCTGAATGACAACACGCTCAATGAGTTGCTATCGGTAATGCAAACCACGTGTCAGGACAGCATCAACATGATCCGGGACTTCGTGGATACCGAGTTTCTCGAGTCGGTGAATGTGCAGATGAAGCCGGAGCGCACTAATCTGGCAGAAGAGCTTCAGCAGCTAATCGGGCAGTTTCAATCTTCGGAGGAAAACCTGAGCAAGCACTTCGTATACGAGGGCCCCGAGCAGCTGTATTACTCCCTGGATAAAAACAAGTTTATGCAGGTGCTCAACAACCTGCTCAGCAACTCCATCAAGTTCACCCCCGATGGCGGGCAAATTACTATACAGCTGCAGGAAGGCGAGCAGGAGGTGCAAATAAGAGTAGTAGATACGGGAGTAGGCATTCCAACCGCCCTGCAGCCGGTGTTATTTGAGCGCTTCACCCCGGCCCGCCGGCCCGGCCTGCGCGGCGAAAAGACTACTGGCCTCGGTATGTCCATCATCAAGGCCATTGTGGAGCTGCATGGTGGTCGGATCTGGGTGGAAAGTAAGGAGGGCCAGGGTTCTACCTTTTACATCGTGCTTCCGCGCGAGCAACCAGAATAAAACTGTAGGCCACTTACCCTTAGTGCTGGGGCTGGAAGAAGAGTATTTCTCTTTTACACTGCTTGTTGCGTGCGCTGGCAAGTGGCCTAGCTCCGCCATAAGTCCGGAGTTTTTCGTAGGTAGAAGAAGGCAGGAAAGTCCTGCAGTATAACCTCGCGCCGTATGAAGAAAATCCTGCTCGCCTGTCTCTGCCTCCTGACCCTCACCGTTTCTGCGCAAAACACCACCCTACGTACACCTCGGCAGTTATTTCCGGGGTTGTTTGAGGCTGTGCAGATGCAGAGGGTATTCCCCGACAACAAAACTTTCGTGGACGCCACGCCGCGCGAAGCCCCGGCAGTAATACTAAAAGCCTATAACGAGCAGCGCCAACTGCCGGGCTTCGACCTAAACCGCTTTGTACTAGCCTACTTCCGGCTGCCTGCGTCGGCCGAAACGGCCTATCATACCAATATCAGCCGGGGCCTCCGCACCCACCTCGATACCCTCTGGACGGTGCTGCAGCGCCCGCCTACCTACTCGGTAGCGCAGTACTCTTCCCTGCTGCCCTTGCCACGGCCGTATGTAGTGCCCGGAGGCCGCTTCCGGGAGGTATATTACTGGGATTCGTACTTCACCATGCTTGGCCTGCGGGTGAGCCACCGCCCCGACCTCATCCGGGGTATGGTCGATAATTTTGCTTTCCTGATTAATCGGTACGGTTTCATTCCTAACGGCAACCGCACCTATTACCTCACCCGCTCACAGCCGCCGTTCTTCAGCCACATGGTAGAGCTGCTGGCCCAGGAGCAGGGCGATACCGTGCTGAGGCGCTATCATGGTGCGTTGCTGCGTGAGTATCAGTTCTGGATGGCTGGTGCTGATTCTTTGAGCGTAGGCCAGGCGCGACGTTCAGTAGTGCGCCTGCCGGGCGGAGAAATCTTAAACCGCTACTGGGACCAGAGTGCGGAGCCCCGCGAAGAGTCGTACCAGAAAGATGTGCTGGCTGCCCAACAAGGCACCCGGCCTGCGGGCCAGTTCTACCGCGATGTGCGCGCCGCGGCTGCCTCAGGCTGGGACTTCAGTAGCCGTTGGTTTGTGCCGGGCGCAGGTTTAGAGTCCATCCGTACCACCAGCCTAGTGCCCGTGGACCTGAATTGCTTGCTTTATCAGCTGGAAACTACGCTAGCCCGCAGCAGCCAAGTGCAGGCCAATGCTGCCGCCGCGAAAAGCTTCCGAGCGAAGGCTGCTGCCCGAGCCAAAGCCATACAGCAGTACTGCTGGGATAAGCAGGCTAACTGGTTTATGGATTACGACTGGGAGCAGCGCAAGCTCTCTCCGGTACGCACGCTGGCCGGCGTGTTTCCTCTGGAGAGTGGCCTAGCTACCACCGCGCAAGCTAAACAGGTTGCCGAAGGCCTGCGCCGCGACTTTCTAAAGCCCGGTGGCCTCGTAACTACCTTAGCCACCACTGGTCAGCAATGGGATGCACCCAACGCCTGGGCCCCGCTGCAGTGGATGGCTATTCAGGGGCTTCGACGGTACAAACAAAACGAGCTGGCCAGCACTATTGCCCAGCGCTGGGTAAGCTTGAACCGCAGTGTGTTCCAACAAACGGGCAAGCTGATGGAGAAGTACAACGTGCTACAGCCCAATATACTCGGTGGCGGTGGTGAATACCCCTTGCAGGATGGCTTCGGGTGGACCAACGGTGTGCTACTGAACTTGATGCAAGAATACCCCGACATAGCAAACTAGCCGTTGTGTTAAGGTCTGCAACCCTTGGTTCCTTAGCTGTGGCCTAGACAGATGATGTAAGCATTCGGTAGAGCCATGTGCCTGCAGAATTAGAATATTATCAGGCTACCTCATGTAAGGTGGTGACATCTGCTAGTGGAATGCATGCGGATATAGGTCTAATTATGTATAATGTTAATAATTCAGACTGCTCTCGATTATATAGACAGAGAGTGACTTGTATTTTGAAATACAGTGCGTTACGATTATAGTTGTTTGATAATATTATTGTGTATATACATCGAATCAATAAATTAATAGTACAATTCTGTTTTGTGCTTTAAATCTGTATGGAATTTCACTTAGTAATAGCATTAAAATGGGTTAAGTGTTGGACTGGTGGTTGTGCAGTGGTAGTAGGAAAGCGTATTTGTCATTTCGATCTACTCTCTTCTGTCCAAACACTTAGTTCTTTTTATGAAAACACTTTTCCTCTATAAACATACAAATGAGGGTATTTCCTGGTGGCAAAAAGCATGTTTGATAGCTGGCTGCTATGGAATAGTGGCACCTGCTCTCGCTCAGGTTCCTGCTTTCCCAAGGAATGAATCATTTAAAGGAAAGGCGGCCTCTAATTTTTCTTTTGGCGGCGCCGCCCGGCTAACCGGGGTGGGGGGCACTGGCAATGATGCCGTTGGGGAAGGTTACTTGCGCCTAACCGATTCTAAGAATCACGACGCTGGCTACGTTATCGACAACGTTAGCTTTCCTTCCTCTGAGGGCTTTTCCATTTCCTTCGAGTTCTTTTCCTACGGCGGTACCGGCGCCGACGGCTTCAGCGTATTCCTAGTTGATGCCGACAAGCAGCCCAGCACGGGGTTTCGTATTGGAGCAACGGGTGGGTCGTTGGGTTATGCCCAAAAAACAGTTGATCCGGTAGCGCCAGGCGTTTCAGCAGGCTACATCGGTATTGGTATCGACGAGTTCGGCAACTATTCTAATGGATACGAAGGCCGCTCAGGAGGTAGCAATACCTTAAACGCCGATGGCCGTGTGCCAGATGGAGTAGCTATCCGGGGGGCTGGCAACGGTTCCGCAGCTACGGATTACCCGTATCTGGTAGGTACCAAACCCGGAGACTTAGACTTCTCACTAGACGTAGCTACCGAACGGGCACAGAGTACCTCAGAAGATTACCGACGTGCCTACATTGATGTGGTACCCGTTAAGGTTACAGGTAAAACGGCCTATCGCATTACTGTTCGCATTCAGCATGGTTCGCAGGTACGCACTACGGTAGAAAACTTTACTGTGGATACGCCACCAGCTAACCTGCGCCTGGGCTTCTCGGGCTCAACTGGCGGCAATACCAACGTGCACGAAATCCGCAACCTCAACATTGTGCAAGTGCCCTTTGCTGGAGATGATATTGCTACTACCGACTATGATCGCCCGGTTACAGTTCGTGTACTTGATAACGATGTGGCACCGGGTAGTAGCATTGATGCAAACTCTGTAGACTTAGATCCGGCCACGCCGGGGCAGCAAACAACCTTAGAGTTAAAAGGTAAAGGCACTTTTTCAGTCAACAAGCAGGGCGTAGTGTCCTTTACCCCTTCTCTTACTTTTGCCGGAACTGTGGTAGTGCCCTACACTATGCAGTCTATCCTGGGTTCGGCGTATTCTTCCAGCCCAGCCAATATTACCCTGACGGTGCAGGGGGCCGATGTAGCGGCTACTATCAGTGGGCCGATCACTGCTAAGCCCGGAGAGAAAGTTACCTACACTATCACCGGCAGCAATACAGGTAAGTTGACTGCCCAAGATGTGGTGTTATCGCTGCAGCTACCCAAGAACTTGGCGCCTAGCAGCGTAGTTCCTACATCCGATGGCACCTATGACCCAGCAACTGGCCTAGTAACTTTCACAAAGGTAAACTCACTAGGTAGTGGTGCTCCGGCTGTATCACGGCAAGTGGCCGTAACGCTGCCTAACTCGGGCCCACTTACTATGAACAACGTGGCCATGGCGGAATCAGCAGTGCCAGATCCAGACCTAACGAACAATGCCGCTGCCATAAAAACTGGCGTATCGGCGCCGTTGCCAGTGGAGCTAACTCGCTTTGTAGCCACTGCCGTGGCTGCCGACGCCAAGCTAAGCTGGACCACTGCTTCGGAGCGAAACAGCAAACATTTTGAGATAGAGCGTTCCTTGGACGGTCGTACGTTTGAGCGCCTTTCTAAGCTCCCTGCCCAGGGCAACAAGAATCAGCGCACCGATTATGTCTATACCGATGCCAACGTTCGCCACCTCACGACTCAGCCCCTCTACTACCGGTTGCGGCAAGTAGACCTAGATGGCAAGGAGCAGTTCAGTTCTGTGCAGGTAGTGCGCTTTACGCAAGAGCCTGGCGCAGTAGTAATTTATCCGAACCCAGCTGCCACTACTGCTACTCTCGACCTGTCGGCGTTGCCTGCAGCCACGTACGCCATTCAGATTTGCGATGCACTGGGCCGGGTTGTGCTGAACACCCAGGCCACAGGAGGTCAACATACGCCTCTCGCTATTGAAAGCCTGCCACGGGGGCTTTACCTGCTGCGTCTGCAAACGGCCGGGCTTACTCACAACCTGCAGTTTGTGCGCGAGTAGGAAGTCATTCTTTAAAATCAGATAGTCAACCTGTCTGAGAGCCCCAGCCGGTACCGGCTGGGGCTTTTTATTGGGCCATAAACCAGCAGAACGGTGGTCGGGGTACTAGAATTTACGTAAGTAGGAAAAACTTAACCACGCTCTTCCTGCTATGTGCGGCCGCTATACCCTCACGCCTCCTCCCAGCATTCTCGAAGACCGGTTTGACGCCGTTTTTGCTGCGGGTCTTACCGATCCTACGTACAACGCGGCACCTTCCCAAACGCTGCCCATTATTCTCAACACCGATCCGGGCCGAATTCAGATGGCACGTTGGGGGCTAGTACCCGGCTGGGTAAAAGACCTGAAGGCGGCTCCTAAGCCCATCAACGCCCGGGCTGAAACACTCACTGAAAAGCCCTCTTTCCGAACTCTATTGCAGCGCAAGCGGGCCTTGGTACTAGCCGATAGCTTTTACGAGTGGCAGGCCAGTACCCACGGTAAAACGCCGTACCGTATCCTGCTTAAAGACGAGCAGCCCTTTGCCTTTGCCGGGCTCTGGGATGAATGGCTAGACAAGCAGACCGGAGAAGTAGTACCCTCCTTCACTATCGTCACCACGGAACCGAACGAGCTGATGGCGTCCATTCATAATCGTATGCCAGTGATTTTGCCCGGTAGAGAGGCCGAGTTAGCATGGCTAGACGATACTATAGGCCTAGCCGACCACCAGCACTTGCTGCAACCGTACCCCGCCGATGCCATGCAGGCCTACGCCATCAGCACCCTCGTAAATTCGCCAGCTCATAACTCTCCCGAAGTTATGGCTCCGGTGTAAACCAGTCCGTTAGTATGGACATTTCTTTGATATAATAACAGAAGAGCCTCTTTCCATTCGGAAAGAGGCTCTTCTGTTATAAGGAGCATCTAGTAAGACTTAGCTGTGGGCCTCGTCTGCGTCCAGATCAGAAGTTTTAGCTACGGCAATAATAGCGATGCTAGCTACCACTGCTACCCCAATAATGAGCTGGGTAGTAGTGAAACGCTGTGATGCCTTGCGCAGCAGTTGCCCTCCGTGCTTCAGGAAATCCTCTAGGTGAGCAGAATCGCCGGTGAATACTTTGTATCCGCTCTGGAGCGTGTTAATGATATCTTCTGGAACGATTTTATCGATGTTTTTTTCCAGTTGAGTGTTTGGAGTGCTCATAGCAGAGAATGAAAGGTCGAATGAATGAAGTCAGGATGTGGCGGTGGAGTGACCACCGGAAAGCGTGTACGCAAACCCGCCATTTTTGATATAGTCGACTTCAATAGTTATTCCTCACAAGCCTAATCCAGGGTAATTCTCAAGAACACAGAATACTTTGTTAACTGGATGTTAAACAGAAAAGGCTCACTAGCTGAGCTAATGAGCCTTTCTAATCCTGTGCAGTAAACGAGCTTACTCGTACACCTTGACCACAAAAACATAATCACGCAGCTTCCGGATCTGTTGAGGACGCGAGGTGCCTGCCAGTTGGTTGGCTCGTGGCAAGTTGTAGGCCTGTCCGGTACGAGCAGCACTCAGCGAGTCAACCAAGCGCATCAAGTACGACGACTTAGTAGCGAAAGCGGCACTCTGCACATCCATCTGCCGGCCGCTGATAATACCTATCAGGTTGCCCCGATCATCAAGTAGCGGACCACCCGAGTTGCCGGGGTTTACCGGAATGCTGATCTGGTAGAAGCCCGTATCACCTTCGAAACCCGAGCGTGCGCTTAGGGAGCCATCATTGAATACTAGGTCCTCACGCGGGTACCCCAAGGTGTATACTCGCTCGCCTAGCTCCGACTGCCCACGTTTAAATGAGTAGGGCAAGCGGCCAAAGCCTTTGAATGACTTGTCTTTGATGTGGAGGATAGCTAGATCATGGGCAACATCCGTAAACACGGGCTCAGCGCGGAAGCGCTGCCGGTCGCGGCTCTCAATCAGCAGAGAGTCAGCGCCTTGAATTACGTGGTAGCTGGTCACCAAGTAGCCATCGGCAGTTAAGGCAAAGCCTGTGCCGCTGAACTTGCCCTGGTTAACAGCCGGAGTAGCTGGGGTGCCAATTTGGTTGATGGCCTTGTTCATCACGCGCTGGGTGCGCTTAATGCGGTCTACCTCGCGGCGTAAGGTAGCATAGCCATACACAGAGGGCTGCTGGCGGGCTTTCCACCATTCCATGCCTAACAGGGTAGCAAATACCGCCATAACGGCTACGGAGGCAGCTACCATCATGGTAGCGCGGTGAGAGCCCCAAAACTGCCGCAGCTTCTCTTCAGTGCGAGAAATGCGTAAGGCTGGGCGTGGCGCTTCTCCAGCAGAGAAGAAGGGGTTAGGTACTGGTCTTTCTTCGGTGGAGAGACGTACGGCCTGCTCCGCATCCATATCGGCCTGAATGGCATTCAGCTTGCGGCGCAAGGCCAAGCGCTGACCATAGGCCGTGAGGGTACCAGTCAGCGTTTCATAGTCGCTGAGGCGTCGGGCCAGGTCAGGGTCGGCCGCCAGGCGCCGCTCCAGGTCGGTGCGCTGAGGCGCGGCCAACTCTCCAGAGCGGTAGGCGTCGAATAAAGCGTAATAATCAGCTTCGGTTTTCATCTTGGTATGGCGGGTGGGTGGTCCCGCGTAATCCTATGCTATAAGAACAAGCGGTAGAATAAGCAGAGGGTAGGCTGCGCTAGTTGGCACCGCGGCTACGTCTCTTTCTACTAACCCAGTTCTTAGGTCTCAAATTCCTGATACTGATTGAAAAACAGCTTTTTGAGCCGTACCAGGCATTTGTATTTTTGATTCTTAGCATTGTCGGCATTGGTATAGCCGAATTCTGCCGTAAGCTGCTGCATCGATTTGTCGAGCAGGTAAAAGCCCTCTAACAGGGAGCGGCAAGGCTCCCCAATGCGCTCGAGCGCCTCTGCCATGGTGGCAAAGCGCCGGTCGCGCTCCTCCGCCAACTCCAAGTCAGCTTCGGCGCCGGTTTCGAGGTAGGGTTCGTGGTCATCGAGGCGGCCGCCAAAGCGGGTTTTCTCGGTGAGCCGCTTGAGCCACAGGCGGCGGCACACAGCGTAGAGGTAGGTTTTGATCTGGCAGCTTAGCTCCAGAGAGCCGTCACGCACCTTCTCGTAAAATACCATCACGCCCTCTTGGTACACATCCTTGGCCTCGTCGTCGGTGCCGCTGTTTTGCAGCACGTAGTGCGAGATCATAGGAAAATGCAGCCGGTAGAGCTGTGCCAGCGCCCGGTCGTCGCCGCGGCGGATGGCCGCCACGAACTCCTCATCGGTGTAGGAAGGTTGTCCCTTACCCATTCGCATCGTTGATTAATACATGAGGCCCCCGTTGGTAACCCGTTGAAAAAATATTTTCTACTGTTGGGTTACCATTCATCATGGACGGTATAAAGGGCGTTTTTCGGACTAAATTTTCCAAACCTACTACCAAAAATGAAGAACCTTCTGAAGGTATCCGCTCTGGCCGTTGTATTCGCTGCTACCCTCGCTTCTTGCGGTGAGAACAAGACTGCTGAAACCACTACTGCTACTGAAACCAGCACTGTAGAAACTACGGCTACGGACACCACGGCTGCTGCCGCTACTACTGACACCACGGCTGCTGCTACTACGGCTGCTCCTGCTACCACGGAAGCTGCTCCTGCTGCTACCACCGAGGCTAGCACCACCACTACTACCACCGAGCAGAAGTAATTGCACCTGGCTTAGGCCAGTTAGCTACCTACTCAATAGAAAGCCCGAATTGCTGTCCGCAGCGATTCGGGCTTTTTCGTGTATGGACAAGTAGAACAAGCAAATTGTTCAGATGGCGAGAGTGAAGCCGTGGAAGCACTAGCTGGCCGCTTGAAAAAAGCTGTTGACAACCAGCACGCCACCTGCCGCCGAGCCTGAAAGTGGCCTAGAGCTTTTCCTCAAGCCATAGCAAGCCAGCGCCCAGCAGAAATAGCCCAAATCCCCACCACCGCGACCACGGCCGCGAGTTGGTAGTTGCCGCCAACGCGGGCTGGGTTTGGCTCTGGGTCTGAGCTATCCATTGGGCTGCGGCCTGCTGGCGAAGCTGCGTTTCTGGGCCCTGCCATTGACGTTGCCTAAAGACATAAAACCAGGAGGTAGTGCCCCCACTAGCTGCCCGATGCCAACCACCAGTGCTAGGCCAGTACGTACCCTCAGCCCACTCCGGCACCCGCTCATCCTGCTGTAAAGCCACGCGTACTGGCTGCCCCGTTGCTGCCCGAACGGTGATAGGCGCCATGGGCAAGCCCGAAGCCCGAAGGGTAAGCGGCGCGTTGGGGCGGGGCCATGGATCGTTCGGGAGGATGTTTGCTGCTGGCGCAATAGGTGGCGCTGCCGCCGACAGCAGATGGCTCCAGTAAGCTGCATAAGCACTCGTGCGTCCTTGTAGCACCCAGGGAAAAGTTTCTGCAACGGTGGCCACCACTACCTGGCCTAGGCCTATGCGGCGGGAGGCAGCCACGGGCTGGCGGCGGAGGGTAGTAACAAGGGTGCGGAGGGCAGGCGTGGCGCGCAGCGTAGCGGGTACAAGAGCTTTGGCCGGGCTGGCAACGGCCCAACGGAGTTCCTGTGGTTCTTGGGCTGCTTTTGCTGGCTGCAGTTCCAGCGCAAAGTCGGTGCGGGCGGGTAACGTGCGAGGAAGAGCCGCGGCGGGGTCGGCTAAGAGTACTAGGCCACTCTGCCCGTTGCGCAGCGCCGCTTGCAAGGCTCCTGCCTCCGCACCCGAAACTGCCGCTAAGCTAGCGGCATCGGCCAGTACAACATCGGTGTGGCCTAGCAGCGCGGGGGTAAGCCGGCCCACTTCAGCAGCCGATTGATTAAGGAATTCCGTTTGCGTGAGGCCGCGGCTTAGTCCTACGCGCAGCGCAACGGAATGGCCTTGCCGGGCCAGGTAGTCCTTCAAAAAGCGGAATTCAAAGGATGGAGTTGCCGCTAATAGTAGCACCCGTAACGGGCGTGCCGGCAGCACATCCAGCGGTAGAGGCTCCGGCGTCACGCGTAGGCCATTGGCCGCAGCTGTTCGGGCATCGAGCTCATACACGGCCCGGCCCTCCGTTTTGGGCGTGAATTGTAAGCGAAAGGCTCCGCGGCCAGCTGGCAGTTGCACGGAGTCGCGGAGTCCACCGGCGGCTCGTAGCCGAACCCATACGGCCCCCGTAGCACCGGCATTATCAAAGAACCCATCTATTGCCCACGTCTTACCCACCTGGGTAGTGCGGGCCCAGGTGGCGTTTCGGAAACCAGCTTGTGGGCCAGAGGAGTGCATTGTTAGGCGCACACTGCCGAGCTCCGGCAGGTTGGCCGCAGGGAGTCCCTGGCCCAGCACGTGCACGCGTTGTAGGCCCGGAATGCGCTGGCGCAGAGCTGCTACGTTGCTGAGCGTGGACGTATCGGGGGAGGCGGAGGGAGCGGCGTAGCGCCAGAAACGGGTGCCGGGGCCTAGTTGCCGGAGTAACTGGCGTAGAGTATCAGCGGAGTATCCATCCGTGAGTAGCAGCGCATCGGTAGCAGTGGAGCGCAGGGGCTGGCTTGGGGGGAAGGCCAGTAGCCAAAGCCCAACTACGGCCAGCAGCCCGGCCCCGAAGCGCCACCCGCGGCGGGAACGGTTAGCGCGGCGCAGGGCCGACACACTGAGGCCTACTGCCAGCAG
Organism: Hymenobacter wooponensis; assembly: GCF_004745865.1. GTDB lineage: Bacteria > Bacteroidota > Bacteroidia > Cytophagales > Hymenobacteraceae > Hymenobacter > Hymenobacter wooponensis. Next base: position 319,128 of record NZ_SRKZ01000006.1, on the reverse strand, counting down.
CGCGCAAAGCGCGAGTACCAGCCAAAAAGGCAACAGCGGAGTAGGAAGCGAATAAGTCATGGGGAAGAAGTAGGCTTATCGGCTGAGTTCCTGAAAATAGTGACGAGCGAGCCGGTTGGCGCCCGTGGTGCGCTGAGGGGCAGGTGCGGCTGGGGGTAGCAGGTCCGTTAGGGCCCGCTCAGCTACTGGGAGAGATGCGGATGGCAGTGGCCGTTGAGCCCGTAAGGCTGCGCTGGTTTCGCGGAGGGCGCGTAAGGCCACGAGGTAGCGACCGGGCTGCTGCAGGGCCGCCCGAGCCAACTCGCCACCAGCTTGGTCTAAGGCAGCTGCCGCACCTGGGCCCGCTTGCTGGCCTAGGCGCAACTGGCCTAGCACCCGTAGTGCGGCGCGCACTGTGGGTTGGGTTATAGGGGTAGCTGCCTGCGGCTGCTGATAACGCGGAGCCCCAGCGCCGGCGAGGTCACCCGTGAGGCGGGTGGTGGCTTCGGGCATGGGCGGGGGAGTAAAGCCCGCCTTTTTAACATAGGCACGGGTTTGCTGCTGCACTTGCTTCAGCAGACGCAGGGCGCGGTATTCGTAAGGCAAGGCCTCTTGCGGGCGGCCGGTGCGCAGGCGCAGCTCGGCATCCCACATCTGGCTGAGTACGGCTTGCAGCTTGGCCTTCACGGCCGGCTCCAGGAAGTCCGCCGTTTCGGAGTCATCGTGGCGGTGCATGTAGGGCTCCATCAGCTCAGCCGTACGGGCCTCGCTGGCCGTGACGTTGGGGTTAGTGGGCGCATGGCCGTGGTCGTGGCCGTCCTGGTCGTGGTGCTCTTCCGTGGCAGCGGCTGGCTTTTCCTGGGTCACGTGGTCTTCAGCCACTACTGAGCCCATGCCTGCATCCTCTTCCTCGGGTTCTGCGGTGGGAGCGTGGGCCGTTTCGCCTATGTTGCCTTCCGCCTCTTCGCCCAAAAACTTGCCGTAGCGCATCCGTAGTATTTTCTGATCGAAGCCAATTGCATTGCTGCGCTCTAGTAGGGTAGCGGCCGACAAGCGCGGCTGCTCAGCCAGAAGCTTTTCGGTGTCGATGATAATTTGGCGCTGACTGCGGAAGTAGGCCGGTGCACTTTTCACGCCCAATGAAACATCGAGTGTACTTTCCTGCACGGTGGTATCTTCCCACTGCACCAAGTAGGTGTCGGAGCGGGTCATGTGCTGTTGGTTGTCCCAGGCCTGCACATAGAAGTATACTTCGTCGCCGTAGGTCAGGCCGAGGCTAGGCAGCCGGAGCTGGTGGCGCAACGTTGCTTGGGTTGGCTGCCCACGTAAGGAAGCGCTGAGGTCCGTGACTACTTCCTTGAACTTCACGGCCTCGCCCTGGCCCTGGGCCACCGTAGCCACCAGCCGGGCCCGGGTCAGGCCGTAATCGTCCCGGGCGGCTACTTCTACTGCTACTTGCGGCGGACGACCGAACTCCACTAGCGTGTAAGCTTTGGGGGTCACCATGCGCAGCGCCGGGGCTTGGTCGGGCTGCACTTCAATGGCGTAATCATCCGAAGGACGACCCGCAAACCTAATTCGATACAAGACGGACGTTTGCACCGGCAGCTCCGCAAAAAACTCCGTGGGCCGAGCCGCAGTAGCCTGCATGGGTACCCGCCGCGTCCCGAGTTCCAGCACGGGCGGCTCTTCCGTGTTCCGGCTCACGCGCACTTCCCAACGCACCTGGCTCCCCTGTGGGCACTGAAAAGAAGGTTGCGCCGCCGCGTAGGCCACCTTGCGAGTATAGGCAGGTGGCGTAACCCGAATGCGAGTTTCCAGTACCCGAGCCGGAGCTAGTTTGCCCGGCACAGTCGGCGGCTCTTCAAAGTGTAGCTGCAGGGCCGGCGCGGCTGCCGTAGCAGCCTCCGTAGCAGGCCGGAACCACCACAGGCCACCGGCTGCCAGCAGGAGAGCCGCCATTAATAAGGCGGGCCGCTGAAAGGCTACCGGCAACAAAGGGGCATCTGAACTGGAGCGCAACGAGTGCAGGCGCTCCGCAACGCGCTGCTGCTGGAAGCCCGCTAGCAAGCTGAGGTTTTCCGGTGGGAGCAGGAGTAGGCCGGTGCTATCTTCCAGTTGCGGAAACCGGCGGTCGAGGTAACGGGTAACAGCTGGTAAATCAGTCTTGAACAAGCGGACAAGCCGCCAAATCAGCCAGCCTATAAGCAGTAAGATACCAGTTAGGGCTAGCCAGCGCACGCTAGGCCAGTAAGCCGCCAGCACCCCAAGACTAAGCAGAGCAGCTACCGTGGGTAGGAGGACGACGAAAGCCCGACGCGTCAGCCAATTCCGGCGCAGGTCGCGCAGCAAAGCGGAGGCTTCGGAAACCGGAAGAGTAGCTACGGTATTCATACTGATGCGGGAACAGAGTGAGCACTACGCCGGGCTGCCAGCCACCGCTCCAGCCCGAACAACACCCCTGCGGCTAACACCAGCCATGGCGTGTAGTCGTGCACGGGGCCACGGTCTGCTGGGATTGTAGCAGCTGAAGCCGAGGCAGAACGGTTAACCGGTTGCGCTACCACTTGCGCGGGGTCAAGCACCCGTAAGTCGGCCAGCGCCGACTCAGCTACTACGCTAGGCCACAGGAGAGGAAGTAGTTGAGCGGGTAGCTCCGGCGAATCAGCCAGCTCGCTCCAGGGCTGCGTCAGGCGAGTGTGGAGGTGGTAAAGTCGGCCTTGACCTAGTGGCTGGGCCGAAAGCAGGTTGCCGCCCTGGGCATCTTGCCAAATTCCCCAGCCCGACCGAGCCACGGGAAGTGTATCACGGCGCTGAATCTGTACGGGCACGCCCTCAGCCCAACCGACCGTGGTAGCGGTAATAGCACCCGGCGCGGCAGCCTCTTGCCACAGGTGCAAACCCTGCCGGACCCGTTGCTGCCACCCAGCCGGCACGGGCTCCGACCGGAGCCAAAACAGCCACGCCAATGAGTCGGAGGTAGCAGGCAAGGCAGAAGTAAAGGTTATGCGGGGCGCTACCGGCGCTACAGACCCAGCGGCTTGCAGCGCCGCCCGTAGCACCCGCGCATCGGCGGCGTGAGAGGCATCGTAGCTGATCCAAAAGTGGGTTGGGCCATTCTGAACCGGAATTGCACGGGTGCCTTCGGGGCGCTTGATTTGCAATGTTGCTTTCCCGGCCTCCACCTCGTAGCGCACCTCGGCGGGAGCTGGCAGCACGCGCAGGGTTGTGCCAGCAGTTGGGCGGCCGAGGCGCACACGCCGGAAAGAGGTACCCGTTTCAGCGCTGTGGGCAACTAGCAACAACAAGCTATCGGGGCGAGGTTGCCAGGCAGCAACTACCTGCACCGTAGAGTCAGGAGCGGCCGGAGTGGGCCGCCAGCTGACATTAGCAGGCAAGGCGGGCCGGGTGCCGCGGAAACTACGCAGCGACAGTGGCGCCACCACCACCAGCGGCCGGTTTGGGAAAGAGTCTACTGCCTGTTGCACCTGGACCCACGTATTATCTGGCGCCAACTGACCTACAATGGCCTCTGCATCGGCGCCTAGGCCAGTAGCGACAGTTCGACTTGTTAGCCGGGCGTTTTGAGAATCTGGGGCAATTACCGGAAGACCTGGCCGCAACTCCCGCAGCTCGTAACCTTGGCGCAGAAGGGAATCAAGCGAAGGACGCAGACTACTTAGCGCCTCGGCGGAGACGGCGGGGCTCAGCAGAATCTGGCCGCGCTTGGGGCGCGCCTGGCCTAGCCAGCTTGGCCCGGCCAGTGCCAGGGCCAATAGGCCTAGAATGGTGGCGCGCAGCAGCAGCAGTAGCAAGCCTTCGGGCTTAAGGCTGCGCAGCCTGCGGTTGGCAGCAGCTTCCAGCCAGCGAAGGCTGCCCACCTGCACTACCCGCCCCGGTCGCCGGTTCCAGAGGTAAATAGCCACCGGAACGAGCAAGCTCAGCAGAGCTAGCCATCCGGCAGTAGGGTGTTGGAGGTAGAAAGCGGGCAAGCGGAAAGGCGTAAGAAGTGAAAGACTAACTAGCGGAGAGCAGGTAAGGAAGGGGTGTTATGGGTTAGGGGGTAGGTGCAGAGTTGAGCCGTAGGCCGGGTATCTACAGCCACAGACACTGGATGAACTGCTAGCGTTGCCGAGAGCCACAGGAGTAGAGTAGGGAGGGAGTTCAGGCAGTTGATTTCGGAACATAGCTATATCTAGGGCTTAACACCAACGTTTTGGCTGAGCGACGTTACGACTGCACGCATGGCCGTATCAATGCCGCGGGCGTCGCGCAGAATGCGCAGGCGGGGCATCCCTTTACTGTTGTAATTTGTATCAGCGGACAGATCGGGTTCAACAGGGGTGCGCGTTGTTTGAGCCTCTGCCGTACTGATGCGGGAAGTCATATTCTGGTTAGCCCATTCAGCCAAGGCATCGGCTACCTGCCCACCTGAGCTGCTAGAAGTTGCGCTCGTAATTAGGTTGCGAGGATAGCTTAGGTCCGTAAACTCGTAGGTGCAGCGGCCATCAGTAAAGCGTAGGCTGAACAAGAAGCTCACTAGAAAATCGCGGGGCTGTAAGGTCTCGGTTTGGGGGCCGTGGGCCATTGTTACGGCTCGCCCAATTAGCACGCCACGGGTGGGGTCAGTGAGGTGCAGTACTTCTCGTGAGTCTTCAAACTGGCGAGCAACCCATTCCTGCGTGCGTCCATATAGCTCAGCAGCAGGTACACCTGGTACCGACAATGTGCCGCGGTACGAAATTCGGTGAGTAACGCTGTCCAGCGGAAGCCCCATAATCCTAAAGCGGGGTGTCGTTTGGCCGTGGGCTTGTATGGCCAAGCTCAGCAATAAAATCCATAGGATATGTTTCATTATCAGCTTATAAGGAGTCCTGGTAAGAAATAAGTAGTTGCTTAATAGGCCTACACCATCTTGGCGCGGAGGCGCAGAAACTCCCGCATGGCTTGGTCGAGGGGGGCAGCAGTATTCAGTTGATAGTAGTCGAAGCCTTGGCGGCGGGCTTGGGAGGCGGTGTTCCGGAGCCACTCCTGCAAATGCTGCTGCCACGCCTGGCGCTGCTGGTCGGCATCTAGCTGCAGAGTTTGACCAGTTTCCAGGTCTTCGAAGGTTACGGCGCCGCGGTAGGTGAATTCTACTTCGTTGCGGGCCAGCACATGAAGCAGCAGCACCTCGCCGCCAGCTGCCCGTAAGCGCGTGAGCAGCCGCTCGATTTCCTCCTCTTCCTGATAGAAGTCGCTCACGCAAAGAATAAGCGCTGGCTGGCGACGAGCCGTGAGTGGAGCCAGTGTGGTTGCATCCGGAAACTTGCCCGCCGCCTGCACATTCTCCAGGGCATGGTAGAGGCGCGACTGTTGGCGGGCATCGGCGCGGGGCGGCAGGTGCTGTAGGCCACTCGGGTGCAGAATGGTCAGCGCTACGGCGTCGCCCTGCTGCGTAGCAACGTAGGCCAGGGCAGCGCAAAGCAAGCGGGCATATTCCAGCTTACTTAGGCCGTTATCGTCGCGGTGGTTCATGCTGGCGGTAGCATCCAATACTAGGTGCACCGTCAGGCTGGTTTCCACCTCTGATTCCCGCAAGTAGTAGCGGTCGGAGCGAGCGGCTAAGCGCCAGTCGAGGCGGCGTAGGTCGTCGCCGGGCTGGTAGGGGCGGTACTGGCTGAACTCCATACCTGCCCCGCGCCGCCGGCTCACGTGGTGGCCATGCAGTAACCCCTCTGCCGCTTGGCGTGCCGCCAGCGAAAGGTTCTGAAGCGCATGTAAGTGTTCGGGAGTCAGCATAGGATGGTACTTGCCAGTTGCCGGTTATTAAGTGCGGGTTGTGTTCTTGTTGGTCAGTTGCCAGTTGATCAGGCCAGTAGATTGGCAGCCGGCAACTGATAACTAACCACTCATTGCACGGGTATAGCCTTCAGCAGAGCAGCCACCGCATCATCGGGCGTTAGATTTTCAGCTTCGGCATTAAAGTTCAGTAGCACGCGGTGGCGCAGTACCGCTGGTGCCAACGCCCGGATGTCTTCCAAAGTAGCGGCAAACCGGCCTTGCAACAGAGCCCGCGCTTTAGCGCACAGAATCAGGGCTTGGCCGGCGCGGGGCCCCGCCCCCCAGCGCCCGTATTCTTTGATAAAAGGCACCTCCGAGGTAGCCGGACGGGTGGCCCGTACCAGTCGGTTAACGAAGGCCAGCAGCTCTGGGCTAATACTAACCTGCCGGGTGAGTACTTGCAGCTGGCGTACGTCTTCGCCGCCTAAAGTGGGCCGTACTTCGGCCCGCACTGCCCCGGTAGTACCACTTAGTACGGCCAGCTCCTCCTGCTCAGTAGGGTAACCGATGCGCACGTACAGCAGGAAGCGGTCGAGCTGCGCTTCCGGCAGCGGATACGTGCCCGACTGCTCAATGGGGTTCTGCGTAGCCAGCAGGAAAAAGGGCTTGGGTAGCGCGTGTTCCTGACCGGCGTAGGTCACGTGGCCTTCCTGCATGGCCTCTAGCAGCGCCGCCTGAGTTTTGGGTGGCGTCCGGTTGATTTCGTCGGCCAAAACCAAGCTGGCAAAAATGGGCCCTTCATTGAATTTAAAGGAGCGGTGGCCAGTGCCATGGTCTTCCTCCAGCACCTCGGTGCCCAGAATATCGGTGGGCATCAGGTCGGGCGTGAACTGGATGCGGCGGAAGGGCAGATCGGTGGCTTGGGCCAGGGTGCGCACCAGCAGCGTTTTGGCTAGGCCAGGTACGCCTTCCAACAGGGCGTGGCCACCCGCCAGCAGCGCCACCAGCACCTCATCTAGCACCTGCTGCTGGCCTACAATGACTTTTCCAATTTCCTGTTTGAGCTGCGGTATTTTCTGAAGGAGGCGAGTTACGTCTTGTTCGGTCATAGAGCTAGGAGGGCGCCGCATGCGGAGGAACAGCGCGGAGGTAGAGAGAAGTTGTGGTTACCAGGTTACGCTGTTAAGGCATACAGCAAGATGTTCACGCCGAATTTGGTGTTGTCTTCGGCTAAGAAGCGCTTGTTGCGGAAGTCATAGTCCCACTCGCAGCCGTAGTCTTTGTTGGAGTAGAGTACCCCCAGGCGGCCATTGATTTCGATGCCCTTCAGGTAGTCGTGCACCAGGTCGTCGCCCCAGCCATTAAGCTCGAAGCCCGTGTTGGGTGGGCCCTCCGGAAACTTGAAGAACTGCGAGTAGATAGGGTGGGTCTTGGGCAGCTTTTTGAGGGCCGAGGCGCCGAAGCACACGCGCATCTGCTCCTCAAAGCTGCGGGCAAACAAGCCATCGATGTCGTGGTTGCAGTCATCCACGAACACGAAACCGCCGCCGCGCACGTACTGCTCGAAGTTCTTGCGCTCGGCAGCTGAGAACTGCACCAGCCGGTGCCCCGAGAGGTAGCAGAATGGGTAACGGAACAGCTCCGGCGAATCTAGCGCCACTACCTTTTCCTTGGGGTTGACGGGCACCTTGGTGTATTGCACCAAAGAGTGGAGCAAGTTGGCGGGCATCCGCTCATCCACGGCATCCCAGTCGCCGGAGTGGTATTGCAGACGCACGAAAGTGAACGAAGCGGGCACAGAAGTAAAGTAGAGACCGAGAAAGGACGCGGAACTAAGCTGTAAGGTGGCTTAAGTAGGCAAGGAACTCGGAAATATTCGGCTCAAGCGTAATAAAAAAGTCCTTTTAGCTGGCTAACAAACATATACCAGGCCACCGCTTTTTCGTTAGATCCAAAAAAATCTTTCTTTACTACCTTTCCAACCTACCTGCGCTATGAAACAAACCCTGCTCTTCGTGCTAGCACTGCTGCTGGCCGCCACTACGGCACACGCCCAACTTGGCGTGAAAGCCGGCATTAATGCTGCCGTACTGGATGGTCAAGATCTGGGCTCTACTTCCACCAAATACAAGACCTACTACCACGCCGGTATTTTTTATGAGTATAAGCTTCTAGGGCCTATCTCCGTTCAGCCGGAGTTACTATACTCGTTGCAGGGAGCCTCCTTCAAGGATAACTTCAGTAACTACGATACCAAGCTGCATTACCTGAATGTGCCCATCTTGGCGAAAGTCACGGTAGGGCCAATATTTGTGGAGGCGGGGCCGCAGTTTGGGGTGTTGCTGAGCCAGCAGGCTGATGGCAAGATTACCACCTCCGCCTCGGGCAACGGGCCTTATAGCGACTACAAGCGGGGCGACCTGAGCCTCTGTGCCGGGGGCGGCATTAAGCTGGGCAATCTGCTGCTGGGCGGCCGCTTCAATGCGGGCGTCAACGACATCAACGATGTAAAGAACCTGAGCGGCACCAACGACCCACGCCTCAAAAACCGCGTGATACAGGCCTACGCGGCGCTGCAATTTGGGCGCTAGGCCAGATCATGAAGCGTGGCCTAACGGCTCTGAGCCCGTTGGTTGTACTGCTGAATAATGCTTTCAATCTGCTCTAGGCGGTATCCGGCCTGGCCGGCAGCCACCTTGCGGGCTAATTCCTGATCATCGGCTAAGTAGGTGGCTAGCTGCTGGGCAAACTTGTCGGGCTCTACTACCACTAGGCCACCGCTAGGCCTGCGCAAAAACCAACTGGTGGTACCTGGCCCGGCGGGAGTGGCAGAGGGGTTGGCCGGGGTACCTAGTACGGGCACCGGCCCCAATGCCATAACTATGGGCGGCGCACTTTCTACCACAAAGAGCTCCACGGTACCGGCTACCCGCCGGGTTGCCAGCCGGCCAATGTCGTTTTTCACTGGTTTCAGCAGCTCGGAGTATTGCCCGCGCACCCGCATCCACTGCACGTCGGTTATGGGCAGCAGTTTGGGCTTGGGTAGGGGGGCATTTTCCGGAATGCTGGGATAGTAGCAAACCAGGTTGTCGAAGCCTCGGTTGCCCATCGGCAAGTAGGCCTCTAACACTTCTCCCTTCCGCCGGGTGAGCTTACCCCAAGCATACTGCTGTCCGCCAAAGCCCTTCACCACACGGGTGCTATCGGTTGGTAGAGAGGGTGTTTGTGCTGAAGCCAGTGCCGAAACGTGCAGCAACGAAGCAAAAGCGAAGGCGGCTAGAGAGGGCATAGGTATGAGCAAATGGAAAGCGAACGGCTAGGCCACTAAGTTGGCTGTTAGCCCTAAAAAGTACGAAGTTCTGAAAGCTGCAGAATAAAAGAGAAAAGCTTCTTTAAAAGCCCTGAAACAAGTGAAAATTACTGGTTTTCTGGTATAAGGCCTGCTCAACATAAGCACAGCAGTAGAGGTAAAATGTAGGTGAAAAGTACCGTTCTTGCGGCGCTTTTTATTTCACTACTCTATTTATCTCTCGATGAGAAAATTTACTCTATTGGCTGCTCTTGTGTTAGGAGCAGCGGGTGCTACGCAGGCCCAGACCACAGGTGTTCAATTTGGCTTGAAGGCAGGCCTAAGTGAGGCCGTGCTCGATGGTGCGCTAAACCAGGATGCGAACTTTAAAACAGGTGCCCACTTTGGGGGCTTCTTGCGGTGGCGCCCCTCTGCCCGGGTAGCCTTGCAGCCAGAGTTGGTCTTTTCGCAGCAAGGGTCTTCTAACAAGATTCCGCTGTCGGTAGTGACGTTGGAAAACAAAACCAAGCTTAATTACCTGAACATTCCGGTGCTGCTGAAGGTGTACCTCGGCGACGTGGTAAACCTGCAGGTAGGCCCCCAGTTTGGTCTGCTGATGAGCGCCCACTTGGACGGGCAAACCGGCTATACTAGCAGCAGCAACGGTAACTCATATCGGGTAGAAAACGTCGACCAGAAGGACTTCTACAAGGGCGATATAGGCCTATGTGGTGGCCTAGGCGTAGATCTAAAGAATGGTCTGCTCTTCGCGGCTCGACTCAACTATGGCCTAACGGACATCACCAAGGATGAGAACACCAAGAAGATGCGGGACTATTTTGGCATTGGTGGCCTACACAACCGTGTGATTGAAGCTTCTGTTGGCTACGCGTTCGGCTCGAAGTAATCACCGATTTTAATAATAAGAGCCCCTGCCGGTCTGCTGGCAGGGGCTCTTACTATAGTAACCTAGCCTAGGCCTACACGGCGTCGGAGAGGCTGGTAAAGGTGAAGTCCCGGATCTTTAACGGAGGCACCAAGTTGCCACCTAAGCGCTGCGGGCGCCCAATGGCCTCAATGTTGTTGAGCATAATGACGGGGCTCTCATTGAAACGGAAGTTCTTCACGGGGTGCTTGATCTTGCCGTTTTCGATGTAGAACGTTCCGTCGCGAGTGAGGCCGGTGAATAGCAGTGTCTGCGGGTCTACGTCGCGGATATACCACAGGCGCGTGACCAGGATGCCTCTATCGGTGCTCTTGATTAGGTCTTGCACGCTTTGCGTACCGCCTTCCATGATGAAGTTGCCCGAGAAGGCCGTCGGCTCAGCCCCGCTTTTCTGGGCCCAATAGCGGGAGTAGTAAAGATTCTTTACCACGCCCTTTTCTACCCAATTCATGCGCTTTACCGGCAAGCCTTCGCCATCAAACACCGAGCTGGGCGCCTGGGCGTTAAGCGGATCGGAGTAAATGCTGATGCGCGAGTCGAAGAGCTTCTCGCCTTTGCGGTTGCCGCCGCCCTTTTTGCTCAGGAACGAGCGGCCCTCATCGGCCTCACGAGCCCCGAAGGAATAGATCAGGTTGTTCAGCAGCCCTTCATCCGAAACCAGCGCCGCGGGCTCCAGAATAACGGTGTACTTACCGGGCTCCAGGGCTTTGGCGTTGCGCGAACCGGCGGCTTTATCCACCGCAATCTGCGTCAGAGCCTTGGCATTAAACTTCGATACGTCGGTGAAATCGGCCACGGCATAACCCGAGCCGGTGCCGTCGGGCGTGCGCACGGTTACCGAGAAGTCTAGGCCAGTGCTTTGCTGGTAGGCTTCGAGGCCTTTGCTGTTACGCATGGCCTGAAAGTAGGCCCCGTCTTCGAGGTAGCCAGCGGCCGTAAGCTGCTTGCTTACGGCTAGGCCAATGCTATCGGCGGCTACCTGGGCCCGGAAATCAGGCTTGATGGCGGCGGTACTGGCCGCGTAGCTAACCGGTGTGAGGTACTGCTGCGGCCCCAGCAAGGGCATGTATTCGGGGTCTTCGGGGGCAAGGCGAGCAATTTCCTCGGCCCGCTGCACGCACCGGCGCAGGGTGGCATCGTCGAACTGGTTGCAGGTGGCCACGCCACTGCGCTTTCCAAACCGCGATTCTACCACCATGGAAATATTATCGGACAAGCCGGCCGTGCTCACGTTGTTGCGGGCGTAGCGGATGTTGCCCACGGTGCGCCCGTTTAGGTTGGCCTGACACTCATCGGCGGTGCTGAAGCTCAGCACCTTCTTCAAAATAGCCTGGGCTTCGTCTTTGGAAAGTATAGCCATAAAGGAAAGGCGGATGTCTGATGTAGAGAGTGGCCTAGAACTGTCATTCCGAATGGAGTGAGAAATCTGGATCAAGCCGTTGAAGGATAACCTCAGACTGCTCGCTGCCGCTCGGAATGACAGACCAAGACAGGCCTAGCTAATCTTGCGGGCAGTGTTAATCACGTTCACGGCGTTGAAGCGCGTGGTGGCCGAACCGTGGCTTACCGCGGAGCTTTGGGAAGGCTGGCCCTTGCCATCGTTGAAGAAGCCCGCAAACCGGTAGTCCGACTGGTCGCAGCTACCAGCGCAGCTGTTCCAGAACTCCAGGGTGTTGGTCTGGTAGGCCACATCTTCCAGCATGCCCGTGATTTTGCCCTTCTCAATGGCGTAGAATACCTGCCCGCCAAACTGCGAGTTGTAGCGCTGCTGGTCAATGGAGAAGGAGCCGTTGCCGGCAATGTAAATGCCCTTGTCCACGCCTTTTACCAGATCATCTACACTCATTTTGGTAGCGCTGGGCTTCAGGCTCACGTTGGGCATGCGCTGAAACTGCACATCACTCCACGACTGGGCATAGCAGCACCCATCCGATTCCGTCTGGCCGACGATGTGGGCCTGGTCGCGGATCTTCTCGTAGTTCACGAGCTTGCCCTGCTCAATCAGGTTCCACTCTTTGGTTTTTACGCCTTCATCATCGTAACCCACCGCGCCCAGCGAGCCGGGCTGCAGCTTATCGGCCACAATGTTTACTTGCTTAGAGCCGTAGGGCTGGCCTTTGGCTTTCCATTCTAGCGTAGCGAAGGAGGTGCCGGCGTAGTTAGCCTCGTAGCCTAGCACCCGGTCGAGCTCCAAAGGGTGGCCTACCGACTCATGGATGGTCAGGCCCAAATGATGTGGGTCGAGCACCAGGTCGTACTTACCGGGCGTTACTGATTTGGCGGTCAGCTTTTCCTTGGCTTGCTTGGCAGCGCGGGCAGCGTCTTCCAGCATGTCGTAGCTGTACTTGTAGCCAATTACATCGGAGCCGGCGGGGCCCGCTACTTTGTCCTCAGCTTTGGGCGTAAGGTACTCGTAGCCCAAGCCCATAGGAGAGCTCAACGACTGCCGACTGCGGAACTTGCCCGAAGCGCGGTCAACCACCGTCACGCCAAACGTGGGGTAGATGCGGTGAATATCCTGATCGATGTAGGAGCCGTCGGTGCTGGCAAAGTACTTCTGCTCATTCACCTGAAACAGCACCGAGTTTACGAAGCTCGCGCCATTTTCCAGGGCCTTAGCGTTGGCGGCCAGCAGCAGATCAACTTTGTCTTTAATGGGTACCTCGAAGGCATTCTGCTTGATCGGGGCCTTCCAGGAAACCTCCCCGTAGCCTTTCTGAGGGGCTAGCTGCACCTTTTCCTTCTGCACTTTGGAGTTGGCCTTGGCAATTTCTACGGCTAGCTGGGCAGCTTTGGCTAGGCCTGCCTCCGTTACAATGTTAGTGGCCGCAAAGCCCCAAGTACCGTTGGCAATAACCCGAATGCCCGCGCCGTAGCTCTCCGTGCTGGCAATGTTCTGCACTTGCTTCTCGCGGGTGAACACGCCCTGGTTGAGGTAGCGCCCAATACGCACATCGGTGTAGGTGGCGCCGGCGGCTTTGGCAGCGTTCAAGGCCGCATCAGCCAAGCGCTTCTTTACCGCAACATCCACGCCTTGCTCTAACAATTGAGCCGGATCAACCAGCGTTCCGCTGAAGCCCGGAATGGAAGGCAGCCACAGCGCCCCGGTCGCTAGGCCAGTCAGGCCCACAAAATCACGTCTTTTCAAAGGAGTACAGGTTTGGATGTGGATACTTATAATGACCGTGAGCCCACCCTCAGCCTTCTCCTATAAAAAGGCTGGGGGTGGGGAGTGGCCTACACGGCGTCAGACAAGCTGGTGAAGGTGAAGTCCCGGATTTTGAGCGGGGGCACGAGGTTGCCGCCTACGCGCACGGGCTTACCAATGGCCTCCAGGTTGTTGAGCATAATAATCGGCGACTCGTTGAAGCGGAAGTTCTTCACCGGGTGCTTGATCTTGCCGTTCTCGATATAGAACGTTCCGTCGCGGGTGAGGCCCGTGTACAGCAGCGTTTGTGGGTCAACGGGGCGGATGTACCACAGGCGCGTTACCAGAATGCCGCGCTGGGTACCCTTGATGAGGTCGGCGGTGCTTTGGGTACCGCCTTCCATTATCCAGCCACCGGGACGGGGCAGGTCCGGAATGCTGTTCTTCTGGGCCCAGTAACGCGAGGAGTAGAGGTTCTTCACCACACCCTTCTCAATCCAGGTGATCTTTTGCTGGGGCCGGCCGTCGCCGGAGAACGTCAGGTCGGCCACTTCCGGGTTGGTCGGGTCGGAGTAGATAGTCACGCGCTCATCAAAGAGCTTTTCGCCTTTGCGGTTTCCTCCTCCCTTTTTGCTCAGGAACGAGCGGCCTTCATCAGCGTTACGGGCGTCGAGGGCGCCCATTAGCGCCTGCATCAGCGAAGCATCTGTGTTGGCCACCAAGGCGGCGGGCTCCAGAATAACGGTGTACTTACCAGGCTCCAAGGCTTTGGCGTTGCGCGAGCCAGCGGCTTTGTCAGCTGCAATCTGCGTCAGGCGAGCCGCGTCGAACTTGCTGGCATCGTTGTAGTCGGCGGTGGCGTAGCCCGAGCCGGTACCGTCGGGCGTGCGCACCGTGATGCTGAACTCTAGGCCACTTTGCTGCTGGTAGGCCTCCAGACCTTTGTTGTTGCGCTTGGCTACAAACCCCGCCGAGTCGTTGAGGAAAGCCGCCGAAGTCAGCTTCTTCTCATCGCAGATTTTCATGCTGGCACCTACTTGTTGAGCGCGGTAGGCCGGCGTGATGTCGGCTGTGCTTTTTGCAAATGCCTGCGGCGACTCCAGATACTTCTGGGGGCCGAGCAGGGGCATGTACTCGGGGCTCTCGGGGGCAAGGCGAGCAATTTCCTCGGCCCGCTGCACGCAGCGGCGCAGAGTGGCGTCGTCGAACTCATTGCAGGTAGCCACGCCGCTGCGCTTGCCGAAGCGCGATTCTACGGCCAGGGCTACGTTGTCTACGCCGCCGCTGGTGCTAATGGAGTTACGGGCCGAGCGGACGTTGCCGCCCGTGGAGCCGGTTAAAGTTGCCTCGCACTCATCGGCGGTGCTAAAGCTCAGGACCTTCTTAAGGATGGCCTGCGATTCGTCTTTGGAAAGTATTGCCATTGCTGAAGTTGATGCGAGTAATTAGCTGATTTTGCGGGCAGTGTTAATCACGTTCACGGCGTTGAAGCGCGTAGTGGCCGAGCCGTGGCTCACGGCCGAAACCTGCGAAGGCTGGCCCTTGCCGTCGAAGAAGGAACCGAACAAGCGGTAGTCCGACTGGTCGCAGCTGCCGGCGCAGCTGTTCCAGAATTCCTGGGTATTGGCTTGGTAGGCCACGTCTTCGAGCTGGCCCGCAATTTTCCCTTTCTCGATGGCGTAGAACACGGTACCCCCGAACTGGAAGTTGTAGCGCTGCTGGTCAATGGAGAAGGAGCCACGGCCGGCAATGTAAATGCCCTTGTCGATGCCCTTAATCATATCATCAACGCTCATTTTCTCTTTGCCGGGGCGCAAGCTCACGTTCGGCATGCGCTGGAACTGCACCGTGCTCCAGGAATCGGCGTAAGAGCAGCCGTCGGATTCGTTCTGGCCGACGATGTGGGCCTGGTCACGGGTCTTCTGGTAATCTACCAGCTTGCCGTCCTTAATCAGGTCCCACTCCTTGGTTTTAACGCCCTCATCATCATAGCCCACCGCACCCAGTGATCCAGGCTGCAGCTTGTCGGCCACAATGTTCACGAATTTGGAGCCATACGGAATGTTCTTAGCCTTCCACTCCATGGTGGCGAAGGACGTGCCGGCGTAGTTAGCCTCGTAGCCCAGCACGCGGTCAAGCTCCAAGGGGTGGCCTACCGACTCGTGAATGGTCAGGCCCAAGTGGTTGGGGTCCAGCACAAGGTCATATTTACCAGCCGTCACGCTCTTAGCCGTGAGCTTGGCTTTGGCCTGCTGAGCTGCCAGGGCGGCATCTTCCAAAATGTCGTAGCTCTGCTTGTAGCCGATAAGCCCCGTGCCCTGCGGACCGGCAATTTTATCGGCGGCTTTGGGCGTGAGGTACTCGTAGCCCAAGCCCATGGGGGAGCTCAGCGCATCGCGCGAGCGGAACTTGCCCGAGGTACGGTCAATGGCCGTTACGCTGAACGTTGGCCAGATGCGGTGCACATCCTGATCGATATACGAGCCGTCGGTGCTAGCGAAGTACTTCTGCTCGTTGATCTGGAATAGGCTGGAATTTACGAAGTTGGCGCCGTTGTCAAGGGCTTTGGCGTTGGCCGCCAGTAGCAGCTCCACCTTCTCTTTCACCGGCACTTCAAAGGCGTTGCGCTGGATTGGGGTTTTCCAGGAAACATCGCCGTAGCCCTTCTGGGGGGCTAGCTGCACCTTTTCCTTCTGGACTTTGGAGTTGGCCTTGGCAATTTCCACGGCCAGCTGGGCAGCTTTCGCCAGGCTCGCTTCTGTTACGATGTTGGTAGCGGCAAAGCCCCACGTGCCGTTGGCAATAACCCTAACGCCCGCGCCGTAGCTTTCGCCGCTGGCAATGTTCTGCACCTGCTTTTCGCGGGTGAAAATGCTCTGGTTGAGGTAGCGTCCGATGCGCACATCGGCGTACGTAGCGCCAGCTGATTTAGCCGCATTAAGCGCCGCATCAGCCATCCGCTTCTTCAGAGCGGGGTCTACGGTTTCGAGTAGGCGGGCCGGGTCCACGAGGATGGATTCGCCAAAGCCCGGCAGCGAAGGGAGCCACAAAGCCCCAGTCGCCAGCCCGGTGAGGCCTACGAAGTCGCGTCTTTTCAAGGGGTAAAGATTTTGGTGATGGAGAGGAAATGCGTGGTGAAGTTTAGCCAGAAGCCCGGCCAATTGCAACCAAACGACGCAAATGCCGTTGAAGGGCTGCATTTTTTCAAAGAAGTAGCTGAAATACTGAAATATTTATCAGCGCTTCTGGCTAACCAAGCCCTTCCGTTATTCCACCAACCTCAGCAAATCAGCTGCAATCTGTTCCCAAGGTTGCTCCAGATTAATAGTCACAATGCGCACTGGGTGGCCGCCGAGGGTGTAGCGTACATTTACAGTCTGCGCCGCAGCGGGATAGAGCAGAATGCCTTCCAATTGCTGATCTGGTAAGGTCGGCTGGTTCTGGAGGTATGCGTAGAGCTGGTAGAGGTGGGGTGAAATCAGCTTCTGCTGATCATAGCGCATGCGCAGGGCGGCCGCGTAATACTTGGTATCGAGGATGATTTTGCGGTCGGCAGCCTCCAGCGTGGTGTCCGTAATCATAGCCGGCAACAGGCCTAGCGCCGCTTCATCGGTTGCTTCCGCCTGCCAGGCAATGGTTTCGGAGAGCACCCGATAGCGGCGCTGCTCCAGGCGGTAGAAGTTGCGCACAAACTGCTCGAACAAGCGCGCCATCAGCACCTCATCCCGCCGGAAGTCGCGGAAGCGGGCGGGGCCATCGGCATCCGGAGTTGGCAAGGCGCTTTGGTAAATCAGCTCGCACACGTTCAGCAAAAAGCCACTAGCCCCCGCCGGGCGCAGGCGGCGCACGGCCCTCAGATTCTCAGCCGTTAGAGCAGCGGGAGCCACACTGGCGGGGAAACGTCGTTGGGTTAGGCGCAGCTCATGGCGCAATGGTGCGGGTAAGCTACGCGAGCGGCTAAGGTGGCCTAGCGTGCCCAGCAGTAAGCAATTAAACGGTGTACTGGGCCCCAGCTCGTCGAACTCACAGACGGCCCGGCCGCGCTGCAGTAGGTTGCGCGCTACCGTAGGCGCCAGCTGCACCCGGCCCCGAATCTCCGTTAGCTCCTCCTCCCGAGTGCTGTAGGCCACTGCCAAGCCCTGGCGCAACAGGCGCCGCGTACCCTTCAGCAGCACATGGGCCAGTAGCTCCAAGGGCCGATGAAATTCCGCGGCATCCGTCGCCAGCAGCTCCTCCCGCTCCGGCAAGCGGTTCCAAGCGTAGCAGAGCAGGTAGTACAGGTTTTGGATGGGAATCATGCGGGAGTGGCCTAGCGAATAGTTGTCCTTCCGAGCCGGAGCGAGGAATTTTGGTTACTGGCCTAGGAGGCACCCCAGATTCCTCGCTCCGGCTCGGAAGGACAGTTCTTATTTTGCTAACAGCTTCTTCTTATGGGCTGCCGCCTTTGCGGGCTGATCAAACCAGTAGTCGTCCAGCAACGGCGCAATTTCCTGTTCCAGAATCAGCGTGAGCCACTGCTCGGCCGCTGCCGGCTCAGTGGGGGGTAGGCAGAAGTAGCTATGCCCAATGCGGAAGTCCGGCCCTAGTTCCGGGTCGTCGGTGATGGTGCGGTTAAGCTCCGTAAGGCGGGCTACTAAGCGCTGCACTACCGCAGTGGGTACGCCTAGTTGCGCTAAATGCTGCTGCAGCGGCGGCCCAAACTCTGGCTCCATCTCCACGAAAGCAAAGCGGCGGCGCAGGGCGTAATCAAGTGGCGCCAGGCTGCGGTCGGCGAGGTTCATAGTGCCAATGAAGAACACGTTGGCTGGCACGTAGAAGCGGGGGGCCTCGGCGGGCGAGTAGGGCAGCCGCACAGCGTGTTCGGGGCCGCGTTTATCGGCTTCCAGCAGCAGTAGCAACTCACCGAAGATGCGGCTCAGGTTGCCCCGGTTCAGCTCGTCAATCAACAGAAAGTAGGGTTGGTCGGGCTCTTGGCTGGCCCGGCGGCAGAAATCTAGCAGCACGCCCTCCTGCAACCTAAAGGTTCCCTGCGCATCGGGCCGGAAGCCCTGCACAAAATCCTCGTAGCTATAGCTAGGATGGAATTGCACGAGCTCCACCCGGCGCGCATCAGTAGCTCTCAGCTGCAGCCAGGCCAAGCGGCGAGCCAGGAACGTTTTGCCCGTACCCGGCGGGCCTTGCAGCACCAAATTACGCCGCCGGCTTAGTGCAGCCAGAGTAGCATCGAGCTTGTCTTCAGTAATAAAGAGTTCCTGCAGCGCCTGCTCGCGGCTATACGGTATGGGGCTTGGAAGCTCGTAGGCCAGTGTGGGCTCTTGAGCCGTGGTGTCAGCGGTAGAAGTGGGCAACTTTTCCGCCGGAGCGGCCTTCGTGGCTTTCGGGGGGTAAAGCTCCTGCATAGCCTCTTGCGCCGCCACATCACCATCCAGCGCCGAGTTTTCTAAGGTGGGGCGCTTGGTGGCAATGGTGAAGTCAAGCTGCTCCAGCACGCGATTAGTCGGTGAGCCGGCCGCGAGGGGCCACTTGGCCTCCGGGGCATTGCAGGCCAGCTGCCAGGCCAGGCGGGCTACCGTGCGCGGGGCATAGCGGCGGCCCTTATACACCAGGTCATAAACGGTACTAAGGGGCATGCGCTGGCCCTCACGGTCTAGTTGGCGCAGGGCACGCAGCACATGGTCGCGGGTAAGCTGAGTAGGGTCGAAGTCGAGAGCAGGCATTCGGTTCTAAAGTACGGGCAAAACACCGTTAGCGCTACGTTTAGCTCCCTCATGCGGCGCTAGGCCATAAAAAAGCCCGACTGCTTGTAGCAGCCGGGCTTTCGTCAACTAGTAACTGTTTACCCTTTTTGGGTAGTCTTCTTTTTACCGTCGGGCTTGTCCTTGATGGTTTCCTCGTTCTTTTTTTCCTGGTTCTTGGTGGCAGGATCAGTATGCTGGGGAGTGGTGGTAGGCTGGGCCATAACAGTCAATGCTAAGTGAATACTAGTATGGCCTACGGCTGAGCTTCTTAAAGGGCGGCAAAAGCCCTAATGTTATAGACTGGCCAGATCAGGTAACAATGCTCAAAAACATAACAAAGCTTAAATTTTCTAGTGCGTACATTCGCCCTGCTACTATTCTAGAGTTTCTTATCCTTTGATTTTATGAACAGACCTGTCATCAGGCCGCTACTCGCTTTGCTATGTTGGTTAACATTTACTGCCGCTGCTGATGCTCAGCAGCTACGCTTCGAGAAGGACTCTCTAGGCCAGGTGCTGCAACGAGCCCGGCAACAACAAAAGCCGGTGTTTTTGCTGATGAGAATGGGTGAGCGGCCAGGTGCCGCCGGTCTCACTAAAGCGCAGATGGAACAACGCTACGGCACCGGCCTCGACGATGCCGCTGTAGCCAAAGAGCTAGAACGAGAGTTTTTGTTGGTAGATGTGCCTTTTGGTACTCCTGAGGCGCAGCGCTTAGCTAGGCGTTACTACGTGAATACCTACCCAACCTACCTCTACCTGCACCCCGATGGTACCGTGCTCCATCGTAGCTATGGCAACACGCATGATGCTCAGCGCTACCTCCGCGACATTGAAACGTTTCGGCAGAAGCTCGCCAGCACCGATAATCTAAGCCGTTTAGAGCAGCGCTACACCCAGGGCGAACGAAGCGCAGAGTTTCTGCGACAGTACATCAAAACGCGCCGGAGTGTAGGCGCGCCTATTGGTGCGGCTTTGCTGGATACGTACGTGCAGGAACTACCGGTAAAGGCTTTTGATCGGTTTTCGGAAGTAGTGTTTATTCACGATTGTGGTCCGGTAGTGGATAGCCGGGCCTACAAGCTGGCGCGGCTAAATAAGCGCTTGATTGATAGCATGTATGCCACACTGCCCTTAGCCCAGCGAACTGCTTTTAACAATCTGATCATCAGCAATACCATGCAGGCGGCAATTACGAGACGTGACCAAAATCTGGCCATGCAGGGAGCCAACTTCGCACGCGGTACCTGGTCTACGAAAGACTACCGCCGGGGCATGCGCACCTATGAGCAGAACATGTTACATTACTACGGAGCCGTGAAGGACACGACACGCTACCTGCCCATGCTGGTCAACTTCTATGAGCAGCACTACATGGCAACACCCGCCGACACCATCCGGCGTCAACAGGCTGCGCAACGAGCCTTGCGCAGTAGCTTCCAAAATCCTTCGCCTTACCCCAACCTGGCACGGCCCGATTCGACTATTAAAGTAACATGGGTTGAATCGAAGACTACGCCCGTTGATACCTACGCGCTGGACTTGAACAACGGAGCTTGGGCCTTGTACAAATCTGGAACTCGGCGGACCACTTACCTCACGCAAGCCATGCGCTGGAGCCAGCGCTCCATCGACCTTGACCCGCAATCTGGTTACTACGACACGTTGGCTCACCTGCTCTATGTCCTGCGCCTGAACGCCGAGGCGGAAGTGACGCAAGAAAAAGCCGTAGCACAGGCGAAAAAAGAAGGTCGGCCGGCGGGAGAGTTTCAGGAAACACTACGCAAAATGAAGGCCCGCACACTCTAGGCGTAGTGGCGTAAGCTATCTACCCCGCCGTGATGGTGCGCTGAATGCCCAGCTTCTTCATGCGTGCTTCTAGGGTTTTGGGGTTGATATCAAGCAGCACGGCGGCGCCGGTAGGGCCGCTTACCCGGCCGCCAGTGCGGCGCAGCGCTGCCAGAATATGGTCGCGTTCTTGGTCTTTCAAGGTTTTGATAGGTCCACCCGTTTCTGGGGTGGCCGAGGGGGCCTGAGCGGCCTGGGCCACCGCCGAAAAACCCGCGAATTCCAGGAAAGGCCCTTGGCTAACAATGACGGCTTGCTCTAGCACGTGCTCTAGCTCGCGCACGTTGCCTGGCCAGCTGTACTGCTGCATGGCGCGCAGGTCACGCTCGCGTAGGCCACGTACGGGCTTACCCATCTGCTTGGTGAAGCGCTCTAAAAAGTGGCGCATTAGCGGCTCAATATCCTCGGGCCGCTCGCGCAAGGCTGGCAACCGAATCGGGAATACATTGAGGCGGTAGTAGAGGTCAGCGCGGAAGCGGCCTGCCGCCACCTCCTCTTCCAGCACGCGGTTGGTGGCCGCAATTACCCGCACGTTAGCGGAAATAACTCGCCGCCCGCCAATGCGCTCAAACTCCTTCTCCTGCAGCACCCGCAACAGCTTGGCCTGCAAATCAAGGGGCAGTTCGCCTACCTCATCTAGAAAAATCGTACCCCCATCGGCCAACTCAAACTTGCCGATGCGCCGGTCGTGGGCCCCCGTGAAAGCGCCCTTCTCGTGGCCAAATAGCTCGCTCTCAATGAGCTGAGCTGGTAGCGCGGCGCAGTTTAGTTTAATCAAGGCCCGCTCGGCCCTCGGCGACAGGTTATGCAGGGCTCTGGCTACCAACTCCTTGCCAGTGCCAGTTTCGCCCTCAATTAGCACGGTAGTATCGGTGGGTGCTACCTGGGCTAGGCGAGTATATACCTGCTGCATTACAGCGCTGCCGCCCACAAAGTCATCGAGGCGGGCGGCGGCGCTGGTGTTGATCTCGTCGATGAGGTAAGTGCGCTCCCGCTCCAGTTGGGTGCGTAACAGATCAATCTGCTCGAAGGCCAACACGTTCTGAATGGCCAGCCGAATTTGCGGCACGAGCGTCAGAATCAACTCCAGGGTTTCTTCTGAGAAGGCGAAAGGTTGGTAGCTGGCCAGAATAACCACTGCCGAAGATTCGTCGCCGGAGTCTAGGGGGGCGCAGAGGATGGACCGCGTACCACGTTCCTCCCGAATGTAGCGCAGCAGGTCGTAGCGGCGGGCCAGGGCTTCAAAGTCGGCCCCAACGTATACTACCGGCGCTGAGAATAGCTCCACCATGGCCTGTTTGCTGGTTTCTGACTGTGGAAGGTCATCATAGCGGTTCTCATCAAGGGCCTGAAAAGAGCCATCCGGCTGCTTATTGAATTCTGCCAGTGCCCGCACCGGCGAGTCGGGCTGGCGGATGCGCACCCCGAAATAATCGTATGATACTACGTGGTTGATTTCCGTGGCAATAGTTCGAAACAACTCTCCACGCTCTTTAATGCTGAGCAGGGCATTGTTGAGGGCTAGCTGCATCGTCTTTTCCTGCTCACGGCGGGCAATATCCTCGAAGGCCAGTGCATTGGTAACGGCCACGGCCACTAGGCTGCCTATTTTCTCCAGCAAATTAGCATCCTGCTCGGATAGGTCTGGCCGGCGACGAGCCACTAGAGATAAAAGTCCAATGAGGTGGCCGCCTGTGCGAAGTGGCACTACCGTAAGATAGCGCATACCTTGGGTCAACAGAGCCTGAAATGGCTGAAAAGTGCCGTACTCCTGCAGCAGTTGCTCCAGGTTGTAATGCTGTAGATGGGGCTGCTGGACGAAGCCTTCGATGGGTGTGTTTTCAATAGGAGCCCGATGGTACTTCTGGTTCGACATGTCGGGGATGATAACATCCCCCAGGTAATCGCGCAGAAATACCCGCCGGTACTGGTGTTCTGTATCCAGCGACAGGATGGTGATGGCGTCAAACGGGAAAATCAGCCGCAGCTTCTCGGTTACACTCCTGAATAAGTCCTCCTTATTACGAGTGGTAGCAATAGCGTCGTTGAGGTATAAGAGCAGAGAATCGTCTTGATCAGGCATGACAAGAACAAAGGGTTGGGCGTGAACTCATTAACTGCTGTCCGCTACGCACTTGGCGAAAGAGGTATACGCTAGGCATAAGTCTTCGGAGCCTAAAATGAAAGCTTTTATCTCCGAAAAAGAACAGCTGAGTTACGAGCGGACACAGCTAAGTATTCCTTAAATATCAGGAATAATTTTGAGGTATTCCTTAAATATCAGGAAATAATAGCTAGGCCGGATATAGTATAAATATTGTATTATACAATGTTTTTACGCCAATAGAGGCTGTAAAGGCCGATTTGATTAGACATTAAAATGATTTTAATGGGTTGGCACATGATTGGGTAATAAGGCAGTACTACCAAGTCGTACATCCGTATGCTTTCCCGACCAACATTAGCCGTCCCCCTGGTAGCCTTAGGGCTCCTGACTGCCGGCGCGGCCCATGCACAGCAAGGGCCTATCATTTCAGATTCCCTAACGCTGGACGGCACTGTTCGTTCAGTTTTGGATGCCAACCCAGCTATTACCTCGCTGGAGGAAGAAGTAAACGCAGCTACCAGCCGCGTTACGCAGGCACGTGGTGGCTTCTTGCCGCAAATCACCGGTACTGCTACCTACACCCGCGTAGATCCTGTGGTGAAGGTGCAGCTCAGCCCCGATGCTCCTGCTTTCCAGTTGGCACCCAACAATAACTATGACGCCCACATCACGCTGCAGTATGGCCTAGTAGACTTCGGTAAGAAGGATGCTACCTACAACCTGGCCGAAAGCCGCCGCCTAACTGCCGCTGACCAGATCAATGTAACGCGCCGCGACCTGGCCTACTCGGCCGTGCAGGTGTACTACAATATTCTGTTTGTGCGCGAGAGCATAAAGGTGCAGGATGCCCAGATTGCTTCCCTGCAGCAGCACCAGCGCGAGATGGAAAAGCGCGTGGAAGGGGGCGTTAGCACCCGCTTCGACGTAACCACCACGCAGGTACGCATCACTCAGGCGCAGAATGCCAAAATTGATCTGCAGAACCAGCTCAACAACCAGCAAGCTCAGCTAGCTCGCCTGCTGCACCGCCCTGAGTATGTGAACGTGCCCGTACGTGGCGCTTTCACTTACCAGCCCCAGGCTATTGATGTAAATGCTGCCCTGACCAGTGCAGAGGCCAACCGCCCAGAAATAAAGCTGGCTCGTGATGCAGAGCAAACGGCCAACCTAAACCTGAAGCTGATTGAGCGCAGCAATATGCCACTGCTAGGGATTGGGGGCCAGCTAGGTGCCAAGAACGGCTACCTGCCTAACCTCGACCGGATTCGTCCGAACTCGGTGGGCGTGGTGCAGCTTTCGGTACCGATCTATGATGGTAACCGCAACAAGAACCAGCGGGTAGAAGCGGCAGCGAATATTCGGGGCGCGCAAGCCCGCATCCTGGACACCCAGGAGCAGGTTCGTTCCGATGTACGCCAGGCTGCCAACAACATCCAGTCGAGCACAGCTCGCTACGATAACTCGCTGCAGCAAATTAACCAAGCCACCGACGCTCTCACCCGGGCGCAGGCTCGCTACCGCTACGGCGTAGGCAGCAACCTCGACGTGCTAGACGCGGAGACTTCGTTGGCTCAGGCTCGCTTAGCCCGTTTGCAGGCCATTTACAATTACACTCTAGGCCAGTACCAACTCAAGCGCGCTACCGGCGAGCAGATTTGGTAGCTGTGAGTGAGTGATGGAGTGAATGAGTGAAGTACCCATCTGGGCTCACCCATTCCGGCAAGTCACTCATTCACCCATTCATTCACTCACAATATGACCATCCTGTGTCCGATTGATTTTTCTGCCGCAACGGAGGCGCTGGTAACCTACTCAGCGGCCTTAGCGGCGGGTACGGGGGCTGAGTTGCGGCTGCTGCACGTACTGGAGCCCGGACCAGCGGCTCCTACGGCACCCCTGAATGACATGGAAATTGCCCAGAGGCTGGCCCAGCACCGTGAAGCAGCTTTAGCTACAGGTGCTCAGGTCACTACGGCAATTGTGTACGGCGATGCGGCGCAGGAAATCGTAGAAGAAGCACGCCGCCATCCGGCCGATATCATTGTTATTGGAGCGCACGGCCAAACGGGCCTCACGCGCTTTTTAATGGGCAGCACCGCCGAAACCGTAGTACGTACCGCTTCGTGCGTGACGCTGCTGGTAAAGCCCGGCTGTCCCAAAGCATACCGCCAATCGGCGTAAGTATTTGTTGGCTGGCCTAGGCCACTCGGCCAGCCTCTCCTCAACAACCGACAACGAACAACCAAGTACCCATATGGCAACCCCCGTTCAACACGATTCGGCCGTAGCGCCTACTCAATCCGCGGCTTATGAGCCAGTAGTGGACGAGCAACCCGCAGGCCGTTCCAAGCGCCCCATTATACTAATTGTCTTGGCCCTGGTGCTGCTGATTGGCGGCTACTTCGGCTACCAGCGCTACCAGTTCGGACAAACTCACGAGGAAACCGACGACGCCCAAGTAGAAGGCGACGTGTACCCCGTGCTGCCTCGCGTAGGTGGTCCCGTACTGGAAGTGAAAGTAGACGATAACATGCCGGTGAAAAAGGGCGACGTCCTAGTTGTACTAGACCCCTCCGATTACCAGCAGCGCGTAAATGCTGCCCAGGCTGCTTTGGCTGCCGCCCAGGCTAACGTTATTGCCGCCCGCGCCGCTGTAGGTACGGCTTCGGCTAACGTGCGTACCGCCCAGGCCACTATCGGCGTGAGCGATGCTAACCGTGCTCGTCTGCAGAAAGACCTGAAGCGGAGCGAGTTCCTGCGCAAAGAGGACATCATCCCGCAAAGCGACTACGATGCCGTGCAGGCTAACTTGCGCTCAACTACGGCTCAGCGGGCTACGGCTCAGGAGCAGGTATCGGTAGCTCGCCAGCAGGTAACTGCTGCCCAGCAGCAAGTAGCCGTGGCTGAAGCCGTGGTAAAGCAGCGCCAAGCCGACCTCGATAATGCCCAGCTTCAGCTCAGCTACACCACCATCAAGGCTCCCGCCGATGGTACGGTAAGCAAGAAAGGCGTGCAGCCTGGCCAGGTAGTAGGCCCCGGTCAGCAACTGTTTGGCATTGTGGCCAGCAGCCGCACCTGGGTTATTGCTAACTTCAAGGAAACCCAGCTGGAAAACATGCGCGTAGGCCAGCCCGTGAGCGTGGAAGTAGATGCTTACCCCCACGAAGAATTCACGGGCAAAATCGAGTCGCTGTCGGCTGCTACGGGTGCTCGTTTCGCCCTGCTGCCCCCCGATAACGCTTCCGGTAACTTCGTGAAAGTAACCCAGCGCGTACCCGTAAAAATCGTCCTCGACAAAGTTGACCCCGAGCACCCTCTGCGTGCTGGCATGAGCGTAACCGCTACAGTAGCTACTAAGTAGCGACTGAGTGAAGGGAGTGAATGAGTGAAGTAGCTTAACGAGCACTACTCATTCACTCACTCATTTACCGTTGCGTTTGTCGTGAGCTTTGCGAGCTGTAGCTAATACAGAGACAATCTCAAGGTATTCCTTCTCTAGCTCATGCAAGCGGGCTTTGGAAACGATACCAGCATCACCTAGCAGCTCAAGCCAAAGTTGGGTTTCGTCGGCCTCCTCCACGCAGATACTCACTTTAGCATACCACTCGGCGGATGAACGGCCCCGACAGGCAGCTCGATAATTAGCCGCTACTGACGTAGCAGAACGCAGCATTTGCCTGCCAATAACCTCTGCCTCGCCAGTCCGAGGAAGCTGCTGGAATAACTTAATGATTCGCAGAGAGGCGGCCTTTGTTCGGTCGCGAAACTGCTGGTTGAACGCGGCTTTGTCCGTGTTGTCCATTACTTACACAGATAGGATAGGTGTTGAGTTGAAGGTCATAAGATACTTCACTCATTCACTCCCTTCACTCATTCGCCGCATGGAAACCGGATTTACCAAGTGGATCATCGTCATTACGGTGGTGATGTGCTGCTTGCTGGAGCTCATTGATACCAGCATCGTGAACGTGGCCCTTACCCAGATGATGGGTAACCTCTCGGCCACGCAGCAAGAGGTGAGCTGGGTAGTGGCCTCATACGCCATTGCCAACGTTATCGTAATTCCGATGACGGGCTTCCTGGCCGAGCAATTCGGCCGCAAGAATTACTACCTGTTCTCTGTGATACTCTTCACGCTGGCCTCCATGGCCTGCGGGCAGAGCACCAACATCTGGGAGCTGGTAGCCTTCCGCTTTATTCAAGGCGTGGGCGGTGGCGCTCTTATGGCTACCTCTCAGGCTATTCTCATTGACACCTTCCCACCCCAGCAGCTGGCGCTAGGCCAGGCGCTGTTCGGCATGGGCGTTATTATCGGTCCAACCATTGGCCCTACGCTGGGTGGCTGGATTGTGGATAACTACGACTGGCCCTGGATTTTCTACGTGAACGTGCCGGTGGGCGTCATGGCCTCCATCTTTACCACGCTGTTCATCCGTGACCCCGAGCGCATCAAGAACGCTATTCGAAGGCCTATTGGGCAAATTGACTGGCTGGGTATTTTCCTGCTGGTACTAGGGGTAGGCTCGTTGCAGTACGTGCTGGAGCAGGGTGAAAGCAACGACTGGTTTGAGGACCAAAGCATCGTGCTCTTTACCGTCCTGACTATTACCGGTATGGTGGGCTTTATTTGGCGGGAACTAACCGCCAAGCAGCCAGTAGTTGACCTGCGGGTACTGGGCCGGAGCCGTAACCTAGCTGTAGGCTCGTTCCTATCCTTTATCCTCGGCTTCGGGCTGTTTGCCTCGGTATTCGTGTTCCCCATCTTCTGTCAGCGGATTCTGGGCTTCACGGCTGAGCAAACCGGTTACCTGTTGCTGCCGGGTGCCTTGCTCTCGGGCTTCATGATGCCGATAGTAGGTAAATCAATTCAGGCGGGGGTATCGCAGAAGTTTATGCTGCCAGTGGGCTTCCTGGTCTTCTTCATCTTCTCGTACTGGATGAGTACCCAGATTTCGCCCACGGCCGGTGAGAGCGACTTCTTCTGGCCATTGATGCTGCGCGGCTTCGGGCTGGCGCTGCTCTTCCTGCCCATTACCACTATGTCGTTGGCTGGCCTGAGCGGTAAAGATGCGGGCCAAGCTGCAGGTCTGACCGGTATGATCCGCCAGCTGGGTGGCTCGTTTGGGGTAGCCTTGGTGGGTACTTACCTGGAGCGCACTACCATGCAGAACCGCGTAGGCCTGTTGCCTAATATCTCGCTCTACGACCCCGAAACCCAGCAGCGCATGCAGGGCCTGATGGCCAACTTTATGGCGAAGGGCGCCGACATGGTGCAGGCTCAGCGTCAGGCCTACGCTGCCCTCGAGGGTATGCTCATGAAGCAGACGGCTCTCATCACCTACTCGCAAACCTTCCTGATGATTGGTACCTTCTTCCTGTTGTGCGTTCCGCTGATCTTCCTGATTAAGCGCGCCAAACCCGGCGAGAAAGTTGATCTGAATGCTGCCCACTAATTGTGGTAGGCAACAATAGTAAAAGCCGCCGGCCCATTAGGCCGGCGGCTTTTTTGCGTTTAGGGCTGTTGAATGGGTAGCAGCAGCCGGAACAGGGTGCCGGTATCAACCTCGCTTTCCACCTCCAGGCTGCCGCCCATCTGCTGCACAATACGATTAACGAGATAGAGCCCCATGCCCGAGCCATCAACGTGATGGTGGAAGCGCCGGAACATCTGGAACAGTTGCCGCTCATGACGCTCTAAGTCAATGCCTAGGCCATTATCCTGCACGGTTAGCTGCAGTAACTTGTCCTCAACCCACTGAGTGCTTACCTGAACCAGGGGTGGGCGAGCGGGGGCAGCGTACTTAAGGGCATTGCTGATGAGGTTGAAAAGGATGCTCTGCAGGTTGGGCCGGACAAAGGGTAGAACAGGGGTAGCGGCAAAATCTAATTCTACCTGAGCGTGAAGGGTGTCTATCTGGTCTTGGAGGCTATGTAGTATTTCTTGCGTGAAGGGCAGGAGCTCAATCTGCTCAATGGGTAGTTGCTCATGCTGCCGCTGCACTTGCACCACCGCCGAAAGGTCCTGGATAGTGGTGTTGATCTGGTGCAGCGCCCCTTCAAACATGCCAATGAGCTGTGCCGCAGCTTCATCGTGAAAAGTAGCCGTCCGCTTGAGCTCCTCAAAGATGCCGGCCATATTCGTGATGGGCTGCTTGAGGTCGTGGGAGGCGGTATACACGAAATTATCGAGGGCCTGATTGATTTGGGTGAGCTGAGCATTTTGCCGGTGCAAGAGCTGCTGAGTCTGTTTTACCTCATCAATATCCGTGCAGGAGCCAAACCACCGCACAATTTCTCCCACCTCGTTACGCAATGGCTCCGCCCGGCCCAGAAACCAACGGTAGCCTCCGGTGCGCGATACAAAGCGGTACTCTATTTCATAAGGGTCACCCGTTTGGTGTGCTGCCTGCCAAGCGGTTAGGGCCCGCTGCTGATCATCGGGGTGGAGAATGCTGGCCCAGGCGGAGCTGCCCAAGCAATCGGCGGGGTGTAGGCCAGTCACCTCAAATAACCGCTGATTGAAGTAGTCAACCTGCCCTTCTGCTTCGGCCGTCCAAATAATTTGGGGTACGCTTTCTGAGAGGAAACGAAAATACTCCTCGCTCTGCCGCAGGGCTTCGGTAAGCTCCTTCTGGGCATGAATATCGGTGTCGGAGCCGTACCAGCGCAGGATGTGGCCGTTGGCATCTAGTTCTGGCTGCGCCTGGTTCAAAAACCACTGGTATTGCCCGTCGTGGCGGCGGAAGCGCAGCTCAAAGCTCCAGCCCCGGGATTCCTGCCGAGCCTTGGTGTACTCGTTTTCCACGCGAGCAAGATCATCGGGGTGCACCGTTTCCCGCCAGTGCTCCGCAATGCTAGAGCCTTCGGGTAGGCCAGTATAGGAGTACCACTGCGGACTTACGTAGTGGCCTACCCCCGACGCTTCGTTGATATACGTAATGTTGGGCAGGGCCTCCGTCATGCGGCGCAGGCGCTCGTCGCTACGCCGCACTTCCGTAGCCAGTGCCTCAGCGCGCTGCCGGACCAGCACCTGCTGCGTAACGTCTACCCCGAAAGCGAGGATGCCCTGAGCCTGACCCTCGGTCCCGTACAGCGGCTGGTAAACAAAGTTGAGATAATGCTCGCGGGTGTCACCGGTAGCCGGGTCCAGGATTTCAATGCGGGTTTCGTGGCCTATGTAGGTCTCTTTCGTGCGGTACACGGTGTCCAACAGGTCCATGAAGCCTTGAGCTGCCACTTCGGGTAGCAGGTCGGTGGCGCGCTGGCCTAGCTGCACCCGCCCACCCATGAGGGTGTTGTAGTTGGGAGTGGCGAAGGTAAACCGATGGTCGGGGCCGGTAACGGTGGCAATGTAGGCCGGCACCTGACTCATAATCTGCATAAGCTGCTCGTCTTTGGCCGCTAGCTGTTGGTGCACCTGCTTTTGCTCGTGAATATCGAGGCCAGTGCCCACCCAGGCCAGTAGCTCGCCGGCATCGTTGCGGCGCGCTACCCCTTGGCTGAGTATCCAGCGGTACTGCCCATCATGGCGGCGCAGGCGGTACTCCACTTCATAGCTGTGGCCAGTAGCCTGAGCCTGGTTCCAGGCCTCTTGAGCCCGGGTGCGGTCATCGGGGTGAATGTCCTCGAGCCAAGTCTTGCCCATCAGATCCGACAGTTGCCGACCCGTAAACTTCAGCCAACGGGGGTTTTGGTAGTCGGCCGAGCCATCAGGGCTTGTCGACCACATCATCACGGGCAACTCTTCCAGCAGGAAACGGGCCCGCTCTTGGCTTTCCACTAACTCCGTTCGCGCTTGCAGTTCCCGTTGCTCAGCTACGTGCTGGGCCGTTACGTCTTCGGTTTGCTGCATAATAAAGCACAATTGGCCCTCATCATCCATAATAGGGTAGTGAGTAGCTTGCCAGTACCGCTCCTCTAGGCCACCGCCCTGCGCCGGGGAGCGAGGCAGGTCGTAGCGGATGCGGGGCATGGTGTGCTCCTGCTGGTGTTGCCGCACGTAGGTCAGGGAGCCCCGCAGAATCTGGTAGTTTTCCTCGTCTGAAGGGGGGTATGCTTCAAACAGAGGTTGGCCGGCTACCTCTGCCCGAGTTTTAAGGGAGACTGCTGCGTGCCCATCCGTATTGTCTACGATGGTAAAATCGGCGTCGGGCAGCACCAGCAGGAAGTTGCCGGGCAGGCGCCGAAATACGGTGAGGTAGTCAGACAGCGTAGGGGGAAGGATCATAACAGGCACGGACGAGGGATGAGCAGCTAGTGTCCCGCCGCGCTAAGCGAGATGTTCTACTGGTCTCAAAGGTACTACCCGACTTCCGGCGGGGCCGGCCATTGGGCTAAAGACCGTAAAATACAGAGTTCGTGTAAAGTGCACATGAAGTTGATAGTACCCTCCGGGTGGTAGGCCTGCGCAGAAAAGCAAAAAGCCCCGCCGGAAGGCGGGGCTTTGAGAATAAGCGGAAGGCGGCTTATTGATACTGAATATAGAGGGGCTTAGGGTTAAGCTCGGCCAGTACCTCTTTGGGCGTCATCATATGATGAGGGGTAGGCCGGGGGTCATACTCGTAGAAAAGCTTGAAGCCAGTGTACTGCACGGGCTGCTTCTCAATGTACGCCTTGTAAGAGTCCTTCTTGAGAGTGGGGTTGCCCCAGCCATCCATGTGCATTACTACCTGCACGCGGGGGTCGAGCTTGATGTTTTTGTAGTTGGTAATCATGCCCTGCGTAAAGCGGTGCACGGTCAGAACCTTCGGGGGAAGCTTATTTTCACTTACAATGCGAGCCAGGAAGTTGATAGCGTAGTTCACATCCTTGGCATCGTACGTTCCGATTTTCTTGCCGGGGCGCACTCCTTTGGTTTCCATGGCAAACTCCGGGTCAATGCCCATGTGCACGATGGGGTCCTTCAGGTAAGGCTCCAGTTTGTGCAACTCATGCTCCAGGTTGCTGAGGCCCACCTGCACATCCAGGAAAATGATGCAGTTGTTGTCTTTAGCCCACTTGATGGTTTCCTCAATCGTGGATTTGGAGTTCATCAAGCGGTACTTGCCGTCTTTGCCCGCCGCGGCCTGCGCCGTGATGGTTACGCTGTGCAAGGCGGGCTGAATGGGCAGAGAAGGATCAGCCTCCTGCCATTCCTTCTGCACCTTCCGGAATTTCGCCAGCATCTGCTCTTTTGGCTCGCGGCCCAGAATACCCATGCCCTTCGAGCGGATGTTGCCATAGAAGGCCACAATGCGGTGGCCGGGCAAAATAGCACCGGGCAACTGTCCGCTTTTCTTAACAATAGAGTCGGCCTTAAGCGAGTCGCGGCGCATGGCGGCGCGTTGCAGAGCTACGGTATCTACTACTGCGGGCTTGGCCGTGTCGGCTACTGCGGCAGGGTTTTCGGCATCAGTGCCAGAGCGCGAGCCGCAGCCAGGCAAGGTGGTGAGAGTGAAAGCGAGGCCTAGAGATGCCAGCGCAGGGGCCGTCAGGCGGGTGATGGTCCGGAAATAAGACACTGAAGAGAGACAGATTGAAGGCGAATGGAGCCTCTAAGTTAGAGGGTTTTCCGGGTAAAATCGGAAAGCTACACTAGCGCTTACTTCGGAATCAGAAGGTTTTACTTCACTTTTAACACGCTAGGCCACTCGTACGGCGCCACGCTGGCGTAACCAGGTGGCACCTTGCTTTCGAGCAAATTCAAGATCGGTAAAGAAGCATAGGCCCCGGAGGTACAGGCGGTGCTGGAGCGGCATAATGCCGAACAGCTAGAGGGCTGCAGGCTTTGGCCGGTTCATTTCCTCATGCATCTTGGTCATCATATTGAGGTAGTTATTCAGTGGTTCCATACCAATGGCGGCGCGGCGCTTATCCACATTTTTAGGGTCGCGGAGTGATTTAGGGGCCGCTACCCCAATGCCGGGCCCCTGGTATACTACCTGAGTGCCATATTCTTCCGGCTGAGCAGAGTTAATTGCTACGCGGTCGGTGAGGTAGGCGTAGTTAACAGGGTTGGCGTTCTTTCTCTTTACTTCGGGCAGCATCAGCTGTAGTACCTGGCGTTGGAAGTCCGGATGAGCATCGGCGTGCTGCACCAAGAGCCAGAAGTTATTGGAGCTTTTCTCGCCAACCTGCTGAAAGCCCGGATACCCAACTTGGCGCACAATTTTTTCGAGAATAGGCTGATGGCGGGCAAAGTTGTCGGCCTCTACCTGCACCAAGTTACGGCCGGCGCTGTCGGGCAGCTGTTTAAACAGTTGCTGCATAGGCCACTGGTCCACGTAGGCCAGGCTGTCGAGGGTCTTGCTGAGCTTAGGATACAACACAGGCTTGGTCTGGGCAGCCGCAACACCGGCACTAAGGCTCCAGACTGCAGTCAATAAAAGCACTGATTTCATAAACGAGTTGATTCTGATAGAAGGATAGGCAGGCCAACTGCCTGGTAGGTAAGCTACTTCGGCCGTTATTTCAAAGAATAGGTGATAGGCACGGTATAGAACACGGCAACGGGTTTCCCGTCTTGGCGGCCAGGTGTCCACTTGCCAGGTAAGTTGCGCACGGCATTCAGGGCCATATCGTTCATGGCCTGCGCAGCGGGCGTCACCACCTTCGTCAGTGTCGGCTTGCCTTCTCCATTGGGGTACGTAAGGCTATACCCAATTCCTTTTTGCAGTTCGGCAGCTTGTATAGTCCCATCAGCGGCTACAATAAACCTCACAAATACACGGCCTTCCAGCTTCTCTGCTTTAGCAATTTCCGGATAAACAACGGCTTTGCCTATGTCGGCGAGCAGCTGTTTCTGGCCGCCCTGATATTGGGGCATTTCCTCTACATAAAAGTAAGCGGGTGGCGGTGGCGGGGGCGGAGCCGGGGCATCCACAACAGTTGGGGGCGGAGGCGGGGGTATATCCTGCGCTGAGGCAGTGGCTGTTGCGGCCGCCCCAGCCGGCTCGCCCGATTTTTCACAAGCTACCAGTAGCAGCAATGCTGCACTCAGGGGGGCCAGAAGCCACTGCTTCCAGCGCCGAACGGGGGCGGATGAGGTAAGCATACGAATACGGGTAAGTGTAAAAGATTGCGTGAAGGAATGCGCCAGGGGCAGAGTAGGGTGCACTTGCCGCAGGGCTACCCGGGCCAGCAGCGTAGTGTAGGCCTCCGCCGCTACAGTCGGCGACTGGCCTAGCACGGCTTCGTCGGCCAGCAGCTCGTGGGTCAGCTCCAGGGCGGCAGGGTAGAAGTGCACGAACGGGTTAAACCACAGCAGCACCCGCGCCAGCTCCAGGCTCAGCCGCTCCCGTGAATGCTGCTGCTGCACGTGCGCTACCTCGTGGCGCAGAATCTGGTCTGCCTCCGCGGGGGAGAGCTTGGCGGTTTCATCCCAGAAAATCAGTTGGCCAAACGAGCTGACGGGCCGCTGCCCACCGGTGTAGGCCAGGGTGTATCCTGAGCGGGCCTCCCTAGGCCAGGTGCGCGCCAATTGCCAGAGTTGCAGCAGTTGCCAGGCGCGGTGGCCTAGCAGCATCAGCACGCCAGCGCCATATACCAGCAGGAGCCAGTAGCCCCAATCAGTGGCGCCCAGCGGGCCAGCAGACTGAATGGTAACGCCCGGCAGTACGGCACTAGGTAACAGGCCACTGGCAGCCGGAGCTGCTGCCACCCAAGTAGGCCGCCAGCCAGCCAGCCAAGGCCCCGCTACCCCTAGCAGTGGCGGCACCACCAGCACAAGCCAAGGCGTGTACAGCAAGAAACGCCGGTTGAACTGAAAGCAGCGCTCGGGGCGCAGCAGCAAGCGGTAGAACAGCCAGCAGACTCCGAGCAGCACAATGCTCAGCAATAGCGCGCTAAGCAGGCCGCTCAGGCTCGGGTGTAGGAGGGAGGGGCTCATCAGCGGGTGGGGTAGAAGGTGAATCCTGTTGGGCATGACGGAGGAGTTCCTCCAGCTGATGGGTATCCAAATCTTCTTCCTTGGCGAAGAAGGACACGAGCCGGGAGAAGGAGCCGCCGAAGTAGCCGCCTAGCAACTTGCGCAGCGAGAAGCGCCGGTAGTCGTCTTGGGCCACCAGGGCGTGGTAGCGGTGTGTGCGCCCAAAGGCCTCGTGGCCTACAAAACCCTTTTGCTCCAGAATGCGGATGATGGTGGAGACGGTGTTGTAGGCGGGAGTAGGAGTGGGGAGCTCGGGCAGCACGTCCTTCACGTAAGAAGGGCCGCGGCGCCAGAGTACCTGCATCACTTGTTCTTCGGCGCGGGTTAACTCAGGAAAGGTCTGTGCCATAGGGAGATGATGAAGTAGTTAAATATATAACTAAAAAATAAGTTATACAACTAAATAATTAGTCAAAAAAGGAAGATAGGCTTAACCACTTCCGCAGTTGAGCATTTTCATCAGATAAAAATTCGGGGCAACTGGCGCCAGATGAATTATTTGGCGGGGCTGATGTTGAAGATAGTAGAAGTACTCAGCTCGAAAAGTATCATCGTGAAGCACCCTATGTTCACTAAACGTCCCGTGCGTATACCCGCCGCGCTGCTTGCGTGGCTCTTTGTTTTTCTGGCAGCATCTCCGGGCTGCAAAAGCGACTCGCCTACCCCCGATGCTACCGGTACTACCACTACTCCGCCGCCCACGTCTCCGGTTACCCCACCGGCTAGCGTGTTGGTGGGTAGCTCCCTGATTGGTGAGTACAGCCAGGCTACTCTAGCCAGCCGCGTAGGCGATGTGCCGCTGGTAGGTGCCCTAGCCCGTTTGCCCATCAAAGTGTACAAGCTCACTTACACCACCCACAACACCGATGGCCGCAGCATTACGGCCTCGGGAGCGGTGCTGGTACCCGTGACCACGCAGGCACTGCCGGTTATCAGCTACCAGCACGGCACCATCCGGCCCGATGACGAAGACCGTGCCCCCTCGCACTATAATCAGAATAGTGAGCTATGGTCGGCGGTATCGGTGCTGGCCTCTACGGGCTACGTAGTATCAGCCCCCGACTACATCGGCTACGGTGCTTCCAAGGATTTGCCCCACCCGTATGAGCACGCCGCGTCACTGGCTTCGGCCTCCGCCGACATGTTGCGCGCCACCCGGGAGTTCTGCAAGCAGCAGAACGTAAAGGTCAACGACAAGAACTTCCTGCTGGGCTACTCAGAGGGCGGCTACGCTACCATGGCCCTGCACAAGCTGCTGGAAGAAAAGTATGCTTCGGAGCTGCCCGTAACGGCTAGCGCACCCGGCGCAGGGGCTTACCACAAAACGGCCTTTGCCAAGTATATCCTCAACTCCGATCAGCCCTTGAGCTTCTTGAGTACCTATGTATGGGTGCTGGATACCTATAACCGCGTGTATAAGATCAACCGCCCATTGTCGGCGTATTTCAAGGAGCCATACGCTACGCAGCTGCAAGCCAACCCTTTCAGCTCAGTGCCTAGCCTGCCCAAGCAGCTCTTCACTGATGCCTTCCGCCAGAGTGTACTCACGGACTCCGACCCAGCCCTGCTAGCGGCCTTCCGCGACAACGATATCTACGACTGGCAGCCGAAGGCCCCCACTGCCCTCTTTCACGGCACCGCCGATGATTACGTGCCCTACTTCAACTCGCAAGATGCCTATAAGGCTATGCAGGCCCGTGGTGCCAAGCAAGTAGAGCTGCGGCCCATTCAGGGCGGTAACCACTTCACCTCAGTGGCTACCTACACACTGTCGGCTTACGCCTTCATTTCGCAGTACTAGACTGGCCTAGGCCAGCACTTTTATAACGCATAAAGCCGCTTCCCGGGTCAGGAAGCGGCTTTATGCGTTATAAAAGTGGCGGTATCTTCACTGGATACTTACTGAGGTAGCCTTAGGCGCCAGTGCCTGCCGGCCCCAGGCACCGCTGAGTGCCGCTAGGCCACCTACTATTCCTGCAATTAGCCCCGAGAGCAGTAGTAATAGCCCAGCATTGCCCCCCAAAGGCAGCAGCATAGCAAGCCGCGCTGCTAAGCGCGCTACTCCATACTGGTGTAGCCAAATGGCCGGAACCCACCAGCTCAGTCCGGCTCCTAGCAAGCCAGCCAAAAAGGCTAGGCCACCTGATGCCCCTCGCCACGCGGCCAGCAGAAAGCAAATAGGAACAATGCACCACCAGGGTAGCAGTAACTGGCCAAGCCCGCAAAAAACCAGAATCAAGAGCGTAAGTAAAGCGAAGGACTTCATTAGCGTAGGGTAATAAAGAACACCGGCAATCCGTAGAATATAGCCTACGGCAGCAGGCGCGTGATAGTAAGGAGGCGGCGCTAGCCGTGAAGCCAGCTAGTAGATGGAGCTACTTGGAAGACTCCATGCGCCAAGCTGATTGCAGGCGCGGATGGTTTTCGTCGGCTGCGCGCAGGAACACCAACTCGTCTAACTGGCCTAGGCGCCAGGTTTCAATCATGTCGTCGTAATAAGCAGAGGCGGGGTTGCCGCTCTGCCCACCGGGGAAGATGCCGTAAGCTTTTACCTGCGGCCCCAGTGCCACTACCATTCGCCACGAGGGGCCGTTGCGCGGGCCGGTAGCGTTTACCGAACCGCGGCTGCCGGCACAGTCAATATCCATGCGCCCGAACCCGGGGAGATTAGCTAGGTGGTTGATGTCGGTGCTCTTCTGGTTAGACCACGCCCATTTGGGGCCCTGCGGCCCAAACTTGCGCGTCAGCGAATCGACGGCAAAGTGCAGGGAAGCCGCCAGCAGATCGTGCGCATTTTCCCGCTTAGGAGTAGTACGGTCGTCAATCCAGGGGCTAGCCGGAACGGTTCCAAAGCGGGCACCCATTGATTGGCTTAGCAGCAGGCGGTTGGTACGGTCCTGGGACGGGTAGCGCATCTCTAGGCCAGTCGCTTTCGCCCCAAAATCATCCTGCCAGAGCCGATCAACCAAGTTAGTGTACCACAGCTCAAAAATGGAGGCAGCCACAGCATTCGCCTCATACTGATAGTCCCAGCGGTTTAGCACTTGCATGGCCGCGCCTTCGGGGGAGGTCGAAGCAGGAAGAGCGTATTTCTGGTCCGTCATCTTAGTGCCCGCCATAGTTTCCAGCATCCAGGGCAGCATCAGGCGCGCATTCACATCCAGGTTGTCGTTCTGTAGTAGGCGTAGGCTGTCGGGGGTGGCGTGCTGCATCTTGGCTAGTCGCTCATTAATGCGGTGGCCCCGGTCGGAGGGGGCGTAGTCCCAGCCCAGGTAATAGGGGTAGTCTAAGCCGGCCGAGGGCTGGTTGGCCGACGACACGAAGCCCCGCGCTGGGTTTTCTACGTGCGGGTTTTGCTCCATCGGAATCCACCCTTGCCAGTCGTAGGCCTTGTCAGTACCATCCAGAATAAATTTCCCTTGATCTTGCCACTTCAGCGGGAAGTGCCCGTTGGGCCGGATGGCAATATCATTCTGGTTGCTAGCAAAGATGAAGTTCTGAGCCGGCGAGCTGTAGGTTTTCAGGGCCGCGCTATAGTCTTGGTAAGTACGAGCCCGGTTGAGGCGGTAGAACGCCAGCACTTCGTTGGCGCCGTCGTGGGCGGTCCAGCGCATGGCGTGCCGAATGGGCGTCTGCTTGTTGAAGACCTTCTCCTCTCGGTCGTACACAATGGGGCCGTGGTGAGTGTAGAGCACCGTGTCGAGGCGGTCAGGCTGCCCGCGTACCACAATGCGCTCCACCACCCGGCGAATGGACTTCCAGCGGCCATCGTGCCAGTACTCGCGCATGTGGTTGTCCTTAAACTTAAGCTGATACCAGTCGAGCACGTCGCCGCCCACGTTGGTTACGCCCCAGGCCACGTTCTCATTGAAGCCAATAATCACGGCTGGAGCGCCCGGAATGGTTACGCCGTACACGTTCACGCCTGGCGCTACCATTTGTATCTGGTACCAAATGCTGGGTAGGTTCAGCTGCAGGTGCGGATCGTTGGCTAGAATAGGCAGCCCGGAGGCCGAGCGGCTACCCGCCACCGCGAAGTTGTTGGAGCCCAGCTCCGCATCCGGCTCCCGTGCCGGTACCTTGTCTGACAGTGCCGCCTGAAAGGAGGGAGGCGCCACAGGCACCTGCAGCGGTTTGAAATTAAGCGGTGAGCCAGTGGGTACAATGGCATCGGTGCGGTTGGGGTAATCGGGAAAGAGGTCGTTTACTACTGCAGGGCCGTACTTACTTAGGATGTTACTCAGGCGCAGATCGTCGGAGCGGCCGCTCAGGTCCCAGGCCATCAGCTTCAAAAGCAGCGCGCACTTCAGCGGCTGCCAGGGCTCGGGCGCATAATCCAGGAGCTTGTATTCGAAGGGGTAGTCTTTGGGCGCGAGGCTGTTGATGTAAGCATTCACCCCCTCAGAGTACGACTCCAGCACCACCCGCGTAGTGGGGTCTTGTAGCATGGAGCGCACGGAGTTTTCAGCCCCGTAGGCCAGTCCCATGCGCCGCTGAAACCGGTCGTACTCCAGGGCTTTCGGGCCTACTACCTCCGAGATACGCCCAGCGGCCACGCGAGTCATAAACTCCATTTGCCAGAGCCGGTCATGGGCCGTGAGGTAGCCCTGGGCATAATAGAGGTCGTGCTCGTTCTCAGCGAAAATATGCGGTACGCGCCGGTCGTCGAAACGCACCCGCACGGGCTGGTGTAGGCCAGGTAGCTTCAGGGTGAGGGGTTCCTCAGAGGCCTCTGCCGTTTCGCCGTTCTGCCAAAAGCCGCGGTACGGACTTAGCAACTTGCCAACGGGCGGAATGTCGCCTTGTTTAGTGTTCAGTACCCACGTGAGGGTAAGGGTAATAAGCAACGCCAAGCCGGCCTTAAGAATACGAAGCATACACTACCTTATAGCAAGAGCCGGGAAGGTAGTAAATGCTTCGTATTCTATGGTTAAGTGCCGCGCTAGCCTTATTGAGGGTACTATATTTGAGCTATGCACGGATAGCCTATACGAAATGAAAAAGCCGTTCCTGCATCAGGAACGGCTTTTTACTTGTGAACTTCTGACAAGAAGCTTAGCTACAGATTCTCGCCCTGCCGGACCAGCCCGGCTATACCAATGCGCTGCAGCCGCAGCCGCACCTGGTCGGCATCAGCCTGAGTGGTAAAACGGCCTACTACTACGCGGTTGAGCGGTTTGCCAGCAGGAGAGTTGGTGGCTACTGTTGATACTACCAGCTTAGGCTCTAGATTCTGGATCTTCTCCATCATGGCCTGGGCGTTGCGCAAGTCGCCGAAAGTGCCCGCCTGTATTACGTAGGTAGCAGCAGGCTCCGCCAGCAAGGCAATATCAGCGGCTTCTGTTTCGCCGGCCTGAATGTTGGTATGCACACTTACTTCAGCACTGGTGGTGTCATTAAGTAACGCACTCAGGTTGGCGGGAGCCTCCGCGGGGCCTAGGGGCGTATCGTCGGGCATTACCTCGGCTACTACGGATACAGCACCGTGCGTAACAATACCCAAGGGCCGGGCGGCTACTTCCGATAAGTCTAGAATGCGCTGGTGACGGAAGGGGCCGCGGTCCGTCACACGGACTACTACTGCCTCGCCCGTTTCGGGGTTGGTAACGCGCAGGCGGGTGCCGAAAGGCAGCGTTTTGTGCGCGCAGGTGTACTGACGGCGGTCGAAACGCTCTCCATTGCTGGTGCGCAGACCCTGATGTTCCTTCCCATACCAGGAAGCACGGCCTCGCATTACTGAGGCTTTTTTGGCCGAGGCGGCCGGGGCTTTTTCATCATCACTTACTCGCAGCGTACGAGCCGAGACCGAGAAGGCCGTCAGCAGCACGAGGAGCATGGCCATCATCAAGCCCGAGACATGCAGTCGTATAGTCAACTTCATTTGTTCTCTTGGTTGGTGAGTCTGACAAATCTAGAAGCATCAACCAAACCACCTCTTTCACCAAAAGCGTATAAGGGTGTACACGAGCCCAAAAATTTACCTTTACTAAGAAAACTTGTATTTAAATAATTCTTTGTAGCTGTGATAAATATTGTATTGTGTTTCCCCAAGACGGTTTTTGTATTCTTATTAGTCTTATTCCAGGGTAAGTGAAAAATTAGACTATCAGCAGCAAAAAAAATTTTGGCATCGACTGGCCAGCTAACCTTTGAAGGAGGTTGCAAAAGTCTCGGAATTTTTATAAGGGTAATAGGCTTAGACTCCTTCCGCCGAGTGCTGTGCAGCAGCTGCCCAGAGTGGTAGGGTAGAGGACGGTTTCGGCGTACCTTTGAGTATGGATTTTGGCCGTCTTTCCGACCTGCGCTACGTTGATTTTCGCCTACCCGTCAACCACCCCGAAACGGCTGGTGTACTGGCTCGCGCCCTGCCTACACAGCCTGCCCCACCGCGGGTGTATGTAGGCTGCCCTATCTGGACGAATAAAGCGTGGCTAGGCACTTATTTTCCGGCGGGTATTAAGGATGCAGATTATCTGCACCACTATGCGCGGCAGTTCAACAGCATTGAGCTTAACACTACCCACTACCGCATTCCCGATGCTACTGCGGTGCGCAAATGGCGCGAGGCGGTGCCCGCCACCTTCCGGTTCTGCCCCAAGCTTCCGCAAGTCATCAGCCACGACCGCGCCCTTTACAACGCCGATGACCTAACCATTTCGTTCTGCCGAGCTATTGAGGGCCTAGGCGAAACGCTAGGCCACGCCTTCCTGCAGTTGCCACCTACTTTTGGGCCTGAGCATTTGCGCCGCCTAGAGCGCTACCTCCTCGACTTCCCCGATTACGTGCCCCTGGCCGTCGAGCTGCGCCACCCCGCTTGGTTTGCTGATAAGGAACTGCTCGGCGCCGTGTCGGCTATGCTGGAGGCGCTGGGCAAGGTGCTGGTGCTGAGTGATGTGGCGGGCCGCCGCGATGTGCTACACATGCGCCTGACTACGCCAACGGCCTTCGTGCGCCTCAACGGTCACGGCCTGATTGACTCCGACTTCCGCCGTGCCGATGACTGGGCCGCGCGTATTGCCAGCTGGCTGGAGAGTGGCCTACACACTGCGTATGTCTTTATTCACCAAAAGGATATTATGCACTCGCCGCTGTGGGCTCAGCATTTCCTGGCTCGTCTGCAGGAGCTAACCGGCATGCACCTACAGCCGCCCCAGGTAATTCCGCAGCCGGTGCAGGGTAGCCTATTCTAAACAGAAAGTGGCCTACATGCTTCATCGGCGAAGCTGTAGGCCACTTTCTGTTTAGACAGATAGTAACTTAAGGAACTAGGCTGATTTTTACACCCAGTTCAAGGTTTGGTGTTGGGCGCCGTTTGTATTGGGATATCCGATCTTGGTCAGAAAAGCGGAAAGGATTTGATATTCCGGCACCTGCGTAGGCATCTATCAAGCCGTGGCCACCAATCCGGCGTTGCATACCCCATACCAGATTGAGCGTAGAGTAATCATAGCTAAAGTAGTTGCGCACATTATAGGAGTTTTGTCTACGGTAAGAGAATAGCGAAGAAGATGAATGTAGCGCGAGGTAATTGCCAACAAATGGCCCTGTGTCCCGCCCTTTCTGCTTGCGTTTCTCTTGGTTGTAATAATAACGCACCCCAGCATCAGCCCCAATCTCACGTAACAATGGGCGGTCGTAGTCTTGACGCCGAATAATATTTAGGCCTCCGAACAAGTTGCCATAGAGTGAAACTGCTGACGCAAGATGGTGCTCAACCCCCAATACTATTGGAACGCTCAGTCCAGAGTATCCCCCAAATTCGAACCCCTGGCTCAGGCCAGTACCTATCTTAAACAAGGTGCTCTTAGCCGGTGATTCAGGAGTTTGAGCCAGAGCCGATGCCTCAACGGGTGTGCCTGAGGGAGTAGATTGGGCTAGCGCTACGGCGGGTGTGGTGGTGGCAGCGGCCAGAAGTACTTTCAGATAAGATGTACGCATAGATACGGTATGAGTAAGTGGTTGTGGATTCTGTTATAGTGGCTATAGGAGTGCACAAGATAGTAGATGGTTGGTAGCACATACTACTATATTTCTGGTGGTATATTTTTCTTGTTCTTACAAAATATGGGGAGCTTGGCTTAGGTGGTACGCCAAGGCAAGGCAAATCACGTATCTTGAGCCTGCGCCGCACCTGGGGCCTGTTCAACTATATGAATGCATCGGCTTTTGCTCTAGTCTCTACTCTTTCCCTTTTGCTAAGTGCTACACGGGTAGCCGCCCAGGTTTTGCCCGTTTCAAGCCCTGAAATCCACTGTTCTCTACTCGCGCTTGACCCCATTAAGCGAGCAAACACGGTACCGCTCATTATTGAGGGGGAAGTGCTGGAAAGTCGGGGCTTCCGGGGCGCAAACGGGCGCATCTTCACTGCCAACCGGGTGCGGGTGTACAAACTGTTGAAAGGAAACGCCGCCGCCGAGCTAACCCTCATCACGGAAGGTGGCACCGTTGACCTAGACCGCCAGGAACTAACCAACACCCTGAGTGTAGTGACCGGTGAGCAGGGGGTATTTTTTCTGGAGCCAGCTACGTTTCCGGGCACCGCCTTGGCGGGGCCGGCTTGGGCAGCATATGGCAGCCAGCAAGGCTTTGTGCGCTATGACCTAGGGGGTGCCACTGCCGCAGAGCCCTTCCGTACTTACCCAGCGCTGGATGATGAATTGTACCGGCAGCTGGCACCCGGTGCGCAGCCCAGATTGGTGCAGGCAAACCCCGGTTTGGAGACAGCCCTACAACGCCGGAATATGCCAAACACGGCCGCCAAAGTACTGGCTCCTGTGATAGGGCTTCTCTCTCCGCTTACCATTACGGCTGGCACTGGCGCGGTACTAACCATTAATGGATCAGGCTTCGGCAACGCCCGCGGCAATGGTTCAGTGGAGTTCCGCAATGCCGATGACGGCGGTGCTTCCTATACCAAAATCACCGATGCCGACTATGTCAGCTGGTCTGATAGTCGTATTCAGGTGCTGGTGCCCTCTTATACCTCCACCGGCAACACCGCCGGCACTGGCACCGTGCGAGTCACTACTACTGATCAACAGCAGGTAGTCAGTGTTGCAGCCGTAACTATCATTTACGCGGCCACCAACGCTCAAGACAATGCCTCCAAGGCACGCTCAGTGCCTGGGGAGCTCAACCAAAATACCCGAGGGGGCTATACGTTTCGCTTTGATCCCAGCTTCGCCGCCAACACAGCTGCCAGCACCAGCTGGCAGCGGGCATTGGTAAGCTGGCGTTGCCAAACCGGCGTGAACTGGGAAGTGGGTACTACCCGTACTAAAACCGGAGTAGCCGATGACAATGAAAACTCGGTAGGCTTTGATAGCGGCACCGACTTACCCGCCAACGTGCTAGGGCGCACTACCAGCTATTATACTGGTCGCTACCTCGACGACGCTCGTACGCGAGTGAGCTTTTGCGTGAAAGAAATCGATACGCAGTTTGATGATGCAGCTGCGTGGCAGTTTGGCCCTGGCAACCCTAGTGCTTCTCAGATAGATTTCGAGTCGGTGGCTCTGCACGAGCTAGGCCATGCGCAGCAACTATCCCACCTGATTCTGCCCCGCGCCGTGATGCACTATGCCGTTTCAAGGGGGCAGGTGAGCCGCACGCTAAATGCTGCCAGTGATATTGCAGGCGGACGCTACGTACTACGCACCCGGAGCTTTGTAAATGCTGGCTGCGGCAGTAGCTCTATGCTGCCGGCTCCACTCACCGGGCAGTTTGTGGAGTTCGTGGCGGGGGTTGGAACCGTACTGCAGTGGACT
Organism: Hymenobacter wooponensis; assembly: GCF_004745865.1. GTDB lineage: Bacteria > Bacteroidota > Bacteroidia > Cytophagales > Hymenobacteraceae > Hymenobacter > Hymenobacter wooponensis. The sequence goes on along the minus strand of NZ_SRKZ01000006.1, from coordinate 274,639 downwards.
ACCCGCGATGAGTGTTTTCTCTCGGGGTTTGTGGTTGAGCGTGCTTCGGCCGACACTACCGCTGGCTGGACGGTAGTTGGCAACGTAGCTGCAGGTGCTTCTGGCGGAGCCTACCGCTTCACCGACGCGCAGCCTCTGACCGGGCTCAGCTATTACCGGTTACGCGTGCGCCGGCCTGATAACTCCCTCGACCAAGTGACGCCATTAGCGGCCACTGACAATGCTACCACAGCCAATGATGTGGCCTTCTACCCCAATCCGGTACAAGGAGCGGAAACGCCAGTGAGCCTGCAATACCAGGCGAGAGGAACTTCCGGCGAACTGACACTGCGTTTTTACGATGCCATAGGCCGCTATTTGGGAGGCACTGTGCTTACCTATCAACCTGGGCTCAATATTCTCCCCGTCCGACTACCCACGTTGCGGTCTGGTATATACGTAGCCCGCTGGACCGACTCTAATGGGCCAAAAGGGAAGGCACGGTTACTAGTCATACCATAGGCCTTCAGTGTATAAAATGAAATCACAAGGGCCCGACTCAATGGTTGAGTCGGGCCCTTGTGGCAAGTATGGCAGAGTGCTATGGATGCAGGCTGGCGCTGGCGTAGTGGCCTAGCGCTTGAGGAGCATGGCGCCGTAGGAGTAGCCACCGCCAAAAACGGTAATCACCACGTGCTCGCCTTCTTGTAGGCTCGACCACGTATCGGCCAGAGCAATGGCAGCGCCGGCACAGCCCGTGTTGCCAAGCTCTTCAATGTTGGATACCGCCCGGTCATCCGGCAGGCCTAGCTGTTGCAGCACATTTTTGGTGATGCGTAGGTTGGCTTGGTGCGGAATCAGGTACCGAACGTCCTCTACGCTTAGTTGATTACGCTCCAATACCTGTTGGGTCACACGCGTCATGTACTGGCACGCATTGATGAACACGTCTTTGCCGAAGGGCATGACAATGCCTTTTTCTACTGGTTTTAGCGTAACCGATATATCCGCTTTGCCAATGTTGCCGGCGCCACCCGTAATAACAGTGCGCACGTCAAGATCAGTAGGTGCCAGGCGCTCGGGGGTGAGCAGGAGAGCCGCGGAGCCGTCGCCCCAGAGGTGGCCGGCCATAGTGTCTAGCTCGTTGTTGTAAGCGGTGTTATGCTCGCTCACTACTACCAGTGCCCGTCGGGCTTTACCCAGGGCAAAGTAGCCTTCCACAATCTCAATGGCGTTCAGCAGCGAAGAGCAGGCCGAGGAAATGCTCACCACAGGAATGTCTGACACATCCAGCTCGCGCTGTACGGCATGCGCTAGTGTGTAGATGGTGTCGTGAGGGGTGTAGGTGGCACCTACAATCAGGTCTACCTCAGTAGCGGCAAAAGCCGGAGCTGCCGCCAGCACGCGGCGGGTAGCTTCCAGTGCCATGGTGTTCGTGTTTTCTCCGGCGGCAGCTTTCCGACGCGCCCGGATGCCAGTGCGCTCGGTGATCCACTCGTTCGACAACCCGTTTATGCGGGTAAAGTGCTCGTTGGTGATGATTTCGGCGGGCAAGTAAGCCGCCACCTGATGAATGTACACGCGGTAGATGGAGGAATGAGGGCAGAGCAAATACGGAGCAAGGTACGCCGCTCGTCTCAACTTACGTGGCCTTTTCAGCAGATGGCCCGTACTTTGCACGCCTAATGTTCGTTCAACGGACTACGGTACTCCGGGTTTAGTTGCGCCTCTCACAAGATTATGATGTTTTTAAAGTTGTTTCGCCAAGTGGCCTTGGTGGTTGGGCTAGGCCTGCTGACACTCCCCTTTGCGCAGGCTCAGAAGTACCGTACGGCAGCCGGTATCCGGGTTGGGGGCGGCCAGTACGGGATTACCGTTCAGCAGAAAATATTGGATAAAACTACCCTGGAAGGTCTAGGCCTAGTTTCCTCCCGTGAGGTATCGGCCACGCTGCTGGCCGAGCGGCACTTTGGCATTTTGGGGCCCAGCCTCAACTATTACTTTGGCGCCGGCGGCCACGTGGGCAACCACAAAGACAATGGTGCCTTCGGCGGCATTGACGCGCTGGCGGGCGTAGAGTACAAAATAGCCCTCTCGCCCATTGTGCTTTCCGTTGATTTCAAGCCGAGCGTAGAGTTTGGCTCCGACGATTGGGCGCGTTTCCCCACGGCCTTCTCCGTTCGTTACATCTTAGTGAAAGAGAAAAACACGAGCCTCATGAACCGCATCTTCGGTGATGATAAAGACAAGCCTAAGTCGAAGGAAAAAACGAAGAAAAAATCGGATACCCGCCGCGGCCTGTTTGATTTCTAGGCCACCTGTTCAAGAGCACTAGAGAAAAGCTTCACTAGCTCACCAACACAACGCCCCGGCTACTTGGTAGCCGGGGCGTTGTGTTGGTGGGGCAAACGAGGACCTGCTACTGATTCAGCAGAGCAACTGGTAGGCCTACTCGCGGTGGACGCGGCCGCTGCCTACTACGGAGCTGCTGATTTTGGGGCTGCCCATTACGTACACGTCGCCGGAGCCAACGATGCTGGCCTCCAGGCTTTTGGTGGCCATGAGGCGGCAGTTGCCCGAGCCGCTGATGGCGACGTGGCAGGCTTCGCTGCGGAGTTTGCTGGCTTTTACGTTGCCGGAGCCGCTCACGCTGATATCCTGCGTGGGCACCACGCCCGAAACGTCAATATTGCCCGAGCCCGAAACGGCAGAGTTGATCTTATCGGCTGTGAGGCTGGCGAGTTCAATGCCACCCGAGCTGCTCACCGATAGGTTGAGGTCATCGGCCTTCACGGCCTCGGCGGCCTTAATGTTACCCGAGCCGCTCACCGTGAGGCCTTTGATGGTGGGCATAGTCACGTATACCTTAATTGAGCCGCGGTTGCGGTACCAGGAATTACCGTTGGTAGGCTTAGAGCCAATGCGCAGCCGGCCATTAGTCACGGTTGTTTCGAGGTGGTTTAGGTCCTCAGGGTCGCCCTCCACTTCTACTTGCTGGGGGCTGCCCTGGCGCAGGAAAACATTGGGAGAGCCCGCCAAGGTCAGGGAGGTGAATGCGCCAACCTGGCGAGTTTCGCGCGTATCGGCCAGCCGCGACCGGAAGCCGGGCAGCACGAACAAGACAAGGAGCAGCGCGGGCAGAAGGATACGAAGCGTTTTCATGGGCTACAGGAATAAGTAATAAAAGTTGAGTGTCAGGGGGATAGATGAAGCCTGCTCTACAACCGTTGCCCCGACCAGCAAAAGAATTTTGCTTGGCCTATACAGGGTAGAGAACCATCCTGGTTTAAAGTAGCCAAGTGGCCTAGGCCACTCAGCTCTAGCTTCTTCCGCGGCCAGTAAATTCTCGTTGCCTCGAAAAGTCGCCAGACAACAGCCGAGCCTAGACTTGCAAGCACTAAAAAAGCCTCCCTGCAGAAGCAAGAAGGCTTTTTTGCTGAATAGAGTCAGCTTACCAGATCTTTACTCGCGCCGAGTCGGGCAGGTAGAGCTTCTGGCCAGGCTGCACGTTGAAAGCCTCGTAAAAGGCGGGCACGTCGGCGAAGGGGCCATTCACGCGGTACTGAGCCGGGGAGTGCACATCGGTTAGAATGCGCTGGGCCAGCACCTCGTCGCGCTGGTGGTTCTGCCAGCCCAGGGCGTAGCCTAAGAAGTAACGCTGGGTAGGCGTAAGGCCGCCAATTTTCTCGCCCTTCTTGTACTGGTCGGTTTTCTTGAAGGCATCGAAGGCAATGACGATGCCGCCGAGGTCGGCAATGTTCTCGCCAGCGGTGGCTTTGCCATTGATATGCAGAGAGTCGAGCACCGTGTAGCCGTTGAACTGGCGCACGATGCCGTTTACGCGTTTCTGGAAGGCGGCGCGGTCTTTCTTGCTCCACCAGTTGCGCAGGTTGCCATTCTCATCAAACTGGCTGCCTTCGTCGTCGAAACCATGGGTCAGCTCGTGGCCAATGGTGCTGGCACCGGCATAGCCATAGATGATGGCGTCGTCGGCGTCTTTGTCGGCTAGGCCAGGTACCGAGAAGATGGCCGCCGGCAGCACAATCTCGTTGTTGCTGGGGTTGTAGTAGGCGTTGTACGTCTGGGGCGTCATCTCCCACTCAGTGCGGTCAACGGGCTTACCCAGCTTGTTGATGTTGTAGCGGTACTGCCATTCATTGGCCCGCATCACGTTGGCGAGGTAGGAATCGCGGGTAATCTTCAGGGAAGAGTAGTCGCGCCACTTATCCGGGTAGCCTACTTTGGGCGTAATCTTCGCCAGCTTCACCAAGGCCTTCTGCTTGGTAGAGTCGCTCATCCAGTCCAGGGCCTGAATATGGTCGCGGAAGGCCGCTACTACGTTTTTAGTCAGTTCGGCGTAGCGCTCCTTGGTTTCGGGGGTGAAGTATTCCTTCACGAACAGCTGGCCCAGGATTTCGCCCATGCCGCCTTCCTCCTCGTCCAGCACACGCTTCCAGCGGGGGCGCTGCTCTTTCTGACCTTGCAGAATGGTGCCATAAAAGCGGAAGTGCTCGTCGTCGATCGGGCGGCTGAGTTGGCCGGCGAAGGTATTCACGAGGTGCCACTGCAAGTACGCCTGCCATTGCTCCAGCGGGGTGGTTTTCAGCAACTGCCCGGCTTTCTGATAAAACTCCGGCTGGCCTACAATCACGGTATCGGCTTTGGAGAGCTCCATTTGGGTCAGCCACTGCTTCCAGTTGAGGCCGGGCGTGAGCTTGTCAAGACCCGAAACTGCCATTTTGTTGTAGTTGGCGTACGGGTCGCGCAGGGCCTCCAGCTTGCGCGAAGAACCCGCCAGCGCCGTTTCCAGCTGCATAATCTGGGCGCTGTGGCGCTGAGCCGTTACGGAGTCCTGGCCTAGTAGCTGCAGCATGCGCGCTACGTGGCGCACGTACTCCTTCCGGATGTTGCTGGTGCGGGTGTCCTTGTTGAAGTAATAGTCGCGGTTGGGTAGGCCTAGGCCTGCCTGGTACAGGTGCAGGGCCATTTGGTCACTCTTTTTGGCGTCCTGGTTCACGTAGCCGCCAACGAGAGAGTTCACGCCCAGTACCTTGTGGCGCGCAATTACGGCCTGCACATCAGCCACCGACTTGATGGCCGCAATACGGTCTAGCTCTGGCTTTAGCGGGGCAATACCTTGCTTGTCAATGGCTACAGAATCGAGGCCAGAAGCCCAGAAGTCGCCAATCTTCTGCTGGCTAGAGCCTACCTTGGCGTTGGCTTTGGCGGCTTCCTCATTCAGGGCCCGCAGGCGGGCGTACACTTCATTCTGCACTTCCTTGCCAATACCCCACGAGCTTTCGGAAGCCGGAATGGGGTGAGTTTTCAGCCAGCCGCCGTTGGCGTAGGTAAAAAAGTCGTCGCCGGGGCGCACAGTGGTGTCGAGGTTAGCCTGGAGCAGGTCAGGCTGGCCCGCGCCAGATTTGCCGCCGGGCTGGCAAGCCGTAAACACCAGGCCGAGCATGGGCGCTGCGAGCAGCCAGGGCCGCAGAGAAGGAGGGAAGGGCATAAAGGAAAACAGGACAAAATGTGTATGGCGAATGTAGCAGGAAGCGGCCATTTCGCGTAGGCCTATGGACGCAGACTGTTGGGCCAGGGCTGCGTTGCCTAGGCCACCTCCTAGAACTGCCATCCCGACCGCAGGGAGGAGTATAAGGTGGGCTTCTGGTTGGTGGCCCCAGATACCTCCCTACTGTCGGAATGCTATCCTAATTTGCTATCATGTCGCTCAAGCTCCTTTTGCTGCTCAACTTTGCTCTGGCCACCTACCTCACCGGCGTTATCTGGACGGTACAATTGGTTCACTATCCCAGCTTTGCGCAAGCCGCCCGCGACACATTTCCCACGTTTCATCAGCAGCACTCCAGCCGCATCAGCTGGGTAGTTATGGCTCCTATGGTGGTAGAGCTAGGCCTGGCGGGTTGGCTGGCTTGGCAGGGACGGGCGCTAGGCCAGGGGGTGTGGTGGGCCCTCGGCTTGGTGGTGCTGATTTGGCCCGCCACCTTTTTCATTTCCGTACCCTTTCATAACCGCTTGGCTCAGGGCTATGACTACGTAGCCATTGATGGCCTAGTGCGCACCAATTGGGTCCGGACGTTGGCCTGGACGGCGCGTATGGGTGTACTGGGCAGCCTGCTCTGGAAAATGTTGAATTTTGCAAGCTGAACCTGGCCTTACTCTATTCGCATATTAATCAATCATCAGTATCTCATCCCATGCTTCCTCCCGCCGACACCTTTCTTTCGGAACTGCAGTTCCAGACCAGCCGTAGCAGCGGCCCCGGAGGCCAGAACGTAAACAAGGTAGAGTCGCGGGTAGAGCTGCGCTTTCGAATTCCGGATTCTCTGTTGCTTTCAGAAGAGCAAAAGCAAACGCTACTACAAAAGCTCGCCTCCAAGCTCACCACGGAGGGGGAGTTGCTGATTGCCGCTCAGGAAGAGCGTAGCCAGTTGCGCAACAAGGAAATTGCCCTGCAGAAGTTCTACGAAACCCTGCGCAAGGCCCTGCACAAGCCCAAAGCTCGCAAAGCCACCAAACCCAGCCAAGGAGCGGTGCGCCAGCGTCTAGAATCCAAGAAAAAGCACGGCGACAAAAAGGCTAACCGTGGCCGAGTTGATTTTTAGCGCTTTAAATCAGAGCAGAATATGAAGCTATTACTAGCAGTGGCAGCCATAATGCTGGGCTTTTATCTGGCTGTACTCTTGCTCTTCTGGGGTCCTGGGTTAATGCTGCTTAGCGCTTTTCGGCCACTTTTTATGGTAGTAGGGGCCATTGTCTTGATTTCTTTACTAGCAGCGTGGGGGCTGATACCGTACTGGATATATCAGAAAATAATTCGGGCTGCCGACTTAGAGTCTGGGCCTATTCTCAGCGGATTGCAGTGGTGGCTTGTAAGCACCTATAGCTTGATGGCACTCCTACTATTGGGCGTTCTGCTAATCAGTTGGCCCTCAACAAAGCTGTTAGAGAAACTGGCGGAATACCATGTGCTACTTTGGTTACCTCCCATGTTCCTAGCTTTAATACCGTTGTGGGCGAATTTCCGCCGAAAGCAGAGGGGATAATACAGCAGAAAAGCCTAGTTCAAGTCTAGTCCGAACAACACCCCAAACCAGGGCTTGCGCTGGTATATCCAATGCCGACCATCGGGGCCTAGTAACTGATCGGCTCCCACGGCCAGGCCTAGGTTAAAAATGTGGGCGTCGTAGATGGTAGCTACCCCCGCGTGCAGCACAAAGCCCTCGTAGTCGGTAGTGGCGTGCTGCCGGGTGAAATCAGGCGTGATCTGTGAAGAGCCTAGGCCAGTAAAAATGCCGTAGCCCAAACCTGTAGTGCGGATAATGGGTTGGCGCCGGCCACCAAGCAGCTGATGGCTGGTAAGATGGTAAAAATCGAGGCGCCGGCCCAGGTACAGGGCGGCGTTGAAATTAGTGTTGAGCTGCACCGGCACGCCGGCGCGGGGTGGGCGTACCTTAAACGGAATAGTAAACACGTCAACGTCGAGGCGACGGGCGGCTAGTACGATGTGGCGGCCTGGGCGCAGGCGGTAGTAGGCAGGAAGCGGAGCCCAAGTAGTACGCGAATGGGCGGCACTGTCGGGAAGCAGGTAGAGCGTGTCGGCCGACTGCCGCGCATATAAGGACCGGCCATTAGGCCAGGCGCCCTGCAGCGTAGCATCGTTGGTTTGAATGGTGGTGTAGCGGCCTTCCGGTAGCGTATCGAGGTGGCCTACGGCTGCGCAGCCGGCCAGCAGGCCCAAACCACTCAGGGGCCCTAGCAACCTCCCCGCCGATTTCATCGCACAGAGTACCCCGCTTAGCATGAAAATCGAGCCCGGAAGAGTTACAGTAAGGTGCCGCGCAGGAATACCAGCGCTACGGTAAAGTAGATAATAAGGCCAGTAACGTCAACCAGCGTGGCCACAAACGGGGCTGAAGAAGTAGCAGGGTCGAGGCCCAGGCGCTTAAGCAGCAACGGCAGCATAGAGCCAGCCAAAGAGCCCCACAGCACAATGCCCAGCAGCGCGAAGCCAACCGTGAGGCCTACGGGCACCCAGTGCGGCCCATAAATGGGCGTTATCATCTGCCACACCGCAATGCGCCCAAAGCCCACAATACCCAGGATAACGCCCAGCGCGAGGCCCGATAAAATCTCACGCCGTAGCACCATCCACCAATCCCGCACCGTAAACTCACCCAAGGACATGGCCCGGATGATGAGAGAAGTGGCCTGCGAACCAGAGTTGCCACCGGAGCTGATAATGAGCGGAATGAACTGCACCAGCACAATAGCACGCTGCAGCTCCCCTTCAAAAAACTGCATGGCCGACGCCGTAAGCAGTTCGCCCAAAAACAGGATAACCAACCAGCCAGCGCGTTTCTGCACCATCCGGGGCAGGGGAATAGTGAGGTAAGGCTCATCAAGAGCCTCCGAGCCCCCCAGCTTCTGGATGTCTTCGGTATCTTCTTCCTCCCGGATGTCAAGGATATCGTCGATGGTCACGATACCAAATAGCACGCCCTCATCATTCACCACGGGCAGAGCCACCCGGTCGTTGCGGCGGAACACCTCAATGGCTTCCTCCTGGTCCTGCATCGCCTTCAGGAACACGTAGCGGTTATCCATCAGCTCCCGCACCCGCTTCTGCGGATCAGCCAGCAGAAATTCCCGAATTCGGATGTCGTCAATCAGCACGCCTCGCTCGTCAGTCACGTACAGCACGCTCAGCGTTTCCGACTGTCCTCCGTGGCGCCGGATGTAGTCGAGCACCTGTTGAACGGTCCAGTTTTCCCGAATGGCAATGTAGTCGGGCGTCATCAGGCGCCCCACCGAGTACTCGGGGTAGCCCAGCAGCTCCAGCGTCACGCGGCGCTCCGGCTCCGAGAGCGTCTGAATCAACTCCTTTACAAAATCGTCGGGCAGAAATTCCAGCAGCGCCGTCCGGTCATCGGGCGACATTTCATTCAGAATATCCGAGATTTTATCCTGCGAGAGGTTGGCCAGAAAGTGCTTCTGAATGTCCAGATCGAGGTATTCAAATACCTGCGTGGCCAAGCTCAGCGGTAGCAGCCTGAAAATGATAAGCTGTTCCCGTTCTTCCTCTTCTTCAATGAGCTCAACCAGCTCGGCCGGCTCGAAATTTTTTAGGAGTTCTTTGAGCTTGAAAAACTCGCCCTCCTGAATCAGGGACGTAATGTGTTCGAGAGTCGGGTGCTGATTCATGTAAAAAAGAGGGGTGTGTCTCGCTAGGCAGAGGGAATTGGTGACAAGAGCCGAACCGGCGCGCAAAAGTAGTTTTTCCGGGGCGGATTCGCAGGATACTGGAGAGAATAAATCCAACTCCGGGCCCGGCCATGATATACGGTTACGGCCGAGCTCCGGACTCTACGTAGGGCAACAATTACTCTCACTTGAGTAGTTCTATTGGCCCCGTGGCCTAGCTGAGCGTAACCTTCCCTTGCCCAAGGCAGTTGAGGAGTCGGTTGGGTACATACTTTTGGTGCCCGCTTATGCCGCGCTAGTATTATGCCTCACTCGTCTGTTTTGCCGCTTGGTACGCTCGTTGCCCTTGGAGGTGGTGATGATGATGCCATGCTGGCGCTGCTCTGCGACCTGCTACCCTCCCTCGATACTCCGGTTGAAATCATTACCGTGGCCTCCCGGGATGCCTCTCGCACGGCCGGAGCTTATGAGAAGGCCCTGCGCGATTTAGGCTGCCGCAATGCCCGCCACTTACCCATTAATGAGCACTACCGCGCCGATGCACCGGCCACCTTGCGCCGCCTGCGCCGGGCGGGACTAGTGTTTTTCAGTGGCGGCGACCAAGAGCGCATCACTGATTTTCTGCACAACACTGAGTTTCTTCAGGTCTTACGGGAGCGTTATCAGCAGGAGGCCACCTTTGTGGTAGCTGGTACCAGCGCGGGTGCGGCCGCCCTCCCCGACAATATGCTGGTGGAAGGCTATGGCTGGCGGGCCGTGCGCAAGGGCGGCATTCAAACCAAGGCTGGCCTAGGCCTCTTACCCCGCCTGCTCATCGATCAGCACTTCATTGAACGCGGCCGTTTTGGGCGGCTGGCACATGCCTTAATTGCGCATTCTATGTGTTTGGGGCTAGGCCTGTCAGAAGAAACCGGCGTCATTATTCGGGGCGGACAGGAAGCAGAAGTGTTTGGCGATGGGGTAGTGGTGATGATAGATGGCTGCGACATCGAAGGCAGCAACTTGGGGCGCATTGGTCGCGGAGAGCCCGTGAGCGTACAAAATTTGAGAGTAAACCTGCTCGTAGCCGGGCAGCGTCTCAACCTGAAGACCCGGGAACTACTCCCTGACGGTGCCTCGGTAAATAATCAAGAGGCGTAGGCTTAAACCCCTAGGCCAAACACAGATGTTAGCGAGGCGTGAGAGCCTAAACGGCTAAGCGCTACATTCTTGGAATTGAGCTAGAATCACTGGATCCGCACTGGCTTTAAGGGGCTTTTGTGTGCGTATAGCAGGTAGGCAAATTGCGAAAAGTGGGTACCCTATGCAGCTAGGGATATTGAAGTTATGGGATAGCGAAAATACTTACTCGGCTTGCCTAATAGTAGAATGTTTTTTCTGCCTACATTTAATGCCTCAACCCCAAAATTCTCACACATTCCATTTTATGACTTTAAAATCTCTACTCCTCGTGGGTGGTGCGCTACTTACGGGTACGGCGGCCTCGGCGGGTGGCTACCAGGTTACACTGGCCGGACAGAAAAATAACGGCATGGGCGGTGTAGGTGTGGGGCTTTCCCTCGACCAAGCCGCCATGTTCTACAACCCTGGCGCACTGGCCATGGTGAAAGACCGCGGTGTGCAAGTAGGCGTGAACCTGACCATGGCCCGTAATGCGTTTGTGGCGCAGGGCGGCAGCCAGCAGCGCGAACTGCGCAACACGGTTACTACGCCTTTCAACTTGTACGCTGGCTTTGGCCCAGCCGAAGGCAAGTTCCGGGCTGGTATTGCCGTGTATACGCCATTCGGCAGCAAACTGCAGTATGCTGAAGGGTGGGAAGGTCGCACGGCCCTGACGGATATTGATCTGAAGTCAATCTTTGTACAGCCTACTGTTAGCTACGCTATTACTGACCAAATCAGCGTGGGCGCCGGCTTGGTGGTACTGGCCTACGGTGCCGTAAACCTGCAGCGCGATGTGCCATTGCCTGACTCATACGGGCACATCGAGCTAGACGGTAAAGCTGATACCAAACTAGGTTTCAACGCCGGCATTTTCTTTAAGCCATCTGATAAAGTATCATTAGGGGTTAACTATCGCTCTAAGATCGACGCTCACGTAAAGGATGGGGATGTAACATTCACCGGTATTCCCGCTTCTTTTGGCACCCGTTTCGAGGCTACCAAGTTCAGCGCTACTTTGCCGCTGATTGCTACTACCAGCATTGGTGTAGGCCTCATGCCTACTGAGAAGCTGACCATTGGCATTGATGCTAACTTCGCTCAGTGGAGCAAGTACCAATCGCTACGTTTCGACTTCGATCAGCAGATTAACGGTCAGACGTTTAGCGAGTCGAAGCGCAATTACAAAGATGCTCTGACGGTTCGGGTGGGCGGCCAGTATAAGCTCACCGATGGCTTGACGGTACGTGCCGGTGGCGCCTACGATGAGACACCCGTGCGGGATGGGTATGTGACCCCTGAAACTCCTGATAACGACCGGTTCAGCGGTACCCTGGGTGCTTCCTACAGCTTCGGCAAGTTCGGTGTTGATGTGTCGGCGCAGTACGTGAGCATTCAGAAGCGTACCGAAACGCAGCAGCAGTTGGTTAACAATGGGACCACGGACCGTATTGCCGGAACCTATAAAACCAACATCGTGATTCCGGGCATTGGCCTGAACTACGCTTTCTAACCGCGACTCCCTTCTTACCTCATGAATACGTTTCTATTTCGTAAAGTTACGCCGTTCGTAACGCTACTAGGGTTTGGACTGACGGCTTGCCAGCCTGACTTAGAGAAAGACTTTGAAGCCAGCCGTGGTACGGCAGACTTCACTCGCTATATCGCAGTAGGTAATTCCCTGACGGCGGGCTACTCAGATGATGGCCTGTACCTTGAAGGTCAGCAGAACTCCTATCCTAGCATTCTGGCTAAGCAGTTCCGGACAGCTGGCGGTGGCGAGTTCAACCAGCCTCTGTTCACTGAAGCTCAAAGCAACGGCTCTGGCTATCTCCGCCTAACGGGCTTCAGTGCTACCGGTTCACCTATTACAGCTAGAGTAGCAGGCAACGCCGGTCGGGTAGCTGGTGCTCCGGGGTCGGCACCCTACACTAAGTTCGATGGGCGGGTAGATAACTTAGGTGTGCCTGGGATTCGCTTAGCAGATATCCATACGGCAAACTTTGGTAATCTTGGTGGGCAAACTGGTGCCCCAACCGCAGCTACGTTCAATCCTTTCTTTGAGCGAATCACTCCTCTTGGCAATAGCCAGTCTTACTTCCAGCGTGTGAAAGCTGAGGCGGCTACGGCTACTTTTTTCTCCAACTGGCTGGGTAACAACGATGTGTTAGGCTATGCTACAACTGGTGGCGTAGGCGGTGTCATCACCCGCACGGATACGTTCACGCTTAAGAATAACCGTATCATCAATGCTCTGACGGCTAACGGCGCCAAAGGGATTGTAGCTACTATTCCGGACGTAACAAATGTTCCCTTCTTCACCACAGTGCGTGTAGCTGATATTCGGGCCCGTTTTAAAGCTGGTAATGCTGCGCTGGACGTATATATCCAAACTACGGGTACTGCTGGAGCGCAAGTAGTGCGCCTAGCTACCGACAATGATCTGCTGACGCTACCCTCCTCGGCTGTTATTGGTACCACTACTACGGGTAATCCATTCCCAGTGGGTGCAGGTTTAAACGCTACTCAGTCTAACCCTGTTCCCAACCAGTTTGTGCTTGATGCTACTGAACAGACCTCAGTACGCAATGCTACTACGGCGTTCAACACGGCCATCGTCAACAAAGCCAATGAGAAAGGCCTGGCAGTTTTTGATGCTAACTCTTTCTTCTCTCGCGTAGCCGCTTCCGGCTTCGTTACCAATGGCGTGAATAACACGGCAGGCTTCATTTCTGGCAACTTGTTCTCGCTGGATGGCGTGCACCCAACCCCTCGTGGCTACGCTGTAGTAGCCAACGAGATGATCCGTGCCATCAATATTCAATACGGCGCGAGCGTACCACTAATAAACCCTAACGACTACCGCGGAGTTAAATTTCCTCAGTAGGTAATACTGGCCTAGGCCATACAAAAGCCCCCACTGAACCTTCAGTGGGGGCTTTTTATTTGTTTGACTTGTCAATTCGCTTCAGCTTAGCTGCACGGGTTGTAACACCTCTGGCAACTCTGGCGCCTTCTCACCGGCTAAGCGGGCCGCAATTACCTGGGCGTGGTAGCGGCCATTTTCAATAAACCAGCGGCTGGTGTTGAGGCCACCGCAGACGGTACCGGCTAAATACACGCCAGGGCGGTTGGTTTCCAGCGTATCGGCGTCGTGCGTAGGGGTTTGGGCAGCGTCTAGTTCACAGGTGATGCCGAGAGCCGCTAAGAAGCTGAAGTCGGGGTGGTAGCCGGTGAGGGCGTACACGTAGGCAGCAGGCAGCGCCTCTAGGCCAGTGGGCGTCTGCACTTCCACGGCCTCGGGTGTGATGCGTTGAATAGTAGCGTTAAAAAGTGCTTTGATACGGCCTTCTTTGATACGGTTAATCAAATCAGGCCGTATCCAATACTTCACCGACTGGCTGATTTCCGCTCCGCGAATTACCATTGTAACGTCGGCACCGGCACGCAGAAGCTGGAGCGCGGCTTTGGCAGACGAGTTTTTAGCCCCCACGATTACTACTTGCTGGCCAGTATGAGCGTACGGCTCTTTGTAGTAATGATTCACGTGCGGAAGATCCTCGCCGGGTACATTCAGGTAATTTGGTACGTCGTAAAAACCCGTAGCAATGATGACGTAGCGGCAGGCAATATGGCCCTTTTCCGTTACTACTTCATACTGGCCAGGGCCTCCCTCTAGGCCAGTTACGCGCTCATAAAGGCGCAATGGAATGTTCTCAGCAAAGGCCACGCGCCGGTAGTAATCGAGGCCATCTTCACGCAGGGGTTTGTAGTGACTGGTAGGAAAGGGGTGCCCGCCAATTTCCAGTAGCTCCGGGGTGGAGAAAAACTCCATGTTGGTGGGGTAGCCGATGATGGAGTTTACTAGGGCTCCTTTATCAATGGCCACCACCGAAAAGCCGCGCCGCTGCACCTCAATGGCGCAAGCTAGGCCTACCGGTCCGGCGCCAATTACTACAACGTCGAAGGAAGAATCAGTTGTCATATCCTGTAATACCAGTTCAAGGGCTCAGAGTTTAACCTTGACAGCCCCAGGGAAGTGGCTGCTGCGTTATGACTTGCATTTCAGCGCTTTTAGTGCACCAGTCGACCACAAGGCCCAGGCCATAAGTGCAGGCTGAAAGAACAGCCGCCCCAGGCGTTTGGCGTCGGTATTGAGACCAAATGCAGAAATGTGGTGAGTGTACTGGTGAACGTTTCCTGGGAATACCAGCGCATAGAACACTGCCAGCCCCAGGCCTAGTTCAGCGCGCTTGGGTTTCCAGAACAATAGCGCTAGCCCTAGGCCTATTTCTACCACTCCTGATTGCAGCACCACGGTATCCTTGTTGAGCGGCACAAAGTCGGGCACCTGAGCTTGAAACTCGCGGCGGGCAAACGTGAGGTGGCCGGTACCGGCTACTACCATAAAGGTGCCCAGTAAGCCGCGGGCTATGTTTTGCAGGGTAGTGGTGTGGGTATTTTCTGACATATAAAGCGCACTGAGGTTGGCTCAGTCATTGGGTATACGCCCAAATAGTTGAGCCAGATGCTTCAGCTTAAAGTCTGAGCAGATAAATATGTCAGTCGTGATACAACCCAAGACCTAACTGCCCGGTCATGGCTGTATTAACCTTCTAATAGATTTGTTATGAAAACTATTCAGCGTTTGCTTTTGGTCACCGTGTTGGGTGTAGGTGCCTGCAAGAAAGAAGATACGCCTCCGAAACAAGTTGAGGTTACCCTACAGAATACTTCTTGGCGCATGACTGCCTACACCATAGAGACCAAGCCGCGCACGGGAGGTGGGAGTAGGGTTTACGATTTCTTTAGGTCCTATAGCCAAAACTCACCCACGCCGTGCTTAGGGCTGAGTACGTTGACTTTCGCCTCAAGCGGGGAGTTGCTATGGACGCAGGAGGCCGGTGGCTGCACAGTACATATACCCCCCGTCACTCAGGGAGCAGCTACTATCAGTTGGGGCCAATGGAGCCTGAATGATTCGAAGACTCGATTAACAGTTGCTAGCAAGTATGTAGATCTGGAGAGTTCCGCCTTGCCCACTATGTGGGCAGCGCCCGGGGCATATGATGTTATTCAGGTGGATAATGCTGCCTTAATTCTCAGCAGCAAACGAATCATAGGACGGCAGCAAGATTCACTCGTTATTGAGCGGGCTGTATTTGCTCCCTTGTAAGTGATGCACAAGCAAAAAGTCACCGCCCGGCCTCTTATGTTACTAAAGGGCCGGGCGGTGACTTTTTTGGTGGGTGTCTGGCCTGGCCTAGTGCGCCTGCAGCCAGTTCTGGCCGGTGCCTACCTCTACCTCTAGCGGCACACCGTGAGGCAAAAGCAGGGCCTGGGTCATCAGCTCCTTGATTTTAGGAGTGATGTGCTCTACTTCTTCCTTGACGGCATCAAACACCAGTTCGTCGTGTACCTGCAGAATCATGCGAGTGCCGAGCTTTTCTTCAATCAGCCACTCATGAATGTTGATCATGGCCTTCTTGATGATGTCGGCGGCGGTGCCTTGGATGGGGGCGTTGATGGCGTTGCGCTCAGTGTAGCCGCGCAGGGTGGCATTACGAGAGTTAATGTCGCGCAGGTAACGGCGGCGGCCTAGCAGGGTAGTGGCGTATTCCAGTTCCCGCGCCCGATTGATGCTGTCGTCCATGAACTGCTTCACCGAGGCAAACTCTTGGAAGTAGGTGTCAATGATTTCAGTAGCTTCTTTGCGGCTGATGCCAATGCGCTGGGCCAGACCGAAGGCCGAAATGCCATAGATGATACCGAAGTTCACCGTTTTAGCCTTACGGCGCATTTCGCCATCCACCTGATCAAGAGGTACATGGAATACCTTGCTGGCGGTGCTGGTATGAATATCGAGGCCCTGGCGGAAGGCTTCAATCATGGTTTTGTCGCCTGAGAAGTCAGCCATGATGCGCAATTCCACTTGCGAGTAATCGGCCGCCAGTAGCACGTGTTGGTCATCGCGGGGCACAAAGGCTTTGCGAATCTCGCGGCCCTTCTCCGTCCGGATAGGAATGTTCTGTAGGTTAGGATTGGTACTGGAGAGGCGGCCGGTAGCCGTTACAGCTTGGTTGAACGAGGTATGCACGCGGCCATCTAGCTCACAAACTAGCTGCGGCAAGGCCTCCACGTAGGTAGAGCGTAGCTTCGTGAGCTGGCGGTGCTCCAGAATCAGACCGGCAATGGGGTTGTCGGCAGCCAGGGTGCTGAGCACTTCCTCGCCAGTAGCGTACTGGCCAGTTTTGGTTTTCTTGATTTTGCCACCGCCTAGGCCTAGGCGGTCAAAGAGCACTTCGCCCAACTGCTTCGGCGAACCAATGTTGAACTCTTCCCCGGCCGCCGAGAAAATCTGCTGCTCAATCTCCTGAATATAGCCCTGCAATTCCGCTGAGTACTCACCCATGGCGCTACTATCAATCTTCACACCCTCATACTCGATGTCGGCCAGCACTGGCACCAGCGGGTTTTCTACTTCGTTCAGTAAATCCAGTAAGCCTACCTCTTTCAGCAGTGGCTCAAATACGTGTTTAAGCTGCAGCGTCACGTCGGCATCTTCGCAGGCGTAGTCGGATACCTCGGCCGGCGGCAGGTCAGCCATCGTTTTCTGATTCTTGCCCTTCGCGCCAATCAGAGAAATGATAGAAACCGGCGTGTAGTGCAGGTAGGTTTCGGCCAGCACGTCCATATTGTGGCGCATGTCGGGCTCCAGCAGGTAGTGGGCCAGCATGGTATCAAACAACGGCCCGTGCACCTGCACCTTGTAATGCTTGAGAATGGTGAGGTCGTACTTGATGTTCTGCCCGATCTTGAGAATGTCCTTTGACTCAAAGAAGGGGCAGAATTCATCTACCAGCGCCTGAGCTGCTTCTTGGTCATCGTGCGGAACGGGCACGTAGTAGGCCTCGCCGGGCAGCCAGCAGAACGACAGGCCTACCAGGCGGGCCGTCATAGTGTCTAGGCCAGTCGTCTCGGTATCGAAGCTTACTTCCTTTTGTTGGAGTAAGAACTTCAGCAAAGACTTCCGCAGCTCGGGTGTGTCAACCAGGTGGTACTGGTGCGGCACGTCGGCCAAGGTCAGGCGCGGACCCGCTGGGGCGCCAAAGGAGCCAGTTTCGCCTTCTTCGGCACCAATAGCCACGGCTGCGTCAGAAGAACTGCCAAACAAACTGCCTTGGCCCTCAGCTACTTTCGGGCGGCGCGAGCCGGCCCGTGGGTTGGGTGCCGCACTCACGCCAGCCGGGCTGCCACCACCCAGTACGCGGGCGGCCAGCTGCCGGAACTCTAGCTCCTCAAACAACTGGCGGAGCTGCTCGGCATCGGGCTGCTCCAACCGCAGGTTTTCTTCGTGAAACTCAATGGGAACGGTCAGGTGAATGGTGGCCAGCTCCTTGCTCAGCAAACCCTGCTCGGCAAAGGTGCGCACGTTCTCCTGCAGCTTGCCCTTGAGTTGATCTACATTGGCAATCAGATTTTCTACCGAGCCAAACTCCTGCACCAGCTTCTTAGCTGTCTTCTCACCAATACCCGGAATGCCCGGAATATTGTCGGAAGCGTCGCCCTGCAGGCCTAGAATATCAATTACCTGCTCCACGCGCTCTACTTCGAAGCGCTGCAGCACGTGCTGCACATCCAGCACCTCGGCGGCATTGCCCATGAAAGCCGGGCGGTAAATCTTGATGCAGTCCGTCACGAGCTGGCAATAGTCCTTGTCGGGCGTCATCATAAACACCTCACCAAAGCCCTGCGCCTCGGCCCGTTGAGCTAGGGTACCAATGACGTCGTCGGCTTCGAACCCATCCACCATCAGAATGGGAATGTTGAAGGCCTGAATGATCTTCTTGATGTAGGGAATGGCTAGGCCTATGTCCTCGGGCATAGCCTGCCGTTGCGCTTTATAATCAGCGAATTGCTCGTGGCGGAAGGTCTTTTTCTGAGCGTCGAAAGCCACGCCAATGTGGGTGGGCTTTTCCTTCTGGAGCACCTCCACCAGCGTATTGGTAAAGCCTAAGATAGCACCAGTGTTCAGGCCCTTGGAATTTACGCGTGGGTTCTTGCTGAAGGCAAAATGAGCGCGATAAATCAGGGCAAAAGCGTCGAGGAGAAAAAGCTTGTGGGGGCGGGCGTCAGCAGCAGTATCGGTCATGGAGCGAAGGTACGGAATGAAACAGGCCGCTGAGGCGGCAGTAGAGCGGTGGTTTTACCCCCTAACTTATATACAAAGCATTACGGTGGTGGTACGGTTTAATTTACGTTTTGGTAGCATTGCTGAAAAGCAAAGGCAAGGAAAGGTCTGCGTTGCTCCGGTCAACGCCCACCCAGCAAGGTCCGTACTGGCCTAGA
The DNA here is from genome assembly GCF_004745865.1 of Hymenobacter wooponensis. Lineage (GTDB taxonomy): Bacteria > Bacteroidota > Bacteroidia > Cytophagales > Hymenobacteraceae > Hymenobacter > Hymenobacter wooponensis. The sequence continues at coordinate 255,928 of NZ_SRKZ01000006.1, read as the reverse complement.
TGCGTTATATCTCCCTCGACCTCGAAACTACCGGCGGTAAACCTCAGCGTCACCAGATTCTGGAGCTGGCCGCCGTGGTGGAAGACACCAAGCACCTGCGACCCCTAGCAGAGCTGCCCGCGTTTCGGCGCGTGGTGCGCCACGCCGAGTACGTGGGTACGGCTGGGGCTTTGGCGCTGAACGCGGGCTTGCTGCAGGAGTTGGCACGCAAAGAGCCCAACCCTGAGCTGTGCACACCCGACGAACTGCTGTCCCAGCTGCGGGAGTTTTTGCTAGGCCAAAACTTTAAGCCCGATAAGCAAGACTGCGTGGCTGTAGTAATGGCCGGCAAGAACATTGCCTCTTTTGACCTGGGCTTTCTGCGGGAGCTGCCGGGCTATGGTTCACTGGTACGCGCTGAGCCTGCTATGCTTGATCCGGCGGCCTTCTACCTCAACTGGCGCAAAGACACTCGCTTACCCACCATGCAGACGTGTAAGGCTCGGGCCCATTTCGAGGACGACACGGTGGCGCACCAAGCGCTAGCCGATGCGTTGGATGTGATACAACTGCTGCGGCCCTTCTACGAGCTACCCATGTATCAGCAGGTGCGGGAGCAATAGTGGGGTAGGTGCTGCTAGGCCACTAGTGTGCGGGCGCGTACTTTGCAGCATGGTTCAGCACTACTTTCGGCCGTTGTATATTCTCCTAATCTGCTTGATCGCTGCCACAGTGGCGGCCGCACAAACGCCCGGTAAGCGGCCTACTTGGCAAGAGCATGCGCAGGCGGTAACTAAGTTTCAGCAGATGTTGAATGCGGAGTACCGCAACCCGGCTGAGTCGCCGCTGCCGCCGGAGGTGCGCAAGAAGTTTACTGGCCTAGCCTTCTTCCCACTAAACTACCACTGCTGCGTGTTGGCACGCTTCGTGCGTGATTCTACCCAAGCTCCCTTCCCAATGCCTACTAGCACGGCTCGTAGGCCACTATACCAGAAGTACGGAGAGCTACAGTTTGTGCTGGAAGGTAAGCCCCAGCAACTTACCGTGTACCAAAGCCTGGACCTGAAGCAAAAACCAGGCTTTGAAGATTACTTGTTTATACCCTTCACCGACCCCACCAACGGCCACACCAGCTACGGCGGAGGCCGCTATATTGATATGCGTCTGGGGCAGATTCAGCAGGGACAAGCGGTAGTGGATTTCAACCAGGCCTACAATCCCTTTTGCGCCTACAGCCCAGTTTATTCCTGCCCCGTGCCTCCCGCCGAAAACCGTATCACAGTTGCCGTAAAAGCAGGCGTAATGAGCGACCATTAGGTGGCCTACGCAGTAGCTTTTATTGGTACTTGCTTTTCAAGAAAAAGGAACACGAGGTGCGTACCCTAAAGCCTAGTGCATTGCGCATACGAGCTACGCAACGCCTGTTAGAATGCTTTGTGGCTTTCGTCGTCCTTATCTAAATCGAGCAGCCAATAGGCTGATTCAGATTCTAGTGCCAAGGCGGCTAGATTAAGCCAAGCCTCGGCACGGTCGAGTATAGCAGAATCGGAGGTCACGACAATATCCGTAGTCTCAGCTAGTACCCGGTCGGGGTTCATTACTACCTCAGCCGTCCAAGGCAACCCAAGCTCTGGACCCAACTCACGCAAACGCGCGGCAAGGCGTCCGCTATTTGATACCGGCTGATCGAGCAGCCACCGCACGGGGCCGGGCGCCAATTCATGCAAGGCGGCAGCCGCCAGCCGAATGGCCCGGTCAGTTTCCTGCACTGCACGGTAGGTACCGTGAATGCTGGACAAGTCACGCAGGGCTCCGTCGCGGCCCCGCAACACCACTCCGCCGCTCAGGGCTGTTTCGAGAGTGATAATCAGGTTAAAACCGTCAATGGATACGGGGCGGCCTCCTAGGCCTGTAGCCGGTAGACGCGTGGCAGTACGCTGAGTGTACTGCTCATCGGTGCAGGCAGCGCGGCCTACGGCCCAGCGCTGGCGCTCAGTCAGTGCATATCGGTCGCCTACTAGCTTGAGGGTGGCGCTTGGCGGGTAGCCTCGGGTGAGTAGCCACGAGAGCTCCGCAACGGCGCGGCGCAGCACTGGTACCCACTTTGGCGCAAATAGTCGCTCGTCGTTCGGGTGCGGGCCGCGGTGGCGAGTATCAGCAGGGCGCATGAGCTGGCATAAGTAAGGGTAGTGGCGGCAAGTACCGAACTTTTTCAGCGCCCGCGCCCTGCCTGCAGGTAAGCCGGAATATCAAGCATCTGACCGGAGTGAACATCGATAAGCCTGCTTTGGCTAATGAGCCGGGTCAATGAAGAAGGGAATGCGGATGCGCACGTACGTGCCTACTCGTGGCGAGGAGCCAGCATCCACAATGCCACCTAGCAGGGCTACCCGGTCGCGGATACTACGTAAGCCTAGGCCTATGCTGGTGGCTCCCTTGGCCGGAAACCCTACCCCGTTATCCTCAGCGCGAAGCAGTATGTAGCCGGGTACTGCTTCTAGTGCTAAGCTGGCTTCTGTGGCCTGGGCATGCCTGACAATGTTCTGGGCGAGTTCCTGGGCCATGCGGTATAGAGCCACCTGTAACTGCTGGGGCAGGGGCCGGGGCAACTCGTCGAGCGCGATGTGGCACTCGAAGATCAGCTGTGCCGTGCTGAGCGTCCGGCAAATGTCTTGAACTGCTACTTCCAGCCCAAACTCCGTCAGCACCAAGGGCACTAGTTCGTGTGAGATGGCACGGGTCTGGCGAATAGCGTCGGCGAGCAGGCCGTGGGCGCGGGTCCAGGCGGCTTCAGGCACCTGCGTCCGGGTCTGATCGAGTTGAAGCTTAGTGGCGTAGAGCAGCTGGCCTACTCCGTTGTGCAGAGCTTCTCCGATACGCTTGCGCTCCGCCTCTTGCGCTTCCAGCACAACGTTAAACAACGCCTGCTGCTGCTCCAGGCGCATGCGCAGGTTGTCTTGCTCTAGGCGGTGCACAGTGGAAATGTCCAGGTCTACGCCAAGCAAGCGGGCGGGCTGCTCCGGGGCGGCCGCCAGTACCACCGCTTTAACGCACATGGTTTTCACCTTATCGGCTATGCGCAGCCGTAGCGTTACTTCTGAATCACAAGGCTCCTGCGTGAGGCAGTGCACCAGCCGCTCGGCCACTGGGCGGTCTTCCGGCACCACGTAGTCGAGGTAAATACTAGGAGTTACGGGGCTGCCCTCCGGTAAACCAAAGAGGCGATACATGCCCGCCGACCACCGCAAGGTACCTACGGCCGGCTCGTACCCCCAACTACCCAACTGCGCAACCGACTCAGCCTGTTGCAACAAGGTGAATTGACGCAGGCGCTCTTCTTCAGCCAGTTTGCGCTCAGTGATATTGAGAGTAGTAACCACCACACCGTCGCCGAGCTGCACATACATCGACGAATACCACTGCCGAAAGTCTTCGTGTGGGTAATAGTACTCGGTTTGCTGCGGCTCGCCGGTTTCCACCGCACGACACATTATTGTCAGCAGCCCGTTGAACTCAATGCCCGGAAAAATGGAAGTGAAGCGCTGGCCCACCAAATCGTCGTGTCCAGTTTCCTGCTGCAGCTTACGATTAACAGACACGAAGGTGAAATCCTCAATACTACCGGAGGCATCACGCTCCGCTTTCAGCACGGCCATGCCGATAAGACTGGTGTCGTAGACGGATTGGAGCAGGTCGCGACTTTCCTGCAGGGCCTGGGTGCGGCGCTTTACCTTGCGCTCTAGTGAGGCGGCCAGTTCCTGCTGCTGTTGCTCAGCCTGCTTGCTCTCTGTGATGTCGAGCAGCACCCCGCTCATGCGGCGAGCGCGGCCGTTGGGACCCGTATCAGTGGCTTGGCCGTGGCTGCTCATCCAGCGTACTGTGCCTTGGGCCGTAATTATTCTAAATTCAGCCTCGAACAAGCCATGCTCATCTACGGCGTCTTGCAGGCGCTGTAGCACGGCGGCGCGGTCGTCGGGGTGCAGGTGGCGTGCGAAGTCCGTAGAGGTTAGTGGGCCGGGGCTGGTCTCTAGGCCAAACTGCTGGTAATGGCGGGCGTTCCAGAGAATTTCGTCCGTGGTTACGTTCCAGTTCCAGGTGCCCAGCTTGGCGGCTTCCAGTGCAATGCGCAGGCGCTTTTCCGATTGGCGCAAGGCTTCGTCGGTTGTTTTCTGGTTCTGGATGTCGATGTTCATGCCCATCCACTTGCTGATACGGCCCTGCGCATCCCGGATAGGGGTGGCGCGCACGTTGGTCCAGCGGTAACCGCCAGCGGCCGAGCGCACTCGGAATTCAGCATTAACTGTGCCTTCCACTGCCACCGCCTCCTGCCACTGGCGTCTGGCATAGTCCCGGTCCTCAGGATAGATGGCATCGAGCCAGCCGAAGCCCAGCCATTCGTCTAGGCTCTGGCCAGTGTAACTCCGCCAGCTGGGACTATCCTCCACTATCTGCCCGTCAGCTTCAGTTTCCCATATGGCATAGGCATGCGCTACCACCAAGTTGCGGAATCGCTCTTCGCTGTCGCGTAGGGCCGCCTCGGTGCGGCTACGCACTACTGCTGCCCAGGTGCGCTCAGCCGTGTCCTCTAGTAGGGCTAACTCGGGGCCAGTCCAGGCGTGGGCTACCGGGTAGTGCATGAACAGCACTGCAATGAGCTGCCCATCTTTGCGTAGCGGCACATTGACGGTGGCGCCCAGCTGGAGCGCGGCATGGGCCTGTTTCTCCTCATCGGTGAGCGTGGGGTCGTTGGCAATATCGGGGCGCACCACAGTTCGCCCTTCCTTAAAAGCGGCAAGTAATGCAGGGCCGTAGTCGTTGTAGTGATAACGGCCCTCGATGCTGGGCACGCCAACCTGGGTGTAATTGCGCGTGACCACAATGTGGGCATCGTCGCCCTGATCCTCGGCGTAGCCCACCCGGCTAGCCCCCAGGTACTGGCCTAGCGCGCATGCAGCCTGATACTGAATATCAATCGGGTCAGACAGCGGCCGTAATCGGTCGTCGAGCTGCAGCAGGAAGGCTTGCCTGTGCTCTTGACGTTTTCGCTCGCTTATGTCCGTAAACAACAGTGACACCAAGTGGTGGTTGGCATCTCCCACGCGAAAGGCATACACATCGTACCAGCGGTTCATGGCAGAAGTTTGCTGCTCAAAACGCGTTGGCTCACCAGTTCTAGCAACCTGCGCAAACTGATCGAACCAACTGCGCTCAAGGTTAGGCTGGAAGTAGCTAATGCGCTGGCCTACGGGATTGTGGTAGCCGGTTTGCAGTTCAAAGGCAGGGTTGGCTTCACGATAGATCCAGTCTACGGCATTGCCATCGGCGTCGAATTGCAGCTCTAACACGCAAAAGCCCTCGTCAATGGCATTGAACAAAGTTCGGTAGTTGTTTTGGGCACGTTGGGCTACTTCGTCTTTCAGACGCAACAACTCCTGCTCGGCTTGCTTGCGGGAGGTAATATCTTGGGCCGTGCCTAGCCACTCCACAATGTCGCCCTGCGCGCTGAGTACGGGTACTGCCCGGGAGTGTACCCACCCCACGGAGCCATCGGCGCGGATAACCCGATGTTCGTGCTCAAATAAGCTTTTGGTGCGAATAGCCTCCGCAATAATAGCCGATGTGGGAGCTTGCTCATCAGCTGGCAAATAGGTTTGTAGCCACGAGCTTGTAGTGGCGGGGGAGGTAGCCAAGAAGTCTTGGCCGACAAGTTGATGCATGTGGCGCCAGTCGGCGCTCATTTTGAACACCATATCGGCACTGGCAGTTACTAGCAGTCGAAATTGCTCCTCGGATCGACGCATGTTTGAGACGACTTCTGGCTGCAGCTTTTGATACGTGTTTTGATACGTGTGTTCCTGCGAAGAGAGCCCTGCAAAAGGTGGTTCTTGCATATGAATGCAGGGGCTTGCCCTGGCCTCTGGTTGGCTACTATTGATTACTGAAAGCTGCCTCACGAAGCCGCGCTTACTAAGATAAGAGTAACTGTTGCTAATGAAAGGCGTCAGTCACATGTGGCAACATAATAAGAGTACTTGTAGAGTAGCCAACAGACTAGTTAACCCCAGGTTTTCCTGAGGCAATTTCCAATACAACGCTGTAAGAAAAGCGTACTTGCTGCCGCTGGCGTTGGTGCCGAAGGGCAATAAAGATGGCAAACCAGAAGCCGGCGGGAAAAGGGGAAGGAGTGGGTTGAAAGCGGCAAATACGAAGTCACAGCAGGAAGTTGGCTTCGCTAAGCTAGACGGTATTGAATAGAGGAAGTTGCGGCACTATTCGGATATTAGTTTGCACAAAGCTGGCGGGCAGTGCTTAGCTTTACTAAAACCGGATAGTTGAGTTTTTCTAAGCACTAATTCGCTATCAGGTTTCGTTCCTTAAGGGCAGTGAGTAATACTTATCTTTTTGAGTATCCGCTTACTACTTCGCCTGCTTACTTGCCTCTCTATGCCCGAAAACTTACTGCATCCTGCCCTACCTACTACCGCATTTTCGTTCCAGCATACTTCTTCGCTAGGCCAGTCAGCATGCCCTGGCAATACCAGCGTCTTTCGGCCGCTACAGCGGGCGGCGAGTTGGCTGTTAACGCTGGCTATTCTACTGCTGAGCGGCGCGGCTACCACGGCTCTTGCGCAAGCAACATCCCCTGAGTGCGCGGCCGATGAGAAGTTTGCCAACACCTGGTATTTCGGTTTTAAAGCGGGGCTAGATTTCAATCAGGCCTCCGCCGACTCTCTACCGAAGGTGCTCACGGATGGAGACATGGATGCCCCTGCCGGCTCGGGGGTGATGTCGGATAAAGACGGCAAAATTCTCTTTTACAGCAACGGCGAAACCGTTTGGAACGGAGACGGCACCGTGATGACTAACGGCACAGGGCTGGCGGGCAGCATTTTCACTACCGATGGCCCCCTGCCTATCAAGCTACCGGGTCTAGTCACGGCGGGCCAACCTACGCGTTACCTGCTCTTCACCCTGAAAGACACCGTTGGCCTAAGCTATTCGGAAATAGAGATTCCTGCGGGTGGTGGACCAGGCACCGTGATTGCCGCCACCAAAAACACGCCCCTGGCCCGCGGCACCGCGGAGAAGTTAACGGGTGTATTCCATAAAAACGGCTGCGATATTTGGGTTATTGCGCACGGCTGGGGTAGCGCCAAAACCGGCTTTAACAACCGGGGTAATGCCTTCCTGGCCTATCGTGTGCGAACAACCGGCGTAGACACTACTCCCATTATTTCAACCGTCGGTAGCCTGCACGCGCCGAGCGTGGCGGCCCTGGGCTACAAAGGCCAGATGAGGGTGACCCCTGAAGGGCAACGGCTGGCTCTGGCCCGCTATAGCGAAGCAGTGGGCGACAGCAGTAGCACCGTCGAGCTGTTCAACTTTGACACTGGCACGGGCCAGGTAAGCGCCAACCCGCAGGTGCCGTACATCGTGGACAGTGGGGCCGGCAAATACTACGGTGTGAGCTTTTCGCCCGGCAGCTACCTCTATGCCACGGTGCGCAACCCTCCTAAACTGCTGCAATTCGACATTAGCGGCAACGGGCCAGTTACCAAGCTGGATATTCCGCTTAAGCAGAAGACACCGGCCGATCTGGGCTCAATGCAGACCGCGCCCGATGGTAAGATTTACGTAGCCCGCGACAACCAACCCGCCGTAGGCTTTATTCCCTTCCCCGACTCGCTCGGGGCCAAAATTGGCTACGCCGATGATAGCCTGCAGCTAGGCGGCACTCGCCTGAGTGGCCTAGGCCTGGTCAACTTCAACCAAAGCTCCCTGCTGCGCGTGGGGCCTAGTGCGCAGATAACAGGGTGTCGGCAAATATCCTTTAGAGCCCCGCCCATTGACTTCGACGGGAAGACTTATGCCTGGACGTTTGGTGACGGGAGCACCTCAACCGAAGAAAATCCCGTTCACGTGTACGCTACTCCCGGCAACTACACCGTGACACTACGCATCACGACTAACTGCTTTTGCCGCGAAAGCTCGGGCACCATTCAAGTACCAAATTTGCCGAACCCGGGGAACATCGCCAGCCCGCAAACGCTATGCGCAGGCACAGCCCCGGCTCCGTTAACTAGCTCCGTCGATGCTTCGGGTGACGCTGGCCTACCACTCGTGTACCAATGGGAAACGTCAACAGATAATGCTACTTGGACAAATGCTCCCGGTGCTGCCACCGGACCAACCTATCAGCCATCCGCTTCTCTACCCGTTGGTATAACTTATTTCCGGCGGCGCGCTCTACTGCTGTTGCCCGACCAATCGGGCCCTTACTGTACGCCTAGCTTTACTGCTTCAGTCGCCATCACTATTACGCCAGCCGTAGTAGCGGGCACCATTGCCGCCGACCAGACTGTTTGTGCCGGTAGCCCCGTAGCGCCGCTCACGAGCACTTCCCCGGCTACCGGTGGCACGGGCACGTTTGCCTATCAGTGGGAGTCGTCAGCCGACAATACCAACTGGACACCCGTTGGTAATGCTACTAGTGAAACCTTTGCGCCAGGGCCACTTAGCGCCACTACTTACTTCCGGCGTCAGGTAACTTCCGGCCCTTGCACCACCACGTCCTCCAACGTTGTCACTATTACGGTGGTGCCGGCCATAGTACCTGGTACTATTGCTGCTGACCAAACTGTGTGTGCCGGCGGCACGCCTGCCCCCCTCACTAGTACGGCCCCGGCCACGGGTGGCGCGGGTACCATTGATTACCAATGGGAGTCATCAACCGATAACACTATCTGGGTACTCGTCAACGGCGCCACCGGCGAAACCTTCGCACCTGGTCCGCTTACTGCAACAACCTCCTTCCGGCGTCGGGCAAGCTCAGGCACTGCTTGTGCTCCGGCCGTCTCCAATGTGGTTACCATCATCGTGGCACCGGTACTAACAGCCGGTACCATTGCCGCCGACCAAACATTATGTCCTGGCGCTACTCCTGCTCCGCTTACCAGCACGGCTGGAGCTAGCGGAGGTAACGGCAACTTTGCTTATCAGTGGGAGTCGTCAACCAACAATACTACCTGGACGGCTATAGCTGGCGCTACCAGCCTAACTTTTGCGCCTGGGCCGCTTACGGTCACTACGTACTTCCGGCGCGCAGTTAATACGGGGGCCTGTGGCCCCATATACTCACCGGTGGTTACTCTGACGGTGTTGCCCGCGCTTACAGCCGGTAGCATTGCCGCCGACCAGACCTTGTGTGCTGGCGCTACTCCAGCTCCGCTCACGAGCACTGCCCCGGCCACCGGTGGTACGGGTACGTTTGCCTATCAGTGGGAGTCATCAGCCAACAACACTACGTGGGCAGCCATCTCGGGTGCAACAGGTGCTGACTTCACTCCTGGACCACTCACGGCTACCACCTACTTCCGGCGTCAGGTAACTTCAGGGGGGTGCTCTACCACGCCTTCAAATACCGTCATCATAACTGTGTTGCCAGCGCTAACCGCAGGCACTATCGCTGCTGACCAGACTTTATGCCCTGGTGCTACATCGGCTCCGCTTACGAGCACGGCTCCGGCCACGGGCGGCTCGGGCACCTTCGCCTATCAATGGGAATCATCAGCCGACAACTCGAACTGGAGCGCTGTAGCTGGCGCTACCGACCCCACGTTCGCCCCTGGCCCGTTGTCGGCTACTACGTACTTTCGGCGCCGGGTAACTGCCGGAGCTTGCGGACCAATTGTATCCAATGTCGTTACCATTACTGTGTTACCGGCGCTAACCGCTGGTAGCATTGCCGCCGACCAAACGGTGTGTATCGGGGCCACACCTGCCCCGCTTACGAGCACGGCACCGGCTACGGGCGGTACAGGCACCTTCACCTATCAGTGGGAGACGGGGCCGAATGGGTCGACGTGGACGGCTATAGCAGGTGCAACTGGTGCCGACTTCGCGCCCGGTCCTCTTACGGTCACTACTTATTTCCGACGCCGGGTAACATCGGGAAGCTGTGGGCCAGAGTATTCTAACACTGTAATCCTGACAGTGCTACCCGTGTTGACGGCTGGGGGTATTGGCGCGAATCAGGAAATCTGTACTGGTACTGCGCCGGCGCCGCTTACCAGCGGCGGCGCGGCCACGGGGGGCACTGGCACCTATGCGTATCAGTGGGAGTCATCAGCCGATAACTCGAACTGGACTACCATATCTGGCGCCACTGAGGGCACTTTTGCGCCGGGTCCGCTTACCGCAACCACTTACTTCCGGCGACGGGTAACTTCGGGGACGGGCTCTTGCGCAACGGTGGTTTCAAACGTGGTGACAATCCTGGTGCAGCCAGCCGTTACGCCTACCGTAACCCTGGCCACGCCGCCCGTGCAGTGCCCCGGTACGCCGCTCACCTTTACGGCTGTGTTTACGAATGCTGGCCCGGCCCCTACGTTTCGCTGGCTCGTTAACAACGCCGCTGTGGCCAGCGGCCCCACCTTTACCAGCAGCACGCTCGTCACCGGCGACCAAGTGACCGTTGAGGTAACGGCTACGGCGGGACTGTGCAGCACGGGGCCGGCCGTGGCCACGGTCACGGTGACGCGCACCCCTACGCCGCTGCCTACCTTGGCTATCAGTGTGCAGCCCGGCGGGCCCGTTTGCTTAGGCGCGCCTCTCACGTTCAGCATTGCTAATGTGACGGAAGCCGGCCCGGCCCCTCAGTATCAGTGGCAGGTGAATGGCAACGATGTGCCGGGGGCTACGGGCCCAGTTTTCACTAGCACTACGCTGCGCGAAGGCCAGACCGTGACGCTGCGCCTACGCACCACCAACACGTGCAGCCAGCCAGTGGAAGTGACTTCTAATGGCGTGCCCGTGCGGATTCAGCCACCAGTTGACGTGGATGCCGGCCCCGACCGTGAAATTCTGGCGGGCACCTCTATCACGCTGGAAGGCCGCGCCGACGGTAACTACCCCGTAACCTGGACGCCACAGGCGAGCCTGAGCTTCCGGAACAACGACCCTTTGCGGCCTATTGCCTCGCCCACAGAAACAACCACTTACACTCTCTCGGCTGGAGAAGGAGGCTGCGCCGACAGCGACCAGGTAACGATAACGGTGCGTCCGGCCATCCGGATTCCCAATGCCTTCACCCCGAATGATGACGGCCGCGACGACACCTGGCAGATTGAGTTCATTGAGCAGTTCCCCGAAAACACGGTGACCGTGTTCAACCGCTGGGGCAATAAGATCTTCTCCGCCGAGAACTACAGCCGGGCCAACGAATGGCGCGGCGACATGAACGGTAAGCCCGCTCCGGTAGGTACTTACTACTACGTGGTCGTGACGAAGGGCCCGCTGGGTAAGTCGTACAGCGGTTCGATTACGGTTCTGTATTAATAAAATGTCCTGCTGCGGCATGCCGCAGCAGGACTATCTTCTTGATCAGCATTCAGGCAACTACTGATATGAAAAGAGCTTTAACTCTACTGCTGCTCCCGCTGCTAGTAGCCGCCGTGCCGGCCCTGGCCCAGCAGCAGGCGCAGTACAGCCAATACATGAACAACAATTACATCCTCAACCCCGGCGCAACTGGGGTTGAAGATTACATTGACGTTAAGTTCAGCTACCGCACCCAGTGGACTGGCCTAGAAGGGGCTCCTAAGACATACTATGCCAGTGCCAGCTCCTCGCTGGGCAAGTGGCGCACCACCAGTAAGCGCACCCTGCGCGACCGGCGTCGCCCATTTCATGCTATAGGTGGCCTAGTATACAGGGACGAAACTGGGCCCACCAGCCGGACCGGGGCCTATCTTTCTTACGCGTATAACCTGGTGCTGCGGCCCAACCTGCGAGCGGCATTGGGCGTGTCGGCGGGCATGCAGCAGTTTGCCGTTGATGGGCAGAAACTGCAGTTCTTAGACCCCACCACTGTAGCAGCTAGTGCCGCCTCGCGGGTGTTTGATGGGTCGGTAGGCCTGTGGATATACAGCTCCGATTTTTACTTTGGGGTATCGGGCGCGCAACTGCTGGCCAATAAGCTTGACTTCTCCTACGGGCCCAACTCGCTTGATGCAGGTGAGGGCAACTCCTTGAAGCGCCATTACTTCGCCACGGGTGGGGTGCGGGTGCCGCTTAGCGATGATTGGTCGTTGGTACCGTCGGTGCTGTTGAAGGCAGTGCAACCGGCTCCACTTTCAGTTGACCTAAACGCCAAGCTCAAGTACCAGGATCTGCTCTGGGCTGGCGTCTCGTGGCGCGCCTTCGACTCGTTCGTGGGCATGGTGGGCCTCAGCTATGAGCAGCTCACGGTGGGCTATTCTTATGATGCAGGTCTTTCCCAACTGGCCGGCTACCATGGCGGCAGCCACGAGATACTGCTTGGCCTGCGCCTCAAGAAAAAAGCACAGGTGGTATGTACCAACCGGTTCTGGTAGAAGTTACCTACATCACATAGAGGTCTATGCTGACAGCTCCGTTGTAGCTTGCTAGGCCACTGTAACGATACGGCAGAGTAATGAAGCTTTAGCCGCTATGAGAAAAATACAGATCTGATAAGTCAACAGTAGGGGTTTAGAGATTTGAGTATTTCCAAGGCGAGGAGTATAACTAAACTTATGTAAAGCAACTATTTTGAGAATGATATAGCACTACCTACACGTGTCCTCTATTTTAGAAATCCTGTTTCACCTGGCTTAGCCTGCTGTGCTGATATAGCGGATGTTCATCGTCTCGGACTCATAGTATACAAGCGCTGCGTCGCCGAATACGAGAAGAGTCCCCAGTCCCCGCCCTACGGTCACTCGGATGGCCTCACTTATCTCGAGGATCTGCGCATCAATGCGTGGGTTATCGCTAATGACGTAACACGTGCTGGCTGTTACGCTGTGTCGCTGAAGTGCTTGGCGAATCACCTGTTCTTCAATGCCGTTGACTATTTCAAAAGTTTCTTCTTTCAGAAAACCGCTATGCGATAGGTCCGCAATAAACTTTCTCCGGTTCCTCGGTGAGCTCACAAACTGTATGTAGCGGTCTTGTTTTGCCTTGTTGATAAAACGCTGAATGACTTTTATTTCTAAAGCAAGATTCTGTCCCATAAGTCGTTTTATGTTTAGTACACGGTAAAAACAGCTAGGGAAGAGTCTACCTGCCCATTTTTATCGAGTTGCCACACACTTGAGGGTTTGTGCTGCGAGTTAGACCGGATCAAGAGCGTACGGCTTTTCAGCATACCCTGTGTCGGCAGTCGGTCGAGTTGAAGTATGCTGTCCATTCGCTGATAGTTTCCGCGTGTAACATCGTCATCACCCACAAGGGAGGCTCGAGTAAAATCAAACGTAGAGTCCGTGCGCAGCTGCAGCCAGCTGCCATTGACCCCAGATTCAAAGGAGGCGAATAGCACAACTGGACTTTCAGGCTTGCGCGTAGCAGCGTTATATCCTTGTTGAACCAGCCAGAAAAGCAAGCAAGCTACAGCAAGAAACAGGAAGGATTGGAGAAGCCTACGCATGGCGCAATAGGAGAAGGAGTATACTACTCAAACGTAGTTCAAGTAGACATTTTAATGTTTACAAAAAAGCAAGAGTAATGCGAGTATGAATTAAAAAAGCCCTTGAGCATGTGTGCTTAAGGGCTTTTTTAATATTCTATATCCTATGCTAACTCTACCAGCTGCCGCTGGCGCCGCCGCCGCCGGAGCTTCCGCCCCCAAAGCCGCCAAAACCACCACCTCCGCCGCCCCCAAAACCGCCTCCACCACCGAAGCCACCGCCGCCGAACACGCCACGGCCGCCGCTGAAATCGCCGAAGATGACGGGCGGAATCATAGAGCCACCGAAGCCGCGGTTGCGGCGGCCACCGCCTCCGCCGCCCCGGTTACGGAGCAGTATAAACAGAATCAACATGCCAATAATCAGCCAGAACGTCCAGCCGGAGCCGCTGGTATCACGGCTGCGCTGCCGCTGGGGCATGGTGCTAGGGTCAGCTTTGTATTCGCCTTTCGCTAGCGCAATCAGCTGATCAGTGGCGCGGTCAATGCCGTCGTAATATCGGTTTTCCTTGAAGGCAGGCGCTATGGTATTCGAGATGATTCTTTTGGCTAGCGCATCAGGTATAGCACCTTCCAGGCCATAGCCTGGCTGAATCCGTACCTGGCGCTCTTGCTGCGCTACCAAGATCAGCACGCCATTGTTGTTGTTCTTCTGGCCGATGCCCCAGGTCTCGTAGAGCTTCTGGGCATAGTCGGCAATTTCGTAGTCGCCGAGCGTGGGCACGGTCACTACGGCTATCTGGGAGGAGGTGGAGTCGTTGTAGGCCACCAGTTTATCTTCCAGCCGCTGCACCTCTTCGGGGCGCAGCATCCCAGCCAGGTCATTAACAAGGCGAGGTGGATTGGGACGGGGCGAAACGTCTTGGCCTAGCGCCAGCTGGCTGAGGGCGGGCACAAAGGCCAGCAGCAACACCAGTACTAGCAGCCAACGGCGATACGCAAGGGAGAGTAAGTGGATCATACACGTGGCGGCTTGGAGTCGCCAAACGAGATAGAGTCGTCAAGTTCGTTTTTGTCGGTGGCGGCATTGTACGGGTAGTACCGTTGCAGTTGCTCACCCACCATGCGCACCCCTTGCTCCAGGCCATTCACGTAGCGCTCAGACCGGAAGAGTTGCAGCACGGTTTCTTTGGTGGTCTCCCAGAAGTCGTCGGGCACCATGGAGTTGATGCCAATGTCACCGATAACGGCAAACTGGCGGCTCTCCCAGGCCATGTAAAAGAGCACCCCATTGCGCTGAGCCGTTTTGTGCATGGCCAAATCGGCAAACACTTGGGCGGCGCGGTCGAGGGGCTCGGGGGTGGGGCAGGTGTCTTCCAGATGCACACGTATTTCACCAGAGGTGGTGATTTCCGCCTGCTTGATGGCGGCCACAAGGGCCGCTTCTTGCTCTGGGGTTAGCGGGTTAGTCATGTCAGTTGCGAGTTGACGGTTGCCAGTTGCCAGTAAGCGACTGTCAGTGAAGTACAAACAAACTGGCAACCGACTACTGGCAACTGGCAACTCAATTAGAACTGTACAGTAGGTGCTTTCTGCGAAGCTGGGTCAGCCTCGAAGTAGGGCTTCTCTTTAAAGCCGAACATACCCGAAAACAAGTTGTTGGGGAACGACTTCACGAAGCCGTTGTAGTCGTTGGTAACGGTGTTGAACTTGTTCCGCTCCACGTTGATGCGGTTTTCCGTGCCCTCAATCTGAGCCTGTAGCTCCTGGAAGTTGGCATTAGCCTTCAGCTCGGGGTAGTTTTCTGACACGGCTAACAGGCGGCCTAGGCCAGCTCCTACTTGGCTTTGGGCTTCCTGGAACTGTCGCAGATTTTCGGGCGTCAGGTTCTCAGCGTTGAGTTGCACGCTGGTAGCTTTAGCGCGGGCGTTGATAACGTCGGTCAGGGTCGACTTTTCGAAGTTGGCGGCGCCTTTCACGGTGTTTACCAAGTTCGGAATCAGGTCGGAACGGCGCTGGTAGGCGCTTTGTACGTTGGCCCATTGAGCCTTCACGGCCTGGTCGCGGCTTACCATGCCATTGTAGCCACACGAAGATTGCGAGAGCAGAATTACCAGGCCCGCGAAGTAGAGGAGAAAGCGTTTCATGATTGGGAAAGAGGTAGGAAGTTGGGAAAAGGAGAAACGATGTGAAGTTTGCTGAACCCTAGGCCAGGTCAGCCGGTTACTGCCGGGAGCCATCGAGTTGATGCGAACCGGTGCGCTGCAAAGTACGGATTCAGACAATAGCGGTTGTGTTATAGCTGGCTCCCGCCTCAATTCACTATTTTGCGTGCTTACGCCACGCTCATTGTTCATGAAAGCAGTTATTCCTGTTGCCGGTATTGGGTCGCGCCTGCGGCCGCACACGCACACCCAGCCCAAATCGCTGGTGCCCGTGGCTGGCAATACTATTCTCGGCCACATTATTGACCGGCTCGTTAGCGCCGGGGTGGAGGAGTTCGTGTTCATTATTGGCTACTTGGGCGAGAAAATTGAAAGCTACGTGCGCCGCCAATATCCGCAGCTGCGCAGCTCTTTTGTGGTGCAAGAGCCCCGCGAAGGTATTGCGCACGCCCTGTGGCTGGCCCGCGACCAGTTTCGCCACGAAGCCGACGGCATCCTGATCTTGCTCGGCGACACAATCGTTGACGTAGACTTGCCCGCCGTGATGCGCACGGAAGGCACGGTGCTGGCCGTGAAGGAAGTGAAAACGCCCTCCATGTTTGGCCTGGTAGAAACTGCCAGCAATGGCCGCGTAACCAAAGTGGTGGAGAAGCCGCGCATTCCCAAGTCGAACTTCGCCCTCGTAGGCCTCTATAAAATTGCCAACCCCGACTGGCTGGCCTCGGCCCTGGAGCGCATCATTGATCAGGACCAGCGCACCCATGGCGAGTTTCAGCTCACCGATGCGCTCATGCTCATGATTCAGGACGGGGCCGACATGAGCACCGTTTCGGTGGATAACTGGTTTGACTGTGGTCGCAAGGAAAGCCTGCTGGAGGCCAATGCCCGCCTGCTCAACGTGCCGGAGTTTCTAGGCCAGGTACCGCAGTTCCCTGATACCATCATTATCCCACCGGTCAGCATCGGGAAGGATTGCCAGATCAGCAACTCCATCATCGGCCCCAACGTGGCCATTGGCGACCGGACCATCGTCAAGAATACCATCCTCAGCGACTCCATCATCGGCTCCTACAGCGAGCTGCGCTCCGCCGTCATGCACGACTGCATCGTCGGCTCCGACGCCCTGTTCAAAGGCACCCGCCACAGCCTCAATATCGGCGACAACACGGAGATTGATTACAGCTAATAGCCGCTATGCTCCATTCTCTGAAGAAACTGCTGGGCCTAGTTGCAAGCACACCAGCAGAGCAGCAACCTCATTCGTTGCCTAATGAAGATATAACTGAGCAGTTCCGTCAGCGTGTTAAAAAGGAGTCTGAAGCGAAGGTACTGGCACTTGGTGGGCGTATCTGCGACTGGCTGCCATTACTAGATGCACCAGAACTACGCGAGGTAGTGGATGTTCGTGGCCGCATGAGCGTAGTAAATGCACTTATCAATATTTCCTTTCAGGCGCCAGTTGCAGTCATAAGCGCATGGCTCGCGAAGGAAAACCTGCTAGGCCACCTTTCGCCGGAAGAGGCGGCCATATTAGCAAAGGATGATGAGCATCTGACGGAGCAGGAGTTAGCAAACTTGCGCTGGAACCTGGAAAGCTTGTGGGCTATGATGTGGGCAACGCGTATGGTGCCTGATCTGGACCCCGGTAAGTGGTGCGGCGATAACATGGCGTCGTTGCTACCAAACCTAGAGCGCGGGCAGAGCAATGAAAAGCTTGCTACCCTTAACGCCCTAAGACCAGCAGCTGAGCTGTACCGGATGCTGGACTTTTATTACCGGCTGCACTGGTACTGTGTAGATGAACGGATGCACGGCCGGGCGGCCACCGTTTCGGAATCCCTAGTATATGAGCGGCGGAAAGCGCTGGAGTGGATTTACAACCGCCAGTATGCATGGGACGACGTGGAAATGGGTACGTAACTCTCTTTATCCGACGGATAGTAGCACTACTTCAGAAAAGAGAAACGGATGGGCTGTAACTTCTGAACCGCCACATGTATCCGAGGAGGGCAGATTGTCGTTACTTTAGCCCAATGCGCTACCTCTCTTCCTTTCCCCGCTTGCTGCCTGCTCTAGGCCTGTCTCTGCTACTGTTACCCGGCTGCTATTCCCGCTCCGATATGAAAACGGAGGAGGGCACAGCCACCAAAACGCCTTCCGACGTACCACCGACCGAAGTGCCGGGGGCTGTACCGGTCAGAACGCCAGAGCCAACCGCTGAGGCTGCCACCACGCAACCCTTACAGGCCGTGAACGTGTTTCTGGAAGTGTCGGGGTCGATGGAAGGCTTTATGCCTAAAACCGGTGCTGGTGGTGAGAATACTAAGTTTCAGCAACATGTAGCGCAGTTTCTCTCGGAGGTAAACCGCACCTCAGCCGCCCGGCAGAAAACCTTCTACCGCATCAAAGAGCGGCCCTATAAGGACTCGTACCAGGCCATTTCCGGAACGGTGCGCAGTGGCATTCAGCAGCCCGCCAAGAGTACTGATATACCCTCGGTGCTCGATACGCTGATGACGAATTACTACCGGCCCGGCACCGTAAGCATTCTGATTTCAGACTTCATCTACTCGCCGAAAAACGCGGGCGCCATTCCTTACATCAAGACCGATATTGCCGATGCGCTTTCGCAAAGCGGCGAAAAGTCGGATCTGGCCGTGTCGGTGTATGGGTACACCTCCGATTTCCGGGGCACCTACTACCCAGCGCTGGTAGCCTCAGGTAAGAAAACCAATTGCTGCGACACCGAAATTCCGTACTACATCTGGGTGGTGGGTCCCGCCGGTGCCGTGCGGCAGTTCGACGCGGCCTTGTTAGAGCAGCAGCCTGCTAAGCAAGCTCACTTCGGCGTCACATATCCGCAGCCTAATTACTCGCTGCTCAGCAAATTTCAGAACAAAGGGAGTTGGTACTACGGTGACGCCGGTGCCAGCAAGCGCAACGCCGAGTCGTACCGTGTAATAGCTGTGTCGGAAGCCTCACCCCAGCAACCCATAGAGTTTGTAGTAGGCCTAGACCTAGGCCAGTTGCCCGGCCAGTACCAAGATGCCGCCTACCTCAAGCAGAACCTCAAGTTGCAAGGCGTGGATACGGACGCTAAGCTACTCGATGTGTTTGCGGCTACCGACCAGAACCGCGCCAGTAGCGGCCCCGAAAGCAAGTTCACCCACTTTGCCAAAGTGCGCCTCACCAAGCAGCCAAAGGCCGCTAGGCCACTTGTGTTGCGCCTGCAAGACCAGCGTCCCGCCTGGGTAGCCCAGTGGACCACCAAGAACGACGCCACACCCGCTCCCAAAACCTTCGCATTAAGCTCGCTGCTGGATGGTTTAGAAGCGCAAGGCGGCGCAGAAAAAAAGCCCATTTTCGAAGTGCCATTGACCTTACAGCCAGCTGAGTAGATGTTCAGTGGCCTGCCCAGGACTTTATCAGGGCCTGAATTTTAGCGCAATTGGAATGGTTTTCGTTCATTAACGAAGCCGAATGCTTCAGCTACTGAGTTGTGGCTGTGCTTACAATTTCGTTCCGCCCTTATCGTTCAACGAATTGCCAACGGCTCGTTGGTCCTACTTCCTTCCATGAAAGCACTATTCCGCTCCATTTACGAACTCATCGGTGCCCCTCAGCCGCCCGCCGACACACCCGTATACCGCGACGTAATTTTCCCCAACATCGGACTGCTGAACATTGGCATTTCGCTGGCGCTAGTGGTGATATTCTACTATGTCATCAATCGGATGATGGGCGTGGCTACCTTTAACAAGGGGCGGCACTGGGCAATTTTCCTGGTTATCAACGGCCTAATTGCCTTCGGCTTGGCAGTTAGTCAGGCCCACGCCCAGCAGGTTACAGACCACAGCTACATCTACTGGCTGGCCACTTGGAACGCCATTCTAGGCCTGTTCTGGTTCTTTATTTTCTCTCTGATTCTGCGCAAAGGCTCCACTAACGCGAGCACTACGCCCTTTTAGATTTCGAGAACTTAGAACCGAGACCGTAGGACTGAGAAATGTTCTACCGCGAGGAAATACCCTCAACTAGCGCTCAGTTCTACGCTCTAAGCTCTTCCTTCCAACTCATGGCTAAACTCTTTTTATTCGGTATTGGCGGCACGGGCTCCCGCGTGATTCGCTCGCTCACTATGCTGCTGGCCGCGGGCGTTGACCTGCCCAACTGCGACCGAGTGGTACCCATTATCATCGACCCCGACGCCCACAACGGCGACATGAACCGCACGGTGCAGCTGTTGCAGAGCTACCAGCAGATTTATAAGCGCCTCGGTCCTCGTGAAGAAGGCTTTTTCAAGACTGATATTAGCACCTTGAGCGGTATTTCGCAAGATGTAAACGGCTCGGTGAAGGATACCTTTATCTTCGACTTCGGCGGCATCAACCAGAGCTTCCGGCAGTACCTGAGCTACGATGGCCTGTCGGTTGACTCCAAGGGCCTTGTGGATTTGCTCTTCACGCAGGATAACCTAGAAAGCCCGCTAACCATTGGCTTCCGCGGTTCCCCGAACGTGGGTAGCATTGTGCTGAACAAGCTAGTGGAAAGCCCCGAAATGCGGTTTTTCGCCGATAACTTCCAGGACGGCGACCGGGTATTCTTCGTGTCGAGCATCTTCGGCGGTACAGGCGCCGCGGGCTTCCCGCTCATGCTCAAGAACCTGAAGGATACCAACACGCGCCTCAGCAATGCCCGCTATCTGCGTGATGCACCAACCGGCGCCGTGACGGTGATGCCCTACTTCGCTCTGCAGAGCGAGGACAACGCCGTCATTGACTCCAACAACTTCCTGACGAAAACCAAGGCGGCGCTCAGCTACTACGAGCACAACCTCCAGGGCCTCGACGCGCTGTACTACCTCGCCGACACGCCCGATACGCCCTACGAAAACCAGCCCGGCGGCACCCAGCAGAAGAACAAGGCTCACGTAATTGAGCTGCTGGCGGCCCTAAGCATCGTGGACTTCATGCGCTACTCGCCCGCCGAGCTGCGCACTGGTGGCCCGCACTTCCACGAGTATGGCCTTCAAGCCGACGCGCCGGAAATTCAGTTCAGCCACCTGCCCGATGAGTCGCGTGAAATCATTGCCAAGCAGCTCACGCAGTTCCTGTACTTCACGCGCTACCACAAGCAGCACCTGCCCACCGACAAGGCACCCTACGCCGACAACCTGAAGCTGGACTACGCCATGCGCAACGAGCCCATCTTCCGGGAGCTAAACACCTTCCTGCACAGTCAGGACTCGGGCGTAGATCAGTGGCTGCAGGAACTGGCCCAGAACCGTCGTTCCTTCCGCCCCTTCGACCTCCAGACCGATGATTTCAACGCTATGATCCTCGGCAAGCCCGTGGAAAAGAAGTGGAACGACTTCTTCAACAAAGGTCTCAGCCACAACTACCTCCTCGACAACCTCAACAAAACCGAGAAGTCCATCCAAGAACCCGACAGCTTCCGCAAGATGCTGGAATTGTTCTATGATGTGACAGATAAGGCGTTTGCAGAGAAGGTGAAGGTGGTATAACCCCACCCCAACCTCTCCCCACAGGAGAGGGACTCTAGTTCTAGTTTCTAGTCTAAAAGAAAAGTCACCCCGAATGACCTTCGTCTGGCTCTCCCTCTCCCCAAGGGGAGGGGGCCGGGGGGTGGGGTTCCGATATGGCCAAAGTCCTTCGCTTACATAATAATGGCTCCCAGCAGGTTCAAGGCTGGCAGAAAACGGCGCCGGTAACGAGCACCGAAATCAATACCGTAACGGACCCGGCAGGGGGCAAGTCCCGTAACTTGGCCGTAAGCATCCCGACGCCTTTTGCGCGGATGCACCTGTTTGAGACGGCTTTCGACTTCCTGGCCCGCGAAGGGCAGCGTAACCCCGGCTCGGTGTACCACGAGCTGACGACCCACTTCTGGGATCTGCTGGAGCTACTCTACAACTACCACCTCTACACCCAGGCTGGCCGCAAAATCACGCTGCGCCGCTGGAATGCCGAGGCCGAAATCCGCCGGATGCGGCAGGAGGAGGGCACGCGCCTGCTGGGCGAAACCCTGCAGCTGTACATGCAGGACGAGCGTTTCCGCGACTTCACCGACATGTATTTGGTGTACTATGAGTCGCCGGAGCTGGCGGGCGGTACGCGCCTGCTGGGCGGCACCTCACCGTTGACGATCCTGTTCACGGGCCCCGAGGTGAAGCCCCTAGACCTGGAGCGCCCCCAGGCACGCGGCCACTATTTCGACAAGCAAACCGTGCTGCTCGAAGACCGCGACCCGCAGTTCCGGGAGTTCGTGTACGAGCTGTTCCTGGCCTACCCGCAGCTGCAGCGCCGCGAGTTTGCTGGCAGTGTGTATGCCGGCCTCGACCGTAGCAAAATCAACCAGCTCCAGATGCAGGGCGACCGGAGCGCGCAGCAGTTTGCGGCCCGCTACCCCGCGCTGGTAGACGTGCACGGCAACCTAGTGAGCGTGAAAGGCGTGCCGCTGCCCGGCCGCGCCGATCAATCGGCCGTAACCAGCTCCGACCTGTTCATTCAGCCCACGCGCGAAGCCATTGCCGGTCGGCCTAGGCCATTGGTGCTACGCCCCAACCTGACGATGCCTGGTGCGAATTACCTCAACGGCCAGCCCTGGGACGACCGTACGCCGGTACCGTATTACGACGAAGTAGCCCTGGAAAGCCGCGTGCTGCCTGGCAAGGGCTTCAAGTACCCTTATCTGACGGTAGGCGACTTGCTGGAAGACTCGCTGGTGGAACTGCCCTATGAGTTGAATACCCAGCGTTTCCACACGGGTAAAGTCACGTTCCAGTACGGCGCTGACGGTCAGGGCCGCGCCCGGTTCCCCTACCTGCTGCCGCTGAAGCAGGCGTTCTTCGAGTACTTCACCGAGAATGAGCTGGCCGAGCTGCTCACCTTCACTATTGATCTGAGCCACGTGCGCGTGCAGCTGCGGGTGCCGGTGCAGGCGGGGCGCTTCATTACGTTTGAGCGTAGCTACTACACCAATCCGCAGAACCCGAAGGATGCCCAGGGCCGCGAGATTCTGGAGAAGGGCCGCATTGTAAAGGCTACTGTAGGCGTGGGCGTGTTCCCCTTCTACAAGGTGCGCTACCAGCCCGAGTACAACGACCTCTACAAGGTGATGCTAGTGGATGCCGACAACTCGCCCACCATGCTCAGCCGCCGCTACGACCTGCAGTTCTTCGTGAATGGGGAGCGAATCACGGAGCAGGGTGCCGCCCGCCGCGCCACTCGCTACGAGCGCACTCAGAAGAGCATGGCCACCGCAGGCAGCACCTATTATGAGGTTACCGGCACCCACTTCGACCTAGTGGAGTTGACCTGCCCGCCCGCCACCATTGGCGCTGAGCCGGCCCGCGGCCTGTTCGTGCCACGCTGGCGCGAACTGGACCGTGGTACCCGTCGCTTCACCTTCGCGGTAGACTTTGGTACCACCAACACCCACATTGCCTACGCCGATTCGCCCACCGCGCACCCGCGCCCGCTGACTATTGGCGAGGCCGATGTGCAGGTGGAGTGGCTGCACGCGCCGGTAGCCGATGCGGGCCTCTCGGCCGCGCAACGCTACCGCACGGGTGCCGGCCAGATCTGGACCTACATTGCCACTCTGCAGAATCGGGAGTTTGTGCCCTCGTTTGTGGGCGAAGGCGGCTCAGTATATGAATTTCCGATTCGGACGGCGGTCTGCGAAACCACGTCGTTTGCCAATGAGCCCGCCAAGGTGTTGAGCAACATCAACATCGGTTTCAGCATCAACACCGAAAACGCTTCGGAGCTGCCACAGAACCGCTTCATCACCAACCTGAAGTGGTCGGCGGAGCTGGACCCGCAGGGCGTGTCGCGCATTGAGGCCTTCTTCAAGGAAATTCTGCTATTGCTTCGCCACAAAGCGGCGCTGCACGGCGGTATTCTGGAAGATACCCGCGTGGTATGGTTTGCCCCGCTGAGCTTTGATGGCTTCCTGCGCAACCAGTTCCAGCAGGTCTGGGATGAGTCGTTCCAGCAGGTGTTCAAGGCTCGTCGCCCCACTATTTGCCTCACCGAATCGGTGGCGCCGTACTATTACCTCACGGCCACCAACCAGGTAGTGCCCAACCGCGACGAAAACGTGGTGAACATCGACATCGGCGGCGGTACCACCGACTTGCTGCTCTTCGCCGACCAAAAACCGGCCTACAGCACCTCGTTCCGCTTCGCCGGCGACGACCTGTGGGGTGATGGTTACGCCCGCGTGCAAGGAGCGCCCAAGCAAAACGGCTTGCTCCGCCTCGGCGTAGGCCACGCCGAAAGCCTGCCCGACTCCGAGCAAAACCAAGAGTACAAAGGCTACCTGCGCGCCGCACTCAGCAACACCGATTTTGGCTCTGCTGACGTGACCAGCTTGCTGTTTAAATACGATGATGCCTTGCGCTTCACCCAGGCCCTAGGCCTTGGAAAAGGGCGGCAGCTGCGAGTGCTATTCTACCTGCACTACACTAGCATCATCTACCACACGGCGCAACTAACGAAGCACCTCGGCCTAAAAACGCCGCGCTACCTGTGCTTCTCCGGCAAAGGCAGCCTCTACCTTCGTCTGTTGGCCGGTGGCAGCTCCCTGGTAGCTATCGAGAAGATTACCAAAGCCATCTTCCATGCTGTAACCGGCACCGAGCCACCGCACAACTTCCGCGTCATCCTGGCCGACAACCCCAAAGAAGCTACCACCAACGGCGGCGTGCTCTTCGAGGAAAAGACCAACACGTCGGACTACGACAGCATCAAGCCCGTGAAGTACAGCGGCGCTGTAGATGGTACCGAGCTTAACCAGCAGCGTCTGAAACTGAACCAAGTAGATGCCACGCTGAAAGACACGGTACTGGAAAACGTGCGCAACTACCTCACCCTCGTACTCGAAGGCGACGAGGTGGCGCCTTACCTGCGCGAAGTAGGTGTAGACGTAGACCGTCAGCGCGTGAAGGACATTCTGCAGCGCGAAATCGAAGATAGCTTAAGCCTAGGCCTGCACCAGTTCCAGCGCCAGCTTTCCAGTGATGAAACCCTGCCTGAAACGCTGTTCTTCCTGCCACTGAAACAGGCGCTCTACAACCTGAGCCGCGAGCTACAGTCGTAGTATTAAACGTCACCAGAGCTAAAACTAGCTCCCCTCCTCGGATGAGGAGGGGAGCTAGTTTCTAATTCTAGTTTTCTACCGCACTCCCTACCCAACACCCTATGATCCTTTCCCGTCGCGCTGCTTCTTTGCTTACTGGCCTACTGCTTTTGGCAGCGGGCGCTCGTGCCCAAACGCCGCTAGGCCAGCCCACGCTGGATGAACAGAAGGTGCAAATATGGTGTGCCACGGCTCGCTATGTGTACGACGACAACGGGCGCTCCAACCTTAAAAGTCAGTTGCAGTGCGGTAGCTCGCTAAATGCGTTTGAAGCCAGCATCAAGGCCGACAGCCAGCGAGTGTATAGCGCCTTATATCAGCCACTGGAAGGCAAGGGCACGATGTATAAGGGCCTCGGCTCTAACTCATCGCGGCTGCAGAAACTGACGACGGAAATCATCAATCGGCTAAAGGCTTCGCCTGCCCGTCGTGCCAACCCGGCCCGGATGCAGCGACTGGCTACCCTCGAAACGGCCCTGAACAACTATGTGCAAAACGGTACGCCAATCGGCGACCTAAGCAATGCTGAGGCGGCTACGGAGCAGGTAGATACCACTACAGCTGCCGACAATACCATGACGGCAGACTCGCAGGATGCTGGTTTAGCAGAAGCGGGTGTAGCCTCCACCACGGCCAGTGCTACCAGCAGTGGGGCAGGGGAGAGCTTAATGAATAAGTTCTTCGGGCCCTTGGCGCTGATTATGTCGCTGCTAAGCTTAGTGCTCTATTACTTACTGCGCCGCAATATTGATGGCTTCCAGAAAGAGTTGGGCGCCCGTATTGACAAGCGTCGTGATGAGATTCTGGCTCTGCAAAATGCTCCGGCCGGTGGCCCTAGGCCAGGTGTTGCGCCGGCTGCTGACCGTCTGACTCCTGCTCAGCAGCGTGAGGTAGAAAAGCTGGTGCAGCAACGCGTGGAGGAAGAAGTGAAAAAGCAACGAGGCCAACTGGCTGCCATGGCACCCGCTGCCATAGTAGCTTCTACTCCAGAAAAGGTGGCGCCACAACCCACTCCGGTAGCTCCTGCGCCAGCGCCACGTGTTGAACCCCAGCCGGCTGCGCCAGTAGCCTCGGTTTACTCAGCGCCTGTGCCGATGACCGAAGTACCTTCCATGCCCCCGGTAGTACCGGCTGGTGCACCTACGGCTTCTCCCCGCGACGAATTTGAGAGCCTAGTACCGCCGGTGCAGTTGCCCACTCCGGCGGCCCCCGCTGCTCCGGCTGCTGCGGTTCAGCAAACGCGCTACGTGAAGGTACCCGTGAATGGTACTTTCAACGAGTACGACTTCAGCGATGAACCTCAGCACGACAGCATCTATGAAATTCACCTTGATCCGCAGTGGCCGGAACTGGCTACGTTCAGCGTAACCACTAACCCGGCAGTACACGCCTACGCCATCCAGAGTGCC
Organism: Hymenobacter wooponensis; assembly: GCF_004745865.1. Classification (GTDB taxonomy): domain Bacteria; phylum Bacteroidota; class Bacteroidia; order Cytophagales; family Hymenobacteraceae; genus Hymenobacter; species Hymenobacter wooponensis. The sequence goes on along the minus strand of NZ_SRKZ01000006.1, from coordinate 229,784 downwards.
CAGTACTCCCTGCGCGAAGCCTGCAAGTACCAGCAGCCCAGTGGCCCGGTCACGCGCATTGTAACGGAGGAAGAAGGGGTGCTACGCAAGGTGGCCGGCAACTGGCAGATCGAGCAGAAGGCCTCCATTCGATTTGAATGAGTTATCGGGCACAGCTGAACCGTGCAAGGCGAACTGATTTGCCATTGGCATGGCGGCTTAGTTCATTTCGTTCTTGTCTAGTTTGTTGTATGTGGTTGGTAAGGCAGCATCAAGTGCTGCCGCGAGACTGGTATGAAAGGCAGCTATTACCATTTTACAATGAGCAGTTCAAGCTAGCTAGTTTGAGTACGCCAGACATAGATGCCCTAATGGGCGATTCGCTCTTGCAAAAAGCTGTTCTAGATTTAGATCGACGGCGTAATATTTATCTGTTTAGCATTCATCTTTATCAGAAGCGAAGGATTCGGGAAAAAGCCTGTGGTTCTCGCTCAGGAAGTCGGCTTGCTCTGCCCTACAATAGCTTTTTGCCTAACGAATGGCTCGAGCGCAGCCAAGTTGCGTAGTTTTAGCCATGCTTGAAATCATTCTTGAAGTTGCTGTAGTGGCCATCGTGGTAGGCCTGCAGATCCGCACGTTTCTGCGGACGCGGGCCAATGCCCAGCGGCTGGCCCAACTGTATCCCTCGAAGGAGGCGTTGCGTGTGGAGCAGCGTATTGTGCTGCCCGACGGCCGCGACTTGCCCGATTATGCCGCCGATGCGCCTGCTGATGCCTTTGCCTCCAACCTCATCAAGGCTGAAAATGCCTCGCCGGAGTTCCAGGAAATCCTGCTTGACACCAACGACTACCTACGCCACAACAAAGGTGCCGCCGCCGACTTTGGGATTCTAAAGGATATATCGGAGCGGCAAAGTGAAGTGCTGGACAACAGCGTGCAGGCCAACGTAGCCACGCCGCTTTATCTAGGCCTGTTGGGCACTTTCCTAGGTGTAATTCTAGGCCTATTGGGCATTGCCCGCAATGGCGTGTCGGATGAGAATGCCCTCACGCCGTTCCTGACCGGTGTACTGATTGCCATGACAGGCTCCTTTGTAGGCCTGTTGCTGACGTTGCTCGGTAACGGAGTACTGCGCCAGGCCCGGGAGCAGCTCGACCGCAAGCAGAACCAGTACTACACCTTCCTGCAGGCGCGCCTGCTACCGGTACTGCACGCCGATATGGCCAGCTCGCTCACCAACCTAAAGTCGGTGTTGGATGCGTTTAATCAGCAGTTTGTAGGCCAAGTGGAGTTGTTCAACCCCTTGATGGACAAAGTCACCCAGAACATCAAGGTACAGAGCGACTTCCTGGAGCGGCTCGATACGATTGGCTACGATAAGATGGCCGCTGCTAATATTCTGGTGTTTGAGAAAGTGCGGGAGTCGGCGGAGATGTTTGCGGCCTTTACAGGCTACCAGCAGAAGCTCAACGATATGCTAGCCAAAGGCTATCAATCGGCGGAAAGCGTGAACAGTATTCTCGACCGTTTGCGTGGTTTTGAGAAGGGCATCAACGACCTAGGCCAGTACATTGGCGGCAACAACAACTCAGTGCAGCTCATGCTGGATTTCTTCCAGAAGCACCAGGTAGAGCTGCGCAACCTCCGCGACCGGGCCGAGCAGCACATTGACCAAGCCGGCGTATCCCTGGCCGACGTGATGACGCAACGATTGGCCTACAATGAGCGGCAGGCTCAACTGGCCTACGAGAAGTGGCAGCAGTACTTCGAACGCCTCAACGCCGACAACATCTTCGATAAGCTGCTGAAACAGCTGGAGCCTTTCCAGAACCTCAACGTGCAGCAAGCTGACCTCAGCCGCGACGTAACGGCCACCCAGCGCGAGCTGATGCGCAAAGTAGAGCTAGACTCACAGATTCAGGCGAAGCTATTGAGTGAGCTTTCCAACCTGAACACAGTGCTGGTGAAAGCGACTTCCAAGAACCGTTTCCAGCGCTTTATGGATAAGCTTTTTGGAGGCGTACGGCCGCAATAATTTCTCAGCGCTTATGAAGAGGTTTCAAGTAGGTTTAGGATTGTGCCTGAGCTTTTCATTTGCTGGATATGCTCAGCAAAGCGAAATAGTTAGGATTAAAATTCCTGTTCAGTATAGCAAGTTATACAGCGAGGAGCTCATCAAGCGACTAGTGATTCTACCAGAACTTGATAGGACAGCGTACATTTTTGCCGCCGATACTACTTTAACCACGCTAGAAGTATGTGGAGGAAATGGCGTATACTATTTCGGTCAAGGACCAACTGATCATACCTCCGCCAGGTATCGGGTTGCTATTAAGGTTGGAGATGAATTACAGTATGCCCGAGATGGCAAAAGTCAATTAGAACATAAACAACTCGTTAACAACTACTATGCAAAGACTCTTAACAGCGATAAGTGTGTCACTTATGACACAAGTGTTTCATTGAATACGCAAGTCATTAAGTTGATCAAGCTCAACAATAGAAAAACATCCAGCGATAAGTTTTAGAAACTATTGCCCATATCCATGAACAACACCACCTCCAACAAACGCCAAAGCAACGACTTCTTCTGGCCCAGCTACGTAGACCTGATGACGTCCTTGTTCGTGGTGATGCTGGTGCTGTTTGTGTACAGTTTTAAGCTGTTCAAAGACCGGGAAGGAGAGCTGCAACAGGCTAACGGCGAGCTAAAAGCTAAGGCCATTGAGCTGGAGCAGATTACCAAAATTCGCCGCTCTCTGCAGAAATTGGAGGGCAGATACTTTAAGTACGACCCCGCCAATGAGCGGCACGAGTTGCTGGTACCGGTGCAGTTCAAAGCGGGCCGCGACGAGATACAGGAGGCCTACAAGCCGGCCTTGCTGCAAGCCGGTCGCACGTTGCGCTCGGTTCTGAAAAATATCAAAACTGACCAGCCCGTGCGCTACCTCGTAATTGTGGAAGGTATGGCCGCCCGCTACCCCCAGGGCGACCCGCGCAACAAGGCCGAGGAGCAGACTACTTACCAACTCAGCTACCGTCGGGCTCTCAACCTGCTGAACTTCTGGGAGCAGAACGGTATCAACTTCGGGCAAGACCGGAGCATTGAACTGATTATTGGCGGCAGTGGGTTTTATGGCACTGGGCGTTACCAGGGCCGCCGCGAGGGGGATAATAAGCGCTTCCTGATTCAGGTGATTCCGAAGGTGGGCCGCATGTAGTAACCCCGACTTTAGGAGTTGTGGGTTATCTTCGGCGCCCTGCCATGTTACTCCTATCATGCAAAAAATTACTGTTTCCGTATTAGCTCTGGCGGCGCTGGCTTCTTGCCGGTCCGCGCAAACCACGGCTCCCGCCCCATCGGCCGCTGCTTCTGCGCCGGCTGGTAACGCGGTGGCCTCTACTTCCCGCTCAACTGTGCAATACCCGCAAACCAAGAAAGTCGACCACAAAGACGACTACTTCGGCACCACCGTGGCCGACCCATACCGCTGGCTTGAAGACCTCGACTCGCCCGAAACCAAAGCGTGGGTAGAGGCCGAAAACAAGGTCACGTTTGACTACCTAGGCCAGATTAAGTTCCGAGATAGAATTCGGGAGCGACTCACCAAAATCTGGAACTACGAGCGGTTCGGTATTCCGCAGCAGGAGGGCAATCAGCTCTACTTCAGCAAGAACGACGGCCTCCAGAACCAGGCGGTGCTGTACACCCAGCAAGACGGGCAGGAAGGTCAGCCCGACGTGCTGCTCGACCCTAACAAGTTCTCCGCCGATGGCACCACGGCTCTGGCCGGCACCTACTTCTCCACCAACCATCGGTACCTGGCCTACGCTACCAGCGGCGGCGGCTCCGACTGGCAGAAGATGAAAGTGCTGGACCTGAAAACCCGGCAGCCGCTCGCCGATGAGCTGCAATGGGTGAAAGTATCTGGCGCGGCCTGGTACAAGGATGGGTTCTTCTATAGCCGCTATGATGCCCCCAAAGCCGGCCAAAACCAGCTTTCTGGCAAGAACGAGTACCACAAAGTGTACTACCACCAGTTAGGTAAGCCCCAGAGCACGGATAAATTGGTGTACGAGGACCCCAAAATGGCCCTAGGCTTCCGCACGGTGGGAACTACCGAGGATGAGCGGTTCTTGGTGCTCTACCTCACCAATGGCAAAGCGGATGGCAACCGCCTCTCAGTGCGCGACCTCACCGACCCTAAACAGGCCAACACTTTCACGCCCCTTATCAGCAGCTACGAGTACAACAACTCGGTGGTAGGCAATGTGGGCGGGCAGTTGCTGGTGCACACCAACTACAAGGCACCCCGCTACCGCGTGGTCCTCATCGACCCTAAAAAGCCCCAGGAGGCCAACTGGAAAGAAGTACTGCCCCAAACCGAGAACAAGCTGGAAGGCGTAGACCAAGTAGGTGGCTACCTGGTGGCCTCTTACCTAAAGGATGCCAGCAGCCTGATTAAAGTGTACACCGAGAAAGGTGTATTCAAGCACGACGTAGCCCTGCCTGCTATTGGTACGGCCTCAGGCTTCGGCGGCAAACGCAACTCCAAGTCGGTGTACTACGCGTTTACCTCCTTCACCTATCCCACCACCATTTACAAGTACGACCTGGCCTCGAACACCAGCACCGTGTTCCGGGCCCCGATGGTGGATGTGAAACCTGATGACTACCTGACCACACAGGTGTTTTACTCCAGCAAGGACGGCACCAAGGTTCCGATGTTCATCATCCACAAGAAGGGCATTAAGCTGGATGGCAAAAACCCCACCTACCTCTACGCTTACGGCGGGTTCAACATCTCCCTGACGCCTGGTTTCAGCGTGGCCCGCATGCTGTGGCTGGAGAATGGCGGCATCCTGGCAATTCCGAACCTGCGTGGCGGCGGCGAGTACGGTGAGGCCTGGCACAAAGCCGGCATGACGCCCAACAAGCAAAACGTGTTCGATGACTTTATTGCGGCCGCTGAGTATCTGAAGGTGACGGGCTACACCACCACCGAGAAGCTGGCCATGGCTGGCGGCTCGAACGGTGGCCTACTAGTGGGTGCCACCATGACCCAGCGCCCCGACCTGTGCGGGGTGGCCTTCCCGGCTGTGGGCGTGATGGACATGCTGCGCTACCAGAAGTTTACCATCGGCTGGAACTGGGCCCCGGAGTACGGCACCTCCGACAACTACGACCAGTTTCAGAACCTGTACAAGTTCTCGCCCCTGCACACCCTCAAGGCCGGCACCAGCTACCCCGCCACCCTCATCACCACCGCCGACCACGACGACCGCGTGGTGCCGGCGCACTCGTTTAAGTTTGCCGCCGCGCTGCAGGCTGCTAATGCAGGCCCCAAGCCCCAGCTCATTCGGGTGGATGTGAATGCGGGCCACGGTGCCGGCAAAAGCACCAAGCTACAGATTGATGAGTGGGCCGACATCTGGGCGTTTGCGTACCAGAACATGGGCGTAAACCCGTATAAGAAGTAATACTTAAACGGTTGATTATAGCTTGAAATGACTGATTGTTGGAGGGAACAGGCCTAGCCTGATGGGTGCAACACCCTCCAACAACAAACCTCTACCAGCAACAATCAACACCTAACACATCAACAATCAACGCATCAACCCGTATCTTCGCGGCCGCAACTCGCGTAATTGCCTCTGTTCTTTTGCATTCAGATATGAAAAAAACGCTCCTGTTCGGTCTGCTGGCCGCCTCGATGACGCTATCCGTAACTTCCTGCAGTAACCCCGATATCAAGCGGGACGAAGATATTGTAGATCAGCCGCTGCCTCCCATTCCGGCTGCTCCCGACACCACGGGTGGCAAAAAAGCAGTTGAAACTCCTGCTACGCGCGAAATCAACGCGGTTAACGCAACGGAGGACATCAAAAAGATGCAGCCTGTAATGTAATTCTAGCCCTTGGCTATTTGTAGCAAGGCCCCTCTGCCTACTAGGCGGAGGGGCCTTGCGTTTTATAGTGGCCTAGAACAATTGTTGAGGTATGAAAAGTGGCCTAGGCCACTACATTTGTACCTATGTCAACTATCACCATCCGCCGAGGCCAGGAGGCCGATTTACCCCAAGTATTGGCCCTCATTCAGGAACTGGCCGTGTACGAGCGCGCTCCGCATGAAGTCACGAATACGTTGGAAGACATGCAGCGCGATGGCTTTGGGCCAGATGCCATTTTCAAGTTCTTTGTGGCCGAGCAGGAAGGTAAGATTCAGGGCATCGCGCTCTACTACACGGCCTACTCTACCTGGAAAGGTCGGATGCTCTACCTCGAGGATTTGGTGGTGACGGAAGAGCTGCGCGGCACCGGCATTGGTAAGCGCCTTTTCGATGCCGTGGTGGCGGAAGCCCGCCATACCGGTGCCAACCGTATGAAGTGGCAAGTGCTGGAGTGGAACGAGCCCGCTATTGGCTTCTACAAAAAAATAGGAGCCAACCTCGACCCCGAGTGGCACAACGGCAACCTCACAATGGAGCAGCTACAGGCCTACACCTGCGACCCTGCAGTGGAAATGATTGTAACGCAGCCGCAGGAGGGGAAATAAGCTTTTCCACGTCTTGTGGCCGCCGCTAGGCCAGTACCAACTAGAAGGGCCCGCTGATAGCTCAGCGGGCCCTTCTAGTTGGTAGAGGAAGCATTTGGTTAGTCTACTACTTCCAGCATAGTGCGGAAGGACGCATAGCGGCCGCCGAAGTGCTTTTCTATTTCCTGAATGAGGGCCGGGGCTGCTACCCGCTGATATTCCTCCAGCTGCTCTAGGCTCACGCAATAATATTGCGAGGCGTATGTGATGCCGCCATCCTCTTCGTTGAGCAGGCGGCAGAGCTGGCTTTTCAGGAAAAAGCCGGTGTCCATTACCTCCGGCATGTGCGTATCGCGCATGTAGGCCACCCACTGGTCGGCAATTTCCGGGTCGAGGCTGGTGGTGACGTTGTACAGAATCATGAGGCAGTATGAAGTGGCAACCCATTAAGTTGCCCGTAAAAAAGCAGAAGTAGTGCTTACAAGCACAATTAAAGCAACAAAGTTCGCCGATCAACCATCCATTTCAGTCTCTCGGCCCCGGGTATTTCTGCGTCAGACCCGCAGGTGGTCGAAGTGGAAATCCTGAATGCGAGCCTGAATATCCTTGGGAGCAAGCTTCTCACGGATGGCCGCCTGCACTAGCTCGGGTAGCTCTGCATCACCGGCAAAACGTAGCGAAAGGATCTGTTTCAAGGTCAGCTGATCTTCAAGCGGGCGAAGGCTCTGGCCGGTAACCTCAAAGTAGCGCTGGCGCACTTCCAGCCGAATGACACGGTCTTGGAGCTGCAGGGCATAGTGCTGGCGCAGCATTACGAGTACACCAAAGCTCACAACTGCCAAGGCCATGAGCGTGAACCACAAGCGAGAGTCTTCAGAGTCGTCGCCGGCCACGGCTAGGTAACGCCTGATGCTGTAGCCCGATAAGATGAGCAGCGCCGGCAGCAGCACAAAGTGGTGCCACGGGTAATACATGGGGGTATTCTTGGTTGGCTGATTGGCCATAGGATGGTAAGTAGAAAGTAAGACAGGTATCCTCAAATACGAAAAAACTCCAGCCATAGGCTGGAGTCTTAAGTAATCATATAGCGGAAATGCTATGCAAAGCTACATCTTAGAAGCTTTCTTAGCTTCACGGGCCTTGCGCTTTTCATCGCGCAGGGCTGATTTAGCTGCGCTTTCTTGACGACGGGCTTCCTTAGCGGCATCCTGCTGGCGCCGAAGCTCCAGCTTTTGCTCTTTCAGTTGACGCTTCTGCTCGCGCATAGCGTTTTCTTGGTCCTTGAGTTGAGATTTGGTCTGGTCTACACTGCTGCGTGATGAGGCAGCTTGTTGCTTCTGGGCTTCTAGGGTAGCTTTGGCATCAGCGGCGCGCTGCTGCTGTTGCTGTAGGCGCACCTGCGCAGAATCAACTGCTTGTGCTTGAATACTATGGCTGCCGAGGGCTGCCAAGACAAAGGCAGTGCCTAATAGGAAATGTTTCATGAGTAGTGAGGAAAAAGCTCACTGCTGATACGTTCCTGAAAAGCAATAGTTTAGCTTTATTGCTGGCAAGCTTACTCCTCTACATAGTCTAAGTCCTTACCAAAAGTCTCGGGTAAAGTGCTCACAGCCCAAAAAGCTATTAGTAGTGAGATGCCTCCCACGATAGCGCCACTACTGATGCGGTTGGGACCATCAGCAGTGCTGAGGGCTGCTGCTACGCCATTAAAGATAGGTACCAGCGCTACTACCGAGCCGCGGGCAAAGTTAGGCGCCGTAGTAGCTACGGTGGCCCGCAGGTTGGTGCCAAATTGCTCGGCTGCTACCGTAACAAACAGAGCCCAGAAGCCAACTGAAATACCGAGTATAAAGCACACGGTGTAAAATGCAGTGGGCGAGGCGCCACGCAAAGCAAACAAGTATACGCCTACCATCACTGCGCAAAAAGCCAGAAACAGCTGCAGCGCACGGGTGCGGCTGCGGAGCAACTGGCTAAGACTGCCGCTGATAAAGTCACCGAATACCAGCCCAAAGTAGCACCAGAACACTCCTAGGCCAGCCGTGACTGGGCCAGTGAGGCCTAGCGCTTCGCCAAATTCCGGGGCCAGCGTAATCAGAATGCCCACCACAAACCACAGTGGTACCCCAATTAGCAGGCATTTGAGGTAACGCACCAGCCGCGGGCCGTTGGTAAACAGGGCGAAGAAATTCCCGCGCTCTACTTGCGACTTCTTGGCCTGCTCAAACATCCCCGACTCGTACACCCCTACCCGCAGCGCTAGTAGCGCCAACCCTAGGCCACCGCCCACAAAGTAGGCATTGCGCCAGCCAAACCGCTCACCTACCCAGTAGGCCAGCATGGCCCCCGAAACACCCACGGTGGCCACAATCATGGTACCGTAGCCGCGCTTTTCCTTGGGTAGTGTTTCTGAAACTAGCGTGATACCCGCCCCTAGCTCGCCCGCTAGGCCTATGCCCGCAATGAGGCGCAGCCAAGCATACTGATCCAGCGTTTGCACGAAGCCGTTGGCAATGTTGGCCAAGGAGTAAATCAGGATAGAGCCGAATAGCACCGACAGCCGGCCGCGCTTATCGCCCAAAATGCCCCACAGAATACCGCCGAGCAGCATACCGCCCATCTGCATGTTGATGAGGAAAAGGCCTTGGGTAGTAACCGCGTCTTTAGCGGTGATGCCCAGGTCGTTTAGGCTTTTCACCCGCACAATGCTGAACAGAATCAGGTCGTAGATATCCACGAAGTAGCCAAGGGCGGCTACTACTACAATGGCACTAAACAGACGGGCAGTTTTGGGAGGAGAAGTAGGAGCGGTGGGCTGCATGAAACGTGGGAAGGAATTGCGAAATGCAGATTACGCAAATTTCTTCTTCTCTTCCAGCCCCGGCGTGCTAGGCCACTTGCTCGTCGCAACAGCCGTGGGCGCCCATCAGCGGCAGCGCATCCTCTAGCTGCACTGTGGAGTGACTGATGTTGAACTCGTGTTGAAGGTCGTGCTGCAGGTCGCGCAGGAACAGGTTGCCGTTTTCACTGCCGGGGCGCACCAGGTGGGCCGTGAGGGCGGTGTCACGAGTGCTCAGGGGCCAGATGTGCAGGTCGTGAACTTGCGTAACACCGGGGCGCGAGAGCAGGAAGCGCCGTACTTCGGCCACATCAATGCTTTCGGGGGCGGCCTGCAGGCTAAGCTGCACGGTTTCGCGCAGCAAGCCCCAGGAGCTTACGCCCACTACTGCCAGAATAATGAAGCTGATGGCCGGATCAAGCCACTGCCACCCCGTAAAATACACCAGCGCGCCGCCCACTACTACCCCCACTGAGACCAGCATATCCGTCAGCATGTGCAGGTAAGCACCGCGCACGTTCACGTCGCCCTTCTGCCCTCGGCGGAACAGCCAAGCCGTGAAGCCATTCACCAAAATGCCCAAGCCCGCCAGCATCATGACCACGGGGCCATTTACGGGAGCGGGGTGGCGCAGGTGGTCGATGGTCTCCCAAAGGATAAAGCCCAGCGCCAGATATAGTAGTGCCGCGTTTAGCAGGGCCGCCTGAATGGTGGCCCCTTTGTAGCCGTAGGTGTAGCGCTCGGTGGGCCGGCGCGTGGCCAGCAGAGAAGCCGCCCAGGCTAGAGCTAGGCTGAGCACATCGGAGAGGTTGTGGCCCGCATCGGAGAGCAACGCCGCCGAGTTGGCCCATAGGCCACCCGCTACTTCACCCGCCACAAACACGAGGTTCAGCACAATGCCCCACTTAAAGGCTTGGCTGAAATTGCCATCGGCCGGCGGACCGTGGTGATGGTGAGCGTGGTCGTGTCCGTGGTGGTCGTGGGCCATAGGAATCAGGTACGGCTGAAGTTGTAAGTCAGGCGAAATTCGGAAGGTGCTTGCCCGTATTCCTAAGCAAACAACTTGCTCTAGGCCACTCGTTCAAGTTGCCGTAACGCTCTACTGCACCGCTTACTATTTAAAGCTCAGCGGTACCACCAGCTTTACGCTGATAGTGCGGCCCATGTTATACACGCCCACCCGGCCGGTAGCATAATTTATGTCAGTATACTTGAGGCGGCTCAGGTGGTTCTGGTAGGCCACATCAAACAAGTTATTGGCTGCCAGATACAGCGAAAACAGCGTTTTGTCTTGGCCATTCGTCACTTCAGTGCCCACGCCCACATTCACCAGCGTGTAGCCGGGGGTGCGGGTTTCGGTGTCGAAGGCGGAGAAGATGCGGTTTTGGGTGAAGTTGTGCTCCACGCCACCGCGGGCGTACAGGTTATGCAGGCGCGTGGTGCCCACTTTCCGAAAGTTCACCCGCAACTCCGACTGCAGCCGGTCGGCCGGAATGAAGGGCAGGTATTTCTGGCCCTCGGGCTGGTCATATTCAATGGCCCGTACCATGGAGAAGGAGTTCTCGAAGTGCAGCCAGTCGAGGGGGTGGGGGTGCAGGTCAATGCTAATTTCGCCGCCCGCTAGGCGCGCGTCGCCCTGCCCGTAGCGGAACAGCCGGTCGCCGGTTACGGCAATGGAATCTTCGCCAGCGGCGTTGGAAATGCGGCGCGGGAAGATGTAGTTGCTGATGCGGTTGCGAAAAGCATCTACCGACAGACTTACGTGGTCGGAGATGTAGCTCACGCCGCCATCCAGCTGGAAGCTGGTTTCGGCCTTGAGGTTGGGCTCGCCCACCTCGTAGCGCGTGGTACCTTCATGCACGCCGTTCGAGCCGAGCTCGGCAATGTTTGGGGCCCGGAAACCGCGGGCTACGTTGGCTTTAATCAGCCACTTCTCATTAATGTTGTAGGCCCCGCCTACACTGCCGCTCACGTTACGGAAAGTGCTTTTGAAGCCCGTAAACTTGGCTTCGCCCTGGCCAGCCGGTACTGGCTGTTCGTCTTCATTCAGGTACAACGGATCGGCGTTGATGCGGCGAATATCGTAGCGTAGGCCACCACTCACATCCAGCTTGCCAAACGACTTCTTCGTGACGCCAAACAGGCCGCCGTCCAAGAGCTTATAGGCGGGAATCAGGAATTCAACGCCCTTGTTCTGGTTTTGCTGTTGCATGCCGCTCACCCCAAATGTGGTGTTCCAGCCCTGCATTTCGGGCAGGAACCAGCGCACGGCATAGTCGACGGTGCGCAGCTGGAAAAACAACGACTTCTCGTAGTAATCAAGCGGGTTGCCGAATTCCCGGCGCAGGTTCTGCTGCCAGCCCACGTTCAGGGTAAGCCGGTGCTGGCCCAGGATGAAGTTGTTGTCGGTGCCAATGCGCAGGTGGTTTATCTGCTGACGGGGCACGTCAATGCCGTAGCCCGAGAAGCCACGGCCGGTTACTATTTCAGTGTCGCCGAGGCCGTTGGTGCGCAGGAAGCGGCCCGAGGTAGAATCTCGCTCACCCTCAATGAGGCCTAGAATCTGATTGAAGCTATTATATGTCAGGTGAGAATAGCCCCAGCTTTTGTTGAAGCCCACGTAGCCGTTGCTGTTTAGCTCCCGGAAGCCGGAGTTGTACACGCGGCCGTCGTAGCGGTTGCGGTAGTCAGCGGCTACTTTGCCCGAGCCGCGCACCTGCCAGTTGAAGCCATTCAAGTTGCCCGCATTCATCAGGGAGTAGCCCTGCTGGTAATTATTGGTCTGGTAGTTAGCGGCTACCGAGCCAATGATGCGGCCGTCTTCCACGGGGTCGGCGGGCAGAAAGTTGATGACACCGGCTAGGCCATCGGATCCATAGAGCAAGGAGCCGGGACCTTTAATTACCTCCGCCCGATCAATGCTGAACTCGTCAATCTCAATGCCGTGCTCATCGCCCCACTGCTGGCCTTCCTGCTTCGCGCCGTTGTTGAGCGTGATAACCCGGTTAGAGCTCAGCCCTCGGATAACGGGCTTGCTGATGGCCGCGCCCGTGGTAATCTGGTTGAGGCCTGGTGTGTGCGCAATAGCATCCACGGCATTAGTAACTGCCGTCTGGCGCAGGCGCGTCTGATCAATAACGCTGGTTGGGATAGGGGAGCGGCGCATTTCTGTGCTGGCCGACACGCCCGTTACCACTACCTGCCCAATTTCCGTCTCGGCGGGCGTAAGGGCTACCTCTAGTGGCTGCCCGGTGCTGGTATCTACGGTGCGGGCCACAGTGGTGAAGCCCACAAAGCGTACCTGCATCAGGAAGCGACCTTTAGGTAAGTTGGCAAACTGAAAATTGCCCTCCGCATCCGCCGACGTGGCCTGGCGCAGGTCAGGGAATACTACAGTGGCGCCTGGCAAAGCGTCGCCGGAAGCGGCATCGGTTACCCGTCCCCGTACGGGCGCTGTAGCAACGCGGGCGGCGCGAGTAGAGGTAGGAGCAGGAGTTTGGGCAAGTACACCGCCAGTTAGCAGTAGCAGGCTGGTTGTGAGGAGAAGTCGAGACATAGAAGGCAATTTACGCGGAAGCCAATGAACGAAGGATGAGGTAGAAAGGCTGCACGAGTGCACAAAACAAAAGAAAGCACCAGCCATTGGCCGGTGCCTTCCCCAAAATTCTCCACAACCAAACAGGGAGAAAAATTTGGTGAAGAAGCTGTTTGCAGCCAGCCTCTTCTAATGCAGTTGAGAGAGAAAGGAATGAGCAAGGTTGAGACACGGCTTCAATTCGCGGCCATATGCTGTAGGGACCCTCTAGGCCACTTCACTCATTACCTACTCACTCATTTACAGTTAGCGTACTGCCGTGGGGAAATCAACTTCCACATCGGTGCTGCCGGGAGTGGCCGTGCCATTTTTGGAGTTGGGCTGGTGACGCAGTACCACTTTCAGGCTGCCGGTGGTGCCGCTAGCATTGGCTGCACCTGTAACCGCTTGGGTGGCAAGGCCTATTGGCAGGTTGTTCTTGTCTTTGTCGGTGGCCGTAACGGTCAGGTTGACGTTGCTCGGAGTAAAGACGAACAGGTGCTCATCACCTTTCTCCAGAATCTCAGCCGTAGTGTTTTCCGCTGGGGTTTTGGTCTCGTCAAGCAGGGCCAGGGTACCGGTATAGGTGGTGTTGGGTGCTAGCACTAGCGTGGCAGGCGTAATAACGCCCGGCTGACCGCCGTCGCCATCTGGGTCGCGGTACTGAATAGAGAGGGGCGTTCCACCGCCCTGAGGAGTCAGCGTGTAGGTTACCGTCGTGATTTGCTCGTTGTCTTCGTCGGGGGTAGGGTCGTCGTTGTCTTTCTTACAAGCCGAGAAAACGGTGGCGGAAGCTAGCAAGGCTAGGAGGGTAGGGCGAAGGAAAACTGGGTTCTGCATAAAAAGGAGGAGAGAGGATGATGTAAGTGGAGGAAGGATGTTATTGTCGGCTGCGACCGAACTCCAAGGGCACCCGCACGCGGAGCGTCACGTTGCGGCCCATTTCGTCGGCGAAGTAGCGGTAGCGGTTGAGGTAGTCGCGGTAGCGTTGGTTAAGCAGGTTCGAGCCTGCTATGCTCACCTCCAGGGGTAAGCCGCCCCAATGCACCGTGGCACCGGTTTCTAGGCCTAGCAAGGCGTAGCCAGCTGGCGGCAGGGCGTAGTCTTTAGCGGCGTAATTATCGGGCACGCGAGTCTGGCGGGCTACGGCATAGCCGCCCAGGTTCACGTAGCGCCCGGTGAGGCGGCCATTGCCGTTGGGCGCTTCGTAGCGCACCGAAAGCTCCGCCCGGTCGGCGGGCATAAACACCTGCCACTGATCGGCTTTCGTGTCGCGGCCCCGCACTAAAGAGGCTTTGCCGGCCAGTAGCCACTGCGGAGCCAAGCGGTAAGTGAGGCCCAAATCGAGGCCGCGCAAGGTGGCATTGGTCTGGTAGTACTGCCAGCTAATGAGCGTGCCTCGGATGTTGATGACTGGCGGCAGTATGGGCTGCTGGTAGATAAAGCCGTTGATGACAGTCTGATACACCGTCAATTCTCCGTTCAGGCGTGGGTTATCGTGCCAGTTAGCCGTTAAGGCCGTGTGGTAGGCGGTTTCAGGATGCAATGCCCCATTACCCGGTACCAAGTCGTAGCCGAGTTCATACTGGGCGTTGTGCACTCCGTCGCTGAACCGCTCATTGGGGGCAGGGGCACGCTGGGTTAGGCTGGTGGTAAGGCTCAGCGTGAGGTGCGCCCCTGGGTCATAGATGGCCCCTAGTGAGGCGGCCGGCGTCACGTAGCTGAACTCACGCCGGTCCACGTAGTACACGCCTTGTGCATTGCGGGTACCGCGGCGGGTCTGCAGGTCGCGGTAGTCGGCACGTAGGCCACCTTCTAATTGCCACTTGCCCTGCTGCCAGCGCTCAATAGCAAAGGCGCCCGCCACATAGTTGTTGTAGAAGGGAATAAAGCCCTTCGTGCCATCGGCATAGCGGTTAAACTGATAGGTGCCAGCCAGCCCTACGCTGCCCGTGAAGTGGCCTAGGGGTTTATGCTCCCAGATGAGCTCTCCCGTGGTAGTGCGGTTGGAGTAGCTTAGCGCGGGCCGGTTCAGCGCCGCCCGCTCAGCATTGCGGGCTGAGTACAGGTCATACTCATCGCGGAAGTCCGTCTGCTGGCCTAAGGTGGCCGTCAGGCGCCCCACCGAGCCGGTCTTCACAAAGCCTGTCAGCTTCAATAGCTCATGGCTTACCTGCTGATAAGCCCGGCTGATGTGGTAGTTGAAACTTGTGGTTTCAAGTGGCCTAGACCGAGCAATGGCAGCAGATAAGTCGGATGGACTTTCCGCATGTGCTGCTGGCAAAATGCCCAGCTTCGTGCTGAACTGGCTGTAGAACACTTCCAGACCATAGGTATCTTTGCGCCAGCCCACAGCTCCCGAGTAGTCATACTCCTCAAAGCCTGAGTTTTTCAGGTAGTAGCCTGGGGCCCGCATAGTACCGGCCCGTTTAGCCGTACCCTGCACCCGCCAACTTAAAGCTGGTAGCTTGGCCAAGTTTCCTTCTACGGTGCCCGAGGCCGCGCCTAAGCCGTTGTTGCTCATGCCCACAAGGTTAAGCTCCCCGCCTGTGCCCGCCGAGTCGCGCAAAGCTTTGGGCTGCACCAAGACCACGCCCCCAATAGCATCGGAGCCGTACCGCACGCTGGCAGCGCCCTTCACCACGGTAAGCTGAGAGGCAATAAACGGGTCGATTTCTGGTCCGTGCTCTTGGCCCCACTGCTGCCCTTCCTGCCGCACGCCATTGTTGAGAATGGTCACGCGGTTGGAGTGCAGCCCATGAATCATGGGCTTGAAGATGCTTGGTCCAGTCTGGATGGCCGTTACGCCGGAAACCTTTTGCAGGGCCTCACCTAGTGTTTGCCCGCGTGTTTGCTGCAGGGCTTGCCCGCTTAGCGTAGCCGTAGCTTGCGTGGTAGAGGCCTCTACATGCTGACCATTTATCGTTGCGCCTTGCAACAGTATGGCATCTGGGTGCAGCTTAAAGTCGCGCACCGCGGCGGGGCCCAGGCGCACCTCCGCGGTTTCGGGGGCATAGCCCACGAAGGTAACCTGCACGTGATACGTACCAGGGCACAGCTCGAAATGGTAATGGCCATCGGGCTCAGTTTGGGTGGCCTGCTGGGTTTCCAGCACTACCACCGTCGCGCTGGCCAGCGCTTCCCGACTCTCATGGTCGGAAACGCGGCCGCTCAGCGACAGGGCACAAGTACCCGACTGGCCTAGGGCTACCGTGGCCGTGCTCCACAGCAGGAGCAAGAGCCACACGCACCTAAACCGGTCCGGAGTGCCCGGAACACGGAAAAGCATACAGAAAGGAGAGACGCCAAGAAACTAAACCAACCAGCGTAGCACACTTCATCAGTGGGTAGGGGAGAGGCGTAGCTTCCCTACGGAGTACACGCGCCCATTAAACCTCAACAGAGGCAGGCGGGGCTACAGCTGGCTTATTGCAGGTTTAGCGTAGGCTAGGTGGCCCGCGTAGGCCAGTGGTGGGGGTGAAAGCGGCCACGCTCGCGGGTAGCATCGTTGGCGCTGCTACAGAAGAGTAGCTGGTAAGCTCAGCTGACAGCGCCAGCGGCTCCGGAGTCTGGAAAGCTTCCTTGAAAAACTGATCAACATCGCAGTGCTGGTGCTTCGCTGAGAGCAGAGCTTTGCCCTTAGGCCACTTCACCGATTGCGTAGGCTCCTCGGTAGTGTGCTCATGTGTGTGCAAGGCTAATACCCACGCATCAGGCAGCAGCACCCGCACAAAGCACAGGAGCAGCACAAAAGCCAGACGAGACCGAAGGGTACGCATTTGCAACATTGTATCAGTAGCAAGGCAAATGTAGGAGGAAAAATTTCTAATCCTTCGCCAAAGTGTGAAAAGCCTTAGCGGGTTCATAAAAGCTTAATGCCCTGACAACGTGCAGTCAATACTATAAGTGGACCTTTGTGCTGTTCCTCGTCTGCAAAATCATCAGCTATGAAAACCATCACTTTTCACCTGTTGCGCCGTTTAGCGGCTGCTTTGCGCCCAGCTACTACACGTACTGCGGCCACTACCTCTGACCCCCTGTTTGTATAAGCAGCAAGCCCAAGGTCCTCGCCGCTATTAAGTGACGGCGTAGCCCCGCCTCTCTGGCTGAGAATATCAAGCAGTCCATCCGCGCTCCATTGGCGGCTACCATACTTACGGCTGATGATGGAGACGCAAAAGACAAGTCTACGTTTGGGAAATAATACTCTTATTATAGAGGGTATTCATCACTAAACGAAGAAACGGACGAGTTTAGCGAGTTAATTATACCGGATAGCGAAATTGAATTTGTCTAAGAAGATAAGATTATAGCTTTGTGTCATGCACTAGGTACTATGCTGGTGCTTATTTGGCAGTCAGCTATGATTCAGGTACTAGATTCACTATTTATCCAGGTATCACCGCATCTCCACATGGCCCGTTGGGAGTGGCGCGGACCAATGTCGTATAGTTATTTTCAGCAAGCTTTTGAAAAATTGCTTGATATATCGCGTGAGCACCAGTTGACGCGTTGGTTGGCAGATATTGGTACTATGCCACTAATTGGTATTGATGAACAAACCTGGCTTAGTGAGATATGGCTACCGCAGTTCAGCAAACTGGGAGTACAGTACCTAGCTCTCATTGAGCCTGCTAGCATGCATAATCAGCTAGTGATTGATAGCATCTTGAGTGAAGGGCTGCGTTATACAAAGACCAACGTGCAGTTTTTCACGGATATACCCGCGGCGCTTGACTGGCTCACAAAGTCAACAACCCCCTTGATGGAAAACCTGGAGCAGGAGTGGCAGGCGGCACTTCCACCTTCTCAGCGAATATATCGCAATGCTATGCGGCAGCTATGGGAGGTGGGTCGCTAGGCCACTAGCATAGCCGGTCATACCTCGGCTAAGCAAGAGAAATGCGCTGTCAAACTGACAGCCGCAGTAGAAGTGGAATATGGTTTGAAGACGGGAATTTCACCAGCCAGTAGATATATGTGCTGGCAATTAGTCTGTTTTCCTGTTTTTAACTCCTCTTTTCCAACGCGCTATGCAAGAGAAAGGCAGCATCTCGATTCACACCGAGAATATCTTTCCCATCATCAAGAAGTTCCTGTATTCTGACCACGAAATCTTCCTGCGGGAATTGGTCAGCAATGCCGTGGACGCCACGCAAAAGCTGAAGAGCCTAGGCCAGTTAGGCGAGTTTAAAGGTGAATTGGGCGAGCTGAAGGTGAAGGTGAGCGTGGATAAAGAAGCCCGTACCATCACTATCTCCGACCGCGGCCTCGGCATGACGGGCGAAGAAATTAAGAAATACATCAACCAGATTGCCTTCTCAGGCGCTTCTGAGTTTGTGGAGAAGTACAAGGAGCAGGATGCCGCTACCAAAGACCAGATCATTGGTAAGTTTGGTATGGGCTTCTACTCGGCATTCATGGTAGCCAGCGAGGTAGAAATCTTCTCCAAAAGCTATCAGGAAGGCACCGAAGCCGCCCACTGGACCTGCGACGGCAGCACGGAGTTTACGCTCGAAACCACTGACAAGGCTGACCGCGGCACTGACATAGTACTGCATGTGGCCGAAGACTCTGATGAGTTCTTGGAAGCGGCTCGTCTGCGCACCATTCTAACCAAGTACTGCAAATTCCTGCCCATCGAGATTGAGTTCGAAGGCGAGGTTATTAACCAGACTACTCCCATCTGGACCAAGCAGCCCTCAGAGCTGACCGACGAAGACTACAAGAAGTTCTATCACGAACTTTATCCGATGTCGATGGATGAGCCCTTGTTCTGGATTCATCTCAACGTCGATTACCCCTTCAATCTGACGGGTATCCTTTACTTCCCAAAGGTGAAGGATGAGCTACAGTTTCAGCGTAACAAAATTCAGCTTTACTCGCGCCAAGTGTTCATCACCGATGAGGTGAAAGATGTAGTGCCCGAGTTTCTGATGCTGCTCCACGGCGTCATCGACTCGCCTGATATTCCTCTGAACGTATCGCGCAGCTTCCTGCAGGCAGATGCGGCCGTGAAGAAAATCAACACCTACATCACCAAGAAAGTAGCCGACAAGCTGGCGGAGCTGTTCCGCAAAGACCGCTCAGGCTTCGAGGAGAAGTGGTCGGATATCGGGCTGTTCGTGAAATACGGTATGCTTTCCGACGAGAAGTTTTACGAGAAGGCCAAGGATTTTGCATTAGTACAGAACGTAGCCGGCAAATTCTTCACGCTGAAGGAATACCAGGAGTTCGTACAGGCGAATCAGAAGGACAAGAACGAGCAGACCGTGGTGCTCTACACCACCGACGCAGAGTCGCAGCACGCCTTTGTACAAGCTGCCCAAGACCGGGGCTACGATGTACTGAAGCTGGATGCCGTACTTGACCCGCATTTCATTGGTCAGCTAGAGCAGAAGCTGGAAAAAACCACTTTCAAGCGCGTTGATGCTGACACCGTTGGCAAACTCATCGAGAAGGATGAGCAGCAGGAAAGCGTGCTCAGCGACGACGACAAGACCAAGCTGCAGGAGCTCTACAAAGGCGCTATCAGCAACGAGCAGATGCACGTGCAGGTAGAAGCCCTATCGCCGCAGGATGCTCCCGTTATTATTACCCTACCTGAGTTTATGCGCCGCATGAAGGACATGCAGCGCACTGGCGGCGGAGGCGGCATGCAAATGTTCGGCAACCTACCCGACAGCTACACAGTGAGTGTTAACGCCAATCACCCCATTGCGCAGCGTGTGCTGAAAGCTGAAGGAGAAGCTGGTAGCAAGCTGGCTCGGCAGGCCTACGACCTCGCGCTGCTGGCGCAGGGCATGTTAAAGGGAGAGGCATTAACGGCCTTTGTGAAGCGTAGCGCTGATTTACTAGCTGCTGAGTAGTCTAAAAAAGTCTTAATAGTTTAAAGTAGTACAAAGCCCCGGCTATAATAGTCGGGGCTTTTGTGTTTTGGTTATGCTGCAGTGAGAAGGGCTATAGTCAGTAACTTGGGCCGCTTTCCAAAAAGGATAGTTAGTAGTCTTCTGATCATCTCGCATGTTTGAACACTTATCTTATTCCGCGCCCTTACGAAAAACTATCACGTGGGCTGGTATAGCCACTTACATAGTATTAGCTGTGTTGGCAGTTGTTTTTTATAAGGAGCGGGTAGCCTTCGTTGATCTGTCGTTTCAGCTATTTACTATTCTTCAAGAAAATAACCTCACCATTCAGAACTTCCGTTTTGGAGCTGCTATCACCCAGATAGTACCCTTGCTAAGCAGCCGCTTAGGCCTAGGCCTGCATAGTGTAGCCTTGTTGTACTCATTGGCCTTCGTAGGCTGGTATGCATTTGTTTTTGCCTTTTGCGTATGGGTTTGCCGGGCAGCGCGGTGGGGAGTAGTGATGTTGCTGCTGAGCACACTCATGGTAACTCACACGTTCTACTGGGTGCAGTCGGAGTTGCAGCAAGGTATGGCCTTTATGGTGCTTTTTCTAGCCATATACCAACGGTGGTTGCTACACGACCAATGGCCGGGTTGGAGTGTTCCTGTGCTAACAGCGGGATTATTTACCCTGTGTTTTTTCCATCCAACGCTCTTTATCCCATTTACCTTTTGTTGCTTGTTTTTTGTGTTCCGCAATCCTCATGGGCGTGTAAGGCATATGTGGTTGCTAACAGCTATGCTCTTAATGACTTACATCAAGAACAAGGTGTTTCATACCGTTTATGATACAGAGAATATAAAGCGAATTGAGCAGCTCATCAATTTATTTCCGTACTACTTCACCACTAACTCATTTCACAACTTTGTCCGCTGGGTTCTGCATGATTACTACATTCTAGCACTCGGGCTGCTTGCCTCCTTGGCTTATTATACCTGGAAGAGGCAGTGGCTTCAGTTAGTATTAGTAGGAGGGTTTTTCGCCGCTTACGCGATTCTAGTAACAGGTTCTTACCCCAACGGCCAAGACCCGCAGTTTTATATGGAAAACCTGTTGCTACCACTTACCATATTCGTAGCGGTACCTCTGGCCTTTGATATAATACCGGAGCTGCCAATGCGATGGGCAGTGGCGACAATACTAGTCATACTGGCTGTTAGAATTGTGAGTATTGGCTTTGCTCATTCACCGTACACTAACAGGATTAACTGGGCTAAACGAATGCTGCATCGAACGGAGCATTTGGCCCAACGTAAGCTTTTGTTGCCAGAACAAGGAGTTCCGATGGATACCGTTATGATGGCCTGGGCTACACCCTACGAGTTCTGGCTGCTTTCTTCCTTAGAGGGTAAGAAACAGGCACGTTCAATTTGCATCAGCACGAACCCTGAGGAAAAGCTTTGGTCGTTAGGTAAGACGCAATCTTTTATTGCCACCTGGGGAGTATTTGATTACGTGCAATTACCGCCTCGGTACTTCCCTTTTCCCGTTGAGGATACTACTAGCTATCGGCGTACTACATACTCAGAACTTATGACATCGGCCAAGTACTAAGCAGTAGTAGCAGTAGTAGCAGTTTAAGATACAGGGCACCAAATACGTCTATATTTACGTTCGATGCTGCGAATTCTGCCTGTACTCCTAATGCGTCTGTTCCACCCGTATCTGTTTTTGCTTGTTAGCCTTTCATTGTCGCTGGCAGCTTGTTCTAAGAAAACAGTTTCATTTAGTAGTAAACCAGATACTACTGGCCTAGCTGCGGGTACTGACACGCTTACTACTGCCGGCGATACAACTAATGCACCATCCTTGGTGGCCAAACGCGTTGCTCTGACCAAAGAGCAAGAGCGAGCCGCTAAGGAGAAAGAAAAAGCAGCTCAGCGTAAGCCTAAGAAGAAGAAAAACATCTTCCTCGGGGAGCGGATCAAAAAGGCGTATGTGAAGTCGGGTGGCAAGGGTAAAAACCAGAAAACCGAAACGTTTTATTACCTGCGCACTTTTCAACAGCCCAACCCTTACGCTCCGGCCCGCTACGTCTACGATCCAAAGAAGCGTCGCCTTTTAAAGGCGACTGGAGAAATTGATGGCAACCAGTTTAAAGTACTACACGGACCCTACAAAAAAACTGAAGGGGGTAAAGTAGTGGAAACCGGGTACTACGCTATTGGCACTAAGCATCTTCGCTGGGAAACCTTCAATCGAGATAATATCCTGCTTGCCAAGACCCATTATGAGATGGGGTTCCCACGCGACGCCAATATCACGTATTACGATGCTGCTCAGAAGCAGGTGAAAGAGGTAATACCCTTCGTGAATGGAAAGCTGGAAGGTGACTATGTGCGTTACAATGAAAACGGGCAGCTGGAGTGGGACGGGCAATTTGAAAACGGTAAGCGTATTGGTACCTGGAATCGGTATTGGGGCTTCCGCAACGCCCGCAACCGCCTTCGCTATGAATACCAGTATGGCGAAACCGGCTACGATCCTGAAGTAACAGACCCTGTACTGGTAAAGGAGTACAACCGCAACGGGGTGCTAATCTTCGAGAAGGATAAGCTGGATAAGCGTGGCGAAGCCGATACTGCTAGGCCAGGAATGAAAAAGTAATAGAGTGGCCTAGATAGATGAAGGGCCCCGCTCGCTACAGCGAGCGGGGCCCTTCATCTATCTAGGCCACTCTATTTAATAAAACGCGTCTTCGAAATGCTCTACTCGTAGGCCAGTGCTGCTGGGGGTAAGCGCCAGAATATCGAAGCGGATGTCACCGGTCCAGATGAGGTCTTCCTGTACCTGTTCGGCTGCACGCCGGAACAGCTCCTGTTTGCGGGGAGTCACAAACTCCTCAGGGTAGCCATAGTGAATGGTTGTGCGGGTTTTCACTTCTACAAACACCAACAGTGCTTGGCCTAATCGCACAATCAAATCAACCTCGGCCCGACGGTAGCGGTAATTCCGATGTACTAACTCATAGCCTTGAGCCAGCAGAAACTCTAGCGCCGCATCTTCACCGGCTTGACCAAGGATGTGTGCGGTAGCAGGCATTAGTTATAAGAACAAGTGCAAAATGATGTAATAGTGAGCCGGGTAAGGTCTAGTATTAGAGAGTAAAGACCCACCTTAAAGCTAACTCCTCCGTTGAGGTTGGGACTAAAAATGGTACCTTTGCGCGTTTTCTGTGCGACAACAAGATGCGGGTGCGGGCCTTTATCAGTCAGATTTCCTCTTTCGAATGAGGTAAAGAAGCTGCGGGCTAGCAATAACCTGATAGCAAATGCTTTTTGTTAGCTGTACAGAAGAGAATTACTGGGCTTCACCTCAGGCAGTACCAGCTTAGTTTCTTTGCGCTAAATAGCTAAATTGCTTGATGATAAAGGCAATGATGGTTGAGCTTTACAATCATACAACGTCTTTAGCCTCTCGCTCTTTTGCTGCTAATAATACCTGCCCATGGACTTTCTTTCAGCCTGCGTAGCACCTACCACCCAAGTGGCGGCCACTCCGACGATAGCGCCTGCGCTGCCGGGGCAAAACCGACAACTGCAAGTCCGTCGGCTAGGCCTAGTCGACTATGTTCCTACGTGGGAACTGCAGGAGCAACTGCTGGCTGATACACTGGCGATTAAAACTCGGAATCGCGCTGCTCAGGAAGCTAACCAGCCTCTCGAGCTTACACCTAATCACCTGCTGCTGTGTGAGCATCCGCACGTGTATACCTTGGGTAAGAGTGGTAAACCAGAGCATCTGTTGCTTGATGAGACTGGCCTAGCTGCCCACGCCGCTACCTTCCACCGTATCAATCGTGGCGGCGACATCACCTACCACGGTCCTGGTCAACTAGTAGGATACCCCATCCTCGACCTCGACAACTTCTTCACCGATATTCATCGCTACCTGCGGGTGCTGGAGGAGGCCGTAATTCTGACGCTGGCTGACTACAACCTGCACGCTGGCCGCATCGACGGGCTCACTGGAGTGTGGCTCGATTTCGAGGAAGGAGCTACCAACCCTCGTAAAATTTGTGCGCTGGGCGTAAAATGTAGTAGATGGGTAACCATGCACGGTTTTGCCCTGAACGTAAACACTGACCTCTCATACTTCGGGCACATTGTGCCTTGTGGCATCACTGATAAAGCTGTTACGTCCTTGCAGCAGGAGCTAGGCCAGGTAGTATCGATTTCAGAAGTTCAGGAGCGCCTGCTGCTGCATTTGGCCGGATTATTGGGCGCCGAGCTCTGCTCTTGAGTTTTTAGCATGAAGAAAGATATCTCATTTGATCCGGTAGAAGGCGTATCTATCGCCATTGTGCCGGAAGATGCTGCCGCTACGGAAGAAGGCAAGCCGGGCTGGCTGGTATACCTGCTCAACCACAACGAGTATTCCATAAGCAATGTCATCGTCAGCTCTAATGGCTATGGCATTGATCCGGCTGATGGCAACACCATTCGTACTTCCACCTTGCGGCATGTGCTACTTGAAGTGGAGCCTCATACGGCCGTGCCCATCGAGCCCATTGACCCAGCCCTGTTTCACTTGAACAACCAGTACTGGGTAAGCTACTACCGCGACCAGAATATCTTCGATAAAAAATTCATCTTCGTGCCCGATTCAATCGTGCCCGATAACCTCATCCATATAGCTATGCTCAACCGTTCTGGGGTGTTGCATAGCTAGGCCTATATTTTCATTGCTACAATCGGAAATCACCGGTTGAGCGTAGTTTTTGCTTGAGCCGAACCACCATGAGTCACCTTGGAATTCAGTTGGGCCTGTCCTCTCTTTGGGCATTTCTGGTATCGATGTTTGCGGTGCCTTCCATCATCTATATTGCCCACCTGAAGAACATGCTCGACACGCCCAACGTGCGAACCGTGCATGAGTCCCTAACTCCCCGCCTTGGTGGTGTCGCGGTGTTTGCCGGTTTCATGTCGGCTCTCACCATCTTCGCCGACCTATCGCACGGCATTCAGCAATTGCTAGCTGGCTGTATTGTGCTATTCTTCGTGGGGTTGAAAGATGACCTAGTGACCATTTCCGTTGCGAAGAAGTTTGTAGGCCAGTTGCTGGCCACCGGCATCGTTATGATTATGGCCGATGTACGCATCACCAGTTTCCAAGGCATTCTAGGTATTCAGGAGTTGCCTATCGGTATCAGCTACGCCTTCACCTTTCTAGTCATTGTGGGCATCACCAATGCCATCAACCTTATTGATGGTCTAGATGGCCTAGCCGGTACTATCGTGCTGATTATTGTTAGCACCTTCGGCTACTACTTCTACGAGTACGGTGGGCCCAACTTTCAGAACTACGCGTTTGTATCAGTATGTGTGATAGGAGGGATGCTGGGCTTTCTGCGATACAACTTTCATAAGGCCAGTATCTTCATGGGCGACACGGGTTCCTTGCTGTGTGGCTTCATCGTCTCCATCCTGACCATCCAATTCATTGAAATGGGACTGAAGGTGGGGCAACCATTTGCTTCTTCGGCGCCTTCCGTAGCGGTAGGTATTCTGTTCGTACCCTTGTTCGATACGTTGCGCGTCTTTATTGTGCGCATGATGGCGGGTCGCTCGCCCTTCTCGCCAGATAAAAACCACGTACACCATCGTATTCTGGCTATGGGCTTCCAGCAGATCAGCACTGTAATGCTGCTTGGCGCACTAAATCTGGTAGTAATTCTCTTCGTTATTAACTTCGCTTATCTGGGCAATACGTTGCTGATCATTGGGCTGGTGGGGTTCTCGGTGCTGTTAAGCTTTCTACTGGGGGTTTACCAAAGCCGTACAGCTCAGCAGCGAGTGGCTTCCTAGGCCACTTTTTACTCCATAATGGCTGTGCGCTTCTCTGCTATACGTGCTTTCCTGCTGTTGTTAGGGCTGCTCTTAAGCGTAGGCCAGCTTGCCTCAGCAGTCGAGTACCGACCCTTACCCTCTGCCCCGCGCGGCGGCCTTACAGCCGACTGGCTTATTCATGATGAGCAAGGTAATCGGTTGGTTCTGTATCTGCCTGACTACCACGCTCCGGCTCATGCCTATTACCAATGGCTGACAATTAGGCCCAATAAGCCATTGCCTATCAGCTTCACGGCACGCCAGGGGCTGAGCTTATTTATCGACAACCGGCTAGTATTCACAGCCCGTACTCCTGCTTCTTACACTGTTGATCTAGCTCAACTGCTTCCGGTGGGCTCTTCCAGCGGCCCTCATCTGCTTTGTGTATGGCAGGGGGAAGCGGTGCCTAATTTGGCATCTTTCAGTAATGTTGCTTCCTCGCCTGTAGCGCCCAAGGGTAAGCCTACCGCCGCACCTTTATTAGCGCAGCCACGCCCCCGAGGCCATCAGGGGCAAACGGTATTTCTGTGCTTTCTGCTTGTAATTGGTATGGCCTACGGAGGAATTAGAGCTACGTACCAACCAGGCTTTGCCCGTATCTATCAGGTAGAAGGCCTATGGGGAAAAGCTGCCGCTGAACAAGATTTCCTAACCAAGCCTACTATTACATGGCTCAACCTGGGCCTAGTGCTGCTTTTCTCCTTGTCATTTGCTCTGCTTCTGGTAGCTATTCATACCAACATTCAGAGTATCGTTATTCTGCGGCGTCTGTTTGATGTGCCAGAGTCAGCTATTGTATTGCGTGTATTGCTATACACAGCGCTTATTGCTGGGTTCGTAATAGGGAAGTACCTGTTTTTGGAGCTAATGGGATACATTTTTGATGTAACCGAACTAGTTATGGTACAATACCGTGAGTTTATCCGCACTATTTTATTTATGGGGCTGTTTCTGCCTTTGGTAATGTTCCTCTATCTAGGGCTTAACCAACGGCTACCAGAAACAGTATTGTGGGTATCCAACGGGGTGGTTTCCTTGCTGTTGGTGGGTTCAGTTATCCGCGTGGCCCGCACACTACACAGAAAGGCATCTCTACTGAATCTACATTTGTTTTCGTACCTTTGCGCCACAGAAGTGATACCCTTGGTCATTCTGCTCAAGCTGATCGTTTTTACCTACTGAACAACACATTACTATCGGTGCTGCCGCTCAGTAGTGTCCGCAAAGCCGACTTATTGCCCTAGACTTACTTTTTTACTTATGGCCGAAAGCAACGACAAACCGGGGACGGGCCGTCATGCCAAGCGTATCTCCAGCATTCTTGTCACCCAGCCCAAGCCCACGAACGACGTTTCCCCCTACTTTGCTATAGCCGAGAAGTATGGCATCAAAGTAGATTTTCGTGAGTTTATTGAGGTGCAGCCGGTCTCCTATAAGGATTTCCGCAAAGAGAAGATCAACATCCTTGATCATACGGCTATCATATTCACGAGCCGTAATGCCGTAGACCATTTCTTCCGCACGTGCCAGGAAGCCAAGATTGAGATGCCTGCTGAGATGAAGTACTTCTGCATCTCTGAGCAAACGGCTAACTACCTGCAAAAGTACATTGTGCTCCGCAAGCGCAAGTTATTCGTAGGCCAGCGTACGGCTGTTGACCTGTTTGAGGTAATTAAGAAGCATAAGAGCGAGAAGTTCTTGTATCCCTGCTCCGATATCCGCAAGGACGATATCCCGGAGTTCATGCGGGCCAATGGCTTCAAATTCACAGAAGCGGTAATCTACCGTACAGTTGCCAGTGATCTGTCCGATTTATCGGATGTGAAGTACGACTGCATTGCTTTCTTCAGTCCTTCCGGCATCAGCTCGCTCTTCATCAATTTTCCTGATTTTGAGCAGAACGGCACTCGCATTGCTGCCTTCGGGCCAACTACTGCCAAGGCTGTACTTGATGCTGGCTTAGAGTTAGATATCGAAGCCCCTCAACCTAATGCCCCGTCAATGACGGGGGCAATTGAGGCCTACATTCGACTGCACCACGGAACTGACAGTAGTAAGGAAAAGAACAAAAGCGGTAAGCAAAGCGCTTGATCCTGAGAGCGGGAGAACTACCACGGTGGTTTTCCCGTTTGATCTTTATCCAGGATTGGTTACAGAGGTTTTTTGTATACATTTGGAAGCTGCCGTCTTCCTGAATCCTGTGTAACTTACGCGAGGTCAGCCGCTTCTATGAAGAAGATTTTACTTCCTGCTTTCTTATTTTTTAGTACTGCTGGATCTGTGCTAGCCCAGCAACAGCCTCAGTTCAGCCACTATGGCTTCAATGGGATGTACCTGAACCCAGCGTATGCCGGGATAAAGGGACAGGGAGAAATAACGGCAATTGGCCGTTCACAATATTATGGGTACGACGCCACTTTTGATAGTGGTGGATCCCTGCAAACAGCTTCGTTAACCGCCTCTTTGCCAATAGCTGCAATTGGTGGCGGTTTGGGTATTGGCATTTACCGCGATAAGGTAGCGCAGCTTTCCACGACTAACGCGCAACTCTCATACTCCAAGCATATTAAAGTGGGAGAGGGCCGGTTAGGTCTAGGGGTGCAAGCTATATTTAATAATATTTACCAGGGCTCATACCGTTTTATAGACGAAGGAGACGTTAAGATACCGCGGGAAGGATCAGACCAAAAGTTTGACGCTGGTGCTGGAGTATGGTATGAGTCAGAAAAGCTGTATGCTGGGTTGAACTTCAATAACCTACTCCGAGCCGGTTATAAGTTTAAGAGCGAAGTAGCTGGAGGTAAAACGGCTGAATATATCAATGAGAACCATGCCTATCTTACTGCTGGTTACAATATTGAGGCCTCTTCTTCCGTTGTGGTAACACCTACGGTGTTGGTAAAAATGGTGCTGCCGGGCAAGTTCGGGGACAACAATAAGTTTGCGTTGAAAAACAACTCATATGAGGTGGGCGCACGTGCTACTTTCAACGACCGTTTTTGGGGTGGAATTGGGTATCGGTATGATGAGTCGTTCACGGGTATGGCTGGCCTGAGTTTTGCTAAGGATAACGCTATGCGCGTGGGACTAGCCTACGACTTAGTTGCATTTAACCCAGATGCCCGTGCTCTGAACTCATTTGAGATTTTGCTGTCTTACCGTCTGCCTAAGCCAGGGCTTTCGATTAAGCCTGCAATTCGCACTCCACGCTACAGCTTTTAAATAAAAAGCTAAAAACAGGGTTTATGGGCGCCCTGAGTACGTGTTATCTATGAATTTTGGTTTCCCTGTACTAACTCCTTGCCTTCCATCGTTTAACCGACGCGTGCTTCGGTTTAAAAACATTCGGAATGCATTGAGCAAAAGGCTTGCGTACGAACGTACAAATAGCTAGATTTGCCGACTCACAAAATTGTAATCTTTGGGTATCGCCGCCTGAAAAGTCTTTTTCTCTTCCTCACATGAACAAGTTTCTCATTTTGCCTCTCGTTGCGTTCTCGACGCTCTTGCTGGGAGGCTGTGGTTTTGGCAAAGGACCGCAAGGCGACCTAGTCGGAGCTGAGGATCGTCCTGAGTTCAATCCACAGGAGGTTCCTTATGGTATGGTGCCATGCCCAGGCGGTACGTTCCACATGGGACAGACCGACCAAGACATTTCGGCCTCTATGGTCAACATGAATAAGCAGGTAACTATTGCCGGCTTCTACATGGATGAGACCGAGATTACCAACAATGAGTATCGTCAGTTTATGAACGCTATTCGCCAAGACTCCATTGATGTCTTAGGGGAAGAGTATGTAATGACGGAGCTCTATCCTGATACTACGGTGTGGGTGCGTGACTTCACTTACCACATGGGTGATCCGCTGATGGAGTACTATTATACTCACCCAGCCTTCGACGACTACCCTGTGGTAGGTGTTGACTGGTTTGCTGCCAAGTATTTCTGCAACTGGCGCACTAAGCATAAGAATGCTGCCAACGAAGAAGCCGGCTTGGCACCTACGCCTAACTTCCGTTTGCCTTCGGAGGCTGAGTGGGAATACGCAGCTCGCGGTGGCCGTGACCTCGCTACTTACCCATGGGGTGGCCCTTATCTGCGTAACTCTAAAGGCTGCATGCTGGCTAACTTCAAGCCTGGCCGCGGCGACTACGCATCTGATGGCTACGCTTACACTTCACCAGTAGGTGCCTTCTTCCCCAACGACTTTGGCCTTTACGACATGTCCGGCAACGTATCCGAGTGGTGCGATGATGCTTACATGGAAGCTTCTGTACCTGTAGTGTGGGACATGAACCCAACTAACCCAGATGATAACGAGCCCCGCAAAGTAGTGCGTGGTGGTTCTTGGAAAGACATCGCTTATTTCTTGGAAACTGGCACCCGCAACTTCGAATACCAAGATTCAGCCCGCTCCTATATCGGCTTCCGCACTGCCATGATCCAAATTGGCATGGGAACAAATGGTAGCCTAAACTAAGCTCTGCTTTCTAAGTCCTTGAGCTTCGTTTCTTAACCTAACGACCCCCTACTTACACCTTCTGCATTTTTCTTCTTAGTCAATCAACTCACCAACTTCTCTTTTTTAATTTCTTACTAACATGGCAGCAAAAGGCGGTAACTTCATGTATGACGTGGTTATGCCCAAGGTGTATGGCATCGGGGCCGCAGTCGTAATCATCGGAGCATTGTTTAAAATTCTGCACTGGAAAGGTGCTGACGTAATGCTGATGGTTGGACTAGGCACTGAAGCCCTGATCTTCTTCTTGAGCGCATTCCAACCCAATGCTAAAGAGGTAGACTGGTCACTGGTGTATCCCGAGCTGAGCGAAGGTTACGACCCCTCTACTAATAGCAATAAATTCGTTGAGCAAAGCAGCACCGGCACGGGCCTGACCCGTAAGCTGGACGACATGCTGAAAGATGCTAACGTAACTCCAGAGGCTATTGCTTCGCTGGGCCAGGGCCTGAACCGCTTGAGCACTACTACTCAGCAACTCTCGACTCTCGGTGATGCTACTAGCGCTACCGACGAGTATACGACGAAAGTTCGTTCGGCTGCCCAGTCATTGGAGCGTATCAATGAGGCTTACGGCAAAACTGCTCAGGCTATGACGGCTATGGCCGACGCTACGAGCGATGCTAAAGAATACCACCTGCAAGTGCAGAACGTAACCAAGAACTTGGGCGCTCTGAATGCAGTGTACGAAATGGAACTGCAGGATGCTAACACGCACCTCAAATCCATGAACAAGTTCTATGGCACTCTGTCGCAGGCTATGGAAAACCTGACTGAAGCCGGTAAAGAGACTGAGCAGTTCAAGCAGGAAGTTACCAGCCTGACTACCAACCTCAGCTCGCTCAACCGCGTGTACGGCAACATGCTGAACGCCATGCGCGCTACCAGCTAAGGCTAGTCTTGCTTGACAACTTCAGGTTTAGTTCACCCCATATAGATAGGTAAGACAAGATGGCGGGAGGTAAAGAGACTCCACGGCAGAAGATGATCGGGATGATGTACTTGGTACTCACCGCTCTTCTGGCCCTTCAAGTAAACTCAGCAATTCTACTTAAATTTAAATTCCTCGACGAAAGCCTCGGCTCCATCAACGATAAAGTATCGAATGCGAACGAAGGAGCAGTAAAAGGAATTCAAGCGCAAGTTGAAAAGAACCGTAACCAGGCTCGGGACCTTGCAGTTCTGAAGCAGAGCCAGGAGATCCGGGACCGTACGAAACAAATGGTTTCGTATCTGGACGAGGTACGTAGCAAACTGCTCACCGCTACGGAGAACAAAGGCAAAAACGAATTTAAAAATATGAGCGCCGAAGACAAGGTAGCCATCACCATGCTTGGTGGCACCCGTAATGGCGAGGCATATAAGATGAAGGAAGAACTTAATAAGTATTCTTCCTACATCAAGCAATTCGTTCCTAATGCTGGTCCTTTAGCGCTTGATGCTCGTGAAGATGCTATGGTGACTGATCCGGAGCAGAAAAGCAAGAATTTTGCTGAACTGAACTTCGAGAACACGCCTGTTGTAGCAGCACTAGCTGTTCTTTCTCAGAAAGAAGCCGAAGTATTAAAGTACGAGTCTGATGCATTAGCTGCACAGGCCGCAAAGGTTGGTGGTAGCGTAATTGTATTTGACAAGATCGGTGCCTTCGCTAGCGCAGAATCGAATACCGTTGCTGCTGGTACGAAATACAAAGCAGAATTGTTTCTGACGGCATCTGCTTCGGGCCTGAACCCAAGCATGACGCTGAATGGTTCGCCCCTGTCAGTAGGATCTGACGGTAAAGGTAAAGTTGAATTCACGGCCCGCCCCGGTAGCTTTGATGCAGCTGGTAACGCTAAGGCACAGTGGACTGGCACCATCCGTTTCAAGCAGAACGGTCGTGACACGACCTTCAAAGTAACGGTTCCTTATACTGTTACTAAGCCTGTAATGCAGATCCAGTCGGCTTCTGTACAAGCTCTTTATTTCAAGTGCGGTAACAAGCTGAGCGTACAGGTACCTGCTCTAGGTGCTCAGTATGATCCTAGCTTCTCGGCTTCGGGTGCTAGCACAATTAAAGGTTCAGCTAAGGGCGAGGTTACTCTGGTACCGAACTCGAAGCAAGTAACGCTAAGTGTTAGCAGCGGTGGTAATGCTATCGGCTCGCAGACGTTCGAAGTTCGTCCGATTCCTAAGCCTGAAATTAAGTGCATCGTAGGTGGCCGCGAGGCTAACGAAAAGCAGGGTACTCCTATCACGGCTGTGCGTAACATGCAGCTTCGTGCCGTAGCTGATGCCGGCTTCTCTACCTTCCTGCCGGACGATGCTAAGTTCCGTGTAACTCGCTACGAAGTAACCCTGGTACGTGGCCGTCGTCCTGCTCTACCAACTATACCTGTAAATGGTCCTAACGTCGACCTGAGCAGCGTAGTAAACTCAGCTCGCGAAGGTGACCGTCTGTACATCGAAGTAAAAGAGGTGCAGCGTATGAACTTCCAAGGCAACACGGAGCAAGTAAACGTTTCCAAGCAGTTCAATATTCCGCTACTCTAAGCGTTATTGATCTGAACTAACCGCTACGTTTTTTTGATTACCCTGGTATGAACAAATTCCTCTCCTTTGCCGCTCTGACGGCTGGCCTAGCGCTGTCGGTGGCAGCTTCGGCTCAGGAACAAGCTACCACCGCGAGCAGCAATGGCTCGTACCGCCCAATTCCGAACTCGGACATTATGTTCCGGAAAACGATTTGGCGTGCAATTGACCTGCGCGAAAAGCAGAACAAACCAATGTTCTCTGAAGGCAGGGAAATTAGCAAGGTAATCTTGGACGCCGTAAAACGCGGTGAGCTGCAGGCCTATCGGAACGACTCATTAACATCTACTTTCTCTTCAAAGGAGGTTACCTCTAACGTATCATATGCTGAGGCCAATGCTGGTTTGAGCGATGAGGAAAGAGCTGCCGGTTTTACCGAAGACACGGGAGCAGACGATTGGGGCCCAAAGCCTGCGGCCACCAAGCGTCCTAAACTTGGCGCTAACGGCAAGCCGTTGAAGGATAGCAAAGGCCGGATCATTTATGAAACGGTAGCTGCTGCTCCAGCGAAGCCAGCTGCTGCGCCGAGCTACGAGTATCGTCCCAAGGACATCTACCAGATGGAATTGAAGGAAGATATGATCTTCGACAAGAAACGGTCGCGGATGTATCACGATATCAAGTGCATCACGCTGCTAGTTCCGTCTACGTTGAGCTCTAACGTTTCGGGTATTGAAAAGCCAATCGGTACTTTCAAATACAGCGACCTTGTAAAGGTATTCCGCGCCAATCCAGACAAAGCCATTTGGTTCAATCCACAGAACGACGCTCAGCATAAAAACCTGGCGGATGCTTTCGAACTCTGGTTGTTCAACTCCTATATCGTGAAAGTTTCTAACCCCAATGATGCCCGCCTCTCGGACATCTATGGTGGTGAGCGGGAAGGTATCCTTGCTTCGCAGCAAGCTGCAGCCGACCTGATCGAATATGAGTATAACCTCTGGAGCTTCTAGACCACAACAGAGTTAAGTAAAAAGCCCTCACGGATATTCTGTGAGGGCTTTTTTATTGTTGCCTATACGCTATTCGTTCTGGCTAAAATAGTCCAACAGGATTCTAGCTTTAGCTTTTCCTACTTCTGCGACTAATTCTGGCTCCGAGAGTTCCTTAATCTTTTTGACAGATTTGAACTTAGTCAGCAGCTTATCAGCAGTTATGGGGCCTAGGCCTTTTACATCAGTAAGCTCTGTTTTCAACGTAGCCGCATCACGACGGCTGCGGTGGAAGGTGATGCCAAAGCGGTGAACTTCGTCGCGCATACGCTGGAACAGACGTAGGGACTCGCTTTTCTTATCAATGTAAAGCGGTAACGGGTCGTTGGGGACATAGATCTCTTCTAGGCGTTTAGCAATACCAATCACTGCTATCTGACCCCACAGGTTCAGGTCTTTCAACGCTTTTACTGCCATGCTCAATTGGCCTTTGCCGCCGTCGACAATAACAAGTTGCGGAAGGCTGGCCCCTTCATCAACCAAACGCCGGTACCGGCGGCTTACTACTTCATACATAGAGTCGAAGTCGTTGGGACCGACTACGGTTTTGATGTGGTAATGCCGGTAATCCTTCTTACTAGGCCTAGCGTTACGGAAACACACCATGGCAGCCACAGGATTGTCGCCTTGGAAGTTAGAGTTGTCGAAGCATTCAATGTGCTTAGGAAGCTCCGTAAGGCGTAAGTCCTTCTTGATAGTCTCCATGATGCGGACTTCATTCAGGTCTTTGCTCCGGTCATTCATGCTTTCCTTCTCCTTGCGCAGGTAAAGCACGTTTTTCAGGCTAAGCTCTAACAGTTTGCGTTTGTCGCCAATTTGGGGTTGAGTGACCGTAACAGACGGAAGAGGCAAAGTCGGAACTGCTACGTTCGTAAGGATTTCCTTCGACTGGCTTTCAAACTCCTCCCGCATCTGCATAATCATAGAAGTTAGAATCTCTTCATCAGGCTCATCTAGCTTCTTTTGTACCTCCACTGACTGAGTCAAGATAATGCTGCCATTCATCACCTTGAGATAGTTGATGAAGGCAGACTTTTCGTTCGAGGCGATACTAAAGACGTCGATGTTAGAAAGCGAAGCGTTAACGATAGTACTCTTAGCTTGAAACTCATCGAGCTTGTCGAGCTTCTGCTTGAATTGATGGGCTAGCTCATATTGCTGATCCTGCGCGGCCTGCATCATCTTCTCACGGAAGTACTGTTTGGGCAGGCGTAGGTCGCCGTTCAGGATCTGCCGGATCTGTTGGATATACTGGTTATAGGTTTCCTCATCCTGCAGACCTTCACATGGGCCTTTGCAATTGCCCAAGTGGTATTCCAGACACACTTTGAACTTGCCGGCTTCTACGTTTTGGGGTGATAGGTTGTAGGTACAGGTGCGGAGCGGATATAGTGACCTAATCAGTTCCAGCAGCAGGTTCATACCGGTTACGTTAGCGTAAGGTCCATAGTAGCGGCCATCGCCGGGCTTCTTGTTACGCGTAGGAATGAGCCGTGGAAAACGTTCGTTTGTCAGCAGCAGGTAAGGGTATGTTTTACCATCCTTCAGTAGAATATTGTACTTCGGCTGATGCTGTTTGATCAGGTTATTTTCCAGCAGAAAGGCATCTGACTCGGAGTCAACAATAGTGAACTCAATCCGGTCAATATTCTTGACCAGTTGTTGGGTCTTCTTATTGTGGTCCTGCTTCGTGAAGTAGCTACTCACCCGCTTGCGCAGGTCAATGGCTTTACCCACGTAAATGATGGTATCCGTAACGTCGAAATACTTATACACGCCAGGCCGGTGGGGAAGCTGGCGAATTTGATCCTGTAGATGGTCTTTGGCAGCCATTATGCTTGAATCGGGGTGTTGTCAGAGTACTCAGTTGCGCGCCTTTTGTTCGGCTAGGCCAGTGCAGCAGGCAGAATTGAGCGGTAATAACAAAAAAGTGGCAGGTGAAAAACACCTGCCACCCGTAAATCGCGCCCAAAAAGTAGATTAAATGTCCTGATCCTGTAGATCATTCAAATCCACTTGGTTCAGCTTTTGGTCATAAGGAATGGTGTCGCGCTGAGCACTGCCACCATAGTAGCGAGAGCAGTCAATTTCTATGCTGAGCGGCTTCTCTGGTTTTGGGAACGGACCGGTATTAATGCCAATGCTTTTATCGGAGTATACCTTCCGCATAAACAACCCATAAATAGGCAGTGCCAAGCGTGACCCCTGACCGTAGGCGCCCGTGCGGAAGTGGACGCTGCGGTCTTCACCACCTACCCACATACCACAAACCAGATCCGGCGTTAGGCCCATAAACCAGCCGTCGGAGTAGTTGCTAGTGGTACCGGTTTTCGCCCCCATCTCATAAGGAAATTTGAAACCGTTCT
Organism: Hymenobacter wooponensis; assembly: GCF_004745865.1. Lineage (GTDB taxonomy): Bacteria > Bacteroidota > Bacteroidia > Cytophagales > Hymenobacteraceae > Hymenobacter > Hymenobacter wooponensis. Next base: position 193,668 of record NZ_SRKZ01000006.1, on the reverse strand, counting down.
TTAGGATGATAGAAGTGCCGCCCTGCTCCTCGGTAGCACCACGGAGCATATAGGTCATTAGATAAGCGGTTTCCTCGCTGAGGGCTTCGCGGGTTTGTGGCATGAAGTCACGCAGTACGTTGCCATTCTTGTCCTCAATTCGGGTAACCATCATGGGGGAAGTCCACACCCCTTTATTTACGAAGGTGCTGTAGGCCCCAGCCAGCTCGTAGATGCTCACATCAGAAGAGCCGAAACCAACGGCTGGCACTGCTTCAATAGGAGACGTAATGCCTAGGCGTTTAGCGTAGCTCACAATTGTTGCGGGCTCCAGCTTCTGCACCAGCCACGCCGTAATAGAGTTCATGGAGCGCGCTAGCGCTTGGCGTAGCGTAAACGAGCGGCCGGAGTAGCTGCCTTCAAAGTTCTTGGGCGTATAAGCTGGGCGGCCCCGCTCTGCCGGGAAGGTGGTGGGCACATCAGGGCGCTGGTAGCAAGGGGAGTAGCCCTGGTCGATAGCCGCGACATACACGAAGGGCTTGAACGTGGAGCCCGGCTGCCGCTTGCCCTGCTTTACGTGGTCATACTTGATGTATTTGAAGTTGATGCCCCCCACCCAAGCCTTTACTTGCCCATTCAGGGGGTTCATGGCCATGAAGCCGGAATGCAGAATGCGCTTGTAGTAAGCCAGGGAGTCCATCGGTGACATGAGTACTTCCTTCTCGCCACCCTGCCAGGTGAACACCTTCATCTTATACTTCTTGTTCAGATAGTATTTGATGGAGTCCTTGTTACCCTCGTAGCGGTTGAAGAGCGACTTATAGCGCTCAGTGCGCTGGATGCTGGAACTGAGAAAGTTTGGAATGACTTTGCCGTTTTCATCTCGCCAGGGCTGCTGGCCTTTCCATTGCTGGTCAAACCATTTTTGCTGCAGTTTCATATGCTCTGCTACTGCCCCCTCAGCATACTTCTGCATGCGAGAATCAATGGTCGTGTAGATTTTCAGACCATCGGCATACAAATCATGGTCGGTTTCCTTAGCCCAGGCTTTCAGCATTTTGCTAACCTCCACCCGGAAGTAAGGCGCAATACCTTCGTTCTGGTTTTCTACCTTATAGTCTAGGGCAATAGGCCTAGCAACTGCTTTCTGATAAGTGGGCTCGTCGATGTAATGATACTTGTTCATCTGGCTCAGTACCCAGTTGCGCCGGCGCTTAGAGCGCTCGGGGTTCCGCACCGGATTGAACCAGGAAGGACCATTTACAACGCCTACCAGCAGAGCAGCTTCTTCTAGCTTGAGGTTGGCAGGCTTCTTATTGAAGAAGGTTTTAGCGGCTACCGTAATACCGAAGGCGTTAGACCCGTATTCAGCCGTATTGAGGTACATGCGCAAGATTTCGCGCTTAGTATAGTTTCGCTCCAGGCGCACCGCCATGATCCATTCCTTGGTCTTGATGATAATCATGCGTAGGCCAGGTACATCATTCAGTGCGCCATCGTTCAGGTCTTCCCGAGTGCGGAAGAGCATCTTCGCTACTTGCTGGGTAAGAGTAGATGCTCCGCCGCTTTTGCGGAACGTTACGATGCCCATGGCGGCCCGGCCAAGTCCTTTCAGGTCAATACCAGAGTGTTCCTCGAACCGAGCGTCTTCAGTTGCTATAAGGGCATCGACGAGGTGCTGAGGCAATTCCTCATATTCGGCGGGAGTGCGGTTTTCATGAAAATACTTACCCATGAGTACCCCATCTGCCGAGTAGATTTCAGAAGCTAGCTCACTCTTGGGATTCTCTAAAGTCTTGAGGTTGGGCATACGCCCAAAGAGATTCAGGAAATTGACACTAACGGCCAGCACATATAAAATCAGCCCCAAGATTCCGGCGCCAAACAACACCCAGAAGGTGCGGGTGATACCCGTGAAGCGGCCGCTAGAGTTAGGCTTTCGGGCAGTTGATTTAGCTTTCTTGGTGGCAGGATAAGCCATTGGTGTGATAAGTGTTGAAAAATGCTTGACTAAAGCAGGGCGTTTGCTGACCACCGGGCTCTAGGCCACTGCAGGCGAGTACAGCGGTTACCCCACTCTCAGACTAGCGGTAGTTCTGCTGGTAAAAACGCTGGTATTCCTCCAGGTCTTTGGTCTGGAGAAGAAGCGGCAAGTTATCAATACTGATTACAAGGGTTTGGTAACCCGCGCCACGCAACTTGCTCATGGGCGACTGAGGGCCCCGCAGTTTGGTGGCGTAGCTCTGAGCAACTTTCGCACCAGGCAGGCTCTGAATTAGCACAAGTTCCTGGGTATCGCCTAAGGGCTGTTGCGCCACCTGTAGGTTGTTTACCTTGAAGTAACGAGTGTTGTAGGCCCCTAATTGGTTGGGCAGGTCTTGGAGTGGTGCTGCTCCTTTCGGAAATACCAAGGCAACAACATGCGCACTAGCCTGATCAGCTTTATAGGGAGTAGCAGGCTTGGCCGGCGGGGTTACAGGAGTAGTGGGAGCCGAGGCCGGAGCTGCAGATGAGGGTGAAGCACTTGGAGGAGTTGCTACTGGAGTTGTAGTAGCGTCCGGTGCTGTGGTAGGTGCTGGGGCCGGGGCAGTAGAGGTAGCAGGCGTTTTTGCGGGAGCTGGCACCTTTTTACCACGTGCTCGAGCCTGGGCTGCCGCCATACGTGCCGCTTTAACCGGATCAACTGGCGGTGCTACTGGAGTAGCAGAGGGTTCTGCAGGAGCAGTGACGGGCTCCGGTACAGGGGCAACCGGAGCGGTGGGCACCTCAGGCGCTGCTTTGCCAGGCGTAATGGCCCCAGGCCGTGAGGGACTGCTGGCAGGCGCGCTACCTGGTGTAGCGAGCGGGGTTGAAGCGGCGGGAACTGCTGCGTTAGTTGCCTTAGGTTGCACCGGCGACTCATTCTCGGCGTAGTAAATACGCATCCGATTCTCTACTTCTCCCGGTTTGAAAGCCGACACAACAGGCTTGTCCATAGAAGCCAAGGCCCCCGTTATTTTGCCTGCTTCATAATCGTTGTATACCGTAAGCAGGGTAGCCGCCTGAGGGGCCAAGGCACTTTCCGGATAATCTTTAGCGAACTTCTCTACGGAAGCCTTGGCAGTAGCAGGCGGCTGGGTCCGGATGGAGAGTAAAGTGTTGAGGAAGGCCACCCGGTCGTTGAGGTCGTTTTCCGGATATTGCTTCTTGGCACGAACTAATACGGCAGAGGCCTTCGTAAACTCCTGCTTTTTATAGAAGGTAAAGGCCGAGTCGACCAGAATGCTCACCTGCGCATTGGCAATGGATGTATGGCGCAGATACTCCGGGTCCGCGACTAGACGGGCGTAGGAGGAATTGGGGTAACCCTGCCGCAGACGTTCAGCGTAGCCCTCGGCTTTGGCAGACTGGTTCTGGTTTTTATGGATTAGGTAGAGGATGTAGAGCGTTTCGGCAGTATGGGTGCCTTTCGGGAAGCGTGTTAGGAGCTTCTCGTAGGTTTCTGCGGCCGGAACTGGCTCCCGCAACTGTTGATTATAGATACCGCCCAACTGGTAAAGCGCTTCCTGTACTTGGGCCTGGGAAGCCTGCATCTGCACTTCAGTGAGCGGAATGTTTTGCCGATAACCGGCCACCAGTGCCGCCGTTGGGTCGATGGCATCAGTTGACGTGCCCTGGGAACCTAGACCTGGGGCATTAACAACTGTATTACTGGTTCCGGCAATAGATACTGGCACGTTGCCACCTTGCTGGGTAACCGCTGAGTTGCTGGCTTGGGTTACAAAGCGCCAGTTATCCTGCAGCGGACGGTCGCCCCACTTCCGGATAAACTCGCTACGAGCAGTGCTCAGCGAGGTAGGGTTGTCGAAGTACCACTTAGCTCCCGTGCTCATGTCCGCGAAGGCCATGGGGTCAATGTTCGGCTGGCCGTCGCGGGCCGTGCTAACACCGGTAGAGGTCTGCAGGTCGCGTTGGGCATCCCGGGCCTGCCGCGCTGCTACAGCCTCTTCTGCCTTCCGCCGCACATCTAGTTCGGCTTGGGCGTAGGCCACTAACCGCGTTCTGAGCGTAGCAGTATCTAAGCGGGCCAGAGCCTGCAAGCTATCCTGAGTTTCAACAATGTTGATCTGCTGGGCAAAATCCTTTAGTGTGGCAGCTCGCTCCGAAATGGCTGCGTACTCCGGCGCTTCCTTGGGCATGGCCTGCACCGTACTATCGTAATAAGCCGCGGCTAAACGGTAGCGCTGCAGGTTCTCGTAGTAAATGCGCCCTGCTAATAAATAGGTGTATGACTTCTGCGTACGGCTAGGAGTAGGGACGCGGGCCGATTTCTCCAGCAGCGCCAGTGCCTCTGGGTAGCGCTGCTGCCGGTAGTTAAGCCGCGCCATTTCGTAGTAAATCTTATCCTGATACTCCTTGTTCTTGGTATCCTTGAGCAGCTTCGTGAAATACTTATCCAGCCGCGCCCGATCATTTTGGTTAAGGTCGGATACCTGGCCTAGCATGAGCTTGCTGAAGAAGTCTAGCTCGTAGGGCGGGTTTTTCTTCAGGATCTGATTCAGCTCCGCATAGGCTTTCTTGTCGTCGCCTTGGGCTTGGTATAGCTGCGCCAGAATGTAGCGCGTGCGCGACTGCTCATTTTTAGGCGTGATAAGCGGAATGGCGCGTTCTAGCTGGTCAATAGCCTTAGGCTGGTCGCCGGTCAGCAAATAGTACTCGGCCCGCGTCAGGAACAGCTCCCGGGCATTGAGCGGGGTACCTTGCTCTTTATCGAGAATATCTGACACGGCCGCGGCGCTTTCCAGCTCTTTGGTCGCTAAAAAAGTGCGCATCAGCCATATTAAGGCCTCGTGCCGTGCATTGGGGTCGGTGCTGGTGGTGTTAACGTATTTAAACGTCTTGGCTGCATCCTCATACTCCGCTTTATAAAAGCGGGCTTTGCCTACTAATATATAGCTGTCATCGGTCCAGTCGGAGCCGGGGCGGTGTTGGATAGGCAGCGACGACTTCTTAATGATGTCTTCCATATCCGCCGCAATGCGCCCCACGGTGGCCTCGTCGAGGGTGGGGAAGAGCGGCAGCACCCGGTTGTAGTCATTCACGCGAGCCTTGTATAAGGCTTCTTCGGTGGCGTGCATCTTCTCGCGCGCCAAGAAATACGCGTTGTCGCGAGCTACTACGTTGTCATAGGCGTGGCCTACCAGAGAGCGGCGCTCCGAGGAACAGCTAACCACGCCAGCCAGCAGCAATGCTGCGGTAGGAGCAGAGAGAAAACGGAGAAGCGAAAGAGTCGTCGGTTTCGTCACAAGGCAGCTTAAAGGCTCGGGAGGGAGAGCAAACAGAAAACGCGCCATCTGCCCCAGTTCGTTCGGGGCAAAGGCACTCTTTCCTGTAACGCGCCACTACGGGTAAAATTACGGCATTAATTTTTGACCATCGTTAGCCGCAGATTCCCAGCTTTTTCGGGTTCTGGCAGTGGCCTAGGTCAGGGTAGCCAACTACCTACGCGCATCCTCGTACTTTTGCATCCCATTTGGTAGCTCCCCACCATGCCAACGCCCACCCCTGCACCCCGCAAACCCACCGAGGCAGACTCCTCATCTGATCGGCTCCGCAGCTTTGCCCGCTATTCGGGCATCGGTATCCAAATGCTGGCTACCATTGGCCTGAGTACTTGGGCGGGTTATTGGCTCGACGGGCACTTTCAAACCAAAACGCCCTGGTTTACGGTGGCCCTGATGCTGCTAGGCCTGTTCGCCGCCTTATATAATGTGATTCGCTCCGTCACGAAAGATCAATAGCCTCGCCCGTGAAAGCATTTCTTCGCTCTTACCTGATTTTCTGCCTACTGATCGGTTTTGTGTTGTATGCGCTGCACAGCCAGTTTGGGCCGCGCATCATCCATCCGTTCACGCCTTACACATTTGCCTTCTTCGCCGTACTCACCTTCCTGACTTATCGGGTGACGGCAAAGCTGGTGCAGGCGAACCCCGATAATTTTTTAGTGGCCTACTTCGGCACCATGGTTGTGCGGCTACTTTTATCGCTGGTACTGGTGCTAGTGTACCTTTTTAAGGGAGGAGGGAAAGAAGGCGACGCCCGCTGGGCCTTCCTAGGGAGCTTCTTCGTCCTGTATTTTCTCTTTGCTGGGTTTGAAGTCTGGAGCGTTCTGAGTAACTTGCGCCCGTTTTCAAAACCGGGTGAAACCACAAAATGAGTTTTTTGTGAAGCCCACCCTAAATCCCACTGAATGAAGCGTTTACTGATAGCTCTCTTTTGCATTCTTTCGCTTCCCGTTTTTGCTCAAGAGCATGGCTCCGCTGCCGCGGAGGGTGCCAAGACGGAGGAGTTCCGTCCCGGCGACATGATTCTGCACCACATTGGTGATTCGCACGAGTGGCACTGGTTCTCCACCGACAACGATCATTTCACCACCTACCTGCCCGTTATTGCCTTCCGTCCTGGCAAAGGTGTTTCCGTGTTTTCGTCGCGTAACCTCGCCGAGGGCAAGGTGTATGATGGCCTGAAACTGGAGCACGAAAAGCTAGAGGCAGAAGATGGTGGCAAGGTGTACGACTTCTCTATTACCAAGAACGTAGCCTCACTGATGCTAAGCGCCGCTATTCTGCTGCTGGTGTTCACGGCAGTAGCTCGTGGGTACGCTAAGCGCGGCACTGGTGCTCCTCGTGGTATTCAGTCGTTCTTCGAACCTCTGATCGTATTCATCCGCGACGAGGTGGCCAAGAAGTCTATCGGACCGAAGTACGAGCGTTACATGCCGTATCTGCTGACGGTGTTCTTCTTCATTTGGTTTAACAACCTGTTGGGCCTCCTGCCCGGTGCCGCTAACCTGACCGGCAACATTGCCGTGACGCTTACCATGGCCGTTATCACGCTGCTGGTGACGCTGTTTAGCTCCAACAAAAACTACTGGCACCACATTTTCGCTACGCCCGGCGTACCGAAGGCTCTGTTGCCCATCATGATTCCCGTGGAGGTTATCGGCATCTTCGTAAAGCCGTTCTCCCTGATGGTTCGTTTGTTCGCTAACATCACGGCGGGCCACATTGTAATCCTGAGCTTTATCTCGCTCATCTTCATCTTCAAGAGCGTCGCAGTTAGCCCGGTGTCAATCGCCTTCGGTTTGTTCATCAACATGCTGGAGCTGCTGGTGGCTATTCTACAGGCCTACATCTTCACGCTGCTGACGGCCATGTACATTGGTGGCGCAGTTGAAGAGCACCATGATGCTGATTACCAAATGGGTGGTGGCGACGGCGCTGATAACGCCCACGCTGCACACTAAGTAGTTTTCCCCTCCTGATTTTTTCGTTTTTCACTTCCCCAAACCTTTGTTTTATGCTTCTTTCTCTGTTGTTGCAGGCCATTACTAATTCCGCTGGTCTGGCCGTATTCGGTGCTGCTATTGGTGCTGGTCTGGTTGCTTTGGGTGCCGGTCTGGGCATCGGTCGTATCGGTGGTCAGGCTATGGAAGCCATTGGCCGTCAGCCAGAAGCTTCAGGCAAAATCCAAACTGCCATGCTAATCGTAGCGGCTCTGATCGAAGGTCTGGCTCTGTTCGCAGTAGTAGTTTGCTTGCTGATTTCGTTTAATCTGTAAGCATTGAGATAGTACAGGAGCAGCCCGCTGCGCGTCGCTTCAGCGCACGGCGCAGCGGGCTGCCTTGGCTTTCTGGTACTGAGTAACACTGGCCTAGGCCACACTGCTCAGCCGCCATTTTGAGTAATAGTATTCACTACTCACTTCTATCTCATGCCTCCCATAGTAAATCCCGAATTAGGCCTGATTTTCTGGCAGGTGGTGATTTTCGGTATCGTGCTGCTGTTGCTGCGCACGTTTGCCTGGAAGCCCATCCTTTCTTCTTTGAAAGAGCGTGAAAGCTCAATCGAAGGTGCCCTGCGCATGGCCGACCAGGCCAAGCTGGAAATGCAGGAACTGAAAGCTGGCAACGAGAAGTTGTTAGCTGAAGCCCGTTTGGAGCGCGACCGGATTCTGAAAGAAGCCACCGCTGTATCCAATCAGCTGATCGAGCAAGCCAAAACCAAGGCTACCGAAGAAGGTGCCCGCATGATTGAGCAAGCTCGCGAAGCCATTCAGAACGAGAAAAACGCAGCCTTGGCTGAGGTGAAAGGCACCGCCGCCAAGCTCTCCATCGATATCGCGGAGCGCATCCTGCGCCGTGAACTGACTGACCAGCCGGCTCAGCAGCAACTCGTGGACTCGTATCTGCAGGAAGTAAAACTGAACTAAGAAGTCAGGAGCTAGAAGCTAGTAGAGGCAAGCCCGCGGCGGTTTTTCTTCTGGCTCCTAACTCCTAGCTCCTAACTCCTACAAGAATGTCTGAACTACGAGTTGCCTCCCGCTATGCCAAGTCTTTGCTTGATTTGGCCGAGGAGCAGGGTACGCTGGAGCAAGTAAAGCAGGACATGGACTTGTTCAACAAGGTGTTGAGCGAGAACCGGGATCTGCGCTTATTGCTGCGCAACCCCATCGTCAAGCACGACAAGAAACTGGCTATTCTGCACGCCGTGTTCGGCGGTAAGGTATCGAACCTCACAGAGAAGTTCTTTACCATCATCACGCAGAAAAACCGCGAAAGCGCCCTGGAATACATCGGTGCTGAGTTTCTTACCCAATACAATCTGCTGCGTGGCGTGCAGCTGGCTGAGGTAACTACCGCTATGCCACTCAACGCCATCACCCGCTTGCAAGTAACCAACCTGGTTCGCCAGCAAACTGGCCTACAGCAAGTCACGCTCACCGAGAAAATTGATCCGGAACTCATTGGCGGCTTCGTGCTGCGCGTGGGCGACCGGCTCATCGATGACTCGGTTAGTTACCGGTTGCGCAAGCTGCGCACCGAATTCTCGAAGAACCCCTACCAATCTCAACTATAAGCGTCATGGCAGAAGTACGTCCGGATGAAGTATCCGCCATTCTGCGGGAGCAGCTGTCTAACTTCAAAACCGAAGCCGAACTCGAAGAGGTTGGTACGGTTCTGCAGGTAGGTGACGGTGTAGCCCGCATCTACGGTCTGGGCAAAGCCCAGTCGGGGGAATTGCTCGAATTTGAAAATGGCCTGCAGGCCCTCGTGCTTAACCTGGAAGAAGATAACGTAGGTGCCGTAATGCTCGGCGACTACTCCGATATCCGGGAAGGCGCAACGGTACGTCGTACCAATAAAATTGCTTCTATCAAGGTTGGCGAAGGCATCGTAGGCCGCGTGGTAAACACGCTGGGCCAGGCCATCGACGGCCGCGGCCCCATTGCTGGTGAGCTGTACGATATGCCCCTAGAGCGTAAGGCTCCTGGTGTAATCTACCGCCAGCCCGTAAACGAGCCCATGCAGACGGGTATCAAGGCTATCGACGCCATGATTCCAATCGGCCGTGGTCAGCGCGAACTGATCATCGGCGACCGTCAGACGGGTAAGTCAACGGTAGCTATCGACACCATCCTGAACCAGCGCGAGTTCTACGACCGCGGCGAGCCAGTTTTCTGCATCTACGTAGCCGTAGGCCAGAAAGCATCTACGGTAGCTCAGGTAGTAAACGCCCTGACCAAAGGTGGTGCCATGGACTACACCGTAGTAGTGTCGGCTTCGGCTTCTGACCCTGCTCCCATGCAGTTCTTTGCTCCCTTCACGGGTGCTGCCATCGGCGAGTTCTTCCGCGATACCGGCCGTCCGGCCCTAGTAGTATACGATGACTTGTCGAAGCAGGCTGTGGCCTACCGCGAGGTGTCGCTGTTGTTGCGTCGTCCTCCCGGACGTGAGGCTTACCCCGGTGACGTATTCTACCTGCACAGCCGCCTGCTAGAGCGTGCCGCGAAGATCAACGCTTCGGACACTATCGCTCGCGACATGAACGACCTACCAGAGAGCATCAAGCACTTGGTAAAAGGTGGTGGTTCGCTGACGGCTCTGCCGCTCATCGAAACCCAGGCTGGTGACGTTTCAGCGTACATCCCCACGAACGTAATTTCGATTACGGACGGTCAGATCTTCCTCGAGACCAACCTCTTCAACTCGGGTATCCGCCCCGCCATCAACGTAGGTATCTCGGTATCGCGCGTAGGTGGTAACGCGCAGATCAAGTCGATGAAGAAGGTATCGGGCACGCTGAAGCTCGACCAGGCTCAGTTCCGTGAGCTGGAGGCCTTCGCCAAGTTCGGCTCTGACCTTGACGCTTCGACCAAGCTCACCATTGAGCGTGGCCGTCGTAACCTCGAAATTCTGAAGCAGCCTCAGTTCTCGCCTCAGAAGGTAGAGGATCAGGTAGCGGTAATCTACGCCGCTACCAACGGTCTGCTCGACCAAGTGCCTGTAAGCAAGGTGCGTGAGTTCGAGAAGGAGTTCGTGCAAGTAATGAACACTCGTCACCCCGAGGTGCTGCAGGCACTGAAGGCTGGCAAGCTGGACGACACCGTTACCGGTGCCATCCGTCAGGTTGCCAAAGACCTGTCGGCAGTATACGCTTCTAAGTAACTGGTTGATTGTTGGTTGTTGATTGTTGGATGTTTAGCTCTTCAAGAGCTCGTCCAGCAATCAACAATCAGCAACTGACAATCAACACTTGATAAATGGCTAGCTTAAAAGAAGTCCGGAGCCGCATCACGTCGGTGCAGAGCACGCAGCAAATCACGAAAGCCATGAAAATGGTAGCCGCGGCTAAGCTGCGTCGGGCCCAGGACAACATCCTGCGCCTGCGCCCCTACGCGCAACGGCTCAATAACATTCTGGGCAACCTGACGGCTCTGGCTGGCGATGATGTGGTAAGCGAGTACGGGGTAGCCCGTGACGTGAACCGCGTGCTGATTATTGCCATTACCTCCGACCGTGGCCTAGCCGGCGCGTTCAACAGCAACATCTTCAAAGGCGTTAACGCTACCATTCAGGAGCGTTATGCTGCGCAGGCTGCGGCTGGTAACGTAACGGTGCTGGCCATCGGCCGCAAGGCCCACGAGTACTATGGTAAGCGCTTGCCGCTGCTGGGCAACTACTCGCACGTATTCGGCAAACTGTCGTTTGATACGGTACGGGAAGCTGCCGAGCAGGCGATGGAAGGCTTCCGCACCGGCCAGTACGACGAGGTGGTAATGGTGTATAACGAGTTCCGGAACGTGGCTACGCAGATTGTGCGCACTGAGCAGCTACTGCCGCTGGTGCCCGCCGAGCTGCCCGCCAACGCGCCAGCTGCCTCGAACGTGGACTACATCTTCGAGCCCTCGAAAGAGCAAATCGTGCAGACCCTGATTCCGCAGTCGATTAAAGTGCAGCTGTACAAAGCCGTACTGGAAAGCAACGCTTCGGAGCATGGTGCCCGCATGACGGCTATGGAGAAAGCCACCGAAAACGCTGGTGAACTGCTGAAGCAGCTCAAGCTGACGTACAACCGTACGCGTCAGGCCGCCATCACAACAGAAATTCTCGAAATTGTGGGTGGTGCCGAAGCACTTGCTTCCAGCCGCTAATACAGTCTCGCAAGAAAAAGCAAGGCCCGATTCCAGCTGGAATCGGGCCTTGCTTTTTTGTTGTGTATGTAAGCCTATTGGCTAGGCCACTTGAATTACCTAGCACATCATCCTGAGTTTGTGAAGAGTCTTTTCACGTTGGAGTGACTGGCCTAGAACGGGTTCATTTTGACGCGAGAAGATGCTTCCTTCGTCAGTAGGGCGTGCGGGTAGGGGAGAGACTAATTACAGGTGAATGCTCACTGTTATGTCAAAGCACTATAGGTGCATGTATTCACGCTTAGCTAGCTGCTTGCTGGGTTTTGGAATTGGTAGGTTCTGCTCCAGCAATTCTAGCACCTGCGCCGAGTTGATTTCTGTAAAGTCTTTGAGGACTTTCAGAGGCGCCTGAAATTTATCGGGTTTGATGGAGGTGCTCAGGGCAATGCAGCGCATTCCGGCTTTGTAAGCAGCCTGTTCGCCTACAAGCGCATCCTCGAAGACGAGGCAGCGTTCGGGGGGAACACCCAGCTCGCGGGCCGTTACTGTGTAGGTGTCGGCGTGGGGCTTGCCGCGGTCCACTTCATCTTTCGTTACTACTACATCGAAGAACCGGCGCAGGTTGAGGTGGTCGATGATGTAGCCAATGGTATCGTTGCCGGAGCCGGTGCCTAGGCCTATTTTGAAGCCAGCAGCGCGGGCGTCTTGCAGAAACTGCGTCAGGCCGGGCATTTCCCGGCGTTTCTCCCAATAAAGCGTGCGGTACAGAAATTCGCGCTGGTTGGCGTACGTCTCTAGCTGTTTCTTCGGAACCGGATTGGCGAAAACAGTTTCCAGAATTTTGGTGGCCGGCATACCGTTGAGCCGCTGCAGCAGCTTGAGCGCATTCGTGGTGAGGCCTAGGTCGCGGAATAAGAGCTGAAAGGCACGAGCTTGAAAGGAGGTATTATTGATCAAGACGCCATCCATGTCAAAAATGAGGGCGTAAGAGGTTGATTCTGCCATGAAAATGGGGCTTGTAACGCAGGGAGTAAACGAAGGGGTAAGCGGGGAGTGGCCTAGAATGGCTGTACGGCGCAGGGCTAATAAGGCTGCAGACGAGGTTATTCCCGCGCTTGAGGCCTATCTTTGGGCACTCGTGCTAGGCTGGAGCTTGCTCCAGGCCATAAACTTCCTTCCGCTTTGAAAAAACGCCTGAGCCTGTTGCTGGCAGCCACGTTGGCTCTGCCCGCTTTCGCCCAGAAAGCCTCTAAATCCCTCGACCGTCCTAAGTTGGTAGTAGGAATAGTGGTAGACCAGATGCGCTACGATTACCTCTACCGCTACTGGAGTAAATACGGAAACGGTGGTTTCCGCCGGCTGCTGGGCGAAGGCTTCAGCTATGAAAATGCCCATTACAACTACGTGCCTACGTACACCGGGCCTGGGCACGCCAGCATTTACACGGGCACTACGCCCTCAGTGCACGGCATTGTGGGCAATAACTGGCTGGTGCGTGAAGAAGGCAAGGGTACCTATGTGACCGAGGACAAAACCGTGCAGCCCGTGGGGGGCACGGTGGCCGCCGGGCAACAGTCGCCGCGCCACATGCTCACCAGCACTATCACGGATGAGCTGCGTCTGGCCACCAACTTTCAGAGTAAGGTAATTGGCGTATGCATCAAGGACCGGGGTTCTATTCTTCCGGCCGGACACGCGGCTAATGCCGCCTACTGGTACGATGGCTCGAATGGGGCATTTATCTCCAGCACATTCTACCAGACCACGCTGCCCGACTGGGTACAGAAGTTCAACCAGAAGCAGGTGGCGGCTCAATACCTGAGCAAGCCTTGGGAAACGCTGTTGCCCATAGGCCAGTACACAGAAAGCTCGCCGGATGATGTGGCTTGGGAAGGAGCATTTAAGGGTGAAGCCAAGCCCGTGTTTCCTCATGACCTGCCTACGCTGAGCGCAGCGCCTATTACGGCCGTTAAGCAGAATATGCAGACGGAAGGGGAGAAGCCTCCGGTGGCAACGCCCCGCAATCTTGATCTGATCCGCTCGACGCCCTTCGGAAACTCGCTCACCCTGGACTTTGCCCTGGAGGCGCTACGAGCTGAGCAGCTAGGCCAGCGCGGCCAAACCGACTTCCTGGCCCTGAGCTTTTCCAGCACCGACTACGTAGGCCACCAGTTTGGGCCAAATGCTATTGAGACGGAGGATACGTACCTGCGGCTCGACCGTGACCTGGAGCGCTTGTTTCAGTACCTTGACAAGGCCGTAGGCCGCAAGCAGGTGCTGGTATTTTTGAGCGCAGACCACGGCGCGGCCCATTCCCCCGACTTTCTGCGCGACAAGCGAATTCCGGCAGGTTCTGTGGGCCCCGGCATCATGCGCGACTCCTTACAGCGGAAGCTGGTGCAATTGCATGGGGCTGGCAAGTGGGTATTGAGCTACGAAAATCAGCAAGTGTACCTGAACCAGCCATTGATTGAGGAGAAAAAGCTAGACCTCTATCAGATGCAGCGCGAAGTAGCTAAGCTGATGACTGGCTTTGCCGGCGTAACCCGCGCCATAACAGCCGAGGATTTGCAGAAATCACACTGGGAAAGCGGGATGCTGATGTACCTGGAAAATGGGTACTTCCCCAAGCGCTCCGGCGATGTGATGGTAGTGCTGGAACCAGGCTGGCTGGAATCGTATCAGTACCCCATTAATAAGGGTACCACCCACGGCTCGTCGGGTAACTACGATACGCACGTGCCCGTGGTATTCTGGGGCTGGCATGTAAAGCACGGCGAATCGTCGGCTCCGGCTAAAATCACCGATATTGCAGCTACCTTGGCGCGCTGGCTCCATATACAGGAGCCCGATGGTTGCACGGGGCAGCCGCTGCTGGAGGTATTGTCGCAGAAATAACCTTGTAACGTAAAAATCTGAATTACGTAGGCCTCTAGCCGACCCTTAATACCCAACGCACAAGCTGCGTATACACACTTCATTAACAACTACTACTTACTCGCGGTGCACGGCCGCGCCTACCTTCCTCCCACATGGCTCATTTTAACCCCTGGCACGACGTCGAGCGTGGCGAAAACGCTCCTGCTGTTGTCAACGGCATTATCGAAATTCCTAAAGGCTCTAAGGGCAAATATGAGCTGGACAAAGACAGTGGCCTCCTAAAGCTGGACCGCGTGCTGTTCTCCGCAGTACACTACCCCGCTGCATACGGCTTCATCCCGAAAACCTACTGCGACGACAAAGACCCACTGGACATTCTGGTGCTGTGCTCGGTTGATATTGTGCCCATGTGCTTGGTAGATGCCAAGGTGATTGGCGTGATGCAGATGATTGACCAAGACGAAGAGGACGACAAAATCATTGCAGTAGCCGCCAACGACGTATCGGTGAACCACTATAATGACATTGCTGATCTGCCTCCGCACACCCTGCTGGAGATGCAGCGTTTCTTCGAAGATTACAAAGCGCTGGAGCACAAGCACGTAAGCGTAGAGCGTTTCATGGGCCGTGAAGATGCTTACCGCATCATCGAAGACAGCATCAAACTTTACAACGAAACTTTCCCCAACGGCAACAAGCAGGATACTGCTAGCGTGCAGGAAGTTATCGGCTAAGTGGCCTAGCGGGTTTGCCGCAATGCAATAAGCAGCCTCCGCGGGTCTTTAACAGACCTGGGGAGGCTGCTTTGTTTTACGCCTAAAAGCAGCGCAAGCTCAAGCGTAGCAGCCTTTGTAGCTGAGCAGCCGTATTTAGGCCACTATACCGAAAAAACCCTATTCCTCGCCCTTGTTGCGCTGGCTGTATGAGAACAGCTTGCTGCTGGTTGGTTGTGTGTTGGTTATTGGAACATTAACTGGTCAGATCTTCACTGGCTGGCTGGATAATAACAGCGACTTAGAGGAGATGGGGATGCAGACCCTGACGCTAGGCCAGTACCTGGGCTCTGGCCATTTCCTGGAAGCCACTTTCGAAAACTGGGAAAGTGAGTTTCTGCAGATGGGCCTGTACGTGGTGCTCACCATCTGGCTGCGGCAGCGCGGCTCCTCGGAGTCGAAGAAGCTGTATGAAGACGAAGAAGTAGACAAAGAACCTGACCCCACAAAAGAAGAGGCGCCCACCCCAGTAAAGCACGGTGGCTGGCAGCTGGCCCTTTATCGTCGGTCGCTGAGCATAGCGTTCTTTCTGCTCTTTATTGGGGCCTTCTGGCTGCACGCAAAAGGCGGTGCCGAAGTATACAGCATTGAACAGCAACACGAGGGGAAGCCGGCGGTAACTATCCTAGAGTACATGCAAACTTCCCGGTTCTGGTTTGAGTCGTTTCAGAACTGGCAGAGTGAGTTCCTATCCATTGTGTCCATTGTAGGCCTCTCTATTTTTCTGCGGCAGCATGGCTCGCCGGAGTCGAAGCCAGTGGATGCGGGGAACGACGAAACCGGCAAATAGCCTCGTAGGCCTCTATCTTCGCGCTGGCACATCGCGCTCAGATGTCTGCCACGTAGTAGTACTATGTCCTCGGCTCGCCCCACTGCATCTGTATCCGCTCCTCTGCCTACTCCTTCGCGGGTACGCAGCACTTTGGATGCCGTGCTCTATAGCAGCACATGGCTGGCACTGGCGGCGCTAGGCCTCACCTGGGCCACGTTTCTGTTCTGGCAGGTGCAAATTCCGTGGCGGCTGGGCACCATGATTTTTACGGCCACACTGTTCCTCTACAACCTCGACAGCGTGCTGCCCTATAAGCACAGCCAACCCGTGGCCCTCTCGGGGCGGAAAAGCTGGATGCGGACTCACCGGCGGAGCTTGTTTTTGCTGGCCATGGTGGCCTTGGCAGTGGCAGGCAGCTTGTTCTTGTGGGATGGATGGCAGCACCTGATTGGTTTTATCGGGCATCTGGCCGTTATCTCGTTGCTGTACTCGTTGCCCATCGTGAAAGTGCACGGCCGCTGGTGGGCCCTGCGCGATTTTCCACTGCTAAAGGTGTTTCTGATTGCCTATGTGTGGGCCGCCGTTACGGTGTGGATTCCGGCACTCTACCTGCACCGGCCACTGCTGGAGCCGGTGGTGCTGGTGTTGTTTGCCCGGCGCTTCCTGTTCATTCTGGCCCTGGCTTTCGTGTTCGACATCCGCGACTACAGCAAAGACCGCCTGATTGGCACCCGCACGTTTCCGGGGGTATTTGGGGTGCGCGCCACTAAGCTGGTGGCCTTAGCGGCGCTGGTGGGGGCGGCCCTGCTAGTGCCAATTGGGATGCCAGTGCATCACCAAACGGTGTACTTGCTGCCGCTGCTGCTAGCCGCCGGCGTTATTTGGTTCGCCGATGAGTCACGCTCAGACTACTACTTTGCCTTGCTGGCCGATGGCGTGATGGTAGTGCAGTTTCTGGTGGTATGGGTGGCTAGTATGTTCCTAGTATAGCCACTCAAACTATGTCCCACGGTTAGGGTAATGACTACGTGGCTGCACAGTTTGGGTTAGAGCCGAGCGGGTAACGTGGTGAGCTTATGCAGGGCAGGGCCAATAAACCGGGCTATGTCGCCGGCTACGAGGCCAGCTTGACCCGTTTCCTCGGCGGCCAGGTCACCGGCGCGGCCGTGGGCGTAGAGGCCTAGTAATGCTGCATCGAGCGGGGAGAGGCGCTGATCGGCGCGCAGTGCTAATAGCAGGCCGGTTAATACGTCGCCGCTGCCGCCAGTGGCCATGCCGGGGTTGCCGGTGCTGTTAAAGTAGAGGGTACCATCGGGCGCGGCTAGAGCGGTGTAAGCGCCTTTGAGCACGCAGTAGCAGCGGCGCTGCCGGGCAAAATCCCGGAGCAGCTCCAGGCGGTGGTAGTCGTCGCGGGCGGGCTCGGTGAGGCGTTCAAACTCTTTGGGGTGGGGAGTAAGCAGCGTGTCGGGCGGCAGCAGATCCAGGAGCTCCCGGTTAGCCCCGAGCATGTTCAGGGCATCAGCATCGATGACCAGGGGTACTTTGGCCGCGCGGAGCAGTTGTTCTAATACGTCTCTGGTGGCTGCTTCCTGGCCTAGGCCCGGCCCAATACCAATGGCCGCGTACGGCTTCAGGTCCGGTAACTCCGTCACGAAGTCGGTAGCAGGGTCGGTGAGAGCCATGGCTTCGGGGGCAGAAGTTTGCAGAATATCATACCCTACCGCCGGCACGCGCACCGTGAGCAGGCCCACGCCTCCGTGTAAGCAAGCCCGTGACGCCAGCACGGCCGCACCAATTTTTCCGCGGCTACCCGCTAGCAACAACGCATGACCAAACGTGCCCTTATGGCTGAATTGGGAGCGTTGGGGCAAGCGGCCTGCCAGGAAAACGGCATCCACATAATAGTTATCCACAGGGACAGTGTGGATAAACTCAGTATTCAACCCAATCGGTAGCACGTGCCACTGGCCTACAAAGGCCGCATTCTGGGGTAAGAGGAAAGAAAGTTTCGGAAGCTCAAAGCTGATAGTATGACGGGCTTGCACCACCACACTATCGGCGGGTTGGGGCGCATCAGTAAACAGCCCGGAGGGTACATCAACCGCTACAATGCGCGCCTGGGCCTTGTTGAGGTGTTTAACTACGGCTGCGGCATCGTCGGTTAGCGGGCGGCGTAGGCCAGTCCCAAACAACGCGTCGAGCACGATAGTGTGCGGGGGTAACCGGGGCAGCTTCTGCGGATTCAGCTCGGCGCAGGGCAGCTCAGCGGGTAAGCGTTGGCGGTTAATGGTAAAATCAGCGGAGTGTTTGGTGGCTGGCAGCAACCACACGCGCACGGCATAACCTGCTTCGTGAAGCTGGCGTGCTACTACCAGCCCGTCGCCGCCGTTGTTGCCTGGGCCGCAGAAGACATGGATTTGGCCGGGCTCATCGGGCGCCACCCGTTCCATTAGCCAGGAAGTGAGGGCAGTGGCGGCGCGCTCCATCAACTCATCGGAGCGGATACCTTCGGCTTGGATAGTGGCTTGGTCGGCTTGGCGGGTTTGGTCGGCGGAGAGAATTTTCATCGTTCAGCGTTTAACAACTAGCTTGGCGGCAGATATCCGCTAGCCAGGATAGGCGTTTTATGAAGCTACTATACGCACTAGGCTTACTAGCCTTCCTCGCAGGAAGTTGTTCAGAGCAGCAAACAGAGCAGGCGAAACGAGTAGCCACTCCCCCTACAAGCCCTACCGCGGAGGTCGTAGCACCAGCGGCCACTGCAGACAGCAGCCACATGAAGGCCGTGCCTCTTGCCCAACTACCCGCCGCCTTACGGATGCCGGGCCAGTTACTGGAAGCGTGGCGCTGGACGGATACCAATGGGGAAAATATGCTGGTAGTATTCCGTAATGGGCCTTTTGCGGAGAAGACCACGAAGTACACCGACGAAGAGTCGTACGTGGAGCTGTTTGCCCGCCAATATGTGCAGCGGGCCGGAAGCTGGCAGCAACTATGGCGCCTGCAAGATGCCGTCCGGAACTGCCCATTTGATTTGTGGCTAGGCCTGCTCCCCGGTTCTACCGCCGTGACCGACCTCGACGGGGATGGCCTATCGGAAACCACTCTTCTCTACAAGCTCACCTGCCGCAGCGATGTAAGCCCCTCGGACCTGAAGCTGATTATGCACGAAGGCGCCGCTAAGTATGCGTTGCGCGGACAAATGGTAGTGGCCTACGACTCTGTGCCGGTAAGTGGGCGGGCACCTGCTAATCCATGCTGCCTCGATAGCATCAGCCAACGCCAGCTAAACGCGCCTGATGGCTACGAGCTGCTGGCCGGGCGTTATGAGTCAGAAAAGGAGTTTCGGAAAGCTCCGGCGATGTTTCTGCGCTTTGCCCGGCAGCAGTGGCGCAAGTGGTCGGTACGAGATGGGTTTGACCAGTTTTAGATAACCAGGCTCAACGGTTGAAAACTTCCGGCCAACCTGCCGCGTTTGCAATAGCAACTGATTCTCCGACCTAAGCTTCACAACCCATGCAAACCTGGAATGATGTTATCCGGCTGGCCAACCACGGCAGTCCGGCCCCCGATAAGCGAGTAGAAAAAACCGATGCTGAGTGGCGCGCCCAGCTCACGCCCCAGCAGTACCACGTTACGCGAGAGCACGGCACCGAGCGGGCCTTCACCGGCGAGTACTGCGAAGCCCATGAGGCTGGCCTCTACGCCTGCGTATGCTGCGGTACGCCGCTCTACGACTCGCGCACCAAGTTTGAGTCGGGTACGGGGTGGCCTAGCTTCACGCAGCCAGTGAAGGAAAACGCCCTCAGGTACAAGAAAGACACCAGCTACGGCATGACCCGCGTGGAAGTGCTCTGCAACACCTGCGACGCCCACCAGGGGCACGTCTTCCCCGATGGGCCACCACCAAGTGGCCTACGCTTGTGCATCAACTCGGCTTCGGTGAAGCTGGTGAGCGAGACCGAGAAAGTGGCCTAGTGCGCCGCCGCTCATTATGTTCTGAACAGCCCCGTTGCCCTGTGCAGCGGGGCTGTTTTGCTTGAGGGCTTTGTATGTGTCAGGCTTAAACCCAAAAGCTGCGCTTTCAAGACGAGGCCCCTGGCCTAGCGTGTGTAGATGGGCCAAAAATGCAGCCCGTTTCGTGGTTTGGTGGTGTGCCGACCAGACTTGGTCGAAATACTTTCGGGCGGTAGTGGCTACCAGGGTTCTTTGCTCTCACTATCTCACCTAAGAGAATTGAGCCATGAATAATTGCCCGTCTATCGTGTTGGCCCTAGCCATTTCTTTTTCCCGCCGGCTGGTGGGGCTGTTCTTGTGCCTGCTGGCCAGCACCGGCGCCATGGCTCAGTCTATTAATACCGATGCGGTGACCCGGTTCTGGCAACTCACCGACGAGCTGCGCCAAAACCGCCCCATTGCTGATAAAGACTGGACCGAGTTCATTAACCTGCCCGGCAACAAAACCTACATACGCAACACGTTTCTCCCCGATCCGCTTTCGGTGTACTCCCTAGAAAGCTACCGCAAGGCCCTGGAGACGGTGTACATGCCCAAGAATGATTCGTTGCGCCGCATCAAGCTCCGCGACAAGGTAGCGCCGTATGTACTGGCCAATGAGTACAAAGAGCGCGAAGCAGAATACCGCGAGTACATTCAGCAGACCATTCAGAGCCCACAGTACATAGCCTTGATGTACACCCTGGCCTACGAGTACCTGCCAGCCGCCTCGCATACTAAAGTGCCCGACCTGAAGATGTATTATACGGCCATTGGTGATGGTGCCACTTCTCAGCAGGAGGGTATTTTCTACAGTCTGAAAGCCGTCGTCGATCATGACAAGGCCAAGCCTGGCATTGTGGAAGCGCACGAGATGCACCACCAGCTCGTCCCGACCAAGGATTTCGGTACCGTGGCGCCCGAGGATAAAGGCTTATTCTGGGCCCTGCGTGGCATACGCAGCGAAGGTATTGCCGATCTGATTGATAAGACGCCCATGTACCAAGTGCCCGGCGACCCCCACCGCGTGCAAGCGCAGTTCCTGACGCCCGCGCCCCGCTCTATCCAGCGGCTTGATTCTCTGCTTCAGTCGGTGGCTAAACTGGGCGCTCCGGCTAAGAAGCCGGCAACGTATTACCAGCGCATCCTGCACTCGGCGGGGCACGTGCCAGGGTGCTACATGGCGCGGGTTATTGAGGCCAATGGATACCGCAAGGAGCTGATTGCGCACATCGACAATCCGTTTGCCTTCGTGCGGCTCTACCAAAAGGCCGCCCAGAAGGATGCTACCCACCCGCCCCAGTTCTCGAAGGACACGATGAACTACTTAGCAGCAGTAGAAAAAGCGTACAGCCAGCCGGCTCCTAAAAAGAGCTAAGAATGAGGCTAGTATGCTAGTATAAAATTTTATATATATTACTAACATTCAATGATTTAATATGAATAAAGAAGCCTTTTTGATAGCTTCATTTGCGCTGGTCCCGTACCGGGATGCCCGGCCTGCCTTGCCTGGGCAGGGAGCAAGCGCAGCTATTAAGCCGGATTATCATGCTAGCTCCTACTTTTTACTCGTCTTGGCTGCGTCTTGTCAAAGGGCTTACCCCCGTAGTGATTCTGTTGCTACTAGGGTTGTGCAGTAGCACCACCCAGGCGCAGGCGCCCGTGCTCACCCGCCTCTTGCCAACGCGCAACGCATTGGCTGCTCCTCGCTCCACGGCCCTGGTGCTGGACTTTGACCAGGCGCTGCCAGCAGAGTTGCCAGCGGCCACGTTGCGCGTATTCAGTGCTCAGGAAGGTGGTCAGCGCACGGGTACTCTATCTACCAACGGCTCCACGTTAACCTTTACTCCGGCCACCCCCTTCCGGGCTGGGGAGCAAATTTGGGCCACACTTACTTCCGCTCTGCGGAGCAATGATGGTACGCCCCTGGCCAAGCCCCAGGTCTGGCAGTTTACCACTGCCACCGCCCCTTCCGCGGGCTATTTTGGCGGAGGCCCAGAGGTGCCAGTTGGTTCTCGGCCCCGTAGTGTAGCCGTGGGCGACGTGGATGGCGACGGTGACCTAGACTTGCTGACAGCTAACATCCAGGCCCCAGATGGCACCAGTACTGTGAGTCTGCGCCTCAACGATGGTAAAGGTGGGTTTAAGAATGGGAGGGAGGCTGTTACTTTCACTCGCGCTGTCTTAAACGAAGTATTCCTGCAGGATTTGGACGGCAACAGTTCCCTGGATCTGGTAGTGAGTTATAATGATAGGTTCAGTACGGGCCGGGTAGACTTCTGGCGTAATGATGGTACAGGCTCATTCAGTTCTATGTCGCCGCGAATAGCTTTAGGCAGCGGCGACAGGATTAGTATTGCCTTTGGTGATGTGGAAGGCGACGGTGACCTAGATCTGTTAACTCAGGGCTTCTCCAACATGGACGGCCAAGCCATTTTTCGTGCACGAGCATACTTGAATGACGGTAATGGGGTGTTTTCGGGGATTACTGATGCTCTTTCCTCCGCCTACGGCACCGCTGCCGGCGACTTAGATGGTGATGGAGATGTTGATTTTGTGGTGGCATTTAACTCCGCCCGAGTATACCTCAATAATGGCCGGGGAACATTCAATCCTACTCAGGAAGTGGCGGCGAGCATTGACCCGCGCAGTCTGGCGCTGGGCGACGTGGACGCGGACGGAGATTTAGATTTACTCCTGGCCAACCCCGGCAGCCGACAGGTTACCTTATTACTCAATAACGGTAGCGGCGCGTTTGGCAGCGCCCAGGAAATACTCGTAGGCCTGAACCCCGAGAAGGTGGTGCTAGGAGACCTAGACGGTGATGGAGACCTGGATCTGCTCACCCTCAACAGCAGCAGTAACTCGGTAAGCGTACGCCTCAACAACGGGGCGGGGGTGTTTAGCGGCAGTCAGGAGGTAGTGGTGGGCCTCATGCCGCGTGGGCTGGTTCTGGGCGATATGGACAATGATGGCGACCTGGACCTGGTAACTGTGAACATGGGCAGTAACACGGTGAGCGTGCGCCTGAACCAGAACGGCAGCCCTGGCGCCTACCGGGTCAACAGCGGCGGCCCGCAGCTGAGCACCTCACTAGGCCTGTTCGCCGCCGACACCGCTTACTCTCCAGCTCCCGGTAACACCTATTCCACCACGGCCCCTATTGCAGGCACCACCGACGACGCCCTTTACCAAACGGAACGCTATAGCACCACCGGTCGGTTGCGCTACGCCTTGCCGGTGGAAAATGGCTCCTATCAGGTCGTACTGCACTTCGCCGAAATTTACTGGTCGGCCCCGGAGCAGCGGCTGTTCGACGTGAGCCTGCAGGGGCAGAAGGTGCTCGACGACTACGACATCTTCGGCAAAGTGGGTGCTAACACGGCCACCACCGAGTCGTTCACCGTCACCGTTACCGACGGCATCTTAACCCTGGATATGAGTTCTCTTCCGCAGGACGGAGGAGTAGACTACCCCAAGCTCTCGGCTCTGGAAGTGCTGCCTCTGCAGCGGGCATATCAGCTCAACTGCGGCGGCCCGCAGCTCAGCACGTCACTAGGCCTGTTCGCCGCCGATACCGCTTACTCTCCGTCTCCCGGTAATACCTATTCTACCACGATGGCCATTGCTGGCACACAAGATGATGCGCTGTATCAAACGGAGCGCTATGGCACGGCGGGGCAGCTGAGCTACGCATTGCCTCTGCCCAATGGTTCTTACCAGGTAGTGCTGCATTTCGCCGAGATTTACTGGCACAACACCGGCGAGCGGCTCTTTGATGTGAGTTTGGAAGGCCAGAAGGTGCTCGACGACTACGACATCTTCCGCAAGGTGGGTGCCAACGTGGCTACTACCGAGTCTTTCGCTGCTAAGGTCACGGATGGGGTGCTCAACCTGGAGCTAAGTTCCTTGGCTGCTGATGGTGGCCTAGATCAGCCCAAGCTGTCGGCTCTGGAAGTACGCCCTCTGAGCGGGACCGGCGTAGCCCAGGCACGCCGCCCTGCGCCGTTCACCCCACCGGCGGCGCTTCCTCGGCCTGAGCTGGGCGTGTACCCCAACCCCAATGCCGGCACGTTCACGTTGAACTGTCAGAGCTCTCAGGCGCAAAACGCGCAGCTTATGTTGACTGATGCGCTGGGCCGGGTGGTGGTGCAGCAGACTCTGCAGTTGCAAGCCGGCCTTAACCAAGTGCAGGTAAAGACCCCAGCCACCGCGCCAGGGTTCTACCACCTCACCTTACGGCCCGCCCATGGGAAGCTCCAGCGTCACAAGGTTCAGCTACAGCCCTAGGCCTTAACTAGGGCACGTAGCGCAATACGGCCTACGTGCCCTTTTACCTGCTAGCAGCTTGAGGTGAGCCCAACTCACGGCCCGGGAAGGGCGTGCCTCAAAGTGGGTATCTATCTACCAGCTTTGCTCGCGCGGCGAACGGAGAAAAGTCACTGGGTAGTGGCCTAGACGAGTCGTGAAGGACACTTTCGCGGGTGGCAAACAGCTAATGCAAGCCCCGGCACAAGGTGCCCTGCCCCAGCCTGTACGCTGCAAATAGGAGGGCTGCTGCCAGAGAAACGCTACTGTATGGAACCGGGCTTTTCAGCCTTACCTTGCTATGTTCTCTATTTCCTGAGAGGATACCATTTTAATGCTGATTTTTGCACCCCACTTTGCCATTCCTTGTTACAGGCAAGTCAACGCGTTTCTCCCACTCATCGCCCACCCCACCCATGTCGCTACTTTTCAACGATTTTGCCAGCTGGCAGGCCCATTGTGCTGCCACCCAGGAGCCACTCTACCAGGCGGTACTGGCCTACGAGATTGAGCAGAAGGGGCGCACCGAGGAGGAAATCTGGAGTGGCCTACAGCGGGCCTACGATGTGATGCGCGATGCCGTGCACACCGGCCTGACCCAGGATATGACCTCGCGCTCGGGCATGGTGAACAACGGCGCTAAGAAAATTGCCGCTTCCCCCGTAACCGTGCTTTCGCCGGAGTTTAAGCAACTCGTGACCCGGGCCCTGGGCGCCAAGGAAGTAAACTCCTGCATGGGCCGCGTGGTAGCCGCCCCAACAGCTGGCGCCTCCGGCATCTTGCCCGGCGTACTGGTTACCCTTCAGGACCTGCACAAGCTCGACGACCGTAAGATTTTGGAAGGCCTGCTGGTGGCCGCCGGCATTGCCCTCATTATTGAGCAAAATGCCTCATTAGCCGGGGCAGTAGGCGGTTGCCAAGCTGAAACGGGCTCGGCAGCAGCCATGGGCTCGGGCGCCATTGTGTACTGCCTGGGCGGTTCGGTAGCAGAAACGTTTGCCGCCGTGGCCGTTACCATTCAGTGCATGCTAGGCCTCATCTGCGACCCCGTGGCGGGGCTGGTAGAAGTGCCCTGCTTGGTACGTAATGCCTCCGCCGCAGCCATTGCCTTCAGCTCGGCTCAAATTGCCATTGCCGGCGTCGATCCGGTTATTCCCGTGGATCAGTGCGTGGCGGCACTTGGCGAGGTGGGCCAGAGCATGGAAACCCGGTACAAGGAAACGGCCCTGGGTGGCCTAGCCAACACCACCCGCGGCCGTGAAATTGAGAAGATGGTGCTGGTGCAGGACGTACAAATCCTGCCCGACGAAGACGCGCAATAAGCAAAGCCTACCATGCTTGGTGTAGCCAAAGGGTGCCCTATTGCTACACTAGGCGTGGTACCTTACAAGCCACGCTAGGCCAGTCAGCGGCAAGCTAGATAGGCTTGATTTCTGGGGCCATTGTTAGTTTGGCCAGGAACTCAATGGCGCGTTTGTAGTGAGAGCGAAGCTCTTGGTATTTCTGCCAAGCTGCCTCTTCATCGGCATGCAGCGAAATACCCGCTTCCTGCATTTTCTGATACGCGTCTTGGAAGTCAGTGCGTTGCGGGTTGTTGCCGGATTGCTGCTCCGTTAATGACTCGTAGGGTTTTGTTTTAGCCGATTCCTTAAAGAAGCGCGAAACCCGATTGACAGACACGGTGCCCGCTTTGAAACACATGACCATGTGAGGGTCTTGCGGGGTATCTACTGAGCTAATGATAAGAGCAGCGGCGTCCAGAATCAGGTCGGCAGCTGTGACCCAGGAGCGGCCCGGCTGCGGCGAGCGGAAAAAGGATAGAATAGGCAATGAGGTGTGCGTCTCCTCAATTTCAATAAACCATTCTTCCCAATGCTGCCACTGGGGGCCATGCTTCAGCAAGTCAGCGCCATGCAGCCAAAGCAGCAACTCAACGGCGGAAGCCTTGGGGCCTGCCCGCATCTCTAGCCGCGCCACCGTCAGCTCCCGTCGTGAGAAAGCCTGGTAGATAGTTGGCAAGTAGGAGATGAGCAGCGTGAGCAGCAACAGGCCTAGCGTCGCCTCTGAGTACGACATGATGTTGGCCAACCCGTGCTTGCTGGGTTCCTCCGAGCCCAGCGTCAGCAAGGAGCTGTTGCTGATGCGGTAGCAGCGTTCCAAATCTCCCTCGCCTAACGCCCAATAGACGATAGAATAACCAAAGCTGACTACGCCTAACCACACAATGGGCAGCGCAACCAGCGCAACGGGCGCATACAAGGCCATTACCTTATCGCGCTGCTCGTAGGTTCGGCCCAGCATAGCCAGCCCTTCAAACACCCTCCGAATGCCCTGAAATACCCAACTGTTGAGCAGCACCGACTCATTGCGGGGCAACACAAACGAACGGATGGCCGATAAGACGGTGATGCCCACCATAAAAGAGCCAATCGTGAAGACCAGCCCATTGACACTTGCATCCAACATGTATACGTAGCAACTGGCGGCAGAATGGCCGCCTGCCTTGTACTTGGTTGGCAGAAAGGAGGTTGGGCTACTGGCCTACTAAAGCTATTTCCGGGCCTTCCAGAGCTGCTTGAACGATTTGGGAGCAATCTGTACGGCCTCGCGGCGCTTGCTCCAGCCAGTCTGACCCAGCAGGCGGCTCAGCACCCAGTTCTTAGCCGAAGCGGGAGCCAGGTCCCACACCCAGCGCCGCTTCATACCATGCAGCCACACCGTAATAGCCCGCTGCTCTTCCTTGTCGGAGTGGCCTTCCTGCACGCTTTGCTGGCGGTTTTTAAGGAGCAGGTTATGGATGTTGATCTTCACGGGGCACACCGAGGAGCAGGCGCCGCACAAGCTGCTGGCAAAGCTCAGATGCTTGTTCTCGGCCATGCCGCTGAGGTGGGGCGTAATAACCGAGCCAATGGGGCCCGAGTACGTAGCCTCGTAGGTATGGCCGCCGATGTTTTTATACACCGGGCACACGTTTAGGCAGGCACCGCACCGGATGCAGTGCAGGGCCTCGCGCTTATCGGGCTGGGCGAGCAGGTTGGTGCGGCCGTTATCGAGGAGTACCACGAACATTTCCTCGGGGCCGTCTTTTTCCAGGGGCTGGCGCGGACCAGTGTAGATGGTGTTATAGACCGTTACCTGCTGGCCGGTGCCGCTGGTGCTGAGCAGGGGCCAAAACAAGTCGAGGTCCTGCAACCGCGGAATCATCTTTTCAATGCCCACAATGGCAATGTGTGTTTTCGGGAAAGCAGCCGAGAGGCGGGCATTGCCCTCGTTCTCCGTCACGGCAATGGCGCCGGTATCCGCAATCAGGAAGTTGCCGCCCGTAATACCTACTTCAGCGGCTGTGTACTTGTCGCGCAGCAGGTGGCGGGCCGTGAGTACCAGCTTCTGGGCATCGTCGGTGTACTCAATACCGAGGTGCTTCACGAAGATATCAGCAATATCGAGCTTGCTCAGGTGCATGGCCGGCGTCACGATGTGGTAAGGCCGCTCCCCATTCAGCTGCACAATGAACTCGCCCAAATCTGTTTCTACCGACTCAATACCGTTCTTCTCCAGGTACTTGTTGAGGTGGATTTCCTCGGTGGTCATGCTCTTGGCCTTCACCACGGTGCGCGCCTTGCGCCGCTGCATGATCTTTCCAATTTCAAACAGCGCTTCCTCCGCATTCTGCGCCCAGATAACCTTGCCGCCCCGCGCCGTAAAGTTCTCTTCCCACTGCAGTAAGTACTGATCGAGGTTATTGATAACCTGCGCTTTCAGGTAGGAGGCCCGCGCCCGTGCTAGTTCATGGTCCTCGTAGAAGCCTAGGCCAGTCTGAACCGCCGCATTATACTTGCCAATGTTGAACCGGATTTTGCGCCGGTGCTCCAAGTCAAACGCCTTGCGGTCGGCATCGGCCAGAAATTGCTTTGACTTAGTGGGCGTGGGCAGGGTAAGGTTCATAGCAAGGAGGGTGTGGCGTCAGCAGAAGAACAAAGATAAAACCAGCCGCCCGCAAATAGTTTCTAGGCCACTAACGATAAACCCGCGCGTCATCCTGAGTGCAGCAAAGGAGCTACTCACGCTGGAACGACTGGCCTAGCGCGGTATTCTTCGCGGGCAGCCCCTTCCTGCCTCAGGATGACGTGCGGGTTTAATTTAGAATAGCAGCTACTGTACCGTCACGGCGGGCCGTTGGGCGCGATTGGCGAGGTCCCAGGCGGTGTAGAAAACCAAGCGGGCCCGCTGCTCCAGCTTATCAAATTCAATTCGCTCTACATCATCAGTGGCTTTATGGTAGTCTTGGTGTAGGCCACTGGTGTAGAAAATGACAGGGATGCGATACTTGGCGAAATTGTAATGGTCGGAGCGGGTGTAGAGCTGCTCGGGGTCATTGGGCTCGTTGTACTTGTAGTCGAGCTTCAGGTGGGTGTAGCGCTTGTTAGCGGCTTCATTCAGCGCGTGCAGCTCCGGGCTGAGCCTATCAGAGCCGATAACATACACGTACTCGCTTTTGCTGGTATGGCGCGGATCGGTGCGGCCCACCATGTCAATATTCAGGTCGGCAATGGTGGAAGTCAGCGGCACTACCGGGTGACTGGTGTAATACTGAGAGCCCAGCAAGCCCTTCTCCTCGCCTGTGTTGAGCAGAAACAGAATGCTACGCCGGGGGCCTTGCCCAGCCGCTTTGGCCTGGGCAAATGCTTGCGCCAGAGTAAGCACCGAGCTGGTACCCGAGCCATCATCATCGGCGCCGTTGTAAATGGTGTCGTGCTGAATGCCCAGGTGGTCGTAGTGGGCAGATATTACTACCAGTTCATCCTTCTTATCGGTGCCCTCCAGAAAGCCCAGCACATTCTCCGAGGTTATGGCTTCCTGCTTCTGTGGGATGGAAAAGGTAAAGGGTACTGGCTGCAACGGTTTGGGTGGCTTGCCCGTACCGTAGCTGCTCAGCACGTAATTCTGCAGAGCTTCTGCCTTACTGCCGAGCAGGGCCAGGCCGAGGTCGAAGGAGGTGATGTACAGGCTAATTCCTTCCGGTGGCGTTTCGGCTAGCGTGCTTTCGTCCTGAGGTTGGGGCGTGGGAGCAGCCAGCGTGAAAGCCGGCTCCGCTAGCTGTTCCGCAACGCCGGCCCCCATAGCCTCGAACTGCACGGTACCAGCAAACGTGATGACCACCACGCTTCGCGCGCCTTTGTCGCGGGCCAGGGCTGCCTTGCGGTAACCAGAACCCCAGGAGCTTTCCTTGGTGGAGCCCGACAACAGGTAATGACCGCGCCCATCAGTAGGCTCACCCTGCAGCACAATTACATCTTTGCCGCGCACGCTCGGCTGGCCCGCGTAATCATTGTAACGCTCGGTTTCAATCCCAAACCCCAGGAACACCGGGTCGGCGGCGGTAGGTGTGCTAAAGGGCGAAGCGCCGAACCCAATAAAGTCGCGCATCAGGTCAAAGTAGCGGCCATTGATACTGATGGAGGCGTACCCGTTGGGAGTGGTCTTGACCAAGCCAAACGACTGCCAGTAGGCGTTGCTACCGCCAGTCACGGGGCCGCGGAGGCCTAGGCTGGCAAACTGCTGGGCAATGTATTCGGCGGCTTTCTTCTGGCCCGGCTGGCCGGTCTCGCGCCCTTGGTAAGCGTCGGAGGCTAGCTCGGTGAGGTGACGGCGCAAATCAGTAGCCGTAACAGCCGCGGCAAAGCTGGCCGCGGGGTCAGGGGCGGCTGGGGCAGACGGCTTTTGCGCCCAAGCTCCCGAAACAGCGCCTAGTATAAGGATAGCGGGCAATAAATATCTGTTCACTGAGCAGGACAATAGAAAAGCTGGGGCACAAAAAAGCTGTCATTCTAGGCCAGTGCAAGAGCTTCATCAAAACGAGCTGCACGCACAACCTCGTTCTTATAGATACTAGCCTCGCTGCGGCCCAGAATGACAGCTTTTAGATAGGTTACTTACTTTTTGTTTGAGTCAACTACGATGCGCTGGTCGCGGTTGGCGAGGTCCCAGGCAGTGAAGAACACCAGACGGGCGCGCTTCTCCATCTTTGGAAACTCAATTTTCTCTACTTCGTCTCCGGGGCCGTGATAGTCATCGTGCACACCGTTGAAGAAGAACGCCACCGGAATGCGGTGCTTGGCAAAATTGTAGTGGTCGGAGCGGTAGTAGAAGCGGTTCGGGTCTTCCGGGTCGTTGTAGCGGAAGTCGAGGTCCATTTGGGTGTACTTCTGGTTAGCGCCCTGCAGGATAGTATGCAGCTCCGAGGAAAGCTTATCCGAGCCAATCACATACACGTAGTCGCCCTTGCCCTCATGGTCTTTATCAGTGCGGCCTACCATGTCGGTGTTCAGGTCGGCAATGGTGGTTTCCAGCGGGAAAACGGGGTGGTCGGTGTAGTACTCCGAGCCCAGCAGGCCCTTTTCCTCACCGGTTACGGTCAGGAACAAGATGCTGCGGCGTGGGCCATGGCCTTCGGCTTTAGCTTTGGTAAACGCCTGGGCCATTTCTAGTACTGAAACCGTACCCGAGCCGTCGTCGTCGGCGCCGTTGTGCACCTCACCGTTGATGATGCCAATGTGGTCGTAGTGAGCCGATAGCACCAGTACCTCGTTTTTTAGGTCGGTGCCTTCCAAGAAGCCCAGCACGTTTTCGGTGGTGAAGTCCTCGCGCTTTTTGGGCGCTTTCAGCATCACCTTCGCGGGCTTGAAAGTGCTGGCCGTGGGCTTACCAGCTTTGCCAGTAGCGGCAGCATACTTGGTGACGTTGGCGGCAGTAGTACCTAGCATCTTGTAGCCCACCGCCGGCGATACGAAGAAGGCCACCGGGCGGGGTGCCTGCTGTGCATCTTTGAAGCTGATGCTGGGCCGGCCAATGTAAGGCGTCATGCGGGCTGCCAGCTTCTCGAAGTTC
This sequence comes from Hymenobacter wooponensis, assembly GCF_004745865.1. Lineage (GTDB taxonomy): Bacteria > Bacteroidota > Bacteroidia > Cytophagales > Hymenobacteraceae > Hymenobacter > Hymenobacter wooponensis. The sequence continues at coordinate 162,621 of NZ_SRKZ01000006.1, read as the reverse complement.
GCGTTGGGGCTAAAGTCTACGAAGAATATTGAGCGGGCGCCTTTCTGTGCGGCCAGGGCAGCTTTGGCCCGGTAGTCGGTGCCCCATTTGCTGGGTTGGCCATCCTTGCCCAGCGTGGCAGTACCCTTATCATTCATGGGCTCACCTAGCAGAATGATCAGGTCTTTGCCTTTTACATCGCCTAGGCCACTATAGTCGGAGTAGCCATCTTGCTCAATGCCGTAGCCTGCAAACACCGGCTGCACGGCCGTCTCGTTCTGGAAGGGCGAGTTACCGGTGCCATAAAAGTCCGTCAGCCACTTGAAGGTCTGGCCGCCCACTTTCAGGGTAGCTCCATCGGCCCAGGTGCTGCGCTCCATGGTGAAGTGCTGCAGGTAGGGGTTGTCGGAGCCCTGCACGGGGCCCGTGAGGCCTAGCGCTTTAAACTGCTGGCTGATGTACTCCGCCGCCATTTTCTGGCCCTTTTCGCCAGTTTCGCGGCCTTCATAGGCATCAGAAGCTAACACAGTGAGGTGCTGGCGCAGGTCGGCCTGGGTGATGGTCTGGCCGTAGTTCAGAGCCCAGTCAGCCTCAACCGGGGCCTGCTTGGTGGCCTCCGGCGTAGCCGCTGGGGCTTCTGTCTTATTCTTACGCTTGGTCTTGACTTTGATCTTCTCGGGGGCCTCTTGGGCCACCGCCGAAGTCATGCAGCTAGCCGCAAGCAACAGGGCTAGGAGGGAAGGTTTGTACATAGAGTAGGATGGAAGATGGGAAAGGTGAATTGTGAAGTTGGGAAATTGTGTGCTAAAAAGTTCATGCTCTACTGGCCTAGCCGGGCGTGAATGCAGAACTTACTACTAAGCGCTAAGCGCTCCGCTTCACAATTTCACCACTTCACCGCTAAGGTTGCATGATGAGTACCGAAGCGTAAGCCGCCACGCCTTCGCGGCGCCCCACAAAGCCAAGCTTTTCGGTGGTGGTAGCCTTAATGCTGACATCATTCTCTTCGATGCCCATTACCTCTGCCAGCACCCGCTGCATTTCCGGAATGTGCGGGTTCACCTTGGGAGCCTCCAGGCAAATAGTGGAGTCGATGTTAGAGATGCTGTAGCCGCGCTCCGTGAGCAAGCGCACCACTTCGGCTAGCAAACGCTTGCTGTCAATGCCTTTGTATTGCGGGTCAGTGTCGGGGAAGTGGAAGCCAATGTCGCGTAGGTTCGCTGCGCCCAGCAGCGCGTCGCAGATAACATGGATGAGCACGTCGGCATCGGAGTGGCCTAGTGCGCCGTGAGTGTGCGGAACCTGAATGCCGCCCAGCCAGAACGGCAAGCCTTCCTTCAGTTGGTGAACGTCGTAGCCGAAGCCGGTACGGATTTTCATAAAGGCAAAAGTTTGGAGAACAGAGCAGCAAGGTACACCAACGCCGCCGACCAGCCCACAGCGGATAGGCAAGCAGAAAAAAGTTGCCCTTGGCTAAAGTATTAGAGTGAGCTAATCGTCAGATGATATGGGGAACTATCTATCACAAAAATTTGATAGCAAAATACTAATGGAAACTTAGGAATCATTTAAAGTTTCCATAGTACCTTTGCCTTCGAAGTGATGGAAGTGAAAGACAGAATCCTGCAAGCTGCCCTAGGGCTCTTTACCCGCAACGGCATTAAGAGCGTGTCAATGGATGACATTGCCACGCATTTAGGCATCTCCAAAAAAACGCTCTATAAGTGGTTTGAAAACAAAGACCAGATTGTATCAGCCGTTATTTCCAACCACCTGAACGGGGTGCAAGGGGAGTGTGAAGGCATCATCGGCAAAACCCAGAATGCGGTGGATGAGATGGTGCAAATGATGGACTGGGCGGAACGTCAATTCGCGGAAGTCAACCCCAATGCCATTCACGATCTACGCAAATACTATCCTGAGGCCTGGAATCTGTTCCACGCCCACAAGAACAAGTACATCCTGAACCAGATCCAGGACAACCTGCGCCGCGGAGTAGCCGAAGGCCTCTACCGGGCAGACCTAGACATTGAGGTGCTCTCGCGCCTGCGCCTGGCTCAGATTGATATTCTCTTCGATCCTACTCTGTTTCCCCACACGCAGTTCAATCAGAGCCGGGTGCAAATGGTTTGCAACGAGCACTTTCTGCTGGGGATGGTTACGCTGAAAGGCCACAAGTTGATTAATGAATACCGTCATGTGACGGAAGAAGAATAACTGCTCCGACACCAGAGTTTGCTTTCCATATGAAGAAGAACCTCCGCGTTTTGCTACTGGCCGCCGGGCCGGGCCTGCTGGCCCCCGCTGGTGCTACCTTGGCGCAAACGCCCACGGCCACTCGGCCGGGCCTCAGCAACCAGTCAGCCGCAGTGGACAACATGCCCCTGTCGTTGCAACAGGCCGTTGATTATGCTATTAAGAACAAGTCGTCGTTGCTGGCTACACGCCTAGGCGAGCAGACGGCTAAGGCGCGAGTTGGAGAAATTAGGTCGGCGGGCTTGCCCCAAGTAAACGTGGCGGCCAACCTAGCCGATAACTTTAAACTCCAGAAAAGCTTAGTAGACTTTGGCGCGTTTGCCGGAGGTAGCTCAGCTACCACGCTTACGCCCAGTGATATTGCTGCGGCTCAAAGCGGTCAGACGGTAAACCTAGGTACGGTTTCCATACCTGCCGAGCCGGTGCCGCCGCGGGCAATTGCCTTCGGGCTACGCCATGCTGGTAACACCAGCGCTTCCGTGTCGCAGCTGCTGTTTGATGGCTCCTACCTGATTGGCCTGAAAGCCGCGAAGGTGTACGAGCAACTTGCGCAGAAGCAAACCCAGCAGGCAGAAATTGACGTGGTGGAGCAGGTAAGCAAAGCCTACTACAGCACGCTAGTAGCCCGCGAGCGTCTGCAGCTGCTAAGCCGCAACGTGCAGCGCCTCGACACTATCCTGTACCAAACCAACCAAACCTTTAAGGCTGGCTTTGCCGAGAAGTTGGACGTGCAGCGCCTGCAGGTGCAGCGCAACAACCTGGTGGTAGAGCAGCAGAAAGCCCAGCGCCTCACGGAGCTAAGCGTAGCCCTGCTCAAATTCCAGATGGGTCTGCCCCAGGACCAGACGGTACAACTCACCGACTCGCTTAGCGCTGCGGTAGTAGATGCGGGCTCTCTGCGCCAGCGCTTAGGCGTAGCTAATATGGCTACTGGCGCTGGGGTTACTGGCCTAGGCGGGGTGCCTTCTGCACCAGCGCCTGCTTCAACCAACACGCCCGAGCAGAACCGCCAAGACCAGCAAACCGCCCTTAGCGGTGCCCGCACTGGCCAACTGGCCGCCACCTTCAACTACAACAACCGCATCGAGTTCTCGACGCTGGAAACGCAGCAGGCGTTAGCTGGCCTAGACCTAGCTAACCGTCGGGCCGGGGCTTACCCCCGCTTAGTTGCTACAGCAGCCTATGGTTTTACGGGCTCGGCCAACAACCGGCGTGACCTGTTTGCCTTCCGTGGGCCCGATTCGCGGGCGGCCAACGGCTTCCCCAACCAGAACTGGTTTGGTTTCGGCAACGTGGGCCTGAGCCTGCAGATTCCGGTGTTTGATGGCTTCCGCCGCAAGTATCTGGTGCAGCAGGCCCGCATTCAGCAGCAGACCATTGAACGCGGCTTTGAAACTCTGCGCCAGAGCATTGACCTGCAGGATGCACAAAGCCGCACCACACTCATCAACGCCTTGGATGTGCTGGACAACCAGCGCGCCAACCTCGACCTGGCTGATGAGGTGGCCCGGGTGTCGCGCATCAAGTTCAAGGAAGGCGTAGGCTCCAACATTGAAGTGGTAACGGCCGAAACCTCCCTCCGCGAAGCGCAAACCAACTACTACGCCGCCCTCTACGACGTGCTGGTAGCTAAAGTAGACCGCGACAAGGCAACAGGTGAGCTGTATAACCAAGCCAAAAAGTAAGGACCAGAAGCCGGGAGCTGGGTGCTAGAAGCCACCTCCTGAACGGCCGACTACATGTATTCTCTTCTAGCTCAAAACTCCTTGCTACTCGTTTCTATCATGAAATACGCTGCCTCTGCCTTACTCCTAACTCTGGGCCTGTTAACCGCCTGCGGTGAAAAAGACCCCAAAGCTGAGTTGGCTCAGTTGAAGAAAGAACAGGCCGCCAATCAGGCAAAAATTGCCGATTTGGAAGCCAAAACCGGCGCTAAGGCCGAGGGTGCGGCCGCCCAGACTACCCCAGTATCGGTGATTAAAGTGGCTCCCGAGAGCTTCAAGAGCTATTTAGAGCTGCAAGGTCGCGTTGATTTCGACCAGAATGCCAACGTAGCGGCCCGTGCCGCTGGTACGCTCACTAGCTTGCGCGTGCAGCGCGGTGACCAAGTTCGGAAAGGCCAGACCTTGGCTACTGTGGATGCCTCCGTGCTTGACGCCAGTATTGCCGAGCTGCGCACCCGTATGGATCTGGCTCGCGTGGTGTATGAAAAGCAGGATCGCCTCTGGAAACAGGAAATTGGAACTGAGATTCAATATCTGCAGGCCAAGAACAACTATCAGGCCCTGCAGCGTAACCTGGCTTCTTTAAACCAGCAGCGCGCCCTCTATAGCGTGGTGGCACCCTTTGCCGGCACCGTAGATGACGTACTGCCCAAGCTGGGTGAAACTGTAGCCCCTGGTGCCCCGGTGGTGCGGCTGCTCAGCAGCAGCGGTACGGGTAAAATCTTGGCTGATGTTTCAGAGGCCTACGCTTCGCGCATCAAAGCCGGCGACAAAGCCCTGGTAACCATCCCGGACCTGGGTGCCGAGGAGCTTCCTGCTACAGTGCGGGTAGTATCCAGCACCATTAACCCCACCAGCCGCACCTTCACCACGGAGTTGCGTCTGAATAGCAACAAGGCTAGCCAGTTGCGCCCCAACATGGTGGCCAATGTGCGCATCCAGAACTACGACCGTCAGAACGCCACCGTACTACCCGTAGACCTGGTGCAGAAAGACGAGCAAAATAGCTACGTACTGGTAGTGAGCAACAAAGGCAACCAAAAAGTGGCTACCAAGCGGGTCATCCAGACCGGTAACACTTATAACGGTAAGGTGGAAGTGACCAGCGGCCTCCAACCCGGCGACCAGGTGATTTCAGCCGGCTACCAAACCCTGAACGAAGGCCAAATAGTGACGCTGTAACCAGCGTTACTTAACGTCAAGAATCAAAGCCATGCAGGATTTAGAGAAAGAGTTTGGGCCAACCAGTTGGTCCATCAATAACAAAACCAGCATTTACATCATCACGGTGCTGCTGTGCGTGGCGGGGATTTTTGCCTACATCAAGCTGGGCAAAGAGAAATTCCCCGACATCGTAATCCCGCGCATCATCGTGGCTACCATTTACCCTGGTACCTCGCCGGCCGACATTGAGAACCTAGTGACACGCCAGCTCGAAAAGGAGCTGAAAAGCGTAAACGGGGTGAAGAAAATCAACTCCACTTCCAACCAGGACTACTGTATCGTTGACATCGAGTTCAACTCGGGCGTGGACGTGCAGTATGCCAAGCAGCTGGTGAAAGACGCTGTGGATAAGGCCGCCCCTGAGTTGCCCAATGATTTGCCCTCGCCGCCTACGGTGAAGGAAATCAACATCTCAGAGCAGCCCATCATGTTCGTGAACTTGAGCGGTAACCTGCCGGCAGTGCAGCTCAAGAAGTACGCCGACGACTTCCAGGATAAGATTGAGGCCTTGCCCGAAATTACCCGCGTAGATATTGTGGGTGCACTCGACCAGCAAGTAAACGTGGACGTGGACCTAAACAAGCTCCGGGCCTCGCGCTTGGGCTTCTCGGATATCAGCAATGCCATTGCTCGCGAAAACGTAACTATCTCGGGCGGTTCTGTTGATGTGGGCTCTCAGAAGCGGGCCGTACGCGTGGCTGGCCAGTACGTGCGCGCTGAGGACATTGCCGACATTCAGGTGAAGAACCTCAATGGCGCGGCCGTGCGCCTCGGTGATATTGCCACGGTAGAGGATGGCTTTAAAGACCGGGAATCGTATGCCCGTCTTGATGGCAAGCCCGCCATCACTCTGAACGTAGTAAAGCGCCAAGGTGAAAACCTGATTGACGCCTCTGACAAGATCAAGGCGCTCATTGCTGAATCGGAGAAAACGCTACCCAAGGAGTTAAAAGTGACCGTAACCGGCGACACCTCCAACGATACCCGCGTTACTCTGCACGACCTGATCAATACTATTGTTATCGGCTTCCTGCTGGTAACGGCCATCCTGCTGTTCTTCATGGGCACTACCAACGCTATGTTCGTAGGCCTGTCGGTGCCGATTTCGATGTTCCTGGCCTTCCTGATTATTCCAGGCTTCGACTTCTCGCTGAACATGATTGTGCTCTTCGCTTTCCTGCTGGCACTGGGTATTGTAGTGGACGACGCCATTGTGGTAATCGAAAACACGCACCGCCTGCTGCATGAGCACCCTGAACTGAGCACCGAGAAGGCCGCTAAATTTGCCGCTGGTGAGGTGTTTGTTCCGGTATTGGCTGGTACGCTTACTACGGTTGCTCCCTTCGTGCCCCTCATGTTCTGGCCCGGTATTGTGGGTTCGTTCATGTACTACCTGCCCGTAACGCTCATCATCACCCTGATGTCGTCACTGGTAGTAGCCTTCATCATGAACCCGGTATTTGCTGTGAGCTTCATGGAGCGTGAAGAGCACTTCGAAGAAGATCTGCACAGCAAGCCAAAGCTGACTAGAGGCCTAACTATTGCAGTTGGCGTACTGGTGGTGCTAGGCATTCTGTTCAACGTGCTGGCCTTCGGTGCTACCCCTGAGGTGGGCCCGGAAGGACAAACCAGCGGCCTAATGGGCCACTTTATCGGCAACATCTGCTTGGCTCTGGCTGGATTTATCCTGCTCGATAAATTCGTGCTGGTGAAGATGATTGCCTGGTTCCAGACGCGCGCACTACCGAAGTTTCAGAACGGCTACGCCAGCCTGGTGCGGTGGGCCATTGGGCATCCTGCCCTCGTGATGATCGGTGTGATTGTGCTGTTCATTGGCTCGTTTGTGGCCATTGGTGCCCGCGGGCCCAAAGTAGACTTCTTCCCTAAAGGTGACCCCAAATTCATCTACACCTATCTGAAGATGCCGGTGGGTACCCGTGTAGAGGTAACGGACTCTATTACGAAAGTGCTGGAAAACCGCATCTACGGTGTTATTGGCCGCAACAACCCTGACGTAGAATCGGTGATAACTAACGTAGCCATCGGTGCCGGTGACCCCAGCGACGCGTCTTCGTCTAGCGGTACGGCCATGTCGAACATGGGTAAGGTAGCCGTGGCATTTAAGGAGCTCAGCGACCGGACCGGTCCAACTACCGGCACTTACATGGATAAAATCCGGGAAGCGGTGAAAGGCATTCCTGGCGCCGAAATTTCGGTTGACCAGGAGGCTAGTGGCCCACCCCAGCAGAAGCCTATTGCCATCGAGGTTATCGGCGACGATTACCCCACGCTGGCTAAGCTTTCGAAGAAAGTAACCCGCTACGTTGATTCGCTCAACATTGGCGGTGTGGAGGCCCTGCGTTCCAACCTGGAAGACCGGAACCCCGAAATTGCCGTGAACATCGACCGTACCCGCGCTAACCGGGAAGGCATCAGCACCGGCCAGATTGGTTTGGAAGTGCGGACGGCTATCTACGGCTCGGAGGCCAGCAAATTCAAAACCCCCGACGATGAGTATCCCGTGCAGGTGCGCTACGCCAAACCGTACCGCAACGATGTAGATGCCATCATCAACTCCCCGCTAACCTTCCGCGATGCTACTGGAGCTGTACGCCAAGTGCCTATTTCGTCTATTGCCCAGGTAAGCTATGGCTCCACCTACGGCGGTATCCGGCGCAAAGACACCAAGCGGGTTATCACCATCTCGTCTAACGTGCTCAACGGCTACACTGGCCCCGATGTGGTAGCCAACATCCGCACCGCGCTTAAGTCATTTCCCACGCCGGCCGGCTATACCATCAAGATGGGTGGTGCTGAGGAAGACCAGAAAGAAACTACCGACTTCCTGCCCATGGCTGGCCTAGGTGCTCTAGCTCTTATCTTCCTGATTCTGGTAACGCAGTTCAACTCGTTCAGCAAGCCGGTTATCATCCTCTCTGAGGTACTGTTCTCCATTGCGGGCGTGTTCTGGGGCTTGGCCATCACGGGCATGAACATCTCCATTGTAATGACCGGGGTAGGTATCATTGCCCTGGCCGGTATTGTGGTGAAAAACGGTATTCTGCTGGTAGAATTCACGGACATTCTACGGGCTCAAGGTATGCCGCTGCGCGAAGCCATTGTGCTAGCGGGCCGCACTCGTCTCAACCCGGTAATCCTAACGGCCACGGCCGCTACGCTGGGTCTGATTCCGCTGGCTATCGGTCTGAATATCGACTTCTATGAGCTGTTTGCTTCCGGTAACCCCCACTTCTTCATCGGTGGTGAATCGGTAGTGTTCTGGGGCCCACTGGCCTGGACTATCATCTTCGGTCTAGTATTTGCGACGGCTATTACGCTGTTAGTAGTACCTGTAATGTATCTGCTGAGCGAAAGCCTGAAGCTGCGCTTGAAGAAAGATGAGGCTCCTAACGACACCGAAGTCGAAGCTGCTCGTCCGCCAGTATTAGCTGAATACTAAGTAAATTTTTAGGTGGAGCTTGCAACCGAATTGCAGGCATTGGCACTCCTTCGCCCGAAGGGCGGGGGAGTGTCAGGACCACCGCCCGCTCTCATCTAGTACCTCGTTCTTTGTCGTTTCTCCTATGAACATTTCGACGACTTCCCCATCCAAAACTATTGAGCAGCAAGTACTGCGGATTATCAGCAAGCGTAAGGCTATTAAAGCTCGGCGCCTGCGTATCGGGAGCAGCCTCAGCAACGAGCTGGGCTTCGACACGGTTGATGTGGTAGATATTATTCTGGAGCTGGAGCGTAACTTTCACATTGTCATCCCCGATGAGGTTCCCCTCGCTACCGTGGGTGACTTTGTAAACTATGTAGCCTCGCACGCCAAGGCGGCCTAGAGCCACAGCCATCGTAGTAATACCTCAACAAAAAAGGCCCAGAACCTAAGTTCCGGGCCTTTTTTGTTTGGCTGGTAGGGGCCTAGCGAACATTACCGCCGGGGTTGCCACCGCTCGGCCGCGATTCGGAAGTTGTGTTAGGTTCGCGGCTGCTATCTGTGGTATTGGCAGCCGTGTCAGCATGCAGTTTAGCTTCAGCGGCTTCTCTGTCGGCGTTAGCGGCCGTAGGGCGGGCGGCGTCAGGCGTTTCTACGGGCGTAATATGGGAGGTAGAAGCAGTAGAGGCAGAAGCGGTAACCGGCTCCTCATCTTCTACTACGGTAGGGCGGGTTTTCTCCCACTCTGCAAACTTGTCGAGTTCTTCTTTGATGGTAGTGCTGAACCAAGCTACCAGCGCTACATCATCCAATAGGCCTAGCACCGGAATAAAGTCCGGAATCAGGTCAATTGGGCTCAGGAAATAGATGGTTACGGCTACGGCCGCTACTACCGTGCTGGTGGGTAGGCCAGTGTACTCACCCGAAATGGAGGTGCGAATGAGGCGGAAAAGAGTTTGCAGAGTTTCCCAGGCCTCTTGTGCCAGTGAGCCTACATCATTTTTTTCGCTAGCCTTCTGATACGCGTCATTGAGCAGTTGCTTCATGCGCGTAGGCTTCTTGATGTATTCTTCGGCTTTGCCTACAAATTTCTTGAAGAGGGGCGAGGAGGCAATGTTTTCGCCTTTAGGAGTTTCGTTAGCCATATGAGTAAGCAGTAGGGAGAGAAAAAGGGAAGGTCATCAGCAGATGACTAGCGCTTTGCTATACTGTTTCAGGCCGAAATAGTTTTCGAGCGTTGTGAGGCAAAACTGCACAAAAAAAGCCTCATTCCGGAGAATGAGGCTTCTGTAGAATATGCATCAGAGTGCAAGCGGACTAGTTGTTCTCAACGCGGCCAGCGGCGTAGAAATTGCGGCTATAGTAGGCCTGGTTCAGGGAGCTAACCATTACGCCACCACCACAAGCGGAGTGAGCAAACTTGCCATCTTTCAGGTAAATGCCAACGTGGTAGATGGGTTGGCCGGGGCCGCGACGGAAGAATACCAAGTCGCCGGTCTGCATTTCATCCTTCTGCACGTGCTTCACATTCTCAAACATAGAACGAGAGCTGCGCTGCAGGGTAATTCCGTATACCTCTTTAAATACGCGGGTTACGAAGCCCGAGCAATCAGTGCCGCTTTTGCTGTTGCTGCCGTAGCGGTAGGGGGTACCCAACCACGATACTACGGTAGCCAGAAGGTCTTTATTCTCGTCAAAGCTGGGCTCAATGCCCAAGCGCTGCGCGTATTTGCTGTATTCCGTTGAATCAGAAGAAGTACGCAGCACGTTAGAGTGCGGATCATCGGTGTCTAGCAAACCGCTGAGGAAGGAGGCTTCCTGAGGGGCTAAGGCAGCCGAAGAAGGCTGGGATGTTGCGGGTGTTCTTTCGAAGAAAAAGGAGAGGACCATCGAGGCCGCGGCGAGGCAATACAGGATGCTGTTTTTCATTGTCCGTCGGGAGGTGGCAAAATAGGTAACCGGGGCAACCGGCTAACCTGACGCGTGCTGTTTTTTCGATAGGCGAGAAACCTGAAAAACGAAAAAAGTAAGAGGTGTTAAGAACAACTTTTACCGGCCTGATAAGCTGAACAGTTTAACCTGCCGATTATTAAAGCTAGCTCCAAAAATCTGGGATGACCAACTTTAGTACCCCAAATAGGTAAAAGTTCTTCTTAAAGCCCAACTATATCGTGAAAAAATCAAGCATCAAAACTCAACTGCTTGGTTAAAAGGTGCGTATACTCCGCCCTGTTTTACTCAACCATATGGAGCTACCGCGCATCATTGAAAATTCTCCTTTTGCCCGAGTGGCTCGCACCAAACTCAAGGCGAAGAGCGTGGCCATGGTGCTGGGCAATACCATCCATCTGAGTGGGGCTACCCGAGAACAATTCCTTCGTGATCCACACTGGGTAGCGCACGAGATGGAGCATATTCGCCAGTTCAAGCAGTATGGCCGTTTTGGCTTCTTGTGGCGATACTTACTAGGCTGGATTCGGCACGGCTATTATAACATCCCGTTTGAAGTAGCCGCCCGCGAAGCAGGTGAGCGAGACGCCGTGCTTTATGCCCAAGGTATGCCCCTGCCTACTCCTGAACAGCGGCACCCCTCTCCAAAAGGAAGCAGAGCTTAGACAGTGTTGTAAGCAACATCCTTAGTTTATTAGTAGGAAGGAGCATGTGCCATCGGTTACTTATTACATATAGTAAATCGATCTTCGCTTGATCGACAGATAGTCGTAATAGTTAGAGGTGATAAGTTGGTTCGCTGAAAAAGCGCATCAATGACGCTGTAGCCCACTAATGCCAATAGCTGTAGGGGGGTATGCCATGATTGTGTAATGTATTTATTGGGCCTTTATATAACTTTTTAGCCGGTTTTCACGAATAGGGGGTAGGTTGGCTATATGGCTCAGCCTTTGATATTTCTCTATCACGCAAATCCCTCCCTGTCATGGAAAACAAGCAAAACCAGTCGAACAACGGCTCTAACCAGAACTCGAACTCTTCTAATAAGAATATCTCCGCGGCTCCTATGTCGGCAGGGGCTGCTGGTACGCCGGCACCCGGCAATTCAGCTTCAGCAATGGACTCGGAAACCAACCGTCAGCAAGCCTCCGGCAAAAGCTCAGGTGGCAGCAGCGCTTCATCTTCCAACCAAGGCTCACAAGGAGCTAGCAACAGCGGCGCTTCGGCCTCTTCAGATAAGAACTCTTCGTCGCGCAATAGCGGCGGTAGCAATAGCAGTGCCTCAGCTTCTTCTGCGCAAGGCAGCCAGCAGCAAAGCCAGCAGAGCGAGCAGAAACAAGGTGGACAACAAAGCCAAGGCGGCCAGCAGAAATCGTGGCTAGACCAACAGCAGTGGCTGAAGAACATCAACGTGAATCAGCTGCCTCAGCAGATCAAAGACCTCAGCAGCAAAGCTGCTGACCAAGTAAATAAGCTCACGCCCACGCAAAAAGTAGTAGGTGGCGCCTTGCTAGTAAGCGGATTGAGCTGGTTGGCACTGCGTTCGAAGAGCAGCTCATCGAAGGGAGAAACTTACCGCTCGTACCGCGGCTCTTCCGATAGCAACTCCAGCAGCTCGAAGTGGAACAGCAATAGCGGCGACTCGAAATGGAATAGCAGCAGCGACTCTGTATATCGTGGCGCAACCCGCAGCTACGACGACGACTATGCTAGCGACCTGTAAGGGCTAACAGCTCCAAAAAGAGAAGGCCCCGTGTATGTTACATACACGGGGCCTTCTCTTTTTGGAGCCCCTTATTGGACTCGAACCAACGACCTGCTCATTACGAATGAGCTGCTCTACCAACTGAGCTAAAGAGGCATTTCCCACGGCGGCGTATCCGTCAGGGGCAGCAAAGATAGGCAGCTCCCGAAACAATACGCAAGCAGCAACGGCACTTTTTTGCAAGATCCTGCCAGGGGAGGGCCGTCAAGCCGTATACCAAGTCCATCATAATTGAAACAACACTCGGATAAATACTATGAAAAAATCATCCACCGTACTGCAGGCTGTCGGCAGTGGCCTCGCTGGCGCTTTGGTACTTAATATCCTCCACGAAACGGTGCGGCATATTCGGCCGGCTGATGCACCGCGCATGGACGTGCTCGGGAAGCGTGGGCTACGCAAGCTGCTGCGCAAAGCTGATGCTCCGCAGCCCGATGAGGACACGGCTTACGGCCTAACTATGCTCGGCGACTTAGCTAGCAATGGGCTTTACTATAGCCTAGTAGGCACCGGAGGCGGGGTATGGCTGCGCGGGGCAGCGCTAGGCCTAGCAGCTGGTGTGGGTGGTGTAGTGCTACCGGGGCCAATGGGCTTAGGCGAGGGGCCTAGTAACCGGACACCCCAAACCAAAGCCATGACGGTAGCTTGGTACCTGATAGGTGGCCTAGCTACGGCTGGTGTTTCGTGGGCCTGGAGTAAAGCGCAAGAGTAAACGGCGGGCGAAAGAAGGAGTAGTAAGGGGTAGATACAAGCCATACGCGCACTACGCGACCTGACGTGCTACCTTTGCGCTCGTTATGATGAAGCAATTCCGTAAGCTGTTGGTCCGCACGCTTGGTTTCGAGTCGTATATCCGTCTGGTTAGCCGCGTGTACCTGCGGCTGGTTGGCATGGGATGGGGCCGGCAGAAGTATCCGGAGCTGTTTTTCCTGGAGAAGCTAGTAAAACCCGGCTTCACCTGCGTGGACATTGGAGCCAACCTGGGCTACTACTCCGTGGCATTGTCGCGGCTGGTGGGGGCGCAGGGGAAAGTGCTGGCCGTGGAGCCCATCCCAGACTTCCAGGCTATCTGGAAAGACAATGTGCGCTTAAGCAACTTTCAGAACCTAACGCTGCTGCCCTATGCCCTCGGCGGTGAGAATACCACTGTGCAAATGGGCACGCCTGAGCGCGACGGCCTATTGCACCATGGCATGACTAAAGTAGCAGCCAGCAACACGCAAGAACACTACGCCCGCACCTACGACGTTCCTATGCGCGTACCCGATGAGTTATTTAGTCAATTAGAGCGCCTCGATTTCGTGAAGTGCGATGTAGAAGGTTTCGAATATGAAGTGTTCCGGCACATGCAAGCTACCTTACGGCGCTTCCAACCCCTCATTCAAACGGAGCTAAATGGCCTAGAAAACCGCCGAGGAGTAGTAAACTTGCTGGCTGAGCTCGGCTACAAACCATTTGTGCTTTCTGAGCGTTCTGAACTGGTACCCTGCTCTGAAGCGCAGCTAACCAGCGCCGTCACAGCTGATTTTTACTTTCAACCCATTTCCCCTGCTTTCTCCGAGGCTACCCGTTAATGGCTACATTCCTGCTTACCCTTCTCATTGTCTTTTTCATTGCCCGCTTCGTGTTGCCCGTTGTGCTGCGCATGGTGGTTGGCAACTTCATCAAGAAGCAAGCTCGCCGCTACGGGCAGGCTGCAGGAGGTAGCCCCTTCGGCGCGCCATTTGAGCCGGCTCAGCCCCGCAGTAATGGCTCAACCGGCGAAGTGCACGTTGACTATGTGCCACCCCGCCAGAAACCACAGCCCAAGGAGTTTAAAGGCGGCGACTACGTTGACTTTGAAGAGGTGAAGTAGAAATTCGCATGCAGGTAAAAGGCCGTCATCCTCACATAGGATGACGGCCTTTTACATTTAACGCTTGTGGTTTTAGAACCCAATACCTACGCGTAGGCCAGTACCTACCCGCTGACCCGACTGTAGGCCAGTATAGAAGTCAACGCGCAGGATTTTGAATACGTGCTCTACGCCCACGCCTAGCTCGAGGTAGTGGTTGGCGGCAGGGGTAGTAAGGTAATTAAGAGAAGCTACCTCCTGCCACTTCAGGCGGCGCAACAGCGGGATTTTATTCAGCAGGAAACCGTTGAAGTGGTGGTTGTAGTGGGCTTCCAGAAAACGATCTTGGGTGCTAAAGCGGTAATAATCGAGAAGCTGAAACTGGCTGAAGTCGCTGGCTAGGTAGGTGCGGTTGCCACTGAAGTGGCGAAAGTCCATAAAGTCAAGGCGCTGCGAGCCCGGGAAGAAGCCAGCAGCTACGCGGTAGTTGCTGGTACCCAAGAGGCCTAGGTTTACGGAATGTCTAATCCCAGCCTCTAGCAAGGTGTAACGCACATCAGAGCCTAGCACACTACCCACACCTTGCCGCCACCGGAACTGGAAAGTAGGGTACTTAGAGCCTAGGTTGAACTTACCATCGGGGCGGGTGATGAAGCGCTGACCGGGGCGGAAGGAAGCGCTTAGCTCAGTAGTTAGCGCCTGGCTGCGCCCAAAGCTAGTGGAGCGCTCAGCGTTAACGGGGGCGTTGGGGGTGAAGCCTATTTCTGGCTTGTCAACGAACAGCTTGTTGGTGGTGTTATACAGCTCCTGCCGGTCGAAATAGCTGGCCGTGGCTTGCACTGTAAGGCCGTTTACCAACTCCCATTGGTAGCCAAGCTCTAGGCCATCGCGGCGGTAGAGTTTAGCGTAGTTACGGTTTTTGAGTAGCGTATAATAGGAGTTAATAAAAGGAGTGAGCTGACTGCTGGGGTCGAAGTTCTCGATAGTGCGACCAGCGCGGATGCTCACGCGGGCCAGCTTCACTGCATCAAACTGCCAATAGGCTGAGATGCTAGGGCTAAACAGCTTATTGCTGACCCCGTAGCGCAACGAGGGAGTTACGGACCATACGCGACGGTCATCGGTGCGCTGCGTGAAGGTGGCCTGCGGGTTTACTACCACGCCCTCCACAGTGTTGTAGTTCAGAATATTAAACACTGGAGCCACGTACCACTGCCGCTTATAGAACGTCTGGTTATACACGTAGCCCGTGAGGAGGAACTTGCCCACCTCGAGCTCATTACGCTTGCGGTCAAGAGAATCTTGGTAGGGCCTCGAGTTCCTGATTACTTCGGTGCTATCCTTTACTTGGTAGTCCTTTTCTTCTTCGGCCGTGAGCGGAATCGGGCGCACCGACGACCAATAGCTGGTATCGCGCTCATTTACGCCCTTCTCCACCAGCATCACTTCTCCGCGCTTCAGCTTGCCTAGGCCTAGGCCGCTAGTATCGCGGGCAGCTTGCTTCGATTGCCGGCGCACGGCGGCACTCAGGCCCTGCAGCTTAGGCTTCTGCTTTTTCACGTCGGCTACGGTTTCGCGGGTAACGGGGGCATCAGCGGGTTCCTTGCTGGCCGGAGCGGGGGGCACTACCGTAGGCGCCGGACGGTTGGGGTAGGTAGGTGTTACTTTGTAGTTTGAGAGTATAGCCGTGATGTAGCCATTGCCCTTGAAGCCCAGCGCCGTGAAGCCCACCGTCACCTTCTGCGACTGCATCACCCACACATCGGAGGGCCCTGGAGCTGGCGCGAAGATCTGCTCAATGTGCAGGTTATCTACGTAATCAAGCTGGGCGTCTTTGGTCAGATTAAGAGACACCGAGTGTAGGCGCCAAGTGCCATCTACAATGTAGATGTGGCCCGAGAAAACCGGGTCGGAGCGGCGACGAGGCGTTACTTTAATTTTGTGGATGAGTAGGCTGCCTTGCTGTGTACTGCCTTCCAGCTCATAGCGATAGAACAGCGGCCCATTGGCGGCAATGGGGGATACGAAGCCTCGTTCAGAAAACCCGCTTTTCAATACGTTTTGGTAGAAATTGAGCCCCCGGCCGGCGCTTGCGCGGTTAAAGCTGATCCCCTTAGTGTCGCCGCTCACACGGGAGGAAATCATGCGCTCCTGTACCACATTGGGTTGGCGGAAGCTCATCTCCGAGACCGTTTCTGACAGATAGAAGATGCCGGGCTTGAAGTCAGGTCCTACTTTCACCAGGCCCATGATTTTGCCTGGCACATCCGTAAAACGAGCCAATGTTTTGATATAGGTACGCGCCTTGAAGGCCGCTACCTCACGCTGGTGATAGTTGCGCCATTGAATGGCCTGCTGCACAATGGTGTAGGCCGGGTCTTTATCTGTTGAGCGCACTACTACCTCCCGCAGTTGGTAGCTCTCTGGCACAAGCGTAATGTTGAGTACCGTGGCCGTATCGCCGCCTGCTACCTTAACGGAGGCCTGTTGGGGCTTGTAACCGACGTACTGAAACACCAGCTCGTAGCTGCCAGGGGTTAGGCGTAATTGGTAGTTACCCTGCTCGTTTGTGGCCGTGCTGGTAGTAGTGCCGCGAACGGCTACGTTAGCAAACGCCAGAGCCTGACCTTTGGGGTCAGAAACCAACCCCCGCACAATACCAGCCTGCGCTACAAAGGCAGACAAGAGAAAGCAAATCAGAAGTAAAACAGAACGCATAAGGATAGAGGCCACAGTCTGGTCAAGATAGATATAATCTAGGCCTGTAAGGTTGTCTGCGCTAGTCGGAAACAAAAAAGGACAGCCCTTGGGCTGCCCTTTTTCTATAGCTAAGTTTGTTTCGATACCTATGCGAACAGCGTGGGGGCCACTAATTCGTTGACAAAGTTTCGAGCGATAGACTTTACAGTAGTTGGATCTAAAGGCTCATCAAAAGCTTCAGAGGCAGCAGTTGCATTCAGTCCGGCAAGGGTGGATATTTCTATTCCTGCTTGCATTGTGTTGCTTTCAGCTGGGAAGAAAATGGCTGTAGGGGCTCCCGTAGCAGGGTTACCGGGGCCGTATACAGGCGTAGTAGAAGGAGTGGTGCTGGGCGATGGACCACCGTTATCAGTACCGGAAATCCAGCTCTTCGGGCGGCCAGTCTTGCCACTTAGGTTGTTGAGGTCACCGGCAACTGTGGTAGCCGCTTGGCCACTCTGAGATGCTGCTAAGCCACGACGTACGGTCCGTACGTGAGATGAGTGACGTGCTTCTACTGAGTGAATGTCGAGAGCAGCTTGTAATAAGTCTTTATTAGGCATTAGAGTAGGTGCTCCACCTTTGTAGGCTCGTACGCCAGTGTCGACAAATGCCTGAGATGACCCTAAAAACAAAGCATAATCATTTACCAAAGCTGGGGCGAAGGGGCCAACCGTTCTTCCTCGGCCACCGCTATAGTCAAAAGCAGCACGGGTAGGATCGGGGATAGCTGCGTTGCCAAGTGCTCCACGCAATACTTTGATATGACCAGACTCATCATTGCGGATCTTTTCAAAAGCAGGGCGGTCAGCATTAGGAATTAAGCCAGTTGCATTCAAGCCACTATCATAGAAATAGAACTCAAGATATTCCAAGCTTAAAGCCAAGTTCAAGACGGCTACAATATCTGGTGATAATGCGCTAGTCTGGCCATAGGCGCGCTGGAACAAGCCACTCACTAGGCCTGGCAGCATAGCACCCGTAACAGCTTTGCCCGCTAGGCCAAAGTGCTTAAATACCCGGCGGCGCGAATCAAGGCGCTCGTAGATTTCCGGGTCTACTTTTTCTATATCTGAAATTATTTTGAAGAGGTCCATGACGAAAGGCGAAGAAGTTAATAGAAAGACTAAGCTGAGCTTATCTCAGGCTGTTAGCACTGAGACGTGAGCCCTCTTTGAGAAACGCGTTAGCCTTAGTCAACACATCACTAGGCGTCATAGAACGCTCTCTGCCGGTGCCATTGCCTACACCAGGGGTAGAGACAGAGCCAGTAGGAGTAAACAGGTCAACTACATCTGAATCCACAAACGTGTTGTACCCGATCATGTCTCGGATTAGGGCTGCGTGGCGAGCTTCTACCGATACAATTTTGCCGGCAATAACTAAGTAAGCAGCCGTTTGGATATAGCGGCCAGCACCGTTGTAGGCAGCTACACCAAGATCTTCAAACGTTTTAGCAGCGTTTAGCACGCTTGAACGGTCGTTGAAGTTAATGCTCGAAAAGTCGGGCTCTAATGCTTTGATAGCATTAGTTGAAAGCACCGCTTTCAAGAAGTCAGTGTGTGCCTTTTCGTGTAGCGCTAAGTCATCAAATACTTGCTTTTCCGCAGCGTTGGCGGTGCTATAGTACTGACCAGTCTTTACCTGGGCATAAAAGGCGGCCTCCAACTGTTCTAGCGCATAGGCATAGTTCAGTACACCATTGTCGCTACTCCCTACATCTAGTAGGTTGTTGGAATTGCTCTCGTCATCATCGTCGCAGCCGGCCAAAAACAGGCCGGAGAGAGCCATACCGGCTCCAGTGTACCGTAAGAAAGACCGACGTTGGATGGGCTGCACCAGGGCACTGGGCACCTGATCCGTCGCGCCCGAATCGTGAAGCTTTGACATAAGGAAATATTGAATAAAGGGTGAAAATTCCTTTGCTTCTTACGTCCCTACGGTAAAGCTCCGACCATATCTTACAGATATTTCCGTATTAGTACCAGAACTTTACGTATTATCCGGTATTTTGTAAGTTGTTGATTATTAGATAAAAGGATAAAATTTTATTTAAACATTTCTGGTGCCCAGGAATTGAGGCCTAGAAGCTGAACTTGTTACCTTGCCTTTTGAGATTCCATATCTGGTGAAGGTTTCTAGGCTCAGAGCTGTTATACAATTACTGTGATGCTGCCTCCTCAGCACTGAACCAACGAACGATTTGGGCACAGTTGACGTCCTAATTATATGGACCAGCTGTAGGCCTGCGCTCACCCTTTACTTTATGATGCAACCCGCCAAAAAGAATTTTTATACACCCGCCGAAGCACTTCAGAAAATTGCTGCTTTCTGCGCCTATCAGGAGCGCAACCAGAAGGAAGTAGAGTCCAAACTGCGGGAGTATGGTCTGGATGAGGACGAAGCTGGGGAAATCATTATTCGCCTGAGCCGCGAAAAAATGCTGGATGAAGAGCGTTATGCTAAGAGCTTCGTGCGCGGGCACTACCGACACAAGAAGTGGGGGCGCCGGCGCATAGTGCAGGAGCTGAAACAGAAAGGTATATCTGACTACTGCATTAAGTCTGGGCTGAAAGAAATAGACGGCGACGAGTATTATCAGAACCTAGTGGATGTTCTGGAGAAAAAAGACCGGCTAGAAAAGGAGAAGAACCCAAGGGCTCGCCGCCAAAAAATTCAGATATTCCTGATGAACAAAGGCTACGAGCAAGACCTGATTAAACTGGCGCTTGATGATTTAGGCAAAGCGCCTGAAGACGACAGTGAATAGGCCAAGCGCACTCGTGCAGGTTGTTAGCGGCGTGCCGGGAGTTGTGGGTTCTGCATCTGCTGAGTGAGCACCACCCGTCGGCCAGTGAGGGTTTCCAGCATGGGGCGCAATATTTTCTCGGCGTTTTGTTGGGTTTGCCCCAAAATACCGGATTGTAGCGCCGCGTTGCGCACGTTAGCTTCAGCATATTTATAGCCCGCGTCTACTAGCTCAGCATCTTGAAAAAAGCCGTTTTCTACACTGTATACGCGGCTTTTGTTGTGGTCTACTTGCCAGGTGCAAAGCTCCGGGGCCGGTAACGCTACGCGGACTACTGAGTCACCTTCCAGCACCACGTCTTGGGCACGCACCTTGCGCAAATCAAGGCAGCCTACGGCGTGGCCCGATACAATGAGGGCCACTTTAGCATCGGGCAGAAAGCGGTAAGTACTCTTTTTGTATTCTACCACATCTTTAAACTGGTACTGCACTAGCTCTAGGCGGCCCAGGTCTTCTACTTTTTCTAGCACCGTGTTATGCGTCACGGTGATACGAGGCTCTGGGTTTAACGGATTTTCAAGCAAAGTAGGACGAACTTTCGTCCAGAGAAACCACCCCAGGCCTAGCAAGAAAGCCAGGGGCAGCAAACGGCGGAGCAAACGAGTAAGGAGCATAGAACAGGGTAAGCACGAGTATAAGGCTTACGGAGCACAACAGATTGAGGTGCGTTTTTTGCCAGTACCTTTGGCTCTGCTTATGGCTGTTACTCCACTGCTTACAATGTCTGCTATTGCGCCCGATGCAGGTCAAGAACTTCAACCTGGGCCAGGCTGGCTGCGCCAATGGCATAGGTGGCTGCTGATGAGCTTGTGGGTGCTGGTACAGCTCTCATTGCTTTGGCAACACCATGGCCCCCGCTACGTCAACGACAGCGGCCGATACCTGGCCTACGGCACCCGCATTGCCCAGGAGTGGCACTTTGAGCACGACCACAACCTGCGATACGTAGGCTATCCGTTGTTCATTAGTTTCTGGCTGAAAGTAGGAGCGGGCTGGTGGGGCATTGCGCTGGGCCAGATGGCCGTAGCAGGCCTAGCGGCCTATGCATTTTATAACACGCTGCGGCGGCTAACGCCCAATGCTCTCGACTGGCGGCCGGCGGCCTTAGCTACTGCTGCCCTAATAGGATGGCGCGATGCTCAACAATTCAATGTGTACATTCTCACGGAGTCGTTGTTTGCCAGCCTGACTATTCTATCCCTCTGGGCGCTCTGCCGAGCGTACCGCACGGGTGCCCGCGGCTGGGTGATATTTGGCTTGCTGGCCTTGCTAACGGGAATTGTGCGACCAAACGGGTTTGTGGTAGCGGCGGCGGGGGCAGTGGCCGCGTTGGTAGGGCTGCGCCAGCAGCCTGGGCAGCGGGCGTATCGGCGTGCTTTGCTAGGCCTCTTGCTGCTGACACCGGTGATATGGGTAATCCTGAACAAGCTGCTGCTCACTTTCACGCTGGTAGAAACTTACTTGCGCGGCGAAATCATTTATGGATATACCCCCTGGGTGGTGGAGCCCACCGAGCCTCTGCTACTGCCGCCAGCTGGGTTAGCGCCAGTGCTGCGATTGGGGTATTTTATCGTGTGCAACCCAGTGCACTTCACCAAGCTAGCTTTGTTGAAGGGAGGCTTGTTTTTCAGCTACATCAAGAGCTACTACTCTTGGTCGCACATTGCGATGATTGTAGTATTTATTTACCCTTGCTACTGGCTGGCTTGGCAAGGTTCCCGCGCTACGTGGGCGTGGCTACCAGTGCGCGTATTTTTAGTAGCGGTGGTCATGATACAAGGAGCCGTGGTGATGATGACGGTGGAAGACTGGGATGTGCGCTTCTTACTGCCCGTTTTACCCTGCGTATTCGCCCTGGCAGGCATACGCTTAGTTACGCTGTTACCGCGCCCGCAAAGGGGATAATTCACGTGTGGCTATAGGGCTACCCGCTCCTGAAACCCCGCCCATGCTTGTAGGCCACCCGTATGCACGGCCACAACCGTGCTGCCGCGCCGGAAGTACCCGCTCTCCAGCATATCAAGTATGCCCACCAGCATTTTACTGGTGTAAATAGGATCTAATACTACCTGGTGGCGCTGTTCAAAAGCTTGCACAAACTGCAGCAGCTCTGGTGAGAGGCGGGCGTAGCCACCGCCATGGTAATCAGTCTGTAATGACCAGTTCGTGTAAGTAGTACCGGTGGCTTGTTGAGTGAGCTGGTTAATGTCATGCCGCAGAAAGTCAGCTCCTTTTAAGGCGGCGAAACCAAGTGCTTCGCGCTGACCGCGTAGGCCAGTTAGCAGGCCGGCCAGCGTACCGCCGGTGCCGCAGGCTACGCAGAGATAATCGAAATCTATTGCTGCTTCTAGCTCCTGCACCAGTTCTGCGCAGCCCGGTAACGCCAATAGGTTAGAGCCCCCTTCGGGTATTACGTAGGCAGGGCCAAGGGTAGTTAGCAACTGGCCTAGTACGTCGGGCTCGTGCTTGCGGCGGTAGGTTGCCCGGTCAATAAACTGTAGCTCCATGCCATCGGCTCGGGCCTGAGCTAACGTGGGGTTGAGAGGTTGCTGGCTCAACTCTTGGCCGCGTACTATGCCAATGGTGCGCAGCCCGGTGAGGCGGCCGGCGGCAGCCACGGCGGCCAAGTGATTGGAGTACGCACCTCCAAACGTAAGCAGCGTGTGGTGGCCTAGGCGGCGGGCTTCCTGGAGGTTATATTTAAGCTTACGCCACTTGTTGCCCGGCAGCTCCGGATGCGTCAGGTCGTCGCGCAGGAGCAGTAGCCGTACCCCGGCGCGGTCAGCTACTGGCTCGTTGAGGGGCTGCAAAAGCATGGGCTTGGCCGGAGTGAAGTGTGAGTTGAAAACGTAAAAAACACGTCATCCTGATGCAGGAAGGATCTTACCACGTTGGAACGACAGGCCTAGCGCCCAATTTCCTACGTAATGAGAGTCTTCCCGCGTCAGGATGACGTGCGGGTTTTGCCCGGCATCTCCTTGCCTACTTCACGGCTAAGCCGTCAGTAGTGTATCCTGGATTGAGTGAGGCTCCGGGCGGCGCTTAATGGCGTAGTAGAGTGCGGCTACTAGCACCACAAACAGGATAATAGATGCCACCATTGAGATGGTGTTGCCTAGCGCATACTCGCGCGGCTCAAAGCGGAACTCAATAGTGTGCTGGCCTGCGGGTACCTGCATAGCGCGCAGCACGTAGTTGGCTCGCACGTAAGGCACCTGCTTGCCGTCGAGGTAAGCGTTCCAGCCATCTTTGTAATAGATCTCGGAGAATACCACAAACCCGTCTTGGGCTGCCGTGGCGCGGTACGTCAGCTTATCAGGCTCGTAGGCGGTGAGAGCAATGGTAGAGCCGGCGGCCGAAAAAGTGGTTTTGGGTAGCGGGAATTTCGATGCATCTACTACCGCCGTAGTGGCGGGGTTCAGAGCACCCAACGCCTGAATTTCCTGATCGGGGTTCTGTACTTTCTGCACATCCTGCACGAACCAGGCGTTGCCCAGCGCGCCGGGGTTCCGCACGGCTTGCTCTGGCTGTTTGGCCTGCGCGTTGGCGGGAATAATGAGGTAGCGCATATTCAGCATGTTGAGCACCGGGGCCGCATCAGGCTTGCTCTGGGCAAAAATCTGCTGAAGCTGGGGCTGCATCTGCCAATCGAACAGCTCTTGGTAACGACGCAACTTAGCGCCATGGTAGCCCCCAATGCTCTTATGGAAGTACGAGGTGTTGGCCTCCTGAAAGGGACTGGCTAGGTTGAGCACCCGGTAGCTTAAGTCCTTATCCTGCAAAATCTGCTGATCGGTAGGGGAAGGCACGAACTGCTCCGCCACGGTTTCGTTCTGGAAGTTTGCTTCGTTGAGGTAGCGTTTATCTACGGCCCACAGGTCAATCAGCGTGAGCAGGCCTACCAGCGCCGCTGCCATGCTCATGGAGAGCTTGCGCTGCAGGAAAAACCACAGCACTCCGCCAGCCAAGGCAATGAATACAAGGGAGCGGAAGATGTCGGTGCGCATGAGGGAGGCGCGGTCGGCCCGCAACGCATCCAGCGGAAAGCCCTGCTGCTGCAGCTGTGCATCAACAGGAGCGGCAAAATCGGCAACTAAACCCGCCATGAAGGCCAGGGCGCAGATACCAGCCGTGATTCCCAGGGCCATAAGCACCTTACGCTTGAGCAGGCTGGTCGTAGCATCATCAACGGGTTGGCCGGTGAGGGCAGCTAGGCTAGGATGCGTGCTGCCAGGTGCTGCCGCCGTAGTGGGGCGGCCTTGCAGTACCCGGGCCAGCCCAAGCACCGCCAGAAGGGGCA
Organism: Hymenobacter wooponensis; assembly: GCF_004745865.1. Classification (GTDB taxonomy): domain Bacteria; phylum Bacteroidota; class Bacteroidia; order Cytophagales; family Hymenobacteraceae; genus Hymenobacter; species Hymenobacter wooponensis. Next base: position 138,599 of record NZ_SRKZ01000006.1, on the reverse strand, counting down.
TAGCCAGCTGGGCAATTACTAGGGCCATGCTCACAGACCGGAACTTGTTATAGCCGGGGAAGTAGTCGAACATGAGGTTGTTAAACACTTCGAAGTTCTTGCCCCAAGCTAGCATGATAGACAGAATAGTGCCCACCAGCAGCCAAATGCGCGTCCGGCGGTCGGCAATTAGTAGGCCTAGCACGAACAGAAAGCACACTACGGCGCCCACGTACACGGGCCCGCTGGTGCTGGGCTGGTCGCCCCAATAAAGCGGCATTTGGGCCAGGTAGTCGCTGAGCTGCACGGGAGGTACCCCTGCGGCTGCCAGGGCTTTGCCGGTTTCGGAGTTGTCGCTGAGCTTGCCTTGGGAGGCGCCGCCGTAGAAGTTCGGGATGAGCAGGGTGATGGTTTCGCCCACGCCGTAGCTCCAGTTGAAGGCATAATCGCGCTCCAGACCGGAGCCACCTTCCTCAGTTGCTGCGGCTGCCTGGCCTGGCGCAGTTGGGGCCGATTTGGTCAGCTCCGATTTGCCCCGGATGGAGTACTTACCATATTCGGCCGTTACGTAGAGGCGACCAAAGCTCACGCCCACGGCTACTAGCGCCGCTGCACCCAGCAGGGCCGTACGGCGGATGAAATCAGGAATGCGGTTCTCGCGAACGGCAAAAATCAGCTCCACAATACCAAACACCAATACCAGTAGCAGCAGGTAGTAAGTTATCTGCAAGTGGTTGGAACGCATGTTCATAGTCAGCCCCAATGTGAACAGAGCCGCTCCTAGCCACTGGTTGCGCCGAAATGTTACGAGCAAGCCACCGAGCACTAATGGCGCGTAGGCCAGGGCCAAGGACTTGGTGTTGTGGCCCGCGGCCAGAATCACAATGTTATAGCTAGTAAAGCCCAGGGCTATGGCGCCCACCACCGCCAGCAACGGCCGCAGCCCCAGCGCCACAAACAGCGCGTAGCCGCACACCAACGCCAGAAACAGGTTGGCCACTACTGCCGGCAGGCCTAGCGTGAACAGGTTGTGCAAGTAGATGCTCAGGTCGCCGGGGAAGCGGGTGCTGATAAGGTAAGTGGGCATCCCCGAGAACATGGAGTTCGTCCAGAGTGCTTCCTGGCCCGTTTTGGCCCGCCACTCGGCGGCCTCATGTGCGCCCCCATTGAACTGTACGATGTCGTGCTGGGCCAGGGTCTTGCCCCCGAATAGAATGGGGGAGAAGTAGACGGCGGCCAGCACCAAGAAGAATAAAACGGCCAGCAGGTGCGGCAGCACCCGCCGCCACAGGGGCGCATCGGCCGGACGGGAAAGTGTGGTCATTCGGCTTGAAGAAAGTCGGAAAACGATCTGCTAGGCCACTTGGCCCGGCAAAGCAGCCCGAAGGTAGCCGTTTTCAGGGTTTCTAGCTGCCTATCAGATGCAGTTCTAGGCCAGTGTAGAGCGTTGCTGCCCTGAGTGCACGCATGGCTGCTCCGTGTGGTTGTCAATCAACCGCTGTCTTACTTCAACCAACTTAAGTGGTTGGTCAACTAGCGCCGCCCCACGCGCAAGGTGCTGTTGTACAGCAATACGGAGAAAAAAATTATGGTGTAGGCTACCCCTTGCACTCCAGTAGCCGCTTCGCCAAAGTACACGAATGCCAGCGCGAAGCTCACGATGGGGTTGATGTACATCATGATGCCCACCGTACCCGAAGGCAAGGCATTGAGGGCATACAAATTCAGAAACAGCGGAATAACCGTGAAAAGGGAGCTTAGGATAAATACCACGCTCAGTAACCGGGTATCTTGGAAGCCAGCGGCTGGGTCGGCGCCCAGTAGCGGGGCTAGCGGCAGAATAAGTAGGGCAGCCAGTACCAGCTGCACCGTGAGCAGTACCAGCCGGTCGTAGCCTTGTAAACGGCGCTGGCTGATCAGGTAGGCCGCATAGGTAATGGCTACCACCAAGCTCATCAGCATGCTCCGCAGCTCCCCAGCCCCCAGCAGCAAACAGCTCAATGCACTCAGCCCAATGGCAAGCCACTGGTTGTTGCGCAACTTCTCACCCAGCACTACAAAGCCCAGTAGCGCCGTTAGAATGGGGCAGATGAGGTAGGCAAACGAACCCGCCTGCACACTCACCTGATTGATGACATAAATAAACAGCAGCCAGTTAGAGGTCAGCAGCAAGCCGCCTACCACCGTCGATAGGCCTACGCTACGGCGCTCTGCTTTGGGGGCGGCTTGCCACTGAGCCCACACCTGTTGTACGACTGCGCGCCGGCCTAACCCATGCAACAGCAGCAGAATAAGTAGGGAAAGCAGGATGCGAAAAAATAGGATCTGGCCGCTGGCATATCCCGCTAACCAGCGCAGCGGAATAGGGAAGAACCCCCAGATGAGAAAAGCCGCCAAAGCAGCCAGGTGATGACGCGAGAGTTTCAAAAGCAGAGCCAGAAAAAATATTGGCGCCACAAAGGTACAATGCACGGCCTCTGAAAATAGAATTTTGTCTATATGGCCCCCATTAGAACTTCCGCTACAAATCGCCAGGATTGCTAAAGCCCGTCTTATTTGTAGCCTTAGAGTAACTGGCCTCGGCTGCTGCGCTGTCAACACCTAGGCCTCTCGTTGTACCTTTGCGGGGCTATGCTTCAGTTCACCGATTTGCCGGCCTGCACGGGCGGCACCCTGCTCCAAACGCCAGCTACAGCGGCGTCCATTCACCAACTGCTCATTGATAGCCGTCGGGTTGGGCAGCCGTCGGGGGCACTATTCTTCGCCTTGCGTGGTCCCCGGCATGATGGGCACCGCTACCTGGCGGAGCTATACGGCAGGGGCGTGAGGCTATTCGTGATTGATACCGAAGCAGCTTGGGAGGGTGGCCTAGCGGCCTTTCCGGAAGCCGGTTTTCTGTTAGTGCCCGATGTGCTGGCTGCTCTGCAAGCAGTGGCCGCCTGCCACCGGCAGCAGTACCGGTTGCCCGTATTTGGCATCACTGGCTCCAATGGTAAAACCATTGTAAAGGAGTGGCTGGCCCAGCTGCTCAGCCCCGATGAGCTGATTTGTAAAAGCCCCCTCAGCTTCAACTCGCAAGTGGGTGTGCCTCTGAGCGTGTGGGAGCTAAACCCAACGCATACTTTGGGCATTTTTGAAGCCGGCATTTCAGAGCCCGGCGAAATGGCGCGTCTGGCCCGCGTTATTCAACCCACCCTAGGCCTGTTTACGAACCTCGGCACAGCTCACGACGCTGGTTTTACCTCAGCACGTGAGAAAACCCAGGAGAAGATGCAGCTCTTCAAGAACGTCGACACACTTTTCTACTGCGCCGACCACACCCTGATTCATGAAGTAGCGCAGGCCCAGCTCGACAGCCGCCGTACCATACGCTTCCCCTGGACTCGGCAGCGGACGCTCTTTGATAGTCAGCAGGCCGATGTGCTTATCACCATCCACGAGGCCTCAGCTGAGCGCACCGTGGTGCGCGTTGAGCGCGCTAGGCCACTACCCCAGGAGCACACATTTACGTTGCCCTTCGCCGATGAGCCTTCGGTAGAAAATGCCCTCCACGGCCTCACGGTGCTGCTGTGGCGCCAAGTGGGTCCCGCTGAAATCCAGCGTCGCCTCGACCGCCTTCAGCCGGTGGCCATGCGCCTAGAGATGAAGCAGGCCCTCAACGACTGCTACGTTCTCGACGATACCTACAACAATGACCTGGCCGGCCTTAGCCTCGCCCTCGATGCACTGGCCCGCCAGCCGCGCCGGGGCCGCCGGACGCTCATTCTCTCTGATGTGCTGGAGTCGGGGCTGCCGGCTAATGAGCTATACGAGCGGGTTGCGGCCCAGGCTACGGCCCACGGTGTAGAACGCCTCATTGGGGTTGGCCCTGAAATCAGCCAGAACCAAGGGGCATTTACTGGCCTAGAAACTGCTTTCTATGCTGATACCGAAGCATTCCTAGCCAGCTTCCAGGCCGATCAGTTTCGCCATGAGACCATCTTGGTGAAGGGTGCGCGGCGCTATGGGTTTGAGCGGATTGTGGCAGTTTTTCAGCAGAAGATTCACGGTACAGTGCTGGAGGTAAACCTTGATGCCTTGGTGCATAATCTCAACTTCTACCGTCGCCGCCTGCAGCCCGGCGTCCGGCTGATGGTCATGGTGAAAGCCTTTGCTTACGGTAGTGGTTCCTATGAGGTAGCTAACCTGCTCCAGTTCCATCGGGCCGACTACCTAGCGGTGGCCTACACCGACGAAGGAGTGGATCTGCGCCAGCATGGCATCAGCCTGCCCATCATGGTGATGAACCCGTCGCCGGATGCCTTTCAGAAACTACGGCAGTACCATCTGGAGCCTGAAATATACTCATTTGAGCTGCTGGATGCCTATTTGGCTGCTGCTCAGGAGAGCCCCTTGCCCGCCATCCACCTCAAGCTCGATACCGGTATGCGCCGCCTGGGTTTTGCGGAGGAAGACGTGCCCGCTCTTTGCCAGGTCCTGCAACGCAACCTAGGCCACTTGCGCGTAGCCAGTGCCCTTACCCATCTGGCCGGCGCCGACGAAGCCCAGCACAATGACTTCTCCCGGCAGCAACTAGCCGCTTTTCACCGCATGACGCCGCAGCTCGAAGCCGCCCTAGGCCACTCTATCATTAAACATGCGCTTAACTCGGCGGGCATTGTGCGCTTTCCCGAGTCGCAGCTAGATATGGTGCGCCTAGGTATTGGCCTCTACGGGGTAGAAGCAACGGGGCAGGAGCAGGATGCGCTACGCCCCGTTAGCACTTTGCGTACCACTATCTCGCAGGTGAAGACCCTTCCTGCTAACCACACTGTGGGATACGGCCGCCGCGGACAAGCCGTGGACCATGACCGGCGCATTGCTACCCTGGCTATTGGGTACGCCGATGGCTATGACCGACGTTTCGGCAACGGCGCGGGTGAAGTACTCATCCGCGGCCAGCGGGCGCCCATTATCGGGAATGTGTGCATGGATATGTGCATGGTTGATGTAACCCATATTCCGGAGGTGCACGCCGGTGATACGGCCGTAATATTTGGTGAAGGAGTGCCTCTACCAGAACTAGCCAGCCGCGTTGGTACTATTCCGTATGAACTCCTCACTAACGTGAGTGAGCGAGTAAAACGGGTGTTTGTCACCGAATAGTGCAGTGAGTCACTTAGTCTTAATTTAGCAAGTGTCTGAGGGGAAATGTCTTATTCATTATTAGAATAATAATTGTCTTAGAGGATGTAGAAATAATTATAGCATCAATGCTATTTTATACCGCACTGTGTGATAATTTTGACCCCTCATTTATGGTGGCTGTTATTTCATTCTGAGGGGGCTTGAGCAGTTTTGCTGTCTCAGAATGAGAAAGAATGTATACCTACTATACTTGCTTCACTCAATTACCTCTCTAAACAGGAGCTATAGGCCGAAATTAGCCCGTAGAGCTTGTAAAAGAGGGTCGCTCTTTCACTTCTCTCCCTCACGTAAGACCAGGCACCTGCCATTTTAGAATTGCTTACCCGATTCTGCCTTTGCGCATTTCGTCCCCTACTCTTACCACCTACTGCATGAATAAACTTGTACACGTATCCTGGTGGCAGCACGCGCTGTTGTATCTGCTACTAGTAGTTCTAACATGCGGGCGTAGTCTCGCTGGCGAAACTCAGAATGCCCTCGATGGGTACTGGAAAGGCCCGCTGCAAGTGCCAGGCGGCAAGCTGGAAGTAATCTTTCGGCTAGTGAAGTTGAGCGATGGTACCTACTTCGCGGCTATGGATGTGCCCTTGCAGAAGGTCAACCGAATGCCAGTAGCCGTAACGGTGCATGGCGACACAGTTTCGCTGGCTGCCGAAGAAGCTGGGAGCCGCTTCATGGGTCGCCTGACGGCAGATGGAAAGAAAATCGATGGCACCTGGAGCCAACCCGGTTTCACGGTCCCGATGCTGCTAGAGTTTGTGCCAGCTACCATCGATACTAATCCCAAAGCTCACCTTACGCCACCTTACCGGGAGGAAGAAGTGCTCTTCACCAATATCCCCGTGGACCTGCGCTTGGCGGGAATGTTGACTATACCAGCCGGTAAAGGGCCTTTCCCCGCGGTAGTACTAGTGTCCGATGCGGGCGCTCATAATCGGGAAGGTACCGTTGGCGACTACCACGTTCTGGGGGCCTTGGGCGACTACCTGACTCGGCGGGGTATTGCCGTCATACGTTTCGATGACCGTGGCGTAGGTAAATCAGGCGGAGAGTCCAACAAAATCACTGTGCCGGATATGGTATCCGACGTGCAGGCCGCGTTGAACTTTCTGCGTACTCGCCCCGAAATTGATCTGGAGCACCTGGGTGTAATCGGGCACGGAGAGGGCGGCAATGTGGCCCTGCTCACGGCTGCTCAGCCTTTACCGCCCAGCTTTGTAGTGACACTTGGCGCCCCTGGCTTGCCTGGCAAAGTACTGCAGGCCCAGCAGCAGGCGAATATCTTGAAAGCAGCAGGTGCTGATGCCGCCAAAATTGAGGCTGCGTTGAAAAATCAGCAAGCTATGTTTGACTTCATCACCCAAACGCCAGATCCCTCACAAGCGAAGCCAATCATCGCTAACATGCTGCGCCAAAGCAATCCACTGCTAGATTCTAGCGCTGTGCAGCTTGCCGCCGCCGACATAACCTCTCCTCGCTACAAAGCATTTCTCAGCTTCGACCCTACCGCCAAAATGGGTGATGTTAAATGCCCAGTACTACTCCTGAATGGCACCGCTGACCTAGATGTGGGAGCGGATGCTAACTTGGCGGTACTTACTAAATGCTTGAAGAGCAGCGGCAGCGTGACCCCCCGTAAGCTTGTAGGAGTTAATCACCTTTTCCAGCCAGATCCGAAGGAGTGGCCTCTGGTGAATGGACAACAAAAGCCGACCTTCTCCCCCGCAGCTCAAGAAGCTATCCGGGAGTGGGTAGTGCAGCAGACTCAGCCCGATAAAGCCAAAAAATAACGCCTTTTGCTAGAGCGTATTTAAGATAGGGGGCCGAATGAGCTTAGCCATTCGGCCCCCTTTTGCGTATGCGGAAACTCATCTTTTCTCTCTCCCTTACTATAGTATGAAAAAGCAAATTCTCTCTGTCTTCGCTGCTACGGCTCTCCTAACTGCCTGCAGCGACCTTAAAAACCCCGAAACCAAAGACCAGCCTCAGGAAGCTACCGCCGATACGGCTGTGGTTTACCGCAAAGGCGAAACTGCTGCCGACGCGGCTGGTACAGCTGGCGATAAAATTGAAAATGCCGCTGACAAAGCTGGTGCCGCTGTAAGCAATGCCTGGGACATGACGAAGGCTAAGCTCGCAGACGTAAAACTGGAAGAAATTGACCTTCCAGAAGTGACCGTGCGCAGCGATGATCAATACAACGTGTATGGCCTAGAAGAGAAGATTCTGTTTGACACCGACAAAGCTGAGATTAAGCCTTCTGCTACCCGGGCTTTGTCAGAAATCAGTGCTTCTGTAGCTCAGCGTTTCCGTGGCAAAGAGGTACGGGTTCTGGGCTTTGCTGACTCGCGCGGCGATAAGTCGTACAACCGGGAGTTGGCTGCCAAGCGCGCTGCTGCAGTAAAAAATTGGCTGACTAGCAACGGGCAAATGAACGCTGCCAACGTGAGCATTGAGTCCTTCGGCGAGTCTGCTCCGGTGGCTTCTAACGCTACGGCTGCAGGCCGTCAAGAGAACCGCCGCGTAGAAATTGCCGTGCGTAAATAAAGTGTGAGATGCTTCGGTTTAGTAGAGTTCTAACTCAAGTAAACCGGAGCATTGAAGAAATGAAATGGGGACACCTTAATCAAGGTGCCCCCATCAGTAAAACAAACAGGCCGGTCCACTGAGTGGACCGGCCTGTTTGTTTTACTGATGAGTTTTGAGGTGGCCTAGCGCAGCTAAAAGCAGCTTTAAGCCTTACCCCAGCCCATAACTAGTCTTTGATCATATCCACCTCAGCGCGGATCATGGCGTTGTAGCGCTGGCCGTTATTGGCCAGAGTAATTAGGCTCCAGCCGCGGCCGATGGTGTAGTTCCAGGTGCGGCTCTCCTTAAATTCAAACGTGGGACGCAGGATCTGACCGTAGGGCGTGTAGTTGTCCATGAAGTTGGTGGTGTAGAACTTGTCACCACTTACAATCCATTCCATGGCTACGAAGAAGCCTTCTTTAGGCGCTTCGATGTTGTACTGTGTTAAGTCAATAGTGTACCACTCGCCGCCTTTGGGGGCTGATACCACAATGTTATCAGTCAGCAAGTCGGTGTTGGGGGAGTTGTAGTTGCCATCGGCCTTGTAGAGCCGTACGCGGAAAGGCTCGCGAGGGAAACCATTCTCACCAATGTAGAAGGATACCGAGCGAACGTTGCCCAAGTTTTTGCCCTTATCGTTTTTCACGAAGAAGGCATACTGGCTGCCCGGCATACCCTGGATCATGCCTTCACCCGGAGTGGTAGACTTAGAGCCTAGGTCAAGATTTTTAATCTTGGCGCTGCTCACCACTTTTACCTCTTTTAGAGCAATGGCACGCTTCGGAACCTCAATAATCATGTCCTGCACCTTAATGCCGGGCTTGATGAGCACCGCTTTGCGGAAGTAGCCCAAGGCATTAATGATGAGGGAGTCTTGAGGGTTCTTCTCGGGCATAGCCAGCTGGAAGTAACCATACTCGTTGGTAAGAGCACCCGTTTGTTCTTCCCGTAGGCCTATTGAGGCGAAAGGAATGGGCTCTTTGGACTTTTCGTCCACGATGCGGCCTGATATTTTATTCTCCTGAGCAAAACCTAAGGCTGGGAGAAGCAAGGCCAAGAAGAGAAGTGAGAGTACGCGTTGGAGCATATGCAGACAGGATAAGACTATGCCAAAACTACAATGATTTCGGGCATTAAAAGCAATACCTCACAGAATATTTATAATTGTGCAATTTGTTTTGAGAATAATTATAAGCCTGACAATTAAGATTTTCGGTCGTTACGCGAAGAGAATTATGCGCTTTGGCCGAAACCTAAAAGGGTGGTACCTTTGTTTAAAGTGAATCTAAATAATCCCGCCTGCCCGTGTCCACCCGTTCCACTACTGCTTCGCCCGCCATGCCTCGTAGCGTGAAAGATTTACGCTTAGGCGAAAGTGGGACAATTTGCTGCCTGAAAGATCCTGAAATGGCGCTTAAGCTACTGGAAATGGGCTGTATACCGGGTACGCAGGTTCGGCTTAACAGCCGGGCCCCGTTGGGCTGCCCTATTACGGTAGTGGTAGGGGAGAGCGAGGATTATACGTTGTCGTTACGCGTAAGCGAGGCAGCTACTATTATTCTGAAATAACCTAGGCGAATGGCAGGGGTGGAATTTGTTACCGGCCGAGCCGGCGCGGGCGCATCGGCCGCGATACTAGAAGCCGCTGCCCCCCGGCACCCCGGTGCCCTCACTCGAATTGCTCTGATCGGCAATCCCAACTCGGGCAAAACCTCTCTGTTTAACCAACTTACGGGGTTGAATCAGAAGGTGGGTAATTTTCCAGGTGTAACCGTTGACCGTAAAACCGGCGTGAGCCAGCTGACGCCGCAGCTCCGGGCCGAGATTATCGACCTACCCGGTACGTACTCGCTCTATCCCAAAAGCCTCGACGAGAAGGTTATTACTGACCTGCTCTACGACCGGTCGAGCGACCAGTACCCCGACTTTGTGGTGGTAACAGCCGATGCCAGCAACCTGCGCCGGAACCTGTTGCTCTTTACCCAGCTGGCCGACCTAGGCCTGCCTGCGGTGCTAGCGCTCAACATGATGGATGTAGCGGCGCAGCATGGCGTGAACATTGATATTGTGGCGTTGCAGCAGGAATTGGGTGTGCCCATTATCCCCATGAATGCGCGCAAAGGCATTGGTGTTGCGGCTCTCAAAATAGTGATGGCGCAGATGCTGGATGCGCCTGCTACGCACTTCTATGAGATTGAAGATGAGCTACTGCCCATGATTCGGCAGATTCGCTACTACTTCAACCTGCACAACGATTACCTAGCGTTGCACTACGCGCACCAGTACCGCCAGATCAGCTTTCTGTCGCCTGATGATCGGGCCTACATTGGAGAGCTGGTGCAAGAGTACGGGTTTGAGGCTACACCCCGGCAGGCGCAGGAAACCATTGCCCGCTACGCCAGCATCAACGATATTCTGCTGAACACAGTATCCGTTACGCGCACCCAGCGCAACGAGCCGTACAGCAACCGTCTCGATAAGGTGTTGACCCATAAAGTGTGGGGCTACCTCATTTTCTTGGGGGTTCTGTTCCTGATGTTCCAGGCCGTATTTGCCTGGGCCAGCTACCCCATGGATTTGATTGACCAGGGAGTGGCCTGGATCAACAGCCTCATCCAAACAAACTTTGATGGGCCGCTGATTAACCTACTTACCGAAGGTGTGCTGGCTGGCTTGGGGGGCGTGCTTATTTTTATCCCACAAATTGCCCTGCTCTTCGCCTTCATTGCGGTGCTGGAAGAAACCGGTTACATGGCGCGGGTCACGTTTATGATGGACCGCATCATGCGTAAATTCGGGTTGAACGGTAAGAGTGTAGTACCCCTCATTTCGGGGGTGGCTTGCGCCGTGCCAGCCATCATGAGCGCGCGCACCATTGAGAACTGGAAGGACCGGATGATTACCATCTTCGTCACGCCCTTGATGAGTTGCTCGGCTAGGATTCCGGTTTACACGGTGCTGATAGGGCTGGTAGTACCAGATCAGCCAGTGCTGGGTATTTTCAATCTGCGCGGCTTTGCCTTGATGGGGCTGTACTTACTTGGTTTTGTAGCAGCAATTTTATCGGCGTGGGCCATGAAGCTGCTGATGAAAACCAAGGAGCGTAGCTACTTCATCATGGAGTTTCCGGTATACCGCTGGCCCCGCTGGAAAAACGTAGGCATCACTATTGTTGAGAAAGTAAAAGCATTCGTTTTTCAAGCAGGTAAGGTCATTCTGGCTATTTCTATTCTGCTTTGGGTTCTGGCCTCCTACGGCCCAGCCGATGCGCTAGAACAAGCTGAAAAGCGAGCGAAAGTAGAAGGCCAAGCGAAGGGCTTTACCGCTGCTGAGACTGACTCGCATGTGGCCTCTGAGAAGCTGGAGAGCTCCTACGCCGGCCATTTCGGACACCTGATTGAGCCAGCCATTCGGCCCTTGGGCTTCGACTGGAAAATTGGTATCTCGCTACTCACTTCCTTTGCTGCCCGCGAGGTGTTCGTTGGGACGATGTCTACGATTTACAGCGTAGGCCAGGATGCCGATCAGCAAACTGTGCAGCAAAAGCTGGCATCGGAAAAGGATGCCAACGGTCAGCCGTTTTTCACGCCGGCCCGGTCATTTTCTCTGCTTGTATTCTACGTTTTTGCCATGCAATGCATGAGCACACTGGCTGCTACCTACCGCGAAACAAAAGGCTGGAAATGGCCCCTGATGCAGCTTCTATACATGACTGGCCTAGCTTACTTCTCTGCGCTGCTAGTCTATCAACTGATGAAATAGAAACAAGCCTAGCTGCCTAAAATACAGTAGCGCGAGTATCGGAGCCGGCCCTAAGTGGCCTACATCCGGTACTCGCGCTACTGTTTTAGGAGTGGCAACTAAGAAGCTATTTGCCGATTAGAAAGACAGCTGGCTGCTTGTGAATTTCGGGTAGTTTGCCCTTCCAGCCTGCTACGGTATCGGTGCGCACGTACTCATTTTCGGCGGTGAGACTGGCGGCAATGCACAGGCGGGTGCCAGGGTGCAGCGTCGTCAGAAGGTCTTCCAGCAGCTGCATGTTACGGTAGGGCGTCTCAATAAACAGTTGGGTTTGGTGCTGAGTTAACGCCTGTTTCTCGAGATTCTTAAGCGCGGCTACGCGCTTAGCCCGTTCAATGGGCAAGTAGCCATGAAACGCAAAGCTTTGGCCATTCATGCCGGAAGCCATCAGGGCTAGTAGCAGAGACGAGGGGCCAACTAGCGGCACCACTTTAATGCCTACCTGATGGGCGCGGCGGGCTAGTTCAGCGCCGGGGTCGGCGATGCCAGGGCAGCCAGCTTCGGAAATCACTCCTGCATCCTTGCCATTGAGCACGGGCTCCAGCGCGGCCTGAATTTGGGCTTCGGTGCTGTCTTTATCAATTACACCGATGCGTAAGTCCTCAATAACGTGCTGGGGCGCTACGCTCTTGATAAAGCGCCGCGCGGTGCGAGCGTTTTCCACCAGAAAATAAGATAAAGCGGCCACCCGGCCTCCCACCTGCGGGGGAAGCACCTGCGCGGCTGTATCGTCGGCGAGGATGGTGGGAATGAGGTACAGCGTGCCTTTCAAAGCAGAGAGGAGTAAAAGTGATAACTGAGTAGCATAGGCCTATGCAGGGTACCTTCGTTTAAGCGTTAGCCCTGGGCTGCGAAGGCATGCACAAGCTCAAATACAGCATCAGGGGCCTCAGCGTGTACCCAGTGTCCCGCATTCACAATTGTCTCAACCTGTGAATTGGGGAAAATGGCCGGGATGCCGTACAATTTGTCCTCGGTCGAAATGTAGTCAGACTTACCGCCACGGATGAAGAGGGCCGGTTTGAGGAAGGGCTGGTTGCTGGTGATTTCAGCGCCGATAGCCTGCATGTGCTCATTCAGAGCGGCCAGGTTCTGCCGCCACGCAAAGGAGTTATCTTCTAAGCGGTAAAGATTCTTGAGCAGAAATTGCCGAACGCTGGGCTGAGGAATATGCTGGGCTAGCGCATCTTCGGCCTGCTGTCGGCTTTCTAGTGTTGAAACGGGTACGGCATTCAGGCCCGCCAGAATATCATCTTGGTGAGCCATGTCAGAAACGCGGGGTGCAATGTCTACCACCACCAAGCGAGCCAGCCGTTCTGGGTGGTCGAGGGCGAAGCGCATGGAGGCTTTACCACCCATGCTGTGGCCTAGTAGCGTGGTAGTAGCTGCATCAAGCTGCAAGTGGTTAAACAGGCCCAAGATGTCTTGCGACATCAACTCGTAGGAGTGTTCTGCGGAGTGGAAGGAGCGGCCGTGGTTACGGAGGTCGGCCACAATTACGCGGTGGCCTGCTTCCGACCAGCGCCGTGCCAGGGTCTGCCAGTTATCAGAGGTGCCAAATAAGCCATGGAGAATAACCAGAGGATTGCCCTGGCCCATTTCGCGGAAGTGAAGAAGCATAGCCGGAAGTACAGTAGTGTGAGTCTGACAAAGGTCGGAAGACGGCGCCACATGCGCGCCACAAGCCTTAGCGCTGGGCGTTAGGCAGCGTAACCGAGATGGTGGTGCCTTGACCTTCGGTGCTTTCAATGTGCAGCATTCCGCCCTGGCGCTGGGTGAAAGCCCGGCACAGCATCAAACCTAGGCCAGTGCCTGAGCGGGGGCCATACGTGGGCATGAGCGGGCCATCGGCGTCCAGTAGGCTTGCAATCTGCTGTGGGGGCATGCCTAGGCCAGTGTCCGTGACACTGAGCCGTACAACTCCCTTGGGCAAAGCTTCTGCCTTGAGAACTATGCTGCCAGCCACCGGCGTAAACTTGAGAGCATTGCTGATCAGGTTGCGCAAGATGGTGCGGGTCATATGGGGGTCGGCCCAAATGGTCAGGTTAGGAGCATAATCAACCTGCAGGGTAATTTGCTTGGCTTGGGCCGAGGTACTGTAGAGGTTGGCAAGTTCTGTGAACAGTTCGGCTACGGGTAACCGCTCCGGCTGAAATGCCAGCTCACCGGTCTGGGTAACGGCCCAGTTCAGTAAGTTATCGAGAAGGCTGTTCAGGTTTTGAGCGGCTTGCCGGACGATGTCTGGCAGGCGGCGGAGACCTTCCTCATCACCGCGCTGCAGGTAGAAGTCAATGAGCTCCGTGACGCCGGCAAAAGAGGTTACCGGCCCGCGCAGGTCATGAGCTACAATAGAGTATAGGCGGTCTTTAGAAGCCGCCAGTTGGCGAAGTTCGAGAGTAGCTTCCTGTAGGGCAGCATTGTTTTCGGCCAGAGCCGCGCGGCTGCGCCGGAGCTGCCCGTATAAGAGGGCCATGCCGCCCAACCCAACCAGAAGCAGCGTAACTGCCGTCCATAACTCGCGGTTACGAAGCTGAGCAGTGTAGCTGCGCTCGGTGAGGAGGCGAATCTGGTTTTCTTTTTCTGCAGACTCATAACGCGCTTGCAGAGCCGTGAGTACCTGTAGTCGAGTCCGGTTGTTGAGGCTGTCGTTGAGGTTGCGGAACATATGCTGCCAGCGAAAAGCCTCCTCATATTTCCGCTGCCGCGCATAAATGTCGGTCAGCAAGCTGTAGGCATCGAGTACTCGTTCCCCATAGTTGATCTGGCGGGCCAGCCGCATGGCCTGCAACGTAAGGGTCTCCGCTTCACGTAGGTTGCCTTTAAGGTAGAGAACAGTAGCCAGCAGTTCTAGGTGCCCAGCCTCAAAGCGTGGCCGGTGCAACGGCGCAACCAGGGCCAGTGCTTGCCGCAGAAGTCCCTCGGCGGTGCCTAGCTGGTTCATCTGTAAATAGTAGGAGCCCAGATCAGCGAGATACAGCGACTCGCCCGCTACGTCGCCGATGCGCCGTGCAAGCTGAAGCGCCCGGCGGGTGTACAAAAGTCCATCTTGGTGCTTCCTGAGGTAGAAGTACAGATTGCCCATGTTGCCGAACAGCATGAGCTGGGTGCGCACGTGTACGCCGGGGCGGTATACCAAGTCAAGGGCCCGTTGGTAGTTGAGCAGCGCGGCGGTAGTGTCGTTGCGTTCGTGGTGCACGCCGCCCATACCAGTATAGCTGCGCACAATACCATTATTGTCGTGCAGGCGGCGGGCCAGAATCAGAGCCTCGCGCTGCAGATGCAGGGCGTGCGGGCCGTCGGAGATGTTAGCGTAGGAGCTGCTCAATACCAGCAGGCTGCGCAACAGACCCTGCGCATCATTGAGGCGCCGAGCTAGCCGAACCGCTTGCTCACCATACGGAATGGCGCGGGTAGGGGCGGAGTCGTGCAATATGTGGCACAACGAAGCTAACTGACGTACCCGGCTAGTGTCGGCGGGCTGAGTTGCTAACTGGCGAAGCAAAGCTACTTCGGCCTGTTCTTCACTGGTGTGGCCTAGGCTGGGGAATGCGAAAAGCAGCAACCAAAAAAGCAAAAATCGCTGCATCAGCTCGGGAGAGGCAAAAGGAATGAAGCAAAGGTAGATGCCTGATTCCGAGCTTTACCGGGCAAAAAGCCGGTTTTATCGAATAATTGCAGGGGTAAACTCGTATCTCAAAGTATAAACGCTAGTGGACTAGCAAGTAGTATAGCTCCTGACTTCTCTGTGAATTTGAGGGCTACTTACACGAAGCAAAACCACCGCTGCTGATGCTCGACAGGAGTATTCCGGAGGAACTCCGCTACCGGCTCAAGGCGGGTAAGCAAGGACGTAAGCGTGAGCACCTCGCCCGTGCGCAGATGCAGCTTGATGTAGTTGTAGTTGCTCCAGAACATGCGCCGCGACTTGCAGGTTACACGCTCCACACGGACCAAGTCACTTTTGCTGAAGGGAATGCGCACGCGGCCTTCGTAAACCTCCAACACGTTCCTTTTGGGGTCGAACACAAGCGTAGTGTCAAGGTTTCGGGCGTAATACTGAGCGTGCAGAACCAGCGCTGGCATTGAGAAGCCCAATACAACGGCAGTAATGAGGCCAAGCAATACCTGCTCGTATACAGCCATGGAGCCGAGATAGAACAAGGAGCCCAGAAAAGGTAGGCCTACCCCAAGGCATAGCAGCGGCCAGAAAGCTAAGGCAAACTGGCGCAGAAATGTGGGCCGATATACTCGGCTCTTACTGGCGAAAAAGCTGGTAATAAACCGCAGCCCTACAGCCATGAGCGTAATAGCGGCCGCTGCCTCCAGCAGCGGCCGCAAAAACGGAATCAGCTTCACAGGGGCCTAGCGCACAGAAATCCAGGGCTCCCCAGCCGCGTGCTCACGCAACTGGCCGAATGGTTCTAACTGCAGCCCATGGCGCTCAAAAATGGCTAGTACTTCGGCGCGACCTGCAGGATCCACGCACACCAGCAGGCCACCGGAAGTTTGCGGGTCGCAGAGCCACTGACGCTGCTCGGCAGTTATCTCACCGATCTTGTGGCCGTACGAATCCCAGTTACGGACGGTGCCGCCGGGTACGGCACCTTGAGCCCGGTATTCTTCAGCGGCAGCAATCAGTGGTACTTTGCTGAATTCTACCTCTGCCGTGAGGTTGCTGCCCTCGCATACCTCTGAGAGGTGGCCTAGCAGACCAAAGCCGGTGACGTCGGTCATGGCCCGCACGGCTGCTACCTGACCTAGCTCTTGCCCAATCTTGTTGAGCTGCATCATGCTTTGGGGGGCCAGTTGCTCGTGCTCGGGGCGCAAAATGCCGCGTTTCTGTGCTGTGGTCAGCATTCCTACGCCCAGGGGCTTAGTTAGGTATAGCTCACAGCCAGCGGTGGCGGTGTCGTTCTGCTTGAGGTTCTTGATGTCGAGTAGGCCGGTTACTGCCAAGCCGAAAATAGGCTCGGGTGAGTCGATGCTGTGGCCACCCGCCAGCGGGATACCCGCCTCGGCGCAGATGCTGCGGCTGCCCTCAATCACGCGGCGTGCTACCTCGGGTGCCAGCTTATCAATAGGCCACCCTAGCACGGCAATAGCCATGACGGGCCGCCCGCCCATGGCGTACACGTCAGAAATAGCGTTAGCAGAAGCTATCCGACCGAAATCGTAGGCATCATCCACAATCGGCATGAAAAAGTCGGTGGTGCTGATGATGGCCTGGCCGCCCCCAATGTCATACACGGCGGCATCGTCGCGGGAGGAGTTGCCAACCAGGAGCTGAGCATCGTGAGGCTGCGGAATGCTAGTGTGCAAAATCTGGTCGAGGACCTTGGGTGCGATTTTGCAGCCGCAGCCCGCGCCGTGGCTGTACTGCGTGAGGCGGATCTGGTCGGTGGGTTCGGGAGCGATAGACATAAGTCAGAAAGGCGTTACAGATACTTAATATTTCCAGGCAGCATGTTGCAGCACCACCCGGTAACCATCGGGGTCTTCGAAAGTACGGCCTAGCTGGTCCCAATAAGGGTTGTAGGCCACTACCGGAGCAAAGCCCTGCTCCTGCATTCGCTCCACGGCCAACAGCCACTGCGAATGGTCAGGCAAATAGAATACGAGCAAATGCTCGGGAGTGGGGGCAGGGGCTATCAGGTGGTCTTGCTGGGTAGTAAACTCCAGGTGGTAGGGTGCCTGCGGGTGGCCTAGCATCACACCATCAAACCCACCATGATTGGTGAATGAGCCTAGTTCAGAGAGGCCTAGCCCATCACGGTAGAACCGTATTAGTGGCTGCAGGTTGTTGGTAGGCCGCGCAACTCTCAGCTTAGGAATCATGCGCTACAGACTGAGAGCTAGGAGAAAAGCCGCTTTTAACCAAGGCCTGCTGTACTAACTTGGCATTCACAACCGGGTCGCAGGTGGAGGACTCCACGCGGGTGATCTGGCGGCTCTCTGTGCCGTGGCTGTAGGTCTTATCGTAATAGTCGAGCACCAGGCTCACCATCTTCTCCATATCGTCTTCGCCAATGGCTGCCAGGGCCTCTTTGGTTACTAGGCCACCCAGGCGCTTCCGAATCTTGAGAATAGCTGCCGCCAGTGCCGCGGGGTCTTGCCGACCGTATTCTTCGGCCAGCTTACGCACCCGTACATCCCGCGGAATATCCAGCACAATGAGCGGGGCAGAACTCATTTGCGCGAATAGGGGCGAGGGTACGTGCACGCCGCCAATGGTGCGGCTTTCATCTTCCACCCAAATGGGCCCCGCCTCGGGCAAAGCCGCCAGTATGCCGGCTAAATCATTTTCGAACTGCTCCTGTGTAGGCTGCACCGGCTGCCCAATGCTGCCAAATGCGGAGCCCTTGTGCCGAGCTAGCCCTTCTAAATCAACAATGGACTGTCCGTGGCTAGCTAACGCGTGTAGCACATCTGTTTTACCGGAGCCCGTGAGGCCTCCTAATACCAGCAGTGGCCTAGGGCGCTCAAACTCCTGCAGCACCCAGCGGCGGTAATCCTTGTAGCCTTTGTCGAGGAGCTGCACCTGAAAACCGGCCAGCTCCAGCAGCCACAGCACGGCACCGCTGCGCATGCCTCCGCGCCAGCAATGCACCCGCACTTCTTTGTGTGGCGCCAGCTTTTTGGCCTGCTTCACTAGCTCACCCATCTTCGGGCCAAAGAAATCTAGCCCCAGCAGCACGGCTTTGTCCTGGCTGATTTGCTTGTAGGTAGTACCAATGCGGGCCCGCTCCTCATCCGTAAACAGTGGAAAGCTTACCGCCCCTGGTATGTGACCATGCTGGTACTCAATGGGAGCCCGCACGTCTAGAATCGGTGCAGCGGAAGGGTTTTGCAGGAAGTCGGGAAGAGAGAGACGGGGCATGAGAAGAACTTAACAATGAGCCCTGACCATTGGTGCTTGGGCAGAGCGATTTATCAACGGCCTAATGGGGGCTCATTGTTCATTTAGTACTGCGTCGGGCTGCTCGCTAGTTGGCGGCGGTAGAGCTGAATGGTGTTCTCCAACC
Organism: Hymenobacter wooponensis; assembly: GCF_004745865.1. Taxonomy (GTDB): domain Bacteria; phylum Bacteroidota; class Bacteroidia; order Cytophagales; family Hymenobacteraceae; genus Hymenobacter; species Hymenobacter wooponensis. Next base: position 120,039 of record NZ_SRKZ01000006.1, on the reverse strand, counting down.
CCAAGTATAGGGCGTCGCAGATTAGGGCGTGGCCAATGCTGACTTCGGCGAGACCCGGCAAATTCTGGTGCAGGTAGGCCAGGTTATCGAGGTCAAGGTCGTGGCCAGCGTTGAGGCCCAGGCCTAGTTCTTGGGCCAGCTCGGCGGCGGCGCGGTAGCTGCGGATAGCCGCCGCTGGATCTTGGGGGTACTGGCGGGCGTAATCTTCCGTGTAAAGCTCAATACGGTCGGTGCCGGTAGTAGCGGCGGCGCGCACCATGTCCAGATCGGGGTCGAGGAAGATGCTGACGCGGCAGCCTAGCTCCTTGAGCTCCCGCACTACGCCTTGTAGGTACTCTTGGTGGCGAATGGTATCCCAGCCTGCGTTGGAAGTAATAGCGTCGGGCGCGTCGGGCACCAACGTTACCTGCTCCGGGCGCGTTTCACGCACCAAGTCAAGGAAATCAGGAGTGGGGTTGCCTTCAATGTTGAACTCCGTCGTCACCACTGCTTTCAGGTCGCGCACATCTTGGTAGCGGATGTGGCGCTCATCGGGGCGCGGGTGCACCGTGATACCTTGAGCACCGAAACGCTCACAGTCGCGGGCGGCTTGCAGCAGATCGGGGCGGTTGTGGCCGCGGGCATTCCGCAGGGTCGCTATTTTGTTTATGTTAACGCTGAGCTTCGTCATATCTTAGGGTGAGCTGAACGGAGGTTGGGTGTCAAAGATACAACCCCAAACAGGCCACCTCACTTTCCGGTTATCCTCATGATGCTAACGTCCTTTACGCGCTACCGCCCCGCCGTGTGGTTTGGCTGCCTTGCCCTGGCTGTTGTAGCGGTAGAAATACTGGTAATCAGGCGCCCCGACTTTGCCACCCGGCCCGTGCTGCCTGCCGCCGTTACGTTTGATTTGCTCACGGTGCTGCCCCTGCTGTTTTATTGGCAGGTCATCCGGCCTTACAAGCTTCCCCTAAGTAGCTTGCTAGGAGCAACAGGTGCCGCCATTACGCTGGCTTACTTTCTAATTCCAGAGCCCCAACAGCAGTACCTGTCCTATACGCGGTATGCTGGCCCGGCGCTAGAACTGGCGGCTATCAGCCTGGCCGTTGTAAAGCTGCGCAAGTTGCGACTGGCCTACGCAACTACTGCTCACACGGAGCCCGGCATGATGGAGCGCTTGGAAGCGGCTTTTGAGCAGGTGTTTGGCCACTCATTCAGCCTGCTGGTTTCAGAAATAGGCATGCTATATTATGCGCTGCTCAGCTGGCGCGCCAAGCCAGAAGTTCAGACTACCGACAAAGTATTTACCAGCCACCGAGAGTCAGCCGTAGAGGCACTGCTGGCTACTGCTGGTTTCTTGTCTCTGATTGAAATGGGCGCCGTGCACTTGCTCTTAACGCGCTGGAGCCCGGTAGCGGCCGGGCTAGTGCTGATGGGGCATGTCTACGGGCTGCTATTTCTGGTAGGCCACTTGCGGGCCGTTCGCCTCCGGCCATCCGTTATCACCGAGGAGCAGGAGTTGGTACTACGCGTTGGATTTGTGTGGCAGCTGCGGGTGCCGCTGGCTGCCCTGGTACACGTGCAGCAGTTGAAAGAAGCACCCGTGCGGAATGCTGACGTGCTAAACACGGCTCAATTGCTTTTTACAGCTCCTAATCTGTTACTCTCTTTTGCGCAGCCCGTTAAAGTCAGCGGCCCATACGACCTACAGCGGCAGGTACGCCACGTAGCCGTATACCTTGATCATCCCGCCGCTTTCCAGCAGAGCCTGCCAGTGGCCTAGCGCTGCCGGAGTCGGGAATATCCCGTAATCTTGCATCTCCATTCTTCTTTATATTATGGCTCTGAAAGAAAACATCGACGCAGATATTAAAAAGGCCATGCTGGCCAAGGATAAAGTTCGTCTGACGGCTCTGCGCAGCATCAAGTCGCAGATAATGCTGGCCGAAACTGCCGAAGGGCAGCATGGTGCAGCCCTCACACCTGACGCTGAGATAAAGCTCCTGACGAAAGCGGCCAAGCAGCGCCGCGAAGCTGCCGAAACCTACCAGAAGCAGTTCCGCTCCGACCTGGAAGAAGTGGAATTGGCCGAGCTGGCTATCATTGAGGAATACCTGCCCCAGCAGCTCTCCGAAGCAGATTTGGTGGAGAAGCTGGTAGCCATCATCCAGCGCGTAGGCGCCACCGGTCCCTCTGACTTGGGCAAGGTGATGGGCGTAGCCGCGCGTGAGCTATCCGGGCAAGCAGATGGCCGCGCCATTTCGCAGACCGTGAACAACCTGCTCAATAACACCAACGTGTAAACGGCGAACGAGTGATGAGCGTGAATGAGTGAAGTGGCCTACACTGCATTAGCACAACCACCACCTCACTCATTCACGCTCATTACTCATTCACCACCTCCCGCATGTCTGCGTTTGACTTGCTGCTGCTGTTAGCTTTGGGTGTTGGAGCCGTGAAAGGTTTCCGCCGGGGGCTTGTGCTCGAAGTGGCTTCCCTGTTGGCCTTTGTACTAGGGGTGATAGGTGGCTTAGCGCTCCTAAACGATGCCATTCCGTTGGTACGGAATTACGTAGGCGAAGCATTCGGGCTACTGCCGCTGGTGTCGTTCCTCTTGGTCTTTGCCCTGATTGGGTGGGGCGTACATTTGCTAAGTACTTTCATTAAAACAGCTGTGCACCTTACGCCGCTGGGCTTGCTGGATAATTTAGGTGGTGCGGCCTGCGGAGTACTAAAATGGGTGCTGGGCCTAAGCTTGCTTTTGCATGGTATAGGCCTAGCGGGGCTCAACCTCATTTCACCGGGCTTAGTAGCGCAGTCGCAGGTGCTACCAGTGGTGCAGCACGCAACCCCGCTAGCGCTGGAGATAGTAGGCTTCGTGCTGCCGTTTGCTGGTACGCTGCTCGAAAAGCTCCGAGCGGTGTTTTAGCCACACGCCAAAAACATTGGTTGCCTCAGCTCATTTACATCGTTCTGAACCATCTTCTCCAGGCAGTGTATGCGTTTGTTGCTGCTCGACAACTTTGATTCTTTCACCTACAATCTGCTGGATTATCTCCGGCAGCTAGGGTGCGAGGTCATAGTTCGGCGCAACGATGTGCCGCTGGAATCACTGGAAGAGCTGGAATTCGATGGCATTGTACTCTCGCCTGGCCCAGGTACCCCACAAGAAGCCGGCATTCTACTGCAGGTTATTGAGGCCTGGCACCAGCGCGTACCAATGCTGGGAGTATGCCTGGGCCACCAGGCGCTCGGAGAGTTCTTTGGGGCGGAGCTACTTCGCGGGCACCGGCCCATGCACGGTAAAGTATCAGAAATAGAGTGGACGCAACCCGACGTGTTATGGCACGGCCTGCCGCAGCGCATGCCCGTTACGCGTTACCACTCTCTGATACTACAGCGCCTGCCTGCCACGTTTGACGTCCTGGCACGAACCGCCGACGTACATCAGGAAATCATGGCTTTTCGGCACCAGCAGCTGCCTTTATGCGGCGTGCAGTTTCACCCCGAAGCCTTGCTCACCCCCCACGGCCTAGCTTTGCTGGGCAATTGGGTCAAGAGTTGTATCATTGCACAGACTGGGTCGGCGGCTGCTTCCGGCAACGGCCACCCCTGAAAAGATGGAATTGCAGATAAAACAACAGAACGAGTTTCAGTATGTAGAGGAAGGCTCCGGTGAGGTGCTACTGCTCCTCCATGGGCTCTTTGGTGCGCTCAGCAACTGGCAAGACGTAGTGGCCGAGTTCAGCACGGATTATCGGGTGATTATTCCTCTGCTTCCCATCTATGATATGCCGCTTACCAAAGCCGGCGTCCCTGGGCTAGTGCAGTTTGTGGAGGAATTCTTAGCCGAAATAGGGCTAACGGAGCCATGTACAGTACTAGGTAACTCCCTGGGAGGGCATATTGCCTTGGTGTATGCTCTGCGTAATCAAGCCCGGGTGAGCCGGTTGGTGCTGACGGGTAGCAGCGGTTTGTTTGAGGACAGTATGGGTGGCTCTTTCCCCAAGCGCGGTAACTATAGCTACGTACAGGAGCGAGTGGCCTACACTTTTTACGACCCAGCTGTAGCTACCCGCGAGTTGGTTGACGAGGTATTCAACGTTACCAATTCCAACGCCAAGTGCTTGCGCATTATCAGCATTGCACGCTCGGCCCAGCGGCATAACTTGGCTAAGGATCTGCACAAAATACAGGTGCCTACGCTACTGGTTTGGGGGTTGAACGATACCATTACCCCACCAGTAGTGGCGCATGAGTTTAGTCGCTTGCTGCCTAAGGCCGAGCTGCGCTTCCTCGACCACTGCGGCCATGCGCCCATGATGGAACGCCCGCAGGAGTTCAACCAACTGCTGCGGCAGTTCTTAGTTAAAAACCAGACTACGGTAAAAGTCGTTGATTAGGGCAGGCGAGGAGTGCAGAGGGTAATCTTATTCGTTGATGCAACGGTTAGGAAATTACTTCTACTCTTCTGTTTGACTTGGTGTACCGCTCTTCGCTAAGTAACTTCCTTGCTGTTTGAAAGCCAGCGTTGCTTTCTGGTTCTTGTGTTCCGTTTTCTTCCCGCCCGCCCCGATGCATTCAATGATTGCCGAAGACTTGCTTAACCAGATGATTCCGCCGCTGAAGCTGACGGACTCGACGGAAAAGGCTGCCCGCTGGTTGGAAGAATTCCATGTAAGCCAATTGCCCGTGCTGGAAAATCGTCAGTTCCGCGGCCTGATTACTGAAGCGGACCTGATTGATCAGGATAGGCCTGATCAGTTACTATCTGATGTGCCTTTTGGCTACGCGGAGGTGCATGTACAGCGCGACCAGCATTTTTATTCCATTATTGAAGTTGCGGTGCAAAACCGTGTGCAGTTGGTACCTGTGCTCGACGACCAACAGGAATACCTTGGCGTAGTAACGGTGAGCGACTCACTGGCTGCTTTTGGCAAAGTGCCCGTGGCTACTGGTCAGCAGGGGATATTGGTGCTGGCCATGGAGGAACGTGACTATTCTTTGAGCCAGATTAGCCGGTACGTAGAAGAGAACAACGCAAAGATTATGAGCGCCCACGTAGCGCAGGACGAGCACGATCAGTATAAGATTCGTCTGACGCTGAAGCTTAATACCCCCAATCTGACGCGCATCATCGCCACGCTAGAACGCTTCGGCTACTCTATTACAGCACAGTTTAGTGGCACTGCCGAAGTCAGCGAAGACGAGCAGGAGCGGTTTGATGCCCTGCTCAAGTACCTGAGCCTCTAATGCCTGCAGAACCTCCGCCAGTCTGCTACTCATCCCGAGTAAAGAGACTGCTGTGTTTTCTTGCCTTCTGGTTGGTTGGCTTCTCCGCTATGGCCCATACTGGCCTACCACCTGACTCGCTACGCCAAACTACGCTTGACAGCTTAATAAGTGTACAGTGCCCAGGATATACTGCGGTGCGGATAAGCAATATTCTGTTCGTTGGCAATGCCGTAACCAAGGAGCGAGTACTACGGGCCGAGCTAGATTTCCATGAGGGAGATTCGCTAGTTACAGAAACGCTGGCGCGTCGACTGGAACTCAACCGAAGGCGTCTGTTTAATCTGCAGTTGTTTCACCACGTGCTGGTGCAAGCGGTGTGTCGGGAGGGTAGCCTAACGGTACTTTTTAGCGTGCAAGAGCGCTGGTACACGTTCCCCATACCCATCTTCTCCCTCGCTGACCGTAATTTCCGCTCCTGGCTCGACCGTTCCGACCGCTGGAGTCGCCTTGATTACGGCGTGCATGTCGTACGAAAAAATTTTCGTGGCCGGAACGAGCAAGTGTTAGCAAACATTCAGTTGGGCTTCAACCGCAAGTATGAGCTCTTCTATGAAGCCCCAGGCTACGGCAAGCGCCGTCGTATTGGCTTTGGAGGTGGCTTCTCCTACTACCAAAGTCACGCCTTGGACTATGCCACCTTCCGCGACCGGCTCGTCAACTACCGCCAGGAAGACGAATTTCCTATTGAGCGTCAGTATGCTATTGCCGGTATTCGCTGGCGCCGCACCGTCCAGCATCGCACCGCACTAGATGTATCCTACCATCACGAGCGGATCTCAGACTCGCTTTACAAACGCAACCCTAGCTATTACTTGGGCAGAACGCAACGCCAGTATGTCGAGGTAAGTCTAGTAAGTACTCTTAACCAACGCAATACCTTTGCTTATCCACTTACTGGGCAGTTTGCGGAAGTAGGAGTGGCCTACCGAAGTTTTCTTACGGGCGGCAGTCCTAATATCACCACCTTCTGGGGGCATTATGCCAAATATGTAGCGCTTGGTGGCCCGTTTTACTACAGCGTGGGAGTGCAGGGGAGAGCCCGCCTAGCGCAACAAGTGGCCTACGCTGATAACCGCGCCTTCGGCTATGAAGTGCTAGTGCGTGGCTATGATGCGTACGTAATTGAGGGTCGTCACTACGGGTTAGTGCAGCAAGGAGTAACCTATCGGTTATTTGATGCCGGCAGGGTGAAGCTGAACGGAATTAATAACGCCAAAATCAATTCCATTCCGTTGGCGCTGTATTTGAATACCTTTGCCGACGTGGGGTACGTACGAAACCCAGCTGTAGCATCTGTTACCAATCGGCTGCCTAACCGTATGCTAGCTTCCGCTGGCCTAGGCCTACACTTGGCTACGTATTATGATTGGGTATTCACGTTGGAGTATACACGTAACGTAGAGGGCCAAGGCGGCTTCTTTTTTCGCACCGCGTTTCCCATTTAACTCCGCTACCTGTATAGGTGCGGGTTAACATTTTGTTATGAAAATAGCCATTCTGGGCAAACCTTTCGACGACGCCCTCGCTCCATTTTTGCAAGTTCTGCTGGAAGATCTGGTACGGCGGCAGTCTGAGGTGATGATTGTGGAGGCCTTCTATACGTACCTAAGCCAGCACGTTCAAATTCCGGCCGGCATTACCACTTTCCGCCGCGGCGACTCTCTGCACGGTGTCCGTTTTGTACTAAGCATCGGTGGCGATGGTACCCTGCTAGACACAGTGACGTATGTTGGAAGTCTGCAGATTCCTATTCTTGGCATCAATACCGGGCGATTAGGCTTCCTTGCTACTATTGCCCCCGAAAATATTCCACAGGCCATTGATTCCTTATTCAAAGGACACTTTGTCTTGGAAGACCGTAGCCTGATTCGGGTTGATACTGATCCAGAGGCCTTTGGTGCTATCAACTTTGGCCTTAACGAGTTCAGTATCCTTAAGCGAGATACCTCATCTATGATTGTAGTGCATACCTACATTGATGGCGAGTACCTCAACTCCTACTGGGCCGATGGACTAATTGTATCAACACCCACGGGCTCGACGGGCTATTCTTTGAGCTGTGGTGGGCCAGTAATGCTACCACAAACGAACAATTTTATTATCGCTCCCGTATGCCCCCACAATCTAAACGTGCGGCCGCTTATCGTGTCTGACCGGAGTGTTATATCATTTGAGATTGAGGGCAGAAGCAACAACTTTTTGCTGTCGCTTGATTCTCGCTCCGTCACGGTAGAAGCCAATGTGCAGATTGCCGTACGTCGTGAGAATTTTAATGCCCGCCTAGTGAAGCTCAACCATGTCAACTTCCTGAGTACCTTACGTAGTAAGCTAAATTGGGGCCTAGATAGACGAAATCCGGCGGGTATCCCGGTTTAATAATATAGTTTTTCATCTTAATATTTTTTTAGTTCCCCTCAACCTCTACTTTTGTCACTGACTGCGACCGTGTCCAATTGACAACTTGCTTTCAGCTACCTCAGAATATTTCTAACTCTCGCTCAATATGAAGCAATTCTTCACACACACTTTGGCCCTGTTACTAGTCTTGGCACTAGTAGCTACGGATGCGAGTGCGCAGCAATTTAGTAAGCGGAAGCAGTACAACTCCGTTGGAGTTAGCCTTAACGCCATGAACTACTTCGGTGACATCACGCCGAAGCCTAGCATTCCTAGCTTCCGGGCCGGTGCTACTCGCCCTAACCTGGGTCTATCGTTCACCCGCCGCTTTGCTCCTCGTATCTCGGTGCGTGCTGCTCTTGCTTACGGCCGCATTACGGGTGATGACGCTAAAGCCGCTGACCAGAACGATCCGGATGCCAAGTTCCGCTACAACCGGAATATGAACTTCCGTAACGACATTCTGGAACTGTCGGCAGTAGGTATCTTCGACCTGATTGAGAACCGTAACAACTACCTCAAGCGCCCTGACTTTGTTCCTTACTTGTTTGGGGGCGTGGGTGTTATTCACCACAACCCAAAGGCTACTGATGCCAATGGCAATATTGTGGCTTTGCAGCCGTTAAGAACTGAAGCTCAAGACAAGGGTTACAGCCTGACTCAATTTGTGATTCCTTTCGGTGCAGGTGCTCGTTACAAGCTCAATAAGAGCTTTGACCTAGGTCTAGAACTTGGTTTCCGCAAAACCTTCACCGACTACCTGGATGATGTAAGCGGTAACTACGCTCCTAACCGTGATGCACTTCGCTCTGCTCAGTCACAGTACTTCGGTTGGGATATCACTCGCAACTTCCCAGGCACATACGACCGTACTGCTCAAGGTGGCGAGATGCGCGGTAAAAGCAATGAGAAAGATTGGTACACTACTTTGGGTGTATCGGTAAACTATATTCTCGCTCCGAAAGTAAAAAGCCCCAAGTTCCGATAGCCAGCAGTCACTGGCTGTCCTAATCAATCAACAGCCAGTCTAATGACGCAATCGACTCCTATCAAAGCACTCCTTGTTTGCCTTGCGCAAGCAGGGAGTGTTTTTTTTGTTCATTCAGCCGTAGCACAAAACACAAGTGAAGTTGGCATAGGCCTAGGCGGACTAAGCTATAAGGGAGAATTGTCGCCTCGTTACCAGTTTCGGAATAACCGGCCAGCCTTTACTGCTTTCTACCGCAAGGATATCTCCGCACCAGTAACGCTAAGAGGAGCAATCACCGGTGGCCTGTTACGCGCTGCCGATGAAACCGTAAAAGGAGTGAATAATGATACTGCTCCGCTCGCAGCGTATCGGAATGCTAACCTGAAAGGTAGCTTGTGGGAAGTTTCAGGTGCACTAGAGTACAACTTCTTTGACTTCCATAACCGGAAGGATAAAGTCCATTTCACACCGTATGTATTCGTAGGCATTGCAGGGTTCTATGCACACACGAGAGTAATAGGCCGGGGCATTGCTAATAGCGAATACAATAGCCTAGTAGGAGTAGCTATACCCGCTGGCCTAGGCTTCAAATATGCGCTGTCTCAGCATTGGAACTTGGGACTAGAAGCGGGAGCACGCAAAACTTTTACTGATAACATTGATCGGTACAATGGTAAAGATCTGCCGACGGCTAGCTCTGACGTGCGAGTGCTAGGCAATCCTAATGATAAGGACTGGTACTTTTACAACGGCCTGAGCATCTCTTACACTTTCTATAAAATCCGGTGTCCTGAAGGCACTCTAGATATTCAGAAAAACAAAAAGAATAGATAGGCTCCGAAAGACGCTCGAAAATAGAAGCCCCTGACACGCAGCAAGCAATGCCGAGGTGTCAGGGGCTTCTGTGCAATGTGAAGGATAGATCGAACGTTTAAAGGTAGGGGTCAAGCTTATGCAACCATTTGCGTACCTTGCAGCCTCTTTACGCAAAAAGTAACAATGGCCTCTCGGTCCGAGATTAACTCCCAGAATATTCCCGTACACGTCGCCGTCATTATGGACGGCAATGGTCGTTGGGCCAAGCAGAAGGGCGGGCTCCGCATTTTTGGCCACCAGAGCGCTATCAAGGCGGTACGTGAAACAGTAGAATCTGCGGCCGAAATTGGTGTGCAGTATCTAACGCTTTACGCTTTTTCTACGGAAAACTGGGCGCGTCCGGCCCATGAAGTAATGGCTTTGATGCAGCTGCTGGTTCATACCATCCGGCAGGAAACTGCAACGCTGTTGAAAAACAACATCCGTCTGCAGGCCATTGGGCAAATTGAAAGTCTACCTGATTCCTGCCAGCGCGAGCTTGCTGAGGCAATAGAATTAACCAAAGCAGGCAACCAAATGACCCTTGTGTTGGCTCTTAGCTACAGCGGGCGTTGGGACATAACCCAAGCCGCGCAGAAGCTAGCAGCAGATGTAGCAGCCGGCAATGTGAATGCAGCAAGTATTACGGAGCAAACCATTGCAGGTTATCTTTCAACTAAAGGTATTCCCGATCCAGAGTTGCTTATCCGCACCAGTGGAGAGCAGCGCATCAGCAACTTTTTGCTGTGGCAACTGGCCTACACCGAGCTATACATTACGGATCTGCTGTGGCCCGATTTCCGACGGGAGCATTTCTATGACGCTCTACTCGCTTATCAGCAGCGAGAGCGACGCTTCGGCAAAACCAGTGAGCAGCTAACCGTTTCGTAACAGCAGAAAATGAGTTCTTCGTACCATAAAATTTTTCGGGCCTTAGCTATCACCCTATCCTTGGGAGTAGCCGCCAGCGAGGCTGCCTTGGCGCAGACTGCTCCTGGGGCTGCGGCTGAAGGAGAAGCTAAGCGCTATACATTGGGCGGAATTACTATCAGCGGGGCACGTTACCTCGATGCTAATACACTCATTGGCCTAACTGGCCTAAAGATTGGCGACCCAATTACTATTCCTGGTGAGGAAGTAGGCAAGGCTATTCGCAGACTTTGGGACCAGGGCATTCTTGGGGACGTGAGCGTAAGCATCGACCATATTGAAGGGCAGCGCGTTTTCCTGGATTTTAATCTAAAGGAGCGCCCTCGCCTTTCGAAGTTCGAATTTACGGGCATTGGTAAAAGCCAGGCAGACGAGCTAAAGAATAAGATTAAGCTTATTCGGGGTAAGGTGGTAACGGACGCACTACTGAGCAACACCAAAACCCAAGTGCGGAAGTTCTACACGAACAAAGGCTTCCTAGATGCGAAAGTGAACATCGTACAGGTGCCTGATTCGTCTCTTTCCAACAGCGTACTGCTCGATATCAAGGTAGATAAGGGTGCCAAAGTGCGTATCCATGATATTGTATTTGAAGGCAACCAGGCTTTCAAAGACGGGACACTGAAAGGCAAGTTCAAGAAAACCAAGGAGAAGAAATTTCCCAAGTTCTTTAACTCCGGTAAGTTTCAGCGCACAGAGTTTGAAGAGGATAAGAAGAAGCTTATCGACTTCTACAATGCTCAAGGCTACCGTGATGCTGTAGTAGTATCCGACTCATTAGCCCGTGATAACAAGGGCTTGACCTTGACTGTGCGGGTTGATGAAGGGCCGAAGTACTACTTCCGTCACATTACTTGGAACGGCAACTACCTGTACGACGACAAGACGTTGGCTTCGGTGCTAGCCATCAAGGAGGGAAGCGTATATAGCAAGGAAACGCTTGATAAGCGCCTGAACTATAACCCTACGGGCCAAGATGTAACCTCGCTCTACATGAATGATGGTTACTTATTCTTCCAGATTGAGCCTGTAGAAACCAAGGTAGAAGGCGACTCGATTGATATCGAGATGCGCATAACCGAAGGGGTGCAAGCGCGGATCAAGGAGATTAACATCGCGGGCAATACTAAAACCTCTGACCACGTGGTGCGTCGGGCGTTATACACCTTGCCTGGTGACAAATTTAGCCGTGAGCAACTGATTCGCTCCCAGCGTGAAATAGCCACCCTTGGCTACTTCGACCCCGAGAAGATTGGCATGAACCCCGTGCCAAATCAAGCCGATGGAACTGTAGACATCAATTACACGGTAGAAGAGAAGCCTTCTGACCAGATTACTCTCTCGGGTGGCTGGGGTGGCTACGCCGGCTTTATTGGTACGGTAGGCCTAGTATTTAACAACTTCTCCCTGCGCAAAGCTAGTAGCTTGCGTAACTGGACTCCTGTTCCCGCGGGTGATGGCCAGCGCTTGGCGCTGAACGTGCAGGCTAATGGTCTGCAGTATCAAGCATACTCCTTCTCTTTCACCGAGCCTTGGTTGGGCGGTCGTAAGCCAAACTCGTTCTCTTTTAGCCTTAACAAGAGCATCCAGCGCTTGGGTACCAACTTTGACCCCAAGACAGGTAGCTCAATTAAAGTAAATAGCGCATCTGTGAGCTTAGGCCGTCGTCTACGCTGGCCCGACGACTACTTTACGCTAAGCAATTCGTTGTCGTTCAGCCAGTACAAGCTGCAGAACTACACGTACTTCGAGAATTTCAACAACGGTAACGCGAACAACTTCACGTTCAACACTACCCTGGCGCGCAATAGCATTGATAACCCCACCTTTACTCGTCGGGGCTCAACGCTGTCGTTAAGTGTGAACCTAACACCGCCTTACTCCATCTTCAAAGGTTCGCATCCGAACGTGAATGAGTGGGTTGAGTTCCATAAGTGGATGTTCGATGCCTCCTGGTTCTCCCCGCTGGTAGGAAAGCTGGTGTTGAACACCCGGGCACACTTTGGCTTTATTGGTAGCTACAATAGCAGCCGTCAGATTGGGCCGTTTGAACGGTTTAAACTGGGTGGATCTGGCCTAGGCTATGGTGGTGCTTCTAACTTCCTAGTAGGTACCGAATATGTAGGTCTACGTGGCTATGATGACCCCAACAGCACAGAGTCGCTGCCTGCTTCACGTAATGATTCGAATGGTGGCGTGGTATACAATAAGTACGTGCTGGAAATGCGTTATCCAGTGAGCTTGAACCCAGCTGCAACTGTCTATGTTCTAGGCTTTGCGGAGGCAGGTAACTCGTTCGAGAAGTACACCGACTATAACCCATATAAGTTGTACCGCTCAGCAGGCCTAGGAGCTCGTATCTTCATGTCAGCATTTGGTTTGCTTGGCTTTGACTATGGCTGGGGCTTCGATAACGTGCCTGTTTACTCGGCAGGTCAAAAGCAAACATCAGGGCGTTTTCACTTCATCATTGGTCAGCAAATCCGCTAAGCCCAACGGAGCACCAGCTGGCTACCTATCCTTCATTCTCAATGCGTAAGTTACTGACGTGGATGATGGCAGCCCTGCTGCTGTGTGTACTGGCTCCGGCAGCGCAGGCCCAGAAGTTCGGTTATGTTGATTCCGAATTTATTATGGGCAAGATGCCGGCCTACGGACAGGCTCAGCAAGAGCTGAATACGTTATCGGCCAACTGGCAGAAAGACATTGAAAGTCAAAAAAAGGATCTTGATAAGCTCTACCGGAATTATCAAGCGGAAGAAGTCGTTCTAACAGAGCCGATGAAGAAGAAGCGTCAGGACGAAATCTTGAAGAAGGAACAGGATATTAAAGCCTACCAAAACAAGATCTTCGGCTTTGAAGGGCAGCTTTTCAAAAAGCGGCAAGAGCTGACTAAGCCAGTACAAGACCAGGTGTTCGAGGCTATTGAGAAAGTAGCTAAGAAGAAGCAACTGGCCATTGTATTTGATAAGTCTGGCGACCTAACGATGCTATACACAAATCCCGCTCATGATTACACGGAGTTTGTGTTGGAAGAATTAGGCCTAGCTTCGCCGGAGCGCAACCAAGCAGCTCAGAAAGGCACGGTTAATACGGTAGCTACTCCTCAGGCACCAGCCGGCGCCGATGAGACAGTAGCAGAAGATGCTACCGTCCGGCCCAAGACGCCAGCTCGCACGGCTCCGCGTCCGGCAAGCCGAAAAAAGTAACTTTGTAACATCTTACTCTCTGACCTTTTTCTTTTAATGACCATCATGAACAAATTCCGCGTTGCATTGGCTGTTGCCGCTCTTACTTTCACTACGGCTACGGCTTCTATGGCTCAAACGGCCGCACCGCTGAAAATTGGCTATACCAGCGTTGAGTACGTGCTAAGCCAGATGCCCGAGAGCAAGCAGATTGAGTCTCAGCTGAAAGATTATAGCACCCAGCTTAAAAACCAGCTGGACGCTAAGGCTACTGAATTCCGTACGAAAGGGGAAGCTTACCAGAAAGGGGCTGCTACCATGACCGACGTAGTACGTACTGATAAAGAGCGTGAACTGCAGAACATGCAGCAGTCGATTCAGGAGTTTCAGCAGAATGCTGAAAATTCCCTCCAGCAAAAGCAGCAGGCCCTGCTGAAACCTGCGCTCGACAAGCTCCAGAAGAACATTGATGCCGTAGCACAAGAAAATGGCTACACTTACATCCTGAACTCCGATGGCGCTAGCCCAGTGCTGTTGCACGGTCCTAAGGAAGGTGACGTGTCGGACCTGATTCTGAAAAAGATGGGTATCACTCCGGGCGCCGCACAAGCTGCACCTAAAGTTACCGCTCCTACTGCTACTTCCACTGTAGCTCCAGCAGCACCCAGCAAGACCAAAACCAAGAGCAAGAAATAAGCAAGCGTGCTTATAAACACAAACAGCCGAGGCCTAGGCCTCGGCTGTTTGTGTTTATAGAAGCCTTCACGACTATTTGCGTTTAAAAATGCCGGAGCCTGACGATATAGAAGAGAACCAAAGCCCGCTTTTGCCTCCTGATCTTGACGAAGAAGGGGAAGGAGGAGATGAGCTATATGAGCACCACCGCATACGGGCCGATAAAGGCCAGGAGTTATTACGCTTAGATAAATTTCTGCTCAACCGCTTAGCCAATACTTCTCGCAACCGCATTCAAAATGCAATACGGGCAGAGGCTGTTCAAGTCAACGACCGAGTAGTAAAGTCAAACTATCGAGTAAAGCCCCTTGATGTAATTACGATTACGCTGCCAGAGCCACCTCGGGAATTTAAGGTAGTACCCGAGCCCATGGAGCTCGACATACGCTATGAGGATAGCGAACTGCTTATTGTGAACAAGCCTGCTGGCCTAGTAGTACATCCTGCCTTTGGTAACTGGCAGGGTACTTTGGTTAATGGCCTCGCCTATCACCTGCAAAACCTGCCTACAGGGCGCAACGGGGAGATTCGACCTGGCCTAGTGCACCGCATCGACAAAGATACCTCTGGGTTACTAGTCATTGGCAAGACAGAATGGGCCATGACGCATCTTTCGCAGCAGTTCTTTCACCATACTATTGAGCGTACCTACTTAGCGTTGGTTTGGGGAGTTCCTAAAGAGCCAGCTGGGACTATTAGAGGACATATCGGGCGTAGCTTGAAAGACCGTAAGGTACAGGCCGTGTATCCCGAAGGGGACCAGGGTAAGCATGCAGTTACGCATTACAAAGTGCTTCGCTCATTTGGGAAAGTGGCGCTGTTGCAATGCAATCTGGAAACAGGGCGTACTCACCAAATTAGGGCGCATATGAAGCACATAGGCCACCCTCTATTTGGAGATGCTACCTATGGAGGTGACAAGGTTGTGTATGGGCAACGCACGGGCGCTTATAAAGCATTTGCGGAGAAGGCACTAGAATTAATGCCGCGTCAGGCGTTGCACGCCAAATCTTTAGGATTTGTACACCCCACTACACATCAGCAACTGCATTTTGAGGCCGAGTTGCCTGCTGATTTCAAAGCGCTCCTGGCAGCTTGGGAGCAATACGCTGAAGAGTAAGAGCGAGGGCTCATCAAGAGTGGCTTCTACAAGCATACAAAAAGCCCCGTCATAGTTCTATGACGGGGCTTTTTGTATGCTTGTAGAAGCAGATTATTTGCGCTTCACAGGAGCCTTAGAAGCGGGCTTAGTGATTTCGCTTACTGCAGTTTTAGCCTGCTGGTCTGCTGGATCAAGAGCGAGAACTTGCTGCCAATAGGGAAGCGAAGCCGTTTTATCGTTCTTGGTGAAGAGGTAATACGAGCCCAAGTACTTATTAGCCTCAATCAGGCCAGTCTTGTACTTGGCTGCATCAGCACCAGATGCTACCTCAATATACTTCTCATAGTAAGGCTTTGCTAAGCCCTGCTTAGAGTCTTTATCGATGTTAGCATTAGCACGAGCGCGCATCTGGTAACCGGGAACATAGGTAGGGCGCTCAGTAAGAACCAAACCATAGAGGCTATCAGCTTGGGCATACTGGTTGTTGAGTTCGTAGGCTCGGGCCAGATACACCTTATCAGTTAGCTCACCACCATTGGTTGCCTTCATACGTGCGCGGTACGTAGAAATGGCGTTAGGATAGTCCTTGGCAGCAATGTAAGCCTGAGCTAGCTCGTTTTGCAGCTCTGCTGCTTTTTTCGGGTCAGCGTCAATAGCCTTCTTGATGATAGAAGCACCCTCAGTCGTCTTACCGCCTTTAATCAGCATCTTACCGTAGTACACGTTGTCTTCGGTAATTACTTTGTTGCTGGCGCTAGCAACCTGCATGTATTTCTGCATGGCAGCCAAAGCCTCGTCGTTCTTGCCTGTCTCGTATAGGGAGTAGGCTTTCAGACGGTTCATGGTCAAATCATTCGGATTTTTAGCCAGAACCTTGTCAACCTCAGCAAGAGCCTCTGGATACTTCTTCGTCAGGTAGAGGAAAGAAGCATACTTGGCATCAGTGGTAGATGACTTTTCCGCTAACGAAGAGTACTTCTGGAATTGTGCCAGAGCATCATCGTAACGACCTGCGAAGTAATACGTCTCTGCCAGAGCGTTGTAGGCAGGAGCATAGCTAGGGTCAATGCTAATGGCCTTGTCCAAGTTAGTCTTAGCCTCGTTGTAAGTACGGGCACGCATGTTCAATTGACCTTTACGAACATAAGCTTTTGCGTTGTTCGGATCAGCCATCGTAGCGCGCTCGTAGCTGTTCATGGCTTCGCCACCGCCTTGATCAGTCTTGAGGTAGATGTCGCCGCGGGCAATCATCAACGCTGGATCGTCTTTGCCTTTATTGAGCTTCTGGGCAGCGTCAACATAGGTTAGCGCCTTCGTAACATCTTTGATGTCAGACTCTGCATAGGCCTGAGCTATCATCGTGTACACCTTGGCATCTTTGCCTTTAGAGGCCTTCACAGCATTATCAAATTGAATCTCTGCTTCGGCAGTTTTCCCCTGTGCCAAGGCAGCACGACCAGCGGCTACCAATGAAACTGGATCTTTTTGATTCAGCGGAATGCGGTTGAAGTAATAAGCTGCCGAGTCAGGCATGTCTCGGAATTGGTAAAGACGACCCAATTCAAAGTTTGACTCAGTAGAGCCACCTTGCTTAAGCAATGCGGCACGGGCCTCACCGTAACGCTCTAAATCAATAGCCTTTTGGACACTTGAGGTATTCTGAGCAAGAGCGGCGGAGCCGGAAACAGACAAGGCAGCGAGGAGCGTAAGCTTCCAGGGCTTGAAGTTCATGAGCAAGAGATTTAGTGAAAAAGCGTGTAGAAAGGAAGGAGGTAAAAAGGCTACTTTGACTTGACTTCGATAAGCCTTACTTGGCCGGTGGCAGGCATCAAGCCTGATTTCAGCATTATAAGTTGACCTTTGTTACCAGCTACGAAAGAGGCAAAACCGGTGCCAAGTCCTGCACGGGCCTCCCGACTGATAACGTATAGCTCCCGCCGCAGCGGATAAGTCTTTTGAGCTAAATAGGCCTGGTAAGGCTGTACGTAGTCATCCGGGGTTGAGCCAGTTGCTTTGGGGCTTACACCCACAACGCGTACTCGCTTCAAAAATTTTTGTACTGAAGCATCATCCCGGTCACTGATCCAGTTGACGCCAATTACGCCAATAGCGTTTGGATGAGTAGCAACGTAATCTATTAGCGCAGGGTTCGATTTAGAAGCAAAAGCCGCTTTGGTCAAGGCTGCTCCTCGCGTAACCGAGTCCTGCACGAAACGCGCAGTACTAGAGTTGTTGTTGTCAAATACGATGGTAATAGCGCCCAACTTGTTCTTACCATCTACCTGAGACCATTGCTGTTGTTGCCCGGTAAAAATGGTTCGTAGCTGAGGCAAAGTCAACAACGAGTCTGGATTGCTGGGGTGCACAATAATAGCCACACCATCCACCCCAATTCGGATGGTGCGAGGAGAAAGCTGAAGTCTTTCCAACACCCCTTTCTCCTGCGCTGTAAGGTCACGGGAAACTATAGCCAAGCGGGTACTATCCGCTAAGAAAGATTGAAGTACTTGCTGTTCCGGCTTGTATACGGCTTGTATGTGAGCGCCCGGATACAGTTTCTGAAAGGTATCAACCTGGGATTTCAGAATAGGCTCAAACGTCTCGTCTACTCCAACGCGTATAGTTCCGCTAGTAGGCGTGTCAGTGGCCGCTGCGGTAGATGCAGAAGAACCCCCACTATTGCAGCCAGACAACAGCCCACTAAAGGCTAATATGGCGCCGGCTACTCGGAAATTAGCGTGCATCGGTATCACGTTTTTTGAAGTGTTGTTGATAGGTGCGGACAAATCTAATGATTCCGTAAATCACAAAGACAGCTCCGAGCAACTGGCGCTTGCCAGTAGAAATGGTTAGAACACTAGCAACCTCAGTCCATAAGAAAATGCCTAGGCCCATATAAATTAAGGCCATTACTAGCATAAAGTAATGGGTGAAACGCTGTTTGGAACTAGTGCCTAAACGCTCTTCGGTTGGTGTTAAGTCGAGCATAAGAGGAGACAAGGTAAACAAGATGATATTCAACAAACATAATTAAACCTCTTATTTGTTCGATTATGAGCTAAACCAAACGAGGTTACTGTTGAAATATTTTCATAAAAACAGCTCTACTAAGCTTGATTCCAGCAAATCAAGCTTAGTAGAGCTGTTTTTATGACAATTAAGCTTCCTTAATACTTAGCCGCCAGTTTGCGACTATCTGCTAAGATTATTCATAGCGGAAGGTAATTGGCAATGTATAGCGAACCGGAACTGCCCTGTTATTTTGGCGGCCTGGCTTCCAAGCAGGCATTGAACCAATAACCCGTGTGGCCTCCTCATCAGTGCCGTAGCCTAGGCCCTTCAAAATTTCTACATCCTTGATGGTGCCATCAGAATTGACAGTAAAGGCTACGAAAACTCGTCCTGAGATGCTAGACCGTAAAGCTGAAGCAGGATACCGCAGATGCCGCTGCAAGTACTTGGCTAGAGCAGCTTGACCTCCTACGAAGTCTGGCATCTCTTCTACGTGAATGAATGGCTTCATTTCAGCAGGAGCTGTAGGAGTAGCAAAAGTGTCTTTGCCTGAACCTATACCTACTTTTTCTCCTAGGCCAGGTCCATCAATAGCTACTGGGCCTACTACTGCTGGCCCTTCCTGGTCAGTGGTGGTTTGCGGCTTGTCCTCAGTAGGCTTTGCCAAGGCATCTGGGACCACAGTTGGTACAACCTCCGCAGGAGGCCGAACTATCACCCTTTGCTGTTGAGCAGCTGGCGGGGGAGTAACCTCAGGCTTGGGAATGACAATGTCTTGCAACTGTATAACCGGTTGAGGCAACTCGATAATGTCTGCTGCCACTGTCTTGCTAGGCCAGATACGCTGAATTAAAATGGGGAATGCAATAAGCAGAGCAGTAAGTGCAGTCGCTAACAACACGGCTGTATATAGATGGCGGCCATAAATGCGGCGTAGCACATAGGCTCCGTATGCCTTGTTGCGTCCTTCGAAAACGATATCGTCGAAGGAAATAAGGGGGGTGTGCGTGGTGTTAGTCATGGCTATATAAATAAAGTGAACAATGGCCTATACAATTTCCCAAGCCACAGCTCCCTGCTAATCCACTCACTATCCGCTGGCTTTCAATCACTGAACGCAGGCTGCTAATTATATAGTATGCGAGCCGACTATATATTTTTTATACAATAAAAAAATCCCCGAACCAAGCGTAAACCTGATTCGGGGATTGATGTATATCCGACGGTAGCCAGATATTACTTGATAGCGAAAGTTACTGGAACTGTGTAGTAAACGGGTACTGCACGACCATTCTGCTTACCAGGCGTGAACTTCGGAAGGTTCTTGATAACGCGGAGCGACTCTTCATCGCAACCAGCACCAATACCTTTCTGAACTTCAGCATTCGTAACGGAGCCATCGGCACCTACTACGAACTTGATAAACACTCGTCCTTCAACCTGGTTGCGTAGCGCCATGGCTGGATACTTGATGTTCTTACCAATGTAAGCCAACAAAGCTTCCGTACCACCGGGGAAAACCGGCATTTGCTCTACGTAGGTGTAAGGCTTGCTTTCAACTACTTCTTCTACCGCTTTCGTGCCTTCACCGGGCTCCAACCCAGCCAAGTCGGCTGGGTTGTCGGTGTTGCCCTTAACGGTCTCGGTAGCCACCGTTTTCTCTTTCAGATCTTCCTGATCAGGAATCTCTTCTACCTTTTTCACTTCCTCATCCTTCTTTACAACAGGAGGAGTGAACTTAACAGTAGAGAGCTTTGGCGGTGGTGGCGGCGGCGCGTCTGGTGGCGGCGGAGGTGGGGGTGGGGGCTTTGTAGCATCCAGCGGAGGTGCTTCCATCAGCTCGTTCACCTTCAGCATTGCATCATCTTTCACCACTTCTTCCTTCTTCATCATGCGCGCCAAAAGGGGAAACGCAATCATAATAGCGAAAAAAGCAACTGCAAGAAGTACTGCTCTAGTGACGTGCTTACCATACACGCGCCGGATTACGTAGGCTCCATAGGCCTTATTGCGACCCTCAAAGACGATGTCGTCGAGGGAAGCTTTGGCCAACTGCGTGTTGTCCATCATAACCCAGAAGTTTTAATCAGGTCCTGATCCGCTTTCGAAATGTCAACCAACGCATATTTCTTTTGGTCGGTGATGTTCATTTCGTCGAGGATATCCACCATGTTCTTGTAGTTCGACTTATCGTCTGGCTTAATCAGTACTACAGTACCAGGATTAGCCCGATGACGGTCCAACAAAATCTTACGGATGCCATTGGCATCGTAACTGCTCAGTTTTAACTCAGGCTTTGTGGTAGCATCCAGCAGTCCTTCGTAATAATAGAGCTTGTTGTTCTCACCCAGTAGAACTGTAAAAGCATCTGACGCTTTAAGCACTACTGGGTCCTTGTTAGGTTCTTTTTCCTTAACCGGCATGGTTACCTGCATGACGGTAGGCTTGCTGAACGTAGTAGTGAGCATGAAAAAGGTGAGGAGCAGGAAGGCCAAGTCCACCATGGGTGTCATGTCGATTTTAGTCGACATTTTCTTGGCCCGCTTTTTTCCGCCTTTTCCGCCTCCGGAGGCTTGTTGTTGGATTTCTGCCATGTCTGTGCGGATTACTTACCGGCCACCGGTTTGGTTTCGAGGTCGGTAATTAGGTTGAACCGGTTAATGTTCTTGTCCTGCATCAGGCTGATGACTTTCTTCACGGTCGGTACGTCTGCGTTACCATCGCCTTTAATGGCAATGTAAGCGGGCTTACTGAACTGCTTACGACTAAGCGACTGCGCGGTCACAATCCACTCGATAAGTTGGTTATTAAGCGAATCAGAAGGAATACCTTCCTGCTTATAAGACTTACGCTGTTCGCTGTCCAGATTAAGGAGAGCAGGCAGCTTTTCGATAGGAGTGCCGAAGCTAGAGGCAACGCCTCGGAAGGCTTGAACCTGAGCGGCGGTAAAGCTTACCCCGTATTTGGCTCCAACCTGCTTAAGCAAATCAGCCTTGATTTCGTCGTCATCCATACCAAAGAACACGCGCTTGTCTTTATCTACTGCAATCGTAATTACGTGAGATTCGGGCAAACGGAGCTCTGAAGTAGAGGAAGGCGTGTCCACCACTACTGCCTCTTCCGGGGCAAATTTCGTGGTGAGCATGAAGAAGGTCACCAGCAAAAAGGCCAAGTCTACCATCGGAGTCATATCCAACGATGGTGAGGTTCTGTGAGGCTTTACTTTAGGCATTGCTGATGTAATTAGGTGGCTTAATTCAGAAACGAATGAACCTGTGTATTAGTGCACTACTGCACTAGGTAATTACACAGTGGTGTTGTGTTCAGTCGCGCCGTGTTGAGCCGAGAAGGTCTGGATGATGCTGAAACCAGCTTCGTCGATGCTATAGGTCAGCTCGTCAATCTTGCTGGTGAAGAAGTTGTAAGCTACGATAGCCAGAGCAGAGGTGCTGATACCCAGTGCCGTGTTGATCAGAGCTTCCGAGATACCGTTAGCCAGACCTACTGCGTCAGGAGCACCACCTTGTGCCAGAGCCGAGAAGGCCTTGATCATACCCAGTACCGTACCAATCAGACCTACCAGCGTTGCGATAGAAGCCAGTGTCGAGATGATAACCAGGTTTTTCTCCAGCATCGGCAACTCCAGAGCCGTCGATTCTTCGATTTCCTTCTGGATGGCCAGTACTTTCTGGTCTTTCTCCATGTGACGCTCGCGAGCCATCTCCTGGTATTTCACCAGACCGGCCTTTACAACGTTAGCTACCGAGCCTTTCTGCTGATCGCAGGTAGCAATTGCACCTGTGATGTCGTTTACGTTCAGCTTCTGACGGATGGTACGAACGAACGACTCGATGCTCTTGCTGCCTTTAGCACGGCCTAGAGTCAGAGCACGCTCGATAGAGAAGATGATTACGCACAGGAACATGGTAATCAGTACAGGTACTACCGGACCACCTTTGTATACTACACCAAAGTAGTCGCCGGGTAGGGGGTTGTTTTCGTGGTTACCACCTTGGAAGTGGCTGCCGTCACCGAGGACGAAAATGAAAACGATTACGCTTACTACAAAAGCCAAAATGATGGCGAATACGGCAAATAGTGACGAACCACCACCCTTGGCTTCACCTTGCGGCGCAGCAGCAGCGGCGGGCCGAGCCGCGGGCTTGTTCATGGCATTCTTTTGTTCCATTGTTCCGGAGAATTAGTGGGTTGTTGGTGAAAGGTTGAAGTTGAAGTAAAAAAGTGAACAATTGGTCTGACAAGCCTACAGACAGAGAAGCCCCGCTCACCCTCACGCTCGACCAGATTAGGTCTCAAAAACATGGGTCTGCTCGTGTGCGGGGCCTGTTCCAAAAGTAGGTCTAGCCTTGGCAAACCTAAGTAAAAACATGTGTGCCGCCAAATGAAAAATGGCTTTAGAAGCTTTTAAACGCTTCATAGCCCAAAAAAAGGCTATTTTATTGCGGTATCTTCCGGTTGGTTACCCGACAACTTTTTTGCTTGTTCCCAGTAACGATCCATCTGAGTAAGAGTTAAATCTTTCAGGCTGTGGCCGTCACGATTTGCTTCAGTTTCAAGATATTGGAACCGCTGAATGAACTTACGATTTGTGCGTTCTAGTGCTTCCTCGGGATTGATGCCAGCATGGCGAGCGAAGTTGATTAGTGAGAAAAGTAAATCTCCAAATTCAGCAGTTGCACGCTCTTGATTGATAGTAGCAGGATCTTCATGAGCAAATTCTTCGGAGAATTCTCCTAACTCCTCCTGTACTTTTTCCCATACCTGCTCTGGTTTTTCCCAGTCGAAGCCCGCGCCACGAGCCTTTTCTTGGATGCGCATGGCCTTTACTAAAGCAGGTAACGACACAGGTACGCCCCCTAGTACAGATGTGTTGCCTTTTTCCTGCAGTTTTAGCTGCTCCCAATTGCGTTTGACGTCATCTTCCGTTTCCGCCTGAGTGTCACCATAAATATGCGGATGGCGAAAAATCAGCTTTTCACACTGAGCGTTCAACACATCGGCAATATCGAAGGCGCCCTGCTCGCTGGCAATCTTGGCATAGAAAGTCAAGTGCAGCATTACATCACCTAACTCTTTCTTGAGGTCAGGCAGATCATTACGCAGGATAGCATCACCTAACTCATAGGTTTCTTCAATAGTCAAGTGACGCAGACTCTGCAAAGTCTGTTTACGGTCCCAAGGGCACTCTGCGCGAAGGCGGTCAAGCACATCGAGGAGGCGACTAAAGGCAGCTAACTGGGCCGTGCGGCGGTCGGCAGTATTGTATTCCATTAAGTCAAATATACGTTTTCTGGCGCGCACGCTAAATTCTTTTATAGAAACCTTATAGATACCATCTGCCATGCTGAATAATCTAGGGCGTGAGCATCTAAGCCTACTACAACTTTTGTAGGGAAAGCA
The DNA here is from genome assembly GCF_004745865.1 of Hymenobacter wooponensis. Lineage (GTDB taxonomy): Bacteria > Bacteroidota > Bacteroidia > Cytophagales > Hymenobacteraceae > Hymenobacter > Hymenobacter wooponensis. The sequence continues at coordinate 96,152 of NZ_SRKZ01000006.1, read as the reverse complement.
GGGGGCATTAGCTACTTTTGCGCAATCCAAAATAGATCAGAACTGTGGCATTAATAAAATCAATTTCGGGCATCCGAGGGACCATTGGCGGTGCAGCTGGTGAAGGCTTGACGCCCATTGACGTTGTGAAGTATGCTGCGGCTTTCGGAACGTGGGTACTCAATCAAACCAATAATAATACTATCGTCATTGGCCGAGATGCCCGCTTGTCTGGGGATATGGTGAGCCGTTTAGTTTCGGCTACTCTGCAGGGGCTCGGTATTCACGTAATTGATCTGGGGCTGAGTACAACCCCTACCGTTGAAATGGCAGTGCCCGCGAAACAGGCCGGTGGGGGCATCATTTTAACGGCTTCGCACAATCCCAAACAGTGGAATGCGCTGAAATTGCTGAACAGCAAAGGCGAGTTTATCTCAGATGAGGATGGTAAGCTGGTATTAGCGCTGGGCGACTCTGAGGCGTTCGACTTTGCTCCGGTAACGAAGCTAGGCCACTACACCACCGACGAGACTTTTCTGCAGCAGCACATTGAGGCCATTCTGCAGCTGCCCTTAGTAAATAAGGAAGCTATCAAAGCCCGCAACTTTCGGGTGGTAGTAGATGCGGTTAACTCCACTGGTGGCTTTGCGGTACCTATGCTTTTAGAAGCACTGGGGGTAGAAGTGATTGAAAAACTGTACTGCGAACCTACCGGGGACTTTGCGCACAACCCGGAGCCGCTACCCGAGAACCTACGCGATATTTCCCGGATTCTGGCCAAGGGCGGATTCGATGTCGGAATTGTTGTGGATCCGGACGTTGACCGCTTAGCACTCGTAAACGAGGATGGTACGATGTTCGGGGAAGAGTATACCCTGGTGGCAGTTTCTGATTATGTTTTGCAGCAGAATGGCGGCGGTAACACGGTTAGTAACCTGAGCAGCACGCGGGCCCTGCGTGATGTGACGGAGAAGCAAGGTGGAAGCTACGCGGCGGCGGCAGTTGGCGAAGTGAACGTGGTAAATAAGATGAAGGAAACAAACGCCGTTATCGGTGGTGAGGGTAACGGTGGCATCATCTATCCTGAGTTACACTATGGCCGTGATTCCTTGGTTGGCATTGCCTTGTTCTTGAGTCATTTGGCAAACACAGGTCTTACTATGACTCGTTTGCGTGCCTCGTACCCCAACTATTTTATTTCTAAAAATAAGATAGAGCTAACGCCTGAAATCAATACGGATGAAGTATTGGTGCAAATGCAGAAGCGTTACGCCAAGCAACCGATCAATACTATTGATGGCGTAAAGATTGAGTTCGATAAGGAGTGGGTGCACCTGCGCAAATCAAATACGGAGCCTATTATTCGCATATATGCGGAGTCAGACTCTAATGCCACAGCAGACCACTTAGCCAATAAGATTATTGGTGATATCAAAGAAATTATCAACCAGTAGAGCGAAGCAGGAGTTTAGTTGACTTCTGTTCAACAAAGCTGAGGCGATATTACTTATCTCGTAATAAAGGGGTAGCAACTACTGACTAACACCATAAAGGATTCCGGCTACCCCGCTGGAATCCTTTATTTTTGTAAAGTTTTCCGCTGATTCCTTTCCGTTTAGCTGTTTTGCCCATGACTGTGTATTTCGATAATGCCGCTACCACGCCCCTAGACCCAGAGGTGCTAGATGCCATGCTGCCCTTTATGCGTGACCATTTTGGTAACCCCAGCAGTATTCACGGGCACGGGCGACAGGTACGAGCAGCTATTGAGAATGCACGCAAAACCATTGCGCATCTGATTAATGCGGCTCCTGCAGAAATTGTGTTCACTTCTTGCGGAACAGAAGCCGATAATTATGCGGCCTTTGGAAGCATCCGTACGCTAGGCCTACGGCACGCAATAACGTCCCCGCTAGAGCATCATGCCGTGTTACACACACTGCAGGCGCTGGAAAAGGCCGGCGACATTCAGTTGAGTTACGTGCGGCACGACGAGCAGGGACGCCTAGACTTAGAGCATCTCGAAGAACTGCTCACTGCTCATCAGGGGCGCACATTTGTGAGTTTGATGCACGCTAACAATGAAATTGGTAACCTCAACGATATCCAGACAATTGGGGAAATCTGCCATTGCCACGATGCAGTGTTCCATACTGATACAGTACAGACGATGGGCCACTACCAGCTGGATGTGCAGAAAGTAAAGACTGATTTTCTGGTTGGGTCTGCGCACAAATTTCACGGCCCAAAGGGTGTAGGCTTCCTGTATAGACGTTCAGGCGTACTGGTCGATTCGCTGATTCATGGCGGCTCGCAAGAGCGCAACCAGCGAGCCGGTACTGAAAACGTGTACGGCATTGTAGGCCTAGCGAAAGCGCTGGAAATTGCCTGCCGTGGCATGGCGGAACATCAGCACCATATTCAGGGCTTGAAAGACCGGTTTATTCAGAAGCTACGTGCTGAAATAGAAGGAGTGACCTTCAATGGTACTTCTGCAGAGGCTAGTCAGAGCTTGTATACAGTGCTAAATGTAAGCCTACCTCCCTCCGACATGAATGAGATGCTGCTTTTCAATCTTGATATCAATAGGGTATCGGTTTCGGGAGGATCAGCTTGTACTAGTGGAGCCAACGCGGGGTCGCACGTGCTGAACGCCCTGGGAGCTGATCAGAATCGAGGCGCTATCCGCTTCTCAATGAGTAAGTATAATACTGCCGAAGAAGTGGATTACGCCGTAGAGCAGCTAGCAAAGATGTACCGAAAAGAGCCGCTGAAAATCTAGTAGCGTATTACACTAAGACAAAAGCCCCACTATTACTCAGTAGTGGGGCTTTTTAATTTTATGGATTACAGATACAGTAAACCATAAAATAGCTGAGCAATAAACCTCGTATGTAAACGGTCATTAGCAGCAGCAATGCAACTAAGGGTGCCAAGCAACTGGCAGCGTATCGTATTTGGGGTGGCGTCCGTATGATTGGGCAACTCCTTTTACCTGTTCTATGGCTGATATCAATATCCAACGGAAAAAGTCTTCCCCAAGCCCTTGGCTACTCATTCTCCTGGTGCTGCTAGGCCTAGCTGCCGTCGGGTATTATGTATTCAGGGCCGATAGTGACCAGCCGGTTACCACTGCACCCGCAGTCCCGAGCCCGGAACCAGCGCCCGACTCTACTACAGGCGCTGAAACGGCTCCTAGGCCTACTAATGACCCTGCTGTAGCTGACATGGCTACTGAGGAGCCCGGCGGCTCACCCGATGAGCTAGCTGCTTTTGCGGCGTCCGATGCGTCGGCGCCGAACTATGGCCGCCGTGGCCTAGAGATGCTCATGGCCTCTCTGCGCCCTCTGGCCGACCGCGACGACCTGCGTGATGCCACTGTCAGCGAGAAGCGCGACGACCTCACTAGTGCTACTAGCCGCTTGCAGGAGCAAGGCACTAGCTTGCGGCCAGGTTATGTAGCGGCTGCCAACTTGATTAAAGCAATGCAACAGAAAGCCTACCCAGCACTGGAAGCCGACGCTGGCGAGTTAGTGAATCGGGCTAACGCGTTAAGCGGAAGAACTAATACTGCGCAAGAGCAGCAGCAGGTGCGAGATTTTCTGAGCCGAGCCGCCGAAATAGTTCGGGCGCTGAATCAACCAGCCCAATAATATTTGCACTTCTCACCACATAGATACTAGCTATGGAAACCACAACTGATCCTATTCCTTCCGGTGAGGGCATGCACTTGCGCCGCTTACGCGACTTATCCGATTTTGAAGTGGCCGACGGCAGCCCGGATGTACGCGGTTGGACCGTACGCGGGAGCGATGGTAAACCTTTTGGTGAAGTGCACGAGCTGATAGTAGAGCTGGAGGCGCTCAAAGTGCGCTATCTGGATGTAGAGCTTTCTTCCAGCCTCAACGTGAACAAGTATGAGCGCCATATTCTGTTGCCCATCGGTGTTGCTGCGTTAGACGAGGAGGGTGACAATGTGTTTGTGCCCTCTCTCAATAGTGAAACGGTGCTGGAGTACCCGCCTTACACTGAAATTCAAATTACGAGAGCGTATGAGGAAGCAATGCTGCGGGCACTGAACCTGCCCTTACCCGCTGCATCGGTTCAGCATTTCTATGACCAGCCAGGCTACAATGAGCAAAACTTCTATCAGGGACGCCGACCAGCTGCGGCAGACGCATTCCGGCGTCGGAACCAACAGTTAGAAGAATAAAAAAGGCCACTGCACTAGTGCAGTGGCCTTTTTGCTTGATTTAATTCTTTAATTCTGGCGGATCATTTCAGCTACAGTCTCTACCCACTGTGGGTGCGAGTTGAGGGAAGGCACCAGTTGCCAATGCTCGCCGCCAGCCTCTTCAAATATTTCCTTGAACTCTTCGCCTACTTCAATAGTCGTTTCAAGACAATCGGCTACGAAGGCAGGGGAGAAGGCCAATACATTTTTAATGCCTTTGGCTGGGAACTCCTTGATAACCTCATCGGTGTAGGGCTGCAGCCAAGGGTCGCGAAGGCGGCTTTGCAAGCGGCTCTGGAATGTAGTGGTATATTGATCGGGAGAGAGGCCTAGAGCCGCACCTAGCAAGCGTGACGTCTCAAAGCACTGCGCGCGGTAGCAGTAGCGGTTGTTCTTATTGTAGCTATTGCAGCAGTTGCCCAGCTTGCAATAGCCATTGTGGCTGCCTTTGAGCACATGGCGCTCCGGAATGCCGTGGTAGCTAAACACTACGTGGTCGTAGTGGTGCTTGGCCATCTCTTCCTTGCCCAACGTGGCGAATGTGCCAGTGAAGCCCGGAATCTCTACAAAGGTGCTGATGAAGCTAATGCTAGGTACTACCCACCACTTGCTCACAATTTCCATCACCTTCTCCTGCACTGAGCCGGTGCTAGCGGCAGCATACTGCGGAAATAAGGGCAATACAATAATGCGGTCAACGGCGGCATCGCGCAGCTGCTGCAGGGCGCTTTCAATGCTGGGTTTCTGGTAGCGCATGCCAAACGCCACGAGATAGTCTTTACCCAATGTTTCCTGCACTAGCTTCTGCAGGTCTAGGCCATGATACAGAAGGGGAGAGCCCCGCTCCGTCCAGAGCTGCTGATAGATTTTAGCTGACTTGGGTGCCCGCAGTGGCACTACTAAGCCACGGAATAGGGGGTAACGCACGGCGGCGGGCATGTCAATCACGCGGGCATCCGTCAGGAATTCGTTGAGGTAGCGGCGTACATCGCCAGTTTGGGGCGAGTCGGGCGTACCGAGGTTCACAAGCAGGACGCCGATGCGGCCTTTAGTAGAAGAGGGAGTGGTGGGCATAGAATACTATAACGCCGTAGGTACTGGTGAGGCGAGTCGTCGGAAACGTAAGAGAAAGCAGATAAGCTCCTTTACGGAGCTACAAAGGTCGGGAACGTTGCACAAAGTGAAACCTGACTTATATCATCTTTCACTTTGTGGTACAGACAATCTTGCCTCCACTGATGTTTAAAGCATAGGGTGGCCTAGCCGCCGGAAAGTCGTACCTTTGCAGGCCAATTTTCAGATTCTGAAGTGAATACCGAACCAACTCCGCACCGCGCTGGCTTTGTGAGCATTATCGGCAAGCCTAATGTGGGCAAGTCTACGCTTATGAACGCCCTGATGGGCGAGCGGCTCAGCATCGTCACCAGCAAGGCCCAGACCACGCGCCACCGCATCCTGGGTATTCTTAACGGAGATGATTTTCAGCTCGTCTACTCCGATACGCCCGGCATCATTCAGCCCAAATACGAGCTGCACAACGCTATGATGTCGTTCGTGTACTCGTCGCTGGAAGACGCCGACGTGATTCTGTTCGTGACGGATATCTACGAGAAGCACGATGAGGAACCAGTAGTGGAGCGCCTGCGCAAAATGGTAGACACGCCTATTTTGCTGCTCGTCAATAAAATTGACCAGGCCGACCAGGCCGAGGTGGAAGCTAAGGTAGAGTACTGGCGCGAGCATTTGCCTAATGCGGCCCGTGTGTTGCCCATCTCGGCTTTAGAAAAGTTTGGGACCGGTGAACTGCTGGATTTGGTTCTGGGGTATCTGCCAGTACATCCTCCATATTACCCCAAAGATGAACTAACCGATAAGCCCGAACGGTTCTTTGCTGCCGAGATGATTCGGGAGAAAATCTTTAAGCTCTACAAAAAAGAGGTGCCTTACAGCTGTGAGGTAGAAATTGAGGAGTTCAAAGAAGACGAAGACATCATCCGGATGCGCTCGGTTATTTACGTAGAGCGCGCCAGTCAGAAAGGCATCATTATCGGCCAACAAGGCGCGGCGCTGAAAAAAGTAGGCACGTGGGCCCGAGAGGAGATGGAAAAGTTCTTCCAGAAGAAAGTCTTCCTCGAGATTCACGTGAAAGTCAACGAAAACTGGCGCACCGACCCCAAAGCGCTGAGCCGCTTTGGCTATAATCAATAGCGAAGTTGTGAAAGGTGAAGTTTTGAATTGATGTTTTGGCGGTACCTACTAGGCCACCTACCTATCAGTTCACAATCTACTTTTCACAACTCCATCTCATTCCGACCATCCTTCACTTAACTACTCCGGGCACTGCCGAACATGGTCGGGCCGGCGGCTGGAGTCAGACACAATGAAAAATACGATTGCCATCGTAGGCCGCCCCAATGTGGGCAAGTCTACTCTATTTAACCGCCTCGTAGGCCAGCGCAAGGCCATCATGGACAACGAGTCGGGTGTGACGCGCGACCGGCACTACGGCTACGGCGAGTGGACCGGCAAGTACTACACCGTAATTGATACGGGCGGGTACGTGCACAATTCCGAAGATATTTTCGAAGGCGAAATCAATAAGCAGGTAAAGCTGGCTATTGATGAGGCCGACGTAGTGCTATTCATGGTAGACGTAGATGCCGGCGTTCATCACTTGGATGAGGAATTTGCCGATGTGCTGCGCCGCTACCAGGGCAAGAAGCCTATTTATATTGTCGCCAACAAGGCCGATACTAACGCTCGAATCCACGCCGCTGGCGAGTTCTACACGTTAGGCGTTGGCGATGGTGAAATCTTCCCTATTAGCAGCCAAAGTGGCTCCGGTACCGGCGACTTGCTCGATACCGTAGTGGCGCACTTTGAAGAAGAAGGCGTTGAAGAACCCGATGCCGGAATTCCAAAAATTGCTGTAGTAGGCCGCCCAAATGTGGGTAAATCTTCGTTCGTGAACTTGCTCTTGGGCACCGACCGCAGCATTGTAACCGATATTGCTGGCACCACCCGCGACTCTATCCAGGCGCGCTACAATGCCTTCGGTAACGAGTTCATTCTGGTAGATACGGCTGGGCTACGCCGTAAAACCAAAGTGCATGAAGACGTAGAGTTCTACTCTGTACTGCGCTCTATTCGGGCACTGGAAGAGTCAGACGTATGCATTGTGATGCTGGACGCTACCCGCGGTATTGAGGCCCAGGACGTAAACATCATAGGCCTAGCCGACAAAAACCGGAAAGGCATTGTGATTCTGGTGAATAAGTGGGACCTGATTGAGAATAAGGAGACGAATACGGCGAAGGAATTTGAGGAGAAAATCCGTGAGAAGATTGCGCCTATTGCGTATCCGCCCATCATTTTCACCTCGGTACTCACTAAGCAGCGTGTGCACAAGGCCATTGAAACGGCCGTAGAAGTGTACAACAACAAGCGTAAGAAAGTACCTACCTCAGAGCTGAACGAAGTGATGCTGCGCGAGATTGAGAAATATCCGCCGCCCATCACGAAGGGTAAAATGGTGCGCATTAAGTACGTAACCCAGCTGCCCACGCACAACCCAGTGTTTGCGTTCTTCTGCAACCTGCCGCAGTACGTGAAGGAGAGCTACACGCGTTACCTGGAGAACCGCCTACGCGAGAACTTCGGATTTGAGGGTACGCCAATTGGTATCGTCTTCCGGAAAAAATAATTTTTGCGGTGTATAAGCTAAGTGGCCTAGAACATCCTTCAGAGGAGGTGCTAGGCCACTTTTGCGTTGAAATAACAGCATAAAAAAACTTTTTCTACTGTCGGGTTACCTTTGGTAGCGTCGAGTATAAAGACCCGAATTTCACTGGCACTCTCTCCTGATTACAGTGAAGTCCTTTCAATCAGACATACCATTTTCAAACAACCCCCATCATGAAAAAAGTACTGTTCCTCGCCCTGGCTGCCGCTTCGTTCTCGTTCACCGCTTGCGACAGCAAGAAAGAAGATGCTACCGAGCAAGCTGCTGACAACGTAGAAAACGCTGGCGAAGCTAAGGCTGACGCTATGGAAGAGAAGGCTGATGCCGTTCGTGACTCAGCTGACGCTACTGCCGACAAAATGGAAGATGCAGCTGACGCTACCGACGCTCCTGCTACCACTACGGCTCCTGCTACGACTCCCGCTCAGTAATTTGAGCGCGTCTTAGACGCAAAAAAGGCTTCCCAGCAATGGGAAGCCTTTTTTTGTGCTCTATTTAAAGGGGCAATACCCTACCCTAACCGTCGCTGTAATAGGCCGTCTACTACGTTGAATAGCTTGCGCGGGGCGTATGTCCGCCAAGGGAGTTCATCGAGCTGCCCCCCAAAGTTGATATAGCTGTCGAGGTTATACTGGCGCATTTCGCGGATTACGTGCTCCTGAAAGTTAACGGCCGCAATCCAGCCATCCTCCACGTCCTCAAACCACTCCTCGTAGTAGTCGTCTTCGGAACCGTGAAAGTTGAAGACGTTTTCCCCGATGAGAATGAATTTGCGGATACCCTCGTGCGTCATCATATCTATGATATTGCGCTTGAGGTGCATGATATCATTCTCAATAGCATCGTTCCATTCCCCGATAAACTCGATTACGGCGATGCCTAACTCGTAATCCACGAAGAGAATTTTCAGGAACAGCGTATCAGAATCGATACTATCCCACTGCGGGTGGATGTAATAGCCGTAGATGGTGTTGACGTAGCTATCGAGACTGTTTTCGGCCTCGAAGAGGGGAGAGCGGGGGTCTTCGGAGGCCGAGTACTGCTCCATCCAGGCGTAGTGCGGCTCAATGGTATGCATAGGCGTAAGCGGGCTTAGGAAAAATTAAAGCACATGCTTACGCTTGTGCCGTTACAGAGCAGCCGCAAGAGTTGCTCCTTAGCCCTAAACTCCAGATAAACCGACCGGGTTTCCGCATTGATAAGAAAGCCGTGCCGCTAACTCATTCATGGCATTACTGCTGTTGCCGCGCCTCCAGCGCCGCCCGTACGGACCCATGCTGCCGGAGCAGGTCTGCCGCCTCCGTTTGCGAAATCTGAAGCTCGTCCATCAGCATCCGCTCGCCCCGGTCAACCAGCTTGGCGTTGGAGAGTTGCATGTCTACCATTTTGTTGCCTTTCACGCGGCCCAACCGAATAAAGGTGGCAGTGGTAAGCATGTTGAGTACCAATTTCTGGGCGGTGCCGGCTTTCATGCGGGTGCTGCCCGTCACAAACTCCGGCCCGGTTACCACTTCTACCGCAAACTCAGCGACGGAGGCCACGGTCGAGCCTGCGTTGCACACGATACAACCCGTAGCAATACCGCGTTGACGGGCTTGCTCTAGGCCACCTATCACGTAGGGCGTGCGACCCGACGCAGCAATACCTACCACTATATCTTGCTCATTGATGTTGTAGGCCAGTAAGTCTTGCCAGGCTTGGTTGACATCGTCTTCGGCATTCTCTACTGCCTTTCGAATGGCCGTGTCGCCGCCGGCAATCAAGCCAATAACTACTCCCTGCGGCACGCCAAAAGTAGGCGGGCACTCTGAGGCATCCAGTATGCCCAAGCGGCCACTGGTACCAGCGCCAATGTAAAACAGGCGGCCCCCCTGGCCTAGCCGCGCTACGGTGGCTTCCACTAGCGCATCAATCTGCGGCAGTGCTTGCGCTACTGCCTGCGGCACGGTCTGATCAACGCTATTGATGCCCATTAAGATTTCTTGGGTGGAAAGCGTTTCGAGATTATTGAAGAGGGAAGGAGTTTCAGTGGTGCTCATGCAGGGAAAGGTGGGGAGTAGTTCAAGTGAAGGTGGCGCTCCAGAGGCATGTGGAGTTATACGAGCCGCCCGATAATGGTAAACTTATCGAAGACGTGAGGGGTGTGCGGCGCATCGTGGTCAAGTTCCTTGGTCAGATCCTGCCCGGCCCAGTGCTCGTAATGGTTGCCGCGCTTCCAGAGGCGGGAGCGACTAACGTCGTAAATCAAGCCCTGGTAGGCCACCCATACCTCGTCGCGGTCCTGGCCATTGCGCAGGGCAAGCTGGGTGCGGCTATACACGGGCAAAGCGGGGTCAGCCGCAGGTGATACTTCACTCATAGAAACAGGCCTAGACCCGGCGCAGGAAAACGGTGGCAACTTGATGCGGCAAGCAGCTAGCCCAGCAGGGCCTGCGTCAGAATCCAGCGGTTAGGTAAATCTCCCTGAGCGGCGCGCAAATAGTCTTGGTAGCTGCAGGGAACAATGCGTTTAATGTCACTATCGGCGAGGCTCTCTACTTCCAGCCACCATTTTTCGGTGCGTTTCCCTTTGTAGAAAACCAGCTTAGCCGGAGTACCTGGCAGGCCTACGGCGTAACGTATAAAGCGCTTGCTCTGGAAATCAGTTTCGCCGCGGCGGTGGTAGTAGCCTTCCACAAAATACCAGAGCATAGTAGCCAGGGCCATAGCGGCTAGGCCATGCTGGTCATGGTCGGGGCGGTAGCCATAAAGGCCGAAGGAACTAAGCTGGTCGTTGTGGCCGGCGTACCAGGCCAGCTTGGCTGCTTCCTCATTGGTGAGCCCAAACGGGTTGGGAGGGTAATAGCCCGGGGCATCATTCCAGCGGAGGGCGGCTACATCGAAGCTTACGAAGTCGGCTTGGCGCAGCAGCGGCTCTGCCTGCCGGATGTCGTCGCGGACCTGGCCTACGCGCAGTGTTTCAAAGTGCAGCTTCTCTAAGGCGGCTAGTACATCGGGCGCCACGAGGTATTGTTGGTGAGCCAGCTGCGCGAAGTTGAACAGGAAGCTGGGCTCGTGCATCAGCATGCGGCGCAGGTGATTTTTTTCGGGCGGCATACCATCCTGCTCTCCCATATCCACGCGGGCATCTACGGTAGCAAAGCTCACTGCCCGGTCCAGCGTCTCGTAGGCCAGAAACTGCCCGTAATCTAGGTCGTGAGAGCCGCCTACTAGGATAGGAACCGTGTTGTGCTCCAGCAAGGCGGCAATAATTTCGCGCAGCCGGTGGTAGGTATCCTCTAGGGTAAGGCCGGGGCGCAGGTTGCCTAAGTCTACTAGGCGTACAGAGCCTGATCCTTTCTGTAGCTGGTAAAAGTGGCTCCGTATGGCATCGGCTCCGTGGGAGGCGGGAGCACCGGCCGCACTGCCCCGCCACTCATCTAGGCCAATGAATGCTAGGTCGGCCGCGCGCCAATCCGGGAAGGTATCCAGAAAGGGGGTAACGTACGCAGCCAGCGTAGTAGTGGAAGACGAAGCAGAAATCAGCTCTTCGCGGAGCGGATCAAAAAATATGGCCAGATTCATCGGGCGCGGAAGGTGCGGACGTGTACAAAGCTACATAAAAGGCAGCCATAGGCCTATGTAGTTTCGGCGGGGTAGTGGAGCTTTACCGTAAAAAAAGTAGTTATTTAAGCAGCGGTTCCTGTTTGGCTTATTTAGCCACTACGTTACAGGAACTGCGAGCCGTCTCTAATTGCCTCTCCCACCACCGTGCCCTCTCTCCGTATGGACATTCGTCGCACCTTCGACATTCTGCCCCAGTTACAGCAGAAGTACAACAAACCCGACTGTTTCGCTGCCAAGAGTAATGGGCAGTACACTCCCGTTAGCACCGATGCGGCAGTGGAAAAAGTGAACCAGGTAAGCCTGGGCTTGCGCAGCCTCGGTATTGGTAAAGATGATAAAGTGGCCATCATCTCCATGAACCGCCCCGAGTGGATGTTCGCGGATTTTGGCATTGCCCAACTAGGCGCTACCAGCGTGCCCATGTACCCCAGCATTACGGTAGAAGACTATAAATACATCTTCTCTGACGCGGGCGTAAAAGCTGTTTTCGTGTCGGATAAGAAGCTGCTGGACAAGGTGCGCGAGGCTACCCAAGGGCTGGATATTCCGCAGGAGAACGTCTTCACCTTTGATAAAGTGGAAGGAGCCCGGCACTTTTCAGAACTACTGGACCTGGGCAAGCAAGGCAACCCTGCCGACTTGGAGCCCCTGAAAGCCGCCGTGCAGCCCAACGACCTGCTGACGCTTATCTATACCTCGGGCACCACTGGCCAACCTAAAGGTGTGATGCTGACCCATAATAATATTCTCAGCAATTGCCGCAATGCCCAACGGTTCGTGCCCGTCACGAAGAACGACAAGGCACTGAGTTTCCTACCACTCTGCCACATCTTCGAGCGCATGGTTACTCACATCTACCTCATCAACGGCGTGAGCATCTACTACGCCGAGAGCATGGAAACCATTGCCGACAACCTACGCGAAGTGAAGCCCGAAATCTTCACTACCGTGCCGCGGCTCTTGGAAAAAGTGTATGATAAGATCGTAGCCAAGGGCCATGAACTGGAAGGAGTGAAGAAGCAATTGTTCTTCTGGGCTCTTAACCTTGGCTTGAAGTACGACAACCAGAAGGACCACGGCTTTCTGTACAACACGCAGCTTACGCTAGCGAATAAGCTCATTTTTAGCAAGTGGCGCGAAGCGTTGGGAGGTAACCTGCGCTGTATTGTGAGCGGCGGTGGTGCCTTGCAGCCCCGATTGGCCCGCGTGTTCTGGTCGGCTGGTATTCCGGTGATGGAGGGCTACGGCCTGACTGAAACCTCGCCAGTAATTGCTGTAGGTGGCTACGAGCCCGAAAACAATATGATTGGCACCGTAGGTCCCATCATCGACAACACGGAGGTGAAGATTGCTGCCGATGGCGAGATTCTGACGAAGTCGGAGTCGGTGATGAAAGGCTACTACAATCAGCCCGAACTCACGGCCAAGGAGTTCGACGAGGAGGGCTGGTTTCATACCGGCGACATCGGAGAGATTGTAGAAGGCCGGTTCCTCAAAATTACCGACCGCAAAAAGGAGATGTTTAAGACGTCTGGCGGCAAGTACATTGCTCCTCAGGTTATCGAGAGCAAGCTGAAAGAGTCGCCACTGGTGGAGCAGTGCATGGTAGTTGGCGACGGCCAGAAATTTCCTTCAGCCTTGGTTATTCCATCCTTCGACGATTTGAAAGGCTGGTGCAAGCGCAACGGTGTGGATTGCAACGGCTCGAACGAAGAGCTCGTCAAGAACGAGAAAGTGGTAAAGATGTACCAAGACCTAGTGCATAAGTACAACAGCGGCTTTGCGCAGTGGGAGCAGGTGAAGAAAGTGGTGCTGCTACCTCATCTCTGGACCGTAGAAACCGGAGAAATGACCCCAACCATGAAGGTGAAACGCAAAATCATTACTGCAAACAACAAAGACATCATCGAGAGCCTCTACCATCAGGAAGCGCACCGATAGCCATATAAGGTTCTAATAAAAGTTTAGCCTCCCTGATCAGACAAAGTATGATCAGGGAGGCTAAACTTTTTTTGCATAACTTAGTATGCAAGCATAACATATTTCTGTATGTTTACCGGACTTGCTTCCCTCACCCATGACACCCGAAGAAACCGTCGATTATAACATCAAAGTTGCCTGGCATGCCATTTCGCGCATGTACAACACGCAGGCGGCTAAGCACGACATCACCACGAGCATTGGCTTCGTGCTGCTGAACATCGACCAAGAGAATGGTACGCCTGCCACCAAGATAGCGCCTTTATTGGGGCTTGAAACTCGTTCCCTGACCCGTATTCTACGCAGCATGGAGGAGAAGGGGTTGATTTATAAACAGGCTGATACCCAAGACAAACGCTCGGTGCGCATTTTCCTCACCGAGGAAGGGCTGCGCGGCAAGGAAATTTCTCGTCAAACCGTGCGCCATTTCAATCTAAAGGTGCGCGAGAAAATTCCGCAGAACGAGCTCAACGTGTTCTTCAAAGTAGTGGCCCAGATCACGGGCATGATTGAGGGCAAAACCCTCTACGACGACTTCAAACCCAAACCCCTGCGCTCCGAGTCGCCGGCCTAGGCCAGCGCTCGGAGTTTTTGCTGGTCTGCAACTCATCTGGCACGGAACCGCCGTGTGGCTATAAACTCGGCATGACGAGTAGTTTGACCTGCAGGTTCACTTTCTGATTCTTTCATTTCTCACCCACTCATTCCTCCCCAAGAATGAATCGTACCATCAAAAAAGTAGCCGTACTGGGCTCCGGTGTGATGGGCTCGCGCATTGCGTGCCACTTCGCCAACATCGGTGTGCAGGTGCTGCTGCTCGACATCGCGCCCAAGGAGCTGCTGCCCGCCGAAGAAGCCAAAGGTCTGAAGCTGGACAACCCGGCGGTGAAGAACCGCATTGTAAATAGCTCCTTGCAGGCAGCCGTGGCGGCCAATCCCTCGCCGCTCTACCGTAAGCAGGACGCCAGCCGCATAAAAACCGGCAACTTCGACGACAACCTCAAGGACATTGCCACCTGCGACTGGACGATTGAGGTAGTAGTGGAGCGCCTCGATATTAAAAAGAGCCTGTTTGAGCGCGTGGAGCAATACCGCAAGCCCGGCACGCTGATTACTTCGAATACCAGCGGCATCCCGATTCATATGATGACGGAGGGCCGCTCCGACGACTTCAAGAAATACTTCTGCGGCACGCACTTCTTCAACCCGCCGCGCTACCTGAAGCTCCTTGAAATCATCCCGACCCCCGACACGGACCAGGCGGTAGTTGATTTCCTGATGCACTACGGCGACCTGTACCTGGGCAAAACCACCGTACTGGCCAAAGACACCCCGGCTTTCATTGCCAACCGTGTGGGCGTATTTGCCATTATGGATGTGGTGCAGGTGATGAGCCAGCTAGGCCTCTCGGTAGAGGAAGTGGACAAACTCACCGGCCCAGTTATCGGTCACGCCAAGTCGGCCACGTTCCGCACTTCGGACGTGGTAGGCCTGGATACGATGATCAATGTGGCTAACGGCCTAGCCCAGAACCTGCCCAACGACGAAGCCAAAGCCGTATTCCAGTTGCCAGACTTCATCAAGAAGATGGCCGAGAACAAGTGGCTAGGCGACAAAACCGGCCAGGGTTTCTATAAGAAGGTACGTGGCGAAGGCGGCAAGTCGGAAATCCAGGCGCTTGACCTCGCTTCGCTGGAATATAAGCCCAGCGCCAAAGTGAAGTTTGCCACGCTGGAAACCACCAAGCCCATTGAGAAGCTAGCTGACCGCTTCAAGGTGCTGGTAGCGGGCAAAGACAAAGCCGCTGACTTCTACCGCAAGACGTTTGCGGGCCTGTTTGCCTACGTGAGCAACCGGATTCCGGAAATCACCGACTCGCTCTACAAAATTGACGACGCCCTGCGCGCTGGCTTCGGCTGGGAAATGGGGCCGTTTGAAACCTGGGATGCCCTAGGCCTGCAGAAAGGGCTAGAACTGGCGCAAGCCGAAGGTAAGACCGTTGCTCCCTGGGTGGAAGAAATGCTGGCCGCCGGCAACGCTACCTTCTACAAGGTGAGCGAGCAAGGCGTAAAGCAGTTCTACGACATTGAGAGCAAGGCCTACAAAGCCATTCCGGGCGTTGAGAACTTCATCATCCTCGACAACCTACGCGCCACCGGCAAAGTGTTGTGGAAAAACGCTGGTGCTTCGGTACTCGACCTTGGCGACGGCATCCTGAACGTGGAGTTCCACAGCAAGATGAACGCGCTGGGCTCCGATGTAATTCAGGGCCTGATGAAAGGCGTGGAACTGGCTGAGAAAGATTTCCGGGGCCTAGTAGTAGGCAACGACGGACCGAACTTCTCCGCCGGTGCCAACCTAGGCCTAGTGTATATGTTTGCGCTGGATCAGGAGTACGACGAGCTAAACCTGATGATTGCTCAGTTCCAGCAGGCTATGATGCGCATGCGCTACAGCAGCATTCCGGTAGTAGGTGCTCCGCATGGCCTCGCCCTGGGCGGCGGCTGTGAGCTGAACCTGCACTGCGACCGGGTGGTAGCGGGTGCCGAAACCTACATGGGTCTCGTGGAATTTGGCGTAGGACTGATTCCCGGCGGCGGCGGCACTAAGGAAATGACTTTGCGCACCGCAGCCAAGTATGAAGAAGGCGAGCCAGAATTTAACCTGCTCCGCAATAGCTTCATGACCATCAGCACCGCTAAAGTTTCCACTTCCGCTGCCGAAGCCTTTGACCTGGGCTTCCTGCGCCGTGGCGACGAGGTAGTGGTGAACAGCAACCGCGTAATTGCCCAAGCTAAAGCTGCCGCTATTGAGTTGGCTGAGGATGGCTACACCCAGCCTACCCAGAAAACCAACATTAAGGTGCACGGTAAAGGGGCCCTTGCCATGTTCATGACCGGTGTGCACGCCATGAAGGAAGGCCGCTACATCTCCGACCACGACGTGAAGATTGCCAACAAACTGGCCTACATCATGTGCGGCGGCGACCTAAGCAGCCCAACTGAAGTATCGGAGCAGTACCTGCTGGATCTGGAGCGCGAAGCCTTCCTCAGCCTTACCGGCGAACGGAAAACGCTTGAGCGGATTCAGTCAATTTTGACTACCGGCAAACCCTTGAGAAACTAGAGCTAACAACTAGTTCCCTCCTCAAAATGAGGAGGGGCTAGGGGTGGTTGACTGGCCTAGAACGAAAGCTATAGATAGCGTTGTTCTATAGGTAATCTACTACCCTCAGCCTCTTCAACTGAGATGGTGAACTAGGTCTATACTAGCTCTAATCCCACTACTTTCTTCAAGACTCACAACAATGAATGCATATATCGTAGCTGGTTACCGCACGGCCGTTGGCAAAGC
This sequence comes from Hymenobacter wooponensis, assembly GCF_004745865.1. Taxonomy (GTDB): domain Bacteria; phylum Bacteroidota; class Bacteroidia; order Cytophagales; family Hymenobacteraceae; genus Hymenobacter; species Hymenobacter wooponensis. The sequence continues at coordinate 79,257 of NZ_SRKZ01000006.1, read as the reverse complement.
CACCCGCGGCGGTTTCCGCTTCACCCGCCCCGATGACCTCGCCGCCGATGTCATCAAGCACCTAGTAGCCTCCGTGCCTGCCCTTGATCCTACTCGCATCGACGATGTAATGGTGGGCAATGCAGTGCCGGAAGCCGAGCAAGGCCTGCAAATGGGTCGCCTGATTTCGCTGCTGGCCCTGCCCATGAACGTATCGGGCCTCATCGTGAACCGCTACTGTGGTTCCGGCGTGGAAACCATTGCCATGGCCGCCAGCAAAATCACGGCCGGCATGGCCGACTGCATCGTGGCCGGTGGCACCGAGAGCATGAGCATGGTGCCCACCGTGGGCTGGAAAACAGTGCCGAACTACAAACTGGCCCAGCAGCACCCCGACTACTACCTCGGCATGGGCCTGACCGCCGAAGCCGTAGCGCAGGACTACAAAGTGTCGCGTGAGGATCAGGACCAGTTTGCTTACAACTCGCACCAGAAAGCCATTAAGGCTATTCAGGAAGGTAAGTTCAAGTCGCAAATTGTGCCCATTACGGTAGAGGAAACCTACCTCGACCAAGCCACTGGTAAGAAGAAAACCCGCTCCTATGTAGTCGACACCGACGAAGGCCCACGCGCCGATACGTCGCTGGAAGCGCTGGCCAAGCTGAAGCCAGTGTTTGCCGCCAACGGCTCCGTAACGGCTGGTAACTCTTCTCAGACTTCCGATGGCGCGGCTTTCGTGCTGGTCATGTCGGAGCGTATGGTGAAAGAGCTAAATCTGGAGCCTATTGCCCGCATGATTACCTACGCAACTGAGGGCATTGACCCACGCATCATGGGTATGGGCCCTATCAAGGCTATTCCGAAGGCGCTGAAGCAAGCTGGCATGAAGCTTCAGGACATCGACCTGATTGAACTGAACGAGGCCTTCGCTTCCCAGTCGATTGCTATCACCCGCGAGCTTGATATTGACGAGAGCAAGCTGAACGTGAACGGCGGCGCTATTGCGCTAGGCCACCCACTGGGCTGCTCCGGCGCCAAGCTCAGCATTCAGCTTTTCCATGAGCTGCGCGAGCGGGGCCAGAAGTATGGCATGGTTACCGCCTGCGTAGGCGGCGGCCAGGGCGTAGCTGGCATCTACGAATTGCTGAAGTAAGCAGGCAGCGTATCCGGCTGTCGGTGGCGTGCGTCTCTCGGAAAACGTGGCAGCGTTTTTCTACCGGAAAACTCACTTGACCCACGACACCGACTGCCGGATACGCTCCATTTTCAGAACCAGATACTTATGTAAGCTGTTCTGCTTCTAAAGATTAGAAACCCCGACCTGCGGGGTTTCTTTTTCGGAAAGTACTCGGCAAGCATAACATAATTTGTTATCTTTCGGTATCCCACATAGAAGGGGCTTATGGCAGCTTAATAGTAGGTATGCCGAGCACTTCTTTCTCTTTTCGACATCGATTTTTCCAACCCCTACATCTCACCCGGTCATGGAAGTAACCAACAAGCTTGTGAAAGGCGGCGAGTTCATCATCAAAGAAACCGACGCTCAGGACGTATTTACCCCCGCCGATTTTTCGGAGGAGCAGAACATGATGCACCAGACGGCCCTGGACTTCGTGGAGAAAGAAGTGCAGCCCCTGCTGGAGCGCCTCGATAACCACGAAGAAGGCCTGATGCGCGGCCTAATGGAGAAAGCTGGTCAGCTAGGCCTGTTCGGGGTGAGCATCCCGGAGCAGTACGGCGGACTAGACATGGACTTCACTACCTCCCTGCGCGTAACCGAAGGCGTGGGTGGTGGCCACTCGTTCCCGGTTGCTTTCGCGGCTCACACGGGTATTGCTATGCTGCCCATTCTGTACTTCGGCAACGAAGAGCAGAAGGCTAAGTACCTGCCCGGCCTGACCAGCGGTGAGCTGATGGGTGCCTACTGCCTCACGGAGCCCGGCTCTGGCTCGGATGCTCTTGGCGCTAAAACCAAAGCTATTCCGACCGAAGACGGCGAGTTCTACGTGCTGAACGGTCAGAAAATGTGGATTACGAATGGTGGTTTCGCCGACGTATTCATCGTGTTTGCGCAGGTTGACGGCGACAAGTTCACCGGCTTTATTGTGGAGCGCAACACGCCCGGCCTGAGCCTCGGCAACGAGGAGCACAAGATGGGCATTAAGGGCTCGTCCACCCGTCAGGTGTTCTTGTCGGATGTCAAGGTGCCGAAGTCTGCCGTACTGGGTGAAATTGGCAAAGGCCACCTCATTGCCTTCAACATCCTGAACATCGGCCGCATTAAGCTGGCTGCTGCTTGCTTGGGTGCTACCAAAATGGCCTCGACGTTGAGCATTAAATATGCTAACGAGCGGGTGCAGTTCAAGCTGCCCATCGCTAAGTTTGGCGCTATCAAGCACAAGCTGGCCCAGCAGGCCGTGCGGATTTACGCTGTAGAGTCGGCTATCTACCGCGCCGGTATGGACATTGCCCGTATGGAGCAGGAGCTGCTGGCCAAAGGCCAGAGCCATAATGAGGCCCTGCTGGGTGCCGCTCGCGAGTTTGCCGTGGAGTGCGCTATTCTGAAAGTAGAAGGCTCGGAAGTACTCGACTATGTGGTAGATGAAGGCGTGCAGGTGTATGGTGGCTACGGCTTCTCGGCCGACTACCCCATGGACCGTGCCTACCGCGACTCGCGCATTAACCGCATCTTCGAGGGCACGAACGAAATCAACCGCATGCTGGCCGTTGACATGATCCTGAAGAAGGCCATGAAAGGCGAGCTGGATTTGATGGGCCCCGCCCAGGCCGTGCAGCAGGAGCTAATGGCTATTCCGGATTTCAACCTGGAAGAAGAAACCGGGCTGTTTGCTGCTGAGAAGAAAACCATTCAGAAGCTAAAGAAGGCTATTTTGATGGTAGCTGGCACGGCTGTGCAGAAGTACATGAACTCGCTCGCTAAAGAGCAGGAAGTACTGATGAACATTGCCGACATGGCTATCAAAGTCTACACCGCCGAAAGCACGCTACTACGCGTGGAGAAGGAGGCTAGCACCAAAGGCGAAGAAGCCCTGGCTACGCAGATCGACATTGCCCGCGTATACCTCGCCGACACGGTAGACCAGGTAAACAAGTTCGGCAAAGACGCCATTGCCTCTATGACGGAAGGTGACGAGCAGCGCCTCTTGGCTATGGGTCTGAAGCGCTTCACCAAGGCCGACCTCTACAACGCTAAAGAAGCCCGTCGTCGCATTGCCGACGTGCTGATTGCTGCTAACGAGTACGCCTACTAAATCACGGATTTAGCTGGATTTCTTGGATTGCACGATTTAGCTCCGCGTGCTCCTTTAACCAAAGCCGCTCCTCCTGCAGGGGCGGCTTTGTTGTTTTTTGGCGCAACGGATTGTTGGGCTATGCGTTTGCAGGAAGATACTCCCACCTTCATTTCCATACCTACATGGCTAACGAACAGGTACAGGGTAAAGACTTTTATGAAAGTGTGCTGCGGTTTTACGACCATGCAGCGAGTTTCTCGAAGCTAGACCCCGGCATCATTGCCCAAATTCGGGCGTGCAACAGCATTTACAAGGTTAACTTCCCGGTAGAGATAGATGGTCATGTGCAGGTGTTCGAAGGCATTCGGGTGCAGCACAGCCACCACAAGCTGCCCAGCAAAGGCGGCATCCGCTACAGCGTGTATGTAGATGAGGAGGAAGTAATGGCGCTGGCTACGCTCATGACCTTTAAGTGTGCCTTAGTAGATGTACCGTTTGGAGGAGCTAAGGGTGGAGTGAAAATCAACCCCCGCACTACGCCCGTAAACGTGCTGGAGCGCGTAACGCGCCGCTATGCTACAGAGTTGATTAAGAAAAACCTCATCGGGCCGGGCATGGACGTGCCAGCGCCCGATTATGGTACCGGCGGCCGGGAAATGGCTTGGATTGCCGATACCTATATGACCTTTAAGTATGGCGATACCAGCGCCCTAGGCTGCGTAACAGGTAAGCCCGTAGGCCAGGGGGGCATCCGCGGGCGGACCGAGGCAACTGGCCTAGGCGTGTTCTACGGTCTGCGGGAGCTACTACTAGATGAGCCGATTCTCAAGAAGGTAGGCCTCAGTAGTGGGGTTGCTGGAAAACGCATGATTGTGCAAGGGCTGGGCAACGTGGGCTACTACGCTGCACACTTCTGTCAGCAAGATGGAGCGCTGATAACCGGTATTGCGGAGCGCGAAGGCGGCATCTACAGCGAGACTGGCCTAGATGTAGAAGCAGTGTTCAAACATCGTCAGGAAACGGGTTCTATTCTGGGTTTCCCAGGCGCTAAAGATGTAGCCGAATCACTAGATCTGCTGGAGTATGAGTGCGACGTACTCATTCCGGCAGCTCTAGAAAACCAGATTCATGAAGGTAATGCGGCCAACATCAAGGCTAAAATAATTGCTGAGGGAGCTAACGGACCCACTACCCAGGCAGCCGAAAAGATTCTGCTGCAGCGCGGCATTGTCATCTTACCCGACCTGTACCTCAATGCTGGCGGTGTAACGGTTTCGTACTTTGAGTGGCTCAAGAATCTTTCTAATGTGCGCTTTGGCCGGATGGGTAAGCGGGCCGAGGAAGGAGCTATGCGCCGCTTGGTAGCTACCATTGAGCGTACTACCGGTAAAGCCATTACCCCCGAGGAGCGCCAACAGATTGTGCACGGCGCCGACGAAATTGACCTCGTACGTTCTGGCCTAGAGGATACCATGATTACCGCTTACCAGTCTATCCGGAAGGTGATGGATGAGGTAGAAGGTATTACGGACCTACGCACAGCAGCTTTCTATGCGGCTATCGAGAAGATTGGCGTGAGCTATCAGTCGCTGGGTATTTTCCCATAAGCGCCAGTATAGGCGATAGAAAAGCCCCTGCTTCAGTGAGAAGCAGGGGCTTTTCTATCGCCTATACTGGCCTAGCAGCTACTTTACTACAATCTTATTGAGCATCAGCGCGGCGGATTTCTTATTTGGGCGACTTACGCCAATAATCGTTTTAGGGTCAAGCCAAGTGGTAAAATCCTTTACGTAAGATGGGTTCTGGTCGGCGGCTACGTTTAGGCCTAGCGCCTTAGGTTCCTGCACAACGCCCGTTTGAGCATTGACGCGCCGTAAGTAGAGGTCGGACTTATTCTTGATTTTCTCCCACGTGACGAACTGCACATCCTGCCCAAAAACGGCAGCGCGGTAGCTAATGCTGCTAAAGCCCTCGGCCGCCGGCGCTACCTGATCCTTAGCAATAATGCTGTGCCAAGTGGGCGCTTGGTACTCGTTGTACCCAAAGAGGTGCAGCTCACGGGTATGGCCCGGCGATACTTCGCCGCCTTCCTCATATTTTTTCTCAGCTAATACTACCAACTGTTTCTCGTCGGTAAGCAATAAATCGGTCAGATAGATGTCTTCGAGGCGTTTGGCACTGGCGGTGGTGGCTTTGTTAGCGGCAGCCAAATACTCAGGAGTAAACTTGAATTCCGGCGCGAATTTCATGTCACCGTCGCCGTTGAAATCAAACTTTACCATTTTAAGGCTGTGGTAAACGCCCGTTTCTCGCTCATTGCAGATAGCCGCAGCATACAAGGTGTTGTCGCTCTGTAATGAAAAGCGCGAATCGAATACGTTTACGACTTTGCCCCCAAACGTGCCGCCCACGGCAACCGACATCACTTTGATATCGGGCGACGCGTTTAGATAGCGCCGCACCGAGAGCTTCTTCATATCGTCGGCTACTAGCGTAACGTATTGTGTGCCATCGTTGCCAATGTGAACAGTGGTAGAGAAGAAGCCGCCTTGGTCGTGAAAGTCGTAGGTACGTTCTTTCAGCTTAACCAACTTCTCATCATACACTGAAGCATTGATGGCCCGAATCTGAACATCGCGGGTGAGGTAACGCCAAGCTACCAGTTTAGTACCATCCGGAGAAAAAGCCACTCCCGGCCGCCGGTCACGGGCACTAGTTTCCAATAATTTCTTGAGCGGGCCCTTTTGGCCGGAGGTTAACTCAAAGGTTAGCGCCGAAAGGGTTTGTGAAGGTCCGCTCTTCTGGTGGACAATGACAGTGGCTTGGCTCCCGGAGATGGCAAAGCCATCTATTGCCTGTTCCGCAGTGATAGGTAAGGCGGTACTCCAGGTGCGTTTCAAATCAGCATCGTAGCGTTCCACTGCATACTCAGTGGCTGATTTATGCGCCAGGATAACAAAGCCCCCAGCAGATAAAGGAAACGTTTTGCGTAGTACCCGCTGGTTGTATCGATCTTCGGATTGTTCCGGCACATAGCTAAACGGAGCCGACTTGACTTTCTGAGCTAGTACTACAGGCGGGCCGCCAAGCAGGCCTAGCAGTAGAATACTAGTGGTTACAGCAGAAGAAAAACGCACAGATATAGTCAATTAGGAGGAACAGGAAAAAAATATGAAAAATGTACTCTCCAAAGGTATCCAACTTCTGCGGGACTCCGTATATGCCGTCGATCTTGCAGGGCAGTCGGTCCTCCGGGTTAATTCTTCACTCTTTCTTAACGCTAAAGAAGGTCATTTACTGATATAAATACCGTTTCTTTGCAGTAGAAAATGTCAATGTGTTAGAATAATAGAGGGAATATTTTGGTTTAATTATATATCCTTCTTATTGGATATTTCATGTTGAACTGGACAGTAGGCCCCTCCATATACTAGCCGTAAAGCAGGTGAAGAGGAACAAAAAGTTCCGTTTACATCAGCGTATTTCTTTCTCATCGGCCCAACTGGCCTCAAAATTGCTTGCGTGTAGCCCACTTACTATCCGCACGAACGCTATGAAATCTTTACTACGCCTTTTCTTACTAGTTTCTCTCGTCGTCATCGGTAAGCTTTCCAAGGAGTCGAATGTGCTAATCGACACTGCTGCTAAGTCAGCTCGCTCGGCTATTCAAGCTCCCGTTCGGAGTGCTTCTTACTTCATTGGTCAATCAGTACCAAAAAGCACAAGCCCCGAAACGGATAGAAATTTGTGGCACACGTCGAGTGCTACCACTCTTACATTAAAGTAGTTTTTCGGCAGGCGACTTATTAGGGTCGCCTTTTTTGTGCCTGAAACTTTTATAACAACAACGGCTTGCTGAGGAGACCCCTCAGCAAGCCGTTGTTGTGACTACCCTAAATGGCAATAGGAGGGTGAGCTATTAACCTAGGGTTAGCTGATGCGGCTCCAGTTAACGGCTGTGGCGGGCAAACTTTCAATGTGCCGCCGGATAGGCTGATTATCTGGACGCTCTAGGCCAGGGTCTTCATTCAGTAACGCCTGCGCTGCCGCCCTCGACTCAGTGAGGATGCGCCCATCCTTGGCTAAGTCGGCGATGAGCAGGTCTAGCACCCCGCTTTGTTGAGTTCCCATTAGGTCACCGGGCCCACGCAGCTTCAAGTCGATGTCGGCAATTTCAAACCCGTTATTGGTGCGCACCATTGTCTCGATGCGGGTGCGAGAGTCTTTGCTCAACTTGTAGCCCGACATTAAAATGCAGTAGCTCTGCTCGGCGCCCCGGCCCACGCGGCCGCGTAGCTGATGCAGCTGAGAGAGGCCAAACCGCTCGGTACTTTCAATTACCATTACGGAGGCGTTGGGCACGTTCACGCCTACCTCAATAACGGTAGTAGCTACCATAATCTGGGTTTCCTTCTTCACAAAGCGCTGCATCTCAGCGTCTTTCTCAGCGGCACTCATGCGCCCGTGCACAATGCTGATCTGAAACTCGGGGAAGGCACGGGCAATGCTCTCGTAGCCATCCATGAGGTCTTTGTAATCAGCCATGGCCTCGCTTTCCTCAATCAGCGGATACACGATATAGACCTGCCGGCCCACGTTAATCTGGTCACGCAGGAATTGGAATACTTTGAGCCTATTAGCATCAAAACGGTGCACCGTAACGATGGGCTTACGGCCTGCCGGTAGCTCATCAATCACCGATACGTCTAGGTCACCGTAGAGCGTCATGGCCAGGGTGCGCGGTATGGGCGTGGCCGTCATCACGAGCACGTGCGGAATCACGTGTGGGTTCTTTTGCCAGAGTTTAGAGCGCTGGGCCACACCAAAGCGGTGCTGCTCATCCATAATGGTGAGGCCTAGGTTGCGAAACTGCACCACGTCTTCCAGCAGGGCATGGGTGCCCACCAGCATGTGCATCTCGCCAGAACGTAGCTGCTCGTGCAGCACGCGGCGCTCGGCGGTGCGGGTGCTGCCCGTAAGCTTGCCGATGCGTAGGCCCAGCAAATCTGCGTATTCCTTGAGGCCTACGTAATGCTGGTCAGCCAGAATCTCGGTGGGGGCCATCAGGCAACTTTGTGCGCCGTTGTCGGCGGCCATGAGCATGCTGATGAAGGCCACAATTGTTTTGCCCGAGCCCACGTCGCCCTGGAGCAGCCGGTTCATCTGCTTGCCGGAGCAGAAATCTTTATAGATGTCGTGTATTACGCGCTTTTGGGCTCCAGTGAGGTCAAAAGGCATCACGTTCTTGTAGAAGTGAACCAGAGAGGGTACCTCCTTGAAGATTTGGCCCGCCAGCTCCACCTTGCGCTGGGTTTTCTGGCGCAGGAGCTTAAGCTGCACGTAAAAGAGCTCCTCAAACTTCAGCCGGAACCGCGCCGCTTGTAGCAGATCGGTGCTCTGCGGGAAATGGATCTGCTGGTAGGCAGTGGCCTTATCCATTAGTCCGTACTGCCGAATCAGTTCCTGGGAGAGGTTTTCGTGTACTTGAGGCAGGGCAATCTTGAGCAGATCCGAAACCATCCGGCCAATTGCCTTGCTATCGACGCGGTGATAGTTCTTGAGCTTCTCGGTGGTATTGTAAACGGGCTGCAGGAAACTCTGGCCGGCTTTGGCCTCCGTCACCTCTTCCAGCTCCGGATGGGCCATCTGCGGGCGGCTGTTGAACATTGTGGGCTTGCCGAACACAATGTACTCCTGGTGATTCTTGATGATCTTCTCCAGATAATTCACGCCCTTGAACCATACTAGGTCCAATTCACCGCTGGCATCGGCAATTTTGGCTACCATGCGCTTCTTGGGGCCTTCGCCCACCACCTCACGGTTGCGCAGAATGCCCTTTACCTGCACGAAGGGAAGGTCGTCGTGCAGGTCGCAGATATTATAAAACTGAGTGCGGTCGAGGTAGCGGAATGGATACCGCTGAATAAGGTCGCCGTAGGTGAAGAGGCCTAGCTCTTTCTGCAAGAGCTGAGCCCGCTGCAATCCTACTCCGCGCAGATACTCAAGTTTGGTTTGAAAGAAATTACTCATGAATCAGCAGCAAGCTGTAGGCCACTTGGCAGCTAACGGTTGAAAAGACTTGAATCTAGGCCACCTGAAGCACACTTCACAGGCTCCTTTACTGATATTTTAGCGTATTGAGCAGCTGCACAATATCTTTCTTCACGTAGTCAATGACCGGTGCCAGGGAGTCGTTAGCGGTAGCCGTCCGGAAGTAAAGGGCGCCTCGGAAGAAGTTCTTGGTGCTATCGGTGGTGTAAAACTGAAACTGGCTGGGTACATCGCCCTGCAGCTCAAACACGGCTACTCGCATGCCGTTGGGGGTTTTTAGCACGCTCTCATCAATAGCCGTAGCCTTAATCTGATGCTTGCTGGTAAGCTTGCGGGCGTCCTCCAGCAGCTTATTGCTAAGCTGCTTGTTGCGCTGAAGGTCGGCGTACGTAATCTGCACGTTGGCGTGCAATTGCGGGTAGTACACATTGATCCAGTGCGGCTGTGCCAGATAAGAGGAATCACGCAGGATTTTGGCGTAGCGCGAGTACTGGAACGTGTACGGATGGCCGGGCGCCAACTGCTGGTAGGCGTGCGGGGGCAAATCAATACGGTTATAGCCTTTCGGCTTGGGCGTAAAGTCAGGAGCAGAGGTACAACTCGCCGCTAGGCCTAGCAGCGTAAGCACAGCGCCCCATCCGCGCAGAATTCGAAAATCGGCCATGCCAAGCAAATCAGATGAATACTCAAAGGTAGCACACTTGTAGCGCGAAGCAGTACAACGCGGCTAGGTCAGTTGTCGGTGTTTTTGAAAGGAGGCTAATCCAACAGGCCTAGCGCGGTAGGTATTGCTCTTATCACGCAAAAAGCCCCGGCACCAAGCCGGGGCTAAAGAAATGCAAGGCGCTAGGCCATTAAAACGGCAATTGATTGAGTTCTGGTTCCTGACGAAAAGTGGTAGGCTCTTCGGCAGGAGCAGCGGCTGTGTTGGCCGGTTGAGCTTCTGCGCCAGCAGCACGACCATTGCCCAGCATGGTGATTTCCTCCGCAATGATTTCTGTGATGTAGCGAGTTTGGTTGTCCTTATCCTGGTACTGACGAGTCCGGATGCGGCCCTCCACATACACTTGATGACCCTTGCGCAGGTACTTTTCCGACAGCTCGGCCAGGTTGCGCCACGCAGCAATGTTGTGCCACTCTGTACGCTCTACGCGGTTGCCTTGCTTGTCTTTATAGTACTCGTTGGTGGCCATGGTGAAGTTAGCCACTGAGTTGCCACCTTCTAGATGACGAACCTCAGGGTCCTTGCCTAAGTGGCCTATGAGAATGACTTTGTTGACGCTTGCCATGGTGTAAATAACTAGTCGTTAGAAGGGGAAAGAGAGATAATTGTCAGGTATAAAGATACAAAAAACACCCTTGAATTCCAATATAATTGGCATGTTAAAAACGGGTATTGCTAATATAATTAGTGATGATGACGGGCTTAGGTAACCGCTCAATATCTAGAGCATTGTAGGCCACTAAGCCGGCTGCCACGGCTGCCTCCGGCACCAAGGGCTCCGACAACCAAACTGGGTGAAAACGAGCCTCTACTTTCTGATGGCTTAGAATATGGCGCATGGCAGTAGTAGGCTCTTCGGCTAGGTTGATAGCAAGGCGGCCGCCCAAGCCTTCTATGGCGTCCACGATTGAAGCTGCAGGTAGCTCCGCCGAATCGGTTTCTTGTAGCGCAAAGTCGTACAAGCCTTCCCAGATATCCTTCGGGCCGCGCTTCTTCATATATAACGTGTCGTTGTGGCGCAGTACCAGGTAATGGAAGTAGCGGGTGCGGGCGGCTTTGGCCTTACTCTTAACGGGAAGCTCCTGCACCAGGCCGTGCTGGAAAGCGTAGCACTCGGTCTGGAGTGGGCAAAACAGGCAGTCGGGCTTAGCAGGAGTGCACTGAATAGCGCCAAACTCCATGATAGCTTGGTTGAACTCCGCGGGCTGGTCAGCCGGGATGAGCTTATCGGCGAGCTGCTGGAAGATTTTGCGACTGGCGGGGGCAGCAATATCCTGCGTAACCCCAAACACGCGGGCCAGCACCCGAAATACGTTGCCATCGAGCACAGCTACTTGCTCATCGTAGGCAAAGGAGGCAATAGCAGCGGCCGTATACTGGCCTACGCCACGTAGCTTCAGCAGCTCAACATAGGAGCCGGGAAATTGTCCGTTGTATTCTCCGGCTACCTGCTGGGCAGTATGATGCATGTTCCGGGCCCGGGAATAATAGCCTAACCCCTGCCAGTGCCGCAGCACCTCATCTTGTGGGGCAGCCGCTAGCTCCTGTACGGTAGGGTAGGAGGTGATGAAATCGAGGTAATACGGCAAGCCTTGCTTCACACGCGTTTGCTGCAGAATAACTTCCGAAAGCCAGATGGCATATGGGTCGCGAGTGTTCCGCCAGGGTAGGTCGCGGCGGTGGCGCGGGTACCAGTCCAATAAACGTTGTGCAAACCACGGATGGGAGGAGGTAGAAAGAATTGAACTCAAGGCTTTGAGAAAGAAATAGTTGGATGCAACCTAGGAAGCGGTAGCGAATGCTGCGAAATCTGTTGTAAAACCAAAAAAGGGGGTTACCTTTGTGCCCCTCAAAACATAAGCAACGCCTTACCGGGCAAGTGCTTACGTTTTGAGGAAGGCAACATTTGCCAAGCACATTTTTTTTCACCTCCCTAGTACACTTACCAGCGTGACTAAAGCAGAAGTAATCGCCGAAATTGCTGACAAAACCGGCATTGAGAAAGCAGACGTTTCGGCTACCGTAGAAGCCTTCTTCAAAGTTGTGAAGGATTCGATGGCCGATGGCAACAACATCTACGTGCGCGGCTTTGGCAGCTTCGTTAACAAAAAACGCGCGAAGAAAGTAGCCCGCAACATCTCGAAAAACACGTCGATCATCATCGACGAGCACTTCATCCCGAGCTTTAAGCCGTCCAAGACCTTCATCGGCAAGATCAAGAACAGCAAGAAAATCAAAGCACTGGCTAACGCCTAAGTCGCTTTTATTATTCGATGTCGGCAGTGCCGCCGGGCGTCCTTTTCCGGAGGCCCGGCGGTCTGCGTTTTTCCCTGCTAATGGCGCGTAACTCCTCTAAGCATCAACTAATACTTCTCGCTTTGGCGGTGGCCCTTGTGGCCGGTTTGTTTTTGCTGCCCAAGGTGATTGTGAAGCCCAAAGTAGGAAAAGGTGAACTTGCTCAGGACGCCGCCCGTACAGCCAACCGCGATAATGGCGCAGCTGCTCCCTCTACGGCTTCTGTAGATGCCATGGGCAAACCAGAAGGTGCAACTGCTGAGCAGCCGCACATGACGGTGGCTCCGGCTAAACGCCAAGAAATCAATACGCTGCTTGCCAAGTACAACGCGGAAGCAGAATTGGGCGCTAAGCTGCGGCTGGCTACTGAACTGGCCGACAAGTACAAAGGCGTTGAGCGTTTTGACAGCGCCGGCTACTATTTGGAGCAGGTGGCCCTGACTCGTCCCGGCGAGCAGGCCTGGAAGCGGGCTGCTGACCAGTACTTCGAAGCGTATAGCTTTGCAACTACCGAGGAGCGGCAGAAAATGCTGGGTGCCAAGTGTGAGGAACTGTACGGGAGAGTATTGAAGAATAACCCCGACAACCTCGACGCCAAAACCAACCTAGGTATGGCTCTGATGGCTAGCTCTAACCCGGTGCAGGGTATCACGTTGCTGCGCGAAGTGCTGGCCGTGGATCCGCGCAACGAAAAGGTGCTGTATAACCTTGGTTTGCTGGCTATTCAGAGCAATCAGTTCGACAAAGCGGTTGAACGTTTTCAAGAGCTAACTAAAGTAAATCCTGAAAACGTCAACGGACAGTTTTATCTTGGCGTCGCGTTAGCCCAAACTGGCGTGAAAGAGGGAGCCCGTCAGGCTTTCCAAAAAGCCAAGAGTCTCAGCACTGATCCGGGCCTAGCCGCTTCAGTAGATGAGCAACTTCAGAAGCTGCAATAGTACTGTTAGCTGTTCCGAAGCAGGCAACTGGTGTATCCGCATCAGTACCTGAACAGGAGCAGTCAACAATAAAAGAAATCAAATCAATTCACTCATCTAACCCACAACATCATGCCTTGCGGTAAAAAGAGAAAGCGTCATAAGATTGCCACTCACAAGCGGAAGAAGCGTCTGCGCAAGAACCGTCACAAGAAGAAGTAATCCTCCCGGGGTTTGCTCGTAGGTGCTTTTCTAGCTTAGAAAGGCACTCTTCTATCTCTCACTTAGTATCCAGAGAGTGGCCAGATGTTCGCTTTCCCCGTGGCTCGAAAGGGAAGCCGGTGCCTTGTGCGCTGGCTTCCCTTTGCGGGTTTCGGGGGAATGCATAACCGCTAGGCCAGGCTTGCCAGATACTACTCTAACCGCTTAATCCATTGAGTAACGAATTAATCATTAATTCTACTCAGGACGGAGAACGGATTGCCCTGCTACAGGACAAGCGGCTCATCGAATATCATTTCGACCGCAACGACACCGCTTACTCAGTTGGTGACATTTTCCTGGGCACGGTCAAGAAAGTTATGCCCGGTCTGAACGCCGCGTTCATTGACATTGGGTATCAAAAGGATGCCTTTTTACACTACGGCGACCTGGGAGAGAATTATCCTTCCCTAACAAAGTGGGTAAAAGGCGTTCAATCGCAGAAAATAACCGTTGGGCCCCTGAAGACTTTCCAGTTTGACGGGACGCTCGACAAAGTCGGTAAAATCGATAACACGCTTAAGAAGGGCCAGCAAATGCTGGTTCAGATTGTTAAGGAGCCTATTTCTACCAAGGGCCCGCGCCTCTCCACGGATATATCCATGGCTGGCCGGTATCTGGTACTGGTGCCTTTTTCCAATACCATCAGCGTATCCAAGAAAATCGTCAGCAAATCGGAACGGGAGCGGCTCAAGCGGCTCATTGCTTCCATTAAGCCCGACAATTTTGGCGTAATCATCCGCACCGTGGCCGAAGGCCGCGAGGTGGCTGAGCTCGACAAGGATATGCAAAACATGGTGGAGAAGTGGGACAAGCTCTTCCAAACCCTGCGTACGGCCAAGCCGAATGATAAGGTGCTGGGTGAGCTAGGTCGCACGAGCTCCATGTTGCGCGACATGCTCAACGAGTCGTTTGATGCCATCACGGTAGATGCGGCTCCCATGTACGAGGAAATGCGGAGTTACCTGCAGCAGATTGCGCCCGACAAGCTTGGCCTGCTGAAGCTACACACCGGCAAAGTGAAGGTGTTTGAAAGTCAAGGTATTGAGAAACAGCTCAAGACCTTGTTTGGCAAAACCGTAACGGTTCCCGGTGGCGGATACCTCGTTATCGAGCATACCGAAGCCCTCCACGTCATCGACGTGAACTCCGGTAACAAGAGCAACCAAGAAGGCGACCAAGAGGCCACAGCCCTGCACGTGAACCTCGCGGCCGCCCGAGAAGTAGCCCGCCAGCTCCGGCTGCGCGATATGGGCGGCATCATCGTCGTCGATTTCATTGATATGAAGTCGGCGGAGAGCCGCAAGAAGGTAGAAGATGCCGTGCGCGACATCATGAAGCACGACAAAGCGCGCTTCACAATTCTACCCATCACCAAATTTGGCCTACTTCAGATTACCCGACAGCGCGTTCGGCCTGTTGAAAACATCGTGACCGGTGAGGTTTGCCCCACCTGCGGCGGCACGGGTAAGATTTCGGCGTCTATCCTGGTAACCGACGAAATCGAAAATAGCATTGAGGACCTGCTGATAACCCAGAATCAGTCGGGCATTACGCTCAATGTGCACCCATTCCTGCACGCTTACTACACCAAAGGTTTGGTAAGCAGACAGATGAAATGGTATTTGAAGTATTATAAGTGGGTAAAAGTGATGAAAGACACTAGTCTAGGCCTCACAGATTACCGCATTGAGGATGAGCAAGGCGAGGAAATCGAGCTGCACTCAGCCGCGGCGGCCATGAGCCGGTTGCAGGACCGGGAAATTGAAATAATTGACTGACGGATTTTTTCTGCGAGAAAACTCCTCCTGATAGAAGAAAAGCCCGCGCTGCTGAGAGCAACGCGGGCTTTTTGTTTGACGACCGGTGTGGCCTAGAACTTGATGCCTAGGTCCAGCGCAACCTCGCTATTCTTGAAGACCACTTCCGAGAAGTTACGCTGCTTGTCGTAATATTTCTCAATGTTGACGAGGCCGCGGTGGTAGCTCACGCCAGCAAATACTTTAGTGCTCTGGCCGACCTGATACTCAGTACCGAAGCCTAGCAATACGGCTGCGTCGGGAATAATAACGTGGTCGAGGGCTTTGGTTTCCTTGCCGGTAGCAGGATCAGTGTAACGCTTGTTGCCATCAATCTTAGCTGCAATGGCGCCGCCTAGGGTGCCACCCAGCTGGAAATATAACTTGGTATCAGTGGCAATATCGTTAGTGAACAACTTCATAGTTACGGGCAGCTCCAAGTACTGAATACCTAGTTTCTGCTCTACCCGTCGGCCCGTAGTGGGGTCCAGGAACAGGAATTTGCCACCCTTGCCAGTAAGCTGTAGGCCAGTGCTGAAGGCGTAATTCTGGCCGAAGAAGTAGTCAACTACCAAGCCGCCGCCGAAGCCTATTTTACTGCCATCTTTCTGAAAGCCAAGTTGGGCTGGTGAGTCAGTGCGAAGGCTCGTAATAGATGGCGACACCTTAAGACCTATTTCAACTTGCGCGGATGCAGCCCCGGCCGAAGCGCCGATGCAAAAGAGGGCGAGCAGTGCTTTTTTCATATCAAATGCAGAAGTACGATGA
This sequence comes from Hymenobacter wooponensis, assembly GCF_004745865.1. Taxonomy (GTDB): domain Bacteria; phylum Bacteroidota; class Bacteroidia; order Cytophagales; family Hymenobacteraceae; genus Hymenobacter; species Hymenobacter wooponensis. The sequence continues at coordinate 63,209 of NZ_SRKZ01000006.1, read as the reverse complement.
GCAAAACACGAAAGACAGCCTTTCGCCGTTTCGTTTTGGCTAATTTCGCCGTAAAGATAGAAGCGCGATGCACATTCCTGCCCGTATACGCCCCTGGCTGGCGGCCGTCCTGAGTTTAACGATGCTGGCTTTGCCTAATTGCACCTCTAAAACGGAGAAGTGCGAAATAAACCCAGACGTTGCGAAAATTGATGTGCCGCTACAGATTGAGCGGTTAGAAAAGCCCTTTTTTCAAATTAAGACGCCCGCTAACGCCAGCGCCTTTATTGCCCAGAACGGCCTATTTGCCCGGCAATTCTTGCAAAGCAGCCAGTATCCAGCCGGAGTGCTTAGCAACACATTGGCTCGTCTGGCAACCAACCCTGGGCTACAGAAGCTAGGCCACCAAGCTGATAGTGCCTTTCAGGATACAGGCGCGTTAGCCGCCGACCTGAAGCCAATGTTTCAGCACATCCGCTTTTACTTTCCCGACTTCAAGGTGCCGCCAGTTAAGACGTTTGTGAGCGGACTCAGCCAAGACCTGTTTGTGAATGACAGCTTGCTAGTGATTAGCACTGACTTCTTCGTGGGGCCGAAAGCAGCTTACCGTCCTAACGTTCCCGGATATATCCTGCGCCGCTACACCAAGCCCTACGTGGTACCCACGGTAGCGCTGGCTATCAGCAGCAAATACAACCAAAAGCAGCTCACCAACCAAACTATGCTGGGCGAGATGGTGCAGTTCGGCAAGTCGCTGTACTTCGCGGAAAAGGTGCTGCCTTGCACGCCTGATTCCCTGCTGATAGGTTATACCGATAAGGAAATGGCTGGGGTAGCTTTCAACGAGGGTAAGATTTGGGCGCACTTCATCGAGAAGAACCTACTGTACAACACCGCTCCTTTTACCATTCAGAAATACGTGGGCGAGCGGCCCAACATCCCCGAAATTGATAAAACCTGCCCCGGTAGGGTAGGGGCCTGGGTGGGCTGGCAGATTGTGCGCAAATACATGAGCGAGCATCCTAACGTAACACTCAAGCAGCTGATGGCTGAAAAGAACTCCCAGCGCATCCTAACGGAGTCGAAGTACCGGCCCAAGCCACGCCGTGCGGAGCGCTAGGCCACTTGAGTAGTAGCACCTCGGTGCGGTTCTCTTTTATTCCGTTAGCCTGACCGCTCGTGCACATTGCCGTCTTCAGCCAGTATCACACAAACCCCGACTGCCCCGCCACCAGTCGGCATTACTCGCTGCTGAAGCACATTGCCCAAAGCCACCGCGTCACGCTTATTACCACACGCACCTGGGAGCCGCAGCGCCTGACGCAGCAGTATCCCTGGCTGCCAGAAGGTGTGGAAATGCGGGCTGCGGATGTGGCCTATGAGAACCGCATGGGCGTAGCACGCCGCGTATTATCCTTCGGGCAGTACGCGGCGTATGCGTTCAAAGAAGGACTCAAAATAGATAAGCCCGATGTCATCTGGGGAATTAGTACGCCACTCACGGCGGCGTGGGCAGCAGCGCAGGTAGCGCGGTGGCGGCGGGTGCCATGGGTGTTTGAAGTGCAAGATTTATGGCCATCGTTCCCTATTGCCATGGGAGCAGTGCCGAGTAAGCTGGCCCAGCAGCGCCTGTTTGCACTAGAGAAGGGGCTATATGAGTCGGCGCGGCACACGGTAACGCTTTCCCCTGACATGACGAGCTACGTGCGTGGCCTAGGCCTGCCTGAGCATAAAGTCACGACTATCTGGAACGGCACCGACCTGGATTTGGCCGCTCAGGCTACTCCTGAAGCCACGAACGTGCTACGGGCGGAGCACAACCTAGTGGGCCGCCGGGTAGTGCTTTACGCCGGCACGTTTGGGCGAGCCAACGATATCCCGACGCTCATTGCCGCTGCTGAGCAACTGGCGCCTCGCATGCCTGACGTAGTGTGGTTGTTCATGGGGCATGGGTTTGATGAGCCACGTTTGCGCGAGGCGGCAGTACGCTGCTCGGCTATCCGGGTAGTGCCGCCTCAACCCAGGCATGAGGTATTTAAGTGGTTTCGGCTAGCAGAGGTATCAGTCGTGTCGTTTCTAGGCCTACCTGTGCTGGATAGCAACTCTCCGGCGAAGTTCTATGATAGCCTAGCAGTGGGCACTCCCGTCATCGTCACGAACCAGGGCTGGACGAAAGAGCTAGTTGAACACCACCGTTGCGGCTGGTTCTCCCTGGCCGGCGATGCCCCAGCCTTGGCAAGCCGAGTAGCCAATATCTTGCAGGACAATAAGCAGCGCCAACTGGCCGGAGAGGCCGGAAAACGAGTGGCCTACGAGGCGTTTGACCGGCAGCAGTTAGCGGTTGAAATGCAGCGAGTTTTGGAGCAGGCAGCAGCTCGCTAAATGCGGTCTGTCGTGTATGAAACTATGCTTATTGGTTTTTATACTGTCTATAACCAGTTATAAACTATGTTGTGCTCTCAGGCGATAGGGTAGCCGGGTCTATGCCCTTTAAAAGGCCTTTTTTAGGAGTTGAAGCTGCTTTCACTACTACGTCAGCATAGTACTTGCACCAGCTTTTGAGTGGGCAAATGCCGCATTTAGGGTTACGGGCCACGCAGATATAGCGCCCGTGCAAAATAAGCCAGTGATGAGCTTTGGGGATTAAGGCTTCAGGGATATACCTCACCAACTCTTTCTCCACTGCCAGTGGCGTAGTGGCTGTGCGTGACACCAGGCCTAGCCGATGCGAAACCCGGAACACGTGCGTATCCACAGCCATAGCGGGCTGGTTGTAAATGACCGAAACTACCACGTTCGCCGTTTTGCGGCCTACTCCGGGCAGGCGTTGCAACTCCTCGATGGTGCTGGGTACTTCACCGCCAAATTCTGACACTAGCAAGCGACCCAGACCAGCCAGGTGCTTCGCCTTGTTGTTGGGGTAAGAAACACTCCGGATAAAGGGAAATACTTCTTCGGGTGTGGCAGCCGCTAAATGCTCGGGCGTGGGAAACTGCTCCAGCAGGGCTGGCATTACCTGATTTACCCGCTTATCGGTGCACTGGGCACTAAGCACCACGGCCACAATGAGCTCGTAGGGGTTGGAGTACACCAGCTCCGTTTCCGGCTCCGGAAAATGGGTGGTGAAATAATCGAGGAAGTGGCGGAACCGCTCAGGTTTGCGCATACAGCGGGCAGAATAAAGAGAGCCGCAAAGAAACGGCAAAAACACGTCATCCTGCGACGCCTAGTTGCTGGCTCTGGAGTGAGCCGCGGACTAGGTATCGCAGGATGATAGGATACTTCCCCTTTCTCTTATCCCGCTTTCAGGAAGGTGCGGGAGTACTGCAGAATAGAATCAGTAGTCTTTTTACTAGGAGTCCGCTGCACGCCGTCGAGCAAGCGCTGGGCCAGCAGAATATCGGCGCAGGTAGCAGCCAATTCCGGGTCGTGCTGCAACGACTGTTCTACTTCTTGTTGCTGATCAGCCGGCAATTCGTTGTATACGTACCGGAGCAGTTTCTCGTGGGGTAAGGTTTTGATCATAGAAAACGGGTTGTGCGGCCATCTTCTTCCGCAGATTGATGAGCGCGTAGCGCATACGCCCTAACGCAGTGTTAATGCTCACCCCCGTCGCGTCGGCAATTTCCTGAAAGCTCATGTCGCCGTAATGACGCATGATCAGGACTTCTTTCTGCGCCGTGGGCAGCTCCTGAATCAGCTCCCGAAGCCGCGCGTGAGTTTCCTCCCGCGTGAGAATAGCTTCGGCACCCTCTTCTGCCAACGACAACGAATTAAAGGCATGACTTGTTGTGTCCAGATTCAACAAAGGACTACGTTTTTCCCGACGGAAGAAGTCAATGGCTAAATTATGGGCAATACGGCAAATCCAGGAAGAGAATTTTCCTTCCTCATTATACCGCCCGCTTTTCATGGTGTGGATAGCCTTGATGAAGGTATCCTGTAAGAGGTCTTCAGCTACATCCTCATCGCGCACGATAAGCATGATAGTAGTAAACACCCGGGATTTGTGACGATCGAGCAGTTGAGCAAACGCTTCTTCCTGCCCAGCAATGTAACGCGATATCAGAGCAGAGTCGCTCGGCTGCATGGTTTCCATAAAGGCTACGAGAATTTAGGGGCGTAGAGCTTTAGGCCATAGAATGCAGTTGCGGTGTGAAGACTCTGAATGAAGGAAAAATGAAGGGCGCTTGCTAAAATCAAATGTAGAAAACTGGCAGGCGAAACACAATGGGTAACCAGCTTCTTGAAAAAATATTTTTAGTAATTGAAAACCAAAGGATTAAATATTTTAAATACAGTATTTAATGTTTCAAAAGCACTAAATCTTATCTGATAATCAAGTAGAAAAAATTTAAAAAAGCAAAAAGCCCGCCAAAACGGGCTTCATTAGTTCAGAACGGAGAAGAGGCCTAGGGCCGAAGTTTGGCGTTAAGCTCTCGAATGCGGGTGTCCAGAGCTTGAGTCTGCGAAGCGGTGCTGCCCGTGCTGGAAGTACGCTCATTCAATAGCACAGTTAATTGTTGGAGCGTGGCAAGCCGCGCCTCGGTGCGGCTTAGTGCAGCCAGCACTTCCGGGGCCACTGTTTGGCTTGGCGCAGGCATAGAAACTACCGTCGGTTTGGCGCCGGTTACTTGCTGGTCGTGGCGTTCAATGTCAGCGGCGGTCTTCATATCGTCGCGCAGATTTACGATCTGGCCCTGCATGTTGAGCGCCTTGCCTTCTTCCAGAAGCTGGCGGGTGCCGTTCTTACTCACCATGATGCCATCGGGACGGAGCGTTAGTCCATTATCGAACTGCATAGGGGCAGAAAGACGGCTGGCCTGTCCGGCCTGCAGGCGCATCACCAAGCCATTGCGGCGATAAGCCCCATCTTTCAGATCGACAGTTGGAACAGTGGAGTTGATAGACTGAGCAGCAGCACGATTAGAGGTAGCAGCGGCTAGCAATAGGCTGCCACAGAAGAGCAGACGAGGCAATACAGACGAAGCAGACATGGGAAGGAGAGAGGTAAGTAGGAAATAACTGGCAAACGCAGGCCTAGCCTAAGCGCTTTCATAGTCCTGACGCCTGCTTAGCCAAGCCAGGGCAGGCGCCTCTGCCGTGAACAGGCGTACGTGGTACTGCTCGTTCGCGACGAGCGGAGCACCTTCTTCCTGCTCTGCGGCGCTAAGTTGAGAGGCTGCTAACAAGAAGCACACGTAGACCCGGCCACCCAGTTGCTCGTGAAGGCGCGGAAAGAACTCCGTCAGTACCCACTCAGTATCGTCTTCAGAGGCTGGGCCCCGGCCTCGTACGTCTAGCAGCCAGTAACGGGCGCGGTGCTGCTTGGCCTTGGATAAAGCTGCTTCGTAACTCTGCACAAGTTCGGGTGCCGGAATAGGGCGTAGCCAGCGGGCAGTCAGAATTTGGAGGTCGTTGCGGTAGTGCAGCTCAACGGAATCAGGCGGAGATAACGAAGTAGAGTCAGACATGGGCAGGGGCATGGCGCATCAGGGAGGCGGGAAACACCCCCGTGTATACGGCCCCAACGTCTGAATGGCCTACCACTGACCCGAGGGTGGCCTAGAGGCAGGGCCGGTGAAATTCCCAACGTCCAGCTTCCGGCCCCGGGTTTGGGGCTACCTTTGTGCCCAGTCGCTTTACCTCGGCTTCTTGCTATGTCTGCTCCTGATTCGGCTACTCGCCACGACCCATACGCCGCGCTGCGGATTCCTGATTTTCGCCGTCTTATTTCTGCCCGTATCCTTCTCACGGTAGCCACCCGCATTCAGGGGCTGGTGGTGAGCTGGCAGATATTCAAACTCACCAACGACCCCTTAGCCCTGGGCCTCATCGGCCTTACTGAAGCCATTCCCAGCATTGCCGTATCGCTCTATGCTGGCCACGTAGCCGACTCAGTACGCCGGAAAAATATTATTGTGGTGACGGTAGCGGCGTTGGTGCTGTGTGCGGCAGCACTGTCTTTCTTTGCCTCGCCAGTAGGTTTACCATTGCTGACCAAGGGCGCATTGTTCACGCTGCCGCTTTATAGCGTGATTTTCGTGAGCGGTATAGCCCGTGGTTTTCTCGGCCCGGCGCTCTTTTCCTTTATGCCCCAACTGCTGCCCAGTCGGGATAAGCTAGCTAACGCCATTACCTGGAATAGCACCACCTACCAAGCGGCTGCCGTACTAGGCCCGGCGGCGGGCGGCTACCTTATTGCGCATCTCGGGGTAGGCAACTCGTACTTAGTAGCTACCGGATTGCTGGTAGTAGCGCTGGCGCAGTTTATTGCTATTGCTTCTAGGCCACTACCGGAGTTAGTAGGCGAACGGCTAGGCCTGCAAGACAGCGTGCTGAGTGGCCTACGCTTCATTTGGAGCAACCAGCTAGTACTCGCGGCGCTGTCGCTAGACCTGTTTGCTGTGTTGTTTGGGGGAGCTGTGGCGCTACTGCCGGTCTTCGCCGTGGACATTCTGAAGGTAGGGGCGGCAGGCCTAGGCCACTTAGAAGCAGCCCCCGCCGTGGGGTCGGTGCTGATGGCGGCCTTCCTGACGTATTTCCCGCTCCGTCGGCACGCGGGCCGCAAGCTGTTGTGGGCTGTAGGAGGCTTCGGATTAGCTACCATTTGCTTTGCCTTGTCCACTAATTTCTGGCTGTCCTTGTTCTTACTCTTCTTAACGGGGGTGTTTGATTCTGTTTCAGTAATTGTGCGCTCCACGCTGCTGCACACCTTTACCCCAGAGCATATGAAGGGCCGCGTATCCGCGGTAAACAACATTTTCATTGGCTCATCCAACGAAATTGGCTCCTTTGAGTCAGGAGCAGCGGCGAAGCTGATGGGGGTAGTACCTTCCGTCATCTTCGGGGGCATCATGACCATGATAGTGGTGGCCGCTACTGCATTCAAAGCGGATAAGCTGCGCAAGCTTGATATGACTCCGCAGCCAGCTAAGGCCTAGGCAGCTTACATAGTGCTCCGACAGAGAGAAGTATTTACCTGCTTAATGTGGATAACTGTGTGGATAAGTAGGTAGTTGTTAACAAAATCTTTTGAAATAATCAAGCTAAAAGCGAAAGGTCTAGTAAATCGAGAAAGATTGGAACGGACATGAGCGGTATGAATAGCTACAATGATTCTTCTAGGCCACTGGCCATACGCATGTAATTAGCTAGTTAGACGGAAAACAAACAGGGGCTCCCGCTAAGCGGGAGCCCCTGTTTGTTTGAAGAATAGAAGCAGCTTAGCGGCTGGCCTGAGCTGCTTTGTCTACCTTCTTGCTGACTTTCTCTTTCTTGGGTTTAGGCGTTGTGTCGACGCTATTTGTGATAGGCCTAGGAGCCGGGCGGGTGGTGTTGTCGAATATCCACTCGCGCACTATATCTAGAGTTTTAGGCGAGAAGGTAGGCTGCTGTACCCCGTTGACCAGCGGCCAGTCTTTGGTTTCGGGCTGGAACCAGTGGTTCACGCCTGATATTCTATCCGACTTCACCTTGGCATTCCTGAGGCCTTTCTTTAGAATAGGAAGGTTGTGTTCTGGGTCTACCTGCAAGTCGGCGGTACCGTTGAGGGTTAGTACTGGGCAGGTCACATCAGGTAGCTTCTGGCTTGGATCAAAGTCGAGGAAGTAACGCGACCAAGGCGAGGTGAGCTGGGCAGCCCGAGCCCGCGCCATTTGCGGGTCTAAGTCGGTGTTGTTGAGGCGCAGGTTGGCGGCCACTTTGCCGCGGGCCTGGTTGTCGTTAGGTGTCTGGCGCACGATGTCAATTACGCGCTCATGAAACTCAAGGGCAGCCTTTACCTGGGCAGGATTAGCGCCTATAAGCCGCAGGATTTCTAGCTGCTGGCGCACTAGCACATTGCGGCCAGTAAGTCCGTAGCCGGCCAGCGAAACCACAAAAGCAGGCTTACTAGGTCCTGGTTGAGCGGCCGCCAATAGCGCTACGTTAGCGCCCTCGCCATGACCAATAAGGCCAATTTGCTCGGGATTGATCAGGTTGCGAGCCCGCAGGAACGTCATGGCTGCTTGCGCATCACCCATCAAATCAATGGTAGTAGCGGTAAGGTAATTGCCCTGCGATTTGCCCACCCCCCGGTCATCGAAGCGCAATACAGCAATGCCGCGGCGGGTGAGGTGGTCGGCCAGAATGCCAAACATGCGGTAGTCGTACTGCTCCGCGTCGCGGTCTTGGGGGCCAGAATCAGAAAGCAGGGCTACAGCTGGAAAGGGGCCCGGGCCGGCCGGAATCGTGAGCGTGCCCGAGAGCCGGATTTTGGCGTCGGCATTCGTGAAAATCACTTCTTCCTCGCGGTAAGGAGGGGTAAGGCGCATTTTGCTGCCCGTGGCGAGAGGTGCCGCCGATGCCACTACTCGCGTAAGTACCAGCGGCACTGAAAGGCCCGGCTGCGTCCAAGTACCCGTTAGATGGGCTCCACCATCCTTTACTTTACCCACAAAGCGGCTACCCGCCTGCTCAATCCGGATGGTGAGATCAGTGCCTTTGAGCTCCACTTCCGCCGGCATCCGGCTGATGCGCTGCTGAGGCGCATCTAGAGCAGCGTAGTAGGTGCCGTTGGAAAGCGGTACTAGGGTGATGATAAGATCAAGCGTACCACCCGGGACCTTAAGCGGGCCCTTCCACTTACCGTTGAGAACGGCGGTAGGAGTGTCGCCGGCTATGGCTACAAAGGGAAGCCAGAAAGTGAGCAAAAGAAGGACAAGCGCGTGTAGAGCTTTCTTCATAAAATCAAATCCAATGATGACATTGTACCGTCTATTGGCACACTAAGAACGGAAAATACCAAACCTGACGCAGAGTTGCTAATGAAGGTTTTGGTCAAGCTGCAGTAAGTGCTTATACATATCAAAAAAGCCGGAAATTTATCTTAGGCATCTGCTCCACCGCTTACGTTTTATAGCAAGGATATTAATATACTCCTATACACAAGTGGTAACCTGGCCTAGCAGACCGCAAAGCTCGACTGTAGTGGATATACTTAACTGATGCCGGACTGTGTTCGTAGACCTTACTTTTGCAGTGAGTGGCCTAGCGGCGGCTCTTAGAACTCTAGTAGTCTACTTATGCTCGGTGCATTTTTTCGCTCTCACTATGCAGGTCTGCTTGTAGGCCTATCGTTACTTAGGTTAACGAGTCAAGCCCAGACCTCTACAGCGCCGCCGATTAACCCAACCCAATGGACGGGGGAGTTACGGGAGTTTGCCCGCCAAGACAGTCTCCAGCCTCCGCCTGCTAGGCCTATTCTGTTCTACGGCAGCTCCTCTATCAGAAAATGGGAAACGTTGGGTAAGGACTTTGCCGGCCGTCCGGTGCTGAACCGTGGCTTTGGTGGCTCCCGCTTCCCCGATGCGCTGTATTTCTTCGATAAGTTGGTAGTGGCTTACCGCCCGCGGCAAGTAGTACTCTATGAGGGCGACAACGACATTGAGGCTGGTGCTACCCCGCAGCAGGTGTATCAGTCATTCTTAACCTTCGACAGCCTGATGCGAGCTAAACTGCCTACTACGCCGGCAGTATATCTGTCTATCAAGCCAAGTCCCTCCCGCTGGGCGCTGTATCCTCAAATGCAGCAGGCTAATACGTTAATTCGGCAGTACATCAAGAAACATCCAAAGAACTGGCGGTTTGTGGATGTGGGTAAGCCGATGTTAGGCAAAAACGGTCAGCCCCGCCCAGAGCTATACGTAGAAGATAACCTCCATATGACACCCGCGGGCTATGCCATTTGGAAGCGCGTGGTGGGGCCTTACCTAATAAAGTAAGTGGCCTAGAAAAGCAGCAACGGCTGACGGCCGGCAGGTGGTAAGCCTGCTAGCCGTCAGCCGTTGCTGTTATGGGTGACCTACGCGAAATTTACTTGCGCGTGTGCTGCGTCACCCAGTCGCCGATGATTTGTAAGGCGGTGGGGGAGAAGGTTTCTTCAATGGTAGCGTATTCAGCTACGCTGCCCGTGGTAGCGGTTTGAAATAAGTGGTTGAGACCCGGCAACTCTCGGACGGTTACGTCGTGGTTGCCACCGGCCTTTAAGCCTTGCTCAATGGCTGCCAAGTGGGGAGTGCCGACTACTTGTATATCCTTAGAACCACCCAAGGCTAGCACAGGGCAGTGCACGAGCGGGAGGGTCTTGCTGGGCTCGTCGGCCAGAATATGGCGGTACTCTGGTGAGGTTAGCTGTACTAGGTTCCTATTGACGGCGGCCACTACTTGCGGATCCGTAGAATGGGTAGGGTTCAGCAAATCGCGCAGAAGAGCATGAGCTTTCTCATTGTCGGGGTTTTGCCTAATGATGTTTAACAACTGCCGCTGTTGTTTTTCAAGCGCCGCTAAGGTGGCCGCATCCTGGGTTTTCAGTCGATTTATAGCCAAGACCTGCTGCACAATCATCTCGTCGCCGGGGAGGCCTGGTGCGGCTAGCAGTACCAGAAAGTCGGGGCCGGCTTTCTGAGTAGCGGCCATGATAGCAGCGGTGCCACCTTCGCTATGGCCAGCTAGGCCTACATGCTTCTTATCAATGCTAGGCTGGGCGCGAAGCCAAACCATGGCTGCGGCAGCATCAGTGGCATAGTCGGCCGCCGAGGCAGTTACCAAGGAGCCTTCCGATTTACCTACTCCCCGGTCATCGAAGCGCAGCACGGCAATGCCACGGCGGGTAAGGTAATCGGCCAGCACAGCAAAGGGCTGATGACCATAAACTGTGGAGTTGCGGTCTTCGGGGCCCGAGCCGGTCAGCAGTACTACGGCCGGAAACGGGCCTTTACCCTGTGGCACGGTGAAGGTGCCTGCTAGCTTAATGCCGGCTTGGGCGTTAGGAAAAGAGATATCAGTAGATAAGTAAGGGAAAGGGGCCTTGGGCGTTTGGGGCCGGCGGGGCGCTGCTACCGCGCCCTCGGCCGCCCGTGTCAGGGTTACTGGGAAGCGCTGGCCGTTCTGTTGCCACTCGCCCGGGAGCTGCTGAGGATTGGTGCCGCGGCGGCCGGCAAACTGGGCCTTGAACTGGGGCAGCCGCAAATACACGCTATCGGAGGTGGTAGCAAACTGCAGCGGGATTCCTTGTGCCCCCTGCGCCGGAATATCCAGGGTAGCGGTTTTGGGGCCGCTAGCTGGCTCCATAATGTGAAAAATAAAGTCAGTGGCCGCAATATTCCCCGACCAATTGCCAGTAAGTGGCGTCGGAGCTTGGGCAGAGGCACTAAGGGTAGTAGCCGTAATTACGGCGATACTGCAGAACAAGCGGCGGGTAATCAAGAGCATAATGGTAGATACTTGAAAATAAGGATGGTGAAGTGATGGCGTAATGTTAGTAAGATATTTAGACAAACATCTAATTAAACAGAAATATGTTAGAGTGGTTATGCCTTAAGACCAAGCTTAGCCGGCAATTTGCTGCTGCCTGTGATCTATGACATGGTAGCACATACTCGTTAAAAGCTAGAGGTGAGGAAGCTAGTGAATGGAGTATCGTCTCTTATCGGCAAGGCTCCTGAGTTAATTATACTCCGGTAGAAGCTTCAATTTCTAACGTAACTCCGGCGGTATACCAACTAGCCCAAGTAGTGAGCCCGCAATCTGGCTGGCCAAAGGTATTGGTGTCTGTGTTGCTCCCGGTGGCAATGAGCTGCTGCAACAAACCATCTAGCCCATTTTACTAACGCTCAATAGATCGATGCGCTTTTATATTATAGCTAAAAGGAAGATGATCATTCCTGCAAAGCTTATGGTGGTTGAGGTGATATATGATCTTATATAAGATGCGGAAAAACTATTGTTTTTAAGTTTTATGTAAGATCGAAAGCCGGTTACAATGACAAATAGGGTCAATATTACGATGTATGCCGTGTATGTTATTTCTGGATTTAGATTGGTGAATCTAAGAATTGCGAAATACAAAACCATAATGGCTATTAACAAGCCAAATCTGATAGTTCTGTCTCCAGAAAACAGCTCTAATAAGATTAGTTTTTGCTCTGGTTCAAGTTTTTTATTAGCCTTTTCATTTATCAGCCTAGAAATAAAATTGCATAACATAAACAACACAAAGGCAATCATAAAATTATCTGCGAACCCATCCATGATGTTGTACTAGTGTTTTAAATGAATATTTATTTAAGCTCGGTTAAGTAGCTAAATCTTTAATGGCCCAAAAACTTGCTGTTCCGGCTGATTTCTAATTTTAACTCGGAATAATTTCCGTGATAGAATCCTGACAACTTAATAACTTTTTTGTTGCCGTTCATCATATACAAGTATTCGTGAGTGCCGCATTGCGAAGGAAGAAGTGCAGTAGCGAATCCATCAAGATATTCAAATGAAAATTCTTCTTCTGTGCCAATGCCAAAAAATAGATGATATGATACTGTCGAAATCCAGTTTAACTACAATTACTTTTGTTCGAAGTTCTCCAAAAATTAGCCAAACTGCAGCAAATAGCATAAGCCCAACAACAAAATAGAGAGGTATTTTGTCCTTGCTAGTCTAGTTAGTTAATAAATCCCAAAGTAGGGAAAGAGACGAACTTGTACATAGAGGTGAAAGAATTGGAATTAAATATGCCTAAAAAGTAAATTTGGATTTCAATATCTACCAAGTTTAAAATGTTAAGAGTTCCTTAAGCGAATACAGATTGTTTTCGTAGCGCAAGATAGAAGTGTAGGTATTATTAATTACCCTTGTTGCAGGGTAGTACTTAATAGCTTCCTGCCATAACTCACGCTTGCTGTACGTTGCCAGCTACTCCCGCCGTACCTTCGTCAACTCAAACTACTGCGGCCTGAAACCAAACCCCCGGCCGTCGTTGTTTACCGACCTATGGCCGACAACTCCGTTCTGCAAGTAGCCGCCCCCGCGGCCGACCCCATTGACCAGCTCGACCCTCGCGAGTTTATTCTGATAAAAAACGCTCGGGTGCACAACCTGAAAAACCTGAGCGTAGCGCTGCCGCGCAATAAGTTTATTGTGGTTACGGGCCTGTCGGGCTCGGGCAAGTCGTCGCTGGCCTTTGACACGCTGTATGCCGAAGGGCAGCGGATGTACGTAGAGAGTCTTAGCAGCTACGCACGCCAGTTTCTGGGCCGCATGGATAAGCCCGACGTAGATTACATCCGGGGCATTTCGCCGGCCATTGCCATCGAGCAGAAGGTCAGCATCAAGAATAACCGCTCCACCGTAGGCACTAGCACCGAGATTTACGACTACCTCAAGCTGCTCTTCGCCCGCGTGGGCCGTACGTACTCGCCCATCAGCGGCGAGCAGGTGCGCAAGGATAACGTGGCCGACGTGGTAGATTACCTCATGCATCTGCCCGAAGGCACCCGTGTGATGTTGCTCTCCCCGCTGCTGCCCAGTGAGGATGGCCGCCCCATGAGCAAAGAGCTGGACCTGCTGCTGCAGAAAGGCTACAGCCGTATGGTGATAAACGGCGAAACGGCTTTCATTGAAGAGCTGATTGCCGAAGGCCAACCGGAGGTAAAAGGTGACGTGTTCATCATGATTGACCGCGCCGTGATTCAGCCCGGCGACGAGGACCTGATGTTCCGCCTCTCGGATTCTGTGCAAACCTCCTTCTTCGAGGGCCACGGTACCTGCATAGTAAAGCTCGACGACGAAACCCGCACCTTCTCCGACCGGTTTGAGCTGGACGGCGAAGTATTTGAGGAGCCCAGCGTCAACTTCTTCTCCTTCAACAACCCCTACGGTGCCTGCCAGACCTGCGAAGGTTTTGGCTCAGTGCTGGGCATTGATGAGGACCTGGTTATTCCGGATAAGACCATGACGGTGTACGAGGGGGCCATTGCTCCCTGGCGCACTGATAAGCAAAGCGAGTGGCTAAAGCCCTTGCTCAAAAACGGCATCCGCTTCGATTTCCCCATTCACCGGCCCTACAACGAGCTGAGCGAAGCCGAGCGCAACCTGCTCTGGAAGGGGAACAAATACTTCGAAGGCCTCGATTCCTACTTCAAGTGGGTAGCTACTCAAACCCACAAAATTCAGTACCGCGTGCTGCAAAGCCGCTACCGGGGCCGCACCACCTGCCCCGACTGCCGCGGTACGCGCCTGCGTAAAGATGCCCAGTATGTCAAAATTCAAGGTCAGAGCATTACCGATCTGGTGTTGCTGCCCGTGAGCCGGGCCCTGGAATTCTTCCAGAACCTGGATTTGCCGGAGCACGAAGCTAAAGTAGCCGAGCGCCTGGTAACGGAAGTAACGAACCGCCTGGAGTATCTGAACCGAGTAGGCCTGGGCTACCTCACCCTGAACCGGTTGAGCAGCACGCTGTCGGGCGGCGAGAGTCAGCGCATTTCGCTGGCTACGTCGCTGGGCTCGGCGCTAGTGGGCTCCATGTATATTCTTGATGAGCCCAGCATAGGATTACATCCCAAGGATGCCGAACAACTGATTGGGGTGCTGCGCTCCTTGCAGCAGCTCGGCAACACCGTGATTGTGGTGGAGCACGAGGAGAAGATTATGGAGGAAGCTGACCAGATCATCGACATTGGCCCCGAAGCGGGCAGCGGTGGCGGTATTCTGCAGTTCCAGGGCACCTACGAGGATATTCTCAAGGACATAAAGTCGTACACTGGCCAGTACCTGAGCGGTAAGATGGAAGTGGTGGTGCCTACAACCCGCCGCCCCTGGCGCAATGCGCTGGAGCTAACCGGCGCCCGCGAGAACAACCTCAAAAACGTATCAGTGAAGTTCCCGCTGAACGTGATGACGGTAGTAACGGGTGTGTCAGGCTCGGGCAAGTCTACGCTGATCCGTCGCATTTTGGCGCCGGCCCTGCTCAAGCAGCTCGGCGGCGGGGCAGGCGAGGCCACCGGCAAGTTCGACCGCCTCACGGGCGTAAACGGGCAGGTGACCCACGTGGAGTTCGTGGACCAGAACCCCATCGGCAAGAGCAGCCGCTCTAACCCAGTCACCTACGTAAAGGCCTACGACGCAATCCGGAGCCTGTTTGCCGATCAGCAGCTGGCCAAGGCCCGCGGCTTTAAGCCGTCGCACTTCAGCTTCAATATTGAAGGCGGTCGCTGCGAAGTGTGCCAGGGTGAGGGCCAAGTGAAGATTGAGATGCAGTTCATGGCCGATATCTACCTGACCTGCGAAGCCTGCGAGGGCCGCAAGTTCAAGCAGGATATTCTGGACGTGAAGTTTCAGGAGAAGAGCATCAACGAGGTGCTGGAAATGACCATTGAGGACAGCATCCAGTTCTTCAAGGATCAGCCCAAAATTGTAGAGCGCCTCAAGCCCCTCGACGATGTGGGCCTCGGCTATATCCGCCTAGGCCAGTCGGCTAACACACTTTCGGGCGGGGAAGCCCAGCGCGTGAAGCTGGCCTCGTTCCTGACTAAGGGTAACACCCTGCAGAATGATAAGATCCTGTTCATCTTCGATGAGCCCAGCACTGGCCTACATTTCCACGACATCAATAAGCTGATGAAGGCGCTGAACGCGTTGGTGGAGCAAGGCAACTCGGTCCTCATCATCGAGCACAACATGGACATCATCAAGTGTGCCGACTGGGTGATTGACCTCGGCCCCGAAGGTGGCATCAACGGTGGCCACCTGCTGTTCGAGGGTACCCCCGAAGAAATGGTGAAGCTGAAGGACACCAACCACACGGCTCGGTTTCTGGCGGAGAAGTTGTAAGTGGCCTAGGCCACTATGCAAAACAAAAAGGTGGCCTACGCTGGTAGGCCACCTTTTTGTATTATAAATGAGCTTGCGGGCTCCTGCCCAGGATCAGCCTGGTAGCTTATAGTTTAGCGGCCGAAGTCGTCCTGCACGCGCACAATGTCTTCCTCGTCGGAGGGTTGCTGGGCGTCGGTGTGCTGCCAGATTTCGGCAATGGTGCCCCAGTCGTCTAGGCCTATCAGGCGGTGCCGCTCGCCTTGTTGCAGCACAATTTGCTCGCCCGGGCCGTAGGTTTTCAGCTCGCCTTCTTCATCGGTGGGGCTGGTGATAACGCCTACGGTGCCACTCACCACGCGCCAGATTTCGGCGCGGCGGTGGTGGTACTGCCACGAGAGGCGCTGGTGAGGTGCTACCAGCAGAATCTTCGGGCTCAACTTACCCGAAATGCGCAGGTTCTCTACCGATAGGCCATCGAAATAGGTGTTGGCAAACTCTTGAGCCTGGTCTTCATCCAGCACAAAGAAGCCACCCCAGGGGCGCGTTTGGTCTTGTTTCGTGATGCCGAAGCCTTGCTGGCTTAGGCGTTGCTCAGTTTGCTGAAACAGCTCTTGCTTAGACAGGTCAGAACTCATAAGCGGTTGAAAGAAAGGAATGGGAGAAAGAGTAAGAGAAACCCGGTGAGTGGCCTAGGCCATTCGGGTAGGATGACTAGTGGTTAGCGCGGCTCACGCGGTTCGTGGGAAAGATGCAGGGACGAGTCGCGGATAATGAGCTCTGGCTTTAGAATGAGGTGCGGGGGCATGTAAGCTGGGCCGCGTTTGAGTAGTTGCAAAAACAGGCGCACGGCTGTTTCGCCCATTTGCTCAGCTCGCTGGTCTACTACCGTCATCTGGGGCTGGGTCATGGTGGTGAAAGGCTCATTGCTGAAGCAGGCAAAAGCAATATCCTGCGGCACCCGGATGCCCTTTTCGCGCAGCACTTCCAGAGCCCCTACTGAGGGAATGGCATAGGCGGCAAATACCCCATCAAGGGGCGGATCAAGGGCCAGCAGGTGCTGCATGCCCAAGCGACCAGCCTCATGCGTGAGAGCTGGGAGAGAGTATACTTGCTCTTCCTCTTGATAAGGCAGCCCATGCGCTTCCAGGGCAGCTTTGTACCCGAGAAAGCGGTTGCGGCTGGTGTTCAGGTGCTGAGGGCCGGCCAAGTGGGCAATGCGCGTGCAGCCTTGCTCAATGAGGTGGCGCACGGCTTGGTATGCTCCCTGAAAGTCATCGAGAATAACGGCCATACTTTGGGGCAGGTCCGGCACTCGATCAAAAAACACGAGCGGTACTCCCTGCTGGCGTACCTGCTCAAAGTGTTTCAAATCCATTTGGGTGGTAGCCGATACCGACACCAGAATACCTTCTACCTGCGCCGCCAGCAGGGCCTCAATGTTGCGCTTTTCCCGGGCCGAGTCTTCGTTCGACTGGCACAGAAGCACGTTGAAACCCTCCCGGGTGGCTACTTTCTCGATGCCATTCATAACGGCCGGAAAGAAGTAGCCTTTAATGTGGGGCACAATTACGCCCAGCGTTTTGCTGTGGCCCTTGCGTAAGGCGGCAGCCAGCTGATTCGGGCGGTAATTAAGCTCTTGCGCCATTTGGCGCACCCGGTCTTTAGTGGCCTCACTGATGTCGCGGTGGTCAGCTAGGGCCCGCGATACAGTGGAGGTAGATAAATTCAGATGTTTAGCTAAGTCTCGAAGAGAGATTTGCTGCTTTCTGGAAGACGACATGAGTCAGGGCGTTAGGGGAAAGGCGTAATGCGCCAGTGCCAAAGAACAACACTGGACGCAAAATGGACTAATTAATTTCCCGTAACCCGGCATAAATAGGCCTCTTTTCTGCTAAGCTACTGCCGTACGACGGCTGCCCCGCAGGCCATACCACACGATATACAGGTAGCACAATGCTGGCAGCAACAGGGCCAGGCGTAGGCCACTATGGTCGGCGATGAGGCCAAAAAGCATGGGCACTACTGCGCCGCCTACCACGGCAGTACACAGCAGGCCCGAGCCTTCTTCGGTGTGGCGGCCCAAGCCAGCTAGTGCCAGCGGGAAAATCACGGGCCACATAATAGAGTTCATCAGGCCTACAGCCAACAGGCTATACATGGCCACTTCTCCCGACGTGTTAATCGAGATAAGAATGAGAGCTACTGCACACACGGCGTTGAAAGCGAGTAGCTTGGCTGGTGATATCTTGTTGAGTAGGTAAGCACCCATAAAGCGGCCTACCATGGCCGCGCCCCAGTAGAATGTCACGCGTTTGCCCGCCGCTTCGGGGTCTAGGCCTAGCACGTCGGGGAGGGCCAGGTAGTTAACGATGTGCGAGCCAATGGCTACCTCAGCGCCTACGTAGGCAAAAATGCCCAGTACGCCCAGCACCAAGTGGCGGTAGTGCCAAGCCCGCGTTGAGCTGGCATCAACGGCGGCTACTTCATCGGTAGCAAGCACAATTTGCGGCAGATTAACCCGGCTCAGAAGTAGGCTGATGAGTAGCAAGGCTGAGCCAATAATAAGATAAGGCGTCTGGACCGCCGTTACATCAATAGAGGCTGCGCTAGCCGCCGTATCTAGTTTAGGCAGGCGGCTCAAAATCAGGGCGCTGCCCAGTAGCGGTGCTAAGGTGGTGCCCAACGAGTTGAAAGCCTGCGTGAGCGTGAGGCGCGAAGAAGCCGACTCGGGTGGGCCCAGGATAGCTACGTAGGGGTTGGCGGCTACTTGCAGAACCGTAATGCCAGAGGCCAGCACGAAAAGGGCTCCTAGAAACAGGCCATAAACGCGCTGCGTTGCCGCAGGGTAAAATAGGTACGCACCAACGGCAGCTACTCCGAAGCCAATCAGCATGCCGCGCTTGTAGCCTACCCGGCTCACCAGCTTGCCCGCCGGAATGCTCACCAGAAAGTACGCCCCAAAGAAGCACAGGTTAATCAGGTTGGCCTGGGCAAACGAAAGCTGAAAAATAGCCTTCAGGTAGGGAATCAAAATGTCGTTCAGACAGGTAATAAAGCCCCAGAGAAAGAACAGCGTAGTAACGGCACTCAGGGCCGAAGTATAGCGCTGCTGCGTGCCCGTGCCGGCCGCGGAGATAGGGGGCAATGTGGTAGGAGAAGGCGAGGCCATGAAGATTGAATAGAGTTGGTGGGAAGTGGAAAGGAAGTAAAGTCTAGTTGCTGCCCCGCAGCTTAGCCCCAGGGACCACGTGGAGCTAGCGTTGTGGTGCGTAAAGTACCTGTTTTGCAGAGGGCAGTTGCCTAGGGCTTCTGTGTGCCACAACGGCTTCGTAGTTAAAAGCTGAGGGCAACATCCTGCGTTTCATACTTAAAAAGCATCAACCAACGAGCGCGCTACCAGCTGGCGCCGCAGCTCTGCCACCGTAATAGGAGCCTTGCTCTGGAAGGTGAGGGTCTTCTTCTCGCCGGGCAACAAGTCGAAGTAGTTATCAGCAAAGAAGCCATCGGCCTGCGCTAGGGTGAGCATCACGGCGCGGGCCAGGGTTTTGCTCTGGAGCGTTACCTGGAAGGTGCTGTCGTTGGTTTGTTTCCAATCGGCCTCAACCTTGCTGTTAGGCAACTGCAAGTCTTTGGGCAGCGCAAAGTAGTGGGTATTGGTGCTCACCACCTCGCCACCTACCCGCAGCTCACAGCTCAGCACTACCCGCTTGGGGTCTTGCTTGCCCAGGAGCTTAGCCCGCGGTATATCCAGGTACGCTTTGCTGGTAAGAGGCTCGATTTGCAGGCTCTGGGTTTGGCTGAATAGCGTGCGGCCGTTGAAATCCTGGAGGCGGACTTGCAGCTGACCCGGCGTAGCAGTGGTTTTGTCTGACACCACGTAGAAGCGCACGTTGTCGCCCTCTTCATGGGGGCTCACCAGCACTGGGGAGTAGAAGCGTTTGGCGTAATATTGCAGCGCTTTCCAGCGGCCGTAGTAGTCGATGGAAGACCAAGAGGCCACGCCCCAGCAGTCGTCTAGCTGCCAGTACATGGAGCCCATGGTACGGGGGCGGTTGCGGCGCAGGTGCTCCGCCGCTAGTTTGATGGCCTGGGCCTGCAGCACCTGGCTCACGTACAGAAACGACTCAAAGTTCTTCGGCTCCTTGTAGTCGCGCAGCAAATACTCCTTCAGGCGCGGGTTGCCCGCCGCGCTGCGCTGGTGCTCCTTCATCACCGCAGACGTGATGTCATGGTCGGCCTCAACGGTGAATTCCTTCACTGATTTCAGCTCCGGAAACGACTGAAAACCGTACTCGCTCATGAAGCGCGGCACCTGCTTTTCGTAGTCGGAGAGGGGGGCGGTACCGCCCCACACATCCCAATAGTGCATGTCGCCGTTGGTTTGGGAACCGGCCATATCCTCAAACTCCGCCGAGGGGCTCGACGACATATAGGGCCGGCTGGGGTCCTGCTCCTGCAATACTGTGGGCAGCAGGTCGCGGTAAAGCTTGAGGTAGTTGCTCCACACTTCCAGCTTGTGTGCGCCCATTTTCTCCGGAATGCCCCACTGCTGCCAGGCTATTTCATTTTCATTGTTGCCCACCCAAATCGAGATGCTCGGGTGGTCGCGCAGGCGCTTTACCTGGTAGGTGGCTTCGGCGCGCACATTGTCCACGAACTCCTGGTTGCCGGGGTAGAAGGAGCAGGCAAACATAAAGTCTTGCCACACCAATAGGCCTAGCTCGTCGCAGGTGTCATAGAAATACTGGTTTTCATAAATACCGCCGCCCCACACTCGCACCATATTCATGTTACAGTCTTTGGCGGCTTGCAGCAGCTGGTGGTACCGGGCAGGAGTTACGCGAGTTGGAAAAATTTCGGCCGGAATCCAGTTGACCCCCTTGACGAAAATGGGGATGCCGTTTACTATAAACTCAAAGGATTTACCGTACTGGTCGTGCTCGCGGCGCAGCTGCAGGGTGCGTAGGCCAGTACGGGTGGTAGCTTCATCCAGGGGCTGGCCGTTCTGCAGCAGCTGCGCCCGGAAGGAGTACAGCGCCTGGGCGCCATAGCCAGCAGGGTACCACAGCTGCGGGTTGCTTAACTGCAGCTCGGCCGTGAGGGTGTGGCGGTTAGGCTGCAGTGTAACCTTCTGCTCTGAGCGTTGCCCCACAGCCTTACCATCAGGGCCAATAGTTTCAATAACCAGCGTGGCTTCCTGCTTGGCGGCCGAAGCGGTGGCCTCATACTCTACCTCTAGGCCTAGCTGAGCCGCTTGCGGGCTGATCTGGCGCTGAATTACGTGAAGGTCCGTGAGCTTGGCCGCGTCCCAGGCCTCCAGCTGCACCGGCTGCCAAATGCCCGACGTTACGAAGCGCGGACCCCAGTCCCAGCCGTACTGGTAGGGAGCTTTGCGGGTATAGGGGCTCAGGGCGGGTCCTTTGTCGCCCACAAAGCCCATGGCTTGCTCATCGTTACCCGCGTACAGGTTATAGCCGTACTTGGCGGGTAGGCCAGCCACCTCATTCAGTGGGGAGCGAAACCGGATGTGCAGACGGTTCTCGCCGGCTTTTAGCTGGGGCTTCACGTTGGCGCGCCATTCCCGAAACATATTATCGGTGTGCAGAACGCCGACGTTATTGAGAGTGACGTCAGCGTAGGTATCGAGGCCTTTAAATACCAGCTCTAAGTTGCTGCGCTGCAGCGTGGCGGCGGGCACGGTAAAGGTGGTTTCGTACTCCCAATCGGTTTTGCCAATCCACTGCTGCTTCAGCTCGTTGTCGCGGTACAGTGGGTCATCAATTTGTTTGGTCGCCAGCAGATCGGTGTGCACGCAGCCGGGCACGGTTGCGGGCGCCCAGTTTTCCTTGCTAGCCTGCTTAAAGCGCCAGCCGGTGTTGAGCAGAGTAGTGGTTTTGCCGCGGCTTGCGGCAGTTTGCGCCATTGTGTGCGTGGCAAACAAGAGCAGTACAAGTCCGCTGCCGAATATGCGCCGCAAGGAGAAAGGTAAGTGCATGGATGGGAGATGAGGCACTAGGGAAAGGAGCTAGGAGGTCGGCTAGTGGCGAGTAGGCGTGTTGCTCTCAGGCTACACCTCCCCAGCCACTGCTTCTAAAGTAGTAAGTTCTTTTTTATCCTTGGTAAAAGGTTTTAGCAAGGAAAGAGATTATGAGCTGAAGGCTGCTATTGTTTAAAGGCGCAGCAGGAGGTAGAAGCATAGGCGAGAAAGTTCTTAGTTGAATCAACCCGTTATATCCCAGAAAATTATTGGTAAGGGTAAAGTGCTGGAAAAGATAGGATAAAATGCCGATGGATACCCGCGACCAGGGCATCAGAGAGTAAAAAGATCCTGTGGATCAGAGTTAAGCCCAGTGCTCCGCTAAGACTAGGCCACTACGAAAGGTGTGAGGAGTTATTCTACCTTTGAGAGGTAAGTACCTTGAATACCCCAACATGAGCAAAGTGAAGAAACGGACGTTGATCAACGATATAGCCAATCACTTGGAAGTATCCATTGCAACGGTATCACTGGTGTTGAACGGGAAAGCCAAGCAGAGCCGAATTAGCGATGCCGTGGCGGAGCGGGTGCTTAAGTACGTGCAGGAGGTAGGGTACAAGCCCAACCACTTGGCCAAAAGCCTGCGCACGGGCAAAACACACGTAATTGGGCTGGTAGTAGAAGATATTTCCAATCCATTCTTCGCCACAGTGGCTTGGCTGATTGAAAAGCAGGCCTTCGAGCGGGGCTACCGCATTATTTACTGCAGCACCGACAACGACCCCGCGAAAAGCAAGGAGCTGATCAGCATGTTCCGGGAGCGGCACGTGGATGGTTTTATCATTGTGCCTTCTGAAGGAATTGAAGAGGAGGTAAGCGCCATTTTGCGGGAGCAAACGCCCACGGTGCTCTTCGACCGTTTCCTGCCCGACCTCGTCACGAACTACATTGTGGTGGACGGCGCCCAGGGTACCTACGAGGCCACCCTGCACCTGCTAGAGCAAGGCTTCATGAACATTGCCTTCGTTACCACTGATTCAACCCAAACCCAAATGGAGGCGCGCCTGAACGGGTATGTCAGGGCGCTGGAAGAACGACAGTTACCGCCATTGATAAAGCGGGTAGCTGCCTCTAAAGATTCAGAGCAACTCATTGCCGATATCCACGGCTTCATTAAGGATAACAGCACCTGCGATGCCGTTATATTCTCTACTAACTACCTCAGTATATACGGGCTAGAGGCCATTTCCCGCCTGCAGCTGCAAATTCCTCAGGACCTGGCCGTAATTTCTTACGACGACCACGACCTGTTCCGGCTCTACACGCCGGCCATCACCGTGATTGCCCAGCCAGTGGAGAGCATTGCCAAAAACGTGATTGATATTCTACTGGAGCAATTGCAGCAGCCCAGCGACCAGGCAATAGCTAATAACCACAGTGTGGTACTCCCCACAACGCTGGTGGTTCGCAAGTCGTCAGTTCGGCAGCCCGCGCCAGCACCTGCGGCTCGTAAAAAAGCAGCGAAGAAGAAATAGCCTCCACAGACTGGCCTAGCAGGTTGGCAGAGGAGCTGGCGGGAAAGCTCAAATCATCAGATGAATAAGAAAGTCGCTCCTCTTGGTAGGGCGACTTTTTTATTTCGCTATCCTTATCTTTTGCCGATCTATACCTACTTATATGCTTACTCACCAATTCCTGCGCGCACTGTTACTTGGCGCAGCCACGCTAGGCCTATACAGCCAGCCGCTCCTGGCTCAAAATGCCACCGATAGTATTCGGCTCAACCAAGTTGGGTTTTATCCGAAAGCGCCTAAAGTGGCAGCATTGGTGGGCGCAAAGCCGGGGAAGTTCTCAATTACTGCCCCCAACTCAGCGCGGCCCTTGTTTACAGGAACAACCAGCGCTGAGCAGCATAGTCAGGTAACGGGCGAGAATGTGAGAGTGGCCGACTTTTCGGCTTTTACCACGCCGGGTACCTACGTGCTGCGCGACGCGGGTGGGCGGGTGTCTTATGCGTTCAAGATACAGCCGCGGGTGCACGAAGGTGTGGCCCGCGCCGCTCTGAAGAGCTACTACTACCAGCGCGTTTCTACGCCGCTGCCAGCTCAGTACGCTGGCCGCTGGAGCCGCCCCCTAGGCCACCCCGATACGCAGGTGATGGTGCATGCCTCCGCTGCTACTACCCAGCGGCCCGCTGGCACGGTACTATCGGCACCTCGGGGCTGGTACGATGCCGGCGACTACAACAAGTACATCGTTAACTCGGGCATTACCATGGGCACGCTGTTTTCGCTCTACGAAGACTTCCCGGAGTACTGCAGCAAGTTTCGGGAAGAGGTGCCGGAGAGTGCCAACGCCCTGCCCGATGTGCTGGATGAGGCCCTCTGGAACCTACGCTGGATGCTGACCATGCAGGACCCCAACGATGGAGGCGTGTATCACAAGCTCACCAACGCGGCTTTCGATGGCATGGAGATGCCCGTGCAAACTACCAAGCCGCGCTATGTAGTACAGAAAAGCACTGCCGCCGCACTAGACTTTGCGGCGGTGACGGCCCAGGCCAGCCGCATTCTGAAGCAGTTCCCACGCCAATTGCCCGGCCTCGCCGACTCTTGCCTGCAGGCCTCCGTGCGCGCCTGGCAGTGGGCGCAGGCAAACCCGCAGGTGCTGTATCGGCAGGCTGAAATCAATAAGCAGGTGGACCCCGACATCAGCACCGGCGAATACGGCGACCAGGACGTGCGCGATGAGCAGCTGTGGGCTGCCGCCGAACTGTATGTTACCACCCGCCAGCCCCAGTATTACCAAGCGTTGCAGCCGGCGCTAACGGAAGCAGCCAAGCTACCTTCCTGGAACCAGGTGCAGGAGCTGGGGTACTACACGCTGGCCCGGTTCCAGAGCCAGCTGCCAGCAATGGCTCAGCAGTGGCCTACGATGCGCAAAAATATACTGGCGTTGGCCGATGAGGTGAAAGCGGGCTACGAGCAGCAGCCCTACCAAACGGCCATGACCAAGAGCACCGCCAACTTCATCTGGGGCAGCAATGCTACGGCCGCCAACCAAGGTATTGCGCTCATCCAGGCCTACCGCCTCAGCGGCGACAAGCAGTACCTGCGCTGCGCCCTCACCAACCTCGACTATCTGCTCGGGCGTAATGCCACGGGGTATTCCTTCGTGACGGGCTATGGTACTAAAACGCCCCAGCACCCGCATCATCGCCTTTCCGAGGCCGATGGCATTGCGCAGCCCCTGCCGGGCTTTTTAGTTGGCGGCCCCAACCCCGGCCGGCAAGATGGGTGCCAGTACCCATTCAAGGATGCTGAACGGGCCTATGCCGACGCAGTCTGCTCGTATGCTTCCAATGAGGTAGCCATCAACTGGAATGCGCCATTAGTGTACCTAGTGGTAGCTATGGAGGCCCTTCAGGACAAAGCTGGTTTTGTAAAGTAGCCGGGGCGTACAGTGCTATTGCGTCAGGCCCACGCTAGTTTGTACTATGATATGATATATAAAATTACGCCGAATGAGAATAGGAGGAAAGCCTGAAGAGGTAGCCGCCAACCGATTGCTTTTCAAGTTGCTGATGAGCGGGGTACAAAACTTTATTGTGAAAAGGTGGGCTGAGAATGGATAGGAGTAGTTTCAGTGCCCACAACTCAGAGAGCCAAGCTCATCCAAAAAATCGCGGTTACGTACTACCTTGGTGCCCCTCCGTTCTTTTGAGTAGAGCTTGGTAGTGCCAAGAGAGGGTGAACTAAGTGTGTTGTAACTATGATCCGCGTACTTCTGGTGGATGACCATCCTATCGTGCGGAATGGCATCCAAGCTTTACTTGCTCACGAGCCCGATATTGAAGTAGTGGGGCAGACTGATAACGGACAGAGCCTATTGGAACTGCTGGCCGATACACCCACCGACGTCGTGCTGATGGATGTGGCCATGCCCGTACTGGATGGCTTTGCCACGATGCCGCTGTTGCAGAAGCAGTTTCCTGAGGTGCGGGTGTTGGTGCTGTCGATGCTGGGCAATGAGAGCGACGTATACCGCATGATGCAGTCGGGTGCGGCTGGGTACGTAATGAAAAACGCCGAAAGCCGGGAGTTTGTATACGCCATCAGGATGGTAGCTACCGGGCGGCCTTTTATGTGCACCGAAATGGGCTTAAGCCTATTGCAGCGGCTGGTAAAACGGCCTGGCGCCGAGGTTATTCCCGGTACTAAGCGCCGCCCCGGCGACCTAACCGAGCGCGAAAGAGAAGTGCTGCAGCTGCTGGCCGAGGGCTTTACCAACGCCGAGATAGCCGAGAAGCTGTTCACCAGCAAGCGCACCATTGAAACCCACCGCCAGAATATCATTGAGAAAACCCAGGTGAAAAACACCGCCGCGCTCATGCGCTACGCCGTCAGTCATGGCCTCATTGCCTAGAGCTATTGTTAGCAGGCAGGCAGCAAAAAGACGATCTGCTACTTTGCAGTAGTGGCCTAGCCACATAAGATGAAGCAGAGCACAGAAGCCACTACCTCGGTTGAACAATGGCCGGAGTAGTGGCTTCTGTGCGTACTTGCAGTCGTATCCCGATTCCTTTGCTCATGTCTGCTCCTCTTGAACCTGCCTTTGTTGCTCTTACAGCTCCTACCACTGGTAGGGCCTGGCGCTGGGCCGTTGCCGCCGCTATTGTTGGCAACATTGCTATCAACTTTGTTTCGCAGCGCTTCCCTTTCAATGGGCAAACCAACGCGCAGGTTTCTTACAAGTACCCCACACCCCTCACGCCTGCGGGCTACGCCTTTAGCATTTGGGGCCTGATTTTCCTGAGCCTGTTGCTGTACGCGGTATGGCAACTGCTGCCCGCCCAGCGCCGCAACCCTCTACCCGACGCCGTAGCCCGCCCGCTGGTGTGGGCCAATGTGCTGACCGGCCTATGGCTGGTGGTGTTTGCGTACGAGCTGATAGTACCCAGCATGCTGGTTATGTTGGGCATTTTGGCCAGCCTGGCCGTAGTATATGGCCGGGCCCGCCAGCTGGTGCGCCGCGCAAGCTCGCCCTGGTATAGTAGCATCCCATTTGGGCTGTACCTGGGCTGGATTTCAGTGGCCACCGTCGTGAACGTGACTCTAGCCTTGGGCACTAAATGGCATCCCGACGAGGAGGTAGCCCTGCAGCTAGCTATTGTGCTGGTGGGCATCACGGCGGGGCTGGCCCTAAACGTTACGCGCCGCTTTACGGAGCTGGCCTACCCCGCCACTGTGGCCTGGGGCTTGTTAGGCATTTACGTAGCCCGCCGCTCGGCCCCCGACACTGAGGTGTTGGCTTGGATGGCTCTAGCAGCCGCCATTATAGTTGCCGTGTTGGGCCTAGGCCTATCCTGGTGGGGCAATAGAGCCGCAGTAAGCAGTAAGTAACAAATCAACTGCTGGGCGCATGTATCGCCCGGCTGATTCCTTATTGTTCATTACGCACTGTGCAATGTTCCTAACTTGCGCGCCAACTCCCAACCTCAATCCTTTCCGCTATGCGTAAGAATATTGTGGCCGGTAACTGGAAGATGAATACCACCCTCCAGGATGGCCAAGCACTGATTTCCGAAATCGTAAACATGGTGCAGGACGAAGTGACTGGCTCCAATGTGGAGGTAGTGGTGTGCCCGCCCTTCCCATTTCTGTCTACCATCAGCAAGCACCTGCCCGAGGGCGGCCTGATTCACTTAGGCGCGCAGAACTGCCACCAGAAAGACAGCGGCGCTTACACCGGCGAGGTATCGGCTCGCATGCTGCAATCGGTAGGAGTGGAGTACGTGATTCTAGGCCACTCCGAGCGCCGTCAGTACTTCCGTGAGGACGATGAGCTGTTGAGCCAGAAGCTCAAAGCTGCCCTGGCTGCCGGCCTGAAGCCGATTTTCTGCGTGGGTGAGTCGTTAGAAACCCGTGAAGCCGACGAAACCTTCAACTTCATCAGCAAGCAGCTGAAAGATGGCCTGTTCCACCTCTCCAACGAGGAGTTCGATCAGGTGGTAATAGCCTACGAACCTATTTGGGCCATCGGGACCGGCAAAACCGCCACCAGCGCCCAGGCTCAGGAGGTGCACGCCTTCATTCGGGAGCAAATTGCCCGCGCCTACGACGCCGAAGCTGCTCTCAATACAACCATTCTCTACGGCGGCTCGGCCAATGCCCAAAACGCTCGTGAGCTGTTCAGCCAGCCCGACGTAGACGGTGGCCTCATCGGCGGCGCCTCGCTCAAGTCCCGCGACTTTACTGATATCATCAAGTCGTTCTAGGCCTGTTTCTGAACCGTCATTCCGACCGCAGGGAGGAACCTGGGGAATCTGTAATACGGTTGTCTCAGATTCCTCCCTGCGGTCTCAAGGACAGTTCAAGGAGTGGCCTGGCCCGGCAATCGAACTAAACCCGGCCAGATAATTGTCCAGCAGCAAAGGCTCCTGATTACTTGCTTATGCTCTCTTCCCTGCTCCTTGCCGGCCTGCTGGCCCTGAATCCGTTTCAGCCGGCTCCGCGCGTGCCATTAGTCGCCTCCTCGGTTAGTTCCATTGATCCTTGCCGCGTCTTCGGCACGGTGTACCTGGAAACCGATCCGCGCCGGCAAAGCCGCTGCTTCGGCTCAGTTTACATGGAGCCAGAGGCCGATTTTGCCGACCTGATGGTGTTTAAGGAAACCAGCAAGCTCTTCGCCGATAAGGTAGGCCTCTGGTACCTTACTGATTCGCCCAACTTCGCCGACTACTCCTTGTTTGTCACCGACAACCGCAACCTAGCCGACTTCAGTATTCAGTTTACCAAGTCGCGCACCTACGCCGGGTGCCGGAAGCAGTAGCCTTACTACAGCACATCAGATAGCCCTTCTCATGGTGAGAAGGGCTTTTTTGTTGCTGAATCTGTGGGTAGTGGCCTAGCGGTTTCCTTACGGGCATGGCTAAACCCGCTTAACATTCTAGTACCTTTCCGCAGCCTGGCCGCAGGTGCTGCCAGGCTTATCCTATCTTCTGTATTCTATTTGGCATCTATGGAATTAGAGCTTCATCAGCTAACGAAATCCTTCGGGCCCAAAACCGTACTGCGGAACGTTTCGCTCACGGCGCAAACTGGCTATTGCGTGGGGGTACTGGGTCGTAATGGCGCCGGTAAAAGCACCCTGTTTAACCTGCTCACCAACGTGCTACTGCCTACTAGCGGCGAAATACGCCTGAATGGGCAAGTGCTGGGTGAAACTTTCCCGGTGGCCGTAAAGCGGCAGATTGGGGCACTCATCAACCAAGGGCACTTAGTAGAGCAGCTCACGGCAGAAGAATACCTGCAGTTTGTGGCCCGCATCTACGAACTGCCCGATGCCAGCACCCGCATCAACAGCCTGCTAGGCCACTTGCTGGAGGAGTACGACACCGTGCGGCGCAAGCGGCTCAGCTCCTTCTCCACGGGTATGAAGCAGAAAGTGGCCGTGGCCTCGTGCTTGCTGCACCGCCCCGAACTGCTCATTCTGGATGAGCCCCTAAACGGTCTCGACATTTTCTCGGCTGAACGCATGCTGGAGCTACTGGGGAGCTACCGTGGCCAGTGTCTCACGTTTATTTCCTCCCACAATCTGGCTCACATGGAGAAGATAGCCACGCACCTGTTGATTCTCGATGACAGCGAGGTGAAGTACTGGGGCCCCATGGCGGATTTCTTGCAGGGCCGCGAAGCCTACCTCAACGATGCCCTGCTCCAGTTGCTGCACCCAGCTTCCACCTCCGCTCAAGACCTAACATGGCTCACAACGGAACGCTAGGCCACTTTTTGCCCTACCTGCTGGGCCGCCGCCTCAAAGCCGTGCTCTGGCCCGATGCTGGCGAAGGCCGCGCCGCCCTCATCTTTTTGGCGCTTATCTGCGTGCTATACGGGGCAGGCCTAGCGTTCATGCTCAACCACGATAACGCCATACCTAGCAGCTTTGCCCAGAAGCTAGTGGTGGCGCTCAACGGCATTTTCTACGTCTCGGCACTGCTGGTAGACTTCATGCCATCATATAGACCCGTGCAGCGCCCCTTGCCCGACCACTTCCCGGTGTCGGGGAGGCTCAACCTGCTCACGGCGTTTCTGCTGGACTTGGTTACGGTGCGCCGGGTCATCCTGCTGCTGTTTCTGTTGGTAGCGCTGGCGGGTGCCCCGCACGCGTGGCGCCCATTAGGCCTCAACTTATTGGTGCTGCTGAGTGCCGGTACCGCCAGTTTCAATCTGCGGCTGCTGCTATCCATAGGCCGCTGGCGCCACCCGCTGTTTGCCCTTAATGTGCTGTGCCTGTTGGCCGCGGCCGGTTGGCTGAGTACGCTGGTGGCGCAACCGCTTGCTACAACCGCCCTGGCCGTATTGGCAGTAGCCGGCCCACTGGTGTTGTGGGGTGTAGCGCTGGGTGGCCTAGGCGAAAAGTTTAGCGCCCGTTACCTAACCACGGCCCCGGAAAGTAAACCCGAAAACCAGCTCCTAGCTCGCCTATCACCCGAGTGGAAAGCCTACCTGCGCAAGTGCTGGCCGGCGCTATCTATTGCTCTGGTCTTCAAACTAATAATTCTTGTCATCTGCAGTAGAATGACCGCTGGCCGCCATGGCGATCCGCTAAATGGTGTATTTTGGATGTCCTTCCTGCCAACCATTGGCTTTACGTATGTCAATAACAATCTCTTTGGAGCCATAGGAGCCGTAACGGCAAATGAAATTGTTCGCTTAGGCCTTACAAAGCGACTACTGCTCTTATACATACGGCTGGTAGGCCCGGTGTTGTTGCTAGATTGTTTAGTGTCAGTAACACTACTCATAGCGCTATTTCCCCAACATCGATGGCCGTTATTAGGCCTACTACCATTAGCTGCCGCAACGTTGCTAGCGTTAGGCCTGTGGGGTAGTTTGTACAAGGCGAAGGCCATAGGCAAGAGCTTAGACCTTGCTAACATGCGAGGTAATGCATCTAACTTAATAAACCTGCTAAGTATAGTATTTGGAGCAGCACTGTTTTTCATGCCGTGGTGGTGGGCGCGCATTGCATTGGCGGCGGTAGTTACACTTACTGCTTGGGTGCCCGTGCGGCGCGTACTGCGCAATGAGGGAGACCTACGCCGCCAACTGTGGCATGACTTGAAAGCCTAGGCCAGTAGCTCCAGTCCAAATCTGTATTTTTGCGCCGGAATTGCCGTCCTGATTTGATGGGCGGCAATTTCCTTTTCTCTTGATACCACTTGCCGCTCCACATGGACTTTGTAGAAGTAACCGTAAAAGCTCCCCGCGAGCTATCTGATATTCTGGTAGCCGAAATGGCTGAACTTGGCTTCGATACCTTCGAAGACAACGACGAAGGCTTCTGCGCCTACACCACCGAAGACGTGTTTAACCACGACCACGTAGCCGAAATCATGAGCCGCTACGAAGGCCTGGGCGAAGTGGGCTACACGCACCGCGTCATCACGCGCCAGAACTGGAACGCCGAGTGGGAAAAGAACTTCCAACCCCTGGTTATTGCCGATAAGGTATCGGTGCGGGCGCCCTTCCACGAGGCTCGCCCCGACCTGGCCTACGAAATCGTGATTATGCCGCGCATGTCTTTCGGCACCGGCCACCACGACACCACGGCCCTCATGATTACCAACCAACTCGACATCGACCACCAGGGCAAGCGCGTGCTGGACATGGGCTGCGGCACCGGCATCTTGGCCGTGATGGCCGTGCACCTGGGCGCCGACTACGTGCTGGCCGTGGATGTGGAGCCCTGGACTGCCGAGAATGCCGCCGATAACGCTGCCGAAAACAACGTGCAGGACAAAGTGGAAGCCCGCCTCGGCGACGTAACTGCCCTAGAAGGAGAAGCGCCGTTCGATATTATCTTGGCCAATATCAACCGCAACGTGCTGCTTGAGGATATGCCAGCCTACGCCCAATACCTCAAGCCGGGCGGCCCCATCCTGTTTTCGGGCTTCTACGAGGAGGACCTTCCGCTTATCCGGGAGGCCGCAGAAAAGGCCGGCTTCCAGTACGAAAGCCACCGCACACAGAACCATTGGGTATCGGCCGTGTTCCGCCAGCCAGTCTAGAAAAAGCGCCACCTCTGCACGGAGAAATATATATAGCGTTTGCAGTGTTAAAAGGCTGGTTCTGAGGAGCCGGCCTTTTGTTTTGCTGCCAGGTTCCAAGAAAGTGCTCTGGAAATAGTATAAAATTCAGGTGGGGTATGATTGTTGGAGGGATAGGGGAGAAGATGGCGGAAAGTGCAGGGTTTTGTCGAAATTGTAGGCGATTAATTAGGCGCTGACGGACTTAGTATGAAGCATTTTACTTTTAAATGGGTATGCGCGCTGCTGCTGGGATTGAGTGCTCCGGCGTGGGCGCAGCAGACCAAATCCCAACCCTCTAAACAACCCGCAGGAGCGGCCCCGGCGGCTCCTGCACTTCCCCGTTTCACGGGTAAGCTGAGTAGTGACCCTCAGCAATTTATGGTGGATGTGCAGTCAATGATGGCCACCGCCAATGTGGCATCAGGCAAGGCCGCCGCTGCTCGTTTGCAGGAGGTATGGGCTAGTAACCGCCTCACGGCCACCCAACAGGCCTACATTGTGGCGCTGTCGCAGCAGATGCTGGCGCGCAAGTTCAAAGCCAAACCCCACTTTGAGGCGTTCTTTACGTCTATTACGGCGGGAACTCAGGTACAGAACTTCTCGGATGCCCAGATGACGGAGTTCCTGAACGTGGTGGGCAAAGCCTTGACGCGGGAGCAAGCGCCGGAGGTGGAGAAGTTTCTGATGAACTCGGCGCAGTTTCTGCAAACCAAGTATCTCTACCGCTCGCGCTACAACAAGCTGCGCGTAGATGGTGGTACCTTCAGCTACGCCTATAACGAGACCGATATGCCTTCCATGGCGCCTCCAGTGGCGCCAGCGGCCCCAGCTTCGGCGGCAGTTGTAACCAAGCCACTCAACACCAAAGCCACAGCCAAGAAAAAAGCGGCCGACGGGTGGGACTCGGGCGACATGTGGGGCGCCGACGATGCGGGCACCGCTGCTGCCCCTAGCCTAGCACCCACCTACGACACGTATGTGGCCCCTACTACCCGCGGCCCGGTACTTATTCTGAAGGATGCTGACTTGTTCATGGCCGCGGCCGGCGACTCCGTTATCATTCACAAAACCAGTGGCGCCATCACCCCGCAAAACCGGTTTGTGGGCTATGGCGGCCAGTACGGCTGGCAGATAAACAATAACCCCGTTACGGCAGATCTGGCGAGCTATAACTTTGATATTTCCAAGGCAGAATTCACAGCCCAGCCCGCCACACTTACCTATCCGGCTGTGCTAGAAGCGCCCGTGAAGGGCTGGCTGGCCTACCGCAGCCTCAAGCGCAAAACCCCTACTTCGGATACCGGCTACCCGCGTTTTATTTCGAACACCAACGACGCCCGGGTAAAGAACATTGGCGAAAATATTCGCTATTACGGTGGCTTTACGCTGGCGGGCACCCGGGCTATGTCGGCCTCACTCGATGGGGCGTTGTCGCGGATTATTGTAGAAGTAGATGGTAAGCCTAAGTTCAAGGCCGCTTCGCTTTCCTATGAACTCGGCGACTCGATCATCAGCAGCCAACGCGCGGCCGTTACTATCTTCCAGGACAAGCAGGACTCGCTAACGCACCCTGGGGTAAAGCTGAAGTACTCAAAGAGGCCGCAGGTGCTGCAGCTCACTCGCGAGGAAGGGATGTACAAGAATACTCCCTACTATGACTCATACCACCAGATGGAAATCACGACCGAGCTGCTCACCTGGCCGCTACGGACGTCTAACATCGATTTCTCTATTCTGACGGCTAAAAATCAAGTTACTGCCAACTTCGAATCGAAAGAATTTTACACCAACACCCGCTATCAGCAGATTAAGTCCATCAACAAGATGCACCCTCTGCAAATGGTAGTGGGCTACAGCCAGAGCCACGAAAACACCCGCCTGTTTACTATTCAGGACATGGTGACGGCGCTGAAGATTAGCCCCGAGAATCTGCGCTCGGCAATGTCGGGCTTGGCGCGCGACGGATACGTGAAGTGGTACCCGCAAACCGATCAGGTAGTCTTGCTCCCAAAGGCTTCGCACTACGTAAACTCCTCGCGGGGCAAGAAAGACTACGACCACATTGCTATCAAGTCGTTGTCGCCTTCGGGCAAGAATGCCACGCTAAACCTGGCTACTAACGACCTGCTGGTGCGCGGCGTTGACCGCTTTAACTTCTCCGACGACTCCGTGACGGTGTTTGTGAAGCCAGACTCCAGCGTTATCCGCATTCAGAAAAACCGCGGTGTGTTGTTTAACGGCACCGTAGTAGCCTCAGCCTTTATCTTCAAGGGCAAAGAGTTTAAGTTTGATTACGATGGCTTCTTCATTGATCTGGTGAAGATTGACTCCATCATCGTGAAGGGCAAAGGCTCGAAGGGCTCCGTAATGAAAGCCCGTAAGGACACGGACTTCACCCTCACCAACAAGAAGAAGACCTCCTCGGGTAAGCTTTACATTAATGCGCCTAACAATAAGTCGGGCCGCAAGAAGCTGGGGGCTTATCCGTCCTTTGATGCCAGCACTGGGGCCTACGTATTCTTCGATAAGCCTGAGGTACTGGGCGGTGCCTACGATACCACGATGTACTTCGATATTCCGCCTTTCAGGCTCGACTCGCTCAATAATAAGAACCGAGGAGCAGTAGGGTTCAAGGGAACATTTGTATCGGGCGGCATTATGCCCGACTTCAAAACCAAGCTTTCACTGCAGGAAGATGGCTCGCTTGGTTTCGTGTACAATCTGCCTAAGGAGGGCTTCCCGCTGTATGGCAACAAAGGGCGCTTGTTCAACAAAGTGACCATGAGCAACCGGGGTCTGCAAGGTATTGGTAACATCAAATACCTGACCGGCGACTTCACCAGCGACCAGTTTGTTTTCTACAAAGACTCCGTTGTGACGGTGGGCAAGGCGGGTCTCATTACCCCTGGTCCGCTGAGCGGAACTGAGTTTGCCAAGGTGACGCTGCAGCCAGGCTACCAAATGAAGTGGGCCGTGAAGCAGGACTCTATGTACCTGAGCAGCCAGCAAGGGCAGGGCCTGAAGATGTACGATGCTACGTACGCCTTCAAAGGCACCCTGACGTATACGCCGGGTGGCCTATACGGCAACGGCGGCATGGATGGTCCGCAGTCGTTTATACGCTCGGCGGGCTTTGTCTTCAAGCCCACTCGCTACACAGGTAAAAATGCCACGCTAAGCGTTAAGTCAGCAGAGGTAAACAAGCCGGCTCTAACGGCCAACAACGTGGCCTTTACCTATGATCTGAAAGCCGGTAACACGGAGTTTGCCCGCGAAGCCGGCGACAACAAGTCTAGTATTGAGCTGCCCTATTCGCAGTACCGCACCACACTTTCGGGTGGTAAGTGGGACTTCAAAAAGAAGATTGTGCAGCTCAGCGTAGAAGCTGGCGCCGACTCTTCGCGCTCATACTTCTACAGCACCAAGCCAGAGCAGCGCGGCTTGAAGTTTCAGGCCGCTACGGGTAAGTACGACCTAAGCCGTTACCGTCTGGTAGCTGGTGGCGTTCCGCACATTGCCGCCGCCGATGCCTGGATCATGCCCGATTCGAGCAAGGTGTACGTGCTGCCTAATGCTGAAATGCGCGGCTTCCAGAACGCAGGTATTGTAATGGATACCCTGCACAAGTATCATGCGCTGTACAAGGGCGAAATCAAGATTGATTCGCGCACGTCGTTCACGGGCAACGCGCTGTATAACTACAAGAACGCCTCTGCCGACTCATTTGCTATCAAATTCACCAACTTCAGGGCCGACTCTGCAGCCCTGGCAATGAATGGGGCGAAAGCCAGCAAGCTGGGCAAATCGTTGTTGAAGCGTGGAAATGGACCGGACGATTCGCCGGTTGCGCCCCCAACTACCGCGGTGGCCACCATTGCGGCCACCGACAAGTTTCACCTGGCGCCCCGCATTGCTTACCGCGGAGCCGTGAAGATGAACTCTCAGAAGCGGGGCTTCACCTTTGATGGCCAGGCCAAGCTGGAATTTGTGAAGAATGCCGGGGCCTCAGAGTGGTTCGCCGTTCAGGATAGCATTGACCCCAAAGGCATCCGGATTAAGCTCAATGAGCCAAAGTCGGAGGACGGTACTCCCATGCTCTCTGGCTTATTCCTGTCGGAGAATTCAGGTAAGGTGTACCCACTGTTCGTTAACACGAAGCCAGGCGTAACCGACCAGAATATCTTCCAGGTTGATGGCACGTTGAGCTACGACCAAAAGAAGCGGGTGTATGGTATCAGCCAGCACGAAATCACCAACCCTGACATCTACGAGGGCTCGGTGCTGACGCTGAACGACTCTACCGGTGCCATGAACTTCCGGGGTAAGATTAACCTGATCAATTCCAATAAAGACTACACGCTGACTGCTGCAGGCCTAGGCTACGCTAAGCCTGACAGTGCCATCTACGACCTCGATACCTTCATGGCCTTTGATATTGTACTGCCCGAAAAAGCAGTGGAAGCCATGGGTAACGACTTAGCTACCAACGCTAAGGGCTTGCCAGAAGCACTAACTGGCTCTCAGGCGCAGCTCTACAAAATGGCGGAGTTCATTGGTAACAAAGGCGCTCAGGAATACAGCACCCGCAAAGGTGGCTACACACCCCTACAGAAGGTGTCGCCGAAGTTCCTGCACACGGTAGTACTGAACCAAGTAAACCTCCGCTGGAACGACAAGATGCGGGCGTGGTACTCTGTGGGCAAGATAGGCCTAGTGAGTGTAGGCAAGAAGGACATCAATGCACTGATCGACGGCTACATTGAAATCAAGAAGGAAAGCACTGGCGATGCGGTAGAGCTGTACCTAGAGGCCGAGCCCCAAACCTGGTACTACCTCAAGTACTCCAACAACGTGATGCTGGCCAAAGCTCAACACGGCTCTTTCGACGAAATCATTGGTCTGAAAGCGAAAGGCGACTACAACACCGCCACGCAGTACGGCTTCTTCCTGGGAGATGATCAGGAGGTGCAAACCTTCCTCAACCACTTCCGCAAAGACTACCTGAAGGAGTCGGGCAAGCGCAAGGTGAATACCACACAGCCCGTGAGCACCGGCAACTTCGATAACATGGAAGGCAACTCGAAGAAGAAAAAGAAGAAGCTCGACCCTGTAGAAGAAGCCATGCAGTCGGATGCTGGTGCCGCTCCTGCTGAAGACACCGGCAAGAAGAAAAAGAAGAAGGACGAGCCCGTGGAAGCTGCCACTCCCGTAGAGGCCGAACCTGCCGACACTGGTAAGAAAAAGAAGAAAAAGGATGAGGTAGTAGAAACTACGCCGCCAGCTGACGCTCCTGCGGAAGACACCAAAAAGGAGTCGAAGAAGAAAAAGAAGAAGGACGCCAACGACCCCTTCGGCGAAGAATAACCCCTCAAACAACCGCCCCGCCAGAGCTTCTGGCGGGGCGGTTCCTTTTTATAGCGCTAGGCCAGTGGTTGACGTCTGTATTACACGTCGGTAAGTCATCCTGATGAAGCAAGAGGCTTCTCACGATAGAACGACTGGCCTAGCGTCTTGTGCTCACGTACTAAGGTCCTTCCTTCGTCAGGATGACGTGCCGACGTGGGGCAAGTAAAATCTAGTAGTTGTAGATGCAGCGCCAACAGCTAGAGGTTGAATTTCCGCTCAGAAGGAGAGGGGGCCAGGAGTCAGGCCCACTAGCAGAACATTCAGCCAGCCGGCAACTCTTCCGGCCAACGCCGCGACATCAGAACCGTATCTTTACCCCATAGCTCGATTTCTACTCACCTCCTGCATGAATCTCCCCCTCGTTCTAGGCCTCTTAGTGGCCGCCTACCTTATTGGCTCCATCCCGACCGCCTTATGGGTGGGGCGCCTGTTTTTCGGGATTGATATTCGGGAACATGGGTCTGGCAACTCCGGCGCCACCAACACCTTTAGGGTGCTGGGGAAGAAACCAGGTTCCTTCGTCATGGCCATTGACGTGCTGAAGGGTTGGGCTGCCACCTCGCTGGCTTCCGTGATGCTGAATCAGGGGGCCATTCTGCCGGAGCAACTGCTGTACTA
Organism: Hymenobacter wooponensis; assembly: GCF_004745865.1. Classification (GTDB taxonomy): domain Bacteria; phylum Bacteroidota; class Bacteroidia; order Cytophagales; family Hymenobacteraceae; genus Hymenobacter; species Hymenobacter wooponensis. The sequence continues at coordinate 25,509 of NZ_SRKZ01000006.1, read as the reverse complement.
CCAGATTGCCTGCGGGGTGTTGGCCGTGCTAGGCCACATTTACCCAATTTACGCGGGCTTCCGGGGCGGCAAAGGCGTGGCTACCGTACTGGGCATGATGCTGGCCATCGCGCCGGCTACAGTAGGCGTATGTATTCTGGTGTTTATCGTCACGCTGCTAATTTCGCGCTACGTATCCTTGAGCAGCATGACGGCCGGCGTGACGTTTGCCGTGCTGCAGCTACTACCCCAGTTCCGGCCCGACAATCAGTTGCTAGTGTGGTTTGGCTTCGTGCTGGCGGTGCTACTGGTGTACACCCACCGCGCTAATATCGGCCGCTTACGTGCCGGCACGGAAAGCCGCGTGCCAATGCCGTGGGATAAGAAGTAAGTAAACTGTATTCCTGTAGGTTGCGGCCCAGCTATCTTTGAATAATAATACTTATGGGGTTTGGGTTTAACCTTTTCTTCTTCTTGGTCCTATTACCTGGAACAGCGAGTTTAATTTGGTTAGCAGTCGCTACAGAAAAACCATTTTTTCTTAAGGTACTAGTTGGTTTGTGGGGCGTCGTGTTTGGATTGATAGCCTTGGCTTGGCTAATTCACCTCTTTACGCCCAAAAGTGAACTAGAAAAAGAAGACTATTATGGTCAGTATGTAATTGATCGTAGTAAGTTTCCTGGTAGGCAAGCTGATTGGCAGTACAACCACTTCCGCTTTGAAATCACAAGTGATGATCGAATTACCTTTCATCAGACGAATGGAAGTACTGTCATTAAAACGTATCTCGGCGAGATTTCCACTGTTAAACCTTACAGCTCGCACCGGTTAGTTGTGAGAATGAAGCAACCCACTCACCATATTCTTGCTTCTAACCCTACTGTTTATCGGCAAAAGGGACACTTTTATCTAGTGTTCGAATCTCGCCATTTCGGTAGTGTGTTCTTTATAAAAAATGACTGGGTACCATTACAACACTAATAATAGCGAAGCACAGTTCAGGTACTGACCTACGTACTATTCTAGGCCTGTCCTACTACCTTTACCCTCGCATTTCCAACTAACCCCACCGCCGCATGGCTTCTTACCTCGAACAGAACCAAGAGCGTTTTTTGAGTGAACTGATGGACTGGCTCCGCATCCCATCGGTTTCCGCTGATCCTAAGTTTCATGGCGACGTATTGCATGCCGCTGAATACCTGAAGGCCCGCTTCGAGGAAGTAGGCTTAGAGAAAGTAGAGCTGTGCCCTACAGCTGGCAACCCTATCGTGTACGGCGAAAAAATCATTGACCCCGCGCTGCCCACGGTACTCGTGTATGGCCACTACGATGTGCAGCCCGCCGACCCGTATGAGCTTTGGACTTCCGGGCCCTTCGAGCCGGTTATTAAAGACGGTAAGATCTACGCCCGCGGCGCCTGCGACGACAAAGGCCAGGTATATATGCACGTAAAGGCCTTCGAAATGATGCAGCAGGACGGTGGCGTGCCCTGCAACGTGAAGGTGATGATTGAGGGCGAAGAAGAAATCGGCTCAAACAACCTAGCCATCTTCGTGCGCGAAAACAAGGAGAAGCTCAAGGCCGATGTGATCTTGATTTCTGACACTGGCATCCTCAGCAACGACCAGCCCAGCATTGAGGTAGGCCTACGCGGCCTGAGCTACCACGAAGTACAGGTAACTGGCCCCAACCGCGACCTGCACTCCGGCCTATACGGTGGCGCAGTGGCTAACCCCATCAACGTGCTTTGCAAGATGATTGCCTCTCTGCACGATGAAAACAACCACATCACCATTCCTGCTTTCTACGATAAAGTAGCCGTGCTAAGCGAGGAGGAGCGCGCCGAACTTAACCGCGTGCCCCACTCCGACGAAGAGTTCAAGCAGAGCATCGGACTGCCCGATACTTACGGCGAAGCCGGATATACCACCGTTGAGCGCATTGGTATCCGGCCCACGCTGGACGTTAACGGCATTTGGGGTGGCTACACCGGTGAGGGCGCCAAAACGGTTATTGCCTCCAAGGCTTTTGCCAAAATCTCGATGCGCCTGGTGCCTCACCAGACCTCTGAGGAAATAACGGAAATTTTCCAGAAGCACTTTGAGAGCATTGCGCCCAGCGGCGTAACGGTAGTAGTACGGCCCCACCATGGCGGTGAGCCCGTAGTAACCCCAACCGACTCAGTGGCCTACAAAGCGGCTGCCGACGCCATGGAAACTACTTTCGGCAAGCGCCCCATTCCTACGCGTGGCGGCGGTTCTATCCCCATTGTGGCCATGTTCAAAACTGAACTAGGCCTAGATTCTGTGCTACTCGGATTTGGCCTTGATTCGGACGCCATTCACTCACCCAATGAGCATTACGGCGTGTTCAACTTCCTGAAGGGTATTGAAACCATTCCGCATTTCTACCGCAACTACGCGGCAGCCGCTGCGAAGTAGCAAGTGGCCTAGAAGCACAAAAAGAGGCTCGTCTGCTGTCAGACGAGCCTCTTTTGTGGCTACTGTGTAACGTGGTAACTATTTACCCCCGAACATGAAGCCCAGGTACAGCTGGAAAGCACTGTTGCGTACTTCGCCGGCCTCAAAAGTAACCCCATTTACATTCGCGTCTTTGCCCACTTTGTTGATGCCAGCGTTGTATCGTAACCCAATCATAGGGCCGTTACTGATTTCATAGCCAAGCCCTGCAGCATAGCCAAAGTCTACCTTGTTAAAAGCGTCTTTGCTGTCTACTGACGCAGATTCGCCTTTGAGCTTAGAACCCACCAAAAAGCCTACTTGTGGGCCAGCCTCAAAAAAGAGTCCATCGGCTTTCACTTTGAGTAGCACCGGAACATCAATGTAGGTTTGGTTGAAGCGTAGATCTTCTGCAAGGTCACCGAATTTAGCGCCCTTCATAGAATACAATACTTCAGGCTGAATAGCAAAATTGTCGGTGAGGCCAAGCTCAGCTACCACGCCACCGTGGAAACCGAATTTGCCATCATAGCCGTCAGAATCTTTGCCCACAAAATTAGTTAGGCTAGCACCTGCTTTCACGCCAACGCGTGCACCCTGGGCGTAGCCTCCTACTGCTAAACCAGCAGTTCCTAACAGAATCAAAAAGATTCTCTTCATCTTAATTAAGATTTATATATATGAATGCGCGAAAGTAGTACAATCTTCATGACGGATGAGCTTCCTCAGGTTAAGGAATAAGTTCTTAATCTGTACTATTAAATGCCTCTGCTACTGTTAGCGTCCGTTCAGCGAATACGTCAGGTACAGCTGGAAAGCGCTGTTGCGGATGTTGTCTTGCACTTTGGTATTACCTACGGTGTAAGACTTAACCACATTGGTGAAGCCACCATTGTAGCGCAGCCCAACACCTAGGCCTGTTTTGCGTTGATAACCGAGCCCAAACACGTAGCCAGCATCCACTGTATTGAAGGTGGGCTTTACATCAGTGCTGACGTTGCTAGTTTTGTTCTTGGCCGACACCAAGAAACCTACCTGCGGACCGGCTTCAAAGAACAAGCCGTCGGCATTCACGTGAAATACCAACGGTACATCCACATAGTCGAGGTGGGTAGTGATGTCTGGAGTTTCGAGCTTAGCGCCTTTGCGGGAGTACATGATTTCCGGCTGAAAAGCCAGCATGCGCGTGAAACCAATGTTGGCAAAAACTCCCACGTTAAACCCCACTATACTTTTATACGCGGAAGCTTGCTCGCCCGTGAAATCGGAGAGAGTGGCCCCGGCCTTTAGCCCCAATGATACATTGCTTTGTGCCTGTGCAGTACCTGCTAGGCCTGCTAAAAGCATTGCGGAGAGAACTACTTTCTTCATAGACATACTCAAAAAACGCGGTGATACGGCTGCGAAACTACACTGAAATACTTCCCTTTGTAGTTCGTGGCGTGCCTGTCATACCATGAGGTAGGGACGAAAATGCAACCGCCCGACTCCTTTGTAGGAGTCGGGCGGCAGGAAATAACAGGCCTACAAAGCGTTATTTGCTCGGAATCAAATAACCCAGCGAAAGCTGCACGGCTGAGTGACGAGCGTTGGCCAGGTCGCCGTTGAAGTAGGTGCCGTTGTCGCTCTTCACGAAGTCGCTGAAGGCGCCGGTGTAACGTAGGTTCAGGCTCAGGCCATTGTCGGCTTGGTAGCCTACACCGGCTACATAACCCAACTCGCTGCGCTTAAAGCCGCTTACATCTTTCTTATCCTGTGCTTCTATAACGTTAGGAGTACCGTTGGGCTGGCGCGTGCGGGTGATTTTCGTTTCGTCGTTGGCGCTCAGCAGGTAAGAGTACTGCGGACCAGCTTCTACGATCAGGCCACCAGCGTTTATCTTCAGCAGCACCGGCACGTCGAGGTAATTGTAGTTCACCTTGCCCTCGCGCTTCTCCGTGTAGCCTACACCCAGAATGGTATTGGTGTATTCGGTAGGCTTGTTTTCGAAGCCTTTTTGTGAATACAAAACCTCAGGCTGGATGGAGAAGAATCCGTCGCCGGTTACGTCGGCATTCAGCATCACGCCACCCAGGAAGCCGAACTTATTGTTGTAGGTGTTTTCGTTTTTTACGTTGCCTGCCAAGTTAGAGTAGTTGGCGCCGGCACGCAGGCCCAGACGCACGCCCTGAGCTTGAGCAGAAGAAGCTGCAGCTACGGTGAGCAAGGCAGCAATGGTAAGCAGTTTACGGTTCATAGTGCAGCAGAAGTTAAAGGTGAAAAATGTGCACGGAACCAGCATAAACTAAAAGTATGCCAACTACCCTCCAGCTTCACATGCAAAAGGCCCTACTCTGCCATGAGTAGGGCCTTTTACTAGGTAAATGGGGAAGGCTTATTTACTGGGAATCAAGTAACCCAGAGATAGTTGGAAAACAGAGTTACGGGCGTTGCGTAAATCATTGTCTTGGTAGCCATCCTTACCAAAATCCGTGAAAGAGCCATTGTAGCGTAGGCCTAGCAGCAAGCCAGCATCTGATTGAAAGCCTAGGCCAGCAGCGTACCCAATTTCATTCCGATTCACGTTGCTCAAGTCGCTGGTACCACTGCGCTGCGTGGCGGTATTGCCGTTGATCGAGACTTTGGAATCGTCCTTCACTTTCAGCAGGTAGCTATACTGGGGGCCAGCCTCCACAAAGAACCCGCCGGCATTAACTTTCAATAGCACCGGAACATCAATGTAATTGTAGGTTCGGTCACCTTCGTACTTAACGGTGTTTCCGCCGATGTTAAACTGGCTGTCGGCGTACTTAAAGCCCTTCTGTGAGAACAGCACTTCCGGCTGCAGCGACAGGAAACCATCATTAATGAGGCCTACATTGAGCATCAGCCCGCCATGAAAGCCGAACTTATTCTCAAACCGATCCTCGTCTGTGAGGTCGCCGGAAAGGTTGGAGAGGTTAGCACCTCCCTTAATGCCAAGCCGCACACCTTGGGCGTGTACTGCAGAGGAGGTAAGCGTAGCCGCTGCCAACAGCGCACCAGCTACAAAGGCTGTTTTTTTCATGATGTGATAGAAAAGAAGTGTGAAAGGGCGGAGTAGATAGTGATAGCGAGTAATGCTTACTAAGAACCGTGAACTAGCAGGGTGGTTATAAAAAACCGGAGCCACTCCCTTGAGGAAGTGGCTCCGGTTTTAATCAGGCCTAGCCATCTATTTGGTAGGAAGCAAGTAACCCAACTGCAGCGTGAAAGCATTGTTGAATGCTTTGGGCTCGTTGTCGGTGTCTTTGCTGTCGATGAGGGAGTTGAAGCCGCGGGCATACCGCAAGCCTACGCTCACACCTGCTTCGCTCTGGAAGCCAATACCCGCTACGCCGCTAATGTCTACGTTCGAGAGGTCACCCTTGTACTTCTCGTTCCGGATGCCGCCTAGGTAATCCACAAAATCGCTCCGATCTTCTGATTTATCCTTCGTTCCGTCGGTGTATTTAGTAGTAACCTGGGTCTTGGTGCGCGAGCCAAACAGGTAGCTTACCTGTGGGCCAAGCTCGAAGAACAACCCACCAGCGTTAATGCGGGCTAAGAGAGGTAAGTCGAGGTAATGTAGTACACGCTGTTGCTCATATTCCTGCTTTTCAATGTTAGCAGCTACGTTCTTCGCGTCAGACTCAATCTGATAGCCTTTACGGTTGTACAAAAGCTCGGGCGCAAAAGAGAAGAACCCGTCGCTGCTTAATGGAATTTGGAGTGCAATACCTCCATTGTAACCGATTTTATACTTGCCAATGCTTGTTTCGTAATTAGGCCCAGTAAACTGAGTTACGTCATCACCTGATACGTTAGAGTACGTACCACCAGCCTTCAGACCAATGCGGAAGCCGCCGGCGTCTTGGGCATGAGCTAATGAGGCAGCCGAAGCTAAAGCCAAAGTGAGAGCTGCAATTTTTTTCATGGGGATGGGGATGGGGAAGACACTTATACTGACCACTTCACGGACCGATGCAGCCACATTCTTCGTGGTTCACAGGGTGTCATACCGTAAAGCAGTAGGCCAGGGTTGCGGATGAGCCAGGTTTTTATTAGTAGTAAAAGTCTATTCAATATCATCTTTATTAGACAATCTCAACAGTAGTAGTACTTTATCGAGAGCTAGTGAAACGTGAGCTTTCACTACTGATCAGGCTGATTTCGTTAATTTTGGCCTGCTTGCCTCATGTTTTCTATGACGATTCGACTTGTATTGCTTTTGAGTGGCCTACTCGCAACTACCTGCGTAGGCTATGCTCAGGAGCAGCGTACTAGGCCTCTGCCGCCCGAAGGGCCCTTGGTACTGGGAGCTTACGCGCAGGGGAGCTTTATACTTGCGCACACACCTGCCGTTAAGCACCTCGCAATTTCGCACCCCACGGGAGTGGAGCTGAATCTGCAGCGGCAAACTAACGGCTCAGCACCGTGGCATGCCTGGTACCGCTACCCCAAGGTGGGCATGGCCTTCGTCTACTACGACTACCACAATCCGGTACTGGGTAAGTCGTATGCCGCTACTGTGTATATCAATAAGTCATTTTTACGCACGCAGCGGCAGGAGCTCAACTTCCGTATTGGGACTGGCCTAGGCTATTTCCCCATCCGCTACAATCAGGAAACCAACCATAAGAATACCATTGTCAGCTCCCGCCTCAACGCTACTATCCAAACGCGGCTTGAGTACGATGTGGCCCTATCAGAGCATCTAGGCCTGTTACTGGGTGTGGGGCTCAACCACTATTCCAACGGGGCTACCACCAAACCCAACTTCGGTATTAATCTGCCCACGGTGCTGCTTGGCCTCAACTACCATCAGCAACGCCCCTTTGCTCCTTTACCCATTGGAGAGTCGGCTATTGCCCCACCTGATTTGGGCCGCAACTTTGTGGAAATAAGCGGTACGGCCGGCGTGAAGCAGCGCAACGAAACGGACCGCAACAAGTATTGGGTGAACTCAGTCACTATTGCTGCCGGCCGCCGCGTGAATCGCAAAAGCAACCTCGTAGTAGGCCTAGAGGGATTTTACGACCGGAGCCTTCGCGCCGAGCTGCGCGACACTGCCCGCGCCACCGAGAAGCTGCCGGATGTGAAGAAAGCGGGTGCCTACTTTGGGCATGAGCTGCTTTTCGGTCGGTTGGCGTTTGTGTCACAGTTGGGTTTCTATGTCTACAATCCCTACAAGTCCAACAAGTTTTACTACGAGCGCCTGGGCTTGAAATACCAATTTACAGAGCATCTGTTCGGCAACATTGATCTGAAAGTACACCGTGGTGCTGCCGACGTAATAGAGTGCCGGTTGGGTGTGCGGCTGTAGCGAGCAAAACAGTTCAGTGAGCAGAAAAGACAGTTCAACCAATCACAATGCTGGTTGAGGAACAGGGAGTTTGAAGTGGGCACTGCACGCGCAATCTTGAGGACGTTCTTCAAAACTCCGCCTCAACATCTTGCGCTTCATGGAAACGTTTCTGCATCTGAATCGATGGCTGCACATTGCGGCTGGTTTCACCGGTTTCTTTGTGGCTCCCGTTGCACTGGCCGTTCGGAAAGGAGGGCCCGCTCACCGACTTTGGGGGCGTGTTTTCTTCTGGGCCATGCTGGTGGCCGGCACCACGGCTATTATCTCCGCGAGCCTCAATAGTCTCACTTTTCTGCTATTAACGGGCGTATTCAGCTTATATTTGGCACAGTTCGGTTACCGCTCGTTGTACCACAAGCGCATGGGCCTCGACCAAAAGCCAGCGGTGTATGATTGGGGTATAGTAACAGTAGGCCTGTTGCTTTTTGCTGGTACCCTAGCCTACGGAATACTAAGTCGGCCTTTTAATCCCGTGCCTCTGGTGTTTGGCGGCATCGGCCTGATGACGACCCTCCGGCAGCTACGAAGCTATTTGCACCCTGGGCCATGGCCTGCCGGGCAATGGCTGCGAAACCACATTTCGGGCTTTGTGGGCTCCTATATTGCCGCGGTTTCGGCATTCTCGGTAACTAGCCTGAAGTTCATTCCCTTTCCGCTCAACTTCCTGTGGCCTACGCTGGTATTGGTCCCTATTCTGATCTGGATGCAGTGCCGCTACCGCCCACTGGCTGCGTAGGCTAGTAAAAGTGCCCAGCAAACACAAACGCCCTGAGACCAGGCGTGGCTCAGGGCGTTCGTGTTACTTTTTATCAGCGGGTTTTGGGGGCCCGGCCTTGGCGGCGCGCCGTTTCTTGCGGTGTACTCCGTAGCTGCCGTTGGTGCGTTTGCCTTTCTTGGTCTTGATGTCTCCTTTGCCCATAACTAGTAGTTGATTAAAGGTGAAACTGACTATCAACTAAGCTACGGCAAGTAGATGGCTTTGTCAAGCTGGCACCAGCGCCTGGTTTATTCGCTTTACCAAACTCGGGCCTTCATAGATAAAGCCCGTATAAAGCTGAATTAAGGAGGCGCCGGCTGCCAACTTCTCCTGCGCATCCTGCGCTGAGTGAATCCCGCCTACCCCGATGATAGGCAGCTCACCTTGGCTATTGCGGTGCAAATACTGGATTACCTCCGTAGCACGGCGGCGCAGTGGGCGGCCGCTCACCCCACCAGCCCCTAAGGCGGCCACTTGTCCGGCGGGCGTTTGTAAATCGTCGCGACTGATGGTGGTATTGGTGGCTACTAGGCCACTCAGTTGAGTCTCTCGGGCAATAAGCAGAATATCGTCGAGCTGCCCGTCTGTTAGATCAGGCGCAATCTTTAGCAGCAGTGGCCTAGGCTGGGGCAACGATTGGTTCCGTGCCTGTACCTGCTGCAGCAGCTGAATCAGCGGCTCGCGCTCCTGCAACTGCCGCAGGTTAGGTGTATTCGGTGAGGAAACATTCACTACGAAGTAATCTACCACTTCGTGCAGAGCCTCTACACAAGCCACGTAATCCTGAGCAGCCTGGTCATTAGGCGTGTCTTTGTTCTTCCCGATGTTGCCTCCAATAATTATGTCAGAGCGGCGCTGGCGCAGGCGGACAGCGGCGGCGGCGGCACCTTCGTTATTGAAGCCCATGCGGTTTACCAAAGCCTCATCTTGCGGCAGTCGGAACAAGCGCGGCGTTGGGTTGCCGGGCTGGGGCCGCGGCGTAACCGTCCCAATCTCTACAAACCCAAACCCCAGGGCCGCCAGCTCATCCGTGAGCAGCGCATTCTTGTCAAACCCAGCCGCTAGGCCTACCGGGTTGCGAAACTTAAGGCCGAAGACCTCACGCTCCAGCCCAGGGTGGCGAAAGTCGTACAAGCTTCGCATCAAGGACGCTGTGCCTGGCAACTGGTGCGCCCGCTTCAGATTATCGAATACCAAATGGTGGGCCCGTTCGGCATCGAGCTGGAAGAACAGGGGTTTCAGCAGAGCTTTATACATAGCCCTGCAAAGCTAAGGGTGAATTCGTGAAGTGGTAGGTATAGTGAATGGGTGAAGACAGTAAATGAGTGACTTTGCTGTGAAAGTGGCTTAGACTACGTCAGGCTCACTACTGAAACATAAAATCCACCACTTCAAAATTTTACTTACCCGGCCCACCCTTCGCGGTCTAAGCTGCGGTATTGAATGGCTTCGGCCAGGTGCTCGATACGGATTTCCTCAGCGCCAGCAAGGTCAGCAATAGTGCGGGCTACTTTCAGGATGCGGTCGTAGGCCCGAGCCGAGAGGCCTAAACGCTCCATGGCGGTTTTGAGCAGCGAAAGCCCCGCCTGATCAATCCGGCAGATATCCTTCACCATCTGCGACGGCATCATGGCATTGGAGTGGATATCGGAAAACTCATGAAAGCGCGCTGCCTGCTGTTTTCGGGCCTTTTCTACGCGTAGTTGAATGTCTTGGCTGTTTTCTGAGCGCCGCGTTTCCGTCATCTGATCAAACGTAACGGGCGTTACCTCCACGTGCAGATCAATGCGGTCGAGCAGCGGGCCACTTACTTTATTTAGGTAGCGCTGCACAACGCCGGGCCCACACACACATTCTTTCTCCGGGTGATTATAATATCCACAGGGGCAGGGGTTCATGCTGGCTATCAACATGAAGTTGGCTGGAAAGTCAATGCTGAGCTTAGCCCGCGATATTGTCACCCGGCGCTCTTCCAAAGGTTGCCGCATTACTTCCAATACGGTACGCTTAAACTCCGGTAACTCATCCAGGAACAGCACGCCGTTGTGGGCCAGCGAGATTTCCCCCGGCTGCGGATTTGTAAAATCACACATATAATGATCAAAATTGACCGATTATCTGAATGATGTAATCACATTTTTTGATCATAAACGCCACATTGTGTGGAATTAAATGTAACAATGGTCAGAGAAAGTCATTGTATTTAATCAGAAAATAATAGTAAATTATAATTACAGTTTGGCTGCTCATTTATACGTGGCATCGTGTGCAGCAAAGGGGAGACAGGTGCCAGTAAGGAGGGCTGACTATGGCTGTGGTTTCACTTACTCCTGGAACTACTTGTAAGTACAAAGGTCAAGTGGTTAAACTTAACCGTGTACTCAATTTGCAGGAGGTTCTTATTGAACTGCCAACAGAGCAACTCGTGCGCGTGTGCATAGCCGATGTGTGTCCCATAGACGCACCAAGTGGAGCAGAATGTGACGCATATCAATTCGTTAAGGAAGCTGATCGGAATATAGCGCTCAAGCGTTTTGCTATTATTCAACCACTATTAGGGATTCGGATACCTGCGCATGTCTTGACGGATACAGTGCAACGTCACAACGTAAGCACCGCTACTCTACGCCGCTGGATTCATGCTTATCATCAAAGCGGCTTGCCTGGCCTTTTGCGACAGAAAGGAAAGAGGGAAAAAAAATCGCGATTAGCCGTCCGGGCTGAGCAAATTCTACAAGAGTGTCTTCAAAAATATTACTATACTGAGCAGCAGGCTTCTGTAACTTATACACTAGAGCAAATTAAACTGCGGTGCGCACTTGAGGGAATAATTGCTCCTTCTATGCCAACAGTACATCGACGTATTAAGGCCCTAGGAAGAAAGCTAAGTATTCAACGCCGGTTAGGGCGTCAAACAGCGCGTGAGCAATTAGGACATATTCGGCAAAACACACTAGAAGCAAATTATCCGTTACATGTCGTCGAATTAGATCATAGCTTATTAAATATTCTGCTCATAGATGAAGATACAGGACGTTCATTATGTCGCCCTTGGCTGACATTAGCCTTAGACGTGTATTCACGTATGGTGGTGGGGTTTCATCTAGGGTTTGAGACACCTGGCTCTTGTGGAACGGGCTTATGTCTAGCCCATGCTTTGTTGCCTAAAGAAACGTGGCTAGCAGGTCACGATATTGATGGGGCCTGGCCTTGTTGGGGAACAATGCAGATTCTGTATACCGACAATGCAAAGGAATTCCGGGGTTCTGTGCTGGCGCGCGCTTGTGAACAGTACGGAATTCAACTGCAATTCCGGCCGCCTCGCCAGCCAAACTATGGAGGGCATATCGAACGACTTTTCAAAACCCTAAAATGGCGGATTCGTCATTTGCCAGGTGCTTATTTCAAAAGCAAAAATAAGAGTAAGGTTTATCGGCCTAGTAAATGCGCCATTTTCACTCTTACTGATTTCCAACGGTGGATTGGGACATACATCGTTTGCCTCTATCACCAACGGATACATTCAGAACTGAGGCAAAGCCCACTCGACTGTTATAGACAGGGCATGCTGGGCAATCGCGATCATCCAGGCTGCCCAATTCCTAATCGGCTAGCAAACGAGTTGCAAGTCAAGCTAGACTTTATGCCCTATGTGGAACGAACTATTCAGCGCTATGGCGTCCGCATAGGGCACCTAGAGTACTATGATCCGGTCTTAAGTAGCTATATATATGGAGTAGGTGAAACCCCTGTAAATGCCGCAGGTCGCAAATATGTATTTCGATTAGACCCGCGCAATGTAAGTTGTGTTTATTTTCTGGATCCTAATACGCGTGAATACCATAAGATTCCTTTGGCTGACATGGCCAGCGGTGATTTCTCTGTTTACACCAAACGTGAAGCATTACGACGAGTAAAAGACAAGCTATCCACAGCAGAACGTGTATCAGGAAATTTATTGCTGAAAGAAATCCAGGCTATACACACTCAGGAACTCCAGGTACAGCAACGAGCCCAAGGCCGGAAAGCAAGTACAAAAAAGCCTATGACGCTCTCCCAGCGCCGGCATAGGCAGGAAGTAAGAGCCAAGAACGACGCTACCACACCGTCCGAAACACCAGAAGAAGCTGTCGGTGTGGTGACCAATATTGCGGTTTTAAACAAGGAAAATACCATTCGACCTTTTGAAAAAATAGACGATGGAGCATCTGAACTCTTCTACTGCTGATTGGCTGGATAAACCAGATGCCGAACGTATCCGCGCTATTTTAGTGGACAAGTGGGTTGTTTATACACTTGCGCAGCATGTACTTGATTACTTGGCTTTCCTGCAAGCACATCCTGCGGTCGATCGAATGCCGAACCTGCTTTTGTATGGGGATACTGGGAATGGAAAAACAAGGCTGTTACAATACTATGCGAACGCAAATAAGCCTCAATTTCAGCCGAGGAAGCAACCTAGTCTGCAGCCGCAAGCATGGCCGGTGCTATACCTGCAGGCACCAGCGGTGCCAGATGAACGTAGGTTATATCATGCAATCTTGGTTGCCTTGCACGCTCCCTATGCAGAGCAAGGGCGAGTTGATGCCAAACAGCATCTTGTTAAACGCCTGCTAAGTGATTTGCAAGTGCGCGTCCTCATTTTAGACGAGGTACAACACGTGCTTGCTTGCACCCAAACTAAGCAGCGGGAAGTACTTAACATGCTGAAAGCACTTTCGAATGATGTGCGTATTCCATTAGTGTTGGCGGGCATTCGTACAGCGCAAAACGTAATTATGCATGATGAGCAGATGCATGATCGTTGCGATCGGCTAGAATTGCCTAGATGGAAAATGGACGACGAATATCTTCGTCTATTATCCAGTCTAGAGCGTTTGTTCCCTTTACGTAAACCCTCCAATTTAATAGACCTGCCCTTGGCCGCTAAACTCTTAGCACTAAGCCAAGGCACCATCGGTGGCCTTGTTAAGTGGCTTAAGCGCTTGGCAGTTCACGCGGTTGTCACGGGGCAAGAGTGTATCAGCTTAGCACAAGTCAAACAGATTGAGAAAATGCCTCTCGGCGGCTGGCTTCCCCCAGCCGCTAGCACCCTTGTAGGATGAGAAGCGTACGCCTGCCCTTGGTGACAGCACCGTTTCCTGATGAACTGCTCTCCAGCTGGCTAACGCGTCTAGCCGATACTCACTATACTAAGGTATACACCTTCTGTAAATTGTTGTTTCCGGCCATTAGTGTCTGGAATCGGGATATTGATCGAAGCGCTTCACCTCAATTACTGCACGGAATCAGCCGGTATACGGGTATACGCCCGCGGCGTCTCTTTCAACTCTTAATTACACGTTACGAAGGACAGCTCTACGTGCACCACAATGCATATGGAAACACGGAGTGGGTTTTGCCTTTAGGCATCTATCACCGCACCCGGCGGCGACATGGTCTGTTATTTTGTCCAGGTTGTCTGCGTCGCGATGGACCAGTACCTTATTTCCGTACCCGATGGCGCTTAGCTATTAGTATTGCCTGTCCTCGCTGCAAGCTCTACTTGCAGGATCGATGTCCTCAGTGTGAGCAACCTATTATCTTTTTTCGACGAGAGCTAGGACACAAATCTGCATTAGCAGATAGACCACTTTCCTACTGCTTCCACTGCGGATTCAATCTCGCAACAACAGCAGAAGCAGCGCCTAAAACCGTTATTACTGCACAGCATGAATGGTATCGCATTCTGCGTCAGGGATGGAAGCCAACTGTACCCTTTCCACACCTATACTTCGTGGTTTTACGCCGATTAGCTACAGTGTTGGGGGGCAACAGCGCTATGTACCGCTCATTGCAAGAAGCCTTATGTCACCATACTAGAGCGGAGCTTGGACCTGTAGTAATTCCTAACGCCCGAGAAAGAATGCTAGAAGACTGGTCACTAGCAGCTCGGAGAACAATGCTTTTGCAGGCTTCGTGGTTACTTGAAGATTGGCCTAGACGGTTCGTTAGCATTATGAAGCAGCACCATATTACTAGTACTCCTTTAATGCGAGATATGCATGACGTGCCATTTTGGTATGAATCAGTAATTCTTGCCAACCTACGCATGACTAATGAGAACCGTCATTTCAAAGGATTTTGGAATGCATCTTGAGAATAGCGAAGTAATAATTAAGGCTAATGAGAACCTTGTTTGGGAAATTGATCGAGGCTAGAGGAACATAGCAAGTGCGCGTAACAGAAGTCCAAGTATGCATTATAGTTATGGTCATTAAAAATTATACTGTTGTTGGTGCAGGCTTAAAGTTGCGAGGTAGCAAGTAGAGGTGACAGAGTACCTATTGTCGGTGAGCGCCTTTTGGATGCATAGCACACACATTGAATGTTGTCGACTACGCAAACCATGCACATCGCCTTAGTACACATACTGGAATAACATACCACTGCTAGTCAGAACAAGATTTCATTACTAGAAATACTCTCAAAATCTTGATAATTATAAAAAATATATATATAATTATAAATCACTATAACATCTTACTACTATGGAATCTAAGGAAAATGAGTCAACCACCCAGATCGAATTTCGGACACGAGAATCTGAGGTGCCGACAGTTTCTATGAAACTGTCGGGAATCGCTAGCGATATCCACAAGTCGCCTGAAA
Organism: Hymenobacter wooponensis; assembly: GCF_004745865.1. Taxonomy (GTDB): domain Bacteria; phylum Bacteroidota; class Bacteroidia; order Cytophagales; family Hymenobacteraceae; genus Hymenobacter; species Hymenobacter wooponensis. Next base: position 10,298 of record NZ_SRKZ01000006.1, on the reverse strand, counting down.
AGCTACGAAGCATCATGGAAGTACTTCAACTTCCCGAAGGCACTATTGCTAAGGTGATAGTGCAGGTGTCGTCTTCGGTTGTTCGGTAAACAGCAGAGTTTGTTTTTAACCGGCCCCGAGAAACAACAGTGTACACAATGTAATATGGGCTTCAGCCTGAGACTGCTTAAACATTCCACTGGAATGAGTTAATGCAGATATGAATAGTCTCAGGTTGAAGCCTATGCTATGATGCTCCATTAACCCAGTACACGGTTGGAAACGCCACTATAAAAACAGGTACACTGTACGATCAATATATGTACTGAGAACCAAAGTTGAGTTAGAAAAAAGGTCGTTATAGCGAATTGACTGCGAAAATGGCATTGATAAATTAACCTAATTGTCAAAGACTAATCATGGAATACCTGCGTAAATCTGTAGTCGTACATGAGAAATTGGAAACAATATATTTAGATTATGCTTTCTGGCAATTCCAGGTGCCTAAAAGGAAGTTAGATACCGTTGAGGGTATGAATGACTTTGTTGCTAAAAGATATCTTGCCAGTATAGTTGATATTAATGATACAGAGGTTGCCAATTTATTAAATTTGTTTAAAGAAATAGGAATGTTTGCGCACAAGCGTAAGGAAATATATAAATTATATGAAGTGCTAGAGGTATTCGAGATTATGTCTACAATTTGGCATGCCTTATATTATTCGCACCCTATATGGGATAAGTTGCGCAATGGAGAATTAAGTGAGAGTGGGTTTATTGCTTGGGTGCTTCATAATTATCATTTGTCAAGATCGGCTGGAGTTACGGCTTCAAGATGTGCTGCTTTCTCTAGCCGTCCAGATGTACGAAAAGTTTTCTTAGAAAGCGCTTTAGAGGAGTATCCTCATTGTGAATATTATTATATGATCAATGATAAACGTTTAGGTATAACTTCTGATGATGTTAAAAACTACGTGCCTCTACCTTCATCAATAGCAATTGATCAGCAGATGTTGCGACTTGCTGAAGATGACTGGCTTGCACATATTATGGTAGCATACTTCCAAGAATCTACAGCATCATATTATAAACAATGCTGTGACTTCTACAACCAAGTTGAAACATCGTATAACTTGCCAGGTTTCTTCGAATCTTGGAAAGGTCATATCCAGTTAGACATAGGCTACGGTCATGCAAGTGCCTTTACAGATATCCTTAAAAGCCAAGAACCCATCTCTGGTAAAAAGGTGGAATCATCGTTGAAAAATGCCGCTTTAGCTGTTCAATTTATTGTTGATGCTTTGGACGATATTTTAAAATTAAATATGGCTACCGATAATTTGATATTAAGAAAACCTGTATCGATTTTATCAGAAAATGCTTATGATAATTTTAATGACGGTATTTCTGCAACAGAAGTACTTAGTAAACTTAAATCGAAGGATATTTTTACTGGTTTTATATTTGATAAAACAAGAAAAATAAGTTGCGAAGAAGTTGAATGTATAAAGATTGAAATTGCATTTGCAATGTGTCGTGCATTGAGTTATTCAAAGCGGCATGATGAAATTTTGTATATAGGTAAATTGTTGGAAGCAAATAGGCCCTTAATCGAATTAAGAAATAACTTAGATGTGGTGGTTCCTATTACAAATTGGGCAGCGGGAGTTTCTAATTTCTTGAGAGAATTAGCTCTTATTCCTTCGCATTTTGTGATAGGTTTATCATTGGTTTGTTTAAATTTAAAAGAAATGGGATTTAATTATAAGGAAATTGAGGGTGGAAATGATTATAATAGTATTTCGTATCTAATGAATTTTTATAAATTTTCTGAAAGTGAAGCTTCATTGATTGTTAATGAAATGGTGCAACTTCAAGAATTATGGTTCAAAAATATATCAACTAAAATAATTGAAGTAGATGTTTTTATAGATTAAACAATATATACAAAATATTAATTAGCATTTGTTGTGTTCGCAAAAACACTCAAAAAAAATATAAATCCATGAGAAAATTTTTACATGTTTTTTGGATTGTTTTTTTTATTTGCTTTCAAGCGAATGCTCAAGAACTTGGCATTGATAGTAAGGGAGAGACTGTCTTTAATTACTATGCTTTGAAGAATTATCGTGTTGATATCGATTCTGATGAACCATTAAGTTTGGCATTTTCTTGGCCAAGATGGCGGGTTCGTTATTTTTATACAAATGATTCTAGAGATACAGTTACTACTATGTATAAACTTCGAGGTGTTTCTACACGTATTTCTTTACTTAATTCCGGTGAAACGCCAGTTCTAACTCAGGTCTTAAAAACACCTGGGCTTCAATTGAAATTAGGATATCAGTCTGCGATTGATACCATTTATAAACTTGATAGAACGGGCGGGACGATTACTCTTGGGTTTGGTGTTATTGGAAGCTTTGATAATTTCAATTTTTATAACTCTAAGACTGAAAAAGTATCAAAAGAATACCCATGGACGCTGGGGTTTGAAGCAAACTATAACTACTTCTATAAAGAACAACAGAGTAATTCCAAGTGGCACTTTAGAAGGATAGTCTCACTTCGTTTTGCTTATAAAAGAACTTGGAACGATGATGATTTAATGCAGTTTCAAGATATCGGGCCTGCTATTGCAACACCTAATATTGTGGCTGCTAATGAATTCAAAGGGAGGTATGGGACTTTAAAAAACAATGTAAATCAAGTTAGATTTACTGTTTCATATCCGGTTTTTTTGTGGAAACTTAATGCTATCCCGTATTTGGTAATGCAATCAAATATTACTAAAAATACAAAATTGCGTCCCGGTGTAATGTTCAATGTAATGGATGAGGCAGTTGTATATAATAATTTTAATTTTCCCTCTATGATTGGTGTAGGCGTCGATGGAATAGGAGATAAATTTAATGTATTTATAAAAGGATCATTCAGCCTAGGTAAGTTATCAAAGAACGAACCTGCTGTTAAGTCTACAGCAAAGGATAAAAAAGCAGACTACTAGAATATTACTTTGAGGTGCGTTAGCGCCATGTAACGTCTGTTACTATATGCTTTATCTCCACCATACTAGTGCTGACCGGTAACACGTAACACTTAAGAGAATGTTTGAAGACTAGGCATTACCTGTTCCCAAGGCGATACTTGTATGAGCGTCTGAATTATTTTAATCCAGGCTTAGGCGATTCCTTAATGTTACGGAGTAGCACCATATCGCTTGCACTCTCTGATTGTAGGGTGTATAAGCCATGCCATTTTGGTATGAATCTGTAGTAGTAGCTAATCATCGCAAAATCAATGCAAATAGGCGTTTTCAGCGATTCAGCATGACCTCGTAAGACTAGGGATACTCTAATTGTGTCTCATTTATACTATTGTATATAGCAGATTATGCCTACAACATTTAATTCTGTAGATGCTTCACCCTCTCTATCTTGGCTAGCGAAAGAAGTCTTACTTTTGGCCAAGCAATCCGTTTCGTCCATGACAAAAAAAGTGCCTGATGCAGCAGTTTTCACTGCTATTCACGAAGAGTTAGCCCGCGCGCGGCTTAAATTTCCCAACCCACAAGGCAGCATGACCGCCCTAACAGAAGAAGTAGGCGAACTGGCTAAAGCCTTACTAGATGAGTCATGGGATCGCGTAGTCAAAGAGGCAATCCAAGTAGCTGTGATGGCTATTCGTGTTGCAACAGAGGGTGACCCCACTCTAGATGAGTATCGCAGACAAAGCCGAAACTCACCGGATTAATACATCTGCATTAGAGGCATCTACCCTTAAACTGCAATGCATTGGAATTAGCTTTCGATAGTATACATATGAGAAAAATCTGCGAGGATAAACTATTTGCTGAAGAAATTTTAGGCGTTTCAGTAGCTAAATCTTTACAGAGTATGTTGTCTGATTTAATGGCCGCTAATAATATTTTTGATTTGCCATTTGGAAGTCCTACAGAAATATTAGGTTCGGCAGGCCAGAAATATCAGATCAATCTTGCAAACGGCTATAAGTTATTAGTTGGCTGCAATCCGATCAAAACACCAACTTTGTTGAGTGGTATTATAAATTGGGAAAAAGTTCGTAAATTAATAATCATTGATGTTCAAGGGTGATGAATAAATTAAGTAATTTTAGCCCTAATTGGGTTTCCCCACCCGGTAATACAATAGCAGCTATACTTGAAGAGCAGGAAATTCCACCAAGTGCTTTTGCTGCAATGATGAATTTATCAATTTTGCATGCTAATGAGTTACTGCAAGGGAGTAGATCGGTTACCCGCGACATTGCTAATAAACTTTCAAGCTATTTAGGTGCTTCAACTGAGTTTTGGATTAAGCGTGAGCTGCAATACCAAGAGGCTATTATTTCAGTTCAGCAGTTAGAACGAAAGGTTTGGGTGAGCCAACTACCAGTCAGAGATATGCTCAAGTTTGGCTGGCTAAGTCAAGTAGGAGATAAATTCTCGGATTTAATCTCGTTTTTTGATGTCGATAATATCGAATCATGGGATGCAAAGTATAAAGCTGAATTAGGTACTGCATTATTCCGTAAAAGTTTAGCTTTTAAAGAAAGGTATGCAGCTACTGCAGCTTGGATACGGCAAGGAGAAATACAAGCTGCTCACATTAATTGCCAACCTTGGAATGCGATAGCTTTTAGGAATATTTTATCAGAAATCCGCAAGTTGACGCGCCAGAAAGACCCAGGTGTATTCTTGCCAAAGCTAATTGATCTGTGTGCGACATGTGGGGTAGCAGTAGTTGTTGTACGTACGCCCACTGGATGTTTTGCTAGCGGAGCAACCAAGTTTATTAGCGCAGATAAAGCCGTGATGCAATTGAGCTTTCGGTACCTCTCTGACGATCAATTTTGGTTTACGTTCTTCCATGAAGCAGGGCACCTATTGCTTCATGGGAATAACCTTTTCTTAGAGGGAGAAGCAGAAGACTTCTTAGATCATCGAGAGGATGAGGCTAACAGGTTTTCTGCTGAAGTATTGATCCCAGAACAGTTTCGGCAGAGAATGCAAAGAATTCCATTAACTAAAAAAGGGATAGTCGGCTTTTCTATGGAAGTAGGGGTCTCGCCTGGTATAGTAGTAGGACAATTACAGTTTAGTAAACGTATAACGCCTAAACAGCTGAATACCTATAAGAGAAGATATCAGTGGGAGAATTAGTAAAGGCTGTATAATAAAAGAATTGTCTTAGTTGCCCAATAGATGTGCTTGCAATTGGGGAGGTAGTTCTTATGTAAAGGCTATAAGGCACTTATTCAGTGCCAGCCTACGTGCAGTAATTTCTTCAAGCTCAACAAGCAGGACGCGCGATTACCCAATAACCGGAAGGTGTCATCTAATGACTAGATTTGGGTCGGCCCCGTTGGCCTAATCTGATTATGCTTGCGTATGTCCAGCCTTGGGATCGTAGAAAAAAATAAACTCGAAAAGCTGTTCCGTATGAGTACTGGTTTCGTGCTAGGCTTTACAAATGGTACACTACGATCCCTGGTTGCTGACAGTGTAGGGTTGGATATTCAGGATGAGAAATACAGCGCAAAGGGCGTATCAAAGGCCAACAGGCTTCGGGAATTCTGGCGCTTAGAATCTGATCATGTTGTTGGGACTTTGACTAGGGATTTGCTGGCGGCCGTTCCGGAGTTCTGGACTCATACCCAGCAAGTCATGGGCGAGGAGATTTCCGAGGAAGAGCAACAAGCGTTTACAGCGTCCACGCAGACCTGCGAGCGATTGTTAGGTGTCGAAGGTACTGAGCATCTTCAGGAACTAAAGGCTGTTACCTACGATGATAATTTCAAACTACTGGCTCGTCAAGTAGTAGAAAGTATTGAAAAAGGCGAGCCAGCTGTAGGCTTAGACCGGCTACACACCTTCCTAATCAAATACTTCCGGCAGTTGTGTTACAAGCATGGTGTTTCCACCAATAAGGATGAGCCATTAAACGCTGTATTTGGGAAGTATGTAAATGGGCTGCGTGCAGCAGGAAAAATTAAGTCAGAAATGTCACTGAACATTCTGAAATATTCCATCACTCTGCTGTCCTCATTCAATGCGGTACGTAACAATGACAGCTTGGCCCACGATAATACACTACTGAATCGAGAGGAAAGCTTTCTGATTTTTAGGAACGTTACTGCGCTCGTCAAGTTCGTGGAATCCGTTGAGCAAGCACCCGCTTCCACCTGAGTCGCAGATGCTATAATGCACCTCTTATAAATCATTAGTAAACACACAGAAATCCGCATTTATAGACCATAAATGCGGATTTCTGTGTGTTATACTTAACGCACAGTATCCACCTCGTCAACGTCGGTTGCCTATAAATGGCGAAACCCCGGAGGCGTGGAGGCCTTCGGGGTTTCAAGAAGTGGGTGCAGTCACACCGTAACTTCTTCGGACAAAATGGAAAGGGGTTTTAAGTTTAGGCCTGAAAACTATGAGACTTTATCTTCTCATCCTCTGAAGTGGTGATAATGTGCGGGTGACTTCTGCCAGTTACAAATAGCGTCTTCGAGGACTTGCATGCCAAAGGGCAGCCCTAAGTGGGCTTCCAGTTGATGGAGTACAGCGTTTAAAGCATTTGGGGATGAAGTAGAATTTAGATCATCATCGAATAGCAAGCGGGCACCTCGTAAGGGACCTGTGGCTTCATTCATATAAGTTGAATCTGGCTCAATAGGCATGAGCTGTAGTTTGCCCAGAAGGGACAAGAAGTCAAATTTGGCAATCCGGCCAAAACGAGGTACAGAGCTCATCGATTTGTATAAGTATTTGAATAGCTCACGCGGATTATCTCCTGCCTCTGTTATTGCACGTTGTACAAGGGAACGGTGATCAGCATCGTCTCCTACCCAACGGATATATCCAGCAATTGTGTCCGCCGTTCCATGTGCTCTGCGAGGTGAAATGCTTTCGTATTTACGGTGGTTGCCGAAGCTGCCTTGAGCTTTAATCTGATCTGCATTTTCTGCTAGCCAGAGTAAGAAGGCCTCAAGGTCGGTGCTGACTTTGTTCCACGTCCAAATGCGCGAAGAACCAAGTGCCCCATAGACAGCCTTTGCCAAATTCCACTCACTGTCTTTGTGCTTGCCAAAGTGCACGGATAAAAATGACAACCAGAATGCTTCATTGACATCACCATGCGTGATATGCCAAACAGCAGCTTTAATAGGGTCAAAAGCGATACTGTTAGGGTCAGCTACTGCATCCGTTACGTCTCGCCGAAGTATAGTAGTAACATATTTTACTCTTCTAACGCTATCCACGAGTTGCCCTATCAGGCAGTTAAGCTTTTCTGATGACTGAATGCCCAGAAGAGGTTTGTGAGAGAAGCTGGTAAGCTTCTCTCGTAATTCATTAGCAAGCGACTTGTCTTTCAGCCTCATATCCTGTGATAACATTATGGGAAACCCAATTTCGAATCTCTTTTTGAACCTGTGAGGTTACACCGAAACTGCTTTGAATGTTATGGTTGTAACCTAAAACTATAATATCTCGATTAGTGAGGTCCTTATTAGTTGTTCGTAAGATGCCAACGTAACTTATTCCTTTGACGTTATCAGTCGTTTTCCTAGGTAAACTCCAGTTTACCATAGGCAATTCTGTTAATTCAATATTAAACATCTGGCTAAATAGATTAATTACAGTTTTTCCATTCAATATAAGATGAGTGACGGATGACTTATTTATCATTGATCTGATAATGTCACCACTGATATGAATTAAGTAGTTTCGCTGTGCGTTGCTGAGTTCTGACCACTTTTGTTTTGTGGCATAAGGAATCAAATCTAAATGACAAGCATTTTCCAGTGGAAAATAATATGAGTAATTAGAGCCAGATATAATGTGATCTAATTTCTTAAACCACATATCATATGGATTGCTTTTGAAGTAATTCGTACAAGACTCTTCTATCAGATCAAAATGTCTCTCATTAGCGTTAGCCCAGCTAGATAGTCCTAGTGAGGTAAGGGTAGGAAATCTTCTATTCCACCTGCCTAACTCTATGTTGTTGTTATCTAGAAATTCTAAATTGCTGGGATTGATACCGACGGTTGCAATTTTAGCGTTATGTATATTGCCGAAATAGGGCACCGGGCAAGCTAATGTAATAGCACTTGAATTATTAAATTCAATGCTATTCATTTTTTTGATCAAATTTTCTATTTCTATGTTGAATTTGTTCATGTCGTTCTATTGCTTCAACTCTTTTATAAATATACGTATTATATACATCAGTGTTCATTTCTTCGATGATATTATGAAAATTATTTTTATCCTTATTTTTATTCTTAATTAATCTAAATACTAATAATAATCTAATAATATCTTTCCAGTAATCGTTTACATTAATATTGTCTAGATTTATGATATTTCCATTTCTAATTTCCTGTTCCACTTCGAGGAGGTAGGGGAGTACAGCTAAAGGCTGTGCATCAGGAATACTGGGCATGAATAAATCACCGGAAGCAGATTGATACCCTTCTGATAAATACTCCTTGGCTTTGTTTATATCAGATTCATATAAGTGTAAACTGCCTACGAAATGCTTATAATCACCTAGCTGCAATGAAAGCTCACGTGCTAACATTTCTTGCATCATGGTAAATGCAAAAACGTCATGCGGTAATCCTTTAAATGCGTCGTTAGAACGCATGTGTGTAAGCATGTGAAGTTTCTGCTCTCTTACAAAAAATTGTAGGGTGCAGGTGCAGGGGACTTCCTTGCGCTTGGCTGCGATGTCTGAGGCATCAAGTAGCTGGATTACTGCCTGCCTAGTCGAAGGCTTTCTTCTCAGAATATCAAGCACGTTTTGCACTTGATTGTACTGATTCCGGAAATTGAATAGACGAGGGCCGTAGGCACCGTGTATAGTTTTGCCATCCACAGTTTCGTCCTTGTACGCTTCGATATAATAGGATATAAAATTAGCATCATCACTAGCTGAGAGATACCAAAGCAACTCACCTATAGCGCTAAATGGCTTTCCCTTAGTCTCTGTTCTACTCAAGCGAGCCAGTGGGTTTTCCAGATGTAGCATGACGCCTAAAAGTTCGCTGGAGTTTCCCCGCGTAGATTTCACACTAATAGGTAGCGCAAGAAGTTCTGTAATAGCTTGATGTAACAAGTCGTCAAGCGTCGAGGAGCGGAAATACATATAAGTGTATTCTAATATTTTAGAGAGATACTACAGTGATATATCATCAATAGTACGGGCGAAATAATATGTTATATAGGAATAATAAAATTATTTGGCTGTAATTGATTGTTCACACAGCTTATTCAATTGCTGTAATAACCTGCTTATAGGTTGTGTCAAGCCTAATGAGTTCTAATGGAAGTATGACGGCTGTGGACCTATGCTGCCACTAAAACTTTCGGTACGTACTAAGTAAGGAGATCGATTGGCGAGTGTACTGGGTAGATTAAGTGACTAAAATATCTGTTTGTAACGACGATATGTTAGGCTATTTCATCGTGAGCGCCTGTCTCAAAATACGGACGTTTTTGTAGCACCCTACCTGCTATCTTAATGCTGTCGCACAGCTTGCCCAGATTATGTCTCATCTCTTGTTCTCAATAATCAATGGCTCGTTATCTTAGTGCTCGTTGACTTCTTGAGAATATTTCAGATGATTTTTGGCTACGCCCGCGTGAGTACTGCAGATCAGCAGTTGCATTTGCAAACCGACGCTCTGAACGCCTACGGCTGCGCTGAGGTAGTGCAGGAAAAAGCATCTTCTGGAAAAGATCGTCCCGCCCTACAGCGTCTGCTAACCCAGCTGCGATCTGGCGATACACTCGTCGTATGGAAACTTGATCGACTGGGGCGCTCGCTGAAAGAGTTAGTTACACTAGTTACCAGTTTTCAGCAGCAGAGTGTGCACTTCATTAGCCTGCAGGACCACTTAGACACGACTACTGCCCAAGGCCGGCTTATGTTCAACTTGTTTGCATCTTTGGCCGAGTTTGAGCGAGATATCATCCGTGAACGGACAAGAGCCGGACTCACGGCAGCTCGTGCTAGAGGACGTCAGGGCGGCCGCCCTAAAGGCTTATCTAAAGAAGCTTTATCCAAAGCTCAAGCAGCCAAAACGCTCTATCTACAGCAGGATAAAACAGTAGCAGAAATTGGTAAGTTGCTCGGCGTAGGCAGAGCTACTATATATCCAGGGCGTACGCATCAAATTTAGAGGACTGCCATCCGGCAGTTTTCGCGGACGCAGGTTAAAAGCTGGCTCATATAGTCATCATTCCACCCTGCGTTTCGTCGTCGGGTGCGCAGACTGCCGGGTTG
>NZ_SRKZ01000005.1 GCF_004745865.1 Hymenobacter wooponensis | reverse complement strand
CAACCCGGCAGTCTGCGCACCCGACGACGAAACGCAGGGTGGAATGATGACTATATGAGCCAGCTTTTAACCTGCGTCCGCGAAAACTGCCGGATGGCAGTCCTCTAAATTTGATGCGTACGCCCTGTATGCGCCGCTCTTTTCTTAACCTGAAGTGCCCTAACTCTATTGTCCGCTGGATGAGTTAGTATCCAGAATCTTGAAAAGCTCGTCGAGCTTGGGCGTCAGGATGATTTCGGTGCGGCGGTTGAGGGCTTTGTTAGCGGGCGTATCGTTGGCGGCTACAGGTACATATTGGGAGCGGCCCGAGGCGGTTACGCGCTGGGGCTGCACGCCGCCGGTGGTAAGTAGGCGCGCAATTTCCGTGGCGCGTAGTACACTCAGGTCCCAGTTGTCCTGCATGGCAGCGGTAGGTCTGGTAAAGGCTACGTTATCCGTGTGGCCTTCTACTACCACATTTACATCGGGCTGATTCTGGAGGGCGGCGGCCAACTGCTTTAGGGCTTCCTGGCCCTTTGGGTCAACCTTAGTTGACCCTGTTTTGAACAGTAGTTGTTCCGACAGCGACACGTACACTTTGCCGTCTTTCATCTTCACCTCCAGATCGGTGCCTTTGAAGCCGCGCAGGGCATTGCTCACGCTGGCGCGCAGGTCGTTTACCGCTTTGTCTTTCTGGGCTAGGGCTTTCTGCAGCTCTGCCAAACGGGCCTCGCGGGCCGTAAGATCGGCAGTGAGCTTGTCGATGTCGGCGCGACTCTTCTTGAGGTTGGTGTCCAATTCGCCTAGCTCAGCCTCGCGTCGAGCCAGATCTTTCGCTATCTTGTTATAGTCAGCGTTTTTATCGGCAATGGTGCGGTCAGAGTTCTTTAGCAGCTTATCGTAGGAGTCGGTCAGTTGCGTATTGAGCTGACGGGTACGGCGCAGGTTGCGGCCGGTTTCGGTGGAGTCATCGATGAGGCGGCGGTTTTGCAGCCGCATCTGGGCCAGCTCATCAGTGGTTTTCTTTAGCTCCGTCACTGCCTGGCGCTGCTGGCGTTCAATATCGGCGCGGGCCTGCTCAGTAGAGGCCTGGCGAGCTTTTAGATCGTCGTATTTCTTGGAGGCCACGCAGCCAGGTAAGGCGCTGGCGGCTACTAAGGCCCAAATAGCCAGAGAGGAAAATTTTTTCACAGAAAAGACACGTTTCAGTCCGAAATTGAGCAAGCTAGGCCTCTTCGCCTATCTTCCCCGCGGCAAGGTAACGCACTCTGCTGGCATGTTGCAATCTAGACTGGCCTAGGACGTAGAGAAACCGGTGGAGGAGAAGAAAGTAAGGGTGTACCAGGCTGTTTGGCTCACTGAAGCCAGCCGAACTTCAATACCTCCTGACCATTTCCTACTAACTATTTCACCACTCTTGGAATCTACTGTAACTTGCACCTTAGAAAAAGCCCAGCAGTGGCCGCTTAGTGTGCGCTCAATGCGGGCTTTTTCTCCCCTCACGTCTCATTTAAGAAGAATATATGTCTTGGTTTAAGCGCGTAGAGAAAGGCATCGTCACCCCGACGGAGCAAAAGAAAGAGACGCCCGATGGCCTGTGGTATAAGTGCCCCGAGTGCAAAACCGTAGCTACTATGGCCGAGCACAAGCGCTTGTTGTCCACTTGCGCCAAGTGCAACCATCACGACCGGATCGATGCGGCTGACTACTTTGACTTTCTGTTCGACAACCAGACCTATACGGAGCTGGCGGCCGATATGCATTCCGCTGACCCCCTGAATTTCGTGGATACGAAGGCGTATCCGCAGCGTGTAGCGGCTACCGAAAAATCCACGGGCTTGAAGGATGCTGTACGCTCTGCTCATGGCCAGCTGAATGGCCTAGGCCTAGTAGTAGCTGCCATGGATTTTAAATTCATAGGGGGCTCTATGGGCTCAGTAGTAGGTGAGAAGATTGCTCGCGCTATTGATTATGCCCGGCAAAACCGCCTCCCTTTCCTCATGATTTCGCGCTCTGGTGGAGCCCGGATGATGGAAGCTGGCTATTCCCTGATGCAGATGGCCAAAACCTCGGCTAAGCTAGCGCTGCTTTCTGAGGCCGGTATTCCGTATATCTCCCTGCTCACTGACCCCACTACCGGTGGCGTGACGGCTTCATTTGCCATGCTCGGCGACTTCAATATTGCTGAGCCTGGAGCCCTAATTGGTTTCGCTGGTCCTCGGGTTATCAAAGAAACTATAGGTAAAGATTTGCCTAAGGGCTTCCAGAGCGCAGAGTTCGTTCTAGAGCATGGTTTCCTGGACTTCATTGTGGACCGCAAGGACCTCAAGCAGAAACTGACCGACTTGCTTACTATGCTGCAAAAAGCAGAAGTGCCTGTTATAAAGGATGCTACGGCATCAACAGCAGTATAGGAATAGCAGGAGCTTACGTTTCGGCAAGCTTTTTGGAAAAGGCTTCTTACATGGGCATTCGGCCCGTGAAAGAAGCCTTTCTTGATTTAAGGAAAAGAGTGGCCTACCCGCCGCTAAATATAGGGCGACCTATATTTATCTAACTTTTTCCGTTTAACTCAAGTAAATAATCACACCCAACAGTACCTCTCTCTTTTTCTGCTTACCTAATTCCATTCTGATGAAATCTCGTAATTCCCTTCTGACTTTGCTGATGGCGTTGGTGCTTTTAGTAAGCTCCTGTGCTACCACTAGAAACCCAAATATTCCGGAAGCTAATACTAACGGTACTGGTCCGCGTAAAACGGGCATGAGCAAAACCGCTAAAGGTGGCCTGTTGGGCGCTGGTGGTGGTGCTGTGGCAGGTGCCGTATTGGGCCGTGTAATTGGTGGCAAGAGCGGCACCGCTGCTGGCGCAATCATTGGCGCTACGGTAGGTGGTGCTGGTGGGGCTCTCATTGGCCGCAAAATGGATAAGCAGGCGGCTGAGCTGCAGAAGGACATGCAGAACGCTCGGGTTGAGCGCGTAGGAGAAGGCATTAAAATTACCTTCGACTCCGGCATCCTGTTCGACACCAACAAATCTGACTTGCGTGCCGCTTCGATGAGCGAAATCCAAAAAATGGCTGAGGTTCTGAAGAAGTACCCCGACACCAACGTGTTGGTAGAAGGCCACACCGATAACACTGGCTCTGATGCTATCAACCAGCCGCTATCTGAGCGTCGCGCCCAGGCAGTAGCCAACTACACCACTTCACAGGGAGTAGATGCCTCACGCATCACTACCAAAGGCTACGGCTCTACTCAGCCAATTGCTGATAACACCACGGCTGAAGGCAAGCAAGCCAACCGTCGGGTAGAAATTGCCATCTATGCTAACGAGAAGATGAAGAAGGCTGCCGAAGAAGGCCGTCTGTAATCTTAGTTCTCCTTGCTAAAAAAGAGGGCCACCTGTATAGGTGGCCCTCTTTTTTGCATTAGCAGACTGGCAAAACAAAAGGGTGTGCCACGCAATAGCTAGGTATAGCTTCTGCTGCACGGGGTCGTAGTACTTGCAGCCCCTGTCTATAAATGAATATGATTTTTCAAGGAATAGGTAGCGTTGTGAGGATGTGAAAGAGATGGATAATAAGGCGTTATCCTAGCAAGCAGGAGGGAGGAAAACAAAGGTTGCCAAGCCAAGGAAGCCTTTAGGATAATTTTTTTTCCCATTCAAACGTTTTTGGCAAGGTGGTTGCAAAATGCTCAGTAACACTGTAGCGGTTTTAGTTGATATTTGCACCGCGCAACTGTAGCGCTAAACCGTAAGCCTTCATCAAACCAACACACTCAACCCTTTCTTCATGAAAACCCTTCGTTCGTATTTCACTTTGTTGCTGGCTCTGCTGTTGTTGGGCGGCAACTTCGCTCAAGCGCAAACCACTACCACCAAGAAGCCAATGAGCAAAACCGTTAAAGGTGGCTTGTTGGGCGCCGGCGGTGGTGCCGTTGTGGGAGGCGTACTAGGCCGCGTTATTGGCGGTAAAAACAGCACGGCAGGTGGTGCTATCATCGGTGCGGCCGTAGGTGGTGCTGGTGGAGCCCTAATTGGTCGCCGGATGGACAAGCAAGCGGCTGAGCTGAAGCGCGAAATGGCTGGTGCCAAAGTTGAGCGTGTAGGCGAAGGCATCAAAATTACCTTCGACTCCGGCATCTTGTTCGCTAAAAACTCGGCTGCTTTGACCTCAACTGCCGAAGAAAATATCAATGAGCTGGCTCAGACCCTCATTAAGTACGGCGACACCAACGTACTGGTAGAAGGCCACACCGATAACACCGGTACCGACGCCATCAACAACCCCCTCTCGCAGCGTCGTGCTCAGGCAGTAGCTAACTATGCTCAGCAGCAAGGCGTAGATGCTTCGCGCTTCACAGTAAAAGGCTACGGCTCTACTCAGCCAATTGCTGACAACTCTACTGAAGCAGGTCGTGTAGCTAACCGCCGCGTAGAAATTGCCATCTATGCCAACGAAAAGCTGAAGAAGGCTGCCGAGAAAGGCACCATCTAAGCGACTCCTGACGCAAGTAATTTGTGCAGAACAAGGCGACACTCTCAGAGTGTCGCCTTTTTTTGTGGCCTAGGCCGTCGCGTAGCTCGTAACCTACAGCCGGGCTAGTCGGTAAACGGGCTATGCCCACCACCTACACCTCGTCAGCCTCAGAAAAGACCTGGCAAGATCATCTCATTCTGAACGAGTTCTTTGAGCCCTTGACGTTGGAGCATGCGCGCCGTACGCCCATGCGGGAGCTCATATCCACTATCCTCTCGCATCGAACTACGCATGCCGATGAGGAACTGGCCTACGACCGAATGCTCGAAGCATTTGGTGACTGGCAGGGGGTTTTAGATGCGCCAACCGCAGAATTGGCCCACGCCATCAGGACCACGCGCTGGCCTGATACACAGGCTCCGCGCATTCAAGAAGTATTGCGACGCATTAAGGCCGAAAGAGGCGAATTTACTCTTGATTTTTTAGGCGAGTGGCCTACAGAACAAGGCTTGCAGTGGCTGACAGACATGCCCGGCATCGGCCTCAAAACGGCGTCGTTGGTGCTGCTGTTTAACTTTCACAAGCCCATTTTGCCCGTTGACACCCACGTGCACCGCATTGCACAGCGAGTGGGTATGATTGGCCCCAAAGCCTCAGCCGATAAAGCGCACAAGGTGCTGCTGGAGCATCTGCCCAAAGATCCATTAGTGTTGCTTAACTTTCACAAGCACAATTACTGGCACGGGCAGCGGGTCTGCTTCTTCACAAAGCCCGATTGTGCTCGTTGTCCGCTGAAAGGCTTCTGCAACTATTACCTAGAGCACTATGGCCCGGCTACTGCGGAAGCTATGGCGGCTACACCCAAGAAGTGGGACACGGCATGGGGTGCTTTGCCACACTAGCACACTGGAATAGTGGCCTAGGGAAGCTTATCTATCCGGGACCGCAGGGTATCAACGAGTGGGTGCAAATAAGCCGGTAGATTTCGCTTTTGCGTATCAATCAGCCAGAAGCCTCGCTTACCATTTTTATTTACCTCCAAGTAATATCCTCCCCAATCTCCCGCATCGGGTTGCCCAATGGCACCGTTGGGCTCGCGCAGTAGCTGAGCCGGAACAGACTGGCCTAGGTCCTCGGCGTGGCGATAAAAGCTGGTGGATAGGGCCACGTACTCACCCACATAGGGGGTATTGACGGTAGGGTAGATGTCCTTAACGTCTTCTGATAGTTCCTGCTTCTGGGCATCGAGCTTATAAATCTCAATGCACCGCTCGCCTGAACATTCGCCATAGAACTGCCCAAAAATCAACTCCTCAGGAGATGGCTCTACCTTAGGGTTCTCATCAGAGCAACCGCTGCTGCACAGTGCAGTTAGCATGAAGCTGCTCAATACAAATCGAGTAGTAAAGCGCATAATTGTGAATCAGGAGTGTAACAGATATAAGAGTAACTGGTATAGCTAGCCTACAATGTAGGCCAGTCGGACCCCTTAGATAGCGCATGGGTTGCGGTATTCTTTGAGTGCTAAGGTGCCTAGAGTAACTGGCCTAGCAATAAGCTCTTCCGTAAAGAGCGGCAAAAGAACAATAAGGTTGCACTGCATATTGTTTGAAAAAATGGGATGCGCCCCCGAGTTGCGGTTGTGCAGTACCTTTACCCGCCTATGCGTCTTGTTCGTCACCCGGTCCTGTGCAACTACTACGTCACCTACCGGTGCAATGCGCGGTGCTCTTTCTGTGATATTTGGGAAAAGCCCTCGCCCTATATCAAGCTGGAAGACGTGGCGCAGAATCTGCGTGACTTAAAGCGGCTAGGTGTGTCAGTAATTGACTTTACAGGTGGAGAGCCCCTGCTGCACCGCCAAATTCATGAGTTTATAGGCCTAGCCCATGATATGGGCTTTATCACAACGCTTACTACCAATTGTCTGCTCTACCCTAAGTATGCAGAAAAGCTGCGTGGTAAAGTAGACATGCTGCATTTCTCCCTAGATGCCTCGGAAAAAGAAGTACATGATAAAGGTAGGGGCGTAGCCTGCTACGATTTTGTGTTGGAAAGCATCCGAGTGGCGCGGGAGTTAGGCGAGCGGCCAGACATTCTGTTCACTGTATTTCGGGAAAACCTCAAAGACTTGGAGGCTGTATACCGCGACATCGCGCAGCCCAACAAGCTGATGTTGATTCTCAACCCGGCCTTTGAGTACAACACCGTAGAAACCGGGGAGCAGCTAACCGCTGCCGAACTAGATTACCTCTCCAGCTTTGGCAAGCGGAAAGGCGTGTATCTGAATGAGGCATTTATTCAATTGCGCCGTGATGGCGGCAACCACGTTGCCAACCCCATCTGCCGAGCCGCTAGTACCACGCTGGTTATTTCGCCTTCTAACGAGTTGGTACTGCCTTGTTATCATCTGGGGGAGCAGAAGTTTCCCATTGAAGGCCGCCTGCATGAACTCTACAATTCAGAGCCGGTGCAACGACTAGCGGCTCTGGAAGGGCGCTTGCCACAGTGCGAGGGCTGCACTATCAATTGCTATATGCAGCCCAGTTTTGCCGTAGAAACCAGCAAGTATTTCTGGCAAGCCCTTCCTAGTACTATGAAGTATAACTGGGAGAAGGGCACCTGGAAGCGGATGCTGACGCGCTAACTGCTGCTACGAGAAGAACCGAATAGAAAGCGGGTAGGTCCACAACTCACCATTATTAGCCTTCACGGCTCCAATAATGGGGAATATAGTTCCTAGTAGTCCTAAAAGCCCCAGCAGCGGGAGCCCTATTAAGAAAACAATCAGCATTCCGCAGACCAACCCATAGATCAGAGAGCTTACTATCCAGTTAGCCACTACTTTACCGTGAGCATCGATGCCAGGTAGTTCGTTCTTCTTAAGCTGCCACAGTACAATGGGCAGCACAAACCCGGCACCCGGCACCAGCACTCCAGCCAGTAAGGATAGGTGCAGAAAAGTGGCCCATTGGCGGGTTTCACTATCAGAGGTAAAAGATGGCTGTTGCATAGTGAAAAGCCTTTAATGCTGCCGGAGTTAGCAGTTGGCCAGCAAGTAAGTAGAAAATTGGCTGTAGGCCTATTGTCCGGCACGAGGATACGTTCAGAGTAAGTTTCCCCCGTACGTTTGTAGTAGCAGCGCTATACTGCTCCCTCAAATGTTCACCTCAATTACTGATTTTATGCCCGCTCTCATCCTGCCCGTTCGTGGCGCCTTGCCCCAACTAGGAGCTAACTGTTATGTGGCCGATAACGCTACTATCGTTGGTGACGTGGTGCTAGGCGAAAACTGCACTGTGTGGTTTAATGCCGTAGTACGCGGCGACGTCAACAGCATCCGGGTAGGCGACAAAACCAATATTCAGGATGGAGCTGTTATTCATTGCACATACCAGAAAGCGGCAACCACGATTGGTGCCCGTGTAAGCATTGGCCACAAAGCCATCGTACATGGCTGCACTGTGGAAGATGATGTGCTAATTGGCATGGGAGCCATTGTGATGGACCACGCCGTGGTAGGCCAGGGCTGTATTATTGCTGCTGGCGCTGTAGTACTAGAAAACACGAACTGTGAGCCTGGCTACTTGTATACCGGCATCCCGGCCCGCAAAATCAAACCGGTTACGGAAGAGCAGCGGGCAACCATTCAGCGCACCGCCGATAACTATGTGCTATATGCTAGTTGGTTTTCTGCTAAATAGAGCAATAGGGACACAAAAAAGGGTTACACGTACGTGTAACCCTTTTTTGTGTCCCTATTGCTCTATTTGTTCGGGGTGGTTGCGGGCGAAGCAGCTGGCGTAGCATCCTTCGGTTGGGGCTTATAAATAGCTCCAGTAGCAAAGTCAATAACAGCGCCAGGCCAGAATAACAAAATATCAGCTACTAGAGCGCCTACACGAATATCACGCTGGGGCTGGCCAGCTGCTGGCTTAGTTTTCTGGTAAGTAGAAACGGGTCCACCAAATACCGTCGCACAGCTAGATAAGATGGTAGAAGCGAGAGCAAGAATAGCAAACTGTCGAAGTTGCTTCATACAAGAGATAAATTGAATTGGTCGATGATTAAATCAGGGCCAAAACTAGGCTAATAGTTTATAAATACCACTTTCGTTCCTGAAAGTCTGTCATGCCACGCATACTTAGTGTTCAGCAGCATACTTAGAGGTTCTAAGGG
Organism: Hymenobacter wooponensis; assembly: GCF_004745865.1. Classification (GTDB taxonomy): domain Bacteria; phylum Bacteroidota; class Bacteroidia; order Cytophagales; family Hymenobacteraceae; genus Hymenobacter; species Hymenobacter wooponensis. Next base: position 478,948 of record NZ_SRKZ01000005.1, on the reverse strand, counting down.
GATAAAGCGACACACAGTCCGCAAGACAATGGCTGTCAGGGAAGGACGTTCGTCCCGTTTGTTTACAACTATTGTGCGCGTGAGTAGCTTACCCAGGCTACGCTGGAAAAAAAACTCACCACTTACATAGTATAGAAAAAGTGCCCCCAAGGAAGCCAGCCGTAGTTGCCATTGGGTAGCTTCAGCGTCACTGATTAGCCTAACCACCATTGCCAAGGCCAACAGTATTACCACGTCATCGATCAGCCAATTTATCAGCCGCCGTGTTTTAGAAGCCTCCACAAATAATTACAATAAAATAGAAAGCAAAGACGCCTCTCGCTCAACGTCTAATGCTACACTTTATAAACTCAACTCTTCGTTTTCGGCGGTTTCCCGTTCTTGCTCCGTGGTAACGCGCAACTGCACTAGCTCTACGGCGCGGCGGGAGCGTTTGAGCACCCGAAACTCGTAGTTATCGAGTACGGCTACATCACCTACTTCCGGGATGTTACCATAAATTACATTCAGTAGGCCACCTACCGTTTCGTAGTCATCGCCTTCTGGTAGAGGATAGGGGAGATACTCGTTGGCATCCGGAATGGGAGTTGCGGTATTCACGCGGTATTCCAAATCAGAGACCTTTTCTACCACTGGTACCTCGTTATCGTACTCATCCTGGATTTCGCCTACCAGCTCCTCCATAATGTCCTCAATGGTCACAATGCCTGAAACGCCGCCGAATTCATCACTGACGATGGCCATGTGCATATGCTTGCGCTGGAATTGGCGTAGCAATCGGTTAATCTTTTTGGTTTCTGGTACAAAATAAGCCGGCCGCATAATCTTCTGCACCAGAATAGGCTCATTCCGGCGAATGATTTGCAGCAGGTCTTTCACATACAGGACGCCTACAATGTTGTCAATATTGCCTTCGTATACCGGAATGCGAGAGTATCCTTCATTATATACCGTCTCCAAAAGCGCATCCTGCGGCAGGTTCACGTCGATGGCAGCAATCTTAGTGCGGGGCACCATGATCTGCTTCACCATACGGTCGTTGAATTGGAAGACGTTTTCAATCAGCTCGTGCTCCGAATCCTGAATCTCTCCGCTTTGCTTGCTCTGATCGAGCAGCAAGCGCAGCTCGTCGGCAGAGTGCGCCTCGGGGCCGTGGGTTACATGGCCTCCAAACAAGCCGGCTACCATGTTAGAGAGCTTATTCAGCACCCAAATGGCGGGAGCTGTAATGAAGGCGAAAGCACGCAGCGGAATGGCAATAGCCATGGTGGTACTTTCGGGCTTCTGAATGGCCATTACTTTGGGCGCCTGCTCACCCAGCACAATGTGCAGAATGGTTATAATGGAGAAGGAAGTAACCAAAGAAATTTGGTGCACTGCAGTCGTCGACAAGGTGATATGAAACTTGTCGATAATGGCCATTACAATCTCGGCTACTACACTTTCACCAATCCAACCCAAGGCCAGTGAAGCCAGGGTGATACCAAGTTGGGTAGCGGATAGATAGAAGTTTAAATCCTGCAGCATGCTCTGCACGAGCTTGGCCAGGCGGTTTCCGCTCTGCGCCTTTATCTCAATTTGAGAGATACGAACCTTGACGAAGGCAAATTCCGCCGCCACAAAAAAGCCGTTCAGCAGCACTAGCAGAACGGTAAGTAGGATATTTAAAATCATAGATGCAGGGCACGGCTCGACCGGCCTGGCTCCCTTTATGTAACAAAAGTACGAGAATCCGGCCAAGCGGTTCGGATCAGAAAGGTCTAAGCCACTCGACGACTGGTGAAAACCTGCGACGGCCGAGCCTGTTGGTGCAACGTAAGGTGGGAACTATGCCGGGTACTGGCGTACTTTGTGGGCTTGACGCCTCCTTACCTCGTCTTTTCTCTTTTTGCATGCAACTCTTGAAAATATTTCGGCTAACCCTGCTGCTAGTGCTGGTTAATACCCTCAGTAGCCTGGCGCAGGTCATCACGCCTACCAAACTAAGCACGGCGGTAAGCAAAACTACCTTGAAGGTGGGCGAGGAAACGGAACTTATCGTGAATGCTCGCATCCAAGACACCTGGCACCTATATGCCACCGACTTCGATCCCGATCTGGGGCCTACAGTATTCAGCTTCGCATTCGCCAAAAGCCCCACCTATGAGCTGGTTGGCCTGCCCAAATCAGTGGGCGCCCAGAAGCATTATGATGAGGTGTTTAAGGGCAACGTTACTTACTTCGAAAAGACCGGCGTAATTCGCCAGCGCATTCGGGTGCTGCAACCGGGGGCTCTCACCATCAAGACGGATGTAGAATACCAAAGCTGTACTGATGTAGACGGGCGCTGCATTCCCGGCAATGAAACGCTTTCTTTCGGCCCGTTAGAAGTAACCGGTACGGCCGTTGCGCCAACTGCCTCGCCAGCTAGTCCTAGCCCAGGAACGCAAGGCGCCGTTACGCCCGCGGCCTCAACCACCCCTGCAGCTACCGCAAGCACCGCTCCCGAAACCACTACTGAGGCTACTACCGAGCCGGCCCCCCAGACAACTGCTGCACCCACGGGTGAGGCAGAAACGCCAATAGTTGCGCAAACTGCCCCACAGAAAGCGGTAGCCAGCGTGAACCTGCAAGACAATAAGCCTGCGGGTACTGGCCTAAGCCTTTGGAAGTATTTGCTCTTGGCCTTTGGTGCTGGCCTAGTAGCCGTGCTGATGCCCTGTGTATACCCCATGCTCCCCATGACGGTATCGTACTTCACCAATAATAGCCGCAGCCGCGGGGAGGCCATCACCAAAGCGTTGGTATACGGCCTATCTATCGTCAGCATCTATACGGGGGTTGGGGTAGTACTTAGTTTGCTGTTTGGCGCTGATGCGGCTAACCTGATCAGCTCTCACTGGCTTCCTAACCTGCTGTCATTCGTTATCTTCATCATCTTCGGCATGTCGTTTCTAGGCCTGTTTGAGATTAATGCGCCTAGCAGCCTCGTTAATAAAGTTGATGCGCAGGCCGATAAAGGTGGCTGGTCGGGGCTGTTTTTTATGGCGGCCACTTTGGTGCTGGTATCCTTCTCCTGTACTGTGCCCATTGTGGGCTCTGTTGCTATTGCGGCTGCCAATGGCGAGCTGCTTCGCCCAACGTTAGGTATGTTGGCTTTCTCCACTGCCTTTGCGCTGCCATTTTTTCTGTTTGCGCTGTTTCCTACCTGGCTTAAGTCAATGCCGCGCTCTGGTGGCTGGCTCAACACGCTTAAGGTAGTACTTGGGTTTGTAGAGCTAGGAATGGCGTTCAAGTTTCTGAGTTCCGCTGACTTGTCGTACCACTGGGGGCTGCTGCCGCGGCCGATATTCTTGGCCATCTGGATTGTGCTGGCAGGTCTGCTAGGCCTGTATCTGTTGGGCAAGTTCCGGCTGTCGCATGATAGTGAAACCACGCACGTGAGCGTACCCCGCTTGCTTATGTCGGCGGTAGCTTTCTCCTTTATGCTTTACATGGTACCGGGGCTATTTGGTGCACCGCTAAACGGGCTATCGGCTCTGGCGCCTCCCGCCACCCGGCAAGATTATGCCTGGCTCAATGCAAATGCTGCTCCTGTAATGACCACTGCGGGTACTGAGCTGTGTAGTTCTCCCCGCTTCGCTGAGTCATTGGAACTGCCTCATAATCTATCGGGGTACTTCACTTTGCAGGAAGCATTGGCCTGTGCCCGCCAGCAAGGCAAGCCGGTGTTTGTTGACTTTACCGGCCACAACTGCGGTAACTGCCGGGTGATGGAAGCCACCGTATGGAGCGACCCGCGCGTACTGAAGCGCTTGCAGAACGACTTTGTGCTGGTGGCGCTCTACGCCGATGACAAAACGGAACTGCCCTCCAACCAATGGTATACCTCTGCGCGCGACCAGCGAGTGAAAAAGACGTTAGGCGAGCAAAACCTCGATTTTCAAATAACCCGCTTCAATATGAACGCTCAGCCATATTATGCGCTGCTGGACCCTAGTAGTACCTTGGAGAAGCCTGTAGTATTGGCTCCGCCAGTGGCCTACGAGTCGGACATCAATAAATTCATTGCTTTCCTAGATGCCGGAGTAGCTCGTTACAAGCAACAGGCACAGGCTGTAGCTCAGCAATAGGCTAGCCACTTGAAGTGCATCTGGCTGACGATAGGTGAGCAGCTTGAATAAACCATAAATTCACCAGCCCCGCTTATAGGCCACCTCCGAAACAAAAATCCCGCTAGCGCACTGATAGGCCTAGCGGGATTTTTTATGAGCTTCCGGGTGAATGGCCATAAAAATGGCGTTCTTTGCACCCGATTTGAAAAAATGCTGTGTTGAAGAAATAGCCGGAGGAACTGTTCTAAAAACAAAAGGCGGCACCCACCCAGATGCCGCCTCTCAAAATAGGAACGCACCCACCCAGATACGTCCCGTTTTCCCTCCTCACGATTATCCACCCAAAGAAGAAAAAGCTGTAGAAGAAGGATTCGAACCTCCACGGAGTAGTTAGCCGGCCGCCGGACCAGTTTTTCCCGAATCTCCACCCCCGAGAGAGGAGGGCATGTCTGCCAGTTTCATCATTCTACAATGTATTAAACTGCTCCGCAGCCGTTTGCTTTGGATTATGACAAATGTAGGTTGTTGATTATTATTATAAAATAATTTCAGACATTTGGATTAAAATTTACATAGTTTTTAATAATGAAGCTCTTGAATTGAAATATATTCAATCAATTTACTGAAAAATGGCCCGCAATTACGAACTTGACGACACTGACCGCAACATATTAGCGCTGCTCATTGAAGACGCAAAAATGCCTTACACTGAAATTGCCCGTAAGGTGCACGTATCGGGCGGAACCGTGCATGTGCGCATGGCGCGCTTAGAGGAGTTGGGTATAGTACAGGGAGCTACCCTTAAAATTGATTACCAGAAACTTGGGTTTGGTGTTCGGGCTTTCTTAGGAATTTATCTGTTAAAAAGCTCAGTATATAGCAGCGTAGTAGATCAGTTGCGTCAGATTCCGGAGGTAGTAAGTATTGATTTCACGACGGGGGCCTACGGTATTTTCGCTCGACTTATTTGTCGCGATACCAACCACCTACGCGACGTGTTGCACGGTCAGATTCAACTCATCGAGGGTATTGAGCGCACCGAAACTCTGATATCGCTAGAGGAAGCATTTAACCGCCCTATTCAGCTTCTGTAGTACGGGAGCTAAACTACAGAAAAGGCCCTGATACTGTTGTCAGGGCCTTTTCTGTTTGGTATAGGGGCGTATTATTGCTTAACGGTAGATTTTGTAGTAACTGTTTTATTGACCTTATAGCGTTTGTCAAGCGTACCATCTGCCTTTTTGGGTCCTGTGGTAGTGGTCTTGGCTACCTTATTCTGCGAGTACCTTCTGTCCGGAGTGCCATCTGCTTTTGTTGGCCCTGACGTTGACCTGACAGTTGAGGTTTGCGCGCTAGTGCGGGTAGCACTAGACTTGGTAACGGTGCTAGATGTGCGCGTTGGTGCATTCTGGGCCTGTGCGGCCAAGCTGCACAGGCTGATTAGGTACAGGAAGGCAAAGAAACTTTTCATAGAAAGCGGGAAAGTAGGGTGGGAGATAATTGTCTGAGATACAGGAAATATAGTATTTTTCATGACTTGAACCAATTGTGCTTGGGCTGGACGGTTGGAGTAGGTATATTTCGTGGAAAGCTCCTCTTTATTGATTAAGCGTAGTAAATATGAAAGGCCCTTTCAGTGCTGTGCTCTTGTTGGCGAGTATTCCTTTCTGGGCGTCTGCTCAGAGTTTACCTGCCGTTTATTTGAATGATCGTGATGAGGTTACGGTGCCCGACAGCGCCACGCATTACCGATTAGTGGATCGTAAGAGTGAACTTCTGGGCACCTATACAATGCAGGAATATGCCCTAAACGGCACGCTCCTGCTACGCGGAGTGCTATCGTCAATTGATCCTCCGGTCCGGAATGGGCTCTTCACCTGGTACCATCCTTCAGGCGCTAAAGCAGGCCAAGTACATTACCACGATGATGAAGCTGATGGCTTATATGTTGGCTGGTACGACGATGGACGCGTTAGCCAACGGGGCGAGTATGACGACGGCCAGCGGATAGGGCGCTGGATTAGCGTACACCGCAACGGCCAGAAGCGCTCTGAGGGCCGCTACCATACTGGGCGCCTGGTAGGAGAGTGGCATTACTATTACGATACTGGTCAGCTAAGTGCCATTGCGCTGCCAGACCGCCAAGGCAAGCCCCTTGCCTTAGCCTTCTTCAACCAAGATGGCTCTCCTTACATGGGCAAGGTGCAGGTTAGGCAGCTACCGCAATTTCCGGGAGGGCAGGAGGCTCTACTGAATTACGTAGCGCGTAACACTACCTATCCTAAAAACTCTCGCCGAAAAGGCATTACGGGCACTGTGCACGTGAGCTACACCGTGGGCGAGGATGGCCGCGTTGGGCAGGTACGGGTAGTACGAAGTCTTTCGCCGGATGCCGACCAGGAGGCTTGCCGCGTTGTGGCCAGCTTACCTGCCTTTGAACCGGGAAGGGAGTATAATCTGCCCACCGCCATGACGTTTACCATGCCCATTAATTTTGCTCCCAGCTTCGCGTTGCTAAAGGGAACTAGGCCACCCCAAGTGCCGCCAACGGAGGCCCGTGCGGCAAACCCCGATGAGGAATAGTATTTATTTGAAAAAACGAAGCGCCCCGCTCTTACATAAGAGAGCGGGGCGCTTCGTTTGTACTGTAGGCCAGTACCTACTTATACAGTAACCTGAGCGTCGAGCTTTTGAGCCAGTACGTGCTTCGGAACAGCACCTACTTGCTTGTCTACGATCTGCCCGTTCTTAAACACGAGTAGCGTGGGGATGCTGCGAATGCCAAACTTAGCAGAAGTCTGAGGGTTGGCATCTACGTCAACTTTGCCGATAACGGCTTTGCCTTCGTATTCACCGGCCAGTTCTTCTACTACTGGTCCTACCATGCGGCACGGACCGCACCACTCGGCCCAGAAATCCACGAGCACGGGTTTGTCGGAGTTGATGATCTGGTCGAAGTTAGCATCGGTAATTTCGATGGCTTTATGTCCCATAACAGTAGGGGGTTTGTGGAAATGTGTGTGCTGTTTACGGTCAACCGGACCGCAAGGTAGCAGATTGCGATTCAACAAGCAGCGGGCCGGAAAGTTCACTCGGCCATAGTGGCAGTTTTCTCGACCAACCTAATCTTCCCTTCTGTAGCCCTATCAAGACGTTATTATTACCTGAGTAGGTGTTAGCAAGTGGCCTATAAGCGGGGAATTGAAACGTACCGGTACCGCAACTAGATTATATAAGCACAGATAACTTTATGAGCACACCAAGCAAAAACGTGCACAACAGGTTGGATATCTGAATTTTGAACATATAGGTTGTGTCCTATTATGGTAGCTATGATATGTCAATTAATATGGCTTCTGCTACTCTTTCGCGGGCTTTATTAGGAAAGGCTCATATTGACTAATTGTCATAAATAATTATATTATTTGGTGTGTTTGTGCCATTATAACAAGCTCTACTGTATAAACTAGTGGCCTAGGGTAGCGTAAGATTGCGCCATGGACCAGCCTATTAATTCTTCTGAACTCCCTACCTCTTCGGGCGCAACTGAGAGGGTGACCCCCATCTCGGGGCAGCCTTTGGTAATACCTGTAATCGAGGAGCAAGCCATTATCAACCGAGAGGTGGTAGAGAGTGGTCGGGTGCGCCTTACCAAAACGGTACATGAGCGAGAAGAGCTCCTCGAGTTGCCGCTCAAGCAAGAGGAAGTGCAAGTGGAGCGAGTCCCTATCAATCAATATGTGGCCGATGGTGCCCCACCCCCTGGCCTACGCTACGATGGCGATGTGACTATTATTCCAGTATTGCGGGAAGTGGTAGTTACGCGCTTACTAGTGGTGGAAGAAATTAGGGTTACTAAGCGCACTGTTAACACCACCCATAAGCAGCCCATTACCTTACTGCACGAAGAAGTGCAAGTAGTACGTGAGCCCTTCTCAAACACTGTCTCTCCCACAGACTCTAGTCCTGTCAGGCCTACATCTGCTGAATAATACTCATTACCTGTTCCTTTCCATCCTCAAACTCCTTTCGCTATGAACCAGACTGTTGTAGGAATCTTCGACAGTGCCGCCGAGGCACAACAAGCCGCTCGCCAACTCGCTGCGGCTGGCTTTACCCAAGACAATGTAGATGTTTCATCATCGGGCTCTACTGCTCGTACCGGTGACAGCAGCAATTACCAGAACACCAGTGGTACGGCCACCGAAGCCGTAGGCGACGCAGCTGGCCGTACTGGCGACGGAATCAGCAACTTCTTCAGCAACCTCTTTGGAGGCGACGACTCGGATGATGCCCGTCGTTACTCGCACGTAGCACGTCAGAGCCACTCGTTGGTAACGGTTCATTGCTCCTCAGCCGAGCATGCTCGCCGTGCCGCCGAGATTTTAGACCAAGCTGGCGCTGTTGATGTTGATGAGCGCGCTAGCCAAACAGGGTATGCTGCCAGTGGTGCAACTGCCAATAGCTACCAGGGCACGAACACTGCTGCCACTACCGGCGATGCAGGCCTGTCGGCTCAAGTAATTGAAGAAAATCTGCAAGTAGGCAAGCGTGTTGAGCAAACGGGTGGTGCCCGGTTGCGCAGCCGTATTGTGGAGCGCCCCGTAGAGGCAAGCGTGCGTCTGCGTGAAGAGCACGTAAATGTTGAGCGTCATCCCGTTGACCGTCCTGCCACCGATGCTGACTTTGCGGCCTTCAAAGAAGGTGAAATCGAAATCACGGAAAGCGCCGAACGTGCCGTAGTAGGCAAGGAAGCCCGTGTAGTAGAGGAAGTAACCCTGGGCAAAGAAGTAACTGAGCGCGAAGAAACCATCCGCGACACGGTTCGCAAGACGGAAGTAGACGTAGAGCGTATTAACGATACGAATGCTACGCGTCGTGATATCACTGACAACGACCGGACTGTATAACCTAGCCGGCCTAACATAAAAAAGGGCGCCCATTATTGGGCGCCCTTTTTTATGTTAGGCTTGGTATAGCAGCTTTAAATAAGCTGGCATGCATCTATTTCCATTTCGCGCATTCTCCGGATGAATTCTTTAGGCTCAATGCGGTAACGGCGGGAATAAGTGTCTACAGCCAAATGCTCATGGGGCTCCGCAAATTTGATTTCTAGCTTTTTAGAGCCTGCGCAGCCTTCTACAGCTTCCATAAAGCGGTCCATGAAAGGCTCCGTAATGGTGCGTAAGTCTAGCTGCACCCGCACACCATTGGCCAGCTTTTCGGCCACATTGAATAGAGGCTCCATGGTTAGGATCTTGAATTCAAATTGGTCGGAGTCGCGGAAGCGCTGCTGGTACTTACCCCGAATGTACATGGGCGGTACCTGCTCTTTATCGTAGTTGCGAGGATTGATAAGCGCTGAGAAGCGGCTGTAGTCGTCGCGGAACAAGGCCAAGTTCAGGCTCGATTCGTAGTCTTCCACGTTGAAAGACACGAAAGGCTGCCCCGTTTTGGTGGTTTTGAACAGCACGTTGGAAATCAGGCCGGCTACCGTTACCTCACGGTTTTTGTAGTTCTCTACCTTGTCTAGGCCACACGTGCAATAGGAGTCAATTTCCAGCTTGAAGTCATCGAGCGGGTGACCCGACAGGTAGAAACCCACCACCTCTTTTTCACGGCGTAGCTTTTCCGTGGGGCTCCAGGGTTCCATGTCCACAATCTTGGGCATGGGGATGGTCATCATGTCTCCACCACCGCCAAAGAGGCTCTGCTGCGCCGATTCCTTAGCCGCCTGATGTTGCTGGCCTACGCGCATTGCCTTCTCAATGACGTTCTGGTCATTAGAAGGAGCTTCAATGTACTGGCGGCGATGGTAGCGCTCAAACGAGTCGAAAGCACCAGCCTGGGCCATGCTCTCGAAGGTTTTCTTGTTCACGGCCCGCAGGTTGACGCGCCGCGAGAAGTCAAAGATATCGGCGTAAGGTCCGCTCTTTTCCCGCTCTTTCACAATCTCTTCCACGGCCGCTTCGCCGGCCCCCTTCACGGCTGCCATCCCGAAACGAATCTGGCCCTGGCTGTTCACGTTGAACTTCAGGATAGATTCATTCACATCGGGGCCTAGTACGGCCACGCCTTGCTTGCGAGCTTCCTCAATAAAGAACGTCACCTTCTTGATGTCGCCCATGTTGTTGGTCAGCACGGCCGCCATATACTCGGCGGGGTAGTGGGCCTTGAGGTAACCAGTCTGGTAGGCCACTACCGAGTAGGCGGCGGAGTGGGAACGGTTGAAGCCATAGGCCGCAAACTTCTCCATCACGTCGAATACCTCGTTGGCCTTCTTGGCTTTGATGCCATGGAGCTTCTCAGCACCCTCGCAGAATTTCTCCCGCTCCAGGGCCATCTTCTTCATGTCCTTCTTACCCATGGCGCGGCGCAGCAGGTCGGCGCCGCCCAGGGAGTAGCCGGCCAGAATCTGAGCCGTCTGCATGATCTGCTCCTGGTACACCATAATGCCCTGGGAGTAGTTCAAAATGGGTTCTAGCAGCTCGTGGGGGTACTCCACTGGTTCCTTGCCATGCTTCCGGTTGATGAAGTTCGGAATGAACTGCATTGGGCCCGGCCGGTACAAGGCGTTCATGGCAATCAAGTCCTCAATGTTAGTTGGTTTGAGGTCCTTGAGGTACATGCGCATGCCCTCCGATTCAAACTGGAACGTGCCAATTGTGTCGCCGCGCTGATAGAGCTCGTAGGTTTTAGGGTCGTCTATCGGAATTTCGTCAATATCAATTTTAACCCCGTGGTTCTTCTCAATGAGGTTAATGGCGTCCACAATAATCGTGAGCGTCTTCAACCCCAGGAAGTCCATCTTCAGCATCCCCGCCGACTCAATCACCTTGCCATCAAACTGCGTGACGAGCAGGTCAGAGTCCTTAGACGTTGAAACCGGAATGTACTTGGTGATGTCGTCGGGGGCGATGATAACGCCCGCCGCGTGAATGCCCGTGTTACGAACGGAGCCTTCCAGCTTCTCGGCTAAGCGCAGAATCTGGCCGCGTAGGTTATCGGGCGCATCGTCGCGCCGGATCATGTCCAGCTCCTGGTTCTCAGCAAAGGCCTTCTGCAGAGTAGTACCCACTTGGTCCGGCACCATCTTCACCAAATCATTAGCCACCGGCAACGGCAAATCCATGGCCCGCGACACGTCCTTGATTGACGATTTGGCCGCCATGGTGCCAAACGTGATAATCTGGGCTACTTGGGTCTTACCGTACTTATCAACCACGTAATCGATAACTCGCTGACGGTTCACGTCGTCAAAGTCAATATCAATATCGGGCATGGATACCCGCTCCGGGTTCAGGAAGCGCTCGAACAGGAGGGAGTACTTGATCGGGTCGATGTTGGTGATGCCAATGCAGTAGGCCACTGCTGAGCCTGCCGCCGAGCCCCGGCCCGGGCCTACAGCCACCCCAATATTGCGGCCGTGGTTGATGAAGTCCTGAGTAATGAGGAAGTAACCCGCGAAACCCATGGTTTCAATCACGCGCAGCTCGTAATCGAGGCGCTCCTCAATCTCAGGTGTCCGCTCAGAGTAGCGGGCTTTAGGACCTTCAAAAGCCCCTTTAAACGTGAGGTGACGCAGGAAGGCGTCAGCGGTGGGGTGTTCGGGAGGAAGCGGGAAGTTGGGAAGCAGAATATCACGCTGCAGCTTGGGCGGCGAAATCTTATCCACGATTTCATTGGTGTTGTCCACGCTTTCCGGCACGTCGGCGAATAGCGCGTTCATTTCCTCCTGGGTCTTGAAGTAGAACTGGTCGTTGGCAAAACCAAAGCGCGACCGAGGTTTGGGGCTCTGCGCCTCCTCGTCGATGCGCTGCAGCTGCCGCCGGATGCTAGCATCCTGCCCCGACAGGGGGCGCAGGTTGTCTAGGTGGTCGTAGAGGACCTTGTTGTCTTGAGAAATCAGACGGAAATACTGCGTTTGGAAGTCACCAACCGGGATGCTATGCTCCTCGCCGGTATTCACGCAGAGCAGAATGTCGTGGGGCGCGAAGTCAGTCTGGTCAACGTAGTGCGAGTCGTTGGTGCAGATAACCTTCACATTGTACTTCTTGGCTAGGCCTAGGAGTACTTGGTTCACATCCTCCTGGCTCTTACCGGTGCCATCGAAGTTCATTAGCCCGTGGCGCTGAATCTCGATATAGTAGTCATCCTCAAATACATCAAGCCACCACTTGAGTAGTTCCTCCGCTTTGGCCTCACTTTCAAACAAAATGGCCTGCGGAATCTCGGCACCAATGCAGCACGAAGTAGCAATCAGCCCCTCGTGATACTTGAGTAGAATCTCCTTATCAATGCGGGGGAATTTGCTGTACACACCCTCAATGAAGCTCATAGAGCAGAGCTTAGCCAAATTGTGGTAACCTGACTGGTCCTTAGCCAGCAAGAGCTGGTGGTAGCGCTTGTCTCGCTCGCCTTTTTCCCGGCTAAATGCCTTCTTGTGGCGGTCTTCCACCATGTAAAACTCGCAGCCTACAATGGGCTTCACGTTGTACTTATTCGCTTCGGCCACAAAGTTGAAGGCCCCGAACATATTACCGTGGTCAGTAAGGGCCACGGCCGGCATCCCATCCGCCTGCGCTTTTTTCATCAGGGCCGAGATGCTGGCCTGACCATCAAGCAGAGAGTACTGGGTATGTGAATGAAGGTGCGAGAAAACAGGCATGGGCAACAAGCAACACACCATTAGGGCGCGTTGCGGACAGTAAAGTTACCCATGATTTGGCGGCGGGGAAAGCTTGCTTGGCAACGGATTTTGGCGTACTAAGAGATAAGTGGAGTACCATCGGTTGCCAAGGCATGTAGTGAGCAAAGTCAGCACATATAACGCAGCCTGCAGGTAGCTTACTCGCTCTATCTGTTGTCGGTAAGCTAAGTACGAATGGATTTGGAGCTGATCAAACCTAAACAGCCAAGAGTATCAGTGCCCATAAAACATAAACGCCACTCGAAAGAGTGGCGTTTTGAAGATGATAGAACAGACGGGACGGTAAGGGGGAGTTGCTGGCTCTTACTTAGTAGTGGCCTCCAGTAGTAGAATTTCCCCAATCCGGACGCCGGCATCGGACTTGCCATTCCATTCTTGGAGCTGCGCCGTGGAAACTCCGTAGTGCTTGGCAATGCTGAAAAGAGTCTCTCCCTTTTGCACTGTATGCTGGTTAGTTGGCGTTTGGGTTGCTTTTGGGGCGGGTGTAGCCTTGGAAGTGGTTGGCATCAGGCCCATGGTAGGAGCGGCAGGGCTATGGGTTGCTACCGTTGGGGCTGGTGGAGCAGTTGTAGGTAAAGGGCTGCCACTTCCAACAAAGCCTGTGGCTTTAAGACGGGTGGCAGCAGCTTGTAGCGCTGGGTTCTTGGCGGCCCGCGCGTCGAAGCCCCGGAACTGTGGGCTCCGCAGGAGCGTGCGTAGTTCTACTTGCCAGGGCTGCTGGCGTAAGCGCTTAGCTAAAGCCTGCTGCTGCTCCGGCGAAAGGCTGGCCGTGTAATGGCTCAGGCGTTGGTTCAGCGCAGGAATATCCTGCAGCGCCGTTTCGATAAGTTGAGTCGCTTGGGCATCATTGGGCTCGAAATAGATGCCACGCAGTTGCCGTACACTGGTCTGCACCAGCCCCGACATGACCCGCACAGAATCTTCAGAAAGGGGCTCAATAGCCTTAGCTTTTTGGGCATGTGCGGAGAGTGAGCCAAGCAACAAGCCCGCAATAAGTTGCGCGCTAAAAAGAAAACGCATTCGTAAAGTGAGTAGAGTAAAGGAAACAGAATCGAATTCTAGAGTGACAAGAGCAGATAGAACCCCCTTTTCCTTCTACCTAGGCCACTCAGTAGCCTAGGTAGAGAGAAATCAGTTTAAGGCTTACTAGTGGGTTTTACTATCAGCACTTCACCAATCTTGACGCCGGTGTCAGGTTTGTTATTCCATTCCTGCAGCTGGGCCGGCGTGACGGCATAGCGCCGCGAGATGCTGTAGAGGGTCTCGCCCTGCTGCACCGTATGCCGAATGACTTCCGGCACGGCTTGCTCCACAGCCGTTTGTGCTGGAGTAGAGGGTGTCGCAGTGGCCGGGGCCGTCAGGCGCAGTACCTGGCCAATGCGGAGTGAAGGATTGGCAGGCAGGTTGTTCCAAGCTACAATATCAGCGGGGCGCAGAGAAAAGCGGCGGGCCACCGAATACAGGTTTTCCTTGGGCTCAACTGTGTGTAGGCCACCCGCTGGTACAGGCTGCACTACCGTAGGCACTGGTACCACTGGCGCAGCCGAGGTGGTGGCCGTAGTAGTAACTGCTGCCGGAGAAGTAGCGGGCTTAACGTCTGGCTGTGGTGCTGAGGCTGCAGGCGCCGGCTGAGCTACCGGCTCTTCTTCGCGCGGTTCATCACTGATAGGGGCAGAGGCGGGCAGGGGCTTCTTAGCTGGCGGTACTGTCGTAGCCGGTTGGTTGCTAGGTACTGGCTGCGGGTTTGCTGGCGTAGTCTTGGCAGGGGCGGGCGGCAAGTCGTTCAGGTTCTCCGTGTGCTCGTCGGTGGCACTATCAGGCTGCACAACGGAAGTACTGGAAGTAACGGCATCCTCTTCTAGTGGCTCTCCTACCGCTGGGCTGGGCGCCGTTTGGCCAGTAGCCGGTTTGGGCTCACTAGCGCGGACAGTTGGCTGAGGTGTAGCAGGGCCAGGGGAAGGGGCAGCAGTGGTAACGGGGCGCTCAAAAGCGGCCAGAGCCGTAGCGTTGTTACCATCGGCGTATTCTACGGGCACATTCTTGGGGCGGGTGTGCTGTAGCCACAGCACCCGGCCGGCCCGCAGCTCCTCATTGCGAGCCATACGGTTTTTGCTCCAGACGGCCTTCGCCCGGATACCGTACTTCTGCGATACAGTAGCTACGCTCTCGCCGGGTCGCGCCACATGATACTCCACAGCGGCCTTGTCGCGCTTTTTCTGCACGAAGTAGGGCTGACCAGCAACGATGTTATCGAAGGCATACAAGTCATTATACTGCATAAACTTGCGCATCTTTAGCTTCGCGCGCTGAGCCAGACTTTCTTTGGTGTCGCCGGGCAGGGCAATAAGGGCCCGTAGGCCATTCACGCGCACGAAGTCCACATTCTCGGGGTCGGGCTGCGGGGTGTTGAGTAGCTGCCCACTGGCGGCATTCTTTTGCTGGGCTGCCAGCGCCGTGAGCTGTACTGGGTCCGTAATTGGGACCAGCACGGTGTACACGCGGTCAGTAGGGACGGTGGGGGCAAGCAGCCAGCGGTTGTGCTTCGCTAACTCGTTAGGGTCTTGCTGCAGAGTTTGCGCTAGTACTGAGAGCGGCTGCCCGGCTGGGGCCGGAAACTCCTGCAGCATCAGGGGCGGGTGAGTATTTAGGCCTACTGCTGGCTCAAAGGCGAGCTTATGCGCCAAAAAGGTCAGGATGTAAGCATTCGTCTGCTCCGAGATTTCAACGTCGGTAGCATCGTAGTCAGTGGGCAGCGTGTAGGGTTTGGTGCCCGTGAGGCCCAGGTTATAGCTCAGTAACGAGTTAATCCAGTTATGAAAGGTTTTGTTGTTGCGCAGCAGATATTGAGCCGCGGCTTTCGAAGAAGCAGTGATGTGCTTGCGCTCATCCACTACATCGTTCATCACCAAGCCAAAGTCTACGGCTGATTCCCGCTTGAACTGCCAGTAGCCCACGGCATCATGAATGCTCTGGGCATCGCCCTGTAGGCCACTTTCCTGCAGCGCTAGAAAGTGGAAGTCTAGTGGCAAACCTTCCTGCTGAAACACCCGGTCGATGAGCGGAAAATACGCATCGGCCAGCGCCACCCTTGCCTGAAAAGAAGCTTGGTGACGGCGCAGTGCATCTACTTTTTGCTGAACGGCGGTGCGACCAGCGGGGGTGAAGCGCAAGTGCAAGCCTGCTACATCCAGATTATTCGGAACGGTAACCGACTGCGCAGTGGCCAGCCAGGGCAGCAGTCCGCACAGGAAGAATACAAGTCGTTTCATGAAAAACAAGCAACATGCAGGGTGGCCTATATTGGTCAGGAATGCCCCGCTGTTTACAAAGAAGGGGAAAATTTTAAGTGAACTGGCGCGTGCCAGCTGCAAGTACAAAAGAAAGGTAGAATACTACTTTCCTTTCGCTTCTTCACCATGCCGGAGCCGCTGGTAGTCTCGCTGCAAGCAGCTAGGCCACCTAGTGCTTACCGCAAGCCCGCCTAAAACACTAATGCCACCAGCAACGAAGCCGGTGGCATTAAAGGTATGCGTTAAGTGGCCTACATGCCCCCGCCGGGGGGCGGACCGAAGCCACCAGGCCCGCCACCGGGAGGGCCAAAGCCGCCGCGGCGGGGTCCATCCGGTCGTCCTCCGTCGATAGGGAGAGCATTATTACCGGCTCCGCCAAAGTTGCGGATGTTGTAGGTGAACATCAGCATAAAATAGCGCTGCAGAATGTTGGTGCGCGTGGTTTCGAGGTAGGCCGAGGTGGGGTTCACGCTCAGACTGTTGTTCTGCTTGAGCAAGTCAAACCCGTACAGCTTGATTTCGCCCTGCTGATTCGCAAACAGCTTTTTGCCCACCGAGGCATTCCAGAGTACAAAGTTTTGGTTGAAGCCGCCGGCTAGGCCAGTATAAAGCTGGTGGCTAACATCTGACTGCACCGTTACGCCCTTCACGATAATCCAGCTCAGGCGTAGCGCCGTATTCTGCCGGGTGTAGGCGCGGTCTACCTGGTTGGGCAGGCTGTTGCGCACATACGAGCGGTTGGTGTTCGAGGAGACTGTGAAGTCGAGTTGGGGGCTGATGTTGCTGCTCAGCACCACGCCTAGGCCTGCACTAGGGGTGCGGCTATAGTTTAATTGTTCGAATACGAGGCCTGGGGTCTGAGAGTACGTGGCGTTGGCGTTCAAATTCAGGTTCGACTTAATGAAGGCCAGCGGCAAGCTATAGTTTATGAATGAGCGCAAGCTGTACTGCTGATCGAGGTTGACGGGGCGCGTGAGCTGACCGCCGGCCGGAATCACGATGCCATCTACCACAACTGGGCCGCCGGCCGCATAAATAGTGCTGTTGGTGATGTAGTTATCGGTGTAGGAGCCGCCGATCAGCGCAAAGAAAGACCGCGACTTCTCAGGTACCGCTGAGGAATAGCGGATAAACAGGTTGTGCTGATTCTCTTGGCGCAGGTTGGGGTTACCCGTAGTGAGCTGCAAGGGGTTAGCGTTGTTCACCACTTCCTGAAGCTGACTGATATTGGGTGAGTTGGTGCGCATCTGGTAGTTCAGGCGCAGGTTCTGCTGCTTCGAGAAGTTGTAGCGCACCATGGCATTGGGCAACACATTCAAGAAGTTGCGCTCCGTGAGGGCCGGCCGCGGAAACTCCTGGTCGCTGCGAAGCTGGGCGTATTGCACCGTAGCACCCACCATCCACTGCAACTGCTGGTTCTGGAAGCGGTACGTAAGGCCACCGGCATTGGTGAGGTAGCGGCTCTTGAACACACTGCTCAGCGTATCATTCAGAATAGAGTATGACTGCTCGCCGGGCGAGAAGTTATAGGTCTTCTTGTCGGAGTCGTTGGGGGTGTATGAAATGCGGTACTCGGCCTGTAGTTGGCTGTACTGGCCTAGCGGCTCGGTGTAGTTCACATTGCCGTTCCAGGCCCAGCCCCGTTGCGTTAGCTCCGAGAACTGGTTGAGCAACGCCGTTTGAGTAGCGCCCGTGGTGTCAACCGATGAGGTGCTGGAAAGCAGGTTGTTGTCGCCGTTTTTGGAGTTATACGTCGTGTTGAGGCCTACCGAGAGCGTGCGCCGACGCGTCTGGAAGCGGTGGCGGTACAACAGCTGGTTGCCGGCCGTAATGCCCGTCAGGGCAGAGCGGTAGTCGCTGAGGTTGCCGCCCAAGCCTTGTTCTCCCTCTCCCGAAGCCACCTCGTAGGTACGGCCATTGAGGTTATTGTTGCCCGTATTGCGTTGCACCGACAAGCTTGGGCGCCACAGGATGGAGTTCAGAGAGTCAAACTTATGATCGAGGCGCAGATTAAATCGGTTGTTGATGTTGCGGCTCGTGGTAAGGGAGTTTTCATTATAGCGCAGGTCGCGGGTAGAGCCGGCGGGCGCCACATAATTGCGCAACAGATCGGTGCGGGAAGTATTGTCGCTGAGGTTGAAGAAATAGCTGCCCTGAACCTCCGTTTTAGCGCCCCAGCTGTCGGAGTAATTCAGCCCGATGGCGTGCGTTTTAGAAATGCCGCCCTGCTGGTTTACCAGGAAGTCGCCGGCATTATTGCCCCCGCCCTGGTTGCCACCACCGCCTCCGCCGCCTCCCACTCGGCCGCCGCCCTGGCCCCGCTGGCCCTGACCACCTCCGCCGCCCTGCCGCGAAGAGCCCACCACGCCTAGCAAGTCCTCGGTTCCGAAGTTCTGCTCATTCACGTTGTTGCTCTGCGCCACTACCGACAGCCGTTGCTTGCCCTTAAACGAGTTGATGTTCCCGCTCACGCGGTACCGGTCGTCTTGGGGGCCATAGCCGGCCAGCACGCGCCCAAACTGCCCGTTCCGAAATTGGGGCTTGGTAATGATGTTGATAGTTTTCTGCTGGTTGCCGTCGTCGAAGCCCGTGAACTGCGCTTGGTCGGAGGCGCGGTCATACACCTGAATCTTGTCAATTACCTCAGCCGGAATGTTCTTGAGCACCGCATCGGGGTCGTTGCCAAAAAACTCTTTGCCATCTACCAGCACCCGCTGCACCTGCTCACCCTGGGCCTGCACCTTGCCCGAGGAGGGGTCCACGGTTACGCCGGGCATTTTGGTGATGAGGTCCTGGGCGTTAGCGTCGGGGTTGGTTTTGTAAGAGCCCGCATTAAACTGCGATGTGTCGCCTTTCTGAACAGCGGCCGCCGCCTGGCCTACTACTTCTACTCCTTTAAGTGTAACGCCGCCGGTAGCCAGTGGCAAGGCTCCTAGCGCTATTGGCTGGCCAGCCAGCGTAAGCTCACGCCGCAGTGTCTGGTAGCCCAGAAAGGAAATAGTAAGCTCGTAGCGGCCATTGGGCAGCCCGGTTACGGTGAAGTTTCCGTCAGCATCGGCAGCAGCGCCGCTCTTTACCGAGTCGGCCGACAGGCCTCGCACTAGCACGTTGGCCCCAATCAGGGGCGACTGATCTGCACCATCTACCACGCGCCCACTTACCGTAGACTGGGCTTGGGCCGCTCCCAGGCTCGCCCACAACAGGGCAAAAAACAATAGAAAACGTCTAAGCATACGTCAGGGATAATGAACCACTGTCGCAATAGACGCAAAACGACGCCTGGCGTTTAGTCCGTCCCTAAAAATATCCGAATTTATAGATAGGTAAATATATATGTCTCAGTCTCAGGCGGAGTGGCCTAGCGCTTCCTAACCAGCAGCAATCCGTCGCGGAGGGGCAGGAACACATTTTCCACCCGCTCATCGGCCTGCACTTTGTCGTTGAATGCCCGAACGGCGAAGGTGTCTTTGTCCGAAGCCTTAGGGGAGTAGGAGGGCAGCACTTTGTCGCCCCACAGCACATTGTCAATGAGCAGGAAACCACCGGGGCGCACCTGTGGCAGTACCAGCTCGTAGTAGGTGTCGTTGTTGATTTTATCGGCGTCGATGAACACTAAGTCCCAGGTTTCGGCTAGGCCACCTAGTACATTGCGGGCATCGCCAATGTGCAGCTGAATCCGGTGCTCCTGTCCTGCCTCGCGCACATAGCGCCTAATGCGGCTTTCCAACTCAGCGTTCTGTTCTACCGTGTGCAACAGGCCGTCTTCAGCCATCCCTTCGGCTAGGCACAGCGCCGAGTATCCGGTAAAGGTGCCTAGCTCCAGAACCCGGCGCGGCCGAACCATGTGACTCAGCATGCTTAGCAAACGGCCTTGGGCATGGCCCGAGAGCATGCGCGCATGAAGCAGTTGCACATGAGTTTCGCGGTTCAGGCGGGCAAGCAGCGCGCTTTCAGGCGTGGTGTGCTGATCGGCGTAGGCCTGTGCTTCGTCGGTGAGGTACATATACTAGGGGACAATAGGCGCTAGGCCAGTGCACGCGGGGAGGTTAAGCCGCAGAGGATACAGGAATCAGCCGAAATTTCCAGACCATAAACCCAGACTTTCCGGCCTCAAAAGTAGCACCTACTACGCGATATAAGCCTTCATACCGATAGACCGACTCGCCCTCGTAGGCCACTTTGCGCACCACGCGCACAGGCTGACCAGTGGTGTGGCTGTGCAACAGTGCCTGATTTTTAGGGTTTAGGTCTTGGTCACTGACTTGATGGCCGGTTTTGGGGTCGCGGCCACCGTGGCCGGCATATACCAGTTCGTCTTCCGCAACTACATCATCCTCATATTGATCGGCCAGTACTATAGAGTCGGCACCTGCGGCGGGCGTGCCACTGATGCCGGCCCGCGTAGGCCTGTGCACACCCGCTTGGCTCAGGGCTAAACGGTTTGGGAAGGTATCGCCGGGTTGGTAGTAACTGACGTGGCCGAAGACGCGAAGCGACATGGAGGGATACAAAAAATAGAAGGGCAGTACTTAACTGCCTTAGCGAACAATTAAATGTAGCCCGCAAATAGAAAAACCAGGCTTAGAAGGCGCTAGGCCACTTTCTAGGTTATAGCCCAAAGCTAAATCCTGAACAATACGAACGAAAACGGTACTTTTAGCTTTTACAAATTCGTGTAATTCAGCGTAGTGGTTTCCATTTAAGCTGAACTTTATACTCTTATCTAATAACCAGTATACTGCTAATCAGTTGTTTGTCTTCAGTCTAATAAGCTTTAGCATTCTACCAAAGTAGCTTCTATACATACTATTCTGAGTTTAGACTAGGCTCCTGCCGATCTTACCCAACACATGCGGGGGCACTAGCCCTCTTACTAGCGCTTTAAACCGTCTATTTCATGCAAGACCACAACGCCACTTCTCTCGTCAGCCTGCCTCAACTGCCTAAAGCTCCCACCGGGATTGATGGGCTCGATGAGATTACGGAAGGGGGCATACCCAAAGGGCGGCCAACGTTGGTGTGCGGCAGCGCTGGGTGCGGCAAAACGCTCATGGGAGTAGAGTTTCTGGTACGGGGTATTCTAGAGTACGATGAGCCGGGAGTGCTCATGGCTTTCGAGGAAACTGCTGAGGAGCTTACGGCCAACGTCACATCATTGGGGTTTGACCTGAATGGTCTCCAGGCGGCTGGCAAGCTCCGCATCGACCATGTGCACATTGACCGCTCGGAGATTGAAGAAACCGGCGAGTATGATTTAGAAGGCCTTTTCATCCGGCTCGGCTACGCTATTGACTCCATTGGGGCCAAACGAGTAGTGTTGGATACTATTGAATCCTTGTTTTCGGGTTTTCCAAACCAGGCAGTGCTGCGCTCCGAGATTCGGCGCCTGTTCCGCTGGCTCAAGGATAAAGGCGTAACCACGGTAATTACTGCGGAGCGCGGCGACGGTTCGTTAACCCGGCAGGGCTTAGAAGAGTACGTTTCTGACTGTGTAATTCTGCTCGACAACCGCGTTATCGACCAGATTACTACTCGCCGCCTGCGCATTGTGAAGTACCGCGGCAGTACCCATGGCACCAACGAGTATCCGTACCTGATTACCCAAGAGGGAATTTCGGTGCTGCCCGTGACCTCCCTGCTGCTCAACCACGAGGTATCAGATGAACTGGTATCAACGGGGGTGCCGGCTCTGGATGATATGTTTGGCCTGAAGGGCTTTTACAAGGGCAGCAGCATTCTGGTAACCGGCACGGCGGGCACGGCCAAAACCACGCTGGCCGCAGGCTTTGCCAATGAGGTGTGCGCAAAAGGTGGCCGCTGCTTGTTTTTTGCCTTTGAGGAGTCGCCGCAGCAACTTGTGCGCAACATGAACTCGGTGAATATTCACCTGACTCCCTGGCTTGAGAATGGACAGTTGGTAATTGAGGCGTCTCGGCCCACCCTCAACGGGCTAGAAAAGCACTTGGTCACTATCCATAAACAGGTAAGCATTCACAAGCCCGACGCGGTAGTAATTGACCCCATCAGTAACCTAATTACTGTGGGCAACATTGCAGAAGTACGCAGCATGCTCACCCGCCTCATCGACTTCCTGAAGGTCAACAATATCACGGCTCTGTTTACTTCCCTGCTCAGCGGCCGCAATGAGCGGCAGGAAATGACGGAAGAAGGTGTTTCCTCGTTGGTTGATACCTGGATCAGCGTGCGCGACCTGGAAGGCATTGGGGAGCGGAACCGCGGCATCAGCATTCTTAAGGCGCGAGGCATGGCGCACTCCAACCAAGTGCGAGAGTTTATCGTTACCAGGGAGGGTATCCAACTCCTGGACGTAGTAATCGGTCCGGAAGGTATCGTGACCGGGGCTAGTCGCCTCACTCAGCAACTGCACGAGCAGGCCCAGGCCCGGGCGGCTCGCCTGGAGCTGGAGCGCAAAGACCGGGAGCTGGCCCGCAAGCGCCTCGTGCTAGAGGCCACTATCGCTAACCTACGCACCGAGTTTGAATCGGTAGAGGAGGAGTTGCGCCAGATCAGCTACGAAGAGCAATTCCGGCAGCGCCCCAGCAATGGCAGGAACCCGCTCGCCGATGCTGCTGAAGGTGGGCAATCCACTACTTCGGCCGATCAATAGGCTTTTTTTAGTACCGCATGAACACTGACGTTGCCAATACGGCACCTACAATGGAAGAAGAAACTTGGGAACTGCGCCTGTATGTGGCAGGACAGACTACCAAGTCGGTGACGGCGTTGGCAAATCTGAGGAAGTACTGCGAAGAATACCTGAAAGGACGGTATCAGCTGGAAGTAATTGACCTGCTGGAGCACCCCCAACTGGCTGCCGGCGACCAAATTCTGGCCATTCCTACGCTAGTGCGCAAGGTGCCCGTGCCCATCCGGAAAATTATTGGCGACTTATCAAATCAGGAGCGGGTTCTAGTAGGACTGGATATCCGGGCAATTGATGCTAAATAGTCACCAAGAAACAACGCCTGGGCCGGAGGAAGAGCCCTCCGCTGAATATGTGTTGCACCTGTATATTACGGGAGCAACGCCTAATTCTACTCGGGCGGTGCGCAACATTAAGGCAATTTGTGAGCAGCACCTGCGGGGCCGCTATGAGTTGCTTATAATTGACATTTATCAGCAACCTGCCCTGGCAAAGCGGGAGCAGATTATTGCCGCGCCCACCCTGATTAAAAAGCAGCCTCTGCCATTGCGCCGCCTAATCGGCGACCTGTCGGAGGAGAAAAAGGTGTTGGAAGCGCTGGGTTTACCTGACTTGCCCCTGAGTAACAGCCATGAATGAGGTGTCTGCTGATACGTACGCTGAGTTACTTCGCAAAAACGAAGAACTACGCTGGCAGCTGGAAGAGGCCGAAGAGCTAATTTCGGCTATCCGGACAGGCGCCGTTGATGCATTGGCTGTACAGGGCGCTGATGGCCCGCAGATTTTTACCCTCCACGGCGCCGACCAGGGCTACCGCACCCTGATTGAGCAAATGAACGAGGGAGCCCTGTTGCTCAGCCCAGATGGTACCGTGCTGTATTGCAATGCCTGTCTGGCCAGCTGGCTGCAGTATGCGCTCGAGGAAGTGATGGGTAGCTCGTTCACGGCCTTTGTTCCGTCGGCATTCCAAATTTATTGGGCTGAGCTACTGGCGCAGGGTTGGGCGGGCAAAAGCCGCGGTGAGTTGCCTTTGCAAACGCGCAACTCCTCCCTGCGGCCCTTTTCGGTTTCTATGAACCGATTGCTGTTCAACGATGCGCCCGTGCTGTCCGTCATCGTAACCGACCTCTCGGCGCAGCAAAAGATTCAGGATATTCAGGCCCTGGTTGCGGAGCAGAATGCCGTTATCAGCCGCAAAAATGAGGAGTTGGAATGGGAAGCGGCGGCTCGGCAAGCCGTGGAACAGGCCGCTGCCGAAGCGCGCCGTATGCTGGAGGGTATCCCGCAGATTGCCTGGACGGCCAACCCGGAGGGCAATAACACCTACCTCAACCGGCGCTGGTTTGACTATGCCGGCCAGGAGCACAACCTTGCGCTGTCTGACTGGCTCAGTAACTGTATTCACCCCGACGACATCACGAAGGCTGCAAAGTGCTGGAAAGATGCCCTGCTCACAGAAGACGCGCTGGAGGTAGAGT
The DNA here is from genome assembly GCF_004745865.1 of Hymenobacter wooponensis. Classification (GTDB taxonomy): domain Bacteria; phylum Bacteroidota; class Bacteroidia; order Cytophagales; family Hymenobacteraceae; genus Hymenobacter; species Hymenobacter wooponensis. Next base: position 454,712 of record NZ_SRKZ01000005.1, on the reverse strand, counting down.
GCCGCATCCGGAACCGGCACGGGGAGTACCGCTGGATGCTGGGCCGGGCGCTTCCTTCTCGCAACAGCCAGGGCGAAATCATTCAGTGGATTGGCACCTATACCGACATTCATGAGCAGAAGCTAGCCCTGGAGCGTGTAGATCAAGCGCAGCGGCAGTTGCAGGAGAATAACACGCAACTCATCCGGGCAAACGTTGACCTGGACAACTTCATCTATACTGCCTCGCACGACCTGAAAGCACCTATCAATAATATTGAAGGGCTGCTGCACGCGCTGCTCTCGGAGTTGCCATCGGGTGCGGGTATAGAGCCAGTGCAGCCCATCGTGGATATGATGCAAGACTCCGTGGACCGCTTTAAACGCACCATTGAGCACCTAACGGAAGTCACGAAGCTGCAGAAGGAGAACGACCAGCCCGTTACATTGGTAGAGCTGGGTACCGTGATAAGAGACATCTGCCTGGACTTAGCCCCCCTTTTCCAGGCAGCAGAGGCGGAGCTGGAGATTGACGTGGACAAGTGCCCTACCATTTCTTTCTCTGAGAAAAACCTCCGCTCAGTGGTGTATAACTTGCTGAGCAATGCCCTCAAGTACCACGCCCCTGATCGGGCAGCGCGGGTTAGCATTAGCTGCCACGAGGTGGACGACTACGTAGTGCTAAAGGTGCAGGACAATGGCTTAGGCCTAGATATCACGAAAAGCCAGAAGCTTTTCAGCATGTTTCAGCGTTTCCACGACCACGTAGAAGGCAGCGGCATCGGCCTCTATATGGTAAAGAAGATCATGGAAAATGCTGGGGGCCGCATTGAGGTGCAAAGCGAGTTAGGCGCCGGCTCTACTTTCACAGCCTACTTCCGATTGCGGTAATACGCAACGAGGGAGCTTTCGCCATGCAAAAGCTCCCTCGTTTACCCTTTTGGCTAGGCCTCTAGGCCTACTCCGGCACGTATTGCAGGATGCTAAGCTGATCTTCGTGTAGCACTTCGTTCGCTAGTTCTAGTAGCTCAGAGGCAGTAATCTTTCGCACACGGTCGAAGATTTCGTTGATAGACTCTACCCGGCCCAAGTCGAGGGTGCTTTTGCCTAGTAGCTGCATGAGGCCACCATTGCTTTCCTCAGCCATAGCCAGCTGGCCCATGAGCTGCTCCTTAGAGGTATGCAGCTGAGCCGAGCCCAAGGCCTGCTCACGCAGGCGCTTCAGCTCCTTTTGCACCAGTGAAATGGTACGGTTCACCTGCTTTTTCTCCGTCCCGAAGTAGATACCGAACAGGCCGGTATCAGTGTAAGGTGAGTAGCTGGAATCAATAGTATACACGAGGCCGTATTTCTCGCGCACGGCCAAGTTGAGACGGGAGTTCATGCCGGGCCCACCCAACAGGTTGTTCAGCAGAAAGAAGGGGATGCGACGCTCATCTTCTAAGGAGTACGCCGGCCCGCCAATGAGGCAGTGAGCCTGCGAAATGGGTTTGCGCTCTACCCGCTCCACCCGGTTGTAGGCCCCAAACGGAATGCGGGGCCGGTCGCCGAGTTGCGCGGGCAGCGGGGCAAGGTATTTATTAGCCAAGCGCTTCACTTCCGAAAATGGCAGATTGCTCACCGTGCTGAACACCAACCGGTCGGTGCGCACGTTTTCGCCGAGAAACTTGAAGAAGTCCTCCTGCTGAAAGCTGCTCACACTTTCGCGGGTACCCAGAATGTTGTGGCCTAGGGAGTGGTTGCCAAATACCACCGCGTCGAAGTCGTCGATGATGGCATCCTCGGGAGCATCCTGATACATCGACATCTCCTCCAGAATTACGCCGCGCTCTTTCTCAATCTCCTTTTCAGGGAAGACGGAGTGAAAGGTGAGGTCGGTGAGCAGCTCCATAGCCCGCTCGAAATGCGTGCTGAGCAGGGAAGCGTAGAAGCAGATCTTTTCCTTAGTGGTGTAGGCATTCAGCTCACCACCTACCGTTTCGAGGCGGTTCAGAATGTGAAAGCTCTTGCGCTTCTCGGTGCCTTTGAACGCCATGTGCTCCCAGAAGTGGGCCAGGCCTTGCTGCGCGGGCTTCTCGTCACGAGAGCCAATATCTAGCAGGAAGCCGCAATGCGCGATTTTGGTGTGCGGAACGGTTTTATGCAGAACCCGGATGCCGTTGGGCAACTCGTACAGGTCGTAATCAGACATTAGGTAGAATCTTAGAAACGTAGGGCCGAGACGTGGAAGATAGCCAGTCTGGTTGAGTATAACCACGTAGCCCTGCGAGTGGTTGCAAAGGTACGGGAACGGGTAATGAGTGGGCAGCGAATGAGCGTAAGTGGCACCGGACTGCGTTCTTCACATCATGCTAGGCCACTTATGCTCATTCACTCTTTTGATTAACATACAGCTTGTGCCTCTCTTTCGGCTAAAACGGCCAGGAGCTGTTGGGTATTGATGCCGTGGGCGCAGCGGAAGTGGCCTAGCGGGCACTGGCGGTAGCCATGCAGGCCGCAAGGCTGGCAAGCCAGCTCCTCCTCAATCATTACAATTCGGGAGAACGGGCTCAGCGGGCCAAAGCCGAATGCAGGCACCGTGGAGCAGTAGATGGCGCACACCGGCGCGCCTACCGCCGAGCACAGATGCATGGGCGCCGAGTCGTTGACGTAGTTAAGGGTAGCTCCGCGCATAAGGGCTGCCGAAGCCAGCAGGGAAAGCTTACCTGCTAGGTTAACCGTATTGGGCCGCCCACTGGCTTGGAGTAGATTCTCGCAGGCTTCTACATCGGGTGGCCCACCCAGCAGGTACACGGTATAGTGAGGCGGTAGCGCCGCCAGCAGCTTCAGCCACTGCTCCTCTGGGAACTGTTTGGTAAACCACACCGATGTGGGAGCAATGCACAGGTACTGGCCTACGGTGGCATAGGGCGCAGCCGCGGCTTCATCCTGAGCAGTAGGGAAGAGGTGGGGGGCAATGGCAGGTCCGTCGTACGCCGGGTTGAGCAGGTGCAGGTTGCGTGAAACTTCGTGCACTCCATCACCAATTACGTGCGGAGCCGTGCGAGTAAAGCCGCGAGCTAAGGGGTTTTTGTCGAAGCCTATGCGCTCAGGGGCGCCGGAGAAGGCCGTCAGGAAGCCCGTGCTGGCAAAGCGCTGCAGCGTTACCACCCGGCCGTAGCCCGTGCCCCGAATCTGTTGGAGCAGGTGCCAAAGCCCGCGGTACTTCTCCTTTTTCTTATCCCAGATGAGCACGTGGCGCAGGTAGGGGTGACCCTTCAGCAGACCCTCATTGCCTTTGCGCACCAGAAAGTCTACAGGGGTATCGGGCTCGGTGCGGTGCAGGTACTCTAGCAGCGCCGTCGCCAGAATCACGTCGCCGATGAAGGCGGTTTGAATAAGCAGGATGGCGGAGCGGTTGGCTGAGTCAGGCATAGGGCTAGAGCAATTGGCAAAGGTACCGCACTACCCGCCGTTTGCCAACTGCAGAAGATAGCCTAGGCCACTACGCTAAAGCCGCGCGGAACTACCTAACTTGCCCCGGCCGCTTCGGCGGTTTCCGTTTGTGCCACCTTACCCCGCTTCCGCCCATGCGCTACGGCTCTATTTCGCCTGACCTATTTATTGAGAACCGCCGCCGCTTCACCCAGCAGCTGCCGCCGGCTTCCCTGGCCATTTTTCAGTCTAACGACATCATGCCGACGAATGCCGACGGTACGATGCCCTTCCGCCAAAACAACGACCTGTTCTACCTTTCCGGCGTAGATCAGGAAGAAAGCATTCTAGTGCTCTTCCCCGATGCGGTGCTGCCCCAGTACCGCGAAATTCTGTTCCTGAAGGAAACCAGCGAGCATATTCTGGTGTGGGAAGGCTACAAGCTCACGAAAGAGCAGGCCCGCGAGCAAACCGGCGTCCGCACCATCATGTGGCTTGATTCCTTCAAGTCGGTGCTGCCAGCCTTGATGAACGAGGCCGAAAATGTATTCCTCAATGCCAATGAGCACATTCGCTCGGTGGTAGAAGTGGAAACTCGCGATGCCCGGTTTATCAAGTGGATTAAAGAGGCCTATCCTCTGCACACTTACCGCCGCGCCGCGCCGCTCCTGCACCACCTGCGCGCCATCAAGAGCGATGAGGAAATCCGGCTGATGCGCCGCGCCGCCGACATCACTGACAAGGCTTTCCGCCGTTTGCTGGCCTTCGTGAAGCCGGGCGTGATGGAGTACGAGATTGAAGCGGAAATCTTCCACGAGTTCTTGCGCAATGCTTCCCGCGGCCCCGCCTACGGGAGCATCATTGCTAGTGGTGCCAACGCTTGCATTCTGCATTACGTCAGCAACGACCGTGAGTGCCAGGACGGCGACGTGCTGCTGCTCGACTTCGGAGCCGAGTACGCCAACTATGCCGCTGACCTTTCGCGCTCTATTCCGGTAAATGGTACGTTCACAAAGCGCCAGCGCGATGTGTACGAGGCCGTGCTGCGGGTAATGAAGTTTGCTACCTCACAACTGGTAGCTGGCAACAACATTGAGGCCTACCACGCTGCCGTAGGCCACACCATGGAGCAAGAACTCATCAAGCTCGACCTGCTCAACGAGCAGGACGTGAAGAACCAGGACCCTGCTGCTCCGCTCTATAAGAAGTACTTCATGCACGGGACCAGCCACTACCTCGGCCTCGATGTGCACGATGTGGGAGCGAAGTACCGCATGTTTGAGCCTGGCATGGTGTATACCTGCGAGCCGGGTATCTACATTCGGGAAGAGGGACTGGGTATCCGACTGGAAAACGACATCCTTATTACGTCTACTGGCAACGATGACTTGATGAAGAACATCCCTCTAGAGGCGGATGACATTGAGCGCATAATGCGGGAGAGACGCTAAGAATTCTTGCCCTGAGCTGAAAAAGCGGGTAGCCTAGTACTGGGCTACCCGCTTTTTTTGGTAGCACCGCTTCTGGTTGAGGTAATCAACAGCGGACAAGCGAAGCTCAAGAGGACAGACCCCAACTAGTAAATAAATAATCCAGAAATGGAACTTACTTAGATCTGGATGTAAGAAAGGGCAGCCAACCCATTTCCTTTTGTTATCCCACAAGTGGCGTTGGAGTAATAACACTTCTATCTCCGAAAAATGGCCTTGCCACTATATGTTGGCTTGCTTATGAGACAAGTAAACAGGAAGGTTAGTATATTTTTTTTGCTTTTTGAGGGTTAATGAAATTTGGGTGATTTCATAGAATAATTCAATATGTGGCGATGAGTTAAACAGTTTTTAAATAATAGATATATTGAATATAATGAGCTCTCGCAGTTGTACTTAGGCTAGCATTAGAGCGCGCCTGAATGGTTTTCTAATGCTCTAGATACAACTTTATTCGTTGGAGAAAGTATAGGCAGCTTAGCCGGGGTCGTGCGATCCACCACGCACTGGATTCTGACTGTACTATTTTCTTCACCTAATTTCGCCCATATGAGACACCTTTTAGCAACCACAACGGCCCTGGGTCTGTCGCTTCTGGCGGCTGCCCCAAGAGCGCAAGCGCAGTCGTCAGACCGCAAAACAGCCATTAGCCTTACCGGTAATGCTTTTCAGTACAAAGGCAGCTTCGGCTCCGATTATTGGAAGTGGAAAAACAACGAGTACGGCCCTGGCATCTCTATTAACCGCTACCTCACAGATGGCCTAGACCTGATGCTGAGCGGTAACTATGTTGAGTTTGCAAAGTCGGCCCCGGCTGGCAATCCTTACTTCGGGAGCAACTTCTCAACCAACGTAGTAAACGTAAACCTAGGCCTGAAACTGAAGCTCTTCAAGGAAGAGTCTTTCGTGCGTCCTTACCTGCTGGCTGCTCCTGGTATTACATATACTAGCCGCGAAGGCACTATCAACCGCAACAACGCCCCTATCCGTACTGATGAAGACAAGACGTACTTCGATCTGTTCGGCGCGGCTGGTCTGAACTTCCGCCTCGGTGATGCTGTGAGCCTGTTCGTACAGACGGGTCAGCATTTCCCGCTGGGTGCCAACATTGACGGCGAGCCCAACCGCGACGACAACAAAATTGATGACCGCTTCCTGCAGCACACTGTAGGCCTCACCTTTGCCCTCGGCAAAGCCAAAGACACCGATGGTGACGGTGTTTCTGACCGCAAAGACAAATGCCCCGACACGCCTGCTGGTGTAGCGGTGGATGAAACCGGTTGCCCCCTCGACGGCGACAAGGACGGTGTTCCAGATTACCAAGATCAGTGCCCCACCGAAGCTGGTACGGCTGCTATGCAAGGCTGCCCCGACCGCGACAACGATGGTGTAGCTGACAAAGACGACCAGTGCCCCGACCAAGCTGGTACCGCTGCTCTGCGCGGCTGCCCAGATGCTGACGGCGACGGCGTTGCTGACAAAGACGACAAGTGCCCCGACACGCCTGCTGGCACGCAAGTAGATGCTAGCGGCTGCCCCTTGGTAGTTGACGCCGACGGTGATGGTGTTCCAGATGCTGCTGATAAGTGCCCTGATACGCCAAAAGGTGCCCGCGTAGACGCCAACGGTTGCCCCATGGAAATTGATCCGGCTATCCGTAAGCTCGAGCAGCCTATCCGCTTCGAGACCAACAGCACCGTGATCAAGCGTACTTCGTATCCTGCCCTCAACAAGATGGTACAGGCCCTGAAGGATCACCCTGAGTACAGCATCCGTGTAGTAGGCCATGCCGACTCACGCGGTACTGATGAGTACAACCAGGCTCTGTCGGAGCGTCGTGCTGGCTCCGTGAAGCGCTACTTCACCGGCAAGCAGGTTGACCCAGCTCGCGTTGTGACCGAAGGTCGTGGTGAATCGGAGCCCGCTGCTCCTAACACCTCGTCTAAGAACATGTCGCAGAACCGTCGGGTAGAATTCCACTTCGAGTTCTTCATCCCGAACGCTCCCCAGCCCTAATCGGCCGGAGTAACAAGTAAGAAAGCGGCGTACCGAAAGGTGCGCCGCTTTTTTGTTGTCCCTAGTGCAATAGTAGCCACCCATGAAGAGCCGGCATTACTGCCCCTTATTAAGCCACGACTTACCGTGCTGCTGTATTGCTAGGCCAGTTGCTAAGGCACTTACCCGGAGGTGAAGCAAGTAAGGATAAGCTTTGGGGAGTAGAATGCAGTGAGGGCCAAGTTGGCTTCCTATCTATGTCTTGACAGTTGCTAGGCCAGTAGAATGCACGAAGGCAGTTCAAGCGAGTACCGAGCGATAAGGTGTAATTCCAAGCCAGTACAATGACCCCAGTGCAAGTGGGTGGCTGGTAGGCTCAGCAAGTAGAGTAGCCGTTTATAGAAGACAAACAAAAAGGCGGCCCCGGTACCGGAGCCGCCTTTTTGTAATGTGTGGTGGGGGATTAAGTTATCTGGAAAGCTCACCTGCTACGCTGGGCAGGAACTTCTTGATTTGGTTGAATTGCTCTTGCGTGAAGTTGCCGCCTACTGAAATCAACATAAATGAATCTGGGGCGCCTTGCACGTTGCCAGTTGCCACAAACTCTGTTATTCGGTCGCCTTGCTGGCGGGTGGCATAGCGTAGTACCGTGGCGTGGTCGGTGTTGTCGAGGGCAAGGGGGGTGTAGCGCTCATTGGCCAGTAGGCCATCTACTTCTTTCGTTAGGCCCTGCGCCACCAGCTCACGGGCGCTGTTGGTGGTGGGGGCAAACGTGAGCACCTTGGCGCTTCTGATAGAGCTTAGGGCCTGGGTCAGGTCGTTGTCGCCGCCTAGCTTGCCTAGCCGGCCCAGTAGCAGTCGGGTGGTTAACCCCGCCGACCAGTCGGTGGCCTTAAAACCGGGTCGGTTTTCATACTTGCTGAAGAATTGGGCTACGGTGCGGGCGGGTTGGCCCGGCCCACCGGCGCGACAGCCAGCCAGCAGGAGCAGGGCCAGAACCGTCAGGAAGGAGAGGGTGCGGAGTTTCATAGGGTACAAAGGAATAGGATGTGCCCCTGACATACGCAGTAGCGCACATCGTGTTCTGGGCAGCTTCCTATTCGAATGCAACACTATTAATGAAAAACACATTGCGGCTATTGAACCCCGACGTACGAACGCGCTGGTAGCCGTAGGCCAGGAACTTGCTGCCATACCACGCCTGCAACTCCGAGTGTGAAGTGTCTAACGTTTTCTCGTGCTGATCTTCTTCACTGGTCCGCAGCAGTACTTCCAGATCATTAGAAGAGGAAGTGGCCTGATCAATCACCTTATAGCGAAGCTTGTCTTCGTATAGATAGCTAAGCACTAAGCGCTTGCCATCCGGCATGGGGCGTACCTGTATGGTTTCAGCCAGCTCGCCGGTTTCTACATCTTTTAACAGGAAAGAGTTATCCCAGAGTAAGTTGCCGTACCGGTCGAAGGCGCACACCAAGGCATGGGTAAATCGGTAGCCATCCACGTTGCGGTTGCTGCGGTTGTAGCCCCGGCCATACATGTTGGAGCCGTAAAGCGGGTTATACATGGGCATGTAGGCCGCGGTATTGTAGTAAGTGCCATAGCCATACTGATAGCGCGGGTAATAAACCTCCGATACCAGCACATAAGCACCCTGAAAAGGAATCATATCATGCATAAGCAGGCGGTAGCGCAGCCGCTGCTGCCGAGAGCTAGCCCGTAGCTTTTGACTCCGCTGGCGCATGCGCTCTACTCGGGCGGGAGACATAAAGTCGAAGAAATGCTTCAGGTTCAGGAAATCGTAGAAGCGCAAAGAGCGGCGCTGGCCGGTTTCTGTAACGCCCGCCGTGAGGTCGGCGGCAAATAATCCTTGAGAGTAGCGAGAGTCGCGCAGGGTGTAGGTGCCAGCCAGCAGCCGGGCCGCACTATCGCCGGGGCTCAGCTGGGCTGAGATAAGGCCCCGCTCGCTTTCGGCCTGCACAAACTCAGAGTGCAGTAGCTGGCCTTGGTCAGAAAGCTGCTTCACCTGCAGGCGCGACTTAAACCCGTTTGATTCACTCAGGATAAATTCAGCGCGCTTCGTAACGGAATCGGCCAGGAAGGTGAGTGTGGCGGGTAGGGGCTCGTATACTGAGGGCAGAAACTTAAACTGCGCCGTGTGCAGATCTAGCAGCAAGATGGTCACGTGCTGGTCTAGGCCTACTGTCACGAACAGGTTGCCTTTCAATGCCTTCATGTTGTGCACGTGGCGAGTCAGCTTCGTATCGAATTCTCCTTTGCCTAACTCGCCGGTACGCGTGTCAAAAGCGGCTACCCATAGCTTTCCTTCTACGGAGGAGGTAAACAAAGCATATACGTCGGAGCCCTCAGCGCAAATCTGGCTGAATTCGTACTCGCGGGGTACTTCCACTACCTGCTTACGACCCGGTTGGAGCTGGTGGTTATACTGCTGAAAGAAGAACTCCGACTTCGTGGATAACGGTAGGTCTCTTTCTACTAATAACACCAAGCTGCTGTCTTCGGGCAGGGGCTGTACATGCACGTCACTGTTGTAGGCTTCCAGCGGAAGCTCTAGGCGGAACGGCTGCTTAGGGGTGGGAGCGGTGGGAGGAGTTTGGGCACGAGCCGGCCCCAGCAACCAACTCAGTAGCAGCAGAACAAGGGCAGAATACGCGTGTTTCATAGAGCAAGAGTGTACGTAAGCCAAGCGGAGTCAGTACTAGAAGTAAGATACGACGAAGTAGCCGCATTGTCACGTGCGCTATCAGATTCTTGATGCCTCAACCGTGCCTATTCCATACGAGTTCAGACACAAAAAAGCGGCTGCCTTATGGGCAGCCGCTAGAGTCAATAGGGCAAACGTACTTTAAGCGCTAAGCTCCAAAATCACATCAAACTCTTCTACACGCAGTGGCATCACTGAAAGGCGGGATTGGCGCAGTAGGCCTATCTGGCTCAGTCGTTCATCTTGCTTGATTTGTGCCAGCGAAACGGGGCGCGCCAAAGGCTCTTGGGGCTTCAGGTGTACGGCTACCCAACCGCTGCCCGCCTCGGCAGTAGCATCAGGGGCGGCTGAAGCAGCTACCTGAGCCACGCCCACCACTTCCTTGTCGCTGACGCTGTGGTAATAGAGTACGAGGTCGCCGGGCTGCATCTGCTGCAAAAAGTTACGCGCCTGATAGTTGCGGACGCCAGTCCAGTCGGTGCCGCCGTCGCGGTTAAAATCGGCCCAGGAATAGGCCGCGGGTTCAGATTTTACAAGCCAATAGTTCATGGCCTGCAAGCTACAAAAGATGGGGCGTGAGTACGCAGAAGCCAGTAGCGCTAGGCCAGAGGTACTGGCCTAGCGCTATCTGTGATGTTGCCGGGCTATGGGTTAATAGGTGCGGCGCGCCTTCAGCGTTTCACTATCCACCCCCTGCACGTGAAGTGTATAGCCTTGCCGTTGCGGATCCGTGAACTTGATCTGGTACGTGTATTTGCCAGTTTCCGTCCAGGTGCCGGGGCGCTCCTCACCTGCATCAGTGGGGCCTAGGCCATATTCAATGAAGTTACCGTCTGCCTCCATCCGAAAAGCATCATACCGCCAACCTATGGTTTGAGAAGTAGTACGAAAGGTGAAGAAGTCTTTTTCGTCCGGCGTGAAGGTGTTGTACCATTGCCGCCCGAACAGTGTTGTGGGCGCAACAGTATCTTCTTTGCAGCTACTCAGAATAAGTAGGAAAGCACTTAGCAATAGCGTAGTATAAAAGCGCATGGTTCGTATTGATATGAAAAAGGCCTCCCGTTCAGGAGGCCTCTAGCGCTAAAAAACGTTGCAAGCGCTACAAGTCTTTGCGGCGCACTTTCAGCACGTTGTTTTCCAGCGAGACTATTTCCAACTGATAGTCAGGATCTTTTTTGTCGTCGAGGCTGATGCGGAGGGTGTGGTCGTTTTCCGCAGTCCAGCGGCCTTTGCGGCCTTCAATGCCATCAGTGGGGGCAATGTCAAATTGCGTAAACAGGCCATTGTGGTCGAAGGAAAAGCCCGTACGGCCACGAGAGGGCGGAAAAGCATAAGTGTTGGGCCGGTACACGCGCACATCGGCTTGGTCCTCCTCGTGGGCGTGCAGCCAGGTACGTTCGAGTTGTTGCATTTTTACGGCCGTGTTGGCGTCGGGCTTGCAGGTGGCGGCCAGCAGGAGCACGCTCAGGCAGGCTAACAAAGTGAACAGACGCATAAGTTATAAGGGGTTGGGGCGGGTGACTACTTCAGACCGCAGCGTATGCTGTAGATAACGGTAAAAAGCAGATTGCGTTAGAATAGGAGGCGAAGCTGACGCCAGGAAAGGTTGTTACAGAAACCAGCAGCTCTAACGAGCCGCCAATCTACAACTTTGCCCCGTACATTTGCTGTGCCCTCATTTTCCGCCCTCTTATCCTCTTGCCGTGGACAACCGCGCCCTCATCCGTGCCTTCCGTCTAGCTGCCCAGCTCATGGAGCTGCACGACGAAAATCCGTTTAAAATCCGGGCCTACGAAGGCACCGCCAGTTCCTTAGAAGCGCTGAGCTTTCCTGTGTCTGATGTGGAGCGTACTGGCCTGCCCGACCGCACCGGCCTAAGCAAGACTGCTGCCGCCCGCGTGGCTGAAATGCTTGACACGGGTACCTTTGAAGAGCTCACGCGCCTGCTGAGCATCACGCCTCCTGGCGTAGTAGAGCTGCTGCAAGTAAAGGGCATCGGACCAAAGAAAATCCGGGCGCTGTGGAAGGAGCTAGGCATAGAAAGCCCCGAGCAGCTACGCGAGGCGGCCGAGAAAGATGAAGTGAGCAAACTGAAAGGCTTCGGCAAGAAAACGCAGGAGACTATTCTGGCCGCACTAGAATTTTCCAGCCAAAGCCAGGGCAAGCTGCTCTATCCGCAGGCAGAGGAACTAGCCCAGGACCTGGCTAAGCACCTCAAGGATGCCCTCCAGACGGAGCAGGTAGCCATAGGAGGCGAAGTGCGCCGCCGCCTGGAAATTGTGGAGACGATTACACTGGTAGCCGCCACCACCCAGCCCGACAATGCGCACGAACTGCTCGATACAATACAGGGTATTACGCCCGACCCGCGCCGCAGCGGGCCATTTGCCTGGCGCGGCACGGCTACGGTTTCGGGGGTAAAGGTGGAAATTCTGCTGGTTTTGCCTGCCGACTTTACCAACCAGCTTTTCCTTAACTCCGCGGCTGAAGCTCACCTTTCTGAAGCATTGGCTGATGTGCAACCTGGCCGGCCAGCTACGCTACGCCAGCTGCTGAAGAAGGAGAAGTTTGAGCAGGAAACTGATATTTACCAGAAGGCAGGCCTACAGTATGTAGAGCCCGAACTACGCGAAGGGCTAGGTGAGCTAGCTCTGGCGCAAGCGCATAAGCTGCCCCGCCTCCTGGAGAATGAAGACCTACGAGGCTCTGTGCACAACCACAGTACCTATTCCGATGGCAGCCATAGCCTGCGTGAAATGGCCACTTTCCTGCGCGACCAGGGCTATGAGTACCTGGGCATCTGCGACCACTCACAGGCGGCGCACTACGCCAACGGCCTCACCCCAGAGCGCGTGCGCCAGCAGCAGCGCGAGGTAGATGAGCTGAACCAGGAGCTAGCGCCGTTCCGGATTTTCAAGGGTATTGAGTCTGATATTCTCAGCGACGGTTCTCTGGACTACACGCCTACTGTGCTAGAAACCTTCGATTTCGTGGTAGCCTCGGTGCACAGCAACTTGCGCATGGATGAGCGCAAGGCCACTACCCGGGTGCTGCGAGCCATCGAGAATCCTTACACCACTATGCTAGGCCACCCCACCGGCCGGTTGCTGCTACGGCGCGAAGGCTACCCCCTCGACCACAAAGCGGTAATTGATGCCTGCGCTCAGCATAATGTCATCATCGAAATCAACGCCAACCCCTGGCGCCTCGACCTGGATTGGCGCTGGGTACATTATGCCTTGGAAAAAGGCGTAATGCTCAGCATCAACCCCGATGCCCACCATACCAACGGCTACGCCGACATGCGCTACGGCGTCTTTATGGGCCGCAAGGGAGGCTTAACCAAGGAAATGACCTTCAACACGAAGTCGGTGGCAGAAGCGGCGGAGTACTTTGCGCAACGTAAAGCAGCCATTAAGCCCCCACTGGAATTCAAAGATTCGTTGTTTGGTTGAACGCTGATAGAGGCGGCTCCTATGTTAAATGGGGCTGCCTAGTTCCTTGTTACTACTCACCGGAGCACCGGGAGGGCGCTAGCAACGCGCCTCTGCTGTTACTATGAAAATTCTTGTCCTGCGCTTTTCTTCCATTGGTGATATCGTCCTGACGACGCCGGTACTCCGTGGCCTGAAGCTGCAGGTGCCGGGTGCAGTGGTGCACGTAGCCACTAAACCAGCGTACCGGGGCCTGATTGAGCCAAACCCGTACGTGGATAAGGGCCACTACCTCACTGGCGGCTTGAAAGAGCTAGTAGCTGAGTTAAAAGATGAGCAATTCGATTTCATCGTCGATCTGCACAATAACCTGCGTACTTCGCTTATCAAGCTGCAATTGGGCGTGAAGTCGTCGAGCTTTGATAAGCTGAACCTGCGCAAGTGGCTCTTAGTAAACTGGAAGATAAACACCATGCCGCGGGCCCACATAGTGGACCGCTATTTGGCTGCTGCTGCGCCTCTGGGCGTGAAGAATGATGGCCTAGGCCTAGATTATTTCATCCCGGCCAAGGATGAAGTAAACCTCAGTGCCTTGCCTCCCGGCTTCCAAAATGGCTACGTGGCCTTTGCCATTGGGGCCCAGCATGCCACCAAGCGCCTGCCCGTAGAACGGATAATTGAGCTATGTGGCCTACTGCGGCAGCCCGTAGTGCTACTAGGTGGACCTGAGGATGAAAGCACAGGCCACATTATTGAACTAGCCTTCGACAACCAGGCGGCCGTATCGCCGCCCGCCCCCGGCCGCATTCCGGAAAGCCCGTATTACTTCCCTTCATCGGGAGCTAGTCAAACTCCTGCTCGAACGGTGATTTATAACGCTTGTGGGAAGTTCACTTTGAATCAATCGGCGTCATTGGTGCAGCAAGCACGTTTTGTGGTAAGCCATGACACCGGCCTTATGCACATTGCTGCCGCCTTCCACAAGGAAATTTACAGTGTGTGGGGCAACACCGTACCCGAGTTCGGGATGTATCCCTACCGCACCGAGTTTCGGATACTGGAGGTAAAAGGCCTAGGCTGCCGGCCATGCTCTAAGATTGGCTACGAGAAATGCCCCCAGGGTCACTTCCGCTGCATGCGCGACATTAAGTTTGATTTGAGCTAAGCTGCTCGCTACGTATAGGACAATAAATTGTTGCGCTATTAAGAGAGGTGCATAAAAATGTCCAGTAGAAATCGTAGAATTGCCGGGATTTGGTCGGATAAATCCTATAACATTCATTTCTACTACGCGTTCTATGCGATTTTCTACTCTGCGGGTTTTTGCCTGTGCCCTAATGACCGTATGGCTGACTGCCTGCGGACCAAGTATTTATTTGGCTCAAGATTTCAGGACCTATGCTCCCAAGCATAAGACGGTTGCCATTTTGCCGGCTGCCGTAACTATGCAGATGCGTCCTAATCAGGCTCGTCATACAACAGCTGAGCAAGTCCATAATCTGGAGCAGCAAAGCGGTGTTGATTTCCAGGAAAAGATCTACGCGTGGTTGCTGCGTCGCACTACCCAGCGTGGGTACACTGTGCAGTTCCAAGATGTAATGAAAACGAATTCCCTCCTGCGGGAAAGCGGCATCCCGTACTCAGAATTGCGGAGCCACTCTCCTCAGGAGTTGGCTAAAATTCTGGGTGTTGATGCCGTTCTTACTACCAGCGTGCGCACCAGCAAGCCAATGAGTGATGGCGCAGCCGTAGCCGTAGGCCTGTTGGTAGGTGCTTGGGGTGCCACAAATCAAGCGAATATCACGGTAAACATTCACGAGTCTGATGCAGGAAAGCTGCTGTGGAAGTACGACTACGTGGCCTCTGGCTCGGTTGGTAGCTCTACCGACGGCATGGTAAACGTGCTGATGCGGAATGCCTCCAAGAAATTTCCTTATACCCCAAAATCCTAGTGTAGGCCTGCCTGACCAGCTCCACAGATTTCAACAAGAAAAAGGCCGCTTCTGCTATATGCAGAAGCGGCCTTTTTCTTGTTGAGCTGACAACGTACCCAACAGGCACTTCGTAGGCTATGTACGTTTTTAATGCTGCATATGCCGATGTCTGAGATACCTAATACCGCAGTAGTAGTACGAGTAGGTGCTGAGGCTCTGCTAGCCGATGTGCAGGCCGGAATGCACACCTTCTTTGTGGATGAGCCCGTAGCGGTAGGTGGCCTAGACCGTGGCCCCACGCCCTATGATATGCTGCTCTCTGCCTTGGGGGCCTGTACTGCCATCACTCTACGCCTCTACGCTAACCAGAAAAAATGGCCGCTAGAAGCTATTGAAGTGCGCCTCAGCCACGCGCGGGTGCATCGCCAGGATTGCGATAAATGTGAATCGCCGGGCGAAACATTGGAGGAAATACGCAAGGAGTTACGTTTATTAGGCCCACTTACGCCGGATCAGCTCCAACGCCTGCACATTATTGCCGATAAATGCCCCGTGCAGAAAGCGCTGACGAGCGGCTCCTTCCGAGTGTTTACTACCGTAGTAACTGCTTAGTTTCATCCATCTTACCCACGTGCATATGGCTCTTTGCTCGCATCTGCAATCCATTGAAACCTTGCTGCCTGCCCCCGCCGACCACCTCTGCCCCGAGTGCGTAGCGCTGGGCGATACCTGGGTCCATTTGCGCGTCTGCCAAGCCTGCGGACACGTCGGCTGCTGCGACCAATCCAAGAACAAGCACGCCACCAAACACTTTCATGCCTCCCAGCACCCTGTTATTACTTCCGCGGAGCCCGGTGAGCAGTGGGCTTGGTGTTACGTGGATGAGCAAATGGCCGAGTATTAAAAGCGGGACATCAGCTCTTCTAATTTGGAAGCAAGTGCCGTAGAAGGAAGTAAGCTCTTTTGCTACTAGCAAAAAGAAAGGCCTTCGTCTGGAATACGAAGGCCTTTTCTAGATTCTTAGGTGGCCTAGGCCAGTCTCATTATCCTATCTTGTCAAAACCGCAGTAGGAGTGCAGTGCTTGCGGCAGACGGATGCCCTCCGGCGTCTGATTGTTCTCTAGCAGTGCTGCCACAATGCGGGGCAGGGCCAACGCCGAGCCATTGAGCGTGTGTAGAAGCTGCGTTTTACCATTCTCAGCGCGGTAGCGCAGCTTTAAGCGGTTGGCTTGGTAGGTTTCAAAGTTTGAGCACGACGATACTTCGAGCCAGCGGCCCTGGGCGGCGCTCCATACTTCCAGGTCGTAGGTGAGGGCTGAAGTGAAACCCATGTCGCCGCCGCAGAGGCGTAGCACGCGGTAAGGCAGTTCCAGCTTCTGCAATAAGCCCTCAATGTGGCCTAGCATCTCCTCCAGCTGCGTGTAGCTCTGGTCTGGGTGCGTAATCTGCACAATCTCCACTTTGTCGAACTGGTGCAGGCGGTTAAGGCCGCGCACATCAGCGCCCCAGCTGCCCGCCTCGCGGCGGAAGCACGGCGTATAGCCTGCGTTGCGCACTGGTAGGCGCTCAGTAGCTACAATCTCGTCGCGGTAGAGGTTGGTGATGGGTACCTCGGCCGTCGGAATCAGGTAGAGGTTGTCCTGGGCGTCGTGGTACATCTGACCTTCTTTGTCGGGTAGCTGGCCCGTGCCGTAGCCCGAAGCTTCATTTACCAGAATAGGCGGCTGCACCTCATCGTACCCAGCGTTGCGAGCCTCATCGAGGAAGAAGTTAATGAGCGCGCGCTGCAGGCGAGCCCCTTGTTTTTTATAGACCGGGAAACCAGCGCCAGTGATTTTATTGCCCAGCTCAAAGTCGATGATATCGTACTTCTTAATGAGCTCCCAGTGGGGGAGGGCATCGGCAGCAAGCTGGGGCTGCGCGCCCACTTCGCGCACTACCTCATTGTCTTGGGCACTGCGGCCTTCAGGTACGCTGCTGTGCGGCAGGTTGGGGAGTTTGTATAAGGTTTGTTGCAAAGCAAACTCTACCTGCGTCAGCTCGTCGGCGTGGGCTTTGGTTTGCTGCTTGAGCTCCGCAGTGCGCTGCTTCAGAACTTCTGCGCCGGCCTTATCCCCAGATTTCATCAAGCTGCCAATCTGGCGAGCCAGCTCGTTGGCCTCCGCCTGGGCAGAGTCGTGCTCAGTTTGCAGTTGCCGGCGGCGCTGGTCCAGCTCCAGAATAGCCTGAACATCGGCTTCAGCAGTCTTATAATGCTTTTTGGCCAAGCCGGCCAGCACCGCATCAGTGTGCTCTTTTAATACGGAAACTTGCAGCATAGTAGCAGAAAACGCGGATGTAGATGAGGCAAAAGTAGGAAGATGAATCGCAGATGTTGCAGAATAATCAGATTAACCCATCTGTAGGCCACTCGGTACGGCTAGCTGGGTTGAGAGGTTAACCTCCTAGGCAATTGAATACTGTTGAGATTGGTACTACCCAGGTAAAAAGACAGCACGAGTTTTAAGCTCAACCGTCTCCGTGAGAACTGCAAAAAGGCCTTGCTCTGGGGATGAGCAGCGCCTAAGCAGGAGTCGGTTTTATAACAAGGGTGAACTTTCTCTAAAAACCAAGGCGTTAAGCATACAAGCTCCCACTCTTTAAGCGGTGCTGCCACTGCCAGAATGCGCGTATGCAGTGCCTTTATGTAGTTGTACTTCGTCCGGGTTTACCAGGATTCGTACAATTACTGAATAATAAGGAAAACGAGAGGTAAAATTCCCGTATCCGATTTGGCAGTTCATCCGTATTAAGCTAACATTGCGTTAGCAAGCCGGCAGCTGATACCGGACCCGCAGTAAGTTTGTTTTTCTCGCGTACGGTCCGTTTTGTCTTTAGCGCCACCCCGCTACTACCCCTCCGTATTCGTTCCAGAATCCTGTTGAATGCGCGCCGCACTGCGGTTGCCCTTGTGTCCGGAATGGCCTGTGCTGCCTCTCATTTGGCTTTGTGCCCCGCCTGATTTTTTCGCCCAGCTTCTTATATGTACACTATCGAAGAGTTGAAGGACCGTCTGCTGTCCGAGTTAAAGGAAATTGCAGAAGAGCTAAGTGTCGGCAACTTCAAAAAACTCAGCAAGCAGGATCTTATCTATAAGATTCTAGATCAACAAGCTATTACGCCGCCAGATAAGCTTCCTAAGAAAGTGAAATCAGCGGCTGGTAAAGCCAGTGCAAATAGCCCCGCCGAGGCGCCCGCAGAGGCGGTGGCGGTAGCGGAGGCTACGCCGCCCGCCCGCCCAGCCCGGGCCCCCCGGCCTGCTCGCCCGGCCCGCCCCGCTGCAAAAGCAGCCGCACCGGCCCCAGAGGCCACAGCGCCAGAAATTGCTGCTCCAGCTGCTGTAGCAGAAGCGCCCGCTGTTGAAGCCCCAGTAGCTCCTGCCCCTGCTATCACACCCGCGCCTGTTGAAGCCGCGGCACCTGCAGAAGCTAATGAGGCTGCGCTACCCGATACTGAAGCACCGGCCACTGCCCCGCAGCCTGCTTCAGAAGAAACCGGCACCGAGCGCCCCATTAAGATTTACCAGCGCCCCGAGCGCCGTCAGCGCACTGACCGCAATGGTCGGCCCACGCCACAGCCCGCTGCCAATGGTGCCCCCGTTACGGCGGAGTTTGCCCAGCCTGAGGCTGTAGTAGCTGATGCGCCCCCTGCCACGGCCCCTGCTGAGGCCGAGGTGGCAAGTGCACCCGCTCCTTCTGCTGTACCACAAAGCTTACCCCGCGAACTACGCCCCATTGATCCTACCGCGCCTGCGCCTCTGCGCGATGGCCGCGAACAGCGTTTTAGCCGGGATGGCCGCGAAGGGCGGGAGTTCCGTGAGAACCGTCAGGAAGGAGGCCAGAATGGTCGCGAACTGCGCCAAGACGGCCGCAACGATCAGCCCCGGGAATTCCGGAACGATGCTCCTCGCGCGCTACGCGAAGGAGTAGTGCGTCCGGATGGCCGCGAAAGCCGCGAGCAGCGCCGTGAAGAGCGTTATGCCGCTCGTGAGCAGCAGCGCCAGCAGCGTTTGGCTGAGCGCCTTGAGCAGCGCCAAGGTCAGGGAGAACTCCGGCAAGGAATTGAGCCCCGTCAGAACGGTGAGGCACGTCAAGTTCAGGAGCAACGCCCCGCTCGTCAAGAGTTCGATATCGTTATTCCCGGTGATGGTACTCTGGAGATGATGCCCGATGGTGGCTATGGCTTCTTGCGTAGTCCCTTCTACAATTACCTGGCTTCACCCGACGACATCTATGTATCGCCGCAGCAGGTAAAGCAGTTTGGCTTGAAAGCTGGCGATACGGTGAAGTGCACCATCCGGCCCCCACGCGAAGGCGAGAAATACTTTGCGCTAGTGGGAGTAGAAGGTATTAATGGCCGCTCCGTAGAAGAAGCTCGCGACCGTATTCCGTTCAACAACCTGACGCCACTGTTTGCGGAGGAGCGCCTAAAGCTTACGACCAAGTCGGCACAATACAGCACGCGCATTCTCGACCTGTTCGCTCCGATTGGTAAGGGCCAGCGGGGGCTGATTGTGGCGCAGCCCAAAACCGGTAAAACGGTGCTGCTTCAAGAAATTGCCAACGCTATTTCTGAAAACCACCCCGAGGTATACCTGATGATTCTGCTCATCGACGAACGCCCGGAAGAAGTGACGGATATGGCTCGCTCAGTGAAGGCTGAGGTACTCAGCTCTACCTTCGATGAAACCGCTGACCGCCATGTGAAGATTGCCACCATTGCGATGGAGAAGGCCAAGCGCCTGGTTGAGTGTGGTCACGACGTAGTTATCCTACTCGACTCTATCACTCGTTTAGCCCGGGCCTATAACACGGTGCAACCTGCTTCCGGCAAGATCCTCTCGGGTGGTGTAGATGCTAATGCTTTGCACAAGCCCAAGCGCTTCTTCGGTGCCGCCCGTAATGTAGAAGATGGCGGCTCACTAACTATCATCGCCACCGCTCTGATTGAAACGGGCTCCAAGATGGACGAGGTAATCTTTGAGGAATTCAAAGGTACCGGCAACATGGAACTGCAGCTGGACCGCAAACTGGCCAACAAGCGCATTTTCCCTGCCATCGACGTGCCGGCTTCCGGTACTCGCCGCGAGGACCTGCTGATGAGCAAGGACGAACTGAACCGCATCTGGGTGCTACGCAAGTTTATGTCGGACATGACGGCCTCCGAAGCTATGGAGTTCCTGAAGGACCGCATGAAGGGCACCCGTGACAATGAGGAGTTCCTGATGGCCATGAACGGCTAACCTGTTTTAAGCAGTCTCTAGGCCACTAAAAAGCCCGCCCTACAAGTTGTAGGGCGGGCTTTTTAGTGACCTAAAAGGATCAAAATATTATTGCTTCACAAAGCGCTGTACGTTGTGCTTTTCAGCGGAAATAAGCTCCAAGAAATAGACACCCATGGGCACGTGCTGAATGTCAACGGTTGAGCCGCCAGCAGCCTGCCCAGTAGCCACGTTCTGGCCGGTTGCGTTGTAGATGCGGTACTGCACTAGGCCATTCACTACTGGCAACGTTACCTGGCTATTGGTGGGGTTGGGGTAGAAAGACGCCTCAATCTTATCAGCGCTAGAAATAGCAACTACGGAAGAGTATGACGAAGTACCATCAGTATCAACTTGGCGCAGGCGGTAATAGGAAGTTGCTGCTAACGGACTCTTGTCAGTGAAACTATAAGAAGCACCTGTAGCAGTGGTACCATTGCCAGCTACTTTACCGATGGTTGTAAAAGATTTGCTGTCAGTGCTACGCTGTACCTCAAAATAGGCGTTGTTAAGTTCATTAGCAGTGGCCCACTTCGCATATACGTTGCTTGATTGGCGCGAAGCAGAAAAGCTAGTGAGGGTAACAGGCAGGGTTTTTCCGTTCAGGATTACGCGCGTGATAGCATCATCAGCGCAGTTGCCTGTGGCAGTGGTTCCGCGTACTGTATATTGTGTAGTAGCCAGTGGCGTAACACTTATGGAGGGGTCAGTGGTAGTTGCAATTAACACATTACCGTTACCGCTGTTAGCATACCATTGGTATGTACCAGTGCCACCATTAACCGTGAGAGTCGAGGAGTTGCCGGTCGTAATATTAGCAGGCGAAGCCGAGGCAGTAAGTTCGTTCGCACTAATGCTGATTACCTGAGTTACGGTTGAATTGCCGCAGTTAGGCGTATTGGTTGTTACCGTATAAGTGGTAGAGGTAGTAGGCGTTACTTGCAAGGTGCCAGTCGCGTTTTGCCCCACAATTGTTCCGCTTGCATCGCGGAATGTATAGGTAGCACCGGAGCTAGCTCCTGTGGCTGTTAGAGTAACGTTGGTACCTGGGCAAATAGGGCTGGTCACGGCAGTGCCATTTACAGCAGCACTCAAATTTAAAGAAGGACTCAGTGCAAGTTGAACATACACTGCTTTCACATTTGAACAACCTATAGTGTTAACCACTGTATAGTTAGTAGCTCCGGAAGAACCAACTGTTAAAGTGAAGGTTACGGACCCGCCTTGAGTAGTAGTAACGGTTTGTAATGGCGTTTGAGTAGGAATGCCGCCGTTGTCAGCAATAGTGCCAACATATATTCGCGTTGTACTACCACCATTATTATCACCATCAGTCAGGGTGAAAGTGGCAGTGCCCTGACCATTAGGGCAATACGTAACAGGGGATGAATTAGTACCGTTATTGTAGGATAAAGGGGTTGTAGCTCCTGAATAGTTGATTGTAAACTGCCCGGAGCATCCCGCGAGCGATGCATTATATGCTCCGATGACTAGCCCCACTATGAGGACCATTATTCTGTACATTTTTTCCATGTTGCAAGAAGATATGTTTGAGTGCAGTTGTCTCGTATTTAATTACAGATTCGGCGAAGATAGGGATTTGCATTAATATCCAAATTTCCAGAGCGCTCAGTCGATTGTATGAGTTGTCCTTTAGATGAGCAAGGTGTCCTAATGAAACGAGAAAAACTGATAAAAAGTGTGTTGATATTTTAACTATGGAGTCAAATAATTATACAAATTCAGTGTGATCTTTGCTATTCCGAAATCTCCTGCTTTCATCCAATGTACAGATCTAGGGTTTGTATATTATTCAATAATATTGTTTTTGTTCAATTATAGTCAAGAATGAACAAGCATATATTAAGCCTCCGAAGTACTAGAAATACCAGTATGAACTGAAGGAAGAGATACGCTTATTCACTTCATGAAGAGGGTATGTGACCTATAGAATAGTAGGCCTTTTGAAAGCATAAAAAAACTATATAGCGCTTTAATGGCTGCACTCTAAGCGGTAGAGCTGGATCTTACCCGAAAAATTCCTGACGTACCTTTGTGCCATGCAGCCTCACCCCGACCTCCCCGAAATCCTTTACATCTACGATGCTTATTGCGGCTGGTGCTATGGTATGAGCCCAGTTATGCAGCGTGTAACTCAGGAGTACGCGGGGCGCGTGACCTTTGCGGTGTTGAGCGGCGGAATGGTTACGCAGGATGAAGTTGGCCCCATCGGCGAATCGTGGGAGCACATAGCAAATGCGCTGCAGCAAGTGGAGCAGGTAACCGGGGTGCGGTTTGGAGAGGCCTACAAGCAGCTAGGCCAGAAGGGAAGCTATGTACAGGACTCTGAGCCGCCAGCCAGGGCGTTGTACGCATTCCGCCAGCTTGACGCACAGGGCAGAGCAGTAGCATTCGCGCACGATGTGCAGCTAGCGTTGTTTGAGCGAGGACAAGACTTGAATACTTCGGCTACATACGAGGTGCTGGCTCAATCCTATGGCCTAGCGGCAGAAGATTTCCGGCGGGTTTTTCAGCAGCCTGAAACAGCTGAAGCGGTACAACAGGAGTTTGTGGCTGTTCAGCGCATCGGCGTGCAGGGGTTCCCAACTATTATTCTGCGGGTAGGGTCGCAGGGCTATGTGCTTAGCCGTGGGTACCAGCCTTACGAGACTTTTGTGGAGGGGCTGGAGCAGGCACTACAGCAAGCAGAAGAAGAGGCCTAGAAATTTCTAGGCCTCTGGCTATGAAAAAAGCAGCTGGCTATTGCACGCGCACTACCTGTTTGCGGAGTGGCGACCAGGCAATTACCCGGAGGTCTTCTTTCCCTACTAAATAGTGAAAGCTAAGGGCATCAGGCCGGCGATGGAGGTCATCCCAAGCGGCCCGATCGGCTAGACCAGGCTGGTAGGTAGCGGCGGCCGGTACTGCCGGACGCTGGAAGTTTTTATCCGCGAAAAACTCGTCTAGACGGCGGCGGACGTAGGCTTCACGCTCTGCCTGGGTAGCAGTTGGGCCTTTCATCTCGTAAACCAGCGCGGCTTCCAAATCGGGAGCGGTTAGCACTTCCCGAAAAATAACCTGGCCGCTAGCAGTGGTGATGGTAAATACCGCCTCGCTGCTAAGCAAATTGGGGCCACGGAGAGCCAACGTAAATACGTCGGGGGTAGCTGCAGCGGAAAATATGTGCCGCTTACGAACCACCTTCAAGGTGTCTGACTGAGCATTGACTGCCGCTGGCCGGGCCGTATCCATAGGTTCAGCCACTGTTTGCGCCGAATCAGTGTCAGAAGAGGTAGTGGCTTGCTCGGCGGGGGAGGAGCAGGCTCCTACCAAGGGCAGCAGCCAGAAAAGGGTACGGCGCATAGCAGAGTCAGGTAAATAGTTCGGTCAGGGAATATAGCGTTCTACGCGTAAAGCTACTGTTGGGGTTGAGCTGCCGGCTAATGTACCCTACGCGGGTGGCCTAGAGCCAATGGTGCATCAACATCACCAAGAATGCGGCGCTCAAGCATAACGAGGAAACCTGGTTCATACGCATGGTTCGCTCAAAATTGGCATTAGCGGGTGACTGCCACACGGCTCGGGCCCAACTTAGAAACAGGAGCACCACTGGGCCGGTGGCAAGCAGGAAAATATAGAGGTTAGGAAGCTCCTGCCGCCAGACATAGGCCAGGGCCAAAACAACGGCACCGGTTAACAGGCCTAGGCCAGCAAATACAAACGTGCCCCGGATGCCCAGGCGTAAGCTCAGAGTTTGGTCGCCGCGGCGGGCGTCTTCATTATGCTGGTACACCTGAGTGAGCGGGTAGGAGCCGCACAGGAACAGGCTACTCACCACCGCAACTAGTATGTTCTGAGGCGCCAGAATCTCGGTTAGGCTGGCATTTACTCCTACTTGCGTCATCAGAAAAGTGTAGGCGCCTTGAAATACCACTACTACCATAGTGCTGATCAACGGGTATTTCTTTAAGCGAATCCCCTCAAAGCTGTAGGCCTTCGAAACCAGAAGGTATACTGCTACCAGAAGGCCAAACCAAATATTCAGGAGTAGGCCACCTAGCACAGCCAGCACATCAAATAGCCACACCAGATGCAGTAGCTCAGGGGAAACTTTGGGCGGGTGTTTAAGGCCGCCAATGCTTTCCTCGTCACGGTCGTAATAGCTATTGTAGCCGTTAGATGCTGGATAAGCTAGTAGGTGTAGAATCACGAAAACACCAACGGCCCGACTGATGCTGAAAGGTTGGCGTAGGGCACTCAGCCCAAACCAGAACACCGGCATTAGGTACACGGAAAAGGGAATGCGCAGCAGGGGCAACGCGCGACGGTAGGCGGCAAGTGACATGGGCAAGCAGCGCCGTTGGGAGCGGAAGCGCAGAAGCAGGTTCCGGCGGCGGGTTGCGCAAGCTACGGCTTACGGCGTAGTATCCCGCGGAATACCCACTAGGTACGTTACCTGCGGGCCCCACCAATGGCGCACTTTGCCGGCTTGCCAAGTAAAAGTGCCCGCGGGGTCGGCGCGGTGGGCAAGAGCGAGGAGCTGCTCCGGTGGGTACATGCGCAGAATAGATACGCAACCATCCCACATGGTGAATAATGGGATGAGCGGCACCAGGTAGGTGAAGAAAAGTCGGCTCCAGCGAAACGGACGGATGAAGGGCGTAATGAGCAGTTGGGCCACGGGTAGCACCGTAAGCGCCAGCCCAATTTCCGCCCAATGCTTGCCGGCCCCTTCAAATACACCAATGCCCGCTCGTTGGCGCACGGCATCCGCCAAGATTGCCTCCGCCAGGTGCGGTGAGAAATGGTGAAAGGCTGAGAATACCGTGCGGAAACCGCCCAGGCCAGGTGGTACGGCCGTAGCATCAACCGCAGTGGGCTCAAACTCCAAGCCCGGCGTGCGGCTGGCCAGCAGCTGCCACGCCGCCGGTTGTGGGTACAGGTCTGTAAGGCAGATGCGCGCCTGCGGGAGCCCGGTATTCTGTATCGTACGTAGCACACCTTCGGTACCGCCGCCGGCCCCGGCACCCAGTTCCAGAATGTGAGGCTGCTTGGTTTGCCGTAAGGCGTCTCGTAATAGGGGCACAATGGGCTGATAAGTACCCAGCGCGGAAATCATGAAACGCAGGTAATCCATCATGCCCGCCCGAATCACGCGCGGAAACCAGGGCAGGTCTTCAAACTCGAATAGCTGGAGGCGAACTTTCACCCGCGTACGTACGCAGAAAACGCTGCCCAGGCTACTAGCTTAGGCATGAGCCAACTCAGCGCGGGCCGCTGGGCCATACAGCCATAGTACGGTTAGAATGGCTGAGCCCAGATAAGGCAGCGATAAATCTAGTAAACCAATAAGTGAAGTAACGGGCAGTAGCAACAGCAACAAGTAGTTTGCCACCAAAAAGTACAGACTTACGCCCAGCAAAGCCATTGTCCGCCGGGGCCAATCGGAGTAGCGGGTCATGACGGCAAAAAATGGAACCACAAGGGGAATTATCACCATGGATACCATAGCCGCAACTAACCCCACCAGTAGGGCAATGGAATAATCAGCTAGCCGGTCGAGGGAGAAGTCAATCGTGAGCCACAAGGTACCGCCCAGGTTGCTAAGCAGCCACAGTAGCAGCGTCCGAACAAAAGTAGACTGAACGGAGGGGTAAGAGTTAATCATAACTGAGTGAGATAAGCTAGGCCACTAACCCGACTGCAATCGGAGGGAAGTGGGAATGGTTGAAGGATAAGAACACCGGGATTTACGTTGAATAAAAGCGCGCCAGTTTGCGTGTAAACAGTGTTTTTATGGGAATTTGAGGACTATTTTGACACCTTCATTCCTGGTTTGGGAAAGGTGAATTGGGCCTCTTCTTAAAGGGTAAAGGCGTTAGAAATAGATCATGCTTGGATTGAAGAAGCAGTATGGCAGACCTAGAGTGTTGCGTTCGATTCAGTAAGTGTAGCTCAGTTAAGATCAGCCAGAGGGTAAATAGAGTTTGCTGATTACTGGTAGCGGTTAAGTGAGTACCACTAAGGTAATTGGATGAAGAAGGTCATCCCTTTTTCATCTAGAGTCACCCACGTTGGATCTATGCCTTCGATAATCCATTTTGATAGGTCTTGCCCTCTCAAATACGTTTTAAGAGATAGTTTTCCTAGTCCCAAGTGTAAAGGATGTATTTGATGGGTAAGTGGCTTTTTCTTGCCACTTCTTCCTTCCATCCAAGCTCGCAAAATAATCTCCTTACTTTTTGTAACATGCTGGGGTAGATACTCTTCTTCCCATTCAGGGTAGAGTACTCCATCGCACCAGTACCTGCGCAACTCTTCGTTATCTGACTCAGCCAAAGCATGAGTAAAGGTGTACTCTAATAGAGTGAAGAACTCTTGAGTTAGCATAGAATGACAGGCCTGCTGAGAGTTAAATATGATGCAAAGAGTTATTACACTAGTTGTATTGATACTGGAGCCTCTAGCATTACACATAAAAATATAGCCAATGAGGCTTGCAATGCCGAAGAAGTTTGCTGTGCTTTGCAATACAAAGTGCTTTTAGCTATGATGCAGCCCGCCACCGATCCGCTTGCCCAGCTTACTGAGATTCGCGCCATCATGGAGCGTTCCTCCCGCTTCATTTCCTTGAGCGGCCTCTCCGGGGTAGGGGCGGGCGTAGTAGCGCTAGCGGGAGCTGGCCTAGGCCACTGGTTTTTGCTGCGCTGGTTTCCGAGCAGCAGCTACGGTACGGTGGGCTACCTGCGGTTGCTGCAAAGTACTGAGTCGGAAAGGCTGTTGGTGCTGCCCTATTTGTTGGGGTTTGCCTTGGGCATAATTGCAGTGGCCTTAGTAGTGGCTACGTTTTTCACAGTGCGCCGCGCCCGGCAAGCTGGGCTGCCCGTTTGGAGTGCGCTGGGCCGCCGCTTGGCCATTAGCCTGGCTATACCGCTGGTTGCTGGCGGGTTATTTTGCCTGGCGCTGTATGTGCGCGGTGCGGTAAGCTTGGTTGTGCCGGGGCTGCTGACGTTCTACGGCCTAGCTTTACTGAACGGTAGCAAGTACACGCTCGAAGAAATTCGCTGGCTTGGCCTCACCCAAATTGTGCTCGGATTAGTTGCTGTGTTGCTCCCCGGCTTTGGGTTGGCGTTCTTTGCGCTCGGTTTTGGGTTTGGTCACATCCTCTATGGGCTGCTCATGTACAACCGCTACGAGCGTAAACAGGCCTAGCTACTGGTTTACCATTCTCACCTTCTTTATGGCCTAGTGCCTGTTGCTTCCTCGGGAAACTTGCCTGTGAAACATGTTATCCATACGCTTAATAAAGCTTTTGACAACCGCGTGCGGTTGGGCGTAATGGCTGTGCTCATGGCGAACGAAACGGTGAGCTTCAATGAGTTGAAAGAAGCCCTTGACCTAACCGACGGTAACCTGGCCAGCCACGTATCGGCCCTTGAGAAAGCAGGGTATGTGGCCGTGAGCAAGCAATTCGTTGGGAAGAAGCCCAATACCACGTATTCAGCCTCGACAGAAGGAAAACAGGCTTTTCAGGACCACTTAACGGCCCTCGAAAAACTGCTGCGCCCAAGCGGCTAATTTTTTTGCCCCTATACTTTGTAATTCAAAGTTCTTTCAAATATTAACTATGACTTCATTTGCTTCACTAGCTGGTGCCGTGTCCGAGCCACGTGCACATCGGGCGCAACCTATTCCGCTCAGCATCCTGCAGAAATTGATGGTGCCGTTGGGTGCCATTGCCTTCGATGTTCTATTCTGGAATCAGGAGGTTGGGGTAAACTTGGCCCTGTACTCGCTGTTTGTGGTGGTAGTCACACTGCTAGGCTTGCCGCGTCATGCTCCCCAATGGAAGTCAGCTGGGTTCTGGACAATGCTATTGGGCACGCTTCTCAGTTCGGGCTTGGTAGTCTGGCTGGGGTCGGGGGCGGCGCGGCTGGCTTGTGTGGTGTCGCTGGGGCTATTTCTGGGTTACCGTAACCAGCCGTTACTTCGGCAGGTGGCCTACGCCTTACTCACGGCGCTGGCAAGTGCCACACTAGCGCTGCCCGCGCTTCTGCCTTACCTGCACCTACCAGTTGGTGGCTCGGCAGGCTGGGCCCGTGCTCGTTTCTATAGCCGGATATTACTACTGCCTCTCGTAACACTGGGCGTGTTTCATGTGCTGTTTTCCCTTGGGAGCCCACAGTACGCGGAGCTAGGCCACCGGCTTTTTGGTGCGCTAGAAGAGTGGCTCGGCCAAGTGCTGGCGGGCATATCGGTGCCGCACCTGTTGTTCTTCCTAGTTGGATTCGTACTCACGGCAGGAGCTATCGTCATCGTGCCGTATCACTACTTCCTCGATCAGGAGTCGCGCTTCGGGGAGTTTGTGCGGCGCCAACGCGACCGGGTGGCTTCCTTGGCCGTGCGGCGCCCCGACTTCAGCTTCAAGAAGTTTCGCACCCTTGA
The DNA here is from genome assembly GCF_004745865.1 of Hymenobacter wooponensis. GTDB lineage: Bacteria > Bacteroidota > Bacteroidia > Cytophagales > Hymenobacteraceae > Hymenobacter > Hymenobacter wooponensis. The sequence continues at coordinate 426,001 of NZ_SRKZ01000005.1, read as the reverse complement.
CCTGCGCAAGGAGTATCTGGCGGCACTAGCTGTGTTCGGGCTAGTGAACGTGTTGCTGCTGGTAGTAAATGCCCTCGACGTCAACCTGCTGTGGTTTGGCTTTACGCCCCGCCCCGGCTTCGACCTGACGCAATTCGTGCATGAGGGTACCTACGTGCTCATCCTGAGTATTCTGGTAGCCATGGGTATTGTGCTGTGGTTCTTTCGCCGCAACCTCAACTTCTACCAGCAAGGCCTGCCCGCTTTGCGCTGGGGCGCTACCATTTGGGTGGTGCAGAACGTGGTGCTCGTTATTTCAGTAGGCCTGCGCAATTACTATTACATCCTGCACACTGAACTGGCCTACAAGCGCATTGGAGTATATGGCTTTCTGCTCCTGACCCTGTTCGGATTGGGAACCGTGCTGCTTAAAATCTGGCAGCGGCGCTCTGCTTTCTCTCTGGTTCGCCTGAATGCTTGGGCAGTGTATGCACTAGTACTTGGGCTAGCCGCGGGCAACTGGGAGGTTTGGATTACGCGCTACAACCTGCAGCCCCGCTTCAAGGAAGTGAATCTGGGCTTTCTGCTGGATATGCCCGAGCGGATGCTACCCGAATTGGCTGCCCGGGAGGCCGTGCTAGATGGCATGACGCGCATTGTGGTGATTAATGATTCAGGCTACGGCGAAACGCAATTCACTCCGGCAGAGGCTCACCGGCTGGTGAAGCAACGCTTGCAGCGCTGGAAAGAAGCCTATCCCCGCTACCACACCTGGCAAAGCTGGACCTACGCTGAAGCCCAGGCTTACGAAGAATTGTATGGGCAGCCCCAGACTAAGGTTGCCCCCTAGGCCAGTAGTAGAGGGCTAAATCAATCCGGTATTTCCACTCATTGTGTAGTCGTTATGACACTTCTTCCCATGTTCTTGACCGCAGGCGGTGGGCTCCTATGCGCTGCGTGCATAGGTGGCCTAGCCTACCTGCTAAGCTGGCGGGAGCTGGCTGCTACGCCCTCAGAGCGTGCTCGGCGTTTATACCTAGCGGTATTGCCTGGCGCTAGCTTTTTACTCAGCCTCTTACTCTGGACCCTACTGCACGTGATGCTGCTCTGGGCGCCGGGGGCTTCGCCCGCCGTGGCGGTTGCACCATGAGCCGGGCTGGTACTCCGCTGCTGGCTTCTCGCGTGTCAGCTGGCCGCAGCTTATCGGTGCTCATCCTAGCGCTGGCCGTGCTCTGGATGTGGAGCCAGTTTCCGGCCTGGTACGCGAGTGGTCACAATGACGCCATGGCCGCACATCAGCTGGAGCGCTTTTGGTTTCAGCCCTGGCTGCTAGGCCTGTTGCTAGCCGTCACGAACCTAACCACACTGCATTGGGGCACCCTTCCCCTGGCCTTGCCCAGCTCGCCGGGCAGCCTGCTTGATGCGCCGCAGTGGCAGCGCGATGTGGTGTTCTGGACGTGCGTCATTTTTCACATCGGGAGTGCTGCCGCAGTGGTAGGGCTTGCCGCCAGCTGGCTGCAGCTATGAGCCGCCAGAGTTTTAGCCCCCCTGACCCCATCGGGCGCCTGTTCCGCTTCGGGTTAAATACCGTGCTGCCCGCTGCTCCGGCCGGCTTCTGGTGGATGATAGGCCTAGGCCTATTCAGCCTACTGAATATAATATTCCAGCAGGAAATCTGGCCGCACACGCCGGGCAGCGAAAAGTGGTGCATGCTCTTGGGGCTTGTTTGCTTATTGGTTCTGCCCTGGCAGATTGGGCGCACTGCCAATCAGGTAGCCAACTCATTGCACAGCATAATCTGGCAATTCTGCTGGCGCTTAGCGGCCTGGAGTGCCTACGTAGCTGGTGGCGTGTTGCTAATACCCGGCGTCATCGGGATAAGCTGGCTGCTAATAGCTGGCTAATGGACGGCACCAATTGGGGGCTTAGCCATTAAGCCAGAAACCAGCCTCTTCTCCATTTCTAACCAAGACTTTTACTCTACCTCTGTATGCAATCTTCTGAAGCTGTAACCGCTACCGAGCAGTCTGGTGTAGCCATTGCTCTGGCTTGGGCTCAACAAATGAAGGATACTATCACCATCATACTAATGAACCTTATGCTGCTAGTGCCTATTGCTTGGCCGGGACTGATATTGTTTGGCTTCCGGTGGTCACTACTGAAAAAGTCAACCTCCTCAACAAAGTCGGCGGTACTATGGAGCTGCACCATTGTGCACGAGGTGCTATGCTTCATGTTATTTGCCTCTTTCTCGCCGTCAGACGAGGTCATTGGCTTAGTGCCCAACCACTATTATGCCTGCGGATATGCTATTGGAATAGTAGTGAGTGCAGTGAGCTTGCTGGAGATGATGTACCGTAGCTCTGCCTCGGAATATTAACTTCTATCTGTGTTCTGGAAGTGGTACGCAGCAGAGGAAGACTAGCAGTTATCTAACAGTGAGTGGCCTACAGACACTCGTTACCGACACCGCTCCAAATCTAACATGGCTAAAACGAGGGGCTTTTCATCTGCCACCCGCGCCTAACTGGTATATTTGCGCCTTAGTTGCCGGGCCGTAGCGCCCTATTCGCCTCAACGCGCCCTGAATGTCCGCACCAGACTCTCCGAATACAACTTCTCCCACCCAGCCCACCCGGAAATGGCCTAACATCCTTTCCCGAACCATGTGGGGCTTTTTTGTGGTAGGACTAGGCATATTCCTGCTGTACCCCATCCTGGTCAGCATGAACTTTCTGTTCTTGTTTGGCAAGTCGCCGAGCTTAGAAGAACTGGAAAACCCTAAGGTAGAGCAGCCCTCGGAGGTCTATACTGCTGATGGCGTATTGATGGGCCGCTACTTCCGCGAAAACCGCTCGCCGGTGCCACTCAACCAGATGTCGCCGTGGTTGACGAAAGCCCTAATTGCTACCGAAGACGTGCGCTATTACGACCACTCCGGCATCGACCCCACGGCTATTGCCCGGGCCGTGGTGGGCGTGGTGCGAGGTGGGGGAGGCGGTGGTTCTACCATCACCCAGCAGCTAGCCAAAAACCTGTACCGCACCCGGCGTGAGGAGAATACGGGTGGCCTAGGCCACATTCCGGTGCTGAATACCATTATTAGCAAGACCAAGGAATGGCTGACTAGTGTGGAGCTAGAGCGACGCTATACCAAGGAGGAAATTCTGCGTCTTTATCTAAATACAGTTGATTACGGCTCCAGTTCGTTTGGTATTAAAGTAGCCGCCAAAACCTTCTTTAGCACCTCCCCCGACAGCCTGCAGCCCGAACAGGCCGCCATGCTGATTGGGGCCGTGAATGCGCCCACGGCGTACAATGCCCGCTTTCACCCTCAGGCTGCCATGCGCCGCCGCAATCTTGTGCTCACGCGTATGGGCCAAGCTGGTTTCCTGACTGCTGCTCAGGTGCAGGAGTATCAGGCTAGGCCACTCGGGCTGCGCTACCAAGTAGAGAAGCACGTGGATGGTCCCGAAAACTACTTTCGTGGCGCTATCAGTCAGCAGGTGGCCGCGTGGTGCAAGAAGAACGGCTACGATATGTACCGCGATGGTCTCAAAATCTACACGACCCTCGACTCCCGCATGCAAACGTATGCTGAAGAGGCAGTGCATGAGCGTATGAAAGCCCTGCAACGGCAGTTTGATAATTTCTGGCGCAACCGCGGGCAAAATCCGTGGGTAGATGAAAAGGGCAAGGAAATCCCCGACTTTATCGAAACCCAGATCAAACGCACCGAGCAGTATAAGGAACTAGCGGAGCGCTATAAGGGCCGGCCGGAGCTGCTAGAAGAAGCCCTGCACCGCAAGCGCAACATTGCCGTCTTCACCTGGAAGGGTAACGGAGTGGACACTTTGAATCTTTCCCTGCTTGATTCCCTGGCCTACTACAAGCACTTCCTGCACGCTGGCATGATGACGATGGACCCGTTCACGGGCCAGATCAAAGCCTGGGTGGGTGGCCTAGACTACAAGTTTTTCCAGTACGACCATGTGAAACAAGGCAAACGGCAGGCGGGCTCCACGTTTAAGCCTTTTGTGTACCTCACCGCCCTGGACAACGGATACACGCCCTGCGACCGAATTCGAGACCAGCGAGTAACCATTAAGTACGTGGAGAACGGGGAGCCCATGGAGTGGCAGCCCGACAATGTAACCCGCGAGTATACTGGCATCAACATGACGTTGCGCCACGCTATGGCGCGTTCTGTAAACTCCGTTACGGCTCAGCTCACCGAAAAAGTAGGGTGGGATAACGTAGCAAAGTATGCACATAAAGTAGGTATCCGGAGCAATCTGTTGGCGGTGCCCAGCATAGGCCTAGGCTCCGGCGGCGACGTGAGCGTGTACGAAATGGTGAATGCCTACAGCACCTTCGTAAACCAAGGCTTCCGGCCTGAGCCCATGCTCATCACCCGCATTGAAGATCAGAACGGCAACGTCATTAAGCAGTTTGACCCTCAGCAGCAGCGCGTGCTCCCCACAGAAACGGCCTGGCTGATGGTGTACATGCTGCGCGGCGGCATGGAAGAACCAGGGGGCACCTCCCAAGCACTCTGGGACTACGAACTGTGGAAGAAAAACAACCAAATTGGCGGTAAAACCGGTACCACCAGTAACTACTCCGATGGCTGGTACATGGGTATCACGAAAGATCTAGTAACGGGGGTGTGGGTAGGTGGCGAAGACCGCAGCATTCACTTCCAGGGCTCGCAGCAGGGAGAAGGGGGCCGCATGGCTCTGCCAATCTTCGGCAAGTACATGGAGAAGGTCTACCGCGACCCGGAGCTAGGCATTACTATGGGCCCATTCCCGCAGCCCACCGTGAAAATCAGTAAGAAGTACAACTGTATTTCTGAGTCGGAGCCCCGGCGGAGGCGCGTTGAGGCCGTAGATACTATTGTAGTAGACAACCTGCTCGAGAATTTAAACAACGGTACCATGGCGGTGCCTGATAGCTTGTAGCGGAGCTATTCATCCGGCAAGTAAAAGCCCTACCTGTTGCTACAGGTAGGGCTTTTACTTATTAGCAAACGAAGCGTTACGCTTCGTTGTAAAACGACTCTAGAGCGGGCTTTAGCTCAGGGTATTCGTATGTAAATCCTTGGTGCAGGACTTTCTCTGCACTTACGCGCTGAGAAGCCAGCACAATTTCGCTCATCTCGCCCATCACTAGCTTAAGGCCAAACTCGGGCACTTTGGGTAAGACTAGGGGCCGGTGTAACACCTCGGCTAGTGTTTTAGTGAATTCTTGGTTGGTAACCGGGTTGGGCGAAACGGCATTATAGGTCCCTGCCCAAGTGTTTTCCTCCAGAGACTGAATAAGTAAACGGCACAAATCGTCTAGGTGAATCCACGACATGTACTGCCGACCTGACCCCAAGGGGGCCCCAGCCATCATTTTTACTACGCGAGCCAGGGGTACCAGTGCACCACCTTCCGGGCTCAGCACAATCCCAATCCGAAAAATAGCCGTACGGATATTGCCCTCAGCTACACTCTGAGCAGCTGCTTCCCACTGCTGGCAGACTTCAGCCAGGAAATCGTTTGGAGCGGGCGGCGTCTGCTCGTTAACCACGCGGTCATCCTGGTCGCCGTAGATGCCAATGGCCGAGGCGGAGATAAACGCTTGCACATGGTGATTGCCCTTGGCCAGCTCACGGGCTACCAGTTTAGTGCCAGCCAAGCGGCTAGACAAAATTTCCCGTTTGCGCTCATTGGTCCATTTGCCATCCGATACGCTACTACCAGCCAGATTGATAATGTAATCGGCATAAGTGACAGCGGCTCCGTCAATGGCACCTGCTTGTGGATCCCAGCGGAAGCCACGGTAACGAGACGCGCCGGGATGTCGGCTCAATAGGGCCACCTCATAACCAGCGTCAATCAGCATCTCAGCAAGACGAGTGCCTATTAGGCCAGTGCCACCAGTAATCAGAACTTTGCGGGACATTATAGAGAGTTGCCAGGTGGTAGAGCCGGTGATTTGTAAAGTTCAACCCGGCAGCATAGATAGAGATCAGAGACGCAAGCTAACAGGCAACTGATAACTCGCAACAGAATAGTTTGCGACAAGTGGCCCAGCAGTTGAGCTTACTTGCCTACCAGACGCAGAAACTCTTGCCGTAGCGCACTATCAGTATTGAAGGCACCACCGTATTCGGCCGTAAGCGTACCACTGCTGGTGTCATTCACGCCCCGGCTCATTACGCACAAGTGGTCGGCTTCAATTAGCACTGCTACATCATCAGTGCGCAGCGCCTGCTTGAGCTCTTCGGCAATCTGGCGGGTAAGACGTTCCTGCACCTGGGGGCGCCGAGCATAGTATTGCACCACTCGGTTGAGCTTGCTTAGGCCTACCACATGCTCACCCGGCAAGTAGGCCACATGCGCTTTTCCAATGATCGGGACAAAGTGATGCTCGCAGCAAGAGAACAGAGTGATATCGCGCTCTACCAGTAGGTTCTGGTACTGGTAGCGGTTCTCAAACAGCTTCACATCGGGGCGGTGCTCGGGGTTGAGCCCTCGGAACCACTCCTGCACGTACATCTTAGCAACCCGCCTAGGGGTACCGTTCAAACTATCGTCGGAGAGGTCAAGTCCAAGCACTTCCATTATCTCACGGAAGTGGCCGGCAATAGCAGTTATTTTCTCCTCATCACTGAGGGTGAAAGCATCGGAGCGGAGGGGAGTACGGAGCGACTCGGTCAGGTGACCATCGGCCGCCGGAGCTGCGCCATCCGCAGCGGAGGCCGCGGGCACTGGGTTATCCATGGTATTCTACAAAATTGCGTTCGGTCTCATACAGCGTGACCGACAGGCTTAAGTGAGCCGCCAAGTGGGGGCGTAACCGGTTCCATATCACAACAGCGATATTCTCGGCAGTAGGGTTGAGGTTGCGAAAATCCTCCGTGTCAAGATTAAGATTGCGATGATCAAAGATATCCAGAATCTCGCGCTTCATCAGGTCACTGAGCCGCTTCATATCATATACGTAGCCTGTATCTGGATCAATTGGGCCCGTGAGGCGCGCAATTAGCTCGTAGTTATGGCCATGATAATGAGGGTTGTTGCACTTGCCAAACACGCGCTGGTTTTGCTCCTCGCTCCAAGCGGGGTTGTGCAACCGGTGGGCAGCATTAAAGTGTTCCTTGCGGCAGACGGTTACTTGCATAGTCGAGATAGAACCTGGAAGAGAGGCTTTTGTTTGCACTCTCCAAAGAAGAAAAAGGAGGCGATAGTTTCATCAAAATCGGCATTTATAGGAACATATATATGTTGTTTTGGCAGTTAAATAATACTGCATATGAATTATTCAACAAAAATGGTAAATCTCAAAAAAAATCAATCTGAGGTGTGCGAAGTTGGCTTACAGTCTATTTAAATTTGATGAGTCGGATTCCTGTATTCAAGCCGAATTAACCTGTAAATCATTTCTTCTCAACTCATTCCATTCCATATGAAAAGAGGCGTACTCCTTTCTTTACTGCTGGTATTAGTACTATCAGTAACCAGCTTCGCGCAAAAGTCGCCGGTTGACGAAACGGACATGGCTATTAAGGGCATTCCGCGTAAAGGCCAGCGTGTTTCGGTGCAGCTTGACAGCAAGCGTGTAGAAGATTCTTGGAAAAAGAAGCTCGACACGGAGTTCGGAGGCAAAGTAAAAGTTGACAAAGGTATCTATACCATGGATGGTGTGGTTATCGAGGCAATTTCGAAAACCCCTATTCGTGTAATCAGCAAAGTTGACGCGGTACCAACGGGTACTACCGTATGGTGGTCGATTGACTTGGGTAACGCTTACTTGAGCAAAGACGCTACTCCCGTGCAGTGGAAGTCGGCTGAAGGCTATTTGAAAGATTTCGCTCGTATGCTCTACCGCGAAGACTTGGCTATTCAGGTAGCTGAGGCTGAAAAAGGCTTGGTATCGTCGCAGAACAACCACAACGCAGTAATTGCGAAGGCCGACGCTATCAAGAAGGACATCGAGAAGAACAAAGCTAAGAAGGCTGAAATTCAGCAGCAGCTGGCTCAGAACGCCGCTGAACTGCTCCAGTACAACAACATGGTGGACATGAACCTGAAAGAGCAGGAAGCCGCACGCGCCGACATTGTGAACATGCGCGTGGCTCTGGAAGCTGTAAAGGAGCGCATGAATAAAATTGAGTAGTCGTTAACTACGCGCATAAAAAAGGCCCAACTGGTTACCAGTTGGGCCTTTTCGTTTACTGGCGTCACTAGAAAGTTCTTAGCAAGGGGGAGCTTGAAATTTAAGGGTGGCCTAGCAGCTACTACTGTAATTGCGCCTTGATCTGCTGCTCCGCGAATTTCTCGTCCTTCCAGCCAGCAATACGCACAGCATTGGAGGGGCTGCGGTGTTGGAACCATACGCCTAGTGCTTGACGAACTGCTGGGTAGCGTCGTTGCAGGGTAGTCCAATCAGTAACGTCTGGCAGGATACGTTGGCCAGGGCGGGCCGGCACGGCGAGTATTACCTGCTCCAATGCCCCATCAACATCCAGCAGCACTAACCCAATGGGCATCACCTCTAGGATGGTACCCGCAGGCTGAGTTTCAGCTAGCACCAGCGCTTGCAAGGGCTGGAAGGTACTGGCTGAGGCCTCCGCCGAGCGAGTGCCTGGAATAAAGCCGTAGTTGCCAGGAAACGGTAGGAACTCCACTACGCGTTCTACACCTGCCTGCCGCATAGGCTGAAACTTGTGGGTCTCAGGGTCAAAATGCTGCTCGTGGTTAGTGCCCGCTGGAGTTTCCACCACTACTTGCAGCAGCCGACGTTCTTTGGAATAGGTAGGAAGGTCGGCATAATCGGTCTGGCAACTTACCAACAGGCCTAGGCCACCAAGCAGGAATCCGATAACCAAGCCAGAAGCACGCATGAGGAAAGGACGTAAGGAAAACAAGCATTCCGAGCCAAGAAGCTCCAGCCTGCTTCTAGGCCAGTGTCTTCTCAGCTCGGAATGCCAAGTAACTTAAAAAACCGACAGATTAGAACTCTATTGCGCTAGCTGCTCATCCAGTAACCGGAACGGATTGAGCTGCTCCAAGTGCAGTACAAAGCGAATACGATCGGTGAAATCTTTGCGGCTGTTGGGCAAACCGTCCTGGTACTGGGAGCCCGCCACCGGCAGGTAGAGCCGGAACACGTTCTTGAATAGCGGAAGTACCAAGCCCGCATCATAATAGAGGCGCTGAGCCCCGCGCGATTCGTACAGCGTCTGGAATTCCTTGGTGGCGCCAAAGTCGGCAAATACGGCTAGGCTGGTCACGGGCAAATCAGCTTCCAGGTTCAGGGTGCTCAGCCAGCGCTGGCTATTCACTTGTAGGCCACTCGTGGTAGGCACGTAGCTTTTGAAGGCACCGTCGCGGTCATCGGTCTGGTGCCGCTGCGCGGTGAAGGCATCCGAAATCTGCTGACGGTCAAGGAAAGCTGTTTGCCGGCGGTAGTCGGGGCTACCGCTCAGGCCCATATAGAAGTCCGTGAAGGTAGATGACTGCAGAAACCGGCCCCCAAACAGGCGGGCCCGCACTTGCTTCTTGGCTGAGTAGTAGCGCCCATAGGTGGCCGTAGCGCGCAGCAAAGTGGCTTCGCTGGAAGGAATGTCGTCGGCTTGGGACGGGATGAAGTGGTTCAGTTCCAGGTGCGCCGACCAGTTTTGCAAGGCATTGTTCTGCTGCACCCTGTACTCCAGCGTCTGAATGCTGCTGGTGCGATGCAGGTCTTCGTCTTTGATATAAGACAGAGTTCCCTTCAGCGTGTGCTGCGGCTGATCATAAGCAGAGTGGGGGAGGGTAAGCGTGATGCTGGGCTCCAGCTTGCGGTACCGCTCAAAGCGCTGCACCAATACCTCCGTCACCAGCTGCCGAACGTTCTTCTGGGGCAGCACATTCAAGCTGATGTTGCCGATGCCGTTCAGTTCATTGCGGTTGAAGCTGTACATGGGCATGGCCAGGAAGTTTAGCTTCTTGGGCGCAATGCTGTTGTTGTAAAAGGCTGCCCCCAGCATAAACTTATCGGAGGTGTTTGCCCCAAACACGGGCAGCCAGTTGACGGTATTCCGGTCCCAGCGCTCCAGGCTTGCCAAGGGGCGGATGTGAAGTGGCTCCCAGGTACGGAAAGAGCCAGTGACCTTAATGTGGTCGTCGCGGCGGTTAAGTTGGGGGGTGAGGTAACCAGGGTCAATTACTACAGAGGCTACTCCCTCGCTACGGAAGTTGAGTTGCACCTCATCGTTCTCGTCCCCTTTAGTAGTGCCAAAGACAGGCGTCCACTGAGTTTCGAGGACTTTTCCTTGGGCATCAAGCGTCGCCACGGGTACTGCGAAGGGTGCCGAGCCATCATTACGAACCAGTACTTTCACTTGCTGGTCTTGCACCAATATGTCGGATAGGGTAGCGTCGTAGTGCACCTGATTCGTGAGCATGTCCTTGAAGAACCAGTCAAGCTTCTGCCCGCTCACTTCCTCAAACACTGCCTCCATATCTTCGGGGTAGGGGTGGCGGAACTGCCAGCGCTGGTAATAGGCCTGCATAGCGGCATCAAACTTATCCTGGCCCAGGTAGCCCGCTAAGTACTTCAGTAAAGAGGCAGTTTTGCCGTATACAATGGTAGCGTAATTCAGCCGGCCATATGCCATTGATGTGGGGCCGCTCACAGGCTGGTCTAGGCCACGGCTAGCCATCATTTGGTAAGGCACCTGGTTCAAGGCTGTAGCATCTAGGCCATCTATATCGAATGTACGAGCCAGGAACGGCACCTTTGTAAGAAAATCGAACTGCCCGGCCGTGGGGTTTTCGCGCTCAGCTACCCGATTCTCCACGTAGGAGTTCACGCCCTCGTCCATCCACGGAAAGTCACGCTCATTGGAGGCCAGAATGCCATAGAACCAGTTGTGGCCTACCTCGTGCACAATAGCGGCGGGCATGGTAACGGTCACCATGGGGTACTCCATACCAGAGCCGGCACTGAGAGCCCCATCAACGGCTGTAGCAGAAGCATACGGGTATTCGCCTACCCATTGTGAATAGTAGGTAAGAGCGTCGTTGACTTCCTGAAGGCCTTTTACCCACTTCTCCGCCTCTTTATTAGTAAACATAACCCAAGAGGTCACTTGCTTACCAGAAGGCAGCGTAACGCCGCTTTTTAGCACGTTAAAGCGCTTATCGGCAAACCAGGCAAAGTCGTGCACCCGGTCCTGCACATAGCGGAGAGTTTTAGTCTCCGGAGCTGAGGCCGGGAAGCTGACGTCCTCCCCAAACTCTTGCTGAGTTTTCTTGAGTGCTGTAGCTGCGGCCAACTGGTCCAGGCGCGCCTGTTCATCGGGGTTTTGCAGCACGCCGGTGGCCCCCACGGTATAGTTGGCCGGCAGCGTAATGCGCACATCAAAGGTGCCAAACTCCGAGTAGAACTCACCCTGATCTAAGTAGGGCATCTGGTGCCAGCCCTTACGGTCGAATACGGCCGGCTTTGGGTACCATTGAGTGACTTGGTAGCTCTGTCCAACGTGTCCGAACCGGGAGAAGGAGTTCGGAATCTTAACCCGGAATGGGGTAGTAATCGTAGCGCTGGCGCCGGGGGCAAGTGGCCTAGGCAGCACCAGTTTGGCTATGTCGGGGTTGTTAGGGTCAAATTCCAGCTTGGCCGCTACACCGTTTACTTTAAAATCTAGGCCGTCTATAAAGCCACGTTGCTCAGCTTTTGCAAACTGATACGTCCGAAACCCATTACGCAATTGCTGACGGGCAAAGGCCGTAGTGTTGTCGCGGTATGCATTCGGCCACAGATGAAACCAGATATAAGACAGGGAGCTTGGCGAGTGGTTAACGTAAGTAAGCTCCTCTTGCCCCGTCAACACGTGCTGCTTGTCGTCAAGCGCTACGTCAATAGAATAGTTGGTTTCCTGCTGCCAGCTAGCTTGTGCTGGCCTAGATTGAGCCTGAGTAAATAGGGGAAGCAACACCAGCCAGGTGCCGGATAAAAGTTTTTTCATGCGAAAGGATAAAGGACATGGGCGGGTAATAACACGAAAGTACGGTTCAGCCACCGGATAGCCGTCCATAACCTTTGCCAACCTCTTCCGTTTGCCACAGTGTTCCCTTCCTCAACTCCGCAGCAGCGGCTCAACCAAATACTTCTATGTCCTTCCATAAGCAACCCAAAGACGATACGCAGCACCAGAACCACCTTGACGGCGCAGTAAAAATCCTGACTAGCGACCTGCAGGAAGAAGCCACCCGCTCGGGCCTCGATAACCACTTCCAGCGCTGGATTGAAGATCTGAAAGACGTTAACAACCCGGAGCTACACCAGATCGTCACGGATTTGCAGGCGCTGAAGGCACACTTCGGTGGAGGTACTATTGATAAAAACTTGGTGTCGCAACTACTCAGCCGTCTCGGGGCCAATACGAGCAAAGCCGCCGTATTTGCTGACAACCCTAATACTGCAGAGCGGGTAGCTAACTTGGGTGAAGCCCTTAGCGCCGCTGCTAAGCAAGTACAATCTCCCCAGACTACCCCTGAGCAGGACCTGAGTCAAGATTCTAACCGCTAATTACTTAAGTAGCGGTTGTGTCAAAATAACGCCGGCTCCTGTAGCTACATAATTGCAGATACGGGAGCTGGGCGTAATGCTAGGCCTGTAACATCGGCATAGCAAACTGTCAAACGCAGAAAAGCCGGCCTCCGTAAGGAAGCCGGCTTTTTTATTCTCAGAGAAGTAGCTTAAGCAGTTACTTTCTCGGCTACGTTCAAACGACGCTCCTTGATACGAGCAGCTTTGCCCGACAGGCCACGCAGGTAGAACAGACGAGCACGACGAACTTTACCACGACGGATTACCTCGATCTTGTCGATGTTAGGCGACAAGAGGGGGAAAATACGCTCGGTACCGATCTGGTTCGAGATTTTACGTACGGTGAAAGTCTCGCCGTTCGAGTTAGAATTCTTGCGCTGGATAACTACGCCCTGGAACTGCTGAATGCGCTCCTTATTGCCCTCACGGATTTTCACGTGAACATTGATGGTGTCACCGGCGGCAAATTGGGGGAAGCTGGCGCGGCGCTCCTTGGATTCCTGCTGAATAAAATCGAGTAGTACGCTCATGGCTGGAAAAACTGTGAAGGACGGCCGCGCCGTCCGAGGTTTCTGTTAAAGAGGCGCAAATATAGCGCTCTATTTTTGAAATGTGAAATGGTGAGTTAGCGAAATTGTGAGTTAGTAGTTCTAGCTGGGGTACTTACGGAAGCAGAACAGCAGAATTTCCCTTTTACAACTTTCTAACGTCACTCTGATAATAAGTCCGGACGCCGCTGGCGGGTCCGTTCCAGTGCCTGGTCGTGACGCCAGACATCAATTTTAGGCGTGTTGCCGGAGAGAAGAATCTCTGGCACCTCATGGCCGCGCCACTCAGCCGGGCGAGTGTACACCGGTGGAGAGAGCAGGTTGTCCTGAAACGAATCGCTTAAGGCTGATTCCTCGTTACCGAGCACACCGGGCAGTAACCGTACAATGGCATCCACCAGAATAGCAGCTCCTAATTCACCGCCGCTCAGTACGTAGTCGCCCACGCTGATTTCGTGGGTGATGTAGGCCTGTCGAATTCGCTCGTCTACACCTTTGTAGTGCCCGCAGAGCAGCAACAGGTTACCGGCTAATGACAGCCGGTTTACGAGTGGCTGACGCAGGGTTTCTCCGTCGGGCGTTAGGTAGATAATGGCGTCGTAGGTACGCTGAGCCATCAGCTCATCGAAGCAGGCAGCAATGGGCTCTACCCGTAGTACCATGCCGGCTCCACCACCAAATACGTAGTCGTCAATCTGGCCATGCTTGTTGATGGCATAGCGGCGCAGATCGTGCAAATGAATTTCGGCCAGTCCCTTATCCTGGGCGCGCTTCACGATGGAGTGCGCAAAGGGGCTGACCAGCAAATCCGGCTGGCACGTGACGATGTCAATCCGCATGATGGGGGTGGCCTACTCTTCGTCTAGAGGTTCATCCCCATCATGCGAGCTCGGTGACAAGTATACGTCGAGCAAGCCTTCCGGCAGCCTTACGTGCAGCTTGCGTTCCTGCTCATCAGCGCGAGAAATCAGTTCATCTACCACCGGAATCAGCACCTCTTTTCCCTGATAGCGCATGGCCAGCAAGTCTTGCTGAGGTAGTTCGTAGAAAGTTTCTACGGTGCCTAGCGCGCCCAGCTGTTCATCAACTACTGTGTAGCCAATGACATCATGGAAATAGAACTGATCTTCTTCTAGCTCAGGCAGCTCCGCCAAGGGGCGCCACAGCTTCGCATTGCGAAGCGGCTCGGCGTCTTCTACGCGGTCAATGCCTTTGAGCTTGAAAAGAACCCGGTTTTCAGCTTGCGGCTGCACCTTCTCCACTTCGTAGGCCACTAGCTTGCCGGGGGCTGAAGGAAGCTCCAGCAAGACGGACTTAAGCTTGCGGTATTCGTCGAGGTTATCCACGTCGAAGAAAGCCACCACGAAGCCTTTGAGGCCGTGCGGCTTCCCAAGGGAACCGAGTTGGTAGCAGTCGTCGAGAGTCATGGTAGAGAATGGGAAGAGGAAAAACGTGAGAAGGTGATGAGGTTGAACAAGAAGCGTGGCGGCAGTTGCCAGCAGCACTTCTTAGTACCTCATCACCCTCAACCGTATACTCTAGAATTAAGCGCCAGCTTCCTCCGTGGTGTCAGCCGAAGCTTCAGCCGTTTCAGTAGCGTCGCCTTCAGCAGCAGGAGCAGCGGCAGCCAGAGCAGCAGCCTGCTTCTGACGCTGAGCTTCAGCGCGAGCTTCTTTAACTTTGGTTTCAGCAGCCAGAGCAGCTTTGCGAGCTTCCTCTTTAGCGCTGCCAATGTTGGTACGCTTGCCTTCGATCTTAGCGTCTTTCTGCTCTTTCCAGTCGGTGTAGCGCTGGTCAGCAGTTTCCTGCGAGATAGCACCTTTGATTACACCAAGCTGCAGGTGCTTACGGTAAAGCACACCACGGTAAGAGAGCATAGCACGCACCGTATCGGTGGGCTGGGCACCTTTCATGATCCAGTCGAAAGCCTTGTCGCCATCGAAGTTGATGGTAGCAGGGTTGGTCTGGGGGTTGTAGGTACCGATTTTCTCGATGAAGCGGCCGTCGCGGGGCGAGCGGGAGTCAGCAACAACGATGTCGAATTGAGCGGCCTTTTTGCGGCCGCGACGGGCGAGGCGGATTTTAACTGCCATAAACCGGGTTGGTTAAGCGACGCATCTCGTGCGTCTGATTGAAAGTGAGGCGCAAAGGTAGGGAAAAGTCTGGTAGAAAGGAATGGCTACAAAATGATTCCTGAACAAACCTAGCGCCTGCTTATTATAGCTGGTCAGGGCCTACGGGAAAATTAGCCGCACTAGGCCACTAGAAGGGGCTGCAGCATTTCTGCTGGAGACAACGAAAAAGGGCTGCTCCGCTCGCGGAACAGCCCTTTCCTACTGGTTACAATGAAAGCTAGGCAGCCATTTTCTTAGCTGGTTTCTTAGAAGTAGCCTCCACTTTACGCTTAATCTTTACAACCCCTACTTTATCCATGCCCCAGATGAACATGTAGGTAGGATCAAACTCCCACCACTTCACGCCGAAGTTAACGCGCATAGGGAGTTTGTGATGGTTATTCTGGAACAGCTCGCCGAAAGCAAGGAAATCCAGAGCCAGCGTATTTTTGGAATGGTCGTGGTTGTCGAAGTTCTGGTAGCCGTACTTGTGGCCGCCCCAGTTCACAATAGCGCCGTGGATGGGGCCCATCAGGAAGTGGATGGGCAACAGCAAGAACTGCCACCAAGCCGTAGCAAACTGCACGTAGAACAGCACATAAAGCGTGCCCCAGCCAAGGCGGGAGTACCATTTGTCGCCGAAGTTCTCAATAGCAGCCCACTCGGGGTAGTCGCCCTCAAATCGCTCCGCCAGCTCGTAGCGCTTGTTCAGTACATCATTGTAGATATTCTTCGTCTTCCACATCATCGAGAAAGCATTCGATGAGAAGAGCGGAGAGTGGGGGTCAAGCTCTGTATCGGAGTACGCGTGGTGCATGCGGTGCAACAGCGCGTACGCCCGTGGCGATAAGAACGAAGAGCCCTGGCAGATGTACGTGAACAGGAAGAAGAATTTTTCCCAGAAAGCATTCATTGTGAACATCTTGTGGGCCGCGTAGCGGTGCAGATAGAAGGTCTGCGTGAAGAGCGACAAATAGTAGTGCGCTACGAAGAAAACGAGTATCGCCATGGGCCAAAAAAGAGGTGAAACGGGGTTGGAAGCAGCTATGCCTCAGTTCGCAAAAGCCGGAAAGCCGAGGATAAGTTCAGCTGCTGTTTTGCAAAACTACTGCCAGGGTAAGGCAGACTGCAATTTCCCTATATAAAAGGCCAAAATGTTGTTCAGCACTAGCCGGGCAGAAAGACTACTATACAAAACAGCCGTCAGCCGGTACTGCTAAGGCATCTATTCGCAAGGAAGAAGTGGCCTAGCCACTACTCATCTGGAACCGATATCCTCTACATCGAGCTGACGGCTGGTTACTTTGTCTAGTGTTCTAGTAATAGACTTTGGCGGCCTCCCAATGCGCAATTTCGGGTACGGGTGCCTCAAAGCTCATGGCTTCTTTCGTAACAGGGTGCTGCAGCTCCAAGCGACGGGCGTGCAGGGCAATGCTTACATCAGGCAAGGGCGCCAAGAAGCCATACTTCACGTCGCCCACAATGGGGGTGCCTAGGCCAGTACTGAGCTGTACCCGGATCTGGTGGGGCCGGCCAGTAATGGGGTTTACCTGCACCAGCCAGCGGTTGCCGGCTTGGCCTAGCACCTCATAGTCTAAGTCTGACTTCAGGCCCTGGCCATGGCGCTCCGAGTACGCCTTGGTAGTGTTTTTAATGGGATCTTTCACGAGCCAGTGCGTAAGGTGGCCACTAGTAGGCTCGGGGCACTTGCCCGTAAGTGCCCAGTACGTTTTGTGCACCTTATTATCGCGGAACATCTCATTGAGCCGGCTTAAGGCTTTGCTGGTCTTCGCCAAGGCTACCACGCCGCTCACGGGCCGGTCGAGGCGGTGAGCTACGCCCACGAAAGCTGCCCCAGGCTTCTTATACTTGAAGCGCAAGTATTCCTCTGCCTTGGCAGAAAGTGGCTCGTCGCCGGTGGCATCGCCCTGCACGAGTAGGCCGGCGGGCTTGTTGATGATGAGCAGATGATTGTCTTCGAACAGAATTTCTTTCCGTTCCGACCACAGATTCGGACGATTCACTGGATAAAAATGAGCAATGAAAAATGCGTAATGAACAAGCTAGGAGCGTTGCACTAGATAGTAGGCAGGCTTCCAACGGCAATTGCTCATTGCGCATTGGTACTTGTTCACTGACTTAATACGCCTCGTCGGGCGTGGGGAAATCGCGGGCCTTTACATCCTGAATGTAACGCTGCACGGCATCGTGCATTACGTCGCCCAGGTCGGCGTAGCGCCGTAGGAAGCGCGGCTTGAACTCTTTGGTAATACCCAGCATATCGTGCACTACCAGTACCTGCCCGTCTACATCGGGGCCAGCGCCAATGCCAATTACGGGAATTGTCAGCTTTTCGGCTACCTGCTTGGCTAAAGCCGAAGGAATTTTCTCAAGAACCAGTGCAAAGCAGCCGATTTCCTGCAGCAGCAGGGCATCTTCAATAAGCTTCTGGGCCTCGGCTTCTTCCTTGGCCCGCACCGTGTACGTGCCAAACTTATAAATACTCTGCGGAGTGAGGCCGAGGTGACCCATTACCGGAATACCCGCCGTAAGAATCCGGGTGATGCTATCTTTGATTTCAGCGCCGCCTTCGAGCTTGATTCCGTGCCCACCTGATTCCTTCATGATCCGGATGGCCGAGCGGAGTGCCTCAGATGAGTTTCCCTGATAGGAGCCAAAGGGCATGTCCACTACCACAAAGGCCCGTTTTACAGCCCGCACCACTGATTGCGCGTGATAGATCATTTGATCCAGGGTGATGGGCAGCGTAGTTTCGTGACCCGCCATAACATTGGAGGCGGAATCGCCGACTAGTAGAACGTCAATGCCCGCGCCGTCCAGAATCTGTGCCATCGAGAAGTCGTAGGCCGTGAGCATGGAAATTTTCTCGCCGCGCTGCTTCATGGCCAGCAACTG
Source organism: Hymenobacter wooponensis (assembly GCF_004745865.1). Classification (GTDB taxonomy): domain Bacteria; phylum Bacteroidota; class Bacteroidia; order Cytophagales; family Hymenobacteraceae; genus Hymenobacter; species Hymenobacter wooponensis. Next base: position 407,853 of record NZ_SRKZ01000005.1, on the reverse strand, counting down.
ATGCGTGGTCACGAGCTTGACTTCTTTGTGCTGAGACATAGCAGGAAGGGGATGTTAAGTTCTGAAAGGAAGTGGAAATAGCGTATTTGCGTTAAAGCGAATGGCGCCCCAAATCTGCAGAATTTTTCCACAACCGGCGGCTAAGGCAAGTCTTTGCCAGCGGGCTAAAGCTTACGGCCACAACCGTAGTCAGCTTCCTAGGCCAGTTGAGTATTGACCTAAACAACACAAAAAGACGCCTGCAATAAGCACTAGTGGCAATACTGGCCTAGAAGTTTCTTATAAACTACTGTGCCTAGTAGTTCAGGAAAGTGCGGTTTCGGCTCAACTTAAGGCTCTGCAGTAGCGCTGATTTGGCCGCAATGGTCACGAAGTAGCCGCGAGTAGGCCCAAATGGCCGCCAGTTGCCGTTAATCTGCCAGCAGTGCAGGTCCTTAAACACATCAAGGGACGTGAATGCAGGGTTCTTATTAACGAAGTCGTAGTTGGTGCTGAAGCCAAAGCGCAACGTTTCCGTCAACTTTACGGAGCCATTTAGGTTCAGGCTCACCGCTGTGTAGGGCGACCTGCGGGGCCGGTACAGTTGAGCAGGTAAGGGGCCTTGGTTGGCGTAAGTAGCCGTAAGGTTGGTGCTAAGGTCCCAGGGAATTTCGAAATCAACGTAATCCTCGTAGGGGTCGATGCGCGTAGGCGAACCTAGAGTGGGGTCGTTGGCCGGGGCTACTGGCCGTGAAATTGTCGACTTACGGTCGCCGGTGCTGGGGTTGAACTGGTAACTGATCGTGAGGTTGGCAGATCTCAAACGAGCTAACTTTTTCTTCTGCTGTTCCCACAGATATTTATTGATCAGTCGGCCAGTAGAGTCTTGTTGATAGAATTCGAAGTTGCTGTTGACCAGTAAGTTTAGCTTGCGGGCTACCTGCGTGCGGAACACAATACCCAGGGGGCTCAGGTTAAAGGCAGTATCAGCAAAATTGTAACCGATGTTAAAGTCTAGGCCATCAATCAAGCTGACTTTATTAAATGGAGTAGTGCCTGTAGTGTCGTTGCTGTTACGCACCTTCATCTCCACCGAGTTCTGGAGGGAGAAGTTTATAGCACTGACTTTTCGTGTAGTAGGCACGCCAAATAGAAAGCCGTTGTAGCGAGGCAGTAGCTGCGCATTTTGATAAGGTTGGCCACTAGAATTCAGTACATCCCTGAGGGCCGGATCATTGCGGAAAGGTCGACCTGTGGTTGGGTCAACCAAGTCCTGCAGCTCAGTAATGCCAAAGGCATTACTAGTCAGGGTGTTGTCTGGCGAAAATTGATAGCTTAAACTGGGCGTTACCTTGTGGCGGAGCGCTTGGATTTTGCGCGTCCCCTTACGTACAATAGTGCCGTAAAAGTTGGTGCTCAGGTTAGCCCCATAAGAAGCACTATTCAGGCGGTTGAAGCCATTGATGGTGTCAATCCGAACGGCACGAGCTACGGAATTATAGCTGTAGTTGAGGCTCTTGAAATACCAAACCTCATTGTAGTTGACACTAGGATTAAAGTTGAAGTGTTTTAGCAGTGTATAATTGCCTAGTGTAATTTGAAACTGGTGCTGAATACCGTTCTGAGAATTGCGCAGCAGCTTGTTGAAGTTGTCCAGCTTGAAGGGAATGACGGCAGCCTCTCGGGAACCACCTAATACTGGAATAGCACCGCTGTTGAGCAGCGTTCCAGATGTCGCATTAGAAATCCGGTTCTGGCCTACTAGGGTGTAGGCCACTGCCAGTTGTTCGTAGAACTTGCCTCGCGGCTCTAGGCCTACCAAGTCGTAGAGGTACTGCCGGGCCACACCCACTGTAACATCAGGCAGGGTAAAGTTCATAGTGCCCGTCTGCGTGTTCTGAGACTGGCTCAGTTGCAAGGCGTAGTTAATAGGAGAGTTGCGGATCTGCTTCGAGTAGGATACGGTAGAGGAAAAGGCCGACTGCAGGTAGTTGCGGACGTTATAGGAGTTTTGCCGGTAGTAGTTATTGCTGCTAATGTTCACGTTAGCCGAAAAACGTCCACCATTAGGCCGCGCTACGGGGGTGTGATTCCACGCTAATGCGTAGTTCTTCGAGGACCTGGGCGCGTTATAACCAGGGTTGGTATTCGCGTCGGTGGAGCCTAAGAGCTGCTCGGTGGGCTGAGAACTGTAGTTAAAGGATAGCAGCCCGCTGAACCGGTAGCGGGTAATGTATTGCATCTCGGCCGTGCCCCGCCAACCTCCGAAACGGTCAGCGTTGCCGGAGTAGATGTCGCCGGTGAGGCGCACGCCAATGTGGTCGTTGGCCGCCCAGTAGTAGCCGCCGTTGCGCAGAAAGAAGCCCCGGTCGGCGGCCTGACCAAACGTAGGAATCAGCAGGCCTGAAGCGCGCTTGTTACTCTTGGGCGTCGGGAAGTAGCCAAATAAGAAGCCCAGCGGCGTCGGAATGTCACCGATAACCAAGTTGAAAGGGCCAGTCACGACCTTCTCACCCGGTATTACCTTCATCTTGGAGGCGTTGATGTAGAAGTGTGGGTCTTCGAGGTTGCAGGTAGTGTAACGTCCTCGTACCCCGAACAGCTCATTCCGGTCGTTCTTCTTGATGGTTTCAGCGTGGATATAGCCCTCGCCCATGTTCGTGACTACATCGGTAATGCGGCCCCGCTTGGTTTTGGTGTTATAGTCGATGCGGTTGGCTTGGTAGGTGCTGCCCCCATCCTTGAACACCGGCCGGTCCTGCAGGCGGCCGGTAGAGTCCTTCCGGCCTTCCGCCGTTACAATGTTGGTGCTGTAGTCTACCGTAATTTTGGCCGACTGAATGTTCATGTCGCCGTAATCCACGTTGGCCTTATCGTACAGGATAGCGCGCTTGTTCTGCACTTCGAATCGAATCGAATCCTTGGCCTTGTACTTGACGGTAGTTTCCACGGCGCCTTTGCGGCCACCGGCGGCTACGCTCAACGAGTCCTGAGAGCCCGTTACCAGGCCTACAGTGTCGGGGCGGGTAGGAGCGTTGGGCTGTGGGGCGTTAAGTATGCGTGGTGCCGGGCGCACATCAGCGGGCACACTAGTGGTGCGGGGGCGCTGCTGGGCTAAGCCAGGTTGAATGGCGGCCAAGCATAACAGCAGGGGAAGTAACAGCAGGAAGAGCCGTGCCCACCGGCCGGGCGCGTCTAAAATCGGATGAAACACAGGCGCTAGCGGGGCCACGTAGTTTTTATCGTTTATTTTGTGGCGGTTTGCAAAGGTAGCGGGTAGCTACCCCAACTAACGAACTCCGTGCGGAATATTGTAGCTCTTAGCGCGGCGAGCCTGTTATTTTTCGCCGGCTCGTCGCGGGCTGTTGTGCCGGATGCTCCGGTACCGGCCCCACCCAAGTATCATTTGCGCACCGTTGTGCTTGACGCTGGCCACGGCGGCAAGGATAGGGGGTGCGCTGGCGTGAAAGCCCGCGAGGCAGATGTTGCCCTGAAAATTATTCTGGCGCTAGGCCACCAGATAGAGGCGGAGATGCCCGAGGTGAAGGTGGTGTACACCCGCAAAACCGACGTGTTTGTGGAACTTGCCGACCGGGCCGGTATCGCCAACAAGCATAATGCCGACCTGTTTATTTCTGTCCACTGCAATGCATCCTCTCCATCGGCCAACGGTACCGAAGTCTGGACCATGGGCCCGCACAAGACGGATGCTAACCTCTCCGTAGCCAAACGAGAAAACGCCGTAATTCTGCAGGAAGACAATTACCAGGAGCGGTATAATGGCTTCGACCCAACTTCTCCCCAGAGCCATATCCTGTTCTCGCTTTACCAGAGCGCGCACATCGTAAATAGCATTCGGTTTGCGCAAAAAGTAGATAAGCAGTTGCGCACCACAGTAGGGCGGCCGTCGCGCGGGGTGAAGCAGGCGGGCTTCTTGGTGCTCTGGAAGTCGACTATGCCCTCGGTCTTAATTGAGTCAGGCTTTCTAACTAACCGCGCTGAAGAACAGTATCTGAACGATAAAGCGGGGCAAACGTATATAGCCACAGGCATCTACCGCGCCTTCCGCGACTACAAAAATGAGCTGGAGGCGATGAATGGCGAATAGGCCTAGGCTCATTCGTCTGATCGGTTTCTACCTCTCCGCTACTCTCTCACTTTACTCTGACCCCTGTGTCGAAAGAAATAAAAGTGGCCCTCTTGGGCATCGTCGCTATTGCCTTGTTGGTCTTAGGCTTCAACTTTTTGAAAGGCAGCAACTTGCTGTCTTCTGACCGAACTTACTATGCCAAGTATGATAACGTGGATGGATTAACCATCGGCAACCCGGTTATTCTGAACGGTATCAAAGTAGGGCAGGTAAAAGAAATGAGCTTGATTCCGGAGGAAGGCAACCGGGTAAAAGTGGCCGTGGAACTCCAGAAGGGCGTTACCGTCGGCGACTCTACCGTGGCTAGCCTAAGCGGCTCGCTGCTCGGCTCGAAAACTATTACCCTGTTTTTGGGCAAGAACACCAAGGTGTATGATGGAGGCGAAGAACTGCGCTCCTATACCGTAGCCAGCATTACCGATGCCTTCCAGGCTAAAGCCCTGCCTGTGCTTGGTACTGTAGATTCAACGCTGATTAAGGTAAACGGCTTCCTGAACAAAGACGCCAAAGTAAGTCTGCAGGCTACTTTGCAAAACGCCCAGGGCAGCACCGAGGCGTTGAAGAATTTGCTGCTGATGAACCAGCGCAACATCAACCAGATTACGACCAATATGGCTCGCTTAACAGCTGATCTGAACAAGACTAGCGCCAAGTTCGACCGTATTGCCAGCAATTTTGCCCTGCTCAGCGATTCCCTCAAGAGTGCACCGGTAGGCCCTGCTATGCGCAAGCTCAATGCCACCATGACGGAGGCTCAGGGCACTATGACTACTTTGAACCGCTCCCTCTCCGACCAGAAAGGCTCATTGGGCAAGCTGATCAATGATACGCTGCTGTATAACAACCTTAACGCTACGGCGGCTAGCACTAACACGCTGCTGACCGATTTCCAGGCTAACCCCAAGCGCTACGTGCACTTCTCGGTGTTCGGTGGCGGCAAGGACAAGACCAAGAAGGAGGTAGAAACTACTACCACCAAACCCAACGGCACCACCGTAGAAACGGAAGCCAAGACAACCGTGAAGTAAGCTGGCTAGGCCAGTTCCACATTCTCCTTACCTTTGAAATCCGCCCCCACAGGCGGATTTCTTGCTTTCCCACCCACAGTGAATAAGTGAGAGGAGTGAAATAGTGAGTTTGAAGTTCAGCCAGCGCTGACGTTCAATCTAGGCCACTAGAATGTCACCTCACTCATTCACTCCCATCACTCATTCACCGCATCCCACCCTTCCCACCCACCCCATGAATCTCGAATTCAACAAGAACGAAGACAGCATTAAGCAACTGAATTTCCAGCTCCAGCAGCGGCTCAAGCGCGTGCAGCTCGGCGGCGGCGAAAAGCGCATTGCGGCCCACAAAAGCAAAGGCAAGCTGACCGCTCGTGAGCGGATAGACTACCTGCTGGATAAGGGTTCTGAAACCATTGAAATCGGGGCCTTTGCTGGCGAAGGCATGTACCAAGAGGAAGGCGGCTGCCCCAGCGGCGGCGTGATAGTAGTAATTGGCTGGGTGCAGGGCCGGCAGTGTGTGGTAGTGGCCAACGATGCCACCGTGAAAGCCGGAGCCTGGTTCCCGATTACGGCCAAGAAGAACCTGCGGGCCCAAGAAATCAGCATCGAAAACAAGCTGCCCATCATTTACCTCGTCGACTCAGCGGGCGTGTACCTGCCCATGCAGGACGAAATTTTCCCCGATAAAGAGCACTTCGGCCGCATCTTCCGCAACAATGCCGTGATGAGCAGCATGGGCATTGTGCAGTTGGCTGCCATCATGGGGCCTTGCGTAGCCGGTGGGGCCTACCTACCGATTATGTCCGACGAGGCAATGATTGTGGATGGCACAGGTTCGGTGTTCCTGGCGGGTTCCTACCTGGTGAAGTCGGCTATCGGCGAGAGCATTGACAACGAAACGCTGGGCGGCGCTACCACGCACTCTGAAATTTCGGGCGTTACGGACTACAAGTTTGCCAACGACGAGGAGTGCCTCGACCACATCCGCAACATCTTCGATAAGCTGGGCGGCCAGGCTACGGCCGGTTTCTCGCGGAAAGCTGCTGTTGCGCCCAAGGAGAACCCGCAGGAGATTCTAGGCCTGTTGCCCGCCGACCGCGCTAAGCCTTACGACATGATGGACATCATCAACCGTTTGGTCGACAACTCGGAGTTTGAGCCCTACAAAGACCTGTACGGCCAAACGCTCCTATGTGGTCTAGCACGCATTGATGGCTGGGCCGTGGGCATTGTGGCCAACCAGCGCAAAATTGTGAAGACTAAAAAGGGCGCCATGCAGATGGGCGGCGTTATCTACTCTGACTCCGCCGACAAAGCTGCGCGCTTCATCATGAACTGCAACCAGAAGAAGATTCCACTGGTGTTCCTGCACGATGTGTCGGGCTTCATGGTAGGCTCGCAGAGTGAGCACGGCGGCATCATCAAGGACGGCGCCAAGATGGTGAATGCCATGGCTAACTCGGTGGTGCCGAAGTTCTCGGTGGTTATCGGTAACAGCTACGGGGCCGGCAACTACGCCATGTGCGGCAAGGCTTATGACCCACGCCTCATCGTGGCCTGGCCTACGGCTCAACTGGCTGTGATGAGTGGTGCCGCCGCCGCCAATACTCTCCTTCAAATCCAGGTAGCCTCCCTAAAAGCCAAAGGCGAGGAAATTACCCCCGAAGCCGAGAAGGAGCTACTGGACCGCATCAAAGCGCGCTACGAAGAGCAGCTCTCGCCCTACTACGCCGCCGCCCGCCTCTGGGTAGACGCCATTATCGACCCGCTGGAAACCCGAAAAGTGATTTCTCAGGGCATTTCCATGGCCAACCACGCGCCAATTGAAAAGGCATACAACGTGGGTGTAATTCAGGTGTGATGACCATTCTTTTAAAAGAGGGATATCAGACCTATCTGAATAAACTTCTGCTACCAATTCGGGAGCAAGTAGAAAAGCTGAATTGGCTTGTTACCGGACTGGAATGTTGGGGAGAATATTCACCATCAATTGAAACTTGGCAGGCAAAAGGTGACTCGAAGCCATACTATAGTGTGGTATCCGGGGAAAAGTTTTATGAGGCATTTGTCGGTTGGAATATGCAGGTCATATGGGGCGTTTTCTGCGGTATAGTCGGTGATATTCCGGCTATACCAGCTGAAGAAGTGCCTTATGCAGATTGCAACCGACGAATATGGTGTGAACCGGAAGCGTTTCAACTGACGGTTTCTGCTATCGAAATCATAGCTTTTGATAGCACTTTTACCCTGCTAAATTTTCGTGATGAAAAACTAGGTTTTCAATTTTTAGAATCATTTCCGAAAGGCAGAATCATACGTACTCCTGATGACATGCTGACTTCCTATCAGTAGTACTTAATAAGCAAACGCCGGTAGTAATTGTGCGCGTTGGGTAGGCAGTGGAAGTGTCGCCTAATGACCTGCCACCTGATACATAGAAAGCGGCATAAATTACCCTTTTGTCATAGATTTTGGCCCGCTAGCACCACTCAGTGCGGCGGGCCGCTTTTGTTAGGGTATGCAGCATTATTCGGTTTTCTGAATGCCTTTTGTCGCGCTATAACTTATTCACATACAGATGAAAAGAATGCTATGTCTTTTGCTGTTGGGGGGCAGTATAAATTCGACCCTAGGCCAGTCCGTGAGCAAGCAGCGGGTGTTCACAGAAGATATTGACCGGTTCTGGGTAGCCTACGACAGCGTCCGAACTACCACTGACCGAACTAAGCAAGTAGCCTTCATCAACGACCTATACATCAAGCCAGGTACCGAAGGGCTGGCGGCGTTTATGAAGGCACGTGATTATTCGGTGGAGCTGTGGGTGGATCTGATTAACAAGCTACCGAAGTACTGGGCATCTATCCGGCCGAATACGCTGGCGGTGAAAACCAAAACCAAGTATATTGAGAAGAGCATCCGGGATTTCAAGCGGCTGTATCCGGAGCTGCGGGAGGCCAGCATGTACTTTACCATTGGCGGGTTACGCTCGGGCGGCACGGTGGAAGGGAGCAAAGTGCTTATTGGGGCAGAAATAGCCACTGGGAATGCGCAAACGGATGTATCGGAATTTAAGAATCCGTGGCTGCCTAGCGTATTCAAGGAGCAGTCCATGGATAACATCGTACCGCTGAACGTGCATGAATACGTGCATACCCAACAGCACGAGGGTGGTGCCAACCTGCTAGGCCAGTCGTTGAAGGAGGGCGCCTGCGACTTCGTAACCGAGTTGATTATGGGCAAGCCGCTTCAGGGGAGTTACTTTACCTATGGAGCCGCCCACGAGAAGGAACTGCGGGAAGCGTTCAAGCAGGAGATGTTCACCTCTTATTATGCCCATTGGCTGTACAATGGCTCTACCGCCAGCACTACGGCTGATTTGGGGTATTTTATGGGCTATTCCATCAACAAAGCCTACTATGCCCAAGCCAAGAATAAGCGGCAGGCAGTTAAGGAGATTATTGAGCTGGATTATGCCAACCCGGATGCTGTAGAGCACTTCGTAAAGCAGTCCGGCTACTACCCGGAGGGCTGGGATAAAGCAGAATTGCTGGCCGCTTTCACCGCTCACCAGCCAGTGGTAGTAGGCACCCTGCCCGCTACAAATGGCACCACCGAGCTCGACGCCAGTGACCGGACACTGATAATTCAGTTTGATCGGGAAATGGGGGAGGGGATGTCGTTTAAACCCGGCCCTCGTGGCAAGGAATACTTCCCGCTAAAAAAGCCAGTGGGCTTTTCTGCTGACCGTAAGTCTTTCACGGTCGAGATGGAGCTGCAACCTCACCATGAATATGAGTTCGTGGTGACCGTGATGCCACGCGGCTTCATATCCAAAGACGGCTACCTGTTGCGGCAGGACTATCCTATCAGGTTCAAGACGAAGTAAACGATTTGCATAGAGCTACAGGAAATATGATTGCTGGCAAGGAATGGAGCTTTGGATTAAGTACGCAGGTTGAGCCGGCTGAAATTGTTTTAAACACTGGTGAAGTTCGTATCACTGCGCATGGGCTTTTTACTACCCCATTGTCATTTCACAACCTTATCGGGAAGCATGCATACAGCTACCTACAGATAGTAGTAGATAAGCACAACCATTTCTTTCTATACTTCCGCTTCGATTGGCCTGCCGACCAGTACTACGGCCCATATCAGGTAATGCTCAACAGGCGGGAAACTCAATTTTTTACCGACCTACAGCTGACGAATTTTACTTGGTACGCTTATGGTACTGGTCAATTAAGTATTCGGTGCGTGCCCGGAATAGTAGGGGGAGTGTTTTATGATCTATCAGGCATCAGCGCAGAGAATGGACAGGCGCTAACTAGCCTGATCAAGAAACTGAAAGAGCCGCAAAGTCAGTGTCAGGAGTGGTTTTGACGACCACTTCTAGGCCACCCCATACGTACGGATGACCGCTAGGCCACGTACCTTTGCAGTCCAACTCAACACCGCTTCACTGTGACCGACCAGAATACCGCCGCTTTTGATAAGGCCCGCACCGGCCTCTGGACTAGCCTGCAAAAGCACTTGACGGCCGTGTATGGTGCCGAGAAAACCTTCCTGGCCGCCACCGCTTTTGTAGAGGCGTTTCCGTTTGCGCTGCACTCGGCCACCGAAGAGCAGCAGTCTGACTATACCAGTGCCCGCCGTGGCCTACGCGACCTGCACACCGACGAAACCAACCAGCTCGACACGCTGGTAAAAGCCATTCGTACCAAAGGCTACACCGAGGACCAGAAGAAGCAACTCTACCTGCTCATTCTGGGCTACATGGATATTGCCGCTTCGGTATTTGAACTGCTGACTACCCACGTGCCAGCCAAGCAGCCCGAGGATGAGGAGCTGACGGCGACGGTGGCTAAGTTTGAGCGGGTGCAGAAGTTTGCCCGACTGAATGTGAAGGGAATATCCGGGCTATTGGCCTAGAAAGCAGTATTCTGAAAAGCTGCTATCTTCCGGGGAACCCCCTCCGCCATGACCGCCGACTACCTCACCAGCGTCCGGAAGCAGTTTGAGTACTACAAGCAACTGGGGGAGAAAACCTTCGCCCAGCTCCCCGACGAGGCCTTGTTCTGGCAGTACAACGCCGAAAGCAACAGCATTGCCACCATCGTAAAGCACTTGTGGGGCAACATGCTCTCCCGCTGGACAGATTTTCTGACGACAGACGGCGAAAAGGAGTGGCGCCAGCGCGAAGCAGAGTTTGAGAACGACATTCAGAGTAGGGAAGAGCTACTAACGAAGTGGGAGCAGGGGTGGCAGTGCCTGTTTGCGGCGCTGGATTCCGTAACACCCGACAACTGCCACCAAACGGTATATATCCGCAACCAGGGCCATTCCATCACCGAAGCCATTAACCGCCAGCTGGCTCACTACCCGTACCACATCGGGCAAATTGTGTTCATCGGGAAGATGGTGCGCAATGGGGAGTGGCAGTCGTTGTCGATTCCGCGGGGCTACTCCCAGGCCTACAACGCCGAGAAGTTTGCCCAGCCGCCGCGCAAAGCGCATTTCACCGATGAGTATCTGAAAGGCACCGCCCGGGAGGCCTAGCTACAACCTATGGGTCCGCTTAGCTGCCACATTTTATGCGGCCCCTACGGCAGCCTTCCCGTATAGCCTTCGGACATAACCCCTGAAGACTATGGCGAAGAAGACTGTCTCTGAAATAATTGTGGATACCCTGATTGCGGCGGGCGTGAAGCGCGTGTACGGCGTGGTGGGCGACTCGCTCAACGGCATCACCGACGAAATTCGGGCGCGGGAGGGCATTGAGTGGATTCATGTTCGGAATGAAGAAGCCGGGGCTTTTGCCGCCGGGGCCGAGGCCCACGTAACGGGCACCCTGGCCGTATGCGCCGGTAGCTGCGGGCCTGGCAATACTCACCTGCTCAATGGCCTGTATGACTGCCACCGCAGCCGCGTGCCGGTGCTGGCCATTGCCGCCCAAATCCCGAGTATTGAAATAGGGACCCAGTACTTCCAGGAGACTCACCCCGAGAACACCTTCAAAGAGTGTAGCGCCTACTGTGAGCTCATCGGCCACCCCGACCAAACCGTGCGCACCACGGAAATAGCCATTCAAACAGCTCTCATCCAGCGCGGCGTGGCCGTACTAGTGGTGCCCGGCGACATCAGCCACCAAAAAACAGAAGCTTCGGAGCCGCGCCTGCCGGTGCTGCGCAGCCGTGCCACGCTGGTGCCCGCCATCGAGGACCTTCGGGCTGCCGCCGATGTGCTCAACACCAGTAGCAAGGTGACCATTATGGCTGGGGCCGGTTGCGCAGGCGCCCACGCCGAGCTGCTGCAGGTGGCCGAGGCGCTGGGTGCGCCTGTTGTGCACGCCCTGCGCGGCAAAGAGTACGTGGAAGCTAATAACCCCTATGATGTGGGGCTGAGTGGCCTGCTGGGCTTTACCTCAGGCTACGAAGCGCTGATGGCCGCCGACGCCATGCTGATGCTCGGTACGGACTTTCCCTACACCCAATTCCTGCCTCAAGAAGCCCGCACTGTGCAGGTAGATGTGCGGGGCGAACATATTGGTCGGCGCGCCAGGGTAGAGGTAGGCCTGGTCGGCGACGTGGCTGCCACCCTTCAGGCGCTGTTGCCGCTGCTCAACCACAAGTCAGACCGCCGCCACTTGGAGAAAGCCCTGGAAAACTACCGCGAGGCCCGCCAAGACCTGGACGAGCTAGCCACCGGGGAGCCCGGCGACACCAGCATGCACCCACAATACGTGGCTCGCCTGCTGAACGAGCAGGCCGCCGAAGACGCTATTTTCACCTGCGACGTGGGTACCCCAACCATTTGGGCGGCGCGCTACCTGCGCTTCAATGGGCAGCGCCGGCTCATCGGCTCCTTCAACCATGGCAGTATGGCTAATGCCATGCCGCAGGCCTTGGGCGCGCAACTGGCCTACCCCAACCGGCAAGTAATTGCCCTGGCCGGCGACGGTGGCTTTGCCATGCTCATGGGCGAGCTGCTGACACTTAAGCAGCTGAAAACCCCCGTGAAAGTCGTCATCTTCAACAACAATAGCCTGGGGTTTGTGGAGCTGGAAATGAAGGCCGCGGGTATTCTGGAATACGGCACCGAGCTGGAAAATCCCAACTTCGCGGCCCTGGCCGAGGCCGCCGGAGTGCGCGGCATCCGTGTTACTGACCCTGCCGATTTACCCGCCGCCGTGGCCGAAATGCTGGCCCACCCTGGCCCCGTTATTCTCGATGCGGTGGTGAAGCGCACGGAGCTCTCCATGCCACCCACCATTGATGCCAGCCAGGTAAAGGGCTTCAGCCTCTATACGCTCAAGGCCATTATGAATGGGCGGGGAGATGAGGTGCTGGAGATGGCCAAAGCCAATTTATTACGGTAGTAAGCACTGTTCAGCTTCGCCTTCCTAGTATATAACGCTTAGGCCAGTATACGCAGCTGACCTAGGCGTTTTAGGAAATATAGTATCCAGCTGATTGAACATTCTGACGTCCGCCAGATGTTAATTCCAGGCAACTTGCAGTGGTGAAACCGCGTCGGTTGCGTTTATTTGCCCTTCTCGTATGCCGGGCGACCCGCGCCGCCGACCCGCAGCTTAACTCCATGACCAACAAAGAAATCAAAGCCCTCATCTCCCTGCTCGACGACCCGGAAATTGCTCCGCAGATCCAAGAGAAAATCCAGACGCTGGGTGAGAGCATCATTCCCTTCCTCGAAGAATCGTGGGAAGAAACCTTGGATACTCAGCAGCAGCAGCGGCTCGAAGATCTGATTCATCATCTGCAGTTCGATGGTCTGCAGCAGCGCCTGCGCGTGTGGCGCGACTCCGGCGGCGAGAACCTGCTGGAGGGCATGTGGCTCCTGAACTCCTACCAATACCCCGACGCTGATTTTCAGGTGCTGAACCGGGCCATTGAGCAGCTGCGCTTCGAGGTCTGGACACTCCTGCAGCCCGAAATGCACCCCGCCGACCAGGTCCAGACCCTGAACCACGTCTTGTTCCGGACGCACAAGTTCGCGGCCAACACTCAGAATTTCCATTCGCCGGCCAACTCCATGCTCCACCTGGTGCTGGAAACCCGGCGCGGCAACCCTCTCACGCTGTGCGTGATTTACCTGCTGGTGGCCCAGCGCCTCAAACTGCCCGTGTACGGTGTGAACCTGCCCAACCTGTTTGTGCTGACCTACCGCCCAGAAACGCCGGCTGTGGAGCCGTTCTACATCAACTGCTACAACCGAGGGCTGGTATTGTCACGCACCGACATTGAGCACTACATCGGCCAACTCAACCTCACGCCCAACGAGATATTCTTCGAGCCCTGCTTCCATATCGATATTGTGCGCCGAGCATTGCGCAACCTGCAGCTGAGCTTTGAGAAGCTGCAGGAACCCGCCAAAGCCGCTGAAGTAGGCCAGCTTCTGGCTATCCTCACCGACTCGCCCAACACGGATGCGGCTCCGGATGAAGAGTAGTCTGCTCTTGAGTTAACTACACAAACAAAAAGCTTCCTGCATACTGCAGGGGGCTTTTTTGTTTCTATGGTTGGGCTAATCCGAAAATAGGACTGGCCTAGTTTTGCTTGATCAGGCAGCCTGCTGCTCGTTTGTCGGCGACGCCGGCGGGGCGGCCGGCCAATATGTTGTCGAGGGCCTGCTGGAGGTAGCGCTCCTTCACGTAGCTTTCTACTTGCGCGTTATCATCAATGGCACCTTTGTAGCGGACGGCAAACCCGTCGCCTACGGGTTGCAGCAAGATGGATTCCGGCGTTTTTGTGGCACCCAGCATGGCGCTTACCTTCTGGCCTTCATCCACTAGCAGCGGAATGTCGGCGCCGCCCGTAGTCTTGATTTTGAGCTTTTCGGCAGTGTTGCCATCAGCACTGGCTTCCAGGTTGATGGGCGTATCAATGAACAGGAACTCCACACCCCGGCCGTTGTAGCCCGAAGCGAGGGTGCTCAGGCGGTTTTGGTACAGGCGCGAGAAAGCGCAGTTGGGGTTCACGAATACTACCACAATTGCCTTCCGATCCGCGTAGCTCTTGAGGGCTACTTCCGTATTGGCGCTGTTCTTGAGGCTAAAATCAGAAACCGAACGGCTGCCCTGAGCCCGGGCTACACTTACTGCCACGGTACAGAAAAGCAGGGCCGCTGCAGTGATGATGGAGATTCGACGAAGAGACATGCAGGAGAGGTGAGGTTGTGAAGGAGTAAAGGTGTGAATTTGATGTGTTGGCGGCACTTTCTGCGCAACGAGAGCTAAGTAGGCCAGTAGAACAGCAACTCACCACTTCACAAATTCACCATTTCACCGAGAGCGTAAGTTAGGACGTAATCCGGATGTAAGCGCTGGTAATGGATCTGGTGTTGGCTGCGAGAGTTTTCGAGGAGCAGGTGTCCCGTCAACACACCGGCCTCTCGCAGCCCAAACGGTTCGAGCAATAGTTGCTCTTTAAACACCAAGCCCCGGCGGCTGTGCAGCTTGTAAAGCGTCTCCTTGGCACTCCAGTAGAGACTGTATTTAACTGCATCGTCGCCGGCGTCGGCCCGTTCCGTTTCCGATAGAAACCGCGGAGCCAACTGTTGCGCTTTGGTTCTTACTAGCTCAATATCTGTGCCAACCGCCCCGCGCGGGTCCAATAACACGGCTACCCACTCACCAGAATGTGAAATAGATAGGCCTAGGCCAGGCAGCTCCGCAAAATAGGGGCGGCCATTGGGGTCGTTGTGCACCGTAGCGGGAGCATCGTTCACCTCGCGTAGCAACTGATGCGCCAGCACCCGCCCCGCCAGCCACTGCCGAGCGCGCAGTTCGTCGCGCCCATCGGGGTAGCGGGCGAGGTAGTGCGGTTGCGCCGGAAGCAGGTCCCACAAACCGGGGATTGACTCGGTGAGCTGCCAGAGGCCTAGCACGGCCGTTTGCGATACCGGAGTGATGGAGTGTAAAGGCAAGTGGAGGCGATGAAGTGAGAAGAGGATAAGGAATGAAGTAAAGGTACGGCCGTCAGTACGAGCAGAACCAAGCACTCAGAAGACAATACCGCTAATGCGTTTTCAGCTGCTTCCAGTTAATTCATCTCCAGAAAGTCTTGACAGGTGGCCTAGCGTATCTCTCGTCGTTTAGGACTCAACTGTGCCAAGGAAAGATTGACGCCGCTTGATGCCGGAATGTCCTTCGTCCTCGCAATGACAACCGTACCTTTGTTTCCTCTTCACCCATCACTCCATTATCTCATCACCCCCTTGTCTTCCATTCACCGCCCCCAAGTTCAGAAAATAGCCTCCCTCACCGGGCACCGCGACTGCGTGTACGCGCTGGCCGGCACGCCCAGGCAGGAGGTGTTTTATTCCGCCGGAGCCGATGGGCTGGTAGCGGCCTGGAGCGCTGAGCATCCGGAGCGCGATGGTGAGCTAGTGGCGAAAGTAGAAAACAGCGTGTACGCTTTGCTGCACCTGCCCGAGCGGAACTTGCTACTCCTAGGCCACAACTTCCAAGGGCTACAAGCCATTGATCTGCAGGAGAAGAAACTGGCCTACGCCACCGCCTTGCCTCCCGCCGCCATTTTTGATATGGTGTACTCTGAGGCGCGGCAGCGGCTCTACCTTGCCCTCGGCGACGGCACCCTGGCGGTGTTGCGGGCCACCGACTTTAAAGTAGAGCAACTGCTCAAGCTTTCCGATAAAAGCCTGCGCTGCCTGGCGCTGCACGAGGAGCGTGGGGAACTGGCCGTAGGCGGCTCCGATTGGCTGGTGCGGATACTGGATGCTGACTCGCTGCAGGTAAAGCAAGTGCTGGAAGGCGCCACCAACTCGGTATTTACCCTGGCCTACACCCCTGATGGCCGCACCCTGTTCACGGCCGGCCGCGATGCCCACCTGCGCACCTGGGACGTGGCCGCCGGCTACCAGCCCGCGGCCAGTGTGGTAGCCCACATGTTCACCATCAACCATGTGGCTTTCTCGCCCGATGGGCAGTACTTCGCCACCTGCAGCATGGACAAAAGCATCAAGCTCTGGGACGCGGCCACGCTCACACTGTTGCGGGTACTTGACCGAGCCCGGCACGCTGGCCATGGTACCTCCGTAAACAAGTTATTTTGGCCGGGAAGGCAGAATAGGCTAGTTTCGTGTAGCGACGACCGCAGCCTCGCGGTCTGGGAGCTTAGTAGTGAGTAGTGAGAAAAAGGAGGCAATGGTGGCCTAGGCCACTACCCGTAGCCGTCCTGCTTCCCGTACCCGGTTCCTGGCTACTCAATACCTAATCTGTAGTACCACCCATGAAAATTACCGCTCTCGATATCCGGCAGAAAACCTTTGAAAAGGCCTTCCGCGGCCTTGATAAGGATGAAGTACAAGCCTTCTTGCTCACGCTTTCTCAGCAGTGGGAGCGGATGGGCGACGAAAACCGGGATTTGCGTTTGAAGCTCGAACACGCTACGCACGAGGTAAGCAAAATGCGGGAGGTGGAAACCAGCCTTTACCGCACCCTTAAAACCGCCGAAGATACCGGCAACAGCATCACCGAGCAGGCCCAGCGCGACGCCCAGCTGCGCATCCGGGAGGCCCAACTGCAGGCTGAGCAACTGTTGAACGATGCGCGCCAGAAAGCCCGCACCGTGGTAGATGACGCTTACCAGCAAGCTGAGCGCGCCATTGCTGATATGCAGAAGGAAGTGAATGGCCTAGGCCAGGAATGCCAGCGCCTGGAGAACGTACTGGAAGGCTTGGTAGGTGACCTGCACCGCCTGGCTTCTGATGCCCTTGATAAAGTAGAAAAAGCAAAAGCCCGGCCTAAAGCCAGCACGGCCGCCATCCTTTCCCGTGCAGCTAGCGTAAAAGTGAATCGTTCGCAACCCGCCGACGACTCACCTAAACAAGACGCTGCCATGCATACTACTCTTTCTACTACCTCATCTGTTGCTGCCGTTGCGGGCGGCACGGCCGCTTCTTTCGGTGGTTCAGCAGCAGTAGCCGAGCCGCGGCCCGTAGTGGCCCAGCCCGGCGCCTACAACCCCAAGCCCGGCCAGCAGCCCGACCCCGGCGCCCCAGCCCAAACGCCCGGCCCAGAGATTGACCGTCCCGGCGCGCCCCGCGAAAACCCTGGCATCTCGCCTGGCCCCCACGTTGACCCCATCGCGCCATCGCACGTGCCCGACCCAATGGCGCCCCAGGTAGACCCCATCGCTCCCGATATTCAGCCCGTAACCCCTAACCACCCCGAAATTGCTCAGCCTTCTCCGGCTACGCACCCGGGCCACCCAGGCATGGCGGCTGCCGCTACGCTGAGCGAGAAGTCTTTCTTCGACGAAATCTAACACAAGCCTGACGACGCGGAAATCAATCGTTCTGCGTCACTTGCTCCCCTCGAAGCCTACCTTTCCGGTAGGCTTCGTTGTTTTGTAACCGGGAAAAACAGCCAACTAGGCCACTAGCGCGCTTCCCAAATTCACACCTCACAAATTCACCACATGGGTCAGATTGCACTGGAAGGAATGGAGTTTTTTGCTTTTCACGGATACTATGATGAAGAGCAGAAAATCGGCAACAAGTACGGGGTTGACTTATACATCGACACCGACCTGCACGCCGCTGGTGCTTCCGACAAGCTGCACGAAACGGTAAACTACGAGGTGCTCTACCGCGTGGTAACCGAAGAGATGCTGGCCCCGGCTCGCCTCCTGGAGCACCTAGGCCACCGCGTAATGGACCGGGTCATGGAGGAGTTTCCCTACATCGAGGGCGTACGTATCAGCGTCTCGAAGTTCAACCCGCCGCTGGGTGGTATCTGCTACCGCGCCCGCGTAACGCTGGAACGGCGGCGGTCCTAGGCCAGTTGAAGCGCGGCCATTTGACTAGGGAATCACAAACACACGTCATCCTGAGCATTCCGTGCATCAAGCGGCGCCGAAGGGTCTTATCACACCTGAACGAGTCGTTTGGGATAGGTAAAGAGCTAAAAGGAACGTCATGTCGAGCTTGTCGAAACATCTTGCCTGCTGACATTGCAATAATAACCTAATACACCCGCACGTCATCCTGACGCAGGAAGGATCTTACCACGATAGAACGACTGGCCTAGAACAAGCAGTCCATGCGTGAGTAGATTCTTCCTGCGTCAGGATGACGTGCGGGTGTAATGCATTCTGTTTGCTTTAAGCAGGTGCAAAAACAGCAGCGGCTTCGTGGTGCATGGCACTGCGGAGCCGCTGCTGTTTTTGGGAGAGACAAAAATATTTTCCTACCTCTGTAACGAATGGTAAATCGGGTGGTACTCCTCATAACTCTCCCGCAAATAGCTCTTTCTACCCCGTGCAAAGCCCCAGCGACGAAACCCTGATGGAGCAAGTCCGTGACAACGACCTCGACCAGCTATCCACGCTGTTTGAGCGCTACCAAGGGCTGCTGTTTGGCTTTTTGCTTCGGTTGACCAACGACCGAGACACCGCCCAGGATTTAGTGCAGAACGTGTTTCTGCGCATCCTGAAATACCGCACCAGCTACCAGTCTACTCACCCGTTCAAGGCGTGGATTTACCAGCTGGCCCGCAACGTGTACGCCGACCACTGGAAGAAGCACCACGTACCGGCCGGCGACCTAGAAGAAGCCGAGCGGACGCCCACCCTACGCCGCGCCGCCATGGCCGGGGTAGAGGCCTCCTACGAAGGCCAGGATGTACAGGAAGCCATGGCCCTGCTGCCCTCAGCCCAGCGCGAAATTCTGGTGCTGCACCGCTTCCAGGGTTTCGATTATGCCGAGATAGGGGAGATGCTGGGCTGCTCAGAAGGAGCAGCCCGCGTGAAAGCGCACCGAGCCCTGGAGGCCCTGCGTAAAATTTACTTCAGCTGATTTTCCGACTACTTAGTCATGTTACCTACCGAAAACCATTTGCCCACCCCACCCGACTGCTCCGACCTGGAGCCGTTGCTGGTGGACTATGCCGCCCGCACCCTGCCGCCTGCCGAGCGGGCCCAGGTAGCCACCCACTTGGCGCAGTGCCCAGCGTGCCAGGAAAAAGCCGCTCAATACAGCACCCTACTTACCGCCCTCGACGACCTGCCGCCCGTGCTGCCTCCCATGGGTCTGCGCGACGACTTCCAGGCTATGCTAGCCGCGGAAAAAGCGAAGCTGCCTACCAGCAGCCAAGCCAAGGCGCACGAAGCTAAAGTACTACCCCTTCACCCAACCACTGGTGCTACCGCGGCCTCGAACACTGTGATGTGGCTGCGCATTGCGGCTAGTATAGCGCTGCTAGCGGTAGGTACGGTGTTCGGGTTGTTGCTGCGCCAGCCAGCTGCTCCAGAAATGGCTGCTGTTACACCCGCCGCTGATGCCCAGCAACTGGCTGCCCGGCTCACGGCCGCTACGCAGCAGCCCGCTACGGCCAGCCACCGCATTGAGCTGGTGAGCGAAGCTTCCGGCAACTCCCGCCCCGGCGACCCTACCGTGCTGGTGCTCATCAATACCCTCAACGCCGACCCTAACCCCAACGTGCGCTTGGCGGCCGCCGAAGCCCTCTACCGCCTGCGGGCCGACTCGCTGGTAGCGCCGGCCCTGATTCAGGCTCTGCCCGTGCAAACCGACCCCAACGTGCAGATTACCCTCATCGAGCTCCTCGTGAAGCTGCGCGATAAGCAAGCCGTGCCGCAGCTCAAACGCCTCTCACAACGCCCCGATGCCTTGCCCGCCGTGCGCGACCAGGCTCGCCAGGGCATTAATATCCTGATTTAACCTTCTCTTTTTTCTGATTAGGTAGTAGTTCGACTACTGGAGTCCGCGGCTCCTGCCAGTCTTACTAGGCCTATCTGCAACTGACTCTTCTTATGAAAAAGCATAGATTTCTTCTTTTCTTCAGCCTGCTGTTAGCCGGCTCCGCCGCTAAGGCGCAGGAATACCGCACCAAGCTCAGCGGCAACGACCGCAAAGTGGTGATTGAAATGCAGCACGGCAGTGAAGTGACCGTGGAAGGCTACGACGGTGATGAGCTAATCATCAAAGGCGACAAAGCCGAAGAGCCGCCCAAGCGCGCCGAAGGCTTGCGTGCCGTGTATAACTCAGCCGTAGATAACACCCGCATGGGCTTGGCCGTGACGAAAGAGGCCAACACGGTGCGCATTGTTAAGGCTTCGCGGCAGGATGGACACTACACTATTCGGGTGCCGCGCTCGGCTGATGTGGTGTACCGGGAAATGCAGTGGAGCGGGGGCAATGTGGTGCTGCAAAACCTGCAGGGTAAGCTAGAAGTGATGATGAAAAGCTCGGATGCCAAGCTGCTGAACGTGGCCGGCCCCGTAGTGGCCAACAGCACCAGCGGCGACATTACCGTGCGTTACAATACCCTGGGTAATGGGCCAAGCGCCATTACCAACATCAGCGGCGCCATTGATGTGGCCCTCCCCACAGCCACCAAGGCCACGCTGATGATGCGCACCATCTCGGGCGAGGTATACACTGATTTTGACATAGCCTTGCCCAAACCCGCCAACAGCAACGGCCTGACCCAGATTGGGGGCCAAACGCTCAACGGTGCCATTAATGGTGGCGGTACTTCTATATCACTGAAAAACGTGAGCGGCGACGTGTACGTGCGCAAAGCCAAATAGCGCATCCTAGGCCACTACCTATTCTTTCACCTCTCTACTTCCTACCCCATGTTTCGTTTCTTGCTGTTGCTGTCGGTCCTGCTCGGACTGAGCAGCCTGGGAGCTTACGCCCAAAAAGTACTCGAACAAAAGGCCACCCTGACCTCCGGGCAGCGCCTGAACCTGGAGCTGAAACACGCCACGGCTATAAAAATCCATCCGGCCAGCGGCTCAGAGATGGTACTGCGTGCCACCGTCACCATCAACGGCGGACAGCTGAACGAGGCAATCACGCTCACTTCTAGCAAAGCGGCGGAGGGCCTTACCGTCACCTCAAACCTAGACGAAAAGCTGGTGCAAACCAGCCAGCTAACTAATTGCCCCGATGGCGAAGGCGCTACCCGCTGGGGCGGCAACTGGCGCAACGGCCAGGCAACCGGCGGGGGCATTTGCCTGAAAATGGAAGTAGATGTGGCCGTACCCGCCGGCGTGTCGGTGCGCGTGAATACCATCAGCGGCAATATTGAGGTAAACGGCCTCACGGCCCCGCTAGACGTGAAATCCATCAGCGGCTTTGTGGATGTAAACTGGCCTGCCAAAGAGAGTGCCGATGTGGCATTCAAAACTATTACTGGTGAAGTATATACTGATCAAGATATAGCTTTCGTTAATCGCAAAGACAACCCCATTGTGGGCTACCAGGTGCGCGGTACGTTGGGCAGCGGGAGCGGCCCCGCCGTGCGGCTCGAGTCAGTGAGTGGCGATGTGTATTTCCGGAAGCGGAAGTAAGGAGCAAGCTGAGTGATAGCTAGGCCTATCCTTCGCCCAGCCAAGAGGCAGGGAGAGGCCTAGATGGAGCTGAAGGTAGTAGTGATAGGAACTGTGATAGGTGGGCTTGAGAAGAATAAGGTGACAATGAATTATAGAGACCAGGTTATGGGTAGTGTGCTGATAATGAGTAACAAAATGATAAACGAAATATTTCGTAGATTTTATTGCATTTATACAGATACCGCTATATGTTTGTAGTACGAAATGATTCGTAGTAATGAAGGGCTCAGCTCCATCCCGCTAGCGAGCTGAGCAGTCTGAAAGATCCTGTGTGTGCAGTGCGCTTTGGTATTCGGGCCTGAGCGCTATACAAATCAGTAACAACTATTGCCAGGTGGCCTAGGCCACTCCGGGCTACTCTTGCGGCCCCTTACCTATTTCTTCGTTGCCTTTTGCTATTGCTCGCTGAGTTGATAGCCAGGCTGTTACGTGCCTTTATATTTTCCTTTTCAGCTTGCTTAACTCCTTGATATGCTTCGTTATACACTCTTGTTATGGGCGCTTCTGAGCAGCATCTGCACGCTGCAGGCCCAAACGGTATCTGCAACTGGCACAGGCCGCTTAACGGGTACGGTGCTCAACGCTACTACAAAGCAGCCGGTGGAGTTTGCCACAGTAGCACTGCTAAGCCTGGCCAGCTCTACACCCATTACCGGTGCCACCTGCGACGACAAAGGCGCTTTTGTGCTGGATAAATTAGCAGCGGGAGAGTACAAGGTGACGGTGAGTTTTGTGGGTTTCGCGACTAAAACCGTAGAAAAGGTGACCGTAGGAGCCACCACGGTGTCGCTAGGCCAGTTGCTGCTGGCGCCTTCCGCTCAGCAGCTGGGGGAGGTACAGGTGGTGGGGCAGAAGGAACTGGTTGAAACCCGCGCCGACCGCATTGTCTATAACGCCGAGAAGGACATCAGCAATGCGGGTGCCACGGCCGCCGAAATGCTGCGCAAAGTGCCCCTGCTCACTGTGGATGCCGATGGCAACGTGGAGCTGCGCGGCTCCACCAGCGTGCGGGTGCTCATCAATGGCAAGCCCAGCTCTATTCTGGCCAGCAGCGTAGCCGATGCCCTCCGCCGCCTGCCTGCCGACAAGGTGAAGTCAGTGGAAGTTATTACCTCGCCCTCGGCCAAGTATGATGCGGAAGGTACGGGCGGCGTAATCAATATTATTCTGAAAAAGAACGACCTGGCCGGCGTAACGGGCTCCGTAAACATGTCGGCGGGAACGCGCAACAGCAACTTCAACAGCAGCCTCAGCATCCGGCAGGGTAAGCTGGGTATCTCGCCCGAACTGGGCTCCTACGCCCATTATAACCCCAACCGGGGCAGCGTTGACCGCACCGACTTTCTGGGCGAAGGCCAAACGGCCCGGCTGCTCCAGCAGCGGGAGGGCCGCAACAGTGGCGGGGGCATCTACGGGCGGTTGGGCTTTGATTATGACCTGACCGAAAAGGATGCCCTGAACGTGGGTATCTACACCGACCTCTACCACTCCACGGGCACCCAAACGATCCGGTCGAGCTACGTGGCGCCGCAAACCATCGATCAGTTTACGCGGGATATTCGGCGGCCGTGGGGCCCCAACTGGTGGCCCGAGCTGAATCTGAACGGTGGTTACACCCACACTTTTAAACCCAAGCAGGAGCTGAGCCTGCTGGCCCTGCAGAGCCGCTCCGCCAATACCAGCGCCTACAACCTTGAGCAAACCCGCCCCGAGACTGGCCTAGACTACCTGGAAACCAGCCGCAACAAACGGCGCAGCCGTGAAACCACCCTGCAGCTCGACTACACCCAGCCCATTGATAGCACGAACCTGCTGGAGCTGGGGGCGAAAACCATTCTGCGCAACGAGCAGAGCGGCTATCGCATTGAAGCCGACAGCCTCAACGGCCGCGGCTTGGTGTTTGTGCCCGCCCGCTCCAACGAGTTCCGCTACGACCAGAACGTGTTTGCGGCCTACGGCACCTACGGCTTCAGTCTGCCCCAGAATTACAGCATCAAGGCCGGAGCCCGCGTGGAGCACACCCGCGTAAACGGTGACTTTCTATCGAGCAGCACCACGGTGCGGCAGCGCTACACCAATATCATCCCGACGCTGACTATTTCCCGTGATTTTGGGAAAGAGAAGGAGCAAAAGCTTAAGCTGAGCTACGCGCGGCGTCTGCAGCGGCCTTCTATCTACATGCTCAACCCCTACCTCGACGTGAGCAACCGGCGCGTGGCCAGCTCCGGCAACCCGAACCTGACGGCCGAGCTGACCGATGCCTACGAGCTCGGCTACAGCACTACCATCAAGAAAACTACCCTGAACATTTCGGGTTACTGGCGCCAAACCAACAACGCATTTCAGCCCTTCGCCAGCAACGTGCCCGCCAGCCAGCTCATTCCCGGCGACACCTCGAATGCTACTATCTTTTTCACGCGGCCGCAGAACGTAGCCCGGCGCGCCACCTACGGCCTCAACCTGTACGGCTCTACCAAGCTCACCGACAAGTGGACTCTGAACGGAAGCGTAAATGGCTACTACCTGTCGGTGAAAAGTGCCGCGTTGGGCATCGGCAATGAAGGCTGGATTTATAACGGCAACCTCACTTCTGCCTGGACCTTTGAGCACGGCTTGAGCGCACAGGCGGCGGTGTACGTCAACTCGCCCCGGGTGTTTTTGCAGGGCCGTACCAATGGCAACGTGTGGCATACCCTGTCGGTGAAGAAGGAGCTGTTTGATAAGAAAGGCAGCCTTTCCCTGGCCGTTGAAAATCCCTTCGCCCGCACCATCCGCTACGCGGCCACGCTGGAGCAGGAGGGAGTGTTCGTCTCCCAGGACGTGAATTACGGCTACAACCGCGCCGTGCGCCTGAGCTTCAACTGGCAGTTCGGCAAGATGGACTCGGCGCCCGCCAAAAACCGCAAGACCATTCAGAACGACGACCGGCAGGGCGGCAAAGGGTAGGGGAGAGGCCTAGGAGCGTTCTGACACCCGCACCGCATCGGGGGCCCGCTGCATCACGCTGCCTACCACAAAAGCACGTCATTCTGAGCGTGCGCAGGATCTTCTCCCGGGAGCACAAGCCACTAGGCCTGTCGTTGCCATCTGATAAGATCCTGCGCACGCTCAGGATGACGTGTTGGCTTAAACAACCGAGGTATCAGCTTACGAATGCCTATATTATGGCTGTAGTGTTGTGATAGTGAGTTGGATAGGTTGCGTTATTAAATATTGTACGAAATAAATCGTAGATTATAGTTGTATGTACTACATCCTTCGTATATGTTTGATGTACGAACTAATTCGTAGGATAAACAGCCCGCATATGAACAAGTTACCCGCTCCCAAACCTACTGAATCTGAACTGGAAATTCTGCAGGTGCTCTGGCAGCACGGCCCCAGCACTGTCCGGTTCGTGAATGATGAGCTCAGCAAAAAGCGCGATGTAGGGTACACCACCACGCTCAAGCTGCTGCAACTGATGCTGGAGAAAACCTTGGTATTCCGCGACGACGAGAGCAAGACTCACATCTACCGGGCGGCCGTGCGCGAGGAGGAAACCCAAGGCCTGCTGCTCGACCGTTTCGTGGAATCAACCTTCGGCGGCTCGGCGATGAAGCTGGTAATGCAGGCCCTTGGCAACCGCCGCACCTCCCAGGAAGAGCTCCAGCAGATCCGACGCTTGCTCAACGACATCGAGATTAAGAACGACACCACCCCACCCTCAACCGACGAAGCCCTATGAACTGGCTCGAACAACTCATGCCGCCCGCGCTCATCCGCGCTCTGGGCTGGACCTTAGTGCACTCGTTGTGGCAAGGCGCGGTGGTTGCGCTGGCGCTGGCGGGCCTGTTGCTGCTATTGCAGCGGCACCGGGCGGTGGTGCGCTACAACACGGCGGCCGCAGCCCTCGTGGCTCTGCTCGTGCTGGCTACAATCACGTTTGGGCGATATTACGCCGCCGCTCGTGCTGAGCAGCAGAATGTTGCCGCTGTAACAACTGAAACTGTTGTGGCAGATGCCCCTAGCACAACAGCGGCCCCGGCTCAACAAGCAGTGGCAAGCGTAGTGCCTGCTACAAAGGCCTCGGCAGCGCTAGCCGCAGTAGCTCCGGCAGCATCCCCGGCTCCGGCTGGCTTGCAGGCTTGGCTGACTTACTTTGATCAGAATTTGCCCGTATTGGTGGCCGCTTGGTTGCTAGGCCTGTTGGCTATGACCCTGCGCTTACTCGGCGGACTGGCCTACGTGCAGCGCCTGCGCCGCTACCGGGTGCAGCCCCTGGCTGAAGAGTGGCAGCAGCGCCTGAGTGTCCTTGCTAGTCGGGCCGGTTTGCAGCAGCCGGTTGAGTTGTTAGAGTCGGCGCTGGTGCGGGTGCCGGTGGTGGTAGGCCACTTGCGGCCGGTAGTGCTGCTGCCCCTGGGCACCGTTACGGGCCTGAACCAAACCTACCTGGAGGCCATTCTGGCCCACGAGCTGGCTCACGTAGCGCGCCGCGACTACCTGGTGAACCTGCTGCAGTCGGTGGCCGAAACGCTGTTCTTCTACCATCCGGCGGTGTGGTTCCTGACGGCTTGCCTGCGCACTGAGCGCGAAAACTGCTGCGACGATATGGCCACCACCATGGTAGGCGGCAACCCCCTCACGGTGGCCCGCGCCCTGGCCGCCCTGGCCGAGCTAAGCGCCGTGCCAGCCGCTCCGGCTCAATTAGCAATGTCGGCGCTGGGGCCCGATGGCTCCGTGCTGGGCCGCATCAAGCGCCTAGTACAAGGGCGCACGGCGCCCACGTTCTCCGAAGGCTTTATGGCCGCCTGCGTGGTATTGGGCGGGATGGTGCTCCTGACTTCGGCGGTGGCTATTGCTGACCCTAGGCCAGTGAGCCCCGACAACCAGGATGGCGCCCTCAGCAAGCTACCGTTCCTGCAAGCAGAACCCGATACCAGTCTGGTACCACCGGTGGTAGTGGATGCCGATGATGCTGAGGAGGCCGAGGATGCCCTGGAAATAGTGGACGAAGCTGAGGGGGCGCCCGCCATGCAGGACGATGATGACGACAAGGATAAAAAGCGTCGCAAGCGTGCCAAGCATGTAGTAGTGGTGCAGGAAGGTGCCCGCCGCAACGGCTCCGTCGTTATTGAGAAAGACAAGAAAGGCCGCCTGACAGATTTGTACGTGGATGGTCGGCGAGTAGAAACAGCCTCCGCTGATAAGAAAAGCAAGAAGAAGAAGACTCAGGACGTGGAGGTAATTCGGGTGGGGCCCAACGGCCAGGTGTGGAGCACCACTCCGGGGGCTGATTTCCGCTTCAATGATAATTTCTCCCGTGTATTTACCATGCCCAGAGGTGGTATGAGCGAGGCTGATTTAAGCCGGATTCGTCGGCAGGCAGAGGTAGGAACCCAGTTGTGGCGTGTTAATCCGGAGCTGAAAGCCCTCACGTTTAACATCGACCGCAGTGAGCTGGAGCGCACTACGCGCCGGGCCTTGGCTCAGGCTGAGCGGAACCTGCAAGAAGCGCAGCGCAATACTACCTCTGAGGAAGAACTGGCGCGGCTGGAAAAATCATTGGACAAGCTCCGTGACCAGCGCGAAGAGTTGGAAGACCGCCTACGGGAGGGCAGCGATGAGAGCCGGCAGTTTGAGGAGCTCAGAGCACCCAACGGCAACTTCCGGGTGCTGAGCGGGAATGTGTTCCGCTTGGAAGACGGCGAAACTACCCGCCGCGTAGCCGACGCCGCCCGCAGAGAAAGTGACCTAGCGCGGCGCGAAAGCGACAAGGCTCGACGGGAAGGCGACATGGCCCGCCGGATCAGTGAGCTAGACCGCCAGCGCGATGCGGCCTACAAGCAGAAGAATCAGAAGGAAGCCACGCGGCTAGGCCAGGAGATAACTGCCCTGGAGCGGCAACTGGCAGCCGCCCACCGCGAGACGGAGGCCGCCCACCGGGAAACCGAAGCAGCTCATCGCGAGACCGAGCGGGTAGAACGTGAGACCACCGCACGGGGAACGGCCCGCCTGAGTAGCAGCACCCGCAACGGTGGCGACGAAGCCCTGCGCCGGGAGCTACTCAAGGATGGTCTCATTGAGGACGATGGCAACTTCCAGTTCAAGCTCAATAGCACGGAGCTGGTTGTGAATGGTAAGAAGCAGTCGGCTGCCTTGCACGCAAAGTACCTGAAGCTAGTGGAGGCCCAAACGGGCAATAAGCTGAGCAAGGGTTCTTACAACATTACCCGCAACACAAACAGCAACAGCAGCACGAGCTACGGCGATGCACCCGCGCCGCCTAGGCCACCCCGGGCCCCGCGAGCAATGACGCCACCCGTGCCGCCGGTTCCGCCCGCGCCAGCAGCACCCGCTGCCCCTGCTGCCCCTGCTGCCCCTGCTGCCCCCGGCGCACCAGGTGCCCCCGGTGTGCCTGCCCCGCCCGCACCTCCAGCGCCACCCCGCCTTGACTCCGACGAAATTCGCGCGGAGTTACGCAAGGATGGCCTGCTGGGCGCCAGTGAGAAAGCCTTTCAGTTTCAGCTCAATGACGAGGGCATGAAAGTGAACGGCAAAAAGCAGTCTGATACCTTGGCCGACAAGTACCGGCGGATGTTGGATGTTCCGACTACCAAAGACTCGAAAGGCAGCAAAGCCCGCCGCAACATCCAGATCAATGTGAGTGAATAGAGGCCTGACCTCTCCTCAAAAAGGCCGCCGCTGCAACGGCGGCCTTTTTTTATTGTGAAGTTTCTGTGAAGAGGCAACGATAGGGGCAGTGTCTGCATCTATAGCCACATTCTAGCCGAGCTATATATCGGCGTTGCTACCCCGTCCTGACCTGGCCTAGGCCACTCCGTCAGGTGTTTAACTGCCCATCACCCATTCGCTTGTCCCACTTCTCCTCCCGCCCACACGCCGTGAAATGCTTCTGTATGTTTATGCTGGTCTGGCTCGCTATGGTAGCGCCCACCAGTGCACAAACAGTTGAAACGGCTGCCCAAGCCGCCGTACCCGCCCCCAAGCGCCAGCTGCAGGCCTTGCGCATCACCGAAGCCATAAAGCTCGATGGCCAGCTCGACGAGCCCATTTGGCAACAGGCCCCCATTGCCACCGACTTCATTCAGCAGCGCCCCAACCCCGGCCCGCACGAGAAGCACCCCACGGAAGTGCGTGTGCTCTACGACGACGCCAACCTCTACGTGGGCGCTATCATGCACGATGTGTCGCAGGACTCGATTATGCGGGAACTGAGCGCCCGCGACGACATTGGTAACTCCGACTTCTTCGGAGTTTTCCTGGATACCTACCACGATCAGCTGAACGGCTACAGCTTTATTGTGAGCACGGGTGGCGTGCAGGTAGATGCGCGCTACTCCCCAGCCGGGGGCGAAGACGGCAACTGGAACGCCGTGTGGGACTCGCGAACCACCATGCGCGGCACCGACTGGCTATGTGAAATCCGGATTCCGTACTCGGCCATTCGCTTCAGCAAAGCCCCGGAGCAGTTGTGGGGCCTGAACTTCATGCGCCAGCGTAAGCGCGACAACCAGGCCTTCTTCTGGAATGAGGTGAAGCCCGCCGTGGATGGCTTTGTGAACCAGTGGGGCGAGCTGCGGGGCCTGCGCGATATTACGCCGCCCTTGCGCCTCTCACTTACGCCTTACGTGAGCAGCTACGTAAACCATTTCCCATACCAGGAACAAGGCACCCGCAATACCAGCACCAGCTTCAATGGCGGTGCCGACGTGAAGTGGGGTATCAATGAAAGCTTTACTCTGGATGCCACCCTGGTACCTGACTTTGGACAGGTGCAGAGCGACAACCAGGTGCTCAACCTCTCGCCATTTGAGGTGCAGTTTCAGGAAAACCGCCAGTTCTTCACCGAGGGTACTGAGCTGTTTAATAAAGGCAACCTGTTTTACTCGCGCCGGGTGGGGGCCACGCCCATTGGGTTTAGCAGCGTAAGCAGCCAGCTCCGGAAAGGACAAATGGGCCCCGATGGAGAGCGTAGGCCAGGGGAAGCCGTGGTGAGCAACCCCGGCGTCACGCGCCTGCTCAATGCCACTAAAGTATCGGGCCGCACCAAGAATGGCTTGGGGGTGGGGGTGTTCAACGCACTCAGCAACGATGTGTATGCCACCGTGCGCGACTCCGTAGATGGCAGCCGCCGCGACGTGCTTACCCAGCCGTTCAGCAACTACAGCATCATGGTGCTAGACCAGTCGCTGAAAAACAACTCCTACGTTTCGCTCATCAATACCAACGTTACGCGCGTTGGCAGCACCTACGACGCCAACGTGACGGGTGGCCTATTCCGCTTCGCCAACAAAAAGAACGCCTATGCCGTGGATGGCCGGGTGGTGTACTCGCGGCGGCGCGGCAACAAATTCGGCTCCGAAAAGGCCATCGACGACCAGGACGGTTACAAGTACCAAGTGGGCGTGAGCAAGATCAGTGGCAATTTCACCTGGGGCCTAAATCACGGTATTGAGTCGGATAAGTATAACCCGAATGACCTGGGCATCTTGTTCGGCAACAACAACATCAGCCAGGGCGTGTACGCGAACTACAACAAGTATAAACCTTTCTGGAAGGTCAATAACCTGTATACCTATTTCAACCTAAACCACTCGCTGCTCTATAAGCCCACCCGCTACCAAAACGCCAACGTGGCGGCCGGCTTTAATACTACGTTCACCAAAAACTTCCTGTCGGTGGGCCTTGACTTCGATGCCAACCCCGTCACGCATGACTACTACGAGCCCCGCCAATACCCGCTGGGCGACTACTTTGTGCGGCTGCCGGCCAACGCCAACGTGGGCGGCTATATCTCTTCCGATTATCGCAAAAAGCTAGCGCTAGACGTTAATGGCGGCGTGCGGCGGTACGATACGGATGACCGCCTGGAGCGCGCCCGGCCCCGCCGCATGGGCTACGGCTGGAGCATATCGCCGCGCTACCGCGTCAGCAACCAGCTGAACTTCCGTTACAGCCTCGACTGGAATCTGAGCCAAAACCAGGTGGGCTACGTGAATGGGGACTTGGACGAGAGCCTGCCCGACGATGCGGAGTTCCGGAAAAACTACCCCTCCGATGTGCTGCTGGGCCGCCGCCGCGTGCTCACGGTCACGAATACCCTGTCGGGAGCCTATACCTTCAACAACCGCATGTCGCTCACCATCCGCACGCGGCACTACACCAGCACCGTGAACTACGCCGACTTCGCCCGCCTGGGCAAGAACGGCCAGGAGACCCTGGTAGACTACCGCCGCAACCGCGACAATACGTTCAACGCCTTCAACGTAGATGCGGTGTACTCGTGGTGGTTTGCGCCGGGCTCGCAGGTGAGCATCGTGTGGAAGAACGCCAGCTCCTCCTTCCTGGAAGCCAACGAAGCCACACCGCTCTATTTCGATAACCTGAACAACACCATCAACACCCCGCACAACAACAACGTCTCCATCAAAATCCTATACTATCTCGACTACTTGATGCTGAAGCGGAAGCTGGCCAGCTAGGCCAGTAGGAGAACTCATTACATCAGCACGTCATCCTGAGCTTGCGAAGGATCTTCTCATGGGAGCACGAGGCGCTAGGCCTGTTGTTTCCACATGAGAAAATCCTTCGCTCTGCTCAGGATGACGTGCTGTTTTAGCGAAACAGGAGCCGAGAAAATTCTTTTACAGCGGCTGTAACGGCGGCTGTCTGACGGCGGTATTCGTGGTGCAATCATCACTTGTACTGTCTTATTCCTTCTGCCTTATTGCCTGTTTCTCTATGCGATACGCCGCTATTTCATTGCTGCTGGTGCTCACTTTATTTACTGCAAAGGCCCAGCAGTTTAGCGTTACCTACACGCCCGCGGCCTACGCTGGCCCCTTCACGGGCAACGTGATTCTCTATCTGTCCTTGAAGAACGAGGAGCCCAAAAACCAAGCGGGCTGGCCCTGTTACCGGCTGGCCGTGCGGAATGTGAAGCCCGGCGAGGCCATCGTATTTTCGGATGAAGCCATTTCCTTTCCCACGTTGCTTTCCCGAATTCCTCGCGGTGAGTATTACGTGCAGGCCGTATGGGACCTGAACCAGGAAGGACGGGTAATCGGCCTGAGCACAGGCAATCCCTACAGCCAAGCCCAGAAGGTGTCTTTGCTGAGCAAAACAGAAACCTTCACGCTGGTGTGTGACCGGGCCGTGGCGGCGCCAGTATTTGTGAATACAAAATTCTGCCGGGAACTGAAGGCCCCCTCAAAGCTGCTGAGCCGCTTTCACCGCAAGCCTACTTCCCTGAACGCCGCCGTTATATTGCCCGCCGATTACTACACTCGGCCCAAGAGGCGCTACCCGGTTTTGTTTACTGTGGCCGGCTACGGGAGCACCTACCAGCACTACTCGCGCTCCGTGAGTACCGATACGCTACCCGCTAACCCCATTGATACCATTACTTGCATACGGGTGTACTTGGATGGTGACTGCTCGCTAGGCCACAGCGTGTACGCCAACAGCGCCAACAACGGGCCAGTGGGAGATGCCTTCACCACGGAGTTTCTGCCGCTGCTGGACCGCACCTACCGCACCAACGGTGGGCGTTTGCTGCGTGGGCATAGCAGCGGCGGCTACACGGTGGCCCACCTAATCACGCATTACCCCAAGCTATTTGCCGGGGCAAATGCCAGCTCGCCGGACCCGGTTGATTTCCGCAGCTTTATCCGCACTAATCTGTACGCGGGTCAAAACCGGGTAGAAATGGTGGACTCCTTGACCTACGGTGAACGAATACCTACGGCCAGTATCTTCGACCGCCCCAACATTGCTCATCACTTGGAAGATGTACTGTACCGAGGCGAGCAGGACGTGTCGTTTGATGCCGTGTTTGGCCCTCGGGGCCCCCGAGGCTTACCGCAGCCGTTGTTTAATTCAGCAACGGGCGCGCTGGCCCCAAAGGTCTTGGCGCACTGGAAACGCTACGATCTGACCCAATATGTGGTGCAACATTGGGCACAGCTCAGGCCAGACCTGGATGGTAAACTCCGCATGGCCGTAGGCAACGAGGATACATACTTCCTGAATGAGCCAGTGAAGCTCATGGACCAGGAAATGAAAAAGCTGGGCGCCGACATGCCCTTTGCGTACTATCCGGGCGACCATTTCTCCGTCGTGACGCCAGACTACAGAAAGGCGGAAGCTATGTGGCTGCGTAAAACCTACCTGCGCTGGTTGGCTCAGCACCCAGAGGCCAAGATATAATAAGCGGCTACTGGCCTAGCAGCTCCTCGGCGGCGCCGAAGGCTGATTTGCGGCCGTTCATGACCTGCTCCCTGATTTCGGGAAGGCGGGCGGCAATGTCGGGGCGGGCGTAGAAGCGGGTTTCCAGGGTTTCGCGGATGGTTTCGTGTAGCCAGTGCAGGTTCTGCTCTTGGCGGCGGCGCTGGAAGTAACCGCTTTCCTGGGTTTGCTGCACGTACTGCTCTACCAGCTGCCACACGGCCGGCACGCCCGCCCCCGTAACGGCCGAAGAAACCGTAACGACGGGGTTCCACTGCGAAGGGGCCAACGGAAACAGGTGCAGGGCATTTTGATACTCCACGCGGGCCCGGCGGGCGGCTTGCTCGTTGCCGCCGTCGGCCTTGGTGATGGTTACGGCGTCGGCCATTTCCATGATGCCCTTCTTGATGCCCTGCAGTTCATCGCCGGCGCCGGCCAGCATCAGCAGCAGGAAGAAGTCGACCATGCCGTGTACAGCGGTTTCGCTTTGGCCTACGCCCACGGTTTCCACGAATATCACGTCGTGGCCGGCAGCTTCGCAGAGCACCAGGGCCTCGCGGGTGCTGCGCGTGACGCCCCCAAGGCTGCGGCCGGCGGGAGAGGGCCGGATGTAGGCCTGCTGGTGCGCAGCCAGTTGGTTCATGCGGGTTTTGTCGCCGAGGATGCTGCCGCCGCTGCGCTGAGAGGTGGGGTCAACGGCCAGCACGGCCAGACGGTGGCCTAGCTCGCGCACCAAATGCAGGCCTAGTGCCTCAATAAACGTGCTTTTGCCCACGCCCGGCACGCCCGTAATGCCCACCCGCACCGAGCGGCCCGCGTAGGGCAGCACCGCATCGAGCACCTGCTGGGCCAGGGCCTGGTCGGAGGGCAGGGTGCTTTCCACTAGCGTAATGGCCCGGCTCAGCAGCACGCGGTTGCCGGCCAGAATGCCATCGGTGTACTCAGAAACGGAGAAGCGTTTTGCCAAAGCGGGAAAGAAATGTGCGGGAAGCTTCGTTAGTTTGAAGCCGTTACCAGGTGCCTACGTAAAGTAGGCGTGTGGTGGCCTACAGGCCTAGCCCAAGGTATCGGCCCCAAACTAACGAAGCTTCGGCCACAATTCCGTCTTATGAAACGCACTCGTCTTTCCCTGTTGCTGGGGCTGGCCCTTACCGTGCCCACCGTTCTGCGTGCCCAAAACGAGCTGAGCAACTTCACGGCTACCGGCCGGGGCGGCGTGGCCACCACCTTCGCCACCGACTATCAGGCCATCGGTATCAACCCCGCCAACCTGGGCCGGGTGGGTGGGGCTACTTTCTCCTTTACGCTGGGTGAGCTGGGGGCTGGCGTGGGCTCCCGCTCCCTCACGCGCCAGCAGCTGCGCAAGTTCATCTACAACACCAAAGACCAGCTGCCGCAGACCGATCGGTTGGAGCTGGCGCGGGCATTTACTTCCGATAATGCCCTGAACTTAAACGCCGATGCTACCACCCTCGGGCTATCGGTGCAGCTGCCCGTAATCGGGGGTATTGCTATCAGCAACCGCATCCGGACGGCGGGACACGTGGCCCTGAACAAGAACGCGGCTGAGCTGCTGTTTCTGGGCCGTGATGCGCCGGTGTACACCTCCCTGGGCGCAGGAGGCAACGTTCCGCTGGTATCGGAGGCGTTGGCAGGCACCGATCTGCAGTTTTCCCTGCTCAACGAGTTCAACCTGGCTTGGGGCACCCGGCTGATTGATCAGCCCATGTTCCAGCTCTCGGCCGGGGCAGGGTACCGCTACATTCAAGGGCTTGGCATTGTAGACATTCGGGTGGAACCGGGCAACCTGCAGGCCTACAGCTCCATGTCGCCGCTGTTTGATATCAACTACGGCTCCTTGGCTACTAACCCTAGCTTCAACATCCGGAACGGCAGTGGCCTTAAGCCCGTGGGTACCGGCCACGGCTTCGACCTGGGCTTAGCTGCCGAAGCGGGCAAAGCTCTCCGGCTGGGTGTGGCCATTACCGACATTGGGCACATGGACTGGGAAGGCAACCTGGTAACGGCCAACGACCAGCCCTTAAAGCGCCTCAACTCCAGCGGCGTCGGGACCTACAACTTTATCAAGGAAGCTACCCAAATCTTCGCCGCCGGCACTGATAGCCTCTTTAACTATCAGGCCAGCCAAACCCGCCGCGCCGATTTACCCACCAAGCTGCGCGCTGGCGCCGGCCTGCGCATCAGCGAGTATTTTGAAGCCGGCCTCGACGTGACCCTGCCCTTGAACGATGTAGCTGGCAACCTACCTTCCGCCTTCGTGGGCGCCGGCCTCGACTACAAGCCCATGCACTGGCTGCGCCTAAGCAGCGGCCTTACTGGTGGCGCCGGCTACGGGCTCAGCGTGCCACTAGGCTTCACGCTCACTACCTCCGTCTACGAAGCCGGCATCAGCACCCGCGACGTGGTAGGCCTGGTAGCGTCTAAAAACCCCTATGTTTCCGTAGCCGCGGGCTTCCTCCGCTTCAAGTTCGGTGGCCAGTCGCAATAGTGGTGATTTAGTGATTGAGCGAGTTAGTGAAGTAATCTAGGCCTATTAGGATGCAGAACGCCAATCCTTCCCTTCTACCTCGCCAAGCCTTCTAAATCGCAAAGCCCTACGTCCATGTGGACGTAGGGCTTTTAAATAAGTCAAAGATTGTAGAGGGCTGACGAATTATTACTTCGCTCCGCTCACCATGATGATAGGCTTAGGCCACTTCACTCAATCGCTATTTCACTCAATCACCTCATTTCCCCGGCTCCGTTATGAAGTTGGGGAGGCCTAGCTTGCTGCGGCGGCCGCCGAGCTTGAGGCCGTTGTCGAGGTAGGTGGCTTTATCAGAGTTAGGGTTCTGGATGATGCCGAGGAAGAGGTTGTCTTCGCGGGCCACGTAGATGTTGCCATCGGGGGCGCGCTGCAGGGAGCCCACTTTCCGGTTAGCCGACTTGCCTACTACTGTGGCTTTGCCGGTTTTCAGGTCGAACTGGAAGATCTGGGCTTCGCCGCCACCTTCGCCGTTGCTGGAGCCGTAGAGCTTGCTGCCATCGGGCGAGAACTCCACGCCGTAGGCCTCGGGGTAGGGCGCAAAGGCCTTCACGTTGCTTACCTTGCCGGTGTTGCGGTCGAAGTCGAAGACCTCGTACTTGTTGGCTTCGCGCCACAGTGCCACGGCCAGCTTCTTTCCATCGGGCGAGAACTTCATGGCGCCAATGGCATTGCGGCCGGGGCCGGCGTGCATGGAACCCACGTTGCTCAGGATGGGCTTGCTCTGCACGCCGTCGGCCGTTACCAGGAAGGTCACGAAGGCGTTGGAATTCCAGCGGTGCGCCACAATCCAGACGTCGCGGCCGTTTTGGTGGCGCACGGCGGCCAGCTTCTCGGCCACGGGCGTAATCAGGAGGGCATTGGCCCGGGGCACGTCGCCGAGGCCGTTGTCGCGGGTCATGTCCACGGTAGAATAGCGCAGGCCATTGCCGTTGCCCTGGGCCGCTACCGTGAACACGTAGAACACGTTGCCGCTGCCGGGATCGGGCACGATGAGGGCGCTCTGGGTGCTGGAATTGGAGCCCATCAGCTTTTTGCCGTTGGGCATCACCTGGTGCTGGCGGTTGAATACAAACTCGCCATTGGTATAAAACAGCAGCTGGCCCTGCTGGTTGGTTGCTACCGCCGAGCCTTCATAGGTAGTCATTTTGCTGGTGAGCAGCGGAGTAGGCGCGCCACCATCGGCGGGGAAGCTGAGCCCCGCCTGCTGGCCAAACAGCCAGATAGACTGCTCCCGCTGGGCAAAAGAAGCCACGGCCGGTAACAGCAAAAGCAACAGAAGCGAAAGTCGTTTCATCGAAAAGATAGTGAAAGCGCAGAGTGCGTTCGTGACGCAACTTATAACGCAATTTCGTGCCAGATTTAGGTGCTGAAGTGACGGAGGAGGTAGGTGAGGAGGCAAGGTGGCCTAGGCCTGTATATCATCCTATCGAGCTGGTTGACACATCCCGCTCGAATTGTTGAAGTAGCGCCACAACCTCAGCACATGAGATGTCTCAACCAGCTCGACAGGACGTTCATTTAATTTCACCTCATCAGCACATCTCACACTTCCCATTCACCAGCGAGCAGCCTTGGGATGAGGGGGCGGATAATGTTGTAGCTGGCGCCCCAGAGTTTGTAGGCGCCTATGTGATAAAACGGTACGCGGCGGGCGCTAGGCCAGCCGGGCAACTGCCAGTCTTCTTCGGTGTGATTGGTTTCGTCGGCGAGGTGAAGCAGCGGAATCTCCAGCACTTCATCTATTTCGCGGGTTTGCCATTCCCATACCTCCGGGCGACGAATGCGGCCCAGAAAAGGCGCAATGCAAAAGCCTGAGAGTACGGGCACCGTGGGCAGCGCCGTGAGGATCTCCACATTGGTCGGCAGCAGGCTTACTTCTTCGTGGGCTTCGCGCAAGGCTGTGGCCTGCAACGACACATCTTCGGGGTCGCGCTTGCCGCCGGGAAAGGCTAGCTGGCCGCCATGCACGCCAAACGCTGCCCGGCGCACCATCACAATCTGCAGCTGCCCCGTGGCATCGCGAAACACGGGCACCAGCACCGCCGACTCGCGCAGATTCTTAGGAATTGGAACGTCTGAAATAGAGGGGATAGACATACGTGCAAGGTACAGTGCTGGGCCTATAACAAGGCTAGGCCACTCTTAGAACACAGCCAACGCCGCAGTAGATCCGGGTAAGGGCAAACTGCTGAGGTGTGCGCCAACAGTTCCATACCTGCCCGGTAGTTCACTGCACCGCGTAGGCTCCGCGGTCGGTTACCGTTACGGCTGGCAGCAGGTGGTGGTCGGCGAAGTATTGATAACCGGGTGCCAGCTCCTGCCAAAAGCCCATATGTGGGCTGCTCAGGCGGCGGGCCAGGTTGCCGGGAGTAAGCTCAAACGGGAAAATATGCACCGGAATGTCTGTTTGGCCGGCGGCGCGGGCTTCTATAGCCAGCACGTACAACTCCCGGATACCTGCGTCGGTGATGGGCAAACAGCCAATGGTCACGTCGGAGCCGTGAATAAAAATGTCCTTGCCCGGATCTTCTAGGCCACTGCGCATCAGGTCGGCAGCGTTCGGGTAGTCGAGGCCCAGCGACAAGTGGTACTCGCTGATTGGGTTGAAGCGGTTGATGTAGTAGAAACCTTCGGGCACTTGCCCGTCGCCACCACGGCGCTTGGGCCCAAGCGTGCCCGATGTGCCCGCCAGTCGAAACGTACGCAGCAGCTGATATTCGCCTTCACCTTGGTTCCGGCCCCAGGCCTCCACTCGTCGCTCCACCTTCAGGGCCCGGATAAACAGCTCCAACCGCTCCGGGTCAAGATGGTGCTCCTGCAACATGACGTGCATGCTGTTGCCAACCAGGGCATAGGCATCCCGCACGCGGGGGTAACGGAGCTGGTCTTGCCGAAAAGCCGGATCAGGAGTAGAGGAGGGGAGGTAGCAGGCCGTGAGGAGGGTGACGGCCCAGAGCAGCAGACGCATGAAAGAGAGGTGTGGCCTAGAGCTGTGTGATGAGCACTGCCAAGGCGGTGGGTAGCTCAACGCTACTAACGGCTGCAAAAGTATGGGAAGTGCTATATTCAAAACCAGCCTTACTTCTTTTTATGCAATTACACGCTATGGCTGCCCAGCTGCTACGTATACTCAACTATACCACTTAGCCTATTGCCTGCGTATGGTTAGCATGTCGCATTCCGAAGTATCGCCTCCCGCTTCCTATTCTGATTATGTGCCCGACATCCTCGGCGAGGGTTTTGAGCAGCTTACCATTACTCCCGCCGATTCTCCCGATTACGAAGGGCCCGTGTTCAGTACGCTGGTGCGCCACCCAGCCGACGTGCCCACCACCCGCGCCGTACTGTATGTGCACGGCTTCAACGACTACTTCTTTCAGCGCGAGCTGGCCCTAACGTATGGGGCCCACGAGTTTAACTTCTACGCCCTCGATTTGCGCAAGTATGGGCGGTCTATCCGGTCTCACCAACGGCCCAATAACGTCCGCGACCTGCGCGAGTATTTCTATGACCTGGATGCGGCGCTGGCTCGGATTCGGGAGGAAGGCAATACCACCATTGTACTGAGCGGGCACTCCACCGGCGGCCTCATCATTTCGTTGTATTTGTGGTACCGGAAAGAGAAAATCAGCGTAGCGGCGGTGGTGCTCAATAGTCCTTTTCTAGAAATGCACCAGCCCTGGCTATTGCGGAGGCTAGGCATTCCGTTGATGAAACGGCTGGGCGCCAAGTGGCCTGATATGAAGTTGAAAACCAACCTTTCTCCCATATATGGGGAAAGCCTGCACCACTCATTCCAGGGCGAGTGGGACTATAATCTGGAGTGGAAGCCTAACCAAGTGTTCAGCATGAATGCGGGCTGGCTGCGGGCCATTCGGTGGGGGCACGCCCAAATTCGGCGCGCCCTCGGGATTGAGGCCCCCATTTTGGTGCTACACTCCGACCGTACCGCCCGCCGTGGGCATCGGGAAGATGTGTTCGAGACGGATGTTGTTCTTAACGTGGCGCACATCCGGGAACTTGCTCCCTGGCTAGGGCACCGCGTAACCACGCATGCCTTAGAGGGAGCTATTCACGATGTGTTTCTCTCCCGGGAAAAAGTACGAGCTGAGGCCTATCGGGTGCTATTTGAGTGGCTGGGCCGAGTATTATCGCCCCCGCTAGCTCGGCCCCAAGCAGCCTAGCCTGCGTATGCAGCAGCATGAAACGCTTTGTCTTCCTGCTCCTGGCCGTTACTGTATGGAGCGCCACCGTTACGATGGCCCAGAACGCGCCAGGCTCACTAGCCTCTTGGCTGCCCAAGCAACGGTGGCAGAAACGGGTGGTTCTGCTGTGCGCCCCCAATAACACCACTCCCGAGCTGCAGGCCCAGCAACAGCAGTTTGCGGCTGCCAGAAGTGCCATGCAGGAGCGCGACATTAGTGTGCGGGAGGTGCTGTTCGAGCAACTATCGGCGGCCGATAAGCAGTATCTGACGCAAAAGCTCGGGGTGAAAACCAGCGGCTTTACCTTATTGCTCATCGGAAAGGATGGTGGCATAAAGCGCCGAGAAACCCAGCCAATTACCCCTAAGTCGCTTTTTCAAACCATTGATGTAATGCCCATGCGCCGCGAGGAAGCCCGGGGTTCTAAGGGGACCTAGGCCACGTGCTTGGCCTTGCCCATGCACGGGCTGAAGCTGAACCT
The DNA here is from genome assembly GCF_004745865.1 of Hymenobacter wooponensis. Taxonomy (GTDB): domain Bacteria; phylum Bacteroidota; class Bacteroidia; order Cytophagales; family Hymenobacteraceae; genus Hymenobacter; species Hymenobacter wooponensis. The sequence continues at coordinate 367,851 of NZ_SRKZ01000005.1, read as the reverse complement.
TACCTTTGGGTAATCATACGGCCGTCTGCTTGTCTAGTATCACCGCTACTACTTACGATGTACTCATAGTGGGCGCTGGCCCGGCAGGTACCGCCTGCGCCCTGGCGTTGCGGGGTAGTGGCCTACGGGTTGCGCTGGTAGACAAAGCGCAGTTCCCGCGCGACAAAATCTGCGGCGACGCTATTCCCAGCCCTACGCTCAAGGCCCTGACGCGCCTTAACCCGGCGTATGCCACCGAGCTGCGGGCTCTCACGGCAGCGCACCGCGCCGAGGTAGCCCATAGTCGGTTGATAGCCCCCGCCGGGGCTGAGGTAAGCATCCAGTGGAAAGCTCCGGCCTTCAATAGCCCGCGCCTGCACTTTGACGATGCCCTGCTCCAGCTAGTACGCCGCCATACCCGCACGGAGGTGCTGGAGAACTGGCCCGTGCAGGCGGTACAGGCCACCGCCGACCACGTTGTGGTGCGTCCTAGCCGGCCCGAGCTGGCACCCCTCACGGCCCGTTTGGTTATTGGCTGCGATGGAGCACACTCTGTAGTAGGCCGCCACGTAGCACCCTGGCCCCTCGACCGCAGCCGACACTGCGCCGCGGTGCGTGCCTATTACACCGGCGTGCAACAAGCCCCTGAAACCACCAGCGACTTCTTTTTTCTGCGGCGCCATTTGGCAGGCTATTGCTGGGTATTTCCGGTGGGCAATGGCGTTTACAACGTGGGCTTCGGGATGCTATCCTCCGACATTGCCCGCGACCAGGTAGATCTAAAGGAGGTGCTACGGGAGTTGCTAGCTGAGCACCCTGGCCTAGCGCCTCGGTTTCGCCAGGCCCAAGCCCTGAGCGAGGTTCGGGGCTTTGGGCTGCCGCTGGGTGGTTCTGCTAGGCCACTCACTGGCGGCCGCGCCTTGCTCTGCGGCGACGCGGCCGCCCTCATTGACCCCATGCAGGGCCACGGCATTGACAAGGCAGTGCAGAGTGGCCTGCTGGCCGCCAAGCACGCCATGCGCTGCTTTCAGCAGAACAATTTTGGCCCCGAGAGTTTGCAGCTGTATCAGGAAGAAGTGCAACGCCGCATTGGTCGGCCCTTGGGCCAGCGCTACCGTCTCATGCGGCTGCTTGCCGCCCGCCCATGGCTGGTTGATGGGGTGATGCAGTTGGCGCGCATACCCTGGCTGAAACGCATGTTCGTGAAAGCCATCGGCTAAAAGGTTTTTAACTTTATGTAGCTCAACACGTTCTTACTACCAGGCCCAGTTCAGGCTACCCTCCCTTACTCTTGCTGACTCGCTCCCTCATATCACTCTCGCTGCGCCTGGCGCTGCTGCTGGCCTTCTGGCTGGGAGCGTTGGCGTGCCCGGCATCATCGGGGAAGGCTCGTCAGCCCGACATCCGGGCCCAGCTAACAATTGGGCATCAGCCTACTGAGCCAGGTTTTCAGTTTTCTTCGGCTGCTATGCTGGAGCAGGCCGCTCTGCTGCCGGCCGTACCACAAGTGCCCGCAGTACTTGTCGCTAGTGGCCTGCCGCCCGTCGCGCTAGCGTGGCTAAGGCCGGTGTGGCCTTCGGCCGTGGGCCTGCCCACCAATGTGCGGCCTTGCGCCCTGCCCGATTTATTTCGGGTGCGCCTCTTGCTGACGGCCGTAGCGCCCAACGCACCCTAGCTACCACTGGTTTACTGTTGTGTATGACGTGGGCCTTGAACACTTGCGGTTCAACGCCACGCCGCCTTCGTGCATCTGGCTTAAGCCCAGGGCACTGTATTCTCACGGAGGCGTTTTTACTAGAGTCTAAATCAAGTGTATGTTTTTGCAACAACTGTTGTTTGAGCGCAACAAAAAAGCGCCCGGTGAGGGAGCCCCCACGGTGGTAGGTCCACTGCCTGAGTTTCCTACGGAGGCCTTAGGTGCCGCTCGTCGCCGTATGCGGCGCGGTGGGCTGCAGGTAGGGTTAATTGTGGCTGGTATCTTTTCGGCTGCTCTGGGGCTGAAAGGGTTTTTGCTGCCTAATGAGTTTATTGATGGCGGTGTAACGGGTATTTCCCTGCTGCTGAACCAACTGACTGGCCTCTCGCTGTCGGCGCTAATCGTGATTATCAATATCCCTTTCATCATTATGGGATACTACCAGCTGGGGAAAGGCTTTGCCTTACGCACGCTGGCAGCCATTCTGGGACTGGCATTAGTGCTGCTGGTTATTTCCTTCCCGGTTATTGCTACCGATAAGCTCCTGATTGCCGTGTTCGGCGGCTTTTTCCTTGGAGCAGGCATTGGCTTAGCTATTCGGGGAGGTGCCGTGCTCGATGGTACCGAAATTCTGGCGGTGTATATCAGCAAGAAAACGCCCCTTAGTGTTGGCGATATTGTGCTGGTTATCAACATCCTGATTTTTGGGGTGGCCGCAATGCTGCTGTCTATTACTACTGCCCTGTACTCCATTCTGGCGTACCTCTCGGCGGCCAAAACCATGGACTTCATCATCGAGGGAATTGAGGAATACACCGGCGTGACCATCATTTCGCAGCACTCCGATGCTATTCGGCGCATGATTACCGAGAAGCTGGGCCGCGGGGCAACGCTCTACATGGGCAAGCGCGGTTTCGGTAGCCGTGGCGAGCAGCTAGAGTCGCTCGACATCATCTTCACGCTAGTAACCCGACTAGAAGTCTCTCGCCTGACCGACGAAATTGACCGCCTCGATCCGCAGGCGTTTGTGGTTATGAGCAGCGTGCGTGATACCAAAGGTGGCCTAGTAAAACGCCGCCCCCTACATTAATCCATACCCGGTAGCAGGAGCAAGTTTACAAAAAAGCCCCACTGGTTTCTCAAAGGTTGAGAAACCAGTGGGGCTTTTTTATAAGTAGGAGTGGCCTAGCCGATGCTCCGGATAACGCCGCCGTCAACGCGCACGGAGGCGCCGTTGGTAGCCAATGCCAGTGGGCTAGACAAGTACACTACCATGTTGGCTACCTCCTCGGTGGTGGCAAAGCGCTGCAACAGGGAAGAGGGCCGGGCATCGCGGAAGAACTCGTGCTCGGCCTCTGCCGATGTCTTACCTTCGGCGGCCATCTTGCCAATAAACTCTTGCACCCCCTCCGAGGCCGTGGGGCCCGGCAGCACCGAGTTCACCGTGACGTTGGTGCCCTTGGTCAGCTCCGCCAGGCCGCGAGCCACAGCTAGCTGCGCCGTTTTAGTGGTGCCATAATGAATCATCTCCTCCGGAATCTGTAGGCCTGACTCGCTGGAGATGAAAATGACGCGGCCCCAGTTGTTGGCCAGCATCTGCGGGAAGTAGTGGCGCGACAGGCGTACCCCGCTCATCACGTTCACCTCAAAGAAGCGCAGCCACTCCTCATCCGGTATCTCGGTGAAAGGCTTGGGGTCGAAGATGCCCACGTTATTGATCAGAATATCCACGTTAGCCACTTCGCGCAGGAGGTTGGCTACTTCCTCGGGCTTGCCAAAGTCTACGGCCACGCCACGCACGTTGGCCTGCGGCACTGCCCCCTGAATAGTAGCGCGAGCTTCTTGAATGCGCCCCTCCGTGCGGCCAGTAATGATGATATGAGCGCCTTCGGCAGCCAGGCCACGGGCAATGGCCAAGCCAATGCCGCCCGTAGAGCCCGTAATGAGAGCTACCTTGCCGGTCAGTTGTAAGTCCATAGGTAATGGTTGGTTTAGGTCAATTCCTTGTCTAACCCGCGAAGCCTGGTTTTGTCTACGTGGCCTAGCCTACCCATTGGGAAGGTAAACGGTGGCCTAGAGCGGTGGAGCCGCCCTTGCTATAGAGCTGTCTTGACCAGCTCTATAGCAAGGGCATTATCAACAACGGATGTCAGCTGCCCTCTGCCTCTGGTCAACTAGCATTGGCTCCGTACCATTAGTTGCTAGGCCACTTGAGTGGCACTACCGTTCTGCGGCGGGGCGGAAATCGGGGTTGAAGTTTAGGCTGACTTGTAGGGTGTGGTTTTGCTCGAAGACCACGCCATCATCGTGTTGCACAGTTTGGTGCAGGTAGCTGGTTTCTACGCCTAGAGCCTCCGTAATTTGATAGCCTAGGCCACCATAGAGGCGGTTTTGGTTGAACACATTGGCCTTCACGTTACGGCCGTAGCTGATGAATAGCTCATCTGAGGCCAAGGCGTAGAGGGTACCGGCTTCCACGGTTGGGCGGTTGAGCGGAAACTGCAGCTGCAGGCGGTAACGAGAACGGTTTTGAAAGGCGTAGGCCACATCTTCGGGGCCGCGCAGCCAGCGCAGATCCTGGGTGTAGCGGTGCGTAAGCGTAAGTCGGCCGAGTGAGTTTTCTAGCTCGGCGCGCACAAAGGCCCGCCGCTCATGGCTGCGGCCAGACTCGGGAAAGTCGCCGTAGGGTAGAGACAACAGGTACACGTAGCCCCCCGTGACCAAGAGTTGCTCAGTGGCGTGATAGTTAAGGCCAGTGCGGTAGAAGTACTGCTGCGGGTCTTGTAGGCCCTGGGTGCGGCGGTACTGAAACTCGGTGTGCAGCCCCCAGCGTCGGCTGAAGCGCGCATCGCTGAAGTAAGCCAGCCAGGCGTTGTGGTTGCGGTCGGTGATGCGCTCAGGCGGCATCGTTTGGGCCAGGGCCCCACAGGGTAGCAAGCTCATCAGCCCGATCTGCCACCGTACATGCAAAGAAGTTAACACGTTGAGGCTAACGCAAAGCTGAGCAGAACGGATACGCTTTGAGCGCTAGCGGCCACTAGTAGCCCGCGTAGCACAAGAGGCCCAGCACGGAGTGAGCAGGAAAGCAAGGCAAGAGAGTAGGCTAAAATGATGGCGCACCACTCGCGACATTGTCAGATCGGCTGCACACGCATAAAGGTGTTCCTAGGCCACTTTTCACAAAGCATGCAGCTTAATACGGCAGGGTGAGAAAGGAACCTAAATGCCTCTTACCAAGAACGCCCAACTGCTCGCTGAGCAATTGGGCGTTCTTGGCAAAAGATTATTGGGCTAGCGACGGGGAAATAAAATATCGAGAATGTCGCGGCCTACGGTGCCGGGGCGGCGCTGCTCAGCGGCCCGCCAATCATACTCAGCATCATAGGCCCGGTCGCCGTGCAGAATGAACGCACCGGGCTCCAACCGAACACCAACCAAACGGTCGCAGCTGGTGGGTGGCGGCTGATGCCCAGGAGGGCGGTTGGGGTACCAAATACGGCACTCGCCGGGAGGTGGGTAATGCCCCTTAGGTACCCCGGCAAGTTCCCGCGGGCCAGGTGTGCCCGGCCGCGGCAGAATTACCCGGCCCAAAACGCCTCCCACGCCACCAACCGTCCGCGGATTGCGGGAATCGGCCCGGCCATCTTTGTAGCGGTCGTCACGTTCCTTGTCTTCGTCCTTGCGGTCCTTATAATAGTCTTTCCGTTCCTTGTCGTAATCCTTGCGGTCTTTCTCCTTGTATTCTTTCTTGTCCTTGTCTTTGCCTTTACCTCTGCCCTCGTCTTGAGCCCAGGCAGGAGAAGCGGAAAGGAATAAGCCAGCAGCTAGCAGTAGGTGAAGTATTTTCATCAGCAGTAGAAATGATCGACTAGGGAAGTTCTTATGCCGTCTTGGGCAAAGTTCGGACCACAATGTATTCAGCATCGGCTATGGATGCGGCAGCGCCATAGGAAGGAGTTTATCCGACCGGGTAAAAGCTGTTCCTTTGCCTAGTATGTTGCACAATTTCCTGTTTAGTCCTTTTTCTGATGCCGGGCAAGGCCAGCTCTACGAGCAAGTGCGGGATATACTGCGCGCTGAGGCCTCAACGGGAACCACATTACTGCTGGGCAACTTTGCCGTAGAAGAGGAAGGCGTAGCACTAGATGCCGTTATTGTGCGCCCCCATAGCATCACCTTGCTGGTGCTTGTGCCCCGGGGAGGCCAGCTGCAGGTGCCAGCCCTAAGCTACGGAGCGTGGCAACTGGATGGAAAGCCACTGGCCGGAACCTTAGCCACCGCCGACAACCCCTATGAGCAGTTTCGCCGGCAGAAGGCCGCGCTTGCCGCTTGGCTGAGTTCCCAGTTCGCTCCCGAGCAAGCCAATTTGCAGTTTATCACGGGGCTGGTGGTTTTTGCCGCACCCGTTACATTTGGTTCCAGCGTAGAAGAGCAGCTTACCCAGCAACCTGATGGCAGCTTTCATCTACTAGGGAACCTTCAGCAGTTGTCCCGCCGCCTGGTTCAGTTGGCTCGCCCGGAAATTGATTTCAGTGAAGCCGACCTGGCAGAGTGGGCCCGCACGCTGGCGGCCCCAGAACAAGAAGCCGAGATATCATCGGCTGAGCCATTCTATTCTGAAGCGGAAGAGCCAGTTGCTACTCTACCTGCCGAGCGAAGTTTTCTAAGACGAGCTTGGGGCTGGTTGGGGGCTGAAGACGTTCCCGAGGATGTTCCATACGGCGGACAACCGGCGGCGCGAGCAGCAGCGAGTACTGCCGAAAAGCAGCGGTTAGAACAGATGCAGCGCGAGGCCCAGGCCCAGGTGCAGCAGCAACTCCAAGCCCTGGAAGCCCGGGAGGCCGAGCGGGAGCGGCGCATTGAAGAGTTGCGGAACCAGTTGGCCCAGGCTCCACCCGTAACCACTGAGGCGCAGGAATTGCAGGAGCGACTTGCCACGGAGAGCCAGGAAAAAGCAGCTCTGGAAGCTGCCATCCAAGCTTCACGCGCCGAATCAGAAGCCCGCAACCGTGACCTAGATGCTAAAATAATGCAGCTGGGCCAGCTTATCGAGCAGCTGAATACTAGAACCGCGGCCACTGCTGGTCCCCTCCAGGCCACGCCCGCGGCTCGCGGGGGCAGTCAGCTACCAAAGCAGCGTCAGCGCCTGTTGCGAACGGCTGCCGTGGTGGGGGGCGTAACCCTGCTGGGCGCCGGAGTATGGGGCCTGAGTAGGTTGGGCGGTACTTCTGCTGCCACAGCTCCCGTATCTACCGCAACTGCTGGCTCGGGTTCGGCCACGGAACACACGCGGCCAGCGGCCGAGAGTGTCACCACTGACCCAGCCCCGGCAAATGACTCCGACGCGCCTTCTGTGGAAGAGGCCTACGAGGCGCGCTATCCGTACGTGGATGGCTACGCCCGGGTGAGAATGAAGGGGGGAGCCTACACTTTTATTGACCAGAACGGACACCCCTTCAGCGCTACTTATTTAGAAGCCCGCGATTTCTTGGAGGGCTACGCCGCCGTACGCGACCAGCGCGGTTGGCAGTACATCACGGGGCCAGAACCGGAAGACCCAGCAACGCCCCCTTTCCTGTTTTTAGAAGCCTATTCCTTCCGCGACGGCTTGGCACGAGTACGCCTGGAGCCCGGCTACACGTACATCACTAAAAGAAACCTGGCGGGGCAAGGCCCATCGGTCTTTCAGTTATATGAGGCCGCAACGGATTTCGAAAATGGCCGGGCAGAGGTGACTCTAAGAGGGGATAGATTTATAATTGATAGCACGGGTCAGCCAGTAGAGTAGTGTGCTAGGCCACTACCACAGTGGCCTAGCACACTCAGAAAGGGTAGGCCCCATCATCCAGACGGGTAGTAGCCTAACATGGGGCGACTGTACGTGGAGAACCTCAGTGCGCCCTGTACTGGTGTATGCCTTGAGGAGGCAGAACAGCGTGAAGGCACCAGCATGAGCTTCCTCTTCAACGGCTAGTTTAATAGAATTATAATGATACTTTAATCTGGTTGTAATGTGCATTTAATGCACTTATAAGACCCTTTTAATAGACGCTTAATGTCTCGCTTTTAGGGGTGGGGTATATTTGTGCGGTATGTAATACCAACTGGTTCGAGGTTTTCACTCACGCGTTTTGCCATTTTAAAAACCATGATGCGGCCCTCTAAAAACCTTTGTGCACGGTAGCGCTCCTCTTCTTCCAGCTCATCTGAGCTGAGCGCTAGGCCCACCAATTCTTCCGGGCTCTATTTCTCCTGTGCGTTTCCTTAACCGCTGCTAGGCCTATTGGCCTGGCCTGGTTCACTCTTGTCTTTAGTTGCGTGAATTAATATGAGTAATCAACCTGGTGCTGCTCGTTTTTTAGACTTCACATATTTTAAAAACGACTTTCGGGGCGGCTTTGTCTCGTTTTTGGTGGCGGTGCCCCTGTGCCTGGGCATTGCGCTGGCTTCGGGTGCGCCGTTGTTTGCGGGCATCATTGCCGGGATAGTGGGCGGGCTGGTGGTAGGGGCGCTGAGTAAGTCGGCGCTAAGCATTTCGGGTCCCGAGGCCGGACTGATTCTAGTAGTAGTGAGTGCTCTAGATTCGTTGGGTTCGTTTGGGGCGCTACAGTTGGCGCTGTGCGTGGCCGGACTGATGCAGATTGTGCTAGGCATTGCACGTGCCGGCATTATCAGCAATTTCATTCCATCGGCCGTGATTAAGGGGATGCTGGCTGCAATCGGCATCATCCTGATCATGAAACAGCTTCCCCACCTGCTAGGCTACGATGCTGACGCGGCCGAAACGCTGGCCCTGTTCCCCAAAACCGGCTCGACCATTACGGCCCTGCTCCAAACCGCGGTGCACCACATTCAGCCTACTGGCCTAGCCATTGCAGTGCTGGCTTTGGCCGTGTTGGTGCTCTGGGAGCAAGCGGTTATCAAGCAGCACCGCATTCTTTCTAAAGTGCCGGGGGCCCTGATAGTGGTGGTGCTGGGCGTGGTGGTAAACCAGCTGGTACTGGCCTTTAACCCCGCTTTGGCGTTGCGCGGCACCCACTTGGTGCAGCTGCCCGTGGTATCCAGCGCCGCCGATTTTCAGAACCTGTTCACCCTGCCTGATTTCAGCCAGCTTACCAACGTGAAGGTGTACCTGGCGGCTTTGTCCATTGCCTTGGTGGCAAGCCTGGAGGCGCTGCTGGCCATTGAAGCCACCGATGCCCTTGACCCACTTAAGCGCAAAACGCCTACCAACTGGGAGCTGAAGGCCCAGGGCGCGGGCAACCTGGTAAGTGGCCTGATAGGTGGCCTACCGCTGACTTCCGTAATCGTGCGCAGCTCGGTGAGCCTGAATGCGGGCGCCCGCACTAAGCTGGCGGCCCTGCTCCACGGTACGTTTCTGCTGATCAGTGTGCTGCTCTTCCCGAAGCTGCTGAACATGGTGCCGTGGGCCGCCCTGGCTGCTATTCTGCTCGTGACGGGGTACAAGCTGGCGCGCATAAGCGTGTTTAAGGAGCAGCTGCAAGGCGGCTTCACGGAGTTTGTGCCGTTCATTGTGACCATCGTAGCCATTCTGGCGACGGACTTGCTCATTGGCATTGGGATTGGCGCGGCCGTGGGGATGTTCTTCATCCTGCGGGAAAGCTACCGCAATGCCCATTTCTTTGAGCACCACACCGTTGATGGGCGCGATAAAATCCGCATCAGCCTGGGCGAGCATGTATCGTTCCTCAATAAGGCCAGCATCCTGACGGTGCTCAAGGATATTCCCGAAAATGCCACCCTGGAAATCGACGGCACCAACTCCGCCTTCATCGACCGCGACATCCTTAGCGCCATTGAGCATTTCCGCGACACCGCCCGGCAGCGCAATATTCAGGTAGTATTCTTGCGCAAGGGCGAGGATTACACCCAGAGCCTAGCCGAGCAGCGCCGCGTAAGTGAGCCCGAAGCTGAGTTTGAGGCCTACTACAAACTATTCAACAACGACCGCAACTGGGTAAGTCAGAAGTTAATGAACTCGCGGCATCCGGGCGCAGAACCAGCCACCGATGATGCCCCTAAGTTCCTGTTCATTGGGTGCTGCGACAGCCGCGTGCCAGCTAGTGAAATCATTGGGACGGCGCCAGGCGAGGTATTCGTGCACCGCAACGTGGCCAACCTGGTGGTAAGCACCGATTTGAACCTGATGTCGGTGCTGGAGTACGCGGTGGAGGTGCTGGGCGTGGAGCACATTGTGGTGTGCGGGCACTACGGCTGCGGCGGCGTGCGCGTGGCCATGGAAAGCCCCGAAAACAGCCTGCTCACTAGCTGGCTGGGCAATGTGCGCGAGGTAATGCAGCGCTACCGCACCGAGCTAGAGGCGCTAGAAACCGACGAAGAGCGCTACCGGCGTCTCGTGGAGCTGAACGTGATTGAGCAGGTGTATAACCTCTACCAAACCAACGCTGTGTTGCAGGCGCGCCAGCACAGCCGCCCGCTGCATATTCACGGCTGGGTCTACGATTCTCATGCGGGCCGCATCCAGGACCTGCAGATTGATACCCGCCGCGACTTTGCTGAGTACGATACCGCCCTGCGCTACCAACTGCGCCCCGACGGCCTCGCTCGCCTCGGCGGCACGTTGCACCAGCCCCCAGCTATCTATTCCATTTTCGCTAACAACACCGGTGGCCCCATCATTGCCATTCCGCCCTTGCGCGGCGATGCGCCGCTGGGCACTCCATAAAACCACTTTTGAGGGGAAGTGAGCACAAGGCCGGGCTGGTAGTCCGGCCTTGTTGCGTGGTGGCCTAGGCCTAGGGTTGGAAAAGTTGCTTTTCTACCGCCGCCGCAAAACCAGTAAATCGTAGGGGTAATCCATTTTCTGGCATCGTCGTAGTATGTACGAACTTGTTTTACCCTTGCACTGCTGCCTTTATGGATTTTACCTCTGCCCGGCCCGAAGACTTACTGATTGATGCTGCCCGTAACGGCGATGTTGCCCACCTCCAGGAGCTCCTGGCCAGTGGCCTCGACGTAAACATGCAGAATGGCAAGGGCTTCACGCCGCTGATTGTAGCTGCTTATGATGATCAGGTAGAAGCCACGCGGCTGTTGCTGCAGGCCGGCGCCGACCCCAACGTGCAGGATGCTTCTGGCAACACGGCCTTGATGGGGGTGAGCTTTAAGGGCTACCCCGAAGTGGCGCGCCTGCTGATTGAGCACGGTGCCCAGCTTGATGTGCAAAACGGCAATGGCGGCACAGCTCTCATGTTTGCCACCCTGTTTGGCCGCAACAACATACTGCCGGTTCTGCTGCAAGCTGGTGCCGACATCAACGTGCAGGATGTGCGCGGCCTCACCGCTCCCGACCTTGCCGTGCAGCAGGGCAACGCCGAAGCCCTCCGAATCTTCGATGAGCATTTCGGCCGTAAGTCCTAGGCCTCTGGCAAGGCTGTTCTGTACAAAGTGCCCAAGGCTAAGTCAATAGCCTTACCTTAAATAGACCATTAACCCTTACTGCCTTACATCTATGGACCGCGGAAACACTTACGCCTCGTATGCCTACGCTTTGCTGCGCATTGTGGTGGGCTTGCTCTTTGCCATGCATGGCAGCCAGAAGCTGCTGGGGTTCCCCGGCGGCGACGGTAACACCGTAGAAATTGCCTCACTAATGGGCGTGGCTGGTATCATTGAGCTGGTGGGTGGCCTCCTGATCTTGGTGGGTTTCCTCACGCGCCCCGCCGCCTTCATTGCCAGCGGCACTATGGCGGTGGCCTACTTCATGGCTCACGCACCCCAGCATGCCCTGCCCATCGTGAACAAGGGCGAGCTGGCCGTAGTATTCTGTTTTGTGTTCCTCTACATCGCGGCCCAGGGCGCAGGCGTCTGGAGCGTTGATAACTCGCTGCGCCGCCGGAGCCCTGCCACGGTAGGCGTGTAGGCCTGCTCAACTTGGTATATGCACAACGGCCGGACACTTGTCCGGCCGTTGTGCGTGGTATTACTTCTGTGAGGTACGGCGGCTGTCAAAGACCAGGAAGCCTACCTGGAAGATGTACTGATTCGTGTTCTGCCGATAGGCATAGGTCTTGTTGTTGAAGCGGAGTTGTCTGGTATAGGGCGTAAAGCTGCCCTGGCAAGAAGTAAAGAAGGTAGCGTATATAGTATATATCCCTTGTAAAAAGTAGGTTACGCCCTGATTTTGCATAGCCACGTGGTTCAGCCTGACGTAATGAGAGCTACGACTACCAATCTGAACCTACTGACCTATGAAACTCAAACCACTGAACCAGCAAACCATTGTTATTACTGGGGCCACCAGCGGCATTGGCTTGGCTACGGCCCGCATGGCCGCCGAGCGCGGTGCCCGGCTCGTGCTGGCCGCCCGCAGCGAAGCCGACCTGCACCACGTTGCCGCCGAGCTCAGCCACAAGGGCGCCCAAGTAATAACGGTAGCCGCCGACGTAGCCAGCGTGGCCGATATTGAGCGCATTGCAACTACTGCGAAAGAACGCTTCGGGGGCTTTGATACCTGGATTAACAATGCGGCGGCTTCCATCTGGGGCCGTCTGGAGGAGGTGAGCCATGAGGACAACCACCGGATGTTCGAGACCAACTTTTGGGGTGTGGTATATGGCTCGTTAGCTGCCGTGAAGCACCTGAAAAAGCGGGGTGGCGCACTCATTAACCTGGGTAGCGTGGCTTCGGATATTGCGTTTCCATTGCAGGGTATGTACTCGGCCAGCAAGCATGCTATTAAAGGCTTTACTGATGCACTGCGCATAGAGCTGGAAGAGGAGGGAGCCCCCATTTCGGTTACGCTCATCAAGCCTGCCGCCATCAACACGCCCTTCCCCCAGCACGCCCGCAACTACATGGACAAGGAGCCGAAGCTGCCCCCACCCGTGTATGAGCCCGAGGAAGTAGCCAACGCCATTGTGCATGCCGCCCAGCACCCCGAGCGCGACATCTACATTGGGGGCGGTGGAAAGATGTTCAGCACCATGAACAAGCACCTGCCCCGGGCCATGGATTTTATGAATGAGAAGGTGAACATGAAGCTGCAGGCCCGCGACGAGCCTCCGCGCAACCCTGCCGGCTCCCTGCACGGCCCCTACGTGCCCGACGGCAAAGTACATGGTGACCATCCGGGCTACGTGATGAAAACAAGTTTATATACCCGCGCTAGCCTGCACCCCGTCATTACCGGGGCCTTTGCAGCGCTGGCTGGGGGCATTCTGGTAGCGCTGTTGTCGGGTAAGAACGGCAGCAGTGAAGCAGTAAGCAACGAAAGCGCCAACGAGTAACAACCCGCTAGGCCTGTAAAGCATACGCCTCCCACTACTGTAGCAGTAGTGGGAGGCGTTTTTTATGCGCTAGGCCACTGGTATGGCTATGGCCAGCCTATAAGCTGCAGAGCAGGTGGTTTAGCCGGGTGTGCTAGGCAAATACGTATCTGATTTACGTAGTAAAACTCAGATAAATAGTCGTTTGTGCGGATAAATCCAGGGGGAGGTTTCCAGACTTTTATCCTGAGTGGCGGGCCTTAGAGGCCCCGGCTCGGCTCCGGACCTGTTCATACCCAACTCGCCTTGTACTATGGATTCAACCCCACTCATCAATTCGGAAGGAAACCTCAACCGCCAAGGACCAGTAGGAACCGCCACCCAGGGCAGCACTGCCCAACGGCAAACGGAGATTGAAGGTGGGGCGCGCACAACCGAGCCCGGCATTGAGCACGACGAGCACGTGCACCACGACGAGCACCACGAGGAGCAGAACTTCTTTCAACGGTACATTTTCAGCACCGACCATAAGACCATTGCCAAGCAGTTCCTGATTACTGGTATTGCCTGGGCCTTCATTGGAGGAGCCCTTTCCAGCATCATGCGCCTGCAGCTGGGCTGGCCAGAATCCACGTTTGAATGGCTGCAACCAGTACTCGGCAAGTGGATTGAAGCCGGTAAGCTCAACCCCGAGTTCTACCTGGCGCTGGTGACCATGCACGGCACCATTATGGTGTTCTTCGTGCTCACGGCGGGCCTGTCGGGCACGTTCTCCAACTTCCTGATTCCGCTGCAGATTGGGGCCCGCGACATGGCCTCAGGCTTCATGAACATGCTCTCGTATTGGTTCTTCTTTATTTCCAGCGTTATCATGTTTGTGTCCCTGTTCATTGAGACAGGACCTGCGGCAGCTGGTTGGACAATTTATCCGCCACTGAGTGCGTTGCCCCAGGCCATTCCGGGGTCGGGGGCCGGTATGACACTGTGGTTGGTTTCGATGGCTTTGTTCATTGTGTCGCAGCTATTGGGAGGCGTGAACTACATCACCACGGTCATCAACCTACGCACCCAGGGCATGAGCATGAGCAAACTGCCGCTGACTATCTGGGCCTTTTTCCTGACGGCCATTCTCGGCCTGCTGGCCTTTCCGGTACTGTTCTCGGCGGCTCTGCTGCTGATCTTCGACCGCTCATTTGGCACGTCCTTCTTTCTGTCTGATATCTACATCGCCGGGCAGGCGCTGCCTCATACCGGGGGCTCACCCATTCTGTTTCAGCACCTGTTCTGGTTCCTAGGCCACCCCGAGGTGTACATTGTAATTATGCCGGCCATGGGCATTGTGTCGGAGGTGATGGCCACGAATGCCCGCAAGCCCATTTTCGGCTACCGTGCCATGATTGGCTCCCTGCTCGGCATCACCTTGCTCTCGTTCGTTGTGTGGGGCCACCATATGTTCGTGACGGGCATGAACCCATTCCTCGGCTCAGTCTTCATGTTTCTGACGCTGATTATTGCGGTGCCTTCGGCGGTCAAGACGTTCAACTGGCTGGCCACCCTGTGGCGCGGTAATATTCGCTTTACTACGGCCATGCTGTTCGCTATTGGCTTTGTGTCGTTATTTATTTCTGGCGGCCTTACGGGAATTGTGCTGGGTAACTCGGCCCTCGATATCCAGATGCACAACACCTACTTTGTGGTAGCTCACTTCCACCTGGTAATGGCCAGCTCGGCCATATTTGGCCTATTTGCTGGCGTGTATCACTGGTTCCCGAAGATGTTTGGCCGCCACATGGATGAAAAGCTCGGCTACGTCCACTTCTGGTCTACTATTGTGGGGGCCTACTGCGTATTCATGCCCATGCACTACATCGGCATTGCCGGCTTCCCGCGCCGCTATTACGCCTGGACGGGCTTCAACACCTTCAGCCAATTTGCCGACCTAAATAAGTTTATCTCTCTGGCTGCCATTTTGGTGTGGCTAGGCCAGTTCATATTCCTGTTCAACTTCATCTACGGCATCTTTCGCGGCCGGCGAACCACCCAGAACCCTTGGAATTCTAACACGCTGGAATGGACTGCGCCCGTCGTGCCCGGCCACGGCAACTGGCCTGGCGCTATTCCTTCCGTTCACCGCTGGCCGTACGATTACAGCAAGCCCGGGGCCGAGCATGACTACATCCCCCAGAACATCCCGTACTCACAGACGCAATCCTCTAACCTGCCCTACGAAAAAGACCCGGCAGAGTAGCCCCTAACAACTAACCATCTATCAACCCCAACCCGGCCGGACCTCCAAGTCCGGCCGGGTTGGGGTTGATAGATGGTTAGTAAAAGAACCGGCCCGCTCACTGAGCGGGCCGGAGAGAATTAGCTACTGCAACAGGGCGGTGACTTAGCCCAGAGGCTGCCATGGCTGCTCTACCACCGCGGCGGTGTTTTTGGAGAGGAAGTCGTTGTAGAGCTGTTCGGCGGGGCCCTGGCCTAGCAGTGGCTTTCCTTCGCTGGGCAGCACCAGCAGCAGGGCATCGGGGGCCATGCCTAGCAGGGAGGTAAGCTGCTGCTGTAAAGCATCGGGGTGTTGCACGTAGGCCTCCTGCAGCTTCACCACGGTAAGGTGCTGGCCGTTGTGCTCAATGTGGGCAACCACGCCCGCGGGGCCGGTGGAGAAAGTATCGGTGTCGTTCTTCATGGAGGAAGGGTTCGGTAGGTGGAGCTATCCTATACGGGCCCGGCCCGGCAACCGCCGTTTTTAGCGAAGGGCCGTCAGTGCCAGTGTGTCGCCGGGTTGCAAGGTGTGCACCGTTACGCCCGCGGTCGGGGAGAGGTAGGTGCGCAACTGCTCCGGCGTGCCTACCAACGAGGCAAACGTACCATAGTGAAACGGCACCACGTGGCGCACCCCTAGCAGCCCCGCCGCGTAAGCTGCTTCCCGCGGCCCCATCGTGTACCGGTCACCAATGGGCAGAATGGCTACGGTCGGGTGGTACAGGTCGGCTAGCAGGCGCATATCCCCGAACAGGCCCGTGTCGCCGGCGGCGTAGAGGACCGTGTTATCGGAGAAGCGCAGCACGTAGCCAACGGCTTCATGTGCATAGCCTGTGCGGCCGCCGGGCAAATCGATGTGGGCTGCGTGGTGGGCTACGGTCATGGTGAGGCGCAGGCCTAGCACATCAATGCTGCCGCCCACGTTTATGGCCTCGCACTGCTCCGGCAATACGCCATGCTCCTGCAGGTAAAACCGCACGCGGGCGGGCGCTACCACTTTGGCTCCGGTGCGCGCCAAGAGGGTGAGCATTTCCGCATCAAAGTGGTCGTCGTGGCCGTGGGTGATGAGCACAAGGTCAACCTGCTCAGGCTCGCGCAATTCATCTGGTACGAAAGGATTATCAGACAGCCACGGATCTAGCAGAATCACGTGCCCTTCGGGGGTGGTAATGCGGAATGAGGAGTGGCCTAGGAGCTGAAGTTGGGTGGTAGTGGGCATGCGAGCAAGGTAGCAGAAACTCGTTGGCTGAAGCCATGCCGGAAAGAGGAGTTATGGCGCATAACACAGTAGCGCTACTGCCCACCGGGAGGATAAATTTCAGGAAACCCTATATTTGCCTCGGATATACCCACCTGTACTCCAATGGAAATCACTGAGTAGAAAAGATAATGGCGTACCGGCCGCATTCTGAAGTTCACCAGAATGGATGGTCAGTACTTGAAAGGTCCAGTTATCCGCCGCGCTATTCTAGCTTGGCCGCCAACCTCAGTTTGCATGTAATCCATTCCCTGGCCTAGGCCTGTTCCTCAGTTCTTCCTGCGCCTCACGCGGCCAGCTTCCCGTGAAGCGGCTAGTGGCATTTCCGCGCTGCACGTGCCGCTGCTGTGTTGCTACGGCGTTTCGGCGGGCTTCTGTATTCCTGAGGCCGCCGGTATCTGGGCGCAATGCCCCAAGCTCTTTTGCCATTGCGGCTTGCTGAGTACGCGGTTGGCACTCCGGCAGAGAGAACAGGTTGCCTAGGCCTATTCCTTGTGGCTCCTGTCGCGCCACCTAGCACCTCCCATTTGTAATGCAAGCGGCTGCCTGCGGGTAGCTGCGCTTGGCGTTATCCACCTTCTATCGTTTGCACTATGAGTATCGTAGCAAGAGCACTGACTTATACTCACCCCGATAAAGAAGTTCTTTTTCAGAACCTCCAGTTTTCCCTCCTGAAAGGCGGTAAGGCCTCCCTGCTAGGGAATAATGGCGTCGGAAAATCTACTTTCCTGCAGCTGATTGCCGGCCGGGTGCTGCCTTCGTCTGGCGAGGTGGGGCTTGCCGAGACGCCATACTACGTGCCGCAGCACTTGGGCCAGTACGATGCCTGTACCGTGGCCGAGGCGCTGGGCGTGGCCGGGCAGCTACAGGCGTTGCAGGCTATTTTAGCCGGTGAGGCAACCACCGAAAACTTCAGCCTCCTGAACGACGCCTGGGACCTGGAAGAGCGCGTTTGGTCGGCCCTCTCTTGTTGGCACCTGCAGCACCTAGGCCTATGGCAGCCCCTGCGTGCGCTAAGCGGAGGCGAGAAAACCAAGGTGTTTCTGGCTGGGGCGCTGATTCATGACCCCGGCATTATCCTGCTGGATGAGCCCTCCAACCACCTCGACGGTGAAAGCCGCCACCTGCTCTACGAGTTTATGGAGCGCAGCAAGGCCACCATACTGGTAGTCAGCCACGACCGCGCCCTGTTGAATCTGGTGAATCTCACGCTTGAGCTGACGCCCACCGCGGTGGAGGTATACGGTGGGAATTACACGTTTTACCGGGCGCAAAAAGACGCCAAGCTAGCGGCCCTCCATGCCCAAGTAGACGATAAGGAAAAGACCCTGCACCAAGCCCAGCAAAAAGCCCGCGACGTAGCTGAGCAGCGCCACAAGCAGGAAGCCCGCGGGAAAGCCCAGGGTCAGAAAAAGGCCCTGCCCCGCATTGTGGCCGGTAGCCTCAAGAGCAAAGCCCAGCAAAGCTCCGCCCAGCTCAAAGAAGCTCACGCCGACAAAATCAACGGCATTACCCAAGACCTGCAGCAGATAAGGGCGCAGTTGCAGGCACAGCAACTCCTGAAGATAGACCTAGCCAAGCCAGACCTGCACCGGGGTAAAACGTTAGTAGAAGCCCAGGCCCTCAACTTTACCTACGCCAAAGAGCCGCTCTGGCAAGCCCCACTAACGTTCCAGGTGCGCTCGGGCGACAGGGTGCGCATTGCCGGTAGCAACGGAGCCGGCAAGAGTACCCTGCTGAAACTCATGACGGGCAGCTTGTCGCCCACCAGTGGAAAAATTTACGTGGCGGATTTCGAGTACTTCTACATCGACCAGGACTACTCCTTGCTGAACAATGAGTTGACGGTGTTTGAGCAGGTGCAACGCTTTAACTCGCGCGGCCTGCTAGAGCATGAGTTGAAAACAGTGCTCCATTACCAGCAGTTTCCTCGCCAAGCCTGGGACCGAAAATGCGCTGGACTCAGCGGCGGCGAGAAACTAAAGCTGCTGCTCTGCTGCCTCATCGTGAGCAACAACGCCCCCGATGTGCTCATCCTCGACGAGCCCACTAACAACCTCGATGTATACAGCCAGGAAGTGCTTACCGCCACCGTGAAAGACTTCGGCGGCTCCGTGCTGTTAATTTCTCACGATCAGTATTTCGTAAATGCCATTGGCGTGGATACCACCATTCAGCTGGCATAGTTGGTAACATGACCAGATTACTACTATAGCTGAGTAAGAAGAGAGCCTGAGCGAGTGGCCAGCGCCGCCTGCTCGGCTACTCAACGTTTACATCAGCCTAGAAACTGCTCCTAGGCCACTTGCCCTGGCCTAGGAGCAGCGAATTCTCCAGTATTTTTACCTGCATGAAAGCTACTTCGCTCGATCAATTTTACCAGCGGCTGGCAACTGCCGTAGGTACTGAGCCGCAAACCTTGCTCCCGCCTGATGCGGAGCGGGCCGTTGGGCACTTCAACGTATTCAACATTGCCGAGCAGTTTCGCAACTACCCCGAAATGCCGGTGATGCCCTACGACCGGCGCGCCTACTACAAGATCAGCCTGATTAGGGGCCGCAGCCGCGCGGAGTACGCCAACAAAGTCATTGAGCTCGACCAGAACGCTCTGCTTTTTGCCACGCCCAAAGTGCCCTACTACTGGGTTCCGCAAGATCCGGCTCAGACGGGGCGCTTCTGCGTGTTCACCAGTGAGTTTCTGCTGCCGGCTAAGAGCGGAATTGTGCTGGAAGAGCTGCCATTGTTCCAGGCGGATGGGTTTCCGGCCTTTCAGGTGTCGGATATCGACTGGGCAGAGCTCAATACTATCTTCGAGAGAATGGAGCGCGAATTGGCTTCGCCTTACGCCTTCAAGTACGATTTGCTGCGTACCTACGTGCTGGAGCTGCTGCATGCCGGGCAAAAGCTGCAGCCGCTCCCAGCCCAGCAGTCGGTTCCCACGGCTGCGGCCCGCATCACCTCACTGTTCACGGAGCTGCTTGAGCGGCAGTTTCCCCTTACTAGCTCGCCCCAACAGGTGCCGCTGCGTTCCGCCAAAGACTTTGCCGACCGGCTGGCCGTGCACGTTAATCACCTCAACAAGGCGCTGAAGCAGCAAACGGGCCACACCACCACTGCCCTGATTGCGCAACGCTACGTGGAGGAGGCCAAGCGCCTCCTGCAACAGCCCACCTGGACGGTGTCTCAAGTGTCCGACAGCCTGGGGTTTGCCGAGGTAGCCGATTTCTCCCACTTCTTTAAGCGGCACACGTCAGTGTCGCCGGCGGCGTTTCGGCAGTAACCAACTGGATTGAATGGAGCAACAACCGGATTGTTGCGCCCAACTGCCTGCCCGGTCATGGAGCGGACCTTTGCCGCCTAGGTAAACCACATTATTCCATGACCACTTCCAAAATAGCCCTCATCACGGGGGGCAGCCGCGGCATCGGCAAAGACACGGCCCTGAGCCTGGCTAAGCAAGGCACCAATGTCCTGCTCACTTACCAGAGTAAAGAGGCCGAGGCGCTGGCAACCGTTGCCGAAATTCAAGCCCTAGGCCAGCAGGCGGCCGCACTCCAACTCGACACGGCCAACGTAGCCGCCTTTGATGCCTTTTACGCCCGGGTAACCGATACCCTGGCAACCACGTTTGGCGCTGAGCGCTTTGACTTTCTGATCAATAATGCCGGTTCAGGCCTAGGGGCGTCCTTCGCCGAGACAACGGAAGCGCAGTTCGACCACATGCTGAATGTGCACTTCAAAGGCGTGTACTTCCTGACTCAGAAGGCTTTGCCACTGCTCCACGACGGCGGACGCATTGTGAATATCTCCACTGGGCTCACGCGAAGCGTTTTCCCCAACCGGGCGGCCTACGCCAGCATGAAAGGTGCCATCGAAGTCCTGACCAAGCATCAGGCCCATGAGCTAGGGCCACGCCGCATTACCGTAAACGTGGTAGCCCCCGGCGCCATTGCCACCGACTTCAGCGGCGGCATCGTGCGCGATAACCCCCAAGTAAACGCCCACATCGCCGAACAAACTGCCCTTGGTCGGGCTGGCCTAGCCAGCGACGTTGGAGGGGTAATTGCCTTCCTCTGCACCGATGTCGCCGGCTGGATAACCGGCCAGCGCCTAGAAGTATCAGGAGGCATGCACCTCTAGGCCAGTAGGGTTGTGCAGAAGGACAAGTTGGAGCTAGTTTCCTTCCTCAACTGAGGAGGGGTTAGGAGTGGTTGACTGATGCAAGAACAACCCTCTCATGTGGCATTCCGAGCGCAGCCGAGGAATCTCGTGTGCTGACATGGCTAAAGAAACTGTCATGCTGAGCCTGCCGAAGCATCTCTAGCGCTTCGTTGCTGTTCTAGGCCAGTTAGTCAGCAGTAGAGATGCTTCGGCAAGCTCAGCATGACACTATAGGGTAGTCGTTCTAGGCCGTTCAACCACCCCTAGCCCCTCCTCGTCTGAGGAGAGGAACTAGCTTTAGCCCGTAGCCTAACATTCTAAGATAGCTTTTCAACCAGCAACGGCTCACCGGTAATCTTCAACAGCACCTCGGCCAGCGGCTCAAGGCTGGTTATTTCCTCCACGTGCGCTAAGGGGCGAAGGCTGGCGGTGCGGTTGAGCCAAACCGGGCGGATGCCTACTGCCAGTGCCCCCACCACATCGGCCTGCCAGTTGTCGCCTACCATTACAGTTTCGGCGGCGCGGCTGTGCAGGCGCTCTAGGGCTACCTGAAAAATGCGTGGGTTGGGCTTGGGTACCCCAATTTCCTCGGAGGTGATGAGGGCATCTACCAGCGGCGTCATGCCTAGGTATTGGAGCTTCTCCTGCTGCTCAGCCAGGCGGTTATTGGTTACTATGCCAATCTTATAGTGGGGCTTGAGGGCTTCCAGCAAGGGTAGCGCCCCCGCAAGGGGGTGGCGCAGGCGCTGATAATGGCCGTAGTGGCGCTGCGTAAAGTCGGCCAGAGCCATATCGGTGCTGGCCACTCCGTAGGGCGCCAGCAGCCGCTGAAACCGCAGGCGGCGGGCCTCTTCGTAGGTGTATTCACCGGCCAATACCCGCGGGTGCATCTCCTCCAATATCTCGCTGTACTGTTGGTATAAGACCTCCAAATCGGTGCCCGCAAACTCTGGGAGCCCGGCGGTGCTAGTCGCCAGTGCTGCGCGGGCGGTATTGGCGTGGTCGAAAAGGGTATCGTCTAAATCGAAGAGGATGGTTGTAACCGGCGAGACGAGCGGCATGAGGGTACGGTGCGGTTGAGATATGGCCTAGAGTATGATCTGACCAAAGTAGGGTAGGTGGCGAGTAGGCCTGGTTGGCGCAGGAGTTTCTGTAGGCGGTTCGCTTCCCGAAATTACTGCCAGCCAATAGCTGCTGCTGATCCTGCTTTCATGAAATCTGTACCGTTCCCTTGATATGGGTTAACGCCCACTGGTCTAGGCGCTGCAAAATGGGCGCTAGCTCGGCACCTTTAGGGGTCAGCTGGTAGGTCACCTCGGGTGGGAAGCCGTTGTGCACGGTGCGCTCCACAATGCTGGCGTCTTCCAATTGGCGCAATTGTTCCAAGAGTACTTTCTTCGAAACCCGCGGTATGGCCCGCCACAGCTCCGTGAAACGCAGCGCGCCGGATGCCAGATGGAAAAAGATAATCGGCTTCCATTTGCCCGAGAGCAGGCCTAGGGCCACTTTGGTGGCGCAGAATTCAACCTCGTGATAGGTGTGGCGCATACATGGGAAACGAAAAGGTAACTAGGTAACCAATGGGTAACCTTCTTGGCGTGGCGGTAGAGGCAAAGATACTTTTGCCTCGTTAGGTAGCCGCTGCCGCTAGGGTGCCGCGCCTAACCAAGGTAGTATGTAACCCGCTTCTCCTATGCAAGTTCAACTGATTCGTAACGCCACGCTGCTGCTGAAGGTGGCTGGCAAAACCCTGCTCGTCGACCCGATGTTGGGCGCCCGTGCCCAGTACAACCCCATTCCGGTGGCTGGCAACGAGCTGCGCTATCCGCTGGTGGAGTTGCCTTTCCCGGCCGAGGAGCTGCCCCCGCTCGTGGCCTCCCTCGACGCCGTGCTGCTCACCCACACCCACCCCGACCACTGGGACGCCGTGGCCCAGGAACTCCTGCCCAAGGAGTTACCCATCTTCTGCCAGCCCGCCGACGTGGAAACCCTGCTAGGCCAGGGCTTCACCCAGGTGCGCCCCGTTAAAACGCAGCTCGAGTGGGAGGGTATCCGCCTCTTCCGCACCACGGGCCAGCACGGCACCGGCGAAATCGGTCAGCTAATGGGCACGGTTTCCGGCTTCTTGGTGGAGGCCGAGCAGCAGCGCCTCTACATTGCCGGCGACACTATCTGGTGCGACGATGTAACCCAGGCCCTCGACCAATACCAGCCCGATGCCGTAGTGCTCAACGCCGGTGCTGCCCGCTTCGTGCAGGGTGACCCCATCGTGATGACGGCCGCCGAAGTAGTGCAAGTGGCCCAGCACGCCCCACAAGCCCAGGTATATACCGTGCACCTGGAAACCGTGCCCCACGGCACCGAAAACCGAACCACTACCCAAGAAGTAGCCGAACGAGAGGGCCTATCATCGCGGGTACACGTGCCTGCTGACGGCGAGTGGATAACCATCCAGAAATGAGCACAACCTTCTGATATAAGAACAATGTAGAGACGCGACACTTCGCGTCTCGGCCCAGAACGACTGGCCTAGCACGTTCACCGCTCCATAGCCCAGGGTTTAAACCTGGGCTAGTGAACAACGATTCGCAACGTCAGCACGCGAGATGCTTCGGCTGCGCTCAGCATGACGTTCTTTTCTCACTGGCCACTCAGCCTAGAACGATGCGAGGTAAATAACATCAGCACGCGTCGAGACGCGAAGTGTCGCGTCTCGACATCGTTCTCACATCAGCAGTACGCTACTGCAGAAGCTTATAGAATACGTGGCGCCTGCAGCTCTACCTTCTCAGACTTGCAGATACTCTGCTAGGCCACACCGTAGGCCTCTGATTACTGCCAGCCGGGCCGGTAGTCGCGCTTGACGAAGCGGTTCACATCGTCGAAGTTCGTGACGCGGAGCTGCTTGGGGTCCCAGGTCAGCTCAATGCCGCGGCCGGGATAGTCTACGCCGGGGCCGGTGGTTTTGGGGCGCTGCAGGTCGTAGCCCCGAATGGCCAGATTGGCCATGAGCAGCGCTTCGGTGAGCGGGCCTGCCGTTTCAAAAGGGGCACTGACGGTGTGGTTGCCGTGCCCGGCTATGCAGGCTTCTACCCACTGGGCGTAGTGGCCCTCGGCCCCGCCCGGCACGCGGGCCAGGGTAGGCTTCACTTTCGCCTCCTGGTTGCGGGAAAGCGGCAGTAGGCGCGGATCGGCGGCATAGGTGCTGGCCATCATTTTGCCCTTCTTGCCCACAAACAAAATGCCGTTGCCCCCGTCGCCAAACAGCTCGTTGGGGCCTAGCTCATCGGGCCGCTCCGGCTGAATGCCGCCGTCCATCCAGTGCACCGTCACTTCCTGCTTATTGCGTTTGGTGGCCGGGAACGTGAGCGTGACGTGGCTGGAGGGCGGGCAGCTCTCGGGGAAGTAGCCGCGCTTAAACTCATCCACGTACACGCTACCCACGCTGGCCTGCACGGAACTGGCGTATTCCAGGCCCAGCACCCGGAAGGGCGCTTCCAGCAGGTGGCAGCCCATGTCGCCGAGGGCGCCAGTGCCGTACTCCCACCAGCCGCGCCAGTTAAAGGGCACCAGCTTATCCACGTAGGGGCGGAAGGGTGCCGTGCCCAGCCACAGGTCCCAGTCTAGCTCGGGGGGCACGCTGGAGGCCGGCGAAGGCCAGGCAATGCCCTGGGGCCACACGGGGCGGTCGGTCCAGCAGTACACGGTGTGCACCTTCCCGATGAGGTTGGCATCGTACCACTCCTGCAGCTGCCGCACCCCGTCGCCGGAGGCGCCCTGGTTGCCCATCTGCGTGACTACGGGGTAGCGCTTGGCGGCCTCGGTCAGGGCGCGGGCTTCGTAGAGGTCGTGGGTGAGGGGCTTTTGCACGTACACGTGCTTGCCCAGCTGCATGGCCGCCAGCGTGACGGCCGCGTGGTTGTGGTCGGGCGTGGCGACTGATACGGCATCGAAGTTCTTGGACTCCTTATCAAGCAGCTGCCGCCAGTCTTTGTAGTATTTGGCCTGCGGAAAGGCCTGCCTCGACTTCACCGCCCGGCGGTCGTCTACGTCGCAGAGGTAGCCGATGCGCGCTTTGCCGGATTTAGCAAACGAGGCCAGGTCGCTTTCGCCCTTGCCGCCTACTCCCACGCCCGCAATTACGAGCTGGTCGCTGGGGGCAGTGTAGCCCTTGCCGCCCAGCACGAAGCGGGGCACAATCATGAACGTGGCCGCCGCGGCGGCACCCTGCTTGATAAACTCGCGCCGGGAGGGCAGGAGGGGAGTTTGGCTCATACGGAAGGAAGGATAGCAGCGAAACACAAACCAGTCGCCCACCGGGCGCCTGGGTACGCTGGCCCACGGATATGCCTGGGCCCAAATAGAATAAGCGCTATAAGGTAGTAAAATCAGGTATATAGCCTACTAACCTGCTAACCATTAGCCCGTCATGCCGCGCCATTAGCCCATCCTCTCACGCCAAAAGAATGTCATGTCGAGCTGGTCGAGGAATCTCGCGTGCTGACGTTGCAATAGTAACTCAACACAAAAGCACGTCATCCTGAGCAGAGCGAAGGATCTTCTCACGTCAGCACGAGGCGCTAGGCCAGTCGTTCTATCGTGGTAAGATCCTTCGCTCTGCTCAGGATGACGTGCTAGTGGCTGTTCTAGGCCAGTTGGTTACCATTACAACGTCAGCACGCGAGATTCCTCGACCAGCTCGGAATGAGGGTCTTTTAGCTACTCCTACGGGATGCTGGAAACGTTCAGGCTAGTCAGGTCGGCTACGGAGCCCGGCAGCCAGGTTTTCTGGAGCAGCGCGGCAATGTGCTCCGGCAGCTCCGCCACCGTCAGCGGGCGGACTGGCCTAGCCACCACGTAATACCGCGAATCGGCCCGCTCGTGGAGGCGCGCCTTGGCGAAGGAGAATAGGCCGCGCTGGGCATAGCGCGCCGCGCCGGGGTAGCTGCTTTCATCGGCTCCCACTTCCAGCTGCACCGCCTCCGCCGAACCGCCCGCCGGCCACGTCAGGAAATACTGATGCAGCTCCAGCAGCGCCTCCTGAGAAGCCGCCACCGATTCGGGCAGTATCCCACCGCCGGAAGCCACGTGCAGGATATAGCCATTGCTGTCCGTGGCAAACCAATCAATATCCGCGTCTTCCTGGTCTATTTCGTCAATGCGCATGGGTTTAGTTCTAAATTCTATTAGTACAGTAGTAATTATAGGAGCGAAGTATTGCTATTTATATTTTATGGTATCCTGACTAAGGATAATGAATAATGGCGTATATTTATTAAGGTATATATTTGTGAATAATTGGTTTTTAGTATTGTAATTACCTTTTTCATAAATTCCTTGCTTGGATGATGTTTTAGTTATAAATAAATCAATTGTATCTTTTTTGGGAAAATAAAAGAATTTTTTGAATTCTGTTAAATTGTTGCCTGTTAATACGAATTTGTAATTATTGTAGAAGAAAGATATTTTTGTTAGAGAATCATGAAGAACCGGGAAGCTGACATTTTGATTATATGGTTTAACAAAATATACATCTCTTTTAGTCGATAGCTCTAAATAAATGGAATTATCAATGACATCTATTTGAGCAGGCTTCGAGTCAATTGTAACATTTAAATGCGTGTTTCCAGTAGGCTCATAACCGCTATATGTTGGAATATTTCTTTTGTTTTTGCAAGAAAATAGCAGAAAGTAACAAAAAGCTATTAATGAAACCCTCATTATTTATGGCTATTCTTGGTGTTGGTTCTTGATGTAATCTAATATCTGCTCATGATTTTCTAGTGTCTCAAAGGTTGTGGCGAAGTCAAGTGTGTTAACTCGCTTGCGAAAAAAGTATGTGTTTGTTCCTAAATATATTTTTGAATAACCAGGAAAAACAGAAGAGATATTTCTGTACATGTTATAGCTGTATGTTTTGCTAAAAAATATATTATTAACGGTTATTCCGTTTGTTGTCAGTGAAATATTCGATGTAAAAGCATTATTAAATAGTATTATTGATAAAAAGGTCAGGCTTACTGCAATTACAATCCAAAAACTGACTTTATCTGAAAAGTAAAAAGCGCGAAGCGCTATTGTGAGTCCAAGACTTGTCACAATTATTCTTGTCCATTTCAAGGCTGAGGATTGATGTACACCAATAGGCGCATCCGCATAGTTTGCCATTCTATATCGTCATCGTATTAATAAGTTACTCCCCTAGCTTCTCCAATATCTCCTGCGCCGCCACGGCAATAACCGTCCCGGGACCATACACGCCGACCACACCAGCGTTGTAGAGGAAGTCGTAGTCCTGGGCGGGGATGACGCCGCCGGCAATGACGAGGATGTCTTCGCGGCCGAGCTGCCGGAGCTCCTCAATGAGCTGCGGAATCAGGGTTTTGTGGCCGGCGGCGAGGCTGCTCACGCCCACCACGTGCACGTCGTTTTCGGCCGCCTGGCGGGCTACTTCGTCGGGGGTTTGGAACAGGGGCGCAATGTCCACATCGAAGCCCACGTCGGCGAAGGAGGTGGCAATAATCTTGGAGCCTCGGTCGTGGCCATCCTGGCCCATTTTGGCTACCATCATGCGGGGGCGGCGGCCTTCCTTGGCGGCAAAGTCGTCGGCGGCCTGGCGGGCCTTCGCGAATTCCTCGTCGTAGTTCATCTCGGCAGAATACACGCCCGAAATGGCGCGGATAGTGGCCTGGTGGCGGCCATATACTTTCTCCAGGGCATCGGAAATCTCACCTAGGGTAGCACGCAGACGGGCCGCCTGCACAGCCAAGGCCAGCAGGTTTTCGTTGCCGGAGCGGGCGGCTTCCGTGAGGGCATCGAGGGCTTGCTGCACGGCGGCGCCATCACGCTCGGCCTTAATCTGGTTCAGGCGCGCAATCTGCGACTCACGCACGGCGGCGTTGTCGATGTCGAGCACGTCAATCTTCTGCTCCTCGCTGGGGCGGTACTTGTTCACGCCCACCACTATTTCCTTGCCCGAGTCGATGCGGGCCTGCTTGCGGGCCGAGGCTTCCTCAATGCGCATCTTCGGTAGGCCAGTCTCAATGGCTTTGGCCATGCCGCCCAGCTCCTCCACTTCCTGAATCAGGGCCCAGGCTTTGTCGGCCAACTCGTGGGTGAGGGTTTCCACGTAGTAGGAGCCACCCCAGGGGTCAACTACGCGGGTAATGTCGGTTTCGTGCTGGAGGTAGAGCTGGGTGTTACGCGCAATGCGGGCCGAGAAGTCGGTGGGCAAGGCAATGGCCTCGTCGAGGGCGTTGGTGTGCAGGCTCTGGGTGCCGCCCAGGGCCGCGGCCATGGCCTCAATGCAGGTGCGGGCCACGTTGTTGAAGGGGTCCTGCTCGGTGAGCGAGTAGCCCGAGGTCTGGCAGTGCGTGCGCAGGGCCAGGCTCTTGGGGTTCTGCGGATCAAACTGCTTGATGAGCTTGGCCCACAGCAGGCGGCCAGCGCGCATCTTGGCAATTTCCATGAAGTGGTTCATACCAATGGCCCAGAAAAACGACAGGCGCGGGGCAAACTGGTCAATGGTCATGCCCGCCGCGAGGCCGGCGCGCACGTACTCCAGGCCATCGGCCAGGGTGTAGGCCAGTTCAATATCGGCGGTGGCTCCGGCTTCCTGCATGTGGTAGCCCGAGATGCTGATGCTGTTGAACTTGGGCATGTGCTGCGCCGTGTAGCTGAAGATATCCGCAATGATGCGCATACTCGGCAGGGGCGGGTAGATGTAAGTGTTGCGCACCATGAACTCCTTCAGAATGTCGTTCTGAATGGTGCCTGCCAGCTTGTCGGGGCTCACGCCCTGCTCCTCGGCCGCTACTATATAGAAGGCCAGTACCGGCAGCACTGCGCCATTCATGGTCATGCTCACCGACATCTGATCCAAGGGAATCTGGTCGAAGAGAATCTTCATGTCCTCCACCGAATCAATAGCCACGCCGGCCTTGCCCACGTCGCCCACCACGCGCGGGTGGTCGGAGTCGTAGCCGCGGTGCGTCGCCAGGTCAAACGCCACCGAGAGGCCTTTTTGTCCGCCCGCCAGGTTGCGGCGGTAGAAGGCGTTGGATTCCTCGGCCGTGCTGAAGCCCGCATACTGCCGGATGGTCCAGGGGTTCTGCACGTACATGGTGGCGTACGGCCCGCGCAAGTACGGTGCCTGCCCCGCCCCAAAGCCCAAGTGGCCTAGGCCAGTTACATCCTGCGCCGTGTAGAAGCTCTTGAGCGGAATCCCCTCAGGAGTGGTAGAAGTAGCAGTTTCAGTGGGTGGCGCCGGCAGCTGAGCCGCGTCGTAGGCTATTTGGGAGAAGTCGGGCTTCATAAGTATGATTTAGTGATTTAGTGATTTAGTGCGTTGGTGAAATACGGAGTCTGCTGTTCTGATGGCGCCTGTAGGGTCGGCTAGGCCACCAGCACATCAAACTCACTAAATCACCATTTCGCTAAATCACTTTTTCCCCTGCAAACGGGCTAGTACGTCCTCGGTGCTGTAGCCTTGCACGGTGAATTCCTGAAAGCCGAAGACGCGGATAGCTTCCTGCATGGTGGGCAAGTCGGCGGTAAGCAGAGCCGAGGGGATGAAGTTGGGCTCGTCGATGGGGATATGGTTGATGGCGCGGGCCAGCCGTCCGTACTGCTCGGGCGTGGCATACATCAGCGTAGCTTCCTCGGCCGAGGAAAACAGGACCGACAATGTTCCATCCGGGTGAGCTTCGCGCAGCTCGGGGCGCTCTGCGGCCGGCAAGGTTCTCAGGAACGACTCTAGGATGTGCTGGTTGGTGTGCGCCCCCAGCAGCACTAGGGCCGAGCGTTTCCGCTTCCGCTCGCGGCGGTCGAAGTGCATGGCAGTGGCCAAGCGCAGCACCTCCGTAGGGTAGGTAGCGCGGGTGCTGTCGAACTCCCGGCTGCGCAACAGGCGCTTAGGATTGTAGTCGAACTGCTCGTTGGGGTTCTGGAATTTGTTGGTGCCTACCACTACTTGTTCGGCATTGGCAATGCGCCGGAATTGGGCCTGAGCGGAAGCGTGCAGCTCCTGTAGCACCAGCCCCGTAGCACCCGGTAGGCCACCCTGGGCTTCAATCTTCTGAAATAATATCCAGGCTTGATGCGCCAACTGATCGGTGAGCGTTTCGAGATAGTAAGAGCCGGCCGCGGGGTCTTGCACCCGATCGAGGTAGGCCTCTTCGCGCAGCAGAATAGGGAGGTTGCGAGCCAGGCGCTCGGCAAACTCGTTGGGCTCGTGAAACAAACTATCAAACCGGCCTACGCTTACGGCGGTGGCCCCGCCCAGCACGGCGCTCATGGCCTCGGTGGTCACGCGCAGCAAGTTGGTATGCGGGTCGAGGGTGGTCTGGCTCCAGGAGGAGGTGCTGGCGAAGATGGGTAACTCCTGCGCTATGGCCGTGGGCACCCCGTAGGCCTGTAGCAGGGTGGCAAACAGGCGGCGGAAGGCGCGCAGCTTAGCTATTTCAAAGAAGTAGTTGGGATTGATGCCGACATGCAGGTGCAGCGCCCGTGCCACCATTTCTACCGTAATATCCTCCCTGGGAATTTCACTCAGGTAGGTGGCAGCAGTAGCCAGCGCGAAGGCTATCTGCTGAGTTACGGTGGCACCGCGGTCAGCATAATACGCCGAGTTGATGCCCACTATGCTTACGGCAGGCCACGCTTGGCAGGTCTGGAGTGCGGTGCGCAGCTCCGTAAGTTGGCTAGGCACGTCGGGGGCGTGGCAGGTGATGGGGTCCAGCACAAAGAAGCCCTGCGGCGTCAGGTTCAGCTCCTGCAGGCGCTTTACTAATTCGCCTAGGCCACTTCGCATGGAGTACCCCACGTAGGCGCTGTTCAACGAGACTTTTTGATGCAGATAGTCTACATCGAAAGTACCCGCGTTGGAGAGCAGGAAGTGTGCGCCTTCAGCGCCGCGCTCTAGGCCTGCAGCGGCTCGGTCGATGGCCGCGTGGCCCCGGTCGCCAGCGGGTACGCTGTAGGTGGGCACGTTGCGCCAAGTGGGTGCCGTGCGGACCAGCGGCGTGGGTGCGCCGCCCAGGGCCTGCAGCGCCTCCTGGTGATAAAAGGGCTCAACAGTAAGGCCATCGGGCGTAAGCCAGCTAAGGGCAGCCGGGTCCTGGCCTTTCAGGTCGCGTGTAATGCGCTCCTGCCACTGCGTCGTTGTGACGGCTTCAAACTCAGAAAAAGAAACCGGGGTGGAGCGGGGCGTATCGGCCATAAGTTGGCGGGGTGGGGTGGAAATCAGGCAAAGGAAAGCGGGCTAAAGATACCGTTTCGGGGCCATAAACGGACGACGAACGGCAAGGGCTTCCGCTGGGTGGTGGCAAGCGCCGGAGGGTTATACTGATTACTGTAGTTTATGGATCCGTAGCATACGGCTGCTTGTTTGCTAAGCACAACCCAGTAACTGTTGATGGCTGCTCTAGGAGCCTCTTACTTGCGAGAGTGGCCTAGGGCGCGCAACTCCCATCCATCTGCTGTATCTTTGCGGTCCGCATTCTATTTCCTCTCAGACCTGATGCACTTCCTTCGTTCTCGCGTAGCGGCCCTGGGCCTGCTAACGGCCGTAGCGCTGGCCCCCGCTTGCCAGCGTGCTGCCTACCAGCCTAAGGCGCAGCTGGCGCCCGTTACGGGCCTGCCCGTCGGCAAATCCATCCCCGACGACCCTACCGCCGCCGCCACTATTGCGCCCTACCGCCAGCGCGTAACGTCGCAGATGACCGAGGTGATAGGCACCGCCCCCGTGGCCATCACGAAGAACAATGGGGAGTCGCCGCTCTCCAACTTCACGTCCGATATTCAGCGGATGCGGGCTAGCAAGGAAATTGGTCAGCCGGTAGATTTGGGTGTGATGTCGAATGGTGGCCTACGGGCGCCCATTCCGGCCGGCTCCGTTACGGTGGGCTCCATCTTTGAGCTGATGCCCTTCGAGAACGAGCTAGTGGTTCTCGACGCCCCTGGCACTGTGGTGCAGCAGTTGTTCGACTACGCCGCCAAGGCTAAAATGCCGGTTTCGGGCGCATTCTATACGGTGTCGCCAGAGGGCAAGCCGGAGAACGTCCGCATCAACGGGCAGCCCATTGACCCTGCGCGCACCTATACTATTGCCATTTCCGACTATCTGGCTAGCGGCGGCGACAACATGGTGTTTTTCAAGCCGATCAAGTTCCGGCACACTAACGTCTTGCTGCGCAGCGCGTTTATTGATGCCATCCGGGAGCAAACCAAGCAAGGCAAGCCCATTGAGGCCAGACTGGAAGGCCGCGTAAAATAAGAGCAGGTAGGAGCGAAAGGCTAGTGCAGCCTGTTAGCTACTCGCCAGCAAATCAGCATCTCAAGAAATCAATCCCGTGGATCGTCGCGAATTTCTGAAACATACTGGCCTAGGAGCCGCCAGCGTAGCCTTGTTAGGGGTAAGCCTGCCCGCCGCAGCGGCCGACAAGAAGGCCACTCGCCTCACTATTCTGCACACCAACGACATGCACTCCCGCATTGAGCCCTTTCCTGATAATGCGGCTCAGTGGGCGGGCATGGGTGGCATGGCCCGCCGGGCTACGCTGATTGAGCAAGTGCGCAAAGAGGAGTCCAACGTGCTGCTGCTTGATTCCGGCGACATCTGGCAGGGCACGCCCTACTTCAACTTCTTCATGGGCGAGCTGGAGTACAAGCTTATGTCGCAGATGAAGTACGACGCCAGCACCCTCGGCAACCACGACTTCGACAATGGCCTGGAGGGACTGCAGAAGCAGCTGCCCAATGCCAACTTCCCCTTCCTGATTGCCAACTACGACTTTTCGGCCACGCCCCTAGCTGGCCGGTTCAAGCCCTATAAGGTGTTTGACAAGCAGGGAATCCGCGTGGGTGTGTTTGGGCTGGGTATTGAGTTGGCAGGCTTGGTAGCTGATAAGAACTTCGGCGCCACCAAATACCTCGACCCCATCACGGTGGCCAATGAGATGGTGAAGCAGCTCCGCGGCCCCGAGAAGTGCGATATGGTAATTTGCCTCTCGCACCTGGGCTACAAGTACCAAGGCCCCAAGGTAGATGACTTCAAGCTGGCTGCTGGCGCACCCGGCATCGACCTGATTTTGGGCGGGCACACCCATACTTTCCTCGATAAGCCTGACGTTGTAGCTAGCACCAACGGCCACCAGACCTTGATCAACCAGGTGGGCTGGTCGGGGATTAACCTCGGCCGTTTGGATTATTCTTTCGAGCGGGGCTCGCGCCGACCAGCTGTAGCGGCTGCCTCGGTCGTGCCTGTGCGAGAGGCGTAAAAAGCAAGAGGTAGGAGCGTTTTTTTGTCTCCTGACTTTTCCACATTTTTGTCTCCCTCTTGAAAAAACGGGCCTTTTTTTGGCGTACCGTAGTTTCCTATTCTCCTCACCTTGCACCTGTTGCTGCTGCCCTATTTAATTGATGCTGAAGGATTGCCGAACCGTATGGGTCAACTGTCTTCGCGTCATCAAGGCAAACATTGGTGAGCAGAGCTTCAAGACGTGGTTCCAACCCATCGTCCCGGTACAGCTCCACAATAATGTTTTAATCATTCAGGTCCCCAGCCAGTTTTTTTATGAGTGGCTGGAGGAGCACTATGTGGAGGTACTCAAGAAGGCCATCTACCAGGAGCTAGGCCCCGAAGGTCGGCTGGAATACTCTATCGTAGTTGACCAGGGCAACGCCCAAACCAAGCCGCGCACGCTCAACCTGCCCACCTCGCACAAGGCGGCCGGTCCGGCGCCGGTAGCAACGCCCGCGGCTGCCTTGGCCACTGGTCCCATGTCCTCGTCGGCGCGCAATGTGGCAGCGGCAGCGGCGCAACCGGCCCAGCCCGCTACATTGCGCAACCCGTTTGAGGCCAGCAAGGCCATCGACCGGAACTACCTCAACTCCCAGCTCAATCACAGCTACACCTTCGAGAATTACATCGAGGGGGACTGTAACCGCCTGTCGCGCTCAGCAGGGCTGGCCGTTGCTAACAAGCCCGGCACCACTTCGTTCAACCCACTGATGATTTACGGCGGGGTAGGGTTGGGCAAGACACACCTGGTGCAGGCCATCGGCAACCACATCAAGGCCACGAACACCGATAAGTTTGTGCTCTACGTGTCGGCGGAGAAGTTCACGAACCAGTTCATCGAAAGCCTGCGCTCCAACGCGGTGCAGGACTTCGCCAACTTCTACCTGCTGGTAGATATCCTGATTCTGGACGATGTACAGTTCCTGTCGGGTAAGGACAAGACCCAGGAGATGTTCTTCCACATCTTCAACCACCTTCACCAGGCTGGTAAGCAGATTGTGATGACCTCCGATAGGCCCCCCCGTGACCTGGTAGGCCTGGAAGACCGGCTGTTGTCGCGCTTTAAGTGGGGTCTCACCGCCGACTTGCAAAGCCCCGACTTCGAGACGCGCATGGCCATCATCCAGAACAAAATGCAGCAGGATGGCATCGACATCCCGCCGCAGGTAGTGGAATACCTGGCCCACTCCGTGAATACCAACGTGCGGGAGCTAGAAGGCGTGTTGATTTCGCTGGTAGCCCAGAGTAGTCTTAACCGCCGCGAGATTGACCTGGAAATGGCCAAGCAAGCGCTCCGGCATATCATTGAGGAAGTAGAAGCCGAGGTGAACCTGGATTTCATTCAGAAGACCTGCGCCGAATACTTCAGCGTGCCAGTAGAACTGCTTAAGGCTAAAACCCGCAAGAAGGAAGTTGTAACAGCGCGTCAGGTAGCTATGTACTTCGCCAAGGAGCACACGAGCCATTCCTTGAAAAGCATCGGGCACCACTTTGGGGGCCGTGACCACAGCACCGTCATCCACTCCGTGCAGACGGTTTCTGACTTGATAGACTCTGACAAAAGCTTCCGCTCAACTATTCAAGAGCTCCGGAAGAAGTTCGCCGGCAAATAGCTGAACACACCTGTCATTCCGAATGACAAACAGAAAGCCCGCTCCTGAACAGAAGCGGGCTTTCTTGTTGTGTTGCCAGACTGGCCTAGGCCACTTAAGCGGGTGCTTGCGTGTCGCGGAGCGGAATATTGTGTTTGCTGGCGAAGCTGCGGATTTGGTCGCGCAGGGCCCGCTTGCGCTTGGTGCCTTTTACTTGGCGCAGACTTAGCGCGTACGTGCCGCCTTCTGTAAGCTGCACGCGTAGCTGCTGAGGTACCAGCTCCAGGGCAGAGATGTTTTCAGCTGGGAAAGCCTGCTTCGGGCGAAACAACCCATCCTTATGCACGATATAGGCGGGCGTAAACTCCAGGTAGCTCTGGGTACCAAATACGGGGGCGTTGTGCACCAGCACGTAGCCTACGTAGATTAAGCTGAACGCCAAAAATACATAGTGCAAGAAATGCAGGTCGTTTAGGCCACTGTCGGTGAGAATCAAAGACAGCGTGTACGCAATCCAGAGAAAGCCAATAAACAGTTGCCCCCAGAACGGTATCCGGGAGTTGTTGGCGGGCTGGAGACGAATTCGAGTAGAAGCTGGAGGCATAAGGGCGCGGTAGGGTCGCTTGAGCTCGCAAAATAAGCGAATAGTTGCTGAACCGAAGAAGCCCAGATACCACTACGTACGCAGAGCCAGCAGTTTCAGATTGTAAATTATTGCTGGTCTTGCTTCTGCGGCTGTCCGGGGCGGGTTACTTCAACGTAGCCGAAGCCAACTCCATTTCAGGCACAGCGCTCAGCAGCTGCGATATGGGGCAATGCAGCTTGGCATTCTCTGCCTGCTTTTGAAATTCCTCTTGCGTAATGCCTTCTACTTCGCCTTCGGTAGTCAACACAATCTTCACCACTTTGGGCACTTCGCCCGACGTATCCAGCGTCACTTTCGATTCAGTCCGGATTTGCTTTACCTGCGCGCCGGCCTTAGTGAGCTGTC
This sequence comes from Hymenobacter wooponensis, assembly GCF_004745865.1. Classification (GTDB taxonomy): domain Bacteria; phylum Bacteroidota; class Bacteroidia; order Cytophagales; family Hymenobacteraceae; genus Hymenobacter; species Hymenobacter wooponensis. The sequence goes on along the minus strand of NZ_SRKZ01000005.1, from coordinate 332,359 downwards.
CGGTCAGGAACATGGTATAGCAGCCAGCGTGGGCCGCACCAATCAATTCCTCGGGGTTCGTGCCCTTCTGGCCTTCGAAACGAGCACCTACTGAGTACGGCGCTTTTACGGTGCCGCTTTGCGTAGAAATTTCGCCGCTGCCTTTGATGTCGCCGTTCCATACGGCATTGCCACGTTGGTTAATCATGATGAAGAGTAGTTGTGAAAGGTGAGGTTGTGCGGTTGTTACGGGTGGCGTGGGTAAAAAGATGAGCTTCCGCAAGCTATTCTCCGGCCAACAGAACGTTTAACGAAGTATACCTTCGGGTAACACAAAGTGAAGCTGTGTCCTAAAACCTTCACAACTTCGCAACTTCACATCTTCCCTCTTGCCATGGGCCTGAAATCTGCTTTAAGCCGCCCGGTAGCCGCCTACGTTGCCCGTCAATATGCCCAGTGGCAACAAGACCCCATTGGTACGCAACAAAAGGTATTGAAAGGCCTTTTAGCTCAGGGTGCCCGCACCGCCTTCGGCCATGACCATAACCTAGCCGGCGCCCGCACTGCTCAAGATTTGGCTGCCCGGGTGCCCGTGCGCGACTACGAGGCCCTGAGTCCCTACTTCAACCGCGTGAAAGCCGGAGAGGCCAATGTGCTCTGGCCCGGTAAGCCACTCTATCTGGCCAAAACCAGCGGCACCACCAGCGGCGCTAAGTACATTCCGCTTACCAAAGACAGCATCCCCAACCACATCAACGGCGCGCGTGATGCTCTGCTCCATTACGTGCACAGAACTGGCAAAAGCCGTTTCCTGGATGGCAAGCTGATGTTTCTATCGGGCTCACCGGAGCTGGAAATGGTGGGCGGCATCCATACCGGCCGGCTCTCGGGCATTGTGAATCATCACGTTCCCGGCTACCTGCGCCGCAACCAGATGCCCAGCTACCAGATCAACATCATCGAAGACTGGGAAACCAAGCTCGACCGCATTGTGGAGGAAACGCTGCCCCAGCCGATGAGCCTGATTTCCGGGATTCCGCCCTGGGTACAGATGTACTTCGACCGAATTGTGGCGCGCACCGGTAGGCCAGTGGGGGAGGTGTTTCCGCAGTTTGATCTATTCGTGTATGGGGGCGTCAACTTTGAGCCTTACCGCAAAAAGCTCTTTGATACCATCGGTAGGCCAGTCGACAGCATCGAGCTGTTCCCGGCTTCTGAAGGGTTCTTGGCTTTCCAGGATGAGCCTAGCAACCCCGGCATGCTACTCTTACTAGATGCAGGCATCTACTTTGAGTTCATACCGGCCGAGCGGTTCTTCGAGCCCAGCCCACCCCGCCTGACCCTGGCCGAAGTAGAATTGGACAAGCAATACGCGCTGGTGCTCAACTCCAATGCTGGCCTTTGGGGCTACAGCCTCGGCGACACCGTACGCTTCACCCAGAAGTATCCGTTCCGGGTAGTGGTGTCGGGCCGGATCAAACATTTCCTATCAGCCTTTGGGGAGCATGTTATTGGTGAAGAAGTGGAGCAAACCCTGCGCGAAGCCATGCAGCAGCACCCGGAGGTAGAAGTGGTAGAATTCACGGTGGCACCCCGCGTCAGCGACGACCCGGCCGTGCCCTCTCGCCACGAGTGGCTCATTGAGTTTGCTAGGCCACCCCACGATGCCGCCGCCTTCGCCGCCGCCCTCGAAACTGGCCTACGCCGCCGCAACGTGTATTACGATGACCTCCTGGCCGGCAATATTCTCGCGCCCCTGCAACTCACCCCGCTGCCAACCGGAGCCTTCCAGCGCTACATGAAAAGCCTAGGCAAGTTAGGCGGCCAAAACAAGGTGCCCCGCCTCAGCAACGACCGCAAAGTGGCGGATGGGCTGTTGGGGTAGCAGCAGCTACTGTGGCATTTCTTATCTTGCCGGCCACCGCCACCCGTTCAACTTTTGGCGAATCTGCACGAGCGGGGTATTGCGGCGCAGATTAGTCAGAGGGTTCGACTCCCTCCAGTGGCGTGGAGCAATGCCCCTTTCAGGGTATCGGCCTTAACAGCTGTCTGAGTGAAGGGGGAGAAGCATGGTCTAATGTGACCAAAGCTGTGTTGTGGTTTGTAGTCGGCCGGATACCGCCTTCTCAGGAAGTGCTTAAGGCCGGTTCCCTACGATGTGGTGTTTCTCCCTTTTCCATCAGCGGGCTATTTCTTCCTATTCAATGGGTCTATTCACAACTACCTACCAAGTAAAGCCGAATCAGCAAGGCTTTCTATTCCGTGATAATGTACTAGAGCGTACGCTGCCGCCTGGGCGTTATGAGCTATTAGACTGGCGCAATCGTACCAATTTACTGACACTGCCAACCACCAGTCGTCTACTCACCGTCACTAATCAAGAGGTGCTGACGAAAGACAGTATAGCCCTGCGGTTCTCTTTTGTGGTACAGTACCGCATTCAAGATGGTGCCTTGTTTCTGAGTCAGTTTGAGTTGAACGTATCTGCCAGCTTGCTGCTGCAGGAGGCTGAGAAGCGTATCTACCAACTGGTGCAGCTAGCCGCCCGCAACAAAATAGCTGCGTTTGACAGCGAGGAGCTGCCTGATCGCCGAGCTGAGCTAAACGACCTGACTACTCCCGAACTGGTTGCTCAACTGGCACAGTTGGGCGTAATGCTGGAAGAAGCCCAGCTTCGTGATCTGACGTTTCCCAAGAACATTCAGGACTTGTTTGCTCGTTACCTCGAAGCCCGCATCCGGGCAAAAGCTGATCTGGAAAATGCCCGTACGGCTGTTGCTACGGCCAGAACGCTCAAGAACGCCGCTGAACTAATGAAGGGCGACGATAACCTGCGGTTTTATCAATACTTGGAGACTATCAGCAAAATTGCTGCGAAAGGCAAGCATACGTTTTTGGTAGGTGAGTATCCAGCTAGCTCTAAACCACAGTAGTTAGCTTGCCACTTCACTATCTTAATTCTATCCGCAATGCGCATACTCCTTTTCTGCCTGTTGAATTGCCTATTGATTACCCAGGTAGCACTAGGCCAAAAAGCACCCCAACCCCTGCGGGTGGCCACTTATAACCTGCGCCTCAACGTGGCCAGCGACGGTGTGAATGCTTGGCCGAACCGCAAGGAAATGGTGAAGAGCCTAGTGCGCTACCATAATTTCGATGTGTTTGGCACCCAGGAGGGGTTCCGTGGCCAGCTCAACGATGTAGTGGAGTTGCCGGAGTACACTTTCGTAGGCCACGGCCGCGATGATGGTAAAGAAGCTGGCGAGCACTCAGCCATCTTCTACAAGAAGAGCCGTCTGAAAATGCTGCAAACCGGCGACTTCTGGCTCAGCCAAACTCCCGAAAAGCCCTCCAAAGGCTGGGATGCCACTTGCTGCAACCGCATCTGCACCTGGGCTAAATTCCAGGATCTGAAAACAAAGCAGGAATTCTACTTCTTCAGCGTTCATTTCGACCACGAAGGCGTGGAAGCCCGCCGCCAATCGGGCAAGCTAATGGTGCAGAAGATGCAGGAAATTGCCAAAAATACCCCAGTTATCTGCGTCGGCGATTTCAACTCCACCCCCGATACCGAGCAGATTAAGACCATGCAGGCGCTCCTGCAAGACTCCTACCATACTACTAAGCAACCCGCTTACGGCCCGGTAGGCACCTTCATTGGCTTCAAGCTAGATGCTCCGCTGCAAGACCGCATTGATTATGTATTTGTGAGCAAGCAATTCGACGTGCTGGATTACGCCGTACTCACTGATTCCATGCGTGGACTCTATCCCTCTGACCACTTCCCAGTGATGGTGAATGTGGTGTTGAAATAGAAGGCTAACCCTATGAGTAGGGAATATCCCTTGTCAACCTGCTAGGCCACCTCTTGCTATCTTGGCAAGTCGAAAACGATTCTGAACTACTATGGCAGGCCCAGACCAGCTAATCAAACCCCAACTCCATGCCGCCTGCCTGGCCTACGCGCAGGAGCGCATTGACGCCTGCCAAGCCGCCATTCAGGCCGCGCAGGAATCGGCCAACTCCGAAACCAAGAGCAGCGCCGGCGACAAGTACGAAACCGGCCGCGCCATGGCCCAGAATGAGCGCGACCGAAATACCGTGCAACTCCATCAGGCCCAGCAACTGCAAGGCGAGCTGGCCCGCATCAACCCCGAGCTACCTTGCGACACCGTGCGCCCCGGCGCCCTGGTCCGGACCAGCCTAGGCCACTTCTACATCAGTATTAGCGCCGGCAAACTTACCGTGGGTGGCCTAGATTACTTCGCCGTATCACCGGCCGCACCCGTAGCGGCGGCGCTAGCGGGTAAGCGGGCTGGGGAGCAAGTGGTGTTTAATGGCAAGCCCGTGCAAATACTGGCTATCCAATAAAGTCAAGTAGGCCACCCACTGAAAAGCCGCGCTAAGTCGGCCAGAAATGCCGCCCGCATTGCACTACCTTTGTTTGAGGTAGTTCCCATTCCCGTATGCCCGATTCCTTTCCCAAACGCGTTACCCTCCTCGGCTCCACTGGCTCCATTGGTACCCAAGCCCTTGATGTAATCCGCAGCCAGCCCGGCAAATTCACCGTCACAGCTCTTTCGGCTCATTCCAATGCCGATCTGCTCATTCAGCAGGCTCAGGAGTTTCGGCCCGCCGCCGTGGTTATCGGCGATGAGAGCAAGTACGAAACCGTTAAGGCCGCGCTGGCCTCGCAACCCGAAACCGAAGTGCTGGCTGGCGCTGCTGCCCTCGCCGATGTGGCTGGCCGCGACGATGCCGACGTAGTGCTTACCGCCATGGTAGGCTACGCGGGGCTGCTACCCACGGTGCGCGCCATTCGGGCCGGCAAAACCATTGCCCTGGCTAATAAGGAAACTCTGGTTGTAGCGGGGCAACTGATTACTGAGCTGGTAAAGGAGCACGGCGTAGGCCTATACCCCGTCGACTCGGAGCACTCGGCCATTTTCCAATGCTTGATAGGGGAGGAGCAGAACCCCATTGAGAAGATTATCCTTACCGCCTCGGGTGGTCCGTTCCGGGGGCGCAACCGGGCGCAGCTGGCCCAGGTAACCAAGGCTCAGGCGCTCAAGCATCCTAATTGGGACATGGGCGCCAAAATTACCATCGACTCGGCCTCGCTCATGAACAAGGGCCTGGAAGTGATTGAAGCCAAATGGCTTTTCGGTTTGCGCAACGACCAGATTGAGGTGGTAGTGCACCCGCAAAGCATCATTCACTCGCTAGTGCAGTTCGAGGATGGCTCTCTGAAAGCGCAGCTGGGCCTCCCCGACATGAAGCTGCCCATTCAGTACGCGCTGGGCTATCCGCAGCGCTTGGCCAATGCCTTCCCACGTTTTTCCTTTCTCGACTATCCCCAGCTCACCTTTGAGCAGGCCGATACCAGCGCCTTCCGCAACCTGGCCCTGGCATTTGAGGCCATGGGCCGGGCCGGTAACGCGCCCTGTATCCTGAATGCGGCCAATGAAATTGCGGTAGCAGCGTTTCTGCGCGATGAGATTGGCTTCCTGGAAATGTCGGATGTGGTAGAAACCAGCCTCGCACGGGTTTCGTACCTTGCCGCTCCGAGCCTCGATGACTATGTGGAAACTGACCGCGAAACGCGCCGAATTGCGCAGGAGCTGGTAGGCCTCTCCTGACACCCTGGCCGAAATGTTCCGCTTGGGGCACGCCAACGCCTTTCGGTGCGTTGTTTGTGTACCTGTCCTTTACGCGCTGGCTTCCTGAGTTTACCATCGGAAGTCAGTACCTACTAATCACCTAATACTCTACTCTCTTTGGAAGGATTAATCATGGCCGGGCAGATGCTGCTGGGCCTTTCCATTCTGGTTGGTCTGCACGAGTTCGGACACTTTGCAACTGCCAAATACTTCAAGATCCGCGTCGATAAGTTTTACATCTTTTTCGACTTCCTGTTTCCACTGCCTGGCGTGATGAACTTCGCCCTCTTCAAAAAGAAGATTGGCGAGACGGAGTACGGCCTGGGCTGGTTCCCGCTGGGTGGCTACGTGGCCATTCACGGCATGATCGACGAAACGCAAGACGCCGAAACGCTGGCTGCAGAGCCCCAACCCAACGAGTTCCGCGCTAAGCCAGCTTGGCAGCGCCTCATCGTGATGCTGGGCGGCATCATCATGAACGTCATCACGGGTATCGTTATCTTTTCCCTCCTGACGTTCAAGTACGGTGAAAGCTACCTGCCCGCCTCGGAAGTGCGCTATGGCATAGTGCCCAACGAGCTGGGTAAGGAAATTGGCTTTCAGAATGGCGACAAGATCGTGAAGATCAACGGTCGCCCTTTCACGGAGTTCAATGACGTATATAGCCCCGAGGTAGTACTCGGCAATAACGCCTACTACACTGTCGACCGCAGTGGGCAAATCGTGGACATTCCGGTGCCCAACAACTTCATGGACCGCCTCTCCGACGAAGGCCAGGCGGCTTTCGTGCTGCCCCTTGACCCCTTCGTGGTAGATGAAGTAGTAAGTAACAGCCCCGCTGCTAAGGCTGGTCTCCAGCCCAACGACCGGGTAATGCAGGTAGCTGGTCAGAAGATTCAGTTCTTCCCGGAGTTGCAGAAAGCCCTAAAAGACCACGCTGGCAAGCCCACAATAGTACAGGTAGAACGTGCCGGTCAGCCTGTTTCGCTAACGGTTGAAGTTGACGACGATGGCAAAATTGGTTTCAAGCCAAAATCCTTGCTCAACTATGCTACCCGGCATTACGGCCTTGTTGAGTCTATTCCGGCTGGTACTAAGCAAGCATTTGGCGTGGTAACCACCCAAATGAAGGCTTTCGGTAAGATTTTCAGCGGTCAGGCTTCCCTGCGTAAATCCTTGGGCGGCCCTATTGAAATTGCCCAGCAATACGGTGGCAAGTGGGATTGGCTGCGCTTCTGGACGCTCACCGGCATGCTGTCTATGGTGCTGGCCTTTATGAACCTGTTGCCCATTCCAGCCCTCGATGGTGGCCACGTCATCTTCCTACTCTACGAAATGATTGCTGGCCGCAAGCCTTCCGATAAATTCCTGGAAGGTGCTCAGAAAGTAGGCATGGCCCTCATTCTGATGCTGATGGTGTTTGTGCTAGGCAATGGTCTGTTCAAAACCATTTTCCACTTCTAGGCCAGTACGTTGCTAGTTGTGGTGAGTATGTTGCCCCACAACTCATAACCGACAACTGATTTCTACCCGGACCTTCTTACGCTGGCACGATAGTCGTTCTACCAGAACGGCAGTGGCTAGCGCAGGAAGGTCCTGTGTATTCTGTCACTTTCAGCCATTCCTTTCCCATGTCTCGTCGAATTTTCTTGTTGCTTCCAGTGACCCTGCTGCTGAGCCTAGTGGCTTGGGCGCACGCATACCACGCGAGCATTATGGAGTTGCGCTATAACCCACAGAAGCTGCAACTAGAAATAGCCCTGAAGCTCTTCAGCGACGATTTCGAGAAGGCGCTGTCTGTAGGCCAGTCAACCGGTATCAGCCTGGACAAGTCCCCTAAGGAGCAGGTAAACGCGCTGGTATTGCAACTGGTCCGACGGTCTATTGAGTTTAGCACCAAGCCCGGCGAAGTGCTGCCATTAACGCTGGTGGGTATTCAGCACGAGCATGATTCACACTGGGTATATTTCACTGCTAAGCTTGCTAGGCCAGTCCAAGGGGTTTCTCTACGTAATAAGCTGCTACTCGATGTATTTCCAGATCAGATGAATATTGTTAATCTAGAAGCTGCCGGCCAGAAGCAAAGCTTGCTGTTCCGCAGCGGACAGGAGCAGCAGCAGCTGAAGTGGTAACTATACCTGTTCTGTTAGTGCCAGGAAGTACGCCGAGGTAATTCTTCCATAACTGAGCGCAGAACCTTGACCTAAGTAAAAGCCCTTACTCCCCCAGTGGGAAGTAAGGGCTTTTACTTAGGTCAAGCCTGTTATTGAGAATGAAGAAATGGCTTCGCACTACTCGCAGTTACCAAAAGAGGCCTACCAACCAGTACCACCAGCATCCTTTTTGCCGCCGGTATCACCTTCAGGCTTGATTAAGCGGAATTCAACGCGCCGGTTGGTGCGGGCATCCTCGGCGGTAGCTTCCTCCTTGAGTGGCTGCGTACTGCCGTAGCCCATGCTCTCAATGCGGTTGGGCTTAAGCTTGCCCTTTTGTTCAATGTAGCGTCGGATGGCTTCGGCCCGGTCCTGAGATAGGGTCATGTTGAAATCAGGGTCGCCTTTCGAGTCGGTGTGGCCGGAAATGCTGAGGCGGAACGTGGGGTGGTCTACCATGAACACGGCAATACGATCCAGGATAGGTTGCATGCTGGCCCGAATGGTCGCCTTATCCTGATCAAACTCAATGTTCTTAAAGACAAGCGGAATTCGGTAGTCGATAGAATTAGTCATCAACTTCATCACCGTGTCACCCTGCAGAGCAAAGCTTTTTTCCACGCTAAAGAAGTCGGGGCTTTGAATAAGCATCACGTAGTGCGAGCCTTCAATCAAATCGAAATCAAAAGAGCCATCATCGCGCAGATATTTGCTGGCTACCTCAATGCCGTTATCTGTGTCAATAATGCTAACGATGCCATTAAGCGGCTTGCTGCTGACTGAGTCGATTAGGGAGCCTTCTACGTGCGTGGTAGCCAGCGGCTGCGCCTCCATTGGCAGCGGGAAAGAGAAAAGGTCCAGGTTTTTCATGTCCTTTTCCTCCGAGCGGGCATAATATAAGCTCTTGGAATCGGCATCAATGGTGAAATAATACTCTGAGCCTTTACCATTTACCAACGGACCAATGTTAATTGGTTCCTGCCAGCGCCCTCGCACCCGGTACGTCTTATAGATGTCAAAGTCTCCGAAGTTCAGAAGCTGCCCTCGTGAGGAGAAATACAATACGTGGTAGAGCGGGTGATAAAACGGGCTTACCTCGCTCTCCCGCGTGTTTACGGTAGGCCCCATGTTTAGCGCCCGGCTCCATTGCCCATTCTTCTGCTTTACGGTATACCAGATATCCGAGAGGCCAAAGCCGCCTAGGCGGTCAGAGGCGAAGTACAGGGTATCCTCGCCCGGTGAGAGGGTAGGCTGCGAATCCCAGGCGGTAGAATTGACGTTAGCGCCCAAGCTTTTCGGCATCGACCACTGTCCATCCTTGAAGGTAGAAACGTACAGGTCGCAGTTGCCGTGGCAAGTGGGGCACTCGCACCGCGCAAAGTAGAGCGTTTTGCCATCCTTGCTGATGCAGGCCGATCCCTCGTTATAAGGAGAGTTGATAGGCTTAGGAAGTGCCTCGGCCTCCGTCCAGACGCCGTTCTCAAACCGAGCGGTATACAAGTCCTCATCAACCACGTTGTTGATGCCCCGGCGTTTGCGCTTGGAAGTAAAGATCAGCTGATCAGCATCGGCACTGAGCGTGGGGCCGTAATCCTCGGAGGAAGAGTTAATGACGTCGCCCATGGAGGTATAGACCCCTTTCGGGGGCCGGAACGTCGCAATATTTTTCCGGTACTCTACAATGTCGTAGTACGTTTTGAGCGGCACGTACAAGTCGGCATCCTTCTGCTCCAGCGAGTCATAATAGAGTTGCACCTTCTTGAGATCCTGGCGGCGGTGCTTTAGCGCGAGGCTATAATAGACTTTGGCGCGACTTTCATTCCCCGCTTTTTCCCAGAGCTGACCTAGGCGCCAGAGCATGTTCGTGTTTTTATAAAAGTTCTCGATGCCAAACTGGCCTACGTAGGCATCAAGTAGGTTGCGGGCCGCCGTCCAGTTTTTACGCTTCTCTGCTTTTTGAATATCCCGTAATGCTTTCTTGTCCTGAAAATAAGGAACTCGGTTTACGTTGGGAAAGTCGGGAGTAGCATCTGGCCGTAGGCGCATTCGTTGTACCACCTTGCCCGAAAGCTTGCGCTGAGAATTTGGTAGGCCACCTTTTTGCTGCGCCCAAGTGACAGCTGGGAGAAACAGTAATAAGTAGAATAGGCGCAGGCGAAAAAAGGCAAGCATAAAAATAGTAGGCACAAGAGCGGTGGGATACCAGCGCAAAGAAGATCAAAAATAGGAATTTTTCGATGCACATAGCAGTTGTTTTAAGGCGGATTAAGTGACGATTCGCCTTAGCCAACATGCCGGGTTGGCAACTTATGTCTTGCGAAATGCCCTTACTACACCGTGGCATGGCACTTGCCGAATCCTTACCTTCGAAAGAATATCCTGCTTAGGGTAAGGGTGCCAGCTCTTTCGGCTGTCATAATGGCACCTTATTTCCCTTTCCGCTCTTCCTGCTCATGAATCAATCTGATCCGAATACGCCGCTGTCTACCCTTTTGCTGATGAGTGATGATCCTGCTGAAGTGGTTTCCATTGTGGCTACTGACCCAGATCAGCCGTTAAGCCCCGAGGATTCTCCCGCTATTCTGCCGCTGCTGCCCGTTCGTAATACCGTGTTGTTTCCTGGCGTGGTGTTACCCGTTACGGTCACTCGTAAGAAGAGCATACGGTTGGTTCGCAAAGCCTACCGCGGTAATAAGATTGTGGGCGTAGTGGCCCAAAAGAATGTGCAGAGTGATGATCCGGCTTTGGCTGACCTCTACCAGGTCGGTACAATGGCTAAGATTCTGAAACTGCTGGTGCTGCCCGACGGCAACACCACTATTATCATTCAGGGACAGTCGCGCTTTAAAATCGAGGAGGAAACTCAGAATACGCCTTACCTCACGGCGCGGGTAAGCTATGCCCAGGAAACCTTCCCGAACAAAAACTCCAAAGAAGTTAAGGCTTTGGTATCGTCGTTGAAAGATGCGGCGGCCAAGATGCTCAAGCTCAATCCCGAGATTCCGCAGGAAGCTCAACTTGCCCTGGAGAATATTGAGTCGCCTTCGTTCCTGACGCACTTCTTGTCTTCCAACATCAACGTGGAGGTAGGCATGAAGCAAAAGCTGCTGGAAATAAACGACGGCGTAGAGCGCGGCACGCAGCTGCTGGAGCTGATGATGCGTGAAATTCAGCTGCTGGAAATCAAGCGCGAAATTCAGACCAAAGTTCACACTGATATTGACCAGCAGCAGCGCGACTACTTCCTGCGTCAGCAGATTAAGGTGCTGCAGGATGAGCTGGGGTTTGATGGGCCAGATCAGGAAGTGGAGAAGCTACGTCTGAGGGCCAAAGCCAAAAAGTGGCCCGAAACCGTTGCTAAGCATTTTGAGAAAGAGCTAGATAAACTGGGGCGCATTAACCCACAAGCAGCCGAGTACCCCGTAAGCCTGAACTACGTGGAATTCCTTCTTGATCTGCCGTGGGCTGAGTATACCAAGGACAATTTCAACCTGAAGCGCACCAAGAAGATTCTGGATGATGACCATTATGGCCTAGAGAAGGTCAAAGAGCGTATTATTGAATACTTGGCCGTGCTTAAGCTGAAGCAGGACATGAAGGCGCCTATCTTGTGCCTCTACGGCCCGCCCGGCGTAGGTAAAACCAGCTTGGGTCGTTCCGTGGCCAAGGCCTTGGGGCGCAAATATGTGCGCATGAGCTTGGGTGGAGTGCGCGATGAGGCTGAAATCCGGGGCCACCGCAAAACCTACGTGGGCGCCATGCCGGGCCGCATCATCTCACAGATCAAGAAGGCTGGGGCTTCGAACCCGGTTATCGTGCTCGACGAGATTGACAAGCTAACTTCTGACTTCCGCGGCGACCCATCGTCGGCGCTTCTAGAAGTGCTGGACCCCGAGCAGAACTCTACCTTCACCGATAATTACCTGGAGGTAGAGTATGACCTCTCGAAGGTCCTATTCATCGCCACGGCCAACTCTCTGGAAACCATTCAGCCCGCTCTGCGCGACCGGATGGAAATCATTGATCTGACGGGCTATACTCTAGAGGAGAAAACGCAGATTGCTAAGAAGCACCTGTGGCCTAAACTACTGCAGGAGCATGGCCTAGGCCCAAAAGATGCTACCATCACAAATGGAGCCCTGCAGCGGGTAATTGATGATTACACCCGCGAATCGGGGGTGCGGAGCTTGGAGCGTAAGCTGGGTGGTGTAGTACGCAATTTGGCCAAGAGCAAGGCTATGAAAGAGGCCTACCCTACTACCTTGGAGCCCAAAGACGTCTCACGTATTTTAGGTGCTGCCATTTTCGACCGGGACTTGTACCAGGATAACGAAACTGCGGGCGTTGTGACTGGCCTAGCGTGGACTTCGGTAGGCGGCGACATACTCTTTATTGAAAGCCTCTTGAGCCGCGGCCGTGGCAAGCTCACGCTTTCCGGCCAGCTCGGCGACGTGATGAAGGAATCGGCTATTACGGCTCTGTCTTACCTGCGGAGTCGTGCCGAAGAACTGGACATCGACTACCGACTCTTTGACCAGTACGACTTGCACATTCACTTCCCGGAAGGTGCTGTGCCCAAGGACGGGCCCAGTGCCGGTATCGCCATTTTCACCAGCATTGCCTCTGTATTTACTCAGCGCAAAATCCAGAGTCATTTGGCCATGACGGGTGAAATAACGCTGCGTGGTAAGGTCTTGCCGGTAGGTGGTATTAAGGAGAAGATATTAGCTGCTAAGCGCGCAGGTATCAAGAATATCATCCTCTGCCATAAGAACCGCAAGGATATCAACGAAATCCCGGCTGAGTATCTCAAAGACCTCAATATCCATTACGCCGATCGGGTGGATGATGTGCTGGAGGTAGCCCTGTTGCAAGAGAAAGTAGCGCATCCTATCAAGCTAGTGGTACGGGATGAGCCGGTGGCTGCAGTAGGCCCCAGCGTTGAAGTAAACTAGCCGCTCTGTGGCATTGACTAGAGTGGAGGGATTCGCAGTGTAGCATGGTGCTACGTGGATTCTTTACTCTAGTCAATGAGGACTTGCCATTTGCTACTGAGCCCCGGCTAGGCCAGTATGGTCACGCTGCCGCGCAATAAAATGCGAGCTATGGCGTGCTATGCCGGATACTCAGTTTCCCTATATCTTGGAGCAATGATTATACTGCTACGCCGTCCTGTTGCTGTTCTTGCCACTGTGGGGCTGCTACTAGGAGCTGCTAGGCCAGTTGTTGCCCAGATCGGTGGCCAGCAAGCTTTTTCATTTCTCAACCTACCCACTAGTGCTAAGTTGGCGGGGCTAGGCGGCGTGAATGTATCGTCACGAGATGCTGATGGGACCATGTTGTATGGCAATCCGGCCCTGTTGAATGCTGATATGGATGGCCGCCTAGCACTCGGCTACGTCGATTATCTGGCTGATATCAAGCAGAGCACGGCCGCGTACGTATTCAATTCGGAACGCGCCGGCCGTTTTGGAGTGGGGCTGACGTATATGAACTATGGCAGGTTTGAGCAGGTCGATGCTGCTGGTAACAGTCTAGGCGACTTCTCCGTCAATGAGTATGCGCTAAGTGCTTCCGACTCTTACACTAGCGGAAGTTTTACGCTAGCTGGCACTCTGAAGCTTGCGGTATCAGGCATTAGTGGCAACCACTCTGTGGCTACCCTCGCTGATGTGGGAGGCTTGTTTAAGCACCCGACCAAAGACTTTACCGTAGGCTTGGTGGTTCGCAATGCCGGCTACCAGCTGAAGCCCTATGAAGGAGCAGGTCGTGAGCCCATGCCATTAGATGTACAAGTGGGTACATCCATTAAGCCAGAGCATTTGCCTTTTCGGTTTTCTATCTCAGCACACCATCTCCAACAGCTCGATATCGTATACCTCGACCCCAGTCAGCGCGGCCAGCTAGACGAGCTGGGGAATGAGATAAAGCCGAAAAAGACTCTTGGCGATAAAATTGCCCGCCATTTTGTGGTAGGAGGGGAGTTTCTGCTGAGTAAAAACTTCAACCTGCGTGTTGGCTACAACCACCTGCAGCGCCGCGAGTTGCGACTAGATAATACGTCAGGTGGCGCAGGCTTTTCGTTTGGTGCTATGCTGCGCATCAGTGAGTTTCAGCTCGATTATACCCACGCTGGCTACCACGCATCTGGCGCGGCTAACTATTTCACGGTAGCTCGAAACGTCAATTCTTTGTTTAAGAAGAAAGAGTAACTACTTCCACTGCTGGCTTTACAGTGAGTATATACTGCAAGGTCTAGCAAAACCTTTCCTCGTGATTCCGGCTATACTCCGGCACCTGTTCCTGTTTACTCGTTCACCCTATGTTAGATTCTGCTGAATTCCTGACGCCGGCGCAAATTGTTGCCGAACTCGATAAATACATCATAGGCCAGCATGATGCCAAGCGTCATGTGGCAATTGCCCTGCGCAACCGCTGGCGCCGCCTGCATGCTCCCGCCGAAATGCAGCGCGAAATTGTACCGAATAACATTCTCATGATTGGCTCAACGGGTGTAGGCAAAACCGAAATTGCTCGTCGCCTGGCCAGCATCTCCGGAGCTCCCTTTACGAAAGTAGAGGCTTCTAAATTTACCGAAGTAGGCTATGTAGGCCGCGACGTGGAAAGCATGGTGCGCGACCTAGTAGAGCAGTCCGTAAACATGGTGCGGCAACGGCGCAAGGAGGAAGTAAAGGCCCAAGCCGCGCAAGCCGTGGAAGACCTAATCCTCGATGCATTAATTCCGCCGGTATCCGGTACCACCGTGGCAAAGCCGGGTGTGGGCTTCGGGTCTTCTGATGGAAGCCACGTACCTGATTCTGACTACGAGTTAAATGAAAGAACTCGTGAGCGTTTCCGCGAAAAGATCCGCAGTGGTGAGATGGATGAGCGGAAGATTGATATTCGGGTGCAGCAAAATAACTCGCCTGGTATTGGGGTAATAGGTGGCCCAGCAGGCCTAGATGAGGCCTCCATGGCAGGCATCCAGGATATGTTGGGTTCTATGATTCCCAAGAAAACCCGTAAGCGCAAAGTCACTATTGCTGAAGCTCGGAAAATCTTGCTTGATGAAGAAGCGGCTAAGCTCATCGATATGGACGAAGTGAAAGACGAGGCCATCCGCCACGCCGAAAACGCCGGCATCATCTTCATCGACGAGATTGATAAAGTAGCCAGCCGTAGCGGCAAAGGGGGAGGTGGGCCCGATGTAAGCCGTGAAGGTGTCCAGCGCGACCTGTTGCCTATTGTAGAAGGCTCGGCGGTCAGCACCAAGTACGGTATCATTCATACCGACCACATCCTGTTCATCGCCGCCGGTGCCTTCCACGTAGCTAAGCCTTCCGACCTCATTCCGGAGCTCCAAGGCCGCTTCCCCATTCGCGTAGAGCTACAAAGCCTTACTAAGGACGATTTCTACCGCATTCTGAAAGACCCCAAAAACGCACTTACTAAGCAATACGAGGCACTTTTGAAGGCGGAGGATGTTGAACTCAGTTTTGACGATGAAGCCCTGGAGCGTTTAGCTAGCATTGCTTTTGAGGTCAACAGCGAAGTCGAAAACATCGGAGCACGCCGCCTGCATACCGTTATGAGCCGCTTGCTCAACGACATCTTGTTTGATGTTCCTGATCTAATTGGCCCCAATGCTCGCATCCTCATTACCCGCGAGCTAGTGGAAGAACGTCTGCGTGATATGGTCCGCAACCGTGACCTGAGCCAGTACATTCTCTAGGTTAGTTAGCAGCTCAGTACTTCAACCTACAAACAAAAGGAGGTGGCCTAGGCCACCTCCTTTTGTTTTCTATCGTATTTTTTAACTACTCTTTCTCACCTATTCTTTTCCTGCATGCATTACTACATTATCACAGGTGCCAGCCGTGGCCTAGGCAAAGCCTTAGCGGATGCGGCGCTCGAATTACCTAATACTTCTGTGTTGGGAGTATCCCGTCACGCCACCATTACCCATGAGCGTTACACACATCAGCCACTTGACCTATCTGACATGCTAGCTGTGCAGAACAACTTGCACAAAGTTTTTCCGGCTAGGCCAGATGCAGAAAGTATCACCCTCATTAACAATGCCGCAGTATTAGGCGATATAGGCTACTTAGGTGAACACCAGAATGAGCACTTCGAATTTGTGTTTGATGTGAATACCGTAGCGCCAGCCATGTTCATGAATACGTTCCTGAGTGCATATTCTAACCTTACTATCCCCCGTACTATTCTCAACATTAGCAGTGGCGCCGCTCAACGTGCGGTAGATGGTTGGGGTGCATATTCTGCCTCTAAAGCCGCTCTAGATGCCCTATCCCGCACTGCTCAAAAGGAGCAAGACATTCGTGGCACTGGCATCCGTATCCGTAGCCTTTCACCTGGCATTCTAGATACTCCCATGCAAGAGCACATCCGCAGTGCTGAGGTGAGTGACTTTAGTGAAGCTGCCAAGTTCGCTAATTTTCATGCCGAGAATAAATTGACTCAGCCCACAGAAATTGCTGAAAAACTAATCCATTGGCTCAGTAAGCCCATAAGCCATAGAAAGTTAGTTGTCTTTCATGTTAATGACCTGGAAATAAATTTTTAAAGAGAAAAAGGCCCCAATTACCTAATTGGGGCCTTTTTCTCTTTAAAAATTTATTGGTAACCTTCGTTTTGCACAAGGTTGGGGTTCTGCTGTATTTCGCGAAGCGGGATTGGCATAATTAGCTTGGGGCTACCGTAAGGTTGTGCGGCCGCTGAACCACGAGCAGTTGTTCCTTGCTTCGTGCGAAACAAGTCGAACATACGGTGGCCTTCGAAAGCAAGTTCTAAGCGACGCTCGAGTAGAATAGCGTTCAAAAGCTCTGTAGATGATGCGAAAGTTACATAGGGAGCAGTAGAACGGCTGCGTACTTGATTGAGCAAAGCAAGTGCCTCTTCGTTTACAGTGTTAGTAGTTCTAACCAAAGACTCAGCACGATTCAGTAAGACTTCTGGGTAGCGAGAAATTGGAACCCAGTCAGCTGAGATAGCTGCGTATTTGAGAGTATAGTAGCGGTTATTAGCGGTAGACTGTGTAGTTAGCAAAGTCCGGCGCTTATCATCTGCAGCAAATTGAGTCGTTGGAATGCTGACATATGGAGTAATTGTAATGTCAGCGCGAGCAGGTGATGGACCATAATGCTGCCCAATAGCATTATTCGTATTCGGGTTATCTGAGGTGCCCATCGCTACAGAGAAGATGGATTCGCTCGTAGTAAAAGTACGGAAGGGAGTTAAAGGTGACGGGTTAAGGGTATGACGTCCCCCCGTGATTACATCACCAGCCAACTTAGCTGATCTCACATAGTCCCCTTTATAGAGGGCTACCCGAGAAAGTAATGCACGTGCTGCGTCTTTTGTAGCACGTCCTACTTTGTCAAATGCCGTAGTGTATGTTTCCGGTAGATTCGCAATAGCGTCATTTAAGTCACTTTCGATCTGAGCATACACTTCTGCTACAGTAGCCCTCGGGAGATTCTGAGCAGGATCAAAAGCGCTGGCAGCATCAGGCGCAACTAACTGGATAGGAATACCTAAGTGAGTTGCTCCAGCAGTATAGTTGTATGGCTGTGCGTACAAGTTGACTAAATAGAACATTGTTAAGGCTCGTATATACTTACCCTCACCAATGTACTGAGCTTCTAAGTTTGCTGGAGCAATACCAGTATTAGCTTGCAACTGCTGCAAGAAGAAGTTAACTGAATAGATTGTACGATAACCACCCTGCCAAGCAAGCTGTGCAGTTCCATCACCCGCTAATTGGGTATTGTTCGCTAAGGTGCCAAAGTAAGCGGCTGGGTCAACGTCATCGGCGCGAATATCAGCGTAAATCAAGGCGCGGCCACCTAAGAATTCAGCGTCTTGTAGGCCATTGTACATGCCTAAAGCTGAACTAGCAATACGGGCAGGAGTACTATAGCCTTCTGTTGTAGTAAAGGCAGCAGGGGGCTCTTGGTCAAGAACCTTGTCGCAACTCGAAGCAGTGGTAAAAAGTGCTACACCAAGTGCAGCTTTCCAAAACAAATTTGACTTATGTGTCATAAAGCGTTGAAGTAGGTTTTGAGCAAAGATTTAGATACCAATGTTAACTCCGAAAACGTAGCTCCGAGGTTGTGGCACAGAGCGGTTATCCGTGCCATAACCAATGTTGCCTGTAGTTGTGTTCCGGTTAGAATTAACTTCTGGATCCGTTCCTTTGTAGTCTGTAAAGACGTATGCATTCTGAACCATGACATAAACATTCACATTGTTCATGCCGCCAATAGCTGCCAGAGCTGGCTTCGGTAGATTGTAACCAAGACGCACTTGACGTAGTCGTAGGAAATCACCTTTTTCTAACCAGCGAGTAGAGTTTTGTGTAGATACGTTGTCTTGCAGTACTAACTTAGGAACATCAGTTTTTTGACCAGGTGTGGTCCAACGGTCTTTAATTTCCTCAAGGTTATTGTTCAAAGAGTTAGTCATTAGACCCTGGCGAGTGGCGTTATAAATTAAGTTGCCACCGCTGTATTGCAGGAATACACCAAGCTCAATGCCTTTCCAAGAAAAGGTGTTGTCAAAGCCACCATACATTGTAGGATATCCACTCTTCTTGGTGTATTTGAAATCAGCAGCCCCTATGGCCGACGTAGGCTCGCCCGATAGGGTCGTCCAAGTCAACGTGGATGCATTGTATTGCTTGATGTTGCCATCCTTATCTTTGAACTGAGCATTACCATTATCGGGGTTAACACCAGCCCATTCCGGTAAGTAGTATACACCTACAGATTTACCTACCCCAGCACGTTGTACACCTGTAATCAAATCGTTAGGAGTAGCTAACTCGACAACACGGTTTTTTAGTACTGAGAAATTCAGTTGTGAAGCCCAAGTAAAGCCATTTTCCAACCGGACGTTAACCGTATTCAAAGAAAGTTCCACCCCACGGTTATACATCTTGCCAACGTTTCTCGATACAGCACCGCCTGGAAGGCCTGTTGTTAAAAGCACTGGAGCGCTTAGAAGCAGACCGTCGATGTTTGTGTTGTAGAAATCAAACGTGACACCTATTCGATCTTTCAAGACCGACATATCGAAGCCTACGTCGAGTTTCTTCGACGTCTCCCACTGCAAGCTTGGGTTGCCAACTTGTGTAATGCTCAGGCCGTTAACATCAGCGTATTGTCCGCCTCCAATTGTGGTCACCGAGGCATAATTACCTATGCCACCAGAATTACCTACAATGCCGTAGCTAGCACGTACTTTCAAGTCACTGATGAAGGAGTAATTGCTCATGAAGCCTTCCTCAGAAATACGCCAAGCTATCGAGCCTGCTGGGAATGTGCCTCTCTGGTTACTTTTACCAAAGCGTGAGTCAGCATCGTTACGAATAGTGAATGATGCATAGTACTTATTCGCAAATGAGTAGTTAGCTCGACCGTAATATGATTGGAAGCCCCGCGCCGTCAAACTGCCACCGCCTGTGAAGGTGCCAGCGTATAGTCCATCAAGAATGTTCTTGTACTTGGGATCTACAAAGTTCTCTGCAGGGGTATAGACTTGCTGCTGGCGCTCTTCCTGGTACTCAACACCTGCAGTAAGATTCACTGTATGATTATCACCAAACGTCTTATCATAGTTGGCGTAATTCTGCCAGTTCCATAAGTTTTGGTTAAGGCGGTTATTTTGTACCAGGCCATTGTAAGAGCGGCCTAGCCCCGAAATAAGAGGGCTGCTGTACTGATCTTCTAAGTTATCAAAATAGTCAATACCGAACTTAGAAGTCAATTTGAGGCCTGCAACTGGCTCAACGGTTAAATAGCCATTAGCGATAATACGCTGAGTCGTGTTATTATTACGCTGCAGTTCTGTAATAGCAGTTGGATGATTATAATTGTTTAATACATACTGAGTTAAATTATTGCCATTTCCTAAATTGCCGGCTGAGTTCAAATAGTAAGTACCATCTGGGTTATAAATTGGAACGTTTGGGGGAGCATTATATCCAGCAACCGTAACCCCTGCTAAATAGCCATCCGTTAGTACACCTCTGTTGAGCGCTTTAGAATAGCTACTGCTTATCCCTCCCTTTAACCACTTCTTTGGGGTAATATCTAAGTTTAAGCGGATAGAGCCACGCTTCAATTGGTTATTCGCTAAAATGCCTTTTTGATCAGTCCAGTCGCCAGAAGCGTAGTAGCTAGCTAGTTCAGTGCCGCCAGATAAAGCAACTTGGTAATCTTGTTGTATGCCTTTCCGGAAAATTTCATCCATCCAGTTGGTTCGATCAGGAACACCGTCGCCATTTAGATCGATATCCTTGGCAATTATCGCGGTAGGATACTGAGCAGGTCTAGCAGCATTTGCGTTGAATGCCTTTTCATTTTGAATCAATGTGAAGTCGTCACCATTCAAAACTTTTGGAACACGAGCCGCCTCTTGGAAGCCGACGTATGAGTTGAAGGACAATCGGTTTTGTCCAGATTTTCCACGCTTAGTTGTAATAAGAATTACTCCATTAGCAGCGCGTGAACCGTAAATAGCTGCGGCTGCAGCATCTTTCAGGATATCAATTGACTGTATATCATTAGGGTTGATATCAGCTAAAGGATTATAGCGCGTACCATTGCCACCATTGAACACGTTTGCATTATTGAGGGTATTTAGTGGAACTCCATCAACTACGAAAAGTGGCTGTGAGCTATTAGAAAGTGAGTTTACCCCACGTATACGGATAGCAACACCATCTGCAAGTGTACCGCCAGGGCTAGTAATTTGAACACCTGCAGCTCGGCCTGTTAGAGCTTGATCAAAGCTCTGTACTGGCTGGTTTAATAGCTTCTCCTCAGTTACCCGGCTTTGCGAACCTGTTATTTCTTTTATATCTTGGGTTCCACCGTATCCTGTTACAACTACCTCGCTGAGTGCTTTAGTGTCAGAACTTAGGCCTATATTGATCTGCGCATCAGTTCCTATGGCACGTTCTTGAGCAACAAAACCAACTGAGCTAAAAGTTATAACTCCTCCTGCTTCGGGAACAGTAAGGGTATATGTACCATCAGAGTTCGTAGAAACACCATTGCTTGTGCCTTTTACAAGAACTGTCACACCTGGTAGTCCTTCACCAGTGATGCGATCAGTAACACGACCACTAATAGTACGTGTCTGTGCGAATACCTGTACTACACTCAGAGTAGCAATGGGTACAGCAAGAAGTAATGTTTTTTTCATGTAAGGAGGTGTGAATGAAGTAAAGGCTGGATAATAAAAGGTTATAAACCTTGTTATCCTGAGTTGAGGTTCAGTTATAGAAACTGAAAGTTATGAAGAGAATTTAAAATAACTGCAATGATGGTTGAAAATTTGGCATAAATCTTTAGCTATTCTTGTGAATAAGGTGGTGCGAATACTATCGTTTAAGTATAAAAAATATCTATATTCTTATTTGATATAATATAAACAGACTAAGTATGTATACTTCTTATACAGCTATATAAATGTTCAGCAAGTACGACTCCCAAGGCTAATTGCTAGGATAGCATTTATAACGATCGTACGTTCATGATGAGACTCACACTATAAGAATTTCAGTGATGTTCACTTCAAAATGTCGACAAAGCACACTAATCAAAGAAGGATTGATAAAATTATTTTACATTGCAGTTCCGTCTTATAAGAAAGTTTTCTGTATTTGAAAATCATAATGTTAGCGAATACTATTGATTGAGGCTGTACTTCTTGTTCCACCTAGATTGTTTCACCTTTAATTCACCCATTTACCTTTAAACACTCACTCACAACTCCATGCGAAAAATTTTATTGAGTGCGATACTCGTCGCGCCCGTTCTGTTGCAGCAGGCGGCCGCTCAAAATCGCCAAGTTTCCGGAAGGGTCACAGATCGTGCCACAGGGCAAGGATTGCCAGGTGTAACTGTGTTAGCCAAAGGCACTACAATTGGTGTATCTACTAATGCTGATGGTACTTATACGATTAGTGCTCCGGCATCTGCAACTACACTTACTTTTTCTTCTATTGGCTTTGTAGCTGTTGAAAGAGCAATAGGAGATGCTTCGACTATTGATATAGGTTTAGCGTCTGATTCTAAGCAGTTAGGAGAAGTCGTGGTAACGGGTGCTTTGGGAATCCAGCGCCAGCAGCAGCAAGTAGGTTACGCTACTGCTTCTCTCGACACCAAAGAATTAACACAGGCTCGGGTTACGAACGTGGCTAATGGTTTGGCTGGCAAAGTCTCGGGCCTGCAGATTCAAACCTTAAGTGGTAGTGTAAACCCAACTCCTCGTGTGACGCTTCGTGGCAGCCGTTCCTTGACAGGTAACAACGAAGCGCTGGTGGTAATCGATGGGGTTATCTCGACCAACGAAGTGTTGGGCGCTCTAAACCCTGATGATATTGCTTCTATTGACGTACTGAAAGGTGCTAACGCAGCTGCTCTTTACGGCTCACAAGCATCTAACGGTGCACTCATCATTACCACCAAAAAAGGTGGTAGCAATAACCAGGTTACTTTCTCTCATACTTCACAGTTTGAGTCGATTTCTTTCCTGCCTAAGTTTCAGAAAGAATTTGGTCCTGGCTCGCCTGATTGGTACAACAACTCAGATAACGCAAAAGCAGGACTATTCTTCGATCCAACTAATGCAGTTGACGAAGAGTACCACTATCAGTACCAGGGCTTCGAAAACCAGCAGTACGGCCCTCGCTTCGACGGCTCTTTACGCCCATTTGGCCAGACCCTCGCCGATGGTACTGCGCAGATGCTGACTTACGAGGCTCGTCCCGACGAAAAGAAGAAATTCTTTAACCACGGATACCAAATGCAGAATGGTGTAACCTTCTCGGGTGGTGATGATAAGACGAAGTTCTTCACTTCCTTCCAGAATGTACACAACAACGGCGTTGTGCCGAAGGATAAGTTCGACCGCAACAGCTTCCGTTTCAATGCTTCGCGTGAAATGGGCCGCTTGAACATTGGCTTTAATGCTTCCTACTCGCAGCAGGTAGCAGATGTGACGTCAAACCTAGACCGTAATACTTCGGTGTACTGGAACGTGTTCAACACTACAGTGATGGCACCCCTCACTCAGTACAAAGACTATCAGAACGATAAGTATTCGGAACCGAACTTTGGCTATTACAACGCCTACTACTTTAACCCTTATTTCATTATAGACGCCAACCGCACCAAGGACCGACGTAATACTATTCAGGGTAACATTGATCTGGGTTACAAGTTCACTGATTGGTTGCGTCTAAATTACCGTTTGGGTACTACTAGCACGGCACAGTCTAGTCTGACTACTCAAAACAAATTCTCGCTAGCTGCTAACTCGCCTAAGTCAATTTCCAGCTACACCGGTTTTGTACAAGACCTGAGTAGCAGCTTGACTCGTTTGAACTCGGACTTGTTCCTGAGTATGGATAAAACTTTTGGTGATATTTCAGTACAAGCCATCCTCGGCAATAACGTTCAGCAGCTTGATAGCCGTTACAACTTTGTTGCTTCTTCAGCATTAGCAGTGCCAGTTGAGGGGGATAATTTTAACCTGAACAACCGCATCGGCAACCTCGATGGACGTGCTGGACGTGCTCAAACTCGCTTATATGCGTTCTATGCTGACCTGACATTGGGCTATAAGGACTTCTTGTACCTACATGGTTCAGGACGTCAAGATAATGTGTCTATCCTCGAGCCTGGTAATCGCAGCTTCTTCTACCCAGCTGTTGATGCCTCGTTTGTTTTAACTAACGCCGTTCCGGCTTTGAAGGATTTGTCTTTCTTAGATTATGCTAAGATTCGCGGCGGTGTCTCCAAAGTTAGTCAAGTAAACCTAGGCGGTTTCACTACTAATGGGGTGTACAACACGGGTGGTGCATACTCGCTTCAACAGTCATTCCCTCTTGGTCTCGGCTTTCCCTTCCCTTCTAGGGCTGGCTTCACTGCAGGTGGCACTCTTGTGCAGCCTGGCCTCAAGCCAGAAGACACTCGGTCTATTGAGACAGGTATTGAACTCAGCTTCCTAAAGCGCCGTGTATCGGCTGCAGCTACCTACTACGCGCAGAAGAGCACAAACCAAACCGTTACAACTAACATATCGGGTGCTGCAGGTGCGCAATTTGTGACGCTAAATGCAGGGGAAGTTCAAAACAGGGGTGTTGAACTTGACCTGAACATTACACCGGTTCGTATCGAAAATGGGCTATCAATTACAGTTGGTGGTAACTTCAACTACAATGCTAATGAAGTAGTATCGCTGCCCAGTGGCCTCACACAGTTGAACCTGACTGGCAGCGGCCGTCAGAGCACAAACGCAGACCTATTTGCTATTCCTGGCCAGCCTTTTCCTTCACTCATAGGTACTTACTATCAGCGCACTGAAGATGGCCGGGTGAAGATGACGCAGGTGAGCGACCCTAATGACCCTACACTAGTTCGTTACGCTCCACTCATTGCTACCGACACGAAAAACTTCGGCAATACACAGCCTAAATATCGCTACGGCTTCAACACCAGTATTAATTTCAAAGGCATCACACTAGCCGGACAGGCTGAGATGCGGACAGGGTATGTAGTGTATAATACTATTGGTGAGAACCTTGATTTCACCGGTATTGGAACACGCAGCACTCAGTACGGTCGTCAGGACTTCGTATATCCCAACTCAGCTATCCCTCAAACCGATGCTGGTGGCAACGTGACTTACGTACCCAACACGTCGGCCTTGACACCTGGTGGCTCTGAGTTTTGGGCCAACACTGCCAGCTGGAATACTGGGGTTGCTGAGAACTACGTTACTTCTGGTAAGTTCTTCAAGATCCGCGAGTTAACATTAGGATACACCCTGCCAACTGACCTGGTATCGAAATTTGGATTCATAAAAGGGGCTTCAGTGAATCTTTTCGGTCGGAATCTTTTTACATGGGTGCCGAAGGAGAATATCTACACCGATCCTGAGTTTAGTGGCACCGCTCTGGGTAGTAATGCCATCGGTATCAATACGGTTTTGCAGACTCCTCCTACCAAATTTTACGGGGCTACTATTAACGTAACCCTTTAATCATACCTGTTCATGAAAGCACTTTTTAAAGTACTGATTGCGGCGGCTCTTACTACCGCGGCAACAGGTTGCGAGAACTTTCTCGACATCAACGATAATCCCAATAATGCCCTAACGGTAACGCCTGATGCTTTATTGGCTAACGCCTTAGTTACCACAGCTGCAAACTACACTGGCGGCGTAGCTAATGGCAATAACTATAATACTTACGCTAGCTTTGCAGCTGGTTACTGGGGTAAGTCAGGTACGGTTAGCGGCTTCTCGCCAGAGCGGACTTATACTTACAACAACACATATAATCAGTCGCTGTTTAACTCGACATACGATAACATAGCTGATTATGACCTCATTCAGCGCGATGGGGCTACAACTTACCCTAATCACGCGGCAATAGCCCGGATTATGAAAGTGTACAACTATTTGCTGCTAGTTGATCAGTTTGGGGATATTCCGTATACACAGGCTCTTAAAGGGTTAGGGAATACGGCTCCTAAATATGATAGTGCTGAGTCTATATATAAAGACTTAGTAGAACAGCTCAAAGGAGCTGTAGCGGATATAAACAACGTACCTGCTGGCGCGTTGGTTGTAGGAAACGAAGATGTTGTCTTCAATGGTGGTGCCACGGGCATGGCTCGATGGAAGGCTTTTGCGAACAGCCTGCGCTTGCGAATACTTCTTCGTCAATCCTCAACTAATGATGCAACACGTAATACTTACGTGAGTACAGAACTGCGCCTTCTACAAACGCAAGCTGCTACCGCTACAGGTGGTGGCTTTATCGATCGTGACGTAGTGGTTCAGCCTTCTTACACGGCTAACACTAACCAGCAGAATCCATTCTATGATCGATATGGTTTTGCTCCTGGCGCAACTCGGGCACAGTCAGAGTACAGCTATATCGTACCTACAAACTATATAATTCGCCAGTACGAGACCAACTCTGATCCACGCATCGCTCAATTGTACCGCAGGGGTCAGCGCAATAACGGCCCTACGGATCCAGACCATGCTACGGCCGCTTACGTTGGCACTGACCTAGGTGAAGGAACGCCTCCACAGTTTAGCGCTGGTGATTGCGGGTGCCAGACGGTAGGTTCGCGTTTCTTGCAAGGGGGAACATTCCTACGTGCCGCAACAGCTCCTACCGTGCTGATGCTATTATCCGAACACCTCTTTAATAAAGCAGAGGTGGAGGCCCGTGGCCTATTTGGTGCTGTAGCCGATGCGAAGCAGGACTTTAATGACGGAATTAAGGCTTCGTTCGTTACTACCTATCGTGAAGCTGCTACTGTTCCAGCCACAGTAGCTTCAGCTACTTCAAGTAATGCTGCTGGCATTGCACAGTATAACGACTACGTCAATGCTACTGCCAACCAAACAAATGGCTTGGTAAACTATGACGCTCCCACAACGAGAACCCCCGAAGGTGAAGGTGCTAATGCTGGTACTGCTCCCCTAACAACTCCTCGTGCTGTTACGGCGCAAGAGAAGATTCTTTACCAAAAGTATTTGGCCGAGAATACCATTGCTGCTGTAGAAGCATTAGACGACATTCGTCGTACAGGTTTGCCCCGAATCAAGCTCTCTCTGCAACGTGGCGGGAATCCACTGCCCAAGCGTCTATTCTATCCACAATCGGAAGTGAGCACTAACCAGGCTAACATCCCCTCTGGTGTGACACAATTCACAAAAATCTTCTGGCAGATGGACTAACTATCTTCTGGAATAAGAAAAAAGGGCTGCACTATTGTGCAGCCCTTTTTTGTTCTGTTTCAGTTACAATTAGTTGTTCTGCTCAGCTTTGCATCAGGTAGCCCCTGATGTATTCATTCAAATCCCCGTCAAGCACGTTTTGTACATCGGTGCGCTCAATGCCAGTACGGAGGTCTTTAATAAGCTTATATGGGTGCAGAACATAGTTCCGAATCTGTGAGCCGAAGTCAATTCGCTTCTTACCGGCCTCGACTTTATCCCGTTCTGCGTTGCGCTTGTCCATCTCAATTTGGTAAAGACGCGACTTTAGCATGCGTAGGGCGTGCTCCTTATTCATCAGCTGGCTACGCTCGATTTGGACGGCGATGATGATACCTGATGGAGCGTGAGTGAGTCGTACGGCTGTTTCAACCTTATTAACGTTCTGGCCGCCGGCGCCGCCGGCGCGGAAAGTGTCCCAGGATATGTCAGCTGGGTTGATCTGAATATTGATGGTGTCATCAACGACAGGATAGGCAAATATTGAGGCAAAAGAGGTATGACGGCGGCCGCTGCTATCGAAAGGAGAAATACGGACGAGGCGGTGCACACCGATTTCACTTTTTAGGTAGCCGTATGCGAATGGGCCGTCTATTTCTAAAGAAGCTGATTTGATACCAGCACCTTCACCGGGTTGGTAGCTTACCTGACGAACCGTGAAACCTTGCTTTTCGCCCCACATGATGTACATGCGCATGAGCATTTCGGCCCAATCTTGGCTTTCAGTACCTCCTGCACCAGGATTGATTTCTAAGATGGCGGAAAGCTGGTCTTCCTCGTCAGAGAGCATGCGCTTGAACTCAAGGCGCTCTACGGCCTGCTCTGCAGATTCAAATTCCTGTTGTATTTCCTGCTCAGTGACATCTCCTTCACGGTAGAAGTCATATAGTACTTCTACATCCCCTACAGCCTTTTCCACGGCCTCAAAGTCATCAGTCCACACTTTAAGGGCCTTGATGTCCTTCATGACAGCTTCGGCTTTTTTGGAGTCATCCCAAAAGCCGGAAGTAGTAGTTTGCGCTTCTGTCTCTACGACTTGAGCTTTGCGGTTATCGTAGTCAAAGGTACCTCCTCAGGGCCTCAGCGCGGCCCTTCAAGTCCTTTACCTGTTCATGGGTCATCGGGACAAAAAGTGAATGATGGAAATAGATGAGTAAGCCACAAAGGTCAACATAAAAACTGAGGCCGGCTTCATGTGAAGCCGGCCTCAATTTTTTATACTTGTTGTATTTACTTCTGGAAAATTATAAGCGCACCATCCAGTTGTGCGGATCCGCAGCATTACCACTACGTATTTCAGCCAAGGCTGCTGAAACTCGATAAGAGAAAGCGTCTGCAGGAGGAATTGGCAAAGTGTAATCTTCACCTTGGTAGCCAATTACCGCAATAGGAGCGATAGTGGCTGCAGTACCTACTCCGAAGGCTTCCTGTAAAGTGCCATTAGCTTGAGCTGCCAAAATTTCCAAGGCAGATACTTTACGCTCTTCTACAGGAATATCCCAATCGCGAGCTAGCTGTAGAACGCTACGGCGGGTAATGCCATCGAGAATAGACGAACTGAGGGCTGGAGTAACGATACGGCCATCAATGACGAAAACAGCATTCATAGTGCCCGACTCTTCCACATAACGGTGCTCAGAGGCATCAGTCCAGATGAGTTGGTTGTATCCTTCTTGTTGCGCAAGCTTAGTGGGGTACATGGCTGCGCCATAGTTACCCGCATTCTTAGCAAAGCCAGCACCACCCTCAGCAGAGCGAACATACTTCTCTTCGAAGCGTACGCGCAAGGGCTTGTTATAATAGAGGCCTACCGGGCAAGTAATAATCATGAACCGGTAAGAGTCAGAGGGGCGCACACCTAGCAGACCGTCCGTCGCAAACATAAAGGGGCGGATGTATAGAGAGCTACCGGTGAAGCTTGGAATCCACTCCGCATCGAGGCGCAGAAGCTGTGCGAGGCCTTGCATGAAGATTTCCTCCGGAATAGCAGGCATGCACATGCGCTCAGCCGAAGCATTGAGGCGGTGTAGGTTGTCGTAGGGGCGGAACATGTACACTTCGCCCTGCTCATTTTTGTAGGCCTTCATACCCTCAAAAATAGCTTGGCCGTAATGTAGAGCCGAGTTAGCGGGGCTCACTGTCATGTCGCCGTAAGGAACAATCTGGGGCTCCTGCCATTCACCATCCTGGTAGTCGACTACCAACATATGGTCTGAAAAGGTCTTGCCAAACTCTAGGTGGTCAAAGTCCACTTCGGGTAGGCGGGAAGCGCTAGTACGCTTCGTCTGGATGGTGAGCGTGTCAATCATAGGAAGAAAGTGGGGTGGGTGGGAATAAGGGAACAATAGCGGGTGGTAGAGACCTTTGAAACGGACTCAGCCAACCGCTGGTTGTGAGAGAGGGTGGGAAGTAGGGCTAGTAAAGTGCAGATTAAAAGTTACTTGTGCGCGTAGCTGGGCAAGCTACATACGAGGCTGCCAAGTGACTTCCTCGGCATCCAGATCGTGGGCCATTTGCCGACTCAATACAAACAGAAAATCGGATAGGCGGTTCAAATACATTACTACCAGATCGGCAACAAAGGACTCCTCACGAAGCTGAATAACTAAGCGCTCAGCTCGGCGGCAAATACACCGGGCAACATGCGCAAAAGACACCGACTGGTGGCCGCCGGGCAAGACAAAAACGCGCAACTCAGGTAAGACAGCATTCATTTGGTCCATCTGCTGTTCCAAAAGCGTAACATCTTCGGCATGCAGATCCGGAATCTTCATTTTAGACTTTTCAGGATCTGAGGCCAAGGATGCGCCAATAGTAAAGAGCCGGTCCTGTATCTCCTTAAGCAACGGGCGTCGAGCTACATTCACGTCTTGGTCGCGCACCAACCCGATGTAGGAGTTAAGCTCGTCAACGGTGCCGTAACAGTCGATTCGTAAGCTAGACTTTGGTACGCGAGTACCACCGATAAGAGAAGTAAGACCTTGGTCGCCGGTTTTAGTATATATCTTCAAGAGCTGGGTAGGTAGAAGGGGAAGGTACCCGAAAGACAGTCTGCAAGGCAGAAAGTTGCGGTGTAGCCAAAATCGATTGTCTGCTGCCGGGTGTACCTGGCCTACTTACTTACCAACTGATGGTGCGTGTTAACCTCGTGATTGATAACGTCGGTTTCAATCAAGCCGTCACGCAGGCGCACAATGCGGTGGGCGTAGCGGGCAATGTCTTCTTCGTGAGTAACCATAATAATGGTATTTCCCTTCACGTAGAGTGCCTCGAATAGGTCCATGATTTCATGGCTGGTACGGGTGTCTAGAGCACCTGTAGGCTCATCAGCCAAGATGATGCTGGGATTATTGACTAGTGCTCGGGCAATGGCTACCCGCTGACGCTGACCACCGCTTAGCTCATTGGGTTTATGTAAGGCGCGTTCAGCTAGGCCTACGCTGCGCAGAGCCTCCCGGGCAATTTCTTGGCGCTCCGATTTACCATAGCCGGCATAGATCAATGGCAGGGCTACGTTATCGAGAGCAGTAGCGCGTGGTAGTAGGTTGAAAGACTGGAACACAAACCCGATTTCGCGGTTGCGCACGTCCGCCAGCTGGTTGTCGGTCATGTTGCTGACGTCGTGGCCATTCAGGATGTACCGGCCGCCACTAGGCGTATCAAGGCAGCCCACGATGTTCATCAGCGTCGACTTACCAGAACCCGACGGGCCCATGAAGGCTACATACTCACCACGCTGGATGGTAATGGATACTGATTGTAGCGCATGGATTTCCTCCGTCCCCATGCGGTAGACTTTAGAAATGTCAGTGGTTTCAATGACAGGGTGCAGCATAACCAAATCAGATTAGTTCCAGGGGGCATTGGAGGAGGCCTGCGCCGCGCGCCGTGTCTCTACCTGCGTACGAAAGGTACTATATTCCTGAGGTGAAAGCAACGCGGCCAAGTGCTCCAGAGGTGCCGCTGCATATTCGTTCAAGCCTACTGGAATGGCCGCTAGTATATACGCCTTTAGTAGCTCCGCTGACTCTGGGTTGTAGTCGATGCCTTTCAGCAGGGTGTTATATGCAGTGATAAACTCTTTGCGCTGCGTGTAGAACTGAGCCGCAGCCAGGATGCCGCTTTCAACAAAAGGAGTTTCCTGTACTAATTGCGCGTATAGCTTGGCAGCCTGTTGAGGCTGCTGGTGAGTTTCGGCTAGGATTGCCTGAAAATAACGGCGCCAAGCCTGATCGGGGCCCTGCAGGTAGGCCTGCTCTGTGAGTTGTTGCAAGGCTGGCCACTGCTTAGTCCGAACCAGTAACTCGCCCCGTTGCACATTCCAGGCAGAGGTCTGAGCAGAACGAGTAGTAACTGCCGGTGCAAAGCGTTGTATTACCTGCTGAGTAGAAGCTGTCTGGCCAGCGCGGAACGCCCGAGGAAGCTGAGCCAAGAGCGCTGTTTGTTGAGGAGCAGGTTGCTGCAACGCTATAGCCGGGGCCAACAAGTCGGTAGTAGCGGGGAACTCATCGCCGCGCAGCACTAAATATTGCGCCTTCAGAGAATCAGTAGCTTGTGCATAATCGGCGCTGAAGTCGGGTTGTGTTACCGTATAAAACTCTCGGGTGAGAGCTGGAAATGGTACCTGGGGCTGTTTGAGCAGATACGTGGCTACCCGGTGAGCCGAGTCAAGCTGCCCGCTCAGAGCCAGTGCATAGGCCTGGGGTAAACCTGCCGCTACGGCGCCATTCTGCACTGCCTCGGCTAAGCGCGGAGCCGCCGCCGCGTACAAGCGCTGGTCCAGCAGCCACAAGCCCTGTACTGATTGATAGTAGGCCGCCGCAGGTCCCGAGCCTGAAGCTAAAGGCCGCAGTGTAGCTTGAGCCGCCACAGATTGCCCACCGTATTGCTGCGTAAGAGCACGCAGAAATTGAAGCTGATCGGCGTAGGCGCTGTTATCGGGTTGAGAGGCCAGTTGCGTGAGCGTGGGTAGCAGAGCAGTATCGCGGCGAGTGGCCTGGCCTAGCGCGTAATGATACAGGCGCGCAAAAGTTGCCGCAGTCAGCGGTTCTGTGCTAGTTGGTGGTGCTGCGTTGCTTTGGGCGTGATGATCAGTTAACTGGCCTAGAAGTAGCTGGTTGCTCTGCAAAGCCGGATCTGTTGCACCAGCTGCCTCAGTGGCAAACTGTTTAGCCGCAGTCCACTGCTGTTGCTGCATAAGGTAGGCCAGCCGGTTAGACCTAAGGACCTCGTCGTTGGGAGCGAGAGCCTCCGCGCGCGCTTGGTAGTAGGCAACTGAGTCGGAGAGGGAGGAGCGGGTATAAAGCTGTGCTAGGTCGTTGGCGATGCGGGCACTGCGAGGGGTGCTTTTTAGGCCTGCTCTTAGGATTTCTAGGCGGTCAAAGAAATCAGCAGGCTCATTGTAGAGAGCTGCCAGGCGGAGGGAAATCTTTTCAGATGGCCGACGGCTAAGGGCGCGCCGCAGGATGTTAATCTCATTTTGGCGCTGCAGGCGGAAGTGATACAATGCGGCCCGGCCCAAGCTGGCTTTGTGGTTGTGCAGATCTAACTCATCACTCTCTGCATAGTAGCGCTCGGCTAGCAACGCCAGCGCATCGGCACCAGGCGTCAGTTCACTTTGTAAGCGAGTAAGGTCGCCGAGGTTATTGTAATAGGCAGCCTTAACCTGATCAATAACGAAGAAATTATTGCGTAACTCCACTGCGCCTAGTACTGCCACACCTAGCATGTACATAGCGAAGAAGGGGAAGCGTCGGGGCTCATATACTACCCTATGCACGGCCATCTTCTTGCGGATAAGTGGCCCGAAGTTAACTAGCACATATAGCAGGAAAGCCGTGCCAATTGCCAAAAACGCAAGAGCTGTAAAGTCGCGGGCAGCAAACAAGAATGGGTCATTAGCCGTGGCAAAAGCGTAGCCCAACGCTGTGGCTGCCAGCAGCACAAATATCAAGTACAAGTAATTGGCACCAGGCCAAAAAGGCACCCATGAGCCATAGGTTGTGCTTCGCTGTTGCAAGCTAAGCCAACCAATAACCACGGCGGGCACCAGCAGCACCAATGGGTCGAAGTGCCAGCCGGGTAGGATAAGCAGTTCGCCCTCATTCCAGTAGTACAACAGGAGTGTACCCAAGTAGAGGATGCTGGTAAGCAGGAAAGGCAGCAGCCCAAAGCGGCCACTAGGCGTTTCAGCCTGAGTATTCAGCCATAGGAGGCCATAGATGTTTTCGTAGGCCACCCACAGCACAAGAAGGGCAAAAGCTACGGCGCCAGAGACCGTGAAAAACGCCGTGAGATGGAGGGCCGTAACATCAGATGGATGTTGGCTGCGCAGAAATAGCAACCCACCCAAGAGCGCTACTAAGGTGCTAAGTACCAACAGCCTTCTCGTGAAGCTGGTGTTGGGCGAGAAGGCATGAAAGGCGAAAGTGAAGCCGCCTAATAGCACCAGACTTAAAATCAGAAAATACTGCTCCCGGGCATTAAACACACCAAGCAAGTCGGCGTTCAGCGACATTAGCAGAAAAATCACCAAAGCCATTCCGACTACAAACGCGGGGCGCGCCAGCGTACTTACGGCTGCTAGAAAATAAGCCAGAGCGGCTCCTAAGAGGGCTATGAGCAATACGGCGGCAGTAGGCTGCACGTAAGGACCATCTACGCTGTAGGTCTGGGTGAGCAGATAGCCATTGGCTTGTACTGGCAACTCCGCTAGGCCTATGCGGACGGATGCGATGGTGGTAGGTACCGGTGTGAGCTGGGCCACAGGCCGTACTGGCAACACAGTGTCGTTGCCAGTGAAGGCATGCCAACCAGTGAGCCCAAGGGCCAATACCGTGAGTACAGCCAGCACCAGCAGTGGTCCACGCCAGCGGTTTGGAGGGGAAGCAGGAGGGAGTAGCAACCGTTATTCTAAAACTTTCGGAACGCGGAAATAGTCAGAATCCTTGCGCGGAGCATTGCGCAGACCGTCCTGATGACTCACTGTATTGTGCGCTTCATCGGGGCGTAGCACGTTAATTTCGTGCGAAAGGTGAACCAAGGGCTCCACATTGGAAGTATCCAGCTGGCGCAGCTGATCCACCCAATCCAGAATCTTGTTCAGGTCGCCGAGCATTTGCTGCTCTTTGTTTTCGTCAAATTCTAGGCGGGCCAAATGGGCCAGTTTGCGCAGGGTGGCTAGGTCGGTGCTCAAAGTAAGAAGAGTAAAAAGTAGATTTACGAAGTAGGCAGTGCCATTTCCTCTTTCTGAGGCTGAGGCTTTCGCCAAGTGCTGGGTTCAGGAATACCAGCCCCTTCTGGCAAGAACTCACTGGCAATAATCGCATAAACCCGGTCCTTTAGTTCCGGGGCATCGGCTAAGGTAAGGCCAGCAGTAGGAATGGGCTCGTGCATAACCAAGCGCAGGGGAGAGTAGCGCACCCGCAACGAGCCCTTGATGCTTGGCATGAACTTATGATTGAGGGGCATGGTGATGGGCACGATGGGTACACCGGTCGCAATAGCCAACTGAAAGGCACCTTCCTTGAAGGGTACCATCTCTTCACCAGCTTTGGGCGAAATAGTGCCCTCCGGAAAGATAACTACCGAGCGGCCCGCTTCCAGGCTACGCCGTGCCTCTACCATAGAGCGCCCACGGCTTACAGCACTGTTGCGGTTTACCGTGATATAGGTGTTCCCAAAAATGGAGCCCCAAACGGGCACCTCGGCTAGGTCACTCTTGCCCACCATGTTCAGAAAGCCGGGAATAGCTTTGAACAGCATTAGAATGTCGATGTAAGAGCCGTGGTTGGCTACATACACGCAGGTCTGGTCAGCTGGCAGCGGTTTTTTCTTGATAATCGTGACGGGCACCCCCCACATGCGGATGGAGAAAATACTCCAACCCCGGTTGATGGAGTGGAGCTGCCGGTGCCATTTCTGGCGGCTCATCAGCCATTGCAGTGGATAGGTCAGCACGAAAGGCAGCACAAACCAGAAGGTTGCCCAAGTGGTATAGAGTCGGTGGCCTATGTAACGTATCAAGCGACGCATACCTACAAAGGTAAAAGGGATAACCGAGTAACGACGTAGCCAACCCCAAACCATTGGGCTCTGGCTACGTCGCTAGCGGCTATTGTGCTAGAACGCGGGCGGCTTTCAGCAAGCCCGCCACACTAATGGCGTCGGTAATGCGGTTGTTCATTACCATCTCAATGGCCTCAGAGAGGGGGAGCTTCCACACGTGCAGATCCTCGGTGTCTTCGGGCTCTTCGGCGCCAAACTCCAGGTCTTGGGCCAAGAACACAAAGCCTTCTTCATCGGTCACCGAGTTGGAGGTGTGCAGGCGGGCGATGTTGGTCCAGCGGCGGGCCGTAATGCCAGTTTCTTCGCGAAGCTCGCGTTGGGCTGATTCCAAGATATCCAGTTCTACCGGGCCCCCACCCATGGGGATTTCCCAGCTGTATTCACTGAGGGCATACCGGTACTGGCCTACCAGCCAGGTGTTGCCTTCCTCGTCGACGGGGACAATGCCTAAGGCCTTGTTCTTCATGGACACTACCCCATACAGGCCTGGGTTGCCGGCGGGGTTGGTAATCTGATCTTCCCGCACCCTGATCCAGGGGTTTTCATACTTGACCTCGCTGCTGTGCGTTTGCCAAGGGTTGTGGGTTTCGTCTAGCTCGGAGAGGCTCTTATTGGACATAAACAAGAAATTGCTGGAAGTTGATGGCTGTAAAGGTACGGCTGATTTACTGCTTTACCGGCACCAGTTTATCATCGGCCGGGCAGAAAGTGTAGTTGGCCGGCAAAGTAGCACCATTGGTCAAGTTTCACAGCAGGGGGCTATAGCGCTGGTATACATTTGTATCAGTAATGAATGGCGCACGTAGGGTTAATGGAAAGGAAGGCTTCTACTGCGTTGTGTTGCCGCTGGCAAAGGAGTAGGGTAGATGAATGATTTGCCGGCCAACACACTGAAAAAACCGCTGCTTAAGGCAGCGGTTTTTTTGTTTTCTCACGGTTGAGAAGAAGTATAATCCCAAAATCCTGTAGGCTGCGGCAACCAACCTCGTCTGAGTGGGGCGCGTATCTACCAGTAATCGACCGTTCACATCCCGGTCGGTGCTGTAAGTTTTATGGCCAATCAGTCAAAGAAACAAGCTTCCCAAGATCAGCCCGGCGATCCGCTTTTCAATCTTAAGCATGCCCAGGCCGAATCTGAGTTAATACAGAACACCGGTGGCCTAGGCCCCTCCACTAACGTGTATATCACCACCGACGAAGACGATGCCATTGATGAAGGCCCACGCGATAAGCAAGGCAACCGTCGGGGCGACAATGACAGTCCAGAAGTAGGCTCAGCCGCTGGCAGCCACAAATAAGTACCCTTACTGCTTAGCAGTGCCCTAGAAAAGGCCTCTCCGATTGCTAGAAGCAGTCGGGGAGGCCTTTTCCCGTGTTCTAACGGTTTAAATAAGGATTAAGGTGGCCTAGCCAGTATACCTTTGTAGTATGTTACTCGCCTCCTATACGGGCCAACCCCTGGAAGCCGGACTCGATGAAGCGGGCCGGGGGTGTTTGGCCGGACCTGTTTTTGCGGCCGCCGTTATTCTGCCACCCGACTTTTCGCCTCAATACCTCAACGACTCCAAGCAGATGACGGCGCGGCAGCGGGAGCTCGTGCGCGCCGAAATTTGTCAGGAAGCAGTAGCCTGGGCCGTAGCCGAAGCTTCGCCCCAGGAAATAGCCGCTATCAATATTGCTCAGGCCAGCTACCTAGCCATGCACCGAGCGGTAGAGCAGCTAGGCCTAACACCTACGCATTTGCTGGTTGATGGCAACCGCTTTCGGCCACACCCTACGTTGCCGCACACCTGCATTGTTGGGGGTGATGGTTTGTACCGCTCTATTGCAGCCGCATCAGTGCTAGCCAAGACCTTTCGGGATGAGCGAATGCGCGAACTAGCGGCGGAGTTCCCCTTCTATGGTTGGGAGCAGAATGCTGGTTACCCGACTCCAAGCCACCGCATGGCCATCCGCGACCATGGGCCCACTGTGCACCACCGCATGGGTTTCCGGCTGCTGTAGGTTGAGAAATACCGGGAATACAACTAAGCTAAAAACAGAAAAGGATCTTGGTACGCTAGAACAAGCCGTTGCTAGGCCACTGTTCACGCGCACTAAGATCCTGCACAAGTATTCAGGCAAACAGGTGCAGAAGCGTTCTGACGCCTTAGTCCTTCAGCCGTAATAGATCAAGGAATAAGCTGAAGCCATCTACCGTGGTGCCCCCTTCGCCAAAGCTGTCGAAGCTCAGCGGTTTAATGATGTAGCCACTCACGGCTAATTCCTGAGCCTTGAAGCGTTCAGTTTCTAAATCGGAGGTAGTAGTGATAAATACGTTTAGGCCTACAAAGTCAGGGTCAGAGCGTAAAATCTGTAGTAGCTCTAGGCCATTCATGCGAGGCATATTGATGTCTAACATGACCACATTAGGCCGAGGAATCTGGGTCTTTCCATCTTCGCCCCGAAGAAGGCTGAGGGCCTCTTTACCGTTACGGGCAATGTGTAAAGGAACATCAATGTTGTGCTTCCGCAGTTCGCGTTGCACATTCATTATATCCATCTGGTCGTCTTCGACGAGCAGAATGCTGGGTTGTGGAGCGTCACTAATCATGAGGTCGAAAAACGGATAAATGACCGAAAATCTTAGCCGGTATACGGATTACCGACGACTTTGGGCATCTGAAACCGGTATTACAGTTTCTTTCGAGCGTGATTCTGTACGCCGAGGATTTTCTTTGGGCCACGTAAATACAAAAGTTGCGCCCTGGCCTTCAGCTGATTCTACCCGAATAGTACCGCCGCGCCCCTCTACTATTTTCTTCACGATGGCTAGGCCTACTCCCGTACTTTCCAGCGTGTCGCGCTCGGTGAGCGTCTGGAAAATGACAAAAATCCGCTCATGGTACTCGGGCGCAATGCCCGGACCATTGTCTTGCACTGAGAATTGAAACTGGCCGCGCTCTTCGCGGCAGCCAACCCGAATTAACCCAGACTCTGGATGGTCGTGGTACTTGAGGGCATTGCTGATGAGGTTGCTGAACACCTGCTGCAGCTGCACGCGGTTGGTAGTAAGGGTAGGCAAGTAGCTGGGCAGTTCTACCGTGAAGCCCGGCGGTGGCGCCAGCGAGTCGAGGATTTCCTGCAGCAGTTCTCGCACGTTCACGCGCTCTTCGGCCTGCTTTGTGCGCCCCACACGGGACAGCTCCAGAATGCCACTGATCAGGTTTTCCATGCGGAAAACGCGGGTGCGCATCAGCAGCAGAAACTCCCGAATATGCTCTGGCAAGTCTTGCCGCATATCTTCCTCAATCCAGCGAGACGCAGTTTCAATGCCCCGCAGCGGCGCTTTCAAATCGTGGGAAACCACATAGGCAAACTGATCAAGCTCCTGATTGCGGCGCTCCAGCTGGGTGATGGTGCCATCAATAGTGTTCGACATCACGTTGAGCGAGTCGGCCAGCTCCGTGAGTTCATCTTGCTCCGTGTCTAACACGGTGGTGGCGTAGTCGCCGTCGGCAATGCGGCGAGAAAGCGTCACCATGCTACCAATACGGTGGGAGAGTTGGCGCACCAAATAGGAAGCATATAGCAGGCCTAGCAGAATAGTAGCCAGCGTGATACCCACCGACAACACCCTGGTCTCCCGGATGCTTTCCTGCAGTTTCTGGCGTTGGCCAAGGCGCATGCGGGTTTCTTCCTGTTCAAATGCCGTAAACACCACCCGAATTTGGTCCATCAGAACTTTACCGGTGAGCCCCGATGTGAGGTTGCGGTGCTCTAAGCCCTCTAGCGCTATTTGGTTGGGGTTCCGACGTAAGGCTTCCCGCTTTTCACTTATCAGCAAATGAGAGTAAGCGGTCCATTGCTGATAAAGCTGCTGTGCCCGCAGCATACGGTTGTACTGCGGGGTGTTGATGGGCAGCTCATCCCGCAGTTCAGCAAACCGGCCTAGCAGGTTTCGCTCACCTTCGTAGTAATACTCCAAGAGTACCTCATTGCCGATGAGCAGATAGCCCCGGAAGCCGCTTTCCATGTCAATGATATTGCGCAGCAGGGTAGTGGCCTCCCCGGTAATACGCTGGGAGCGTTCTACGCGCTGGGAGTTGCGCAGCACCTTTCGGGAAAGCTGATAGTTGATAACCACTACGGCTGCAAACAGCACCGAAATGGCCACAAAGCCAGCAAAGAGTTTAGTGGAAATCCGAAGCTTCATGCGAGGCAGGTGGGAGGACAAGGGCTAGGCCACTGAACCGCAGGAGGTGGCCTAGCGGCCTGTGCGGAGCTGGTGCTGCATCGTACGCAATAGTTGAGTTATATGATCGGCTATCTGGTCAACTTCTGCTAGGCCAGCAATTGCTTCATCTTGGTGGCCCTGCTGCAAAAGATCCATAAGGCGGTTGGCCACCTGATGCATCCGAATATGCACTCGGTTCAGCTCTTGACTAATGGGGAGATGGCCATAGTCTTGCAAAACCCGAGCATTAATCCATTGCCCAAAGCTGCAGACGTTTGGGTCACGAATGGGCGTTTGGCTGGTGCCGCTGCCGTAAAGAAAGGAGCGTAGCTTGGACTTAAACGACAAGTGCTTGATTAGAGCGGAATCGAAATCCTGTTTGAGCTCGTCGGTCATAAATTCTGGTCAGGTGCTGCTAAAAGCAGCGAGGAAAACGGCAAAGCGCCAGTAAGCGAGCTTCAAGGCAGGAATGGTCCCGAGGGTCGGGAGAAAGCAAGCACAAAGATAAGGTTGGGCGGTTAGCCTAAGCGCAAGCGGATTTGGCTAATTTCGCCCGGCGCTAGGCCACTCGCTCGCACTTACGTGGGTGAGTGAATGAACCGATGCTTCTGAGTGTGAATGCACTAACGTATACGGCTCCAAGCTCCTCCGTAGTCATGGTAATCCACCTGATTTTTTAGTTTCTTATTCTTTTCTCCCACCACCCATTTTCTGATGGCCGAAGACCTTAAAACCGTTCCGTTGAATGATGTGCACCAGCAGCTAGGTGCTAAAATGGTGCCTTTCGCGGGCTACAACATGCCCGTGCGCTACTCTTCCGACCTGGATGAGCACCACACCGTGCGCCGGGCCGTGGGCATCTTCGACGTATCGCACATGGGCGAGTTCCGGGTGCGCGGCCCCCAGGCCCTCGACCTGATTCAGCGCGTAACCAGCAACGACGCCAGCAAGCTGCAGCCCGGCAAAGCGCAGTACTCATGCCTGCCCAACACCCAAGGTGGCATTGTAGACGACTTGCTGGTGTATAAGCTGGCCGAGGAAGACTATCTGCTGGTGGTAAACGCGTCTAACATCGACAAAGACTGGAACTGGATTCAGCAGCACAACACCCAGGGTGCCGAGATGGAAAACGTGTCGGATACCATTAGCCTGTTTGCGGTGCAGGGGCCCAAAGCCATCCAAGCCCTGCAAAGCCTCACTGATACAGACCTGACCACCATTCCGTACTACTCCTTCGTGCAGGGCACGTTTGCCGGTGCACCCAACGTCATTATTTCGGCCACCGGTTACACCGGCGCGGGTGGGTTTGAGCTCTACGTGCCCAACGAACATGCCAAGCAGGTGTGGGATAAAGTAATGGAAGCCGGCCAGCCATTCGGTCTGAAGCCCATCGGTCTGGGTGCCCGCGACACGCTCCGCCTGGAAATGGGTTACTGCCTCTACGGCAACGACATTACCGACGAAACGTCGCCCCTGGAAGCTGGCCTAGGCTGGATCACGAAGTTCACTAAAGACTTCACCAACGCCGATAGCCTCAAGCAGCAGAAAGAAGCTGGGGTTTCGCGCAAGCTGGTAGGCTTCCTGATGGATGGACCCGGGATTCCGCGCGGCCACTACGAGCTGGTGAATGAGGCCGGTGAGAAGATTGGCGATGTTACTAGTGGCACGCAGTCGCCGAGCCTCAGCAAGGGCATAGGCCTGGGCTACGTGCAAACGGAGCTGAGCACGCCCGGTACCAAGATTTTCGTGCAGGTACGCGGCAAAAACCTGCCTGCTACGGTAGTGAAGCTGCCCTTCGTGCCCGGCACCGAAGAAGCGTAAGCAACTCCCAGTTATTGGTTGCCAGTTACCAGGTTTCGGCTTGGTAGCTGGCAATTTTTCTTTGCTCAGCACGACTGCTAGTCAGTAATGTACCTCAATATGCCTTCCCTCGATATTTGTTTTTCCCCAGAACTGCTGCCCCTGTATGACCTGCAGGGCCGGGTAGCGGTAGTTGTAGATATTTTGCGGGCTACCTCTTCCATCGTCACTGCACTAGCTCAGGGAGTCACGCATTTGGTGCCATTCAGTGAGCTGGAGCCGTGCCGGGAAATGGCGAGCCAAGGCTACCTCACGGCCGCCGAACGTGATGGCCGGCAGGCCGAAAACGTAGACCTAGGAAATTCCCCCTTTGGCTACCTGGATGGCGTAGTGCCCGTGCGGGGCCGCAGCGTGGCAATTACGACCACCAACGGTACCCGGGCCCTCCATTTATCTGCCGCTGCTGAGCATGTGGTGCTGGGCGCCTTCCTGAACCTGGGTGCTGTAGCTGATTTCGTGCGGCAGCAGCAGCAAGATGTGATAGTGGTGTGTGCGGGATGGAAGGGCAAGTTCTGCCTCGAAGACACCCTATTCGGTGGCGCGCTGGCCCAGCGGCTGGCCCAGGAGTTCGACGTAACCAGCTCCGATGCTACACTAGCTGCCTTGGACCTCTGGCAGGCAGCCCAACCCGATGTAGCAGCCTACTTACTAAAATCCTCGCACGTGCGGCGCCTCAATAGTCTGGAGTCGCATAAAGACATGGAGTTTTGCGTACGCCAAGATGCGTATGATCTGGTGCCAGTGTTCCGGGAAGGGCGGATTGTAGTGGCCTAGAACTGTCATTCCGCGAGCAGCGAGGAGGCTGAGACTTGGCCTAGAAGCTAACCCAGATTCCTCGCTGCTCTCGGAATGGCAGTTTAGTGGCCTAAAACAGCTTTTCGTTTTGGCGGTGGCGGTCGGCATCGCGCTTGGTTTTCTTTTCCAGGTTGCGCTGCAGGGCCTCCGTGAGGTTGACGCCGGTTTGGTTAGCCAAGCAAATCACCACGAACAGAACATCGGCCAGCTCATCAGCTAAGACTTTGTCTTTGTCTGATTCTTTAAACGACTGCTCGCCGTACTGACGGGCAATGATGCGGGCCACCTCACCGACCTCCTCGGTGAGCATGGCCATGTTGGTAAGCTCATTGAAGTACCGGACGCCAGTAGTCTGAATCCACTGATCAACGGTTTGTTGGGCTTCTTCGATAGTCATAAGAAGAGAGGAAAAGGAATTGATGACGTGCGGCTCGCTTACTCCGGCGAGTCCAGCACAATGGTAACTGGGCCATCGTTGAGCAGTTCAACTTGCATATCGGCCCCGAACTCACCGGTAGGCACCGACTGGCCTAGCAGCTGCTCGAGCATCCCAACAAACTGCTCGTACAAGGGAATGGCCACGGGGGGAGGGGCCGCTCCAATGTAGCTGGGGCGGTTGCCTTTGCGGGCATCTGCCAGCAGCGTAAACTGGCTTACTACCAGCACTTGTCCGCCCACATCCTGCACTGAGCGATTCATTTTGCCCTCCTCATCAGAGAAAATCCGCAGTTGCACGAGCTTGCGGGCCATCCTGTCGAGGCTGCGGGTATCATCGGTGGGGGCGAAGCCAGCCAGCACTAGCAAGCCCGGACCAATTTGTCCGGTAACGCGGCCTTCCACGGTCACGCTGGCATGTCGGACGCGCTGAATTACAGTACGCATGAAGGAGAGAAGTGTAAGGTGAGATGGCGCATCCTGAGCCAGCAGCTCAGGATAGGTAGAGCCGGGTTCAACAGATATTGCCGTACTTCGCCATACGCTCTACATTGCGCATGGCGGCCACGAAGAACGACATTCCTTACGCGAACCTCAACCTCTGGTGGCTGCTGGCCCTGGTTGCTCTGGCTGCATTGCGCCTGTATGGCCTGCGTGAGGCAGCCCTACCCGATTATGATTCGGTGCGCAACTGGCAGATAGTGCAGGAAGTGGCCTACGGAAATGTGCACCACATTTTTCACCACGGCAGCCCTGGGTTTTACTTGCTATACGCGCCGCTAGCTTGGTTTACCTCCAACTATCAGGTGTTTCAACATGTAAACGCATTGCTGGCAGTAGCAGCTTTGGGCATGCTTATTCGCTTCGTAGGCCACCATTTACAGCTGTCGGGATGGCAACAGGCGCTGCTCACGCTCTTTGCCGGTACGTCGGTACTGCTCACGTTCTCGGGCCGCGATTTTACCATGAGCTCGGGTAGCTTGTTTTGCTTTGCAGGCTTACTGGGGGCTTACTGGGGCCGCCTGCAACAGCCCAGCCGCCAAACCTTGCTTCAGGCAGCCGCGTGGCTGATGCTAGGCCTGTGCATCAACTATAAGTTTATCCTGACGATACCCATTCTGACGGTGCTGGAGCTGTGGCACAACGATGGACTACTCTGGCGGCGAGGCAACCTGATGCGAGTTGCGGCCCTAGTAGCAGCCCCCTACCTGGTGTTTGGGGCCATCGGAGTGGCGGCAGGGCTGCGCTGGTACCTGTGGCCGGCTTTCTACTACAAGGTAGCCTTTCCGGATGCGGCTAACGCGGCCGGCCGGAGCAACACGCTGCGGTTTGATGCCTTGTACTACTTCCGCTACCTCTGGAATTTTGAGTCACCGCTGCTGGGCGTAGGAGTGGGGCTTTTGCTGCTGAAGCTGCGCAAAGAGTGGCCTAGCCGCCGCGGACAGCTTCCTTTCTTGCCGTATCTGCTAGTGTGGGCTGCCTGCCTCCTTGCCGGAATGACCTTGTTGATAAAAGCGCCGCGGGGCCTGCTTTGGGCGTATCCACTGTTCTATGTACTCGCGTATGCGGGGCTGCGCCAATGGTTGTCCGGCGGTGTCTTGGCAGGGCTGATTATAGCCGCCATTGGTTTTAACGGTTACCGCCTGCAGCGCGAAATTTACGCCTATACTCCCACTCGGTACCCACAGGTAGCGACCTGGCTCCAGGCGCACGGAGGAGGAAAAGTAGCCAGCACCGTCAGCCTAGGCCTAGCACCTTTTCAGCCCGATACCGTTTTGTCAGTGAATGATGAGCGGGCGTTGGCGGCTTTGCGGCGGTGGGGCTACCGCTACGTGCTGCTAGACAGTTACTGGCGCGTAACCGGCGTAGCCCGCTTTGATTCACTGCGGCGCCTACAACCCGTAGCGGCCTGGCCGGAGCCCCTGCTAACTTCTCCGCTGCTATTCTTGGAGCACTCTGAGTACACTGGCCTAGGCTATGAGGAAACCTTGGCTCGGCAACGTGTGGCGAAGCAAGATACTCTGCAACTGCGGTTGCTGAAGCTGTAACAACTGGCTCTATCGCAGAATACGCATGCTGTCCAGCATATGCTGGTAGCGGCGGGCGTTCTGCTTATGCTCCGCGAACGTCTCGGCGAAGTCGGAATATCCGCTGTGGTCGGGGCGGGCGCAGAAGAACAGGTACTGGTGGGCGGCCGGCTTTAACACGGCATCCAGGCTTTGCCGGTTGGCGGAGGTGATGGGACCAGGGGGGAGGCCTTTATGCTTGTAGGTGTTGTACGGCGAGTCCACGAGCTTATCCTTGTTCAGCACCCTCTTCACCCCAAAGTTGCCAATGGCCCAAAGCAGGGTAGGGTCGGCCTGGAGGCGCATGCCGCGGCGCAGCCGGTTCAGGTACACGCCCGCAATAACGGGTTTGTCCTCCTTCTTGGCAGTCTCTCGTTGCACAATGCTGGCCAGTACATGCACTTCGGTGGGCGAAAGCCGGAGCGAGTCGGCGCGCTGCCGGCG
This sequence comes from Hymenobacter wooponensis, assembly GCF_004745865.1. Lineage (GTDB taxonomy): Bacteria > Bacteroidota > Bacteroidia > Cytophagales > Hymenobacteraceae > Hymenobacter > Hymenobacter wooponensis. The sequence continues at coordinate 287,850 of NZ_SRKZ01000005.1, read as the reverse complement.
TTGCACGGTCCAGAACCGCCGGTGGGTGGCCGCCGCCGAATCCAGAAACTGCCGCGCCGAGGTGTTCCAGAACAGGCGGTAAGGCCCCGGCAGAAACAGGGTAAGAATGGTGGTAGTATCTAGCTGGTATTGGCGCTGCAGGAAAGCATTGTCCTGCAGCAAGTGGCGCAGGCTACCAGAGTCCGTTTCCAGTTGGCGGGCTACCTGGCGGGCCAGTTGAGGCTTGTACTTGAACGCATCGAGCACAAAGGCTATGGTGTCCTGCTCGCCCCGCTCCAGCTTATCCAGCAAAGCCGAATTACTCAGGTTAGGCGCCAGCAAATACCGACCGGGGCGCACGTGATTCGGATACTCACGCTTTCGCGCCAGCCACTCAAATGTACCTGGGTCGCGGAGCAACTCATACTTACGCAGTGAGTCCTGCACGGCCGCAAAGCCGCTGCCCGTGCGGATATACAGGTAAGCAGGACCAAACGCCGACGGTTTCACATTGGGCTTCCAGAGCACATACCAGGTACCTGCCAGCCCCGCTAGGCCTAGTAGCACAAGCAGCGTGAGCATAGGCCACCCCCAACGCGCAAAAAACGACTTCTTCAAATCTGGCAACTACTAATTCTCTAATGTGAGAAGATTACCCTCCGTTGACCAGGGCGGCAACCGACTCTTCTAATTCCCGCTGCCGCTGCCGGCGCTCTACTTCTACCGGAGCCGCGGCCCGTACCTCGCAGTCGAAGAACGTGCACCGCTCGCAGGTCTCATTCACGTCCTTCTGCACAATAGCTGGGTCGTCGAGGAAGCGGAGCTTCTGGCGTAGGGTATCATCGCAGAGCAGGCCTACGGTAACACTCACGGCGGGCTCGGTAGCGGCACCCGAGCGGGCCAGCGACAAGCACAGGTATTCGTCGCCGTTGGGGTAGCGGGAGCGTTGGGCACCCAGCGTGAAGTTGGGTGTGCCCGTCATAGGCTGCTGGCGCAGATCGGCAATGAGGCGCAGGGAAACCCAGCGGCGGCAATAGTGCTCATGCAGCTCGTTTCCGTGGGGATTATGGAGGCGTGAAAGGTGCAGTTCCTTGGTCAGCTTGAAGGCTGCCGAGGAGTTGGCCTGGTCGAAGCGCAGGAAAAACAGGCTCTGCAACCCGAAGTGGCGCGGGAGCAGGTTGGTAATCCGCTGCATGAACATCTCCGGCGAAACATCATACTTCGTCAGTAGCTCCAGCAGCAGCGTGGGCTCCCATTTCTTATGAGCGAATAAACGCTGTAAGTCTCGCACCAATGACTCTTCCTCCATCAGCAGCGCCCCCGCGAAGTACGACGCTTTGAAGTTGTTGAGTACTTCCTCGAAGGAACGCACCGGGAAGGTGGCATTCACATAGGGCCGCTCGCGCAAATTGAGGTAATTAAAGGCCACTTCGCGGCCTAGCACAAAGCCTTCCTGAGCCCCCGTAAGGCCTGGGCGTAGCAATAAGCGCCGGCTTTTGTGCTGGAAAACCGAGCGTAATCGCCCTAAGTTGCTGTATTCCTGAAGCGTAGTGCGGTCGAGGGTATAGCCATAGTTTTCCTCCAGAACCCGCATGAGCTGGGAGCGGTCAAAGGGGGCAGAGTGTTGAATCTTGTGCTCTACAACAAAGGTGCGCACGTCCTGCTCCAACTCCTCGAAGTAGTTGTCGTGCATCTCCTGAAAGGAGCGGAGCGCTGCCAGAAAGAAGTGCTCCTGTCGCATTTCGTAGTTGCGCGCAATCTCAAACAAGGTGCTGATGAAGGCATTCATTTTCGCCGGTGCATCAGCAATCAGCTCCACAATTCGCAGCGGGTCCAGCCCGAACATATCTAGTGGGAACTCCTTCAGCAGGTTTGATTGCAACAGCTCCGAAATAGGCTCCAAGCGGCGGCTCAAGGTCAGGGAAGTGAGCTGATCGTAGCTGACTCCCAAGACCTTGCTTAAGCTCAGAATCTTATCAGCCTTGGGATACTTCTTGCCCTTCTCAATCTCATTCAGATACGAGACGGAAACATCACAGGCGCGGGCCAGCTCGGCGGGAGTGTAGCCGCGCTCTTGGCGCAGCTCGCGAAGCTTCAGTCCGAAAATTAGTCGGACAACTTGACCGTGACTCAGCATAAAAGGAGAGAGTGAATAGCAGTTAAGGGGAAGCAGCCAGCGGACTTTGGGTGGAAGCCTATGCCATGCTGCTTGGGTGGGAGTAGCTCTAAACGCAATTGGGGCAGATTTATGACGCTTAGCGCTATAGCTAGAGTCCAGTTAATGCCCCGATTAAGCCAAACTAGCTGGCAAGCAAGTACTAAATTTAAATACCTGCAAATGCAGACGCTATCAGCGTATATTTTACATTTAGCGAATATTCGCTTGTTTAATATAATTCGCTTTGCTATGTTTGGTTTAGATAGCTCGCCGGGCTACTGATCCAGCCACCTTAAACTTCCTACCTATGTCACTATTTACTGAGCCCCATGCGGTAGCAACGGCACCGAAGTATCGTACGCCGGAGCGCGTAAAGATTACCGGTACCTACAGCCCTGAGTTTGCTGAAATCCTGACTCCTTCTGCGCTGGCCTTCGTAGCGGAGCTGCACCGCCGGTTTGACCAGACCCGCCGTCAACTGCTGGCCCGGCGCGAGGAACGTCAGCAGGAACTGGAGGCGGGCGTGCTGCCTGATTTCCTGATGGGGACCCGCCTGATTCGGGAGAAGCCCTGGACGGTGGCGCCCCTGCCGGAAGACCTGTTGGATCGGCGGGTGGAGATTACGGGCCCAGTAGAGCGTAAAATGATTATCAACGCCATGAACTCCGGGGCCAAAGTGTTCATGGCTGATCTGGAGGATTCTAATTCTCCCACTTGGAGCAACGTGGTAGAAGGCCAGCGTAACCTGCGCGATGCCGTGCGCCGAACTATTTCCCTGGCTACCCCGCAGAAAGAGTACAAGCTGAATGAGAAAACAGCCGTGCTCATGGTGCGCCCGCGGGGCTGGCATCTGCTGGAAAAGCACATGCTGGTAGATGGAGAGCCGGTAAGTGGGTCCTTATTCGACTTCGGGCTATACTTCTTTCATAATGCTCACGAGTTGTGCTCCCGCGGAACGGCACCCTATTTCTATCTTCCCAAGATTGAAAGCTACCTCGAAGCCCGGCTCTGGAATGATGTATTTGGCTTTGCGCAGTGGTCGTTGAAAATGCCTAAGTGCACGATCAAAGCAACGGTGCTTATCGAAACGCTACCGGCGGCATTCGAGCTGAACGAGATTCTGTGGGAGCTGCGGGAGCATTCTGCTGGCCTGAACTGTGGCCGCTGGGACTATATTTTCAGCTACATCAAGCGCCTGGGCCTCAAGCCTGATTTTCGCTTGCCCAACCGTGCCGAGGTGACTATGTCGGTGCCCTTTATGGCGGCGTATTCGCAACTGGTTATTCAAACGTGCCACCGGCGCGGGGTGCATGCTATGGGTGGCATGGCCGCGCAAATTCCCATCAAGAACGACCTCGAGGCTAATGAGGCTGCTCTGGAGAAAGTGCGCCTCGACAAAGTGCGCGAGGCCCGCAACGGGCATGATGGCACCTGGGTAGCCCACCCTGGCCTAGTACCCGTAGCGCTGGCGGTGTTTGATGAGTTGATGCCTCAGCCCAACCAGATTGAGAATAAGCGCGACGACCTGCATGTCTCGGCCGCAGATTTGGTTAAAGCGCCCGAAGGTTCCATTTCGGAAGAAGGCTTAAAATTGAACATCGATGTAGCCGTGCAGTACATCGAATCGTGGCTGCGTGGCAATGGATGTGTACCCATTTACAACCTGATGGAAGACGCTGCCACCGCCGAAATTAGTCGGGCCCAGGTGTGGCAGTGGCTGAATACGCCAGGCACCACCCTGCAGGATGGTCGCCCTGTCACGGTAGAGCTGTACCGCTCTTTAGTACCAGGCCAGCTTGAGAAAATTAAGGCGCTGGTAGGAGAGGAGGCTTTTGAGCAAGGCCGCTACAAAGAAGCCGCCCGGCTATTTGACCATCTCGTGACCAGTAAGAAGTTTATCGAGTTCCTGACGGTACCCGCATACGACCAACTGACCTAGCGTCTGGCACGAAGCCGGCGAAAGTAGTCGTCAGCTTACCTCGTCCACATCATCTTCTGGCTGCTTTTCTAGGCCACTCTTTTGAGTGGCAGGGCCGCGCATTGTCTTCGCAAACCACCTTCCATCTTCCACTTCCATTCCCATGAACAAGCAAGAGCGTATTGCCGCATTAGAACAGGATTGGTCAACTAACCCACGCTGGGAAGGCATCGAGCGGCCCTACTCGGCCGAAGATGTGCTAAAGCTGCGCGGCTCCGTGCAGATAGAATATTCACTGGCCCGGCAAGGAGCGGAGCGGTTGTGGAAGCTGCTACACACCGAAAGTTACGTGGCTGGTCTAGGAGCCCTGACCGGAAATCAGGCCATTCAGGAAGTGCAAGCGGGTTTGCAAGCCATTTACCTTAGCGGCTGGCAGGTAGCCGCCGATGCCAACCTGGCCGGCCACATGTACCCCGACCAAAGCCTCTACCCATCCGACAGCGTGCCCGCCGTAGTAAAGCGCATCAACAACGCCCTGCTCCGGGCCGATCAAATTCAGAGCGTAACCGGCGAGGGCAACGTGCATTGGATGGCCCCCATCGTGGCTGATGCAGAGGCTGGCTTTGGCGGCAACCTGAATGCGTTTGAGCTGATGAAGATGATGATTGAAGCGGGCGCCGCTGGCGTGCACTTCGAGGATCAGCTATCATCTGCTAAAAAGTGCGGCCACCTGGGCGGCAAGGTGCTGGTACCCACTCAGGAGGCCATCAATAAGCTGGTAGCCGCGCGGCTAGCCGCCGATGTACTGGGCGTACCTACCCTGATTGTAGCCCGCACCGATGCCGACGCCGCTGACCTGCTGACCGCCGATGTGGATGAGCGAGACCGGCCCTTCATTATGCAGGAGGCGGAGCGTACTTCAGAAGGATTTTATCGGGTGCGCTGTGGGGTAGAAGCCGGTATTGCCCGCGGACTGGCCTACGCGCCCTACGCCGACCTGATCTGGATGGAAACCTCGACCCCAGATCTGGCGCAGGCCCGGCAGTTTGCGGAAGGCATCCACGCCAAATACCCCGGCAAGCTCCTGGCCTATAATTGCTCTCCTTCCTTTAACTGGGCTAGCAAGCTGAGCAAGGAGCAGATGGAAACGTTCCGGGAAGAACTGGCCGCCATGGGCTACCGCTTCCAGTTCATTACGCTGGCAGGGTTTCATGCCCTCAACACTAGCATGTTTGAGTTGGCAGTGGCCTACCGAGATCGGGGCATGGCAGGCTACTCAGAGCTGCAGGAGCGGGAGTTTGCCCTGCAGAAGCAAGGCTTTAAAGCTGTTAAGCACCAAGCCTTCGTGGGCACCGGCTACTTCGATGCAGTGCAAAATGTAGTGTCAGCGGGTAAAGCCAGCACCAGCGCCCTAATCGGCAGTACCGAAGAAGCCCAGTTTCAACACTAACGGCCTTCATCAAAACAGCAACAGCCCCGACTTTCATCGGGGCTGTTGCTGTATCTGACGCTTTGAGTGGCCTAGAAAGGCTTGGCAATCTGGTTAAAGTCGAGGCCATGACGCTCAGCCGTTTCGCGCAGAATCGTTTTCTGCCAGGGCCGCAGCGACTGTTCAGCCCCTTGCTCCACTATGTCAGCTATAAGGCGGTTCGAAAGCACGAGGTTAGCTACGAACCCATTCACATCGGTAGTAATGTGGGTTTTGAGCTGAGCAAGCAGCTGCTCACGAGCATCAGCCTGCGCCGCTTTCTCGCCAGTAAGGCGGCGGCGGAACGGAAAGCGTCGCTGCTCACCCGACTGTGGCGGCTCAGGACGAGATACAAAGTTGTCGGGCGACAGCGCTACAAGCTGGTCCAGATATGGAGTGCGCTTGAGCTCGGGGTGTAGGCCACGTGCCGACTTCCAATCGTTGAGGTTGCGGGGTGTATCTCGCACCAGCTCCGCCAGGCGGTCGTTGGCGAAGATCATGTACGGCGGACGGTCCAGGTCGCGGGCAATCTGGTCACGCAGCATATACAGGTCACGGAACAGGGGCAGCTCATTGGGCATAATCCGGTACTTGCCGGCATTGCGCATGTAGGGCCGCTCGTCGCGTACGTAGCGAACTTCTTCCAAGGCCGCATTCTCCTGCTCCGCCCACTCCGTCCGGCCCAAGGCTGCCAGCTTAGCGCTAAGACGGTCTGCCAGCTCAAAGAGATAAATTACATCATTAGCAGCATACTCTTTCTGAGCATCCGTGAGCGGGCGCTTCAGCCAATTCGACTTCTGCTCTCCCTTGTCTACCTCAATTCCTAGTTCAGCCTGAATAAGACGGCCTAGGGAAATGTTATTGTCTGCTTCTCCTAATAGTGTATATTGTACACTAGTGTCGGTGATGTGACGAACATGTACGCTGTACAGTTCATCGAGTAGGAGAATGTCAGACTTGCAGCTGTGGAAGATCTTTTCCACTGCGGGGTCACGCAGAATAGCCCACAGGGGCTCTAGCTCGTGAGCAGGGTTAGTGAGGGGGAGCGGGTCAATCAAATAAGCTTCTTGGCCATCGAAGAGCTGAATAAGCGCCAAGTTGCGCCCGTAGCGGTGGCGCATATCGTCAAATTCCAGGTCAATGGCAATGCGAGGTGCCGTCTGCAACGCCTCGGCGAGTTGTTGCACTTGGGCGGCAGTAGTCAGGTACTGAAGATTAGGCATTCACAAATGAAATAGGCGAACATTATCCAGCAAGGCCCACACTGTATTTAGGAAGGACAGGCTGGTAAAGGTAGGGAGCCTGCAGAGGCAAAACCAATTAGCTGTTCATATCAACAACTACCTGCCATAAGTAGTGCTGCTGATAGGAGTGCAGTAAAGCCGACATATTAGCTAAAAGCTGGAGAGACGAAAAGTAAGCACCTATCAGCTAAATAGAAATAGTAGGCATGCAGAATGACCTAACAAACTGTTAAACTGAATAATAGTAATGTGTATATGTAATGAATGTCATTAAAATTTAAGGGTATTATTGAAATAATTACGTCTTTAATCGCTTAACTCTTTAATTTGCGAATCGGTATCGGCTGAATTTTAGCCGTTTCGAGCTAAAAGCACCGGAGATTTTGAAGCCGGTGAATTTTCACTCTAATCGACCGTAAGGTCTAGATTATATGAAACAAAATTTCCTCATTCCTCTTGCTTGCGGATTAGCACTAGCTTCCACTGCAACGGCGCAAACGCGCGCTGTTAGTGGCCGCGTAACAGATGCTGGTGGCACGGGGCTACCTGGAGTAACTGTACTGGAGCGCGGTACTACTAATGGTACGAGCACTGACGCTAATGGCGGATTCTCATTGTCGGTACAGCCCGGCGCTACCTTGGTAATTAGCTCTATCGGATTTGAAACCCAAAACGTAGCAGTTGGCGACCGTACTTCAGTACCAGTAACGCTGAAAAGCAGCGCTACGGAACTGGGTGAAGCGGTAGTAGTTGGCTACGGTACCCAAACCAAGGCTGATGTAACCGGTTCGGTTACTCAACTCAGCAGTAAAGACGTTCAGAACGTACCCACTGTAAGCTTCGAGCAAGCTATCCAGGGACGCACTCCAGGTGTGCAAATCAATCAGACATCGGGTAAACTAGGGGCTGGCGTACAAATCCGGGTGCGTGGTTCATCTTCCGTGACGGCTTCCAACCAGCCGCTGTACGTAATTGATGGTATTCCCGTAACGTCACAGGATGTAGGATCTGACACGGAGCCTCTGAACCCGCTGGCCGACCTCAACCCCAACGACATTGAGTCGATTACCATTCTAAAAGATGCTGCTTCTTCGGCTATTTACGGCTCGCGTGCATCTAACGGCGTTATCCTAGTAACTACCAAGCAGGGCCGCCAGGGGCAGACTAAGGTAAATCTGGGTTACTATGTAGGTACCAGCGAAACCACTCGTCGTCGGAAATTCTTGAATGCCGCTGAATACCGTCAGCTGTTCGATGCGGCTATTCTAAATAGCGCTTCTCGCACGGGAGGCTATATCAACCGGAACTATGGCCCCACGCCTGATCTGGAAGAAGTATACGCCAGCGAAGGGGGCTTGGACTACAACTCTCCCTACGACGAAACTTGGGGTAACGCCCCTTTCCGTCGTGGTAAAGTGTCGCAATACGATGTGAACGTGAGCGGCGGTGATGCCAAAACTCGTTTTTATCTAAGCACTACTTACAACGACCAGACCGGTATAATTATCGGCAACCGATACCGTCGGGGAAGCGCGCGGATTAATCTGGATCACTCTATATCAGACAAACTGCGAGTAGGATTCAACTTGTCGCTAACGCGCTCTGTGAACGACCGGACGCCGAACGATAATGCCTTCTCTAACCCTGTTCAGCTGAATGCGCTGCCACCGTTGCAGCCTAAGATTGACCCGGCTACGGGTCAGCTAAACCCGAACACGCTGTACTATAACAATCTGCTGGATCTGGATAAAGGATCTAACCGCGCTGGTACGTATCGTTCGTTCAGCAATGTGAACTTAACTTACAAGCCTCTCAAGGATCTGACGTTGCGCACTGAGGCTGGTGCCGACTTTTTGAACCTGAACGAGGATCTTTACCGGGCTGCCGGTACCCAGGATGGTGGTAACACTGGGTATGGGTACAGTAACCAGGTGCAGGTAATCAACTACACAACCAACAACACGGCTACGTACCTCAAAACGATTGGCGAAGATCATAGCATCGAGGCCCTGGCAGGTTTCTCCTTCCAGCGTTCAGATGCTCAGGAAACTTCGGCTGAAGGTCGGGGCTTCCCGAACCCAGAGTTTACCAAGGTAGCTAGTGCTGCTATCAAAACAGCCGGCTCTAGCTCCTCGCGTGATGGCTTCTCCTTTATTTCTTACTTCGGCCGTATTAATTACGCTTTCCAAGGTAAGTACTTAGTATCGGGTAGTGTTCGTCGGGATGGTTCCTCGCGTTTCGGATCAAACAACCGCTACGGTACTTTCGGGGCGGGCTCAATCGGCTGGCTTATTTCGGAAGAAGGCTTCCTGAAGGACAACGCGATTGTTAACCTGCTGAAGGTGCGGGCTAGCTATGGTCTTACGGGTAACGCTGAGATTGGCAACTTTGCTTCACGTTACCTGTATGGGGCACTGCCCTACGCTGACCAGGCAGGCATTTCGCCCAGCGCGGTTGTAGGCAACCCAAACCTGAGCTGGGAAAACACAGCCCAAACTGACATTGGCTTGGAGTTTGGCTTCCTAGATAACCGCATCTCAGGTGAGGTTGACGTGTACGAGAAGAAGACCACTGACTTGCTGCTGAGTCGGCCACTTCCCTATAACAACGGTTACACCAGTGTAACTGAAAACGTAGGTTCGTTGCGTAACCGTGGTCTGGAAATTTCTCTCAACACGCGCAACCTCGATGGCGCTTTCAAGTGGAGCACCAACTTTAACGTTTCTTTCAACCGAAACAAGGTTACTTCTCTAGCCGCTCCTATCCAGAGCCAGTACCTGGGCAGCGTGCGTGAGGGTGAACCAATTGGCGTATTTTATGGTCGTGAGTATGCCGGTGTAAATCCAGAGAATGGCGATGCGCTCTATTACACTGCTGAAGGCACCACTACCAATAACTCAGCCTTAGCTGTACTGAAGAAAGTCGGTAACCCCAACCCTAAGTACACAGGTGGTATCACGAATAACCTTTCCTACAAAGGAATTGATTTAAGCGTGCTAGGCCAGTTCGTTTATGGAAATGATATCTACAATGCTGCTGGGGTTTATCAGTCTGTTAACGGAGATTATTTCGATAACCAGAGCGTTGATCAGCTGAAGTACTGGACGCCAGACAACCGGAATACCAACGTTCCTCAGCCTCGCTTCGGTGACGCTAATGGTACAGTGCAGTCGTCGCGGTGGGTAACAGGCGGTTCTTTCTTCCGGGTGAAGAATGTAACGCTAGGTTATAACCTGCCCCAGTCTTTGGTAAAGAAGGGTAGCATGGCTTCGGTACGCGTGTATGTATCGGCGCAGAACCTGTTCACAATTACGAATTACGATGGATATGACCCTGAGGTAAACACTGCCGCATTTGGCGCTGCTAACTACCTCATCGGGCACGACTTCTACACGCCACCTCTGGCTAAGACCTTCCTGGCCGGTATCAACGTGGGTTTCTAACGCTCTGACTTTACTTTCTGATGAAAACTATATTTTTCCGTTCCGCTGTACTTCTTGCACTAGGCTTGAGCCTGGGCCTGACAGCCTGCGACAAACAACTTGATATTGACCCGTATCAGTCCGTTGACGCGGCTACTGCGCTTGACACGCAGGACAAGGTGGGTAGTGCCGTAATCGGCCTGTACGCCCGTTTGGATTCGCCAAACCTTTACGGCACTGATCTGATTTTAGTGCCTGAGTTGCTGGCAGTAGACAACTACATCAGCTTTCAAGGGTCTTTCCAAAACTACCGGCAGATAGCTACCCGCAACACTAATTCGCAGACCACTACTGCGGAATCTATTTGGCGCACTGCTTACCAAGCTATCAACCAAACAAACTTGGTAATTGATGCGCTACCTGTTGTGAAAGACGAAGATCTAAAAGCTCAGTACGAAGGCGAGGCTCGTTTCATTCGGGCCGATATGCACTTTGAACTGGTGCGTTTGTATGCCAAGCAGTATGAAGCCGGCGGTGCAAACGCACAGTTGGGTGTTCCACTAAACCTAGTACCTATAAGAACAGTAGAAGAATCTTCTACGCTGCAACCACGCGCTACAGTGGCTCAGGTGTACGCGCAGGTAATTGCAGACCTAAAGAGCGCTATTACGCTTCTGCCTGCGAGCAATGGTACCCGCGCTTCTAGCTACACCGCTAAAGCCCTGTTAGCCCGAGTGTATTTGCAGCAAAGCAACTTTGTTGAGGCTCGCACTCTGGCCGATGATGTAATTAAAAACAGTGGTAAAGCACTTTCCCCCACATTGCAGTCGGTTTTTACAAACCGCAATTCGTCAGAAACGCTGCTTGAGATTCAGCAAAATGACCAAAACAACGCCGGAACTTCTAACAGTGGCCTAGCAACTCTGTTCGCTAGCATTGGTCAGCTTGGCCGTGGTGATGTGCGCGTGCTAGGGAGCTTTGCTGGACAATATGAAGAAAGTGATGCTCGTGGGACAGACTCTCTTGCTTTCGGAAGCTCCAGAAAACTCATATATCTTGGTAATGGTGCTCGTGCTGGCGCACTTCGTACTGGAAAATACAGTGCTTATGGCCAAAACATTCCGATAATTCGTCTCGCGGAGATGTACCTAATTCGGGCAGAAGCTGCTTTCCGCGCTGGTGATGTCACTACTGCATTGGCTGATGTTAACCGTGTGCGTACGCGTTCTGGGGCTACTCCATTGACTGAGGCTCAATTGTCACTTGCTTCCATTTTGCGAGAACGTCAGTTAGAGCTTGCTTTCGAAGGTTTTCGTATTCATGACCTAAAAAGGACTAATACTAACATTCTTATTCCAGGAGCGAACGGAAGCCCCGCTACTACATATCCCATTACCAGCGACCGACTGGTGCTGCCAATTCCGTTACGCGAAATCAACGTGAACACTACATTGGTGCAGAACCCTGGCTACTAAGTATTTTATATAATAATTTAAAAAGGCCGCAACGATTCCGTTGCGGCCTTTTTTTGTGCTATAGGTACTGCTGGTATTAGCCTAGGCCACTAGTTTGCTATTGGTCTTCTTCGTCATCCTCATGATGGCTGAAGTCGAGTTGGGTGGCTACTTCCAAAGCCTCCTGAATAACCCCATCCATCAACGGCTGGGTGTCGGCATCAAGGGTACGCTCGAAGAGGCCTAGCAGAAGCTCACCGTCTTCATTAACGTAGAGGTTAGTGTAGAGGCGCTCGAATACTTTGGCGTCTTTGTTAATAGTAGCATCAATTTCAGCAACAGAGCGGGCACCTAGGGCACGATGGAGGACATCCATCACGCGGCGGCTTTCTTCATGGTCGCCCAGGTCAGCGAGGAGCTTCATCAGGGCCAGGGCCACACCTAGGCGTACTCGCTCGAAGCGGAATGCAATATCCGTTTTAGAGGCCTGCCGGAAGGTATCGTAGGCTGTTAGCGTGGCAGGCGAGAGGAAGCGGCTGGCATCGGTAGCCTCTGGGAAGGCAACCTGCAGGAGTTGTTCGTAAGCAGAAGGCATAAAATTAGTATCAGTGGGAGGCCTAGCGCTGTGAAAAGAAAGCTGCTGAGGCGAAACATTCAGACTCAAAGGTACGATTGTATCTGCAGGCCTTGTTCAACTCCGGAATTGGCGCCATCTTCACTGTCCCGATACATTTGCACACTCCTATGACGCACAAGAAAAAATGGCTCACGTTTGCCCCCGCCGGACTGGTTGTTGTCGGGTTTGGTACCTGCTTAGTGCAGTGGGCTGCTGACAAGAAACGAAACAAAGCCCCTACATCGGAGTGGGTAGCGGCTGGCACAGCGGCGTTGGTAGTGTTCAACGCTGGCCTGAGCTTGTTTGGCCGTGGAGTATCGGAGGGTGTGCTGTATGAATTGAAGGAGAAGCCTCAGGAGATGGATTTTTATAACGTGCCCCGCATGTAGAGTAGGTTCCCTCTAGAAACAGCAAAGAGCAACGATACCCAATATCGTTGCTCTTTGCTGTTTCTAAAGGGGACGTAAGTGGCCTAGAGCACTCTCACAGTGAGCTGAGAGGTATGCTCGGGAGAATGATACAAGCGGTGCGTAGCGGCCTGAAAATCCTTCTCATCTGCCTCAAAAATGTTCGGCACGAAGGTCTGCGGGTTCCGATCCACTAGTGGGAACCAGGAGCTTTGCACCTGCACCATTAGGCGGTGGCCCTTCCGGAAGGTATGGCAGAGGTCCTGCACGGTGAAGGGAACAGCCGTTACTTGGCCTGGCACAAAGGCTTCGGGCTTGGAAAAGCTATTACGGAACCGGCCCCGCATCACTTCTGAGCGAACCATTTGTTGATAGCCACCGAGCTTTACGGCGGGGTTAGTGCGCGGATTATTAGGCGTGTCATCCGGGTACACATCAATAATCTTCACCACCCAATCCGCGTCGGTGCCGGTGGTAACCACCTGCAGCAGGGCCTGAATGGGGCCTGCTAAGGTCATATCTTCAGTGAGCGGTTCCGTCTGGTACGTGAGCACATCGGGCCGGCGACTGGCGAAGCGCTGGTCATCGGTCATGTACTCGCGCGTCATGCCCGTGGTAGTGGCTTCGGAGAAGGGTACGGGGTGAGCTGGGTCGCTGAGGTACTGATCGTACTCTAGGCCACTGGTGGGCTTATCAAAACCCATTTTACCTGCTGCTTGGAAGTACAGAACACGCTCCTTAACCTCCTTAGGCGGCCAAGCCTCAAAGGTGCGCCAACGGTTGGTACCGCTTTCAAACACGGTAGCTTCGGGAGTGGCGGCAGGCTTACCATCTTTCAAGTAAGATTTGAAGAAGGGCGCCTCGATTTCCTTCTGGTAATACAGCGACGGAGACTCTCCGTAGGCCACATTACCTACCATTTCGCCGGTGCCGCGCGCCCAACCGCCGTGTACCCACGGGCCCATTACGAGGCCATTGCGCATACCGGGGTTTTGCTTTTCAATGGTCTCATAGGTTTTCAAGGCTCCAAACAGGTCCTCGGCATCATTGAAGCCACCTACGGTAAGCACGGCCGTGCCCTTGTTAAGGTTTTTGAGGTGGGGGCGTAGGTTGCGGGCCTGCCAGAACTCATCGTAGTTTGGGTGGCTCGTCATCTCGTTCCAGAAGGCCACCTTGCCCTTGTAATAGTTGGCATCGGCATTCTTCAGCGGCCCCATCTTCAGGAAGAAGTCGTAGCCATCAGGCGTACCATGGTTGAAGCCGGGGTTGCCAGTAGGCGTAGGCTGGGGCCGGGCAAGTCCGAAGGAGGCTAGGAAATTGAACGCGTGCGGCAGGAAGAAAGCCCCGTTGTGGTGGAAGTCGTCCCAAAACCAGTCGGCAATGGGGGCCTGCGGTGAGGAAGCCTTTAAGGCTGGATGGCGGCTCAGTAGGCCAGTTGCCGTGTAGTAGCCGGGGTAAGAGATGCCCCACTGGCCTACGCGGCCGTTGTTCTTGGGGCCGTGCTTCAGCAGCCACTCTATAGTGTCATAGGTGTCGGTACCTTCGTCGATATCTTTCTTGCCCTTGTGCGTATCCTTTTCTGGGCGTACATCTACAAACTGGCCCTCTGACATATAGCGGCCCCGTACATCTTGGTAGGCGAAGATGTAGCCCTCGTGCATCATGGTGCTGCTGGGACCCAGGCTGTACTTGTATTTACCGGCTCCGTAGGGGCCTACCGCGTAGGGGGTGCGGTTGAGCATAATCGGGTAGCGGACTTTATCAGCGTCGTTGGGCGCGTACACTACGGTGTAGAGCTTGGTACCATCCCGCATCGGAATCTGGTATTCCTTTTTAGTGTAGTGCTGCTGAATGTAGGCTGTGTCGGCCGTTGTAATGGCTAATTGAGCCTTATCAGCTTCTGATGCTACTGGATAAGTAATGGCTGATTGCGCATAGCCACTCAAGGCTCCGGCTAGCAGTAAACCAATTAATGTGGCGGCGTGAGGAGAATTGTTGGACATAAGTAGATGGAAGGGTGGCGTAGGCACTCAATCTACTCCCTATTTTCCTGATTGCTACGCTGTGCATGCGACATATGCTCTCGGCGATAGAGGCATGAGCTAATGAGCAAGGTTTCCGGCTTTCGTATGCTTTCCAACGCTTCTTTGTGCTTTCTTTGAGTTCCACTTGTACTATGTGGGCTGTAGCCTGCGCAATTTTCCTTTCCGTGCAATATTCTCGCTTTCGAGTGGCCTACTTGCTGCTCCTGCTCTTATGGGCCCCTCGGCTCTTCGCCCAAGCCCCGGCCACAACCAATGAGGGGCCTTTGCTTACTCCCGCTCAGTTTTTGGGTTATGAGCTCGGGACCCAGTTTACGCCGCACGCTGCGCTACTTCGTTATGTAGAACATGTGGTGCAGCATACGCCCGGCCAAATGAAGCTGCAGCGTTACGGCAAAACCTACGAAAACCGCCCGCTAGAGCTGGTATATGTGGCTACTGCAGACAACATGAGCCAGTTGGAGAACATCCGCCACAATAATTTGCGCTTAGCAGGCCTAGAGAAAGGGGCCATTCAGCGCCAGCAGCCGGCCGTGGTATGGCTGAGCTACAATGTGCACGGAAACGAGGCGGTATCGTCGGAGGCAGTGATGGAGGTGCTCTATGACCTGGCCAACCCACAAAACCAGCAAATGCAGCAGTGGCTACAAAACCTAGTAGTTATTGTGGACCCCTGCGTGAATCCCGATGGCCGCGACCGGTACGCCATGTGGTATAACCGAGTGCGCAACCAGCAGGCTAACGCCTCGCCCTACTCCTGGGAGCACCGGGAACCATGGCCTGGCGGGCGCTACAACCACTACTATTTCGATTTGAACCGTGACTGGGCTTGGCAGACTCAGCAGGAAAGCCGCCAGCGGATTGTGGTATATAACCAATGGTTGCCCCAAGTGCACGCCGACTTTCACGAGATGGGGCCCAATAACCCTTACTACTTCTCGCCGGCAGCCAAGCCCTTCCACGCCGACTTAACAGAGTGGCAGCGGAAGTTTCAGAACATTATCGGCGACTACAACCGCCAGGTATTTGACAAGAACAACTGGCTCTACTTTACCCGCGAAACCTACGACCTATTTGCGCCTTTCTACGGCGATACGTGGCCATCCTTCAATGGCGCCATCGGCATGACCTATGAGCAGGGTGGCGGTGGCCCGGCCGGTATTCGCTACACTAAGGCCGACGGCGATACCCTAACCTTGTCGCAACGCATTGCTCACCACCACGCCACTAGCCTAGCAACTATCCAAGCGGCTTCTGACCGCCACAACGACCTGGTGAAGGAGTTCCAAAACTTCTACACCAATGCTAGCACTAAGCCTAAAGGGGAGTATAAGTCGTTTGTGCTGGCTAGTAGTGGCGACCCTGGGCAGATGCGGGCCTTCACGCAATACCTCGACCGGCAGCAGATTGCCTACGGCTACGCTACTAAACGCAGCAAGCTCAAAGGCTTCGACTACACCACCGGCAAAACTGATAATGTACAGATCGAGCCGCACGATGTGGTGGTGAGCATGTATCAGCCGAAATCAACCTTGGTGAAAGTGCTGTTCGAGCCGCAGTCGGCCCTCGAAGATTCCCTGACTTATGACCTTACTTCCTGGTCTCTGCCTTATGCCTTTGGGGTAAAGGCCTACGCGTTGAAGAGCCGGGTGGAGGCTACCGGGTCGCGGCCGGCGGCAGCTACCGTGAAAGGAAGTGCTGCCGCTCCGGCAGAGCGCCCGTACGCCTATTTGGCTCGTTGGAACAGCCTGCAGGATGTGCGCTTTCTGGGGCGTTTGCTGCAGCAAGGCGTGAAGGTGCGAGTAGCCGATGAACCCTTTGAAACGGAAGGCCAGAAATATCAGCGGGGTACGGTTGTTATTACCAGAACTGGCAACGAGGCTCTCGGCAACCGATTCGATCAGCTGGTGCGCGCCCAGGCAGATTCTGCTGGGGTGTTAGTACAGGCCGTTCAATCGGGCTTTTCAACGAGTGGCGGCGACTTAGGCTCGCGCTCCGTGCGCCCAATCAAACAGGCGAATGTAGCTGTGCTAGCTGGCCCAGGCGTAGATGCTACGGCTTTTGGTGAGGTGTGGCACTTTTTCGAGCAGCAGCTAGGCTATCCCATCACGGTTATAGGCACAGAGTATTTCAACTCTGTGCCGCTTGCTAAGTTTGATGTGCTCATTCTGCCCGATGGGGGCTATGAGGATATTCTCTCGGAGCGCAATTTGGAGAGTGTAAAAGCTTGGGTGCGGGCAGGTGGCAAGCTAGTGGCCCTTGAGGGGGCTTCCCGCTTTCTGGCTGGTAAGAAAGACTTCCTGCTGAAAACAAAGCCTGCTGACTCGGCAGCAACCAAGAAGGCTAGCCCTTATGCGGCCCTGCGTCGCTATGCCGATGCAGAGCGTGAGCAGATTGGCGAGCGGGTACAAGGCAGCGTCTACCGTGTTCAACTGGATAATACCCACCCATTAGCTTTCGGGTATGGCGACACGTATTACGCCTTGCTGCGTGACATCCCTAACTACCGCTTTATGCCCAATGGAGGATGGAATGTGGGCGTACTGAAGAAGAACAGCTATGCCGCCGGTTTTGCAGGCCGCAAAGCTCAGCGCGTATTAAACGACACGTTTGTGCTCGGTACGCAGGATATGGGGCGCGGGCAGGTAGTGTATCTTGGCGACAACCCTCTCTTCCGGGCCTTCTGGCAGGGGGGGAAGCTTCTCTTCGGCAACGCCATCTTCATGGTAGGCCAGTAAGCATGTACCGCACAAAAAAGCCCCGCTGCCATGGCAGCGGGGCTTTTTTGTGCGGTAAGGCAGAGACTAGTCTACTACGTCTTCTGCCTTGTTCTTTACTGCTTTAGCGCCCTTTTTCACAGCGTGGCCGGTTTTCTGAGCACCTCTTTTCACCACGTGGCCAGTTTTCTGGGCACCTCTTTTTACGGCGCTACCAGTCTTCTGACCAGCGTCTTTGGCGTCCTCTTTGGTGTTGTGAATCTTTTCACCAGCTTCCGTGCGGCCCGTCTGCGACTCCACTTTCATGGTGCCGTTGTCGCGGGTGGTTACGGTAGTTTTAGCGCCGGTAGCATCATCTTTTGCTACAGTTTTGGTATCGCCTTGGGCGAAAGCTGCGGTAGAAAAGGCTACGGCAGCGGCTATCATCAGTATCTTTTTCATGACAAGGAGTAGGCTTGGAAAAGTAAACCTGTGTCCTTATACGCTACTCTAAAAATAAGTTGCTGTTGAGAAGAATTGCAGGTGAAAACTGCAAAAGCATGCTCTAGGCCACTTGCGTAACGTTAATCAAGGGAGCAGCAACGAACTGTCGCCGTAACTCAGGAAGCGGTAGTTGTTCTCTAGCGCGTGCTCATACAGGTGCCGCCACTCAGGGCCAACCAGAGCAGCCACCAGGAGCAGCAAGGTGCTTTCTGACTGATGAAAATTCGTAATCAACCCCTTAATCAATCTAAACCGATAGCCGGGCGCAATTAGCAGTTGCGTGGTAGCATGTATCTCCTCAGTGCCGGTGGCCTGAAGATGAGCTAATAGCGCCTGAAGTGCAGCTTCCGTCGGAACTTCTGTTGTTTGTTCGTAGGGCTGCCACTGGCCTACGTGCCACTTCGTTTCCGCATGTGGCTCTTGAACAAGCCGAGCGCCCAGCCAGTACAAGCTCTCCAGAGTTCGGAGACTAGTAGTACCAACGGCCAAAATAGGCCTAGGCCAGTGTTCCAGCAGCTGACGAAGTGTGGTAGCAGTTACGCTAATGGGCTCACCGTGCATGGGGTGGCCTAGCATCTGGTCGGCTTTTACCGGCTGAAACGTGCCGGCCCCAACATGTAGCGTAACGTGCGCAGAAGCTACCCCACGTGCTTCCAGTTCAGCTAGCACAGAATCGGAGAAGTGAAGGCCGGCAGTAGGGGCGGCTACGGCTCCTTCGTGCGCCGCATAGACAGTTTGATAACGGACGGCGTCGACGTCAGTGTCGGGGCGGTTGAGGTAGGGGGGGAGGGGTAAGTGGCCTGCCGCCCGCAATACCTCGGCAAATGGCAGATGAGCAGGCTCCCAGCTGAACTGAATGAAGGCAAATCCTTCGCCTTGCTCTAAGCGCTCAGCCGTAAGTGTAGCAGGTTGGCCATCAACGGTGAAGTCTAGCAACACAGGTCCCGTTTTCCAGCGCTTTCCATTTCCCACTAAGCATTTCCAAACGCAACTACCGGTCTGCTGCATAGCCGGCTCAATAGCTGTGTGCGGAGCCACGGGCTCTAGGCAAAACAGCTCTACTAGGCCACCCGTTGGTTTGTGCGCAAACAAACGAGCACGCACTACTTTGGTATCGTTAAAGACTAGCAGCGAATCGGGCGGCAGTAGGGTAGGTAGTTCCTGAAATCTGCGGTCTTCAAGCTGGCCGGCTTGGTAAACGAGCAGCCGCGACTGGTCGCGGTTAGCCAACGGCTCGGGGGCTATCCGGTCGGGGGGGAGCTGGTAAGTGAAATCGTGAATAGAGAGCTGGCGAGGATCGGGGGCGGCAGAGGCAAACATGCCACAAAGGTAGGCCACCTAGCGCACTCTGCACGGTCACTCCATAGCCCTATACAGCCTAGGCCTGTTACTTAGCCCGGTGGAAGATCATTAGATGTTGCTGAGGGAGCGTCTCGATGGTATCAGCCAGTTCTAGGCCTACGGCCGCCATTTCACGCTTCGCCTGCGCTACTGACATCTTGTGGATGCGCTTGATGGGCACATTAGGGTCTTCGGCCCGGTATTCTACTAGCGCCAAACGGCCCGTAGGAGTGAGGGAATTGCGCACGGCACGCATCATCTCTCTAGGATGATCAAACTCGTGATAAGCGTCCACAATCAGCACCAGATCTACCCCATTAGCCGGTAGATTAGGGCTTTTAGTAGTGCCCAGCACCGGTACTACGTTTGGAGCTTTAAACTTGGCTTTGTTCGCTTCCAGAGCCGTGAGCATTTCGGCCTGAATGTCAACGGCTAGTACTTTGCCCTGGGGAACAAGCGGGCTGAGGCGAAACGTGAAGTAGCCCGTGCCAGCTCCTAAGTCGGCTACCACATCGGTAGGTTTCAGGCGAAGCTCCCGCAACAAAATATCTGTACCCTCTTCCTGCTGACGGTCGGGTCGCTCCAGCCAATCAGAGCCTTCATGGCCCATTACGTGCGCAATCTGGCGTCCCATGTAGTATTTGGCAATACCGTTTAGGTCTTGCGGAGTCCGGCGCTCATACCCACTACTGTCGGGTACCACACTTCCCTGAAATTGGGAAAGCTGAGCAGCAGTGCTTTCAGTGGGCGGTTGGGTGCAAGCTGTAGTACATAACAGCAAGCTGGCCACACTTACACGCCAAAACAACAAAAGAGAAAAGGGCATACGCACGGTGCAATTAAACGGCGAATGGGCTAACATCCTAATTGAGCGAAGCGTTCGAACTGACCAGTTCTTGTGCTGGCACTAGTTGTTTCTAGGCCTGCTCTGGGCCCACAAAACTTTACTGTAACACAGCTGAGCACAGATTTAATCCCGCTTTTTATGACCAATTATTACTTTAGCCCGTAGAAAACGCGTTTGCTTACCATTCACACTAATTCCTTTTTCCATGAAACACTTGTCCGGATTCCTTCACAAGCTGACTGCCGTTGCTGCCGTAGCAGTAGCTCTCACGAGCTGCAACCGTGCTGAGTACGCCATGCTGCCCAAGACCTCTTCGGCTTACCACGGTACCCAGCGCGGTGTGATCGTAACACCCGCTCCTGCTACGGCACCTGTTGCAGCTGAAGCAGTTACTGCTAGTGCTCCGGAGGCTGCTCCAGTTGAGAAAGTCCCTGTAGTAGCAGCACAACCAGCTACAGCGCCTGTTGCAACTGAGCGTACCGCCGTTGCTATGGCTCCTGCCAAAGCTCCTGCCGCAGCTCCTAAGTTGAGCCTTGCGCAGAAAGCATTGGTGCGCAGCATCGCTAAGAAGGCGGATAAGCTCGCAACTAAAGCGCAAGTGAACAAGAAATCGGAAGTTGCTTCTAAGAAAGACACGAATGCACTGAACCGTAATATTAAGCTAGGCATCATCTTACTTTTGGTAGGTATTCTGCTAGGTATTTTCGGTGGGGTACTTGGTGTGATTGGTACCATCTTCGCCGTTATCGGTATAGTTCTGATTGTTCTTGGATTGCTTGACGAGGTTTAAGAATAATTACAATATCAAAAAGGCCCTAGTTACATATGTAACTAGGGCCTTTTTGTTTACATACTATACGTTCTGAAGAAGGTCTGTGCTTTAGTAATGTTAGCTCCTTTATCTGTGTAAAATCCCCTTATGACTATTCTGAGGTTGACAATTCATGTGGTGTCATTTTTACATCGGGTCTACATCGGCTGCAATACGCGCTTGCTTAAAGTCTTTGTGGTCACGTACAAGGTTAATAGACTCCAGAATATCAGTTTTAGCTGACCGCAGCACGGTGTGCTCCCGGCTGAGCTTAATGGTAATTTCTTGAAGGTAGAAATTCCGAATCCGGAAAATATAAGGCGCCTCAGGGCCTAGCACTGCCTCGCGGCCGAGGCGGTCAACCAGCTCCTGCGTGAGCATAATGGCGGCTCGTTCTGCAGCTACCGGGTCTACGTGTTTCACGGTGAGGCGAATTACACGCATGAAGGGTGGGTACCCATGCTCACGACGCTGCAGAATCTCATACTCATAGAACTCCAAGTAGTCGTTGCGGATTACCTTATCGAAGATCACCTGTTGCGGATCACCCGTTTGGATAATCACTTTGCCCTTTTTGCCCTTGCGGCCTGCCCGTCCGCTCACCTGCACAAACATCTGGAAAGCCCGCTCGTGGGCCCTGAAATCGGGGTAATGAATGATGCTGTCGGCGTTGATGATGCCTACCAGGCTCACGTTGGCAAAGTCCAAGCCTTTCGTCACCATTTGCGTGCCTACCAGCACGTTGGTTGTTTGCTTCTCGAAGTCGGAGATGATCTGCTGGTAAGAGTTTTTGGCGCGGGTAGTATCCAAGTCCATTCGCTGCACGCTGGCAGCGGGCAGCATAATCTTCAGGTCGTCCTCCAGCTTCTCAGTGCCAAACCCCACCGTTTTGATGTTGCGAGAGCCGCAAGCCGGGCACTCTACCGGCATCCGGTCGTGGTAGCCGCAGTAGTGGCAGCGTAGCTCGTGGGCGTGCTTGTGGTAGCTGAGGCTTACGGCGCAGTTTTTACACTTCGGAATCCAACCGCAGTCGAGGCAGTTAATGAAGGGAGCATAGCCGCGGCGGTTCTGGAATAGAATTACCTGCTCCTTGGCCGCCAGCTTACGCTCCATCTCCTGCATCAATTCCGGCGTGAAGTGGTTGAGCATAGTTTTCTGTTCCCGCGATTTACGGGTGTCCACTAGCTCAATCTCCGGCAGGCCGGCTTCACCAAAGCGCTTGGTCAGTAATACCAAGCCGTAACGCCCCGTGCGGGTCTGGTAATAGGTTTCCACAGAAGGGGTGGCTGAGCCCAACAGCGTTTTAGCGCCTTGGAAATTAGCCATCATCAGGGCTACCTCGCGAGCATTGTAGCGTGGGGCCGGGTCGTACTGCTTGTAGCTTGATTCGTGCTCCTCGTCTACAATCAGCAGCGCCAGGTTATCGAAGGGCAGGAATACCGATGAGCGCACGCCCACTACCACCTGAAAGCGTCCCGAAAGCACTCCATTCCATACTTCTACCCGCTCGTTGTCGGAGAACTTGGAGTGGTACACGCCCAGCCGCGAGCCAAACACGCGCATCAGGCGCGTTACTATCTGGGCCGTAAGGGCTATTTCGGGCAACAGGTAGAGCACCTGCCCGCCGCCTTCCAAGGCTTGCTGAATCAGGTTGATGTAGATTTCTGTTTTTCCCGCGCCCGTTACACCGTGCAGCAGCACAATGTCTTTCTCCTGAAACTGCCGCATGATGTCGTCGTGGGCCTCCTGCTGGGCCTCACTCAAGGTGAAGTGCATGTTGGCGGCCTCGTCATCTTCCATCGGAAACCGCGACACAATCACATCAAACTGCTCCAACACGCCATTTTTGATCAGCGTGTTCACGGCCGAAGGAGAGAGGTGCGGAGCGCTGGTTAGCGCCGCCTTTTCCATGCCCTTGTGGTTGGCGTGCTCGTTCTGGTACACGGGCACCCGCTGCAGGTACCGCATAAGTACATCAAGCTGCTTGGCTTTGGAAGCAAGCTGCGTAAACAGTTGCTCTAGCGCTGCTTCGGCCACGTAATGATGAGCCAAGCGCACTTTCTTCACCACTTTGGGCGAGTACTTGTCGGAAAGATGCTCGAAAAGGAATACCACATCCTTCTGCATCAACGACTTGATGTACTTGTGAAAGGATGCAATGCCTAACAGGTCACCAACCTCGGTGAAGGTCATGGATTTACCCTCCTCACCGGTGCTCAACGCCTCTACAATCTTCTTCTCCTGCTCACTCAGCGGGTATGGGTTTGTCTCGGCCTCAAACGCCGGATGAAGCTGCACGCGGCTTTCGGAGCTGAGTTTGAGGGCAGCTGGCAGTGCAGCATTAATCACCTCACCCAGCGTACACAGGTAATAGTCGGCCATCCAGCGGAACAGCTTCAGCTGAGGCTGAGTCACCACGGGAGCATCATCAATAAACTCCAGGATGTACTTAGCCTGGTAGTTGGCGGGTGGCGTTTCGTGCACGGCCGCCACTATGCAGCTCAACGTTTTCTTGGCTCCAAACTGCACAATTACACGGCCCCCAATCACCACTTGGTCATTTAGCTCGAAGGGGACGCGATAGGTGTACAGTTTGGGCAGCGGCAACGGCAGAATTACGTCCGCGAATAGCGTAACGCGGTCGGCTGCCGGTTCGGGCTGCGGCTGAACAAAGTCAAACGTGAGGCTCAAAAGAAATCAGAAACAGAATGCGAATAGTAAAGATAGACGGCTTGCCTCAATGAAGTGACGAGCCCGCTACGATTTGCCTAGGCCAGTTCTATATAGCAAGCCTGGCATAAGCGCCACTAAGGTCACGCTTAAACGGACTGCTATAAACAACAAGTAGAGTGGCCTAGTTGCGGACAAATAGTAAGCTTTCTGAGCTTCTAGGCCAGTTGAGCTAGCGCCTCATCTACAGAGTACACCGGCTGCTGACAGGCTCGGTTAAAGCAGACGTAAATGGTTGTCTGGTTATGGCGGGCATCACGGTTAGCCAATAGAGGCAACCCACTAGAAGTAGTGGTACCAGCCAGCACAATGTTGGGTAGATAATGTCGGCTCAGGTCTGCTCGGAATTTTTCCGCCTCTGGGCCTACAATAGCTATTTCTGCCGTAGGGCGCAGGCGTGCCGCATACAGGGCTGCCCAGTTGGTGAGGTGCTGCGGCTCTTTCACTGCTAGCTCATGCACTTGCTCTAGCATGAGGCCTGCCAGTTCTGTGTAACGCTCATTCTCCAGGTGCAGGCCTAGCCGGTGCAGATTGTGCGCCATTACGGAGTTAGAAGCTGGTATTACATTGTCAAAAAGCTCCTTCTTGCGAGCTATCAGCGCAGCACTTTGGGCATTGGTATAGAAAAACTGGTTTTCCTCTGGGTCAAAGAAGTTTGCCAATATGTAGGCCAGTAAAGTGTCAGCCTCACGCAGCCACTCCTCCGCAAACGTAGCTTCATAGAGGCTGATGTAGGCCTGGATCAACAAGGCGTAGTCTTCCAGAAAGGCGTTAATGCTAGCTTGCCCATTTTTGTAGTTGCGGTAAAGCTGGTCGCCCCGGCGTAGGTTCTGCTGCAGAAATGTAGCATTCCGTAAGGCCAGCTCCAGAAACTGAGGCTCCTGAAAAGCCCGGTACGCATCTACGAGCCCTTGCAGCATAAGCGCATTCCATCCCGTCAGGATCTTGTCGTCTAGGCCAGGGCGCACGCGGTTTTCCCGCGCCCCAAGGAGCTTTTTCTTCCAACCTGCTACTAAGTCAGCTAGGACCGGCAGTGTAAGCTCATGGCGTTGAGCAAAAGCCACGTCTGATTCGCGGAGGTGCAGGATGTTGCGGCCGTGCTCCCAGTTGCCCAAAGCCGTGCAGCTATAGTACTCAGTGGCCAAAGGCTCTTCGTCGCCGAGAATCTCTTGCAGTTCCTCCCGCGTCCAGACGTAAAACTTACCTTCCTCGCCCTCACTATCTGCATCCAGCGAAGAGTAGAAGCCGCCTTCCGGGCTCATTAATTCACGTTGCACAAACCCCACCGTATCGTAGGCCACCTGTCGATACAGCTCTTCTTGGGTATGTTGGTAGGCCTCTGCGTACAGGCTTAGCAATTGGCCGTTGTCATAAAGCATTTTCTCGAAGTGCGGAACCAGCCACTCTTCATCCACTGAGTAACGAGCAAAGCCGCCGCCTACCTGATCGTAGATGCCGCCCCAGGCCATTTCGCGCAATGTAAGGTGTACTTGGTCCGAAACGACGTCGCTGTTGGTTAACGCATGAGTGCGCAGCAGAAACCGCCAGATGCTAGGCATCGGGAATTTGGGCGCCCGGTTTGTGCCGCCTTTTTCACGATCAAATCGGGCAGCTAGGTTGTAGATAAGAAGCTTGAACTGTTCGGCAGAAAGACCGGTGTCTGTGGCTGGCATGCGATATTTATCCAGTTCACTGGCCTGCAACACCTGGGCAAACTGCTCCGCCGAGGCATCCAACTCGGCTCGGTGTTCACCCGCATAGCCTTGGCCAATGCTTTCCAGCAACTGCACCCAGTTACGAGGTGAAAAGTATGTGCCACCATAAAATGGCTTGGCCTCGGGATTTAAAAAGACATTAAGCGGCCAACCACCTGACAGTCCCATGGCTTGCAGCGCATCCATGTACACCTGGTCCACATCAGGCCGCTCTTCCCGATCTACTTTGATGCAGACGAAATAGCGGTTCATCACCTCCGCTATCTGCGGATTCTCAAACGACTCCCGTTCCATCACATGGCACCAGTGACAAGCCGCGTACCCAATACTAACTAGAATGGGCTTTTGCTCCGCCTGAGCGCGTGCCAACGCTTCTTCACCCCACGGGTACCAATCCACGGGATTATGCGCGTGCTGTAGCAAATACGGGCTTGTTTCCTGCGTTAAG
This sequence comes from Hymenobacter wooponensis, assembly GCF_004745865.1. Lineage (GTDB taxonomy): Bacteria > Bacteroidota > Bacteroidia > Cytophagales > Hymenobacteraceae > Hymenobacter > Hymenobacter wooponensis. The sequence continues at coordinate 262,050 of NZ_SRKZ01000005.1, read as the reverse complement.
CGGTTACTAGAAGCGGGAAAGGAGGTTGATGACATGCAATGGTGGTAAGGTGATAAATAGAAAACCCGGCTACCAGGAGCCGGGTTTCTAAATCATGCACAATACCAGAATCTAGGCCGCATTATTCACTGGCCTCCGTGCCTTGGTCAGCGGCAGGTTTGCGGCGGGGTGGCCTAGTGCGCTTGGGCGCTGGTGCCTTGACTTCTTCAGGAGCCGGGGTAGGATCTGGAGCGGGAGTTGGCTTCTTACGGCTGCGAGGTGCTTTGGGAGCCGGCGTTGCGTTGTCCGAAGTGGGCGCCGCGGGCGTTTGCTCCGGAGCCGGAGTTGATGCTGCCTTTCGGGTGGGGCGTTTCTTAGGAGTAGGAGCAGCTACCGGCGTCTGTGGCTCGGGCACAACAGCCTCCACGGGCAGAGTAGCTGCCTCCGGGGCCGAAGTGGCAGCTGCCGGCTTGCGTGGAGCGCGCTTCGGTCGTGATTTTGGGGCTGCCGCTGGTTCGGTTACCGATTCGTTAGGAGTAGGAGCACTGGGCGTAACAGCTTCAACGGGCACTTCAGCAGTAGGAGACATGCTTTGCGGCGCAGCGGCAGCAGCAGACTCGGCGGCGGCAGCCACACGACTTTTGGCAGCGTTTCCACGGTTGCGTCCTGCTCCTCCGCGGTTGCGGGTACGGCTTCGTGCCGGAGCGGGTGCTTCCTCTGCCGTTGGAACCTCTGGAGCAACTCCTTCCATGGGCTCTGATACCGGAGCCGCAGATTCTACAGCAACAGGTGCCGTTTCCGTTGCTACTGGTTCCTCTTCTGTATGGGCCGCAGTTTCCTCAGCAGGAGGTACTGCATACAGGGCCGGACGGTTACCCCGGCGTGGTTCCCGCTCCTGTTGCTGGCCTTTCCTCTGTGGGCGATTACGCCGGCGTGAGCTTCGCTCTACTGGTTCAGCCGCGTCTTGTGCATCATCAGAAGCCGACGCTTCTTCCGCCGTAAGCAAAGGCTCTTCTTGAACCACAGCTTCTGGTAGCTCTGGTACGCTAGGCCTGTTCGTCTTACCGAAAAGCTCTGCTTCGGATATATATGTAATGCCTTCGGAGGCCGATGCAGGCTCCGGAGTAGCTTCAATCTTGTCCGCTGAGTCAGCATTAGACTGGCCTAGCGGCGTATCTACTGCCGTAACAGCCATGGCAGCTTCGGCTTCAGCTGCCAAACGTGCCGCTTTGCGCTTACTGCGTTTAGCGCCTCCGCGCGACCGACGCTTCTTCTTGCGCACGGGTGTTTCCTCGCTTTGCGCGCTAGCATCAGCCTCTTCCTCCGTTAGCTCATCTTCCGCCGCATATTCCAACTCAGCGCCTGAGTAAGCTGACTCGTAGGCCTCCTCCGGGTTGGCTTCGTCTGTTCCTGATTCATCAGCTTCTTCTGCCTCAATGAGTAGGCCAGTGCCTTGACTGAGCAGCTCAGCCCTAGCTTGATCTGCTTCCTGAGGTTGATCGTCGTCAAAGAATTCATCTTCCTCATCCTCATCTTCGGGCTCAGGAGCCGGTGGGGGAGGAGGTAAGGGAAGAGCAGCTAATTCTCTTTCTACATGCAGCAGCTCCATCCGCACGTCAGCCTGCGCACTAAGGCGCTGCAGCCGGGCGAGGGTGCCTTCCAGAAATTGCCGATGCTCGGGTGCCGCAATGTGCAAAGGTCGGTGAGCTAATGCCTGCCGAATACCTTCCCACTCTTTTTTGAACCGGCCAAAAGCCGCATCAAAATACGTGCGTGTAAAACGCTCCCAAATGTAGTTTTCTGCTACATCAGAAGGGTGCAGCATGTCTGAAGCATAGAAACGGTAATCCCGCAGATCATCCACCAGCAACTCGTAAGCCGGGAAGTAAGAGACATCGGGTAGCAACTCGCTTAGGTAATGGCAAGCTACACGTAGCATGGCTTTACTTACTGAGCTGAGCGGCAATGTTTCCTTCAAGTGTCGCACTGGGCTTACCGTCAGGATAAAGCGTAAGCGAGGATTTATCCGCCGCAAGTACGCGTGCGTCTCCGCAATAGCCGCAATGATTTCATCTGCGGTCAGAAGCTCTTTATCAAATTTCTCCGCTGGTACCTTATGGCAGTTACTGATGATTTCTTCAGTTTCCCGCAGGCGATACGCATACGCAGTACCCAGCGTCAGCACTACTGCATCAGCAGTAGCCAGGAAAACGCCGGTGTCACGCACAATGCTCTGAATGCGCTGCAGCAGGTCTACTGGCGAGTCGGCGCCAAGGGTGGCATGTAAGTCGTAGCTCTGCCAGCGGCCACGTGCTTCCAGTAAGTGCTGCTGCCAATCCATATCTTCGCCCGCCGCTGCCCGAAGCAATTTGCACGCTGACACAGGATTGAAAACGGTGCCAAAGGGATTTACCAGTGTTGCCACCTTAAAATCTGCTAATCGATTTCCAATAGAATCCGAAAAGCATGAGCCTATCGTCAACACCCGCGCTGAGTGCGGCAGTTGTTGCGGATGAGGCGTAAGTGGTAATTCAGTACGAAACATTTCTCCTTGATACGGCCCTAAAGCGGCCAACGGACAGGCAACCTACTTAACATCGCTCGTTCAACCAAAACCATGCGGAAGCACAGTGAATAGTTGACTAGGTTGTCGGGCATTGAAAAATAGAAATATTCGAAGCATCACTAAGTAGATGCTGATGGCGTTCCAGTAAGAAAAAAAGCCCGGCTACTCAAGCAGCCGGGCTTTCTTATACGTAAGCGGAATAGCTTATTCAGCTACTACGTTGAAGCGTACTTTGTGTTTTACTTCGCGGTGCAGGTCAACCGTAGCAGTGTACTCACCAACTGCGCTTGGCTCCGAGTCAAACGAGAGACGCTTACGGTCAACCTCGATACCCTTTGCTTTCAGTGCGTCGGCCAGCTGCAGAGTGGTTACACGACCGAAAATACGGCCGCTTTCTCCCACTTTAGCAGGAATGTCCAGTACCACATCACCAATCTTGGTAGCAATTGCCTGGGCATCCGCTTTCACCTTCTCGGCTTTGTGAGCAGCCTGACGTACGTTCTCGGCTACAATTTTCTTGTTGGTTTTGTCGGCTAGGATAGCCAGACCCTGCGGGAGCAGGTAGTTACGGCCGTAGCCAGGCTTTACAGTAACGGTATCGTTCTTGTAGCCCAGGCCTTTAACGTCGTCTTTCAGAATTACTTCCATGTCTTTATTGAGTTGCTAGCTGCTGGTTGTTAGTTGTAAGTCGATTGCAAAAGCCCCGACCGACAACTGTCAACTAACAACTTATTTCAACGAGTCGGTTACGTAAGGCATGAGCGCCAGGTGACGGGCTTTAGCCACGGCCTGAGCTACTTTACGCTGGAACTTCAGGCTAGTGCCCGTGATGCGACGGGGCAGGATGCGACCCTGCTCGTTCACGAACTTCAGCAGGAAGTTCGGGTCTTTGTAGTCTACGTACTTAATGCCGTTCTTCTTGAAGCGGCAGTATTTCTTGCGCGTATCCTGCTTGTGGATTTTTTCGTTGGCGAGGCTCATCTTTCTAACTTACTGGGCTACGGCTTCCGACTGTTTTGCTTTCTGCTGATTCATCTCGCCCTTGCGACGACGCTCACCGTAAGCTACGGCGTGCTTGTCCAGAACGGTAGTCAGGAAGCGAATTACACGCTCGTCGCGGCGGAAAGCCAGCTCCAGCGTGTCTACGATGTTGCCCGAACCGGTGAACTCTACAAGGAAGTAGTAACCAGTGGACTTCTTCTGAATTGGGTACGCCAGTTTCTTGAGGCCCCAAGCTTCAGTGTTGATAATGTCGGCGCTATTTTCCTTAAGCACCTGAGTGAACTTCTCGACCGTCTCTTGCACTTGGCTCTCGTTCAGAACGGGAGTCAAAATGAAGACCGTCTCGTAATTTCTTACTTCCATTACGACGGGGTGAAAATTGTGTGAAAAACTAAATGAGGGGGCAAAGGTAATAGGTTTTTGCCTTGGTACTATACTATAAGGATAAATAATTCGCGGAAGAGTTTGTAGCAAGCAATTGATAGTCAGTTAGCAAAACTTTCTTCTTCGTTGTAGAGTTGCAATTCTGATACCTATTAAAAGAGGTGTGCGCTGAGAAAGTAGGAGTAGGAGCGAAGCAGAAGTGTCTGAGAGTAGGAAATTGCATTGACCTGCTGAAAGCGGTGGAATTGTCATTGTCCATAGCTTTTTAGACTAATTCTAGACTATCGCCAAAGGGCGAAAATTAGCAGAAGCGGGTTTGTTCTCTGCGTTTCCCGACCTACATTTGTGGCCTTGGAGCACCCCCGAGTTTCTTTTTCCCCGTCAAATTGTGCTATGAATAGCATCCGACTTCGTTCTCTTCCTCATCTCCTTCTTGCTCTGTTTCTGACGCTTGCTGCCTACGGTCAATCCCTGGCACAAACGGTAGGCTCGGCTCCGGCCGTGAGTAAGGAAGGTGTAGCGCCCGACGCTACGGCTGGCGCAACTGCTGCTACAGCCACTGCACCCGCTGCCGGTGGTGGCGATGCCGCTGCCATTGCGGCCGGTGATGCCTTGTTTAAAGGTAACTGTGCCCAGTGCCATGCGGTGAACGACGTAGTGGTAGGCCCGGCGCTAGCCGGTATTACCAAGCGTCGTCCAATGTCCTGGATTATTCCATGGGTAAAGAATTCAAGTAAAGTTGTTGCCAGTGGTGATGAATATGCTGTGAAGCTTTTCAATCAGTACGGCAAGCAGCAGATGCCCAGCTTCCAGCTGTCTGATCAGGAGATTACCTCTATTGTTGCCTGGGTAACTTCGCAGGAAGGAAAAGCTACTGGTCCTAACGACAATGCGAACGGTACCAATATCGCTCCTGGCGATGGCAGCAAGACTCCTGGTGATGACGCTGCTGCTGGTGCAGGAAGCTATATGAACGTACTACTGATTGTATTGGTAGTAGTGCTCATCGTGCTGGTAGTTACGCTGGTTATCATCGCCAACATCATGAAAGACGTGCTTCGCGGCCGTAAGGACCTTGATGGTCGTGATGTTGAAATCATTGAGCAGCGCTTCGACTACTCGAAGATTTACAAGTCTACTGCTGTTCGAGCGATTGTTGGAGTGGTATTCGTTCTGGCAGTACTGTATGAGTCGGTGCAAGGTGCTATGGGTGTAGGCCTGCAGCAGGGCTATCAGCCCACCCAACCAATTGCTTTCTCGCACAAGCTGCATGCTGGTGAAAACCAAATCAACTGCGCATACTGCCACACCTCAGTATATAAGAGCAAGTCAGCTAACATCCCTTCGGCTAATATCTGTATGAACTGCCACTCGCAGGTTAAGACGGAGTCGCCTGAGATCAAGAAGATCTACCGTGCTATTGAGCGCAAGCAGCCAATCCAGTGGGTTCGTATTCACAACCTGCCTGACCTGGCATACTTCAACCACTCCCAGCACACTCAGGTAGGCGGTATTGAATGCCAGACTTGCCACGGCCCTATTCAGAATATGGAGGTGGTTTACCAGTACTCTCCTCTGACCATGGGCTGGTGCATTAACTGCCACCGCGAAACTCCTCTGAACACGAAAGGCAATGCCTACTATGATAACCTCGTGAAGTTGCATGATACCAAAAACGGTGCAGTTCCCTTTACGGTATCGTCGAATGGTGGCACTGAGTGCTCGAAGTGCCACTACTAATAGGTCAGTAAGATATCAGGCGCCTAGGATGTTGCTCTAAACAACCTAGGCGCCTGAATCAAGAAGCCTTAAGCCTTTAACTAAGCCTTAAACTTGCGGACTAAGCGGGGCAACAAAGCCGAAACCCCAAGTCCCCAAGACCCTAAGTCCCCTAAACAAATGCAAGAGTCGCCTAAGTACTGGAAGGGAATTGAGGAACTGGAGAACTCACCGGAGTTCATGAAGAATGCACTCACTGAGTTTGCAGACTTCCTCCCGGTGAAGGAATCTCATGGTGCTTCGGATGCCACGGTGGCCCCCCGCCGCGACTTTCTTAAGCTCATGGGCTTCGGCATTGCCGCCGCTACCCTCGCCAGCTGCGAAACCCCCATCAGAAAGGCAATTCCCTACCTCAACAAGCCAGAAGAGGTGGATCCAGGAATTGCAAACTTTTATGCCTCCACGTTTTTCATCGGCCAAGACTATAACAGCATCTTGGTAAAAACTCGTGAAGGCCGCCCAATTAAATTTGAAGGCAACCCTGAATCACCTATCACACGTGGTGGCCTGTCTGCTCGTGCTCAGGCTGCAGTTCTAAGCCTGTACGATGGTGGTCGTCTGCAGCACTTTGCCATTAAGAAAGGCAACGAGCACGTTAAGTCCGACCGCGACCAAGTTGACCAAGAGGTTCGTGCTGCTTTAGCTAGCGCAACTGGGAAAATTGCCATCGTTTCTCCAACAATCATCAGCCCTTCTACTAAGAAGGTTATCGCTGAATTTGCTGCACGCTTCCCCAGCACGGAGCACGTGATGTACGATGTTAACTCGGCATCTGGCTTGTTACAGGCAAATGGAGGAGTGCTTCCTTCGTATGATTTTAGCAAGGCACGTACAATCGTAAGTGTTGGTGCTGACTTCTTGGGTACTTGGCTGTCGCCAGTAGAATATGCTCAGCAGTACATCACCAACCGCAAGGTGTCGAGCGAAAAGCGCGAGATGTCTCGTCACTACCAGTTTGAGTCGGCCCTGACTCTGACGGGCTCTAATGCTGACGTGCGGGTAGCTGTGAAGCCATCTATGCAAGGTGAAGTTGTATTGGCTCTATACAATGCAATTATAGGTGGTGGCGCAGCTTCAAGCTACAATGATGAGAGCAAGCAGCTGGCTAAGGCCGTTCGGGACCTAAAGAATGCTCGTGGCGCGGCACTGGTTGTTGCCGGTTCTAATGATCCTGCGGTTCAAACTCTCGTGGCTGCCATCAACCAAACGTTAGGTTCGACTGCTGTCGATGTTGCAGCTCCTTCCATGATTCGTCAGGGAGATGATGCTCGCATGGCTCGTCTGATTCGTGAGATGAACGCTGGGCAAGTAGGAGCAGTGATCTTCTACCACGCCAACCCTGCATACGATCATCCCCTAGCTGAGCAAGTAGTTAATGGCCTGAAGAAGGTTAAGACAACTATTTCCCTCAACGACCGCCTCGACGAAACTGGTATTCTGTGTACATATGCAGCACCAGACCATAACTTCTTGGAATCTTGGAACGATTATGAGCCCAAGCGTGGATCTTTAAGCTTAGCTCAGCCAGTTATCACGCCGCTGTTCGCTACACGCCAGGCACAGGACTCTCTGCTAGCTTGGGCAGGTAATCCAACAACCTACTACAATTACCTCCGCAATCAGTGGAAAGGAGTATTAGGCGGTAACTTCCAAAAAGCATGGGACACCGCTGTACACGATGGAGTTGCTGTTGGTACCGCTTCGCCGGCTCCTGTGGCTCGTGTAGCCGCTCCTCTCGATGTTAATGCCGCTATTTCCGCTATTAAATCAGCTCCAAAGCCATCTGGCATTGAACTCACTATCTACGAAAAAGTAGGTATTGGCAATGGCGCTAACATTTACGCTAATAACCCTTGGTTACAGGAATTACCTGATCCTGTATCTAAAGCTACTTGGGGTAACTACGTAGCTGTGTCTCGCAAAATGGCTGTTGAGCGCAAGTGGGAGCAGGGTGATGTAGTAGAAGTAAGCGCTAACGGGAAATCAATCCAACTGCCCGTATTGATTCAGCCTGGCCAAGCCGACGGAGCCGTTAGCATTGCCTTAGGCTACGGTCGTACTAATGCAGGTAAAGTAGCTAATGGAGTAGGGGCTAACGTACTGCCTCTTGCTTCTATGCGTAACGATGGTATCCTCTATACCAACGTCGTAAACATCAAGGAGACAGAAGCAAAATCCCCAATCGCTCAGACTCAGACGCACCACACAATCATGGACCGCAAGGCCGTGGTACAGGAAGCTTCTTTGGCTGATTATATCAAAGATCCTAAAGACGTAACTGAGTACGAGACTATCTCTACTCCAGAAGGCCCACAAAAGCCTAATAAAGTTTCTCTGTGGCAGGATTACGAGTATAAGAACCACCACTGGGGAATGGTTATCGACCTCAATTCTTGCATTGGCTGTGGCTCATGCGTGATTGGGTGCCAAGTAGAAAACAACGTAGCAGTAGTTGGTAAGCAGGAAGTACTCAACCGTCGCGAAATGCACTGGATGCGTATTGACCGCTACTACAGCTCTGATGCGCACAAAGAGGACTTTGAGACGAAAGGCAAGCTGGACACTTATGAGGCTATGGAGCATCCCTCGGACAACCCAAAGGTTATCTTCCAGCCGATGTTGTGTCAGCATTGCAACCACGCTCCCTGCGAAACGGTGTGCCCCGTACTAGCTACTACGCACAGTTCGGAAGGTCTCAACCAAATGACCTATAACCGTTGCGTAGGTACTCGCTACTGCGCTAATAACTGCCCATATAAAGTGCGTCGTTTCAACTGGTTCTCGTACTACTCTAATGAGAAGTTCGAAACAGTTAACGGTCACATGTTCACTGATCTGGGCCGGATGGTGCTGAACCCCGACGTGACAGTACGTGCTCGTGGTGTGATGGAAAAGTGCTCTTTCTGCGTACAGCGGATTCAGCTCGGCAAACTGGAAGCAAAGAAGCAAAAGCGTCGTCCGCAGGATGGTGAAGTTGTTTCAGCTTGCGCCCAGTCTTGTCCTACTCAGGCCATCGTATTCGGTGACATGCGTGATCCTAACTCGCGTATCTCGCAGATCATGCGTCGTGAAGATGGTGAGCGTGCGTTCCACGTACTTGACACAATCAACACGCAGCCGAACATCACGTATCTGACTAAGATCCGTAACACGGAAGCAGAAGTTCGTAACGCCTAGAAACAGAGCCATAGGGGAGGGCCATGTGGCCTAGCGCTAAATAGCCCTTCCCGTTTACTCCTTTAAGTCTAAACATATGCAGCACGTATCGCCTGTACGGGAGCCGCTCGTAACCGGGGGGAAAACGTACCACGACGTCACCCAGGACGTGTGTCGCCAGGTAGAAGCCGCCCCGAATGTTCGGTGGATGGCCGCCTTAAGCGTCGCCCTTGTTCTCCTCGGCGTATTCTTCTATTCCGTTTATCGTACTCTATGGTATGGTATCGGTGAATGGGGCCTCAACAAGACTGTTGGTTGGGCCTGGGACATCACCAACTTCGTATGGTGGGTAGGTATCGGTCACGCTGGTACCCTCATTTCAGCAGTTCTTCTGCTGTTCCGTCAGAAGTGGCGGACTTCCATCAACCGCGCTGCAGAAGCTATGACGATCTTCGCTGTAATCTGCGCCGCTATGTTCCCAGTACTGCACATGGGCCGTCCTTGGCTTGCTTACTGGGTATTCCCTTTCCAGAATACTTTCGGTTCGCTGTGGGTAAACTTCAACTCGCCCCTGCTGTGGGACGTGTTTGCTATCTCGACCTACTTCACCGTGTCACTAGTATTCTGGTACACTGGCCTCGTTCCTGACTTCGCCACCATCCGTGACCGCGCAAAAGGTCCTATCGCAAAAGTAGCTTACTCGCTGCTGAGCATGGGCTGGAAAGGTTCAGCCAAGCACTGGTCGCGTTACGAAACCGTCTCGCTGATTCTGGCTGGTGTTTCTACCCCACTCGTACTTTCGGTACACACTATTGTATCGATGGACTTTGCTACCTCGGTAGTTCCAGGTTGGCACACGACTATCTTCCCTCCCTACTTCGTAGCAGGTGCTATCTTCTCGGGTTTTGCTATGGTACTTACCCTGATGCTTATCACTCGGGTAGTATTCAAATTAGAAGATTATATCACCATCGAGCACATTGCCCTCATGAATAAAATCATGATGGTAACTGGTTCAATTGTGGGTGTGGCCTACATCACTGAGTTTTTCATTGCTTGGTATTCTCAGGTTGAATTTGAACAATATGCTTTCATCAACCGTGCTACTGGTCCCTACTGGTGGGCGTACTGGTCGATGATGACTTGTAACGTAATCACGCCGCAGCTGGTATGGATCCGTCGGGTGCGCTACAGCATCCCACTGACCTTCATCCTGTCGATCATCGTGAATATTGGTATGTGGTTCGAGCGCTTTGTTATTATCGTTACCTCGCTGCACCGCGATTACCTGCCTTCAAGCTGGGTAATGTTCTCGCCTACTATTATTGACATCGGTATCTATGTAGGCACGATTGGTTTGTTCTTCACACTGTTCTTGTTGTTCGCCAAATTCTTCCCTGTGATCAACATGGCAGAAGTGAAGTCTGTATTGAAGTACACTGTGGATAACGGCCCAACCTATACTGGCCACGATCCTCACCACGCTCCGACTACACATCAACCCTCCACCCACGGGGTTCCGGCTTCGGCTCCTGTAAACTACGATAAGCATGACTAAGCGCTTCGCCCTCGGCATCTTCGACGACGAAGACGTGCTGTTGCACGCTGTTGAGAACGTCCGTGAAGCGGGCGTTAAAATCTACGAGGTTTTCTCCCCGTTCCCCGTTCACGGTATTGACGACGCGCTTGGCATCGAGCGTTCCAGATTGCCTATTGCCGCATTCTTCTTCGGCTTAACTGGATTGTGCTTCGCGCTGTGGCTACAGATCTATACGCTCGGTTTCGACTGGCCTATGATTATCGGTGGCAAGCCGCATATCGCACTGCCTGCCTTCATCCCAGTATCTTTCGAGCTGACGGTGTTTTTCTGCTGCCACGGTATGGTTATAACCTTCTATACCATTAGCAAGCTCTACCCACGTTGGAAAACTCCTGTACTGGATGTACGCTCCACTGACGACAAGTTTGTAATGGCCATTGAGGTAAATGAAAATACCGACATGACTAAACTGTCGCAGTTGCTGCGTGACAACGGTGCTTCTGAGGTGAACCAAAAAGAAATGTCTAAGTTCTAATGACGCATTCGCTGAAAATAACTCTGCAAGCGTCGGCGGTTCTGCTGGCATCGGTGTTCACCACCGCTTGCAACCGCGCCGATGACCCAGGAGTGGAATATGCTCCGGAGATGTACTATTCCATCCCTTACGAGCCACTGAAACAGGAGAGCACCAATAAGGTAAATCCTATGGGTCTCAACATGAGGACTCCTGCCATAGGAACTGTACCTCGTGGTAAGCTCAACTACTTTACGCACATCGGTAAGGATAGCGTTGGCATCGCCGAAAAGACGTTACGTGAGCCTTACGCTTACACCAAGGAAAACCTAGCGGAAGGCCAAACACTGTATACGCGCAACTGCCAACATTGCCATGGTGAACAAGGCGATGGTCAGGGAGCAGTAGGAGTGAAGTTCAAAGGGGTACCTAACTATTCGACGGGTGCCTACAAAACCATGAACGAAGGCCACATCTACCACGTGATTCAATGGGGTAAAGGCCGTATGATGCCTCATGGCTCGCAGGTAAACCCAGAAGAGCGTTGGAAGATTGCCATGTACGTTCGCGTACTACAGTTAGGCAAAGGTCCTGATGGGCTTACTGACCTACTTGCATCCAAAGGCGTTTCAGCCACGGACACTGCTCAGACCACTGAAGCTTTGAATCAGGGCCCAGTAGAAGAGGCTCAGGCTGACAAAGGTTCTACTACACCTGCTCAGGGTGATAAAGCACGTAACGGAACGGCGAACTAACTGGATATGGCAACTCTGACCCATCACGAAAACGTGACGGCTGAATACCTGGAGGTTTCGCCGAATGCACGTAAACGATTTATAACTTTCATTGTAGCTGGCGTAATTCTGCTGGTTATCGGTCTGATTGTAGCTGCAATGGGCATTGGCGCAGAACACCATGAGGGTGCTGCGGCAGCTCATGGCGCTGCCGCTGGCCACGGTGCTGCTGGTCATGAAGGTACTGGCCACCATGGTAGCCCTACTTGGTTGAAGCGCTTAATTGTTAGTCTTTGGCACAATAACGTGTTCTTTACAGGAGTGTCTGTAATTGGAACCGTGTTTATGGCTATCCAATATGTGGCCTACGCCGGCTGGTCTGTATTGATCAAGCGTGTTAATGAAGCCCTTAGCGCATGGGTATTACCAGGTGGTGTTTTAATGGTGCTGATCTTCCTAGCTGGATTGATCAACCATGACATCTTCCATTGGACTCTGCCTGGTATCATGGAAAAGGGTAATGCCAACTATGATGCAATCATTGCTGGTAAATCAGGCTTTCTTAGCATTCCTTTCTACCTAATCCGCACTGTTTCTTATATCGTAATCTGGGTAGTATTTACCAATAAGCTACGTACGCTTTCTCTGCAGGAAGATCTGAACGGCGGTACCGAGTACTTTCACAAAAGCATTACAGCTTCTGCCTTGTTCTTGGTTCTATTCGCAGTGAGTTCTTCTATGTCAGCTTGGGACTGGGTGATGTCTATTGATACCCACTGGTTCTCAACGATGTTCGGCTGGTACGTATTCGCTTCTTGGTGGGTATCTGGTATTGCTGCAACCACACTTATTGTAATCTTCCTGAAGCAGGCTGGTTATCTCCAGTTCATAAAAGAGGGCCACTTGCATGACCTAGGTAAATTCATGTTTGGCTTCAGCATCTTTTGGACTTACGTGTGGTTCTCACAGTTCATGCTCATTTGGTATGCCAACTTGCCTGAAGAAGCTGTTTATTACAATCAGCGTCTGGGTGGGTTCAATGGTCAGTATACTTGGATCTTCTTTTTCAACCTATTCATCAACTTTGCTTTCCCCTTCTTGGTCCTCATGACTCGGGATGCAAAGCGTCAAATGATCATGTTGAAAATTGTGAGCATTGCCATTCTCATAGGTCATTGGTTCGACTTTTATTTAATGATCATGCCAGCAACTATGCAGGCTGAGAATGGGTTTATCATAGAGATTGGAACAGCCTTGATATTCTTAGGATCATTCTTGCTCTTGATAACCAAACGCCTATCACAGGCCTCATTGGTGCCGATCCATCATCCGTTCTTGGATGAAAGTGTGCATCATACGACCTAATCATAGACATGAGTATTGAGAGGTGAGAGGAAGACTACAAAGGCCTGACTTCTCACCTCTAATCTCTCACAGTTTCAGCTTACCCTTTTCTCATGACTGCACTTGGTATTCTTCTGGTATTGGCGTTACTGCTGGTCGTATTCGGCCTGCTGTTCCGTCTCCAGATTCTGACTTCCATCTTTTCGGGTAGTACAACACGCGAAGTTGGAGTAAGTAACCGTGTTAACGCCATCCTTTTCATCGTCTTTATGATTGTGGGTGGAGCAGCTTTCGCTTGGTCATTTGTCGATAACTTCGATAAGATGAACCCACCGATTGCATCCGTTCACGGGCACGCTACTGAGCGAATGTTCTGGACGACAATGATCATCCTGGGCATTGTATTTACGCTCACTCACATTCTGTTGTTTGTCTACTCCTACAAGTATCAGCATAAGGAGGGACGTCGTGCTTTCTTCTTCCCTCACAACAACAAGATTGAGATCATCTGGACTCTCATCCCAGCTGTAGTGATGGCGGGCCTGGTATTCGCAGGTTGGAAAGAGTGGTCACGTATAACTGGTCCTGCTCCTAAAGATGCAGTGGTATTGGAAGTAATGGGCAAGCAGTTTAACTGGCTTGTACGTTACCCCGGCCGTGACCAAAAATTAGGTATGGTTAACTACCGCTTGATCGACGCTACCAACGAATTTGGTTTTGACCTGAGTGATCAGAGTGGCCTAGATGACTTTGTAGCTCCCGAGATTCACGTACCTAAAGGCCATCCAGTGTTGTTACGCATTCGTTCACGTGATGTGTTACACGCTGTATACATGCCGCACTTCCGCGTGCAGATGTACGCTGTACCCGGCATGCCTACAAAGTTCTGGTTTACTCCTACTAAGTCTACCGATGAGATGCGGGCGCAGACGGGCAATCCAAAGTTCAACTATGAACTAGCTTGTAACCAGATCTGTGGTCGTGGTCACTTCGCAATGAAGCTGAACATTGTAGTCGATGAACCAGATGACTATGTTGCGTGGTTCTCTCAGCAGAAGTCTTTCTCGGAGCAGAATCCAGATGTACTGGCTAGCTTCAAGCAAAAGACGAATAAGTTAGCTAGCAAGGAAGCGGCTATTCCTGCCGCCGCAGTAGTACCTGCTGCTAAAGCTTCGCTTTAATCTACTTTAAACGCACGCTTCTCATATGGCTGCTAATCTTCCTAACCAAGCTCAAGTGCAGGGTGGGGCCGGTGTAACCGAGCCTGGCATCTCGCATAATGAGCATACGCACCACGACGAGCACCACGAGCAAGGCTTCTTGTCGAAGTACGTATTCAGCACCGACCACAAGACCATTGCCAAGCAGTTCCTGATTACAGGTATGCTGTGGGCAATAGTTGGTGGTACGCTTTCGAGCCTTTTCCGTCTACAGCTAGGCTGGCCAGAATCCACGTTTGAATGGCTGCAGCCAGTACTCGGCAAGTGGATTGAAGCTGGTAAGCTCAACCCCGAGTTCTACCTGGCGCTGGTGACCATGCACGGCACCATTATGGTGTTCTTCGTGCTCACGGCGGGCCTGTCGGGCACGTTCTCCAACTTCCTGATTCCGCTGCAGATTGGGGCCCGCGACATGGCCTCAGGCTTCATGAACATGCTCTCGTATTGGTTCTTCTTTATTTCCAGCGTTATCATGTTTGTGTCCCTGTTCATTGAGACAGGACCTGCGGCAGCTGGTTGGACAATTTATCCGCCACTGAGTGCGTTGCCCCAGGCCATTCCGGGGTCGGGGGCCGGTATGACACTGTGGTTGGTTTCGATGGCTTTGTTCATTGTGTCGCAGCTATTGGGAGGCGTGAACTACATCACCACGGTCATCAACCTACGCACCCAGGGCATGAGCATGAGCAAACTGCCGCTGACTATCTGGGCCTTTTTCCTGACGGCCATTCTCGGCCTGCTGGCCTTTCCGGTACTGTTCTCGGCGGCTCTGCTGCTGATCTTCGACCGCTCGTTTGGCACGTCCTTCTTTCTGTCTGATATCTACATCGCCGGGCAGGCATTGCCTAACACTGGTGGTTCGCCTATCCTGTTTCAGCACCTGTTCTGGTTCCTAGGCCACCCCGAGGTGTACATCGTGATTATGCCCGCCATGGGCATGGTTTCCGAAATCCTCGCTACCAACTCGCGTAAGCCTATCTTCGGCTACCGCGCCATGATTGGCTCTCTGCTGGGTATCTCGTTGCTCTCGTTCGTTGTGTGGGCTCACCACATGTTCGTGACGGGCATGAACCCTTTCCTCGGCTCAGTCTTCATGTTCCTAACACTGATTATTGCAGTGCCTTCAGCTGTGAAGACGTTCAACTGGTTGGCCACCCTGTGGCGCGGTAACATCCGCTTCACGGCCGCCATGCTGTTCTCGATTGGCTTCGTGTCTCTGTTCATCGCTGGTGGTTTGACGGGTATCGTTTTAGGTAACGCTGCTCTCGACATCCAGATGCACAACACCTACTTTGTGGTAGCTCACTTCCACTTAGTAATGGGTAGCTCGGCTTTCTTTGGTCTCTTTGCTGGCGTGTATCACTGGTTCCCGAAGATGTTTGGCCGTCACTTAGATGAGAAGCTGGGTTACGTACACTTCTGGCTCACCTTCCTTGGTGTATACCTTGTGTTCCTGCCCATGCACTATGTAGGTATTGCTGGTTTCCCTCGTCGTTATTACGCTTGGACTGGCTTCGATACCTTCAGCCAGTTTGCTAACTTGAACAAGTTTATTTCGGTGGCCGCTATTCTGGCATTCTTTGCTCAGTTTGTGTTCGTCTTTAACTTCTTCTACAGCATCTTCCGTGGTCGTCGTGCCAGCGAGAACCCTTGGCGTTCAACCACGCTGGAGTGGACTACTCCAGTTGTTCCTGGTCACGGCAACTGGCCTGGCGCTATTCCTGCTGTACACCGTTGGCCCTATGATTATAGTAAGCCAGGTGCTGCTGATGATTTCATCCCGCAGAACGTTCCTTACTCGCAGACGCAGTCTTCAAACCTGCCTTACGAGAAGGAGATGGAGTAGTAACCATTTGGTTATAGCATGACAAATGGGCCGCTGTGTTTATGGCGGCCCATTTGTCTTTTAACGCAACCGCATCGGCTTAGTCGGTGTCGGTTTTTTGCGTTTCATGAAGCAAACTCTTAATAAAGATTGTTTGCTAAGTATCAACCGTTCTTCTTCGACATGTCTGGTTCTGACTACGTTCGTCGTTTTCGCTTTATAGGAATTTTAACAGTAGTTGCTGTCTACATATTGATTTTAGTCGGCGGGATTGTACGCAGTACGGGTTCTGGAATGGGCTGTCCAGACTGGCCTAGGTGCTTCGGTACATGGGTACCACCGACTGATATTAGTCAGCTTCCGTCTAACTATAAGGAGATATATACCGCTCAACGAGTTGAAAAGAATAAGAAGCTGGCGGCTAAACTGGAGCGTATGGGCTTCCATCAGGTAGCCGGAGACATTTTTGCTCACCCTACTCAGTATATCGAAACGGATTTTAACCCTGTCAAAACTTGGATTGAGTACGTCAACCGTTTGGTAGGAGCTTTAATTGGCGTTTTCGTATTTTTGACTGTAGTATTTGCGGTGCCTTACTGGAAACAGGATAGAGTTGTATTCTGGCTTGCGTTTGGCTCTTTCCTGCTTACGGGAGTACAGGGTTGGCTTGGCTCATTGGTGGTATCAACCAACCTACTGCCTATCATGGTGACAATTCATATGGGTCTGGCATTGCTAATTGTAGCACTGCTTATTTATGCCGTCGACCGTTCGCAGAGAATACACGTGGTAGTGCAACCAGTGCGGGCTATTCCTGGACTTACGGCTTGGCTATGGTTTGCCATTATGCTCACCTTCGGGCAAATTGTGTTGGGCACACAGGTGCGGGAGCAAATTGATATGGTAGCATTCAGCAACAACTACTTGAATCGGGCTGAGTGGGTAAGCCAGCTGGGTGGTTCTTTCCGCTTCCACCGTACTTTTTCGGCTCTGCTACTCCTGGTTAATGTTTATCTGGCCTACCGCTTATACCTATTGCCTTCCCGTAAGCTACACGTAATGGCTACTGCTGTGCTCGCCTGTATTGGGCTGGAAATACTCGCAGGTATAATACTGGCTTATTTCTCCTTTCCCGCAGTTGTGCAGCCAGTGCATCTCACAATAGCCACATTGCTGTTCGGGGCGCAGTTTATTGCCCTGGTCGACTATCGACGGGCCACTAAATTGCAGCAGCAGACCGCTATTCCGGCCGTTGTTGCGTAACTTTGCGGCCCCGTTCCGGGTGCATTCAACCCGGTCACTTGTTTGTACAATTGATGAGTAAAGCCAGGGCGTATTTTCAGTTAATCAAATTCCGGCTGGCGCTGACAGTAGCCTTTTCAAGCGCTATCGGGTATTTGCTGGGAGCCCATGAGCTGGACTGGGGCAAAGCTGTTTTGGTTATGCTAGGTGGCCTAGCCGTTACAGGTTCCGCCAATACCATCAACCAGATCTTCGAGATTGAGCTTGATAAGCAAATGAAGCGCACCGCCAAGCGCCCGTTGCCCATGGGTGTGCTATCGGTGGCAGAGGCTTGGGTATTTACTGCTGTATTAGGAGTAATAGGACTAGGCCTGCTTACCTATTTCTTCAATCCTCTGGCCGCTGCCTTGTCGTTGGTATCATTGATCCTGTACGGCTTTATTTACACCCCTCTTAAAACGATTTCGCCGATCTGCGTGGCGGTAGGAGCTATTCCAGGCGGCTTACCGCCGCTAATTGGTTGGGTTGCTGCTACTGGCTATTTGGGTGTGGAAGGCTGGATACTGTTCGGAATCCAGTTTATGTGGCAGTTCCCGCACTTTTGGGCCATTGCTTGGGTGTTGGACGACGACTACAAGAAGGCTGGATTTAAGATGCTGCCTACACCAGGTAAAAAGGACCTGCGCACTGCTTTCCAAATCATGACCTATACGCTTGTCCTGATTCCGTTGAGCCTACTGCCTTTCTACTTCGGGATGACGAATACTACATACCCTATGGTAGCGGCTATTTGTGGGGTATTGTTTCTGATGCAAACGTTTTACTTGATGCGCACGGTTAGCAAAAAGGCTGCAATGAGCATCATGTTTGGTTCTTTTCTCTACCTGCCAATTGTACAAATTGCCCTCGTTCTTGATCGAATGTAGGTCATGCACACCAGTGGGAGCAGCAGGAAATAAAGCCGTGCTTCTGGCTTTTAACGCGCACAAATCCAAGCTGCTATTTGTTCTTCAATAGCAGGCCTAGGAATCAGCTAGGCGGCTTTTTGGTACTTCTAACACAACAATCTTATGCATCCTGCAGAAGCTTTGAATAGTAAGCAGCCCGCCACGGGTGTCCACCCACTGCGGTTCCTGCTCTGGCTCATGATGGTGAGTATCACCATGATTTTTGCAGCCTATACCAGCGCTTATATTGTGCGGCGCGAAGAAGGTAACTGGCTGGAGTTTGACTTGCCGGCTGGTTTCCTGATTACCACCTGTATCATCGTTGTCAGCTCGGCCACTATGCAGTGGGCGTGGTTTGCAGCGCGCAAAGATGAAGTGAACCAAGCTCGTATTGGGCTGCTACTTACCTTCTTGCTAGGAGTAGCCTTTTTGGCTGGTCAGTGGGCAATGTGGGGACAGCTGGTAGACAACCGGATCTTTTTTGGCGGCACCGATGCCAACCCTTCCGGCTCTTTTCTGTATGTATTAACCGGAGTACACGGTTTTCACTTGATTACGGGCCTCATCTTTTTGTTGGTGGTGCTACGTAAAAGCTTTAACTATCAGGTGCATTCACGTCAAATGCTCTCTATTGGCAACGTGACCATTTACTGGCACTTCCTCGGCGCGCTTTGGTTGTACCTGTATTTGTTCCTACTTTTGAACCACTAGATTTTCGTCAACCCCCCGCACGCTATGTCCACCATTTCCACGACGCAGACGATTCCTGATTCCGCCCTGGATAAGCCGCGCACCGGCACCTGGGATGGAGGGAACGAGCCCTTCAAAGCCAGCTATGGTAAGCTGATGATGTGGTTCTTCCTGCTGTCGGACGCTTTCACGTTCGCCGCTTTCCTGACCACTTATGGCCTGATCCGTCACCGCTACGCTGCGTTTGACGAAAAAATTCACGGCGCATTCAAGTTCTCTACTGACTATTGGCCTGTACCAGATAAGGTGTTCAATGCCTTCCCTGGCCTACACGGCATGGACGTTCCACTGGGCTTTGTGGCCTTGATGACGATGATCCTGATCTTTAGCTCAGTAACGATGGTACTGGCTGTAGAAGCTGGCCACCGGATGGATAAAGCTGACGTGCAGAAATGGTTGCTTTGGACTATCCTGTTTGGGGCTACGTTCTTGAGCTCTCAGGCCTGGGAGTGGAGCCACTTCATTGGTGGTCACGAGGAGCCAACTATCATGGCCGATGGCACTCGTTTCTTTGGGGCCAACCTGACCATGAACCAGTATGGTCCTGTGCTGTTCGCTGACCTGTTCTTCTTCATTACGGGCTTCCACGGTACGCACGTATTCTCGGGCGTTTGCCTGCTGGTATACTGCTTCATTGCTACTACCAACGGTACCTTCGAAAAGCGTGGCCACTACGAAATGGTGGAGAAAGTAGGCCTGTACTGGCACTTTGTAGACTTGGTGTGGGTATTCGTCTTCACCTTCTTCTACCTCGTTTAAACCTCATTTATACCCAGGTAGCTATTGACTTTCGAGTTGAAGCTACCTGGGTTTGATTTTCCTTACCACAATGGCTAATCACGTAAACACAGCTCCTGCGCAGGTAGGAGAAATTCCGAAGCCTAACACGGGCTGGATCTGGAAGACGTTCTTTGTTTTGGTTGGTATCACGGCACTGGAATTCGTGTTCGTGTTTGCCATGGATCCAAGCACACTGCGTAACTCGATCTTTATCATCCTGACGATCTTCAAAGCCTTCTTTATTGTGGCTGAGTTCATGCACCTGAAGCATGAAACGAAAGGACTCATCTGGAGTATCATGATTCCAATGGCCCTGCTAATCTGGCTACTTGTAGCTCTGGTTACCGAGGGTAATGCCATCGGTGCTGCCGTCGATAACATCGTAACCTAACGGATGAGGCCCAAACAAACACTTGTCTTGGGCCTCATTCTGCTGGTTCCGGTTTTAGCTTTTCTGTTTCTGAAAAGCTTTGGAACTAACCGTTACGCGCTGCCAACTTATCTGCCCGACTATGTGGATTCAACACAGGTCGACGGGAAGTGGCAGCGCGATACTGTTTTCCACCAAGTCGGTGACTTCCGGTTGCCGGCACAATCGGGGCGGGAGGTTTCGCAATCGGAACTGGCAGATAAGGGTCTTTACGTGGCAAGCTTCTTTGAGACTGGCAGTGCAGACTACCAGCGGCTGAATACGCAGCTGATGCGCGTACAAGAGAAGTTCCGACGGGAACCCCGCGTTAAAATGGCCTCATTCAGCGCTGATCCAGCGCATGATTCGGTAGCAGTACTGTCTCGTTATGCTGAGCAGTATGGCGCCATTGCCGGAAAGTGGTTCTTCCTGACGGGCGACGAAGCCACCTTGAACAAAGTGGCTACACAGGAGTTTAGATTATCTCCTGCAGCCGGCACGAGCGGCGGATTACAGCACGGTCAGCGGGTGTTTTTGGTTGATAAAGACCGCCGCGTGCGTGGCATCTATGATGGCACCAGCGAGAAGGAAATCAATCGGCTCATGACCGAAATTGAAGTGTTGCTTTACACCTATGACCACGAATAATTCAGCCGTTAATCCCGGCAATTTCACAAAGTACAAGGTATTAGCGGCTGTGTTGGGGGCGGTAATCCCGGTAGCAGTGGCAGTGCTGTACTTCTTTCCAGACGTGTTTCGGATTGAGGGGGCGCAAGTAAAATCGTTACCGAAGGTAAATGCGGTCCTCAACTCTTTGACGGCTGTGTTCCTGATGATTGGATATTACTTTATCCGGCGCAAAAATGTGGCACGCCATCGGGCCATGATGGGGATAGCCTTCCTTCTGGGCTCCTTATTCTTGGTATCGTATGTGGCCTACCACTCGCAGGTGCCAAGCACCAAGTTTGGGGGCACGGGCCTAATTAAAGGCGTTTACTATTTCATTCTGCTGACTCACATTGTACTGGCTGCCGTTACGGTAGGCCTGGTGCTATTTACGCTATACTTTGCCCTAACCGAGCAGTTTCAGAAGCACCGGCGGATTGCCCGCTGGACGTATCCTATCTGGCTGTATGTGTCCGTAACGGGAGTAATAGTGTATTTTATGATTGCGCCTTACTATACCTGATAACAGGGAATTGTTTGGCTGCCTCAGTGTTGTGGTATAAAGAGGCCTACGGATGGCAAAGGAACGGCACTCGTAGCGCTCAACCAATCTTTGTATTTGAAGTTGTACTAGGATGAAAAAGACTGTATTTGCTGGAGCGTTAGCCATGTTGCTGGGAGTATTACTCAGTGTTTTGCCGCTGAATGTACAAGCCCAGTGTACCATGTGTAAAACTCAGGTAGAAGCTTCCCGTCAGGAGAAAGATGGCTACGATACCACAGGCCTCAATAAAGGCATCTTGTATCTGATGACTATCCCGTATGTACTGATGGGCACTGTCGGCTACTTCTGGTACCGGAATAGCAAGAAGAAAAAAGTAGCTAATAGCCGTTAATCGGGCCGCATTACCGGCACTTGCGCTTGTGCTGCAGCAGTGTCTGCGTTTTCATTGCGGGTGTCTGTTTAAATCTTCGGCGCTCAACCTGGTCTAGTAATATTTACGGTCTTGGTGTTGCTGTATTAGTTATCCCGCCACTCACCGGTGTGGATATATACTACAGCAGAGGCTATAGCTATGCTGATGCTCACATCGTTATTGTTCCGCTGCGCCAGAGTAATGAGGCTGTATTTCTTTGGGGCGTACACTACGACAGTCACTTTGCGCACACTGCTCCTAGGCACTCAATAGAGGTAAAAGAGCCAAGTTAGGAAATGCCGCCCAAGGGCGGCATTTTTGTTGCTTACTATCAGCGCTTAAGCCCGACCGGGTAGGCCACTCGCTATTCACGCTGAACCTTGAAGTTTATTCGTCTCTCGCCTGTACCATTACTGTTACTGGCCGCCTTATGCTTTATTGGAGCCTACGTAAGCAACCGGTACAGCCGTACGCCGGAGGTTGTGTTGCATTTGGCAGCTTCTCGCTTACAGCAGCAGGTATTAGCGGCGGAAGAAACAGCCAAGCAAGAAGCGGCTGAGCTGGCACAGGATGTAGCTGCCAATGCTATCAGCTTTCAGTCGTTGGTAGGCCATACTACCTACCCAACCTTCATTTTTCGGGGTGAAAAACTGCTGTATTGGTCTGACCATATTGTGCGGCCCGAGCCCGAGCACGCTACGCAGATTTATGAGGACAAGCTGGTAGAAACGCGCTTTGGGCAATTCCTAACCATGCGCCACGTGGCGGGGCCCTACGTGATTCTGACGTATGTGCCCTTGGAATTGGCCTACGGTATTAGCAACCGTTACTTACGAGAAGGATCAGAACGGGCCTTGTTCCGCGACCTGACGGTGCAAATCGTTAAGGAAACCACTACTACCAAGCGGCCCCGCATCTACTCTGAGAACGGCAAGTACCTGTTCTCCATCGAGAGTTTGCAGGCCGACCCCATCACGGGTCGGTACTTGCCGCTAGGCCTGTTGTTAGTGGGGTTTGGGCTTTATCTGGCTGCTTGTTTGCAAGTGGCCCGGCGGTTCTTTAAGAAAGGGCGAGTGGTAGAAGGCGCAGCCACTGTCGTATTGTCGCTGGCTCTGTTTAGAGCGGTCATGCTGTATCTAGGCCTGCCGTTCTCCTTTATTGAGCTGCGGCTGTTTGACCCGCGGGTGTACGCAGCTTCCTGGCTGTCGCCTTCTCTGGGCGACTTGTTGCTGAACGCTATCTTGTTCGTGGTGGCGGCTTACTACACGTTGCTGTTGTTCCGGCGGTACGGGGTACTTCGTTGGACTCAGCACGCCGTTGGTACTCAGCGGTGGATAGTGGGTAGCCTAGCGGTGTTACTCTTCTTTGGGCTGCTAGAGCTGCTGTTTGATTTCTACACCAGCAGTTTTAATAACTCTTTGTTGGTGCTCGACATCACGCAAAGCATTCAGTTCAGCTCCATCAAAGCTCTGCTGTGCTTGGCCATTGTATTGCATACCACCGGGTACCTGATCGGCTTCTACCTGTTGTCGCTGGTGTTCGTGAGTATTGTACGACCCGCTACCCGTCGCCTAGGAATTACGCTGCTGCTATTTTCTACCATTTTTATCTTGCCATTTGGGCTGGTTTTTGGGCAGATTGATCTGATTCTGCTGGGCTTGGCGCTGCTGTTCTTTTTGGTGCTGCGTATTACCGGCCTTAAAACAAGAGGAGCGGTGCTGCCCTATCAGGTGTACCTGTTTATTTTCCTGATGCTGGGGGTTAGCTCCGCCGTGGGGGCCCTAGCACTGTATGAGCACTTTGATCAGCAATTACTGCTCAACAAGCAAACTATTGCCGGAAACCTACTAGTTGATAATGACCTGCAGGGAGAGTACTTGCTGGCTGAGCGCGCCGTGGATATGGCCGAGGACCCTGGGCTGCGGACCATGCTGGCTAGCCCCTTTATCAATATGGACCTTATTCGGCAGAAGGTGGCTAAATACTACCTGCGCGGATATTTCGACAAGTACGAGGTCAATATCACAATTTTCGGCCCCAATGATTTGGCCGTAGGGATGCCAGGCAGCCTGAAGCAGATGCGGGATTACCTGCTTCCGCAGGCGGTGCCCACCGATCATCCGAATATTTATTTGTTGCGGGGAGCCACTTCCTTTGTGAGCCGCCGTTACGCTGCCTTTTTGCCAATACCTATGGCTGAGGGCGACACCAGCCACGTGGTGCTAGAGCTATCCTTGAAAAAGCTTACTGCTAACAGCGTAGTGCCGGAGCTGCTCATGGACCAAAAGTATTTCCAGCCTGGCCTAGGAACCGAACTGAGCTATGCCGGCTACGAAAACAACCGGTTGGTATACAATGAAGGCAACTTTGATTACATAAATCAGCTGCCCAACTCTCTGCTTCAAGATCCGCGCCTCTATACCACAGGCCTATCCATTGATGGCTTCCAGCACTTAGGGGTGCGCGGTCCGAAAGGGCAGCACCGAGTAGTTGTGGTTACAACAGCTACCTACTCTTTTACCGATTGGCTGGCTAACTTTTCTTTCCTGTTCCTGCTGTTCACCTTTTTCTGGGTGCTAGGGCTAGGAGTATATCTGCTGATCAGGGGGCAGTATGTGGAGTTGCTGCGCACCAACTTCAGTACCAAAATTCAGCTATTCCTGAATCTGGGTATTCTGGTACCGCTGCTGGTAGTGAGCATTGCCACGGCTAGTCAGGTAACTAACTCGTATAAGCGCGACCTGCGGCGCCTATACCAACGGCGGGCCCAGGCCGTGCAAGACAACCTACTGAAGAACCGCGACCTGCTGGCTGATTCCGCTAGCCGAGTAGATCTGGTAGAGCTGGCCGAAAACGTATCGGGCCTCACTGAAACCGACCTGAACTTGTACAACTCACAAGGTGAGCTGCTGGTGAGCAGTCAGCCCTTGATATTAGAATCGGGCTTACTGAGCACTCTGATCAACCCCCAGGCCGTGGCCGAGTTGCGGGAAGGTGGCAAACCGCGGGTGCTGCTCACGGAGCGAGCGGGCACGCTTTCTTTCAATGCTCTGTATCTGCCTTTGCGGGCTACGACCACCTCGCCGGGCCGACCTGGTGCTGTGCTGGGCTACGTAGGTATTCCTTTCTTCGACTCGGAAAAGGATTTGGACAACAAGCTTACGGAGTTGATTTCAACCATTCTGAACATCTTCACGGTGATGTTCATCCTGTTTCTGGTGCTGGCTTTTGTGGCCTCCCGCATCCTGACGGAGCCATTGAAGCTAATTACGGAGAAGCTCAAGCAGACTACGCTAACTGGGCAGAACGAACGACTGGCCTACGAATCGGAGGATGAGATTGGGTTGCTGGTACGGGAGTATAACCAAATGCTGTTGAAGCTTGAGGACAGCAAGAAAGAGCTGGCTACGCAAGAAAAAGAAGCCGCTTGGCGCGAAATGGCCCGGCAGGTAGCGCACGAAATCAAGAATCCGCTTACCCCGATGAAGCTGAGCCTGCAGTTCCTGCAAAAAGCCATTCAGGAACAGCGCCCCAACACAGAAGAGCTGATCAGCAAGATCTCCCAGACCCTTATCACCCAGATTGATGTGCTGTCGGATATTGCAACGTCATTCAGCACATTTACCAATTTGCCCGCCATGAAGCCCGAGCGCCTAGATGTGGCGGCCGTGCTGCGTCGTTGCGTAGCCCTGCACCAAGGCGTAGGCAACCGTGATATTCAGGTGAAGGTGCCAGCAGATGCGGAAGATGGCCGTTACGTGGTGTATGCCGATGAAAATTTGCTGGTGCGCACGTTCAACAACTTGTTGATTAACGCAGTGCAAGCTGTACCTGCCGACAGAGTGCCGCACATTGTAGCAAGCATGGAGCTGTTGGAAGGAGACCGAGTGAAAATTTGCATCCAGGATAATGGTAGCGGCATCCCGGATGAGGTGAAGGAGAAGATCTTTGTACCCAACTTCACTACCAAGGAAAAAGGGTCGGGGATAGGCCTAGCGGTAGCGCGGCGCGGGATAGAGAGTGCTGGTGGCGCCATCTGGTTTGAGACCAAGGAGGATGAAGGCACTACCTTCTGCATTGAACTTCCTTTGGCTGGGTAAGTGGCACGAATTCAGCGGCCTTTAACGTTGTGTTAGCTCTAAACTACAGGCCACGTATTTTTACTGAATGAGTAGCAGCTTTCCGCACCTTTTCCTGCGCTTTTGGCTGTTGCTCATTCTGTTGATGGGGGTGAGCGTGGCGTCTACTAGTGCCCAACAGGTATCTCCTGCTAATACGCGGCGGTGTACGTGGGTGCGCTTGTTGCCGAACCGCGATACCACTGAATTTAGTCTGCAGGATACGCTGACTATTGTGCCTGCCTCAGTAGCAATTGATGGGCGGTCAGTGGCCTACGATAGCCGGAGTGGGCGCTACCGTTACATCCGGCCCACTACGCGGTTTCCCTCTCCTGAGCCGGGGCAGCCCGACCTGGTATTGCCAGGTGGCCTAGACTCCGTGCTGGTGTGCTACCGGGTGCTACCAGTACAACTATCGGCGGCTCGGTACCTGCGGCCCCGGCGGCTAATGGATAGCCTGGAGTTTCTGCGGCGGCCATTTGGGCTGGAAGATTTCACCGTGAAGGAACAGATTCTGAGTACACCTGGCATCAACAAAACGGGAAATCTGTCGAGGGGTATTTCCTTCGGTAACACCCAGAACGTGTTCGTTAACTCCTCACTAAACCTACAGCTAGAGGGGCGCCTCACCGATCAGATTACCCTTACAGCGGCTATTTCGGACCAAAATGTGCCGTTCCAGCCAGAGGGCAATACCCAGCAACTGCAAGAGTTTGACCGCATTTTTATCACGCTTACCCATCCTCGCTGGAATTTAACGGCCGGCGATGTGGTGCTGCGCAACAAGCCTGACTACTTCCTGCGGTTCTATAAGAACATTCAGGGCGCAGCCGTAGAGGTGAATTTTGGCCAACTGCCACTGGGTGGTTTTGGAGGCGGCGCGGTAGGCCCCGGTGTCAGCAACCCCCAACTTTTTCAATACCCCAATGCCTCCGGTACCAGCACCGGCACCTTCGTAACGTCCCCGCCCACGGTGCCCGTGAACCCGCCGGCTGCTGGAGCAACCGTACCACTCCCTCCAGACAATACGCAAACAGTTACCACAGTTACTCCCGGCACTGGGGTAGTAGGAGCAGGTGGAGGGCCGCGTAGGCCAGTGTTTGCCACTACTACTGCGGCGGCAGGTGTAGCAAAGGGCAAGTTTGCCAGTATTGACGTGGCTCCTCTGGAAAACGTGCAGGGGCCATATCGGTTGCGTGGCCCAAATGGAGAGCAGTTTATCATTGTGCTGGCTAACTCCGAACGGGTGTACCTGGATGGGCGCTTAATGGTACGGGGCTTCGATTTCGATTATGTCATCGACTACAACCAGGCAGAGGTAACTTTCTCGCCTCGGCACCTGATAACCCGCAATTCACGCATCAAGATTGATTTCGAGTATTCCGACTTCAACTATGCCCGCTCACTGCTTCATGTAAGCCACTACCAGCAAGTAGGCCGCCTGCAGGTGCACGCCAATTTTTATCGGGAGTCTGATAACCCGGATAACTCACCAAACCTAGTGTTGTCGGAGACTGATAAGAGCCTGCTGCGCAACATCGGTGACAATGTGAGCCGGGCCGTAGCGCCGGGGGCAGAACCGCAAGATTACGACCGGCGGCAAGTGCAATACAACCTCAATGAGGTGAATGGCGTGCCCGTGTATGCGTACTCCGACCCGCCTGACTCTACCCGTAAGGTGTACAACGTGCGGTTCACGAATGTGGCAACCGGACAGGGGAGTTACAACCTCAGTACCAAGTACCCGAATGCTAACGGGCGGGTGTATGAGTACGTGGGGGAGGGCAAGGGCAACTATGCGCCGGTGCGGGTGCTGCCCACGCCTATTCAGAAACAATTGGCCACGCTGGGAGCCAGCTACCGCCTCGACTCCACGAGCACGGTGTTTGTGGACCTGGCTTCCTCGGATCTGGACTTGAACCGTTTCTCGCCTGAATCGGCAAAGGGCCAAGCAATGCGCGTGGGGTATACCATCCAGGACCGGCCAGTGCAGCTGCCTGGCCTAGCGGGCTATAAATTGCGCAGCTCCCTGGATTATGAGTACACCAGCCATCGGTTTTCACCTATTGATCGATACCGAGATATTGAGTTTGACCGCAACTGGAGCGCTTCTACCTCCACTACCACCACCATCAACGGTACGGCTCCTACGCCTAAGGAGGAAAACATTCTGAACTTTAGCCTGGGGGTGGTGAAAGATGCCGATAATGCTATTGGTTACCGCCTGAGCCGCCGTTACCGGGCAGGAGAGGTGAGTGGCCTACAGCACTGGCTGGACGTGGCTCATCAGACCGGCAACGTGCAACTGCGCGGCAGCTTGTTTGTGCTAAACTCAGAAGCAGGCCGGCGCCACTCTAGCTGGGCCCGCGGCGAAGCTACGGCTCGCTACGTGGGTGGCCCAGTAGTACCTGGCTATGCTTACCGCTTCGATAAAAACCGAGTAGCTCTACCTAACGGCGACTCCCTGACTTCGGCTAATTACTTCGATGAGCATGCGCTGTTCGTGCAAAGCCGCGACTCCGCCCGCACCCGCTTCCGCCTCGACTATAGCTACCGCCGCGACCAGGCCCCCAACCCCGACCAGAAGGCGCTACGTGAGCGGGGCCGGGCCCAAACCTGGCAGGGCACCATGGCCACGCGCTTAGGCAGCTCCCAGGAGTTCTCCCTGCTGGCAACCTACCGCGACCTGGCCTCCTTAGACAGTGCCCGGCAACGCACCGTGCTCAGCAAACTCGACTGGAATGCCAGCTTCTTCAATAACCTGCTTCGCTCAGAGCTCAGCTACGCAGTGGCTACGGGCCGTGAGCTAAAGCGCGACTACGCCTTTATTGCCGTGCCCAACGGCCAGGGCACCCACTACTACGCCGGCGATACGAACCCCAAAAATGGGCAGCAGGACAAAGCTGAGTTCTTTGAGGCCCAAACGTTGGATGCGCAATACCGCACTCACATAAAAGTGTACCTGCCCACCGATGAGTACATTCTGGCCTTTACTAACCGTTTCAGCTACCGGCTCACTACTAATGCGCCGCGCGGCTGGCGAGAGCAACCTGGCCTACGCAGCATCATCGGGCGGTTCTCGGCTATTACTACCGTCACCCTCGACCGCAAAACGACGGAAAAGAACCTGGGCTCCCGCCTGAATCCCTTCGCCTTCCAGACTGAGGATAGTTTGCTGCTAAGCCTGAATAAGTTGCTTCGCAATACATTGTACTTCAACCGGTCTAACCCAATTTTTGGGGCCGAGTTTACCGTGCAGCAGGCCCAACAGAAGGTGCTCTTGACCCAAGGCTCCGATATCCGCAATCTGGCGAGCCAGAGCCTATTGCTACGCCGTACGCTGGCCCAGTCGCTGACCGGACGCCTTACTACCAGCCGGACTATTCGGCAGAACGCTTCTAACTATTTAGTAGACCGTAATTTCCGGCTACTCCAGTACGAAATTGCTCCTGAACTCAGCTATCAACCCACGCAGGCCCTCCGCTTTACGGGTACTTATCTGCGCACCACCAAGCAAAACACCGCCGGCCCAGAGCTAGACACGCGCGGCACCTTTGATGAAATGGGAGTAGAAACCCGCGTCAGCCAGGTTGGTAAGCGCACCCTGTCGGCTACCACGCGCTACGTGCGGGTGGGGTTTGAGGGGGAGCAGGCTTCATTGGTTGGGCTGGAGATTCTAAATGCCCTGCGCCCCGGCAGTAACTTCACCTGGAATCTGAACCTGGAGCAGCGCCTCAGCAATGGTCTCAACATTACGGTGGCCTACGATGGTCGCAAGGCCAATGGCCTTGCAGCCGTACACACGGGGCGCATGCAAGTAGCGGTCCTTTTCTAGAAAACTACCCGTTGCACGGCCTGAAGGTGGCCTAGCGCCCCCGAACCAGCGTGTATTGCAAAGGGCCGCGTAGCAAATCGGGCTCGGCTACGCGGGCGTTGTAAAGCCGCACAGTGTCTTGGCTGATGGTAAACACGTAATCCTGCTGACGCTTAGTGCCGATGTCGAAAATAAGATTGTCAAGGTTATTTTCTACGGTCACTACAAAGTCGGTGGCTACGTAGTACTGCCGGAAATTATCGAGGCCTTCTACTTGGCCCGTGGGAGAAAACGTAACCTGTTTTTTATTGCCCTTTGCGTCGAGGGCAGTGTACGTGCCCGCCAGCAACTGTTTGTTGACGAAGTACTGCAGACCATCAGAGGGCGCGGAGGTTGACTGCGCTACCCCCCGAATACGGGAATACTGTACCGACTGCAGTAGGCGTTTCTGTTGGTTGTACTTATTAAGTAACAGCACTGTATCGGTGGCACTCGCCCGGTAGGCCAGTTCAAAGAAGTTGGTGGGCTGGGCGTAATCTGACCAAGTAGTGGGCAGGGATGCCGACTGCAAACCGGGCCGCAGAACTACCTGGAAAGTAGCCGCCTCATGATTATTGTAGTTAGCATCTACCAGCAGGCTGTCGCCACTGGCGCGGCGCGGCTGCACCGAAAGAGCCACAATGTCCGTTAGCTTACGAGCTGCTTTCAGCGGTGATTTCGTGCGGGCAACTTCCGTCAGGTAATCTGATTTTACCCAAACCCCTTCTAAGATAGGGGACACCCGGGCTAGGATAGGAGCGGCTGTGGCACTAACAGTAGTAGGGGCAGTGCTTTCCCCGGAGCGAGTGGGGTCGGCGGCCTCAGGCTGGGGCCGTTGGCAGGCTGCCAGCAGGAGTAGGGCGGCTAAGCGGGAGCGTTTCATAGGTGGGAGAGCGTTGGTCGGGTTACTTAGCTTCTACGAGCCGGCGCACGGCCGGGACGATGGCCAACTCCGCTTGGCCGGCCGGCGCTTTAGCTGCATCCAACTGCTTTAGAGCCGCCGCCTGCCAAGCCGCGGTAGGGGCCTGCTTTTTCTCTAGTTGTGCTAACCGCTCCAGCGACAACGTAGCCAGGCCTTTGAGCTGGCTTGACAGCGGAGCGTATTCCGTTAGCGTAGGGTTGGCATTGAGTACGGGCTGCACCAGGGCATCATTGGCCTGCCAACGAAGCAGAGTGGCACGTAACGTAGCCAAGGCCGTGCGAGTATCGGCAGCGGTGGTAAGCGGGGCGGTAAGGGTAGAGCGGCGCGCCAGCAGCGCATCTACGGCTACGCCAAATTCCCGCGCTGCATCCGATTCAGGTAATGCCGCATCTACGAGCCGGTTCAGAGGAGTTTGAGTGGTGTACTTGAAGCCCTGAAAATGCCGCTTGTATTCCTTCACTGGTTCTAGCACGCTGGCTAGTGTGCGCAATGGCGCCACCGCTTGGCCCTGGGCCAGCTGAGCAAGAAGCTTCTCTGGAGCCTTCTTATGCTGTAGGCCTAGGGCGTCCAGTTCTTGGCTTACAATGGCCAAGCGGCGGTACATATCTGGTACCGACGTAACGGTGCTGCTGCTCCACAGACGCTCGGCTACCGCCGCCGCCCGGGGCCAAATCCGCGAGTCAACAATTACTGAATCCACAAACTCTGCCCACATGGTGGCCTCTCCACCCAGCACGAGCTTCTTCTGCTCAGCGGAGAGCGGCGCATCTTGAGGCAGCGGGTCTACGGCGTAATGGGTAGCCGCACTAAAATTGAGGTCAATATAGTAGCCATTAGAAAGTAGGGTGGGGTGGCCTTCCTTAGCCGCTTCATAAAGCCCCTTGCGTCCGCGCCAGCTTTGTATAACCGCATCCGTTGGCAGGCCTGGACCAAGAATCTCATCCCAGCCCACCATCTTTTTGTTGTATTTGGTGAGCATCTGCGCAATGCGGCGGTTGAAGTAAGTCTGCAAAGCGTGTTTGTCAACCTGGCCCTTGTCCGTCACCATTTTATTGTCGCGCATGTACTGGGCAATGCGTGGGTTGCGCTTCCACTGCCGGCCATCGTTCTCATCTCCCCCGATATGAAAGTACGGGTCCGGGAACAGGGCCGTCATTTCGGCAAGCAACTGATCCATCAGCTGGTAAGTCGTTTCTTTGGTGGGGTCGATGGCAATGTTGAGCACGCCCCAGCGCGGAGATACGCCGTAGGTAGAGTCGTTGGAAGCCAGCTCGGGGTAGCCGGGCAGCCAAGCCGTGGTGTGGCCCGGCATATCAAACTCCGGAATTACCCGAATGCCCCGCCTGGCGGCGTAGGCCAGTACTTCCCGCACCTGAGCCTGCGTGTAAAATTGCCCTTCGCTGCCCATGGTGTGCAGGCGCGGCAACGCCCGACTTTCGACCCGAAACCCCTGATCATCCGACAAATGCCAGTGTAGCACGTTGAGCTTCGTGGCCCACATACCATCTAAGTTGCGCTTAATAACGGGGAGGGGCATGAAATGGCGAGCCGCATCAAGCAGCAGGCCACGCCAAGGAAAACGTGGTGAGTCGGTGATGTCTACTTCCGGAAACCAAAACGATTTTTTCTCATGTGCAACGAGTTGCCGCAGGGTCGCAAGCCCGCGCAGCACGCCTATATGCGTAGGGGCATTCAGGGCTACACCCATGGGAGTCACGCGTAAGCTGTAAGACTCATTATCGCCTAAGGATACCCGTGGGCTAGCCTGGCCGTACTGAATCATTAGGTTTGCCGCTGGCACTTGAGAAGTGAGCCGGGCTTTGCGCAAAGCATCAGCCGAGGGAGGAGCCGCGGACAAGGCTGGTAGCAAGAAGCGGTTTACTGCTTCCGTGATGGCGGAGTCGGCGGCAACAGACGGGGTGGCTGCTGGGGCTAACGTAGTGACTTGCCAAGTAAATCCTGGCTTTACTAAATAACGCCCCTGGCCCCACGCGACTTGCGAGGGCACGGGCATAAGGCCACGGGTGTCGGTGGGCTGAGCTTGTAAGGCGGTAGTGCAAAAAAGCAGCAATAGCAATAACGAACGCAGAGGCAGGAAACGAGGCATAACGCAAGGAGGGTGGCGACCCGAAAGTACACAAGCATCGGGCCGGTACAGGAACCCGCGGCTTTTTTTCTCATTTTGCGCCCGATTACGCCTATTTTCTTTCTCTAGTTATTTTCTGCTGCTCACTTACTGCATGAAGTCGCCCTCTCGTCTGGCCTGGCTGTTCTGCTCGGTATTTATTGTAATGGTATCGTTCTGGTACTATCCAAAATGGAAAAACACGCAAACCGAAGCGATTATTAGCTGGGATGCCTCCGGGTACTACATGTACCTCCCCGCTATTTTTGTGTACCACGACTTGAAGGAGTTGAAGTTCCGCGATTATGTAGTCACTAAGTATCAGCCAGCGCCGGGCTTCGATCAAGCCTTTCTGCATCCTGAAAGTGGCCATTATGTAATGAAGTATTCCTCGGGGTTGGCTTTGCAAGAACTACCCTTCTTTCTAGTTGCCCATGTGCTGGCCAGCCCACTTGGGTATCCCGCTGATGGCTTCTCGACACCCTATCAACTGGTTTTACAGATTGCCAATACACTGGTTGCCCTACTAGCGCTCTGGTTAGTGCGGCGGGCACTGCTACCACGTTTCGGAGAGTGGCCTACGGTGCTCACATTGCTGATACTAGTGTTGGGTACCAACTACCTAGATTACTCCGCCATAAACGGTGCCATGACCCATAACTGGCTTTTTTTGTGGTATGCAGTTCTGATGCTACTTACACCGGCATTTTACCGGCATCCCACAGTGGGTAAGGCTGTTGCCATTGGAGCGGTTATTGGGCTGATGACGCTTACTAGGCCAACGGAGATACTGGCGGCACTAATTCCCGTCTTTTGGGGGTTGCGGCCCAAGTGGGCCTCCGTACGTGAGCGGCTGATTTTCTGGCAAGGTCATCTAGGCCACTTGTTAGGAGCTGCTATAGCTGGAGCGGCCTTTATTAGCATTCAGCCTTTATACTGGCATTATGTAAGTGGCGACTGGATTGTCTATAGCTACCAAGATCAAGGGTTCAGTTGGTTGAGACCTCACCTTTGGGATGGCATTTTTAGCTTTCGTAGCGGCTGGTTGTTGTATTCTCCCTTGCTTATCACGGCCTTGCTAGGCTTCGGAGCCTTGCGACGGCGTGAGCCTTTCGGTTTTTGGGCCATTTTATCTTTTGTAGCAGTGTTTATCTACGTCACATTTGCTTGGGATATTTGGTGGTACGGAGGTTCGCTGGGCCAGCGTGCTATGGTGCAGAGCTATGCCGTGCTGGCCTGGCCGTTAGCGGCTGCTCTAAGCTGGATATTAGCGCGGCCACGTTGGCTGATGGCTTATGCAGTATTTTTTATAGTGGGTGTGTACTACAATCTATGGCTCACCCATCAGGCCCATCGGGGGGGCTTATTAGCTGCCGGCGACATGAACCGTGCCTACTGGCTTCGCATAATTGGCCGCTATGATGTGCCCAAAGAAGCCCGTCTACTACTTGATAGTAATGGCTGGTATACTGGGCCTACCGATAATGCTAAAGTGCTGATAAGCGAAGATTTTGAGAGGCAAGAAGGAACTGCTTGTAGCGGACCGCCACTGGCAGGGCGTTGTTCTTTTCTGCTTGACTTTGAGCATCAGAACACGCCTGACTATAGCGTACCTATGAAACCTGGCGATTATACTTGGTTGCGTGCTACTGTGCAGGCTCACGCCAATGAACCTCAATGGGATATGTGGTCAATGACGTTGCTCACGGTTCGGTTTTATAAAGCTGATGCAGTGGTCAAGGAGAGTTTTATACGGTTAGAGCGTGCATTAGAGCCGGGCCAAACCACTACGTTGCCGCTTGATGTGCATACTCCTCGCCGCGGCAATTATGATAGAGTGGTGGTAAAGCTATGGCACCCCGGCAAAACGCACCTGCTAGTTGATAATCTGCAACTAGTGGGCTTTCCAGACTAATACAAAACAGTTAGCAGGTCTAAGGCCGTAACGAGCTTAAAAGCAAGAAGCGCGCAAGGCAAAAGCCTGTGCGCTTCTTGCTTTTAAGCTAGTTCGTACAAGTGATGCGCCTCACTACATCAACTGAAAACTATATAAGCCCGCGGGCTTTAAATTCCAGGTACTTGTTGATGGTGTTGGCGGTGAGCTGTTGGGGCGGGGTAAGCAGGGAGTAGATACCGTAGCGGTTAAGCTCCAGCACAATCTGCCGCTTCTCCTGCACAAATTTTTCTGCTATAGTCTGATTGTATACATCTTCGGTGGTAGCGGCGGGCGTCTCTAAATACTGCCGTAGCTCTGTGTTTTCGAAGAACACTACTAGCAGCAAGTGCGACTTGGCCAGCCGCCGCAGGTAAGGTAGCTGGCGCTGCATAGCGCTCAGCGTCTCGAAATTGGTGAACAGAAGTAAGAGGCTGCGCTGCCGGATATGCGTCCGGACCTGCGTGTAAAGGGCCTGAAAGTCGGTTTCGAGGTACTTGGTACGTTGCTTATAGAGCACTTCCAGCACTTTGCCGAGGTGGCCGCTGCGGCGGTCAGCGGGTATGAGGCGCTCCGGCTTTTCAGCGAAGGTTAGTAGGCCAGCCTTATCGTGCTTGAGCAGGGCAATATTGCTCACTACCAGGGTGGCGTTGATGGCATAATCTAGCAGGCTTAGACCATCGAAAGGCATGCGCATCACCCGGCCTTTGTCAATCAGACAGTACACTTGCTGGGCGCGTTCATCCTGGTAGTGATTAACCACGAGTGCGTCGGCGGCTTCTGGGGTGGTGGCGCGGCGGGCCGTGGCTTTCCAGTTGAGACTGCGCGAATCGTCGCCGGGCACGTACGGCCGAATCTGCTCAAACTCCATGCTGTGGCCTACGCGCCGGATGCGCTTCACGCCCACATCAGTGAGGCGATTATGAATAGCCAGCAGCTCAAACTGACGCATCTGCAGAAACGAGGGATACACAGGCACCATCTGGTCTTGCGCAAACCGGAACCGTCGGCGCACTAGGCCTATGGGCGACGTTACCAGCACGTTTAGCGCCCCAAAGTGATACTCCCCACGTTTGGTAGGCCGCAACTGATACTGAATGATGTGGGTCTGGCCGCTCTCGATTTCCGCCTTAAACAGCACGTCGCGCCGCTGAAACTGATGCGGAATCTCATCAATCGTTTCACTGCTGACAGGGAAGCGGTAGTGATTCTCGATGTAGAGCGCCACCTCGTTATCGGAGCCGTTAGCCAGCTTGTCGCCCAGTACCCGGCGCCCAAACACCGGCAAGCGCCCTTGGCTCTGGCCAGGAGCGTAAAGCAGTGCAATGTCAATGAAGGAGAGTAGCAACAAAGCCGCCAGCAATACTTGCAGTGGCACTAGCAGCCCTGGAACCAGAAAGGCTACTACAAATCCTACCACCAACAGGCCTAGCACTACGAAAAAACGGGGCGTCAGGAAAAAGCTCATCAAGGACGTAGTTGGTCTCGCACTTCCATCAGGGCAAAGCCCAGCAGGTTTTCGCCCTGCCAGCGCTCTGGGTGCTCAGCATGGGTAGAGTCGGCCGCTAGGCCTATGCCCCAGATATTATTAACAGGACTAGCTTCTACCAAGACTCGGTCGTGGGTAGCCGAAAGGAAAGCCCCTAGGCTAGGATGCTGACTGAACTTGTGCAGATTGCCGGTTTTTACGATGTCGTATTTGTGCTCATCCCACACCTGTGGTATAAAGCCGGCAATTTGCCGGCCTAGCTTCTTAGCTTCCGCTGGGCTGGCAGCGGCTAGAATTTTGGGCAGCAGCTGGGTATCATGAAACAAGCGTGCTTTCTCGGCCATCATCCAATGCTCCGTTGAGCGGTAGGTAATGCCGGCCACTACAAAATCAGCCAGCCACCATTGGCTGAAACACGACTTAGTTACTTCTCCCGTCTTGCTGGGCTGGTTATCCCAGAAGAACAAGTATTTAATGCGTTGGCCCTGCGCGAGCTGTTCCAGAAGCCAGGAGGTCGAGTAGTCCATTTACCGGGGCACCTCAATCTGCTGAATAATCTGCTTGACGATATCGTCGGGGGTGCCGCCTTCCATTTCGCGTTCAGGCGTGAGTTGGATGCGGTGGCGCAACACGGCCGGCGCCAGATACTGGATGTCTTCGGGCGTCACGAAGTCGCGGCCCCGGAGGGCGGCCAGGGCTTTGGCGCCGTTGAGCAAGGCAATGGAGGCACGAGGCGAAGCACCCAAGTACAAGCCTTTGTGAGAGCGGGTCTGGCCTACGAGGCGGGCAATGTACTCTAGCAATTTAGGCTCTACGTGCTGCTGACGCACCAGTTGGCGCATATCCGCCAGTTGCGCGGCCGTGAGTACGGGCTGCACCACATCAGCCGTAACACCTCCAAAGCCGCTGTGGTGGCCTAGCAGAATGCGTACCTCCTCCTCCATAGTGGGGTAGCCCACATGAAGCTTAAACAGGAAGCGGTCGAGCTGCGCTTCGGGCAGGCGGTAAGTGCCTTCCTGCTCTACTGGGTTTTGAGTAGCTAGCACCAAAAACGGCTCCGGCATGGGGTAGGTGGTGCCATCCTGGGTTACGTGCCGCTCCTCCATCACCTCAAATAGCGCCGACTGTGTTTTGGCAGGGGCGCGGTTGATTTCGTCAATCAATACGATGCTGGCGAAGATGGGACCAGGCCGAAACTCAAACTCCCCCCGCTGCGGACGAAACACGGAGGTGCCTAGCACGTCGGAAGGCATCAAATCCGGGGTAAACTGCAGGCGGCTGAAGGGCACATCAAGGGTGCGAGAGAGCAGCTTAGCAGTGAGGGTTTTAGCAACCCCTGGTACACCTTCGAGTAGCACGTGGCCATCGGCAAGAAGGGCCGTCAGCAGCAGCTCAGCCAGATCCTGCTGGCCTACAATAACCTTAGCTAGTTCCCGACGAATAGCCGCCGTGTGCGCGGAGAGTTGACTGAAGTCGGTGCGAGGTTTCAGCGGCTCTAAGGGTAAAGGCTGGGAAGCACTAGCACTGGCTAAGGAAGATGTGTCGGTCGGGGCATCGGCTGCCGGCTCGTGCGGGGGTACGCCTTGGGGTAAGCTGGCATCTAAGTCTGAAGAAAAAGACGAATTTTCCATATGTTGGTCAGATCGAAGGCAATGAGAAAGGAGAAATGAACGGAGCGGATTTATCTAAATAGAGATTTATATATTAAATGTTGAAACCTCATTTCATTTGGTTGAATACGGGTTATTTATAAAGTGCAATTCATGTTTAATTCAATTTATTATATCAGTGCAATTTAAAAAGCTGCTTTCCGGAAGGTGCTCAAGGCGGTGCTAAGACGCAATAAATCAGCTGCCGTTACTTGAGGGGCTGTTTCAATTCGATGAATCAACTTAATCAACTCATCTACTTGAGTGCGGGGAACGCCGGCTTTCTGTGCCAACCGTTCCCGCGTAGGGCCATCATTCAGATCAAGCGCTGGTTCCTGCAGGCGGTGGCGTAGCTGCTCACGAAACAACCCGATCTTTTTTTCGGCAATGAGCGCATGGTTAGCACCTTGCCGGTAAAGTGCTGCTACTGTTCGAGTGAAAAGCAGTGTGGTATTGGGCAAGGGCTTCAGCACGGGAATGATGCGCTGCCGACGTCGAGCTTCGAAGAACGTAAACAAGGCTAGGCCTGCTAGGCCAGTATACAGCGCCCACCGCAATGCGGTATTCTGCTTCAGCACGCGCAACAGCGACTGTTCTCCTAAGGGGCCTTGCTTCTGATATTCATCCCACAAAACCGCCCGATTAGCGGGCAGCAACGACATGGCCGCAAAGGCGTAGTTAGCTGCTCCGGGCCGAAGCAAGGTGTAATTGGCAAAAGCTGCTGGCGTAGAACTCAATAAAAAGAAGCCTTTGCCATGTGGTATGCGGAGCAGCATGGGCCGCTGTTGGGCATCAGTTGCCAGTACGGTTGCCTTGCAGCCGGGGTAGGCTTCAAAATACCACTGCACATCATCCGTAGGAAATTGGTAGTGCCGCGCAACCCCCGCCGGAGGTGTCAGCAGCTCCAGGGTAGAGGTGCGACTATTGGGGCCCAAATTGCTGCGGTTGCGGCGGAGCCTCCGCGAGAGCAGGCTGTCGAGATTTATGCGGGGCTTGGTATCAAAGCGCAATGTGTCAGAAAGTAAATCATCGAAGTTCTCAGCGGCAATGAACGCGGTATTTCCGGCTGCTACATAGTTAAGTAGAGCGTCGCGGTCGAGGCGGAAGCAGTAGAAGTTTTGATCAATGAAGACATAAGAAGCTGGTTGGCTTACGATAGGGGGCATCTTCCTCGGGCTCAGCACGGAGTCAAGAGCTATGTCAGAATCGAGAGTGGGCAGCAGCTGATTGGCAATGGGCTGGCGAACAGTGCTGATGGACTGGCCCGGAAACATCTGAGGTAGCGCCTCGAATAGCACGTAGGTACCGTAGGGAATTTTATCGCGGTTGATGAAGGTTTGCCGCCAGTTGGTAGGCGTGGGGCGGAAGTACTCTACCAGCACGAAGGCTGTGAATAGCAGTACCAAGCCCAGAAAGAAAGCACGAAAGCGGGTCATAGGCCTAGGCAGCAACGCGGGTGAGTTGGTGAAGGAACTGCTGTCGGCTTTCCCGCAAGGCCGGATAATCCCCCGGGGCAATCGGCAACTCACCGTACCACACGTACTCAAATTGCCGGGTAAGTGTGGCAAAATCGGGTGCCCAGCGTGTGCCAGCCAACTCCTGGAGATAGTGGTGATTGGTTTTCTCGGGCTGCCAGTCAATTAGGTGGCGCTCGGTTAGGTGGCGCAGTACCTGCAAATAGCCCAGGCGTACCGCCAAGCGGTAGTTAGCGGCGCTTTCAGCTTCAGTGAGAGAGGCAGTGAAGTCTACCGCGTGAATGTCCTCAATAGCCGACTCATAAGGCAAAGGAACAGTGCGGGCCCGCCGCCCGAAGACGTTGGTAAAGTCAAGGCGGAGCAGGCGCGCCAGCACATACAGGAAAGCTACGCCAAATAGCGCGTACACTACGTAGCGGCCCCGGTTCTCATAGTCGGCCCCAGAAAGCAATTTCCTGAACCACTCCGACAGGCGCCACCAGAGCAACGACCACATACTTGGATCTTTGGGCTCCTCATTGGGTTTCACATACTGGAACTCGCGCTGCCCGCGCAGGTCCTGCAGGCGCTTTTCTGGAGGGCGCCGCAGAGCTACGGGAGCTTGCTGATCGGCGGGCAGGGAAATGGGAGTATTGCGGTTTGCTAGGGTATCGGACCGTAATGCTTCGGGAGGAACGATAGGCGCTTTGGTAGGCCGCAAGGGGCTTTGCGCAGCCGGGCCTGGCGCCGCTTGGGCTTGGGCTAGCAGTGCTAGGCCTAGCACTAGGCCTAGCGCCGGCCGAAACTGCATGCCCCGCAGGAAGGAGATACTGAACAAGAGGAAAGTGAGCAACACGCGGGGGAGCAGCATAAGTAACTACGGAGCCAGAGCAGTGGCCTAGTACTCGCCTTCGTCGTCGGGGAGTAATACTTGGGGCTGGGCTTCGGGGGCGGGTTGCCCGATAGCATCCACCAAGTAGTGCAGGCTTTCACCCTCCTTGCGCTCTACCAGGTTGAAGTACTGAAAGGCCAAAGCCAGCAGGATGAGAGGGTAAATCACTAGGCTTAGAAGTGTACTTAGCGCATTGGCCAGAATAAAGCCAACCCGCGCAGTACCTTCTAGGGTCCCGTTTGATTTGATCAGCGCAAGGGGAGAGCTAATGAGGGAAGTGACCAGCATGAGCGCAAACATCAGCATCATACAGATGATGAGCATAACCATGAGCAGCCCGAACGTAGACCACCACTTACCCCAGATCAGCCGGAAGCTACGGCCGATGGTAGCAAAGAAACCTAACCGCTCGCGCACCCAAATAATCAGAAACAAACTGAGGGTAACGGAGACATAGGTAGTGCCCCCAAATATCAGGCACATCATAAGCACAGCCCCAAAGCCTGCCATCATACCACCGCTTCCAACTAGCAATAAGCTTAAGAGGCCTCCTACCATCGAAACGGCGAAAGAAAGAACCCCAAGCGTAACTCCTAGGCCTACTAAAGCCAGGGCAGTGCCTACAAAGCGCTGCCTAACAAGCTGCCACACCGCCGAAACGGTTACTTCCTGCTCCGGGGCAGTGTCCATACGGAGCGTGACGTAGCCATATACAGTCAGCACAAAGGTGGTAATCAGAACCAGAGCGCCGAGCAGAATACTGATATAGGCTGGGCTCAGAAACACGTCTGAAACCACCGACCCCATAATAGCAGCGGGGTTATTTTTCGCCTGTGTAGAATTTTGCAGCCCTTGCAGGGTGCTGAACCATTGCAGCGCCAGAACTGCCGACACCAAGCCTATAACCAAGGCAGTGGGCAGCACAATCATGAGCAGCGCCTTTCCTAGCGGCTTGAAATGCGCCCGCACAAAATCAAACGAAGCCTCAATTTTCTGCCCGAAGTCGCGCTCCTTCAAGAAGTGGGAAGCATGGGTAAATGGCAGGTAACGCATACGAGTAGAAGTGAGGAAATAAGACGGGTAAATGTTAGAAAGCAGTAGGTTCTGGCAAACGTGCCCCGCGCCGGTATAGCCACCAGGGGTACACCACGAAGTACCCCAGAATAAAGGAGGCAGAGATACCAATAATGGTCAGGCTAGCCCACATAGGCATTTCCGTATGCCGGGTAACAAAGCCTTCTAGGAAGCCAGCTACTATAAAGATGGGAACTAGGCCTAGTACCAGCTTCATGCCGTCGCGGGCGCCCAGGCGCAGCGCATCGCGGCGGGAGTAAGTGCCCGGAAACAACAGGCTGCGCGCCATGATGAGGCCCGCGCCCCCAGCCAGCACAATAGCCGAAATCTCCAGGGTGCCATGTATCCAGATGGTGAGCACTGAGGGCAATAGCACACCCTTCTGATGGAAGAACTCTTGAAATGAACCCAGCATTACGCCGTTTTGAAACAGCATATACCCCGTGAGTAAGCCCCCCGTGATACCACCCGCAAAGGCCAACAGCGACACCTTTACGTTGTTGAGGGTAATCTGCAGGAACATCAGCGTTTCGTCGGTGCCCTTGTAGATGGCCATGGGGTCACCCTTCTGAATGTTTGCCAGCGTCTGGTTTACGTATCGGTCGCCGAGCACTACGCGCACGAAAGTATCGTCAAGGGCGGCGGAGAGGGCCCCAATGGCGGTGCATAACAGGAAAAACAGCACGGTGCCCAGTAGCACGCCCCGGTGGCGCACCACGAGCAGCGGCAGCTCTAGGCGCCAAAACCGGCTGAAGCGGCTGGTGTCCTCGGTTTTGTTTTTGTACAGGGCCTGGTGTAGCTTGCTTGCCAGCCCATTGAGATACGCGGTAGTAGTTGAGTTCGGATAGAATGTTCGGGCGTACGACAGGTCGTCGGTCAGCTCAATAAACCGCTGAGCCAACTCATCGGGGCCGGTGGGCGGCTGCGTTTCGTAATGGTGCCAGCGCTCTTGGTTCTGGCGTAGAAATACGGCTTCGCGCATAAGTGGTGCCGCCGATAAAACAGCTAAAAATATCATTGCCCATAAGGGCAGTGTTCAAATATACAGGTTTCGGGCTGGCATGCACCGGGCTGGTTTTTTTTCTTTTTGCATGAGTACCATTCGCATTCAAACCGCCCAAAACGTAGTGGTGGAGTACGACACCGCCAGCGTGGGCGACCGAATAGTAGCCCAATTGATCGACTGGCTGGTGATGGGGCTCTGGACTCTGGGCGTGGGGTTCGTGCTAGATAAATCCCTCGATTCGGGTACCCTCAAAAACACATTCTTCTACGTGCTGGTAGCAGCCCCACTGCTGGTATATCATCCCGCATGTGAAATCTTCTTTAACGGGCAGAGCTTAGGCAAGCAAGTGCGCCGCATTAAGGTCACGCGCCTCGATGGCTCCCGCCCTGGCCTCGGCGACTATCTGCTGCGCTGGCTGATTGGGTTGTTTGAAATTCAGATTACGGCGGGCACAGTAGCCCTGCTGGCAGCCCTTATCAACGGCCGCGGGCAGCGCCTCGGCGACCTGGCTGCCGGAACCACCGTTGTAAGCCTGCGCCCCTCCCAGCAGAGCAACGACTTTGAGCTGACTCTGGTACCGCCTGGCTACCAAATCATCTTCCCCCAGGTTGCCGTGCTATCAGACCACGATATAGCTCTGGTCCGGCGCCTGTATCAGCAGGCCGTAGCCCGCCACAACTACACGCTGCTCAACGATGTTGCAAACAAAGTCAAAACCCTAACCGGCATCCAGACTACTCTCCACGACGAGCCCTTCCTGCGCACTATCCTGCGCGACCATGCCGCCCTGCTGCAGGAAGAGAGCACCCGCTAGGCCACCTTACCACGCAAAAAAAAGGCCGCCCTGCACAGTGCAGGGCGGCCTTTTTTTGTCAGTGAATTTTACAGAACCACTGACTTACCAAGGCACTGCCTGCCCCTGCCAGGTCACGAAGCTGCCATTTTCCTCGGCGTGCAATTGGTCTGTGAGGCGGATGATGCCCTTGGCAGAGTCGGCGGGAGGGATGGCCGCGTTGGAGCCGCCCATGCCCGTCCGGATCCAGCCCGGATCTACCAGTACCGAAATCAAGCCATAGGTGCCTACTTCGGCGGCCAAAGCGCGCATGTACATGTTCAGGGCAGCTTTGCTCGCTGAGTAGTGATATGGCTCGCCGGAAGCCTTCCAGGTCAGGGAGCCCTGGCCCGAAGAAAGACTGATAATACGCGGCTTGTTGCCAGCCTTCAGCAGCTCTAGAAAAGCCTGCGCCACCAGAATTGGGCCCACGGCATTTACCTTAAAAACGGTAAGGGCATTGTCAGAGGTGAGGCCGCCTAGGTTCTGTTTCGCGGGATCTTCAGGGCCTGCACCGGGGAAAATTCCGGCGTTATTAATGAGAATATCAAGGGCTGCCGTGTGGCGCCGAACCGCTTTTTGGGCCTGGGCAATAGATTCTTCGCTGGTCAGATCAAGCTGGATGAGGTGCAGGCGAGTTGTGCCCAGCGCCTTCAGATCGGTAGCAGCATCAGGGTTGCGGCAGGCGGCATATACCGTATCGCCACGCTCCAGGTATTGGCGGGTAAGTTCGAGGCCCAGGCCCCGGTTGGCCCCGGTAATTAGTACGCGTCTCATAAGGGGAGGTGAAAGAATGAAAGATGGCGTTAGGGGGCCGCAGTTTACATCAAAAACCAGTAAGCTTCTGCCTAGGTCACCTACTTCTCTACAAACAAAACGGACCTGCCAAATTCGGCAGGTCCGTTTCTACGGTATTCAACATACTATTCGACCTGGCAATGTTAGCCAAGCCTACTGGCATAGGATCTATTAAGGCTATCCTTGAGCGATGGCCTTCCGGCGAGCGGGTGCTTTGATAGCGCGCTCCTCGCCCTGGCTGAGCAGTTCCTCGTCACGCTGTTCCGATTTCTTGGTCCAGCTTACAGAGTATAGATCCTTGCGACGGTCGCGTAGGTTCCGCACGGCGCCACTGGTGTTCAGGTCCTTGAGCAGGTCCAGGTCGAGGTCGGCAATCAGCGTCATCTCGGTGTTGGGCGTTGCTTCGGCCACAATGGCGTCGTGGGGGAAAGCGAAGTCAGAAGGGCTAAACACCGCCGACTGTGAGTACTGAATATCCATGTTCTCGACGCGGGGTAGGTTACCCACCGAGCCCGTAATGGCCACGTAGCACTCGTTCTCAATCGCGCGGGCCTGAGCGCACAGACGTACGCGCTGGTAGGCGTTCTTAGTATCGGTCCAGAAGGGCACGAACAGAATCTTCATGCCTTCATCTGACAGCATCCGCGAGAGCTCAGGGAATTCTACGTCGTAGCAAATTAGGATGCCAATTTTACCGAAGTCGGTATCAAAGCACCGCAGCTTGTCGCCGCCACGCATACCCCAGTAGCTGGCCTCGTCGGGCGTGACGTGCAGCTTGTATTGCTCATCCACGGTACCATCG
Source organism: Hymenobacter wooponensis (assembly GCF_004745865.1). Classification (GTDB taxonomy): domain Bacteria; phylum Bacteroidota; class Bacteroidia; order Cytophagales; family Hymenobacteraceae; genus Hymenobacter; species Hymenobacter wooponensis. The sequence continues at coordinate 217,349 of NZ_SRKZ01000005.1, read as the reverse complement.
CGCCGGCATAGGTACGACACGTTGTAGAGCTTGCCATCATCGTAAAGCGGCATAGAGCCGGCAATAACGTTGATATTATAGCTCACGGCCAGCTCCATCATTTTAGTTTTGATGGGTTCCGTGAAGGCCGACATCGAGCGAATAGCTACTGAAGATGACTCCTCATTGGTGAGGGCCATCATGGGGGCGTTGAAGAACTCCGGGAACAGCACGCAGTCGGCCTTGTAGCCCGATACGGTGTCTACGAAGAACTCCATCTGCTGGAAGAAGTCGTCGAGGTTTTGGGTGGCGCGCATCTGCCACTGCACAATGCCAATGCGTACGTTCGACTTCTGGTTACCGATTAGCTTATCAGTTTCCTCGTCGTAGTACACATTAATCCATTCCAGCAGCGTCGCGTAGGCCTTCGACTCAGAGTCGTAGGGCAGGTAGCCGCGGATGATTTTACGCACGTAAAAATCATTGGCTAGCTGGAAGGTAAGTATGGGGTCGGTTAGTTCCTTGGCCCGCACCATCTCCACATACTTAGCCGGCGTCATTTCGTTAGCGTAGGCCGCGTAGCCCGGGATTCGGCCACCGGCCACCATGGCGCGCAGGTTCAGGTTTTCACAAAGCTCCTTGCGCGCGTCGTACAAACGACGGCCCAGTCGCAGGCTCCGGTACTCTGGGTCCACAAACACGTCCACGCCATAGAGGGTGTCGCCGTTTGAGTCGTGGGTATCAAATTTGCCGTTGCCGGTGATTTTAGCGTAGGTGTGCTTATCACCGTACTTGCTGTATTCTACAATAATAGCCAGAGCGGCTGCCACTACCTGGCCGTTGTCCTCGATGCAGATCTGGCCTTCGGGAAATTTCTTCAGGAGGGCATTATACTCATCCTGAGCCCAGGCGCCTTCCATGTTGGAATACACCTTATCCATGATTTCCTTCACCGCCTTAAAGTCGTTGCGCCGCAACGTGCGCAGCACCAGCTTATGGGCCGGAACTGCGGTAGGAGTCATCAACTCAGGAGCCGCTGGCATACCAGGTAAAGTTTGTTTTTTGGCGTGGCTACCGCCAGCCTTGCCATTAGGACTCGTTGCCATATAATCAGAAGAGAATGTCGTGGAAGCAGTGTAAAGATACCGTTGTGTTCTTTGAACGCGCAGGTGTCTTACGGCGCTACAACACGTTTGGTGGCAAAAAGGATCATTGATTCCCAATCAAGCCGCAAGGGAGAAGTAACGGTAATGACTGCAAGATGAACGGTTTTATCTAGGGCTGTGGCCTAGGCTGCTACCACCACTACTGCCGTACTACCCGCCGCACGGCTATGCCTTGTGCGGTTTCTATACGCAACAGAACCACCCCCTTAAAGCCACCGAATAACTCCGCTGGAAATAAAAGCGGCTGGGTTGAAGCAGCAAATGCCTGCCGGAAGAGAACCCGCCCTGTGAGGTCGGTGGCTGTGATGGTGGCTAGGCCTGTTCCCGGCAGCGTGAGATGCAGCGGCTCAGCAGCGGGCACCGGAACAGGGTAGGCGGTAACCGCAGATTCGGGCAGACGCTTGGTGGTGGCTAACGGTCCAGTCAGACGCCGGTAGACGTCGCGGTATTCGGTAAGCACCACGGTTTCTTGGCCAGCTACTTCCTGCGTAACAATGTGAAGCAGCGGGACGCCCTGGCTCTGGCCTAGCCACTTATACTCTCGCGTGAGAGGCACCTGTACCACTGTACCCGTCTGGCCCTGCACAGAAATACTGTCGCGGGCCTGCAGGGTGCTTACCACGCGCAGGGCTGGAAACGTACCAAACGGGGTAATGAGCGTGCCCCAGCCATCGGCCTTGTTAACGCGCTTCTGGCGCTGACGTAGGTAGGCAGTTTGAGGCACGCTGGCAATAAACTCAGAGGTGCTGGAATCGCGCTGCTCATAGGCCAGGGGAAACCGGTACACCACATCCTGCAGCTGCTGACTCTGGTACGTGACCGGCAAGGCTGTGCCGGAAAGCACGGCGCCGTAGCCTACCTGCCGGTAGTCAGCCCCCGACTCATTAAAGAACAGGTACACCTCACTGAGCGGCAGGCCGGCGCCGGCCAAAACGCCAAGTGGCTGCTGAGTAGCAATAGTAGCCCGATTGACGCCCCCAAGTGTACCAAAAGCAAAGGGTAGTAGGCCTGGCGTAGAGCTTACCGCCGTGTAGCGCTCTACTCGCTGACTGGTGGGGCGCAAGGCAGAGTAGTTCCAGGTTTGGTTAGGCCCTTTTTGGGTGAGAGCCGGCCCGGTAAAGGCGGTCGTTTGGCTCAGGCGCAGCGTGTCGCCCACGTTGGGCATGTCGTCGCGGGTGATGGTTATGGCTTGCTGAGCCCGCAAGGAGGCAGTGGGCAGAAGCAAAAAGAGGAGGAAACGGTAAAAATGAGCCATAGAAGATAAGTAAGGCCAGAATAAGCTCGGCTCGGGGAAGATACAGGATTAATTACTCGACTATTGCTTAAATTCTGGGCCGCTAGGCCTGTTTCTCTACAGTCAGAAGTCAACGTCACAGGGGCCACTTCATCATCGGCTAACAGTAGCCTCGTATCTTGCAGTATGTCTGCTCCCATGCCCGAACGTCGTTTGCTTACGCTGGCTGCTATTTTGCAAGCTTCGGAGGCGTATCCGCCTACGGCATGGCTATGCGCGCCCCGACCTGTGGCGCAGTGGCAGGCCGATAGCCCCGCCGCAGTGCTGCTGGTAGCGCAGCCCGGCCAAACGGTGCCGCCGCCCCCTGGCCTAGCCCGCACCCTGTTCATGGATGAAGTACAGCTACTCATGAAGCGGCTGCTGGAACAGGTACCTGGTGCACCCACTTGGCTGCGCATCCAAATTTTGAGCCGCTACAAGGAGCACGCCGAGTTTCCGGCCCTCACGGCTTATCCTGATACCCTGGCCGACTATTTAGCCGAAGCCGTGCACGATGGCGGCCTCAGTGCTATTGAGGCGCTGGAGCATTTGCGCCGCTACTTCGCTCACTTTACCCTGGAAGCCGCCCAGCGCATCATGACGCAGGCCTACAACCGCACCCGGAGATAGGCCTAGAGCCAAGCCACTATTGGTGCTGCAGCGGGTATTTCTCCAGCAGGATGGTGTTGCCCGCCCGCTGGTACCAGTCGTTGTACACCAGCTCTAGCGTATCAACATCAAACGAGCCAAAAGCTTCCTGCTCATACAGCCTCAGATTTTCAAGCAATGCCGAGGCATCCCGTAGCGGGCTTTTGAAACGAAGAACAGTAGAATGGGCCGTTTGAATGCTGTAGCGCTGATCAATGGACTGCTGTAGTCCCGAGCCACTAAAGAAGTTTCTGACCTGGTTACGGAGCTGTTCTAGGCCACTATCATGGGGAAAGCCCTGCACTATGATGCTACTCGGAGAAGCCGTGAGGCCAGAAAAACTAATACGAAATGGCCGAGTCTGCTGTGCAATGCCACGGATGGCGTCTTGATAAGCGACCGGATCAATTCTATCCAGCGTGAAGCCGCTGTAGCAGGATATGATCGAGAGCACCGTAATGTGCAAGTCCGATGCTGGGTAGTAGTACTGAGCCGGCTCTATGGCTCTGAAATCTGCTAGCAGAGCTTCCAGCCGTGCGGTGATAACTGCCGGTGGCCTGGCCAAAAGGGTAATGCCGCGGCGGGTATCCTCTGTCGAGTCAATAAGTGGGTCCAGTGTCACGTTGCCTTGCGTCAAATGGCGGTAGGCCTCGGTGCGCATAGTAGAATAGTGCTGTTGCAAATCCATTGGCTGACGCTAGGGGCAATAGGCTAGGCCTCTCCGCGAGGGAAAATAAAGCACCCGGTCCTTTCCTTCCTCCTGAAACAGGATGGAAAGGGCCGGGTGCTTCTTACCAAACGCAGTTGTGCTAATGGCCTACACGCCCTGCATTTCGGGTACGTCGTCGGGCACTACTAGCTTGCCAGCGGTGGCCGCTTTAATCTGCTCAACGGTTACGCCGGGGGCTCGCTCACGGAGTACAAAGCCATCGGGCGTAACATCTAGCACGGCTAGCTCCGTCACAATCTTTTTCACGCAGCGTAGGCCAGTGATGGGCAGCGTGCAGGCGGGCAGCAGCTTGCTGGAACCGTCTTTGGCCACATGCTGCATGGCTACGATGATGTTTTTGGCCGAAGCCACCAGGTCCATGGCGCCGCCCATGCCTTTCACCATTTTACCGGGAATCTTCCAGTTGGCAATGTCGCCGGTTTCGGAAACCTCCATGGCCCCCAGGATGGTCAGGTCCACGTGCTCCCCCCGGATCATGCCGAAGGAGTCGGCGGAGCTGAAGATGCTGGAGCCGGGTAGGGTGGTCACCGTCTGCTTGCCGGCGTTGATGAGGTCGGGGTCTACCTCGGCTTCGGTAGGGAAGGGGCCCATGCCGAGCAACCCGTTTTCCGACTGCAGCTCTACATTGATGCCCTCGGGAATATAGTTGGCCACTAGAGTCGGAATGCCGATGCCCAGGTTGACGTAGGAGTTGTTTTCTACTTCTTGCGCAATGCGCTTGGCGATGCCGTGTTTGTCGAGCATGATGGGTGGGGTGGGAGGAAAGGAAGGAGCTTATTTAACCGCGGCCGTTTTCGATTCGATGACCGTTTCGCGAACCAGGTGCTTGAATTTGTCGGCTAGGTCGCCATAGCTATTGGGGTACTTCTGGGTGTAGAGCAGCGCCACAATCTTCTCCTTGGGGTCAACCCAGTAGGTAGTCCCGAAGATGCCGCCCCACTCAAAGGAGCCTTCCGACAACCCCGACTGTGCCGCGCCCTTGGCCGTAACAATGCTGAAGCCCAACCCGAACTTGTTCAGGCCCTGCATTACCTCACCAATCTGGTTAGAGGTCATCAGGCGCACAGTTTCAGGCTTAAGCAGACGCTTGCCGTTGTACTGCCCCCCGTTGAGCATCATTTGCAGGAAGGCGGCGTAGTCATCGAGCGTAGAAGACAGACCTGCGCCGCCTGAAAAGTACGTGCCTGCCTCCTTTGGATAGTCGGGGTTTATGTTGCCCATCGAGGCGAAGGGATTCAGGGCCTTAAGTGTATTCTTGTTGGCATCCTCCGTGTAAAGGCTAACCAGCCGGGGCTGCTTTTCCTTGGGTAGGTAAAAGTAGGTGTCGCGCATGGCCAAGGGCTCAAACAGGCGGGTGCGCAGGAACTGGTCCAGCGGCTTGCCTGAGAGTACCTCAATTAGGTAGCCCAATACATCAATGCTCAGCCCATACGTGAACTTCTCGCCCGGCTGGTGCATGAGTGGCAACTGGCCTAGCGCATCCATAGAGGTGCTTAGCTTGCTGCCCGGCGTACCAATACCGCTCGGAATATGCGCTTTGGCGTAAATAGCCCGCGCTTCCTTTGAACCAATCACCGGGTAGCTGATGCCCGAAGTATGGGTCAGGAGCTGCCGGATGGTGATTTCGCTACGGGCCGGAACGGTGGTGTAGCTGGAGTCGGCGGGATTGAAGGTGGCCAGCACCTTGGGGCTGCGGAAAGCCGGCAGGTACTTCGAGATAGGGTCGTCGAGCTGAAACTTGCCCTCATCATAGAGCATCATCACGCCTGCACTGGCAATAGCCTTGGTTTGGGAGGCGATGCGCAGAATGGCATCTTCCCGCAGCGGCGTTTTCGCAGCTACGTCGTCCAGCCCAAAAGCTTTGCGGTAAATAACCTTCCCGTCGCGCATGATGAGGGCACTGGCGCCCGGCACGCGATTAGCGGCGGTGTACTCGCGTAACAATGCGTCAATGGCCGGCAGGTGGGCCGGCTGAGTGGCTAGCGTCTTGCTCTTCGCGGCTTTGGGCTTAGCTGGAGCAGCAGTTTGCGCGTAGGTGCCGCTAACCGCAAGGGCCAGCAGCAGACCGAGGGCAGTTCTTTTCATGAGGCTATAGGTAGGAGTGGCCTAGGCCAGTGCTCAGGAAGTTTAGTTGGCGGCGCGCACGGTGCGCTGCTCAATGCGCTTCTCGTAATTCTGACCCTTGAAAATGCGCTGCACGAAGATGCCGGGTGTATGAATCTGGTTGGGGTCCAGCTCGCCGGCGGGCACTAGCTCTTCTACTTCGGCCACCGTGATTTTGCCGGCCGTAGCCATCATGGGGTTGAAGTTGCGGGCGGTGCCTTTAAACACCAGGTTGCCGGCCGTGTCGCCCTTCCAGGCTTTCACGAAAGCAAAATCGGCGTGCAGGGCAGTTTCCAGCAAGTACATTTTGCCATTAAACTCCCGACTCTCCTTGCCTTCGCCTACCTCCGTGCCATAGCCGGCGGGCGTGAAGAAGGCCGGAATGCCCGCTCCACCGGCGCGGATGCGCTCAGCCAGCGTGCCCTGCGGAATCAGCTCTACTTCCAGCTCGCCGCTGAGCAGCTGCCGCTCAAACTCGGCGTTTTCGCCCACGTAGCTGGAAATCATTTTGCGCACCTGCTTGGTCTGGAGCAGCAGCCCAATACCGAAATCATCGACGCCCGCATTGTTGGAGATGCAGGTGAGGTGTCGAACGCCGCGGCGCAGTAGTTCCTGGATGGAGTTTTCGGGGATGCCGCACAGGCCGAAGCCGCCGAGCATGAGGGTCATGCCATCGGTGATGCCGTGGAGAGCCTCGGAGGCATCGGCTACAACTTTATTGATCATGGAAGAAAGGGTGGGTGGGAAAATTAGGTCAGGGAGCCGACGCGGCCGGCGTGTAATCGAGGGGTAAAAATTCACCCATTTTCTCGAATCCCCAGTAGCCATCGGTAAAAACGCCCAAAGGCACTACTAGTTGGCCATTCTTCTGAATTTCGATTTCCGGCTGAAGTAAAACCAGCGTTGATATCTGCCCTTTGGGCAAGGCTGCAGCCGCCGCACTAATAGGCCTAGCAGCAGGATAAGCGGGGTCGGGTGATTCTTTCAGGTACGTAACCTGAAGGTAGTCGCGGAAGCGCAACCACACCCGGCCGGAGTCTGGCTGCACCCGGCGCAGGCTATCAAGTGGCCTAGGTGCCGTATAGAGCATAGAAAAGGCCCGGGGCACTTTCACCCAACGGGATAAAGAGTCTTGGTCGGCTGACGAGAAAACGGAGTTCCGGCGGGCCTGGCGGAGGGCCTTGGCCAAGCTATCAGCGCGAGGAAATTTGCGGTTAGGCACGATGCGCATTTTCTGCACCAGAAACCCTTCGGAAGTTACTCGACTAGTGTAGATGCTGTGCAAGAAATGGGTGAGGGAGCCCCGGTAGGCCTGTTCGCGGTTAGCCACCCAGCGGCGTAGCTGCCGCTCATTACGGGCCTTCATCTCCTCAAATACCGGGTAGCCATAAAACACTACGTACTGCTCCCGGAAGTTCTGGGTAAACTTGAGGCCGTAATACTTCACGCGGTAACCCAGGGCGTCATTATCCACCTGCACAAAGGCGGCGCTGGTAGCCGTCAGCTCGTTCTTGTCGCTGTCGTAGTCTACGTACACGTCCTTCGGGTTCCGGATGCGGCACTGCCGGGAGAAAGCCGACTGGCCTAGAAACGTTTGCACGAACCGCTGGTAATCGGATTCTCGGTTAGGGTTGGGGCGTATTACCACTTCCCTTAGTTGTTGAGAGTTGGGCGTGAGCAGCAACGGGAGGGTCTGCGGGCCGGGCTTTACCGTAATGGAGCGTTTGTAGAGCTTATACCCCAGGTAGGAAATTACCAGATCATACTGGCCTACGGGCACGTTAGGCAGCGAGAACTGCCCTTTTTCGTTGGTAGATGCGCCGTAAGTGGTGTTGGCCAGAAACAGGCTGGCTAGCTCCAGTGGTGCCTGCGTTACGGAGTCGCGCACGGTGCCGGTCAGTGTCCCAACTTGGCCTAGGCCAGTAGTAGAAGCTAGCAGCCAGCAAAGGAGAGCTACAGCAATACGCAAGCGGGTAGAAGCGGCCATGCCGCAAATAAACAGGTAAACTGGCCTACAATTGGCTAACTAATAAAATGCTTTAGTTCTTCACAACCCGCATAGTAGAACGGGCCCCGTTGGCTTGTCTTCCGGTCAGCAGGTACATACCAGCCGGAATACCTTGCATAGATAGATGCGCTTCCCCTTCGTCTATGGCATCTGGCCAGCGGTGCACCAAACTACCCTGCATAGAGTAGAGCTCAAATTGGCCACTTTGGGCAAAATCTACCGGAATAGTGAGGGTTTCTGCGCCCGTTACCGGATTAGGCCAAGCCGTGAGGGGAACGAGCGTGGCGGTACGAAGGCTTTCTAAAGGGCCCGCACTCAGAAAAATTTCCTCTTTGGAGCTGTCTTCCCGCAAGCTGCCACATAGTACCACCTGTTTAGTTTGCGGATTTACAAACAAACCGGCAGCTACCGCTGAAAGGCTCTGGCCTAACTCGTATTGCACTGGCTGTGTGCTGCCAGATGGACCTTCGCCATAAAGCTGCTGCCCAGCTGCGTCCAGCACCGTCAGGAGCAACGTAACTACATGAGTGCCGCCATTTGCCCCGAAAGCTACAATGCGGCCGTCGGGCATAGCAGCCGCATGAGTAAGCCTAACGGGGAGATTGCTAGGATAGGTTTTCTTCCAATAAACCGTCGTGGAATTCAGCTGCAGCTTGTCGAGGCGGCCGCCTGATACTACCAGCACATCGTCACCTCCCACGGGAACTACGTTCAGAACGCTTACAATGCCTTTAGGAAGGGTTGTTTCGCGTTCCTGTGCACCTTGGTCGGAAACCTGAATGAGTTTGGCACCGGTATTGGATCTTACCTGCGCAAATAAGCCCGTCGGAAGTTGAAACAGGTTATAAATGAACGCTGGCTCCACTGGCGCAGTGGGAGGAAAGGGAGCCGGCATGGTACCCGCGGAAATGGCAAAAGGTATTTGCTGAAGTTGTTCGCCGGTAGCGGCAATGCGCAGTAACCAGGAGCCTGTAGGCCGGTTAGCGGCTACCCAAAAATTGCCGGTCTTATCAAGCGCTATTCCACTGTAGGGTAGTGCCTGGCCAATTTCTGGCTCAGTACGCTGCTGCCAAGCAATAGCTCCATCGGTCTTCAGCATAAGCAGTAAGCCCGTAGAAGTATAAGGACGGTTTACTACATCTTGGTCTGTGAGTATAGAAAGTAGCACTTGGCCTGCTGCGTTTTCACAAGCTGCGACAGAACCTATTCGGGTACATTCACTGATTGGGTAATGTTTAGACCAGAGCTGATTACCGCGCTCGTCGGTTCTGATCAGGTAAAGCTCCGTACTGTACTTGTTTTTGGCCTGGTGGTCACCAATAAGCAAATAGCCTCCATCCTTAAGCTGAAGAGTACGACTGCAAGACTCATGTTCATTGGTGCCATACAGACGCTGCCATGTGGGTTGAGCTGTTGCTCCCCAACAACTAAGGAACAGACTCACAAACAGCAGTAAACGCGGAAGTAAATGTTTAGTCATATACCGAGATGATAGAATAGCTACAATACAGTTCAAGAAGATACACTTATGAGGAACTAGCCAACAGTCTACCCGCCAATCAGGTGTTGACGTGCGTTTTCAGCATCCGTAAATAACTGGGCCTTTAGCGCATCGAGACCGTCGAACTTCTGCTCGTCGCGAAGGCGGGCTACGAACTGCACCGTGAGAGGTTGGTCGTACAGGTCACCTTCGAAATCGAGCAGGTGAGCCTCTACGGTTTGGGCTAAGTTTCCGCCTACGGTGGGGCGCACGCCAATATTGAGCATGGCCGCGTGGTGCGTTCCTGCCGCCGTAGTGGCCATTACGGCGTACACGCCACGGGCCGGAATTAGCTTCAATGACTCCTCACAGTTGATATTAGCCGTAGGCCACCCAATGGTGCGGCCGAGCTGGCGTCCCTTTACTACTAGGCCTGTCAGCGGATAGTTATAACCTAAATACCGGTTAGCAGTGGCCACGTCGCCAGCTTCTAGGGCGCGGCGGATGCGGGTGCTGCTCACGCCCACGGCGTCCACGTCTTCGCGCGGAATTTCTTCCACGGTCATGCCGTAGCGGTCGGCGTGTTGGCTTAGGTACTCGAAGCCGCCCTCACGGTTTTTACCAAAGCGGTGGTCGTAGCCAATAACGAGCTTTTTGGTGCCTACCGTGCGCAGGAGAATATTCTGGATGTATTCTTCCGAGGTCCAGGCGGCAAACTCTTTGGTGAATGGGAGTATCAGCAGGTAATCCACTCCATACTCTGCGAGCTTCTGGCTGCGCTCCTCCTGGGTATTGAGCAGGTGCAGGTCCATGGGCGCGGGGTGCGCAGTGGGTGGGGCCAGCACCAGGCGGGGGTGGGGCCAGTAGGTGATAACCACCGCCGGCCCACCGCTCTGGTCTGCTACTTCCCGCAGGCGCCGCAGAATCTGCTGGTGGCCTACATGAACGCCATCAAACGTGCCGCTGGTAACTACGGCATTGCCCAGGTGCGGAAACTGCGCGGGGTCCCGAATGATGTCCATTGTGGAAGGTAAGCTAAGTGAGGAAGGGAGCAGATGAAGCTGCGAAGGTAAAGCACCAAACCGGACCTTCCGTAGGCCATTACCCCAGCGCATACGAAAAAGCCCCGGCCGCGTGACAATACACGTGCAGCCAGGGCTTTTACAAATTAGGAAACGGGCGGCGTATCGGGCGTAGACGCGGCAGCATCCTGCTGCGACTGATAATACTCTAGGCCAGTCCGGCGCTCGGGCAGCCGCTCCCGGCGCTGGCGCGGGGGGCGGTCTTGCTCTCCCTCGGGGCGGGGTGGGCGCAGGGCTTGCACGGCTTCCATAGTCAGGGCATCTTCCAGGCGGTACTCGCCAATACGGGTGCGCACCAGCTTGGTGAGGTGGGCGCCCACGCCCAGCGCGGCGCCATAGTCGCGGGCTAGGCTGCGGATATAGGTGCCCTTGGAGCACACCACCCGAAAGTCTACCTCAGGCAGCGCAACGCGGGTCAGCTCAAACTCTTTAATGGTGACCTGCTTGCTTTTGATTTCGGCTTCGTCGCCGCGGCGGGCCACTTCGTAGGCCCGTTCCCCGTTCACCTTCACTGCCGAAAACAAGGGCGGCGTCTGGTTGATCAACCCAATGAAGGAGGCCAGAGCAGCCCGCAGCTCTTCTTCTGTAAGGTGCTCGTAGGCCAGTTCCTGATCTACGGGCGTTTCCAGATCGAAGCTGGGCGTGGTTTGGCCGAGGCGGAAAGTGCCGGTATACTCTTTTTCCTGGGCCTGAATCAGGTCAATCTGCTTGGTCTTTTTGCCCGTGCACAGAATCAGCAGGCCAGTAGCCAGCGGGTCGAGGGTGCCAGCGTGCCCAATTTTCTTGATCCGCAGGGTGTTCTTCACTTTGCGCACCACGTCAAACGAGGTCCAGGTCAAAGGCTTGTCTAACAGCAGCACTTCGCCGGCTTCAAAATCAAAGCGAGCGGGGGTAATCGGTTGTTCTTCCATTATCACACTTACAGCACTTCCAGGCTGATGCCCAACGACACCATCACCAAAATCACTACCCCCACCACAATGCGGTAGAAGCCAAACGCCCGGAATCCGAAGCGCGATACAAAATCTACGAACGACTTCACGGCCAGCAGGGCCACAATGAAGGCCACCGCGTTGCCGAACAGCAACAGCTTAATGTCTTCGGAGCCAGGCGCACTCACCTTATAGGTCTTGTACAGCTGATATGCCGTAATTACGGTCATGGTAGGCACGGCCAGCAGAAAGGAGAAGTCGGCTGCTGAGCGCCGGTCGAACCCCTGAGCTAGGCCACCCACAATGGTCGCTGCCGAGCGTGACACGCCCGGTACCAGTGCTAAACACTGAAACAGGCCAATTTTGAGGGCCTGCGCAAAGTTAGGTGTGGTGACCTCCTTGCGTGGGCCAGAAAACCACTTATCCACGAACAGCAGGATGATGCCGCCCACTACAAGAGAAACGGCAACTACCGTCACGCTTTTCAACAAATCCTCGATGGTATCCTTCAGCAGGAAGCCTAAAATCCCGAACGGTATAAAGGCCACGGCTAGCTTAAGATAGAAATCGAAGCTTTGCAGAAACCGGCGCCAGTACAGCACTACTACGGCCAAAATTGCCCCAAACTGAATGGAGGTAATGTAGGTGTCGGTGAACGGCAACTGCCCAATGCCGAGCAGGTTGGCGAAAATAATCATGTGCCCCGTGCTGGAAACGGGCAGAAATTCGGTCAGACCTTCAACAATAGCGAGCAACAGCGCGTGCCAGTAGGACATGGAGGAAGAGTTGGGGAGTTAAATAGGGCGCGTAGGGTACCCTGGAAGTAGCTTGTCCTATTACAAGTAGAACGTCATGCTGAGCGCAGCCGAAGCATCTCTACCGCTACCATTTCTTGGTTAGCCAGCGGTAGAGATGCTTCGGCTGCGCTCAGCATGACGTCCGAAGATATTTCGAACAGCGGAGCCTACCGCTTATAAGTAGGCGACGCAGGAGCTGCCGCGGGCGGTACAGGCTGAGAAGGCACGGTATTCACCGTTGCGGCATCTTGAGCTACGGGGGCAGTGCTGCCAGCGCGGGTCATAATAGCCCAAAACTCAATGCAAAAGCCAATAGCCAGCAAAATGGGGCCTAGCGTGATACCAAGGAAACCTTCGCCGTAGTCAGCCGAGTCCAGCATCATCGTGATAAAGCCAGCGGCCAACACGGCCAGCCCGATGAACATCAGCCGGTAGTTGCGCGGCCCGAAGGCGAAGCGGGGAGTATTCTGTTCCATAACTACAAAGGTAGGAGGGTTGGCAGAAGGTGACGCGCAAATTCAACCAACCAGGTAATTCATTAATACAAGTCGTCAAGTGACATGCCCGAATACTTGCGGACGGCCCGCCAGGAACTCAAGAAGCCAATGCCCATGCCCAGCACCACCAGCAGCACAAGCAGGGCGCCAATCAGGCGTTCATCGCGCAACAGGCGCAGCTCCTCCAACTGCAGGTACGCGTATTGAAGCAACGCCAACAGCAGCAGGCCCGACAGAATTCCGCTTGCTAGCCCCTGCCACACGGCCCGGCGCAAAAACGGCCATTGGATGAATGACTGCGTGGCACCCACCAGCTGCATAGAGCGGATCAGGAAGCGCTGCGAGAACATGGCCAGCTTAATGGTATTGTTGATGAGCACCACCACCACAAACGTCAAAACCAGCGCAAACCCCAACAGCACTAGGCTTACGTTGCGCAGGTTTTCGTTTACGGATGTAATCAGACTTTCCACGTATTCTACCTCAAACACACCGGGCTGCTGACGTAGCTCTTCCTTGATGCGGGCTAGGTTCTTAGCGTCGCCATAATCGGAGTTGATTTTGAGGAGGTACGCATCGCGCAGTGGGTTGTCGCCGAGGAAGCGCTGAAAGTCCTCGCCGGTCTGATCGATGAGCTGCTTGGCACCTTCTTCCTTAGAAAGAAACCGTACCTGCGCCTGCCCAGCTTTGTAGGCGATGTAGGGCTTGTGAGCGAAGTCCTGCTGCAGGCGTAACAGCTGGGTTTCCGGCAGATTGCGCTCCAGATACACCTGCATCTCCAGGTTCTCCTTCACCAGGTTCGACATCTTGTGCGCGTGAATCAGCAGCAGCCCAAACAGCCCAATAACCAGCAGCGCTAGCGTGATACTGAACACTACCATGGTGTGCGGGTAGCTGCCCAGTTTCTTCTTACGGGTCGTGCGCGGTTGGGACATCGGTGAAGGGTGAAGTTGTGAAGGGCGAAGTTGTGAGGGCAAAGTTGTGAAAGAAGCAGTTCACAAGTTCACTCTTCACAACTTCACCCTTACATATTAGTACGAGGGTCCTCCTCAATTTGAAGTTCCCGGGCCTTGCGGGCGTTCTGGTCGCGGCGGCGTAGGCGCTTGCGGGCAAACAGCTCGCGCATAGAGTCAAACTGCTCAGTGTGCAGCAGCGAGAGGCCTACCCGGGCTTGGTTGGCTATCTGGGCGGTAGTTAAATCACGCGGCGTGGTTTCATAGCGCAGCTTTGCCCGGAACTTGCCATCGGGCCGCAGGTAGTACTCCAGGCTCAGGTCACCAACCAGCGACGACTGGGCCGTGGGTAGCGGCTGGCCCCCGGTACCTCCCGTGGGAAGCGTATTGTTGCCGAAGCCGCCCTCCCGGGTTACGCGCAGCCGGCCGTTGAGGAAGGAGTAGCTCAGGCGCACCTGCAGGGCTTGCAGCTGCTCTGAGGTCAGGCCGTTCAGGTTAAAGCTAATTTCCAGATTAGGGTCAATCTGAGAAGTCAAGAGGCCTAGCTGGGTAGAGATGATCTGGCCTAGGCTATTACCAATGGCGTTGTTCTCGCCCTGCAGCCGAGTGACGGCCAAGGAACCTATGGGCGTAAGCTGACGGAACACTACCAAGCTAAACACCTGCCGGTTCAGCTCCTGCTCATCATTGCGCAGAGCCGAGAGGAAGGGGGCCAGGTCACCTTCCAGAGACGAGGGAATGTCATTGAACTCCAGATTGAGCCGGATAATGGGCTGCAGTAAGGGCCCCGTCAGGTTCATAACGGCCGTAACAGGCACCACTGAGGTGCTGGTAGACAGCACAGGGGCCAGTGATGTACGCTGAGTGTAGGTGGCCGTGACGTTCATTTCGCCGGCTAGTGGGTCGCCGTTCCAGGAAATGGTACCCCCGGGGCGCACCACAAATTCCTTGTTCACTAGGCCTTGCAGGGTAAAGTTGTAGGCGCCGCGCACAATTTCCACTTGCCCATACATGTTGAAGTCGCCTCGCGTATCAATGTTCAAACGCAACTGGCCGGTGCCTGAGCCCCGGATAATGTCGCCGGTACTTTCGTCGAGCAGCATTTCCAGGTAGGCATCGGGCGTGATATCTAGGTTCATGTTCAACCGGATGCCCGAAATGTCCGTCTGCGCGGTTGTGGTGGCTACGGCTTTTGTGCGGGCCGTGTCGGGTAGGTTGCGGTTCACAAACTTGATGTAGCTGGCTTGCTCTGCTTTAGCCGCATTATCAAATGGCAGGGATATGCGCGTGCCCGCTTCGCTCCGAGCCGTTACATTGATGAACAGATTGTCGGCCGGGCCGCGCACCAGGGCGGTACCCGTGGCGTAGGCCTGCCCGAAGTAGAGCTCGTTGTCTTTGCGGGTGGTGTTAAGCACTTGTAGCTTCCGGAAAGAGGCATTCAGCTCCAGGCGCATATCCTGGAAACCCTTCTCGAAAATATTACCATTCACCACGCCCGTGTTGCCCTGCGGGTCGCGCACGGTAATATTCTGCAACGCAATACGGTCTTCTAGGAAGCGAATACGATCGGAGAAGGTATAAGTAGTGCCTAGGTAAATGAAGGTCAGCTGACCGTTCGTTACATCAATATTGCCCGTGAGCACGGGCGCATTGAGCCGCCCGGTGAGGCGTAACGTGCCTAGAGCGGTACCGCCCAGGTCGCGGAACAGCGTGTGCAGGAAGGGTTGAGCCAGCTTTACTGGGGCATTAGCCAGGGTGCCCGTCAGGTTAAGCTGTTGCTCTGCCTCGCCGGGTGCGAAAGTACCGGTTACCTGCACCACACGCTGCTGGTCGCGCTCTACATCGAGGTTCACGGCCAGGCGGCTGGCGCGGTTGTCCCAATCGCCGCGGCCCTTCACGTTGCCAATCAGCACCTCATCCATCTTCAGGGAGTCAACCGAGAGGGTAGAGTTAATAACGAGTTGGTCGTACACGCCACTAATGGTGCCCAGCGCATTTACGCGCCCCGCAAACTTCTCCTGCCCGGTAAGGCCGTTCAGAGTCGATAGCTCGAAGTCCTTCACGGTAAGAGCCAGCGGCTTGTTTGCATTCTGCGAGATAAAGCCTTGAGCACTTATGCTTTGGTTGCCATTGCTAAGTGTTAGGTTCTGAAAATCGAACTCCTTGCCACCGCCTGAGATAACCAGGGAGTTGTCGGGCGCAATGGCCCATTCCTTGCCCAGCACGTTTACTCCCGAGCGCCGGAACACTACGCGCACGGCGTCGTCTAGGAACACTAATGCCCCGTTAATCTGGGCGCGGTTGGTGGTGCCCGTTTGGGCCAACGAGGTGGCAAAGTTGATTTTCTCCTGGTCCCACACGCCTTCCACGTAGAACTTCTCAGTAGCTCCTAGGCCAGGTACCCGCTGCCGCACCGAGGTTACGTTGGCCTGAGCCAGGATTTCGGGCTGGTAAGGAAGCTTGGAGGTATTGAATTCAAAGTCGTTGTTAACGAGTTGCACACTGTCGTAGCGCACCTCATTTACGTGGCCTCCCAGCTGAAAAATAGAGGTCTGACCGTTGCGGAAGGAGCCATCTATCACCGTAGAGTCCGATACCGTAAGCTGCGGCATGAACACATGCAGCACCGGGTTTGGCTTCTTCAAATACAGGTTCAGGGCAATCTGATAGTCAGGTAGCGTCTGCTGGCGCTTGCGGCGGTAATAATCAGCAATAACGGCGTCGTTGCTCTCGAAATTCAGCCGGTATTCCGTGAGCAGAGTTGATACGTCGCGGATGACGGTAGAGGGCGTGAAGTTGCCAGCCAAGTTCAGGTTGAGAACCTCGGAGCGCACGTTGAGCCGGCGCTGGCCATTGCCGTACTGGCTGACCAAGTCCAGCGTGTCAACGGGTACCGTGCGCCCATTGTAGGTCAGGCGCGAGTTGCGCAGCCGGGCGTAGCCTAGCAGTTCATCTAGGCGCAGGCCCCGGAACTTCACATCGGCCGTGGTGGCCACAATCACGTTTTGCTGAGTGAGGCCTAGCGCTTTCAAGCTGGCTCGACGTACCCGGGCACGCAGGTCAAACGCTTGTTCCTTCTTATTGAGGTCAATGGTGCCATCGGCATCAAACTGCAGGTTGGGGTCGTTGGCGGCAATCTTACCCGTAAACGACTCCCGGCTGAAGCGGCCATTGGTAGTGATGTTGCGGTAGCGGTACCCATTCAGCCAGATGCTCTGCACTGTGGCGTTGGCCGTTACGCGGGCTGTGGCCGGCACAAAGCCCACGCCTTCTACCTTGCCGCTGAAGGTCACATCGCGCACCGTGCGCTCATCACCCAGCAGCCGGCCTAGCTGGAAGCCAGTAGTGCGCACCTGGCCCTCGTAGCTGGAGTAGCGCGGGTCGTCCTTGAACTTGAGATTGACGTCGGATACCACCGAGCCCAGCGCCGTTTGGAAGGAGCCGTTGGCTACAAAGTCGTTGTAGAAGCCCAGGAACTGTCCTTTCAGCTTCACCACGCCCAGGCGCTGCACGTAGGGCCAACCCGACGCGGGGATGTAGCGCCGGATGTCGCGCCCATCTACCACTGAGGGTTGCAGGCGCATCTCCACGAAGCTTTCCCTGAAGTTGGGCAACCCTTCCACGTTAATGTCGCCTTTCACTCGGCTGTTTTTGCCGTAGGTTACATCCAGATTTTTGGTGGTGAAGTTGCGCACATAGCCCTTGGCCTCACCCGAAATCAGCACGGTTTCCTTGAGGTCGCGCACGAAGGGCTGGGGCGCAAACTTGGCAATGTCGTCGGAGTACACCCGCGAGGGCTGCAGCCGGGCAATGACTTTTACCGAGTCGTTGAAGTCGGTGAAGTTGAGAAAGTGCTCGTATTCGAAGCGGATATAGTTGCTGAGCTGGCTGTTCTGCACTCGCAGCATCAGCTTATCAAACTCCCAGAACTTGTCGCCATACGTCATGTTCGAGGTCAGCTCCCGCAAGCGGGTGCCGGAAGGCGTGTCCACCGTCCGCAGGCCCTGAATATTGGCGTGAATAGTGTCGCCCTTAATCCACAGCTGGTCGGCATCGGCATAGATGCTGTCGAGGCGCATGTGAGCGTAGTCCATGGTACGGCCGTATTCCGGAATGCGCGGCACATTCTGGCGGTCCAGCACAAACCGGCCGTTGCGTAGGCCTATCGATTCGATTTTAAAGTCGAAGGGCTTGCTGACTTTAGTAGTATCGGAAGGGCCAATGAGCCGCTTCACGGCCGTAATAAACTGTGTCAGGTTAGTGGTGTCGGGGCTGTTCTGGTAGGTAACCAGGTTGAAGCGCGGCTCCTCCAGCGTGAGCTTACCCACGTGCAGGTGGGAGGGGTCGAAGACGGAAAACAGACGGATGTCGGCATCGGCCCGACCAATATTGAACAGCTCGTTGCCGCGGCGGTCCAGCACCTGCACACCCTCTAGTAGCACCCGCGAGAAGGGGCGCACATCAACCCGGCCTACCAGCACCTTCTGGCCTAGCTTATCTGTAAGCATAGCCGCCGCCCGCTGGGCTAGGTTGGTTTGCACGCTGGGCACCCGTAACGCTACTAGCACACCCACTACGGCCAGCACTACTAAAAGTAGCAGCGCAAACAGGACCTTAAGGATGACGGTTATAAAGCGGGGCACGGGCAGCAAATAGGGGAGAGGCAGAGGGCCAGCCGGAGCAAAGATACAGGGTTACCCCCGACCGTTGCCTGGCCTACGCACGGCAAGAAACGCGCAGCAACGCTTTGGGGTTGAGCTTTGACAACGCCGGAGCAGTAAGGTTTAGCATTTTGCCCGACCTTTGCCGAACAAGCTAGCAGTTTTCTGGTGTTAAAATGCTAGAAAACTACTTTCCTACCTTAGAAGATGAGGAGACGCTAGTTCTAGGCCACTCTCATCTTTTTATTCTTCCCGCACTTCTATGCAGCACCCCGTTATCCTGGCCATTGAATCTTCCTGCGACGATACCTCGGCGGCCGTCATGGTGAATGGCGAAATCCGCTCCAATGTGGTGGCCACTCAGCAAGTGCACGAGCAGTATGGCGGCGTAGTGCCCGAGCTGGCCTCGCGCGCCCACCAGCAGCACCTAATTCCGGTGGTGAATGCCGCCTTGCAAAAGGCTGGTATTGAAAAAGCAGATCTTGATGCCGTGGCGTTTACCCAAGGGCCGGGCCTGCTCGGCTCCTTATTAGTAGGCGGCATGTTTGCCAAAACCCTGGCGCTGGCCCTGGGCAAACCCCTGATTGCGGTGAACCACATGCGGGCGCATATTCTGGCTCACTTTATTGAAGAGCCTAGGCCAGTCTTCCCCTTCCTCTGTCTCACCGTGAGCGGGGGCCACACCCAATTGGTAGTGGTGCGCAGCGCAATGGATATGGAAATCATCGGCCAAACCATTGACGATGCCGCCGGCGAAGCCTTCGATAAAACGGCGAAGCTACTAGGCCTGCCGTACCCCGGCGGCCCCCACCTGGATAAGTTGGCCCGCGAGGGAAACCCCACGCGCTTCCCTTTCCCGGTGGGCGCCATGCCCGGTTACGACTTCAGCTTCAGCGGCCTCAAAACTTCGGTGCTCTATTTTCTGAAGAAGGAAACTGCCCAGAACCCCAACTTCATTCAGGAGAATCTTAAGGACCTGTGCGCCAGCATCCAGTACACTATCATCCAAACGCTGTTGCGCCAACTACGCCGTGCCGCGGCCGATAATGGCCTCACACAAATAGCTCTGGCCGGGGGCGTGGCCGCCAATAGTGGCCTACGCCAAGCCCTGCAGGACGAAGCCGTGGCCCAGGGTTGGCAGGTATTCATTCCTGCTTTCCAGTTCTGCACCGATAATGCCGGTATGGTAGCCATGACGGCCCATTTCCAGTATGAGGCCGGTGACTTTGCTGATCAGCTTGTCAGCTCCGACCCGCGCTTGAAGCTGGCCTAGGCTACTCTTTCACCCCTTCTCCCGAATTATTCGCAACCTTGCCGCCCGCATTTGCGAACCTTGCTTACGCCGCCTTTCCTGCGGCTACTTTCTCATGGCCAAACAAAAAGACGATACTCCTAAGCGCGTTAACATTCTCAACCGCCGCGCCAGCCACGAATATGCCTTCATCGTGAAGTACGATGCCGGCATTATGCTGCAGGGCACCGAAATCAAAAGCATCCGCGAGGGCAGCGTGCAAATCCAGGACGGTTTCTGCTCCTTTCATACCGATGGCAGCCTGTGGGTGCACAACGTCACCATTGCCAAATACACCGAGGGTACGTACAACAACCACGAGCCCATGCGCGCCCGGAAGCTCCTGCTCAACAAGCGTGAACTAAAGCAGCTAGCTAACAAAAATCAGGAGCAAGGCCTCACTATCATTCCGCTGCGCATGTTCGTGAACGAGCGTGGTTTTGCGAAGCTGGAAATAGCCCTGGCAAAAGGCAAGAAACTCTTCGACAAGCGCGAAGACATTAAAGCCAAAGACCAGCGGCGCGAAATGGACCGCGCCAAGGAGTACTAAACAAGTTGTGAACTTGTGAGATAGTGAAATTGTGAAGGGAGCTTGGTAGGCTCAGATTAAAGCAGGAATTTCGCCCGGTAGCCCTCTGTTTCGTGAGTTTTTGCTGAATTAATAGGCGAAACAGCAGTTAGCTACACCACTTCACCATTTCACAGCTTCACCTTTGGATCACGGAATCTGCGCCCTGAGCGTCGTGCCGGTACGCGCCGAGCCTTCTGATAAGGCCGAAATTGTTACGCAGCTCATTTTCGGGGAGTGCTATTCCATCTTGTTGGTGCAAGGCAACTGGTGCCAGGTGCGCAGCGCCGCCGATCAGTACGTCGGCTGGATTGACTTCAAGCAGCACACGCCTGTTACGCCCGAGTACCTGCAGGCCTGGCTTGCTCAGGACCACCCTCGGACTCTGGATGTGGTGCAAATGGTAAGTGACACCAAAACACGAATTCCAGTGAGCCTGGGCGCGCGTCTGCCCTTTTTTGATGGCATGACTCTGCGCATCGGGGATCAGCAGATGTTCTACAACGGTGCTGCCACCAACCCCCAGAATGGCCACGGCCCCCACGGTCCCGCCGATCAGCGTCTGCGTCTGCTCCAGAAAATGGCCCTTACGTTTCTGAAATCACCCTACCTGTGGGGCGGCAAAACCATGTTCGGGGTTGATTGCTCAGGCCTCATGCAGCAGCTCTATGGCCTGATTGGGGTGCAGCTCCCGCGCGATGCCCACCAGCAGATCAACATAGGCCAGGTAGTGCACTTTGTAGCTCAAACCCGCCCCGGCGACCTTGCCTTCTTCGATAATGCCGAGGGGCGAATTATTCACGTGGGAGTGCTGCTGGAAGATCAGCAGATTTTGCACGCTAGCGGCGAGGTTCGCATTGACCCCCTCGACCACAACGGCATTTACAACCGCGACCGTAAGAAGTACTCCCACAAGCTACGCCTCATCAAGCGTGTCTTGTCTGATGATTGACGAGCTATTTTTATTAGAATAACCCAACGACAAATAATCAGCACAATTAGTAGCAACCAACCACTGCTAGCACTTGTTAATGCGCTAAGAATCATCTAGCTTTCTGGCAGGCCAGATTCTTTTTCTTTAGCGCATATGGATCAAAAAGTGCTCGTGTTAAACGGCGACTACACCGCCATAACGCTGTGTAGTGTACAGAAAGCATTCGTGCTTCTGTTTTTGGAAAAAGCGGAGTTGATTGCCAAGTCAGATGGTGTAATGCGTACGGTAAGCACTGCTTTCCCCAAGCCCAGCATTATCCGGTTGCAGCGGTATGTACGCGTGCCCTACAAAGGCATTGCCCTGAGCCGCCACAACATCATGAAGCGGGACCATTTTGAGTGCCAATACTGCGGCTCGACCAAGAACCTCACCCTGGACCACGTGTTGCCCAGGAGTAGGGGCGGCGACTCCAGTTGGAGCAACTTGCTCACGGCTTGCTCCAGGTGCAATCATGCCAAAGGCCATCGGACCCCGCAAGAAGCCGGGCTCACCATTCGGCAGCAACCCAAAAAACCTACCCTTACCGGATTTCTCAAGCTCAGTGCCGGTACCCTCGACCAAAACTGGCACGCCTATCTTCACTAAAACCGACCGCCTCCGGGCTGGTCGGTTTTTTTATGTTCACAAAAAGCACCACTGGCCTAGGCCAGTGGTGCTTTTGTATGCGATGCTAAGCCGGCTGCTTAGTAACGGTCGGTAGTTTGCTGCGCCGATCCGCCGCCCGCAAAGGCTAGCAGGTCTTGGTTGAGGCGGTCTTTCTCCGTGATGAACAGGCCGTGCGGGGCGCCGCTGTATTCTACGTACTGCGCGTGCGGTACATACTGCGTCATACGCTCACCGCTCACTTTAGCCGGTACAGTATCGTCGCTGCTGCCATGAATCACCAGCGTGGGTACCTGAATGGCGCCCAAGTCCTGACGGAAGTCGGTGGCGGCAAAGGCGTACACGTCCTGCTCCATGGCGCGGGGCGAAGCCAACTGGCAGATCGACTGCATCCAGTCGAGAGTGGCCTGACTTACGGGGTGGCTGATAACACCTACTCCGAAGAACTGCTTGCCAAAGCTTTGCAGAAAGTCGAAGCGGTCTTTATTGATGCCTTCAACCATTTTGTCGAATACGTCTTTGTCGGCACCGTCGGGGTTGTTGTCGGTTTTGAGCAGGAAGGGCGTTACGGCTGAAACGAAAGCTACTTTGCTCACGCGGGCCCCGCCGTGGCGGCTCATGTAGCGAGCTACTTCACCGCCGCCCATCGAGAAGCCAACTAGCGTCACGTTCTGCAGGTCCAAGGTGTCAAGCACGGCTTTCAGATCGTCGGCTAGCGTGTCGTAATCGTTGCCCTCCCAGGTTTTGGAGGAGTTGCCAAAGCCCCGGCGGGTGTAGGCCACTACGCGGTGCCCGTGCTTGGGCAGTTCGGCCAGTTGGTATTCCCACATCTCGTAGGAGGCAGGCCAGCCGTGAATCAGCACGATGGGGTTGCCTTGGCCTTGGTCGATATAGTGCAGTTTTACGTCGTTGCCGTTGACGTCGGTGCCGGCTTTGATGTAGCTCATAAGAGTAGTCTTTGGTAGGTGTAGAAAGGAGTGGTTAACTGAGTTGCTACATACGTTGAGCCTCTTGCTACAGATGGGCTAAGGCCAATAAGTTGTACAGCTGTGTTTAATCGCCTTCCTTTGGCCGAATGAGCTATAAATCCCGCTTCCGTGTAGTGGCCGTCTCGTGGCGCCTAGTAGCTGCTAGTGGCCTAGGCCTGTTCATAACTGCCTGCCAATCCAAGACGGATACTGTGGCCACAACGGCTACCACTTTAGATGAAAAGCAATCCAGCGCAGACGCATCTGCTGATTCACCCGGCGCATGGTATCGGCAGTACCGGGCATTGCTGCCTGGCTCTACCGACAGCATCACCTTGCATCTGCAAAGCTTTATACCTAAGCAAGGTAGCTTTGCAACGGGGCGAATTATGGGCTATTACGCCAGCTCCGATGGACATCCATACGAGCTATGGGGAGAAGGCGTGGCCTCATCACCCGATAGCCTTATCCTCACGGATGGCAACCTGATGCAGGCAGATGAAGGCGCTGTGCAGCCAACCTGGCGCTTGAAGTATGTCGGGACTAACTTGCAGGGTACCCGTGCAGGTCAGGCAGTACAACTCCGACTGCTTGAGCCCCCTGAAGGCATACGCTTTATTACGCGCGCATTTAGTGATTCCATACCAGCCCGCCCCAATCATACCGAAGATTCTATTCTGGGTCGAATTCGGCTGCATGGCTTACTACCAGTTAGTGGCACTGCCCAGCAGCCTCTCCAGAAAGCCATTGTACGGGGGCTCCGGCACGACACCGTAGAAGCCAAGCCCGTCCCGACGTTAGCAGATTTCTGGCGGCAGCAGCGCAGTGAGTTTGCCAAAGACTATCAGGAGGAAGTAGGGCCGCAAGTAGCCAATGCCAAAGCAGATACTACTAGTGATTATAGCCCGGTTGCTACCCTAAATTATGAGCGGGAAAACCGCACGCTTATCCTCTGGAACCAAGGTAACCTACTCAGCCTCGGGTTCTTTATGTACAGTTACAGCGGCGGCGCCCACGGCAACTACGGCACCACCGTCCGCAGCTACGATGCCCGCACCGGCCGCCCTCTGCGCTATCAGGATATATTCCGAGCAAACTCAGAGAAGCAACTTGAGAAGTTACTAGGCCAGTATGCCCGGCCAGTGTTAGGCCTGAAACCTAATCAGCCTCTATCAGATGCGTTGTTCGAGAATACATTGCCTGCTACGCACAATGTGTATCTCACCAGTAGCGGGGCCGTGTTTGTCTATGCTCCCTATGAAGTGGCCTCATTTGCTCAAGGAGAAATTCATGTGTTTGTTCCTTTCTCGACCCTGCAACCCCTGTTGCAGCCCGGCCTACCCGTGGCGGGTGGGCCAGAAGTAGTGCGCAAGTAGGGGCAAGGCGAAAGGTAGTTTACCTTTTTCGCTGACTTAGGCCTTTTTTCGATACAACAGGTAGTTATAGGCCAGTCTGGCTTTTAAAGAAATGCAGCCCACACGGGGATGCAAGTAAGTTTAGTGCAGCAAACAGGCCTACGTACAAAATCCCGCCCTTTGGCACCTTATCAAGGTCATCGGTATTAGAAGAAGTATCTTTACCGTCGACTTCTTCTCACCACCATATGCAAGCACCCAAATTCTCGGCCTCGCGCTCTTTTCACCAGGAGCTGAAACGCCGGACCAACGCCTACTTCGCCGAGGCAGGCAAATCAACCACCGGCGGCAAAACTCTATTATTCAAAGCTATTCTGCTTACTGCCGCCTTCGTGGCAGTATATCTCCACTTGGTATTCTGGACGCCTACCGTATGGCTAGGTATTCTGGAGTGCGCCCTGCTCGGCGGCGTTGGGGCGGCCATTGGCTTTAATGTGATGCACGATGGTGCCCACGGCTCCTTCAGCAAGTCAAAGTGGATCAACCAGTTTGCGGCCTTTACCCTTAACGTGATGGGGGGTAACTCCTTCATGTGGAACATGAAGCACAACCTCATCCACCACATGTACACTAACGTGGAAGGCGTGGATGACGACCTCGACGCCCAGCCCTGGTTGCGCCTAAGCCCCGAGCAGCCCCGCCGGAAACTCCACCGCTTCCAGCATCTGTACTTCTGGTTCTTCTACGCCCTGCTCTTCATCGCCTGGATTTTCTACATGGATTACCAGAAGTATTTCCGGGGCAAAATCGGTGACATGGCCATCAAGAAAATGTCGGCCTCCGACCAAGGCGTATTCTGGGGCTTTAAAGTATTGCACCTAGGCCTGTTCGTGGCCCTGCCCATCTACACGGTTGGCTTTGTGAGCTGGCTGGTAGGCTTCCTGGTATTCATGGCGGTGGCAGGCTTTACCCTGAGTATTGTGTTCCAGCTGGCGCACACCGTAGAGCACACCAGCTTTGTAGTGCCTCACGCTACCACCAATAAGATTGAGGACGAATGGGCTATTCACCAAATTAAAACCACCGCCAACTTTGCTACCGATAGCAAAGTCATCAGCTGGCTGGTGGGTGGCCTCAACTTCCAGGTTGAGCACCACCTGTTCCCCAATATCTCGCACGTGCACTATCCGGCCCTGAACAAAATTATCCGCCAGGTGTGTGAGGAGTTCAACATTACCTACAACGAATACCCTAAGATGCGCTACGCCGTGGCTTCCCACGTAGCCCACCTTCGGGAGCTAGGCCGTCGATAGTCACGGCTAGGCATAGAATAAAAAAAGCCCTTCCTGTTAGCAGGAAGGGCTTTTTTATGACTGGTTACTTAGTAATAACCCGGAAGCCTGGAATGTCTCGCACGTTTTGCTCCCAGTTGATCATTTCCTCCAGAAACTCCTGCACGTGGTGCAGAATACTATCAGCAGTTAGTTCTTCCGGCTCAAAGCTGTCGAGGTACTTAGGCTCTCCGCAGTCTTTAAGCTCTATAATCTCGGGGTACTGAATGGTCACGTACACCTTCGAGTCGGAAAGCTGAGAGTAAAGCAGAGCGCCGCCTTTCTTCACGTAGTGTCGGAAGTCAGTTTCTTCCTGCTGCTCTTCATGAAGAACGGTTTTGATACCGCTGGGCGAAGAGTTAAACGAGAGAAATATCACTTCCCGATTCTCCAGATAGTTATCAGTATCAACGTACCAGTTGAGGTTTACCTCTCGCTGTACCTCGCCTAGCTGCTCCAACAGCAGGTTCCGAGTATCGTTCTTCCAGGTAGCTCTCCTGGATTCAATCTTGCGAAGGATTTCCTTGTAGGCAACGCTGGTCTTTCTGATAATCTCTAATCGGGTCATGAAAGGAGAGCTTTAGTGTCAATAGTTGAGTAAGAGTATAGTGGAGTACGAGTAATGGCGTAAGTAGATTAAGACATAAGGCTGCAATGAAATACTTATCTCTTTTTGCACCTTATTCAATAGTGTTTGATAATGAGCAGAAGAGCAAGGAAATCAGCAGGTACTCGAAGCAAGAGGTTCATCAGAGTTCAGAATAATAAGAGGAACATATTAGCTTTAGCTATGGTAGTGCTGGGCTTTATTGGCCTAGAGGTTAGCCTCCGGAAATGGCGAAACTATATAAGTGAGAATGGCCGTGAAGTAACAGGCTACGTGACTGGCTCAACTAGTCAAAATATTCATGTTGCTTACTTCATACAGAGGAAAAAGTATGAAGTAACTGTGCCGAATCGTGGATCATCTTTAGTTTCTGGGGATAGTTGTAAGCTGAAATACAACCCACGGTATTTTGAGGACGTTGTTTTAATGCCAGACTAACTGGATCTAACTTATTAGACAGCAGTACGGCATTTCTCACTCTCCTCAAACTTCAGTATCTTTGCGCCCCCGCCAGGGTGGCGGGCCGGGGCTTTGGCTCTGTGTATCAAGTAAAAACGCGTTCCGGAGTTGGCCCTGAGCCGGACGTGTACAGCAGGGCTATAAGCAAACTAATGGCAGAGTTAGTAGACAACTTCGACTGGGACAACGTTGGAGCCAACAGCTTCGGTGGTAACTATACCGCTGAGCAGCGCGCCGAGATGGAGCAGATGTACGGTGAGACCCTCACGACGGTACAGGAAGAAGAAGTAGTAAAAGGCACCGTGGTAGGCATCACCGACCGCGATGTAATCCTGAACATCGGCTTTAAGTCTGATGGTCTGGTGTCTATCACTGAATTCCGCGACCTGACCGACCTCAAAATCGGTGACCAGGTGGAGGTATTCATCGAAGACCAAGAAGATGCTAACGGTCAGCTGATCCTGTCGCGCAAGAAGGCGAAGATCAAGCAGGCTTGGAAGGCTATCTATGACGCCCTGGAAAACGACACCGTGCTGGAAGGCGTGGTTAAGCGTCGTACCAAAGGTGGTCTGATCATGGATCTGGACGGCGTTGAGGCCTTCCTGCCCGGCTCGCAGATTGACGTGAAGCCTATCCGTGACTTCGACATCTATGTAGGTCGTCGCATGGAAGTGAAAGTGGTGAAAATCAACGCTGCTTTCGACAACGTGGTAGTTTCGCACAAAGTCCTGATCGAGAAAGACCTCGAGAAGCAGCGCGAAGCCATCCTCAACAACCTGGAGAAAGGCCAGATCCTCGAGGGCGTTATTAAGAACATGACCAACTTCGGTGTGTTCATCGACCTTGGTGGCGTAGACGGTCTGCTGCACATCACCGACATCTCGTGGGGCCGCATCGCTCACCCGAGCGAAGTTCTGCAGCTCGACCAGAAGCTGAACATCGTAGTTCTGGACTTCGACGAAGCCAAGAAGCGTATCAGCCTCGGCCTGAAGCAGCTGACTCCTCACCCATGGGATTCGCTGCCCGCCGACATGGGCGTAGGCTCGAAAGTGAAAGGCCGCATCGTGAACGTTGCCGACTACGGTGCGTTCATGGAAATCATCCCCGGCGTAGAAGGCCTGATCCACGTTTCGGAAATGTCGTGGAGCCAGCACCTGCGTAACCCGCAGGACTTCATCAAGCAGGGCGACGTAGTAGAGGCTCAGATCCTGACCCTCGACCGCGAAGACCGCAAGATGAGCCTCGGCATCAAGCAGCTGAGCGAAGATCCATGGACCCGCGGCGACTTCGCTACGAAGTACGCTGTAGGTACCAACCACAACGGTCTGGTACGTAACCTGACCAACTTCGGCCTGTTCGTAGAGCTGGAAGAAGGTGTGGACGGCCTCGTGCACGTTTCGGACCTGTCGTGGACTAAGAAGATCAAGCATCCTTCGGAAGTAGTGAAGGTTGGTGATCGTCTGGACGTAGTAGTTCTGGAACTGGACGTTGCTAACCGTCGTCTGGCCCTGGGCCACAAGCAGCTGGAAGAGAACCCCTGGGATACGTTCCAGACGGTGTTCACCCCTGGCTCAGTGCACAAGGCTACCATCACCGAGAAAAATGACCGTGGTGCTGTTCTCGAGTTGCCTTACGGCATCGAGGGCTTCGCTTACCCCAAGTCGCTGGTGAAAGAAGACGGCAGCAACGCTGAGAACGGCGAATCGCTGGACTTCCGCGTAGTTGAATTCTCGAAGGATGACCGTCGCATCGTGCTGTCGCACACTGCCGTGTTCAACCAGACGCAGGAAGATGATTCCCGCAACTCGAAGTTCGCGAAGAAGAAGCCCGCTGGCGGTGCTGCTGCTCCTGCACAGGGCGAAGGCAAAATCAGCGACCTGAAGAAGCCACAAGCTGCTGAGAAGTCGACCCTCGGTGACCTGGATGCTCTGTCCGCTCTGCGCGACAAGATGATGGGTAGCGAGCGTCAGGCTGGCGAGCAGAAGCTTTCTTCGAAGGCTGCTCCTGCTGAAGATGCTCCCGCTGAAGGTGGTATCATTGCAGCCGTAACCGGTGCTGCTTCGGCTGCTATCGACAAGGTAACGGAAGTTGCCGGTGACGTAGTAGACACCGTGAAGCACGCGCTCGGCAACGACGCTGACACGAAAGAAGAGGAGAAAGCCTAAGCTTTTCTCTGGTCTAAGCAAGAAGGCCCCGGAGCAATCCGGGGCCTTTTTTGTGGTCAAATGTGAACAATGGTTTAGCGTGAGTGAATAATAGAGATTGACTAGGAATACAATGGGGTGCTAGGCCAGTAACGTTAATCTGTACAATTAAGCAGTTAAGTGAAACAGTATAGTAGAGAAACTCATAAAATTTCTCGCACTGCTCCAATTACTTACCCCTGCTACTAGGGAAAAACTGGCCTACACTTTGGCATAAGTCAGATTAAGACGTATGTTTGCATCCTCAAAACCACTGGTGACGTGACCGAGTGGCTAGGTAGAGGTCTGCAAAACCTCCTACAGCGGTTCGAATCCGCTCGTCACCTCTCTTACAATTCCTGTTTTCTAGTACGCTTTGTGTGCCCCGGTCGATTAGCCCCGACCGGGGTTTTTGCGTTTTAGGCTCTGCCCAACCATAACACCAGTTCTAGGTCTCCGTACTTCCATATACTGGCTTTTCACACGTTTTTCTTCTAGCAAGAAGAAAGGAAATGCAGGAATACAAAGGCACAATTTTTTTAAGCTTTGATAGCTGAGAATGATGTGAGTAGCCTTTGGAAGGCAACGGAAGGGGAAAAAGGCTTTATTGCGGTATTATCCCTACATTCCATTTCTGCGTAAGAGCGCGCACGCAACTACTTCTTTCCCGTTCATCATCCATGAAGATTATTGACCTCCGCACGATGCGCGGACCTAGCTACTGGTCCGTTAAGCATTTCAAGCTCATCGTAATGAAAGTCGACATGCAGGACTTGGCCGACGCGTGGTCGAATACAGTACCCGCACTGGCAGAGCAGCTACCGGAACTACTACCGGAGCTGACGCAGCCCCAGCCCATGGATTCCAGCAAATCGGCGCAGAAAAACCCTCCGCTTACCCAAGAGCAGCTTGCTGATGGGGAGCCGCTAGGCCACGTAATTCAGCACGTAGCTTTGGCATTACAGCGCACGGCCGGTATGCCGGTGCACTGGGGTAAGTCTTATCCGGCGCATCAGGAAGGAGTAGAGTTTGTCGTTTTCGCCTATCAGGAAGAGCGCGCAGGACGGATGGCTGCTGAAGCAGCCGTGCAGATTGTTGACGACTTATGTCACCAGCGTCCTATCAGTCTCAAGCCCATCATCGATGAGCTCCATGAGATTCGGGAGGAAGAGTTTATTGGACCCAGCACCTGGAGTATTGTTTCGGAGGCCGCCTCCCGGAATATTCCTTATATCCAGCTTAAGAATAGCAGCATCATTCAGCTGGGCTACGGCGTCAACCAGAAGCGGATTTGGGCTACTACTACCAGCTACACCTCTCACGCTGGGGTGGAGGTAGCGGGCAATAAAAACCGTACGAAGGCGATGTTGCGGGATGCGGGCGTACCCGTACCTAGCGGCACCACAGTATACTCTGAAGAAGGTCTCCGCGACGCTATTGAGGAGCTAGGCTTCCCCATCGTCACTAAGCCGCTGGATGGTAACCACGGCAAAGGAGCTACTATCTGCATCCGAGACTGGGAGGGAGCAGTGGAAGGCCTGAAAGCGGCGCAGGTGTATTCGCGCGCGGTAATCGTAGAACGCTTTATTGAGGGGCACGACTACCGCATGCTCGTGGTAGATGGTAAGCTCATTGCTGCCGCTAAGCGGACTCCTGCAGCTGTGAAAGGTAACGGCACCAGCACCATTCAGGAGTTGATCAACGAAGTAAACAAGGACCCACGCCGGGGAGTAGGCCATGAGAAGGTGCTTACCAGCATTAAAGCAGATCAACACACGCTCGATATCCTGAAAACCCACTACCTCACGCTCGACTCGGTGTTGCCGGAAGGGGAGGAAGTGTACTTGAAGAGCACTGCTAACATCAGCACGGGTGGTACCGCCACCGATGTTACTGACTTGGTGCACCCGTATAACGTGTTATTGGCCGAGCGGGTAGCGGGAATTATAGGGCTCGATATCTGCGGTATTGACCTGCTCACCAATGATATTGCTGTGCCTTTGAATGAGACCCGCGGCGCTGTAATTGAGGTAAATGCTGCCCCCGGCTTCCGGATGCACATTTCGCCTACCGACGGTCTGCCCCGCAACGTGGCGGCCCCAGTGGTAGATATGCTCTTCCCGCGTGGCAGCACTGCCCGCATTCCAATTATGGCCGTAACGGGCACCAACGGCAAGACCACGACTACGCAACTGATTGCGCACGTGGTGGCCGCTGCCGGGCATAAAGTGGGCTATACTACCACCAACGGTATCTATATCCAGGGCGTGCAGCTGCAAAGCGGCGACTGCACGGGCGGCCAAAGCGCCGAGTTCGTGCTGAAAGACCCTACGGTTAACTTCGCCGTGCTGGAAACGGCCCGGGGTGGTATGCTTCGCTCGGGGCTGGGCTTCCACACCTGCGATGTGGCCGTGGTAACAAACGTAGCCGCCGACCACCTAGGCCTCCGCGACATTTATACCGTTGAGGAAATGGCTAATGTGAAAGGCGTGCTGCCCCGCACCGTGCGTAAAGATGGCTACGCCGTCCTCAACGCCGACGACGACTTGGTGTATGCTATGCGTGAGAAGGTAGATTGCTGCGTAGCGCTGTTCAGCATGAACGAGCACAACCCGCGCATTCGGGAGCACATTGAACATGGTGGCCTAGCCGCCGTGTACGAAGAAGGCTACATCACCATCTACAAGAACAGCTACAAGCTCCGCATCGACCACGCTACGGCATTCCCCATCACCTTTGGGGGGCGAGCTACCTTCAACATCGAAAATTCGTTGGCGGCGGCGCTGGCGTGCTATTGCTACGGGTTTGATAAAGAGCAGATCAAGCTAGCCCTGCGTACGTTCGTGCCTTCCGCCGCGAAGATGCCGGGCCGCATGAATACCTACAAATTCCCCAACTTCGAGGTAATTGTTGATTACGCCCATAATACGCACGGCATTGAGAAGTTTTCCCAGTTCCTCAACGCCACCGATGCCACGCGTAAAATAGGTGTAGTATCTGGCCTAGGAGACCGACGTGATGAGGACACACTTAGCTTTGCCCGGGTAGCAGGTAAGATGTTTGATGAAGTGGTGCTGCGTCAGGACCGTGACCTGCGCGGAAAAACTGCCGAGCAGCTGAAGGACATCATGATGCAGGGGCTGCGCCTCGATGCGCCAGAGCTGCCCATCAACTACATCGAAAACGAGATGGAGGCCATTGATCATGTGTTGAACACCGCCCAGCCAGGCTCAGTGATTGTGCTCTTCACGGAGAATATCAAGGACACCATCAAAAAGCTGGAAGAGTACGAGGCCAAAATCAAGGCAGTTGTATAAGAACCCTAACCACCCATAACAAAGAAGGCCGCCCAAGTGGGCGGCCTTCTTTGTTATGGGTGGTTAGTAGAAGAAGCCTAGGCCTATTTCAGCGTGAAGGTTGTTTTGCCAATCATTACGCCGCCTTCATACAGTTCTACAGTGTGCAAGCCGGTTTTGTAAGCGGCTCCCTTTGCATACAGGAATTGCACCGGCTGACGGGTGTTGTCGAACACGATGTCCTGCTTAGCGGTGTAGAAGGCCTCAGAGCCATCGATGGTAAAAGTGCCACCGCCAGTGCTCAAGTTGTATAGGGCAGCGCCATCGGGCTCAATAAGACGCATCATGATCTGTTTGGTCTCCTTCGGCGATACGTCATTGCGGGCTAGATTAAAGGTCACTTTGACCTTCTCCACGCGCTTGGCCTTGAACTCATTGTCGTCGTCGTCCTTCTCCTTGTTGCGAGCATTAACAACGCCAACCCGAATATTCTCTGCCTGCAGGCGTGAAGCAATGTTCACTTTCTCCGACAACTCTTGGTTGGAGCGTACTACCGTAGAAATAGTGTCGGTGAGCTTGTTTTGGCGCTCCTTCAGCGTGGTAGTCTCGGTGTAGAGCGCTTCGTTGTCGGCTTTCAGCTGGGCGATTTCTTCGTCTTTCTTGCGCAGCTGATTCTCGAAGTTGGCAGCACGCTGCTTGAAGCGGCGCTGCTCAGCAATGCTGAAGCTGCCAGCTTTAAAGGAGCGCAGACGGAGTAGGTCGGCGTTGATCTGGGCCAGCTTAGCTTCCAGGGAATCGTTTGCGAGACCCATGCCTTGTACTTCCTGGCTCTGGCGTTCGAAGTCGGCTTTCAGGGCTTCGTACTGTTTAATCTGTTCTTCCAGCTTGGTGTCTTTCACCTGAACTTCCGACTGCAGCTGCTCATTTTGCTGCGTCTTTTGCCGATTCATGTAGAACAGAAAGCCATTGATGCCGACCAAGAGCAGGACAAGGGCGATTAGCAGGAGCCATTTGTTATTGTTCTTTGGTTCGGGGCTGTTGTCTTGTTCCATGGAAGGAGAGGGGGTTAAGTGAAGTCCGGATGGTCCGGACGAAGGCATTACCTTTAGGGCAAAAATAACGGAGTTCCGTACCCAGGCAAGTCCCAAGGTACAATCCTGCCACCATATGCAACTGGATTTTACCCTTGACGCCGATTATTGGCAGCAGCGTTATGCCACCGGTCAAACCGCCTGGGATACGGGGGCGGTAACGCCGCCACTGCGGGATTATTTTGTGCAGCTAGGCCAACCTGATGCTCGCCGCATCCTTATTCCGGGCGCTGGCAGGGCGTATGAGGCTGAATATCTGCATACTGCAGGGTATTCTAATGTTTTTGTGGCAGACGTAGCCGCCGCGCCACTACACGACCTGCAGCAGCGCATGCCCAGCTTTCCTCTAGGCCACTTATTGCAACAGGATTTTTTTCAGCTACCCAGCGTGCCGCCCTACGATATGATTGTAGAGCAAACCTTCTTTTGCGCCCTCGATCCTAACCTCCGGCCCGCGTATGCTCAGCAGTGTGCCCAACTCCTGCGGCCGGGTGGAACGCTGGTAGGCCTATTATTTGACACTACCTTTAGCCAGCCTGGCCCGCCCTTCGGGGGCTCCCGGGAAGAGTACCAATCGTACTTTCAACCTTATTTTGATTTCATACACTTCGAGACAGCTACTAACTCCATCGCGCCGCGCCGAGGACGGGAGCTGTTTATGTGCTTGAGAAAGAAGTACACCCAAGAGATGGCCTAGGCCACCTGCTTTCTCCGATCTATCATCTGTCAAGCTACGGCTTGGCCTAACGAGCCGCTTTCATGCTACAAACCCTCGCTAACACGCTGCCCCATTTCCGCAATACCAACTCGGGCCAATTCTTTCTAATGGCCGGCCCCTGCGTAATTGAGGGCGAAGACATGGCGCTGCGCATTGCTGAGCAGGTACGCCACATTACGGATAAGCTTCAGATTCCCTACATCTTCAAGGGCTCTTACCGCAAAGCCAACCGCTCCCGCCTCGATTCTTACACCGGCATCGGCGACGAAAAGGCTTTGCGTATTCTGGAAAAAGTAGGACGCGAGACTGGCGTACCCACCGTTACTGACATTCATGAGTCGGAGGAGGCAGCAATGGCCGCTGAGTACGTAGATGTGCTGCAGATTCCAGCTTTCCTGTGCCGCCAGACCGATCTGCTCATTGCTGCCGCTAAAACAGGCAAAGTAGTGAACGTGAAAAAGGGGCAGTTCCTGTCGGGCGAGTCTATGCAGTTTGCTGTAGATAAAGTGCGGCAGTCGGGCAACGAAAACGTAATTCTAACTGATCGAGGCAACACCTTCGGCTACGCAGACCTGGTGGTAGATTTCCGGAACCTGCCCGTAATGCGCGAGTTTGGCGTGCCTGTAGTAATGGACGTAACGCACTCCTTGCAGCAGCCTAACCAAAGCAGCGGCGTAACGGGTGGCAAGCCTGCCCTTATTGAAACTATTGCCAAAGCGGCCATTGCCGTGGGGGCTGATGGTCTGTTCATTGAAACCCATCCGACGCCCGCCACAGCCAAATCTGACGGGGCTAACATGCTGTCCCTGGATCGGTTGGAGGACTTGCTCGTTAAGCTAACGCGGGTGCGGGAGGCTGTGCGCTAGGCCACGAAACTCAAGCGTAAAAGGCTGGGTTGCTAGGCCACATTTTGCCAAAACATACGCTATATTTGTCTCGTTGAAAACAAAAGTAGCAGAGAGCTTACGCCCCCTGCTACCATTACCGCTACAGTCCGAAAAGGAGGTATACGCCTCCAATTCCGCCTAAAGCGGCCACTAACTTCACGATGAAGGTAGTGGTCACATGAATGGAGCATTCAAACTGAAGCCCATCCATGCCTGTACGACCCTTGTCCATAACGACTGGATTTGAGGGTGGCCTAAACACCCTTCTTATCCTGAAGCCCGTGCCCCAAGCACGGGCTTCGCTGTTTTTAGGCAGCCGCGTTGGCGGGGTGACAACCGTACGTTTGCCAAATATACTGGCATTCAACGGCTCTTATGCTATTGAGTTTAGTATTTTTAGTTTTGATTAAGGTTGACGTTTAGGCAGAAAGGCGGCGAGTGCGCTCAAGAACCTTGTCTAAAATGTTATCGAACCGCAGGATGAAGTGCTGTTTGGGCTGCTTACGCCGGAAGAACACCAATCCAATAAAGAACAGATCAATGGTCAAGGTAACGTCAGGATGCTGCTTGATGGCTTCCCAGGCGCGGGTCATTTCCGCCGACCAATGAATGTCATCCAGCACAAACACGCTGTCTTCGGTCCGGTGCGCATTCATCAGCTCGAAGTAGCGCAGAGTGGGCTCGTAGCGGTGGTTGCCATCGAAGAAGGCGAAGTCTACGGGTGTGCTGAGGGCTGCCAGAGCGGGAGCCAGAGTGTCATCGAGGTTACCTTCCTGAATTTCCACGTTTCCTAGGCCTAGAGAAGCAAATGTTTCGCGGGCTACGGCAGCTGTTTGAGGACACCCTTCAAAAGTGAGCACCCGGGCCCTAGAATCAGCAGCTGCAAGGTAGGAGGTAGTAAGCCCCAGCGAAGTGCCTAGCTCGATGATGGTACGTGGTTGAAAGGCATTTACCAACCGGAACAACAGTTGAGCCAGGGGGCGCGGCTTAGCGGCCGTACGGGCAATATCACGGATGCGGCGGGTGCGCCCGGCCCCCGTATGCGAGCCAGCCCCGAAGTCGCGCACCTGAATGCTGGTGGTGCTCTGTAGAAGCTCTTGGCGCCGGGCCTCAATGTGCTTATAGGCGGCAAACTGTCCATCGTGCCCAATTACGTGCGCATACAGGCCAAAAACGAAGGGTGAATGTAACCCATGCGTGTTGCCCGACTGCAACAGGAACCGGAGGTAGCTTAGAACTTGAAAAAGCAAAATGCAGGAGTAAGAATAGGAGCGGCCATCAACTGGCCTAGCCTCGTGCTGATAAAGAGGCCAGCAAATCTACGCGGCTTTTACAAGATGAAGAGGCCGCTGGTGCCTGAGATAAGCCATAGAAAAGCCTTTCTCCAATCAAAGCATCTAACTGCTCCGTGAAGAAAGGCTCAACTGCTTGCCTCAGGCAAGAGAAACTTAGTTCAAGCGGTACGGTACCACAAGCGTGAATTCGGGGATTTCAACGGCAAACTCGCTGCCATCCATCAGGCGCTCCATCTGATAGGAACCCCGCATCTTGCCAAGGCCCGACTTAAGATTACAGCCGGAAACATATTGGTGCGACTCGCCGGGCTCTAGCACGGGTTGCTGGCCTACTACGCCTTCGCCTTCTACTTCGCGCACAGCACCATTGGCATCATAGATATACCAATGGCGGCGCAGCAGCTTGACGGTAAATTCGCTGTCGTTGCGGATATCAATTTTATAGGCGAAAACGTAATGCTCCTGACCTGGGCTCGAATAGTCGGGCAGGTAATTGGTGGTTACGCTAACGGTGACACCCTGTGTTGTGGTCGTATTCATGGCTCCTGAGGTCCGGGGTGGGAGAAAGCTAACAGCCGTATGAGGAATTTGGTTTATCTACGCAGCCGGGACACCAAAAGGCTTAGCCAACCGCAAAATAATATACTCCTGTATGTCTGTAAAGATAGAAGAAAGCTGGCGCAACGTACTCCATGCCGAGTTCGAAAAACCGTATTTTCAGCACCTGATTGCCTTCGTGAAGGGTGAATATGCCACGGCCACAGTGTACCCGCCGGGCCCGCTTATTTTTCACGCTTTCGATGCCTGCCCGTTTGATAAAGTGAAGGTGGTTATTCTAGGCCAGGACCCATACCACGGCAAAGGGCAGGCGCACGGCTTAAGTTTTTCAGTTGCCGAAGGCGTACGGACACCTCCATCACTCCAGAATATTTTCAAGGAGCTGCAGAGCGACCTGCCAGAAACACCACCGGCCCCCAATGGCAACCTCGACCGCTGGGCCGAGCAAGGGGTACTGCTGCTGAACGCCACGCTCACGGTACGCGGTGGCGAACCGGGCAGCCACCAGAAGAAAGGCTGGGAGCAATTCACTGACGCGGTTATTCAGAAAATATCAGAGGAGAAGGAGCACGTAGTATTCATCCTCTGGGGCGCGTACGCTCAAAAAAAAGGTGAAATCATTGATGCCCGTAAGCATTTGGTGCTCAAAGCTGCCCATCCTTCACCCTATGCCGCCGACCGTGGCTTCTTCGGGTCCAAGCCCTTCAGCCAAACTAATGCCTATTTAGAAAAGAATGGCCTAGCTCCAATCAACTGGTAGATCTTGGATTGAGCCGTTTGTTGATGGTTTGTACTAGGGCTTTCACCATCCATCCTGATAAAGCAGAAGAGCCGTTATCCAGAGGATAACGGCTCTTTTTATTAATTAAGCAATAATGCAACCGGTACAGTACCGCGCGTCTTGCGACAACTCTAGGCGTTAGTCAACCAGGTTGAACAAACGGTTCCAGCGAATCTTGTGCAGGAAAGAGGCATGCGGGTCAACTGAAAGCCAAATAAGCACCGCCTTGCCCACAATGTGGTCCTCGGGCACGAAGCCCCAGAAGCGCGAGTCAAGAGAGTTGTGGCGGTTGTCGCCCATCATGAAGTAGTAATCCTGCTTGAAGGTATAGCTCTTGAGCGGCTGACCGTTTTGGGTAATAGTCCCGTTCACATCGAGCACCATGCCTTCATTGTGCTCATAGCGCAGAATGATCTTCTGATACAGCGGAGTGTTCTGTGGCGTGAGCTGCACCGTCTGGCCTTTCTTAGGAATCTGGAGTGGGCCGTAGTTGTCCTTGTTCCAAGTGGGGAAGGGCGGGTTAGCTAGCGGCTGGCTATAAGGAGCATCAGGGTTATTCGGAAACACCTGCTGCCCCGGCTCAGGTTGACCAGCGGGCGTTTTTAAGTCGATAACGCCTTTCACGTAAGGCTGCTGCTTGAAAAAAGCCACCGCGGCGGGCGTCATGTTTACTTGATAGCCGGGGCCATACGTGGGGTGAACACCACCAAACGGCATACCTGCTTCAGTATCGTCGTAGTTAACTACACCATACTTCTTAAAGTCGCCTATGATGTCATCCGTATACTGCGGCACTTGCAAAAAGTAGCTGCTCTGCATCTCCGGATAGTTCTTGGCGGGCTTACCGTTCACTGCTACTTGCCCATTCACGATGGACAGGACGTCGCCAGGAATGCCAATGCAACGCTTGATATAATTGGTGCGCAGGTCGGCAGGGTGCTCAGCTTCAGTGGGCACGTTAAACACCACCACGTCGTTGTTTTTCACCGAGGAGAAACCTGGCAGGCGGTGGCTGGTCAGCTGAATAGCTTCGGAATAGCTCTTGATGTTAGTACCCCAAATGGTTTGGTGCGTGAGTGGCACTTGCAGGGGCGTTTGCGGGGTGCGTGGGCCGTAATGCAGCTTGCTCACGAACAAATAGTCACCCACCAGCAACGAGTGCTCCATGGATGGCGTGGGGATAGTGTAAGCTTCGAAGGTAGCCCAGCGAATAAGCGTTGCGGCGACTACCGCAAACAGAATAGCATCGCCCCACTCCCGGAAAGCGCCTTTCTGCTTCTTGGGCTTGCCATTGGTGGTAACAGGTGCCGGAGCAGGTTTATTTTTCTCGAGGTATTTCTCCCAGGATTGTACAGCCATAGTATTCAGGGCCAGAAAGAACGACAACCGGCACATGCCGGCTGCTTCCAGCTATCAACGCCGGAAGATGCGAAATAATGCAATGAAGATAATGAAGTAGTGAAATTGTAAGGCAGCGCCCAAATAGGTTTGCTGTGCTCTAGTGGCCTAGCAGACACTACTAGGCCACTAGAGGGCCAACTTTACTTACGGGCAACACTTTACACTCCTACTTACAGGCCTAGCAAATCCTTCATGCCGAATACACCTTGGCGGCCCGGCAGCCACTCAGCGGCTAGCAGGGCCCCTTGCACAAATCCGTCGCGGGAGTGTGCCTCGTGCTTCAGCTCAATGGTGTCGGCCGGGGAGGTATAGGTAACGATGTGCGTGCCTACTACAGCGCCCTCCCGCTCCGAGATAATAGCCAATTCTTGCGGGTCCTGGGTGGCCTCGTTGCGCCAGGTGGTTTTGTTCGGGAAGTGGCGCAGAATGCCTTCGGCCGTGGTTAGGGCGGTGCCGCTGGGCTGATCTACTTTCTGCGTGTGGTGAATTTCGCGCACTTGCACATCGTACCCGCCAAACTGGTGCATTTTGGCGGCTATGTACTCGTTGAAGTGGAAGAACAAGTTTACGCCCACGCTGTAGTTGGATGCATAAAAAAGCGGCGTCTCCGTCTGCTGGCTCAGGACTTTCGCTTCAGGGAAATGATGAAGCCAACCTGTAGAGCCGCACACCACAGGAATGCCCTGCCGCAAACACGCCTGCACATTCTGGAAGGCCGCGTCGGGGTGGGTGAATTCGATGGCTGCATCGGCCGTTGCGGCCGTGAAGTCAGTGATATGTACGTTGGGGTGCGCAGGGTCTACAATACCAACAATCTGGTGGCCCCGGGCTATAGCCTGGGCCTCGATGGCACGGCCCATTTTGCCGTAGCCGATCAGGAGAAGCTTCATTCGAGAAAGGGGGAGTTATTTTAGGGTAAAGGTCAGCGCTAGGCCAGTAGCCGGCTGCTTAAAGGAAGACGATGGCAGAATAGCTGGATCGAAGCGCATGCTCAAGTCTTCACTGATGTCGAAGTCGCGTAGGTGGGCGGCAACCAGCGCATCCAGAATCGTAACGCCGTACACGAGCGCGGTGTAGGCAATGAATGTGTCGCGGTTACGACGGTAGAAAACGATACCTCGTTGTACGTTGGTGATAGTGCCTTCCTGGTTTACTCGTGAACCAGAAAGTTGAGCAACAGTGATTGGTGTGCCAGCATTCTGAGCGGCGATAAATTGCTTTTTACCTTTTACGTACTCTTTGTAGCGTGACTGGTAGGCTACTAATAAGTAGCCTACACCACCTAGGC
Source organism: Hymenobacter wooponensis (assembly GCF_004745865.1). GTDB lineage: Bacteria > Bacteroidota > Bacteroidia > Cytophagales > Hymenobacteraceae > Hymenobacter > Hymenobacter wooponensis. Next base: position 177,366 of record NZ_SRKZ01000005.1, on the reverse strand, counting down.
CACCATATACGAGGGGCAGCTTCCAGTATTGGCGGTTATATATCTGACCTGAACCCGGGAGCGCCAAGGCCAAGAGTGCTGCCTTTTGCGGTCGTGTCACGCGCCAGCCAAAGAGCTTCTCGGTGCGGCGCAATGAGTCGTTCACATCCGGAGTAGACACGCGAGCGGAGTCAGGGCCAGTTGTAACGGTTTGCGCATGTCCTGTCAGGCAGCTTAAAGCCATCACAAGGGTAACCAGCCAAACGAGCAGCACACGAGGCTGAAATGTGAGGGGCATGTGAGGCGTAGATTAGAACGAACGATTAGAAGAGCGGACAGTCAGGGCTACCCGTAGGCCAGGTGCCCACCCAGAAGAGGCCACTGGCAGCGCAGTTGGTTGCCAGTGCATGGCCAAATTCTCGCTGATGTCGAAGTCGTGCAGGTGCGCAATTGTGACAGCATCCAGAATTTGCAGTCCATATACTACTGCATTCAGGCCTAGCCAGATATCACGCGAAGTACGGTAGGAATTGAGGCGGTAGAGCTGAGCTGCATTGCTGGGCTCTTTACTGGAGCGAGGGCCCCGGTCAACCGCAGAGGTGTTGCCTCGAGCAAACTGCTCTCTCGCATCCTTCCCCGCTTTGTACTCTTTGTACAGCTGCCAGTAGTGCACCTCCGCATACACAGAGCCCGCTAAGGCCCCACAAACCAGAGGTACTTTCCACGCTTGCCCATTGTACACCTGACCAGCACCCGGCAGTAAAGCTGAAAATATCCCGGCTTTCTGCGGACGAGTAACGGACCACCAAGCCACTTTCTCGGTTGCCACTGCCGTAGCAGCCGGTGCCTGAGCGTGCGCCATGTGGGCTAGCGGCAGCGCCACCAACAGCAGGAGGGGAGCTACTGCGTCTGAAAGCCCAGGCATAGCAGGAGAAGGTTAGGCTGGCTGCAGAATATGCAGAATGCGCTGCATATCCTCTACTGAGTCGAAGGCAATTTTGATTTCGCCGCGACCTTGGGGGCCAGGCTTCACCAGCACGCGGCTGCCGAAGCGCTCTGTTAAGTGGCGCTCTGTGCGGCGCAGCTCGGCGGCTGGTACCACTGGCTCGGCAAGTTGTGAGGCTTTTTTCTCACCTTCAACAGGAGCCGAGCTGCCTGTACGCACCAGCTGCTCTACGCGGCGCACCGACAAGTCTTCGGCCACGATGCGGCGGAACAGGCCTAGCTGCTGCTCCATGTCTTCAACGTTCACCAGGGCGCGGGCGTGGCCCATGCTGATGACATTGTCGCGCAGACCAATTTGAATGTCGGGTGGCAGCTTGAGCAGGCGCAGGTAGTTGGTAACCGTCGAGCGATTCTTGCCCACTCGGTCGCCAAGCTCCTCTTGCTTGAGGTTGCACTCGCTCACCAACCGCTGGTAGCTCAGGGCAATTTCAATAGCGTTGAGGTTTTCCCGTTGAATGTTCTCAATCAGGGCCATTTCCAGCATCTGCTGGTCATCGGCCTTGCGGATGTACGCCGGAATGGCATCGAGGCCGGCTAGTTTAGAAGCCTGCAGACGACGTTCCCCCGAAATCAGTTGATAGACGTTGGTGCCCATCTGGCGCACCGTCACGGGCTGAATTATGCCCTGCACCTTAATGCTCTCGGCTAGGTCCTGGAGGGCCTGCTGATCGAAGTGCGTCCGGGGCTGGTAAGGATTGGCCTCAATCTGGTTTACGGCAATCAGGCCTACGGAATTAACGGGGTGAGGCACTAGGCCTAACCGCTCGCTTTTCTTCTCGTAGCTGCCCTCAATCAGGGCATTAAGCCCCCGGCCTAGGCCACCAATTTTGCGTTTGGCCGCTGCGGAAGCCGCTGCCGGCGTAGCTTTATCTTCGTTCTTCTCTGACATACCTACAATCAGCCCTCGCCTAGTAGTGGCAGACGAGAGCGGGATTCAAAAATACACAAACGGCCGGGATGACCCGGATATTTTTGTTCCACGTTATTAAAAACGTGGAACATGCTGTAAAAAGAAAGACGGCCAGCAACTTAAGTTACCAGCCGTCTTTCAGATCATGCGTTTTAAGGGCGTAGGGCCTGCTAGGCCACTCTATGCCGCTGTATCTTCAGCGGGCTGCTCCTGCTCGGGGTCCGCCGAGACAATGTTTTTCTCTACAATCTCGCGGGCCAGGTTCAGGTAGCTGATGCTGCCTTTGCTCTCCGCATCGTGCAACAGCACCGGAATGCCAAAACTCGGCGACTCCGACAGCTTCACGTTGCGCGGGATGATGGTATCGAATACCAACTGCTGGAAGTGCAGCTTTACTTCTTCTACCACTTGGTTAGAGAGGCGCAGACGCACATCATACATCGTGAGCAGAATTCCCTCAATCTCCAGTTCCTCATTGAGGCGGCTCTGAATGATCTTTATGGTGTTCAGCAGCTTACCCAAACCTTCCAATGCAAAGTACTCGCACTGCACCGGTACAATAACAGAGTGAGCAGCCGTGAGGGCGTTTACCGTAATCAGGCCTAGCGAGGGTGAGCAGTCGATGATGATGAAGTCGTACTGGTCCACGAGGGGGCGCAGGGCGTCTTTCATCTTCTCCTCCCGGTTGGGCAGGTTGATCATCTCCACCTCGGCACCTACTAGGTCAATATGAGAAGGCATCAGATCGAGGTGGGGGAGCACCTGCGTGTTCAGGATGATATCCTGGGCGTTGATGCCATCCACCATGCACTCGTAGATGCTGTTTTGGATGTCTTTCGGGTCGAAGCCCACGCCGGAAGTGGCGTTGGCCTGCGGGTCGGCGTCAACTAGCAGGGTCCGATACTCCAACGCCGCCAACGAGGCTGCGAGGTTAATCGAGGAGGTGGTTTTGCCCACCCCGCCCTTCTGATTGGCTACCGCAATGATTTTTCCCATGAGAGTAGAAGCTGTTAGCTACTGGTTTTAGCTGTTAGCTTTTCGTAGCGAGTACAAAAGGTAGTAAGCGAATAGGCTAAAAGGCTATTCGCCGTTAGCTTTTTTACAAAGTAATGGTTTCCCCAACGCGTAGCAGCACCAGCTCTTTGCCAGCCTGCGTTGCTTTGGCTTTGGCCTCGTCGTGGTTGATAACCAGCGGCGGGAAGGTATCGAAGTGCATGCCAATGACTTTGCTAGCGCCCGTCCACTCGGCGGCTACTAGCGCGTCATCGATGCCCATGGTATAATGGTCACCGATAGGCAGGATGGCGAAGTTTAGCTTGTACCGCTCACCAATCAGTTTCATGTCGTAGGTGAGGGCAGTATCGCCGGCGAAGTAGAAGGTTTTGCCTTCCGTTTCTACCACAAAACCAGCGGCTAGGCCACCGTATGAGCCGTCGGGCATAGAGCTAGAGTGCGCTGCTGCTACCATCTTCACTTTGCCGAAGGGCAAGGTAATAGTGCCGCCTAGGTTCATGCCATACGTAGCGTTTAAGCCCTTGGGCCCGAACCAGCCTACAGTTTCAACCATGCCTACCAGTTCTGCACCGGTACGCTTGCCAATCTCTTCAACATCAGCTACGTGGTCGCCGTGACCATGGCTGAGCAGAATGTAATCAGCCTCAATTTTGTCCACGTCCACATCTTTAGCGAGCGGGTTGGGGCGGATAAAGGGGTCGAAGAGAACTTTGCTGCCACCGGCTTCAAGTAGGAAGCAGGAATGACCGTAGTAGGTTAAATTCATAGAGAAGGAAGGCCGCGCGGCGGCGCTTGAACCGGAAACCCGGCTTGTGGGATACCTTTGCAAATATACACTGTTTCGTCGTTCCCATGTTTCCGTTTTCACGGCGTGCTGCCGGTTTCGCTTTTGTTCTGCTGCCTCTGCTAACGGCCTGCTCCGAGACCGGCCCAACGACGGATGCCCGGCGCGTGTTTCGCTACAACCAGCCCGAGGCGCTGACTTCCCTGGACCCTGCTTTCACGAATAAGCAGGCTAACATCTGGGCGGCTACGCAGCTCTACAATGGCTTGGTAGAACTGGACGACAGCCTCAAGCCCGGCCCCGCCATTGCCCGCCGCTACAGCATCTCACCCGACGGCAAAACGTACACGTTTACGCTACGCCCCGGTGTGCACTTCCATGACTCCGAGGTGTTTGCAGGGGGTAAAGGGCGTGCGGTGGTAGCCCAGGATTTCGTGTATAGCTTCAAGCGGCTGCTCGATGGCCCCACGGCCAGCCCCGGCGGCTGGATTTTTCGGGGTAAGGTGCTGGAGGATGCGAAAGGGGAGCCGTCGGATACTTGCTTTGTGGCCGCCAACGACAGCACGCTACGGGTGTATTTGAAGGAGCCGTTTATTCCATTTCTGGGCATCCTGACGATGCCCTATGCTTACGTGGTGCCGCGGGAGGCCGTGCAGAAATACGGGAAGGATTTTCGGGAGCACCCAGTCGGGACGGGGCCGTTTATCTTCAAGGAGTGGGATGAGGGCAACGCTATCATCTACCACCGCAACCCCAACTATTGGCGCAAAGATGCGCAGGGTAAGCAACTGCCCTACCTTGATGCCGTGCAGATCAGCTTCATCCAGGACCGGAAATCGGAGTTCCTGACCTTCATGCAGGGCAAGCTGGACTTCCTGAGCGGTATCCGGGCCGGCTCCCGCGACCTAATCATGTACCCCGATGGAACGGTGCGCGAGGACTTCCAGGGTAAGTTTCGACTGCAGAAAGTACCCTACCTGAACACCGAATACCTAGGCCTCCAGCAGGATCCCGCCCGCTTGCGCGGCGATAACGCTGAAGCGGGTAAAGCCTTGCAGGATAAGCGCGTGCGGCAGGCGCTGAACTATGCTCTTAACAAGCCCGAGCTACTAGCCTACTTCCTCAACAACGTGGGCGTGCCAGGTCTTTCGGGGTTTGTACCTGCTTCATTGCCGTCGTATAGTCAGAAGCTGGTGCCGGGCTACTCGTACCAGCCAGCTAAGGCCCGGCAGCTGCTAAAGCAGGCAGGGTATGATATAAGCCACCCCTTGCATCTGCGCTTAGCCACAGTAGCAGAGCGCAAGGAGGTGTGTGAGTACTTGCAGAAAAACTGGGCCGACGTAGGCATTCAGGTGGATATTGATGTGAACCAGGCCGCTGCTCACCAGGAAATGGTGGATAACGGCAGCTCGGCCTTCTTCACCAAGAGCTGGCTCGGAGACTACCCCGACGCGGAAAACTACCTGGCCCTGTTCTACAGCAAGAACTTCTCGCCGGCGGGCCCCAATAAAACGCACTTTAAGAACCTGGCCTACGACCGGCTCTACGAGCAAGCCAAACTGGAGCAAAACACCGAAAAGCGCTACGACCTCTACCGCCAGATGGACCGCATCATCGTGGATGAGGCCCCCGTTATTGCGCTTTACTATGATGAGGTAGTACGGTTAACTCAAAATAACGTGCAAGGCCTTACCCCTAACCCAATGAACCAGCTAGTGCTAGAGCGGGTGAAAAAGCAGTAGTAAAACTTATAAACAGCAACAGGAGCACTGGCTTAATCAGTGCTCCTGTTGCTGTTTATAGTGGCCTAGGCCATTACTTCGTTACCTCAAATGCCTTGACCACTTCCTGGTCAATGGAGTCAAACAGCTTTTGCAGAGAGGGCGGGAAGTTCTCCTCCGCTTGTACCGTCTTTGTGGTGCCGTTAGGTTGTCGGATGGTGAGGATAGTGGAGGGCATGTCTGAGAAGTTGGTCGGGTACTCTTCCCTCATCTGAAAGAAGCCGATTTTCTCCGCATCCTGCAGGATTCTAGTGATAACTGCTGGGGGCAACTGCAGCTCGCGTTTGCCCTCTGCCGGAGCGTAAGCAAAGCCTTCAAACTGCAGCCGACCATCACTATAGAAGCTGGCTTCGTAATGCGGACAGGTGCCAAAGCAAGGCGTGCGACGGAAAACAATCACCGGCTGAGCGGCTACGGGCGCTTTAGTGGTAGCCGTGGGCATACGCTTGGCACTCTGTTTTGTCTTGGTGGCGGGTGCTTTTGAGGTAGAGGCGCGCGGGGTTTGCGCGGCGCAGCTTGCTAAGGAGGCCGCCAGCAGGAGGGTAGGCAGGAGTTGGCGCATGGGAGTAAAGAAGAGGAGTACGCAGTATAAAGCCAAAAACCACGCCGGAATGTTATCTGATCAGCCAATTAGTGGCCTAGGGCAGTGCTGTAACGCTCTTGTGACCTTTAAGATGTAGTACGGTGTGTATTGTAAAACAGAAAGCCCCATCTGCAGCTGCAGATGGGGCTTTCTGTAAGCGAGTGGCCTAAGAGCGGCGCGTTTTGCGCGGGCGCTTCGGCGACACATCCGACGCGCCAGTGCCAGAATCGGCGTCGGAGTCATCGGCGTCGTTGTTGGCAGCGGGGCGGGAGCCAGCACCTTGGCGGGCTTGTACCTCTTTCTCCTGGGCGGCCTTCATGGCATCCTGGAGGCGAGCCGCAAAGCCGCTGGGCTTTTTGTCCTTGTTCTTCACCTTATTGGCTTCCAGCTTGGCGCGCAGCTTGGTGTCATCCACAAAGCGGCGGGTGATGGCCTGCTGGGCTAGCGTCACGAGGTTAGAGATGAGGTAGTACCACGTCAGACCGGCCGAGAAGCTGTTCAGCACGAAGAAGAAGATCAGCGGCATCAGGTAGCTGTAGAACTTCATCGGGCCCTGCATGGCAGCGGGGTTGTTCTGGTTGCTCTGGTAGGTCATGGCCAGCGTCGAGAGCGTCATCAGCAGCGTGAACAGGCTGATGTGGCTGCCCAGGAACGGCAGCGTGAAGGGCAGCTTAATCAGGTCGTCGTACGTGCTCAGGTCGTGGGCCCACAGGAAGGGCTGCTGGCGCAGCTCAATGGCATTGGGGAAGAACTGGAACATAGCAAACAGAATCGGGAGGGTGAGCAGCTGGGGCACGCACCCACTCAGCGGCGAGTAACCCACGCTGCTGTACAGCTTCATGGTCTCCTGCTGCTGCTTCATCTGGTCCTCGGGGTACTTCTCCTTGATGGCGTCAACCTCCGGCTTCAGCACCTTCATTTTGGCTTGCGACTCATACGACTTGTAGGTCAGGGGCCACGTCACCAGCTTGATCAGTACCACCAGCAGGGCAATGATGATGCCGTAGGAGCTGACGAATTGCTCCAGGAAGTGGAAGGTGGGAAGCACCACAAAGCGGTTTACCCAGCGGAAAATGCCCCAGCCCAGGTACACGTTGCGGTCGAAATCGGGGGCAACTTCCTTTAAGATATTGAAGGAGTTGGGGCCGAAGTAGAAGCGGAAGTTGGCTTTGCCCTGTTGCACATCGGCGGCCGGAATGGTCAGCGTGGTGCTCAGGGTTTTGATGAAGGTAGAGTCGTTAAGGTCAACATTAGAGTTAAGCTGGCCCGACTGGAACTGGTTGTCAGCCACAATGCCGGCCACGAAGAAGTCGTGCTTGTGAGCCACCCACTTCAGCGGCTCCGTTACCTTAATCTCCTCGGGCTTCTCCGAGGCTTCAACCAGGGCAGTATGGTCGCCGGAAACAAGGTAGCGGTTGATGGTAGTGTGGTTGCGGTTCTGCTTCATATCCTGCTCCGTCTGGCGCACGTGATCCAGGAAGGTGAAGGTGAGCGGCTCCTGAGCCACCACACTGTTCAGGTTGTTGAAGCGCAGGTTGTAGCTTAGCTCGAAGCTGTTAGCCGGCAGCGTGTATAGTTGCTCAATTTGGCCACCGGCCACATCGGCCACAAACCGAACGGCGGTGTTGCCCTGGGGCTCAGCCCGGAAATACAGGTCCGACAGTTTCACCTGGCGGCCGTCGGTGGTACGGAAGCGAGTATCTAGTTGGGCGCTTTGGGCGTCGAACAGATCGAGAGGCTTACCGAAGAAGGTTTTGTACTTGTTCAGACGCACAGCCTCCACGCGACCACCCTTCGAGGAGAAGGTGATGGTGAGGTTGTCGTTTTTCAGCTCCGTAGTTTGGGCGCTGCCTACGCCAGCGGCACCGAATGCGCCCAACTGCTGGGCCGCAGCTACTGAGTCTAGGGGAGCTGGAGTGGCTGTTGCGGCAGCGGCGGGAGCTGCTGCGGTGGTATTGGCCGGTTTCTTCGCTTCCTCGCTCGGCTTGGGGTGAGGAACAACGTAGAGGTAGATGATGAGCAAGGCCGATATCAAAAACAGGCCAATTGCTGAATTTCTGTCCATTAGTAGTGGTACGTACAGAGAAAAAGATCGAAGCCACCACCAGCGGCAGCCCCGCGTCCCCGTCAAAAATCCGGCGACATTCCCACAAAGGTCGGACTTGTCAGGCGAATATCTACGAGGTCGGCGTTTTTGTCAGTGTGAAAGGTGAAACAAGTCAAGGATAAGTATGCCATAATAGAGTTGTATGCACCTAAGCAGAGCATTCTACTAAGAGCTTAAAGCTGCTTCTCTAACCTATAGACGGGTACAAAATATGCCGCACTAGTAGTACGGTAATAGCACCTTGCAAACCCCGTAAAAAGAGTAGCTATACCTTACTTCCAAGTCAGCAACTTCGCATTATTCAAATGCAGCGAGTGCTGTAAACCAGCATCTGTCAGGCTCCCCTCTACAGTTATAGAAGTAGCCGTTCGTACTTTTTTCTCATCAGCTTTTGCTTCAAAAAATACCACAAGCTTCCTAGCTTGGCCTAAGTAGACTATGTAGGCATATAAATAATAATGCCCTCCGTCCGTACCAGTTGATAAAACTGTGAAGTCAGATAATGTGAAGACCATTACAAGAAAATGAAACTCCGTAAAGGCCGTCATGCTGAGCCTGCCGAAGCATCTCTACCGCTTCTCTAGGCCACTAGGTAGCCAGAGGGAGAGATGCTTCGACCAGCTCAGCATGACGGTCTTGTTAACTTGTTGTCAGGCTATCTACACCTTACGGTGCTGAATAGCGGCGCGCACGAAGCGCACGAACAGCGGGTGCGGGTTTTGCACCGTGCTCTTTAGCTCAGGGTGAAACTGGCCGGCCACAAACCACGGATGGTTAGGTACCTCCACCACTTCCACTAGGCCAGTCTCGGGGTTGATGCCCGAGGGAACCATACCGGCTTCCTCAAACTGCTTCAGGTACTCGTTGTTGAACTCGTAGCGGTGGCGGTGCCGCTCGCTGATGTGGTTACGGCCGTAGGCTTTGGCGGCTTTGGAGCCGCGGCGCAACTCGCAGTCGTAAGCTCCCAGGCGCATAGTGCCGCCCTTCTGAGTGATGTTCTTCTGCTCCTCCATCATGGCGATGACGGGGGCGGGCGTCTGCGGGTTCATTTCCGTGGATGAAGCTTCCGACAGGCCTAGCACGTTGCGGGCGTATTCTACCACGGCCACTTGCATGCCCAAGCAAATTCCGAAGAAGGGAATTCCGTTTTCGCGCACGTGCTTTACGGCCAGAATCTTACCCTCAAAACCTCGCTCGCCAAAACCGGGCGCTACCAACACCCCATCTACACCATGCAGCAACTGGGCAATGTTGTCGGGGTTGATGTGGTCTGACTGGATGCTGCGCACGGTCACTTTGCACTCGTTCTGAGCGCCGGCGTGCACAAAAGCTTCGTTGATGGATTTGTAGGCGTCGGGGAGCTCCACGTATTTGCCCACGAGGGCAATGGTTACTTCCTCGGTAGGGTTTTTCAGGCGACCCAGGAAATCCTTCCAGGTTTCCAGATCGGGCTGGGCCGTGCCACCCTGCAGCTTCAGCTTCTTAATTACACGCTCATCGAGGTGCTCTTTCAGCATGAGCAGCGGCACCGAGTAAATGCTGTCGGCGTCGAGGCTCTCGATAACCGAGTTGATGTTTACGTTGCAGAACAGCGCAATTTTGCGGCGCATTTCGGCCGGAATTGGGTGCTCAGAGCGGCACACCAGAATATCGGGCTGGAGGCCGGCGCTGCGCAAGTCACGTACCGAGTGCTGAGTGGGCTTGGTCTTCAGCTCGCCAGCGGCCTTCAGGTAAGGCAGCAGCGTGAGGTGAATAACCAAGGAGCTGTTTTCGGGCAACTCCCAACGCAGCTGCCGTACCGACTCCACGAAGGGCAGGCTCTCAATGTCGCCAATAGAGCCCCCAATCTCAGTAATCACCACATCAAACTCACCGGTCTGGCCGAGCAGCAGCATGCGGCGCTTAATCTCGTCGGTGATGTGGGGCACTACCTGCACGGTCTTGCCCAGATACGCACCCTCGCGCTCCTTCGTGATAACGTGGTCGTAAATGCGGCCGGTGGTCACGTTGTTGGCCTGCGAGGTGGGCACGTTCAGGAACCGCTCGTAGTGGCCTAGGTCGAGGTCGGTTTCGGCGCCGTCGTCGGTTACATAACATTCGCCGTGCTCATAAGGGTTGAGCGTGCCGGGGTCGATGTTGATGTAAGGGTCGAACTTCTGGATGGTGACGCGGAAGCCGCGGGCTTGCAGCAGCTTGGCCAGGGAGGCAGAAATAATGCCTTTGCCTAGCGAGGAGGTCACTCCACCGGTGACGAAAATGTACTTGGCCGTTGCAGCCGTGGGGGTAGGGGTTCGGTCTGGCATAACGGGAAACAAAGTTAGCGGATATATCCGGCCCAACCCGGGAAACTTTGTGCTACGCGCGAGGAAAAGCGTGCGCGCAAAGTTTCTAGGCCAGTCTTTGCCTGTTGCTGCCGAAGATGAAAGCAGGGTGCCTAACTCTTCGCAGCCGGGCTAGGGGAAGAGTAAGCGAGGTTTTCTGCACTCCTCATAGCACAGCACAACCTAGGAGGCAAGGCATTACTTCCCGCTAAACGTGTAAGTGGCCCCGGCTTTAGTATTCAGATCATAGACAAAAGAGGGGGCTAAAACAGGCTTCTTGATGGTGGCTTTAGCCGATATCAGTGGAGGCTGGATGGCGGCGTTTTGGTAGAATGGGTTGGGATTTGTGCCGCGGGCGGGCGTCAGCTTCGCTTTGCCACCAGCTGCTACCTGGCTGTGCAGCCGCACCCGGCAGTTGCCGCCCAACCGAGACGTAATCTGTAAGTGCGTTACTTTTCCCTTTGCCCAGGCCAGGTCTACCACGTAGCCGCCCCGGGCCACCAGCCCCTTTACCTCACCCGTAGGCCAGGCATCGGGCAGGGCGGGCAGAATATCAATAGCCCCATCGTGGCTTTGTACGAGCATTTCGGCAATGCCCGATGTGCAGCCGAAGTTGCCATCGATCTGGAAGGGTGGGTGCGCATCGAGCAGGTTAGGGTAGGTGCCCCCGTTCTGACCCGAAGCCTCCGTGCCCGCCGGGCTCAGCTGGTCGGCAATGAGTTTGTAAGCCCGGTTGCCATCAAGCAGGCGGGCCCAGAGGTTTACTTTCCACCCCATCGACCAGCCCGTAGACTTATCTCCCCGGTACACCAGCGAGTTCTGCGCGGCCGCAAACAGCTCTGGGTTAGCGTAGGGTGAAATCTGCTGGCTCGGGTATAAACCATACAAATGCGACACGTGCCGGTGCTTGTCATCGGGCTTGTCCCAATCCTGTAGCCACTCTTGCAACTGGTTGTGCTGGCCAACCTGCATGGGCGGCAGGCGGTTAAGCAGGCAACGCAGTGTATCGGCGAAGGGCTGGTCGGTGTTAAGGATTGCCGCGGCTCGGATGGCATTTGTGAATACATCGAATACCAATTGGTTGTCCATGGTAGTGCCAGCGCTAACCCCCACGCCACTCTGGTAGGTATTCTCCGGCGACATGGAGGGGGCCACTACCAGCCACTTATGGCTTGGCTCTTCCTGCAGGGCGTCTGCGTAAAACAAGGCAGCCCCTTTCAGCACCGGGTAATATTCGCGCAGAAAGGCGTGGTTGCCGGTGAACAGGTAATGCTGCCACAAGTGCTGCGTGAGCCAGGCGCCGCCCATAGGCCACATGCCGTAGAACCCACCGTCCACGTTGCCCGTGATGCGCCATAAATCGGTGTTGTGGTGCATGTTCCAGCCGCGGGCATGATATATTGCCGAGGCACTTTCGCGGCCGGTTTCAGCCAGGGCTTTGAGCATGCTGAACAGGGGCTGGTGCAGCTCCGGGAGGTTGGTTACTTCAGCCGGCCAGTAGTTCATTTCGGTGTTAATGTTCACCGTGTACTTGCTGTCCCACGGTGGGGCTAACTTGTCGTTCCACTTGCCCTGTAAGTTGGCAGGCTGGGTGCCGGGTTGGGAGCTACAAATCAGGAGGTAGCGCCCAAACTGGAAGTACAGCGCGGCTAGGCCAGGGTCGTGCCCGGCGGCAAACTCGGCTAATCGTACATCGGTGGGCTTTTTCACCGCCTCGGTGCTGCCTAAGTTGAGAGATACCCGGTCGAAGTAGCGCCGGTAGCTGGCCACGTGGGCGGCTTTGGCGGCGGGGTACGCTCTGGCCAGCGCCGCCGGCAGGTAAGATCCCGCTTTGGCAGACTCATCGCCGCTCAGATCATGATAATTCTTGAAGTTGGTGCCAATGGAAATGTAGACCGTTGCGGCAGTAGCACCCGTTATTTGCAGCGTGCTATCCGTGGAGGTGAGGGTGCCGCCTTCCACCTTGGGCACAATGTGCGCCTGAAACTTGACCTTCCCAGCCTTGTTGTCGTGGCTGCCGCTGACGCCCGTTAGCACCAGTTTGGTTGGCTCCGTTTGGACGCGATGAATCAGTTGCGGGCTGTTCAGGCCTAACCGACAGGTAATACTGCCCGGTTTGCTGGCCGTCAGGCGCACCACAATAACTTGGTCGGGGAGTGAGGCGAAGGTTTCCCGGGTGTACGTGATGCCCTTTACCTGATACCGTACTTTGACTACTGCCTGCTGAATGTCTAAGTCGCGGTAGTAGTTGGTGGCTGTTTCGTGGCCGGGAAAGGTCAGCAATAGGTTGCCCACGGTTTGGTAAGGCATGCCGTAGTTACTAGTAGGAGCGGCTTTTCGCGGGAAAATCTTGTTCGAGAGGTCCTGCGCTTCCTTATACTTGCCTTCGAACAGGAGCTTACGAATTCCCTGTACCCCCTCATACACCCCAGATACCACGTTGTTGCCCGGCTCCCCTGCCCATACTGTTTCCTCGTTGAGCTGCAATTGCTCCCGGCCGGGCTGCCCAAATACCATGGCCGCCAAGCGCCCATTGCCAATCGGCAAGGCTTCGTTCCAGTTTGCCGCTGGCTTGGCATACCACAACACCATCGGGTTTTGGGCTTGCGTTTGCAATGAAATACAAAGAAACGCAATGAGTGCAAGTAGGTAGGTTCTTCGACGAGAGAGAATCATGCAGCTAGTGATGTGTCACAGGAAAGAGGGCAGAATAGGGGAGCCGTAAGCCAAATAAGCCAAAAAGCACGTCATCCTGAGCCTAGCACAGATCGTGTCACGTGAGCAAGCGGCGCTAGGCCAGTCGTTTCAGCGTGACAGGATCCTGCGTTGGGCTCAGGATGACGTGCTACTATGGTCGGTTATGCTGGCAGTGCCAGCTAGGCGAGGCGCTTGTCTAACGCCCGCCTTCTGTGCAGCGGCTCTGCGTGATATGGCTTGCGCTGCCTCTAGGCCTGCTTAGGCTCGGGGCCGCGGAATACGTCGGTGCCTTTTACCTCTGTTAGCTTCACGGGGCGGCCTTCACGGGCCGACTGATAAATGGCTTCCATGATGCGGTGGTCCTGCAGGCCTTCCTCGCCGGGTGTGTGGGGGGCTTTGTCTTCCATCACGCACTCCGAGAAGTGGTCCATTTCAGCGGCAAACTGGTTCTTTTCGCTCAAGACAATCTGGTTCTTCATCTTGGCGGGGCCCTCAGCGTGTGATGTCTGGAGCTGCTGGCCAGTGTAGGCGTAAGCATTGTCTACGTGAATCCAGCCACGCTCCGTGTTCACGCGGTAAAAGCGCGAATCATGGGTATTGTAGTGAGTGATGCAATTGACAAGAATGCCTTCTGGGAAGCGCATCTGCCACGACATTACTTCTTCTACTTCTTTGAATAGCGGGTTGCCGGGCGTGCTGTAGGAGTAGGCAAAAACCTCCGTTGGCTCAGTGCCCAGCACAAATCGGCTGGTATTAAGGCAGTACAACCCAATATCGGGCAATGCGCCGCCGCCGGCCAGGGCCTTCTTGTGGCGCCAGTGGTCGGGGTTGGCAGAGCTCTGGCTATTCTGGGCCTCAATGTACTTGGGCTTGCCAAACTTGTTGCCCCGCACCATCTCCTTCACCTGCCGGTTGTAAGGCTCATACTGAATGCGGTAGGCCACCATCAGCTTTTTGTTGGCCTTTTTGCAAGCGTCAATCATGGCTTGGCACTCGGCTGAGGAGTTGGCCATGGGCTTCTCGCAGAGGATATGCTTGCCCGCCTGTGCCCCCCGGATGGTGTACTCAGCGTGCATGGAGTTGGGCAGCACAATGTAAATGACCTGCACCTCGGGGTTGTCCTTGAGCTTGTCGTACGTCTCGTAGCTATAGCAGTTTTCGGGCTTGATGCCGTACTGCTGGGCCACTTTTTTGAGCTTCTCGGGTGAGGCGCTAACTAAGGCCACCGGCTTGGATTTTTTGCACTCCCCGAAAGCCGGCAGAATTTCTTCCAACGTAAGGTGGCCTAGGCCAACCAAGGCGTAGCCCACGCGCTTGTCGGGCGGCAGGGGAGTGGGCACCGGCCCCGATTGCGGGTCCACATCCGACTTCCATTTCTCCAACTCAATGGGCTGATCCAGAGCCGTGGGAACCTTGGCCGGCGGCGACACTGCCTCCGAAGATGGTACTTTCTGCCCACCCGGCGAGGTGTAGGTGGTAGTGGCGTTTACTTCCGAAGCGGGCGTGCCCGTGGTGGGTGTAGTAGCGGCTTTAGCATCGGCTGGCCCCTCCGACTGGCAACTGGCCAGGGTGCCAGCTGCCACGCCTACGGCTAAGCCCCGGCCAGCTAAGGTTAGAAACTCCTTGCGCGAAACTTCCCGGCTGGCCTCGCGCAGCACAGTGTTGAGTAGTTCATTGGTAATAGACATAGAACGTAAAGTCAGGTGATGATACACAAAAGCATACTGTCTGGCTTGTAGGAAGTTGCCCGTGCCCACAATCATGAACCTGCCCAGGTGGGGGCTAAAGCGGGCAACTTGCTGGTCCTGACGCAGCAGATGTGGCCTAGCGGCAAGTCGAATACTTGATAAGCGCCGGGCTTTTACTCAAGTTGCGGGAGTTTTTGCCTGTTGCTTCCCCTCCATGTCGTTCTTCCGCTTTCTATTGGGCACATTGCTAGGCCTGTTAGGCCTATTTGCTACGCCGGTTTTTGCCCAGAAAAAAGTGGCTCCCACTGCTGCTAGCTCCACTAGGCCAGTCTGGCTAGAGCAGCAGATTCAGGAATCGGCGGTGCTGCGCCAGCACAACGTGGGCGTCTGCCTGACCGATGTAGCCACGGGCGAGCCAGTGTATGAGCTGAACTCCGACCGGTATTTCACGCCAGCCAGTACCATGAAGCTGTTCAGCCTTTACGCTGGCCTGCATCTGCTCCCCGATTCGTTGCCTAGCCTGCACTACGTGTTGCGCCAAGATTCCCTGCTATTCTGGGGCACCGGCGACCCTACTCTGCTCCACGGCGATGTGCCATCTAGCCGAGCCCTTATCTTTCTGCATAACCGCCCCGAAAAGCTGTTTTACGCCCCCGTGCCCTGTGTAGAGCCCTTCGCGCCCGGCTGGACCTGGGATGACTATAACTATTATTTTCAGCCTGAGCGCGGCCCATTCCCGGTGTATGGCCATACCGTGCGCTTCTACGCCAAAGCCGGGCAGCCAATGCCCCGTGTGTACCCACGTTTCTTTCGGCCCCTAACAGAAGTTGCCCCAGCATTGCTTCCTAACCCCACCGACGACCACGTGCGGCGGGCCGTGCTAGAGAACCGCTTTTCAGTATTTCCCAGCGCCAAAAATTGGGTAGACGAAACACCCTTCCGGACCAGCCAGACCTTACTTCTGCAGCTTTTGCAGGACACGTTGCGGCGTCCCATTACGCCAATACCCTTGCGCCTGCGCCCGCAGGATTCAGTGCGTACCCTGCGTGGCTTGCCCGTCGACTCCCTATACCGCCGCATGCTGCGGGTAAGTGATAATTTTCTGGCCGAGCAGTTGTTGCTCATGTGTGCTTCCGGCCTGAGCAATGATTCACTGAGCTCGAAGAGGGTTATTCGTGTCATGCAAGCCAACTATTTGCGCACTTTGCCTGATGTACCGCAGTGGGCAGATGGCTCTGGCCTTTCGCGCCTCAACCTGGTAACGCCCCGCACACTGGTAGCCCTGCTACTGAAGCTGCACCAAGAGGTGCCAGAAGCGCGCCTCTTCGACCTGTTAGCGGCCGGCGGCCGGCAAGGCACGCTAAAGCGCGTGTACCGTGACCCGCGCGGCCCTTGGCTATGGGGGAAAACCGGCACGCTCAGCAACAACCACAACCTTTGCGGCTACTTGCGCACGAAATCAGGCCGTCTACTAGCTTTTAGCTTTATGAACAACAACCACGTGGCAGAAACCAGCGCCATCCGTAAGGAAATGGAGCGGGTGCTAACCCAGGTGCGGGAGCGACTATAATCCAAGAGTAGACGCGTGCTTAAGCTGCATACGCGCACCTTTTCATACCAGAATAGCTAGTTAGCAACTCTGATGAATCCAGATATAGCGCTTGCCATTCCAGTAAATCATTCCTCCACCCTGTTCGTCTTTGGTTATTTCAATAGCAGGATGTTTTAGGTAGACCGTCCGGTCACCTAAAACATCCCCTGACTTGTCAAATGTAACCTCACTAGTGGTTGGTTTCGTGTACAGCTTCCAGTCTGTAGCCCAAGAAAAGTCACTATACAGCATATTAGAGCTAGTATTTGAACCTCCGCCAACTACATGGTATTGGGGTAACCCCTGATGAAGAATCAGAATGCCTTGGCTCCGAGGACTCTTTCGGGTAACTAGGATAGCTACATCGCGCTTGCCATCACCATTGAAGTCCGCCTCAAGTAAGCCAGGCTTGGCATAAGTAGCTCGGCTAAAGGTCTGCCCTAAGCTGGCCTTACTCCATTGAACCTCGGCCCAGGGAGGCAGCATAGGGGTGCTAGGCTGAGAGCAGAAGCTAGCAACCAGCAGTTGAAAAATTGTCAAAAGCATAGCTTCCTATCCTAGTACAGGACCCGGAACTTGATGGTATGCTCCACCTTGCGCAGTTCCCCAATTACCTCTTGCTCGTACTGCTTATCGATGTCGGTAATCACGTAGCCAATGTGCTCGTTGGTTTTCAGGTACTGGCCTAGGATGTTGACGTGGTGCTGGGCAAGCACGTTGTTGATGCGGGCCAGCACGCCGGGCACGTTGTGGTGAATGTGGATGAGCCGGTGGGCCTGCTGCTCGGGCAGCTGAATATTGGGGAAGTTGACGCTCTGCTGGGTGTTGCCGGTATTCACGTACTGCATAATACGCTCGGGCACGAACTCCGCAATGTTGCGCTGGGCTTCGGCAGTGCTACCGCCAATATGGGGCGTGAGCAGCACGTTAGGCAGGCCCCGCAGCTCACTCTCGAAGCTCTCCTGGTTGGTTTTAGGCTCGTAAGGGAATACATCCACGGCCGCGCCGCCGAGGTGGCCGGAACGGAGCACTGCCGCCAGCGCCGATACCTCCACTACGTGGCCACGGCTGTTGTTGAGCAGCAGGGCCCCGGGCTTCATCATGGCCAGCTCCGCTGCCCCAATGAGGTTGGTGTTGGCGGGTCGGCCATCCACGTGCAGCGTCACGATATCTGACTGGCGGAGCAGCTCTTCCAGGGTGCGGCACTTCACGGCATTGCCGAGCTGTAGCTTCTCGGCTACATCGTAGTACAGCACCTGCATGCCCACGGCCTCGGCCACCACCGAAAGCTGGGAACCAATGTTGCCGTAGCCCACAATGCCCAGCTTTTTACCCCGGATTTCAAACGAGCCCTTCGCCGACTTATCCCACTCGCCCTCGTGCATTTTGGGGCTCTTCTCGGGAATGCGCCGGGCCAGCATGATAATTTCACCCAATGCCAGCTCTACCACCGAGCGTGTATTAGAGAAGGGGGCATTGAATACGGCCACGCCCTTTTTCATGCAGCCCGTCAGGTCAATCTGGTTGGTGCCGATGCAGAAGGCGCCCACGGCAATG
This sequence comes from Hymenobacter wooponensis, assembly GCF_004745865.1. Taxonomy (GTDB): domain Bacteria; phylum Bacteroidota; class Bacteroidia; order Cytophagales; family Hymenobacteraceae; genus Hymenobacter; species Hymenobacter wooponensis. Next base: position 159,349 of record NZ_SRKZ01000005.1, on the reverse strand, counting down.
AGGCGGTTGGCGGCTTCCAGCACCCGCGCCGTCACCTGGGTTTTGCTCCGGATACCCAGAATGCTTACGCCTTCAATCTGCTGCACCAGCTCGTCTTCGTCTAGGCCACCCGGCACGGAGTCTACTTGGTAGCCTTCCTGGCGGAACATCTCCGCAGCGCGCGGATCGGGGTTTTCGAGGAGCAGAACTTTGATGCGGTTTTTCGGATAGGAGAGCGTCATCGGAAGCTTATTCTGGTAGAGAAATTCGTCGAAAGAGGGCAGCACTTCATCGGCGCGGGCCACCACGGCGTCGCGGTGCACGTTCTCGGTGAAGGCGTAGAAACGGTTGGCCAGGCCGGCTTCCCGGATCTGGTAGTCGGTGTAGCCGTCGCCGAGGGCATACACGTCGCCGGTGAGGTCGAGCTGGCGGAGCTGCAGGATTTTGCCGCCGTCGCGGCTGAGCACGTTGTCGGCGTCGAAGCCCGTAATGCGGCCGTCGGCGTCAAAGGTGAAGGTGTTAGCCAGCACGTGGTCGGCGTCGATGCCAAACTCGGCCACTACCGGCTCAATAAACTCCCGAAACCCACTGCTGACGATGTACACCCGCCCCGGAAAGCGCTCGAAGAAGCTGCGGTTGCGCATAATGCTCTCCGAAACTTTGCCTTTTAGCCGTTCCACCAGCAGCGCAATATGCTCGCGCCGGGCCGGCAGCAGCTCCAGCCGCTGCTTCAGCGACTCCGAAAAGTTCAGCTCACCGCTCATGCCGCGGTCGGTGAGGGCTCGGATGGCCCCTACCACCTCCTCTCGGTTAGGCTGGCCCTGGAGGGCAATGTCAGCTAGTTCATCAAGCCCTTCTACTTGAGTGAAGGTGCTGTCAAAGTCAATGATAAGGTAGGGGAGCGGTTGTTGCGGTTCGGGCATAACGAGGGCAAGGTAGAACGGAACAGCCAATAGGCCGCAAGTACGTAGTGGAGCGTTCTACGATTTCAAAGGCTGCCAAGACGAACAAAGAACCTCGCATGCTAATTTGATAGGATGCCGCTAGGCCATTTTGCGAGCCAAAATAGCCGCTGTGTTTCAAGTGCAAATAGGGTATGCACACCAGGCAAACTCCTGTACCTCTGGTTAGGGCTGAATAATTGCCTAACGCCTCGACAACCGCCAGAGCGTTGTTGCTTATAGTGGCCTAGACCTCGTAAAACTCAATCGGCAGGCCGTCGGGGTCCTGGATGAAGGTGAAGCGCCGGTTGGTAGATTCGTCCACCCGAATGGGCTCGTAGGCCACCTGGTGCCCTGCCAGCTCGCGCGTGGTGGCGTCGAGGTCAGCTACTGCAAAAGCAAGGTGGCGTAGGCCAGTGGCTTCGGGGCGGGAGAGGCGCGCGGGCGTTTCGGGGAAGGAGAACAGCTCGATGAGGTACTGCCCATTCAGGGCCAGGTCCAGCTTGTAGGAGTCGCGCTCCGTGCGGTAGATTTCCTGTTGCACCTCCAGGCCCAGCACCTCCGTGTAAAACCGTTTTGACACGGCGTAATCGGAGCAGATGATGGCAATGTGGTGTACGCGGAGCAAAGAAAGCATAGGAGACAGGGTAGGGGCCAGGCCGAGAGTAGCATGGCAATATCGTTGAAAATACTTGTCTTGTGCAGGAGGCTCTAGGCCAGTGCCGCCGATGACAACTCGGAGCAAACTGCCAGCTCGTCTGCATCAATTTTGAGCGGGAATAGTACACCGGTAGGTAGTACCAAGCAACTCAGGCATATGGCACGGCAGCGGCAAGAGAAGGAGTTTGTGCTGGAAGAAGTAATTCTGGAAAACACCATTGACGGGGTAGAGGAGCTAACCATGCGCACCAATGCTGGCCTAATTACGGCACGCTTGCATGCTGTGGCGCCGGGCGCCGCGGCCGTAGTATGGGTTGGCGGAGCGGGCGGGGGCCTCGATGGGCCGGCCTGGGGCATGTATCCGCGCTTGGCAGGGCAGCTGGCTGCCCTAGGCATTGCTTCTCTGCGGCTGCACTACCGCCAGCCCAATTTCTTAGAAGAATGCGTAGTAGACACCTTGCTGGGCGTGCAGTACCTGACCCAGCAGCGGGGGTACGGGGCCGTAGCCTTGGTAGGCCACTCCTTTGGGGGAGCCGTGGTTATTAGTGCAGGAGCTTTAAGTAGTGAAGTCACGGCCGTGGTAGCCATGAGCAGCCAGACCTACGGCACCGATTTGGCGCCGCGCGTGAGTCCGCGCCCGTTGCTGGTGCTCCACGGTACGGCTGATGAAATCTTGCCAGCCGCCTGCTCCGAAAACATCTACCAACGCGCCCAACAGCCGAAACAGCTACTGCTGTACCCTGGTTGTCGGCATGGGCTGGATGAGTGCCGGGACCAGGTAGATGCTGATGTGGTGCGCTGGCTGACGCAGCAACTGGCGACTGCGGGCAGTAAATAGCACGGTCTGGCGCTAGGCCACTCGCTTGGTTTCGCAGGCGGGTATCCATTCATCAGCCTGGCAATTGGCGCAAGTGGCCGTGCCGCCGCGTGGAAGCTCACGTACGTTTCCGCAAGTAGAGCAGGCAAACTTTCCGGCTTCCTTCACGCGCTTGTGCGTGTGCTCTATGCGTTCGGGCCAAATGGGCAGTCCAGGCTGAATAGGTTCTTGTTCCTCATAAAAATAGATGCTCAGATTGCCGGTGGCTTCAATGTAGGCGCGGCGTACCTGGCCTAGGTGCTCTACCTGCAGCTGGCGCAACTCGCCAAACAGCTCCTTCTGCGTTAGGTTCTGGTTGCGAAAGTTGCTGAGCTGAATCAGCCCATCTTCCACCAGCAATACCGGCTTGCCTTCCAGCCAGTCACTAAACTTGGGGTATTTCTCCGTCAGGCGGTTAAACAGCAGGTAGAGCCCCGTCACGACGGCAAACACTACGGCCGCGTACAGCAGGGGCGTATCGTGGTAGAGCATGGCGTCGCCGGCGGCGGAGCCCAGGCCCAGGATAATGCTCAGCTCGAAAATGGACAGCTGCCGTACGCCCCGCCGGCCGGTTACGCGCAAAGCAGCCAGCATCAGCAAGTAGGTTACTAAGCAGCGTAGCGCTACCTCCAGCAGGAACAGCGGAGGTGCATCGGTGGAAAAGAGAATACGTTCCCAGTCAAATGGTTTTATATCAGCAGCAAGCACCATACAGATTAACGGAAGAGGCAATGGTAGCAGAACCATTCCTCAGACCTAACGCAACTGTTGTGCTTCCGGTTAGCTCAGCCGTAAGGTTCCTTACTCTTCCGGGCTCTTAGGTAGCGGCTGCATCATGTGGAAGGTAGTGGGTGCAAAGCCCTGCGATTCCCAGAACCGCCGCCCAGCCGGGTTGGCAACCGCTACCTGTAGCTCCAGGTGGTCGGCGCCTTGGGCCGTGAGCCAGTCTTTGGCTGCCCCAAATAAGGCCCGCCCGAGGCCCTGACGACGGTAAGCTTCCCGTACAATCGTCTCGGCAATGTAGCCGCGCCGGAAGTAGTGCATGCCAGTGCTGCCCACCTGATACGTTACCACCATCAGGCCCAGCAGCCCGTAGCGCCCCTGTGCCACAAACATGCGGGTGTTGTTTTCGGCCAAGCGGGTGCGCAATACGCGCTTTAACTGAAAATCGGCGGAGGGGTGATACCCAAAAATGGGGTGAAACGCCTGGTGCTCATCCATTAGCTCGCACCACAGGCTGTAGAGTTCATCCAGGTCCTTGTGCGTAGCAATGCGAATGGTCATGCAGTAGAAGTAAAGTTGATTGGAGCACAAGCAAGCTACAACCAGAACCCGACAGTGCAAACGGGTAGCATGCCAGTAGAATAAGGAAAAGCTTGTGTAGCTACGTGTTAAGCAGGGTGTTACTGAGTATTTGAAATTTTCACGTAGCTGATGGCCAACGTGCTCTTGAGGCTGGGCTAGGCCACTAAAACACACGCCCCCGTCAACTAAGCAGCTGACGGGGGCGTGTGTAAGCGCAAGGCTATAGTAATTAGGCGCTGGCCTGGCCTAGCTCCGTGAGGTCGTCGGGGCTGAGCTGCAGCTCGGTGGCTTTGAGTAGCTCCGTTACCTGCTCGGGGCTGGTGGCACTGGCAATGGGGGCCGTGAGGCCGGGCTGGGCCATAATCCAGGCCAGGGCTACCTGGGCTTGAGTGGCCTGCAAGCGGGCCGAAACGGCATCGAGGGCGCTAAGGATTTTCAGGCCTTTATCGTTGAGGTATTTCTGGCCAACGCCCCCGCCGCGGGCGCTTTTCTTCAGGTCTTCCTCGCTGCGGTACTTGCCAGTCAGGAAGCCCGCGGCCAGGCCATAGTAGGGAATCACGCCAATGTTATGCTCCTGCATCAGGGGCAGCAAGTCCTGCTCAAACTCAGCGCGGTCGTAGAGGTTGTAGAGAGGCTGCAGGCTCTCATAGCGCGGGTAGCCGTGCTTGGCGCTGGCCTCAATGGACTCACGCAAGCGGGCCACATCAAAGTTGGAGGCCCCAATGGCGCGCACCTTGCCTTCTTTCACCAGTTGGGCGTAGGCCTCCAGGGTTTCCTCCACGGGCGTGGTGGGGTCGTCTTTGTGCGACTGATAGAGGTCGATGTAGTCCGTCTGCAGGCGCTTAAGCGAGCCTTCTACGGCCCGCAGAATGTAGTCTTTCTTAAGGCCCTTGTTTTCGGGATTAACCTCCCAGCCTACTTTGGTGGCAATAATGACGTCGTCGCGGCGGCCGCGCTGTTGCAGCCACTTGCCGATGATGGTTTCCGATTCGCCGCCTACGTGGCCTGGCACCCACACAGAGTAACCATCGGCCGTGTCAATGGCGTTGCCGCCGCCAGCCACAAAGGCATCGAGGATGCGGAAGGAAGTGGCTTCGTCGGCAGTCCAGCCAAATACGTTGCCGCCCAGCACGAGAGGAGCAATCTGCAGGCCAGAGCGGCCTAGTTCACGATGTTGCATACTGAAAAAGCGAATTGAGGATATGGTCAGTATAAACCCGAATCGAGCCCCCGAGGTTATGGTGCTTCCGTGTATTTTAGGGCATGGCTAGCAAGCTCGACACCCTGGAAGTAGTAGATGTGCCCGACCGCGCCACGTGGCGCGCCTGGCTGGAAACCCACCACACGCAGCCGGCCGGCATTTGGCTCACGCTCTACAAAAAGGAAAGCGGCCAGCGCCTGATGACCTACGCCGATGCGGTAGAAGAAGCCCTCTGTTTTGGCTGGATTGACTCCCATCCTCGCAAGGTAGATGCCACCTGCTTCCGGCTGTTATTCAGTCCGCGCAAGCCCAAAAGCGTCTGGTCGGCGGTGAATAAGGAGCGCATCAGGAGGCTACGGGAAGCGGGCCTGATGCTACCCGCCGGTGAGGCCCGCATTGCGGCCGCTCAGCAGAACGGTAGCTGGGAGGCCCTGGATGAGGTAGAAGCGCTGGTTGTTCCCACTGATTTAGCCGCGGCCTTGGAGGCCAACCCGGAAGCACAGTACCACTTCAACAGCTTCCCACCCAGTGCCCGCAAGCAGCTGCTCCAGAACCTGGCCGCCGCCCGCCGCCCCGAAACCCGCCAGCAGCGGATAGAGCGCATCGTGCTGAATGCCGCCCAGAACAAGCGTGCGTAGCTAAGCATATCGCGTGCTAACGTTGTGCAAGTAGTCAAACCGGCCTAGAACACGGCAGAAGCACTCAGGACGACATGCTTCTCTAGTGGATTACCAATTCAACATCAGCCCGCGAGATGTCTCGGCAAGCTCGACATGACGGACCCTTTTTCCTGCTTAAGCCTATCTAGGCCTGATTTGCTATTTCGGCGGGTGTCTTACCTTCACTCTTATGCTACGAATCTGCCTTCTGCTCCTAAGCCTGGGAAGCACCCTGCTGCTGGGAACTACCTCCGCGCCCTCCATTACGGAGCGTAACTTCCAGGCGCAGTTCGACCAGTATGGCGTGAAGGGCTCCATCTTGCTCTATGAAGAATCAGCGGATCGGTATGTGGCCTACAACTTAAAGCGCTGCCGCCAAGGCTTCCTGCCCGCCTCTACTTTTAAGATTCCTAACACCCTGATTGGTCTGCAAACCGGTGCCCTGCCCGACACGGCTACCCTTTGCAAGTGGGATGGTGTGCAGCGCAAATTTCCGCAGTGGAACCAGGATATGACCTACGCCCAGGCTTTGCGCGTGTCGTGCGTGCCATGCTACCAACAGCTGGCCCGCCGGGTAGGAGTAAAGCCCTACCACCACTGGCTCCAGAAACTAGCCTACGGCCGCATGGACGTCACGCCCCAGAACGTAGACACATTTTGGCTTGATGGCAACTCGCGCATCACGCAGTTTGAACAGATAAACTTTCTGCGCCGCCTGCACACCGAGAAGCTGCCCATTGCGCCTCAGCACCAACGGGCCGTGAAACGAGTTCTGCAGCTAAAGAAAACGCCTGGCTACACGCTCTACGGCAAAACGGGCTGGAGCTTCGCCTCTGCCACCAACGTTGATAACGGCTGGTTTGTGGGCTGGCTTGACCGCGCCGATGGTCGCACAATGTATTTTGCGCTAAACATAGAGCCGCAATCAGGGGCCGCAAATGATCAATTCATTAATGCCCGCCGAGACATTACGGAGGCTGTGCTGCGGGAACTGAAGTGGCTGTAGTATAGCACCATAAGCTCGTGTTGTTGCCTACGCCTTACCTTCACGCCATGCGCCTATTCTCACTGGTTAGCCTATTACTGCTCACGCGGCTAGGCCTGTGCCAAACGCCACCAGCGGACATCCTCATTCGCAACGGGCGACTGTACGATGGCACAGGCAACGCTTGGACTTACGGCGATGTGGCTATTCGGGCTGGGCGGATTATTGCCGTAGGCCAGTTGCCAGCCGGCTTCACTGCTACTACCGTCCTGGATGCGAAAGGCTTGGCCGTAGCGCCGGGCTTTATCGACGTGCACACCCACATCGAAGACGACGAAGTGCGCCAGCCTACGGCCGATAACTTTCTTTATGATGGCGTGACGACGGTAGTAACCGGCAATTGTGGTTCTTCACGGTTGCCGCTAGGCCAGTATTTCCAAACCCTCGATAGCCTGCACCTCTCCGTGAATACTGCCTCGTTTGTGGGGCATGGCAATGTGCGCAAAGCCGTAATGGGCCGGGCCAAGCGGGCGCCCACAGAGGCGGAACTGCGGCAGATGGAGGCCTTAGTGAACCAGGCCATGCAGGACGGTGCCGTAGGCCTATCGTCGGGGCTGATTTATGTGCCGGGCACCTACTCCCGCACGCCCGAGATGGTGCGGCTAGCCCGCGTGGCAGCGCAGTGCCACGGCCTCTACGCCACCCATATGCGTAATGAAAGCGACAGTGTGACCTTCGCCATTCAGGAGGCGCTGCTAGTGGCCCGCGAAGCTGGGTTGCCGCTCGAAATATCCCACCTGAAAGTAGGGGGCCAGCAGAACTGGGGGCAGGCTGATAAGCTGCTCAATCTCATCGAGCAAGCCCGCCAAGGTGGTCAGCAGGTCACCATCGACCAGTATCCGTACACGGCCAGCTCCACTTCGCTCAGCACCCTGCTTCCCGATGATGTGCAGGCCGATGGCCGCGACTCTCTGCGCGTTCGGCTGCAGCGCCCCAAAGTGCGCGCGGCCGTGGAAGCCGATATGCTCCGGCGCTTGAAGCGGCGCGGCCTCAAGCATTTCAGTTACGCTGTAGTGGCCAGCTTCCCCCCAGAACCCAGCTACCAGGGCCTCAGTATTGAGGAAATTAACCGGCGCCGAAACCGTCCCCATGCGGCTCGCGCCGAGGCAGCCACCATTCAGGAGCTGGTGCTGCAGCACGATGCCGGCATGGTATTTCACGGCATGAGTGAGCCCGATGTGCAGCAGATCATGCGCTACCCGCAAAACATGGTGGCTTCCGATGCCAGCATTCGGGTATGGCAGCAGGGAATGCCGCACCCCAGGGGGTACGGCTCCAACGCCCGCGTGCTAGGCCACTACGTGCGCGAATTGCACGTGCTGACTCTCGAAGACGCCATCCGGCGCATGACCAGCCTGCCCGCCCAAACCATGGGCTTCACCGACCGCGGCCTGCTGCGCCCAGGGTACGCCGCCGACATTGTCATCTTCGACCCCGCCACCGTGCAAGACCGCTCCACCTTCACCGAGCCCCACCAGTATTCCACGGGCATGCACTACGTGTTAGTAAACGGCCGCCTTACCCTAAACAACGGTCAGCATACTGGCCTACGAAACGGGCAAGTACTCTACGGAGCTGGCAAGAAGTAAAGGCTTGGGAGACTCTCAAAGCACGTCAAGCTGAGCGCTATTCAGAAGAATGTACTGTGAGTGGCAACAGACATTACAGTCTTTCTAGCACCCGCCAGCCGTGAGCTGGAATGGCGAGGTTGCTGTTGGGCTGGAGGAGTACCTGATTCTCACTAAAAACGTCAACATAAGTGCCAGTTGTGGCTTCCGGCAACTCCAGGTCTTGCGGATCTGCGCTGATATTTACGGCCACCAAAACAGCCTCCGCCCCGTGGTGCCGAATAAACGCATAGATATCGGGCGCTGATGGCAGGCGTTGGAAGCGGCTTTCCAGTTGGCCGTTGTGCAGGGCGGGGTGGCGCTTTTTGAGCTGAAGTAAGCGGGTGTAAAAGTCCTGCAACGGATACTCCTGCCAATTAATGGTGTCCTTGTCAAAGAAGGCCAAGCGTTTCTTCAAAGCCGCTTCCTGACCTGAATACACCAAGGGCATGCCGGGCAGTAAGCAGGTGAGCACGGCGAAGGGTAGCACGTTGTGGCCCAGGCGCTCGTACTCGGTGCCGTCCCAGCTGTTTACATCGTGGTTGCTGGTAAAGTGCATGAGGTAGACGCTGGGCGGATACTTGGCACGCTCGGCGGCCAAGTACACGTCAATGTCGTGGAGGGGCTGTTTGCCTTCGGCGATGTGGTCGAGGAGGTAGTGCAGCCGCAGGCCGAAGGTCATGTTGAAGGCGCGCTCCAGCAGGCGGGTGTTGCCGTTGAACTCCTCCCAAGTGAGGCCGCCGGAAGGGTACAGCTCATCCCATTCGGCTAGCATAAAAATGGACTTAAGCTGATCCAGCTCCTGGCGGGCATCATCCCAAAAGTCGGTAGGCACCAGGCCAGCCACGTCGCAGCGGTAGCCGTCAATGTCGGCCTCGCGCACCCAGTAGAGCAAGGCGTCGGTCATGTAGCGACGCAGCTCGGCGTGGCTGTAGTCGAGGTCGATAACATCCTGCCAATCGGCCACGGGCGGCACGAACTGGCCTAGCGCATCTTTAGTGAACCACTCGGGATGCTGCTCGGCCAGTGGGTTATCCCAGCTGGTGTGGTTAGCTACCCAATCGAGCAGCACGTACTGGCCTAGCGAGTGGGCGGTTTGCACGAGATGGCGCAACTCGTCGAGCGTTCCAAACTCGGGGTTTACGCCGTAATAGTCTTGCACGGCGTACTGGCTGCCCAGCGTGCCCTTACGGTTCACCTGCCCAATTGGGTGAACTGGCATCAGCCAGATGATAGTAATGCCCATGGCGGCCAGGCGGGGCAAGTGCTTCTCAAAGGCCCGAAACGTGCCCTCAGGGGTATACTGACGAATATTGACTTCGTAAATGCTGGCATGCGCCGCCCAGGCGGGGTGCTGAACCTGGAACAGATGCGCGTGGGGGTGAAGCTCGGAATGGGGCACGGTAGAGGCAGAGTGGCGGAAGAAACTCGTGTGCCTACGCAGAAACGTGCCGTCGGGCTGTCGCTAAGCTAGATCAGGTGCGCACCACGTCGGTATCTACGGGCGTGTAGCCGAGCTGCCGGCTCATGCTCAGAACCTGACCTTTGTGGTGAAACTCATGCGTCAGTACGTGCGTGAAAAGCGCCAACGGAGTTAGCAGCACCGGCTCAGCACGTCGGGGCACCCGCCACGAAAGCTCCGTCTGCCACTGGTCCCGGAAGTGCTCCAGATAGTCCGCCACCAACTCATCCGTCTGCGCAAACAACTGGCCTACAGCGGCTACATGAGGCACTGCGGCAGCATTGGGGTAGGGCCGCGACTGGCCTAGCGCCACGTTCACGAGCCAGTGCTGATAGGTGGCAGCTGCATGCACCAATAAATCACGCATGCTGCTGTGGTTGAAGCCTGGAATGGGCATTGTGAAATCAGCCGGCGCCAGGGTAGCGCAGTAGTCCAGCAAAACCTCGCGGGCGCTCCGAACCAGAGCGTATTGGGCAGTGAGCAGTTGATTCATAGTGCAGGGTGCTCCTAGTCATTACTACTCAGCCATGTCGTTGAAAGTAATAGCGAGAAAACGTTGTCTCTACTTTTTCTGCGCTATGACTAAAACTGATTTTCCAAAATTGTGGAAAAGCAGTTTATCCGTGACCCGTGAAATAGGTACCATCAGCGTATCCCAAAACTTGATCTGTTTTAGGGTCGGGTTGCTTTGTTTCAGTAAAAGCTTATTAGCCGTAGAGGCCAGCATGCCCACACTATCGAGATACGAAGCTTCGATAATCTTGCTTTGCGGGGGCATAACCCGTAGCAGCGACTTGCGGGAGTACCGGCGGAAGTGGCCTATGGCTTCATCAAAAGGGCTAAACAACCATTGGTGAGCCGGCACAATAATCAGCAGCACGCCGCCTAGAGCTAAATGACTATACGCAGCCGCTAACTCAGCCGCATCGTGTTCAATGTGCTCAATTACATCAATGTATAGAATGGCATTGTAGAGGTCGGTAGCCGGTAAGTCGGCTAGTAGGCCAGTGTGCACGCGGCAGCAGGCCGGCAGCTTACCCGCAGCTAACAAGTCCTGAATGTTAGTGGATAATGCTGCGTCAGGCTCTACACAAAGCCAGTCCGTTTGCGTGCCATCGCAGAGGGAAAGGGTAGTGCCCCCAATACCAGCGCCAACTTCCAGCACCCGCCCTTTGAGGTAGGGCTTGAGCTTGTTACCGTAGTAGCTTTTCCAATTAGTAGCTTTTTCAAAAAGCGTTAATTCATCACCGATATAGTGGGTAACATCTGGCGTAGGCATAGCAACTGGTAAAAAAGTAAGCAAAGGCTCCTCAATACTACGAAAACTTCGGCTTATGCCGTGTAGGCCACAAAGCAGCACAAGCTGTAGAAGCTAGGTTTACTTCTGGTCGGGCAGGCGCTCATACACCCGGTAGCTGTGGGGTGGCAGGAGCACACGGGAGCCGGAACCGAGCTTTAGCACCTGCTCGCTAAACAGCTCCCGGTATACGCCCGGCCCTAAGGTGCGCATGGTCACCTCATGGGGCAGCCGGCTCAGGTTAATGGCAGTGACTACGCCCGTTTGCTCTTTGCGCCGCACAAATACCACCACTTGCCTATCGGAGCTAGCGGGCAGGCGCTGGAACTCGCTGCAGGCGTCGCCATTGCGCAGGGCAGGGTGGCGCTTCTTGAGCTGGAGTAGGCGGGTGTAAAAGTCCTGCAATGGATAGTCTCGCCAATCAATCGTGTCTTTGTCGAAAAAGCGTAGCCGCTTTTTCAGGGCCGCCTCCTGGCCGCTGTACACCATGGGCATGCCCGGCAGCAAGGCGGCCAGTACGGCCAGAGGCTGGGCATTAGCACCCACCCGCTCGTATTCTGAACCATCCCAGCTGTTGATGTCGTGGGAGGTGGTAAAGTTCATCAGGTACACCTGAGCGGGGTAGCGGCGGCGCTCATCGGAGAGGTAATTATCGAGGGCTGCTACGGGCTTTTTGTCGTTGGCCAAGCTGTCGAGTAGGGCGTGCAGGCGCAGGCCGTAGGTCATGTCAAACGCCTTCTCCAGCAGCCGCGTGTTGGGGTCGAATTCAGAACGCTTGAGAAAGGTGGGCGGAAACAGCTCATCCCACTCGGCCAGCATAAACACGGGCTTTATCTTGTCGAGCTGTTGGCGGGTGTCGTTCCAGAAGTCGGTGGGCACCAGACCGGCCACGTCGCACCGAAACCCATCGAAACCGGCCTCACGCACCCAGTAGGCCATGCTTTGCTGCATGTAGCGGCGCAGCTCAGGCTTGCTGTAATCCAGATCAATGACGTCTTGCCAGTCGGCAACGGGCGGCTGAAACTGACCCTGCTTGTTCTTGGTGAACCACTCAGGGTGCTGTTTCGAGAGCTGGCTGTCCCAGCTGGTGTGGTTAGCCACCCAGTCGAGAATGACGTGCATGCCGCGCTTGTGAGCCTCGTTGATAAGGTGGCGCAGGTCATCGAGATTGCCAAACTCGGGGTTTACAGCGCGGTAGTCTTGAATAGAATACTGGCTGCCGAGCATGCCCTTGCGGTTGAGCTGGCCAATGGGCTGCACCGGCATCAGCCACAAAATGCCCACGCCCATTTTTTGGAGGCGGGGCAGGTGAGCCTCAAACGCCCGAAACGTGCCTTCCGGCGTGTATTGCCGAATGTTTACTTCGTAAATGCTGGCGGAGTCGGCCCAGGCGGGGTGACGGATGGTGTAGGCCTCTGGCACCGGCACATCGCAGGGCGCAGTAGCAGCATTTTCTGAGCCAGAGCAGGCGGCTAACAGGCCTAGGACAAATAAGCTGAGCAGACGAAAAGAGGCGGTTGACATAGCTGCAACATACCAGTTTTCTGAGTGAGTAAGCGGGAAAGATGGCCCCAGATAAAACCAGCCGGACGCAGCACTGCGGCAGCTAAATGGCTACAACAGCACCGCGTCCGGCTGGTATGGAGTATCGGCAAGGAGTGGCCTAAGAGGGCGTAGCCCGGCTCGCTGAATGGTTAGCACGGTCGGGCTGATAGCGCACTCCCCCGAATAGGTACAGCATTAGGGTACGGGAGTAGCGCAGGCTGAGCGGCGTAAGAATTACTGCAAAAAAGGCTACGGCCGTCACATACACCCAGGTGTCGGGGTCGTTGAGGAGGAAGTAAACCAGGAAACCCACGACCAGCATAATGCCTGTGGAGAAGGCGAAGGTGATGTACATAGCGCCCCAGTAGAAACCAGGCTCAGGCTCGTAGCGCTGGCCGCACACGGGGCAGGCCTCAGGCATATCCGCAAACCTGGAGATATTGAAGGCACTGGTAGAAAACAAAGGCCCTTGGTGACAACGGGGGCATTTCTGCTCCAGCATGGCCAGGAACGTAGAATCGGTCTTTTGCATAGTGGTAAGCGCATCAGAAGCGTTGATACAAAACTACTACGGCCAAACCGGGTAGGGTAGATGCGTTTGCGGGATTGTTTGGTACAAATCAATTCCGGGCGGCGGCTCTACCGTTTAGCTACATCGACTTCCCCGGAGAGTGCCCCGTATGCTTACGGAAATAGCGGCTGAAATATGATGCATCCTCAAACCCCAGGGCGTCGGCTACCTGGCCTACGGTGGCATCGGTGTGGCGGAGCAGGCGGTGGGCTTCTACTAGTACCCGTTCCTGAATGAGGGTGCTGGCGGTTTTACCCAGCTGGCGTCGGCAGAGGGCGTTCAGGTGGTTGGGCGAGATGTGCAGCATATCGGCGTAGTGCTGTACGCTGCGTTGGGTGCGGAAGTGCTCGTTAAGGAGCAGGCCAAACTCCCGGAGTAGTTGCTGCGCGTGGCGAGGCTCCTCGGGCGTAGCAACGGGGGCGGGGTACTGGCGCGCGGCCAGCTCCAGGCAAATGTGCAGGTAGGAGCGTACCACCTCATCTTGCTGCGGGGCCGGCGTGGTATCCTCGACCCACATTCGCTCAATGAGGGGCCGGATAGCCTGATCAGATAGGCCTAGATGCAGAACGGGTGAGTACGCAGAACTGAAAAATGGATAGTCGTAAAGGCGCGGGCCGGGGTAGCGAAATAAGTAGAAGTCGGCCTCAAAAAACACCACGTAGCCCTGGGCATCCTCCGAGAGCTCCCAGTGGTGCACCTGGCCGGGCGTCATAAAGAACAGGCTGCCCGGCTGCAGGTCGTAGGTTACCAGGTCAATGGTGTGGGTGCCATGGCCCTGCGTGACGTAGAGCAGCAGGTAGAAGTTGTGGGAGTGGGGTTGGCTGATGCCAGGGAAGTTGGCCACGTGCCGCTCTAGTCGCTCCAAGTACCAAGAGCGGTGGGGCCGGTTCTGCGGAAACGACTCCAAGGTAAAAACCGGTAGGCCAGGTGGTTTCATGAGAAAAGCAACGGAGTGATGGGGTAAGGCAGGTAAAAAGGCAAGAGGATGAGACCAGCACATTATCCTGACGCAGGAAGCAGCTTCTCAGGTGTGAACGACTGGCCTAGCACCTCGTGCCAACGTGACAGTATCCTTCGCTACACTCAGCATAACGTGTGGAAGAAGCCGCTACACATTAATCTAGTATATCAGGGCTCATCAAACTTACGGAGGCGCTTTTTGCTGAGCTCGTAGCTGATGATGGCAGGCACGTAGAACGACACGTCGGCCAGTAGCTTGGCCAAGAGAATTCCCGCACCAAAGTGGCCTAGCCAGTGTGGCAAGTAGTACATAAGTGCCGGCCGAATCAGGAAGCTGTCGGCCACTTCGGCTAGCCCAAACTCCACCACCAGAGCCCGCACATTCTGCCCAAAAGTGCCCAGCGTGTAGCGCAGGGCGCGGGCGCGCCGGAGCCCATAAGCCAAGCGGACATCCTGCACCAGCAAATGCCCAAAGTACGCCACATTTCCTGCCCAGGTGCCTGCCAGCGCCGCGCTCAGGGCGCTGTGGGTGCCGTGCATGGCCACCGTAGCACCCGCCAGCGTAGCCACCACCGACAGCACCTCGGCGGGTAGGTAGCGCCGCAGCCATTCCCGAATTTTCTGCTTCATGTGGGCACCAGGCTAGGGCAGGGAAGAAACCAGTATTTTGCTGGTCGTCGGGCAAAGATATCAACTAGCTCCTGGCAGGAAGCTGGGGCACTTTGTTCGTCGCTGGCCTCTCGCCCTACCACCATGCAACTGCCGCTTACGCCCCTGGTTGTCGTTCTGTTTGCCGTAATAGCGCAGGCCATATTTGCGGCAGGGCTGCTCTGGTTTGCGCGTCACAACCGGCTGCCTAACCGCTTTCTGGCACTGCTCATGCTCAGTATTGCGCTGTGGCTGCTGGATGGGCTGTTTCGGGTGGGGAACATTTATGGGCAGAACCCCAACTGGTATTTCGCTCCCATTTACTACTCGCTGGGGTTTGGGCCTTTGCTGTATTTCTACGTCCGCAGCCTGGTCAATCATGATTTTCGGCTGCGGCCGCGCCACTTCTGGCATTTCGGGCCGGTGCTGGCGCAGGCCTTGTTGTATGGGTGGTTGCGCCTACAGACCTACGAAACACGCAACTGGTTTTGGCAGCATGTGCACCGGCCTTTCACGTACAGCCTGGAGTTTATTGGCACCTGGGTGTCGCTGGTAATCTACCTGGGGCTCAGCTTGCGGCTGCTAGGCCAGTACCGCCGTTGGCTGGCCGATAACTTCTCCGAAACCTCTAAGCTGCGCCTGCAATGGCTGCGCACCCTGCTGGTGCTGGTGGGAATTGTGAGCGCGCAGTGGCTGCTGGAGCTGGTGCTACGCGAGTTCTTCGGCCTGTATTACTCCTATGATTACTCCACCGAGCTGCTGGGAGTAGTTGTGTTTCTGATTGGCGTGGTGGGCTTGCGGCAAGCCGATATGCAGGCCGTGCACTTTGAGCCCGACATCCAGGAGCCAGAGAGTGCAGAAGCCTTGGAAAGTGTGCCGACAGCAGCGCCTGAAGCACGCAGCAACGAACCGGCTAGGCCAGTCGGGAGCCCAGCGGCCATAGCACCGGCAGAGCTGGAAGTAGGGCCAAAGGCCGCCGTGGATGAGGCCGCAGTGGCGCGCATTCGGTGGGCGCTGGAGGAGGAAAAGCTCTATCTGAACTCCACGCTTACCTTGGCCGAGCTCTCAGCCCATACTGGCCTAGCGCCCCGCCTGATTTCCTTCACCGTTAACAATGGCTTCGGGCAGTCTTTCAACGACCTGGTGAATGGCTACCGCGTGGAGGAAGTGAAGCGCCGCCTGCGCACCCCTGATGCCCAGCGCCTCACGCTGCTAGGCATTGCGCTGGACAGTGGCTTTAACTCCAAAACTACCTTCAACCGCATCTTCAAGCAGTTCACTGGCTACGCCCCCCGCGACTACCCAGTGGCCTAGGACCGGAGTGGGGGCCTGGCCTAGCAGCCACTAGGGCATAGTAAACGACAAGTCGGCGCTGATCAGGTTGGCGGTCAGGCCAGTGGTTTGGCGGTAGTAGGCGTATCGCAGGTCGAGGGCTTTGAATTTAGCTATGCGCCCACCAAAGGGTGTTTTAAACCGCCCAATGCCATACACCGGGGAGTAGCGCAGGCCCAAGCCCAACTTATGCGCTGCGAAGCCGGCCAAATCATAGTCAGAGGTATAAAACTCATCGAAAACCGAGTGCTGCAAATAGGGCGCGAAGTACTTGGCTGCCGTTTGCGTGTGGTAGCGGTAGAAGGGGTACAGCACAAAGAAGGGCGTCACCTTCACGGGCGTTTCCAGCTCCATGGTGTGCGCCGTAATGCCAAAGTTATCGTTGTAGAAGCGGTAGTAGCCGCGCAGCTGCACCAGGTCGGTGGCGTAGTAATTCAGGCGCAGGCCCACGGGATATTTATAGCGCTGCCTGGGCAGGCGCTCAGTTTTGGCCGTGCCCAGAGCTTCACCCGTCTCCTTAAAATACACCCGGTGAAAAGGCGTACTCAGTAGCCCCCGCTGGGCCACTAGCTCCGTGCTGAGGGCCAATTGCAGCCGCTGAGTGAGCACCTGCGAGTACACTACATTCAGGTTGAAGCTCTGGCGGGTATCGAAGCCCGAGCCATGTTCCTGACCACCGCCAGCGCGCAACTCAGCCGGCAAAATCAGGGTGGCCCGGTCGAAAAAGGCCTGCCCCGCTACACTCAGCTCCCGATTACCATCCAGCGAAGCATGCGCCCAGGAGCCCGTGATGTTGAAGGATAGGTAATCGTACTCCTTTGAAAAGCCCCCGCCTACGCCCACAATAGTGCGTTTGTCGGCCAGCTGCCGCGAATACCCTAGGTCTACGTGGTAGCGGGCATCATGCGAGGAAGGCGACGACAGCACCTGGTCAATGCGGTCGGTAGAAGCTGAGGCGTAATAGTCGACGCCCACGTTGGCCGACACCCGTGTGGCCGAATCGAGGGGCACGTTCAGGATGATAGTGGGCGTGAGGTCGGTGAGGTATTGGGTGCCGCGGCCGCCCTGCACCGCTCCATGGTCGCCATCTTGCTGGTAATAGCTGGACATAATATTTACCTCTGTTTCGCCGTGGTTGCTGGGGTTTGGCGAACTCGGTGCGGTGGTGTTGGGGGCGCCGTAGCCATCTACGCGGTTGGGCACGGGAGTAGCCTGAGCCCAAGCCAGCGCGGGCAGCAGGGCCAGGAAGGCCGCAGCCACAACGGACCGACGAAAAGAGTAGAAACTATAAAGCATCGGGAGGGGAGTGGGGTGGTACGGCAAGCGGAAAAATCAGTGAGGTGGCCTAGCGGAACCAGATGGGTTGGAGGCGGCTAATTACAGCCGCAGCCGCCACCTACTTTGCCGCCATTAGCCCCGCCGGCACCTTCGCGGTAGCTCTCAAAGTTGGTTTCGTAGACCTCAATGCGCTTGTTGGCCAGTTTCATATCCTCATCGTTGAGGTACATCTTTTGGTAAGCTGCCACCGATACGCAGCTGCTAAGGCCGCTACCACTTAGAAGTAGCAGCCCACCTAGCACCACCCGCACACGCGAGGCAAAAACGGTTGGGAGAATCATGGTTTCGGGGCCGCAGCGGTCTGCGGTTGCTGCGTGGAGTAATAGTTAACCGCCATGCCCCGGGAAGTGAGGGTGCGGCCATCATTGGTAATGAGGGCGCAGTCAACGCCCTTAAGCTTGTTGATGAAAGCCAGCCCTTCTTCTGGCCCTTTTACAAACACCACTTCATCTAGGCCATCGGCTAGCTCCACATCGGGGCAGATGATGGTAACGGAGCGTAGGCCAGTGGCGGGGTAGCCGGTGTGTGGGTCAATGATGTGCCCGTAGTACTTACCCTGCACCGTGAAGTACTGCTCGTAGTTGCCGGCCGTCACCACGGCCACGTCCGTCACGGTCAGCCACGAGGAAACGGACTGCGGATAAGCCGGGTCGCCGATGGCAATGCGCCACAAAGAACCATCACCCTGCCGCCCCCAGCACGACACGTCACCGGAACCGTTGATGAGGCCACCCTGAATGCCCATCTGCCGCATAAGGGCCTGAGCCTTGCGCACGCCATAGCCCTGCAGAATGCCCGCCAGATTCAGGCGCATGCCCTTGTCTTGCAGCATTACGGAGTGAGTGGCAGGATCAAGCAGCACATTGCGGTAATCAATACGAGCCACGGAGGCCTTCACTACCTCTGGGGCGGGGAGGCTGGCGTGCTCCTTACGGTCGAACTTGTAAATCTTCTCGCCGCCGGCAAACGTGATGTCAAACGCCCCATCACTGAGCGCGGAAAGCTTGAGCGTCCGCTGAATCAAATCATACACCTCCTGGTCTACCACCACGGGCTTGATGCCGGCCTGGCGGTTGATCTGCGTAATTTGGGAGGTGGAATCCCAATAGGAAAAAAGCCGGTCGATGCGCTGCGTTTCCCGGATACCCGCCCGAATGGCGCGCCAGGCCAAGGAATCGTCCGCCGAGACGGCCGTGAAGCTAAAGTGGGAGCCCATCAGGTGGGCGGTGCGGGTGAAGTTGCGGGGCTTGCTGGCCGGGGCCTGAGCAAAAGCTGCTGAGTTGGCTACTAGCAGCCAGCTCAGCACTAAAAACCGGGCTATTACGCTGAAAAACCGCTTTGCAGGCAGACGACTGGCGTGCATACCTCTAGCGTTTGGTTAAAAGCTGAGATAGGTAGGCATCGTAGGCGGCGGGTCCACCGGGGCGGTAACCGGTCTTGGCCAGCACCTTGCCCTCCGGCGAGATAAGCACCACGAGCGGAAATGAGCCCTCTTTATTAAGCTGCGCCGCCGCAGCCTCATTCAACTTGGTTTGCTCAGCGGAGAGTTTGTTTTTCTTGCTGCGCGGAAAGTCAAACCGAGCTAGTACCAGCCGATCTTGGGCGTACTGCTGGAACTCCGGCTGGTCAAACACCTCCTGCTTGAGCATGATACACGGCTTACACCAATCGGAGCCCGAAAAAACGGCTAGCACCGGTTTGTTAATGGCTTTAGCCTGTTGCAAGGCCTCGGTCAGGTTAGCATTCCAGGTTGTCGCAGGCGTTTGGGCCTGACTAGTGAAGGCTGCCAGTAGTAAAAACAGGCAAACGAGCAGAAAACGCATAGAAAGAGGGGAAGGGGTTGTGATTAAAACCAGATTAAAACACAAACCATTCCACCATACGGCAGCGATTACTTTTTGATGGCTTTGGGCAGCAGCTTTTGTCCCTTCAGGGTAGCCTTTGCCGATATCCTAGAGAGTTAATCGTCGTTGCCCTGTCCTTTACCCCGCTCAGCGTCCAGAAAATAAGCGCCTCGGCGTACCAGCTGAGTCGTGTCGGGGATGGGGTCTAGAGGGGTTACGGCTACATCACCGTGGGCAAAGGCGCCGGCTTTTACTTTTATGCGCCGAAAGGTGGCAGTGCTATCGGTAGCATGGGTTTGCACATAGGCGTAACTCAGTTCCCCAGCCTGAATAATGGCGTCTTCGGGCAACGTGCGAGCCTGCTGCCCCGCAGTCTGGATGCGGGCAGCCACGTACTGGCCGGGCAGGAGGGTTTCGGTTTCGCGGCCTTCGAGGTGGGCGTGCACCGTTACGGTGCGAGCGTCGTTTTCAAAGGCTTTGCCCACCAAGAAAACTCGGGCCCGTAGAATTTCCTGGGCCATCTTGCGGCTAGGCACCGTGAACAAAATTGACTGGCCTACGCGCACCCGCGCCACATCGCGCTCAAACACTTTGAGCTGCAGGTGCAGATCGGAGCGGTCTACTATTTCCACCAGCACATCCTGGGGGTTCACAAATTGGCCGGGGTTGGTACTCACCGTGCGCACGTAGCCCGAGAGCGGAGTGGTAAGGCTGACGGTGGGCTGAATGCGTCCCGAGGCGGCCAGGCGCTCCGCCGAGATATTCAACTGGCCTAGCTGGGCCGCCAAGCTGCGTTGTGTGGCTTGCTCGGTGGCGTAGTCGGCTTGGGCTTGCTGGAGCTTGCGCTTGGCCCCCACATCTTCCACATCAAGAATGCGCTGGCGCTCCAGTTCCTGACTTAGGAAGCGCACCCGGGCCCGGCTTTGCAGGTAGGCTTCCTGCAGCTTGATATAATCGGGGTGGCGCAGCACGGCCACGGTGGCGCCCTTCTTCACGAACTGGCCCGGCAGCACCTGCACCTGCTGCACGTAGCCGCCCAGCACCGCCGAAATCGTCACCAGGTTTTGCGGCGGTACATCCACCACGCCATTCGCCTGCACCTCCGAGGCCATATTCTGGCGCGTAAAGCTGCCCAGCGCAATACCCGCCGCCCGCGCCTGCGCCGCCGAAATCGTGACTTGGTCGGGGTTGGCGGGAGCCGCAGGCGTTTCGGGGCGGGGAGGCGTGGCGCCTTTGGCCTCCGGGGAAGCGCCCTGTTTACAACCGGCAAGGCCGGCAGCCAGCAGGAGGGAGGTCAGCGGAAGTGAAAAAGCAGGCAAAAGGGAAAACTTCATGGAAACCAGTCCCGAAGGGCAGGATAAGCGTGAAAAGAAACAGTGGCCTAGCAACAGATGCCGTTACTCATCGGTGCCCGCCAAGGCTTGCAGAGCAATAACTACCTCATTGTATTGGCGCACCTGATCGAGGTAGGCCTGTTGGATTTGCCAAGCCGGCTCGGTATTCACCACGTAGGTTACGTAGTCGATGTCGCCGGCGCGGAAGCTTTTTTCGGCCGTAGTCAGGATGAGGCGGGCCTGGGGCAGGGCGTCGCGCTCGTAGTAGTTGAGGGAAGCGCGGGCCCGGCGCAACTGTTGGCGCAGGGCGGCTTGCTGACCGGTGAGCTGGGTGGTGGCGTAGGCCAGTTGGTTGTCGGCGGCTTGCTCACCGAGGCGGGCGGCGGCAATGCGAGCCTTCTGTGCTCCGCCCAGCAGCGGCACCGAAAGCCCCGCTTGCGCCACCTGAAAGCCTTTCTCCTTATTGATAGTCTGGTTGAAATAGCCCACGCGCACATCGGGGAGGCGGCGCAGCTGTTCCACCTGGGTCTGGCGTTGGCTCTGGGTTAGCTCCTGGCGCAAGAGGCCTAGAGTAGGGTTAGAGTCGGGGGAGAGGCTGATGGTATCGGCGGCAGCTAGCACGGCCACGGCGTTTTCGGTGGTATCAATGCGGGTGGGCGCGGTGCCCAGCAATAGAGCCAATTGCTGCTGCTGCACGGCCACCTCGGTAAGTGTATTGGCCAGTTGGTTTTGCAGTTCCCGCGAGCGGGCCTCAGCCGAAACCTGCTCCAGCCGGTTGGTTTCGCCTACCTGGTACCGAATTTTTGCGGCCCGGGCGGCGCGGCGGTACAGGCTATCCTGGCGGCGCAATAGGGCCGCGCGGCGGTAGGTGAGTAGCAGTTGGTAGTAGCTGATGCGGATGTTCTGGCTAAGCTCCCGGCGCTGCACGCGGCCACGCTGCTCGGCCGTCAGAGCTTGGCTTTCCAGCAGGCGGCGCTGCGCGGCGTACACATTAGGCAGAGCTGTTTGCTGAATCACGTTGAAGCTCTGGTCGATGAGCGGGCCCGAAATCTGCCCCCGCTGGTAATCCAATACGGTGCGCGGAATATCGTAGCCGGTGCGGGTAAGGGCGCGTTGCTGCTGAGCCTGCAAAGCCGACGACTGCAACGATAGGTTTTGCCGTAGGCCAGTCTGCAAGGCCTGCTGCAGCGTGAGCGGAGTGCCAGGGGTAGCCGGTGAAGCGGGAGCTGTTTGCGCCTGGCCTAGGTCAGGTAAAGTCAGCAATAGAAGTGTTAACCCCAGCGCCACTACTGGCCTAGTGGGGGTTCCATTTGGTTCAGCGGGTGTAGCAGGCGTTGGATCTTCATCACTGGAGGTGAAGAAGGTATAGAGCACCGGCAGCACCAGCAGGGTAAGCAGCGTGGCCGTAATTAGCCCGCCGATAACTACCGTGGCCAGGGGCTTTTGCACCTCCGCGCCAGCCGAGTTGCTCAAGGCCATGGGCAGGAAACCCAGAGACGCCACCGAGGCCGTGAGCAGTACCGGCCGGAAGCGCTCAGCCGTGGCCCGCAGTACCCGTTCCCGTACGTTGCGCACGCCGGCCAGGGCCAGCTCATTGAGGCTGGCTACCAGTACAATACCGTTGAGCACGGCCACTCCAAATAGGGCAATGAAGCCCACGCCCGCCGAAATACTAAAGGGCATATCCCGCAGCCACAGCGCCAGAATACCGCCGATAGTAGCCAGCGGAATACCCGTGAAAATTAGGGCGGCCTGCTTTACGGAGTTGAAGGATAGATACAGTAGCAAGAGTATGAGCAGCAGGGAGATAGGCACCACCACGCTTAAACGGGCCTTGGCCTGCTGCAGGTTCTCGAAGGCCCCGCCGTACTTGATGCTGTAGCCGGTGGGCAGCTTCAGTCCGGCATCGAGCTTGCCCTGAATTTCCTGTACCAGGCTTTGCACGTCACGGCCGCGCACGTTCACCCCAATGTTGATGCGGCGGCGGGCGTCGTCGCGGGAGATTTGGGCGGGGGCGCTGCGGTAGGCCACCGTGGCCACTTCCTCCAGCGGCACTTTCTGGCCTAGGGGCGTATCCACATAAAGGTTGCGCAGGTCGCCGAGGCCCTGGCGGCTGGTGCTGTCGAGGCGCAGGACCAGGTCGTAGCGCCGCTCACCTTCGTACACCTGGCCGGCCACATCGCCCGCGAAGGAGGAGCGCAGCAGCGTGTTCAGGTCCGACACGTTCAGGCCGTATTGGGCCAGCTTCTGGCGGTCGTAGGTGACGCGCAGCTGGGGCAGGGCCGCAATCTGCTCCACCTTCAGGTCGCCCACCCCGTCGAGGGGGCGAATAAGGGCGGCGGCGTGGTTGGCTTTCTCAAAGAGCACCGCCAGGTCTTCGCCGTAAATCTTAATGCTGATGTCTGACTTAGCGCCCGAAATCAGCTCGTTGAACCGCATCTGAATGGGCTGCTGAAACTCCACGTTTACGCCGGGAATATTGGCCAGGGCTTCGTTCATCTTACCCGCCAGCTCCTCCCGCGAGCCGGCCGAGGTCCACTCGCCCTGGTCTTTCAGCACCACAATCTGGTCGGAGTCCTCGAACGACATGGGGTCGGTGGGAATTTCGGAGGTGCCAATTTTGCCCACCACCTGCTCTACCTCCGGGAATTTCTGCAGCAAAATCTGCTGGACTTTGGTGGTGGTGGCAATGCTCTGGCTCAGTGAGGAGCCGGGCGAAAGGGTCACGTTCACGGCAAAGTCGCCCTCATCAAGCTGCGGAATAAACTCGCCGCCCATGCGCCAGAACAGTACTCCCGACAGCACCAACAGGCCTAGGGCCAGCGCCACT
The DNA here is from genome assembly GCF_004745865.1 of Hymenobacter wooponensis. Classification (GTDB taxonomy): domain Bacteria; phylum Bacteroidota; class Bacteroidia; order Cytophagales; family Hymenobacteraceae; genus Hymenobacter; species Hymenobacter wooponensis. Next base: position 135,935 of record NZ_SRKZ01000005.1, on the reverse strand, counting down.
ACGGCCCCACGCATGCGCAGCGCCCCCTGAATCAGAGGCTCGTAGCCGCGCAGCAAGAACTGCATAATGCGGTGGGCCAGGGTGCCCTCTTCCTTGATATCCTTGCGCAATGCCCACGCCGACACGGCCGGTACGTAGGTGAGGCACAGCAGCATGGCGCCCACAATGGCGAAGCTCACGGTGAGGGCCATGGGCCGGAACATCTTCCCCTCGATGCCGGTGAGGGCCAGAATAGGGAAGTACACAATTAGGATGATGAGCTGCCCAAACAAGGCCGAGCGCATCATGCGGGTAGCGGCAGTTTCGGCCACCTGGTCCATGGTTTCGTGCTCCGTTTCATTACGGAAGTGCACGATATGGAAGATCATGGCTTCCACGATAATCACGGCCCCGTCTACAATCAACCCGAAGTCCAGGGCGCCTAGGCTCATCAGGTTAGCCGATACGTCGAAGGTGCGCATCATGCCCAGGGCAAACAGCATGCACAGCGGAATCATGGAAGCCACCACCAGCCCCGCTCGGAAGTTGCCCAGCAGAATCAGCAGCACCAGAATCACGATGACGCCGCCCTCAATCAGGTTTTTGGTGACGGTATGAATGGCCTTGTCGATGAGCTTGGTACGGTCGAGGAACGGCACCACTTCTAGGCCAGGCGGCAGGGTTTTCTCAATTTCCGCCACCCGCGCCTTCACGCCCTTAATGGTTTGCTCCGAAGAGGCGCCCTTGAGCATGAGCACAATACCGCCCACCGTTTCGCCGCCGCCGTTGCGGGTCATGGCCCCGTAGCGCATGGAGTGCCCGAAGCGCACCTGTGCTACATCGCGCACCAGCAGGGGCGCGTTCTGGGTGGCCTGCTTGATTACGATGGTGCCAACGTCATCAAGGGAGCTTACCCGGCCTTCGCCCCGAATGAAGTAGCCATTGCGGCCGCGCTCCAGGTAAGAGCCGCCGGTGTTGTCGTTGTTGTCTTGCAGGGCTTTGAACAGTTCCGGCATGGTTACCCCGGCCGCGTTGAGCTGGTCGGGGTTTACGCTGACCTCGTACTGGCGTACGTAGCCCCCGAAGCTGCTCACGTCTACCACGCCGGGCACGCCGGCCAGGGGACGTTTAATGAGCCAGTCCTGCACGTCGCGCAGGGCGCTGAGGGAGTATTTGTCTTCGTAGCCCTTCTTGACGTGGATGCTGTACTGATAAATCTCGCCTAGTCCAGTAGTGATGGGGGCCATTTGGGGGGCGGCACCGGTACCCAGCTCGGCCTGCGCGGTGGTGAGCTTTTCGGCTACCAGTTGGCGGGTGCGGTAGGTGTCAATGTCATCCTCGAACACCACTGTAATCACCGAGAGGCCAAACCGCGAGATAGAGCGAATTTCCGTTACACCCGGAATGGTGCGCAGCTGCAGCTCCAGGGGCACGGTGAGCAGCTGCTCCACTTCCTGCGCCGCCAAGGCCGGACTCTGAGTAATAACCTGCACTTGGTTATTGGTCACGTCGGGAATGGCATCGAGGGGCAGATGCGCGGCCGAATAGCCACCCCAGCCTACCAACGCCACCAGCAGCAGCACCACGAACAGCTTGTTATGAATGCTGGCCGCTATGATTTTTGAAAGCATCGAAAGTCGGTTTTGCGTATGCAAAGAACGCAACCCCAACCTGAGCCAGCGGCCATAGCAGGCTTAAGATTGCCTTAAAATCGTGATGGCAGCCGGCTGGCCGCTACCATCAACGCCCAATATGCAGTAGGTTCACAGCCTGAAAACTGTCTTGGTTTGCTAGAGTTAGCAGCTAGTTCCCCTCCTCATCTGAGGAGGGGTTAGGGGTGGTTGATCAATCGTTGTTTACCAGCCCGTCATGTCGAGCTTGTCGAGACATCTCGCGTGCTGACGTAGGGCTGTAGAGCGTCTCCTCGTTGCTGAGGTTGTTTATGCAGGTTGTTCTAGGCCAGTCGTTCAACGACGAGACGCAAGTATGCGTCTCTACAACCGTGCAACGAAGCGGTAGAAATGCTTCGGCTGCGCTCAGCATGACCGTTTTTATAAACAACGATTATCAACCACCCCTACCCCCTCCTTGCTTGTTGCGCAACATCATCTGAGGAGGGGAGCTAGTTCTAGCTTGCAGCACCTTTTGCCTTTCCTCCTCACTCCATCACTAAGTATCCTATGCGCATCCTGGTCATTGAAGATGAGCCCGGCATTGCCCGTTTCCTGAAGCAGGGCCTGGAGGAAGAGGCCTACGCCGTGGAGGTAGCCGACAACGGCACCGAAGGGTTGGCGCTGGCCCTGGAACAGGCCTACGACTTGCTGCTGGTGGACTGGATGTTGCCGGGCCTCTCGGGGCTGGAGGTGTGCCGGCAGCTGCGGGCCGCGCAAAACCACACACCGCTGCTCTTTCTCACGGCCAAGGACACCGTGCAGGATACTATTGCGGGCCTACAGGCTGGCGCCAACGACTACATCAAAAAGCCCTTCCACTTTGAGGAGCTGCTGGAGCGCATTCGGGTGCAGCTGCGGCCGGTGGCAGGCCCGCCCGAGCGGTTCACCGTGGGCCCCATTGTGCTGGATGTGGCCACGCACCAGGTGTTCCGGGACGACGAGGAAATACCCCTGACCCAGAAGGAATTTGCCCTGCTGGAGTACCTACTGCGCCACAAGGGCAACGTGTGCCGCCGTCAGAGCATCATTGAGAACGTCTGGGACATTCATTTCGAGTACAACACCGGTGTGATTGACGTGTACATGAACGCCCTGCGCAAAAAGCTGCGCCTTCATAAAGACGAAGACTACCTGCAAACCATCCGCGGCATTGGGTATGTCGCCCGCGACTAAATGGCCCTGACGTTCAAAAACCGCATTGCGCTGCAGTACATGCTGGCCACCGCCGCGCTGGTGGCAGTGGCCTACGCGCTAGTGTTTCTGGTAGTACGGCAGCAGGTATACGCCGGCCTGGATGCCCGCCTGCGTTTTGAAGCCACCAAGCACAGCCAGGAGTTGAGCATTGTGGGCCATACCATTCACTTTGCCCACCGGGATGAGTGGGAGGAGCGGGAGCACCGCGAGGTAGACGTGGACCCCATCTTCCTCCAGATAAACGACTTGCACGGACACCTATTAGACCGCTCCCCCAACCTGAAGGCTGATGAGCTGGTGTTTGACCCCAAGCAGGCCCAGCAACGGCTCCTGAATCTGGAGCTGCGGGGCAAGGCCGTGCGGCAGGCCCAGGAAACCATTCTGCGGGATGGGCAGCCGGTAGGGTACGTGGTGGCGGCCATTTCCTCCGAGGATGCGCAACACGTGCTCAGCAGCCTGGGCATAGTGCTGCTGCTCTCGTTCCCGGTGGTGCTGCTAGGCCTGTACGCCAGTGCGCGCCTGCTGGCCGGGCGCAGCATTGCGCCCGTGGCCCAGATTACAGCCACCACCAACCGCATCACGCGCAGCAACCTCGCTGAGCGCATTGCCCTGCCCGCTCGCCCCGATGAGCTGCACACACTGGCCACCGCCATCAATGGGCTGCTGGCGCGGATTGAGCAGGCCGTGGAGCGCGAAAAGCAGTTCACCGCCGATGCCTCCCACGAGCTGCGCACGCCCCTGGCCGTGCTAAAAGGCACCCTGGAAGTGCTGGTACGCAAGCCCCGCACCGCCCCCGAGTACGTGGAAAGCATCAAGCTCAGCATTCAGGAAATAGACCGCCTCACTAACCTCGTAGACCAGCTCCTGCTGCTAGCCCGCTTCGACGACTCCGGCAAGATGACCCTGCGCCGGCAGGAGCTCTCGGTGCTCAGCAGCGTGCACGACGTGCTTTACCGCCTTCGCACCGACCTGGGAACCAAGCGCATACGCGTAGATGTGCAGGACCTCGCCACTCAAGCCGTGGCCTCCGACCCGTTTATGGTGGATTTGATTCTGGATAACGTGCTGTCCAACGCTGTAAAGTACTCACCGGCGGGCTCCACCATTGTCATTGAGCTGGCCGACGTGGCAGGTGGCCTACGCTGCTCCATCACCGACGCCGGCATTGGGATTCGCGCCGACGACCTGCCGCGCATATTCGACCCACTCTACCGCTCCGATGCCCTGGCCCACAAGCACATTGGCGGCACTGGCCTAGGCCTCTCTATCGTAGCCAAGGCCTGCGCTTTGCTAGGAATCCAGCTCTCCGTTGATAGCACCCTAGGCCAAGGCACCACATTCACGCTGCTGTTCCCGGCGTAGGCCACAAAGTAGGAAGGCGGTGGCAGTGCCACTTCACAGACTAACGCAACGACAACTGCTTGCCACTGTCCAGGCTGCGGCGGCGCAGCAGGGCTTCCATGAAATAGTAGTCGGCGTAGATGATGGGCACGTCGATTTCGCTGTTGGCGGGCTTGTGGCCGGTACTGTGCAGGAGCAGGAAGCCACGGCTGCCGCCAGCTTTGGCCGTGTAGTGCTTCGCCAGGTTATCCATGATTTTATCAGCCGTGCGGCGGTAGAGGGCCGCACTAGCCGGACTGTAGGTGCTCAGCTCATACAGGGCCGAGGCCATAATGGCGGCGGCGGAAGCATCACGCGGCTCGTTTGGAATGCCGGGGGCGTTGAAGTCCCAGTACGGAACCAGGTCTTTGGGCAGATTGGGGTGGTTAAAGATGAAGCGCGCCACTTGCTCGGCCTGGTTGAGGTAGGCTTTGTTTTTGGTTTCGCGGTAGCACATAGTAAAGCCGTACAGCGCCCAGCCCTGCCCACGCGCCCACGCCGACTCATTCGCAACGCCCTGGTGCGTAGTGCGCTTCACTACGCTGCCCGTGAGCGTATCGTAATCGACGACGTGGTAGGAGCTGAAATCGGGGCGGAAGTGGTTGTTGAGGGTCTTGTTAGCGTGACTGACGGCAATCTTATAGAACGACGAATCACCCGAGAGGCGGGTGGCCGCAAACAGCAACTCCAAGTTCATCATGTTGTCGATGATGACGGGGTAGCCCCAGGTTTCGCGGTGGTGGTCCCAGGAGCGAATGGCGCCTACTTTGGGGTTAAACCGCGTGCTGAGCGTGCGCGCCGCCTGCACAATCACTTCGTGGTAGGCCGGGTCTTGGGTAAGGTGGTAGCCGCTGCCGAAGCTGCAGTATATTTTAAAACCCACGTCGTGGCTGGTGACGTCGAGTTTTTCGCGCTCAATATTCGCCGTGTAGGTTTTGGCGGCAGTTTGCCACTTGGGCTGGCCCGTTGCCTCAGAGAGCAGCCACAGGTAGCCAGGAAAAAAACCACTGGTCCAGTCTTTAGAAGCCACCACTGCCAGCTCCTTGGTAGGCGTAAGCGAGCGAGGTGACACTGGCGGAAGCTTGCCCGGTGCTGCAGGCTTTTGCTGCACCGCCTGTGGCACCTGCTCCAACATGAGGGTCGCCTGTGTCTCGGCCAGCTTGAGCGTCTTCTTAGTCAGGGCCGACTGGCCTAGGGCCGGAGCCGCGAGCAAAGACAGGAGGCCGAGGCCTAGCGTATGAAGTTTTATCATGGATGGGCTTTAGTGAGAGAGAACAGGTGCGGCTCACAAGGCCTATAAAGTGGCCTAGAGCACTGAGGTAGGGGTTGAGAACAGTGTTCTTATCTTATTTATTAGACGTCATGCTGAGCTTGCCGAAGCATCTCTACCGCTTCGTTGCAAATCGTTGTTCACTAGCTCAGGGTTTAAACCCTGGGCTATGGAGCAAGTGGCTGACGTGGTAGGCCAGTAGTTAGTCAGAGGTAGAGATGCTTCGGCTGCGCTTACCATGACGGTCTTTTCTGTTGCTAAGTAGTGTTATGGGAGCCAAAGTAGGGGGTGGCGGATGGGTAGATTGCGCACTACTTCGGCTACCTCGGGCTGGTGGTCTAGGCGCTGCCAGGTGGCAAACCAGTCTTTATTGGCGAACTGCACGGCGCCCAGCACCAGGAAGGGCTGCGCCACGGGCCAGTTTTCCCAGTACATAACATCCTGAGGGAAGGGCCAAGTAGTCTTGTCCTTCACGTAGGGGTAGAGGTACTCAATGCCGCGCCGGATGCCGCGGCCGTCAGCGGTATGGTAGGCCCAGAGGTTGTCTTGGGGCGTGCTCAGAATCTGGCAGATCATGGTCAGGGCATCCAGGTTGAAGAGGGAGTAACCGTAGGGCTTGGTGCGCTTGGTTTCGAGGGGGAAGGAGCCGTCAGCGGCCATTTGGGATGGGAGGAGCACGGTTTTGTACCGCTCCCGGCAGAACGTGAGCAGTTCCTGGTTGCCAGTGAGGCGGGCAAAAGCGGCCACCTGCATCACCCAGCACGTGCCATGGTTGTTGACTGCCTTCATCTCATCCTGGCCGTACGGATGGGTGGTAAGCCACGTCAAATACTGCGCAAACCAGCTTTTGATTCCTGCCAAATCACTTGCCCCCAAGACCGGCGCCATTACCAACACGCCCTGGGCTACTTCCATCAGCTGAATAGTATCGATGATGCCGATGCCGCGCCCGGTAAAGCGCCCGGAAATGGCCTGGGCGTAGAGCAGGGAAGGATTCATCAGCGTGGCCGAATCCGTAAACCAGGCCCGCAGGTGTACCAGGGCGTGGCGCACGTACTTGGGGTCGTGGGTGAGCTGGTAGGCTGAGGCCAGGGCCCCGATGATGCGGCTGAAACGAATCATGGCCAATCGGTGAGCCACAAAGTTGTCGGGGTTGGTTTGACCGTCGCGCTGCACGTAGGGGCCAGCTGGGTTAGCGGGGTCGGGCCACCAGTAGTCGCCTTCAGAAAAGAAGTCATGCGGGCCACCGGTGCTGCGCGGAGAGTGAGAGCTGGTAACAGTTTGCGGCGCCTGCTGCAGAGCCCAAGTTGCCTCCGCCAGCACCTGGGCGCGCAGCACTGCTACCGCCTGCTGTTGCAGCGTGCGGTCGGGCCCTCCGGCCCGGGCAACGAAGCACCCAAGCAGAAGCATAAGGAGGAAGAGAGCCTTGGGGTTCATGAGCAATTTTAAAGGCTTATGGACTCTGTGACTGTCATGTTGAGCTTGTCGAGACATCTCGCGTGCTGACGTTGTAACACTATCTGTCATGCTGAGCGGAGTTGAAGCATCTCTACCGCTTCGTTGTGACAGTCCTAGGCCAGTTTATTAGTCAGAGGGAGAGATGCTTCGACTCCGCTCAGCATGACGTCCTTTGGGGTTTTAGACAACCATATCCACACCCACTAAGGTGCGAGTACCAACTTGCTTTCCAGGCGGATATCGTTGGAGGCGCTGCCAATCATGAGTCGGAAGTCGCCGGGCTCGGCGGTCCATTGTAGTTGGGAGTTGTAGAAGGCGAGCTTGTCCTGGTTGATGGTGAAGCTGATGGTCTGGCTTTGGCCGGGCTTGAGCATCACTTTGCGGAAGTCCTTGAGCTCCTTCACCGGGCGCACCACCGACGATACCAGGTCGCGTAGGTATAGCTGTACCACTTCTTCGCCGGCTACGGAGCCCGTATTGGTCAGGGTGAACTGTACCTGCACCGTTTCCGAGGGCCGCATGGTGGGCTGGCTGAGCTTCAGATTAGCATAGCGGAACGTGGTGTAGCTCAGGCCGTGGCCGAAGGCGTAGCGAGGCGTGTTCAGCTCATCAATGTAGGCCGACTTGTAGGTGATGTCCGTAGGCTTGGTGACGGGCCGGCCGGTGTTGTATTGCTGGTAGCTGAGCGGCAACTGGCCTACGGAACGGGGGAAGGAGGAGGGGAGCTTGCCCGAGGGATTGTAGTCGCCGAAGAGCACGTCGGCCAGGGCGTGACCACCTTCCGAGCCCGGAAACCAGGCGTAGAGGATGGCGTCGGCCTGGTCGGCCATGGTGTTGAAGATGAGCGGGCGCCCGCCCATCACTACCGCCACTATGGGCTTGCCGGTGGCTTTCAGGGCCTGAAACAGTTCCTCCTGCACACCCGGCAGATGAATGTCAGCCCGCGACTTTGCCTCCCCGCTCATGTCCCAGCTCTCGCCCACGCACAGCACCACCACATCGGCGGCTTTGGCGGTTTCTACGGCTTGCGCAAAGCCCGTCCGCGAGTCGCCGGTAATCTCACAGCCTTTGGCGTAGAGCAAGCGCGCCTTTTTACCCGCTCGCTGGGTCAGCCCCTCAAACGCCGACACAATGTGAGCGGTATCGGCAATAACCGTCCAGCCGCCGGCCAGGTCGCGCTTGGATTTGCCCAGGGGGCCGATTACCGCAATGGTGCGCTGCTGGCCCAGGGGCAACAGGCGGTTCTCATTTTTGAGCAGCACCATCGACTTGCGGGCCACGTCGCGGGCGGCTACCAGGTGCTGCGGGTCGCGGAGCACGTTCCGCTCGCGCTTAGCGTCGGAGAACTTGTAGGGGTCGTCGAACAGGCCTAGCTCAAACTTCTTGCGCAGCACGCGGCGCACGGCATCATCTACCAACGCTACGGGCACCTGGCCGCTTTGCACCAGCTGAGCCAAGTGGGGGCCGTAGGCATCGTTTTCCATGTCCATGTCGTTGCCGGCCGTCATGGCTTTTTGGGCGGCATCGGCCACGGTGGGCGCAAAGCCCCAGGGCACCATTTCCCGGATCGAGCCCCAGTCGCTCACCACAAAGCCCTGGTAGTTCCACTGGCCCTTCAAGATGTCGCGCTGGAGGTGGCTGCTGGCCGTGGCGGGCACCCCGTTGAGAGCATTGAAGGAGTTCATGAAGGTAGCCGCGCCGGCATCGGCGGCAGCCTTGAAGGGCGGTAGGTAAGTTTCCCACAGCTGCTGCTCGCTCATATCCACTGCGTTGTAGTCGCGGCCAGCAAGGGCGGCACCGTAGGCCGCAAAGTGCTTGGCGCAGGCCATTACGGCATCGGTACCGCCTAGTTTCTCTCCCTGGAAACCCAGCACGCGGGCCTTGGCAATCTGGGAGCCGAGGTAGGTGTCTTCTCCGGCGCCTTCCATCACCCGGCCCCAGCGGGCATCGCGGCCCACATCTACCATGGGCGCAAACGTCCAGTGAATGCCGGAGGCAGCGGCTTCCTTAGCGGCTACGTGGGCGGAGAGCCGAATGGCATCTAGATCCCAGGAAGCAGCCTCGCCCAAGGGCACGGGAAACACAGTTTGGTAGCCGTGAATGACATCGAGGGCAAATAGTAGCGGGATGTGCAGGCGCGACTTTAGGGCCTCCGCCTGAATGGCGCGGGTGTCGGCCACGCCTTTCACGTTCAGCATGGAGCCCACCTGCCCACTCCGGATGCTGTTGAGCAGGTCGGTTTTGCGGTTGCTGGCCGGGCCGGTCAGTTCCCGCCCCGAGTACTGCACGAGCTGGCCGACTTTCTCCTCCAGCGTCATCTGGCCTAGGAGGGCCGTAACCCGCTGCTCCACCGCGGCCGGACTTGGCGTGGCGCGCTGAGCGTGTAGGCCAGTGAAAGGAAGCAGTAAGGTGCCGAGGAGAAAGGTTGATTTGGAAGGAAGTGAGAACATGAAGCGAAAAGTGGCCTAGGGCCGAATCGGAGGGTGTTAAAAAGAACTGAAGGGCCGTGCTTTCCGGGGCCGTCTGGCCCGAGCCTGCTTCTGATGGCGATGGTACAAATTCCACACCCTACCACCTGACCGCCAGTGGGCGGCCAAAGTAGCCGCCGAAAAGCACGTCCTTCAGTTATTATGGTAGCCGGAAGTCAGGCAACTTAACTTCCGGCCACGGCTGGCTACAGCCGCTTTACTTGAATCCCATTCAGGAACGGTTGACCCTTCCCAGGTTTAAACTCAACGATGATGCCCCGACCGCCGCGGGCCGAAACCGGCACCTTGAAGCTGTTGGCCTGCAAGGGCCTCAGGTAAGTATCGAGGCTCAGCTCTGGCAAGGCATCTACTCCATTAACAAGCACCGAAAACGCCCGACCCGGTGCGGAAGTCGCCGTGCTGGCACCCGTGCCAGCTCCCGCTAGATTGTAGACCAGCTGCTCGCCCTGGGGCGCGGCCTCCAGCTCCGCGAAGTGCAGCACTACTTCGTACTCACCGTCGGGTAAATCGAGGCGGAACTGGCTGAGGCCTAGACGTTGCGTTTCGTAGATAGCATCGTAGGCGGTGCCCAAAATGTCGCGGTCGGAGCCGTAGGGGAGCCGGTCGCCGGGCTGTTTGTAGGCCTGCCCACCCACGTAGCCCCAGCTGCCGGGCGTGTAGGCCTGCTCGGGTACCCACACTTGGTGCAGCTTGTCGTCGGTGAAAGTGCGCGCGTCGCCAAGGCTCACGTTGAGCTCCGTGAACGGCAGCTGCGGAGAGTCGAGGCGGGTGGGCAGGAGCTGAAATTCGATGTCGGCAAAGTCTTCTACAGCTAGGTCCTGCGCCTGGGCGCGGAGCTGGTTCAGGCCCGCGCCAAACGGCACGGTGAAGCGCGCCACGCCAAACTCAGCGGGTCGGGTGCCCAGGTCGCGGCCATTGAGCAGCAGGCGCACGGCGGGCTGGTTGGTGTACACCTCCACCGGTTGGCGGCAGAATAGGGAGTCGGGGCCCGCGGCTTGACCGGCCCGGAGCGTCCAGGAGCGGCTGCCAATCTTCAGGAAGGGCGTTTTGACTAAGTGAGCCTGATAGAACAGGTAAGCGTCCTTGGGCTGCCGGTCGCCGGTGAGCAGGCTTTTGTTGTTGATGTGGGGTACTGCCTCCTGCCGGGTTTCGGAGTTGAATTCTGCCAGGTTCCAGACTGTGCTGCCTGCCACGAAGGGCCTATCCAGCATAGCTTTCAGGTAGAACTGATGGTAGCGGTTGGCGTACTCCGAGGTTTTATCGAAGCGCTGGGGCTGGAAGGAGTGCAGGCGCACATCGGAGTCGGCGCCGTACTCGGTTACCAGCAGGGGCTTGGTGGGCAGCTCCTGGCGGTGGCGGTCCAGAAACTTCGGGAAGCCCTCCAGGTCGCCGGAGTACCAGCCCTGGTAGAGGTTCCAGCCCACGAGCTGGGCAATGGCCGGCAGTCCCGCCAACTGATACAGCTCAAAGTCGCCGTGGTTGACGATCATGGTGTAGCGGGCGGGGTCTTCGCGGCGGGTCAGGCTGTCGAGCTCCTGGGCCAGGCGGTTTACGCGCCGCAGGTACACTTTGCCCGGCTCGTTGTCGCGCTTGATGCCGGCGGGCAGACGCAGGAGCACCTCGTTCATGTAGGCCCAAATGATAACGCTGGGGTGGTTGTAGCCTTGGCGAATCATCTCGGTTTGCATGGTGCGGCAGTTGGCAAAGAAGCTCTTAGAGTCGGTAATGGCATTCACGATGGGAATCTCCACCGAGGCCAGAATGCCCAGCCGGTCGCAAGCTTGTAGCACCGCCGGGTCCTGAGGGTAGTGCGACACGCGCAGGAAGTTGCCACCCAGCTGCTTGAGCAGCTGCACGTCGCGCTCATGCAGGGCGTTGGGCAAGGCATTGCCTAGGCCAGGGTAGTCCTGGTGACGGTTGGTGCCGATGAGCTTGAGCGGCTTCCCGTTCAGGAAAAAGCCCTGAGCTGCATCAAACCGATACCAGCGCAACCCCACTTGGTTGGTTACTTCATCCAGCAGCGTAGCCTGCTTGCCCTCCAGCACCTGCGACACGGCCCGGTACAAGTATGGCGCATCCGGTGACCACAGCTGGGGCCTATGCAGGCGCGGCAGGGGCTGGCGGAACGTACGCTTTTCTCCCGCTTTGAGGGTGAGTGCCGTTTGCTGCTTCGCCACCGTGCGCCCATCCCGGTCCAGCAGCTGCGTAAGTACCGTGACTTTCCGGGCCGTGACCGATTCATTGGTCAGGGCGCCTGCCACTACTACCTCTGCCGCCTCCGCCGATACGGCTGGGGTGGTGACGAAGGTGCCGTTGGAGGCGTAGTTATCGAGGTCGAAGTGCACGGGCGCCGCGGCTTCCAGGTACACGTCGCGATAGATGCCGCCGTAGAAGGTAAAGTCGGCGGAGAGGGGCGGAATGTCGGGGTTGTGGCGGTTGGTGAGGCGGACTAGTACTTCGGTGGCGGCGGGCGCCTGGCCGCTGAACTTCAGCAACCCACTAATAGGCACTCTGAAAGCAGTGTAGCCGCCCGCATGGCGGCCGGCCAATTGCCCGTTCACATACACCTCGGCCTCCTGGTTGGCACCTTCAAAGTAGAGGTACACGCGGCGCTGCTGCCAGGCGGCGGGCACGTACAGGGTTTTCTTGTACCAACCCACGCCGCGGTAGTAGCCCGGCTCATCATCGAGCACATCGGCGGCATTCCAGGTGTGGGGCAGGGAAATGGCTTCCCAGCCCTTGGCTGCGGCGGCCTGCGCGGGTTCCAGGCCAACTTCATCCTTGCGAAAAAGCCAGCTACTATTCACGGACTGCACCACGCGCTGGGCTATGGCGGATTGGGTCAGCAACGAGAGCAGCAAAAAGAATGAGAGGCAGCAGAGGCGCGGTAGTAAGGACCCCACCCCCGTCCCACGCTGGCTTGATGCGCCACATCCTCCGGGAGAGGGGTGCCAGACGACGTCACCGACATCGTCTGAATGCACCCCTCTCCCGGAGGGGAGGGGACGGGGGTGGGGTCTCGCGGTTATCTTCATCATAGCGTCAGTAATACGGGTTCTAGGCCAGCAGACTGCACCGCCACCACGGTTTGGCCGGGTTTGCCTTCCAGCCGAATGAGGGCGCGCCCGTTGTAGGCCTGTACCTTGCGCGAGCCGCTGCTGGTGCCCAAATCGTCGAGAAGTCTGCCGGCGCCGGCCAGGGAGAATTCCACCCAGCTGGCCGCGTCCAGGCACTGCACGCCCTGGGCATCGAAAAGCTTGGCCTCCACGGTGGTCAGGCCATTGGCCTCGGCTACTTTTTCGAGGGTCAGTTTGGTGGGCTTACCCCATTTCTGGGTTTGGTAGCGGAAGCTGATTTCGTCTTGCACCGTTTGCTTGCCCTGGCGGGCCACCACGCGCACTTGATTTTGGCCCGCCACGAAGGGCACATTCCAGTGCAGGCCGGCGGCCGGGAAGTCCTGGCTGTTGCGCTTTTTCACGCCGTAGCTTTTGCCATTCACAAATAGCTCGGCCTGCTCGCAGTTAGAGTACACCTTCACCATTTTCAGCTCGCCCTCGTCGCCCCAGCGCACGGGCCAGGAGTGCCCGTAAATGTGGGCCATAGGCTGCGTCGTCCAGTACGACTGAAACACGTAGTAGGCCTCTTTCTTGGTGAAGTCGCGCTCCACCACGCCCTTCTGGTTCATGTAAGGGATGGGGTTGTCGGGCCGCACGGGCGTAGAGAAATCCTTGAATGGCCAGTAGGCCGCCCCGCTTAGCCAGGGCATGATTTCCTGCTCCTTCAGGTGCCAGTCTACGAGGTTGCAGAGGTAGGTTTCGCTCCAGTCGCCGTCTTTGGAAACCCGGGCGCTGCCCCCAAACAGGGAGGCGTCGCCGGCCCGCTCGTCGGCGCCTTTGCCGGCCGTGATTTTGGCCAGGGCGTTGTCAGGGTTTTCGGAGTGGCGGCCGGCATGGCTGTCGCCGCCCCACTCCACGTGCAGAAAGCGCTTCACGCCCTCAAACTCTTTGCGGCTGACCTCTTTATACTCGGTATAGATGCCGCGGTACCAGCCCGCCCAAATGGAGGGCGAGTACACGTCCACGATGTCCTTGCAGAAATCGCAGCGGCGGATGGCGGTGTAGCGGGAGGCGTCGAGGCGGTGGGAGAGGTCGTTGAGCTCCGTCATAAACGCCCGAATCTTCTGCTTATCGAACTCGGGGAAGTCGCCGGGCCAGTCGTTCTCGTTGCCCAAGCCCCAGATGATGATGGCCGGGTGGTTATAGTGCTGCTCAATCATATTGGTGAGCATGCGCTTGGCCTGGGCCTGGTACACCGGGCCACCTAGGCCACCCCGGCACCACGGAATCTCCTCCCACACGGTAATGCCCAGCGAGTCGCAGAGGTTGAGCACAATGCGCGACTGCTGGTAGTGGCCTAGGCGAATGAAATTCACCCCCATCTGCTTCATCATCACCATCTCCTGCCGAATCATAGGCTCCGTCATGGCGGCGGCCACCCCAGCGTGGTCTTCGTGGCGGTGGGTGCCGCGCAGCAGCAGGCGCTTGCCGTTCAGCATGAAGGGCCCCTTCTCCACAAACTCTATGTGGCGGAACCCTACCTTCTCGCTCTGCTGATAGGCCTGAGCGCCGGTGCCCACCGTAACCTGCACGGTATAGAGCTGGGGCGCATCTGGCGACCATAGGCGCGGACTTTTCACGGCAAACTGGTGCAAATCCTGCTCGCCGGCTTTCACGGCCAGCGTGCCTTTGTACTGGGCCACCTGCTTGCCGCGCGGGTCAAGCAAGCGCACCGAAAAGGGCGCGGAGCCCGCCGCTACCGTTTCCGGCAGCACCGCCTTCAGCGTGAGCGTGCCGGCTTTGCCAGCCTTATCTACTTCCGCTTTGGCTACCAACCGACTCAGCGCCACGGCGGGTTGGTACTCCAGATTGAGGTAGCGGTACAGCCCGCCGTACACGTTAAAATCCGAGAGGTCGGAGGGTATCAGCTCCAGGTCGCGGGAGTTATCACAGCGGATGGAAATGGGAACCTGGCCTTTGAACTGCTTCTGGTAGACCTCGGTCTTCTGGAAGTCGGCCACGGCCTGGGTGATGTCCACGGTCCATTCATCGTAGCCGCCCACGTGGCTGCCGACTTTGGTGGTGTAGATGTACACGTCGGTTTTCTGGCCCGCACCTTCGAAGTGCAGCAGGGTGCGGCCGTCGGGGTAGGGGTTCTGCACCGCCACTTGCGTACGGTACCAGCCGGGGCCCTGATAATAGTTTACGTCCGGGTCTACGGCGTCGCGGGCGTTGAAGCAGTGCGGCAGCGTCACTTTGTCCCAGAGCGGTACGCTTTCGGGGTTGCCGGCAACTACGGGGCGCACGGCCTCCCACACGCCGCCTAAATCCTGGCGCACGAATTCCCAGCCGGTGTTTAGGCGGGTTTTCTGCTGACTGAAAGCCGGGCGTAGGCCAGTCAGCAACAGGAAAAACAGAATCAGCTTGTACTTCACTCTCAAACTCGTGTTGTTTTCAGGTAGGTGTGAGGGAGGCAGATTGGGGGCTTTCAGAGTCTAGGGGCTCCTTTGGAGAGGAGGTATAGAGGAGTGGCCTAGAACGTCTTGCTCTAGTCCGTCATGTCGAGCGGAGTCGAGACATCTCGCGTGCTGATGTTGCTTCTCAACAGCACGTCGTCCTGACGCAGGAAGGATCTTATCAGGTATGGACGACTGGCCTCGCACCTTGTGCTGACGCGAGTAGATCCTTCGCTGCACTCAGGATGACGTGCTGTTGTGGTGAATTAGCATGGCAACGTCAGCACGCGAGATGTCTCGACTCCGCTCGACATGACGGACTAGAGCAAGACGTTCTAGGCCAGTCATCCACCCCTAGCCCCTCCTCAGCTGAGGAGGGGAACTAGTTTTAGCTTCTAACCTTGGTTCTCGGATAGGCTGCGGCGGATGCCTAGCTCTAGGCCACGTAGTTCGGCTAGGCCGCGGAGGCGGCCGATGCCGGAGTAGCCCGGGTTGGTTTTCTTGTGCAGGTCGTCGAGCATTTGGTGGCCGTGGTCGGGGCGCATGGGCAGGCTTACCTGGCGCTGCTGCATCACGTGCACCAGCTCGCGCACTACACCATACATGTCTACGTCGCCTTCCAGGTGGTTGTCCTCGAAGAAGTCGCCTTCGGCGTTGCGGCGGGTGCTGCGCAGGTGAATGAAGTTGATGCGGTCGGCGAACTGGCGCACCATGGCGGGCAGGTCGTTGTCGGGGCGCACCCCGAACGAGCCGGTGCAGAAACACAGGCCATTGCTGAGGGAAGGCACCGCATCGAACAGGGCCTGCACATCGGCAGCGGTGCTTACCACGCGTGGCAGGCCTAGGATGGGGTAGGGCGGGTCGTCGGGGTGAATGACGAGGTGGATGCCGCCGGCTTCGGCCACCGGCACCACTTCTTGCAGAAAGTGAATGAGGTGCTGCCGCAGCCGGTCGGCATCAACGTGCTGGTAGGCATCAAGAGCCTGCTGGAACTGGCCTAGCGTGAAGCTCTCCTCACTTCCGGGCAGGCCAGCAATGATATTGCGTTGTAGCAGTTGTTTGTCTTCGTCGCTCATGGCGGCAAACCGTTGGCGGGCTTTGTCTAGCACATCTGCTGGGTAGGCCTGCTCCGCGCCGGGGCGCTGGAGCAGTAGCACATCAAACGCCACAAAGGCGGCCATTTCAAAGCGCAGGGCCTTGGAGCCGTCCTCTACCTCGTAAGCCAGGTCGGTGCGGGTCCAGTCCAGCACCGGCATAAAATTGTAGGTAACGGTGCGTATGCTGCACTCCGCCAAGTTGCGCAGGCTCTGCTGGTAGTTCTGAATGAAGGTCTCGAAGCCGGGCGTTTGAGTTTTGATGTGTTCGTGCACCGGCACGCTTTCCACCACGCTCCAGCGCATGCCCGCGGCCTCAATCTCAGCCTGCCGAGCTTTAATTTCAGCCACTGGCCATACCTCCCCGTTCGGGATGTGGTGCAGGGCCGTGACAACGCCGGTGCAGCCGGCCTGGCGCAAATCAGAAAGACTAACGGGGTCTTGGGGGCCAAACCAGCGCATAGTTTGCTCCATCGAATAGGGTTGTTGGTTGCTCATGGGTTCCGTCTGTTAAACGCCGCCAAAGATGGAGAACCCGCCGTCCACGCAAATCATGGAGCCGGTTACAAACTGGGAAGCGTCGCTGAGCAGCCACACCAAAGCACCCTTCAATTCATCGGGGTGGCCGAAGCGCTTGAAGGGCGTTTGCCGGATAACCAGCTCGCCGCGGGCCGTGAAGCCACCGTCGGGGGTGGTGAGCAGGTTGCGGTTTTGCTCGGTCAGGAAGAAGCCGGGGGCCAGGGCATTCATGCGCAGCTTGTCGCCGTAGCGGTTGGCCATTTCTACCGCAAACCACTGATTGTAGCAGTCGAGAGCAGCCTTGCCCATGTTGTAGCCCAGCACCTTGGTAATGGCGCGCTTGGAGTTCATGGAGGAGATGTTCACGATGCTGCCGCGGCGGCCCGACTGGGCAATGACTTCCCCAAACACTTGCGTGGGCCGGATGGCGCCCCAAATGTTGAGGTCCATCACCCGCTTCATGCCCTCGAGGTTCATCTTGAACACATCTTCATCGGGGTTGAGTACGCCATCGGGGGCGTTGCCGCCGGCGGCGTTTACCAGGCCATCAATGCGGCCGTAGGCCTGTACTAGCTGTTGGCAGGCGGCGCGCAGCTGGTCTTCTTCCAGCACGTCGGCCACCAGGGCCAGGGCCTTGCCGCCGCGGGCGTTGATAGCCGCGGCCCGCTCGTGCGCCACGGCGGCGTTGCGGCCGAGAATGCCCACGGTGCCGCCGGCTTCTACAATGGCATCAATAAACGACTGGCCTAGGATACCGGTGCCGCCGGTAACCACGATTACTTTGCCCTCCAGGGAAAAATTCTCACTCATGCAGTTGGGTAAAATGGGGCGCGGTTGTGGAGCGCCGCCGGTAAGGATCTGAATTGGGGTTAGGGTGCGTGCTAGGCCAGATTTAGGAATAAATTCAAGTACATCGCATTAAGTAACTCCAGACATTAGGCCGTCATGCTGAGCTTGCCGAAGCATCTCTACCGCTGGCAAACTCTACTGGCCTAGCAACGCCACAACGAAGCGGTAGAGATGCTTCGGCAAGCGGACGCCAGATGGAGCATGACGTTCTTTTTCATACAATTGCCATTGCTGTTCGGCCTTACTCAGCTTGGACGGTGAAGGACTTGCGGAGGCGGATGTCTTCGGAAGAGCTGCCGAGCAACACTTCAAACTCACCGGGCTCCACGGTCCAGTTCATGTTTTTGTCGAGCAGGGCCAGGTCGTCGGGGTGCAGGGTGAAGCGGATGGTTTTTTTCTCGCCGGGCTGCAGGCGCACCCGCTCAAAGCCGCGCAGGTCAAACTCGTAGGTCGTTACGCTGCTGACTTTGTCTTTGAGGTAGAGCTGCACCACTTCATCGCCCAGGCGCTTGCCCGTATTGGTTACCTCCACCGTTACCTGCACATCGGCGTGGGCGTGCTGGCTGGGCTGGTTTACCACCAGGTTGCCGTACTCAAAGGTGGTATAGCTCAGCCCGAAGCCGAAGGGGTACAGCGCCCCGTTGATGCTGGTTTTGCCGTAGCCGTTGGGGCCCGCGCTGGGCTGGCCCGCCTGCGACGACACCTTGAAGGGGAAGTTGTACTCGATCTGGCCCGTTGATTTAGGGAAAGTGATGGGCAGCTTGCCGCCGGGGTTATTGTCGCCGAACAGAGTTTCGGCAATTACGCGGCCACTCTGGGGGCCCGGAAACCAGGCTTCCAGAATGGCGGGCACGTAGCGGTTTTCCCAGTTAATAGTGAGCGGCTGCCCGTTTACCAGCACCATCACCACGGGCTTGCCCGTGGCCTGTAGCGCCTGCAGCAGTTGCAGCTGGCGGCCGGGCAGGCCTAGGCCAGTGCGCGAGAGGCTTTCGCCTACGCGCTTCTCATCCTCGCCCACCACCGCAATAACCACATCAGCCTGTCGGGCCTGGGCCACGGCTTCGTCGATGCTTGCCTGCTCCTCCGTAGTTAAGGGCGTCGGAATGATTTCGCTTTCGGGCCAGCTGGCATCCACAATGTCGCAGCCCTTGGCGTAGTGCACGGTGGCCTTGGCCCCGAGGTAGTTTTTGATGCCATCCAGCACCGTCGTAACAGGGTTGTTGGAGGGGCCGTACCGGCTGGTGGTATAGTTCTTCTCCGCTGCCATCGGCCCCGTCACCAGCACCGACTTTAGCGCCTTGGCATCCAGCGGCAACAGGTTTTTCTCATTCTTCAGCAGCACCATTGTCTCGCGGTTTAGCTGCAGCGAGAAGGCCTCATCGGCCGGGGTGTGCACGGCTTTATCGGCGGCTTTGGGGTTGCTCGTATACGGCTGATCGAAGAGGCCTAGCCGGAACTTCACCCGCAGCACATCGGCCACGCGCTGGTCCAGGGTCTTCATTGATACGCTGCCTTCTTTCACTAGCTCGCGCAGGGGCATGATGTACACCTCCGGCATCGTAAAGTTGGTGCGCACGTTCAGGCCCGCCTCAATGGCCTGCTTCACGGCCTGCTTGTAGGTGTCGGCCACGTGGTGCTTGGTAAAGAGGAACTCCACGGCCTCACTATCCGACACCACGTACCCATCAAACCCGAATTTCTCGCGCAGCAGCTCCGTCAGAAAGTAGTGGCTGCCGGTTACGGGCTGCCCGTCCCAGTCGTTGTAGCTGCTCATCACGCCCATGGGCTTGGCTTCCTGAACCACGCGGCGGAAAGGGTAAAGGTAGAGCTGGTGCATCTCGCGCGGGGCCACGTGCGGGTCGGTGCGCACGTCGCCGTCGCGGCCGCCTTTGGGCACGCTGTACACCGCGTAATGCTTGAGCGTGGAGGCCACGCCTTGTTCCTGAATGCCGAGCACCATTTGCTTGCCCAGCTCCGCAATATGGAAGGGGTTTTCGCCGTAGCACTCCACCACCCGGCCCCAGCGCTGGTCGCGGGCGGGGTCAAGGATGGGGGCGTACACGTTGGTGTAGCCTAGGGCTTTGGCTTCGCGGCCCACGGTGGCGCCGGCCTGCCGCACCAGGGCCTTGTTCCAGGTGCTGCCAATACCAATGGGGGCCGGCAGGGGCGTGGCCCGGTCGTGGCAGAGGCCGTGGATGCCCTCGTTCGTGAAATCAACCGGAATACCCAGGCGCGTTTCTTCCACAAACCACTTCTGCACATCATTGATGGCGGTGGCGTGCTTGCTGAAAGGGTAGGAAAACTCAGTAGCGGCACCGGGGTGATAGGCCAGGCCATTGAGCTCTTCGTCGATGTTGGCAATGCCGTCCTTCCAGACCATGTTCTTCCACTCCGGCGTGGGCATCTTGTCCTTCAGCACCCGGCCGTAGCCGTAAAGCGTGGCCGTTTGGCAGGTTTTCTCCTCCAGTGTCATCTGGGAGAGCAGGTCGGCCACCCGCCGCTCCACGGGCTGCGTGGCATCCTCAAACACGTCCTTCTTGCCGTCTTTGTTGAAGTCAATCCAGCCTTTGTGGTAGAGGTTCTTCTTGCTTTGTCCCTGCGCCGCCGAGGTCAGCAGGAAGGCGGGAAGTAGCAGGCAATACGGGAGGGTGGAGGTACGCATACGTTGGTAGGAGGGCGGTGGCAAAGCGCTAGGCCAGTAGCAGGTGGTTGCCAGCAGTGGCCTAGAATGGGTGGCTTTGCCCTGAGCGTGGCCTAGGCCACTTCAGGAGGTAGGAGCAATGAACACAAATGCTCTCAGCAGGCCAGGGTAGCCTGCTGAGAGGTGCTGACTTAGAAGCCAGGGTTTTGCGTCAGGTTGGGGTTAAGTGCTATTTCCGTTTGCGGAATCGGAAACAGCAGGTAGTTGTCGCTGATGTCGCGGTTGAAGATGGTTTTCTCTACTTGCTTCAGGCGGTTCAGCCGGATTAGGTCGTAGCGGCGGTGGCCTTCATCGCACAGCTCCCATGCGCGCTCCTGCACCAGCAGATCTACAAAGGCGTCTTTGGTGGTGGCTGTAGTGGGCAGCGCCGTTAGGCCAGCCCGTTGCCGCACCCGGTTAATACCCTGGTACTTGGTCACGTCGGCGGCGTTGAGGTTGTTGAGCGCCTCCGACTGCATGAGCAGTACATCGGCGTAGCGCGTCACCAGCCAGTTGGCGCGCGAGTCGTTGCCGATGCGCTTATCGTCGCGGAACTTGTTGAAGAAATACTGGGGCAGCGTGGTAGTGTTGGCCTTGTTGCTCAGGTTCCAATCCTTGCGCACATCGGTAGCGGCGTAGGAGCGCACAAACCAATCTTCGGCCGTGAAGGAGGCAAAGCCGCCCAGCGCCGCCGGCAGGTTCTGCCGCACAATGATGTTGCCCACGTTCGGGGGCAGATCAAACTGCACTGAGAAGATGTGCTCGGCGTTATTTTCGCGGTCGGGCAGGAACACGTCGCCGTAGCTCGGCATGAGGCTGTATAAGCCGGAGTTGATGACGCGGTTGCAGGCCGCCAGGGCATCCTGGTTGTCGGTGCCCTTGGCATCGGAAGAGCTGGCGCGGGTGAGGTACACTTTAGCCAGCATGCTGGCGGCGGCCCCGCTCGATACGCGGCCTTTGTTGCCGGCCGGAATCTGGTTTTCCTTCAGGCAGTTGGCTTCGGCAAACTGCAGATCCTGAATAATCTGCTCGTATACTGCACCCTTGGGCGTGCGGGCGGGGCGCAGGTCGTCGTTGGGGCCTTTGATGGGCGAGGTAATCAGGGGCACGTCGCCGTAGGAGCGCACCAGCTCGAAGTAGGCCAGGGCGCGCAGGAAGCGGGCGTTGCCGAGGATGTTGTTCTTGCTGGCCTCGTCCATGCTCACGGCCGGCACCTTGTCAATCACATCGTTGGCGCGGCCAATGAGGCGGTAGTTGTTCACCCACCAGTTCCCGATTTCGCCGTTGTTGGCGGTGTAGGTGAAGCGGCTCAGCTCGGCCCGGTCGCCGGTGGTGGCGCCCACCACGGCCATGTAGTCGCCGGGCAGCTCCGTTACCAGCCACACCGTGCGGCCGTAGTAGGTTTGGGCCTGCATGAGGCTGAACACGCCGTTCAGGCCCGCAATGGCGTCACCCTCGTTTTGGTAGAAGTTGCTGGCGGTCAGGAAATCATAAGGCTTTTCTTCCAGGAAGGACTCGCAGGAAGAGAAGAAGCCAAGGGAACATATGCCGAGAAGAAGGAGCTTCTTTTTCATGTCAGTAATAATGTAGAAGTACCTGTTCGATTAGAAGCCAATCCGGACGCCGCCAATGAAGGTGCGCGTGTTGGGGAAGGCGTTGTAGTCGGTATTCAGGCTCAGGCCGGAGTTACCGAACGAGTTTACTTCGGGGTCGTAGCCGGAGTAGTCGGTAATCGTAATCAGGTTTTGGCCGGTCACGTAGATGCTGGCCGTTTTAATGGTTTTGGTAACGGCCTCGGGCAACGGCACATTGAAGGATACCGTGACGGTTTTCAGGCGCACGAAGCTGCCATCTTCTATCACGTCGCTTACAATGCCGGTGCTGCGGCGCACCACGCTGTTGGCCTTCGGAATGGTGTTGCTGGTGCCGGGGCCGGTCCAGCGGTCATTCACCGACTTTAGCTTGCTGGTAGTCGTGAAGCCCGATTCCAGCTCGTAGCGGTTGAGGTTGAGCACATCAGAACCCTGCACGCCTTGGATGAATACGCTCAGGCTCAGGGGGCCATAGGTAAAGCCGTTAGTGACACCGTAGATGAACTTAGGCTGGGCCCGCCCGATGATGGTGCGGTCGTTGCCGTCAATCTTCTTGTCGCCGTTCAGGTCTAGGTAGCGCGGGTCGCCGGGACGCACGTTGGCGGTTGTGCCGCTAGCCTTAATTTCCTCCTGGGTCTGCCAGATGCCATCAAACACGTAACCGTAGAAGGAGCCAATAGGCTCGCCAATGCGTAGCACGCTGGTAGCAGCCGTGGCACCGGGGAAAATACTGGTGCTCGACTGGCCTACGAAGCGCTGATACTCACCATTCAGGTCAAGAACTTTGTTGCGGTTGAGCGAGAAGTTCAAGTTGGTGTTCCAGGTAAACTTCTTCGAGTCGAAGTTGACCGTGTTGAGCGAGAACTCAAAGCCCTTGTTCTGCACGCTGCCCGCGTTCTGCAGAATGTTGGAGAAGCCCGTCGTCTGCGGAATGGATACCTGCAGCAACAGGTCGGTGGTTTTCTTATAATAGTAGTCGGCCGTAACGCTGAGGCGGTTTTTGAAGAAGGCCACGTCTATGCCCACGTCGGCAGAGGCGGTAGACTCCCAGCTCAGGTCGGGGTTGGGCACGTTGGAGGGCGCTAGGCCTACCAGGCGCGTGGCCCCCGAGGTGTAGGCGCTCAGCCCATACCGCCCCAGCGACTGATACGAACCAATTTCCTGGTTGCCCGTGATGCCGTAGCTGGCGCGGAGCTTCAGGTCGCTGAGGGAGGTGAAGCCCTTCATGAAGTTCTCGTCGATCAGGCGGTAGGCGAAGGCGGCGCTGGGGAAGTAACCCCACTTGTTGTTCGGCCCGAAACGGGAGGAGCCGTCGGCGCGCATGGTAAACGTGAACAGGTACTTCTCAAACAGCCGGTAGTTCACCCGCCCGAAGTAAGAGGCCAGCCGGTTAGAATTCTTGCCCGAGCTGGGCGTCAGCACGTTGGCGCCTAGACCTATGTTGTCGGAGCCGAGGGCATTGGTGAAGAAGTTGTTGGCCGCAGCAGTGTAATTCTCATTCACAAACTCCTGAAAGGTCAGACCGGCCACCACGTTCAGGGCGTTGTTCTCGTTGAGCTTGCGGTCGTAGGTCAGCGTGTTCTCGTTCAGCCAGCTGTAATTGTTGTTGGAGGCTTTGGTGGCCGAGCCGTTGGTGTTCTGGCCCACGTACACCGTGGAAGGAATAAACTGGTTGCGCTGGTTGGCAAACAGGTCAGTGCCGCCCGAAATCCGCAGCTTGAGTCCTTCCAGCAGCTGATATTCACCGGCCACGTTGATCAGGGCGCGGGTGGTAGTGAGGTTGTCCTTGGCACTTTCGGCGTAGGCAACCGGGTTGCCGGCAATTTCTACGGCGGGCAGCGGCTGGTTCTGGAAGGTGTAGGCCCCGTTGGCATCGCGCACCGACTGAATGGGGCTGAAGCGCAAGGCATCGAGCAATACGCCGCCGTTGCTACCCCCGTTTGTATTCACGGTGGTCAGCCGCTGCTGGGTGCGGGAAAGCTGGCTGGTGAAGCTCACGTTGATCTTGTTGCTCACTTTCCGGTCCAGGTTCAGGCGCACCGAGCCGCGCTTAAAGCCGGAGTTTAGGATGATGCCTTCCTGGTCGAAATAGTTGAAGCTGAGATTGTAGCGGGTGTCTTCGTTGCCGCCGTTGAAGCCGAGCTGATAGTTGCTCTGGCGGCCCTGCCGGAAAATCTCATCCTGCCAGTCGGTACCCTCGCCCATGGCATTTATCTGCTCTTGGGTGTAGGGTAGGGGCGTGGTGGTTTTGTTTTCGAGGTTGTTGAGCGTCTGCACGTCGTTGAGGTAGCGCGCAAACTCGGGGGCGTTCATCAGGTCGTACTTCTTGCGCACGTTGCTCACGCCGGTGTAGGCCTCGAAGCTGATGCTGTTGCGCCCGGCCTTGCCCTTTTTGGTGGTAATGATAACTACTCCGTTAGCACCCCGGCTACCATAAATGGCCGTAGCGGAGGCGTCTTTCAGCACCTCAATTGATTCAATGTCGCTGGGGTTGATGGAGTTCAGGTCGCCGGCGCCAGGGAAGCCGTCCACCACAAACAGCGGCTCATTGCCGGAATTGATGGAGTTGGTACCCCGAATGCGAATGGAAACGTTTCCGCCCGGCTCCGAATTCGTTTGCGTAACCTGCACGCCGCTCACGCGGCCCTGCAGAATTTGGTCGGCCCGGGTGATTGGCGTTTCGGCCACCTGCTCCGCCGAGATGGAGGCCACCGAGCCGGTAATGTCGCGCTTGCGCTGGCTGCCGTAGCCCACTACTACTACATCATTCAGGGCTGTGGCTTTCTCTCCGAGCTTTACTGAGCCAACGGAACTGCGGCCGCCAACGCGCACTTCCTGGGGCTCAAAACCGATAAAGGAAAACACCAAAACCGGGTCGCCGGTAGCGGGAAGGGGTAAACTGAACTTGCCATCGGGGTCGGTGGTGGCACCAGTGGTGGTGCCTTTTATCACAACCGATACACCAGGGAGGGGAGAGTTATCCGAGGCGCCCAGCACCGTGCCAGTGACCTGGCTGGTTTGGGCCTGTGCCGACAAGGATAGTACTGCCGCGGCGGGCAGCAACAGGTGGGTAAATTTTCGCATAGCACGCAGGACTGGTGGGGGGAATTATTGAGTGTAATCTCCACAAACTTGTCGGGCCCAAGACGCGCCAAACGGGATTTATTTACGGAAACGATTACGGAAACCCAGGTTCCAGACTACCAGCTGCAGCGCGTGACGTCCCACAGGCACCCTACGGTTGAGTTACTAGGCCAGTGCTAGCTCGGGCATGCGGGACAAGATGTGGGCACCGTGGCCACTAGGCCACTTTACTACAGGCGGGCCGTTGACCGCCTACTGCTCAGCTCCGACTTTAACTCCACGCTGTCAGCGGGTAACAGATGCACGTTCTCCTGAATGGCCCGAAACAGCAAGCGGGCGGCCTCCCGACCAATGGCGTAGGCGGGCTGAGTAATGGTGGTGAGCGGCGGATTAAGCAGTGAAGCAATTTCTAGGTTGGAAAACCCAATCACTTTCACATCCTCCGGGATGGAGAGGCCTAGGTTGCGGCAAGCCTCATAGCTGCTCATGGCCAGCATTTCTACCGAGGCAAAAATGCCGTCAATTTCTGGGCGCTTACGCAGCAGCGCCTCAATCAGCGGAGTGTTTAGGGCTTCGTTGGCGTGCCCCTGTAGTACCAATTCCTCTTCGTAGGCCAGTCCCCAATCCTGCAGAGCTGCCACGTAGCCTTGCAATCGGCGCTTCCCGATAGAGAGCGTGTCGGAAATGGTGAGGTGAGCCACGGTGCGGCAGCCGGCCTCTAGCAGGTGGCGGGTGGCCTGGTAGCCGCTGGCGTAGTCGTCGGTGGTGACGGTAGCCGTGGGCAGGTCCTCATACACCCGGTCAAAAAATACCACCGGAATGCCCCGGTCGCGCAGCACGTTCAGGTGGGTGCTGGCCTGGCTGTTGCGGGCCGTTGAGAGCAGCACGCCATCTACTCGTCCGCCGGCCAGCACCTGAATGATGGAGGCTTCCTGCTCAGGCTCCTCGTGAGTCAAGGAAATCAACACGTGGAAATCATTCTCTCGGGCTACCTCTTCAATGCCATTGATGGCCAACGAGAAGAAGTGGTTGTGCACGGCCGGAATAATGATGCCGATGGTTTTGGTTTTGGTTCCCCGCAAACTGCTGGCGTAGGGGTTAGGCTCGTAATTAAGCTTGCTTGCCAGGGCCCGCACCCGGTCCTTGGTGTGCTGGGCAATGTCGCTGCGGTCGTTGAGCGCCCTCGACACTGCCGACACGGAAAGGTTGAGTTCCCGCGCAAGTACTTTCAAGCTAACTGGAGGCATATTGTAACGTGAAAGTCAGGCCAAGGAGCCTGAGGAAGGTACGCTTAAAAAAGCCAAAAGCCTCTGCACAAACGAGGAGTGCAGAGGCCTAGGAAGGAGAGCTCAGTTAGTTAACGAGCAGGGTCATAATGGAGTGGGGGCGGCTGCTGGTCTGGGCGGCTTGGCCCTTGATCCAGAGGTGGAAGGGCTGCTCCTTCTCCGTTTGGTTCATCACCACCACCGCTACCGAGCCATCGGGGTTCTGGAAGGCCGTGGTCTGCAGCACGTCGCGGCTGGCGGCGGTGGCTATACGCTTGGCTCCGGGCCGAATGAACTTGCTGAAGTGGCCGATGTAGTAGTAGATGTTGGTGTAGAGCAGCTTGCCCGTCTTCGTGTCGCCGATGAGCGGGGCGTAGCAGAAGTTGCCCACGTGGTTGGGCCCGCCGGTCTCATCGAGCAAGATGTTCCAGTCGGTCCAGGCCTCGGTGCCGGCGTTGAAGTCATTGATCATGGAGTGGCCGTACTGTTCGCCCAGCTTCCAGTCGTTGATATTGCTGAACTGGAACTTCTCGATGCAGCCCTCGGTGAAGATCAAGTGCTTGTTGGGGTAGGTCTCGTGCACGCGACGCAGGTTGTCGAACTGCATGCCCGAGCCCGTCCACGTCTCATACCAGTGGTAGCCCAGCCCCCAGTAGTACTTACTCGCCTCTGGGTCATCGAAGAGGGTCGATGCGCGCTGGTACATCAGGTCGCGGTTGTGGTCCCAGCCAATGAGCTTCCGGTCGCCGAGGCCCCCTTTTTTCAGGGTGGGGCCCAGGTAGCCTTTCACAAAGTCGCGCTCCTCTTCAGCGGTGAAAATGCATGATTCCCACTTCTGCACGGCCATGGGCTCGTTCTGCACCGTCAGGCCCCAAATGGGAATGCCTTGCCGCTCATATTCCTTAATGAACTTGACGTAGTAGTCGGCCCAAAGCTGGCGGTACTCGGGCAGCAGCTTGCCGCCCTTCAGCATGTTCTTAGTGTCCTTCATCCAAGCCGGGGGGCTCCAGGGGCTCACGTACATCGTGAGCTTGCCGCCCGCCGCCGCAATGGCCTGCTTGATGAAGGGAATCCGGTACTGCTCATCGTGCTTCACGCTGAAGGTCTTCAGCGTCTTATCGCCGTCGGCTATGTAGGTGTAGCTGTCACTACCGAAGTCGGTGCTGTTGATGTTGGTGCGGCCCAGCGTGTAGCCAATGCCCTGGGTGGGGCTGTAGTAGGCCCGCATAAACTCTTGCTGCTGGGCCTTGGGCAGCTTAGCGAAGGTTTCGGCGGAAGCATCGGTCAGGGCGCCACCAATGCCAATCAGGGTCTGGAAGGAGTGATTGGGGTCCACGAACACCGTGGGTTGCGTTTCCAGCGGCTGAGGCTGGGCCGAGAAGGTGAGCTTATCCGTGGCCGAGAGGCGCAGCTGTGAGTTGTCGGCGGTGGTGTATACCTGCACCTGCTTGCCCACCGCCGAGTACGACGAAGACGTGGACTTGGAAGAAGATACTTTTTGGGCCGTGGCAGTGGTGCCAAGAGTGGACGCCAGCGCCGCGGCAATCAGAAACTTATGCATGCGTAAGAAGTAAAAAAGTTACCAGATGTAGGTCCCAACGGCTCCCGAAGCCAGTTGAGTCGTGGCTACCTTGCCCCGGTATTTGATGTCGAAAGTTTGGGCACCGCCCGTGTTAAGCACAATGAGGACTTTCTTGCCCTCCGGATTTTTAAACGCCACGTTCTGTAGGCCACTCGGCACGTTAGAATCGATGCGCTGGGAGCCGGGCCGCACAAACTTGGCCGCGTGGGCCACCGTGTAGTAGGCGGTGTTGCGGGTCACGGTGTTGCCGCTAATGGTAATGGCACCCATGCACTTGGTGCAGCCGCCGGGCGTGTGCGGACCGTAGCCGGGGTCAGAGGCCAGATTCCATTCCAGCACGTTGCGGCTCCAGTTGCGCGTAGCCCCAATGATGAGGTTATTCATGTGCCAGTTGAAGTCGCCCGCAAAACTGCCGGGGCCTTCCGTCCACTGTTCTGTAAAGTACACGGCCTTATCAGGGAAGGCGTCATGCACGTTGGTCATTGCCGAGATGCTGCCCGCGTACAGGTGAAAGGCTGAGCCGTCGACGTACTGCCGAGCCTGCGCATCCTGCAGCACCGTCATGGGGTAATCGGCGCGGTCAAGGTTGTGGTCGTAGAGGATGATTTTGGTGGCAAGGCCTGCCGCCTTAAACGCCGGCCCCACATGGTCGCGAATGAAGGTGGCCTGCTGCTGGGCCGACATCTCCATGCTGGGGTTGTTGTAAGGGTTCAGGGGCTCGTTCTGCAGCGTCACGGCATCGATCCGGATACCTTCGGCCTGCATAGCCTGCAGATATTTTACAAAGTACTGAGCGTACGTTCCGTAGTACTCGGGCTTCAGCGTGCCACCCACGAAGCTGTTGTTGCTCTTCATCCAGGTGGGGGCCGTCCAAGGCGAGCCCAGGATCTTGATGGTGGGGTTGATGGCCAGAATCTCCTTGAGCACCGGAATCAGGTTTACCTTATCGGGGGCCAGGCTGAACTGGGCCAGGGTGGGGTCGGGGGTAGCCGTTTCGTCGTAGGTAAACGGCTGGGCATCCAGGTCTGATGCCCCAATGCTGATGCGCAGGTAGCTGGTCCCAATGTTATTGCCGTCGGTGGCAAACAGCTCCTTCAGTAGCGTGGCCCGGTCGGTGGCGCTCATCTGGTTGATGAGCTGGGCACTGCCGCCGGTAAGCGTGTAGCCAAAGCCATCAATGGTTTGGTAGACTTGGGTGGTATCCACCGTGATGGTGGGATTCTGGCCTACGGAGGCCTGAAAGTTGAGGGGTAGGGTGCTCTTGTAAAACAGCGTACTCCTGTCACTGGTGGTAGTCCAGGCGGCCACCTGCGAGGGACCAGCCGTTACGGGCGGTACCGGTGGAGTTGGTGGAGTGGGGGTAGGGTCGGGGGTGCTGCCGCCGCCGCAGCTGGCCGCCAGGCCTAGCAGCAACACCGCCGCAGCATTCTTAGGAAAATGAGATGGAAGGATCTTCATGGAAGGATAGGAGTAGCAGAAGAATGATGTGGTGAGCTGTCTGGGGGCGCTAGGCCAGTGGGGGCAGAGGTCCGGCAGAGCAGCAGGCAATGGAGTACAGGTTCTAATCGATAGAGAAAAAGAAAGAGCAGCCCCGACCCACGGCCGGGGCTGATGGGTTTCAGATTAATGAGCTACTACTACCCGGCGAACCAGCAGGCCCTCGGGAGTGTCAACCTGCACGAGGTAAGTGCCGGCGCGCACTGCGGCCACTGGCACCGTGAGTAGGTTCTGGCCGGCGGTTACGGCGCGGTCGGCCTGGCTGCTGATTACCCGGCCGGTCAAATCCAGCAAGCGCAGCTGCAGGCGCTGGCTAGCCGGCGCGTTGTAGCTCAGGTTCAACTCGGAGTTGGCCAGGGTGGGATACACCTGCAGACGGGCATCGGTAGCGGCGCTGGCCGCCGAGGTAGTAGCCAAGGTCAGGCGGGCCGCGGCACCCTGATCTGAGAAGTACCAACGCTGGTTGTTGCCCCCGCTGTAGGTCCACTGCTGCACTGCTGCTCCATCGGCGGTGGAGTTGTCCTGCACATCCAAAGCCTTGCCACTGTACTTATTGATGATGCGGTAGGTGCCGTCGCCATTGCTGATGATTTGCCAGTATTGGCTGTCTTGGGTCAGCCAGTCCCACTGGTGGGTCAGGGCACCATCAGCGGCGCTCGGGCCGGCCACGTCCAGGCTCTTGTTGCTGTTCAGGTTCACAATGCGCACGTAGCCGCTGCCCACGTCTACCAGCTTCCACTTCTGATTGGCCGCGCTTACCCAGCCCCACTGCTGCACCCGGCCACCATTGGCCTGGGAGCTAGCCGATACCTCCAAGGCCTTGCCGCCATTCTTGGAGCTGATTTCGTAGATACGGCCGATGGCGGGGCCGCTGCTGGTGGCTCCACCAGTACCATTATAGTTGCCGCCGCCGGGGTAGTTGACAATGCCGTTCTGGTTCGGCGAGACGGCCGCCACGGTGGTGTTGGGCACGCAGTTCGCAAACAGAATGTTGGTGAGCACCTGGTTCAGTCCTGCAGGCCCATCTACCACATAGGGCGGGTTGATGTGCATGAAGGCAGGGTTGCTACGGTCCTCGAAACGCTTGTAGGTCCAGTGGCACCAGCCAATGCCCACCGAGTTGAGGTTTTTGGCGGCGTCGCGCATCCAGGTGTCGGTGTTCTCGCCGGTTTCGCCCACCCAAATGGGCACATTGTGGGTCGTGCGGAAGTTGCGCAGGTTGCCAATGAAGCGCAGGTCGTTGGCCCCGCCGCCAGTGGAGTTCACGCCATTGTCCATCTCGTAGCCCGTGCCGCTGTAGCGGTGCGAGTTGTAGACCAGGTTGGTGCGGTTAGAGAAGGTAAACGGCTCCATGTAGTTGTAGTCGTTGCCCCAGCCGTTGCCCTCTACCAGAATCAGGTGGTTGTCGCCCTGCCCCCGAACGGTGGTAATCAGGCGCTGAAATACGTCGTGAATCTTCTGGTTATTGGGGTAGTTGTTGGGCTCGTTAATCAGGTCGTACATGGCCACCCGCGAGTCATTCTTGTACCGATTCGACACAAAGGCCCACAGCCGGTTGAGCACGTCCTGGTTGATCTGGCGGTTCCAGAGGTCGTTGGCCACAATCTGGTCGGCAATGTTGGCATCAGTACCCTGCGAGCCGGGTACGGCGTGCATGTCCAGCACCACGTACATCTGGTTAGCCTGGGCCCAGGCCAGCACGTTGTCAATCATGGCCAGCGCCGCCATGTTGTTGGCGTCGGTGAAGAGCTGATTGTTATTATACCAGCCCGTCAGCTGGCTCACGTAGGAGTCGTAGGTGACGGTGCCGCGCATCACGCTGTTGCGCACGGCCCGCTGCGAAGGCGTCAGGAACAGCTCGTAGTGCAGGGGCAGCCGAATGCAGTTAAAGCCCTTGCTGGCGATGTAGTCAATGTCGGGCTTGGTGATGAAATTGGCGCGGTAGTTCTGGTAGAAGGTCTCCACGGCCGCATCGCTCATGCCGGCGTTGTAGAGGGTCTTCTTCACCTTGCCCTGGGTTTGCTTGCCATCGAGGCCGGGCCAACCCACTTTCATCATGTAGCCCTCCTGCACGGCCCAGTTGCCCAGGTTCATGCCGTTGAGGATAACCTCCTGGTTGCTGGCATTCACAATGCGGCCGCCGTCGGCGCGCAAGAAGCTCTGGGCGTTGGCAGAGTGGCCTAGGCCGATGCCGGCCAGCAGCGCAAGGCCTTTGAGGGCGCGGGGCACTCGGGTGCTCCAAAAAGTACTGGTGTTCATGGTGGTGGGGTTTTGGTTGTGATAAAAAGTACTAACGGGCCCTTGGGAGGCCGGAGAGTCAGCGAGAGTGGCAGAGTAGGTGGCTCCGCTTTGAGCGCTTAATTCTTCCCGGAGCGGGGAGCTGGCCGAGAAGAGGTAATCAGGTCGGGGGTACTATTTTTTATCGGCTAGGCCACTGCTAGTGGCCTAGCCGATAATAGGGAAAGCGGGTTTACCACACGTAGGTACCGGCGGCACCCGCGTTGAGCGTGGTGCTGAGGGTCTTGCCCGCGTGGCGAAGGCTAAAGGCCTGGGTTTCTTTGGAGTTGTTCTGCACAATTACCACGCGCTGGCCGCTGGGCGTTTTGTAGGCCACATTGGGCAGGGTTTCGGAGGTGGTGGAGCCAATGCGCACGGAGCCGGGCCGCACGAATTTGCTGGCGTGGGCAATGATGTAATAGGCATCCTCGCGGGTTACGTTGTTGCCATCGAGGGTGAGGGCACCACGGCACTCGGTGCAGCCGCCGGGCGTGTGGGGGTTCTGCTGCGGATCGGCGGCCAGGTTCCACTCCAGCACGGTGCGGGCCCAGTTGCGGGTAGCGCCAATGATGAGCGTGCGCATGTGCCAGGGCAGGTTCTCGGCGAACTGACTTTTCGATCCCACCCACTGCTCCGTGAAGTAGAGGTTTTTGTCGGGGTGAGCGTCGTGCACCTTGCTCAGGGCATCAATGGGGCCGGCATAGAGGTGAAAGGCCGAGCCATCCACGTACTGCTTAGCCTCGGAGTCGTTGAGGATGGTCAGAGGGTAATCGGGGCGGTCGGCGTTGTGGTCGTACACGATAATCTTCGTGTCGATTTTCTCCTTCTTGAACGTGGGGCCCAGGTTCTTCTTCACAAACTCGGCCTGCTGCTCGGCCAGCATGAGCAGGCTGGGGTTGTTGCCGGGGTGAAGGGGCTCGTTCTGCACCGTAATAGCATCAATTCGGATTCCCTCGGCCTTCATGCCCTGCACGTACTTGGCAAAGTAGCGGGCATACGCGTCGTAAAACTCGGGCTTCAGCGAGCCGCCCTTGGAGTTGCCGTTGGTCTTCATCCAGGTAGGCGGAGACCAGGGCGAACCGAGAATCTTGATGCTGGGGTTAATGGCCAGAATCTCCTTGAGCACCGGAATCAGGTGCTGCTTATCGGGCGCCAGGCTGAACTTCGCCAGCGTGGGGTCAGTCTGCCCCTCGGGCAAGTCATCGTAGCTGAACACAGTGGCATCGAGGTCAGAGGCCCCAATGCTCAGGCGCAGGTAGCTCACCCCAATATTGTTGCCATCGGTAGCGAACAGTTCCTTCAGGATGGCCGTCCGGGCCGCAGGCGTCATGCGGTGCAACAGCTCGGCGCTGCCGCCCGTCAGGCAATAGCCAAAGCCATCAATGGTTTGGAACGTCTGCTTGTCGTCTACTTCAATGACGGCGCCCGTTGCGGCGTTGGTAGTCCAGGTGGGAGCCGTTTGCGACTGGAACAGCACTGACTTATCAGGATTAGTAAGCCAAAAAGCCGCGGTGCCTTTCTTAACAGATGCCGACGAAGTGCCGGACTGGGGTATGCGCTGGCAGCTGGTGCCCAGGCCTAAGCCCAGCAGCAGAGCCAGGGAGAGAGTTTGTTTGGAGAGCAGGGACATGCAGAACGGGTGGTGAAAGGAGGGAGGAGCTTGATGGCTCCGGATAATACAGAAGGATTAGGCCTGGCTTGGGCGGTGGCCCCGTAGGCCATACCACAAGATGTACACGTAGCACAGAATGGGCAGCACAAAGGCCCAACGCAGGGAGCTGGCATCGGCCACCAGCCCAAAGAGCAGTGGCACTACGGCCCCGCCCACAATACCCACGTTCAGTAGGCCCGAAGCTTCTTCGGTGTTGGAGCCCAAGCCCGCTACGGCTAAGGTGAAGATGGTAGCAAACATGATGGAGTTCATTAGGCCCACGGCCAGCAGGCTCCACATGGCTACTTCACCGCGCGTGCTGATAGAGATGAGCACCAGCACCACGGCCCCAACGGCATTGAAGGCCAACAGGCGGCCGGGGTTAAACTTGTTGAGCAGGTAAGCGCCCAGGAAGCGGCCCACCATGGCGCCACCCCAGTAGTAGGCCACCTTGTCGCCGGCCAGTTTGGGCGACAGACCCATGATATCGGGGTGGCCTAGGTAGCTAACGATGTGCGAGCCAATGGCTACCTCACCACCCACGTAGGCGAAAATGCCAATCACACCGAATACCAAGTGGCGGTAATGCCACGCCCGACGGTTAGGGTCTTCCTCGGTCTGCTCGAGGGTAATCTTGGGCAGCTTAAGCAGGCCTAGCAGCACGCTAATGACAATGAGCACGGCCCCAATGCACAGGTAAGGCACCTGCACAGCCCGCACATCAATGGCAGCCGTAGAGGCCGACTCCAAATCGGGCAGGTTCGACAGGATCAGGGCTGCACCCAGCAAAGGTGCTACCGTGGTGCCCAGGGAGTTAAAGGCCTGCGTGAGCGTAAGGCGGGCTGGCGCCGAGCGGGCCGGGCCTAGTATGGATACGTAGGGGTTGCCGGCCACCTGCAGCAGTACCACGCCGGTAGCCAGCACGAACAACGCGCCCAGAAACAGACCATAGGAGCGGCTCTCGGCCGCGGGGTAAAACAGGAAGGCACCGAGCGCGGCAATCAGAAAGCCCACGAGCATGCCGCCCTTGTAGCCAATACGCTTCACCAGCTTGCCCGCCGGAATGCCCATTACAAAGTAGGCCCCGAAGAAGCAGAGGTTAATGAAGTTGGCTTGAGTATAGCTGAGGCTGAAAATAGCCTTGAGATACGGAATTAGGATGTCGTTCAGACAGGTAATAAAGCCCATCATGAAAAACAGCACCGTGAGGGACGCCAGCGCCGAGGTATAGCGCGGGGTTTGCCCGTCTGCGGTGGTGGCCTCCGGCCGGGGTAACGTGGATGCGGAAATGGGAGCAGCCATACAAACAGTAGGGGAAGAGAGGAAAGAAGGGTGGTTCCCGAGTGGCCGGCCCGCGTCCCCTAATCGCAGGGCCGGCCCAGGAACTCCGCTGGCTCTAGCGGATTCAGCGGAGCGAAATCATCTAGTAAGTGGCCTAGTGAATTCTAGGCCACTTGCCAGTAGTAACCAAAACGGCCCGGCAGCTTGCAGACAGCCGGGCCGGAAAACGATTAATAACCAGGGTTTTGCTGGAGCTGAGCGTTGTTGTTAATCTCACCCTGCGGGATGGGGAACAACAGGTAATTCACATCCGGGCGCGTCAGCTTCTCCTGAATTAGATCCAGCGCCGTAATCGTATGGGCACCGGCCTCCACTTGGTTGTGGCGGGCGTAGCGCAGCAAATCGTACCACCGCTCACCCTCAAAGGCGAGCTCCAGGCGGCGCTGACGGTCAATTTCATCACGCATTGCTTTTTTGCTGGCGTACTGGGGCGAAGCCGAGGTCAGGGGGAGCAAACCAGCCCGAGTCCGGATCAGATTAAGCTTGTCCAGCACATCAGCCGACGGGCCACCCTGCTCGTTAGCCGCCTCTGCGTAGATCAACAGCACATCGGCGTAACGCAGAATGTAGGTGTTGTCGGGGCTGTTAAAAGCATTGGGTGCACCGGGCCACTTGTACACGAAGGCTCCCCGGTCGTTGGCCGTGCTGCTGGTGCTGTACACGAAGCTGGCGTAGTCGCGGCCCGCGTTGGTGCGGCCTACCAGCGTCCAGCGCTTATCAGCGTTGGGCTTGCGGGTTCCACCCGGCAGCACCGACGACGTATCGGCGAATTGGAGCAACTCAGCAGTCGGAATGTTGAATTTCGGGAATGAGTAGGTTGCGGGAGGAGAGGGCAGTAACAGGTCGGGCAGGATGTTGTTGCCGTCGGCGTTGCCTTGGTTCTGCACTTCCAGGATAGTCTCTGGAGCCTTGTTTTCTGCCGGGAACAAGCCCTTGAAGTTGGGCAGCAGCGAGTACGTGCCGGAGCTGATCACCTTGTTGGCAGCCGTTACGGCTTGGGCCCACTGGCGCTGCGTGAGGTACACCTTCGCCAGCAGAGCATTCACGGCTCCTTTAGTAATGCGGTTGGTGTTGGTGGCCGGGGCCAGGCCATCGGCTGTGGTCAGGTCGGTAACAATCTGCGCGTACACCGTTTCCGACGAGGTGCGGGGCAGGGCCACAACCGCCGGATCACCGGTTTCAGTGGGCTCGAGACGCAGAGGCACGGCTCCATACAACTTCACCAGGTTGTAGTAGTGCAGGGCCCGCAGGAAGTAGGCCTCACCCAGAATTTGGTTTTTCCGCTCGGCGGGCATGTTCACGTTCGGCACGTACTTCAGCACGGCGTTGGCGCGGTTGATGCCGATGTAGGAGGCACGCCAGATGTTGTTTACCTGGCTGGTGGTGGGCGTCCAGTTGATGCGGTCCAGTGTGGTCACATCGCCGTTGGTGCTGGTGCAGTTATCGGAAGGCATCTCGCCCACTACTACCAGGTCTTGGCTGTAGAGGCCGGTGGCCTGTAGGGCATCGTAAGCCGCCGTGATGGCCGCTTCGGCGTCGTCGGCGTTCTGGAAGAAGTTTTCGGGGGCAATACTTGGCAGAGGTTGCTTGTCCAAGACGTCGCAGCTACCTAGCAGAGCCAATGCAAAAACGGGGATTAGTATCTTTTTCATGGGAAGGGCAGAGCTCAGCTTAGAAGGTGGCGTTCAGGCCAACAGTGTAAGTGCGGGATTGGGGGTACACGCCGAAGTCGCGACCGATGCTGGTGGAAGAGAAAGGGTCGGCGCTTACTTCTGGGTCGTAACCCGAGTAGTCCGTCCAGGTAATCAGGTTCTGACCGCTCACGTATAAGCGTAGGCTGGCTACTCGGGCCTTGCTGGTGAGGCCGGTGGGCAGGGTATAGCCCAGGGTCAGGTTTTTCAGGCGCAAGTAGCTACCATCCTCAATCCAACGCGAGGAGAAGCGGCCGTTGTTGTTGGGGTCGTTGAAGACTGCCCGCGGAATGTTGGTGTTGGTGTTGGTGGGCGTCCAACGGTCGAGCACCGTGGTGAGCTGGTTAACCGGACCAGTCAACGACTCCAGCGCCTGGCGGTTGGCATTGTAAATGTCATTGCCGAAGCTGCCCTGGAAGAACACGCTCAGATCAAGGCCCTTGAACGTGAAGGTGTTGGTCACGCCCCCAATTACTTTGGGGTTGGGGTTGCCGATGATGGTGCGGTCGTTGTTGTCAATCTTGTTGTCGCCGTTCACGTCCACGAAGCGGATATCACCCGGTTTGGGGTTGCCTGGCTGGGTGGGTGCCGCTTTGATTTCATCCGCCGACTGGAAGATGCCCTGCACTTGGTGGCCATAGAACACGCCCAGCGGTTGCCCGTTTTGCGTGATGCTGTTGCCGCCAATAATAGTGCGAGGAACCGCCTGGTTCTGGTCGTTCACCAAGGTGCCCAGGTCAATAACCTTATTGCGGTTAAGTGAGGCGTTTAGGTTAGTGGTCCAGCTAAAGCCGCCGTTTTCACCTTGTACGTTGGTGGTAGCCAGGTTAAATTCAAGGCCTTTGTTCTCAACAGTACCTACGTTCTGAATAATATCTAGAATTTCGGCGCCGGTGCTGGGAGCAAGTGGCACGCTCAGGAGCAGGTTATTTGAGCGCTTACGGTAGGCATCGAAGTTGAACGTGAGCCGGTCGTTGAACATGCCCAAGTCGAGGCCCAGGTCATACTGCTTGGAGGTTTCCCACTTCAACCCGCGGTTACCGATGCGGTCGGGGCGAATGCCACCCTGGATAGTGCCGCCGCTGCCCGCGTAGTTAGAGCCGGCGCTATAGGAGCTAAAGCGCTGGTAAGTGTAGCCCAGCTCCTGGTTACCATTGATACCAAAGCTGCCGCGCAGTTTCAGATCAGAAATGGGCGTGTTTTGGGGGAAGAACGCTTCCTTGGAAATGCGCCAGCCCAGGGCCACGGCCGGGAAATAGCCATAGTGCTGGTCGAAGCGGCTGGTGCCATCCTGGCGCAAGCTCAGGGTGGCCAGGTACCGGTCGTCGAAGCTATAGATGGCGCGGGCGAACAAGCTGGTCAGGCCCCATTCTTCCTCATAGCTGCTGGTGCCAAGGCGCTCCGTGCCGGCCGAGAGGTAGGGCACTGCATTGGAAGCATAGCCGCGCACCGAAGCATTGGAAGCGAAGCGGTTTGACTCTTGCACCGACTGGCCAGCCAACAGTTGCAGGTTGTGCTTCTCGCCCAAGGTGGGGTTATAGGTTACCGTGTTTTCCCACAGCCAAATTGTCTGCTGGGTGGTGCCAGTACGGCCACTACCCCGCGTAGAAGCATCGGCCCGCGACGTGCCGGGGTAGTTGCGGGTGATAAATTCGTTCTCGAGCTGGGTCCGGAAATCGATGCCCAGTGACGAGCGGAACTTCAGGTTTTTCAGGATATCGTACTCGCCGTACAGGTTGCCGATTACCTGGTTGGTAATAGCTTTGTTGCTGGTCTCGAGTAGGTTACCAACGGGATTGTCCGACAGCGAGAAGGGGTTGGTGGCGTACACACCGTTGGCGTCGCGCACCGGGATGGTCGGAATCTGAGCCAGCGTACCGAGTACCGTGCCCGAGTTGCCTAGGCCTAGCTCACTGCGCACGCTACCATTGGTGTTTGTGCGGCTCATGTTCATGTTGGTGCCCACCCGGAACTTGGTGCCCGCCTGCTGATCGAAGTTCAGCTTGAAGTTGAAACGGTCGAAGCCGGAGTTCAGAATGATACCGTCCTGCTTGAAGTAGCCGCCGGCCACATAATAGCGGGTTTTATCGGTGCCACCACTTACGTTCAGCTGGTAGTTCTGAATGGCCGCCGTGCGGTACACTTCATCCTGCCAGTCAGTGTTGTAGGGCAGGTTGTTGAGGTCAGTGAAGCCGGGTGCCGCGCCGCCATTGATCTGCGACTCGTTGTAGTACTCAGCAAACTGGCGCGAGTCTAGTACGTCTAGCTTCTTGCGGAGTTCCTGCACGCCATAGTAGGCATTGAGGCCTACTTGGGGTTTGCCCGATTTACCGCGCTTGGTGGTAATAACTACCACCCCGTTGGCGGCGCGCACACCGTAAATGGCGGCTGCAGCACCGTCCTTGAGCACGTCAATCGACTCAATATCGGCAGGGTTGATGGTGTTGAGAGGATTGGGCTTTTGGTTGCCCACGCTCAACTCTCGGTCATAGGTAGGGAGTACGGGTACGCCGTCGATAACGTACAACGGCGAGTTGCTGCCGGTGATGGAGCTGTTACCCCGAATACGCACGTTGATGCCCGCGCCGGGAGCACCCGTCGGAGCCGTTACCTGTACGCCGGGCGCCTGGCCTTGCAGAGCTTGGTCGAAGCCTGCTACGCGCTGACGCTCAATTTGCGGAGCCGAAACGGAAGCCACCGAGGTGGTTAGCTCTTGGCGGCTTAGCGTGCCATAGCCTACTACTACTACTTCCTTCAGGGCCTGAGTGTCCTCATTGAGAGTCACGCTAGCAACCTGCGTTGGCTGGCCATCAACCACAGTAATGGCTTGGCGCTGGGTGTTAAAGCCCACCGAGGAAATGACCAGCGTGTACGAACCGGCTGGCACGTTGGCAATGGTAAAAGCGCCGGTAGCATCGGTGGCGCTGCCCAGGGTGGTGCCTTCCAGCAGCACCGTTACGCCGGGCAGACCTTCGCCTTTGGCGTCAACCACGCGGCCACTAACGGGGCTGTTTACCAGCACTGCGGCATCGCGCTTAGTGTCAGCGGAGGCGGCTGTTGCAGCGGCGGCCGGATGAGCAAGGGTTAGGCCCGAAAGGAGCACACCGCCCACCGCTGGCGTAAGCCAAAGGCGGCTACGGAAGCCAGAGCCGTGTGGGAATTGTAGTGAAAACGGCATAGAAGAGGGGGATTAAGAAGTGGGACTGATGGGAATCTGGGAACTGCCACTGGGTTGATGCAGGGCAGCCATTAGGGAAGAAGCTTAGAAGTGGCTAGGCCCAAGAGGAGGCCTAGGGAAAGTGGTCGGAGTGAGCGGGCTGCGCCAGGCCTAGTGGCTGGGCCGCTACTGCCGCGCGCAAGCATTCGGTGGCACTGTGAGTGCCCCAGTGCGTGAGCAGAGTGGCGAGAAAAGCATCACTGGCACCAAGGCAGTCAGCGGCGGTGGCAGGGTGGCCGGCCTCGCTGATTAGTTCATTGCGATACCATAGGGTAGCACCCGCCGAGCCTTTGGTCAGGCACACGGCCTCCAGGTTGAAGTGAGCCGCCAGCCAGGGGAGGGCCGTGGCTTCAGCACTCGACTGGCCTAGCCACCCCATAATCTCCGCTAGTTCCGGCTCGCTGAGCTTTACCAAGTCGGCCTGCCGCAAGAGGTACTTTACCACTGTGCGGGTATAGTGCGGCGGACGCAAGTTCACGTCGAACACCTTGAACCGAGCGACCTGCAGGAGACGGTACAGTGTTTCGCGAGTGGTGGCACTGCGGGCTGCTAGTGAGCCGTAAACTACCATGCGTGCGTCGGCCACGGCAGCACGCAGCTCGTCGGTGTGCTGCAGGTAATCCCAGGCCACAGGCTCTACAATCTTGTACACCCTGGGACCCGGGGTGAGGTTCACTTTTACCACACCCGTTAGGTGGGTCTGGCTGCGCTGAATCAGTTGGCGGTCTAAGCCCTGCTGCTCCATGACAGTTAGCAGTCCGGCCCCTAACTCATCTTCCCCAACCCGGCTGATGAGCTGGGCCGAGTGGCCTAGCCGTTGCAGCTGCACCGCCACATTGTAGGGCGCACCTCCGGGCTGGCGGCCGTCGGGCAGCATATCCCAGAGGAATTCCCCTATGCAAACGATGGCGGGTGAAGGATTCATGGCGGTAGTGGTGTTAGCAAAAGTCCACTTCCGCGCCGCCTAGGGCATTCACAAATCTTTCAAAATGTGTTCAATCAATGAAAAAATTGTAATAGCTTGATTTAAAAAGATTTAGATAAACAAAAAACTGGGCCCCATAGAGGCCCGGTAACAGGATTGTAACAGGGATATCAGAATTGTATCAGTAGTGAGGAGCTATGTGCAGAGTGCGAAACTCTGAGGGAGCCAACTGGTAATGGGCCTTAAAGCTGGCCGAGAAATAGGAGGGCGAGGAGAAGCCCAATTCGTAGGCCACCTCGGCAATTGTAAGGGTCTCGTCGAGCAGCAACTCCCGGGCTTTGGTTAGCCGTAGGTTCTGCACAAAGTCAGTAACGCCGGTGCCCAGCACGGCTTTCACTTTCCGGTACAGCTGCATCCGGGAGATGCCCAAGCTGCGGGCAATATCTTCTA
This sequence comes from Hymenobacter wooponensis, assembly GCF_004745865.1. Lineage (GTDB taxonomy): Bacteria > Bacteroidota > Bacteroidia > Cytophagales > Hymenobacteraceae > Hymenobacter > Hymenobacter wooponensis. Next base: position 95,266 of record NZ_SRKZ01000005.1, on the reverse strand, counting down.
CGCTCAGGTCGGAGCGGGTGAGGTTAGCCTCCACAATAGCCGTAAGGTCGGCCAGAAATTTCTGGTCGGGGTTGGTGGTGGCAACGGTGGCGGTATCGATAGACAGCTCCCGCCGGAAGTGCTCCCGCTGCCGGGCGCGGTTGGCGAGCAGGGTACGGATGCTCTCCAGCAGGAAGGTGGGGTTGAACGGCTTGGTGAGGTAGAGGTCGGCGCCGGCCTGCACGCCTTCCACCTGTTGCTCTGGGGCCGTGCGGGCCGTGAGCAGCACCACCGGAATATGCGAGGTGCGCCAGTCGGCCCGCAGCTGCGTGACCACCTCTAGGCCACTCAGCCCGGGCATCATCACGTCGCACACAATCAAATCTGGAATCAGCTCGGTGGCCATGCGGAAACCCGTGTGGCCGTCGCTGGCGCTTTGCACCCGGAAGTCCGTCCGGAGCTTGCGGGTCAGGAAGTCATTTACCTCGCTGTTATCCTCAATTACCAGCACTAGGGTTTCGCTGGCAGTTTCGGGAGTGGTTTCTCCCACCTGCTGGCCTAGGCCCGAGGCTATTGGTTCTGGCTCGTCGAGGGAGAGCTGAAGCGGTGCGGTAGAGCTGTGGGAGTGCAGCGCCTCAGGCAGCTCCCGGGGCAACGTTACCACAAACGTGCTGCCCTGCCCGGACTGGCTGCTGAAAGTCAACTGGCCCTGGTGCAGCTTTACCAAGCCCTGGGCCAGCGCAAGGCCCATGCCCGAGCCTTTGGCCACGGCTCCCTGCTCGCCTTGGTAAAACCACTCGAAGATGTGCCCTTGGTCCTGGGGGCTGATGCCATAGCCGGTGTCGGCCACGCTTACCCGCACGGAGCGGCCTTCATCGGCGGGTTGCAAACTTATAGTTATCCGGCCTTGGTCGGGCGTAAACTTGAGGGCGTTGCTCAGCAGGTTAAAGAAAACCTTATCTAGGATGTTGCCATCAAACCAAGCCATCAGCACGGGCTGCGCCACTTGAAAGCGCAGATCTACCCCGCGCAGGCGGGCCGGCTTCTCGAAGGCATCCACAATCTCGCGCACAAAAGCCACCAGGTTGCTCTCGGTAGCGCGCACCTCCATTTTGCCTACCTCTATTTTGCGGAAGTCCAGCAGCTGATTTACTAGCTGCAGCAGGCGCTGGGTGTTGCGGCGCACCAGGGCCAGGTCCTGGCGCTGCGGGGCGGTCAGGTCGGGGCTGCTGGTGAGTAGCTCTTCTACCGGGCCCAGAATGAGGGTAAGCGGGGTGCGCAGCTCGTGAGAGAAGTTGGTAAAGAAGCGCAGCTTAGCCTCGGTGTCGGCGCGGGCCTGCTCCGCCATCAGTTCTAGCTGATTGCGCTGCTGCAGAATCTCCTCATTTTGGTGCACCAGCTGGCGGTTGATCTTGTCGTTTTCTGCGTTCTGTAGGGCTAGAAGATGATTGATCTGGCGGTTTTTGCGGGCAGAGCGCCAAGCTGCTGCTCCTAGGGCCACCGCTCCCAGCAGCGTAACCAGCAGCCAGTTTAGTACCACCTGCTGGCTGGCATAGGTCTGTTGCAGTCGGTGCAAGAGGCCCTGCTGGCGCTCAATATCCTGCTGCTGGCTTATCACCTTATCGTTCTGCTGCTGCAGCGTCAGCACATTCGTCGAGTCGATAACGATGGTGCCCAGGATGTTCTCCTTATTGAACGGAGCCTTTTTCAGGACTTTTAGGGCCGTACGAATGGCTTCTTCCCCACCTGGCGAGTAGAGGATGGACGCATGAAGCATATTCTTCTGCACTAGGTCCAGGCCTTCATCTGCGCCAGGCAACCCATCAACGCCAATGATGCGCACTTGCTTGGTCAGCCCAAGCTCCTGACACACCTCATAGGCCCCGTGCCCCATCCCGTCGTTGTGGGAGAAGATCATAGTCACTTCGGGGTGCGCCTGTAGAGCCTTTGTCAACTCAGGCTTGAGGGTGCGCACGGTCCAGTCGCCGGTTACTTGGGCTACAACGTGTAAGCCAGGGAAAGCCGAAAGTCCCTGGACAAAGCCCTGGTGCCGCTCAGAGGTAGCGGAGGAGCCCGGCGTGCCTAGAATTTCCAGAATGTTGCCGCGTTGCTTGAGCAGGCGGGCAATGTAGCGCGCCGCCGTTTGCCCCACCTCCACATTATCGCCTCCCACGTAGGCGGTGTATTGTTCGGAAGCGGTGCGCCGGTCGAGCAGGATGACTGGGATTCCGCGGCGGTAGGCCTCTTCAACGGCTGGCGTAACGGGCTCCGATTCGTAGGGCGAAACGATGAGCAGATCCACGCCTTCCTGCACCAGCTCCCGAATTTGCTCCTGCTGCTTTTGGCTGTCGTCGTGGGCATCAAGCATGTGCAGCTCCACCTCGGGGTGGAAGCTAAGCTCGCGTTCCATGCCCGTGAGCATGGCTTTGCGCCAGGGGCCCGACATACTGCATTGGGAAAAGCCAATCCGATATACCGGGGTTTTTTCCTTGTTCGAGCAGCCACCCAGCATCAGGCAGCTGGAAAGCATCAGCACCAGCCAACCGAAACGAAGGACAGGTAGTGTGTTCACGTGATGTTTGAGGGATATGGTACGGCAGGAAGATCATCCTGCACCATATCAAAGATACCAGTTTCTGAGCAGTGTACTTAGTAAAACACCGAAAGAGCTTTTTTACAGCTTATAGGATTTAGCAGCGGGATACAGGCACTAATGCCTGTATCCCGCTGCAGAAGTACTGCACATCCCGTACTCACCCCAGGCTGAGCACACATACAGATTGGCATACGCCTTCGGGCCATGCTATTGGAAGAGCTAAGCAATCCTAGGCCAGGACTACCACCCGTAGCCCTGCACCGGAAAAGCCGGATCTTCATAGGGTGCTGGCAGGGGCTCTAGGCGGCTATTTGCGTCGAAAATCATGGCTTCGCGCTTCTCAGGAGTATAGGTAGGCCACTGCGGGCCTGGCTGCCCGGTTTTGATGAACTGTGCCCAGTAAGCATGCATACGAGCTGCCAGGGCTGGATCGGCGGCTTTAGAAGGGGCCGTAGCTGGAGCGGCAGCCGTAGCCGCAGCTGAACTGCCGGCCGGTGCATTCCACACAAAAGCCAACTCCTGCGCATGCATCGGGCGGAAGGTAGGGCTAGAGTAGTCGAAGCGGTACAGCCAGGTGGGCGTGCCCTGCTCAGCTAGGGTTTGGGCGAGCCGGTAGGTGGCCAAGCGGTAGAGATAATCAGTGAGCACGGAGTTCCAGGCCTCTAGGGGCGGCTGGGTCTGGCTAAGCTTTTGGTAGGCCTGCCACACGTAGGGGCTATTCTTGGGCCCGAACACCTGTTGCAAAGCCGCTTCATTCGGCTCGTGAATAACGGAGCCTGGGCCGCTAAATAAGCGGGCCTCTTCCCGGTTGGTGCCCAACAGCACGCGCAGGGGCCGTTTAGCATGCTGTCGCACGTAATCGAGAGGGGGAGTGGGGATGGTGGTACCATCGAGCACCGGCCCAAACACCTGGAGCCCGCCGGCGCCGTTGGTAAAGGCCGTCTGGGCCTGCACCAACGATTCTGCCGGCAGCGTTAATAGCTCTTGCGGATTAGTTAGGTGCAGGGCCTGCAGGAGCTGCTTGGTTGTAGCGCCTGCCGTAGCCGTATCCCGAACGGCCTGTACGGCCCCGCTTTCCAGAATCACCTGCTGAAACAAGCCCTCGGCGGCCGGCGTCACCAGGAGGCCACCAATCAGCTTGGCGCCCGCCGACTCACCCATGACCGTCACCCGCTTGGGGTCGCCGCCAAAGGCCGCAATGTTCTGGTGCACCCAGCGCAGAGCCGCCACGGCGTCTAGTATCCCCGCGTTGCCGGCCTGGGAGTAATCGTTGCCGAGGCGCTGGCCTAGCTGCAGAAAGCCCAGACTGCCCAATCGGTAATTAAAGCTAACGGCAATAACCGTGTCCTGGGCCGCGAAAGTCCAGGTATCATTATCCTGGCCCGAGCCGCCCGTGAAGGCCCCGCCGTGCACCCATACCACCACCGGGAGCTTCTTGCGGCGCGCTATCTCCGGCGCCCATACGTTCAGGTAAAGGCAGTCTTCTGAGCCCTGCACTGCCCCAGCACCTCCCGCTTGCAAGGCCTTGGAGCCAAACTCGCGAGCCAGCACCAGACCCGACTGCCGTTTCAGAGGCTGCGGTGGACGGAAGCGGAGTGGGCCTACGGGCGGCTGGGCATAGGCAACACCCCGAAACACGCGCAGCTTGCCTTCCCGTACGCCCTGCAGGCGGCCCTGCCGGGTCTTGACGAGAGGGGCATCGGGCTGAGCATGGGCCGCGGGAATGCTGAGGCTCCAGCCCAGCAGCCAGCTGAGTACGGTGAAGGCTACAGTGGCCGAGCGCGTTGGGCGCCAGGTAGCGTCTGTCATAAGGAAGGAGGTAGAGTTAGCGGTGTCGCCTGCATAGGCAAGGCGTAGTGCTAAGCCAGTAACGAGGCGGAAGCTGCGGCGCAATCTGCAAAAGAAATAAATGGCTTGGAGCAGGCTGCCTCCCGTCACCGCCCCAATTGATAGCAATGCTGGCGGGGTAGGCTTGGGATAAATCGGTTGCCAGGCCTTGCTCTTTAAGAACTTCTAGGCCAAAGGAAAGCCCCTGCGCCAAGTGGGGCAGGGGCTCATGGGTGCGTACGAAAGGTGAGCAACTACGGCAGGAGCGGCGGCTCGCGCAGCATGGCTAAAGGGCTAGGTTGAGCACTACGCGGCCGTCAATATTGCCCGCTCGCAAGTCGTCAAGTACTTGGTTAATGTTCTCCAGCCGCTCCGTGTGGTAATGGACTTTGACCTTACCGGCCGCGGCCAGAGCCAGGCTCTCCACCAGATCTTGCCGGGTGCCGACGATGGAGCCGCGCACGGTTTTGCGCATGAGCACTACCTCGAAAATGTTCAGGTCGAAGTCGCCGGGTGGCAGGCCTACCAGGGCCAGGGTGCCCCGGCGGCGCAGCATGCCCACCCCCTGCGCAAACGCCGGCCGCGACACTGCCGTGACCAGCGCGCCGTGGGCGCCGCCAATCTGCTGCTGAATTTCCTGCACGGGGTCGTGGGTGGCGGCATTGATTACCAGGTCGGCGCCCACGGCCTGAGCCAGGCGTAGCTTGTCGTCCTGCACGTCTACGGCGGCAACCAGCATGCCCATGGCTTTGGCGTATTGCACCGCCAAGTGGCCTAGGCCACCTATGCCCGAAATAACTACCCACTGCCCGGGCTTTACTTCGGTTTCCTTGAGGCCCTTATATACCGTGACGCCCGCGCACAGGATGGGGGCCGCTTCCTCAAACGACAGCTCATCGGGCAGCAAGCCTACGTAGTTGGGGTCGGCCAGCACATACTCGGCGTAGCTGCCCTGCACCGAGTAGCCCGTGTTCTGCTGGCTGGGGCACAGTGTTTCCCAGCCGGTGAAGCACTGCTCGCAGTGGCCGCAGGCGGTGTAGAGCCAGGGCACACCCACCCGGTCGCCCTCGCGCACGTTGGTTACGCCTTCGCCTACGGCAACCACCGTGCCCACACCTTCGTGGCCGGGGATGAGGGGCAGCGTGGCTTTCACCGGCCAGTCGCCATCAAGCGCGTGCAGGTCGGTGTGGCACACACCACAGGCGGCAACTTTCACCAGAATGCGGCCGGGCGCTACGGCGGGCACCGGCACCTGCTCCAGCTGCAGGGGTTGACCATACGTGTAGGCCACGGCGGCCAGCATGGTAGTAGGCAAGGCAGCACGGCGCTCTTGTACTTGAGGCAGAGAAGAAAGCATGAATGGCGCTATATTAATTGGTGGTGGGCAACACTAACACGGGGCGGGAGCTGCACCGCAGCAGCCGAGCCGTTACGCTGCGATGAAACAAGCCCCCCAGGAACGTATGCGGCCGGGCCATTACCACCAGCATGTCGGCGTGTAGCTCATCGGCCGCGTGGAGGATGCCATCGACCGGCGATTCACCGCGCACCTCATACAGACTATTATTGGTCAGTACCCCAAACAGGCAAGTGCGGCGTACCGACTGCAGGCCTACCTCGGCGTGGGAGGGGCCATCATGGGGAGCCACGTGCACTACCGTAGTGGTGGGACGTAAGCGCGCCATCAGGGTGCCCAAGGCCATGGAAGGTGTTGTTAGCCAGAAGGTATCTTCATCAGCGGCCACTGCTAGTCGGCTCGGGAGCTGAGTATCGCGCCAGCAGTCGGGCACGAGCAGCACGGGATAGCACGCAGCTTGCAGAACAGGAGCTGCTTGGTGCGGCAGCAGGCGGTCGAGCAGGGTTTCGGGGTGCTCCCGGCCCAGCACAAACGCCAGCGGATGGTAGCGGTGCACCAACTCGGTGATGGTGGCTTCCAGGCTCTCTGTTGAGACTACAACCTCGGCGGGCACCGGTAGCAGCTTAGCCCGTTGCGCTAGGGCCGCCTTTACCTGCTGGCGGCTTTCCATCACAAGGGGCATGGTCATCATCGCTGATTCTGGCTCCAGCAGTGGGTCCTGGTACACGTTCAGTAAAACAAGCTGGCCCGCCAGCTCAGAGGCCAGGCGAGTAGCGTATTTCAGGGCCACCTCGACGGGCTCTGAAAGATCAGTAAGAACCACAAAAGTTGGCTGCATAGCTGAGGCGGCCCATAAGGCCATAAAGAGAGGGTTGATAAGTGGGAAACCAAAGTGGGCCGGACGGGAGGCCTAGCAATAAAGAGGCGACGAGTTTCAGGAGCTATTTCGGCCAGAGCAGATGCTCATCGGCCGCTTGCTTGGGGTGTGGCGTAGGGTCATGCGCAGCCTCCTCCACGGGTACCACCAGCACCGGCACCGGGCTCCGACGAATTAGGGCCGCCGTTACACTGCGGTGGAATAGCTCACTGAGGTAACTGCGGCTGCGGGCTTGCACCACCAGCAGCTCCGCGTCGGTATCAGCAACGGCATCAAGCAGTCCGGCCGCCGGAGTGGCGGCGGGGTAGCCGCGCAGGTTTACCTCCCGCACGCCCGGCACTAGGCCACTTTGCTGCACCGCGCGCAAGGCCCGGGCGCAGCTGGCATCATCCTCCACCTCCGACACGTGAGCCACCGTTAGCTCGGCGCCCATGGCCGGGAGCAGCTTGCTGACTATTGCGGCAGACGAGGGTAAAAGGAAGGCTTCGCGGTCGGCAGCCACCACCGTGCGGCGGGGAGGGGCGTAGGCCTGGCTATTTACAGGAACCAGCAGCACGGGCAGCTGCTGGGCCCGCAGTAGCTCCAGCGTGGCTTCCACAATGGGCTCGTAGCTGCCTTTGCCGTGGGCCGGTACTCCCACAATATATAGGGCCGGACTATGACGGGCCGCTAGGTCCTGGGCTACGGGTGGCAGCAAGTCGGTAGCTACTTCTACGGTGGCGGGTGCGCGCAGCTGCCGGGCCATTTGAGCTAGCAGGCGGCCAGTATCTACTTCTTCCTCCAGCTCCTGGCGGCGCCAGCCTTCACCGGCAAACACGTAGGGGTCAAAGAGGGAGGTACGATTTACGTGCAGCAGCACCAAGTGGCCACCCAGGCAGCTGGCCAGTGAGTCGGCGTACTGCAGGGCTCGTTGGGCCGCAGGGTAGAAGCCACTGAGTACAATCAGGGAGAAATGCATGAGAGCAATAAGTAAGGAATAGGGAGAGAGGAAGTTGTTAGTCCAGCGAGGGCAACAGCAACACTGGAATAGCGCTTTCACGGATCAGTTGGGCCGTTACGCTGCGATGAACCAGACCCTCTAACACGGTGTGGGGCCGGGCAATCAGCACCAGTAGGTCAGCATTCAGGTCCCCACACACCCGCTGGATATCGGAGGCGGTTGAGGTGGTTTCAGGTACCAAATGCACCTGTTCAGTAGTAAGGCCTTCGGCTAGGCCACTGGTCTGCACTATGCGCAGCAAGTGGGCGGCGGTAGGCTGCGTAGCTGTGGGGTCAGTTATCTGCACCAGCTCTACAGTGCCGTGCAAGGCCTGCGACAGGTGTGGCAAAATCTGTTGGTTGTCGTAGAGGGAGAAGGGTTCCCCATCAAGAGCAAGCAGTACGTGGCGCGGCGGAAAAGCATCCCACCCCACGGGCGGCACGAGCAGCAGCGGAAATCGCACGTGGTGCAATAGGTTCAGCGCCACCTTCGCAAAGTCCTGGGCTAGTGGGCTTTCTTCGCTGGGGTGGCCTAGCACCAGCAGTTGAGGCTGGTGGTGGCGGATAGCCTCCGTTACGGCGGCAGGCAGCATTAGCTCCGATATCTCAACCTGAGTGGGCACCGGCTGAGTCTCCGCAAGTGAGTACAAGGCCTGTCGGGTTTGCCTAACGGTATGGGCGCCCGCCTCTTCATCAGGGCACAGCAGGCCGTTATGGCGCACATGCAACAATACCAAGTGCGCGCCCAGTGGTACGGCTAGGCCAGCTGCGTAAGACAGAGCCCGATTGGAGACGGCATAGAAATCGGTGAGGACAACGATAGATGAGCTCATGGCGGAGAAGGCAAAGCGTGGGGCGGCTTACAGAGCCAAGTCATCGTAGGGGCCAGGCTGGAATTGAGCGGGCCGTTGGTTGTCCGGAAAGCCCAGGAAGTCGCAGCCCCAGCTAACGTCCAGGGGCAGAGCGGCATCGGCCTGCTGAGTTGCTTGAGTAGCCTTGGTGCTGATGGCTGAATACGGCTTGGAGCTATAGCTGCTGAAGCGTCCGGGCTGGGGATAGTGGAGGCGTGGCTGCTGTGTCATGGGGCGTAGGTGTTCTAGCTGGTGTGCGTGGGCTGTTGCGTACCGCGCCGATAAACGCCCGCCAGCGCGAGCACCGAAATGAGCAGGACCGAGATGAAAAGCGTGGGCGTTATCATGGCTGGGGCTGATTAGGTGGCATAGTAGGCCAGTGGAGAAGGCCGGGTACACCATAAAGCTCCTGAATAAAGTGTCGTAAATCCCTGATAACAATTAGCTTATCGCATGATAAATATCATGTTCAGTGAATATTAGGCTAGCTGGCTAGCTCACGGCAGCTAGTAGGGCCCAGATCATGATGTGGGGCGTCCCGGGGCTGGAAATGGGGCGTTTGGCCGGGCCACACCAGGCACCTTTGGGTCATACTTCACCCCATACTATGACCATGAAAGAGCTTCTGCTTGCTGGTGCCCTTTTGGCAGGTGCTGCCCCTGGCCTACGCGCCCAAACCACCCCACCCCAGACTTGGACCGACCATACCCGCGTCCTCCCCGATAAGCTGCGCCAAGTGCCCGTAGGCCTCACGCTGTGGCACTCCCCCAACCCCAATTACCCCGAGCCCAACCCCCAGCAGCCCGGCGGCTACGTCTGGAAGCATAGCACCATGGTGCGCTCCGAGGTGGGCGAGCTGGAAGTGGTGGAGTGTGGCAGCTTCATCTGGTACAGCGAGGCTGGCTGGCAATCCAACATGCGCCAAACTCCCGCCGAGTTTGCCGAGCTATTCCAATGCCCCGGCGGCCGCCTGCTGCCTGGGCGCACCTACACTTTCGCGAAGAACTACCGCTACGCCGATAACGCCCTGCGCCTCTATGGTGGCGATGCGCTCTGGTACATTCTGGCCAAAGACAAAACCGGCAAGCTCTACAAAGGCATGGGCTTAATTGAGACTGAGGCTACGGTCCGCTAGGCCAGTAAGCCCTCATGCAAAAGTTGAATCCCGTGGCTGTGTAGCCGTCTATATCGAGCTGCTCGAGACATGCTGGGCTGTACAGGCAGGCAGACCCTCTAGTAGCGCATCTATCAAACCTCTTCTCATGAGACCATACTTGTTCCTTCTGATCTTGCTAGGCCTGTGCGCCGCACAGCTGGCCGACTCTGTTTATCAAATCGACCCAACCGCCAGCCGCATCACCTGGACGGGTTACGCTGAAGTGGGCGGGTACGCACCTACGGGCTCGGTGCACGTGCGGCAAGGCACCGTGGCCTACGATGGGCGCCGCCTGCATCAGGGCCGCATAGAGGTAGACATGCGCACTATCTCGCAGGAGCAGGCCCAATTAGCGGAGCACCTGCGCGGCCCCGATTTTTTCGACGCTACCCGTTATCCCACCGCCACGTTTGTGCTGAAGGAAGTGCAGGATGGGCAGGCACGGGGGCAACTCACGCTAAAGGGCGTCACGAAACCAGTGCAGTTCCCGATTACACTTACTGCTTTGCCCAACGGCCAGCTGCGCATCCAAGGGGGCGCTACCCTCGACCGTACCCAGTTTGGCGTGAACTACAATTCCAGTAGCTTCTTTCAAAACTTAGGCAGTTATGCTATCCGGAATGAGTTCCGGTTGGAGTTTGATGTAGTGGCCTCGAAGCGCTGAGCAGGAGTGGCCTAGCACCGCGCAAAGCAGCGGGGCGCAACGTGGGCGCCGCCCTTGGCGTACAGTTTAGCAACGTTCCACTCTACAACTCCCTTTCCGACTTATGGACCACGCTGCCCGCATCGAAGAAACTATTCAAGGTATTTACCACGCCTTTGAGCATCCTGGCCAGCACCCCGCCGACTCGGGCCTCACCGCCATCGACAACTGGATTCAGGCCCTGGACGGCTTGGGCGGCTCGGCGCTGTCGGGCCTGCAAGGCGAGTTGCGCAACTTGCGCGGCCACGTGCAAAACGACGACCGTCCGGCCATTGCCAACTCTCTTCAGCACCTAGGCCAGGAAACTTCCCTCATGGCCCGTAACATGCACGATGGTGTGGGTGACCACCTACGTCACCTGGGGCAGGTGCTCATTACGGCTGCCGGCAACCTGAAAATGTCTTAAGGTACCCGGTGGCTATCTAGGCCACTGCTGCCTCTTTTGTCAGCCTTGCCTCCTGTAGGCGAGGCTGTTTTTTGACGGCTGAAATCAGGCACGCTGCCTGGCGCCGCGTTGCTCTGCAATCAGCTTTACCTTCTTTTTCTATGGAATCTACTCACTCTACCTCGGGGCAGGAGCATCCGGCCGGCTCTGTACTGGCGGGCAGCCAGCCCCACCTCGAAGCCACGCTGCACGCCCTGCAAACCACCCAGCTACCTCACCTGCTTCCGGCCGCCGGCGACAACCTGTACCGCTGGATGAATCTGCTGCAGACCGTGGAAGGCGACCGGTTCGCGCCCCTGATTCTGGAGCTGCAAAACCTCTACAATGCCATCGACCACGGCAACCCCAATGGGCCGCAGGTGAAGGACTGTCTGCAGAAACTGGCCGAGCTTACCACCCAGGCCGCCACCACCGCCGATGCCGAGTCGCAGGGCAAGCTGCAGGATCTGGCGCAGGCACTGAGAGTGTCGGCTAGCACGCTATAGTGTTCAGCTTCATGGAGTAAACTGCGTGTGGTATTCTTCCTCGGGGCCAACCCTGGGCTGAAGGATAGAGTACACAAAGGCTCCTGTTGTTTCACCCAACTCCTTACCGTATGTCTATCTCGCATTCTGCCAGCGCCGACCAATTGGAGGGCTCCCTCCGCGTTCTTCGTACCGAAGACCTGGGCCAAGCGCTGAACCTGGCTACTGAAAACATTGACGGCTGGATTTCCATGCTCCGCGCTTCCGGCGACGCTGCCCACGCCACCATTGCCGCCGACCTAGTGAAGCTCAAAGGCTTCCTCAGCGGTACCGACGTTAACCCCATCAGCGACGTGCTGCAAACCTTAGCCGAGCACATCAACAGCTTCGTGGATAACGCCAACCCTCGCTTTATCAACTCCCTTGATGAGTTATCGAAAGCCCTCACCGACGTTGCCCGCAAACTGCAACTCGCCCGCGACGCCCAGAATTCCTAAAAATTGAGTCTGCTTCGAGCAGATGAGAATTCCCCTTGCATGCGGCTGCTTCAACTCTTGAAGCAGCCGCATGCAAGGGGAATTCTGGTTTCTAGGAGCCTGATACTATATCAAGCTTTTAGCTGGTCTATAATCTCCTTGATACCAGCTGCAAATATTCCTAGTAGAGCAACCAGCATCACTAAACAGCCAACTTTCCATACTGTATCCATTACTCTATCGGTGCGATAAACTACTGGCTTAGCATTAGGAGCCTCAACAAATTTTACGAAGAGTGGCTGGGCGTCGCCTGCTTCATCAAGCCAGGAAGAGCCTAACGGGGCGTTAAATGTGTCGTCAGCGGATGGTGGGATATAAACAGAAGCAGTTAGCAAATCAGCGGCATACTTACGCAGGCCTGCCCGGTTGGCTTCAATATGCCAGTACTCTTCGTTTTGTTCATCCGCAAAGAACCCTAAATAGGGTATTTCACCCGTTACATCGTCTGAGCGTAGTTGCTGAATAATCTCTTGAACAGTGGAAGAGGATAGCATAGCATAGGCAGTTGCTAAATGAACTAATACCCTGCGGCAGCGTCGTCACCGCGGGGGTCGGCGCCGCCTTCCAGCTTGCCGCCGGGCAGTACCCGAATCACCTCTACTCGGCCCCAAGGGTTGCGTGGGTTCAGGGTGTAGCCGCGGGCTTTGAGTGAGTCTTGGGCAGCAGGCAGGAGGGCGCCGGCTTCCACATCAATCTGGTCGGGGAGCCACTGGTGGTGCAGGCGTGGGGCGGCCACGGCCTGCTGGGCGTTCAGGCCATAATCAACAGTTGCCAGAATCGACTGCAACACGCTGGTAATAATGGTGCTGCCGCCGGGCGTGCCGGTTACCAATGCCAGCTTTTTGTTTTTAGTCAGTATGGCGGGCGTCATAGAGGACAGCATGCGCTTACCGGGGGCAATAGCATTGGCGGCACCTCCCACCAGCCCATAGGCGTTGGGGGTGCCGGGCTTGCTGCTGAAATCGTCCATCTCGTTATTGAGCAGGAAGCCCGCGCCGGCTACCACTACCTTGCTACCGTAAGCTCCGTTGAGCGTAGTGGTGCAGCTCACGGCGTTGCCTTGGGCATCCACAATGTTGTAGTGCGTCGTCTGGTCCGACTCATACCCCGGTAGGCCACTTCCCGCCGATACCTGGGCGCTGGGTGTGGCCCGGTAGGCCAGGGTGGTAGCCATGCGCTGCTTGTTGTAGGGCTTCTCTAGGAGCTGCGCTACGGGCACTTTCCCAAAATCAGGGTCGCCGAGGTAGGTGGCGCGGTCAGCGTACACGCGGCGCTCAGCTTCGGTAATCCAGTGGGTGGCCTGGGGCGAGTGCCAGCCGGCTTTGCCTAGGTTATAGGGCTCCAGCATCTGCAGCATTTGCAGCAGCGCTACCCCGCCGGAGCTGGGTGGGGGGAAGGTGAGCACGTCGTAGCCGCGGTACTGGCCGTGCAGGGGCGTGCGCCACTTGGGCTGGTAGTTTAGTAGGTCTTGCTTGGTAATGATGCCCTTGCCACGCTGCATTTCAGCTACCAGCAAGTTGGCCGTTTCTCCCTCGTAAAAACCTGCCCGGCCCTGGTCGCGGATGCGCTCCAGCGTGCGAGCCAGCTCAGGGTTTTTCGCCACGTCGCCCTCGTTGAAAGGCGCCGGCTTTAAGTAGGCATTGTAAGGGTTGATTTTCGCAAATACTTCCCGGTTGCCATTCAGCCCTGCGGCTTCCTTTTTCGTCAGTTTCACACCATTCGAGGCCAGATCCACGGCAGGCTGCACCACATCTTTCCAAGATAGCTTACCCAGCTTTTTGTGCAGCTCCACCATGCCCGCCACCGTACCGGGTACGCCGGCCGCGAGGTGGCCTAGCGTGCTCAGGTTAGGTACTACGTTGCTCTCCTTATCGAGGTACATGTCGCGAGTAGCGGCGGCGGGAGCCGTTTCCCGGAAATCAATAGCTCCTTCTTGTCCATCGGCACCGCGGTAGAGCAGGAAGCCGCCGCCACCAATATTACCGGCCACCGGGAACACCACTGCCAGCGCAAACTGCACCGCCACGGCGGCATCATAGGCATTGCCGCCTTTGCGCAAGATTTCTACGCCAACGCGCGTGGCCTCGGGGTGGGCAGATACCACCATGGCCTTGTCGGTAACCACGGGGGTAGCCGATGGCACGGGGGCAGCTAGGGTAGCGGAAGCAATAGGGGAGGTGGTGGTTTGGGTAGTGGTGCAAGCAACCAGTACGGCCAAAGCCAATGGGTAGAGCAGGCGTTTCATATAGGCAAGGTACGGAGACGGTGAAAGAGTGAGTAATGGAGAAGTGAGTTTGCTGTTCTGCAGATGTTTCGGTAGGCCACCCAGTCTGACAACTTGGCCCGTTACGTACTCCTCTTCACTACGCTAGTACTGCAACTCCTTAGCAGTTCTTTCCTCTTCACAAATTCACAATTTTGCCAATTCATGTCCTAAATTCCTCAATCCGCGTAGCTTTGGGCCACACCTACCTGTGCCTTTCGCTATGACGACCGACACCACTACAACCGCCCCCGAAGAAATTGCTGACCTGCTCCCCATGGTGCAGCAAGACCCTTGGCTGACGCCTTTCGAGCCGGTGCTTCGGGCGCGGCAGCAGCGTTTGCAGCAGCGCCTCGAAGAAATCCGGCAGCAATGTGGCTCCTTAAGCAAGTTTGCGCTGGCACATCAGCGGCTAGGCCTCAATTATGATGCGCGCCGCAAAGGCTACTGGTTTCGGGAGTGGGCGCCGGCCGCTGAAGCCATCTACCTGATCGGCGACTTCAACGGCTGGGACCGGCAGGCCACCCCGCTCACGCGCGGCGCCGATGGCGTGTGGGAAGTATTCCTGGCCGATAAGGAGTATCAAAACCGGCTGACTCACCACTCTCTGTTTAAGGTGCATGTGGTAACCAGCAAGGGCGGCAAAGACCGACTACCGGCCACCCTGCGCCGGGCGGTGCAAAACCCCGAAACTCACGATTTTGCGGGGCAGGTATGGCGCCCCGAAACTCAGTTTGAGTGGACCGACCAGAAATTTCGGATTCCGAATTGCGTGCGGGAGCCGTTCATTTATGAGGCGCACGTGGGCATGGCTACCGAGGAAGGCCGCATTGGTACCTACCTGGAGTTTGCTGAGCACATTTTGCCCCGCATTCAGGCCGAAGGCTACAACTGCCTGCAGCTCATGGCCATTATGGAGCACCCGTACTATGGCTCCTTCGGCTACCACGTGGCCAACTTCTTCGCCGTGTCGTCGCGGTTTGGCACGCCCGAGGAGCTGAAGCACCTTATCAATGAAGCCCACCGCCGCGGCATTGCCGTGCTGCTGGATGTGGTGCACTCCCACGCCGTAAAGAATGAAGCTGAGGGCTTGGCTGATTTCGACGGTTCGGGCGGGCAGTACTTCCACCCCGGCGAGCGGGGCAGCCACCCCGGCTGGGACTCCAAGCTCTTCGACTACGGCAAGCCCGAGGTGCAGCAGTTCCTGCTCAGCAACGTGCGCTACTGGCTGGAGGAGTTCCACTTCGATGGCTTCCGCTTCGATGGCATTACCAGCATGCTCTACCACCACCACGGCGAGGGCGTGGCCTTCGGGAGCTACGACCAATACTTTGGCACCGATGCCGACGATGATGCCATCCTGTACCTGCAGCTGGTAACCACGCTGGTGCGCGAATTGAAGCGCAGCGCCATCCTGATTGCCGAGGACATGAGCGGCATGCCGGGCTTGTGTAGGCCTATTGAGGAGGGCGGCATCGGGTTCGACTACCGCCTGGGCATGGGCATTCCGGATTATTGGATCAAGCTGCTCAAACACACCCGCGACGAAGAGTGGAACCTGCACGACCTCTGGCACGTGCTCACCAACCGCCGCCTCGGAGAGAAAACAGTGGCCTACGCCGAAAGCCACGACCAAGCCCTGGTTGGCGACAAAACCCTGGCTCACTGGCTGCTCGATAAAGCCATTTACGAGCACATGCACAAGGATGACCCGGACCCGATTGCGGCCCGCGGCATTGCCCTGCACAAGCTCATCCGGCTGGTTACACTCAGCCTGGGCGGTGAGGCCTACCTCAACTTCATTGGCAACGAGTTTGGCCATCCCGAGTGGGTGGATTTCCCGCGCCAAGGCAACGACTGGAGCTACCACTTCGCCCGCCGCCAGTGGAGCCTCGCCGATAACCCCGACCTGAAGTTCCAGTACCTGCTGCGCTTCGATCAGGAGATGATCAAGGTGGCAAAATCGTCCCGCCTGCTGAGCCCCACCGCCGCCGGCATTGCCCGTGAGCTGAACATCGACACCAACAACCAGGTACTCATCTTTGAGCGCGGTAATCTGCTCTTCGTCTTCAGCTTCCACGTTGACCGCAGCGTGCCCGACTACCGCTTCTACGTACCGCTGGCCGGCCGCTACCGCATCCTGCTCAACTCCGACGACACCCAGTTTGGCGGTTTCGGCCGCATCGACAACACCGTCACCTACGAAACCTTCGAGGAAGATGGGGTGAACAAACTGAGCCTCTACGTAACCAGCCGCACCGCCCTGGTTCTGACGCGGATGTAGGGCGGGAGTGGCCTAGAAGGACCATAGAAGCTCGTTAAGCTGTAGAGACACAAGTATGTGTCTCTACAACTCAGGCGTCAGCAGGCGAGATGTCTCGACAAGCTCAACATGACGTTCTTAGTTAACAATAAGAAGGCCCTGCCGTGACGAGCACAGCAGGGCCTTCTTATTATACTCTCTTACTAGCCTAGGCCTCTATTTGGCGCCGGTCTTGATGCGCTGTACTGCCTCTTGGGCGCGCTCGTCGCGGGTGGCGCCCTTCTTGGCGCGGCCTACCCAATTGGCTAGCTCCTTGCGGCGGCCGTAGGGCAGCTCATTGAATTTCTCCTGCAGGCCGGCGTATTCCAGGGCGTCGGTGAGTTCGGCGGGTACTTCCACGGGGCGCTCCTCGGTGTCGCGCTCCAAAACTACGTGCACCGTATTGCTCCAGCTTTTGCCAATGGCGTTCCGGATTTCCTTGCGCACGGACAGCATGTGCTCACCGTTGCCGAGGGGGAGCAGGCTTTGCCGGAACGGGAAGCCATCAATGGTGCCGCGCACGGGCAGGCTGGCTGTAGTGCCATACAGCTCCTGCACGTTGAAGGGAACAACCAGGAAAACGCCGTTGTCGGAGGCGTCCATTTCCAGGTCGGCGTCGAATTCGTGTTGGGCGGTAGGTGTACTCATGTAATCAGAAAGAAAAGACAATCTAACGGCGAGCCCAGGCTAGTTCCAGCTGGCTCAGCACGTCGTTTAACGTATCAGTATCAGCCGGAGATACTACCTGCAGGTTTTGCGCGGCGGCTGGGTAAGTGGCCCGCAGGCGCTCCGCTACCTCGTCGGAAGAGGCTAGTACCAGATCGGCCCGGCGCATAGCCAGGCGCTCCAGCTCCAGAATCCAGCCGCGGTCGGCGGGAGAATTACGGTCCTGGGCCAGGCTGTGCACGTGTAGCACCAGCGGCCGACCCGTTTGCTGCCGGATTTCCATGGCCGCCAGCCACGTAGGCCAGTCGGTGGCATAAATCACGGCGAATTCTTCCATCACAACCTGCCTGGAAGCCAGGCGGGCGTACTGAATTACCTGGTAGTTAAGGTCGGCATCGGGGGCCGGAGTGAGTTGCAGGGCGGCCAGGCTATCAGGAAAGGCTTCGGTGGGCGCTGCTGCGGGCAAGGTTTGCGCAACTGATTGCGTAGGCACCAGATCATCCTGCGGCTGCGAAAGGTCTTGGGCTTCTGTAGCCTCGGGCTCCGCACCGTCGTCCTCAAAATCGTCGCGGTTCAGTAGGCCACCCGTTGGGCTAACCGGTTGTGGCAGTGACTGAGGAGCGGCTGAAGCAGTGCTGGCCGAAACTGGTAGGACAGGCCTAGAAGCCTCGGGCGCAACGGCAAAGCTTACCCCTGAAGTAGTAGGGGTGGGCTGATCTGAGCGGCCAATGTAGGGGGCGGCCGGAGTAGCTAGCGGCGCAGGTGCAACGGACAGTGTGCCTTCAGCCCCGGTAGAGCTGCCCAGATAAGGCGCAGATGGGGCCTGCCAGCCGGCAGAATGGTCCGGGCGAGTTGGGAAGGCCTTGATTTGATCGGGCGTAAGCTCCGATAATACGGTGACGTGGGCGTTGGGAGTAGAGGTGAGCGTGACCGGTCGGCGGGGCAGAACAATGGCTAGTGGCGTGTGGGGCGCCAGAGCCTGAACCAGAGTAAACACGGGCGGAGCAAGTTGCTCGCCGGTGCGGGGAGAATCGTCCCAACCGAGTAGCAGTACGTGGGATGCGGCAGGCGTCATAAGGGGGGATAACAGAAGGCGGGCACTAACCTAGTACGGCAAGGTAGAGAAAAATGCCGCCCGCCGCGTCCTGCAGAGGCCTTTTTCCGAAAAACTCAACCGTAAGCCACCGGAAGTCGCAGGAATCATTTTTACCTTGCAAGCTTAAACAGACTCTGCCAGCGTGGCTGGTGCCGAGTCTAGGTTACTCTCTCCCTTCACCACCATGGCCGATAATATCCAAGAGAACAATTACATGGTAAACGACTTGGCCGCGCGGGCCAAGCAGGAGTTCTATCCTGGTCAAGTTGTTTCCTGTCAGCAGTCTGGAGCTGATTTTCTCTTTCTCTGCGACAATGGCGTCCAACTCCAGCTCCAGGTTATTACCGATAAAGTGCTGCGCTTCCGGTTTGCTACTGACAACGGATTTGCCCCCGATTTCAGCTACGCTTTCCCCGAGGGAGTGCCCGCCCGGCAGGAGCTTGAGTTCCTGGAATTCCGGGAAAAGCTCGACCACTACCGCATCACCACCGACCGCCTTATCTGCACCATCTCAAAAGCCAACCTAGCCAGCCGCGTGCTCGACCGCTCGGGCTCCGTGCTGAGCGAGGATGAGAAGGGCTTCCACTGGGAGTATGAGTATGAAACCGGCAACGACATCGTGAAGATGAGCAAGCTGGTGCAGAGCGGTGCCCACTATTACGGCCTCGGCGACAAGCCCGAGAACATGAACCTGCGCGGCAAGCAGTTCACCAACTGGGGTACCGATACCTACGGCTACGTGAAGGGCTCTGACCCGCTCTACAAGAACATTCCGTTCTTCCTGGCCCTGCACCAGAAAATTGGGCACGGCATCTTCTTCGATAACACCTTTAAGGCCTCCTTCGACTTTGCCGCCGAGCGGGCCGACGTGGCCAGCTTCTGGGCCCAGGGCGGCGGGATGAACTACTACTTCATCTACGGCCCCTCCTTGCTGGAAGTAACCGAGGAGTACACCCGCCTGACCTGCCCACCCGAGCTGCCCCCGCTGTGGGCCCTGGGCTACCACCAGTGCAAGTGGAGCTACTTCCCCGAAAGCCTGTTCAAAGGCATCGGCAAGGGCTTCCGCGACCGGCAGATTCCGTGCGACGCGCTGTACCTCGACATCGACTACATGGATGGCTACCGGTGCTTCACCTGGAACCCCACCCACTTCCCCGACCCCAAGCGCATGGTGCGGGAGCTGGCCGAAGATGGCTTTAAAACCATCGTCATCATCGACCCGGGCATCAAGATTGACCCCAACTACAGCGTGTACCGCGAGGGCCTGCAGAACGACTACTTCTGCCGCCGCGCCGACGGGCCGCTGATGAAGGGCTCGGTGTGGCCCGGCCTCTGCAACTTTCCCGACTACACCCGCCCCGAAGTGCGCGAGTGGTGGGCCGGCCTATTTAAGGGCTTGATTCAGGAAGACGGCGTGAAGGGCGTGTGGAACGACATGAACGAGCCCGCCGTGTTCGAGAAGGGCACCTTCCCCGATGACGTGCGCTTTAGCTACGACGGCCACCAGGCCTCGCACAAAAAGGCCCACAACATCTACGGCATGCAGATGGCGCGGGCTACGGCTGCCGGCGTAAAGCAGTTCAGCTACCCCAACCGCCCGTTCACCATCACGCGCAGCACCTATTCCGGTGGGCAGCGCTACTCTTCGGGCTGGACCGGCGACAATGTGGCCTCCTGGGAGCATTTGTGGCTGGCTAACATTCAGTGCCAGCGCCTGAGCATCTCGGGCTTTAGCTTCATCGGTTCTGATATTGGCGGCTTCATTGACACGCCCGATGGCGAGCTGTACGTGCGCTGGGTGGCGCTGGGAGCCTTCCACCCGTTCTTCCGGACCCACAGCTCCGGCGACCACGGCGACCAGGAGCCCTGGAGCTTCGGGGAGCAGTACGCTGAGCTGGCAAAAGGCTTTATTGAGTTGCGCTACCGGCTGCTGCCCTACATGTACACCACGTTCTGGCAGTACGTGAAGCAGGGCACGCCCATGCTGCGGCCCCTGGCCTTCCTCGACCAGACCGACACCGACACATACCTGCGCATGGCCGAGTTTGCCCTCGGCGACCATCTGCTGGTGTGCCCCATCACTACGCCCGGCGCCGATGGCCGCTGGATGTACCTGCCCAAAGGCCAGTGGTTCTACTATTGGACCGACGAGGCCAAAGCCGGCGGCGCCGAAGTATGGGCCAGCGCCCCCCTCGACCGCATTCCGCTCTTCATTAAAGCGGGCGCAGTATTGCCCATGTACCCCGTAATGCAGTACGTAGGCGAGAAGGTGGTGGAAGAGGTGACTCTGCACGTGTACCACAAAATTGGCACCGAAACCAGCGTACTGTACGAGGACGGTGGCGAAGGCTACGGCTACCAGGATGGGCAGAGCACCACGCGCCGCTTCAAAGTAAAAGGCACCGAGACTGGACTAGTATTGCAGCAGGAAACGGAAGGCGACTACCAGCCCTCGTTCACCAGTTACCGCGTGGTACTTCACGGCCTGCCTTTCGCCGCCGCCGCTTTCAGCCTCGACGGTACGGCCGTTGAGGGAGCAGAAACCACCACCGAAACCGGCCTTACGCTCCCGAGCGTGGTAGTTGGTGCCGGCTTCACAGAATTAGCAATTGGATAGAGTGAAAATCACTCCCTAGGCCACTAGCAAAACGCCCCCGCAGCTATCAGTAGCTGCGGGGGCGTTTTGCTAGTGGCCTAGCCAAGCTTGCGTCGCCGCTAGCATAAAGTAGCAAACAGACTTAGACGCGTATGTGCACGTCGCCGCCGATGGGGTGGCCTACGCAGGTAAGGGTTAAGCCTTGCGCTATGTCGCGCTCAGTGAGCACCTCATTATACGAAAGCCATACTTCCCCCGACACGCACCGGGCCACGCAATTGCCGCACACGCCCGCTTCGCAACTATAGGGCAAGACAAGACTATGCTGGCGAGCCGCCCGCAAAATGGTGTCGGGGTAAGAGACCGGGACGTGGTGCGTGTACCCGCCCACCTCTACCAGCACTGTGTGCGTGGCGGTGTCGGGTGGGAGGGCGGCGTGGGTAGGTGGGGGCAGCACAAAGTTTTCGCGCCGGATACGGTCGGTGGATAGGCCTACGGCGTGCAATCCGTAGTTGCACATCCGCATGTAATCGAGGGGGCCGCACACGTAGGCCAGCATGTGGGCTGGCGTGGTGGTAGCGTGCTGCCGCACTAGCGTCACCAGTAAGTCTTTATACAGCCGTGCCTGGGCCAGATTACGGTGGTTGCTGAATAGAAACTCAATGTGCAGCCGCTCAGGATAGCGCTCCATTAACTCCCGCAGTTCCCGCAGAAAAATGGCATCCTGGGGAGTGCGGTTGCTGTAGATCAGGAGGATGCTCACTGCGGGGCGGGTATGCAAAAACGACTTGAGCAGGGAGAAAATAGGCGTGATACCACTACCGGCGGCGAATAGCAGCAGCTGCTCGTAGGCCACCTCCAATGGCTGAGGCAGCGTAAACAACCCACCGGCGCCCAAGGTGAGGACCTCGTTGCCAACTGCTGCCTCATCAATTAGCCACCGCGAAAACAGTCCATTGTCTACTCGGCGCAGCGTAATGGCCAGGCCACGGTCAACCTCCGGTGCCGACGATAGGGAGTAAGACCGTCGCAGCTCCGGGTGGCGCGGGTGGAGCAGGGTAAGATATTGGCCAGCTCTATACGGGATAGGGTGGGGTGGCTCCAGCCAGAACGTTTTGGCCTGCGGGGCCTCTTCCACAATATGGGTGATGCGAAGCGGGATGGTCACAAAGGCTTGTTTTGGGTTATGCCGAGCACAGAAAGTGGCCTAGAAGACACGTAGCAGAGCGCCCCCTAGTTTTCTGGATACGGCCGAAGCTACAGGTTGTGTTCGTAGGCTACTACATCCCGCAGGTAGGCATATACCTCGGGGTTACTAAGTAGGGTGCCGTGGTGGAGCTTAGGGTACACCTGAGTGCTGATACGCAAGTCAGGTGGAGCGGCTGGGTCGCGGAAGATGCGGCCGTGGGCACTGCCGGCCCCCACTAGCCCGTCGCCGAAATAGTCATGCAGCATGGAGGTAGCCGACTTCAGCAGGGAGCCCACCAAAATGTGGTAGTGCACCCCCGGCAACGGCGGCACCACGGTACGCGGCGGAAACAGGTCGTCGGCGTGCGGGTTCTGCCAGTCCTGCTCTACCAGCCGGGCGTGGCGCAGGTCCTTGATGCCATTGCTGCGCTTGTCAATGAGCCCACTCACAAAGCGCGTAGGCCACAGGTTGATTTTGCGCAGAATCAGGGAAGTGAAAAAACTGTTCTGCTCCAGAAACGACCCGTCGTTGGGCACGCCCAGCAGCACCACGTCGCGAAGGTGGCCTAGCCAGCTGGCAGGTGCGGTGGGGCCGGTAGAAGACGAATCTGCGGCAGTTGCTGCGGGTGCTCTGCGGGCGTCCTGATCGGCGTAATACCCAGCACTGCGGATAACGAGCCCACCCATGCTGTGGCCTACCAGCACCAGTTCACCCACGGCCGCCGGAAAGATCTGCACCAACTCCGTGAGCAACTGATGGAGCAGCTGGCCATTTTCCGAAATGTGCAGCCCCGAGTTGTACCGCACATAGAGGCAGCATACCCCTAGCTCCTGTTGCAGGGTTGGCCCGTAGCGTAGGCCAGTAGGGGAGCCCGTTTGCCAAATAATTTCATCACCCATGAGGCCATGCAGAAACACCACTGTTTTCTGAGGCTGGCCCGTTGGGCCCGGCGTGAGGCGTAAGTCGGCCACTGGTACATCGGCCTCGTGGCGGCGGAAGCTCATGGTGATGGCCCTGTGATCTTGGCGCGCGGCTAGTTGATCACCGAAGGCTCCGTTGAGCACGGGCAACGTGAAATGGACGTTTTCTTGCCCGGCCCGATACAGAAACTCGGCCCCTACCAGCGGCGCGCGCGCCACGCGCCCGGCCGCGGCTGCCACCCGGCGCCAGCGGCTGCCGCCCGCAGCAGTTGAAGAATCAGTAGGATCTGGCGTTTCTGACACGGATAAAAGATTGGATGGAACGGGCAAGGAGGTATACTTCTGCTTGAAACGATACAGCTCGGCAAATTCAGCCTGAGGTTGAAGCAGCGAAAAGTATAACGTATTGTAAACAGGTTACCTGTAAAAAAGTCCGGCCGCTACTAGTGCAGCGGCCGGACTTGGCTACGGAAACAATGTTAATGTCAACTACTCAACAACCAGCTTACGCACCACGGGTCCATCAGGCGTTTGCAATCGAAGCGTGTATAGCCCCGGACGTTGCCCGCGTAAATCTACCAACCGGCCGTGCGAATGGGCTGGAGAAACAGCGGTTTGGCGCAATACCTCACGCCCGGTAATATCAGACACAACAAACGGTGCCGTTGCAATGGCCGCATTGCCCAAGGACGCCAGTGAAAACTCTCCGCCTTTGCTGGGGTTTGGGTAAATCTGCAAGACCGCTTCGCTAGCAGGGTTGCGCGAAGCCGTTACAGTACCCGTAAGCGTTATATCATCCACTGATAAAGTGGTGCCAGCCGTAATTTTTTCTGCCGTGCCCGAGGTGAAGTATAGCTCTAACGTATCTGGTGCAATTGATTCTTCATACGTTATAGGGAAATCATAGAGTTGGTAAGTGGGAGTCGGGGTCAGCAAGTACCCATTAAAGGCTACATCCTTAACGTCACTGCCCTGAGTTTTGGAGAGAACAATGAATACGGCTGCCGAATCAGTTAGAGCATTCGCGCCAGTAAGCTTATACCAAAACTGCATCCGTGATGGGCGGCTAGTATAGGGAATCCCTCCTCCAAAATAGTTATTGGTGTTGGGGTTTATGCGGGATCCAAGTATCATTCTGCCAGGCAATAATCCTTCGCCGACAGGGGTAGATTTAGCAACCGTCTGGAGTTGGGCCGCAAAGCTCCCGCCATGCACAGAGGTAGATTTAGTGACTGTGCCGGAAGGAATTAAGAAAGATGCCAGCTGCGCCAATGGTGTGAACGGAATAATGTCGTCAATTGTGAGCCACCCCTGAGGAGCTTCGCCAGAAGTGCGGGTCACCCACGTTTCCATGGCACCATTTGTCACAGTTGGGGCTGTTTGCGCAAGCGCCGTAGCGGAATAGAGCAGGCCTACCAAGGCGGCTGTTACAACACGTAAGATTGATTTCATAGGAAGAAGGGCTGGAAAATAGAAGGCACAATGGTCTTTTATACGGGCGATATAACTAAATGTCAGCGCCTTGTGAGAAATATATTAAATAGACAATAAAACACGTAGGAAGCTGCACCAGGTAAAGGTGCAATAGCACTGCCTATCTCAGAAAACAGGTGCTACTTACTCTCCTTGCCGCCGGGGCCAGAACCAGCCGAGCACCATGCCCGTCAGGAGGCCGCCTATGTGGGCTGCGTTGTCGGTGGTATGAGCCTCTAGGCCACCCGCTAGGCTGCTGGCCATCAGGTAGAATACAAAGAGAAGAGCAGTGCGCCGGGCAGCCCGGTCGAAAGAGGTAGGGTGCCCGGCTAATGTGGCCAGCAGCAGTCCGTAAAGCCCAAAAACAGCCCCGGAAGCACCTACCGACAGCACTCCTTGGGTGTGCCACCACAGGCTAAGCAAGCTACCGCCTACCCCGCTCAGCAGATACACCAGCAGCAAGCGGGTACGTCCCGTTTGACCTTCCGCCATCAGCCCCAGAAACACCAACGACGACATATTCATGAGCAGATGCGCCGGGCCGCCATGCAGGAAGCAACTGGTCAGTAGGCGCCAGGGCTGGCCATGCAGGGTAAGGGGCGTGAAGTTGGCACCCCAGCGTACTAAGTCGGCGGAGGTGGGCGCAAGAGCGTTTTGCCCAACGATGGCTAGCAGCGCATAAGTCAGCAGGTTCAGCCACAGCAGCACGGGCGTAACGAAATAGCCAGGACGGGGCCAGAAGATTCCGCGGCCGACCTGGCGCAGGAAAGCCCAGCCAGTGGGCTCTGGCGAAGCAACGGGGTGGGGGCGGGGAGGTGGGCCATGGGGTAACTCCTCCGGAATCAGGCCCCGGCGCTGCAACTCCTGCACGGCGGCCTGCACTACTGCCGGGGGGTAGCGTTGCCCATGCTGCGCCAGGTAGAGCAGCTCAGCATCGGTTTTTTGCGCAAAGAAGCTGGTGGGGTCAGGGGCTGACATAAGCGAATGGCCCTGGGTAGCACGCCAAACACGCTTGGTGTACTACCCGGGGCCTGCAGAGGCGCCATAAACCCTGCCAGGGGCTTAGCACCTGACAGTATTGCAGAAGATGTAGCCTAGAGCTCGGTGATATTCCCCTGAATGGGAGCCCGCTCCGATGCTTTGCCACGCAGCTCGTTGCTGATGTCTCGTGCTTCAAAGTCGGCCCGGTTCATGTCGCGGTCCATCATGGGGTTGCCGCTCCCGTAGCGCGATTTGAAGTTCAGCAGCGAGTTGCGCCGCAAAACTAGGGCCTGCTGCATCAGGGTCAGGCGCTCTTCCATAACAGGGTGCAGATGCTGGTTGTAGGCCTTCGCTTTCATAAACCAGCTAATGCGCTCCAGCGTGAGGTCTACCTGGCTGGGAAACGTGCCGGCGGCAGAATCGCCCTTAGCAATTTGCGTGAGGTAAGCCGACTGGTTTTCGGCTAGGAAGTAGCGGCGGGCCATGCGCAAGTAGCGGCCGGTAGCGGTGGTATCGGCGCGGTCGGTGGCGGGCAGCTGCTGCCGCACCTCTTGCACCTGGGCCTTGGTTTTGGCTTCAAAGTCGGGGAGGCGCTGAGTTTTTACGGCCTCCAGCACTAAGGGCGCCGTAGCGGCTGGCTTCGCACTGACTGCATTCTGCTTGGGACGCAAGATCAACCAGCCCGCAAAGCCAAGCAGCACCAGCCCGAAGGCCAGCGGCAGCCAGCGCCGCCAGGCAGCTGGGGCCTCTTCCTCATAGTCGTAGGCCAGTGGTGCCGGAGATGAGGGGGCTGGTGAAGTGGGTAACGAGATACCCCGCCGGCGCAGCTCTTGCGTGGCCGCCATAATAAGGGCAGAATGATAGAACTCGGAGTGCTCTACCAAGTAGCGCAGCTCGTCATCGGTTTTTTGCAGGAAGGTATCGTTGCTGGAAACAGACATACTGACGTAAAAAAATAAAAGTAAAGCACCCGGTAAGAGGCCTAGCACGCGCAGCAGGCCATAGTAGGCAAGGTAAGGTGTGGGCCGCGGCAAAAAAAGCGTGTAGCGCCCGTAGCCCAACCGCAGCCCGTGGCTGGCGTATAGCCTCAGAGCCGGGCACGGCCCGCTATTTCGATGTATCATCTCCACATAAGTCATTCGTATGAACACGCCCACCCCCAATTCTGCCGAGCAACCCAATAAGCCCAAAACCGAAAACCAGCCGGGTGAAACCCCGCAAACCCACCAGAGCGACCTTACCCAAGATGAGGGGGACGGCATCCGGGGCGGTTACGGCGACGCGGACCAGACCAACGGCCTGGAAGGCGGCGCTGACTCTGGCCCCGACGGTGGCCCCGCACATAATAGCTAACTACACGCTTCTGGCGATGATTCCGGCCGCCCAGGGAAAGCAGAGGTATCTTCTACGAGATGCTTCCGCTTTCCCTGGGCGACTGGAATCACAGTTTGGGCCATGCCACCGGTTGCTACGCGGCGGCGTGTAACTTGCCTAACATGGAGGCTTTCGTTCGATTTCTTTGCCGCCTCAGTTGGGTAAGTGGCCTAGGGCTGCTACCCACGCTGGCGCAGGCCCAACCCGGCAACCCTTTGCGGCGCCTGTTGCGGCAAGATGCGGTGCTGGCCTCAGTGCTGCGCGAGGCGAAAGCGCACCGGCTCCAGGTTCTCTACACGCAAATCAACCGCGACGCCCAGGGGCAGCCCCACTTCCGCACCTACCGGCTTCGGGTACGGCCCCGGGAATATTTCTACCCCGCCAGCTCTATTAAGCTACTCACGGCCATGCTGGCCCTGGAGAAGCTACGAGCCTTATCAGCTTCTATTCCGGAGCTTACGCCAGAGTCGGCGTGGCGCATTGACTCTGCCTTTGCCGGCCAAACGCGCGTACTGCGGGATACCAGCAGCGCCAGCGGCCGGGCCAGCTTGGCGCAATACCTGCGCAAGATGCTGCTGGTGAGTGATAACGATGCGTACAACCGGCTGTATGAGTTTGTGGGGCCCAAGGCGCTGAATGAGGGCTTGCGCCGGCACGGCTTGCACCACACCGTGCTGCGCCACCGCCTCTCCGTTGGCGACCAAGACCCCGGCGCCCGGCATACCAACCCCATCAGCATCTACACCGATACCACGTTGCAGCGCCCAGTATACGTGCAGCCAGCTGCCGTTTTTGAGGGGGAGTGGCCTAGGGTGCGGCAGCGGGGGCAGCACATTGGGAAAGCCTACTTCCAAGGAAACCAGCGCTTGGAGAAGCCACTTGATTTCTCCACCAAGAATACCACCTCCCTCCCCGACCTGCAGTGGATGCTTAGGGCCATTCTGTTTCCTGAGGCTATACCAGCCCCGCAACGGCTGGCGCTTGATTCAGCCGACAGCAGCTTTTTGCGCCGCTACCTGAGTCTGGTACCGCGGGCCAGCCACTATCCGCGGTACTCACCAACGGCTTACCCCGATAACTACGCCAAGTTTTTGCTGGCTGGGGGCGCGCCTGGCTCGCTGCCGGAGGGTGTACAAATTTTCAACAAGATCGGACAGGCCTACGGCTTCCTGATAGATAACGCCTACATTCGGAACCAAGAGCAGCACGTAGAGTTTCTGCTGAGTGCAGTAGTGTACGTAAATGCCGATGAGGTGCTTAATGACGACCAGTACGAGTACGACACGGTAGGTTTGCCGTTTCTGCGTCGTTTGGGGGAAGTGGTTTACGCGTATGAGCTCCGGCGAAGACCAAAGCAGCCGCGGTAGGCGAGGGGGTTAGGGCTACGGTAGTAAAACTGTATAGCTTCGGAAGCGTAACAGTACAGCTACCTGTGCAGAATATTAGTTGAGGTTACCTAGGTGTATGGCTGATTCGTCCAACGGGCTTTCCGTAATTACTTCCGTCGAAGAATACCAGCAATTGGTGGAAGCCAATGCCGGGCAGCGACTCGTGGAGTTGGTCGACATGATTCCCTCCATTGTGCTCGACATCCGCTACGCCACCCCCGATAACGTGCTGGGCGAGGCTGTGTACCCCGAGGCACGGGCCTTCCTGCGGGAGCCCGTGGCCGAGGCCCTGGCTCAGGTACAGGAAAGCCTGGAAGCGCGTGGCCTAGGCCTGTGCGTGTACGATGCCTACCGCCCCTACAGCGTGACGGTTCGCATGTACGAGCAGATTCAGGATGAGAGCTTTGCGGCGCCGCCCTGGCGGGGCTCCCGCCACAACCGGGGCTGCTCCGTGGATGTAGGCCTGGTGAGGTCAAGCAACGGCGAGCGGGTGCCGCTGCCCACCGACTTTGATGAGCTGACGCCCGCCGCCAGCTCCCGCTACGGCGACCTGCCGGCCCACGTAATGCTCAACCGCAGCATTCTGCTAGCCACCATGCATTACTACGGGTTCATCAACTACCCCGGTGAGTGGTGGCACTTCGACCACCAGCGCTGGCCGGAGTTTGAGCTACTGGATTTGCCGTTTGCCGCAGTAACAGCCGAATAGTGTGGTTTTTCTCAAGTTCAGGGCCTGCCCTCCGGTGAATCGCGTAATTTTGAGGCAATGTTTCGATTACTTGCCCCCGGCCGCTTCCCGTTTTTTGCCCTTCTGATCCTCACTTGGTTACTCCGTAGCCAGTTTGCCACCGCCGCCGATACGCCGCCCAAGCGGGAGCTACGAGGCGTCTGGATTGCCACCGTAGAGAATATTGACTGGCCTAGCAGCCGCAGTCTCACCCCCGATCAGCAACGCCGCGAGTACCGCCGCATTCTCGATGAGCATCAGCGCAGCGGCATCAATGCCGTATTTGTGCAGGTACGGCCCGCTTCCGATGCCTTCTATCAGAGCAGCCTAGAGCCCTGGAGCAAGTGGCTCACCGGCACCCAAGGCAAAGCCCCCACACCGCTCTACGATCCGCTTCCTTTTCTGATTGAGGAGGCGCACAACCGGGGCATGGAGTTTCACGCGTGGTTCAACCCGTACCGCGCCTCCATGGACTCCGTGACGCGACGCCTGGCCCCTAACCACCCGTTTCGCCAGCACCCCGAGTGGTTCCTGCGCTTTGGCGGCAAGCTGCTCTACAACCCCGGCCTGCCGGAGGTGCGCAACTACATCACGCAGGTAATCCTGGACGTAGTGAAGCGCTACGACATCGACGGCGTCCACTTCGACGACTACTTCTACCCATATCCAGAGGCCGGCCTCGTTATTCACGATGAGGCCGCGTATGCGCAGTACAACCCCCGGCAACTCGACTTGGCCGGGTGGCGGCGCGAAAATGTGAACGAGCTTATTCACACCCTGCACGATACCATTCAGAGCACCAAGCGCTGGGTAAAGTTCGGTATCTCGCCCTTCGGCGTGTGGCGCAACCAAACCACTGACCCCAACGGCTCGGCCACCAAGGCTTTCCAGGGGTACGATGGTCTCTACGCCGATGCGCTGGAGTGGCTGCGGCAGGGCTGGGTTGACTATGTGCTACCCCAGTTGTACTGGAGCAGCAACTTTAAGGTGGCGCAATACCCAGTGCTGGTGGAGTGGTGGGCCCGCAACAGCAACGGCCGCCACCTCTACATCGGGCATGGGGCCTACCGCATGCTCGAAAATACCCGCGCCGATACCACCTGGCGCAACCCCCGCGAGCTGCCCCGGCAGGTACGCCTCAACCGCACGTTCCCCACCGAAGTGGGCGGCAGCGTGTTCTTCAGCTCCAAGTCGTTGCTCTCCAACCCCCTGCACACCACCGACTCCCTGCGCCAGCACGAATTCCGCTACCCGGCGCTGGTGCCCGCTATGCCTTGGCTGGATGCCGTGCCCCCGCGCCCCGCGCAAAGCCTGACCCTCACGGCCTCAGCCGCCGCCAATACCCTTACCTGGCAGCCCAGCTCCGTAGCCTCCGACGGCGACCAGGCGGCCTACTACGTACTCTACCGCTTCGATAGCAACACCCAGCCTACCCCCGACGACCCGCGGAACATTCTGGCCGTGCTGCGCCCGCAAGCTGGCCGGGGCTTATTCTTCGCCGATACCACCGCCCGTCGTGGAGTGGCCTACGCCTACTACCTCACCGCCGTAGACCGCCTGCACAACGAAAGCTCACCGGTGCGCGTGCTGAGCACGGGCCGCCCCGCCGAAATTGTGGTGGCCCAGGCCCCTGCTCCAACGCCCGCACCACCGGCTTCGGCGCCTCAGCCTGCTGCCCCAGCTCCCACGGCACCGGCTAGACCAGCACCCGCGCCACGGCCCACAATAGGCAGCACGGCTCCTACCAAAGTCAAGACCAAGACAAAGACCAAGCGTAAACGCGGCGGCTTCTTCGACCGGTTGTTTGGAGGCCGCTAAACTCTTGCTCTCTTAATGAAAACTAAAACAGGTGGCCTAGCTAGGCCACCTGTTTTAGTAAATCCTCTGAAAACGCTAGCTGTATTTCCCCCTGGCGCTAACCTGTTTGGTAGTAATAGCCGAGTTTTTTGTATAAGATTTTACGGTTTTATCCTCCACAAAAGAAAAAATCAGTACTAGGTATTTATCACCTCCTGGGGTAGTGATCGTAGAAGTAAATGACCCTTGGCTAAGGGTTTGTACGGAGAGAAGAAGTCCAAAAAATGGCCTAAGCTCAACCATACGAAGGTGCCCATTAGCTCAAACGTGCTACCCTTCCGGGCTAACATACCGTTCAGTTCTTGCGTAACTCTAAGTGCTTGGAATTTAATTATTCCAATGTCTACGGTAATGTAAGAATTGAAAAATGTTTGACGATCAAGATACTATATATGGAGAAGAATATCTTTCTTTTATAAAAAAGAAGGGATTCCCCTGCGTGGCTGCCAAAACGGCCCTCACTTTCCAGCAAATCAAATATTTGGTGGTAGACCACCTAGCCTGCCCCAAAGACGATACAGCAATTCTGGAGTTCATCTACAATTTCGTGGATACCTACCGGGATTCTGACAAGTTGTACCACAGCGCAGCAGTCATTTTTAAAGGTCCTGTAGCACCAAATGAGGCGATGTTTGAGGAGCTGTTTTGGCAGCGCATGCAGTCCTTGGCCAACCTCGATGCGCAGCGCTACGGCTACGACCGGCGCGTGGTAGCCGACACCTCTTCACCGGACTTCAGCTTTAGCCTGAAAGAGGAAGCCTTTTTTGTAATTGGCCTGCACCCGGGCAGCTCTCGTCCGGCCCGGCAGTTTGCGTATCCTACCATGGTGTTTAACCCCCATGCCCAGTTTGAGCAAATCCGGAACAATGGCCGCTACAACAGTATCCGCGACACCATCCGGACGCGCGATGTGGCCTACTCGGGCTCCATCAACCCCATGCTGCAGGACTACGGCGACGCATCGGAGGCCTACCAATACAGCGGAAAAGCGTACGACGAAACCTGGAAATGCCCCTTCTCAAGCCAACATGGATCAATTAACCATCATTCCGCCGCGTAGCGGCACCGCTTTCATTCTGCGCAAAGGACAACAGCTTAAAGTAGTTGATGTGGAGGGCGAGCAAGTATCAGACTTCATTTGCTACAACCTCGATGACCGGGCCGAATACCTTTCCTCCGGGCGAACCATTGACTACGCCGAGACCATCTTCTTGACGAAAGGTCACCCATTCTACTCTAACCGCAGCAACATCATGTTTGAGCTGGTAGAGGATACCGTGGGTCGCCACGACTTTCTGCTGACGCCCTGCAGCGCCGATACTTTTCGCATCATCTACGGCCACACTCACCCACACCGTGGCTGCTTCGGTAACTTGTGCGAGGCTCTGAAAGAGTACGGCATCAGCCCCGACGCCATCCCAATCTGCTTCAACATCTTCATGCATGTAACTGTGAATGGCGAAACCGGTAGGGTGGATGTACTCCCGCCCAAAAGCAAAGCCGGCGACTACGTAATTCTGGAAGCCAAAACCGACCTGCTGATTGGTATGACGGCTTGCTCCGCCGAAATGTCGAATAACTACTCATTCAAGCCTATCGGCTATCAGATTTTGAACTAGCCCGTAGCTCTATCGCAGCGCTAGTTCTAGCACAAGCCTAGCATACTATTGCGCATAAAAAAGCTCCTCCCAGAAACCGGGAGGAGCTTTTCAATTTTATAAACGCAGGTACTGGCCTAGAGCGACTTTACGGCCAGCGTTACCGTTACATCGGTGGCAGAGGTGCGGTTAATACCCGTCACGGTGAAGATGGCGTACTGGTCGGCGTTACGCAGTCGGGCTACATATACACTGCCCACCGCCACATTGTCGAGGGTGGTAAGCTGGCTGGCAGCGGCCGTAGTTTGGTATACCTGCCGGATGCTGTTCAGCGTAGCCGCATTATAAACCGCTGCCGTGGTGGCCGCAAACTTGGTGGTGTTGAGGGCCTTCAGCTGCACGGTATTGCTGGCGATGCTGCTAATGCTCACGTCTTTGCTGGTAGCGGCGCCCGCCGCCGGAACTGCAGCAAAGGCAGTCAGATCATAAGCTGCCAGGTCGCCGCCGGTAGTGCCTGTGTACGTGAGCGTGACATTGGTAGCAGTGGCTAGGCCAGTTGCGGTGCCCGGCGTGATGGCTGCCGCAGTGGCTGTAGCCGTCCGGATGGTGGGAGCAGCGGGCGGCGTTGTGTTCTGATACCGCGACTTGGCCTCAAACCGGTACTGCACCAACTGGCCATTACTGCCGGCCGGAATGGTTACATCCACGTTTACGGCCGTTTGCGCACCGGTTTGGGCAGCTGTGCCCGCTGGCAGGCGCACAGCCCGCTGGGCTCGGCGCTCGGCAGCGCTACCTACTTTCACATAGGTAACCAGGCTGTCTAGGTCTTTATAGAGCGTGCCGGTGCTGGTAAGAGCAGTAGCGCTATTAATGCCGCCCTCGTTCAGTAGCACGTTATACCGCACCACGTCGCCGGGCACGGGAGTGGCTCCAGCTGGGGCTGTAACGTTGGTTACGGTGTTTACCTTGATGGTCGGGGTTGGCTCGGCGAGGCGGAAGTTGAAAGCGCGTTGCTTGGTCTGGCCGTTTTCGGCGGTTACTATGGCGGCTACCCGCACGTTGGCCTTGTTTACGCCCGCCGGAACTGTGTAGGCCACCACCAGGGTATCGGCATTCTTCCGTTTTGAGAAGGCGGCCTTATAAGGTATGGTTTGTACCAACGTAGAGTCAGTAGCGGGCTCCACGCGCTGGTAAATACGGACGTCGCGCAGAGGAGAGGTCTGTTGGGCGTACTGCAGCTCAAACGTTACTACTTCTCCGGAGGCGTACTTGGTGTTAACACCCAACGCATTTGTTAGGAAAGTAGGAATTTGACCGCCCACCTCCGTGTAATAAGTATCTATCTCTTTCTCGCAGCTCATAAGCGCGAGGCAGCCGAGCAAAGGCACACAGGCCCAGCGGCGGATAGTAGGTATGTTCATGTAAATCAAAGCAGAGAGTTGAAAATAATCCGACAGCGGCGAGGAATTACGGACGGTCGAACCATAGCGGCTTGGTGATGTAATCACCGTTTGACGTAGCGCCAGCATCGCTGAACAGCTTTGCTACCGCCTGTGGGTTGTACATGACCTCGGTAGCACCGGGCAGCATACGCCGGGGCCACTGGTTAGCTACTTCTGGGTTAGCAGCGGCCGGATATTTCAGGTTTGGATAGATGGCAGGGTTGTAGTCGAACCGCCGCAAGTCCGTCCACGACTCAGGGTTCAGGAACATGGCAATGTATTTCTGCTCCATGATGCGCTTCAAGGACAGCTCGCTCGTGTTCTGGGCCACTGCAGCGCTGGTCATATAAGCGTCAATTTGCGCTTTTGTCAGCACCGGGAAGGTCACGGCCGGCGTACCATTGCTACCACCAGCGCCTATCTTGTCCATGTGCGCTCGAATGCCTTTCTGATAGGCCTCCAGGGCCCGGGCCAGGTTTCCAGCCCGGAAAGCGGCTTCGGCCTCAATGAATTTCAACTCACGGTACGTAATTACCTCAAACGTACCCAGGTCGCGGGCATACCAGCCAGAATAGAAGTCCGTGACGTTGTTCACGAGCAGGCTGGTGGCAGCGGAGGGCACCGCTACGCCGGGGTCGGCACCGGTGCTAATGGCCGTGGCAATAATGGTATAGCGCGGATCTACCACGCCCGGGTAAGCGGCTCCTACTACGTTCCCGTTCAGGTATTTGATGATGTTGGTGGAGAACGTAGCCGTGCCGTAGTTGCTGCGGGTGGGCCCGAAAATGTTGGTCGTGTTCGTTAGCGGGGCTATAGCCGTTTGAAATTGGATCTGGGCATCATCATCGTTGCCAATAAAGCCTTTCGACACCAAATCCAGTACCTGCTGCGCGTTATAGGTTGATTTACGCGTGAGGTGATTGAGCTGCCGCGCTTTCAGGGAGTTGGCGAAACGAACCCACTTATCCGTTTTACCCTGATAGAGAATGTCGCCACTCACGCTCGGTGAGGTGCTGTAGAAGGGTCTGAACTCCTGGTTAGCAGGAGTCTGCATCAACACAATACCCTCGTCGAGCAGCTGGTTGACGGTGGCGTAAATCTGCTCCTGCGAATCGTACTGCGGAGTGTAGTTGGCGGCTCCCTTAAAGGCTTCCGTGTACGGAATGTCGCCAATCATATCCGTGGTATGCGCCAGATCCATTGCCGTGATGATCTTACCTGCTCCCACGTAATAGGGCGAGCCTTCCGCCTGCGCTACTGCCGTCATCGTGGGCACATTGCCCGCCGAGTAGTAGTAATTGTTGTTGAAGGTGTTGGTGCTGTTACCGTTGGTCAGGTAAAACTGATCGGTGCTGCTGGCCGGCGTTTTACGCACCGTGTACTGACTCAGGTACGAAGTAGTCAGCGACGTGAACATCTGCGTTTGGAAGCCCTGCGAGATAATGCCGGGCAGCAGGAAGTTAGGCGTCGTGGAAACGGGGTTGTTGGGGTCGTTATTGACGTCGAGGTAGTCTTCGCAGGAGAATAGCGCCCCGCTTCCTACAAAGAGGCCTAGGTAAAGAAGGTATCGTTTCATGCAAGTAGTTGTCGTTGTTCAGTTGGCGGTTGCTGCGCAAGAGGAAGGAGTAGGCTTTCGGCTAAAGCCGTAGGCCACTCAGCGTTCTTGGTAAACAGTCAATCCTAGAATTTAACGCGGAGGCC
Source organism: Hymenobacter wooponensis (assembly GCF_004745865.1). Lineage (GTDB taxonomy): Bacteria > Bacteroidota > Bacteroidia > Cytophagales > Hymenobacteraceae > Hymenobacter > Hymenobacter wooponensis. The sequence continues at coordinate 59,924 of NZ_SRKZ01000005.1, read as the reverse complement.
CATGTCTACCCCGCGGGTGGCCGGTACGCTGCCATAGTCGAACCCGCCGGAGCCACCGCCCCGTACGCCTGCACCGGCTGAAGCCGTTTCAGGATCTACGCCGGAGTATTTGGTGAGCAACACAAGGTTCCGGCCCGTTACGTTCAGTTCCACGCCCTTTATAAAAGTGGACTCCGATAGCCAAGTGGTCGGGAGGTTATAGGTAAGAGAAGCGTAGCGCAGGCGTACCCAGGAGCCATCCTCAATAAATGGAGTGCCGATGGCCGCCAGCACGTTTTGATAATAGCCTTGCGTTAGCTCGACTGGTCGGGTATTGGTTACATAAGCCGTAGAGCCGTCGGGCGCTTTAGTGGCCACTACCCCGTCAAACACTACTTGCTTGTAGCGCTCCTCTGTGCGCTGGCCTAGGCCACTCGTGGTAAGGTATTGGTCGTTGCCATTGAACACCTTGCCACCCTTGCGGAAGTCGGCGAGGAAGGCAAAAACCAGCCCTTTGTAACTAAAGGTGTTGGTTACCTGCACACTGTAATCGGGGGCGCGGTTACCAGCATAAATGAAGTTGCTGGTATTAATGAGCGGATACCCCGTAGTAGCATTGATCAAAACCCGACCGTCGGGTGCACGCTGGAAGTCCGTGGCACTAATGGAGGAAATCGGGCGGCCCACGAAGGCACCACCGCGGGCACCGTTCAGGTTCACATCCGACTGGTATACCTCCGTCAGGAAGCTGGGCAGCTCAAGCGCCTTGTTGCGGTTCAGAGTAAAGTTGGCCAGCACATCCCAGGTAAAACCCGTGGAGTTTTGCACCGGTGTACCCGATAGCGCCAGTTCGAAGCCGCGGTTTTCTACCTTACCAGCGTTGATGTACTGCAGAATAAACCCAGTAGCCTGACTGACACGAGGACCAATAATCTGGTCGCGCGTGATTTGGTAGTAGTACGTGGCATTCAAGCCTAGGCGGTTCTTGAAGAACTGCAAGTCTAGGCCACCTTCCACGGCGCGCGTGCGCTCGGGTACCAAATTGGGGTTGGAGCCAAAGAAGCCATTACGGAAACCACCCCCGATGTAGGCTGACTGCGCCAGGGGCGAAAGCACCCGGTAGGGCTCCGTGTCCTTGCCCACATCAGCCACGGCCGCGCGAATCTTGCCAAAGCTCAGGTACTCGTTCTGATCAAGCCCCAGCATATGCGTGAACTGCCAGCCCGCCGATGCCGAACCATACCCGAAGAGCTTACCGAACGTCTTGTTCTCATTGGGCCGCGGTAGGGTAGAAGACTGGTCAATACGGCCGTTCAGCTCCACCGTGAACTGCTGCAGGAAATCTAGGCTGAGGCGGGCAAAGTTACCAATCAGGCGACGATCTTGGGTGGTAACCAGTGCGTTGCGGTTTACCGTGTTGTTGATGCTAGGAAAGTCCGGGTTCTGGAATACAGTGCCTAGCTGGTCGGTAGTTTCGCGGTGCTGATATTCCACTGTGTTGCCCAATACCAGCGAGGTGTTAAAATTCTCACTGAACTGGTGGGTAGCAGTAGCCAGCAAATTGCTGGTAATAAGCTGGCTGAAAATATTGGATTCTGCTACACCGCCGTTCTGGTAGCCCGGCTGGTTTGTGCCCAAGGCACGCACTGAGCGGTCTTTCTGGAAGTAGAAGTCGTTACCGATGTTGTAGCTGAAATTCAACCAGTCGGCTGCCTTGAAGCCCAACTGCACATTCCCCAACATGCGGTTGGTGCGGCTGGTTTGCGGGTTTTTATAAACGATGAAGTACGGGTTGTCGCTTTCCGTAGCTAGCTGTGGAGTTAGGCGCCGCACCGAACCGTCAGGGTTCAGGTAGTTGCGGGCATCATCATTACGGGGCCAGTTCAGCAGGCTTAGCAAGTAGCCCCCCGTGTACCCCGATGTATTATAAAAGCCGTTGCCCTGAATAGGTGCCTGACCGCCTGTGCCCAAGTATTCGACGGAGCCCGAAGCACTCAGGCGCTTAGTAAACTGCATGGTACCCGAGAGGCGTACCGTTGATTTGTCGTACTGGCTGGTGGGAGCCACGCCCGTTTGATCTAAGCGAGACGCCGACACGAAGAAGGTGCCCTTATCACCGCCGCCTGAGAGGGTGAGGTAGTGCTGCCAAGCTTTACCCGGCCGGAAGAAGTTGCCCAGGTTGTCATACACGGTTTGACCCGGCTGAAAGCGAGGCCCCCAGGAGGAGCGTACCGAGGTATCGAAGACACCGTTGCTACCCTGCTGGTACTGATCCTGCAGCTGGGGCCGGCGGTTTACCTCATCTACTGAGAATTGGGTACGGTAATTCAGGTTGATGGCGCCCTTTGTCCCCTTCTTAGTGGTAATAACCACTGCGCCGTTGGCTGCCCGTAGACCATAAATGGCCGAAGCTGCGGGGCCTTTCAGCACCGTCATGCTCTCAATGTTCTCGGGGTTCAGGTCGCCAGCGCGGTTCTGGTTGGAAGTCGAGCGACCTAGCGTTCCGTTGAAAGCCGAGCCGCCGCCCGGCGCCGTCGACTCCGCAAAGGAGGAGTTGTCCATGATGATGCCATCAATGACAAACAGCGGCTGGTTGTTGCCATCCAGAGAGTTACCGCCCCTGATTACAATAGCCGCGCCTTCGCCCGGTGCCCCGCCCGAGCTGGTTACCTGCACCCCCGCTACTTTGCCCTGCAAGGCATTCACGATGTTAGGCTGGCGCGACTCAATAATGTCTTTGTCCTTTACTACCTGTACGGCGTAGTTGATCTTTCCCTGCTCTTCCTTGATGCCGTAGCCGGTCACCACTACCTCACTCAGGCTCTTAGAGTCGGGAGCGAGGTTGATGTTAGCAGTGGTTCCCGTACCGAGGCGGTATTCCTGACTGGTGTACCCTATAAAGCTGAACACCAGTGTGCTGCCTTCTGGTACATTTGGCAGGGTGTAGCGGCCTTCGGCGTCGGTTTGGGTGCCTTGCGAAGAGCCTTTAACCAGCACGTTTACGCCAGGGATAGGCTGCTGGTCGTTGGAGCCAACTACTACGCCCGTCATGGTGCGGGTAGCTGCCGTTTGGGCGTAGCTGGGCGGTGAAGCCAGCAATACCCCCAAGGCCAGAGGTGACCATAGAAGTTTTTTCATTGAGGAGTGAGTGAGAGATGGGAGGGGATGACGCTGTGGGAAAACGTCAGGTAATAAGTGTTGGGGGCAGGCAGCCGTCGGCAACCTGAAACTGATCAAATGGAATGGAAGCGAGGAAAAAGGAGGCTGGAATTGTGAAAAATGTAGGGCGGAGAAGCGAAACAGCCTCTTTTTGTCAAGGAAAGTGCGGAAAAAGTGCTGTTAAATCTAACAGGCGCAAATTCAGCAATCAACTATATAGCGGTTTGGCTAGATGCTGCTGTTGGTTTTGAATGCTCAGCACAAAGCCTCAACTTACTCTCTCGCTTCTGGCCGCACTCCTGCTTGAGCTTAGTAGCCCTAATCTACAGTTCTCCCGCTAACTTTTTTACATGCAGTCCACTATCCAGGCCGCCGTACACACTACCGGCACTCAGCCTTTAGCCGAAGCTTCGCAGCCCGGCCGCCTCGTATCGCTCGATGTATTTCGGGGCCTGACGGTAATGGCCATGATTCTGGTGAACAATCCCGGCAGTTGGGACCATATCTATGCCCCACTGGAGCACGCCCACTGGCACGGCTGCACCCCCACCGACCTGATCTTCCCCTTCTTCCTGTTTATTGTGGGCGTGAGCCTGGTGTATGCTCTCGATGGTGCCCGCCAGCACCCCGAAACCCATGGGCGCACCATGCTCCGCATTCTGAAGCGGGCCGCTATTCTATATGGCCTAGGCCTATTCTCGGCTTTGTTTCCCAGTTTTGATTTCAGCACGGTACGCATTCCGGGGGTGCTGGCCCGCATTGCGCTGGTGTTTCTGGTCTGCGGCATCGTGTTTCTGAAAACTACGTGGCGCCAGCAGCTAGGCCTGTTAGCTACTATTCTGGTGCTCTATAATATTCTGTTGCAGTTGGTGCCGGTGCCGGGCTATGGGCCCGCCAACCTGGAGGCCAGCACCAACCTCGGCGCCTGGCTCGACCGCACCATTCTGGGAGAGGCGCACCTTTGGAAGCAGAGCCGCACCTGGGACCCCGAAGGACTTTTGGGTACGTTGCCCGCCGTGGGCACTGGCCTACTGGGCATGCTCACGGCCCGGTGGCTGCGGCAGCGGGAGGTGGCACCCGCTACGAAAGTGGCCTGGCTATTTGTAGCGGGTGGCGCCTGCGTGGTGCTAGGCCTGATCTGGAACGGGTGGTTCCCCATCAACAAAAGCCTCTGGACCAGCTCCTACGTGCTCTACGCCGGTGGCCTAGCGGTGGCCGTGCTAGCTGCCTTTTACTGGCTCTGCGACGTGCAAGGCTACCGCGGCTGGATTAAAGCGCCGCTGGTGTACGGGGTAAATGCCATTACAGTGTTTTTCCTCTCCAGCCTAGTGCCGCGCCTGCTGAACATGATCAAAGTGCCCAGCCCCAACGGCCCCACTGGCCTACGCACCTGGCTCTACGACACCTTCTTCGTGCCGTACTTCAGCCCCATCAATGCCTCGCTGGCGGGCGCCATCGTGTGCGTGCTGATCTGGCTAGGAATACTTTGGGTGATGTATAAAAAACAAATCATCATTAAAGTATAGCAGTGGTCTAGGCCACTTTGGCTTGCCATTCCGGGCCAGAGCGAAGAAGCGGAGTTTACCATATGCCAGTTACCTCTGCTACTTCGCTCTGGCCCGGAATGGCTGTTTATAGGCGAGGCCAAGCGCCACCGATTTTCCGATGCTCTCCCCAACAGCCGCCGGGATTTCTCGTACTTGGGGTATGAAAAACATGTGGATACTGGCAGCGGCCCTTGTGCTGACTGCCCCGGCAGTAAGTGCCCAAACAACCACCGCTACTCCCGCTGCGGCACCCACCACGCCTATATCCGCAAACCACCGGAAAGCGGCCGAGGAACTGCTGGCCGTAACTGGCAGCGAAAAAAACATGGCGGAAATGACCAGCCGCATGCTTGATGGGCAACTAGAGCAGCGCCCCGAGATGAAGGCCGTGGAACCGGAAATGCGCGCCTTCCTTAACAAGTATATGAGCTGGCAGTCCATGAAGGACGATCTGGTGCAGCTATACGCTCAAGAGTTTACCGAAAAAGAACTGAAGGAGCTGACCAAATTTTACCAGACGCCTACCGGCCGCAAAACCATCCAGAAAATGCCCATGCTCATGCAAGCCGGCATGGAAATAGGGCAGCGCCGGGTGCAAGAACACTTACCCGAGCTGCAAAAGGCTATTGCTGACAAAATGCAGAGCCAGCAGCCAGCTACGGGTACGGTGAAATAGTGCGGGAGGGGAGTGAATAAGTACTTGTGCTGTCATGGCGAGCAGCACGAAGTACTCCTAATACAGCACTCCTGCCTGTATACTTTATTAAGCCCTCTATATGAAAAAGCCCTTGCCTCTGCACGAGGTAAGGGCTTTTTTATGAGTTGTGAGGTTGCGTACAGCTAAGGGTAGTGTCTCCTCCCAACAACGCTAAACTAGGCCTAGGCCACTTCATGCCCGTCACTGCCTCACCACCTACCCAAACTCATAGCCCGCGAAATCCTCGCGGAGCTTGGTTTTGAGGAGTTTGCCCGTGGCCGTGTGGGGAAGCTGATCTACAAACTCCACGGCTTCCGGAATCCACCAGCGCGCCACTTTGCCCTCATAGTAGGCCAGTAATTCCTGCTTGCTGATTTCAGATTCGGGTTTCCGGACGACTACCAGTAGGGGCCGCTCGCTCCATTTGGGGTGGGGCACGCCAATTACAGCAGCTTCGGCAATAGCGGGGTGGCCTACGGCGAGATTTTCCAGCTCGATGCTCGATATCCACTCCCCGCCTGATTTGATGACGTCCTTCGAGCGGTCGGTGATTTGCATGAAGCCGGCGGGGTCAATGGTGGCCACGTCGCCGGTGCGAAACCAGCCGTTGGCGGTGAGCCCCCCGGGCTGGTCGGCCTTGAAGTATTCGCGCACAATGAACGGGCCGCGCACCAACAGGTCGCCGAAGGCCGCACCATCGTGGGGCAGCTCCTGGCCCGCATCGTCCACAATCTTCATATCAACTCCGAAAATGGCGCGTCCCTGCTTGGTCTGGATAGCAAACTGCTCGTCGGGGCTGAGGCTGAGCTGCTGGGGTTTTAGGGTGCACACGGTGCCCAGCGGCGAGGTTTCCGACATGCCCCAGGCGTGGCGAATTTCTACGCCCAGCTCCTCATCAAAGGCTTTGAGCAGGGCCGGCGGACAGGAGGCACCGCCCACAATCATCTTTCGGAGCGTGGAGAACTGCAGCTTTTTCTCGCGCATAAACGTCAGCAGCCCAAACCAGATGGTAGGCACCCCGGCTGTGAACGTTACGCCTTCCTGCTCATACAGCTCGTAAAGGCTGGCCGCATCAAGGCCGGGGCCGGGCATCACCAGCTTACAGCCGTTCATGGGCGCCGCATACGGAATTCCCCAGGCATTGACGTGGAACATGGGCACCACTGGCAATACCACATCTCGCGCCGAGCAGTTAAAGCAGTCGGGCAGAGAGGCAGCGTAGCTGTGCAGCAGCGTGGAGCGGTGGGAGTAGAGCACACCCTTGGGCTGGTCGGTGGTGCCCGAGGTGTAGCACAGCGAGGAGGCCGTGTTTTCATCGAACGTAGGCCACTCATACTCGCTGTTGTGGGCCGCTAATAAGTCTTCGTAGCAGCGCAGGTCGGGCAAGGTAGTGGTGGCAGGCATGTGGGCCCGGCCGGTCATCAGCACCCAGGTTTCTACCTTGGGGCACTGCGGCGCCAGCTTTTCTACTAGAGGCAAAAAGGTCAGGTCGAAGAACAGCAGCCGGTCCTCAGCGTGATTGATGATGTACACAAGCTGCTCAAAAAACAGGCGCGGGTTGATGGTGTGGCACACCGCCCCAATGCCCGAGATGCCATAATACAGCTCAAAATGCCGATGCGTGTTCCAGGCCAGTGTGCCCACTCGGTTGCCGCTGCTGACGCCTAGTGCCGTTAGGGCGTTGGCGAGTTGCTTGCTGCGGTGGTGGGCGCCGGCGTAGGTGTAGCGGTGTAGGCCACCCTCCGGCAGCCGCGACACAATTTCGGTATCGGCGTGCCACTTGGCGGCGTGCTCTAGCAGCCCCGCAATCCGCAGGGGCTCGTTCATCATCAGGCCTAACATGGGAGTTCTGTTGGTGGGACCCTTAAGCTAGGAATTTGCTGGCATTGTTCTGCTGCCAGAGGTGGCCTGCAGCTTATTTACTACATGTCATGGGCTTGCTCTATTACTATCTTGGTATAAAGTGTAATTATTAAACTATTTGGGGTTTGGTTTTTGTATATGCTGGTATCTTCCCGAGGTCAAGTTCTTACTGATGAGCTTGATAGCTAAGTATTTGTAATAACTCTATGCAGTTCCGTACCGTCACTTTTCCTAGCTCTTTAACTTCTGGGCAGCCGTTTGCTAATCAGCCACTTGAGGCCTTAGAATACACCCATCCGTTGTTGCAGCGCAATAAGGTGCGGGTAATTGGCAGTGGTGATCAAGTGCTGCTCTTTTGCCACGGCTTCGGCTGTAGCCAGCAAATCTGGCGCTACCTCACTACCTCTCTGGCCACGCGCTACAAGCTAGTGCTGTTTGATTACGTGGGTTCCGGCGAATCAGACCTGCAGGCGTACGAGCCGGTGAAGTACAGCTCGCTGGATGGGTACGCGCAGGATATTGTTGATATCTGCCAAGTGCTCAATCTGCGTGATGTAGTGCTGGTAGGCCACTCCATAGGAGCCACTATCGCCATGCTGGCGGCCATTCAGGAGCCTTCGTACTTCTCGAAAATAATTATGCTGGCGCCCTCTCCCTGCTATACCAATGAGCCGGGCTATCACGGCGGATTTGATCGGGAGGATATTCTTCAGCTGCTGCAACTCATGGACGCGGACTATACTAGCTGGGCCAACATGTTTGCCACCATTTTGATGGGGGCCAGAAATGAGTCGTCGTTGGGGGAGGAGCTGGCCGGGTTCTTCTGCAACACCGATCCGCAGATAGCCAAGCAGTTTGCTACCACCGCTTTCCTGGCCGATAACCGCGCGGAGGTGCCGCTGCTCACCATTCCGACGCTGATCCTACAATGCTCGCAGGATGCCGTAGCCCCGGAAGAAGTAGGGGAGTTTCTGCACACGCACCTGCCGCAGTCTACGCTGGTGAAGCTGCAGGCCACCGGCCACTGCCCCCACCTGAGCGCCCCCCTGGAAACCTTGAAGGCCATGGACGCTTTCCTGTCGGCTAACTAAGTACTCAGCCGAACGGTGTAGAGCCGCGTATTGGCCTCTCACTCGTTGCTGATGCTGTTTGTTCTGCATCTGCAAAATTATCTCAAACAGCTTCCTGACTCGTCACAAACAACCGCAGCTCCTGAACTTCAGGAGCTGCGGTTGTTTGTGACGAGTTAGAAAAAAGGCCTTAGTTTTCCTGCGGAACAGTGCTTTCCACGGCTTGCTTCTGCGCCTGCCGGATGCTTTCCAGTGCCACCTGCAACACGCCCGAGCGGACGCTCAGCTCCGTGATTTTGTTGTTGCGGCGCGTGGGATTCACACGGTTGGTGAGTACCACGCAGGTCAGCTCCTCCTTGGGGTCAACCCAGAAATAGGTGCCCGTAAAGCCCGTATGCCCGTAGCTGAGCTGCGACACGCTTTTAGCTGAGTTTACTGAAGGGTTAGTGGCTGGCCGGTCGAAGCCCAGGGCACGCCGGTTGTCGGGGCAGAACTGGCACTTGGTGTACTCGGCCATCGTTTCAGCCTTGATAATCTGCTGGCCGCCGTAACGGCCATTCCAGGCGTACATCTGCACTAGCTTGGCCAGGTCGTTGGCGTTGCCGAAGAGGCCGGCGTGGCCGGAGAGGCCACCTAGCAGGGCCGCGCCCTCATCGTGCACCGTACCGTGCAGCTGACCGTGGCGGAACAAGGAGTCGTACTCGGTGGGGGTGATGCGAGCCAGCGGGAAGCGCCGCGTGGGGTTGTAGCCCAACGTGGTGGCACCCAGCGGCCGGTACACTTCATCGGTCACAAACTTGTCAATTGTTTTGCCCGAAGCTGCTTTCACGAAGCGCGGGTACATAATGAATGACAAATCGGAGTACACGTAGCCAGGCTTCTCATTCAGCGGCGACTCCGCAATAGCTTTCGTGATGCGCTCGGGGAAGTCTTTGCGGGCCCACACGTTGGGGCCAGCTGGCAGAGGGAAGCGGGCGGAGGAGTCGGGGCGGAAGTAGCGGCGGCTCATCTCGGAGGGCTTAGTAGCCGACACCTCCTTGGCGTCGGGGCTCTTGCCGAAGAGGGAGTTGAAGATGCCGCGGGGCTTGGTGTAGTCTTTCCAGAACGGAATCCAGGCTTTCAGGCGAGCCTGATGGGTGAGCACGTCGCGCAGCTTCAGGTTGTCTTTGTTGGTACCCTTGAACTCCGGAAACAACTGGCCTAGCGTCATATCGGGGTTGAACTTGCCCTCATCCTGCAGCTTCATCAGGGCCGGCAGCGCCGCTGATACTTTGGTCACGGAAGCCAGATCGTACAAATCGTCGTTGCGGACGGGCCGGCTGGGCTTGCCACCCTGGGCTGGGGCATCAGCAAAGGAATGCGTGCCGTAGCTCTTGCGCAGTACTACCACACCACGGCGGGCAATAACTACCTCACCGCCGGGGAAGGCCTTGGCCGCTACGGCGCCGGTCATAATAGAATCTACGCGGGCCTCCAGGTTGTTACTCATGCCCACCGCCTCGGGGAAGCTATACCGCAACCGGATGCCGCCCTTCGTGGCTAGGCCAGTGCCGTAGCTGTAGCGGTCTGATACCGTCACGGGTAGCTGGCCGCTGGCCGATATTCCGCCGAATATGACCTCAGCGGCCACGTCTTGGGCGTTCTTGCTTTCCTGGTAGGCCAGTACCACGGCATCGGCCCGGTCCAGGTCCCGGATTTTGGCTACGGCGTAGGCATTGCCAAATACCGTTACAATTACCTTCTGCCCCTTGCCGCCCAGCTCATGCAGAAACACGTTGGTTTCGGGCGTTACGCCGAAGTTGGTAGCGGGCAAACGGCCCAGGTTGTTCACACCCACCAGCACCGTGTTATAGGCTTTCAGTGTTTCGCGCATTTTCGTCAGCTCATCCATGCTGGCGGTGGCGGGCAGCCAGAAATGGCGCACGGGCGCGTAGTCGGCTACCATGCGCTGGAAATCGGTGGTGTCTTTGGTTCCGATGGTGAGGGTGGCCAGGCGTAGCGTGTCGAGGCGCTGCAGGGGCAGCAGGTTCTTCTGGTTGCGCAGTACCGTTACGCTTAGCTCGGTGAGGTGCTGGCTGAGATACTGGGCGTGGGGTGTATTTAAGTCAGCAGTGATGTTCCGCAGGTCGATGGGCTTGTAGTGGTTCAGGCCGGCCCACTCTTTCAGGGCCAGTACTTTGCGGCAGCGGGCATCAAGATCAGCCTGGCTGAGCTGGCCTTTGTTGATGGCGTCGCGCACCATTTTTAGCGCCAGCGGAATATTCTTGGAGAACTCCAGAATGTCGTTGCCGGCCACTAAGGCCCGCAGGTCGGCATCGCCGGGCGGGTACTTGCTGATGACGCCCTTCATGTTCATGGCATCTGTAAAGATGATGCCCTCAAACCCCAGCTTCTGCTTCAGCAAATCCTGAATGATAGGTTTGGAAAGGGTGCTGGGCATGCCGGTAGTATCTAAGGCCGGTATATTAAGGTGGGCCACCATCATGCCCCCAATGCCACGCTTAATTAGGCTTTTGAACGGGTACAGCTCCAGCGTATCAATGCGCTTGCGGTCAATGCGGAGCAGGGGCAGGGCTAAGTGAGAGTCCGTGTCGGTGTCGCCGTGGCCGGGGAAGTGCTTGGCTACGGCCAGCACGCCAGCATCCTGCATGCCCTTCATGTACTGGTAACTTTTCTCAGTCACGCTTTCACGGTTCTCGCCCCAGCTGCGGTAGCCAATGACGGGGTTAGCGGCGTTGTTGTTCACATCAATTACCGGCGCGAAATTTACGTGCATGCCCAAACGCTTGAACTGCGCGGCCACCTCAGTGCCCATATCGTAGATGAGCTGGTTTTCGCGCACACCACCCATGCTCATCTGGTAGGGAAAGCGCTGCACGCTGTCCAGGCGCATGCCCACACCCCACTCGGCGTCCATGGCTACCAGCAGCGGCACCTTGCTCTGGCTCTGATACCGATTTAGCAGCTTGCTTTGGCGTACGGGGCCGCCCTGAAAGAAAATCAGGCCGCCGATGCCATACTGCTGAATCAGGGCCGAAACCGAGTCCTCATCAATGCGCTTGCGGTTAGAGTAGGCTGCCACCATGAATAGCTGAGCCACGCGCTGGTCGGGCGTCAGCGTTTTCATCACCGAGTCAACCCACCTAGAATGGCCTAGCTGTCCGGCAAAGGGCACCGGCAGGTTGCGGCTGGCCGCTGCCGGAGCGGCCTTCTGGCCACGAGCCTTCTTGGAAGCTGAGGCCGAGGGCGTTGCTTTCTTAGCGGCTGGTCGTGCAGATTCTGTGCGGGTGGGTTTTTTCTTGGCGGAAGATTTCCGGCGGCTTTGGGCCGAGCTATCCAGTGGGGTCAGCAGCACCAGCAGCAGCCACAGCAGCGAGAGGGGGCGAGTAGAAGGCAAAGGAAGGGGCAGTAGTTAGAATGGGTAGAACGCGAATTTAGTGTAATTGATAAGGAAGGGTTGATGCTGACCACCGGAATTAGCACCCCGCCCCCGTAGGCCACTCCCAAAATCAAATTCCGCCAACCAACTTCAGAAACCCAACTCTCCTTCAGTAGCCCGAGAGAGGCCCGAAACAACGCCAAGCCTGGAAACGACTAGGCCTACTACGCCCAACTCGCCCTGCCACCTCAACGAATTGAAGGTTTTCACCCGAGAGCATAAGATGCTCCGGCCAGAGGTGCGGTGTGAGAAAACACTCATCCACCCCAACTATTCAGTGGTCAAACCCGAGAACTGAGCCTATACATCGGCTCGATATAAGCTTGTATAGATTACTATTTACAACTTCAGCTAATTGGTGTTGAAGGAAGAAGTGCTTTTTATTGCGTTAGAATGACGTTATGTGTGTTAAATAATTATTTATCAATGTGTTAATATGGTTTCGTGGCAACGTTTGTTTCAAGGCCTGCGTACATAAAACTGTATTATTTTTTTGTAATTGACTTTTAAGCATGACATTAGAGCTGCAACTAGTTTACTATTTGCTGCTCTGCCATCTGAGGTAATACTCTTAGCCTCTTGGGCTTGGTACTAACACTTCGCCAAGCTAGCCACCTACTGGGTTACACCTGCCCTGCCTGCCCTTTCCGCCGCCCACATTTCCCGGGCTCCTATTGTAACGTGCTGCTCTCTGCTAACCCACAACCTAGTGGTAGGAAGAGGCGCGCCCACTTCCTGCTTGCTCTTGCTGGCCTAGGCCAGTGTTTACTCTCTTTTCTACCAATCAACCAAAACACACATGACTACTCCAAACTCCCGGCCGGAGGGTGCTACCACCTGCCGCCAGATTACCCGACTAATGCGCCCGGTTGTACTGGGCGGGGCACTACTTACTGGCCTAGCATCCACTGCGGTGCAGGCACAAACCCAAACGCCCGTGCAGCAATACGGCCTGCTGAAAGTGGCCGGCAATAAAATCGTCGACAAAAACAACCAGCCCATCAGCCTGGCCGGCAACAGCCTGTTCTGGAGCAACGATGGCTGGGGCGGCGAGAAGTACTACAACGCTAACGTGGTGGGCTGGCTCAAGAATAACTGGGGCAGCAAAGTGGTGCGCGTGGCCATGGGCGTGAACGAAAGCGGTGGCTACCTCAGCAACCCCACCCGTGAGAAGCAGAAGGTGAAAACCGTGGTAGACGCCTGCATTGCGGCCGGCCTCTACGTTATCATCGACTGGCACTCGCACCAGGCCGAGCAGCAGCAGGCCCAGGCCATTGCCTTCTTCCGCGAAATGGCTACCACCTACGGCAACACGCCCAACGTGATGTATGAGGTATACAACGAGCCCCTACAGGTGTCGTGGAGTGGGGTAGTGAAGCCCTATGCCGAAGCTGTGGCCAGCGCCATTCGGGCCATTGACCCCGACAACCTCATTATTGTAGGTACGCCCACCTGGTCGCAGGATGTGGATGTGGCCGCCAACGACCCCATTACGCGCTACCCCAACATTGCGTACACCCTGCACTTCTACGCCGCCACGCACAAGGCCAGCCTACGTACCAAAGCCCAGGCTGCGCTCAACAAAGGCGTAGCCCTGTTCGTGACGGAGTACGGCACCACGGAGGCCTCCGGTAATGGAGCCATTGATGCGGCCTCTACCCAGGAGTGGATGACGTTTTTGAAGCAGAACGGCATCAGCCATCTTAACTGGTCCATTAATGATAAGGCGGAGTCGGCGTCGGCCCTGAAGCCGGGCACCAGCCCCACGGCGGCGTGGTCAGACAGCTACCTCACTACTTCGGGCTCGTTGGTGAAAGGCTACATTCAGAACTGGAATGGCACTGCCAGCACCACCCCGCCGCCCACTACTACGCCTCCGCCCACTACTACACCGCCGCCTACCACTAGCGGTGCTACCACTGTGCAGGCCGAGAGCTACCACACCATGTCGGGGGTGCAGACTGAAACCACCGCGGATACCGGCGGGGGCCTGAATGTGGGCTACCTGGATGCCGGCGACTGGATGGCCTACACCGTGGATATTCCGGAGGCGGGCAGTTACCTTATTCAATATCGGGTAGCCAGCCTCAGCGGCGGTGGGCGCATCAGCCTGGAGCAAAATGCCGGTACCACGGTGCGCGGTACACTGGCCGTGCCCTCCACCGGCGGCTGGCAAACCTGGACCACCATCTCGCACACGGTAACGCTGCCGGCGGGCCGGCAAGATATTGCCATTGGCGTAGCGGCTGGGGGCTTCAACCTCAACTGGTGGAGCTTTTCAAAAGTAGCAGCCGTAACGGCCAGCCCCGAGGTACAGGCCCTGACGCTGTCGGCGTACCCCAACCCGGCCCAATCCCAACTGATGGTTCCGGTGCCTGCCGCCACGGGCAAAGTGCGGATAGCCGTGCTGAACGGGCAAGGACACGAAGTGCTGGTGAAATCGGCAGCCGGCACCTCAGCCGGTCAGGAGGTGACGCTTCCGGTAGCCACGCTGGAGCCGGGAGTGTATTCGGTGCGCGTGACTAGCAATGGCCGCACCACTACCTCGCGCTTCGTGAAAGAGTAGGCGAGGGGTAAACGTAAAAAGAGAGGGCGGCTGATTTCAGCCGCCCTCTCTTGTTGTGGGGTGTTCTTACTGGTGGTTTACTTCACTAGCACGAGGCGCTTGGTTTCTACTTTACCGTTGGAAACCAGGCGGCAGGTATAGATGCCTTCCGTTAAGGAGCGACCTTCCAGCGTTGTTTCATAGTCGCGGCCTGCTTCGGCAACACCCTGGTAGAGGGTGGCTACTAACTGGCCTAGCTGGTTATACACCTGCAGCTGCACCTGGGCTGTAGCAGCAGCGCGGAACCGAACTACAGTACGCTCGGTGAAGGGGTTCGGGAACGTTTCGAACGCTTGACCACGCGCATCACCCTGTACACTGGCCGTGCTGCTGGTAGCCTCCGGCGTGCACGAGCCCAGGCCATTGCCATCCTTTTTCAGGTGGGCAGGCACGGCATTCACCGAAACGCAAATCACCTTGCCGTTCTGGCACACCAATACCTTGTCGGAGTTGGCGTTGTTGCTGCAGCGCACGTCGAGCACCGTGAGGGTTACTTCTTTGGTAGCTGAGCAGCCAAACTCGTTGGTAACGGTTACCACGTAGCGATACACGCCGGGCTGGGTGGCCGTAAATACGGGGTTGGCAGCTGCCGCATTGCTGAGGCCAGCCGCGGGGCTCCAGCTGTAGCTGGTGCCGCCCGTAGCCGTGAGCGTTACGCTTTGCGGTCCGTAGCCCAGGTACAGGTTGGTGGGCACGCCCCCGGTGTACACATCGTTGGCGGGCGTAACCGCTAGGCCAGGGGTCGGTAGTGGGTTCACTGTAACTACCGCCTGACCACTAAGGGCGCTGCCGTTGCAAGAGCCATCGGAAACGGCCGTGAGCGAGTAGGTGCTGGTGCTGGCTGGGCTCACTGAGAACGTGTAAGGCGAGGCCGTGATGCCCGTTACCGTCACGGGCGTGGTACCGTCGGTGTAGGTCAGCGACCAGGGAGCCGTGCCGGTGAGGGCCACGCTCAGGGTAGCACTAGAGCCGGCGCAGATAGCCGTGGTACCGCTCAGAGTAGCCGTGGGCAGGGCCTTCAGCGTGAGGTTGGTGCTGTTGGCGTTGCCGAATACCGAAGGTGAGGTGCTCACTACCCGAATGCGGTAGAATGTGCCCGCGGCGGCCGAGGCCGGAATGGTGGCCGCAATGGTATAGCTGCCCGCCGCCGAAGCCGTAACGGAGCCGATAGCCGTGGGAGCCGTGAAGCTGCCCGCCGCATCGGAGAGCTGAGCCGTGAAGGTGCGGTTTGCCGTAACGGCGCCCTCCACCGTGAAAGGTACGCTAACCGAGCTGCCTACGCAGAAAGAGGTAGCGGCCAAGTTGCCCGTGGTAATGGTAGAAATATCGGTGCGCTGTACATAGTCGCGGAGCCACTTCAGGGCCGACCGCTCGGCGCCATTCTCGTAGGCCAGGTATGCACCCTGGGCCGTGCGCCAGTGGCCAGGCCGGTAGCCCCACAGCGTGATGCCCTTTACGGCGGGGTGCTCCCAGAACAGCGGAAACACGCGCTGGTACTCGGCCAGCTGCACTTCATCTTGGAGGCCATCAATATCCAGCTCCGTGATGTACAGCGGGAAGCCCGCAGATGCCAGCAGGTTCAGGTTGGCCGTGAGCGAAGCCGCCGGCGTGGGTTGCGTGGAAAAGGCGTGCCCCTGAATACCCACCACATCAATCAGGTTGCGCTGCTTCAGCAGATTAATGATGTTGAGGTACTGCTGCGCCCCCGCGGTGGTATTTTCCACGCTGTAGTCGTTGAGCATCAGAGGAGTATTGGGGAAGTACTGGCGGGCCAGCTGGAAGGAGGTAATAACCCAGTCCCAA
Source organism: Hymenobacter wooponensis (assembly GCF_004745865.1). GTDB lineage: Bacteria > Bacteroidota > Bacteroidia > Cytophagales > Hymenobacteraceae > Hymenobacter > Hymenobacter wooponensis. Next base: position 43,762 of record NZ_SRKZ01000005.1, on the reverse strand, counting down.
CCCGTGGCGCCTTTACCGCCCAAGGCCTCAATGTAGTTGCCGCTGCCCTGGTCGGTGGGGCTTTGCATCACGGGCGCATCGTGGGTGGGCTCGTTCACCACTTCCAGGAAGGCAATATCGGGGTAGCGCTGAGCCACGGCCGCGTACCATTCCTTGATTTCCGCCAGCTGCTCGGCCGGGGGGAGGTTTTCAATCCAGGAAGGCTGCTGGTTACCCCAGATCAGCACGTGCATCCGGAAGGGAATATTCTGGCGCTTAGCTCTTAGATAGGCTGAGTCGAGGTCGGTCCAGTTCATCACGTTGCGGGTGCCTTCTACGCTGCCCCACTTGCCGCCATTCTCCGAAACTACCTGGTTGAAGTACTTCCCGAAGTTGACCTTCTGCGGGTTGCTATACACGCCACCGAGGAACTTTGGCTTGCCCGTGGCAATGGGTGGCCCGGGTGGGTTGAAGGGTGGGGGTGGGGGCGTAACGGAGCCCTGCTGCCCTTTATCGAGGTTATCAACGGTGAAGAACACCCCCGTGGCCCCGAAAACAAACTTGTCGATGTCGAGCCCATTTTCGCGGCTGCCGATTTCGAAAGTTTGGGTGAGGCCACCCGCCGGAACTGTGTAAGCACTGGCCCCGAAGGCCGACATTCTCACCCATTTCCAAACGTTGTTGGTGCCTACTGTGCCCGCGGCATTCACTACATCAGTGGCATTGGTGTAGCCGCCGCCGGCTAGGCCATTGGCATTCACCCAGCGGCTGGTTTCAAACGCCGACCGAGTCCCGAAGGAATTGGGCACGTAGTAGCTGTCGTCGTTGAAGCCGCCGTTTCCGATTCGAACTCTGGCGTACAGATCATAAGTGCCGGGGCCAGGGAAGGTGATGTTGTATGAAACAACCCGGTTGTCGGCGTTGGGGCTCTGCGTAGAGCCATTCAAGGTTACAAAGTCGCCGACTACCCGCAGAAAGCCGGTGCCTGCTTCAGTACCGAACGTAATGGCGGCCGGGGTAGTAGCCACGTCTCGGACGGTGCCCGCTTCGGCTTGCACCGTAACCGGCGCGTTTTGCGCGTGCACTGCCAAGGGGGCAGACAGCAATCCGAGAAGCCCGAATAAGCGTCGGAGTTTGATCATACTGTGGTGGGTTTGCGATGAATGAGGACAGGAATGACATTAGCTGAATTCTACATCAACTAATATTTGTCCTAATATAGAGTCATCGTTATCCTCCCAAATGCACCATGGAGAGCCACCGAAAAGAAAGAATACGCAACCGTTTGCGGTAGTAAATTGCAATCGGTTTCGGTAGGTTAAGTTCTATTAATCACAAAATTATGTAATCACGCTGCGTCAGCTAGCAGCCAGCTGCTGAGGGCTCCTAACAATCCGGCAGGGTAGTGCCACATAGCACCAGGAGTGGCCTAGGCCACCAGAGCCGGAGATGTAGACCGCTGTAGACTAAAACGTGGTGTTGAGCGGCGTGTGTAACCTTTGGCCTACTCGGATTATGGCAGCACTATCTGCTCAGTGTGAAATACGTTGCCTTCATCCCCACGCAAGGAGGCGGTAACTACTAGCTTCCGGCGCTGCCGACGAAACTGAAACAGGGCATAGTGCTTCTCATTTACCAGCGGGCCCACCCGGTATTGGTTAGGCTCGTCGGTATTATGAGTTGCCGGGTGGGTTAAACCGCTAGAGGTAACTTCGTACACTGGGTAGGCCACTCCTGGTACCGCCATTTTGGAGATTTCACCAATATGCCGGTCGCCGCTGATGAGCAATACCCCTTTCGCCTGACTAGTAGCCAGCAACTGCAGCAGGCGTTGCCGAGCAGCCGGGAAGTTGGCCCACTTCTCGAAACGGTGCTCCTGGGGTAGAAACTGAATGCCCGAGGCAATGATGTGGGCATCGGCATCGGAGTTTTGTAGCTGCTGCTGGAGCCACTGCCACTGCGCCTCACCTAGAAGGTCGCCGGTGGGGTTGGGGTGGTACACTTGCTGAGCATCGCGGTAGAGCGTATCCTGAAAGTACCGGTCATCGAGCAAAATTACCTTCACCTTTTTACGGCCTACGTGGTAAGAATACGCGGCGTAAATGCCTTCCTGCTTCCGGCGCGGACTATCGGCGGGTTCCTGCAGAAAATCGAGGGCGAGCTGTTGGTTCTGCGCCTTAAAGGGATAGGTCTTGTCGCCGTCGTTGCGGCCGTAGTCGTGGTCGTCCCAGGTGCCGATGATGGCCGTGCCCTGCTCGCGCAGATGGCGGTAGCCCTCCTGGTTAAACTCGGCGTCGTACTTGGCACGCAAAACCTTCGGGTCGTCGGAGTCGCCGTAGATGTTGTCGCCCAGCCAGATCCAGACGTTGGGCTGGTCACGGGCAATATCGTCCCAGAGAGGCTGGGGCAGGTCGTGGCGGTTGCAGGAGCCGAAAGCAATCCGCAACTCCTCTTTAGGCTTTTGGGCCGTGGCAGTTGTGCCAGTTACAAGCAGGCAGGCACCGAGCAGAAAAGACAAAGGCTTTTTCATAGGGTAAAGATGCAAATGGAAGCGTTGGCGTGTAGGTAAAGTCTGTGTTACCAATTCAGAGGAAGAAGAGGCCTAGGCCACTCTCGGCCATAAAAAACCTCGCGTTACCGCACTACGGCCTTACTTTTGCAAGCGTGGTATATGCCTCTGGCTCCGGCCGGCGTTATGTCGTTCGGTTACCCGTTTCATCTTTTAACTACCAGGCCGTTTTGCACTCAACTGCCCACCTCTCCGCACTTACAACGTTCCGCCGCTGGCTGCTGCCAGTCTTTCTACTGCTGCTCGGGGTACTGCTGGCCCCCGCGGCCCAAGCCCAGATACAGCTGAAGGGTATCGTGATTGATAAAGACACCAAGGAGCGGCTGCCTTTTGCCAGCGTAGCCGTGCAGGGTACCGGCAACGGTACGGCCACCAACATGGAGGGCGAGTTTACGCTGAAAGTAGCCAAGCTGCCCGTTGTACTACTAGCCTCTGAGCTGGGCCACGTGCGCGACACCTTACGCATTACCAGCCCCACTCAAACCATTGAAATTGCGCTGGGCTCGGCCTCCATTGTGCTACCCGAAGTGAAAGTGGGCAGCTACCCTTTTCAGCTAGTAGACCGGGCTTTCCGGAATATGCAGCGCAACTACCGCCGCAAATTCTACGGCAAGGCCTTCTACCGCCAAACCACCCGCATCGACAACGAGCCCACTGAGCTGCAGGAAGTGGTCTGGAACGTGAAGTCGAACAACGCCCGCATTGAGGGCACGGCCATTGCGCAGGGCCGCTACGCGGGTAAGCAGGCCATTACCAACTTCAGCAACTTCTCGCTCTACACGAAATCCTACGGCCTCTTCGACCCCAGCGCCGACACCACCAAGTCGCTGGCCTTGCTGAGCCCCAACGTGGTGAAGAACTACGAGCTGGAGCTGAAAGGTATTGTGGCCGGGGCCGACACTACCAAGGGTGGCATTGCAGAAATCGACTTCAACACCCGCCCTGAGCTAACCAAATACAAGTCGGAAGGCACTATCTGGATTGACATTGATACCTACCGCGTGGTGCGCTACCGCATGACCACGCCCAACTTCACGGGCGGTACCAATAACCCCGACCAGAAGTTCCGCGACACTAAGCTCGACATCGAGATGAGCTTTCAGAATACGGAAGGAGAAGTTGCCCCGCTGGAGTACATGAAGACCAACCTAACCGCTACCCTTGTGAGCGGCAAGGATGTGACGCCGCTCAACGTATCGTCGTTTACCTTCTTCTACGATACCAACACCACGCCCACCAGCATCCCCTACGCCCGCGTGAGCCTGCAAGACCGTGACCTTACTGCCATCCGCAGCATCAAGTACGACCCCGAGTTCTGGGCGAATAACCCCGTAGTGCGTCGAACCCCCGTAGAGGACGAAGTAATTGCCGCCTTCGAGAAGAAAGGAGCCTTCGGAACCATGGTGAAGCCCGCACCCGCTAGGCCTGCCCGGTAGCAGCTCACAAAGCTAAAATGCACAAAAAGCCTTCTGCGTTAGTAGAAGGCTTTTTTGTGGCCTAGCAGGTGCATGCGTGAATGAAGGTGCCGCCTTACCTAACCCAACCCCAAAGAATTTCGTCTTACGCATTCAAGGGTACCCGTTGAACACGCGGTTAATTAAAATGACCGGGTACAGCCGTTTGATAAACGATAGGCGCGTCTGCTCTGACGCTACGCCTCATGCCACCAGTCCCACATCGGAAGAGAGGACGAGACCAGAATACACTGGTGGTAATACCGCTGCAGTACAATGACTGAAAGAACGGATAATAAGGCAACGGTATACATTCCCGGCCATTACCGCACAGAAGCGGCTGATGGGTTGGCAGAGTTCAATTACCTGCTCACCCAGGCGCTGAAGGCAGATTTTACGATTCAGTTTATTGAGTTCTGCCTAGAGCAAGCCCCCGACTGGTATCAGATAGAGCACACAGATGATATCTGCATTCATAAGTTCGGGATAAAGAACTGCAGCAAGCTTCAATTGCCTAAGGCGTTTCAAAACTGGCTGAAAGCGATTCGGGGCGAGACGTGTATTTTCCACTTAAGCCACATTTACAACATCGATAATTATCTGATATGCCGGCTGCTGAATAAGTACAATATCCCATACCTAATAACACCGCACGACTCGTTTGTGTACGATCCGGATTTCAGGAAAAAGCGGCCGTTTCTCAAGCGGCTGTACCGCAATGCCTTTATTCGGGTGTTTGATAAATACGTGCTAGACAATGCCGCCGTGGTGCACGGGATTACGGCCATGTGCGCGGGCTATCTGAAAAATATAACCAACTCACCCGTGTGCGTAGTGGCAAACCAGGTGAGCGACACAAACATCCTGCTAAACCTTGCGGCCCTGAAGCCGCAGGTATGTTTTATCGGGCGCTTCAGCATTTTCAATAAGGGGATAGACCTGGCACTAAAAGCCTTTCAAGTATTTAAATCGAGCTCGGGCCACGCGAAGGAAGTGAAGTACACCCTGATTGGCCCCGCAGACGCACCGGCTATTGTAGAAAGAGAACAGCTGTGCCGTCAGCTCAAGCTGAAAATAGGGGAAGACGTTGTGTTTACCGGCAAACTATCGGAGGCCGACCGGAATACAATTTTGGCTGAGTCGAAGGTGTATATGCAATTGTCGCGCTCGGAGGGGTTTGGGCTCAGTATAGCGCAGGCCTTGTCTTGCTACAAGCCGGTCATCATTTCAACGCAGGTGCCTATTCACGATAAAGTCACGGCCTACAACGCAGGGTTTGCCGTGACCTCGCCCGAAGAAGCTGCTCAGGCTTTGGATAAGATATTCTCGTTGTCTCAGACGGAATATGCGACTATGGCAGAAAACGCGCGCCGCTGCTACGAGCAGGAATTTCATCCGGACGTTATCAAGCCACAGTTGATTGGTCTGTATGAAAAGGCGTTGTTGCACGTGAGGCATTAACCAGCTTATGCTAGCCTGGTGGCACTTGTGCTGGTAAGCGCCGCCGTAACTTCAAGCCTGAGGATGTGCGTAAGGCAAGAATAAAGTTGGCCGCGCACGGTGCAGGTTGTTCCTTTGCAGCGGAGTGGCCAGCAGGCCTAGCTCTTCCATTTACCCGCTTTATGCGCCAAGCCGTTGCTATTCTGCTTCTTTGCTCGCTCATGGTGCAGTGCACGGGGCGGTTTGGCATTGTGGCCGGCTGGTGGCTAAACCAAGACTACATTGCGCGGGTGCTGTGTATCAACCGCGACAAGCCGCAGCTGAAGTGTAATGGCCGCTGCCACCTGCGCAAAGAGCTGAAGGCCCAGGAAGAGCGGGAGCAAAAGCAGCAAACCGGCAGCAAGCAAGCCGCGCAGGAAGTGCTAACGCTGTTTTGCGCTACCGTAGTACCCCTGCGCCTCACGCCCCCGGCCGCCTTTCCGGAGGCTACGCGCTATGCCACCTTCCGCGTAGGCCACTACGCCTGGGACCGGCCCGGTCCCGACTACCCGCCCGCGCAGGGCTGATTGTACCCCCGCCTTCTCGGAATTTGACAGGCCTAGCGGCCCGGCTTCGTGCTGCCTTTTGGGTGAGCGGAAGCGGGTGCGGCCTGTCGTACAATCAGCCTTTTCTCGGTGAAAAAACATGTATTGTTGCCCCTGGCTCTCGTGGTGAGTCAGGCGGCGTGGGCACAGCGTACCCTCACGGGCCGCGTGTTCGACGCTACCACCAAAGAACCCCTCATAGGCGCCACCGTGCGCACCCCCGACGCTCAGCTCGGGACGGTTACCAACGCCACCGGCCAGTTTTCACTCGCCACCGATGCCAGCCAGGTAGTGGTTTCTGCCGTTGGATATAAGCCCTTTACGGTGGCCGTGCCGGCCGAAAGCAGTGGCCTACGGGTGGCGCTGGAGCCAGCCGTGGAAGATCTGCAAACTGTAGTAGTAACCGCCAGCCGCGAGGCTCAATTGCGCACCGATGCCCCGGTGGCCATTTCCAAACTCTCACCCACTGTCATTCAGGACACCAAGCCCACGCTGCTGACAGAGCTGATAAATAAGGTGCCGGGGGTGGTAATGCTCAACTACGGAAACGAGCAGCACGCCATGGGCATCCGGCAGCCCTTCGGTACCTCAGCCTATTTTCTGTATCTGGAAGACGGCATTCCGTTGCGGCCCATGGGCGTGTTCAACCACAATGCGCTGCTGGAAACCAATCCGCTGGCCATCAATTCTATTGAGGTGGTGAAAGGGCCCGCCTCGTCGCTATACGGCCCCGAGGCGGTGGGCGGCGCCCTCAACGTGCTGACCAAGCGGCCTACCAGCGTACCCACCGCCAGCGTGGGCGTGCAGGCCGACCAGTACGGCTACCGGCGCCTGCAGTTTGGGGGTGGGGGTATGGCTACGCCGAAGCTGGGCGCCTACGTGAGTGGCTACATAGCCCGCCAGCGCAACGGTTGGGCCGCCAGCTCCGATTACGACAAGGTATCGGTGAACGGCCGAGTAGAGTATGCGCTGTCGGACAAAACCCGCCTCACCGCCGCGGCTTCGTACAACGATTACGATTCCCAGACCAGCAGCCCCGTGGACAGTGTGGCCTACTACCGCCGTCAGTACAGCAGCACTACTGATTTCACGTACCGCAAAACGTACGCCCTACGTGCCCGCCTCACCGCCGAGCAGCAGTGGAACGAGCGCAACCAAACCACACTCACGGTTTTCTTCCGCGATAATAGCATCGGCCAGAACCCTACCTATGGCATTCGGTGGCGGTCGGGAGCCAGTACGGCTACTGGCGAAATCAACGAGAGCCGGTTCAAGAGCTATGGCGTACTGGCCCAGCATAGCGTGCAGTTCGGCTGGTGGAAGTCGAGGCTGCTGGCCGGCACTAGCTTCGACTACTCGCCCACCCAGTACGATGCTCACCAGATTGACCTTGCCGCCCAACTGCGGGCTGATAAGAAGTCGGTGGAGCGCTACACTGTGACGGCCGACCGGCCCGATTTGTCCATTGCCAACTACGACACCGACCTAATTAACTCGGCGGTGTACGCGCAACTAGATGTGCACCCTGTGGAGCACCTGCAGCTTACGCTCGGAGAGCGGTTCGACCGAATATCGTTTGACTATAACAACTACCTCGATCAATCGAGCGGTAACAAAACCTTTCAGCAGGCCACGCCCAAAATAGGGCTAACCTATGACCTGGGCCACGGGCGCGGTCTGTACGCCAACTACAGCCAAGGTTTCTCGCCGCCGGGCCTTACGGCTATCTTCCGCAAGCGCCCCAACACGCCCGCCGGTGCCCCCGCCGAGTTCTACTACAACCTGAAACCAGCCCATTTCTTCAACCGCGAAATAGGGGGGTGGGCCTCCGTACTGAATAACAAAGTGTACGTTGATGTGGCCCTGTACCAGTTGGATGGGCGCAACGAGCTGCTCAGCATCCGGCAGCCCGATAACTCCACCGACTACCAGAGTGCAGGTAAAACGCTGCACCGGGGCATTGAGTACGGCCTCACCTATAAGCCCACGGCCGAGTTGTTCTTTCGCTTCGGGGGCACCAATGCCGTGCACCGGTTTGAGGAGTTTCAGCTCAGCGCCAACCAGACTGATGCGGTGCGGAACGTGAACGGCAAAGACATGCCCCAAGCCCCGCGCTGGGTGGCAAATACCGAGCTGACGTATAAGCCGCACTGGCTGCCCGGCTTCCGGATAGCCGGCGAGTATCAGCGCATCGGTAGCTGGTACCAAGACCAGGTAAACCGCGTGCAGTACAACGACAAAGGCCTGTTTGGAGCCCGTGGGGTGAGCGTGCTCAACCTGCGCACTGGCTACAGCTGGCACGAAACCCTGGAGGTGTTCGTGAACCTGCTCAATGCCACCGACGAGCTGTATGCCACCGCCGCCACCCGCGGCAACACCCGCACCGACCGGACCAACTATACCCCCGGTGCCCCCCGCACCTTCACGGCCGGCGTGCAATACAACTTCATCGGTAAAAAATAGGCGTCAGAACCTCGCTCCCCTCCTCAGATGAGGAGGGGCTGGGGGTGGTTGACCTGGCCTAGAACGACTACACTAGAACGTCTACCTCAGACCGTCATGTCGAGCTGGTCGAGACATCTCGCGTGCTGATGTTGAATCGTTGGTAGACCAGGTGAATAGACAGAGGTATAGATGCTTGCCTACGGCGACCTTCGGTTCGGCTGCGCTCAGCATGACGGTTAGTATGGCAACATCAGCACGCGAGATGTCTCGACAAACTCGACATGACGTCCTTTTGTGGTCGTGTTAGGCCACTTCTGCATCCCTCAGTTCCCCTTGTTCGAGGGAATGTGCCATGCTTGGCTATCCAAAATATTATTCAAACAACATGCAAGTTACTACCCAAGCGCCTGCCGCCCAGCCCGGACCCATCCGGCGTATGGTGCAGCGCAATATGTACCGCTGGCACCGCATCATTGGCATCATCACGGTGATACCCGTTATTTTCTGGACGCTGAGCGGCCTTGCGCATCCCTTGATGAGCAACTGGCTGCGGCCGAAGATTGCGCGGGAGTTTCTGGTGCCGGTGCCCGCCCCGCGCCTCACCGTGCCATTGCAGCAGGTACTACGCCAGAACAACGTGCCCAGCCTGCGCAACGTGCGGCTGGTACGCTGGCAGGGCCAGCCGACTTACCAAGTGTTACTAGAGGCGCCCACGGCGGTGCCGCGCTATTTCAGCGCTACTACTGGCCTAGCGCTACCCGCTTCCGCCGACCAACAATACGCTGAGCAGCTAGCCCGCTATTTTGCGCAGGACACTACCGCAAAAGTGGCCTCCGCCGAGCGGCTGACGGCTTTCGATGGGGAGTACAAGTTTGTGAACCGCCTGCTGCCGGTCTGGAAAATTACGCTTGACCGGCCCGATGGCCTGACGGTGTACGTGGAGACGATGCCCGCTCGGATGGCCACGTTTAACAACCGCGCCCGCACCACCTTTATTCGGGTGTTTGACCTGCTGCACAACTGGTCGTTTCTGGAGCTGGTGGGCGGCAACACGTTTCGGGTAGTGACGATGCTGGGGTTGCTGACCATCATCCTCGCTTCCACCGTAAGTGGCCTAGTGATATATGGGTTCATGTGGAAGCGCTTCCGCAAGCCCCGCAGCGCGCAAGACCAAGTGGGGTGGCTGCGGAAGTACCACCGGCAGGTGGGACTGGCCGTGGCATTTGTCACGTTCACCTTTGCTGGCAGCGGCGCCTTTCACGTTTACCTCAAGCTGCACCCCGACGACCGGCTGCGCTACCAGCATGCCCCTGCCATACGGCTAGGCCAGTTACAGGTTGATCTGACGGCGCTGCCGCTCCAGTGGAAAAAGGTGCAGAACGTGGCGCTGGCAGAGTTTGAGGGCCAAGTGTACTACCAGGTCTTTCAGCTGCCCCCCAACGAAGAAGCCCCCAATAGCTCAACTGCCGGGGGGAGCACTGGCCAGCCCATTGAGGCGGTTAAGGCCGTGGCCTACTACAGCGCCGCCACGGGCCAGCTACTGCCTGATGGGGCTACCCGGCACGCTCGCGCCCTGGCCAACACGTTTCTACAAGAAGCCAGCGGCACGGCCACGTTGCCAGGTATTGAAAAAACAGAGCTGATTGATCATTTTGAGGGTGAGTATGGCTTCATCAACAAGCGCCTGCCCGTAGTGAAGGTGGCCTACTGTACTCCCACAAAAACAACGCTCTACGTGGAACCCGCCACCAACCGCCTCGCCGCCCGCGTCGAAAATGCCGACCGTTACGAAGGCCTCAGCTTTGCCTTCCTGCACAAGTTTCATTTCATCGGCACCGTCGCCGGCAAAGACGTCCGCGACATGGTGACCATGCTTTCTGCGCTGGGGGTGCTGGCAGTTTCGCTGCTAGGCCTGTGGCTGTTTGTGAAAGTGAAGTAGGAGGGTATACCACTGGCCTAGCGCGCAGTGTAAGGCGCAGGCAAGGGCCGGGGAGTGAGGCACCCACCGGAAAAGCCGAGAAATAAAAAGGCCGCTCCAAGTTGCTTGGAGCGGCCTTTTGCTTTGTGCGCTGATACTCTTAGCCCTTACGAGCTTCGTCAAATCGGCGGTTAACCTCAGCCCAGTTAATGACATTATAAAATGCCTTAACGTAGTCGGGGCGCTTGTTTTGGTACTTGAGGTAGTAGGCGTGCTCCCACACATCGAGACCCAGCAGCGGCGTGCCGCGCTGAATGCCGGGCAGGTCCATCAGGGGGTTATCCTGGTTGGGAGTAGAGGTGATGGCCAGCTTGCCAGCCTGCTTATCATGAATCAGCCACGCCCAGCCCGAGCCGAAGCGGCTGGTAGCAGCTTTCGTGAACTCCTCCTGAAACTTCTCATAGCTTCCGAAGTCCTTGTTGATGGCTGCCGCCAGAGCACCGGTAGGCTGTCCGCCGCCCTTAGGAGCCAGCAGCAGCCAGAAGAAGGAGTGGTTCCAATGGCCGCCCGCGTTGTTGCGGATAGCATCGGGCTGCTTGCTAGCCGAAGCTAGCAGCTGGGCCAGGCTCAGCTTTTCTTCAGGCTTGCCGGCTACGGCCTCATTCAGCTTAGAAACGTACGTTTTATGGTGCGCATCATGATGGATTTCCATCGTTTTGGCATCAATGTGCGGCTCCAGGGCATTGAAAGCGTAGGGAAGAGCCGGCAGCGAGAAAGGGCCATCGGCTATGGGCATGGCGCGGGCTTCGCGTAGCAGTTTCTCCTCGTGAGCTGCTGCCAGCAGGGCGGGGCTTACGAGGGCACCCACCATAGTTAGTAGGCCATTTTTCAGAAAATCTCGCTTCAGCATGATCGTATGGAAGGAATGGAAGGGAAGATAAAGAAAGGCAACGTGGCAAATAGAGTACCAGTTGCAAGGTAAGCGTTGTACCCTTACCAGTGGCCTACGGTTGCGCTTGGCCGCAATGAACAAGGGATTAGGAGCAATGAGCAGCCTACAGTGGGTAACTGAGTCGCTCGGCCATTGCTCCTTATACCTTGCTTAGTACTTCCTTAGGGGTTGGTGCTCCACATGCCGGCTTCCTTAATAAAGATGCGGCGGTTAAGCTTGAGCTGGGAGATAATGAACTCGGCTAGGTCTTCAGGCTGCATCACCTTGTCGGGGTTGCCGTCGGTGAGCTTGTTGTTGATAGCAAGTTCCGTGGCCACGGTGCTGGGCGTGAGGGCCGAAACGCGGATGTTGTGCTTGCGCACCTCCTGCATCAGCGACTCAGTGAGGCCTAGAATGGCAAACTTAGAGGCGCTGTAGGCGCTGGTGGTAGCAGCACCGCGCTGGCCGGCCGTGGAGGCAATATTGATGATGTCGCCGGTTTCGCGGGCAATCATCTGGGGCAGCACGGCGCGGGTAGCGTAGTACGTGCCCAGCAGGTTTACCTGGATAATCTTCTCCCACTCGGCAGGGTCCATATCCACGAGCTTGGCGAAAGTGCCAATGCCTGCATTGTTGATGAGAATATCCAAGTCGCCCAGCTCCGCTTGGGCCTTGCTTACGGCCGCTTCTACCGAAGCACGGTCGGCAATGTCAGCGGCCAGCACTACGGCTTTTACACCGAGGGCTTCAATTTCCTGAGCTACTTCGCGCAGCTGACTTTCGGTACGGGCCAGCAGTGCCACGTGTACGCCTTCTTGGGCCAGCGCCACGGCAATAGCTCGTCCGATACCTTTACCTGCCCCCGTTACCAGGGCATTTTTGCCAGTGAGTGAGTTCATATGATGCGTTATTAACCAAGTGATGTGGCTGTATAACTCTGTATGGCCAGTTCGGTTATGAGCTAGTTAGCTATGTCTTAGTTAATAGTTGATGCAATAGACTAGAAAACTGCTGGTTGCAACAGTTTTACGTCTGGCCAAGTGAGGTTTAGCAGTGACTATCTCAGGTAGTAGCCGTACAGGTAGATGGCAGCTTGGCTCAGCAGCAAGTGAACCTGTACGGCAGTTAGGCTCGGATCAGCGCTGAGTTGCAGACACAGGGGATAGGCCAGTCTACTCGGGAGCTGGTCGCTATGGCTGAATATTTCGTTCCGAGCAACTACCTCTGGGCCTGACGGGCACGTTCAGCCAACGCCACTAGCCCATTAAGCGGGACAGCAACTGGTTAAACGACCCTGCCTCGGCCTGGAGAGGGCCGAAGAACTGGGCGTCTACCTGTTCCACCACCGCGTTGGCTTGCCGGAGCAGAGTTTCGCCGGCGGTGGTCAGCCGCAGCTGCTTGGCCCGGCCGTCCTGCAGGTGGCTATGGCGCTCGACCAAACCCTTGCGTTCCAGCGTCTGGAGAACTTTGGAGGTCATCATCCGGTCGGTATGGGCATAATCGGCCAGCCGCTGCTGGGTCACGGCTTCTCCTTGTCGGCTTAGCCAGTACAAGCCAGCCAGCAGCGAGAACTGCGTCAGCGTGAGACCGAGCGGGCGCAGCTGCTGGTTCATCTGTAAGTGCCAGCCCATTGAAACCTGCCAGAGCAGGTAACCGGTTTTTTCTTCGGGCTGCACATAGGAGAAGATGGGCTTGTCACTCATTGCGGTCAGTAGTCAGTGGTCATGGCTGCGCGAATTAACTCAAAATCAACGGCCGGAATCTCAACGCACCCAAACCGAAAGCTGTAGCCCCAGCGTGCCTTATTCGGAATAAACGTAAGCTGGGCCAACAGGGGCTGAATGGGCACTTCCGTTGCGGGCTGGTAGCGGGCCTCGCGCCGAAATGGTGCAAAGTCGGGGCTGACGTCTACCTGAAACACGGGTCCGGCGCTGACTTCCCCCAGTGCCACAAAACACTGGCAGGGGGCGGCTTCCCCATACGTCAGCTTGGGCGCGTAAAGCACGAGGCCGTCGCCCGGCTGCAGGCGGCGCAACGGGCCCGGCTTGCCATGGTTGACTTGGATAATGCCCTGCGCAACGCCGTGCAGGGCGTGGTCGCGGCTGGTCACAATGACCCAGTATCGGGGTTCCTTCATGCGGCGGTCACTTCTTGCAGGGTCAGCCAGTAGCCATCTGGGTCGGCAATGATGGCGGTGTTGCCGAAGGGGGTGGCCTGCAAGCCGCGAATCAGGCGGGCTTTACGTTCCAGGCGCTCCAGAAATGCGGCTAGGTCGGGGATGCTGAACCAGAGGCTCACGCCCCACCCAAGTTGGCTGGTGGCCTGTAGGTCTACTATGGGGGTGCGAATGGCAAACAGCGCGCCGCTTTGCGTGGCAAACAGGCAAGCATCCGGGGGCGAAGAGGGCAGTGTTTGGAAGCCGAGGACCTCAGTGTAAAACTGGCGGGAGGTTGCTAGGTCGCTCACTTGGAGCGAAACGAAGCCGAGTTGGGTAGGGGCTGACATGAGAAAAATTATTTGGTAGTCGTGACTACAAATTTAGCCAATTAACTTGACATTTCGTGGGAAGACGCTGGTAACCATTGCTTCACCCACCAGCTGTTGCTAGTGTCAGTTTCAGTTGCACACTCCGGCCCACGTATTTCTGGCCTTGTCTGAAAGCAGGGTATAATAGTTTTACTTCCTCACTGCTCTAAGAAGGCCTATTGAGGTTTAGCGCCGGCTACTTACCTTCAAGCTCCACATTCTACTATATCCGGTTAATGAAAAAGTTAGCCCTGTCCGGCCTGTTGGCCGGGGCACTCCTGGCATCGGCCTGTAATCAGCAGAAGTCTGCTGACGGCGGCGCGACAGGTGCCGAAACCACTCTTGCCGACGTGAAAGACATCAACAAGCTGTTTGAACTGTACTGGGAGGAAAATGCCAAGCTCTTCCCACTCGACGCCACCACCCAGGGCGACAACCGCTACAACGACCAGCTGCCTAACGACGGCACCAAGGCGTTTCGGGAGCAGCTGCGTGCTTTCTACCAAAAGTACCTCGATGGCCTCCAGAAGTTTGACCCGGCCACGCTTTCTGCCAACGACCGAATCAGCTACAACATCTTCCAGTACGACCTGCAAACCAAGCTGGAGGGCCTGAAGCTGAACACCTGGATGATTCCGTTTCAGCAGTTTTGGGGCCTGCCCATCACGCTAGGCCAGTTCGGCTCGGGCGAGGGCGTGCAGCCCTTCAAAACCACCAAAGACTACGAGAACTGGCTGGGCCGCGTGCATGGCTTCACCGTGTGGGCTGATACCGCCATCGGCAACTTCCGCCAGGGCATGAAGGCCGGCGTGGTGCTGCCCAAGGCGCTGGTGACGAAGATGATTCCGCAGATGCGCGACCTGGAAGTAACCGACCCCACCAAAAGCCTGTTCTACGGGCCTATCACGCGCATGCCCGCCGACATCTCGGCGGCCGATAAGCAGCGCCTCACCGAGGCCTACAAGAAGGCCATTATGGAGGAGCTGGTGCCCACCTACAAGAAGCTCGGCGACTTCCTCGAAAACGAGTACGCGCCCAAAGCCCGCGCTACCACTGGTATTTCGGGGGTGCCTGGCGGCGAGGAAATCTACCGTTACTACGTAAAGAACTGGACCACCACCGACAAGACGCCCGAGGAAATCCACCAGATAGGCCTACGCGAGGTAGCGCGCATTCGGGGCGAAATGGAGAAAGTGAAGGCGCAGGTAGGCTACAAAGGCGACCTAAAATCGTTCTTCCAAAGCCTGAAGACCGACCCCAAACTCATGCCGTACAAAACCCCGGAAGAAGTGCTGAACGCCTTCCGGGCCATTCAGGCCAAGATCACGCCCAACCTGCCCAAAATGTTCGGGCGCACGCCCAAAACGCCGTTTGAAATTCGGCAGACGGAGGCGTTCCGGGCAGCTTCGGCTTCGGCGGAGTACAACCAAGGCTCACCGGATGGCTCTAGGCCAGGTGTCTTCTACATTCCGATTGTAGACGCCACCAAGTTCAACGTTACCTCAGGCATGGAGTCGTTGTTCCTGCACGAGGCCATTCCGGGCCACCACTACCAGATTTCCTTGCAGCAGGAAAACACCGACCTGCCCAAGTTCCGGCGGTTTGCGTGGTACGGGGCCATGGGCGAAGGCTGGGCCCTCTACACCGAGAGCCTGGGTAAGGAGCTAGGCCTCTACACCGACCCCTACCAGTACATGGGCGCCCTCGGCGACGAAATGCACCGCGCCGTGCGCTTGGTAGTTGACGTGGGCATGCACAGCAAAAACATGAGCCGCGAAGATGCCATCAAGTACATGATGGATAACGAAGCCATCAGCGAGGACGGCGCCACCGCCGAAATTGAGCGCTACATGGCTATTCCGGGGCAGGCGCTGTCGTACAAAATTGGCGCCCTGAAAATTCGGGAGCTGCGCGAGAAGTACGCCAAGCAGCTCGGTCCCCACAACGATAAGCTGCGCGAGAAGTACGCCGGCCAGCACCGCACCCACTTCAACTTGGCCGCCTTCCACGATGAACTCCTGAAGGACGGCGTAATGCCACTCTCAGTTCTGGAAAGCAAGATGGATAACTGGGCCGCTAACAATAAATAGCATTAGCTACCCTGCGTAAAAAAGAGCCTGAATGCTGCGGAAAAACCGTAGCGCTCAGGCTCTTTTTTACGCAGGTGGCCTAGCATCTCAAAACTGCGCTAGCACATAAGTCTGCTCGTGTTTACTGCATCATTGAGCAAATTGGCCTTATTTGCCCAGTGACTCCAGCGCATCCATGTCTTCTTGCGAGAGAGAGATGGATGCGGCTTTCACGTTTTCTTCGAGGTGTTTCACTTTGGAAGTGCCAGGAATGAGCAGGATGTTGGGTGAGCGGTGCAGCAGCCAGCTCAGGGCAATTTGCTGCTTGCTGGCATCATACTTCTGGCCAATCTGCTCGAGCTTATCCAGGGCTTGGGTGTTGCCGCCGCTAAGGGGATACCACGGAATGAAGGCCATCTCGTTTTGCTCGCAGTACTCCAGCTCGGCTTCCCACTTGCGGTTATCCACGCTGTACATGTTCTGCACCGACACCACTTTCACGTACTCCTGGGCCTTCTGGATTTGCTCCACGGTTACTTCCGAAAGGCCAATGTGCTTCACCAGGCCTTCTTTCTGCGCTTGCTGCAGGAACTCTAGGGTTTTCTCAAACGGCACTTCGGGGTCTACGCGGTGCAGCTGGTAGAGGTCAATCTGGTCTAGCTTCAGGCGCTTCAGGCTGCCTTCCAGCGCCTCGCGCAGGTGGTCGGGGTGGGCATTGATGGGCCACTGATTGGGGCCAGTGCGCAGTAGGCCACCCTTGGTGGCGATAATGAGGCCGGCACGGTAGGGGTGGAGGGCTTCGGCAATCAGCTCTTCCGATACGTTGGGGCCGTAGCTGTCGGCGGTGTCAATGAAGTTGACGCCCAGCTCCACGGCCCGCTTCAGCACCCGGATGGATTCGTCGTGGTCCTGGGGTGGGCCCCAGATGCCGTCGCCGGTGATGCGCATGGCGCCGTAGCCCATGCGGTTCACGGTTAGGTCGCCGCCCAGCGTGTAGGTAGGCACAAACGAGGTGTTGCTTTGATTAGCCATAAGAAATAGTTGGTGTTGGGAGAGGAATGAGTGGCCTAGAAAGTCTCTAAGCCTGTGCAGAAGCATACAACAGGCAAACCGTAAGATTGTCACAGGCTCAGGTACGTAAGAGCTGCCTACAGAGGAGCTTTGCCCGCCACCCGCTAACTGTGGCGGCTGCCGGTGCGTAGGCAAGAACTCCTCTATACGACTAGCATGATGAAGCTTTCCAATCCTACGCTGGCCTTTGTACTGGGCCGCCTGATGCTGGGTGTCAATTTTGCGGTGCACGGGCTGGTGCGGCTGCCTAAGCTGGCGGGCTTCCGGGCGGGGCTCGTGAAGCAGTTTGCCGCTTCTCCACTGCCCGCGCCACTGGTAGAGGCCTTTGCCACAGTGCTGCCGTTTGCGGAGGCTGGTATTGGCGTGCTGCTATTGCTAGGCCTGTTTACGCGCCCGGCCCTCACGGCCGCCATGTTGGTGCTTATCAGCCTGGTGTTTGGCAGCGCCTTACTTGAGCAGTGGGATACCGTGGGCACCCAAATGGTGTACGGCCTTTTCGTGCTCGGGCTCGTCTTGCTCTGCCAGCATAACCGCCTCTGCCTCGACCGGGTGGTGCCTACCGGGCCGCAAGGCCAGTAACTGCAGATTCTGCCGTGCGGCTTCGGCCATTACCGGAAGGCTCCCGTTCAAGGAAAGACTATTCTTCCATCGACTTCCTTTTCAAATATCATGAGCAAACACCTCTGGCAAACCATCGGGTTAGGCGGCCTGGCGGGCTTCCGTAGCATGACGGCCCCCGCGCTGCTGAGCAGCAACCTTCTCAAATATCACCCGCAAGCGCTGGAAGGCTCACCGCTGCGCTACCTGCAAAAGCCGCTGGTAGCTCACGGCCTGAAAGTGCTGGCCCTCGGTGAAATGACGGCCGACAAGCTGCCCCAAATGCCCGACCGAATTGCGCCCAGTATTCTGGCCGGCCGCATTGCCTCGGGTGCCTTAATTGGGGCCACCCTCTACAAGGTAAACCACGGCCGCTTACTCAACGGCGCCTTGCTGGGTAGTGTAGCTGCGGTGGCGGGTACCTACCTGAGTTTCTTCCTGCGCAAGCAGGCCACCCAAAGCTCGGGGCTGCCCGGCGGCATAGTAGGTGGCCTAGAAGACCTCCTGACCGTTGGCTCAGGGCTAGCTCTAACTAAAGGCAGCCACGTGGCGCAGCCCCAGTCCCGGCGCTGGGCCCTCTAACCTCAGTCAGTTGCCAAGCAAAAAGCCCCGTAGTGCTTGCACTACGGGGCTTTTTGTTTGCGACAGGCTATTATTACTGCTCGGGCTGGGCGCTGCGGGTTGTGCCCTGCGTTTCCTGATTGCCTTTGGGAAGGTTTACATTAGGAGAGCCAGGGTTGCTAGGCGAGCCTTCTAGGCCAGCCTGTGCCGAGGTCTGCTGATCTTTAGCCGAGCCTTTGCCGATGGGCGTGTAGGCCTCATCACCGCCGCTTATGCTGTCGCGGTTGGATTCAGTGGCGCGGGCCGGCATAGCCGTAGAGAAATCTTGGCTGACCTGAGGGTCTTTGCCGGGGGTATTTCTATAGTCGCAGGCAGTGAGGGAGGCAAAGAGGCCGGTAGCCAGCAAAAGGGAAAGGGCGCGTTTCATAAGGAAAAGAATAGGATGAGATGCAAGGGAGAGGAAAGGGATATAGGTAAGACGGTACTCTGGGGCTTTCAGTTACACGGATAACTCCGGGCTACCGTTGTAGTATTGCGTATGCAATCAAAAGTACCGGCTCCCTCCCTCATGAACTGGAGCGGCGGCAAAGACTCAGCCCTGGCCCTTTACCACGCCCTTCGTGACCCGCAGCTGCACGTAAAAGCGCTGTTAACGAGCGTAAACACGCATTTTCAACGGGTGTCTATGCACGGCGTACGCCTGGAGTTGCTAGAGGCCCAGGCGCAGCGCATTGGCTTGCCGCTCACCAGGCTAGAGCTCCCCGAAATGCCCGACATGGCGGAATATGAAGCCCAGATGCGGGCGACACTGGCTCCTCTGCAAGCGCAGGGCATTACGCATTCTGTATTCGGAGACATTTACTTGGAAGATCTGCGCCAGTACCGGGAGCAGCAGTTGGCCCGTGTGGGCATGCAGGCCGTGTTTCCGCTCTGGCAGCGCCCAAATGCAGAACTGCTGCGTGAATACCTAGCCCTGGGCTTCCGGGCGGTGGTAGTCTGCGTAAACGACCAGTACCTCGACCAGAGCTTCTGCGGTCGTCTCCTCGACGAGGAGTTTCTGCGCGACCTGCCCGCCGGCGTAGACTCCTGCGGCGAAAACGGAGAATACCACAGCTTTGTGTTTGACGCTCCCTACTTCAGCCGCCCAATTCCGTTTGAGCGCGGCGAGTTGGTGCACCGCACGTACCAGGCACCCGCTAGCAGCCAAAACACCTGCCCGCCAGCCAATGCCGACGCAGCTACCGAACCAGCACCCAATCCGTTTGCGGCGGGCTTTTGGTATTGTGATCTGCACTTGGCCTGGTAGGCAATACGGCAGAGCTTGCTGGCGCTAGGCCACTTATTGCCACAGGCCATTCTGGTAGCACAGGTCAGAGCCTTGGGCGCCTTCGCGCATTACCCAATTCCCCGGCCGCTCCATCCATTCCAGCTGGCCGTCCTCATTGCTTTCGCGCGCAATATTAATGGAGCAAACATCAATGGTTTCCGTCTCAATCCGGTTGACGCGCAATTGCTCCACGTATTGCAGAGCCAGCATACCCTCATCAAGACAAGATGGATGAAGAGCCAAGTTATGGGCCGGACTGGGCATGGCGGCTGAGGGGTGGAGTAGCCCATCAAACGCGGAGCCCAACTGGAAGGCTTCCGCAATGGCAATTGACAGGCGGTAATGGTGCGCCGTGTCATCGTGGACCGTGCGCGTGAAAGCGCCCGTCAGGAATTGCGCCAGGGCCCGGGTATCATCGGGTAGCTGCCGCAGCGCCCAACGCAGGGCTTGGTCACGGTCGGTGTGCGGGTCGTCTACGCAGACGTCGGCGTACCCAAAGCTGATGATGCGCAAGGGTTTTCTGGTCTGCCAGCGGCTAATGACAATATGGTCGCCGGGCACTACGCCAGCCTCAAAAAACGGCGGGTGCCAGGTGGCGCTGCAGTAAAACATTGGCGAGCCGGCCCTATTGGCGCGCTGGTCGCGTACGGCTCGCTCGGCAGGCGGATACGACACATCACTCACGCATTCGGGCCGCTTTTTACCTACAATGCCCCGGTATAGCAATAGGCCCGGCGCAAAGTTTAGGCAGCGCAGCGTTTGCCCTTCTAGCAACTGCCGCACCCGATCAGTCAGTTCATCAATTGAGTGCTTGCGCAAATCAAGGTGGCGCAGGGAGGCTAGCTGGCGGCTGAGTGGCACGGCCCCAGTGGGTGGTCTGGAGGGAGAGGAAGCCATAAGAAAGGAAACAACATGCCCCTACCACCCAGCGCCGAGGTCCGTAATAGAACCTTCAGCCACTGGGTGGTGGAAGCAGTTTTGGTGGGTGGAATACGGAAAAGCAAGCCTAGCTCATAGGGCTATAGGAGGCTACTCATCGTAGTCGTCATACTCTGCGTAGTCGCCGTGTTCTTTTTGCCGGTTGGCCCACAGTAGGCCACCAACCAGCGCTAGGCCAGCACCAATCAGCCAAAACGAGAGGCGCGGAGCTACAGGTGGGGGCACTGAGCGTACGCCCGTCTCGTCGGTTTGGGCGGGGTGGCCTACGTAACGCCCGTGCATGGGCACCGCTTTCTGATCAAAGTGTTCTACCAAGTCGGCTAGCTGCCGGCTAAGCTCTTCGCCGCGCATCGGAATGCCGTGGCCCGTAGCCGCTACTCGCGGCATCAGCGCCGCCAGCCGCTCCACCGACTGCCGGGCCAGCTGCCAATCGGGCGTGAAATACATGGGCGGCCCGTGTACCTCCTGCTTCTGCACCCACACCGAAAGTGCCGATTCCTGCTTGGTGGTCACGAAGGCATCACCGGCCAGCAGTAGTTTGTCTTGCTCCCGGAAAAAAGACACGTGGCCTGGGGCATGCCCCGGCGTAAATACCCAGCGCCAACCTGGCAAAAACGGCACTGAGCCATCTTCCGGCAGCGTTTTTACCCGGTCGCCGAGGTCAAGCGGGCTTTTCGGATATAGAAAAGACAAAGCGGCCATAGCGCCACCCCCCACCGTGGGGTCTGGCGGAGGGTAAGAAGAAAGCCCCGTCAGGTAAGGCAGTTCCAGCGGATGCACATATACCGGTACCTCGGGCCACTGCTCCAGCAAGTAGTGTAGGCCACCTACGTGGTCGAAGTGGCCATGCGTGAGCAAAATAGCTGCCGGCGGATTATCGGCTCCGAACAGCTCCTGCGCATGATGATGCAGCTTTGGGCCTGAGCCCGGCAGCCCGGCGTCTACCAGCACCCACGGGTCGGTGGGAGAATCGGGGTTGCGCACGTAAAACAGGTTGACAAACACGTTGCGCAGCCCCCAGATACCGGGCTCCACATGGAACAGGGTAGGGGTGTTGGCGCGGTTAGCTTGATTGGGCATAAGAGACTAGGATTTGGTGAGGAACAAGCGCTAAGTATGTTTTCGAGGCAGAGCAGATGGGGTTACGGCGCACAGCCGCAGAGAAGTTCGCGCGTGGGCGCCGGCACTTTATAGTCGGGTTGTGACACTTCTTTCATATAAATGACGTCCAGCTGCTGCAAGGGCGGATTAGCCGGATTCTCGTGCCAGATGCGCAACAGGTAATTGCAGTAGTAGGGCCGCATGTAGGCATTGTCGACAAACAGGTAGTTCTCGGAATACTTGCGCCACCGGTCGTTTCTGAACAGGGAAACCACCGAGGCGGGCTTGGCATAGGTGAGCGGGCCGCCTTGCCGGTTAAGGTCTACGTGCTTGCCGTCTTTCGTGGTGCCGTCTAGAATATACCAGCCATCATCCTTGAATACGGAAGGCGCAAACATGCCCCAGTGCTGATCTATGCGTACCAAAAAGCCAATCCAGCGCATCGGGGCCTTCATCGTCCACTCGGGCTTGATGATGGAATCAAAATTCCACCAGCAGATGTACAGAAGCAGGCCTACCACTAGGCCTTCGCGGAGGCTACGCAGCCACCCCCGCAGCCCATCTGATAACGACCAGGAGGTTTCTACGCGCAGCTGCACGGCCTGCCGCAAAGAAGCCAAGCGGGGGTGCAGGGGCGCAAACCGGGCGGCCACCCGTGGACCCAACTGCTGGGCCCGGGGCACTATATGCTTCTCCAGCCAGTCCATGGCAGAGGTAGGCAACAGGCCTAGCACGGAAGCCATGTTGATAATAAAAAATAGTCCTACAAAGAGCGTCAGGCTGATGCCAAGGTGAAAGCCATAAAGCACGAACACGAACAGCAGGCGCCACCACGGCACGGCAAACGGAATGAAAAGCACTAAGGGCAGGAACAGCTCCATTCGGTAGGAAGCCAGCGTTAGAAAGCGCAGCAGCTCCGGATAGGGGTAAATCAGCCGTCCGCCCGGCATCAGCACTTGGTCAAGGCTCAGGGCGTAGTAGAGGGCCGTACCGTCACGGCTCCATTCGGGGCTGCTTTTCAGCAGCGCGGTGCACCAATACACCAGGCATATCTGCACGATGTAGGCCACCGTGGCGGCGCTGAAGTAGCTGAGCTGCGTAGGTGCCGGTCGCTTGCGGGCATCAAGGGAATACACCCGGCCCCAAGGCAAGAAAAATCCCCAAAACAGCAGCATCCGCAGAAGGTCATCGCCGCCCTGCAGAATTAAAGGGTTGCGGTTTTGTAGAGACACCAGCAGCAGCCACGAAATAAACGTAACCAGCCGAGTTTTGTAGCCCAGAAACAAGGCTATAGCAGCTACTGCCGCTAGTAAAAAAAGCACCGCCTGCACTTGCCATAGGCCACTGCTGGTGTGCAGCGAGAAAACATATGGGTTCCACGAACGCTCATAGAGCACCGACAAAGGCAGCACGCCCATGTTGGAGTAGAAGGCTTCTAAATCGGTACTGCGAATACCTAAATCGAGCAGCACCACCGCCGCCACAGCGGCGCGGAGGAGGGCGAGGGCCCTGAGGTCAACAACGAAAGGACTGCGAAGAAGCGATAGAAACCGGAGCATGCCGTGCCAGGTGATCGTACGAGAAAACAAAAAGGCGGAAAGGCGCTACCACTACTCATGGTCGGCCTTTCCGCCTTCTGAGCTATCCAATGGGTACCGTCAGATTTGCCTTAACGGGTAGTTGACCCGCTGGTTGTGCCTGAAGTGGTAGAACCGGAAGTAGAGCTGCCGCTGGTAGAACTGCCACCCGTTGAGCTTCCGCGCATTGTGCCCGACGTAGAACGGCCGGAAGTGCTACTGCCCGATGTAGTGCGGCTGCCCGAAGTAGAGCGCCCTGCGGTGGTGCCACGGCTAGAACGGCTGCCGCTAGTAGAGCCCGAAGTGCTGCTCATGCGGCCCGAGCCCGAACCAGACCTGCCGCCCGACATTGAGCCACTCGACCCGGAAGTAGAGCCGCCCGTGCTGCCCGATGTGGAGCCGCCAGAACCAGAAGTAGAACCGCCGGAGGTAGTACTTCCCGAGCCTGACGTAGAGCCACCCGAGCCAGAGGTAGAACCACCAGTAGTGGAGCCCTGGCCAAAGTAGCCATCCGATACGGTAGAAGCCGCAGCAGTTGGCGTGTTTGTGTTCAGGAAGCCCAAGGCGGCGGTGTTAGAAGAAATGGCAAGTGAGGAAGCCGTTAAGGCCAGGGCCCACAGAGAAATGGATGTGCTTTTCATGAAAGAAAGGAATTAAGTGATGGGTTTGGCTGGTAGAGAAGTAGTATAACTAGAAAAGCACAGCCGTAGCTGCCGATACACTCGGTAATAGCAATGACAATTAGCTGCCGGTAGAGCCAGCAGTAGAGCTGCTACCCGAAGTGCTACCGGTAGTACCACCTGAGCCAGTAGTGGCGCCTGCGCCACCCGTGCTACCTGCCGTTGAGCCCGAGCCACCAGCAGTAGAACTGGAGCCACTAGCGGAGTTTCCATTCCCGGCTCCTGCTCCTACACCGGCTGTGCTGCCCGTGCTAGCTCCCGACTTGCTGCTGCCATTAGCGCCGCCGGTGTCACCACCGCCGTCGTTTTCCATCATTTCACTGTTGGCGTTTGAGGTGCCCGAGGTCGACATGGTATCAGAGGCGCCATTGCCGTTCAAATCGGCTTTATCGTCTCGGGTGGTACCGTTACAGGCTCCCAGTGAAAGGGACGTACCGAGTAGTGCCAGCACTACGTGCATGCGTTTCGAATTCATAATCAGAGAAATTTAACAGGCCATTAAGCTTAGGGCCTGTGGTGGAGAATAAAAACAACTACTGCCCCGGCCGCATAAGCAACCGGGGCAGTAGCTGAAAGGAAAGAACTTAGGTGGTTGAGCCACCCGTGCTGCCAGAAGTAGTGCCACCAGACGTAGTACCGCCAGATGTTGTACCCCCTGAAGTGGTACCCCCTGAAGTGGTACCACCAGATGTTGTACCACCCGAGGTAGTGCCACCAGACGTCGTACCACCCGAAGTGGTGGTGCCGGAAGTAGTACCGCCGGATGTCGTGCCACCCGAAGTGGTAGTGCCGGAAGTTGTTGTGCCGCTAGTTGTACCACCCGAAGTAGTACCACCTGAAGTTGTTGTGCCGCTAGTTGTACCAGAGGTCGTTCCAGACGTGGTGCCAGCGGTTGTACCCGAGGTTGTACCTGACGTAGTGCCACCGGAAGTAGTAGTACCGCTTGTAGTACCCGATGTGGTACCGGCAGTAGTACCCGAGGTAGTGCCCGACGTAGTACCGGAAGTGGTGCCTGATGTTGTACCAGAGGTTGTTGTACCAGAAGTCGTACCAGATGTGGTTCCCGACGTAGTGCCTGAGGTTGTAGTGCCGGATGTTGTACCGGAGGTCGTACCTGATGTAGTGGTACCTGAGGTAGTAGTACCGGAAGTTGTGCCAGAGGTAGTGCCCGATGTGGTGCCACTGGTAGAGCCGCTCGTAGTGCCTGATGTGGTACCACTAGTCGTACCACTTGTGGTGCCGCTGGTTGTGGAAGGGGTTGTTGAGTCGTCGTCGTCGTCACAGGAAGTAATTCCTAGTGAAAGACCGAGGAGCAAAGTAGGGGCAATAATTAACCAGTTTTTTTTCATAGCTCAGAAAGGTTTGAAAGGGCGAAATTCTCTCTGGCTATACGGCTGGCAAGCCGGGTTCTTTTCAGAAATGGCCTGTGAATAAATACGGTTTTTTAAGGTAATTGCTTGTTTTGTAGCTACGTATAAATGCGGTGGCTTGTGGCCAATAGCCTGTAAGTGGTTTCTGGCGCCTCCTGAGAAGTCATAAGTCAACCAGCTTTCCCTGTGAGCTATTTCTAGCCCGTTGCGTTCCTACTTTATGCGCTTATGGTAAGAGCAACTGGTTGAATTGCCTCCTAGCGAAATGGCAGAGAAACTAGTATAGGATCCTGGTTAAAATTAATTGTCTTGGCAATATTCAATTTACTTGCAGCTACTTCCAGCAGGGCGGTCCGTATAAGGTACCAAACCCCCTTGTCTCCTTTCCCCGCTTTTCTCGCTGCTTATGTCAGATATGCCTGCCACTATTCTGTTTGATGGTGTCTGTAACCTGTGCAATGGATTCGTACAGTTCGTCATTGGGCGAGATGCGAACCAGTATTTTCGATTTGCCTCTTTGCAGTCAGAAGTAGGTCAGGCATTGCTTAAAGAGCATGGCTTGCAGCCCGCCATCACTCCAGAAACTGTTGTGCTTGTTGAAGGCGGCAAGGCATACGCGTATTCCACTGCCGTCCTGCGCATTTTACGTCGGCTCAGCGGTGGATGGCGCTGGCTCTATGCCGCTCGTGTGTTGCCTAGGCCACTGCGCGATGCTGCCTACCGCTTCGTAGCCCGCCACCGCTACCAGTGGTTCGGGCAGCAGGAGGCTTGTCTGTTGCCAACTCCGGCCTTGCGGCAGCGCTTCCTGTAATTCATAACAAGGTACTAGGTGCTAAGTGGCCTAGCGCAAGTTGTTGCTACTTTCGGCCCGTCTTATACCCAACCGACTTCTTGTTTCTGGCTTCTCAGCCGTTTCCATTAATTCTGCTCCTATGCGCGCACTTGTTCTAGAAGGAATCAATCAGCCCTTGCAACTCCAGGAAGTTCCTACCCCCACTCTAGGTGCTGGCGAGGTGCTAGTGCAGATTTACGCCGCAGCCCTTAACCACCGTGACGTCTGGATTCAGAAAGGACAATATGCAGGCTTAAATTACCCGAGCATCGTGGGCTCTGATGGGGCCGGTGTGGTAGTGGCGGTAGGAGAGGGGGCGCCTGCTGATCTGCAAGGGCAAGCGGTAGTTATTAACCCCGGCCATAACTGGGGCAACAACCCAGCGGCTCAGGCACGTGAGTTTGCTATTCTAGGCCTACCCCACCAAGGCACATTTGCCGAGTACGTGAGCGTACCGGCCCACTATGTGCAAGCTAAGCCCACTCATCTCTCGTTTGAGCAAGCGGCAGCCTTACCATTGGGTGGCGTAACGGCCTACCGTTCTGCATTCACCCGCGCTGGTTTGCAGGCTGGCGAGCGGGTGCTTATTACGGGCATCGGTGGCGGCGTAGCATTGCTGGCTTTGCAAATGGCCGTTGCCATTGGGGCTGAGGTATGGGTAACCTCTGGTTCAGAAGAGAAGATACAGAAAGCTGTTGGCTTGGGGGCTCAAGGCGGCATTAGTTATAAGACCGAAAAGTGGGCAGCTGAACTAACTAAGCGCGCCGGTGGCTCCTTTCAGGTGATAATAGATAGCGCGGCCGGTCCTGGTTTTAATGACCTGCTGGATGCCGCGGCTCCCGGCGGACGCATCGTGTTTTACGGCGGTACGGCCGGGGCCATGAAGGATGTGCCACCCGCCAAGATATTCTGGAAGCAGCTTTCCATCTTAGGCTCAACCATGGGTACTGAACAGGACTTTGCTGCTATGATAAGCCTTGTTGAGCAGTATCAGTTAGTGCCTGTAATTGATGAAGTGCTACCGTTTACTGAAGGCGAAACCGCTATGCTACGCATGGCAGATGGCCTGCAGTTTGGTAAGCTGGTTCTCCAAGTAAGATCTTCATAACTAAAGGCTTGTGAATTCTTGCGTGCTTAGAAAAAGTCAATAAAAAGTGGTGGAGCGGGAATGTTAATTTGGACCATGTTGTTTTTAACTCGACGATCATACTAACCAAATCCTCTCTTCTCCTTCTGACATGAAAGCACCTGCTGAATACCTGAATTGCCCGGTTTTTGAGCTTACGTATCCCACGGGTGAGGCAGCGGAATCGGTGCCCGTAGTGGCCTACCACGACGCTGTGCAAGCAGTTGAAGCTGCCCTAGCCGATGCGGAGAAGTACAAATATTTGCTCATGCGCGCCCTGCGTCGTCATGCAGCCCAAACAGAGGTTACCTATCCGGCCCCAGTAGCCACGCCATCAGTTGCCGAAACCGACGAAACGCCAGTTTGGCCACTCTATCCCGATATGGCTGCATAAGTACAGAACTAGTTAAAAAACGCTAGGCCACTCCGGCATGCCGGAGTGGCCTAGCGTTTTTTAACTAGTTCTGTACTTATGGTAGGCTATTCTAAATTGGTGGCTCACGATGTGAGTAGTAGTTAGGTCATACTCAGTAGTGTTCGGCGGGAGCGAGGTTTAGCTGATGAAAGCCGCCACGCAAACCGTACACATGTTGGCTTTATAGATTCTCGCGTAACTAGGTAGCTAATAAAAGCCGATTGCCAAGCTCTTGAGCTAGCTTAACGGCTTGCTCCCGGAGTTCCGGAATTGCTGTTGATTCAAAGTAAGCAGGTCGACGGCTGGGACCGAGTGTAAATAGGACGGGAGAAGCATTTCCTTCTTTGGTGATTAACGCACCGTGCTCGTCGGTTTGAATGCCTAAGCGCAATACATCTGGAGTGAGATGGCCTGCATCGCGAAGGCTCTTGACAGCGCAGTCTGAAATGCGGCTATAGTCTAATAGAGGGCCAGTGCAGTTTATAACGTGAGCGGCAATGAGGTGGCGAGGCTCTTGTCCGGGGCGCTGTACAGTCACCTGTAGCCCTTCGCCACTGGAAGTAATCTCTCGTACTCGCCCAGTTTCCAATTGCAGCGTGCCATCTTTCAGCATCGTTTCCACTAGGGCAGCATTCTGCGGGGGGCTGCGGTGCCGTATCACCGACCAAAGTCCTGCCAAATGCCGCAAAAATCTGGCTTGCTCTTCCAGGGGCCACGCAGCCCATATCTGGCCTAGGTGAGGGCGGAGAGAGTCGATAACAGCGCGCCAATTGCTGCCAGCTGCGGAGGCTTTTCGAATGTGCTGCCGAATTACGCGTACCACTGCCAGCACCTGCGTTAGGCCCGCCAACTCGCTTGCATAGAAGCTTGGGTACGGCTCAGAATATGCCTCGTGAACAAATGGCCAACGCCCATGGCGGGACGTTACCATAATGCGGCCCCGATGCCCGTCGGCCCTTAGGCCTAGCAGAACATCTACGGCGGTTAAGCCTGAGCCAATAAGTAACACAGTGTCATCTAACCCAATGCTCCGGAGTGCCCCTTGTGCCCAAGGGTTATTGTGGTAATTGGAAGAGTGGAGAAGTGTAGCAGGAAAAGCAAGCGGAAGCGGCGGGAAATTGCCCATTGCCAGCACTACGTAGTCGCTCTCAATTTCACTGCCATCGGCGAGGCGCACCGTGGCCTTGTGGCTACCGTCCTCAATATGTATGGCTACTGCCGTTTGTGCTTTCCAGTAGCACCGAATGCCGTTGGAGGAAGGCCACTCCAGCACTTGGCTGGTAAGTTGCTGTAAATAGCGTCCATAGATTTGCCGGGAGCAAAAATCTTGGGCGTATTCATCAGCGTCGGTGATGCGTAGCCAGTTCTGAAAGTGGTCGGGTTGATCAGGGAAGGCACTGAGAAACCGGCTTTGCACATTCATCAGGTACTCGGGGCGCCGGGCAGTGTAGGCCAGTCCGGGGCCGGGCGTCAAACGAGGCTCAATCAGGTGCACGTCGCAGGCGTAGCGTTGGGTCATCGGCAAACGTGCCAGCTGCACGGCCAGCATCGAACCGGAAAAGCCACCTCCTACAATTGTGATAACTCGTCGTTGCACCTAATCAGTTTATGGAGTTCGCAGATGATGGCTGCCATCGACTACAGCCCGAATAGAGCTGAAGGTTGACCAAAATAGTGATAAAGTATTCTGTTTTGACGAAGCCCGAGCTGTAAGTAAGGCATTCTTAGCCAAACCTGCTTGCCTGCCTGGATGGTGGCCTAGGCTAGCCAGCTTTCGTAGGAGCTGTTCTAATGAAGGGCTAGCACTGTGGCATTACCTAGTAAAGAAAAGCGCCCGGCTAACCCTGCCGTCAGTAACTATTCAGCAAGTTCAGCAGGACGCTAGCAGCATTCAATTGAGGGGGCTAGTAGTAGCTGCCCGTTACGAGGTAATTCCGTACATAATCGTTGATGCCGTCTTCCAGACGCGTGAAGGGCCGGTCGTAGCCGATGTTGCGCAGCTTCTGCATTTCAGCCTGCGTGAAGTACTGGTAGGTATCCCGAATGTCCTCGGGCGTGTCGCGGAAATGGATGTCGGCGGTGCGGTCGAGAGCCGCGAAAGTGTTCAGCGTCAGATCCAGGAAGGTGCGTGCCTCGCCGGTGCCCAGGTTGTAAATGCCGGAGTGCTGACGGTTGTGCATCAGGAAATAGCACACTTCTACCACATCTTTCACGTACACAAAGTCGCGCTTTTGCTCGCCGTCGGCATACTCGGGGTTGTGGGAGCGGAACAAGGTCATGGAGCCGGTTTCCTGAATCTGGCGGAAGGCGTGCAGAATCACGGAAGCCATGCGGCCCTTGTGATACTCATTGGGCCCATATACATTGAAAAACTTCAAGCCAGCCCAGAAGAATGGTTTCTCCGGCTGATTGATGGCCCAGTTGTCAAAGTCATTCTTAGAGTCGCCGTAGGGGTTCAGCGGGCGGAGCAACGGGAGCAGGGCGTCCTCATCAGAGTAGCCCAACGTGCCAGAGCCGTACGTAGCCGCCGACGAGGCATACACTAGAGGCAGCTGATACTGGCAGCAGGCCTGCCACATTTTCTTGGAGTACTCAAAGTTGAGTACGTTGAGAATGTCGCGGTTTTGCTCCGTGGTATCGGTGCGGGCCCCTAGGTGGAAGATAAATTCAACCTGCTCATGGTTGGCGTCGAGCCAGTCGAAAAAGCCTTCTCGATCAACGTATTCGCGCAAGTGCTTACCCTTCAGGTTGGCGAGCTTGCGCTCCTCGTTGAAATTATCCACCACCACGATATCGTTGAAGTTGGCGGCATTGAGGCGGGTGACAAGGCAGCTGGCGATAAAGCCGGCTGCTCCAGTAACAACTATCATAAGGCAGAGATTTTGCTCAAAAGTAGCGAGATGTAGCGTAAAGCTCGCCCTTGAGTTGGCGTCAGAAGTTAGAACAGGTAAAAGGACAGGCATAGGCCTAGTATGTTTGCACCGCACAAGCAGCGGATATCATTTCCTGCAGTGTCGTCCGCTACCTTTGCCCCATGGTTTCCTTTCGGTTTCTCCCCTTCCTGCTGCTAGGCCTAGCTAGTGCCTGTCGGCCTGACACAAGCTCCAACGCTACTAAAACCGCGGCCGACACTGCTCCGCAACAGGTGAAGGACGACCTGGGCCGCTCGGTAACCATCCCCGCCCATCCGCGCCGGATTATGGCCCTGGCTCCGTCCATGACGGAAATGTTGTATGCCGTGGCCGATACCAGTACCATCATTGCCCGCACGCAGGTATGTGATTACCCAGCGGCAGTAGTGCACAAGCCAGTTGTGAGCAGCTACCCGCTCGACTTAGAGCGGCTGGTGGCCATGCACCCCGATGTAGTATTTACCGTCAGCGGCATTACCTCCCCCGATGATGCGGCCCGCCTGGAGCAGCTTGGCATTCCAGTATATTATCAGCAGTACGAAACTGTGGATGATGTTCTGCGGGGAATGCGTGACCTGGGCCACTTGCTAGGCCGTGAGGAAGTAGCCCGCCATCTGACGGACTCCTTGCAGGCGGAGCTGCGCCATATAGCTCCTGCTTCTGGCAAAGCCCCGCGGGTGTTAGCTATTACCTGGCAGGACCCTATTTATGTGTACGGCCAAAACACGCTGTTCACCGATAAAATCAAGCTGGCCGGTGGCCAGAACGCGGTCGTAGAGAAGTTTGCGCAGCCGTATCCAGCCCTTACCCGGGAGTATATTCTGAAGCTAAACCCCGATGTACTAATAGGGGGGCGCTTTGGTAAGCTCGATAGTACCTTCTTCAAGAATTACCCGGAGCTGCGCCGCATCCGGGCCTACCAAACCCGGCAGGTGTACCCTATAACGGGAAACCTGATGGAGCGACCTGGTCCGCGCACGGTAGAGTCGGTGCGAGAACTGCAGCGCATAATTGCGCAAAGCACCGCTAGGCCACTCGCTCAGTAGCAGCGCGCCCCATGAAGCGCCCCGCTCTCCCCTGGATTGTTGCCAGCCTGTTGCTGACGGCGCTGCTGCTGGCGGTAGGCTTGCGGGTGGGGAGCTACGAAACCGACTATGCCCTCGTTACCCGCGCCCTGCTGCACTACGACCCACGCGACCCGGCTCAACTGGTGCTGGTGGAGCTACGGTTGCCGCGGCTGCTGCTGGCATTGCTGGCCGGAGGTGGCCTAGCCTTCAGCGGCTACCTCATGCAGGCCATGGTAAACAACCCAATGGCCGACCCTTACCTACTGGGCACGGCCTCCGGCGGGGCACTAGGTGCCATCCTGACGTTTGCCTTTGTGCCCAGTTTGGTAGTGGGTGGCATTTATCTACCACCTGTGGCAGCGCTAGTGGGGGCCTTAAGCACGACCTTGGTAGTGGTGGTGCTCGGCACGCGGCGTGGGCAGCTTATCCCAACGCAGATGCTGCTGGCGGGTATCGCCATCGGTTCCCTCATGACGGCGTTAGGTGGCCTACTCACGTTTCTGGCTAGCTCCCAGGAAAAGCTGCGCTCCATTACCTTCTGGGCCATGGGCGGCTTCGAGAAAGCCAGCTGGAGCGTATTGCCGTACCCCGGACTAGCCCTTCTGACTGGCCTAGCTGTATTTGCGGCCGTGCAAAAAGACCTGAACATACTGTTGCTAGGGGAGGAGCGGGCGCAGGCATTGGGCGTGAATGTGGCCCGCACCCGCTGGATTTTGCTCCTCACCGCCTCCTTACTAACTGCCTGCGTAGTTGCCCTCTGCGGCCCCATAGGGTTTGTTGGGCTGATGGTGCCACACCTCACGCGCTGGGCGCTGGGGGTCACGGGCCGCGCTAACTTGCTGCTCTGCGCCATGATTGGAGGTAATTTCCTGTTGTTCTGCGACCTGCTGGCCCGGCTGCTCTATCCGCCCGCCGGATTGCCCGTTGGCTTGGTCACGGCCCTGTTCGGCGTACCGTTCTTCGTATATTTGCTGCGAAAACAGAGTTGATGTGCTGTTCTGCTAATATGTGAGCCTGCTGATCAGTAGTAGGTTAACCTAAGATAAGCGTGTATTTCTGAATGCTTTCCTTGCTCACAGCCTCCAACTGGCACGGTTGGCGGTTATAGCAGCGCATCAGCACATCAAAAAATCAGCACATCCCCAATGGTATACATCAGCCGACAGGAACATTTCAACGCGGCACACAAGCTCTATAACCCTAACTGGAGTGAAGAGCGGAACCGCGAAGTCTTCGGCCCCTGCGCCAATGCCAACTGGCACGGCCATAACTACGACCTAATCGTAACTGTCAAAGGCAAGCCCGACCCCGAAACCGGCTTCGTCATTGATCTTAAGCAGCTCAGCACCGTCATCCGCACCCACGTGGTAGATCAGGTAGACCACAAGAACCTGAACATGGACGTGCCCTTTATGGAAGGACAGCTGGCCAGCACCGAGAACCTGGTAATTGCCTTCTGGAAAATACTCCAGCCCGAAATTGAGCGAATTTCACCCGCCCGCTTGCACAGCATTAAACTCTACGAGACGCCCCGCAACTTTGTGGAGTACTTCGGAGAGGAATAACCACTATAAACTAGTCTGTCATGCTGAGCTGGCTGACCTTCGGTTCGGCTTCGCTCAGCATGATATTCTTACACGCCGCATAGCAACCCCATGAAATATTACCTGATAGCTGGCGAACGGTCTGGCGACTTCCACGCCGCTAACCTTATGCGTTCCTTGAAAGAGCAGGACCCGCAAGCCGAGTTTCGGTGCTGGGGCGGCGACATGATGCAGGCCGCCGGCGGTGAGCTGGTGCATCACTACCAGGAAATGGCCATCATGGGGTTTTGGGAAGCTGCTACCAGTATTCTCAAGCTTCGGGGCTACCTCAAGGAGTGCCAGAAAGACTTACTGGCCTACCAGCCCGATGTTGTGATTCTGGTAGATTACGCCGGCTTCAACATGCGTATTGCCAAGTTTGCCAAGGCCATTGGCATGAAGGTGTTCTACTACATCTCACCCAAAATCTGGGCCTGGAACCAGGGCCGCGTGCATCAGGTGAAGCAGGTGGTAGACCGCATGTTCGTAATTCTGCCTTTTGAGGAGGAATTCTACCAGCGCTTCGACTACAAAGTAGACTACATTGGCAACCCCACCGCCGATGCCGTAGCTGAACACCGAAAGTCCGAAGACTTCTACACCCGCAATAACCTCGACCCAATGCGGCAAATCATTGCCGTGCTGCCCGGTTCGCGTAAACAAGAAATTGAGGAGATGCTCTACGAGATGGTAGCCATTCTGCCGCCCTTCCTCGACTACCAGTTCATCGTGGCCGGCGTCGATAATCTCGACCGGAACTACTATTCCCACTTCGAGCGCAATAACGTCCGCATCGTCTTTGACCAGACCTTCGACCTGTTAGCACATGCCTCCGCCGCTCTCGTCACCAGCGGCACCGCCACGCTGGAAACGGCCCTGTTCGATGTACCACAAGTGGTGTGCTACCGTACCAGCGCCGTGTCGTATGCCATCGGCAAGGCGGTCATTAAAGTGCCATATATCTCGCTCGTGAACCTCATTGCTGGTAAAGAGGTGGTAAAGGAGCTAATCCAAGGCGACTTCACCGCCCGCAACCTCGTTCCCGAACTCAAGAAAGTCCTGACCGACGACGCCTTTATTGCCCAGCAAAAAGCTGGCTACGCCATGATTCGTGAGAAGCTAGGCCATCAGAAGTCTGCCGAGAAGGCCGCTAAACTGATGGTGAGGTATTTGAAGGAATAGCGTCTGTTCAGTCAGAAGTACTTTCCCAATTCTATGATAGCACGATTAGTTCTGCTTGCCGCTATATTCCCGGCCATAGCACGTGGGCAGGCTACTGGACAAGTGCTTGTTGGCAGCGCGAATCCTCACGTATTAGAATTAGCGACCCATACTGTTCTACACCGTAACCTAAATGATACGATAAGTCAACGGTATGCTAAACATCTACGTGCCGGTAGCTTGGTCGTCATTCGGAAAGAGTATCCGCATTGGCTTGCTGTCTGTCGTGCTAAAAGCCGCACCCAGTTTTCCACCGATACGCCTACTTATTACATACCTAGAACTGCGATAAGAGGGGCTAAAACATTTGTACTGTTATAGTACCTGAAATCAAAAAGCCGGAGCCAGATAACAAGGCGTTATCTGGCTCCGGCTTTTTGATTTCAGGTACTGAGCCCTACGCCGCGCGCAGCTGCTTCATAGCAGTCTGCTCGAACTTGCTCCGGGCATAATCCTCGTCAATTACCAGTTCTTTCACGCCTTCTTCAGAAGGCATGTCAAACATGGCGTCGGTCATGATGCCCTCGCAGATGCTGCGTAGGCCACGTGCACCCAAGCGGTACTCATCCGCTTTCAGCACGATGTACTCCAAGGCACTTTCGGAGAAAGAAAGCTGAATGCCTTCCATATCGAACAGGCGCTGGTACTGCTTCACGATGGAGTTCTTCGGCTCCGTCAGGATTTTGCGCAGGGTGGCGTGGTCGAGGGGGTTGAGGTGGGTGAGTACTGGCAGACGACCAATCAGCTCGGGAATCAAGCCGAAAGCTTTCAGGTCCTGAGCCGTTACGTAGCGCAGGAAGTTCTGCGTGTCAATCTTCTCCTCCAGCTGCGTTTTGGCAAAGCCAATGGGCTTCGTGTTCAAACGGTTCTTGATGATGCGCTCAATGCCCACAAAGGCTCCGCCACAGATGAACAGGATGTTCTCCGTATTCACCGTAATCATCTTCTGCTCGGGGTGCTTGCGGCCGCCGTGCGGGGGCACGTTCACCGTGGTGCCTTCCAGCAGCTTCAGCATGGCCTGCTGCACACCCTCGCCGCTCACGTCGCGCGTGATGCTGGGGTTGTCGCTCTTGCGGGCAATCTTGTCAATCTCGTCGATGTATACGATGCCGCGCTCCGCTGCTTCTACGTTGTAGTCGGCGGCTTGCAGCAGGCGGGTCAGGATGCTTTCTACGTCTTCGCCCACATAGCCAGCTTCTGTTAGCACGGTGGCATCGGCAATGCAGAAAGGAACCTGCAGAATGTTGGCCAGCATCTTGGTCAGGAAAGTCTTGCCCGTACCGGTCTCGCCCACCATGATGATGTTCGACTTTTCAATCACTACATCATCTTTCTGCGGCTTCTGCATGAGGCGCTTGTAGTGGTTGTACACCGCCACCGACATTACCTTCTTTGCCTCATCCTGGCCTACCACGTACTGATCGAGGTACTCCTTCATTTCGCGCGGCTTCACGAGGTTAAACTTCGGAGCCTTGGAGTTGGCCCGAATCTTATTCTCCTCGTTTAGAATCTGCTGGGCCTGTCCCACGCAACGCTCACAAATGTGGGCGTTGATGCCGGAAATCATGACCGTGACGTCTTTTTTGTTCTTGCCGCAGAAGGAGCACGTAATATCTGCCATGTCGAGGGGACTCTGGATAAGGATAGAATAGGAAGCTTTCGCTAACCTACCTCAAAGGTACGAAAAGGCCAACGCCGCGCATCGTTAAAAAAGTGCCAACGTAATTAGCCTCTACTAAAAAGAAAAAGCCCGCCAGAGCGGGCTTTTTCGGGTAAAGCAGTCAGGCTGAGCTTGCGCCGGCCTGGTACTTAGCGTTGAGTTACGCCTTCTTTTTTTCCAGAACCTCGTCAATGAGGCCGTACTCCTTGGCCTCGTCGGCACGCATCCAGTAGTCGCGGTCCGAGTTGTCGTGGATTTCCTGGTAAGTTTTGCCAGTGTGCTCTGCAAGGATGTCGTACAGCTCCTTCTTCAGTTTCAGAATCTCACGAGCCGTGATTTCGATATCCGAAGACTGACCCTGCGCACCGCCCGAAGGCTGGTGAATCATCACGCGAGCGTGAGGGAGAGCCGAGCGCTTGTCTTTAGCACCACCAGCTAGCAGAACGGCACCCATCGAGGCAGCTAGGCCAGTGCAGATCGTAGCCACGTCGGGGTTCACGTACTGCATGGTGTCGTAGATGCCAAGGCCAGCGTACACTGAGCCACCGGGCGAGTTGATATAGAGCAGGATGTCTTTCTTGGCGTCAACTGACTCCAGAAACAGCATCTGCGCGGTCAGGATGTTAGCAATGTAATCGTCTACGGCCGTACCCAGGAACACAATGCGGTCCATGATCAGGCGCGAGAAAACATCAATTTCAGCGAAGCGCGTAGGGCGTTCCTCAATTACCGAGCGGGTCATGCCGGTAGGCATAATCAGACCATTGCGGGTCTGGCCCTCTACGTGTTGAATGTATTGATCCACACCTAGGCCACTCAGGCCCTGGCCTTTCACGGCAAATTTGCGGAACTCTTCTTTATTCAGCATGGCAGAAAAAGTGGGAGATAAAATGTGTCAGACGAAAAAGTATAGGCAACAAAAAAGCCCATACGGCAAGTAAGGGCTTTTTTGTTGGTTCGAAAACCGAAAATGTTAGCGCTTAGCCAGCATTCTGATTGCGGAAGTCCTCAGCCGTAATCGCGTTGTCATTAACAACAACTTTGCCGCGCAGGTTTTCCAGTACTTTCTCTGCCAGAATGGCTTCATACTCGTTCACGTAGTTCTTGCCGTTCTCCTGACGCAGGAAGTTGTCAGCAAAGCCACGCACCGATTCTTCCAGCTCCGGAGTCATCTCCATGTTGAACTGGCCTAGAATCTTCTGCATCGTGCGGTCAACGATTTCTTCGTTCGAAACCTTCAAGTCGTTGGCTTCCACTACTTTGTTGCGGATCATCGACCACTTCAGCTCCTTCTCGTAGTCTTCGTAGTGCTCTTCTACCTGCTCCGGGGTCAGTTTGCCCTGGTTAGCGCGTACCAACCACTTCTTGAAGAACTCCTTCGGTACTTCAATCGTGGTGCTCTCCAGCATCTTGTCGATGATCTGGCGGTTTACCAAGTTGTCAGCCTCACGGTCGTAGTTCTCCTGTACCGTCGAGCGAACCTTCTCGTCGAAGTCCTCTTTCGACGTTACGATGTCCTTGCCGAATACTTTGTCGAACAGATCCTGGTTGAACTCAGCAGGAGTAGAGCGCTGAATTTTCTCGATAGACAGCGTGTATTCGCCTTCTACCGTGTCAGCCTCTTCTTTGCTCATGCCCGAGAAGCTAGAAATAGCCGTAGCGTCGCCGTCGAAAGCATCTTTCAGGTCAAACGTTACCGAATCACCCACTTTCACGCCCACAAACTTATCAACGCCGTTCTTCACCTTGTTCAGGGGAAGCAGTACCACGCGGCCATCACCCTCTTCGCCAGCCTTCTGCAGCTTGCCCGAGATATAGTCAGTTGCTTCAGCCGTTTCAGGCTCAATCGACTCACCAAACTGGCGCTCCAGCTGCTCGTAGGTTTCCTTCAGCGTATTTTCGTCCAAGTCTACCTTGTGGCGGTCAACCGTAACTGCCTGGTCGGCGGGCAGCTCGAAGTCGGGCAGCAGGCCTAGCTCAAACTGGAACGAGTAGTCTTTCTGCGTATCGAAATCAACATCAGTAGGAACCGGAATGGGCTCACCGAGGATTTTGAGGTTGTTTTCCTTGATGTAGTCGTCTACTGACTTGCTCAGCAGGCCATTGATTTCCTCAACGAGGATGCCCTTGCCGTACATTTTGCGAACCAGCGTAACTGGCACTTTGCCCGGGCGGAACCCTTTGATCTGCGCCTTTTTGCTGTATTCCTTCAGCTTCGACTCCACGGTGGGAGCGTAGTCAGCCTCCGTAAGGTTTACTGTCAGGATGGCACTCAGCTGGTCGTCTTTCTTGTCGAGGGTAATGTCCAAAACGGGTTGTCGGTTAAGGGTACTACGTGGGTGTGAATGCGGGCCAAAAACCCGGATAAAAAATAAACCCCCAACGGGTGGGTTGAGGGTTTAGAAGCGGTTTTTTAGAAAAACCAAAAAAATAAGTGCGGATGGAGGGACTCGAACCCACACGCCTTGCGGCACCAGATCCTAAGTCTGGCACGTCTACCAATTTCGCCACATCCGCGTCCGGAGGCCAACTGCCTCGGGGCCGCAAAACTACACAAGGGTTTTTTAAAAACAAATGTGCTCGTCATTAAAAGAAATATTCTGTGCTCATTTTAGCTGCACTAAGAGGCCTAGCAAAGTGTTAGACTAGAGAAATACTGCAGTTCCTTGCGTAAATTCCTATTCGGCCCTGCCTAACGCATAAGCTCTGTGCCGTACCTTAGCAATCATTACTCCGGCGTTTCTAGCGCCGCCCGCGTACCATGCCTACCGTCATCGACCCCGAAGTAGAGCGCCAGGAAATTCTGCGCCACTACCGCCGCCTGCTCCGCACCGCTAAGCCTTATCTGAAAGAAGGTGACGCTAAGCTTATTAAAAAGGCCTTTAATACTTCTCTAGAGGCGCACAAAGAAATGCGGCGCAAGTCGGGTGAGCCATACATTCTGCACCCGCTGGCCGTAGCGCAGATTGTGGTGGAGGAGATAGGCCTAGGTACCACCAGCATTGTGGCCGCCCTGCTGCACGACGTGGTAGAGGATACGCCTTGGGAGATTGCCGATGTAGAGCGTGAGTTCGGCAACAAGGTGGCCCGCATCGTTGATGGGCTCACTAAAATCTCAGGTGTATTTGAATACGGCACCTCTGAGCAGGCTGAGAACTTCCGTAAGATGCTACTTACGCTCTCGGAAGACGTGCGCGTTATCCTTATCAAGCTCGCCGACCGCCTGCACAACATGCGGACGCTCGACTCAATGCCGCGCCACAAGCAGCTCAAGATTGCGTCGGAAACAATTTATCTCTACGCGCCGCTGGCCCACCGGCTAGGCCTGTACGCCATTAAAACCGAGCTGGAGGATCTCTACCTTAAATATACCGATACCGAAGTCTATAATGAATTGGTGAACCGGGTGCGCCAGAGCCGCAGCGCTCGTAACCGCTTCATCAAAGAGTTCGTGCTGCCCATCGACGACGAGCTGAAAGCCCAAGGCTTCGGCTACGAAATCAAAGGCCGCCCCAAGAGCATCTACTCTATCCTGAAGAAGATGCGCAAGCAGAATATCACCTTCGATGAGGTGTATGACCTGTTTGCTATTCGGGTAATCCTGGATGTGCCTCAGGAGCAGGAAAAGGCTGCCTGCTGGCAGGTGTACTCCATTGTTACGGACTTCTACCAACCCAACCCCGACCGCCTGCGCGACTGGGTGAGCACGCCCAAGGCCAACGGCTATGAGTCGTTGCACACCACGGTTATGTCGCGCTCGGGCCAATGGGTAGAGGTGCAGATCCGCAGCCGCCGCATGGATGATATCGCGGAGAAGGGCTACGCCGCGCACTGGAAGTACAAAGACTCTGGGGCTATCCAGCCAGAATCAACCCTGGAAGCGTGGATTAACAAGGTGCGGGAAATGCTTGAAACCAATAACTCCAGCGCGTTGGAGTTTATGGACGAGTTCCGTCAGAACCTGTTCGTCAAGGAGGTTTATGCCTTCACCCCCAAAGGCAAACTCGTTATTCTGCCCGATAAGGCCACAGCTCTCGACTTCGCTTTTGAGATTCACACACACATAGGCCTACGCTGCCTCGGCGCCAAAGTAAACCAGAAGCTACAGCCTCTGAGCTATGAGCTGCGCAACGGTGACCAAGTGGAGATCCTGACGTCGCAAAAGCAGCGGCCTACCGAGGAATGGCTGCAGTACGTCATCACGTCTAAAGCTCGGAGCAAAATCAAGGAGTGGCTCCGCGACGATAAAAAGTCGAAGGCAGAAGATGGCCGCTTCCTGGTAGAGAAACGCTTGGAGTTGCTGGGCATTGAGTACACACCCGACAACCTCAACCGTCTGCTGGCCCACTTCAACACTCAGAATTCGCAAGAGTTCTTCTACCGGATTGCTATCGGTCAGATCGACGGTCGGGAAATAAAGGCCGATTTGTTTGACCCCGCCATCGAAGTGCCTCGCTCACCATCCATGCTCGAGCCCAAAGCTTTCGATCATGAGGTGCAGAAGATCCGCGGCCTCAGCGCCAACATGCTGGTAATCGGGGAGCAGACCGACAAGTTCGACTACACCATTGCGCCTTGCTGCAACCCTATCCCCGGCGATGATGTGTTTGGCTTCGAGACGGACGAGGGCATCGTTATTCACCGAACTTCGTGCCCTAAAGCTGTACAAATGATGTCGAACTACGGCAACCGCATTGTACGCGCTAAGTGGACGGAGCAGTTGGAATTGGCCTTCCTGGCGGGTATCCGCATCAAGGGCTCCGACCGGGTAGGCCTAGTAAACGACGTTACTCGCATCATCAGTAACAGCCTCAAGGTCAATATGCGCTCCATCACCATTGACTCTAATGATGGAATGTTTGAGGGGCAGATTATGGTCTTCGTGAACGACACTGCTCACCTCAATAAGATGATTCAGCGCTTGTCGAAAGTGAATGGAGTATTGCAGGTAGAGCGCTTCGACTCCTCTGCTAGGTCATAAAAAGTCTAAATTAAAATTGAGAGTATAAAACAGTATAAGAACACGGGGTAGTCATGGATAAGGATGAGCACTGCTTCAGCATCAGAGACAGAGCTCACTTGAAAACTTACCACAGTTTTCTGCTGTTTTAGCTCCTTATATAAGGTCGCAAAAATGCCCACAACGGAGAAGCATCTCGATCAAGAGAAATACGCAGAGGTAAAGAAGATCTTCACTGCTTACCTCGAGAATAAAGGGCTGCGCAAAACCTCAGAGCGTTATGCCATCCTCGAGGAAATTTACTCCCGCACAGGGCACTTTGATGTAGAAGAGCTTTTTGCTGGCATGAAGGAGCAAGGCCTGCAGGTTAGCCGCGCCACGGTTTATAATACGCTGGATCTGCTGGTGGAACATGGCCTAGTAAGCAAGCATCAGTTTGGCCGCAACCTAGCGCAGTATGAGAAGAGCTATGGCTACCGCCAGCATGATCATGTCATCTGCACGGAGTGCCACAAAGTCGTGGAGTTTTGTGATCCGCGCATTCACGGTATCCAGACAATGGTAGGGGAGTTACTCAACTTCCATATCTTGCACCACTCTTTAAACCTTTACGGCGTGTGCGGTGATTGCCGCGCCAAAGCCGCCGCCCGCTCTTTAGCCGAATGAAAACTGATAGCACCGTCCAGGACGGTATCCTCTTCGTGCGCCTATCCGGCGACTTAATCGGTAGCCCCGATACCCAGCAATTGCTGCAAAGCGTCGATCAGCACCTGGGTGATGAACTCCGCAACTGCGCGGTGGATCTGTCCGGAATCCGCTACATCAATAGCACGGGTATCGGAGTACTGGTGTCTTTGCTC
This sequence comes from Hymenobacter wooponensis, assembly GCF_004745865.1. GTDB lineage: Bacteria > Bacteroidota > Bacteroidia > Cytophagales > Hymenobacteraceae > Hymenobacter > Hymenobacter wooponensis. The sequence goes on along the minus strand of NZ_SRKZ01000005.1, from coordinate 1,988 downwards.
ACTAAATTCCGTAGCCGTGGTGGGGAGATGTTGCTGATTAATCCTGCCGACCACCCTCGTAAAATGTTGGCTTTGACTAAGCTGAACGCTATTTTTTCCATTGCGGACGATGAAGCATCGGCCGCTCAACAATTGAAAGCCGCGAACTAATGCCCGTTGACGTACTAGTTGGATTGCAGTGGGGTGATGAGGGGAAAGGAAAGATCGTTGACGTACTCGCCCCCACCTACGACGTAGTAGCCCGCTTTCAGGGCGGCCCTAATGCAGGCCACACGCTTACTTTCGACGGCATCAAGCACGTCTTACACCAAGTTCCTTCGGGTATCTTCCATCCACACATTATTAATGTGGTTGGTAATGGCGTAGTACTCGACCCTTTCGTATTCCGTCAGGAACTACAGAAACTCACGGACCGTGGCATTGATTGGGCCAAAAACCTCTACGTTTCGCGCAAAGCCCAGCTAATCCTGCCTTCACACCGTGCCCTCGACCGGATTAACGAAGAAGCCCGTGGTGGTAGCAAAATTGGTTCTACCTTAAAAGGTATTGGCCCAACCTACCAGGACAAAATCGGCCGTACTGGCCTACGCGTGGGTGATATCCTGCTACCAGACTTCCAGGAGCGCTATCAGGAAGCCGTAGCCCGTCATACTCAGCTCGCCCAATTCCATGGAAAGGAGCTCGAGATAGCAGAGTTCGAAGCTGATTTCTTCTCCGCCGTTGAGTTCCTGCGTACCCTGCAACTCACCGACACGGAGTACCTCCTAAACGATCTGCTGAAGCAAGGCAAAAATGTTCTTGCAGAAGGAGCACAAGGCTCTATGCTGGACATTGACTTTGGTACATATCCCTATGTCACGTCTTCCAGCACTATTGTAGCCGGCGCCTGCACTGGCCTAGGTATTGCGCCTAAGCATATTGAAAAGGTATACGGTATCAGCAAAGCCTACTGCACTCGTGTAGGCAGCGGGCCGTTCCCAACTGAACTCCTAGATGAAGTAGGGGAGCAGATCCGACAGGCTGGTCGCGAGTTTGGTTCTACCACAGGCCGCCCGCGTCGTTGTGGCTGGATCGATTTACCGGCGCTTCGTTATAGCATCATGCTAAATGGCGTCACGGAAATTCACTTGATGAAGGCTGATGTGCTGGATGAATTTGATGAAATCCAGATTTGCACGCACTACCGCACTGCCGATGGCCAGGAAACGGACCACTTACCTGACCATGGTGATTTAGAGAATCTGACTCCTATATATACAAGCTTGCCCGGTTGGCGCACGGACTTACAAGCCGTTACCGATCCTCAAGCACTGCCCACTGAGCTAAAGAGCTACGTTCAGTTCTTGGAGCAGCACTTAGAAGTGCCTGTTAGCATTGTTAGTGTGGGCCCAGACCGAGTTAGCACCTTGCACTTGAATTAAGCTGTTATAGCTTTTCTACCCCAACGAGCAGCCTTTTGGGCTGCTCGTTGCTTTTATGCATAGTGCGAGAGCAGGTTTAAGGAAGTTTAGAACCCCTACGTAAAGAACTTTTAAGAAATTATTCACCTTTTGTGAACTAACCAGCCCACGTAAGTAGTTATGCCACAGCCTACGGGAAGAAACAGGGCACTAAGCTAGTCTTACGACCTCTAAAAATTTCTCTATAGGCTTGCAAAAGCGGAACAGAAGTCTGACTTTTGCACTCCCAAATCGAACGGAGGCGGGCTACGAACGAGGCGAAAAGAAAGTTGCGCGGCGCACTAGGAAAAGCAGAAACTCTCTGCGTACCTTTGCCACCCGCTTCAAGAGGAAGCGCCACCGCAAATGAGTCGACGAAAAAGTTTTTCTCCCTCGCTTGTCAGTTCGAAAAAGCTTCTTACCTTTGCACCCCGCTTGAGGCCAGAAAGTGGCCTAGGGCACGGGAAACGAAGAAAGTGAAGAAGTTTTTTTGCTCTCGGAGTTGCAAAAGCGAAGAAACAAGCAGTATCTTTGCAGCCCGCTTCAATC
>NZ_SRKZ01000004.1 GCF_004745865.1 Hymenobacter wooponensis | reverse complement strand
CGGGTGTTCACCTCTTCCCATTCCGAACAGAGTCGTTAAGCCCCGGAGCGCCCATGGTACTGCCTTCACCGGCGGGAGAGTAGGTCGCCGCCAACCTTACTAGCTGCTGAGCCGCTTTTCCCGCGTGCGTGCTGCGTCCCGGACCGAGTCCTCGGGGGATGCGCCGCTGAGAGGAGGAGCGGCTCAGTTGCATTTTCGGCCCTTCCTATTCCGGAGCATATAGGAATAGAGCAGGGCGCTATTTGAGCAGAGGCCTAGCACAGTGTGTGCCAGGCCTCTGCTGCATTTAGATGGTTTGGGTATGCTGTCCTGAATTCTTGCTGATCCATCTTGGTTACAACTATTGGTATTAAGAGACTAGCAATACTTTGTATGCGTTCAAGAGGCAAAGTTTGTGTCTATCTTCACGGTGTACTTTGTTTTTTTAGATGGCTTTAACATATCCCTGGTTTCTGCTAGGCCTGTTCGCAGTTGCTATTCCTATAGCCATTCACCTGTTTGAATTGCGCCGACCTCAACGGGTACTCTTCACTAATGTGGAGTTCATTCGGGAAGTTAAGTTGGTTTCGGCACGTCAGCGTAAGCTTAAGCATCTGCTCGTATTAGCTAGCAGGATTGGGTTGATTGCATGTTTAGTTCTTCTCTTTGCACAGCCTTTTATTCCTGCCGTCGAGCAAGGTTCTAATAGCAATGGAACGGTAGGGGTACTGATTGATCAAAGCCCTAGTATGGCCCAGCTAGGGCAGAATGGGCAACCTGTATTCGAGAATGCTATCAAAGAGGCTGATGATTTACCGCTAGCATTCCCTGCTGTTACCCAGTACAGCTTGTCAGAAAAAAGTAAGCCAACCACAGCTAGTGCTTATCGGGCAGAGGTGCAACAGCTGCAGATTTCGGGGCAGGCCGGCGAGTTAAAGCTTGCCTCCAGCCTCCAGGACGTTACTTCCGCAGGACCGCAATTCATTTTCTCAGATTTTCAAAAGAATAGTTTCTCTGCTCAGACACTAGCATCTCTTGATACTAGCCGGCAAACTTACTTAGTGCCATTGGCCGGAGGTGAGGCTTCGAACGTATTTGTTGATAGCGTGTGGTTGGACGATGCCTTCATCCGGGCTAATGTAGATGCTGTATTGCGCATCAGGCTTAGGAATGGCGGGCAGAAAGCTGTGCCTAATTGCCCCGTGAAGCTATTTGTGGGTACGAAGCAAGCTGCAGCATTGCAACTTACTGTGCCGGCGCAAGAGGAGGTGACTACTGCCGTACGAATTCGCTTGGATGGTGAGGCTGCCCAGCAATGCCGGGTAGAGCTTGAGGACTCGCCAGTAGTCTTCGATAATGCCTTCTACTTCATGCTAAAGCCTTCGACTCGTATTCGGATTGTGGAGGTAGGTGCTAACACGACGTTGAACGCACTATATGGCAACGAGCCGCTTTTCTCCTACCAGCACGTTAAGGCCCAGTTAACTGACTATCGAGCTTTGACTGACGCGAATCTGATATTAGTACAGGAAGCAAGTAGTCTTTCAACTGGCCTACGCGAAAGCATACGCCGAGCGGTACAGCAAGGCGCTAGTGTGGTTATTGTGCCATCAGCCCTACCCGCATCACGTGTGGCATACATAAGCTTCTTCAGAGAGCTAGGCCTAGGAGCTATACAGTGGCAAGAACAGCCTGCCGGAAAAGCACCCGCGCTACAGGATGTGGCTGAACCTAGCCGGCAGAACCCTTTTTTCAAAGATGTATTCGTAGGTCAGTCGCGTGCTACGGGATTGCCTAAAGCTGCGCCCGTGCTGCGTTGGTCCCGCTCGAGCAATGATATTCTGCGCCTACGTGATGGTGAAGGCTTCCTGGCATCTTTCTCAAGTGGCAAAGGGAATGTGTACTTGTTCTCTGCTCCATTTAGTCAAGGGTACTCCGACTTTACGCAGAACGCGCTGTTTGTGCCCGTTATGTACCGCCTGGCTATGCAGAGCTATCAGCAAGAGCAGCAACTGGCCTACCGCCTAAATGATCGGACCTTTGCGGTAAACCTATCAGATAATGCCAGTAACCGAGACAAGCCGGAGCAGGTATTCCATCTACGGCGAGACAGTGCTTCTTACATACCTACTCAGCGTATACAAGGAGGTCGGCTGATATTAGATGTACCTCCCGGGCTGCAGGCTCCCGGTTTCTATACACTGGTAAAAGATGGTAGGCCAGTAAGCACATTGGCGTTTAATATTGATAAGCAGGAATCGAACCTAGCGAGCTATACTGTCGCCGAGTTGAAGCAGCTTATTGGTACTGCTCACCCGAACATACACGTGTATGAAACGGGTGCAGGCCAAACGGTGGCAGCCCAGTACAAGGCCACTCGAGTTGGTACTCCTTTGTGGCGTTACTGCTTGGTGGGCGCGCTGATTTGCTTGTTGGCGGAAGGCGCTTTGCTACGTTTCGGTGAGCGGCGGCGGGCAACACCGGTTAGCCAAGTGTCGCAGGCGGCGTAGGTTGGGCAAAGTCCTCGTATCTTGCCGCATCACTAGTTTTTTGCGTTTGGAACCTGCTGCATCTTCCTCTAATCCCGGACTACGAACGGCCGTCTTATGCGGCGTAGTAACGGGTGCCCTTTGTCTTGGCTGGGTCTTGTTCCTCTATTTCACTGGCAACAACCCTTACGGCCCTAAGCGGACCTTATCAAACTTCTTTCCGCCAATTGCGGCTGTCATCAGCCAGATTCTGCTGCGGCGCTATTATGCCGATGGACCAGGCCTAGGCCGTTCAGTGGGAGTGGGGGTAGCCACCAGTTTTATTGCAGCAGCAGTAGCGGGAGCGGGGCTATACTTGTTTGCAAGAATGGCGGGACCCGAACTCATAGCACAGCATCTAGCGGAAGCCAAGAGCATTTTGGCCGCGGCGAAAGCAATGTACCTGAAGGAAGCAAATGGGCAGCAGCAGTATGATGCCACACTTCGCAATCTGGCAACTAACCCTCAGGGGCTCGCGCAAGATGAATTTTCTAAGAAGCTGCTTTTAGGTATAATGCTAAGTATCCCAGGCGGAGTGTTTTTGCGGAAATAATATACCTTTCCGGTATCTATTCATCCTGAAAGCCATATCCATGGAAAACACCACTACCTCCGTAAGCCCATCATCCGTTGGCATTCGCTATGGTCTGATTACAGGCCTAGTGATGGTAATCTTAACGCTAGGCCTCAACATGAGTGGCCTAGAGCAAAGCCCTGCAAAATGGCTTTCATTGGTAGTATTGGTTGCGGGTATCTGGATGGCGCACACATTTTTTAAGCAGCACAACCAGGGGTTCATGAGCTATGGCCAAGGCCTTGGTATTGGCTCACTATTAGGAGGAATTGCTGGCTTGCTTAATGGGATTGTTAGCTACATCTACATCAATTTTATTGATACAGAATTTATGACGCGCTCAATGGAGCGTGCACGGGCCGATATGGAGGCGCAAGGAAAATTATCCGACGAACAGATTGAGCAGGGCTTAGCCATGGCAGGCAAGTTCGCAAATGGTCCGTTTATGCTGATTGGGGCTATTCTAGGAACTCTGCTCTTCGCCTTTATCCTTTCCCTTATTATCTCTGCCATCACTAAACACACCCGTCCCGAGTTTGAGTAAGCGTCTTTCGCACCATTTTCCCGTTGAGTTGTCGATTGTCATTCCGCTACTCAACGAGGCAGAGTCATTACCCGAGCTAACACGCTGGATTCACCGCGTACTAGCACAGCACGGGCTGACGTACGAAGTAATCTTAATTGATGATGGCTCTACGGACGATTCTTGGGAAGTAATTCAGGAACTAGCGCAGGAGGATACGCACCTGCGCGGCATCCGTTTTAACCGAAACTATGGTAAGTCGGCGGCGCTAAACGTAGGATTCAAGGAGACTACGGGCCGTGTGGTTTGCACCATGGATGCCGACTTGCAAGACTCACCAGAAGAACTGCCGGAACTCTACCGGATGATCACGCAGGATGGCTTGGACTTGGTAAGTGGATGGAAGAAAAAACGCTTCGACCCACTTAGCAAAACCATTCCTACGAAGCTGTTTAACGGCGTTACCCGCTGGATATCGGGCATCAACCTCCACGACTTTAACTGCGGCTTGAAGGCTTATGATAGCCGTGTGGTGAAAAGCGTGGAGGTGTATGGCGAAATGCATCGGTACATCCCAGTTATTGCCAAGTGGGCCGGCTTCCGCAAAATTGGGGAAAAGGTGGTGCAACACCAGGAACGCAAGTACGGCACCACCAAGTTTGGGCTGGAGCGCTTCGTGTATGGGTTCCTCGACTTGATGAGCATCACGTTCGTGAGCCGATTCCGGCGGCGGCCCATGCACTTCTTTGGGGCCCTGGGCACCATGTCGTTTCTGCTGGGTATGCTGATTACGCTGTGGCTGGTGGGGGAGAAGGTGTGGCTGGCTAGCCGCAACCTGCACGCCCGCGACGTTACGGCACAGCCATTGTTCTTCCTGGCACTGGTGGCCGTGGTTATTGGGGTGCAGCTATTTCTGGCCGGTTTCTTGGCCGAAATGGTGCAGTTGAATGGCTCCAACCGCAACGATTACTTGGTGAAGGAAAAGCTGAACTTAAGTTGAACGCACACATCGTCGGGCGTTGATGCGCTAGGCCTGTAGAATACGCAGGACCAGACAGACGAGAAGCAGAAAACTATTGATATGAAAGTCGTCATTATTGGACCCGCTTATCCTCTGCGAGGTGGCCTAGCAACTTATAATGAACGGCTGGCACGAGCCTTCCGCGATGCCGGCGACGAGGTGCGGCTAGTTACGTTTTCTCTGCAGTATCCCAACTTTCTGTTTCCGGGTCAGACGCAGTTCAGCACGGAGCCCGGGCCAACGGATTTGGATATTGAGGTAAGCCTTAACTCCGTGAACCCGCTGAGCTGGTACGCGGTGGGGAATAAGCTGCGCAAGCAGCGGCCTGATTTGGTGATTTTCCGGTTCTGGCTCCCCTTCATGGGCCCATCGCTGGGAACTGTAGCGCGCCTAGTACGCCGGAACCGCCATACCCGCGTGGTGGCCATTACGGATAATATAATTCCGCACGAGAAGGGGCCCGGCGACCGGCCGCTGACCAAGTACTTCCTGTCGGCGTGCCACGGATTCGTAACGATGAGCCGGGCGGTGCTAGCCGACTTACGACGCCTGCGCTTCAAGCAGCCCGCCCAATATAAGCCGCACCCGCTCTACGACAATTTTGGCCCATTGAAGCCGAAAGCAGAAGCAGTGAAGGCACTAGACCTAGACCCGAATTTTGGGTACTTGCTGTTCTTTGGCTTCATCAGAGCCTACAAAGGCTTAGATATTCTGCTGGAAGCTTTTTCCGACGAACGCCTAGCGCAACTACCCGTGAAGCTGATTGTAGCGGGAGAGTATTACGAGGATGCAGCACCGTATGAGGCTCTAATAACCAAATACAACCTGGAGCAGCGGTTGGTGCGCGCTACTGATTTCATTCCCAATGAGAAAGTAGCCGACTACTTCTGCGCGGCCGACCTTGTCGTGCAGCCGTACAAAAACGCCACGCAGAGCGGCGTGTCACAAATTGCGTATCACTTCGAGCGGCCCATGCTGGTAACCGATGTGGGTGGCCTAGCCGAGCTTATTCCGGACGGAGAAGTGGGCTACGTAGTACCACCAAAGCCCAAAGCCATTGCCGATGCCTTGGTTGACTTTTACGAACACCAGCGCGAAGCCGAGTTTACGGCTGGCGTATGGGCCAAGAAGAAGGAATTCTCCTGGGAAGAAATGGTGAAAGCGCTCAAGGAAGTAGCGGGGCAGTAGATATGCGCATTTGAAGCTTAAAAAAGAAAGAGCCCCTGCTGTGCACACAGCAGGGGCTCATCTATGAAGGAGGTAACTGGCCTACAGTGGCAGGCTGGCCTGCACGGCAGCAAAGACTTTCTCTGCGGGCAGGTTTTCCATACAGCTCGTGCCGAGCTTGCAGGTGCCGCGGTAGAAGCAGACGCACTGCCGGTCGGGCTGCACGAGCTGGCCGCGGCCGTAGAGGTCAAATTCGTAGGGATTAAAGATGTTGTTCATCAGGATGGTGGGCTTGCGTAGGGCAATGCTGATGTGCATGGCCATCGTAACCTGCGTCACTATGCCATCCATTTGGTACATCAGGTTGATGAACTGCTCTAGAGGGAAGGTGCCCAGGTAAGCCGCGCCGGTGGCAGCTTGCAGCCGCTGGTTGCGCTCGTCCTCGGCTAGGCCACCCAACAGCACCGGGGCGTAACCAGCCTGTTGCAACTCCGCAATCAGGGTAATCCATTTCTCATCCGACCACAGGCGCGTGGTCCATCGGTCGCCGCAGCCGGTGTTCAGGCCAATGCGTAGGCCAGTAGTGGGCAGCCCCGACCAGTCGTAGCCTTTATCTTGGTGCGTGTCGAAGACGTATTCTTCGCCCTTAAACTCAAAGCCACACAGCTCGAAGATCTCCTGCACGTAGGGCTTCTGGTTTTGCAGGCTGAGCTCATCAAATACTCCGGTCAGGAACTTGTGGTCAGCAAGGGCATTGCTAGGCCAGGCCACGCCATATTCAGGATGCAGGCGGTACCCAAACTTCTGGCGCGCCCTGATAGAGTCGTGGAGGGCGCAGGCTTCCTTGTCCTTGTCGAGATTGAAAAGCAGGTCGAACTCGCGCTGCTGCAGGTGCAGCACGGCGGGCAAATCCAGCTTCAGTACTTCATCAATTTCCCCGTTCGGCAGAATGGCCGGCGTAAGCGTAAGCCACGTGATTTTAGCCGCCGGAAACTCTTGCCGGAGCCGGCGCAGCAGCGGCGTAGTACGAATAACGTCGCCGATGGCGCCGAGCTTGATGATCAGGATGCGTTGCTCAATGGGGGCATACACCGGGCAGTTGGCGCACTGGTAACCGTGCTCCTTGTTGGGGCGGCAGGGAATATCGCCACGGAAATGGCGGCAATCGGGATGAACAGTGATGCCGTTAAGTTCGGGCATGAGAGAAATTCTGGGCTGGGAAAAGAAGGTAGGAGTAGCGCGCAAGATGTAGTCCGCAACGCACGTGCTAGATACACGAACATTACGGACTACAAATGTACGTTACATGCCTACGTAGCTAGTGGGCGAAATAGCCCGCAGCTCACCTTTTACCGCCTCGCTTACCTCCAGCGTGTCAATAAACTCGCTGATAGTTGCCTGCGTCACGGGGCCGTGGGTGCGGGTAAGTGCCTTGAGCGCGTTGTACGGATCGGGGTAATTTTCGCGGCGCAGAATGGTCTGGATGGCTTCAGCTACTACGGGCCAATTGGCCTCCAGGTCGCGGCGGAGTGCTTCTTCATCGAGGGCCAACTTGTCTAGGCCACGCTGCAGCGAAGCGAGGGCAATGAGGGTGTGGCCTAGCGGCACGCCCAGGTTACGGAGCACCGTAGAGTCGGTGAGGTCACGCTGGAGGCGGGAGATAGGCAGCTTAGCGGACAGGTGTTCGAGCACGGCATTGGCAATGCCCAAGTTGCCCTCCGCGTTTTCGAAGTCGATGGGGTTTACCTTGTGCGGCATAGCCGACGAGCCCACTTCTCCAGCCTTAATGGTCTGGCGGAAGTAGCCCATGGAAATGTACTGCCACACGTCGCGGGCCAGATCAATCAGAATGGTATTGAGGCGCTTCAGCCCATCGCACAAGGCGGCCAGATGGTCGTAGTGCTCGATTTGGGTGGTGGGGTGGCTACGCTTGAGACCCAGGCGGCCTTCCACAAACTGCTGCGCAAACTGGTGCCAGTCGGTACCAGGGTAGGCCACGTGGTGGGCATTGAAATTGCCAGTAGCCCCGCCGAATTTGGCGCCGAAGGGCACCTGGCCTAGCAGCTCCACTTGCGCATCGAGGCGGGCCACAAACACTTGCACTTCCTTGCCCAAGCGGGTAGGAGAGGCCGGCTGGCCGTGGGTACGCGCCAGCATGGGCACGGCGGCCCAGTCGTTGGCGCGGGTGGCTAGCTGGTTGCGCACAATGGCGTAAGCTGGCAGCAGCGTATGAATAAGCGCATGCTGGAGGCTCAGCGGAATAGCCGTGTTGTTGATGTCTTGGGAAGTGAGGCCGAAGTGGATAAACTCCAGGTACTGGCCTAGGCCAAGCGCCGTGAACTTGTCGCGCAGAAAGTATTCTACGGCTTTCACATCGTGATTCGTAACTCGCTCATGGGCTTTTATCGCCTCCGCATCGGCCACTGAAAACTCTGTGTAGAGGCTACGCAAAGCGGGAAACAGCTCCGAGTCGACACCGCCCAGCTGGGGCAGAGGTAGCTCGCAGAGTGCGATGAAGTACTCCACTTCTATCAAAACGCGGTAGCGAATCAGGGCCAGTTCCGAGAAATACGGGGCCAGAGGAGTAGTTTGGCGGCGGTAACGGCCATCTAAGGGCGATACTGCGGTGAGCGGAGAAAGAACGGCGTATTCGGCAGCTGAAGACATGCGAAGAAGGAAGTTGAACCAGAGCGGGCCAAAGGTAACGAAAGGTCGGCCGTAGGGCCAGAACCGGCACAGGGCTTTTTCGTTACCTTTGTATCTCGAGTGGTGGTGGGTTCGGCACGAATCTGGTAGAACCGGCCGCAACTTACTTTCCTCCCTGACTGTTCGCGTGACTCCAGCAACTAAACGTAAAATCGGCATTGGCCTCGGCATTCTTGTAGTGCTGCTCGCCATTGGCCTCGGTATTTTCCTGCTCAAACGCCAGCAACTGCTCAATTTTGCCTTGCAGCAAGTGAAACAGAAGGTTGAGCGCAAGTTCCCAGTTGTGCTAACGCTGGGCCCCGCCCGCTTCACTGACCTGAATACTGTGCAATTGGAGGGCGTGAACCTGGTACCCTCGGCCCAGCCAACTGATACCCTGCTACGGGCTAAAACCGTCAGTGCTTCCCTGAGCGTGCGCAGTCTTTTTGCGGGTAGGCCAGTATTCAGCAATCTAGAAATTGATGATGCCCAGCTGACGGCACACAAAACAGCCACCACTGATAACTACTCTTTCCTCTATAAGAAACGGAAAGGGCAGCCTGTGGTGCCGCGCGATACAACCAAAGGCACGAATTATGGCCTGCTAGCCAATCAGGTGCTTGAGGCTGCATTTGATAACGTGCCTGTCGAAGCTGATTTCCGTAATTTCTTAGTTACCTACCGCAGCCCTCTCCACCGCGCTACGCTGACTATGCCCCAGCTTTCTATTGAGGATGGCGACATTAAAGGTCAGCTCACCGCTGTGGTAGACTCGGTGGTAAACCATGTAGGCGTACAGGGCCGAATTGACGCGAGCGACTACCAGGTTGACGCCCGCATCTTTGCCTTAAATAAGCGCCCGGTGGTACTGCCCTATGTGCAGCGGAAGTATGGTGCCCGCGTGCAGTTTGACACCATCCGGGTAAGCCTGACGGAAAAAAACCTGAAGGATGATGAGCTGACGGTGAAAGGCACAGCCTCCGCTACCAACTTCATCGTGAATCACCCGAAGTTGTCGGATAGCGACGTGCGTTTCCCGCGCGGCGGTATTGATTTTGTGACTCGGCTAGGCCAGGCATCTTTCGCCTTAGATAAGGGCACGCGGGTACTGCTCAATAAAATGGAGTTCTTTCCGGTGCTATCTGTGCGCCGGTTGCCGGTGCCGCAGCGCGTTATTGGCAAGGAGATTAATGGCCTCACCAACCGCAATCAGATGATGGCAGGCCTACAGGTGAAGCTGAATGTAGAATCGGGCGAAACGGCGGCTAACGATTTCTTCGCCTCTCTGCCTGAAGGTATGTTTGAGACGTTGGAAGGCACACAGGCTGAAGGCACGCTCAAGTATCGTCTGACTGCCGACCTGGACATGAATAACCTCGACAGCCTCAAGTTTAACTCGGGGCTGCAGGCGACTAAGTTCCGCGTGACGCGCTTTGGCCGTGAGAACCTAAATAAACTCAACGAGCAGTTCCCTTATACCGCTTACAACGATAAGGGGGATTCAGTGAAAACCTTTCTGGTGGGCCCTGCAAACCCTGAGTTCACGCCTTACAACCGCGTATCGGACTACCTAAAGGCAGCCATCATGACGGCCGAGGACCCGCGCTTTATGACGCACCGCGGGTTTATGGAGAAGGCCTTCGTTAAATCAGCTATTCAGAATATCAAGGAGCGGCGCTTTGCCCGGGGGGGCAGTACTATCTCCATGCAGTTGGTGAAAAACGTGTTCCTGACCCGTAAGAAAACCATCGTACGGAAGGTGGAAGAAGCGTTGATTGTGTGGATTATTGAGAACACGCGCCTCGCTTCAAAGGAGCGAATGCTGGAGGTGTACCTGAACATTATTGAATGGGGCCCGAAGATTTACGGGGTGCATGAGGCGGCTGAGTTTTACTTCGACAAACAGCCTGCTAACCTGAGCCTTTCCGAAAGCCTATACTTAGCCAGCATTATTCCGCGGCCTAAATACTTCCGCAACAACTTCAACCAGTACGGAGATATGCGCAGCAGTGCCCGCTACTTCCACCGGTTGATTGCCCAATTAATGGCGCGAAAAGGCTACATCTCCCAAGGGGAATACGAGAGCCTCGACACGTACGTAAACTTCCGGGGACGTGGCCTACGAGCTATGGGCTTTGTAGCCCGCCCCGATACCGCCCGTACGGTGGTGGCCGCCGACTCATCGCAGTATGAGCCCCTCAACCTGATTGACCTACTAGGCGGCCAGCCCGCTTCTGATGCAGGAGTTAATCAGGAAGCGCCGGCCACACCACCTACTCGCCCTAACCCCTAACACGCGAAAGCGCCCGTTGCAGCAGGCAACGGGCGCTTGTGTTTTACAGCAGTGCGTTGCTACTCTTGTTGATCTGCGGTAGTAGAAACGGGCTTTACGTCTTTCTTGGGTAAGAGGAGAGACAGGACAACGGACATTGACAGAATGAAGCCTACTACTCCCAAGGAAATACCCATGGGGATGTGGTAAATCTCCTGAAACAGGAGCTTGCCCCCAATGAATATCAGAATGAGGGAGAGGCCGTAATGCAGGTAGTGGAAAAGACGCATCAGGCCTTCTAGCGCAAAGTACAAGGCTCGTAGGCCTAACAACGCAAACACGTTGCTGGTGTACACAATAAACGTGTCGCGCGACACGGCTAAGATGGCTGGAATAGAGTCGGCGGCGAATACCACGTCGGTGGTTTCCACCATCACCAGCACCACAAATAGGGGCGTCGCAAACCGCAGGCCGTCTTTGCGCACGAAAAAACGACCCTCGTGCAGGCGGCTAGTAATGGGCAGGTGGCGGCTCAGAAACTTAACAACTGGGTTGCTATCAGGGTCTATTTCGGGCTCACCGGCGCTAGTAGCCATCTTCACGCCCGTATACACCAAGAAAGCGCCAAGCACATAGAGCAGAAACTGAAACTTGGCCAGCAAAGCCGCCCCAATCAGGATAAAGGCCGCACGCAGGATAAGCGCCCCAATGATTCCCCAAAACAAAATCTTATGCTGGTATTGCTGCGGAACCTTAAAATAGGTGAAGATGAGCAGGAATACGAAAAGGTTATCAACGCTCAGCGACTTCTCAATTAGGTAGCCCGTGAGGAACTCCATGGCTGCCTGTTTACCCAGCCAGCGGTAAACCAGATAGTTGAAGGAGAGCGAAAGCACGATCCAGAAGGCACTCCAACCCAAAGCCTCGCGCATACGCACAACGTGGGCTTTTCGGTTGAAGACCAGCAAATCAAGCAGTAACAACGCCAATACGAAGACGTTGAAGGCAAGCCAGAACAGAGGTGTGTTATCCATGTGCAGGCGTAAGGTACGTGCTAGGCGCTACTTTTAAGCGCCGCCGTTCCCCACTACTGCTTACCGGGATTCGGGAGCCGGGGTTGCGGAGGCTACTGAGGAAGTAGATATTGGAGCCAGCGATTCTTCTTTCCGGTTGAAGGGCCGGAACCAGCTGCTAACTTTCATGCGGATAACACCCAAAAAAGCTTCCTGCACAATACCCTTGCTCATTTTCGAGGTACCCCGGGTGCGGTCGGTGAAGATGATAGGCACCTCCTTGATGCGGAAGCCAAATTTGTAGGCCAGCCACTTCATCTCAATCTGGAAGGCGTAGCCCACAAAATGAATGCGGTCGAGGGGAATAGTGCGTAGTACGCGGGCCGTGTAGCACTTGAAGCCCGCGGTAGCGTCCATAATGGGCATGCCCGTGATAAAACGCACGTAAGCTGAGGCAAACCACGACATCAGCACCCGGTCCATGGGCCAGTTCACCACGTTCACACCCTGAATGTAGCGTGAGCCAATAGCCAGATCGTAGCCCTGGTAGGCGCAGGCGTCATAGAGGCGAACCAGATCGTCGGGGTTGTGGGAGAAGTCGGCGTCCATCTCAAACACGTACTCATAGCCGTGCGACAGGGCCCAACGAAAGCCATGAATGTAAGCGGTACCTAGGCCTAGTTTGCCTTTGCGCTCCTCTATAAACAGACGGCCCTCAAACTCAGGCTGCAGGCCACGCACAATGTCGGCGGTACCATCCGGCGAGCCGTCATCGATGATAAGTATATCGAAAGCTTTGGGCAACGAGAAAACCTTGCGGATAATTAGCTCCGCATTTTCGCGCTCGTTATAGGTGGGGATGAGGACAAGCCCGTCATTCATTAGTCAAAGGTAAGCGGCTTGGCCGACTTGTTAGTAGGCTGGTGGGAGGGGAAGATCAGCGTGCTGAATTGGCAGAATCAGGTGTGCACTAAACCAGAACCTGTTAGATAGGATTAGGCTGAAATAGTAAGCGGATAGACACCTACTAGCTACCGTAAATTGCACGTGGGAAAATATTATTTCCTACTGATATAACCACAGCTTACTGCCTATATGTTCACCCGGGTCACTAAAATCAACTTTTCTTAATCCGGCCTAGGTAATTGAAGTTGGTAGCTAGCTAAGGGGCGGGAAAAGCTGCTGAGCTAGGGCTTTGGCGTGGCGTACGCAATCGGGCACACCCACGCCCGCCCGCCAGTTAGCGGTGGCATGCAGGCCTAGAGGCGCCAGCGCATCCATAGCGGCGTGGGCTGGCACGATTCGGGCATCAAACTGCGGAATTGCCCGCTCCCAGTAGAAGCGGTACTGCCACACCGGAGCTTCCTTGATGCCGTAGAACCGGCTCAGCTCTTCATGCACGGCCGCTTTTTGGGTAGCTTCCGGCTCCCGCGCCTGCGTTTCGTACTGACTACCGCCCACGAAGGTGGTAAACAACACTTGCCCCGCCGGCACGCGGTTCGGGAAGATGGAGCTCGTCCAGACGCTGCCGGCGGCGTAGGGCTGCTCCACTTTGGGGTGGAGGGCTCCGAAGCCATCCAGGGGGTGCTGCACGGCCGCACGGTGGTAGGCTGAGTAAATAGCCGTCATGGGTGGATAGTAGACCTGGCCTAGAGCTTCGGCAGCTTCCGGAAACTCGGGGCGCAGCAATTCCGCCGCGGTATAAGCTGGTAACGCCAGCACCACATGGTCGTAGAGGCGGGGAGCGGGGCCAGCGGTGGTTTCCAGGGCCCAACGACCATCATCGGGGAGGCGTTGCAGCGAAGTAACGGCTTGGTTGAAGTGGGCGCGGCCCAGCCGGCTGGCTAGCTTGTCGGTGAGGGTTTGGATGCCATTTTTGAGCGTGAAAATGCGTCGCCGTCCTGCGCCACTCTTATTTTTCATGAGCCCCCGGATAACGGAGCCGTGTTCTTGCTCTAGGGCCGCGAGCTGCGGAAAGGTTTTGTGGAGCAGGAGTTTCTCCGGGTCGCCAGCGTAAATGCCCGAAATGAATGGGTTAAGAGCGTACTCTACCACCTCGGAGCCGAAGCGGCGGCGGAAAAAGCTCGCCAGCGTTTCCGTGGGGTCGGGTGGGAGGGCCGGGCGCCGCAATTCCTGCACCAGGTTCCACTTCGCTTTCAAGCTGAAAAACTTACCCGTGAGCAGCTTCGGGGGGGAAGCGGGCAACTGCCGGTACTGGCCGCCCCGCAGCACGTAGCGGTTCTGGCTCACGGCGGCCGCATCCTGAATCTGATCGGACAGGCCTAGCGCCTGCAGCAATTCCTCCAACTCAGGGCTTAGCTGCAAAGAGTTAGGGCCGGTTTCCAGCAGGTAGTCTCCCTGCTGCTCCGTGCGTACGGTGCCACCTGGCCTAGGAGCTGCTTCGAATAAGTCGTAGTAGGCTCCGGCTTTTTGCAGGTGCCAGGCCAACGTGAGGCCCGAAATGCCCCCGCCGATGATGGCTATGGTCATGAGTACAGGAATTGCGAAAGATGCTGACTGCAAAGGTACGGTAGTAATGCCAGCGGCAGGGTGGCCTAGGCCAGATAAGCGGGCTTGCTACATGCGGCTTAGGCTTCATCCGTCCGCAAAACGCTCAACCTTGTAGCTTTGGGTCAATGAAACCTGTTGATTTAGCTAGTGTGCCCCGCAACAAAGCCGTATTCCTGGACCGGGACGGCGTACTGAACGAAGAAATTGGGACGTATGTGTGGGAGCCAGATAAGTTTGTGGTGCTGCCTGGCGTACCAGAGAGCCTGGCGCGCTTGAAGCAGGCCGGCTATACCCTGGTTGTAGTAACCAACCAAGCCGGTATTGCCAAGGGCCTCTACTCGGCAGCGGAAGTGCAGGCCTGCCATGAGAAGCTGCAGTGCGCCTGCGGCGGCGTTATTGATGCCCTGTACTTTGCCTCCTCGCATCCCAGCGTAACGGAGTCCTTGTCAAGAAAACCCGACTCACTGATGTTGGAAAAAGCTATAGCTCGCTTCAACCTAGACCCCGCGCAGTGCTGGATGATTGGCGACCGGCACCGCGATATACAGGCTGGCGCTAAAGCAGGCGTGCGCGGCATACTTGTAGGCCACTCTGAAACGGTCGAGTATCAGCCGCGGGTAGCAGATCTGCCAGCCGCCACGGAGTTAATTCTCGGTACAGTTCTAAATCCAGCGTAGCTACTCGGGCAGCATCCTTGGGTACTGGTAACGACCGCGCCCGCCTATTGTCCGGAGACAAAGGCGGGCGCGCTGGTTTGTTGACGTGAACTACTGACGTTCTGAGGCCGCAGCGTTGCTAGCCATTGCGGTGGTTGCGGTTTGCGTGGCAGGCTTGGTGCTAGAGTAAGCGGGGCACTTCGTGCGGCATGAGCCAAGCGTTACACCACCAACGACTGCGAGTAGAAGCAGTTTTTTCATGTTTTAATACAATTAATAAGAGGCCAACACAGGTTCTATGCCTCTTGAAGAGAATTAGTTCACGGGTAGAACGTTCACTCAGTACAATTAATTGTATTCGGAATAAGTTTCTTTCTAAAAGAAAAAAGCCTCTCCTGCTGTAGCGGGAGAGGCTAAGTGCACAGGAAAATGTGCAAAATTACTGGCGCGGCGTGGTAGAAGATTCGGTGCTGGCCGTGATGGGAAAGGAGAGGCGCGAGGCATCCTTAGTGCCGGAGTAAGCAGGGCACTGTGACTTTTTGTTGCAAGCACCTAGGCTAAGAGTGGCCATGCAAGCCAGGAGTAAAACTTTTTTCATGTGATGATAAATAGTAGAGACGACCGGTTTCAGAGGAGTAAAGGTAGACGAACAACGGGGTGCGTCCAAGTTGGTTTTTTACAGTTTTAGCTGAAGGTGGCCTAGTGCAAGCAAAAGCCCCGTATGCGCCGCTAAAACGACATCATACGGGGCTTGGCTGTCATCAAACTTCTTAGTTGCTATATCCTAGAATACGCATCATCGAGTCGCTGCTTTGTTCTTCCGCAAACACCCGGTCGGTGAGGTTGCCATTCTCGTCGCGGTCCAGAATCACCATTTTAGGGGCTGGAATCAGGCAGTGCTTGATTCCGCCGTAGCCAGAGAGGCTTTCCTGGTAGGCGCCGGTGTGGAAGAAGCCCACGTACAGCGGCTTATCGTCTTTGGCAGGCTTGCGCTCGGGCAAGAACACTTGGTAGATGTGCTTCTCGGCGTTGTAGTAGTCCTGAGAGTCGCAGGTGAGGCCGCCCAGCTGGATTTTCTTGTACTGCTTGTTCCAGCCATTCAGCGCCAGCATGATGAAGCGCTGGTTCAGGGCCCAGGTATCGGGGAGGTTCGTAATGAACGAGCCGTCAATCATGTACCACAACTCTTTGTCGTTCTGAAGCTTCTCGTCCAGAATCGAGTAGATGGTAGCGCCCGATTCACCGACGGTGAAAATGCCAAACTCCGTGAAGATGTCTGGCTCCGGCACGCCCTCCTCCTGGCAGATACGCTGGATGGTGCGCAGCACTTCCTCCACCATATACTGGTAATCGTACTCCTTCTGGATGCTGGTCTGGATGGGTAGGCCACCCCCGATGTCGATGGTCTTCAGCGTGGGGCACACCTTGCGCAGCGCGCAGTACTGGTGCACAAAGCGGCTCAGCTCCGACCAGTAGTAGGACGTGTCCTTAATACCGGTGTTGATGAAGTAGTGCAGCATCGTGAGCTCGAAGCGCGGATCGTTCTTGATCTTCTGCTCATAGAGCGGAATAGCGTCGGCATAGCGGATGCCCAGGCGTGAGGTGTAGAACTGGAAGCGCGGCTCTTCATCGGAAGCCAGACGCATACCCACGTTGCACTTCTCCCGCACATTGTCGTGGTAGTACTCCACTTCATTGGGCGAGTCCAGAATAGGCATACAGTTCACGAAGCCATCGTTGATGAGGCGCGTGATTTCGTACTTGTATTCCTCGGGCTTAAAGCCGTTGCAGATGATGAATGTGTCCTTGCTCACCTTGCCTTTGGCGTGCATGGCTCGGATGATGCTCATATCAAACCACGAGGAGGTTTCGATATGGACATTGTTCTTCAGGGCCTCTTCTACCACAAAGCTGAAGTGAGAAGCCTTGGTGCAGTAAGCGTACGAGTACTTGCCCTGGTAGCCAATTTTCTCGATGCCCACCCGGAACCACTCCTTGGCGCGCTGAATCTGGCTGCTGATTTTGGGCAGGTAAGTGAGGCGAAGGGGAGTGCCATGTTTCTCCACCAAAGCCATCAGGTCGATGTCGTGGAAGCGGAGCTCATTCTGCTCCACTTGGAACTCCTGGGTAGGAAAGTCGAAGGTTTGGGAAATCAGGTCGTGATAAGTATCCATTCAGGGGGGAGTTGTCAGAGGCACATGAAGAAGGCAGTACGCAGTAAATCAGTTTACTGGCCTACGTTGTTCGAAATGTGCAACGGAAAGAGAGTGAGATAACTGGACTGTCTGCGGCCTTTTTGCGAACTTAGGACCCGCAAAGATACCCCCTCGCGGGGGTTTTGGTTGTGCTTTGTTCGTTGGTTGCGCCGGAAGGTCCGGGCGCGTCAAGCCTGAGGGGCGCTAGGCCTCTCAATCGGCAAGCATTAAAACCACCTTAACCTCTTTTCTGCCAATGTAATATGCGACGCATTAAGCTAGTGGAAGTCCGCTCCGAACTGGGGGCCGGAACCCGTGGTGCCAGTTTGGGCGTGGATGCCCTCAAAGTGGCCTGCCTCAATAAAGGGTCCGATTACTTCCGACGGTTCAACTCAGTACATGTGCCTGATCTGAACCACGTGCTCTTCGAGAAAAACCATTTTCCGAAGGCCAAGCACATTGATTCTATTTACACGGTGCAGAAAGGTATTGCCAGCGCCGTAGAACAAACATTACGCTTCGGGGAGTTCCCCCTGGTATTGGCCGGCGACCATAGCAACGCCTCCGCAACTATTGCGGGCATTAAGGCCACCTATCCGCACAAGACGCTGGGCGTAGTCTGGATAGATGCGCACGCCGATATTCACTCCCCGTACACCACCCCCTCCGGCAACATGCACGGCATGCCCATCGCCATATCCTTGGGCGATGATAACCTGGAGTGCCAGCGCAATTACGTAGAGCCCGAAACGGAGTTCTTCTGGCGCAAGCTCAAGAACCTGGGCGAGCCCGGCCCCAAAGTCACTGGTGAGCACCTCGTCTATGTGGTGGTGCGCGACACAGAGCAGGAGGAAGACGAGATTATTGAGCGCCTGGGCATCAAGAACTATAAGCTCGACGAAGTAAAGGCAAAAGGTACCCGCCAAGTGGCCCGCGAGATTTATGAGCGGCTGCGCTTCTGCGACATGGTCTACATCTCCTTCGACGTTGATTCCCTGGATTCGCGTTTCAGCAAAGGTACCGGCACGCCCGTAGTCGATGGCCTGAACGTAGAAGAAGCCATTAGCCTCTGCCGAGCCCTACTGGACAATGACCGGGTAGTGTGCTTCGAGATGGTAGAAATTAACCCTACTCTCGATCAGGAAAACACCATGGCCACCAACGCCTTCGACATTCTAGAAGCCGCCACCGACGCCATCCAAAACCGGTTGCGGATGGAGGAAATAGTTAGCCGCTAAAGCATGAAGCCCCTACCGGCGGTAGGGGCTTCGTTTTTGCAGAGTAGTGGCCTAGCGGCTGCGCTGGTGATAGGGTACCCCAAACAGCCAGGAGGTAAGCAGTGGCACGGCGAAAACGGCTACTGTTAGCACCGTCAGGCCTACATCGGCGGCCTCGCTGCTCAGGAATTCGGTGAAGGGATGATTGGGTAGGAAGTGTTCGAACAAGGAAAGTAGCAGCTTGAGCCCGAGCAGGCCAATAACGATGAAAGCGGCCGTTTCCAAGAACGGATACTTAGCCATGAGTAGCACAAAACCCTGCGCCACCAGTCGCATGGCCAGAATACCAATGAATACGCCGGCGCAAATCAGGATCAGGTTGTCGGTGAAGGCTACCACGGCAAACACGTTGTCGATGGAGAAGGCCAGGTCCATGAGCTCAATCAGCGCCACGGTGGCCCAGAACGGACCTAACAGGCCTAGCGTGCTGCGATAGAGCCAGCTTTGCTGCTTGTCAACGGCGTCTTCGTCGGAGCTTTTCTGCTTGTTGGCGAAGTGGTCGTAGGCCAGGTAAAGCAGGTAGAAACCGCCCAAAGGTTTCAGAAACCAGAACTGAATCAGGAACGAGGCAAACAGAATACACAAGCCTCGGAACACATAGGCGCCAATGATACCGAAGCGCAGAGCTTTGTGGCGTTGCTCTTTGGGCAGGTCAGAAACCATGGTGGCCAGCACGGCCGCGTTGTCCACGGAGAGCAGGCTTTCGATTATAACCAGGTTGCCCACAATGGCCAAGGCAGCCAGCGGGTTGTCGAGAATTTCCTGAAGATGAATGTTCATGCGGTAGGCGCAAGGTACTTATTGCCGTTAAAACGGCGAGGAGTAGTGAGCAGGGAAAGCAACGAAGCTGCCGCTAAAAATAGTAGGTAAAGCCGCCGTCCTCGTGCTAGTACGGATAGGCCTACGCAAAGGCTTACCAGCGTTGCCGAACTTTTTCGAGAGGCATCCGGCCGGGGTTTCTACCTTTGTAACAGCGGAAGCCCGGAGCGGTAGCCGCATCAACTCCCTATGAAGCCGACTCTTTGGACCCGAAATCAACGACGACTCTAGCGTAAGCCAGGGTAGGCCAGCTGCCGTGAAACCTGCAACTACAGGTAAAGTAACCGCTAGGCCTATCCGGGGTTTACGCTGCATCCGTGGTTTGGTCTCCAAATTTTCATCTTCCTGAAGTCGACTATTCGGCTTCTTACTAAGCGTATCGCTTTCGTATCCGTGCAACAACTCCAACAAACCCTCAAAGCTGCCCTCGGGGCCGCTATTAAACATGTATTCGACGTGGAGGTGGCTTCGCCCCAGCTGGCGCTGCAGCCCACGCGCAAAGAATTCGCGGGCCAGTTTACGCTCGTGACGTTCCCCTTCACTAAGGCCATCGGCAAAGGCCCCGAGCAAATCGGGCAGGGCATCGGCGACTGGCTGGTGGCCAATGAGCCGCTGGTGTCGGGCTACAATGTGGTAAAAGGCTTCCTGAACCTGGAAATTGCCGATACGGCTTGGCTGGAGGTGTTTGAGCAGCTACGCCAGCAGCCCGTCGGCGCGCCAGTAGAAACCGGCGGCCCCCAAAACGTGGTGGTGGAGTATTCTTCGCCAAACACCAACAAGCCTCTGCACCTAGGCCACTTGCGCAACAACTTCCTCGGCTACTCAGTGGCCGAGATTCTGAAAGCGACTGGTGCCACCGTCACGAAGGCGAACCTCGTCAACGACCGGGGTATTCACATCTGTAAGTCGATGCTGGCCTACCAGCAATACGGCCACGGCGAAACTCCGCAGAGCGCCGGCATCAAAGGTGACCATCTGGCTGGTAAGTACTATGTGTTGTTTGAGAAGCACTACCGCGAGCAGGTAAAGCAGCTCGAAGCCGAAGGTGTACTGCCCGACGTCGCCAAGCGCCAGGCCCCCATGATGCTGGAAGCTCAGGACATGCTCCGCGCCTGGGAAGCCGGCGACGAGGAAGTAGTAGGCCTCTGGAAGCAGATGAATGGCTGGGTGTACGAGGGCTTCGACGAAACCTACCAGAACATCGGCGTTGATTTCGACAAGTACTACTACGAGTCGGGTACCTACCTGCTGGGCAAGGAGCGGGTAGAAGAAGGCCTGCAGAAGGGCGTGTTCTTCAAGAAGGAAGACGGCTCAGTGTGGGTTGACCTTAAGGAAGAAGGCCTCGACGAAAAGCTACTGCTGCGCGCCGATGGCACCTCCGTGTACATCACCCAGGACCTGGGCACGGCCGAGCTGAAGTTCCAGGACTTCCACTACGACCTTTCGGTGTACGTAATTGCCGACGAGCAGAACTACCACATGCAAGTGCTGAAGGCGGTGCTCAAGAAACTGGGCAAGCCCTACGCCGATGCCATTTACCACCTCAGCTACGGCATGGTAGACCTGCCCTCCGGCAAGATGAAGTCGCGCGAAGGCACCGTGGTAGACGCCGACGAGCTGGTGCGCGAAGTGGTGGAAGCCGCCAAAGCCGCCACCCTGGAGAAAGGCAAAACCGAAGGCCTAACTGACGAGCAAGCGGCTGAGCTGTACCACATGCTAGGCCTGGGCGCCCTGAAGTACTACCTGCTGAAAGTGGACCCCAAGAAGCGCATGCTCTTCAACCCCGAAGAGTCGGTGAGCCTGGAAGGCCATACGGGCCCATTCATCCAGTACTCGCACGCCCGGATTTCCAGCATCCTGCGCAAAGCTGCTGAGCAGGGCGTAGCCGCCGATTCCAGCCTGACTGGCCTAGGCGAGATTCATGCCACCGAGCGGGAGATGATTCAGGAACTGGGCCGTTACGCGGCTGTTGTAGCCGAGGCTGCCACTACGCAGTCGCCGGCCGTAGTGGCGCAGTACGCCTACGACATTGCTCGGGCCTACAACCGCTTCTACACCGAGGTACCAATCTTCATCGAGCCGGATGCGGCCAAGAAAGCATTTCGGGTGGCACTATCGGCCCAAACAGCGCAGACCATTAAGGCTAGCATGGGCCTTTTGGGCATTCAGGTGCCCGAGCGCATGTAATTGGCTAGAGCCAGTTGCGCTATTAGTTACAGTATTCAGCAGCAACGCCAGCGTGTGGCGTTGCTGCTGTTTTTCTTTTGTCTTCAACTCACATACTCATAATGAAAAGCGTAGCAGTGTATTGCGGCTCTAGTGCCGGAAACAATGAAGTATATGCCCATCAAGCCCAGGAAATGGGCCGCGTGCTAGCTGAGCGTGGCATGACGCTGGTGTACGGTGGGGGCCGCGTAGGCCTCATGGGCGCTGTGGCCGACAGCGTGCTGGCGCACGGCGGCAAGG
Source organism: Hymenobacter wooponensis (assembly GCF_004745865.1). GTDB lineage: Bacteria > Bacteroidota > Bacteroidia > Cytophagales > Hymenobacteraceae > Hymenobacter > Hymenobacter wooponensis. The sequence continues at coordinate 814,531 of NZ_SRKZ01000004.1, read as the reverse complement.
TTATCGGGGTAATTCCGGACTTTCTGGTGGCCAAAGAAGTAGAGCACCGGGGCGTAACGGAGCTGCACATTGTAAAAAGCATGCACGAGCGTAAGCTGCTGATGGCCGACCTGGCCGAAGGCTTCGTAGCTATGCCCGGTGGCTTTGGTACGCTGGAAGAACTATTTGAAGTGCTGACCTGGGGCCAGCTAGGTCTGCACAAAAAGCCCATCGGTGTACTTGGCGTGGCTGGCTTCTACGACCACCTGCTCCGCGCCCTCGACCACATGGTGGAGGAAGGCCTGCTGCGCCGCGAAAACCGCCAGCAGCTTCTGAGTAACCCCGACCCCAAAGGCCTGATTGAAGAAATGCTGGCCTATCAGCCAATAGCGCTGGAAAAGTGGCTGACGCCGCGCACCACGTAGGCCACTAAGATACCTGGAACGTCATGCTGAGCAGAGTCGATGCATTTTGCATGCTGGTGTCGCATCACGAGTAGAGACGCGTATTCGCGTCTGGGCGTGAGCTGATGTTATTTACCTCGCTCCGTGCGACTGCTAGTGTTCTAGGCCAGTTGTTAGGGCGCTATCGTTCAACGAGGAGACGCAAGTATGCGTCTCTACACGGTGCTGGCGTCAGCACATAAGGTGCTTTAACTTCGCTCAGCATGACCTTGTAGAACAAGCCGTATTTAACCTCAAACTTTGGTTATACTCCTCGGTTTGTCACTGACAACTCCCTTCAACCTTGTCCCATGAAAGCCTTTGTACTCATAGGTGCGCTGCTAGCCAGTGGCCTGTCGTTTTACCACCAAAACTCTGCTCCTGCCATGACTGAAACCACTGCTCCCGCCGCTGCCGGCACCGTCTACGACTTCACCGTAAAATCCATTGATGGCAAAGACGTGAAGTTGAGCCAGTATAAGGGCAAGAAGCTGCTCATCGTGAATACGGCTTCGGAATGCGGCTATACCCCGCAGTACAAGGAACTGGAGGAGCTCTACAAGAAGCACGGGGATAAGGTGACAGTGCTGGGTTTCCCAGCCAACAACTTCGGCGGACAGGAGCCCGGCACGGAAGCGCAGATTGCCACTTTCTGCGAGAAGAATTACGGCGTGACCTTTCCGCTGTTCAGCAAGGTCTCGGTGAAGGGCGACGATACGGCCCCGCTCTACAAGTTTCTGGCTGATAAGTCGAAGAACGGAGCGGTAGGAGATGCGCCTACCTGGAACTTCTGCAAGTACCTGGTTGATGAGCAGGGCCACGTAGTAGCTTTCTATCCGTCGAAAGTCACGCCCATGAGCGACGAACTGGTGGCGGCTATCCTGAAATAGTTTCAACCGATTTTAGTGGCAGCCTGTGCGTTCCGTAGTGCCTTCGGCGCGGAAGGCGCAGGCTGCTCTTTTTCGTAGTAGGCGAAGCGGTAGGTTTCTCTACCTTCGCCCCAACAGACCACACCCCGCATGATTCGCACCGTTATTTTCGACATGGATGGCGTCATTGTCGACACCGAGCCCGTGCACCGCTACGCCTACTTCCGGCACTTTGATGAGCTCGGGATTCAGGTGCCCGATGATGAGTACACCACGTTTACGGGCCGCTCAACCAAAAACGTATACCAGTATCTGAAAGATAAGTACGGCCTGGCGCCTTCGGTGGAGGAGCTAGTGATGAGCAAGCGCGAGTTTTTCAACCGCGCTTTCGATGAAAAGCCCGATCTGGATTTGCACGATGGCGTACGGGCCTTGCTGGAGGACTTGCACCAGCACAGCGTGCAAATTATCCTGGCGTCGTCGGCCTCCAATTCTACTATTGACCGGGTGATGCGGCGGTTTGGCATTGGCCCGTATTTCACGGACCTCATCAGTGGCGAGGATTTCCCCCGCTCTAAGCCCGATCCGGCCATTTTCGAGTTTGCCGCTTCCCGGTCGAAAGCACCTAAAACGGAATGCGTGGTCATCGAAGATTCTGCCAATGGCGTCACGGCGGCCAAAGCAGCCGGCCTCTATTGCATTGGCTACGACAGTGAGCACTCGCCTATGCAGGACCTGAGCCACGCCAATCTAGTGATACGCCACTTCTCAGAACTTTCTGCCGAACGGATTATAGCCTTCGGTCCAAATTTCCAGTAGTTAATACACCATACAAGCATGCTGCGCTCGGCAAAGTAGCTCATCACATGCCGCCCAACTGGCCTAGAGAGGCCAGCCTGCGGTTGATTCAGCGAGCCGACACCCCACAGCACGACCGTTATATTTTACCGCAATGGCTTCTTCTGCTGCCACCCCCGCTGCCCCCATTAGTCCCGCCAAAGCTTGGCTTTCGGCCTTCCGCCCTCGCACGCTGCCGCTGGCGCTAGCCAGCATTATGGCCGGGGGCTTTTTGGCTGCCAGCCACGGGCAGTTCCGCGGCGCAGTGGTAGGCCTAGCGGCTCTTACCACCATTCTGCTGCAGATTCTGAGTAACCTCGCCAACGACTACGGCGACTCCCAAAACGGCGCCGATAGTGTGCACCGCGAAGGGCCGCAACGAGCCGTACAGAGCGGTGCCATCTCGCCTCAGCAGATGAAGAAAGGCATGGGCGTGTTTGGGCTATTGTCGCTTGTGAGTGGCCTAGCGCTGCTCTGGGTGGCGCTGGGCACGGCCGGGGCCTGGATTTTCACGGCGTTCTTCGTGCTAGGCCTGTCGGCTATTTGGGCTGCGGTTAATTACACCGCTGGCTCCAAGCCCTACGGCTACGCAGGCCTCGGCGACTTATCGGTGTTTATCTTCTTCGGGATGGTGGGCGTGTGCGGTACCTACTTCCTACAAGCCTACAGCCAAGTGCCCACCTGGACGGAGGCGCTGCCGCTGCCGGTATTGTTGCCTGCCGCCGCGCTGGGCTGCTTTGCTACGGCCGTACTCAACGTGAACAACATCCGCGACATCCGCTCCGATGAATTGGCCGGTAAAATCACGATTCCAGTACGTTTAGGGCCGGTGCGGGCCCGCCGCTACCACTGGCTGCTGCTCTTGCTGGGCTTTGGTTGCGCCGTGGTGTATGTGGCCCTCACTTACCACTCGCCCTGGCAGTGGCTGTTTGTACTCGCGGCTCCGCTGTTATTCCGCAACGCCATTTCCGTGTGGCAGCGCCAGGACTCTATGCAGCTTGACCCGCTGCTGAAGCAAATGGCCCTTACCACGCTGGTGTTTACGCTGCTGTTTGGGTTAGGACAGGTGCTGTAGATAAGATACTGCGGCTCAGAAGTTTTTTCTGAGCATTCGTGTGCAAAATGGGCAAAACTGGCATCGTTGAACTATTCAACCATAGCCCGTTCGCGGCCCGGAATTGCGCCGCAGTATGTTATGAGAATCTGGATACTTATTTCGTGTGTATGGATTGGGCTAACTGCTTGTCACGCCCAGTCAACTACGCCAGCTACTGCCTCTGCGCAAGCCGGCGAATTTGGTCTCACAACCAACGGCTTGCTCTATTCGCCGCGCACCATGAGCCGGCTGCAGCGAATAGTAGATTCGCTGAACCTGCGCCACAAGGTCTGTGATTTGTCGCGGGTATATCAGAGCAAGTGGCAGGGGCAGGCCACTTATGTTCGGTTGGAGCAGGGAGACTTGGCTGCTGCCGCCAAACTGCTAAAGTCCGGCACTACCGTGGAGAATTTTCTACGCCAGTATCCAGGCGCTAAGCAAGAACTCGGGCTGCTGGTAGTCGCCACTCACGAACAGGACGAGTACGGAGACAAGCCGCATTTATCAACTGAATACCGCAGCATTCCGCTGAACGGGCGCGGCGACTATACGCTTTCCGCGGACGGGCATGCCTCGGCTAGTGCGTTGGCTTCTGAGAAGTGGATTGTGGAATATGAGAAGCGGGGCTACCCTAAACCCTATGTGGAGGCGTTCTATTTTCCGGAGGGACTTGCTTGTAAGCCATTAGCAAAGTCGTATGCCATGCTAGTGCAGTATGCCGATTGCCTCGTGGACACTACGGCGCAGATTTATCTGCAGACCGCAAAGCGCACTGGCGTACGAATGCCTCAAAAGGCAACGGCAAGCCAAGCTGCCCTCTTGGAGTTTGTGCATCAGCAGACCAATTACCCATCTGATGAGTACAAAAACAAGACTGGCCAGGAGGAGCTAAGAGCGCAGTGGCTGGCATATCGCGAATGGGATTCACTGCGAATCCCGAAAGTAGATGCTTTAGCCAAGACCCCACGCTTCCGGGAACTGTTAGTAAAAGCTGCTACTGATGACGCCACCCTGGGTAATACGTCGGATGAGTTTGAGGAATACGTAGCTCGTTATTACTCGCCCGCAAGAGCTCTGCTGCTCAAAAGGAGCCGCCGAGTAGTAGGTAGCTGCAGCATGGACGACAGCCCCCGGCGGCACGCCCTAGGTATTGCGCAGCTGTCGGCCGAAGCAGTGAATTGGGAAACCTTCCTGCGGGCTCATCTCGATATTATGAACGACCGGTTTGAGCGAGATTCAGATGGCAGCTACGCCTGGGAAAAGCGCCAGACCTACTTGCGGGAGTTGGAAGAGCTGGACATCAATGTGCCTGACTTGCTGTTAGGGATAAGTCTGCGGATTGATAACCCTAGTAATAACCACTACTTCGGAACGGTAAATAGAGTTGGACGAGCATTGGCTGAAACTCAGCAGCCCCGAGAAATAGAACAGCGCTTATTATCAACGGTTGCTGACCCAACGCTTGATACATTCAATAGACTACTAGCGTACTACTTGTTCCTCAATTACAATCAGCACCTACCAGACAAAGCACAACAGCGGAACAACATACTTGCGCTGAATGAGTCAGTGCGAAACCTGCCGTCCTATTTAGTAGCCCACGCAACTGTACAGGCCAAGAAATAGACTTGGCGTGTTTCTATCGTAGTGGACTATGTACAACGCTATCAAAGCGTCAGAGCAGTTAATCGTCTTGCAGTGTAGTATGCGAACTGCCAAAAAGAAACCCAGCTACAGGCTGGTTTTCTTTTACGGAAGCTATAAAATGAAACAATGTTGCACGTAATGTTTGCTTGTGCTACTTTTGTTAATGAAACAAAGTTGCATTTTTGTAAACTGCTATGAATAAGCTTGATGCCGTAATAGTAGGAGGTAGCTACGCTGGATTAAGTGCGGCCATGCTCCTGGGGCGCTCGATGCGCCAAGTTTTGGTCATAGATAATCAACGTCCGTGTAATCGGCAAACGCCGCACTCCCATAGTTACCTAACTCGGGATGGCGAGACTCCGGCGGCTATTGCAGCTATAGCACGGGAGCAGGTGGCCCAATACCCCACCGTTTCCTTCCTCACCGACACGGTAATTAGCACCGAACCTGTCGAAGGTGGGTTTCGAGTCCAAACGCATTCAGGCGAGACCTTCTCTTCGCGGAAGCTTTTACTGGCTACCGGAGTAGTTGATGAAATGGCGCTAATACCGGGTGTAGCGGAGTGCTGGGGAATATCGGTGCTGCACTGCCCGTTCTGCCACGGCTATGAGGTGCGGGGGCAGCGGGTAGGCCTACTGGCTAACGGCGCAACGGCGGCCGAGCTGGTGACGCTTATCCGAAACTGGAGCGAGCGGCTGACTATATTCACGAATGGCCCGGCTGATTTCACTCCTGAGCAGCAGGCCATTATCGCGCAACATCAGGTGCCAGTAGTTGAAACTCCTGTTGCGGAGCTGGAGCACACCGGAGGTTACTTAACCGCTGTCCGGACTACTGAGGGCCAACAGCACTTCCTCGATGCCATGTTTGCCCGTTTCCCCATGCGTTTGGCTGGTAATTTCCATGAACAGCTTGGGTGCACCCTAACTGAAACCGGACATATTAAGGCCACGGAGTTTGGTGATACTGGCGTACCTGGCTTGTACGCCGCCGGCGATACCACTACGCCCATGCGACAAGTAGCCGTAGCAGTTGCCCATGGCGCTAAAACGGGAGCCGCCATAGTCAAAGATCTAATAGTTGAGGGGCTGTACGCCGACATTCCGTCAGGACATGCCGGCGTCTCTTTAACTCAATAAACAACGAGTGAAAAGCCCCAGGACTAGTGACAAGCACGGTTCCTGAATATACCGTACTCGTCGCTAGGCCACTAAACAAAAAGCCCTCACTACGAACCGTAGTGAGGGCTTTTACTAGTGCCAGGGATTACTCTGCGCTGGGAGCGGAAGCGGTGGCTTCTGCAGCCGGAGCCGAGCCCTCGGGACGGGGGCCACGGCCGCGGCCACCGCGCTTGCGGCGGCGCTGGCCTTCGCGCTTTTCGCCTTCTGCTCGTGGCTCGGCGGCTTCACCTTCGGCGCGGGGTGGGCGAGGGGCCCGCGGCTCACGGGATGGCCTAGCTTCACCTTCCGGCCGTTGGGCGCGGGGCTCCCGGCGGGGGCGGCTCTCGCTACCTTCGGGGCGGTCTTCGCGCGGGGGGCGCTGGTAAGGCACTGCTGGGGCTTGGCCGGCATCGAGGGCGGCTAGGGCAGCTTGCGCTTTGGCAATCCGCTCCTGGTGCTTGGGGTCTTTGGGGTCGGGGGCACCGGCGCGGGCTGGGCGGTTGCCATCACGGCCGCCGCGGCCACCACCTTCGGGGCGCGGACCACGGTCGCGGTTACCGCCGCCTGAGCCACCCGAACGACCGCCACGCTCTGGGCGGCCGCCTACTTTACCGCGTAGGCCAGCAAAGCGTTTGGGGTCAAACTCCGGAGCTTCGCCTAGGCCTAGCTCTTCGGTGATGTTCTTCTTCTCCAACTCGCGCTCAATCAGCTGCTCAATCTTCACCACGCGGTCCTGGTCCTGGTCGGAGATGAAGGTGATGGCGGTGCCTTTGGTAGCGGCGCGGGCCGTGCGGCCAATGCGGTGCACGTAGTCCTCGGCGGCGCGCGGGATGTCGTAGTTCACCACGTGCGAGAGGCTGTCGATGTCGATGCCGCGGCTTAGTACATCGGTAGCCACCAGAATGGGGAACTGCTTGTTCTTGAACTCGCGCATGATTTGCTCGCGCTCTTCCTGCGTGCGGTCCGAGGAAATGCCTTTGGCCTCGTATCCCAGCTTGTTGATGGCCCGCACAATACCGCCTACGGCTGCTTTCTGGCTTGTAAACAGCACCATGCTCTGCACTTCCTGCGTTTTGATGATGTGCTCCAGCAGGTAAATCTTCTGGCGGTCGAAAGCCATGTAGAATTGCTGGTCGATACCCGCGGCGGGCTTCGAAACGGCCAGGCGAATTTCGTCGGGCTCGCTGAGAATCTGCCGCGAGAACTCCCGGATTTTGTTGGGCATGGTGGCCGAGAACAACAGCGTCTGGCGCTGCTTGGGCAGCTGCCGCACGATATTCAGGATATCGTCGGAGAAGCCCATGTCCATCATCTTATCAGCCTCATCCAGCACCAGGTATTTCAGCTGGTCGAACTTCACGTAGCCCATTTGCATGTGGGCAATGAGGCGACCGGGCGTAGCAATGATAATATCGGCGCCACCAGTGAGGGCGCGCTTCTGTTGTTCCCAGCCTTCGCTTTTGCCACCACCATAAATGGCAATGCTGCTGGCTTCTACGAAGTAGCCGAAACCGGTTACCTGCTCGTCAATCTGGGTGGCCAGCTCGCGCGTGGGCACCAGAATGAGGGTGCTGGTAGTGCCGTGTTTGGCGTGAGAAATCTTGTCGATCAGGGGCAGCAAGTAAGCGGCCGTTTTGCCGGTGCCCGTTTGAGCGCAGGCGATGAGGTCTTTGCCTTCGAGAATTTTAGGAATGGCCTGCTCCTGAATGGGCGTGGCATTCTGATAGTTCATGGCGTCCACGCCGGCGAGTAGGTCGTCGTGGAGATTGAATTCGTGAAACGTCAAGGTTCAGCGAGTTAAAATGATAGATGGCTGACCTTGTTGTCCTGGTCAGCAAACCGCGTATAGTGTTACAACAAAGATAGGAGGATTTCGTGCCCTGTAGTTTTGCTAGCGCAAGCACGCAAGTGGGCGGCGAGCCAGGCCCGCCGCCCACCCGGCTTATTGCTCAATAATCTGTAGCTGCCAGAAAAGCTCTTCCTCGCGCACCGGGAAAGGCGCTCCATTCGTCAGTGATTGATACATGGCTTCAAACAGGCCCATGTAATTGCCCCGGGGCGTGGTAACAGTGGTACTGGATTTTTCCCCGTCGGGCTTTACCACCGTAAGCACGCCGCCCGTGCCGGGGGCGTCTTGGCCATACGCGGCATCAGAGAGGGGAAGTTTCTGGTCGAGCTGAGCCTCCTGCACATCGGTGCGGTGCTGGCGGAAGCTGCCCTGGGTGCCGTGCAGCACGTAGGCCGGGCCGGGGTCGGCCACGAGCAGGCTGCCCGACACAAACACGTGCAGGCCGCTGGGGTAGGAGAGGTGGTAGTGGAAATAGTCGTTGACCTGGGAGTGGGGCCGGTAGCTGCCCAGGGTTCTCTCTACCTTCGCGGGCTGCCCAAACAAGCTCAGGGCCTGATCCAGCACGTGTGGGCCCAGGTCAAAGCTCAGGCCAGCGCCGGGCGTGGTGGGCTCTTCCTTGAACACTTTAGTGTGAATGGCTGGCTTGTAGCGGTCGAAGTGCAGGTGCGCTTCAATCAACTGGCCTAGCTGCCCGCTTTCTACTACTTCGCGCACGGCCTGAAAGTCGCTGTCCCAGCGCCGGTTTTGGTAGCCGAACACCTGCAGATTCCGCTCGCGGGCCAGGGCAAACAGCTCCGATATCTGCGCGGCGGTAGTGCCCACGGGCTTCTCAATCAGCACATGCTTGCCGGCTGCCAAGGCTTGTTTGGCCAGGTCAAAATGCGAGTAGTTCGGGGTGTTGACGACAATCAGATCCAGCTCAGAGTCCTGAAGTAGTTCGTCTACTGAATCGTAGCTAATGATATCGGGGTAGTCGGCTGCGGCGAGCTTGCGGCTGCGTTCTGCCACGGCCCGCAGCTGAAAGCCGGGGTGAGCAGCCAGGAAAGGGGCGTGAAAAATGCGGCCCGACATGCCGTAGGCCAGTAGGCCCGCTTGGATAGGAGAAGTCATGAATGGTCAGTTGCGAGTTATACGTTGCCAGTCGGCAGGCGCGGGTTACCAGAACAAACTGCTAACTCACAACCGACAACTGGCAACTGTTTCCGTTCTCAAGTGTACGAACAACTTCTCACTAACCTTTCGCTATGGCTGCTCTCGACCGTTTCTCTGCCCAAGCCGACCTCTACGCCCGTTACCGCATCGACTACCCCGCTGAGCTATACACGTTTTTGCTCACGCGGGTAGCTGGTCGGCAGCGGGCCTGGGATTGCGCTACTGGCAATGGGCAGGTAGCTACCGTGCTGGCCGAGCACTTTGCCCACGTAGATGCCACCGACATCAGCGCCGCTCAGCTAGGCCAGGCGCCGGCCCGTCCTAACATCACCTATCAACTGTCGCCCGCCGAGCACACCCCGTTTCCTGATAATACCTTCGATCTGATTACCGTGGCCCAGGCAGTGCATTGGTTCGACATGGAAGCGTTCAACCAGGAAATCCGCCGGGTAGGCCACCCTGGTGCTACCGTGGCCGAATGGGGGTACGGCCTGCTACGCATCAGCCCCGATCTGGACCCGCTGATTCAGGAGTTTCACGACGAAACCATGCGCCCGTACTGGGACGATAACCGCTGGCACATCACTGATGAGTATGCCCGCCTGCCGTTTCCGTTTGCGCAGGTAGAGCACGACCGGTTCTCGGTGCGGCGGCAATGGTCGGCGGAGTGGTTCCTGAACTACTTGCGCACGTGGTCGAGCGTGGTGAAATACCAGAAGCAGCACGGCCAAGACCCCGTGCTGCTACTCGCCGATGAAGTGACGCGCCGCTGGGGCGTGGCGGAGCGCGAGGTGGAGTTTTCGGTGTTTTTGCGGTTGGGCTTGGTAGAATAATCCGTTACTTGACGCGTTGTCTGGCTGATTCAGCACGCGCGAAACATGACGATATCTACGTACTTGCGGGCCCTAGGCCTGTTCTACCGCACCGTGGCGCCATTCGCCGTTGTGTTTTCGCTGTTGATCTTTGCAGCCGCGGCAGCTGGTCCGTTCCCAAATTGGCCCCTACCGCTCAGCCTAGGCCTGTTGCTAACTAAGCTGAGCACGTTTTCCGTCATCTGGTACCTCTCGGAGCAGCTGCGCCCCCACCAGTACTGGCTCTACCTGAACCTGCACATTGCGCCCTGGCAGCTGTGGGCGGGCGTAGTGGTGGCCGATACCCTGCTATTCAGCGCGGTCGTGTTGCTGCTTCACGCCCTGCTGCAATGAGCCCGGCCTCTTCACATATTCTGGAAGCTGATGGCATTCAGCTCGCCTTCGGGGAGCGGCGCATCCTGTCAGACGTGTACTTGCGGGTACAGACCGGGCAGGTGGTAGGCTTGTTGGGGCGCAACGGCTGCGGCAAATCCACGCTGCTGCAAACCGTGTTCGGGGGGCGCCACCTCGCCGATGCCTCGGTGCGGGTGAATGGGCAGCGCGTGGTGCCCGCGTACCGGCAGCCGGGCCTGCTGAACTACCTGCCCCAGGTGCCCTTGCTGCCCGAACGCCTTACGCTGGCCGAGGCCGCCCGCATGCTCCGGGTTGACGCCGAACAAGCCCTGGCCGACTTTCCGGACCTGCGTGCTCAGCTTTCCCGGCGCGTGGGCGAGCTTTCAGGCGGTACCACGCGGTTAGTGCAGGTGCTGCTACTGCTACACGCCAACACGCGGTTTTCTTTATTCGATGAACCATTTTCGGGGGTGATGCCGGTGCACGTAGAAACGCTGTCCGACCTGTTTAGGCAGGCCAAAACTCGCAAAGGCATCGTGCTCACCGACCATCGCTACGCCGAGGTGCTGCCCCTCTGCGACGTAGTGTATCTGCTGCACGGCGGGCGCCTGGAGCAACTGCCGCCCGACCCCGAGCCCGCACTCCGCGACCGGGGCTATCTTGCGGGCTGACACCCATCCCTTGCTCTATGCCCTATACTGCTGCTGACCTGCCGCTTCCGTTTGCTGGTTTAAAAGTACTTGAGCTGGCCTCCGTGCTGGCTGGCCCGCAGGTAGGCCAGTTCTTTGCAGAGTTAGGAGCGGAAGTGCTCAAGGTAGAAGCACCAACCGGTGACGTAACCCGCACCTGGCGCACGCCCGCTGAACCAGCCGATACCACCGTGTCGGCGTATTTCTCCTGTGCCAATTGGGGCAAGCAATCGGTAGTGCTAGACCTGACCACGCCGGAGGGCAAAGCAGAAATACAGCAGCTGCTAGGCCAGTCGGATATTGTACTGGCCAGCTATAAGCCCGGCGACGCCGAGAAGCTGGGCGTCGATTATGCGTTACTCGCCGGTAGCCACCCGCGGCTTATCTACGGCCACATCACCGGCTACGGCCCCACTGTAAACCGCGCCGGCTACGATGCCGTGCTGCAGGCTGAGGCTGGCTTCATGCACTTGAACACGCTGCCAGGGCAGGAGCCCCTGAAAATGCCGGTAGCCATGGTAGACCTGCTCACGGCGCACCAACTAAAGGAAGGCCTGCTCACGGCTCTCTACCAGCGCGAGCGTACCGGCCGGGGCGCGCTGGTGCAGGTATCCTTATTACACAGTGCCCTGGCTTCATTAGCCAATCAGGCTACCAGCTTCCTCGTGACGGGCCGCGACCCGCAGCCGCTAGGCTCGGGCCACCCGAGCATTGTGCCTTACGGTACCGTGTACGAAGCTGCCGATGGCGTGCGCCTGCTGCTAGCCGTGGGCGCCGACCGCCAGTTTCAGCACCTGTGCATGGTGCTAGGCCACCCCAAGTGGGCTGATGATGCCCGGTTCCAGACCAACGCTGCCCGCGTAACTCACCGCTCAGAGCTGGAGCAGCTCCTCCGGGCCCGCATTGCGGAAGTATCCGGTGACGGGCTGCTGCAAGAGCTGGAACTACGCCACGTGCCCGCTGGCGCTGTGCGCACGGTTGGGGAGGCGCTAGGCCACCCATCAGCCCAAGAAATGCTACTGCCCGCCACGCCCGAGTTTCCGCACCAGGGGTTGCGCACCGTGGCTTTCCGCAGCAATGCTTGGCCCGTAGCGAAGCAACTGTCTGCTCCGCCAGCGGTAGGGAAGAGGCCTACGGATGCCGGTTGAATAGCTTTGCTCAGGTGTGGTACTCGTCGGCTAAAATTGAGGTATTCCGGGCTGCTACCGAAACTCCCTGGTTGCTACTTTGCGTAGGTACTACTGCTTAGCAGCACCTCAACGTGGCCTAGGAAGGTCCTGAGCTGGAATTTTACCCTAACTGGCGCGCCTCCTGTGAGGCGTCCCTCTTGTTCTTTTCTGCATGGACGAAACGCCCCAAACTCCCGCCTCCAACGCCGTATCTGCTTCTCAACTGGATGACGGTACGCCCGGTGCGCCAGCCATGAACAGCGGCGCAGGTGCTCCCAATACGGATAATACGGCACCCAACGAGCCCGGCTCGCCCGGTGAAGTACCCGCCGACCGTCTCGACCTGATTTTTGAAGGCCTCAAGCAAAAGTCAACGGCTAAGCAGGCCATCTACCGCAACACGCTCAACACCTTTGATATGCTGCGGAAGGTGTCGCAGGAGTTGGTAGTGGAGCTAAGCCGCCGCATTACGCCCGTCGACTCGACGGTAGTAATTGAGTACCGGCCCGTGAACGACATGGAATTTCACATTCGGTTCTCCGGCGACTTGCTCGTGTTCGTGCTGCACTCCAACATCGTCACCTTCCCCGACGACTACGGACCCATGCCTACCAAATATGTAGAGGCAGATTTCCGCCGGCGGTTCTTTGGCCACATCATGGCCTACAACTTCACCGCCGACAGTATCAAGTACCAGCGCATGAACGACCCCGGCTACCTCGTAGGCCGCCTGCTCATCAACATCGATAATCATTACTTCCTGGAAGGGGTGCAGCAGCTGGAGCTGCCCGACAATGATATGTCGGATAACCTCGTGACGCCCGATGGTTTGAAGCTCTTCGTAGAAAGCGCCATGATTGCCGCTGTCAATAATGACCTCATTGCGCCCCCGCTGGATGACATTCAGAAAATCAGCGTGAAGCAGAAGCTGGAAAACCAGCAGGTCAGCCGCGCCAGCAAAGTGGGCTTCAGCTTCTCCAACGAGCAGCGCCACCAGAACATAGATGGCCTAGCGTATTAGGCCTAAGATAAACGCACGTCATCCTGAGTTGAGCGAAGGATCTTATTACGTTTGAACAACTGGCCCTAGTGCCTCGTGCTCACGTGAGAGATCCTTCGCTCAACTCAGGATGACGTGCTTTCTGTGTTGTTTTCAATAGGTGGACTACCGCCGGGCGTAGCCTACTTTTTCGCGGACTTTATTTAACACTTCGGAGCCGTAGGCTTGGGCTTTGCGGGCACCTTCGGCCAGCTTACGGTCTACTTCGGGCAGGTTGCTCATGTAGAAGTTGAATTGCTCGCGCTCGGTGGCAAAGCGCTGCTTGATTACTTCAAATAAGGCCTGCTTGGCGTGGCCGTAGCCGTAGCCACCGTTGAGGTAGTTCTGGCGCATAGTCTCCACATCGGAGGGAGAAGCCAGCAGCGAGAACAGCTTGAAGGTCGTATCCGTTTCGGGGTTTTTGGGCGCCTCCAATGGGGTGCTGTCGGAAACGATGCTCTTGATAGTTTTCAACAGGGCTTTATCATCCACAAAAATGTCGATGATGTTGCCGTAGCTTTTGCTCATCTTCTGCCCGTCTAGGCCAGGTATCGTCATCAGCTGCTCATCGGCGCGGGCCTTGGGCAGCACAAAGGTTTCGCCGTAGCGGTTGTTGAACGCCGAGGCAATATCACGGGTGATTTCCAGGTGTTGAATCTGGTCTTTGCCCACGGGCACCACATCGGCGTCGTACAGCAGTATGTCGGCCGCCATGAGGACCGGGTAGGTAAACAGGCCTGCATTCACGTCAGAAAGCCGGTCCGACTTGTCCTTGAAGGAGTGGGCGTTGGCCAGCATCGGGTAGGGCGTGAAGCAGGAGAGGTACCAAGCCAGCTCCGTTACCTGCGGCACATCCGACTGGCGGTAGAACATGTTCTTCTCCGTATCAAACCCGCAGGCCAGCCACGATGCTGCTACCGCGTACGTGTTCTGCCGCAGCAACTCGGCGTCGCGCACTGTGGTAAGCGAGTGCAAGTCAGCAATGAACAGCAACGACTCGTTGGTGCTGCTTTTCGACAGCTCAATGGCCGGAAGAATGGCGCCGAGCAGGTTGCCCAGGTGAGGGCGGCCAGTGCTCTGAATGCCGGTAAGAATGCGGGACATAGGGAAAGACGCTATTTAAAAGGTTGCCCAGTATTATAGGCGTGAATGCAAGCAGGGATGTCTTCGTAGCTGATTGACTTTTTCATCAGCTTCTCAAGCAGATCAGGACGCGAAGAAAGGCAACGTGATAGAGATTCTCGCAACTGTTTATCACTTTTACCAGTCATGCTGAAAGCGGCGAAAGGAGCAAATTCACCGGCTTTTCGAAGCAGATAAATACTGTTTCCAATTCCTCCATACTGTTGCGCACCATTGGCTCCAGGAATTGTATAAACGTCGTAGCTCTGATGAATTAACAATTCCAATGGGCCTGATTCTATCAGTTCTGCAAAGTCTCTGTTAATATTTGTTGAGTAGTTTAAGTGAATAGGGAAATTTCCTACAGTTACATATTTGCGATATTTATTACTAAAAGAGCGAACCTGATGTGGAAAATAACGCACTTCACCTTGAGAACTCTGGCTGGTTAAATAAGGCTGCATACCAACATAATAAGTGATATTCTCTTCAGCCATGCTTCCATCCTCGAATTCTATTTTGCAGGTTCCCAGAGCAAATTTTAGGTTTCTGCTAGGTCTTCCATCTGAGGTATATGATTGGGAAAATAGTAGATGAGGCGCAGCTATCAGGAAGAAAAAAGTTATAAGTATGAGGCGCGGCATAACCATTTAAAATTTATTGAGAGTAATTATTTGCTATACACTCGTATCGGCGGCAGCATCTTACTGCAGTTCCACGGTTTTCTCTTGGCCTAGGCAGCTGCTTATGCTCTGAATGCCGGTAAGAATGCGGGACATGGTAGGAATCAGTTGTAAGTACTAGAGGAGGTGAGCAGCTCGTATTTCTGCCCAGTATTGAGCGCCCTTATAAGCTTAGGCAACTCATGTGTGGTGATGCTGCGGTTCTCGATTAACTGAACTAAGTCGGGGCGTTGAGAAATATAGGGCAGTAAAGCCTCCCTGAAACGAGCGCCACCACCTGTAAACCAGCTCCCTTGGATAGCCAAAACGGACGTGCCTCGGGCCCAGCGCAACAAATACACTTCATTCTGAGATTGGCCACCCGTCATAACGCCTCCTGCATTCATGGTTGGGGCACCCGTAGTGAATGCGTAACGCATTAGAATTACTTGGCCACTATCAAGCTGCTCGACGAAGGCCTGTTCGACCACGGAGTCGTAAAGTCCCTGTCTGACTTCAAAGTCACAGGCAACAGTATAAGCCCGGTTTTCTATTCGAAAGGAATGTACCGATTCCGGAGCCAGCTTAGTGCTTTTACCCTTGTCATCTTTCACCAACAATAGGGTGCTGCTCTTAAGCTTCAACTGGCCGTCTATTCGATGAGTGCGGTCATTCAGCAGCACGTATGATCCGGACTTGTACGTATTGAAGGGCTGTATTTGAGCGATAGTAGCCCGGGAGAATAATAAACCTACAAGAGGGAGTAGGAGAGAAAAGCGCATTAAAAAAAGAACTATAGACTGGTTGAATACGGCGCCTTACACACTCACATCGGCGGCAGCTTCTTGCTGCAGCTCCACCGTTTCCTCCTGGCCTAGATAGCGGTCAATCAGGAAATGAGCCAGGTAGATAACGGGCGTGAGTAGGATAGCCGCCGCGAATTTATACCAGTAATTGGTGTTTGCCACGCTCAGTACCTGATCTAGCGTCCAGTTCCCGAACAGGTAGAAGGCCACATAGAGCACCACAAACGAATCGACGAGCTGGGAAACGAGCGTGGAGCCGGTGGCGCGCAGCCACACAAAACGGCCCTTGGTGGCGCGGCGCAGCAATTGAAATACCGTGGCATCGAGCACCTGCCCAATCCCGAATGCCGTAATGGAGCCCGCAATAATGCCTAGGCCCTGCCGGAAAATACTCTGGTAGGCGTAGTCGATGTTGAAGGGGCGGCCGGCATCGTCGGTCTTGTTCACATCGAGCCAGAAAGCGGCCGGCGGCAGCTTGGTAGTGGCATAAATGACGATAAACGCGAACAGAATAAGCGCCACAGTAAGGTAGCTTATGCGTAATACGCCTTCCTTGCCGAAGTACTCATTAATAATATCGGTAGTCACGAACACGACGGGCCAGATGAGTACACCCGCCGTCAGGTTGTCGGGGCGACCAATCAGGGGCTCCAGGGAAAAAATCTTTACCCCAATAATTTCGGCCAACAGCGCATTTACAATGAAAATGCCGCTGAGAACGAGGTAGAGCTGTTGTTTTTTGTGGGTAAACGGGGTAGGCATGCGCGCAAAAAGGAGGGGAGGAATAAACTGATTCGGCGAAAACGTAGCCACTGGGGCTAGGCCTGTGCTCGGAAGTAAGCCAGCTAAGAACTGCTAAAGCGCCGATTCGTTTAGTCCTAGGTATCCTTACTCCGCTAAGTGAATCGTGAGGCCTTCAATGGCTAGCTCCGTCCACTCAAACATGGTCTTGGCTTCGGCTAGCAAAGGCTGTAGGTCGCGGTAGCGGGAGGAGAAATGCCCAATCAGCAGGCGGTGCACCTCGGCCCGCCGCGCCAG
Organism: Hymenobacter wooponensis; assembly: GCF_004745865.1. GTDB lineage: Bacteria > Bacteroidota > Bacteroidia > Cytophagales > Hymenobacteraceae > Hymenobacter > Hymenobacter wooponensis. Next base: position 797,769 of record NZ_SRKZ01000004.1, on the reverse strand, counting down.
TAGGCCAGCCTGGCGCGCCGTGGAATGATGCGTGGTGTGGGCCCGCTCACGCATATCGTCCATAAATGTGGCCTCGTGGTAGAGCAGATCTACGTCGCGTACCAGTTCTGCCAGGCTTTCAGTATAGAGGGTATCGGAGCAGTAGGCGTAGCTGCGGGCACGCTTGGGCTCGGCGGTTACGGCTGCGTTAGTTACCAACACTTCCCCATTTTCATCCAACACATCCTCGCCTAAGGTGAGGGCAGTGAGCTGGGCAGGTGTAAGGCCCGCGGGCAACAAATCGGGCAGCAGGCGGCGGCGCTTGGGCTTCTCCCGGAACAGGTAGCCGCAGCACGGAATGCGGTGCCGCATCGGTAGAGTGTGCACTGTGAGGTACTTATCCTCAAACACCAGCGCATGTTGGGTGGTATCAACCGCCGTAAACTCCAGCTCAAAGTTGAGGTGGGTAGATGAATGGCGGAACTGCGTGCTCAGCACCTCATCGAGCCCGGCCGGCCCAAACAACTGCAGGGGCTCCGTGCGCCCATTCAGGTGCATGGTGCCCAGCAGCCCAAACAGCCCGAAGAAATGGTCGCCGTGGAGGTGGCTGATGAAGATGGTGTGGATGCGCTGGTGACGTATTTTCTGTTCCATCAGGCGCCGCTGGGTGTCCTCGCCGCAGTCGATTAGGTAGTGGGTGTTGCCCACCGTCAGGACCTGGGCCGTGTGGTGGCGGTCCATGAACGGTGTGGCCGAAGCACTACCCAGAATTTTTAGCTCAAAATCCAAAGTGGCAAGGAGCAGGCAGCCTAGGCCACCCACATACGTTAAGATGAAAGGAAGGAGGACCGGTCAGTTACAAGTACTGGCCTAGGCCACCAAAGAAAAAGCTGTTGGCCGGTAGCCGTCAGCAAAAGACTAACAGCTAACAGCCAACAGCTTCACAGCCTTCTGAACAGCTATTCTTTGCTGGTCAGGTCGCGCTCAATGGCGTGCAGGAAAATACGGTCAATGCCTTCCTCTACGGTGGGCAGAATGTGCAACACCGACTCCAGCTTGGAGATGGTGATAAGCTTCATCACGTGGTCTTGCAGGCCGGTTAGCACCAGTAGGCCACCCGTGGAGTTGCACAAACGGTTCGCAATCAGAATTGAGCTGAGTCCCGACGAGTCCGTGTACTTCACATTGCTTAAGTCGAGGATCAGGTTGTTGATGCCCTCGGCATTTAACTTCACGAATTCCGACTTTAGATCGGGCGCGACGGTGGTGTCGAGCTTCTTTTCGTCAATCGTGATAATCGTGTAGGTTTCCTTTTTATCTATGGAGTACTTCATACCGGCGGTCGTTCGGTGTTTATGGGAGTTGCGAAGGTAACAAAAAAACTTTTTGTGCGCTGCAGAGTCGTTAGTGGACAAAAATGAGAAATAAAAGCTGCATCAGCGGCTGATTTTTCCGGGAAAAGCGAAAGTAAAAGTACTCCAGGTGCTCTGCCACTCGGTTTGCAGTTGAGCTTGGGCGGGCACCATCTGAACAGTACTTACTAAATATTGTGCGGGCGCCTGTAGTCGAAACAGCACACGCCCATTTTGGTTACTCCGAAGTTTGAGCGGCGGACGATTTTGTAGGTCTCCGCGCTGCCAAACTTGCACTAGCTGGCCCGCAAGGGGCCGGCCAGCGGCTAGCACCCGCAAGGTAATAGACATTCCCGATTTGAGAAGTGCGGGATTCTGTTCTGGAACAATTTCTAATGTCAAACCAAGGGGACGGCTCCACGCGCGGGCCGTGTCTTGGGGCAGCGGCGCCCCAACTTGTACTAGGGTAGTAGCACAGCGTTGATAGGCCTCCCGGCCGGGCTTGTCTGCTTCACCTCGCTGTTTGCGCAATGCTATAACGTGGCCTAGGCCAGTTTCTTGCAGGTAGGTAGTAAAATCCGCAGCACTGAGCTGCAGAAAGGCATAGTCGGTGGTGAGTGCCACAAGATGAGTGCCCGGCTGCACAAAGGTGAGCGTGGTATGCAAGCTATCAGCCGCCGTAGCTGCTGCGGTTTGGTTTTCTAGGCCAGTAGGCGTGCGATGAAGGAGTTGCGTAACCCGCTTGGCTTTGCCGGCCCAGCGCTTACCCTGAAAATTTTCGCCCGTAAAAACCCGAATATGTAGCGCAGCGCCCGGAGCAATACTGAACCGAGCCGGTTCCAGCCAAAATTCTTGCGCCATTGCAGTGCCCGCTAGCAGTAGCAAAAGCAGGAGAAGCAGGCAAGACTGGTGAGACATGCCGCGAAGAAATTTCAGGTTCATTAAGAGCACATGAAGAGGCGGCGGTCATTTAGGCCAAGAACCCTGCGGTTGCTGTCTACACTCTGCACGTCATCCTGAAGCAGGAAGGATCTTCTCCCGTCGGCACGAGGCGCTAGGCCAGTCGGTACCGCATGAGAAGATCCTTCCTGCGTCGGGATGACGTTTTTGAGATGGTGTGCTAGATTAATAGCGCTCTAAAGCCAGAGCGTAGGCCCGGTCGTAATACACGCGCAGGTTTTTCCAGTCGAAGAGCTCGGAGGAGCTTTCTACGTTGTTGCGCTGCATGATTCGCTCACGGCGGTTGAGCTGCACAAACTGCCACAGCATATCCGTTAGCTCTTCCGCTGATTCTTCAAAGCTCTTTTCTTGGCGGTGTACTACAAAAATGCCTTTGTCTTCGTGGTTGGCCACGTTTTGCAGCACGTAGTCGCCGAAGCCAGATAGGTCACTGGTGATGGCCGGCACGCCGCGGGCGGCGCATTCCAGCGGGGTGTAGCCCCAGGGCTCGTAGTAGCTCGGGAAGATGCCCAGGTGGCAGCCGCGCACAAACTGCCCGTACTCCATGCCAAACAGCGGCGAAGTAGGCGACACGAAATCGGGGTGATACACAATCTTCACCCGGTCGTGCTGGTTGTTTACCAAGTTAGCCCGGCGTACAAAGCCCAGAATATCATCGTTGGCATCGTCTACCAGGTTATGGGTGATAACCGGGGGCAGGTTGGTGGTTTTCCAGCTCTGCAGGGTGCGGCGGTAGCGCAGCTTCCAGTAGTCATCCACCATGCTGCTCAGGTCGGGCAGACGGTGGTCGGTGCTGGCGGCGGCAGCGTAGAATAGTCGCTCGCCCACTTGCTGCTGAATGGCCTCTACGGTGGCGTGTACCTCATCAAGCACGGCCCGGCTTTGTAGCACCTGCGGGTTGATGCTATGGAAGGGGCGCTTCGTGATAAAGAACATCACCACGTTGCCCTGTAGGCCACTCTGCTGCAGGCGGTAGTTCAGGCGGGCCAGGGCTTCCAGGGTTAGATCGAAGCCCTTGTTGTGGTACTCGTAACGGCCGCTCGTGAACAGGTACAGCGTGTTATCCAGATCAAAAGAATAGCTCTGGAAGAAGTGCGCCATCACGAACTCGTGAATCTTCGACTTATACTGCTGGTGCAGGTTCTGAAACTCGTGCAGCGCCACAAACCGCTCAATGTTCAGGCCGTTGGGCAGCACTGCGTCCGGAATCCGGTCGAGCAGATAGATACACTCCCGCACCGTCAGCTCGCTTACCGTCGTGAATACGTGCGACCCATGAGCGGCGGCGCGCTCAATGGTAACGGCCGTTTCAATGTTGAAATGCCGCGCCTCCGCTGCCCAATCCACCTGCATGAGGTGGTCGTAAAAATTGGGGTCGTTCATGGCCAGGTAGCGGCCCAGCAGGGTGGCATGCGTGGTGAACACCAAGTGCAGGGGCACCTGCTCGCGGCGCAGGTCCGGAATAGCCACCCCGGTCATCCACTCGTGGAAGTGCGCCAGCACGCGCTGAGGTGGCACTACCTGGTCGGTGAGAACCTTTAGGAAGGTCTTCACCAGATAGCCGAACGCCTCTACCTGATGCAGGAGGTCGTCGTTATCGGGCGTAGGAATGTGGTGGTGGTGCCAGAGGTCAGACTTAATCTGGCCCAGGCGGTTGTAGGCCTGGTAGGGGTTGATGAGCACCACCCGGGGCCGGCCCGTCACGAGCCAGATGCCCAGGTGCACATCATAGCCCTGCCGGCGCATTTCCCGCACAGCATCAGCAAATGGGTCGCTGAGGGTGGCAAGCTGGTAGTCGTCGTAGGGTTCGAACTCGCCCTGGGCCTGGTGGGCAAAATAGGGACCTAGCAAACAATACCGATCATCCCACACTTGCACGGTGGCCGGCACTTTACTGCGGATAACGGTATAAATGCCTCCTACCTGATTGCAGACTTCCCAGGCTACTTCTACGAGCAGGGCATCGGGTGCAATAGGTTCGGGCGAGGAAAGCGGAACTTGCATGAGTGTGTAGTTCGGTGGGAGTGGTGGCAAGATAGACGGCACAACGGAGTTTCAAACGGAAAAAACCGGGCTTTTTCTGCTAGTAGCTCAGAAGTAGATGACCCTGTTGCCTACGCAAGCTCTTCCGTCGGAGTCAACGTCACGGCTAGCCCTCGGCTATGTTTTCCCCAACTTGCAACGCTTGCGGCTTAGTACACTGCGGTTTAGCAAGTCGGCAAAGGCTGCTTATAGCCACCGCAACACACAAGAGCAGCAGTGCCACCCCTAACTGATTGAACAGCCTGCATCAATGAAGCAACGCTGCAACTCTTGCGGTGCTCATCAGCCAGCCTGAGCAATGCTGCCGAGTTATAGATAGGGTACATTCAACGTGCTGCAACGGCAACGCAGAGTTGCTTGCCATATCGGCTTCCCAGGGGAAGCAGGTCGGTTCTGGTCACCGAAACGTTGCGGTTTCCTTACTGGCTGGGCATACAGTAGAACCCGTTACCCGCAATGGTGGAGCTATACAGTACTCGAGTTGATGAAGAACTGCCAGACAACAAGTTGCCCTTTGTTTGGGTAGCTCCGCAACGGTTGCAGAACTGCCTAAACAAAGGGCAACTTGTATAGTATGCCTGCATCAGAGGCCTAGGCCACTTAGCCCGGCTCCTGTGAGATAATCAGGACGGAGTAGGGGGCTAGCCCGAAAGAGCCGTGGAAACCACAGCCATCGTACTCGCCTTCTTCGGCTTGGGTATCCATGCTCTCAAAATTGCCGAACTCGGCATCATAGCCTTCCCAGTCGGAGTTGAAGCGCACGCGCCAGTGGCCGCCGCTGGGCAGGCCAATGGTGTAGGCCTCGTGGGCACGGTCGGCGAAGTTGGCCAGGATGATGGTAGTGTCGCCGGGGCCACCCTCACCATCAGCCCATCGGCGGTAGGCCAGTACCTTTTCATCGTTGTTGACGTGGAACACCTCCGTGTGCTGGCCTAGCAGGCCGCGGGTGTGGCCAGCGGTATTGCGGCGCAGCTGAATCAGGTCGCGGTAGAGGCGCACCAGGCCGGCGTGCTGCTCGGCTCGGCTCCAGTCCAGGGGTAAGTCGTCGGAGAAATGACCATCGGCCAGCATGGTTTGGCCCTGAAAAATCATGGGAATGCCGGGGGCCGTGAACACCAGGGCGGCGCCCAGCGTCGAGCGTTTCTTGGGGAACCAAGAGGCCGCGTTGCCGGGCATAATTTCCTCCGTCACGCGGGCTTTGCCGTTGGCCACCTCGTCGTGCGACTCGGTGTAAATTACGCGTTGGAAAGCGTCGCCATTATAGGTGTGGCCGATGATGGACGCCACGGCTTCCAGGTTGCGGTCGGCGTCTTCGGGCGTTATCAGCGCATCGCGCACAATGTTTACAAAGGCGGCGTCCCACTGTGAGGCAAAGCCTTGTCCGCCATCAGCGGTAGGCCTAGTAATGTATTCGTTGCCCTGCAGATCCTCGGCAATGGTGATTTTCCAGGGCATCCGCTCCTGAATTTCCTCATTGACCCACTTCATCAGGCTCCAGCCCTCGGGCAGGTCGCGGGCAGGGTCGCTGGAGCCGTCCACGTTCCGCACGTGAGAAATGGAGTCGCAACGCAGGCCGTCTACGCGGTAGTCTTCCAGCCACATCAGGGCATTGTCGCGGATGTAGCGGCGCACCTCATCGCGGCCGTAGTCGGGGCGGTTGTGGCCCCAGGGCGTTTCGGCGCGCCAGTCGTTGTAGAAGTAAATGCCACCGCCATCGTTTTCCTGCCAGCCATCAAACTGCCACAGGTCCAGGTCGCCGGGCCCGAAGTGGTTGTACACCACATCCAGAATAACGGCAATGCCGTGGCGATGTGCTTGTTTCACCAGCTCCTTAAAAGCCTGTGGTCCGCCGTAGTCGGTTTCCAGTGCAAACGGGTGCGCTGGGTTGTACCCCCAACTGCGCCCACCAGGAAACTCCGTGGGCGGCATAATCTCAATGGCATTGATGCCCAGGTCCCGCAGGTAGTCAAGGCGAGCTACTACGTCGAGGAAAGTACCAGGCTTTTCGGGGTCGGGAGCGTTAAAGGTGCCTACGTGCAGCTCATAGATTACCAGCTCATTCCAGGCGGGCATCTCAAAGTGGTCATCTTCCCAATTAAAACTATGATCAGGCACGATAGAGTTGCCGGCCGAGTGGGTGACTTCGCGGGCGTAGGGGTCGTTGCGGGTTAGCTCGCCGGTGGGCGTTTTCAGCCAAAACTTATATTCAGTGCCCGGCAATAGAGCGGGGAAATTAGCGGCCCAATAGCCATCAGCTTCGTGCTGGAGGGGGTGCTGGGTAGCGTCCCAGTTGTTGAAGGGGCCTACCAAAGAAACAGCCGTGGCGGCCGGAGCCCACACCCGGAAGGTGGTACCGTTTGCGTGGGGAATAGCCCCCATACCAGGTTGTAAGTCAGTAGAGGGAATAGTAATAGGTGCGGGAGCGGAGTCGATGACGGACATGTTTGTGTAAGAGAAGCCGTGTTGAAGTTCAACAGTATATCCTCTTACTGATCAGTCCCGCCTTGGGTTGTAAGCAGGGCAATAATTGACCTTAGGCCAGCTTCTTAGCCCTTAGAAACAGGCTACTTCATAAAGTAAGTGAATGCACCTCGGCTAAAGCCACCACGCTAACCAGCCAGGGTAAAATCAATACTGACTTAAAAAGCAAGGCTACGTGCTTACGGGCCCATAAGCACGCCAGCGCCCCCGGTCCGTAGAGCGAGGGCGCTGGCGCGTGGCTATGGGTGTGAGCTTCTCTTATTCGGGTTTAGAGGTAATGGCTTGCACCCAGCGGGTGTTGCCGCACCGTGGGCAGGCAGTAGAGGGCGTCTGTTTGCTGTTGCTCAGGTTGCCGCAGCGGTTGCAGGCAAACGTATCGGGCGCTACGGGGTACTCTTGGCGGAATTCCTCGTCCCAATCGGGGATGAGGGAGAGGCCCGGCTGAGGCGGCTCTTGGGGCAGCAGCGTGAAGTTGCCGTTGGCTTCCATGTAGAGGCGCTTTACCTGGCCTAGGTGCGTAATACTCTTGGAGCGGAGCTGGGCAAATATACCCTCCTGGGGCACTACGGCCTCTTTTAGCTTATCGAGGTTCAGGCAGCCATTTTCCACCATAATGGCAATGTCGTCCTGAGAAAGCTCCTCAAAGTTTTTGCTGCGCAATGTGGCGCGGGAAATCAGGCGTTGCCCAATTACAATAATAGCCGCAATACAGAGCGGAGCCACCAAGCCCCGGTCGGGTGCCTGAATGGGTACACCAATAGCGGCGGCCAACGAAACCAGCGCAGCCATCTCATTGCGGCTCAACTGAGCGCCCATGCGCTTGCCCATCAGCCGCATTGAAAGCACCAGCAGGCCATACAAGAACAGCACCCGCAATAAAATCTCCAGCAGAAAGCTCCAGGGTACATCGCCCAGAATCACGCGCAAGGGCTCTAACAGATGAAAGTCTTCGGGTTTCATACACTAGCTACAACTACGGGGGAAATACAAACTTGGCAGGCGCGTGAGGCAGTGGCCTAGGCCACTGGGCCACTAGTTACCGGACGGCTTCGGTCCATTCTTGGTGGCCACAGTTGAGGCATTGGTGGCCGGCATGGTCGCGCGAGCTGGCCCAGTTGCCGCAGTACACGCACACCTTCAGGTCGGGCACTTTGGCTTGCTCTTCCTGCAGTTTGGTGTCTTGGCCGGGCAGCACGCTTAGGCCCGGAATTGCAGGCTCCTGCTTATACAGGCTGAAGTTGCCGCTGGCCTCCATGTAAAGGCGCTTTACCTGGCCTAGGTGCGTGATTTCATGGTCGCGCAACTCAGCGAAAATCTGCTCATGCGACACGCGCTCTTTCTCCAGCTCATCAGGGAGCAACACGCCATTTTTGGCTAGCATAACGACCTTGCCCTGCACTACTACCTCAACCTTCCGCCTCTTCAACGACCACCAGTTGAGGCCGCGCTGCAGGTAAAGCACGCACACCAGCAGAATAGCGCCGGGCAGCAGGCCGCGGTTAGGCACCTGCATTGGCACGGCAATAATAGCACCCAGAGTTAGCATCACGGAAAGCTCCGTGATAGTGAGCTGACCGTTCATGCGCTTGCCAAACAGGCGCATGATTATCAGAAAAATCAGGTATATGACGATTGTCCGAACAATTACTTCCAGCGTGAACTCAGCGGGGGTATCGCCAAACAAAATTCTCTTCAAATCACCGAGGTGAATATCTTCCTTCTTCATGCTACTTCCTTGCTGTCAGTTATAGTGCTGAACGGGTGGAGGCAAGGCGGCGTTATAGTTAAGGTGCTTAAAAATAGGTCCGTACAAAACGGGATTTTACTACGAACTAATCCCCGCTAATGTACTTTTAGGGCCTGCTAGGCCAGTTTTTAGCACCTATGCAACCTCCAGCGGCTAGCGGCTGTTCTTCTTTTTTTAACCCACTGCTTTTATTCCGTGCCCCGTCCTAAACCCGTCATCTACGGCCTGTATTCCTGGACCCCCGACTACGGCCTAGGTTATATTCACCCCGCCAACCGCCGCACGTTTGAGTGGCTGGAGCCCATGGGCAAAGTCTTCGAAAAAATTGATGAAACCGACGACTGGATTTTACTGCGCTATGATGAGCAACAGTTTAAAGTCAGCGGTGAGTTATTTAAAGAACTCTACAATAAGCCCCCCTTTAGCTTCGGCGACTTGGTGCAGGAAGTAAGCCCCGAGCCTGGCCGCCCCGCCCACGAAGGGCAGGTATCTGACGTGTATTGGGATGAAGCCGCCGATAAGGCCCGCTTTCAGATTGTGGAGAAGAAGCGCAAAGTGAAGCGCATCTTCGAAGCCGAAGAATTGCGCTTCGCCTAGGCCATTAGTGTGGAGCTGCAGTAACGCATCTTAGCGAGGAGGTGCAGGCAATACGGGCGCAACTCCAGGAAGAGTAGGCGTAACCCCTGCAAGCTCAGTGGCCCCCCACGGCAATACCCACCCGCAGCTGCAGTGGCCTAGGAAGGAAGGGCGCGCTTTGGCGGGCTTGTGCATGTAGTTGCACATGCACATCGGGTGAGGAGAGGGGGACGCGAGCAGAGTTTCGGCTGAGAAAGAAGCCCTTCTTTTCGTCCAGAAGCAGCTCACTGTTGGGGGCCGCCTGAATGCAGTAGCTTGCCTCCATGAATAAATAGAGAGTAGCGCCCACCTTAACCTCTAGGCCTAGCTGGGGCGCCACCCCCTTCGTGATGGACTGCAGGCCCAGGGCCAGCCGGCTGGCCCCAAGCTGGGTGCCACTTACCTGCAGGTCAGCATCAGGATTATCAAAGCGGCCCAGGCGCTGCCGCAGCACTATGCGGCTGTAGTCGAGGCCGGCCCGCACGTACACCGGCCGCCGACGCTGGGAAAGGTTATGCACGTATCGTACGCCAATGGCTTGTAGGCCACCCTGCAGCGCCCCCCGAAGGCCCCCGGCCCCGTAGTGCAGCTGCCAGTGCCGGCTAAGCCAAAATAAGTAGTCGAAACGTAGGGCAATACCAGCACCCCCAGCCTCTAGCTGCCTGCTGCTCACGGCCGAGAAAGAAGAACCAGCCGGCGCGTAGGCCACCTCCAAGTTGCCTTCTGCTATTTGCAGCGGCACCACGGCCAGGCTAGAGGAGTAGCTAAAACGCTCGAGAAAGCTCTTACCACGGGGCGGGGCGGGGAGAGGAGCCGGTGCTGGGGCCACCGTATCGGTTGTTGCTGGTTGGGCTGCCGCAGCGGCCGTAGAGTCAGAGAACAGCTGCTCTGCCTTGCGCTGGCGCTCCTCATCCAGGAGTTGCTGCTCCACCTGCCGGGGCAACACCAGGGTGGTGAAGTTCTCCCAAAATGTAGAATCGTAGGCCACGGAGTTGCGCAGAAATACATCATCCGGCCGGAAACGGTCGGCGTAGGCGGGGCGGCGGCTCTTGGCCGTATCAATGGCCGTAGTAATAAACTCGCTGGTGTGCTGGTACGCCCGGCCCGGCTGCTGGCTGGCGGCCTGGTCCCAAACCCGTTTAAGGTACCAGCGGCCCGCATACCGCTGGTAGCTGACCTGGCGGCTGCGGCGGCTGTAGGCGTAGTCGCCCATGGCCGCAAAGCCAGCCTGGTAGCGCTTTACGCCACCAGGCGTGAGGCTGAAATCGGCCCCCAGAAAGGCATAGGAGTCGAGGTCAATAAACACGCGGCCCTGGTAGTTGGCTTTGGCCGAGCGCGGCTTGAAGGAAATGGCGTACACTGGCCTACCGTTGTAGGTTGTCACGTCGGCAATCTGGTAGTCGTACTCGGCGTAGTGCGCTTTGCTGATAAAGTCGGCGCGGTTGTACACAAAATCGAAGCGGTGCGGAATCAGGGGGCCCGCTTGCCAGTTTAGCTGGGTACGGCTGGTGTCGCGGGCCTCGTATTTGCGCGTTTGCACCAGCTCCACGTCGCCACCGGTGGGGTGGGCCGTGCGGTATGACTCCTTGCGCACCCGCAGCACACCCTCCGCCAAATAAAGGTACTTGCCCTCTGGTACGTTGCTCGACTCGCGGTAGAAGCCCGTGAGCTGCACCGGCCGCGTGGCGAAGTTGCGCGGAATGCGCGCCACCGCTGCCCGCACAATGCCCAGCGCCGAGCCCGAGACCGTGACGTTGGCCAGCTGCGTAGGCGCGGGCTCCAGCAGAATCTGCACTTCTTGCCCAGCCGGCACGGGCAGTGGCAGCGTGGCCTTGCGGTACCCGATAAAGGTGATTTCCAGCGCCTGCGGCTGATATTCGGGCGGGATGCTAAGCGAGAAACGGCCCTCCTCATTGGCGCTGGTGCCGAGCTGGTTGCCTGCTACTCCTACCAGAGCGTAGGGCACTGGCTTACGCGTTTGGGCATCGAGCACGCGTCCTTTCACCGTGCTCAGCTGCTGCGCTCCGGCAGCGGTAGTTAGCAGCACAAGTAGCCCCAGAAGCAAAAAACGCAGCATACGCGCAAAGAAAGTAAAAGCAGAAGGCCCAACCCCAAGCATTGGTAGTGGGCCTTCTGCTCTACGTTAACTCCACTAGTGGCGTTAAGGGCGGAAAAGCAGAACCCGTTGCAGTAGGCGCTTTGTAAGGCAATAGCTCAACTCCCGAGTATAAACTTTCGTTGGAAGAGCCTTATTCGAGCCGTGTTGTATGCTCAAGCTAGAAAAGGTTAAGTGGTTTCGGATTGCGTTAGCGTGGGGGCTATTCACTCTCTTTATGATTGTGGTGGTGTATGCCCAGGCCCTTACTGGCGCAGGGCCCGTGCACTGGCGCACAGCCGTGCTCGCGCCTTTGGTGTACGGCCTGATCTGGACGCTGCTTACTCCGGTGGTGTTCTGGCTGGCCGCTCGTTTCGACCTCACCGCTGGCAGGCGCCGCTGGGTGGCCTCTTTGTTGGTACACGCCGCGGCCAGCGTGCTGCTCACCCTGCTGTTCCGCATCCTGCACGTAACCGTGCTTTACCTGATGGCCGTACCCGGCACGGTATTGTCGTGGGCCACTATCATGTCCAGCGTCAACATCTGGATATCAGTCTACTGGATGCTGCTGTGCGTGGCCTACGCGCTTGATTTTTACGGGCGGTTTCAGCGCCGCAACCTCGATGCCGCCCGCCTGGAAGTGCAGCTGGTGCAGGCGCAGCTGCAGGCTCTGAAAATGCAGCTGCAGCCCCACTTCCTGTTTAATACGCTCAATGCCATTGCTACGCTCATCGTAGACGACCCGAAGGGGGCGCAACGCATGACGGCCAAGCTTGGCGCGTTTCTGCGCTTGGTACTCGATAACACCGACAAGCATCAGGTGACGCTCGCGCAGGAGCTGCATTTCGCGGAGCTATATCTCGAGATGGAGCAAATCCGTTTCTCTGACCGCCTGACCATCACCTACCAACTTGCCCCCGATACGTTGCCGGCGCTGGTGCCCAACCTGCTGCTACAGCCTTTGATAGAAAACGCCGTAAAACACGGCCTGGCTTCCGATGCGGAAACAGGCACCATTCACATCCAGGCCGACCGCCACGATGGCGTGCTGGTGCTGGAAGTGCGCGACAATGGCCGTGGCACCACCCACTCTGAGTCGCGCGGCATTGGCCTGCGCAACAGCGAAGAGCGGTTGCACGCCCTATACGGTTCGCAGTACGCCCTATCCATTCGTACGGCACCCGAGCAGGGCTTTGCCGTCCGCATCGAACTGCCCTTTTCCCCTCAAGCATAATGTTGATTTATACCCGTGGAGCTGATTCGTACGCTGATTGTTGATGATGAACCGCTGGCTCGTCGGCGCCTGGCGCAACTGCTGGCTGAGGTACCCGGCTATGCGCTGGTAGGCCAGTGCCGTAATGGAACCGAAGCACTCCAGCGACTCACCGACGCCACTCAGCCCGTTGACCTGGTCTTTCTGGACGTGCAGATGCCCGACCTGAGTGGCCTACAGGTACTAGAAAAATTGGCGGGCCATCCGCAGCCCTTGGTGGTATTTGTAACGGCCTACGACCACTATACTCTGCAAGCTTTTGAGGCGCATGTGGTTGATTACCTCCTTAAGCCCGTTGACCCCGACCGGTTTGCCCGGTGCCTGGCGCACGTGCGCCAGTTGGTAGCACAACGCACTACGTATCAACTACGGCATCAGCTCACTACGCTGCTGCGGGAGGTAGCGCCACCCGTAGCGGCCCCGGTCCTCGATCAGGCCCCAATTGAGCAGTTTCTAATCAAAGAACGAGGGCGGCTGTACTTCGTCAGGGCCGATCAGGCGCAGTACCTGGAGGCGAGTGGCAACTACGTAACGGTGCACGCGCTAGGCCAGCAGCATTCTATTCGCTCCACCCTGAGCCAGCTAGAGGGCAAACTCAATCCGGCTACGTTCATTCGTATTCATCGCTCTTTGATTGTGAATAGCGCCTACATCAAAGAGCTGCGGCCCTGGGCCCACGGCGAGTACCTCGTCACGCTGCACAACGACACCCACCTTACCTCGTCGAGAAGCTATAGTGGCAGCCTCCAGCGCTTTCTGCATCGGTTTGCTCACTAGCTAGGCCACAGCGTACGGCTGAGCTACGCCGAAGCCAACGCTGTTTTAAGTGCAGGTTATCCCTGATATCGTCCGGTCTGTCCCACTTGTGGTTAGCCAAGTGGCCTAGCTGCGTATGCCCTTTTGTTTAACCACCTGCTCTTGTTTCTTTTTCACTACCAGTTATGAAAACTTCTGTTTCTACCCTGTTTCCAGTACCCAAGCGGTGTTTCATGCACGGGCTGGCACTGCTACTGGCCTTAGCTTTCACGGCCTGCGACGACGATGATTCGTCGTCTCCATCCAGCGGCATTCGCCCTAAAGGTCCTAAGCCGGAGTGGGGGCCTACCATCAAGCCAGAAATGCAAACCGTTATCGAGGCCCTCGATAGCTTAAGCAAAGGAGTGCCCCTCTACACGCTTACTCCGCAGCAGGCGCGCATGGCACCCTCCGCTACGGATGCGGCCATGGCCGTGATGAAAAACTTTCGTATCCCCATGCCCACCCCCATGGTTGATACCACCGGGCAGCGCATTCCCGTAACGGGCGGCACTATTCGCATCCGCATCTATACCCCTAAAAACGCGACGGCAACTATGCCGGGCATCGTGTATTACCAGGGGGGCGGCTGGGTTATTGCCAACCTGAATACCTACGACCCATCAGCGCGGGCGTTGTCGGAGCAGACGGGGGCCGTAGTAGTATCGGTGCAGTACCGTAAGGCACCAGAAAATAAGTTTCCCACGGCGCATAATGATGCCTTCGCTGCCTACCGCTGGGTGCGCGACAATGCCTCAACTTTGAAAATCAATGCGCAGCGTATTGCCGTAGCCGGAGAAAGTGCTGGTGGTAACCTGGCCGCGGCTGTTTGCATGATGGCTCGCACGGCCAATGTGCCCATGCCGGTGCATCAGTTGCTGGTATATCCCATTGCCCGCTACGACATGAATACGCCCTCGTACATGCAGTACGCCAATGCCAAGCCGCTGAGTAAACCACTCATGCAATGGTTTTTTGATAAGTACCTGAATAATGCCGCCGAGGGGCAGAACCCCTTGATTTCGTTGGTGAATGCCACCAACCTGCAGGGGCTACCGCCCGCCACCGTCATCAACGCAGAAATTGACCCATTGCAAAGTGAAGGCCAGGAGTATGCGAACAAGCTCAAAGCCGCGGGCGTACCGGTTACGGCCAAGGTGTACGAAGGCGTAACGCACGAATTCTTTGGGATGGCCACCGTGGTACCAGAAGCCAAAGACGCGCAAGCGCTGGCCGCCAGCGAATTGAAAAAGAGCTTGCAGTAAGAACTCGCTCAATTGTAGCTAGGCCACCTGCGTAGGCCAGTAAACAGCGTAGGCCACTACTGGTAAGATGTGCAGTAAACACATTTTACTAGTAGTGGCCTACGCTGCATTTACAGCAAGTCAGCCCACAATAGATCAGGTAGATAACCCAGTTTGGGTGCTTCTCAAAATGGCAGAGGGCAACGTGTCATTTGCTAGCTAGTAAGGCACCACCTTATTCAACTTCGTTCTAGGCCAGGTGTGTCCTACGCAACTGCACATCTACCGGACCGGGTGAGTGGCCTACGCACAGCTATAACTGGAGCCTTTCTTTGCTGGTATGTGCGGCAAATATCTAATAATAAGAAGCTTATGGATGAGTTGTGGTGCTAGAAACTGTGGATAAAATTTGGGTATTGGTAACCGTTAGGAGGCAGATCTAGTACTAAACTTAGACCCTTGGGCAAGCACAGAAAGGTTGGGAATCTGGGACAGCGAGGCAAAGACTACATCAGATACTGAAGAGAGTCAGCGGCTAGCTTCTCTAGCACAACGGCTGCGTCTATACAACAAGGGCTTATTTCACTACCCATTGAACATCACGCTATCATGCAAGAAGAAAACAACGTCAGCCGGCGTAAGGTATTAGTAGGAATAGGAGCGGGCTTAGCCGCCGCTGCCGTGGCACCTGGCCTAGCAATAGAAAGCGCAGCCGCTCCCGCCGCTGCGGCCCCCGCCCCCTTAGATAACCCAAACACCAAATACGCCAAGCCCCCATTTAAGGGCCAGACGCAACCCTGGCCGGGCCTAGCCAGCAAAATGGACCCCGTGCCCGATCATGGCGAGAAAAGCTATAAAGGCTCGGGCCGCCTCAAGGGCCGTAAAGCCCTCATTACGGGCGGCGACTCAGGTATGGGGCGCGCCGCGGCCATTGCCTACGCCCGCGAAGGGGCCGATGTCGCCATCAACTACTTGCCCGCCGAGGAAGCCGATGCCAAAGAAGTAGTGGCTCTGATTAAAGCTGCCGGCCAGAAAGCTGTAGCCATTCCCGGCGACCTGCGCGACGAGGCCTTCTGCAAGAAGCTAGTAGACGACGCCGTGCGCCAGCTTGGCGGGCTGGATATCTTGGTCAGCAACGCGGCCCGGCAGCAACAGCATCAATCCATTTTGGAGCTCTCCAGTGAGGATTTCGACGCGACGATGAAGACCAATATCTACGCGCCGTTCTGGATTATTAAGGCTGCCCTGCCTCACCTGCAGCCCGGCTCAGTGATTATTGGTACTACCTCCGAGCAGGCCACCGATCCTTCTGCCGATCTGTATGACTACGCTCAAACAAAGGCTGCCACTACAAGCTACGTTCGGTCATTGGCTAAGCAGCTGGGTCCGAAAGGTATTCGGGTGAACGGGGTGGCGCCCGGCCCCATCTGGACGCCTCTGCAGGTAAGTGGTGGCGCCACTCAGGAAAAGCTGAAGAAGTTTGGTGGCGATACGCCCATGGGCCGCCCCGGCCAACCCGCTGAGTTGGCATCCATCTATGTGCAACTCGCTGACCCCAGCGCCAGCTACGCTACTGGCCAGGTCTATGGGGCCACTGGCGGAGGCGGGCAGCCGTAATACGTAACGCCATTCACAAACAAGCAAAGCGGCGGCCAATAACGAGCCTACAGCTTTCTGCAAAAGACAAACCGCCCCGGAGTGCACTGGCACTCCGGGGCGGTTTGTCTTTTGCGGCCCTTCTGAAGAGTACGGCTTAGACTACTATCACTTTTGTAATAGGCGTAGGCATTTCCTCATAAGCAGTGCTTGAAGGAGAGTAAATCAACCTTTCTGATACCGTTTGGCTACGTTCCAGCCACCCGCTAGCGGGGCTACTACATATACTCGGTATCCTTCGGCCGTACTGCCGCTGTAGGATATACCGCCCAGTGATTGAGCCCGCACCGAGATGTTGTGCATGCCGTTATCGATTCGGCGTCCGTTCGGCTGGCATTGAGCCCCGCAATTGTCCCGCACTTCCAGCGCCAATTGTGTAGGTGTACCCGGAACTAGCTGCACGCTCACGGCTACGGTGGTGGCACAAGAAGCATGGTGGAGCAAGTTGCGCAAGCTCTCTTTATAGATCAAGTACAGGTTGCGGCGCAGCAAGGAGGGGAGGGGCTGGCTGAGTTGCGCCGTGGGGAAGTCAAAAGTTACAGTAACCCCGGCCGGAACGAGTACCTCATGGGCATACTCACGCAGGCGCTCAAGCAGGTCAGCCAGCTTGTCGTTTTTAGAATCTAGGCTCCACACTACATCGTTGAGCTGCCGCATGGCCGAGCGGCTCGATTCGGAAATCTGGTCCAGCTGTCGGCGCTGAGCTTCCCCATCGGCAAGCCCTTCCTGCAGTAGGCCACTCTGCTGTGAAATCTGGAGCAGAAGTGCCCCCACATCGTTGTGCAGATCGGCGGCGAGGCGAGTGCGCAGCTCTTTGTCGCGGGCTGCCTGCTTGCGGCGGTATTGCCATACTCCTAGGCCAGTAAGCACAGCCACCAGCAGGGTTAGGGCTCCCCAAATCATGGTTTGATGCTGCTGACGCAACTGGGCTAGCTGCTGCTGTTGCGCCAGCTCTCGGCGCTGACTTTTTTCCCGCTCCTGTACTGCCCGGAATTGCAGCGCCGCCACCAAGCGGCGGGTGGTGTTCCCGGTCAGGCTATCGGCGTAGGCGCCACTTAGCCGCTGGTAACGATACGCGTCTGCGAAGCGGTTTTGCCGGGCCGCTATCTGGGCCAGCAACTCCGAGGCCTGGCCACTTATTTCTTTGAGGCGACTAACCTGGCTGAGGCGCAAGCTCTGGCTGCCGTGGCGAGTGGCGCTATCAAGCTGCCCCACCTTAAACCAGGCACGGGACAGGACTAAGTGCAGGCGGCTGATAGCATTGGCGGTAGTAGCCTCGCGGAGGAGTTCGGCCCCATCTGCTAGGGCTGCCTTGGCCCGACCCTGGCGCTCCGCCATATCCACTAAGTGAATACGGCTAGGCAGCAAACCCTGGTTGTTATACACCGACTGGTAGCTGCCAATGGCTTGTTCATAAAACTGTTGGGCCTGCGCCCAGCGCTGCTGTTGCTGGCTGAGCTCTCCGAGGGCGGTGTACGCGTGCCCGCTACCGATAGGGTCATGTAGCTGTTGGGCCAACTGTTGGGCCTGGCCTAAATACTGGCGGGCCTGCTCATATTCACCCAGGGCCGTGCTGGTGTGGCCTAGTTGGGTAATCAGAAACAGCTCGGCCCGCTGGCTGCGTTGGGCGCGGGCCAACTGCAGGCCCTCCAAGCAGCTCGCCATCGACTGCCCGTAGAGTCCTTGCTCATAGTAAATACGCGCTATCCCATACAAAGCCCGGGCCCGGTGGTAATCGTTGTGGAGCAGGCTATAGTCGTGGTAAGCGCTTTGATTGTAGGCCAGGGCCGAGTCATACTGACTTTTGTCGCGGTAGTAGTAGCCGAGGCCAAACCGGGCATGACCCCGCCCAAGCATGTAGTGAAGGCGGGTGGCCAGCGCCAGCGCCTCCCGGAACAAGGCAGCTGAGCGCGCCGGGTTGTTGGTGCGCAACGCAAGGGCTAGCGCGTTAAGTCGATTAACCCGCACCGTATCGGGCTGCGGATGCTCCCGGAGCCGCAATTGCAGGCTGTCAAGCATCACCCGAGGCAACCGGTGAATTCCTCCGGCTACTTCGCGGGAAGTAGCGGGGCTGGCTGGCGCTGGGTGTGGCCGCGAAACTGCCGGCAGCGAAGGCGCACCTCCGCGCGGTTCTGCACGGCCACTTCCTACAGGTAGTAGTGAGAGCAGAACTGCCCAGAGGCTAAGCACGGTAGCGTAAGAGCTATTCACTAAATTTATTACAAGCTAAGTAGGCTAAAAGCAACTCGACTGTACAAGGTACTGTATTCTGCCGGGATGGCCTTGTACTAACCATAGTTCCGCTGCCATTTTTCTTTGGGAGGAAATCAGATTCCGAGTGCAATACCTACCACTACGGCCAGAGCCCCTAGCGCTAACAGCAACAGGTACAGTGGCAGGGCAAATTTCCACCACTCATCAAACCGTACTCCGCAAGCCGCCACAATTGCCATTAGGGCACCATTGGTAGGAGTCAGCAGCTCGCATAGGCCTGCTCCGTATTGGTAGGCCAGTACCGTAACCTGGCGCGAGAGGCCAATCAGGTCGGAGAGGGGCACGAGCAGGGGCATGGTAAGTACAGCCTGTCCGCTTACACTGGGTACTGGTAAGTGCAGGGCGGTGTGCACGCCCATCATGCCCAGCGCCGAAAGCCAAGCCGGCAAGCCCGCCAGCGGGGCCGAAAGCCCATTTACAATAGTATCTACAATCTGGCCCTGCTCTAGCACCACGAAGATGGCGCGGGCAAAGCCAATAAGGAGAGCCGAGAAGGCAATGTCGCGGAAGCCGTCGATGAAGCCCTCGGCAGTACCCGTGAGGCCTAGGCCACCCAGCAGGCCCGCCAGAATGCCCAACCCGAAAAACAGGGCAGCCATTTGCTCAAACTCCCAGCCCAACTGCAGTACTCCGAAAGCGAAAAAGGCGAACGTAATGAACAGCAACAGCAGTACCAACCCATGGTTACGGCCCTGGTGCACCGCAGCGGCCGGGTCGGCCTCGTCGGCGGTGTCGGGCTGCACGCGGTGGCGCACGGCGTAGCGCACGGTGCCCCCAATCCAGATGAGCAGAGCCAGGGCCAGGAATACCAGCCGAAAGCCGCCGCCTGAGAGCAAGGGTAACTGGGCCAACTTTTGAGCAATGCCCACCTGAAACGGATTCAAGGGGCTAAACGCGGCCCCCACCGCCGCCGAGCCTAAGCTTACGGCGGCCGCCGTGAGGGTAGGGTAGCCAATGCGGCGCATCAGAATCAGCAGCACCGGTACCAGTGGCACAATCTCTTCCTGCATATTTTCCAGGGCGCCCATGGTGGCAAACAGCACCGAGATAATGGGAATTACGATGGCCTCGCGCCCCCGAAACTTCGTCAGGAGCCAGTCTACGCCGCTACGCAAGGCCCCGGTTTGGTCGACTACCGTGAAGGCGCCACCCGCCAGAAATACCAGGAAAATCACGGAAGCAGCGTCTTGTAGGCCTTTGGGAATATCCACCATGGCTTGCAGTGGACTCACGGGAGTCTCTTTTACGCGGTGGTAGGAGCCCGCCACTACTACCTCGCGGCCGGTGGCGGCATCGGTATGGCGCTCAAACACCCCCGCGGGCAGCACGTAGCTCAGCAGGCAGGCCAGCACAATAAACCCCACCAAAAGCACCAGCGGGTGCGGAAACCGAATCATCTTCATCCCACGAAGGTAGAAACGGGAAGTGATGAACGTGTGAAAGAAGAACTTGCCGAGTACGGATGCCACCCTGAGAGGAAGGTGAAGCAAAGGCTACCTCTCTCGATTTCATTACTGCATGGGACTTATACCCGCTTCGGAACCTGGCAGCGGTATCTTTGGGTTCTGAAACCTCATGAAACTCGACGCATTTAAAGCCCTTCACTTATACCGGCAGGCCGAACACCTGCGCCACCATGGCCACCTGCTGGCCGAGCGGCGGCAAGACAGCTTCCGCCTGCGCCTGTTTGCACTCGGCGACTTTTACGCCGAAGAATGGCGCGTGTGGGACGAGGAGCGCGTGCTGTTCATTCACCTGTTTCAGCACCCAGCCGGGCTGCGCGACTACCTCGATAATATTCGGCTGCCTGAAGAACTCTAGGGGCCTTTATAGTGGCCTAGGCCTATCAGTAGAGGCCAGCGCCGGATGGCTTGAGTTACACTGCAAATAGCTGCTCGCCGAACACGAGGTAGCCGGGCAACTGTGGCAAGCCCTGAACATACCTTGGCTCGGGCCTAAAAGCTTTGCCGGTGTCGCAGCCGGTGCATACCAGCGCACCACCCGAATCCGTGGATGCTTAAGCGTAGTATCTGCGTTTAGCAGGGGAGGGGCCTGCCCGATGCTATATTCAAGGATAACATTATTTACCTTGACCTCGGCATTGGTGGTTTTGGCCGCACGATGAAGCGAGTCGCTCAGTAGGCCTAAGCCACCTAGGCCAGCTAGCTGAGTGCAAGCCGAACTGCAAGTGTTCCGCGCACCAGCCGGGTTGCTTTCTCTCCTACATTACTCGTTTCATGAAACCGTCGCGTTTGCTGCCGCTGGGGCTGGGCCTACTGAAATTCCTGTCCGGCTTTTTTCTGGCCAGCTCCGCCTATGAGTTGCACCGCGACGAGTACCTCTACCTCAACTATGGTCAGCACTTGGCCTGGGGCTACATTGAAGTGCCACCCCTCACGGCCCTGCAAAGCTGGCTGACGCTGGCCATGGGCGGTGGGTATTTTTGGGTGAAGTTCTGGCCTTTACTCTGGGGTAGCCTCACGGTGTATGTGGTGGCTCGGGCCGTGCAGCGGTTGGGCGGCGGCCCCTGGGCTGTGGTACTGGCTGGGTTGTGCTACCTGCTGGGTGGTTTTGCCCGGCTCAACTTTCTGTTCCAACCCAACTCCTTTGAGGTATTCGCCTTCACGCTGGTTTGCTATTGGCTGATTCGGTATCAGCAGCGACCGGCCTCGCAGTTTCTGTACGGGGTGGGCGTGGTGCTAGGCCTGGCGCTACTGAACAAATACTCCACCCTTTTCTTTCTGGCGGCCCTGCTAGGCAGTCTGCTCCTGACCCCGGCCCGCCGGGCATTGGCTACCCGCGCATTCTGGGTGGGGGCCGCGCTGGCGTTGTTGCTGTGGCTCCCAAATGTGGTGTGGCAGCTGCGCCACGGCATTCCGTTTCTGCACCACATGCAGGAGCTGCACGATACGCAGCTGGTGAATGTGAACCTGGGTGAGTTCTGGAAAGATCAGCTGCTGATGTGCGTGCCCGCCCTGTGGGTGTGGGTGCCGGGACTGTTGGCGCTGCTGTTCTCCCCAACATTTCGGGCTTACCGCGCCGTAGGCCTCATTTATTGCCTCGGGCTGCTGATTCTGACCGTGCTGCACGGCAAGAGCTATTATGCGCTCGGCTACTATCCCATTTTGTTTGCCGCGGGTGCCGTGTGGTGGGAGCAGCGGCTGGCGCACTGGCCTAGCGCCGGCCGGTGGCTGCGGCCCGCGCTGCTGGTGCTGCCGTTTCTTATAGTGATTCCGCTCTATCCTTTCCTGACCACGCTCTACGCCCCGGCGCGGCTGGAGCAGCTAGCAGAGGCCTACCGCGGCACCGGCGTACTGCGCTGGGAAGACGGCCAGGACCATGCCCTGCCCCAGGACTTTGCCGACATGCTGGGCTGGCAGGAGCTGGCCGAGAAAACCTGGCAGGCCTACCAGGCGCTGCCCGACTCAACCCGCGCCCGCACCCTCATCAAATGCGACAACTACGGCCAGGCCGGCGCCATTAACTACTATAACCGCAACCGGCCCATGCCTGCGGCGGCAAGCTTCAACGGCAGCTACTTGTACTGGCTGCCGCCTCGTCCGGCCCAGTCTTATACGCATCTATTGCTGGTGGGCGAGGGCAACCCTGCTGAGTTGGTGCCATATTTTCAGGAGTTCCGGAAAGTGGGCGAAGTCAACAACCCCTATGCCATCGAGCGAGGTACCACCATCTACCTCGGTACCCACCCTAATAGCGCCCTGCTAGCCCGGGCCTACCGGGAGCACCAAGAGGAAGTAGCCAAGTGGGAAAGCAACGGCATTAGTCTCGGTCGAACCGCTCCAGCAGCAGCGGGAAGATGATGACCTCGCCGTAGAGCGCGGCGGCAATAGAAAGCGAAGTCAGCAGTCCGAACAGAAACACGGTTTGCAGCGAGGCCAGCATCATCACAGCGTAGCCGCCAAACAGCACGGCACTGGTCAGGACGATGGTGGGCCCTACGTGGGCAACGGTAGCGTGGCGCGCTGCGGCCGGCCCGAGGCCCAGGCGGCGCTGCTCGCGGTAGGCATGAATAAAATGCACGGTATCATCGGTGCAGAAGCTGAGCACGATGGCTGCAATACTGGCCGTGGCCGTATCAAGCGCAATGCCCGCCCAGCCCATCACGCCCAGCAGTACCACCACCGGAAACACGTTTGGAATGAGCGCCAGCAGTGCCAGCCGGAAGTTGCCCACAAACACCCACACCAACCCCAGCACCAGCAAAAAGGAAAGCAGCAGGCTATTGGTCTGGGAGGTAGTAACGTAGTCGGTGATGCGGGCGTAGAGCGGCTGGTAGCCGGCCGGGCGCACGCGGGCTACCGGTCCCAGAGTGTGCCCAGCCATGCGAAGTAGCGTATCGGTGGTGGCGGTAAGCTGCCTTGCCGACAGCATCCGGCCTGATACGGTAATGCGGCCCGTGCCCGTGGGCTGATGCGCAAACTGCGCCAGTAGCTCGGGGTAATCCTGCTGAAGGCGGACTCCTATGTCATGCACTGCCCCCGACTGGCCTAGCAACCGGCCGCCACGCGGGCCAAAGCGGGTTTCTAGGCCAGCCTGATAAAGGGAGTGGAAGCCGAATACCTGCCCCGCGCTCCGCAGCGTTCGGGCCGAATCGGCGAAGGCGGCGGCGGCCTGCAGCACGGCCGGGCTGGCCAGGGAGTAGCCAGGGCGAGGCTCCACCAGCAGCTCCAGCGGCAGGTACGGCCCCCAGGCCGCTTCCAGGGCCTGATGGTCGCGCACGACGATATGATTGGCGGGCAGGTAGCCTAGCGTGTAGGTATCGGCGCGCAGGTGGGTGGCGCCCCAGAGGCCAAGGCTTATCAGCACCCCGGAAACCGCCGTAGCCAACTGCCGATGCCGGAGTACCAGCGCATAAAAGGCCACCAAGCGGTTACTGGTCGTGCGGGTGGTACGCGGGCTAGGCGCGGCGTGCGGCAGAATAAGCACACCCAGCCCGAAGGTAAATACCAGGCACAGCCCAATGCCGAGCGCCGCGAAAATGCCAAATACGCGCAGTATGGCCATCGGGCTGCTGAGCAGGGCCAGAAAGCCGGCCACGGTGGTAAGCATAGTGGCTAAGCAGGGGCGGACCAGGTTGCGCAGGGCCTGCAGCGTATCGGCGGGGCCGGTGCTGCCAGGGCGTGCCAGGTGGTTGCGCTCGTTTACCACGTGTAGGGCATCCATCAGCCCCAGCAGAATAATGATTACGGGTAGCAGCACCGTCATTAGGTTCAGGCGATACCCCAGCAGGCCGTACACGCCCAGCGTCACATACGTAGCCAGACTCACGATGCCGAGCGTGTAAAGCAACAGCCACAGGTTGCGGTAGAGCAGCCAGAAAATCAGGAACATCAGGGCATAGCCAAGGCCCAGAAACAACCCGAAGTCTTGCTGGGAAAGCGCATTGAGGCCCGCATACACTACGCCCACGCCACCCAACCAGAAGCTGCCACGGGGCACGTGCGCAGCCGTTATGGCCCGGAGCTGGCCTAGAATCTCACCGCGGCGGTCGTCGAAATTAGGGCTGGCCCGCAACACTACCAGCAGGCGGGCCGTGCGGTAATCGGGGCTAAACAGTTGCTGGCGCAGCGTAGGCCGCCGGTCGAGGTAGCGACGCACGGCGGCTGGCGTAGCGGCAGAGTCGAGGAGAGGGCGGGCGGCGCGTAGGCCATCGGGGGCGGGCACGGTAGTGGTGCCGGCGCTTAGCACAGCGGCTACATCGGGGTGGCTTTCTAAGGCTAGGCTTAGCTGCCGCAACCGCTGAAAGCTACGCGGGGTGAGGAGGGAAGCGGAGTCGTGTACCCCAATAATGACTACCTCATCATTGCCGAAGCGCCCCTGAAAGGCATGGTAGGCCACCAAGGCTGGGTCGCCCTCCAGAAACCAGGCGGAAAGGCTGTTATCTACCTGCACCCCCGACCGCACGCCCGGCCAAAGCGCCGTGCACAGCATGAGCAGAAAAGCCAGAAACAGGTAGCGCCATTTGTACAAAGCAGAAATCATGAGCGGGTCGGTAACTCGACGAATCAGTAGGCGTCAATGCTGCCCCGAAGAAACTTGCTTTCACGGCCTTCAACGCGAAATAAGTACAGCATACATGACTTCTTGTAGTGCAGGAAGAGCTGGGGTGATTAGAGAAATTAGTGCAGTAATATGCTGTCAAATAGTGCTTTGCGATCAGTAGTCGGTCGAATAATTTAGACTTATGAGGTGTAAATGCTTTTTCAGATACTAGCATCAGAGCCGCCCGACATTGCCTATTGTTGCAGACATAAATCCTCAGCTTCTAGAGGTAGGAAATCACCCCCGCAATGATGTCACACGCCATGCCTTTTCCCGCTTCCCGTGCATTTGCCGCGTACTTGCAGGAGCGGTTTCCGCCCGTGAACATGGCGCTGTTCGCCATTGTGTTCCTGACGGTGCGGGCCGTGGTGGTGGCGGCAGGTGGAGCGGCCACGTTCGGGCTGCGCGAGGTAGCGGGTATTGCGGCTACCATCTCGTTTTTCTATCGGCTGCGGGTGTTTGATGAGCTGAAAGACTATGCCGCTGACTTGGAGCATCATCCGGAGCGGGTGCTGCAGACGGGACGGGTTACGTTGCGGCAGCTGGGCATAGTAGCCTTGCTGGGTAGCGTGGGCGAGCTGCTCTGGTCGGCTTGGATGGGGCCGCAGGCGCTGGCCGGGTGGGGGCTGGCGGCGGGTTACAGCCTGCTGATGCGCTACGAGTTTGGCGTAGGCCACTGGCTGCGGCCCCGGCTGCTGCTCTATGCCGGTACCCACCTGCTCGTAATGCCCCTCGTGATTTTGTGGTTGTGGTGGGCGCTGGCCGGGCCTGGGGCTTTGCCGGTGGTATTTGGGCTACTGGCAGCGTTAAGTTTGCTGGGTGGCCTAGCCTTCGAAATAGCCCGCAAAATTCGCCCTGCTGAAATACCAGGCCTCGATTCTTATTCCCGGGAACTGGGCTATGGTGGCGCCATTGCAGCCGTGCTGGTGGTGCTGCTCGGTGGGGTGCTGGTGCAGGGGATGCTACTCAGGTTGCTGCACGCCGGGCCGGTGCCGCTGATACTATTAGGGCTGCTTTACCTCATCACGGCCGCGCACTACTTCCGGGCCTGGCGCCAGCCTGAGGTTGCCCGACTGAAGCGCGCCGAGCTGCTGACGTCACTTTTTATGCTGGTCAGCTACGTTTCCATTCTGGCCGAAATTCATGGCCTCGGTCACCGCTTAGACTAAAGCAGGTTAAACGGCCAAGGACGTAGCGTCAGAATTGGCCTTCTCCATATCAGTAAGCGAAACACATTTCTAGTAATGAGCCGGAGTGCCTTTGTGAGGCGAAACGTACGGCTCCTATCATATTCCTCCATGGTACTGCTCGATGATACATCTCCTGCCACTCGCCGCGCTTTTACGCCTGGTGGCAAAGCCGCAGGCTTGTATCGGCTACGAGAGCTTGGGTTGGCAGTACCGCGCTTTTTGGTGGTGCCGGCTGAGGCCTTCGACGCGGCCTTGCAGGATCTGCCCGTTACCCCGGCGGGACTAGCGGAGCG
Source organism: Hymenobacter wooponensis (assembly GCF_004745865.1). Taxonomy (GTDB): domain Bacteria; phylum Bacteroidota; class Bacteroidia; order Cytophagales; family Hymenobacteraceae; genus Hymenobacter; species Hymenobacter wooponensis. The sequence continues at coordinate 771,709 of NZ_SRKZ01000004.1, read as the reverse complement.
AGCCGACCGGCTGCGAGAGTTCCGGCTGCCAGTGGCCGAGGAAATCGCGCTAGGCCAGGTGCTGGCGGGGTGGGGCTTCCCGGCGCGTCCGGTAGTAGTACGCTCCTCCGTGGCCGATGAGGATGGCACTACCGCCGCGTTTGCCGGCCTCATGGATACCTTCCTGAACCTGAGCGCCCTACCCGCCGTGCTAGCGGCCATAGGCCAGTGCGCCGCCAGTGCTTACTCGGCGCGGGCGGTGGCCTACCGGCAGCAAAAGGGGTTGCCGTTGGCGGCTCGACCGGCTGTGGTGGTGCAGGTGCAGTTGGCGGCGGAAGTAAGCGGCGTGCTGTTCACCTCGTACCCCGAGTACCCGCTGTATCAAGCCATTCATGCCGTGCGCGGGTTTGGGGAAGGGCTGGTTGGGGGGCACTTCAACCCACAGGAGACCTACCTGCGCAAAACAACCGGCGTGGTATGCGGACAGCGGCTTCCGCCGCAACCGGAGCAATACGTGGTCAGCGCCGCCGAAAGCGGCTTGCAGCTGGCCCCCGTGCCCGTCGCAGGCCAGGATAGTGAATGCCTAACGAAGGCACAACTGGCAGAGCTACACGCCATTGGAGAGCGGCTGGAAAGCCTGACCGGGCGGCCCCAGGACGTAGAATTTGTGGTGGCGGAAGGCAAGGTGTGGGTGGTGCAGATGCGCCCCATCACGCAGGCTATGCCGGAGGTGGTGGTGTACGACAACTCCAACATTCAGGAGAGTTACTGCGGCGTTACTACGCCTCTCACATTCAGTTTCGCCCAGCGTGCCTACGCCACCGTGTACCGTCAAACCATGCGCGTGCTAGGCCTGCCGCCTGCCCTGGTAGCCGCCCACGAAACGGTGGTAACCCAACTGCTAGGCCTGGTGCAAGGGCGTATTTATTATAACATCAACCACTGGTATCAAGGCCTGCTGCTGCTCCCGTCATTCAGCCAGAACAAGGCCGACATGGAGCGCATGATGGGCCTAGAGGAGCCCGTAGACCTGGTGCAGAGCCGCGCCCGGAGCTGGCCAGAACGCCTCCGGATGCTGCCGCGCCTGCTGCTTAACTTGGGGCGGTTACTGCGGGCTTTTCAGCAGCTCCCCAACCGCATTGCCGGGTTTCAGGCCGACTTCCAAACGCACTATGCGCGGTTCTACCAACTGCCGCTGGCGTCATTAACCGGCGCGGAATTGCTAGCTGAAAAAGCCCGCCTCGATACTGGTTTGCTGGAGCAGTGGACTACCCCCATTGTGAATGACTTTCGGGTAATGATGGCCAATGGCCGGGCCCTGCGCCAGCTGCGCCGTAGTGGCCTAGGCCACCCGGAAGAGTTTCTGCACCGCTACCTTTCCGGCGACGAAGACCTGCCCAGTGCTCAGATTCCGCACCGTATGCAGCAGTTGGCGCAACAGGTCGCGGCCATTTCCGGCCTGCAAGCGTTGCTGCTTGAGTTGCCAGCTGATGTGCACACGCAAGTGGCCCAACTCGCGCCCAACTTTCACGCCGCAGTTTCGGAGTTCATTCAGCAGTACGGCGACCGGACTGTGGGCGAGCTAAAGCTCGAGACGCACACCATGCGCCTGCAGCCTCGTATCTTCTACCAATACCTGCGCAACTACCTCGTCGGCGCCCCCGAACCGCGTAGTGGGCGGCCAAGCCCCACGTCGCTCAGTGCCAACGCCGAAGCAGAGCTTAGTCAGGCGCTCCTAGGCCACTCCTGGTGGCAGCGCCGTCAAACGCGCAAGGCGCTGACGCAGCTGCGCGACGCCATTCATGCCCGCGAAGCCTTGCGCCTGGAGCGGACGCGGCTGTTCGGGATGTACCGGGCGCTCTACCTGGCGGCCGGTGAATGGCTCGCGCAAGCGGGGTACTTGGGAACTGGCCGAGATATTTTTTACCTAACCGAAGCCGAGATAACAACCGCTCTACAAGGGCAGCCGACTCTGAGCTTACGAGAGAAAGTAGAAAGCCGGCGGGCTGAATTTGCCGCCTACACACAGGTAGAAGTACCCGCCCACGTAACCGTACCCGCGCCCCCCGTCTTCGACCAAGAGTCAGCGCATGACCACGACGACAGCCTAGGCCAGTGGCGCGGGACGGGCTGCGTGCCGGGCGTGGTAGAAGGCGAAATCCTGGTGATTCGTACTCCCGAAGACAACCTGGATGTGGCGGGCAAAATTGTGTGTGCCTTACGCACCGACCCCGGTTGGGCAGTACTGTTTCCGAACTGCCGGGCCGTGGCCATCGAAAAAGGCTCGGCCCTGTCGCACTCCGTCATTCTGCTGCGCGAGCTGGGCATTCCCACCATCATCAACGTGCCCGGCCTCACCCGCCACCTGCACTCCGGCCAGCACCTGCGTTTCAATGGCGGTAGTGGGGAGCTACAGGTGCTTACCCTAACCAAGGACAGCGTAGCTGGGACTGATGAAACGAAAGTAGAAAGCAGCATAGCTCCATGCTGACGCGAGAACGAGGTAGAGACGCGGCACTTCGCGTCTTCTCGTTGAACCACAGGTCGGCGTAGCCAACGACTGGTCTAGAATACCCTAGTAACCAACACCAGCATGCTCCGAGCCGCAACCTGAAGGTCGGCGGAGCCAAGTGTCGGATCTCCATAATCCAATCGTCAGTGCGCCAGTGGACTACATGCTTAGCATAATGGTCAAAGGAGCCCAACGACCTTTAGTTTAAACGCTACCATCAAACATCTCATGCTCACCGATACGCTTGCGGTTATTCCATACGCTGGCACACTGCCAGCAGGCTTTTTTGAGGTTGCCCTGCCTGCCCAAGCTCCGAGGCCGGATGAGCAGATGCTGACGACCCTGTTTGCGGAGGAGGCTGAGCGCTACAACATCATTTTCTTTACTGATTTCGCGCAGGTTCGGCTTGTAGGCCAGTTCCCCAAGGAAGGAGGCGAGGCCCGATTTGGTTTCTGGGAAAGTAGCCCCGATGCCACCGCCAACGCACAGGCCTTTGCCGCCCTCGAAGCGGAAGCTCGCCGCCGGGGCTGCCCAGCCCTAACCGGCCCTCTGGACTTCAACACGTTTCAGCGTTACCGGCTGCGGGTGGGCGCTGCGCCTTCCTGGGGCCGTTTCGACCGGGAGCCCACCAACCCCACGTACTACCCGCCGCTGCTTGAGGAGCTAGGATTTCGGGCGCATCTGACTTTCGAGAGCCGCCTCATTCGGCCCGAAACGGTGCCGGCCGTATACACCGATAAGCAGCCGCTGCTGGACGCACTAGCCGCGTTGCCATTCGAGTTTTTACCGCTCAACGCCGATACGTGGCCGCAGCACGAGGCGGAGTTGTTTGAGCTGGTGCAAGCGGTATTTGGTGCTAACCCAGCATACCGGCCAGTATCGGAGGCCCAATTTCGAGGGTTATACAATCGCACGTATGCGGCGGGATTGTGCCCGCACACCTCCGTATTGCTGCGCGACCAGAACTCAGGGCAATTAGCGGCGCTAAGCTTGTGCCAGCCTAACTATGCGCCGCTAGGCCAAGCCGCCACCCAGCCGCCTGACTTCCAGCGCGACTACCCGCGTCTCACGGCCCCCACGCTGCTGGCCAAAACGGTGGGCGTGCACCCCAGTTTCCGCAACCGCGGCCTCATGAATGCCCTTGGCGCCTACGGCATGGTGCACTTTCGAGAGTGGTATCAGCAGGTGATTTTCTGCCTCATGCGCACCGATAACTTCTCCCTCCACTTCACCGACGGCCTCCCCACTGAAATCGCGCATTACGCGCTGTACAGAAAGGAATTATGAATTCAGAATAGCCAAAACAGCCCGTCATCCTTTCTTTGTCAGGATGACGGGCTGTTGGTTAGGGCTGCCGTGGCTATCTGGTCGGGATTAGACGGCTGCTACCTTCTTTACTGTTTCTGGCTGGGGTAGAAACTCCTCCAATGTGTCAAATAAGCTATTCACTACCCGGGGCAGGAAGGGGTAAGGGCTGACCGCATGGGCCATCAGGTACATGCCCAGCCGGTGCAAGCCGAAGTTCAGAGCCGCTACTCCGAAGGTGTGCCCAAACGCATCGGCATCAGCATAAGAGCCGGTGAGCTGGTGGAGCTGCTGGCGGTAGTACTCCAAGTAGGTGGCGCGCAGGTGGTAGCGGTCGGCATCGAGCACGAAGCAGAGCAGTTCAGCAACATCGTAGTGCGGCACGTGGTAGGTAGCCAGCTCCCAGTCGTAGGCGCAGAACTGCAGTTGCCCGGCTGGGGTGCGGCGGAAGCAGGTATTGCGCGGGTTTAGGTCGTTGTGAATGAGGGTGTGTGGTTCAGCGGCCAGGGTAGCGGCATGCTGGGGAAGATCAGCTAGGGCCCGGCGGAGGTGGCCTACGCGAGCTGGGGAGTACAGGTCAGGGAAATGCGCGGCCGCGCTATCCAGCAGCCCTTCCCACAGCGGTACTTGCTCTAGCAGGTAGATAGGCCCCGCGCACTCGCCACCCGGGAGGGCGGGCAGCTGGGGCGGCGCGTGAAGGTGACCGGCGTGCCAGACGGCTAGCTGGGCGAGGGCCACACGCAAGTGAGCATCGGTCCAGGCCTGGGGCTGCATCACGGAGTTTAGCAGCTCTACGTCTTCCAGGTATTCCATCAGCACCACGTACACACCGTTTTCTGCATCGGCGTGCAGGCCCCATATGCTCGGCAGCAGGGGGTGGCAGGCGTGCTGCTCATACACGGCCAGCTCCCGGCCGTGGGTATGGGCAAAGCCCGTGCGAGCCTCGTAGTATGGGTACACCGAAGCCAAGGGCTCACCGGTAGCCTGGGCCAGGCTTGCCAGCATGGCGGCCACCTCCGTACCGGGCGGCTTCAGCTTCAGCACAAGGCGTCGGGTTTCGGCTAGGCCACCCGCCCGCCACGTTACCTCCACCCCGAAGTGGCCTACCGGCCGGCCGGCGTGCCCGGCAGTGAGCACCGCCAGAATACTAGCTGAGTTATCTACTGAAAAAGGCTGGACCTGTTCCACTCGTAAATCAGCGGGGGCGCCGGGGCGGGCCCGGAGCAAGCTTTCCAAAAACGCAGGCGAGAAATAGTAGGCAGTATCCATGGCTGATATAGGGAGAGAAGTGACAACCAAACGTGGCGGCTAGCGCTGGTGGTAGGCCAGGGGCGCAGTGGCTTCAACGGGCACTGGTACCAGCTCCGAATCAAAGACCCGGACGCTGCGGAAGTAAAAGCAGCTGTCCGTGTCGGTCAGCGCCTGAGACAGGTCCTTGTCGAGGGGGAGTGTACCTGGTGCTTCTCCCTGGGGCTGGAGCAGGTTCCAGAAAACCAGCCGCAAGTGCCGCTCCGGGTCCTGGAGCAGAGCCTTCGTAACGCGCTGAAATTCCGCTGCACTGACGTACTCGAATATGTTTGATAAGCTGGCTTTGGTGATATGGCGGCCCGCTGGTGAAAGCAGAAAATCACTGGCCTCGCCCTGGCGGATTTGCAGCACTGGCAGCCGCTCACGCAGCGCCCCAAAGTTCTTGGTTTGGTAGCACGGCGGCAGCAACCGCTCAGGCATGTGAGCGGGGCCAAAAAAGAAGAATCGCAGAAAGAAGTTGTCGCGGGCTAGTTGGGTGCGGAGCTGCTGCCGTAAGCGGGCATAAAACGCCTCCCCTCCCGATTCGGGCGCGTAGCGGAACAACTGCGGGTCGCGCCCTTTACTCAGGTTGGCCTCGTCGAAATACCGGATAAACTGCTCCTGGAAGGCGGTGCCGTGCAATTCGCGCTCAAAGAACTCCACCTGGCTAGCCGTAGTGGCAAAGGTGAATAAGCCATGCAGAGCCGCTTGCATAGCCAAGGGCAAACCGGGCAGAAAGTCTGTCAAATAGGTTTCCAGGCGGCCCGCCGTCAGTAGGCCACCTGGGTGACTTGTAAAAAATGGCGCCCAGTACTGCCGCAACGCGCAGGGCATTGTAGGAGCCACCTGCGCCCAAGTAGCAGCTACTTCCTCAAGGCCCTTTAGGCCCAGCAGTGCCTGAAATACCTCCGCCGAATGATACTTAATCAGGTAGCACTTAAAGGAGAGCAGGTGGTTCTGCACCGGGTTCAGATCAAGGGCCGTGACGCGCTTGGCCCCCGCCAGCAATGTATTGAGCGCGTTGCAGCCCGCCGAGGTAATAACCAGCACTTCATCAGCTGGATTCAGCTCAAGAGCCTGATACAAGGTGCGGCTATCTTCCCACACCAGGGAGTACCGGACACGGTCGAGGGCAACGTTATAGAACTCAGAATTCATGGCAGTAAGGAATGGGAGGGTAATAAGAGGAGCCGAAAAGCACTCTCGGCGTTGCGCGCAAGTGCCCCGCTAGGCCAGCTCAGCGTATAAAATCTTGGAATGATGTCGCCTGTCCACTGGCAGCTCTGCCCGGAACAGCAGGCTAACCGGCAAATCTGAGGGGAAGCACTGGCCTAGCACCGTCCACAAGGCGGGCTCTAGCGCCGCGGTACCCTGCACGTATACCGTAAAGCCGTTGGCAGTAGGCCTAGCCGCTACGCGGGCCACCCCTGGCACGGTACTAAGGGCGTGCTCTAGCTGATAGTGCTGCACCCCCGCCACAATGATTTCGTTGCCTTTGCGCCCCGTGAGTATTAGCCGCTGCTCGGCATCGAGGTAACCGAAGTCACCGGTCAGGAACCACTCTGCCTCGGCCACCGCTACGTGTGGGCCGCGTACTGCTAGTTCACCTACCTGCACCCAGTTTCCAGCGGGCGTCCGTACCTGGCCTAGGGGGCGCAGCTCCCAGGTAAGCTCTGGCCGGAGGTGGCCTACGCAATACCCCGCCGCGGGCGGCGGAGCAGGGGAGGCAGCGGCCTCTCGAATGGCTAAGGGCTCCGCCTCAGAAGATCCATAAATAATGATTCGTTGGGCCGCCGGGAAGTAAGGCTGCAAGGCCGCCAGCAGTACTTCGGGTACCGGCGAGCCACCAATGCCCAAGGCTACTACTTCAGGGAAAACGGTGGGGTGCTGGGTTAGGTGTTCCAGCAGTCGGCGGAAATAGAATACGTTGCCGGTGAGGGTGTGAACCGGACCGGTGCGTAGCTGCTCTACTACCGTCGCGGCCTCTAGCTGGCGCACATCTAGGGCGGGCACCGCTGGGAGCACGCTGGTTACGCCCGCCGCCAGGTTATGCAGGAGGACATTCGGGAACAGCGGGAAATCGTGCTGGCCAGGCAGGGGGGGGAAAGCGGCCTTCAGGGTAAGGTGTTGGGCCGTGAGCACGGCGTGGGTCCGCACCACTGTTTTAGGCGCGCCGCCCGTGGAGCCAGAGCTATACGAAACCAAGGCGGGCTGATTAGCAGGTACCGGCTGAGGGCGCAACGGAGATATGGCAGCCGAACTTGCCGCCGGAGATATTACCAAACGTAGGCCTCTCAGCCGAGCTAGCAGCCGGGCCCAGGCCGGTACGGCATCGCTCACTAGTGCTACTCCAATGCCCTGCTGCTTAGCTAGCAGTCGAAGGCTACTGGGAGTGCTGCCCGCTGGTGGGAGCACCGGCACTGCTCCTACTGCCAACAGGCCTAGTAGCCCACTCAGCAGAGCCGGCCCCACCGGTAGTACTAGCAACACCCGCTGCCCAGGCTGCACCCCGTGGCTGCCTAACCGCACGCTCATAGCCCCAATGCGGCCCAACAAGCTCCGACCGGTATCAGCGGCCGGGGCTTGTTGGCCGGGCAGAGCGGGCCACTGCACCCAGACCTGTTCGGCGGGGTGGGTAGTAAGCGTGTGGTGAATCAGCTCGTAGAAATTGGCAGACATGAGGGCAGGAGCAGAGCGCAACAGGTGGAGCAGGGCCGCCGGCAGGTATCCGGCGGTGTATGCTTCAAATGGAGCCTTATTCCCTTCCGATTCAAAACCACAAGCGCAATTTCGTAGACTTTTCAGCACTCAGACAAACAATGGATATACTGGTCTAGAAGAGCCTTAAATGCATAAAAAAGTCCCGACAGGCAGTTGCTGTCGGGACTTTTGGGAGGGGCTATGTTTTACTATATATCCTTACGGGCGCTCTACTTCCAGAATCTCTTCTTTGGTGAGCATAATTCGGAGGTCGTACCGGGTTAGCTCTACTGGCTCGGCGGCGTAGTTCTCTGGCTTGTTGAGCTTGCCGACTTCGGTCTGGCTTTCCATCTCATAGTTGTTGGGCAGCAACTTCACGCTGTTGCCGGTTACGTCCTGCACCTTGAGGAGGGAATAGTGCCCGTTTTCGGTGCGGATGTGATACAGGTCGCCGGGGTGGGGGGCCTGAATAAACGTCTGAGTGTTTTTCTGGCTCTGGTTATGCACAATAATTCCCCACACGATGGCAATTGCTAACAGCGCCAAGCCGCTGAAGTGCCATAGGGGTACGCGTACCCGCTGCTTCACTTCCTGAAGAGTTTGTTTCAGGTTGGGGTCCATTTCCTTGGCCTGCACTACTTGGCGGCAGTGGCCACACTCAGCTACACCAGTCTTACCGAAGGGGAATAGAGGAATCCAGTAGATGTGCGCATAACGCCCAAATACACTTACGCGTCGGCTGTCAGGAGTAGCGCAGGAGGGACAAGAGCCGGGTACTGCCTCCGTGGTGAGATGAGAGGCGCGATGGCCGTAAATGATCATAAATGCAGCTAAGCAGTAGAAGGCAGCCTGCCAATGGTATTCGCAGGCACTTGCATAGGATCAGGGAAGAATGTTGATTGCATAATATTCGGGTTTTTCAGGCGAATTTCCGCACCTGCTCCCGAAAAAGTGCCCTACTGCCGCTGCCCGAACCGCTGCCCAAAAAAGTCGCCACTGTTCCAGGTGGGGCGGCTGGGGCTTTGTGCTACCAAGTAGCCAATCAGGAAGTTAAGCTGCACATACTTTTTGCCTGCTTCAAAGTCAAATACCCCATTGATATCGTCCTGGGGCTTGTGGTAGGTAACGGCGCGCCACTTCTGCACCTGCTCGCTGAGGTTATTCTTGCCATCGGTGGTGCGGTTGCCGTATTTGATGTGCAGCGCCGGAATGCCCTGAGCTACAAAGCTGTACTGATCGGAACGAATAAAGCGGTTCTGATCTGGTTCGGGGTCGGCCTCCACCGTCAGGCCCAGATACTGCGCCGCCTCAGCTACTGGCTGGCTTAGGCTAGAGTGCTGCGCGCCCAGTGGCACTACCGAGAGCAAGGGCGCTATGATAGTGGGCATGTCGGTATTTACGTCGGCCACGATGGCGGACTTTGGCACCGTAGGCCTCGCGGCGAAATAGGCCGAGCCGAGCAGCCCCAGTTCCTCGCCCGTCTGGAGCACCAGCAGAATGCTGCGTTTGGGTTTTTCTTTGAGCTGAGAGTACAGCCGGGCAATTTCGAGTACTGAAGCCACCCCCGAGGCGTTGTCGTGAGCCCCATTGTAAATCGAGTCGCCTTGCACGGGTGTGCTCACGCCCAAATGGTCAAGGTGAGCTGAGTGCACCACGTACTCATCGCGCAGCTTAGGATCAGAGCCCACAATTTTTCCCACCACATTGTAGCTCTCGAAATCCTGATAAGCCGATTGCCAGGTGGCAGCCAAGGTTCCGCGCAGGGGTACCGGCGCTGGCTTGCCTTGGCGCAGGTTGCCGAGCACCTGGGCCGTATCGGAGGCGGCATTACGCAACAGGGCCTGCAGGCCCGCCGCAGATAAGGTGCCCGTCATGGTGAAGCCCGAGCCACTGATGAAGCCCCGAGCCGCTGCTACTTTCCCATCAGGGCCCAGCACACTGGTAGTTGACAGAGGGCGAGCTACCGCCGCGGCGGCCGCGGCAGGGGCAGGCCTAGGGGCCGCAAACAGCACCCCTACGGCCCCGCGTTGGGCGGCGGTTTGCACCAGCAAGGTCTGATCTTGGCTGGCGGCGGCTACAGTGCTAGGGAAATTGCGAGGGGCGCCGCGCACAATTACTACCACTTTACCTTTCACGTCCAAGCCCTGGTAATCGTCGTAGCCTTGGTCGGGGGCAGAAATTCCGTACCCCGCAAACACCAGCCCGGTTGGAACCAGTGTAGTTTCCGGGAACTCGGGGTGAGGATAGAGGTGCACCTCGGTGGGCGCTAGTGGAACATTACCCCCGGCTGGTTGATAGGTTACGGTGGCGCCTGGGCGCACGGTAGCCCGGCGCAGGCGCACCCGCTGGGTGAAGCTACCTTCTTCGCCGGCAGGCTGCACGCCAAAGGTTTTAAGTTGGCCCGTAACGTACTCTACCGCCATCTGATACCCCGGAGTGCCGGGCTTGCGGCCTAGCAGCCGGTCATCGGCCAGGTACTGAATGTGGGCTTTGACATCGGTAGGCTTAACCTTAAGTAGTGCCTTAGCAACCCGCTTCGGGACGAGGGGAGCAGTTTGAGCAGCAGCCGGACCAAGGAGTGGAACACTGGCCGCCAGGAGAAGGAAAATTCGTTTCATCGCCCCAAAATACGCAAACAGCCCACTAGAGTAATGGGCTGCTGTCTTCTCCGACGCCAGTAGAAACGAGAAGCTCCCACCCAGCATCCAGATAGTGATCTGTTTAACTGAGTGGGAGCTTGCTACTAACAAGCGGAAGTTGGGCAGTGAGTATCCACGTCTTAGCGGGGAAATCGTGGCTTGCGCTTCCGCATACTTCTACGAGAAGCTAAGATTGAAGCAAGGCCGATTGCTCTACCTGAGTAAGCAAGGATTCAATTTGTGCTGCGTGAGCGTCAATTCGTTCTAGGCCTAGCCGAGCCTCCTCTAGCTTGCCATTCTGGTGCTGTTGCACCAACGAGCGGGCGGTGTCCAACATTTTGGAAAGCTCACTTTCCAGGTAAAAAACAGCAGGAATACCGCCGTAACGAGGTTTTACAATAGAGTACAGCCATTCGCCGAGCGGATTCTGCCGTAGCGAAAACAGCGTTTCATCAGGCTCCCGCACGCCGTACAGAACCGAGCGAAGCCGGGACTTGAACAGCACCAGCTTGATACGAGCCTGTTGAAAATCCAGATTAGTTATCTCCATGCGCGGCAGGATAGTAGCCCGAAAGCAGAGTGGGAAACATCCTTATTGTACATCAGCGCTAGGGTTTTCTAGGGCTTGGCGAGCCAGCACTAGGTCAGTAACATCAAAGGCAAACACTGTGATGCCAGCTTTCTGGTCACCTTCTGTAAAGAGTTGATAGGTGAAGTTGAGGAAGCTGCGTTGCAGCTCTCCGCTGCCATCCCGGTCGAGCATAATCTCATGCTCCTTACCAATAAACGTTTCGCCCGTGTTATACACGTTATCCAGTATAGTAATGAACCCTTGTTCTACTACTTCTGGCAGCGCTTCGGCCACCGTTTTGCCCGTCAGCTGGCGGTGCGGAAACAGCTTCTGATACTCTGGGTTTACAAACTCAAACTTGTGTTCTGTTCCCCGCAAAATGCAGATCAGCGCGGGCGTTTGCATGAATAAGTTGTAGAAGGTGGTGCGCTGCTGCTCGGCCATTTGCAAGGCCTGGTAGGCCTGGTCAGACAGCGCGGCCTGCTGCTCGTTGGTTTCCAGCAGCTCCTGAACCAGCTGTTTCTGGTCGTGAATGTCGGTGCCACCACCAACCCACATAGAAATTTGGCCATCGGCATTTAGGCGGGGCAGGCCGTGCATCAGCACCCAGCGGTACTGGCCATCGGCGCGGCGCAGGCGATACTCCACCTGGTAAGGCTGCCCCGTAGTCACCGACTGCCGCCAGCTCTGCTCTACCCGGGCCCGATCGTCGGGGTGCAGGGCCTCAATCCAGTTGCCTGCTAGCTGCTCCTCCAGCGTGCGGCCGGTGAACTGCAGCCAACGGGTATTAAAGTAGTCCCGCTCGCCGCTGGGGTTGGCCGTCCACACCAGAATGGGCACCGATTCCAGTGCGAAGCGCATACGCTCCTGGCTTTCAGCTAATTCCTGTTGCGCTTGCTCGGCTAGCAGCTTGGCCCGGTACTGCTCCGTCACGTTTCGGGTGCGCTGCAGAATGAACTCTAACTCGCCTTGCGCATTAAAAATTGGATAGTGAGTAGCTTCCCAGTAAAGCTCCTCTAGGCCACCTCCCTGCTCAGTGGGCCGCTCCAAGTCATACCGAATCAGAGGCATGGTGTGTGGTTCGAGGTACCGACGTACGTGCTCATGAGATTCCCGAATAACGGCCGCCGACTGCTCATCAGTGGAAGGGAAGGCCTCAAAAAAAGGCTTGCCTATAACTTCTTCCCGGCTTTTCAACGACACGGCCACGTGGCTTTCGGTGTTGTCGATGATGGTTGCCTCGGGGTTAGGAGCAATTAGCAGGAAGTTCTCGGGTAACGAATGAAATAGATGTTGATAGTCAACTGGGAAAGCAGACGTAGGCATATAATTGAAAAGGCGGAAAGGTGAGGTGTAGGGGGGCGGTGTTGCTCGGTAAATAGAAAAAAGCAGTCAACAGAAGCTTAACTATAAGCCACAGTTGCTGCCAGAACTAACGCAATACGCAAAGGCTAAGTCGACAAAATTCACTAAAAAGCACCAGCTTTTTGCTTCTTATAGTCGAGCTTGCAGTTCTGCTATCTGAATAACTTGTTTCCCTGGGTGAGCAGTAAAACAGAGGGGGAATGAATGCTACTCCCGAATCATGTGGATGTGGGGAATGCCATCTTCGAGGTAGCCTTCCCCGTGCTGGTGAAAGCCAAAGCCCTCGTAAAATTCTTTTAGGTACAGTTGGGCGCCAATCTGAATTGGTTGCGCCCCAAATAGCATTTCCACTACCGCAATAGACTGCCGCAGTAACTCGCGGCCCAGGCCATAGCGCCGGGCTTTGGGGCTCACCACCACGCGCCCAATACTGGCCTCGGGGTAGCTAATACCGGCTGCAAACAAGCGCGTGTAGGCCACTAGCTCACCGGCCTCGGAGTGGCCTAGCAGGTGATACGCCGCTTGGTCCTGCCCATCAATGTCCTGGAAAGCACAGGTTTGCTCCACCACAAATACTTCGGAGCGCAGCTGCAGCAGGGCGTAGAGCTCGGTAAGCGTGAGGGCATCGAATGGCTTGGTGGTCCAGGAGAGGTTCATAGATGGTAGGTACGAGAGGAAGTACAGAAGTGTAAAAGTAGGCCCTGCTCTTCCTGCAAGCACTAAAAAGTGAGAAACGATGCAAAGAAAGGCGTTCAGCTGGCCCAGCTCTGCCCGTAAGGCGCGCCGCTAAAGCACAAAAAGTTAGACGACAATAGGCCGAAATCAGGTGAGCCTACTGGTTTCCGTGGCGTATAACAAGCTATTTACTATCAGCCGTTGCATGCTGCAGGCTTCACTAATTCTAATCAAACCCGCATGGACTTCATCCGCTTGGGGGCCACTGGCCTCAAGGTTTCTAAAATATGCCTGGGCACCATGACCTACGGCACGCCCACCGACCGCTGGCCCTGGGCCCTAAACGAGGAGCAGAGCCGCCCCTTCATTCAAAAGGCTTTAGAACTAGGCATCAACTTCTTCGATACGGCCGATGTGTATTCTAATGGCGTCAGTGAGGAGGTGGTAGGCCGTGCCCTGCGCGACTTTGCGAAGCGCGACGAGATTGTACTAGCCACCAAGGTGTATAACCCCATGGGCCCGGGGCCGAACGATAAAGGCCTCTCGCGCAAGCACATTATGAGTGCCATTGATGCTAGCCTCAAGCGCCTTGGTACTGATTACGTGGACCTCTACCAGATCCACCGTTGGGACTACGACACGCCAATTGAAGAGACCCTGGAGGCGTTGCACGATGTGGTGAAGGCCGGCAAGGCGCGCTACATTGGGGCCAGCAGCATGTATGCCTGGCAGTTTGCGCAGGCTCTCTACCTAGCTGATAAGCACAACTGGACGCGCTTCGTGAGCATGCAGCCGCACTACAACCTGGTGTACCGGGAGGAAGAGCGTGAAATGCTGCCGCTGTGCCAAGACCAAAAGATTGGCGTGATTCCGTGGTCACCGCTGGCGCGGGGGCTGCTCACGGGCAAGCGCAGCAAGGAGCGCAACGAAACCGAGCGCGCCCGCACCGACGCCTTCGGCAAGAGCCTCTACGGCCGCGATGATGACTTTGCCGTGGCCGACCGTGTAACGGAAATTGCCGAGGCCCACGGCGTTCCTAATGCTCAGATTGCCCTGGCCTGGATGCTATCGAAGCCTGTTATTACGGCGCCCATTGTGGGAGCTAGTAAGCCCGGCCACCTCGAAGACGCCGTCGCTTCGCTGTCGGTGAAGCTCTCCAGTGAGGAAATCAAACGGCTAGAGGAGCTGTATCAGCCGCACCCCGTGCTGGGTTTTTCCTAATAACTAGGAAACAGCACACACGCTTGAGCATGGTGGCACCGGCTCTAGGCCACTAATCTATCATCCCGCCTGCAGCAAGGAATCTGGGTTACCCTCTACGGGTTGGCTCAGATTCCTTGCTGCGGGCGGGATGACAGGTTTGATGCTTTCTAGGCCAGGTCCTGCCCCACAATCTTACCTGCAAAAGCTTGCTGCAGCGTCCGGAGCATTAGGTTCCAAGCCTCTTGGGCAGGCTCTTTCGGGCCGAAGTGGGTGAAGGCATGATCTACGCCTTTGAACTCCCGATAAATAACCGGCACGCCTTGCTGGCGGAGCTTCTGGGCGTAGTCTCGCCCATCATCGCGCAGGAAATCATACTCCGCCGTGATGATGAGGGCCGGCGCTAGGCCAGTCACATCTTCGGCCAGGAGCGGAGACGCCAGCGGGTTGCTACGGTCGGCGGGGCAGGGGAGGTAAGCATGCTTAAAGAAAGCACCCAGTTCCGGCGTGAGCACCTGCTTGCGGCGGGGCAGAATGTGCTTCTGACTTTCGCGCTCAGCCAGGTTGAGCGAGGGGTAGTCCAGCAGTTGCAGTGCTAACCGAAACTCCTGCCGCTCGCGGGCCAGCAGGGCTACGGCCGCCGAGTAGTTGCCGCCGGCACTGTGGCCGCCCACGGCCAGATGACGGGCATCGAGGCCGAGGCTCTCGGCATGCGCGGCTACCCAGCGCACCACCTCATAACACTGCAGCACTGGTGTAGGGAAGGGCTGCTCGGGCGCCAGCACATAATCAACGTTAATGACCACGCAGGGCGTGTGATGGGCCAAGAAGCGACATAGCAAATCATCCTGCATGGGGTAGCCCAGCACAAACCCCCCGCCGTGCAGGTTCACGTACACTGGCAAGGGCTTCTTCGACGTAGTGCTAGGCCAGTAAACTGTAACGGGTACCTCCCCGTAGTTCGTCGGGATGGTGCGGTGCTCAATGGTCTGCATGGGTACTTTAGGGAAACCCAGGCGCTTGCTCCGTACGCCGCCGAAACTAGCCAGTAACCGCCGCAAGATGCCGAGCCTGATTTTGCCAGCTGTATTCACCGTGGCGCAACCATCGGGGCCAATGCTGTAGGGCGTACTACGATATACCCAGGTAAGCAGGCCCGCGCCTGCCACGGGCGCTAATGCCAGCAAGGCAGCTTTCGTTTTGTTCATAGCGTAAGACCGGAAGTGTAATGAACAGTCTCGGAAGTTGGTTGGTAGAGTGCGTGAAGCAGTCTGACTGACGACAGACCGCAAAAAGCCTCTTATACGGCATCAGCCGCCAATTAAGTCGGCGTTTTGTGGTTGATTTGATGGTGCAACTGGTCTAGAACAATCAGAGCAGAACGCTAGCCGTAGCCGCTTCAGCAGGAGGCTACAGGCATTGACCTATTGCCCCCAAACTGCGTAAGAAGCAGGGCGTATTGTAAAGGCAAGCGCCTAGTTTCCACTCAAGTACTTTATCCGATGAAAGCTCACCTGCTATGGCTGGCCTTAGCGCTGGCCGGTTGCGCGGCGGAACAAGCACCGCGCGCTCAGCTCACGCCCGGCGTCAACTTCTCCACCTACAAAACCTATAACTTCATGGACGTGAAAGCCCGCACGGAAGGCACCGCGCCCACCTACATCACAGGCGTGCCGGAGATAAAGCAGGCCGTAACCCAGGAGCTGGAACGCCGCGGCTACCGCCAGTCGAACACTCCCGATCTGTGGGTAAATATTGGGGTAGTCACTCAAGACAAGGTGCAAACCCGCGAAACCAACATCCGGGATGCTCCCCGCTACATTGGGCAGCGCAACTATCACTGGCAGAGTGAGCAAGTAGTAGTGAACCGCTACTCAGAGGGCACCGCCTCCATTGAGCTAGTGGATGCCGCCCGCAACGAGCGGGTATGGGAAGGCACACTCACCAGCATCATCTCCCCCAACTCCGACAAGCGGGCTAAACGCATTGATAAAGCCACGGCAGAGCTATTTGCCTCTTATCCGGTGCCGGCGCAGCAGTAAAGTAAAATTGTCTGGCATCAAGGGCTCTGGCCCGAGTAAGATTTGCGGTGCTAGGCCACTCTAATGCGAGTAGTAGGCCACACCCTAAAATTAAAAAGGCCCCAGGATTTCCTGGGGCCTTTTTGATGCGCTACTCTACAGCGCTTATTTGGTTAGCACAAGGTGTTGCGTTATGCTCTTGCCTTGGCTAATCAGACGACACGTGTACAGACCCGCGGGCAGGTTGGCACCGTTGAGCGTCTGCTCTACTACTTGGCCGGCCGTGGCAGTTCCCTCGTAGAGGGTGGCCACTACTTGCCCTAGGCTGTTGTACACGCGTACCTGCACGGGGCCGGTTTGCGAAGCCAAGAAGCGAACTTTCGCGGTGCTCGTGAAGGGGTTGGGGTAGGCCTCTACTTGACCAATGGCTGCCATGCTAGCCGCTGCTGAGTTTGTGCTGCTGGTGTTGCTGGCCAGGCGCTGAGCGGTGCTGTTACCGGGCTCGGTGCCATATACCAATTGACCCTTTACGTACACCGTTACCCGAGGCTGCTCGGCCAGCGGGCCGGCCTGACGATACGAGTAATCCCCGCTCTGGTCGTAGGCCACTCCGTATACCTGGTAGAAGGAAAGCTGCACGGCTCCCGTGTTGGTGCTGGGCTGGAACAGACCGAGGCTTGGCGAGAAACCAAGCTGCACGTAGGCCTGCTGACCCTGCTGGCCGCGCGTGAGCAGCACCTTCTCGCTGCCAATTGTGGCATAAGACACGGAGTACTCGCGCTGAGAAACCTGGTTGGGCTGCACCCAGTAACGGACGGTTACGTCTTCGTAAGGCACGGGCGAGTTGCCCAGGTTGCCGAGCTGCAGCAACACGCTGCCCGCGGGCGTTACGGTGGCACCCCGGTTCTCGGAGTAGGCCACCAGGCGCGTAGTTGCGGCTACTGCGGCCGGCTCTACGCCACCGATGAGCACGCCATTGCGGTACGCCGTGATGCGCGTAGTGGGCACATAGTCGCTGTTAGCAGTATACGAATAGTCGTTGGTCTCGTCAAAGTTCTTCCACTGCTGGTCGTTGATGTTGCTGAGGATGGGACCAGAAGAGCCGCCCGCGGGCAAGCTACCCGCGCCAGGCAGGAAGGAGTATTCTACGTAGCCGAACGCACCTTCGCGCGGCATGGGCTGCGCCACATAGCGCATGCTCACCAACTGGGTACCAAGCTTAGCCCAGTTCACATTCGTGGTCAGCTGTGAGTAGTTCTCGGGCGTCAGCCAATAGCGCAATGTCAGCTCCTGATAAGAAATGGCGGACGTACCGGTGTTCACAACCTGCAGATTAGGACGAATCACGCTGTTGGTAGGTTGGCCCAGATCACCGTTCTGGTACAGTACCTGCACGGATGGCGAGCAGGTATTGTCGGCCAACACTTCAACCGTCACGGTCTCAGAAACCGAGTTACCGGCCTTGTCAGTGACGGTAAGGGTTACTTTGTTGGGGCCAACGTTGGCACAGGTGAAGGTATTGGGGCTGATGGTCATGGAGGCAATACCGCAGTTGTCGGTGCTGCCGTAATCCACGTCCTCGGCGTAGATGGTACGCTTGCCATTTTCCAGCTTGGTTACAAAGCCAGATGCCAGAATTTTGGGTGGGGTCACGTCGCCCACGCAAGGGCTGGCCACGGCTGCCACGGCCTGCTCCGCTTGCACAAAGCCGTAGCCAGTGCGGAAATCATAGCCCGTATCAAATACACCCACCGTGAAGGGGTCGTCCATGTCCTGGGCGGTGCTGGTCAGCGCATCTTTCACCTGCTGAGGGGAGAGCGTGTTGCCCGCGGCCTGCTGCATAAGCGCGGCCACGGCCGCTACGTGCGGCGCAGCGGCTGAAGTGCCGAAGAAGTTGGGGAAGGCGTCGGGGTCCAGGGAAGTATCAGAGCCGAAGAACGTGTTGTTACCGCCATCGGGGCCAACTACCGACGGATTGCGGCGAACTTTGCTGGGGTCAATGCCCGTATTCACGCCGGAAGTGGTTATGAATACCGGTGTGCCACCCAGCGACGAAAACGTCTCTACTACTGGGCGTGTGATGTTGGTATTGAACTGCGGCGTGTTGTACCAAGGAGAAGCTCCCACCGAAATGGTCTTCGCAGCATTGTTGTGGCCTACTACCGTTGAGCCGGTGGTATTGAACTCCACAATATTAGAGTTACCAAACTCGATATACTTCAGTATTTCCGGATCGGGGCCAGCTACTTTCGTGATGGCTATTTCAATGGTAGCAGATCCCATTGAGGAGGCATTTAGCCCGATATACTCGAAGGGGTCAGCGCCCAGGTTATTAGCTCTCGATGAGAAGGCTAGGGCCCCGTTGAAGAATACTAATACGTCTAGGTTAGTTTGGGCCCCGGTGCCTCCGCTGACGGAGTAGAACGGATCAGCCCACTGCAGAGCTAGCCGAAGCTGGCCGCCTGCCGGAATAGTGATGGTCTGCCGGGTGTCGCCTCCGCCAAAGTCGTGCGCGACGCCGTAGTTAACTCCGCCGATAACAATATCTTGCCCGGAGTTGCGGAATCCTGACTGATACGAGCGACGGGCGGAGTTACCGGCCGCGCTAAAGTAGGATATGTTCCGATCTACTACCTGGTCAACGGCTTGCGCAATAATGCCATCTTGGAAAAAGGGCTCGGCAAAGTAATAGACATCATCCACGATGATGTTACACCCTTTATCAGCCAGCCGCAAAATGCCATTGGCAAACGAGGCCTGGCCTAGAAATGCCGTATTAAAGGCAATTTTGGCCCCAGGAGCTACATCATGCACAATTTCTGCCATAGCTCGGCCCTCGTCGCTGTAGCCCGCACCGGCATCTTCCAGCACTTCCACATCATTGGGCAGGTCGCCGGAGGCTACTCCAGCAGCCGGACCACCCGGGATAGAGCCGTAGCTGTCTGAGAGTACGCCCACCTTAGAGCCTACCCCCGTTACGGCCGACTTGGTGCGGACCTTCTCTGCGCCCAGCGATACATCTCCCTGCGACGTCACAAGGCCCTTGTTGTGCATGGGCTGGTAAGAGGGGACGGCATAGCGCAGCTGGCCTACAGTCTCCAACTCATCAATTTTACCAATGGGGAACAGGCCGGACACCATTCGCCCGAACGAAGCTCCGTTCTTTAGCCCTAACTGTTGCAATTGGCGAAGCAATGCCTGCCCGTTGGCGTCGTTGGCAACGGCTTCAATAACCACGTAATTGCCTTTGACCTGCAGTAAGTCAGCCTTTTGTAGGCCACCTATGGCAGGAGTACGAGACGCCGTAGCGGATTTGTTGACAAGTTCTCGCAGCTCAGAAGAGGCTTTGAACTTCTGGGGCGTGACCTTGCTGGTCTGGGCGAAACCAGTTGTCAGGGCGCTGAACAGCAAGCCCGTACAGGCGGCTAGTCTGCCCACGCGTAGTAATGTTTTCTTCATAAAGAGTAGAGGATAAGAAAGGAATTGATAGCACAATGTATAATTATATAAATATATAATGTAATTTCATTGATAAATGAAATGAATTAGGAATAGTCATATACACCTGATATTCAAGTATATCTCTAGCCTAGCGCCAGCAGTTGCAAATACCTCATCGCAACTAGGGAGCATAGCTATCTTCAACTATTAACTGTCCGGCTCTTGGCAAAACCCGTTTCCTTATGCTAAGCCACACAGGCTTCAGGTTAACACATATATTCCTTACTAATGGCACCTGTGCACGCCCGCCCCTGGTCAGATATTGAAGCACATTACCTCCATTGGGAGGAAGGAAAGGAACTGCTTAATGTAGTGCGCTATTGGCGAGCAAACGGTACCGCCGAGCGACTGTATGCCTACACTTCAATGTATTGGTTAGTGGTTAGCCTATATGAGCAGATCGAGCCGCACCGAGAGGCTTTGCATATCCGTCGGGAGCACACAGCTACCGATGGTTATCAGTGGGAATTAACCTATTATGCTCGTCCTGATCTGGAGGCTGAGTTTGTCCGGCGGTACCCCGCTGGTACCTTACGCGAAAAGCTCGACACGTTTTTGCATAATATTCGGTGGTAGCTATGGGAGGTTATTATTTAGGTAAAGGTACTTCTGCGGAAACATGGGCCTAGTTGTCTGACGCTGATAGCTTTTCCGGTGAAAGGCTGCTATCTTATTGTACAGTTGTTGTATATCTACTTGATAAGATGAGTTATAGGTTTGTTATTACTCAGAGAGGAAGGGCATCCTGCCTTCTCTTGTTTTTGCTATTGCTACAGCAACGAGCGCTAGCTCAGAAAGAGGCTACGTATTGGTTCTTTGGCGATAAAGGTGGCTGGGACTTCTCAGCCGGCGCTCCCCGTCCGATAACGGGCAGTGCCATGACGACCACGTTCCCCTCAGTCGTCATCTCGGATGGGCAGACGGGGGAACTGCTATTCTATTCTAATGGTGAACAGGTCTGGAACCGCCAGCACCAAGTAATGCCCCATGGCGAGGGCTTGCCCACCTTTCGGGATGTCTTCCAAGGAGCATTGACTCTACCGGTGCCGGGGCAGCCTCAGCAGTATTACCTCTTCACCCTCGGCCTCGCGTTGCCCCCGCCGGAGCGGGAAACGAATCTCTTTTATTCCCGCATCGATATGGGCTTGGCTGGTGGCTTGGGCGATGTAGTGGAAACAGAGAAGAATCGCCACCTCCCGGGTACTTTTACGGAACAGCTCACTGCCATTCGCCACGCTAACGGCCGCGATTACTGGGTACTGGTTCACGAGTGGCCGGGCGCGTACTTCCAAGTGTTCTTAGTAGACCCAGCCGGCGTGCGGCTGGCTCAGCGGGTGGCCGTGGGGCCAGAGCTACGCCGGACCGACTTCTTCCGGGCCCTTTCCGGTTTCCTGCGTGCCTCCCCCGATGGGCGCCACCTGGCCTATTCGACCCCTAGCCTAGAGATACCGCTGAGCTTGTTCGACTTTGACCCGGCCACAGGGAACATTAGCCACTTCATTTCCTTAGGGCAGTTGTTTGATGGGGGAGGGGTGGCTTTCTCGCCCGATAATACGAAGCTATATGCCCAGGATTATCGGTTCTTCAACCGGGAGCGGAGAGAGCGCAACGTTGTGGTGCAGTATGATCTGCAGGCCGGCGATGATGCGGCCATCGCGGCCTCGGGGCAAAGTGTGGTGGCGGGCAACCCGGCTACCAACATCAACTCTAGAGAGCAAAGCGTCTCTGGCTTTTATGCCTGGCAGCTAGGCCTAGATGGTCGCCTGTATGGGGCCAGCGGTTATGAGGATGCCACGACGTCGGTAATCGGTGACAAGTTGTATGTCATTCCCTACCCTAACCGGCGGGGCTATGCCTGTGGCATCCGGTACCAGACCGTAGACTTTCGCCCTGGCAGTCTGGGTCCAGGGCTACCTAATTTTTTGCAGCACTATTTCAACGGACTCGAAGCGCCGCCTGAGCCAGAAAGCCCATGTGAACAGGCGGAGGTGAGCATCTTTCCTAATCCCACCACTGAATCCTTCCGGGTGCAAGTCGGCGACGGTTGTGCCGCTCCCTATCGGCTGGCTATTTACGACGCGCTGGGGCGGCGGATTTTGGTACGGTCGATGACAGAAACCGCGCAGGATAAGCAGGTAAATATTGCCTTCTTGGCGGCCGGCGTGTATTGGGTGGAAGTGCAAGTGGGCTCTGCTTCCCGAAGCTGCCATAAGCTACTTAAGTATTGAGCAAAGAGGTGAGAACAGGATATTGCTATTCCTCCTTCCGATATGGGCTCGGGTAGCCAATCGATAACCTTGTTAAAACAAACCATTACGTTATATAATGCTGATAAATGGAAGCAATCAGAAGTGGCCTGCTAAGTAGTAAACGCCTACGGACCTTACTGCCCCACCTAGCAGTAGGCCTCCTGCTCTCGGCAAGCGGCTGCGGCGGCGAGCCGGAGCCGACGGGGATTTTTGGGGAATGGCAATGGATATCTAGCGTAGGAGGGCTCACGGGTAAAGACGTGCTGACACCCGCAATAGTCGGGGCGCAACGCACGCTTTCGTTCACGCGGGATAGTATGTTCGTGCAGTGTGATGCGGACCAGTGCAGCGTGCCCACCAAATTTATTCTGCGACAGGAGAGAAGCTGGCTTGATGCGCAACAGCACCTGATTCTTACCGTGCGGCGGCGGTTGTATCTAGCGGCTCCCGACACGGGGTTCGTGGTGTTGGTTAATCGGTACCGGGTGAGCGAGGTGTCTGGCACGCTGCGCATTGACCAGGAAAGACCTGATGGGTATGTAGAAACCTATTATAGAAAGTAAGTGGCCTAGCTTCAGCAAGGCGCCTATTATCTACGATTTCTGACCTACTAAGCAACAATGTATAGCTGTGACGAAAGACAAAAAATTGGGTATTTCTGAAAGGATAGCTATCGGAAACGTTACCGATTGTCTATCACAAACGATTAGATAGTTTATCTGGGGAGAAGGTCTTTTGCGGCTTTATTGGCGGTAATTGAAGGTTTCTATATTTGATGGTATCAGGGCAAGCTAAGACCGGCTGTTCTGCTCTTTCCATCATTCGCTCTTTTCACCCACTATGTCCCACTTCCTGAAGCCGGCCCTTCCCGCCTTGGCCGCGCTGTCCTTGCTCAACGCCTGCCAAAGCAACTCCTCCTCCAGCGAAACCGCAGCCAGCGGTACGGCCGCCGATACCAGCGCCACGGCCGCAGCCTCCACTACTGGCGGGCAGAAGTATCTGGCCAAGCCGCTGATCAAAGAAATCTACACTGCCGACCCCTCGGCTCACGTGTTCAACGGTAAAATCTACATCTACCCCTCGCACGACATTGAGACGGGGATGCCGGAGAACGACAACGGCGACCATTTTGCCATGCGCGACTACCACATTCTGTCCATGGACAGCGTGAATGGAAAAGTGACCGACCATGGGGTGGCGCTGGATGTGAAGGATGTGCCATGGGCTGGCCGCCAGATGTGGGCGCCCGATGCCGCTTTCAA
Organism: Hymenobacter wooponensis; assembly: GCF_004745865.1. Taxonomy (GTDB): domain Bacteria; phylum Bacteroidota; class Bacteroidia; order Cytophagales; family Hymenobacteraceae; genus Hymenobacter; species Hymenobacter wooponensis. Next base: position 748,443 of record NZ_SRKZ01000004.1, on the reverse strand, counting down.
GAATGGCACCTACTATTTGTACTTCCCCGTGAAGGACAAGCAGGACGTATTCCGGATTGGCGTGGCCACCAGCAAGTCGCCTACGGGTCCGTTCAAGGCGGAGCCCAAGCCGATTGAGGGCAGCCTCAGCATCGACCCGGCCGTGTTCACCGACACCGACGGCAAAACCTACATGTACATGGGCGGCATCTGGGGCGGACAACTCCAGCGCTGGCGTTCTGGTAAGTACGACGCCAGCAACCCCAAAATGCAGGAGCCAGGCGCCAAAGAAACGGCACTCGGTCCGAAAATGGCGCGCTTGAGCTCGGATATGCTGCGCTTTGATGAGCCGGTGAAGGAAATCCAAATTCTAGGCCAAGATGGCAAGCCCTTCCTGTCGGGCGACAACACGCACCGCTTCTTCGAGGGTGGCTGGATGCACAAGTACAATGGCAAGTACTACTTCTCTTATTCTACCGGCGACACGCACCTGCTGGTGTACGCCACCGGCGACTCGCCCTACGGTCCCTTCACCTACCAGGGTGTGCTCATGAACCCCGTGCAAGGCTGGACGACTCACCACTCCATCATCGAGAAAGACGGCAAGTGGTACCTCTTCTATCACGACACGGAGCTCTCCAACAAAACCTGGCTCCGCAACGTGAAAGTGACGGAGCTGAAGCGTAAGCCCGACGGTGGTTTTGAAACCCTCAACCCCTAAGTGGCCTAGCGTATCAACAACAGCAAGCCCGGATCTGCAGCGCAGGTCCGGGCTTGTTGGTTTTAGACTTTTTGAGCTTGACCCGTTTAGGGTAAACTGCCTCACTCTAGCACGTCATCCTGAGCAGAGTGAAGGACCTACTCACGTAAGAACAACTGGCCTAGCGCCTCGTGCCAACGTGATAGGATCCTTCCTTCGTCAGGATGACGTGCTTTGGGCAAGCGTGTATATTGGAACTGGCTACTACTGGCCTAGCGGCTGTTGGTTTTGTCTAGTACCTGCTGGATGTCCTTAGTGGAGACCTTCTGGCCGGTTTCGGCGGCACGGTAGATGGCTTGCAGAATCTGCACGTCGCGGAGGCCCATTTCGCCGGGCACGCGGGTGGGTTTGTTATTGAGGATGCAGTCGGCGAAGTCGTCCATCTGGCGGGCTTGCTGGGGCACGTTGGGCAGGTTCATGGGGCCTTTGCTGGTGCGGCCGTCGATGCCGCCGTACCCGAAGGCGGGCTGCAGCTCCAGGAAGCCTTTGCTGGCTTCGGCCCGCAGGAGGCTATTCATGTTTTCGGCGTAGCTGGTGCGGCAGTTGGCCACGGCGCCATCGGCAAACTGCATCTGCCAATTCACGCCGGCCTCTACCTCCTTAAACAAGCCTTTGGGGTCGGGGTTGGGCGCCAGCTTGGCCGTGACGGAAACCGGCAATTGGCCTTTGGTGTAAATCACGCCCTGCACACTGTAAATGCCCATATCCATGAGCGGACCGCCGCCGGCCAACTCTTTATCCACGCGCCAGGGCGTATCGTTGCCAAAGCGGAAGCCATTGTCGGATGTGAGCTTGGTGATAGGTCCGTAGGCCTGTTGCTGGCCCAGGCGCATCATTTCCTGGTGGTGAGGCTCAAAGTGCAGGCGGTAGCCTATGCTGAATTTCTTGCCCGCTTTCTGCATGGCTGAAATCATGCGGCGGCACTCCTCGGCAGTAGGGGCCATGGGCTTCTCGCAGATGACGTGCTTGCCCGCCCGCGCGGCCCGCTCCACGTACTCGGCGTGCAAGCCTACGGGTAGCACTACATAAATGATGTCAATATCTGGGTTGTCGACAATGCGGTCGAAGGTCTTGTAATCGTAGACGTTTTTGTCGGGGAGGCTGTACTGCTTTTTCCATTGTGCCGCTTTGTTGGGCGTACCCGTGACGATGCCGGCCAGCTTGCAGAGCTTGGTTTGCTGCAGCGCGGGTGCCAGCTGGCCCGTACTATACTTGCCCAGGCCTACCAGGGCCACACCCAGTTGCTTGCCGCTTTGTAGCGCATCCAGGCTGGCGGGCCCGTAGCTGATTTCTTCTAGCCACGATAACGGCCCCCCTATAGCCGAGGTGCCGACCAGGGTGGCGCCCAGGCCTAAGGATAAAGTCCGCATAAACTCCCGGCGGGAGGCGGCAGAAAACTGGTCAAAAGATTTCATAGCGCACTGGTTAGTTCCTCCATGCGTACCTCGCTCATCGGCTGTAGGTTACGTAGATGGGGCTCATCCGGCGTTAAACCAGTGAAAAATGCCTTTAAGCCGCTAACAATGCGTTTAGCGAGAAGAGTGAGGGTTGCTTAAACCATTTATAAGAATGGGAAGCAACCCCAGGCCTAGCACCACTCGCCGGTGTCGCCACGGAATACCCGGCACCAAGCTGCTGACGGCAAGAAACACCGGCGCGCCTACAAGCCCAATACGGATGTGCGTGCGGAAGCTGAAGACGGGGAAGGGGCCGGGCGGTGGAAAGTTGGTGAGGGCCGCCGTGGTACCTTCCAGCAGGCCGTTGGCCGCAATTAGGGCGGCAGCTTTCCGGTTGTGGCGCCACATCCAGGCAGCCAGCCCCAGTATAGCCGGAAAGGCCCACGCGTCGAAGTACGCGTGGGCCTTGGGCGAAATAGGTTGAGGGAAGTGCAGCATATGGTACCTAAGAGCTGGCAGGCTATGCGGTTCGGTAGAGTAGAAAAACAGCCTAGGGCTTAGGCTGTGAACTAGTAGCCTAGACCTGCGCAACAACAGGCTCGTCTGCCTCAATGCTGTTTTCCTTGGTGGTGATGCTGCTATCAGCATCAATCCTGCTAGTGCCATTGCTGGCGTTGCGTGATTTGGTGAGCAGCCAGGCGACAGTGCTCAGGCCGGCTACAGCGGCGGCGGCCAGCAGCGGGTGCTTCTCGGCTTTCACGTAGAGGCTACGGGAGCGGAACCAGCCCTCGTGCGAGCCACGCTCGTGCAGGCCGTAACCGGCTTTATGCAAGGCACTGGTTTCGGCATTGCGCGAGGGCCGTTTGGGGTCCAGCTGCGTTGGGTAAATCAGGGCCTCCATTACTTTGTCCATGATGCGCGGAGCCAGGTGGCCAGCCAGCGTGAGGGCTTTGGCCTGAAAGCCCACGTACATGTCGCGCTTAGGATGGGCGGCCGCAAATAGGATAGCCTCCGCTACGGCCTCGGGTGGGTACACCATACCGCGGTGAGCTACCTGCTGCTCAAAATAGCTCTGGGCGTGTTCGTTATAGGGCGTGTCGATGCGGCCGGGGTGAATAAGCGTAACGGAAACCGGCGCCTTTTCTACCTCCAGCTCCATGCGGAGGGCATTCGTCCAGCCGTGCAGGGCGTGTTTGGAGGCGCAGTAAGTGGACTGTACCGGCGTGGCCCGGTCGCCGAAGAAGCTGCCGATGTTGATGAGGGCACCGGGCTCCTGGCGTTGCTTGTAGTGCTGCACCGCCAGCCGGGAGCCGTACACCGTACCCCAGAAGTTGGTGGCGAACATGCGCTCCATGTCGGGAATGCTCACCTCATCGCAATGCCCGAAAATGGATACACCCGCATTGTTTACCCACGTATCAAAGCCTCCAAACTCCGCCTGAGCGGCTGCGGCCAGCCGCATCATATCCTCCTCACTACCCACATCGGTAGGTACTGCCAACGCTTGTCCGCCCTGGCTATTAATTTCCTGAGCTAGTTGGCGCAATGCCTCAGCGTTGCGGGCGGCTAACACCACTCGGGCGCCCTCTTTTGCGGCCATACGCGCCGTTACAAGGCCAATACCGCTGGAAGCGCCCGTAATAACAATAGTTTGTTGGTGAAGCGGTTTGAGCTTGAGGTTCATGCTGTTCATAGCCACAGAAGAAAAGCGCCGATAAAAAGATAGGTGTAGGTGCGGCTTCAGATAGAAGCCTAGAGCTCAGGCCGACTTTCCCACAAAGCCTTCATCACCACCCGAAGCCGCAACCTACGAGATAGGCAGTACGGCCTTACCAGCAGGTCGTTATTGTCGAGTAGAACAAAAAAGTGGCCTAAGCTGCACGCTAGGCCACTTTTAGCATGGTTCTGATTAAGCTGCTTGTAAGGCAGTCAGAGCAGAGGGAGGGCTTCTGGCAGGTTGCTATAAAGTCCGCACGTAGGCCGCCATTTTCTCGCGGGTGGCTTCGTCGGGTAACGGACCTTCGGCGGCGCGCAGGTTGTCCTGGAGGTGCGCTGGGTTGCTGGTACCGGGAATCACACACGTAACGGCGGGGTGGGAAAGAATGAACTTCAGCAGGAACTGCGCCCAGCTGGTAATGCCCAGCTCCGCGGCCCAGCCGGGCAGCGGGTGGTGGCCTACGCGGGTAAGCAGGCTGCCTTCACCATAGGGGCGGTTGATGAGCGTAGCCACTCCACGGTCGGCGGCGGCTGGGAGCAGGCGCTGTTCGGCATGGCGGTCGAGAATGGAGTAGTTGAACTGCACGAAATCGAGGGGCTCCTGGGAGAAAACGCGCTCCAGCTGCTCGTGCATGCCATCGGTGTAGTGCGTGATGCCCAGGTACCGAACCCGGCCCGCCGCTTGCCACTCCCGCAGGGTGCGCAGGTGAGTTTGCCAGTCCACCAGGTTATGAATCTGCAGCAAATCCAGAGAGGTGCGGCGCATCTTGCGCAGGGAGTCCTCCATCTGCCGGATGCCCGCCTCGCGCCCTTGAGTCCAGACCTTGGTGGCGTAGAAGAAGGCGTCGCGGCTTGCCAGTTCTGCAGTCAGGTCGCCCACTACTTCCTCGGCCCGGCCATACATGGGCGAAGAATCAATGACGCTGCCACCGGCAGTGTGCAGCACCTCCAGAGTTTGCTGAAGAGGCGGGTACGCCGCTTTACCACGAACGTCAAAAGTTTGCCAGGTGCCCAGCCCAATGGCAGGCAGGGGCTGTTGGCTGGAAGGGATCAGGCGGGTGAGCATAGCGAAGGAGATTGAGCGGTTACGGCATCGCGCTAGGCCAGTGACAGGCACTGGGGCGGCCTTTGCCGGAGTGGGATTATACCGTGAAATAAGCCTAGAGGCCATCTATCGAGGGCAGAATACGTACTAAGACTACCGTTCAATTACTCACTCAACCGTCTATGCGTTACAAAAAGAAAAAGCGTAATACCAACACCTGGGTTGGCGCTTCTCTGGCTGTGTTAGCAGCCGGAGCCGTGCTGAGCTACACCCAAAAAACCTGGCCTTTCAACATGAGCAACAAACCCGCAGGAGACCAGTCTGGCTCCAATAACTCGAAAAACACGTCTGGCCAAGCCGGACAAGGTGGCGCCCAGCCTCAAGTAGATGTTGAGCTCACCAACGAAGTAGCAGAAGCTACCCAGTCGAGCCCGAGCACTGAAGGCGACTTCACCAACGAAGGCGCCACCGGCAACAACGACTAAGCGACAGGCTAAAAAAGCCTAAAAGGACGTCCTGCTACGCTAGTCGAAGCAGGACCTCCTTTTTTCTGGTTGGCCTTTCCGTAAACGATTTATCAAAAGCTGACCTCCTGAGCAAAAGCACGGAGGGCAGCTTTTGTAGTTTTTACTGTTGACGTAGGCCTGCTAGCAAGGCCGGTGCTCCTTGCCGGAGGCGGGCTTTTTCGGTAGTCGTGGGGGTAGGTTTCAAGAGCAGATCAAACAGCGGGCGTTGTGCTGCTGGCAGCCCGGCCCGCTTCACGCGCTGGTCTTGGGGTTTCATGCGCCGGACCATAGCCGTGGCCTCCTGAAGGGCCTGCTCGGGGCTTGGGGCCTTGGGGGCGCTGGCTACTGGCCTAGTGGCCGTGCCGCCGCCTATGTAAGTGAACTCCAGCAGGCAACCTTTGCAGCTAGTGCCCTTAGGAGCATCTTCCGAGGGCCCTGAGGTGACAGTGGTACTGTCGGTGAGGAGGTAAAGCCGGGTGCCATCCGGCGAGACGGTCACGTCGCGGTAGCGGACGGGGGCCTTGAAGTATATCAGTGTGTCGCCGACGATGCGGCGGCCATCTGGCGCGAGCTGCAGCCGAATGAGCTTGCCCTTTTTGAGCGTCGGGACGAGCAAGGAATTTTGCCAGCCGGGAATGGCCGCGGCCGTGTACGCAGCCAAGCTGCTGGGCGCCTCAGAGTTCCAGGTTGGCTGCTCCGGGGCCTTCTCCCGGATGCGGGTGAGCACGGTAGTCAGGAACTGGTGGGTTAGGGGGTAAAACGTGGTGAGGGGCTCCCGGTAGGCGGCCCCCAGCGCTTTTGCATTGGCCTGCTCACTACCAATAGTAGGGTAAGTGGTGTGCCAGGGGCCGGGCAGCGTAGCGCGGTCCGAAGCTGCTGCGGCCAGGCCGTTGTAGTTGCCATCGGCGAAGCCCAGCACCAGCGGATGCCCGTAGTTTTTGCCCTTCTCAATCAGGTTGATTTCATCATCGGAAAAGGCCCCGTGCTCGGAGGAGTACAGCTGCCCCGTACCACCCACCACGGCGTAGGCCAGTCCCTGCGGATTGCGGTGGCCTAGGCTCCAGACAGCATTCTGCCGTGGGCCATTAAACGGGTTGTCGTTCGGAATCCAGCGGTCGTACTGGCCGGGGTCCGTATCAGGCTCGGCGTTGAAGCGGAGCACTTTGCCCTCGTACACATCGGGGCGCTGGGCGTGGTTGGGGCGGCCCCCGTTCTCGAACTGTCCGGCGCCCAAGTCGCCCACCGTATAGAAAAGGTAGTCGCGGCCATTTACGGGGGCCAACAGCAGGCGGCCGGCGTTGTGGTCGTTGCTAGCCGGAATGGAGTCGCAGAGAATTTGGGGTCGCACTAGGGTTTGGGCCGTGGCATCGTACTCGTAGCGCACCACGCGGCCCGTGAAGAAGTTGCCGCCGTAGTTGGGGGCGCTGCCGTTGCCCGGCTGCTGCGCCCCCGCAAACCGGTAGATGTAGGCCAGGTACACGAAGGGCTTGCCCTGCAACAGTTGTGGGTGCACAGCCAAGCCCATCAGGCCACCCTGGGGCCAGGGCTTGCCGCCATCCACGGTATCCGGAATCTTATCATAACGCGGAAACTCGCGGGCTTTGCTGAGGTCGAGCACCACCTTACGAGCTCCCGTACCCGGCTCAATCCGACTAACCCGGTAGCCGCGGGCTTCCGTCACCCACAGGGCCTGATCGGGGGCGTAGACCACAGCCCACGGGTCGCTGAGCTGGCGCACGAGTACGCGCGAAGAGAACTGCTCACCGAGCGGGCCTTTTAGTATTTCCTGGGCATGAGACTGGCCTAGTAAGCCTAGCCAAAAGCCGCCTAGCAGAATAGATGGTAACCGCATCAAAGCAGAGGTAACGGGGTAGAGAAAGTGCCAGCTGGCGGCCTTCCTTACCCACTTCCCCAGTACTAGGTTATGCTTGAGCTGCTGTTTACTCGTCTTCCGGGAAGGTGCCCATGCCGCCGCTTTCAAAGTCGGCAATGGCTTGCACCAGCTCCTGGTTGGTGTTCATCACGAAGGGGCCATACGTGGCCAGCGGTTCCTCAATGGGAGCACCGGCCAGCACCAGCAGTACGGCATCGGTAGTGGCTGTGAGGTGGATGTCGGTGGAGTCCCACCCGAATACTACTAGCTGTTTGGTGGTGGCGGCCCGGTCGCCGTGCAGGATGATGTCGCCCTTTACCACGTAAATGCCCACGTTGTAGTCGGCGGGCAGGCGCAGGGTGGTCTGGTTGCCTTGCTGCAGGTGCACATCAAGCAGGGTAATGGGGGAGAAGGTTTCGGCAGGGCCAGTAGTGCCCTCATAGGTGCCCGCAATTACCCGAATCTGGCCTAGACCATCGGGGGTGGCAACGGCCGGAATAGAGGTGCCCACAATGTTCTGGTAGCGGGGTGGGGCTAGCTTATCCTTCTTGGGCACGTTCACCCAAAGCTGTAACAGTTCCAGGGTACCGCCGCGCTTGGCAAACTCCTTCTCGTGGCGCTCCTCGTGCAGCAGGCCCGCGCCGGCCGTCATCCACTGCACGTCGCTGGGGCCGAGGGCTCCGGTGTGGCCGGCGGTGTCGCGGTGCGCCAGATAGCCCTCGTACACCACCGTTACCGTTTCAAAGCCGCGGTGGGGGTGGGGGGGCGTGCCCAGAGGAGCATCAGTGGGTGCCACGGCCATGGGGCCGGTATGGTCGATGAGCAGGTAGGGGCTGAGCTGACGGATGCGTGGCCCCGGCATGGGACTGGTCACATCAAATCCATCCCCCACGAATTTCTTGTTGCCATCAATTACCTGAAAAATGCGGCGGCCGGTAGAGGTCATAACTGCGAAACGGTGTGAAGCTTGGTAAAGTAGACTGTAATAAACGTTGGGAGGGTAAATAGTTACGGCAGCAGTTGTCCGCAGTACCTCAAGCCAGTCAGCTACAGCCGAGCTCCAGAACAGATTTATGGTATTTAATAACTAAAAAATATGATTGTCGTTTTCTAAACTGCGCTTCCTGCTCGATAGGAAAGCACTTTCTTCTAGCTATAAACTTCCTAAGCAGATGAGAAAACTACGTTTTGCTTTCGTGGCTGCGGCCTGCTTCTTATTCACGGATTGCAGCACCAGTAAAGGCACTGGTACGGTTGTAGGTGGTACTGGTGGGGCCATTGTGGGTGGCGCCATTGGGGGCACTGGTGGCGCTATTATTGGCGGTGCTGCTGGCGCCGTTGGGGGTAGAGCCATTGGCAAACAGCGCGACAAAAAGAAAGCTGAGCGTGAAGCCCAGCGTAATCAATAGCAGAGTGGCCTAGCCACTTCGGCACTCCTGATAAAAGTCTGCTTCCTTCCTGCTGCAAGCGCGGAAGGAAGCAGACTTTTTGCTTTCAGCGAAGTAGGGGTAGCCAGCAGCCTAAAGAGTGGCCTAGAAAGGCACGAATAGCTACTGCTTCACTAATGCCTGAACAGTCGGATCGGTGAAGTCGGCGGCGAAATGGAGGATGTTGGGGAGCTGCTCAAACTCCTCGGCCGCGTGCGTGGTGGTGAGAATCACGGCTTTCATACCCGCATTTAAAGCGGCTTCAGCACCCTTGGGCACATCCTCAAACACTAGGCAGTCGGTGGGTGAAACGCCGAGCTGTTTGGCCGCCTTCAAGAACGTTTCGGGGTGGGGCTTGCTCCGCGTTACATCATCGGCACTGACGATGGCTTGGAAGTAGTGCCGGATATTCAGGTTATCGAGCACAAAGTCGATATTAAATGGAATGGCCGCTGAGCCGATGGCCATCTTGATACCGCGCTGATGGGCCTGCTCCAGAAACTCCTGCAGCCCCGGCAGCAGCGCCAGGTGCGGCCGAAACTCCTCTTGATAACGCTGTTCTTTGCGAACGGCTAGCTCGTTCATTTCCTGATCCGTAAATCTATCGGGGCCGAATAGACGCACCAGAACTTCCTGGTTTTTGCCGTACATCTGGGGCTTCACTTCTTCCCAGCTGAAGCTGCCACCTAGTTCGTGGCTGAGGATGTGGTGCCAAGCACTGGTATGGTAATCCATGTCGTGAATCATGGTACCATTCAAATCAAAGAGAAAGGCTTTCATAGTAAGTTGCTCAGGCGAAAAATCAGAGCGCAAGTAGGTAAAGTAAGCTCTCCTATACGACGGCTGGATTATTCTTGCCGATAATTAAAGCTGTACGGTAGTAACGTGAAGTGCTTTAGTAGCCAGTTTCAAAAGTAGAACAAACAGAAGACGTTGATAGCTAGCCGAAGCACTTGAGCAGCAGTGCTAAATTAGAAGCTGTGTGTTCGGAAGTGACTATGTTTATCAAATTGGGACAAGTTATTTTAATCTAAAAAGCGGCTTTAAAGCATCCTGAGTGGATATGTCCTGGCACGAGATTAATAAGCCCCGTAGTGAGGCGTATGGTTGAGCTACAGTAGCTTATATTTATATCGGCTTGCTCCATTTTCATGTCTCGTCTTTGCATAATTCCTCTTTTTAAACTGCTCTATAGAGCTATCGTTTTTGGGCTGCTGTTGATGCTACATGCTGCTCCATCGGTGCAGGCTCAAAGCCCGGCGCTTGATAGTTTACGGCGGCTGGTGCAGCAAACTCCCTCTGACACCAACCGGGTGCTGCTGCTCTGCCAAATGAGCGACCAGTACTGGGTGCTGCGGGTTGACTCCGCCGCCGCCTACGCCAACCAGGCGCTGGCCTTGGCCCGCCGAACGGGCTACCGCCATGGCGAAGGCGAAGCTCTGAACCGGTTAGGATCGGTGTATCGGGAAAGTAACTTGGCGCAGGCGCTGGAGCTATTTCAGCAGTCGTTGCGCCTCGGAGAAGCTACCCACGACCTGCGCCTGCAAGCCCAAAACCTGCGCAGTATTGGTATCATTTACGTGTACCTGCGCGACCGGCGAGAGGGCCTGTCCTACTACTTCAGGGCCTTGTGCCTGGGCGAGAAAATGCACGATGAGAAGCGTATGGTCATCGAGCTCAGCAACATTGGCCTGGCCTACGACCTCTACAATGAGGTAGATTCATCCCGGATTTTTCAGGAGCGAGCCTACCAGCTGGCCCGCCGCATCGATACGCCCACCAACTATATTTTATACGGCCTAGGTCAGGTGGCGCGCAAGCAAGGCCGCCCCACCGAAGCGCTAGACTTCTACCGCCGCAGCATTCGGGAGTCGAAGAAGTTGCACCACTCGCGTAGCACCAACTTTTCCTGCGTAGGGCTAGCCACTCTCTACCAGCAACAAGGCCGCCTCGATTCTAGCATTTACTATGCGCGCCTAGGCTACCAAGCGGCGCAGCTCAATGGCTTTTTACGCGGTGTGCTCAACGCCAGCTTGTTGCTTACCCAGGATTTCCGGACGCGGGGTACCGTGGATAGTGCCTTCAAGTATCAGGGGCGAGTGTTGGCAATGAAAGACACCTTGTTTGGGCAGGAGAAGGTGATGCGCCTGCAGGGGCTAAGCTATAGGGAGCAGCAGCGCGCCCAGCAGGCTATTGCTTCGCAGGCTATGCTGAAAAGCCGCTACCAAACTTACGCTTTGCTGGGAGGCTTAGCCGTGTTGCTACTGATTGTGGCCCTCTTGGTGCGTGGTAGGCGCCAGCAGCACCGCGCCAACGAGGCCCTGCAAGCCTCGCTAGCCGAGCTGAAGGAAGCTCAATTGATGCTGGTGCAACGAGAGAAAATGGCGTTTCTGGGCGAACTGACGGCCGGAGTAGCGCACGAGCTGCAGAATCCGCTGGGCTTTGTGAAGCAGTTTGCTGCCGCCAGCACAGGCCTAGTAGAGGAAATTAACGGAGCGCAGCGCCTTACGCACGATGGCGCCCTCGACCGCGAAATCTTAGCGGGGCTTAAGCAGAACCTACAGGAAATCAGCCAGCACGGGCAGCGGGCTACGGCTATTATTAAAGGCATGCTGGAGCACGCCCGCACCGGCCAGGCCCCACGCGTTTCTACCGACCTCAACCACCTCGTGCAAGAGTACCTGTGCCTGGCCTACGACGGCGTACGTCAGCAAGACCCACAGTTTACGGCCCAACTCACCACGCACCTAGAGGCTGCCGTGCCACCGGTTTCTGTGGTAGCCCCCGATCTGGGCCGAGCAGTGCTCAACCTGTGCACCAATGCCCTCCATGCTGTGCGCCAGCGCCAAAAGACGGCCGACACCAGCTACCAGCCCCAGGTAACAGTAAGCACCCAAACCCAACCAGATGGGGCGGTGGCCATTAGCATCCGCGATAATGGGGTAGGAATACCGGCCGACGAGCAGACGCGCATCTTCGAGCCCTTCTTCACCACCAAACCCATGGGTGAAGGCACTGGCCTAGGCCTCTCCCTCAGTCATGATATTGTGAAGAGCCACGGGGGCACGTTGCAGGTGCAAAGCCAGGAAGGAGAAGGTACTGAGTTTGTATTGACCTTGCCGGCTGTACCCAGCTAGAGTACACATAGGGCAGTAGCTCAGAATAAAGCTAGCGGGACGTTTATATTCTCTAGCATAAGAGGGTTTGTATGATTGTGTCAGCAGAGGAGTTTATCAAACTCAGAGTAAGTGAGGTAGAGGCAGAATACCATCGTGCAGCTCACGATGCCGCGGATATATCCATCTGGGTAGACGTTATTGAAAGGTACCCGAGCTTCAAGGAGTGGGTAGTTCATAACAAAACTATTCCTCTGGCAATACTTGAGATGTTGGCCGAAGACGCCGATCCTGCAGTGAGAAGGCGTATCGCTACAAAAAGGAAAATCGACAGCAGGATTGTTAGCTTGCTTTCCGGTGATGCAGACGAATCTGTGAGACATGCGCTCATATCAAATGCTGCATTAACCGAAAAGCAACTGAGAGCCATGCACGTACAAGATTCTCAGTGGCTACAAGCCGAGTTAGCGAAGAGGTTAGCAGCGTATAAATGAGCCACTGCCTGAATACCCCTGCGGTGCCCTATCCATCAATGCTCTAGCATACGGGTCAGCCGCTCGCGCCACGATGGGATTAGCTCGGGTACCGCAAGCATGGCTTCAAGCTTGTGGGCATCCTTCGGACCTGAGGCAAGGCTATCCGTCAGGTCCTGAATGGTCACGGCGTGGGGAGCCTGCTGGACCAGCGTAATGGAGTCACCTGCTTGGAGAGTGCCTTCCTGTATTACCCGAAAATAGATGCCGCTGCGGCCGGCTTGCTCAAAATCGCGAACCATCCGGTCGTTTTGAAAGCGTAGGCCCAGTTTAAAGCAGGGCTGCCGGGGCTGAACAGCCATTAGTATCGCCGTGCCAATCTGATAACAATCTCCCACGCGCACCTGATCTTCCAATAAGCCCAGAGTAGTCAGGTTTTCACCGAAAGCCCCAGCCTCTAGCTCAGCCCCACCAAGATGATTCTGCCAGAAAGCATAATGCTCTTGTGGGTAAGAATACACCGCTTTATAGGGGCCGCCATGCACGCGCAAGTCGGCTTGCCCATCACCGGCCAAGTGTTTGTTCGGCGTGCACATGAATACGTTCGCTGGTGGGCTGTTTGAAGATGCTGGTACGGACTGGCTTACCCTTCCAAACATATTCTTGCGGTAACCCGATACTGACGGAAAGGAGTTGCATAAGACTAGTGAATACAGATGAGCTGACGCAAGATAAAGGCTTGCTGGCAAGAAGCAGGAGCTTTACTATTTCTGCTGCCCAGGTTCTGAAGCTGTCTTAAAGACAACTAAACGTCAGCACGCGAGATGTCTCAACAAGCTCGACATGACGGTGTAGTAAAGGACGGTTCAGGGACTACTTGGCACTTCATCCTCGTAATCCGACGCTTCGGTAACAGCAAGTTTCATCCGCCCCGGCAGCAGGCCACTTTTGGTCCATCACATCGCTGCCACCGTCATGAAACGACTGCTACTCCTCGTCCTGCTGTTCCTAACCCCGGTTCTAGGCCTGTTGGCGCAACCCTCTACTACCGTCAGCGGTACCATCCGCGATGCGGAGGGGCTGGCGCTGCCGGGCGTCAATGTGTTTCTCAAGGCTACCTTCGATGGAGCCACCACTGACTCGCTAGGCCACTTTCACTTTGACACAGCCCAGCCCGGTGGTAGCTACGTGCTGCAGGCCAGTCTGCTGGGCTTCGTGACGGCTGAGCGGCCCGTAACGCTTGGCAATGAGCCACTTCGGCTAGAGATACTATTGAAAAGCACCCCGCACGCCTTGGGCTCGGTCGTTATCACCGCCGGTGCATTTGAAGCTAGCGACGAGCACCGCAGTGCTGCCCTCAACACCCGTGATGTGCAAACTACCGCCGGGGCGCTGGCCGATGTATCGGCGGCCTTCAACACCCTGCCCGGCACCACGCGGGTAGGGGAGGACGGCATGCTGTTCGTGCGGGGCGGAGCCGCCGCCGAAACCAAAATTTACCTAGATGGGCTGCCCGTGCAGAACCCCTATAATGCTACCGTGGCCGCCGTGCCGGCGCGGGGCCGTTTTTCGCCTTCGCTGTTCAAAGGCACCGTGTTCAGCACCGGCGGCTACTCCGCGCTGTATGGGCAGGCATTGTCGGGGGTACTGCTGCTGAACTCTACGGATCTGGCCCCCGAAACCCAAACGGGCGTTTCTGTGAGCTCTGTATTTGTAGGAGCCTCCCGCACCAAGCGCTGGGAGCGGACTTCCCTTGATGCTACCCTCGACTACACCAACCTCACGCCCTACCAGCACCTGCTGCCCCAGAACGTGACGTGGTTTCAGTCGCCGAGCGGAGTAAACTCGTCGGTGGGGTTGCGCCACCGCACTGGGCAGGCGGGCATGCTGAAAGTGTATGGCACCTGGAGCCAGCAGCAGCTCAGCGTTGGGCAGCCCAGCCCTGAGCCCGCCGGCACGCAACGTGTGGCCCTGCGTAGTACCAACGGCTACCTCAACACCACCTTCCGCAGCCCCCTGCGCCGGGGTTGGAGCCTGCAGACTGGCCTAGGCCTGAGCCGCGACGACCAACACCTGGCTCCCGACGCCGTGCGCCTCCGCACCCTGGAGCAGGCGGCCATTGCCCGCGTAGTGCTGATTAACGACTCCGCTGCCGCACGTTGGAATGTGAAAGTGGGGGCCGAAATGCTGGCCCAGAAAGTAAACCAGCAGGTGCAGCCCAATGCCGCCGTAGCTACCACCTACACGCCTTCCTTTATGGAGCGCCGCGCCGCAGGCTTCGTGGAAAGCGACTTTCAGCTCTCTGACCGTCTGGCTGGCCGCGTTGGGGGGCGGGGCGAGTACTCGGCGCTGCTAGGCCACTGGAATGCCGCGCCGCGCCTGGCCCTAGCTTACCAGACCACCGAAAATAGCTCCCTCTCCGGCGCCTACGGCCACTTCTACCAAACCCCCGACAACACGCTGCTGCTGGTGCAGCCCAACCTGCGCTTCGAACAAGCCACGCACTCGGTGCTCACCTACCAATACACCCACGACCGGCAGCTATTTCAGGTAGAGGCCTACAACAAAACCTATAGCCACCTAACCCGCTACGATGGCCGCAACCCGCGCAACGCCGCCGCTTACAATAACAGCGGCTCCGGCTATGCCCGCGGCCTCGATGTACTGTGGCGCGACCGGAAAACCATCAAAAACCTGGAGTACTACATCAGCTACGGGTTCCTGGATACCGAACGCCAGTACCGCCAAGACCCCGTAGCGGCCGTGCCCACGTTTGCGGCCCGCCACAACGTGTCGGTGGTGGGGAAATACTGGGTCGGCAACCTGCACACGCTGCTGGGCGCCACGGTCAGCTACGGCAGCCCCCGCCGCTACAACGACCTCAACAACCCCGAAGGCGGCTACAACCAGGGCCAGCTGCCCACTTACCAGGATCTGAGCCTGAACGCCAGCTACATCACCCGCTTGTTTGGTCAGTACACCGTGGTGCACCTGGCTGCCAACAACGTGCTGGGCCGCCAGAACGTGTACGGTTACCGCTACGCATCCCAGCCCGACATCACGGGCAGTTACAACCGCGTCGCCATCACGCCTACCGCCCCGCGCATGGTATTCCTGGGCGTGTTCATCTCCATCAACAAGAACCGCGCAGCCGACGTGAACGAGCGGCCGGAGTAGGCTTTGGAGTGACGAGGTGATGCGTACATCGAAAACTGCACTTGGTGGTGTAAGTTGCCGACTCACTACTCCCGTGATGCTAGGAAAAGAAACTATCCACCTCCAGGTCCGTCGGAAACGCCTGCTACGGTTAGTTGCCTTGCTGAGTACCTTAGGCCTAGTCCAATGTGGCTCGGGTGGCAATGCCCATACGCCCGATTCAGAACACTATATCAGCTATCAAGTAAACCCGCAAAAGCAGGCAGTACGTCTGTATTGGAAGGATGATACGGGTGAAAAGTTTCGGAGCATTCAGCGGTTACAGGCGTGGCTAGAGGCTAAGCATCAGCGGCTACTATTTGCTACCAATGGCGGTATGTACAAATCGGGCAATACTCCATTGGGCTTGTATGTGGAGCAGGGCATAGCGCTAACGCCTCTTGATACAGCTAGCGGGACAGGTAACTTTTACTTAAAGCCTAATGGGGTTTTCTATCTGACTGCAAAGGGTGAAGCTGGTATCGTTCCCACTACTGCTTTCCAGATGCAGCACCACATTCAGTATGCTACCCAGTCGGGGCCTATGTTGGTGCTAAAGGGGCAGATTCATCTCGCGTTTAATGCCCGTTCTACAAACCTGAATATTCGCAACGGGGTGGGTATACTGCCGGATGGCACCGTGTTATTTGCCATGTCAAAGGAGAAAGTCAGCCTCTACAATTTTGCGGCTTACTTCCAGCGGCAAGGGTGCCAGACCGCTCTATACCTCGATGGTTTTGTGTCGCGAACTTACTTGCCAGAGCAGGATTGGAGGCAGACTGATGGAGATTTTGGTGTAATCATCGGGGTGAAACGCCCTAGCAGATAATACCTCGACTACACTAAGAGAACAGACTTTATTGCAACAAGAGCCGCAGCTGAAAAGCTGCGGCTCTTGTGCGTTTAGCGCCACCTATCACCTCATCATAATTCACTTTATCACTTACGAGAGGTAACGCTTCATCCTGAAAATCCGACGCTTCGGTAACGGTAAATTTCTTTCGGGCTGGGGCTAGGCCACCTTTGAATCATCAACCACCACTAACCCTATCGTCATGAAAACGACCCTGTTCACCCTCGCCCTGGTAGCCGCTTCCTTTGCCTCCCTAGGCCAGTCGGCGGCTCCCGTTGCTGCTCCCGCAACGGCAACCACCGATGCCTACACTACCATGATGAGCGCTACCATTCAAGAGCTCATGAGCACCGGAGAGGTTGCGAAACTGAAGTTGGTAGATGCCAAGTTTGAACGCGCTGCGGCCGTGGCCCCCAAAGACTGGCTGCCCCGCTACTACCAGGCCTACGCTCGCCTCATTACCTGCTTCGTGAGCCAGGAAGATGGTGATACCAAAGACAAGTACCTCGACCAAGCCGAAGCTGCCCTAGCCCAGGCCCAGAAGCTGGGCGCCGAGGAATCGGAGCGGCTGGTGCTGCAGGCCTACATTTACCAAGCTCGGCTGGGAGTTTCACCCATGATGCGCTCCATGAAGTACTCCAAAATGGTATCGGAAACGCTGACGGAGGCCAAGAAAGTTAATGCTGCCAACCCGCGCATTTATCTGGTGCAGGCTAACAATGTGTATTATACGCCCGCTATGTTTGGGGGAGGCGCCGACGTTGCCAAGCCGCTCTACCAGGAAGCCAAGGCGCGCTTCACGGCCTTCCAGCCTAAATCAGTGCTGATGCCCAATTGGGGCGAGCGGCAGCTAAATGGCCGGTTGAAAAGCTACGAAACCGCTTCCGCAAACTAGGGTGGGGTAGGGCCGAAGCCAGCACTACTGGCTTCCGTATCTTTCGCTTGGTTTATTTGCCTGCCTAAGGCTTTGTATATGCTTGAACCTGCTTTGTCTTCGGGGCGCCCGGCCCCGGCGGAATCTGCCACCACGCGGGCAAACTCCGTCTACAACCTAGGCAAATACTACCCGCATCGGCGGTGGCTCATCATGGCCGGGCTCATGCTAGGCCTGTCCATCGGGCTGTCGTTTCTGTTTTGCAACGGCTGCAAGATCTGGAGTGAGGATTTCTTGGTCACGTTTGGCTACAACTCCGCCTACACCTTTGGCCTGTGGTTGGCCAATGGTTACCCCAACGAGTGGCTTAACCGCCGCGTCGATTGGACGGTGCAGCCCGTGCGTCGGTTCCTGACTACGCTGGCGTTTTCCTTGGTGTTATCGTTGCTGGTCATTCTGCTGGTTACGGGAAGCTTTATGGTGTTTTACCATCACCGGCCCCTTAGCTCGCTTACGTGGCGCCCCTTTGTGGTACCACTGCTTATTACGGTGGTTATTTCGCTCTTCATGCACAGCCGCTCGTTTCTACTGGGCTGGCGCGAAGCGGCCATTCAGGCCATGCGCCTCCAGAAGGAAAACGCCCAAGCCCAAGCCGACAGCCTTCGTCGCCAGCTTGACCCGCACTTCTTGTTCAACTCCCTGAATGCACTAACCTCATTGGTGGAGGAAAACGACCCGGCGCGGGCCTCGCGCTTTATCCGTCAGCTTAGCCAAGTATACCGTTATGTGCTCGATAGTCAGGAGCAGGAGATAGTACCGCTAGCTGAAGAAATGAAGTTCGTGGAAGCCTACTTGTTTTTGCAGCGTACTCGCTTGGGCGAAGGGATGCAGGTAGAAATGGACTTGCCCACGACGGCGCTAGACACTCTGTTGGTGCCGCCGCTAGCGGTACAGCTTCTGCTCGAAAATGCTCTCAAACACAACGCTACTTCTCAGCGCAACCCGCTCCGCATTCGCATTGAGCTGGATGAGGCGGCTCGCACTCTCACTGTGCGCAATGACCGCCGCCTCCGCCGCCTCGCCGACGGAGAATCTACTGGCCTAGGCCTCAGTAACCTGCAAGCTCGTTACGCCTTCCTTACCAAGCAGCCCGTGACTATAGAGCAAACCGACACCGAGTTTTCTGTGACGCTGCCGCTACTGGAGCTGCGCTAACCGAGAGGCCTAGACGGCCCTTTCCCGCTACCTTGGCCTCCGCACAACCTTTCCTTTTATTTTCTCTGATTTCTACCTGCCTGTATGGCCTCAACTGCTACCCTTCGGGCCCTAATTATTGAAGACGAACCACTGGCTATACGTCGCCTCACAGAGCTACTGCGCAAGCAGCCGCAGCCAGTGGAGGTAATCGGAACAGCCGAATCGGTGGCGGAGGCGGAAGCCTTGCTGCAGTCGTTACGGACGGCACCAGATGTGCTGTTTCTAGATATTCATCTGGCCGATGGGCTTAGCTTCGAGCTCTTTGAGCGCCTGGAAATTACCAGCCCCGTCATCTTTACCACGGCCTACGATAAGTACGCTCTACGCGCCTTCAAAGTGAACAGTGTCGATTACCTGCTCAAGCCCATTGACCCCGAGGAGCTGACGGCTGCTCTGGCCAAGCTGGAGCGCCAGCGCCAGGCTGCTACCCCCGCCTTCGATGCCAACCTGCTGGCCCAGGTGCTGCGCCAAGCCCAGCCGGCCAAGGAATATAAGGCGAGGTTTGTGGTGCGGGTAGGGGAACATCTGAAGGCCATTCCGGTGGAGCAGATTGCTTACTTCGCCAGCCTCGAAAAAGTGACCCTGCTGCACACCCGCGAGGGCCGCAAATTTGTGGTCGACTACACCCTGGAGCAATTGGAAGGCATGCTCGACCCCACCGAGTTCTTCCGCCTCAACCGCGCCTATTTGGCTCACGCCGAAGCCATCCACGATATCATTCACTACACCAACTCCCGCCTCCAGACCGTCCTCAAGCCCACTGCCCCCGACAATGACACCGTATTAGTCAGCCGGGAAAAAGTAGCCGCGTTTAAAGCGTGGCTGGATAGGTAGCTGGTGATGAAGCTTGACGAGCGGTACGCTGCTGGCTTACCCTTCCAGCCATTGCTTTACCGCGCCGGCTTTCTCGCGGCTCACGAGTACTTCCTCACTCGGGGCGGGATGCAAGTCTAGCAGTAGCTTGCCATTGAAGTGCGGGTGCAGGCGCTGCACGGCCGGAAGCTGGGCAATAAACTGCCGGTTTAGCCGGAAAAACTGCGTTGGGTCTAGCAAGGCCTCTAGTTGCTCGAGAGTGTAGTCCACCACGAAACGGCGGCCGTCGGTGGCGGCTAGAGTGGTGTTTTCGTGGCGGCTTTGGAACCAGGCCACCTGCGTAGCGGCGAGGGGGAGAAGTTGCTCGCCGCTGCGTACCAGAAAGCGGTTTTTGTAGTGGCGGTCAGCGCGGGGCAACGTGTCTAGCAGGCGCTCTAGGCGGTGGGCGGTTTCCTCTTTTTCGGGAGTAGCAGCTGGTGCTGCGCGCCACTCCCGCAGCTTGGCAAGTGCCGCCTGCAACTCTGCGAGTTTTACCGGTTTGAGGAGATAATCTACGCTGTTGGTTTTGAAGGCCCGAATGGCATAGGCGTCGTAGGCCGTGGTGAAGATGACAGGGCTGCGCACCACCAGCTGATCGAACACATCTAGGCTCAGGCCATCGGCCAGCTGAATGTCGGAGAGAATAAGGTCGGGGGCAGGATTGGCGCTGAGCCATTGCACCGCGCCCGTCACGCTATCGAGCACAGCGGCAACTTGCGCCTCTGGTGCGGCTTGTAGGAGCAGGCGTTGAAGTCGCTCGGCGGCCGGGTATTCATCTTCAAGCAGCAGAACGGTCATCAGATGGGGAATAGGTGAAAAGCGAGATGGTGGATTGTGGGCGTGCTATTGTGTCGGCTGACTGCAGCGGCTGATGTGCTGCGCAAACCGGCGAGCCGCTTCTGTGGGGAAAGGGTGTTTTGAGGAGTGGTACAAGCTGCCTTCATAGCTCATATCAAAGTACTCGGCTGTGCGCCGAAATGGCACCTCAAAGCCTTCGGGCCACTCCTCATCGGAGCCCGCCGCCAGCAGGAAGGCGTGCTTGCCGGCTAGCTGTCGGCCCAGCGGCTTGTGGGGCTCTTCTACTAGGTCCGTGAGCCGGTCAAAGAAATTCTTCATGATCCCACTCATGCTATACCAGTAAACGGGGGTAGCAAACACAATGACCGGGTGCCGAAGCATGAGTTCGATGAGGTGCAGGAAAGCGTCTTCGGTGGGATAGTCGTGGGGGTAGTTGTAGGCAGCGATGGAGTAGTCCCGCAAGTTGATGAGCGTATGCGGGACACCGGCCAGGACCTGCTCTACCAGCTGCTGCGTGTCGCCGTCGGGGCGGGCACTACCATGAATAATCAGTGGAAGATAGACTGGCTGTACGGGCATAAAAGCAATTTATAGACAAAGACACCGTTTCCCCGAACTCTGGAGAACTACACTACGGGTAGGTTCCAAGAATAGCTACAACGGGACCCGAAACCAGAGATAGGCTGGGCCGGGTCCATGCGCAGTGCCGATTTGATAATTCAGCTGCTTAGCGGTTATGATAGAATCGCTCTAGGCCACTGTCAATAGCGGCAGACACACCCTAAACCAGCCCTCATCGGTGCTGACTACTACTGGCCTAGGCGCTTGCAGCAGTTCGTAGCGGTGGCGCACGTTGCGTAGGCCAGTGCCGGTACCTGGCGCTAGGCCAGAGGTGCGCGGGCGCAAGGTATTCTCCACCACAAAGCAGCCCGTCGCCAGGTTGGCAGTAAGGCGCAGCTCCAGCGGGTGTTCCCGCGAGGCCACGTTGTGCTTCAGGGCGTTTTCTACCAGCAGTTGAATGCTGAGCGGCGCAACCAACAGGCCTAGGGCTTCGGGTGGAACGTGCTGAGTTACGCGCAGGTTGTCGCGGAAACGGACTTTATGCAGGGCCAAATAGGTATCTACAAAGGCTAGTTCCTCGCTGAGTGGCACGGTGGTTCGCTCG
This sequence comes from Hymenobacter wooponensis, assembly GCF_004745865.1. Lineage (GTDB taxonomy): Bacteria > Bacteroidota > Bacteroidia > Cytophagales > Hymenobacteraceae > Hymenobacter > Hymenobacter wooponensis. The sequence goes on along the minus strand of NZ_SRKZ01000004.1, from coordinate 727,157 downwards.
CGGGCCAGCAGCACGTAGCGGTACACATCGGAGAGCTGCTCCACGAACTGCTGGGCCGGCTCGTTCTCGGGCTCAATGATGGCCGAGAGAGTATTGAGGGAGTTGAAGAGGAAGTGCGGATCGAGTTGGCTCTGCAGGGCTTCGAGCTGACTTTGCACCCCGGCACTTTGGAGCTGCTCGGCCCGGCGCACATTCTCGGCCCACTGCCGGAAGAAGTTCGAGCTTTCATATATCAGCTGCACCACCACCGTCGGGACCATGTTCAGCCCGAACTCAAACCAAAACGTAGGCCAGTCAAGCCGGGCGTTTTGCAGCCACCCCACGATACTATCCAAGGTCAGCGTAACAACGGCCGTGATGGCGGTGTTAAGGATCGCCAGCAGCCACAGGCGGCGAACGGTTTGATCAACGTGCGGGAGGCGGCGGAACAGGGCAATCCACAAAGCCCGACCCGTAAACCAGAAGGAGCAGGTGAAAAGCAGGGAAACGCCCCAGTTGATCAGAAATACCGGAAAAGAGGGGACGTGCAGGATGCCCCGCGGTAACATCACCAGCAACGACAGCACCGGAATGCCGATAAGCAGGAACCACCGGTCGTTGAGGCGTATAGGCGCGGGGCGCTCAGATGCTACAGGCATGCAAAGAAGCTAGCGGGGAAGTTTCTGCACGAAGCTAACCACCGTCTGCCGAAACTGGGCGGGCTGCTCCAGAAAGGAATAATGCTTGCCGGGCAGCGTTACAACCTGTTGCTTCGGGAATTGAAACGACTGTGGCGTGGTGCCCGTGGTGCGGTCGTCCTGGCCTACAATGATGAGGGCGGACATGGTGAGCCGGGCAGTAAAGGGTAGGTAGTCCTGGCCATAGTCGGGCAGGCGGCCGCTGAACACTTGAGTGGCGAAATCCTGGTTGGCCGTTACGGCGCGCACGGCCCGGCTGGCACGGGTAGCTAGCGAGTCAGCCGAATATTGAAGCTGGTAGGCCAGTTTCTTCTGCTGCAGGGCACCCATCACCATGCCAAAGCGCTGCATCATAGGAATGTTGGGGTTCGGCTGCTCGGCGGCAGGCAGTAGGGAAGTGCCATATTGCAGCATGGCTTCCAGCGAAGCCGAGGGGTTTAGCACGCTATTCACCAGCACCAAGCCCTGCACGCGTTCGGGGTATTTGGCAGCGTAGGCCGTGGCAATGGTGCCGCCAAAGGAGTGCGCCACCACCACCCACTTCTGCAGGCCCAGGTGCTGCCGCAGCTCCTCCAGGTCCTGCACCATGCGGGCCATAGAGTAGTCTTTGCGCCTGGAGCTGGCGGAGCGGCCGCTACCGCGCTGGTCGAGGTACACCATGCGCAGCTGATCTTCCAGTCGGTTGCCACCTAGCTTCTCAAACGAGTAGCTGCCCGCACCCGGCCCGCCATGCACAAACACGCACGGCGTGCCCTTGCCCGCTACCTGCACAAACAACTGCACCGAATCAGAAGTGAGGAAGGTGGTAGCACCGTTGCGGAGCGGGGCGGCTTTCGTTTGGGCCCACGACTGGCCTAGGCCAGTCAGCAGCAGAAAGCAGGCGAGAAGTAGGAAGTGCAGACGGAGGCGGAAGCTGATCATAGTGGGAGGGAAGTTTATAACGGCAGATAACTGGTTCAAACATCCGAAATGAAGGCTGCCGGCCCTAGAGAAATCAGGGCGAACCGGGACATGTACGGGGGTGAAGCGTGGGAAGCGCGTGGTGATTCAAACGCCGGGAACCCCACCCCCGACTCACAAAAAAAGCCCGAGCATCAGACACCCCTGCCTGACACCCGGACTTTACAAACCCACCCCTGGGTCGTTTTAGATAATCGTGCTCATACCGAGCTTGATGTTGTTGCGGTGCACCTCACAATCGGCAATGTCGAGCACGCTGTAGGCAATAAAATTGCCCACTTGCTCAGTGCTATAGAGCGTGGCTGGGTTTAGCTCCGGCGTTACTACGCCCTGGTCGAGGGCGTGCTGCACGGCGTCGCGCACGCAATCGGCCTCCTCCTGCAGGTTGAAGTGGTCAAGGAGCAGGGCGGCCGAGAGGATAGTGGCAATGGGGTTGGCAATGCCTTTGCCCTTGGCCTGGGGGTAGGAGCCGTGGATGGGCTCAAACAGCGCCGCCCCATCACCCACCGACGCCGACGGCAACAGGCCTAGGGAGCCAGCAATGACCGAGGCCTCATCCGAAATGATGTCGCCGAACATGTTCTCGGTGAGAATAACGTCGAACTGCTTCGGGTTAAGGATGATCTGCATGGCTGCGTTGTCAACGAACAGATAGTCAAGGGCCACGCTGGGGTACTCAGGCGCAATGCTTTGCACGGTTTCGCGCCACAGGCGGGAAGTTTCCAGCACGTTGGCTTTGTCTACCAGCGTGAACTGGTGGCGGCGCGTTTCGGCGGCCTTGAAGGCCCGGTGCGCGATGCGTAGGATTTCGTCGCGCGAGTAAGTGCAGTGGTCGTAGGCCCAGGTGCGGTCCTCGCTGCGACCTTTCTCGCCGAAGTAGATGCCGCCGGTCAGCTCCCGGAAAATCAGAATATCGGTACCCTGAATGCGCTCGGCTTTCAGTGGGGAATGCTCCAACAGCTGGTCGTAGGCCGTGATGGGGCGGATGTTGGCGTACAGGCCTAGGGCCTTGCGCAGGCCTAGCAACCCCTGCTCGGGGCGCACTTTGGCCGTGGGGTCGTTGTCGTACTTGGGGTCACCGATGGCGCCGAGCAGCACGGCATCGGCGCGGCGGCAGGCTTCGAGGGTAGCGTCGGGTAGGGGCGAGCCGGTGGCGTCAATGGCGCAGGCTCCCATGAGTTGGTAATCAAACTCGAACTCGTGCCCGAAGCGGCTGGACACGGCCCGCAACACGCGCACGGCCTCGCTACACACCTCCGGACCAATGCCGTCGCCCGGCAACACTACAATGCGTTTGCTTAGAATACCCATGACCGTTGCTGTTCAAAAGCCGTGATGGCCGCCTCCTGGCTAATGAGAAAATCGATGTCGTCGTACCCGTTGATCAGGCACTCTTTTTTGTAAGGGTCCAGCTCGAAGTGAATCACCTCTGCCCAGCCGGGTACTGTCAGGGTTTGCGCCTGCAAATCCACCGTCAAAGCGGCCTGCGGGTCTTGGGCTACTACCTCAAATAGGCCCTGCAATACCTCGTCAGAAACCTGCAGGGGCAGTAGGCCGGTGTTGAGTGCATTGCCCCGGAAAATATCGGCGAAGTAGCTGCTGATAACCACCCGAAAACCTGCGTCATACAAAGCCCAGGCCGCGTGTTCCCGGCTGGATCCGCACCCGAAGTTCTTACCGGCCAGCAGAATCTGGTGGCCTAGGTAGCGGGCATCGTTCAGCACAAAATCGGGCTTAGGCTGCCCGTCAGAAGTATAGCGCCAGTCGGCAAAGAGGTTGGCGCCAAATCCTTCACGGGTCGTCGCCTTCAGAAAGCGCGCCGGAATAATTTGGTCCGTATCCACATTTTCTATCGGAAGCGGCACCACGCCAGAACGCAGTGTTTGGAATTTTTCCATGGGGTGGGAATGGAGATTATTTAGCTGATAACGTCATGCTGAGCTTGTCGAAGCATCTCTACCTCTGGCTATCTAACTGGCCTAGCGACAACTCAACGAAGCGGTAGAGATGCTTCGACAAGCTCAGCATGACGTCCTTTTTTGGCTCTTCTTATGCTAGTTCAAATACTGCGTAATATCTACCAAGCGGCCTTCTACTGCCGTAATAGCGGCTACCAGCGGGCTGGCAAGCAGGGTGCGGGCGCCGGGGCCCTGGCGGCCTTCGAAGTTGCGGTTGGAAGTGGAGACGCAGTAGGCGCCGGCCGGAATCTTGTCATCATTCATGGCCAGGCAGGCGCTGCAGCCGGGTTCGCGCAGCTCAAAGCCAGCTTCGGCCAGCACCTTGTCAAGGCCTTCGGCAATGGCTTGCTGCTCCACTTGCTTGGAGCCAGGCACGATGATGGCCTCCACGTGGGCCGCCTTCTGCTTGCCCCGCACGTAGGCCGCTACCGTGCGCAAATCTTCAATGCGCGAGTTGGTGCAACTCCCGATGAACACGTAGTTGATCTCCTTGCCCAGCAGCGACTCACCCGGCTGGAAACCCATGTAACGCAACGACTTATCGAAGCTAGTAGCCTCGCTACCCCCGTTGAGCACCGGAATGCTGGCCGAGAGCGGAATGCCCATGCCCGGGTTGGTGCCGTAGGTAATCATGGGCTGAATGGCCGAGGCATCGAACTGCAACTTGGCATCAAACACGGCATCTTCGTCCGAGTACAGGGTCTGCCAGTAGGCCACGGCTCGGTCCCAATTTTCGCCCTGGGGCGCAAACCGGCGACCTTTCAGGTAGTCGAAGGTGGTAGCATCAGGAGCAATGAGGCCGCCGCGGGCGCCCATTTCAATGCTCATGTTGCAGACCGTCATGCGGCCTTCCATGCTCAGGCCCCGAATGGCGCTACCCGCGTACTCCACGAAGTAGCCGGTGGCGCCGCCGGTGCCCAACTGGAAAATCACGTACAGAATCAAATCCTTGGCCGTTACGCCAGGCCGCAGGTCGCCATCCAGGGTAATACGCATGCGCTTGGGCTTGTCCAGCAATAGGCACTGCGAGGCCATTACCTGCGTCACCTGGCTGGTGCCAATGCCGAAAGCAATAGTGCCGAACGCGCCGTGCGTGGAAGTATGACTGTCGCCGCACACCATGGTCAGGCCGGGCTGCGTAATGCCCAGTTCCGGCCCAATTACGTGCACAATGCCCTGGTATTGGTGGCCTAGGCCATACAGTTCCACGCCAAACTTGGCGCAGTTTTCCGTGAGCTTATCTACCTGGGAGCGGGATAGCGGGTCCTGAATCGGTTGGTCCTGGTGGCGCGTGGGCACGTTGTGGTCGGCGGTAGCTACTATCTGTTCTGGGCGGCGCAGCGTGAGGCCGCGGGCCGTTAGCTCGTCAAACGCCTGGGGGCTGGTTACTTCGTGAATTAGATGGCGGTCGATGTAAAACACCGTGAGGCCGCCGGCTACTTCGCGCACCACGTGCGCGTCCCAAATTTTATCAAATAAGGTCTTAGCCATGAGAGAGGGGTGGGGGCGGGGTTAGAATAAAGTAGACCGTCAGGCGGAGGCTATGCTTCGCATGACGGTCTTTCGAGAGGCGTACTTAGCTGACGGTAATGAGCTGCTCCTGCTCCACCATCACGTGCAAGTCCTCGTCTACCACTTCCTTTTGGCGGTCGGCCAGCACGAGGAAGGAGGCGTAGGCTTTGTTGAGGGCGGTGCGGTCGAAGTCGTAGCCGATTTTCTGGAGGCGGTAGGCCAGGGCCGCGCGGCCAGAGCGGGCCGTCAGCACAATGGCCGAATCGGGCATGCCCACTTCGCGTGGGTCGATGATTTCGTAGGTTTCGCGGTGCTTGATAACGCCGTCCTGGTGGATTCCGCTGGAGTGCGAAAATGCGTTGGCGCCCACAATGGCCTTGTTGGGCTGCACCGGCATCGACATGAGGTGCGACACCATGGCGGAGGTTTCGGCGAGCAGTTTCGTGTTGATGCCAGTCTCAAAGTTGAGGTAAGGATGCTGGCGGAGTACCATCACGGCTTCCTCCAACGCCGTGTTACCAGCCCGCTCGCCGACGCCGTTGATGGTGCATTCCACCTGCTGAGCACCGTTGAGCACGCCGGCAATAGAGTTGGCCGTGGCCATGCCCAAATCGTTGTGGCAATGGGTGGAAAGGCGCACGTGCTCAATGCCCCGAACATTATCCACCAAGTACTTGATCTTGGCGCCGTACTCGCTGGGGAGGCAGTAGCCGGTAGTATCGGGAATGTTCAGTACGGTAGCACCGGCGCGAATGGCGGCCTCGCAGACTCGGGCCAGAAACTCGTTATCCGTACGCCCTGCGTCTTCAGCGTAAAACTCCACGTCTTCCACAAAGGATTTGGCCAGCTTCACAGCCGCCACCGCTCGCTCCAGCACTTTCTCCGGAGTAGTACACAGCTTGAACTTGATGTGCGAATCGGAGGTACCAATACCGGTGTGAATACGCGGGTATTTAGCTGATTTTAGAGCCTCAGCGGCTGTGATAATATCATTTTCCACCGCCCTTGAAAGGCCGCAGACCGTAGCGTAGCGCGTCTGGGCCGCAATGGCTGCTACTGCTGCAAAGTCGCCGGGGCTCGACACCGGAAAACCCGCCTCAATCACGTCGACGCCGAGTAGCTCTAGCTGTCGGGCAATCAGCAGTTTCTCGTCCCGGTTCAGCTTGCAGCCCGGCACCTGTTCCCCGTCGCGCAGGGTCGTGTCGAAGATGTGGATTTTCTGAGTTGCCATGTCTCTAGGGTTCAGTCAGCGAAATTTGCTGCCCGCAAGTACATGGCCTAAGCGTGCGTTTGAAAACGGTTTCTCGGCACGCCTACTATTTCAAAAAGTGGCTTTTATAATTTTATAGTGTTGACAAACAAATAGTTATGATTGAGGTAAATACGATCGCCAACACTGTAAAGAACGGTGCTCCCCTCCTCATATGAGGAGGGGCAGGGGGTGGTTGATAATCGTTGTTAATCAAGATCGTCATGCTGAGCTTGTCGAAGCATCTCTACCTCTGGCTAATTACTGGCCTAGGACCGACTCAACGAAGCAGTAGAGATGCTTCGACAAGCTCAGCATGACGGACTAGTGGACTGTTTTGCTGTAATTGTTCTAGGCCAAGTCAACTACCCCCAGCCCCTCCTCAGCTGAGGAGGGGAGACTGACAACCTGCCCTACACCAGCAAACTCAGGAAATCCTGCTTGCCATTGAGGTATTCGTAGCCGAAGCCTTCGGCGGCCATGCGGAGTTGGATGCCTTCGATATCGTGGGGGCGCTGGACTTCCAGACCGATGAAGACGGGGCCTTTTTCCTTGTTATTCTTCTTGATGTACTGGAACTGGATGATGTCGTCGCCCTCGCTTAGGACGTGGTTCACGAAGCGGCGGAGGGCACCGGGCTTCTGGTTGAAGGTGACCAGGAAGTAGTGCTTGCGGCCCTGGTGGCGCATGGCGCGTTCCTTGATGTCCTCCATGCGGGTGATGTCGTTGTTGGAGCCGCTGAGCACGCACACCACCGTTTTACCCCGGATCTGGTCGGCGTACTGGTGCAGGGCCGAAATGCTGAGCGTGCCTGCCGGCTCCAGCACAATGCCTTCCTCGTTATACATCTTCAGCAGGTCCTCGCACACCTGGCCTTCCGGTACTAGGGCCACCTCATCTAGCAACTCCCGGCACAACTCAAACGTCAGTTCGCCGGGGCACTTTACAGCGGCGCCATCCACGAAGCTCTCAATATGCTCCAGGGGTTGTCGTAGGCCAGTCTGCATGGCGCGCTGCATGGATGGTGCCCCCGACGGCTGCACCCCAATTAGCTTCGTGTGCGGGCTCAACTGCCGAAATACGCTGCTCACACCCGAGGCCAGACCCCCGCCCCCAATGGGCATAAAGCAATAGTCAATGGAGGCCGGGGCATCGCGTAGAATCTCCAGGCCTACGGTGGCCTGACCTTCTACAATGGCCAGGTCATCAAAGGGGTGCACGAAGGTGCTGCCGCGTTGGTCGCAGAAGTCTTTCGCAGCTTTATAGGTGTCATCGAAGGTGGCCCCGGTCAGGACGACTTCTACTTGGTCTTTCCCGAACAAGCGCACCTTATTTACCTTCTGAGCGGGCGTTTGGGCGGGCATGAAAATATGGCCTCGGATGCCTAGTAACTGGCAGGCGTAGGCCACTCCCTGCGCGTGGTTACCGGCGCTGGCGCACACTACATCCTGCGCAACCTGCTCCCGGCTGAGGCCAGCAATCTTGTTATACGCACCCCGGATTTTATAGGAACGCACCACTTGCAGGTCCTCGCGCTTCAGGTACACCTGCGCCCCGTAGGCCTCCGATAGGCCTAGGTTGTGCTGCAGCAGCGTTTTGTAGATAACGCCGTCCAGCGTGCGCGCCGCCTGTTCCACGTTTTCCAGCCGCACCGTGGGGGCAGAGGTTAGAGTGTCTTGTTCCATAGGGGTGTTGTGAGCAACAAAAGAGAAACGTCATGTCGAGCTGGTCGAGACATCTCGCTCGAACCGTTGGAGTAGCAGTCCAACGTCAGCACGCGAGATGTCTCGACTGCACTCGACATGACGTTCTTGATGGCCTGAGGAGCTGTTAGCTTAGCTCCTCTACTTTTTCAGTGGCTTTGGAGCGTAGTTCGCGCACCGTGGCGCCGGTCTGCCACAGCTCCGAGTCGCGTACTTCCTTCAGTTCCGCTTCCAACTCTTGGCGGTAGCCGGGGGTAGAGCCGCGCTGGATGGTGCGGGCGGCTTCCTGGCCGGAGGCTACGCTGTCGTAGAGCTCGTTGAGGACGGGCAGAGTAGCGTCGCGGAAACGGCCTTTCCAGTCGAGTGCGCCGCGCTGAGCGGTTACGGAGCAGTTGCTGAACATCCAGTCCATGCCGTTTTCGCCTACTAGTGGCACGAGGCTCTGGGTGAGCTCTTCCACGGTTTCGTTGAAGGCCTCGGAAGGGGAGTGGCCCCGCTGGCGCAGCACTTGGTATTGGGCCTCGATGATGCCAGCCAACGCGCCCATCAGCACACCCCGCTCACCGGTGAGGTCGGAGTACACTTCGCGCTTGAAGTCGGTTTCGAACAAGTAGCCCGAGCCTACCCCAATGCCGAGGGCAACAGCCTTCTCGTAGGCCTGTCCGGTCGCATCCTGGAACACGGCAAACGACGAGTTCAATCCGCCACCGGCCACAAACAGGCGGCGCAGGCTGGTGCCGCTACCCTTGGGGGCCACCAGTACTACGTCCACATCCGCGGGCGGAATGATGCCGGTTTGGTCGTTAAACGTGATGCCAAAGCCGTGCGAGAAGTACAGGGTTTTGCCAGCCGTCAGCTTGGCTTTCAGCGTAGGCCACACCGCAATTTGGCCGGCGTCGGAGAGTAGGTTGGCGATGATGGTGCCGCGCTCGGCGGCTTCTTCAATGTCGAATAGGGTTTCGCCTTCTACCCAGCCATCCGCTTCAGCCTTGCTCCAGGAAGCGGAGTCGCGGCGCTGCCCGATGATGACGTTGAAGCCGTTGTCGCGCAGGTTTAGGGCTTGGCCGGGGCCCTGCACCCCGTAGCCAATCACGGCAATGGTTTCGTCTTTCAGAATAGTGCGGGCTTTCTCCAGGGGAAATTCGTCGCGGGTTACTACGTGCTCTTCTACGCCGCCAAAGTTGATGGTTGCCATGATGTTGGGTATTGGGTTGGAAGATGAAAATGTCGTTTTGTGTGGATGACCCCACCCCCGGCCCCTCCCCTCCGGGAGAGGAGTGCCAGACGAAGAAGAGGGGGCTATTGGCCAATGAGTTTTCCAGAACGCACCCCTCTCCCGGAGGGGAGGGGCCGGGGGTGGGGTCACATCGTGAACACCTTGTCGCGGCTATTGAGGTAGTCGTTTTCGCTGACCTCGTGGCTGGGCTCGGTGCGCTCGAACTCGCGGAGCTGATGGTGAAAGCCCTGGCTGTTTTTGATGATGGCAATGCGGGCTGAGCGCACGAACTCAATGAGACCGTAGGGCTGGAGCACCGTCAGGAGCTTGTCGGTTTCTTCGCGGTGGCCGGTGGTTTCGAACACCGTATAGTCCTTGCGGATTACCACGGCGCGTGCCCCGTGCTCCCGCAGCAGCCGCTCCACCAGGGCCCGCTCGGCAATGACGTCGGTCGGCACTTTGTAGAGGGCCATTTCCTGCCAAATGACGTCCTCATTGGGGTTGAAGTACACCTTGAGTATTTCCACTTGCTTCTCAATCTGGCGGGCAATCTTGCGCACTACCTCCTCGGTTTCCACCACCACAATGTTGAAGCGGTGGATTCCTTCGACCTCCGAAGGGGAGGTGTTGAGGCTCTCGATGTTGATTTTGCGCCGGGAGAAGATGATGGCAATACGGTTCAGCAGCCCCACCTGATTCTCGGTGTAGGCCGTGATGTTGTACTCCCGCCGGTCGATGGATTGCTGGTGCATGATGGTGAAATTGTGAGGTAGTGAAATGGTGAGTTTGCAGAAGCGGCTCTACCACTTTCGCCACCGGTCATGTCGAGCGCAATCGAGACATCTCGCGTGCGGATGTTGCCGGACTATTCCAACGATTCGAGCGAGATGTCTCGACTGCGCTCGACATGACGTTCCTTGTATCCTGACTTTACTTCAAGCGAATTTCCCCAACCCCGCAGCCTTGGGGCACCATGGGGAAGATGTTGTTCTCGCGGGTCACCATCACCTCCAGCAGAAATGAGCCAGGGTGCTCCAGCATCTCGCGGAGGGCGGCTTGTAGGTCGGGGCGGCTGTCCACGCGGCGTCCGGCAATGCTGTAGCCGCTGGCCACGGTCACATAGTCGGGGCTGGCAATATCCACGAAGGAGTAGCGCCGGTCGTGGAACATCTCCTGCCACTGGCGCACCATACCCAGAAACTGGTTGTTGAGGAGCAGGATTTTCACGTTCACGCCCGTCTGCATGATGGTGCCCAGCTCCTGAATCGTCATCTGAATGCCCCCGTCGCCGATGACGGCTACTACCGTGCGCTCTGGAGCTCCGTACTTGGCCCCAATGGCAGCAGGCAGAGCGAAGCCCATGGTGCCTAGGCCACCGCTGGTGATATTGCTGCGGGTTTGATTGAGCTTGGCGTAGCGGCAGGCCACCATCTGGTGCTGGCCTACGTCGGTTACAATGATGGCCTCGCCTTGGGTCAGCTCGTTCAACTGCTGAATTACCTCGCCCATGGTCAGCTCGTCGGAGGTCGGGAAGAGTTCGTCCTGGATGACGGCCGCAATTTCCTCTGCGTCGTGGTCCTGGAAGCGTTGGCGCCACTCGGGGTACGTGCGGGCTTCCACTAGCCCCGTAAGCAGGGGCAGGGTTTCCTTGCAGTCGCCCCACACCGGCACCGTGGCCTTCACGTTTTTGTCGATTTCCGTGGGGTCGATGTCGAGGTGAATCACCTGGGCCTGGCGGGCGTACTTATCCAGGCGACCCGTAACCCGGTCGTCGAAGCGCATGCCGATGGCAATGAGCACGTCGCACTCATTGGTCAGCACGTTGGGGCCGTAGTTGCCGTGCATGCCCAGCATACCCACGTTGAGGGGGTGGCCGGTGGGCAGGGCGCCGGCCCCGAGGATAGTCCAAGCGGCCGGAATCCCGCTTTTCTCAATGAACTCCTTGAACTCCTGCTCCGCCTTTCCCAGCAACACGCCCTGGCCCCACAGCACCAATGGTCGCTTGGCCTGGTTAATGAGGGCGGCCGCCTGCGCCACGTACTCTTGGCGCACGAGTGGCCTAGGGCGGTAGCTGCGGATGTGGGTGCAGGGCTGATACGGCGCGAAATCGGCCTTCTGCATCTGGGCGTTTTTGGTGATGTCGATTAGCACCGGGCCGGGCCGGCCACTGCGCGCGATGTAGAAGGCCTTGGCCAGCGCCTCCGGAATTTCACTGGCGTCCGTTACCTGGTGGTTCCACTTGGTAATGGGCGTGGTGATGTTGATGATGTCGGTTTCTTGGAAGGCATCCGTACCTAGCAAGTGCGCAAACACCTGGCCCGTAATGCACACCAGCGGCGTGCTGTCAATCAGGGCATCGGCTAGGCCAGTCACGAGGTTGGTGGCGCCGGGTCCGCTGGTCGCAAATACTACCCCCACCTTTCCCGACGACCGCGCGTAGCCCTGGGCCGCGTGAATGCCGCCCTGCTCGTGGCGCACCAACACGTGGTTGAGCTGCTCCTTAAAATCGTAGAGCGCATCATAAATCGGGATGATAGCGCCGCCGGGGTAGCCGAACACGGTATCCACGCCCTCCGCCAGCAGGGCGTGCAGCGTGGCCTCCGCTCCCGACAACGTGCGGGTAGCGGGCTCCGCCGTGGCTACGGCCGTTTCAGGCGAGGTTGGCGCGGGCTGGGGTTGTGGGTTCAAGTACATGGTCTTCCTGGTAATCGGTGATACAGCCGCGGCTCGCGTCGCTGACCGTGCGGATATACTTCAGCAGCACGCCTTGTTGCACGTTGGGCCGGGGCCGCTTCCACTGCTGGCGGCGTAGCTCCAGCAAGGCGTCTTCTACCTGCACTTCCATGGTGTTGGTGCTGGCGTCCAGCACAATCCAGTCGTCGTCTTCCACCAGCGCAATGGTGCCGCCGTCGTAGGCCTCCGGGCACACGTGCCCAATCACGAAGCCGTGGGTGCCGCCCGAAAAGCGGCCATCGGTAATCAGGGCCACTTTATCACCCAACCCAGCCCCAATAATGGCCGAGGTAGGCTTGAGCATTTCCGGCATGCCAGGCCCGCCCTTGGGCCCAACGTAACGAATCACGACGACTTGGCCGGGCTGAATCTTGCCTTGCGAAATGCCTTCGTTCAGCTCTTCTTCGGAGTTAAATACAATGGCCGGGCCCTCGAACCGCAGGCCTTCCTTCCCCGTGATTTTGGCCACAGCACCTCTTGAAGCCAGATTGCCATACAGAATCTGAATGTGGCCGTCGGCTTTGATGGGGTTATCCAAGGGGCGGAGCAAATCCTGCTCGGCGCCCAGGGGCTGCACGTCGGCGAGGTTTTCGGCGAGAGTTTTGCCGGTTACTGTCAGTAGGTCGCCGTGGAGCAGGCCTAGGTTTAGCAGGGTTTTCATTACGGCCGGCACGCCGCCCAAGGCCGATAGGTCCTCCATCAGGTACTTGCCGCTAGGCTTCAAATCAGCCAAAACCGGCGTGCGGTTGCTTACCGCCTGAAAGTCCTCCATGGTCAGCGGCACGCCGGCAGCGTGGGCAATGGCAATCAGGTGGAGCACCGCGTTGGTGGAGCCGCCGAGCACGGTGGTCATCACCAAGGCATTTTCAAAGGCTTCGCGCACAAGAATGTCGCGGGGCTTGAGGTCGAGTTCTAGCAGGCGGCGCAGGTAGGCACCGGCCGTGAGGCACTCCTGTTGCTTCTCCTGGCTAACCGCAGGGGAGGACGAGGAAAACGGGACGCTCATGCCCAGCGTTTCGATGGCCGCCGCCATGGTATTCGCCGTGTACATGCCGCCGCAGGCGCCAGGGCCCGGGCAGGCATTGTGGATGATGCCCTTGTAATCCTCGTCCGATATCTGCCCCTGCAGCTTCTTACCGTAGGCCTCAAAGCACGATACAATATTGAGCTGCTGTCCCTTAAATGTGCCGCCCTTAATTGTGCCCCCGTACACCATCAGCGAAGGCCGGTTCAGGCGCGCCATGGCAATGAGAGCCCCCGGCATGTTCTTGTCGCAGCCCATCACGCAGGCCAGGGCATCGTAGTTGTGCGCCCCAGTCATGGCCTCAATGGAGTCCGCAATGATTTCCCTGGAAACCAGGGAATAGCGCATGCCTGCTGTGCCGTTCGTAATGCCATCCGACACCCCAATGGTGTTAAACCGCAGCCCCACCAGCCCCTGCTCCTGCACGCCTGCCTTCACCTGGTCGGCCAGGCCGTTGAGGTGCATGTTGCAGGTGTTGCCCTCGAAGCCTGTGGAGCAGATGCCCACAAACGGCTTGTGCAAATCAGCATCCGAAAGCCCCGAGCCAATAAGCATGGCTTGGGACGCCGGCAGGCTGTCGTCCTGGGTGTAGATGCGGCTGTATTTATTCAGGGCCATTGGGTGGAGGCTGTTATTTTGAGAGAAGACCGTCATGTCGAGCTAGTCGAGACATCTCGCGTGCTGACGTGGCAATGGTATTTGTCATGCTGAGCGGAGCCGAAGCATCTCTACCGCTTCGTTGCAGAGGTCTAGACCAGTTGAGTTAGCCAGAGGGAGAGGCTTCGGCTCCGCTCAGCATGACGTTCAATGTGGTTAGTTTTGGTGTTCTCTAGGCCACTACCGAGCTTGTTCCGCGAAGCTGGCGTTGCGGCTTACTGCTTGCCCCGTTACTAGGGCGTGGTAGTGGCTGGCGAGCATGCCGCCGATGGAGTGCTGGAATGACTTTTCAAACACTACATCATCCACCGAAGCAATGCCGATAACCTCAGCCGCGGTGCCTGTCATGAAGGCCGCGGAAGCGGTGCGTAGCTCCTCGGGCTTAAAGAACTTCTCGTGCACCGTGATACCGGCTTCCCGGGCCAAGTCGATGATGGTGTTGCGGGTGATGCCGCGCAGAATACTGCCCTGTGGAGCTGTGTATAGTTCTCCGTCGCGCTCGAAGAAGAAGTTAGCACCTGGGCCCTCGGCTACGTAGCCGTTCATGTCAAGCAGCAGGGCCTCATCGTAGCCGCGGCCCTTGGCCTCGGTGCTGGCAATGATGGAGTTAACGTAGTGGCCGCCTACTTTAGCCTCAATAGGCACCGCCTTGGGGTTGGGGCGCTCATAGGGCGAGATGGTGAGGCGCAGGCTCTGGTCGCCGAGGTATTTGCCCCATTCCCACACTGCAATCAGCAGGTTGCTGGAGGTGGCGGCTTTCAGGCTCATGTTGGGCGTGGCAGCATACACCAGCGGGCGGATGTACGCATCCGTCAGGTTGTTGCGTTCCAGTACCTCGTAGCTGATGCGCGTGAGCTCCTCTACCGAGTACTCCAGTGGCAGCCCTACTGCTTTACACGAGTAATGTAGCCGCTCGTAGTGCTCCTCAGCCTTGAAAATGCGAGTTCCGGCGGGCGTATTGTAGGCTCTAATACCTTCGAAAACGGAGTAACCATAGTGCAGCGACTGGGCATACACCCCACAGGTAGCCTGCTCAGCCGGCACGAACTCGCCATCCAAAAAGGCAATGGTATTACTGGTGAAATACATGGTAGTAGGTGAGGTAAGGAGAGAGAAAAACGGCTATGAAAAAGCCTTTCCAAGCGCTGGGCTGAGAAAGGCTAGTCGAATCAGGGACAATGCGCTTCCTTTCAGCCCGGCAGTGGCAGAATAATGACTAGCAGGACGAGGCGGAAAGCAGTAGTCATGGAAAGCGGAAGTGGAAGGAGGGAGAAGGTGTTGGGAGTGGCCTACGGAGGGCTTGATTTGGTTCTATTCTTTGCAGAGAGTAACAACCGCTTATGGTATCTCCGGAGGGAGAAGCTTGCGTGATGATGGCTCGCCAGCCGGCCGTTACTAACGGAAGAAAAATTGCAGACCAGGAGGTGGAAAAGTGCTCGGGCATATCATCTTTACGCTCTATTGATGAGCGCAAGTACATGACGTTACTGCGTTGGCTAAAATTTTTTTCTTACTTCCTTACTATTTCTATTATTTGATTTGTAAATGACAAATAGTTATTAATCAGTAAGTTGACTTTTTGCTTAATACAATGCCCAACGAAAATACCGATCCGGTTTTTCAGCTGATTAAGACTCTCACCCGCACCGAAAAGCGGCACTTCCGGCTGTTTGCCAACCGGCAGGGCTCTACCGATGGGCTCAAGTTTCTGCAGCTCTTTGATGCCCTTGATGGGCAGGAGAAGTATGATGAGGAACGCGTGCTGGCCCAAGTGCCAGCCATCAAGAAAGTGCAAGTAGCTAACCTAAAGGCCAACCTATACCGGCAGTTGCTGGCCAGCCTGCGCATGTACCATGCCGGCCACAACCTCGATATACAGCTCCACGAGCAGCTTGATTATGCCCGCGTACTCTATAACCGCGGCCTCTACCAGCAGAGTTTGCGCATGCTGGAAAAGATAAAAGCTACGGCCCACCAGTGTGAGATGCCGCACATTGTGCTGCTAGCCCTGGACTTTGAAAAGCTCATTGAAGGGCAGTACATCACGCGCAGCCTGCGCGGCCGGGCTCGGGAGCTGTCGGATGAGGCCACGGATACGGTTACGCACCTAGCCCGGGAGCACGAGCTTTCCAACCTGGCGCTGCGCATGTACGGCCGTTACCTCAAAATTGGGCACACCCGCAACCAGCAGGACTACGAAAAAATCACGGCCTACTTCCGTAATGGGTTACCCGCGCTGGACCCTCGCCAGGCGGGTTTCTACGAGCAGCTTTATTACTACCAGGCCCACGTGTGGTATTATACCATCACGCAGAATTTCCGCCTGTGCTTCCGCTACGCGCAGAAGTGGGTAGACCTGTTTGAGAACAACCCTACTATGCGCGAGCAGCAGGCCATGCTTTATATCAAGGGCCTGCACAACTTGCTGATTACGGCGCACAACATGCTGTACTATAGCAAATTTGAGCAAGTGCTGGCGCAGCTAGAGGCCTACGCCGCCGACCCCGACCGGCGCACCAGCCCTAACATTGAAATGCTGCTGTTCCTGTATATCTACACGAACCGGCTGAATGGGTATTTCATGCGCGGGCAGTTCACGGAAGGGCTAACCATCATCCCGGAGCTGCTGGAAAAGCTTGATTACTTCCGCATTCAGCTCGACTCGCACCGGCGCCTGATATTCTATTACAAAATTGCCAGCCTGTACTTCGGCAGCGGCCAGCCCGACAAGGCCATTGAGTACCTCAACAAAGTAATTTTCTTCAAGGAGGCGAACCTGCGCGAGGACATTCAGTGCTTTGCCCGCATCCTTAACCTGATTGCCCACTACGAAGCCGGCCGCGACGAAGCTCTCGAATACCAAATTCGCTCGGTGTATCGCTTTCTGGGCAAAATGAACGACCAGCAGCAGATGCAGGAGGCCATCTTCCAGTTTCTGCGCAACCTCGGCGACATCGCGCCCTTTGAACTGAAAGATGCCTTCATCAAGCTCAAAAACAAGCTGATTCGCATTGCCGAAAACCCCTTCGAACGCCGTCCTTTTCTCTATCTCGACATTATTTCCTGGCTCGAAAGCAAAATCGAAAACGTGCCCGTCCAGGAAGTTATCCGTCGCAAGTTTAAGGCGTTGAAGTAACGGGGGCGCCGTGGTAAAATGAGGAATGAAGTGAATAGCAAGAAGTAAAATAGAACGTCATTGCGAGGACGCAGAGCATTCCGCGCATCAAGCGGCGTCAATCCTTTCTTGTGGCCCGCAACACGTCTGACGAAACTAGAAAAGCCCTTACTTCCACACAGGAGGTAAGGGCTTTTAATGGTACAAGCGGTTCGGGCAACGATTAGGAACGCTTACCAGTTGAACAACGACTTTCCGTGCATCGCTTGCGCGAACAGCAACGCTACCAACCCTGTGTAAGCGGCGGCTCCCAGCCATGTAAGAAGCACGGCGTGGGCGGGCAACTTCCGGCTGATCCACCACCCCAGCAGGGGCACCACTTGCAACGAGTGCAGGCCTAGAAAGTGCGCAATGCGCAGGTCGCCAGCGCGGGTGCTCCAGCCGAGGCCGAGCAGGCCGGGGCCGCTATCGGGGGCGCCTACGGTGTGCTGGTTGAGGTGAATCATCATGCCGCCCAGTACGCTGCCAATGAGAAATAGCAGCAGGCCCAGGCGCACACCCCACACGTAGCCCGCCGGGCCGTGGGGGCGGTGCCGCCACACCAGGTACACCGCCCAGGTGGTGAGAACCGTGTTCAGCAGTATAAAGATGCCCATCAGGCCGAAAGCTATGCCATCAAAAGCGGTGGCGGCGTTGTAGTGCGAAGTGGTGCCGCGGGCTGCTTGAACTACTATACAGCCCATTTCCACCACCATGCTCAGGGCCACGCCCCAACTAATCAGGCGCACGGCGCGCTGCGCACGAGCCGGTAAATCGGCCAGCAGCCAGGCCAGCGTCCAGGTGTAGGCCACAATCGAAAGCGAGAACTTTATTGGCTTCATCCACACCGCTAGGCCAGTTACCACGCGCTGGTCGAAGGGCAACAGGCCTAGCGCCAGCACCAGCACCCCCACGTGCAGCCATCCGGCCCCCGACAACACGGGGTTTACGCGATGCAGCACCCGGAGCCAATCGGTGAGGTAAGCTAGGAGAGAAGTGGCTGACGGACGGGTTTGGCCGGTTGAGGTAACCAGTGTTTTCACGGGCAGGGTAGCAGACATAGCAGTAAAAGCTTAATGCGTGATTGGTAAAACAGCGGCAGAAACTTCGCGGCCGTAGAAACGCCGCAGCAGGCTATAGAGCAGCAGCCCTACCGGCCCAAACAGGAACGTGAGCACCAAACACGGCACCAGCAGCAGGTGTGGCACGCCGCGACGGCGGGCATCCAGGCTTTCCCAAATCCCGATGCTCATATCAAAGCACAAGTAATGCACCCAGCCAGCCAAGAGCCCCCACGAGTCGCGGAACAGCGCGGCCACCTCAGCCAAGGAGTTGAACCCTCCCTCTGAGGCGTGGGGGCCGAGGTAGTGCGACCCAATCAGTAGGGCGTAGGCCACTGCTAGCACCAAGGGCAGTGCGCCGCTTAGCACGGTGGCTTGCGTGAAGCGCCAGCGCGGAGCCACTACCAGCAAGGCCCAGCCTAATAGGGCTACGGTGTTGGCCAAAGAAAACAAAGGGTCGGGGGCGAGTAGCATAGGGACTAGCAAGTTGACGCTCTAAACTTGCGCATTATAGGTGGGTTGTAAAGGCGTAAACCCGGTGAACCGTATGGCAACTGTGGTGAAGTGCCTGTAGCCCTAGGGTGAACTGCTGGCATCCGTTGCGCTATTGCTATTTAAGTCCGCGTACCTTTACCCCGTGAAAGTCGCTAGTCTGCCCTGTTTACCTGGTATAAGTCTACTGTTCCTACTGGGAGCCGGTAGGGTGGCCTACGCCGAATCGGAGCCCTCCTACGATAGCACGTTTGTGCGGCAGGCGCATCGCCGGGCCGTATTTCAGTTCGATCAGCGCTTCTCCATCCTGAACGGCAAGGTAGTAGGCATCAACGGGTTAAAAGGCGGAATTGAATGGCGAGGCCGCTGGCGAGCTGGCATTGGAGTATATCGGCTCTCGGGGGGCGTGCCCACGCGCATTGAGCAGCCCCTAGGTACCCCAGCCGGCACCCGCGACGAGGTCCGGTTTAGGTACCTGGCGGCTTACGGCGAATACGTGTTTATTGGCAATCAGCGCTGGGAGCTAAGCACTCCGTTGCAGCTAGGGGTTGGCAGCTACTACACCAAATACTACTTTCCGGACGGTGGTGTGCGGCGTACCAACAGGGAAGTGCTGTTTATGCTGGAGCCTTCCGTAGCTGCGCACTACCGGATATTCCGCTGGATTGGTGTCGGGGCCGGGGGCGGCTATCGGCAGGCCCTTGCCGCCGGCAAAGAACCCAAGGATGACATGAGCGGCGTTATCTTCTTTGGCCGCGTCAAGCTCTTTCTGGGCGACTTAATTAAGGTAGCGCGCGGCCATGAGCGGTTGTTTACCCAGCAAGGCCTAGAGCCCGTCCGCTAGTGGCCGAGCAACAACAAGCCCCGAAGCAACTAACATAGTATACTTCGGGGCTCCCATAAAATCACCTGAGAAGTGGCCTAGCGAGGTGCCGCCACACCTTTTGCCGTGAGCGGCCGGCGCAACATGTAGCGGTACACTAAGTTGAGCGGGGTGCCTGCCGTGTTGTAGCTCGTAGGCTGTTCAATTATTTGTACAATCTCCCAGCCCAAAGAGCCCATATAATTAAGGGCACTGATACTGGTAGCGAATACCTGAATTTTGCCGGCTTCGCGCATTACCTGTTCTGAGCCGCCGAGCTTCTCGTAGCCATAGCCAAAGTCAACGAAGATGTCGCCGCTCTTCTCTTTTTCGGGCTTACCCAGCTGGGCTGCTCCCGTGCGCATTAGTTCGCAAAACTCATAGCGCACAGGCTCCTGAACTAGTGCGGTTGCCGCTGGTTTGCTTTGCGCCAGCGCAGTAGAGGCAGTAGCGCCGACAAGCAGCAGAGAGGCGAAAAATTGTTTCATGACAGGGGCTGATTGGTATAGGCGGCTTTGTGCGGAAAGCCGTTTTGGTGTGGATAGAAAGAGCAATACGGCCCCAGAAGCTAGCGCCAAAAAACTGTAAAAAGGCTTTGCTAGGCTCTAGGCCAGTATATACGGCAGAATAGGATGCGAGAGCAGTTGGTTTAACGCCTAAGCAAGCAAACGCAAGCTAATTGCTAGCTGCAAATCAACGTATATATCACGAAAGTAAGAAACGAACTGAAGTATAAATGCAAAGTAGGCCTGAAGAAAGTAGTACTCTACCGCTGATGCGAGTGCGGCGCGGTGCCTTGCCCGCGCAGGGTGCTAAGCCGGTCAAGCTTGCCCGAGGCCGTGGTGCGAAACTGTGGCACGTATAGGAATTCTCTGGGCCGCTCATACTTCTCTAGGCGCTCCGTGAGCAACGCCAGCAGTAGCTGTTGCTGATGAGAGGAAAGCGGTGCCCCTTCTACTACGGCCGTCACTTGTTCGCCCAGCCGAGAATCTGGCCGCCCAGCTACGAAGGCGCGCCGAGACAGGCCTAGCTCCGTCAGGGCAACTTCCAGCACCAGCTCCACCTTCTCGGCTTGCACTTTCACGCCTCCGCTGTTGATAACAAAATCAGCGCGGCCTAGCCACTCAAAGGAGTGGTTTTCCGGCTGCAGGTTAACCCGGTCGTTGGTGGTGATGAGCTGGTCATTGGTTACATCGGCGCGCACTGTGAGGCAGCCGCGGTCATCCTGGCCTACGTGAATGCCCGGCAGTACTTGGTAGTAGGGTGAAACGGTGGGGCCGTTGAGGCGGCGGAGCGCAATGTGCGAGGCGGTTTCCGTCATGCCGTACGTCAGGTACACGGGCACTTTCAGCTTCTGAACTTCTTTTTCCAGGCTTTTCTCCACGGAAGCTCCTCCCACCAGAATGGCTTTCATTCGGTTTAGGCGCGGGCCATGGCCGTTTGCCAGCACCTCGCGCAGTTGCAACGGCACAAACGAAGCAAAATCGAACGTAGCCGCCGGTACCAGCACCATTGGGTCGGCCTGGGGCTCCACAATGGTTAGGTGCATATTGCGCTCAAAGGCCCGCACCAGCATCATAATGCCACCCACAAACTCGCAGTTCAGGCACACGAGCATTCGGTCGCCCGGGCCCAGGTCGAAGTAGTCGCCGGTGCGGCGGGCGGAGGCTTCCAGCTGCCGACGCTTCATTTGCACCAACTGCGGCTTGCCCGTAGAGCCGGAAGTGCGCAACCCAAACTCCTGGGCCCCATTCAGCCACTGCCGACAGAAATCAAGTACCCGGGCCTCGTAGCCGTTCAAATCAGTGGGCGAGTTGGCGGGGTATTGCTGAATATCCTGGTAGCGAAATTCGCGGCCATTGAGCAGGAGAGAGTCGGGAAGAAGGTTGGAAGCAGACATAGAGCAGTAGAGTAAGAGTAGCGACAAGCGCCGCCGGGGGCAAGGGCATTTCGCTCAGCTAAGCAGCCAGCGCTGGTAGTTTTTAGGCGAGGGAGCCGTGAGCAAGGGCAAAACTAGCAGGAGAATCCCGCAACATACGAGTTCTAAAGTGCCATGAGTTAGCACGTAGGAAACGAGGAGCGGAAGAATGAGCAAACACAGCAAGCTGTTGCGGAGAAAGATCCTCCCCTTGTAAATACGCAGATTTTCCTCCGCCAGCCGTCGGAGGTTGGGCCGCAGGCGGCGGGACACGGAGTAAAGGAGCAGGCCTACAATGGGTACCATGGCCCCCAACAGTAGCAGGCCCGGCCACGCGGCTACCCGCTCAGAGCCGGCAGCGCTTGGGAGGCGACTCCCGAGCCCCAGTACCACGCTCGCCATCACCAGCGTCTGTACCGGATAATGCAGCCAGTGCAAACGCCGTATTCGCCAAATAGCCTGAAGAAAATCGGCATTGTTCATAACGCAAGAGTAGGCTCGCTTTTCGTAGTTAAGGCAGAGCTGAGGAAGAATCATAGCGTTAACTACCATGGCCCGCAATCTTCTTAAACGTAGGATGAAAACATTTTTTCTTGACTATAAGCAATTTAGTGTCGTATCTTAAACCAGTCACCAACCTCCAAACGCCATGCATCCCACCGCACCAAGCCCGTTTGTTCTGGCCAAGACTTTTGTTTTTCGGCGCTATATCACACTGCGCCGCCACATGGCCGCCCCCGCAATGACCCCTGCCGTTGAGGCAGCCCGCAAAGCTCGTAAGCTGTTGAAAAAACAAGCTAAGAATGAAAGGCTCCGCAACTTCTTCGGCTGGTGCGAAGGATGTAGCGCCTATGGATCGATATTTTAGCTGTTGTTAAAAACAAGAAGCGCCACCTAACTCAGGTGGCGCTTCTTGTTTTTAACCGAGGTGGCCTAGCCAACTTGCTGTATAGCAAGTGGCCAAGGAAGTGTGCAGCCCCAACCGACTCATGAAGCAACGAGCAGTGTGGTCATGGTGGCCATCATCGTCATGAAGTAATTCGCGCAGTGGATGGCCATTAGCAGAAGCAGCGCCTGTGATCCAACTTCGGCAAAGTGCTCAGTGGTGGAAATGGTGTAGTTGTAGTTGAGCTTGCTCCATTGAAAATCGGGCTGAATCACTAGCAGCTCCCTTTTTTCTTTGTCCTGTAAGGCATAGGTGTGCTTAAGCACGCTTTTACTTTTAAACACAAACGCATTCGCGCCATCATCGAGCTTCGACTTGATGATGATGTTACCGTCCCAGTTCATCTTAAACGTTAGCAGTACATTCTGATCATCTTTCAGCTCGATAGTAGTTCCCCAAAAGCCACGGGGCTCAACCTGAAAAGTAGAGCCGTCAGCTAGCGTAATACCTGCTTTAATGGAGTACCATTGCGCGTAGCGCAAGGTGCCCACCAGACTGTCGTCGGCTAGTAATTGAAATTCTTGATTACCGCTAGCGGTTACTGTATACTCGGCCATAACAGAAGGACGTGAAGGATAGGGTGCGCCCGAAGAAGACAGGTACTTGCTGCCTGCCAGGAAGCTATTGATAGGTGCCTAAATATAGGGCTTCTTGCATAGCAAGGATGTGCAGACGTATGCCTACTTGGTATTAAATAAGTGTTAACAAAAAGTAGGCAGTTTAGAGGGCAGCCACGGCTTGTACATACTGTTGGCTGGCAGCTACCTCGGGCCGGGGAGAGTTGCTAGCTCCAACCACGCGGAGCAACTGCTGAAAGTAAAACGCAGCAGCTTGCGTATCGCCCAGTTTCTTCGCGGCCAGTCCGGCCCCGTAGAGCGCATTAAACCGGTTTGGGTGCTTTCGCAGATTGGCTCTGTAGGCCACTAATGCCTCATGGGGCTGATGTAGCTGCAGGAGCATATCACCTAATAACTCTCGTGCCGGTAGTACTTCACACGGTGTTACGGGGTGTTTTTCTGTTTGGTCTTCCATGTCGGCAGCCCGTTGCATGAGCGCCACCGCTGCGGTGTTGTTGCCTTCGGCCCAACGTAGCCAAGCCTCACCCGAGGTAAGTTGGATGGCTACTTGATTGGCTTTGTAGGCATCGTGTTGGGCTAGCAACATATTCTGTAGGCGGTGCAGCTGGGCTAGCTCAACACGCGCGTTAGGTAGGCTTTTGATACGGGCAGCGCCCAAGAGGCGGGCGTAATGCACAATAGCCTCCTGCCACGGGAACTTGTGCCAAGGAAAAGAGGAGGGCGCCACTGGCAGGTTGGCAGCTGCCGCCCACTGCCGGGTCTCTAAGGCGTAGCGGGCCGGAATAGCAGCGTAAGCGTAGGCCACCTTGAACGTAACCGGTTGAACCTCCTTGATCGACTTTACATAGTCCCGCTGGATTTGCGCCGAGTCGTTGGCTCCCTTTTGCAGGTAGGCGTACGTTAGGTAGTCTAGGCCATGCAGCTCCTCATCCCAGTGCCCTGGCATGTTAGTGGCTTCGGCGTAGCACTTGGCCGACGATACGGAGGCTAGGTTCGACTTAATACATTCATCCCAGAGGCCTAGCCGTGTAAATATGTGCGAGGGCATGTGCAGCGCATGCGCTGAAGAAGGAGCAATAGCCGCGTATTTCCGGGCCGCAGGCAGGCCTAGCGCGGCTAGCTCAGGATAATCGTACGTATGAATCAGGTAATGCACAATACCCGGGTGGTTTGGCTGGCCGGGGTAAAGCGCCTGTAGAATGCGGCCCGCCTTTTTCTGTTTGGTGAAAGACTTATCGGTTGGTAACGCGGCAGCAGTAAGCGCCAAGGCGTAGAAAACCGCCGCTTCTTTGTCGGACGGGAACGCGGTATATACCGCCTCCATGGCCTGCTCAAACTTCAGGCACCGAGTGCTGTGGCTTGTAGTTTCCCAATTATTGTAGAAAGCCGCAATAGCCTCAATGTACGCTGCCTCCCTTGTAGTAGTATTCAATGACTTAGCTACCTGAACTGCTCGGGTGCCCTTGCGAAGCTCATCTTCCGTAGGTGGCGTCCAGAGTGGGTGAAAGTTTGCCATGGCTACTCCCCAGTACGCCATAGCGCAATTTGGAGTGCTGTCGATTACGGCCGAAAAGGCTTTTTCCGCCTCATCGTACTCAAATGAGTGCAGCAGCGTAAGGGCTAAGTTGAACTGCTCTCGGGTAGTTTCGCTGCAGGAAGTTTGCAATTCGGCGCGGCCAAATTGCAGGGCTGGCGCTCCGCACAGCGTAACGTTTCCGCGCTTGAGGTTTAGCTCCTGTAGCACACTCCGGGAAGTAGGGCTCTTCTCTTGCTGCTTGCCACACTGAGCCAAGAAAAGAAGAGTGAAAAGGCCGAGGAGCAATCTGCTGTTCATGACACACCTGGCTTAGTGAGTTTGAATAGGTACTATGCTAAATATAAAGGTTTTACGCGCATGAATAAAGTAAAAAGGCTCACGCTGTGCAGCATGAGCCTGTAGAAGCTAGGACTAAGAACGTGTTGAAAAAGTACAGGTGTGCGCCTGTTGCCGGCTACCAAGGTTGAGTAGCCCGCTGCTTACTCCCAAATGCGATTTGCCTCCGTCAGAATAATGGGTTGGCCATCAGTAATGACAATAGTATGCTCGTGCTGAGCTACAAAGCTGCCGTCTTTGGTGGCCAGCGTCCATCCGTCGCTGAGTTGATGGGCCAGCGTGGCGCGGGTAGAAATAAAGGTTTCTACTGCCACCACTGAGTTTTTCTTGAAGCGCTTGAGGTTGTAACGGTCGTAGTAGCAAGGAATTTCCGAGGGCTCCTCGTGCAAGCTGCGCCCAATGCCATGACCCACCAAGTTCTTGATTACCCGATACCCCGATTTGCGGGCTTCGTTTTCAATCAGCCCGCCGATATCGGCAATGCGCACACCGCCGCGAATGCGGCTGAGGGCGGTGCGCAAGATTTGCCGGGAAGCATCAACCAGCGGCTGGTGCTGATGAATATCGGTGCCAAGCACGAAGGAGCCGCCGTTATCGGCCCAGTAACCGCCCAGTTCCGCCGATACATCAACGTTTACTAAGTCACCTTCCTGCAACACTTTGCGGTCCGATGGAATACCGTGCGCCACTTCGTTATTAACGCTGATGCACGTCCAACCGGGAAAGCCATAGGTAAGCCGCGGAGCCGATTTCGCCCCCAATGCTGCCAGAATACGTCCGCCGTATTCATCCAGCTCTTTCGTCGTCATGCCGGGCTGGGCATATTCGCGCATTTGTTTCAGGGTGGTACCCACCGCTTCACTGATGAGTTGAAGCCCAGATAGGTCGGCTTGGGAGGTGATAGACATAGGCGGAAAGGTTGGCTTTCTGATGTAATAGCGCGGCGTTAGCTGGCTGATACTAAAGAAAGCGTTGGGGCTTTTTGTTAGTTATTGAATGCTAGCCCGGTTTACTGAGGCGCACTAGCGGTGTACGTTGCTCAACCCAGAGTATGTAGTGGCGGAGCGAGAGTGCGGCTGAGAAGATTGAGTTATGCCCCAGTCGAACTCGGTTATTTAGCCGTTACTGTTTCGGGCAAGAGCTGAAAATAGGTCGCTTTGAATCGGTTATCAACTACTTCGCCCTGCACTTGAGCCTTACGAACAGAGTTGCAGAAGCCATCTTTGGCGTGGGCATCTCCGTGAGAGTCGATGTCAGTGCCGTCTACAAAATACGCCTTGCCATTCATGCGAATAGCTAGGTCACAACTCTTGCCCGGCAGGCCTAGGCGGCACTGTCCGCAAGCCGCGTCTACCAGAAGTACCTCCTTGCTTTTATCAGGAGCGGCTGTTGGAGTAGATTGGGCTTGTGTGGTAGATACCGCGGCGAAGCTTAACAAAAGCAAGAGTAGGAGGGCCTTCATACTGAGTAGCGCTAGAGTAGAAGCAATGTAACTCGCAGTACGCAAGTTGGGCTAAAAGTAAACGGCTCGCAGCCAAAGGTGCGAGCCGTTGTAGGAAACGCAGGCTACCCGAACCGGTTACGGGAACTTGGGGAATTTTGAGAAGTCGGGCTTGCGCTTCTCGATGAAGGCGTTTTTGCCTTCTTTGGCTTCCTCGGAGAGGTAATAGAGCAGCGTGGCGTTGCCGGCCAGCTCCTGAATACCAGCTTGGCCATCGAGCTCCGCATTGAAGCTTGATTTCAGCATGCGCAGGGCCAGGGGGCTCTTTTCAAGGATCTTGTTGCACCAGGCCACGGTAGTTTCTTCTAGCTGCTCCAGAGGTACTACTTTGTTCACGAGGCCCATGTCGAGGGCTTCCTGGGCGTTGTACTGGTCGCAGAGGAACCAGATTTCGCGGGCCTTCTTCTGGCCTACCACGCGGGCAAGGTAGCTAGCCCCAAAACCGCCATCGAACGAACCCACGTTGGGACCCGTCTGGCCGAAACGAGCGTTTTCAGCGGCAATGCTTAGGTCGCACACCACGTGCAGCACGTGGCCACCGCCAATAGCCCAGCCGGCCACCATGGCCACCACGGGCTTAGGGATGGAGCGAATCATCTTCTGCAGATCCAGCACATTCAGGCGGGGAACGGTGTCCTCGCCCACGTAGCCGCCGTGGCCGCGCACGCTCTGGTCGCCGCCTGAGCAGAACGCCTTGCCGCCCTCACCCGTCAGGATGATAACGCCAATATCGGTGCGGTTGCGGCAGATATCCATGGCCTCAATCATCTCCTGCACCGTGAGGGGCGTGAAGGCATTGTGCACCTGTGGGCGGTTGATGCTGATTTTGGCGATGCCGCCGTGCTGCGTGAAGAGAATTTCGCGGAACTCCTTGATCGGGGTCCAGGTAAGTTGTTCAGCCATAGGGAATACTGTAGGGCTAAGAGGAAAATGATGTCCGGACCTGGGCCCGGTACTGTTCAAAGAACTCGGCGTTGGTGGGGCTGTCGGTGGTGATTTCGAGCAGACTCGCGCCAGATTCTGGTGCAAAGAAAACCGGTAAAGCCGACTCTAGTTCAGCAAAGGATGAAACGGCGAAATAGCGGAGGTTGAAATCGCGGGCCGTGTTCTCGGCCTGCAGCATCTGGCGCGTCTCGAAGAACTCCTCCAACTCAGGCTGTTGGCGCGGTCCATCAATCATGCGGAAGATGCCCCCGGCGTGGTTGTTCAGCAAAATCACGCGCAGGTTGGGCGTGGGGTAATTGTGCCAGAAGGCGTTGCGGTCATAGAAAAACGCTACGTCGCCGGTTAGTAACACCACGGGCCGGTCGGGCATGGCCAGCGCCGAGCCAATGGCCGTGCTGGTGCAGCCATCGATGCCGCTAGTGCCCCGGTTGGCAAATACTTCCACCATCCGGCCTTTGGGCAGGCCTAGAATATTCGCGTAGCGCACGGCCATGCTGTTGGCCAGGTGCAAAGCGGTGCGGTCGGGGAGCAGTTGCAGCGCCCGGTAGATGGCTGTAAACTCGTTGAAGGGTTGGTTAGGCTGCTGCATGAATTCCTCCAGGAAACTGCCAGCCCAGTTTTCTGCCGCCAGCCAGGGCTTCAGGTAAGCCGCTTTGGCCGTAGCTTCCGCTTCATTCAGGTGCGAGCCGCTGCTAGGCCAAGTCAGCCGCACCGGCCCGGTAGGAGCGGGGCGGGAAGCCACGCGAGTGGCGTCCTGAGCAGTGGCGTGAGAGGATGCAGATAAGGTTTTGTCTGAGCCAAGAGAAGCTGCGGTTGCGCTAGGAATCGAACTTGAATCAAGGGCTTCAGATACTCCTATACTATCTGTTGTACTACCCGAGACGTAAGTTAGTGCCGCAAAAAAATCAGCGGGCTCCATGCGCACTACTTTCGTCAACGACTGAAACGTATCGGCCACGGCTCCTGCTGATTGAATATGCCAGTGCTGAGCCGGCTTGGCGTTGCGCAGATAGAGCTTCAGGGCTTTTGAGATGAGCGACTGTCCGAACGTGATGAGCAGTTCTGGCTTCAGGGCTTCCTTCAAGCCGGGCTCCGGCACGGCCATGAACACATCTTGGTGGCCTAGCGGGCGCAGTCGCTGATCAAAATCGGGAGCGGCGGGCAGATGGAGGTTTGCAATAACATCGCCCACCACGGGCACCTGATAGGCTGCCGCAAACTGCCGCAGGGCCAACAGCAACTCCGTATTAGCCGCGTGCTGACCGCCCACTACCAGCACGCGGCTGGTACTCTGAATAGCCTCGCGCAGCTCAGTGAGCACAGCAGCCGGCAACTGGGGCCGAGCGGGTACTTCGCGGGTAACTTTCACGCGCTCAAACTGCAGCTCCTCGCCGGCTTTGGGGTAGAATGGCTCCCGCAGCGGAATGTTTACCTGCACGGGTCCGGCCGGAAACTGCTCCGCTAGGCCTATGGCTTCCGAAACGATACGAGTGGCGTGCCACTGCGCATCAGCGTGCGCAGTATCGGCGGGGAAGGTGAAGGTGCCTTTGGCGTGGGCGCCGTACAAGTCGGCCTGCCGGATGGTCTGGCCATCGAGCTGGTCAATCCACTCTGGAGGGCGGTCGGCGGTAAACAGCACCAGCGGAATCTGCTGGAAGTAGGCCTCTGCCACAGCGGGGGCGTAGTTCAGGCCGGCCGTGCCCGAGGTGCACACCAATGCCACGGCTCGCCGTTGGGCTTGGGCAAGGCCTAGGCCTATAAAGGCCGCGGCGCGTTCATCAGGCACTGTTCGCACCTTAATATCCGGGTGGCGGGCAAAGGCAATGGTAAGCGGCGCGCACCGGGAACCCGGCGAGAGCACCACGTCTGTAATGCCCAGCTGAGCACAGATTTCCGGGATATTATGAACGGCTTGAAGGGAAGACATCAGAGTAGATAAATAAGGTCAATTGAAGAGCTACTGAGCGCCGACAGTCTGAGCATGTAAGGGTTAACCTTTTAAAAACGTTATGCTGAGCTTGTCGAAGCATCTCTACCTCTAAGTAGTCAAGCGGCCAAGGCTTCAGCAACGAAGCGTTAGAGATGCTTCGACAAGCTCAGCATGACGACCTAGAAAAGCGTCATACGCCACTTTACGGTTACTAGTCATACACCCTAGGCCAGTCGTTAGCATGGACGTTCCTTGACTTAAAACGCTATTCACAGTTCATCTCAATCGTGTAGAATAGCCCCAACGGTGCGCAGCTTCAGCTCCGTTTCCTGCCACTCACGGGCGGGCTCAGAGTCGATGGTGAGACCGGTGCCGGCGTAGAGGATGGCTTCGGTGGGGTGCAGCTGCAGGCAGCGCAGGTTCACGAACAACCGCGATACGCCTGTTTCCGGCAGGTTCACGGGGCCCAGGAAGCCAGCGTAGTACGCACGGTCGTAGCCTTCGTGGCGACGTAGGAAATCTAAGGCGGGCTGTTTGGGTACACCGCCCACGGCGGGCGTGGGGTGGAGCAAGCGGAGCATGTCGGTGCCCAGGGTCGGGAAAGGCACTTGGTCGAGGTGCACGGCGAAGTCGGTGCGCAGGTGCAGGAGTTGGCCGGCGGCTACGGTACGCGGGCCCCGCTCATCGTATTCGCGCAGGCGCAGCTGCTTGAAGCAATTGACAATGTAGCGGGCTACCATGGCGTGCTCCTCTAAGTCTTTGTGGGCCCACCGGGCGGTAGCCGGTTTCATGCCGGGCATTAGTGGCTGGGTGCCCGCCAGTGCCATCGTCCGGAATACCTGATCTTCCGTAATCTCGGCCAGTACTTCGGGCGTGGCGCCCAGCCAAGTGCCCACACCCGGCGCACTCACCAATGATACGAAAGCGTTGGGGTAGCGCTCCTGCAGCTCTTCAAAAGCGGCCAGCGCATCAAAGCCGGCCGGCAGTGGTCTACGCACCGCCCGGCTCGATACCACCTTGTGTACCGTACCGGCTTCAATGGCCGCTACCCCAGACGCCACCAGTTCCTCGTACTCCTCACGCGAGGCCGTGGTAGGGGCGGGCTGCCGACTAATGTGCCAGGGTAACACCGCCGTTTCGGGGAGGGAGGCGAAGCGCTGCCGCAGCTCCGGCAGGCGGGCGGCGGCGGCCGTGCTTACCTGAATTTCTTCGGGCTTGCCCAAGTCGAAAAACAAATCGGCGGGCAGAAACAGGGGCGGGTTGTGGTCGGAGTCCCGGAACGGAAAGAACGCAAACCCCGCCGGGGCCGTGGGCTCTAGCGCCGGCGGCAGGCCTACAAATGCGGCATCTACCTTCAGGCTCAGGCATAGGCGCGGGTGCGTGTCGTTGGGTAGCCGCCACAGGGCTACCGGCCGGCCACTGGTAAGGGCCAGGGCCACCAGGCGCCGCAGCCGATCCTCTACCGGGAGGTCAGGTTTCCAGGAAATGCGTTGCAAGCTGCTCATGCCTGCGGCTTGCCGGAAGGCAGATCGATTACGGCCATCGTAATGCGGCTGATGCACACCAGAGCGCCAGTTTCCTCGTGGGTAATCCGGATTTCCCAGACCTGGGTGCTCCGCCCCACGTGCAGCGCCGTAGCCCGACCAATTACGTGGCCGTCGCGCACCCCCTTAATATGGTTAGCATTGATTTCCAGCCCGACGCAGGCCTGCTTGGTGGGGTCAAGCTTTGTAGCGGCACCGATGCTGCCGAGGGTTTCGGCCAGGGCAACGGAGGCTCCGCCGTGCAGCAGGCCCATGGGTTGGTGCGTGCGGCCATCAACGGGCATGCGCCCTTCCAGGTAGTCGTCGGTAAGGGCGGTGAGTTCTATGCCGAGGGCATCGGCGAGGGTGGGGCGGGTGCCGACCCACTGTTTGATTTGCTCCAGCGTCATGCGGGTGAGGAGGGTTGCTACGTCGTGGAATCATCCTGCGGTGACCAGGGACGTAGTCAGGTTAGAAAGGCTCGTGGCTACGATAACCGCTCTAGCGAGAAAAGGTCCTTCGCTCCCCCTCGGATGACAAAGGAAATAGGTGTCGGAACATAGCTGTCCGAACGAAATCGCCGTACTTTAACGGCAGAACAGCAAAACTAGGGGGAAAGTGAGCGTCAAAAAAATATACCTGATCCGGCACGGGCAAACCGACTTCAACGTGCGCGGCATCGTGCAGGGCAGCGGCGTAGACTCCTCTCTGAATGAGGCTGGTCGGCGCCAAGCCGCCCGCTTTTTTGCCGCCTATCGTCATATCGCCTTCGATAAAGTCTACACCTCTTTGCTGCGGCGCACGCACGAATCGGTGCAGGGGTTTCTGGACCTAGGCCTGCCACACGAGCAACACGGCGGCCTCAACGAGATTAGCTGGGGCACGCGCGAAGGCACCCGCATCACAGCGGAGGAAGATGAAGAGTATCACAGCGTGCTGCAGCAGTGGCGCGCCGGCCAGACCAGCGCCCGCCTCGAAGGTGGTGAAAGCCCCGATGAAATGGCCGCCCGGCAGCGCGAGTTTATAGACCTGATGCTGTCCCGCCCTGAAGAGGAAACGGTGCTGATTTGTATGCACGGCCGCGCCATGCGGGCTATTTTGTGCCAGCTATTAGGCTACCCGTTAAGCCAGATGGATAACTTCGAGCACCATAACCTCTGCCTTTACCAGCTCGATTACACCGGCTCCATGTTCACCGTTCGGGGCTTCTTGGATATGCGGCATTTGCAGGATACTTATGCTTAGAGCCCATTGGATTGGAATAGCAGCGCTAGGCCTGTTTGCTAGCTGCCAGCAGAGGCCAGAAGTGTTTGAGCAACCTAAAGCGCAAGCCACTGATGAGTTGTCTGACGCCTCTAGGCCATTCATTTGCTACTTTCCTGAGTACTGCTATCAAGTTACTGGCCTAACGGAAAAGCCTCTACGCATCAGTCACCCAACCCTAAAAGGAAAGGTGTTTGTCAGCTTCTTGATAAACTCTGATTTACAGATCAGTCATGAGCAGGTGCAAGCAGCTAGATTAGTCTGGAAAGCTTCCGGAGCCCCACGCTTCACCAGTCAGCAAGCCTTAGATTCAGTTCAGTTACAGAAGTTCTTGCCATTGGTGCGGCCAGCAATCCAATCCTTACATGTGCAGCGCAGCAACCGCGCCGACCGCAGCATCTGTGCCCTAGAGCGCTGGGCGGTGCCGATAACCTTCGACTGATTGGCAAAGTATGCATTCTCTCAACTACCGTTGGGGTGCACAAGGGTGAAAATCAGGGAGTCCCTTGTAGGCGAAAATTCGCTGTTCTAGGCCTGTCATTAGAAGAACGCCTTTAGTTTGCACCCCCGGATTTTCGGGCTAATTTTGGCCCCACTCAATTCCAACCGAAGAAGCAGATGGCCGAACTCATAAAAATGCCCAAAATGAGCGACACAATGACCGAAGGGGTCATTGCCTCGTGGCTCAAAAAAGTAGGCGATAAAGTGAAATCAGGGGATATCCTGGCGGAAGTTGAAACCGACAAAGCCACGATGGAACTCGAAAATTACGAAGACGGCACCCTCTTGCACATCGGTCCGAAAGAAGGGGACGCAGTACCCGTTGACGGCCTGCTGGCCATCGTAGGGAAAGAAGGCGAAGACATTTCGGCTCTGCTGAGTGGTGGCGGTGCCGCTCCGGCCCCGGCCGCCGAAGCTCCTAAAGCGGAAGCAGCGCCAGCCCCAGCACCTGCAGCGGCTCCCGCACCTGCCGCTCCGGCTCCTGCAGCCGCTGCACCAGCGCCAGCCCCCGCTGCTCCGGCAGCTCCCGCCGGCAACGGCAAAAAAGCTACCATCATCCGGATGCCCAAAATGAGCGACACGATGACGGAAGGCACTATTGCGGCTTGGCTCAAGAAAGTAGGCGACAAGGTGAAGTCGGGTGATATTCTGGCTGAAGTGGAAACCGACAAGGCGACCATGGAACTGGACAACTACGAAGACGGCACCCTGCTCTATATCGGTCCGAAAGAAGGCGAAGCTATTCCCGTAGACGGTGTACTGGCCATCATCGGGGAAGAAGGCGCCGACGTGCAGGCCCTGCTCGGCGGTCAGTCGGGTGGTAGTGCTGCTCCGGCCGCGGCGGAAGCTGCTCCCGCTTCGGCGACTGCCTCGGCTCCCGCACCAGCTGCTGCTGAAGAAGCTGCTCCTGCCCAGAACGGCGGCCGCATCTTCGCTTCGCCACTGGCTAAGAGCATTGCTAAGGATAAAGGCATCGACCTGAGCACCATCAAGGGCTCGGGCGAAAATGGCCGCATCGTTTCCCGCGACCTGGAAAACGCTCAGTCAGGTGCCGCTGCTCCTGCTCCGGCCGCTGCTCCTTCGCAGCCCGCGCAAGCTGCCAACACGCAGTCAGAGTACATCCAGGCCGCTCTGCCCGAGCAGCCCAAAGCTGCCGCTCAGGCTCCGGCTGCTGCTCCGGCAGCTACACCCGCCGAGGGTACCTATACCGACACCCCCGTGTCGCAGATGCGCAAGGTTATTGCCCGCCGTCTGTCGGAAAGCCTCTTCACGGCGCCGCATTTCTATCTGACGATGGAAATCCTGATGGACCGCGCCATGGAGGTTCGGACCCAGCTCAACGCCCTATCGCCGGTGAAGCTCAGCTTCAACGACATGGTGATCAAAGCTTCGGCCGTGGCCCTGAAGCAGCACCCTGCCGTAAACTCCTCGTGGCTCGGCGACAAAATCCGCCAGAACAAGGTGGTAAACATTGGCGTGGCTGTAGCCGTGGACGAAGGCCTGCTGGTGCCCGTAGTGCGCAACGCCGACGGCAAAGGCATGTCGACGATTGCTACCGAGGTGAAAGAGCTGGCTGGTAAGGCCAAGAGCAAGAAGCTACAGCCCGCTGAGTGGGAGGGAAGCACCTTCACCATCTCGAACCTGGGCATGTTCGGCATCGAGGAGTTCACCGCCATCATCAACCCGCCAGATGCCTGCATCCTGGCAGTAGGTGGCATCAAGCAGACCGCCGTAGTAAAAGACGGTCAGTTGGCCATTGGCAACGTGATGAAGGTGACCTTGAGCTGCGACCACCGCGTAGTGGACGGTGCTACCGGCGCCGCCTTCCTTCAGACGCTGAAAAGCCTGCTGGAAGATCCCCTGCGCATGCTCATCTAAAGCATCAAAAGAACAATAAACAGGAAAGCCGGCCCATCAGGGTCGGCTTTTTTGTTGGAGGTTGAGCAAGCGGCCTACCATGATGACGTGCTTGTTCACAAAGGCCGTCATGTCGAGCTGGTCGAGACCTCACTCGGCCTATCACTTCGCACGTCATCCTGACGAAGGAAGCATCTTCTGTCATATGAACGAGTGGCCTAGCGCCTCGTGCTGACGGGGAAAGATCCTTCGCAAGCTCAGGATGACGTGCATTTGGGTTGGGTTACTCTGGCAACGTCAGCACGCGAGATGTCTCGACAAGCTTGACAGTACAGGCGGTGCTAATGAGAATCTCTTGACCGCTTCTCTAAACACTCTAATCGCTGAAATTTATTGTAAAACCCCTATACTTACCGGCTGTGGGAGCTACGCCGGCGGCACCCGATTGTTAATCGTTCAATCGAGTAAGAGGTATGAAGCAGAATCTACTAGCAGCAACATTGTGCCTGGTTAGCGCAACTGCTTTCGCACAGGGGCAAGCGTTAAGCGGACAAGTGCTAGACAGTGCAGGCAAGCCAGTAATTGGGGCCACGGTAGTTGAGAAGGGAACAAACAACGGCACTGCCACCGGCAACGACGGCCGTTTTACGCTACGCACCCGCTCTGCTAACCCGCGGCTGCAGGTCAGCTCCATCGGGTACGCCAGCCAAGAAGTAACCGCCGATGGCGGGGAGGTGAGCATTCGGCTGGCCGATGCGTCTACTGGCCTAGGCGAAGTACAAGTAGTGGGCTCGCGCAGCCAAAACCGCTCCGTCACGGATTCGCCTTCGCCGGTGGATATCATCGACCTGCGGGAGGTAACCACCAAAACCGGCCAGCTTGATGTGAACCAGCTGCTGCAGTTCGTGGCCCCCTCGTTCAACTCCAACCGCCAAACCGGCTCTGATGGCGCCGACCACGTAGACCCCGCTACCCTACGTGGCCTAGGCCCCGACCAAACGCTGGTATTGGTGAACGGCAAGCGCCAGCACCAGTCGGCACTGGTGAACCTGTTCGGCACCCGTGGCCGCGGCAACACTGGCACCGACCTGAATGTGATACCCGCTGCCAGCATTGAGCGCATTGAGATTTTGCGCGATGGGGCAGCGGCTCAGTACGGCTCCGATGCCATTGCCGGCGTTATCAACATCGTGCTGAAAAGCTCCGTGAAAGAACTCACGGCTAACGTGAACTACGGTGCCTACGACGCTAAATACCGCCGCGACGACAAGAAGTTTGACGGGGGCAATTTCAACGCCAACCTAAATTACGGCATAGGCCTAGGAGAGCGGGGGAGCTTTGTAAATGCTACCGTCGACTACAACAGCCGGGAGCATACCCAGCGCGCCAACGTGCCAGCCCCCGATGGCCTGGCCCGCCGCGAGTACGGCGACCCTGAAATCAGCAACCTTTCGGGCTACCTGAATTCCCGGTTTGCTCTCAGTGAAAAGTCGTACGTGTACGTGTTTGGGGGTGCCAACAAGCGCAAAGGCGACTCCTATGCCTGGACGCGCTTTGCCGATGACGACCGGAACGTGCCGAGCATTTACCCTAACGGCTTCGACCCCATTATCACCAGCGATATTGTAGATGCCTCGGCGGTGGCAGGCCTACGCACGGCGCTGGGCGGCTGGGAGCTGGATCTGAGCAACAACTTCGGCTCTAACCGTTTTGAATATGGTGTGCGCAATACGCTGAATGCCTCGCTGGGCACCAGCTCGCCCACGTCGTTTAGAGCTGGTGGGTTCCAGCTCCAGCAAAACGTGGTGAACCTAGGCCTCACGCGCAATTACAAAACAGTACTACAAGGCCTCAACGTGGCGGCTGGCGGCGAGTGGCGCCGCGAGTGGTACTCGTTATTTCCGGGCGAGGAAGCATCCTACCGCAACTATAACCCAGACCTGTCGGGCGGCTCCCAGGGTTTCCCTGGTTTCCAGCCCAGCGACGCCATCAAAGCCCACCGCGACAACCTGGCAGCCTATGTGGATGCGGAGCTAAGCGTAACTCAGCGCTGGCTGCTGGCGGGCGCGTTGCGCTACGAGCATTACTCCGACTTCGGCAGTACGCTCAACTACAAGGTGTCCACGCGCTACAACCTCACCGAGTTCCTGACCCTGCGCGGCACGTATAGCACCGGGTTCCGGGCGCCTTCGCTGGCCCAGGTGAACTTCAACTCCACCTTCACCAACTTTGTGAACGGTACTCCGGTGGAAGTGCTATTGGCCCGCAACAACAGCGCCGTAACGCAGAAGCTAGGTATCCCAAGCCTCAAGCAGGAAACGTCTAACAGCGCCAACGTAGGCCTTACCAGTCGCATCGGCTCTTCCCTGAGCCTGACGTTGGATGGCTACTACATAAAGGTGAAGGACCGCGTGGTGCTTACCAGCCAGTTTTCTGCCGATGACCCAGTTATCGGCCCCGATCTGCAGGCCCTGAATGTAGACCAGGCGCAGTTCTTCGCTAACGCTGCGGATACCCGTTCATTAGGCCTTGATGTAGTTCTGAACCACACGCTCACGTTAGGCACCGGCCGCCTGAACTCTACACTGGCCGCCAACTTCAACAAGCTCCGCATTGACCGGGTACAGACTTCCGGCCGCCTCACGGGCCGGGAGGAGGAGTTCTTTGGGCCTCGGGAGCAGGCCTTCGTGAAAGCTTCGGCCCCGCCATCCAAAATCAACCTAACGTTTGATTACCAGCTAGGCCGGTTTGGGGCTCTGGTGCGCTTCGTACGCTTCGATAAGATTACGCTCATCGACTGGAACGGCGACCCGATGAAGTACGACAGCCGCATCACCACCGACCTGACCCTGAACTACGCACTTACTAATCACTTGCAGTTTATTGTGGGCAGCGCCAACGTGTTTAACAAGTATCCCACGCTGTTCAATCCGCAGCTGACGGAAACGGGTGGGGCCTGGGACCCGGTGCAGATGGGCTCGAACGGGCGGTTCTACTTTGCCAAGCTGCAGGCCCGCTTCTAGTTACTTCGGCTAGCAACTGTTGTACTCACATATACCGGACTAGCTCGGGCAAACCCCTAGCTGGTCCGGTATAGTGCGTTTATAACGACTTAAGATGTGCAAAATGGGCTGTGAGCAGAATGTGTGCTACCTTCCGCCTCCGCCGAAATAAGGCGGTTGTACCACCCTTCTCTACACGCTATGCACAAGTATCTACTGGCCCTTTCGGTGGCGGTATGGTTGGCTCCGGCCACCGCCTCGGCCCAACAGCGGCCCGTTCTCACGGCTCAGGATTACGCCCGGGCTGAGCAATTTCTAAGTTACAACACCCAACCCCTGGTAGATGGCAGTGCCGGCTCGCCGCATTGGCTGGCCAACGACCGGTTCTGGTACCGGGTGCTTACGGCCCGCGGCAGCGAGTACGTGCTGGTAGATCCGGCCCGTAAAACCCGCTCCGTGGCTTTCGACCACGCTAAGCTGGCCGCTGCGCTATCTTCGGCCAGCGGCAAAACCTACGAGGCTAATCGGTTGCCTTTTCGGGAGCTCTCGTATTCTGCTGATGAAAAGTCTATTGCCTTCGCTTCCGCTGGCAAAGCCTGGAAATATGATTTGCTGAGCGGGCGGTTGACTCCTGATACGGCGCCCGCAGCCTCTGCCCCCAACGCCGACAATGAAGTTGTGTCGCCGGACGGGAAGCTGGCTGCCTTCATCAAGGACGACAACCTGTGGGTGCGCAATACCAGCACCAACCAGCTCACTCAGCTCACCACCGACGGCACCAAGGACTAC
Organism: Hymenobacter wooponensis; assembly: GCF_004745865.1. Taxonomy (GTDB): domain Bacteria; phylum Bacteroidota; class Bacteroidia; order Cytophagales; family Hymenobacteraceae; genus Hymenobacter; species Hymenobacter wooponensis. Next base: position 689,273 of record NZ_SRKZ01000004.1, on the reverse strand, counting down.
GGCTACGCTACCGACAACGCCGGCTGGACCCACAGTGACAAGCCGGTGCTGCGCTGGTCGCCCGATTCGCGCAAGATTGCCACCTTCCGCCAGGACCAGCGCAAGGTAGGCGACATGTACCTAGTGACTACCAACGTAGGCCATCCGCGGCTGGAGGCCTGGAAATACCCGCTGCCCGGCGACAAGGACATTGCCACCATTGAGCGGGTAATTATTGAAGTAAACAACCCCAAAGTAGTGCGCTTCCAGATGGCGCCCGACCAGCACCGAGGCACGCTCTCCGACGATATTTCTAGCAGCGGCACCTTCGACGACGTGGACTGGAGCCCTGACACCAGGGAACTGGCCTTCGTCTCGACTTCGCGCGACCACAAGGAGGAGAAGTTCCGCATTGCCGACGCCACCACCGGCACCGTGCGCGACGTGTTTACGGAAACCGTGGCCACGCAGTACGAGTCGGGCCAGGGCGCTATCAACTGGCGCTATCTGCCGAAAAGCAAGGAAATTATATGGTACTCGGAGCGCGATAACTGGGGCCACCTGTACCTCTACGATGCCGGCACCGGCAAGGTAAAGCGCCAGATTACGAAGGGCAACTGGGTAGTGACCAAGCTGCTGCGCGTGGATGAGCAGAAGCGCGAGCTATACTTCCTGGCTGATGGCCGGGAGCCCGGCAACCCCTACTTCACCCACCTGTACCGCATCGGGCTGGATGGCAAAAACCTCAAGCTGCTCACCCCCGAGCTGGGCAACCACCAGGTTACCCTCTCGCCCTCGGGCAACTACTTCATCGACACCTACTCCCAGCCCGATAAGCCGGGCCAGACGATGCTGCGCTCCGCTGATGGCAAGCTGCTCTCCACCCTGGAGAAAACCGACATTTCTCGCCTCACCGCCACCGGCTGGAAAGCGCCCACGTCCATCACGCTAAAAGCCGCCGACGGGCAGACCGATTTGTACGGCCTGATGTTCACGCCTACTGGCCTAGACCCCAATAAAAAGTACCCCATCATCGACTACATCTACCCCGGCCCGCAGGGTGGGGGCGTGGGCAGCTGGTCGTTCAGCACCGCCCGCAACGACCATCAGGCCTTGGCTGAGCTGGGCTTTGTGGTGGTGGTGATTGAGGGCAGCTGCAACCCGCTACGTTCCAAGAGCTACCACGATGCCTGCTACGGCAACATGGCCGAGAATACATTATCGGACCAGATATCCGGTATCAAGCAGTTGGCCCAGAAATACCCGTACCTAGATGTGCAGCGGACGGGCATCTGGGGGCACTCGGGTGGGGGCTATGCCACAGCCGCCGCCATGTTCCGCTACCCCGAGTTCTTCAAAGTGGGTATTTCAGAATCAGGCAACCACGAGAACCGCAACTACGAGGACGACTGGGCGGAGCGCTACATCGGCTTACTCAAAACCAACCCCGACGGCACCACTAACTACGATAACCAGGCCAACGCCACCTTCGCCAAAAATCTGCAGGGCAAGCTGATGCTGGCCCACGGCCTGATGGATGATAACGTGCCGCCCTACAACACCTGGCTGGTAGTAGAGGCCCTCACCAAGGCGAACAAAAGCTACGACCTAGTGGTGTTCCCCAATGCCCGCCACGGTTACGGCGCCTATGGGCCCTACATGATGCGCCGCCGCTGGGACTACTTCGTGCAGCATCTGGCCGGAGCCGAGCCCCCAATCAACTACGAGATGAAGCCCGTAGCCGACCCACGCAACGCGGTGCAGTAAGCGGCCTAGAGTGCTGCTTGACATAGGAGTGTGAACAAAAACTAGGAATTAGAGCTAGTAAGCTACTTCCCCTCCTCAGATGAGGAGGGGCTAGGGGTGGTTGATTACCGTTGGTTACACTGAACGTCATACTGAGCGCAGTCGAAGCATCTCTACTTCTAGCTAACTCCTGTCGTGAGGACGAAGCGGGGGAGATGTTTCAGCTGCACTCAGCATGACAGCTATTGTGGCACCATTAGCACGCGAGATGTCTCGACAAGCTCGACATGACGTTTTAGAGTATTCGTTCTAGGCCAGTTCACCCCTTTGCCCCGCCTCATCTGAAGAGGGGGAACTAGCTCTAGCTCTAATGCCCGTAGCGGTTGCCGCCGGATTCCTGTAGCTTTGCGCCTCCCTGCCGAAAAAACTGTTTTTACTATTTCCGACTCTGCCATGAGAATCCGTTCCACTACCGTGCTAGGCATACGCCACAACGGCGAAATTGCCCTCGGCGCCGATGGCCAAGCCACCATGGACAAGCACGTGGCCAAGAGCAACGTGCGCAAAGTGCGTAAGCTACAAGATGGCAAAGTGGTAACCGGCTTTGCCGGCTCCACCGCCGATGCGTTTATGCTGCTCGATAAGTTTGAGGAGAAACTCAACGGCTACGGCGGCCAGCTGCGCCGCGCGGCCATTGAGCTAGCCAAAGAGTGGCGCAAAGACCAGTACCTGCGCAAGCTGGAAGCCATGATGGTAGTAGCCGACAAAGACGAGCTGCTCATCATTGCTGGCACCGGCGACGTGCTGGAGCCCGACTTCGACGTGGCTGCCATCGGCTCGGGCGCCATGTACGCCCAAGCTGCCGCGCTGGCCCTGAAGAAGCACGCGCCCCACCTCACGGCCCGCCAGATGGTGGAAGATGCCCTGCACATTGCCGCCGACATCTGCATCTACACCAACCATAACCTGATGATTGAAGAGCCCAGCTAGGCATCTCCCGCGCGTCATGACTGAAGACCTGATTTACTACAACTCGCGCAAGCGACATGCGCTGCTCACCGTAGGGGCGCTTGCTTTTGTAGCCATGGGGGTATTCATGATTGTGAGCAAGGGCTACTGGGGCCAAGGATTAGTAACCATTCTATTCTTTGGCACTGGTGCTGCCGTTGGCTCTTGGCAGTTTTTTGATACGCGGCCTCGACTTCAAATTACTGACGAAGGCATTTTGGACCGCACACTAGGCGTAGGCCTCATCCCATGGACCGACATCACCGATGCCTATGTACGGTCAATCAACCACGAGTACTTTATCTGCCTACAGGTGCGCGATGAACAGGCCTACCTAAACCGTCTGCCACCTCTAAAGCGCAAGCTGGCGGGTGCCAATGAGGCGCTGGGGTTTACGCCACTCTCAATCAACCTGAGCGGCGTTGACTTGAACCCCGAGCAGCTGTTGGAGTATATCTTGAAGCAAAGCGCTGCTGCTCAGCTTCAATCCTAGGCCTGTTTTTGTGAGCAACCCAGCCGCAATAGCACGCTATTCAGAATCTACGATATAGGGCAACCTGATTGAACGATTCCGAGCTAATATTTGATTGTAAACCGCACACCCACAAGTACAGAACACACGACTCAATGAACGTAACGAACTTCCTCAAGCACCACTACCGCCACTTCAACGCCGCTGCTCTGATTGATGCCGCCGAAGGCTACAACAAGCACCTGGCTGAAGGTGGCAAGATGATGATTACCCTGGCTGGCGCCATGAGCACCGCCGAAATGGGCATCCAGCTGGCCGAGTTGATCCGCCAGGACAAGGTGCAAATCATCAGCTGCACCGGTGCCAACCTGGAAGAGGATATCTTCAACCTGGTAGCCCACGACTTCTACGAGCGGGTACCCAATTACCGCGACCTCACGGCTGCCGACGAGCAGGCCCTGCTGGAGCGCCACATGAACCGCGTAACCGACACCTGCATTCCGGAAGAGGAGGCCATGCGCCGCCTGGAGCACTCGGTACTGAAGTTCTGGGAGCAGGCGGACAAAGCTGGTGAGCGGTATTTCCCCCACGAGTTCTTCTATCAGATCCTGAAGTCGGGCGAGCTGGAGCAGTACTACCAGATTGACCCCAAGGATAGCTGGATGCTGGCTGCCGCTGAGAAAAACCTGCCCATCATCTGCCCCGGTTGGGAAGACTCGACGCTCGGCAACATCTTCGCCGGCCACGTTATCAGCGGTGACATCAAGAACGTACACACCGTGCGTACTGGCATCGAATACATGATTTATTTGGCCGACTGGTACACCAACCAGGCTACCGAGGAGAGCAAAGTAGGCTTCTTCCAGATAGGCGGCGGCATTGCCGGCGACTTCCCCATCTGCGTTGTGCCCATGCTGCACCAGGATCTGCAGCGCACTTCGGTGCCGCTGTGGGGCTACTTCTGCCAGATTTCGGACTCGACTACCTCGTATGGCTCGTATTCCGGTGCCGTGCCAAACGAGAAAATCACCTGGGGCAAGCTAGGCCAGGACACGCCTAAGTACATCATCGAGTCGGATGCTACCATTGTAGCGCCGCTGGTGTTTGCCATGGTTCTGGGACAATAATTGCCGCTTATCGCCCCATTAAAAAGCCCGCCGCTGACTATCAGCGGCGGGCTTTTTACGTGTAATCAACTGCCTTCTGAGTGAATAGTCAGGAACAAGACTATTCTTTGTTTGCCACTTAATGGGCCGGTGCGGGAGCCGATTTAATATGCTGTTGGAGCCGTTGCTGCTGCTCCATCTCTTTTTTAATTGTGCTCAATTTCAACCCTGCCCCAATCATGCCCACGAGCATGGATGGTACGATGATGCCCAGCACAAACGGAAAAAAACCTCGTATCAGACGACCTGCCAAGCTCAGGCCCGTATGCGCCAGCATGGAACCGTAGGCCCAGGTGGCGTAGCTCAAGCTTATCAGCGACACTGTATACCCCACTTTTGTGATGTATATAGTGCCGGAGTAAAAATAGGAGACGGGTAGGGAGAACAGAGTTATAGAGTTGCAAACCGCCGTGATGAATGCCGCAATAACAAGACACTCCGCATAGTTGTAGCCCCCACGGCGCAAAAAAAGCCGCGCAAACGCGGCTATCACCGGCACCAGTCCTACATACACCCAACTCATGTATTTGGCCACGAATTCAACGCCAGCCTTTTGTGCCTGCCATATGGCCTCGGGGATGGCCGGGTCGCGCGGCGGCAGCAGATCAATGTGTAGTGTTGAGGAAATAAAAGCGTAGATACCAGTCACCAGCAGCAGCAATGATAGCGGCGGGAAGTGGTACTTGCGCTGCCCAGCCAGATAACTGCGGATGGTGGAGCCAGGGCGGGTAAAAATGCTCCAGATGGAGTAAAAAATACCTTTGTCTACGTGCCAGATGCTGTGCGGAACTTCGTGAAGCATGTAGGCCATCGTGAGGCGGTGGGTATGGTGAGCGTCTTGCCCGCAGTGCCCACAGAACCGCTCGGGCACTAGGGTGCCGCAGTTCAGGCAGGTGGCGGGGCCATGCTCGGGGGCGTGGCTCCCCGCTGCCCCGTGGCTGGATTGGGCTAGAGCGAGGTCAATAGCGAGGGTAGAGGTAGCTTCCATATAGATCAACGTAGATTTTTTTGAATAAAGGCACTTATTCTAGAAATAGCAAGCAAAAAGCCCGTCACTGAATATTAGCGACGGGCTTTTATTTCTTTAGTATAGGTCAAGAAGCCAACTTATTTTTTCTCTAGGTCTCCGATTTTCTTGATTACTGAGGCCCTATTCTTTGCGGTCAGCATCCATTGAGGCAGTCTACTTTGTAAACTCTGGTTACTACACCCATATGACGTTTGCATTCGCTCACGCAACCGTGCTTCCAAGTATTGCTTAAGCCAAGCTAAATGGGACAAATTATAAGCATAAAGGACTTCGCTTTTATATTCTGTCTGATGCCAAAGAGAATAGCGGAAAAATTGATAGCTGCTTCAGCAGCTTGGTCTGCAGAGTGAATACCAATGGCAGGATAGTGAGGCCCGGATAGAAAATGATGCGGACTAGTAACAGCTAGTAAGTCGCACTCAACTCCTGTAGTGCTTTCTGGGACTATACTCGCAAAGGACTGGCGAACAATTTCCAGAGCCTTTGTTATAAGATCTTTATCCCAATTCAGGGCCTGGTAAATGTCTGGCTCAATTAAGATGTAGCCTATTGGCATAACGCATTAATTATAGTAGTAGAACTGCGGCCTGAGAGTACTTAAATTCCTGAGGTATTCAGCCATAGGTTGAGCCCCGAAAAGTTCACAGCGTACCTTCGCCCCGGTCTTTCCTCCTTCCGCCATGAGTCTCGATATTACCAGCTTTCTGCTTCACACGCCCGAGTCTGAAAAGACCACCATCCACATTCGGTCGGCGGATGGGCGCAACACGCAACCCTGCGAGGCTTTGCTCATCGCTGAAACTAAGCACCAGAAACTATACATCACCTTAGAGAAAAAGCGGCGCTACCTAGCGCACACCCGCGTACCCAACTCCGAAGAAGTGGAGATAGATTTTCTGCGGGATTATGAAGAGGTAGAAGCGCTAATGGAAGATGCAGGCCTAGACGGCATCCACGACGGTGAGCAGGGTATTCTGTACCACAATCTGCTTTACCTGCTGATGAACCCCTGATTGCGGATTGGCGCTTGATAAGTAGCAGAATAGTACTGCTAATTGTCAACAGCCCTCTGTTGGCAAGTAGCTTTTACCGACCCGTATAGTCTGCCAGTAGGCCTTCATAAATCCAGTTGGCCAGAGCCTGCCGGTTGTCGGCTACCACAAAACGGCGCTGGTCTTTCTGGTTACGAATGTTACCCAGCTCCATGAACACAGCCGGGGCGTGACTATTCCGCACCTCGAACAAAGTGCCACGTTGCGAAACGTTGCCAGAATACGGCCGATTAGGTTGAGCCCGCTTGTAGCGGGCCGTGAACACCTTATGGATATTTTTGGCTAGCCGCAGTCCTGAAGCATTGCCAGGATGATGGTAGAAGAACACGTCGATGTTTTGGCCAGCGCTGCGGCTATCCACGTGCAACGCAATAAGGCGCTGGTAGGCCCCTTTGTGGCGTGCATGCAGGCGATTAACCTCGGCAATGCGCTTACGCAGGCGGTATACTTGGCTGAGCGGAATTACCTGGTTAGGGTAACCAATCTCGTCGTGGTCCATTTTCAGGATAGCCTCGTCGCGAATGCCGTCGTTGGGGTCCTGCACCATCATGTACACGGTGGCGCCATGCTCCATCAGCACCCGAGCCAGCCGAATGGTCACGTCGTAGGCATACTCATCCTCAGCCAGTTTGGTGCCCCCGTATGTGCCGATGGCGCCAGGGTCGGGGCCGCCGTGGCCGGGGGAGAGGTAGTAGACGGCCCCGCGCAGGGCCCGGTCGCGGACGGGCACCGGCGAGTAAGCTGGTCCAAAGAGCGCCGAGGGCAGCAGAGGTGTTGTGCTTATGCCGTGCGACGTCTTGGCCTTAGCGGCTACGGTTGGGCGCTTCGTGCTACGATTAGGCAGCAAGTACTTTCGCCCAACTACTAGGCCACCCTTAGCGGTGAGGTTTTTGCGATTCAGCTGCTTGAATTGCTGCACGTAAGGCTTGGAGTTCAGGCCATAACGCTGCAACAGCGTTTGCACTCCATCGCCCGACTTGGCAACGGCTCGGCGGTACTGGCCTTGGCAAAAGGCACTAGTAGAAAGCAGGAGGAGCAGAAGGAGTAAAGCAGCTATTCGCAAAAGCAGACAAGTAAAATATGAGGTGATGCTAGGCCACAACTACGGTTCTCACCTCCCCAAAAATGCCCTGGGCGGCGGCAAGAGACAGAAACCGGAGCAATAGCCCAAGGCGCTAACGAACTACAAAAGAAGGAGGTTAATATTAAGAATACGAACAAAAAAGGCCCGCAGCTATTCTGCGGGCCTTTTTAAAGGTTTTGAGGGGGGTAGAAGCTAAGCAGAGAAGGCTGTAGCCGTGGCGGCAGCCTGCCAGGCCTGTAGATCGGCTTGCACGGTCTGGATCTTTTGCTCTGCTAATTGGTACGCATCCTCGCCCAGGAATAGGTGGAGGGGAGGAGTGGCCGTTTCGCTGGCCTGAATCAGCACCTCTGCCGCTTTTTCGGGGTCGCCGGGCTGGTTGCCGTTGATGTCTTGCTCGTGCTGCGCTTGCGAATCACGGATGGCCTGGTAGGCCTCAATGGGCTGCTTGGGAGTGCTCAGGGAGCTAGCGGTAAGAAACTCGGTGCGGAAGTAGCCGGGGTATACCACCGTGGCATGCACGCCAAACTCGCGCATCTCGGCCCCGAATGACTCGGTGAGGCCTGCCACCGCAAACTTGGTGGCGCAGTAGATTCCCCAGCCCGGGAAACCACCCATGTAACCACCCACGGAGGAGATGTTAAATACATGGCCTGAGCGTTGCTCCCGCAGGTGAGGGGTGGCCTGCCGAATCACGTTCAGCAGCCCAAACACGTTCACCTCAAAATTCTGCCGGGCCTCCTGGTCCGTGATTTCCTCTAGGCCACCTACCAGGCCATAGCCCGCGTTGTTCACCACTACATCCAGCCCGCCAAGCGTGCTGACGGTGGTAGCAATGGCCTGCCGCACGCTTTCCTCGCTGCTGAGGTCCATGTGCAGGGGCAGGAAGCGGCCGTTATTATGCGGCACGGCTTGCTGCAGTTCCGCCAGGTTGCGGGAGGTGGCCGCTACCGCATAGCCTTGGGCCAGGAGTTTTAGTACCAGGGTTAGGCCGAGGCCCTTCGAGGCGCCGGTCACAAACCAGATCTTGTTGCTTTTCATGAGATTGAGTTTCTAGGTGATGGGAAAAGGAAGTACTTAAAGCCACGCGGGCAAATTCATAGAGCATAGGAGTAGTGGGTAAAAGGTGAGGAGCCCGCGCCCTCAGCTCTCAAAGCCAGTGGAAGTCGTCAGGGGCTCCCAGGCGTCGATTTCTTGCCGGAAGGATTCCAGCTTGCGCATGGCGCGGTTGTAGGCATCTTGGCCTAGCAGCAGGTGCAGCGGAGGGTTGGGCTCGGTGGTGATGTTGATGATGGCCGCGGCCGCTTTCTCGGGGTCGCCCATCTGAGCTCCGTTCATCAGCCGGTATTTCTCGTGGGAGGCGCGCACTTCTTGGTAAGCGTCGATAGGCTGCTCAGCCATCACCAAGGACTCTTGGGTAAGGAAGTTGGTGCGGAAAGCGCCCGGTGCCACTACAGTTACCTTAATACCCAAGGCAGCTACATCGTGGGCCAGCACCTCTGAGAAGCCCTCCACGGCAAACTTGGTAGCCGCGTAAACGGCCCAGCCAGTGGCCCCCGAAATGCCCGCAATAGACGAGATATTGATGATGTGCCCCTTCCGAGCCGCCCGCATGTGGGGCAGCACTTGTCGAATCACGTTCAGGCCACCAAACACATTCACATCGAAGGCTCGCCGGGTTTCCGCGTCCGTCAGTTCCTCAATGCTGCCACCAATGCCATAACCGGCGTTGTTCACCACCACATCAAGGCTGCCGAACGTAGCTAAGGCTTGGGCAACGGCCTGTTGCACACTGGCCTCATTGGTTAGGTCGGTTTGCAGGGGCATGAAAGCAGCGGAAGCTTCGCCGAGCGCCTGCGTGAGGCTGGCAAGGTGGCGGGAAGTGGCGGCCACGCGGTGGCCCGCCTGCAGAAGTTGCCGAACCAGCGAGAGGCCTAGGCCCTGCGAGGCACCGGTAACAAACCAAATGGGGGAGTTGCTCATTGCTTGCTCTGTTTGTACAGTGCAAAACTAGAGCAGCACTAGGCCTATGCGCTTGCCGTAATCAAACCGATGCTTGCGAAAATCAAACAACGCGCACGGAAGTAGGCGTGGCGCCCGCCCGTTTCTTAAAGAAGTTATTGAAGTGAGCGGGCTCCTCGAAGCCCAAGCAGTAGCTGATTTCCGATACGTTCCAGGCCGTGTGCTTGAGTAGGGCGTGTGCCTCCTGCACCAGCCGCTCGGCAATGAGCTGAGTGGTGGTTTTGCCGGTTACCTCCTTCAGAGCACGGTTTAGGTGATTTACGTGCACGGCCAGCTGGGCGGCAAAGGCATTGGCATTGCGCAGCCGCACCTGCTGGCCGGGCGTTTCAATTGGGAATTGACGTTCTAGTAGCTCCGTAAAAAGCGAAGCAATGCGGGTGGCTGCGTTGGCTTCCTGATACAGGGAGGTAGCCGGCTGCAGCTTCAAAGCACTGTGTACCAACTCAAAAACGTAGTTGCGCAGCAGGTCATACTTGAAAGCATAGTCTGACTCTATCTCCGCAAACATCTTCTCAAACAGCTGCCTGATGGCCGGAAGCTGTTCATCGCTAAGGGTATAGAGGGGCTGCCCGCCAGGTTTGAACATGGGCAGCTCCAGGGCGCCGGCCAGGTGTCGCTGCAGAAAGGCCTCCGTGAAAATGCAGAAGTAGCCCGTAATATGGTCATCAAGAGGCTCCCAGTCGTAAGGCACCATGGGGTTGGCGAAAAGCAGCGCGTGCCCCCGTATTTCCAGGGTTTTGTCAGCGTAGTGGTAATTGCTGTTTCCCGAAACCAGCGTGATTTTATAGAAGTCCTTGCGGCTGTAGGGCAAGTGGCATGCCTTTGGGCCCACAAAATCATCGAGCCGGAATACGTTGAAATGCCCAATGTCCTGCTTCAGGTTTTCGGGCATCCAGTTGATTTTATTCCGGTAGAAGTCTTCGAGGGTTTGCAGCTTGCTCATGGGGCTAAGTTACGTAATTCAAACGACGGCGGGTACGCCCTAGGCCACTCGTCCTCTTAAGGGCGCGGCCTGTTGCAGACCTGCCCACCCTGCCCGTTAAGCCCAGAGTGGCCTAGGGCTATTCAGTGAGTAAGTATGCCCATGCAGCTTCTAAGTATGAGTTTGGGCGAATACAATTCAGGGCAAGCTCGACTTTATCGCCTTTCCTGCTGCCACTTCGCTGATTGCGTCGTATTTTCGGGTTCCACTCAGTCACTCACATGGCCTTACCGCCCCAAATGCCCTTGGATACCCAGCAAGCTCACCAGCGGATTGCGGAGTTAGAGCGGGCGTTACAGTCCGCTACGGCCACCAATGATACCCTCACCAGGCAGCTAGGCCAGCTAACCAGCCAAGGGCAAACGGGCTGGTTACTGACCGCCGCCGATGGTACCGTGGCAGTGCTCAATGAGCAGTTTTGCGCACTTTATGGGCTGCCTTTGCCTGCGCACCAGTGGCTAGGCCACCCGGCAACTGAGCTCCTAGCTGAGCTGGTGGTGCGTGTAAGCCAGCCAGAAGGGTTTGAGCAGCGCATGATACAGGGGCTGCCCCAGTACAATGAAACGGTTATGTTGCGGAGTGGCGCGGTGCTGTCGCAGGATGTTATTCCGGGAGCACAGCAGGGGCCTGCGCTGGCTAACCTGCACATTTGCCTGCGTGATATTACCGAGCAGCACCATGCAATGCAGGAGCTACGGCGCGTGGCTAGCATCCCGAGTGAAAATATCAACCCCATTTTCCGGCTGGGGCTAGATGGTGAACTGTTTTTCGCCAACCCTGCCGCCCGCCAGCTCTACGAGCCGCTGCCCGAAGCCGAACGGCAGCAGATGTTTGCCCAAATTCATCAGATGGCTGCCGATGCGTTGGCCGCCGGAACGGTGGCCGAGGTAGATATTTCGGCCGCCCGGCAACAGCACACCGCGTTTGTTGTGCCCTTCCCCGCCGAAGGATACGTGAACCTGTACCTGGTCAACATCACGGCGCGGGTGCAGGTAGAGCAGCAGCTCGCGGAGCAACGGGCCTTCTACGAAACCATCCTCGACCGGATGCCCAGCCAGATTGCCGTCTTTGATCTGGAACAGCGCTACCGCTACCTCAATGCCTACGCGCTGCCTAGTCCGGCCGCTCGGGAGCAGCTTCTAGGCCAGGGCGTAGCAGCATTTGCGGCCACTCAAGGGCTGCCGGCTGCCATTGCCGAAAACCGGCAGAAGCAGTTTGCCCAGACCGTGCAGGAGTGTCGCATGACGGTGTGGGAGGAAGAAGTAGAGCTCCCGAATGGCAACAAGCATTATGCCCTCCGGCACTATCAGCCCGTTTTTGACGAGGCCGGGGCGCTGGAGTTAGTGATTGGGTATGGCTCCGACATCACGCTGCGCCGGGAGGCAGAAATCCGTACAAGTGCCAATGAAGCCAAAATGCGGGCCCTGTTTTCCGCCTTGCCCGATACCATTGTGGTGCTCAACTCAGCGGGGCGCGTGCTGGAGGCGAAGTCTGGTAGCACACCCCTGGGCCGTCCAGGCCAAGTGCTGGAGGGCGCGGCCCTAACCGACCTGCTGCCAACAGCGGTGGCTCACCGGCTGATGCAGCTGGTAAGCAGCCCACCCCAACCAGACGTGCAGGAGCAGACGTTTGAGCTTTCTCACCCCGATGGAACCGTTACTTACCATAACGCCCGCTTAGTAGCACTCCGCGACGAGAGCCGCCTACTGATTTTAACCAACACCACCCGCGAAGAAACTACCCGCCGCGAGCTGCAGGAGCAACAGCAGTTTATCCAGCTAGTGCTCGACACCAGCCCCAGCGTTATTCTGGTGCGCGACGCGGAAGGCAATGTGCTGTTTCAAAACCGGGCCACCCAAGTGCTACGGAGCTTATCGGCTCACCTGCAGGATGGCTTCCAGCTTGACCCCAATAGTGTGCAGGCGCGGGAAATGGCACGTTACGCCGAAACAGATGCTCACGTGCTGGCTACCGGCGAGCAGTACAGCTACGAGTCATCGGTTTCGCTCTACAGCGGCGAGGTACTCTGGTATCAGACCATGAAACGCCCTCTGCGCCTGCCCGATGGCAGCCTGCACGTGCTGGTGGTGAGCACCGATATTACCGCCCTCAAAAACGCGCAGCAGACACTGGAACGCAGTACCAAGCAGTACCGCGACCTGATGCAGTACTCGCAGGCCCTTATTTGCACCCACGATCTGAGCGGGAAGGTGCTCTCGGTAAACCCGGCCGTAGCGCAGTTCATGGGCCTGCCGGCCGACTCATTGCCGGGGCGCAACCTTCAGGAGGCCCTAATGCCTTCTCAGCAAGAAAATCTAGGCCACTACCTCGCCGCTATTGCCCGCAACGGCGAAAATAGGGGCGTGGTGGAAATGCAGATCGGCAACAATGAGCTGCGCTACATTCTCTACCAGAACTATCTGGTAAAGGAAGAAGGAGCTAGGGCCGCCTACGTCATCGGGTTTGGCCAGGATATTACTGACCGCATTCAGGCCGAGCAGGAGCTGAAGCGGGCCAAGGAGGAGGCAGAAGCCGCTGTGCGGGCCCGGGAAAACTTCCTGGCCAACATGAGCCACGAAATCAGAACGCCCATGAACGGCGTGATGGGTATGGCCACGCAGCTCAGCAAAACCCCGCTGGATGCTCGTCAGCAAGAGTTTCTGCGCATTATTCGTAGCTCCGGCCAGCACCTGCTCAGCATCATTAACGATGTGCTGGACATGGCCAAAATCACGTCCGGCAAGCTGGAGTTTGAGCAGACACCCTTTAACCTCTGCGATTCTATGGGGCAGGCGCTGCAGCCGCTGGTGCTGCAGGCCATCGATAAAGGAATACAGGTGGAGGGAACCCCGCTGCGTAACTCTTGCCCCCACCCGTGGGTACTCGGCGACCCGTACCGTATCAATCAGATCCTGATCAACCTGTTAGGCAACGCCGTGAAATTCACGCCAGCCGGTGGGCGCATCGTGGTCATTAGCCGGCAGGTGGCTGAAACAGAGGAGACGCTTACCGTGGAGATAAGCATCACGGATACCGGCATTGGTATTGCGCCCGCACTGCAGGCCCGCATTTTTGAGGGCTTCACCCAGGCCTACGCCGATACCACCCGGCGCTTTGGCGGCACTGGCCTAGGCCTGAGCATTTCCAAGGCACTGGTAGAACAGCTCGGGGGCAAGCTCCGGCTAGAAAGCGTGGTAGGCCAGGGCAGTCGGTTCTCCTTCGAGCTTACCCTGCCCCGCACGACGGCTGTTGCCGCCGCTGCCACTCCCACCCCCTTTGATGCGGGAGCCTTGCAGGGGCGCCGTGTGCTGCTGGTAGAAGACAACGAGATTAACCGCCACGTGGCCCGGCTGCTGCTGGAGGAGTGGGGCATGATGGTGGATGAAGCCGAAAACGGCCCCGATGGGCTGGCCCTCTACAGCGCGCACACCTACGATGTGGTGCTGATGGATATTCAAATGCCCGGCATGAGTGGCCTAGAGGCTACCGCCATCATTCGGAAGCTGCCTGATGCGGCAAAGGCCAACGTGCCCATTCTGGCTCTCACGGCCAACGCCTTCCGGGCCGATAATGAGCGGTACTTGGCCGCTGGCATGGATGCCTGCCTCACCAAACCTTTTGAAGAAGCAGCCTTGTATCGGGAACTGGAGTGGCTGTTGCGCCCCGTTAGCACGCCTGCTTCCATCAAGAGTTACAACCTGGCCAAATTGCACGACATGGCGCAGGGGCACGCCTCGTTCGTGAGCAAAATTATCCGCTCCTTCCTGACCAACATGCCCCAAAGCGTGCTCAAGCTAGAAACTGCCGCCGCCGCCGCCGACTGGAAGCAGGTGGCCGGAGTGGCGCACCACATCAAACCCAGCCTCGATGCCCTTGGCATAGTAGACGTTGCTGAGGCCGTACAGCAGCTAGAGCGTGCACACGTCAGCTCCGCCAACGAGTTACCGGCCATTCAGCAAGCGGTAGCCCTAGTAGTGCGCCAAGTGCAACGCGCCTTGGAGGAGCTGCCCGCAGAATTGCCCAAGGAGGAACCGCAGCGGTAAACTCAGGCAGAGTTCTGCAAGGCAAAGAGCCATTCCGGTAAACAACGGCGGCGAGACGTACTATCGTCGCGCCGCCGTTGGCTTATCAGGAGGTTTGCCAGCCCGCTTTATAAGCCGCGCAGACCACGGAAAAACTCTTCCTGATACGATTTGCCTACGGGCACTTCATGGGTGCCAAGCTTCAGCGTGTTATCCTGCACGGCATCAATGAGCGCAGTATTTACAATGTAGCTGCGGTGTACCCGCACAAAATGAGCAAACGGCAAACGCTCTTGTAAGGCCTTCAGGGTTAGATACACAATATGCTTCTGGGCTTTGGTTACCAGTACTGAATAGGTAGACAAGGCCTCGATGTACAGCACTTCACTGAAATCTACCCGTAACATGCGGGTACCCACTTTCACGAATAAGTTGGTATCAGGCTCTGGGGCGGGTACTGCGGGAGGCGGGCTGCTGACTTGGGGGAGAGGGGGCTGGCGCTGTTCCCGTACGCGCGCTACGGCTTGGTTAAAGCGGTCTAGTACCACGGGCTTCACCAAGTAATCTAGGGCATGAAGCGCAAAAGCATCCACCGCAAAGTCGCGGTGCGTGGTAACCATGATGATGGCCGGCGCCGGTGTTGGCAACAGGCGCGGCAAATCAAGCCCTGAGAGCAGTGGCATTTCAATATCCAGGAACAGGATATCAGCCTGGCCGCCCTGCCGGAAATAGTTCAGGGCTTCAATACCTCCTGCTAGAGAGGCGGCTAACTGCAAATCGGGCGTAAGATCAACGAGGTGTTCGAGAGTTAAGCGGTTAATCTCGTTGTCATCAACTATGACACAAGTGAGCGGGGAGAGCGGCATGCAATAGGTAGGTAGCGTATTGTTGAGCTAAGATAGTAGGTATGCAGTGTAAGTTTCTTTGCGAGAAGTAGGTATTTGCTACAAATCAGCTGATTAGATAAAAAAGACTCAAAATGGGAAAATGGGGTTTGGTTGATATATGATTAATCTCATACAAAGGTTGCGCTTATCGGAGAGGCATGATGTGGACTTTCACAGAGAAAACTGTACTGCTCACAGCTATTAAGCGGCTATTGGGCTAGTAATCCAGCATGGTTCAGGAGCACAGGATAGGTTTGAAACAGAATCTCGCTCTTCCCCTCACCTCAAACACACCTGTTCTCATGAAAAAAGTACGTCTCACTTTCGTTGCGCTTGTTCTGCTTGCAACCGCTGCTCAGGCAGCTCCGCAACAGCCTTCGGTTGCTACTGCTGAGCAGCAGACTACAGTGCCAGCGCATGAGCAACAGGTAAAAGACCGGGCCTTACAGCTGACGTGCTATTTCACGGATGTGCTGCGGCTTACCAAGAAGCAAGCCGCTGAAGTACGGGTGGTAACCTACCAAAAGCTGCAACAGCTTGACCCTGCTGCTCCCGAGCAGGGGATGCAAGGCACCCTACTACCAGTGGCACAGGTAATGCAGCAGTACGATGCCGCCATGTTTCGCATCCTGACTCCTGGACAGTACAGCACTTTTCGCTGGCTAGAGGAGCGCCAGCCCGTAGCCCACCTCTTGGCCGGTAGCGAAAAGTAGCCGCTTTGTACCATCTGTTTTCTCCCCTTGCCTCTGGCTTTTGCTTCCCGATATGTCTTTAGTTTTTCGTTTTTTGCGCGTTTGTGCGTTGGTTATAGTTTCTACGGTGGCGGCGGTAGCGGCTCCCGACCCCGTTAAGCGGCCAACTGGCACAAGTAAGCCAAGCTCCCGGAAGGTGGCCGCCTCGCACAAAGTAACCCGCAGCTTGGCGCCCGTGCGGCCCGCGGTAGTAATGCCAACCAGTGAGGCTACGCCCGTTGACTACCCCGTAACCCTCCGGGGCGGCGTGAAGGGCAGAAATGGTATGCCTCTGGCCGGAGCTACCATCTGGATTAGTGGCACCACAAAACAGGTAACCGTTACCAATGCAGCCGGCAACTTCAACATTGTGCTCCCCGACGCCGGCCCTATTGGGCTTAGCTGCGGCTACGGGGGCTACAAGCAACAGTCAATGTTCCTGCAGGCGCCAAGCCAGCAGCAGGATGTATTCTTTACTCTGCAGGCCTTAGACGGCCGGCGTAAGCACTAAGCCCACCCAGAAAGAGGTTACTATGTATATCAACACGTTACTCGCTTGGGCCCGCACGAGCCTACTGGTTATTTGCTGCTTCGGCGGTTCCTATTACTTCACCCGCCCCGCCCACAGTAGCAAGCGGGCCACCACCAAGCTGCCTAAAATTGATTACCGCCTGAGCGCCGTGCGCAGCCCTGCGGCGGAATCAGAACCCAGATAGCTTCAGCCGCTTAGTAGTAGCCTCTCACATTACCCTGCTGGTATGCTCTAGCAGGGCAATGGTATGTTAGCGTGGTAACTTTTGGTACGGGTACTAACTTGTGCCTAGGCACGGGTTTCCTGCATACCTAAAGTACGCTGCTTGGGTATTCGTCTATTGCTAAAACGCACTACCTATGGCTACCCCCATTCCTAAAAAGATACTTGCCCGACAGCACGAAATTACGGCTGATTATCTGCGCGAGCTGGATAACCACTTGGCCGAGGTGGAAGCTGGCCTAGTCACGGAAATGCTGGAAATTAGGGAGTTAGCAGATCGGCTGCACGTGCATCCTACTCACCTTAGCAACACCATAAAGCTTACCACGGGCCACTCACCCTGTGCTCTGTTCGAAGCCCGCATACTGGCCATATCTCAGCGCCTGCTGCGTGATACCAACGAGCCCGTTGCCGAAATAGCCGCCCGCCTTACCTACGACCCTTCCAACTTCACGAAGTTTTTCAAGCGCTTCTCGGGCCAAACGCCAAAGCAGTACCGCGAGCTGACCTGGGCTAAGCTGCGGGAGGTGAAATCGGAAATGCTCACCATTTAATCTGTAACAGTCACCAGAGTGGCCTAGGGCAGGTGCTCGATCTTTGTAGTTTCACATTAACCCCATAGAAGATGAGCACAAATAAGATAGCCCTGATAACTGGCGGCAGCCGCGGCTTGGGTAAAGACATGGCCCTGCAGCTGGCCCAGGCCGGCCATGATATCGTCCTGACCTACCACAGCCGTCAAGAAGAAGCTCAAGCCGTAGTAGGCCAGGTAGAGGCGCTGGGGCGCAAGGCCGCGGCGTTGCAGCTAGATGCCAGCCAGGCGGCCACCTTCGCCGGGTTTGCCGAAGCGCTGGGCCAGCAGCTGCAGGGGCAGTGGGGCCGCAGCAACTTCGATTTTCTGATCAACAACGCCGGTATTGACGCGGCCGCTCCGTTTGCCCAAACCACTGAAGAAAGCTTCGACCGTCTGCTGAACGTGCATTTCAAAGGTGTATTCTTCCTGACCCAAACGCTGCTGCCCCTGCTGGCTGATGGCGGCGGAATCGTGAATTTGTCTACGGGGCTCACCCGCTTTACTACTCCCGGCTACGCGGCGTATGCCTCCATGAAGGGGGCCGTTGAGGTATTCACCAAGTACTTGGCCAAGGAGTTGGGCAGCCGCGGCATTCGGGCCAACCTGGTAGCTCCGGGCATCATCAAAACCGACTTCACTAAGGCCGTCCGGGAGCAGCACCCGCAGCTAGAGGCCTACATGTCGGGGCAAACGGCGCTGGGCCGCATTGGCGAGCCCGAGGATATTGGGGGCGTAGTAGCCTTTCTTTGCTCAGAGGCCGCGCGTTGGGTAAATGCGCAGCGTCTAGAAGCCTCGGGTGGGTACTCGCTCTAGTGCGCTAGGCCACTTGTGGGGGCAATGCCAGGCACGGTTTGCTGCTCCAGAAGCTGCTGGCGTAGCACTGCCAGTAGCGCCCGATGGTTATGACTGGTTTCGGGGCGATTCTCCAGCTCCCGCAAATGCGAGTCAATCAGAGAGGCAAACTCCGGGCAGGAGATCCGAGCCCTGGGTGTGGAGTTAGTGAAGAATTGCATAGGCAAGCCTAAAGCAGTTGAGCTTGAGTACGCGGATATACGCAATACGCCACTTAAGGTAGCGCTTTTACTAACTGTAAAGCTATAGCAACAAAAAAGCCGCCTCCAGATGCCTGGAGGCGGCTTTTTTTATGTTGTAGAAACTAGAGGCGAAATGCCGGGCGAGCGGGGTTCCAGATGCCCCACGGAATCATTAGCAGCACCAGCACCAACGCAATCAGAAACCAGGTAAAGGCTTTCTTGTGCTTCAGCACGGGGTCGGTGGCTTTCTTGGACAGGGTGCGGCCTACTTGAGCGGCTACCACGGCCAGAATCATGCCCACCAAGTGCTCAACGGCGAAAAACCGGCTGCCGGCATCTTTCATAACGGCACCACCAGCGGTTTCAAAGGCTTTCACCCCATAGGGGCTCAGGCCGAAGTACAGGATGAGGCCTAGCAGCAGTTGCAAGTGCATGGAGCCCACGAAGGCAGCTCCCATACCATTATCAGCGCCCGCCCACTGCCGGCGGCCTTGCCAGCCCGAAAACGCCCGGAATAGAGCAATGAGTCCGAAAATTAGCACCAGCCAGCGCGTCCAGGAGTGCAGAGCCAGAACAATAGAGTATGCGTTCATACAAGAAAGGGATGTGTTGGAGGCGGTAAAGGTCGGGGGCGCGGGCGGAAAAGTGACACAAGGTGCGGCAAATTTCCTGTGTAGCGCGGCCCGCTCAGGAGTGGCCTAGGCCGTCTGCTCAAACAAATCGGGCGAGGTTTCGTGCTTGTGCCCCTCAAAGAAAAAGCACTTCTCCTGCACAAACAGCTCGTCTTGCTGGCGCAGGATAGTGATGTTGTTGATGAGCAGCTCCATGTTAAACGTTTGCTGGTTGAGGTACTGCAGTACCGGGCCCAGCAGCTCGGGCGTGGTATCGTGCAGGGCCAGCGAAATGTGAGGCAGCCAGCAATCGGGCCCGCTGAATTTATCGGTGCGTAGGCACAAGGGGGCAGTAACGGTCCGGATGCGATGGTGCAGGCGGTTGAGGGCATCGGAGCGCAGCACCGGAATGTAGATAACTGGGTTGGGCCCCGGAAACAGGCCTAGGCCAGTGGTGTGGGCCGTAAACGGCTTGGTATGGCGGGCCACGTCGCGCAGTACCTGCTTCAGCGACGACAGCTTCCGCACGCCGGCCAGCTGGTAGGTGAGGTGCGGATCGGGGGTTGCCTGTACGTCATCCAACCCAAACTCCGTTTCCAGGCTCTTGATAATCCGGTTGATGCGGGCCGCACTTTGCGGGTTAAGCAGGGAAGTTATAGCAAGCATAGCTGGTTAACTGGAAACGGACCTACTGGGTTGGCAAGTACCGCTTTCGGAGCGTAGAATGGGAGAGAGAGGCCCACCTTAGGGCCGACAAATAAATGAGTTTTTCTGGTCTGCTGCCTGCTGGCCGCTTTTTTTATCCTAAACGTGGGACCTGGCCCCAATGGATAATCGGAGGAAGAGACTTTACGTATGAGGTAGCTAATTCTCGCCCGTGTTTCCAACCACTCTCTCCTCCGAACCCGTCTTGCCCTCCTCGTCACCTCACAAAACGCACTGGGGGTGGTGGGTGCTGGCTGTGCTAGGGCTGCTGGCCGTAGGAGTAACTATTGCGCTTCAGTTCCTCGATCCTTGGCTGCGGCGCAAGCTGGAGCAGCAGGTGACCACCGCTAGCCATGGCCGCTACCAACTGCGCATTGGGGAGCTGCACACGAGCCTCAGGAGCCGCACACTAACCCTGCGCCATATTAGGATGCGCACCGCCGTTACGCCCAGCCCCGACTCGGCCCAACTGCCGCGGGTGCGCCTGGCGGTAGGCCGGCTCGATGTGGCGGGCGTAGGCCTGCTGGCGTTGCTCCGGCGTGGCGTGGTACCTCTGGATAGCCTCGTGCTCGATTCGGTAGCTCTGCAGCTGGCGGCCCTGCCCAAGACGGGTGGGGGAAAGGCCCTGCATGAGCAACTACCCGTTGAGGGCGTGCGCCTAGGCCAGGTGCAGCTGCGCCACGTGCGCGCTACGTATGGTCCGGCCAAGCAACCCATCATCCGGCTGGGGCAGGGGCGGCTCTCGGCCCAAGATGTGCTGCTGAGCGCAGCTGGCGCCGCCGATGCGCAACGCATTGGGTATGCGGCTGCCGTAGCCGGAATGCTGCAGGGGCTGGCGGTGCAAGTGCCGGGCCACCACGTGAAGCTGCTGCGCGGAGCGTTTGCCTCATCGCAACAGCGGCTGACGATAGACTCACTTGTGGTGCATCCCAACCGGCCCATCAACAACCAGCGTGAGAAAACCACCCGCATCAGTCTGGTGTTGCCCCGGCTACTCCTGACGGGGCTAAACGCGGCGCAGCTGGCCCGTAAGCATCTGCGCGCCGATACCCTGCGGCTCACCGCGTCCCGGCTGGCCCTCACGGTGCCAACTGTAAAACCCCCTTCCTTGCATGTGCTGCTGGCTCCCTACCTGCAGGAGTGCCGCCTCAAACGCCTGGAAGTATCGGGTGGCACGTTGCGCATAGCCGGTATTAAGCAGGCGCCGGCGGCAGGGGGTATGCGGGCCGTGGCTACCAATATTCAGGTGCTGCCCCGCGAGGCTGCCCGTACTGCCATCTACTACGCCGAGGCCTAGTCAGTCCGGACGGGGCGCGCCACGCTTCTGCTGGATGCTCCCTACTTCAACCTTTCCTGGCAGCAGCTGCAGGCCGATACGCGCCCCGGCACGCTGCGCATTGCGGGCCTGAGGCTGCTACCTACACTGTCGGTGGTTGCGCTGGCCCGGAGCAAGGGGCACCAGGCCGCCCACCTGATGCTGCGGATGCCCGAGTTGCGGATGGCGGGAGTGAACTACTTAGCGGCTGAGCAAGACCGGGTGGTGCAGGCCACCAGCCTTACGGTGCCGCGGGTACAGCTCTACACCAACAGCGACGGCCGGTTTCCCAGCAACCCCGAGTTGTCCGTGGTGACGCCGGAGGCCCTAGGCCAGGTGCCCTTCAAGTTTGATGTGCGGCTGGTGCGCTTCCAGCAGGCTACCATTCAGATGGCCTACCGGGCCCCGCGCGACCCAGTGCCGGGTACCATGTCCATCAACCGGCTGGCCATCACCCTGCGCAACGTTTCCAACAACCCACGGCGTATGGGGCCCGCCTCGCCGCTTACTGGTGAGGCCAGCGGCTGGGTAGAAAACCGCTGCTACGCCACGCTGGCGCTCCGGGCCAATGTGTTAGACCGCACCGGGGCCCACACCTTGCGGGGCACGTTTCAGCAGGCACCCTTGGCCATTCTCAATCCCATGATTGTACCCACGCGCGGCATTGCCATTAAGAGCGGCAACGTGGAGCAAATCAGGTTTGCCATGCAGCTGAACAAGGCCGGCGCCCAGGGTACCATGTGGGCCCGCTACTCCGATCTGAAGCTACAGCTCCTGAACCAAAAGGAGCGCCCCGGCCTGCTCAAGCGCCTGGAGACATCGGTGGTCAATGGCGTGTTCCTGCGCGACAACAACCCCCGCAAGCCGGGCGAGGCCGTGAAAACCGGTCAGATGACTTCTAGCCGAGAGCTACGCTTCTCGGTGTTTACGCTCTGGCGGCAGGGCCTGGTAAGTGGCATGCTTAACAGCGCCGGGGTGCCCCGCCCACTAGCTAAAAAATTGAGCGAAAGTCAATGACCGGGTTAATCCGTATTTTCAGGTGCCAGCCATAAGTATATATACGGAAACCGTTGCTGGAAAATACCGGTTTTAATGCGATTAACGAACATTTGCTAGTTAAGGCCTGTCTTTTGCGTAAGAAGGTCTAGACTCTATTTTGCTCTCTCCATGATTCGGATTATTCTAGTAGACGACCACACCATCATTCGGGATGGTATCCGCGCCCTGCTCTCCGGCCAAGAGGACATTACGGTGGTTGGAGAAGCGAGCAATGGTGAAGAGTTGCTAAAGCTACTCGAAAGCTCTTCCGCCGACGTGGTGCTGATGGATATGAACATGCCCGTAATGGATGGTATGGAAGCCACCCGCCGGATACGCGAGGAGTATCCGCAGGTGCACGTGCTAGCCCTATCCATGCTCGACCATGAAGAATATATCAACCGCATGTTTGAAGCCGGAGCCTTGGGCTATGTGCTAAAAAATGCCGGTAAGCTAGAAATTGTGTACGCCATCCGGACGGTAGCGCGCGGGCGGCAGTTCCTGTGCTCAGAGCTAGGAGTGAAGTTTCTGCAGAAACTCATGCAGGCCCCCGCCCCCGATGTAACGGCCACCGCGAAGAAAACCGACGGCCTATCGAAGCGCGAAACGGAGGTGCTGCAGCTAATTGCGGAGGGCCTGACCAATGCTGAAATAGCCGAGAAGCTGTTTACCAGCAAGCGTACCATTGAAACCCACCGCCAGAATATCATTGAGAAAACCCAGGCGAAAAACACGGCGGCCCTCATCAGCTACGCCGTGCGGCAAGGGCTGCTCACGTAGCCGAGTGGCCTAGGCCACTTCCCTCGCCAGCGGCAGGTATAGAAAAGGCCCCGCCCGAAACTTGGTTTCGGGCGGGGCCTTTTTACCTCCAGCAAGTGACCCAATAAGCAGCGTGCCTGTGCCGGGCGGTGCAACAGAGGTGCGGGGCTTTGTGCTCGCACAGCTTACGCCAACAGGCCGCAAACTGCTTCGTGTAGGGGCAAGCTAGCAGGGCTTAGAATGAATTGGTTGGAAAAAGGGGAGTGCCCACGGCGGGCTGAGTACGGTAAGCTGCCGCTAGGTAGAAGCTGAGCAAGCTGCAACAAACCGGGCGGCCTTGGGCAAGGGGCGCGTGGCCAGCAGGTGGCCTAGGCCAGGCCGGCAGTTTGAGAGCGGAGCGAGGCCGCCGAGAAGCTAGAGCTGGCAGCACCAGCCTGCGGGCGTTGGCCGGGCACGTAGGTGGCCGGGCTCAGCAGCCAGGCCGGGCTGGTTTCGTGGAGGCGAATGAGGGAATAGGTGCCTTGTACCTCGGGGCCCGAAAGCGTGACCAGCAGGCGTCCTTTGGCCAGTGCGGCCCGCAAGCTACCGCAGGTAGAGGGGGTGGTATCGTAGGCCAGTTGGCAGCGGCCCTGGGCTATCAGCTCGGGTAAGGCAATTACCTCAGAAGCTTCCAGCAGTAAGCCGCGCTCTAGTAGGCCACTCATGCTGCGGCCGGCCGTAGCCGGGAGCACCCAATGCATAACCGGGCGCTGCCGCACCAGCAGGAGTAAGTGTTGCAAAGAGTCATTCGGGCTCTTGTGCAGGGAAAAACGAATGCTTGACATGACGAAGGCAGTAAGGGGAAGGAACAGCCAACAAAGGCCCCGGGAATCCCGAGGCCTTTATGTATGCCTGATGGCCAAACGAAGGGCTGTTCTTCTGCCTTGGCCACATTCAGCACAGCCGAGGGCTGCGCTTAGCGGGCCTGCGCGTTGTTGTTGCTGTTGTTACGGCTAGCCTGTCCGCCTTTGCGGCCGGCAGCGCGGGCTTCTTCCGACGTGAAGCGGTGCCCACGGCCACTCTGGTGCGAGGCGCGGCCGCCTTCGCTAGCGATGCGGCGCTGCAGCTCGGGATCCATGCTGGCGAAGCCGCGCTTGCTGGTGTTGCTGGTCTGACCGTTGTTGGAGGCGTTCTGGTTTTTCTGGGACTGAGCCATGATAAGCAGGTTGAGATGGTGAATGATACTCAGCCTCTTCAACGGTGCTTAGCCTGCTTTGAGTTGCTCTTTGTCTGGCAAAAACCCTTGTTTATCGAGTATTTGGTACCTTTTACGGATGACCTCAGGGGGCTTATACGGATCAGCTTCTGCGTACTTATGCCTGACCTTCCAACCGGTCCGTATTTGCTATCTTTCCCTTCGTGTTTGACGAACCATTGAGCAGGAATTCACGCAAGCGGTTGATGTGGCTCTTGAGTTCTTCAATGCGCTCTTCCTGCTGCACGCTCCAGAGGCCACTGCCGCGCGACGCCATGCTGGTCAGCAGAATCTTGCGCTCCTCCATCATCCGGATGGCAACCCACAGGGTTTCCTCCAGCGAGTTCTGCTCCTTATCCAGCAGCGCCTCTGCCGTGAAAGCGTGGCCGGTGTGGCACCGGAAGCGCAACACGTTACCTTGGTCGAGCTGCCACAAGGCACCGCCACAATCTGGGCACGTTAAGGGCACCTGGTGCCCAATATCCTGTACTTCGTCTGTTGTTCCCACGACGCGTTCCGCTATAGCAGCTTCCGTTTTAAGATCAAGTGGAATGTCCGCCAGGTTTTGAGGTGGAAGCGGATGATGAGTAAGCTCAATTAACAACGCTCCCATGCGAGCTAGGGGCACTGTGTAATCGATGTCCACGTTGCGCAGAGCGCTTTCGGGCATGCTGGAGTATTCAGCATCGTGCGGGTCCTGCACCACGGCTAGGCCACCGCAGCGCTTAATAAAGTCGAGGCCGGCGGTACCATCGTGCAGCATGCCGGTAAGTACTATGCCAATTACGCTGGACCCAAAGCTGACCGCAGCCGAGCGAAATAACGTGTCGGCGGCGGGGCGGAACCCGTTTTCCCGCGGGCCTTTGGTCACCAGCAGGCGGTTCACACGCAACAGCAAGTGGCGGTCGGGGGGGGCCAGGTACAGGTTGCCCGCTTCAATAACCGTTTGATCAACGGCTAGCTGGCATTTCATCTGAGAATTACGAGAGAGCCGATTAATCAGTGCCTCCCCCGACGACTCGGGGGCTAGGTGCTGTACTACCAGAACCGCGGCCGGAATAGACGCCGGCAATTGACTGACTAATTCACTGAGAGCAGGCATACCTCCCGCGGAGGTGCCAATAACGATTAAGTAAGGGGGAGGATTCACAGGTTGTGGAGTAAAAGAGCAGATCAGACCTGCCGGCCGCAACATTAGCGCAGCCTGTGCTCAGGCTGATTTTTATCCGCAGAACAACTAGGTTCTACGGCTACCTTGGCAAACGAGGCATGGGTGAGGGAGGTTACTGTCCGGTCTCACCATACCTGCCCCGCAAGCGCCGATTGTTTTATGTAAATTTAGCACAGAAATGTGCCCTGGAGCTCAACAGTAGCAGATTTGCTGTTAAATTCCTTCTATTCTTGTTTTCGCTATTGCCCATGCTCTCAGGGGCATGGCTGCCCCTCGCTTTTATCTCCTTTTGCCTGTGCTAGAAGAGCAACCCACGTCAGCTGCGGACACTCCCGCCGTCGTTGGCCCTGTTTTAATTGAAGAAACTGCCGTGTCAACTCACAAAGCGCCCACTGAAAGATTCCCCATTGTGGGGCTTGGCGGGTCGGCCGGCTCGTTGGAGGCACTAGAATTGTTTTTTGTTAACCTGCCCTCCCGCACGGGGGCGGCCTTTGTGGTAGTTACGCACCTGGGGCCCCAGCAGAGTGAGCTGGCTAAGGTGCTGCAAAGCTTTACGCCCCTGCTGGTGCAAGAGGCCACCGATGGCATGCGCGTGCGCCCCGACCACGTGTACGTGATTCCGCCGAGCCACGAGCTGAGCCTGCTGCACGGCAATCTGCTGCTCTTAGCGCCCACGCAGCCCCAAAGCAGCCGCCTGCCCATCGACTTTTTCTTCCAGAGCCTGGCCAAAGATGCCCAAGACCGGGCCGTGTGCATTATCCTCTCGGGCCTGGGCTCCGATGGCACCATTGGCCTGAAGATGGTGATGGAAAACTTTGGGATGGTGATGGTGCAGCAGCCCGATACGGCCCTCTTCGACTCCATGCCCCGCTCGGCCATAGCCACCGAGTTCGTAGACTTTGTGCTGCCTCCCGAAGACATGCCCACCAAGCTGCTGGAGTATATTGAGCGCCCCCTGGTTACGCGCCCCCCGCGCGAGCTGTCCCCCGAGTCGAAGTCGAAGCCGGCGCATGCCCTCCAGAAAATATTTATGCTCATTCGGGGCCAAACCGGCCACGACTTTACCTACTACAAGCGCAATACGCTGTTTCGGCGCATTGAGCGCCGCATGAACTCCCACCAAATCAAGGAGTTCACCCACTACGTGCGCTACCTGCAAGAGCACCCCCAGGAGGTAGATCTGCTGTTTAAGGAGTTGCTGATTGGCGTTACGAAGTTCTTCCGCGACCAAGAGGCCTACGAGAGCCTGCGCAGCCAGCTGATTCCGGTGCTCATCAAGAAGCCCGCCGATAGCACCGTGCGAGTATGGGCCCCAGGCGCCTCTACCGGCGAAGAGGCCTACTCCCTGGCCATGCTGCTCCAGGAGTGCCTCGACCACGTAGACCCGCACAAGTACCTCAAAATCCAGATTTTCGCCACCGACATCAACCCCGAAGGCATTGACTATGCCCGGCTAGGCCTCTATCCCGAGAACATTGCCGGCGACGTGAGCCCCGAGCGGCTGCGGCGCTTCTTTCATAAGGTAGATGGCGGGTACCAGATCCGGAAAGAGGTGCGCGATGTAGTGGTGGTTGCCCTGCACAACCTGAGCAAGGATGCCCCCTTCACCAAGCTGGATCTGCTCTGCTGCCGCAACCTGCTTATTTACCTGTCTAGTGATTTGCAGCGCAACCTGCTGCCCATCTTCCATTACTCGCTCAATCCTGGTGGGCTGTTGTTCCTGGGCCCTTCTGAGAACGTGACGGGCTTCCAGGATCTGTTTATTCCCCTTGATATTAAGTGGAAAATTTCCCGGCGCTCTGAGTCGGTTGCTTCCCTTACCCGGCTGGCAAATTTCCCCTTTTCTCTTACTCGCCACCCGGCCGCGCCGGCCCATCCCGTAGGAATTATGAACGCCTCTACTCCCCGCCGCGAAAGTGGAGCCTTTGCTACCCTGGTACAGAAAGTATTATTGCGCTACTATGCCCCGCCGGCCGTGGTAATTAATGGCAAAGGCGACATTCTGTTTGTGAACGGGCGCACGGGCAAATACTTGGAGCCCGCCCCCGGCCTGAGCGGCATGAACCTCTTCGACATGGCCCGCGAGGAGCTCAACTTTGAGATTAGCGGGGCCGTGCACCGCGCCACCCAGTCTCGGCAGGATGCGGTGCTGGAAGAGGTGCGCCTGAAAACCGAAACCGGCTACGAGATGCTCCGCCTCACGGTGAAGTACCTCGCGGAGCCCGATACGCTGGCCGGGCTGCTGATGGTGGTGTTTGAAGACCTGTCTCAGCCCAAGCGCAACCCACGCCGCAAAAAGATGAGTGACCAGGAGCCCGATGGCCGCGATGCCGTGGTGGTGGCCCTGGAAAAAGAGCTTAAGTATACCAAGTACCGCCTGCAAACCACCATTGAGGAAATGGAGAGCAGCGTGGAGGAGCTCAAGAGCACCAACGAGGAGCTGCAAAGCGCCAACGAGGAGCTGCAAAGCACCAACGAGGAGGCCATGACCAACAAGGAAGAAATGCAGAGCCTCAACGAGGAGCTGATGACCTTGAACATGCAGTACCTCAGCAAAACCGATGAGCTCTCGCAGGCCGCCAACGACATGAAGAACCTGCTGGACTCTACGGAGCTGGCCATCATCTTCCTGGACAATGAAATGGTGATTAAGCGCTTCACGCCCCCCGTGGCGCGCATCATCAACCTGCTACCTACTGATGTAGGGCGCCCCATCATGCACTTCGCCAACAACCTGCAGCACACTACCCTGGCCGATGATGTGCAGCTGGTGCTCAACCGCCTCCTGACGCTGGAATCTAGCATTCAGACCAAAAACGGGGAATGGTACGTGATGCGCATATTGCCCTACCGCACCCTCGATAACTACATCAGCGGGGCCGTTATCACCTTTACCGAGGTAACCGGCATGAAGCGCCTGGAGCAGGAGCTGCAGGAGAGTGCCCGCTTTGCCGAAAGCATTATTGAAACCGTGCGCGAGCCCCTGCTGGCCCTCGACCGTGACCTGCGGGTGCTCACCGTGAGCAAGGCGTTTTCCACCCTGTTCCGGGTAGATGGGGAGACGATAAAAGGAGAGTCGATAAATACGTTTGGCGGAGGGGCCTGGAGCCAGCCCGACCTGCACCGCCGCTTGCTAAAGCTCCTCAACAACGAGGCCCGCGAGTTCGATAACTTAGAAATGGAAGCTGATTTTCCGGAGATAGGCCACCAGCGCGTCCGGCTCTACGGGCGGCGCATATCCAGCCAGGGCAGCAAAACCGACCGCATCCTACTGAGCGTGGAAGTGCTGTAGGGGAGCAGCAACTCCCCTAGTGCCAGTGCGTAGCATACGTGTACTAAGCTGCCACGGGCGGACCCTCTAGTTTAGATAGGAAAGATCGTATGGATGCTAATTCTCCTTCTCCAGACCACGACGCAGCAGGTGCCGCGATGCTAAGACTGCGGGCCCATGCAGAGCGCGCCCGCCTGGTTTCGCAGAGCATGGACGATAAGTCGCCGGATGAGGTGAGGCGGCTGGTGCAGGAGCTGCAGATCCATCAGATTGAGCTGGGCATGCAGTACGAAGAGCTGCTGCAGGCCCAGGCCGAGAGCGAAATGCTGCGCAGCCAGTACGTTGACCTCTACGACTTTGCGCCGGTGGGCTACTGCACCATCACGAGCAGCGGCGAAATCAAGCAGCTCAACCTGCACCTCAGCCAGCTCCTGGGGCTTACCCGGAGCCAGCTGCTAGGCCGGCGCCTTGGCTTGTTTGTGAACCTGGAGCAGCGCAACCAGTTCGGTGATTTTCTGGACAAGGTACTGACGCTGGACCAGCGCCAGTCGTGCTCCCTGGAAATGCGCCGCGACGATGGCAGCCAGTTTAACGCGCGCCTGGAAGGCCTGGCTTTTCAGAATGGCCTAGGCGAGACGCTCTGCCGCTTGGTGGTCATTGATATAACCCCCCAGTACAATGCCAATGAAGCCTTACGGGCCAGTGAACTGCGCTTCCGGACACTGTTTGAGCAAAGCTCCGATGCCATGCTGCTGGTGGAGAACGGCAAGTACATTGACTGCAACGATGCCGCCATGCGCATGATTGGGGCCGTTGACAAAAGCCAGTTGCTGGGCAAAAAAATTCAGGAACTGACGCCCGAGTTTCAGCCTAATGGGCAACGCTCCTCCGACCTTATTCAGCAGCACATGGCCCAGGCCAGGCAGAAAGGGAACCACCGCTTTGAGTGGTGGCGGCTCCGGCTGAATGGCGAAGGCATGTGGCTGGAGATTATGACCACGCCGCTGGTAGTAGATGGCACCACGGTAATGCACGTAACCTGGCGCGACATTACGGAGCGCAAGCGCGACGAGCAGCGCCTCATGGCTAGTGAGGAGCGGCTGCGCTTAGCGCTGGTGGGCTCGGGCATGGGCGTGTGGGTGTGGCAGCTAGGCTCTAATGAGCTGTACTGGGACCAGCGCGCCCAGCAAATTATTGGGCACTCGTTTGATGCCAACCCGGTACCCTTCAGTAGAATGGCCAATGCCATTCATCCCGAAGACCTGGCCCGGGCTACGGCCATTTTGCAACGGGCCGTGCAAGAGCACCAGCCCTTTGAGCTGGAGCACCGGGTAGTATGGCCCGATGGCAGCATCCGGTACGTGGCAGCCAGCGGGCAAGTGCTGCCTGGTGAGCCGCGCCGCCTCACCGGCCTCATCCGCGACGTAACCACGCAACGCCTGGAGCAGGAAGAGCTCAACTACAAAAACCGGTTGCTGGAGCACATTCTCAGCAACACGCCCGTGGTTCTGGGGCGCCTCACCTCCCAAGGCGAGATTCTGGAAATGGTAGGCCACGGCCTGCGCCGCATGGATGTGGGAGATAATGAGCTAGTGGGCCAAAACATAGCCGATGTGTACCCCGATGCCATGGTGCAGGTTAGGCCCTTGCTGAGTGGGCAAAGCGTGAGCTTTATCACAACCGGCATTTTTCACGGGGAAAGCCTGTACTACCAGAACTACGGCTTCTTTGATGAGCAGAGGCAGCAGGCCATCCTTTTCGCGCTCGACGTGACGGGCTCAGAGCAGATCAAGGTTCAGCTGCGCTCGGAGAAAGAGTTTACGGAGCGCCTGCTCGATAGTAGCGTAGATGCCATTGCCGCCCTCGACCAGAGCGGCACCGTAACGGCCTGGAACCGCACCGCCACTTTGCAAACCGGGGTGGCTCCGCTTCAGGCGCTAGGCCACTACATTTGGGAGACACCCCTTGGCTACGCTCACACCGAGTTCCGGGAGCTCATTGCGCAAGCCCTGACCGGAGAGTCCGTTACGCGCCTGGCCATGAAGGACATGACGCCCATGGGTGGTTACTTCGACTTGTACCTGGTGCCTCTCACCCGGCGCGAGGAAAATATTGGCGCTCTGCTCATTATGCGCGATGTAACGGAGCGGGAAGAGCTATTAGCTGAAACCACCCGCCTGAAGCTGCGCCAGCAAAAAGCCGTACTAGAGGCCATTCTAACGGCCCAGGAAGATGAGCGCCGCCGCATTGCCGAGTCTCTGCACAATGGCGTAGGCCAGTTGCTGTACGCCATAAAGCTGCATCTGGAGCACACCGCCGACCTGCCCCGCACCAGCCCCAGCTTTGGCCTGCTGGAAGAAGCCATCCGGGCCACCCGGGGTATATCTTTTGAGCTCACACCCGGCGTGATAGAAGACTTTGGGCTGGAAACAGCCGTGAAAGAGCTGGTTAAGCGCATTCCGCGGCCGCCCATTCGCCTGCAGTCCCGGGTGCCTCGCAACCTGCCCAAAAACCTGCAGATTGCCGTGTACCGAATTGTGCAGGAGCTGCTCAACAACATCATGAAGCACGCGAAGGCGGGCGAGGTATTCATCTACCTGGAGAAGGAGGATAACCACCTATACCTGAGTGTGGAAGACGATGGCGTGGGCTTTGACAGCGCCCTCTTATCCGAAGTAAAAGGCATTGGCCTGAGCAGCATTCGCAACCGGGTAGAGCTCTTCAATGGGGAGTTCCGGCTGGAGTCGCGGCCGGGGCATGGCACAATTGTCAATATTCAGTTGCCAGTGGCCTAGCAGCTCGGGCGTAGCAGCTGCGGTTACTACGTAAGAAATATGTGGCTTTTTACGGCAGAATACGTATTTTAAAAAGCTGATATATAAGGTAGAGGTTGTAGCTTTGCCTTATTCATTGACTGTACTATAGCAGGAATGGATGGGAGTACAGTAAGATAGATGGGGTGGAGAGAGGAATGCCAGGTGGTAGGCCTCATTTGCCCCGATGCATTGTTGAGTGAGGCGCGGTCTTTTGGCCCGGGGCGCCGGGTCAGGAAAGCGAAGAATAAGCTTAGTGAGGGCGGGCATCTAACCGCTTGAGTAGGGGAGTCTGAGTAGTGTGCTTGGGCAAAAATGTTGGAAGAGATTATTGGGCGGTTGAGTTGCCAACTATGCGGGTATATCGAGAAAATCTACCAAACAGCTGTTTACTTATCCTCACTGACTCGGATGATCATTCCCTGACAGTGCTACTGCTTACTGAAGCCTTGCAGCAGGCCTGCGCCAGTGGGAAGTCTAGCATCTGGGTGGATTGCAGCCAGGTGCAGCAACTCAGTGCCACCGTGCTGGCCGTGCTGCGGCACTATGCCTCCTGGCTGCAGCAGCAAAACATTACCCTGGTAGTTTGCCACCCGCCGGACTCCCTAAAGGTTGGCCGTTCGGATGTAAGCTTGCTGGTAGCGCCATCCTTGCTTGATGCCGAGCTCCAGTGCCGCGACCTAAGTGCCCGTTCTCGCGGCTAACACACGGGTCGGCGTTTCACCAGCTAGCTCGCCTGCGTCATTCTGCACCGGTGGGCTCTAGAGAGGAGGCAAGCCAAGAGACTCTCTTGTGTGAAGGCCTTTGTATCAGACGCATGCAGATTCAGCGCAGAGCAAGCTGAACTATTTCGTATTATTATACCTTCCAAGGTTGCCTGCTCTGGTTAAGCATCAACCGGCGTAGGTACCTCAGCACGAAACTTTGGCTACTTCTGCCGGTTGTTTGCTGCTGCTGGAACATTCTCCTTTATATGTCCGAACTACTTTTCGACGTCAATCTGCAACAGCTCCCCGATGAGTATCTGACGGGCGAGTGGACTGTGGCTGATCGGGTGCTGAACCACACCGATCCTTCCACGGCCTTAGCGCAGGCTACGCTCTTTCGGCTCCAGCCGGGTCTCATGGAGATCCAGACGCCGGAGCTGCAGGACCAGGGTAGCTGGACGGTGGAGCGCGACGCGCTTCTGAACCGGCCTTACTTGGAACTGCAACTGGCCGCCGAGAAAACCCGGGCACTCGTTACGCGCCTGCGCCGCTCCGTTGATGGGCAGCGCAGCCAGCTAAATCTGTACTTCCAATCGGGGATGGAGCTGCTGCTTTCGCAGCCATCCTACTAATTGTTGCCTTCTTTCAATGGAGCAAGCCGTCGAAACGACCAACAACGATTTCCGCTTTCTAGCCGACATGATTCCTCAACTGGTGTGGTTCACCGACCCCACCGGCTCGCACACCTACTTCAACCAGCGCTGGACGGATTACACGGGCTATGCCCTTGCCGATAGTGTGGGCCCCGACATGTGGAACAACCTGCTCCACCCCGACGACCGCGCTCGGGCCCGGGAGGTGTGGGGCCGTTCCTTGGCTACCGGTGAGTTCTACGAGATTGAGTACCGCTTCAAATCGAAGAATGACGACTACCGTTGGTTTCTAGGCCAGGCGCAGCCCCAGTACGACGATAACGGCCAGATCTCGCAGTGGTACGGCACCTGCACCGACATTCACGAGCAAAAAATGACGGAGCTGGCCCTCCGCAAGCGCGAGCAGGATCTGGAACAGGCCTACGCCGACCTGGAAGTGAAAGTAACCTTCCGCAACCTGGAGCTGGAGCGCGAAGTGCAAGCCCTCCGCCAGCAGCTGGCCAGCAAACAGGGCGCCGTCTAGGCCACTATTCAAAAAGCAACAAGCCCCTCCTCTTGCCTGTGGCAGGAGGAGGGGCTTGTTGCTTTCGGGCTAGGCCACCTAGAAGCGCACCCGCGCAATGGTAAACACCGATACGGGTGGGTTTTGGCTGGCTTGCAGGGCATTTAAGTTCGAGTAGAGTACGTAACTGTCGGCGCCTTCGCGGCGGGCCAGCGTGGTGGGGTACTGCGGCGGCGTAGAAAACGTGCCGGTCACCGTGGCTGCTCCCCAGGCGTTTGTAGTGGTTAGGCGGTACACTTTGGCTTGCGCATTCGTTACCACCTGCAAGGTATTATTGTCCTGGAGTAGCATGCCGTCGGCTCCTTTCAGGTCTTGGCTAATGGCCACTTTAGTGAAGGCAGCCGGGTTATTAAGGGGCACTTTAAAAATAGCTCCCTCATCAGACTTGGCTACCAGCAAGTAGCCATCGGGGTGAAATACAATGCCGTTGAGCCCAAACATGCCCGCGGGTGCGGCTAGTTGCGCATTCTCCAGAAACACGCCGGCCGTACCCTGGGCATCAACCTTGTAAATAATAGGGGAGAAGCTGTCGGTAACGTAGGCGTTGCCCTGGCCATCTACGGCAATATCATTGGCGAAATGATTGAGGGTCGGGCGGAGGCTTCCTAAATCAACAGTGCTTTGGAGTTGGCCGTTGTCGCGGTTGAAGATAGCCAGCCGGGCCAGCTTCCGTAGCGTGGCTGCTGAAGTTCGCTCCTTGTTATAGCCAGGGTCAGATACGGCTACCAGCAGCCGGTTGCGGCTCTCGTCGAGGTTCATTCCGATGGTTGAAACCAAGACTGCATTCTCCGCAAAGGCTGTGTAGGTGCCATCGTCCTTGACCTGGCCTACCGTGCCGGCAGTTTGGGAGCTCACCAGGTAGCGGCTGTTTTTGGCGTCGTACTGCACCCCCTCGGGGTAAAGGTTGGCCTGGGTGAAAGCCACCGTTTCGGGCAGACTCGGGCTAGAATCGTTGTCGTTATCGTCGGAGCAGCTAGTGGCGGAAAACAAAAGGCTGCCACTCAAGGCCAGCAGCAACAGCGCCCGCGTGCGGTGGGGGCGGAATGCAGGGTGGAAAGGAACGCGCATAGGTAAGGAAGGGTGTAGCTAAATAGGCAGTTACTCATACGCTTAGCTCGGCAGCAAGTGCAGCAATGCCCCAGATTTTATACGTCTATTGGGCTGGTATTCAATAGGCTGCTTCTACTCTGATGAGAAGGCCGCCACGCAGTACCAAGATTTTCGGGGGAGGTGGCACGACAGCGTGCTGCTGGGCGCTATCTTGAAGGCGTAAACTTTACTCCCCTATGAACCGCCGAATTTTCCTGCGTAATGGCTCCCTCGCGGGCCTGGCTCTCTCTACCTTTTCCTTTAGCGCCTGCTCCACTGCCCCTGATGAAGGCCAGGCCGCCACGGCTGATGGCACCCCGGAAGGCACCTCCTCCGATACTTTTGAGCTGAATGAGGCCACCGTCCAGGACCTGCAACAGAAAATGAGCAGCGGCACCCTCACGGCTCGCTCTATCGCGGAACTCTACCTCAAGCGTATTGACGCCATCGACAAAGCTGGCCCCAAGCTCAACTCCGTCATTGAGGTAAACCCCGATGCCCTCACCATTGCCGATGCGCTGGACAAGGAGCGTAAAGATGGTAAAGTGCGCGGCCCCCTGCATGGCATCCCCGTGCTCATCAAAGACAATATTGATACCGCCGATAAGCAGCAAACCACCGCGGGCTCCCTGGCCTTGGCCGGGCACAAAGCCGCGCAGGATGCGTTTATTGTGAAGAAACTACGCGAGGCCGGCGCCGTAGTGCTGGGCAAAACCAACCTCAGCGAGTGGGCCAACTTCCGCTCTACGCGCAGCACCAGCGGCTGGAGCAGCAGAGGCGGTCAAACCAAAAACCCCTTCATTCTGGACCGCACGCCCAGCGGCTCCAGCGCCGGCTCGGGAGCTGCTGCTTCTGCCAACCTCTGCGCCCTGGCCATTGGCACCGAAACGGATGGCTCTATTGTGTCGCCGGCCTCGTGCAGTGGCCTAGTGGGCATTAAGCCTACCGTAGGCCTCTGGAGCCGCGCGGGCATCATCCCTATTTCCGCCACCCAGGACACCGCCGGCCCCATGACCCGCACCGTCCACGATGCGGCCATTCTGCTAGGAGCCTTGACTGGTGTAGATGCCGCCGATGCCGTAACCAAGGAAAGCAACGGCAAAACCCAACCCGACTACACCAAATTTCTGGACCCCAACGGCCTTAAAGGCAAGCGCCTGGGCGTAGAAAAAGGCCACCTGAAGGGTTCTTCCGATGCCATTCCGCTGCTGCAAGCTGCCGTAGAACTGCTAAAAGCCCAGGGTGCCAACGTGGTAGAAGTAGAAGTGGAGAAGAACACCGACCCCCTAGGCCAGGCTGAGTACGATGTGCTGCTCTACGAGTTCAAGGATGGGGTAAACAAGTACCTCTCTACGGCCAACGCGCAGGTGAAAACTCTCTCCGACGTTATCAGCTTCAACACCCAGAACAAGGCCAAGGCCATGCCGTTCTTCCAGCAGGAAATTCTGGAAGACTCCAACAAGCTAGAAGGCCTAGAAAGCGCGAAGTACCAAGCGGCCAAACGCAAGTCGCAGACGGGGGCCCGCCAAGCCATCGACAAAGTTATCAGCGACAACAAGCTCGATGCCATCGTGGCCATCACCAACGCCCCGGCCCGCTGCATCGACCTCATTAACGGCGACTCGGGCGGCGGCCCCGGTTTCTCTTCACCCGCGGCCATGGCCGGCTACCCCCACATTACGGTGCCCATGGGCCAAGTGTACGGTTTGCCCGTAGGCCTGTCCTTCGTGGGAGGCGCCTACAAAGAGGCCGAACTGCTGACGGTGGCCTACGCTTACGAGCAAGCCTCAAAGAAGCGCGTGGCCCCGCAGTTTAAAGCGCCCTTTGTGGGGTAGGAGGGATTCATAAGCCTACGAAAGCAAGAGAGCCCGCACATAGTGTGCGGGCTCTCTTGCTTTGGGAAAGCAGCCTTTGTCGACTATTCACCTGTCAGGTAACGCCATGCAACGTATATCTTTACGATTCATCAGCAACGTTTCGATTATGGCCTCTGTAACGCAACTTTCCCAGCTTGACTTGACCCGCCGCTATACCTACGCCGACTATCTAACCTGGCAGTTAACGGATTGGGTAGAACTCATCCGAGGTAAAGTGCGACTGATGAGCCCCGCGCCCAAACGTGCTCATCAGGACATTTCGCGGAATATTAGTACCCCAATAGCTTCCTACCTACGTGGCAAACAATGTCGCACCTATATAGCGCCCTTTGATGTCCGCTTGAGCCGGGCTACACCTAACGGTGACGCCAGCATCGAAACCGTAGTACAGCCCGATATCTGTGTCATCTGCGACCCACAGAAGCTCGATGAGCGAGGCTGTCTCGGCGCCCCCGATTGGATCATTGAAATTCTCTCGCCCGGTAATGTCTCCCGCGACACTAAGGAGAAATTCGACCTTTACGAAGAAGTGGGTGTGCAGGAATATTGGATGGTAACGCCCGAGCAGAAAAACGTGGTAGTATATCTATTGGATGAAGCGGGCAGCTACCAACTGCGCGGCGAATTTTATACGCCCGGCTTGATTCCGGTGGCTACCCTGCCGGAACTGCAAATTGAGTGGACGGAGGTGTTTGAGGGGGTATAGAGGGCTATACTACAAGTCTGTCTCACTACTACAGTTCATATGGTTCCTCCAGCCTCTTTTCTCAATTGATCGGACATTTTCAGCGTCTTTAAGCTGAATCAGATAGTCAGAAAGCAGCGCTAACTCAGAGTCGTATGATTGCCCTTTGTACTCTTTAGGATAAATGGCATTGCCAAAATTCCGTTTGGATTTGGCCGGAGTATCATCAACTATCAGCACCTTATTCAAATCATAACCGTGCCGTCGTAGCTTCTTTAGCACCTTAACGTAGTCGTAATGACTGTGATAATTGGTGTGCCCTGACTCCTCGAAAGCAGCGTTGTGGAAGCAATAGGTACAGCGGCTCCTGCCCCAAACAAAATCGAGGGGTATAGACGCGGGAACAATCTGTTTGGTCACTTCAGCTACATAATCGTCGGAGGCGGACGACCATATTGCGAGCCTGAAATGCCTACTGCAACTAGTCAGAAATTCTTTTAAATGCGGCCGTTTGTAGATATGATAGTCGAATAGGCGAAAATCAGCTGGTCGGTCAAGCTCCGTGCTCGATGCGTGAATTAGCGTCTCATCTAAATCAAGTATAAGAAGCAGCTTATCTTTTTTGTCTATACTATACATATACAACAGTTGTGTTAACTTCTGATCCAGCTTCAACAAGATAGATCGTACCTTTGCGGCTTCATAGCTCGCAAAGTAGGATGATTTCCATTACTGACCTCGACTTTCATTTCGGCTCCCGTACGCTCTACGACAAGGCCAACCTGCATATTAAGCCCAAGGATAAGATTGGCCTCATTGGGCTGAATGGCCGGGGCAAATCTACGCTGCTGCGCATTCTGGTGGGGGAGTACAAGCCCGACGGCGGCAGCATCTCCATGAGCAAAGATGTGAGCCTGGGTTTCCTGAACCAGGATTTGCTTTCTTATGATTCTCACGAGCCCATTCTGGTGGTGGCCATGCAGGCTTTCGGAGAGGCGCTAGAGATTCAGAAGAAGATTGACGAGGTGTTGCTGGAGTTCGAGACCAACTACACCGACGACCTGGTGGAGAAGCTGGCCGATCTGCAGGAGCGCTTTGAGGCGCTGGGCGGCTACACCATGCAGGCCCGTACCGAAGAAATTCTGGAAGGCCTAGGCTTTACCACTGAGGAGCTGCAGCGCCCCCTGAAGCTGTTCTCGGGTGGCTGGCGCATGCGCGTGATGCTGGCTAAGATTCTGCTTCAGCAACCCTCGCTCCTCCTCCTCGACGAACCAACCAACCACTTGGACTTGCCCTCCATTAAGTGGATTGAAAACTACCTGGCCGGCTACGAAGGTGCCGTAATTATTGTATCGCACGACCGGGAGTTCCTGGACCGCACCACCAACACCACCGTGGAGGTAACGGGCGGTAAGCTGGTGCCCTACGCCGGTAACTACAGCTTCTACCTCGAAGAGAAAGAGGAGCGCAACGCCATTCAGAAAGGTGCTTTCGAAAACCAGCAGGCCCAGATTCGGCAGGCTGAGCGTTTCATTGAGCGCTTTAAGGCCAAGGCTTCTAAAGCCAAGCAGGCCCAAAGCCGCGTAAAGGCCCTGGATAAGCTGGAGCGCATTGAAGACGTAGCCGCCGACGACGCCAAGGTGAACATCAAGTTTAACTTCACCGTGACGCCGGGCCGCCACATTCTGCGCATGGAACACGTGGGCAAGAAGTACGGCGAGAAACTTATCTTCCGCGATACTCACGTGCACATTGAGCGCGGCGACAAAATCGCCCTCATTGGTGCCAACGGTAAGGGTAAGTCTACGCTAATGCGTTTGGTGGCGGGTACCGAAGCGCCTACTTCGGGAAATCACCAGCTAGGCCACAACGTCATCATGTCGTTCTACGCCCAGCACCAGCTGGAAAGCCTGCGCATTGAGAACGAGATTCTGCAGGAAATGGTAGAGGCCGGCTCAAAGCGCACCGAAATGGAATTACGCACGGTGCTAGGCTCCTTCCTGTTCACCGGCGACGAGGTGTATAAGAAGATCAAGGTGCTTTCTGGGGGCGAGAAAAGCCGCGTGGCCCTGGCCAAAACCCTGATTTCGGAAGCCAACTTCCTGCTCCTCGACGAACCGACCAACCACTTGGACATGCAGTCGGTGAACATTCTGATTCAGGCCTTGGATCAGTATCAGGGAACCTACATCGTGATTAGCCACGACCGTTTTTTCGTGGAGAATGTGGCCAACAAGATCTGGTATATCGAGGACTACCAGCTGAAGGAGTACCCCGGCACCTACGCCGAGTACGAGCAGTGGCAGGAAGACCGCGAGAAAAACGCCAAGAAAGCAGGCCTCCCATCGCCGTCGGCCCCTAAGCCGCTGCCCAAAACCGAGCCGGTTAAGACTACCAGCGGCCCGAGCAGCTCCAAGCAAAAGAAGGAGCTGGAGGAGGTAGAAGCTCGTATTGGGACCCTGGAAAAGGAGCTAGCCCAGTACGAGGCGCAACTTGCCGACCCAGCCACTTACAACAATACCGCTCAACTGAAAGACGCCACTATCAAATTTGAGCAAGTGAAGAAGGAGTTAGCCCAGCTCAACGACCGTTGGGAAATGCTAGCTGAGATGTAAACCTCAGTTTCTGGTTACACAAAACTCCCCGCTCAGAGGCAATTTGCTTCGGGCGGGGAGTTTTGTTTTTGTGTAAACCGGCCATAGCCTAGTAGGCTAGGCTTTGATGACGAAGGCTTTCAACTCGGCCATTTTACCGTCGCGAAATCGCCATACGTCGCAGTACAGATGGCTGGCCGTCTCCCCGTTGTCGTCCTTCAAGTCGATTTTGCCGATAGCGGTAACGAAGTCATCTTCCGCAATCAAGTGCTCCACCATGAACTTGGGGGGCTCCACGTAAGCGGTTGCCATCCATTGTCGAACAGCTTCCTTCCCGTCTAGAGTTATATCGCCCACAAATACCCATTTGGTATCTTCGGTGCAGTGAGACAGGAAACCCTCATTGTTGCCGGACATAATAGCCGCATTTGCCTTCTCTAAAATTGCTTTGTTGGTTTCAGCCATTTCTATGAATGCAATTCGTTGATGTGTAAGCCAGATAAGTCAACTTCTGCGTCCATTACATCACTAGGGAAAAGGCAAGCAGAAGCAGAACACAGTTTAAACCGGTAGGGAGGCCTGTTTAGGTTTACGGTAACAGAGTTAGCCGCCTAAGGGCCAATACTGGCCTAGGGCTGCCTTAGTGTTTGACTATACGCGCTGGGTTACGCAAGGGTAGTAGTGTGGTAAGTGTAGCCTAGGTAACCATCGCGGCGTACATTCGCAGTATGCGCCTACTTCCTTTCTTCCCACTCCTGCTTCTCGCTGCTGCCTGCGTGCCTCTGGGTACGCCCATCACCGACCCCAACGCCGCCCGTAGGCCAGCTACGCCAGGGCAGAAGGCAAATACCGAGTACTACGCCGACAAGACCCTGCGCTACGAGGATGCCATCTACGACCCTAACGTGCGGACGGTGCTGTGCTACGTGCCCACGGGGCAGGTGAATGAGGTGTTTAATCCGCCGGTGATTTCGCTAGGCCAGGGGCAGCCGGTGACATTGGAGTTCGACGTGCTGGGCAGTCAGGGCGGCCGCCTCACGGCCAAGCTGGTGCACTGCGATATAAACTGGCAGCCCTCGGTGCTCACTGATACGCAATTCCTCAGCGAAATCAACGAGCAGAATATCACCGACTACCGCGTTTCTAACACCACTAAAGTGCCCTACTATCACTACCGGCTGCAAATGCCGCGGGTGAAGCTGTCTGGCAATTACCTCTGGGTGGTTACCAGCCCCGGGGGTACGCCACTCATCTCGCGCCGGATCTTAGTGTATGATGAGGGCGGCGTGCAGGTATTCCTGAAGCAGGGCATTCCGGTGGCGGGGCAGGAGCGCTACACCTTGCAGCAGCTTGATTTCGGGATTCGCTACAACATGCAGATCATCAATCCCTCGCAGGAAGTGAAGGTGGTGCTGCGCCAGAACTACCGCTGGGACAATGCCAAGTACAACCTGCGCCCCACGTTTGTGCGGGAGGCAGAGCGCCAACTCGACTACCAGTATTTCAACTTCGAAAATACTTTCCCCGGCCTGAGCGAGTTCCGCTTCTTCGACCTACGAACGTTCCGCTCGCAAGGTGTGGGCGTGGCGCATATAGATCCGAACACGACCCCGCGCACGGCGGAGCTGCTGCCCGAAACCACCCGCAACGGCCAGCGCTACTCTCAGTACGACGACATTAACGGCCAGCGCGTAATTGAGAGCCGCGAGTTCGGCAACGGCGCCACCAACGGCGACTACCTTAACGTAGGATTTCACCTACGGGCTGAGCAACCTGCGCCGGGCCCGGTGTACGTGCTAGGGGCCCTCACCGATTGGCAGTACAAGGATGAGTTCAAACTCACGTATGATGCCGAAGCGCAGGAATACACGGGCCACGCGCTGCTTAAACAGGGCTACTACAACTACATCTACGCCGTGCAAACTGCCCAAGGGCCCAACAGCGTGTACTGGGAGGGAAGCCACCAAGAAACGGAAAACCGCTACGACCTGCTGGTGTACTATCGCCCACCCGGCACCCGCACCGATTTGCTTATTGGCTACCAGATGGTAGACGTAAATAGCCGCCAGCCCTAGGCCTATTCATACAAAGCGGCTGCCTACTCAGGCAGCCGCTTTGTTTATGAACTAGTGTTTTGGGCCGAAGACTAAGGCTTAGCGAGCTGCACGGCAGTTTTAAGCGAGATAGGGGCGCCCGTCTGCGACCCGCCTCCGGTCCGGCCCCCGCTGCCCCCTCGCATACCACCTCCGCCGCGCATACCGCTGCTATTTCCGCCCATGCCGCCGCTGCGCATGCCGCCACCACGCATGCCCCCTCCGTTCATACCGCCGCTACTGCCACCTGGGGCGGTCCATTTGGTGCCCGCCAGAGTCAGGCCTACCACGGCTTTTTGGCCGCTGGCAAGGTTGGGTAGCTTACGGTAGAGCAGGCGCATGGGTACCATAAGCTCGTAGACTAGCGTACCCTCTGGGTTGAACGCGGCGGCTACGTGTACCCCCAACTGCGACTGCGCATCGGTAAGGGTGGGCTCCCGGTTGCCTTTGTAATTGAGCAGCTCCATCTCCGTCATACTGGCCAGTGCCTGGCCTAGGCGAGCTTGGCGGTCGGAGGGAGTAGGCGCGGCTGCGGGGCGGGTGCCCGGCATGGCCATCATTCTGCCCATGCCACCACCCAGGGGATAGTGCACGCCAAACTGCTGCTGATTGCGTCCAGTAGTGTCGAGCCATACTGTAAGCCCCTGCAGGATAATCTTGGCCTGGGTAGCTGGGTCGGCTACCCGCAGGCGCACGTACACGGCGCGGGCATCATTCAGCACTTGGTATTGCAGCTTGCTAGCGGAGGTATACTGCAGGGAGTCGGTCCACTCCGAGGCGCGGCCGTCAATAGTGGGTGGCGAGGCCACAAAGCGGCTGGGGTTATCGGCGGTAGGCTGCCGGCTGCAGGCGGCTCCTAGCACAAGCAAAGACCCGAAACTGAGCCACACACGGCGAACTGACATACTGAAAAGAATAAGCTGAGGAGAAATTCAGGCGCAATAGACTGGCCTAGCAGGTGTGAGTTGAATGAAGGCTGCTGGTCAGAATTTGCGCTCAGCTCAGTCAATAGCCTAGAGGTTGCGTAAGCCCGAGAACACGCACGCCTCTGCTTTCCCCCAATGCCGCATTATAATCTAGCCTTGGTCGTGCTGGGCATCGCCATTCTGGGCGTCGCCTGGCTGCCATCCTTGTTGAAGAAGTTTCCGCTATCATACCCTATTCTGTTCGTTGGTCTTGGGGCACTGGTGTACTGGCTCCCCTTGGAGCTACCTAGCCCCGACCCAGTTGAGCACACGGGCTTCGTGATGCACCTTACGGAGCTGTGCGTCACGGTGGCCCTGACGGGTACCGGTCTGAAGATTGACCGCAAGTTCTCACTCGTGCGCTGGCGGATTCCGCTGCTGTTAGTGCTGGTGCTTATGATTATCGTCATTGCCGTGTTTGCGGCCGTGTCGTGGCGCGTGGCCGGAATGCTGCCGGCATCGGCGTTGCTACTGGCGGCGGTACTGGCCCCCACCGACCCCGTACTGGCCGGCGATGTGCAAGTGGGCAACCCCGGCGAGGGCCGCGAAGACAACGTGCGCTTTGCCCTCACCGGTGAAGCGGGCCTCAACGATGGCCTAGCCTTTCCTTTCGTGCACTTGGCGCTCGTATTGGTGCCCGTCGTGGCGCTGCCGCTCGCCGACCGCCTGCTGGACTGGGCCTGGATGGACGTGCTCTATCGCATAGCCATGGGCATTGCGGCGGGTTGGCTTGCCGGGCGCAGCCTCTCGTTTCTGATTTTTGATTTGCCTCACCGGGTGAGCATCAACCCAGAGGCCTACGGGTTTGTGGCCCTGGCCGTCACGCTCACGGCGTACGGCGTAACGGAATTGTTGCACGGCTATGGCTTCTTGGCAGTTTTTGTAGCTGCCGTTACGCTGCGCCGCCACGAGCGCAGCCACGAGTACCACACCGAGATGCACGAGTTTACCGATCAGCTGGAGCGCCTGCTGATTGTGATAATTCTGATTCTGTTTGGTGGTGCGCTGGTGCGCGGGTTGCTAGAGCCTCTGACCTGGACGGGGGTAGCGCTAGGCCTATTCTTGGTGCTCGTGCTCCGGCCCTTCGCAGCCCTGCTCACGTTGTCGGGCAGCCGTACCAGTTGGCCCGAGCGACTAGCTATTTCCTTGTTTGGCATCCGGGGGATTGGCTCGTTCTTTTACCTGGCCTACGCCCTCAACGAGCATCACTTTACAGATGGCCGGGAGTTATGGGCAATAACAGGCTTCACCGTGCTTTTTTCTATTGTGCTGCACGGCACCCTGGCTACCCCAGTCATGAACTGGGTAGACCGCTACCATGGTCGGCTCACGCCAGTAGAAGAACAGGAACAGGAAGCGCAGAGTAAGGCCGAAAAAGAATAGGAAACATGGCCTAAAGGTCGCGAGCGAGTGGTACTTGTTAGGTGTAGGAAGCTATTATGGCACGCCTTTCGCCTTAAGAATTGTATTCCGCCGTAACCTTCAGGCTGATGAGCTGCGTTGCAGGCTTATTGCACCTATAGTAAAACTCCTAGCTCTCTCCCATGAAACCCACTCTCTCCCTTTCCGCTTCTGCGCGTGCTGGCGCCATGCTGGTGCTACTGTTGCCCCTTGGCGGCTCTGTGCCCGCGGGGCCTACTCCTGCATCCCGGCCGGCTCTGCCCGTCCAAGGAGCGCAGCCCGACCCTTCCGTTATTGCGCAATTTGGCCTACTCGACAACGCCAAGCTTCAAAGCTATATTGATAGCAAGGGCATGCAGATGGGCCGAATCTCAGACCGGCCAGCCGACGTGAAGGGCT
The DNA here is from genome assembly GCF_004745865.1 of Hymenobacter wooponensis. Classification (GTDB taxonomy): domain Bacteria; phylum Bacteroidota; class Bacteroidia; order Cytophagales; family Hymenobacteraceae; genus Hymenobacter; species Hymenobacter wooponensis. The sequence continues at coordinate 644,791 of NZ_SRKZ01000004.1, read as the reverse complement.
TCACTATTGTTGACTCGCCCATTATCAATGCCTTCGCCACCCCCGACGGGCACGTGTACTTCACGCGTGGCATTATGGCTCACTTCAATAATGAAGCGCAGTTCAGCGGCGTACTGGGGCACGAAATCGGACACATTACGGCCCGCCACGGACAGAAGCAGCAGACGCGCTCCACTATTGCGGGCATCGGGCTGATTCTGGGCTCCGTTATTGCCCCGCGCGTGATGCAGTCGGTGGGGGGCGCGGTGCAGCAAGGGGTAGGCCTAGGCCTGCTCAAGTACGGCCGCGACGCCGAAAACGAGGCGGACAACCTGGGCGTGAAGTACTCCAGCAAAATTGGCTACGACCCGGCCTCCATGGCCGATTTCTTTCTCACTCTGCAGCGCACTGAGCAAAGCAGCGGGGCCGACCCCGTGCCTACGTTCTTGTCTACTCACCCCAACTCCGCCGACCGCTACACCCGGGTGAAGAAGCTGGCCGTTACGGCCGAGCAGCAGGCTGGCCGTCAACTGGCCGTCAACCGCGACCAATACCTGCGCATGATTGAAGGCTTGCCCTACGGCGACAACCCCCGGGAAGGCTACGTGGAAAACAGCGTGTTCTATCACCCTGATTTAAAATTCCAATTTCCAATACCTCAGGGCTGGAAGTCGCAGAACTCGCCCAGCCAGTTCCAGATGGCGGAGCCCAACGGCAAAGCCGTGATGATCCTGTTGCCCGCCGGCAATAAGTCGCTGGATGAAACGGCCCAGGCCTTGGCGCAACAGCTAAAGCTGCAGAACGCCCAGGCCCAGAAAACTACCGTGAACAGCTTTCCGGCTGTAGTCATTCAGGGCGACCAAGTAGGCCAAGATCAGCAAACTGGTCAGCAGGGCGTGACGGCCAGCACGCTTTCCTATGTTATTCAGGATGGCCAGACGCTTTACGCTCTCGTAGGCCTCTGCGGCCCCGGCACCCTGAATACCTACGGTGGCACCTTCCAGAATGTAGCCCAAGGCTTCCGCCGCCTCACTGATGCCAGCAAGATCAACCGTCAGCCGGAGCGCGTCCGCATCAAAACAGCTAAAGGCGGACAAACGCTTGCCTCGGCGCTTGCTGCCAATGGTGTTTCCTCGAAACGTTATGAAGAAATGGCCATCCTCAACGGTATGAAAACCACCGATAGACTGACCGCTGGTCAGCTATTCAAGGTGGTAGGGAAGTAGCCCGTAGGTATCTGCGAATAATCGAAAGCTAGACCTCAGTTCTTGTGAGGTCTAGCTTTTTTGTGAATATGTTCCGCGAGAAGTAGAGTACTTGTGTTTGAGCAATACCAAAAACGCCCCGGCCGCATGATTCGGCCGGGGCGTTTTAAGTTAAAGACTGCTATGGAAGTGGCCTAGGCCTTCTTTATGAACTCGGTTTTGATAACCAGCACGCTACCTCCAGCCTTGCCTTCAATCTCGGCAGGGCTGTTGGTGAGGCGGATGTTCTTGACCACAGTACCGCGCTTGAGCGCCTGCGCCATGCCTTTCACCTTCAGATCTTTGTTGATGGTAACCGAGTCGCCCTCGTTGAGCAGGTTACCGTTGCTGTCTTTTACGTCCATGGGTGCGTATGCTGTAAGCAGGTTTCAGAACCAATCAGCTTAATTCGAAAATTCCCTGACTAGACGTTGAAGCGGAAGTGCATGATGTCGCCGTCCTGCACCACGTAGTCTTTGCCTTCCACGGCCATTTTACCGGCTTCCTTGATCTTTACCTCGGTCTTGTACTCCTGGTAGTCGGCCAGCTTAATTACCTCAGCCCGGATGAAGCCCTTCTCGAAGTCGGAGTGGATAACACCAGCGGCAGCGGGGGCTTTGTCGCCCTTGTGGATGGTCCAGGCGCGTACTTCCTGTACGCCCGCCGTGAAGTAGGTAATCAGGTTGAGCAGGGAGTAAGAGGCGCGGATCAGGCGGTTCAGGCCCGACTCCTTGAGGCCATATTCAGCCAGGAACATCTCTTTTTCCTCGGGGTCTTCCATCTCGGCAATCTGCGACTCAATGGCGGCCGATACCAGCACTACCTCGGCGCCTTCCTGAGCCACGTGGGCCTGTAGGGCCTGGGTGTGGGCGTTGCCGGTGGTGGCGCTGGCCTCATCTACGTTAGCCACGTAAATAACCGGCTTGATGGTGAGCAGCTGCAGATCAGCCACGGCTTCCAGCTCCTCAGGGGTGGCTTCCACGGCACGGGCGTTCTGGCCGCCTTCGAGGGCAGCTTTGAACTTTTGCAGGGCTGCAACTTCCTTCTTAGCCTGGGCATCGCCGCCCTTAGCCGAGCGCTCCGACTTGGCCAGCTTCTTATCGATGCTCTCCAGGTCTTTGATTTGCAGTTCCGTGTCGATTACGTCTTTGTCGAAGACGGGGTCAACGCCGCCAGCTACGTGCACGATGTTGGGGTCGTCGAAGCAACGGGTCACGTGGATGATGGCATCTACCTCACGGATGTTGGCCAGGAATTTATTGCCAAGGCCTTCGCCCTTGCTCGCACCTTTCACCAGGCCAGCAATGTCCACGAACTCAATAATGGTGGGCAGCACCCGCTTGGGGTTCACCAGCTGCTCCAGAATCTGAAGGCGCTCATCGGGCACGGTAATTACGCCCACGTTCGGCTCAATGGTGCAGAACGGGTAGTTGGCCGACTCGGCCTTGGCATTAGAAAGAGCGTTGAACAGCGTGGATTTGCCGACGTTAGGCAGGCCGACGATACCGCAGCGGAGACCCATATAGGAGGTGATTGAGTGACTAAGAGAATGAGTGAATGAGGTCTAAGGCCGCCATTCGTGCCGCAAAGGTACGGGGCTTTTTTGGGGAAAGCACGGCCTGAACTGGCCTAGCACATAAGAGCTACTCCTTAGCTTACTGAACAGGGCCATAGCCGGGAGGGCTACGTTTTACTGGTGCTGGCCTAGCAAGTACGTTGCGAGGGGCATACCCGTACCCCAACGCATCAGTATAAGCGCAGTAACTGGCCTATATTTACTACCACAATACTGACAGCCTGAATAGGCCTAGCAGTAGCTAAAAGCCAAAACGGCGCGCCTGAGCTGAGTCAGACGCGCCGTAGATGGGAAGCGTAAAAATCGTTCTAGTAGAGAGTGTTTCTGTAGGCTTCCAGTTAAAGTGATTAATAGGTGTCTTCAGTACGGTTTGCTGAAAAGCCTTCGCCGTCGTATGCGGGGCGTGGGCGGTCAAGCTCGGCAACTTCCTCGGGGGTCAGCAGCTCTTCGCGTACGAAGTCAACGGCATCCTGTAGGGCATCAACAAACTTTAGGAAATCTTCCTTGTAGAGGAAAATTTTGTGCTTCTCGTATGAGAAGGTATCGTCGTCGCGCAGACGACGCTTGCTTTCGGTAATGGTCAGGTAGTAATCCTGACCGCGGGTAGCTTTCACATCGAAAAAATACGTGCGCTTACCGGCTTTAATGCGTTGGGAGTAAATTTCTTCCTGGTCGTGACGATCTTCCACAGGGCCTTCAGTAAATTTTTGTTATTCCAAGATTTTCAAAGTACAGCGCAAAATAGTGGCTTAGTGTCATATATAAAAATTTAAAGACCAGCTTTTTACGACAACCGGCTGGAAATATGCAGATAAGGCCTTTTACAATATAAGGAGAGCCAAAAAAACAAAACAAACCAGTTTTGGCAATAATAAAAGGAATTTGACTAAACGCATTAAGTTTTGTCTATATCAAATAATAGAACTCTCCGATTACTTTTCGGCTTATTAAAGGGAGTACGGCAGGCGTTGTACCTTGCCTTCTTCATCCTGCTTTCGTCCGCTTATGGCCCAACCGCTCGACCTTGCCGCAGTACGCTCCTTCGAGAACCTTGAATTTCTGGCCCGACAGCTGGTAGAAGGGTTTATCACGGGCTTGCATCAGTCGCCGTACCACGGGTTTTCGGTAGAATTCTCGGAGCACCGCCTCTACAATCCCGGCGAAAGTACCCGCCACCTTGACTGGAAAGTGCTGGCCCGCACCGACAAGCTGTTTGTGAAGCGCTACGAGGAAGAAACTAACCTGCGCTGCCACCTGCTGCTCGATGTGAGCCCCAGTATGTATTACCCTGCGCCCAGCCACGACAAGCTCCGGTTCTCGGTGCTGTGCGCCGCCGCCATTACCACGCTGCTGCAGAAACAGCGCGATGCGGTAGGCCTCGTCACCTTTGCTGAGCAGGTGGAGCTGCAGACGCCGGTGCGCTCTACTAGCACTCACCGCCACACGCTGCTGCTCACGCTGCAACAGCTGCTGGAGCGGCCCGCTCCTACCCGCCGCACCCAAACGGATGTAGCTGCCGTAATTCATCAAATTGCCCAGCAAATCCCGAAGCGCTCCTTGGTTGTGCTGTTTTCGGATATGCTGGGCCGGGCACCCGAGGAACAGACGGAAGCTCTGGCCGCCCTGCAGCACCTGCGCCATCAGCACCACGAGGTATTGCTATTCCACGTCATGGATCGGGCTACGGAGTCAGATTTCGGTTTTCAGGACCGGCCCTACATATTTGAGGATGTGGAAACCGGCCAGACCGTTAAGCTGCAGCCCGGCCAAGTGCGCGAGCAGTACCGCACTGCCATGCAGGCCTACGAGCAGGAACTGGCCTTGCGGTGCGGGCAGTACAAGATTGACTTCGTACCCGTAGATATTCGGGAGCCTTTTGATAAGGTGTTGTATGCTTACCTGGTAAAGCGGGGCAAAGTACGGTAAGAGGCCTAGCAAAACAGTTTAAGACTAGTCTGGAGGATGGAGATATGGTATTGCCGAGTATGTGGGCTAGACTATGACGTCTCGCCTTGGGGGGAGGATGGACACTCGCCCGACTATACTTGCTGCGCCTGCTGTGGCGCCCAATTCGGAATTGACGACTACAGTGTGGTGACGGCTCATCTTTTCCGGACGACCTGGCTGGTTGAAGGAGCGCAGTGGTTTTATGCCAACCTTAAACCCCGTGGCTGGCAGTTGGCCGCTCAGTTACACCAGGTACCACTGGCCTACCAATAGCTGCCGAATCATCTCACAAATACTACTCATGTATTTTCTCGACATCGCGGCGTGGATGCTGTTTCCGTGCCTGCTTTCTGCTTTGATCACGGCCTACATTGCCCATATGAACGACCGTTCGCTGTGGCGCTGGATGCTATTTGGGTTTTGCGTGCCCTTCTTGGCCATTTTTGTGGCCATGTTCGTGACCTACCTGGATCAGAAGCGGCGAGCCACCCAAGAGGCAGACCAGGCCGGCTCAGACAGGCCTAGCGCTTAGCAGTTATTCGGCGGGTGTATTATCCAAGGACTGCCAGAGGTACTTGCTGGCTACTGTGCGATATGGGCGCCAAGCTTCGGCAATAGTCGTCATGCGCTTGAGTAGGGCACGGCCGGTTTCCTCTAGGCCATAGTGGCGCTTCATGGCATTCTGAATGCCCAAGTCTCCTTCCGGAAATACGTCGGGTTGATCGAGGGCAAACATCTGCAACATTTGAGCAGTCCAACGGCCAACCCCTTTTATTTGGGTGAGATGGGCCGTAAATGCATCAGCATCAAGCAGGCTGAGATGGGCGTGGTCGAGTTGGTCGCGCTGAGCAAAATCGGCAATAGCACGTAGGTAGCCCGCTTTTTGGCGCGAGATGCCAGCGGCGCGCAGATCTTCATCCGTGAGCAGGAGCAGGGCCGCCGGTTCGGGGTAGCCATCGGGCGGGAACAGGGCCTGCACCTTGCGCCAGATGGCAGCCGCGGCCTTAGTGGAAATCTGCTGACTGACAATGGCACGCAGCAGCGCCAGATACAAGTCTTCGTGGGCAGATGGCTGAATGGGCCGGCCCTGGGCTATCAGGCGGGCCAGTACGGGGTCGGCTTGTGCGAGGTGGCTTAGGGCTTGGTCGGAATCAGGGCGAAGAGACATAGTGGACGAGCAGGCGGCTAGGCCAGTAGAAACGCAGCTTAATGGTGGGCGGCAACAGATTCTCCTTCGGGAGCAGGTGTGCTGAGGCCGAGCCTTTTCACTAGTGGCCCAATGGTAAGGCCTTGCACAATAATGCTGAAAATCACCACCACATACGTAATGCCCACAATCAGGTCGCGGGGCATGGTTTCGGGAAGGGAAAGGGCAAGTGCAACGGAAATACCACCGCGTAGGCCACCCCACGTCAGCACCCGAAGGTTTGGGCGGTTAAAGGCAAAACGACTTCGCAGCATGCTTAAGGGCAGCGAAACGGAAACCACCCGGGCCAACAGTACTACTATAATAGCCACGGCTCCCACTACCAGAATAGTGCGGTTGATATCTAGAATCAGCATTTCTAGGCCAATCAGCACAAATAACACGGCATTCAATATCTCATCCAGAATCTCCCAGAACTTATCGAGATACTCGCGAGTAACGTCGGACATGCCTAGGCTGCGGCCCTTGTCGCCGACAATTAGGCCGGCTACTACAATGGCCAAGGGGCCTGAGGTATGCAGAGCCGTAGCCAGGGCCGTGCCACCCATTACCAGCGCCAACGTAATCAGTACCTCCACCTGATAATGATCTATGGTGCGCAGGGCCCAGAATGTGGCGTAGCCCATGGCCACACCCAGCAGAATGCCGCCTACAGCTTCGCGCAGAAATAGCTCGCCTACCACGCTGGCAGTAGCCTCGCCGGCACCAAAACGAGCAATCTGGAATAAGCTCACGAACACTACTACCGCAATGCCATCATTGAACAGGGACTCTCCAACAATATTGATTTCTAATGACTTATCGATGCGGGCTTCTTTCAGAATGCCGAGCACGGCAATGGGATCGGTGGGAGAGATAAGTGCCCCAAACAGCAGACAATAGATATAGTCAATGGGCAGCCCAAACAGCGGCAGAATGAAGTACATGATGCTGGCTACTATCACCGTAGAGAGGAGCGTACCAACGGAAGCCAGGGCCGCAACGGGTAAGCGCTGGGCTCCCAGAGCGCGAACATCAACGTGGATAGCACCCGCAAACAACAGAAAGCTTAGCATCACCTGCATAAGCACGGTGTGGAAATCAATACTGCGCACCAGCTGGCTGGCCGCAAGCACCCATTCTACCCCCATGTGGCCTAGCCCTACTGTAATTAGCGAGGAGACCAGGGCCAATATCATTAGCCCTATGGTACTAGGTAACCGCAGAAAACGGTGATTGATATAGCCAAAGGCGGCGGCCAGGACAAGCAGAATGGCGAATGTATTGTATAGCTGCATCGGCAACGAGTTGGTGAGCGGAGAAAGAACGTTGCTAAAACTGTACGAACAAACACTACTATAAGCCGAAATCAAGCTTCAGCGTTGCGGCCAACGCATGCAAATGCCCCGGCTGCAGCCCCTCCTCATTGCAAAAGAAAGACTACACCCGGGGCACTAAAGCAAGTGGTATTCCTACCCCTGTAGGCCAGTAAGAGCCGTTTCAATCCGCTCAATCATGGCGTCGTCCACATCCAGGTGGGTCACGAAGCGGATCATCTGGGGGCCGAAGGAGGATGCTTTGATACCCTGCTCTTCCAGCTTCGCCAGGAACTGCTCCGCTGGCATGGAGTCGGCTAGCTTGAAGATAACCAGGTTGGTCTCAACGGGTAGCACGGTAGCTACGTAAGGCTGAGCGGCCAGCGTGGCACCGAGACGCTGGGCCCGGGCGTGGTCGTCGGCGAGGCGCTCCACGTTGTTTTCTAGGGCGTATAGGCCTGCTGCCGCGATGTAGCCGGCCTGTCGCATGCCGCCGCCCATCACCTTCCGGATGCGCTTGGTTTTCTGGATGAACTGCTTGCTGCCCAGCAGAACGGAACCTACCGGCGCGCCCAGGCCCTTAGAGAGGCACACGGAGATGGTGTCAAACAGGCGGCCGTATTCCTTAGCCGACTGCCCCGTGGCGACCAAGGCGTTGAACACGCGGGCCCCATCGAGGTGGAGCGGAATGTTGTGGCGCTGGGCTACTTCGGCAATGCTCTCAATTTCCGACAGCTCGTAGCAGCTGCCGCCGCCGCGGTTGTGGGTGTTTTCGAGGGAGATGAGGCTAGTGGTGGGGTAATGGATGTTCACGGGCCGAATGGCAGCCTCTACCTGCTCCGCCGTGAGGCGGCCGCGGTTGCCGGGCAGCAGCGCCACCGATGCCCCCGAGTGGAAGGCAATACCACCTACTTCCCAGAGGTAGATGTGCGAGGTCTGCTCACACACCACTTCCGAAAGGGGCTCGGTGTGGGCTTTGATGGCAATTTGGTTGGTCATGGTGCCGGAGGGGCAGAACAGGCCGGCTTCGAGGCCGAAGCGGTCGGCAGCTTCCTGCTCCAGGGCGCGCACGGTGGGGTCTTCGTCGTATACATCGTCGCCGACGCTGGCGCGGAACATGGCGTCCAGCATGGCAGGAGTGGGGCGCGTGACGGTGTCGGAGCGCAGGTCAATCAAGGGGAGGCTCATAAGATGTTCAATGGAATTACGGGAAAGGTTTCCCGGTGTCAAATTTAGTACTTACTTTTGCCCCTCATTTACAGAAAGACTTTAACCGACCCGGAAAAATGAGCGTTACCCGTCTGAAGCGGAAGCACCGCAAGAACATTGCCCGCGCTAACAACAAGCAGCGCGTCATCAAGCAACTACTCCTGACCCCCGTTCTGAAGAACGTAGACATCGAGGAGCTGAAGGCTCGCTTCACCACGAGCGCCGCCAAGACCGAAGCCAACGCCTAGTCGCGTTTTTCGCGTCTGGCACACCTACCCCGGTGTCGGTGGGTTTCCGTCAGAAATTTCAAGCGTCTTTCCTGCAAAGGGAAGACGCTTTTTTCTTGTAATCAATGCTGATTTTAAGCCCATCCGGCTGTAGAGACACATGTTTGTGTCTCCTCGTTGCTGATGTTATTTATCCCGCGTCGTTCTAGGCCAGTCGTTAAACGAGGAGAGCGAAGTATGTGTCTCTACATCGTCAACTCGGCAGATGTTGTCGTTTTGCTTAACCAACCCGCGGCCCTAATTCAATGGCTTGCAACTGCTGCACTTTGCCATCGGCTACTTCAAATCGCAGCATAGTACGCACTTTGTGAAAGCCGTGGCGGCCCGCGGCACCGGGGTTCAGGTGCAAAAGGCCGAGGCGCGGGTCGGGCATTACTTTAAGGATGTGGGAGTGGCCGCTGATAAACAGGCCAGGGCAGTGCTCCTGCACCAGCGCGCGGCCGGCGGGGCTGTAGTGGCCTGGGTAGCCGCCAATGTGGGTCATGAGTACCCATAAGCCTTCTATCTCGAAATGCTGCACCAAGGGCTGCGTGAGGCGCACGTCGCGGCCGTCGATGTTGCCGTAGACGCCCCGCAGTGGGGCCACCGTGGCCAGCTCTTCCGCCACCGCTGCCGTGCCGAAGTCACCGGCGTGCCAGATTTCGTCGCAACCCTGCAGGTGGTGCAGAATACGGTCGTCGAGGTAGCTGTGCGTGTCAGAAAGCAGGCCGATTTTCTTCATGAGGGCGGGAGTGAGGAAAGTAAAGTGGCCTATACGCATCAAAAGCGGGCAACGTGTGCTTTCAGACCTGATTTGGTCTAAAGGTACACGCTACCCGCTTTTAGGGAGTTTGGAAACTAGTATTAGAACAGTACTCCCCTCATCAGATAAGGAGGGGCTGGGGGTGGTTGAACAGCCGTTGAACGATAACTAGCTCAAATTTTAATAGACGTTCTAGGCCACCTCAACTACTCCCAACCCCTCCTCAGATGAGGAGGGGAGCTTTAGCTTTAAACCAAGCTAGTTACTTTCAGAGAGTCAGCTATGGTTTGTAGCTGCAGCTCCTTGGCGCAACGCTCGCAGCAAACGGCGGCTACCACTTGGGCTGGGTGGCCTAGTACCAAGACTGGAATCTGCAGGTGATAGGCTTGGGTGAGGGCGTAGCACTTATCGAAAAAGCGCATAAGCTCCCCTTCGCGCGAGGGTGTTAGGACGAGCAGTTGGGCCTGGGTGCGGGCGCAATAGTCGCTGATGCCCTCGATAGGGTCGTCATCTTCCACCAGTTTCGTGGTGATGGTAGGCCAGGACAGCTGTGATTTGCTGGCGGCTACGGCTCGTTTCAGGTACGTGAGGTTGCCGCGCTGCTGGGGCGAGTACACCTGCACTAGCTCCAGCATGCCCGGAAACGCACCAGCCAGCGCCGACAAGCGCGGGAGGGTAGCCAGGGGCAGCCGGCCAAAATCGGTGGCGTATACCAAGCGGGAAGGCAGGGGCCGGCGGCCGGGCGGCACCACCAGCACCGGGCACGATACCAGCTCCGTGATGCGGGCGGCATGGTCGCCGTTGTTGGCGGGCTTGCCGCAATCGGTGTGCTCCAGGCCCATCACTACCAGGTCGGCGCCGTAGCGGGCCACGATGGACTGCACGTGGTCGTGGAGGCAGCCGGCTACTACCTGGTAGTGGTAGCGGATGCGGCGGGCATCTTGGCGCACCAACTGCTGGTAGCGCAGGCGCTCGGCCAGCGTTTCGAGCCGGTACTCAAACTCCGCCACTTCTTCGGGCGTGAGGGCCGGGCCGGGGTGGCTGTAGAGTAGGACCACTTCGGCGGGCCAGCGCACTGCTAGCTTGTTGGCGTAGGCCAGGGCTGGTTCGGCCGCAGCAGTGAGGTCGACGGGAACAAGGATAGTTTTCATCTGAACAGAGGAGTAGGGGCTATGGCCGAATGTGGAAGAAAATCAATGACAGTAATGCACGCTACGGGGCTGGGCTAGGCCACTCTGCGAGGCGGCCGGCGGACTCAGGCGCGGACTCATATAAGGAATGCCCAGGCCCAGCCCGCGTACAATAAAGAGCAGCGCGAGGGCCGTAGCCAGGTAGGGCACGGCCAGGGTAAGGCGGCGGCGCCAGGCCAGTGGCACCAGCCGACCCGTGAGCGAGAGGCCTAGCATGAGCGGCAGCGTACCCAACCCGAAGAGGGCCATGTAGGCTGCGGCGCCCCCAACACCCGGCATGGCCAAGGCACCCGCCAGCGCCAGATACACCAGGCCGCAGGGGAGAAGCCCGTTAAGTGCGCCGGTTAAGAAAAACGCCCGCCACGAGTGCTGCTGGAAGAACTGAGCCAGTGTCTGCTTCACCCAGTTCAGGAGCCGATCGAGGCCGAGGGGGCGGGCGGCCTGAGCTTTATAGCGCTCCGGCACCACTACCAGCAGCAGAATCAGCACTCCAGACGTAATGGACAAAGCTTGCTGCCAGCCGGCTATTTGCAGGCTTTGGCCCGCTAGGCCAGCCGCCGTTCCTAGCACCGAATAGGTCGTGATGCGGCCCAGGTTATACAACACCCGGCCGGCCAGGTAGCGCCAGTCAGGACCGGCGGCTCCTAAGCGGCCGGGCAGCGCCAGCGCAATAGCGCCGCACATGCCCACGCAGTGAAAGCTACCCAACAACCCGAATATAAAGCCAGTCCAGAGCAACGGTGAATGAGTGAAGTGGTGAATGAGTGAGTTTATCGTGCTGGTGGGGCCTAACCCCCCGGCCCCCTACGCCGCTTGATGCGCGGAATGAAAAAGGAGAGGGGGGAGTGTGACGAGTTGTGGTCGAGCCCCGATGGGAGAACTGGCCTAAAAGGCCTATGCCGAACAGGTTACTTGATGAGCAGATCCTTTTCGAGGAAGTAGGCCTGGTTGGCGGCTTGCAGTTCTAAGCGCACGCGCCAGAAGCCGGGTCGCAGCTGAGCAGTGCTAAGCTGCTGGGTGCCGGCGGCATTGAGGGTAAGGGGCAGGGTAAAGTCTAGCAGCTGGTCGGAGGGGCGGAAGAAGTGTAGCTGACCTTGCGGTGCGCCCTGAGCCAACTCGACGGGGAGTTGCAGGGTGAGCTGGTGCTGCGCCGCCTTGTAGGCCAGTTCTACTGGCGCGGGCAGGGCGGCGGTGCGGGCCACTGCGTCCATGCGTTGCTGGTGGCGCAGCTCCTGCTGGTAATAGTCGGGGCTGACGAGGTCCACGGTGGTGCGCATGGCCTGGCTCACCATGTAGCCGATGTAGCTGCCGAAGAGCACAAACACCAGCACAATGGCGTAAGGCCAGAAGCTGCGGGAAGACTGGGGAGTGGTGGTTATCGACATGATACTTTCTACTGAAGGTTCTTACCGCGCTGGCGCTAGGAACTTTGATTTGGCTTCCGTTATCAGTTCGCCCTGGCTGTACACGCCCAGGCGCAGTTTGCTGTTGGTGGCGTGCAGATTGGTGCGGGGCAGCTCCACGAAAAACACGCCTTCTGCCATACCTTGGGCCGGCAGCTCTAGGCCACTGGTGCCCACCAGTTTTACCGTGCCGCCAGCCGGCTCCAGCACGCGCAGCTCAATAGGCCTAGCGTGGTTGGTTTTATTGATGACGGACAGGTTATAGAGGTTGGTGATAGTGCCGTGGTCGGTTTTCTGGAAGAGTTGGCCGGGGGTGCGCAGCACGGTGGCCTCCACGTTGGAGCGGGTGAGCAGCAAGCCGGCCAGAATGCCCAGTAGCACCACCAGCACGCCGGAGTAGGCTTTCACGCGGCCCGTCAGGCGGAACTTGGTGCCCTCCGCAATCTGGTTTTCCGAAGCGCACCGGATGAGGCCGTGGGGCTTGTTGATTAGGTCCATGATCGAGTTGCAGGCATCGATGCAGGCGGTGCAGTTCACGCATTCCAGTTGCGTGCCATTGCGAATGTCGATGCCGGTGGGGCATACCTGCACGCACTGCTTGCAGTCGATGCAGTCGCCGGCGCGGCGCTCTTGGTTTTTGCGCAGCTTTTCGCGCGGCTCGCCCCGGCGGTAGTCGTAGGCCACTACCAGGCTGTCCTGGTCGAGCATGACGCCCTGTAGGCGTCCGTAGGGGCAGGCAATGGTGCACACCTGCTCCCGAAACCGCGCAAACACCGCGTAAAACACCGCCGTGAATAGTAGCAGTGTGCCTAGGCCAGCCAAGTGGGCCGTAGGCGAATCAGTGATGATCTTCACCAGCGCCTCGGTGCCAATGATGTAGGCCAGGAAGGTGTTGGCAATCAGGAAGGAAATCAGCAGGAACACCGTGTGCTTGCCACCCTTGCGCCAGGTTTTGTTCCAGGTCCAGTCGGCCTTGTCAAGGGCTTTCTGCTGGGGCGCATCACCCTCAAACCAGTACTCAATGCGCCGAAAAACCATTTCCATAAAAATGGTCTGGGGGCACACCCAGCCGCAGAACACCCTGCCATACACTACTGTGAACAGGATGATGAACACGAGGAAGGCCAGCGTGGCCATCAGCAGAATGAAGAAGTCCTGGGGCCAGAAGATCTGTCCGAAGAAGATAAACTTCCGCTCCGGCAGGTTGAGCATGAGCACGGGCAGCCCGTTGATGCGCAGCCACGGACCCGCAAACAGCAGCGTCAGGAGGAGGTAGCTTACCCATTTGCGGGTCCGGTACAGCGTACCAGCCGGCATTTTTGGGAAGAGCCACACCCGCTTGCCCTGTTCATCAACAGTGGCAATGGAGTCGCGGAAAGTTTGGGTAGACATGGTGTTGTACTAAAGTGCTGATAGCCTCACCCCGACCCCACTGCCTCAGCAGAGGGGCCAGGCTAGGATTACCGGCTGGCTACTGGTTTGCCCGCTGTTTCTTTCTCTCCCTGGGGTTCTTTGGCGTTGGCGGGCTTAGAGCCTTGCAGGCTGAGCACGTAGGAAGTCACTTGTAGAATTTGTTTGCCGGAGAGCTTGCCCTTCCAGGCCACCATGCCCTTGCCCTGCACCCCGAACTTCACGGTTTTGTAGACGTGGTTTACCTCGCCTCCGTGCAACCAGTACTCGTCGGTTAGGTTGGGGCCCACTTTGCCCTCGGCGTTTTGGCCGTGGCAGGCGGCGCAGTTCTGGGCGAAAATGCCCTTGCCATCGGTGAGGTCGGTGGCGGCGGTTAAGGGTTTATAGTCAGTGAGCTTGTTGGGGTCGTCGTTGTCAGCGGACACCATCAGGGCGGCTTGCTGCATTTCGGCGGCGTATTCTCCCTCACTTAGCGGAGCTGCCTGGGCCAAGTGGTAGTAGCCTAAGTAAATGAAGCCGAAGAAGATGGTCACATAGAAGCTGTATTTCCACCACGGCGGGAGGTCGTTGTCGAACTCGTGGATGCCGTCGTAGTCGTGGTCAAGGAGCTCATCCTTCACTTCGCCCTTCACCAGCACTGGGTCGCCGACTAGCAGTCCCAGCACTTTGCCACTCATGGTCGGGCGTACGGTGGGCATCTCGTACACCTTGCGGAGCTGGGGGCGCATCTGCACCGTTATCATGATGCCCATGAGCAGGGCAACTAGTAATACCAACCCCAGTAGGCCTAGCAGAATCCAGAACAGGATTTCCTCAGTGGTCATAGGTTTCTCGGCGGCCGGGGCCGCGCCAGGCGTTTGGGCTGCGGCTGCATAGCCGATGAGCAGGCCAGTCGCAATAAGAAAAAAGGTGCGCAGCTTTAGCATATGATTCCGTGTTCGAGGTCGTGCCGGAGAGTGGCGTCGTCGGTATTGTCTTGGAGGGGCAGGTGCTTCATGGTCTGCATATGGCGGGGCTTCACGAGCAGCACGTACACCAGCAGCAGCAGGAAGAAGAGGAAGAAGATGCCGAAGGAGATGATGGGGTATATCTCAATGCCGGCAATGGCCCGCAGTACGTTCTTGTCCATTGTGGTTTGTTTTTATTAGTGACCCCACCCCCAGCCCCTCCCCTCCGGGAGAGGGGTGCGTTCTGGAACAGCAGGCGTCTGGCACCCCTCTCCCGGAGGGGAGGGGCTGGGGGTGGGGTAATGCTATTCGGCGGGCAGCACACCCACTACTTCTACCGCGTTGGGGTCTTCCTTCACCTTGATGTCGGTGCCCAGGCGCTGGAGGTAGGCAATGAGGGCCACGATTTCCTTGTCGGATTTCACCTCGATGTCTTCCTTGGCTAGGTCGCGGCTGATAAGGGCAGCCTGCTGGCGGGCGTCGGCTACGGCTTGCTGCCCATAACCGGCGGGGTACGGCGTACCGAGCTTGCGGAGCACGTCAATCTTGGCGGGCGTACTGGAGTAGTCGATGTTCTGCTCAAACAGCCAGGGATAGGCCGGCATAATCGAGCCCGGCGACATGCTGGTGGGGTCCATCATGTGGTTGTAGTGCCAGGAGTGGGGGTACTTGGCACCCACGCGGTGCAAGTCGGGGCCGGTGCGCTTGCTGCCCCACAGGAAGGGCCGGTCGTAGATGAACTCACCCGCCTTGCTGTACTCGCCGTAACGCTCAGTTTCGGAGCGGAAGGGCCTCACCATCTGGCTGTGGCAGTTGTTACAGCCCTCCCGGATGTAGATGTCGCGGCCTTCCAGTTCCAGCGAAGTATAAGGCTTCACGGAGGCAATGGTGGGCACGTTCGACTTCACCAGGAACGTCGGAATCATTTCCACCGCGCCGCCAATCAGGATGGCGATGGTAGCCCCAATGCTCAGCTGCACGGGCCGGCGCTCAATCCAGCGGTGCCAATGGCCACCCTGGTGTTCTTCTACCAGCTCAGCGGGCATGAGGGCCGGGGCCTGTGCTTTCTCGTCGGCGAGCAAAGTGCCAGCCTTGGCCGTCTTCACCAGGTTGAAAATCATCAGGAACACGCCGCTCAGGTAGAGCACCCCGCCAATGCCGCGCAGATAGTACATGGGCACAATCTGCAGCACGGTTTCCAGGAAGTTGGGGTATTGCAGCATGCCCTCGGCATTGAACTGCTTCCACATCAGGCCCTGGGTGAAGCCGGCCCAGTACATCGGGATGGCGTAGAATAGGATGCCCAGGGTGCCCAGCCAGAAGTGCGTGTTGGCCAAACGCTTGGAGTACAGCGGCGTGCGGTAGAGGCGCGGCCACAGCCAATAGAGCACGGCAAAGGTCAGGAAGCCGTTCCAACCTAGCGCCCCCACGTGCACGTGGGCTACAATCCAGTCGGTGAAGTGGGCAATGGCATTTACATTTTTCAGCGAGAGCATGGGCCCCTCGAAGGTGGCCATGCCGTAGGCCGTTACGGCCACCACCATAAACTTCAGAACGGGCTCGGTGCGCACCTTATCCCAGGCGCCGCGCAGCGTGAGCAAGCCGTTGATCATGCCGCCCCAGCTCGGCGCAATCAGCATGATGGAGAACACCACGCCCAAGCTTTGCGCCCAGTCGGGTAGGGCCGTGTACAGCAAGTGGTGCGGCCCCGCCCAGATGTAGATAAAGATCAGCGACCAAAAGTGAATGATGCTCAGGCGGTAGGAGTACACGGGGCGCTCGGCGGCCTTGGGCAGGAAGTAGTACATCAGGCCCAGGTAGGGCGTGGTCAGGAAGAACGCCACCGCGTTGTGCCCGTACCACCACTGCACCAGCGCATCTTGCACGCCGGCATAAATGGGGTAGCTCTTAGTGAAAGACACCGGAATAGAGAGCGAGTTCACGATGTGCAGCACGGCCACCGTCAGCAGCGTAGCAATGTAGAACCAGATGCCCACGTACAGGTGCCGCTCGCGCCGCTTAGCAATGGTGCCGAACATATTCCAGCCGAACACCACCCACACCACGGTAATCAGGATGTCGATAGGCCACTCCAGCTCGGCGTATTCTTTGCTAGTAGTGATGCCTAGCGGCAAGGAAATCAGGGCACTGAGAATAACCAGCTGCCAGCCCCAGAAGTGGAGTTTGCTGAGCTTATCGGAGAACATCCGGGTCTTGCACAGGCGCTGCAGCGAATAGTACACCCCCGTGAAAATGCCGTTGCCCACGAAGGCGAAAATAACGGCATTGGTGTGCAGCGGCCGGATGCGGCCAAAGGTGGTGTACTGGGTGCCCATGTTCAGCTCGGGCCGGGCCAGCTGGAAGGCGATGAGCGTGCCAATCAGCATGCCCGCCACGCCCCAGAACACCGTGGCAATACCGAAATTCCGAACAATGCGGTTGTCGTAGAAGAACGTATCTACCGCCCGCGCCGGCGGCGTTTCGGGCCGTGCCACCAACGGTTTCGGATCAACTATCATAGCAGAAGAAGTGAGTGATTTACTTCTCCAAAGGTCCCCGTTGGTCGTTTTCTAAAAGATGACGAAAGTCAGGCGAAGGGCTGATAGTTGTCAGCAGCACTGGCCTAGCGCAGTCTGAATCTGGCAAGCGCAAGCTGTATAATAGCAGCGCTACCCATGCAATGCAGTTTCAGCTAATTCTATCACACGTTGCCAAGTTATGCCCTGCTGCTGTTCTGCTATCAATGGATGATTCTCTTCTATAATTTCAACGCGAGGAATGATGCCTACAACCTGAGTATGCACCAGTGTCTTAATATTGAGCGTGTTGGTATAACCCGGAATAGCTGTTTGAAGCCAACCAAAGTAGGCAGGCTCATTTACTCGTTCTGGGTCATTTAATTTCTCATTTGCCCGCAGAAAATTGGTTTCGCTTAGGCTTGTCCAGACATTCCAGCAGAACAACTCGTCTGAATCAACTACTGGAATTTCAATTCGAGCTCGGATAAAGAAATGTTCCTCATCCACCACGCAGAAGTCGCCAGTGTGCTCAATTCTGAGTTGTCTTTCATCTGGAGGAACACTGAAATAATAATCAGGATATTCCGCGCCGAAACACATGGGGATATCTTCATGAACTTCGCCACAGCGGGTACAAGTAAAGCCCTCCATGTATCTGGTATTTGAATCCTATTATTCCTTTAATGGACTCGAAGATACATTAAGGCTCTTAAGCAGACTTTTTCTATTTCAATGAGCGAAATAGCCATCAACTTAAGCTTGCAAGAGGCGCAGTACGAAATTGATCTTTCGGGTACTGCGGCTCAGTTTGCCAGTTTAGTGAATAGAGTTAACCATCTGACTAAATACTCACCGGATGTACTCTCCCTTAGGTACAAGCCCAGTGCTTATCCGACAGCAATGAGGCAATTGTGGTTAGAGCAGGTTGATCAATCGAATGGATTAATTACAGTCCAGGTAAATGATATAATACTTAAGCTTTTAGGGAATTCTCAAGCATTTTACAAACTGACGGTATTTTTGGAGAGCTTATCAAATCTACGCCCAGGGGAGCATTTTCATCTTGATTGGTTTAGTAACGAGGACTTGCTAGCCCCGACAACTGCTTCAATGTCTTTTATCTTTTCAATGGAAATAGATTGATAGAATCTGTCAGAAATAGACTAGCAATGCTATGTTACCTGACCACATAATTTAGAGTAAGGCTCTTACCGTGGCGGAGTTGGTTCAGTCGTTTCCTCTTCGAACAGTACCCGCACTGAAGGCGTGTAGGTATCGTCGTATTGCCCGGAGCGCACGGCCCACAGGAAGGCGCTCAGAAAGGCTATGGCAACGGTAAGGCTTATGCCGATGAGCAGAAAGATGATAGTCATGGGAGAGAGTGGCCTAGCCGTTGTAGAGACGCGACACTTCGCGTCTCCTCATTGCTGATGTTGTTTAGCCTTCTGTTCTAGGCCAGTCGTTCAACGCCGAGACGCGAAGTGTCGCGTCTCTACAATTGGTCTGCCAATACCAGATGGTTTACAGCTTCCAGCGGCGGGCCGCCAGCTTCACCAGCAGTGTGGCAAATAGAATCACGCTGAGCGAGCTGATGGGCATCAGAATGGCCGACACAATGGGTGTGAAGCGGCCCTGCACGGCCAGCGTAAGGCCGATGCCATTATAGAGAAACGACAGCCCGAACGTGGCCAGCACAATGTGCATGCAGCTGCGTGAGAATTGCAGGAAGGTGCCCAACTGCCCGAAGCTGCGGGCATCCAAGATGGCGTCGCAGGCGGGGGAGAAGTGGGTGATTTTGTCGGTAAGAGCAATGCCCACATCGGCCTGGCGGAGGGCACCGGCATCGTTGAGGCCGTCGCCGAGCATAACCACGCGGCGGCCCTGGCGTTGGAGCTCCGCCACGTATTCAAGCTTGCTTTGCGGCGACTGAAAGAACCGGAGCTCTGCCTTAGGCCCGAACAGCTGCCGCAGGCGGCCCTGCTCGGCATCGTTGTCGCCGGAAAGCACCACCAGGTTGTAGGATGGAGTGAGCTCCTGTAGCACCTTTGGCAGCTCCGGGCGGTAAGCGTTCAGAAGCACGTAGCACCCCATAGGCTGCTCATTGAGGGCCACGTACACCCGGGATGCCCCCGGACAAACTTCCGCCGAAGCTGTGGAAGCAGGGTTGGCTCCCACAAAGGCTGCTGAGCCCAGCTTCACTCGCACGTTGTTCATCACGCCACAAACGCCCTGGCCGGGCACCTCCCGGAACTCCGTCAGCAGGCGGGCGGGGTGGCCTAGTGTTTGGGCCAGACGCTGGCTGAGGGGGTGGGTGGAGTGGCCGGCCACGGCAGCCACCAGGGCCTGCTGCTGAGTAGTAAGCGGCGTGCCGTAGTACTCCACCTGCGAGCGGGAGACCTCCGTGAGCGTCCCCGTTTTATCAAACACAATCGTATTGGCGCGGGCCAGCGTTTCCGCCACCGCCGAGTTTTTGAGGTAGAAGTTGCGTCGCCCAAATACCCGGAGTGCCGCTCCCAGCGCAAAGGGCGTAGCCAGGGAAAGCGCGCACGGGCAGGCAATAACCAGCACCGAGGTGAAAGCCCGCAAAGCCATCTGCTGGTCGCGGGGGTACCAGTACAGCATGGCACCAGCGGCCAGCACCAGCGTGAGGGCCACGAAATAGCGGCCTACCGTGTTGGCGTACGTTTCTAGCGTCTGCTTTTCGGCTTTCTGGAAAACGGGGTTGTTCCAGAGCTGAGTGAGGTAGCCCTGCGATACTTCGCGGACTACTTCCAACTCCACGCTTTCGCCCACCTGCCGGCCGCCCGCATACACCAGCTCCCCTGCCACTTTCGCCACCGGCTCACTCTCCCCCGATACAAAACTGTAGTCGATCTGGCCCGCGCCCTGCATCAGCACGGCATCGGCAGGCACCACTTCCTGGTGGCGCACCCGAATCCGCTGGCCCACGCGCAGCTCCTTTACCGATGTGGTTCGCTCGCCCTCCGGCGTGAGCACCGTCACGGCCACCGGGAAATAGGAGGTGAAGTCACGGTCGAAGCGCAGGGCGTCGTAGGTGTGCTGCTGGGCCCACTTGCCAATCAGCATGAAGAACACTAGGCCCGTAAACGAATCGAGGTAGCCGGGGCCGCTGTGCGAAACAATATCGTGCACGCTGGTCAGGAACAGCGCCGACAGGCCTAGGCTGATGGGAAAATCGAGGTTGATGTAGCGGTGCCGCAGCCCTTGCCAAGCCGACTCATAGAAGCCGCGCGCGCTGTAGGCCAGTACCGGCAGCGCCAGCAGCAAACTCAGGTAGCCAAAGAACTGTCCGAAGTTGGTAGCTAGCTCCTCCGTGAAAGAAAAGTAGTCGGGGAAGGCCAGCAGCATCACGTTGCCGAAGCAGAACGCCGCCAGCCCCAGCCGGTAGTAAATGGTACGGTCGGGGGCAGCCTGCGCTGGCCCGAGCTCGGCCAGGGTAATCTGGGGCTCGTAGCCCAGGGCTGCCAGCAGCTTCACCACCTCTTTCAGGGTGGTTTGGCTGGGGTTATAGCTGATGGCTATTTCCTTGCGCAGAAAGTTTACCTGCGACGCCTGCACGCCGGGGTTGAGTTGGTACAGACGCTCTAGCAGCCAAATGCAAGAGGCGCAGTGCATCTGCGGAATCTGGAGCGTGAGCCGGGCGCGCGTATCGCTGCGGAAGGCCAACAGCTGAGTCTGCACGGTTTCGGAGTCGAGGTAGTCGAAGCGGCCCGGCAGCTCCACGGCCGGTATTTTCTGGCCGGGCTGTGGCTCGCTCACGTTATAGTAGGAGCAGAGGTTGTTTTCGGCCAGCAGCTCATACACCGTACGGCAGCCGGCACAGCAGAAGCTCTGACCGTGGGAAATCAGCGCATCATCCGCGCACTCGTCGCCGCAATGGGCGCAGGTGGTGCGGGTAACAGGTTCGGGAGCAAGCAGAATGGGCACGCGCAGGCAGGTACTGATGAACAGCTCAAAGGTCTGGTGCCACAGTACCCCAATGGATGACGAATGTCAGGAGCTCAATTGAGAATAGTCAGCAAAAGAGATGCACCCGAACCTGCATCTTTGGGCCGTTGTTGAAAGGTGGCCTAGGCCTATTGCCTCACTCTTTGCCCGCTGCGAGAGCTAGGGTGGGGCAACATCTCCTAACGTTTCTGCTCATGCGCACTCCTGGTTCTGTTTGGTCGCTGGTACTGGTGCTGTCCTTGTTTCTGTGGGCCGGTATGGTGGCGGCTATTTCCTTTATGGAAGCTCCGCTGAAGTTCACTGCCCCGCACATCACTATCCCCTTGGGTGTAGGTATTGGGCGCGTTGTATTTCACGCCCTGAACCGGGTTGAGCTGGTGCTCTTGCTGGCAAGCCTGCTGGCGGCGCGTATTTTGCGAGCCCCGCGTGCCGTGTGGCTGGGATTAGGCCTGTTAGGCTTCGTGCTGCTGCTGCAAACGCTCTGGCTGCTGCCTGCCCTGGATGTGCGGGCGGGCATGCTCCTGGCCGGACACGAAGCTCCGCCTTCTAAGTTGCACCTGCTCTATATTGTGGCCGATGCATTTAAGCTGCTAACCCTGCTGGTAACCGGCAGCCAGGCATTTCAGGCGGCTACGGCCACTACTGCGCCAGAACCACAATCTAAAACTGCTACTGTGGCCTAGCGCCGCAGATTTTCTTGTCCTTCTATGTCTGCCGAACCTACTGCTCTCTCCGATATCCAAACTGAGGCCGATATTAAGCGGCTGGTAGATACGTTCTACGATAAGGTGAATGCCGATGAGCTGCTGAGCCCCATTTTCAACACGGTGGCACAGGTACACTGGGAGGCGCATTTGCCCAATATGTACGATTTCTGGAGCAGTGTGCTGCTGGGCACTACCCGCTACCGGGGGCGCCCTTTCCCAAAGCACCTGGGGCTGCCGGTGGCGCTACCTCACTTTGAGCGCTGGCTGGGGTTGTTTACCAGCACCGTCAGAGAAAATTTTGCCGGCGCCAAAGCCGACGAAGCCTGCTATAAAGCTGGCAATATTGCTCGCATGTTCGAGTTTCGAATTCGACAGGCCCGCAATCCGCTGTCTATCCAGTAGCCATACATTTCCGTATCTTACTCGTCATCCTGAGCTGAACCCAGGATCTTTTTTCGCGTGAACGATCAGAGAAATATCTTCTCGTTTATGCGTAAGTAGATCTTGTATTTTGCTCAGGATGGCGTTCTTATGTACGGCGCACAACCGCGCTTTGGGGTTGTCAGTAAAATGTATGTGCTTCACCTGCTGCATAAGCGGGCCGCTGGCACAACACAACGGTTTACATCCCGTATCTTGCCCGACCCGGAAGATGTTTTCGTTTTTCGGGGAATTATGCTGTGTTTTGCAGCATACCCGCCTGGACTTTCTTTTGCCCCTCCTGATTACCCCGCGATGAACGTCTTCATCAACGATATCCCGCTGATTATCAAAAAGAACAGCGAGAAAATATATAAGCATAAGTACGACCTGATTCTGGGCCCCGAGGATGAATTTATCTCGAAGGACCTGGTAGGTGATGTGCTCGTGCGCGACGTCACGGACGTGTTCATCGACCGGCTCCTGCGGCTGATGGAGGTGAAAAAGCTGAAAAAGCTGAAGTCCCTGACGCTGCTGGCCCGCAAGAAAAAGCGTCTGATTCTGCACCTCAAAGACCAATTCAAAATCGTGAAGGCCGCTGGTGGCCTAGTGGTGAAGGATGGCCTGGTGCTGATGATTTACCGCCTCGGCAAGTGGGACTTGCCCAAGGGTAAGCTCAAAAAAGAGGAAGACCCTGGTATTGGGGCGCTTCGCGAGGTGGAGGAAGAGTGCAACATAAAGGTGGAGCTGGCCGAAGAGCTGCCCAGCACTTGGCACTCCTATGCCTACAACGGCAACAAAATCCTCAAGAAGACCAACTGGTACATCATGCGTTGCCTCGACGACTCGCTGATGAAGCCCCAGGCGGAGGAATACATTGAGGAAGTGCGCTGGATGACGCCTCAGCAAGCCCTAGCCGTGCTCCACGACTCGTATGCCAGCATTGAGCTAGTGGTACGCCATTACCTCAGCGATGTGGCCGGCGAAACGCCCGCTAATAAGGAGCCTGCCAAGTAATACAAAGCGGATAGCCTATGCGCTTAAACCGTTACGCATTCGTGCTACTTGGGGTACTGCCAGTGGCCTTGGTGAGCTGCATGGGTACACAGTCGGCAGTAGAAACTGCGGCTGTGGTCAAAACTCGTCCTGCTAAGTCCGCTCAGCCCGTGGCCGTAGACGTGGCGCAGCTTATAGGCCTCTCAATTGATGAATTGCGCCAAGTGCTCGGCCCCGCTCACGAAGCCAGCGCTGACAAAAGAGGGCTAGAGCCCACGGCCGAGCAGCTTCGGCTTACCAACGGGGAAGGGTGGATCAACACCTTTGACCATAATGGTCAAACAATTGTGGTAGCGTTTCATGCCCGTACGCGCAAAGTGCGGGACATTGTACTGGTAGGCCCAAATGAGGAGGAGTTGATGCAGCGGGGCAACATCAGCTTAACTTCTCCTCATTACATCGTGTTGCCCTTCACAGAATCGGATAGCTCGGAGAAAGTAGCCGGCTTGCGCATTGTGGCCCGTAACTGATACATGAGAGCAAGTGCTTGTATCAGAAGCCTGCTTACGCCTTATTGTTCTTTGGCGGCAGGCAGCTGGAAGGGTACAAAATCATCGACGTTGCCCCCGAAGCGGTGAATTTCGCGAATAATGGTGCTGCTAATGGCTGCCAGAGCGGGAGAGGTAATCAGGAACACTGTCTCTAAGTCTGAATTGACGTGGCGGTTGGCCTGAGCAATGGTATTCTCGTACTCGAAATCAGTGGTATTCCGCAGTCCCCGCAGCAGATACCGAGCCCCAATTTCGCGAGCGAAGTCGGCCGTTAGCCCTTTGTAGGAGCAAACTGAAACCCGTGGCTCATCTTGGAACACCTTCTCAATTAAGGCTATCATCTGCTCAACGGGCAGGTAGCGCTGCTTGCTGCTGTTGTTGCCAATTGAGATAATCACCTCGTCAAACAACGCTACTCCCCGCCGCACCACGTCCAGATGCCCATTGGTAAAAGGGTCAAAAGAGCCGGGAAACAAAGCAATGCGAGACATGAGGCGAAGTGGGGAAAGGTGAAATTGTGCAGGTGTTGAGCAAGTAGCCTAGGTGGTGCTGTAGCACGCCAAACTTACTACTTCACCTATTCGCAGAGGTGCAGGGCGTAGAGTTCGAAGTAGCGGTACTCAAATACGTCATTCAGCCGGTAACTGTAGCCCAGGTCGAAGGGGCGGTTGCCGAAGCGGATGTTGCGAATATATTTGCGCAGGATGGTGAACAGCTCTGAGTCGTGCATCAAGTCGCCCCAAACTACCACGGAATCCTGATCGGGGTTGAGCTGAAGCTCCTGCATCACCAGAATGGTGTAGTAAATCAGGTCCTCGGGGGTGCTAAACGGAAATACGTTGCAAAATTCGGGCTGCTTGTCGCGCACGGCCAGTAGGGTAGCTTCCTGGTGGCCAATGCTGAGATACACGCGGCGGGGCCCCGACTGCTCACTCTGGTGAACAACGCCTTCGAGCAGGGCGCTGGTTTGATGCAGCAGACGCCCTTCGGGGTGGGCGGAGAGGAACCACTCCGTAAGAGCTTTCTCGGCGGCAAAGAGGCTCACTACTTCCAGGCTGGCGTGCGTGTAATGGTGCACGGTTTCCAGCTGAGGGTCCAGCGTATGGTGTAAGCGTAGATAGGCAGCTTCGTCGCCGGCCCGGAAAAGAGGAGCGGGCAGCAAAGTGAAATGTCGGTTCTGAACGGCTAGGCGCACCTTGTTCCAGCCAGCCTGGCCTACCAGATCATGTTGGGCCACCAGTGCCTGCAACTGCCCCGATAAGGTAGCATCAGAGGTCGTTTGATAATCTTCCAGCACCACAAACTTGTTGCGCCGAACATCGGCTACGCCAATGCGCAAACCGGCCGCTCCTACGGTAAGGTATAGGTTATACGCCGCCAGGTTGGAGAGGTCCAGGGTTTCGTCGCGCAGACGGTACTGAGCAACGGGAACAGGGTGGAGCATAGGCGCGGCGGAAGAAACAAGAGTATCGGCAGACACGGGTAAACAACTAAAGGTTGGGCTAAAGGTACAGAGCCTCCGCGCAAGTGCCAGCTGCGCCGCCGCAAACTGTGTAGCACTTTAGTGCTAGGCCACCCACCTTACTTGGCCACTAGCAACGCAGACGAGCTAGCGCTGAAACCGAATCTGGGGAATGAATACGTCGTCGGTGCTGATGATGTCGCGTAGCACGGGGTGCACCTGAGTGGGCAGAAACTGGCCTAGCTGGCGGGGCGTCACAAACTGCAGCTGCGTAAGAAGTTGAGCCTCGGCGCTATGTTCGGGGTCGGTGCCTAGCTGGGGCTCGGCATCTTCATCCAGGGGCAACACCTCAAAAAACAGCTCCAGCGCCTGTAGGGTGGGGCTTTTAAACTCATGCAGGTGCAGAAAGCGGCCCACCGTTACGGCTAGGCCAGTTTCCTCGGCAAACTCCCGCTGCAGGCACTGTTGCAGGCTCTCCCCAAACTGCCAGCCCCCGCCGGGTGGCGACCAGAACGGAGCATCCTGGGGCAGCAGGCCGCGGTGAGCAGCAAGGAGCAGCGCCCCATTGCGCACCAGTAGGCCACAGATGCGCACGCGCACTTGCCCCGTGTAGGCCTGTAGTAAATCAGGTTCGGGCAGCAGGGAAGGGATAGGATCAGCCATAGGGTAGAATAGGTAGGTGGTCGGGGACTAGAACAGGAGGGAAGATTGAAGACGGCAAATTTCAACTTTCTTCCGAAAAGCGAGCAGTATGCTCTGAACGTTGCTGAGGGTCTCTGCCGTATCTTTAGGGCTCATGAGTGACTATTTATCTTCCTCAGCCGAGTCGCTGGAGGACCGAATTCGCCGCCGGCTTACGCGCCAGCACTTTATGCACCTCATTGGTGCCGATCTTACCCTTATTGAGCCCGGCCGGGTAGAGGCCGAACTCATGCTGGAACAACAGCACCAGCAACACAGCGGTTTTGCACACGGTGGCCTAGTAGCCACCATGGCCGACCTGGCAGCGGGCTTTGCGGCCGTTACGCTCGTGCCCGAGGGGCAAGGAGTTGTTACGGTTGAGCTGAAAACCAGTTACCTGCATCCGGGCGTAGGTAAAAAGCTACGGGCCGTGGGCTGGGTGCTAAAAGCGGGTCGTCGGCTACATTTCTGTGAGGCAGAAGTATGGTGTGATGAGCTACTTATTGCTAAAGCCACGGCTACCATGGCCGTGATGGACCCATCGGCAAAACAAGTTGAACAGTAGAAGTGGCGGCTTGCTAAAACTCTCCTTATAGCCCGCAGATTCTTCTATCTTGTCGTCTGGCAGTAGCAGCCTCTTTGTTGCTACGGCCGATAATGCTACTCATGAAATGGATTTTTGCTGCCCTTTGCCTGTTGCTTACCGGACCCGTACTGGGCCAACACGCATATTGGACGGCGCCTTATGATTCGCTGAAGCAGGTGGCGCAGCGGCAATCCGCGGATACGGCTCGGCTGCGTACACTAGTGCACCTGCTCGATATCACGGATCTAACCGAACTTCCGCGCCGGCAGGAGGCCCTTCCGCTGCTAGATGAACTGCTGAAGCTGAACCAGCGGGCACAGCTATTCGCTGACGCTCCGTATCGGGAGCTGCGCAAAGGGGTGGCATTATGGCTGGAGGGTAAAGACCTAGGCCAGGCAATGGAGGCAATGCACCGGGCCGTAACCTTGTTTGATCAGGCCCAGCACCCGATACCACACCTACTAATTGATCTGGCCCCGCTGTATAACCAGTTGCAGCAATCAGACGAGCGTTTGGCTTATTTCCAGCAGAAGCTGAATTACTACCAACTCCACGGCAACAGGGAAAATCTGGCGGCCTGCTATCTGGTGCTAGGCGGGTCTTATCGGCACCGCGGCGACCATGACCGCGCCATCAGCTGCTATCTGCGGGCCGCCGACTTATTTGCGAAGTTTGATCGGAAGTTTCAGGTTAATGAGCTAATCGTTGCCGGCTCGGCCTACGCTGACTGGGGCAACAACCAGAAAGCTATGGCCTATATGCAGCAAGCCGTAGAGATGGAAAAGCGTTACGGAACGCAGGGGTTGCAGCGCTTCTATACTCTATTGGCCATTAGCCGGTTATCAGCCGCTATCGGTGAATTGCCCAAAGCACTGCAGTATGCTAACCAAGCCCTATACTTTGCGGAGCACACGACGGAAACGAAAGCAGAGTACACGGCTTACGCTCTGGTACAGAAGAGCAACGTGTTGCTGCAACAGAAGCAGACGCAACCGGTACTACCGCTTCTCCAACGGGCGCAACGCCTCTCCGACTCCCTGCAGATGCCCATTACGGGGCGACCCGGTGAGTTCCCCCTCGACGAAGCGTGGGCCCAGTACCACAGCCTTCGCCATGAGCATGCTAAGGCAGAAACCAGATGGCAGGAGGCCTACCGCAAGGCTACCGTTGTGAAGTACACCATGCTGCGGCCTAAGTATTTGCAGCAACTCATTCGGTTTTACGATGAGCAGGGGCAGCCAGCAAAGGCCCTGTCGTATACCCGGACTTACATCAACCTAACGGATACCCTGAACGCTTCGCAGGGGGCGCACCATTTGGCCCAGTATGAGGCTGAGCGGCAGGAGCAGGCGCGCCTTGCACAGATTGCCGACCTGCGGCAAGCCCAGGCTATACAGGCTGTACGCATTCAGCAGCGCAACACGCTACTGATAGTAGCGGGAGTTGCTATTGTGCTGACGGCGGGCCTTGGGGTACTGGCCTACCGGCAGTTGCAGATTAAGCGGCGCACGCTGGCCCAACTGCGCCAGGCGCAGAACCAATTGGTGCAATCAGAGAAGTGGGCTTTTGTAGGTGAGCTGTCGGCTGGAATTGCCCATGAGCTGCAGAATCCTCTGAATTTCATGAAGAAGTTTGCGGAGGTCAGCACCAACATGGTAGATGGCATGCACCAAACTGGCCAGGCTCCTGGGGCGGGGCTAGAACAGGAAATTCTGCTGGGCCTGAAGCAAAACCTTCAGGAAATCAGTCAGCATGGCATGCGGGCCTCATCCATCATTCGGGGTATGCTAGACCACTCCCGGGCGGGCACTGGCCAGCGCGTAGCCACCGACCTCAACGAACTAGCAACCGAGAATCTGCACCTGGCCTACGAAAGCCAACAGGCCCAGCAACCAGAGTTCAAGGCGACGCTCTCTATGGAATTGGCCCCCGACTTACCCCTCGTGAGCGTAGTGCCGCAGGATCTGGGGCGAGTGCTCCTCAACCTCTGCACCAACGCCTTTTACGCCGTAGAGCAGCGCCGACAAACGGAAGCCGACGCCTATGAGCCCACCATCAGCGTGAGCACGCGCCAGCTGCCGGGCAGCGTAGAAATTCGGGTGCGCGACAACGGCTGCGGCATGTCGCCGGAAGTGCAACAGCAGGCGTTTAAGCCCTTCTTCACCACCAAGCCCATCGGGGAGGGCACTGGCCTAGGCCTCTCCCTGAGCCACGACATTGTGAAAGCTCACGGTGGCACGCTCGTGGTTGAGTCAAGGGAAGGACAATACACCGAGTTTGTGCTACGCCTGCCAGCATAAGCCCATAGCAAAATACCACAGGCAAAAGGCATGACCTAAAATCTGGCGGCGGGAGGGAGCGGAAAGGGGCGTAGCTTTGTTGCCTCTGAATACGCCATTATGCTTTCCGTCAGAACTCCCTCCGTCCGCGACTATTTCCCCTACGAACCCACTCAGGACCAGGCCCTGCTGTTTCAGCAGCTAGATCTGTTTTTAAAAGATCAGCTGCCCGGCCGTAAAGCCTTCGTGCTGCGCGGGTATGCCGGTACGGGTAAGACTACCGTAGTCAGTGCCCTAGTGCAGTGGCTGCATCAGATGGGCCGCAAGTACACCCTGATGGCGCCCACCGGCCGTGCCGCCAAGGTGATGAGCACCTACTCGGGGGTAGCGGCCAGCACCATTCACAAGAAAATCTACCGCCAAACCAGCGGTACGCCCAGCCAGGGCCTCACGTTCCAGCGCCAGCCCAACCGCACCCAAGACACACTCTTTATCGTGGATGAGGCCTCCATGATTTCCGATGAGAAGGCCTTTGGGCAGAACGGTCTGCTCGACGACGTGATAAACTACGTATTCGAGAAGCCTACCAACCGCCTGCTGCTCATCGGCGACACGGCCCAGCTGCCGCCCGTAGGTCAGCTGCTTTCCCCCGCCCTCGACCCCGCCTTGCTGCAGCAGCGCTTCCGGGCCGATGTGCTGTCGGTGGAATTGCGCCAGGTGATGCGCCAGGCTGAGCAGTCGGGGATTCTGATGAACGCCACGGTGCTACGCGAAGAGCTGCGCGAGGAGCAACCCCACATTCAGTTCTACACCAAAGGCTACCCCGATATCTTCGCTATGCAGGGCGACAAGCTGGAGGATGGCCTACGGTGGGCCTACAAGAACTTCGGGCACGAGAACAGCACCATCATCTGCCGCTCCAACAAAAACGCCAACCAGTACAACCAGTACATCCGGCGCATGCTGTTTGAGGCCGAGGATGAAATCGAGTCGGGCGACTACCTGATGGTGGTACGCAACAACTACTACTGGCTCCCCAAAGACTCCGAAATTGGCTTCCTGGCCAACGGTGACTTTGTGCAGGTGGTAAAGATCATCCGGCGCACCGAGGAGTTTGGCTTCCGCTTCGCCGATGCCCGCGTGCGCCTCGTGGATTACCCCGACGAGCCAGATATAGAGGTAAAGCTGCTGCTGGATACCCTGCACACCGATAGCCCGGCGCTATCCAGTGACCAGAACAAGGCCCTCTATGACGCGGTAAACGAGGATTATGCCCACCTCACTACCAAGAAAGACCGGACGGCTGCTCTGCGTAAAGACCCCTTCCTGAACGCTCTCCAGGTGAAGTTTGCCTATGCACTTACCTGCCACAAGGCTCAGGGCGGGCAATGGCAGGCCGTGTTCGTGGATCATGGTTTCCTGAAGGAAGACATGGTGAACAGCGAGTTTGCCCGCTGGCTTTACACGGCCGTAACACGTTCTTCAGAGAAGCTATTTCTGCTCAACTTCAACCCCAAACTCATCGGCGACGAGCCTAATGAGTAACTGAAAACGGGTTTTTGCGTTAGGGGCTTTGCCTCACGGAACGCAACGTTGGGCGCTAGCCGTTAGGCTTCATAAGAACTTCACCGGGTGGGTAGAAATATGGCACTCATCTTGCCCCAGCTATTGAAAATCGTATTTTTGTTTACTCCAACGCACTCAACTCCTCCGACTATGAAAAAAGTACTTTTGCTGGCCTTGTCGCTGACCACGATGGGCTTCGCCGCGCAGGCACAAACGGCTGCCGTGAAGCCAGCCAATGCCCAGACCAAAGTAGCTGGTCCGCAAATCCAGTTTGAGGAAATGAAGTTCGACTTCGGCTCCATCAAGCAGGGTGACGTAGTTGACCACACTTTCAAGTTCAAGAACGTAGGCACCCAGCCGCTGGTTATTTCCAACATTGGCGTGAGCTGCGGCTGCACCACCCCCGACTGGACCAAGGAGCCCGTAATGCCCGGTAAGACTGGTACCATCTCGGCTAAGTTCAACAGCGCCGGTAAAATGGGCATGCAGAACAAAGTCCTGACCATTGAGTCGAACTCCGTGGGCGGAAACGCCATGGTTTCTCTGGTGGGCGACGTGAAAGATTCAGCTTCGGCTGATGCTTCTACGGTAACTCCCGCTGCTGTATCGCCTTCGGAAATGGACGCGAAGGACGGCAAGCAGAAAGCCAAAGTGAGCGACAACAAAATCAAAATGAAGAAGAAGTCTTCGTAAGAAGCACTCCTCTTCACGCCTTAATGAGGTGGCCTGCCAACTGTGGTAGGCCACCTTTTTTGTTTGCAAGCAATACTAGGAAACGCGTGCTAAAGGCGGTCCGGTTGAGTTCATTGAGGCGTCTCGCTAGGCATTGGAGTAGGAGGCAAACTGGCCTAGAGCACCATTCTGGCACGTCATCCTGAGCAGTCCGCAGGTTAAGCGGCGATGAATAATCTTCTAACGTCAGCCGAAGCGCTAGGCCTGTCGTTTTATCGTCAGAAGATCCATTTCTTTATCAGGAGGACATACGCGGGCAGTAAGTATCAGCACACGAGATACCCCGAACGGCTCAACAGGATGGTCCTACATATTCAAGTGGCGCGCTAGCCTCGTTTTGTGTTGAGGAAACTGCAGTTTGTGTAGTCTTGGGTTGCTCAAGGAGGCGGACCTTTGAGAAGCAGGCTTTTGCTCCGTCAGCGAAAGGCTTTTTCTAACGCTTCCTCTATGAACCTTACTTCCTTTCGAACCCTAGGCCACTCGGGTCTTGTGGTCAGCCCCTTGGCGCTCGGCACCATGACTTTTGGCACCCCGCGTTGGGGGGCAGCCGATGACGTTTCCCAACAGATCTTTAATGCCTACGTGGAGGCCGGTGGCAATTTCCTGGATACTGCTGATGTGTACGCTGGCGGGCGTAGTGAAGAGCTGGTAGGCAGGTATATGAAGGAGCGGCACCTGCGCGACCAAGTGGTGCTGGCCACTAAGTTTGGCTTCAACGCTCAGCCTGGCAACCCCAACGCCGGCGGCAACGGCCGCAAGAACATTTATCGGGCTCTGGAAGGCTCCCTGCGTCGCCTCCAAACCGACTATGTAGATGTGTATTGGCTGCACGTGTGGGACATGGTGACGCCAGTAGAGGAGGTGTTGCAAACACTAGGCGACCTAGTGCGTGCTGGCAAGATCCGCTACTTTGGCTTCTCTGATATGCCCGCTTGGTACACTGCCAAGGCCGCTACTCTGGCGGCTGCCCACGCGGTGCCCGGGCCTATTGCTATGCAGCTGGCCTACTCGCTGGTAGAGCGCAACATTGAGCATGAGCACGTGCCCGCCGCTCTGAACAGTGGCCTAGGCATTACGCCCTGGAGCCCCCTAGCGGCTGGCTTTCTGGCTGGTAAGTATACGCGCGCAGATACGGGAGCTACCGGTGAGGGGCGGCTCAGCGGACCCAACCCCTTCGGCGATACGCTCTTTACAGAGCGCAACTGGCGGGTGCTAGACGCGCTACGCCAAGTAGCGGAGCAGGCAGAGCGCCCCCTGGCGCAGGTGGCCCTGGCGTGGGTGTTGGCCCAGCCCGGCGTAACCTCGCCCATTATCGGAGCCAGCCGGGTACAACAGCTGCACGACAACTTGGCCGCGCTGGATGTGCGCCTGAGTGCTGAGCACTTGGGTAAGCTGCAAGAAGCCAGCGCCCTCGAGCCAACTTTCCCCTATAACATCTTCACTCCCGCCGTCAACCGCGGGATTTTTGGGGGGCACACGGTGCAAGGGGGCGGTAGGTAGTGGCCTAGAGCCCGGCGGCAGTCGGCGTTTTGTATTGCAGAAGCCGCAGTTTGTATAGCTCCGCCGTAGGGTAGCTGCCAGACCTTTGTAAGGTCAACTAGACGCAAAGTTCACTCTGAAAACATAGGTATGAGCACCATCAAAAAAGTAGCCTTGGGAAGCCAAGGGCTGGAAGTACCCGTTGAGGGGTTAGGCTGCATGGGCATGACGGGCGGCATAAACGGCATGAGCGTATATGGGCAGGCAGATGAAACCGAGAGCTTAGCTACCCTGCACCGGGCGCTAGAGCTGGGCGTAAACCTGCTAGACACCGCCGACCTGTACGGGCCCATGCTCAATGAGCGCCTGGTAGGTAAAGTCATTGCCGGCCGCCGCCAAGAGGTAATTCTGGCTACCAAGTTTGGCTTTGAAATAGACGACAATGAAGCTTGGGCCGGACCTGGACGCTACAACGGCCGCCCAGAATACGTGCGCAAGTCTATTGAACGCTCGTTGCGCAACCTCGGCACCGAGTACGTGGACCTGTATTACCTGCACCGCCTCGACCCAAATACGCCGATTGAAGAAACAATAGGAGCCATGAGCCGCTTAGTTGAAGAAGGCAAAGTGCGTTACCTAGGCCTGTCGGAAGTGTCGGCTGATATTCTGCAGCGTGGGCATGCCGTGCACCCCATCACGGCCCTGCAAACGGAGTACTCCCTCTTTGACCGTGGCGTGGAGGAGAACGGGGTGCTGCAAGCAGCGCGAAACCTGGGCATTGGCTTCGTGGGGTATTCACCACTGGGCCGAGGCTTTCTATCGAGCGAAATCAAAACGCCCGACGACTTTGAGCCCAATGACTCGCGCCGGTTCTTCCCGCGCTACCAGGGCGAAAATTTTTACAAGAACTTGGCCTTGGTTGAAAAGCTTCAAACGCTGGCCCACGACAAGGGCGTAACTACGGCGCAGTTAGCATTGGCCTGGGTACTAGCTCAGGGCGTGGTGGCCATTCCGGGCACCAAGCGCCGAAAATACCTGGAGGCTAATATCGCGGCAGCCGATATTCAGCTTACCAGCAGTGAGCTAACGGAGCTAGACGCCATCATGCCCGTGGGCAGCTCAGTAGGAGAGGCGTACCCAGAGGGCTTGTAACAACGGCTGCATTTACCGCGCAATAGCTTACTTAGCTGCATTGATTCCTGAATAATGGCAGACTCCGTAGGTTATTGCGCGGTAATAGTAACCGATACGCAGCTAGAACTGACGTTTCCGGTGGCAGTGCTCTACCCCACGCGCACGCCAGGGCAGCTAGTACCTGTTGGCCTGTACCAGCTAGATGTGGCGCCGGATGCCCCAATCATAGACAAGCCATATCCGCTGGTGCTCATCTCGCATGGTACCGGCAGTTCTGGGCTAGTGCATCGCAACTTGGCCCACTACTTGGCGCGGCATGGTTACGTGGTAGGCCTACTAGAGCACCCCCATAACAACCGCGACGATAACAGCTGGGCCAATACTCTGCAAAACCTCGTAGCCCGGCCTCGTCATCTGCAACTAGCTATCGACCAGCTAACTCATGACCCACGGTTTGCGCCGGCCCTCCAGCCTGGTAAGGTGGCACTTATTGGGCACTCCTTGGGCGCGTACACGGCCTTGGCCCTGCTGGGGGGGCAGCCCGTTGCTGGCCCCCATGGTACGCCAGATGGGCAACGCCATCCTATCCCAACTCCGCCTGCTGATGAGCGTGTGAAAGCCGTGGTACTGCTGGCCCCGGCCGTGCCATGGTTTGAGGCGGCGGGTAGCTTGCAGCAAGTGCACCTACCTATGTTGCTGCTCGTGGGTGAGCAGGATGAGCACACACCACCGGCTCACGCTCAGCTAGTGTTGCGGGGCGTGCCCGATGCAGAGCAAGTGACCTGGCGGGTAATACATAATGCCGGCCACTTTTCCTTTCTGAGCCCATTTCCACCGGCCCGGGTGAGCCCAGCGTTTCCCCCTTCACAAGATCCACCTGGCTTCGACCGGGGGCGCTTTCACGAGGAACTGTACCCGGAGGTGTTAGCCTTTCTGTCGCGTTTTCTCTCTAGTAACCCGAATTAGCCATATGAAACAACCCGCCAAAGAATTTCGCCTGCTGGAGTCCGTTTCAGAATTCACGCAACATTTCGGCTTCCCGAGTCCGGTGCATCCGTTGCTGGCGGTTGTTGATCTGGAGAAGACGCGCCATCTGATACCGCCCACCATGCCTGCCTTACGGCAGCTATATATTATCGCCCTCAAGAAAAACTTGAAAGGAGTTATTCACTATGGGCGCCAGGCTTACGATTTCAACGATGGGGTACTGGCTTTCTATGCGCCGGGGCAGATGTGTGAGGCAAATGACACCATTGACATCTCGGAGATAACGGGCTGGATGCTGATTTTTCACCCCGATTTGCTGCACAAGTACCCACTCGGCAAGAAGATGGCCACCTACGGGTTCTTCTCTTACCAAGTGCATGAGGCATTACACTTGGCCGCCCGCGAAGAAGATATGCTGGTTGGGCTCATCGAAAACATCCGCCGGGAGTGCGAGCAGCCCATTGATGCTTTTAGCCAGGACGTGCTGGTGTCGCAGCTGGAAGTGCTGCTCAGCTACGCCAACCGCTTCTATCACCGGCAGTTCTTGACGCGCCGCCCGGCGGAGCACGACCTGCTCACGCGCTTTGAGGAGCAGTTGAACGCTTACTTCGGGCAGGGAGAAGAGCACCCGCTGCCCACCGTGCAGTACTTCGCCGATGCGCTGCATGTGTCGCCCGCTTACCTCAGTGATATGCTGCGGGCCCTGACCGGCCAGAATACCCAGCAGCACATACATCAAGCCCTAATTAACAAAGCCAAGCAGCTGCTGCTGGGTACCTCGCTCACCATCAACGAAACGGCGTTTCAGCTGGGCTTCGAGTATCCGCAGTATTTTACCCGCCTGTTCAAGAGCAAAACGGGACTTACGCCGGCGGCTTTCCGCTTCTCAGCGCAGTAGAGTGGCCTAGAGTTGGCGAGCGGCCAGTAGCAGGGTAATCCAGCCGGCAATGAACAGGAGGCCGCCAATGGGGGTGATGGCGCCCAGCTTGGTGATGCCCGTGAGGCAGAGTACGTACAGCGAGCCGCTGAATACGATGATACCGCCCAGCCACAGCCACGCCGTGGTGCCCAGCCCGCGCAGCTCGGGGCGCACGTGGTACAAAATGCCAATGGCCAGCAATGCCAAGGCATGATAAAACTGGTAGCGCACGGCTGTTTCAAAGGTATCAAAGCGGCCGGAGGCTTCTAGAATATTGCGCAAGCCATGCGCACCAAATGCGCCAATGCCTACGCCTAGGGCACCCAGCAGGGCCGCCAGTTGAAGAATTACTTTCGCCGTCATGCGGTAAGGGTGTTATAAGTTGGAGTTGAGAGGGAGTGGCCTAGGCCATTTGTCAAGCCGCCGCGGCAGGGAGGAACCTGGGTCAAGCCATCATAGGATAACCCAGATTCCTCCTTGCGGTCGGCATGGCAGGTTACCGGGCGCCAAAAATAGCGCTGCCTACCCGAATGAGTGTGCTGCCCTCTTGCAGCGCCAGCCGGTAGTCAGAGCTCATGCCCATAGATACCTCCCGGAACGCGTCATCTTCAGCGAAGTACAAGGACTTTAGCTTATCGAAGTAGCCGCGCAGCTCTCGGAATTCGCGGCGCAACTGATGCTCGTCGGAAGTATTAGTGGCAATGCCCATCACGCCGGCTAGCCGAACGTGGCGCATGGCCCGGAACTCTGCTGACTGCAGGATCTCCTCGGCTTCCGCCAAGGACAGGCCGGTTTTAGTTTCCTCCTTGGCAATATGAAACTGCAGCAACCCCCTGATTTCACGCTGGTAGCGGGCGGCCTGCTTCTCTACTTCCTGCAGCAGCTTCAGGCTATCGAGGCTCTGAATGGTGTGCACAAAGGGCGCTATGTATTTCACCTTGTTGGTTTGCAGGTGGCCAATGAGGTGCCACTCTACATCGGCGGGTAGCTCTGGTTGCTTAGCGGCCATCTCCTGCACGCGGTTCTCGCCAAAAATGCGGCTACCGGCATCGTAGGCCTCCTGCAGCAGTTCTACGGGGTGCGTTTTCGTGACAGCTACCAGCTTGGCGGAAGTACCCGTAAGCTCCTGCTGAATCCGGTGAATATTATCGGCTATGGACATCCCAAGATGTGTTGATGTTTTAGTGTGTGGATAATTTAGTTGGAGTTAATTATATCTAATTAGAGACTATTCTTAAATTAATAAAGGGTGCAATCGATAGATAAAATATGATAAAAATTATTAATAAAGATAAAAATGATTTTCTTCTTTTTGTTGCTGCTGAATCAAGTGACCATCTCAATTCTAGTTTCTCTATTCTTGATTCCGAATAGTAGAAGAAATTGGCTGTATATAAAATCATTGTTAAGCAACCCCAATATATTTTCACCAATCCGACCGGACTTGAGCCAAGTGATATATATTGAATATTTAGAAGAGAAAATAAGCGTTGAGTAATTGCAACAAATAAGAAGGTTTCAATTAATGTTATAAATGTCAAAGGATATATTCGGGGTGAAGCTAAAAATGTCCTTGTCATTCTATAAAATAAATAATTAAAAATGATCATTGTTAACAGATTTGACTAAATATCAAAACGTTTGCTTAATCCTCCAACGCGTTGGTAAGGAAGGTGTTTTTGAGGCCTAGCCAGAGCAGCCAGAGCCCCAGAGACCAGAACAGGTAAATCCGGTAATAGTCTTTGGTGTTGCGGTAACGGGTCTGCTTGATTTCTGATTTCTCGTACCGATTGATGCGCCGAAACACTTGTGAAAGGCCGGCATTGTCGGTGGCCCGGAAGAACTGCCCTTCTCCAGCCTGCGCAATTTGGCGCATGGTGGTTTCGTCGAGGCGGGTTTCTACGTAGCGGGGGCGGCCATTTTCGTCTTTGCCGTAGGGCACTATGCCATCCTGGCCTAGGCCTATGGTATAGATTTTCAGTCCGTAGGCGTGAGCCAGTTGGGCAGCCGTCAGCGGGTCGAGGCTACCAGCTGTATTCTCCCCATCTGATATCAGGATGCACACTTTGGAGCGCGAGCGAGAACTGCGCAGTCGGTTGGTAGCTACGCCCAGCGCCGTCCCGATGGCGGTGCCATCATTGGCAATCATCCCCAGCCGGATATCCCGTAGGTTGTCGCGCAGCAGTTCGTAGTCGGTAGT
This sequence comes from Hymenobacter wooponensis, assembly GCF_004745865.1. Classification (GTDB taxonomy): domain Bacteria; phylum Bacteroidota; class Bacteroidia; order Cytophagales; family Hymenobacteraceae; genus Hymenobacter; species Hymenobacter wooponensis. The sequence goes on along the minus strand of NZ_SRKZ01000004.1, from coordinate 607,168 downwards.
GAGGGGCGCTAGAGAGTAAGCATCACCGGCAAACACCACCAGACCAATTCGGTCACCCTGGCGGCCCGCAATAAAGTCGCGGGCTACGCGCTTGGCGGCCTCCAGGCGGTTAGGCTGCAGGTCCTGTAGCTCCATAGAGGCCGAAACGTCCAGCAACAGCAAAATATCGATGCCCTCGCCATTCTGCACCACGCGCTCATCGGTGCGCTGAGGGCGGGCTAAGGCTACAATGGCAAACCCAAGGCTGAGGGCCAGCACCACATCGGGCAAGAAACGCAGCAGCGTGCTCCAGTCGCGCGGGATTTGCCCCCGCACAAACGCCACGCCTAACCGCGAACGGCGGCGGTGGGCTAGCACCCAGCGCGCCACAAACAGCAACGGCACAAACGGTAGCAGTAGCAGCAAGCGCGGCTCAGCCCAGGTGTAGCTGGCGAGCGTGGCGTAGCGCACACTATCCAGAATGGGGGCGAACAGCTGCTGCCAAAGTTGTTGCATGAGGGAAGCGGGAGAGGCGGAAGGCGCAAAAGTAGTCTGAATCAGCTGGAATCACGGCTGAAGGCGTGCACTGAATACAGACAAGAGCAAGGCGTATTAAAGCTGAGAAATGGCGGTTACGGCTGCACCATCTTCGTCACTACGCGTTCATACTGCCGGTCGGCAAAGTCGCGGAGCAGTACAAAGGCCAAATCGGTTTCCGTATCATCCTCTGAAAACTGGTTGCCATAAATTACTCGGTCGGCGAGGCTTAGGGCTAGGCGCACGTCGGAATCGTTTTGGTAATGCGCCACAATTTCGCGGGTGGTGAGGCTGTTGATGGCGTTGTTTTCGAGGTTGGAGAGGTAGTTCTTCCACAGCGTGATAGCGCGCTCCATGTTGGTAAGCGAGCGGGAAAGCGTGAAACGCTCCACATGGCGCGCATATTGGGCCAGGAAGTACGCGTGGTTTTTGCGCAGGCGGTAGCGGCGGTAGCGCAGGCGCAGCTTGCGCCGAAACCCTAGCACCACGCCGCCGGCCACCGCCAGTAGCAAAGCCGCCCCCGCAAGCCAGTAGGGATAATTGAACTGTGGCTCTACGGGCTGCAGGCTGAGGTTTTGGCGCAGATTAGGCACCTGCCCCGGCACCACGGGCGGGGCAGTGCGCACCAGACGTAGCTGCGCGGGCACCGAGGAAATAGCCAGGGTATCGGGGCCGCGAAGCACTGTAACAGGCAAGCTCAGGCGCTGCACTGAGTCGAGGGAGAAGGTGCGCAGCCGGTACACGGTTCGGTCGAGGCTGCGGCCTTTGCGCGTGCGGGTGGGAGAGTAGCGCTTGCCCACGAACTCAAACGGCTCATAGTTTGCCGCCGAGTCAGGAAAGATGACCTCTAGGCCAGGGGCATGCTCATAGCGCAGCTCGTACTCCACTAGCTCACCTACCCGGGCCTCGGGCCGCAGAAAGCGGCCTTGGGGTAGGGTATCGGGTGGCGCTTGAGCCATTGCCGTTAAGCAAGGCAACAAGTACAGGCCTAGCCAAGCCGCCCAGCGTGCTAACCGCCTAGCTTGCGCCTTACCCACGGCTGCCCCGTTGGTTGCGCCGCCGAAACAGCCGAACCAGCTGCGGTATGAAATCAGTATCGGTAGCAATGGAAAGGTATTCAGTACGGTGCCGTCGGCAGATCTGGCCAATCTGCTCGCGGTTGAGCTCGTAGGTGGCCCGGTAACGCGCCCGGAAAGCTTCGGAGGAAGTATTGACCCACACTGTGCGGCCCGACTCCTGATCGTGGAGCGGGATGATGCCCAGGGGCGGAAACTCCCGCTCCCGCTGATCCAAGAGCTGCAGCACTACCAGGTCGTGCTTGCGGGCCAGCATGGTCAGCTCCCGCTCGTAGTTGGTGTCAATGAAATCCGATATCAGCAGTACAATGGTGCGGCGCTTTAACAGGCCTAGCGCCTGCTTGATGCCGGCACCCACGGCTGTTTGGCGGCTCTGCGGCTCCAACGAAAACAGGCGCTTAATAAGAGCATAGGCGTGCCGAATACCTTTGCCCGGAGGTAAGTAAAACTCCTTCTGATCTGAAAAGGCCAGGATGCCCAGTTGCGCATCCTGCCGAGCGGCGGCCAGCGCCAGTACCCCGCAAATCTCACGGCCCACGTCAATCTTACGGCGGTTGGCAGCGCCCACTTGCTGCGAGCCGCTCACATCGAGCAACAAAAGCACCTGCTGTTCGCGTTCTTCCTTGTAGGTCTTCACGAAGGTGCCGTGGCCCTTGCTGGAAACGGCCCAGTCGATGGCCCGCACTTCGTCGCCGTACTGGTAAAGCCGTACGTCGTCGAACTCTAGGCCAGTGCCTTTAAACACCGAATGGAAGTCTCCCTGCAACTGCGCGTCCACCGCCTTCAAAATGCGGATTTCCATCTGGCGAAGCCGGCGGACGAGGTATTGGAAGGGAGAAGGAGTGGCAGGATTCATTTGGGCTAAAACTACGCGTTCCTCCTAACTTTGCGACTGTGAAAAATACTTTCCTTTGTCTGCTACTGGTTCTGTGTTCCTTTCTTACGGCGTGCCAGAAGCCCGAAGATGTGGCGCCCCCAAGCAAGCTGCTTCCCCAGGAGAAGATGGTTAGCCTACTGGTTAACATCCATATTCTGGAGGCGCAGGTAGATGCCTCGGCTCTACCTTCCGACTCGGCCCGGGCCCTGTTTCTGCAGCAGAAAAAGGACCTGTTTAAGCGCTTCGACGTAACGGACTCTACCTTTCAGCAGAGTTACCGCTACTACGCCGTGCACGACAAAGACCTCGACGATATCTATAAAACTGTGATTGATAGCCTGGGCAAGCGCGAAGAGAAGTTTGGCGTGAAGCCCGAACTCCCGTAGGCCACTTATATCAGGCGGCTGCCGTTGGGCACGGGTACCGGAAATGACGTCAGCACAATGTGGCCCTCCGCATCAGCTACGCCCGTTACCAGCACCTCCGACATAAAATTGGCAATCTGCCGGGGCGGAAAGTTGACCACGCACAGCACCTGCCGCCCCACTAGCTCGGCTAGCTGGTAATGGTGGGTGATTTGCGCGCTAGACTTTTTCTGGCCGAGTTCGGGGCCAAAGTCAATTACTAACTGATACGCCGGCTTGCGGGCGGCCGGAAATTCTCGGGCTTCGAGAATGGTGCCCACGCGCAAGTCTACGCGTTCAAAGTCAGCCCAGGTGATCATGTGGTGAAGGGTGAAATAGTGAGTCGTGAAGGTGCGAAGTAAAGCACGAAAACGCATGGCACCCTGAGCAGAGCGAAGGATCTACTCACGTAAGCACGAGATGCTAGGCCAGTCGTTCCTGACAAGATACTTCCTTCGTCAGAATGGCGTGCTAGAGTATACAAGCCTGTTCTACCACTCGAACCATTCGCAACTTCCCCACTTCGCCTATTTCAGTGCGAAGGCTTCATACTGCTGAAGCTTCTGTTGCACTTGCTCTTCCCAGGCTTTCTGGCGCGGTTCGTTTAGGCCGTGGTTGGTGTCGGCATCGTACTTGGCTTCTTCGCGCTGCCACTCCAGAAAGGCCAACTTGGTGATGTTGTTGAAGGCCGGCTGCAGGTGCAGGCAGTCCAGCTTCACAAGGCTCAGCTTCTGGCGTAGCTTGCGGGTGTGTAGCTCCGTAAGATCAAAGTGCAGCTGCTCATGGCGCAGCAGGTTAGGGCTTGCCGTGGCCGGGTTGCGTACCCACGACTCCGCAGGGACGAAGATAGCCCGCACTTGCGCCGAGAACTGATAATCGACGCAGCCGACTTTGGCATCGATAGTAGAAGAGGTGAGGGCCGCCAGCCGGTCAGTGTTCGGGCGGGCTTTGAAGTCTTCCCAGGTTAGGCGGCGGTCGGCGCGCCATTCAATGGTAGCAGGAGCCGCCGCAGTGGCGGGGGCGGGCGGGCCCTGGAACCAGTGGCCTAGAGCACTTAGCAGGTACAGGGGAAGCGAAAAGGTCGACAGCATCGGCGACAAATAGAAGTCAGGAAAGCGAATAAGCAAAGCAACTTGCTGCGGGCCAGTAGTAGCCTGGTATCCTCAGCTTCCGTAAGAGAAGCATAAGGTAAACAGGACTTTTCTGGCTTAGTAGCAAATGTAGAAGGCTAACGCACGCTGGATACTACTTCGTTCAGATGTGCCGTGGCCAGCGTGCGGCTGCGGTGGTGGAAGCGCAAGAGCAACAACCCGGCCACCAGCGTCAGGCCCGTGAGCAGGCCTAGCCATACGCCCGTAGCACCCAGCCCTAGCGGGAACCCCAGCACGTAGCCAAGCGGCAGCGCGGCGGCCCAGTAGGCCAGTAGTGCCACCACCGAGGGCACCTTTACATCCTCTAAGCCCCGCAAGGCGCCTAACCCCACCACTTGTAGGCCATCAGAAATCTGGAAGGCTGCCGCAATAAGTAGCAGCCCGGCCGCCTGGGCTATTACGGCGGGGTCATTATTGTAATACTGCGGGATATACTGCCGGCCCACTATCAGCAGCAGGCCCATTAGGCTCATGAAGAGAAACGTGATAAGGTAAGCCGCGTAGCCAGCGTGCCGGGCACCCTTGGCATTGCCGCTGCCCCGCAGATTGCCTACCCGAATAGTTGCCGCCGCCGCAATACCGCTGGCTGCCATGTAAGTTACTGAAGCCACATTAATGGCAATTTGGTGGGCCGCTAGTTCAGTAGCCCCCAACCACCCAATCATGATGGCGGAGAAGCTAAAGGCGCCCATTTCAAACATCATCTGCACGCCAATGGGTGAGCCGAAACCGATAAGGCGACGCAAACTGGTAGCATCGGGGAGCAGGTTGAGGGCCGCCGCTTCGCGGTAGGGCTGCAAGCGAGCCGCCAGCAGTACGTAGGCGGCCATTAGCGCGGCCATCAGCGTGCGGGCAATCAGCGTGGCCCAGGCCGCACCCATCATGCCGAGGTTAGGGAAGCCAAATTTCCCGAATACCAGGGCGTAGCAGAGGAACGCATTGAGAAGGTTGGCCTGCACGGAGAGGAGCATGGCTTGGCGGGTGAGGCCCAGGCCCTCAGCGAACTGCTTGAAGCCCTGGAAAACCATGAGAGGCAGCAAGGACAGGAAAATCACGCGAATCCAGGGGGCGGCGAGGGCGGCTACGTCGGGCTCTTGGTGCAGGAGCGGCAGAAGGGGCGGCAGCAACAGGCCTAGGCCACCCAGCAGCGCGCCTGCCGCCGTACAGAGCCACACCCCATTTACCAGCAAGCGCCCCAGCGTAGCCATGTCGCGGCGACCATCGGCGGCGGCCACCAGCGGCGTGATACCCATGGCCAGGCCCATTCCAAATACCATCACCACGGTGCACACGCTCACGCTCAACGATACCGCCGCCAGCTCTACTTTGCCGGTCTGGCCCACCACCATACTGTCGCATACGTTAACCAGCACGTGGCCCAGCTGGCTGAGCATCACGGGATAAGCTAACGTAAGAGTGGGGCGAAGATGGGGGCGAAGGGTAGGTAGGAGCATGGCAAGTTCAACAAAAGTGCCGCAAAGGTACCACTCCTATACCGCGCAACTGGCGCCCGATTGAAAATGTAACGGGTAAATAACTGGCCTAGCGTAGCCTGAATCAAATGGCGTTCGGTGGACTACCAACCCATCTTGCCCGCCTACCACACTAGCACGTCAGCGTGAGTACAGCGAGGGGGATATCAGGCCAGCTGGACAGACTTAGTCCCTTGTGCTGCCGTGACAAGACTCTTCGTGCGCAAGAATAACCCGTGCCTAGTGGAGTTTATGAATTGACCTTGAAGCAGCGGCAGCAAACCCCCATACTCCCTGCTAGGCCACTGCTGCCTGACGCTTCTGCAGTACCTGAGCTATTCGGGCCATTGCTTCACGTAGGGCATTCTCCGGAACGGCGTAGGAGAGGCGCACGAAGCCGGGAGCCCCGCAGCTGCTACCATCTACCACCTGTACTCCGGCCTCCTGGAAACTTGTCACTAGCTCAGCCGCTGCCTCAGCAGCTGGTAAGTTGGAGTTGAGATAAGCCCGGAAATCAGGGAAGGCATAGTAGGTGCCTTCGGGCCGTACGGGTGGCACCTGCGGCAGATGGGCCAGTTCGGCTAGCAAAAGCTCACGAGTGGGCTGCAGTTGAGTGAGCAACTTATTGGCAATAGCGGCAGCACCTTGCGTTGCGGCCAAGGCAGCGTGCTGGTTGGGAGCCGGTACGGCCACGCTGGTGGCAAACTGCCAGGCGGCGCAGGCACCCGCTACCGCTGGCGGAGCTACCAGATACCCCACGCCCCAGCCAATCAGGGCCAGCGACTTTGAGAACCCATTGACTACCACATGCCGCTGGTGCGGGTCTTCAAAGTCCAGCAGAGAAGGCACGGGCTTGGCCCCAAACGTGATGAGGTGGTAGATTTCATCCGACACCACATAGAGCTCAGGAAAACGGCGCGTAACTTCCAGTAGCGCCTCCATCTCCCGACGGCTGTATACCCGGCCCGTGGGGTTGTTGGGGTTAGAGAGGAGCAGGATGCGGGTGTTAGGAGTGATGGCTGCCGCCAGGGTAGTTGGTGTCAGGGCGTAGTCATCGGCGGGGGAGAGAGGCAAATGGCGTACTTGTCCGCCAGCGCGCTCAATCAGTCCCTCAAAGCCAAACCAGTTGGGTAGCGGCAAGAGTACTTCCTCATCAGGGCGCAGAAGCGTTTTAAACAACGCAAATAGCGCTGACTTTGCCCCCGGTGTGACTACCACCTGGTTAGCTGCTACCGGGCGAGTGTAGCGTTGGGCCAACGCTTCCCGCAGAGCCGGTAAGCCCGCTGCCTCGCTCACGGGAAGCGGGCCTGCGCCAATGATGCGTACGGCTGCTTCGCTAGCGGCGGCAGGTACCGTAAAATTTCCGTAGCCGGAAGCCAGACTAATCATTTCCAGCATAAGACTGAGGTAAAAAAGTCAGAAGAAGTACAGCAGATGCGCAAGGTAGCACTAGCCCTGTTAGCAGCGCGACGTGTTTTCTGGTAGTAATTGCTAAGACACTATAAGGCTTCTGTATATCAGATGGTACTTCACTAACCAAGCAAACAGCCCCAACTTCCCGCTGAACATGGCGTGAGTAGTTAGGGCTGGAGAGTGGCCTAGCGGCCATTTCAAAGCAGTGTTAGCCTGGCTGTTAAGCTCGGGGCATTAGAATAACGTCTGAGAAAAAGTCTTGAGCGTCGGTAAAGAATCCCTGCATGGTAAAGCCCGCATCAGCGGCTAGCGCGTCAATTAAGGAGCGGGTAAATTTGTAGGAGTTTTCTGTGTGAATCATTTCCCAGGCCGCAAACTCCACCGTTTCGGAGATGGCGGCCAGGTGTACCGTTTGCGCTTTGGTGCTGACCAGGAAGGAGCGCACTGCCCCGGTCAGAGGGTCGTAATCGGTGTAGTGCTGCCAGCTGGCGAGGTCGAAGTCGGCCGCCAGCTCCCGGTTGAGGCGGCGCAGCAGGTTCAGATTGAACTCTGCCGTTATGCCTTGGGTATCGTCGTAGGCGGCCCGAATCCGGCGCGGATCTTTTTGCAAATCGAACCCAATCAGCAAACGGTCATCCGAAGTAAGGGGCTGCCGCAGCCGCCGCAGAAACGCCTGCCGCTCGTTGGGGAGGAAGTTGCCGATGTTAGAGCCCAGAAATAGCACCGCTTTGCGGCCTGGGCGAGAAGCCATCAGCGTCAGTGCATCGGCGTAATCGGCCACTACAGGCTCCACCGCTAGGCCAGGTAGCTCAGCCTGCAGCGTAGCCGACAAGCCATCCAGCGCGGCTGTGGAAATATCCACTGGCACGTAGGTGAAGTGCGCACCCGTATCCAATAGATGGCGCAGCAAAATCTTGGTTTTCAGTCCGTCGCCGGCCCCCAACTCCAGCAGGTAGAATGGCTCGCCCGTGGCGGGGCGCAGGGCGTCGCAAATAGCCGCTGCGTGTTCCAGCAGGAGGCCGTACTCGGTACGGGTAGGGTAGTACTCTGGCAGCGCCATAATCTCCTGAAACAGCCGGCTGCCCTCGTCGTCGTAGAAGTACATCGACGAGAGGGTTTTAAACGTTTTGCGTAAACCTTCCCGCACATGCTCGGCCAGCGTGGGCGATGGTGTAGGGGGCGCGGTAGTAGCGGTAGTGGGCGACTTCACGAGGAGAGAGCTCATAGGAGACTGGCCTAAACAAGGCCATGAGGTGTTGGGAAAGAGGTGTGGGGCCGGTGAGAGACAGCCTTAATACCCGGAAGAAAGGCAAAGAGCAGTTAGGGAGGCCTAGCGGGCCAGCCGGATACCCGTGAACTGCCAGCGCTTATCGGCGTGGAAGAAGTTACGATAGGTGATGCGGATATGGCTTTCGGGCGTGGCGCAGGAGCCGCCCCGCAACACTAACTGGTTCACCATGAACTTGCCGTTGTATTCGCCTAAGGCGCCCGCTGCGCGGTGGTAGCCGGGGTAAGCGTGGTAGGGCGAGTAAGTCCACTCCCAGGCGTCGCCGAGAAGCTGGTGGCACTGTTCAGGGGAAGCATCTGGGGCGATGGGCTGCGGATCGAGCAGGCCACTTTCTAGGAACGTACCGCCTGCGGCTGTAGCGCCAAAGTGCCGGGCCGCAATTTCCCACTCCTGCTCCGTGGGTAGGCGTAGGCCGCACCACTGGGCATACGCATCTGCCTCATAAAAGCTGACGTGCGTGACGGGAGCTGCCATTTCTACGGGTACCAGGCCGTGGTGCGTAAAACGGTGCCACCCTGTGTCCAGCTTCACCCAGTACAAGGGGGCCGTCCAGTGCTGGCTCTGCACTAGGTCCCAGCCTTCTCCCAGCCAGTAGCGGAAATCCTGGTAGCCGCCAGCCTCTATAAATTCCAGAAACTCGGCATTGGTAACCAACCGATTTTGCAGCTCAAAGTCGGCTACATATACGCTATGCCGGCCAAGCTCATTATCAAAACAAAAGCCTTCGCCCTCAAACCCTACCTGGTGCACCCCACCCGGCACCGGTAGCCAGGCGGCAGGTGGCGCCGCATCTACTGACCGGGAGGTGGGAGCCGCTTGGTAGGCCGGCGCCAGCGGACTAGTACTCAATATGTACTTGATATCGGTAGCTAACAGCTCCTGGTGTTGCTGCTCATGCTGCAGGCCTAGCTCCAGCACTTCCGCAAAGGCAGGCGGCAGTGTATCCTGCAGCGCCAGCAATTGCTCCATGTGCTCATCCACATAAGTACGGTACGTATATATATCGTTGAGTGGTGGCCTAGAGAGCGTACCCCGGTCGGCGCGGTTTACCCGTGAGCCCAGCGAGTTATAGTAGGAGTTGAACAGAAAGGCATAGTCAGGATGAAAGACCTGGTAGCCGGGCATATACTCCCGCAGTAGAAAGGTCTCCCAAAACCACGTAGTATGCGCCAAATGCCACTTAGGGGGGCTTACGTCAATCACGGGCTGCACTACCGTATCCTCGGGGAGTAGGGGGCGGCACAGCTCAACTGACTGATGACGAATTGCTTGGAAGCGCGAGGCCAGGGATGTAGGTTCGGTAGAGACAGGAGCTGCAACCGGGTGAGGATGAGTAGACATAAGGCAGGGGAGTAGACGTACGCAAGTAACTATAAACTCAACCATCTGGTTACGAAACCGGGAGTATAGCGGGTTATACGCAACTGAACGGTATGACTAAGTAAGGCTAGGTATTACTACCGACAAGCTGATCAGTACAAAGCGGTATTTTACAATAAGGCCGCGGTTTTGTACAGTATTACCATCATCTTGATGCAGTACTAGCGAGCCTAAAGGCTTGTTAGATCGGCCCGTAACCACTTTTCCTTTCCACATACTGTCACCGCTATGATGAACAACTCTCCTACAACTGGTTCACCGCGCTCCACAAAATCCAATTCTGAAACTCCTCCGGCTAAGCGGGCCCGCGGCTTTGCCGCCATGGACCCTGCCCAGCAGCGCCGCATTGCCAGCGAAGGTGGCCGGGCGTCGCATCAGAGTGGCCGTGGGCACCGTTTTACCTCCGAAGAAGCACGCGCAGCCGGCCGCAAAGGTGGGCAGGCTAGCCGCGGACGGAGCACCCAAGATACTGCCGCAAGCTAAACCGCCAAGCTATAATAGGTAGCTATACGCATAACTTGCTACATAGCTGCCGCCAAAACACAGCCCCTACACTAAGTGTAGGGGCTGTGTTTCGTTTAGGCGCTTCTCATCTATCCGACGCCTGGGAGCGTATAGCAAGGTCTTGCCCCGGAGAAACAATTGGAGCCGTCAACGCTTGTAATCCTCCCGCCTTCCCACCTCAAGTCTACCTGCATGCTGCAACTGAGTACTTCCCGCCGTGTACTACGTTTCAACTTTCCGGCCCGCACATCGCGGGGCGCCCTCACAGAGCATGTGGCCCACTACCTGCACCTGCACGACAGCACTCGACCGGAAGTAGTAGGCCTAGGCGAAGCCGCCCCGCTTGCCGGCCTCAGCCCCGATCATCGACCAGATTTTGAAGCCACTCTGGAGGGCTTTTGCCGGGAGTTTAACCGCCGCCAGTTGCGCGACCTGCTGCCCGAGGAGGCGGCAGCTTTGATAGGCCTAGAGTGGCCCTCCTTGCGCTTCGCCCTGGAGGCCGCAACGCTGGACCTGCTACATGGCGGCCGGCGCTGCCTGTATGACAATGCCTTCAGCCGCGGAGAAGCTGGTATTCCCATCAATGGCCTCGTATGGATGGGCGATGCCGCTTTCATGCGGCAGCAAATTGAGAAGAAGCTGCAGGAAGGCTATTCCTGTCTTAAGCTTAAAATTGGCAGCCTGGATTTTGAAACGGAGCTGCAGTTGCTGCGCGAAATTAGGGCTGTGGCTGGCCCTGAGCGCCTAACGCTGCGCGTAGATGCCAATGGGGCCTTTGCCCCTGAAGAAGCGCTGGGCAAGCTAGAGCGCCTGGCCGAGTTTTCTCTGCATTCTATTGAGCAGCCCATACGGGCGGGGCAGCGGGAAGCACTCCGGGAAGTATGCCAACAGTCTCCGGTGCCAGTAGCCTTGGATGAGGAGCTGATTAGCGTTACCGACCCACAGGAGCAGGAGGCTTTACTGGAGCAAACTAGGCCCGCTTACATTATTTTAAAGCCCACCCTAGTAGGTGGCCTACGCGCCACTCTTGATTGGCAAGCGGCGGCTGAGCAGCGCGGTATTGCTTCCTGGCTTACTTCCGCTCTGGAATCCAACGTTGGGCTGAATGCCATTAGCCAGTTTGCTGGTTCATATGCCCAAGCGGGCTTTCCGCAAGGCCTAGGAACGGGGCAGCTATACCACAACAATGTAGAAGCGCCGTTACATATTGAGGCGGGGCAGCTGCACTACGCGCCTCAGGGCACCTGGGAGCCACTAGCTACTGACGAACAATAGGCAGCTTGGCCCTGGCCTAGTAGTACGCTAAAGCCGAAAATTCTCGGTTAGTTGGATTGAAAATAGAGATGGGATTCAGTGGCTGTAGGTGCTTTTTTTGAGTAACTTACCCAGCTTGCACATCCTTCCCTATGCCATTACGCTACGTATTTATAGGGCTGCTCTGGAGCCGCATACGAGCGGGATGTCTGCGCTTGCCCTTCCTGCTGGTTTGCTGTTTCTATGCGGCCACGTTGCGGCCGGCAAAAGCCCAGCCTGGCCCATTCTACTTTACCACGGCGCAGGAGAGTAAGGTTAGAATTCCGGTCTTTATGCAGCGGAACCTGGTGGTTATTCCGCTCCGCCTAAACGGACAAGGGCCCTTCAATTTCCTGCTTGACACGGGCATTAATACCTCTCTAATTACGGATGCTAGCCTCCGCCAGCAATTGCGCCTGAACCCCAAGCAGCGCTTTCTTATTTCCGGGGCAGGCGAGGAGGAGCCGCTAGAGGCCTACATGGTAGATAGCGTGCAGGTAGAGTTAAAAGGAATTCAATGCCCCTCCCTGTCGCTACTAATGCTCTCAAGCGACATTCTTAATCTATCCGGGTACGTGGGCATGCCTATTCACGGTCTGCTGGGGGCCGATATATTTCGCAGCTTCGTGGTAGAAATTCGGCCTCAAGAGCAGGAGGTAGTATTTCACCATCCCGACACCTACCGGACGCCGCGTAGTCGGCGGTGGGCGCACATTCCGCTTGATATGGAGGGCAACAAAACCTACGTTACCCTGCCAGTTACGCTCAACGACTCCCTGACGCTCCCCCTTAAGCTGGTGCTCGATACGGGCGCGGGCCACGCCCTCTCGCTGGAAACTACTTCTGACAAGCGCCTGAAGCTTCCCGCTCAGCACCTGCGCACCCAGTTGGGCCGCGGCCTTAATGGGTACATCAATGGTTACCTAGGCCGCGTAACCGCCTTGCGCTTAGGGCGCTACCGGGTGCCTTCGTTGCTCACCTCTTTCCCCGACGCCGCTGATGTGGCCCAACGGGCCGATGTTTTCCGCAACGGTAACCTGGGTTTTGAGCTGCTGAAGCGGTTTGTGGTGATTATCGACTACACCCACAACCGCTTGCTCTTACGTCCCAATAGTACCTTTCGGCAGCCATTCGAGCACGACATGAGCGGCTTCGATCTGGTGGCGGCCGGGCCCGAGCTGCGTCGCTACGTAATCGGGAAAATTCAGCCTGATTCGCCGGCAGCCTTGGCTGGCCTGCAGCCCAACGATGAGCTGGTGTCCATCAACCTGATTCCGACGGCGCAGCTAAGTATGACCCAGGTTAACAACCTTTTTCGCTCCTACAACAATCGATTGCTGTTGCTAGTAGTGCGTCGGCAATCCGGCACGTTGTTTACCACGGCGCTGCGGCTACAGCGGCAGATATAGGCCGTCCTCGCGCATGAAACAGCGGCTAGTTCTGGCAGTAAAAAGTTGCTAATTGCCCGGAGTGGCCTAGCACCGTACCGGAACCTAGGGCAGCAGCGGCAGGTAAGTATAAGCGGAGGCAGGCTTTACCTACCGGCTTCATTCGCAAATTACCTACATTAGGAACTCCGCATCCCACTACCTCTCCCGCCCAATGCCCACGGCTTCTCCGCCCACCGCGCTGCCCCAGCCGACCCCCGCCATTCTGGCGAACCAGCACATCTACTCCGATTATTTCGATGAGGACTTTGTAGAAACGCTGGATCGGAACATCCTGCAGCTGCTCGATCGGGTGTGGTTTCGGTCGAAGCTGGTGGGCTTCGAGGAGTTTCCGCAGCGCAATAACCCCGTGCGGCCTTTGCTGTTTGCCTCCAACCACTCAGGCATGGCTTTCCCCTGGGATGCCATTGTGGCCCTCTCGCACATGTGGCGCCGTCTGCCCGATCTGCGCCATTTGCCTAGGCCACTCTCGGCACCCATGTTGTCGCAGTCGGTGCTGATGAACCCATTTTTGGTCAAGGACTTCTGGAAGAAGAGCGGCTGCGTGGATGCCACTACGCTCAACTTCGAGACGATGATGTTTTACAACGACCATAACCTGATGCTCTACCCCGAGGGCGTGCCGGGTATTGGCAAGGGCTTCAACCGTAAATACAAGCTGCAGCGCCTGGCAACCAGCATCGTGCGCCTCGGCATTCAGCACCATACTGATATTATTCCGTTTTATACCATCAATGGGGAGTACCTGAATCCCTATACGTACAGTTGGGATTGGGTAAACCGCCTCAGCAAAAAAATTGGGATACCCTTCATCCCTATGGGGCCCATTCTGCTGATGGTGCTGTTGCAGCCCTGGTTCTTCTATATGGCCTACCCGGCAAAGCTCACTTTCGTGTTGGGCACCCGCATCAAGCCCTACGAGCTAACCACTAAGCCAGTAGACGAACTGGATAGGGCCGATTATGAGGCTTTGTCGGAGCAGGTGCGCCAACGCATGCAGCAGGAGATGGATGTGGCCGTGAAGGAGCACGGGCAGCAGCCCTACCGCTGGCGAGAACTGTGGCAGCGCATGAAGGAAAACCGCCGCTTCTTCCCGTTTTTCCTGCCCTGGGCCTGGCCGGCCCTGTTTCAGGAGTTTGAGCGCCAATACGTGCGCAACGGCCGCCGCGACTTTGACTTGGACCTGCGCAGCCCTGGAGCGTACTGGCGCATGATTTGGCGCAATCCCTTCACCCTCACCTTTTTTATTCCCGTACTAGGATGGATTCCCATTGCTATTCGGGGGTACCGCGGCCATAAGCTGGGGAAATAACCGATAGCAGCCCAGAACCGCAGGGGCATTAGTGCTCAATAGCAGCGGCACTGACTTTGCCAGCCGTAGTGCCCACGCTCGGTTCTGCGTCGCTCGATACTTACTGACTGATCTACATGCCCTCCACCCAGCATCTCCTCCTCAAACAACTCCTGGCGGCGGCTACCGGCCCGCTAGCTAAGTATCGGCCCCGCCTAGCCACCATGCGCTTAGCAGTTGAAGCGCTATCGCTAGGCCAAATGATGCCCTGGAACGTGTTTCTTACCGATGTGGAGGTAGAGGGTATGGCGGCTGAGTGGGTGCGCCCCGCAGGAGCATCTGCTGAACGAGTGCTGCTATACTTGCACGGCGGCGGCTATGTGATGGGGTCACTCAATACCCACCGTAGCTTGGTAGGCACCTTGGCCCAACGCTGCCAGCTCAACGCGCTGGCTATCAACTACCGCAAAGCTCCCGAATACCCTTTCCCCGCGGCTCTCGACGATGCTCTCCTGGCTTATCACTGGCTCTTGAAGCAAGGCTACCAGGCTGAGAATATCCTGGTAGCCGGCGACTCAGCTGGCGGTGGCCTAGCCTTGGCGTTGCTGCTGGCCCTGCGTGAAGCCGGCTTTCCTATGCCCGCGGCGGCTGTAGGCCTCTCCCCCTGGACGGATTTAGTCCTGCCTGCTCCTTTACTTCGGCGCGTGGCCCACGAGGAAAGCCAGGTGCTCGAAGCCTTGGAAATCAATAACTGGGGTGCTATGTACGCCCACCACCAGCCGCTTACCCACCCGTTGGTATCGCCAGTAAATGCGGAGCTTCATGGGCTGCCTCCATTATTAATTCAAATTTCTGATTCGGAAGTACTCGGCGATGATGTCATGCGCTTTGCGGCCAAAGCGCAGGCCGCTGGCGTGCCCATTACGCTGCAGGTATTTCACGGGCTGGTGCACTGGTGGCACCTGTTTTGGCGCTTCGTACCAGAAGCCCGCCAAGCCCTCGACCAAGTGGCTGCTTTCTCACGCCAGGTGTGGGAGGATCAGAAATTCAAAGGCGGCGCACAGCCAGCAGTGGCCGCTTAACCTAGGCCTAGGCCCTGTAGGGTGTACTGCTGGTAAACTATTGAGTTAGACGAAAATGGCACGAAAGAAAAAGTCAATACCGGCGTTTAACTATATAGTAGTCATTTCGTAGGTTTGTTGAAAGTAGTAGGCTTGCATACTATTTAAGACCTGCCTCTCATTTTCGTTTCTCATCCTTTTCCCACCTTTTTTAACCATCCCTTCTTATGGAAGACCTGTTTAAGAAATTCATCAATGCCGGAGTTGGTCTGGTTTCGCTCACCAACGACCGAGTGCAGAAAACCATCGATACGCTGGTTAAAGAGAGCAAACTCTCAGAGCAGGAGGGAGCCCGGATTATGGATGACCTCAGGAAGAATACTGATACCAAGCGCCAGGAGATGGAAAAGCAATTCCAGGGTTTAGCTTCTCGGCTAATGAAAAGCGCCGGTATTGCCACCAATGCCGACGTGGAGGAGCTGAAGCGTACCGTGAAGGGCGGAGGCACCAAAACATCGTCGCCTTCAACCTCTCCGGCGGCCGCCAAGGTTAGCTCAACTTCGGTGAAGGGTACTACAACTGCTGCTAAGACAGCCGCGGCTGTAAAAGCTACCACTACCAAAGCGGGCAATACCACTGCTAAAGCCTCAGAATCAGCTGCTAGCAAGGGTGGCGAGAGCAAGGAGGAGAAAGCCAATAAAACAGCGGCTAAAAAGGCTATTTCCCCCAACGATAATACCTCTAGCAATGGCAGCCAGTTATCGTAACTGACCAATACACTGCAGTAAAACCCCGTTTACGCTTGGTAAACGGGGTTTTTATTTCCTCCAACTGCTCAAAATAGTACCAG
Source organism: Hymenobacter wooponensis (assembly GCF_004745865.1). Lineage (GTDB taxonomy): Bacteria > Bacteroidota > Bacteroidia > Cytophagales > Hymenobacteraceae > Hymenobacter > Hymenobacter wooponensis. The sequence goes on along the minus strand of NZ_SRKZ01000004.1, from coordinate 591,144 downwards.
AAAAGGAGCTAATGCCGCCGAAACTGTAGCTCGTCTGATTAAGTGGCGGGAGGTCCGGGTTTTATTCCGATTTTGCAAGGCATGTTTAAAAATACGATTTCCAACCTCGCGCGCATCCGGCAGGTAGCGGAGGTGCTTATTCGCTACGGCTTTGAGGATGTAGTTACCAGTACGGCGCTGCGTCGGCTGGTGCCTAAAAGTCGGCGTAAGTCGTGGCAAGAGGGCCAGTACCCGGTGTTTGAAACCACGCGCTGGCAGCGGATTCGTATGATTATCGAAGAGTTGGGCCCTACCTTCATCAAGCTGGCCCAGGCCCTAAGCAACCGCGCCGACCTGCTCCCGCAGCCCCTCATTGATGAGTTTGAGAAACTGCAGAGCAACGTGCCACCTTTCCCGGTGGCGCAGGCCCGCCGTATTATTGAGCAGGAACTAGGCCAGCCACTGCAGGACGTGTTTCTGGAGTTTGAGGAAGACACACTGGGCTCAGCCAGCATTGGGCAGGTGCACCGCGCCCGGCTGATGACGGGAGAAGAAGTAGTAGTAAAAGTGCAGCGCCCCGATGTGCAGGAAAAAGTGCGCACCGACCTTAGCCTGCTGCGCGAACTAGTGAGCCTAACGGCCCCTTTCCTGCGCAAGCAGGGCCTCTCCAACCCTCAGGATATTGTAGATGCTTTCGAGCGAAGCATGACCAAGGAGCTGGATTACACCTCCGAGGCCCGCAGCATGGAGCAGTTTCGTAAGCTCTACGAGAGCTATGAAACCTTCTACATCCCTAGGCCCTACCGCGAAATCAGTACCAGCAAAATTCTGGTGATTGAGTACGTGAGCGGGTGCAAAATCACCGACAAAGCCCAATTGCTGGCCTGGGGTCTGAGCCCTGAGAAGGTAGCCGAAACGGGCATGGACATCTACCTAACCCAAATATTTGAGTTCGGAGCCTTTCATGCCGATCCGCACCCCGGTAATGTGCTGGTGCGGCCCGATGGCACCATTGTGCTCATTGACTTTGGGATGGTAGGGCGCCTTACCAAGCAGCAGAAATACGCCTTTGCAGGTGTGTTCATCGGCATGGCCCGGCAGGATGCGCGTAGCATGGCCCTAAATTTCCGTCGCCTAGCCCTTACCGCCGAAATCCCCGACATGCGCGCTTTCGAGAGCGACTTGGCGCAGCTCATCGATGATTTTGCCAGCCTGGATGTAAAGGAGATGAGCATGTCGGACCTCGCCGATGCGCTTCAGGGCATCATCTACCGCTACAAGCTGCAGGTGCCCGGCGCGGTATTCCTCATTCTGCGCGCCCTCGTGATTTTGGAAGGCATCGGTAAAGTCTTGCACCCGAGCTTTAATACGTTCGATTTCGTGCGGCCCTATGGTGCCCGCATCATTGCGGAGCAGTACTCGCCCGAGAATGTACTAAGCGAGGCGCAGTACACGGGTGCCCAGTTGCTGGCCCTGCTGCAAACCCTGCCCACCGACTTGCGCCAGATCATGCGCAAAATCTCTCGCGGCGACCTGCGGGTGCGCGTGGAGCTAAGCGGCTACCAACTGCTCCTGCGCAAAGCCGACCAGCTCGTGAGCCGCTCCATCCTGGCGGCCATCTCAGTGGCCATGATTTTGTTTGCCGGCCTGAGTCTGCTAGGTCACTACCCAGCAGGTCAGATGCGCTACTTCCGCGGCCTGCCCCTCGTAACGTGGTACAGCCTAGGTATTGCTGCCTTTCTGCTCCTGATTTTATTTATCCTAGGTACGAAAGACGACAGGCGCCGGGAGTAAAGTGGCCTAGAACAGCACGCTCAGGTCTAGGCGCAAAGATTGGTGGTTAGGAGTGGTGTTGTTAGTGTTGCCATCAATCATGTAGTCATATCGTAAATCCAACATGAGCGTGGGTAAGGAAGGCTGGCGTAACATTAATCCGGCGCCACCTGTTAGGCCCAAGCTATTGGTCCGTTGACTCTTAAGTGAAATCTTTTCATCAGCTGGTGGGATTTGTGTTGTGGTCCCATCGACGTAATTGTGGTACATCAGAGCAGATTTATCGCTAAAATTAATTCCGTAGATAGGGCCGGCATTCACAAAGGGGCGCAAGGTGCTGTTGCCCAGGGTGTAGCGAAATAATAGGGGTACTTGTATTTGGGCATAGTCTATTAATAAACGCTCATCCGTGTTATAATAGGCATTACCATTATACACCTGGTTGGCAGAGGACTTGCCTTGCAAATGGATGTATACTGCTTCAAGCTGAGTAGAAAACCGAGTCTTGCCGGACAAATTGAGCAGTACTCCCACCTGATAACCCTGGCCAGTAGCTGCAGACTTGGTGTAAGCACTGGGAAAGTTGCGAAAGCTGGAAGAGTTGATACCTCCTTTAACGCCAATTGAAACGTGCGACCCCTCTGACTTTTTTAACTGCAGACTTGTCTGTTGAGGCTTGCGACAGGCATTATAATCCATTATTAGGCGCGACATTCCACCCGAATTGTAGGAGTAACGTCGCAAAGTCTCCGAATACTCTAGCTTTAGACTTGGGCAATCAGGTAACAAACGCAAATACGTAAGCTGACTGGACTGTGGAGGCACCGCTACGAGGTAAGTAGAGTCAGCTGGTTGAATGTAAAACACCTGTTTGCCATTGTCAGTCTGGCCGACATACAGGCTAGTATATCCCTGAACTAAAGGCGTAACAAACTCAGGAGTGCTAGCGTGTGGACCTATTAGTTTGCTCTGGCCCAATAGACTATTTTCATCACCGTAACTCACTACTGCTGTAGGAGAGAAAGTGGTGGGTGCTTGGCCGGTACGCCTTAAAATGAGAGTTTGCAATCTGCTTCCTGTCAGTTGAAGACGCCCTCTAAGCGTATCGCCGGCAGTGGTTACTATATAGTCGTTTCCCGCGCGCTGTGCTAATGCAGGAATGGTCGTTAGCCCTAAGGCTAACAGGAGTAAGGATGACTTCACTATAGAGAGTAAATTGAACCAAACGATTTTCGATAGTCCAATCGAAAATATCGTGTATAAATACTTAATGTGGTATTCACATCAAAATTACTCTTGATCTCAGTTCACAAGGAGGTTTCCTGTATCTGACTGCTACTTTTTGAACAGCGTGTAAGCGGCCTGCAAACCAATACAGTTTACGTCCATAAACCGCTGAAACGTACCGGCTAGCTCTACCTCCTGCCGTCGACCGAAAGGAAGCAATCCACCGACCTTTGCTTGGTACACCATTGCTACAACTCCTTCACTGTAGCCTAACCTTAAACCGCCTCCCACAACTGCACCGAGCCCATTAGGTTTGGCAATGCGCTGGCTGAGGTTGATACCAGCAGCTAGTAAAGGAGTAGTGAAGAAGCGCTGGCCTGCATATTCAGAAGTAGGAAGTCTCAAGTATGTGTAGCTAACGCCCAGGGAAGTTTGCAAACCGCTCGCCCGCAGGGTTGTCCAATCTAAGCCTACTTGCCAGCCAGAACCAACTGGCTGCTGTAGTTGGTTAGAAGAATTCTCAGAATCTCGGCTGGCACTGAATCGAGAAGTATAAGCCGTTATTCCCGGCCACCATACGGAACGATGGTTGGCTGTAGGGCGCCAACTTGGTTCTACGCATTTGTTATACTGAGCTATATATTGCTGAGCTCTGAAATCTGTATAAGGCTTACTTAAAAAGTCAGCACTTGTGAAATCCATGGCTTGGCACTGGCCTAGGTAGCGATGTAGCATCAGATGCCAGTTGGAGGCAGTGAGCTCATACAGTGTGTCGTTTTTTGTAGGCTTCAGTAACAACCCAAACTCATCAGCAAAGGAGTAAACACTGATAATTCCTTCCTGTTCTGGCAGAACGAATGCGTACGTTAGCTGACCCGAAGCCCGTTTTACTGCATAACTCTGTACTAAAGCATTGTGTAACAATCCGTAGCCCCGTACTTCGGCCGCTGTAAACTTTCTTTCTTGCTGATGAGGGATAAAAAGACTGATACTAGACTGTTGGCTTGATTCCCGCACGATGCCTCTAAGTGTATCACCTCTCAACGTAACAATGTACCCTGGTAAGCCCTGGCTAAATGCAGCTATATTGAATAAGGTCAATAGTACGGTGAAATAAAGACGCATTGTAACTAAATAGAGCTTTTGCTAAGCAAGTATAAATTGGAAGAAAACTGAACTATACAGTTTGATTTCTAAAAGAAAATTTTGCTACGACTCTATATCGTTGTTAATACAGTGAGCTGAACGCAGGAATGTTGCTTGTTGGCCTTGTCCTTAGCTCTTATACTTACTGCTAATATCCCGCTATTGGCAGCGATACCAACAGTAAGAATGCGCTAGCTTTTCTAGCAACCAAGTTACACGCTGTCGTATAGCTTAGCTTCCACATTGAGAGATTCAGCTAAGAACTTTGTCAGACTTGATGCAGTGTCGTAACTCAATGTATCCTGAAGTATCACTCCCTGAGATGAGCCTGACACGGAAAACATAACAATGTATCGCTTGTGCTGGTCGGTGCGGATGCGGCACTCTTTGCCCGAAGTAACCAGATCTGAAAAGTACTTCATGGTAATGTGTTGTACTAAAGGTAGCTTTTCCCAGTCCCCGGCCCTGAAACCAAACAGGGATGTAAACAAACGGTACTGACGACTTCCCAGGTCTAATTCAATCCCTTTTCTCATTGAAAAGCAGAACGCTGCGTTTATCAGGGCCACCATTGCTAAGTGAAAAACACCTGAGTATAGCAGGAGCGCTGCAGCCACTACGAAGAAAGATGCTAGAAGAATTTTTGGGCCTCCTAAAAAGAAAATAGTTGAAGGCTTCTCTGAATGGGAGGCGCCTGTTGCGATAGTAGCAGTCTTATACGAGTAGTAGGTAATAAAACAGCCCAGCCTGTTTGAGTGGCTGGGCTGTGCAAATATCAGAAGGAATTGCTGATTACTTCAACTGCATATCGTCGATGATGCGCTGGATTTTCTCGCCGGCTAAACGGTCAGCGAGGTCAAAGTCTACCTCAGAGGCCAGGGGCTGACGCACGCTGAAGTAGAACTTGATTTTGGGCTCGGTGCCGCTAGGGCGGGCTGAGATTTTGCTGCCATCTTCGAGGATGAATTGCAGCACGTTGCTGCTCTCTAGGCCAGTCTCCGACTCTAGGCCAGTGCGCAGATCCCGGATTTTACCGGTTTTATAGTCGCGCAACTCTACCACGGGCAGGCCAGCAATGGTAGCGGGTGGGTTGGCGCGTAGGTCGCGCATCATTTCCTGAATTTCTTCAGCGCCGCGCTGGCCTTTCTTGGTCAGCGAAATCAGATGCTCCTTGTAGAAGCCGTACTTCACGTACATGTGTACCATTTCCTGGTACAGCGTGTGGCCATTGTCTTTGGCTACGGCCGCCATCTCGGCCAGCATTACGCAGGCAGAAATAGCATCCTTATCGCGCACGAAAGAGCCAATCATGTAACCGTAGCTTTCCTCACCACCCCCAATGTAGTTGCTCTGGCCTTCCAAGTCACGGATGATGCCGGCAATGTACTTGAAGCCCGTTAGGGTCTGGTAGGCCGTCACGCCGTTGGCGCGAGCAATGTCGCCCAGCACGTCGCTGGTTACAATGGTATAGACGATGAAGTCCTGGTCCGTCATTTTGCCGGCGCCTTTGCGAGCCGACAGCAAGTAGTGAGTCAGCAGGGCCGCCGTTTGGTTGCCGTTCACCAGTACCCACTCACCGTGCGTGTTTTTCACGGCAATGCCCACGCGGTCAGCGTCGGGGTCGGTGGCAATTACGAGGTCGGCATCCAGCGCTTTGGCTTGGTCTAGGGCCATCTGCATGGCTACCTTCTCCTCGGGGTTCGGCGACTGCACCGTGGGGAAGTTGCCGTCGGGAGTGGCCTGGGCCTCTACTACGTGCACGTTGGTGAAACCAAGCTGGGCCAGGGCCTTCGGTACCAGCGTAATGCCCGTGCCGTGCAGCGGCGTGTACACGATTTTTAGGTCGTGCTGGCGCTGAATGGCGGCGGGGTTGATGCTCAACTCCTTCACCTTGGCTAGGTAAGCAGCATCGATATCCTCGCCAATGAGATGAATGCGCGACTCATCAGCCTGGAACTTCACTTCCGCAACGGAGTGAATGGCATTTACTTTCTCGATGATGTTCTTGTCGTGGGGAGCTACTACCTGCGCACCGTCGTTCCAGTACACTTTGAAGCCATTGTACTCCTTGGGATTGTGCGAAGCCGTTACTACGCAGCCGCTCTGGCAGCCCAGCTGGCGAATGGCAAACGACAGCTCCGGCGTGGGGCGCAGGGCATTAAAGAGGTACACCGTGATGCCATTGGCGGAGAAAATACCGGCGGCAATGCGGGCAAACTCTTGGCTGTTATTGCGTGAGTCGTGGGCAATGGCCACTTTAATTTCCTGGCCCGGAAACTCCTGCAGCAAGTAGTTGCAGAGGCCTTGCGTAGCCATTCCCAGGGTATAGCGGTTCATGCGGTTGGACCCGGCTCCCATAATACCGCGTAGGCCACCCGTACCAAATTCCAGATTCCGGTAAAACGCGTCGTTCAGGAAGTCTTCCTGATTTTGGGCTACCATCTCGCGGATTTCCGCGTGCGTGGTGGCATCGTAGCTGTCGGTCAGCCAGTTATTGATCTTTTGCTGGATTTCGGAAGTAAGCGCCATAACAGGTCGTTGAAAGAATAGGGTTCTGAGAACGGGAGTAAAGAAAAGAGGTTTTTATTGGATGCCTAAAAGATGAGTTTAAATTATCTCTATATAGGGAGGGAGGCGAAAGCCTAGAATACTAGGCTAGCTAAACAAAGCAGCCCCGATACCTTGTAGTATCGGGGCTGTGGAAATCTGTAAATCAGAGAGGTGGCCTAGAGGTTGCCTCGCAAAGCCTGCTCACGCTCAATGGCTTCGAACAGCGCCTTGAAGTTGCCTTTGCCGAAGCTCTTGGCGCCTTTGCGCTGAATGATTTCGTAGAACACCGTGGGGCGGTCTTCTACCGGCTTGGTGAAAATTTGCAGCAAGTAACCCTCCTCGTCGCGGTCCACGAGCAGATTCAGTTCCTTAATGCTGTCCAGATCTTCATCGATGTGGCCTACGCGGTCAAGCAGGTCATCGTAATACGTGCTAGGCACCGTCAGGAATTCTACACCGCGGCGGCGCAGCTCCGTTACCGTGGTGCGAATGTCATGGGTGATAAGGGCCATGTGCTGCACACCGGGCGAGTGGTAGAAGTCGAGGTACTCCTCAATCTGTGACTTCTTCTTACCCTCGGCGGGCTCGTTGATGGGGAACTTCACGAAGCCGTTGCCATTTGACACCACTTTGCTCATGAGGGCCGAGTACTCAGTGCTGATGTCGTCATCGTCGAAGGTGATGAGCAGTTTAAAGCCCATCACATCCTCGTAGAACTTCACCCATTGGTTCATCTCGCCCCAGCCCACATTGCCCACGCAATGGTCTACGTACTGCAGGCCAACGGGCACGCCCTGCGGAACCAAGCTCGTTTTGGCCTGGAAGCCCGGCAGGAATGGGCCGTTGTACTTGGAGCGCTCCACAAACGTGTGGATGGTTTCACCATAGGTGTAGATGCCGGCCATGGTCACCTCGCCGTGCTCATCGGTGATGGTATAGGGCTCGAAAGCCGACTTAGCGCCGCGCTTGGTGGTTTCTTCGTACGATTTGCGGGCGTCGTCAACCCATAGGGCCATTACCTTCACTCCGTCGCCGTGCTCAGCTACGTGACGCGTGATATCGGAATCGGGCAGCAGGGAGGTGGTCAGCACGAAGCGAATCTTGTTCTGCTGCAGCACATAGCTGGCCCGGTCGCGCACGCCGGTTTCGGGGCCGGAGTAGGCCACTAGCTCAAAGCCAAAGGCAGCCTGGTAATAATACGCCGACTGTTTAGCGTTGCCAACGTAGAACTCGATGTAATCGGTACCGTTCAGGGGCAAGAAGTCGTGGGCCGGGTGAGCCTGCACGGCAGGCGAAGTCATGGTTTCCATGGATACTCGCGGTTGGGTGGGGTGGAGGATAATGCTGGGTAAAAATACATGAATACCCGGATACGCACCTCCTTTCCCTAGGCCACGTAAACGAACGGTCCCGTCATGGGATTTTCCCGAAACCTGCGCACCTTTGCGCCGAACCATTCCTATTGCCCGTGGATATGAACAAGGAAGAACTCAACCGCGCCCTGGTTGCGCTCATCGAAAAGAAACAGGCGTTGCACGAGCTTTCTTATGACGATGCCCGCTACGATGACGTAGAGGAGGAACTGCACGACCTGGAAGACGATTTCAACGATGAATATGGCCCTTTCCTGGAAGAGGCCCTAGAAAAAGTGCACAACGATCTGAACTCCGATACCGACGTGCTGCTGCCTACTGCCTACCTGCCCTCCAGCACCGGCGGTAAGCCTTCCCCCAAAGAAGGCGTGTGGGTCGACTCAGAGAAGTACCCCGGCAAAGAGGCTCGTATCACGCTGGTGCCCAACCCCACGCGCATCGTGCTAACGGTTGGTAAGAGTGTGCAGCAAGACCTCTGGACCGCCTAGGCCACTAGCCTAAGCGCGTATAAGATTCTGGCGTCTGACGCAAAACGGAGGACCTTGTCAGGCAGAAGCAAGTCGTGATTTCGACCGTCGCTTCCGCGTGGCAAGGTCCTTCCTGCGCGTAACAGCCTCTATTACTTTAATACGAACTCAAATGCTTTACCGAATTGCCAGCCTATTTGACTGGCAGCAAGCGCAAGAAACCGGGTTCTTTACTAGCGCTGATTTGGCGGCTGAAGGATTTATTCACTGTTCAGAGCGGCACCAAGTACTAGAAACGGCCCGCCGCTACTACGCTGGCCAGGCAAAGTTAGTGCTGCTGGAATGGGATGAAGATATGCTCATGACTGCCCAGGTGCGCGTAGAACGAGAGTGGGTAGAAAGCCGGCAGCAGCATTTCGCGCATGTGTTTGCGCCCGTGCCTCTCAGTGCCGTGCGTCGGAGCTGGCCCTTTGCCGTGGCACAAGATGGTACGGCAGTGCTGCCAGATGAACTAGTGGGAGTGTACTAAAACCAAAAGCCCCGCTGTAGTGAAAACAGCGGGGCTTTTGTCTAAGGCTTCAACTACCTAGGCCACTTATACAAACTCAGCCAGTTCTAACCATCTTTCACCTTTGGTGTCCAGGTCGTGGTCGGTGCGTTTGAGCTGCGCGGCCCAGTCGGCTAGCTCCTGGTGCGTGCCGGTGCCAGAGTTTAGCTTCTCAATGAGTTGCTGTTTCAGGGTTTCAAGCTGCTCCAGCTCTTTCTCAAGGGTTTCGTATTCTTTCTTCTCTGCGAAGGTTGCCTTGCGCTTGGCAGCGGCCGGGGCAGCCGGAGTAGGCGGCACGGCCACGGGCGCAGCTGAGGCCGTAGCCTTGGGTGGCCTAGCGGCCGTTTCAGCATCCTGGTCTTTCTGCCACTCGCGGTAGTCGGTGTAGTTGCCGGGGAACTGCCTGATTTTTCCGCCGGGCTCCAGCGCAAACACCTGCTCCACCAAGGCATCCATAAAGTACCGGTCGTGCGACACGATAATCAGGCAGCCCTGGAAGTTGAGCAGGAAGTCTTCCAGTATGTTGAGCGTGATGATGTCGAGGTCGTTGGTCGGCTCGTCTAGAATCAGGAAGTTGGGATTCTTGATGAGGACGCGCAGCAGTTGCAAGCGGCGTTTTTCACCTCCGCTCAGCTTGCTTACCAGCGTGTACTGCTGGGCTGGCGGAAACTGGAAGTGCTGCAGAAACTGCGAGGCCGTTACCTGGCTGCCATCGGCCATCTCTACCACTTCGGCCACCTCCTTCACAATATCAATAACGCGCTGGTTAGGGTCGAATTCCAGCTCCGTCTGGGTGTAGTAGCCGAACACTGTGGTCTGGCCGGCATCTACCACCCCCGAATCAGGGGTGAGTTTGCCCGTGAGCATGTTCAGCAGCGTCGACTTACCAGCCCCGTTTGGCCCAATAAGGCCAATGCGGTCCTTCTTCTTGAACACGTAGCTGAAGTCATCAAGCACCACCTTACCGCCAAATTGCTTGTGCAGGTGCTCCACCTCGATGATCTTGCCACCCTGCCGGGTAGTCTTTACTGATAGCTCCATCTCAGGGCCCTTAATGCGGCCCTTAGCTTTCTCCTGGGTTTCGTAGAAGGCATCAATGCGGGCTTTTTGCTTGGTGCCACGGGCCTGGGGCTGACGGCGCATCCACTCCAGTTCCTTGCGGAGGAGGTTGCGGGCCTTTTCCACTTCCACGGTTTCCATCTGCTCGCGCTCGGCTTTCTTCTCTACAAAATAGGAGTAGTTGCCCTGGTAGCGGTGCACGCGGCCTTGGTCCAGTTCCACAATTTCGTTGGCTACCTTGTCGAGGAAGTAACGGTCGTGAGTCACCATCAACAGGGTGAGGGAGGGCGAGGCCAAGCGGTTTTCCAGCCACTCAATGGTGGCCAGGTCCAGGTGGTTGGTGGGCTCGTCTAGGATCAATACATCAGGCTCCTCAATCAGCACCCGGGCCAGGGCCACGCGCTTGCGCTGCCCACCCGAGAGCTTGTTAACGGGGCGCTCCAGCAGATCACCAAGGATACCTAGGCGACCCAAGATCTGCTTTACTTGCGCATCGTAATCCCAAGCGTTATAGGTATCCATCAGCTCCATCACCCGCTGTAGGTCGCTGGAGGAATGGTTGGGGTCGTTAACCACGTGCTCATAGTCGCGGATGGCCGCAAGCGTATCGTTCTGGCTAGCGAAGATGGTTTGCTCTACGTTTAGCGACTCATCAAACACCGGCTGCTGGCCCAGAAACGACACCCGAATGTCTTTGCGCACACTTACTTCGCCTGTATCCGGCGGCTCTAGGCCTGCCAGAATACGCAGCAACGTGGTCTTACCCGAGCCGTTGATGCCCACCAGCGCCACGCGCTGGCCTTGCTGCAGTCCGAAGTTCAATTCCCGGAACAGCCACCGGTCGGCGTAATTTTTAGAGAGGTTCTCAGCAGAAAGCAAATTCATACCCGCAAAGGTACGAGTGGCGAAATTGTGAAGTGCTGAAATTGTGAGGTGGTGAGTTTAAAAGAGCCAGCTGCGCAGAGCTAATACGGCAGGCCGTAGGCCTCCAACTCACCTTTGGTAAACCCGGCACTGAAAGTTGCAGGAGCGCAAGTGCTGGCGCTCGGCTGGCGTGAAGCCTTCAAAAGCGTAAGCGGGGAAAGTAAGAAAGTGCGGGCCCGCATAGAGTAGGTGGCCACCTGAAGGGGCCGCAACTGCAGCGCATCCGGTAAGGGGCATCGGATACGGATAAGTAAAATTAACAAGTAGTAGTGAGGAAGGCACAGCGGCTGGTCTGGCCAAACCGGGCGGCGGGCTAAAATCCCAGGAATGGCCTAGGCCACCCTCGTTCATATAAGTAAGGTGGTCAATTGGCTGAACGGCCAGCTTGGCTAGCACGTCACGCGGGTAAGCCAGGCCCCCATATGCATGCAGGAAATGGCAAAACCCGAAAAGGGTAGAGCCTACTACTAGTGCCTGGCTCACTCTACGCCCTACGGGAGGTAGCCACGCCAGCGCTGAAACAGCGTACAAGACCAAAAAGGGCACGAAGAAATGGAGAATGCGCCCATAGAAAACAAACTTGTGAGCGAAGTAGGCCAGGGAAGCGTGCAGCAGCCAAAGGCCGAGCGGACCCCAAGCAAGAGCGCGCAGCATAGGCCTAGTCTCAGTTGTGCGGGTGCGACTTAGCAATGCCATACCCGGTAGGGCCAGTAGTACCAGGGCTATGCCCGATACGCCTTCTATCTGCCATAAATACCGGCCTGAAAAGGAGAAGCCTTCACTGAAGTCGCCCTGAATGATGCTGGGCCCCAGGGTTTGCAAGGACCGCAGATAAGAGATATGGCCGTATCGGGTGATGAGCTCAAGTAGTAGAATGACGAACAGGGCCCCAACAACTGCCCATAGTATGCCCTGCAGCCAGCGTGGTGAGGGAAGGTGCGCCAAGAGGAATAGCCCTACAAGCACAGGCGCAAAATAATACCCTGGGTAAATGGCTACCACCAACCAACCAAGTACACCGGTTAGCAACCCAAGTTGACGTGTGCCGCTAACAGTAACTGGCCTACTGTTTCTCGTTAGGATTACGAGCGCTACCAAAAGTACGAGCAGCGCCAGGTCGTAAGGAAGAAGATGGCGCAGGTATAGATTTGAACTCACCAAGGCAGCGTATAGGAGGCAGCCTGTGAGGGCGGAAGTTTTGGGCAGCCAGCGTAGGCCTAGTAAATAGAGAAGCAGTACGTTGCCTACCAGCACCAAGTAGTTCATGAGCTGAGGCAACAGCAAGGAGAGGGGAGCCTCTGGGTGCGGCCCTCCTAACTGTTGCCAAAAGACCTGCACGAAAGCCACAGGCAGGCGTAGCAGTGCATCGGCCGGCCGGCCCTGGGTGTTGGCTAGGTGTAGCGCAGCTCCCTCTGGGTCACCCGCTAGCAGTAACTGGGCTGCCTTAATAGATTCTAAATAGCGGTCTTCATCGGGGAAAGCTAAGGCGCCCCCGGCTAATAGCAGCGTCAGGCGGGCCAGCAGCACAAGGCCCAGTAGGCCTAGCAGGCTGCGGAAAAACCAACGCTCAGAAGAGTTTGTCTCGTTTGACGAGGAAGAAGGCGTATGGGAAGGATACTTCACGCCCGTGCTACACTACCCGCACCCGATCAACATGCAGGTCGTCGCGCAAAATCTCTAGGCCACGGTAAGCCAAAGGCCGACCAGTGTTGTGAGTCAGCTCGCCGCCGGCTGCATGCAGGTGGGCCACATCTAACACTAATTGGGTGTACTTCCGCTCGCCCAACTCGATGGCAACGGGGCGGCCTCGGCTGGAATCGAACGTGGCCAGGGCCTGATCTATTTCCTCCAGAATCTTACTCATGGGGCCAATATAGGAAAAGGAATGGATGCGCAAAGGCCCCAGTTATCGGATGTGCCGCAGCATAATTGCTCGCGCATCGCCCAGATCCCTGTACCTTCGCTTCGTTATGGCATCAACTGCAACGGACCTCTCCACGCGCCCCATTGGCGTATTCGACAGCGGTATTGGCGGCCTCACGGTGGCCCGCGCTGTAAACCGCGTACTGCCCCATGAGCGCCTGATCTACTTCGGCGACACAGCCCACTTGCCTTACGGCGACAAAAGCACAGCTGCAATCCAGGCTTACTCGGTAAAAATCTGTGACTTGCTGCTTAAGCAGCAGTGCAAGCTGATTCTGATTGCCTGCAACTCGGCCTCGGCGGCCGCTTATGAGTTGGTGCGCGAGTACGTAGGCTCAAAAGCCCGAGTCCTTAATGTAATTGACCCCATTGTGGCGCACGTAGGCCACGAGTATGCCGGCCGCAATGTAGGCCTTATTGGTACCAAGCAAACGGTTAACAGCAATGTCTACCGGAAAAAAATAGATGACCTTGACGCCGGGGTGCAGCTCCAATCTTTGGCTACTCCCTTGCTAGTGCCCATGATTGAAGAGGGCTTCTTTGAAAACAATATCAGCGACAACATCATCCAGGCCTATCTCACCAATCCAGTTCTCGATGGAGTAGAGGCGCTGGTACTAGGCTGCACGCATTATCCTCTCATCAAAGAGCAAATAGCGGACTTTTACCGGGGCCGAGTGGAAGTGTTAGATGCCTCCGATGTGGTGGCCGCTCACGTAAAGCAGTATCTGCAGGACACTGGCCTAGCCGCACAGCCGCAGCCAACTCCCCCAGTACACCACTTTTATGTATCAGATTTCACTCGTTCTTTCGAGGAAAGCACCCGTATATTCTTTGGCAAAGAGGTGCATCTAGAGCATTACCCACTGTGGGAGTAACTTGTTGTTTCCAGATGATGCAGGAAAAGCTAGCCACATGCTTCCTGAAAATGCTTGATTCCAAGTCCACTGAGGGTTAACTCTATTGCTTATCAGCTACCACTACCCCTATGAACAAACCCTTTTTCTCCCTCGGCGATTGGCGCCGCAACGTGTTGCTCATTACGGCGGCGGCCAGCCTGGGCCTAGGCCTACCGGCCTGCTCTTCAAACTCTGATTCCGAAAATACGGCGGAAGGAGATTGGGGTGCCGGGGATTCTTACTCCGAGGGAGTGATAACGGAAATGACCGAAGTAAAGCCTGGGGAGTGGAAGATTACGGCTGAGAAACCAGCCGGTAAAGAAGAAGTAGCTGCTATTCTAAAGCACTTCGATGGCAAGGTAGACACGTTGCAGGGGCAAGCCTTGCAGCAGCAAATGCAGAACTATAGCCGCCAGTACCCCGAAAACCGGGTTGGGGGCACTAGTATGATGGATGTGCTCATGTGGAGTGGCCTAGGCTACATGGCCGGACGGTTTCTGACTCCGCAACCCGCATACTATGCTAACCCAGGAATTATGCAGCGAAATATGGGCTGGCGCGGCCGTGTTGCCGACGAGCGCGACCAAGGCCGCGGATTTTATGGTCGTGGTTTCGCCGGTAGTCGTTCAGAACCTGCCTCCAGTGGTATCCGCCCTAGCAGCTCCGTCACGCGCAGTACTGGCTACGGCCGTAGTACCATCCGAAGCAGTGCTCCGCGCTCAAGCCGTAGCTCGGGCTTCGGTAGCCGTGGGTTTGGTGGTCGTGGTTTCGGTGGCTGATCAAGTTCTACAATAATCCCCTGCAGATGCCCTTCTCATCTACAATTCGTTTGCGGCCCCTCTCCGGTGAGGTAGCTCCCGCCTTGCAGGGCCTAGGCTGGGAGTGGGCTATGGAAGATGCCTGCCAGAACTATGTTGCCCGGGAGGCTGTAGAGCTCCCCGAGCCGGAAGCCGAAGCACTACTACAAGCAGCCGATACACTATATGAGCTATTGGTGCAGAGCATCCCAGATCCTATTCCCGATGATCTGCTGCGCCTGCTAGCCATCCCTCAGAACCTGTGGTCAGCCGTGCGCCATTCCTGGAACGACGACCGGCACTGGCACCTCTATGGTCGATTTGATATAGCCCAAACTCCCGCTGGCCCCAAGCTTCTAGAGTTTAATGCCGACACTGCTACCAGCATTCCAGAAGTAGCAGTTGTGCAATGGGCCAGCTTAGTAGCTGCTGGCCTAGGTCAAGACGACCGGCAAGCCAACGGGCTTTTTGAAGGCCTACAAACCCAGCTAGGCCAGTGGCTTGAGCTTAACTCAGATCTGGAGCCTAGCTTGCTATTAGTGCACCTGCCGGAAAGTGCCGAAGATGCAGCCAATTGCGCTGTGGTAGCAGAAGCGGCGCTAGCAGCTGGTTTTATGCACACGCACATTTGTACAATTGACGAAGTGCAGGTGTCAGTAGAAGGGGAGGAGCGAGGCGCCTGGGTACAACTACCCGACAACCAGTGGCAGCGGTTCAGTTTCCTCTTCAAGCTTGTGCCCTGGGAAATCTTGGCTGAAGAAGAGCCAGAGCTTACGGCAGATTTAAGCCAGTTGCTCTTAAGCCGAGACCTAATAATTGCCAACCCTGCTTACACATTGTTATTTCAGAGTAAAGCCATCTTAGCTTGGCTTTGGCAGTGTTATCCGCAGCATCCACTTCTGTTAGAGGCCAGCTTACAGGAGCCGCCTTCTGGGCACTATGTGCGCAAGCCTGTATTTGGGCGTGAAGGACAGGATGTAGCGGAAGTGCAGGAAGGGGCATGTGTGCCCGTGGTACCGGGAGACTATGCTCACCAGCCGACAGTATACCAACAGTATGCGCAGCTACCCACTGATAGTCAAAAGCGTTTGTACCAAGCAGGTGTATTCTGGGCAGGAGAAGCCTGCGGAATAGGGTACCGACGTGAGCTTGGTTTCATCAACAATCTGTCAGAGTTTCTCCCCCATGTTATTGGGCACATCTAGCAGCACAGATGCCATCAGGGCGGTATGACAACGGGTATTGCTCAAGAAACAGCTGTGCTCTATATGCATGGTAAAGGGTAGAAAGAGAAAGGGCACCCTCTCAATTCAGTGAATTTACTGTATATAGTCAGGTAGCAATAGTTAAGCCTTGATCTTCAAGTGGTTAAGCTAAGGCATTGTATAATATCGTTATATGATAGGTATTTAAAGGCGGAGTAAGCTATACAGCACTTTATTTTGGTTAGGACTCTAGAACTGTGGAGATAATCTCTCACATTTGTAATGAGATTAACCGCAAAATAGGCCCCCTAGTCTTTTAAAAGCCAAGATTGACCGTTGAAAAGGATCTATATACCTTTCTTGGCATGAAATGTGACGCTAATCAGAACTTGTAGTTTTTACAGACAAGAAACTATTTAAAATATCTTATATAAAATGGAAATAATTACAATCTATGTATTTGCTTCTTACGTAAGCACGTCATGTAATCCATAATTTAATTTCCCATTTTTCGGCCCTTGAGCCCCTTTTTTTGTAACCATTTCCTTCACTCAATATATGAAAAACTCTTACATGAGTACCATACAGCAGGTACTAAGACCGCACATGCGGTTACTGCTGTTGTTACTATTGGCTTTGCCCTTTACAGGCCTTGCCCAAACTGTGACAATAACTCCAGTTACCCCTGGTAATCCGCAGAATTTCGGAAGTATACCTGTTGGACAATTTTCTTCTTCCAATTCGTACACTGTATCGGCGAGCGGAATTACCCAAAACGTGACTGTTGTAATTCCTAATGGCTTTCAGGGGAGTATTAACAACGTAACGTTTGGTACAAGTAACCTGAACCTTACACGTAGTGGAAACTCTTTATCTACTACTATTTACCTTCGTTTTGCGCCAACTGAAGAGACGGATTATAATGCCTCATTGTATGCTACTTCCCAAGGGGGTAATACACCAGTTTTCTCGAATTTTATCAACGTTGTAGGCATTGGTACAGCTGGTACTCCTAACATCGTGGTAAATCCGGAGGCATTGGTGTTCGGCACACAGTTGATTAACACCAAATCAGCTTCCAAATCAGTTTCCGTAACCGCAACGGCTCTTACAGAGGCTATTACTGTAACTCCTTCTCTTGGCTACGAAGTAAGCTTAGACAATAGCAACTTTACTTCGGTGGTTACTTTGCCTGCTACAAACGGAGCTGTCAGTACAACATTGTATGTGCGTTTCGCTCCAACTGAAAAGCAGCCTTATACTGGCTTTTTAACGCTGACAAGTGCAGGTGCTACTGACCGCAAGGTTGATCTATTTGGTACCGGCGACGCACCGGCTACTTTGACAGTTAATCCTACCTCGCTCTCTTTCCCTGATACGAATGTGGGCTTAGCTTCGGCTATTCAGTCGTTTACTGTTAATGCTAGCTACCTCAATGGCAGTGTAACTATAACGCCTCCTAACAACTTCCAGATTCGCCTGCCTAGCGGTACATTCAGCACTGCTAGTATTACTATTCCTTTTACTGGTACTCCAATTAACCAGGTTATTGAGGCTCGTTTTCAGCCCGCCAGCAATGGTAATAAGAGTGGTGGCATAACAATTGCTTCGCCAAATGTTACAACTGCAACAGTAGCTGTGAGCGGACAAGCTACACAGCCTTCTAATATACCTACTATTACAGCTAACCCTACTGCTCTGGACTTCGGTCAGATTTCAGGTAGCGGTTCTGCACAAGTGTTAACTTTCGAAGTTGGTGCTACCGGCCTCAATGCGCCGCTTGTGCTGACTCCTTCTAATACTAACATTGCTCTCCGAGATCTTTCAGCAGGTGGTAGCCTTACTAGAGGCCCATTAACTATCAACCCAGTTAACGGGATTGTATCTATCCGGACCATTGAAGTACAACTAGTTGATTTAGTTGCTCAAGGAAACTTCAGTGGCACCATTACTGCATCTAGCACTGGAGCAACTTCACGAGTAATAAATCTTACTGGTGTTAACAACACAACAGGTGAGTCAGTGATTAACCCTTCTCGGGTTAACCTTAGCCTTTTTTCTACCGTTCCAGGTGTCCCCTCGGCAGTACAATCTTATACGGTCACTGGTACCAACTTATTACGTGACATAACCATAACTGCTCCACAATTCTTTCAAGTATCACTTGATGATACTTTCTCGGGCATCACAACTACAGGCAACAGTATTACTGTTGTAAGAAACAGTGGTACCGAAGTCACCGCAGTAACTGTGTATGTGCGGTTTTTCCCATCCTCTGCTCTTGTTGTGTCCTCAAGCATTGCAAACGTTAGCTCACCAGCCAGAACAGTAGCTATTCGTGTGCAAGGCACTAGTGAGCCTTCAGTAATACTACAAGACAGGTTCCAGCCAGTTACTAACATAGTGCTTAACAAAGTATCAGCTTCTCAGGCTATTACAGTGGTAGCTGAACGTGTATTGCAGCCCATTACCATTTCGAAACTGCTGAGTGCTGACCCTACGTTTAATCCGTCAAATATCTCTCAATTTGAGTTCTCTCGTGATAACGTAACCTTCACGTCTGATACATTGATGCTGACACCTAATGCTTCTACATATAGCATTAATCGTTCAATCTACGTTCGTTACCGTCCTACCAACTTAGGCCCTGGTACTGCCACGCTTCAATTCCAAAGCAACGACTTTGACAATAAGGGTGTTCAATCCTTCCAGTCTAACTCTTTATTGTCAGGACTTCCTATTGACGTTGAGCCTACTTTGCGCAGCACGGCTAGTGTAGTGCGTAGCGGTGCCACCGCCACAGTTACTTTCAACCTGCCTGCTAACTATGCCGCTTTAGGTTATGGCGAAGGCCGCCTCATCGTAGCTAGTACTAATGCTACTCTGCCTGCTAGCAACCAGCCTGCAGATGGCGTCTCCTATACTACAGGTAACCAGACTTACGGTCAAGGTCCTCAGGTTGCTCCGGGCTACTTTGCTGTATATGCAGGCCCAAATGCAACGGCTACAATAGATGGCCTAGATCCTGCAACTACTTACTATTTCTTCACTTTCGAGTTCAACAACATCGATAACGTAGTAAACGTAATTGCTTCCGGTGCAGAGAACTATCTGTCTCCGCCTGTGCCTACGGTAATTGAAGGTATTATCGCTCCTGGCACACCGCTGCCTGTAACACTGGTTTCATTCACGGCTAAGCTGCGCAACAAGCAAGTAGCTCTAGACTGGAAGACGGCTACTGAAAAGAACAACGGTATGTTCTACGTTGAGCGCAGCCAGGATGCTCGTACTTACACGTCTATCCTGTCTCGTGCAGGCCAAGGCAGCACTGAGAAGGCTACTTCTTACAGCGCTATTGACGCCGCTCCGCTGGCAGGTACTTCTTACTACCGTCTGAAGCAGGTTGACTTCGATGGTACTACTTCTTACAGCTCGCCTGTAGCAGTAACCAACGCTGGTTCTGCAGAGGTTTCCATGTATCCTAATCCTGCTGAAGATATCCTGAACATTCAACTGGCTGGCTCAACCGAAGGTGTGCGGGCAACCATCACCGACCTTTCCGGCCGTGTTATCCGCACGGAAGTGTTGCGTGCAGATGGTCAGTTAAACGTACGTGATTTGCGCAACGGAACTTACCTGGTAACGGTAGGTGAAGGCAATGCTAAAATCACTCAGCGTATTGTAAAGAAGTAAAAGAGCTTTAAAAGCCTAGTGCTTCAACAACAAAAAAGCCCTTCCAAACGGAAGGGCTTTTTTGTTGTTGAAGGGTACAGCTCCTCTATAAGCATACAGCACCAAATCAATAAGTAGACAAGCTTAACCAGCATAAGGAAACTGCCGTACACTACCAGTCAATAACCACTTAGGTAAAACTCCCTATGAAAACGACTTTCAAAACTCTCTTAGCAGTAGCCGCTTTCACCACATTTGCTACTTCTTCCTGCTCACAGAAGACTCAGGATAATGCAGAGGCTACTGCCGAAAGCGCAGCCAACGATGCAAGCAATGCCGCAGATAAAGCAGCAGATGCAACTAGCAATGCAGCGGATAATGTCAAATCTGATATAGCTCCCGAAAAAGGGGATACGGCTGTTGTGCAGAATAAAGAAGCTGATAAGTTGGTTGAGGAAACTCCTAAGAAGCAATAGCAAGCTATGTCTTGACGAAAAAGCCCCAGTTGCTCTGTAGCAACTGGGGCTTTTTGTATGCCCAAAAGCAGCAGAGGCCTACCGTTTGCATCTAGTAGGCCTCTGCTGATTTAAGGATAATAGGCGGGTTATACAGAGAAGCTTTCTCCGCATCCGCAGGTACGGGAGGCGTTAGGATTATCGAAATAGAAACCCTTGCCATTCAACCCATCAGAAAAGTCAAGCTGGGTGCCTGCAAGATACAAAAAGCTCTTCATGTCAACTACCACCCGAATGCCTTTGTCCTCGAACTCCTGATCCATAGGCTTTACCTCATTGTCGAAGTCAAGCTTATAGCTCAAGCCAGAACAGCCACCCCCGGCTACTGAAGCCCGGAGCCGATAAGTTGCATCCAGCTCAGCGTCGTGCATGAGCTTCTCAACTTTTTCTTTCGCTTTATCAGAAACGGTAATCATGGTTACTGGGCAATTGGGGGTTGTTATGCCTGTGCACTCGTAGAACTATTGAAGCAGCGGTGCATCGCAGGTATATAACAAACAACTAGGAAGAAGGATTCAGCACCACGCTGAACACTGTAATAGTATTCAAATCGCGGCCGAAGTAAAGCTTGTCAAGCGCCTCATAGGCGTTACGAGCTCTGAAGTAAGACGTTTGTAGCTCCCGGTCGCCGTGGGTGCCCCACTGAATGGTGTAAGAGCTTTCGGTATCGCGGTAGCTCTTCACGTAGGCCAGCATCTTACGCAGGCAATCCAGCTTATCGTACCCCGTTTCATAACGAAACAGGAAGCTCTGCTGATGGCGAGGGTTGACCGTTATCAGGTCGAGCCGCATTTGACCATCAAGCTGGCGAAACTCGAAAAGCAGATTGCCCGAGCCCATGCCCAGATACTTTTCTATCTGCTGCTGAATTCGTGCACTCTCGACGTGTACGTCAGAAGGAGTAACGTCCATAAAGTAATCAGGAGCTAGAAGATAGGAGCTAGCAGAACTACCATCATCAACGATCAGTAGCAGTTCTGCTAGCTCCTAATTCTTAGTTGCTCACAATTAGTGGTGCGACTTCGACTCTTCCAGTGCTGGAAGACCATTCTTTACGCGGTAGTCGCTGATAGCGGACTTAATTGCGTCTTCGGCCAGTACTGAGCAGTGAATTTTTACAGGTGGCAGAGCTAGCTCCTCCACAATCTCCATGTTGTCGATGGCTAGCGCCTCATCAACGGTTTTGCCTTTCAGCCACTCAGTAGCGAGCGAAGAAGAAGCAATAGCCGAGCCGCAGCCAAACGTCTTGAATTTGGCGTCAGTGATGGTGTTTGTGGCTTCGTCTACCTCAATTTGCAGACGCATAACGTCGCCACACTCAGGAGCGCCCACTAGGCCAGTACCAACGTTCTTTTTGCTTTTATCCAGCGTGCCCACATTGCGGGGGTTGCTGTAATGGTCGATTACTTTATCGGAGTAAGCCATGGCTTTATGAGTTGTGTGTTGTCAGTGACGAGTTGCCAGCTGTAGTTCCAGCACCAGAAGTAACTCTGGCTACTGGCAACTTACAACTGGTAGCTGATATTCTAGTGTTCAGCCCACTCAATAGAATTCAGGTCGATGCCTTCTTTGAACATCTCCCACAGCGGCGACATCTCGCGGAGCTTGGTTACTGCTTCTTTTACGTGGTTGATAGCGTAATCGATCTGCTCGTCGGTGGTGAAGCGGGAGAGGCCGAAGCGCAGAGAGCTGTGAGCCAGATCGTCGCTGAGGCCCAGGGCCTTAAGTACGTAAGAAGGCTCCAAAGAGGCTGAAGTACAGGCCGAACCAGATGACACGGCTAAGTCTTTCACTCCCATCATCAGGCCTTCACCTTCAACGTATTTGAAAGAGATGTTGGCAACGTGCGGCAGGCGGTGCTCCCGCGAGCCGTTTACGTAGCTTTCTTCCAACGTTAGAAGCTCACGCTCCAGACGGTCGCGCATGGTAGAGAGGCGCTGCGTATCGGCTTCCATCTCCAGCTTGCAAAGCTCACAGGCTTTACCGAGGCCTACAATGCCGGGTACGTTGAGGGTACCCGAACGCATGCCACGCTCGTGCCCGCCGCCGTCCATTTGAGCAGTTACTTTAACACGTGGGTTTTTACGACGCACGTACAGAGCACCTACACCTTTAGGACCGTACATTTTGTGAGCCGTGAAAGCCATCAGGTCGATGCCATCGGCAATTACGTCAACTGGAATTTTGCCAACTGCCTGCGTGCCGTCCGTCATGAACAGAGCGCCGTGCTTGTGGGCAATAGCGGCAATTTCACGGATGGGTTGGATGGTACCCGTCTCGTTGTTGCCATACATGATGGTTACGAGAATGGTCTCGGGCGTCATGGCAGCTTCCAGATCAGCCAGGCTGATAAGGCCTTCGGCATCAACGGGCAGGTAGGTTACGCGGCCACCTAGCTTCTCAATGTGCTTGCAGGTATCAAGAACTGCTTTATGCTCGGTGGTAGCGGTGATAATGTGGTTACCCTTCTGAGAGTACATCTCGAACACACCCTTAATGCCTAGGTTGTCCGACTCGGTAGCACCCGAAGTGAAGATGATTTCTTTAGGATCACAGTTGATCAGGCCGGCAATTTGCTCACGAGCGTAATCCACAGCCTCTTCAGCTGCCCAGCCGAAAGGGTGGTTACGAGAAGCGGCATTGCCGAACACCTCGGTCAGGTACGGCATCATAGCCTCCAGAACCCGGGGGTCGAGAGGAGTGGTTGCGTTGTTGTCGAGGTAAATAGGTAGCTTGAGCATGGCTCGGGGGTCAGTTTCAGCGGAGAATCATTCGCAGGTAGAACACGAAAACCAGGAAACTGGTTTTACTTTGCCTGCACAAAAGTAGAACAAATCCAAACAAGCCGCGCTATGAAGCGCTGCTGGTTTTTCCCCCTGCTATGCTCGTCAATCTCGAACACCTAGGCTTGGCCGTAAAGGACCTAGAAGCCGCCACCTCTCTTTATACAATTCTGCTAGGCCAGGAGCCTTATAAGCGCGAGCATGTGGCCAGCGAAGCGGTAGATACGGTATTCTTTCAAGTAGGTGGTTCCAAGATTGAGCTGCTGGCCGGCACCTCGCCCGACAGCGCTATTACACGCTACCTAGAAAAGAAGCCCGAGGGCATTCATCATGTAGCATTTGAGGTAGATGATATTCGGGCGGAGATGCAACGCCTCCGCAATGAAGGGTTTACGCTTCTAAACGAAGAGCCCAAGCGGGGCGCTGATAACAAGTTGGTCTGCTTTATCCATCCTAAGAGTGCCAATGGTGTCCTCGTGGAGCTGTGTCAGTCGATATAGAAATCAGTACTGGCCTAGGCTTCTTCCCTACATATGCTAGGCCACTGCTAGCTGGCAAGGAAACAGTTTAGCCTAAAGTTGACTTTGAACCATACGTTAGCTGGCTAGCCTGACTAGCAACTAAAGGGCGGCAGAGAAGAGGCACAGCTCTCTTAATGAGAATACAACCCAAGATTATGAATACAAAATTCTTTCGGGAAGAGGTAGAATCGGCAGTAGACGCTTTGCTGATGCAACAGGTAATGCTGTACCCAACCGATACTGTATGGGGGCTAGGCTGCGACGCAGAAGTGCCGCAGGCCGTCAAGAAGATCTATGACCTGAAGAACCGTCCGGCGGAGAAGGCGGCCATTGTACTGGTAGCCGATGAGCAGATGTTTGCCCGGTATGCCGCTGCCGTGCCCGCCAATTTGCCGGAGTTGTTGGCAGCCCAGCAGCGGCCTACAACCTACGTAGTGCCCGCCGGACACCGAGTGGCGGCTAACCTGTTGGCTCCCGACGGCACAATAGGCCTACGCATCGTGCAGAATGATGAGTTCTGTCAGAAAGTACTGCGCCGACTGGGCCATGGGTTGGTGTCTACCTCGGCTAACGTAAGCGGAGAGCCCTCTCCGGCCGTCTATGCTGAAGTTGATTCCAAAATTGTGCGAGGCGTTGATTACGTCGTGCGCTGGCGGCAGGAGGATACTACCCGAGCCCAGCCTTCGCGCGTGGTTCGGCTGCTGCCGGATGGTGGCCTAGAAGTGCTGCGAGATTAGCAGATGCGGCTAACCGGCAAGAGTTCATATTACCTACTACATAGGAGTACGCTAGGCCACTAGGGTAAACTGCCCTAGGCAGAAGAATGCCAGCAACGGAAAGCGTTTGGGTACTGCTACGAGCCAGTAGCTACCTTTGTGGCCTAACTCGTTACGCATGAAAACCCCACAGCTGCCTGACTTACCCTTGTTCCAAACAATTGCCGAAGCTGCCGGTGAACTTCAATACCCGGCCTACGTGATTGGCGGATATGTGCGGGATCTGGCCCTGGAGCGCCAGAGCAAGGATGTGGATGTGGTGTGCGTTGGGGATGGAATTAAGTTGGCGCAAGCCGTAGGCAAGAAGCTGCCGAACCGGCCTAGAGTAACGGTGTTCAAGAACTTCGGAACGGCTATGCTGCCCACGCCCGAGATTGAGCTAGAGTTTGTTGGGGCCCGTAAAGAAAGCTACCGTGCTGAGAGCCGTAAGCCCGAAGTGGAGCCGGGTACCTTAGACGAAGACCTGGCCCGCCGCGACTTTACCATTAATGCGCTCGGCTTGAGCTTGAATCCTCAAGACTTCGGCGCCCTAGTAGACCGCTACGATGGCATGGGCGACTTGCAGCGGCGCATCATCCGCACGCCCCTTGACCCCGATATCACGTTCTCGGATGATCCGCTGCGCATGATGCGAGCAGTGCGGTTTGCTACCCAGCTCAATTTTGATATCGAGCCTGATACCTACGATGCCATTGCCCGCAATAAGGACCGGATCAAGATTGTGTCACAGGAGCGGATTACGGTAGAGCTGAACAAGATTATTATGGCCCCGAAGCCTAGCTATGGCTTCAAGCTGCTGTTCCAATGTGGCCTACTGCACCTCATCTTCCCCAAAATGGCGCAGTTGTATGGGGTGGAAAAGGTAGGCCAGCACGCGCACAAGGATAACTTCTACCATACCCTGCAAGTGCTGGATAATGTAGTGGCCGCGGGCGGCGACTTGTGGCTGCGCTGGGCTGCTATTCTGCATGATATTGCTAAGCCTGCCACCAAGCGCTACGACAAGCGCGTCGGCTGGACCTTTCATGGCCACGAAGACAAAGGCGCCCGCTGGGTACCCAATATCTTCACTGATCTGAAGCTGCCGCTGGGCGAAGAGATGCGCCAGGTACAGAAACTGGTGCGCCTGCATTTGCGGCCAATTGCGCTGGTAAAGGAAATCGTAACCGATTCGGCCGTGCGCCGCTTGCTGTTTGAGGCCGGCGAAGATATTGACCGCCTGATGCTCCTGTGCCGAGCCGATATCACGAGCAAAGACCACCAGCGAGTAGCGCGCTACCTGCGCAATTTCGATGTGGTGGAGCAGAAGCTGAAGGAAGTAGAGGAGAAAGACCACTTACGCAACTTTAAGCCCGTTATCACCGGGGAAATCATTATGTCAACGTTCAATCTGCAGCCTTCGCGGGCGGTAGGAGAGCTGAAGGAAGCGCTGCTGGAAGCCATCCTAGACGGCAACGTTCGTAATGAATACGATGAGGCATTTGCCCTACTGTTGGAGCTAGGCCAGCGTAAAGGTCTGACCCCGGTGCAAGCCTAAACACTCACCGCATCATAGAAATAGCAAGGAGCTTACCCAGCAACAGCAACAGGCCTAGCGGCTTGTACTGGCGTGGTAAGCTCCTTGTGGTGTTCAGTAGGAAATGCTACTAGCTTAGGTAGCTGCAAAATAAAAGGAGGAAGCTATAGCCATCCTGTTGCAGCAGGGGGTAGGCTGATAGCTTCCTCCGGGTCTCACCTTTCACTCACTAGTTAGACCCCTAAATTTCGTCTTTAGAAGCACAGATGCCCGCGCGGGACAAACAGTTGCTTTAGACGTTATAGAAATGCGGGAGAAATATCTGCGTTTGTAGATGTGAAACGCATGAAGGCCTTGAGGGTTACAATGCCAGATGAACAGCTGGCTCAAAAGGGCGCCAGCTAAAGCACAGGCCGTTAGTTGCTAGGCCAGGATGGCTCGGTGTAAGTTCACCCTGGCCTAGCAGCGTAAAAATGCTAGTCTACAGCCCGGATTGAGGCGGCACCAATGGCCTCCCGCTTAACGCTGCTGGGGCGGCCGCTATACTCAATTAAGCTAGCTCCCACGGCATTGGCTTTCAGTTCATCCGTTACGTGCACCCGCACCTTGCTTGCGCCAATAGCATCCACATCGGCGCGGCGAGCGGTAAACTCAGCGCCGGCAACTTCGCAGGCACCAGTACCACTAACTTTTAGGTTGTCGGCGGTGCCTTGTAAGGCAACCTGACAGCCGCCAGCCAGTTCCAACTTCAGCTCCTTAATGTCGCCGCGGAAGCGGAGCTGGCTGCCCCCGGCCTGCTGCACGCGCAGGTCGCCGGAGTTAAAGCCATTTACCTCTGCCCGAGTACCACCTACTAATCCCAGGTCATTAAGCTCAGGAGTTTCGATGATGAGCAACACCTCGTCTTCGTCGCTGTTGTGAGAGTCAAATAGGTCGCGGTTACGGGGGCTGATGGTCAGCTCCCGGCCATTACGCTCTACTTTGATGTCGCGCAGTGCTTGGCCATCACCCGCAGCTCGCACGCTGTAGTTTGCGTTCTGGCGCACCACCACGTGGTAACCACCTACTATGCTCACGTGGTCGAAGTCGGCTTCATCAAAGCGCTGCCGCTCTGAGCCGTAAGAGCTTTCGTCGGTGTTGATCGGCTCAACGCTGCCAAAGCTAAGGTTCACATCACCGTCACTTTCGCGGTCCTCGCGGCCTTGATCATAGTCATCACTGTTTTCGTCGTCAGAATCACGGCCACCACGCAGGTCAGCTTCGGTGCAGTTAATGCACTCCACTTTATTGCCGTTCATGCGGTAGAGGAACTTCTCGGGGTGGTAAGGGTCACGTCCGTTCACGTAATCCTCTTCTCTTAGCCAATCAGCAAACTGCTCCGTCATGCGGAAGGTCCGGTCGCGAGGCATTAGCAGGCGCAGTTGCATGTGCTGGTCTCGGTAGCGGGCGTTAGGCTGATACGTGAAGTGGTCATCAACGCTCAGCGTCGAGTCGTTAAGCACTCGTAGGTTGTGCATGACCGAGGTAGCTGCCGTGCGCCGCGCCAACGAGTCGGTAGAGCCCTTGGCCGAGATGATGCGCTCCAGGCGGGGAGCCTGCGCACTGTCAATACCCACAATGTCGAGGTCCACCCATTTGTCGTCGTCGAGCTGGCGGCGTTCCAGCACCAACCGGGGGCGGGTGAGGCCACCAAGCGCCGTGGTTTGGGTAACTTCCGACTCGCGCTGGAACTCCCGGCCCAACCGGATGCCCGCCACCGAGCTACCGACTACACCCAGCAACCATAGGCCTAGCAGTGACAGCCATGCCGTACGTGAGAGCACTGAGCGGTGCAGCAGCAGGCCAATACCAGACAGCATCAGGGCCAATGCAGGGATACCGGTAGCTAAGAAGAAAGCGAGTACCGCCCAGGGCGAAATGTCATTAAAGAGCAGGAAAGGCTGCAGCGGGCCATAATCAAGGCCATCGGAAGCAGAGATTATTCCTAGGCCTATTCCCAGGCCAATGGTCACGGCCAGCAGCATTCCGAAGCCAGTTAGGGCCAAAATACCACCTGCAAACACCCGAATCAGGGACCCCAGCGAGTTTATCAGGGGGCGAATATTAGTGAAGAAATCTTCCAGAAAAGTACCCACTGGGCGGTTATTCACCGTGCCGGTTTCTGACCCCGCTGCATAAGGGTTGTTCCGGATATTGTTGTCAAGTGCCGAGAGCGTAACGGCGTCGCCGCGCATACGGAGCTTGTCGGAGGCGGTTTTCGCCTCCGGCAAGAGCACCCATAACACTATGTAAAGGGGAAGGGCAAAGCCCCCCGCAAACAGGCCTACGATGAATAGGATCCGGATGAGAACCACGTCAACTCGGAAGTAGGCAGCTAGTCCAGCGGAAACCCCACCTACTTTACCATTATCGGTGTCGCGGTAGAGCTTCTTGAACGCGGAATCTTCATCTGCGAGTGTTGCATCATAGCGCTTAGGAAGTACAATCCACAGCACGATGTAGGTTAAGGTGGATATGGCCGGCAGTTTCTCGCTGAACCCCTCGAAGGGAGTATTATCCAATGCAATTGGCAATACAATCATCAAGGCCAGAAAGCCCAGCCGAATCCAGAGAGGATTTACGGCAAAATAGTTTCCAAGGCCAGCCGCCACACCGGCCACTTTGCGGTGGGCCATGTCGCGGTACAGGCGCTTGGTGCCGGGCTCATCTACTGGGGGCGTGGTAGTGCCGCCACCCGTAGTAGTGTAGCCAGAACCAGCAGAGTAGCCGCTACCAGTGCCTCGGGTGCCCGTGTAGGTTCCTTGGGCAGTGCCGCTTGCCACGGCTTCGGCGAGGATTTCCTCGTCGTCTTCGGCTTCGTCGGCGCTCTGGAAGTCACTTACCCGGCCCATTTTGGCCGTCATGGCCTCCACGTCTTCCAAGGTGATGACTTGCTTAAGGCTTGATAGGCGGGCAGCGAAGAGCTCGGCGATGCGGCTTTCGATGTCGGCGACGATTTCCTCATGGCCTCGATAACCGCTGAAGTGGGTTTTCACTTCCGCCAGGTAACGGCCGAGCACTTCGTAGCCATCTTCCTCAATGTGGAAGATCATGCCCTGAAGGTTGATGCTGATGTTCTTTTTCATCTCAGTGCTGCAACTATTCGGGAAAAACTAGGGAGCGGGCGGGCCTGCTTAGAGCAGGACTTCCACAGTGGCGCTACCGTTGGAGTGAGGCTTCTGGCGGATAATGCGGATGGAATCCTGTACTTCCTCCCAGGTGAGACGAAGCTGGTGCAGGAACTCCTGGCCAGCTTCAGTGAGGGTGTAGTACTTGCGGGGCGGACCACTGGTAGATTCTTTCCAGGTGTAATCTAACAATCCCGCGTTTTTGAGGCGCGTCAGGAGTGGGTAGAGCGTCCCCTCGACCACGATCATGCGGGCGGAGGTAAGTTCCTCCAGCATGTCTGACGCATAGACCTCTCCGCGGGCGATGATTTCCAGAATGCAGAACTCCAGGATGCCCTTCCGCATCTGCACTTGGGTGTTCTCGACTTTCATGGGCTGAGGCAGATATCGGTGAAGAATGAGTCAAAGATATGAAAAGGTACTATGTAACACAAGGTACTGTTGGAAATAAATTTTTGTTGCGCTTTCAGGCGTGTAAAAAGTGGTCTGTAAAGAACTGGCCTCTAGAAATACTGAATACCATTGCTGGATGCGACAGCACATTATATGGGCCTAGCCATTTGAACCTCTGCGGAATAATTGAGCAGAAGAGCTGCAGGGTAGAAAATAAGCCCGGCTGATAACCTAGTGCTTAGTAGAACTATATTGAGTTTTTTAACCGCTGTAAATCAACGATAACTGATCAACAAGAGCTGGCACGCACTATTAATGAGTATCTTGCGTTGCTGCTGCGGCTTCACCTACCTATCGGAATATTTGTTTTAACCTCTATGCCTCACTTTACCCGAAGTGCCGCCCTACTACTGGGCGTGGGCCTCAGCTTAGGAGTGCTTTCTCCGGCGCTAGCTCAAACCAAGACGCCTAAGTACAGCAATGAATTTCTCAACATTGGGGTAGGAGGCCGGGCCCTGGGCATGGGCAAAGTGCAGGCAAGCTTGGCTGAAGACGCCACTGCTGGCTACTGGAACCCGGCTGGCTTATTAGGCCAAAAGCACAAGTACGATGCTGTGCTTATGCACTCGGAGCTCTTCTCCGGTATCGTGAAAAATGACTACGCTGCTTTCTCTATGCCTCTGGACGAGAAAAGTGCCATTGGAATTAGTCTTATCCGGCTCGGCGTAGACGATATTGCCGATACGCGCGACCTAGTAAATGAATACGGATACGTTCAATACGACCGAATTCGATACTTCTCCGTGGCTGATTACGCCCTGCTGCTGTCGTATGCCTATAAGGTAGCCAATATCGAAGGCTTACAGGTTGGAGCCAACGCGAAGGTTATTTACCGAAACGTAGGGGAGTTTGCCAACGCCTGGGGCTTCGGAGTAGATGCCGGCGTGCAATACAACAGGGGCAACTGGCGCCTAGGCCTAATGGCTCGCGACATCACCACCACATTTAATGCTTGGTCGGTGGACGCTGATAAGTTCAAGGGCTCAGCTATTACCAACGACCCTATTCCAAAAAGCAGCACTGAAATTACGCTGCCTCGCCTCGTGCTAGGCGTAGGGCGCACGGTGAAGTTGCCGGGGCAGTTCACCGCCTTGGCAGCCGTAGATCTGGAAGCCACCACCGATGGAGAGCGGAATACCCTCATTTCTAGCAGCGCAGTAAGCATTGACCCTAGAGCTGGCCTAGAAGTGGGTTACAACAGCTTGGTGTTTTTACGTGGCGGCATTGGCAACTTTCAACAGATCAAAACTTTCACTGGCCAAGACGAATGGAAAGCCCAGCCTAGCCTAGGCGTAGGAGTAGCCCTGAGTGGCCTACGGCTCGACATGGCCCTTTCGCGGCTGGCAGTTGAGAAGCTAGGTCAACGTTCTCAGGCCAATTCCATCATCGTCTCTCTAGGCTACGGATTTAAATAAAGAATACACCTGGGTAAACGTGGTCTAGAGCCACGCTGCTAAGCAGGATAAGCACATTACAGGATACTATATGAAACAACCTTACCATTTACAGACAACTAGGCTGGCAAGATGGGTGGCTATTGTGGTGGCGTTTTTGCTGTGCGGTACTACCGCAGTGCAAGCACAGTCGGGGCCGTATGGCAACGAGTGGATTGTACCAGGCCAGCAGTATTACAAGGTTAAAGTGGCTCGTACGGGGTTGTACCGGCTGAACTACCAATATCTCACTCAAGCAGGTGCAAACGGGGTAAGCCCCCAGCGGTTGCAACTGTGGCGCCGCGGTAAGGAAGTGGCCATTTATGTGGGTGGTAACCAGAATACGCTAGATCCTACCACCTTCGTTGAGTTCTTCGGGCAGCGTAATGATGCAGCCTTAGACCGAGGCATGTTTCGCAGTGCGGCAGACCAAGCCCAGCCGTACTACAGCTTGTTCACGGATACAGCCTCGTACTTTCTAACGTGGAGTGGTGTAGCCAACGGCAAGCGCATGTCCGAGTCGAACCTAACTGGTACTACCCCGCATAGCTCGCGGCTGCAGCAAAATCTGCGCGTAGAAGCCTTCCGGGCAAATACCGTAAATGACGAAGCAAACGTGTATCAACCCTGGGCCGAGCGAGGCGAAGGTTTCTTCAGCGATGAATTTGGTAGTGGAGGGTATGTAAATCCCCTGAATAGACAGGAGAATTGGTTTACTGTAGATTCAATTTGGTCAGTTTCGTCCGGTGGTCAAACACCAAGGCTAGATATTCAGCTAGTTGGTAAGACAACTGGGGCTCATCGCTCAGAAGTATCTGTTTTAACGCCAGGAGGACCTCGTGTACTTGGAACGGTTAGCTTCTCAGATTTTGGCTTCGCTCGGCAGACATTTCCTTTGCTTCTTTCAGACAGGACCAGCAATGGACAAATTAGAATACAAGTAAAGCAGACTGCTACAGGCAGCCCTCGTGGGGATATAGCGCGTGTGGCCTACTTACGCGTTACCTTCTCGCAAAACAGCCGTTGGTCTTCCAAGCGGAACCAAGTGCTGTTTGCTAGTGATTCAACCTTGAATGGGCCCGCATATTACGCCCTCGACTCTGTGCAGAGCTCTGTGCGGGGCTATGATGTGACGGATCCTTATAATGTGCAACGCATTGAAGGACAGATATTGGGTAATAACCAACGCGGCTATG
Organism: Hymenobacter wooponensis; assembly: GCF_004745865.1. Lineage (GTDB taxonomy): Bacteria > Bacteroidota > Bacteroidia > Cytophagales > Hymenobacteraceae > Hymenobacter > Hymenobacter wooponensis. The sequence continues at coordinate 559,243 of NZ_SRKZ01000004.1, read as the reverse complement.
TGTTCCCTAATGCCAACGGGCGGACTCGCTCTCTGCTGCTAGCCAACACGGATGTGGCTCTAGTGCCAGTGGGAGGGAAGCGAGTGCAATTCCGTCAGATTACACCGGCCTCCCACAACTTTCTAATTGTAAGTAGCCGAGTACTGATGCATCCTGTTGGTAGCGTCAATAATCCTGTACGCGCTTATGCAGAATACCGGGCATCTCAGGCGGGTGGTAGCTATGATACTTTAGTAGTTACATCTGATCAACTGTATGATCAATTTCATTATGGTGAAAAGTCTGCTCTAGCCATTCGGCAGTTCGCGCAATGGATGTTAGCTCGAAATACAAGGCCGATGTCGTTGCTTTTACTTGGTAAAGGCCTTGGAACAAACGAAGGAATTGGCTGTGGATCAGTGCCAGGTGGTGGAGCTTATCATCGTCAATATCCAAAATTCTATGGTGACTGCTCAGGCAATAACCCAGTTCTGGACTTAGTTCCTGCTAGCACTCGTGCCATATCTGATGCGTTCTTCACAGCTAACTGGCAAAACAATGAATACGCTGCTCGCATGGCAACGGGGCGTATTGCTGCCCAAACCTCACAACAGGTTCTCAATTACCTGAATAAGCTTAAAGAACACGAGGTGCCTGTTTACGCCGACTGGCGCAAGAATGTGTTGCATATGTCAGGCGGAACTGATAAACCTGGTGAACGTCAGTTATTTGCCTCCTTCGTTGAAAAATACGCCGAAATTTTGCGCAAGCCCCCATTTGGCGGACGGGTGGTAAAGCATTACTTACGAGCCGATTTTCCAGGTACGACACCGGGTGGAGTACCTATTCCTTGGGCTCCAGACTTAAATGCTGGCCTTGCCTTTATCAATTACTATGGACACGGAGCCCCCACTAATCTAGATTGGGAGATTCCGGATATCAATAGTCCCAGTATTGCGAATAAGGGTAAGTACCCAGTAATGTATGTAAGTGGCTGTTCAGCTGGTAACGCTTATACTGCCAGTATCTCTTTCGGCGGCGAAAGATATTTGTTGGCTGCTGACAAAGGCTTCATTGGCTTTATGAGCGAGTCGGATTTAGGCTTTGCCTATGATCTGCATGAGTTGCATACCCAGATGATGAACCTGCTGTTTGCCGATCAGCAGTGGTATGGTAAGCCTATTGCAGAGATCCAGCAAGAAGCAGTTCGCCGGTTGCAGGGAGCTAACACTGCTCCTAGTGCTACCACTGCTATGCTCATGAATACCGTTTGGCATGGTGACCCCGCCTTGAAGCTGTACTCTCCACTCAAGCCAGACCTCCAGGTAACCAATGTGCAGGTGGCACCTGCTGTAGTGCCAATTAATGCGCCGGAATTCCAGTTGCAGGTACGGGTAGCCAATCCTGGCCGCATCCTGACGGGGCCATTGGAGATAAAAGTTACTCGTACGTTTGGCACCACTACGTTGCCATTGCCCGTGTTCATCGTTCCGCAAGCACGACAGGACACTACCTATAGCCTAACAATTCCGAACGTAAATATTGGGGACATCTCAGGGCAAAATACTTTCCTGGCAGAAGTAGACCCACGCAATCTGATTGATGAACTACGTGAGGACAACAATAGCGGGACGGCCACTTATGCTTTCTTAACGGGTGGAGTTACAACTCTCAGCCCACCTGAATTTGGTATTGTTGGCTCTCGTACGGTACGTTTGGTAGGGCAGAGCAATTTAGCTACTACGGTGAGCCGCGAGTACGACATGGAACTCGATACCGTACAGACATTCAATAGTCCTCTGGTACAGCGCACGACGTTTGGAGCGGTGATGGTGCCGGAGTGGAGTGTGACCGTGCCTACGCAAGCTAGCCGGGATAGTGTGGTATGGTACTGGCGCTTGCGCTTCCACACCCCCCAACAAAGCGAGGATGCCGGTTGGGCTACCAGTTCATTCCGGATCATAAATGGCCGTAATAGTGGTGGCTGGTCACAGAGTCACGTAGGCCAGTTCCTCCGCGACGAGAATACCGGCGTTACAGTATCGGCTCCTGGTGGGCAATGGGTATTTGATGCTGGCAGCCAGCAGGCTACTATTACCTCTACGCGTATCGGCCCGGCCCGCCAGTGGGAAACACTTTCTCATACTATCCGGACCAGCCCCTCTGGAAGCTATACGCTGCGTTTGATTGGGATCGATGCCTCTAATAATGCAGTGGTTCTGAATCCTAACGTGACCAACCGTACGCTGGATTTAAGTGCTATTTCTGCCACTACCTATCCGTATCTGCAGCTGCAAGCAGTTGTTAAGGGCAACGGCCCAGCACCGCAGCTGAAACAATGGCTAATTACCTACCAAGGGGTACCAGAAGGTGTTGTACGGCCCCAAGCAGTAGCCCTGACGGCAGCCACCCTGACCCAACAGGCGACACAACAGGGTAAGGTTACGGTTCCTATAACCTTCCAGAACGTAGCCGACTTCGACTTTACAGCACCACTAGTGGCCTACATACTCGTGCGCAACGATAACAACGGCCAGCGCGAGAAATATATTAAGCTGCCCAGTGCGGCCTTGACAGCGCACACGCAGCGCACCTACCAAGTAGAGCTGGATGTGCGGGAGTTAATAGGCAAGTTGTCGGGTCAGGTGGTGCTCAACCCTAACCAATCATCAAGCCCTAATCGGCAGCCTGAACTGTACTACTTCAATAATGAACAAGGCATACCAGCCTTCGAAGTAGAAGACCGCAATACACCGCCAGTGCTGGATGTAGCTTTCGATGGCCGTCACCTGTTAAACGGCGACATTGTATCAGCGAAGCCGTTGATTACGGTGCAGCTCCGCGACCAAGACCGTTTGCGCCCCGTGAAAGATCGGACAGCCTTTAACTTGTTCCTATCTAGCCCTGGTGGGGGTACTTCGGTGCCACTAGATCTGAATGCTGCTAACGTGGTCTTCGCCGCCGACTCAAGCCAGGGCCTAGCCCGTTTGGAAGTGCAGCTTGGCAATACCACACCGCTAAAGGATGGCATCTATACCTTGGAAGTGCAGGGGAAAGATGGTTCCGGCAAACTAGCGGGTTCGGAGCCATACCGTATTACGTTCGAGGTTATCACGACCTCCGGTATCTCCAATGTGTTTCCGTATCCTAACCCAATTACTAGTAAGGCGAAGTTCGTGTTTACTATCACGGGCAGCGAGGTGCCACGTAACATCAAGATTCAGATAATGAGCCTGACTGGGCGTGTGGTACGCGAAATCATGATGAGCGAGATGGGCGCGTTGCGCGTCGGCAACAACATGACGGACTACGCCTGGGATGGCACAGATGAATTCGGGGACCGACTTGCGAATGGGACTTACTTGTACCGGGTAGTACTCGATGACCCACAGAACACCTTTGAGCATCGGGCTACCTCGGCTGACAAAGCCTTCAAGCAAGGGTGGGGCAAGCTGGTACTTCTGCGCTAAGCACGAAGGATGTTTAAAGCAAAAGAGGCAGCCAAACCGGCTGCCTCTTTTGCTTTAGCTCTAGCGCCTTTAGTGGCCTAGGTAGATCTTCTGCCGACTTTGGCTTAGCTCTATTTAAGTGGCTATAGAATTACTGGCCTAGCGTGGGGTTGTTCAACTAAAAACGCGCCTGTCAAGCAAGTCGTGTTAAAGGCTCAGAGACTGACCTACCGGCGCCGTAGTGTCACGAAGCTAAAGGCGTAGGCGTGCTTCTCATCGGGTTCGTGTCGCTCCCGGGTTTCCTCGCGCCACTCAACCGGAGAAAGTTCCGGAAAGGTTACGTCGCCTTCAAAGTCATGATGAACTTCCGTCAAGTATACTACCTCTGCCGCGGGCAAAGCCTGACGATAGATTTCGCCTCCGCCAATTACCATCACCTGTTCATCTAGGACGCGCGCCATTTCCAGGGCTTGAGGAACTGAATAAGCCACTTCGCAGCCATCGGCTTGCCAATTTGGTTGCCGGGTTACAATAATATTCGTACGATTAGGCAAGGGTTTCCCAATGCTCTCATACGTGCGCCGACCCATTATAATAGGATGACCCTGGGTAAGCTGTTTGAAGTGCTTCAGATCAAGAGGCAGATGCCACAGCAGGCGGTTATCGCCCCCAATTATTCCGTTCTGGGCTACGGCTACTACTAAATTGGTCATACGAGTGATGCGTAGTACGTAAGGACTAGAGCGGTAGCTTACTTGCTTGCGTTTAGAAGGTCTACATTAAAGCCACGCAGAAAATCTGGGATGCTCATGCGTTTCTTGCCCTCGAGTTGCACATCCAGCAGGTCGAGGAGGCCATGGCTGGTTTGCACGCGCAGGTAGGTGCGGCCATCGGTAAACCAAGTGCCCGGTAGGCCAGTATCGGGGCCGCTGGCATCTTCATCATCGAGGGGCTGCGCCTTGAACACCTTCAGTGTCCGGCCATCGGGCAGTTGGGTAAAGGCAGTAGGGATAGGGGAGAGGCCACGGACTAAGTTGGCCAGCGAGGGAGCCGACTGAGTAAAGTCGAGGCGGCCTAGTTCTTTCTGGAGTTTAGGCGCTGGGCGCAGGTTAGGCAGCTCCGGCTGAGGCATGCTGGGTGCGGTACCTGCCGCAATGGCCTGTACAGAACGCAAGGCAAGTGCTGCCCCGGCTGCCTTTAGCTTCTCGTACAGAGAGCCAAAATCATCTTCCGGCGCAATGTCAAACACATCTTGGTAGATCAAGTCGCCGGTGTCAATCTCGTGGCGTAGGAAGAAGGACGTGACGCCCGTTTGGGTATCCCCATGGATGAGGGCCCAGTTGATAGGAGCCGCCCCGCGGTACTGAGGTAATAAGGAGGCGTGAATGTTAATGGAGCCCAAGCGTGGCATGTTCCATACCGTCTCAGGCAGCATCCGGAAGGCCACCACCACCTGCAAGTCAGCAGCGTAGGCCAGTAGTTCTGCCTGGAATTCTTGATCCTTCAAATTGGTAGGCTGCAGTACTGGCAGGCCGTGCTGCACTGCTGCTTGCTTCACCGCTGACTCGGCCAGTTGCCGGCCACGCCCCGCGGGCTTATCTGGAGCCGTAATGACGGCTGCTACCTGGCAGCCAGGCCAGGAAAGCAGGGCGTTAAGCGTAGGCACGGCAAACTCAGGTGTGCCCATGAAAATAATGCGGAGCGGAGCGGCAGGTGTTGGTGTCATGACAGCAAAAGTATGAAACCTACCATCCTTACAGCAGGTGAGGGCCTATCCTTGTCTGAACGAGCAAACAAATTTGCTACGTGCTCAGCAGTGGATAAGCCCTCACTCAGGGTAATTAATGACTAGGTTCTACGATTCAGGATACAGCAAATACTTCTTGCGCATTATCTTATACTGGCCTAGCGCCGGCTCCCACGACTTACGGATTTCTTCCTCTGATTTACCAGCAATTACCTGTTCCCGCAGCGTGCGTGTGCCGCTGAGTTGCTCAAAGTACTTGCCGAAGAAGTGCTCCTTATCGGTGCTCTGCTGGTAAAAGTCCAGCAAATACTTCAGGCTGAAGCCTATGTTATTGCCGGTTTGGCGCAAATCCTGGCCGTAGCATACTTTGCCATTTTGGGGTGGCGTTGGTGAGCCTGTATTGGGCTTAGGGGTGAAGCGGTAGGGGCGAGTAGTAGGCTGCGTAGGCGCGCCAATGACTTCAAATGGCGAGTCGGTGCCACGGCCTACACTCACATCAGTACCCTCAAACAAGCAGATAGCTGGGTAGAGCGCTACGGAATGGGCATTGGGCAAATTAGGAGATGGGCGCACGGGTAGCTCGTAGTAGGTGGCGTGGGTGTAGCCCTGCACTGGCACTACTGTGAGGCGGCATTGCTTGCCACCTGCCAACCACTTTTCTCCATTAATCATCTGGGCCAACTCGCCCACCGTGAGGCCGTGCACTACAGGAATCGGGTGCATTCCCACAAACGATTTGTGCTGGGGCTCTAGCACCGGACCATCTACGTACCAGCCGTTGGGGTTGGGGCGGTCAAGAATTACGACCTCTTTACCTTGCTCCGCTGCCGCTTCCATTACATAGTGCATAGTGCTGATGAAGGTATAGAAGCGAGTGCCAACATCCTGAATGTCAAACACCAGTACATCTACATCCTTCAGCATTTCGGGCGTGGGCTTTTTGGTAGCACCGTAAAGACTACGAGCCGGTAGGCCACTGCGGGCATCTTTCCCATCCTTGATAGTAGCACCATCGGCGGCCTCTCCCCGGAACCCGTGCTCTGGTCCGAAAATAACTTTCACTCCTACTCCTTTCGCCAGCAGCGTGTCTACTAGAAAAGCCTTGCCTACGCGCGCCGTTTGGTTAACCACCAGGCCTACGCGCTTTCCTTTCAGCAGCGGAAGGTAGCGGTCAAACTGCTCGGCACCCACGCGAAGTGCTGCGTCTTTACTTGGGGCATCCACAGCAGCAGCAGCAGCAGCAGCACTAGGGCCTTGCGTAGCAGCAATAGTATCAGCGGTCGACGAAGTGGCAGTGGCTGCCGGACGGGTACAATCGGTGAGTAGGAGGGAAAGACTCAGCAGACTGGTAGAAAAGGCTGGAAACATGGGCAGGAGACGGGCTGGAAAACTGGTCGGGTTCACGTAGCTTTACGCCAGTGAACGTATCGAAGTACATATCTAGTAAGATTGACGGGGCCGACTCCGGTTCTTTCACCTCGTCGGTGACAAAGATAGCCATCATCAGCATTGCCATGGGGCTGGCGGTGATGGTGGTATCGTTTGCTATCTTGGAAGGCTTCCGCAATGAGATTCAGAGCAAAATCTTTTCTTTTGGGGCGCACTTGCAGATCAGCAAGTACGATACCAACAATTCTCTGCAGGTAGCGCCCATCTCCACGCCGGAGCTACTGCAGGAGTTGAAGAGCAACCCACAGGTAAAATCCCTGCAGCCCTTTGCTCGTAAGGCCGCCATCATCAAGACCAAGGAGGAGGTGCTAGGCGTGGTACTGAAGGGTATCGATGAGAAATCTGGCCCCTCGCCGATGCGCCAGAACCTAGTAGCGGGCAAGTTTATCGAATTCCCAGACTCAGCCAGTAATGACATTCTGCTTTCACGCAAAGTTGCGGACAAGCTGCGGTTGAAACCCGGTGACGAGGCGCTGTTCTATTTTATTCAGAACCCCCCTCGCGTCCGGCGATTCACCGTGAGCGGCATCTATCAGACTGGCCTAGACGAGTTCGACGAGGTGTACGTAATCGGTGACTTACGCCAGGTGCAGGAACTGTACTCTTGGCCTGATACGCTGGTGGGTGGGGTTGAGGTAGTGCTCAAGGACTTTAACCGCCTCGACCCAGTGGCGGATACATTGTATGAGAACCTCCGCTACGACCTGAAGCTGGATAAAATAACGGACCAATACGCCCAGCTTTTCGACTGGCTGCAGCTGCTCAATCGGAACGTGGTCATTTTCCTGATCCTGATCATTTTCGTGGCTACTTTCAACATGGTGGCCACTATCTTCATCATGATTCTGGAGCGCACCAATATGATTGGGGTATTAAAAGCCATTGGAGCCACCGATAACCAAATCCGAAGCATGTTCTTCTTCCGGGGGCTGAGCCTGACGTTGCGGGGCATGCTGTATGGTAACTTAGTAGGCCTAGGGTTCTGTGCCATTCAGTACTTCTTTCACCCCATTCCGCTTGATCCTGAGAACTACTATATGGACCGGGTACCGGTGTATTGGGACCCCTTTATCATTGTAGTCTTGAATGCCGCCACTTTTCTGACCTCGTTGCTGGCCGTGCTGATTCCCACTTATCTCATCTCCCGTATCAAGCCCGTTACAGCTATCAAGTTTGACTAGCAAAGACGCGAGTTTTTAGAATATAGGAAAATTTTCCCTTTTGAGAGCCCATGCTTTACAACCCTTGTAAGGCATGGGCTTTTTCTCTGCCTATTTGTTAACAATGAGGTAACATTGAGCCCAATTGCTGCAGGTACTTTTGTACTTTACATCGTCTGAATTTCTCTCTTTCACCCTCTGCCTTCTTACATGAAGAACAACTATTCAACACGTGTGCTACCTGCGTTGCTGCTGGCTCTGGGCCTGAGCAGCAATGTAGCGGCGCAGATATCGTTACAAACTGCACCGTACGCGCAAGATTTCAACACGTTGGCAACCACTGGTACGACCAACGCTAAAACCACTTTACCAACCGGCTGGGATTTATTGGAGGTAAATGCTGGAACCGGAACAACTGCGGACGCTAATTATGCTGCTAGCAACGGTTCACTTAACTCCGGCAATACATATAGCTTCGGGGCCGACGCCTCTACGGAGCGCGCTTTCGGTACTCTGCTAAGCAGCAGCCTAACTCCTGCCATTGGTGCCTCGTTCGTTAATAACACAGGCACCACCCTTATTAACCTTACGGTTGGCTATACTGGGGAGACGTGGCGCATTGGCGGCACAACACGCGCCGACCGGCTGGACTTTCAATATAGTCTTAATGCAACCTCCCTCTCTACCGGAACCTGGGTAGATGTGGATGCGCTGGACTACACCAACCTAGCCAGCACAACGTTGGCTGGAAACGGGGTCAGCACCCCACTGCATACAGCCACGATGAACGCCACAGTATCGGGGCTGAATATTCCCGTAGGGGCTACCGTTTGGATTCGGTGGAATGATTTCAACGCCGCCGGCTCCGATGACGGGATAGGGGTAGATGATTTTTCCCTCTCGTGGGAAGGCATTTCTCCAAATGCACCTGCCCTTTCGGTTCCTGCTACGCCGCTGACCTTTGCTGCTCAATTAGTAAACACAGCAAGCGCATCCCAGAGTTATCAGTTAAGCGCCGTGAACCTTACCGATAATGTGACGGTGACGGCACCAGCCGGGTTCCAGCTTTCCAAAGATAACGCGGCCTTCTCCTCGACTCTTACTTTCATACCCACTGAGTTAGCCTCGGCTCAAACGGTATATGTCCGTTTATTGCCCACGGCAGCGGGGACCTTCTCCGGCAACATTACGCACGTTACCCCTGGGGGAATTACGCTAACGAAAGCGGTATTCGGTACGGGTTTCGACCCAAATAACCTGCTCTATACCTTTGATAATTGTGCTAGCGCTCCGACTGAAGGCTGGACACAATTTAGCGTGGCCGGCCCCCAAGTTTGGGCTTGTACTACGTTTGGACACAATGCAGCTGATGCTACGGGCAAGCTCAATAAGCCAAACGGACTGCAAGCCAACGGCTTTGCTAACCAAGCCAGCATCGTTAACGAGGACTGGCTTATTTCGCCAGCCCTAAACACTTCTTCCTTTACGTATCCGTTGTTGTCGTTCTATAGCCGCGTGGCATTCAATGGTGCTCCCCTGCGCCTGAAGGTATCGACTAACTACTCTGGCACCGGAGACCCCGCCGCAGCAGGCGTCACCTGGACCGATGTAGCCGCTAACTTTCCCGAAGTAGGCTCTGATACTTGGACACTGACCGATAACATTGACCTCTCGGCGTTCAAATCGGCTACGCTATATGTAGCGTTTGTGTATTCTTCTAGCAACGAAGAAGCTGCCCGCTGGACGCTCGACGATATTCGTCTGCGCAACTCCAGCACCCCGCCTCCAGCAGCATTGTTCGTCAATACGGCCTCATTAGCCTTCGGGTACCGCCCTAATGGTTCAGTTATTACCCAAACGCTCAATTTGACCCTGAGAAACCTTACGGCGGATGCTATGGTAACTGCTGCTGGTGCTGGTTTTCAGGTGTCGAAAGACGGCACTACGTTCAGCAACTCGGTAAGCTTTGCAGCTTCAGAGTCGAGCGCTACCCCAAAGGTCATCACAGTGCGCTTCAGCCCAACTCAGGGCAATACTGCTTACACAGGCTCTTTAACTATTGCTAGCGCAGGGGTTACTTCCCAGATGGTAGACTTAACGGGCAACACATATAATGTAGCCAACACATTGGAGGTAGTAAACTGGAACATTGAATGGTTTGGTTCTGCGGAAGCTGGTCAAGGGCCTGCTAACAAGAACTTGCAACAGGAAAATGTGAAGACCATGCTAACAAGCCTCAATGCTGATGTATTCGCCCTGGCCGAAGTAGTGGACACCGTACGTTTAGGCACTATAGTGCGGCAGTTGGGTGGCTATAAGTACTCCGTTTCGTCAGCTGTCTCGAACGGCACTTTTGCTACGAGCCAAAAACTAGTATTTGTGTACCGCACCAGTGTTATTAAAAACCCAACCTTCAGCATTCTGCTGGAGTGCCCTGGACAAGTAACCACCTGCGATTCCTACACTTATTGGTCTTCAGGTCGTTATCCGTATGCTATGGAGGCTGACGTGGAACTAAATGGTGCCACCAATCGGATGATGTTTGTGTTGATTCATGCCAAAGCCAACACAGCACCGACTGCCACCTCATACGAGCGCCGGAAGAATGCAGCTGCCGCTCTCAAAGCCAAACTAGACACGGACTATCCTACTTCTAAGTTTGTGATTTTAGGTGACTTTAACGACGACCTGGATCAGACTATTACTACTGGTTTGACCACGACCGAGTCTTCGTACAAAGCGTTTGTTGATGATGCCACGAACTATCAAGCTCTGACGCTTCCGCTGAGCATAGCCAAGAAGAAATCGACGGCGAGCTATAACGACGTAATTGACCACGCTGTAGCTTCTAATGAGCTAGCCGCGAATTACCTGGCAAACTCCGCCGAAATTCAGACTGGCCTAGCTGCTCTGATTCCGAACTATGCCAACACCACTTCTGACCACTACCCCGTGCAAACCCGCTACGTGTTCGGCACGGTTACGGCCACCAAGCCGGTGCGTCTGGCTCAGCAGCTCTCTATCAGCCCCAACCCGGTGCACAATAGCCTGAATCTGCAGTTGCCAACGCAGGTAGGTGAACTAACCCTGAATGTAACCGCTGCCGATGGCCGCGTGGTATTCACGGGAGCTGGCCGTGCTGAGCAGCTCAGCCAGCAACTCAGCCAGCGGGTAGGGCTCCTGAAAGCTGGTTTGTACATGGTACGCGCAACCAGCGCCCAGCAGACCTACTTTGGCCGCTTTGTGAAGCAATAACCCTATTTCACTAGCCAAGCAAAAGGCCCCGCACAACAGTGCGGGGCCTTTTTTGTGGGCGCTGTGGTAGCAGCCACCTTGCAATTAGTATCCACAGAGTGGCCTACAAGTGATGTTGGTTACAAGACCCGTTGCGCTGGTATGTCACAGACTGGCCTAGAGCCACTGGCTTTGCAGAATCAAGTTAGGGTTGGGGCAGAGGGCGGCCCACTTCTCGCGTTCAGCAGGGAGTGCCACGCCGGGAAAATCACCCGACAGGCCTAGCATGTCGCTGATGATTTGGAAGTGGAGGTGAGGGGGCCAGTCGCCATTTTCTGGGGCAGGGCCTACTTCCGTGAATACCTCGCCCTTCTCAATGGCCATGCCGGGGCGGAGAAGTAAAGTTTCGCGGCGGGTGAGATGCCCGTAGAGGGTATAGAAAACAGTGTCTTCGAGCTGGTGCTGTAGAATAACCGTAGGGCCGTAGTCGCCGAAGTTGTCGTTGTCTTGGAGGCTGTGCACCACTGCATCTAGCGGAGCCATAACGGGTGTGCCCGCCCGCAGCCAAACATCTACTCCCAAGTGGAGGGAGCGGGATGGAACGGCCGGATCAGGAGCGCCAAATAGCTCGCTGCGCCGGTAGATAACGCGGTTTTCGAGGTAGCCGCCTACTCCAATATGTGCATTTTGCGCCTCTAGCAGTTGGCTAACCAACTCCTCGAAAGCGGCGGTATCGCGCAAGTTCGCATTCTGGAGTAACGGGTTCGTAGCCGAAAAATCGAGTCGGGCTACATCGGGGGCATTGAGGTCAACGGGCAGCACGGCCGCAAACTCGTGCTGATGAGTTTCCAGAATCTGAGCTAACATACTGTGAAAAGAGGTGAGAGGAGAGGGTAAGTGGCCTAGGAATCAAAAGGAAGCTCTAGGCCACTCCTCCAACGCAAGATTTTATACTCTGTTGAAGACCCGCGCAAGCTAAGCCATCCGCTACAGAATCCCGTACTTTGTGAGCCTAGCTAACCCTAGGCCACCTGAGTTGTTAATAATTCCTCATCTCCCCGATTTCTAGTACCCCTCACCACCTTATGAGCAGTCAGTACCTCACGCTCAACGTAGTCGAGCTCACCCAGGAAACCTCCGACGCCGTTACCATTCACTTCGAACGCCCTGACCGCCAGCCCGTAGCTAGTGAGCCCGGTCAGTTTCTGACCCTGATTTTGCCTTGTGGCCCCGGAGGAAAGAAGGAGCGCCGCGCGTATTCGTTATGCAGTACTCCTGGCGAAGCGCCACGCTTAGCCGTGACGGTAAAGCGAGTGCCGGGCGGATTGATGAGTAACTATCTGCTTGACACGGTGCGCGTAGGCCAGCAGATGGAAGTGATGGCGCCTATTGGCAACTTCACCCTAAACCCCGCGCCTAACTCAGCGCGCTCCTTTGTGCTGGTAGGAGCCGGCTCAGGTATTACCCCACTCATGAGCATGCTGAAGGCCGTATTGCAGGAAGAGCCTAAGAGCTACGTGCTCTTGATTTATGGTAACCGCAATGAGGAATCAGTTATTTTCCGGGAGCAGCTACGCCAATTGGAGCAGCAGTATGCTAACCGGTTCCAGGTAGAGCACGTGTACAGCCAGCCCACCGGTCCGGTAGCAGCCCACCAGCATACGGGGCGCCTGAACCGCACAATGCTGCTGCGCATTCTGGAACAGCGCCACCAGTTTCCGGCCGAGCAGGCCGAGTATTATCTGTGTGGCCCAGAGGGTCTGATGACGGAATCCAAAGCGGCCCTAGAGCTGCTGGGCGTGCCCGCCAGCCGTATTCGCCGTGAAAGTTTCGTAGCTGCTGCTGATACTGCGGAAGCTTCTGCCGCTCAGCCCAACGGCCACGGAGATGTATCAACGGCCGAGGACGACGGAAAAATCGTAACTCGCACTGTCACCATCAATTACGAGGGCTCTGAATATCAGATTGAAGTGGAGCCCAACCAGACCATTCTGGAAGCTGCACTTGATCAGGATATTGACTTGCCCTACTCATGCCAAGCTGGTTTGTGCACGGCCTGTCGGGGTAAGTGCCTGTCGGGTAAAGTACACCTCGATGAGCGTGAGGGACTCTCAGACCGGGAACTCAGTCAGGGTTACGTGTTAACTTGTGTAGGCCACCCCCTAACAAGTGATGTAGTCATTGAAATAGATTAGCAGGAAGTAGCCACTTGGCCCCTTTTTTCTAACCCGCCCCCCGGGTTTTCGCGTACAAAACCTTTCTATGATACCAACTTCCGCCACCACTGCTGCCGACTTGGCTACCAATACGCAGCGTCCGCCCCGGCAGTATCTGCCCGAGTCGTTCACCGTTACCGACTGGGCTGCAATTGAACCGTATTTTATTGAGCTCCGCGACCGGGCCATCGGCTCGGGGCAGGAGCTAGAGCGTTGGCTGCTAGACCGGTCAGAGCTGGAGTCTGTGCTGAGCGAAGACCTGGCTTGGCGTTACATCCGCATGACCTGCGACACGCAGGAGCAGGCACGAGCTGAGGCTTTTCAATACTTCGTGAGCGAAATTGAGCCCCACGTTGCGCCCTACGACCACGCGCTAAACGAGAAGCTGATAGCTTCGCCTTACCTGCCTGACCTCGATCCAGCGCAGTACCGCGTGTTCATTCGCTCGGTGCGCCAAGCTTTGGAAATCTACCGCTCCGAAAACATTCCGCTCAAGACCGAAACCAGCACCAAGCAGCAGCAATATGCTGCTACCGTAGGCGCTATGACGGTGACATTGGATGGAGAAGAAATAACTCTTCCCCGTGCCGCCGACCGTTTGAAGAAGACGGATAGAGCTGTGCGGGAAGAAGCGTGGAGGGCTATTCAGGCACGCCGGCTTCAGGATGCCAAGCCGCTAGACGCGCTGTTTACAGAGCTCATTGGGTTGCGTCATAGCATGGCGCTGAATGCTGGCTTCGCCAATTTCCGCGACTATATGTTCGCTGCCCTAGGTCGCTTTGATTACACTCCGCAAGACTGCTTTGACTTTCATCAGGCAATTCGGGAGACGGTAGTACCGCTCATCGACGATATTGACCTAGAGCGCCGTCAAGACCTAAACTTGCCAGAGCTGCGCCCTTGGGACCTGGATGTGGACGTGTCGGGCAAAGCCCCACTGCGGCCGTTTGAAACGGGAGCGGAACTGCTAGAGAAGACCATCACGGTATTTCAGAACCTCGACCCGTTCTTAGGCGACTGCTTGCGCACTATGCGGCAGATGGGCCATCTTGATCTGGAGTCTCGTAAGGGCAAGGCCCCCGGCGGTTACAACTATCCGCTCGATGAAACCGGCGTGCCATTCATTTTCATGAATGCCACCAGTTCCTTGCGTGATGTGGTGACCATGTTGCACGAAGGTGGCCACGCGGTGCACAGCTTCCTGACCCGCCGCTTGCCGCTTTCCGCCGACAAGCACCCACCATCTGAGGTAGCCGAACTGGCTTCTATGAGCATGGAGCTGATGAGCATGGATCAGTGGGACGTCTTCTTCACTGACCCCGATGAATTGCGCCGGGCCAAGAAAACTCACTTGGAAAGCGTACTGGAAACCTTCCCTTGGGTAGCCACTATCGATAAGTTTCAGCACTGGGTGTACGAGCACCCGCAGCACACGGAGGAAGAGCGTCACCAGCGTTGGACGGAAATTTTCGATGAGTTCAACCAGCGCACCGTTAGCTGGAAAGGACTAGAAAACTTCAAGCCTTATCTCTGGCAGAAGCAGCTTCACCTCTATGAAGTGCCCTTCTATTACATTGAATATGCTATGGCGCAATTAGGCGCTATTGCCGTGTGGCGCAACTACCGCCAAAACCCACAAGAGGGGTTAGAGGCCTACAAGCGGGCACTGGCCTTGGGATATACTGCCCCAATTGGCGAAATCTACGCGGCGGCCGGAATACGGTTCGACTTTTCGACCACCTACCTACGCACACTGGCCGACTTCGTGCACGACGAGATGACGCGCCTCTAGGCCAGTAGTGTAAGCCTAAATAAAAGCAAAAGGCGACCGGGGAACCGGTCGCCTTTTCTTATAAGGTAGCAATTGCTTTAAATAAAAACAGTGGGGTAAGGATGAATGAAAGGAGTAGAATTGTGGGGTTCTACATGCATGAGCTGTAAGAGGCGAAGAAGGTTGTATGCTGTAGAAATAATTTTGCTATGATCTGATAATCAGTGTTAAAAAAACTCCGGCAGATATCCGCCGGAGTTACAATAGAAGATAAGAGGCATCTGGGTCCTAGGCCTCCACTACTGTAGCGTAAACAGGGGGAGGGGTTTTAGCTTGCTGTATTGGCCGCCTAGCTGATTAAGTTCAGTAGCATGTACTTGCAAGTAATTGTTAAGGCGCACGGCTGCCTGATCGTAGCGAACCCGAAAGCCAACTAATTCGCCGTCGGCATCCTGAATCTTATCCGTAAGGGTTTTAATGGGCGCGGCGGGCTGCCGGTCAGTAGGCAACGCAATGCGGTATACAATCTGCAATACCGAGTCCTGAGCGCTGTCGTAAGCATCGATTCGAGCCGATTCAGCCATGGTTTGCTGATCGTAGCGTATGGTTTTGAGGCGGGTCGTGGCGCGCTGTAAACCATCTAATTGCGCGGGGTCGGTGCCGGGCTGGGCCTTTAGTGCCGTTAGTACCTGTTGGGTGTTGCGCAGCTTGTCGTCGTCGCTAGCTACCATCTCCGACCAGCGCGCTTGCACAGTATCACGCAGAATATTGACTTGCGTTTTAACCGCCTCCTTCGAGGCCGGATCAATTGCTTTAGGCCTCCGGTTACAGCCACTAATTGCCACGGCCAGTGCTACCAGAAGCCAAATAATGTTTTTCATATTGAGGAAGTGAAGTTGCAGCAAGATGCCAACGAAAATCTTGGCAAAAACAATCAATAATCAAACGGCTAGGAGCCAGATTTAAGCCAGTAGCTGACTATCAATTGTGCGCATGAAAACCAGAAAGGTGGCCTAGTAGTTAACCCGTACGCAGTACAGTGGTACAGCCGGAACAGTAGGCTCACATAGGCTCGTGGTATCTCACTACAGGCTGTCGTCGTACCTTTGCTGCCCGCCAGTGGCCTACAGCTCGCCCGCCGGAACCTGCACCCCAAGCCTAAGCCTCTCAGCATGAGTGATATCACCCCTCTCGATAAAGTCGGCGAATTCGGCCTGATTCGCCGAATCCAGAATACCGTTACCCTCAACCAACCTAGTACTGTCCTAGGCATTGGCGACGATGCCGCTATACTGGCACCTCCAGCCGGTCAGGAAATCGTCATCAGCACTGATTTGCTGGTGGAAGGTGTGCACTTCGATCTGACGTTCTGCCCACTCAAGCATTTGGGCTACAAAGCTGTAGCTGTAAACGTTTCCGATATTGCCGCCATGAATGCGCTGCCCACGCAGATCGTGGTGGCCTTGAGTGTGCCTGCTCGTTTCTCTGTTGAGGCGGTTGAAGAACTCTATGAGGGAATACGGTTGGCCTGCGAGGCCTATAATGTGGACCTGGTAGGAGGCGACACTACGGGTAGCCGCTCAGGCCTTACCATCGGCATCACGGCGCTGGGCCAAGCGGAGGCGGGCAAAGCTGTGCGCCGTAGCGGAGCCGGTACCAACGACCTAATCTGTGTAACCGGCGACCTAGGCGGCGCTTATCTAGGCCTGCAGGTGCTAGAGCGTGAAAAGCAGGCATGGCAAGCTGACCCCGAAACGCAACCTGAACTAAGCAAATATCCCTACGTGCTGCAGCGCCAGCTCCGCCCCGAAGCCCGCATGGACGTAGTACATGAACTGCGCGACTTGGGCGTGGCGCCCACTAGCATGATCGATGTTTCGGATGGCCTCGCTTCTGAGGTATTGCATCTATGCCAAGCCAGCGGCACGGGCGCCCGCATCTTCACGGAGAATCTGCCCATCGCCAATCCTACACTGGAGGTAGCGGAGGAGTTCAACCTCGACCCCATCATGTGCATGCTCAACGGCGGCGAGGACTACGAACTGCTGTTCACCGTTCCCCTCTCTGCTCACGACAAAATCAAAAATCACCCCGATATCACCATCATCGGTCACATGGTAGAGAAGAGCGAAGGCGCAAACCTCATCACCAAAACTGGCCAGCCGGTGCCCCTGCGTGCTCAAGGCTTCCAGCACTTCGGTTAGAAGCGCGCTGTAGTATAAGCTTCTAGGCCATTAATGGAATTGCGAAGACGAGGGAGTTTTCCTCCCTTCGTCCTGGCTCCCTTCTGAATTATGCAAAAGGCCTTACTTCTCAGTGGAAGTAAGGCCTTTTCTGTTTCCATGACTTTTAGCTGCTAAAAGAACTGCTCCGCTCGCAAGGCTTATGTTAGTCCTCGGGATAGGGGATGTACACGAAGTTGGTAAACTCCTCATCCAGCACAAAAAGGCAGCAATACTCGTCGGCGTCGCGGTAGGTGCTCTGGAAAGCCTCAATGCCTTCCTGGCCTACAATGCCCTGCTGTACAAATAGCTCTAGGTAGCTAGCGAAAACGTGCCATTCCAGGTTCGCCTCATCAGCATTGATTAGTAGGCCACCCAGCGGCACCTCTTGGCGAGCGAAAACGAAAATAGGGTACTTCGAAATATCCCGCTTGCGGATCTGGGAAGAAGCCTCGCTCAGGGTATCAGAAACGGTAGCGAAATCCTTGGTAATAGTGCCAAGGTATTTACCGTTCAGTTCAGGGTCGTTGGTGTAGTCCATGAAAAAGCAAAGTTAAGAAGCATGTTGTACCCGCTGGGTCCGAGGAGTGAGGCGGTCCGAGAGTTTACGACCTAACCGGATAGCTGGGCGTTCAACTAGTACGTTAAACACCGTTGCCGTGAGCAGAGTAGCCCCAACTGTGAAGCCCAACATACCCCAAAAAGATTGAGTAGAGGTGGAAAGGTGCACGGTGAGCTTGTCCCAGTGATCCATCACATAGGCTACAAAAAACCAGTGTACCAGATACACGCTATATGAGATGCGACCTAAAAATAGCAACGGTTTGGTGGTCAGCCAGCTCTGCACCCGCGGCCGGTTGATGATGAATGCCAGAATCAGGGCCGAGGCTAGACCAGTAAAATGAAACAGATCGAGTCGGAAGATGCCGAGCCAGTAGTTTACATTCTCCCCCAGAGGATAAATGCGCGTGATGTGCCGAATAGAAAACAGCGCAAACACCCCGATGTAAAGTAAGTGCCGGTACCGATACCACGAGGCTTGCCGCATGTCGTAGGCCTCTATTTGGCGGAAGAAATACGCCAGCAGCATCCCCAGACAGAAATGCTGAATACCCCAAAAAATCAGGCCTGAGCCGATGAAGAGCACTGCCAGCATGAAGCCCACAAACAGCTGCCGGCTACGGCGCAGAAGTAAGGCTAAAAATGGGACGAACAGCGAGGCCGCCATTTCCACTTCCAGCGTCCAGCCTGGGCCATAGATGTCATGCTTTCCGCGCACCAATAAGGCTTCCTCAAACCAGTGGTAGGTGTTTTTGACGAACTCGACTGCTAATTGGCGGAGCGGGTCGTGACGATGACCATATAAGTAGTACACGGCCAGAGCCGCCAGAAAAGGCACGTATAACCGCACCACCCGGTTGATAACATAAGGCCGGTAATGCGCGCCATCAATGGCCAATGACTCATTGGGGTGGAAGTACTTCCAAGAAAGCACTAGGCCACTCAACACGAAGAACAGGGATACCGCATCGGCGCCGTTGAACAGAATAGCGCCCAGCTTAAACTCCATCGCCTCAGCCCAGCGCCAACCCGTGAAATGATAGATAACCACCGCAAAAGCGGCCAGCCCGCGGACACTATCGAGATACTCAATTCTGCGCATGAAGTAAGATGGTAAATGTCGAGCGAGATAGGGTGGCCGAGTTAATATAGGTAGTGTTGGTTATTTAAGCTGAGTGACAGTCTCTACTCCAGTAGTTGCTCTAAGCGTATAATTCGAAGTTGAAAGTCAGGAGCGTCATATACGTGGGTAGCTACCCCATATATTCCTGCCGGACAATCTGCATGGATATTTTCAAAATCAGAATCGGTACTGCAATCAGTTGCAGCAAAGAGCATAAAGCCTAGTCCTGTTGAGGTCAATGCTAGGCCAGTATTTGAGTAAGCAGCATCCTCAATTCCAAGTAGGATAGCCTGACAATCAGCTTCTGTTTTGGTCCAAAACTCAGGAACAAGAATATAACCTCCCAAGAAGCTGTTGGCAGGAAGCCAAGCTGCAAACGGTATTTCTCCGCATACAACCAATGCCTTACCCTGACCAACGGTAATCAAGCCAGCTTCTTGCGGAAGCATAGCAATGGAACAGGCCAGATCATAATCGGTGGCAGGATCTTTCAGATTACCCGAACTGCGAAAATCAGACTCAACAATTCGTCCACTAGATGGAACATTTATTCCTTCCCAATGAGCAACCGGTTCTGCGGGGCAGAGTAGTTGTGGAACGCCGGTTGTGGTACCAGCATTCCACTCTTCTATCCCAAACATCACCTTACTTCAACTCCAGCAGCACCACATTCTCTACGTGGTGGGTGTGTGGGAACATATCTACGGGCTGCACTCTCACTACTTTGTAGGCCTGATCCAGTAGCTCTAGGTCTCGAGCCTGGGTGCCGGGGTTGCAGCTGACGTACACAATTCGTGGGGCGCGCATTTCCAGTAGGCGGGACACTACGTCGGGGTGCATGCCGGCGCGGGGCGGGTCCGTGATGATAACGTCGGGGCGGCCGTGCTTCTCGATGAACTCGGCGTTGAGCACGTCCTTCATGTCGCCGGCGTAGAACTCCGTGTTGGTGGTGCCGTTGATTTCGGAGTTGATGTAGGCGTCCTTAACGGCCGACTCTACATACTCTACGCCCACTACGTGCTTGGCCTGCCGAGCCACGAAGTTGGCTATGGTGCCAGCGCCGGTGTAAAGGTCATACACCAGCTCTGAGCCGGTGAGCTGGGCAAACTCGCGCGTGATTTTGTAGAGGTTGTAGGCCCCTTCAGAGTTCGTCTGGTAGAAGGACTTCGGACCCACGCGGAAGCGCAAGCCTTCCATCTCCTCATGGATGTACGGCTCACCTTTGTAACACACCACCTCTAGGTCGTGGAAGGTCTCGTTGCCCTTGTCGTTGAGTACGTAGTTGAGCGACGTAATCTGTGGGAACCGCTCGTAAATGAAATCCAGCAGGGGCAGCAGCGCATCATGGGCATAATAGCATTGCAAAATCACCATTAGGTCGCCGCTATTAGCCGTCCGAATGATGAGGTTGCGTAGGAAGCCTTCCTGGGTTACGAGGTTGTTGAAGGGCAGGTCATGCTCCAGGGCATAATCGCGCACGGCCAGACGGATCTGGTTGCTCGGGTCGGGCTGCAGCCAACAGTGGTTGATGTCCAGAATCTTATCAAAGCGGGCCGGGGTGTGGAAACCGAGCACGCGCCGCTCGTAATTGTGGCCGCTGGCAATCTGCTCATTCGTAAGCCAGCCATTGTGGCTAAACGTGTACTCGAGCTTGTTGCGGTAGTAGGTTTGGTCAGGCGACGCCTGGATGGGCAGTATCTCGGGCAGTGCCACTTTGCCAATGCGCTGCAGCGTATCGGCTACTTGCTGGTGCTTAAATTTAAGCTGCGTTTCGTAGGCCAGGTGCTGCCATTTACAGCCCCCACAGGTGCCGAAATGCTCGCAGAATGGCGTTACGCGCAGGTCAGAATACTTATGGAACTTGGTGGGCACGGCCTCCAGAAAGTTCTTTTTGGCTTTTGTCACGCGCAGGTCTACCACGTCGCCGGGAGCTACCTGCGTCACGAAAATGACCAGGTTCTCGCGGCGCACTAAGCACTTGCCTTCGGCCACCATATCGGTGATTTCAACTTCGCGGAGCAGCTCCGCCGGAATGTTTTTTGCTGATTTCCTCACAAACGCAAAGGTAAGCACGGATTGAGACGGATTTCCCGGATTTCGCGGATTTGTCTCTGGGCGAGCTTGGGCTTTGGAGCTGTGCTAACTGGCCTAGCGAATGGTCTGGAGTGGTGTGGTGGCCGGGATGAACAGTAGAGCGTCAAATTCTCGCCGCAGATCGTGGTGGAAGAAGGAGACAGGAGCTAGAGAGTGGCCTACATCGCGCAACAGCAGGTTCTGGTACAGCCATTGAGTACCGGGCATCAGTGCAGGGGTGCGCAGGTCGAGGTAGGAGAGAGGCAGTTTGGCCGTCTGGAAATAATATTCATAACTGCCTGGCACGGCTGCAGCGGCTGGCGTTACGGTTAGCTTACCTCCCTGTCCATCGTCTGTCCGAAAACTACCGGTGGCGAAGGCTGTACCCAGCGTCACGTACTCTGGCCCGTAAGTGGCGCGTAAGAGCTGGCCCGCCGTGCCAGTAGCTGCCACCACAGTATTATGAGCCAGCACCAGCAGTTTGCCACTTGGCTGCTGGGTACGGCACCAGTAGATGTTCTCGGCCAGGCTGGCGCCTCGGTAAGCAGGAACCAAATCAGGGTCCAGGGTTTGGAGGGTGGTGTACTGCTCTAATTGCTGCAACAGTTGGCGCTGAATGGCGGCATCAGCCAGCGGTAGCTCAGCGCCAGCCCGTAGGCGGTTGCGCTCATCAAAGCCCTGTCGTACTTCCCGGATGGTGTTACGAACGGCTAGCAAGCGCGGCTCCGTAGTGCCAGGCATGGTGAATGGGTTCAGGCGAATGCCAGCAGTGGGCAGTTCCCGAAGTTGCGAAGCCAACTGCTCTAACTGCGCCTGCGGTACGGGCGCACGTTGCGGCAATAGCTGCCGCAGCCAGGTCAGTGCTTCGGCTGGACGTTGGCACTCTAGGCCCCATACCTGCACCTTTGTGGTAGCGCGCTCATTATAGGCCCGTAGCCATTGCACCAGCGCCAGGGTCTCAACGGAGTTGTAGGTGCCTAACTGGCCTAGGAGCTGGCGCGGATTGCCCTGCCCAGTTTGTAAATAGTTATTCAGTGCCAAACAGGCGCCCATATCGGTCTCCAGTGCCAAGGCTCGTACGCCCTTTTGCTCTACCAGGTAGCGCGTGAGCCGGTGCCGCAGCTGGGCTACTTCCCGCGAGCCATACGTCACCTCGCCTAAGGCTATAATCTGCGCTTTACCAGCTAAAGCTCCGAAAGCGGTCAGGTCTTTCACGTCGCCACCATCAGCCGCCACAGTGCGCAGTGGTAGGGCCGCCTGCCGAAGCCAGGCTAGCTCCGCCGCAGTAGGCAGGGCCACAGCGGCAGGGTCGGCGGGTGGGGCATAAGGCTTGCCATTAATAAGCAGATGCAGATCATCTATCCACAACTCGCCGGTGTTGCCGAGATGCACCCCCAGTGCCAGCTGCGTGAAATATTGATTCCAGGTAATGGGTATCGACACGCTGAACGCCCGCCACTCCGTAGAGGAAGCTGTGGCAGAAGGTAGTGGCAACTCTTGAAGTTGGCTGCGCGCACCCCGGCGCGTGGCGGTGCGGTTATCTTCGTTGAGGAGGGCATAGTAAAAGGAAGCCGCCGGAGCAGTTGCTCCCCGGACGTATCCTTGAACTACCAGGGTTTTACCGCGCAGCGCTGTATCAACCGGTACCTGGCCTAGGTAGGCATAAGGAGCTCTTGAGCCGGCAGCAGGGCGCAGGTGTAGGCTGTGGCCGCCGTGGTGAGCCGGAGTTACTGAGTCAGGCTGAGCTAGGTAGCGCGAGTCAGGCAGTAGTGGCCTAGGTAGTTCAAAGTCCCAGTTGGCGCGGCGGGCGGCCACGCTCTGCACCAGTGGCTCGGTGCCAGGGAGCAGTTGGTCGTGGTAGCGTTGCCCGTTGCCCCATTCCACTCGCACCTCATCGAGCCATACCTTGCCCTGCCCCTGAAACCGGAGGCCAAAGAGTAAGTTGGTTGCGGCAGTGGGCACGGGCAGCTGTATCTGTACCCGCTGCCAGCCGGAGTTAGCTGGTGGGGCCGGAGAGTTGAAGTTGTCATTGCTAGCTAAATTCTCCCCACTGTTATCCGTTTGGGCATGAGCGTATAAAAAAGCCTTGCCGGTGAATCCTTCGGTGCGCATGCTGGCGCTGATAGTTACGGTTTGGCCGCGCATGGAATCTACCGGCGCAATGCTGGTATAAAATGCACCACCTACGGGTTCATCAAACCGACTGACATCTAGTAAGAGGCTGCCACGCCCACTAGCGGCTTTGGTCACCGTATCAACCCTCAGTACTTGGTTTTCCCGAGGGGCTACTCCATTATGGCGGCTGACCCAAAGAAGCAGCGGCTGGTGAACATTAGCATCTGGTTCAAAACTCAGGTTGAGGCGAGCTTGAGCAGACACTGTAAGTGGTAAGAAGAGCAAAAGAAGCAGGTAGAGCAGACGCATAGAATGGCTAGAATAGTAGCTGTAGAGAATAAAAAAGGCGCCGCCCGGCCATTGCCGAACGGCGCCTTGCGCTGGGTTATTGCCACTTACTTAGCTATTTCAAACCAGCCTTTGTAGGTGGTGCCATCCTGCAGTTTAAACAGGTAGTAGTACATACCAGCCCCCTGATCTTGTCCGCCATAGGTGTTGCGGTAGTTGGTGGTGGAGTAGACTTCCTTGCCCCAACGGTTGAAGATGGTAAAGGTATTGTTGGGGTATAGTGCTACATTATCGATGGTCAGCACGTCATTTTTACCGTCGCCGTTGGGCGTGATGATGTTGTAGAAGGCAAGCGGGTTATTGAAGTTCACGCAGGCATCGTTGGAGTTAGAGGTACGGGCCGTAGCATCGGTACTGATGGCTTGCACCCGAAAACACTGATTGAACCCCACGGCACTTGTTGGCAACGTAAGCTGCAGAGTAGAGGCCGGAACGGTTCCTACCACTTCGGCCCCGCCGTTATCAGCCATCCGAAGTACCCGGTATTCCTTCACCGTAAAGCCCTGATATGCCGTCCAGCTAACCTGAGCCTGGCCTACATTGCGTCCGCCCGTGCTTTGCGTAGCAGTGGCTTTGGTTAGGATGGTGGTGTGCTCCTGACTATTAAGCACGGTGCCACAGGCATTGGTTAGGTCGATGCGGTACTGATAGGCTTTAGCATCCGCATCTACTGCGTTATCCGTAAACGTGGTGGCAGTGTTAGCAGTGTTGCCTACGGTGGTGTATGCTCCCGTACTACCCGCGTCGCGGCGCAGAATCTGCACCCGGTTGCCGTTGCCGGTATTGTTGGGCACATTCAGCGCCAGCGTAATCTTACGGTCGTCACCTACTTCCACCGAGGCGGTGTTCAATGCCACTGTTGCGTTGTCTGGTCGGATAGTGAATGTGGCGGCGCAACTGGTGCTGGTGGTTTCTGTCACGGAAAGCGTAGCGGTAGTTGTGCCAGCCGGAATATCAACTCGCACGGCGCTGGTGCCTTGCCCACTGGTGATAGTGCCGCCCGTAATGGTCCACGCGTAGGCGCCACCGGCCACCGAAGTAGCCGCGTAGGCCAGTCCGGTGCGTGACTCGGGGCAGTAACTGGCGGGGCCCGTTATAGCTAATGGCGGCACTACCAGGAAAGTTTTGGTGTAGGGCTGGCCTACGCACCCGTTGGCATTCGTTTCCCGAATAGTAAGGGTGTAAGCCGCAGCGCTGGCTGCTGGGGTGGGCAGGGTAATGGAGTTGCCGTTGCCCGTAACCGCCGCCCCATTTAAGGTAAAGGCGTAGGTAGAGGTAGTTGCGCCAGGCAGCGAGAAGGTGATGTTACCAGTGCCCGCACAAATGCGGCTCGGGCCCGCAACAGCCAGGTTAGTAGCCGGCGAAGGCAGCACGTTTACGTAGAGCGTATCGCTCTGCCCAAAGCAGCGTCCGCCGGTGGGGTTGCTCGACTCAGTAACCACCAGCTTTACTAGGCCAGTACGGGTCCAGTTTACCTGCACCGACGCCTGATTGGTGCCTACTTGGGTGCCACCAATGATCTGCCAGGCGTAGGTAGAGCCGTTGGTGTAGCTCGTCTGATAGGTGAAGGGGCCATCGGAGAGGCATACTTGCAGCGGGCCAGTGGGTTTTTGAGTGGCCAACTGCTGATTCACGCGTACAGGTAGCGTCACGGTATCAGAAGAGCAACCCAACGTATTCAGCTGGAAAGCTTTTACCGAACCCGTGGAGGTTGCCGCTCCCCAGTTTACAGTGATGGCACTGGTACCTTGCCCGCTAGCAATAGTACCACCCGTTACCAGCCACTGATAAGCCGTGAAACGAGAGTTCTTGATGCCATAGGCCACTCCCTGAACTGTTGGGCACACCGAAACGCTGCCTTGGATGCTATCAGCCTCGGGGCGCGGATTGACAGTAACCGTCACGGTGCTGGTAGCAGGACAGGTTTGTGCCGCGCTGGCCGTGAGTACGAACGTGAGCGTCAGTGGGGCCTGCGTGCGGTTAGTAGCCGTGAAGACCGGTTGAGCCGCGGAAGTGTTGCTGAGGCCAGGAGCGGGGCTCCACTGATACGTATACCCTGGCAAGGCCGGAGTACCCAACGTCACACGCTGCCCGTCGCACAGGGTGGCGTTTGGGCCAGCGTTGGCTACTGCGGGCGGATTTACTGTAACACGTACCGTACCCGTAGCGGAGCAGCCTTCGGCCGTAGTAGCAGTAAGCGTGAAGGTGTAGGCCTGTCCGGCAGTAGCGGTAGTGGGTATGGTGAATACCGGCTGGGCGGTTGTTGTGCTATTGAGGCCAGGAGCGGGGCTCCACTGATACGTATACCCTGTTATAGCTGCGGCCCCCAGCGTAACTGTGCTGCCGGGGCAGGCCCCCTGGTTTGCACCCGCGTTAGCAACGGCGGCCGGGTTTACGGTGACGGTCGTTTGGCGCGAAGTGGTGCACACCCCAGTGGTTGAGGTAACCGTATAGGTGGTAGTTTGAGTAGGCGAAACAGAAATGCTTGGTCCAGTAAAGGTCTGTCCACCGCCCGTCCAGGTATAGGTGCCACTGCCAGAAGCAGTAAGAGTAGTGGTGCTGCCCAAGCAAATGCTCACACTAGGCGACACTGCCAGAGTGCTGGCGGGGCGCAAATCAATGTTGCGCACTACTGAGTCGGTGGCGCAGCCAAAGGCTGAAACCCCACGCAAAACCACTCGGCCTACTCCGCTGGAGCCCCATAGTACCTGTACCGAGCTACCCGTGTTAGAGCCTTGAATAGTGCCGCCGCGCACAATCCAGGTATAGCTACTAGCTGCTGGCCCGGCCGCAGTGTAAGCAAACGCCTGGCTCCGGTCGCAGACTAGCGTGTCTCCGTTGATGCGGTTTGGCCCGACGGCCTTGGTGACGTAAATCTGAAAGATATCGGCCACACTCTTCGCCCCGCAGGCCACATCCGTGGCCGTTACTACTACATCATAGGGTGTAGCTCGGGCATTACCGCAGCGAGTATTAAATGTAAACTGTGTGTTCACGCGTCCTCCGGTGCCCTGAATGGTGGCGCTACCCGTAGGATTTCCCGGGACGACCGTACCAGCATTACCCCCGAACGTAGCGTCGTAGCCACCAGGGCCATCTAGAAGCACACTGTTCGCTTTCAGGTTGATGGGGTTGCCATCCGGATCAGTAGCCGCTAATGCGAAGTTTACTGGCTGGCCTTCCTGCACGGTATAAATATGCGTGGCCTGGGAGGCTGAGGTGAAAGCGGGTGAATTGTTAGCCGGGCAGGTTCTGACCACCAGCTGTATTTCGCGGCGGGTAGAGCCAATTAATACTTCCGCCCCATTAATGGTTCGGTATTCCTTCACTTCCACAGCCACTACGTAAGCTCCCAAACGCGGCGCGGCGTAGCGGCTTAAGCCGTTGCTGGCGTTTAAGTAAGCATAGCTTCCAGGCCCGGGCCCAAAAGGGTTGGTTTGGCTATAGCCTGTGCTATACGGAACGGTAGGTGGAGTGCCCTGAAAGACTGCGGGCAAAATAGCGCCTCCGCCCGTCTGCGTACCACCATAGGGACGGCTGAAGGAATAAATAAGCCGGTCGCCATCAGGATCAACGGCGTTATTAACCAGAATGCTGGTATCGCCCTGGCAAATTACTGCTACTGCAGTATCCGAGAAAGTAGGGGAGGAGTTGGGCAGCAGTGGCGGCGCCATTTCCACGTAAATCTGCTGAGCATACTGGTCTGAATTC
This sequence comes from Hymenobacter wooponensis, assembly GCF_004745865.1. Classification (GTDB taxonomy): domain Bacteria; phylum Bacteroidota; class Bacteroidia; order Cytophagales; family Hymenobacteraceae; genus Hymenobacter; species Hymenobacter wooponensis. The sequence continues at coordinate 532,085 of NZ_SRKZ01000004.1, read as the reverse complement.
AGCAGGTTTGTGATGCCAGCATTACGGTTTCCATCGCTATACACCGCATAGTATCCATCAAACGAAACTGGCAGGTTAACAATGGTTTCGTATCGGCAGAGGCGAACCAGTAATGATTGCGTGCCTGGGGTAGTACAACCGCCCGGTTGAGCTGGGGTGATGATGTTATTACTAAGCCGAGGTAGCGTGAGGCGAGTAATTAGATTGCCGTTCTGCGATTTGTTGTAGAAACCGACTTCAATAGCCTCCCGTCCAGCCGCAACCTGTGAGGTACTGGGGTCGGCATTCACGTAGATGAGTACCGTTACGCGGTAGCGATACCGGGCACTACTAGGCCCATTGGCGTCTAAGTACCGGTAACTCATCTCTCCTCCTAGCAGATGGGTTGCTGCCGCAGGTAATGCTCCCATCACCAAAAATAGTAGTACTAGAAGGCAGCTACGGAGTAAAGCTGTTCGCATAGAAAAAGGAAAACATAATGAAGAGTAGGCTCCTCTAGGCCAGTAGGTTCTAACCGGAGGTGGGAGCCACGAGGTATTAAGGAGGCTTAGCTAACTAGTTGCGAACCAGACGGCGCACTGCAGTGTGCCCATTCGGGCCCTGCAAGCGTAGGATATAGAGGCCGGTTGGGAGGCTACGCACATCAAGGTCAGCATCTTGTGCGGGTTGCAGCCGCAGGGTCGTGTCCAGTACCCGCATGCCCACTAAGTTTTCAATGTGCACGGTATAGCGCCCAGCGGCTGTTGCATCCAGCAAGCGCACATGAGCTTGATCAGCACTCACTGGGTTTGGAAACACTTCTAGGCCAGTCAGCTCTTTAGCAGTGGCTGCTGCCGTCACGGGCGCCGTGATAGCTACAGTGTAATCTTCAGTTTCGGCATTGACCTGGTTCAGCTGGCAGGCACTCGTCTGGTTGGCGTTCAGCCGGGCCATCACGCGCATGCGGGTGAAGCCAACCAGCGTGGCTTGATTAGGCACTGGAAAGGTGATGGAAGAGGGGTTGTTTCCTATGGTAGAAGCCACTAGTTCACCCGTTGAGAAAGCGCCATCCCGGTTCCAATCAATCCAGACGGAGGTATACCGCTGCGAAGTGCTGTTGCTCGACACACTGAGGGTGAATGTCTGCCCCAGCTTTAACGGCACCCGCTGGTTTACATAGTTGCCATACCCATTAGCATCAGCCCCAGAGGTATTGCTGAACAGGGTATTGTTTGAGGCGCTCAGCGTCACGTTAGTAATCCAGAAGTTCTGGTTTTGCCCCGTGGAAGTGCAGTATTGAAAGCAGGGCAATACCACAAGCACATAGTCGGCTACGGTTTTCGTTTGGGCCCCTATGGCGTTAGTTGCCGTCAGCGATATCGCATAGCTACCCGCTGCGGTGTACTGGTGGCTAGGATTCTGTAGGGTGCTGGTAGTACCATCACCGAAGTTCCAAAGCCATTGGGTAGGTACATTTTGGCTTTGATCAGTGAACTGCACCGTAGTTTGGCAGCTGCCAGCCACAAAGTTTGAAGTAAAGTCGGTGGCTGGGGCACTACTATTGGCCTGCAGCGTGATAGTGTAGTCTTCGGCTTGGCCGTACTGCACGCCTCCACAAGCCGTAAACGGCGAGCCTACATAATCAGAAACTACCCGCAGCCGCAGGGGCTGGTTTAGAGCCGTGGAGCTAGGGACCAAGAGGGTACCGCTAGGGTTGATCGTGTTCAACGCCTGGTAAATCAGCTCCGACGCCGTAAACGTCCCATCATTGTTCAAGTCTAGCCATACCCGGGTATCTTGAGCCGAAGTTGGGTTCGTGGTGATGCTAATGGGGTAGCGGTTGCCTACCGTGAGTGTAGCTTTGCTAGCGCAAGTGAAATCTTCATAGCCAGCTTGCCCATTGGCTGAAGTCTTGGTGAGAGGGCCTAGCGTAAATTGGGTAATGCCGTAATTGCAGCAGTAGGCTTGGGTTTGTGGGGTGCAGGCTGCAGCCACTGGCACCGCGCTGTCGAAGGTGATGTAATTGGTGCGGGTCCGGGTGTTGCTGCCGTTACCATTAGTAGCCGTTAGAGCTACCGTGTACGTGCCGCCAGTGGTGTACTGGTGGCTAGGATTCTGTAGGGTGCTGGTAGCGCCGTCGCCAAAGTTCCAAAGCCAAGTGGTTGGTGCATTCTGGCTTTGATCGGTGAATTGTACCGTGCCGGAGCAGGTCTGGATAGGGGCCGCTACAAATTCAGCAACCGGAGCAACTGTGCTCACACTGGGCAGCACAGAGTAGTCCTCCGTCTGTGAATATAGAGGGGTCGAACAAGGCGTAGGAATAGGGGAGTTGGTATAGTCGGCCGCTACGCGTAGGCGCAGGCGTACTCCTGTGACAGTAGTGAGCGGAAGCCGGATAGTACCCGCATGCGTGCGTGAAGCATTAGAGCTGAAAACTAGCTCCGTAGTGGTGTTGAAGGTCCCATCGTTATTAAGGTCAATCCACACGCGCACATTCTCATCGGCATTGGTATTGGTTTTAATACTGATCGGAACATCAGTACCTACTAACAGCGCCGCAGTATAGGTGCAGGAATAGTCCTTGTAGCCTTCCACATTACCCAATGTGGTGTTATTAATGCCTGCCAGCGTAACGTTGAAAATGCCCATGACAAAAGCAGCGTTAGTAGCAGGGGCCGAGCCTGGGGTACAGGCGCTGGCTGCCGGTGGGCACTGAGCCAATGCACTGGTTGAAGTCAGGCCAACAAAGAGAAAGAAGAGGGGTAGCCAGCGGCTTAATATGCCCCAGGGAGCACGTAAAAGTTGGGTCATAGAAAGTCGATAGAGCTGCGAAATAGGAGAACTTAAATGTAGGAACAACGACGCGCAAAATACAATACTCTGAGTCGGTAGTTAGAGGGTATAGCTCAGTTGTTTTCGTCCGCAAGATGCAGGCGTAAACGAGACGTAAGCCCCAAGTCTGCTGCAAATATTTGCTGTAGTTTTGCATCTTCTCCGGCTGGCAGTGTAGTCCAGCTCTCCTTCCCCTCATGAAAGATAAAGTAGTACTTATCACGGGCGGTACCTCCGGCATTGGCCGGGCCACAGCCCTGGCATTTGGCCAAGCGGGTGCCCACGTAGTTGTAACCGGCCGCGACGAAGCCCGCCTGCAGGACACCGCTCAGGAACTAGCTCGCTTAAATATCAGCCACCGCACGGTACGTGCCGATGTAGGCGTGCAGGAAGAGGCACAACGCGCCGTTGAGGAGACCGTGGCCGCTTTTGGGCGCTTAGATGTACTCATTAACAACGCCGGTATCAGCATGCGGGCTCTCTTTCGGGATGCCGACTTGGCGGTAATTGAGCGCCTGATGCAGACTAACTTCTTCGGTACTGTGTACACCACGAAGTTTGCCCTGCCGCACATTACCAAACTGAAAGGATCCGTTGTAGGTATTAGCAGCATTGCCGGCTACCGGGGCTTGCCAGGACGTACAGGGTATTCGGCTTCTAAATTTGCCATGCATGGCTTTCTGGAAGCACTTCGGACGGAACTCCTCCCGCAGGGGGTACACGTGCTACTAGCTTGCCCAGGCTTCACGGCATCTAATATTCGCAACACCGCACTAGCTGCCGATGGCTCCCAGCAGGGCGAGTCGCCTCGCGATGAGCAGAAGATGATGAGCAGCGAAGAAGTAGCCGGCTACCTGGTAGATGCAGTGCGGCACCGCCGCCGCGACTTGGTTCTCACCGGCCAGGGCAAGCTGACTGTGTTTCTGAATAAATGGCTGCCAGGCCTCACCGATAAGCTTGTGCTGAACCATTTTCGCAAGGAAGAGCCTGACTTTAATGTGTAAATGTACCTAGCTCGAACGAAGCAGGCCTAGGCCACTGTAGGTAGAGGTAAGCACAGAAAAGTCCCACAAGAGAAGCCTAGGCCTCACTTGTGGGACTTTTCTGGTTATCGGTGGTCATTACTGAACCAGCAGCAAATCGGGGCGCCGGATATAGGCGTCCTGGCCTTGCCACTTAACTCGGTACCAGATATCCTGTTGGCTCTGCACCTCAAACCGGTCGCCAGCGGCGGCTGTGGTTAGCCAAGCAGCGCCGGCTGAGGGGCCTGCCATTAGGGCCGCGTGCGGACGTGCCACTAGGCCTATTCGGGCGGGAGCCAATAAATTAAGAAAAACAGTAACGCCTAACAGATACACCCCATACATGGTCCACCATACCTTGCCAGCTGTTTTCCGGCGTACCAGCAACAAGGTACCAATCACTACTGCCACGGCCAGTAACGCTTGGAGCAGCCGGTTGTAGTAACGCTGAAAAGTAATGGCCAAGCTTTGACGCCATGTATCCGGGTAGCCAGTTAGGCGATTAGCTTGAGCCAGCGCCACCATTTTGCGCCAATTAGCATGCCGGGGCGATCCAGCTTGTGCTACGCTCAGATAATATAAAGCCGCTGGATAGTGGCCTAAGCCCTCCTGCACGTAAGCCATACGGAGCAGTTGCCGCGCCGATTGTTGCTCCTGGTGTTCCCGAATTAAGCGATACTGCCTGTAGGCTGGAGCAACTTGCCCTGCCTCGAACAAAGAATCTGCTGTTTTTAAAGCCTGATTAACCGGTTGGGCCTGAGAAGCTTGAATGCAAAACCCGCAAAGCAGGGCAAAAAAGCAGAAAAAAATAGCGCGTGTTTTTTGCAAAACGTTTGGAGTATATAGAGTAGCCCACTACTTTTGTGCCACAATCAGCGAAAAACGTTCGCCGTTGCAAAGAAAACGATTCTGTAGCTCAGCTGGTAGAGCAATACACTTTTAATGTATGGGTCCTGGGTTCGAATCCCAGCGGAATCACTTCAAAAGCCTCTGACAACCGTCAGGGGCTTTTTTTATTTGCCAATATGTTGGCTGCGCAGCATCCGTGAGCACGCACCTATGAACTTATTGGCTCCTGCATTAACCTAGGAATAGGCGTTTAGCAACGCTTTGCAAGCCCTGTTTCTTATGTATTGTGCATGTACATATAGCTAAAAGTGCTGCTGTTCGGCTTGTCGCAGGGTAGGGGAGTGGTTAACTTCGTTTGTTGGTCTAGCATAAATCATTGGCGCTAGCCCCCGATTTTAGCTTTGTTTACATGCCTTTTCTAGCCAGTTCACTGTATTTTGAGAATGCAGTAGGAAAGTTGTACGAACAGGCGGACAGCTATGCGTTCGTACAGTACAAGTCGGGTAAGCGAGCCTTCCCCGACTTGCAAGCCTTTCTTACGCATCTGGCCCAGCTACTGCGCCGCCGGGGCTGGTACAAGATGTTGACCGATCAACGGCAGATGTCGCAATTCACGCAAGAGGAGCGGCTATGGATCCGGGATACATGGTTAACGGGACCCCAAGCAGTAAGCCACGAACTACTGGCAGCTGTTCTACTGCCCGAAGACGTATTTGCTCGTCTATCAATGAAGCTAGTGATGAACGAGACGCGGGAAGGCATCTTGGTCTATCATATCTTCGGCGACGAGCAGGAAGCAGCCGCGTGGTTGCGCCGCATTTAGCCGATATCTGAGCAGCTGGGTGCAGGCGTAGGTTTGGGCACGATGGAAGCTATACCGCCTCGTTGACTTACCGATTGGGAGGAAATAGTATAAGCGAGAAAATATTTTTCCATTTTTTTACTCTGCTCTACCTTCTGTTTTTGAGCTTTTTAGGAGCTGGAATAGGCAGTTAATGGCCCCACTCAGATCATTTAATGCAAAGCAAGACTTGCACAAGCCGAATTGACCTTCTACTTTTGCCATCCCTTCCACGGAGAACACCACCGAACAAAGGGAAACGATTCTGTAGCTCAGCTGGTAGAGCAATACACTTTTAATGTATGGGTCCTGGGTTCGAATCCCAGCGGAATCACTTCAAAAGCCTTGTTTGCAAGTAGCAAACAAGGCTTTTTTATTTACTGATCCGAGTCAGTTGATGTCAGGCTTAGTAGGATTTCGCAAGTTGTGAAGCAATGCATAGCAAAGGGTGATTGCATAGGTTAGCTAGGCCACTAGCCCAGCATGCTAGGCCTTCCGGCTTACTTTTTTGTAACCCAGAAGCGCGTATGGTAGTCTATAGAGCAACCATTAAAGTTGCTCTGAGCTATGTCTACATCTGCATCAACCCAACGTCTTCGCAATCAAATTGCCCTCGTAACGGGCGGAAGTTCCGGAATCGGGGCTGGAGTTAGTCTCGCTTTGGCGGCTGAAGGGGCTACCGTAGTCGTAAACTATTCCCATAGCCCCGAGGGGGCTGAAGAGGTAGTAACTTCTATTGAAAAAGCTGGTGGTAAGGCTGTCGCTATTAAATGTGATGTGAGCCAAGAAGCTGATGTGCAAAGCATGTTCGCCCAGATTAGAGAGGAGTTTGGTACGCTTCACATCTTGGTAAATAATTCCGGTATTCAGGAAGATGCCCCATTCCTCGATATGACGCTTGAGCAATGGGAGAAAGTAATAGCCGTAAATCTAACGGGGCAGTTCTTGTGCGCCCGCGAGGCCGCCCGAGAATTTATTCGCCGCGGGCCACAGCCCGAAGTTTCGGCCGCTACGGGAAAAATTATCTGCATGAGTTCAGTGCATGAGGTGATTCCATGGGCCGGTCATGTAAACTATGCTACCAGTAAAGGGGGGATTATGCTATTGATGAAAAGCGTTGCCCAAGAACTCGCCCCACACAAAATCCGGGTTAACAGTATTGGGCCCGGCGCTATCAAGACTCCTATCAACAAAGAAGCCTGGGATACGCCCGAAGCCGCCGAAAAACTACTAACCCTAATACCATACGGCCGAATTGGTGAACCCTCCGATATAGGTAAAGCTGCAGTATGGCTGGCCTCTGATGAGTCGGACTACGTTACGGGTGTTACTCTTTTTGCTGATGGAGGCATGACGCTCTACCCTGGCTTTGCCTCAAACGGATAGCGCGTTATGGCTTAGTATTCGCTTGTTTAAATGAAGAGAAAAGCTACGGATTGCCCGTAGCTTTTTTTATGCCCTCGACTACCTAACCTGTACAATATGCTTAAGCCCTGCATTGTCTGTAGCAACGTAGGTTATCTAGGATGGATCATAAATCTGGGGTATGACTGCTCTTAACCTGACTTTTAAGGGGTAACTATACGAGCAGAGAGGAAATTATAATTATAGAAGATATTGTGGCCTAATGTACTCTATATCGAAGTCTAAGTATCAAAATAGGTATTTGGATATTTTCGGTACTAGGCCATTTGCGTATTGGGAATTAGCTGTCAATACAAGATAGGTACTGCTGTGCCTAGAGAAGTTAATATACTGCTTTACAGTTTCTATTGGTGTACGAAGACGAATTATTATAAGTAGGTACATGAATATTGATTTACTGGCATCTCTCATTCATACTGTTCAGCTTTATTGCTCGTGTACGAAGTAAGAATATATCAGTAGTACACAATAAAATGAGTTTGCTGCTTGAATGCTATATTATAAATTCAATATCAATGAAAAATAATAAGTATAGACATTATGAATAAAATCATATTGTGAGGGTATGAGCTCTTGCGGAAAAGTGATAGAAAAAGGTTGCATTTAGGGCCTGTATATGCTTTAAATGGCTGTTAGACAGAAATATTAAATATTTTTCAAAGCACGGGTACTTGGGTTAGTACTTTTATATATCTTTGTGCAGAGACCAGTCTGCAATAAAAGTTCAATAGACAGTAAAATACTATGAACTTAGTAATAGTGAAATAATGCAAATTTTGCGTTGTTTCATTAAAACAAGCAGGGAGTAGCAGTAAAGGCTTACCGCTACTTGCTTTAACAGGCAAGCATCCCTCAAAAATCAGATTACTGCGCTTCAAGATGAATGTCCTTAATGCGCAAAAGGACATTTATCGCCTCATTAGAGGCAGAGAAAAGGGAGGGAATGAGAATGACGGCCGAGTGCACGACTCGGTAAACAGCCAAAAAATTAAGCTGTCTGATTAACAGGGGGGTTAACCGGGATTGTAAAAAGCCAAGTTGCTGGCTGCTGATTTAAGTCTTGCTGCTCTATTTAGCATGCAAGGTGTTGACTTGAAGGGCATTGTACTTTTTCGGTGGCATCCAGCTACCACAACCTACACAACCTACGCTCGGATCAGCGATCCGCAACCCCACAAGCTGGAGCTGCTGCGCCTCCGTGTCCAAACACCTAACCATTAACTAATGGCAAACTCTTTCAAGCCAATTTCTTTGCTTACCTCGCTGGTAAGTTTCTTTTGGGCTGTTACTGCTTATGGTCAGCAAACAGCTTCTCGCGTCGCAGTTACCTCCATTAGCCCTAGTGTTTTCACAGGTCAAGACTATTCACCTTGGTTGAATGACGACTTGAGTAGTTTGGTACAGGAAGTATGGATGCCCATCAACTCCCAGTACATTGATGTAACACTAAAGCTAACCCAGCAAACGAACGTTACTCAAATTCGTTTGTATGATCATCAGGGCGTTTTTACGGACAATCCAGCTACTGTATATGCTCTATACGGAACCCAAAAAGTTTTGTTGGGGAAATTTACGGGTGAGCAGTATTTGCAATGGGTAGACATGTCGGTTAGTCCCGCAGTGCCAGCCGATGCTATCATCATTCACAAGATTGGAAATAACATTCCGCAGAAAGTTCAGGTGTATGGCGTAGCATCTACTATTGCACCAACTTACACTAACCCAGTCTCGGTACAGTCCGTTATCAACTTTGGTGCTTTAGGTACGAAAATCATTGGTGCTGCACCTTTTGCTCTTACGGCCACCAGCAACAATACCAACTCGCCAATTACATTCACCTCTTCTAATCCAGGGGTGGTATCCGTCTCGAACAGCTCGGGGCAGTGGATGGCAAGCCTAGTAGCTATTGGTACTGCTACTATCACGGCATCACAGGCCGCTAGTGGCTCGTTTACGGCTGCAACCAATGTGGCGCAGCCCATTACAGTGCAGCCAGTGCCTACAGTAATACCAGTTCCTACTCAAACTAATGGCATTGCCCGTGAGCGTAAGCTTAAGCAGCAGTTTGCAGTAAATGCCTTTGAATGGGATGTAGAAGATCCTAACCGCCCGTGGGAGGTTGATCCTCTTCGTTTACCTGCTATAAAGAAGTTCAGCGGCATCCGTCACTATCTTGATTGGGAGCGTTTGGAGGCGAAGGAAGGTAGCTATACCTTCAACCCAAGCTATAACGGTGGCTGGGGCTACGATGAAATGTACGCCCGTCTTAAGGCCGAAGGGGTGGAAGTACTGGCCTGCATCAAGACCGTTCCTAGCTGGATGCTGGCCTCCTGGCCGGAGTCAGAGCGTGACAGCGAGAACGTGCCCGTTCGGTATGGCAATGACTTCGGAAAGCCTACCTCTTATATAGAGCAAGCTAAATTGGCCTTCCAGTTTGCCGCCCGCTATGGCAGCAACCCTAACGTGAATCCCAGCCTGCTCAGCGTAAACAGCACGCCCCGTTGGACGGGAGATGGTGTTAACCAGGTGAAAATTGGCCTGAACCTGATTCAGTACATGGAGTGCGACAACGAGCGCGACAAGTGGTGGAAAGGTGCAAAGGCTTACCAGAGCCCCGCTCAATATGCAGCAAACCTCTCCGCTTACTACGATGGCCACAAGAACACTATGGGCCCCGGCGTAGGCGTAAAAAATGCTGACCCCAACATGCAAGTGGTAATGGCAGGCCTAGCTGCTCCAGATCCCAACTATGTAAAGGGCATGATTGAGTGGTGTAAGCAAAACCGCGGCTATAAGGCCGATGGTAGCGTGAACCTCTGCTGGGACGTGATTAACTATCACGTGTACTCTAACAACGATAATTGCTCCCAGACGGGAACCTCAACGCGCGGTCAAGCTCCTGAAATTTCGGGTGCTGCCATTATCGGGCAGAGCTTCATGCAAATGGCCCGAGACTATGCTGGCAGCATGCCGGTTTGGGTAACTGAAACTGGTTTCGACACGAACCAGGGTAGCCCCCTCAAAGCCATTGCTGTCGGTAACCGCTCCATTGTAGAAACTCAGGCCGACTGGATCCTGCGTACTTCTCTGATGTATGCTCGCTTAGGAATTGAGCGTAACTTCTTCTATCAGCTCTATGATGATAACCCCGGTAGCTCACAGCAGTTTGCCACTATGGGTTTGACTAACGCTGACCGTACTCCACGCCTGGCTACGCAGTACCTCAACCAGACCAATCAATTGTTGGGGGAGTACGTGTTCAAACAGACGCTGAATGCTGACCCTATTGTAGACCGCTACGAGTTAAATGGCAACTCTGCCTATGCGCTGGTAGTACCAGACGAAAAAGGCCGCACGGCGCAGTACACCCTGAATCTAGGAACAGCTACCTACGCCGATGTATACCGCCCAACCAGCGGTGCCCAGTCGATGACGCCACAGCGCGTGACGCTGCAGAACGGCCAGCTGACGTTGCAGGTAACGGAAACGCCGATGTTCGTAGTAGTTGCTGGCACCACCGCGCCAACCCCAACTCCTACACCAACGCCTACCCCCACGCCTGAGCCGACTCCCACGCCGACACCAACCCCTACGCCTGTTCCGACAGTTTGCTCTGCTACCGGCACTATTCTGCGTGAGCAGTGGAACAACGTGAATGGCAAGAACATCAGCAATATCCCCGTCCAGAACACGCCATCGAGCACCAGTCAGCTCACTATCTTCGAGAGCGACCGTAATATTGGAAACAACTACGGTGCCCGTATTCGTGGCTACATCTGCGCTCCGCAGACGGGTAACTACATCTTCTGGATTGCCGGTGATGAAGCTACAGAACTCTACATCAGCTCCGATGATAACCCTGCTAATAAGAAGCGTATTGCCTTCTCAAGCAGCAGCACGGGCTGGAGAGTATGGAATAAGTATGCTTCGCAGCAATCGGCTCCGGTAGCTTTAGTAGCTGGCCGCCGGTACTATGTGGAAGCTCTGCACAAGGAGCAGGTTGGCGACGACTACGTATCAGTTGCCTGGCAACTGCCCAGCGGTGCCATGGAAGGTCCAATCCCTGGTCGCTACCTGTCGCCCTTCATCCCAGGGGCTAACCTGACTGCCAGCAGCTCTTCGAATGCTACCCTGTCTGGTATGCCAGAGCAGAAGGTAAGCATGGGTGCCGCTAAAACGGAGCTCGTAGCTTTCCCAATGCCCGTCACCTACGAAAGCGTTATCGAGTTTACGTTGGCCAAGGCAGGTAATGCAACCGTCGAAATCTTTGATATGCAGGGCCGTCGTTTGCAGCAGGTATACGCCGGAACAATGGAAGCTGGTGTAAGCCGTCAGGCACTTCTTAAAGCTTCTAGTTTGCCCACTGGCACCTACATTCTGCGTCTGACTACCGAAACAGAAGTTCTCAACCAGCGCATTGTAGTAGCTAAGTAACTCCTCAGCTCGGTAGAGCTACAGTGTAAGCCCCCACTCCATGCTTCGATAGTTTATCGGAGTTACGGAGTGGGGGCTTTCGTTTGTTCAAAAACTGATGCATGTGCTGCGGGTGGGGAGTGGCCTAGCAAAGTGCGGAAAGCACCTCATGCTTTTGGAGGCAAGCGGTTATAGCAATAGTTGATTGGCATAGCGGATACGGACTTTAAATCATCTGCTTGAGCATGCGCTAGGCCATATCCTGGGGCTATGAGGTAGCACAGGTGGTGCCCGTGCGGCGGTGCTTACCAAGAAAATCCGTATACTCCTGATTCAAAGCCTGCCTTTCTTGTTTTTCGGAGCCTTTTTGTGGGCTCTGCTGTTCTAGTTTCGTGATTGATTCCACTGCTACTGCCACTCCGCGGCCCGATCTGCTGCGCATCCCATACGACGATTACCGGGCTCTGCCTGCCATAGCCAATTCCGATTTGTCTCGGCTGCGTGATGCTTTATATGGGCGTCCGCCACGTCCTGTTACGTCTAACTCTGGGGCGCTAGGCCTGGGTACGGCGTTTCATACGGCTCTACTGGAGCCTGAGCTGTACGAACCTGGCTTGCCCGGCATCAACGATACCCTCATTTGGTGGATGGTAGACGGCGTGAAGCTCAACGCGGAAGTAAACCACTTATTAGAAGTTGGAACCCCTGAGCCAAGCTGCATCTTCACTGAACCTACGACCGGTACGCTCTGTAAGCTCCGTGCCGATTTGGTTATTGACCGGCCGGGAGAACCCTACACTATAATTGACTTTAAAACCACGCTAGCCCGCGACTACAGCCATTTCGTGGCGCAGTGTAGCGGCTACGACTACGACCGTCAGGCAGCCTTCTACTCCGATGCGCTACGCGCCGACCGGTTCCTACTGGTAGGAGTGCAAAAGGTAGAGCCCTTCGAGTTATTTGTGTTTGAAGTGCCCCCGCATATGCTGGCCGAAGGCCGGGCCAAATACCAGCGTCTGCTGCGCCTGTTGCAACCCGATGTAGTAGTGCCTACTGCCGTGGCCGGGGCCGTGCGAGATGTACGTGACTCCCTCACGAACGGCGAGTAAGGCCAAGTAGGGGAAAACGTACTTCGCTCAGCCGCCTAGGCCACTTTGCAAGCCCCAACGCGATTCTTTCGCGTTGGGGCTTGGCCGTTGTAAGCTACCTGCTGTACAGAAATGAAGTAGTATAAGAACAAGACTATACTAAGCAGCGGCTATATTATGGCGGGAACTGTAGCTTTGCAGGGCGAAAGTGGCCTAGCGCCACCCCAGATACCACCCGTTCTCCGCGGTTATGTCCGAAGTTGCTACTCATGATGCGCTTGAAACCCGGCTGGCGGAGCTGCAGCGCGCCAATGGGGAGGCCTTTATGGAATTGCTCTTTCGGCAGTTTTACCGGCCGTTGGGCAATGTGGTATTCCGGGTGGTGCAGGACCGGGCAGTGGCAGAAGACGTGCTGCAAGACGTATTCATGCGCATTTGGAACAACCGCGAAACGCTGGTCATCAGTACCACTTACAAAGCCTATTTGTACAGCGCGGCTCTGAACGCCGCCGTGCGCTATCAGCAGCGCCACCAGCGGCAAGTGGCCTGGGACGATGCCAGCGTGCCTGATATGGGCGCCAATACCACTGCCGAGCAGCTAGATGGGCAGGATGCCGAGCATGCTATAGCTGCTGCCTTGGCTACGCTGCCGCCGCAGTGCCGGGCCGTGTTCTTGCTGAGCCGGCAGGAGGGGCTTAGCTACCAACAGATTGCCGAAACCCTGGACGTGGCACCCAAAACCGTAGAAAACCAGATGGGCAAGGCTCTGCGGCTCATGCGAGAACACCTCAAAGGGCTTTTTGCAGGGTTGATAATCATCGTGTTAGAAATATTTTCAACTTTTTTTTGAGCCGGCGTAGGGGTACGGGGCAGGTTATGACTCCTATAAGCAGAACCTAACCACATATCTGCTTACCGCTATGAAAACAAACTTGCTCTCCCTCATGCTCTCGTCGGCGCTCCTGCTGACTGCTTGCGACAACAGCATCACGGGCCCTCGGGTACGTGGCACGGGCCCCACCGAAACAGAGGAGCGCACCCTCAGCAGCTTCAACCGGGTGGAGATGAAAATTGACGGCGAGGTTATCCTGACGCAGGGCCCGCAGCAACAGGTGCGGGTAGAAGCCCAGCGCAACATTCTGGAGGTGCTAGAAACGGAAATCAGTGGCAACGAGCTGCAGATTGAGTATAGCCGCGTGAACGTCCGCGACCATGACCCCATCAAAGTCTACATCACGGTGCCTTCGCTCTCGGAGGTGCAGGTATCGGGCTCGGGTAAGGTGCGCAGTGGCTCCCCATGGTCGGCTTCTAGTTTTGAGGTAAAAGTGTCGGGCTCGGGTAATGCGGAGCTGGACTTCGCGCAGGTGACTGGCCTACGCACCAACATATCGGGCTCGGGGGAGGTGAAGCTGAGCGGCGCGGCCCAGAGCCACAGCATCAGCATTAGCGGCTCGGGGCGGTTGGCAGCCTATGAGTTGAACACCCAAGATACCGACGTGTCAATTAGTGGCTCGGGGCGGAGCTACGTGCTGGCCTCTCGTACCCTCAGCGCCGATATCAGCGGCAGCGGGTCGGTGTATTATCGCGGAGAACCCAAGGTGAATACGCGCATTTCCGGCTCGGGTAAAGTCATTGCCGATAAGTAAGTCTCTTCTATCTCACTTTCTGACATAGGCTTTCCCAACTGGTTTCCGCAGTTGGCCAGGAAGGCTACGGCTATGAAAACACGTATAAAATCAGCCTTGTCCTTGAGCTTGGCCACCAGCTTACTACTCGCCGCACAACCCGCCCTGAGCCAGACGGGCGGAGCAGTAGGCACCGGCACTCCGGCCGCGGGCAACGCCACGCTCAGTGGCTACCTGCTCGACGCCACCACGGGCACCCCGCTTGTGGGGGCCTCCGTGTTTGTGCGGGCGTTGAGAACCGGAGTCAACACCGATGAGAAAGGGTTCTATAGCCTCCCATTGCCTCTAGGCCAGCACGTCGTTACGTACCAAGTATTAGGGTACGCTTCGCGCAATGAGCAAATCAACCTGACCAGCAACCTCACCCGGTCTCCGCGACTGGCTGCGCAAAACCTGCAAACACAAGAAGTGCTCGTGACCGGTAGCCGCGCCGAAGACCACGTGAAGAAGACGGAGATGAGTGTGAACCAGCTCGACATGAAAACTGTGAAGCTCATGCCGGCTCTACTGGGTGAGGTTGATGTGGTCCGCAGCATTCAGTTGCTGCCCGGTGTGGCCACGGTAGGCGAGGGGGCTACGGGGTTCAATGTGCGCGGCGGGGGCATCGACCAGAATCTGGTGCTCATGGATGAAATGCCCGTGTATAATGTCTCGCACCTGTTTGGGCTGTTTTCGGCTTTCAACCCCGATGCGGTGCAGGATATGAAGCTCTACAAGGGCGGCATTCCGGCTCAGTATGGCGGGCGGCTCTCGTCGCTGCTGGATGTGCGCCTGCGCGACGGGCATCAGGCCGAGCAGGTGAAGGTAAACGGGGGCATTGGGTTGATATCGAGCCGGCTGGCAGTGGAGGCACCACTTATTAAGGACCGAACTTCGGTAGTGGTGGCGGGCCGGCGCTCCTACGGCGACCTGCTACTCAAGCTGGTGCCGGAGCAGCGCGACAACCAAGCCTACTTCTACGACCTCAGCCTGAAAGTTAACCACCGCATCAGTGCCCGCGACCAGCTCCAGCTAACCGGCTACCGGGGCCGCGACGCGTTTAACTTCGCCAACGTCTTTAAAAATAACTGGGGCAATATGGGTGGCACGGCCCGGTGGCGCCACGAGTTTTCGCCTCGCCTGCTGGGTAACTTCTCGGGAGTGGTAGCCCAGTACGATTACGAGTTGGGCGTACCCAGCGGCACACAGGCTTTCAACTGGTCGTCCAAAATTCGCAACTATACCGGCAAAGCCGACTTCACTTACCTGCTCAATGACCGAAATACGCTGTCGGCGGGAGCAAGCGGGACGCGCTACCAGTTCGAGCCTGCCACTGTGAAGCCCCTGAGCGCGGAATCTATATTCGGAGGGCTGAAAGTAGACGAGCAGCAGGCCGGGGAATATGCAGCTTACCTAGAAAATGAGCAGACTATTTCGCCCCGCTTACAGGCGCAGTATGGCCTACGGGTGTCGGTGTTTGATTTCCTGAGCAGCGGCACGCCCATTCTGGAATATGCTGGCACGCTAGGCCAGCATCTGGAACCAGTAAACCCGCGCACCTACCGCAACGGCGAGGTAGTGAAACGCTACGCTAACTTGGAGCCCCGGGCCTCGGTGCGCTACACCCTCACCGAAACCAGCTCCCTGAAGGCCAGCTACAACCGTACCGCGCAATACATCCATCTGGTATCTAACACCACCGCCGCCTCACCCCTGGATGTTTGGACGCCCAGCACCAACAACATCCGGCCGGAGCGCGCCGACCAGGTAGCCTTGGGGTACTTCCGCAACCTGGGAGGAGAGGCCTACGAGGCCTCCGTGGAGGTGTTCGGCAAAACCATGGATAACCAGATCGACTACGTGAACGGAGCCAATGTGCTTCTGAATAAGAACATGGAAGGAGAGCTGCTCTATGGCCGTGGCCGGGCCTATGGCGCTGAGTTCTTCGTGAAGAAAAACCAGGGGCCCCTGACCGGTTGGGTGAGCTACACCCTCTCGCGCTCCGAGCGGCAGATTAACGGCATCAATGCCGACCGTTGGTACCCCAACAAGTACGATAAAACCCACAACCTCTCGGTGGTAGGCCTCTATACCCTGAGCCCACGGCTTTCCGTATCGAGCAACTTTAGCTACAGCACCGGCGTGACAACCACCTTCCCGAACGCGCGCTTCGTGTACGAAGGGTTGGTGGTGCCCGTGGTGAGCGGCGATGCCCGCAACAACTACCGCATACCGGCCTACCATCGCCTCGACCTAGGCGCCACGCTCAAAAACCGGCCTAACCCCAACCGGCGCTGGCAGGGGGAGTGGGTATTCTCCATCTATAACGTGTACGCCCGCCGCAATGCCTATGGCATTTATTTCCGGCAGAACGAAGACGATGCGCGCAAAACAGAGGCCGTGCGCCTCTCGGTGTTTGGCTCGGCGCTGCCCTCGGTTTCCTACAACTTCAACTTCTAACGGCTCTGCTGCTCATGCTTGTCTGCTTCCGATTATCCTTCGTTTTCTTCCTGCTGACCGCTGCGCTTAGTAGCTGTACCGATGTTATTCCGATTGACCTGCCTACGGCGGAGTCTGAACTGGCCGTAGAAGGCACAGTTACTGATCAGCCCGGCCCGTACACTGTCCTGCTGACCCGCACGAGCGGCTACTTCAACGATCAGCCTTCTCCTGCCGTGCGCGGGGCTCAGGTTATCATTACTGATAATGAGGGCGCGGCCGACACCCTGCGCGAGACGGAGCCCGGCCGCTATCAGACCCACCGCCTGCGCGGCAAAATTGGCAACACTTACCTCCTGACCGTACGCACGGAAGGGGAGGAGTACCGGGCCGCGACGGAGATTAAACGCGTGCCACCCATCGACCGCCTTGAGCAGCAGCATAAGGTGAAGGAAGCTGGTTGGAAGGACGGCTACTATGTGCTGTACAACGGCCCGGAACTACCCGGCGTCGGCGACTACTACCGCTTTAAGCTGTACCAGAACGACACCCTACGCAACAAGCCTGATGAGCTAATCGTCCGCGATGATGCTTTATATGACGGCAAGTACATCAGCAATGTGGAACTGACGGATCGGCCCTTCCGCGTAGG
The DNA here is from genome assembly GCF_004745865.1 of Hymenobacter wooponensis. Taxonomy (GTDB): domain Bacteria; phylum Bacteroidota; class Bacteroidia; order Cytophagales; family Hymenobacteraceae; genus Hymenobacter; species Hymenobacter wooponensis. The sequence goes on along the minus strand of NZ_SRKZ01000004.1, from coordinate 514,881 downwards.
AGACAAGGTGCGCGTGGAGGCGCTTTCTTTGCCCCAGGACTACTATTACTTTCTGAACGAGATGTTCACGCAAATAAACAATGTAGGCCTGTTCTCCTCACCGCCATCTAACGTGCGTACCAACGTGCTAAACCGCAACGCCAGCGGCCCCAAAGCCGTCGGGTATTTTGCTGGTACGGCCGTGCAGTCTGCCACCATTACCATTCAGCCGTAGAGGTTCGTACGCAAGCAGTGTCACCGCTCGGCTGCTTGTGTACTGAGCCTCGCCTTAGCAGGCCGTACGTGTGAAATGCAAATTTCACATTACTTTCAGCGGCGAATATTCTATGCTCCACCTCTCTTCCGATACAGAAGCCCCCTGGGAGTTACTGGCCAAACATTTGGCTGGGGAGGCATCTGCGTCGGAACAACAGGAGCTGCACCAGTGGCTGGTCGCCCAACCCGACCGCCTCCGTCTGCTCACGGATGCTACCCGGGCCTGGGAGCGTGGCGGCTCGTTGCCGGATGAGTTTACGGAAGCCGATGTTGACCAAGCTTGGCAGCGGTTTAGCGCGGCCACTGGCCTAGCGGCTCCGGTAGCTCCGCCTGCGGCAGCACCAGCGCCAACTGGAGGGAAGGTGGTGCCGATGTGGAGTTCGGCCCAGCCCTGGCTACGGGCAGCGGCGGCCATTTTACTGCTGGTGGGCGTGTGGGCAGTGGCTCGCAATTTCTACTCTGAGCGCCTGACGAGCCAAAACATAACCGTAGCGGCTGGGGCCGAACGCCGCCAGATCACGCTGCCCGATGGGAGTAACGTGTGGGTGAACCGCAACTCTACGCTCAGCTACGCCGCCGACTTCAACCAGGCAGAACGGGTGGTGCAGCTGCAGGGTGAGGCCTTCTTCGAGGTGAAAAAAGACCATGACCGTCCCTTTGCGGTAGTAGCGAATGATACCCGCACGCGGGTGTTGGGCACTTCCTTTAACGTGCGCGCCTACGCTTCCGAAGACTCCGTGGAGGTGGCCGTTGTCACGGGCCGCGTGGCCTTTAGCCCCACTCGCCACCGGCTGGGCATCCCTGACTCGGTGGTGCTGACGCCCGGCTTACGCGGCGTAATCCGGCAGCTTACCCCCACGGCCGCCGTGCAGAAGCCCATCACCGACCCCAACTTCCGGGCGTGGCAGCAGCAGGAGCTGGTATTCGACAACCAGACCCTTGGGCAAGTGGCCCAAACCCTCTCACGTTACTACGGTACGCCCGTGGCCCTCAGCACTCCTGGCTTAGCCCAGTGCCGCTTTACGGGCACCTTCCACCAGGCCAAATTGCCCCAGGTGCTGCACGTAGTTAGCCTCTCAACCAACCTGTCGGTGCGCCAGACCGCCGATGGCTATACGCTTGATGGACCAGGCTGCCAGTAGCAGCCAGTTCTTCTCATCTCTGACTTTTACTTACTGATTTGCTATGCGCAACCGCATATGCCTGGCCCTTGGCGTGTTTTGCACGCTCGCCGGCACTCCCTCGTTTGCTCAGGTACGCACTGGTTCCGTAATGGAGCGCAAGGTGACCGTAACTTTCAATCAAGCCCCGCTCGAATCGGTATTGCGCACCCTGCACCGACAGTACGGCGTGCGCATCTCCTACAGCAATACCGCCCTAAATCTGCGGCAGCCGGTTACGCTCAGCGTGCAGAACCAACCTTTGCGGGCCGTGCTTGATCAGCTTTTGCGCGACAAAAACATTGGCTATGAGCTAGTGGGCGACCAGATAGTATTGCACCCAGCGCCGGCCAAGCCCCGCTCTGCACCCAAGCCTACCACAGGAGTCCCTACTATCAGCAAAGCCGCCACCGATCGAGCCGCTGGCAATGAGCCCGCAACTCCTACGGCTAGGCCTAATAAGGCAGCGGCCTCGCAGAATAAGCAGCCGGCAACTGCTCAAAAACCAACTGCCGCCCCAACTACTGCAACAACCCACCCTAAGCCCACAGACCCAAAAGCGCCAGCCGCAAACGATGCGCCCCCGGCCACTCCTATAAGCAAGCCAGCCGCTGGGCCCCAGGTTGACTCGGCTGCCACGGTGAAGGCAGCGCAACTCCAAGACTCGGTGGCTACGGCAGTTGAGGCCCCAGCTGATAACAGGCCTACGTACACAAAAAAGGCGCAGGTATCGTTTTTTGGGCCGTTGGGCTCGAATGGTCTGCGTAGCGGGCAGACCGTGAATACGCTTTCCTTGAATGTACTGGGAGGCTATGCAACCGGAGTTGAAGGCTTTGAAGCAGCCGGCCTCATTAACGTAGACCGAGATACGGTTTCGGGAGTGCAGGTAGCTGGGCTGGCCAACGTAGTAGGCCGCCATTTGAATGGCTTTCAAGGAGCTGGCTTGCTGAACGTACTAGGTGGGGAGGGGAAAGGCTGGCAGGCAGCTGGGCTCTCCAATATTGCCACCCGCCCCATAGCCGGAGTGCAAACGGCTGGCTTGTTCAATTATGCGGGTCCGGCCAAAGCCCCAGTTACTGGCCTAGCCACCGAAGCGGCAGCACCCACTTCCGCGTCGCCGAAAACGCTGCAGGCGGCGGGGCTATTTAATCTGTCTCTGCATGAAGTGCATGGGACCCAAGTGGCAGGTTTATTAAACGCCGCCGGCACGGTGCATGGCCTACAGCTGGCCGGGCTGGTTAACATAGCCGATTCGGTAGATGGGGTGAGCATTGCGCCGTTCAATTTAGTGCGCCACGGCTACCATCGGTTTGAGGTGACCAACAGCGAAACGTGGCCAGTAGGGGCCAGCCTAAAACTAGGTGGTTCGGCTGCCTTCTATACGTTCTTTGCGGGCGCCTACGATGGGTTTGGCAGCGGGCAGCGGCGCTGGGCCCTGGGCTACGGCGTAGGAACCGAGGTGTTGGCCCGGCACCGCATCAGCGTTAACCTGGATGCCGTATCTCTCCATGTAAATGAGGAGCAACAAGGCTGGACGCCCGACCTCAACCTGCACAATCAGCTGCGCCTGCTAGTAGGCATAGCCCCATTGCGGGCTGGCGGGCACTTGCGCATCGTGGGAGGTCCTACTGTGAGCGTCCTCGTTACACAACGCTTTGATACCGCTGAGCAGCGCGTGTACTCCAACCTAAGCAGTGGCCGCAAGCTCTGGCTCGATGAGGGAAGCTCCCGGACGCGCGTACTGGGATGGGTTGGCTATAGCGTAGGTCTCCGGTTTTAGCACTAGGCCACCTCAGGCTACTTTATATAGAAGGACTAAGAGGTGGCCTAGCCCTACCCAGCAGCGGCTAGGGGCATCTATCCTATAAAACGCCTCCAGACGCTGAGTAAGGCAGTTATGAACTACGGAAGTATTGCGGTTGAAAAATTAATTCGTGAGTTAATTAGGATAAATAATTTACGTCTTTTATACTTGTATACATCTGACGAAAACCAGACCTCAATAATGCGTCACTTCCGCAATAATCTCCAGAATAATAACTCGAATAATAATATTCGAGTCTGGAAGGCTATTGCTCCTTTGGAGAAATGAAAAATCAGTAAATGATTTTCTTTTAAAGCCTTCCACACGTTGGAAGGCTTTTTTTGTGCCTATTTCCTTGGTTGGCCTTATTGGCAGACAGAACAAGACAGGATTTCCCGAGCACAAATAATTTATCGGATTTCAAAAAACTCCCGTCAGGGAGGAGGGAATTCGTGTGCCTTTTTGAAAATAAAAACCTTTCCAAAAACCATAAACAATAATTGCCATGACTGCGCAGGAATTATTAAAAACCGAGGAAGCCATCAGCTTTGTGAAGGAGACGTTTGCCAAGGAATTGGCTTCGCAATTGCACCTCAGTAAAGTGTCGTCGCCGATTGCCGTGCTGGATGGCACCGGTATCAACGACGACCTGAACGGCATTGAGCGCCCGGTTGGCTTCCCGATTAAGGCGCTAGGTGAGCGCCGCGCAGTGGTAGTACATTCCCTGGCCAAGTGGAAGCGGGTGCGCCTGCAGGAGCTCGGCATTGAAGCCGGTCGGGGCCTGCTGACCGACATGCGCGCCCTGCGCCCCGATGAAGATTACTCGCCCATCCACTCCATCTACGTGGATCAGTGGGACTGGGAAAAGCACATCCAGCCCGAGCAGCGCACAGTAGCGTTTCTACAGGCCACGGTAGAACGCATTTACGAGGCCCTGCGCACCACAGAGGCGCGCATTGCGACGAAATACCCAGAGATTACGCCCGTGCTGCCTGGCTGCATTACGTTCCTGCATGCTGAGGACCTACTTAAGCAATATCCCACCCTCACGCCCAAGGAGCGCGAGCACGAGGCGGTAAAAGAATACGGCGCTGTATTCCTGATGGGCATCGGTGGCGAGTTGAGCCACGGTGAACCCCACGACGGCCGCGCCCCCGACTACGACGACTGGAGTACCGAAACGGCTGCCGGCTACCGCGGCCTGAACGGCGACATTCTGCTCTGGCACCCAGTGCTGCAAACTTCTTTCGAGGTTTCCTCAATGGGTATTCGGGTGGATAAGCACGCCCTGGTGCGCCAGCTGGCCCTGCGCGGCTGTGAGGATCGGCAGGAGCTGTCGTTTCACTCGCGCCTGCTGAAGGATGAGCTGCCCCAGAGCATCGGTGGCGGCATCGGGCAGAGCAGGGTGTGCATGTTCATGCTGCGCAAAGGGCACATTGGGGAGGTACAAGTAAGCATCTGGTCTGACTCAGTGCGCGAGGAATTGGCTGGGAGTGGTGTAGGCCTGTTGTAAGCCAATAATAGCTGCTCAAAGCAGCATGGGCGGGGAAGCAGGTTTGGCGGCCGTAGCTTCTCCGCCCTTTTTGGTGGCCTAGGCCAGGGTAAGACGACCACGAAGGAGCAGTACACTAGGCTAAGTAGAGGAAAGGAGTAAGGCAGCAGATAGAAATGCGGGGTTGGTAGAGTAAAACTGGCCTAGGCCAGCTAAAAGGGAAAGCTGGCTCTTGGCTTGCAATAAGACCACTAAGCGCTTAACCTATTTCACAGTCTGCTTCTTACGAGGTCGATTCTCATTAACCTTCTCCAATTTCCTTCCTCATGAAAACTTCCTTGCTTTCCGCTGTTGCCTTGATCTTCACTGCTTCCTCAGCCTTCGCCGCTCCCGCATTTCCTAATCACGACAACAAACCCAAGTACGGCACCGACCGCAACAGCAACTACGGCTACGATAAGAATCACCGCGTAACGCCCGCCGAGAAAGCCCGGTGGGAAGCAGCCCAGCGCACCGCTCGCCGCGACGACTACCGCGATGATCGTCGGGACGACCGTCGCGATAACCGGGACTATGGCCGTAACGACCGAGAATTCGACCGCAACGACCGAGACTTCAACTACGGGTATGCTAAAAATCACCGGGTAACTGGTGCTGAGCGGGCCCGTTGGGAAGCCGCTCACCGCAACGACCGTCGTCGCTAGGCCAGTAGCAATACAAAAAGCCCCGTCTTGCATGCAGGACGGGGCTTTTTGCGTCTTCGGTATATTACTAGAAGTAGCCTAGAAGTCTAATAAAGCGAGCTGCATCCGTAGCAACGTTGTAGGCCACTGGGTAGGAGAGGACCTCCCAGGCCGGAATTATTTATTTGGCGGTTGCCGAATGACCGCCTATGTTAGCGTCGTAAACTTTAGGGGTGTCCTGCTAGCCAGGACTGAGATGATACCCTTTGAACCTGATCAGGCTGATACCTGCGAAGGGAAAAGTACCAGAGTGCATTGCGGCCACAGGTGTGGCTGTGAGCCTCGCTGCCTATTGTTTATAGTCTGATTTTCTGTCAACTAACTTTTGGTTGAATGATCTACTATGTCAACAATACGCCGCAAGAGGCCGCGGAGATCCGCACCGTGGCGGAGGTAATGACCGACCTGCAACTAGCCGGCAAGCGTGGCCTAGCCGTGGCCGTGAACGATACGGTGGTGGCCCAGCCGGAATGGGCCAGCTACACCCTGCAATCCAACGACCGCGTTACGATTATCCGCGCAACCCAAGGCGGTTAATAGTCCTTCTGAACGCGGGCAGGACGCTGAGTAATGCCCAGAGCCAAGCCAGAAAGCTTGCCGCGCCTGGAAGGACAGGCCTAGTTCCTGCTGTCACACTCATCCCACATTTCTTCTGATGAAAAAAGACCATGCCCCCCAGCAAACGCTGGTGGAACGTGCGCCCCTGACGGGCTCGCGCAAGATTTATGTGCCTGGCCAGCTGCACAACATTCAGGTGGCCATGCGCGAAATCACCCTCAGTGATACCCAACGCAAGTTCGACTTCACGAACCCCACCGAGCAGAACCCACCCGTAACGGTGTACGATACCAGCGGACCCTACACCGACCCCAACATTGAAATTGACCTGAAGAAAGGCCTGCCGCGCCTACGCGAGGAGTGGATTCTGGAGCGCGGAGACGTAGAAGAGCTGCCCGGCACTTCCTCAGAATACGGGCAGCAGCGGGCCGCCGATGCCTCGCTGGATCACCTGCGCTTTGAGCACATCCGGCGGCCTTTCCGGGCCAAGGAGGGCCTGAATGTAAGCCAGCTGCATTATGCCAAACAGGGGATTATCACGCCCGAGATGGAGTACATTGCTATCCGGGAAAACCAGCGGATTGATGCCCTGGCGGCCGATGATGTGCTCAAAGTACAGCACCAGGGGCACAGCTTTGGGGCCAACACGCCGCAGGGCCACATTACGCCGGAGTTCGTGCGCGCCGAAGTAGCGGCCGGTCGGGCCGTTATTCCTTCCAACATCAACCACCCGGAGAGCGAGCCCATGATTATCGGGCGCAACTTCCTGGTGAAGATCAATACCAACATTGGCAACTCGGCCGTGACGTCGAGCATTGAAGAAGAGGTAGATAAGGCCGTATGGAGCTGCCGCTGGGGTGGCGATACGCTCATGGACCTGAGCACGGGCAAGAACATTCACGAGACGCGGGAATGGATTATCCGCAACTGTCCGGTGCCAGTGGGCACGGTGCCTATTTACCAGGCCCTTGAGAAGGTGAACGGCAAGGCCGAGGACCTAACCTGGGAGCTGTTCCGCGACACGCTCATTGAGCAGGCCGAGCAGGGCGTGGATTACTTCACGATTCATGCTGGCGTGCGGCTGCCCTACATTCCGCTCACAGCCAAGCGTGTGACGGGTATAGTGTCGCGGGGTGGCTCAATTATGGCCAAATGGTGCTTGGCGCATCATAAAGAGAACTTCCTCTACACCCACTTCGAGGAAATCTGCCAGATTATGAAGGCCTACGACGTGGCATTTTCCCTGGGGGATGGCCTACGCCCCGGCTCTATTGCCGACGCCAACGACGAAGCCCAGTTCGCGGAGCTGGAAACGTTGGGTGAGCTCACCAAAATTGCCTGGGCCCACGATGTGCAGGTAATGATTGAGGGCCCCGGCCACGTGCCCATGCACCTGATCAAGCAGAATATGGAAAAGCAGCTGAAGGAGTGCCACGAAGCTCCCTTCTACACGCTGGGCCCGCTGACCACCGACATTGCTCCCGGCTACGACCACATCACTTCGGCCATTGGAGCGGCCATGATTGGCTGGTTCGGCACGGCCATGCTCTGCTACGTGACGCCGAAAGAGCACCTAGGCCTCCCCAACAAGCAGGACGTGAAGGACGGCGTCATCGCCTACAAAATTGCCGCCCACGCCGCCGACCTGGCCAAAGGCCACCCAGGAGCCCAGTACCGCGACAACGCCCTGAGCAAAGCCCGCTTCGAGTTCCGGTGGGAAGACCAGTTTAACCTCTCCCTCGACCCCGACACGGCCCGCGAGTACCACGACGAAACCCTGCCCGCCGAGGGTGCCAAAGTGGCCCACTTCTGCTCCATGTGCGGCCCGCATTTCTGCTCCATGAAAATCACGCAGGAAGTCCGCGACTTTGCCGCCAAGCAGGAGGTTCAGCCCGATGAGGCACTGACGCATGGCCTAGCCGAGAAAGCCCGTGAGTTCGTGGAGAAAGGCAGCGAGATATACCTGTAGATGGTATTCAAAAGACCGTCCTGCTGAGCTTGTCGAAGCATCTCTACCTCTGGCTATTCAACTGGCCTAGAAGTGATTCAACGAAGCGGGAGATGCTTCAACTCCGTTCAGCATGACAGTCTAACTTCTTACTTCAAATGCCCCAGCAGCCTCGCCCTTATGCCCTGAGTATAGCCGGTTTTGACCCCAGCGGTGGGGCCGGCTTGCTGGCCGATAGCAAAACCATGGAGGCACTTGGCGTCTATGGCCTAGGCGTGTGCACGGCCCTGACGGTACAGAACGATGTGCAGTTTGAAGGCGTGAGTTGGGTGGCGCCTACAGAAGTGCGCGCGCAGGCCCAACTGCTGTTTGCTCGGTTTGCTATCGGGTATGTTAAAATTGGCCTGATAGAAAGCCTGGCCCAACTGCCACAACTCCTGAGCTGGCTGCGGGAGCAAAACCCACGGGTGCAGGTGGTTTGGGACCCGGTGCTGCAAGCCAGCGCCGGCTTCGATTTTCATGCCGGGCCGCCGCAGGAACTCGTGCGCAAGGTGTGCACTGGCCTAGCCTTGCTCACGCCTAACCGGCCCGAAATGCTGCGCCTGTGGCCTAGCACTTCCGCTGAGGAAGCAGCGGCGGCGGTCAGTGCATTTTGTCCGGTGCTGCTAAAAGGCGGGCACCAGGAGGGGGCACAGTCCACAGACGTTTTATTCCTAGATGGGCAGCAGCACTCCTTCCCGGCTCCGCGCCTACCGAATGGGGAGAAGCACGGGAGCGGCTGCGTGTTATCGGCGGCCATTACGGCGGAGCTGGCGAAAGGGCAGCCGCTGCCAGCCGCCTGTCGGCTGGGGAAGGAGTACACCACCCGGGTTTTGGCCAGCAACCCTGGCCTACTTGGCTATCATTTTTGAGTTCCTTGGATGAAACAGATCAATAACCTACAGTTTATTACCGCTTCGGCGGAGCAGGCCGAACAGGCTTGCGCGGGGGGCGTGAGGTGGGTGCAGTTGCGTGTAAAAAACTTGGCGTATGCCGAGTGGAAGCAACGGGCGCTGGCCACTCAGCAGGTGTGCCAGCGCTACGGCGCAACCCTCATCATCAACGACAATCCGCAGCTAGCTGTAGAAATTGGGGCCGATGGGGTGCACCTCGGCAAAGAAGATATGGCGCCGACGGAAGCCCGCGCCATTCTCGGGCCCGATTTTATTATTGGTGGCACAGCCAACACGTTTGCTGACGTTGAGCGGCTAGAGGCAGCCGGTGTAGACTACATAGGGCTAGGGCCATTTCGCTTCACTGCTACCAAGGAGAAGCTAAGCCCAATTCTGGGCCTTACGGGTTACGAGCTTCTGCTAGGTCAGTGCCGGGCCGCGGGAATCACGACGCCCATCGTTGGTATTGGCGGCATAACGCTGGCAGATGTGTCCCCGCTGGTGGCTACGGGTCTGCACGGCGTGGCGGTATCGGGAGCCATTTCAGCCTCCCCCGACCCCGCCACTACGGCTCTGGCTTTTCTGGAGCGCTTGCCCACGCTACTTCCTACCTCCTCATGACCACTCAACCCCTCGTAATTTCCGGGCGCACGTTCTCGTCGCGCCTGTTTACCGGCACCGGCAAGTTCAGCTCGGCGCAGCTCATGGAGGAAGCCTTGCTGGCGTCCGGCTCAGAGCTGGTAACAGTGGCCCTAAAGCGGGTTGACGTAACCGATGCCCAGGACGACCTGCTAGGCCACCTCAGCCACCCACAGTTTCAGCTGCTGCCGAATACCTCTGGCGTGCGCACGGCCAAGGAAGCAGTGTTTGCCGCTCAGTTGGCTCGTGAAGCTTTGGAAACCAACTGGCTTAAGCTTGAAATTCATCCCGACCCCAAGTACCTGTTGCCCGACCCAGTAGAAACCCTGAAAGCAGCCGAGGAGCTGGTGAAGCTGGGCTTCGTGGTGCTGCCCTATATTCACGCCGATCCGGTGCTGTGCAAGCGGCTGGAGGAGGTGGGGGTGGCGGCCGTAATGCCGCTCGGCTCGCCCATCGGCTCCAATAAGGGCCTGTTAACTCGGGAGTTCCTGGAAATCATCATTGATCAGAGCCGGGTGCCAGTGGTGGTTGATGCCGGCATTGGCGCGCCCTCGCACGCCGCAGCCGCCATAGAGCTGGGGGCCGATGCCGTGCTGGTAAATACGGCCATTGCCGTGGCCGGACAACCCGTGCAGATGGCGCAAGCCTTCCGCCTAGCTGTGGAAGCCGGCCGCCTGGCCTACGAAGCCCGCCTAGCTGCCCCCCAGGCACACGCCGAAGCCAGCTCGCCTCTTACGTCTTTCCTGGATTAGTTGCCACTGGTAGGCGTCAGTGCATGCCAACGCCTACCAATGACAACCGAAAATCAATAATTAACAACCAAACCATGTCTTTCCGCCCCATCTTCGATGCTCACCGCTGGGACGACGTCAAGGCCAGCATCTACGCCAAAACCGCCGCCGATGTAGAGCGGGCGTTGGCGGCGCCGAAACGCACGCTGGAAGATTTCAAGGCCCTGATTTCGCCAGCCGCGGCCCCGTATCTGGAGCAGATGGCTCGGTTGAGCCAGCAGCTTACGCGCAAGCGCTTCGGGAATACGGTGCAACTCTACGTACCGCTCTACCTGAGCAATGAGTGCCAGAATATTTGCACCTACTGCGGCTTCAGTCTCGATAATAAAATCCGGCGGCGCACGCTCAGCAGCGTGGAAATGCTGCAGGAGGCAACCGTGCTGAAGGAGTGGGGCTACGAGCACGTGCTGCTGGTAACCGGCGAGGCCAACCAAACCGTAGGGGTAGAGTACTTGCAGAAAGCCATCCAGACGTTGCGGCCCCACTTCGCACACATCTCCATGGAAGTGCAGCCCCTTGACCGCGAGGACTATGAGCGACTCATTCCCGATGGTCTGCACACGGTGCTAGTGTACCAGGAAACCTACCATCAGGAGGACTATAAGAAGCACCACCCGAAGGGTAAGAAATCGAACTTCTACTACCGCCTCGATACGCCCGACCGGCTCGGCCAGGCGGGCATTCATAAGATGGGGTTAGGCGTGCTGTTTGGCCTAGAAGACTGGCGCACCGACAGCTTTTTCACAGCTCTGCATCTGGCCTACCTGGAGCGCACCTACTGGCAAACCCGCTATAGCCTATCCTTCCCGCGGCTACGGCCAGCGGAGGGGCTGTTGCAGCCCAAGGTAGAAATGTCGGATCGGGAGTTGGTACAGTTGATCTGCGCGTATCGGCTGCTGAACGAAGAAGTAGAACTCTCGATTTCGACCCGCGAAACGCCCACCTTTCGCGACCATATCATTAAGCTCGGCATCACGTCCATCAGCGCAGGCTCTAAAACCAACCCCGGCGGCTACGTGGTAGAGCCAGAGTCACTGGAGCAGTTTGAAATCAGTGATGAGCGCAGCCCCGCGGAAATTGCCGCCATGATCCGGCGGCAAGGCTACGAGCCCGTCTGGAAAGATTGGGACCAAGCGCTGGCCACGCCAGTGGCCTAGTGGTGCAGTACAGCCGCCTGCAACTCCCGAAATGCCATCACCGGATTAGGCTGCTGCCAAATGCCGCCCAACACGGCCGCCCCCGCAAAACCAACCTGCTGCACCCAAGGCAACGTAGCCGGCGTGATACCACCCAGCGCTACCACCTGCGGACTGTAGCCCCGGCGCATGCGCAGGTGGCCTAGCGTATGTTCCAGCGCTTCAGGCTTAAAGTCGGCTTGATAACCCGGCTTGCTGGTGCTCGGAAATATAGGGCTGAGGAAGACGTAGTGATAAGGCCGACGGTGACGTGCCAGATCTTCGAGACTGTGGAGGGAGGCAGAAATGCTCCGGCCCGGCAGTTGGCGTAGGAGGGCGGTTGTACTGGCAGCACGTCGGCTGTGCTCAGTCAGGTGAATGCCTTTGAGCAGGAACCGAAGTGCCAGCGTGTAGTGGGCATGCACTACTAGCCGGTTGTGGTAGATAGCCGGGATTTGCTGCACGTACTCAGCCAGCTCCTGCTCCGACCAACCCGGTTTGCGAACGTGGTAAGTTTGTAGGCCTGCCTCGAACAGTTGCAGGAGGAAGGGGAGCTCTGCTTCCAGCGGCTCAGGTGGGGAGATGACCAGCAGGCGAAAAGGCATGCCAAGTATAGCTAATTTCTACGCTGAACTACTGGCCTAGAATTCTCTTGGCAGCTGTTTCACCGCTCACTAAAGCAGCTTCAACGGTTCCAGTGTGCGCTCCTTCGTAGAGACCTTCACCCGCAAAAAAGAGCGTGTCTTCGATGGGCTGGTTAAGAACTTGGTAGGCCGCCGCCGATCCTACTGTTGCGTAGGCATAAGCCCCTCGCGCAAACGGATCAGCACCCCAGTTAACTACGCGGTGGGCGCGAAGCTGCTGGCGCAGGAAACTGGTGGTAGAGCCAAACAGATAAGCTAGCGTATCGAGGGCGAGCGTAAGTAGGTCGGCTTCGGAGGTTTCCCGCAGGGCAGCAGCGGCCGGACCGGCAACCCAGCCAGTGAGTAGGGGGCGGGTGTCAGGAAATTGGCTCCACCAAGTAGGCACAGCAGCATCCGAGAAAAGAAAGCCCATTTCGGGCATGGGCTGACCTACCTCGGCGGAAGGGGCTTGCCAAAAGGGCTCCTGAAATTCCAGCAGGAACTTAATCACGGGCCCAACACCCAATGCCATAGCGGCAGCTCGGTAAGCGGGCAGTTCTGGCGTAAAGCGCACGTAACCAGCTGTGCCTTCCTCTGCCTGCAATACACCTAGCGGTAGAGTGAGTAGTGCCTGGGCAGCTAGGAAGGTAGGGCCTCCTTGGCATTTTATTTCCACCTGCCCCGCTTGCCAGCGCACTTCCTCTACTATAGTAGAGAGATGCAGCACGCCGCCGGCCGCTTGAACTTCTTGCACCAGCCAGTCAATCAACCGCCCGTACCCGCCCTCTGGCCTAGGCGAGTCTTCGGCTCCGTTGCCCGACCATTCTTCGCGCAACGCAAAGGAACTAGCCCGGCGGGCATCAGCGGCATCGTAGCCTTCCGCAAAGCGCGTAACAGTATCGCGCAATTCTCGATACTGCTCATCAGGAAATTGTTGCGCCAAAAATTCGGCCAGGGGCACATCATGCTCCAGACTATGCAGCTTCTGAAGCAGCAAGGGCATGTCTTCGATAAAGAACCCTTCCGCCTCTTGAGCTTTGCCTTCAGCCGCCTCAAAGTTGCTGCCACCGGTATCGTGAGTGATGATGCCAGCTTCTAGAAGAAGAGCTTGAGAGCGAGCTACATCGCCATGTAAAAACTCGGCTCCACCTTCAGTAGGGCCAGTAAAGCCGTGGTCAGTAAAGGTGTGGATGCGGCCGCCAGGGCGGTTGCGGGCTTCAAGTATAGCAACACGTCGACCCGCTTGAGCGAGGGTGCGGGCGGCTAATAAGCCAGCAGCACCGGCACCAACTAGTAGAATATCGTACTCAGGCATGCAGAAAAAATCAACGCCTAAGTTCAGCAGGCGTTAAGTAGGAAGCTGAAATACCCCATTAAGGTTTAGATAAGCTGCCTTACTATTTGATGTCACCTGTCAGGTACTGGGCTACAGGCTGTCTAAGGGCACAGCGCTTCAAAGAAATGCCCCTGTACTAGTTGCCTTTCTGAAATGAGAGTTTCTAGTGAAAGGGCAAATATAAACTAGGTGCGCAGTGGTGGCCTAGCGGAGGCTAATCCAACTGGGGCTAACGGGTAGCCCTGCCGGGGCGGCCCGAACGATGGATGTCTTTTGGATAACCTCGCCATTAGTATCCAGGTATTGCACCATGTACTCATGAGTGGTAGCCGACAAGTTTGAAGTGCGGTCGAGGTAAGGACTGCAGGCATTGCGGGCCACGCACTGCCAAGACTGGTTGCGGCCACGGCGATATACATAAGCAAATTGGCCAGCCGGTGTTGGGAAATCGAGGCGACGACCAGCAGGAACTAAATGAAGGTGGAGGGTGGCGGTGGGGGCGAGGGTAAGCATTGTTTTCAAAGGGTAAGCAGGTTAGAACGTACGTCAGGCCACTTTATTAGGTTCTGACGGTCGGTTAAACGATACTCCATGAAATAATGCTCCCGAATTTATACGGGTTTTATAAGTGTATACTGCTGATTTTGTGTGGTAAATACCAAGAGGGCTTGAGCAGATTGTGTGCTAGGCCAGTTTGCATTAGCACGTCATGTGAGGCAGTGTACAGGAGTGCCTATTTACAGGAGCAACACCTTATAATGCGGTGCGTTGCGGCGTATATCTATAGAAGTTTACTCCGGTATTCACGCTGGTGTACATGCAGCAGTGAAGTAATGCTACGCTGAACGGCTACCCTCCCAAGCTGCTCTACTACCTCCGGATGATTCCATCTATAAAAGCGCGCTATCATAGTAGCTGCTGCCCGGGTTCCCATTGACTGCCATAGCAAATATGGGAGCTCAATTTCAGACAAGTCGGTGCCATTACGTGAGTGCGCAACCAAGATGAGAGCCACTATGGGCCCATCAGCTTCAGCATAAACGCGCAGAGTACAAGACTTGCTCACAATGGAAAGAAGTTAGGCCAAGGCTGCCTGTGGGCGCAAGTGAGTTTTAGTATCTAAACTCTGCAACTAGCATCCTGAAAGCTACCGTATTAATCTCCTTTTTGTCTCGTAATAAATACTCATATTTTATGTAAGGGTTTCACAAGATGAAATTTAGCACGCCCTAATTTACAGCTGAGATGGGGCGTTGGACAAGTGCAAACTGTCGCTCATTATTCAGTTAAGTTCAACCTTAATTGGGTGTCTTACACTTTTATCGCATAGTTACTCTAGTGAAGTAACTAAGGAGCCACTCACACGGAATTGTTTGAGAAAAGTGTGAGCAAGCCAGTAATGGGTTGTTTGAATGGGTAGGTTGGATACTGTTCTGCTGCTATGCATAAGTATGGGATTTTATACAGAGTCAATAGTTATATAAAATTACAACCTATTCTAATTGTAGGAAAAATTACATTTCAAATGTAGATTAGATTAATATTCTAGAATATAACCAAACTAACCTGATGAAAGAATGCTACTGTATATTGTATTGTGAGGCAATGAATTGCATTTTGCACTTTGATGCCTAAATAGCCCCTGAAAAGCGTTATAAATCTTTGAAAAACATTTATATTTTTATAATTATCCTATTTGCATAGTATTGCATTGTCATACCAAAGCCCTTGTCAATGCGCTTTAAACTTGTACTCTTATCAGTTCTCTTTGTCTCTTTGCTAACGAATAGTTCGTCTGCTTTAGCTACAACGTACTATATCAGCTCAACAGGTAAAGACACAAATGATGGTACTTCAGTCGCAACTGCGTGGAATAGTATCGCACAGGTAAATAAGGCTAGCTTCAACCCCGGCGACCGGGTTCTTTTTGAAGCAGGAAAGACCTTTACAGGCTCCTTATATTTTACAAGCGTAGGCACCGCTGCCGATCCTATTAAAATAGGCTCTTATGGCCAAGGTATGGCCACAATTGCAAGCGGAAACAATTATGCATTTTACTGCCCCAATGCTGGTGGTATTGAACTGCATCGCCTAAAGTTTGCGGGCTCAGGCCGTACGACGACTAATAACTCCGGCGTTATCTTCTCTGTCACTGCTGACCTTACCAATAAACGGTTGTCTCACCTTGTTTTAGATAGCCTTGATGTAAGTGGCTATATAAAGACGGGTATTGCTATTGGCAGCTCAAGCACAACTAGTGGCTATGACAATGTACGTATTACGAACTGCCAAGCTCACGACAATGGCGAGGCCGGTATCTCCTCTTATGGTAAAGCTCCTGCTCTTTGCCATAAAGACTGGTATGTTGCGGATTGCAAGGCCTATAACAATTCTGGTCGGTCAGAAATTACTACTACTAACACGGGTAGTGGTATCGTGCTCTCAAGTATTGACGGCGCTCTAATTGAGCACTGTGAGACATACAATAATGGCTGGCTGAACAATAATCCAAACGGAGGGCCCGTCGGTATCTGGGGGTATATTTGCAATAAGTTGGTTATACAGGAGTGTGAGTCGCACCATAACCGTTCTGGTTTAGCCCACGATGGTGGCGGGTTTGACTTGGATGGTGGCTGCACTAATTCTGTCATGCAGTATAATTACTCACATGACAATGATGGACCAGGCTATTTGCTGGCCCAGTATAGTGGCGCACCAGCTATGCACGACCTGACTATTCGCTATAACATTAGCGAAAACGATGCTCGTCGTTTCGGACAAGGTGCCATCATGTTATGGTCTTCGGGAGATAATGGAGGCATTCAAACGGCGGCTATCCATAACAATACGATTTACCTGACGCCCGCAGCAGATGGCTCAGAGGCTAACGCGTTCTATTTGTCGAGCAACGGGGTTAGCCAGATCACGGTGCGGAACAATATATTCCAGACTACGGCTGGCGTGCCACAGGTAAAAGCACTAGCTACTGAGGGAATCACGTTTCAAAGCAACTGCTACTGGGGTACGGGTAAACCGCTAGGTATTAAATGGGGAGGCACATCTTTTAGCACTCTCAACGACTGGCGTACCGCTACTAACCAAGAGATGGTTGGTACCAGAATGGTTGGAGTAAGCTTAGACCCCGCATTTGTGCGAGCTGGTCAGGGAGGAGATATGAATATTTCAAGCGGCAACCGTCGTTTGCTGACTTCTTGGGACGCATATAAGCTGCAGCCTACCTCTGCCGCAATTGGCTCTGGCTTGAACTTAGCCACAGAATTTAGCTTGACACCAGGTTCGCGCGACTTCTTTGGCTCGGCAACGCCTGCTCCGGGTATACTAGGTAACCTGGGGGCCAGCGAATCGGAAAGCAAGCCAGCTCCTTTACCCGTTGAGCTGGTTTCCTTTACTGCCGAGCGTCAGGCCGGCAATGCGGTGTTGCGCTGGCTAACTGCTTCGGAATTGCAGAACGACCGTTTCGAAGTAGAGTCTAGCAGTGATGGTCGTGTTTTCAACCGCATCGCCACTGTCAAAGGCAACGGCACTACTACCCAAACGAGCACTTACGCCTGGCAGGACGCTCTGGCTAAGTATTCGGGCGCGATGGTGTACTATCGTCTTAAGCAGGTTGATATATCTGGTAAAATAACGTACTCTGCTGTTAAAGCAGTTACCATTGCTAACGTTGCCAATCTAGAAATGCAGGCATGGCCGAACCCCTTCGTAGGCGAGCTGAGCATGCAGATTCAGAGCCCTCAAGGAGGGAAAGCCTTCATCACCTGCACTGATGCAATGGGGCGGACTGTGCTCACGCGCTCAGTAGAAGTAACCAAAGGTGCCTCTACCATTACCCTGCCTGAAGTTACGCAGCTGCCGCTAGGGGTCTATAGCCTGACTGTGCAGCAAGGTGCAACTCGGGTAATGACCAAGCTGATGCACCAATAGACTAAGTAAACCTAGCACAAGCCCCGTAACGAAGCCGCGTGAATAGACGCGGCTTCGTTACGGGGCTTGTGCTTTTATGCTATTAATGAGTGCTAGGCCTGTACTATGGGCGTTGCGGCCATAATAATGCCCGCGCTGTCACAGAAGCATACTACATACTCTGGCTTGGTCTCTTGGTAGATAGGAGCCGAGTCTAGGAAAGGGGTACAGGCATTTCGAGCAACACAGCGCCATGGCTCATTTTCAGTACGGCGGTATATGTACGCAAAGCGGCCATCAGGAATTGAGAAGTCAAGCTGGCGGCCGAGAGGTAGTTTTTGCAGGTGCAAAGCTGAGGTATCCGGAAGCGTTGGCATCAACATAAGGAAAGGGGTTCAGAGCAAGATTCAGACGGTCTGTAAATCTTGTCTATTTACCTCCTTTTGAGGTGGTACGGCTTATCGATTTCTACGGATTTACGCTGAGGCAAACCCTGATTTTTGTAGGAGAAATTTACGTAGTTCAGGCAAATGGTATTGAGGTATAACGGCTCAGCTAGTAGTTGAGCTATGAATTAGAATCTGATAAATAGCAAAAGAAATGTACGGCCGAAGGAATCTTGGCACCGTAGGTTATGCTGAAGATCAATCTTTTACGTGCTCGTGCTATGACAAACAAACAGAAATACGCATTAATAACAGGTGCTACTAGCGGAATAGGCTACGAACTTGCCAAGCTTTTCGCACAGGATCAGTACAACTTGGTTTTGGTAGCTCGTAATCAGGAGGAGCTAGACCAGAAGGCTTCCGAGTTCAAACAGCAACATGGTATTGAGGTAGTCACTGTTGCCAAAGATCTGTTTAAGCGGGAAGCTCCGTTTGAAGTCTATGATGCGGTGAAGGCCCAAGGACTTCAGGTTGATGTTTTGGTAAATGATGCCGGGCAAGGGCAATACGGCGAGTTTACTGAAACCGACATCAACCGTGAACTGGACATCATTCAGCTGAATATTGGAGCCTACGTTACGCTTACCAAGTGCTTCCTCAAAGAAATGGTGGGGCGAGGAGATGGTAAGATTCTTAACGTTTCCTCGATAGGTGGTGAGCTACCCGGGCCATTGCAGGCAGTATATCACGGCACGAAAGCCTTTGTGACATCGTTCACTGAAGCTATCCGGGAAGAGACCAAGGATAAGGGCATTAGCATTACAGCGCTGCTGCCCGGCGTAACCGACACCGACTTCTTCAACAAGGCCGATATGACGGAATCGAAGCTGGTGAAGGAAGGTAGCAAAGCCGACCCTGCAAAAGTCGCGCAAGATGGTTATGACGCCTTAATGGCTAATAAGGATAAGGTAGTGTCTGGCTTGAAAAATAAGGTGCAAGTAGCGGTCAGCAACATCATTCCCGATGACTTAGTAGCGGCTAACATGCATCAGCAGGGCAAGCCTAGCGAGGAGAATAAGTAAGTTGATGCCATTGTATATACAAAAGGCCGCTCCAGTCTGGAGCGGCCTTTTGCGTTTGCTGAAACCAGGCAGCAGTGGCCTAGCAATGAATGAAAAACTGTTTTTAGCTACTCTCCGCTGTAATGTTTTGGACTGAAAAGCCAGCGGACTCAAGTGCGGCTCTAATACCCTCGGGCCCCGGATTAGTGACGGAGGCTACGGCTACTTCCGCCTCACCGGCCTCAATTCTATCTACTAATAGGCCTAGGCCAGTAAGCGCCTCCCGCGCCCGGCCAATGCTGTCGGCATCTGTGAGGGCATCAACTTGCAGCAGATATCGCAAGAGTTGGGTAGGGTTGGTATCGGGGGCTGGCTGTGTCATGAGTAAGAGCGGTTGGAGGTGATGCACCAGTATTGGTGCGGGACATAGCTTGTGTACTGCAATATGGTAGGGGAGTTATGGTTGAGCTTATGGCTAAGCGCATATCTTAAGTACGAGTACTAGGCCACTTTGGAGGAGATTTTGGTTGGAACCAGTAGTTTCGTGGGTGGGCGCAACCGGCCGTGTGTTTGCGCGTCAGTAGCCCATTCCATCTTTCAGTATTTCCCCGAATGAACTCACTCTTCCGCTCGGCTGCGCTGGCAGCCCTGCTGGCTTCTGCCGCGCCGGTGTTGGCCAAAGCTCCTCGTGAGCTAACCTACACGGTAACCATGGACCCCGCTGCCAACAGCAATGCTTTCCAGGTGAAGTTAGAGCTACCCAAGCTCAAAAAGGATCAGGCCATCTACCAATTTGCGGCTACTGCGCCCGGTACGTATCAGGTAATGGATATGGGGCGCTACGTGAGCAACTTTCAGGCTTTCGACAGCAAGGGCAAGCCGCTAGAGGTAAAGCAGCTTTCCACCAACCAGTGGAAGCTAGCGCAGCCCGACAAGACCAGCGAGATTCGGTACACCATTGCGGAAACCTGGGATACGCCCGTGAAGGAGCACAACATTTATCGGATGTGTGGTTCCTCCCTGGAAACCGATCATGCGTTGCTGAACGGACAAACCCTGTTTGGCTATCCGCAGGGAATGCAGGACAAGCCCCTGCGCATCAAGCTGCAATACCCCACCGATTGGAAGGCCGGCTCAGTGCTGGTGCCCGATGCGCAAGGCTACTATCATCTCCAGGATTACGACCACGCCGTTGATTCTCCTATTCTGCTGGGGCGCCTCACCGAAGCCCAAATCAAGCTGGGTGATGCAGATGTAGCCTTGTACTGCTACTCTGCCACGGATAAAGTGCAGGCCGAGCCACTGCTGGGCTACATGCAGAAGATGTTGAACGCTGCGCAGTCGTTCTTTGGCGGTCAGCTGCCGGTAAAGCGTTACGCCTTCCTGTACCACTTCGCTGATAAGTCGGCCGGTGCCTGGGAGCACTCGTATAGCTCCGAGTACGTGCTGCCAGAAATGTCTCTCACGCCTGAAACTGCGCAGGGGGTAGTAGATATTGCAGCGCACGAGTTTTTCCACGTGATGACGCCGCTCAACATTCACTCCGAGATTATTGAGCACTTCAACTTTGTGCAGCCAACCGGCTCGGAGCACCTGTGGCTTTACGAAGGTACCACCGAGTGGGCCTCGCATATGATGCAGTTGCGCGGTGGCCTAGTACCCTTGAATGACTACCTGAGCATGCTGCACGATAAGGTTACTTACGACCGCACTCGTGCCGATACCACCTATAGCCTCAGCCGCTTAGGCCTCAATTCCTTCAGCGACGAAGGGCAGCGTCAGTACGGAAACATCTACCAGCGCGGAGCCCTCACAGCTGGTCTGCTTGATTTACGCTTGCTGGAGCTAAGCGGTGGCAAGCGTGGCCTACGCGATGTGCTGTTGGAGCTAGCTAAGAAGTACGGCCCAAGCAAGCCCATTAGCGAGAAGAACTTCTTCGAGGACTTCACCAAGATGACCTACCCCGAAATCGGTGACTTTTTCCAGCGTTACATCAAGAATGCTGAGCCGCTGCCGCTGCAAGAGTACTACTCGAAAATTGGTGTGCGTTATCAGAAGGCAGTGCCCACGGGTAAGCAAATCACCACCCTTGGCTCAATAGGCCTAGAAGCTCGCGAGACCAGCGTGTACTTCACTAAAGTAGGCGGACCACTGCAAGCTGCGGGTATTCAGGTAGGCGACCAGCTAGTAGCTATTGATGGGGCCCGCACCAATATTGGTACTGTGCTGCGTCAGATCCCGAGCCGTGCTCCTGGCACCATTGTGCCATTTATCGTTAGCCGCAATGGTCAGGAGCAAACCTTGCAAGTGAAACTAGGCAGCACGGAGGAAATCAAACGCTATGTTTTCACACAAGACCCAGCTGCTACGCCGGCTCAACTAGCCCTGCGTCAAACCTGGCTGAAAAACCTGTAAGCCTGCTTGGCCGCGCATGAACGTTACTGCCCCACTGGCCAAGCGCCAGTGGGGCAGTACTTTTACTGAGCCAGCCTCAACTGATATAAGACAAACGGATAGAGCAAAATCAGACTCTACTCGCAGCTACGTACGAAGTTGCGCAGCGTCCGTCGCCGGCCCTGCAGAACCTCCAGCCGGTATAGGCCAGGGTGCAGGCTGGAAACATTAATGCTCATAGCGCCAACTGAAAGCTGACCGATGAGTTGTACCGTGCCTTGCTCATTAAAAACGCGGTATTGCCCATCTGCGCCAAGCCCCGTGAGTCGTAATTCGTGTGATGTGGGGTTGGGATAAATGGTAAGCTGCAATGGCTGATCGGCAACCAGTACTGCCAATATGCTCGAGTACGTACTAGCTCCATCTGCATCTACTTGGCGGAGGCGGTAGTAAGCAATGCCAGGCAAAGGCGTGCTATCCAAGTAACTGTAACTAGTAAGTGTGTTACTGTTGCCTCTGCCGGCAACGCGGGTCAATATCCGGAAAGGCTGCCCCGCTACTTGCCGCTCAACCTCAAAAAACGCGTTTTGCTTTTCAGTGGCAGTTGCCCAGCGCAGGGACACACCATCGGGTTGAGATTTACCGGTAAAGCTAATAAGTGAAACTGGCAATGGGTTTTGGTTCTGATCAGTGCTGGCCAGCACGAAGTCGCCAAAACTAGTGAAGGAACTGGAAGTAAGCGTTGAAGAAGAATTAGCAGAGTGCCCCACATTACTCCAGCCAGCGCCGTTGCTTTGCCCTACTACAAAGGTTGCTAGACCAGGGTCGCCTACATAGTCATTAGCCCCAAAGCTGAGCGTGATACTCCCCGCAAACGTGCCAGCTGCTGGTGCTGGGCTGGCCGTGAGGGAATAATAGCGGATAGAGGAAACCCGCCGCACATCGTCAAGCATATTTTGGTCGGTAGGGCGCCCTTCCCGTTGCTCAGCCGTGTAGGAAGTAATTACTACCGGTGCAGTAGTGATGTTGAGCGTAAGGGGACGGTAAGCAGTACCCTTACCAACCGGAAAGAATAGCGCACCTGTTGCAGTAGACTGGCGTACCAGTGGCCCTTGCACAAACCCGCTGGCTGAGCCGGTTATGGTGGCCGTTGGGCCAAGCGTCAGGCGGTTGGTGTTGCTGGTTGTGATATTACCTTGGGTTAATGTTACGGGGCCATTGGCCGTTACTGACCGTTCCAGGGTTACCCCGGCAGCGTTATCAATAGCTAAGGTAGTGTTTGACGGGAAAGTGAGGGTGCTGGTGGTTGTACCGCCAATTCGTTGCGCAGCCGTGCCACTAAGTTTCAGCGAGAGCGGGTTATTATTGGCATCCTGGTTGAAGGCTAGGCCACCTCCATTGATAAGTAAGTTTCCTCGAAGCTCAACGCTGCTGGTATTGACCGTAACCTGGCCAGCCGTTATAACTAAGTCCGATTGAATCAGGCAAGGATTGGTAGCGTATGTGCTAAGCGTCAGAGTGCGGTTGGTATTAATTTCCAGCTTGCCATACGTGCGCCCCGACAGGGCAATGGTATTAGTAGAGGCAGTGTAGAGAAAGAGACTATTGGGCTCGAAGTTGGTTACTTGAAAGGTAGTGTTGTTGCCAATGGGAGTAGAGCCCGTTGCTTGTTCATACGTAGAGCCGTTGCGAAAAATCACGCTGTTCTTATTGGCCAGAGCAGAATTGAATAAAAAGCCCGTAAATCGGCTCCCAGGCAGCACGTAGCTGCCATTCAGAAATTCAATGGCACCTGGGGTAGTGGAAATGATTTGATGTGCACTACTAGTGGTAGCAGAACCGCGCAGCTCCAGGCGCCCCGCAAACCGGGCCGGAACTCCAGTAGCTAAACGAATAATCAGGTCGCCGCTACCGCTAAGGTGAGAACCCACGAGGGCCAGTGTAGTTCCAGACTCAGTAGAAACTCCAATGGCGTTGGTGTTGCCGCTGATGGCTAGCTCCCGGTCAGCATTTGTGGCTAGCGTTGCTCGGATGGCGTTAATAAATCGTAACTGACCCACGGTTTGTGTGGTGATATAGTCTAGCTCTACGGTAGCAGTTGGAGTTATCGTGCCATCAAATACCAGAATGTCGTTGGTTGCTGGCATAGAGCGGCTCGGCTCCCAGTTTGCTGCAGCCGACCAACTGCTAGAAACGCTGCCGCGCCAGGTGTAGCTAGTTTGAGCTGTCGACAGTAATGGTGCAACAAGCAATAGGCTACATATTGCCCAGATGTTTCGCGAAATCGGTAAAGATGAAATAGAAAATAAACGAGTAAGCAGGCGTAATGCTCTCATCAAATTATCGGCATCTAAATGTAATGGATACAGGAACAGTTGTAATGGTATTGTTCAGTCTTAACTCAGTATTACACCTGATTTTGGTAGTGTAATCGTGTAAATCTCTAAAATTAAGGCGGTTGTTTGGTCGCTCTTACTAGGCTTTACAGGCAGATATATTCATTTTCTTGGCCAAATAGTCATAGTTGACGTCAGAAGAGAAATGGAGCTATGATATTGTAATAATTTGATTTCATCAGAAAGCGAAGAAGCCATGAGTGACTTACTCATGGCTTCTTCGCTTTCTGATGAAATAGTTATTCGCCGCCATAACGACTCTTGCCGCCGCCGCCGGCATCCATACGCACAATGCGGGGCGCGAAAGACCCTAGCACATCTACTAGGTCGCGCTGGTGGGCCATTACCTGGTGGATGTCTTTGTAAGCCATGGGAGCTTCGTCTAGGCCACCGCCAATTAGCTCAATGCCCTGGTCGCGGAGGTGACGACGTACCTCTCCTTCCGAGAGGTTCTGCTTTGCCTGAGTGCGCGACATTTTGCGGCCCGCTCCGTGAGAGGCAGACTGAATAGAATCCCGCTCGCCTCGGCCCCGCACAATGAAGCCGGGTGCCGTCATGGAGCCAGGAATAACACCCAGCACGCCCTTACCCGCCGGAGTGGCTCCCTTGCGGTGCACTATAGCCTCGCGGCCGTCGGCTAAGGTCTCTTTCCAAGCGAAGTTGTGGTGGTTTTCCACCTTAGCGGAGGGTTTCACGCCCAGGGCTAAGCTCAGGCGGCGGTGAATATCGCGGTGGCACGCGGAGGCGTAATCACCCGCCAGGTTCATAGCCCGCCAGTACTCCTGACCCTCCTGCGAGTCAAGGTCAAGCCAAGCTAGGTAGCGCGCTTCCGGTGGTAGCGGGCACTTGCTCATGGCAATTTTGGTGTAGTGCTGGGCAATAGCCGCTCCCAACCCACGTGAGCCAGAGTGAGAAAGTAGGCCTAAGTACTGGCCTAGAGGCAGGTCCAGGTCGTTATCTTCGGAAGTAATGTCCACAATACCCCATTCAACGAAGTGGTTACCAGAGCCTGAGGAGCCCAATTGATTAATGGCTGCCTCGCGCTTGCCTTTCACCACGGGTATTTCTCGGAATTCCGGGCGGTCAAGTACGGGGTCATCGGCGGGGTTTTTAAACACCTCTTTATTGCCGAAGCGGGTATGGTTGTGCAGCAGTTTCTTCAGCTCCTGAGTGCGTTGCTCCAGGTAGTGCGGGGGCAGGTCAAACACTGATAACGCCATGCGGCACCCAATGTCCATGCCCACGCCGTACGGAATCACGGCATTATCCACAGCCAGCACGCCCCCAATGGGAAGGCCGTAGCCCTGGTGGGCATCAGGCATGAGGGCGCCATCCAGCGTTACAGGGAGCTGCATGGCGGTGTCCATCTGCTTACGGGCGCCGTCTTCGATAAAGGCTTCGCCGTAACGGCGGTAATCTTTGATTTCCGGGCTGAGGGTGACATCGCGCTTGGGGTCGGGCACGAATTCTTTGGCCAACTCTCGCCACAGCGAGTCGCGCAGATAAGCGTAGGGGTCTTCTTTTATCTTTTGCAGCGTAGCCAAGGCGCTGCCTTTGTCAAGTTTCTTGAGTTGGCGGTCTTCCAGAATATCCAGCGCCAGGGTAATGGCCCGGCCTTCAGGGTAGCCAATTTTGCGCAGGTCGTTGCCGCGCAGCTTTTGAGTTGCCATAGGAGAGAGGATGGGTGGTGCTGTGTGTAGCGCGGTTTTTCGGGCCGGGGTTATAGTTGAGCTCAACGCCTGCCGCTCTATTTTCGGCTGAGTCTGCGGTGCACACCTTGACTCACACTTGGCTAGGCCAGTGTGCGAGGAGTGAATCAGTAGCAATTCTACGGGTGAATAGAAACCGGTTCTGTAGCTTGGCCGCTAATCAGCGCATGTAGATATCCGGAGTCGTTTCTTCTAACCCAGCAGTATGAAAGCATCTTGTGGTAGATTCATCCTAGCTATACTTCTTCTAATGCTCGGCACCGTTACGGGCGGGCTTGCGCAAAAGAAGCCAGCCTTCCGGGTTATTGCCTTCTACACGGCCAAAAACGACCAGGCGCACATCAGTTATGTGCACGAGGCTAACGCTTGGTTTCCAACGGTAGCCAAACAGCATCACTTCGCCTACGACACTACCTCTAACTGGAGCAACCTGAATGCGGCTTTTCTAGCCAACTACCAGGTGGTGCTTTTCCTGGACACGCGCCCCGATGATCCGGCCCAACGGGCGGCTTTTCAGCAGTACATGGAGCATGGCGGCGCCTGGATGGGGTTTCACTTCGCCGGGTTTGCTCTCACGCCTTCCAGTTATCCGCAGAATTGGGACTGGTATCACAATACCTTCCTCGGGTCCGGCTCTTACGTGGGAAACACTTGGCGGCCTACGGCGGCCGTGCTGCGGGTAGAGGACCGGCGGCACCCTGCTACCCGGCATCTGCCCCCAACCTTCACTTCAGCGCCTAATGAGTGGTATAAGTGGAGCAACGACTTGCGGACAAATCCTGCTATTGACATTCTACTCGCCATTGACCCGCGGAGCTTTCCGCTTGGTACCGGCCCCAAGCCCCACGAAATCTGGCACAGCGGCTATTACCCCGTAGTCTGGACGAATAAGAACTTCCGGATGATCTATGTAAATATGGGGCACAACGACATCGACTACGAGCACGGTACCAACAAGGAGCTGTCGTTTACTTTCCAGAACAAACTCCAGAACCAGTTCATTGTAGATGGGTTGTTGTGGCTGGGGAGCAGGAAGAAAATTAGCCCTGCGCACAACTGAACTAGAGTGTGTGGACAGCACGAGAGGTAGTTGTGCCTCCTGCGTCGTCACGAAGTAACAGAATGGGAAGTGCAAGTGGTCGAACCGCACACGGTAGGCCGCCTGTACCCAGGACGCGACAACCGCTTGTTCGTTAATGCCGTGCTTTACCGCGTGCGTACAGGCCGCGACTGGCGCGACTTGCCCGAGCGGTTCGACCCCTGGAACCCGGTGGCGCGGCATTCCCGCCGCTGGGCACCAGCGGGCGTAGGGGAAGCCCGCTTTCAGGCCGTGCAGGACCAGAATTTTCTTGCTAACAGCTGCCTTAGCCGCTAAGTGGGTAAAGGAATTGTTGCACCGACGTAGCAATTAAACGCAGAAACAGGCAGGCACTAAATTAGCACCTGTCTGTTGCTGCGTTTAATTGCTACTAAGCTGTTAAGTAGCGCTATAGCATCACGCCGCCCGTGGCTTCCAGGCGCTGGCCGTTGAGCCAGCGGGCGGCATCGGTGCAGAGGAAAGCGACGATGCCGCCAATGTCGTCGGGCTCGGCCGTGCGGCCCAGGGCCGTTATTTGGGCCACCCAGGCGCGCATTTCGGGCGAATCGGGCATGGCCCCGCCGCCAAATACCGCGCCCGGTGCCAACACGTTGGCCGCAATGTTGCGGGGTCCCAGCTCCAATGCTAGGTAGCGGGTGAAGACCTCAACGGCCCCCTTCATGCTGCCGTAGGCCGAAAAACCCGCGAAGGAACTGCGCGCCGACACCGTAGAAATATTGACGATGCGGCCGCCATCGCGCAAGAAGGGCAAAGCCTTCTGCGTGAGAAAATACACGCCCTTGAAGTGCACGTTCAGCATTTCATCAAACTGCGCCTCCGTCGTTTCGGCGATGGGCGCGCTTAAACTAGTGCCAGCGTTGTTGATGAGAAAGTCGAACCGGTCGGTGCCGAAGGTATTAGCCAGCATGGTGGTGACTTGCGCATAGAAAACGTCGAACGTGCTAAGGTCGGCCGCATTCAGGGGTAGGGCCACGGCGCGGCGGCCCAGGGCCTCGATGGCCGCCACGACGGCGGCAGCTTCGGCCTGCTGGCTGCGGTAGGTGAGAATGACGTCGATGCCCTGCTGAGCCAGTTTCAGAGCCATGTCTTTGCCCAAGCCCCGGCTGCCGCCGGTGAGCAGAGCAATTTTGGAAGTACTCATGAGGAGTGCGTTTTGCAGTGTTAGTTGAACACGACAAAGGTCCTCTGGCCCGCGTCCAGCAGTGTTGTAGCCGCCAATCAGCTTGTTGTATAAATCAAATCGACACGACTTCGAGCGTGCGAAATGCGCCGGGGCTCACGGCGGCGTAGCGGCGGAAGAAGTGCGAGAAGTGCGCCACATCAACAAAGCCCAGGCTGTCGGCAATTTCCCAGAGCGTCCAGTCCGTTTGTTGCAGCAGGGCCTTGGCTTCCTGCGCCAGCCGCCCGCCGATGAGGTCGGTGGTGGTGCGGCCGGTGCTGTCTTTGAGCACCTTATTGAGGTGGTTGACGTGCACCGCCAAGTGGTTGGCAAAATCCTTGGCGGTGCGCAGCCGAAGCTTTTGCTGGGGCGAGCCGATGGGAAACTGCCGCTCCAGCAGCTCCACGAAGCGAGAGGTCAGCCGAGCCGCCGCCGAGTGGGCGGGGTGCAGCGCCGTGGTAACCTGCTGTTTCTGGCCCAGGTGCAGCAGCTCCAGCACGTAGGCTCGCAGCAAGTCGTACTTGTGGGCGTAGTCGGAAGCTACCTCCTCGTGCATCTGAGCGAACAGGGCAGCGGCCCGCGCCGTTTCGGCCGGGGCCAGTCGAAACACTAGGTACCCCTCGGCGCGGAACAGGGGCAACTCGTCAGGAGTAAGTCCCCCGAGCACTGGCAGCAGGAACTCGGGCGAAAAGAGGCAGAAGTGCCCCTGCTGCGCTTCGGTGGGCCGCCATTGAAAAGCAACCTTAGGTGTCGAAAATACCATTGTATCCGGCTCAATGCCAATAGCTTGTTCGGCATATTCAGCGCGGCTGCGACTGCGCATCAAGCTGATTTTGTAGAAGGAGCGGCAGGGGTAGGCCGTGCCGGCGCGCAACTGGGTGGTTTCCCACAGGTCGGCCATAGCAAACACATTGAAGTGGCCGACCTCGCGCTGAATGCCGCCGGGCAGCAGTTCGCTCAACTCGAGGCCGGTGCAGGGCACCAACTCCTGATAGAGGGCAGTGAGGGCGGTAGTTGTCATGGCGCTAAGCAGCTTGTAAGATTCAGAGCTGCGCTCAGTAACTCGCGGCCACGGCTACTTGTTCGGGCGGTAGCCTTCAAAGGCCGGGGAGGGAGGCTTGCGCCGCTGCCGCAGCGCAGCTTTGCCACGCGCTACGAGAAGACTGCCTCATCTTTTTTAGCGGTAGTCCACCTGCTCGACGCACTTGATTGGATGTGGTAGTTATCCACAAAGCCTGGGTAAATCAGTACATCCCGCAGGGATTCGCGCCGTACACAGATATGGGTGCAGCTAACAGTGACAGTTAAGGGTAAAACAGTGGCCTAGAACAGCTGTTAAGATGCCCTGGCGGCCGAGCAGGCGGCGCTCCTGAACAATAACTTTTTCGTATGTCGATACAAACTGAAACCCAGGCTCAGGCCCTGGAAGAAGCTGTTTTCCAAAACTCTTTCGTGGAGGAGCTGAAGGGCGAAGCTTCCATGAATAAGAACCCGCGTCAGGTGCCGGGCTATCATTACTCGCGGGTTACGCCTACCGCGGTAAAAGATCCTCGTCTGCTGGCCTGGTCAGAAGAGCTAGGCCAGTATCTGGGACTTGTGCAGCCGCCGGAGCGCGGACCTGCCGTTGAGATGCTGGCTGGCAACCGGCTAGCTGAAAGCATGAAGCCCTTTGCGGCCCGTTACGGGGGGCACCAGTTCGGAAATTGGGCCGGGCAATTGGGTGACGGCCGAGCCATGTCATTGGGCGAGCTTACGGCTACCGATGGCAGCATCTGGGAAGTTCAACTCAAGGGGGCAGGCCCCACACCATACTCACGCCGCGCCGACGGGCGGGCGGTACTGCGTTCTTCCATCCGGGAGTTTTTGTGCAGCGAGGCCATGTACCACTTGAGCGTGCCCACCACCCGCGCCCTGAGCCTGGTGGCCACCGGCGACGAGGTAGTGCGCGACATGTTCTATAATGGCAATGCCCGGCCTGAGCCGGGTGCTATTGTAGCACGGGTAGCACCTACGTTCGTGCGGTTCGGCAACTTCCAGATTCTGCTGGCTACCGGCGAGATGGACAACCTGCGCCAGCTAGCCGATTATGTAATTCGACACCAATATCCTGAGCTAGGGGAGCCTTCGCCGGCCGTGTACGTGCGCTGGTTTGAGGAAATCTGCCGCCGCACGGCCGTGATGATAGCGCACTGGCAGTCGGTGGGCTTCGTGCATGGCGTGATGAATACCGATAACATGTCGATTCTAGGCCTGACCATTGACTATGGCCCGTATGGCTGGCTGGAGCCCTACGACCTCGACTGGACGCCCAACACCACCGACTTTGGTGGGCGGCGCTATGCCTTTGGGCAGCAGCCGCGGGTAGCTATGTGGAACCTCATGCAGCTAGGCCAGGCAATTTCCCCATTAGTGGAAGACGTACAGTTGCTCAACCCGGCGCTTGATGTGTATATCAACACGCTAGAGGGCATGCGTCACAGCATGATGCTGGCTAAGCTGGGCTTAACCGCACAGAACCCGGAGGAAGACAAAGCGCTTATCGAAGCTCTGGAACCGGCGCTGGCTGAGTCCGAAATCGACATGACTATCTTCTTCCGCCGCCTCTCGCACACCGGCCCGGAGTTACTTGCCAACCCAGAAAATGAAGAAGCCAAGCTGCGGGATTTTCTGCAGCTGGCCGCGTACTCTATGGCGCCAGCTGAAGAGGCAGAGCTTGTGCAGTGGCTGAAACGCTACCTACAGCGCCTGCGCCAGGAAAGTGCCAGCCCAGAAGCTATTCGGGAGAGTATGCTACGTGCTAACCCAAAGTACGTGCTGCGCAACTACTTAGCCCAGCAAGCCATTGAGGCCGCCGAAACCGGCGACCTGTCGCTGCTGAACCGACTGATGCAAGTGCTCAAAACCCCCTTCGACGAGCAGCCGGAGCACGATGAGCTAGCCGCCAAGCGCCCAGACTGGGCCCGCGAAAAGCCCGGCAGCGCTACGCTCTCATGCAGCTCGTAAGGCTCCTTGAGGTGGAGAAATCTAGGCTGAATGTCCTCCTGACGCAGGAAGGATCTTTTCACTTAGCAACGAGTGGCCTAGCGCCTCGTGCTGATGTGAGAAGATCCTTCCTGCGTCAGGAGGATGTTTAATATGGGAGAATACTCTTAGAAGCAATTAGCTGAACAAGTCCAGCAGCTCCTGTTGCGTGAGGGCTTTTAGTAGCGCGGCATCTGTCTTGATAAGATCGTAGGCCAGTTCTCGCTTGGTTTCCTGGAGCTTCATAATCTTCTCCTCGATAGTATCGGGGCAGACGAGGCGCACGGCTACTACTTTCTTGTCCTGGCCCAGGCGGTGGCTGCGGTCGATGGCCTGGTTTTCCACGGCGGGATTCCACCACGGGTCTACTAGGTACACATAGTCGGCGGCGGTGAGGTTGAGGCCTACACCGCCCGCCTTCAGCGAAATCAGGAATACGCGCACCGAGTTATCTTCCTGAAACCGCGCCACGGCCGAAGCGCGGTCTTTGGTTTGGCCGGTGAGGTAGGCGAAGGGCATCTCATCGGCCTGCAGTTCTCGCCTGATCAGGTTGAGCATGGAAACGAACTGCGAGAAGATGAGAATCTTGTGCTGCGGGGCCTTGCTGCGGATTTCATCCATAAGCACCTCCAGCTTGGCCGAGTCCTGCCCGTAGTCTTCCTCATTGCGGAGCAGGGCGGGCGAGTCGCAGATCTGGCGCAGCTTGGTGAGGCCTTGCAGCACGTGCAGGCTGTGCACGCGGGGCGTGTCGGGGTGCTGGCCGAGGAGCAGGGCACGGTAGTCGTCTTTACAGGCCTCGTACACGCGGCGCTGCTCCGGGCCCATCTCACAGTAGAGCACCATCTCCGTTTTATCGGGCAGCTCAGCGGCTACCTGGGCTTTGGTACGGCGCAGCACAAACGGGTTAATTTTGCGCTGCAGCTCCCGGGCGCGTTTGCTCTCTTTAAACTTATCAATGGGTGTGGCAAAGTGGCCGGTAAACTGCTGCTTGCTGCCCAGCAGGCCGGGGCAGGCAAACGAGAGCAGGCCGTACAGGTCAAAGGTGTTGTTCTCCACGGGTGTGCCCGTGAGTACCACCCGGTTGCGGGCCTGCAGCAGGCAAGCCGCCTTGTAGCGCTGCGACTCTGGATTTTTAATGGCCTGCGCCTCGTCCAGAAAAGCGTAGTTGAAGCGGTAACCTTTCAGGGCCTTGATGTCTGACACCAGCGTGTTATAGGTTGTCAGGACGATATCGTAGCCATCGAAATTCAGCGGCTCGCGGGGGCGGCCGGTACCGTAGAACGTGTGCACGCGCAAGCTAGGGGCAAACCGAGCAGCCTCGGCCTGCCAGTTGAAAACCAGGGAAGTAGGCACCACTACCAGGTTGGCGCCCGGGCGGCCCAGGGTGCGCTGGTGCAGCAGAAAGGCCAGCACCTGAATAGTTTTACCCAGGCCCATATCATCGGCCAGGCAGCCTCCAAAATGGAAGCTGTCGAGGAAGTTGAGCCAGTTTAGGCCTTGGCGCTGGTACTCGAGCAGCGTAGCCTGCAGCTCTGGGGGTACCGGCACGGGGGCAATGCCCGTGAAGTTGGCGGCCGCCGCCTGAAAAGTAGCTAGCTGGGCTTGGGCTTCGGCGGTAAGCTCTGCTGGGTCGTAGAGTTCCTCAATGGCCGAGAAGTTGGCGTGCGGAGTCCGGATTCGCTCATCTACCACCTCGCCCGCCGCGAAGTAGCGCGCAAACTTCTCCACCCATTCCAGGGGTAGCAGGCCACGGGTGCCATCATCAAGGCGCACGTAGTGGCTGCGGTTGCGCACGGCCTGGTAAAGGTGGCGCAGCGTGGCGTGCTGCTGCCCAAACTTCACTTTCAGCTCCGTATCGAACCAGTTGGTTTCGGCTGTTACATGCACTGAAATCTTGGCCCGGTGAGGGTTGAGCGTGTTGCCTTTGAGTTGATTGAAGCCTAGAATAGTAATCTGCTGGCTCTGCCACTCCTCAAACGCCATCGGAAACCACTCTTCCCGCAGAAACAGCGCCTTGGAAACGTAAAACGACTCCTGCTGCAACTGCTCCTCAAACGGCGGATGCTGCCTAACCAGGGCCCCGATAAAGCGAGTTTCGGCCGTCACATCTCGCTCCACCACAAATGGTTGGCCTGCCTCATCCAGCGCGTACAACTGCCGCCGCGAGAGCACCGACACCTCTTTCGAACCGTAGCGCATGACGGGCAGCACCTCCACGTGGGGGCCGGCGTCGGAGAGGTACAGCAGCTTCTGGGGCTCCTCATCAAAACCGCTGGCGGCGCGCTGGCGCTTGGTGGCGGGGCGCATGTAGGTATAGACAATGTGGAGCTTGTCTTCTAGGTTAGCCAACACATCCTGCTGGAACTCGGCGAATTTGGACTGGTGAATGAGCAGGGTGTTGTTGCGCTTTTTGAAGAACTCAATCACCCGCCATACTTCCAGGTCTTCCACCAAGTACAAGGCTTTATCAACCGCAATGAAGTACTCGAAGGCTACCGTCACCGTCTGCAGATCTACCGGCTGATCGTGAAGCATCAGACGCCCCGATACCTCGAAAAACTCCCCTTTTTCCTCCACCGTCAGGCGCAGATCAGTGCGGGCGGTGCGCAGCAGCAGGGGCACCAGGGAAGGCCCAGTGAGCTTGTCGGACACCGTGGGGTTATGGGCGAAGAAGGGGAGGCCCGCCGGGTTGTGCAGGATGGCCCGCAGCGCCGCAATGGCCGCCGCGGAACGGGTATCGTCGTAGTTGTTCTGGAAGCGGCCTAGGCCAGTGTAGAACTTCAGCTCCTGCGCATCCTCCGTCTGCCAGATGCTATCCAGCGGGTTCAGTACCGTAACGGGGTTCTTGACTTTGCCGGCGGCGGTCAGGGCCGCTTCGGCTAGCTGAATGGTTAGGTGGCCGTAGTACTTGTGCCGACTAAACACCACCAGCCGGTGGGAGGTGTCAGGAGTCGGGATAGGCACGCGCTTGGGCGGCAGGAGCTGGCTCATCAGCTCCTGCTTGGTGGTGGCCGTAACGGGGTAAAGCTCGGGCTGCCGGGGCTCCACCTCTACGCCCTGCCGGGTATAGATCAGCTGGAAATAAACGTCGAGGTTGGGAGCCTGCTCCAGGCCATAGTCGCGGGCGGCGGCGCGCAGTAGCTCCTGGCGCGGTTTGGGGTCGAAGAATAGGCGCAGCTCTTTGCGCTGCAGCAGGCTCAAAAGTACTAGCCCTTGGTGCTCACACAGCGCGGCTTTTGGGGTAGGGCAGGTGCAGGATACCGCTAGGCCACTCGGGAGTTGCTCCACCGTTACGGTGGGCGCCGGCCCAGTGCCCATAGCGGGCCCTAGGCCACTAAATGTGCCAAGGTTCACCGCCAAGGCAGTGGGGTGTACTGCTGCCAGCAGCCGCGTATCTAGTAGGGGCAGGGTGGGGCACAGGTTCTCAATCTCAAACCTCGTTAAGTCAGCCAACGCCACCGACTCGAAGACGTGTTGGTGGGTGGAGGGAGCATCCTCCGGGAGCGGTGGGAGTTCCGGTTTTCTAGGCATGGGGCTGAGCTGGCGACGCAGCAAGTTAGGCGTAAGCACGTTTGTTTCGCGACCTTTGCCTCATGCATACCCTTGAACAACTACGGGCCGGGGAGCTGGCCGGCATCCAGCGGCTGGATCTTTCGTGCGGACTAACGGAATTCCCCGAGGAAATCTTCGACCTCGCCGACTCTCTGGAAATCCTCAATCTCTCGGGGAATGCCTTGTCCTCGCTGCCCGCCGACTTAGGGCGACTGCATAAGCTGCGCATCCTGTTCTGCTCCGATAACCAGTTTACCGAGGTGCCCGCGGTACTAGGCCAGTGCCCCCAGCTAAGCATGGTAGGATTCAAGGCCAATCAGATTCATACCCTCCCCGCCGCGGCCCTAACGCCCGGCCTGCGCTGGCTTATCCTCACCGATAATGAGCTGCGCACCCTGCCCCCTGAGCTAGGCCAGTGCACTCACCTGCAGAAGCTGATGCTGGCCGGCAATCATCTCACACACCTGCCCGAAACTATGCAGGCCTGCACGCGGCTGGAGCTGCTGCGCATTGCCGACAATGAATTTGCCGAGTTGCCTGCCTGGCTGCTCACACTGCCCCGGCTCTCGTGGCTGGCCTACGCCGGCAACCCCTTCTGCGACACCCTAGAAACGGCCATTGTGGGCCAGTATCCTATTAGCCTCATCAAGTGGCAAGAGCTGGAAATTCAGCAGCAACTGGGCGAAGGTGCTTCCGGAGTAATCTATAAAGCCCGCTGGCAACAGCATAATGCGGTGCAAGACGTGGCAGTGAAGCTGTTTAAGGGAGCCGTGACCAGCGACGGCCTGCCGCACAGTGAAATGGCCGCGTGCATCAGCGCCGGCACGCACCCCAACCTGATTGCCGTGGAGGGCAAGATTACCCAGCACCCAACCCACACCGAAGGGCTGGTGCTGGAGCTCATTGACCCCGCGTTTGGTAACCTGGCCGGGCCACCCAGCTTGGCCTCCTGCACGCGTGATGTGTACGCGCGCGGCACCACGTTTACGCCAGAAGCGGCCCTGCGCATTGCCACGGGCATTGCCGCCGCGGCTCAGCACCTGCATACCCGTGGCATTATGCACGGCGACTTATACGCTCACAATATCCTCAACACTACCGCCGGCGAGAGCCTGCTCGGCGACTTTGGCGCGGCCTGCTTTTTCGATGTAAATGAGCCGAAAGTGGCCTACGCTCTGCAGCGCCTGGAAGTGCGGGCGTTTGGCTGTCTGCTGGAGGAGTTGCTGGCGTATTGCCCGGCTGCTCCCGATACGGCGGCGTTCCAGACCCTGCGCAACTTGCAGCAGCGCTGCGTGCAGCCACAGGTAGAGGCCCGTCCGCTGTTCGCAGAAATTCAGCAGACCTTGGCGGGAGTGCTACAAAATGCTTAACCCAAGCATAAGCCAGTTGTAGGCAGCGCTTTGTTACTTACAACTGGCGCTGTAGCCAAGCGTAGGCGGTAGCCAGGTCATCGAACAGGATAACGGTGGGTTTGGTCACGAACTGCATGGCCGTTTCCATGGATCGTCGGGCTGACCAGTGAGGTGGGCAAACCCAGGCTACAAAGCGGATGCCGCGGTTGGCCAGCATGGTATAGTACTGGTCGCCTACCCAACGGGCGCCTTCTTCCCAGTCGCTGGTTACTTGGCTGTTGTCGTTGAGCATCTTGCAGCAGGGCCGCGCGTCAAGGTAAGACAGCACTAGTTCTCCGCCTGTTTTAGCCGAGGCCGCATCATGCACGCCTTTCCACTCCACGTACAGCCAGTCGTGTACGGGGTCGTAGGAGATGGAGAGGGGAGGAGTATCGTAGAGGGGCTCCATGCACTGCAAAAAGAGAAGAACGAAAGTAGTCTGTTGACTCCAAAAGTTACTAGTTTCATCGTAACCCTATGCTACGCTGGAGTGATATCCTCAAGTTTGCCAAGTACAGCAACCCCGAGCCACCGCGCCACCTGATACAATCAGAGGAAGCATGGGCGGCGCAGCTGACTCCGGCTCAGTTCCGCATCATGCGCCAAAAGGAAACGGAGCCGCCGTACCGCAATGCTTACTGTCGCTCCTACGAGCCCGGTGTGTACGCCTGCGTAGGGTGCGGGAGCCAGCTTTTTGATTCCACTACGAAGTACCACGCCATCTCGGGGTGGCCTAGTTTCACGCAGCCGCTCACCAAAAACGCCATCAGGTATGGCTTCGACGACAGCTACCACCTGCAGCGCGTTGAGGCCCAATGCAACGTCTGCGGCAGCCACCTAGGCCACGTCTTCCCCGACGGGCCCGAACCGAGTGGCCTACGCTACTGCATTAACTCAGAGTGTTTGGTACAGCTAGGAGCAGCTGACGGAGTAGGAAGTGAACCACAGGCGTAGGGGCTAGCGCAAGCCAACATTGCTTCCGATAATCCCTAGTTGAAGCGCTCCACGGCAATTTTGGCCAGAGACGCAGTGCCGCCGTAGTAATAGTTGTCGGGGCGGTAGGTGGAGCTTACGCTGATAAAGCCATTGTTGCCATCCTGAAACAGCTTTACGGGGTAGAGGCGCGTCTTCTGCGATTTCACGCGGCGGTAGCCGTTCAAGGATATGGCCTCAATGGTTTTGGCTGAGGTGCCGGCGTACAGCATTTGAGCGGCCGGGTCGAAGCCGTAGCAGGTAAAGGTGTAGTTGCCGCTACGGGGTAGATTTGTTAAGTGGGTCATGTCGCGGCGGTAGAGGGCGCCCTCCGAGCCAGTGGCATACTGTTCCCCCGTGGGAGAAAACTCGAACAGCAACGCATCCAGGGGATAGTCGCCGTGGTACCTATCGTCATAGAAAGACTGGTAGAAGCCCGCCGCCGAGAAACGATAGTAGTCCTGATCGACGGGAGAAATGCTAAGGCTCACACCAATAAACTCCGTAGTTGTGCCCGGTACTTTCTTTAGCCGCATGTTGCTCCACGCCAACGAACCCGCAAAGGAAATCCGGGCTTTGGTGGCCCGGCTGAAGGTTTGCAAGGCGCTGCCCGCGTAGTACGTGCTGGACACAAACAGCTGGTTATTGCTGGCTAGCACATCGGTAAGCGGACCCATGTTGGTGGTCAGCTCATCGAGTTTGGTTAAGGTAGCGGCATCGTAGATAAGAATCTGACCGTCGGCGCAGGGCACGTACAACTCCTGCCGCCCTTGGTACGTGCCAAAGCTGCAAAACCCAATGTTCTGGCCTATTTGCACCGATTGGGTAACCTTGCCGCTACTCAGGCTAAACTTCCGGATGTCGCCTTGCTTGCCGAAGAAGTATAGGTCTCGGTTTTGGCTATCAAACTGCACGTCGGTTATATATGCATTCAGGCTCTGTACTCCCGGCCGCCGGTAGGTCACCACATTACTTTCAATGATTCGGCCCGACGAGAGCACCCCAAGTACTTGGTACTGCACGTAGCCAGTGTACGGCACATTCCAGTCGCGGTGGCGGCCAATAAACTGCGCCTTGATGTGAGAAGTACCGGCCTCGGAGGTCGGCTCGGTGGGGTCTTCCTTCCGAATTACGCGGTACTCCACAAAGTCCGGATTATTCAGTGCCGACCAAGTCAGATTAGCCACACTGTCCCCTTGCATTTGCAGCTCATTCAGGGTAATGCTATCCGTGATAATGACGGGGATAGGGTCTTCTTTTTTTTCTGATTCACACGCTGAAAACAAGCCTAATAATAGAAATAAAACAAGTAAACGTTGGATCATGTCAAATACAATAGAAAGAGGAAAGAGAAGGATTTAGGAATATTGCGGCCAAATTCGAGATTTATTGAACCTGATTTGGCCTTAAGTGAAGGGGAGTATCAAATTTAACTGTGCAAAGAAACCAGACCTGAGTCAACTCACACAATAGCATGGGTAGTACTAACTAAAAATATTTGCTTCCTGAAAACTGATTCGTCCAAGGAGCCAAAGTCTTTATTAGATGGCGGTGTTCGAAATCAATTCAATTTAGGGGCTACCCGGGCCATGGCTCTGCAGCAGTGCGGTACGGCCACCACGCACTCTTCAATGGGTAGCGTCACCACATTTTGTAACCTAGTGTGCATGCTCTTACTCCCAGGCCAGCGGCTCCTCCTAGGCCAGT
This sequence comes from Hymenobacter wooponensis, assembly GCF_004745865.1. Classification (GTDB taxonomy): domain Bacteria; phylum Bacteroidota; class Bacteroidia; order Cytophagales; family Hymenobacteraceae; genus Hymenobacter; species Hymenobacter wooponensis. Next base: position 476,654 of record NZ_SRKZ01000004.1, on the reverse strand, counting down.
TAGCTTGTATGCGCAGAAGGGTTGGGCCTAATACGGCCTGTTCAGAGTAGCCTAGCTTCACGCAGCCGCGCACCAAGAGCGTCATCCGGTATGCCTTCGATGACAGCCACCACCTGCAGCCCATCAAGGCCCTGTGCAACGTGTGTAGCAGCCACCTAGGCTACGTTTTCCCGACGGGCCCGAGCCTAGTGGCCTACGCTACTGCATAAACTCCGGTGTTTGGTGCGGCTAGGGTCTGCCGCCGGATAGCCTCGTTAGCCCTTGGCCCGAATGCACTCATCCAGCGCCGCCATAAACTGGTCAATTTCCTGAGGCGTGTTGAAGAAGCTCAGCGAGATACGCAGGACACCTTCTAGGCCTAGAGACTTCATTAGGGGCTGGGCGCTGAGCTCTCCGGCCCGAAGGGCAATGCCGGTGTTTTCGTTGAACCAGCTTTCGGCTTTCTTCGCCTCAATGCCATCAAGCGTAAACGAAATCAGCGGCTCTTTTTCAGGCGCGCTGCCTATGATCTGGACCCGGTCTACGGCCTCCATCTTGCCCAGGGCGTACTCCAGTAAGGCCTGCTCGTAGTCGGCAGATTCCTGGCGGCCAATGCTCCGCAGATAGTCGATAACGGAACTGAAGGCGATAATTTCCACGAAAGCTTGCGTGCCGCCTTCAAAACGTTGCGGGGCTGATTTGAAGGAGGACTCTCGCGTGGAGGGCGTGCGAGTGATGCTTACTTTATCCACCATCTCTTCGCCTAATTGGTAGGGAGGAAGTTTATCAAGCCACTGCTTATGGCCATACAGCACACCTACGCCGCTGGGCCCGCCCATTTTGTGGCCCGAGAAGGTGTAAAAATCGCAGCCTAGCTCCTGCATATCCACGGGCATGTGGGGCGCGGCCTGGGCGCCATCTACCAGCACGGGAATGCCTCGCTGATGCGCCATTTCTACAATTTGCTTGATGGGGTTAATGGTGCCCAGCACGTGGGAAGAATGCTCAACGGCAATAAGGCGAGTGTTATCCGTAATGGCATCCTGCAACTGGTTTAGGTCGATTTCGCCACTGGCCGTGATGGGCAGTACTTTCAGGTTGGCCTTGGTTTGGTTGCAGGCCATTTCCCAGGGCAGGTAGTTGGAGTGGTGGGCCATCATCGTGATGATTACCTCGTCGCCGGGTTGCAGAATGGCGCGCTCAAGGCAGGTGGCAATTAGGTTGATGCCTTCGGTACAGCCGCGCACGAACACCACCTCATCCTTCGAGCAGTTAATTAGGTCGGCTACCTGCTGGCGGGTATTCTCCAACTGCTCGGTAATAGCCACGCTCATCGGGTGGTTTTCCTGCGGCTTGGCGTATTGCTCCAGGTACAGCTGCTGCAGGCGCTCCACCAGCACATGCGGCTTGTGACAGGAGGCGGCGCTGTCTAGGTAGATGAGGGGCTGCCCATTTACCTGTTGGTGCAGGGCCGGAAAATCTTCCCGGATGCGGGCTACGTCGAAGCTGGAGGAAAAGGCTTGGTTACCTGATGTTGTGGGGGTGGAAAGGGTGGGAGCAGGCATAGGAGGGGAGGGTACTTGGGTGGAAAGAAGACAGTTTGTAAAGCCCATGTATACGTTGTCTGGCTCCCGTCTATTCTGAATTAATACCTATTATGCGCCGTTAAAACCACGTATTTGACCCAACTAAGCGTCGGCTCGAAGCAGGCATGTAATAAGCGTAGAGCACGGAGTTATGGCTGGTTTTCTGCGTGAGTTTTGGATGGGGCCGCGCCAGATACGTATGGGAGCTATACCTGCTCTGTTTACTGCTTTCTGGCCTAAACTTCCTACATGGCGAAATCATCCGTCCCCTCCTTTACCACTGATTTTACTGGCTTCGTACACGTGCGCGGAGCCCGCGAGCACAACCTCAAAAACGTGGAGGTAGACATTCCGCGTGACGCGCTGGTGGTATTTACCGGCGTATCTGGCTCGGGCAAATCCAGCTTAGCCTTTGGCACGCTCTACGCCGAGGCCCAGCGCCGCTACCTGGAGTCGGTGTCGCCATACGCGCGCCGGCTGTTTCACCAGATGGCGGTGCCCGAGGTAGATTCCATTGAGGGGCTGCCGCCCGCCGTGGCCCTGCAGCAACAGCGCGGTACGCCCACCACGCGCTCCTCGGTGGGCAGCGTCACCACGCTTTCTAACTTGGTGCGCATGCTCTACTCCCGGGCCGGTGACTACCCCGTAGGCCAGTCGATTGTGTATGCTGAAGGCTTCTCGCCCAACACGCCCGAAGGCGCCTGCCCCACCTGCCACGGCCTAGGGCGCATTTATGAAGTAACGGAGCAGAGCATGGTGCCCGACCCGTCCCTAACGATACGGGAGCGGGCCATTGCCGCCTGGCCCCAAGCCTGGGGTGGCCAAAACCAGCGAGACATCCTCGTGACCATGGGCTTCGATGTGGACCGGCCCTGGCGCGACCTGCCCCAGAAGGACCGCGACTGGATCCTCTTCACCGAGGAGCAGCCCGTGGTGCCCGTATACCCAGGCTACTCACCCGAGGAGACCCAGCGGGCCCTCAAGCGTAAGGAGCCGCCGAACTACATGGGCACCTTCACGAGCGCCAAGCGCCACGTGCTGCACACCTTTGCCAATACCCAGAGCCCTCTTATGAAAAAGCGGGCCCTGCAGTACATGCTCAGCACTGAGTGCCGCGCCTGCCACGGCAAGCGCCTCCGGCCCGAGTCGCTGGCTGTGAAGTTTGCCGGCCTCGACATTGCCGACCTATCCGGCCTGCCCCTAAAACGGGTGGCCGCCCTGCTGAAACCTTACGCCGACAGCACCACCACCGGCCGCAAAAAGCACGATGCCGAGCACCCCGAACAGGCCATTGTAGCCCAACGCATCGCCGCGGATCTGTGCGCCCGCCTGTCGGTGCTGTTGGATTTGGGACTGGGCTACTTGTCGCTGGAGCGCAGCACTCCCACCTTGTCGCCGGGGGAGCTGCAGCGGCTGCGGTTAGCTACCCAGTTGTACTCCAACCTGTTTGGGGTGGTGTATGTGCTGGATGAGCCCTCCGCCGGCCTACACCCTTCCGATACGGAGGCCCTGCTGGCGGCCTTAGCCAGCCTGAAGCAGGCCGGTAATTCTTTGTTTGTGGTGGAGCATAACCTCGACGTGATTCGGCAGGCCGACTGGCTTGTGGACGTGGGGCCAGCGGCCGGAGAGCAAGGCGGGAAAATACTGTACAGCGGACCGCCGAGTGGCCTAGCCGACGTGCCGGCCTCTCAAACGCGCCGCTTCTTGTATGGGGAAGAGGAGCAAGAAACCCGCACCCCGCGCAAACCCAGCGGTTGGCTGCGCCTGCAGGGCGTCACGCGCAACAATCTGCAGCAGCTAGACGTGGACTTTCCGCTGGGCGTGTTCACCACCGTAACGGGCGTGTCGGGCTCCGGCAAATCAAGCCTCGTGAGTCAGGTACTGGTGGAACTGGTAGCTGAGCACCTGGGCCAGGAAGTAGCCCCTGAGCAGGAGGAAGGCGACCCGCTGGAACAATCGGCGCCGCTAGAGTTGGGCGGGCAAATTGTGAGTGGCCTAGAGCACATCAAGCGCCTGGTGCGCGTGGATCAAAAGCCGATTGGCCGCACGCCGCGCTCCAACATGGCTACGTACACTGGCCTCTTCGACCACGTGCGCAAGCTGTTCGCGGCCACGCCCGCCGCCCGCAAGCGCCGCTACGATGCTGGCCGGTTCTCCTTCAACGTGGCCAAAGGCCGCTGCGAAAACTGCCAGGGCGAGGGTTTCGTGATGGTGGAGCTGTTGTTTCTGCCCAGCGTGTACGCGCCTTGCCCCGTGTGCCACGGTGCCCGCTACAACGCCAAAACCCTGGATATAACCTACCGCGACAAGAACATTGCGGAGGTGCTGGGCCTGACCGTAGACGCTGCCTGGGAGTTCTTCGACGAAGAGCCCACCGTGCAGCGCGCCCTCACCGTGCTGCGCGAAGTAGGCCTAGGCTACCTTCGCCTGGGCCAGCCCGCCACCGAGCTTTCCGGCGGCGAAGCCCAGCGCATAAAGCTAGCCACCGAGCTGCAACGAGCCCAGCGCGGCAACTCCCTTTACGTGCTCGATGAGCCCACCACTGGCCTACACCCCTCCGACGTAGAAAAGTTGCTGGTTCAGCTCGATGGCTTGGTCGAAGCCGGCAACACCGTCATCGTAGTAGAGCACGACATGCGCGTGGTAGCCAACAGCGACTGGGTGATGGACATTGGCCCCGGGGCTGGCGACGAGGGCGGCCGCGTAGTAGCCGCCGGCACGCCCGCGCAAATCATCAAGTCTAAGGAAAGCCGCACCGCGCCCTACCTGGCCCGCTTCATGCAGTAAGGCGAGGACTGTGGTCAAATGAACAGTGCCCATCTAGGTACTCCCTACTTTAGACTGAGGAGAGCTAGGTGGGCACTGTCAGATCAAAGGTCTGTTACCTGCTAAAGGGTATCGTGGGGGTTACTTCGCGGCGGGTTCTTGTTTGATGACTTGCCCGCCTTTCATCACGAAGCGCACTATTTCCAAGGCGGTAATGTCGGCCAGTGGGTCGCCGTCTACGGCGATGAGGTCGGCGGCTAGGCCAGGTTCAAGGGCACCAATCTTGTCCTTTAGGCCTAGCAGCTCGGCCCCATTGAGGGTAGCCGCCCGAATGATATCCAGTGGCTTCATTCCCGCTGCTGCATACGCGCGAAACATCATCAAGCTGGCTTGGCCGCGCGTTTTGCCGGGCAGTTGGTAGTACTCGTCGGAGCCGGCCGCGATGCGCACGCCCGCTTTCACGGCCCGAGCCAAGCGCTGGTTGTTGCTGGCGGCAAACGCCCGCGCGCCTCTTTCATAGCCTTGGCGCTGCTCGGGCGTAGCGCTGGCTGGGGCCTGAAACGCAGCGAGGTAGAATTCAGCCGGATAGTCGGTAGGGACTAGGAAAATATTCCTAGCCTTCATCATCTTTAGCACATCGTCGGGGATGGTATAGGCATGCTCAATGGAATTAACCCCAGCTTGGGCGGCCATGCGGGTAGCTTCGTCGCCGATGGCGTGGGCCGCTACCGTTTTGCCCACACGGTGAGCTTCCTCCACAATAACCTGGAGCTCGGCCAGGGATACTACCCGTGGGTCGGTATTCACAATGACCTTGATGCAGTCGGCCCCATCGTAGAGGGCTTGGCGCACGGCCCGGCGGGCTTCCTCCACGCCACTGATGGCCACATACTCTTGCGCCACCAGGGCTTGCGCTTCGGGCGTTAATTCCCCAAACTGCCCGCCTGCCGCCGATAGGGCACGGGTGGAGGCCACAATGCGTGGCCCTACTACTTGTCCCTTGTTGATGGCGTCGCGCAGGGCCACGTCGCCGTTCTGGCCGCTGTTACCTAGGTCGCGCACGGTAGTAATGCCCGCTTCCAGATCCTCGCGTCCCATTGCCGCGCCCAGTAGGGCCCGGCGTGCGGTGCTCATGGTGGTCACTGTCACGAGCATGTTGTTGTCGTCGCCACCGAGCTCGGGTTGGTAGTTTTGGAGTAAGTGGGTGTGGGCGTCAATCAGCCCCGGCAATACCAGCGCATTCCCCAAGTCAATGACTTCAGCTCCAGCCGGAATCGTCACATTAGCGCCGGCCTGCAGAATCTTGGTGCCCTGCACCAGTACCACGCCGTTGGCTGATACGCGGCCAGTACGCACGTCGAGTAGGCGCCCGCACTTCACCGCCCGAATTGGAGCGCTTGGTGTTGGTTGGGCGTGCACATTAAGGACACTGCTCAGCAGAAGCAGGGTTGCGCAAGATTTTAGGATGTATTTTATAGTGAGTAGGGTTTTTTGCATGCCTGAATGTAGCACAACAATTACTGTATTTTAGGAGTAGCTATTTTGAAGTCTAAGAATATACTATGTAAGTATCAGATAAGGAGTTGTATTGTGTTTCGAGGAAAGGCAGTGTAAACACAGTTCCTGCTAAAAGCTGGCTGATACACTACCAGACCTAGCGCCAACTTGGGGCACCAGTATTCCTACTAGAATCATGCTGCTCCATCTGCCGCTTATACTCATGTATAGCCACCTGTCTCTAGGCCTGGTTGTGTTAGGTTTTTGCTAACTGCCGCCTACTCCGGCAGTGCGTGGGCTAATAGCAGCGCTGGTAGGGACCAGGCTGCTGACGGAAATAGTCGATGGCTTTGTTGCGCGCCGGCTGGGCGTAGCCGCGCATAAGCTGCGCCAGCTCAATGCTGGGGTGGATACCGTTTTTATGCTTTGCGGGGCAGGCAGAGCGGTTTGCCTGTGGCCTAGGTTTCTGCCGGATAATGCCCTAGCACTTGGCGTGGTGCTGTGGTTCGAGGCACTGGCCTACGTGGTCAGCTATGTGAAATTTCGGAAGGAGGAAGCGCTCCAGACCGTGGGGGCCAAACTGTGGGCGCTGCTACTGCGGGCCTTTCTTGTTCAGCTGCTACTCACGGGGCAAGCGGGCGGGTTGTTTGCAGCGTGTGTAGCGGTAGGCGTGCTCAGTCGCCTGGAGATGGTGGTCATCCTGTGCGTGCTACGAACCTGGACCGCCGAGGTGCCTTCGCTGTATCAAGTCCTCCAACTTCGGCGTGGCAAAGCTATCCGGCGCTATCGGTACCTCAATGGCTAGGCCTGTTGAGCTTGACTCAAGGGTAGGAGGGTCGGGTGAATCCGAAGGATAAATCAGCCGTACAAGCGCAAATAGCCTGTTTTCTGGCGGGCGCACTTACTCCACCAAGCCGCTTCTCCATCATGCCTTCCTTCGTCGAAGAGTTCTTCCGTAATCCCGCCATGGTTGGCTCTCTCGTGCCAAGCTCACCCGAGCTAACTGAGAAAGTCATGGAGGCTATTGACTTCACGCAGGCCCGGTGCATTGTAGAGTACGGGCCCGGTACGGGGGTATTCACTGATGCCCTAATGAAGCGACGGCGCGCTGAAACGGTGCTGGTATTAGTTGAAACCAATGAAAGCTTCAGCCAGCTGCTGCAAGAGCGCTACCAGGGACAGCCAAACGTGCACATTATCCAGGGGTCGGCTGAGAATACCCCAGACTATTTGCAGCGCCTAGACCTGCCTCAGCCCGACTATGTGGTGTGCGGCTTGCCGTTTTCCTCGTTGCCGCTACGTTTGGGGTGGCGTATTCTTGAGCACACGCAGCACGTGCTTGAACCAACGGGAAAGCTCATCCTATTTCAGTACACTCTGCTAAATACCAGGCTCTTTGAGCGGTTTTTTCAGCCGGTACACCAAGAGCATGTGCTCCTGAACCTCCCGCCAGCCTACGTGCTAGTGTACACCCCGCGGCCAATCGAAAACCAGCCGGCTTGAGGGCGAGAAGTTATTCTGCTCCCATAAAAAGCAACATCCCGACTATTGGAGCCGGGATGTTGAGGAGGATAAATCTACTGGCCTTGGCTTAGTAATAAGTATTGGCGCCGGCCACGGTGTAGAGCGGGTCTTCCTGAATGTTCACATCAATGATGGGGCCGGCGTTGCGCAACAGCTGGCGGCAGTCGGGGCTGAGGTGGCGCAGGTGCAGGGTTTTGCCGGCGCGGTGGTAGCGCTCCGTGAGTTTGCTGAGGGCTTCAATCGCAGACATATCGGCCACGCGGCTTTCCTTGAAATCAATGATGATCTCCTGAGGGTCGTTTTGCACATCGAACTTCTCCCCGAAAGCCTGCACCGAGCCAAAGAACAGTGGCCCGTAAATTTCATAGTGCTTCACGCCAGCATCGTCAACATACTTGCGGGCCCGGATGCGCTTGGCATTCTCCCAGGCAAAGGCCAGCGCCGACACCACCACGCCCAGCAGCACAGCCAAGGCCAGATTTTGCGAAATGGCGGTTACGGCCGTTACCAGCACCATCACCAGCACATCGGTGAGGGGCATGCGGCGCAGAATGCGCAGGCTGGCCCACTCAAACGTGCCAATCACCACCATAAACATCACGCCCACCAGCGCGGCCAGCGGCAGCCGCTCAATGAGGGAGGAGCCCGCCACCACAAATAGCGCCAGGGCCAATGCCGCCACTACACCCGATAAGCGCCCGCGCCCCCGGGACTCCAGGTTTACCATAGTTTGTCCGATCATGGCGCAGCCGCCCATGCCCCCGAAGAAGCCCGAGGTAATGTTGGCCAGCCCCTGGGCCACGCAGTCCTGGTTGCCTCGGCCGCGGGTGTCGGTCATTTCATCCACTACGGTCAGGGTCAGCAGGCTTTCTGTGAGGCCCACCAGCGCCATAATAACGGCGTAAGGAAACACGATAGTCAGCGTGTGCCACTCTAACGGCACCTGCGGCAGGTGAAACGTGGGCAGCCCGCCCGCAATAGAAGCAATATCACCTACCGATTTCGTTTCTAGGCCACCCAGTATCACCAGCGCCGACACCACGATAATAGCGGTAAGGGAAGCTGGTACGGCCTTCGTAAGCTTGGGCAGGAAGTACACAATGGCCATGGTAAGGGCCACCAACCCCAGCATGAGCAGGAGAGGAGCCCCCGTTAGCCAGTGCTCAGCGCCCGCCGCATCGCGCACCTTAAACTGCTCTAGCTGTGCCATGAAGATGATGAGGGCCAGCCCATTCACGAAGCCGTACACCACCGGCTGCGGCACCAGCCGAATAAATTTACCAAACCGCAGCAAGCCAATGGCTACCTGAATTAGGCCCATCAGGGCCACGGCTGCGAAGAGGTATTCCACGCCGTGTTGCACCACCAGACTCACAATTACCACGGCCACCGAGCCAGCCGCGCCGGAAATCATGCCCGGTCGCCCGCCGAATAGGCTGGTAACAAGGCAAATAATAAAGGCCGACCCAATACCCACCAGCGGACTGATGTGTGCTAGCAGCGCGAAGGCAACTACCTCCGGCACCAACGCCAGCGCTGTGGTAAGCCCGGCTAAAATTTCGTTTTTAACGTTGTGTTTATACTGCGCGAAGTAGGGCAGAAGCTGTGACATACTGAGCTAAGAAAAGGCAAAAGAAAAGCCGCACGCTTCAGGCAGGAAGCGGCGGCGCGGGGTACTCTAGGCCAGTTCTCAGGGTGGGGTGAGCGTGAAAATAGAAGAAGCGGAATGTTGCATAAGCGGCAGCAAAGGTACGCAACACCACCGCCCGGACCGTACGCAACTCAAATTGAGGCAGAAGTTATGGGAATGGAAGTGGCCTAGAACGCCCACGCCCCGAACGTCCTGCCGAGCTGATTGAGAGACATCTGGCTTGAGTGGATGCGCCGAGGCAGGACACGAGGAGAATAAGCCCCAAGCTCTGGCTAGAAACTACTTCGCGGCTTTGGTTGCTGCAGTGGCCTAGCGTGCCGCCGCTCGTAAAGTCTCTAGCTTTACGGCCGACGTACTTGCCCGCTCATGCCAGAAAACCCCGATGCCTTGTTTCTTGCCCGCTGCCAGCAGCTTGGGGCACAAGCTGCCGCTAATGGCGAGAGCCCAGTGGGGGCGGTAGTAGTGCGGGCGGGGATAGAGGTAGCCGCCGCTGCAGAAGCCACCCGCAGCCAGCGCGCCATTACAGCCCACGCGGAGCTGCTGGCCCTGCAGGCGGCACGGGAGGCCCTAGGCCACCCCGACCTTTCCGATTGCACGCTTTACTCCACCCACGAGCCCTGTGTAATGTGCTCTTATGCCATTCGCTACCACGGCATCCGGCGGGTGGTGTATGGGCGGGGCAGCGCATATTTGGGCGGCACCGGTGCCAGCGGGGCGGTGCTAACTACCACACAAGTGCCACCGCATTGGGCGCCACCACCAGAAGTGGTAGAGTGGCCTAGCGCCTAGTTGCCACATCTATCGCCAACCGACAGGCCTAGAGCTTAATCGGCTTGATTAACAACAGCAGTAACACGTTTTCGATGAGTATGAGTTTTTTAGAGGTTTCGGGTGTCAGTCTGCAGGAAAGAGGGAATTTTGCACTGCAAAACGTGGGCTTTGCCCAGCAGCAATTCCAGAAGCTGGCTATTGCCGGCGAAACGGGCGCCGGTAAAAGCACCTTGCTGCAGGTAATAGCCGGTTTGGTGCGGCCCGATGCTGGCCAGGTATTCTTTGAAGGGGAGCTGATGAAAGACCCCGCCGAAAAGCTGATTCCCGGCAACCCCGGCATTTCTTACCTCTCGCAACAGTACGAGCTGCCCAAATTTTTGCGGGTAGAGCAGGTGCTGCGCTACGCCAACAAGCAAAGTCAGCAGGAGGCCGACACGCTCTACGACGTCTGCCGCATTAGTCACCTAGCTGGCCGCCAAACCAACCAGCTCTCGGGTGGGGAGCGGCAGCGCATTGCCTTGGCTAGGCTGCTGCTGTCGTCGCCGAAACTGCTGCTGCTCGATGAGCCCTTTTCTAACCTGGATATTGCCCACAAGAACATCCTCAAGACCATCATTCAGGAGGTGGGGGAGCGGCTGGGCATTACGTGCATTCTTATCTCCCACGACCCCCACGACACGCTTTCCTGGGCCGATGAAATCCTGGTAATGCAGCGCGGGCACATCATTCAGCGCGGCACCCCGGCCCAGATTTACCGCCAGCCCGTGAGCGAGTACGCCGCCGCGCTGTTTGGCGACTACAACTTGCTGGAAGGGCCGTTGGTTGGGGCCTTCGCCAAGCAAGCGGGCGTACGGAAGCAGAACAAGAAAATGCTTGTGCGCCCCGAGAGTTTTCTCCTGGCCCCTGCGGGTGGCACTGGCCTAGCGGGCACCGTAAGCATCGTACGGTTTTTTGGGAGCTACTCAGAGGTGGAAGTACGCCTGCGGGGTGGCAGCATCCGCCTGAAAACAGCCGCCACAGTACAGCCGCAGACTCAGGTGGCAGTAGCGCTAGCCCCCGAAAACATCTGGTATGTGTAGCTTATTACCTAGGCCACTTAAGCTAAGCAACAGGCCCGCTGCACCTCTGCCGTAAGCGCAGTAAAAAGTGCGCCTTTTGGTGTATCGGCAAAGTAGATCTTGGCGTATGAGGGAAAAATGCCAGGTGTTTTTTACGTATGCAAGACGGTAATCAACTTGTGGAAAGTGAACAGCGGTTTCGGTCTTTGTTCGACAACAACCCCGACTGCGTTATTTTCCAGAATAAAGCTAGTACTATCCTTGATGCAAATCCGGCTTCGCTGCGGTTGTTGAATCGGCGCAAGGAAGAACTGCTGGGGCGCCCACTGTCCGACTTTCTGCCGCCCGACAAAATTCTCCTGTTTCAGGAAAAGCTGGAGGAAGCCTTTACGGGCCGGAAAGTACAGTTTGAGGTGGAGGTGCAGTTCCTGGGTACTCCGCATCCCAGGGTGCTTGACATCGTGAAAGTGCCTTTGTGGGTGGATGGGCGCGTGGCGGGCGTGCACATGATGGGCCGCGATATCACTGATATGGCCATCTCGCAGGCCACGGTGCTCCAGCAGTCCAAGAAGCTCAACACCATTTTCGAGAGCATTACGGACGCATTTTTCCTGCTTGACAAGCAGTGGCGTTTCACCTCGGTTAACTCGGAAGTAGAGCGGCTGCTTGGCGTGAACCGGCATGATTTGCTGGGCCGTACCGTCTGGCAGGTGTTCAATAAGGAAGTAACACAACAATTTTACCAGCAGTACCAGCAGGCCATGATTACCGGCGAGGCCGTGCACTTCGAAACCTTTTTTGAACCGCGCCAGCTTTGGGTTGATGTAAAGGCCTTTCCCTCGGAAGAAGGGTTATCCGTATACTTCTCCGATGTGACCGACAAAGTGAAGGCACATCAAGAGCTCTACCACCAAAACAAAGACCTGCAGCAGTTTGCCTACATCGTGTCGCATAACTTTCGTGCGCCGCTTGCCAATATGCTTGGGCTGGTGGAACTGCTTACCTCCCTGGATAAGCACCAGCCTCAGTACGACGAACTTCTCTCGCACTTGCGCATAAGCACGGAGCAACTCGACTCCGTGATGCGTGACATGAACACCATCCTTACCATTCGGGATAAGCAGGAGGTGGCCATGCCGGAGCAGGTACCGCTGGCTGAAGTAATTGAGCAGGTATTGCAAAACCTGCAGGAAATGCTACAGCAGTGTGGCGCCGAGGTGCGGCTGGCAGTACCACCGGAGCTGCGGGTGCGCGGCAACCGCGCCTACCTCTACAGCATCTTCTTCAACCTGCTCTCAAACTCCATTAAATACCGTGCAGAGGATAGGCCGTTACTGGTTGAGCTCTCTGCCGAGAGCAGCAAAACGGAGCCAGGCATACGCATAGAAGTAGCCGATAACGGCTTAGGGTTCGACGTGGAACGTGCGGGAAGTGATGTGTTTAAGCTTTATAAGCGGTTTCATAGCCGGCCAGATGGACGAGGGCTAGGCCTCTATCTGGTAAAAAACCACGTAGAGGCTATGGGAGGCCGTATTGAGGTGAGCAGCGAAGTCAACATCGGGACCCGATTCATAGTATATTTAGTTTGAAGCCGCTTATATGCATATTGTTCTGATTGACGATGACTCAACCAGCATCTTCCTGATGCGCTTGCTGCTGCAACGCGAGAATTTTGCCGAGACCATTACGACGTTTCAATCGGCAACGGAAGCCCTGCGCTTTCTAGAGCACGCCGTGCCCGAACAGCGTCCCCAGGTAATCCTGTTGGATCTGAACATGCCCGTGATGAGTGGCTGGGATTTCCTCGATTCCATAAATGGCCAGGCCAGTGAGCTGCTCGAAAACTGCCGCGTGTACATCCTGACATCGTCTCTGGCCTACACGGATAAGCTGCGGGCTGAAGAGAACCCATTTGTCACCCGCCTGATTCATAAGCCCCTGGATAAGGCAGAGCTGGCTGCCATCAAAGCCGAAGCTGCCGGCTAGGCCACTCGCGTGAGGCAAAGCAGCTGGCCTACACTATCTGCTTATCCCGGCGCTTGCCAGTGCTCTGCTCGTAAGTGATAACGCTGATAGTGCCAGAGGGCTCCATGTACGCCTCTTTCACCTCCGCTAAATCCGTGATACCGCTCATGCGTACCTCGCTCATCAGCTCGCTGGTAGTAATGAGCTCCCGTTGCATGTTCTGCTTTATCATGCGGCCGTTTTTGACCAGCAACAGTTTTTTAGACTTGATGAGGTTGTGAAAAACCGGAAACCGGTACCCAAGCCAGTTGAGCAGCCAGCTCCAGAAAATGATGGTAGTTACCAGCAGCAGGCCTTCCGGCACCGAGCGGTATTCGTGAGCCATGCCGTTCTGTGCAGCATCGGCAATAAGCACTACCAGCAGCATATCGGTAATGCCCAGCGTACCTGACTCCCGCTTCAGCAGCACCCGCAGCAGCAGAAACAGGCCTAGGTACACCAAGGAACCCCGCACGAAAATCTCTAGCAAAGGCGTTTCGGGGACGAACACAGCATGCCAGTTTACCTTCTTGAACATAGCCAGAACCAATAGCGGTACAACGCAGATAATAGGCTATTGCCTGAAGTAGCCTGCCTGTGTCTACGTAAAAACCCCGCCCGGTTTCAAGAACTGGGCGGGGTTTTGTGGCAATCAAGGAGAGTAGCCTCAGTGGTTACGGCGGCAAGTGGCCTAGTGCCCGAGGGCAGGAGCTGCCGTTTGCCGGGTATGGCTAGTATGCTACGTTCAGCGTGCCTAGGCCAGTTTGGGGGTGGTCCGGAACACGCGCGTTAGCTTGAGCAGCGACAGGCAACGCTGCAAGGCAGGGTCTACGTTGCGAAGCAAGATATTAGCACCCGCTTTATGCAGTACCAGCAGTTCCGATATCACATGGCTAACGCCCAGGGTGCGCAAGCACTTCAGGTGGCCGCAATCCACAATCAGTTGGGGGCGCGGCCGCTGGGCGTCGCGGGCCAGAGCGCGGGCTATTTGCGTGGCTTCCACCACATCTAGATTAATAGCCATGAGTTCAGAGTCGGGATAGTGCTCTGATTGTAGATTGGGGTGCTGGAAAGACATAAGAGTAGGAGCAAGGAATTGTGAAAAAGGACAGGAGCGGGGGTAATAAAAGTCTACTTAAGCGTGCTACCCTGGGGAGGACATTTGCACAACATAAAGCTACTCACTACTATACCGCTGAGTTAGAGTCTTAATACTGATTTTTCATCTCCGTACTTGTCACACCCTGTAGTAACTGCTACGGGGCGGGGCCGCATTAACGTGGGCACCGCCGGCACCCCGCAGTTCTTATGCCCCATTACCGGGTGCGGGCCAAAACCCAGCTTAAGGCTCCGCTGACTTGTATTTCACGTCCCGGCCTGCTCACTAAGCTCGGCTTATCATATTAAAGCGCGTATCTTTAGCAAAAGCAGGGAGGTAGCCGTAGGGCTGTGCCGCAAACCGCATGCAGTTACAATGCCCTGCTGCGATACTATTTACCGCCGGTGGCGCAAGCCTCTCTAGGAACCTACCACCGCCCTAAAGGCAACACTGGTGACTGTTGCCGGAACCAAGGTTCCATGCGTACCACTTCCCGCACGGCGCCCCGGCTTTGCGCCTCACCCATCTCCTGTTATGCCATCCTACTTTCAGCCCTCCGCTGAGCTTCTGCAGGCGTGCGGCTTTGCTCGGTACAGTGCCCCGCCCGGCCAAGCTCGCTTTAGCCGCCCCTCCGACTGCGGCCAAGAAACCATTGTGCTCTATGACGACGCCGAAATGACGCTGCTGGAAGTGGTGAACGGGCAGATGCTGTATAGCTTTCAAGGCCGCGTGGCCTCAGAAGCCGAGTGGCGCGTGCTGCTACGGCAAGTAAACTGGGCCGCCGAAACGCCCCCGCTCCAGTAGGCCACCTCTACCAAACGGTGGTAGATCCCTCTGCTACCCGCAAAGCCTACTTGCCGGCCTTAATCAGCAAGTAGGCATCCTCATTACTATTGCCTGCGGAGCATTCTTATAGGGATATATCATGCCTCTGAAGCTAGTGCTAGGCCACTGATAAGCGCCACAATAGTCAACATAGCTCTACAGGCGCCGTACAGTGACCTGAGCAACGGTACAAAACAGCCGGCGCCTCTATTTGCAATGGCTCACGAAGTATTGGCTTTGTTGCCTGCACAAGCATGAATGTTCTGAAACGAAATAACGTCACCATCTCCGGGGCGGGGAAGCAAGCTATGGTCTTTGTCCATGGCTTTGGCTGCGACCAACGTATGTGGCGACTGGTGACCCCGGCGTTTCAGGAGAGCCACCAAGTGGTGCTGCTAGATCTGGTGGGAGCGGGCCAGTCAGACCTACAGGCCTACGACCCTGAGCGCTACAATTCCCTGGCCGCCCACGCCGATGATATACTGGCCGTACTGCGCGAGCTAGGCCTGTACGGCGCCATCTTCGTAGGCCACTCTGTGGGGTGCATAATTGGGGTGCTGGCCGCCATTAAGGAGCCTGCGCGCTTTGAGAAGCTGGTGCTGGTAGCGCCCTCTCCGCGCTACATCAACGACGATAAATACACCGGGGGCTTTGAGCCAGCTGACATTGAGGAGCTACTCGAGGCCATGGACAACAACTACTTGGGCTGGTCTGGGAGCATAACGCCGGTGATAATGGGCAACCCCGACCGCCCCGAGCTGACCGACGAACTCAACCAGAGC
Source organism: Hymenobacter wooponensis (assembly GCF_004745865.1). GTDB lineage: Bacteria > Bacteroidota > Bacteroidia > Cytophagales > Hymenobacteraceae > Hymenobacter > Hymenobacter wooponensis. The sequence continues at coordinate 461,112 of NZ_SRKZ01000004.1, read as the reverse complement.
TTCTGCAGCTCTGACCCCACCATTGCCCGGCACTTTGCCCGCGTAACATTCCTGTCAGATAACCGGGCCGATTTGCCTCACTTGCACACGCCTACGCTTATTCTGCAGTGTGCTCAGGATATCATTGCGCCCCTCGCGGTGGGGTATTACATGCACCAGCAGATACCGAATAGTGAGCTGTTGGTGCTGGATGAGTCGGGCCACTGCCCCCACCTGAGTGCCCCACAGGCAACTATTGGGGCCATTTACCACTTTTTAGGGCTTGTGCCCACCCCGGCCGTATGAACCCCCAGGAGGATGAGCAACTGCCGGCTCTCGATTTGCGCCTGACCCAGGAAAACCTGGAAGACCTCTACGAGCACGCGCCCTGCGGCTACTGCTCCTGCCTGCCCGATGGTACCCTGGTAAAGCTCAACCAAACTCTTCTAGGTTGGCTAGGGTACACCCGCGAAGAGCTGGTGGCCAGCCAGTGCCTGCAGCAGCTCCTGACCGTGGGAGGGCGCCTGCACTACGAAACGCACTGCGCCCCACTCTTACTGTTGGTGAACCAGGTGCGCGAAATCAGCTACACTCTGCGCCGTAAAGACGGCTCCACGCTGCCCGTGCTTATGAACGCCGTGTTGCTGCGCGATTCTGATGGCCAGCCTTTGGTGGTGCGCGTAACGCTGTTTGATATTACGGAGCGCCGCAAATACGAGCAGGAGCTGATTAGGGCCAAAGGGCAGGCTGAGGAAAGGCGGGAGCAGCTTGCCCGGGCTAATGAGCAGCTGACGCTTCAGAACGGGCAGCTCACCCGCATCAATGCCGAGCTGGATAGCTTTGTGTACACCGCCTCCCACGACCTCCGCCAGCCGATTGATAATATGGTAGGCTTGTTTGCCGAGCTGCAGCACACTGCCACCTTCCACGACCCTGAGGCCAGCAGCATGATGAGCATGTTTGAGGGCGCCCTGCAGCAAATTCTCAGTACCATTGCTGGCCTTACGGAGGTGGTGCAGCAGCAGCGCCAGCTAGAGCAAGTGCCCCTGGAGGTGGTGGAACTGCAGTCCTTCGCCGAGGAAATTATTCGGAGCCTGCAACCGCAGGCTGCTGAATTGGAAGCCACCTTCTCCCTCGACTTCAGCACCGTGCCCAGCCTCCGGATGGCCCGCCCCAGCTTGCACAGCATGTTGTATAACCTGCTCTCGAATGCGCTGAAATATGCCCAGCCGGGGCGCAAGCCGCATATCAAGGTAAACACAGCCTTGCAGGAGGGTATGGCCCTGCTGCGTGTGCACGACAACGGCCGCGGTATTGATCTGGAACGCCACGGGCGGGAGCTATTCCAGCTGTTTCGCCGGTTCCACCCCGAGGTTGTAGGCCTAGGCATGGGCCTCTACCTGGTTAACCGCTTGGTGCACCAGGCCGGTGGGCGTATTGAGGTAGAAAGCATCGTGGGGCAGGGTACTACTTTCTGTATTTATCTGCCCGTGTAGGGGCCGAGCGAGACCAGCAAATCCAGTGTAGTCAGTGGCTAGGCCATGCTAAACGTCTTCACTTAGGTCGCGTACACTACGTATGGCTGAGTTATCGGCCTAACGGCACTCGTGCCTGTTTCTGTGCACACATCATATCCATTCCTGCTCTTATGAAAAAGCAAGCTACTGCCGCCTGGGTAGGCGGAATAGCCGCGGCGGCTACCGCGTTTTACTTCTGGAAACAGAAAAAAGACGGTTACACGGGCTTTGATGCCCTGGAAGCCCAATTACACGCTCCCAAGCCTCCGCGCTCTTCCACCGCTACCCGCTCGCCCAATGCTGAGTTCCGCGAGCCTACGCCCGAAAATGGCCATGTGCGCGACGTGTTAGCCACCGATTTGCCCCGCGATGATGCCGGCAGCAACTTCAGCGTACAAGGCGATGTGCACCAGCCCAGCGCCACCGAAAACCGGCCCTAGGCCAGTGTACCCCCAAATAACAAGCCCGCCGCTGCCTTGGCATTAATCAGAGCAGCGGCGGGCTTGTTATGTCTGAGCGTCTGCAGTTGTTTTACATAGTCGTCTGTAGGCCTGTCTTTGGTGAGCAAGTTGTTGGGGGTAGGCTCTAGGCCAGAGGGTTGGGGTACCTGGTCGAGAGGTGTACGTGAGGCTCCCAACTTCCCAGCGGGTCCTATGTTTGCTCTCCATGGAAAGCAACCTTCTTGATCTGCAGTACCCTATTGGTAGGGCCGTACTGCCTGAGCAGCCTCTCACTGCCGCTGAGCGCACCCTCTACATCAACCAGCTAGCGGCCTTACCGGCCCAGGTAACAGCCGCCGCTCGTAAGGCCGGGGGCGTGCGCCTGGAGCATGCGTACCGCCCCGGCGGCTGGACGGGCCGGCAGGTAATTCATCATCTCGCCGACGTACACCTGAATTTCTATTTGCGTTATCGTCTGGCTCTTACCGAGGATAACCCCACCATTCGGCCCTTCGATATGAATGCCTGGGCTGCCCTCCCCGACAACGATGCCACGCCAGTTACCGTATCACTGGCCTTATTAGAAGCGTTGCACTCGCGCTGGGTCACGCTGCTGTGGCATCTTACCGAGGAGCAGTGGCAGCGTACGTTCTTCCATCCGGCATACCAGCAGACCTATACGCTTGAACAGGCCCTGGTGCAGTATAGCTGGCACGGCCGGCATCACGTGGGCCATCTGGAGCTACTAAGCCGGGAGGTGTAGCTAGCAGTTCTGGTAGAAGGTACCGTGCCTAATTCCTGGAGAAATATAATCGGAAGAGGAATGCCGTTGCTCAACGGTACAAGAAATGATGAAAAAAATACAAAGGAGTAGTTGTGAGGTTAAAAGCCCTGGTAACGAGCTGTATATTGGGATTTAACCACTAAAGTGTGTTTTCCATGATAGGCTATTTCCAAGTTGAATTATGGATTATATGCTAAAATGCGTACCTTTTCAAGGAATATTTGGGGAGCACTTGTTTGCTACTCGCCAAATTCAACTTCTTTATGTCTAGTAATACAAAGAGCACTTGGGATTGGGAAATTGTGCCCCAAACCACATGGCTAGGTACCAGTGTGTCGGAGCTATGGTCGTACCGCCACTTAGTTGTGGGATTAGTACGCCGTGATTTTCTACTGAGCTACCAGCAAACCGTACTGGGGCCGTTGTGGATGCTGTTTCAGCCTATTCTCACACTCATCACCTACGTGCTTGTGTTCGGGAAGCTGGTGGGTATATCCACTCAAGGCATTCCGCCCACGCTGTTCTACCTCACCGGTATTGTGCTCTGGAACCTGTTTAACGACACGTTCCTCGCAAACTCTTCCACCTTCCGGGACAATGCGCACATTTTCAGTAAAGTGTATTTCCCGCGTCTAGTGGTGCCCCTGGCTCAGCTATCAAACCAGCTGATACGGTTTTCCATTCAGTTCTTTCTGCTGCTCCTGATTATGGCGTACTACGTCATCTTCACTCCTTGGCCAGCCCCCAGCCTACTAAAACTCGCTGCCGTACCGATAATCATTGTCCTGATTGCTAGCATGAGTCTAGGCCTGGGCATGACCGTGTCGGTGCTCACCGGCAAGTACCGCGACCTGAGCTACATCATTTCGTTGGGCATTCGTCTGCTCATGTTCCTGACTCCGGTGGTTTACCCTATTAATTACGTGGATGAGAAATGGCGTTGGATAGTGCAGCTTAACCCTCTTACTCCACTCTTTGAGCTGTTTCGCTTATTGATGCTGGGCCAAGGGCTGGTCACGCCAGGGCAAGTGGCCTACAGCCTTGTGTTTGTTGGCGTAGTACTCGTAATGGGACTACTGACCTTTAACAAGCAGGGTGACAAGCTAATCGACGTAATCTAAGAACGATGTCAGATACGGTAATTAAAGTAGAAGGTCTTTCGAAGGTATATCGACTTGGTACTACCGGCACGGGCTCTCTACGCCAGGACCTACAGCATTGGTGGACGACCTCCGTCCTGAAAAAAGAAGACCCCTTCTTTCACGTGCCGACTGGTGAAGCCAAGTCCTCGGATGGAAAGAACCAGTTGTTGCGGGCCCTGCACGACGTAAACTTTGAAGTAAAGCAGGGCGAGGTTTGGGGCATTATTGGCAATAACGGCTCCGGGAAATCCACCTTGCTTAAGATCATCTCCCGCATTGTGCGCCCCACGCGCGGCACGGTGCGGGGTAAGGGCTCTATTAGCAGCCTGCTGGAAGTAGGTACCGGCTTCAACCCCGAGCTTACGGGCCGCGAGAATATCTACCTCAGCGGCTTTATTCTGGGTATGAATAAGCACGAGATTCGTCTGAAATTCGACGAGATTGTGGCGTTTTCTGGCCTAGAGCGCTTTCTGGATACTCCGGTAAAGCGCTACTCATCGGGTATGTATGTGCGGCTGGCCTTTGCGGTGGCGGCCCACCTCGAACCAGACATTCTTATTCTGGACGAAGTGCTGGCCGTGGGCGACGCTGAGTTTCAGAAGAAATGCCTGGGCAAAATCCGGGAGGTTTCGCAAGGTGATGGGCGTACCGTCATGTTTGTGAGTCACAACATGCAGGCCGTAGCTAAGCTGTGCCAGCATGCCCTGTGGCTGCAGCACGGCGTAGTGAAGGAGCAAGGCGAAGTAAGCCAGATTGTAAATCACTTCCTCCTGACTACGCAGCAAAACAAGACCCAACAGGTGTGGGACGCCCCCGACGAGGCACCGGGCAATGAGTTTGTGCGGTTCAAATCAGTAGAGCTAGTGCCCCACTTGCTAACCGATAACCAGGCGCTGGATATCCGGGTGCCGCTTACCGTGCGGTTTCAGATGTGGAACCTGACGGATAATGCCCTGCTCAGCGTAAATATGTTCCTGTATACCAGCAACGGCGACTGTATTCTCACCGTGCCTTCAACGGCCGCCGTGTACGACAAGGGCGTAATTGCCGGCGAGTGTACTATCCCTGGGAATTTGCTCAACGATGGCTCTTACTTCATTTCCTATTACGTGATGAAGGACACCGTGCCACTGCATGATTTTGAAAGCTGCCTGAGCTTCGACCTAGAAGACTACCGGGGCGGCGAGTCTGGCTGGAGTGGCAAGTGGTGGGGCGCTGTCCGGCCCCTTATTCCGTTCCACCTAGCGCTAAAAGAGCCTGTGCTTCAGTAAGAACATCCTATGCCGTCCTATCCGCACTACGCCGTCACGCATATCCACCTCGATAAGCAGCCCCACCTACCCGCCTTGACTTACCAAGGCCAGGGCAACTATTTGGTTTACTGGTGGAAGGAAATAGCTCTAGGCCACTCTTTCATTGAGCCCAACCACTCTCTGACGGAAGAAACCTACCGGGCAGCATTGCTGAAGGCCATCAAGCCAACCATTGAGCACTACGCTGCCCACACCAAGGCAAACGTGGAGAAGTGGCAGGCTTGGCTGGCGGCAGGCGAGACGGCCTCCTGGAGTGCATGGCTTGATACCTTGCTAACCCCCTGGATGCCGGCTTCTATTCCGGCTCAGGTGCCCGTTACGGTTATTATCTGCACCCGCAACCGGGCTGCTACGCTGAAGCTCTGCCTGGAGTCGTTGGCCCAAATGACGTGTCAGCCGGCGGAAGTAATCATCGTGGACAATGCCCCGCAGGATGACAGCACCGAGAAGGTAGCCGCGGCTTTTGCTAATGTCCGCTACGTGGTTGAGCCCAAGCCAGGCTTATCCTACGCCCGCAACACGGGCGTAAAGCAGGCCAGGTACGACATCATCGCCTTCACCGACGACGACGTGCTAGTGCACCCCGAGTGGGTGTACCGCGTGTGGGAGACGTTCCAGGATAAGCAGGTGTATGCCATGACTGGCCTAGTCATTGCCTCGGAGCTGGAAACGGAGGCGCAGCAGATTTTCGAGAGGCACTGGACGTTCAACCGGGGCTACCTCGATGTGGCCTACGACCAAGCGTACTTTAAGCGGGTAGAAGCGGCAGGCCCGCCCGTGTGGGAACTGGGAGCCGGGGCTAATAATGCCTTCCGCAAAGAAGTCTTCGACAAAGTAGGCTACTTCGATGAGCGGTTAGGGGCTGGCGCTTCCGGCTGCAGCGAAGACTCCGAGATGTGGTTTCGTATCTTAGTAAGCGGCGATACCGTGCAGTACAACCCCCGGGCGGTGGTGCACCACACGCACCGTAAGCAACTCTCGGAGCTGAAACGGCAGATATATGCTTACATGCGGGGGTTTGCGGCGGCAGCGCTTATCCAGCAAGACCAACACCCGGCAGCCGGCTACAGCAAGCAGCTTTGGTACATGCCTAAATACTACGCCTCTTTGTTGAAAAGAGGCTTTCCGCGCTTCAACTTCCGAAGCCGAACGTTGTGGGTGGAAATGAAGGGTATAGTTTCGGGAGTGAATTTCTACTACAAGCACCGTAACCGTCCCCCTCAACTCCCTGCTTAATATGGACCCTGCCTCGCCTAAAACTTCCTGGCCAGTTGTTTCGGTAATCATTACATCTTACAACTACGGCCACTTTTTAGCGGAGGCAATTGAGAGTGTACGCCAGCAAACCTACCTCGCCCGAGAAATTGTGGTGGTAGATGATGGCTCTACCGACAACACCCGTGAGGTGGCTACGGCCTACCCGGAGGTGGTGTACGTCTACCAGCACAACCAAGGGCTTTCTGCCGCCCGTAACACGGGTATTCGGCAGAGCAAAGGTCAGTACCTGGTTTTCCTGGACGCCGACGACTGGCTGTTTCCTGATGCGCTGGCGTTTAATGTGTCTTTCCTACAACACCACCCTCAGGCAGCCTTTGTTTCGGGGGCGCACACGCGGGTGTACGCGGATGAGAGGGAACGGGAACCCATAACACCACCCGTTTCTCCTAACCCTTATTACCGGCTGCTTTCGCTGGGAAACTACATTGCCATGATTTCCGCCGTGATGTTCGCGCGGTGGGCACTTAAGAAGTTCGAGTTCGATGTGACGTTGCGCAACTGCGAAGACTACGACATCTACTTGAACATTACGCGGCACTATCCCATTCTGCAACACGGTCACCAGCTGGCGGCTTATCGCATTCACCGCGCCTCTATGTCAACGGATACGTCGCAGATGCTTGACGGGGCCTTGAAAGTGCTTAATCAGCAACGCCAGAACTTAAGAAGCCCGCTGGAAATAGAGGCCTACACCCGCGGCGTACATTGCTGGACCACCTACTTTAGTGGCGGCACCGACTTTAAGCTTGTAGCGGAGGAAGTGCCAGACTACCCCGCCACTATGCACTTTTTCCGGCGCTATGCCCCACTTACCGGGTGGCGCTATACCCTACGCCACCAGCCCGCAGTGGCGGCAATGAGCAAGCATATCTCAACTGCCAGCGACGTCTGGACGTGTCAGGGAGGAATGTTGGCCCCAGGCCGTGTAGGCAAAGTAGCCCCCGGAGCCTTCAACCGGAGGCTAGCCTTCAGCCCTGGGTTTGGCTGCGACCCATGCTGGCCCATTGAGCGGCAGTACATTGCACAATTTCGCCAGCAGGAGAGTGCACACATCCAGGGCTTAGTGCTGGAAATGCAGGATTTTTGCCAAGCTCAGCAGGAGAGTGGCCTAGCGGAATTTGCTGCGTTTACCCCAACGGACGACAGCCCACCAGAGCACTGGTTCAAGAGCCAGTTCAGTGAAGCTGCTAACCTCCCCAACAACACCTTCGACTGTGTGCTATTTACGCATAGCCTCCACCTGGCCTACGACTTCAGGGATGCGCTGCAAACGTGTTACCGGGTTCTAAAGCCAGGGGGCACCTTGCTACTAACCGTGCCCGGCGTTGGCGAATGGAAGGACACCTGGTACTGGTCGTTTACGCCTGAAGCCTTACTCCGTTTGCTAGCCAAAGTATTCCCGGGCGTTGAGGCGCAGCTAGAATCGTATGGCAATGTGTACGTGGCAGCTGCTTACCTCTACGGCCTGGAACTACCAGAAATCAGCCCAGAAAAGCTACACCACTACGACCCCGAGTACCAGGTCTTGCACACCGTTAAAGTTGTAAAGTCCTGACTAAGAAGCGCCTGACCGCGCTAGGCCACTCACACGAGTCTACTTCTGGTAAGCTCAATAGTTGATGAGCTTTTTGATGCAGATTTTGGAGATGGATGATATGGTAGTTGGGTTAACATCCAGCTTAACCGCATCATAAGCCTGCTTAAAGGCTGCCTTGTAGTTTTTGGTTTCTATGTAGAATTTGTTCGCCATTTCGGCATAGTATACCGCGTAGTTCTTACGGCAGGTGCTTCTGAGCTGAGCCCGCTGATCTGCTGGTAAGTACTGCTGGATCAGATCAATAACCTTGCTGGTGTCTCGAATGCACTGCCCATTCAGATACGTGTTGCTGGTAATGTTATTGGAGTGAATGCGGTACATGGCCAGCGGTTTGGGAGAGTGTGCCACGGGGTAATGTGCCGCAATACGGGTCCACATCTCCCAGTCCTCGCCATAATGCACGCCATAGAAACCGCCCAAGTGTTCGTACACGGAGCGCTTCACTACCATGGCAGGAAACTGCACGCACTGCCCCTGCGCCAGTGTAGTAACCCAGTTGGGCATAATGCCCGGCTCCTCCAGCAGCTTCTTAGGCGAGCGTAGCCAGTTGCCATGCTCGTTCACGTAGATGTAATCGGTGAAGGCCGCCCCGGCCTCCGGAAAGCGCGTGAAGAGAGCTTCTATTTCGTCATAAAAGCCTTCCGCAATAAAATCATCGCCGTGCAGCAGATGCACAAGCTGCCCCTGTGCCCGGTTGATGCAGGTTTCAAAGTTGCGAAGGCTGCCCACGTTTTGCTCCTGCCGGAAGAAGCTGACTCGGCCCTGGCCAATTTCCTCCACCAGCGCGCGTACATCACCATCGGTGCTGTAGTCGTCCACCACTTCAATCTGCATCTTATCTGGGCCAGGAGCTTGCAGCAGCACTTTCTCCAGCGTTACCCTCAGATAAGTAATACAGTTATAGCTCGGAATCATCACCGACCATAAGGGGCGTACCGTGCCCGCTGGTAAGGGCTTAATGGCAGGGGGAGATTGTGGCGTTCGTTCCATGGTGGGGCAGAGCTAGCACTACGTGCGTAGGGTGGTATAAAGTAGCGCAACACTAGTAAGCGCTACCAAAGCATAAGGTTTGCTGCCGTATACGGCCATACGTAGGTGGGTGGCCTAGGCCAGTTCCAACGGGTATTAGCGCTTGTTTATAGCAACTTTTACCAGCAGCTTCAAAATCTTATAATACAGAACGGGGTCTTGGTGCATATGCAAGACCTGCCGGATATATTTGAACGTGGCATCTTTGTCGTGCCGCAGGTGCCAGAGGTTGTTGGCCTGCCGAATGGCGTAGTGGCTGTAAAACTTCTTGGAGCGTTTGAGCACGGGCTCCCGGTCGCTGAGGGGAAGGTGGTGCTGGATGTGGCCCATCACGGTAGCTAAATCCAGCAGGTACTCGCCATACACGTGCTTATTGCCCGAGATAGAGTTTGTATGGTGCCTATACTCGGCCAGAACGCTAGGGGTATACCCCATGGGATAGTTACGGGCAATGCGCACCCACATCTCCCAGTCCTCGCCGTATGTAGTACCAAAAAATGCGCCCAACCGCTCGTATACCTCTCTCTTTACGGCAATAGCAGCGTACTGAATTCGATTGTTCTCGCTAATGCGCAGCAAATAGTTATTGAGGATGCCAGGCCGTTGCATTTCCGGCGATTGATCGTGCTTAGGCTTGCCTACCTCATCAATGTAGCCAAATCGGCAGTATGCAGCCCCTATTTCCGGGTAGTGTTCAAATAGGTCGCCCAGCTCCTGGTAAAACCCCGGCCGAACCCGGTCGTCGCCGTGCAGGAGGTGCACAAGCTGGCCGCGGGCGCGGTTGATGCTGGTGGCAAAGTTGTGCAGGCTCCCCACGTTTTCGGGCTGGCGGTAATAGGTGACGCGGCCCTGTCCGATTCGGTTGACAATCTCTTCAACATCTGCATCAGAACTAGCATCGTCAATGACCTCAATCTGCATGAGATGTTCCGGCAACTGCTGCTGCAACACACTGTGTAGAGTTTCGGGCAGATAATTCGCGCAGTTATAAACCGGAATCATAACCGACCATAAGGGTCGAGCTACTGATGTTTCGAGCGGTGCTATAGCTGGGGGTGACGCAGGAATTCGGGACATGTCAGTTCGCAACAATAAAAAGAGCTGAAGTTGCGCGGGAGTAGCTGTTAAGGGTTATTGATATAGCAGGCTTACTACAATGGTACTAGCAATTACAGTTAACGCTTTCCCAAACCACATCAGCACCCCTCATACTTTTGCTTGGGCTTTTTGGTTGGGCAAGTTACCCTAAATTTATATTGTAATAAACCGCTCAGCTATTGGATTTAATAGATGGATAATAATTTTAAGACAGTAAAATAGCGTGAAAATTATATTGTACTGAGTTGATTGAGAACTGAATAGCCTGGCTTATGAACCAGCAAATTGCTCCTAAATCTATTATTTGAGTTAGAATAGAAAATGTTCTGCCGAGTTGTATAAGCATTCCTTACAGTTCTTAATCGTACGAATAGATGCGCTTTTATTATTGCACCTACGATCTAAGTCCGTAAGACCTTCGGGCCTAAGTAACTTAGTGCTCTGCTAAAAGTATGCTTGCGAGAGGCAGGCGAAAACGGGAGCAACTCAGCCGACGAGAAGCTTACCTAAAGTTAGGCTTCTCTACATTACTTCACCCAAATAACTAGGCCTAGGCCACTACCTTACTATCGAGCATTGCTGAGCCATCATCCCTCAGTAGGCGGCCTTTACCTATATCTTTGCGCCTAAAGCCAGGAAGTAAGTGCTTCTTCTCGCCGCCCCAGCTGCTCCCAGCTCGCAAGCTCAGCGGGTAGGTGGCCTACGCCCTTCGATTATCATCAAGCCCATATGAAGCGAATAGTTCTGAGGTTGCTGCGGTTGTATTCAATCCTCAAAAACCGTCAGGTCAGCGGTGATAACCATTATTTTATTCGCGACAATTACTACGCCCGGCTATTACAGACGAAGTATGTAGTTAAGGATACAGTAGTTAAGACTCCATATAAGGTGATAGAGTACCACGGCGAGTTTCAGCAGGAGCTGCTATTTGTGTTGCCGTTTGCTTATTGGCATCACTTAAATGGTACGCTGCTACGCACCGCTTCTTGCACGAATACGCGCGAGCTGTACTTCTTTAGCCCCAGCCACCAAGAGAAGTTTGCGGAGCGTGAGTGGGAATCGAATGACGAGAGCTACGAGATTCCGAACATGACGCACTGCAACTCCTTCGACTATCGGAAATGGGCACCCGTGCCCCTCAAGGCCACTTATCAGAATGAGGTGTTCGTGTACGAGAAGCCGATACTGGTTATTGCCAATAAGTTTAATATCGAGTGGGGGCAACCCCCAATCAATTATTTCAGCATTGAGGTGCTGGATACGTTGATTGCTACCCTAAGCGGAAAATATCAGATACTATACAACCGTCCTTCAGCTTCAAGTATTGTGCTGGATAACAGTGAAATATTAGAGTTGAACGAGCACGATTGGCTTAGAAAGCAACACCCCGAGGTTCTTTTAATGGAAGACTTGTACCAAGAGCACCGGGCTTCGGTTAATAGCTTCAATCATTTCCAATTGCTCGTGTACGCCAATGCATCAGCCTTCATTTCAGTACACGGCGGCACGGCTACGCTGGCCAGCTACTTCGGCGGGAAGAATATTATTTTTTCAAAACGCGGGGTAGAGCACGCTTTGCAGGAGTTCACTACCATCTTCCCCAAGCTGTCGGGGGCTACTATTTACCACGCCAAAACCGAGGCCGAGCTCTTGGCTTACGCAGAGCAGCATTACTAGCCCTAGCGCACCGCGGGCACCTCTTGCTTCGGTCGATGCTGCCAGAAATAAGAGTGCTCTGAAGAGGCCTACAGTGTTTGCAAGTGCTGAATAAACAGCTTAGCAATGTGTTCCCAGCTGAATTTCTTAGCGTAGTCCACGCGCTTCTGAGCTAATGCTTCGTTGTCTTCTGCCAGCGCTTTATCAATCTGAACCAGGTATTCGGCCGCACCGGTTGCCAGGTAAGTGTGCTCGGCAAATACCTCGTTCATGGTGTTTGTTTCGGTAGCTACCACGGGCTTGCCCAGCGCCAAGTACTCCAAAATTTTCAGTGGGAAGTTGCTGCGGGTAAAGTCGTTGAGTACCTGAGGGTTGATGCACACATCAAAGTGCAGTAGGTAAGCAGGAACTTCGCGGGTGTGTTTGTAGCCCAGAAAAAATACGTTAGGCAATTTGTGCAGGGTGCTTAGGGCGAAGGCCTCGTCTTCCGTGCCAATCAAGACGAAACTCCAGTTAGGCCGGGCCCGGGCCACTTCAATCAAGAGATTAAGATCGAGGCGTAGCGTGATGAGGGCGCCAACATACCCAATGCGGGGCCCAGGAATGCGCTTCAAGTCAGAGGGCACCGAGGCCGAATGCGAAATGTTGAATTGGGCTACATCAAACCCGTTGCCAATATAGAAGCTGTTGGGGTTGAAGAACTGGGCGCGCTTGGTAAAGTCGAGAGAGTTGCAGACTACAGCATCGGCTTTGCGCATGAGTGCGGGCTCTAGGCTAGGACCATGGCGGAGCCAGTAGGGCGCCCCCACGGTATAGTCGCGGTCCATGTAAACGTACTTGCGCGGATTGAGTATTTCCTTGAGGTAGAAGCTGCGGAAGATATCCTTGTCATTCACCAGGATGTAGTCGTCGAAGCCCAGATCCTGCACCGCTTTCTGGATTTCCTTACCAAACCGCCGGTTGTTAAATTTAATCAGCCACAAAAACAGGGGCGTAGAGGGCACCCAGTTAAAGGACTCAAGAGGCTGAGTTGGATACAGCACCCATAGGTGGGGCGCTAGCTCTTGCAACGGGGCCGCCTTAGATTTAATAGCCTGTAAGTGAGCCGCTACAAAAGGCGACTCAGGGGCAATAAAATAGTCTTTGCGATTAACGGGCGAGTTAACATAGAGCACGTTATGGTTTTGCCGAGCAAGCTCCCGCGCCAAATTGGTAGAGGTAGATTCGCGGTCTGTATTGATACGCTGTAAGCTGACAAAGACAAAATTCATAGCAGAAGAAATCTGGCGCTCAGTGTAGGCAATGCCGGCCGCAAGCGAAGCAGATTAAAACAGGGGAGAAGATGGGAGCAAGCAGAACGTACTAATAAAGATGCAGGTTACTGCCCAACTACAGGAGAACAGCGCGCAGTTTTAAGCTGAAAAAGGAGAGGCCTACATACGCCTGGCTAGCGTGCAGGGGTTTGATAGGCTCCTAAAATAAAGGGCTGATTGAGGATGTAAGGTTGTATTGCTGATGGCTAAGCGAAACGTGAAAAATCCGCAAGTGCAGCACGCATAGCAACAAACAGCCCATAATCTGAAAGGGAATTCTACGTGCAAAGAAAGGTATTTTTGCTTAGGAAGAAGCCTTTCTGAAAGCTAGCCAGATGAACTAACTGAACTAATCATCGGAATAGAATGCCAAAGCCTGCGTGCACGATTTGGCCCACGCAGGCTTTCGCTTAAAGTGATGGTTCTATGTTAAATAAATGGCTGTGGGTGAGGATGTAATGGCTAGGGTTGGTAAATGAAAAATAGATGAGTATTTGAGCTAGGCCTGTGTTTTCTTCGTAAGCAACCCTGCACTTGCCATGCATGATGATCATCTTTTCTAACGGCACAACGCACTTACACGCTCTTGCGCTGCCAAGCAAGGAGGCCTAGCGCAGCACCCACTGCTACAGCTACTCCTATCCATTGGCCGTTGCGGGGCTTAGCTGGGCGGCGCCAACCACCAGAAATGCCGTTGCCGTAAGGAGCAGCCCGTGACTCAAACAAGCTGTTTTCGGAAATGGACGCGGATTCAGCCTGGCGGAAGTACGTATCGAAAAGGCGCCGGCTCAGCCTGCCCACTAGGCCAGGAGCCAGCGCGTAAGACCAGCGCATGGCGTAGGCAGGCCAGCCTACCATGGTGGCGCGCCGGGGGTGTTTAGCTACGGCTATAATAGTGTCGGCTACTTTTTGCGCCGGAAATACGGGTGGAGCCGGCTTGATAACACGGCCGATATAGTTGGCGCCGTGCTGAAACCCGGGCGTGTCAATGTAAGAGGGGTGCACATCACAAACGTGAATATGGGGCTCGTTGCTTAACTCTGCCCGGAGCGTGTCCATGAGGCCTCGTAGACCATACTTGCTAGCGCTGTAAGAAGCCGTGTAAGGCTCCGGAAGCCAAGCACCAAGCGAGATAACGTTGATAAGTGTGCCCCAGCCTTGGTGCCGGAAGTAGGGTAGTACAGCGTGTGCGCCATATAAGTAGCCTAGTAGGTTAAGACGTATTACCTGTTCATGGGCTTCTACCGGTACTTCCTCAAAACGGCCTACAGCTCCGCTACCGGCATTATTAATCCAGATATCAATATGACCACCGCCAAAGTGCTGAGCTACGTCTACCAAGTGTTGCACGGCGGCGTTGTCGGTTACATCGGTGGGCACGGGCTTGGCGCGGGCAGCACCGGCTCGTTCACATTCAATGGCCACCTCGGCCAGCACTTTAGCCCGGCGGGCAGCTAAAATTAGGGTAGCACCTTGGCGGGCAAACGAGAGGGCTGTAGCGCGGCCAATACCGCTGGACGCACCCGTAATGACTACGGTGGCGCCACGCAGAGATGTTTTTTTCATAGCTGAAGACAATTGTAGTGGGACGAGTAGGCCAGTTGCCCCAGCCCTGCGCAAGTGAGCAGAACTGGGGCGTAGCACTGGTTTGGGCGCTAGCTGGTGGAGGGTACTAGCTGCCTTTAGGCATGCCACCAGTTACTTCCAGCAAGCTGCCGGTAGAGTAGCTGCCATCTTGGGAGGCAAAGTACACGTAGGCCGGAGCCAGCTCTTCCGGCTGGCCGGGGCGGCCTAACATGGTAGAATCACCGAACTTCTTGAGGTCTTCCTCCAGCATGGTGCCAGGAATGAGAGGCGTCCAGATGGGGCCGGGCAGTACGGCATTCACCCGAATCTTCTTCTCGCCCAGATAGGCCGCCAGGCTCTTGGTGAACGTGTGGATAGCCCCTTTGGTAGAGGCGTAGTCTATCTGGTGGGGGTTACCAACGAGCCCCACAATGCTACCCGTATTGATAATGGCGTCGCCCTCCTTGAGGAAGGGTATGGCGGCCTGAGCCATGAAAATGTAGCCCTTGATATTGGTGTCGAAGGTGCGGTGGATGTTTTCCTCCGGAATAGTTTCGAAGTTCTCATAGCCCATCTGGTAAGCGGCATTGTTCACCAGGATATTGAACCCACCCAGCTCGGCGTAGGTCTGGCGCACGGCCTCGCGGCAGGCATCTGCGGAGCGTACATCGCACTGAATGGCCAGAAACTTGCGGCCCTGCGCCTCCACAGCCCGGCCTACAACGGCCGCATCCTCAGCGTTGGTCTGGTAAATGACGGCTACATCGGCGCCTTCCATAGCGTAGGCCAGGGCCACTGCCCGCCCGATGCCGGAGTCGCCACCGGTAATGAGCGCCACTTTACCCTTAAGCTTACCCGCCGGCTGGTAGCTCGACATATCCCAGTCGGGCTGCTCTTTCATGCTTTCCTGGCTGGTGGGGTAGGCGGTGGGCTTAGGGTTGATTTCGCTGTTGGTGGGGCGTGGTTCGTTCTGTTCCGTATTCATTATCACAAGGTTTAGTGTGAACAGGAATACGCAAGCACTGGCCTAAGGTCAGATAAGAACGAAATGTTTTCCTCTGTTGAGCCTGCTGGAGCCTATACGCCCCACAGTCGCAGGCTCATCCAGCCGTAGGAAGTCAGCACTACTGCCAGCCAGCTCAGCGCGCCGTACGTGAGCAGTAAATACCAGGCCACTGCCCGGCTGCGGAACCGACGAAAAGTTCGCACCGTGAGCAGGAGTCCGGCCAAGGTAAAGACCACAAAAGCCAGTGGGGCTAGGGCTAGCAGCGCAGTTTGGGTAGTGAAATTGCCAGCATACCAGATGTGATTAGCCAAACTCACAAAAGCTACAATGGTGGTGACTAGGGCCGTGGTGGCCAGTAGTGGCAGAAGGCGGGGCAGCACCTGGGCACGTGGCAGTTGCCGCCGCAAGGCATAAATGAGCCACACCAGCCCGGCAAGGCTCGATGTTAGAATCAGCAGTAGGCTCAGGCCAAACAACGCCGGGCGCACCCACCACCAAGTGGCGCTGGCCTCTTGGTAATAGCTGCCAGAGAGCACCAGCATGCGCTGCCCCTCCCGGTCACGGGTTAGCACGGCGCTCGGCAAAACATGGTTTGGCCGACGGAAGGTGAGAGCGCTAGCGGGCAGCAGCGTATCGGCGTCACCGAAGAGAGGCTGCAGCAGGAGCAACTGCCCCCGCTGTACCAGTTGCTTGTCGCCGAGCAGGTAATCGCCCAGGCCGAAGAGCTGGTTGCGGGGAGCCGCGTCCTGGTAGTGGCCTAGATAAGGCGTTACGGCGGCTACGTTAAGAGGTGCCGGGACAGGCACTGCTGCTGTTGGGGCTTGGCGCAACAGAAACTCCCGAACCAGCTTTTCAATGGTGCTGAGACTTTGCCCGCCATTATTGGACATCGCATAGCCCATGCCCAGCGCGCGGTTGTAGGCAAAGGTGGAGATGAACCCCTCAATGCCCCCATTATGGCCCCGAAAGGAGGTCTTCCCCTTCCAGTTTATCAGCGAGTTGGCTAGGGCGTACCCAGTTGGCAGGCCCGCTCTGGCCTCGAGGGGGCTGTGCGGCGTTTCTATCTCCCGGAGGCTGGCGGGCCGGAGCAGTGCCGTGCCATCGGGCGCCCGGAAATCGTGCAGAAAGAACTCCACCCAGTGGGCCATATCTTCGGCAGAGGCACTCATGGAGCCAGCAGGCCCGGCATAAATGGGTAGTAAGGGGAGGCGGCGGTAGCCTCCCGCCTCATAGGAATATCCTTGAGCCAGCTTGGAGTTGCTAGCGGGTCGCAACGCTGGCGTAGCATCAGGCATGCCCAGGGGGCGCAGCAGATGCTGCGTTAGGTAGTCTTGGTACGATTGCCCGCTGATCTTCTCCAGCAGATAGCCCGCTACTTCATAACCGGGGTTAGAGTACGACATTCGCTCACCGGGGCGCCAGCGGCAGCGCAACTCGTTTCGGAATAACTGCACTGAGGTGGCTCCCGGCAGGTCGGTATCGGTGGTGTTGTACACGTGGTTGGCCTGCATGTCGTTGAAGCCGGCGGTGTGCTCTAGCACGTGCACCACGCGCACGGGGTCAGTGGCCTCCCACGGGTTATCGATGGGAATTTCGGGCGCCAGTTTCCGTACTTCATCATTAAGGCTGAGTTTACCTTGCTCAACCAGCTGCATCAGCCCCACCGTCACAAAGGTTTTCGTGACGGAGCCAATGCGAAAGAGCGTGTTGGGCGTTACGGGCTTCTGGTGCTCCACATCAGCCAAGCCTAGGCCACCCACAAAGCGCTGCAACGAGTCGGGTGAGATAATGGTCAGCATCAGGCCAGGTATATGCTCCCGCCGCATAATGTGCTCAATAGAGTCGGTGAGCTGTTGCATAGTGGCCATTGGCCTAGGAACTGGCTTGGGTCGGGTGGCTTGGGCAAAACTCGGGGCAGCGGCACTTAGCAACGCTAGCAGCAGAAATAGCTTTCTCACGGATAGAATAAGTTAACGTTCACTTGCTGGAAGATAGGTCTTTGCAAATCAGTAGTATATATGCTGGCTAATATAAGTTTGAAAGCGCTGCCTATCACACGTGGGCCAAGCCTATTTCTAGCTCACTGGCGCGCTTGAGTTACCCGCAGAATACAGCTGAGAAGTAACCATATTCAAAGGTTGAGCCTACCTCAGCCCTAGCGTACCCACGCCCCCAAGCGCCGTAGTTGGAGGTGAGGAGTGTAACCAAGGGAGGTATGGAAGCATCAGTGCGCAGCTTGCGGGGGCTGGATTGGGTTAATCTGTTAATGGCCGATGTGAAGGACGGAGTAGGCGTGTACCTATCGGTATACCTGCTCACCGTCAGAAATTGGCAGCCCGATGAAATAGGGCTGGTTATTGCCGTACCTGGCCTAGTAGGCATTCTGGTGCAGGCCCCGGCAGGCGCCCTCATCGATCGTACCCGGCATAAGCGTCTGCTGCTGATGGCGGCTTCTGTGGTTATTGCAGTGTGCTGCTTGGTAGTAGTGCTCAGCGCCAAGTTCTACCCCATTTTTCTGTCGCAGGCGGTGGTGGGACTCACGCAGTCGGTGTATGCGCCGTGCGTGGCTGCTATTACGCTGGGCATGGTGGGGCATGCGCTGCTAGACAAGCGCATTGGGCGAAACGAGAGCTTCAACCACCTCGGCAACATGCTGGCCGCTATTATTGCGGGGCTGATTGGCCGGTTTATTTCCTACGAAGGCATCTTCTATTTCTCCATTTTTCAGTGCGTGGCCTTGATTGTGGGCGTGCTGATCATTCAGGAAAAGGACATTGACCACGAAGTAGCCCGCGGAGCCGGCACCACCACCCAAGCCCCGAACACGGCTGGCATCAAGTCGCTGTTCACGAACCGCAGCATCCTAGTGTTTACCATTGCTATGGCCCTGTTCCACCTCGCCAACGGGGCCATGTTGCCCTTGGTAGGCCAGAAAATGGGACTGTTGGATAAGGAAAACTCCTCCCTGTATTTGTCGGCCGCCATCATTATTGCTCAGGGCGTGATGGTTTTTGTGGCGTCTTTCGCCGGTCGCAATGCCGAGAATGGCCGCAAGAAAATCATGTTCGTGGCCTTTCTGCTGCTGCCTGTCCGGGCCTTGCTGTTTGCCTTTATCGCCAATCCTTACATGCTGACCGCCATTCAGCTCTTGGATGGCCTAGGAGCGGGCATATTTGGAGTAGTCAGCATTCTAATGATTGCCGACCTGAGTAAAGGCACCGGCCGGTTTAACCTGCTGCAGGGCGTGGTGTATTCGGCCATAGGCCTAGCAGCCGCACTAAGCAGCATTTTGGCCGGCTACATCGTCAAGCACTTTGGCTATGCTACTGGGTTTGTTTCTCTGGCTGGTATTGCCGTGCTAGGCCTGTTGTTCTACTGGTTCAGCGTACCAGAAACCAAGGACATCACCACCGAAAAACCGCTGCTGGCTCCCGCAAACACCGATGCAGTGCAACAACCCGTGCAGAATGAGTTACTGCACTAAATCGGTTCGGTGTAGCCGTTACCCAACACTGCAGGTTGGTTCTACGCAGAGAAGGAACCAGGCTTCACCGTGTTACAGCTTCAACCAAACTTCTCCTGACTTTCGGCGTGGTAGCGCTCATATGTGGCCTAGAGGCCACGCTATTCCCAATCTTTCAGCAACCGCCGCACTAGTATTATCTGACCGGTGTGGTAGGCTGCATGATCGGCAATCAGGAAGGCTTCCCGCAGGAGAGTTTGACCAGTGCCGTGGGGGAGAGGAGCCAGCAGGTCCTGGTTGGGGTCTTGGAGCAGTTCAATGAACCGGTCGCGGTCTTGTTTGATGTGGGTGAGGGTCTGCTGCCACCCGGCTTCGTCTACGGTTGCTTCGGGAGCTGGCCAGTACTCATCAGGCCACTTCGGCGACTGATGCTCTGGGTTGATGCAGAACTCCACAATGTCCCACTGCGCAATTCGGATGTGCTCCGCCAGCTGCCACACGGTGTAGGGCAGGTCTGGGACGTGCTGGTTCAAGTGACGCACCGAGATATCAGCGCAGGCGTCTTCAAACGTAGCGTGAGCATTACCCTTGGTAAGAAACTCCGTGAGCTCTTTCACAATGCCTTTGCGCGAATTCTGATCCATGGATATGAGCGTAAAGAAGGGTGCTGATAAAGTGAATGGGCAAGCACATTGCCACGTGGCCTGTGCCCAGTACGAGTGTTTAGAGGTAAAAGGGGGATAGGGAAAAAGCTAATCGAAGATGATTGTCTTGTTTCGATGCACGAAAACCCGCTCGGCAAAAACCAGACGGAGCGAGCGGGCCAGCACAATCTTCTCCACGTCGCGGCCAGCTTGGGCCATTTCAGCGGCGCTGTGGGTGTGGTCGATGGGGATAACGCTTTGCGCAATGATGGGCCCCTGATCGAGCTGCTCATTCACGAAGTGAGCCGTGGCCCCAATAATCTTCACTCCCCGCTCGTAGGCCTGAGCATAGGGGCTAGCCCCCACAAATGCCGGCAGAAACGAGTGGTGAATGTTGATGAGCCGGTTCGCATAGGCGGCTACAAACTCCGGGGACAAGATGCGCATATACTTGGCCAGCACCACATATTCGGGCGCATATCCATCCAGCACTTCCCGCACTTCGGCCTCGTGCGCTTCCCGGCTTTTACCCTCGTGGCTCACGTAGTGGAACGGTACGCCAAACTGCCGGGTCAGGTCACCGAGCACCTCGTGGTTGCTCACTACCGCCAAAATACGGGCATGCAGCTCCTGAAACGCGTGGCGCACCAATAGCTCGCTTAGGCAATGATGCTCTTTGGTCACCAGCAGCACAATATTCTTGGGGCGGTTGTCGGAGAGGCGAATGTCGGCCGCGGCGGGCAGCGCCTCGCGTAGCTCCTGCAAGAGGGCATCGGCGTGAAAGGTGCCCGTAAACTCCGTACGCATGAAGAAAGAGCTAGCGGTGCGCTCCACAAACTCATCGTTGCGCAGAATATTCAAGCCGTGCCCATACAACACCCGACTGATGTGGTAAATCAGACCAGGTTCATCAGGGCAGCGAATCAGCAGAAGGTAAGGGGTAGAGTTGGTAGCAGTAGTCACGTCAAGGGAGAAAGCAAAGTTTCCTCCTGCGTTACGGCGCTAGGCCACTCATGTTGAGTAACAGAAGAAATGTTCGAAGCTTGTAGTGCTCTAGAGGCCTAGGGCTTATACCTGTTTGCTTGCGATACTTGGCGTACGGCTCGGTTGATTTGCTTGACCTGCTGAACACCCGTGAACCTACTGGATAGTCTTATATAAACGTTGTAATCAAAAGCTGCTACCACCAATGCAACCATGCATTCAGTAGCGGGCTCTTACCAGTGAAAAGTGAATTTGTGTCTATCTGAAAAACAACTCTACTTCGATGAAATTATCACAAGCAGTACTCGGCGCCGTGCTGGTGGGGCTAACAGTTCAAACCACCAGCTGCATCAAGAAAGACGACCCCACGCCTAAGGAGGAGCAGGGTAAGCCCAGCAAAAAAAGCCCTAAAGTGCCCGATAGCTGCCCCGGCTGTGGCTTGGGCTAAGCCATGAGTATGCCTAACCAGCCTGTCAAAGCCGATACATCAGAAATCTGCGCTTCCATCGCCTGTAACCTCGACGCCAATATTCTCACGGCGGCGTTTCCGTTGCTGGAGGAAGGACGGGTGGAGGCTCTGGAGTGGGCGTTTGATACGCTGTTCTGGGCAGAGCAAATGCCCGAATGGTTTACGGAGCTGTTGCAGGCTTATGCCGCTCAACACCGGCTGGTAGGGCATGGGGTGTACTTTTCCCTGCTCTCCGGACGCTGGACGGCGGAGCAGCAGCAGTGGCTGCAGCACCTGCGGGAGCTGTCCAAGCAGTTTGCTTTCGACCATGTCACCGAACATTTCGGGTTTTTTACAGGCCAGAACTTCCATTCCGGAGCACCCCTGCCTATTCCGTACGGTAGCAACACCTTGCGCATTGGGCAAGACCGCCTCCGCCGGATGCAAGAGGCCTGTGGGTGCCCCGTAGGCCTAGAAAACCTGGCTTTCGCCTATGCCCCCGACGAAGTAAAACGGCATGGCGAGTTTCTGGAAAAGCTGGTAGAACCGGTGAACGGCTTCTTGATTCTGGACCTGCACAACGTGTTTTGCCAGCTCCACAACTTCTCCCTCCCGTATGAGGAGCTGGTTACGCTGTATCCGTTGGAGAGGGTGCGGGAAATCCATATTTCGGGCGGTAGCTGGGAAAACTCGGGGCAGGTGCCGGGTCGTCAAATCCGGCGCGATACCCACGATGAGTCTGTGCCGGAGGAGGTGTTTCAACTACTGGAACTTACTCTGCCTCGCTGCCCTAACCTGAAGTATGTAGTGCTAGAACAGCTGGGAACCGGCCTCCGAACCGAGCTGAGCCAGGCCAACTTCCGGGCCGACTTCCATCGCATGCAGGAGCTGGTAAACCGGCATCGAAGTACCACGTTGCGCCGCACTACCAACTTGTTCCTGTCCCAACAGCCCTTGTCGTCGGGCCCAGTGGCAGAAGATGCTCAGCTTCATGCGCAACAGCAGCAGCTTTCTCATATTCTGGAAAACGCCCCTTCGTTCGAGGCTGCTCGGCAGCAACTGCAAACTTCATCCCTGGCCTACTCAGCCTGGAAAATTGAGGAATGGGAGCCGCACATGCTGGAAACCGCTATTAGTATCGCTCAAAAATGGAAGGACTAGCTTAGCTACTTTCCGATAGTCGTCAACTGGCCCAGCGCTTTCTGAGGATAATAGAGACAACCACGAAACCCCATTAAGCCCGTGTCATGCCCACTGTAGTAGAAGCATGACACGGGCTTTTTGATTAGGTGGATATATCCTTAGTAAGGCGTATGATTACCCTCATTACTCTGCCTAATGCAACATGACTAGCTAGGCCCTGTTGCACTGGGCAATGACCGGCTACATAGAGAGGTAGTGTCCCCTTTCAAGATCGGGGAGGAGGGCAGTGTGCGTGGGGTTCCAGCCTAGGCGTTGCTGGGTAAGGACGCTGGAAGCCTATGCACAACGCCTGGTACAGCGACCTGAGCACCAGCGCTGGCCGCCGGGCAGGGGTGGAGTTTGCCTGCTCCTCGGTGTCGTCGCCGGGCTTCGAGGCCTTCTTCGGCGGCAACGCAGCGGCGGTGCAGGGCTTCGAGCAAATCAACACAGCCCTCATCAACGACCTACACTACCTCGACGCCTCGCGCCGAGGCCACCTGGAAGAGAGCTTCACCAGCAGCGCCGCCACTGGTGTTTGGAAATATGTGAGCGACCTAACCACGGAACCGGTGGCTACCACCACCGGCCGCACCGAAACCTACGCATAACGGCCAGCCGTCGCTCCGCGGCTGCGAGCGAGTTACCCGCAACACCCGGTTCTGCCACCGTAGGGCTGGGTGTTGCGGCGTTTGGGGAGTTGTAAGTATCAGTAGGCCTATGCAATAAATCTTACCCTATTGAGCGCTACCTAACCGAGAGGAGACATGGTTGCCGGAGCCAATTGCGGGTTAGACGGTTGTACCCCGTAGTAAGAGGAGAGGCAGTTGCATCCGTGTACTGCTAGCTCGTTACCTTGTGGCAAAACTCTTCCTATTTATAAACCATGAAGTATGATTCGTAAAACTGCTATGATGTTGCTGCTGGCTGTTGGGACAGGCCTAGGCGCTTGCTCGTCAGGCGAAACTCACTCCGAACTATCCGGATCGGATTCCATTCCGTCTGCCACTGGCGAGGCCTCGCGGGCTAGCCATGCTGCTCAGCAAGTGGAAAGTGCTACGAGTGCGTCTTCTGCTGAGGATATTGTCATCAATGGCAGTAACACCGTGCAAACGCTGGCTTTACAGAGGCAGAACATTGAGCTAACCGGCGACGATAATACGGCTACGTTCACAGGGCAGGGCCGGGAATGTAGCGTTACCGGCAGCAACAATGTGGTTGCGCTGGAAGACGTGAAAGCAATTGAGGTAACCGGCGACAACAACACCGTAACCTGGCGCGGCGGCACGCCCACTGTTACCAACCTAGGCCAGCATAACGTAATCGAGCGGGCTAAATAGGCAGGCGGCTGCGTTAGATCTGGAAAATCGGCAAGGGCACCTCTGCTGCTTTTCACGTAGGCAATTCTGCTGAAGCTTTTTCTGACCTATTCCTACCCATTATCTTTCGTTATGCTAATTACCCGCATCTGGCACGGCATCACCGCCGCCCACCACGCCGAGTCCTATCTGCAGTACTTGCAGGAATCGGGTATCGCTGATTATAAGAATACGCCGGGCAACCTGGGGGTACAGGTGTTGCGGCGGGTGGAGGCGGAAGTGTGCCATTTCTGGACGGTAACGCGCTGGGACAGTTACGAGAGCATCAAGCGCTTTGCCGGCGAGCAGTACGAGCAGGCCCGCTACTACCCCGAGGATGCGCAGTACTTACTGGAGTTCGAGCCCACCGTGCTCCACTGCGAAACCTTCGAGTTCTAGGCAGCGGCAGTAGCACCTTGGGCAGACGTTGTCGGGTTACACTGAGGTGGCCTAGTACGGCCTACCGCGAGCCCGTCATGTCGAGCTGGTCAAGGTATCTCGCGTGCTGATGGTGGGCAAATAATAAAACTGGCTTAGAGCTCTCCCATAGCACGTCATCCTGAGTGCAGCGAAGGATCTTGTCAAGCCAGAACTATTGGCCTAGCGCCTCGTGCTACCGTGACAGGGTGCTTCACAAGCTCAGGATGATGTGCTAGTGGGTTGGGTTACCATGACGACGTCAGCACGCGAGATGTCTCGACTCCGCTCGACATGACGTTCTCTCAAGGGAAAGTCACTCTTGCTGCCCGCTCAACCTAAAATGGGTGGTAGTGGTGTATATTTTCGGGAGTAGCAGAACGTATACGCGCATCTTAGTCAGCACCGATAGCCATATGGAAGACCAGAACAACGAAGCGGCCCCTGCCTCGCCGGCTGGCGCCCTACCTCCCAAGGTGACGGGCATCGGCGGCATTTTCTTTATCTCGGACAACCCCCAGGCCACCCGGGAGTGGTATGCCCAGCATCTGGGGCTGGAAACCACCGACTGGGGCGCAACCTTTACCTCCCGGAGCGCCGACAACCCCGACGAGGTTACGTCTCTGCAGTGGAGCCCTTTTCCCAGGGGCACCAACTATTTTGCGCCTTCTACCAGGGAGTTTATGATTAATTACCGGGTGCAGAATATTGAAGCGCTGGTAGGCCAGCTCGCCGCCAGCGGAGTAACCATTCTGGATGGCATCACGAGCCACGACTACGGCAAATTCGTGCATATTTTGGATTCCGACGGCAACAAGCTAGAGCTGTGGGAGCCCGCTTAACCACGTAGCCCCGCTAACCGTAAGGGTACATGTGGCCTAGTATAGATACTAGCGGCCTTGCCGTTGAGGCTGCGGGCGTTGTAAAGAACGAGCGTTGGTCGAAAGCTTCCGCCCCTCGTCGTGCTGATTCATCAGCGTGGTTACGTTTAACCAATTTTAATACCCGGTCTCCCGCAGCAAGGCTTCCTGTGGCCCTGCACCGAATACCCCGGGCTGGACTCTGTGAGCAGCGTTGGTATAAAACACCAGCTAGCCTGCTGTTAGCTGTAGCAAACCGGCTAGCCTGGCTCACCCACTTGCGCAACGTTGCCGCCCTCTAGCGGGCGTTGCGGGCAGCGCCGTATGTTTGCGCAAGTGAATCTGCGTGACATGCAACCCGGCTCCATTAGCACGTACAACCCCCAAACCTACCTCCAAGAGTTTCTCTCGGAGCCGGCGGCGCTGCAGCACCTGCTAACCCCGGAGGCGGAGCGGTTTTTCATCATGCCGGTGGAGCAGATGTACCCGCTCTTTACCCGGCCGCTGCCGCCGGGGCGGTCCACGTCGCACAACCTGCTGTACGTGCGCACGGGCACGGCCCGTATGCACATCGGCCCCGAAACTTACACTATTGGCCCGAACGAGGTGCTGCTGGTGCGGGCCGGGCAGGTGTACTCCTTCGGGCCCGGCGACGTGAACACGGGCTATATCTGCCACTTCCACGACGACCTGCTGCTTGGGGGCCGTGGCAGCGGGGCCGAAGCCTTGGGTTCGTTTGAGTTTCTGCGTTTCTGGGGGCAGCCCGTCATTCGGCTAGGCCAGGAAATAGGTGAATTTGCCGAGCAGCTGCTGCACCGGCTGGTAGTGGAATACGACACCCAGCAGCTGCGCTACCCCGAGGTTATCCGGGCCTACCTGCTGGCGTTGCTGCACGAGCTGGGGCGGGCCTACGTCGCGGCGGAGCCCGCCGAAGCCGGCGCGGCAGCCCAACTTACGGCCCGCTTTAAGCAGCTGCTGGCTGCGTCGGTGACTACCACGCACCGGGTGAGCGACTACGCCGAGCAGCTGCACATCACGCCCGACCACCTGAGCAGATGCGTGCGCCGCGTTACGGGCAAGTCGCCGGCCCGTTGGATTGAGGAAAGCATTGTGCTGGAAGCCAAAGTGCTGCTGGCCCAAACCACCTGGCCCGTGAGCGAGGTAGCGCTGGCCGTGGGTGTGGCCGATGCCTCCTACTTCAGCCGCCTGTTTCGGAAGCATAGTGGCCTAGCGCCGCTGGCTTACCGCAAACAGCAGGATTTGTCCTGATTCCGGCCGGCTGCGTGCTAGCCAAAACGCTGGGCGGGGGCGGAGCTTTGCAGCTGTACTTGTTGCCTTTGCCTCATGACTTATCGTCCCTCTACTCTTCACCTACTCCATTCCGCGGCGGCTCTGGCGGCGGGGTTGCCTGAAAGCCAGCCGTCGTTTCACGCTTAGCGCGGCCTAGCCCATGTACCTCACACTGCTGACGCTGCACTCATTTATGCGCTGGGTAGTGCTGGCCGGGTTGCTGCTCGGGCTGTTCCGGGCCTACCGCGGCTGGCTCGGTGGGCACACCTTCTCGCCCCTCGACAACACCACGCGCCACACTGCGGCCACGCTGGCTCACGTGCAGCTGTTGCTTGGCTTCGGGCTCTATGCCGTCAGTCCAGTGGTGGGCACCTTTCACCTCCGCGATGCCGAGCACACGCCCGGCACCCTGTTTTTTGGCCTGCTGCACGCCCTGCTCATGGTCACGGCCATCGTCGTCCTGACCGTTGGCTCGGCCCTGGCTAAGCGCCGCACAGATGATCTGGCCCGGTTCCGCACCATGGCGCTGTGGTTTACGGCGGCGCTGCTGCTCATGCTGCTGGCCGTGCCGTGGCCGTTCTCGCCGCTGGCCAGCCGGCCCTACTTCCGCTTCTGAGCCAGCCCAACGTGTTGTTGCGCGCTGAGCGCGAGCTCGCAACGCTGGGGGACTCCTGGCAATGAAACCATCCTCCAACAAGGAACGCGAAGTACAGCTTCGCGCCACGCAACCCTCTTCTGACCATGTTAAAATCACCCATTGGCCGCCTGCGCCTGCTGGGCTACGCCGAAGGCCTGTCGCTACTGCTGCTGATAGGCGTGGCCGTCCCGCTGAAATACTTCTATCACGACCCCACGCTGGTGCGGGCGCTAGGGCCGGTGCATGGGGCGATGTTCCTGCTGTTCATCGTCAATAGCCTGCGGATAGGCCTAGAGGACCGGTGGCCGGCTGCTACCCTCGGCAAGGTATTGCTGTCCTGTGTGGTGCCGTTCGGGACGTTCTACGCAGACCACGTGCTGCTGAAACCACTGCAGAAGAATACCCCCAATAGCTAACTAAGCTTGTGGGTAATAGCATAACGGGCTGAATGAACACGAGCATTAGTTACGCGCGGTTGTCTACAAGCCCGAAAATAAGGTAAAAGCTCAAGGTGCAGCGGTTGCGGTGGCTCGCAGGAAATCTCGGACTACGGCCGTAAAGCGTTTGGGCTGGTCGAGGTGGAGAGTGTGGCCGGCGGCCCGAAGTTGCTCCTTCTGCAGCTGGGGGTTAAGCCGTTGCAGCTCCGCGGCAACATCCGCCGAAACAATGCCTTTGTCACCGAACAAGAGCAGGCTGGGCACTTGTATGGTGCGCACTACTTGCCTGAAATCGGGGTTCGGCGGCCTGAGCACCTCAAAAGCGCTGAGGCTGGTTTGCAGGCGGGCCCGGGCGAACAGCTCCAGGGTTTCCGAGGTCCGCGTAGGATGCCGGGCCCGCGCGTCGGCTACTACTTCTGCCAACGAAAGCTGAAGCATCTGCCGGTGCTGCTCAGCCACGTCACTAGCCCAAACCTCGCGCTGCATTTCCGGGCTCAAAAAGGTTGGGTCGGCCAGGATTACCCCGCGCACCAGGCTGGGGGCGCGGCTGGCTACTACGGCGGCCGTCATCCCGCCCATGGAGTGGCCTAGCAGGAAGACCGGAGGAAGCCGCAGGGCCTGGATCAGCCCGATACTATCAGCAGCATGATCTTCGTAGCGGTAGCCGTTGTCGGGCGCGCTCGACTGGCCGTGCCCGCGGGCATCAGGCATGATGACGTCGTACGCCGGCTCTAGTGCCCGGGTCAACTCAGTCCAGCACAAGCCATTGGTCATTAAGCCGTGGAGCAGCAGTACCGGTGGTTTGTCTCCCCCGGTTCGGGAGTAGTGGATGCTGATGCCGTTCGTGTGGCAGACTGCGGTAGGCCAGGTGGTCATTTTCTGCGAGCGTAAAATTCAAGCCGGCCGTAAGGCATCATTACTCCCCTTACAACACTAAAAGCGGATTGCCCGAAGCACTCAAAAGGCGGTGAAGCTGCTGTGGCTTTCGTCAGTGGCACCGCCCAGTCAGTAAGCGGCCAGACAGGACCACATGGCTTACGCGTTGCTGGTATCAAAAAACGAAGCGACAAACTTCATGGGTTGCATGTGGCCTAGCCTAGATGCCGGTGGGCTTGCCATCGATGCTGCGGGCGTTGCGGTTATGCCAGTACTGCTCTACCTGCTCAGGGCCGCGCCGTTCCATGTAATCATTTAGCTCGTCGCGCTCGGCCCGGTACTCGAAGAAAGGCACGGCCATGCCGCAGGAGGTTTGCACCAGGTCTACCGCTACCACCACTATCTGCCGAGAGCCGGGCAGGGGCGGGAACAGGGGTAGCAGCTCGGCCCACTCCGCGTCGCGGGGGTGGTACATGGTGGCGGTGCCGTAGAGGCGCAGGATGTTGGGCTTGCCCTCGAAGGCGCACCACATCAGGGTAATGCGGTTTACCTCCAGCAGGTGGGCGGCGGTTTCGTTGCCGCTGCCGGTTAGGTTCAGCCAGGCCACGCGGTGGTCGTCGAGCACGCGCAGGGTGTCCTGGCCCTTGGGCGAGATATTGACGCGCCCATCCGCGGCGGCTGTGCCCACGAAGAAAATATGCTGCTGCTCGATAAACGCTTGAATTTCAGAGCTGATGGCGGCGTATTGCTTGCCCATAAGAAAGAGGGTTTAGCTGGGTAGCAAGGTATACTTACTAGGTGTTGTTGGAAAGTTCTCCTAATAAGGTTTTGCATACATAAGCGTTTGCGGAAATATATATAGCTGCGTAGGTTTATTGGGCACAGCGTTCTGTAGTCCTGCTGATATAAGTATCTAGCCAGCTGGTTGGGGGTACATCACTTCTTTCTTTGTTGTTATACTATAATGTGCAGCTTTACGAAAGCTCATATTAATAGCCTGTTTCACAATTTGTGCGAAAACAAATTGTCAGTAATTAGTATTAGAAAGCTTTGATAATTAAAGTATGATCATCTTTGGCTAGGCTTGTGCAATAACACATAATTACTCACAGCTATACCGGGTAAGGGCTTTGCTTGTACTAACCTTGCCGCAGTATAACTGTGAGTTGATTTGTAGCTATTAATATGCTTATGGGTTTTTAAATTTATAAAAATATACTACTTTAAGCTGTTGTAATATGCTTCCTTGTTTTCCTTGTTTTCAAATTTCAAATAGCTATTTAGCTTTCTTAAAGTGATTTTCTTGTTTTTTAGCTGATATTTAAGAAAAGGTCTTAATGTATTTAAAAATGAATGAAAAGTAACAGATATTTGATTGGTATGGGTGTAATCATCGTGAACTAATTCCTCATATTTGACAATATGAGGTATAATAATTTTGTCATAAGAATTGTAAATAGGGCTGTTTCTATTGTCATCAAAAATATCAAATGGAATTAATCTATTATGTATATTAATGCAATGGCCATGTGAATACGAGTTGCTTATGAATTTGATATTGTTGAAATCTACTCTAAACATTGTTGAATAGGCAAATGATGTTTCATTAAAAGTGCAGTCATTAAATTTTGTATCCACAAATAAGCTCCCCATGAAATCTATTCTGCAAAAATAAGAATGTGAAAAATCAAGTGGGCCTATTATTCTGTGTATATATATAGTATTACTATTTCCTTTCATGTCTATCCCTTTGAATAAATCGTTGCCCCAATGTGGTACACTGTTAAAGCTATTTTTAAGGCCATATGAGTTATCTATTAATTCAAATAGATTGATGTATTCAATATTAAAATCGAGATTAAATAATTTTAAATTGCTCGTATCTTTTGTGTTTGTGTATAGAGAATTGCCAGTGATTAAAGCTAGCCATTTGTCTATCTGAGACTTAATTTGAAAACTGTTTTTATTTTTAATTAAGGTTAATTCTTTGTTAAACAATGAATTTTTTCTCTCTGATTCTGTTAAATAATATATATTGTTAGAATTTAATATATTTCTTGATAGCTGACATATTTTTAATATGTGATTTTCAGTTATGCACCAATCTTTTAACAGTTCTTCTGGGTATTCCGATGAATTATGATCTAAATTATGTTTTTTGAACCAATTGTATGATAATTCATTGCATAAAAGCAAATTGTTTTTCCTGATTGATAACGATGCTAATAATGGAAAAAGTAGCCTGCGTTTTTGTATAATATCTTCCGAAGCTTCTTTTGTTGCAGTTTCTTTTAATAACTGAAGTAGCTCTTTAAAAAAGCTTATAGTCTGGTCTGTTGGATGTCCTAATATGAGTTTTGCTCTTGCTTCCTCTGTATTACTGTCTTCGTCAAGTGCAAACTTTATGAAGACTTTTAAGTAGTATTCAGCTAACAAAATTTCCGCAAAGGACTGGTGTTGAAAGTGTAACGTGTTGCTGCTTTCTCCAAAATATGAATGCGAAAGAAATTCTATTTCTAAAACTTTTTGATCTTTATATCTTTTTAAAATATCCTCATTAGACTCCCCTGACTTCTCTCCATCTAACACGCGACATATATCTGCTTTATTCAGCGCCCCCTGTTTTCCCTGATGTCTTTCAAACATCCAAAGAGAAGATATGGCATGGAGTATGTTTCTGAATTCAAATTCTTCTTTTAAATTTACGGTATAATTTGGGTCGTTTATGTGTTTGGCTTCTTTTGATAAAAGGTTTAGGAATGAAAGATATACACCTATTTTTCCAACTCGTAAAAAATCAATGTTATTAACTATTAATTGATATATCATATATGCAAAAATAGGTCTCTGTAATTCGCTTCTTGAAAGAGTGTTATTTTCAAGTAATTCATTGTATATGTTAGATTGATTATTATTTTCGATGTTGTGTATAATACTTTTTATGAATTGGGGTGTTGTAATGTTTATTTTAATACTTAATTGCTTCAAGGTGTGATTGAGCCAGTTATTAAATTGGTCACTCTTGAAGCCGTGTAAAGAAATATACACGCTAGCATCTTTATCTTTTTTTGTTTTAATTTTATAGGGCTTGTAATGCTCTAAAAATTCTTCTAAGCCTGCATCGAATGGCCTTGTTGTAACAATGATTTTATTGGTTCTATACTTAGTTTTATCTAAATTTTGAATTCTTTTAATTGATTCTAAAACCTTTGAAATTGATGTTCTATTTAACTCTCCACTTTCGTCTAAGGAGTCTACTAGAAAAAAATATTTTTTTGATTTATAGTATTCTGAATTAATGTCTATTGCATAGTCATTTAAAAGGAAATCGTGTATAACTCCCAAACTGGAAGTGGTAGAGTAGTTATTAAAATTACGTAGATTAAAGTATATAGGTATATATACTTCTCCAGATGAAATGTATTTTTTCGCTAAGTCAGAAGCGTGTTTACGAAGAAAAACAGACTTGCCCTTGCCAAAATCTGCAACAATAAACAGGATCTTGTCTAAGTGATTAGTTGGGTCAATTTTAAAGTATGATTCTATAAGCTCAGTGGCAGGTTTTAAAGAAGATTCGTGTAAAATAAAGTTTTTTGATTCTTCATCTGATAAGTTGTTGCTCTCGTTGTTAGTAGTTGAGGTGTAATCGTTTATGCTTTGTACCTCTTTCCATTCTGCATATGTTTTTTCGTAATGGAGGTTTTCATCTTCGCTAAACCCTATCCTGCCAAGATTAACCATGGATAATAATAGGCTTACTTCATTCTCTTGTAGTATATGTTTTTTTATATTATCTAAATGAGTATTGTATTCTTCTCCAAACTCATCTGCTATTTGCTTTTCAATATAAGTATTAAAATCTTTTTTAAATAATTCAATAGATTCATTGTTCATTCCAGATTTAAACAATAAATCAATGAACGCTTCTTTTGTGCTTACAACTGCTGGGTGATATTTGGGCTGAAAGATTAGAAGTAGCTGACTTGTGCTAGTGAAATTGATTTGATAATCTAATGTTTCTAAAAGCGATTTTTTGATTTCGTCAGAAGAAAAATTAGTTATATTATCTTCTATGATGGATATTGATAAGCAAGCTTGATTGTAAGAAGCCTTGAGATATGACTTTAATCCAAAGTTATTTAGTTTGTCTGCTGCTAGTTGATTGAAATAGGACTCGATCATAGGCTTCCCTATGAGTTTTATTGCTAAGCCTAGTGTGCCACTTGAATTGTCTAATACTATTTTAGCATTTTCCTCAAACGTTTCTTTTGCCCAGTCTTTTAGGTTGCTAATGATATCAGGCAGTGATTCAATTGCTTTGAGTGACGAAGTTTTTTTCATTCTAAATTTATTGTAATTGTTTGAAAAAAAAGGGTTTATCAATACGTTCTTTTATGTAAAACATCTTTGATCCCGCTCAGGCCGCCGGCAATGCTTTCTAGCTTATCGAGCATCTGTAGGAGCTGGCCAGCGCCGGAGTTGCGGAGGTTGTCGCGGAAGGTGGCTTTGATTTCCTGCCAGCGGGCTTCCTCGGCGGGGGTGAGCCAGCCCAGCAGCTCGCGCAGCTTGAGCAGGTTGGCTTCGGTGGCGCTGGTCAGGGTTTGGGCTTCGCTTTCGTAGTGGGCGGCCAGCAGGTCCGTAATTTCCTGGTCGTTCATCACGGGGCGCACTTTCTCGGCCAGCTTGTTCATGTTGCGGTAGGAGCCCTGCAGCTTGAACGGTGGCTCGGTGCGGTAGGCGTCGGCCTGGGCGGCGCTGGCAATGTAGGCCGCATTCACGTGGGCCACCACGTCGCGCAGGCGCAGCAGCTTTTGCAGCACCGCCACGTACTCGTTCAGCTCTTCGGGGGAGTGGTTGCCCTCGAAGCTGAGGCCGTCCTGCTGCCCGGTTTCGGCGAGGCGGATGAGGGCGGGCACGTCCTGAGGGCTTTGGGTGGCCAGGCGGCCCAGGGAGGTGTTGCTGGTGAGGGCGTTTTCGAGGTAGGAGAGGCGGAAGGCTTCCTCGGAGCCCGCCGTGAGAATGTCGCCGAGGTTGTAGATGTCGGCGCGGTTGGCCAGCATGTCGGGCAGCTGAAACACGTCGCCGCTTTCGGTGTAGGGGTTGCCGGCCATCACCACCGCCACCTTGCGGCCCCGGAAGTCGTAGGTGCGGGCGCGGCCCTCGTACACGCCCTCAATCTTGCGCTGGGCGTCGCAGAGGGAGATGAACTTCTGCAGAAACTCGGGGTTGCAGTGCTGGATGTCGTCCACGTAAATCATCACGTTGTCGCCCATCTCGAAGGCCAGGTTCAGCTTTTCCAGCTCCTGCCGCGCCCCGGCGTTGGGGGCCTGGGCGGGGTCAACGCTGGTTACGGCGTGCCCAATGGCTGGCCCGTTGATCTTCATGAAGATGAGGCCTAGGCGGTTGGCCACGTACTCCATGAGTGTGGTTTTGCCGTAGCCGGGCGGTGAGATGAGCAGGAGCAGGCCCATGAGGTCGGTGCGCTTGCCCTCGCCGGCCGTCCCGATCTGCTTGGCCAGGTTGGCCCCAATCAGCGGCAGATACACTTTGTCAATCAACTGATTGCGCACAAACGACGTGAGCACCCGCGGCCGGAAATCTTCCAGACGCAGATCCTGGGCGGCCCGCACCAGCAGCTGCTTCTTCAGCTCCTGAAACTGCTCGTACTGGGCCACTGTGGCGCGGTCGTAGTGCAGCAGGCGGCGGCGGAAGTCGGGGAAGTTGAGTTGGTAGGTACGGTCGTCGGCGAGGCGGGCGTGTGTGCCCTGGAAGTCGGCCAGCGTTTCGCGCAGGGGCGTATGCACCACGCGGGCGGGGTCGTAGGTGCCGGTGAGCAACAGCACCGCGCACTCGTTACAGAAATCCGAGAGGGTAGCAGCGGCCGGGGCCTGGCGCAGGTAGGCCTGTAGCCACTGCCGAATCAGGGGTAGCTGGGCGGCAGGCTGGTCTTGTAGGCCAGTCACCGATTGCTGAAACAACTCCGTGGCTTGGCGCTCCTGCAGCTGCTTCTGGAACTGCTGGTACAGCTCGGCAGCTTCGGCGGCAATGATGAAGGTGCCGGTGTGAGTCAGCTCGTGGAAGAGGTAGTCGCCGGCCTCTGCTACCTGGCCTAGGGTGAAGAGGCCGGTTTGCTGAGCGAAGGTTTCCACGGCGGCTTGCAGCTCGGTTTTCAGCTCGTCAAACTCCTGCGAATCGGGGAACACCTGCAGCAGCACCCCGATGCCCTGGAGCTGCCGCTCCCAGTGGGCGCGCTGGTCGGGGTCAGCGAAGCGCAGCCAGTAGAGGGCAGCGGCGGCGCGGGTGTCGGCGGGGTAGCGGAGAAGGTCTGCCGTGCGGGTGAGGCGCACCAGGGCCGTGAGCAGCAGAGCGGCGTCGTGGTCGTGCACGCCTTTGAGGTAGCCTTCCTGGTAGCGCGCGGCCATAAACTGCTGCACGTAGGCTAGCAGCTCGGCAGCGCTGAGGTGGCCTAGCTCGGCAACCGACAGCACGGCGGGGTGGCCAGCTTCGGGGTTAGCCGGCACGGGGTGCTGGGCGGCCTGCAGGATGCGCCAGGCCAGGAACTCGGCCCGGTATACGTCCTGGTTTTCCGATACTACGGTTTGCTCCCAGACTGGCCTAGCAGCCAGCAGGGTGGGGTCGGTTATCTTCTGGAAGAAGTTGGTGCCGGTGAGGTGGTAGTGCAGGGCGTCGTCGCGCAGCACCACGGTCAGCTCCAGGGGCTGGGTGTTCACGGTGAAGGCGTGGGGGCCGAACTTGAGGGTCTGGCCGCCGTCGGCAAACAGGTCGGCCCGGTCGCGGAGCTGGCGCACGGCGTCTTCGCGCAGGGTTTTCAGGCGGCTCAACACGTCATCCGACTTCACCGAGTCGCCGAGGTTAATGAGCTCTTGAGCCGTCTGGCGTACCTTCTCCACCATCACATCGGCGGCAAAGTACCCGTTGATATCCGCCACCGATTCTAAGCGGGTGAGGCGGCTCTGCACCGCTTTCAGCAGCCGCTCGGCGCTTTGCAGCAGGGCCGTGGCGCGCTGGTTGCGGGCGGCTACCAGGGCCGTTTTCTTCGACTCAAAGGCTTCTACTACCTGCTCGCGCCGGGTGGTGAGCTGCTCGATAAACTGGTCGAAGTCAGGGAACTTGCCTTCTAGTTCCTCCAGCTGCACCATGAGCTTGGTCAGATACTCGTCGCACTTGGCGGGGGTGTCGGCCAGGTCGAGGTAGTTGGTGAGGGCCTGTTCCAGCAGCTTGAGCTGGGCCGTAAACTCGGCCTGGGCCTCGGTGCCAGCCAGGGCCTGCCGCCGCCGCTTCAGCGCCGCCCGAATCTGGTTGAAGCGGGCGTACACCGTCGAAATGTTGTCGATGATGGCCGTGGTCTGGGTCGGGTCGGGGATGGGCAGATTGCTCACTACCTCAATCAGCAGTTCCAACTCCTGGGCCACGGCGGTAGTTTCCTGCTCGCGCTGGTCGGCCTCCACGGTTTTCTGCACCTGCTCCACGCCATCGGCAATGGCTTGCACGCGCTGGGCGTAGGGCAGGAGGGCATCGGGCCGCAGCAGGAAGTCCACGGTTTGGGTGGCTACTTCCTTGCTCAACTCTTCTAGGCCAGTGGCGTGCTGTTCCACGGCCGGCAGCTCCACGTAGCGCAGCTCCTTCAGGGAAATTACCTCGCCCCGCACCCCGCGCAGCTCGCCCAACAGCTGCACAAACTCCGTCACGGTATCGGGCGCCGAGCGGCGGATTCGGCCTACTAGCTCGTCGGCTTTCTGGAAAACGGTTTGGGTTTGCTGGGCGGTGTTTTTGCGTATACTCTGCACCTTCTCAAATTCCTCCACGGCGGCCGTAGCCGTCTGGCGGATTTCGCCCAGGGGCTCGGCCAGGGCCTGGGCCGCTGGCTCACGTAGCCAGTGGTAGGCGTCGGTGAGGCTGGTTGTCTGGCGGATCAGGTCGAGGTAGAGGCCGGCGTAGGAGTCATCCTTGCCGGTCAGCGTCAGGACTTCCTGCACTTCGCTCATGGCCCGCACTATCTCCTTGTTGCCCAGCTTGTAGAGGTAGGAGTCGGAGGTGACGGGCAGCTCAAAATTCGGGGCCGTGTAAGGCGTCTGCCAGATCTGCACGGCGTGGTGCTTCTTGGGCTCGTCGTCGGCCCGGAAGTAGCACAGCTCCCCGTTCTCGAACAAGGCGTAGCCGTGGCACACAATGGGATTATCCACGCGCTGCGCAATGCGGTTGTAGCTCAGCAGCAGGTAGGTGCCCTGGTCCTTGTTGTAGAACACGTACAGGAAATCCTCCCCGTTCGGCGACACCACCCGCTTCTCAAACAGCATCTCCCGCAAGCCGTTGTCGAACAGCTTGTTGTCGCCGGTTTGCAGGTAAAAGCCGTGCGGAAAAATCAGGCCCTGCCCGTCGGGCAGCAGCACACAGGCATCGGTCAGGGCATCGAGGCGCTGGGCGGTTTTGAGCTTGAAGTTGAAGATGAAGTAGCGGTATTGCTGCTCCTGGTAGGGTCGGATTTTGAGCAGAATCAGGTTGCCCACCACCGCAAAGTAGATTTCCGAGTCGTCGAGAGTCTGGTCCTTATCATCCACCGGCTCGCTCAAAATACCCTGCCCGGTGCTGGTGTTGTCCTCGACTTTGATGGTCAGGTCGCCGCCAATCGTCTCCACGAACACCTTTTCCTCGATGCTGATGTGGGGGTGCTTGCCGCCGCGCTGCATGTCGCGGGTAGCGCGCTGCCACTGGAACTCGTGCTGGGGCGGGAAGGTGTACTCGTGGTCGGATCTGTTGTCGAGGTAAGTGAGCGTGTTGCCCTGCATGAGCCACTTGAACGTCTTCACATCCGAGGCGCTCTTGCCCACCCGAAACACCATGAACAGGTGCGTCCCAATCACCGCGAACTTCACGAACTGGGTGTTCTTGTAGTAGCGGTACAGGTTGCGAAACTCCTCCAGAAACTGCGGGTTCTGCAACAGCTCCAGCCCCAGCGGCTGGAAGTCGTGCTCGGCGTACTCGTACACCCCAAACACGTCGGCCAAATCCGGCTCCGCCTTCAACCCCAGCACCACGTTATACCCGAAGATAAACCGCTGGCCCACCGGTACCATGTCCCAGGCCAGGCAGTTGTTTTCGGTAGTAATGCGGCCGGTGCCCAGCAGGCGCGTATCTACGGCCCCAAATACCTGCTTGCGCTCCGTATTCAGCGTATCCAGGCGCTGACGGAGGTCGGTGCTGCTTTTGAGCAGGCGGTTGCGCAGGATTTCGTAGGTGCCGGTTTCGAGTTGTTCCATGGGTGGGACCCCACCCCCCGGCCCCCTCCCCTCCGGGAGAGGGGGAGCCTGACGTAAGTGGGTGGATTATAGTGTTGAGAAGCTGGGAAGCTACTCTTAATAAGTTGGGAGGAGCATTTTTAGGTGCTCAATGATGGTGTGCAAAACCTGCGGCGTATTGTGTAACACGTCTTCGTTCGTGAAGCGCAGGACCAGAAAGCCCGCTTCCTGTAAGTCATGCGTCCGGCCGCCATCATATTCGGCTTGGCTTACATCATCGTGGATGCTGCCATCGACTTCAATAATCAGCCAAGCCTGCAAGCATACGAAGTCAACAATAAACTGCTGGATGGCATGCTGACGGCGAAACTGCACGCCCAACTTGTGAGCGCGCAGTTCTTGCCATAAATGCTTTTCAGCTGGAGTCGGATCTTTACGATTAGCCCGAGCATACTCCTTTGAACTCTTAGCCCATTGCTTAGCATCAGTGGTATACATGCCAAAGGGATAGGGTGAGTGTTCATCAGAATCAGTTTCCACGATCAACGGAAATATTTGATCTATACTTTCGAATCAGGATAAAGCATGCATCTATGCCGCCGTGGCTCCCCCTCTCCCGGAGGGGAGGGGGCCGGGGGGTGGGGTTACCTCAGCTCTAGCATCTTCGCTGGCTTATCACTAATACCCAGAGCCGTAGCGGTGCCGGCTAGCTGGGTGATGGTGGCACGGGTGGCGTCGTCGCCGGCTTGGTTCATCATCTTCAGCAGTAGGGCTGAGACGCTGAGGTTCTTCATGTCCTCGGAGCTCAGGCCAAACTGATCCACGAAGCGTCGGAGGTTGGTTTTGAAGTCGCCACCCCCGTCGAGGGAGAAGAAGGCGTCTTTCACGGTGCCCAGCACTTCGGAGTTGTGCACGGCGCGGTCAACCATTTTGCCTTTCGTGATGGAGCCGATGATCTGGTCGAAGAACATCGTTTCGCCACCCACAATGTCGATTTTGGCGGCTTTGAGAGCTTCGCCGATAACATCGGCCTGGGAGGCGGCAATGTCCTTCTGGATGCTGATCTGGGCCAGCTCCACCGACTTCTCCTTGTCGAGGCGCAGCTTGAACTCCTCGTGGTCTTTGCCCACGCCGTCGAGCTTCTTCATGGCGTCGGCTTTGGCTTCGATGCCCTTGGCTTCAACCGCGAATTTCTGCTCCGATACGGCGGCTTCGGCGAGGCCTTTCTTCTGATCGGCTTCAGCTTTGGCCTGGATGATGTCGGCGTCAGCCAGGCCTTTCTCGCGGTTTACTTTAGCGGCTACCAGGCCTAGCTTCTCGTCGGCTTCTGCCTGAGCGCCAGCTTTGGCTTGGATGGCTTGTGCTTCGGCGGCAGCGGTGAGCTGGAGCACGGTGGCCTGGGTTTCGCCTTCTTTCTGGCGAGCAGTGGCTTTAGCCTGCATTACCTGGGCTTCGGCTAGGCCTACGGCGGCGGCTTTACTGGCTTCCGCTTCAGCCAGAGTACGGATAGCCTGAGCCTTGAACTCGGCGGAAGCTTTTTCGGCTTCGGCGTCAATCAGGGCTTGCTTGGCGCGGAACTCGGCGGCTTGCTTCTCCATATCGGCATTGCCCACGAGGGCTACCGTAGCGGCTTCGGCTTGCTGCTTGGCGGCGGTAAGGGCTACCAGCTTTTCGCGGTCGGCCTGGGCCTGAGCGCGGGTGTCCTTGATCTTTTCTTCTTCCTGCACGGTGGCCTTCTCTACCGTGATTCGCTCCCGGATAATGGTTTGGATGTTCTTGCGCTCTTCTTCCAGGGCCTTTTCCTTCTCAATCTGAGCTAGGGCCACAATTCGCTCCCGCTCGTTGGCTTCCAGCGCTTTGGCCTGAGCAACGCGCTCGGTTTCCACGGCGTCGGTGCGCTGCTTGTTGCGCTCAGCTACTAGCACCTGCCGGTCGCGATTCTGCTCGGCAATGCGTACTTCCTCTTCAGTAGCAATGCGGGCCTTCTCACCTTTCAGGCGCTCCTCCTGCAATACTTTTTCGGTTTCAGCCAGCTCACGCGCCTTGATGTTGGCTACTTCGCGCTTCTGCTTTTCCTGGTTTTCAATCAGCTGCTTTTCGAGCTGCAGAATGGTCTCTTGGGCCTCTACGTCTTGCTTCTTGATAGTTTTCTGCTGCTCGCGCTGAATGGAGTTGGCCTGAATCTTCTGCTCCGAAGTGAGGGCAATAATCTTCTTGATGCCTTCCGCGTCCAAGATGTTGTCTTGGTTCAGGGCCGTGAGCGGGGTTTGTTCTAGGTAGTCAATAGCGCAGTCGTCGAGCACGTAGCCGTTGAGGTCGGTGCCAATGATGGTCAGGATTTGCTGCTTAAACTGCTCGCGGGAGTTGTAGAGCTCAATGAAGTCGAAGTGCTTGCCCACGGTTTTGAGCGCTTCCGAGAATTTAGCGTCAAAGAGGCTTTCTAGGGCGGCGGGGTCGGAGGCACGGTGGGCACCAATGCTCTGGGCCACGTTGATGACATCCTGCTCCGTTTTATTTACCCGCACGAAGAAGTTCACCTTCACATCAGCCCGCAGGTTGTCTTTGCAAACTAGCCCTTCAGAGCCAGCCCGGGAGATGACAATGGTTTTCAGCTTGATGTCCATCACCTCCAGCTTATGGAGAATAGGCACCACGAAGATGCCGCTAAAGGATACCTTGGTGTCGCCCATGCCGGTGCGTACTAGGGCCTCACCTTGCACAGCCTTTTGGTACATGCGGGCCACAATGGCCAGAAAACCCAATACGAGGACAGCGACGATGATAATCACCGCCAGGGAAAGTTGTTCTAACATGAAAGTAGGGAGTAGAGATTAAGTCAATCAGGAAGGTAAATGGTGAGGCTGGGCCCTCTAGGCCAGTGCTATGGATGAATGTAAGTGCAGTAGTGGTACAGCAACACGTAAGAGTAAAAGGGGGAGTAGTTTAATATTTGTACTAAATAAAGGTGAATATGACTTAGTCGTTTTGCAAAAGGCCGCACTCTGCCGACCTCCACTAGCAACAGGTGCTGAGCAAAGGCATTAGCTCACAGGCTCAGGGAAAGAGCAGCTCGGCGATGCGGTCAAAAAACTCAGACAGCGCTCCATCGAATAGAAATTGGCCCAGCCAATGCAAGAAGGCCTTTATATTCAGCAGCAGATCAATCATGGCGCAATGCTGGGATAAGTTGATGCAGGGCGGCGAGAAAGCCAGCCTTGTCGGCCGGGGAAATCAGGACCAAGTCGAACTTGCCGTAGCGAACTTCCAGTCGATCAAGCGACAGGGCCGGGGAGCTGATAGGGTTGCGCGTTGGCCTAATACTGGTAATGCTAGTGAGTGGCACGCGTTTATGAATAGGTCCTGAGATAATTACTAACTCCTGCGAGGTGAGCGTGTAGCGGGTAGGAACCAACAGATACACTAGAAATGCGGCTATTGCCAACACTACTAGGCTAGCACCCCACCGTTGCTGCACGAAAGATAAGAGTAAAAAGAAGCCTAGGCCACTCAACAGTGGTGCAAATATTCCCCAGCTGATCTTTGATGTAAATACCTGATTCATACTACCCTGTCGTTTAGTGACTCAGTAAGGAGCTTTGCTCTAAGGAATATCGTAAGGCTCAATTAGATAACAACGCCGTTGCTCATCGAAATCAATCACCAAGGCTGTGTCGCCTTTGCGCAGCTCGGCAGTAGGGGAGGCCGCCAGCACGTTTAGCATCAGGGGCGAGCCGTTCAGCGGTTGCACACTGGCCTGGCCTAGCCGGGAGGCCGTAGTGGGGAGCAACACGGTGCATACCTTACCCAACGGGCGGACGCTGCTGTCGTGGCTTTTCTCCATGGCTGCATATAGGTGCACCAAAGGCATCGTCAGAACTTTGGCCAGCAGCAGGCTCCCAATTAGCAGGGGAATTAGGAACACTAGGCCTAGCAAGCCAGACTCATTGTGGAGGTAGTAGTTCAGCAAGATGCTCCCAACCCAAAGGGGCAGGGCAACAAAGCTGAGGAACATCATCAATGGAATTCGGCCCAGGTTCAAGAAAGCCAAAGCATGGTTCAACCAACCGATGCCTATTTCTGGCGCATGGATCTCGGCATGGTGGCCTAGATCTACGTCGTGGTCGATGTTCAGATCTACCGTTTTGAGGTCCAGGATTCCTGCCAGAATTGTGAGCCAATACAGCAGAACGAATACCAACAGGGCCGTGGGGGCGAGGTTGGGGGGCGATACTGCCGCGTGTAGAAGTTCAGTCATGGCCGGAAAGAGCTAACCGAAGGAGGGCAGCGCCAACTGTTGCTTAGCGCCGGCAAGAACAGGAAAATCAATGGGAACGGGGCAGTGATTTTATTACTACTGTCGAGCATCAAACCGTTGCTGTAGGGCGGCGTTTTCCGCTTTTAGCCTAGCTGAATAATTGATGTAAGCAATTAAGCCAAACATAAACCCAAACAGGGTGTAAAAATACCCGTTGCCATAAGCAGTGGTATGAAAAATCTGAAGCACAACGCCTCCAATTATCAGCACTACAGATAGAATTCTCAAGGAGTGCTCTTGCTTGTTCATCAGGATATGGAGTGGATTGATATAAAGGTATATAGTTAAGCTAGCAGGCCTATTCCAGCCCCAGCTTGGCTTTCAGGGCCTGTAGCTCCTCAGTAGCTCTACCGCGCCCCGACTGGCCTAGGGCTTTGTCAATCTCTTGGTCGATGGTTTTGCTTTGATTCGCCAGCTGCCCGTACGATTCGGCCAGCGCTTCCTCTGCGGCTACTTTTTCCTTCATGCGCTCTAGTAGGGCTACCGTTCCTGATGAATCGAGTTGAGCCAACTGTTGGTTGATTGTTTTGGTAGCGGTGCTCACCGTTACGCGAGCCTTCAACGTTTTCAACTCATTTTCCCACTGGCTGATAGTAGACTTGAGTTGCTGCACGTTCTGCTCTAGCTGGTTGGCAGAGCCCTCAAACTTCTCTTGCTCAGAAGTAGAGCGGATAGCTTGGGCTTCATGCTCCGCCTTCTTTACCAAAGCTTCACCGGCTAAGCGGTCGGCTTCTGCCGGGGCCAAGTCGCCTTTATGAGCACGTTGGAGCAGGAGAACCGCTTTGCTTTCATAGTCGAGGGCTTTGGAGCGGGCGGCCGTAGCATCATTGCGAGCCCGTATGGCCATGGCTTTCACTTCAGCCAGGCCCTGTAAGCTCTTGTCAAGGTCCTGGCGCAGGTCGCGCAGGCCTTGCTCCGTCATTTTGATGGGGTCTTCAAGTTGGTTAACGGCGGAATGGGCTTCGGCCTGGCCAATCTTGAAGATGCGGTTGAAGAGATTCATAAGCGTAAGTGATAGAAGGTCGGGCGGAGCTCCAGCTTCGCGTATAGTACCTTTCCTCGTTGCTGCAAGCGGGAAATGCGCCGGATCAACGGGCTACGAAGCTGGAGCTTCGCACTAGGCGTTAGCCTTTTGAGAAGGCAATCAATTCGTCGCTGAACTCGCTGAGTAGCAAGCTGAGCGAGTTGAATACTGCTTCCAGCTCGGGCCGGTCCAGATGCTCTAACTGGAGAGTGTCGCGGAAGATGACTTTGCGACCAGAGTCGTCAAGCACAAAAGCGCCGTGAATTATGTCGCGGTTTTTCTGGAGGAGCTGCTGGTACACTTCACAGCTAGGCCCGGGCAAATCCAGCAGGTGTTGCTCCATAATCAGTAGCGGCTCTCCACACCCGATAACCAGATGCTCAATGCCCAACTCCGGCTTGCTAACGACCAACAAATTGGTGGCTTCTTCTTGGTGCTGGATGTCAAAACCTAACTCTAGTAGGTAGGTCTTGATTTTAGTAAAGTAAGAGTTGGCCATTGAGAAGAGCGTAGAAGTTTATCGGCTGATAAGGTACTAAAGGGAGGTAAGCTGAGCAGTGTAACGGTTATAGAGTCATTGCTCAAAATAATAGAAGCATGGTAAGCTGGCTTGGCAGGAATGTATTAGCTTTACGATGCAATTGTAAACAAAGTTTGCTGATTGCTCAAAGTTTGAGCTATAAATATTTTTGCTCTATGTCGAATGTTGGGAAGAACATCAGGAAGCTAAGAACAGTCAAGAAGCTGAGTCAGGCGGCTTTTGCCGAATTATTTGGCTTAGCTAGGCCTAGCGTAGGAGCCTATGAGGAAGGGCGCTCAGAGCCAAAAATGGAGACGCTGATTCAGATTGCTCAACATTTTGGCTTGTCGGTTGACTTGCTACTTACGAAAGAGTTGACCGTAAATGAGCTCTACAATTTTGACCTGTACAAGCAGAAAGGAACAACGCCAACCGCCGCGCCGCTAGCCGAAGCCGACCGGCAGCAGCACCTGACGCCGTATGTGCCGGCCACGCGTATGCTGGAGTATATTGTGCAACACCACGCTACGCCGTTTATCGATGGGCTCA
Organism: Hymenobacter wooponensis; assembly: GCF_004745865.1. Lineage (GTDB taxonomy): Bacteria > Bacteroidota > Bacteroidia > Cytophagales > Hymenobacteraceae > Hymenobacter > Hymenobacter wooponensis. Next base: position 417,136 of record NZ_SRKZ01000004.1, on the reverse strand, counting down.
CAACGCTCACTTTTCCGCACAATCTGGGCCCCACTACGCGTGCGTTTGAAATTGCCGGGGCCGATATGCAGCCTACTCTGCGCCACCAAGACGTAGTGCTCTGCTGCCACGTTGATAAGGCCAGCCCCCGCCTGCACGTCGGGCGTCTTTATGCCTTCGTGACCCAGAGCCGTCTGTTGGTGCGCCGCCTGAGCGAACAGAAAACCGGTGGATTGCTCAAACTACGAGCCGATAACCCCGATTATCCTGTGCAGGATCTACTACTGACCGATGCCCTGGAAGTGTGGGAAGTTCATGGCAGCTTTAGCACCCACCTGCGGGCACCAGCAATGCTGGAAGAGCGTGTGAGCCAGCTAGAGCGGCAGTTGGAAGAGGTGCTGGCACGATTAGCCTAGTCTCCCGGCTACTGCTATGACGGTTCGCGCCTTGTTAATTAAGCGGAAAAAGAGTGGCCTACTGGTCCTCTTCCTCATGACAGCATGGACGCTGCTGAGCTTGCGACAGTATGAGCCACCTGAGCAGCCAGAACTGCATAAGCGGGTAGCTTACCTAGAGCGAGTGATACAGGAAGGAACTGGGCCTGGCACTGCCCTAGCGGCTATTGGCCAGCAGAACCCCGAGTGGGAATTGTTCACTCTTTCGTTCTCTGCCTATGCATTTGCCAACTTGGCCGCTCAGCAGCCAGCTTTCAGGGCGGAAGCAGCACGATATATTGACCTGGCTATTGGGCAGGCCTTAACGCCGCCCGTGCGCGATGCATTTGAGTATAGGGCTACTGCAAGTGCGGCCCCCGACACTACTGGCTCAGTACTGTATTTGGGGCACCTGAATCTAATGCTGGGTTGTCTGCGCGAGCTTGATCCTGCCTCGCCACGCACTGAGCTGCACAATGCCTTGTCGGGGGCGCTGTATCGGCGTTACACTCTGGACGCAAGCGGTTGCCTAGAGTCGTATCCTAGGCTGCGCTGGGTGCCGGATAATACGGTTGCCCTGGCCTCACTGGCTTTGCATAGCCAATTGACGGGTAGCGAGTATGCGTCCGTTAGTCACCAGTGGGTAACAAGGGCGAAGCGCCAGTATCTAGACGCGCATACGGGGGTACTGGTTTCTCAGGTTGATGCGCAAGGGCAACCTCAAGAAGAGCCTCGTGGCTCTATGGTGGGCTGGAGCATCTGGTTTATCTCCCGCTTTGACTTGGCTTTCGCTCAGGAGCAGTATAAGCGCTATGAGCAGCACTTTAGCACCAACTTAGGCCTAGTGCGCCTCTATCAAGAGCGGGCAGGGCAACACACTACCAATTACGGCGACCTTGACAGCGGCCCTCTCGTGTTGGGCTATAGTATTCCCGCCAATGCCTTCGCCTTCGCCGATGCCGTGGCCCTCGGCGACCTACGCAATGCCCGTCGGCTACAGCGCCTCATACAGCTAGGCCGCCGCGAGATTGAAACGCCCACGGAGCTTCGGTATGGCGTCCGATTCGCGAATTTACCAGTCAGTCCTTTGGCCGAAGCGCTGCTTTTATATTCAGAATTCCCAGTTACTACTCATTCCTCTGTTCGCTCGTCAACAGCACACGTTGCCTTCTAGGCCACTCCTTTAGTTGGCCAGGTACCCCACTTTTTACCATGCTGCTTACCCATAGTGGGTACCAGCCAGCGCCTATAGTTTGAGTGCTTTAGCTTGCTAGTGCGGTGTTGACGTGACCAGAGTAGGGCCACTCTGAGTACAGAGCTGCTAATACGGGCGGCTGATCGCCTACCAGCCAATCGGCGGCTTCGGCAGTGCTGGAAAAAAACTGGATGTCGTACTTCATAATCTGACGCTCAGCGCGCACCATGCTCTCAACCACTAGCTGATTGTACATGTTGTGCGTTGGTAGCACCAGAGCCACGCGCTGCATGCCACCCTTCGCAATGCGGGGCAACCAAGAAGTCGTAACCCAAAACTGGTCGTCTAGGCCTAGGCTGGGAAGGTCGTTCATGTCAACCAGTGCCTGACGAATATTTTTCTGCTCAATGAGTGTGGCCAGAGAATCCAGGCTCTGCCGCAAACCCTGCAGGTTGGTATACGTGGTGTTCCACTGAAAACGCAGGAGAGATGGGCTAGCTAGAAATTGAGCCCGAATAGCGGGTAGAGTTAAAATCATGCAAACGGGAGAAGGTGTGAAAGGAACTGACGGAACGTACGAACAAGGGTGATAAATGGATTTAGCGAAGAATCACTTTAAAAACCAATTTAAAATGCGAATAAGGCATCAAATGGCTGTTAAGAAGGGGAATAGTTAACTTTGAAAGTGTGAGTATAGGGAAAACTTAAGAGCCTACAATGAAATATTGTAGCTCAACCATAAAGACATTTAAAAAGCGGAAAGTTTACATCCTAGCTAGGGTGACTATGGGTGGCGAAAGCACGTAGGAGAATTTCTATGTGTAGTTTTGCTTTTACAATGAGTTCACATTCCGTAGCTGCTATCAATCCCTCTGTTCCAACTGCTGTTAAGCTGCTGCGGTGGAAGTTTCGGCTGTTGTCAGCGCTGTCGACGGAGCTGGCCTTCGGCGCCGCCTGGCGACTGTTTACCACCCCACGAAAGCTGCCCGAGAAAAACTGGGAGGCTGCTGCCGTGGCGGAGGCGCGGCAATTCCGGGTGAGCACGCCCCGGGGAGCCGTTGCCGTGTATGAGTGGAACGCTAAGGGCAGCCGAACTGTGCTGCTCGTGCATGGGTGGGAGCATCGGGCCAGCTTTTGGGGTGTGATGGCGCGTGGCTTGGTAGCCGCCGGCTTTAGGGTAGTAGCCCTTGATGGCCCAGCGCACGGCGCGTCGGCCGGCAGCCGTACCACGCTTCCGGCTTTTGCCCGGGCCGTGCAAGCCGTGGCCGACGAAGTAGGAGAGGTGTACGCCGTGGTAGCGCACTCTTTGGGGGCTGCCGCTACCGCCGGCATACCCGTGGAGTTTAACCGCGCTACAACGGGGCGGCTGCCCCGGCTGGTGCTATTGGCCGCACCGGGAAGTACTACCGCGGTGGCGCAGCGGTTTGCTCAGTTGCTGCACTTGCCCCAAGCCGTAGTACAGCGCATGCGGCGCTACATTCAGGAGCAACACGGCCGCGATGCCGAAAGCTTCAGCTTGATTAAGACGGGCCGCACCTTACCCACAGATCAGGCAATGCTGTTTCACGATTTCGCCGATGAAAGTATTCCCTTCGCGGAAGCCGAGGAAATAGCCGCCAACTGGCCGGGCCTAAATTTTCGTCCTACCACTGGCCTAGGCCACAACGGCGTCATGCGCGATGCTGGGGTAATCAAGCAGATAGTAGAGTTCTTGCGCTAAGCAGGAAAATGTAGTCAGCAGGTTGTTCTAATAAGGGTACTCCTAGATGAAACGCATGGAGAAAGCCTAGTGCAGCCCGCTTGAACATTCTCCTACGGATACTTCTTTACTACCAGCCCACGCAGCAAGTGGGAACAACCAGTGTAACTAGGTCTGCTTGCATGACGAAGCCAGAATATGATGCGGTAGTAGTAGGCTCCGGGCCCAATGGGCTGGCAGCCGCCATTGTGCTGCAGCAAGCGGGCCTTTCCGTATTACTGCTTGAAGGGAAAGAAACGCTGGGTGGTGGCCTACGCACCGCGGAACTGACGCTACCGGGCTTCCGTCATGATATTTGTTCGGCAATTCACCCGTTAGCCGCCGCCTCGCCCTATTTTCAAACGCTGCCGCTGGCCCAATATGGGCTAGAGTACATTACGCCCCCGGTGGCCGCTGCCCACCCCTTTGATGATGGCACGGCCGCAGCGGTCATTACCTCCCTAGCGGAAACAGCCCGGGGCCTAGGCCAGGATGAGCGCGCATATCAGCGGCTGCTGGAGCCACTAGTGCAGGCATGGCCGGGTATTGCGCCCGACGTGCTGGCCCCTCTGAGCATCCCGCGCCACCCGCTAGACATGGCGCAGTTTGGGCTGTCGGCGCTGCAGCCGGCTACTATGTTGGCGGGGCGCTTTCAGACCAAGGAAGCCCGTGGGCTTTTCGCTGGAATGGCGGCCCACTCTATTCAGCCCCTTACCAACCCTACCACCGCCGCAATAGGCCTGGTGTTGTTGATTGCGGCGCATCGGAAAGGCTGGCCCCTGCCCAAAGGAGGTTCTCAAGCTATTGCCGATGCATTGGTGGCGCACTTCAAAGCGCTGGGCGGCAAGGTGGAAACCAATACCTACGTGAAGAGCCTGAGCCAACTACCCTCGTCGAAGGCGGTACTGTTTGATGTGACGCCGGCTCAGCTGCTGCAGATTGCGGGGCACCGGTTTTCAGCCATCTATCAGTGGCAGCTACGGCGCTACCGCTACGGTTGGGGCGTGTATAAAATTGATTGGGCGCTGGATGGCCCCATCCCGTGGACTGCTTCTGAGTGTACCCAGGCTGGCACCGTGCACCTGGGCAATACGCTGGAGGAAATTCAGGCCAGTGAGCACGCCATTTCACAAGGGCAGCACCCAGAGCGGCCGTTTGTGCTGCTGGCCCAGCAGAGCCTATTCGACGCCACCCGCGCCCCCGCCGGCAAGCATACCGCGTGGGCCTACTGCCACGTACCCAATGGCTCACGCGTAAACATGACCGATGCCATTGAACGGCAGGTGGAGCGTTTCGCGCCTGGCTTCCGCGACCGTATCATCGGCCGGCATACTTTCGATACGGCGCAGATGCAGGAGCACAACCCCAACTACGTGGGCGGCGACATCAACGGCGGCACGCTAGATATTGGCCAGTTGTTCACGCGCCCAGCCCTGCGGGCGTCGCCGTACCGTACGTCGGCAGCCGGTTTGTACCTATGCTCTTCTTCTACACCGCCCGGTGGGGGCGTGCACGGCATGTGCGGCTACCACGCCGCCAGCCGTGCCCTCCGAGATATATTTAAGCTGCCCGTGCCGCCGCTCTATCAGGAAGAAAAGTAGATTCGATAGGCCTAGATACTTTCATGCCCTTCCGCGGCCAGCTCCTTCAGCACCTCGCGTAGGCCAGTGGGCTCCTGAATGAGGTGGAAGATGTGCTCCAGGTACTCGGCTTCCGCGCGTAGGTGGCGCTTGAGGTGGCGGATTTCCTGCTCCCGCTTTTTGCCGGTACTACCGGAGAAACCGTTGTCGCCGTATTTGAGGGCGTTGAGCTGCTGCTTCAGCTCCGTTTGCTGCTGGTGTAGCGCCTGGGTGTAACGGGTCAGCACGGTGTCATCGGTGGCAGCGGTGGGCGCCGACTCGGAGAGTAGCTGAAGTAGCGTGTAGAGGTCGTTGGCCTCGTAGGCCTCCGTGATGCGCTGCATCAGCAGGGTTTTCTGCTGCTGGGCAGCGGGGTCGCGCTCTAGGTCGGGGTGGTGGGTGCGGGCTAGCTGGCGGTAGAGCGTTTTGGTATTGGTGAGGAGGCTTTGCTGCTGCTCGCGGGCGGCTTGCTCCGCCGCGTCCTGGGCTTTCTGCGCTTTGGATTTACGCCGAGCCCGGGCGGCTTGGGCCGCCTGCTCGTGCGGAGGGAGGGTAGGGTCGATGGTAGGAGGCGCAGTGTTGGCTTCGGCGGCCGGTGACGTTTCGTCCTCATCTAGGTCTGTGCGGCGGCGGGGAGCGTACTTGCGCAGGATATCGGCAGCATCTTCCCCAAATCGGTCTTGCAGGGAACGGGCATTGCCTACAATAACGCCGGTAATCTGCTGCTCCTCGGCGCGGCTGAAGAACCCGAGCAGCAGTGCCTCCTCTAACGGAGCAAAAAGCCGCTGGCGCACCTTTACCACCGCTTCCGCCACCGGGCCCACTTGCTGCCAGTAGCGGCGCCGGGCTTCGGCCTGCTCCACCTGCAACTCCCGCAGGCGCTGCCGCAGCCCTTCCACTTGCGCTACCGCCTCCCGAAACGCCTGCTGCGCTGGCGTGCCCGGGGCCTCAGCCGGCGCCGAGATGGGCAAAGAATTAGCGGCAGGTAAGTCGGTGGTTGGGTTGTGCAGATTCATGATACAAAGGTAAGCTGCCCATGCTTGGCGCAACTGGCCTAGCCGCTTGGTTTGTCATTGCGAGAGCAGCGAGACATCTGACTTATTTCCTTGCTAGTTGCTCCAGATTCCTCGCTGACCGCGTAATGATAGGTGGCGTACAACTCATCCAAACACCTCGTAGGCCACCCGAAATGTGTTGCAGTGGGCATCTACGATATCCGATAGGCGCTCGGAGTAGCCGCCGCCCATGCTCACGGCCACGGGCAGGCGATGCTGGTGGCAAAGGCCTAACACTAGCTCGTCGCGCTGGCGGCACCCTTCCTGGGTAAGGGCAAGCTTGCCGAGCTTGTCGGTTGCCAGCACATCAACCCCAGCCTGGAAGAAGATAAAATCGGGCCGTACCTGGCCTAGCAGCCGGGGTAGCGTGTCGCGCAGAATTTGCAGATACGTATCGTCTTCAGTGCCCAAGTCTAGCGCAATGTCAAGGTCGGAGTGCTCTTTGCGCAGTGGGTAGTTAGCGCCGGCGTGCATGGAAAACGTGAACACGCGCGGCTCATTCTGGAAGATGCTGGCTGTGCCGTCGCCCTGGTGGACGTCCAGATCTACCACCAGAATCTGTTGGGCCTCGCCGTGGTGGAGCAGGCGGGCAGCGGCCACGGCAATGTCATTGAGCACACAAAACCCCTCGCCCCGGTCGCGGAATGCGTGGTGGGTGCCACCCGCGAGGCTCAGGCCAATACCGTCGCGCAGGGCCCGCCGCGATGATTCTACGGTGCCAGCCACGCTGCTGAGGGAGCGGCGCACCAGCTCGGGGCTTTGGGGGAGACCTAGGCGGCGCACCTCGGTGGGCGTCAGCTGCAGGTCTCGCACGCGGTACCAGTAGTTAGGGGAATGCACCCGCAAAATGTCTTCTTCGGCTGCCAGGCCGGGGTCGTAGATGTCGCTGGCCGGCGCAATGCCCTGCCACAGCAGCTGCTCCCGAATGAGCTCATACTTAGCGATGGGGAAGCGGTGGCCATTGGGCAAGGAGATACTATAACGTTCCGAAGAGGCGAGGCAAGGCATTGGCGTGAGGGAGGCGCAGATAAACGATGGCAAGGTAGCGTACGGCAGAACCTGCTGCTGGGGTAGGGCGGGCTTGTGTGAGCAGGAGTGGGCTAGGCGGCCAACCCGCGCAGCCTAGCCGAACCTGGGCACCAAGCCTCAACAGCAGAACAGGGGGCCAGAGCTCAGGCCTTCTTTTCTCAAACTTTTTTCAGTAAAACCGCACTTTTTTTCGTGGCCGTTCTGCCGATAGAAACGACCGGGTCGTCTGGGGAAGTGCCGGGTTGGTAGAGATAACTTCAAGGGGCGTGAGGTCTGAAATAGGTTTGCAGCGGCCTAGGAGCAACTTTTCAGTGCAACCTGCCGGGCCAGCTGGGAGCTCTCCCGGTCAAACACCAACCTACTTTTTTATGAAACGACCCCGCCTGTTGCTGTGGCTCCTGCTACTACTCACCTGGAACCTGACCGCCTGCAACAACGACGACACCGACCCCGACAGCGAGATACTGGGCGACTGGACCAGCCGCTCCCAATTTGAAGGACTGGCCCGCAGCGGGGCCGTCAGCTTCACCATCAATGGCAAGGCCTACGTGGGCCTGGGTACCGATGGCACCGACAGGTTTCAGGACTTCTGGGAGTACACGCCCGCTACCAACACCTGGCGCCAGATTGCCGATTTTCCTGGCGTAGCCCGCTACCAGGCCGTGGCGTTTGAGGCCGGCGGCAAGGGCTACGTGGGCACCGGCTACGACGGCGTAAACCGCCTCAAAGATTTCTACCAGTACGACCCCGCCACCAACCAATGGACCCAAAAAGCGGATTTCACTGGCTCGGCCCGTTACGCCGCCGTAGGCCTGTCCATTGACGGCAAAGGCTATATCGGGACTGGCTACGACGGAAATTTCAAGAAGGACTTCTGGCAGTATGACCCCAGCACCGATGCTTGGACGCAGAAGCCCAGCTTCGGCGGCAATAAGCGCCTGGGCGCCGTTGGCTTCACGCTCGACGGCACCGGCTACATCCTGACCGGCTCCGACAATGGCCTTGTGCAGACCGATGTGTGGGCCTACAACCCCGCCACCGAGCAGTGGACGGAGCGCCGCAGCCTCACCAACAACACCGACGAGGACTATGACTACAGCGCTCTGCCTCGCTCCAATGCCGTAAGCTTCGTGGTAAACAACCTGGGCTATGTGGCCCTGGGAACCAATAGCGGCAACCTCTCCGACTGCTGGGGGTACAATCCCTCTGAAGATACCTGGACGCAGAAAACTAGTTTTGCAGGTGTGGCACGTACTCAGGCCATTGCCTTCGGGCTCGGCGATTTGGGCTATGTAGGCCTGGGCACCACGGGTAGCACCCGCCTCGATGATTTCTGGCAACTCGCTCCCGATGCTGAAAGTGAGTAAGCTGCTGACTACCTGCCGGCAGTGGGCCCGGCGCGCCGGAGCCCTGTTGGTTCTGGTGGTGCCGGGGCTGCTCACGGCCTGCGAGACAACGACTAGCTTGACCGAAGAGCGGGAGGTAAATCCAGTGACGGGCACCGTGTACGTAGATACGCTCACAGTGCGCACTTCCACGGTGCTCGTCGATTCGGTGCCAACGTCTTCCAGCAGCTACCTGATGGTAGGCCAGTACCAGGACGACCGACTGGGCACCATCACCGCCCGCAGCTACCTGCGACTGGGCTTGAGTGGCAGCACGTTCACGCCCGCCGCCACCGCGCAGTTCGACTCCCTGGTGCTGGTGCTGCCCACCGACACGTACCGCTACGGCGACACCACCCAGGTGCAGCACCTGGAGGTACACCGCCTCAGTGAGGCGCTCCGGCCCAATACCACCTACTACGCCCTCAACAGCCGGACGTACGCCCCCGCGCCATTAGGCACGCGTAGCTTCCGGGCCAGGTCAGTGCTTGGCTCATTGCGCATCCAACTAAATGCGGCGCTGGGCCAGGAGCTGCTAACGGCTGGTATCAACCGGCAGCTCAGCACCGATGAGGAGCTGGAAGCACGGCTGCCGGGCTTGGCCCTTACGCCTTCAACAACTGATAACGCAGCCCTGCTGCGCTTCACCGCTGCCTCCAGCGAAACAGCGTTGCGGCTTTACTACCACCTGCCCAGCGCGCCCAGCGAAGCTCTGCTATATGGCTTCACTGGCGAAAGTGGTGCACGCCATTTCTACCAGCTGCAGGCCGACCGCCGCGCCACCCTGCTCAGCTCCCTGACTGCCACCCGTCAAGCGGTGCTTAGTGCCCACACCGCCGCCGAATCCTACATTCAGGGTGGCCTAGGCCTGCAAACCAAGGTAGAAGTTCCGTACCTGCTGGATCTGAAGAACCTGACGGGTACCTGGGTGCTCAATTCGGCCCAGCTTACCCTCGAAACCGTAACCGGTACTGAGAGCCGGTATCTGGCGCCGCCCAGCTCCCTCACTGCCCAGCTCACCGACCGTGGGAACCATTCGGGTGCATATATCACTAACCTCGACGGCAGTAGTGTAACGGCAACCTACAACCGCTCCACTTCTGCCAAAACCAACCTGGAGCAGGGTAGCTACACCCTCGCCCTCACGCCCTACATTGAGGCAGTGCTCGACCGGCGAATAGATAACACCGGCATTCTACTCGCCCCCAATTCTGCGGCTACCCCAGAGCGTGTAGTGCTGGGGGGCACCAAGCACACCACGAACCCCATCCGCCTAGGCCTCTACCTCACGCGGGTGAGGTAGGGATGGATAGTAAGAACTGTCATTGCGAGGACGCAGGACGAAGCACCAGCAGGACGGCGAAGCTTGCAATACGTCTGCTGAAACTAGAAAAGCCCTTACGTCCATTAAGGAGGTAAGGGCTTTTAGCGCTATAAGTGGTTTGGGCAACGTGAAGGAAAGATTGCCGACGCTTGCTGCGTGGAATGTCGGGTCTCCTCGCAATAACAGGCCTAGGCCACTTCACTCAATCACTATTTCACTCACCGCTAGTGCATGTTGCGCTCCTCGATGAGCTTGTGGAAGGCGTCGGCGTAGGAGTCGCCGATGGGGATGATAGCGTCGCCGAGGTAGATACGGTTTTTGCGGATGGAATCGATCCAGCTCAGGGCTACGATATAGGAGCGATGCACGCGCACGAAGTCCTGGGAGGGTAGGCGGTCTTCGAAGGCTTTTAGGGAGTTGAGCGTGAGCACGGGCTTGCCACCGGTGTAAATCTTGATGTAGTCTTTGAGGCCTTCCAGGTACCGGATATCGCGCAGGTTGATGCGCTGAGTGTGGTAATCAGCCTTCACGAAGATGAAATCATCGGTAGGAGTTGGCGCGGGCGGTGCCGGGGTAGGAGCGGCAGTGTCCGTGGGCCGGCGTGCCTGTAGGCGGTCCTGGGCTTTTTGGGCGGCCTGCACAAAACGGTCGAAGGCAAACGGCTTCACTAAGTAATCAACGGCGTTGAGGTTGAAGCCTTCCAGTGCGTAGGCCTCATAGGCCGTGGTGAAGATGACCAGCGCCTCGGGGCGGAGCGTGCGCACAAACTCCACGCCCGTCAGGTCGGGCATCTGAATGTCCAGAAAGAGCACATCCACGCTCTCCTGCTGCAGCACCGTCATGGCCTCCAGGGCGCTGCGGCAGGTGCCTACCAGCTCCAGAAAGGGCACGCGCTCCACGTAGCTCGTGAGCAGGCGTAGCGCCAGGGGTTCATCATCAACTAACAGGCAGCGGAGCATAGGCCATCGTCAGGGTTAAGGCCACCGAGTATTCGGTGGGCGTTTGATCTAGTTGGAGTTGGTAGCGGTCGGGGTAGAGCAGGGCTAGGCGCTGCTGCACGTTGGGCAGCCCAATGCCCGAGTTGGGGTCGTGGTCGGCTTTGGCCTCCGGAAACCGGGTGTTGGTTACGTTAAACTGGAGCTGCTGCCCCACCACCGCCAGCTCTACGGCAATCTTGGACGGGTGCCGGGCGCTAATACCGTGCTTAAAGGCGTTTTCCACGAACGGAATCAGCAACATAGGCTCAATCATGCAGCCATTGAGGTTGCCTTCCACCGTAAAGCTAATGTCGGCCTGCTCAGGGGTGAGGCGCAGGCGCTGCAGATCTATATAGGTGCGCACGTAGGCCACCTCCCGCTCTAGCGGCACCCGCGGCGCCGCCGACTCATACAGCATGTACCGCATCAGCTGGGAAAGCTGCAAAATGGCTTCCGGTGCTTCATCGGCCTTAAGCTGGGCCAAGGAATAGATGTTGTTGAGCGTGTTAAACAGGAAGTGCGGGCTGACCTGCGACTTCAGAAAAGCCAGTTCCGCCGTAAGGTGGTTGTTCTGCAGCTCCCGGCGGGCCCGCTCGGTTTCAAACCACTCACTCGTGATGCGTAGGCCACTGCTGATAATCCACACCAGAATCCCGATCATCCAGATGCCCTGGGGCGGCCGGGAGTGTCTGAGCTGACCCGTTTCGCCGGGCCGGCCCACCACTATTTCGGTGCGATGGGGCCGAGAAGGGCGTTTGGTAATGCCGGCTGCGCGCGAAATGAAGGGCCAATAGAACAGGCCTAGCAACACTAGCACCACCCCGAAGTAGGCCAGAAACCGCCGCTTAGCGAACAGCTGCGGAATCAGGATGTGGTAGTTCAGGTAAAAGAAACCTGCCAGCAGGAGGGGAGGAATGAGAAACCCTGGCTGGAATGGCGGCGGATTGGTGGAAAGCAGCCGCGGAATGGTAGCCACCCCCACCCACGACGCCACATGGATAACCACCGTCCACGCGCGCTGCCAAGTGGTTTTCGTTTTTGCTATTGGAAGAGAAGCTGCCATTCGAGGCTCAATTTAGGGGGATACACGCTCTGAGTGGAGGGAGATGATGGTGGAAGCTTTACGCATAACCGTTTGGCCCGACGCAAAAAGGACCTTATCAGACCAGACAAACCCTGGCTAGGCCAGTAGTGCAGGCATGATAAGATCCTTGGGGCCGGCTAGAGTGCGGCCTGATCAGCAGCAGCGGTGAGTGCCCTTAGTTGTCGCGGGGCGAACGACGGTCGCGCATGCGTTCCTGCTTCTTGGCCTGGTATTTCTGAAACTGCTCTGGCGTCAGAACGGCTTTGAGCTTGGTGTCGGTGCTTTCGTCGAGGCTGCGCATCTGCGTCATCATGGCCTGCCGGTCGCTGCCCGCGGAGCCTTGCTCCCGCATGGTCTGCATCTGTTGCATTTGCTCCTGCTGGATGGCTTGCACGCGGGTTTGCTGCTCGGCTGTCAGGTTCAGGTCCTTGGTTATGTCGGCCAGCATGTTGCCGCGGCCGCCTGGGCCACCAGGCCCCCGGCCTTCGGGTCGAGCAGCGGTGTCGTCGCCCTTGATTTTGGTTTTATCTTTCTTGGTTTTCACCTTCTGAGCCGAAGGCACCGTTTGGCCCTGAGCAGGTACCGAAAGGGCAGCCCCTACCAGGGCACCAGCGAAGAGGGAAGCGACAAGTAGCTTGCGCATAAAAGAGAGGGATTAAAGGAATGCAGCCCGATTCTCAGGCTAAATCTTCCCAAACCTACCAAGTGCCACCACCGCCCGAAATTATCATCTACTAACGCCCCAAAATCATCGACCGAGCTACTAGTTTCCTCCAGTATGCCTAGATACACGGTGTTGGCGGCCATCAACAGCTTCGTTCTGATGGCTTCTCCCGAAAACACGAGGGGAGAGCTCTTTATAAATGCTAGCTATTCAGGTGCTACAACTAATCCCTCCGAGCCTTTTTGGGAGAGAGGGCAGGGAGTGAGACGTCTGGAGCTGTAAGAAGTATCAGATTACTGACAGATACTTTTTGGGTAGTTAAATGAAAATACCACATTTATTTTCATTCTAAATAAATGTGGTAAACGCTGTTTAAATTATTTAAAGCAAGATTTGATGTGTCTGCTAAGTTGATTTGTGCTCTAGTGATGAAAATAATTTAAAAATATTTTCTGTTGGTATTTGGTATATAGTAAAACTCCTTTCATATTTGTCCCACCAAAACAACACAACGCCATGCTACGCCACTCAAACTTTACCATCAGCCAAGACGAGATGAAACCGTGGGTTTCATGCGCGGTTCGGTATAGCTAAGTAGCAGTAGGCCTCCTCTGACACTTCCGCGACCCGAGCCCTACAGGTTCGGGTCGCTTGTTTTTCACCCTATACCATCCCCACGGTCATGCAGTCAGTTCTGAATTGCGCTTTATGCCAGCCCCAGGATAAACGGCCCATCAGCCGCGAGGGGATGTGGTGCGACCGGGATTTTTTGTTGGACAATTCACGTAGGTAAATTCCTTGTGATGTATCCTTGAAAAAAGCCCGGCTTCCTAAAAAGCTGGGCTTTTTTCATATTTATTATTCGAATAAATTATTCATTTATTCGTGCTGGAATTGCTATGCCTTTACTGTAATAATTAATTGTTTCCTCACTGTTAAAATATTGTTTGTATGTACGATTTATTCCGCCTTTCCGAATACGAACTGGCAATAGACTGGCCTACGGAAGAAGAGCAAACACCCGCTGCCAATCAGGAAGTCAAAACCACCTAAGGGTGGGGCTTTACCAGCCGCCCTGCTGCTTATTTCTGCTTTACCTACCCGCTTTATACCTCATCTTATGCGCTTCAATACTACTCCTCGCATTCCTCAACCTGATACAATAAACCACGAAGGCGCCGCAGCTTACACTCTTATGCCCGCCCTAGAGCTTTACGCCGCCGTGGCTACGGCGGCCTTGCAGGACCAGTGCTATGAAAAGGCCGATACCCGTTTGGTGCGCCTGCGTGAGCTGGTAGCGAAAAATGATGCGCTGTTTGTGGCTCGCCTGGCCGTGTATGCCCGTGAACGGCTTCACTTGCGCTCGGTACCCTTGGTGCTGTGCGTGGAGCTGGCTCGGTTGCACCGCGGCGACAACCTGGTGAGCCGTTTGGTGGCCCGCGTGGTACAGCGCGCCGATGAAATAACGGAGCTACTGGCCTACTATGCTCACGCCAACGGCCGCAGCGGCACCAAAGTCCTTAATCGCCTCTCCAAGCAGCTGCAGAAAGGGCTTGCCCAGAGCTTCAACCGTTTCGATGGCTACCAGTTGGCCAAGTACGACCGGGCCGGGGCCGTCCGCCTGCGTGATGCTCTGTTTCTGGTGCACCCCACGCCCCAGAACGAGACCCAGCAAGCGCTATTTAACCAGTTGGTGGCCGGTACCTTGCCTACGCCTTACACTTGGGAAACCGAGCTGTCGGCACTAGGCCAGGTGGAGTACGCCACACCCGCCGAGCGCACTGCGGCTTTCCGCCAGAAGTGGGAAGAACTTATTGGCAGCGGCAAAGTGGGCTACATGGCCTTGTTGCGCAACCTGCGCAATATCCTGGAAGCCGGCGTGGCTCCGGAGCTGGTGGAGCAAGTCTGCGCTACGCTCGCTGATGAGCGGGCCGTGGCGCGCAGCAAGCAGCTGCCGTTCCGTTTCTTAGCCGCCTACCGCGAGGTAAAGGCTCTGCAAACGGGGGTGGTGCCTACGTTGCTCGGCATGCTGAGCCTGTGCCCCAACCCTGCGGTGGAGGTACTGGCGGCTTTGGAAACGGCCATCAGCTACAGCGCCGCCAACCTGCGCGGGTTTGGCTCCGAAACCCGCGTGGTAGTAGCCTGTGACGTGTCGGGCTCCATGCAGCACCCTATTTCTGCGCGCAGCAAAGTGCTGCACTACGACATAGGCTTGGTGCTAGGCATGTTGCTGCAGAGCCGCTGCCAGAACGTGGTAACCGGCATGTTCGGCGACACCTGGAAGCGCCTCACCTTGCCTCACGGACCGGTGCTACGCAATGTAGAAGAGTTCTACAAGCGCGAAGGCGAAGTGGGCTACAGCACCAATGGGTACTTGGTAATTCAAGACCTGCGCCAGCGCCGCGAGGTAGTAGACAAGGTGATGATGTTCACTGACTGCCAGTTGTGGAACTCCCACTTCAACGGCAACAGCGTAGCGCAGGAGTGGGCTGAGTACCGCCGCACGGTGGCGCCCAATGCCCGTCTCTACCTATTCGACTTGGCTGGTCACGGCATCTCGCCCCTTCAGGTACATCCTGAGAATGGCGTGGCCCTGATTGCCGGCTGGTCGGATAAAGTATTCGATGTGTTGGCAGCCCTCGAAAACGGTGGCTCCGCCCTCACCGAAATTGAGAACATTGATCTATAAAATTGCGGCCTCGGAAGTGGCCTAGACACCAGGTAAAGCAGCCGCCACTTCCGGGTTACTGCCCGATTCAATGCTAAGTTTAGAGCCGCAAAAACAACCTCCACAGTAGTAAAAAAGCAGTTTTTTGTCCTGCGTAACTCAATAACCATGTAACATCTTTCATTTTGACATTGGGAAGGCGGCTGACTCTATAAGGGCAGCCGTCGGCCGGAACGGTGCTGAGCCGGAGCCCCAGTTGCTTCGGCGGCCGTTCCAACCCGGCTGACTCACCACGTCAGGTGCCGTAGGCGGGCGATACTTCGCTTGGTTGAAGCAAAACGCATGTTTTGCCAGGGTTCGAATCCCCTTCCGTGGCCTCGGCCGCGGCTGACACGCCTGCCGCCTGTTGCCCTGAACTGGTGAGCTCAGTCGGAAATATCACCCTGCCGGGTGCCGTCGCTAAGCGTTCCTTCGGGTCGTGCGTTCGAGTCGCATCAGGTCCACTCCGTTTTTGTAACCCGGGCCTGTAGCTCAGTTGGTAGAGCAGAATGGCTTCGGCCACCGCTTGCACCTGTTGCCCCGGCAAATAGTATTCTAGTAACCTTCTGATTTTATAGCTATTCTTATTTACATCAGGTGTCGTAGGCCAGTGCTACTTCGGTATAGTTCCACAAGGAGGTGCAGGTTCGAGCCCTGCCCAGCAACCTTAGTTGCTGGTGGCGAAATTGGTAGACGCGCTACAAACACACTGGCCGCATTTTGCCCTGATGTTACTTTCACTGCGTGAGTGCCGTAGTTGGGCCTTACTTCGCATTTTCATTGCCCAGGTCGTGGGTTCGAACCCCACCGGCCGTTGCTTTGGTAGCGGCTGTAGCTCAGCTGGTAGAGCAGGATATGTGGGCCTGGCGTTTGTTGCCTCACGCAGTTTTTTCTAACATCTGACGGGTGCCGTAGCGGAGCCATACTTCGTTTGGGACGATGGGGGCGTGGGTTCAAGTCCCACCTGCTGCAAGGCAGTAGCTCAGTTGGTTAGAGCACATTCAGGAGGCTTCGCGCCTGTTGCCCCGTTAGGTGAACGAAAAGAATTATTGAAAGCGGAAGGTGTCGTAGAGCCGTCTTACTTCGTCTGAAAAACCAATCAACGCCTCGTTTTTCACCCTTCTGATTTTCTATTCCAGCTGCGGCCTGTTCTAGGCCAGTAGCCTGATCTTACCCATCCTATTCTCTATCTATCATCCCTTCCTCCACTGGCCTAGGCCAGTTCTACCCCCGCTTGCTATCATGTTCCTCCGACGAGATACCGCTACCACAACCCGGCGCCGCTAGTAGCGCTCGGCAACTCATCTTATCTGCAGCAAGTGCCTCAGGGCATATAAGCTTGCTTCAATTCCACTGATTATGGCTAATCAATTACGCGGCAACGACCTTCGGCAGCTTGGCTTCCCCGAAGGACGGGCCATCGGGCTGGCGCTAGCACAACTGCAGCGCAAGCACCTCAAAAAACTCTCGCAAACCGATCAGCTCACCTTGCTGAAAAGCTTGCTGACTGATCCTTCCACTTATCTCACTCACCTCGACTGGAGTCATACGGCCGCAGCCTTGCTGCCCGCTCCCAGCCGCCACATTGCCCTCACTGAGCGCAAGCCTTACGCCGTGTTCGGGCCGGAATACATTGAGCAGGGGGCCATTCACCAGATGGAAACCGCCATGAAGCTGCCCGTGACGGTAGCCGGCGCCCTCATGCCCGACGCCCACCAGGGCTACGGCCTGCCCATCGGGGGCGTGCTGGCTACTGATAACGCGGTAATTCCTTACGCCGTGGGCGTTGACATTGGGTGCCGCATGGCGCTGTCGGTGTTTGCACTGCCGCCCAAGCACCTAGAGCAGCGGGTACAGGAAATGCGCAAGCTCCTGCTCGACAACACCCGCTTCGGCAACCGGCAGGGCTTTCAGCGCGGCCAGAAGCTCGACCACGCCGTGCTGGAGCGCGACGAGTTCAATGACATTGCCTTCCTACGCAACAAGCAGGGCACTGCCGCCGAGCAGATTGGGACCTCGGGTTCCGGCAACCACTTCGTTGAGTGGGGCATTGTGGACATCATCGACCCGCAAAACGAGCTAGGCGTGCTCGTAGGCCAGTACGTGGGGCTGCTCTCGCACTCCGGCTCCCGGGGGCTGGGGGCCAGTGTAGCCAACCACTACACCAAGCTGGCTAAGGATGTGTGCCAACTGCCCGCCGAAGCGCAGCATCTGGCCTGGCTCTCCCTGGAAAGCGAGGCCGGACAGGAATACTGGGCCGCCATGAACCTGGCCGGCGACTACGCCTCGGCCTGTCACCACCAGATTCACCAGCGGCTGGCCAAAGCCCTGGGTGAGCGGCCCTTGGCCAAAGTGGAAAACCACCACAACTTTGCCTGGAAGGAGCACCTGGCTGATGGCCGGGAGGTAGTAGTGCACCGCAAGGGCGCCACACCCGCCGGTGCGGGTGTGCTGGGAATTATCCCCGGCTCCATGACGGCTCCCGGTTTTATAGTACGGGGCCGCGGCAATGCTGATTCGTTGGCATCTGCTTCGCACGGGGCCGGCCGGGCCATGTCGCGCACCCGGGCTAAGCAGGAACTGGGCGAGGCCGAAGTGCGGCGCTATTTAGAGCAGCACGGCATTGAGCTGATCGGTGGGGGCGTTGACGAAGCTCCTCAGGCCTATAAAGACATTCACGCCGTGATGCAGAGCCAGCAGGAGCTGGTAGACGTGCTGGGTAGCTTCACCCCACGCATTGTGCGGATGGATGGGGCATAGTAGTGGCCTAGCCGACCGCTAAACAGAAAAGAGGCGCTGCCCCACTTGGGGCAGCGCCTCTTTTGTTATTAAACCTTATTGTGCCCGGGGTGAAGGTTACTGGCTAAGACCGGTGCCGACGATTGCGTAGGCGTTGGGTAATAGTAGCCGCTTCCTCCTCGGCTGTAGGATCTTCTGATGAGTTCGGGGAAGGTTGCGCTGACCTTAGGCGGGTGGCAGATGTCCAGACTGGTAAGGTGAGCAGTCCGCCCGATAAAAGGAGTAGAGCTACAGCAGTTGCGGGCAAAGAGGGAGAAGGTGAGGTAGGTCCCATATGAATCTACAAGCGTTAGCGATAGATACTAATTGTGGAACCTGGGCTAGGTGTGGGGCCTCAGGATTCTGATAGGATAGTGCAGTTCTGAACTGACTTGACTGAAGATGAAATCCAACCAGTTCAATTATAAATACGGGGTAAAAAATCTAACAGATTGAAGAGATGTGAAAAAAAGTTAAAGAATCTCGTCTACCAATGACTAACTTCTAGATAATGAGATGTATAGAATTTGTTATATAATATTGAAAAAAGCGCAAGTTTTTACTTGGTATAGTAATAGGTTGGTACACTAGTTGTCTGGGCTGATTACGCAGTCCTCATTGGGCACCTAAGCAGGGAGAAATGCCATTGGCATTCTAAGATCCTATTGTGTTACTTGCGTAGACTAATCTGGTATTCTTGAGAATAGGGCTACTTTATGTCGATTAATCGAATTGCTAAAGCACATTGGTATGGCCGCGGCACTGATGGCTACGGTCAACTGGATACTACTAGTGAAGTATTAAAAAGCACCCCGTACTCCTACACTACGCGCTTCGCTGATGGAGCCGGCACCAATCCCGAGGAGCTGATTGCAGCTGCACACGCGGGGTGCCTTTCCATGAAGCTCGCCTTCAACCTGCAGGTAGCAGGGTTTGTGGCTACCCGCATTGATACCCGGTGCGAAATAGTAATGGAAGAAGGCTTAGTGCGCGAGTCGGTATTAGTAGTAGAAGCGCAGATACCCGGGATGCAAGAAGACAAGTTTCAGGAGCTAGTAGCCGACGCGCAGGAAAATTGCCCCGTGTCAAAACTGCTGAATGCTTCCATCCGGTGTGAGGCATTTCTAATCCCAAGCTTAGCCGTATAAAGTGGGTGGGTGGCCTACGGGTTGTCGTCTGCTACAACCTGGACTGCGTCGCCTACCCGAATAGTGCCTCCCATAATGATGCGCGCCGTAAGGCCACCGTGGCCACGCATGGCGTTGTAGCCACCGGGCCCCAGCTCTTCTTCCATGCGGGAGCAAGGATGGCACTCGCCCGTAATTTCCAGCATTACCTCGTTGCCAATGCGGACCCGACGGTTCTTAAGTGAAAGTAGGTTGATGCCACTTACGGCTAGGTTGCGCCGCAAGCGTCCCGGATCTACGGGTGAGGAGTGGCCTAGGTAGCCTGCCACCGCCGCCAAGTGCTCATGCTGAATCAACGTTACCTGCCGTTTGCCGCCTGATTTAGGGCGGGCATGATCACCAACCAAATTACGGTCGGTTTCAACAACGGCTTCCGTAACCGATTGCATCGGTTCGCGCCGTATGGGGCGTAGGCCTATCCACTCCAGGCGGCCTGTTTGCGGTAGGGTAGCTAACATTTGCGCAATGGCTGATTTAGAATCACCGAAGAAAGGGAAGGCCATGGTGGGAAGGGGAGAAGTATATCTGCCTATACTGCGGGGCTGCCGTGTACGTTGCTACGGTTTGTATTCTGCGGAAGATACGAAGCCGGCTCGCGCCTCCGGGTGCCTAATTTGCCCACCTAAGCTACCCGCCCACGCCAATAGGGCAAAGCTACTAACCGCACCAGCCAGCGTCAGGCGATTCATAAGCTGGGCCCGCTGGGGCAGTAGCAGGGCCAGCATAGCCAAAGCCCCCGTCAGCTCAAGAACCCAAAACGCAAGCTCTGCGGCCTCTTCGTGAGCGTTAATAAGTGTTTTCGACACGTCAGGAAGGCCATGCAGAACTTCTTCAGCTCCTTCACCGGTAAGCTGAACCGGCAAGCACAGTACGGCCGCTGCCAGCAGCGTTACTAGGCCAGTGCGCACCACGCCAGTATCCGCTCGGAAAATGCCTACTGCCAATGCTATAAGGCCAAACAAGCTTCCTAAGATAGGTAGGTGGTTGAGCAGCAGGTGCAGATGAGCTTCATTCATAGGATAAGAGGACAACGGGCTAGGCTACTAGCCTTGGGCAAAGGTAAGCTGCCGCTCCTCAGGTTTACCCCGCATGAGGTTGGAACTGGCGCGCTACCCAGAAGGCTGCCCCGGCCGCCAGCGCCCCGGTGCCAGCCATTTTGAAGGCTCCCCATACCGGAGGCTGCCCCGTCAGGCGGCTCTTCAGATACCCAAAGATAAACAGGCACACCAGCGTAATCACCGCCGACCACAGCAGACCTTCGTCGGGAGTAGCGGTGAAAAAATACGCGCTTAGTGGAATGAGTCCGCCAACGGCGTAGGCCATGCTGATAGTGGCGGCGCTTTTAGGCGCTTGCTTGGGGTCGGGCTTTTCTAGGCCTAGCTCGTACTTCATCATGAACTTCACCCATTGTTCTGGGTCGGCGGTAAGTTCTTGCACGGCCAGATTCACGGTGGCGGGGGAAAGACCAATTTCTTGTAGCAGCTCCCGCACCTCTTCGCGCTCCACCTCCGGTACTTCCTGAATCTCGCGGTACTCCCGTGCTAGCTCCGACTCATAGTGCTCTACTTCGGTGCGCCCCGAGAGGTAGCCGCCCAGTCCCATGGCAATAGAGCCCGCCACAATCTCGGCCAGACCGGCCGTAATCACGAGGCCCGACGACTGCACTGCGCCGCTGAGACCCGCCGCCAGCGCAAACGGCACCGTCAGGCCATCAGATAGGCCTATCACGATATCCTGGAGCATGGCTGAGCTGGTAAGATGATCTTCCGGATGAGGGTGCGAGTGGGGCGCGTGAGCGTGCGTCATGAGGGATTAATCTAATGGCCCAGTTAACCCGAGCGCTTGGCGTACGTATGGCATAACAGGTAGCCACCTTAGGTGGCTTTCTCTGCACTACTACTACCTCTTTCTGATCATGGCTAAGACCACCACCAAAGATACTCCGGCAGCTCCTAAAGCACCTGCTGCCAAGAAAGCTTCCACCTCCAAAGCAGCCGCTCAGGCTTCTTCAAACGGCCAAGACGGACAAGCTTCTTCCAACGGACAGTCGGCGCCTAGTGTGCAGCCTGTGCTAAACCAGCAGTTCAACGCCCCTGCACCGTTGCAGCGTTATGGCACGGTTTCCCAACGTCTGCCCATCGGCATCGACACCAACACCCGGCAAGAAAGCGTAGAGATGCTCAACCAGATGCTGGCTGATACCTGCTCAATCCGCGACATGTACAAAAAGCACCACTGGCAGGTAGTAGGCCCTACTTTCTACCAGCTGCACCTGCTGTACGATAAGCACTATGAAGAGCAAGATGCCCTCATTGATATGATTGCTGAGCGCATTCAGATCTTGGGTGGTGTGGCCGTGGCTATGGCCGCCGATATTGCCGAAGTAACCAGCATTCCCCGCCCACCCCGCGACCGGGAGGAGGCACCCATTCAGGTATCGCGCCTGCTGGAAGCTCACCAGATCATCCTCAAGAACTGCCACGACTTTGCAAAAAAAGCAGCTGACTCTGGCGATGATGGCACCAACGACCTCATTGTGAGCAACGTGATGCGCACCAATGAAATGCAGGTGTGGTTCGTTTCGGAGCATGTGGTAGATACCCCCCTGGCTCGCGCTGAGTAGGCGTAACCACTAGAAAAGCAAAAGCCTTCTCCGGTTACTCGGGGAAGGCTTTTTTAGTTAATGATGGGAACATACGCGACGCTTTTCCTGGTGATTCTCCTCCGCCTCTTCCACGGAGTGCGTCCGGCCGAGGTCATGATCGAGCTTGGCTTTCTCAGCTAACAAGCAGAAGTATTGATGCAGCAGGTTGATTTCTCCTTCCGTAAAGTCTTGGGCATTGATAAGACGGTTACTGGCGCCTTTCTGGGCCGCTATCAACTCGTTCAGCTTCAGGTGCAGCACCAGTGAATCTTTGTTCTGGGCCCGCTGAATCAGAAAAACCATCAGAAAGGTTATGATGGTGGTGCCGGTGTTGATGACTAGTTGCCACGTTTCGGAGTAGTGAAACATAGGGCCAGTGGCTGCCCAAACAACTACTAGGCCTAGAGCGAGGCAGAATGCCAAAGTAGTGCCCGACCAAGCAGTGATGCGCCCAGCAAAACGCGCAAAGAAGCTCGAAGTTGGAGACGCTGCGGTAGAAGGAGTAGAAATCATGGGCGGAAAAGGTGAGGTGGCTAGACGCACATTTTAGCTAACTGCAGCCACTAAAGAAGAGAGAAACGGAAAAAAATTTGGCTAGGCATGAAGAAAAAGTGAATCGCCTTGCCGCTGATACTGAGTGCCCAAGGCCTGTGAGCGGCAAGTTGGGGGCAGCTAGGCCAGAAAAAATACCGCAAGAGGCTTGCACCGCACCCAGTAGCCAACTACTTTTGTCCACGATTCGCCACCTCAGCGAATCCGAAGGCCTCGGTTTTCGTCTTTCTACAGAGTGCTTGACCACATCTGCGCACGTGGTGAAACTGGTAGACACGCCATCTTGAGGGGGTGGTGCCTTCGGGTGTGGGAGTTCGAATCTCCCCGCGCGCACTCTAGCAAAAAGTCTGCTTCGGAATCCGAGGCAGGCTTTTTCATGTATAGCTTTCCCTGGCCGCCTAGGCCACCCCGTTGCGCTCAAACGGATTGGCCGGTACAACCAGCAGTACGTTCTCGCGCTCTACTACTACCTGGCCGGCAATAGCGCCCTTCGGCTTGCGAACAAACTTCTTAGGCGTATAGGTAACTGGGCAGAGAGAGTCATTCTTGCGGCGTGAGTACCAGGCCGCCAACTGAGCGGCACGTTCCAGCACCGGCTCTGGTACTGAGTGTCCTGAGCGATGACGAATAACCACGTGCGAGCCCGTTACGTCCTTGGCATGCAGCCAGAGGTCGTCTTTGTGGGCGTAGCGCTGGGTAAGTAGGTCGTTGTTCTGGGCGTTTCTACCCACCAAAATGGTAAAGCCACTATCCTCAAAAACCTTGAATGGTAGTTCCTGGGCTGCTTTGGCAACCGTAGCCGGGTCGAGGCCATGTTGCTTGCGCCATTGCCGCAGGGCCCGCAGGTCGCCGGCCGGGAGGGCTTCTAGCTCCTCTAGCCGCTCCAGGCTCCACAGTGCCTCCGATTCACGACGCTCGGCGCGGGCACTCAGCTCCCGGATTTCGAGCTGTTGGTTTTTAGCCTTACGGTACAGGTTCTGGGCGGTCCGCTGGGGCGTTTCGGCAGGCTTCAGCTTGATGACACGCGGCTGGTTGTCCTGATAGAAGTCCACCACCTCCACCTGCGCGGCCCCGGCCGGAATCTGGCTTAGGTGGGCCATAATCAAATCGGCAGTTTGCCGGTAACCCACGGTGTTTTCTAGAGCGTGCAGGCGCCTCCGGGCGTGTTGGGCGCTGGTAGCGGCTTCATCGGCCCGCTTCTCCAGCGTCTGCCGCAGTTGCCGCAGCTCGGCCTCGTAAGCTCGGCGGTTGAGCAGCAGAGGCACAAAGCGGCGTAAAGCTCCAATGGGGTCGGCGGCTGGCAGAGGTTGCTCCACTTCGCCGACGGGCAGCAAACTCAGGCGGGTGCGCCCATCCAGCAGAGTGATATAGAAAGCCGCCGGTTGTTCGAGCTCCCGTACAACCTCGCGTACCAGCTTCCATTTCGTTTCGATGGGAGCGGGGTCGTAGTCGCGGGTGCGGAGGTACGCCAAGGCTAGGTCGCCGAGGCTGGGGTAGGCTTTGAGCGGGTTTGCGGCCGGAGGAGCCTTTTCAAGAGCATCGGCCGCAACAGGGGTGGGGCGCAGCTCCGCATCGGCGGTATAGCGCTGGTGAAATAACTCTGCCTCTGCTTCAGGTGCCACGCGAAATACTGCATTAGGCTGCGTGCTGTATAGCTTAAACAGCAAGGTGGCGCCATTGGTAAACGTGAGTTGTAGCACCCGGTCGTTGGGCCAAGCCGCCACCTCCATCACTACCTGGCCTAGCAGCTCAGGCAGTAAGTCCACGGAGTTCTGCCGCGCCCGGTGAAACGATTCAGGCAGCGCTAGCATAGGGCCGGCGGCTGCTAACTGCGCCTTTAGCCAGAACTCCTGGATTCCGTTTGTTAGGCCCACCACCAGCTCATCCTTCTCCTGCGAAAAACAGGTAACCACGCTGTAGCCCACGAGTTGCTGGGTAAGAGCGGGTGCTAACTGGCGCAGAAAGTAGTAGTTGGTATGCATGTGCGTGGGTGGACTTGCGGCGCGCATCTTAATCTTAAGGAGAGGCGCCTGAGTAACGGGAAGTTCAGAGTTTAAAAGTAACGAGAAGCCCGTTGTGAGAGTCAGGCCATGCAACCTCTAGGCCACCTCCCGGCTCTGAAATGGAAGAACGCCTAGTGCCTTTCTCATCCACACTGCTCTCTCATCCTCCGTGAAAAAGTATTTACTTCTTGTAGCCACCAGCATGAGCCTGCTGGCCTGCGACAAAAACAGTGGAGACACCAATGTTGTGCCAGCGGCAGTAAGCTCGACATTCGATCAGGAGTTTACCCTTAACTACCGGCAGCAGGCACTGTTGCCCTCGGCCACCCGTCCAGAACTGGTTGTGGAGGCTACGGACCTAACGTATAGCTTCTGCCCCAAGAATGCCAGATGCTTCGTTCCCGACTTTGTGTGGCCTACGCTAACTATAACCGATGCACAGGGGCAAACCCAGCAAGTAAAGCTACCCGTCAACCAAGAGAGAACGTACGCTGCTGACCTGCTAGATAGCACCAGCGTGCGGGCTAATGGCCGGCGCTACGTATTATACTACCTGAACTGGCAGGTGCAACAGGGAAATGACGATCCGCAGAGGAAAGACATTGCCATGCGCTACCGCATCGGCAAAGTCAACTAACAGACGACTTGTAATAGGTTACAGTTTCACCCGCAAACCATCATAGGCCAGTCGGATAAACGCAGGCAGGTCGGCTTCTACCTCGTGGTGGCGGCCCAACTGGTGGCTGATGTGAGTGAGATACGCCCGGCTAGGCGCTAGGTCCTCCAGAATGTCCACTGCTTCCTGCAGAGTAAAGTGCGAGATATGCTTCTCGTGCCGTAGCGCATTGAGCACAATTACTTCCGAGCCCCGCATGCGCTCAAGAGCCTCCGGAGTAAGGTAATTGGCATCCGTAACGTAAGTAAAGTTGCCAACCCGGAAGCCTAGCACCGGCAACTTATAGTGCAATGCCCTAATGGGTTGAAACTCTACGCCCTGCACCCAAAAGCTAGCCGTGTCGCTCAGGATGGGGTGAATTTCTACCTGCGGGATGCCGGGGTATTTATGCTCCGCAAAAATGTAGGAGTACTCGCGCTTTAGCTGCTCAATAACGCGAGGTTCCGCATGAACGGGCATGTCTTGCTGCTGCCGGAAATTATAGGCCCGAATATCATCTAGGCCACCCGTATGATCTTTGTGCTCGTGCGTAAAGACCAGCGCGTCCAGATGGTTGATCTGCTCCCGTAGCGCCTGCTGCCGGAAGTCGGGACCGGAGTCGATAATGATGCTTTTACCCTGTACCTGCAGGTGCACCGACACGCGCAACCGCTTGTCGCGGTAATCCACGGAGCGGCAAACGGCACAGGTACACCCAATTACGGGCACGCCTTGCGACGTGCCCGTACCGAGAAAGGTTATTTCCATGGTTAGAAGTCAGTAGCAAATAGCTACTAGCCAGTCTTAGGTAGTGGTTACCTTCTGGCTATGTTGTACTTAGCCTACGTACTGCTTTACCACGCGCACCAGCGCGTCAAAGTCGAGTGGCTTGGGTAAGTAATCCGTCACGCCAGCCTCCCGGAATTGCTCCATCGAGTAGTTGTTGGCATTGCCAGTGATGGCAATAACAGGAATTTTAGCGATGCGAGGATCCGAGTGCCGACGAATCTCACGGGTGCATTCCATGCCGTCTTTTACGGGGATGTTGATGTCCATCAGAACGCAGTCAATCGGCTGGCTTTCCACCTGCTTCATCACTTCGCCTCCATTTTTAGCCGATACGATACGATATTTCTGAAGCTCGAGAATTTTCTTAGTCAGGTTGAGAATAACGGAGCTATCCTCCGCAATTAGAATGGTTTTAGAATCGGCCATAAGGAATGAGGCGTTGAGGTTTTATGAGTGTAGGACGGGAGCAAAATGAGGGAAGTGTAGCTAGTATACGGAACTAAGGCGCTTGCGTAATAGCAGGGTATACGGCCACGAACTGTGCAAAGTAATACTGCAACTTCCGGAAGTCCTGCTCAGCAGTAGTAAAAACTCCAGTTTTTAAATCGTGTTCCAGCTTTTTAGTGCATTCAGCCATGGTATTTATGCCTAGTGTAAAGCCGGTTCCCTTGAGTTGGTGCAGGTGAGGTAAAATTTGAGCGTACTGGCCTTTCGCCATGAAGGCCGCCGCTTCGCTTAAAAGCTGGCTGGCTTCCTGCTCAAAATCGGCATAGAGCTGGGCCGCAAAATCGCCGCCACCCAGTTGGCGCAGCTGCTCCAACGTATCTGGGTCGATGCTGACCGTAGCGGGTTCGGGGGCCACCGCTGGCGCTTCTTCGGGCTCCAGCGCCTTTAGGGCTTGCTGAGAAGCTGACCACCGCCGCAGCACAGTGTAGAGGTCTTGGCTCTTCACAGGCTTGGGCACGTAGTCGTCCATGCCTTGCTGCACAAAACGCTCAGCATCTTCCTTCATGGAGTATGCCGTCATGGCCACCACCGGTGGGCAAGACTGGCCTAGACGTCGCCGAATTTCTAACATGGCCGTTACACCATCCATCTCGGGCATCTGAATGTCCATGAAGATGAGCTGGTAGCGGTTCCGCGGGTCGGTGGCTTTGCTGATGGCTTCAAACCCATCGTGCGCAACGTCCACGGCGCAGCCTAGCTTATCCAGTAAGCGGGAAGCTACTTGCTGATTGATGGGGTTGTCGTCGACGAGCAGAACTTGGGGAGTGGTATCGAAGCGCACGATTTCCTGGGCCCGCTCACGGGCCGTCACGCGCTCCTGCACAATCTCATCCTCGTTGCGAGCAACTAGGCAGCGAATAGTAAACCAGAACGTTGAGCCTTCGCCCACGTTGGAGGTAACCCCAATCTCACCACCCAGCAACTCCGCCAACTGCTTGCTGATAGCTAGGCCTAGGCCAGTGCCCCCAAATGCTTTGGTGGGGGTAGTATCGAGCTGAGTGAAGTTAGTGAACAGCAACTTCTCGTTTTCTTCGGAGATGCCAATGCCAGAGTCGGCCACGTCGAAGCGTAGTGTGTGCTCGTCGCCCTCGCTTTCCACTGATGAAACCTGAATGCTCACGCTGCCCTGCGCCGTAAACTTGATAGCGTTGGAGGTCAGGTTACTTAGAATTTGCAGCAGGCGCGTTTCGTCGGTAATAATGAAGCGCGGGGTTTTGGGCGCAACCCGGTAGGTGAAATGCAGCAGTTTCTGGTTGGCCCGATTGGCAAACAGTGAGTGAATTTTGTCGAGCGTGTAGTGCAAATCAATACCCGACTCGCTGAGCTGAAGCTTACCCGCCTGAATCTTGGAGAGGTCCAGGATATCATTCAGAATAGCCAGCAGCGCATCCGACGACTTCCGGAGCGTGTCAACGTACTCTTCTTGCTCCTCTGATGCTACCGTCTGGTGCAGCAGGTCAATCATCCCGATGATACCATTCATGGGAGTGCGCAGCTCGTGGCTCATGTTGGCCAAGAATTGCGTTTTAGCGTGCAAGGCTGCTTCGGCTTCATCCTTGGCTGCGCGCAGGTCGTCCTGCATCTTTTTCAGCTCCGTGATGTCGCGGCCAATGCCCTCAGTACCCTCGGAGCCGCCCAGTACTTTGCGGGCATTTACTAGTACGCTCACCGCATGGCCATCTTTATGGCGCATGGTCACCTCGAAGTTGCGGGCCGCGCCCGTGTCACGCACGCTGGCCAGCAGCGCTTCCCGCTCACTGGGGTAGAGGTAATAATTGGCAATGGGCGTGCCGGTTACTTCCTCAGGGCTATAGCCCAGCATGTCGAGCACGGATGGGCTAACCAGGGTCAGGGTACCCTTGTCATCGGTGCGATAATACACGTCCTGGAACGACTCAAAGATGGCGCGGAACTTCTCTTCCTGCGCTGCCAGCTCCAACTGCGAGCGTTTCTGATCCGTAATGTCGTGGGCAATAGCCGAAATTTCCTCGAAGGAGCCGTCGTCGAGGTAGATGGGGTTGAGATAGATCTCGCGCCAGCTGTCGATACCCTTGGTGTCGCGGAGGCGCACCTCGAAGCGCTGCGGGTGCCCCTGGAAAGCCCGGCGATAGTTCTCCATGAAGGTGTCGCGAGCGTCTTCCTCCATCAGGGCCAGGTCGGCCTGCCAGAGGTTAACGTTGAGGGCTGGGTACACGCCATTGCGCCGCAGGAAGTAGGCGGCGTAATTGCGATTGAAAGAACTTAAGCGCGAATGCGTATCCACGGACCACATCAGGTGGGAACCGCTTTCGAAGATGGCGTTCAGGCGGGCGTTCTGCTTCTGAATCTGAACCTCGTTGCGCTTGCGCTCAATGGCCAGAGCCACTTGGTTGGAAATGAAGTGCAGAATCTCAATATCGGCAGCGGCATAGGCATCGGCCTTCTGATAGTCCTGCACCGCAATAACTCCAATGATCCGCTCCCCAATGCTCAGGGGCGAGCACAGCATTACTTCCGGCATCAGCCCGTAGGCCGTAATAGTACCGTTGCCGATTAGCTCCTCCAACTCCTGCTTGAGCAGGAACTGGGGTCGTCCGGTCCGGATAATGTACTCCGACACACCCGACGAGAACGGCCGAGCCATCACGTTCTGCTCGCCTTGCGCGTTCTGATCAACGTAATAGGCAAACTGCAGTTGGGTGCGGGCCTCGTCGCAGAGGGCGATATAGAAGTTGTTGGTCTCAATGATCTTGCTAAGCTCCCGGTGAATGGCACCATAGAGGGAGTGCAGATCCTTAGAGCTAATAGCCAGGTTAGCAATGCTATAGTACACCTTCTGCAGGCGCTCGGCCTTGATGCGGTCGGTGATATCGTGCAGAATGGCGCGGGTGCTGACGGGCTCGTCATCCTGCCAGGAGCAGCTGATGGAGCCAATCAGGTGCACAGGCTTCCCGGTTTTGGTCAAGAACACGGTTTCCAGCTTGTTCACCTTCTCGCCCTTATACAGGTTGCGCAGCTGGTACAGCAGCTTGGCCTTGTAGTAGGGGTGCACCACATCGGAGAGAGTCAGGTTTGGCAGGTCCTCATCCTCATAGCCCAACTTTTCCTTCCAGGCCTTGTTCACGAACAGGAACCGGTTGTCGATGCTCAAATTCTGAATCAAATCGTGAGCATTGTCTAGGAAGTCCTGTAGGCGCGTGCGGTTATCTGTGAGGGCCCGCGCCGTGACGTGGCGGTCCGTCAGGTCGCGGCCCACCACGTACACGCCGGTGATGTGGCCAGTGGTGTTGCGAGTGAACTCGGCGTGCCAGTACAGCAGGCGGCGCTGCCCGGTTTTGGTCACCAGCAGCCGCTCATAGAAGCTCTGCAGCGTAGCCTCCTTAACGGTGGTAAGGTACGCTTGGCGGCGGGCTTCAGCTTCTTCCGGAGGCGAGAAAATAGCATGATAGCTGTGGCCAATTATTTCATCGCGCCGGTAGCCGGTGAAGTCAAGGAAGAAATCGTTGGCATCTTGGATATCGCCATTGCGGTCAAGCTGAACGTAGCTGAGGTTAGTGCGCGAAAGCAAATCGCGCAGCTGCTCCTGGCTGCGCTTGCTTACTAGTTGCTGGGTGCTATCCTGCTCGTGAGGCTGATTGTGGGTAACGTCGCGGAGGGTGAGTTGCACGCGGGCGCCGAAGGGCGTTTCCACGCGGTGCAGGGTAAGCCAGCCCGTCAGCCGGACCCGATCAGCCCGCTGCCCTTGCCAAGTTCGGGAGTAAGAAGTACCAGTGCGGGCTGTATCCAGCACCGCTTCGCGGAGCTGGGGCTCAGAGGTCCACTGCTCCACTGTCTTATCGAGAGAAGGCAAGGCAAAAGCCATCAAGCCCGAGGCCAGCAGCATCTCGCGCGAGATACCGAGCAGAGTGAGTGCGGTTTGATTACAATCTATTAAAGCACCGTGATCATCATAGAGCAGCAGCGCGTCGTAGGCCTGGTCAAATAACGAGCGTAGCAAATCGGTGGAGGTAGGAGCAGTAGGCCTGGCCGGCATAGGTGTAGAAGACGAGGAAAGTCGAGGAGGCATTACCGGGCAAAGAAGGGCCGGCTATCAGTCTCCATACGGGACGACGAGGCCGGCACACTAGGTTTTACTCCCTAAATTTGACGAAAATATCCCAAAGTACGCGTGTCGGCTCCCGGCAGCCATCCTAAATGCCTCCCCGTCTCATCTTCACCGTCACTACCGACCTCAATTATGATCAGCGGATGCAGCGCATTTGCGGGTCGTTGGCGCGGGCAGGGTATGAGGTGCTGCTGGTAGGGCGGGAGTGGCCTAGATCGGCGCCACTAACAGCTCAGCCGTACCAGCAGCACCGGCTGCGGTGCTGGCTACAGCGGGGCAAGCTGTTTTACCTGGAGTTTAACCTACGGCTACTGGCCTACCTGCTAACCCAGCGGGCGGCGGCGTGGTGCGCTATTGACTTGGATACTGCCTTGCCAGTGTGGGCGCGGGCCCGCCTCAGCAATAGCCCTTTTGTGTACGACGCACACGAGCTGTTTACGGAAGTACCCGAAGTAGTGAGCCGCCCGACGGTGCAAAAATTGTGGCGGCAGGTAGAGCGCTTTATTGTTCCGCGGGCGCACCTGGCCTACACCGTTGGCCCAGCCCTCGCGCGGCTGTTCGAGCAGCGTTACGGCCGACCATTCGCGGTTATCCGAAATATCAGCCGGTTGCAGAAACCAGATGCTAGAGTAGAGGCAGAGGGCTACATCCTATACCAGGGGGCGCTGAATGCCGGCCGGGGACTCGAAACGTTGCTGGCGGCCATGCCGCTTGTGCAGGGGCGGCTGGTTATTTGCGGGGAGGGCGACTTATCAGAAGCCCTGCGTGCTCAAGCGGCTGCGCTAGGCCTGTTGGCTAGCGGGCAGGTAGAGTTCCGAGGGTATGTGCTGCCTGAGGCCCTACGTGAGGTTACCCGCCGCGCTGCAGTAGGCGTGCTATTACTGGAAAATCAGGGGTTGAGCTATTACTACTCCCTTGCCAATAAATTTTTTGACTACCTGCACGCCTGTGTGCCTCAAGTGGTAGTAGATTTTCCGGAATACCGGGCCCTTAATGAGGGCTACGATGTAGCTCAGCTAGTGCCCGCTCCACTAACAACCGCTGCCGTGGCCGCGGCTCTCAACCGCCTGCTGCCGGGCGGCGATGAAGCCCGAGTGCGGCAGCTAGTTGTAAACTGCGCCCGCGCCCGGCAGGAGCTGAGCTGGCAGCACGAAGAAACCCGCCTGGTAGCCCTGTATGCGGCTTTGCCCGGCTGCACTATTTCTCCAACTTCATGAACCTAATAAAGGACCTTTTTACGGCGCAAGAGCCCACGCTACTTGTGGTTTCCGGCCCAACGGCAGTCGGCAAAACCGACCTATGCGTGCGCCTGGCCCAAGCGCTGGGCACCGAAATAGTGTCGGCCGACTCCCGGCAGTTTTTCCAGGAACTCACCATTGGTACGGCCAAGCCTAGCCCGGAGGAAATGCAGGGGATACCGCATCACTTCATCAACTCGCACAGCATTCAGGAGGAGTACAATGCGGGCCGCTACGAGCAGGACGCGCTGGCCCTGCTGCAAAAACTGTTTCAGAAGTTCCCAGTGGTGATTCTAACAGGTGGCTCGGGGCTTTACTTGCAAGCCGTTACGGAAGGCTTCGACGAAATGCCTAAAGCGCTGCCGCAAGTGCGTGAGCAGTTACACCAGGAGTTAGCCGAAGGTGGCCTAGCGCCTTTGGTGGCGGAGCTGCAGCGCCTCGACCCCGTGACGTACGAGCGCATTGACCGGCAGAACCACCAGCGCGTATTGCGAGCCTTGGAAATCACGCGCGCCACGGGCCAGCCCTTCAGCAGCTTTCACGGAGTCAAGAAGGCCGCGGAACGACCCTTCAAGAGCGTAAAAATTGCTCTCAACCGGGAGCGGGAAGAGCTTTACCAACGCATTGATCTGCGCATGGAGCACATGTTGGCTGCTGGCTTAGAGGCAGAAGCCCGAGCCATGTATCCTTATCGCCACCACAACGCTCTGCAAACTGTGGGATACAAGGAGCTATTCGATTATTTCGAGGGCCAGTACGATTACGAGGAAGCCGTGCGCCTGCTCAAGCGTAATTCTCGTCACTATGCTAAGCGCCAGCTTACCTGGCTCCGCCGCGACCCTGAGTACCAGTGGATGCACCCGGAGGAGGTGAGGTGGTAAGGCTCGATGCGGCAACGCACGCTTTCCTGCGCCTTCTCTCAGCTCTTACCCAAGCAAAAGCCCTTACTTCCGCTTGGGAGGTAAGGGCTTTCGTTTCAAGGCTAGTTCTTAAAAAAGATCAACTATGAACCGCTTTATACGCTCAAAATTTCAACCATGCGCATGAAGCTCTGGTTGATCATTTTCTTTTTATTGATGGTGTCGGTGAAGGGGGTATATACCAGCTTGCGGTCGACGATGCCGGCCATCACGTTGCGCATGCCGTTCATGAGGCCTTCCACGCAGGCAATACCGATCTGGGAGGCCAGCATGCGGTCGGCGGCGGAGGGAGAGCCGCCCCGTTGGATGTGGCCGATGATGGTTACGCGGGTGTCGAGCTGAGGGATGGCGGCTTTCACCTGCTGGGCTACGGCGTGGGCGTTGCCTTCCTCGTCACCTTCAGCAACTACCACCAGGAACGAGGTCTTGGAGCGCTTCCAGCTGCTCTGCAACGTTTCAATTACGGCTTCCGTCGACATCTGCGTTTCGGGAATCATCACGATTTCAGCCCCGCCGCCAATGGCGCACGGAATAGCAATGTAGCCGGAGTCGCGGCCCATTACCTCCACAAAGAAGCAGCGGTCGTGCGAGTCAGCCGTATCCCGGATTTTATCAATGGCTTCCAGAGCGGTGTTTACCGCTGTGTCGTAGCCAATGGTATAGTCGGTGCCGTAAAGGTCGTTATCAATCGTGCCGGGCGCCCCAACGGTGGGAATGCCAAACTCCTGCTCGAAAATAGTAGCACCCGTGAAGGTGCCGTTACCCCCAATGGCTACTAGGCCATCAATGCCGTGGTTCACGAGCTGATCGAACGCCTCCTGACGGCCTTCCTTGGTGAGGAATTTCTGGCTGCGTGCCGATTTTAGGATGGTGCCACCCTTCTGAATGGTATTAGCTACGGAGGCCGAATCCAGCTTAACAAACTCGCCTTTAATCATGCCGCTGTAGCCGCGCATGATGCCATATACCTCAATGCCGTGGTAGACCGCGGTACGCACAACGGCCCGGATGCAGGCGTTCATACCCGGCGAGTCGCCGCCGCTGGTGAAAACTGCAATACGTTTCATAGTATCTCTGAGTACTCTCTTCAAATCAAGTTGCCCGCAGTGGGCGGGCGCAAAGGTGGCAAATCCGCAGGGAAAGTAAAGCCTTTGCTTTAGGGAAACCCGAAAGAGCCTGACAAATCGGCTGTTTTTTTTCAATCTGCGTAAACGCAGCTATTGCACTTACGTGCAACAGCCGGTATATTAACAGCCCCCACCGCTGTTTTACCATCGGTATCTGCACTTACTGCCCCTAACGCAACCGTCTACTTTAAATCCCCACCTGTATGTTTGGTTTTTTTGAAAGCGAGCAAACCAAAAAGGTCAAGAGCCACCTCATGAACTTGGTAGCCCTGGCCAAGGCCGATGGGCACATTGACGAGCGGGAGATGAACTTTATAGTGGCGGTGGGAAAAAAGAACGGCATGCGAGCCGATGACGTGCGAACCATTGTGGGCAATGCCAGTGCGGGCACGCTAGTGCTGCCGGACAACGACTCAGAACGGTTCGACCAGATCTTTGACCTCGTGGACATGATGCTGGCCGATGGCGTGGTAGACGATAATGAAATGGATTTCTGCATTGATATGGCCGAGAAGCTGGGCTTCCGAAAAGCCATTGTGGGCGTTTTAGTGCGCAAGATTTCCATGGGTGTGAAAGACTGCCTACCCCGCGAACAAATCAAGGAAGAAACGCAGAGCTTCTTAAATTACAATCAGTTACAAAACGGAGAATAACCCTCCCTACAACTAACATAATAACGCCCGGCATCCATACAGTGAAAGCCGGGCATTTTACTGTTGTTATACAGACGGCTACTGGCCTACCACGGCATCAATAGCCCGAAGTAAGGCGGCGCAGGCCTCGTCAATCTGGGCATCAGTTATGGTGAGCGGTGGCGCAATGCGCAAGGAGTTGTCGCAGAACAGGAACCAGTCAGTGAGGATGTGCTCATGCCAGAGGGCGTAGTCGATGATGGGCTTGAGCACATCGAAGGAAGCAAACTCCACGGCCATTAGTAGGCCACAGCCCCGCACCTCCCGAATAGCCGGATGCACGAGCTGCTGCCGGAATCGGGCGGCTTTCTCCGCTACGCCCGCCAGCAGGTTCTCTTCCTGAATCACGCGCAACGTAGCCAAGGAGGCCGCGCAAGACACCGGATGCCCGCCGAACGTGGTGCAGTGGCCTAGGATGGGGTTGGTCTTGAAGCCTGCCATAATTTCCTGGGAGGAAATGAAAGCTCCAATAGGCATGCCGCCGCCCATGCCTTTAGCAGTCAGCAGAATATCGGGCTCGATGCCGAACTGCTCAAAGGCCCAGAAGGTGCCGGTGCGTCCAAAGCCGCACTGAATCTCATCCAAGATGAGCAAAGCGCCCATGTTGGTGCAGCGCTGACGCAGGGCTGGGAGGTAACCGGGGGCGGGAACCCGCACGCCAGCCTCGCCTTGCACGGTTTCAATTACCACAGCCGCGGTGTGCTCGGTAATGAGGGCAAGGTCGTCGAAGTTGTTGTGGCGGAAGTGCTGCACGTCGGGCAGGAGCGGGCGAAAGCTGTTCTTGAACCCCTCAGAGCCCGTAATACTGAGGGCGCCGTGCGTAGAGCCATGGTAGGCGTTGTAGCTGGAGAGCAACCCCGTGCGGCCCGTGTGGCGCTTGGCCAGCTTTAGAGCGCCTTCTACCGCCTCGGTGCCGGAGTTGGTGAAGTATACATTGTCGAGGTGGGCCGGCAGGGTGCGGTGCAGCGCCTCGGCCAGCACGGCTGGGGGCGCCTGCACCAGCTCGCCGTACACCATCAGGTGCAGGTATTTATCTAGCTGATCCTGAATGGCCTGCAGCACCCGCGGGTGACGGTGGCCTACGTTGCTGACGCCAATGCCCGAAATCAAATCGAGGTAGCGCTGGCCCTCCGCATTAAACATATACACTCCTTCGGCCCGTTCAATCTCAAGCAGTAGCGGGAAATCGGAGGTTTGGGCCTGATGACGCAGGAAAAGCTGGCGGGGGGTAAGCATAGACTACAAAAGCAAATGGGGCCGCAAAGGTACGCCGGAAGCGGTGGGTGGCCTAGCAACCTGCTACAAGCACGCTAGGCCAGTTGGTTCAGCCAGACAACAAAAAAGCAGCTGCCTCGGCAGCTGCTTTTAACATCTAAAGCAGAAAAACTCTGAAACTAGTTCTCCTGCGGGCCATCGGGGCGGCCGCGGCCAGGACCTCCGCGGCGGTCGGCCACGCGCTTAATGACTTCCCGGGTGAAGTCGCGCTCGGCGCTGTAGAGCTTGCCTACTTGCCGGATACTAAGGATTTTCTGGAACTTGTTGAAGTAGTCACGCTCCAGCTTCACCTCTTGCTCGCGCATGGCCATTGCCTGATCGAGGTTGGTCTTGATCTGCTGGTCAGTGAGGCCGTCGGGGCTGGTGGTGCGCAGTTGGCGCATCTGGCGGTTGAGTTCTCGCCGCTTGGTAGTGAAATCGTTGTAGACGGGCCAAAACTTCTGGGCTTGGTCCTGAGTCAACGAAATCTTGTCGGTGAGATAAGCAATTTTGGCGTTTTCGAGTTGGTTCAGGCGGTCTTGATGACTAGCGGGAGCCTGGGCAGTAGCCGTCAGCGAAATCGTGGCTAGCAGCACTACCAAGAAGCTACGGAGGAGATAGTTCATGTGCGGTTGCAGGGAAAACAACAGTGAGTTAATAATACGGGTCCTCGCTGGGCTGGCTATCCAAAGCATCCTGTACCTCTGCCGCTGAGGCCTGCAGATACGCGTCGGATAAATCAGGCGGAGTGTTGGAGAACTCGGCCAAGTCAGAGAGGGTCACGCGTTGGTCGCTGGCTAACAGATATTGTACCATCTCGGCCTGCGGCACGGCCGCCAGCGCCGTAGCGGAGCTAGCAACTGGCGCGGCTGGTTGCGTCAGCCAGAAGGAGGTAGCAAACCCGCCCAGTACCACCGCCGAGGCCAGGGCCGTTCGTACGGGTGCCGACAGGTGCCGGAGCCAACCCCAAGTGCCGGCTAGGCCAGTATCTGGGGTGGTTTGCACACGCGCCATTACGCGGCTCGGGAGCTGATCGAAGTACCGGTCTGGTGGCGAAGCCAGCGGCTGCGACCGGCGCTTATGGTCATCCAGACGAAAAGGAGTATTCATGGTTCTTAGAGGCGACGGAGGCCGCGAAGTTTAATCACGCGTGGATTCTTCCATCACGTATTGTTCAATTTTTTTCACGGCATGATGATATGATGCCTTTAGGGCTCCCACAGAGGTACCCGTGATTTCAGCCATCTGCTCGTAAGTGATTTCGTCGTAGTATTTCATATTAAACACCAGCCGCTGCTTATCAGGCAGGCGCAGAATGGCCTTCTGGAGGCGGCGCTCAATATCATCGCCAGCTAGGCCAGGGTCAGCTTCTAGTTTAGCCGCCAGCTCAGCGCCTACATCATTGATGGGCAGGAAAAAACGCCGGCGCTTCGACGACAGGAAGCTCAAGCACTCATTGGTGGCAATGCGGTAAATCCAGGTGTACAGAGAAGCATCCCGCCGAAAATTCGCCAGGTTGTTCCAAACTTTCATAAAGACGTCCTGAGTCAGGTCGTCGGCATCGTCGTGGTCGATGACCATCTTGCGCACGTGCCAGTACACCTTCTGCTGGTACTTGCGCACTAGCTGGTTGAAGGCCACATTGCGCGAGGCAGGGTCGTCGAACTTGGCGAGTATCTCCTGATCTTCCAAGCAGGGGAGCGGGTTAGGGGCGGTTTATACTAGGTTAGAGGGAGTTGGCGGCCGTTGGTTTAATACTACTTGAACTGTTACCTTAGGCGAGAAGCGGAGGAAGAGAGTACTAGTTAGTAGCCAACTATATACGCGTGTAGCATGAAGAAATATTTGTTCGCTCTTTTGATGGGGGTATGCAGCCAGGTAACACCCTCGGTGGCCCAAATTAAGGCTAGCCAAGTAGAAGTGTGGGGGTTACCGAGTGGACAAACGCGGGAAAACTTCGTGGCGGCTCTCAACCATAAAAAAGCAACGGTGTGCATGGCGGCTATTCGGCCGATGGGCTATAAGGATGCGCAAGTAATCTGGCTAGATGATGACCAGTACCTCGTGACGCTGCGCTCCGATACTGGCACGCCTTACCGCACGGCCGCCGCTCCCGACCCCCGCGTGGCTGCTCAGCTCAACGCTGCTATGCACCTTAAGCAACTACAAAGCCTGGAATTTCAGATGGCCCGTAAGAGTCTGTTTGCCGCCCTAGCTCAGGATACGGCGGCGGTTACAGCCATCCGCCGGAAATACCCGCGCTACCAGGCCGCCCGTTATGCCGAGGCCCTGCGGTTGCTACAAACTTCTAGGCCACTCACGGTGGCGCAGTGCGTAGCAGTATTGCATAGTGCCGCCCCCGACTCAGTTCGTGAAAAGGCTCTGGTACAGGCCGGCTCCCAGGTGCACACAGCCGCCGAAGTGTACCAACTGCTGCCCTTCCTGCGCGACCCTAACCTTGGGGTTGCCACCTTGCAGCTCGTACAAACGTTCTTCAACTACCACGCAGTTGGGCCAACCGATTGGCCCCAGGTGGTGCCCGAGTACATACAAGCTCTCAATGCCCCCGACCCCATTGTGGTAGCTGGGCTGGCTACTTTCCTGTATGAGCAGAAAGTACCACGCCACTACGCTCCGCAGCTTATGGGCCAGGGCTCCACCACTATCCGGGAAATTCTGCTGGGCCAGCACGCCACCCTCAGTGTGTTCAAGCAGCCCATATATCCCTTGTTAAGCTACCTATCGGGCTCTGCAATTGCCAATGACCCAGCTGGGTTGGCCTACGTAGCCACCTTTATTAAGCGCTAACCCTAGGTCGAGGCCTTACCGAGAAGTGCTGTAGGCCACACCCACAGTTACGTTGGTATTGTCGGGGAAGCGGCCCTCAATCACACGGCTCTCGTGGGTGTAGTTGTAGCTGAAATTGACGGAAAACTTGCGGGGCAGCTTCAGGGCTAGCGTGGTAAGGTTGCTGAAGCGGTAATCGCCAAAGTCAATAACCGATGGCTGGTAGAAGGTAATGGAGCTAAGCGTAACCACACTGCGCGAGTAGCTTACTTTCAGGCGGGCCGAGTTGCGGGTGGTGAGCCGAGAAGAGCCATCACGAAAATTGGTTTTCTCCCGAATAATCAGGTTGCTTACCGACACCTCGCGGCCCAGCGTATCGGAGTAAAATGCCCAGCCGGGGCCGGCGCCCAGTTGCACCCGGCTCGTAATGCCGCGCAGGTTGCTGATTTCAAACCCGCCCAGGGCATAGGCCCGAAAGCGCCCCTTGTAGTAGTAGGGGGTGGCATTGAGCAGTAGCTCACGTTCTTTCAGAAACCCATCTTGCTTGCCATAAATGAAGCTGCCCGTCATGGGTAGGCCGTAGTGCTGGCCGCGCGTGAACGTAACCGAGTGGGTAGTGGACAACAGCGTCCGGCTGACGCCCCCGCGGCTGTAGGCTCCCGTGAGCTGCCCAGTGTACACAATGAGCGTGGTATCGCGCTGCTGCTGATTTTGCGCGTGCACTCTGGGAGCGGCGGCGCAGATCAGTAGCAGGCACGCAAGAAAAACGTAAAACTGGCGCATAGGCAGTGCATGAGGAACCCCCGAAAGGTGCGCAAGTATACGGGCAGAAATTTTCTGACCCGGTGGCCTAGTGAATGAAGAGATATTCAGATATCCCTACATTTAGCCGTCCACTTAGCCTTTACCTTCTGCTATGAGCAACCTGATTCAGTTCGTCGCCAACCACGATGATCTATCCACTGACAAAGGATTTCAGTTTAAATTTTACTGCGATAAGTGCCGCAACGGGCACATGTCGCGCTTTCATCCCAACAGCATTGGTATTGCGGGAGAATTAATGCGGGCGGCAGGCAGCCTGTTTGGAGGAAGCTTCTACGATGCTGGCAACGCGGCTTATCATGTGCAGCGCGCTATTGGTGGCAAGGCCCACGATGCAGCCCTGGAGAAAGCCGTGCAGGAAGGCAAAGCGTACTTCAAGCAGTGCACCCGCTGCGGCCATTGGGTGTGCCCCGATGTGTGCTGGAACCACAGCGCCGGCCTCTGCGAAACCTGCGCCCCCGACGAGCAGGAAGAGCTTTCGGCCCAGCAACGGCAGGCGGCCAGCGAGCAAATCCGGAATAAAACCCGCCAGCAGGATTATACCCAGGAGCTAGACTTCCTCAACAAAGGTGGCCTAGTGCAGTGCCCCAACTGCCAGGCCAAGCTGAGCCCCGGGCAAAAGTTCTGCGCCCAGTGCGGCACACCCAGCGCCATTGCCCAAGGCAAGGAGAAGTTTTGTGTTAGCTGCGGAACAACCATGAAGCACGACCAGCGCTTTTGCGCTGAGTGTGGTAGCAAACAGTAGCGCGTTCCCGCGGCCCAGAAACGGACGAGGATGGCCTTATCATTCTGCTTTACGTTAAGGTTAACAGCTAACACATCAAGCAAGCAAGCAAGCAAGCAAGCAAGCATATGGCAAACTCAACGAAGAAAGCAATGCGTCACCAGCGGGATATTGTTGTGATAGGAGCTTCATCGGGCGGAGTGGCTGCGCTAATTGAGTTGGCGCGCAACATGCCAGCTGACTTCTCTGCACCCATTTTTGTCGTGCAGCACGTATCTCCTTACGCCGATAGTCTGCTGCCTCAGCTGATGAATGAGGTGTCGGCCTTGACCGTAAAGCACCCCACCAACGGCGAAAAAGTTAAGGCAGGTACCATTTATATAGCCCCCCCCAACCACCACATGCTCGTGGAAAACAACACGATCTGCGTAACGAGTGGGCCTAAGGAAAATCGGTTTCGGCCTTCCATTGATGCGCTTTTCCGTTCAGTGGCCTATAGCTATGGGCCACGAGTCATTGGGGTAGTCTTAACGGGCTACCTCGATGATGGCACCTCTGGGTTGTGGAGCATTCAACGCCTGGGTGGCGTGACTGTGGTGCAAGACCCCCACGACGCTATGTCGCCGGCCATGCCCGTTAATGCCCTGGAGTTTGTGGAGGCTGACCACATTGTGACCCTGCATGCGCTGCCCGCGCTGCTGTCGCAGCTCACGAAGGAACGAGCGCCTGCCAAACCAAGAGTGCCCAAGGCTAATCTGGAGCAAATTGATCTGGAGCTTAGCATCGCCAAAAACGATAATGCCTTTGAACTGGGCATCATCGATCAAGGCGAACTGACCCCCTTCACTTGCCCAGAATGCCATGGAGCCCTTACCAAGCTCATTGAAGGAAAGCTCATCCGGTTCCGCTGCCATACGGGGCACGCCTACACCATCAGCGCCCTACTTTCAGAGGTAACGGAGTCGGTGGAAAGCATGCAATACCAAGCTATGCGTGGCCTAGAGGAAAGCAAAATGCTGCTGCAAAGCCTGGGCGAGTACTTCGCCAAGGAAGGGCGCCAGAAAGTGGCCGATACCTTTATGTCGAAGGCCAAGAAGAACGGTCAGCAGGCACGGTTGATGCGGG
Source organism: Hymenobacter wooponensis (assembly GCF_004745865.1). GTDB lineage: Bacteria > Bacteroidota > Bacteroidia > Cytophagales > Hymenobacteraceae > Hymenobacter > Hymenobacter wooponensis. Next base: position 376,058 of record NZ_SRKZ01000004.1, on the reverse strand, counting down.
AGCTTATTTCGCACCATGATATCACGAGTGGTGATGTAGCTCCCCGGCTTCCGAAACCGAAGGTATAACCTGCTCAGGCCGGCTGCATACGTACGCCGTGTAAAGCAAGTGAAACGCCTGCCTGCTTTGTACGGTGGTGGGGGCTTTACTTACCGAACCTATTAACACCACTTTGCGAGGCCATGGATCTGGAAGCGGAGTTTAGGGATTTATCGGGCGCGGAGACGGTTTTCTACGTGCGGCTAGGCCTGCAGCTGGAAGTTTTTGCCTTGTCTGAAGTCAGTGACTGGGTAGACGAACTGCTGCTTCGAGAAGAAACCCCAGAAACTTTCTTGGTAGAGCTGTATCTGCTCCTTCGCACCGACAAGGAACAGGTACTGGCCTACCTCGGCCAAGTATATCCACCCGAAACCTATACTGTGCGTCCCGCGCTAGCCTGGTTACAGCAGCAATTAGCCACTAGTGCTGGAGCACTAGGCCAGGTGCTACGGGCCTTGTACCGCTTACGCTTGTTGGTAGAATCGGAGGTGGAAGTAGGGTGGATCTATGGGTTAGCGGCTGACTTTGAGCGTTGCGCCACTGGCTCTGACGAGGACATCCAGGAGGTGGTACCACGAAACTGAAGCCTTCTTGGCTTGCTACCAAGACTACACCTTCGCCAACCGCTCACAGTGGCTCTACCTAGATGCCGTGCTAGAACAACGGCTGGCGAACCTCCGGCCATAAGGGCAACTGGTATAGGTCTACCGCTGCTCTGATAGAATGCTTCCTCTCACAATAGCAAAAAGCTCCCGCAACTTCACGCTGCGGGAGCTTTTTGCTATTGTGAGAGGAAGCAGAAACCTACTTGCGGCGGGCCATTACTTTCTCTACGGCGGCCACGATGGCGGCTTCATTGAGGCCGTACTTTTCCATCAGCTGGTCGGGGGTGCCCGACTCGCCAAAAGAGTCATTAACGGCTACCATTTCCAGGGGCAGGGGCTCCTCGCGGGCCAGCAGCTGGGCTACTGAGTCGCCTAGGCCACCGTTCATCTGGTGCTCCTCGGCCGTTACCACGCAGCGCGTTTTGCGCGCCGACTCCAGGATCAGCTGGGCATCAAGGGGCTTGATGGTGTGGATGTTGATGATTTCGGCGTTGATGCCTTTGTCGGCCAGCAGCTTGCCAGCCAGAATGGCTTTCCATACCAGGTGACCCGTGGCGAAGATGCTCACGTCGGTGCCTTCGTTGAGTACGATGCCTTTGCCTACTTCAAATGTCTGATCGGCGGGCGTGAAGTTGGGCACTACCGGGCGGCCGAAGCGCAGGTACACGGGACCTTCGTAATCGGCAATGGCGATGGTGGCGGCTTTGGTCTGGTTGTAGTCGCAGGGGTTGATGACCGTCATGTGGGGCAGCATCTTCATCATCCCGATGTCTTCGAGAATCTGGTGGGTGGCGCCGTCTTCGCCCAGGGTGAGGCCCGCGTGCGAAGCGCAGATCTTCACGTTCTTGCCCGAGTAAGCAATGCTCTGCCGAATCTGGTCGTACACGCGGCCCGTACTGAAGTTGGCGAAGGTACCCGTGAACGGAATCTTACCACCAATGGTGAGACCAGCGGCCAGGCCCATCATGTTGGCTTCAGCAATGCCCACCTGGAAGAACCGCTCGGGGTTGTCCTTGATGAAGGCATCCATCTTGAGCGAGCCAATCAGGTCGGCGCACAGGGCTACTACGTTGGGGTTGGTTTTACCCAGCTCCTGCAGGCCCGCGCCAAAGCCGCTACGGGTGTCTTTCGATTCGGTGTAGGGGAAGTCTTTCATGCTATTGGTAGGTTGGGAGTGTATCGTTGAGTTGAATGTCGTGCTGAGCACGACGTTACTTATCTGCTTGTTCTGGTGCTACTTCCAGCCGCTCTCGCCACTGTAGGCCACTTGGCAGCTCCGCGGCGCTAAACTCTAGGTGAATCACGCGGCGCGGGCGGGCACTGGTACTGCGGTTAGAAGCATGCAGTGTTAAAGGCTGCATCAGCATTAAGCCACCGGCTTCCACTTCACATGTAACAGCCGCTGGGGTGTAGTCCGAGTGCTGGTCATTCAGAATGACGCCATGCCGATGCGAGCCCGGCACTACGCGCAGGGCACCGTTCGTAGCGTCGCAATCATCAAGATGGAGGCGCACGGTGATGATGCTTTCCAGGATTTCGCGGGGTGGCAGCACGGTTACATCGCCACCTTTGCTCGTCCAGGGGCCGTAGCCGTTCAGTTCCAAGCGGTGATTTACGCTAATCATTACATCCTGATGCCAAGCTACCAGCCAGTTGGAGCCGGCGGGCTTATCGAAGTATATGGCCTTCGTTAGATGTGGCCTAGCGTCCGGAAAAAGTGTCGCCAGCACCGCCCGCAGCTTCGGCGTCAGGAGTTGCTCCCGCAGCTGTGGAATTTCACCCAGCAGGTTGCGGATGGCAAACACATCCTGGCTACGCCGGAAGTTGGCGGAGCTAGTTTTGGCGGCTTCAATAGTATGCACTAGGCCACTCACTTCCTCTGGCGAGAATACGCCGAGAAGTGTAGCGTGGCCTAGCTCAGATAGTTGCTGAGCGGCGGCTGAAAGCTCGTCATGCTGAGCTTGCCAGTGGTCAGTCGAGTTTCCTTGCATCTTCATCATTTCCCGAAAATGCTAACCGAGCTGGTTTGGCTCGGGCGAATGGTGAAGTTGCGCACATCGGTAAACTGGCTGCCGGTGGCGGTTTTGGTGCGGAACACGAGGCGGTAGGCCCCCGGCTGCATGGGCAGATTGATCTTGCTGCTGCCGCCCTCGGGGAGGTTGTACACCCACGTCTGCGACTCGTCGTTGTTGAGCTTGTAGATGCTGCCGTAGCCCTTCAGATCCGACACGATATTGAGTATACCGGGCGTTTCGTAGGTCACGGCCGTTTCTTGGCCCTGCTTCACCGAAATCCGTTTGATTTGGCGGGGTAGGGTCAGCAGCTCCACCTCATAATCACCGGCCAGCAGCTTTTGCCGGTTGCCAAAGGGCAGCGCTACCACCGTGGCCGCGTTGCCTCTTGCTCGTACCACCGCTTGCACGGTGCCATAGGGGTTAGGCGACGCAGCCGGGTTCTGCAGCCAGAGCGTGCCCTGCGGCGTTTTGTAGGTGAGCACGTTGGCTTTACCGGGCCGGATAGGCAAGTTCTGCTGCCGCACCGGGGGCACCGTGTTAATCACCAGATCATAGCTCTGCAGGGCGTCAATGTCGAGCACGTCGGGTTTACCCTGGGCGTCGCGGAAGTGCACGTAGTTGTACTCCGGTTGTTCCGTGACGTTGTTGATGAACGTCATGTTCACGTTCGACTCCACGGGCCGGCCGGCCTCATCCGTCAGGTTTACGGCCACGGTGGTCTTGGCCAGGGTTTGGGCTACTACATCGTTGAGAATGGTGCGGAAGGTTTTGACATCCGCGGCGTTGTAGTACTGGCCTAGGCACTCCAGTTGCCGACCAAATTCCCGCTCGGCCCCAATCCCAATCACGAAGGGTTTCAGGAAGACGTGCTTGCGCTGTAGCGCCACGGCAGTAGCGCACGGGTCGCCCTTACACGACTCTAGGCCATCGGTAATCAGGATGAGTACGTTGCGCGCCGTTTTATCCACCGGAAAGTCCTGGGCCGACTGCAACAAGGAGTAGGTGATGGGCGTGTTGCCCTTCGGTTCAATGGTCTTGAGCCGGGCCTTGATAGCCGCCGCGTTTTTAGGCGCGAATGCCACTTCCAGCTTCGAGTCTTCGCAGTTGTTCTCCTTGTTGTCGTGCTGGTGCCCGTAGGCCCGCAGTGCCAGCTCCAGGTGCGGATACGTGTTCAACGAGTCCACCATCTTGGAGAGCAGGCTCTTGGCCACGTCCCAGCGCTGCTGGCCTTCCCACGGCGCCCGCATAGAGCCCGAGGCATCCAGCACGAACAGAATGCGCGTGGTGCGAGGCTGAGTAGGCGGTACATTTTGGGCACGACTGGGTGCTGCTAGCCATAGCATAGCGAGCAGCACCCAGTAGCGTATCCAAATCATACCCTTGCTCATACTAAATGAGAGTACCTAGTTACAGTGAAGAAAACCAGCTCTTTTGGCTTTTTAGGAACAGCTGTTGCCACAGCAGTCAGCACAATAAAAGAACCCGCTAATACAAGCAGCTTTGTTCTTGCTGCTTGCTGTTCTGTTACCTTTCCGATACCAAAGCCAATCAAAGCCACGAGTAGTACTACAGCTAACTGGCTTACATCAGTTAGTGTGCTGGTTGGCAATGACATCACTGGAAAAATTATCCAGAGTGTCATCATGATAGCTCGGTAGGTTCGAGGTTCTAATAGCTGGTGCACTGTCCTAGTAGTCGCCGGCTTCTTCTACCATCAGCTGCTGCAGGGCTTTCTCCAGCTGCTCATCGTTTGGAGCCGTGCCGTGCCACTTGTGCGTGCCCATCATGTAGTCAACGCCAAAGCCCATCTGGGTATCCATCAGTACCATAATCGGCTGGCCCTGGCCTAGCAGCGACTGTGCTTCTTCGATGGTGGGGAGGAGCTTTTCGAGGTTGTTGCCGTCGGTTTCCAGCACGCGCCAGTTGAAGGCTTCGAACTTAGCGCGCAGGTCGCCTAGGCCACCAATTTTCTCGGTGGGACCGTCAATCTGCTGGCCGTTGCGGTCCACGAAGGCAATGAGGTTGTCTACTTTGTGATGGGGCGCGTACATGGCGGCTTCCCAGATCTGGCCTTCCTCCAGCTCACCGTCGCCCATCAGCACAAATACGGTGCGGTCGTCGTTGTTCAGCTTTTTGGCTTGTGCCGCGCCGATGGCCACGCTCAGGCCCTGGCCTAGCGAGCCCGAAGCTACCCGGATGCCGGGCAGGTGCTCGTGCGTAGCGGGGTGGCCCTGCAAGCGCGAGTTCAATTTGCGGAACGTAGCCAGCTCACCCACGGGAAAGTAGCCCGAACGAGCTAGCACCGAGTAGAAAACCGGCGAGATGTGGCCATTGGAGAGGAAGAACAGGTCCTGGCCCACGCCGTTCATGTCGAAGGGCTCGGGGTGGTGCTTCATCACCTTGAAGTACAGCGCAACCAGCAAGTCGGCGCAGCCGAGCGAGCCGCCGGGGTGGCCGGAGTTTACGGCGTGCACCATGCGCACGATGTCGCGGCGCACCTGGGCCGCAATCTGCTTCAGCTGATCTACTGACTTAGTAGGAGTTGGGGTGTGCGTTTCGGAAGAAGCGGCGAAAGAGGATTCCTGAGCCATAGGTTCTATTGGAGTTTGGTAGGGTGACAAAGGTAGGAAGTTGGGCGGGAGGTGGAAGGACGCGGCCCACAGAGGCAATAGCCTGGAGTTCTGGCCTAGCCACCGCCCATAAAAAAGCCCCGCCAAACTGGGCGAGGCTCTTGGTATTACAGCAGTTGCGCCGCGTGATTCTTGGTATCGACTTTCGTGATAACCTTCTCAATTTTGCCCTCCTCATCAATCAGGAAGGTGTAGCGCATGGTGCCCATGTACTTGCGGCCGTACATTGATTTCTCCTGCCACACGCCGTAGGCCTCCACCAGCTGCTTGTCCTCGTCCACTAGCAGGGGGAAAGGCAGCTCGTACTTGGTGGCAAACTTCTGATGCGACTTCTCGCCGTCGATGCTCACGCCGAGCACTTGAATGCCGGCGCCCAGCAGGCTCTGGTAGTTGTCGCGGAGGTTGCAGGCCTGGGCCGTGCAGCCGCTGGTATCGTCCTTGGGGTAGAAGTACAGCGCCACTTTGCGGCCGGCGTAATCTTGCAGGCGGTGCGTGGTGCCGTTTTGGTCCTGCGCTTCGAAAGCGGGGGCTAGTTCGCCAATTTGGGGAAGTGACATGCCGCGAAGGTAGAACGGACTTCGGCTTCTGCCAAGCGGTGATTTAGTGAAATAGTGAATAAGTGAAGTGGCCTAGGGCTTCTCATTCATGGGCTGCGGCGTGTAAATCAGATTATCAACCGGGAAGCCCAGGTTGCGGGCGTGGGCAATTAGCCGGTCACGGATGCTGCGCTCCAGGTGGGGCATCCGGCTCAAAATCCAGAGGTTTTTGCGGCTAGGCTCACCCACCAAGGCATACTGGTAATCGGCGTGGTCGAGGTCGAGAATCCAGTAGTCACCCTCGAAGGGCCAGAAGAACTGCACCTTCAATTTGCTGTTGGAGGCGTCTACGGAGCGCGCCAAGGCGGTGGCTGTTTCAGCAGGGCCATTCAGGCCTTCTTTATGGCAGGTGTTGAGTACCTGTACCTTGCCGTCGGGGCGGAGCTTGTACTCGGCCGTTACGTGCTGGCAGCCTTTTTCAAACCGGGTCGGCAGCCGTGCAACTTCGTACCACAGGCCCTTGTACTTATGCAGGTCTACGTGCGTCACCGTGGGCAGCTCAGGGTACATTTTGCGCTTAGCGTACGCATACGCAGCAACGCCAGTAGCAACAGTAGCCGCAATAGCGGTAAAGAGAGTAGGGCGACGACGTTTGAGCAGATTGGCCATTGGGAAAGGGAAGGTGGATAGAGGAGCTTGTACGCGCAAACCCAGGCCCAGGGTATCTACTAAGCAGAACCAGTGGCCTAGGCCTGTCAGGAAGGTACGTGAAAGATTACACTCACCAGCCCCCAGGAATACTGGCTGGGCAGTAGTGCTTGACAAGCAAGAAGGAAAGAAGAGGCGAGCAGGGTAGTGGTAGAGTAGGCCACCAAAAGAACAGGCTCTCCTCATTAAAGAAGAGAGCCTGTTGCAAGTTGAGTTATGCGGGAGCTAGAGCGTGAAGCTCAGAACTTTTTCGTTGCCGGCCTGGTCGGTTAGGCGGAGCGTGGCGGGGCCGCGTAGGGGTGGCCCCAGCGTATCGTCTCGTTCAGTGAAAAGAGTGGCATTTTTGTGCTCAAAGCGGAGCATTCGGAAGCGGCCCCCAATTTCCAGCTTGTAGCTGGCCAGGCCAGAAAGGTCGTCGCCAACTTTAAACACTAGGCCCCCTGCACCCTTACTGATGAGACGGGCCGAAGGCGGAATGGTATCGGTGAGGATGCGGAACTGCCCGAAGGTTTTAATGGGAGTCGTGATGTTGTTACCATCCCATTTGCCGCCCACGTAGGCCCGGCCACCCTTCGCCGTCACGGAGTAAATGGCAGTACGGGTTTTATCGGCCACTTCCACCTCGGGCTTCAAGGTCATGCGCAGCGTTTGGTAGAGCGGCGTGCGGGGCATGTGCACCGTCCAGAGGCCGGCCTTGTAGCTGGTCTGGATGTAGAGCGTGTCGAACAGGGTTTTGGGCCCGAAGCTCAGGCTCATATTGGCCGTAGTAAAGCTAAAGTCGCGGCCCGATGGAATTAGCGCCTGCCGGTCGAACCGCTTCGTGATGCGGCCAAACTGCAGAGAGTCGGGGCGGCCGGCACGTAGGTCGTAGAGGTACACGTTCTGGCTGTGCTCGGTGTAGCTGGGCTTAAGCGTGAGGCGTCGGTCGCCTTTATACAAGGTAATGTTGCCACCCACGGCCGCCGTATCGGGGTCGGCAGCGGTAGCCACCAGCAAGTTGCGGCTCACATCGTAGCGCAGGGCAGGCGTTTTTACGGCCGCCGAACGGGTTTTAGTATAGCCGGGCTGCTCGCCGCGCAGCACAAAGCGCAGAGGTGTCATGTTACCGTAGGAATCAGCCATCCTGACTTCCACGTTGTACAGCTTGCCATCCTGCACGCGCAAGCGTCCTTTGCCGGGGCCGGTGGTGTAGATGCTCAGGTCGTTGCCATCGTCCACAAACAGCTTTTCCATAAGCCGGCCGTTCATGAAGCGCCACTCATAATCAGTGTGGCGATTGATTTGGCGGGCACCTTCCGGGAAGGGAATGTCGTCGATGACGTGCGTGTAGAAGGGTTCATTGTTGACCAGCACCTCCACTTTCTGAAAGCCGTACTTGTTCCACACCACATCAAACCGGTCGAAGCCCTGCAGCAACAGGCCTACGGTGCCGTAGGCCGAGATAGTATCGGCCCACACATAGCCGCCACCGTTGGGCAGGGCGGGAGCTTTCGGTACATATATCTGCTTGCCGAATTTGCTCTGCACGCGGGCATCAATGCTGAGCGGCTCCACGGCAAACGCTTGCAGAATGGGGGGCACGTGGTCCTGAATTTCGGGGAAGCCGCCCCACTGCAGCGGGTTCAGTTGGTGGTCTTGGGCAGTGCGTACCTCCCAGTGCACGTGCGGACCCGCTGAGCCCCCCGTATTGCCCGACAAGGCTACTATTTCGCCGCGCTTCACCGGAAACTGGTCGGGTTTAAAGAATAGCTCTAGCTCGTAGGTCTCCTTTTCATACTGCTGGCGGCGTAGCTCCTGTGCCACCGGCCCCCGGAAGTGATTCAAATGGCCGTACACGGTTGTCAGGCCATTGGGGTGCGTGATGTAGAGCACATTGCCGTAGCCGTAGCTACTTTGCTTGAGCCGCGATACGTAACCATCGGCGGAGGCGTAAACGGGCAAATCCACCCGTCCGTCGGTCTTGATATCGAGGCCGCCGTGGAAGTGGTTGGGGCGCAGCTCGCCCATGCTGGCGGCTAGGTAGTTGGGCTGTCCCGGCTTAATTGGAAAGAGAAAATAGCCCTTGGGCACGGTCACCTTGGCATCAGGCGGGGTGGTGGAAGTGGGTTTGGGCTTGGCCGATGAATCGGGTTCTTGGCCTCCGCAGGAAACGGGTTGCAGGCCTAGCAACAGCAAGAAAGGCAACGCCAGACCTAGCAGCCGCGGCTGGGTCTTCAGAAAGGAATAGAGCATTCAGGAAAGGAAAACTGCAACGATAACGGAAGCCAAGCCGCCGTAACGTCGTAACGTGCTATTATCGTGCCCTCCGGAAAACAGGGCACGTTTTGAAGCTCCAGACCCCCATTATAAGGCAGGCCTAGAGCTCTACTTCTTCAGGATACCCAGCCCCAGCTATGCACTGGCGCCGTGCAAGTGTGCATTACTCGCGTTACCGAGGCAGCGGAATAAGTGGCCTAGCGACGCTTACTTCACTGCCAAGTCCAGCAGCTTCTCGTCTTCGATGTAGCCCGTCAGCTGGTCACCTATTTTCACCTGGCCTACGCCGCTGGGGGTGCCAGTAAAAATCAGGTCGCCCATTTTGAGGGTGATGAACTGCGAGATGTAGCTGATGATTTTGCTGAAGTCGTGCAGCATGAGGCTGGAGTTGCCCTGCTGGCGCACCTCGCCATTCACCTCCAGGCGGAAGTTGATATTTTTCAAATCCTGGAAATCAGCCACCGGCTTGAACTCCTGCGAAATGGGGGCTGAGCCATCAAAGCCTTTGGCCAGCTCCCAAGGCAAGCCTTTGCTCTTGAGCTTGCTTTGTAGGTCGCGGGCCGTAAAATCGATTCCTAGGCCAATGGCATCGAAGTACGTGGGGGCAAACTTCTCCTCGATGTTTTTGCCATTCTTGCAGATGCGCAGAACCAGCTCAATCTCGTGGTGAATGTCCTGGGAGAAATCAGGCAGGAAAAACGGCTGGTTGCGCTGGAGCAGGGCCGTATCGGGCTTGGCAAAAATGACGGGTGCGTCTGGAGTTTCGTTTTGAAGTTCGGCAATATGTTCGGCGTAGTTACGGCCGATGCAGAGGATTTTCATGCTCAGAGAGTTGAATAAGAAAGTCGGGGCCGACCCTAACAGAAAGCGCAAGGCTTACTCAGGTCAGCAGGCGTACGGCCAAAAATAGCGTTTAATTCGCTGGCCCTATGCCTAAAAAATAGGGTGAATTATACGCATAAGCCCCTAGGCAAACATTTTGCCCACCGCCTCACGTATAGCTACTGACTATTGTTTGGGCAATTACGGCCCAGGTGTAGCTGTCGTTACTGTTCTGTTTCCTTTCTTCCTACAGCCTTCCCTTCAATGCTAAAAAAACTCGCTCTGGCTAGCTGCTTGTTTGTAGCTGCCGCCTGCTCTACGGTGCCTATTACGGGGCGCCGCCAGCTCAGCCTAGTATCTGATGCAGAAATGAATACTATGGCTGCTACTGAGTACCAAAAGGTGCTGGCATCAAGCAAGCTCTCTAGCAACTCCACCCAAACAGCCATGGTGCGGCGCGTAGGCCAGCGCATCCAGCAGGCCGTGGAAACCTATTTCCGCCAGCAGAACCGCCAAGATCAGTTGGAAGGCTATGCATGGGAATTCAATCTGATTGAAGAAAACCAGCAAAATGCATGGTGTATGCCCGGTGGCAAAGTGGCCGTGTACACGGGTATTCTGCCCATCACGCAGGATGAAAACGGCCTGGCCGTAGTAATGGGCCACGAAATTGCCCACGCCGTTGCCAAGCATAGCTCTGAGCGCATGAGCCAGCAAATGGCAGCTCAAGGCATTGGGTCTATTGCCTCAGTAGCAGTAGGCCAAACTCCTACGGCCACGCAAAACGTATTCCTGCAAGCAGTAGGCGTAGGCTCGTCACTAGGCCTGCTGAAGTACGGCCGGAGCCAGGAGTCTGAAGCTGATCACTTAGGCCTTATATTTATGGCCATGGCTGGGTACGATCCGCAAGGAGCAGTGCCCTTCTGGCAGCGGATGGAGGCTCAGGCAGGGGGAGGAGGTACACCAGAATTCTTGTCTACTCACCCGTCTAACGGCACCCGTATTGCGGATATCGAGCGTGAACTGCCCGAAGCCAAGACCTATTATAAAGGCCGCTAAGTGCTGCCTGCTTATCTACTGCTGATGAATCGTTTTCTGCGTTCCTTCCTATCTCCTCTAACTCTCGGCGGTATGCTTGCCCTTGGTGGCCTAGCAGCTTGCGAAACTACTAAGCGAGGCTTCCCCGAAGTAAGCTCACCTACCGACAACGATGATATTCTGAACCGTCGGAAGCTGGAGGCCGTGAGCAAGCAGGTAGCAGAAGTGAGCGAAGGCAATGTGCGGTACTTAGTACCGCGCGACCAGCTAGCTGCGGCCTTCACCCGGCAGTTCGGCGATGGGACCGTGGTAAACAAAACCATGATCCGGAAGGTGCAGGAGACGTCTAAAGACAAAGCGGTGTACTATATGGTGGGCATAGGCCTACGCGACGGTATGTACCGCGCCATGGCTATTCCGCTGCAAAGTTCCACCGACAACAGCTTGTACCTGAGCTCCAATGCGGCGCGCTACGTGATTGCCGGAGTAGGCTGCACGTTCTGCTTTTTCAACTTCGAGAAAAACGAGATTGTGGGCACTACCTGCGAGGAAAACACCGGTGGTAGCCGCTGCGACCTGCGCGTAGAAAACAACAACACCTTTTTCCCCCGCCGCTAGTCATGCTGAGCCGCAAGTGGATTCTGCGCCTATCTCTCACGGCCCTGGCCTTGCTGGTCACCACCGACCGGCGCAAGCCTAGGCCAGTACCAGAGAAGCCCTCCGACAAATAAAGAAGGCCCGCCATTTGGCGGGCCTTCTTTATGTATACCACTTAGTCTGTGAGGTGGCTGGTTATATGTGGTTTTCCTCTACCGTTTCTACGAAACGCAGAATGCGCGAGAACAACAGGTCGGGGTTAACTTTCTCCAGCGGGTGCGGCGTGTTCATGATGATTTCGAACAAAGCGCGGGGCATGAAGTCGGTAAAATGCCGAGTGGGGTCGACGCCAGCAGTTTTGTCGAGCTCACCAACCAACACCTGCACCGGTACTTCCAAGTTAGAGAGGTTGTCGGGGGTGAGGATGGGAGAATCGCCGAGGCCCCGCATAAGCTGAGCCGTGGCACTGAGCAACTCTGCTACGGGCGTAGGGTGGTGCAGCTGCTCTAGCTGCTGCACGTAGTGCGGCACCTTCTCCTGCATGGTGGCCAGGTCTAGAAGCCGCGTTTCTAGCGCCGCCGTGGCCGGCGACCAGTTAAACTTGGTGCCCAACGTAGTGATGCTGCGAAAGCGTTCGGGGGCTTTGAGGGCCGCCGCTAGTGCCGCGTACCCACCCAGGCTGTACCCAAACACGTGCGTGGCATCTAGCCCGTGTGCATCCAGATACTCCGTAACCTCTGCTGCACATTGCTGCATGGAAAGCCCCGCCGGACTAACCGGCCGGCCGCCGTGCCCGCCAAAGGTGAAGGAGTGCACGGCAAAGAAAGCCGACAATTCCCGCGCCAGAGGCTTTAGCTGAGCTTCAGTGGCAAGGGCGCCATGCAAAAGAAGAATGGGTTGTCTCATCGGGTAACCTCGGTGGCGAGCTGGGCCAGATCCAGCCCATCAAACGTTCCCGAAGACATCATTAACAGATTAGCGCCCTGCCAGTTTTGCGCGTGCAGAAACTCCGCCAGCAGTTTACTGTCGGTAAACACTTGCAAGTTGGGGCGTTGGAAAGCCTGGGCAACAGCCTCAGGCGGGAGGGGCGGCAGGCGCTTGTGCTCCAGCACATGAGGGTTGAAGTACACCACGGCCACATCGGGCGCATCGAAGGTGTGGGCGTACTGGGGCAGGAACTGCGGATTAAGCGAGCTGAAGGTGTGCAGCTCCAGGCAGGCCACCAGCTTGCGCTGCGGGTATTGCTTTTTGAAAGCCGTGGCCGTGGCCTTCAGCTTGCTGGGAGCGTGGGCAAAATCTTTATACACCACTGAGCCTTCTCCTTCACGCACCAGCTCCAGGCGGCGGGCGGCTCCTTTAAACGAGCCAAGCGCCTCGTAAAAGTCCTTGCCCTTTATACCCAGGCATTTGCAGACCTCTTTGGCCGCCGAGATGTTGCGGAGGTTGTGCTCCCCGAACACCTGCACGGGTACTTCCTCGTCCTTCTTGTTGAGCAGGAAAGTTTTGCCGTTCCGGATAACGTGCTCGTGTGGGCCGTAGCCAATGTAGTTTACATCGGGGTTGGAGGGCACCGTTACCAGCTGTACCTGCTCGTCGTTTTGGTCATAGATCAGCGTGCCGGCCTTGGGCGTCATGTCGGCGAAGATCTTGAACTGCTCCCGGTAAATTTCCTCGGTGGGGAACACGTTGATGTGGTCCCAGCTAATGCCAGAAATAACGCCGATGTGGTGCTGATACAGGTGAAACTTTGGCCGGCGGTCAATCGGCGACGAGAGGTATTCGTCACCTTCAATGATGATGATGGGGGCATCTTCCGTGAGCTGCACCATCAGGTCGAATCCCTCTAGTTGGGCCCCAACGGCGTAATCAAACTTGCGGCCGTGGTAGCGCAGCACATGTAGAATGAGTGAGGTGATGCTGGTTTTGCCGTGCGAGCCACCAATAACCACCCGCTGCTTGTCGCGCGAGGCTTCATAAATGAACTCCGGGAAGGAGTACACCCGTAGGCCTAGCTCCTGGGCTTTGAGCAGCTCGGGGTTATCGGGGCGGGCGTGCATGCCCACAATCACGGCGTCGAGGTCGGGGGTTACCTTCTCCGCAAACCAGCCTTCCTCGGCGGGAAGCAGGCCAGCCGCGGCCAGACGGCTTTTGGCGGGCTCGAAAATTTCGTCATCGGAGCCCGTGACGTGGGCGCCCCGGCGGTGCAGGGCTAGCGCCAAGTTATGCATGATGCTTCCCCCGATGGCAATCAGGTGAAGGCGCTGGAGCGAAGAAGGAGGCGTAACAGCCATGTAGCGAATACAAGATAATGGGGCGGCAAAGGTAAGCGGCTAAAAGGAAAGCTTCGGAAGATGGAGAATGCATAAGGCCTGGATGGCGCTGAGCAGCGGCTCATAATCTTTACCGCTCCCCCGAACGTAAGTAGCCGGAAGCCGATAGCAGAAAGAAACCTTTTGCCACCTCTGCGGATTGTAGGGCTCAGCCGTTAGCTTTGTACCCCTTTGTGAATTTTCGGGCGACGGACAGGAGAATATCACGTGTTCTAACCTGGAAAACGCTTGAACCTGCTTACCTTGTAGTGCTACCTCAGTGATGAACGACCGGATGGATGACCGCTTAAAACTATCGGCCTCGCGCGCCAAAGCCGCTTGGAATACCCGCCCTGCGGTGGTTCCGATGGGAGGTGCGTCGGGCAAGCTGCCCCCTCAGGCTCTGGAGTTGGAAGCTGCCGTGCTGGGCGCATTGATGCTGGAAAAGGATGCCCTGACCACCGTTATTGACATTCTGAAGGCGCAAAGCTTCTACAAAGATGGGCACCAGCGCATCTTTAAGGCCATCCTGAACCTGTTCGATAAGTCGGAGCCGATTGATATTCTGACCGTCACGCACGAGCTGCGCGAGATGGGTGAGCTGGAAGCCGCTGGTGGTGCGCACTACGTGGCCAACCTTACCTTCAAGGTAAACTCGGCGGCCAACATTGAGTATCACGCCCGTATTATTACCGAAAACGCCATTAAACGGGAGCTGATCCGCATTGCCAGCGACATTCAGCGCGACGCGTTTGAGGATACTACCGACGTGTTCAACCTGCTCGATAGCACGGAGCAGTCGTTGTTTGAGGTGTCGGAATCAAACATCCGCAAGAACTTCGACGACATGCGGAGCTTGATGGGTAAGGCCATCAAAGAACTTGAGGAAAAGAAAAACCAGAAAGACGGCCTTACGGGCGTGCCCTCCGGCTTCTCTGCCCTTGACCGGGTAACCAGCGGCTGGCAGCCCTCTGACCTGGTGATTATTGCCGCCCGCCCCGGTATGGGTAAAACTGCCTTCGTAGTATCGGCGATGCGCAATGCGGCGGTGGAGTTTAAGAAGCCGGTGGCCATTTTCTCGCTGGAAATGTCCTCGCTGCAGCTGGTGAATCGTCTGATTTCGGCGGAAGCCGAGCTGGACTCGGAGAAGATCAAGAAGGGTAACCTGGCCGACTACGAGTGGGCTCAGCTGAACCACAAGATTTCGGCCCTGTCGTCGGCCCCAATTTACATTGACGATACGCCGGGCCTTAGCATCCGGGAACTGCGCACCAAGTGCCGCCGCCTCAAAGCCCACCACGACATTCAGATGATCATCATCGACTACCTGCAGCTGATGACGGGTAATACGGATGGCAAAGGAGGCGGCAACCGCGAACAGGAAATTGCCTCTATTTCGCGGGCTCTGAAGGGGATTGCCAAGGAGCTAAACGTGCCCGTGCTGGCCCTGTCGCAGCTTTCACGTTCGGTAGAAACTCGTGGTGGCGATAAAAAACCACAGCTGAGTGACCTTCGTGAATCGGGTTCTATTGAGCAGGACGCCGACATGGTGGTGTTCCTGTACCGCCCCGAGTACTACAAGATTACCGAGGATGAAATGGGTAACCCCACCCAAGGTACTGGCGAGGTAATCATTGCCAAACACCGGAACGGCTCCCTGGAAACCGTGCAGCTCAAGTTTATCGGTAAGTTCACCAAGTTTGCCGACCTCGACGGGGCCGGGGGCTTCGGTGATGCCAGCTTCAATACTGGTGCCTTCCCCACTAGCACCTTTGATGACGATGCTTCGGGTGGCTTTGCCCCAAACACTATTCGGCTGGGCTCTCGCATCAACAACGACGGTCCGCCTACCGCTCAGCCGTTCCCGCGCAGCAACTTCGACGATGGCCCGGCTCCGTTCTAGTCTAGCCTTACAACAACCCTACAACAAAACAGCGCTCCTGACCGATGTCAGGAGCGCTGTTTTGTTGTAGGCCACTCAGAGGTGGCCTAGGCTTTTTTGCTGGGGTTATACACCGCTGCCAAAGTCCGACTCTTCAGAATCGGAGAATTTGCCGGAGGTGCCGCGGTATCCTTCGCTACGGTTGCTGGAAGAGGACTGGTTGCCAGCGCTCGAGGATGAGCCGAACGACGACTGGCTGCCGGAGCCGGCAGATGAGTTACCGCTGCCCGACTGGTAGCTACCACCCACGCGCGACTCATTCTGGCGGTCGAAGCTGCTGTAATGACCGGGGCCGCGGTCTAAGCGGCTGCTTTCGTCAGTACTGCCGCTTGGGGCCGAATAAGAGTTGTAAGAAGCCGAGGAATAGCTGCCGCTGCCTGAGCGGTAACCTTTCTGCGACTTGTTGGAGCCTTTAGACGAATCGCCACGGTACATGCTACCCATGCCCGACGACTTGCTGGATTTGCCCGAACGCAACGCCAGATAACCAATACCAGCCAGAGCTACCGCGCCTGCTACTTTTTGGGTGGTAGTCAGCTTGTTTACTTGGTCGCCAGCTTGGCCCAGCGACTTGCCCACTTGGCTCCAAGAGTTATTCAGGAAGTCGCGCACGCCCTGGGGTAGTTGTTCCACTACCTTTTGCACGTTGGCATATTCGGTCCAGCTTTTTCCATCGGATGACTGCTGACCAGCCGATCCGTTGGCAGCAGCACCTTGGTTATCGGCGCCAGAAGGCTGTGAAGGTTGAGCGTTATGTTGAGCCTGATCGTTGCCGGCCTCATTGGTAGGATTGGCAGATTCGTTGGGTTCCATGTGCGTGAGTTAGAATGAGAGTACTAGATAGATGCAGCCAAGCAGGCTGCTGCACAGGTGTATCCGCAAGAAACGGGAGGTAGGTTGCAGAGGAGGTTGCAATTTTTTCTAAGCATCGTCTGATTTTGTCCGAGTCGGTTTATTAAATCCCGTCTGCTTAGCTCGGCTTCCAGAGACATACACTGGCTAGGCCTAGGCCAGTCTTAGAGAAGAGTTTTTGTAAGATTGTGCTCATGAAAGACCTGCTCCGCCCTGATCTTACGTTCCGGTTGAACGGCCGCCTCTGGGTGGAAACCGCTGATGATCGGTTTATGGGCATTGGGCGGTTGGAGCTGCTGATGCAGATTCAGGAGCAAGGCTCCATTTCAAAAGCCGCGCAGCAAATGGGGATGTCGTATAAGCGCGCCTGGGATTTAGTAAGCTCCATGAACGCGCAGGCTGCTAGGCCACTTGTGCTTACCCAAACAGGCGGCAAGCGAGGCGGAGGCACCGAAATCACTCCCGAAGGACAGCGCATGATTGAGGAGTTTAAAGGCCTACAGGAGCGGTTTCAAGCCTTCATGCAGGCAGAAGCTTCCCGAATATTGTAGGTGAGCTGAGAGAATAGTAGGAGCAAAACTATTCAGCCTGTTTGTCGTTATGTTTCCAAAAATATAACGATGGTGGCCTAGCGCTATTTGCTGTTCGAGCACTGGACAGCAGAGGCGCAACGCCTTACCCAAAAGGGCATTTGATGAAGCAAACAGTACGCAGGATGCGCCCAGAAACAGTGCTGGGAGTAGTGGTAATAGGGGTAGGCTTGGCTAGGCCAGTGATGGCGCAGCAGCAACCCACACAGGAACGCCGGCCCAGAGCCGCAGCCGATACGGCACGTAAAGACGTATCGCTGGGGGAGGTGGTAGTGTCTGCTTCTAAGGTGGAGGAAAGCATTCTGCAGTCGCCAGTGACGGTAGAAAAGCTAAGTCCGCGCCAGCTACGCCTCACACCGGCCCCGTCGTTTTTTGATGCCATTGAGCACATAAAGGGTGTGCAGGTGATTACCCCCAGCCTGAGCTTCAAGGTGATAAACGCCCGCGGCTTCACCAATACTACCAACGTGCGCTTCGTGCAGCTCGTGGACGGTATCGACAACCAAGCACCTCATATTGGTGGGCCCATTGGTAATGTGCTGGGCCCGAGTGACCTCGATATCAATACCGTAGAGATAGTACCTGGCACGGCTGCCGCGCTTTACGGCCTGAATGCCATTAACGGGCTGGCGAATTTTACCACCAAGAACCCATTCCTGACGGAAGGCCTGAGCGTGCAGCAGAAGACGGGCATCAACCACGTAAACGACCCCAACACGGGTGCCCGTCCGTTTTCGGAAACCAGTGTCCGGTACGCTAAAGCCCTGACGCCTAAGCTAGCCTTTAAGGTGAACGGCACCTACCTGCGCGGCTACGACTGGATTGCGAACGACCAGACCGAGCTAAACCCCGCTGGTAACGCCACTACTGGCCTAGTGGGGGCCGATAACCCCGCGCGCGACCCCGTAAACAGCTACGGCAACGAGTCTTCTAACCGCAGCAACCTCACGCTGGGCGGCAAGAGCTACTCGGTGGCTCGCACTGGCTACAATGAGCAGGACGTGGTAGACTACCACCTGCAGACTATCCGCTACGATGCGGCCCTGCATTACAAGCTGACCCCGCGTGCCGAACTGGCCTACACGTACCGCGGTGCCATCCTCGACAACGTGTACCAGCGCTCTAACCGGTTCCGGCTCGAAGACTACCGCCTCCAGCAGCATGCCCTGCAATTGACGAGCCCCGTAGTGCAGGCCCGCGTGTACCTCACCCAGGAAAACACCGGCAAGAGCTACAACCTGCGCTCAGCCGCCGAAAACCTTGACCGCAGCGTTAAGCCTGATGCGCAGTGGAACGAGGACTACCGGGGCGCCTGGAATACCGCCGTAGGCCAGGGGCAGACTGTAGCGCAAGCTCACGCCACGGCTCGTGCCGCCGCTGATGCGGGCCGGCTGCAGCCTGGCACCCCGGAGTTTCAGCAACGGCTCACTACGCTAGCCACTATCAATAACTGGGACCAGGGGGCGGCCTTACGCGTGCAAGCGGAGATGCTGCACGCCGAGGGCCAAGTAAACATTGGGCAGGCAGTGCGCCAAGCCGGTGGGAGAGGGCTACCCGCCTGGGCCGATCTGCTGGTGGGCGCCGACCACCGCACCTACTTCATCCAGCCCGACGGCAATTACTTTATCAACCCCGAAAAAGGGCGAGACCCGTACAGCACGCTCACGTATGGCAAAACAGGGGGCTTTGTGCAGGCTGGGGCACATTTGCTCGGCGACAAAATACGACTAACGGCTACGTTGCGGGCCGATAAGAACGACTATTTCAGCACGCGATTTAACCCACGGCTCACGGCGGTGTACTCCCCTACACAGCACCACAACTTTAGGGTGAGTTACCAGAGCGGCTACCGCTTTCCGAGCCTGTTTGAAGGGTTTTCAAACGTAAATAGTGGGCAGGTAAAGCGCATTGGTGGCCTACGGGTGATGTCGGATGGGGTGTTTGAGAACAGCTACCTGCGCAGCAGCATTGATGCGTATAACACGGCCGTAACGGCGGCCATCAACGCCAATACCACTTCTACCAGCACCGATGAAAAACGCAAGCAGGCTATTGCCCAGAACCAGGGCCGGCTGGTGAAAAACCCCTATACCTACCTGCGGCCAGAGTACGTGAAGTCATTGGAAATGGGCTATAAAGCGGCGCTGCTGGCCGAGGGCCGCCTGCTGCTCGATGTGGATTTCTACTACAACTCCTACCGCGACTTTATTGCTCAGGTAGAGGCCTACGTGCCCAAGACCACCGCCACCGACCTCAACAGCATTGCTACCGCCCTGAGCAACCGCGCTACCCAAGACCGCTACCGCCTCTGGACCAACGCCCAAAGTCAGGTTTATAACTACGGGGGCTCTCTGGGCCTCCGCTACGACGTGGCCAGCGGCTACTTGGCCGGCGCCAACGTCACCTATGCCCGCCTCGACCGCACAAAGTCGGGGGATGGCCTGGAGGACGGTTTCAATACCCCGCGCTGGGCCTATAATCTGAGCCTGGGTAATGAGAAAGTCTATAAAAATTTTGGCTTCGGCCTCAACTACCGCTGGCAGGCCAGGTACTACTCCCAAACCTTCCTGGTCAGCGGCTACGTGCCCGCCTACAGTACCCTCGATGCGCAAGTAAGCTACGTATTGCCAGCGCCTAATCTGCGGTTTAAGCTGGGTGCCACTAACATTCTGAATAACTATTACGTGTCGTTTTTAGGTGGGCCCAGCGTTGGTGGCCTATATTACCTGTCAGTAACATATGGGCTATAATTGTTGAGAGCTAGTTATTAATTGGCAGTGATTCCTCTGGCCAAATAACCAGCAGCTTACAAGCAACTACCACGAACTATGCACGAAGCACTGCGCGCTTACTTCCAAGACAAACTTCCCCTCACTGAAACGCAGTTCGCGGAGTTACAAGAGTTGCTGGTGCCGCGGCATGTGAGAAAGCATGAGTTGCTGGCACGGCAGGGAGAGCCTGGGCGGTTTGGGGCGTTTGTAGTGCGTGGGTGCCTGCGAGGATTCGTGACGGATGCGCGCCAGAAGGAGCATATCCTGCAATTCGCCCCTGAACACTGGTGGATTTCCGATCAGCAGAGCATGATTCGAAATACCCCGGCATTGTTCTCTATTGAGGCCGTTGAGGACTCAGAAGTGTTGCTGTTTGGGGTGAGCTTCTTTCAGCACTTCCAGCAATTGGGGCCAGAGTTTCAGGAGTTCATTCATGAGCTGCTTCAGAACAGTATTACGGCCATGCAGCGCCGGTTAATTGGGGTGCTCAGTGCCACCGCCGAGGAACGTTATTTAGACTTTCTGCAGCTCTACCCCACGCTTGCCCGGCGGCTGCCCCTGCGCCAAATTGCGGCATATCTTGGAATCACGCCGGAGTCGTTGAGCCGCATTCGGGGCGAGCTGGCCCGCGGAGAGGGGCAAAACATAGAAAAAATAGGATAACACTAGCTTCCGGAAGGGCGTATGGAGTACGGTTGAGCAATGCTATTGCAGCTCGACGGTATGAGTTTTCAATCCACCTCCTTCCTGGTTCCTATGAGCTATCCTTCCACTACCAAACGCGGCGTGATGGGCGCGCCCGCCGCGCCGCCTCCTGCCAGTACGGTTACTTTAAAGATCAATGGCGTTGAGACCAGGCTGCAACTGGCCCCCTGGACTTCGCTGCTGGATGCTCTGCGGGAGTACGCCGACCTCACAGGAACCAAGAAAGGGTGTGACCACGGTCAGTGTGGTGCTTGTACGGTTTTGGTTAATGGCAAGCGTATTAACTCCTGCCTCACGCTGGCCGTGATGCAGGAAGGCAACGAAATTACCACCATTGAAGGCCTCGGGACCCAGGAAAAGCTGCACCCACTTCAGCAGGCCTTCATCGACCACGATGCCTTTCAGTGCGGCTATTGTACTCCCGGCCAGATCTGCTCGGCGGTAGGCCTCATCAACGAAGGCAAAGCCCACTCCGAAGACGAAATCCGGGAGCTGATGAGCGGCAACCTCTGCCGGTGTGGGGCTTACGTGGGCATTCTTAATGCCGTGAAGGAAGTGGTTGATGGCACCAAGGTGAAGTCGTGAGTGGAGGGGTAAAGCTCTCTGCATGAGAGTTTTACGTTTCAGCTCCGCACAAATTCACAAACTCTCACCTGCACTCCCGACAAAATGAATCCTTTTACCTACTCTCACGCCACGGCCGTTGATGACGCCGTGCGCGACAAAGCCAGTCACCACGACGCGGCATATATCGGCGGCGGCACCAACCTGCTCGACCTGATGAAGGAAAACGTGGAGCGGCCCACCCACCTTGTTGGGTTAAACCGCCTTCCGCTGGCTACCATCAAAAACAACCCCGAGGGTGGCCTACGCCTTGGTGCTTTGGCCACCAACGCCGACACCGCCTGGCATCCTGAAGTAGAGAAGCGGTATCCGTTGCTTAGCCAAGCCATTCTGGCCGGGGCCTCGCCTCAGCTGCGCAACATGGCTACCAACGGGGGCAACCTCATGCAGCGCACCCGCTGCTACTACTTCTACGATACTACTACGCCCTGCAACAAGCGCGAGCCAGGCTCGGGGTGCTCCGCCATTGGTGGCTACAACCGCATTCATGCCATTCTGGGAACCAGCCAGAGCTGCATTGCCACGCATCCCTCGGATATGTGCATTGCGCTGGCGGCCCTAGAAGCTGTGGTGCGCGTGAGTGGCCCCAACGGAGACCGAACCATTGATTTCACCGACTTCCACCGGTTGCCCGGCAATGCTCCGCATATCGACAACACCTTGCGGCCGGGTGAGCTGATTACTGGCCTAGACCTGCCTGCTAAGGGCTTTGAAAAGAACTACTCCTATCTTAAGCTCCGCGACCGGACTTCCTACGCCTTTGCGCTGGTATCGGTAGCGGCGGCTTTGGACCTGGAGGGCAACACCATTAAAGAAGCGCGACTGGCGCTGGGCGGTGTAGCCCACAAGCCCTGGCGCGATACTGACGTGGAAGACGCGCTGAAGGGGCAACCCGCCACCGCCGACACGTTCCGGAAGGCCGCCACCCAAATGCTCCAAGGTGCCCGGGGCTTCGGCTCCAACGACTTCAAGGTAGAGCTAGCCAAACGGGCAATTGTGCGGGCGCTAAAGCAGGCCACCGAAATGAAGCAGGGTCCTTCCGATGTCTTTTTAAATTCTAATCCATGAGCCAGTATACCAACTACATCGGGAAACCTACCAACCGGGTTGATGGTCCGGCCAAAGTAACCGGTGCGGCCAAGTACGCCGCCGAGTTTAATGTGCCCAACCTGGCCTACGGCGTGGTGGTAAGTAGCCCCATTGCCAAAGGCCGAATTGTAAAAGTATACTCGAAGCCCGTCCTCAAAATTGCGGGTGTGCTGGCAGTTTTCTCGCACGAAAACGTGCCCAACCTGGCCTGGTTTGACCGGAATTATAAGGACGACGTGGCGCCCGGCGGCTCACCGTTCCGGCCCCTGCACGAAGATAAGATCATGTTTAACCAGCAACCCATTGCGCTGGTAGTGGCCGAAACGTTTGAGGTGGCCCGGTACGCGGCTTCCATTCTGGAAATTGAGTACGAAGAAGAAGACCACGAAACGGATATTGAGCTTAAGCGTGCAGAAGGCTTTATGCCTGGGCGCGGCAAATCTGGCTGGATGCCCCCACCGCCCCCGCGTGGCAAGCCCGATAAAGAGTGGAAAAAAGCCGCTCACCGCATCGAGCACGAGTACATCCATGGCACGCAGCACCATAACCCCATGGAGCTGTTTGCCACCACCACTGAGTACCACCCCGATGGTACTATCACGGCCTACGACAAAACGCAGGGCGTGTACAACTGTCAGCAGTACATCAGCAAAATCTTTGGGCTGAGCAAGAGCGAGGCTCGCGTGGTAACGCAGTACATGGGCGGGGGCTTTGGCTCGGGGCTGCGGCCGCAGTACTCTTTGTTCATGTCAGTAATGGCCGCTCTGGAGCTGAAACGCTCCGTGCGGGTATCCCTGACGCGCCAGCAGATGTTTAGCTTCGGGCACCGCCCCTACACGTTGCAGTACATGAAGCTGGGCACCAACCCCGATGGTACTCTGGCCGCCCTGCAGCACCATGCGCTGCACGAAACCTCGCGCTTTGAGGAGTACACCGAGAATGTAGTAAACTGGTCGGGCATGCTCTACCAGTGCGACAACGTGAAGCTGGGCTACCAACTGGCAGAAATTGACGTGTTTACGCCCCAGGATATGCGGGCCCCGGGCGCGGCCACTGGCTCCATTGCGCTTGAAATTGCCATGGACGAAATGGCCTTTGAAGCAGGCCTAGACCCCGTGGACTTCCGCATCCGCAACTACGCCGAGACGGATCAGAACATGAGCAAGCCCTTCTCCAGCAAACGCCTGCGCGACTGTTACCACCAGGGCGCTTCTAAGTTTGGCTGGGACCGGCGCAACCCACGGCCCCGTTCTATGCGTGAGGGCAACATGCTGGTTGGATGGGGAATGGCAGGCGGCGTTTGGGATGCCTCCCAGAAGAAAGCTGCCGCAAAGGCCTCGCTCTCCGGCGACGGTAAGCTGCTAGTAACCAGCGCTACCGGCGACATTGGGACGGGTACTTACACCATCATGACCCAGATTGCGGCTGAGTACCTAGGCCTGCCCATTGAGGCAGTAACCTTTAAACTCGGAGATACCGACATGCCCGAGGCGCCCGTTGAAGGGGGCTCCTGGACGGCAGCCTCCGTTGGTACGGCCGTGAAGAATGTGTGCGAGGAACTGGGCAAGAAATTGCTTAAGCAGGCGCAAAAGATGAAGGGCTCACCCCTGAAGAAGGCCACGTTCGACGAGGTAGAATTCGTGAATGGCCAAATCAGACTCCGCCTCGACCCAAACCAGGCCGTAGTAATTCGTGACGTGCTTCAGGCTAGCGGCAAAGACAAGCTAGAAGCGGAAACCTCTGCCACGCCAAATCTATTGAAGCAGTCCACGCACTCCATGCACTCGCACAACGCCGTGTTTGTGGAGGTGAAGGTTGATGAAGATTTGGGCACCATTCACGTAACGCGCGTGGTAAATGCCGTAGCGGCCGGGCGCATCCTGAACACCAAAACGGCCCGTAGCCAAGTGCTAGGTTCGGTGGTGTGGGGCATCAGTATGGCCCTGATGGAGGAAACCGTTATGGACCACAAGTTCGGGCGCTACATGAACCATAACCTCTCGGAATACCACATTCCCGTCAACGCCGATATCCACGACATACAGGTAGTATTTGTGGAAGAGGAAGATGAAATAGTGAACCCCTTGGGGGTGAAAGGTATCGGCGAGGTAGGCCTGTTGGGAGTAGCTGCGGCCGTATCCAACGCCGTTTTCCACGCCACCGGTAAGCGTGTACGCTCACTGCCAATCTACTTGGATAAGCTTCTGTAATCTCAGTTTGCTTTTACTAGAAAAGCCCCGGAGCCGTAAGGTTTCGGGGCTTTTTTATGCTATACCGTTAAGCAAATCAACTTGATAGCAGCATTGTAAGCTTACTAATGCCTCCACACGGCAGGCAATCAGTATGTCACTCGGCTATACCTAGGTGCTTAATTCACCTTGACGTATTTCTCAATGTTTATTCGATTAATCCCGCTGGCTTCCACCTTTTCTACGCCCTGCTGAACTAGGGTGTCGCTTTTAATGGAGACGGTGAAGGCAAAGTCGTTTCCCTCCCAGTTACGGGCGCTACAATATTCTAAGTGCTCGGTGTAAGTACTGTCCTTAAGGGAGTATCGGCCTCCGCCCGACACAAATACAGCGGAGTCTTTGCCTTTATGTACATCGTGCTGTAAAAAGGCGAAATGAGTATCGTTGATGATTTTAACGAAGGTTATGTTCTTGTTTTTAGTGTAGTTGGTAGTAAGGGTATCGCCCTTCTCTATCACAGTGCCTTTAACAAGTTGCCAAGTGCCAGTAATTGGCTTGGCGCTTGAAGCTGCTTCCTTGCGTGCAGCATCAGGCGCGCATGCTGTAAGCGAAACGGTAACCGCTGCCAATCCTAGTATTGCTTTCATGAGGGGAGGTATATTGCCTAAACTATATACTGCGTAAGTACGGCAACTAACTCTGATTTCGCATTACCATTATCTCTACATATTTCTTGCCCTCAGAAACGTCAGAGCCCGGGGCTGGAAAGGCATCGGTGAGGTAAGCTTAGATAAGGGTCGCCGTTGGCATTGCCTTATCACGCGCCACAGGCTAAATGCGTAGGCTCGTTGCCAAAGTACTTAGCTAGGCTGCTGTAGGCTTAGCTTGCTGTAAAATAGGAAAGCCTCGAAACTATAAGGTTCCTATGCTTCCCTTTTGAAGGAGCGTGTTCTTACGCTCTGTGTTAGCTAAATGGGTTGAGATGAAGGGAGATGCCCCCATTGCTCGTTAAAAGAGCAAACTGATTGCGAGTAGAGGTAGGCAGTACTGCAATGAAAGAACCGCCATCAGGCGAACCGATAACGTGCGGCGTCATCCCAGCTTCTTGGGTGTGATATACTACCGCTTGGGCTTGCTCTACCACCACTAGGCTGTTAGCTGCAACAAGCTGCGTATCAACGGGGGGATGCTCTTTGCCGAGAGTTTGCTCGGGTATCGTTGCTGACCGAGCGGGGTTCCACAGAGTAATTCCTGCACTGGTTACTATTGCTAGCTCCACATCGTGCACATAAGGTGAGGCAATGATGCTATGCACAACAGCATGAGCAAAATGCATTTCCCCAACCTGCCCATTGGCCTGCGAGAACTCTAGCACTACCGTCTCGTCGAAAGCATAGAAACGACCGTTACGAAATAGAACTGGAAGGAAGGACCGACCTAACTTAGCAGTAGGTGTCTCATAGTCGCCATCCGAGAACTGTAAGTTGAAGGGAGCATATTCAACGGCATCGTTAAAGCGGTAACCAGTTAAGCCATGCTGATTCCTAGCCAACGCCAAGAAGGCGCGGCCAGGAAGTACTGCCAACCCTACAGTGGAGGGAGGCAAGCTTTCCGGGCAATACACGGTTAGGGCTTCATTGAAATGCTTGTTTTTGGGCAAGTGCTGCATTTCAACGCTCATAGCGTCGGGCAGGAACAATAGCACTTGGTTGCTCAGAGTTGCATCCGCAATCAGCCTGATTCGGTGGTCGGGTGCAACGGGTGGTAACCACGAATAATATTCCAAGTGTCCATACCAGTTGCCTCGTGCCAGATGTAACCGTCCGTTATAAAAGCCTAGTGCCAGAAACTGGTTGCGGTGGCACACGGCCTGATGCCATTGGATACTACTCTCGAGTTGATATGCAGTGGAAGGGCGAGGCTTCTGTGATGGGCGGGTTCGCTGCTGGGTAGTAAAGCGGCCACAGTCAGAGGCAATCAGCCGGTCGTCGGGCAGGAATTTCTTGAGCAGCGGCAGGTTAGTAAGGACGCCCGCGCTGGCCTCCTGGCTAATAACCTCGTAGGCCACTTCACGAGAGTTATGCAGCAGCTCTGGACTCGGATACGCCTCACTAATCGTTGCCAGCACTTGCAGGAACTGGGGCCGCTTGGCAGGCAAGGTGTGGTTATCAAACAACGGGCGTACTTGCTGGCTCAGCAACTGCGGGTCTTGGCGGGCCAAGAGGTGCAGGTAGTTCTCCAGGCAGGCTTCTGGCCTTGTGGTGCTGTGCCAACCCTGCAAAAGAGTAGTAAGGGCGCGGTCGGGGCGGGAGAGCTTATCGTGTAAAAGACGGGCAGCTTCCGTATGATTTTGCACATCCAGCGCCAATGCTACGCTACGCTCAAACTGCACCGCAGCCTGTTTCGACTGGCCTAGCTGCTGATATAAGTCGCCTGCTTTCTCATGCTTTTCGAGGTGTACGTATAGTTCTGCTGCTTCTAAGAGTAGGCCACCCCGTTCCAGACAGCCAGCGGCGGCAGACAGATCTTTAAGATGATCCTTGTACAGTACGGCCGCCTCGCGGAAGTAGCCTCCTTGCTCCAACGCTTTGGCTGCCTGGTAATAGCTGCCTAACAAGTGCGCATAGATGTAAGCCGCCTTTTTGAAGCGGCCCGCGGCTAGTTCCTGTTTAGCTGCTTGGTGATACTGATCTGTCAGTTGGCTTTGGTATGCGTCCACGTTCCACACATCTACTCGGCCTCCGCCACCCAAGCGGCTTAGGTCGAAGAGAGTGGAACGCGTGCCCAGCCGAGCTGAGGGGGGGGCTGCACCTCGGTTTTCGTACTTGCCACCCAGTGGAATGGCGTATTTCAATGCCTCTTCCGGATTTTCCGAAAACAGGGCCAGTAGACGCTCAATCTCGCCCTCTCGTTTCTTTTCCAAATCGGCCAGATGTTGTGTCATCCAGTTTTCCAGTCGTTGGAGCGGACTAGGACTATTGGGACCGCATGGAGTGCTGTTACCCAACCCACCGGGCGCCAGAGAAAACAAACCGCCCAGGACAGCTCCCAGCCCTGCACCCACTCCGGCCAGTCCCTGCAGGGCTGGCAGTGCCGCTTTCAATAAGCCTCGGCTAATGCTGTCAAGCAGGTTTTGGGCTGCGCTGTCTTGCTCCGATTTTGGGCCGGGCAACTGTGCCAGTGGCGTAGTACCAACAGACTCCTGAAAGGATTGGATTACTTCCTCCGCGGTAGGCATTGCTGCCCGAACCTGCTGCAAGGTTGGCCGGAGCGGCAGTCCCGGTTGGGCCCACGACCAGTCCGCAGTTCGTGGCGCTGGGCAATCCAGGAGGCTGACCAAGTCGAGTACATCCGTATCGGCGAAGCCTACTAGCCCAATAGTTGGGTGAAACAGCTGCCTAGGCCACAACAGTGCCTTCTGGAGCTCCTCAGGGGTGGTAGCCGGCCATAGCCGGGCGTGTAGCGGCACGTACAAACAATTGGCCTCAACACCGTACGGCTCTAGGCAACCCGCAGCCCAGGTGGCACCCGTTTGCCCTATCACCAACAGTCCTGCCGCCTGTACCGACTGCAGCGACTCTGGTACCACATAGCAGCTTAGCTCCGTTGGCGCCACGTTCCAACTTCCGATTTCACGCAGCCACGCTCCCGGGTCGGAGCCCCGCAGAAAGGCGGCACACGCTTCGCGCTGAGCTGATTCCTGATAGTGAAGAGATAACTGCATATTAGGCCGAGAGCCGACTGATAAAGCGTTGGATATAGGTCTCGTAGAAAACAGGAGCTGGAAGGTGTTGGGCGGTAGCAGGGCCGGTAAAGTAGCTAGCCCCGCAGGCACGGCCATCAGAGGCCCAGGCCGCGGTAGCCTGGCCTAGAGCCAATACAACTGTAATTTCGGGTAGCTCGGCGTCGGAGCTGCGCAGATGAAGTAGGCCGCGCCCATCAGCTATAGCCTCACTACCATCTGCCCAAATAAAATGCCGGAACAATACGCGTGCATAGGGTGGCAGAGCTAGAGGTTCTGCTTCAGCTTTGGTAACATGGTGTTCCCCACCGTCTTTGGTTTTGTTCGCAAATCTTAGCCGATCCTGATTACCTGTAACCAGGCGCAGACTATGACCTTCGATTGCCAGAAACCCTATGCTGTCTACGGCAATACGGTTTATCTTATGCAATACAGTGTAGCCATTGTTAATATGTTGCTTGATTCGATAGAAGTCGGGCCGAAGTAAGGATGAGGTTGGCTTGCTGGATTGATCGAAATACGTGCGCCTCACCACGGTATTGCTTGGGCAGTCAATGATGCAGGCATTGTCATCAATACGCACGATGAAGCGTGGCCAGGTGAAGTAAACCTCCAGTGTATTATTTAAGAACTGGAGCTCGGCTGAGAAGTCTACGGTTTCCACGGTTTCTGTCAACAGGCAAAGCCGATGGTAATGAAGCAGTTTCTGCTGTTTGTCGTTGACAATCAGGAACACCGTAGAGTCGCCATCAAAGCCAAAGACATACGTGCTCGACGCAATAAATGGTAGCAACTCCCGCGCCCCATGTTGTTTCCGCGGCCAGTATAACACCCGTAGTGTATCGGTAACACCAATTACGCCCAGGTGTGAATGCTGGAAAGTGTTGTGCATACCAGGGCGCAGCCCGCAGGTAGGGAAGTACAGCGGTGCCGGTGTGTGCGTAAGAAATGCTGGCTGCTCCCATTGATTGAGGTGCTTTAGAGGGAGAGGCTTGGCAAATAATAGCTCCTCAAGATCATAGCGAGTTGTGCTAAGCAGTACGCGCCCGGCCTTGGTAAATTCGTGAAGTTGCAGCTCGCCGCTACGGTCCACCGTCAGCAAAAAACGAAGCTTAGGCTTCATGTCCGCCAGTAACAGGACAAATTCTGGCTGCTGAGTTAGCTGAGCATCGGTAACCAGAATGTACTCGGCCAGCGGTGCGGCTGCCTGCTCCTGCACGAAGGACTGCAGCGCGCCCCCGCAGTGCAGGGCTGGGTCAAGGTGGCTCAGCGCCTCTACTACCCCAGCCTTTGTGGTTAAGGTAAGCGGTCTGGATTGACTTCCACCGAGAGCAAAAGCCGACACGCCCACCGGCTGGCGGCGCGGTTGGGCGCAGGCCAGGGCTGCGGCTAGCGCAAACACCCGCGGCACCCCCCACATGCGCAGGGTAGTATCGAGAAGGAGTACGCGCTGTGGTTGCTCTTGGTGAGGGGGCTCCTCGCGCCGGAGGTAGAGTGCCTCATTGTTCACCAGCCGGGCCGTTAACGCCAGATCATCGTAGGCCAGCTCACTCAGTAGGAGCCGATCGAAGCTACCCCGGTTACTGACGTCTGACACGCCCCCAAAAGGTTGGTCGCTGGTGCCTTGCGTGTGCAAAGGAATGTGCAGGGCCGCCACCAGCCGTTGGGTGAGGCGAGCAAGGCCAGCCGTTTTGGTATCCTGAGCTAGCTCGCTTAAAATGTCAACTACCTCAGGAGTAGGAGGCAGTACGGGTTGTTCGAGGGGGAGGGGTAGCTGGTCTAGG
Organism: Hymenobacter wooponensis; assembly: GCF_004745865.1. Taxonomy (GTDB): domain Bacteria; phylum Bacteroidota; class Bacteroidia; order Cytophagales; family Hymenobacteraceae; genus Hymenobacter; species Hymenobacter wooponensis. The sequence goes on along the minus strand of NZ_SRKZ01000004.1, from coordinate 346,215 downwards.
CCAGTGCGAAGCCGTAGCGCCAGAGCTTCGGGAGTGGGAAAGCGGTTGAACGCCCGACCAAGCAGGGCAAGCTCTACATTGAGCCGTTTGGCAGTTGCGAGTGGGCCCGGCTCTAGCAAAAGCAAATCTAGCCGGCCACTGGTCCATTCGTCTAGTGTACTCTTTGCCCATTCGGCTGGCAATGGGTGGTATTCTTGAGCAAAAATCTCCTGCAGTAGCTGTAATTTCTTAGGCCCTTTCCGCAACTCGACGGGCAAGGCGGCTACCACGCTCAGAAATTTGCAAGCCTCTGAAATAATGGCATCTAGGCTTTCAGTTTGCTGCGGGGCGGTGCTTTCGGTAGACAAAAGCCTGCGTAGGCATTGCAAACCGTCCGTAGACTCCACCCAAGCATCGGTACAAGCGGCTAAAACCAGCAAGAGAGTGCTCAGGGAAGGCAACCCATTGGGGGCCATGTCCTTGAGCAAAAGGGCTAGCTCTTCCCGGTAGCAAATGGTGGTGCCATTGGTCCATTCAATGATTTCACCATTTTCTGCCCACTGCCAGAAGTACGGCTGCGGAGCCTGGAAATACGACAAAGCCAGCTTCGCAATCTTCTGCGGCGATGTATCAGTCATGGGCTGGGTTACCGAGGGTGAGGCGAACTGCGCTGCGAGAGGCCGGCTGTAAAAAGTGTTGTTCTATTCGCTCCCACTCACCGTTGGCTGCGAACAACAGAAAAGAATCCTGTTGTGGGTTGAGCTTGCGGGCTAGCAGAGAGGCAATCAAAGGCGTTTCAAAGGCAAGGCCGGCGGGCAGTAATAACCCTTCGTGCAGCCACAGCTCCTGGCCCTGAATAGGGGGCAAGGGAATACCCAGCACCAGCACCTGGTTGGTAGCCGATACTGCAAACCGCAGCCGTTGCAGCCGTATTTCAGGAGCCCCATCGGCATAGGCCTGCCACGCCGCTAGCGTAGTGAGCAGGGCTGCTCCAGCTGGGGCATGCGTAGCGGGCACCAGTTGCAGTGAGTGTTGCGAGGCTAGCTGACCGGGCAGAGCTGCCACCGGGATTTCGAGTGGTACAAACTCTCGAATGGGTTGCCATACCAAATCAGGTAGCCGGCTGGTAGGTGTGAGGCTGCCACTTGGGAATAGCTGCCCTTCAGCATTCAGGGCGTAGCTGGCTAGGGCTGGCAGTTGCCGCAATGGTAGCGCCAACTCGCCAGTGGCAGGAAGGCCTCTGAGCCAGAGTTGTCCGGCGGCTTGGGCTACGCGCAAGCCCGGCTGGGTGCGTACTGTTCCTAACGCATGTGCTTCCTGCTCAGCCAGCACTACTACTCGTTCCGTCAATTTCATGCCTGCAGTACTTTCTGCCAGAGACTATCGAGTGGCTGCTGCACGTAGTCGCGCTGCACAGCGTTGCTGATCCAATGGCAGCGGCCTTGCAAGTAGCGTAGTTGGTCTTTGATAACGGTGCGGTCGGCCAGAGACGTGTCGGGGTGGTTCCATTGCTCAGTCAAGGATGTCACCTCGCGTAAAATGTCGTCGGCATTGGGCATAGCGCTGTGCGAAGCCCGCGGATGGCGGTCGGGGTGCTCATCAGTTTCCACTACGGAGTTGACAATGCCCGCTAGTACTTCCCGCTGCTCGTCGGTATCCCAGATATAACGGAGCACCCACATATCCGACGGAATAGCTTCGGTACGCTTACAAAGCAAAGCGCTGGCCGCCAACAAGCGCTGCAACTTCACCGCGCGCCGGTCGGAGACGGGCACGCCCGCCTGACGCAATTTCCCGATGAGACTAGCATAAGCGGGGCGCACAGAGCGGAGGTCTACAGTAGAAAGAGCCGCCTGTAGCTGAAACACTTCTTCTGCGGTAATTTCGGGCTGATCGGCTGGAGTAGGGCGTTCCAGCTGCCAACCAGCCTCCAACACCTGCGTGAGCTGATCGGGCGCCACATAGTCGCAGTGAGCCCGTACCAAAAATCGGTCAAAGAGTGCCTGTAGGGCCTCGTCTTCGGGAAGGTGGTTGCTGGCACCTACAATCATGAGAGCTGGAAGCGGACGGGTTTCACGGCCCCTACGAAACACCTTCTCGTTCAGCACCATCAACAGGCTGTTGAGAATGGCACTGTTGGCGTTTAGTAGCTCATCTAGAAAGATGAAGTTGGCCTCCGGCAACATGCCTTCAGTGTTGGTTACTAGGTCGCCCTCACGCAACTTACGGATATCGAAGGGCCCAAACAGTTCGTTAGGCTCAGTAAAGCGCGTGAGCAGATACTCGAAGGTATTTCCCTGCAGCTGCCGTGCCAGCGCCCGTACCAGCGCACTCTTGGCCGTGCCGGGTGGCCCCAGCAGAAACAGATTCTCGCGCCCTACCAGGCAAATGGTCATCAGGTCAATAATATCGCCTTTGCCCACAAACGTGCCCTTGAGGTGGCGAGCTACGTGGTGAAGCTTATCGACCAGCGACCAGTCGTTCAGAAGCGGGGTAATCATGAATGAAGGAAAATAATGCGCGAGGCTTACAGAGAATAAGGTATCAAATGCTGGGTGCAGTAGCTTGGCTAAACTCGGGCCACAGCTCGGCGGCGTAGTGGCCTAGTGCTTCCTGAACTAAAATAGTCACCTCCGGTTGCCTGGCTCGGGACAAGTCTCCCGTTCTAATGACACGGTCGGTGTAGCCTGCTCGTAGTGCCGGATGCGCCAGTAATGAGGCTAGAGCCAGCGGCCCCTCCAACTCAACTCCCACAAAGGAAAAAGGCCATTGCTGCCCCAACTGCTGCAGGCGTACCACCAATATATCGGCAGGAGCTAGGCCTTTAGCTAATTGCAGCAGGTCGGGAAGGTAGCGAAGTGTGAGGTCAGCGGAGTAAATAATAGCTGGGGATACCGGGCCCCGAAAGTCGGTGAGGTAAGTGTGGACTACCGTTTCGTCTAGGTCGCGCAGCAACGTCAGCTGGACGCTGTGGTAGAGGAGTTGAGCACTCCATAGAGCTGCTTCGGCTGAAAACGCAGGGGCCGCGTTGGGTAGGTGTAGGCGGTCTTCAGTGTATATGCGCAGGAGTATAGCGGCAGCCTGCTGCAAGTCATCGTCTGCAAAAGGTGTTAGCCGGCCAGCTACGTTGAGTTGGCCAGTGCTAAATAGATCTTGTAAAAATTCAACTAAAGTCATCTGCTAAAGCAGGGCCGATAGGCATCGTAACGTAATGAACAAGCAGCTTTTCGAATGAAAATTGCTACGGTATATTAACTACAAACTTACCGAATAGTAATAGTTAAGCGTGAATAAAAACAAGCAAGGCTGTAAGGTTTCTGTAGGCCCGTATCATTTAACTATAACACTCAAGTTGTTTTGTAGATGTAAATATAGGATAGATGGTAGGTAGACCTTAAGTGTACAACCAGCTACATCTATCAGAAATTTGCTACGTGGGCAAGTAAGCGGCCGGGAATTAAAATATACTGCTGTAAGCAGCAGATTCATTGATAACAAGACTTTCCTTAGCTGTAGAAATATAGTTTTTGCAATGTTAATAGTGTACTCGATTTATATTGTTGGTAGTAGTTCAAACTATGGTATTACAGTGTTTTCAAGACCTCCACTGCATTTGTGTTCTTCGGATTCAGCTCTAACGACTTCTTGTAATTGGCCTTGGCTAGCTCTTTGTTTCCTGAATTCAGGTAAGCCTCAGCGAGGCTATCGAAGGCGTTGCCGCTTTGTGGGTGCAGAATCGTATTGAGCTTGAATACTTCCAGCGCCTTTAGCTTATCACCTTGGCGCAGTAGGGTGTACCCCCAAGCATTCAGGTCGCTTTCGGAGTGGCGGTACTCTGTTTCGCGCTGTTTCATTCCGTTGGTTGATGAAACGGTGTAGTTGAGACTGCGCTTTAGGAGGGCAGAGTTCTTTTCTTGGCCGCGGGTGTTGCCAAACTCCTTGGTGATGGCGCTGATAACGAGGTCTGGGTTATCTTGAAAGATGTAGTGCCTACACCCGTAGGCTGTGAGGAACTCCCGGTTAGGCTGGGCCGCGGTAAACTCCCGATGGCAATTTTTCCAACGGGTGGCTTCTTCAGGGTTGGGTAAGAAAAACTCCTCTGCTACCAAGTCAATAACGGGCACATTGGCTGGAAATGGGGCATTACGCACCGCTTGCACGGTAGCAGAGTAGTTAGTCGTTTGGTAGTATCGGCCGCGATGCTCGGTTTTGTTTTTGGCCATATCTGCCTGCATATCCTGCATCATGCCCGCTAGGAATTCAGGAGTAGCAAAGCCAGGAAGCATAGCATCAAGTAGCACCACCGCTTTTACAGCCTTGGGGTGCTGAGCAGCATACAACGATGCGTAAAGTCCGCCGTAGGAGTGGGCCACCAGCATAATTTCCTTGGAGTAGCCCAGCTTTTTTAAGCCATTCTCTAGGCCTCTCATACCACTCAAAATGCCATGCTGGGCGTCTTCCGGCTCCTTGGAAAGCTCGCTTTTCCCGAAGCCGGCGCGGTCATATGTAATTAGAGTAGCGCCGGTTACTTCGGCCAGAGGCTTTAGCAGTGGTTGCCACACCTGTGCATCATCGCCGCCGCCAGCTTCAAAAAGAATTGGTACTCCCTTGCCCTTTATGATGTGGAAGTGCAACTGGTAGCCGCCCACATCCACGAGGGTGTCAAGAGTCTGAGCGTGTCCGTGCTGGGAGAGCAGCTGCATCAGGCAGGTGAGAAAGGCCAATAAGTATCGCTTCATACAGGATAGATTGGGAGGAATTGACTAATGAGTGGGCTAAGCAGAAGCTAGTCTGCAAGCGTGTTTTTCCGGATGGAGTGGGAAACTAGCCTTTTAGCTGATAGTTACAGATTGGCTGGAAATATTATGCCCTAGTAGTACGCCTGTCTTGTTGCATCCCCAGCAACCCCAGCGCTGGGCCTAAGGCCAGGGTTATGTACAGGTATTGCGGCTCCACGAGGTGGCCTAGCAGGTTGGTAACCTGAATGCTGATGATAGTAAGGGCAAAGCCAAGGCAATTGACGATAGTAAGTGCCGTGCCACGCGTAGCAGCCGGGGCGTTTTGGGCCACCAGCGTCGAAAACAACGGCGAATCGGCTACGACTACTAGGCCCCAGAAAAACAGGAAAGCCAGCAGCAGAACCGGAGAGCTACCTCGCAAAAACAGGGGCGAAACCAGGCAACAAAGCCCCGACAGCGCCAAGGCCCCCGTAGCTACTGGCCGCGCCCCGAGCCGCTGCGAAAGCAAGCCGCTCCCGACGCACGCTAGGCCACCCGCGCCAATAATGAGAAAGGAAAGGAACGATACCGGCAGCCCTGGGCCTCGGTGCGTGGCATTATAGGAACCCAGCAGCACCGGCACAAAGGCCCAGAACGTGTAAAGCTCCCACATGTGTCCGAAGTACCCCAATGCTGCGGCTCGAAACTCTGGCCGCCGAAACCCCTCCCAGAACGCTGTAATCTGCACCCGTTGCCCCGCGCGGCGATAAGGGCCATCGGGAACCAGTACCACTAAGGCTAGGCCACCTGCTACTGCCAAGCCAGATGTAGCCAGCATAACGTACTGCCAGGGCAACTGCGCTGCCAGCGCTTTCAGCAGGTGCGGAAATGCAGTGCCCAGCACCAGCGCCCCCACCAGAAACCCCAGCGACTTGCCTAGGCCAGTCTGGTAGTAGTCGGAGGCTATCTTCATGCCTACCGGGTAGATGCCCGCCAGGAAAAAGCCTGTCAGGAACCGCAGCGCCAGCAGCTGACCGGGCCCGATGCCGCCGAGGTTGACGCCCAGGTTACACAGCGCCGCCAGCAATGCACTCACGAAGAACACCCGCGAAGGCGAAAATCGGTCGGCAATGGCGAGCAAGGCAAATGTGAGGGTGCCAGTGATAAAGCCCAGTTGCACGGCGCTGGTCAGGTAGGCTACAAAGCTGGATGCCAGGTGAAACTGCTGCGCTATATCTGGCGCAATAGCATTGCCGGCAAACCAGAGTGAAGTGCAGAAGAACTGCGCCAGCACAATGGTGGGTAAAATTCGACGCATGAAAGAGGGTGGGATAGGCTAGAGCGATGGGGCCGGCAAAGTACCTAAATCTGCCGGGGCCGTAGCTGCTGCCGCATAATTGCAACCTTAGGGCCCTAGGCCAGTTGGCCCTGCAAACGGCGGGCGGCCGTGCTGATACCCCTCTGCACGCAGTCGTCAATGGATGCCTGCAGCATCCAATTAGTAAGAAAGCCCGCCCAGAAAGCGTCGCCGGCTCCTGTGGCATCAAGTACTTCCACGGGGGGCGCGGGTTGGTGCTGCCATGCATCGGCATACGTACGGTACCAAACCCCCTCTGCACCGCAGGTAAGGCAAAGTACGCGGGTCCGCACGTTGAGCAGGAACTCTTTGGCCGCTTCAGCGGTAGCAGGTACCCGTCCGAAGCGAGCCACGTCGTCGAGGCTAACTTTGAGCAGGGGCTCGTAGGCCAAGACGCGCTGCCATACATCCGGGGCGTTATCGGAGCGCCGCCAGATGGGTGCCGCGTAGTTCCAGTCGATGGATACGGGGCGGCCCTGGTCGTAAGCAGTGGCCAGAGCTTCGAGAATATGATCTTGAGCAGGCTGCCGGCTAAGTGCGAAAGCGGTGGTATGCACCAAGGCAGCTTGCGAGATAAGGTCCGGATCAATAGGCGGCAAATACCGGTCGGCGCTGCGATACGGAATGAAAGTAGGCGTGGCACGGCTGCGCCCCACCACAATGATGCTGGTGGCCCGGTCGGGCAGCTGATGCACATACTCCGTGCTGAGCCCCGCGGCGGCCAAGCTGCGCACCAGAATCTCGCCGAGGCCATCTTGCCCCACAGCCGCTACCAGCCGTGCGGTGCCGCCGCATTGCTGCACAAAGCGGCACAGGTTGGCTGGGCTCCCCCCGGCCACGGCTTGCAGGGTTGTCACTTGCGAAAGGTCGCCCACGAAATCGGTGGTTAAAATATCAATCAGGGCTTCCCCAATGGCCAGCAGCCCGACCATAGTAGGGGCAGGGCTCAGGGGCGAGGCAGCGGCGGAAGGGAGAGGCGGACGCATCGGCTAACGAGAAAAAGAGGAAGATCTGGGCAGCAAGTGGGTATTAAACAGCCGGGACCCACAGCCGCCGGCCTTGGGCGTAGGCCTCGGCCAGGAGCTGGCCGGCGGCGCTCCAGGTACAGTAGGCCACCCCAATGGGGGCATGGGTAAGGCCATGGAAGTTTTCGTAGAAGCCCCAGTCAGTACCGGTGGGGTTCTGCTGGTTGGCGGCGTGCAAATGGCCCGTCAGTTGGTTGGCTAGGCCAGGTTCACCGACTTGATGCAGAGCGGCCGCCAGCCAGCCGTTCCAGACGGGCCAAAGCCCGCCATTGTGAAACTCATGAGGCCGGTTACGAAACTCGTAGGCGTAGTTATCAGTCAGCTCAGCCATCAGGCCATCGGTGGGGGAAAGGGCAGGGGCAAAGGCGGGCAGCAGAAACGGTTGGTGGTGCAGTTGTTCCCGCAGGTAGGCCACCAGAGTAGCCTGCTGAGCGGCCGTACCCAGGTCTAGCAACAGTGCCAACGCATTAGCAGCCAAATCGAACTGCTGGTACACGCGGGCCGGGTTGAAGCCCATCAGCCAGAAGGTGCGTGGGGCCTGCCGCCGCTGGTGCTCCAGGTTGGGCGCGTACAGCGGAGCTGCATCAGCAGAATCATCGTTCCAGTAGTTGCGTACCAGCACTTGCCGAATGGTAGCGGCTTTCTGGAGCCACTGAGGGCGTTGGTAGTAGTGGCCGGCCAATTCCAGGGCCCACACTCGCAGCAACTGGTCGTAAAGAACGTAGCCGTGCTGCACGTACTCATCGGCCCAGTCGCCGCTTTGAGGCACGTATACCAAGTGCTTACCATTGAACTCCCAGGCTTCCAGCACAGCCAAACCTCGTTGCACCTGAGGCCAGCAGGCCTGCGCCAGGGTTGTACTGCCCGTAATATGCGCATGCTGGAGCAACCCAATAATGGCCCAGCTCACATTGTCCACGCGCCCGCAGTTGCCGCCGTAGCTGGCCTGCCTGGTTTGGGGGTCAACGTTTGAAGGGAAAAAGCCTGCCGTATGCTGGGCCTCAAATACGGTTTGCAGGGTGGCATCCAGGGTGTCCGCTAGGCCAGAGTCATCGGTAAGTAAGGCGGCTAGGCCAGTTATTACTCCATCTCGCGTCCATATCCGCTGGTAGTTGCTCACGTTCTGCACGCTGGCCACAAAGCCATGCGGCGTGGCTGCGCGGCGCAGGAGGTGGATGCTGGGTTCAAGTGCTGACATAGACGGGGCGGGAGGAAATGCAAGCCAAGCTTTCTGGGGCGTTAGCGGCCCAATAAGAGAACCATCAGTACAAACGGCCTACTTATGACGTGGTAAGCTCTACTGTTTGAAGCTCAGAACTGGTTCGCGGAATAAACAGCACGCACACTGCCCCGGCTAGCAGCAGGGCCCCGGCCAGGTGAATTACGTTTTCGGGATGTGCCCCAAGCAGGTGGCTATAAATCCAGGAAAATGTAACCGTTTGCAGGAGCATCGGCAGCACAATGAACATGTTGAAAATGCCCATATACACGCCGGTGCGCTCCTTCGGGATGGCACCGGCCAGCATTACGTAGGTGGTGCCCATCATACTGGCCCAGCCAATGCCCAGCCCAATCATGGGGGCCAGCAGCAGAGAAGGCTCGTCTAGAAGGGGCAGTGCCAGTAGGCCTAGTCCGGCCAGACTCAGGCTGAGCATGTGCACGGCCCGAGTCCCCCACCGCCGGGCCAGCCACGCCAGCCCAAATGCCGCGCAAAACGTGACCACGTTGTAGGTGCCATTGATGCGCCCGGTGAGCAGCTGCGCCGCGCTAAAGCCGCCTGATTGTTGGTCCTGGGTGTGGTACACGGTACTGGCCAGGCTCAGGGTGATGTATTGCCAATAGCAAAACATAGCGTACCAGGTGCACAGCATCATGGGGGCCATGCGGCGCATGGTAAGGGGCATTTGCTGAATAGCGCTGCCAATTTCACGTAGGGTGTGGCCTAGGCCCTGGGGTTGCGCCCGAATGGCGGCTACTTCCTGCTCACTCAGCGGGTGCTCTTTGGTGGTGAAAACCGAATACAGAATGGCCCCGATGCTCACACCGGCTCCAATGAGAAAGGCCGCGTAGGTAGTGTGCGGAATGTTGTTCGCGCTGCGGTCCGTACCACTGACCAGCCCCAAGTACACCAGCACCGAGGGCGTGAAGTTGGCCAGCGTGATGCCCAAACCCGTGAAAAAACTCTGCGTCAGGAAGCCGATACTATGCTGAGGTGCCGGCAGTTTATCGCTCACAAAAGCGCGGTAAGGCTCCATGGTGATGTTGTTAGCGGCATCCAGAATCCAGAGTAAGCCAGCCGCCATCCAGAGCGCTCGGCTGAACGGCATAGCCAGCAGACAGATGCTGCACAACACCGCGCCCACCAAGAAATAGGGCGTGCGGCGGCCCCAGCGGCTCAGGGTTTTGTCGCTGAGTGCGCCCACCACCGGCTGCACCAAAAGTCCCGTCATGGGGCCCGCCAGCCACAGAAAGGGCAGCATGTCGGGGTTAGCACCCAGGTAGGAGTAGATGGGGCTCATGTTGGTCTGCTGCAGTCCAAAGCTGTATTGGATGCCGAAGAAGCCCAGGTTCATGTTCAGAACTTGCCAGAACGCCAGCCGGGGCTTAGGCAGCGAAGCCAGCCCCGTTATCAACCCGGAGGAAGCGGTAGTAGAAGTAAGGGCCATACAAATTGGGTGGGGACAGGTAGCGTGGGAGGAGCAGGAGAATGGAAGGAAGCGCCGCCCGCCTTGCAGCGAGCGACGGGCAGGCAGCCCTTCCCACGAGGCGTTCTGCCACCCCACCATCAGCTGCCGGCATGGGCTGGCGCTGATGCATTTTGTTCAGGCTTACTTACCGCGTCACAGAGTAGGTTTTGCGTTGCGGCCCGGCCCCCGTGATGCGCACTGATTTCCAGCCGGTGGGCAGGGTGGTTTTGCGTTGGGCTAGGCCACTAGGTGTTATTTCCAGGCCACCAAAGCCCATCATGACGGCTTGCAATACCCCGCCCGCCCCAGTAGCAAAGTAGGGGTTGGTGCCACCCTTGGTTTCAGCAATGACGCGGAAGGGTGGCAGCAGATTGGGGAGGTAAGCATCCTGGAAGAAGTGCTGGGCCTTGTCGGCGTTGCCGAGGCGGGAGTAGAGCAGCGCGAAAATGGCCTGAGTCATGGCGGGCGTGCCTTCGGTAGGTACCCGGGTTTCGTAGTAGGCCAGGTCTTTCCGAATCTGGGCCGGGTCGGTGATGACGCCCAGCGGGTAGGCCAGGAGGTTTACGTCGCCTTGCTTTATTCCCTCACCCTTGTAGCTGGCGTGCTCCTGAGTGGTGCCGTCGGGCAGCTTCAGAATTGGGATGTTCTGGGCCACGTGCAGCCAGTCGGGGTTGGCTTTCAGGCCCAGCAGCTTGGCGGCGGCCGCCGCATTGCGCAGGTTTACTTGAGCCGCGGCATTGGTGAAAGCATCGTTATCTACGTTTTCGGCCCACTCATCGGCCGCCACCACATTCTTGATATCGTAGTGGCCTAGGCCGTTGCGCTCTACCCGGCTAGCCCAAAAATCGGCGGTGGCTGATAAAATGGGGTAGCCCTTCTCGCGCAGCCACTCCTTGTCCTGGGTCACGCAGTAGTACTGCCAGGCTGCCAGCGCCACGCAAGCTGAAATATGGTGCTCGAAGGGCCCGCTCAGGGCCCACACTGGTGTTTCCTCCACGCCCGTATCGGCACTCTCCCAGGGGTACTGGGCACCCTGGTAGCCGTGGGCGAAGGCGTTGCGGCGGGCGGGCTCCAACCGCTGGAAGCGGTACTCTAGCAACGATTTGGCAATATCTGGGTGCAGCACCAGCAGGGCCGGAAACATCCACACATCGGTGTCCCAGAACACGTGCCCGTTGTAGCCCAACCCCGAGAGGCCCATGGGCGAAGGAGAAAACTCGGTGTCCGCCCTGGAGAAGCTGTAGAGGTGATACAGCATGCTGTGCACGTCTTGCTGGGCCTGGGCATCGCCCTCAATCTGAATGTCGCTTTTCCAGAGTTCCTGCCACGCTTTGGTGTGGTAGGCCAGTAACCGGTCCTTACCTTCGAGGCGGGCAAAAATGGTGAGCCGCTCGGCCTCGTTGAGCGGATCGGGGTGGTGGCTGGATGTGATGGACGAGCCGGCCACGGCGTAGGAGTAGGTTTGGCCCGCTTTCAGCTGCTTGCCAAACTTCATCAAGTGCATGTTGTTGTCCCACATTTCATGAATCACGTTGGGCTCCTGCCCGTGCGCTTCCCCAAACAAGAATGTATTGGAAGCGCACAGCTGCATCTTGCCCGTGGGGCTCCGGGCCGAGGACGTAAGCAGGCTGAGCGTGACGTGGGGCCGATCAATCTCGTTGTAATAGTTCTGCGCGTCGCGGAGGGCATCGGGCGTTTCCAGCACGCTGGCGGCCGTCAGGTTCAGGTCCTTTTTTGCCGTGATGGCAACGTCCAGCAGGGCCGTAAAGGGCAGGTGGCGCAGGGTATAATAGGTATAACTGATGGTTGCCTTGTCCTGGTAGTCAAACGTGGTGGTGAAGCTGGCCCGTTGCATGTCTAGCTGCTGGCGGAAGTTGCTGGCATCCTTGCCCGAAAGGCGGCGGCCATCTACCTCCAGATACATGTTCAGCAGATTGAAGCTATTGAGAAAGTTACTCACCCGGCCCCGCCCATACTGGTCGTAGGCCCCGGCCAGCACCACACTCTTTACCTGAAACGGCTCCGCCGACGACACAATGCCTAGCATTCCATTGGCCACCGTCACGCCGTAGTAGTTCTTGGGGTCAATCTGGCCGGCCGACAGGCGCCACGGGTCGGGCGCCGTTTGGGCAGCGGCAGATCGGGCAACTGTCAGGAAGAGCGCAGTGGCTAGAAACAGATATTTCAAAGGGTGGGGAAGTAGGAAGTGGGAAGTAGCGGGTGGCCTAGCGCAACGGCAGCACCAGAGCCTGCCAGGGCTCCAGGGCGAGGGTGGTGGCCGCGGCAAACGTAGGGTAATTATTTAGCCAGGGCTGCCCCGAAATTTCGGTGCCAATGGGCAGTGGCCAGCGGCGTTTTACCGAAGTGAAATTGAGCACGACCAGCACCTGCTCCTGGCCTAGGGAGCGAGTGTAAGCGTAAATGTGCGGATTGGGCTCGTCCAGAAGCTGGTAGTTGCCAGTCAGCAGCACCTGGTGCGCCTTGCGCAGGGCCATGGCTTTGCGGAAGTAGTTGAGCACTGAGTTCGGGTCTTTATCCTCGGCCGCCGCGTTAATCTCGCGGTAGTTGGGGTTTACTTTCAGCCAGGGCGTGCTCGTGGTAAAGCCTGCATTGGCGGTGGCATCCCACTGAAAAGGCGTGCGGCCATTGTCGCGGGCGGTGCGCCGAGCCGTAGCCAGGAAAGCGGCCAGGTCGCCGCCCTGGTTTTTCACCTGCTGGTACCCGTTGCGGGTGGCCACATCCCGGTAGTCAGCAATATCAGTGAAGCCAATGTTGCTCATGCCCAGCTCGTCGCCGTTGTAGCAGTAGGGCGTGCCGCGCATGGTCAGGAGAAAGGTATTGAGCAGTTTGGCCGAGGCCGCCCGGAACGCGGGCCGGTCGTCGCCGAACTTGCTCACCATCCGGGGCTGGTCGTGGTTGGCCAGGAAGATGGATAGCCAGCCTTTTTGGGCAAAAGCGCTGTCCCAGCGAGTATATACGCGTTTGAAGTCGGTAAGCTTGTACCCCTCCGGGCCGGTGCTGAGGTCTACGCCTTCAAAGTGGTAGGCCATGTTTAGCTCCTTGCGGGATGGGTCCACGAATAGCATGGCGTCGGTGGGTCCGGTACCGGCGCCTTCGGCCACGGTCATCACATCGTACTTGCTGAGCACTTCACGGTTCATTTCCTGCAGGTAGTCGTGCAGGTGTGGCCCGCCGCCGTAATACTTTATGATGTTCTTCTCGTAGCCGGCTGGCAGGGGTGGAAAGCGCGTGTCTTTGGACGCAAACTGAAACGCGTCCAACCGAAACCCATCAATGCCTTTATCCAGCCAAAAGCGCATCAGGGCGTACACCTCCTGGCGCAGCTTGGGGTTTTCCCAGTTCAGGTCAGGCTGCTTGCGCGAGAAGTAATGCAGGTAGTAAGAGTTGGTGAGTGAGTCATAGCGCCAGGCGTCGCTGTTTACATCGAAAAAGCTCCAGCGGGGCGTGGGCTTACCTTTCTCGGCGGGCCACCAGTGGTAGTAGTTGCGGTAGGGGTTGGTGCGGGAGCTGCGTGCCTGCTTAAACCACTCGTGCTCGTCACTGCTGTGGTTCACCACCAAATCCATCACCAGCTTGATTCCCCGCTGGTGTAGGCCTTTCAGCAGGTCATCAAAATCTTGCATCGTGCCGAAAGCGGGCTGGATGCGGCGGTAGTCGGAGATGTCGTAGCCGCTGTCGTCGTTGGGGGAGGCGTAAATGGGGTTGAGCCACACAGTGCCCACGCCCAAGCTTTTCAGGTAATCAAGCCTGGAGATGATGCCCTTCAGGTCTCCTTCACCGTCGCCATTGCTGTCCTGAAAGCTGCGCGGGTAAATCTGGTACACCACGGTTTCCTTCCACCAGCCCGGTTTTTTGCCTAGCGCCGCGGTATTGGCGGCTGCGCTGGCAGTGGGCGAGGTGGCAGCGGACTGGTCTGTTTTGGCGGTTTGGTTGCACGCCGCAGACAGGCCCACCAATACCAGCGCCGCTGTTTTGAGCAGGTTCGTAGCAGTTCTCTTCATCAGGAAGGCTGTGGGGCTGCGGGCTGCACTAAACAGGCCGTTGGCTGCTGCCGGTTGGCAGAAACCAACGGCCTGCTAAAGCGCTGCCGAAGCAAGGTGACCTAGTAGCCGGGGTTCTGCGTGATATTAGAATTCACGTCGGCCTGGGCCTTAGGAATCGGATAAATCAGGTATTTCGGGTCGCTCTGGGGCTTGTCTTTACGGGCAGCCAAGAACTTGCCAAACCGGATCATATCATTCCGCCGCCACGACTCGCTGTAGAGCTCCCGGCCCCGCTCATCCAGCAAGATGTCGAGGGTGAGCGAAGGCAGGGCGCTGGCCCCACGCGAAGGGTGAGTACGTAACGAGTTAACAATGGCCAGCGCAGTGGAGCCGTAGCTGCCAGCGCTGGTTGCCGTGCCACCCCGCAGGATGGCCTCCGCCTTCATCAGCAGCACGTCGGCTAGGCGGAAGGTTACGTGGTCGTTTTCGCAGCCGTTGCCGCCCTTGGCTTCGCTTACATAATCAACGGGATACTTGATAGGCCGAATGCCTTTGGCCTCCAAGTCAGCGCCGGTTTCAGAAAGGTTAATGTCCTTGGTAAACGCCAACGGAGCTCCTCCCCGCGTGGTGAGAGGCGCATCAGTGATGAGGTTGTATTGCTGCCCTATCAGGAAGCCCACGTTGATGCGCCGACCGGGGTTAGCGGGGCCACCGGGGATATCGTAGACCTGTCCGCGGCGCTTGTCGGTGGCCTCAAACAAGTCATAGAGGGAGGCCGGAACGGCCGGGCCGTTGTAGCCATCCACGGGCCGCATGTTGTAGTGCGATACAAACTTCCACAAGTCGCGGGTAGGCCCAGCATTGCCGAAAGTGTTCGGCTGCGTGAAGATGTTCTCTAGGCCTATAGCCGTGTTGTTGGGCGCGAAATTATCGAAGTAGTTATTTGTGAGGGAGTACTTGTTGCTGGTGATTATCTGGTCGGCCAGCGTAATCACCTGGTTCATGTCGGCTGCGGCGAAGGTGGGCGCCTGGCGGTTGGCGTACACCCCTTTGTTGAGGTAGCACTTCATCAGCAGCACCCGGGCGGCGTCCTTGTTAGCCTTGCCGGCCGGTCCGTCGGGCAGGTCTTTCTGAATGGCATTAAGCTCACTCACAATAAAGTCGAGGGCCTCAGTTCCCTTGCGCACCTTGGCCAATTCGTTCAAAGCTCCGCCTGGTTCACGGTACAGTACTTGGTCGTAGAGGTCTAGGAGCAGAAAGGTAGCCCAAGCCCGCAAAAACCGAGATTCAGCTTGCTGCTGCACCGTTGGGTCGAAGCGCAGCAGGTCGGTGGAGGCGAAAATGATGCCTTCCAACTGGTTAAAGGTATCACGCACCCGCTCGTTGTTGGGGTCCCAGGTGTGGTTGTAGAGGGCGCGCCACTTGCCATTATCATCCCAGTCTGGCCCACGGGTGGGCATAATGCGGGAGTCCGTAGACACCTCCTGCAAAGCAAACACGCTTACGTGGCCTTGAATTGGGTCGCGTTGGGCATTATATACACCTTGCAGCAGCGCTGCTGGGTCGCCTTTAGGAATCTGATTAAGCGACAACTGGCCTTGCAAAGTTTCATTGAGCTCGCAGCTGCTAGCCACCTGGAGCAACGCCAGGACGGCGGCCGCACAAACAATCTTAGTGTAGTTCATGGTGGGAATAAATTAGAGGCTACAGAGAGAAGTTGACGCCGAACGTGAAGGTGCGGGCACTGGGATAAGGCAGATAGTCAATTCCAACGGAAGGCACTTGATTGGCTCCTCGCTTTACGGTATTGATTTCTGGATCAAACCCATCATACTTGGTAATCACGAACAGATTCTGCCCAGTGGCATAAATCCGGGCCCCCTTCACGAAACTGCCCACGTCGCCAAAGCTGTAGGCCAGGGTGAGGTTAGACATCTTCAGGTAGTTTCCCTTTTCCAGGTAGCGCGTGGTGGCCGCTGCTGGGTTGCCGATTGATTCTTTGATCGAGTTTTCAAACGTGGACAGCGCGATATTTTTCCCTGCCCCGATTTGTCCCACGTTGCCCACCGCGTTAAGCGTGTTGTTGTAGATGTATTGGCCAAAAACGCCGGTCATGTTGGCTACCAGTGATAGTTTGCCATAGCGGGCATTGGCGCTTAAACCCAGCAGCGTGCGAGGGTTTGGGCTGCCCGCATACACCGGGTTTGCGAGGTCCAAGGGATTGGATAATCCCTGCTCATTGAGGCCGTTGTACTGAGGCAGGAAAAAAGCATTAATGGGGTATCCGTTACGGATGAGCTGCGAAGTGGAGCCCGACAGGCCCTGCCCGTTAATAGCTCCCGTAATAATATCGGCCCCTACTAAGTCTTTTACTTCGTTGCGAATAAAGGTGGCATTGGCATTGAAGCCTACCTCCGCTTTATCACTTCTCACCAGGGTAGTGCCTAGCGCCAGTTCTACACCTTTGTTCACAATTTTGCCGTCGAGGTTATCCCAGAAGATGGCTTGTACCTGTGGCGCCGGCTGCCCTGGCACGGTAGGGAACAGAATGTCGGTGGTAGTTTTATTGAAGTAATCGGCCGTAAAGGTGAAGCGGTTGTTGAAGGCCCCAATGTCGATGCCGACGTTAAACTGGCGGTCCGACTGCCACTTCAAATTCTCATTGCGGCTATTAAGCGGGATTTGTGCTCCGTTGTCGCGCACCTCAAAGCGGTCCTGGGCTGCACCTGCCGGAAACTCCTGGTTTCCGGTGAGGCCGTAGCCCGCCCGCAGTTTGAGTTGGGAGAGCTGCTCAGCCGGAAAAAAGGCCTCCTGGCTCAGATCCCAGGCCACTGCAAACGAGGGGAAATAGCCTGCCCGGTTATTACGGCCAAACTTGCTGCTCGCATCACGTCGTATGGTGCCAGTCAGTATGTAACGGTCCTTGATATTGAAAATGGCCCGCCCAAATAACGATTGCAGCTCCGACGTTGGATCATTGAACGACGAGACATTGCGGGACCCGGTAGCCGACGTCTGAATGTAGTCGGTGTAGTCGAGGCCAAAGTTTCCGAAGCCTCCCGTAGCGGGGTTGCCGTACGCATTCACGTTGGAGCCCAGGTTCGAGAATTTGGTATACTCGTAGCCAACTACTGCATTCAGGTTTATACTGGTAGTCAGGCTCTTATTGAGGCTGAGCGTGTGGGCAATTTGCTGGGTTGTCAGCTCATTGTTGCTGATGCTGGCGAAGCCCTGGTTTTCGATGCCGGGGTAGTTGATCAGGCGCTGGTCGATGGAAGTGCGCCGCTCGCCGCTGTTATAGTTTACGCTCAACTGCATCCGGTACTGGAGCCAGTCAGTAAACTTAAACGAAGGCGCAATACTGGCTAGCACTGTATTCACCCGGGAGTTGTCGTTGTAGAGCTCCTGGGCCGCCAGTGGGTTCACCACGTCGCCCGACTGGATGAAGAGCGACCCATCGGGGTTGCGCAGAGGCTGGGTAGGGTTCCATTGCAGAGCCTGCCCAATGAGGCTGCCGCGGTACCCGGCGTCAGTGGTAATGTTGGCTAACTCTTCGCGGAACTGGCTCGTGGCAATATTGATGTCCATACCCAGCTTCCTGCTTTCCAGAAATTGCAGGTTTGTGGAGAGGTTAGCGCTGTACTTCTTAAAACCAGTTTTACGCACTATACCATCTTGGTCGAGGTAGCCCAGCGAGAGGCGGTAGCGGCCGGTTTCGCCGCCGCCGCTCATGGCCACGTTGTAATTTTGCAAATAGCCGGTCCGCAGAATTTCCTTGAGCGCATCCACATCGCCCCCCTTGTCGTTGGTGGCCGGCGCTCCGTAGTAGGTGATGGCCTCCCGATACTGGCCTGCATCAAGAAATTCGGGCCGGCGCAATAAGGTGGAGAAACCGCCCGACACACCCACACTCAGGGTTGGAGCCCCTGATTTGCCCTTTTTGGTGGTAATGAGTACCACACCATAGGCTGCCCGAGAGCCGTAGATGGCCGTAGCAGAAGCATCCTTCAGTACCGTCAGAGACTCAATATCGTCGGGGTTTAGAAAGTTGAGCGGATTGCTGTCGGCTCCGGTGCCCACATCAGCAGAGGCCACTAGGCCAGGTCGGGCGGTGCGCCCGTCGAGCGGCACGCCATCCACCACGTAAAGCGGCTGGCCGGTGCCCGTCACGGCGGAGTTGCCCCGAATCCGGATAGTGGCTGGCCCGCCCGGCTGACCGCTGTTGTTGCTAACCTGCACCCCCGATACGCGACCCTGAATAAGCTGGTCGGGCGAGGTGAAGGTGCCCCGGTTAAATTCTTTCTCGCCAACTACTGCCACCGCACCAGTTACATCCTGCTTGCGGGCTGTGCCGTAGCCGGTTACCACTACCTCACTCAGGGCTTGGGAGTCTTCGGCCAGCGTAATGTTCAACGTCACCGGAGTGGCGCCAACGGTGACGGATCGTGTCTGGGCTTTGTAACCGACCGAGGAAACAACCACTTCGTGGGTGCCAGGAGCTATGCTCAATTGGAACTGGCCGGTTGCATCAGTAGGAGATGCCGTGGTAGTACCCTTAATCAGGACGGTGGCGCCCACAACGGGTGAGCCATTTGCCTCTGCTACTGTGCCTCGGATGATGCCTTGCCCCAAGGCGTTACCGGCTAAAGCCAGAAACACGACTAGGAGGCCAGACCTAATCTGTAGAGATGATGACATAATAGAGTGGGGTTTGGTGGGAATAAAACTGCCTGTCTGATTAAAGGTGCAGCTTTAACATCAACAAAACCAGGGCGTAAGCTTTGGAAAAGTTTGTACTTTAAACCGAAATCGGTACCGTAACCGATTTCGGAACAGTGTAATTTTTTTTATATGCAGTAGAAATTTTGTCCGACTCCCTCCTAAAGCGACCTTCTAGGCCTGTGTAGGCCTGCGTCGTTGTCCTTAACTGATCCGTTCCGAACTAGTACTTCCCTTCCCACAATCGTCACATGAAAAGAGCTACCCTACGCGACATTGCCCAGACCCTGGGCGTAACCGTGGCTACCGTATCGCGCGCCCTGAAAAACTACCCCGATATCAGTGCCACGACCAAGCAAACGGTACTAGCCACTGCCGAGCGCATGCACTACGCGCCACACCCGCTGGCCGTAAAGCTGCGCCAGAAGGCGTACAAAGTGGTAGGAGTAGTGGTGCCCGACATCGTGCACCCCTTTTTCTCTGATGTTATCAGTGGAATTATTGACGTGGTGGAGGCCTTGGGCTATCATGTGCTGCTGAGCCAGAGCAATGAGAGCTACGAAAAGGAAATCAGAGTAACGCAAATGCTCCTGGCAACTGGCGTCGATGGGCTGCTTGTTTGTTTGTCTAATGAAACCGTAGACGTAGGCCACCTGCGCGCCCTCCAGGAGTACGATCTGCCAGTGGTGCTATTCGATAAAATAAACTCCGGACTAGATGCCAGTACAGTTGTAACCAATGACTTCCAGGGCGCCTATGATGCCGTGACGCATCTGCTCGACCAAGGCTACACCCGCGTAGCCCACATCAAAGGGCCACCGCACCCCGAGAATACTCGCCAGCGGTTTGCTGGCTATCGGGCCGCCTTGGCCGCCTACGATCTGCCGTTCCGGCCAGAGTATGTAGCCGAGTGCCACGCCGTTTCGCATGCTGAAGGAGCCGCCTTTGCCCGGCAGTTTATGGCCCTGCCAGAGCCACCCGATGCCCTGTTTGCCGTGACTGATTCCGTGGCTATCGGGGCTATGACGGCCCTGCGCGAAGAAGGCCGGCGGGTACCCCAGGATATGGCCGTAATTGGCTTCAGCGACTGGGCCGTGTGTCAGCTGGTAGAGCCCAGCATCAGCTCCGTAGCCCAACCCGGCTACGATATCGGCCGCCGGGCCAGTGAGCTACTGCTGCGCGAGATTCAGCAACTGCGTGATGAGCAGCCCCTGGAGCACCACCACTTAGTGTTGGATGCTACTATTAAGGTGCGGCAGTCGTCGCAACGCCCTATTGTTGGGTAGGTTAGAGTAGGAGGCGCTAAGTACTGCTAGGCCAGTCTTGGCAATACTTAGCGCAGCTTGCCCGGGCGCTGGGGTAGTTTAAGAGGCTGCGACGTATCGTAGGCCAGTTCGAGGTAGTGGTTGTTGTTGAAATCGAATTCTGCAATAACCACTAACCCTAGCTTTTGGGTATGAGCAGCGTAGGAACGGGTATTAATCTGGTTGATAAAGGTGACCAGTACTGGGTATCGGGCCGCCATCTGCTCCCTGGCGAAGTCAAAGATGGCTTCCAGTAGGCCGCTGCCTCGGTAGGCCTTGTCCACGCACACCGGGCCGTACTGGTAGGAGTTTTCCACGCTTAACCGCTGGCCTGCAAATTCCAGGGTAGGCAGATCCTCAATCATGCGGGCGAAAATGGGCCACGCCGCCCAAAACTGCCACGACGCCGACATCACGTAGGCCACTACTGTGTCCTCGTGTTTTGCAATGAACAGCCCTTGCTCTTCCTGAATCAGCCTGGTTAGCTGCTCTCTGGTGAAGGAGGTGGTAACGAAGCCGTCCTTTTTATCTTCCTCTAGAATCGTATCGATTTGGTACTTCTGGTGAAGATTTAAGACGCCGTCAATGTCAGCTAAGTCGGCTAGTTGAAGTTGCATAACCAGATGTTTTAAGTCAATTGAAGTAGTTGTAAAAGGATACGAAGGACTAAAGCATCATGCGGAGTTTGTGTAAAGACTAGCCATAGTGAGAATGGCTCTGAAGTGGCCTTACTACTTCAGCGATATGGCAAGAGGAGGGCCTTGTTTTCTTACTTTTTCTATCGCCTCATTCTAGAAACTGACCATGCCATTGTCTGCGGGGGCTATTGTTCTGCTGCCTGAGGCTAGGCCATCAATATGCCCATTGGTAGCAAACTCCATGGGTTGAGAGGCGCTTAGGATGTCACTTACGTCGAAGGTGCCATTTGAAAGCTCATAGTTCTCTTGCACAAAGTAAAACATAGCCCAGAAGGCTTCTTCTGACGATAATTCTGCGGTTATAAATGGGATCATTAGGCAAGTGTATTCACGTTGTGGAGGCAATATAGCCACTAGCTGTAGCTCTCCATTTCTTATCCTACATCAAGGCCCCGCCACTCTAGGTAAGGTATTTTTGTTCTGTAAAAATTAGATAACGAGATGCACCGCAAAGCCTTCCTGAAAGCCCTGGCGGTGCTGCCTTTTGCTACCATTATGAACTCCCTGCAAGACCTCCATAAAACCGCCAGCGGCTTCCAGCAAACCGCCAAGATGCCTGTGCTCTTCGTAGGCCACGGCTCGCCGATGAATGCGCTGGCCGATAACCCTTTCACCCAAACCTTGCACCAGTTGGGCCGTGATATCCGGAATTTACAACCCCCACGGGCAATTCTGGTAGTGTCGGCGCACTGGCTGACGCGTGGCACTTTTGTGGCCGTGAATGAGCGGCCCGAAACCATTCACGACTTTGGGGGCTTTCCGCAGGAGCTGTTTGACATGCAGTACCCTGCGCCCGGCGCCCCCGATGTAGCGCAGGAAGTACTAGCTGCTCTGCCCGATGCTCATCCCAGCGACGAATGGGGCCTCGACCACGGCACCTGGACGGTACTGCACCATATCTTTCCGGAGGCCGATATTCCGGTGTTCCAGCTCAGCATCGACTACTACAAGCCCATGACCTACCACGCGGAACTCGCCAGGCAGCTACAGTTTCTGCGCCGCCGTGGGGTATTGATTTTGGGCAGCGGCAACATTGTGCACAACCTGCGCCAGAGCATGCCCAATTTCATGCACGATGATCCACGCCCGCACGCCTGGGCCGTGGAATTCGATGAGTGGGCCAAAGCCAAAATCAACCAGCGCGACTTGCTTGCCTTGGCTCACTACCAACAAGCTGGTGCCAGTGGTTCGCTCTCCGTACCAACGCCCGACCATTACATCCCCATGCTCTATAGCCTGGCCCTAGCCGAAGCTGACGACAACATTCGTCATGCCTTCGAGGAAGTAAGCTTTGGTGGCATGAGTATGCGCACGTTTGTGGTAGGGTAAAAGCTGAGTACTGGTAAATGAGCCAGTTATATAGAGGCATATACCCGCCTGTCCTCCTGAGCTTGGGGAAGGATCTTGTCACGTTACAACGACTGGCCTAGAGCAAGCCGTACGAGCGCAACAAGGTCCTTTCCATGCGGTCAGGAGGGCAGGCGGGTATAGCAGCCTCGAGACGGATAACGGGTCGGCGACGTTAAAACAGAAAGCCTAAGCGCGCTACCGGGAGCCTGTCTTCGCGCGACAGATTGTAGGTAGCCATGAGCACTACCCGGCGGAACGGCTCTAGCCACAAGCCGCCACCGTAGCCCGTGTGCCAGGTGGTGGAGTGTTCCTCGTCAAGCCACACCCGGCCGATGTCATGAAACCCAACAACTCCTACTTTGGTGCTTACTAGCAACGTATTGAGGGTGCCTAGGTAGAGTCGAAACTCCAGGTTGTTGTACAAGCTGTTTTCGCCGGCGAAGCGCGTGCGCCGGTAACCGCGCAGGTTGGAAAGCCCGCCCAGTGTAGCGGCTTGATAAAACTCATAGTTGCTGAAGTTAAAGGTGCCGCCAACTCGGCCCGCCAGCGTCAGGCCGGGCGTGGCGGAGGGCGTCCAGTACCCCGAGGCTTCGGTGGTAAGTTGAGAAACGGTGCGCGCGCGCTCATTTACAGCACGCAAGTTGGTGTACTCGGTACGCCAGAGTACGCCCTTGGTGGGGCGCCAGTCGTTGTTGCGCGAGTCGAAGGTGTGGCCTAGGCGCAGGCCGGCAAAGTGGCGGGGCTCAAACAGAGGAGCCATTCCTTCCTGTTCTTCGTCTACCTGATCAATAAAGCGGCCTGGAGAATGTTTCACGCGCACTCGCTGGTAAGTAGGGCCGGCGTAGAGCTGATGGTGCAGGCCTAGGCGCCTGCGCACCAGCGTCTGAAGCACCACGTTATTGTAGCGGACCCGGTAGTAGCCAATACCCCGGCTTTTGTCGTAGTCTGTGTCGTTGCCGTACCCGAAGAAGTTGCGCACGTAGTTGGGTGCCTGCAGATCGGCGCGCAGGAGCAGGTCGAGGTTGCCAATTACGTGGTTTAGCTCACCCGTGTAGCGGAAGCTATACGCTGCGGTGCCCAGCGCTACGTTGGCCTGCAGCCTATGCACCGAAGCCCACGGCACCCGCCGGAAGCCAGGAGTCCGGATTTCTACGCCCAGGCCTAGGAACAGGCCATCGTCGGGGTTAAAAGCCAGGGGCAGCAGCGGGCCCACGTACGGGTACCGGTAGGCCTGCCGGTTGTGCTCGTTAACCAGCGAATCGGGGGAGGT
The DNA here is from genome assembly GCF_004745865.1 of Hymenobacter wooponensis. Taxonomy (GTDB): domain Bacteria; phylum Bacteroidota; class Bacteroidia; order Cytophagales; family Hymenobacteraceae; genus Hymenobacter; species Hymenobacter wooponensis. The sequence continues at coordinate 323,104 of NZ_SRKZ01000004.1, read as the reverse complement.
GCGGTTGCGGCTTTCCCGGCCAAGCGTCAGTTCATTGCCGGTGGGCGTATCGTACACTATGGTATAGCGACGGGGTCCCGCCACGCTCGACTGGTCTACCAGCACATCGTTGCCCTCGCCCCCAATCAGGCGCACAGTCAAGCCGTGGTTTACGGCTCCCGTTACCTCCATACGGTCGTTGCTGCCGTAGCCGTAGAGCCGTACCTCGTTGGTTTCAGCAGTTAAAAAAGTGCGGTCATAAAGGGCGCCGCCACCCGGTGCGCCGTTGGCGGTCAGGGCATACATCCGTACTCGGGTGTGCTCATCGTCGAGGCGCTCAACCTGAAAGTATTCGGCTTGGTCGCTACCGGTTATATCTACTTGCCGGGCCAGAAAGCGGTAGTATTGCTCGGCATAAGCTGGCAGCGCCGCACGGTTAGATTGCAGTTTGGCAATAATTAGGGGGCCCGATAGCTGGTACACCGAGTCGGGGAGACGATGAATGGCCGAGGCCAGCACCTCATCCGTTAAGCGGGCCTGCATCTCTTGCGCTACCGTCAGCCAGTCTTCGCGGGTGGCTTTCGTCAGGAAAGACCGGTCGAAGTAGCGGGCACTGAACATGAAGGTATTCACGTTACGCATAGTACCATCAAACCCTTGCACCGCCGGCACTGCCCAGTTGCGGCTGGCAATGTTAGGCAGCACGCCCTGGTTCACAAAGAACGCCTGGTCTCGGTCGCGGGGCACGGCGCGTAGCAGTAGGCCACCTTCAGGCTGCGTGTAGGCCATCCAGCGCCACTGGTCTTCATGGCGGTCGAAGTCAGCAATCAACACATCAAACAGCCGTGCCCGCACCAGTTCCCGCTCATCTACGCGGTTGTGAGCGTCGGCGCGCAGTAGGGCCAGGGCTTGGTCGGTGCTGTAGTTCTTCTCCAGCACCTTGCCCGTGAAGGAGGTGGGCACCTGCGGGTCGCGCTCCTCCAATATGGCGAGGGTATTGGCAAACTCCGCTTTGAATTCCCCCAGCCGTTCATCATCGGGCACGTACACCAGTTCGGGGTTGGTGTGGCCCACGCCTGCTGCCTCAGCCAGTGGCGGAATGGTTAGCGCCGCGTAAGGATGGGCAGCCGATACCTGGTCTTGCACCACTTTGGCGGCCAGTGTGTTACGAAGTTCGGCGCTGAGTACTTGCTCGGTGTTTTTCTCAATAGAGCGAAGCACATACTCGCGCCCATTGGCGGCCCGAAGTCGTAGGGATTTGGTTTGCTTGCCGCCGCCTTGTTTGAGAGGGCGTAGGCCACCCTGCGCCGTGCTCAGGTTTAGCACCGGCACCTTCACTGGCTGCTCCCACTCGCGGCGGTAATTTTGCCCTAGTAGCCACGTTTTCAACGGACCCGCGCTGTATTGCCGGCTCGCTTTTACCACTACATTGGCCTGTTCTGAAAAGGGTGGAGCAGTAGGCCTAGCCGTTTCCTGTAGTTTGGCTACTGTGGCCGTTTGGGGCGTGGAGGTTTGCGCCTGTAACACTTGGCAAGTCAAACCAGAAAAAATAATGGCAAGTACTAGTCTCTGCATCGGGTATAAGCGGTAGAGTGATGTATGGATAAGACGCAGTTAATCTCCTGCTGAGGAGGAGCTAGGCCAGTAAGGCAGCTGGCTTACTGCTGAGCCACCAGGGCCGGGAGCCGGCGGGTGGGCAGTTGCACGTGGGCGTGCATGCGAGGGCGGATGAGCGGGGCGAGATGGTTGCGCACCGTCACGGTTATGAGGTAGGCCGGAAAGGTCGAAGTTGGGTGCTGGATATAATCGACCACCCCCATAAAGCGGCGCGTGGGCAACTCTGCAATACGCACCGGTACCTGGTCGCATAGCTTCAAGGCCCGCCCGGTCTGGGTGGGTACTGCTACTACCACCTTTACCTGCGAAACATCCAGCAAGGTGGCTACGCGGGCACCCGCCTTCAGGTGCCCCCCAACGGCCACGTTTTTGTGCTCTACAAACCCAGCTCGGGGCGCAAGTACATAGTTGCGGTTAAACTGGCTAGAGTACTCCGTGTTGTACATGAACTTCAGCAGGATCTGGCGGCGCCGTACAAAGTCGCCTTCCTCGAAGAAAACCTGCCTCACCCAACCATGCGTGGTAGTGAGCAGTGGTAGCGTACAAATGGGTTCCACTACTCCTGGCCTACTAATAGTTTCTCTGGCGGGCTGGGCAATGGGAAGCGCTACAGAATGGCGGGGAGGCGCTGCTGATAGCGGCCGTTGCAGGCGAAGAGCCGCCGGCTGTAGGCTCAGGAAAACACCAGATGCAAGCAGCAGTAGATAGTGCTGGCTCATACTACTAATCTCCAATAAGCTCAGGAATTATTCTTCTAGCACATGTGCAGCGCGCACTCAACGGCCCGCCTAGCTCAGTAGGCGAGCTAGCTAATCACTAGCCTTGCGGGATAGTTGAAGATAATAACACCTGATTTTATTGTCAAATTAGTTATATAAAATATTAATAAAGTATAGTAAAATCAACTGTGTTTGCTCATATAGTTCTCACTCAAACTGTCCGTTTTGGAGCGGCAGGCAGTGTGCAGGCAACACGGGTTCCTAAACAAAAAGCCGCCCCTACAGGCTGTAGAGGCGGCTTCAAGCTGAATGAAGGGCGTGCTACTTCTTGTTAGTGGCCCGGGTGGCCTTTACCTCCGGCGCTTTGATAGCGCTGGCTTTGTTGCCAAAGCTGTTGCGCACATACGTCAGAACGTCGGCTATTTGTTGGTCGGTAAGAATGTCGAAGGAGGGCATCACGTTGTTGTATGGCTCGCCTTCAATGTCCTCGCCTTGCAAGCCGTTGAGCACCACTTTTATCAAGCGCGCCTTGTCGCCAAGCACGTAATTGGTTTTGGTAAGGGGCGGGTTGAGGCCATCTACCCCACCACCATCGGCTTGGTGGCAGGTAAGGCAGTTCTGCACGTACACTGCCTTGCCCGCAGTGAGCATAGCACCCGAAACAGCCGCCGTAGCGGAGGGCTTCGCGGCAGGTTTAGGTGCCGGTTTTTTTTGAGCTACGGCCTGGCTGCTACCCCAGGCCAGGAAGCCTACTACTATCAAAAGTGCTTTCATCAATGGGTTATTTCTTGGCGTAAACGATGCGGTAGATGGTTCCTTTCCGATCATCGGTAACGTAGAGGGAGCCATCGGGGCCTTGGGCTAGGCCACAGGGCTTGTGTTCAGGGCGGCCAGCGGCGGCATTGGCTTCTGAGCCCGCGAAGTTATCCGCAAACACCTCCCAGTCGCCGGAGGGCTTCCCGTTTTTGAAGGGTTGAAACACCACATAGTAGCCTTTCTGCGGCTCGGGGGCGCGGTTCCAGGAGCCGTGGAAGGCAATGAAAGCGCCATTGCGGTATTTCTCCGGGAACATAGTGCCGGTATAAAAGAGCAGCGCGTCGGGGGCGGTGTGGGCAGGGTAGGCCGCCGCCGGCTCCAGATAGTTGCCCGTGGCTTCCTTCTTACCGTCGCCGCCGTACTCCGGGGCCATCATTTTCTTGTGCTGCTGGTTGTCGTAATAGATGTAGGGCCAGCCAGCGTTGTCGCCTTGCTTCAGGGCGTACATGCACTCCGCGGGCAGCTCCGCCGACTGCTTGCTGGTGTACAGGTTCGGGAAGTTGTCGTAGAGTTGGTCGCGGCCGTGCTGCATCACAAACAACTGGTTGGTTTGGGCATTCCAATCAAGCCCTACCACGTTGCGTAGGCCAGTGGCATAGCGAATACCGTTACCATAGGTTTGATTGAGCTTATCGGCCTTGAACTGCCAAATGCCGCCCGCTGAGTCTAGCACCGGGCAGTTCTGAATACCCAAGGAGCCCTTCTGGCGGTCTTTTACTTGGCAGGAGTTTGAGTAGGCTCCTACGTTCACGTAAATGTTACCGGCCTTATCCAGCGTAATGGATTTGCTTTCGTGCTGCTTCCGATTGACGAGGCCCGTGATGATTTTCTCGGGCTGCTCTGGGCTAACCACTTCGCCCTTGCCGTTAAGCTTGTAGCGGAACACCTCCTGATCGGAGGAGGCGTACAGATACTCGTGGGTGCTGAAGATGCCCGTGCCGCCGTAGTTGCCGAAGCCACTCACTACTTCGGCTTTGCCAGCGCTGGTTTCGCGAAGGACCAAAATGCCTTTTCCCGCCGTGTTAGGGCGGTTTAGCTTCACGTAGATGGTACCCTGAGGCGTAACGGTAATATGCCGGGCCCGGCCACCGGTTTCGGCTACTTTGAGGGCCCCAAAGCCAGCGGGCAGCTTCAGGCCGGCGTTGTCGGCATCGGGAACGACGGCCGTTTCCGTTTTGAGGGCAAATAAGGAGAGGCTTCCTACTACGGCCGCAGGTAATAACAGGAAGCGAGGTAAAGCATTCTTCATAAAATGAGGGGTAAGGCAGTTTATTCTGGCGACAACAAGCGCCTATGGACGAAATACTGGCCTACTGGGCTGCACGTACAACCCGGTACCCATGAGCGGCCCCTGTAACAGGGCAGTGGGTGGCCTAGCGTCCGAAAATAGGGAGCGTAGCACAGTAACGAAAGTAACCGTGAGTAGTTGGGGCGGCTTTCAGCTTTGCTTCAAAAGCTACGGGCTCTGGTTAGCAGGGAGTTGCTTGTGTGTTCTAGGCTTACTCAAGCAGCAGTTTTCCGCGCCATAGTGGCCTACAGAGATGGAGAATACCTCATCAACCTTACGGTTGAGTTTGTCGTTTCAGGAGCCTCCCATTCGAAGGTTTATTTTCATGAAGCACTCTCTTACTCTGCTGCTCTCCGGAGCCCTGTTGCTAACTTCTGTACCGGCCGCCACTGCCCAGCAAGCAGCCGCCTCTCCGTATCACACTCGGTTTGCCGTTGATGCACCCATCACGCTAGGACTAGGAGCAATGAGTGGCCTAGGCCTTTATCTGGTTCAGCAGAAAAATGGCTTGAGTGATGCTGAACTGGCCCGCTTGAGTAAAAACGATGTGCCGAAGTTTGACCGGTTTGCTGCCGGCAACTACAGCAAGTCGGCTCAAACTGCCGGCGACTTTCTCTGCTACGGTTCATTGGTAGTGGCACCCGGTTTGTTGGCACTGAATGAGGATGTGCGCGGCCACTACGGGCAGGTGCTGGGGCTGTACCTGCAAACCATGCTGGCCACCGATGCTATTTTCACTACCACTGTAGGGAGCGTAACCCGCTACCGGCCCTTCCTGTACGGCACAGAAGGAGGGGGCTCCCGCAACAGTAAGATTTCTACCAACTCCTTTTTTGCCGGACATACGGCGCACACGGCTACGGCCACCTTCTTTGCGGCCAAAGTCTTTCATGATTTTAATCCTGGTTCTCGGGCAGAGCCCTTTGTGTGGGGCGCGGCTGCACTTATGCCCGCGGCAGTGGCGTACACGCGTATTGAAGCTGGCAAACACTTTCTTTCTGACAATATAGTCGGCTATGTGGTCGGCGCTACGGCCGGTATTGTAGTGCCGCAACTTCACAAAACAGCGGGCCGCAATGGCTATTCATTTGCCCCCATTCAAGGACTCAATGCCAACGGCTATTCATATGGCGGGCTGCTAGTTACCAAGCAGCTGTAGGCCACTACGCGTAAGCAGGGTTACCCCGCCAACCTGGTGGTTTAGACCGTGGCTGGAGGTGGGTAATCCTGCTTGATCTGCGACTAGCACACTGAAAAAGCCTCAAGTAGATTTTTGAGTTGCTAAAGGTTCTTTGCTCTGGCCCTCTACCAGCGGATGTGGCTTTTGTGCGCTGGTTGCGTAGCTTGGGGCTTATCAGCTGTTCCTCTCGCTTTATGCCTTTCCACTACCTAATCAACCGCGCGGCGTATGTAACCGTCAGCGCTTGCCTGTTGCTGGCTACTCATACGCAGGCCCAATCTGTGGCGGCTACGGGCAAAACGGGTAAGCCAACCACGCACCAGCTAAAACCTTCGCCTACCACAGTGGCCTGGGGCTTCTATGATGCGGCTGCTAAGCCCGTGCTGCGCATCAAGTCCGGCGACAAAGTAGAAGTGCAAACGCTCATTACCTCTAGCCCTACCCGCTTGGAGGGGGCTGGCGTGGCACCCGCGCAAGTAGAGCAGTCGTTGCGCGACATCTATAAGGATGTGACCAACAAAGGTCCCGGCGGTCATATTCTCACGGGCCCCATTTATGTGGAAGGCGCCGAGCCCGGTGATGTGCTGGAAGTACGCATTCGGAAGATTGACCTGGCCATTCCCTACGCCTACAACGCCTTTGGGCCCACCAGTGGCTTTCTGCCCGAAGACTTTGGGTACGCCAAAATGCGCATTATTCCCCTGGATAAGAAGCGGATGGTGGCGCAATTTGCGCCGGGTATTGAGGTGCCGCTGCGGCCGTTTTTCGGGAGTATGGGGGTTGCGCCACCGCCTGCCGCGGGCAGGGTTAATAGTGCGCCGCCCGGCATTCACGCCGGCAACCTCGATAACAAGGAGCTAGTGGCTGGTACCACCTTATTTATCCCGGTGCACGTGGCCGGGGCCCTGTTCGAAGTCGGAGATGGGCACGCGGGGCAAGGCAACGGCGAGGTAGACATTACGGCCCTGGAAACTTCCCTGACGGGTACATTGGAGTTCATTGTGCGCAAAGACATGCACCTGGCCTGGCCTAGGGCCGAAACACCCACCGACTATATCACCATGGGCACCAACGAGGACCTGACCCAGGCCACCAAAATTGCTCTGCGTGAAATGCTGGACTTCCTGATGAAGGAAAAAGGCCTCAGCCATGATGATGCCTACATGCTCGCGAGTGTGGCCGCCAACATGGAAATCACCCAGCTAGTAGACGGTACCAAGGGTGTGCATAGCATGATTTCCAAGAAGATCTTCACGGGGAAAGTACCAGCTACCAAGAAATAGATGGCGTGCCTGCTACGCCTTAATCGCGCTTGATGGCGTAGCGTAAGCAACCTTTCCAATCAATCTCACATCTACCGGCCCAAGAACTATACCTTGTGCCTAATGCGAAACCTATCCTTGTTACTTCTTGGGCTAAGCGCTGCTCCGGCAGCCTTGGCCCAGCCCACACCTGTTCAACCCCCTGTTGCTGCCGTATATCGAGCCACTGAGCGTAAGGTGAATGCCTTGGTGCACACCAAGCTGGATGTACGCTTCGACTATGCCAAGCGCTACCTCTACGGCAAGGAGTGGGTAACGCTAAAGCCCCACGGCTACGCCACCGATTCGTTGCGGCTTGATGCTCAGGGCATGGAAATCAAGGCCGTGAGCTTGGTTGCGGGTGAGCAGATGCAGCCCCTGAAGCATGAGTATAACCAGCAGCAATTGCTGGTGCACCTGGGGAAAACGGTGCCAGTAGGAGAGGCCTACACGGTGTATATTGAGTACACGGCCAAGCCCGAGGAATTAAAAAAGGGTAGGAGCACGATGATTTCCGACGGCCGAGGGTTGCACTTCATCAATCCGGATAGCGCCGTAGCCGGAAAGCCAGTGCAGATCTGGACCCAGGGCGAGACCGATGCCAATTCCGTCTGGTTCCCGACCATAGACCAAACCAACCAGAAAACTACCTCCGAAATAAGCCTGACGGTACCCAGCAAGTACGTTACGCTGAGCAATGGCCGCCTAACCGAGCAAGTAGCCGCTGGCCCTGGCCTACGCCGCGACACCTGGAAAATGGAGCAGCCCCACGCGCCCTACCTGTTCATGCTGGCCGTCGGCGACTTTAAAGTGACCAAGGAGACGTGGCGAGGCAAGGAAGTAAGCTACTATCTGGAGCCGAAGTACGCCGCCCAAGCTCAGCAGATTTTCGGTAAAACGCCCCGGATGTTGGAGTTTTTCACCCAGCGCCTCGGAGTGGAATACCCTTGGAACAAATACGCCCAGGTGGTAGTCCGTGAGTTCCCGGCGGGGGCTATGGAAAATACCACGGCTTCTTTGTTTGGGGAGCAGGCCCAGGGTACTTCGCGAGATTTGCTGGACTGGGAATATGCCGGGGTGGAGCGTGAAATTGCCCACGAGCTGTTTCATCATTGGTTCGGCGACCTGGTGACGGCCGAAAGCTGGAGCAACCTCACGGTGAACGAGTCATTCGCCAACTTTAGCGAGGTACTGTGGGCCGAGCACGAATACGGGCGCGACGCCGGCCAAGAACAGGCCGACCGTAGCCTGTACAACTACCTCCGCAGTACTGGTAGTTACGATAAGCCCCTGGTACGCTTTCAGTATGCTGATAAGGAAGAGCTGTTTGACAACGTGAGCTACCAAAAGGGCGGCAGCATCCTGAACATGCTGCGGAGCTACCTGGGCGAGGACGTCTTCTTTAAGGGGATACAGCGCTACTTGCAGCAGAACGCGTTCGGGAACGGTGAGGCACAGCAGCTGCGCTTAGCCTTGGAAGAGGTTTCTGGGCAAGATCTAAACTGGTTTTTCAACCAGTGGTACTACCGCGCAGGCCACCCCGTTGTTACAATTGACTATCAGTGGGACGCTGCCCGCAAGCAGCAGGCCGTAGTGGTGCGCCAGACCCAGGCGGGGGCTCCCTATGTGCTGCCCTTGGCGGTAGATGTGTACACCAATGGCCGGGCCCAGTGCCACCAGGCCACTCTACGCCATACCGTGGACACCCTTTACTTTCCGGCCCCAGTTAAGCCCGACCTGGTGAACGTAGACGCCGAGAAAGTGCTCGTGTGGCAAAAGACCGATAACAAGCCACTGTCGGAATTCGCCTACCAGTACCACCATGCCCCACACTACCTTGACCGTCGCGAAGCGCTGGCCGCCGCGAAAGCCAAGCTTCCCGATCCGCTGGCTCAGAAAACGTTAGTGGCAGGCCTACATGATAAATCGGCGACGCTCCGCCAAATGGCAATTGAACGGCTGGATTTGCAGCAGCCGACCTTACGCAAAGCGGCCGCTCCCATGCTCGTAAAGCTAGCCACCTCCGATGCCTCAGTGCAGGTACAGGCATCGGCTCTCACCGCACTCAGTACGCTCAAGAGCAAGCAGTACGAGAAATTATTTACAAAAGCCCTGGCCAGCAAATCCTACAAAGTGCAAGGTGCGGCATTACTAGGCTTGTTGCCCCTCGATACCAAGAGCGCCTTAAGCCGCGCTACTTCCTTTGAAGCCGACAATAAAGGCGGGCTTACCGTGGCCCTGGTACAGGTGTATGGCAAAGCAGGTGGGCCAGCGCAGTGGCCGCTGGTACTGGCCAAGTTTGATGCCGCCGAGCCCAACGACCAGTTTAGCATGCTCTCTGGCCTAGCAGATCTGCTGAAACGCATTGATCAGCCCACGGCTTGGTCCCAAGGAATTGACCGAATCAAGGCGTTAGCCATTCGTTACAAGTCTTTAGGTATTCATGTGGGGCTGATAAGATTGCTCCGTGAGCTGCAGCAACAGGAGGCAAGCAGCCCCAACGCGGCACCAGTTACCGCCCTCATCGAGAAATCTGTAGTCGAGATTGAGGCAGCTAAATAAGCAGGCCCAAGTTGCTAGTACTGATCCACAAAAAAGCAGCTCCTATACCAACAAAGCCGGATATAGGAGCTGTTTGAAGTGGGACCTTTCTACTTTGCTGTAGTCAGCTGTGGCACTTCTGCTACCGCACTGTCACGTTGGGCAAGTAGCTCGGGAATGTTCGGCCGCTCCTTTCTTGCCATTGATATGAACTGTTTTTGAAAGGCATACATGGGGAGCTCGAAGTACCTCCACGAAAGCCACGCTAGGCCAGTAATTATGATGAAGTTTTCCGCTATATAAAGCTTATGGCTTTCGGCAATATACCCGTAGAAAGGTAGTAGTTGGTTGGCAGCGTAAAGTAGTTTGTAGCTGTAATACAAACACGGAATATGAAAGAGATAAAAGCCATAGCTGAATTTGCCAAATAATATCAACTGCTTGTTGTTGAAGATAAATCCGATTCTGCCGCCTTCTATTTCTTTGTTATAGATGAAATAGCTTATGAGCCATACTGTAATTAGAGAAATAAAAGTACGGTGAAAAACAAATGGCAGAAAAGGTATGGCTATTACAGCTTTGACTGCGATAATACCTACGCTTGCTACTGCCAGGTAGCTTAATACCCGGTGAGCCCTAGGAAATAAATCAGGCCGATAAGTGGTGATCCAAGCAAGCAGGGCCCCTAAGCCTAGGGCATCGAAGCAATTTTGTGGTAAAATATCAGTAAACTGATTGTCAGGCAGCATTATATGGCTTGCAAGGCCGATGGCTACGAAGGTACCGATGGTATACGGCAGGTACTTCCGGGGAGTAAAAATTATGGCAAATGGCCAAATCAGATAAAACTGTTGCTCTACCGACATTGACCATAAATGCGCAAGCCGGCCCCATTCCTGGTTTGTGGATATTTCGTAATTGGCAGTGAAATTTAAAAATGGGGTAAGGCGGCTGACTCCATTTTTATTGATAAGGTAAGTGATGAGTATAGTTAAATAGTATGCCGGAAAAATCCGCAAAATCCTTTTTATGAAGAAGGCTTTAAAAACTACTGACTTTGTAGTTTTTTGGTTGTCATACGCAATTTTATCTTTGAATAAAATGGTGGTTATTAAGAATCCGCTAATAGTAAAAAATATATCGGGAGCGGAAACCAGCAGAGATGCCTTGTAGGCTAATGAGCCCTTGGTGCTGGCATGATTACAAAACACAAAAAGGATAGCTATGGCCCGCATAGCGTCCAACTGCTTTATATATCTCATAGCAAATGAGCGGGAGGGAGAGCGGTAGGCTTGTTTTCAAAGGGTCAAGGTACTAGCCGTGGGAGGGGGCTAAATGAAAATAGTATGATAAGATCTTGCGTACGTGTACTGTTGAGCTTGGCTTTATCTTAGCCTAGTTAGTATAGTACAAACATGTTTTGGGTGGGTGCTTCATTAAGTGGTGAATGGGCTGATAGAATCTAATTATCAGCGGCTTGTCATCACGTGCGTTCCTTCAATCACACTATATTAATATTCTTTGTTGAGGTAAGCCGCTGGATACCTGAACTATAGTTCTGTGAATAGTATTAGGTGGGCCTCTTGCTCTTACATGCACCTAAACTGTAGCTATAGGGAGTTGACCTTTGGTCAGCGGGAAACCGTGTTGCTTAGGCACGGGTATGAAGAGCGAAGTGCCGATGGCCTATAAAGTCAGACAGCCGGTTTCCGCTTCTGCTAGAGAGGGAAACCGGCTGCCATTACTGGTAGATAGGCCTAGAGGCTAATGGGCTACAGGTACTTTAAAGGGGCTACTGCGATGAGGTTATTTACGAAGTGGCTCTGGATTAGCCGTCCAGCCCCCGCCTAAGGCGCGGTACAGATCAATTAAGAGCAGGAACTGCTGGCGGCGAGTATTCGTCAGGTTCAATTCGGCTTCTAGCACGTTGCGTTGAGCCGTTACCACCTCCAAATACGTGGCGTAGTTGGCTTTGTACAGGTCGTCGGAGATACTCACTGCTTGGTTGAGGGCTTCTACTTCCTGTTGCTGCAGGTCAAATACACGTTGGTAGTTGCCTAGGCCACGGAGATTGGTAGTCACTTCCTCAAACCCAGTTTGCACCGCTTTCTGGTAATCGTTGTAGGCAATCTGCTGCTCGGCTGCCGAGCGGCGGTAATCGGCCTTGAGCCCATTGCGGTTGATGATGGGGCCACTCAGGCCCGCCAGCAGCCCGTAGGCCAGGGACCCCGGCGAGTTAAACAGCACCGAAGCCCGGTAAGCATTAACTCCCACAAAGGGCGTAAGTGTGAGTGAGGGCAGGAAAGCAGCGCGGGCCGCAGCCACATCGGCGCGAGCCGCTACCATTTCCAGTTCCGCCTGCTGTACATCGGGGCGACGCAGGAGCATGGTTGCCGGTACCCCAGCCTGCACTTGCGCCGGAAGTGGTTGCTGAAGGATGGGTAAGCCTCGGGCAATGCGCTGAGGGTAGCGGCCTAGCAATCGGTTTAGCTCGTTTTCGGAGGCTACAATGCGCTGCTTAGTTTCCGCTTCCAGACTGCGGGTGCGGAGCAACTGAGCCGTGAACTGCTGCACCGCCAGCTCATTGGCGCGGCCGGCCCGCTTTTGCACCTTCACAATTTCTAATGCCCGTTCCTGCAGCAGCTGGTTTTTAGTCAGCACCGCCAGTTCGTTATCTAGCCCCAGCAAGTTGAAGTAGAGACGAGCCACTTCGGCCACCAGCGAGGTTTCTACCAAATGGCGGCCCTTTTCCGTGGCCAGCAGCCGCAAATACGCCGCCTGACGCCGCTGCCGTAACTTGCCCCAGAGGTCAAGTTCCCAGGAACTGCGCAGCCCCAGAAAGAAGTCAGGGGTGGGGTTTGGGATGCGCTGCCGGCCCTCAATATTAGGCGACAGATTGGTGTCGTAGTTACCGATGCCGTTCAGGGTGTAGTCGCCGAACTTCTCCACGCCAGCACTGGCCACGCCATTGATGGTGGGTAGCAGCGCCCCGCGCTGGATTTGCAAGCTGGCCCGCGCAATTTCAATGCGCTGAATTGCCGTCCGTAGGTCGGGGTTGGCCTGCAACGCCGTGTCAATGAGGCCTACCAAGTTTTTGTCTCCGAAGAACTCCCGCCACGATTGGGTAGCCACGGAAGCCGAATCAGCAGTAGCGGCCGTAGGAAAGCGGGCCGGCATCGAAGCAGCCGCTGGCTGCAGCGTGGGTTCCGCTACCCGGCAGCTGGTGGCCAACGCTAGGCCAGTGAGGGCCGGCAGAAAGCGGGAGGTGAAGGAGCGTATTGAGAGGGGTGAGGTCATGGGACTAGCGAGGCTAGAGCTGTAAAAGCTTCAGATGGTTTCCCGCAGGGGCGGGGTAATGCCCTACGCCGTAGCGTGGGCGGGTTCGAGGGCGCTTGCGGGTGCGGCCAGCTGCTTTTTCTTCTTGGTTTTGCCACGGCCCGAAACGAGCACATACAGGCCTGGAATGAGGATGACGCCGAACAGAGTGCCGATGAACATGCCGCCTGCCGCCGCCGTACCGATGGAGCGGTTACCCAGGGCACCAGCACCGCTGGCAATGGTGAGCGGAATCAGGCCAGCAATGAAGGCGAAGGAAGTCATCAGGATGGGGCGTAGGCGGGAGTAGCCCCCTTGCACGGCCGCTTCCAGGGCCGAAAGGCCTTCCTTGCGCTTAAGCACGGCAAACTCGATAATGAGAATGGCATTCTTGCCGAGCAAACCAATCAACATCACCAAAGAAACCTGAGCGTAGATATTGTTCTCTAGGCCTAGCAGCTTCAGGAATAGGAAGGCCCCGAAAATACCGGTGGGCAAGCTCAGCAGAACCGGCAGCGGCAGCAGGAAACTCTCGTATTGGGCGGCTAGTAGCAAGTACACGAACAGCAGCACCACCGCAAACACGTAAATGGCCTGGTTACCGCTCAGGATTTGCTCCCGGGTCATGCCGCTCCACTCATACGTGTAGCCGCGGGGCAGCTCTTTGGCGGCCACTTCTTCAATGGTCTTAATTACGTCGCCGGAGGAGAAGCCGGGGGCGGCGTCGCCGTTGAGCATGGCTGAGGTGTACATGTTGTAGCGCGTGAGCTGCTCAGGCCCATACACGCGCTCTAGTCGCACAAACGAGGAGTAAGGCACCATCTCGTCGCGGTTGTTCTTGACGTACATTTTCAGCACGTCCTCGGGCTGGGTGCGGTAGCCGGGGGCCGCCTGCACCATCACCTTATACATCTGCCCGAAGCGGATGAAGTTGGAGGCGTAGTACGAGCCCATCAGGGTTTGCAGGGTGCTCATGGCCTGATCTACGGTCACGCCCTTTTTGGCCGCCTGGTCCTGATCTACATGAATCAGATATTGCGGGAAGCTGGCGTCGAAGCCGGTAAAGGCAGAGCCCACGGCGGGCGTTTTAGTAAGGGCCGTAATGAACTGGTTTGACACTTTGGCCGTCTGCTGCAAGTCGCCGCGGCCGGTGCGGTCAAGCAGACGTAGCTCGAAGCCACCGGAGTTACCAAAGCCAGGTACCGTGGGAGGGGCAAAGAACTGAATGTCGGCGTCGGTGATATGCTTGGTTTGCTCATTAAGCACCGCAATCAGCTCGTTCACTGATTCCTTGCGGTCATCCCAGGCTTTGAGGTTAATCATGCCCATGCCGTAGGAAGCGCCGGCTACCTCGTTCATGAGGCTGTAGCCCGCCAGCGTCGATACGGATTCTACTGGCCGCAATTTGGCCGCAGCCTTCTGTATCTGGTCAAGTACTTTCTCGGTGCGCTCCACCGTGGCGCCGGGCGGCGTGGTCACGTTCACGTAAATCATGCCCTGGTCCTCCGTTGGGATAAAGCCAGAAGGCAGAATGGAGTTTACGCCCCAGGTGGCCAGGCAAAAGCCTACCAGCACGGCCACCGTAATCATCCGGCGGCTGGCCACCGTGCGCACCAGGCGTTGGTAACCTGTAGCCAATGACTCGTAGCGGCGGTTGAAGCCGGCAAAGAACTTATTGATGAATCCGTGCTTGGCCGCTTCCCCGTGTGGGGCTGGCTTCAGCATCAGAGCGCACAGGGCGGGCGTCAGGGTGAGGGCATTCACCCCGGAAATGACAATGGCAATAGCCAGCGTGAGGGAGAACTGCCGGTAGAACACGCCCACCGGGCCATCCATGAACGATACCGGCACGAATACCGCCGACATTACCAAGGTGATGGCCACAATGGCGCCGCCAATTTCGCCCATGGCTTCCAGGGTGGCATCCATAGCGGAAAGGCGCTTTTCGTGCATTTTAGCGTGCACGGCTTCTACCACCACAATGGCATTATCGACGACAATACCAATGGCCAGCACCAGCGCAAACAGCGTGAGCAAATTGATGGAGAAGCCCAGTAGCTGCATGAAAAACAGCGTGCCCACCAGCGCCACCGGCACGGCCAGGGCCGGAATGAGCGTAGAGCGCCAGTCTTGCAGAAACAGGTACACTACCACAAATACCAGCAGAAAGGCCTCTACCAGCGTGCGGAGTACTTCGTGAATGGAGGCATCCAGGAAGCGCGACACGTCGTAGGCCACGTTGTAGGTCATGCCAGGGGGGAAAGACGTGCCCTTCAGCTCAGCCATGCGCTTTTTCACGTTCTCAATTACGTCGGAGGCGTTGGAGCCAGGGCGCTGCTTGAGCATGATGGCCGCCGAGGGCTTGCCATCAATCTTGGAGACCATGCCGTAGCTGAGCACGTCGAACTTTACTTGGGCCACGTCTTTGAGGCGCAGCACTGAGCCATCGGGGTTAGCGCGCAGCACAATGTTCTCGTACTGCTTGGGCTCGAACATCTTGCCGGTGTAGCGCAGCACGTACTGTAGCATCTGGGCATCCTGGCCGGAGCTTTCCCCCGACTTACCCGGCGCGGCTTCCACGTTCTGGGCCCGGATGGCTTCTACCACCTCATCAGCCGACACGTTGTAGGCCACCATGCGGTCGGGCTGCAGCCACACGCGCATGGAGTATTCGCGCTGTCCCATGATTTCGGCGAAGCCTACGCCATCAATGCGCTTAAGCTCCTGCAGCACGTTGATGTCGGCGAAGTTGTAGATGAACTTCTCATTCACCTTGGGGTCTTCGCTCATCACGTTGAGGTAGAGCAGCATGCTGTTTACCTCTTTCTCGGTGCTTACCCCCGCCTTAATTACTTCCTCCGGCAGCTCGTCAATTACGGTCTGCACGCGGTTCTGCACATTCACGGCTGCCAGGTCGGGGTCGGTGCCTACCTGAAAGAATACCGTGATGAGCGTGATACCGCTGTTGCTGCTCACCGACGAGATGTAGGTCATGCCCGGCACCCCGTTGATGGCGCGCTCTAGCGGTGTTGCCACGGCCTTGGCGCACACCTCGGCGTTAGCACCCGTGTAGCGGGCCGTAACCGTTACCGAGGGCGGTACGATGTCGGGGAACTGGGTGATGGGCAGCGAAAACAGCGCTAGGCCACCCAGAAACGTGATAAACAGCGAAATGACCAGCGAGAGAACCGGCCGGCGTATGAAGAGTGCAAGCATGGAATGCGGGGTATGCTAGGGCAGGAAGGGGGGCTTGTGAGGGGCTAGTGCTAGCCCCTCTCCTCAGCTGAGGAGGGTGTGGGATGATTGAACTGGCCTAGGGCGATATCTAGCTCTCGCGTCTAGTCTCAGGCTTCAACCACATCCACTCCCTCGCCGCTTTACTAGGCGGAATCAACTGAGGAGGGGGCTAGTCTTAGGGTGTCGGGGGCGCCTATTCTTACCGTGCCTGGTCAATTAGATCGTCCATCTCCACGGGTTTGGGCGTGATGGTGGCCCCATCGCGTAAGTCCTGCACGCCCTCGTACACCACTTTATCACCGCTTTTGAGGCCGGTTTTTACCACGTAAAAGTCAGAGAGGCGCGTTTGGGGCTGGAAGGGGTGCTGCTTTACTTTGCCAGCGGCATCCACCATATACACGTAGTTCTTATCCTGCACCTCAAACACCGATTTCTGCGGCACCAGTACGGCATCTTCTACGGTGCTGCTCAGGCGCACGCGGCCCGTAGCGCCGTGGCGCAGCAGCTTATTGGGGTTATCAAACCGGGCCCGGAAGGCAATGGAGCCCGTAGTGGCCTGGAACTGGCTTTCCACGGTTTCTACTTTGCCTTTCACGGGGTAAGTCGAGCCGTCGGCGAGTAGCAGGTGGGCTACGTTGGTGCTGCGGGCCGAGTCTTTGCTGCTCTTCTTTACATAGTCCAGGTACTCCGCCTCCGACACGTTGAAGTAAGCATACATAGCCCGGATATCCGACACCGTAGTGAGCAGGGTGCCGTCTTCAATTACGCTACCCATTTTGAGCGGAATGCGGTTAATGACCCCGTCGAACGGGGCCCGCACCAGCGTGTAGGAAACGTACAGTGAGGCGTTTGACACGGCAGTGCGCGCCTGTTGAATCTGCGACAGCGCCGCTTGGTACTTGGCCTGAGCCACCTCTAGCTCGGTCTTGGAAATGATGTTCTTCTCCGTGAGCAGCTTCACGCGCTCTACTTCCAGCTTAGCCACGCGGGCCGCCGACTGGGCGCTGCTAAGCTCGGCCTGTGCCTGGGTCAGGCGGCTCTTGTACTCGGTGTCGTTGATGCGGAACAGGGGCTGGCCCTTGCGCACCGGCTGGCCTTCATCCACATAAATCTGCTCCAGGAAGCCTTCCAGACGCGCCCGAATTTCTACGTTGCGCACCGCCTGAATATCGGCTACGTAGTCGTGGCTCAGCACCGTGTCGCGGGCTGTGAGCTGAGTTACGGGTAAGGTGGGCGGTGCTTCTGCGCTAGACGTCGCAACGTCGGCCTGAGAATTGGTGCCGCAGCCACAGAGGCCTAGGCCTAGCAGCGGCGGAAAAAACCAAGTAAGAAGACTGTAGCGGAAGGAACCGAGAGGTAGCATAAGGAGGAGGAACAACCCGCACGGAAATCGTGCAGCATGTTCCAAAGCTCCTCCCCGGACATTAGCGTAAAATTAGAACGACATTAAAAGATATTAAAAAGGCTGTTCTTCTACTTGTTGGGGCATTCTTAGGCGAAAACAACTGGCCGGCATACTACTCCCGTTCTTCCGGAGGGGCGCGTTGCAGAGGTTCTGTGGTAGGCCTGTTAACTCACGCATCTCGGCCGAAGTAGGCTGATTGGGGGCGCCCCCAATGCATCTGCTACCAGTGCTAGGCCACTCCCCGAACAACTGGCCCAAGCAAACCAACGACAAATTGTGCGTTTGCGCAGCTTCGGATAAGAAGCTAATGGGAAAGCTAACACGGGAGAAAGCAGCAGGCCCAGCGCTGCTCTTGTGGTATTATCGAGCTTAACCTAGATACCATAGCTCCGGCTGCGTACACTCATTCTACCGACCGGCAGTTTACTCGCCATCCAGTCGCCTCACTTTTATCCTTGCTTGCATGTCCGGAGCTAGTTCGCGCTATGCCAGAGCCCTATCATGGCTTGATCAACACCTCATTCAGCGCCTGTACACCGACCGTGTCCGCCGACTTATTCTGCAGAGTTTCCCGTTCTGGTTTGCCTCCATTGTTACCGGCATTGTGGCAGTTGGGTACGAGAAGTTGTTTGTGTGGGCGGAGGCCGTAAGCTTTGGGTGGTTACAGCGGCAGCCGCTGCTCGCATTTGGGCTCACTCCACTAGCCTTTCTAATTTCGTGGGGGCTGGTGCAGCGCTGGGCGCCGGCTGCCCGCGGCAGTGGCATTCCGCAACTCATGGCGGGCATTGAGCTTTCCAATCCGGGGCAGCACCACCGCACGGGCTACTTACTGAGTTTGCGCGTAGCCTTCATTAAGGTGCTGAGCAGTGTAGCGCTGCTGCTGGGAGGAGGGGTGATAGGCCGCGAAGGACCAACTATTCAAATATCAGCGGCCATTTTTCGGGCCATCAATCGGCTGCAGCCCGCAGGGTGGCCTCAGCTCTCCCGCCAAATTGCCCTTGTTACGGGAGGCGCAGCGGGGTTGGCGGCCGCCTTCAATACGCCGCTGGGTGGTATCGTATTCGTGGTAGAAGAGCTGACCCAGATGCACATGGCTCGCTTCCGGATGGCAGTGTTTTCGGCCGTTATTGTGGCCGGGCTCACGGCACAGTCGCTGCTGGGGTCGTACCTGTATCTAGGATTCCCGAAGGTGACGGCGCATGCGGGCTGGTTTCTGGCCACGGTGGCTCTGGTGGCTATTGTGTGTGGCCTAGCGGGAGCAGTATTTGCCAAAAGCTTATTGTGGCTGAATGCGTATCGGCGGCGTTTCACTAGCCTGGCGCAGCAGGCGGGCTGGGTAGTAGGCTGTGGGCTGCTGCTGGCGGCACTGGCCTACGCAGTAGGCCAGGAAGGGGTAGGTACGGGCAAACCCATTATCAACCGCCTTCTGTTTCAGAACGATGGGCAGACGCCCTGGTACCTGTTTCCGGTGCGCTTTGCCGGCATGGCCCTGAGCTACAGTGGTGGTGGCGCGGGCGGCATCTTCGCCACCTCACTCAGCGCGGGCGCCGTGCTCGGCGATGGCCTCTGCCGGCTGGGAAGCGTGCCACTGGAAGACCGCAACCTGCTGATATTGGTGAGCATGGTGAGTTTCCTGACGGGGGTGGTACGCTCCCCCTTCACGGCTGCCATCCTAGTGCTCGAAATGACGGACCGCCACTCGGCCATCTTCCAGCTTCTGCTTAGTGGTATGATGGCCCAGGCCGTGGCTTCACTCATCGATCCGCACTCCTTCTATGAGCACCTGAAGACGGGCTTTCTGCGAGAGGCATTGGCTCAGCCAGCGCAAGCTGGCCGATCTGCACCCAGGTCGGCGCCGGAGTAGCAGCGGGGTGGCCTAGCTGGCGTGGGTTTCTGCGTGAAAGTCAGGAAGGAAGCAACAATTCTGACCACGAAATACACGCGAAATACGGCTCTAAAATGCAGACCTGGCACTAGGGCGCAAAGGTGGGTAGCACGAAGGCCGTTCGGCAGGCATCTTCAGCGCGTCGGCAGGTTTCGGTGCAGTGGCGGGCGGCCTCAGTTGAGAACTGCGTGCACTCATCGGCGCAGGAGCGGCACAGCTCGGCGCACTCCCGCAGAATGTGTACCGTGTGCTCGGCTTGGCGCACCACAAAGCTGGCCGTCAGGCGGCACAGGTCTGCGCAGTCGCGGCTGAGGCGCACGCCCCGTTGCAGCTCCGGGGAGTCAAGACCAGCAATAGCTAGTTGTTCGCAGGCAATGATGCAGGCATGAAGAGCATCTAAAACGTGTTGTTGGCGGGGGAGCATAAGGAAACCAGAGAACAGGTGAGGCAATGAGCACGCCGAGCAAAGCGGAAAGGACAGAACCGGCTATGTGAGAGGGCCCTGGGTTTGGCGGCTGATGAAAGGCACCAAAAGTGAGGCCCACACATTAGGAGGGCATTAGAAGCACATTAAAACATATTAAAATGCGCTTAGCGTGGCCTAGGGCCCATTGACGGCCGACGCGTGAGACAAACTGTCCGGGCTAAAGGTGTGTCCGGCCTGGCACTCGGCAAGGGCCTGGCGGGTTTGTAGTAGCTCTACCTGGGCCATGGTTTCGAGCATGGGCGCGTAGTCCTCCGGGTAATCAGACCCCTGGGAGAGCAAGTACAAGTTGAGCCCCGTAGAAAGAAGGAGGGTGCCCAGCAAGAGCCACACTAACAGCTTGTTGCGAGAGGCGGAAGAAGAGGTGGATAGGCCAGCCATGGCGCAAAACACGCCCCGCGGCATTAAAACCGTATGAGAGGGAAATTAGAAGATGTTAAGGCCTCTTCTTTACTCAGTACTTGCGGCGGGCAACCGCACGGTAGCAGTGGTGCCTTGCCCAATTACCGACGTCAACTCGATTTGCCCGCCGTGCAGCAGCACAATTTTGCGCGTCATGGGCAGGCCAATTCCGTACCCGGATGCCGTGGTGTCAGTACCGGCACGGTACAAGGGCTCGTATATCCGGGCCAGCTCGTGGGGTTCCATCCCAATGCCGGTATCCGTTACTTGCACCTGCACGGTGTCAGGGGAAGGGTAGCTTAACGTGGCCTGCACGCCATCTTGAGAGTATTTGCAGGCATTGTCTAGCAAGTTCAGCAGGGCAGTAGTCAGGAGCTGCGCATTGCCCCGCACCATAAACATATCCTCCACCTCGGGCGGGAGCTCACCAAATTGCAGCTTCACGGGCCGGGCCGGATGGCGCAGTTCGCAAGAAGCTATGGCCTGGGTCAGGCATTCATCCAGCCGTACCAAGTCGCGGCGAAACGAGGCATCCGTAACCTTGGCCAAGCTCAGCAGTCCATTCGTCAGCTCAATGAGCTTCTTGATTTCCTCCATGGCCGAGCCGATGCTGTGCTTGGCTTCGGCCAGATCAGTGTCGTAGGAATAAGAGGTTTCTAGCGTGCCCAGCACCGATGCCAGCGGAGTCCGGAGCTCATGGGAGGCGTTGCTCAGAAAGCTCTTTTGCGACTCAAACGCTTGTTCTACCCCCGTAAGCATGTGGTTGAAGGTACGGGCCAACTGGGCAATTTCGTCGGTGCCGTTGCCTTCATCTACGCGGGTGTTGAGCCGGGTGGCGGTAATGCGCTCTACCTGGGTTACAATGCGCGAAATAGGCTTCAGCGACTCATCGGCGAAATACCATCCTGCCAGAATAATCAGCACCAGTGCTCCTAGGTTAGCTGCCAGCAAAATGAGCCTCAGCTTTTGTTGTTGGCGGTGGCCGAAATCATCATGGCCCGCCGCAAAAATCCAGTAGGGCTGCCCATGATGCGCATAATATATCCCAATAGTCTCCAGCGGCCCATCGTGGAACTGTACTGGCCGCCCCGGCTTAATGCGGTTCAGATAGCG
This sequence comes from Hymenobacter wooponensis, assembly GCF_004745865.1. GTDB lineage: Bacteria > Bacteroidota > Bacteroidia > Cytophagales > Hymenobacteraceae > Hymenobacter > Hymenobacter wooponensis. The sequence continues at coordinate 301,822 of NZ_SRKZ01000004.1, read as the reverse complement.
GGAGTTAAGCTTCTGGCTCAGGCCATCGGCGCTGGTATAGAGCAGGTGTTGGCCAGAACCATAAATACTAATTTGCTCACCGGGCACGGTAAATAGGTCGCGGCGGTGTAGCGTGCGCAGCAGCTGCGTATTCAGGCTGTCGTGGCGCACCAGCACGCGGGCCGTCATCACGGCTTTGCCCGCTAGCCGGTTCACGAACCGCTGCTCCCGGGTGCTGGCCTGGAAGGAATAGATAAAGATGGAGAAGCACAGCTGAATCCCTACTACCAGCAGCGTGAAGCGCAGAATCAGCTTGTTGCGGATAAGCATGTAGGGTACTAATGAGGTGGGAAGGAAGTGGGGAATGAAACGTGAAGGAGGTAGGAGAGTAGGAGAGTGGCCTAGCCCTCGCGCAGCACGTAGCCCATGCCCACCACCGTATGAATCAGCTTAACGGCATAGCCCTTGTCGAGCTTCTTACGCAGGTAGCTCACGTACACGTCGATGACGTTGGTATTGGTGTCGAAATTTAGCTCCCATACCTTTTCGGCAATGTCAACGCGCGAAATGATCTTGCCTCGGTTGAGCAGCAGGTACTCTAGCAGGGCATACTCCTTGGTGGTAAGTTCAACGCGCTGGCCGGCGCGGGTCACAGCTTTAGAGTCGAGGTTGAGTTCTAGGTCGGCAATGCGGAGCACCTGCTTCACGGCGGCACCATCTGCGTGGCGGCGGGTGAGCACGCGCGCCCGCAGCAGCAGCTCCTTGAACTCAAATGGTTTCACGAGGTAGTCGTCGGCGCCGGATTCAAAGCCAGTTACTTTATCGTCGAGGCTGTCCATGGCCGTGAGCATAAGCACCGGCTGCTGAGGTGCCTGCTCCTTGATGATCTTGCACAGCTCAAAGCCATTGACGTAGGGCAGGTTAACATCGAGAATAACCAGGTCATAGGGCTGTTTTTGCGCCAGCGACAGGCCTACGCGGCCGTCGTAGGCCACCTCAATTTCGTATCCTTCGTTTTCAAACCCCTTTTTAACAAAAGAGGCTACCTTGGGCTCGTCTTCAACAAGTAATAGTTTCATGCGCAATGAGGTACCAGCCGGAGGGTTTGCTGGTATGCAAAGCTATACGTGCCAGCGTGGCTTACGCTAAGCTTTAGCTAAATAGCCCAGCAACAACAGGCCCTTTTACCTGAACTGTAGCAACCGTTTGCCCTAAAAAGCAGTACGGCAGTCAGCAATTGGCACGTCCGGACCGAGTGAGCAGCCGCCTCCGGCTAGGCCACTCGGGTAAGCCCCGCGCTTTGGCAGCGCCTTTGGGAAGCCAAGTGTACATTCATGGGCCACAATATTTAGTATGACGCAGGAACAGCTACGCCTGACAGAAAGTAACGCACATATTTCACCCTGGAAGAAGTTTGGTCCTTACCTCACGGAGCGCCAGTGGGGCACCGTGCGAGAAGACTACAGCCCGGAAGGAAACGCTTGGGAATATATTACCCACGACATGGCCCGCAGCAAGGCCTACCGCTGGGGCGAAGAAGGCCTGGGCGGCCTCTGCGACGACCGGCAGCTACTGTGCTTTGGGGTAGGCCTCTGGAATGGCAAAGACGAGATTCTGAAGGAACGTCTGTTTGGCCTCACCAACGGGCAGGGCAACCACGGCGAGGATGTCAAGGAGCTGTACTACTATCTCGACAGCACGCCCACGCACTCCTACATGCGCATGCTCTACAAGTATCCGCAGCGATCCTTCCCGTATCGGAAGCTCGTGAAGGAGAACAAGAAGCGCACTCGCCAGGAGCCCGAGTATGAACTCCTGGATACCGGCATTTTCGACAAAAGCCGCTACTTTGATGTGTACATTGAGTATGCCAAGGCCGACCCGGAGGATATCCTGATCCAGATAACGGTGCACAACCGCGGGCCCAAAGTGGCCAAAGTGCAGGTGTTGCCCCAGCTCTGGTTTCGGAACACCTGGGCCTGGGGATACAGCTCTACGCGCCCAGTCCTGCGCGAATCGGCTACCGGAACGGTGGTAGCTGAACACCCTGAGCTAGGCCAGTATCATCTGTACTGCGATGAGAAGCCGACGCTGCTGTTCTGCGAAAACGATACGAACGGGGCCCGCCTCTACAACCTGCCCGCCGAAGGCCGCCACTTTAAAGACGGCATCAATGATTACGTGGTGGAGGGCGATGCGGAGGCTATCAACGCCGACCAGCAAGGCACCAAAGTAGCCGCCCAGTATTTCCTGACCTTGCAGCCCGGCCAGTCGCATGCGGTGCGCCTGCGCTTGCGCCAGCCGGGCTGCGAGGAGCCTTTCCTGGATTTCGACCACATCTTTGCGGCCCGCCGCCACGACGCCGACGAGTTTTACAACTGCATCCATGAGAACCTCACTGACCCCGATGCGCGCAACGTGCAGCGGCAGGCCTTTGCGGGGATGCTCTGGAGCAAGCAGTTCTACTATTATGATGTAACTCAGTGGTTGGAAGGCGACCCGGCCGTGCTCACGCCTCCCGTAGAGCGTCGGAAGGGCCGTAACCGGCACTGGGGCCATCTGCATAACGAGGACATCATCTCGATGCCCGATAAGTGGGAGTACCCGTGGTACGCCGCCTGGGACCTGGCCTTCCACGCCATTCCGCTGGCCATGGTAGACGCGGAGTTTGCCAAAAACCAACTGCGCCTGCTCACCCGCGACTGGTACATGCACCCCAATGGGCAGCTGCCGGCCTATGAGTGGAACTTCTCCGACGTGAACCCGCCGGTGCACGCTTGGGCTACCTGGCGCGTGTATCAGATGGATAAGAAGCTCCGCGACGGCCAAGGCGACACTAGCTTCCTGGAGCCTGTGTTTCATAAGCTGGCGCTCAACTTCGCCTGGTGGGTAAACCGCAAGGACAAGAGCGAGCGAAATATCTTTGAAGGGGGCTTCCTGGGACTCGACAACATTGGCGTATTTGATAGAAGCTCGCCGCTGCCAACCGGGGGCTTTATTGAGCAGTCGGATGGCACGAGCTGGATGGCCATGTTTGCCCTGAACATGATGCGCATGGCGCTGGAGCTGGCCAAAACCAACCCTGTATATCAGGAGCTGGCCGGCAAGTTCTTTGAGCACTTCCTCTACATTGCCGATGCCATGACCCGCGGCGGCGACGGCCTCTTCAACCTCTGGGACGAGGAGGACGGCTTCTACTACGACGTGCTACACACCCCCGACGAGGAGCGCATCAAGCTCAAGGTTCGGTCTATCGTGGGCCTGATTCCGCTGTTTGCGGTGGAGGTGATTGATCAAGAGATGCTGGACGCTATGCCCGAGTTTACCGAGCGCGCCCGCTGGCTGATTGAAAATCGGCCCCACTTGGCCCAGCTCGTTTCGCGCTGGGAAGAGCCGGGTAAGGGAGCCCGCCACTTGCTGAGCCTGCTGCGCCGTTCCCGCCTGAAGAAGCTACTCACGCGCATGCTCGATGAAACAGAGTTTCTCTCCGAGTTTGGCATTCGGGCAATGTCGCGCTACCACCTAGAGCACCCCTACGTGTTTAGCACCGAGGACGACGACTTTGTGGTGCAATATGTGCCCGGTGAGGCCGAAAGCAGCATGTTTGGTGGCAACAGCAACTGGCGCGGGCCTATCTGGTTTCCCATCAACTACCTCATTGTGGAGTCGTTGCAGCGCTTTCACTTCTACTACGACGACAAGTTTAAGGTAGAATACCCCACGGGCTCGGGCGTGCTGCTGAACCTCCACCAGGTGGCTCAGGCATTGGCCAGCAGGCTCACCAAGCTGCTGCTGAAGGACGAGCACGGCCATCGGCCAGCCCTCGGCGATAATGAGATGCTACAGACCGATCCGCACTTTCGGGAGAATCTGCTCTTCCACGAGTACTTCCACGGCGACAACGGCCAAGGCCTCGGGGCCAACCACCAAACCGGCTGGACGGGCCTCATTGTGCGGCTGCTGCAGCTGCGGGAGCAAAAGAAATAACCGTGTGCCGCATTGGCTTCACTCTTGCCGCTGAAGCCCAGGAGCACATCCGACGCTAGGCCACTGAGCTAGGCGGGAAGAGCAGGAAAACAAACTTCGCTGTTCCGGCTTATGATAGCCGAGTCACTATACTGTACATCTACCCATGAGCTACCCCAACGCAGTTTCCCTCACTGCCTCCGACAACACCCAACTTAATGCCTACACGGCTTTCCCGGCCGCAGCTGGCCCGCACCCCGGCATAATTCTGCTGCAGGAGGCATTCGGCGTAAATGGCCATATCCGGAACGTGGCCGACCGGCTGGCGCAGGCGGGCTATGTGGTAATTGCTCCCGAAATTTTTCACCGCACCGCCGAGCCTGGCCTAGAGATTCCGTACTCGGATTTTCCCAGCGCCATGCCGCATTATAACGCCATTACGCCCGAAGGCCTAACCGCCGACGTGCAAGCCTGCTACGACTGGCTTCGAAGCCAGCAAAACGTGACCGACAAGATTGGTAGCATTGGTTTCTGCCTGGGCGGCCGCGTGTCGTTCCTGACAAATGCCGTACTACCGTTAGCAGCGGGCGTATCGTATTATGGTGGAGGAACGCACCTGCTGAAAGACCGCGCCAAAGACCTACACGCGCCTCACTTGTTCTTCTGGGGTGGCCTAGACCAGCACATCAGCAAAGACCATATTGCCCAGGTAACGGAAGCGGTAGAAGCAGCCGGCAAGCCCTACATCAACACCGTCATTTCCTACGCCGACCACGGTTTCCACTGCGACGAGCGTCCTAGCTACCACCCCGATGCTGCCGCCGAAGCCTGGGCCCTAACACTGGCTTTCTTCCAGGATAAGCTACGCTAGGCCTGTCATAAAGCCAGCGAGTTCAGCGCAAGAGGTGGCCTATAAGCTACGCCTGGTACAAATTCTTTGAGGCTCCGCTACTGCTGGCCCACGTTATGTAGCGGGCTGCAGAGGGAGTAGGCTTAGACGAGTAGCATACAAAAGGGGCGGACACTATTGGCCGCCCCTTTTGTATGTATAAGTGTTTTACAAACTACTTGGCTTTCGCCTGTATGAGTTTTACTACTTCAGCGTTACCGCCTTCCTTGGCATTAGCTAGTACGTCCTTGCCGTCCTTGTCCTTGGCTTTAGGGTTAGCGCCGCTGGCTAGCAGAAACTCCACTACATCAAGGCTGCCATTGGCCGCAGCGGCCATAAGGGCAGTAGCGTTGAAGCTGTCGGTTTTGTCAATCTGAGCCTTGTTCTTCACGAGCGCCTTCACCACATCTAAGTTGCCATTGCCGGCCGCGATGATTAGAAACGTTGTTGGGAAGCCAGGCATCATCTCTACCGGGGCGTTGGCATCGGCCCCAGCCGCTAGGAGGGCGTCCACATCGGCTGGCTTATTTTTTACCACTGCCGCGTACACCTTCTGCGTGGGTGTTTGAGCAAAGGCAACTGTGGTAGTCAGAAATAAGGCAAAAGCGAGAAGAAGTTGTTTCATTCGGAGAATACAATTGAGAGGGGACATCAACTCCAAATATAATACGGTGGTACTGGAATATCACTATTGCTGAGCTGCTATGTCAACCTGTTTTTTAAGATTAGCGCAGCACTTCAGTTGGCGAGTAAGCTTACTACCAGAGCCAACTTTTTCCTATTCAATGGCAGTTACTTAGTCTTGTTTATTTAGATCATGTATAAATAAATTTCATTGGGGAGATTTCCTGCCGTTTATTTGCATCGTTTTAGAATGATTCTAAATAGAACAGCATACATGAAACCTCTGCAACACCTCGGCCTGATTTCTACTCTGACGGCATGTTCACTTTCCGCAATGGCGCAGCAAACGGCCGCCATCCGCGGCACAGTTACCACTGCTGATGGTCGGCCTGCTGAATCAGTAACTATCGGTTTGAAAGGCCGCGGCCAAGGCGCTATCACCAACAGCCAAGGTCAGTATGCTATTGAGCGAGTACGCGACGGTGAGTATACGGTAGTGGTGACGGCCGTAGGCCTGAAGTCGGAAGAGAAGTCGGTAACAGTGAGCGGCCAGGGAGTAACGCTCGACTTTACGCTGAGCGAAAATGCCGAGGAGTTGAAAGAGGTGATTGTGAACGGTGCCCGCGTAAACCGTTTTGCCCGCAAGCAGTCAGTAGATGTAAGCAAAATGCCGCTCAGCAACCTCGAAAACCCACAAGTGTATGCCACTGTAGGTAAAGAGCTCTTGACCGAGCAACTAGTCTTTTCCGTGGATGATGCCACGCGCAACGCGCCGGGGGTTCAGCAAATGTGGGAGCCGACGGGCCGTAGCGGCGACGGAGGTTCCTTCTATGCATCACGGGGCTTTGTAGTATCGAGCCAATTGCGCAACGGCGTGGCCGGCGGTGTTACCAGCGCCATTGATGCCATTAACCTAGAAAAGCTAGAAGTAATCAAAGGCCCCTCGGCTACGCTCTACGGCTCGGCCCTGAGCTCCTATGGAGGCCTGCTCAACCGCGTGACCAAAAAGCCTTACGAGCAGTTCGGAGGGGAAGTATCCCTGGCCGCGGGTAGTTACGGGTTCCACCGGGCCAGCGTGGATGTGAACACGCCGCTTAACGCCTCTAAAACTCTGGCTTTCCGCTTAAACGGTGCTTATAATTACGAGGACAACTTCCAGAACGTAGGCTATACGGGCTTCACGAAAAACGTGGCCATTGCGCCTAGCCTGCAGTTCCAGCCCAACGACCGCCTGACCATTAACCTAGACGCGGAAGTATACCGTGGCTCCAACGTAGGGAAGCAGCTCATCTATCTGGCCTTCGACGACAAAGTGGCGAACTTCGGCTTTTCGCGGGCCGATCAGGCGCCGCTGGATTACCGGCAGTCGTACCAGGGGGCAGGCCTGATTCAGGACTCGCGCAGCACCAACCTGTTCGGGCAGGTGCGCTACCGCATTTCGCCCAGCTTTACTTCCACCACCTACCTGTCCTCAAGCCGCAGCTTCTCAGAAGGCAAAGGGCCGTATTTCTACCTGATTTCGGATATAGCCCTCGCCGCGCGAAACAATACGGTTATCACCACGCCCGGTGTTAGCACTCTGCTGCGGGCCGACCAGTCGACCCAGGATAGCCGCCGCCAGACTTACCAGGTGCAGCAGCTCTTCAACGGCGACTTCCGCATTGGTAACCTGCGCAACCGCGTGGTGGTGGGCCTAGACTTCCTGCGCTTAGATTCCAATATTGAATTCTTCGGAGGGCAGATTGATGCGGTGCCGCTCAACGTACCAGGTTTTAATTACCGCACCTTCAACAAAACAGCCGTTGATGCCGCCTATGCCGCTAATGCGCCAGGTCGTTACCCCGTTACTACCAAAATCAATACCTACAGCGCGTTTGCCTCAGATGTGCTGAACCTAACCGACAAGCTAAGCGTGCTGGCTGCCGTGCGAGTAGACCGCTACGATAACAAAGGCGGCATTCTGTACTCGCCAGTAGAGGCCTACCAGCAAACGGCCGTGTCGCCGAAGTTTGGTGTGGTGTTCCAGCCCGTAAAAGACCGGGTGGCCCTGTTTGCGAACTATCAGAATAGCTTCAATAACCAAAACAGTAGCTATTTAAACGCCGAGGGGCAGTCGTTCGTGACCAAGCCTGAACGGGCCAACCAGATTGAGGGCGGCGTAAAGCTCGACGCGGCACAGGGCCGGGTTAGCGCTACGGTTAGCTACTACGATATCCGGGTGCAAAACATCCTGCGCACACTGTTCACGCAGACTAACCCCGATGGTTCTTTCCGGACCATTAGCGCCCAAGATGGTACCCAGTGGAGCCGCGGCGCTGAGCTGAGCTTGACGGCCAACCCGCTGCCAGGCCTAAATATGGTGGGTGGTTTTGCCTACAACTTCTCGAAGTTTGTGAACACCAACGAAAATGTAAACGGCCGCCGGCCCAACACAGCTTCCTCACCTTACCTGGCCAACCTATGGGTAAGCTACCGCCAGCCCGAAGGCATGCTCAAAGGCCTAGGCCTGGGCTTCGGGGGCAATTATGCCAGCGACAACAAGATCCTCAACAGCAAGTCGCAGGGCGTGTTTATCCTGCCTAGCTACACCGTGCTCAACGCCAGCGCCTTCTACGATCAGCCCAAGTACCGCCTGGCTCTGAAGGTAGACAACCTGACCAACGAGCACTACTGGATTGGCTACACCACCATTAACGCCCAGAAGCTGCGCAGCATCGTGGGCAGTGTGGCCTACAAATTCTAACGGCAGCTTTTCATATTCAAGCGTCAGCAGAGGCCTACGGGCAGTTGCTGACGCTTGTGTAGTTTCTTGGTCTAGCTCTCTACAAAGGTGAATGTTAGAGAGGGGATCTCGCGTTATTGAATTCAGGGGGAGCCAGTGGGCAGCGTCGGTACTCCAGCAATTGTTGATTAACTTATAGGTATGAATGTCAAGCAAGCCGTTGGCAAAGTGCACCTCTGGCTCGGGCTAGCCTCGGGACTGGTGGTGTTCATTGTGAGCATCACCGGAGCTATTTTCACTTTCCAAGATGACATTCGGGATATCATTGAGCCCTGGCGCAAAGTAGAGGCGCAGGCTGCGGCGCCCGTGCTGCCCTCGCACCTGCAAGCTGCGGCCCTAGCTCAAGACCCGGGAATATCTGCCAAAGACACCTGGGTGACGTACTTTGGGCCTGAGCGCTCGGCTACGGTGTTTTTCACTGATAGAGCTGGCAACCCCATTCAGGTGTACCTGAACCCTTACACCGGGCAGGTGTTGGGGAAGCAAAACCTCCGGACACACTTCTTTTCTATCATTCAGGAAATCCACATGCACCTGTTGCTGCCCGAGGCAATAGCGAAATGGGTGGTAGGCATCAGCATTTCTATTTTCGTGGTGATGCTGCTCACGGGCTTGGTACTGTGGTGGCCAAAGCGGAAGCAGGAGCGTAAACAGCGTTTCACGATTAAGTGGGGTGCTCGTTGGCGCCGCGTCAATTACGACTTGCACAACGTGCTTGGCTTTTACGCAGCCAGCATTGGGTTGGTGCTGGCCCTTTCAGGCCTGTTCATGATTTACCCCTGGATGCTCGAATCAATCAGGTACGTGGTTGACGGTGGTAAGGCGGCTCCCGCGGAGATAATGACCACCAAGCTTGATACCCTTCAAACTGTGCCGACGGCTACTCAGCCCTTAGCCGACATTGTGTACCTGAATGCACGTCGTCTTTCGCCCACGCACGAGATGATTCTGATTGGGCCTGCGGGCGCGGGCAAAGACCCCGCGTATTGCTGGACTTACCGGAAGGCACTCCACTATTACCACCGCGACGAATACGCCTTTCACCCGGTTTCAGGCCAGCTACTAGAAATACGTTTTCACGCCAAGAAAAGCAATGGCACCAAGTTCTCCGACATGAACTACGACCTGCATACCGGCCAGATACTAGGCCTAGGCGGCAAAATAGTGGCGTTTTTAGGTAGCCTCATCTCCGCAAGTTTGCCCATCACAGGAACGGTAATCTGGTGGGGGCGCCGCAACAAGCCCAAAAAGCAGAAGAAACAGGCACAACTGGCCTAGCAGTATTAATTGTATCCCCATTTCAACACCAATGCCTCGCCGTATAGCGGGGCATTGGTGTTGGGGCTAATGCAGTAGCTACTGTTGCGGCGCAGAGTATTTATATAACCCTACAGCGCATTGCGCTATCCGGCAGCTTCTTCAGCCTCTGCTAGCCGGCCCATGTGCTGGGCCATCATGCTGGCCAGAATGATTTGCAAGGCATGGTAGAGCATAAGGGGCAGCAGCAGCAAACCCGTGGCGGCCATGCCCGGAAACAGTAAGCTGGCCATCACGCTGCCATGCACCAGCGACTTCTTGGAGCCACAAAACAGCGCCACAGTCCGGTCGGGGCGGGAAAACCCGAGCACTCGACCCAGCACCCATACTACCCCAAAGATCAGGAAGTACAGGGTCACCATACCCAGACTGAGCAACGCAATATCAAGGGGCTGGTAACTGCGGAAGATGCCCTCAGCAAACGACTCGCAGAAGGCCGTAAAGACAATCAGGAGAATCACAACTTGGTCGGAGATGCGCAGGCTGCCTTTGTGCTGCTCCGCGAAGGCCCCGAAACGACGATTGAGCAACACCCCCGCCACCACTGGTAGCACAACTTGCCACAGCAAGTCGATACCTAAATGCCAGAGGTTGCCCCCCTCGGCGGAGGTATCAAGGAAAAGGCTGGTCCAGAGGGGAGTAAGCACGATGCCTAACAGGCTGGAAATGCTGGCATTGAAGATAGCCGCCGGTAAGTTGCCGCGTGCAATACTCACCATTACCACCGATGTTGAAACCGTACTGGGCAGTGTGCACAGAAAGAAGATGCTAGGCCACATCTCGGCCGCTTTGCCTACAAACAGCGGCCGTAAGGCCAGCGCCAGCACCGGAAACACCACGAACGTAGTAAGCTGCACCACTACATGCAGGCGCCAGTTCCGGAGGCCCGCCGTAAGTTTCTCCATACTCAGGCGTAGCCCATAGAAAAAAAATATGAGCGCTACGCCCGCCGTAGTTATCACCTTCCAGGGAATGGGGCTAGCCTTACTGCCTACCTCCGGAATCAGGTAAGCCAGGAGCACAACCCCAGCCAGGCCAAGCAGAAACCAGTCGAGCAGCCCCGCACGGCGGAGCAGGTTCACGAACCGGTTGCCCGACGGAGTAGATGGTGGAGGAGAGGAAGCTACTGACGGCTGGGTAGGCAGGGGCATAAGTACGGATTATTCAGCTATTGGCAGGGTGTATGCTTTGGCTGTACTACGAAACAAAACGAGCTGATTCATTTTCTGCATCTCCCCATATAACAGGCCTAGCATGTGGTTGCTATCGGGGAGATTGGGTGGTTTCTGTTCTACATATAGCCCATGAGCGGCGAATAAGTTTTGTATAGCCAGTGGAAATTCACTGCGCAGCAAGGCCAGTTTACCCGCTTCAAAGTGCCCTGCGGGGGCTGCAAGTGGAAATGCCGGAGCTTATTATAGGGCGCTCGAGCTTCTGCGTTTTTCATTTGTAGCGTGTTCTCTACCTCCTTGGTGAGGAGCGATAAGTCTCTTTCGAGGAAGAATGGCCATCGACTTTTCGTAGTAGGTAGCTGCTGCCAAGGGCCCCGAGCCACGGAACTACAGCCAGAAATGCGGACACAAAAAAAGCGCTCCTCCGAAGAAGAACGCTTTTTGAAGCTACAGAACATAAGACTTATTCAGCCTTGGGCTGAGCGTGAGCTTTTAGCTTGCGCACGAATTCACCAAATGCTTGGCTAAGCTCCGTGAACAGCGGATGCTCCCGGTTGGTCAGCAGCACGTTGCCCAGCAGCTTTACGCCCAGCGCCATTTCCGCGGCCTGACTAGGCGAGAGGAAGTTGGCATTTTGCACTCGCTGCACGATGGCAAACAGGTCATCGTGGTTAGTGAAGTCCAGCACTAGCGGCTCGTGCAGCGGTTGCTCCGGGCTGCTGGCTGCTTGGTGCTCCAGGGTAAGACGATATTCGTGCTGACGCTTGCTCATGGCCGAAAGGAGTTATTGGTACGTGCCCCTAGAGTGGCCTAGGCCACTCTTGAGGAGGTTTACAATGCAGCAACGGCGGCCTCCTGCTTGCGCTGCTTTTTATTGGCTTTGCGCAGGCGGTTCAGCCACAAGATGGTGCCCGTAATGGGGAAGGTAAATCCTAGCAGACAAACCACCAGGGCAATGATTTTAGATGGCCAGCCAAACACGGCGCCAGTGTGCACTGGCTTAAACATGCCTCGCACGCGCTGGCCGAGGCTCCGCTGCTCGTAGGTCTGCTGGCTTAACACCTTACCCGAGTACTGATCGAGGTATAGCTCATCGGTGGCATTTTCATAGGCAGCTCCGCGGCGCAAGGTGGCCACCCGGATGCTACCCGTTGGGTCTTTGGGCAGCTGCAGAGCATAAGATTCCGCCTCGGGCACCTGGCGTACTACCAGTTGCAGCGCCGCATCAGGCGTAAGCGGAGCGCTGCCAGCCACCAGCGGGCCCTGAACAGGTTGCTGAGGTGCTGCCACGTCAGTAGCAGTAGGCACCGTTGAAACGGGGGGCTCAGGGCGCTGCATGGGCGAGTTGGTAACGGCATAAATACCCTTGTTGAACCATTCAAACGACCACGCTAGGCCAGTAAAGGCAAACACAAACAGGAACAAGGCAGAATAAAAGCCCAGTACAATATGCAGGTCGTGGTTTACGCGCTTCCAGCCACCGCTCCACTTCACTTTGAGGCGCTGCTGCAGGGCCTTGCGTGTAGCAGGCCACCATAGCACAATGCCCGTAGCAATAATGAACAGGAACATCACCGTGCTGACGCCCACGATGAGCTTGCCAATGGGGCCGCCCACCATTCCGCGGTGCAGGGCCATCATGGTAAAGAAGAAGGTTTCGCGGTAGTTCAGCTCGCCGGTTACGGCGCCGGTGTAGGGGTTCACAAATACTTTAGGGCCTCCGGGGCCGCCTTCACCGCCTTTTCCTCCCTTGCCACCTTTCTCGCCTTTGCCCTCGGCTCCGCCTTCCCGGCGGCCGGCACCTTCGCGTGGTGCGCCAGCTTCCGCGGCGGGCGCTACATTGGCCTCCGCACCCTTGCCAGCGCGGCCACCTTCTTTCTTATCGCCTTTCTCGCCGCCAGGAGCTCCTGCCAGACTAAACTCTACCGTGCGCGCTGGGTCAGCATACACCTTTACGCCCGTGATTTTGGCGGTGGGCTTGTAGGCCACTACCGAGCCGGCCAACAGCTTCAGGGGCATGCGCGGCGAGGTGGCGGGCGCTACAAAGTAGCGCTCAGGGTGCCAAGCTTGCTCTAGCTCTTTTTCAAATACCAGCACGCCGCCCGTGAGGCAGACTACGGCAATGATAAGCCCCGAAACCAGGCTTAGGTAAAGGTGAATGTTGCGAAAGAAGATCTTCATGGCTGTAGAAAGAACAAATATCGAAAGCGAAGGACAAGTTCACCAGAAACCCGGAAAGCGCCAGTTGTAGCTGGTACTTTCCGGGTTTTACTCAAGGAGTTACCCCTTCAGGCAGGAGGTGTTTACAGCTTGTAGCCAAGCGTAGCGGAGAACGTGCGCGGCGCAATGGGGTTCACGCTATTGTCGTCGTGGAGGTTGTAGCTCAGCTCGTTAAGGATGTTCGACATCTTCACGCGCACCGATAGGCGCTCGTAGCTATAGCCCAAGGAGGCATCAAACAACGTGTAGTTCGGGATGCTGATGAGCTTGAACGTATCCGTGAAAGGCTGGCCCGGGCCTTTGTTGGGGTCGTACAGGCGAGGGTTGCGGCCTGCCAGCTTGTCGCCCACGTAGTAGCCCGTCACGCCGGCCGACAAGCCGCGCAGGAAGCCGTTCTCACCAAAGGCGCTGCCGAAGTTATAGAACAGGCTTAGGTTGGCCGTGTGCGCGGGGTTGTAGCGCAGGCGGCTGCCGTTTTCGTAAATGTTGCTCTTGGTATAAGCCGTGTTGTTGTAGCTATAGCCAGCAATCAGGGAAACACCCATCATCGGCTTGGTCTGGATGTCTACTTCCACACCTTTGCTGGTTACCTCACCCGCCAACTCCTTCACGTTGGTATTTAGGTTGGTAACGGTCTGGCCGTTTGAGCCTACTACGGGTTGGCCATCGGCACCGAGCACCGGGCCCAGATAGGTTTGCGCCAGGTTGCTGTTTACAATGCGGTAGGCTGTTACGTTAGCCGACAGCGCCCCGTTGAACAGGTCGTTTTTGATACCGGCCTCATACTGGTCGAAGGTAGAAGGAGCCAGTGATTTGCCGCTCGCATCCTGGCCCGTGTTGGGCTGGAAGGAGTTGGAATAGGAGGCAAACAGCGAGGTGGTTTTAACGGGCTGATATACCAGGCCTAGGCGTGGCGAGAAGGCATTGTCGAAACGACGGTTGTTCACCAAGGTGCCGGCCGTCTTATTGGCAATGTTGGTTACGCTGTTGTAGTAATACACGTCGCTGGGTGTCTCCTGGTAAGTCCAGCGCAGACCAGCCAATACCTTTACTTTCTCACTGATGCTGAGCAGGTCCTGCACGTAGAAACCAGCGCGGCGGGTGTTGCCCAGGGTGAGGGTATTGCGCACCAGATCATTGAAGCCCGAAAGCCGTTCGGCAGGCTGCCCAATAGTCTTGCTGGGGTCTAGCAGGTTGATGATATCATAAGTTGATACCGCCGTGTTAGCCCGCGTAGTAGAAGCAGGATTTGTGTAGGCCAGGGTATTAGTTTCGTACTGGTCAGCGTCGGCACCTACCAGCAAGGTATGGCCTAGGAAGCCCGTGCGGAAGTTACCCGTCAGGTCTAGTTGAGCCAGGTAATAATTCTCAGAGGTTTGGGTGCGCTGCAAACCACGCGTCAGATTACCATAAGTAGGGCCAGCCGTGCCAACAACGGTGGTAGGACGCGAGGCGCTGCGCAGTTCATTATCGTAGCGCTGGAAGCCCGCCACGCCGCGCACCTGCCAGGTGTTGTTCAATTGGCTGGTGATGGTAGCCGTGGTGCTGGTTTGGGTGGTGGCGTTGTTGGCGCCGGCCACGTTCAGGAAGCGGCTGCGGGAGTCCTGGATTTCATAGTTGATAGCCCCGATACCGAAATCGGGAGTGCGGTTGTCGCGCAGGTAGTCGCCTTCCAGCACCAGGGTGGTTTTGGGAGTAAGCTTAAAGAGCAGCGACGGGTTCACGTAAAACCGGTCCGACTTCACCTGGTCGCGGTAGCTATTGCCCTGTTCGTAAGTGCCGTTGATGCGGTAGGCCACCTTCTCACTCTGGCCTACGGCGCCGTACACGTCTACCATTGGCTTCCAGAAACCGAAGCTGCCCACGCGCAGACCCAGTGAACCGCCCTGCTCAAAGCGCGGCTTCTTGGTTACCAAGTTGAGCACGCCGCCAGCTGCTACGTTACCATAGAGAATGGCAGCGCTGCCTTTCAGCACCTCCAGGCTTTCCAGGGAGCTAGCTTCGGGCATAATGCCGTTGTTGAAGCGCACCCCGTTTTTGAAGGTATTGTTGCTGCCATAAGCGAAACCACGGCTGCCTAGCTCTTCCTGCGTGCCGCCAGTGGTGCTGGTAACGTAAATGCCGCTCACGTTCACAATGGCGTCGCTCAGGCGCAGCACCTGCTGCTGCTCCAGCGTCTCCTGCTTGATGGTTACCACGCTCTGGGGCAAATCAAGTGGGGCAATAGCCATCTTGCTAACGCCAGTTATCCGCTCGTTCAGGCTCTTGTTGCCCGTTACGGTTACTTCATTGAGCTGCTGAGAGCTTTGCGCCAAGGCAAAAGGAGCCAAAGTCAGGGTCTCGCCGGCCGTCACCGTTACGGCAAACTCCTGAGATGTGTAACCCATGCTGCTCACTACCAGCTGATAGCTACCCGCCGGAACTGAGAGGCGGAAGCTGCCATCGGTACCAGTGGTGGCACCGTAAGTAGTGCCTTTCAGGGCCACCGTAACGCCTTCTACTGGCTCTCCTGCCGCATTCGTTACCCGACCAACTACCCGGCCCCGCTGTGCTGTATCATCTCCATCGCCGTGCTTGAGATGGAGCGTTGACGAACCATCGGGAGCGGTTACTGCAGCTGTGGCGAAAGTAGCCAGCGGCATGGAAAGAAGGAGCAGGAGGGGGAAAGGTCGGGGCATCTGAGCGGCTTTGCTTGTTTAGAACGATTTAAAACAATGCAAAGCACGTATCTATTTAGATAGATTCAAAATAGAAGTTTAGAAAAATTCCATATAAAGCTCAAACTCTTTAGTAGTGAAGTGTATAAGAGTCATTTGCTGAACTGTATGAACGCAAAAAGCCCCGCTAGCCGATCTTGCAAAGGGCTAGCGGGGATGTGTCAGGCAAGGTATCGTTAGGCAGTGAGTACCGAATTTGTCGCTGGGGTAGCCTCCAGTGCGAAGGCTTCAGCCAGTAGCTCGTAAGAGCGCAATCGGTCTTGGTAATCGTAGGCAATAGTTACAGCCACCACTTCATCTACCTGGTAATGGGCGGCCAGCTCCAGCAGCTCTTGCTTCACCTGCTCCGGCGTACCACTCACAATGCGCCGATGGTGATGGGCTAAGCGGTGGCGTTGCTCTGGGGCCAGCGGATATTCCTGCACCGAAGAATAGGGGCCTACTGGCGTCCGGTCGCCGAGTTCCAGCTTGAGCATCTGCAGCGCCAAGGTGTCAGCCAGTTCTTGCGCTTTGGCCTCCGTGTCGGCGCATAGCACAAAAACCGCGACGTTGGCTAAGGGCTGCGCTAATTCTGGTGAGGGTTGAAAACGCTCTCGGTATAGTTGTACCATTTTAGGCCCACCCACCGGATTAATGAAGTGAGCAAAGGAAAACGCCGCCCCTACGTGTGCCGCAAACAACCCGCTCTGCCCACTGGAACTCAGGAGCCACAGCTCCGGAACTGTTGAAATAAAAGGCGCTGCCTTTACCTTCTCATGAATGGTGTCAGGCACTTCCTCATCGCGCAAATAGGCGCGCAGGCTCATTAGCTGCTCGCCAAAATCTTCGTCGCTGAAGGTATTGTGGGGGTTGAGGGCGTGGGCCGTGATACGGTCGGTGCCGGGTGCCCGGCCGATGCCCAAATCTACGCGCCCAGGGTAGAGCGCTTCCAACAGACGAAAGTTTTCGGCCACCTTCAGAGCTGAGTAGTGGGGCAGCATCACGCCCCCCGAGCCTATACGGATACGGCTCGTTTCGGCGCCAAGCCGGGCCAACAGCACTTCGGGGGCCGAGCCAGCTAGTGAGCGAGCATTATGGTGTTCAGAAACCCAGAACCGTAAGTAACCCAATCGGTCGGTCAGGCGGGCCAGCTCTAGGGTGTGCTGCAGGGCCTCATGAGGTGTGCGGCCCAGCGGTACCGGCGACTGATCGAGCACGCTGAGGCGAATAGGTGGCAAATTTTCCATAGCGAAGGGAGAGTAGAGAGTAGTAACCGCAACCTGGCCTACGAAGTTTGGCGGGCACTAGGCCATCCTAGCAGGGCCTACTCCGCGCTTGGGACTAGCGTATCGGGGGAGTTGCTTTTGCGCAAGGGCAGCTCTGGCACAAACAGCGTCATAAACAAACCGCCCAGCACCAGGAAAATATTAAACATGTATACTCGCGAAATGGCGCTGCTGAATGCTGAGCGCATGGCCGGCGAAGCTGGGGCACCCGCAACGGAGGCTGGCAGAGCAGGCCCCTCTGACACGGTCGTTTGCTGCGCAGTGGGGGAAACGGGGGTAGCGCTGGCCGGCATACTGTGAGCAAGCGTGAAGGTGAGGATGGCCCCTAGAACAGAAGCCGTGATGGCACCCCCAATCTGACGAAAAAACTGACTAGCCGAGGTGGCCTGGCCCATCAGGTGGGGCTCAATGGCGTTTTGGATGGCCAACGTGTACAAAGGCATGGTGGGGCCTAGGCCCACGCCGCACAAGAGCAGGTACGCCAGCACCTGCCAGTAGCCCACCGTTACGGGCATGGTGGCCAGCAGAGAAAGTCCACCCAGTAGCACCACTAGGCCACCCATCATCCACCGTTTATAATGGCCAAACCGCGACACCATTTGCCCCGCCAGCAAGGAGCCCAGAACCACGCCCATCGACAGCGGAATTAGGCTCACGCCGGCTTTGGTGGCCGTTACGCCCAGTACGTTCACCATGAAAAGCGGCTCGAAAATAATGATACCTAAGAAGGCACCCCCCAACAGAAACAGCGCCCCGTTGGCAGTCCGGAAAACGTGGTTCCGGAATAAGTTGAAGTCCAGAATAGGATTGTCGTGGCGCATGCTCCGGACCACAAACAGGACCAGGGATGCCGCCGCTACACCTAGTAAGGTGAGGGTGAAAGGGGAAGTCCAGGGGTAGGCGGTTTTGTTGATCTGCAGAGCAACCACCAAGGGGCCTAGGCCTGTCATTAATAGGAACGCGGAAAAGTAGTCGAGGGGCTTGGCTTCAGTTTGCGGCCTTAAGGCCGGCATCTGCGTCAGGATAAACCAGAGGGCTACCAGGCCTAGCGGGAGGTTTACGTAGAACACCAGCCGCCAGCCGGCCACGCCCGGAATCCAGTTGCTACCCTGGTCAGTCAGAAAGCCGCCCAGCAACGGGCCTAGCACCGAGGAGGTGCCGAACACTGCCCCCGTAAAGCCCTGGTATCGGCCTCGCTCCGCCGGCGGAAACAAGTCGGCGATGATAATGAAGGCCATAGCAAATAGTCCCGCACCTCCGAAGCCTTGTATTGCCCGAAACACCACCAATTGGTTCATCCCGTCGCCTAGAAGGGGAAGGTCGCCGAACTCTCCGGCTAAGCCGCAGAGCATAGAGCCCACAAGAAAAATGCTCACAGCTGCTACTTCAATCTTCCGGCGCGAGTAGGTATCGGCCAGCTTGCCGTAAATAGGCACCAGAGTTGTGCTAGCTACTAGGTAAGCCGTAGCCACCCAGGTAAAGCGGTCGAGGCCGTGCAAGTCGGCCACAATGCGGGGCAAGGCAGTGGAGACGATGGTTTGGTCGAGGGAGCCCAAAAACATGGCCAGCAGAATGCCCGCAAATGTGAGCATCTTCTGGCGGTGGGTGAGATTTTCAGTCATTGCAGCGCAGGTGTGCCAGTGAGTACGGCACTAGGCCACCCGAAGATGCTTTGAGTGTGCGGCTAGGCTAGTCACGGCCCCTATAGCAGTGCAAGGCACGGCCACATTTTTCAGCGGCCGCGTACTGCTTCCCGCTAGCAGCGCGCTACCTTCGCCGCGTGATTACCCTGACGCTCGCTCTCCTCTGTTTATTCGCCTTCCTGGCTGGTTTTATTGATGCCATTGTGGGCGGCGGCGGCCTCATTCAGCTGCCGGCCATGCTTATTTTATTGAAGGGAGTACCGGTGCCTACCGTATTTGGTACGGGCAAAGTTTCCTCATTAGCGGGCACAGCGGCAGCATTCCGGCATTACGCAGGGCGGGTGCCTATTCGGTGGCGGGCTGTGGGCGTGGCGGCTGGCGTGGCCGGGGTGTTCTCGTTTTTGGGCGCGCGCGTAGTCAGCCATTTGCCCAAGGAGCTGCTGCCGCCGCTGGTTCTAGGCCTGTTGGTGTGCATTGCCATCTACACATTTTGGCGCAAAGATTTTGGCTCTATCCACGCCCCGCGGCTTTCGGCGCAACGTGAGCCATTGTATGGCGCACTGGTGGGCCTGGTTATTGGCTTCTACGATGGGTTTTTCGGGCCTGGCACCGGTAGTTTCCTGCTGTTTGCTTTCGTAGGCCTGTTTGGCTACGATTTCATCTCTTCCTCGGCGGCCGCTAAGCTGGTAAACATTGCTACCAACCTCGCCGCCCTGGCCTACTTCGCCTACACTGGTCAAATTCTGTGGCACGTTGCCATTCCAATGGCTATCAGTAATATAGCTGGCTCCACCCTGGGGGCGTACCTGGCCGTACGCCACGGCACGGGCTTTGTGCGGATCCTGTTCCTGGTAGTGGTCAGTGCTTTTATTGTAAAGCTGAGTCTGCAGGTATTTGGGTAGGGCGAGGGGCTGGCTTCAGGAGCAGCAGCCAGAAGCACACCGTAAAATCGTCTTCGTATGAGGAGGAGGCTATCTTACAGTAAACTCCTTGGTGAAGGTTTGCGGCTTGGTAACCTCTTCTGGCTGGTCAGCGTGCAAAATGGTCAGAGGCGTTGTGAACGAAGTTCGATACTGGCCTTTGGCCAAATAAGTGGTAGCAGCATGACCACAGAAGTAGGCACTCATGGGAAAGGCAGGTGCCTCCACCCACGGAATTGACAGCGTAAGCGTCTGATGCGCAGGTATTAAAACGGCACCTTGAAAGGTGCAGAAGACCCATGCGTATGGTTTGCCCACACTTTGCTTACCCCCGCTAGCTGTCAGCTGCTTCACTTCCAGAAATTCTTGGGTATTAATGGGCGGATTAGCCAAGGCGATATCTTGGTCAGTAGAGTTGGTTATCTGAAAACGGAACACAATGTTTTGCCCTTGTGAGAAGACGGTGGCTTCCTGCCCCTGCTCGTTAAGCAGTTGGAAAGAGCACGTGAGCGGGCTGGACGGAGCGTCTGACTTTTCACAGCCAGTGTTAGAGCCCAGTAAGGCAAGAGTTGCCCCGTAGAGTAGAACACGTTTCATAACTATCTATAGATGTAAGTTGGCAATAAGGCATACCACAAGCTGGCTTGCATATGATAATCGTTAGCAGGCAAAAGGTTGCACCCCGCTCCGCCGATATTGGCGGGGAAAGAACTGCCGCCTTACGAAGTGCTAAAGCCTAATGAAATGAAAAGCCCCTGACGGCCATCTCGGCATCAGGGGCTTTTCATGTAGGGCAGTAAACTCAATGAGAAAGGTGTGGCGAATACAAGCCAGCCTTTTACTTATTCTTGCCCAGCTGGTAGGCCAGGGACGGCGTTGCCTTGGGCTGCTTGGGAGCTTTGAACGCCCATTTTCTCTTCGCGCTTGCGCTGGTACTTATCGAATTGGGCGGGCGTGAGCACATCCTTGAGCATCGCCAGCCGCGACTGGCCAATGTCGTCAATCACGGAGGACATCTTGCGCACATTCTGGCGGTAATTGAGGCGAGCCGTTTCCACGCCCCGCACACTGATGAGGTTGATGTTGCGCACCTTCTCCAACTGCTCTGGGTTGAGAGCCAAAGCTTTCTGCATGTTGGCCGTGAGGGCTTCGGCACGAGCGGTTACTTGCTCAGGGTTAGGGGCAGCCGGCGCGGCCACTGTTTTTTGAGTTGGGCGTCCGGGAGCTGGGCGAGCTGGCGTCTTGCCCGTTTGGGCCAGCAGCGCAGCAGGAGCTGCCAAGAATAGGAGAGTAGCTAAAACAGAACTTTTCATGTGAAGGAAGCAAAAGCAGGCTAGGGGCGCGAAGTGGCCTACGCTAACGAGGTGGGCGAGGCAGAGGTAATACGCCTGTAAAGATGATGCCAGAAACGTAATGTTATGGGTAGAACGTGCCCCAAACCCGAGTTTATTATCAGCTAGGCCACAAGCAGAAGTTAGGGGGTGTAACCTTTCGGGCGTACTTCCCTTACACGAAGAACTACCTTCTGCTCCTGAGCTTATCCGTCATCCTATGAAGCCCCAAACCCGAAACACTCTGCTAGCCACTGCGGCTGGTGTTAGCGCTCTGCTAGCTGCTACTCTTTACTCCAACCGCCGCGGCAACTACAATCTGGCTGGCCGGGTGGTGCTTATAACCGGTGGCTCTCGGGGATTAGGGCTTATCATGGCTCGGCAGGCCGTGGCGGAAGGTGCAAAAGTAGCCATCTGTGCCCGCGACGCCGAAGAGCTAGAGCGAGCCCGGCAGGAGCTGTCAGAGGATGGGGCGCAGGTGCTGGCCCTAGTGCGCAACCTCACCGATGCCAATGAAGTGCGCACGCTGGTGGCCGAGGTGCAGCAGCAGCTCGGGTCAATTGATGTGCTCGTTAATAACGCGGGTATCATTACCGCCGGGCCCCTCGACCACATTGAGCTGCGTGACTACGAAGACTCCATGGACACCCACTTCTGGGCGCCGCTCCATGCTATGCAGGCCGTATTGCCCGATATGCGTCGGCGCGGCGAAGGACGCATCGTTAATATCTCTTCGGTGGGCGGGAAGGTGGCGGTACCGCACCTGGCGCCTTACTGCGCTAGCAAGTTTGCACTGGTAGGCCTCTCCGAAGGTTTCCGGGCCGAGCTTCAGCAGCACGGCCTCGTGGTGACTACCGTGTGCCCGGGCCTGATGCGGACGGGTAGTGCCCGCAACGCCATTGTGAAAGGGCAGCATAAGAAAGAATACGCCTCCTTTATCATTGCCGACTCACTGCCGGGGTTGTCGATGGATGCGGAATCGGCGGGGCGCCAGATCTGGAATGCCTGCCGCCGTGGCGACGCTGAAGTTATTTTGAGCCTACCAGCCAAGGTGCTATCAGCCTTTCACGGCCTCTTCCCCGGTACCACTGCCGACGTGCTGGGGTGGGTGAATCGCACCCTGCCCGGCCCCACCGACGAGTCAGGCGACCAGCGTCGTTTTGGTTACGAGAGTGAGTCGCCAGTATCGCGCTCCTGGCTCACGGCACTCACCCGCAAAGCCGAAAAGAAAAACAACGAGAAGTGAGGTGCTACATATTGCTTGCTGATCAATGAAATAAGGTAGGTCGTAAGACGATCAGCAAGCATCGATCAGCAAGCAATACGTAGTCTTATGGCAACACTTGCAGCCAGCCTTTGTAGCGCCGGCCGTTAGTGAAGGTGATGAGGTAATAATACATGCCGGTACTGCCAGCCCCGTTCCACTTGAATGATCGTTCCGGGGAGTGGAAGACTTCATTGCCCCAGCGTGAGTATATCTTGATGCCTCCAAAGCGTCCGTCGCAATAGTCGGGAGGGAGCGTAGGTAACTCGAAGGCGTCATTCTTGCCGTCGCCATTGGGAGTAATAATATTTGGCGGCAGGAAGCTGACCGTGTCTACGGGGGGCAGCACCACAAACTGCACCAGCCGAACCAGAGGGACGGGGGTACACTTTGTAGTTTCCTGCAGCTGAAACCGTACTATCAGGTTTTCCTGTACGCTGGCCGCCTCACACGAGGATTGCCAGCTGAAAGTAGCGTCAGCGCGGCCGGTGCCATTCTGGGCGGTAAACTGCATCCCGGCCGCGGCTAAATCAAACCCCTGGCCTACCGCCGACAATACCAGCGGATCACGGTCGGCATCGGTACCAGTCAGTGTAGCCGTGTACACGCCACCAACGGGTATGCGCACGATGACGGGAGAGGTGCCTGCTGCCTCAGCCGGAAACGAGGTAGTAAGTACGGGCGGGGTATTAGCCGGCGGTATCGCCGTAAACGCTACCCGCACTGTATCAAGTTTGGGTAGGCTACAGCCATTGTCGGCTACTATTACATCCAGCAAGTACACTTGGCCCTTAGTGTCTTGGCACTCCGGGAAACAGAGCGTGGCCGTAAGGGTATCCGGCACACCAGCGGCGCGTACCATACCCGTGGAGACGGTTGTGAATGAGGGGGCTAGGCCACTAAAGTTCACAGGCCGGGTGGTGAGTGTCAGCCGAGAGCTTGGGTCAGGATCCGTGAAGCGGATGCTCAGGCAGCGGTTGCCTCCTGGCACCAGGTGCAGCGTATCGCGACCGGGCACGTAAGCAGGTCGCTTGCCAGTGCCGTTGTACACCTGCACGCTAGGCGCCGTGTTTCTGGGGCAATCCAGCACATATAGCTGAAAGTCGCGGCGAGTCTCGCCAATTTTCACCTTCCGGCGATATTCAGTGCAGCGCACCCCAAACACAAACAGACCGACCTGCGAAGGGCGCACCGTTAAACGCCCAGTCCGCGAGTCAATGCCGAGCGTAGGGGTGCCGGGTATCTGGTTAAGAGTGCTGCGGTCCGCAGCCCAGGTAATGCCTGGGTATGGCGCCGCTTGGGCCTGCGTAGGAGAGGGCGACACTGGGTTGGAGTAGCCGTTGAGCGGCGTTACCATATCGTACACCAGGGAATCTCCGTCTGCATCTTGCCCGCTGAAGTCGTAGTAAAACATTTCGCCTCGGCAGGCATAATCACCCAGGGGCGGGAAGATGCGTGGCGTAGAGTCAATGAACCGCTGGCCATTACGCACAACCGCCGGAAACTCCAAATAAAATGTTTGAGCAGCATTTTGGGGGTTGATAATGTTCTTGATGCCGTTGTTGCGGCAGCAGCGCTCTACAGCCGTATAGTAGCCGGCAGTACTGATGTAAATGTTCTCTTCAAGCGTAATGTCTCTGGTGTACACCAGCTTGCGCGTGCTGAGCGAAGAGGTGGTGCAGGCCGGGTTGGTATACTGCACAAAGGTGTTGCTGGTAAGAGGCAGCACCACGTTTTGCATCCGCCGGTTGTTGGCCTTATCAAAAATGCTAGCTGTCATCTGCTGATCAAGCGCGCCGGGGTTGCCATTTATCGCGTCGAAGTACAGGTTAAGGGTGAGGGTGTAAGTGTTGCCGCGACGGTATTGCAGTTCCATCTCGCCGCCCACAATATGTGTGGCGTGAGCCACCGGTATTCCCAGAATCAGCAGGAGGCCTAGCAACAGCAAACGGCTCCAGGAACACATGGAAAAAGTACGTACAGGTAAACTCATATAGTATGTTGCAAGCGTCAGGTGAGTTCCATCAGGCTAGGCCACTGCCGCACCAGAGGGTAGCAAGGGCTAATAATGGACAGAGAAGAGTCAGAAATAAGCGAGGCGTTTACCATCTGAAAGCGCTAAACAGTGGGGCAATCATTAGAAGCTTACTTCCAAGTGGTGTAAAGCCGTCTTTCATCAACTCCAACCGGCACCGTGTAGAGCAAGAGGTGGTATACAAGATAAAGGGAAAGTAGAACAAAGAGCCAATGCTGGCGCCAAACTATTCTTGAGGTGCCGCTTGAGTAAACTGCACTAGACCAGTGGCCTAGTTCTATCGACGTTTGCCCAGTAATCGGCCCAAATGAAACCTGACTTCTCTATGCCCTGTTCGTTTTATGCAAAACCCAGTGCTGCTTAACCTTGAAAGCCCAAAGCCAGAAGGAAGAAAGTGACAACTCACTTTCTTCCTTCTGGCTTTGGGCTAACTACTAATTTCTGAAAGCTCTTACAGTTAACTGAGCAGGTAGTATCGGGCGAAGCTTATCCTCTAAATCTCCAACTTAAAGAAGCTTCCTTTTCCCAGCAGGGAGGATTGCCTGATTACAAGGTCGCCGGTGATAACAAAGGTGCGGGGCTGAAAGCTCTCTTTCTGACGCACTTGCTCCAAGAAAAGCCGAGCCGCTTGCTGCCCAATTCGGTAGGGGTGGAGGTTGACGGTAGTGAGGCCCGGCTCAATCATGGAGGCCATAAACTCATCGCCAAACCCTACCACCGCCATATCGTCGGGTACTCGCACGCCGCGCTGCTTAAGGGCTACCAGCAAGTCAAAGGCGTTGGTGTAATTGATAGCAAAAATAGCATCGGGTGGTTCTGGCAGCGCCAACCAATTATCCAGGGCCGCTACTGCCAACTCGGGGCGAAAGTTGATGTGCGTTTCGTACTCGGGGCGCAGAGGTAAGTGGTGACGTTTCAACGCGTTCTGGTAGCCCGCCAATCGATTGCGGCTAATCAATAACGATTCCGGACCAGCCAAAATAGCAATCCGGCGGGCCCCCTGCTCAATCAGGTGCTCCGTTACATTAAAGGCGCCGTTCCAGTCATCCAAGATTACCTTAGCACTATCTACCTCATTGCTCACTCGGTCGAAGTGGATAACCGGAATTCCCCGGCAGGCTTCGGGTTTTACATGGTCGAAGTTCTCCGTTTCCCGCGAGTGGCAAATCAAGAGACCATCTACCCGGCTGGCAATCAGCGCTTGTACGTTGCTGACCTCCATGTCGTAGCTTTCCTTCGACTGGCAAATCATAACCCGGTAGCCAGCCTCGCCTACCACCTGCTGAATGCCACTGACCGCCGTAGCAAAGAATGGCCGCTCAATGTCAGGAATGACTACGCCAATGGTATTGGTCTCGCTGCTTTTAAGGCTCTGGGCCAGTAGGTTAGGCTGGTAGTCTAGCTGCCGCGCTACATCCAGAATGGCTTGGCGGGTGTTGGCATTAATATCGGAGTGGCCATTAAGGGCTCTTGATACCGTAGAGGGAGCCACCCCCAGTACTTTGGCTACGTCGCTGATAGTGGTTTGCCGCCGCTTTGTCTCTGATACCTGTGGCGTTTTATCATCTGTGAAGTGATAGTTACAGGCTTTACACAAGTAGCGTTGCCGTCCCCTGATAAACCCCGCCCGCATCACGGCATCAGCCGAATAGCACTTTGTGCATTTCATCATAGCGAAATAGAATTATTCCAGAGGCGAAAGAAGAGAACTACGAAGTCTGTACATCGGCTTCGTTTTATTATTTGAAGGTAATCTACAAAAAAAATATTTCATCAGGCGGAATAGAAATTACCTATCGGAACCGTTTTCGGTAACGTTTTCGGTATTTTTATTTAGAATTCAGCAAGTTGAGCCTGTTTTTAAATGAGGTATCGTTCCTTTTGTTGCTCTATATTCGAAAGCGAGTTCTCACTCACTCCTCCGTAGATAGTTATAACGGTTTACGGATGGCTAGGGGAGAGAGGGTAGCAAAATATTGCACTTTTTTTACAAAATTAACGGTATGCTGCATACCATGCGCTGGTTCGGGCCTAATGACCCGGTTTCTTTGTTCTCTCTGCGTCAAGCCGGCTGTACCGGTGTAGTAACCGCCCTGCATCAGATTCCTGTAGGCCACGTGTGGCCCGTGGAAGAAATTCAGGCTCGTCAGCAGATAGTGGAAGCCGACAATGCCCAGTTTTCGCCTCTGCATTGGGTTGTGGTTGAAAGCCTACCGGTACACGAAGACATTAAAAAGGGCCGCCCTTCGCGCGCGCACTATATAGAGGCCTACAAGCAGTCAATCCGCAACCTAGCCGCCTGCGGTATTCAAACGGTATGCTACAACTTCATGCCGGTGCTGGATTGGTCGCGCACCAACCTAAATTATGTGATGCCGGATGGCTCCCGCGCCCTGCGCTTTGTGTGGCAGGATTTCGCGCTGTTTGACCTTTGCATCTTGAAGCGCCCCGGCGCCGAAATCGATTACGAACCCGCAGTAGCCGCTGCAGCCCGTGAGCAGTTTGCGGCTATGTCGGCAGAAGAGGTGGCCCAGCTTACCAATACGGTGCTGCTAGGCCTGCCCGGCTCCGAAGAAGCCTTCGAACTGGCTGGCTTCCAGAACTTGCTGAATGAGTACGCCAGCATCGATGCCAATACCCTCCGCGAAAACCTTTACTACTTCCTGCGGGAGGTAGGACCGGTGGCTGAAGAAGTTGGCGTAACCCTCTGCATTCACCCCGACGACCCACCGTTCCCGCTCCTAGGCCTACCCCGCGTGGTAAGCACTGAAGCCGACCTACTAGGCCTAGTACAGGCCTACGACTCGCCCGCCAACGGCATTACGTTCTGCACTGGTTCTCTGGGTGTGCGTCCCGATAACGATCTGCCTGGTATCGTGCGCCGCCTGGGGCATCGCATTCACTTTGTGCACCTGCGGGCTACCAAGCGCGAGGAAAACCCTCGCAACTTCCACGAGGCCGACCACCTCACCGGCGATGTAGACATGTACGCCGTGGTACTGGAGTTGGTGCGTGAGGAGATGCGCCGCGCTCAGACGGGCGAGGGTAACCCAAACCTGCCTATGCGCCCCGACCACGGCCACCAGATGCTCGACGACCTCGAAAAGCGCACCTATCCGGGCTACTCCGCCATTGGGCGCCTCCGGGGCCTAGCCGAGTTGCGCGGCCTGGAGCTAGGCATCCGCCGCAGCCTCGCTGAGCAAGACCAACCTGCCCTGTCTACCGCTTCCGCTCACACCTTCGCTCAATAGTCTTTCCGCTTCCCATGTCCTTTCGCTCCCTGTTGCTCCTTCTTGTACTCTGCACCTTTGCTCAGCGTGGCCTAGCCGACGATGGGTATCGGCTGTGGCTGAAGTACGACTTGGTGCGCGACGCCAGCCAGCGTAAGACATACCAGAAGCAGGCGAAATTTATTACGGTACCCAACGGGGCATCGCCCATCCTCCAAACGGCTGGCCGCGAGCTGCAGCAGGGCTTGTTAGGGTTGCTAGGCCAGTCGGTAGCAGTAGTAGGGGATAGCAAGGGCAAAGGCGGTATTGTGCTGTCGGTAGCTGCTAACCCAGAGTTAGGCGAGGAAGGCTACCGGGTAAGCACGCAGGGAGGCAACCTCCTGGTAACTGGCGCTACGGATAAGGGCGCGCTCTACGGTGCGTTTGCCCTGTTGCGCCACTTGCAAACCGGCCAGTCATTAGCCAACGTCAACCTGACCAGCAAACCCCGCATTGAGTACCGCTTGCTGAATCACTGGGACAACCCCAACGGCACCGTGGAGCGCGGCTATGCGGGTTCCTCCATCTGGAAATGGCAGGAGCTGCCTGATGTCATTGACCCGCGCTACCGCGACTACGCCCGCGCTAATGCTTCTATCGGCATCAATGGGGTAGTATTTAATAATGTGAATGCCAGCGCCCGCTTCCTGACGGCAGAATACCTGCAGAAGGTAGCAGCCCTGGCCAATGTAATGCGACCTTATGGGATTAGGGTGTACATGTCGGTGCTGTGGGCGGCACCCAAGGTGATTGGAGGGCTGCAAACCTCTGATCCCTTGGACCCCCAAGTGCGCCGCTGGTGGGCCGCTAAAACCGACGAGATATATAAGGTAATTCCCGACTTCGGCGGCTTCCTGGTGAAGGCTAACTCCGAAGGCGAACCTGGCCCTCAGGACTACGGCCGCAACCACGCCGACGGCGCCAACATGCTGGCCGAAGCTCTAGGCCAGCACGATGGCATTGTGATGTGGCGCGCCTTTGTGTACAAAGCCAACTCCAACGGCGACCGGTTTAAGGAAGCTTTTCAGGAGTTTCAACCCCTCGATGGCAAGTTTGCCAAGAAGGTACTGGTGCAGGTAAAAAACGGCCCCATCGACTTTCAGGCCCGCGAGCCATTTCACCCGCTGTTCGGCGCCATGCCCAAAACACCGCTGGTGTTAGAGGTGCAGCTCACGCAGGAGTACCTGGGCTTCGCTACTCATCTCGTGTATCTGGCTCCGCTCATCAAAGAGTGTCTCGATGCCGACACCTACGCGAAAGGCCCCGGCTCTACGGTGGCTAAAGTGGTAGATGGTACCGTTGACCAGCATGCTATCAGTGGCATTGCCGGCGTAGCCAACATTGGCTCCGACCGTAACTGGACTGGCCACCCCGTAGGCCAGGCCAACTGGTACTCTTACGGCCGCTTGGCCTGGGACCATACCCTGACCTCGCAGGCCTTGGCCGAGGAGTGGACCAAGATGACCCTGACGCAGGAGCCCAAAGCCGTCAGCACCATTACGGACCTGCTCACGAAGTCGCGCGACATTTATGTGCGCTACACCACGCCGCTAGGCCTGCACCACATCATGGGCCAGAGCATTCACTACGGTCCCGAGCCCTGGTTGGAAAAAAGCGCCCGCCCCGACTGGACCTCCATTTATTATCACAAAGCCGATGCCGTGGGCTTGGGCTTCAACCGCACCGCTACTGGCAGCAACGCGCTAGGCCTGTATGCGCCGCAAGTACAAAAGCAGTGGGGCGACCCAGCTACCTGTCCGCCTGATTACCTGCTGTGGTTCCACCACGTGCCCTGGACTCAGACCCTAAACACGGGCAAAACGCTCTGGAATGAGCTAACCACCCGCTACTACACCGGTGCTGATTCTGTGCAGTGGATGCAGCAGCAGTGGGCTCAGGTGCAGCCCGCCGTAGATGCCGAGTTACACGCCGATGTAGCCTCCCGTTTGCGCATTCAGCAGCGTGAAGCCATTTGGTGGCGCGATGCCTGCGTGCTCTACTTCCAGACATACTCGAAGCAGCCGCTGCCGCCCACACTCACGCCGCCCACGCGCCCCCTCGCCGAAATCAAAGAGCTGGTCGACATCTACCAGCTCCGCTAATCCTGCCAACTTCTGTTTGGCACCAACATTATTTTCGAATGGAAAACTTCACTCCCGTTCTCGCTCAACTTGCGCACCCTAACAGCCAGCCTAATCCATTTGCGCTGGACGGCCGTCTCGCCCTCATCACGGGTGGTGGCACGGGCATAGGGCTGGAAATAGCCCGCTGCATGGTAACGGCCGGCGCTACCGTGATTATTACGGGCCGCCGCGAAGCCGTGCTGCAGGAAGCAGTAGCTGACCTAGGTGCTTCCGCGCACTACCTCACCAACGACGTCTGCGACTTGGCTTCGTTGGATGGCTTGGTAGACCACATTGAGGCTACCTATGGCGAGTTGGATATTGTAGTAAACAACGCCGGCATCAACATGAAAAAGCCGGCTCTGGAAGTAACCGATGAAGAGTTTAACCGCATTATTCACACCAATCTAAATTCAGTATTTGCCCTTACCCGGGCTTGTGCCAAGCGCATGGTGGCTCGCAAGCGTGGCGTAATACTGATGATTTCTTCCATGGCCGCCTACTACGGTATCGATAGGGTAGTGGCCTACGCTGCTTCTAAGTCGGCAGTAGAAGGTATGGTGAAAGTGCTAGCCTCTGAGTTCTCCAAGGACAATGTGCGCGTGAATGCCATAGCCCCCGGCTTCATCGAAACCGAGATGAGCCGCACCGCCATGAACTCCGACCCCGACCGCCGCGACCGGGCCATGCGCCGCACGCCCATGGGTAAGTTTGGCCAGCCCGAAGATATTGGTCACGCCGCCGTGTTCCTCTCCTCCGATGCCGCTCGCTACATCACCGGCGCTTCGCTGCCCGTGGACGGCGGCAACTCCATCGGCTTCTAACCTCTCAAATTCCGCCCCTGCGTTGCCAAGGGCGTTTAGCTGTTTCATCCCACTTTTATAAATCCCACATTCCATGCAATTCCCTTTACGCAAGACGGCGTTGGGCCTGAGCTGGCCACTACTAGCTGCCACTGGGCTCTCATTAGCTGGCGGCCTACTGGCTCCTACTGCGGTACAAGCTCAGGCTACCGCACAATCAGTTTCCGGCCGCGTAGTTGGCACCGACGGCGCCGGCTTGCCCGGCGTAAACGTGGTAGTGAAAGGCTCCACCACGGGTACCGTAACCGACGGTGAAGGTCGGTTCACCGTGGCGGCTCCGGCTGGCTCTACGCTGGTGTTCTCCTTTGTGGGTTTCACTTCTAAGGAAGTAGCCGTTGGCAATCAGTCAACGGTAAATGTAACGCTAGGCGAAGACGCGAAAGCTTTAAGTGAAGTAGTGGTAGTAGGCTACGGCGTACAGAAGAAAAGCCAGGTAACGGGCGCTATTTCGTCAGTTGATGAGCAGTCTCTGCGTGACGTACCGGTAGCTAACATTGGTCAGGCCTTGCAAGGCCGGGCGGCTGGTGTAAACATTTCCAGCGCTAGCAGCTCCCCCGGTCAAAACCCGGTTATTCGTATCCGTGGTAACCGTTCTTTTGCAGGTAGCAATGACCCACTGCTGGTAGTTGATGGCGTGCCCTACGATGGCAACCTCAATGACCTGAACCCCGACGATATCACCTCACTAGAGGTACTTAAAGATGCCTCCTCGACGGCTATTTATGGTGCCCGCGGTGCTAACGGCGTTATTCTGATTACTACCAAGCGTGGCAAGGCTGGTGCTCCACGGGCAACCTATAGCGCCTATTACGGTACCAAAAAGCCTTACGGACTGTTCGATCTGCAAAACGGACAGGAGTACTACAACTTCCGCTTCCAGGCTTACCAAGCCAACGGCATTGCCAATCCGTTGAACACACCAGGCTTCCTGACAGAAGATGAGAAAGCCAACTACGCTGCTGGTAGAACTACTGACTATCAGGACTTGCTATTCCAGAATGGCCGCATCCAGAATCACTCGTTAGGCCTGTCAGGTGGCACCGAGGAAACGCAGTATTCGGCTTCGCTGGGCTACTACGACGAAACCGGCATTGTGCCGGTGCAGGGCATCAAGCGCTATTCTCTACGCGGAACGCTGGATCAGAAGATTGGTAAGCGCGTGAAGATCGGTTTAAACACCCTGAACAGCTTTACGCAACAGAACGACCCCGGCCTAAACATTATTAATGGCATTCTTACAGGTAGCCCCTTGGCCTCACCCTACGATGCCAACGGTATTCCGGTGCTGTTTCCGAACACCGACACAGCCTTGGGCAACCCGCTGAACTTCTACACCGAGGATGCTCACCTTGACCAACGCCGACGTATTCGCACTTTCAATAGCATATACGGGCAGGTGAACATTCTGAAAGGACTGGATTATCGCCTCAACATTGGCCTAGATGGCCGCTCCGAGACCAGCGACTCCTTCTTTGCCTCCAATACACCAGCGCGTGGGGGTGGACAAAATGCGGCTTCTCGTTCCCAAAACCTAGCCTTTAACCTGCTTGCTGAAAACATCCTGACGTATAACCGCACGTTTGGTCGTCATGATGTAAACTTCACTGGCCTGTACAGTGCTCAGGAGTTCCGCACCGACGGTTTTAACGCTGGCTCGCAAAACTTGCCAACGAACTATCAGCAGTCCTTCAACTTGGGTGCTGGTACTCCCACGGCCCCCGGTAGCTTCAAGAGCCAGTTCGACATCATTTCGTACATGGGTCGCGCCAACTACGCCTTCGACAACCGTTATTCTGCTACCGTTACGGTGCGTGTCGATGGCTCCTCACGTCTGGCTCCTGGCAACAAGTACAAAGCTTTCCCCTCAGCCGCAGTAGCCTGGAATATTGCTAATGAGCAGTTCCTACAAGGTCAGGCATGGGTTAGCAGCCTGAAGCTGCGCGCGAGCTACGGCCGCGTGGGTAGCACCGCGGTAAGCACGTACCAAACGCTGGGTTCATTACAATCGGCGCTAGGTAATGGTTACTATAACTTCGGTTCTACTGGAGCCATTGGTGTCGTACCTGCCACTATCCCAAACCCGAACTTAGGCTGGGAGTATACGGCGACTACCAACTTTGGCTTGGACTTTGGTTTGTTCAACAACCGTGTATCAGGTTCGGTGGAGGTCTACCAGCAGCGTACCAGCGATCTGCTGCTGCCTGATGCCCTTCCTACTGCCAGTGGTTACAGCGCCTTCACGCGTAACGTTGGACAGACGCAGAACCGTGGCTTAGAAATCGGTCTGACGACGGTAAACGTGCGCTCAGAAAGCGGCTTTGAGTGGAGCACTGACTGGAACTTCACTGTCAACCGCGAAAAGGTGCTGAACCTAGGACTAGGCAAAGACGAGAACGGTAAAGAGCGTAGCGACCTTGGCAACCAGCGCTTTATTGGTCAGCCGTTGTATGTGTTCTACGATTACAAGAAAGTAGGTATCTGGCAGACGAACGAAGCGGCTGAGGCGGCTAAGTACAACAGCAAGGTGGGCCAGATTAAGATTCAGGACGCAAATGGTAACGGCACCATCGATCCTGGTGACCGGCAGATTGTAGGCACTCGCCAGCCTAAGTTTGAAGCCGGTATGACGCAGCGCTTCCGCTACAAAGGCTTTGACCTCACGGCTGTAGGTCTAACCCGGGTAGGAGCAACCGTTATTGATCCGCTGCTCTTCGGTCCTTCGTATTTTACCACCTTTGAAGGTCGCCGCAACCAAGTAAATCTTGATTACTGGACGCCCCAGAACCCAACTAACGCCTTCCCACAGCCACGCCAAGGCAACGGCGACTTCCCGCCCTATAGCACCACACTAGCCTACCAGAGCGGAACCTTTATCAAGGTACGTAGCATTGACTTAGGTTACTCATTGCCTGCTGCTATCGCCAAAAAGGCTCTGATTAGCACCGCGCGTGTTTACGTGCAGGTACAAAACCCGCTTATCTGGTCGCCAGTAGGCTTCTATAAGAAGAACAAGGCCATTGACCCAGATGCGCTGTCTTACTCTACGCGCTTTGGCGGTAGCGGCCAGCCCGGCGGTGTTGCCTTCGCTGAAGGTGACCTCAATGGTAACGTGAACTCTACGTTGGCCGGCCGCGGCGTGAACTACCCAGCTACCCGTGCCTTTATTGTAGGCCTGAACCTGGGTTTCTAATCATCTTACTAAATTCCCCAACGCATTTTGCCTTCGCTCTTTCATATGAGAAAGATATTTCTTACCGGCTCGGCTTTGGCCCTGTTGTTAGCAGCCAGCAGCTGCGATAAAGATATTCTAGACGAAAACCCGCAGTCCATCCTCGTGCCCTCGTTTTTGAGCACGCCTGAAGGGGTGCAGGCTGGTCTAACCGGTGTATACTCGGGGTTACGCAACGTATTTGGCAATGAAGAAGCTGAGTACATGGCAGTGCAAGGAACCGACGAGTGGATGCGTGGCTTTGCTGCTACCCAAGGCTACGAGGATTACAACCCGGCCCTACTGAATTCGCAAAACTCGGCCGTTACCAACCAGTGGGCCATTATCTACCGCTACATCAACGGCGCCAACGGAGTTATTCAGTCCGCTGCTTCGGTGCAGGGCTTGGCCCCGACCGTGCTAACGCAGATTGTAGCAGAGGCCAAAGTGCTGCGGGCCCAGTATTACTTCGTGCTGGTACAATACTTCGGCGACGTACCCTTGTCTCTCAAGTTTGTAGATGCGCCTACGAAGGATATTGCCCGGGCTCCTGCAGCCGATGTGTACACTGCCATCATTGCTGACCTAAATGACGCACTGGGCAGTATCGCCGACCGTCCTGCTCAGCCCGGCCGCGTATCCCGTGCTACAGCTCTCCACTTGCTCTCAAAGGTTTACCTGACCCGCGCTACCTCTAAAGCTAAGCAGGCCGACGATTACGCTAAGGCTGCGCAGTACGCTAAGGAGCTGATTGACGACTCTAACCCTAATGGCACGGGTGCTGGCACCGGTGTAGGCGCCAAGTACGGCAAAGGCTTGGAGGCTGATGTGGCGGATGTGTTCCGCGAAGGCAAGGAGAATGATAAAGAGGTGTTGATGAACGTGCAGTTCAATACTGATCCCACGTTCACCGGCCAAGATCCTTTCTCGCCAACCGGAGCTAACCAGACCAGCTTCTTCTTCCGGAGCCGCTACGACTTGTTGCCCAACATGGTGCGCGATATACCAAATGGCCGCCCTTATGGTCGTTTCTGCCCCACGCCGTTCCTGCTGGATTCTTACATCTTGCCGGGTGAAAGCGGCAAAGATCTGCGCAGCACTGATACGCGCTACAACAAGTGGTTTACGACCGTATACCGTGTAAACTCGACTGGCACTGGTGCCGCCAATGGTGGCCGCGCTAACGCTGTGTTGGGCGATACTGCCGCTTGGTACACAGGTCGGCCGCTCTCGGCTACTGAAAAGGCACGTATTGCTTCCCGTCCGAATGGCCCGTACACCGTAATAGAGCCTAGCGGCTACTCTAACTTGTTTTCGCCTAACCTAAATAAGTTCGACGACCCAACCCGTACGGCTTTGAACAATCCATCAGACCGTCCGCTGATTGTGTACCGTTTGGCTGAAACGTATCTGGTTGCTGCCGAAGCTAACATGTACTTGGGCAACACGTCCCAAGCCGTACGTTACATCAACGTAGTCCGGGAGCGGGCTGGTGCTGCCGGCAAAAAGGCTCAGATGGACATCACGGCTGCCCAACTCAACATCGACTTCATCCTGGACGAACGCAGCCGCGAGTTGGCGGGTGAGCAGATGCGCCGATTCGATCTGATTCGTACGGGGAAACTGGTTGAGCGCGTGAAAAACTTAGTGCCGCCAGCGCAAAACCGGACAACATTCCCGGCTGGCCCGTATGGCTCTGATGCTGCCAAGAATGTCAAGGATTTCCACGTATTGCTCCCGATTCCGCAGAGTGAAATCGACCGGACAAGCGGCAAAATCGTGCAGAACCAAGGGTATCTGTAGCAGGTGACGCTACTCAGTAGCGGCAACCCATGAGCAAGCGTGCTTGGTAGCAGTTAGGTCTTTGGGCCTATGTTACTAGGCACGCTTCTCTTTTTTGCTAGAAAGTAAGACGATACATAAGCCAGTAATACACGAGTGGCCTGTAATGATGCGCAGGAGGAAGCGTCTGCACCGGGACTCTGCCAATTAAATGACGAGCTGCAAAATAGTAAGGCCCTATCCTCATCATGTCTAGTACCGCCGGCACCCAATGAAGTATTTCTGACACTGGCCTATACCTTACCTAACCAAACGCTTACACACGCTCATAGAAATAGCATGAAGAGAAAAGGCCTTGTACTTGCGTCTATCGTCTGCTTGTTGCAAAGCGCAACCATACTAGCACAATCGTTTGACCTCACCAACCCAATTTTATCGGGGTTTTATCCTGACCCAAGCGTTATTCGGGTAGGGAAGGATTACTACCTGGTGAACTCCACTTTTTCTTACTTCCCCGGCATTCCGGTTTTTCAGAGCAAAGACCTGAAAAATTGGAAACAAATCGGCAATGTCATCAGCCGCCCTTCACAAATGAATTTTCTGGGCGACCGAATGACTCGCGGGTTATTCGCGCCAGCCATTGAGTACCACAATGGCACCTACTATGTCACCTGCACGCTCATCGACCACAAAGGCAACTTTGTAGTGACGGCTAAAAACCCCGCTGGGCCGTGGAGTAACCCGACTTTCTTGCCTGAGGTGAAAGGCATCGACCCCTCGCTGTATTTCGAGGGCGACAAGGCCTACGTCATCTACAACAGCGACCCGCCAGACAACAAGCCACTGTACGACGGACACCGCTCCATCAAGATTATCGAGCTGAATCCGAAAACGCTGCAAACCGTAGGCGAGGCAAAAATTGTGGTGAACGGAGGGGTAGACCTGAGCAAGAAGCCCGTCTGGATTGAAGGCCCGCACCTTATGAAGCGGGGCGACTGGTATTACCTCTACGCGGCCGAAGGCGGCACGTCGGTCAACCATACGGAGGTGGTATTCCGTAGCAAGGCGCCCCTGGGGCCGTTTGTGCCTTACGAGAAAAACCCCATTCTCTCGCAGCGGGAGTTGCCCAAAGACCGTAAAGACCCTATTACCTCGGCGGGGCATGCCCAGTTTGTGGAAGGCCCGGATGGCAAGACGTACGCTATTTTCCTGGCCGTGCGGCCCTACGAAGGCAATTTCTATAATACCGGGCGCGAGACCTTCATTGTGCCCGTAGTGTGGAAAGACGAGTGGCCCGTTATGGACCCCGGGCCTAATGGAGTGCAATACTCCTACAAGGCCAACTTTCCTGAGGTGAAGCAGCCCGGCGCTCTGCCTCAGAGCGGCAACTTTGCCTACACGCTCACCTTCGAGAAGCAGCTAGACCCAGCGCTGCTGTTCCTGCGCACGGTGGATAGCACCAATTTCTCCCTGAGCAAAGCAAAAGGCCTCACCCTTAAGCTAAAGCCCGAAACGTGCGCAGAGCTCGGCAACCCAGCCTTCATCGGCAAGCGGCAGCAGCACATGTACGGCAGCGCCGAAACGGAGCTGACCTTTTCAGCCAAGGCGGCCAATGAAACGGCTGGCCTGGTAGCTTTTCAAGACGAGAAGCACTTCTACTACCTCTGCAAATCTGTTGAGAACGGTAAGCCCGTCGTGCAGCTGCTGAAGAGCACGGCCGACGCTAAGAACACCGAACTGCTGGCGAAAGCGCCCCTGAAAGCGGCGGCCGGTAAGGTGCAGCTGCGCATCAATGCGGATGGCGACACCTACAGCTTCCGCTTTTCGGAGGACGGTAAAAACTACACGCTGCTGAAAGACAAGGTAGACGCGCGCTTCCTGAGCACGCAGGTAGCGGGAGGCTTTATTGGCTGCCTGTACGGCATGTACGGCACATCGGCCGGGCAGCCTACTACCAACACTGCCTCCTTTAAGTGGCTGAAGTACGAGGGCCACGACCCCATGTATAAGAAATAGTACGCAGCCCAATAGCTACGCTCTCATCCTCCTTCTATGCGCCTCTACCCATTTATTTGCCTGCTCGTGCTTCCACTCACCGCGGCTCAGGCTGCCAAGCCTATCCGTATTGCTAGTCCCGATGGGGCTGTGCAGGTGACCGTAGATGTAACCCCCCAGGGCCAGCCAACCTATGCCGTGCGCTACGGGCAGGCGGAGCTGCTGCGCCCCTCACGCCTAGGCCTGCAACTCGCCGGTGCCGACCTCACACGGGGGCTAAAGCTGACGAAGGCCGATAAGGTAGAAGCCGTAACCGATGACTACCAGCTCACCACGGATAAGCGGGCTAACTGCAGCTACCGAGCCAACCGGCGGGTAGTGCACTTCAAGAGCCAGGCCAGTGGGCCGCAGTTGAGCGTGGTCTTTCAGGTATCCAACGATGGGGTAGCGTTTCAATACTTAGTGGAAGGCAACAGCCAGGAAGTGCAGCGCATTACAACCGAAGCCACCTCTTTTCACCTGCCCGCTAGCGCTAAAGGCTGGTTGCACCCACATGCCAAGGCCCAGACTGGCTTTGCCAATACCCAGCCCTCGTACGAGGAGAATTACCAGCGTGGCATAGCGGCCGGCACACCGTCGACCATCGGGCAGGGGTGGTCGTTTCCGGCCTTGTTTGAAACCAACGGGCACTGGGTGCTGCTGACCGAGGCCGGTATGGGCCGCAACTACGCCGGCACCCACCTGGCCCACGAGTCGCCAGATGCTGAGTACGCTGTGGCCTTCCCGCAGCCGCCCGAAAAAACCACACCCGACGCGGCCCTGCTACCCGAAAGCCGCCTGCCGTGGCGCACGCCTTGGCGCGTGGTGGTGGTAGGCAACTCGCTGGCCCCTATCGTAGAGTCGACGCTGACAACGGACCTGAGTGCGCCTGCTAAAACGCCCGTGCTCACCGATGCGCCGGGCAAATCGTCGTGGTCGTGGGTGCTGATGGGTGACCAGAACACCACCTACGACGTGCAGCGCCGCTTCATCGACTACGCGGCCAACATGGGCTGGCGCTACTGCCTCGTCGATGCGCTTTGGGACAAGCAAATTGGCTACGATAAAACCCAGGAGCTAGCCCAATATGCGCGTTCCAAAAACGTAGGCCTGTTGGTGTGGTACAACTCAAACGGGCACTGGAACGAGGCCCCACAAACGCCCACCAACGTGCTGTTTGAGCCCGAAAGTCGGCGCAAGGAGTTTGCCCGCATCAAGCAGATGGGCGTGGCCGGGGTCAAAATCGACTTCTTCGGAGGCGATGGGCAGTCGTTTATGAACTACTACCAGGACTTGCTCGTCGATGCCGCCCAGGCCGGGCTGTTGGTGAACTTCCACGGCACCACCATCCCGCGGGGCTGGAACCGGACCTATCCCAACCTGATGACCATGGAAGCCGTGAAGGGCTTCGAGTTTCTGACCTTCGACCAGCACAACACCGACCAGGAGGCTACTCACTGCGCTACGCTGCCCTTCACCCGTAACGCCGTGGGCCCGATGGACTTCACGCCCATGGCCTTCTCGGAGATTCGGGGTAAGGAGCGCCGCACCTCCAATGCGTTTGAGTTGGCGTTGTCGGTACTGTTCCAGTCGGGTATTCAACACTACGCCGAAGTGCCCGAGGGCATGGCCGCGCAGCCCGCCTATGTGCAGGACTTCGTGAAGAAGCTGCCGCCGCGCTGGGCCGATGTGAAACTGCTCGACGGTTACCCCGGTCAGTACGCAGTGCTGGCCCGGCAGGCGCCCGGCGGCGCCTGGTATGTGGCCGGCATCAACGCCACCGACGCGCCCAAAACCATTCAAGTTGACCTCAGCAAGCTAGGCCTAAAGAGCGGCACACTCATTACTGACGGGGACACCAACCGCAGCTTCAGCACTCGGCTCGTGGGGGGGAGCACCGTTAGCGTAACGCTGCCCGCAAAGGGTGGCTTTGTGGTGCAGCCCTAGGCCTATACCAGCGGGCTCCCTGGTCAACATGCCGCAAGTAGGCCACTCTAATGATTAGCATACACGCAGTCACATCCCGAGGATTAGTCGATGAACCTGTATCTTAAATTTTTTCAACGTAGCAAGAGCATCTGTCTGCTGGTGTGTGTGCTATGCATAGGCCTAGGCAGCAGCACGGCTCAGCGCCTCCCCAAACCGGCTAAGCCGCCCCGCAAAGGGGCGTTTTACACCGGGCAGTACCCCAACCTGCTGCGGGAAGCGGGCTATAGCCAAGCCGACATCGACAAGAAGGTGACGCAGGCTTACCACGACGTGTTTGAAGGGCCTAACCGGGTGTACTTCGAGGTGGGCGA
The DNA here is from genome assembly GCF_004745865.1 of Hymenobacter wooponensis. Taxonomy (GTDB): domain Bacteria; phylum Bacteroidota; class Bacteroidia; order Cytophagales; family Hymenobacteraceae; genus Hymenobacter; species Hymenobacter wooponensis. The sequence goes on along the minus strand of NZ_SRKZ01000004.1, from coordinate 262,119 downwards.
CTCCATGGCCTACGTGTCGGACTTGAAGAACCACGACGTCCGGACCGAAGGGGTTTCGTATGGCCTGATGGTGGCGGTGCAGCTCAACAAGAAGGAGGTGTTTGACCGCATTTGGCGCTGGTCGAAGAAATACCTGCAGCACCAAGAGGGGCCTTTGAAGGGCTATTTTGCCTGGAGCATCAACCCGGCCACCATGAAGCGCAACTCCGAAGGGCCGGCCTCCGATGGGGAGCTGTACTTCGTAACCAGCCTGCTGTTTGCCTCCAACCGCTGGGGCAATACTACCGGCATCAACTACTATAAGGAAGCGCGCAACATTCTGGATGCCATGTGGAAGAAGGATGGCACCGGCGACGTCTATAACCTGATCAACACCCAGCACAAGCAAATATCTTTTGTGCCGGTGGGAGACATGTATAACTGGACCGACCCCTCGTACCATCTGCCGGCTTTTCTGGAGGTGTGGGCCGAGTATGCCAACGACGGGCACGAGCAGTTTTACCGCGCCTGCGCCGATACCTCGCGGGCGTTTCTGCACCGCGCCTGTAACCCCGTAACCGGCCTCAACTACGACTACACCGAGTTCAGTGGGAAGCCCCACGCTACCAAGTGGGCGCCGCCCGCCTTCCGCTACGACTCCTGGCGGGTACCCATGAACATTGCCATGGACTACGTGTGGTTTGGCAAGGATAAGGCCTGGCAGGAGCAATACGCCCAGCGTTTCCAGGGGTTTCTGCGCAGCAAGGGCATCAACACCTTCGAAGACCAGTTCAACGTGGATGGCTCGCGGCCGGATTTCATTCTGCAAGCCGGCGACGTCAAGAAGCTCCGGCATTCGCTAGGCCTGGTAGCTACCTCGGCCGCGGCTTCGCTGGCAAGTCAGGATAAGCAGAAGCTGGACTTTGTGCACGCAGTGTGGAACGCCAAACTGGCACCGTACGAAGACGGCTATTTCGACCCCTATTACGATGGCCTGCTGTACTTATTCAGCCTGATGCACCTAAGCGGCAACTACCAAGCTATCAAGCCTGCACCTCACCACTAAACCACTTGCAACGGTAGTGTTTGCCATGCCTTACTCCATAAAGCGAAGTGCTATCGTCTTCGGAATAGCCCTTGCCTCAACTTCTGTTTCGCCGCTGGTTGCGCAAGTGAAGCAGGCGCAAAACCCGGTCATCTTCGCCGACGTGCCAGATATGGCCATAATTCGGGTGGGCAATACCTACTACATGAGCAGCACCACCATGCACATGAGTCCGGGCGTGCCCATTATGAAGTCAACGGACCTGGTAAACTGGCATCTGGTCAGCTACGCCTCCGACACGCTGGGTGGCCTCGATGAGCTGACGCTTCGCAACGGCAAGAGCACCTACGGGCGGGGCTCGTGGGCGAGTAGCTTACGGTTCCATCAGGGCATGTACTACGTCTCGACTTTCGCCCAAACGACCGGCAAAACCTACGTGTATTCCACCAAGAATATCGAAAAGGGCCCCTGGAAAGCGGTGTCGTTCAAGCCGAGCTACCACGACCATTCCTTGTTTTTTGACGACGATGGCCGCGTGTACTTGGTGTATGGAGCCGGCAAGTTGCGGCTGATTGAGCTCACGGCCGACGCCTCCGGTGTGAAACCCGGTGCCACGGAGCAGGTGCTGATTGAAAACGCCAGCGCTCCGGCCGGCCCCAACCTCGGCTTGCCCGCCGAAGGCTCGCAGCTGTTCAAAATCAAGGGTAAGTACTACCTCTTCAACATCACCTGGCCTAAGGGCGGCATGCGTACGGTGGTGGTGCACCGGGCCGATAAGCTTACGGGTCCCTACGAAGGCCGGGTGGCACTGCAAGACCTGGGCGTGGCGCAGAGCGGCCTCATCGACACACCCGATGGGCGGTGGTTTTCCTACCTGTTCCGCGACTACGGAGCTGTGGGCCGCATTCCGTATTTGGTGCCCGTGACATGGACTGATGGCTGGCCGGTGCTGGGCGTGAATGGCAAGGTGCCCCAAACCCTCTACCTTCCTGCCAGTAAAGGCCTGATACCAGGCCTGGTGGCGTCGGATGAGTTTAGCCGGCGCAAGGGCGAGCCCGCTCTGCCGCTGGTGTGGCAGTGGAACCACAATCCCGAAAACTCCCTCTGGTCGCTCACCGACCGCCCCGGCTACCTGCGCCTGAAAACGGGGCGGGTAGATACCACATTTCTGCTGGCCCGCAACACGCTAACCCAGCGAACCGTCGGGCCCACTTGCGCCGGCACTACTGCCTTGGATATATCGCACCTCAAGGACGGTGACTTTGCTGGCCTAGCCCTACTGCAAAAACGGTACGGCTTAATAGGAGTGGACTACCGCAACGGCGCCAAATCCATTGTCATGGTTAGCGCAGAGTCGGAGAAGCCCGTGGAGCTGCAACGCCTGCCGCTGACGCAGTCTACCGTCTATTTCAAAGCCGAATGTGACTTCACGGAGCGCAAGGACGTGGCCACTTTTTACTATAGCCTCGACGGGAAAGCCTGGCAAGCCATTGGGGCGCCGCTCAAGATGGCCTACACGCTGCCGCATTTTATGGGCTACCGGTTTGGGCTGTTCAACTACGCCACCAAGGCTGCCGGCGGCTACGCCGACTTCGACTATTTCCGCATTGCGGACACTACCACCGGAACCAAGTAACCCCCTAGCTCCATGCTATATCGTAAGCTGCCTTATATGTTGGGCGCAGTAGCGCTCCTGCTGGGAGGCACGGCCACAGCGCAAAACCCGTTTATTGCCAATCAGTTCACGGCCGACCCCACGGCGCGGGTGTTCAATGGGCGTGTGTACGTGTATCCTTCGCACGACATTCTGGCTACCCCTGAGCGTGGGCGCGTGGGATGGTTTTGCATGGAGGACTACCACGTGTTTTCCTCCGCCAATCTCACCGACTGGACCGACCACGGCGTCATCGTGACCCAAAACAAGGTGCCTTGGGTGAAGCCCGACAGCTACAGCATGTGGGCCCCCGACTGCATTGCCCGCAACGGCAAGTACTATTTCTACTTCCCAACTACCCCCAAGGATACTACCATCAACAAGGGCTTCACGGTAGGGGTGGCCGTGGCCGATAAGCCTACCGGACCCTTTGTGCCCGAGCCGCAGCCCATCAAGGGGGTGCGGGGCATCGACCCCAACGTGTTGATTGATAAGGATGGGCAGGCCTACCTCTACTGGTCGCAGGGTAACATTTACGCCGCCAAGCTCAAGCCAAACATGCTGGAGCTGGCCTCGGAACCCGTTACGCTGGGTGAGTTGCCCACCAAAGGCCTGAAAGAAGGACCGTTTGTGTTTGAGCGCAAGGGTATCTATTACCTCACGTATCCGCACGTGGAGAATAAGACGGAGCGCCTCGAATATGCCACTAGCACCAGCCCGCTAGGCCCATTCACGGTGAAGGGTGTCATCATGGACGAGTCGCCGACTGGCTGCTGGACCAATCACCATTCCATTCTGCCCTTCAACAACCAGTGGTACCTGTTCTACCACCACAACGACTTGTCGCCCGCCTTCGACAAGAGCCGGTCTGTTCGGCTGGATAGCCTGTTTTTCGAGCCCAACGGGGCCATTCGTAAAGTGGTGCCCAGCCTGCGCGGCGTAGGCCTCACCGACGCCCGCCAGAAAATTCAACTGGACCGCTACAGCCGCCTGAGCAGCCGTGGCGCTTCTATTGCCTTTCTAGACACGGCCAACACGTTCCAAGGCTGGAAAACGGTGTTTGCCGATAACCAGGGCTGGGTGCAGTACAACGGCGTAGCCTTCGGCAAACAGGCCCTTAAAACGGTGACGCTGCGCGTGCAGGCCGCCGCGGGGGCCACGGTGCAGCTGCGCACCGATGGGGCAACGGGCCCACTGCTAGCTCAGGTAATGGTGCCAAAGGGCAGCCAGTGGCAGGAGGTAAAAACGCCCTTGTCAACCTTCAAGCCCGGTACGCACACGCTAGTCGTTTCCGCCAAAACAAACACCCCCATTGCCATAGACTGGGTCAAGTTTGAATAAGAGCTGAAGAAGCCGCTCGATTGTCAACCGTGTGAATTTCCCACCCACTACCTAGCCTGCTAGGCCACTTCCCGAGGTATGAGAAACGTAGTTCCCGCCATCCTGAGCGTGATGGTGCTGAGCGTGAGTAGCGCTTTTGCCCAAAAAATGGCAATGGAAGCTCCTAAGGGCTTCGACCAGCCCACGGCGGGCATTTCTGCTGGCAGAATAGACAGCATCAGCTACGCCTCAAAAACTGTGGGCACGGTGCGCAAGGCGTTGGTGTACACGCCGCCTGGGTATTCCAAAAGGAAGAAGTATCCGGTGCTGTACCTGCTGCATGGCATCGGGGGCGACGAAAAGGAGTGGCTGAAGGGAGGGCGCCCGCAGGTGATTCTGGATAATTTGTACGCGGCGGGCAAGCTCAAGCCGATGCTAGTGGTGATGCCCAACGGCCGGGCCATGAAAGACGACCGGCCCATTGGCAATATTTACGGTCCGGAGAAGGTAGCCGCATTTGCCAACTTCGAACAAGACCTACTGACCGACCTTATTCCCTACATCGAAAAGTCGTATCCGGTCCTGAAAAACCGTGAGAGCCGGGCTGTGGCTGGGCTGTCGATGGGAGGGGGGCAGTCACTGACTTTTGGGCTGGGCAACCTGGATAAGTTTGCTTGGGTAGGTGGCTTTTCGTCGGCCCCCAACACCAAGATGCCCGAGCAACTGGTGCCCGACCCCGCCAAAGCCACCAAGCAACTCAAGCTGCTCTGGATTTCCTGCGGCGACGCCGATGGTCTGCTCCCTATCAGCCAGCGCACCCACGACTATCTCTACGAGCGCAATGTGCCCCACGTGTACTACCTGGAGGCAGGTGGGCACGACTTTAAGGTCTGGAAAAACGGGCTGTATATGTTCTCGCAGCAGCTATTTAAACCCGTTGATGTGGCGGCCCTGCCCACCTACACCGTGCTGGGCGCGCCGGCCGCCACCAACGTGCGCAACGCCAAGTACCCCCAGATTCTGCCCGATAACCGCGCCGTGTTTCGCCTGAAAGCGCCCGGCGTGCAGCAAGCGCAGCTCGACCTCGGCCGGAAGTACAACATGGTGAAGGACAGCAGCGGCACCTGGACCGTCACGACCGATACGCTGAGCCGGGGCCTGCACTATTACTCCCTGCTGCTCGACGGCCTGCCCGTGGCCGACCCCGCCAGCGACACCTTCTATGGCATGGGGCGCATGGCCAGCGGCATTGAGATTCCGGGCCGTGGCACCAGCTTTTACGCTCTGAAAGACGTGCCCCACGGCGAGGTACGGATGAAGCGATATTACTCGAAGGTGACTAATTCTTGGCGGCAGATGTACGTGTACACGCCCGCGGGCTACGACGCCACTACTGCCACCAAGTACCCCGTGCTCTACCTGCTGCATGGCGGGGGCGAAGATGAAACCGGCTGGGCCCGCCAAGGCAAAGCCGATTTGATTCTGGACAACCTGATTGCCGAGAAAAAGGCCAAACCCATGCTCGTGGTGATGCTAGACGGCAACATGGGCGGCCCCGGTGGCCTAGCAGGCTTTAACGAGGGTACGCTAAAGCGCTTTGAAGACGACCTGAAGCAAACCGTGCTGCCAGTAGTAGAAAGCAACTACCGGGTGGCGGCGGGGCCCGGTAACCGGGCGCTGGCGGGCTTGTCGATGGGCGGCCTGCAAACGCTCTATGCCGGCATCAAGAACACGGACATGTTTGCGCACTTGGGAGTATTCAGCTCGGGCTTCTTTGCCAATAATGCGGCCTTATCGGACCCGCAATATGCTTTTATGAAAGCTAATGCCGGCACCATCAATACCAACCTGAAGCAGCTGTGGCTCTCAATGGGCGGGCCGGAAGACATTGCTTACGCCAACAACAAGGTGATGCGGGCCAAGATGGATGAGCTAGGCATCAAGTATGTGTATAGTGAGTATCCCGGCGGCCACACCTGGCCCGTGTGGCGCCACGACTTGTACCTCTTTGCCCAGGGTCTGTTTTAGGTAGCCCGCAAGCCTCGCGGCCCTCGCTAGCCTTTGTAGTCTTCCCACCCATTAACTATACAATGCAAAAGACCTGGCTCATTGCCCTGCTTGCCCTAGTGGCCTACCTCCCTTTGCAGGCGCAAAACCCAATTATCAAAGACGTATTCACGGCCGACCCGGCGCCGCTGGTGTACCGCGATACGCTGTTTCTGTACACCGGCCACGACACGGCTTCGGTGCAGGAAACCAACTACAAAATGCCCGACTGGCGCATCTACTCCACCACCGACATGGTGCACTGGAAATCGTACGGCACGCGCCTCTCGCCCCGCACCTTCGCCTGGGCTACCGGCGATGCCTACGCGGCGCAGTGCGTGTACCACAACGGCAAGTTCTACTGGTTTGTATCCACGTTTCATAAGAAAGACGATAACAGCCAGGGTGGCGCGGCCATTGGCGTGGCCGTGTCGGACCGCCCCACGGGGCCGTTCAAAGATGCTATAGGCAAGGCGCTTATTGTCAATGAGATGACCAAGGACAAGCCTCACGCCTGGGACGACATTGACCCCACTGTGTTCATCGACGATGACAAGCAGGCCTACCTGTACTGGGGCAACTTAAGCTGCCGCTGGGTGAAGCTAAAGGACAACCTGACGGAGCTGGCTGGCCCTATCACGGTGCTGAATATCAAGAACTATATCGAAGGCCCCTGGGTGTACAAGCGCAAAAAGCTGTACTACCTCGTGTACGCCAGCGCCGGCACCAAGCCCGAAATGATAGAGTACTGCACAGCCCCCAGCGCCACTGGCCCCTGGACGTACCGCGGCATCATCCAGGAAAACGTGCCCAACAGCTTTACTACCCACCCCGGCATCATCGACTACAAGGGCAAGAGCTACTTCTTCTACCACAACGGCTCCTTGCCCACCGGCGGCAGCTACCGCCGCTCCATCTGCGTGGATGAGCTGCACTACAACAAGGATGGCTCCATCCAGAAAATAGTGCAGACGACCACAGGAGTAGCGCCTGTGAAGTAATGGCCTAGCGGCCTGCTTGGCGCTTCAACCACCGACCTATTCCTTCCCATCCATGAGAAAACTTACTCCTATCCTGTTTCTTCTGAGCGCCCCTGTTGGGTTGCATGCCGAAGATGGCCATCAGCTGTGGCTCCGTCAGCAGAAAGCAGTGCCCGTTACGGTTGTAGCCGCTGCCAAAAACTCGGCGGTGCTGGCCAGTGCACGGCAGGAATTACAGCAAGGCTGGCAAGGAAACTCGGGTGCCACTTTTACGCTAACACTCAAAAAGGACAAGGCTATCAAGTACGACGGGTATCGTATCAGCCCCAACGGCGTGCAGGCCAGTACGGAGGCGGGGCTCCTGTACGGCGTGTTTGAGCTGTTGCGGCGCCAGCAAACGGGCCAGACCGCGCAGGCTGGCGTCTCCAATCCGTCGTATGAGTACCGCCTGCTCAACCATTGGGACAACCCCGATGGCTCGGTGGAGCGCGGGTACGCGGGGCAGTCCATCTTCTGGCGCAAAGACAGCTCGTTCGTAACGACAAACCGCGACAAAACCCGGTGGCGAGAGTACGCTCGTGCCAACGCTTCGGTGGGTATTAACGGTGCCGTTATTAATAATGTAAATGCATCACCGTTGATTTTGTCGGCGGAGTATCTGGCCCGCGTAAAAGCGGTGGCCGATGAGCTACGGCCGTACGGCGTGAAGACGTACTTGGCGGTGAAGTTCTCGTCGCCAGCTCTGCTAGGTGGACTGAAGACTTCGGACCCCTTGGACCCCGCCGTGGTGAAATGGTGGCAAAGCAAGGCCAAGGAGATTTACCAGCAGATTCCGGATTTTGGTGGCTTTTTAGTGAAAGCCAGCAGCGAAGGCCAGCCCGGCCCCCAGGACTATGGCCGCACCCACGCCGACGGCGCCAACATGCTGGCCGATGCCCTCAAGCCCTACCACGGTTTGGTGATGTGGCGGGCCTTCGTATACAGCCCCACCGATAAGGACCGCGCCAAGCAGGCCTACAACGAGTTTGTGCCCCTCGACGGCAAATTTCGTGATAACGTGATTGTGCAGGTGAAAAACGGGCCCGTCGATTTTCAGCCTCGTGAGCCGTTTAGCCCGCTGTTTGGGGCCATGAAGAAGACCTCCGTGATGCCGGAGTTTCAGATAACTCAGGAGTATTTGGGGCACTCCATCGACCTGGCATTCCTGTCAACCATGTGGGAGGAGTGCCTGCAAAGCGACACCAACCAGGCTGGCCCCGGCAGCACGGTGGCCCGCTGCACCGATGGCAGCGTGTACCCGCAAACCCACACGGCCATGGCCGGCGTTGCCAACACTGGCCTAGACCGGAACTGTACGGGCCACGACTTCGCCCAGGCCAATTGGTACGCTTTTGGTCGGCTGGCCTGGAACAACCAGCTGAAGAGCGCCCAGATTGCCGATGAGTGGCTTAAACTAACCTTCGCCGGAGCTACCGGCTCGGCGGCCAGTGCTACTACATCCCCCGACTGGAATACCAACTTTCTGGCGCCGGTAAAGCAACTGATGCTAGACAGCCGGGAAGCCGTCGTGAACTATTCCATGCCCCTAGGCCTGCACCATATTATGTCGGCCACCCGCGGCCACTATGGCCCCGGCCCGTGGTGGGCCCCACCCAAAATGCGCGCCGACTGGACCCCCGGCTACTACCACCAGGCAAATGAGAATGGGGTAGGCTTCGACCGTACAAAAGCGGGGAGTGATGCAGTAAGCCAATACCACGAGCCGCTGGCCTCGCAGCTAAATAACCCGAACACCTGCCCCGACGAGTACCTGCTGTGGTTCCATCACCTGCCCTGGGATTTCAAGATGAAATCGGGCAATACCTTGTGGAATGAGCTGTGCGCGCACTACGATAAAGGGGTGCAGCAAGCGCGGCAGTTTCAGCGCACCTGGGACCAGGTTCAACCCTACGTTGATGCCGAGCGGTTTGCAGCCGTGCAGAACAAGCTCCGGAGCCAGAGTGGCAACGCGGTGCAGTGGAAAGATGCCTGTCTGCTGTATTTTCAGCAGTTCAGTCACCTGCCCATTCCTGCCACCGTCGAGCCTCCCATGCACACGCTGGAGGCGGTTATTGCCGACGACATGCGGCCTCGTCGATAATTTGGCGTCCATAGACACGCAGCAGACTCGCATGGTTCAGTTTAGCTGCAACACAAAAGATACCCTGTCTCGAGCGCGCCCTGGCCTAGGCCTAGCGAGTGCCGCCCAGAACTGGACTCTACCCTGCGCCACGGCGCAAAGCCACTAGGCCGGTAGCAGATTGTAGGGCATGATGCTTGAAAGAAGTACTGCTAGGCCAGGTGCGCCTTCCCAAACGAGTACCCACTCACAATACGAAACTTTAGTAGTACAAACTGTAGTCACATGACTCATTCTCCTCTCACTGGATCTATCTCATTCTGGACCTCGGCGCTGGGCCGTCGCAGCTTGGTGCTGGCCGCCCTAGGTAGCTATTTGCTGACACCCACCGAAACTACTGCGCAAGTGCGCCTGCCGAAGCTGGTTAGCGACGGCATGGTGCTGCAGCGCGACACGAAGGTGAACATTTGGGGCTGGGCCAAACCCAGCGAGAAAGTAGCCCTGAAGTTCAATGGAAAAACCTACCAGGCTACCACCGGCGCCGACGGCAAATGGCAGATTAGCTTGCCCGCTCTGAAAGCCGGCGGGCCGTATCAGATGGACATTACGGCCAGCAACCACATCACGCTGAAGGATGTGCTGGTGGGTGATGTGTGGCTCTGCTCGGGGCAGTCGAACATGGAAACGCCCATGAGCCGGGTGCGCGACAAGTACCCGCAGGAGGTAGCCCAGGCCAACAACCCACGCATCCGGCAGTTTAACGTGCCCCTGACTTACGCCTTCAAAGGACTGCAAGCTGACCTGACGGGAGGCTCGTGGGTATCCGTTGACCCCCAAAGCATCCTGCAGTTTTCAGCGGTGGCCTACTTCTTTGCTAAGGAAATAAGCGCGAAATATCAGGTGCCGGTAGGCATTATTAAAGATGCAGTGGGCGGCTCGCCGGCCGAAGCTTGGCTGAGTGCCGAGGCGCTGAAGCAGTTCCCCACGTATGAGCAGCAAGGTGCTAAGTACCGAGACAGTGCCTTGGTAGCCGGCATTAAGCAGCGCGAGGGCGCGGCCGTAGCCGACTGGTATAAGCGTTTGCACCAGACAGATCAAGGGGAAGCGCCAGGCCAGACCAAGTGGTCGGCAGTAGGCTACGACGCCAGCGGTTGGGCTTCCATGAATGTGCCGGGTTACTGGGCCGATCAAACCCCGCTGGGCCCGGTGAATGGCGTAATGTGGTTTCGGAAAGAGGTAGAGGTGCCCGCCAGTATGGTAGGCAAACCGGCCCGTTTAGAGCTAGGTACGCTGGTTGACGCCGACTCTACCTATATCAACGGCCAACTGGTGGGTACAACGGGCTACCAATACCCGCCCCGCAAGTACGACTTCAAGCCCGGCGTGCTGAAGGCCGGCAAAAACGTGATAGTTGTGCGGCTTATCAGCAATGGCGGCCGTGGTGGGTTTACGATGGGTAAAAATTACCAGCTCACGAGTGAGGGGCAGACCATTGACTTGCGCGGGCCGTGGCAGTACAAGCTGGGGGCCACTATGCCGCCCACACCGGGCACTACCACCTTCCAATATCAACCCGGAGGGCTGTATAATGGCATGATTGCGCCCGTGCTGCCCTACGCCGTTAAAGGAGTGCTCTGGTACCAGGGCGAATCGAACGCGGGCCACCCGGAGGACTACCAAGCCCTGCTCACCAGCCTGATTGCCGATTGGCGGGCGCGCAAGCAGCAGCCCACAATGCCCTTCATTTACGCGCAGCTGCCCAACTTCATGGCCGTAAAAAAGGAGCCCAGCGAGAGTGGGTGGGCCGCCCTGCGTGATGCGCAGCGTCGCACACTGACCGTACCCAACACGGGCATGGCAGTGCTGCTCGACGTGGGCGAGTGGAACGACATTCACCCCCTTGATAAGCAGACGGTAGGCCACCGCTTGGCGCTGGCTGCGCAATCAGTGGCCTACGGCGAGAAGAAGATGGTGGGCATGGGGCCCCTCTACCAGTCGATGCAGGTGAACGGCAACAAAGTCACCCTCTCCTTCACCAACACGGGTAGCGGGCTGGTAGCGAAGGGTGGCGACAACTTGCAGTACTTCGCTATTGCCGGGGCCGATAACAAGTACGTGTGGGCCAACGCCAAAATCGAAGGCAACAAGGTAGTAGTTTGGAGCGACCAGGTGCCCCAGCCAGTATCGGTACGCTATGCGTGGGCCGATAACCCCGAGGGTACGAAGCTCTACAACAAGGAAGGCTTACCGGCCTCTACTTTTCAAACCAAGTAACTAGGCCAGTCTCATCTTCTTCCCAGGCCGGTAGGTGAAAGTACTGCCTATGTGCTAATGCGCGCTTATCCCGCATTAGCACATAGGTAGATCTAGGCCCTCTGAAGCACAACAGGAATGGCGTAACGCCATTATACCCGTACGGGCTGTGCTCATACAGAAGTACATCAGCTAACCCCGGCCCTCTGTAATACCTTATCTATGAAAACAAGAAACATTCTGCTTTCCACTGCCTTAGCTGGTGTGGCCCTGGGGTTTGTGCAAAAGGCGCAGCCCACGCTGAAAGACACGTTCAAAAAGGATTTTTACGTGGGGACAGCGCTTAACTACCGGCAGATTAGTGGCCAGGATGCCAAAGCCTCGGCCCTGATTAAGCAGCAGTTCAACACCATCAGCCCCGAGAATCTGCTTAAGTGGGGGCCGGTGCATCCGCAGCCCACTACGTATAACTTCAAGCCCGCCGATGAGTACGTGGCATTTGGGCAGCAGAATAAGATGTTCATCATTGGGCATACGCTCATGTGGCATCAGCAAACGCCGAAGTGGGTGTTTGAGGATGAGGCCGGCAAGCCGGTAAGCCGGGAGGTGCTATTAAAGCGTCTGGAAGAGCACATTAACACCGTAGTTGGGCGCTACAAGGGAAAGATTGGCGGTTGGGATGTGGTAAATGAAGCTATTGATGACCAGCAAGGCGATCTGCGCAAAACCAAGTGGCTGGAAATCCTTGGCGAAGACTTCGCCGCCAAAGCCTTTGAGTATGCCCACAAAGCCGACCCGAAAGCGGAGCTCTACTATAATGACTACAGCCTCTACCGCCCGGAAAAGCGGGATGGAGTGATTAAGTTGGTGAAAGGCTTGCAGGCAAAAGGCATCAAGGTAACGGCTATTGGGATGCAGGGGCATTACGGCCTGAAACAGCCCAGTATTGAGCAGATTGAGGCCAGTATAGTGGCCTTCTCGAAATTGGGGGTGCATGTCAACTTTACTGAGCTGGACGTTGATGTGCTGCCTAAGCCTAGCCGCCGTCAGGGAGGTGCCGATATTTCCGAAAACTACGCCGCAGCCACGCAATACAATCCTTACCAGGCAAGTCTGCCCGACTCTGTGCAGCAACAGCTAACCAAGCGGTATGCTGACCTGTTTGCGCTGTTCCACAAGCACCGCGACGTCATTGACCGCATCACCTTATGGGGCGTTACAGATGCAGATTCCTGGTTGAATGATTGGCCCATTAAAGGCCGCACCAGCTACCCACTATTGTTTGATCGTAATTATGAGTCTAAGCCAGCCTTTCAGGCAGTAGTGCAAGCGGCCCAGAAAAGCAAGTAATATACTATAGTATAGGGCATGTCTGCCAGATTCACAGCTCAATAAAAAGCAGGCCTTAGGGCAGCGTACTCATAGTTGCTAGGCCACTGAAGCGTTATACTCAGGGTGCCAGGGTGGCCACTTGGTTGTATATAAAGTAAAGCACTGGCCTAGCAGAATGGGCTTGTTTAAATAAATGGTACTATTTGCTATAAAGCGCGAGTCATTCGAAAATGGCTCGCGCTTTATGCGTTTCATTATTTGAAGATATTCTACGAAAATAAAATTGCGGGCAACTTGCTATCGAAACCGTTTCCGGAAACGGTTTCGATATTTTTATTTGAATTTTAGCCAATTGAGGCCTTTTTCATTTGTCGTGCGATACTATTTGTTGCTGTATATTCGATAACGAAATGAGGGCAAAGCGGGGGGTGAGTGGTTACACACCATGTTAGCTCTAGCGCTGGATCTTGTATCGAAAATATAATTTTATCGTGTGAGTGGGTTGTGCCGCTCTCACCAACGACGCTTCACTGCAGTTCCACCCATGAAATACCTACTCGGGTTTGATATCGGAAGCTCCTCTATTAAGGTAGCTCTGCTTAACGCTGAAACGGGCAAATGCCTGGCTAGCGTCACGTCGCCCAAGAAGGAGATGGAGATTACCGTGGAGGCGGCCGACTGGGCAGAGCAGCGCCCCGAGCGGTGGTGGCAGGAAGCCATCAATGCTACCCAGGAGCTTAAGCATAACTACGGCTTCGATGCTTCCCTGGTAGCCGGCATCGGCATCACGTATCAAATGCACGGCCTTGTTCTGCTTGATAAGCAGGGCAAAGTGCTGCGCCCCGCCATCATCTGGTGCGACAGCCGCGCCGTGGACCTGGGTAACCAAGCGTTTGCTGAGCTGGGCGAGGAGCACTGCCTCAGCAACTACCTGAACTCACCGGGCAACTTTACCGCTTCTAAGCTGAAGTGGGTAAAGGAAAACGAGCCCGACCTGTACGCGCAGATTTATAAGATTCAGCTGCCCGGCGACTATATCGCCTACCAGATGACCGGCCTGATGCAGACTACGGTATCGGGCTTGTCGGAAGGGGTGTTCTGGAACTTCCGGGAGCAGGCCATTGCGCAGGACTTGCTGGACTACTACGGCATTAGCCACGACCTGCTGCCCGAGGTGGTAGAAACCTTCTCGGAGCAGGGCCGGCTCACGCCGGAGGCTGCGCAGGAGCTAGGCCTGCACGCCGGTACGCCCATCAGCTACCGGGCCGGCGACCAGCCCAACAATGCCTTCTCCCTCAACGTGCTGCACGCCGGCGAAATAGCCGCTACGGCCGGAACGAGCGGCGTGGTATACGGTATCAGCGAAACGCCCACTGCCGACCCCCGCTCCCGGGTAAATGCCTTCGTGCACGTAAACAGCACTCCCGAGCAGCCCAAGAATGGCGTGCTGATGTGCATGAACGGCACCGGCATTCTGAATAGCTGGCTGCGCAAAGTGGTAGGGGAACTGCCCTACGACGAAATGAACCAACTGGCCGCGCAAGCACCGGTAGGAGCGGAGGGCCTCGTGTTCCTGCCCTTCGGCAACGGCGCCGAGCGCATCCTCGAAAACCGGCCTACCAACGCTGAGCTGCGTGGTCTAAACTTCAACGTGCACAGCCGCAACCACGTGCTGCGTGCCGCCCAGGAGGGCATCGTCTTCGCCCTCAACTATGGCATTGACATCATGCGCCAGTCGGGCGTGCAGGTGCGCAAGGTGCGCGCCGGCAACGCCAATATGTTCCTGAGCCCGGTGTTCCGGGAAGCTTTCGTGAACTGCGCCGGAGTAGAGCTGGAACTCTACAACACCGATGCAGCCCAGGGCGCGGCCCGTGGCGCCGGCGTGGGAGCGGGCGTGTACGCCAGCACCGACGACGCTTTTGTTGGCCTAGAGCGCATCCTGACGCAGACGCCTACGCCCGAGCTGCAAGAGCAATACCAGGTGGCCTACGCCCGCTGGCAAGAAAACTTGAATTCTATTCTACCACAACAAACCACCCAACGGCATGTCCACCAACACGCTTTCTAAGACGGAGTTTTTCACCGGCATCGATACCATCCGCTTTGAAGGCCGCGAGTCTGATAACCCGCTTGCCTTTAAGTGGTACGATGAGAACCGCATTGTAGCGGGCAAGACCATGAAGGAGCACCTGCGCTTTGCAGTGTCCTACTGGCACACGTTCACCGGCACCGGCGGCGACCCATTCGGCCCCGGCACCAAGCAGTTTGCCTGGGATGCCCAGGGTGAAATCATTGGCCGCGCCAAAGACAAAATGGATGCTGCCTTCGAGTTCTTCACCAAACTCGGCACACCCTACTACTGCTTCCACGATATTGACCTAGTAGACGAGGGCTCCTCCCTGCAGGAGTATGAGCGCAACCTCCAGACCATCGTTGACTACGCCAAGGAGCACCAGGCCGCTAGCGGCGTGAAGCTGCTGTGGGGCACGGCCAACGTGTTCTCGAACCCGCGCTACATGAACGGCGCAAGCACCAACCCCGATTTCCAGGTGGTGGCGCACGCTGGTACGCAGGTGCTGAACGCGCTGGATGCAACCATCGCGCTGGGTGGCGAGAACTACGTGTTCTGGGGTGGCCGCGAGGGCTACATGACCCTGCTCAACACCGACATGAAGCGGGAGCAGGCCCACATGGCGCGCTTCCTGACCATGGCCCGCGACTACGCTCGCAAGCAAGGCTTCACCGGTAAGTTCTTCATCGAGCCTAAGCCCGCTGAGCCCACCAAGCACCAGTACGACTTCGACGCTGCTACCGTAATCGGCTTCCTGAAGGAGCACGGCCTGGAGAACGACTTCATGCTGAACCTGGAAGTAAACCACGCCACGCTGGCTGGCCACACCTTCCAGCACGAGCTGCAGGTAGCTGCTGATGCTGGCATGCTGGGCTCAATGGATGCCAACCGCGGTGACTACCAGAACGGCTGGGACACCGACCAGTTCCCCAACAACCTGAACGAGCTGACTGAGTCAATGCTCATCATTCTGGAAGCGGGTGGCATCACGCCTGGCGGCATCAACTTCGACGCCAAAACCCGTCGCAACTCCACCGACCTGGAGGATATCTTCATCGCCCACATCAGCGGCATGGACACCTTCGCCCGCGCCCTGGTAGTAGCTAACGACATCCTGGAGAAGTCGCCCTACCGCAAGTTCCGCACGGAGCGCTACGCTTCGTTTGATTCGGGTGAAGGTCAGGCCTTCGAGAACGGTCAGCTCACGCTGGAAGACCTGCGCGCAATTGCCCACAAAACCGGTGAGCCAGTACCCCGCAGCGGCAAGCAGGAGTGGCTGGAGGCCATCATCAACCAATACATCTAACAGAATAAAACGAAACCGGCTGGCAACTCAGGGGAAAGGGAATTGGGGGGCCGGCCGGGGCCGTTTTATCTGTAGAAATAAGGGGTAGCAGTACCCCGTTTAGAACGTCATGCTGAGCGAAGTCGAAGCATCTCGCGTGGTGGCGTTGGGATAGTACCTCAACCTCAGCACACCAGATGATTCGACTTCGCTCAGCATGACGTTTTTTTGTGCCCATCTACTTCCACCCGTCTTCTCCCTCCATGCACTTTTTCTGCACCCCGCCCAGTAGTATCGCAAAATCAGTCTTTCATCAAGTTACCCTGACTCTGGGGATAGGCCTAGGGCTGGCCTACGGGGCCGCGGCCCAAACCGTGCAAATGACCGTGCAGCCCGGCGACCCGAAGGTGCAGGTTAGCAAGCACATTTACGGGCATTTTGCGGAACACCTGGGCCGCTGTGTGTACGATGGGTTTTGGGTGGATGAAAAGCTGAACGTGCCTAAACAAGGCCGCATCCGGATGGATATTGTGGAGGCTCTGCGCAAGATTAAAGTGCCAAACCTGCGCTGGCCAGGCGGCTGCTTTGCCGATACGTACCACTGGCATGATGGGGTGGGGCCCACGGCTCAGCGCCCCAAAATGCTCAACATGTGGTGGGGCAATAATCTGGAGGACAACTCCTTCGGCACGCACGAGTTCCTAGAGCTGTGTAAGCTGCTTGGCACCGAGCCTTATCTGGCGGCCAATGTAGGCAGCGGCACCGTGCAGGAAATGGCCGGCTGGATGGAGTATCTCAACTCTAACAGTGATACGCCCCTGGTAATGGAGCGCCGCAAGAACGGCCACCCGGAGCCGTACGGCGTGTCGTGGTGGGGCATTGGCAACGAAAGCTGGGGCTGCGGCGGCAACATGACGGCCGACTATTACACCGATGTGTATAAGCGCTACGCCACCTTCGCGCATAACTACCCCGACAGTCCGCCGCTCAAGAAAATCGTGAGCGGGGCCAACGGCGACGATGCCAACTGGACGGAAACCTGCATGAAGAAGATTCCGCTGAACATGATGTGGGGCCTGACGCTGCACCAGTACACGCTGCCCACCGGCAGCTGGACGGGCAGCAAGGGCAAGGCCACCGGCTTCAACGAGCAGGAGTACTTCAATACCATGCGCAACTGCCTCAAAATGGAGGACATCGTGACGCGCCACTCCGCCATTATGGACAAGTACGACCCCCAGAAAAAGGTGGCGCTGCTGGTAGACGAGTGGGGTGTGTGGACCGATGTGGAGCCCGGCACCAACCCCGGTTTCCTATACCAGCAAAACTCCCTGCGCGACGCACTAGTGGCCGGTACCACGCTCAATATCTTCAACAACCACGCCGAGCGGGTACGCGGGGCCAACCTGGCCCAGGCTGTAAACGTGTTGCAAGCCCTGGTGCTGACGGACAAGGAGCGCATGCTGCTTACGCCCACCTACCACGTCTTCGACCTGTACCAAGTGCACCAGGATGCGCAGCTGCTGCCCTTGCAGTTCATCAGCCCAGAGTATGTGATGGGCAGCGAGAAAATCCCGGCGCTCAACGCCTCGGCCTCGAAGGATAAGAACGGAATGGTCCATATTTCCCTGGTCAACCTCGATACCAAGAAGAGCCAGAAGCTGGAAACAGCCTTGGCAGGCGTGAACTGGAAATCCGTTTCCGGCCGCATTCTGACCTCGCCCAAAGTCAACGACTACAACACCTTCGAGAAGCCCAACAATGTGAAGCTAGCCAGCTTCAACGGCGCCAAAAAGCGCGGCGACAAGCTGGCTGTGGAAGTGCCGCCACAGTCGGTGGTGGTGCTAGAGCTGAAGTAGTAAAATGAATAAAAAAGAATGTCCTGCTTAGTGCCGCTGCAGTGTATCGTGCTGAGCTAAGAACGCTGTAGAGACGCCACACATGGCGTCTCGGCGTTGAACGACTGGCCTAGAACAAAGGCAGGTAAACAACATCAGCAGCGATTGAGACGCGAAGTGTCGCGTCTCTACAAACTGGTATCGTCAGCAAGCTCACCTTGACGTTCAGATAATACCCTTCCGATCCATATGAAAACCACCCTGTTCCCTGTACGCAAACTCTCCTTGGCGGCCCTGTTGATGGGTGGCCTAGGCCTGCTCAGCAGTCAGCGCCCCGCTCCCGAGAAAACTCTGAAAGAGGCCTACAAAAACTATTTCCCAATTGGAGTAGCCGTGGGCGCGCAGCAGCTGAAAGGCGCTGAGGCGGAGCTGATCAAGCAGCAGTTTAACAGCGTGACGCCGGAAAACGCCATGAAAATGGGCCCGATCCATCCGGAGGAAAACCGCTACTTCTGGACCGACGCCGACGCCATTGTAGACTTTGCCCAGCAGAACAAGCTGCGCGTACGCGGCCACAACTTGCTCTGGCATGAGCAGACGCCCAAGTGGTTGTTCAAGGACGCCGAAGGCAAGCAGGTGAGCAAGGAAGTGCTGCTGAAGCGCCTGCACGACCACATTTTCACGGTAGTAAAGCGCTACAAGGGCAAAATCTACGCCTGGGACGTGGTGAATGAAGCCATTTCCGACAACCCCAACGAGTTCTTGCGCGACTCAGAGTGGTACAAGATCTGCGGCGAGGATTTCATTGCCAAAGCCTTTGAATACGCCCACGAGGCTGACCCCAAGGCTATACTGTTTTACAACGACTACAACACCGAGCGCCCCGAAAAGCGGGAGCGGGTGTACAAGCTGCTCAAGAAGCTCAAGGATGCCAAAGTGCCGATTGATGCTGTAGGCCTGCAAGGGCACTGGTCGTTGCAGGAACCCACCGAGGCGGAGCTGCGCAAGGCCATTGAGCAGTATTCATCCCTGGGGTTGAAAGTGCAGATTACCGAGCTTGACGTGTCCATCTACCCGTGGGAGAAGGAGCGGCGCGAGCGGCGCCCGGGCGAGTCGGATGCCTACACGCCGGAGCTGGAGCAGAAGCAGGCTGAGCAGTACAAGATGTTCTTCCGCGTGTTCCGGGACTATAAGAACGTGATGACGGGTGTTACCTTCTGGAACGTGTCGGATCAGTACAGCTGGCTGGATACTTACCCCGTGGCTGGCCGCAAAAACTATCCTTTGCTCTTCGATCAAAACCTGAAGCCTAAGAAAGCCTATCAGGAAGTAGTGAAGTTTTAACACCATAGAACCAGCTTCCCTGCCTTCTTCGGAAAGGAGGGAGGCTGGTTCCCTAATAATATAGTCGTAGCTAATCAGCTCATTCCTTTCCCGCTCTCATGTTCACTCCACATTCCCACACTGCAAGGCCCGCAAAGTTTGCGCGCTGGCTGTTCGGGGCGTTTCTGCTCCTCTTACTGGCCTACACCCCAAGCTGGGCAGACACGCCGCCTGGCCTAGGCGATGCGTATGTTTCTGCGAAGAAGAGCAAAGGCAGCTTTACCTTGGCGGCTTCCGGCAAAACCGCGCCGCTGTTTGCCAGCTCCTCCGACTGGCCTGGTGTGCTGCGCGCCGCCAAAGACCTGCAGGCTGATATCAACCGCGTAACTAAGCTGCAACCGACACTGACTACCGATCAGTCGCCGAAGGGCAAAGAGGTAGTACTCATTGGTACGCTGGGCAAAAGCCCACTCATCGATCAGCTGGTAAAGGATAAGAAGCTCGATGTGTCGGGTATTGCCGGGAAGTGGGAGGTATCGTTGGTGCAAGTAGTGGAGAAGCCGATGCCGGGCGTGGATCGTGCGCTGGTAATTGCCGGCAGCGACAAGCGCGGCACCATCTATGGCATCTATGACGTGTCGCAGCAGATGGGCGTATCGCCGTGGTACTGGTGGGCCGATGTGCCGGTAAAGGAGCAGAAGTCGCTGTACGTAGCGGCGGGTCGTCATTCACAGGGCGAGCCGGCGGTGAAGTACCGCGGCATCTTCCTGAACGACGAAGCGCCCGCACTGAGTGGCTGGGCCAAGGAGAAATTCGGGGGCATCAACTCCAAAATGTACGTGCATGTGTTTGAGTTGATTCTGCGCCTGAAGGGCAACTACCTGTGGCCCGCTATGTGGGGCAATGCCTTCAACGACGACGATAAACAAAGCCCCGTGCTGGCCGATGAGTACGGCGTAGTAATGGGTACCTCTCACCACGAGCCCATGCTGCGCGCCCAGCAGGAATGGAAGCGCTACGGCTCTGGGCCCTGGAACTACCAGACCAACCAGAAGACGCTGCAGGATTTCTGGCGCCAGGGCATCGTGAACATGGGCACTCACGAGAGCATTGTAACCATTGGCATGCGCGGCGACGGCGACGAGCCCATGAGCGAGGAAAGCAACATCTCCTTGCTTGAGCGGATTGTGGCCGATCAGCGCAAAATTTTGGCTGAAGCTACTGGCAAGCCTGCCGAGCAAACGCCTCAGCTCTGGGCCCTCTACAAGGAAGTGCAGGACTACTACGACCGTGGCATGCGCGTGCCCGACGATGTAACGCTGCTACTCTGCGACGACAACTGGGGCAATATCCGGAAGCTGCCTAAGCAAACTGAAAAGGCCCGCAGCGGCGGCTACGGCATCTACTACCACTTCGACTACGTGGGTGGGCCTCGTAACTACAAATGGCTCAATACAAACCCGCTGCCCCGTATCTGGGAGCAAATGCACTTGGCCCACGAGTACGGCGCCAACCAGATCTGGATTGTGAACGTGGGCGACCTGAAGCCCATGGAGCTGCCAATTAGCTTCTTCCTAGACTACGCCTGGAACCCCAACCGCATTAAGGCTACCGATGTAGCGGCCTACACCCAGCGCTGGGCGGCTCAGCAGTTTGGTGCCAGCAACGCCACCGACATTGCCGACATCCTGGCCAAGTATGCCAAGTACAACGCCCGCCGCAAGCCCGAGCTGCTGGATCAGAATACCTACAGCCTGGCTACCGGCGAGTGGGCCACGGTAGTAGCCGACTACAACAAGTTGCTGGCTCGTGCGGAAGCCATCAATCAGAAAATTCCCGCTGCCTCCCGCGACGCCTATTACCAGCTAGTGCTCCACCCAGTGCAGGCCTGCGCTAACCTGAACGAGCTTTACTACACCGTGGCCCTTAACCACGAGGCCGCCAAGAAAGGACAGGCTAACACGAATGAGCTGGCCGAAAAAGCCAAGGCCTTGTATGCCAAGGATGCGGAAATCACGAAACGCTACCACGCCGTGGCCGGTGGCAAGTGGAACCACATGATGGACCAGACCCACATTGGCTACACGTATTGGCAGCAGCCCAACGAGCAAAAAATGCCCGAGGTAAAAACGCTGACCAACGCTAGCGCATCCACGGCTAATGTTGCGCCGGCTGCGGCTGCTAGGCCAGTGGGTGCACCGGGTACCGGCGCAGGTTTCCTGGAAGGCAACGGCTACGTGAGCATTGAGGCCGAGCATTATACCAAAGCGGTAAATGCTGGCGCCGTTACCTGGCAAAACCTGCCCGATTTAGGCCGTACCCTGGGCGCTGTAACGGCATTCCCCGTAAAGGCTGCGCCGGAAGCTGCTCCCGGTGGCCAGTCGCCCCACCTGCAGTACACCATCACGCTGCAGCAGGCCGGCCCCGTTACGGTGCACACTTACTTGGCACCCACACTGAATTTTACCAACGGACAAGGTTTGCGTTACGCTGTGTCTATTGACGATGAAGCGCCCCAGATTGTGAATCTGCACACTGGCCTAACGGCCGATAATGGCAACAGACCCTGGGAACGGGCTGTGGCTGAAAGCATCATCATCAAGACCTCACAACACAACGTAGCGGCCGCTGGCACGCATACCCTCAAGTTCTGGCGCGTAGACCCCGGCGTAGTGCTGGAGAAGCTCGTGGTTAGCCGCGGCGAACTGCCCGCCAGCTACCTCGGCCCACCAGAAAGCCCCTCAGGATCTGC
This sequence comes from Hymenobacter wooponensis, assembly GCF_004745865.1. Taxonomy (GTDB): domain Bacteria; phylum Bacteroidota; class Bacteroidia; order Cytophagales; family Hymenobacteraceae; genus Hymenobacter; species Hymenobacter wooponensis. The sequence goes on along the minus strand of NZ_SRKZ01000004.1, from coordinate 240,122 downwards.
CGCTGGCAAAGGCAGCGTAGGTCGCCGATAGCATAACGTATATTTGAAAGCAGCTTCCATCCAGTTTCCTTCGGGCTTGGGTGGAAGCTGCTTTTGCCATTTGATTACAGACAAGGCCCGGCAGTACGCTGGCCAGAAACAAGTTGATTGTTATGCAGAATAGGTGGTTGCTTTTGTGTGCTTGGCTAGCCCCCGGGCTTGCTGCTGGCCAGACAAAGTTGTTGGAAACCTTTCCGGTATCGGCAGTGCAGTTGCTGGCCAGCCCTTTTCAGGTGGCTCAGCAAACCGATAAAGCCTACATGCTGGCGCTGAGCCCCGATCGGTTGCTGGCGCCCTACTTGGCCGAAGCCGGCTTACCCACCAAGGCCGAGCGCTATGGCAACTGGGAAAATACTGGCCTAGACGGGCACATGGGCGGGCATTACCTCTCGGCACTGGCCTACATGTACGCCGCCACTGCCGACGCGCAAGTGCAGCAGCGGCTCACGTACATGATTGACCAGCTGGAGCGGTGCCAGCAGCAGAATGGAAATGGCTATTTGGGCGGCGTGCCCGGTGGCCGGGCCATGTGGCAGCAGGTAAAAGAAGGGCGCATCGATGCCAATAGCTTCGGGCTCAACCAGAAGTGGGTGCCCCTCTACAATCTGCACAAAACCTACGCTGGCCTCCGTGATGCGTACGTGGTAGGCGGCAACGAGAAAGCGAAGGGAATGCTGATCAAACTCACGGATTGGTGCCTTGATCTGACGGCCAATCTTTCCGATGAGCAAATTCAGCAGATGCTACGCAGTGAGCACGGTGGCCTAAACGAGATATTTGCCGATGTGGCCCAGCTAACGGGTGATGCGAAATACCTGCGCTTGGCCCAACGCTTCTCGCACCGCGCGGTGTTAGACCCGTTGCTGGCGGGCAAGGACGTACTCAACGGTATGCACGCCAACACGCAGATTCCAAAGATTATCGGCTTTGAGCGAATTGCAGAAGTAGGCGGCGACCCGGCTTGGGCTGGTGCGGCGGCCTTCTTCTGGAAGACGGTGGCAGAAAACCGTACCGTATCTATTGGGGGCAACAGCGTGAGTGAGCACTTCAATCCGGACAACAATTTTACCTCCATGCTGGAAAGCACCGAGGGGCCGGAAACGTGCAACACCTACAACATGCTCAAGCTCAGCAAGCAGTTGTATTTGACAAGTGGCTCCACCAGCTACCTCGACTACTACGAGCGGGCTACCTACAACCACATCCTCTCCACACAGCATCCGGGGCAGGGCGGGTTCGTGTATTTCACGCCCATGCGCCCCCGCCACTACCGCGTGTATTCGCAGCCGCAAGAAGGGTTTTGGTGCTGCGTAGGGTCGGGGCTGGAGAACCACGGCAAGTACGGCGAGCTGGCCTACGCCCACCGCGGGCAGCAAGAGGTGCTGATAAACCTGTTTCTGCCCTCGCGCCTCACCTGGCCCGAGCAAGTCCTGACGCTAACCCAGGAAACAACTTTTCCCCGCGAAGAACGCTCGCAGTTAAAGCTGCAGCTGAAGAAGCCCCGTCAGTTTGCGCTCAGCATCCGGCAACCCAACTGGCTGCCAGCGGGGCAGATGCAAGTGCTCGTGAATGGCAAGCCAGCAACTACTAGTAAGCTCTCGCCGGGCTACGTTACGGTGCAGCGCAAATGGCGCACCGGCGACGTAGTAACAATGGCACTGCCCATGCAGACGAAGGCGGAGTATATGCCAGACCATTCGCCCTGGGTGTCGTTTGTGCACGGGCCAGTGGTGCTGGCCGCCGTTACCGATACCACCGATTTGGTGGGGCTGCACGCGAACGGCCAGCGCATGGCCCACGTAGCTAGCGGGCCGCTGTACCCACTGGAGGATGCTCCAGTACTCGTTTCGGCGGGCCAAGATGTAGCTGCCGGTATCACGCCGGTGCCAGGTGAGCCCCTTACATTTTCGGCAGCGAAACTGATTGACTCCGACAAGTACCGCAACGTGCGCCTGGTGCCGTTCTCCCAGATTCACGATGCCCGCTACATGGTGTACTGGCCCGTGACTACCCCCGAAGGTCTGGCAGCGCGCAAAGAAGAAATCCGGCGCAAGGATCAGGAAAAGCGGGCCCTGGAAGCTCGTACCGTTGACCAAGTGACGCCCGGTGAGCAGCAGCCGGAGTCAGACCATGGGTTTCAGGGCGAGCAAACTGAATCGGGTAGCCACCGCAACCGGCACTGGCGGCACGCCAAAGGCTGGTTCAGCTACAACCTGGGCAACCCCAACCGCGCCGCCCGTGCGTTGCGTGTGACCTACTCCAGCGGCGACAAAGACCGTCAGTTCACTATACTGGTGAATGGTACGCCACTAACGAAAGTAACCTTGCAGGGCAACCCCCAGGGCGACTTTTATGATGTGGATTATGAACTGCCCAAATCTCTGCAGCAAGCCAACGCGCCTACTACGCTCGTAGTAAAGTTTGAGGCAGCCGCTGGCTCGACGGCTGGCGGCGTATTTGACGTGCGCCTGCTGAAATAAAGCCCTGCTTCTTCGGGTGTGCCCCGTGAAACGGTAGCCTATTTTATGGGGTCCGCTCTAGGCCAGTCAAGAACACACTTGCCTTGGGTCACGTAGGTATTCGCCGGCGAAGAAGTTCTGTTTTCTTGCTTTAGCACCACTTGTTTGCCGGCATAGCCGTTTATAAGCCGATAAACCGGCCGCAGCAACGCGTGCCATCTTTCTATTAACCTTTCCGCTATGCACTCTACTGTTGTGCCATTTGGCCGCACTACTGATGGCCATGAAGTCCAGCTTTTCACGCTTACCAATAAAAACGGCCTGCGGGCAACCATCACCAACTATGGTGGCACCCTAACCAGCCTGCTAGTACCCGACAAAAACGGGCAGCTCGGGGATGTGGTGCTGGGTTTCGACAATGTAAGCGGCTATCAAAGCCCCGAGTATCTGAAATCGGGACCGTACTTTGGGGCGCTGATAGGGCGTTTCGGCAACCGCATTGCCAAGGGCAAGTTTACGCTGGATGGGCAGGAGTACTCGCTGGTTACCAACAACGGGCCCAACAGCTTGCACGGGGGCTCCAAAGGCTTCGATAAAGTAGTGTGGCAAGCCGAGCCTGGCACTTCCGCCGACGGCCAAACCCTCACGCTGACTTACCATAGCCAGGATGGAGAAGAAGGCTACCCCGGTAACTTGGAGGTGAAGGTGGTGTACACCCTCACCAACGACGATGCCCTACGCATCGAGTACACCGCCACTACTGACCAGGCTACGCCCATTAACCTAACTAACCACGCCTACTTCAACCTAGGCTTAGGCCAGTTGCCCGACGTGCTAGGCCACCAGGTAACCCTACACGCCGACCGCTATACGGTGGTAGATGACACAGCCATCCCGACCGGCGAGCTGCGCCCCGTGCAAGGCACCCCGTTCGATTTCACTGCTCCCCACGCCATCGGCGAGCGAATTGCCCAGGTACCCGGCGGCTACGACCATAACTGGGTGCTCAACCAAGGTCAGCAGCCCATCGCCAAAGTGGTAGAGCCCACCACGTGCCGCGTGATGGAGGTACTGACCGACGAGCCGGGCGTGCAGTTTTACACCGGCAACTTTCTCGACGGCAGCCTCACCGGCAAAGAGGGCGTAGTGTATGGCAAAAACGCGGGCTTCTGCCTCGAAACCCAACACTTCCCCGACTCGCCAAACCAGCCTAGCTTCCCCAACACCATCCTTCAGCCCGGCCAGACCTATCAATCCACCACGGAATACAGATTTAGCGTGCAGCAGTAAGATTTTATAGTCTTCAGAACATCATGCTGAGCTTGCCGAACCGAAGGTCGCCGTAGGCAAGCATCTCTACCGCTTCGTTGTGGTTCTAGGCCTATAAATAGCATATGGTAAACATGCTTTGACTCCACTTGCACGTCATCCTGAGCAGCGCGAAGGATCTTCTCACGAGTGAACGATTGGCCTAGCGTCACATGCTGCCGTGACAAGATCCTTCGTTGCACTCAGGTTGACGTGCAGACAAGGCACGCAAAAAAGGCGACCAGCTAGCTGGTCGCCTTTTTTGCGTAAGAAAAGTCGCTGTCAGGCAGTGGCCTAGGCCTGTGCCGACAGCTCTTGGATGAGCTTCTGCACACCTTGCTCGGGGTTGGCACCGAGGTCTACGCGTAGGGTACGGCGGTCGTAGTCGCGCAGGGCCTGCAGGTCACCTTGGGCCTGGGCATTCTTCAGCGTGCCGAAGGTGTATGAGCGGCCGGGTAGGGGCAGGTCGTTGGGGTTTTCTGCCGTCAGTTGCAGGAACAGGCCGGTGTTGGGGCCGCCTTTGTGGTACTGACCGGTTGAGTGCAGGAAGCGGGGGCCGTAGCCGAACGTGGTAGCCACGTGCAGGCGCTTCTGCAGCAGGGCACGCAGCTGGTCCATGGCTTCGTTTAGGGCTGGCGACTCCGTCAGGTACGCCTGAATAGACACGTAGTCGCCGGGATTGGTCTGGAAGAACTGGGTGAGCAACTCGCTCGCCTTGCCCGCGGCGGGTACGCCGTAGTAGCTCAGGCCATCGGCTGACAGCGCTTTCTCTTCCTCGGGCAGCTGGCCTTTCTCCGTCACCTCCTTCATCAGGCGGTCGGTGGCGGTTTTGGCGGCCTGCACGTTGGGCTGGTCGAAGGGGTTGATGCCGAATACAGCGCTGGCCACGGCCGTAGCCACTTCCCAGCGGTAGAACTCCTGGCCTAGGTCCAGCGGCTCCTGCATCCGGATGCTGATAACTGGGTGGCCGGCTTGCTGCAGGGCCTGCAGCTTCTGCTGGTTGGCCTCGTCGGCTTCGTTTTGGTAGCCCACGTACACAAATACGCGGTCCTGACCGTAGAGGCTTGGCTCGGTTAGCGGCTCGCCGGCTACGGGTAGAATGCCCTTGCCCAGCTTACCGGTGCTTTCGGCAATGAGCTGCTCCAGCCATAGGCCTAGGTCGTGCAACGACTGTGGCACTACCAGTGTGAGCTTGTCGCGGCCTTGCTCGGCCAGTACGCCCAGGGCGGCACCCAGCTCCAGGCCGGGGTTTTCGGTTACTGGGCCGTAAGCGCCGCAGGCGCGCATCATTCGGATGGCGCGCTCCAGCACCTCGCCCACGGGAATGCCGTAGAAGGCGGCAGGCACCAGCCCGAAGTAGGTGAGAGCCGAGAAACGGCCGCCTACTTCCGTGAAGTTCAGGAAGATTTTGCGGTAGCCCTCTTTCGTGGCGGCCTCAATGAATTTAGAGCCGGGGTCGGTAATGGCCACGAAGTTCTCGCCGGCTTTGTCGCCCTTGAGTTCTTTGAGGCGGTTGTAGAAGTAGTCGCCGAAAGCCAGGGGCTCAGCCGTGGTGCCCGATTTGCTGGCTACAATGAACAGCGTCTCGGTCAGGGGCACACTTTCCTCAATCTGACGAACGGTGCCGGGGTCGGTGGTATCCAGAATTGATACCTCCAGGCCATCGGCGCTGCGCTCAAACGACTTCTGGAACACGATGGGCGCCATGGAGCTGCCGCCCATGCCCATTACTACCACGTGCTTGAAACCGGCGGCACGTACTTCCTGTACAAACTGCTCAATTTCGGGCACGGCGCTTACCATAGTTTCGGCTACGCGCAGCCAGCCCATGAAGCTGCGGATGCTCTCCTGCGCCTCGGCGTCTTGGGTCCAGAGCGAAGCCTCTTTCTGCCAGAAGCCCTCGGTGAAGTTCTGCTCGTTGAACTTCTTGATTTGAGCATCTACATCAGCTTGGTACTGGCCTAGCTCGTAGGTGGCGGGGGCTACGGTTTCAGCTAGCGCGTCCTGGCGCTGCTTTTCCAGCGCAGCCATCAATTTGCCAAAAGGCTCCTTGAATTTCTGAGCACCTTCGGTTTCCAGCTGGTTGGTCAGTTCTTCCAGGTTGATGCCCAGCTCCGGGAGACGGCGCAGCACATCGGCCGCCTTCTCAATTCCTTCTTCCAGACGAACAGCGGGCTTGCCCTTCTCGCGGAAGATGTCCAGCGTTTCCAGCGGAATTGTGTTTACGGTGTGCGGCCCAATCAGCGACTCCACGTACTTCAGGTCGTCGTACTTGGGGTTTTTGTTGCCGGTGCTGGCCCACAACAGGCGCTGGGTGTTAGCGTCTTTCTGCTGAAGTGGGGCCCAACGCTCGCCTGCGAATATCTCTTTGTAGATCTGGTAGGCCTGCTTGGCGCTCGAGAGGGCTACTTCGCCTACGAGGCTTTGCGCCAGTTCGCCTTTCTCACCGCCTTCAGCCGCCAGCTTTTCCAGCATGGGGTCAATCAGCACGTCAATGCGCGAGAGGAAGAAGCTGGCCACGGAGGCAATGTTGTCAATGGGCAAGCCAGCCGCGGCGCGGTCTTCGAGGCCCGCAATGTAGGCTTCGGCCACGGCGCGGTAGCGCTCCAGCCCGAAGATCAGGGTTACGTTTACGTTGATGCCCTCCGAGATGAGGCGGCGGATGGCGGGGAGGCCTTCCAGCGTGGCGGGCACCTTAATCATGACGTTGGGACGGTCTACGGCTTTCCAGAAGCGCATGCCTTCCTCAATGGTGCCCTCGGTGTCGTTCACCAGCTCCGGCGATACTTCCAGGCTCACGTAGCCGTCGCCGGAGTTATCGTTGCTGTCGTAAAGCGGGCGGAACAGGTCGCAGGCCAGCCGCACGTCGGCAATGGCCAGCTCGGTGTAGATTTCGTCAACCGATTTATTCTGCAGGGCCAAAGAACGGATGGCTGCATCGTAGTCGTCGGAGCCGCCAATGGCTTTCTCAAAAATGGCGGGGTTCGAAGTCACGCCGCGCAGGGAGTCTTCGGAGATGAGCTTTTGCAGCTCGCCGTTTACCAGAATCTTACGACGGATGAAGTCGAGCCAAATGCTTTGGTTGAATTGGCGAATTTCTACTAGTGCGTTCATTAGGAATGAGGTATGTAGGGCAAGATTAAATTACGTGTGCGCTCCATAGGGCAGAGGCGCAGGTTCAGGCAGGACCCGCCGCCCTGATCAATATGGCGAAAACCCGATTTTCGGCGGAAAGCTACAAAAGTTCGAGGCACTGCGGGAAGCTAAATGCGCCCCTATATTCTCTCAATGACTATTCCGGCTCCTGTTAGGGATGGCTGTGCGCAGCCAAGGAACCGATTATTCAAATGGGCAGTCCATCCTGCCAAGACCTCTGCAATTCAGTTGGCCTAGGCGACTAAGGTACGTGTAGCGCGGAGGCAAGTACGCAAAATAATGACCGAATATTCACAATCGATTGTGTAATATTAAGCGATTCTACGAGGCTGCCGGTTGGCTCGAGTTAGTCTCTAGTGCCAACTCGACTGAAAATGGGCAGTTGCTACGGTTTCAACCCCTATTTTTGATTTTGGTCGCAGGGTATTCAGTAAATGAACAGATACTCGGGTGAGCTGTTACTCTGTGCTGTCAGTGGGAAAGCAACTTTTGCGCTCTAGGCCACTCCATCAGCAGAAACCTTGTCTTAATGAAGACCGCGCGTCTATATTTTCCAGTGCGTATCCGGTGAAAGAGTACCTGCTGTTTGTTGATACGGAAACCACGGGGTTGCCCCAGCGCTGGAACAAGCCCTACTCGGCGGAGCGCAACTGGCCCTACATTGCGCAGCTGGCCTGGGGCGTGTACACACCAGATGGTGAGCTGGTGAAGGCGGAGAACCACTACTTGCGCGTACCGGCTGGCCGTATGCAGGCTTCCGCCGTGGCTATTCATGGGCTCACGCCGGAGTTTTTACAGGAGCAAGGCCAGGACCCACGCGCCGTGCTGGAAATGCTGCGTCAAGACCTACTCACGTATCAACCGCTGGTTGTAGGCCACTACCTGCAGCTTGATTTCCATGTAATAGGGGCGGGGTTTTACCGCGCTGGTCTGGAGAACCCGTTGGCGGCGCTGCCCACCCTGTGCACCATGCAGCTGACACATATCAGTCCGCCGCAGCAGGGGCGGCGGTATTTGCGACTAGGAGAACTGCACGAGCAGCTGTTTCACACGCCTATGGTGCTGCAGCACGATGCCTGGGCCGACGCGCAGGCTACGGCCCACTGCTATTTTGAGATGCAGCGCCAGCACCTGCTCACGGAGGAGCTACTGCAGCAGCAACGGCCCTTGCAGGTGCCACCGCCGGTATCGCCCCAAAAGCGCTGGCCGTTGTTAGCCGCCTTGTTCACGGCTGCTATATTGGTGGCACTTTACCTGATCTATGGATAACCGATTAGCCTTTCTCAAAACCGTTGAGCCCTTCAGCCTGCTGCCCGTGGAGGTACTGGAGGGCGTGGTAGACTTGCTGCAGGAAGTGCAGTACCCCAAAGACGCGCTCATTTATCAGCAGGACGTGTCGAAGCTGCGGGGGCTGGATATCATTGTGGAAGGGGAGTACGAAACGTTTTTCTACGATAGTGAGCAGCAAAAGCGCCTGCCCGAGGTGTATGGCCCCGGCACCTGCTACGGCGGCATGTCTATTCTGCTGAATAAGAAACGCTCTTTGCGGACTGTGTGCGCGCGGCGCGGCACCAAGGTGCTCTCGCTGCCGCGCCGCGACTTCCGGGGGCTGTGCCTGGCCTACGAGCCCTTCTTTCACTATTTCACGGCTCGCTACGGGCAGCGTATGCTCAACGAGGAGTATGCCCACTTCGTGAAGCCCACGCCCGCTCCAGAGCAGAACTTCATTGCCGCTGACCAACTCTACTCGCGGCGGTTGGAAACCCTGGAGGCCCGCGATATTGTGTCGTGCCCTGGTACCACACCTATTTATGTGGCCGCCAAGCTCATGGCCGCCGGCAAGGTCAGCTGCCTGTTCGTGACCGACGAAACGGGCAAAATTGTGGGCTATGTAACCGACATCACCCTGCGCGACAACGTGGTGGCGCGCCAGCTGGATGCCGCTAGGCCAGTCTCGGAGGTTACGGATACGCCCATCGTGTCTATCCGCCGGGATGCCTACGTGTATGAGGCCATCCTGCTCATGTTCCAGACCAAAACGCGCTACCTGCTGGTGGAGCAGCGGGGGGAGTACGTGGGTTTCCTGAGCCGTAACAAGCTGCTGAGTGATCTGGCGCAGTCGCCGTTTATGTTTATTCAGGCTGTGAAGCTGGCCCAGAGCACCCGCGAGCTGAAGCGCCGCTGGGGCATGGTGCCCGACATGGTAAACCAGCTCCTGAGCCGCGGTGTGAAGCCCGAAATCGTGAATCAGGTGATTACCACCGTGGCCGATACCATCGCCCTGAAAGTAATTGAGGGCGTGCTGGCCGAGCAAGGTCCGGCGCCGGCCAAGTTCGTGTTCATGGTGCTGGGCAGCGAGGGCCGCAAGGAACAGACCCTTGTTACCGACCAGGACAACGCCATCATTTACGAGGACAAGGCCAACGAGCAGCGCGAACTGGTGCGGGAGTACTTCCTGCGCTTCGCCACGTCAGTTTCCGATCAGCTCAATGACATTGGCCTGCACTTCTGTTCGGGCGGCTTCATGGCTAAAAACCCCAAGTGGACGCACTCCCTCTCGCACTGGAAGCGCAACTACCACCAGTGGATGAGCGAGTCGAACGCCGAAACGGTAATGAAGTTCTCCACCTTCTTCGACTGCCGCTACCTCTACGGGGAGGCCAGCATCATGGATGAGCTGCGCGAGTTCCTGCACGAGGAGCTGCAAGGCCCCCTGGATCGGTTTCTGTTCCTGATGGCCAAAAACGCCCTGCAGTACGAGCCGCCGCTGACGTTCTTCCGCGGTTTCCGCACATTCACGCAAGGCACCCAGCAGGTGTTCGACCTTAAGAAAACCATGTCGCCGATTGTGGATCTGGTGCGGGTGTACGCTCTCAAAAACCAGATTTTCGCTACGAACACCGGCGAACGACTAGCCCTGCTGCGCGACCGGGGCGTGTTCACCGCCAAGGAGCATGAAGAGCTACTCCAGGCCTACTACTACCTGATGGGCATGCGCCTGAAAAAGCAGGCCCGCCAGATCAGCGACGACCACACCGCCCCCACCAACTACCTCGACCCCAAACAGCTCACCCAGGTAGAGCAAGTAACGCTCAAAGAAATCTTCAAAGTCATTTCCGACTTTCAGCTCAAGATAAAAGTAGGCTTCACGAAAGCGCTGTAAGCACAAGTGCACACTGAAAACACGTCATCCTGAGCGGAGCGAAGAATCTTCTCACGTCAGAAAAAGGCGCTAGGCCAGTCGTTCATGCGTGGTAAGATCCTTCGCTCCGCTCAGGATGACGTGTTTTGGTGGTTTTCTTGCATCCGTGCAGGGAGACCCCACCCCCGTCCCCTCCCCTCCGGGAGAGGGGGCCAGACGACAGTTATGTTAAAACGCACCCCTCTCCTGGAGGGGACGGGACGGGGGTGGGGTCTCCCGTTGGCTTCTCGTTCACTCCCTAACGAACAGCCATAACTGAGCCTTACTGCGCCGCGGGTTGGCATACGGGGCAGGTGTAGGTAGCGCGGCCGCCCACGTAGTTCTTGTCGATGCCCGTGTCGGGGTGGCGGGGGCAGAACTGGTGCTTGTCGGAGCCGGGCGTGGCGGAGTCATCCCACTCGCGGGCGTGAATGAGGAAGCTGGCGGGGAAGTGCCGGTAGGTGGCCTCGTGCTTGATGGCTGTAGTCAGGACCAGCTGAATTGCCTCGTGAAGAGCCTCGAACTCAGCGTCGGTGAGTGTGTTGGCGATGCGCTCCGGGTGAATCTTCGCCTGAAACAAGACCTCATCCACAATCCAGTTACCGAGGCCCGCCGTGATGCTTTGGTCGAGCAGCAGGGGCTTGATGAGGGTTTTGCGGTGGCTTAGCTTGGCCTTGAGCTGCTCAGTAGTGATGTTCAGGGCATCGGGGCCGATCTTCTTGGCTTTCTGGTAGGCCTCTACGCTTTCCGCCAGCCGGATGCGACCGAACTTGCGCGGATCTACAAAAGCCACTCGCAGGCCTGTGTCGAGGTGCAGGGCCACGCGGGTGAAGCGGGGGGCATCGTGCTCGTCGCGGTAGGCGCCCACGTCGCCGGTCATTCCAAAGTGTAGTACCAGCACCTGGCCGGTACTCAGCTCCAGGAAGCAATTTTTGCCGAGACGGCGCGTGCCGGTTACCCGGCTCCCCACTACTGCGTGGCGGAGCAGGTCTTCGCTGGTGGCCAGCACGTGCGCATCTTTTACTTCAAAGGCAACAATGGTCTGGCCCACCACCAGTTCATCAATAAAGCGGCGGTAGGTTTCTACTTCGGGTAATTCGGGCATAACAAAATCTGCGTGAGAAGCGGGGCCCTGACAATACGGCGAAGTGCCAACCGAGGTGGCCTAGAGCGACAACTTGCCCTCTACCACCACCACGCCGGTACCGCCAATCTGCACGGCCTCCATGGCCTCGGGTGGGCCCATTACCGAAACCTGCACGGTGCCGGGGCGGCCCAGCCAGTGGCCCTGTTCAGCTACAAAGTTTGGCCCCGATAAGTGCCCGTAATGCCACAGATACGCCGCCATACCGCCAGTGGCCGAGCCCGTCACGGGGTCCTCGGCAATATCAGGCGGCGTGCAGAAGTGGCGAGCGAAGGTTTGGCCGGCCGCGGTGACTCCTTCCAGGCAGAAGAGGTGGGGGCTGAAGAAGTCGGAGCTGGCGCGGTAAGCATCTAACGCAGCTGGATCGGGGAGATAGGCGCGGCGAAGCGTAGCAGCATCGCGCAGCAGAATCATGAGCTGGGGCGTGCCCGTGCTTACCGTTTGCACCGGAGCGCCGGGCAGCACATCCTCAGGCGTGAGACCGAAGAGGGGCAACACCACGGCCGGATCGTGGAGCTGCCCGAACACCGGCTTGCGCTGCGTCATGATTACTTGCGCTAGGCCACTCGGAGTAGCCGGGGGCAGCACATCAATCCGAATGGGGCCGTGCAGCAACTCCAGCTGCAGCGTGAGCAGCTGATTGGTCGGCCGAGCCAGCCGGCCCGCGTGAAGTAGGGCCGTGATGGTGGCAATGGTAGGATGACCGGCCAACGGAATTTCTTCGGCGGGTGTGAAGTAGCGCACCGCAAACTCCGCCACTTCGGAGCGGCGCACAAACGCGGTTTCCGACTGATTAAACTCCCGGGCCAGGCGCTGCATTTGCTCGTCGGTAAGCCCATCTGCGTCTAGCACCACAGCGCACGGGTTGCCGCCCAGCGCCACATCTGTGAAAGCATCAACCAATAAGAAAGGATAAGAAGCCATAAGGGAATGCCAAGTGAAGCCCGAAGGTACATAGCCGACTAATGTACCTCGCTAGAGACGAGCTAACTCAGCCTTTGCACTACGTACCTGGTTGTGGTTACGTAAGGCTAATTCGCGCCACGTAGCCCTCGACGCCAGAATAGTACCCTACATGCCGCACCTTGGTTATGTACCTGGGGAGGGATACACCTGCTGGCTGCCGTGGTTCCTTTATTATTGGGCACTGCGGTACTGGCACTGCCAAAAAGGGGGCAGCGCCACCGGCAACTTGGATACGCCTACGTAGGTGGCCTAGCGGTAATGCTGACTACCTCCTTTGCTATTTACCGGCAGTATAATGGCTTTGGCATTTTTCACGTGGCGGCTATCCTTAGTGCGGCAACGTTGCTAGCGGGGATGTTGCCGGTTTGGCGCAAGAGGCTAGTGTACAACTGGCTACAACTGCACTACAGTTTTATGTACTTGTCGGTGCTAGAGCTTTATGTGGCGCTGGTAGATGAAGTGTTGGTGCGGCCGTAAAAGCCCTGCCAAGAGCATGAAATTGCGGGAAGCACTTATTTAAAATAGTAATACCACTTTGCCTTGTGTCCGGCGAAATTCTAGGTCGTGCTGCGCGGTTTGTACGGCGCTGATGGGGTACATCTGAACTACCAACTTCAGTTTGCCCGCCTTGTAGTAATCAAGCAGCTCATCAGTGTACTGCCTGATTTTGCTCATCTCGGCAAATACCGAGTAGCCGCGCACAGCCTGCGCTTGCTGCATCAGTTGCTGGGCCTCTAGCCGGGTTGGTTCGCCACTGGCGGCGCCATAAATCACCGCGGTGCCGCCGGGGCTGAGCGCCTGCAGCGCTTGGGCTCCCACCTCGCCGCCCACAGCATCAAAGGAGGCCGCCACGCCCCAGCCATCCGTGGCCGTGCGTACCTGCTGCACCCAGTCGGTATCGGCGTAGGTTACTGCTGCGTCGGCACCGTTGGCGAGGGCGGCGGTCTTTTTCGTGGCGCTGCCAACTGCGGCAATTACGCGCATGCCTCGGTTTTTGGCTACCTGCACCAGCAGGGAGCCCACGCCCCCGGTGGCCGCCAGCACCAGCACTGACGCGTAGTTTCCGGTGTTGAGCAGGCCTACGGCTGTAGGCCCCTGCGACAACAAGGCTGTGGCCTCAGCCTCACTAAGCTCAGCTGGTAAGGGAATTGTTTGGGCGGCTGGGGCCACGGCATATTCGGCGTAGCCACCACTAGGCAGCCAAGCCATTACCCGCTGCCCAACGGATACACTCGTGACTCCGTCGCCAGTGCTTTCGATGGTGCCTGCTACCTCATAGCCCGGCACGTAGGGGAGGGGAAGTGGCCTAGGCGAGGTGCCTTTACGCTGCCAGATGTCGGCGTAGTTTACGCCGGCAGCGGCCACTTTGATCAGTACTTCTCCAGCCTCAGGTCGGGGCATGGGCAAGTCAACTAACTGTAATACGTCGGCCTCGCCGTGCTCTATAAACTGTACTGCTTTCATTGTATCTCGTGCCTATTGGCATCAGGTGGTTGCGCGTACGTGCAACTAGTGTCCGTAAATCGGCAAATGGCCAGCTAATACTTCTTGGTAGCATAGGCTGTGCCCAGCGGATACTAGCTAGCCGGACTCATGCCGCCTCGTGGTGTTTTAGGTTGGGAGGGGCTAGCTTACCAGGGAATTTCACCCGTGATTGGGTTGTGCTCTTCGCTAATGAACTTGCCCGTGGGGCCCTCCGGCCCTGTCAGCACGTACTTAGCAATGCGGGCGGCGGCGTCTTCCACGGTGCCGGTGCCGCGGTGGTTGTTCAGGTCGGTGGCGGTGAAGCCGGGGTCTACGGCGTTAACCTGGAAGGCAGTATCGCGCAGCTCGTAGGCCAGTACGATGGTGTACATGTGCAGCGCCGCCTTCGAGGCGGGGTACACAGCCCCCTTGTGGTTGTAGTATTTCCAGCTCGGGTCGCTGTGTAAGGTCAGCGAAGCTCCGCTCGAACCCACATTCACGATTCTTGGCTCGGGCGAGTGCCGCAGCAGGTCAATAAAGGCCTGCGTGACCCGCGCCACCCCGAACAGGTTCGTATCGAATACATCTTGAAACGCGGCCACACTAGTACCCAGAGCCGTTTGCGGTAGCCCGCCGGTAATAGCAGCGTTGTTAACGAGGGCATCGAGCACTACCGTTTTCTGACCAATTGCGGCCCGGGCGGCCTGCACCGAGTCGTCGCTACGCACGTCGAGCTGAACGGCTTCTACTGCGGCAAGGCCTTCGGCCCGGAGTTGCTCGGCGGCCTGCTGGCCACTGGCCTGGTCGCGGCTGCCGATAAATACGTGGTACCCTTGCTGGGCGAGCTGGCGGGCGGTTTCAAGGCCGATGCCCTTATTGGCGCCCGTAATAAGAACGGTTTTCATGATCGAAAGCGAGTTAGTTTGCTCTGCAAAGGTCCCTCGCTTGCTATGGCCAGCACTTGCCATTTGGCAAAAAGCGCTTCAGCGGATATTTTTGCGGATCCGGCTCAGTGACGATGGAGTAATACCCAGGAAGGAAGCCAGATGCGCCAGCGGAATGCGGTTGGCTAGCTGTGGGTAGTTTTCCAGAAACTCTAGGTAGCGGGTAGTAGCATCCTGCGACACTAGGGGGCTGATGCGGGCCAGCTTTTCCCGCAGGTGCTTGGTGGTTACTTGGTGGAGAATATCGCGCCACCCCACAATGGTGTTGCCCAGCTCATCCCAATCGCGCTTGGTAAATACCAGTAATCGGCAATCAGTCACGGCCTGCACGTACTCCGCGGAAGTCAGGCCGTATTCAAGACCCCGGAGGTCGGTAGCCAGGTGCAGTTCATCGATAAAATTGCGGGTGATTTCCTGCCCTTGGTTGTTGTAATAGCAAATGCGCAGCACCCCTTCCAGCACAAATCCCACGCGCCGGGTTACTTGCCCCGCTTCCAGAAAATACGCCTCCTTAAGCAGAAACAGCGGGGTGGCTTTGCTGGCAATCAGGTCGAGCTGCTGGTGGTTGAGCGAACCAAACTGCAGCAGGTAAGCTAAAAAATCATCCATGCCGGCAAGTTACCGGAACAACGTGGGACAGTACTTGTCATTTGACAAAAAGCAACGCTAGCTAGGCCAGTTCAGCTTACTATGCACCCACAATTTGCTGGGCTGAATCAGTTATCTATGCCCAACTATCTTGCTCATGGCTGGGCCTTAAGAAATCTTCCACTCTAGGCCACCGCCTAAAACAAAACTGCCTGCCTTCCGAGGAAAGCAGGCAGGTAAGTCAAGCAACTAATTACAGCTTAGGAAGGGTCAGAAAGCATAGCCACCTGACGGCCTGAATTATCAAATATGCCCCCGGTTTTGCTGATGTAGAGGCGGCGCTGTTGGCCATCCACTAGCACATACGGGTAGTTGATGCTCTCGGAAAGGGCAATACGACCAACTACTTGCGCCGTGCGCTCCTCCGGATCAATCTTCACCACGTTCAAGCGGTTCGTGAGGTAGTACGGAATGTTAGGGTTGTCGCGGAAGGTAATCTTACCCAGGATGCTCACTGGCGACGAGGAGGTAGCCACGGTCCGCACGGGAGCAGTTGCGCGGTTTGCTAGCACCGCTGGGGTAGCCGAAGGGGCTGGTACGCGGGTGCTGGCCACAATTTGCTGGTTAGCGCGCTGCCAGCCTTCCCCAATAGAAGTCAGACGGGTGCTCCGGCCCGGGTGAGTAGGAGAAGCCTCATCATCGGATACGATAGCCATAGCTGCCTGCGCCTGTGCCAGGCTAGCCCCCATCTTCCGCAGCACAAAACCCGAAAACTCGTCGGCTTCCAGCTCATCGGTGGGGTTAGAGCCACCGGGCTTCAGCGTATGGCCGTTGAGGTGGTGACCCATTTCGTGGGCCAGAATGCTGATACCTGCCCAGTCAGTACGACCAGCCCGGTTCACAGCTCCCACAAATTGAGGGTTGTATAAGAGGTAACGCTTGCCGCCGTATACCACAGCCGCGGCGTTTTGTACTTCTGTGGTTGCGCGTAGCTCAAAGCGCGGCTTGAGACCTACTACGTCGGTAATTTCACGTAGCACGTCGCGCTGCCCGCTAGTAGCCGACTGTGCTGATGCCGACCCAACGGCCAGCCACAGAACCATCAGTAAGCTCGCAACTTGGCGATATAAACGGAGTCGTTTCATGAAAATGTCCTGTTGAAGTGTAAGAGCTAAAAGACAATAACCTTGCCGAAATCAAAGCCTGTCTTTTTGCCGTTGAGAGCATGTATTGGGAGGGTTGACAGCAACCTGAATCAGTAGTGCAAAGCTTTTTACGGTAGGTTATTGCTGCCTTATAGTGTGCTGCTGGTATTTGTTAAACACAATTAATAGCCTATGCGTTCCAAATGGTACGCTTGGGCAGTATAGCACGCTTTGGGTGTAAACTTTAGTCTGCTGAACTACGCTATACGCCTCAGTAACGTGCTGAACTGAGTGTGTAGTATAGCCAGAATCAACAGGTGCTTCTGCTGACAATCTGTCGGTCAAAAGCAACTCCCTTCCGGGCTTTTTCTAACTTGGCACCCCATTCCACCAGTTCAGTTCGTCAGGTTCTGCTGCTCAATTTCTGCCAACTACTTCGTTCACTTTCCGCTGCTCCCATCCAGCAGCTTCAATCTGTTCATCCGCATGAGTAACCTCACCATCCGCAGCCTCGCCGAGCTTCAGCAGTACGAAGGGCAAGAACTGGGCGTTTCGGAGTTTTACACCATCACGCAGCAGCAAATCAACCAGTTCGCCGACGCCACCCTTGATCATCAATGGATTCACGTGGACGCCGAGCGGGCCAAAACGGAGTCGCCCTTCCAGGCCACTATCGCCCATGGCTACCTCACGGTGTCGCTGCTGCCCTACCTCTGGTCGCAGATTGTCTCCATCGAGAACCTGAAAATGCAGGTGAACTATGAGATAGAGAGCCTGCGGTTCAACCAAGCCGTTACGGTAGAAAGCGCAGTGCGGCTGCGGGCTAAGCTGCTTTCGGTAAAGGATCTGCGCGGCATTGCCAAGGCCCGCATTGAGGTGACGCTGGAAATACAGGACAGCAAAAAGCCGGCGTATACCGGCGTTATTACTTTCCTCTACCATTTCAATAGCTAGGCCTGTTCCCGTAGCTTATTAACAAGAGAAAGCCCGCCTGGTAGCTGCCAGGCGGGCTTTCTCTTGTTACGCTAGGCCAGTGCTACACTTTGGCCAGGGTTTGGGCAGGCGCAATTTCAGCTTGGGGCCGCTCTCCAATTTGCTGCCGCCACATGGCGTAGTAGAGGCCCTTTTTGGTAAGCAGCTCCTCGTGGCGGCCCTGTTCGGCAATATGGCCGCGCTCCAGCACGAAGATGCGGTCGGCGTGCAGAATGGTGCTGAGCCGGTGGGCAATAAGGATGGTCATGTGCTGGCGAGAGCCCGAAAGCTCTCGCACTGTTTTGCCAATTTCCTCCTCCGTCAGTGAATCGAGGGCCGAGGTAGCCTCATCAAACACCATGAGAGTGGGCTTGCGTAGCAGGGCTCGGGCAATACTCAAACGCTGTTTCTCACCTCCCGAAACCTTCACTCCGCCCTCCCCAAGTACCGTATCGAGGCCTAGCGGGGCCCGAGCCAAGAGGGTATGGGCGGCCGCTTGGCGCAGGGCCAGCAAGCACTCTTCATCGGTGGCCTGGGGCGCTACAAAGCGTAGGTTTTCGCGGATAGTACCCGCGAAAAGCTGGGTATCCTGGGTTACGAAGCCGATCTGCTCACGCAGCTCATCCAGGTCAATTTCCGAGCCGGGAATACCATTATACAGAATCTGCCCGGAAAGCGGTGGATAGAGGCCTACCAGTAGCTTAACAAGCGTGGTTTTACCCGAGCCAGAAGGCCCAACGAAAGCAATGGTTTCGCCAAGCTTGGTGCTGAAGGAAATATCAGATAGCGCTGCGCCATTGGCCGTGAGGTGCTTGAACGTGACGTGCTCAAACGCCAGGTTTTCAATATGCGCCACTGACTTGGGCTCGGTGGGCTTCACATCTTTGGGCGTATCGAGAATCTGCTGGAAGTTGCCAAGCGAAATTTCGGTTTCGCGGTAGATGCCAATGATGGCGCCCAACTCCTGCAGCGGCCCAAAAATGGAGAAGGAGTAAATAAAGAACGAGAAGAATTCGCCCAGGCTGATGTGGTTCTGCACCCGGAGGTACAGCAGCAGCAGAATAATGGTGTTGCGCAGCAAGTTCACAAACGTGCCCTGCACAAAGGATAAGGAGCGGAGGTAGCGCACCTTGCGCAGCTCCAGCTTCAAAATCTTATCCGTAATGCCATTGAGGCGCTGCGTTTCCTGTTGGGCCAGGCCTAAGCTCTTGATGAGCTCAATGTTGCGTAGGCTCTCCGTGGTAGAACCCGCTAGAGCAGTGGTTTCGGCCACAATAGTCTTTTGAATAACCTTGATGCGCTTGCTTAGAAAGAAGCTCAAAATGCCCAGCAGCGGGATGGTGAGGAAGTAACCTACCGCAATTGGCCAGTACACTGTTATGGCATACCACATCACAAACGTGATGCCCACCACGGCCGTAAATACCACGTTCACGAAGCTCTGGATGAGCTTTTCTACATCAATGCGTACCTTCTGGAGCCGGCCCAGAGTCTCGCCCGAGCGTTGATCTTCGAACACCTGGTAAGGCAGGTCGAGGGAGTGACGTAGGCCGTCGGAGTACATGCGGGCGCCTAGCCGCTGGGTGATGACGTTGACGTAGTAGTCCTGGAAGTTCTTGGCAATACGCGACACCATAGCCACGCCCAGCATCATGCCAATGTAGGGGGCCGCCTCCCGAAAAAAGGGCCAAAACGGAACCAGACGCAAAGCGCTAGTACCGCCATCCTTGGGAACAAAGTGGTCAACTAGCCGCCGGAATAGGTAGGGGTCGAGGAGGGAGAAAACTTGGTTAATAGCAGCCAGCAGCAGAGCCAGGACCAACAGGCCCCAGTAGTTGCGCAGGTAGCCGTAGAGTAGTTTCATAAAAGAGAGGGGAGAGATTCAGATGATAAGCGCAGCAGTGGCAGAAAAGTTTGAAGGAGGAACATAACATCTCAAGCTGTCGCACTTTCCAACAGATAAACGCCAATCCGTGAGCCTAAGCTACCGCGTTTAAAGGAGTACAACGCAGAGCTGTTCGTAGTCCGGCGTTACTGTCACTTAGTGCGGCTTACTTTTTTACTAGGCCGTGGCCTCGCCAGCAGTGCTGGCTACTAGGCGCGTGCTACCTGGCACCATGACCGGCACGGCGGGCCCTGGGGTATCGTGTAGAGCCAGCAAGTGCGAAACTATGGGAGGCTCCGGCCCCTGATGAAACTGACGCGCCTGCTTTTTCAGGATGTCCTCGTCCTGACTTACTCCTCGCTCGTGCTGCTGGGCGTGTTCCTCCCACGATTCCACCATAAAGTACTCTACCAGTCGGGTTGGGTCGGCCATGTCGGCGTAGGTGCCTACCCGGATAGCGCCTTCCCGACGGCGTATGCGCGCAAGCTGCTCCATAATGCCCAGGAAAGCCCGCTGGTCGGTGGGTGCTACCCGGTAGATGGTTGTGATAATAACTGGCCCTTCATTGGGTACAGGCTCCACGGCCAGCACTGGTTCTAGGCGCGGACGGGCTGGGGTGAAATCAAGGTCTTCGCCTGAACGCAGAGAATACCGAAAGATCAGTAAGGTGCTGAGCAAGAGCCAGCCGGCAGCTCCAGCCAGAGCAGGGGCCAGGCCCAGGCGCTCGGCCACGGCGCCCCACACTACGCTGCCAAGGGCCATTCCGCCCTGAATAGTGAGCAGGTACAAGCTGATGGTGCGGGCCTGCACCCAGCGCGGCACTACTGTTTGCACGCCCACGCTGAAGGAGTTCAGTACCAGCATCCAGGCCAGGCCTACCAGCGTGAGCAGCCCGTAGAGCACCCAGTGGTTATCAACGAAGGCTAAGCCTGCTAGGCCACTGGCAAAGGCTATGGTGGCCAGCGTAACCCGCGCATTAATGGTTAGGCGCTGATTGAGCCGGGGCAGAATAACGGCCCCAATTACGGCACCCAGGCCCATGCAGGAAAGGAGCATGGAGTAGAAGGAAGTGGGCTCCTGCAAGCGGCGCGCTACTACCGCTGGCATCAGGGCAAACAACGCACTGGCTCCAAAGGTGAAGCTCACGCCCCGTACCAAGATATTCTGCACCGGCGGCGCAAAGCGGGCATACCGAATGCCCCCACGGATAGCCGCCAAAATTCGCTCCCCGGCTAGTGCTGAGGTAGCCTGCGGGGCCCGCTTCCAGCTCCACACCATGTAGATG
Source organism: Hymenobacter wooponensis (assembly GCF_004745865.1). GTDB lineage: Bacteria > Bacteroidota > Bacteroidia > Cytophagales > Hymenobacteraceae > Hymenobacter > Hymenobacter wooponensis. Next base: position 219,586 of record NZ_SRKZ01000004.1, on the reverse strand, counting down.
GTCGCCACAAACGAAATTCCATTGAGCAAGAAGGCTGCTCCCGAGGAAAAGTAACCGATTACTAGGCCACCCAACGCTGGTCCAAAAGCACGGGCCAAATTAAAGCTGACGCTGTTGAGGGCAATAGCCTGGGGCAGCTCGGCGCGGGGCACCAACTCCGGCGTTACGGTTTGCCACACAGGGTTGTTGAGCGCCCCGCCCAGGCCTAGCATGAACGTAAGCGTCAATAGCAGCCAGGGCGTAGTGTAGCCCAGCAGCGTTACTGAAGCCAGCACCAAGGCTGTGGCGGCCATCCAGGTTTGGGTGAGCAGCAGCATTTTGCGCCGGTCCACCAAATCGGCAAGAGCGCCGGCGGGGAGGCTCAGCAGAAACACCGGCAGCGCCGAAGCCGTCTGCAGCAGGGCCACCAGTACCGGCGAAGGCGTCAGCTCTGTCATCAGTCCAACAGCCCCCACATTCTGCATCCAGGTGCCAATGTTGGAAACGAAGGAGGCAATCCACAGCATCCGAAAAAACGGAATGCGCAGCGGTGTGAAAGGGGAGGTATTGGAGGGCGTTGTAGGAGCAGAGACGGGAGCCGACATAAGAAGCAGGGAACCAAAGTGGCCTAGGCCACTTTGTACGATGTTTTACAGCCCGTACTTACGCAAGCGCCCATAAACGGATAAGTGTATAAGCACAACCCGTGCAACAGAATGGTCTAGCCATAAAAAAAACAGCAGCCCCAGTACTAGTATGGGAGCTGCTGTTCTGCCTTATCAGCAAAAAGCCGAAGTACTACAATCGAAGGCCGATGCCTGGCCCCAGCAGAATAAAGGGCACGCCTTTGCCTAGCAAAAAGCCCCCGCCCAGGTACAGCGGAAACGTAAGCTTGGCGTCACTCCGAGTAGGATAGATAGAACCTAGGATAACAATGCCCAGATCCCGATTAGCCTCTTCATTACTGCTTCTAGTGAGGTTGAACGCGTTGAGGGCCACAAAGCCAGCACCTATTTTGTAAGGTCGTAACTTGTTGATCTTATTTGGGTTATAGAAGCTAAATTGGCCTAGCATAGCCAGTGAGATACCTCCGAAAGAAGTGTAGCTAGATTCGTTTTTATATTTAGTAAGCAGGCCACCAGGAAAACTGACGTCGATATCAAATTTCACGCGGCGCTGCAGTACCAATTCTAGTCGTTGGGTGAAACCTGGCTCTTGGTACTGATTCTGAGTATGCTTAATAGTAATAATTATCTTGCTCCAGTCGTCGAGGTCGTAGGTTTTGCGGGCGCTGAGCAGGTTGTTGAGGCTGAGGTTGCCCACCTGGCACTGCTTGTCCTGGTAGAAGGCGGCGCGCACGGAACTGCCATCGGGGCAGACAACTATGTTGTCCACGGTGCGCATCTCAATCAGGTCGCCCTTGGCATTTTGGGTGCGAACCTCAAACGTCAGGTACTGCTTGCCGTAGAGCTGCTGATCGGCATCAATAGCGCCCGAGTTAAAGCTGAATACTACGTCCCGAATGGTCTGGTCATAGAGGATGGGGCCGTTCAGGCGCGTGACTGGCCTAGGCGCTTCCCCAAACGTCACGCCCACGAAGTCGAGTGGATGGGGCCGTTGAAACTCCCGTACCGGCAGCCCAAACCCAGTAGGTTGGCCCGCGTTAAAAATGGTTATGCGCTTCTTATCAATAGTGATGGGCACCTGCACGCGGTAGACCACTGAGGCATCGGAGCGGATGCTGGAGTCGGAGGGGATAACCTGCACATCCTCAAAGTGAAACCGCGCCCGCGACAAGGATTCCCCATCGAGGCGCACATCAACCGTTTCGCCGGGGTTTACGGTGGTATTGGAGTTCCAGTCGCCACCGCGGTGGCGCACGCTCACGGAAGTGATGTTGGTCTTGGGCGAGATGTTGAAGTTGGTGATGTACTTCGCCTGGTCGTTTTCCTTGATGTAGAGGTAGCTATCTGTCTGGCGGTGCAGGTTATACACGCGCAGCCAGCACAGCACCCGGTCGTTGGTGAGGTACTGACGGGTAAACAGCTCGGCAATTAGGGCACCACCGGCTTCCTCCTGTCCCTCAATGCGGTAGGTCTTCTTCAGGTCGAAGGTGCGGCCGTTATCCAGAATCAATTCAACCCCTTTCATGCGCGAGGCATCATCCAGGGTTAGCTCCTTCTTATCAACACTCAGAAAGCGTAGGCGGGAGGCCTTCACCGTAAACTCTTGCCGGATGGGGGGCAGCGCGTAGCTTACCCGGCGGTTGTTATCAGTCAGGAAAGGGCGTTCCGTTTGGGGGCGCAGGGTAAGTAGGCGCGTGCCCAGGGCATTGGGAAGCACGTGCAAGCGCAAGTTGCCATTCTCTTGGTCTAACCGGTAGTCAATATCTTGGCCTTTCGTCCATTCTGGGGAAAGACGGATGTTTTTGGGGTAGTTGCTGGCGAGGATAAACACTTTCTCTTCCCCGATGAACAGTTCCGTATCGGCGGGCCGAAAATCCAGAGTAGTGCGTGTGACGGGCAGCAGGTTGATGGTTTGCGTCAAGGGCGCCTGACCTGCAGAATCGGCAGGCTGGCGGAAGGTAAAACGTAGAAAGCGGGTAGCTCCCAAATCCTTAAAACGCAGCTTAGCCCGGTAGTACTGCCCGCCCTCCGCTGGCATCAGCGAGTCCAGGAGGGTGAAATCGGCGGACCGTACTAATCGCAAAGTGGCTCCCCGCCGCAGGTCCTGCGGATAAACCTGTAGCTCGGCAGTTTCATCATCCTGGCGGTAGTAGAAGTAGAGGTTGGGCTCATTCTGCACCAGCACCGAGTTGCGGCTTAGGGAGTAGCGGGTGGTATCGGTACGCAGGCTAAGGTCGCGAATGAGCACAGGGCTCTGGGCAGAAGCGCTAAAAGCGCAAAGAAGCAGCAGACTTGCGGCCAGGGCACACAAGCTGCGGAACCGGGTAAAATGCAGCACAGCAAACAAAGGAAACACAGCCTCCGAACCCCCCGAAGGCGCGGCAAAGGTACAGACCCCACACAGCCTTCCGAATAATTGCCTATGGTTTTTCCTGCTGAATTTGGATTTATCTGGCCATACACGGAAAATAATCAGGCGTAGTGCGGTAGGCGCTAACCATTAGCTGCTGCCACCTACGTAGGACCAAAATGGAATACAAAAAGCTATGACTAGCGAGTTTGCTTGCCCTGATTATTTGAAATTCTTACAAGTCACTTTGATTGTCGTTACCCGGCCCGGTGCCCAAGCGTAGACCTTTGTGATGTCATTTACAAAGGGGCCGCCTACACCAAGAGTATTAGTTCGGGGGTAGTTGCTGCCGCTCTATCTAGGCCTCCATATACTCAACCAAAACTTGTCCTATGAGTAACGCCGCAAATAGACCTCAAGCCCCAGCCGCCGCCAAACGCGGCCCAGCCGAATACTTTACCGGCACTGCCTGGGTAACCATGCTAGCCGGCGATAATCCCACCGACTGCACCGTGGCCGACGTCACGTTTGAGCCAGGCTGCCGCAACAATTGGCACTCGCACCCCGCCGGGCAACTGCTGGTGGTAACTGCAGGACAGGGCTATTACCAGGAAAAAGGCCAGCCGGCGCAGCTGCTTCGGGCCGGCGATACGGTGAGCATTGCGCCCGGCGTGGTGCACTGGCACGGCGCTACCACCGACAGTATTTTCACGCACCTAGCCATCAATCCCAACGTCAAGCAAGGGGTGTCTGACTGGCTGGAACCCGTCACGGACGAGCAGTACCGGGCTGCGCACGAATAGCATACCTGGCATTTGCTGCTACTTGTCATCAGGTTATACGAAATCAACACACGCTATGCAGACGAGTCTTTTGAACAATGGGGTTGAAATGCCGCTTTTAGGCTTTGGCGTATATCAGGTGCCGGATGCAGATGAATGTGAACGGAGCGTGGCCGAAGCCCTGCGCGTCGGGTACCGGCTGATTGATACGGCCGCTGCTTATGGCAACGAGGAGGCAGTAGGAAAGGCCATCCAAAAGAGTACTGTACCACGCGATGAACTGTTTATCACCACCAAACTCTGGGTGCAGGACGCGAGCTACGAAGCTGCAAAAGTAGCTTTTGAGAAGTCCCGGCAGAAGCTCGGGCTCGACTACCTGGATTTGTACCTCATTCACCAGCCATACGGCGATGTATACGGCGCGTGGCGGGCCATGGAAGAGCTGTACCAGGCGGGCCAGATTCGTGCTATCGGCGTCAGCAATTTCCCGCCCGACCGCGTGATGGACTTGTTGCTACATAACACCGTAGCCCCAGCCGTCAACCAGATCGAAACACACCCGTTCTATCAGCAAGTAGAAGTGCAACAATTCTTGCAGGAAAACGGCGTGCAGCTAGAGTCTTGGGGGCCGTTTGCGGAGGGTCGCAATAATCTCTTTACCAACGAGCTGCTGCAAGGCTTGGCGGATAAATACCAACGCAGTGTGGCGCAGGTAGTACTGCGTTGGCTTATCCAGCGCGGGGTAGTAGCTATTCCCAAGTCAGTGCGGCCCGAGCGTATCGCGGAGAACTTTCAGGTATTCGACTTCGAGTTGAGCGCCGAAGACTTGGCGGCTATTGCAACGCTCGACACCAAGGCCAGTGTCTTTTTCGACCACCGCGACCCCGCCATCGTGAAATGGATGAGTGGGGTAAGGTTTAAACTCTAACCTCGGTCCTCAAAAGTGCTGCTTTGGATAGCAACGCCTTTACCATACTTCTCACCTCTTAACCCGTGATACTATGCAACAGCGTACACTTGGCACTAGTGGCCTACAAGTATCGGCCCTCGGCCTTGGCTGCATGGGCATGAGCTTTGGCTACGGTCAGGCCGCCGACCAGCAGGATATGATTCAACTGATTCGGGCCGCCGTTGAGCAAGGCGTTACCTTTTTCGACACGGCTGAAGTGTACGGGCCCTGGGTCAACGAAGAGTTGGTTGGTGAAGCCCTTCAGCCCATGCGGGAGCAGGTAATCATTGCCACTAAGTTTGGCTTCGACATTGATCAGGCAACGGGTCAGAATCGGGGAGGGTTGAATAGCCAGCCCGCGCACATCCGGCAGGTGGTGGAGGGCTCACTGCGGCGGCTGCGCACTGACTGCATCGACCTGCTTTATCAGCACCGCGTTGACCCTAACGTGCCCATGGAGGACGTGGCCGGCGCGGTGAAAGATCTTATTGCGGAGGGCAAAGTGAAGTACTTTGGCTTGAGCGAGGCCGGCGCCGATGCATCCGGCAGGCGCATGCCGTGCAGCCAGTATCGGCACTGCAAAGCGAGTACTCGCTGTGGTGGCGCGAGCCGGAAGAAGTTATCCTTCCCACGCTAGAAGAGCTAGGCATTGGCTTTGTACCGTTCAGCCCGCTGGGGAAAGGCTTCCTGACGGGTAAAATTGACGAGAACACTCAGTTCGACTCAGCTGATTTCCGCAATACGGTGCCGCGCTTCTCGCCCGAGGCCCGCAAGGCCAACCAGGCCTTGGTAGACCTGCTCGGGCGCCTGGCCCAGGAAAAGCAGGCCACACCCGCTCAAATTGCCTTGGCCTGGCTGCTGGCCCAAAAGCCCTGGATTGCCCCCATTCCGGGTACCACCAAACGCCATCGCTTAGAGGAGAACCTCGGCGCCGCAGCCCTGCAACTGTCGGCCGACGACCTGCGGGGAATTGAACAAGCAGCGGCGCACATTCCCGTGCAGGGCGCACGCTATGCTGAAGCGCAGCAAAAGATGATAAACCGCTAACGGGCAACCCCGGTACTTGCCACGAAACGTAAGCCGCAATGACCTGGCCTAGGCCGTTCATTGCGGCCAGAGGGGCCAATCTCATCTTCTCCAACAGAAGCTGGCCTGCGTGTTCTAGGCCACTAGTGAAGCTAGAAAAGCATTGATGCCTGGGCCGTGGATATGGCCGTCAGGCCGGCTGCTTCGTGCCATCCATCAAGTTAAAACCCTATGGAAACTACCTCCCAAACCATTTTTGAGCGGGAGTTGGCCGGCGAGGTTATATCCCTCGACGACCCCGACTACCCGCAGATTTACGCCGTCATCCGCAAAGCCATCCGTATTACCTCGGAGCTAAATGCCATGCGCGTAGATGACAACGAGCAAGTCAACCGAGTGTTCAGCGAGCTAATCAACAAGCCCGTAGACGACACCTTCTTCCTGATACCACCTTTTTACACGGACTTTGGCCATAACATCCGGGTTGGCCGCAACGTGTTTGTGAATCACGCCTGCACCTTCATGGACCGCGGCGGTATTACGCTGGAAGATAACGTGCTGATTGGGCCGAAGGTGAACCTTATTACCTCCAACCACCCCACCGACCCCGGGCAGCGCCGCAGCACCATCTCTAGGCCTATTGTTGTGAAACAGGGCGCATGGCTAGGCGCCAACGTCACGGTGATGCCTGGTATTACTATCGGCGAAAACGCCATTGTGGGGGCCGGGGCCGTGGTAACCAAAGACGTAGCGGCCAATACCATTGTGGCAGGTGTGCCCGCGCGGGTGGTGAAACACCTATAGTTGGGGCCGCTCAAACCCATTCTACTCTCTTAAAACACACGACTATGAAACGTATTGCTTTAACTGCTGCCCTGGCCCTGAGTATTGGCCTGACCAGCTTCGCCCAAACCACTTCAATAGCACCCGCCACCGGCCCGTTGAGCGGCCCCTTCCCGAAAGGCAAGCGTGCCCCAAACACCACTTTTACGGGGGAGGTGTACGTGGCTACGCTGGTGAAAAACGATGACACATTCAATTGCGCAAGCAGCAACGTGACCTTCACGCCGGGGGCCCGCTCGCACTGGCACAAGCACGCGGCCGGCCAAATGCTGCTGGTGACGGATGGCCTAGGGTATTACCAGGAAAAAGGCCAACCTATTCGGCAGCTGCACAAAGGCGAAGTGGTGCAGGCTCAGCCGGGCGTAGAACACTGGCACGGTGCCTCACCCAAGCAGGCCATGACGCATATCTCGCTCAATGTTAACACTGAGAAGGGCATTGTGGACTGGGGCCGGGCCGTAACCGACCAGGAGTATAACAGCTACAAGTAGACCTAGGCTGCCTTTCCATCATCTACGGTAGGCCCGCCGCGCCTGCGCCACCTGGGTAAGAGGCCTAGCTTACCGCACGTGCAGGACCTAACCAGTGCTCCTCTCCCGAGGCGTTCCGCAACTGGAGCCGGCTACTGCTTAGTCAAGTCGGCTATCGTAACTATTTGTCTGTATGGCTACAACAAAACTTGAGCTTCCAGCGTCTGTTGTTAGCTTACAACAGCAACGCCTGTTGGCCAAAGCCCTAAGCAACCCCATGACCAATGCCCGCCCATTTTTCCGGCCTACGCCAGACTTCTCCAACGGAGACGTTGAGGTGATGACTATGCTGGAAGCGCGGTGCGGAATGGGCAACTTCGACCGTCGCGACTTGTTTAAGGTGGTGCTGGTGGTGGAGGGAGCCAACGAGCTGCATTATACCACCCGTAGTTACGCCGTCAATCAGCCCGCGCTAGTATTCACCAATCGTCTCATACCCTACGCGTGGGAAGTGGTGGCAGGTGCCAGCGAACAGCACGGCTACCTCTGCTGTTTCTCCGAGTCGTTTCTGCACTCGGCTATGCGTGGCGTCAGCCTGAAAGACACAGTGCTGTACAAAGTTGAAGGCAACCCGGTCTACTTCCTCGACCCAGAGCAGGTACGCTACTTTACTGATGCCTTTACCCGCATGCGCCGGGACCTAGAGTCAGATTACGCCCACAAAGAGGACCTACTGCGCAATCAGCTCTCCATCATCATTCACGAGGCGGCCCGCTTGCAACCTGCCACAGCCCAGCACGCACCCACCAACGCGGCTGAGCGTATCACGTCGCTGTTTCTGAACCTGCTGGAGGTGCAGTTCCCGGTTACTGCGCAGTTGCGTGAGCCAGTGCTGAAATCGGCCAGCGACTACGCCGATCGGATGGCCATTCACGTCAATCACCTGAATGCCATGGTGAAGGAGGTAACAGGAAAGTCTACTACCGCTCATATCAACGAGCGACTGGTGATGGAAGCCAAGCTGCTGCTAGCCCACACCGACTGGAGCGTGGGCGAAATTGCCTATAGCCTAGGCTTCGAGTATCCTACCTATTTCAACAACTTCTTCAAGAAGCATACTGGCATTACACCCCTCACTTTTCGCCGCACGGCCACCATAGCCGTATAGAGCGGTTATGAAAAGACCACGCGTAATCTGCCATATGATGTCCACGGTAGACGGGAAGATTCTGTCTGCTAACTGGAAAGACGAAGACATCACCCAAACGTTTTCTGGGTATTTCGAGAAGTACCACGAAACCTTCACCAGCCAGGCCTGGATGTGCGGGCGCATCACCATGGAGCGTGACTTCTCGGGCGGCGTAGAGCCGCAGCCGCAAACACCCCCGCAGCCCATTGCCCGCCAGGCCTTCATCGGTAATAAAGACGCTACCTCCTTCGCTATTGCCGTGGATGCTCACGGCAAGCTGGGCTGGGACAGCAACGAAACCGGCGGCGACCATATTATTGAGGTGCTAACGGAGCAGGTCAGTGATGAATACCTCTACTACCTGCAGCAGAAGAGAATATCTTACCTGTTTGCTGGGGAGAAAGAGGTTGATTTTGCATCGGTGTTGGAGCAACTGGCCACTCTGTTTCCTATCCAAACGCTCATGCTGGAAGGTGGAGGTCACTTGAATGGCTCTTTATTGAACGCCGGGCTTATTGATGAGTTGAGCCTTCTTTTGCTGCCCCTGGCCGATGGCACGCCCAAATCACCGACCACTTTCGAAGTAAGCGAGTACTTAGCGAAAGGGCCTGCTACGCGCCTACAGCTCACGCAGGTGCAGCAACTTGATAATGATGTAGTGTGGTTGAAATACCTCTTCAATCACTAACAAACTAGCCGCAGGTACTTCCGCACTACTGGCAACCCTGGTTGGAGCGCCACCCAAGCCGATGGAAATTCCGGCTTTCGCGCTTTGCCTTGGCCGCAAAAGTGTATCGGATTCCACCACCGGCGGTATTGCCGAAACGCAGGAAATGCTGGGTTTCTGCGCCGAGTACAACATCGTCTTCGACGTTGAGCTGATCCGCATCACCGACATTAATCACGCCTACAAGCGGATGGTGCAAGGCGATGTACGCTACCGTTTCGTGATTGATACGGCCACTATTTAGGCAGCTACTACCGCCTTATGAAACGTCCTCGTCTACTTCTGCTATGGTTGCTGGTGCTTTTTTTCGGGGCTTGCGCTTGCAAGAGTGAAGGTGCTGAACTTGGCTATTCAACTTCTCCCATGAGCACTCGACTTCGTATTCGGATTGGTTCAGAAACGTTCACCGCCACGTTGCTCGACAATCCTACCGTTACCGCTTTCAGAGCCCGGCTACCCCTCACTGTTACAATGGTGGAACTGAACGGCAACGAGAAGTACTACGAGTTGCCTCAAAGCCTGCCCACCAACGCTGCTAATCCCGGCACAATTCAAGCGGGCGACCTGCTGCTTTACGGCTCCAATACACTGGTGCTGTTCTACGAAACGTTTACCACGTCGTATCGCTACACACGCTTGGGCCGGATTGATAACCCCACAGGCCTAGCCGCCGCCTTGGGGCGTGGCAATGTAGCCGTAACGTTTGAACTGCAGTAGCGCAGCCGACCCAGATAGCCATTTTCCTAAACGCCATAGTACTCTACTTAACTCCTGTCGGGCAGCGACGATGAAGTTGCTGGCTGGCAGGAGTTTTTAAGTAGTGAGTGTGCCAGACAAGTTGAGGCTACTGAGGTTAAAACAAAAAAGCCACTCATTGCTGAGTGGCTTTTGTAGTCCGTAGGGGAATCGAACCCCTGTTGGTAGAATGAAAATCTACTGTCCTAACCCCTAGACGAACGGACCAGTTAACACGGAGCGTTTTCCGTTTTGGTGGTGCAAAGATACAGCTCACTTGATTCAGCGCAATACCCGGCTGTTAATTTTTTTGCTCTAATACGGTAAGTGCTGCAGAATCAGGCTGATTTATTTGCTTTGGTTCGGCGTTTATCCCACCAAATGTAGGCTCCGAACAGCAAAAGGCTTATCCCAGTTACCCATAAGAGCCCCGTTTTAAGGCGCTGGCTGTTCTCCCCTAAGTAGGCTAATAAGGCAATCAGCGGGATAACACCAGCCACCGTAGCCGCCATAAACTTCAGGTAGCCCATGCGAGCCAGCCCAGCCACAAAGCTAATAGCATCATCAGATAGGGCAGGGGAGAGACGAGCAATAACGACGGCCCACACTCCGTAACGCTCTACAATATCGGCCATTTTTTGCTCGGCTTTCTGACCTAGCACCTTGGTCACAAAGCTTTCACCCAGCATGTGGCCTAGGCCATACCCCACCGACGAGGCCACTATAATGCCTGCTAGCGCCAGCAGGGAGCCCCACCAGGGTCCGTAGGCTAGTATGGCGACGAGGATGAGCAGCACTACGTTCACCACAAACAAAAACATCTGCACCACCATAGCCACCACCAGCACAATAGGTCCCCAGAAGCCAAATTGATGCATCCAGGCAGAAATGCGCTTTTGCTCGCCGCTGCTAAGCACGTCATAGGCCTCTCGGATAGCGGCTTGAAAGGCGGGCCAGAAAAACCAACAAGCCACAAGGATGGCTACCAGGAGTAGGGTGCCGTAAAGTGGGGCGCGGCTACTGCGCTTGTTGGCAGTGGCCGCCGGAGCAGTGGGGGAAGTCAAAACAGAAAGCGCGGCTAAAGACAATTACAGATAGGGGCTCTGAATTCGCCATACGTAGCTTCCGACGGGAAGGCTGCGGCAACCTCAACGCCGCCAATGGGGTACTAGCTACTTCAGACCTTGCTGCAGCGCCTGTTGCGGCCTCGCCTCCAACTTACCCTTCTGATGACAAAGCATACCTACGACCTGGGCCTAATTGGCAACTGTGCCTTTCTTGGCCTGATTGGGAAAGACACCGCCGTACGCTGGCTCTGCTGGCCCCGTTTTGATAGCAGCTTCGTATTTGGAAGCCTCCTCGACTCTAAGAAAGGCGGCGAATACCGCATCAGTCCCGCCGAGGGCGAATTTGAGTCGCACCAATATTACTTGCAGAACACCAATGTGCTCTGCACCGAGATAACCACCGAAAACGGCAGCTACCGCGTCACGGACTTTGCCCCGCGCTTTCCGCAGTACGAGCGCTACTATAAGCCACTGATGTTCATCCGGAAGGTGGAGCCCATTGCCGGCACACCCCGCATTCGGGTGGCATGCCAGCCCGTAGGCCAGTACGGCGCGCTACAACTCAGCCGCCGCCGCAGCTCCAACCACATTGCTTTCCTAGGCCTGGAGGAGGAGATTCGTCTCACCACGAATATCCCGTTGACCTATGTATTAGATGAGGAAGACTTCGTGCTGAACGAGACGAAGTACCTTGTGCTAACCTACGGAGCTCCGTTAGAAGCTCCCCTAGAAAGCACTGCCGAACGGTTTTTGCTCTCTACCATTGACTACTGGCGGAAATGGGTGAAGAGCACCAGCATCAGCAACTTCCACCAGAGCCAAGTGATTCGGTCGGCGTTGGCCCTCAAGATTCACCAGTACGAGGACACGGGAGCCATTATTGCGGCCAGCACTACCTCGCTGCCGGAAGCGCCGGGCAGCACCCGCAACTGGGACTACCGCTACTGCTGGATGCGCGACACCTATTACATCCTCACGGCCTTTAATAACATTGGTCACTTTGAGGAAATGGAGCGCTACTTCCACTACATCGCCAACATCTCCAGCAAGATCAAGGGCAAGTACCAGCCGCTCTACGGCATCAGCGGAGCTTCCGACCTCATTGAGCAGGAGCTGGATCTGGAAGGCTACTTGGGGAACCAGCCTGTGCGCATCGGTAACGACGCCTACACCCACATTCAGAACGACGTGTATGGGCAAGTACTGGTAGCACTGCTGCCGCTGTACGTTGACTGCCGCTTCCTCGACCCTGATAAAAACAACCCCGAAAAGCTCATCTACGAGGCGCTGCACCTGATTCAGGCCACTATGGATCAGCCCGACGCTGGCTTGTGGGAGTTCCGGAACTTGGCGCAGTATCACTGCTACACCTACCTATTTCACTGGGCTGGCAGCCATGCTGCCCGGCAAGTGGCGCACAGCCTCGGCAACACGGAAATGGAAGCTCTGGCCACCAAGCTGATGCACGAGGCCCGCAACCGCATTGAGCAGTGTTTCAGCGAAGAACGGCAGGCCTACACCAATGCCATCGGCTCGCCTCACCTTGATGCCAGTACCATGCAGCTTATTCTGATGGGCTACCTCGATCCGGCCTCCGAAATTGCTAAAACTCACCTCGAAGCGCTGGAAAAAGAGTTAAAAACTCCCGAAGGCCTGTTCTACCGCTACCGCCACGCCGACGACTTCGGCACACCCGAAACCACGTTCTTAATCTGCTCCTTCTGGTACGTGGAGGCCCTGGCCTGCGTAGGCCGCGTTGATGAGGCTATTGTAGAATTCGAAAAGCTCACAACCTACACCAACCACCTAGGCCTACTGTCAGAGGATGTAGACGCTAAAACCGGCTCTCAGTGGGGCAACTTCCCGCAGGCCTACAGTCACGTAGGCCTAGTGAATGCCGCGTATCGCATTGCCAAAAAGCTGGACAAGCCAAACTTTGTATCAGGAATGGCAGCTACGGCGTAAGGTAGTTGCCCTAAAAGTAAAAAGGCCTCCTGCATGATGCGGGAGGCCTTTTTTATGGTAGAATCACTGCTAGAGTAAGCTGCGTAATAGCTTCCGTACGTCGGTAGTGGAGGCTACATGGTAACGGGCCAAGGAGCGGGCACCCGTCCCGACCTTTATGGTGTAGGCCTCTGGAGGCATGGCTCCAAATGTATCCTCATCGGTGCGGTCGTCGCCGATGGCCAGCACGAAGCCCGGAGAGTACTGGCTCAGCCAGCGGGCGGCGGCGCTGCCCTTGTGAATGCCCGCCGTTTTTATTTCCACCACTTTATTGCCTTCCAGTACTTGGAGGTCGGTGTTCGAAGTCAGGAACGTAAGGTGGCTCAGTAGCTCACGAGTGCGGACGGCCGCTAGCTCATTGTCGGCGCGCCGGTAGTGCCACACCAGCGAGTACTCTTTATCTTCGATGAAGGAGCCGGCGGTGCGAGCTACATAGGTCTCCAGTATCGGACGAATTTCTGTTTTCCAGTCGTTACGCAGGGCTTGGAACATGTGCCAGTCTTCACCGGCGCTACGCAGCCACACGCCGTGTTCCGCAATAAAATCGAGCGGTAAATGGCCTAGCCAACCTTCCAGCGTAGTTCGGTCGCGGCCGCTAATGATAACCACCCGGTTTTTGGGGTTGGCCGTGAGAGCCTGTAGCAGAAACAACATCTCAGCATCGGGCTTGGCGCGTTGAGGCTGCGGGTTGAAGGGGGCTAGCGTACCATCATAGTCCAGTAGCAACAGGCGGGTATCAGCGGCCTGGTACTGTTGGTGTAATTCTTCCAGTACGTCAGCATCCAGTTTCTCCGTCGCCATCGTGAGTTGTTTGATCTTGCTGTAGGCCAGTCGGTCCATAAACAGCTTCGTCCAGGCAAATACATCGTATTGCCGCACTAGAGCCTGCATGGCGGTCATGCGGTGAATCTGTTCCTCCTCCGGCATCACTAGGGCATCGTGCATTGATTCGGCCAACTGCCCGGCATCAGTAGGATTAATAATTAGGGCATCGGACAGCTCGCGGGCGGCACCGGCCCGCTCACTCAGGATAAGCACCCCGCGCTGGTTTACTTTGCTGGCAATAAACTCCTTAGCTACTAGGTTCATGCCGTCGCGCATGGGCGTGACCAAGGCTACTTCGGCTAAGCGATACAAAGCCACTAACTCTTCCAGCGGGAAAGAGCGGTAGAAGTAATGAATAGGGTTCCAGCTGATGGTGCGATACTGGGCGTTGATGCGGCCCACCAGCTCATCAATTTCTTCTTTGAGCGCGGCGTATTGTGGTACCTGGTCGCGGGAGGGCACTACCAGCATAACTAAACTCACCTGTTCTCGCCACTCGGGGTAGCGCTGCAGCAGCAACTCAAAGGCCCGCAGGCGCTGGGCAATGCCTTTTGTATAATCAAGACGGTCGATGGAGAGAATGACCCGGGCATCTCGTAGCGCCTCGCGGTACTCCTGCTCGTGGCGCTGGGCCGTTTCAGAAGAAGCCGTTTGCTCATAGCGCTGATAATCAATGCCCATGGGGAAGGCATCTACCAGTACCGTACGGGTAGGGGTTTCTACTTGTCCGTTCTGGTTGGCAATACCCAATATCTGCGACACCGCGCTGAGAAAGTGGCGCATGTAGCCGAAGGTGTGGAAGCCAATGAGGTCGGCACCCAGCATCCCACTCAAGAGTTCGGCCCGCCAAGGCAACACCCGAATCAGCTCATGCGAAGGGAAGGGGATATGCAGGAAGAAACCAATAGTACAGTCGGGCCGCTGTTTGCGAAGCATTTCGGGCAGCAGCAGCAACTGGTAGTCATGCACCCAGATGGTGTCCTCGGGGCCAGCCATTTCCAATACTGCCTGGCAGAACTTCTCGTTCACGGCCACGTAGGCCTCCCAGTGCTCCTGTTCGTAGGTGGCGTACTGCGGAAAATAATGGAAAGTAGGCCAGAGCGTGGAGTTACTAAACCCCTCGTAAAAATCCCGAATTTCGCTTTCGGTCAGGAATACCGGAGCCATGCTATCGGCCCGCAGCTGCTCCGCAATGTACTCTTCCTCTTCGGTGGTCTCCACGAATAGCCCCGGCCAGCCTACCCACACATTGCCGTCTTCCCGGTAAATAGAGCCTAGGCCGGTAGCCAACCCACCTTCGCTGGGCTGAAAGGTGAGGCTTTCTTCAGTGCGCTGGACTTTGGTAGGGAGACGGTTGGAAACAATAATCGTTCGAGACATGCCTTTTGTAAATGGTAAACTCTCAAGCTTACGGGAGAAAGCAGGGTTTAGCCATTATTTTTTTACCTGCCTTTTGCTACAGTGTGCGCAAATAGGCTCTTTGGCGAAGTCAGCTGGCAAGCGTTTCGTTCCTGTAACTAGCTGATGGCGGCAGTTTTGCCAACACGCCCCAGGTGGGTGTCATGAAACGTAGTGCTGTATTTCAAGCCGTAGCCCAGGAGCCGATCAAAGGCACTGTGAAAGAGCAGTACTGTGCCAGCGAGCAGCAACAGTGGCTGCGCCAAAAGCCAGCCCGCTAACCCCACGGTTAATGCTAGCGCCTTGTGATGAGCCAAGTTGTAGCATACAGCCCCGGTCCGAGGTCCTGCCAGATACCCCAGCATACTCAAGTCGGGGAGCAGAAACAGGGCAGGTAGCCACCACCAAGCGTAGGGGAGGTAGGAAAACACCAGGGCGGCGGCTAGCATCTGCGCCAGTTCTTCTAGTTTCAGGAGGTTTTTCATGACTTAAGAGCGGTTAATTGTACCTCTCAAAGGTCCGGTACCTGCTATCTGAAGGTCGTTAACAAAAGCTAAGAAATGTGGCTGGTTTCTTCCGCCTGCACCCGCGCCCGGATGCGGCTCAAGGATACCGGCGTCACACCTAGATAGGAGGCAATGTAGTGCTGCGGAATGCGCTCCAGAATTTTGGTCTTGTGGCTGCGGAGCAAGGCCTGATAGCGCTGCTCAGGGCTCAGCAGCAAGAGCTCGGCTAAGCGTGCGTCGGTACCCAACAAGAGGTATTCGGCTATTTTCCGACCGAAGCGTTCATACACGGGCCACTCCTCATATAAGTGTAGCAGCACCGCGTAAGGAAAAGTAATAAGCTCCAGGGGAGAGAGGGCCTGGATACTAAAGGCGCTGGGTTGGCCCGTGAGGCAGCTCTGGTAAGCACCCATCAAATGATTCTCGAAGAAGAAGTAAGTCGTTTTCTCTTCTCCATCGGGGCGAGTGTAGAACAAGCGGCTGGCACCCGAAACCACCAAGGCCAGTTCTGAAGCGTGGGAGCCCTGGGTTACGAAGTAGCCCTTACGCGGAATGTGCTTTGTGACCAGTACGGCGGCCAATGGCTCCCATTCCGCGTCGGTGAGCGGTACGAAGCGGTGGATGTAGGCGCGAAGCGGATGCATAGCCCAAGATAAGTGGCCCCGGAGAAATGCGTCACCAGACTAAAAAGAAAAACCCGCTCGTCGGGGGCAACGAGCGGGTTTCAAGAAAATACCAAAACGAGTGGCTTTTGTAGTCCGTAGGGGAATCGAACCCCTGTTGGTAGAATGAAAATCTACTGTCCTAACCCCTAGACGAACGGACCATGTTACGCGGCCTTGTTTCGTTTTGATGGTGCAAAGATACAGCCCGCTCGATTCAGCGCAAGCGCTTGCAGAAAGAAAAATGGGTTGGGAAGAAAAACAGGCTGATTTTCAGCCTCAAAATTTTTCAAACTGTTTAACAGCGGGCTTGGTTTGTATCTGATTTGGCGAAGTACCTTGAGCCCGTTACCTTCGCCACGCGTTTTCACCCGGCCCCTCGGGACCGACAACCTTCCCATTTCCCCAACAACTATGGCTAAAATCAAAGTTGCCATCAATGGCTTCGGCCGGATTGGCCGCCTGACGTTCAAGGCGCTGCTGCAGCGCGAGAACGTAGAGGTAGTAGCAATCAACGACCTGACGGATAACAAAACGCTTGCGCACCTGCTCAAGTTTGACTCGGTACACGGCCGCTTCAATGGCACCGTGGCCTACGACGAGCAGAGCCTGACCGTAAATGGCCAGCGCATTGCCGCCCTGGCTGAGCGCGACCCCAAGCTGTTGCCCTGGGGCGACATGGGCATCGACGTAGTGCTGGAATCTACGGGCCGCTTCGTTGACGAGGCTGGCGCTGGTCAGCACCTCACCGCAGGCGCTAAAAAAGTAGTAATCTCGGCTCCGGCTACCGGCAACATCCCAACGGTAGTACTGGGCGTTAACGAAGACATCCTGACCGGCGAGGAGACTATCCTCTCCAACGCTTCGTGCACCACCAACTGCTTGGCTCCTATGGCTAAGGTATTGGATGATGCATTCGGCATTGAGAAGGGCTACATCACCACGGTGCACGCCTACACCTCTGACCAGAACCTGCAGGACGCCCCCCACAAAGACCTGCGTCGGGCCCGTGCTGCTGCCTATAGCATTATCCCCACCAGCACCGGCGCTGCTAAGGCTGTAGGCCTGGTGCTGCCCCAGTTGAAGGGCAAGCTGGATGGTATTGCCATGCGCGTTCCAATTCCAGACGGTTCTACTACCGACCTGACCGTAATCCTGAAGCGCGAGGTGACCAAGCAGGAAATCAACGACGCCTTGAAGGCTGCCGCTGAAGGCCCGCTGAAAGGCATCCTGGAGTACAGCACCGATCCGCTGGTAAGCATCGACATCGTGGGCAACCCCCACTCGTGCATCTTCGACTCGGAGCTGACTTCAGCTAACGGTTCGCTGGTGAAAGTAGTAGGCTGGTACGACAACGAAACTGGCTACTCTACCCGCACCGCTGACCTCATCCAGAAACTGGGCGAGAAAATGAACGGTTAAGCTTTAAAGCTTATCTGTTAAAAACAGCCTGCCTGAGCAATCGGGCAGGCTGTTTTTATGTCCTGCTTATTGGTCAGTGCCGATAACGGCAGCTACTATTCTCATCAGATATAAGGGCAGCACGCTGGCTAGATGAATCATAGGCCAGTAGCACCGTCCTGCAGGAATACGCTGAGTGGCCTAGGATGCGCCTATATTTACTCGCCATTTCACCACCTCGCCATTTCACGCTCGTGCGCATTTGCTTCATCCTGAATCCGACTTCTGGTACTAACCGCACCCAGGACGTGCCGGCGCTGCTCACGCGCTATGCCACAACCGCTGGGGCCGAGTTTGAGATTCGCCCAACGCAATATGCTGGGCACGCAGAGGAGCTAGCGCGGGCTGCAGCGCAGGAGGGCTACCGGGTAGTGGTGGCCGTGGGGGGCGATGGCACCGTGAATGAGGTAGCTCGTGGGTTGCTAGGAACCAGCGCCGCCCTGGGTATTGTGCCGCGGGGCTCCGGCAACGGCCTGGCCCGGCACCTGCACATCCCGCTCGATTTGCCCGGAGCTGTACGCCGAATTTGTGCGCCCACTTTTCAGCGGATGGACGTAGGCCACATCAATGGCCGCCCGTTTTTTTGTACTGCGGGCCTGGGGTTTGATGCTCATGTAAGCAAGATGTTTGCCCGCGCTGGTACGCGCGGCTTGAGCACCTATGTGAAAGTTGCCCTGCGTGAGTACCGCCGCTACCAAGCTATGCCCATTGAAGTAGAGCTAAACAACCAGCACCTAGCCACCAACTGCTACGTACTGGCCTTCGCTAACGCCGCCCAATACGGCAACAATGCCTATATCGCGCCCCGCGCCGATATTCAGGATGGCCTCCTGGACCTGTGTCTAATTGATGGGTTGTCATTCCCGAGAGCTGTACGCGTAGGCCTAGGACTAGCCTTGGGTACGTTGCCCACCTCAGGCGGAGCCGTATATCATACCAGCTGCCACATCCAGGTGAAAGCTGCTAGGCCACTCGGCTTTCACGTAGACGGCGACTATGTGGCCGACGAAACTGATTTTGTAGTCAGCCTAGACCCACTAGCCCTGGAAGTAGCAGTGTAGCCAATTGTGAAAGGTGACGTAGAGGCAGAAGGACCCCGCATTTTACCACGATTTCACAAGTTCGCCCCTCACAAATTCGCAACTTGCATCTATGAAAGCTAATAAGAACCGCCGCGAAGGCGTAGTATATTCTACCGACCCTGACTTTGAGTACCAGCAGAACGGCGATGAAGAAGTCGTAACCCTGCCCCCGCAACAGCAAAACCTGCGCGTGCAGCTTGATAAAAAGTCGCGCGGGGGTAAGCAGGTAACGCTCATCACCGGCTTCGTAGGCCAGGATGCTGATCTGCAGACCCTCGGTAAGCTGCTGAAAACCAAGTGCGGAGTAGGCGGTAACGCCAAGGATGGCGAAATCCTGATCCAAGGCGACTTCCGCGACAAAGTGCTGGCCGTGTTGCTGGAGCAGAAGTATAAAGCCAAAAAAGCAGGTGGCTAGGCCACTTGAACCCACCACTTAAGGTGTAAACTGCTTGCACCCCAACGCCTATGTGGCGCGTAGGAGAGGGTATGCCTGACTCCTCACCTCTAGCTAGTTCCGCCGCTGCGCCGGGGCCCGGTCGCCCGCGGTTAGGCCGAAAGGGCGAGTTACTGCTGGCACTATTGCCCACGGCCACCGTCTTGCTGATGCTGTGGCTGCTGGAACTGCTCAGCAACCAACGCCTGCTCTTTGCCTCCCTCGCGTCCAGTGCCTTTCTCATCTACCTCGATCCGGGCCACCGCACGAATAGCACGCGCACCCTGGTAATAAGCCAGATGGGCGCCGCGGCAATAGGGTTTGCGCTTCATGCCTGGGTGGGGCCGGGCTACCTGGGGGCTGCCGCCGCCATGGTCCTGACCATCGGACTCATGATTGGGCTTGATGCCATGCACCCGCCCGCGGTGGGAACGGCACTGAACTTTGCCTTTCGGGCCGGGACTGGAGAGGGTAATTTATTGTTGTTCGGTTTGGCCGTTGGGCTGGTAGTAGTACTGGTTATCGTGCAGCGAGGAACAGTATACGTATTAAAATGGCTGTCCTCTAGGCCAGTCAGCCCCGGTTAATCTGCCATCATGGAGAAACAGACTATTCACTCCCTAGCTGAGTACGGGGTCATTGAGGCGGTGCAGTGGCTCAAACTGGGCGTTGAAACCATTGGCGCATTCATTATAGGCCTAGGAATTCTAGTATCTGGTTGGCTATTCCTGAAAGCCTTGCTGGCCCGCCGAACAACGGATTTTACCGCTATTCGGCTTACCCTGGCCCGCTACCTAGCCCTGGCATTGGAGTTTCAATTAGGCGCGGATATTCTCTCAACGGCCATTGCACCTAGCTGGGAGCAGATCGGCAAGCTCGGGGCCATTGCCGTAATCCGAACGGCGCTAAACTTCTTCCTGTCGAAGGAAATGAAGGATGAGCGCGCCGTTACATCTGAAAAGCACATAGATCGGCGGGCTGAACAGGGCGCATCAGAGAAATAGCTCTCATCTACCCTTTAGAGCCAGTAGCATTACTTTGCAGGGAAAGCGGCTATGTACAGATGCAATTCCTGCCTATTGGCCCGCCCTACTGAGCTAGCCGCAGTAGCTCCTAGGCCAGTAGGGAGCCATCTATCAGTAGGGATGCTTTAACTACGCTCAACAGGACGTGGCGTACCGTCAGCACAGCTTAAATTGATTGGCTTATGATTGCTGAGCCAGATAGTGCAGGGCGCGCTCTACATCCTCGGGGGTATCTATTCCAATGGTTTCCAGCTCCGTTTCAGCCGTCAGGATGCGGTACCCGTGTTCCAGCCAGCGGAGTTGTTCCAAGCTTTCGGCTAGTTCCAGCGGAGAAGGGGAGAGCTGCGTGATTTCCGCTAGCACATCAGGGCGATAGGCGTAGAGGCCAATATGGCGCAGGTAGCGATGGTGCTGCCGCCACTCCGGCTGCAGCTGCTGGCGCTGAAAAGGCAGCGGATGACGGCTGAAATACAGTGCGTGGCCCGTGGTATCGAGCACCACTTTGGGCAGGTGGGGGCTAAACAGCTCCTCATCCGTAAGCACCGGCTTTACCAGCGTGGCTAGTTGCGGGGGCTGAGCCTGCGCAAACAGCTCTATCAGCGCATCAATTTGCGCCGGGTGAACAAAAGGCTCATCCCCCTGAATGTTAATGATGCAATCGGCCGACACATTCAACTGCTGATAGGCATCCCACACACGGTCGGTGCCGCTGGGGTGGTTGGGGGAGGTAAGCACAGCCTCGCCACCGAAGCTGAGTACATGCTCCAGAATCCGCTTATCGTCAGTTGCTACCACCACCCGGCTGAGGCCGGACTGCCGGGCCTGGCCTATCACACGCTGAATCATGGATTGACCTCCCAGGTCAACTAAGGGCTTGCCCGGTAGGCGGGTTGAAGCAAAGCGGGCCGGAATGATGCCAATAGCGTGCATGAGGGTCAACGGGTAAAATGAAAACGGAAATCAACGGCGCAAAAAAGGCGAAAATTACCGACAGGTAGCCTCTTTCCTAAGGGGTGAGTGAGGAGAAGAAGCTAGATCGTACACCTCTTAAAAACGATCAATAAAAAACCGTTGCTATCCTAAATGGCATCGGGGACTTGTCAGGATTCGTTAACTTTCGGCAGTATTTATGCAGTTGGCAGCTTCCCTTACTCTACTGTGCTGTTCTGCCGCCTTCCGCGCCCTGTACCTATGTCTCGAATTTCGTTGCTGTCTGTAGCCTTTGTTTTTTCAGGTTTCTCCGCGCTGGCTGGCCCCCGTTTGGTGGCGCCCCCAGATTCCATCGGAGTTGAGTACCGTAACAACAAGATCCTGATCAAGCACCGCGTGTCGCCGGGCGAAACGCTCTACGGGTTGTCGCGGCGCTATAAAGTACCCGTTGACGAAATCGTCGAGTTCAACCCCACGGTAAAAGGGGCCCTCGTAACTGGCCAAGTGGTGCTGGTGCCCCGCAACCGGGTGGTGCTAACGCAACCTGCCGCGCCGGCAGCGGCTACCTCTATTTCGGCGGCCGCTCGGGCACTGCCCACCGACGCCCATGGCAACCACATCTACAAGGTAGAGGCAGGACAAACGCTTTATGCCGTAGCCCGTAAGTTTGACACTTCTCCCACTGAGTTGGCTCGTCTTAATGGGTTTGCTACCAACTTCAATGTGCGCAGCGGCCAAACGCTGATCATTGCCCCAGGTACTGGCCGTTCTGCCCCCGCTCCGGTTACGCGTCCGGCCGCGCCCGTTGCAGCTCGTCCGGTTCCAGCGCCTGCTACCCGCCCCGAGCGCACCGAAGACACGCGAGCTGCTCAAGAGCGCGAGAACCGTGCCCGAGAGAAAGATTCTGCCGTGGCTGCCCGCCAGGCGGTAGTTCCGAAAGAGGCTCCGGTAAAGGAAGTGCCTGCCCGGGAAGTGCCCGAAGAGAAAGAGCGTGCCCCGGAGCGTGCCAGCGAAGTCGTGCGGCGCGTGTCGGAGAGTGGCCTAGCCATGATAATTCCTACGGATGCTTCTGACAAGTATCTGGCCTTGCATAAAACGGCGCCGGTGGGCACCATCATGGAAGTGCGCAACATCATGAACGGCATGTCGGTGTACGTACGCGTGATTGGCAAGCTGCCCGACACGGGCGAAAACTCCAACGTGCTCGTGCGCCTCTCTAAGCGCGCCGTGCAGCGCCTGGCCACGCCCGATCAGCGCTTTCGGGTAGAAACCAGCTACGTGCCATAGCGTGAAGTGGTGATTTAGTGAAATGGTGAAATAGTGAGTTGATGTTCTACCTGCACTACTTGCGCCGTCTAGGCCACTAGCATGTTCAACTCACCATTTCACTAAATCACCAACTCACAGTATGAATCACGCGCAAGTCCGGGCCCTGCTCGACGACCGCTACCAGCACTATGATCAGCCAGCGTTTATTCTAGCTGACCCAATCAGCATTCCTCACCGGTTCTCTCAGCGTCAGGACGTCGAAATAAGCGGGCTGTTTGCGGCTCTGCTGGCCTGGGGGCGGAGGCCTACCATTATCAGCAAGTGCTTGGAGCTGATGCGCCGCATGGACGACGCGCCCTACCAGTTCATCACCCAGCACCAGGATGAGGATCTAAAAGGTCTGTTAGGCTTCTGCCATCGCACTTTCTGCGATACCGACCTGCTCTATTTTGTGCACTGGCTGCGTTGGTTTTACAGCCGGCATGATACTCTGGAAGATGCTTTTCTGCTCGGTAACACCCAGAAAGAACGCCTCGAAAACTTCCATAATCTGTTCTTCAGCCTCGACGATGCGCCCCAGCGCACCCGTAAACACGTAGCAACCCCGGCCCGTGGCTCGGCGTGTAAGCGCGTGAATATGTACCTGCGCTGGATGGTCCGTCCCGATGCCTGCGGCGTAGACTTTGGCCTCTGGACCCGCCTTTCCCCCGCTGACCTCATTTGCCCCTGCGACGTGCACGTGGAGCGCGTGGCCCGCCGCCTAGGCCTGCTAGACCGCAAGCAAGTTGACTGGCTGGCTGCCGAAGACCTTACGGCCCACCTCCGCAGCTTCGACCCACAAGACCCCGTGAAGTACGACTTTGCCTTATTTGGGCTGGGCGTGGAAGGCGAGATGTAGCCCTGGTTTTGGTTCTCAACTGAGGACTCTGCTGCACTTGGTTCTCCAGATAAAGTAACAAAACCTAAACCGGGGTTTTGAAGTCCATGTAAGTGATGGGTAGGCACTCTAATAGAAAGATACTGTTACATTCTATTTATTGAATCTTTCCTGCCCCTAGGAGTGTTTATCTTCGCATTCCCTTTTGAATACATTGTCCTAAACAAGGAATACCTGATTTGATTCTTCCTAATAATTTCGAGCAGAAAATTGGCTTCACGCAGCTGCGTGAGATGCTGGAGAGCCTGTGCCTGAGCGCCCTAGGCCGCCAGTTTGTCGCCAAGATGAGCTTTCAGTCGAAAGCCGATCAGCTCCAGAAGCTCCTGCTCCAGACGGATGAGTTCCGTCAGCTGCTCAGCAGTGGAGCTGATTTTCCCAGCCAACATTACCACGACGTTCATCCGCACTTGGTGCGGGCCAATATACCCGGCAGCTACCTCGATGTAGCCGCCTTCTTCGCCGTGAAAATGAGTCTGCGTACCATTCGGGAAGCGCTGACTTTCTTTACCCACGCCGAAGAGAATTTGTACCCTACGTTGCGCCTGCTGGGCATTGGCGTGCAGGTAGACCGTAACCTGCTGGCCGCCCTTGATAAGGTAGTGGATGATGAAGGCCAGGTGCGCGAAAATGCTTCGCCGCTGCTCAGCCAGATCCGGCAGGAGCTGATTAACCGCCAGGGCCAGCTGCGCAAGCAGATTGCGGGCATTTTGCGCCATGCCCGCCAAGAAGGCTGGGTGCCGGAAGGTGCCGAACCTACCATCCGGGGTGGCCGTTTGGTGCTGC
This sequence comes from Hymenobacter wooponensis, assembly GCF_004745865.1. Classification (GTDB taxonomy): domain Bacteria; phylum Bacteroidota; class Bacteroidia; order Cytophagales; family Hymenobacteraceae; genus Hymenobacter; species Hymenobacter wooponensis. The sequence goes on along the minus strand of NZ_SRKZ01000004.1, from coordinate 195,528 downwards.
CGGTAATTGCCGAGCACAAGCGCCGCGTGAAGGGTTTGATCCACGACGAATCAGCCACGGGGCAGACGGTGTTCATTGAGCCGGAGGCTGTCTTCGAGCTTAACAACGACATCAAGGATCTGGAAAATGCCTTCCAGCGTGAGCTGATTCGCATTCTGACCCAACTCACGGCCCAACTGCGGCCTCACATTCCGGACCTGCGCAAGGCCTACCAGTACCTAGGCCTGCTCGACTTTATTCGGGCAAAAGGCCGCTTGGCGCAGCGTCTGGAGGCCTCGTTGCCGGAACTGCACCCGCGCCCCATGATTCGCTGGAAGCAGGTGCGCCACCCGTTGCTCTACCTCACGTTTCAGGAGCATGCCAAGGACGACCCCCGCGAAGTGGTACCCTTGGATATTGAGCTGACGCCGGAGCAGCGTATTCTACTGATTTCAGGGCCTAACGCCGGGGGTAAATCGGTGAGCATGAAGACCGTAGGCTTAGTGCAGTACATGCTGCAGTGCGGCCTGTTGATTCCGGCTGGTGACGGCTCGGAGGCAGGGGTATTTGAGGATGTGTTCTTAGACATTGGTGATGAGCAGAGCCTAGAGAACGACCTGAGTACGTACTCCTCGCACCTGCTGAACATGAAGCAGTTCGTGACTCTGGCCAATAAGCGCAGCCTGATTCTAATTGACGAGTTTGGTACGGGTACCGAGCCCAGCCTGGGCGGAGCCATTGCCGAAGCCGTACTGGAACAGCTCAACCGCGCCCGCGCTTTTGGGGTTATTACCACCCACTACACCAACCTTAAGAACTACGCTGAGCGCACCGAGGGTATTGTGAACGGAGCCATGCGCTACGACCCTGATCAGCTACAGCCGCTCTACCGCCTGGAAATAGGGAAGCCTGGTTCTTCGTTCGCCATTGAAATTGCCCGCAAAATTGGCCTGCCTAAGCAACTAGTGGAGCGCGCGACGCAACTTGTGGGCAAGGACAAGATCCGCTACGACCGACTGCTGGAAGGCTTGGAGAAGGAAAAAACCGAGCTGGAACAGCGCACCGCCGAGGCCGCCAAGCAGATGCGGCGCATGAAAAAAGCTGCTCAGGAATACCAAGACCTTAAAAAGTACCTCGACGATACCACGCTGGAGGTGCTCCGCGATGCCAAGGCCAAGGCCAAGATGCTGCTTAAGGATACCAACCAGCAGATTGAAGCTACCATTCAGGAAATTCGGCTAGGCCAGGCTGAGAAGGAGCGCACCAAGGAAGCCCGCGGCAAGCTCGATACGTTTGTGCGTGAAAAGCTTCAGATTGAGCCGCCCAGGGCCCGTGCTACCCGTGAGCTAGCCGATGCTACTTCACTCAAGCCCGGCGACAAAGTGGCCTTGATTGGGCAGGAAGGGCATGGCGAAATCATGAGTGTGAAGGGCAAGACGGCAGAGGTTTCCTTCGGCGGAATGAAGACCCTGGTGAAAGTAGGCCAGTTGGAGAAGCTCACGCGCTCGGAAATCCGGGAGCGGGAGAAAGAGGCAGCTCGCCGGGCTCCGGCGCACTATTCCGGCTTCGATACCACCGGCAAGATGTCAAGCTTCAGCCCCACGCTGGATCTGCGCGGCGAGCGTGCCGAGGATGCCCTGAATAAGATCATGGCCTACGTGGATGATGCCGTGATGCTGGGCGTGCCGGAAATCAAAATCCTGCACGGCCGTGGCAACGGCGTACTGCGCCAGGTAGTACGCGACTACCTCCACCGCACCCGCGCCGTGGCCAGCGTAGCCGATGAGCACGCCGACCGCGGCGGCGATGGCGCAACCATTGCCGTGCTGAAGTAAATTTGCCCTTGACTGGCCTAGCATCACCTAGACTAGTTTGTAAGAAAATCGGGACGTCATGCTGAGCTGGTCGAAGCATCTCTACCTCTGGCTAACCAGCCTATCAAGCGGTAGAGATGCTTCGACCAACTCAGCATGACGTTCGTATCTAAACTCTTTTAGTTCTCCCTGCCCATATGCACCCCCGCAACCCCCACAATGCCCGCTACGACTTCCCGCAGCTCCTGAGCACTAGCCCGGAGTTGGCCGCCTTCGTAGTGCCCAACCCAACCGGCGACAGCAGCATCGACTTTGCCAACCCGGCGGCCGTGAAGGCGCTGAACCGGGCGTTGCTGAAGCAGTTCTACGGCGTGGCTTCCTGGGACGTGCCCGCGGGCTACCTGTGCCCTCCCATTCCCGGCCGTGCCGACTACATTCACTACGCTGCTGACCTGCTGGCCGCTGACCATAGTGGCCTAGTACCGCGCGACAAGGCCGTGCACGTGCTGGATGTAGGCGTGGGAGCCAATTGTGTGTACCCCATCATTGGGTCCCAGGCCTACGGCTGGCGGTTCGTGGGTTCAGAAATTGATCCGGTGGCCTTGAAATCGGCTAGAACAATGGTGGCCGTCAATCCCAAGTTGGCCGCACGGGTGGAGATACGCCAGCAAAGTCACGCCGCCTTTGTGTTTGAAGGGATTGTGAAGCCGCGCGAGGAGTTTGACCTAGTGATGTGCAATCCGCCGTTTCACGCTTCGGCCGCTGATGCCGCCGCCGGTAGTCGCCGCAAAGGGCGTAACCTGGGCTATGCGAAGTCGCCGGAGCCAGTGCTGAACTTCGGGGGACAGAATACGGAGCTGTGGTGCGAAGGGGGCGAAGAAGGTTTCTTGCGCCGGTTTGTGGAGCAGAGCGTGCCGCTGGCCGCGCGGGTGCTGTGGTTTTCCATCCTCATTTCCAAGAAGGAAACATTGCGTAGCGCCTATTACTTCCTGCAGAAAGCCGGGGTTGAGGAGGGCTCTATCCGCACCATCGAAATGAAGCAGGGTCAGAAAACCAGCCGCGTAGTAGCCTGGACGTTCCAAGATGATGAGCAGCGCCAGGCTTGGGCTCAGCGCCGCTGGAAGCCAGTGGCCTAGACGGAAAACTTAAATGCCCTTGCGGATCAATGTGCCACCAGTTCACTCGGTGCTGATAAATTGTGGTTTATTGGCACCGAGTGAGGCATCCCGCTTACATGTACACATCCCTAGCTCGCGTGCGGGACTTCGTGTGCAGGTTGGTTGAAACCAAATTGTTTGCTCACGACTTTGGGTAACGGCTTCGGGTCGCCTTCCTTGCCTAAGTCGCGCGGAGCGTAGCCGTAAGGGTTTTCGGGGTCTTTGCCTGCCCTCCACAGCACCCAGATACCGATAAAGATAAACGGAATGCTCAGCAGCTGGCCTTGGTTGAGCAAGTGGCCGTTCTCAAAGGCCACTTGGTTTTCTTTCAGGTATTCACCTAGAAAACGCTGGGTAAATAATAGCAGCATAAACAGGCCTAACAGCTGCCCGCGCGGGGTACGCTCCCTGGTTCGGTTCCACATCGAGTAGAGTAGCACTAGCAGAAACACGCAAAACAGGGCCTCGTAAATTTGGGTAGGATGGCGTGGTACGGCCACGCCCTGAATCAAATGGTCAGTGTCGCGAGGGAAAAGGAAGGCCCACGGCAGGTTGGTGGGCTTTCCCCCGATTTCTGAGTTCATCAGGTTGCCAGTGCGAATGCAAGCGCCAGCCAGTGCCACTACAATCACAATCCGGTCAAGCACCCACAGATAGTCAAACTTGTTGTTGCGGGCAAATAGCCAGCAAGCAAACGGAATGACGATGGTGGCACCGTGGCTGGCTAGGCCACCCTGCCAGAATTTGAACACCACTATAGGGTCGGCTTTCAGCGCCGCAAAGTCATAGAACAGCATGTGGCCCAGCCGTGCGCCCACAACGGTGCCAATAAGCATGTACACTGTAAGCACATCGATCCACTGCGGCGATACCCGCTCGGAACGGTATATGTGCGTGGTGATGAAGGTGCCCAGCACAAAAGGCAGCATGAACAGCAGCCCGTACCAGCGCAGCGTAATGGGCCCTACCTCGTGGCCGGCTACCGCCCAAGGTCCGAAAGAGTGAATGACGGGGTCAACGTCCCAAAGAACGGCGGCAAGAAAAGGCAGCATAGACGATACAAATAAAAGAGGGAGTCGAAGGTCTAAGCCCTTAGACCTTGAATGGGCAGAATGTTGAGGTGTTAGGGCATTGGCGCCACCAACCGGAAGGCTTATGGTGAACTGTTTTTCCTGAAGGATGATATATCAGCGCTTTAGCTCCCGCTGGGGCTGTTCATCAGGGCAACTCTCGCAGGAACCAACTTTCTGAGCTGGGCGCAGGGCAGAGCCATCCCCGCTGAGCGTAATCAGCAACGCCCCGAGCAGCAGGGCATAGGCCGGTCGGTGAAACCACATGGGCCACCAGGAGGGCGCTACAGCAGTATCGGCGACGAGGCGGGCCTGTACCCGGGTATAAAAGCCGGACCGAGGGCGAGCTGGCGGCCCGGCTTGTAATTGGCGCATTAAGTCGCTCCAGTCCTGGTCAGAATCGGGGAGTAAAGGGGAATTAGACATGGCCAGGGCGGGGTTGAAGGTGTTTGCGGAGGGTTTGCCGGGCCCGGAAAAGCAGGGATTCGACGGTGGGCAACGTGGTGCGGAGCACGGCAGCAATTTCCTCGTAGGTTAACTCCTGCTCGTGGCGCAGGGTGAAGGCCACTTGCTGGCGGCTGGGCAACCGGGCAATGTGCGCTTGTAAAACCTGCAGCTGCTCTTGCCCTTCTAGCAACGCCAAGGGATGTGCATGGTCTCGCACTTCGTGCAGAACGCCATTATCGAAACCCAGCAGGCTACTGAAGTAAGCGAAGCGCTTTTTGGCGCGGGCCTTCCGGCAGTGTTGCAAGGCGCGCGATGTGGCCACTTGATAAAGCCAAGTGCTGAGGGCGGCTTCGCCCCGAAATTGACCAATCGTTTGATACACCTCTACAAAGACCTCTTGCGCCACGTCTTCGGCTTCTTCCGGCGACCTCAGCAGGGACAGCACCGTTCGATAGATGCGGTCTTGGTAGCGCTCCACCAAGGTGCGAAAAGCCGCCTCACTGCCCTGCTGGAGGTGCGCCACCAACTCGGCATCGGCTGAGACAGTGGGTAATCGGGCACGGGCAGCGGGAGGGCAGTGAACCAGAGGAAGCGAATGAGCCACAAGAACGTACGGGGTAAGGTTCGGAGAAGTGACCGAGCAGCAACACGCATCCGTGGTCGTCACCAGGGTTGCGAGTACTTAGGTACCATTTGGTTGAAAAACTTGCGCAAGCCAACCAATTTATTTCGCGAACCTTCTGGTAGTCCGCCATTCACCCGCAACTAGATACTCAATTTCAGTGGCTTACCCCACCCATGAATAACGCTTATAATGCACAGAGCCAGGAGGCGGGGCAGGCTCTAGGCCACTTCCTCGCCTCCTGGCTCTGTGCATAATAAGTGCTTCTAGGTCCGCTGCTTACAGGATGTTTACTTCGGGGTGCAGCTCGATGCCAAACTTTTCGCGCACTGAGGCAATGATTTCTTGGGCTAGGTCGCGGATATCAGAGCCTTGGGCGCCGCCGTGGTTTACCAGCACCAGCGCCTGCCGATCATGTACGCCGTGGGCGCCGCGGCGCTGGCCCTTCCAGCCGCACTGCTCAATTAGCCAACCCGCGGGCACTTTCACGCCGCCGGGCACGGGGTAACCAGGCAGGTCGGCGTAGCGGGCTTTTAGCTCGTCGTACTTCTGCTGAGAGATTTCGGGGTTCTTGAAGAAGGAACCGGCGTTGCCAATCTGGGCGGGGTCGGGGAGCTTGCTGCGGCGGATGTGCATCACGGCCTCGCTCACGTCGCGGGGTGTGGGCTCACCCCCAATGCCTAAGTCTTCTAAGGTAGTTTGAATGGCGCCGTAGCTCACGTTGATTCGGGCCTGGCGATGCAGGCGCAATACCACGCTGGTGACGATGTACTGGTTTTTCAGGGGGCCCTTAAACACACTTTCACGATAGCCGAAGCCGCACTCTTCGCGGGAGAAAGTGCGAAGCTGACCGGTGCGCACTTCCAGCGCTTCGAGCTGCTCAAACGTGTCCTGCAATTCTGCGCCATAGGCCCCGATGTTCTGGAGAGGGGCAGCGCCCACCGTGCCGGGAATCAGAGACAGATTTTCAATGCCGCTGAGCTCCTGATCAAGGGTGTACTGTACCATGCCGTGCCACGACTCGCCAGCCCCGGCGCGTACCAGGGCGCTGTCCTCGTCCTGACTGATAATCTCAAGTCCCCGAATCTCATTCTTGAGCACTACGCCATCGAAATCCTGAGTGAACAGCAGGTTGCTGCCACCTCCCAGAATCAGCTTCTCCGCCTGCTGTACCTCCGGCATAGCCAGCAAGGCCCGTAGCTCGTCCGGGGAGGCAAAGCGGGCGAAAAGCCGCGCCTTTACGTCTAGACCAAACGTGTTATAGGGGCGAAGTGAGACGTTGTGTTCAAGGGTGGGAGCCGAAGCCATACGGGGATTAATAAAGGTGACTTACCGGCAAAGGTAGCCGTTTCGCTATTGCTGGCACTGACAAACGTCGGCATTAAAAAAGCCCGTCATCCTGCGCAGCGCAAGAGATGACGGGCTTTCTCTGTCAGAGTAGAAGCGCTACCGTACCTGGTATCCGCGCAGGGAGTAGAACAGCAGGTAAGCGTAGCAGAGGGCCGGCAGCATAAATGCTACCCGTAGGCCACCGCCATGGGTGGCAATAAAGCCCATAAGTGGCGGGATGATAGCGCCACCTACGATGGCCATAATCAAGTAGGAAGAACCTTGCTTCGTGAATTTGCCTAGGCCAGTAATTGCCAAAGGGAACACCACCGGCCAGATAATGGAGTTGCAAAGGCCACACAGCACTACCAGCCATAAAGCCGTTTCGCCATGGTTTAGGATAGACAACAGCACGAATAGTGTGCCGGCGGCGCATACACCTACCAGTAGCTTGCGGGCATTAAAGCGTGAGAGGAGCGGAATGCCGATAATGCGGCCCACCATCACCCCAAACCAGTACGAGGATACCAGTACGGCACCTACGGCTTTGGTGAACCCCGTGGTGGTATCAATAGGATCAGGGTTGTTGCCGAACAGAGCGGCCGCCCAGTTGGTAGCTACGCTCAGGCCGCGTACCAACTCTTGCGTGAAGCCACTCAGCTGGCTGATATTCTGTGATTCGCCATAACGGATAATGAAGGAGCCAATGCCTACTTCTACGCCTACGTACATGAAAATGGCTACTACACCCAACGCGAGGTGGCGGAAGCTGAGGGCTGAACTACGACCAGTTTCACTGGCGGCTTGAGCGGCTGCAGCTTCTTCATCAGCTGGGATGCTTTCAATTTCAGGCAGACGTACCAAGAAAAACAGAGCAGCTAGCACGGCGAGAAATACTGCCAGTCCGAGGTAAAGTGGTTTTACCAGGGTAGCTTCCTGCGTTAAGCGTTCCTCTAGGGGCAGCTGCGCTAGGCGGGCTTTCAGCACTGCTGAACCCCCAAATAGAATCAGGCCACCAATAAGCGGCGAGATGGTGCCGCCCAAGCCATTGGCTACGCCCACAATACTTACCCGGCTAGCTGCGGTGCGCGCTGGCCCCAGCACTGAAACGTAGGGGTTAGCCGCCACCTGCAGCAACGTAATGCCAGCACCCAGCAAGCTTAGCGCCAGCAGGAACAGCCCAAACGTGCGGGAGTTTGCAGCCGGTACAAACAGCAGCGCGCCTAGTCCCATCACCAACAGGCCTAGCACAATGCCGCGCTTAAAGCCTAGCTTTTCCAGGAGCCGGCCCGCCGGCAGCGACATGAGGAAGTATGCCCCGAAAAACGCCGATTGCACCGCCGACGACTGCAAGTCGGTGAGCTGGCAGACGTCCTTGAGGTAGGGCATCAGCACGTCGTTGAAGTTGGTGACGGCCCCGAATAGGAAGAACAGGGTGGTCATCAGCACCATAGGCCCGGCGTAGGAGCGGGTGGTGCTAGATGCCGTGGTGGGAGAGGAGGTGATGGGAGCGGCCATGCAGGCGGAGTGAAAAAAATGAGAAGGCCTTAAATATAGGCTGTATCTGCGATTCCTCCCGCCGTAGATACTTGAGGTGTATACAAGGCAGTGGCAGCGTTCAGCTCGAGCATAGCACTTTACCCCTTAACCCGCGGCCCGCACCTATCCGGATGTGATAGGGCGGGAAGAGGTGGCCTAGGGTAGATTATGCCGTGATATTTACCGGCTCAGCTACCTCTGCTGCTGAAACTGCAGCAGTCTGCACAGAAGTAGTAAGGTACTTCCAGGTAAGCACCGCACCTACTGCCCCAAGCGTTGGCGCTACCAAGTACAGCCACAGATGCTCCAAGTGCCCCGATACCAGCGCTGGAGATAAGGAGCGGGCCGGGTTCATGGAGGCGCCGCAAATAGGCCCCGCAAACATGGCTTCCAGCAGCACCACTCCCCCAATGGCTAGGCCGGCGAATAAGCCCTGCTCCTTGGAGCCGTAGGCCACATTCATGATGACCAGCATCAGGAAATAGGTCAGAATGAACTCCAAAATAAAGGATTGAGCCTCCGTCCCGGCGGGCATAGTGCCGCCCAGCAGTTCATTAGCTGGAAACAAATACCGCAGCACCGCGCTGGCCAAAATAGCCCCTATTGCCTGACTAACGATATAAGGCAGCAGCTCTCGTGCGGGGAATTTTCGGGCCACGGTAAAAGCGATGGAAACGGCCGGGTTAAAATGAGCTCCCGAAATAGTGCCTAGAGCATAGATCATGGAGGTGACTATTAGCCCAAACGTGATGGCAATGCCTACGTGCGTTATGGCCCCATGGCTTTCCTGGTTGATAATAATAGCACCAGTGCCGCAGAAGATAATTGCGAACGTACCGAGCACTTCGGCAATATATTTATGCATACCAGGGGGATTTAGAGGATACGATAGGAGGTGGCGGCTGGGGTGAGCCCCAGCAGAATGCGTACGGTGCTTCCGCTCAGGCTGGATTTGAACAGCAGGCTTCGTAAATAAACTCTTTTCCGGCTTACAGTGGGAGCTGCCGCCGAAGCTCCTGGTAACCAGGGTGGTCGTCGAGGCTGGTGAGGCTTTCGAACATACTGATGAAGGTGCGCACCAGCTCGGGGTCGGCAGATTGCATGGCGCGCGTTTCGGCTACTCTATCGAGGTTGTACTGGCCTAGAAACACCACCAGTGCCCGGAACGGCTCCTTGGCCTCGGCGTTGTAGCGCAGAAACAGCTGAAGTGGCAATACTGGCAGGTGCTGATGCGGCTCTAGGCCTGCCGCCCGCTGCTCCCGGTGCTCAGAGAGGGAAGTGAATGTTTCCTGAATTTGGCGTAGGGTAGAAAGGTGTTGCTCCCGGTGCTCGTTCCAGTACTCCTCCGTAACCGGCGACTCAGGATGAAACTGCTGCCAAACGCCTTGCACAAAATGGTGCAGGTGGCCGTGTTGGTCACGGGTAGGCGGCACTGAATCAGGAACCTCATCGGCGGCAAGAGTAGCTAGGTAGAACTCCCGAGCGTCGCGGGCACGCTCCAGCAGCAAGTCGTGGATGCGGTCGGTGAGGGCCCGCATCTCACGCTGATTAAGAGCCGGGTGATGGTGGCGGGCGTAGAACGTGCCTATGGCGGCAGAATCCGTCATGATGGCCAAGTACTCGCTTTCGGCTGCCTCAGTCAGGAACGCCGCTATTTCGTTCATAATCGGCTGAAAGCCTTTGTACAGCTCCCGGGTGGCGTCGCTAATGGTTACTACGGCACTCTTAATTTGTTCTTCCACCGTGTTGCTGCTCACCACCAACTGCCGAGTTTCGTGGGCCAGCGCCTGCATCTGAGCCAGCGCTTCGTCGGTTTTGCGGGAGGCATCATCAGCCGCTTTCCAGCTCTGGAAGGCCACAAACAGGCCTAGAAAGGAAGCTACACTACCAATCATCGAGTAGTGCCCGTTCAGCGCATCGTAGCCCGTAACTCCTACCACTACCAGCGTTAAAAATAAAATAAGGTAGAACAGGGAGCTTTTGCTCGGGTCGAAGAGAAAGGAGGGGCGCATAGGCCTAAAGACGCAAAAGGCCTGCATAACGTTAAGCCTGACGATACCGAAGGCCGCTTGAGCCACAGTAGCGTCAGCTGTTCTGCGGTTTCACCCGCTTCTTTCCCGACCTTTGCGGCCTTACTTTCTCATTTTACTTTGCTTCTCATGGCCGCAACCCGCCGTTCCGCTCCCTTTTATATGACTGCCACCACCCAATTTGGGTTGGAAGAAGTGCTGGCGGAGGAACTGTATCAGCTAGGGGCCACTATCGAAAAGGTGGGTCAACGGGCCATTGAATTCAGCGGCGATACCCAACTGCTCTACGAAGCCTGCCTGTGGTGCCGCACGGCCATGCGCATCCTCAAGCCCTTCGCTGGCTTTTATGCCCGCGATGAAAAGGCTTTGTACCGCGAGGTTGGCCGTATTGATTGGAGCAAGTACATCAGGCAAGACCAGACCTTTGCCATCACGGCAGTGGTCAACAAGTCTACGTTTGAACACTCCCTCTTTGTGGCGCAGCTTACCAAGGATGCCATTGTGGATCAGTTCCGCAACCGCACCGGCTCGCGGCCCAGCGTAGATGTGAAAAACCCCGACATCCGGCTGCACCTGCACATGATTGAAAACGAGGTGATTCTTAGCCTCGATGCGTCCGGCGAATCATTGCACAAGCGCGGCTACCGCCAGCAGACCAACGTAGCCCCACTCAACGAAGCCCTAGCCGCCGGCTTGCTGCTGCTTACCGGCTGGGACGGCAAAAAGACACTTATTGACCCTATGTGCGGCTCGGGTACGCTGCTCACGGAGGCAGCCATGATTGCCCAGCACATTGCGCCCGGCCTCTATCACCAGGGTAAGTTTGGCTTCGAGAACTGGCCCGATTTTGATTCGGCACTCTGGGAATCAGTGCAGCTGGATGCCCGCCAAATGCGCATAGAGGAGCCCCAGGCCTACATTGCCGGCTCTGACTTATCGCGCGAGTACATTGAGCTGGCTCGCCAGAACGTAGCCGCAGCCGATTTGGAAGATTTTATTCGCCTGGGGGTGCGCGACGTGAAAGAGGCCAAAGCCCCCGCCAAGGAAGAGCCCGGCATCGTCATTATGAACCCGCCGTACGGGGAGCGGATTGGTGAAGAGGCCCAGATGGATGCCCTCTACAAGACCATCGGCGACACGCTCAAATCCGGCTTTCAGGGTTACGATGCGTACGTGTTTACCGGCAACCTAGAAGCGGCTAAGCGCATCGGTCTGAAAACCAGCCGCCGCATCCCGCTCTACAATGGTCCCATCGACTGTCGTCTGTTGAAATATGAGCTCTACCAAGGCACGCGCAAAGTGAGCAAACCGGAGTAGCTAAGTAGGGGAGTGGCCTAGAACGAGCTTCTCCTAAGCGGCGTGCCTCTTCTAGCACCGCATAAAAAATCACACGTCAGCTTGAACTTGCGAAAGATCAACTTACGTCAGTACGAGCCATTCTAGGCCAGTTATTCAGACGTAAGTAGGGCTTTCGCGAGCTCAGGCTAACGTGTTGGCAGGTACTGCGTGCGAGTTACGACGTACCATGGTTACGCGTGAACTTGCCTACGGTTAGGCCTGCCCAATGTACTGCTGGCAGGCTTCTACGCAGGCGCGGCAAGCGGCAGCGCACTGTTGGCAATGGTCGTGCTGGTGTTTGCCACACTCATCTCCGCACTTCTGGCAAATCTCAATGCATTCTCTGAGCACATGCTTGGCGTGGTCGGAGCCACGGGCTATAAAAGCGGCAGTCAAGCGGCAGATGTCGGCGCAGTCGCGGTCGAGGCGAATGCAGGGCACCATCATCTTAATGTCGTCTTCGTGTAGGCAAGCATCGGCGCACATTTCGCAGGCTGCGATGCAGCGGCTGAGGGCGTCGAGAACGGATTGATTTTGCGTGGTGGATGCAGATGAAGTAGCCATCAGGTATGGGGTTAGGAAAATGAAATGATATGTCCTTGTATACGGGGCTACTAGGCTGACAGACGTTCAGTATTCTAGAAGAGAAGTGCACGATTTCCGCCTGTAAATGGTTAATTTCACCGTTCCATTGCCGCTCATTTGCGCTCGTTACCTGCTATGTTATTTGCCGCCGAACCACTTGCTCCCACCATCGAATCTGCCCGCCGAGTACTGAAAAAGTACTACGGGTATGACTCGTTCCGTCCTATGCAGGAGGATATCATCCAGAATATTCTGGGTGGTCAGGACACGGTGGTGCTTATGCCCACGGGTGGCGGTAAATCAGTCTGCTTTCAGGTACCGGCCGTAGTGCAGGATGGCGTGTGCGTGGTGGTGTCGCCGCTGATTGCGTTGATGAAGGACCAGGTGGAAGCCCTGAAAGCCAACGGTATCTCGGCCGCTTATATCAACAGCAGCGTAGGCCAGAGCGAGCAGAACAACATTGCCGCCGATTGCCTTAACGGCTACCTCAAACTGCTCTATGTATCGCCGGAGAAGCTGCTCTCCGAGGGCTTCCTGAATCTGCTCCGCCGCATGCGCATCAGCATGTTCGCCATCGACGAGGCGCACTGCATCAGCTCCTGGGGGCATGATTTCCGGCCTGAGTACACCCAGCTGCGGGTGCTGCGTGAGCAGTTTCCGCAAATTCCCATTATTGCCCTCACCGCCACCGCCGACCGCCTGACCCAGCGCGACATTCAGCAGCAGTTGCGCCTGACGGAGCCGCGGGTGTTCCTGTCGTCGTTCGATAGGCCTAACCTGAACCTGATTGTGCGGCCGGGCCAAGACCGAGTAGGGGGCATACTGGAGTTTCTGGAGCGCCACCAAGGCGAGGCCGGTATAGTATACTGCCTCTCGCGCAAGCAATGCGAAACGTTGGCTCAGAAGATTCAGGCCAAGGGCATCAAGGCCGGTTTCTACCATGCCGGCATGACGCCCAACCAGCGTGCCGCCGTGCAGGAAGGCTTCCTAAAGGATGATCTGCAGGTGATTGTGGCTACCATCGCCTTCGGCATGGGCATCGATAAGAGCAACGTGCGCTGGGTAATTCACTACAATCTGCCCAAGAACATTGAGGGCTACTACCAGGAAATAGGCCGGGCTGGCCGCGATGGCAGCCCCGCCACGGCCGTGCTGTTCTACTCCTTTGGTGATGTGATGAGCCTGCGCGACATGCTCACCAAGGAAAACCCCAACCTGACCCAGCTTAACCTTACCAAGCTGGAGCGCATGCAGCAGTTTGCGGAAGCCGCCAGCTGCCGCCGGAAAATCCTGCTCAACTATTTCGGCGAGACGCTGGCCCAAGACTGTGGTAACTGCGACATCTGCCGCAACCCGCCTACCACGTTCGATGGGACTGAAATTGCCCAGAAGGCCCTCTCTGCCATAGTGCGGAGCCGGGAGCGAGTGAGTATCAACCTGCTCATTGACGTGCTGCGCGGCATGCGCAACCAAGCCGTACTCAGCGGTGGCCTAGACCAGATTAAAACCTATGGAGCCGGCCGCGACCTGCCTTACCTGGATTGGTACAGCTACATTCACCAGATGCTGAATGATGGCTTGGTGTACATTGCTTACGAAGAAGGGTACGCGCTAAAAATCACCGATATAGGCCGGGAGGTGCTGCAGGGACAGCGCACCGTGCCCATGAAGAAATTCCAGCCAGCTGAGAAGGCGGAGAAAGCACCGCGAGGCCGCAAAGCCGCCACGGCAACCAAAGCCACGCCTGCCACCCGCGAGGCGCAGCTCTTCGAGGCCCTGCGGACGTTGCGCAAGCGCATTGCCGATGAGCAAGGCGTACCCCCGTACGTTATCTTCACCGACTCTACCCTCCAGGAAATGGCAGTGGAGCGGCCGGTTAACCGCGTGGCTATGCTGGGCATTTCGGGCGTAGGTATGAAGAAATTCGAGACGTACGGCGAGGCCTTCATTCGGGAGGTGCTGGCGCACGGCGGTAATCCCGCCGCTCAGGCGGAACTGGATGAGGACGACTTGCCCGACCACCTCGATCCGGATGATTTTAGTGCCGCTCGTACGGTGCGTAAAAAGCCTGCAAAAGAAGCAAAAGAGCCCAAGGCCGCTACCTCGGAAGTGAATGGCACTGCAGAAACCACGCACCAGCTACATCGCATGGGCCTGAGCATGGAAGCCATTGCCCAGCGCCGCGACCTGGCTGTTTCCACCGTGCAAACCCACCTGACCACCTGCTACGCCAAGGGCCTAGAGTTGCGGATTGAGGAATTTTTGAAGCCCGAAGAGCTAGCCGAAATTCAGACCGCCCAAGCGCAGCTCGGTAGCAGCCCTATGCTCCGCGACCTGTTCGACCACCTGCGCGAGAAGTACGACTACTTCAAGCTCCGCCTGGCCTTGATGTACTTCAAAAAGCTGCGTGGGGAGTAGAGCTGCAACTGGGAAGTGGTGGACACGTGGCCTAGGCCTGTCATTGCGAGTTGAGCACGCGCGGGAAATCGTAATTCATCCTTCTGCAATTTGTGACTTAGTAAGAAGCCTTTACTTCTATGATGGAGGTAAAGGCTTCTTACTTCTCCAAGGCTGTTAACTGCTAATAAAGAAGCGTTGCTTTGCTCTACTTGCACTAAGCAAACGCGCCCAAATATTTTTAGCAAAAATTTCAGCTAATTGAATTAGTATTCGCGTAGAAGCGTTCGTATCTTCGTGAGCCGGTAAATCTTTACCGATGAAGCCCTTCTCCCGGCTCCCTGCGCTATGATCAATACTAATCTCAAATTCTGGCGGCGCGAACTGGCCCTTACGCAGGCCCAGATGGCCGAAAAGCTCGGTATCAAACGCTCCTTGGTGGGCGCGTATGAAGAAGGCCGCGCTGAACCCAAGCTAGCTACGTTGGTAAACATGGCTCGCCTGTTCAATATCTCGTTGGACTCGCTGGTTACCACCGACTTTAGCAAAAAGAAGAACGCCAAAGCTGCGCTTCAGCTGCAGGCTCAAACTGCTGCTACCACCGAGACCACCGCAAACCGCCCCGGCGGCAACCTGCGCATTCTGGCCTTGACGGTAGACAAAGAGCAGAACGAAAATATTGAGCTCGTGCCTCAGAAAGCTGCCGCTGGTTACCTCAATGGCTACGCCGACCCTGAGTACCTGGAGGAGCTGCCGAAATTCCGCCTACCCATGTTGGGCACGGGTGGTACGTACCGCGCCTTCGAGATTGCCGGTGACTCCATGCTTCCTATTGCCAGCGGCACTGTTATCGTGGGCCGCTACGTGGATGATTGGATGAACATCAAGGACGGTACGCCCTGCATCGTAGTAAGCAGCAAAGAAGGTATCGTGTTCAAGCGCGTGTTCAACCGCCTGAAGGACAATGCCATGCTGGCGCTGCACTCCGACAACCCCCTCTACTCACCCTATCAGATTGATGTGGAAGATGTAGTGGAGATTTGGGAAGCCAAAGCCTACATCAGCAGCACGTTCCCCATCGCCGACCTTTCGCTCAACCGCCTCGCCAGCATTGTGCTGGATCTGCAGCAGCAGGTGAGCACCATGAAGAAAGTGTAATGCAAAAGTGGCCTAGGCCACTTCGCGCAGGCATAACAACTCAAAAAGCCCCGGTACTAGAGATAGTGCTGGGGCTTTTTGCTTGATAGCGGTTCGGGAGTAATAACGACTTATCAACCTTCTTGATGAGCGTGCAGTCGAAGCAGCCCTATGGTTTCATTGCTTTGCTAATCATTTAGGTCGCCAAGGGCGGATGCGATGATGTTTCGATAACATCAGCAAGACAACTTAACGCTTCTATCAACAGCCCTAAGGTTAACTGAAGACAATACTAGGCCAGTCCTGATACTTGCAGTTCATGTAGTTACTAAGCATCACCAGCACTACCCAACTTAGCCGGTAGTTCTATAGTAAGGGATAGGTAAGTAGGAAGTGCCGGAGTATGTCCGGTCTAAGTAGGCCTTAACTTACCTATGCTGCTACGCGTAAGCCATCAGCAACAACTCAACCCTACTCACGATGCTCAAGCTCATTCCCGCCACCGACCGCCACCACGCCGCTCCGGTGCAATGGCTCAACAGCTACTTCTTGTTCAGTTTTGCTGACTATTACGACCCTGACAATTCGGAGTTTGGCCCGCTGCGGGTGTTCAACGATGACACCATTCAGGGTAACTCGGGCTTTCCGCAGCACCCGCACTCCGAGATGGAAATCGTGACCCTAGTGCTGGATGGAGAGCTAGTGCATACCGACACTGCTGGTAATAAGGCCACTATCAAAAAAGGAGAGGTGCAGCGCATGACCGCCGGCACTGGCCTAGCGCACTCCGAAACCAATGGCACTGACAAGGCTGCGCACATCTACCAGCTCTGGTTTCTACCGAACCAGAAAGGTCTGTCGCCCAGCTACGAGCAGAAGGACGTAGACTTTCTCGATAAGAAAAACGAGCTGGTGCCTTTGGTGTCGGGTCAGAAAGTGCTGGAAGACGTGGTATACATGAACTCCAACTCCACCATCTACTGGTGCAACCTGAGCGCCGACAAAACCGTCACGTTCAAAACCTTCCCGATCCGGAGTACCTTTATTTATGTGAAAGAAGGCACTCTGTATATCAACGGAGTAGATATTGGGCCCAATGACCAAGTACGCTCCACCGACGAAAACGTGCTGGAGATTAGAGCTTCAAAGGATGCCCAATTTATTCTTATTGATCTGCCTAGTTCCGAGGCCAATTTCTAGCCATAGACCAAGTATAGAAAAAGCCCGTCCAAAATTGGACGGGCTTTTTCTATACTTAAGAAAACAGCCTGGATACTTACTTTCTGGCCTAGCAAACAAGCAGATTTACATAGTGTACTTGCGGCCTTTGTTCTGCTGCTTCAGGTAGGCCATCAGGGGCTCAAAGTACTCGACCATGGCACGAGCCGATAGATCTTCGCCGGTTTTCTCCTTGAGAACCGTGCGCCAATCTTTGCTGGCACCGGGGCGCATGATGTCGGCCAGGAACTGGCCTACTTCTTTGCTGCCGTAGTAATTGGTAGCGTGCGGGTCCTGCTTCAAGATTTTCTTGGCAATATGGTCGTGGAGCTGGAACAGGATGACGTATGAGAGGGCATAGTCATAATACTGGGCCGGATCGTCATTGATGTGGGTTTTGGTAGCGGGGTCGAGGTACTGCTCACCGCGTGTGGTAGGAGGCACGATGCCTTGGTACTGCTTGGCCAGCGCCCACCAGCGGGCGTTGAGCTGGTCGGCGGGCAGCTTATCAGCGTAGAAGCTGTTTTCCCACTCGCTCATCACGCCCGAGGCAAACGGAATGAATACGGCGTAGTTCAGCGCTTCCTTCAGCAGGGTTTGCGTCTGGTCGGTTTGCGACTTGGGGTCTACTAGGCCTAGACCTGCCAGGAAGGGCTTTTGCGTAGCGGCTAGTCCCATCAGGGAGCCCATGGCTTCATGGTAGCCGCGGTTGGCACCCTGGCGCAGGAGCACCGGCACCTCGGAGTTGGCATAGGTGAGGTAGTAGTAGATGTGGCCTAGCTCGTGGTGGGTGGTTTCGTACCACTCGGTGTTGCCTTCCACGCTCATGAGGCTGCGCACGTCCTGGTTCAGATCCATGTGCCAAGCGGAGGCGTGGTTGTTCTTCTTGTAGGTGGCGCCTTTGGGCAAGGGGTAGAGGCTGCTTTTCTCATAGAAGGAGGCTGGCAGCGCCGGGAAGCCTAGGCTCTGGTAGAAACGCTCCGCCTGCTTCACCTGCCACTCAGCGCCTTTTTTAGCCAGTACCGGGTCGAGGTTAAGGCCTTTTACATCTACCATGGCGCTCCAGTCTTGGCCCCAGCGGTTGGGTAGCCAGGAAGCAGGCAGGTAGTCAGGCACCTGCTTCACGTTGTATTTCTTGGCCAGCTCATAGCGGGCATAGGTATGCAGTTCGCGGTAGAGCGGGCGTAGCTCTTCGTTGATCTTCCGCACCAGCGTCATCATCTCCTCCCGGCTCATGCCGTAGTCGGAGGCTTGGTAGGAGAAGTAATCAGGATAGCCGAGGGCCTGCACGGTCTGGTTGCGTAGGTCGCGCAGGTTCAGCAGGCCTTCCTTCAGCGTGGGCCCGATGGCCTTGCTGGCCTCCCAAATCTGCTGGCGCTTGGCTGGGTTCTTCTCCTTGCGCAGCAGTTCATCAAGGTCGTTGGTAGTGACGGATTTGCCTTGGTACTTGTAGTCGAAGCCGTAGAGCTTTTCGGTTTGCTGGGTTTCGGCTTTGATGCGGCGCTTTACCACCTCCGCAATGGTCTGAGGCGAGTTGGCGGCGTTGTAAAGAGCCGTTTGGAGCTGTTTTACCTGCAGCTCCGTCAGGTCTTGCTTGTGCTCTAGCAGCTCACGCAGGCGCTGAATATTTGCGGCAGAGCCCGTGAAGGCTGCCATACGCTCATTGGCCCGGGCTGTAGCTCCCGAGTTGGCCGTGTCACCGGCCACAATGTGCGTGTTGGAGCGCCATTCTGCCTCGCTCGACTGAGCATAGAGGCGCTGATATTCTGTGGAGTACTCCTTCAGGAAAGTCTCTGCTTGCTCCTGCCAGTCAGGGGCAGCGGGTTGGGCAGCTGGTGCAGTAGTGGTAGCTGTAGGAGTGGTGGTGGGCGTTTTGGCGGTGGGGGCACAGGCCGTCAGCACGGCGGCTGTGAGGGTGGGAAGGAAGTATTTCTTCATGGAAACGGATTAGGTAAGGCTTGGGAGAGTACCAACTGCGAAGGTACATATCCGGTGGGTTTCACGGGCCGAACTAACCGGCAGCCGTTGTAGTTTCGCCGGTATGCAAGCCGCACTTATTACTCCCACGCAGGCTGGCCTAGTCTATGCCGCCGACTTACTCATGATGCTCCTGCGCTACGGACTGTTCGCGGGAGTGGCCTACTGGGTTTTCTGGCGCTGGAAAAAGGCCCGCTGGCAGCACCGCCGCATACAGCCGCGCTTCCCCGATTCCAAGCACATTCACACCGAAATACGATATTCCATCCTTACCTGCCTGATTTTTGCGGCAGTGGGCGTATGCATTTTCGCAGCCAGGCAAGCCGGCTTTACCCGCATTTACACCAGCGTAGGCCAGTACGGGTGGGTGTACCTGATTGGGAGCACCTTACTCGCCATTCTGGCCCACGATACCTATTTCTACTGGACCCACCGGTTCATGCACCTGCCCGGCGTGTACCAGCGCGTGCACCGGGTACACCACCTGTCCACCAATCCTTCGCCGTGGGCGGCTTTCGCTTTTCATCCGCTGGAAGCCGTGGTAGAAGCAGGTATTTTCCCGCTGCTGGTATTTCTGGTGCCATTGCACCCCATTGCCATCGTAGCCTTCCTGACGTATATGATGGGCATGAACGTGCTAGGCCACCTTGGCTATGAGCCATACCCAGCCAAGTTTCTGCGCACGCGCTTTGGCCGGCTGCACAACACCAGCACCCACCACAACATGCACCACCAGTTCGTGAAGGGCAATTACGGGCTCTACTTCAACTGGTGGGACCGGCTCATGGGCACCAACCACTCAAAATATCAAGAGCGGTTCGAGAAGGTAGCTGGGGCCCGCCGGGAAACCGCAAACATGTAGTTACACAACAGCCATGAAGCCCGCTCTTGCTATATGGGCGGGCTTCATGGCTGTTGTGTAACTCCGATAAAGTGAGTGGCCTAGGCGGCTTGCTGTTGCTTCAAGTGGCAGTCTTTGTACTTCTTGCCGCTGCCGCAGGGGCAAGGGTCGTTGCGACCGAACTTACGGCGGGAGCGAAGGCTCCGAATCCATTCGCGTGGGTCAACGGCAAAGCGTAGGAAGCGTTTTTTAGGGTTCTGGCGGAAGGCCCGGCTCAGCAGCTGGTACAGTTCCGGGTGGTGTTCCTGAAGCTTCTCCGGTTTCTCAAAGAAGTACTCCGTCACCACGGCAAAGAACTCGGCCTCGTTGGTGCCCGCGTAGTCGTTGATTTCGGAGTTTCCGGCCCTAATTGCTGCTATTTCGCGCTGCATCACGGCTTCCCATTCCGGCCGCAGTTCGGCGGGGAGGGCCACGCCAGGCACCCCATCAATTACGCCATCGGCTTCGTCCAGCAGGTGCGCAAACTCATGAATGCCCACGTTCTGCTTATCAAGGGCATCCTTAAAGCCTTGCTCAAGGGAGGCTTTGGAAAGGCGCATATAGTGGGAGGTCTGAAAGCCCTGCACACTGCCGAGCAAGGTGCCTTCTAGGCCTACATACTCCTTGTTTGGGTCGCGCTGCTGGGTCCAGGCGTCGGGTACCACCAGCACTTCGCTCAGGTTGCTGTACTCCCAATCCGGAAAGCCAAACACGGGAATCACGGCCGAAGCCGCTACCAGCACGCGCGTAGTGTTATCTATTTCGGTTTCGATGCCCGTCACGCGCGTTTGAGCCAGGAATACCTGGATCTTTTTCTCAAAGCGTTGCTTGTCGTTAGCGGTGAGGGAAAGATAAAAGGCTACCCGCTCCGATAGAATTTGTCGCCAAGTGGCCGGAAATTCTTCGGCCAGCGCCTGCTGCTTCACCCGCGATTCACGGGTGACGTAACGATAGAAAAGAAAGGCTACCACCGCGACGATAGTAGCAAAAAATAGGTACTGCATGAGCCGCTAAACGGGCCCCAGGCCTAGAGGTTGTACGCAAGTAGCGCCACCAAGCCAGCTACAGCACATCGGCCCCTAAATGCTCGCGCACTCGCTCCCGGAGTAGGTCCTGCAGGATGTGATCCATGAACTGAAATTTGTCGGGAATGCGCAGATTAATGATGCGCTTGCCTTCCAACGCATCACCAAACTTTTGGCGCAGAAGGTCAGTGTGTTTGCGCTCCATTACCAGCACTACGTCGGCCCAGCCCAGGTGCCCGGCCGTAACTCGCACGCGGGCACCTGGCTCGGTGCCCGCCGAGCGGGCCTCATACGCAGGGTGATTATCAAAGAGCCGCTCGGCGGTAAGGCTGCGCCAGCGGTTTTGGCTGCAGATGAATAATAGCTTAGCGGGGGCTGAAGATTCAGGCAAGGAGTACAGCATAAATGATAAAGGACCGCAAGTTAGCGCGAACAGGCGGCACAGCCCTTTTATGTGCGTGTGCCTGCTCAACCTCAACGTAGCATCTGCACCATTTAAAAGGACTGCGGTAGCAGGCTTAAAGCAGGATCTAATTGGAGGTTGCTGAGAAGATTGATAAGTTAGTCTTTCCGCACGCCCATGTCCGCCTTCCGCCCATCTTCACCCAAGCACCACCAGCTGTACGCCGCCTGGACCGACGAGGCACTAGTGCGGGCACTGCAAGCGGATGATAAACTGGCTTTTGCGGAGATCTACGAGCGGTACTGGGAGCAGCTGTTGGGAGTGGCCTACCGCAAGCTGAACTCGCGGGAAGCCGCCGAAGAAGTGGTGCAAGATCTGTTTGCGGCGTTGTGGCTGAAGCGGCACACCCACAGCATCCAAACCTTGCATCCGTATTTACTAACCGCGGTGAAATACCGCGTGATTGATGTGCTGAAGGCCCGGCTCACGCAGGCAACCTACCTGGAGCGCAGTCGCCTGCAAATAGTCCCAGAAGACCATAGCACCGAGGAAACCGTAGCTGCCGATGACCTTTCCTTGGCTCTTTTAGACAGCCTAATGCAGCTGCCGGAGCACACGCGTGAAGTGTTTCGCCTGAGCCGGCTAGAGCACCAATCGGTGCCTGAAATAGCCGTGCGCCTCAATATCTCGCGCAAAACCGTGGAGTATCACCTTACCCGGGCTCTGAAAGTGCTGCGGGTAAGCCTGCGTGATTTTCTGGCCTTGCTGCTGCTGTATTGGTGGTAGGGCTGCCCGCCTAATGCCGCTGAGCCACTGCCTTAATGTGAGTGTTTGCTAGGTTCGTTTTTCTGACCTGCGGCGCATTATGGGCCCTAGACCCATGCGGTACAGCATCTTTTTGATAAAATTTTTAATGGTGGGCTAGGGATGCAGCCGAGTTAGTCGTCTGTATCAATAGCCCGCCGCCTGTATTCTGCTGAAAAGCTATGAAGCAAACTGACTTACTCTATCTCTTGCAGCGCTATCAGCAAGGCGAGTGTACGCCCGAAGAAGTGCGGGTGGTTGAACAATGGTATAGCCTGCTAGGCCACCAGCAGCCTCCGCTCACGCTAACTCCAGCGGAGCGCGAACAACTACGAACCAAGCTCTGGGAGCAGATTGAATCCCAAACTCTCGACGCCGAGGATTTGAGTCCGCCGGCCGCGCGGCCCTGGTATGCCGGTGGCGTTCGGTGGGCCGCCGCGGCCGTGGTGGCCCTAGGCCTAGGCATAGGGGCTCAGCACTGGCTAACTCAGCCAGCCCCAGCTCCCACGGCCTCTGTAACCCGGCAAGCCGCTGAGTGGCAGCTGTTCGTGAACACCACGGCTCAGCCTCAAACCATTCGCCTTACCGATGGGAGTACCGTCCGGGTGTCGCCACAGGGCCAGCTGAAGTACCCACGGCAATTTGCAGCTACTCACCGCACGGTGTATTTGAAAGGGGAGGCCTTCTTCGACATCCAGCCCGATAAAGCCCATCCGTTCCGGGTGTACACCAATAAGGTGGTGACCACAGTGCTGGGAACCAGCTTCTTAGTACGGGCCCCCGAAGGCTCCGCGCCAGCAGTGGTGAAGGTGCGAACCGGTCGGGTACGGGTAAACCCATTGGCGGAGGCATCAGCATCAGTTGCAGAACTGCCAACGGGAGTTGTGGTGCTGCCCAATCAGCAAGCCGTGTATTCGCCGGTGCGCCACAAGTTGCAGCGCGAGTTGGTAGCCCAGCCAGTGCAGCTAGCTACACAGTCGTTTGCCTTCGACGACCGACCCGTGCCGGAGGTGCTAGCCGCCCTGCAAAAGGCCTATGGCGTGAACATCGAGTACGATGCCGCGGCCCTGGCTTCTTGCAACGTGACCCTGAACCTGCAAGACGCGTCCCTTTTCGCCAAGCTAGACGTGCTCTGCAAAGCCCTGGGCGCTTCCTACGAAAAACAAGACACCCACATTCTGTTCCGGAGCGCCGGCTGCGCGCCCCGGTAGTTGCAGCCCATCTCTCACCAAGCCCACTTGCCTATGGCTAGATAACCTGTTTGCAACCCGCATTGCGGTACCGGCAAGGCTCCCCGGCCTACTAGCGGCGGCCGGTTTGCCTATCCGTCGCGGTTCTGTTGCTGCCTCCAGGCATTTCACTCAATCCCACCTTACGCATGAAAAATCCCCTACACTTTCCCTTTCCGAATCAGCTGACGCGGACTGCACTGCTACAACCGCTGTGCATCACTCTGCTCAGCAGTAGCATTGCCACTGCTACCACGCTGTCGTCCGCGGCCCAGCAGTATCTCGAGCGGCCCATTACGCTCCAGGCTCAGGACGAAACCATGCACACGGTGCTCACCAAAATTGAGAATCAGACCAACATTCGCTTCCAGTATAGCCGCCAGATGATTGGCGCGGGGCGGCGGGTCTCGATTCAAGCCGACGGGCAACCCCTGGGCAAAGTGCTGCACACTCTCTTTGATCCTCTGAATATTGCCTACGAGCCCCTGCCCAACGGCATCGTGCTCAAGCCAGCCACCAGCAGCACCGCTGATATTACCGTGAGCGGCCGGGTAGTAGATGAAAAAGGCAATGCCTTACCAGGCGTAAACGTAGTGGTGAAAGGCACTACTACTGGTACCCAAACTGGGGCAGATGGCCGCTATAGCCTAACCGCTCCGGAAGGCGCCACACTTGTGTTCTCCTTTGTGGGCTACACGGCTCAAGAAGTGCCCATTGGCGGCCGTACAACGGTTGACGTGTCGTTTGCGGCCAATGAAAGTCAGCTGAATGAGGTGGTAGTAGTGGGGTATGGTACCCAGCGCAAGGCTGATGTAACAGGCGCTATTGGCTCGGTGAAGGCGGAAGAAATTGCTAACCGCCCGGTGGCCAACGCTGAGCAGGCATTGCAAGGGAAAGTAGCGGGCGTCACTATCACTTCCAACTCGGGGAGCCCTGGCGCTCCGCCCAGCATCCGTATCCGTGGGGTTACTTCAGTGCGCTCATCCGGCGACGATAATGAAGCCGCCAACCAGCCCCTGTTTGTGGTAGATGGCATGTTCACCAACAACATCCAGTACCTGAGCCCCTACGATATTGCCTCCATTGAAGTGCTGAAAGACGCTTCTTCTCTGGCTATTTATGGGGTGCGAGGCGCCAACGGTGTCATCATTGTAACCACCAAAAAGGGAAAATCAGGCAAGGCGCGCATCTCGCTGAATGCTTACGCTGGCTACCAGGAAATAGCCAAGCAGGTTAAGATGGCCAACGCCGCGGAGTACCAGACGCTCCTCAACGAGGCCATTCTCAACACCACCCCTAATTCCACTGCTCGTTTCCGTGACCCAGGCTACGACTTTGGCAGCGGTGTAAACTGGTTTGATGAAATCCTGCAGAAGGGCTTTATCCAGGATTACCAGTTGAGTGCTACCGGCGGTTCGGACCGGTCAAGCTACAGCATTAGCGGGGGCTACAATAAGCAGGAAGGCATTGTGAAGGGGCAGGATTTTGAGCGCATCAACTTCCGCATCAACAACGAGTATCGCCTGACGGACCGCGTACGGGTGGGCGCTAACTTGGCCGTGAGCCGCATTAAGGAAAATATTACCCCAGGCTCGGTATTCGGCAACGCCTACAACGCCGACCCAGCGCAGCTGGTGACCAACCCCAACACGGGCATCTTCAGTTACTCCAACAACCAGAGCGTGGCCAACCCGGTTGCGCAGCTGGCCTACAACAATGAGCGGAATAAGGGCGGCCGCCTGGTGGGAAATATCTACGGGGAAGCCGATCTGCTCAAGAATCTGACCTTCCGCTCTAGCTTTGGTACCGACCTGGGCTACACCGAAAACCGGGTGTACGTACCGGTATACTTCGTGTCGCAGAATCAGCGCAACGACCGTAGCCGCCTGAGCCGCCAAACGGCTACCAACTCTACCTGGCTGTGGGAAAATACCATGACCTACAACACGCAGTTTGGCGAAGACCACCGCCTGACGTTGCTGGGTGGTTATACGGCCCAGCGCGACCAAGTAGAGTCCTTGTTTGGCCAGCGTAGCGACGTGCCCGGCTACGACGAGAACCTGTGGTACCTGAACGTGGGCAATGCCCAGGGCAACGTAGCCAACAACACGGCCAGCGAGTATGCCTTCCAGTCGGTACTGGCCCGCGCCAACTATGCCCTAAAGGATCGTTACCTCGTTACGGCTACCTTCCGCGCCGACGGCTCCTCGCGCTTTTCCGAAGGAGACCGGTGGGGGTATTTCCCCGCGCTAGGCCTAGGATGGCGCCTTTCGGAGGAAGACTTCATAAAGAATCTAGGCCTATTCGATAACCTGAAGTTGCGCGCCAGCTACGGGGTAGTAGGTAACGTGAACGTGCCGAGCTACCAGTACTACGCCCGCATCAGTAATAACCTCGGGGCGATTTTTGGCCCAGGCGAAACGCTGAACATTGGCAAAACCGAAACCAACCCCACGGTTTCGCAAATTCGCTGGGAGAAAATCAATCAACTCGATGTAGGCTTCGAGGTAGGCGTGCTTGATAACCGCCTCACGTTTGAAGTAGATTACTTCGACCGGCGCACCAACGACCTGGTTACGCAAGTGCCAGTAGCAGTAGGCTCGTTGTTCCGCAACATTGGCACCGTTGATAACAAAGGCTTCGAGTTTACGCTAGGCTGGCAGGGTGGCAACAAAGATGGCTTCACCTACGGCATCAACGGTAACCTCTCCACGCTCAAGAACAACATTGTGTCGTTGGGCAACGGTGGGCAGCCCATTGTAGGTGGAAGCCTGAACAACGGCAATGTGGTAACCCGGAGTGGGGTGGGAACATCCATTGGCGAGTTCTACGGGTACGATGTGGCCGGCATTTTCCAAACGGCTGATGAAGTAGCTGCTGCTCCCAACCAGCCCGGCGGTAAAGCCCTGGGTGACCTGCGCTTCCGCGACGTAAATAACGATGGGGTAATAGATCAGCAGGACCGGGTCAGCCTGGGCTCGCCCATTCCTAACCTGACCTATGGCCTGAACACCTCCGCGGCCTATAAAGGCTTCGATGTGGCAGTGGACGTGCAGGGCGTATCAGGCAACAAAATCTATAACGGCAAAAAAGCCGTGCGTTTCACCAACGAGAACTTCGAGGCATCTCGCCTAGACCGTTGGACGCCAAGCAACCCCTCCAGCACCGAGCCGCGCGTATCCAACAACATTCCCCAGGTATCGAGCTACTTTATTGAGTCTGGCGCCTTTGTGCGTTTCCGCACCATCCAGTTGGGGTACACAATTCCGCGAGGTATTACGGAGTCGTTCGGGGTAGGAGGGGTGCGCTTCTACGTCAACGCATTTAACCCCTTCACCTTCACAAAGTACACGGGCTTCTCGCCCGAGGTAGGGGGCAACGATGCCAGCCGCGGCATTGAGCTGAACGTGGTGCCCGTCACGCGTTCCTATAACGCGGGTATCAATATTACTCTGTAACCAGCAAGCAGCGCTACCTCATGAAAGCGAAACACTATATCATTGCTCTAGCCAGCTTGTCGCTAACGCTCGCTACCAGCAGCTGTAAAGATTTTCTGGACACCGAACCGCTGGGCGAGGAGCTAAGCGAGAACTTCTTCGCCACCTCCGACGGGGCCGTGCAGGCCACTAACGCCGTGTACAATCAGCTGCGCGACTTCTCGGTGCACACCTTTTCCTTCGTAGGCATTGCGAGCGTGGCCTCCGATGACGCCGACAAAGGCAGCACCCCCGGCGACGCCCCGGCCATGGGTGAGTTGGATAATTTCACAGCCACAGCGGCCAATGGCCTACTCGATGGGTTCTGGCAGGGCCACTACTTAGGCATAGCCCGCGCCAACCAAGTGATACTGCGGGTGCCGCCCATACAAATGGATGAAGCCCTGAAGGCACGCCTGATTGGAGAAGCCCGGTTCTTACGGGCCTACTACTACTTCAACCTAGTACGCACCTTTGGTGGCGTTCCTATCATTAATGAACTACCTCCGCGCGATGGTAGCAACTCCTCTAAGGCCCGTGCTAGCAAGCAGGAAACCTACAACTTCATTATTGAGGATCTGACCGCCGCTATTGCCGCTCTGCCCGAACGCTCCGCGTACGCCTCCGCCGACCTGGGCCGCGTGACGAAGGGCGCTGCCCAAGGTATGCTGGCTAAAGTGTACATGTATCAGAATAACTGGGCCCAGGTCCTGACCCTGACGGACCAGGTTATTGCCTCAAATCAGTACAGCCTGTACAACGACTACGCCCGTCTGTTCACGCTAGATGGCGAAAACTCCAGCGAGTCTATTTTTGAGGTGCAGGCGGCTACTCTGCCCCAAGGTGGGGGCGGCTCGCAGTACGCTGAGGTGCAAAGCCCCCGGGCTCCTATTCCTACCGGTGGCTGGGGCTTTAACACGCCTTCCGAAAACCTGAACAGCGCGTACGAAGCCGGCGACACGCGGCGCGACGCAACCATCATCTACGCCGGTGAAAACCTGGGCGACGGGGTTACCATCCCAACGGTGATTGATAACCCCCGCTACAACCAGAAGGCCTACGTGCGCGCCACCGACCCTCGCTCGCCCAACGGCATGGGCGATGCTGGTAAAAACATTCGGATTCTGCGCTACGCCGATGTGTTGCTGATGAATGCTGAGGCGGCTAACGAGCAAGGTCAAACGGCCAAAGCCCTGAGCAACCTCAACCTGGTACGCAAGCGTGCCCGTGGCACCAGCACCACCGCGCTACCTGATATTACGGTAACAGACCGCGTGGCTTTGCGCCAAGCCATCTGGCAAGACCGCCGGTTAGAGCTGGCCATGGAGCATGACCGGTTCTGGGACTTGGTGCGCCAGGGCCGAGCCGGCACTGTGTTGCGGGCCGTTGGTAAAAACTTCGTGGATGGTAAAAACGAGGTGTTCCCCATTCCGCAGGCTCGCATTGATGTCAGCGGTGGCCTGATCAGCCAGAACCCCGGCTACTAGGCCTAGCTACGAGAAGAGCGCCGGGGCTGCTTGCCGCCCCGGCGCTTTTTGTTCTATCCCTCCCTTTCCCGCCCATGACGTATCGTGTTGTATTTTCTTTTCTAGCGCTGTTGCTGCCGGGCTTGCTCTGGGCCCAGCAGAAGCCCGCCGCCAAAAAAGCCCCAGTCAGTACTGCAAGCTTCAACCCCAAGCAACGGCCCAAAAACCTCACGGATGAGCAACTGCTGGATCTGGTGCAGAAGCAAACCTTTCGCTATTTCTGGGATTTTGGCCATCCTGTCTCCGGTATGGCCCGGGAGCGGAGCAACCGTTCTTTCGACTACGGCGACGAGGTGGTGACTACCGGCGGCACGGGCTTTGGCATTATGGCCATACTTGTGGCGGCCGAGCGCAAGTGGATTTCGCGGGAAGAAGCCGCCACGCGCATCTTTAAAATCGTGAAGTTTCTGGAAAAGGCCGATTCCTTTCACGGGGTGTTTCCGCACTGGCTGAATGGGGCTACGGGTAAAGTAATCCGCTTCAGCCAAAAGGATGATGGGGCTGACCTGGTAGAAAGCTCATTTCTGTTTGAGGGGCTGATTTGCGCCCGCCAGTATTTCACCGGTACCAGCAAAACCGAGCAGGACTTGCGTAACCATATTCTCTGGATGTGGGAAGGAGTGGAGTGGAACTGGCACACCCAAGGGGGGCAAAACGTGCTCTATTGGCACTGGAGTCCTAATAACGGGTGGAGCATGAACCACCAGATTCATGGCTGGAATGAGTGCTTGATTACCTATGTGCTGGCCGCGTCGTCGCCTAAGTATGCCATCGACAAGAAGGTGTACGACCAAGGCTGGGCTACCGGCAACTACTTCAAAAACGGCAAGGAGTTCTACAATACTACCCTGCCACTAGGGTTTGACTACGGCGGGCCGCTATTCTTCTCCCACTACTCATTCCTAGGCCTAGACCCGCGCGGCCTGAAAGACCAGTACGCCGACTATTGGCAGCAAAATCAGGCCCACACCCGCATCAACTACGCCTATTGCGTTGATAACCCCAAGAAGTATAAAGGCTACGGGCCCAACAACTGGGGCCTGACCGCTTCGGACAGCTACAAGGGCTACGCGGCTCATTCGCCTACCGAGGACTTAGGAGTGATTTCGCCTACAGCTGCGTTATCGGCCATGCCGTACGCGCCAAAGGAGTCGATGGCGGCTCTCAAGCATTTCTACAACGACCTCGGCGACAAGATCTGGAGTGAGTACGGGTTTGTAGATGGCTTCAGCGAGCAGCACGACTGGTACGCCAAGTCGCACCTGGCCATCGACCAAGGCCCCATAGTAGTTATGATTGAAAACCATCGGACAGGCCTACTGTGGAAGCTTTTCATGAGCAGCCCCGATGTGCAACGCGGCCTTACAAAGCTCGGCTTTGAAAGCCCTCAAGTGAAGAAATAGCTGAACAGTGGAGAAACGCGGCACTAGGGTGTGCCAACCTTCAATTCGGGGTTTCCTTTTTGCGAAGGTTGGTTGGCCAAGAGTACTAGGCCAGTTCTTCGCTGGCCTAGTACTCTTGGCGCGGCGCGGACTGAAGCCGCGCGCAGCCCAGTGCCACGTTTCTCATGGTTCAGCAGACTAGTTGCACAGATTTCCATGCTCCGAATCCTGCTCTTGCTTTTTGCTGTGCTGCTAGGCCTGTCTGGCCAAGCTCAGCCAACTTCCAGCCCTGGCCAGCGCACGTACTGCAACCCCCTGAACCTGGATTACGGCTATACGCCCATCCCCAACTTTGCGGAAGCAGGCCGACACCGCGCTACCGCCGACCCCGTCATCACCTTATATAAAGGAGAATACTACCTGTTCAGCACCAACCAGTGGGGCTACTGGTGGAGCCAGGACTTGTATAACTGGAAGTTTATCTCGCGCTCCTTCCTCAAGCCCCAGCACAAGGTGTATGACGACTTGTGCGCGCCCGCCGTCTTTGTGCTGGGCGATACGCTGTTGGTATACGGCTCAACCCACGAGAAAGACTTCCCGATCTGGATGAGTACCAACCCGAAGGCAAACGAGTGGAAGGAAGCCGTGGAGCCCTTCCAGATTGGCGCCTGGGACCCGGCGTTTTTCCTTGATGATGATGGCAAGCTATACCTGTACTGGGGCAGCAGCAATGAGTTTCCGCTCTACGGGCAGCAAATCAGCCGCAAAACCTTTCAACCCATTGGTCAACCCAAGGTAATGTTTGGGCTCAACGACAAACAGTTTGGCTGGCAACGCTTCGGCGAATACTTAGATAACACGTTTCTGGATCCGTTCATGGAGGGTGCCTGGATGACTAAGTATCAGGGCAAGTACTACTTGCAATATGGCGCGCCCGGTACCGAATTTAGCGGTTATGCCGATGGTGTGCAGATAAGTGACAAGCCGCTAGGCCCCTTCACCCCGCAGAAGCACAACCCTTTCGCCTATAAACCTGGTGGTTTTGCCCGGGGCGCAGGCCACGGCAACACCTTTCAGGATACCTGGGGCAACTGGTGGCACCTTTCTACTATGGTAATATCGGTAAAGAACAATTTTGAGCGTCGCCTAGGCCTATGGCCGGCCGGCTTCGATAAAGACGGTGTGTTGTATGCCAATACCGATTTTGGGGACTACCCCCATTACCTACCCACCGGACCCGAAGATCATTTGAAAAGCCGATTCACGGGTTGGATGCTTCTCAACTACCAAAAGCCCGTGCAAGCTTCTTCTACGCTTGGCGGCTACTTACCCAATTATGCCGTCGATGAGAGCATAAAAACTTATTGGAGTGCCGCTACGGGCGATAAAGGAGAATATTTACAAACTGATTTGGGCACCCTGAGCACTGTGCACGCCATTCAAATCAACTACGCTGATCAGGATGCGGAGTTCCTGGGCAAGCAGCATGGTACCTATCACCAGTATAAGCTGTGGGAATCGAAAGATGGCAAAAAGTGGAAGCTGCTAGTCGACAAAAGCCGCAACCAGACCGACGTGCCCCACGACTATATTGAGCTAGCTAGGCCAGTGCAGACGCGCTACCTCAAACTTGAAAATATACATATGCCCACTGGCAAATTTGCGCTGAGTGGCCTACGAATTTTTGGGCGGGGGAGTGGTGCAGCACCCAACCAAGTAAAAGGTTTTGTAGTATTGCACACCGAGAAGGACAAGCGCAGCGCTTGGTTAAAATGGACTCCTTCCGATGATGCCTACGCCTACAACATTCATGTAGGCATAGCGCCCGACAAGCTCTACAGCTGCATACTAGTGCACGGAGCCTCCGAATACTACTTCAAAGGCATGGACAAGGACCTGCCATACTACTTTACCATTGAGGCCATCAATGAAAATGGCATTTCATCGCGCACTGCCGTTACGGCGGTGAAGTAAGTGCGGTGTAAGGCTATAGGCCGTTGGCACACGCGGGATGCAGATTTGCAGACGCCTCGGCCATTCCTGAGTTGATCTTTCCATACTTCCTTTCCCATATGAAACGAGTTTTCCGAACCGCCCTGCTCATGTCGTTGGGGCTGCTGACCCCGCAATTGCAAGCATCTCAATCGGCTGCGGCCACTACCGTACTAGCTGATGATGACCAGAAGATGACCAAGTTCATCAATGAGCTGATGCAGAAGATGTCGCTGGAAGAAAAAATCGGCCAGCTGAACATGATAACGGTAGGCTTTGATGTAACCGGGCCAGTAGTTAGCAAGGATGTCGACGCAAACATTCGCAAAGGCAATGTAGGCTCGGTGTTGAACACGTTTACGCCCAAAGCGGCCCGCAAGCTCCAAGAAATGGCCGTGAAAGAGTCGCGGCTGCATATTCCGCTCATTTTTGGATACGATGTCATTCACGGTCACCGCACTATTTTCCCGATTGCGCTGGGCCTAGCGTCGAGCTGGGACTTGCAAGCCATGGAGCGGAGTGCCCGTATTGCAGCCGAGGAAGCCTCCGCCGATGGCATCAACTGGGTATACTCGCCGATGGTGGACATAGCCCGCGACCCACGCTGGGGCCGTATCTCAGAGGGCTCGGGCGAGGATCCGTATCTGGGTTCCCAGATTGCTCGCGTAATGGTGCGCGGTTACCAGGGCGACGACCTGAGTAAAAACAACACCGTAATGGCCTGCGTGAAGCACTTCGCACTGTATGGTGCAGCTGAAGCTGGCCGCGATTACAACACCACCGACATGAGCCTGGTGCGCATGTATAATGAGTACTTGCCACCGTACAAAGCCGCCGTAGAGGCAGGAGCGGGCTCCATGATGTCGTCGTTTAACGATATTAATGGCGTTCCGGCCACCGGCAACAAGTGGCTAATGACTGAGTTGCTGCGTAACCAGTGGGGCTTTAAGGGGTTTGTAGCCACCGACTACACTGCCATCAATGAGATGACGGCCCACGGCATGGGCGACGATGCTCAGGTTTCGGCGCTGGCCCTGAACGCAGGAATCGATCAGGACATGGTGGGGGAAATCTTCCTGAAGAACCTAGCTCAAAACCTGAAAGATGGCACCGTTAAACAGGAGCAGATTGATTTGGCCTGCCGCCGCATCTTGGAAGCCAAATGGAAGCTAGGCCTGTTCAAAGATCCTTATCTCTACACCAATGAGAAGCGGGCAAAAGCGACCATGATGAACAAGCAGTTCATGGCCGATGCCCGTGACATTTCCCGCAAAAGCATGGTCTTGCTGAAAAACAGCAATAACGCCCTGCCCCTGAAGAAGGCGGGTACCATTGCCCTGGTGGGTCCGCTGGCTACCCGGCAGCGTGATATGATTGGTAGCTGGAGCGGCGCTGGCGACTGGAAACAGGCCGTGTCGTTGGAGCAAGGCATTAAAAATGTGGCTGGCAACAGCGTGAAGATTGTAACAGCGCAGGGTGCCAACTTCACGGATGATCAGCAGATGATTGACCGCCTCAACGCTCACGGTGGCGAGCTGAACGTAGACAAGCGCAGCTCGGAAGAAATGATTCGCGAAGCCGTGCAGGTGGCCCAAAGCGCCGACGTGATTGTAGCTGCTGTTGGCGAATCGCAGGGTATGACGGGGGAGGCGGCTAGCCGCGCCGACATTGGCCTGCCAGGCCAGCAGTTAGAGCTGCTGAAGGCGCTTAAGAAAACCGGTAAACCGCTGGTTATTGTGCTAATGAGCGGCCGGCCCATGACCTTGCCCTGGGAAGATCAGAATGCCGATGCTATTCTGGAAACGTGGTTTGCAGGTACTCAGGCTGGTAATGCTATTGCTGATGTTTTGTTCGGAGCGTATAACCCCTCGGGCAAGCTCACGGCTACTTTCCCGCAGCACGTAGGCCAGGTGCCAATTTATTATAACCACAAGAACACCGGCCGTCCCTACGCCGGGGTAGCACTAGATAAGTACAAGTCGCGCTACATGGATGTGAGCAATGACCCGCTCTATCCTTTTGGCTACGGGTTGAGCTACACTACCTTTCAGTATGGCAAGCCTGAGCTCAGCACAACTACCCTGAGCCCCACGGGTACACTAGAAGTGAAAGTTACCGTGAAGAACACCGGCAACTACGATGGCGAAGAAGTAGCCCAGCTATATATCCGCGATATGGTGGGGTCTATCTCTAGGCCAGTAAAAGAGCTGAAAGGCTTCCAGAAGGTGATGCTAAAGAAAGGGGAGAGCCGCACGCTTACGTTCCGCCTTACCCCAGATGACCTGAAATTTTATAACACAGATCTGAAGTTCGTGGCTGAGCCCGGCGACTTTCAAGTGTTCGTAGGTGGCAACTCCCGCGACGTCCAGATGGCCTCCTTCAAACTGAGTCAGTAATATTGTTCTAGGCCTATGCGAGTAAGCCACCGCTTTTAGTTCGATGTCAGTTTCTCTTGAAAACGGCAGACTATGGTAGTCTGCCGTTTTGCTTTTATTACTAGAGTCGCAAGTAGAAAATCCCCGCTAGTCTGAAGATTTTATTCTGGCTAGCGGTGATTTTTCATTGTTTCTTATCTGTAGCCGCGAGCTATAGATACGCTGTATCTATTCAGGTAGGGCCGTATAAAGGCGGCCTTGCACTTGTGAAGTAAGTGTATAGGGTACATGTTAGGTAAATGAAAAACCTCGATAAGGAGCCACTGACAGCATTTTTGAGTTTGCTTTTTATTACCCAGCCCCAATATATTTGATGACAACAAAGGGAGTGGTACCCGTTCTCAGGTCAACGATGACCTGCCACAGCACTCCCTCTGTTTCTATTGCCAACTAGCCTCACGGAGTTACCCTTTTGTGCTCCGTGGTCTCCGCTCTGCTTACCACCTTACCTCGCCTAAAATGGCAAAGTGGGTGGCGTCCGAACTCTATTACTTCCAAATCCCACCCCCCATGAATAGAATACCTACTACCTCAGGCTAGAATATCTGCCTAGGCCACGTACGCTCCAACCAGAGACATCGGTAACAACACTTTGAGCACACGCTAGCTCTACTGTTCAATGTACCGCTTGGTTGGAGGCTCAACCAATCTGTTGGTCAGGTATGGTGACACTGCCTCCGCACGTACGTGGTAGCTGCCTGTAAAGGCTTCCTAATTTTCTTGGTCTTGCCTTAGTGGCGCCACACGTTCTAACAAGCAACGTAGTGCTCTCGCGTGTAGGTACCACTGGCCTAGGCAGCCCCTATGTTCCTTCTTAGCTAAGGCTATGAAGCAGGGACTATATATAAATACGTGCATTGAAGTGTGATAACGGCGGAAACGGGGCGGAGTATCTCCTCCCCGTTTTTTTCGCTGACGAATTGCCCTCCACCCCAAGCAAGCAACTCCTATGAACGGGTCCAGCCCTTCGCCGCAGCGGAATAATATCCTCCGTAATATATTCTTTGGTTTTCTTACAGTCGCAGCAACCTCACTGTTTACTCCTAACGCTGAAGCACAACAGTTGCCCTTTCTACAGGCCAAAGGCTCCCAGATGGTTGATGCCAATGGGAAGGAAGTAGTGCTGCGTGGTTTTAATGTGGGTGGGTGGCTGCTCCAGGAAAGCTACATTTTGCAAACAGATTCCCTGAATTGTCAGTGGCGCATCAAGCAGGGCATGCTCCGCACCATGCCGGAAGCGCAGATGGAAGAGTTTTACAAGCAGTATCGGGCCAACTTCATTACCAAGGCCGATATTGATTTCATTGCGAAGCAGGGGTTTAACTGTGTACGATTGCCCTTTCACTACGACTTGTTCCTGACGGCCGCTCAGCGTCATGCCCGCACCCAGGCTATGTTGAGCCCCAAAAACGTGGATGGCTACGTTGAGCAGTTGAGCACGTGGTACGATCAAAACCAGCTCTTTACGGATACCAAGAACCTCGACGGGTTCCGCTTTATTGATGACGTGCTGAAATGGTGCGCGGCTAATAAGCTATACGTCATTCTGGATTTGCATGCCGCCCCCGGTGGGCAAGGCACCGACCGCAACATCAACGACAACTTCGTGTCGTTGGATCTGTGGAAACGGCGCGATGCCAAAGGCAGGCCTATCTACCAGGACATGACCGTGCGACTCTGGGAAAAGCTCTCAGCTCGTTATAAAAGCGACTTGAGAGTGGCCATGTACGATCTTATAAATGAGCCACACAACTTAAATGCGGCAAACGGCATGTCGGCAGACAATCAGGAGCTAAGCGCCCTGTACTCTCGCCTTATCAACGCCGTGCGGGCGCAAAATGATAAGCACATGCTGCTGCTGGAAGGCAATGGCTACGGCAATGAGTACACGAACCTCACGCCTGATAAACTGGCTATTCAAGACAAGACTAACCTGGCCTACAATGCCCACCGCTACTGGTGCCCCAACACGCCAGAAACGGCCGATAATAACCCTAACCAAATCAACCTACTACACAATCTGGCTGCCTTCCGCGACCGGTGGCAGGTGCCGGTGTGGGTGGGGGAGACCGGCGAAAACTCCAATGAATGGTTTGTGGCGGCCGTGCAAGGGCTAAATGCTCAGAATATCGGCTGGTGTCACTGGACCCTGAAGCGGGTAGATGGCCCCACCAGTTTGCTTCGGGTTAAGCCTTACGGAAGTGTACTAACTCCTGAAGGACGGGCTGCTTTGCTGCGTAACGTGCAGTATGCCAATTGTCAACCTAACCGCGATGTGATAGCCGCGCTTACTCAGCCGGCCACGTTCCAGGCTCCCATTACGGCTCTTACTATTCCGGGAACCATTCAAGCAGCTGATTATGATCTGGGGAGGGCCGAAGTGGCCTACCACGACGATTACTCGGCGAAAGTAGACTTCCGCGACAATACCCCCTGGAATCAAGGTGGTGCCTACCGAAACGATGGGGTTGATATAAAAGTGAATACTGACTCACCAGATAAAAACTTTTCGGTAGGCCACTTGTCAGCAGGTGAGTGGCTGAAGTATACAGTAAAAGTGGCTTCGGCAGGATCTTACACTTTGCACATGCGAGTGCAGAAGGGCAGTGCTCCAGGTCAGGTTAGTCTACAATTAGATGGGGGCAAGCTAGTGTTAGTGCCAGTAAGCCAAGCCACTACAGCAGGAGAATGGGCCACTGTGACAGTGAAAACGCCGCCACTTCCAGCAGGACAGCATCAATTACGGCTTTTAGTGGAGCAGCCAGTAAACCAAATCAGTTGGATGCGCTTCGAACAAACCGGCGCCTCTTCAGCAGGAGGCCAGTAAGGCAACTGCGTTACTTTTTCTTAACTTGGAAAGTACGATGAGGCCCTTTTTTCGCAATATCTCTCTGTATAGGAGTGGTTGGCTAACTGCTCTATTTGTGAATGTGACGCTACTATTTACTCTTCGTAGCGCCGGTGCGGCCCCTGTAGCCGGGCCCGATACCCTCCGAGTGCGGCCTAACTTGGAGGAGCTTTTCGTGGAACCTCGCTTTTACAGCGTGCTGGAGGATCCATCGGGACAACTTACCCTTGCTGATGTGCAGCAACCTATTCATGCAGCCGCATTTGAGCGTGGCGACAAGCTGCCCACTAACATGGAGCATCCTGGCGCAGCTTACTGGTTGCGCTTGGTAGTACGGGCCGAAGGAGGACTAGCGCAACACTGGTACTTCGAACTGTTTGATTCTCACCTTAACGACATCTCCTTCTTTTCATCTGCTGACGCTAAGCAGAACATTATTCATACAGGGGCCGATCAGCCCCTAACTTCACGTCGCTTTCCGTATAAGAACTTTCTATTTCGCTTAGCGCTGGAGCCCGATCAAACTCAGGTATTCTACTTGCGGCTGCGCTCAAACTCCAAAACCAGTTTCCTCAGCCGATTACGGACGGAGCAAACCCTGGCCGTTCACTTTCAGGCAGAATACGGCCTACTGGGTGGTTTCTATGGCATCCTGCTGATTATGGTTATCTATAATCTTTGCCTCTATATATTCATCGGCGAGCAGACCTACTTACGCTATGTGTTGTATGTGCTGAGTTCAAGCCTGATGTTTTTATCGGAGGATGGCCTAGGATTTCAATATCTGTGGCCAGGTTATCCGACACTAAATCAGATGATTATAGCAGGATCACCAATCTTGCTGTTGCTAACGTTCAGCTACTATGCCCGGCAGTTCTTGGATGCTCCGCAGCGGCTGCCACGCTACGACCAGTGGGTACGAGCAGTAGTGCTACTGAGTGTAGCTGCTCTGCTGCTCGATACCATCTGGCTTAACTCCGGCTGGGGGTTCTGGCTGTATCTGCTGCCATACGGCATGATTTACTACCTCGCTTTTCGTATTTGGCAGCGCGGGTTCCGGCCTGCCGGCTACTTCCTGCTAGCCCACGCTATGGTGGCAGTGAGTGTGGGCTTCCTCATTTTGCGTAAGCTTGGTATTGACACCTTCACCAATACCGCAACAGTTTACAGTATGAATGCTGCCTTTGTAGTAGAGGTAGTAGTTCTTTCATATGCCTTGGGTGAGAAGATCAAGGGGATTAAAGACCTGACTATTAGGGCTCAGGAGAAGGTAGTAAAACAACTCAGAAAGAAACATCTCGCCCAAGATCGATTAGTAGAGCAGCTTAAGCGAAATCAAGAGCTAAAGGATCAGCTCAATACAGAGTTAGAAAGTCTGGTCGCATTACGCACCGAAGAATTGCGTCGGCAGAGTGACACAATCAGTGCCCAGAACCGAGAACTATTGCAGGCAAACGGCTTGCTGGCTCTGCAATCGGCAGCAATTGAAAAGTTGAACACTGACTTGCAGCGCGACTTGCAGGAAGCCAAAACGGCTCGTGTACTATCCAAAGAGGTGAATTTTGGTGAGTTTAGCCAGATCTATCCCGATAAGGAAGCTTGCTTAACTTACTTAGCTAACCTGAAGTGGTCTGATACCTTCCAATGCCGTAAATGTGGCCACGAGAAGTATTGTGATGGTCGTGAGCCACATTCTCGCCGATGCACCCGCTGCCGCTACGTAGAGTCGGCCACAGCTTACACCTTATTGCAGAAGTGTAAGTTCTCTATTATCAAGGCTTTTTATGCTGTTTTCCTGATTTATACCCACAAGGGCAGCTATACTTCACAAGAGCTATCAAGGGTGCTCGATCTACGTCAAGGCACCTGCTGGAGCTTCAGCCAAAAGGTGCTAGAAGCCATGCGCCGGCGTAGGCAATCGCCTGATTTTGATGAGAATGAGGATTGGACGCACATTCTACTGGATGCCACCGGAGGAGCCGAAGAAGAAGTAAGTGTGGCAGAAGAAAGAGTAGCACCAAGTACGGCGATAAGAAAGGTTGCTATATAGGATAATGCCAGTTAATTATTTTCAAAAAAGTGACTCTCAAGCCCTGATTTTTGAATTGTTTTTTACGTGAAGCTTGTCATTCGGCTAAATGGCACTAGCAGAACAACAAGGCATACTATACTGCTTTCTGCGTGTGTAGTAAGTGTATAGTTAAGTTGTTAACAACGCGAAAAAATGCTTTTAGGGCAAACTGAGGCCCATTTTGCTCTTGCATTTCCCAAACAAGGTCGGATATATTTGGGCATTCCCCCCGACCCCATGCTACCCTTCCCACCCACCACAGAAGCTCACATACGAGCTGTTCTCTCCTCTATATATGTTGCGATTTGCACCCCAGCGGTTCCCACGCTTCTGAATCAGCAAAAATTACGTGTGCAACCTGACCGAGTAGCTATTTCTGCAGTGTTCGACCATTGAGTTCATGACTATGCAAGTCGCTATCCTTAGTAGATAGCCAGCACTCAGGTTGCCAAGAAGAATCTAATACTGCTTCGTTCTTCTGCAGTGATTACCATTAGCTCAAACATGAAGTTTCAGTGAGATGGTAGCACCTATAGCTGTCGAGCTATTAAACGCAAATTGACTTTTACCTAGGCCAGTTTGTAGCCGATCCTTTTCAATCGAATCAGGAGTTCAATGCCCAATAGGTGTGCCGTCACGCGGCCGCCGATCTACTACGCTATTTACCTCCCTGAATAGTTCTGCTTTCGGCAAGCACTGAGCTTGAGTGCAGGTTTCCCATAACCTGCCTTACTAAGATCTTACCCACAATTCCCACATTCATATGAACCAATCTTTCTACACCAACGCATTGCTGCGGCGGGCCGTATGGCTGTCTGCAGTCGGTCTGCCGGTGTTAGCGGCTCCGGCCGCTGCCGCTGCCGTTTCCCCGCTGGCAAATCTGGCACCAGAGCGTGCCGTTTTCGCCGACGTGCCCGTATCGGGCCGTGTTATTCAATCAAACGGTGACCCACTCCCTGGTGTTACCATTGTGGTAAAAGGCACCACAGTAGGAACTTCCACCGATGCCAATGGTAACTTTACCCTTAATGCACCAGAAGGCTCAACTCTGGTAATCAGCTATGTAGGCTTCTCTCGCAAAGAATTGCCCGTAACGGGGGCTTCTAGCAATTTAAGCGTAACCCTAACCGAAGATAGCCGTGCCCTGAGCGAAGTAGTAGTTGTAGGATACGGTACTCAGGAGCGCGGTAGCGTTACCGGTGCTATTTCCTCGGTAGGCGCTGCTGATATTGTGCGTCAGCCAGTCCCGGATGTTACGCAGGCTATCCAAGGCAAAGTTTCGGGGGTAACCATCACTTCCAGTGGTGGCGCGCCCGGTGGCGCAGCTGGTACTGCCATTCGGGTGCGAGGTATCACTTCTGCGGGCAATAACAACCCTCTGTACGTAGTGGATGGATTTCCACTGCCAGACCGGGGTGATAGCCAGCTGAGTGCCATTAGCCCCAACGATATTGAATCCATTGATATCCTGAAGGACGCCTCGGCCACGGCTATCTACGGGGTTCGCGCTGCAAACGGAGTAGTAATTATCACCACCAAGCGCGGCAAGGCTGGAAAGACTACGTTTAACCTAGATGCATATCGCGGCGTGCAGACTGTAGCGCGCAAACTCGATCTGCTTAACTCAGAGGAGTACGCTACTATCAACAACGAGTCGTTGCTGGCCGCTGGCAAGCCCATTGCTCTCGATAAGCTGCGTGATCCTTCCACACTGGGCGAAGGTACTGACTGGCAGGATTTAGTGTTCCGCCGGGCCAAGATCCAGAACTATTCCCTTTCCGCAACCGGGGGCAGTGAGAAGGCCCGCTTTGCGTTGTCAGGAGCATACTTCCAGCAGGATGGTATCATCGTAGGCACCAACTTCGAGCGCTTCACCCTCCGGGCTAATGGCGACGTGCAGATTGGTCGCATGCTGAAAATTGGAACTAGCATCGCCCTGTCGCACGCAAGCGACCGGCAGGTAACTAGCAACAATGGAGAGTACGGCGCCGTGCAGCAGCTGCTGCGCATCCCGCCCACCGTACAGGCCTACCGCCCCGATGGCTACTGGTACCAGCCCAACAGTGCCAATGATAACTTCACGGAGGAAAACCCCCTGGCCACTGCGCTGCGCGTAAACCAGAGATTTACTCGCAACCGGGCTATAAACACCTTCTTCGCTGAGTTAGAGCCGGTGAAAGGGTTACGCTTCCGCACCAACGTGGGCGCTGACCTTGTCTTCGAGAACTTTAACAGCTTCGCCGCGCGCGGCCCTGAACTGGCCGGTTACACGCAGCGCTACATTACGGCAGGCGCCTCCGCTACAGCCGGCTACGCCCCCACGTATCTAATTGAGAACACGGCCACTTTCGATAAACTGTTTGCCGACAAGCACCAGGTTACGCTGCTCGTAGGCCAGTCGGCCCAGGAGTTCAACTACAGCAACGTAGAGGCCTACCGCACGGGCTATCTGCGCAACGACCTGCAAACTATTAATGCGGGCCCCATCAATACGCTGTTGGCTAACGCCGGCACGCTTGACCCCACACCCCGCCGCTTAGCCAGCTACTTTGGCCGGGTTAACTACGAGTTTGCGGGCAAGTACATCTTCCAGGCCATTGCCCGTTACGACGGCTCCTCCCGCTTCCAGCCCGGTGAGAAGTTTGGCTTCTTCCCTGGTGCTTCGGTGGGCTGGCGCATTTCCGAAGAGGATTTCCTGAAAGGAAACAGCGTAGTGAGCAACCTGAAACTACGCGCGGGCTACGGCCGGGTAGGTAACGAACTGAACGCGGGCCGCTTTGCGTATCTGTATGCCATTAACTTCGGCATCACGTATCCGTTCGGGTCGGACGGGGCTATTAACACGGGTGGAGCACCTACTCGTCTGGCTAACCCCAAACTGCGCTGGGAGTACAACGACCAAGCCAACATTGGTCTGGACATGGGCTTCCTCGACAACCGCTTTGAGGCCAGCATCGACCTCTACAACCGGAACTCGCCCAACCTGATTGCGGGTGTGCCCCCATCCCTGGTGTCGGGCACCTATGAGTCGGTGAATGCCAACGCGGCCTCGGCCTACAACCGCGGCATCGACCTGTCGCTGACTTCGCACAACTTTACTGGCTCGAACGGGGGCCTAGACTGGACTACTACCTTTAATATCTCGGCCTTTAAAACCCGCTTGGAATCACTGGGCGCCGGGGTGCCTTATAACGGAACAAGTTACCTGAGCGGTGCCGTTGTACGCTACGACATCAATCAGCCCTTTGGCTCATTCTACGGCTACGTGGCCGAGGGCTTGTTCCAGACTCCGGAAGAGGTTAAAAATGCCCCTGTTCAGCAGCCCGGCACTGCCCCTGGCGATATTCGCTTCAAGGATATTAACGGCGATGGAGTTATCACCAGCCTGGACCGCACATTTATTGGTAATCCTAACCCTGACTTCTCGTTTGGTCTGACCAACACGCTGAACTACAAGAGCTTTGATTTGAGCTTTTTCATTCAGGGGGTACAGGGCAATGACGTGTACAACCTGAACCGATATATCACGGAAAGCGCCCTATACAGTACCACGAACGGTACTACCCGCATCCTGAACCGTTGGACTGGCCCCGGCACCAGCAACGATGTTCCGCGCGCTATCAACGGCGACCCAAATAACAACCTGCGGGTATCTACGCACTATATCGAGGACGGCTCTTATGTGCGTTTGAAGAACCTCACCTTTGGCTATACCCTGCCTAAGACCTTGATGAGCCGCATTTCGGCTACTCAGCTGCGTGTGTACGTTACGGCCCAAAACCTAGTGACGCTAACCAAATACACCGGCTACGACCCCGAAGTAAGCCCCAGCGGCATTGACCTAGGCATTTACCCGCAGTCGCGCGTGTTCATGGGCGGCATTAACATCGGGTTCTAATCCTTACTAATTCCCACCTACCTACTCATGAATATTTCTAAAATCACGTGCAGCGCCTTTCTGCTTTCGCTAGGCCTGCTGGTGGGCTGCACCGAGAAGTTTCTCGAAGAAGCTCCCGCCGATCAAGTAACCGACGCCAACTTTTACCAAACCCAGCAGGACGCCATTCAGGCCACGAATGCTGCCTATAGTGAACTGACCAAGGAAGGGCAGTATAACCTGGCCATGTGGGCCTTCGACATCATGGCCGATATCTCGGTAACGGGCGGCGACGATGGCAATGACGGCATCGAGTACAAGCAGTTGGAGGCTTTCAGCATTCCATCTACTAACACAGTGGTGAACCGGCTGTGGGGCGGCTCCTTTATTGGGGTACAGCGCGCCAACCTGGTACTGCAGAAAGTGCCGAGCATTCCTAACATGGACCCCGTGATTCAGAAGCGGTGCCTAGGAGAGGCTCAGTTCCTACGGGCCAAGTACTACTTCGACCTGGTGCGGGCTTATGGCGACGTACCCCTGTTTACGGCACCGCCCGCCAGCCCCGAAGCGGTAAATATTCCGCGCACGCCAGCCGCTGAAGTATACAAGCAGATTGAGCAGGACCTGAAAGATGCCTACGAAAACCTGCAGCCATCGTACAGCGGCACCGATCTGGGCCGGGCTACTAAATGGGCTGCTGCTGGCTTGTTGGCTAAAGTCTACATCACCGAGGGTAAGAAACCCGAAGCCGCTCAGTGGGCACGGGAGGTGATTACTAAGTCGGGTAAGACCATGTGGGATAACTACGCCGATAACTTCAAGGTAACGAACGAAAACAAAAACGAGAAAGAGTCCCTGTTTGAGGTGCAGTATGTAAACGGTCGAAATCAGTATGACCGTAACAACGTAGGTTCCTCCATGAACGAGTTCTTTGGGCCCCGAGGTGCCAACCAGACACCTGGTAGCGGCTATGGTTTCAATATCCCCGAGCCTGACTTCGTGAATGGCTACGAGGCCGGCGATACGCGCAAAGCGGCTACCATTTGGGTACCCGGCGACGTGTTCCCGGATGGGGCAAAGCAATCGGCTAAGGCAACTGGCTCGCCATTTGGCTACAACTGCAAGAAGTGGTTTGTGGGTAAAAAACCGGAGGTGACCAACATCTGGGATTCGCCCCTAAATGTGCCCGTGATGCGGCTTGCAGAAGTGTATTTGATTTTGGCCGAGGCTGTTGGGCCAACTCCCGAGGGGTTAGAAGCCATTAACAAAGTGCGCCGCCGCGCCTTTGGCCTGCCCATCAATACGCCCTCTGCGGCCCACGACCTCACGGCTGGTACTGCCAACTTCACGGATGCGGTGATAAACGAGCGTAAGTACGAGCTGGCCTTCGAGTTCGACCGCTGGTTTGACCTCAAGCGCACGGGCAAGCTTATTCCGGTAATGACGGCCCAGGCGGCCTACCTACGTACGCTGGGCATCACGCAGCGCGGCATTCCTACGGAGAAGAACCTGGTGCTGCCCATTCCGCAATCAGAGCTGGACGCCAACCCCGGCCTGAAACAAAACCCTGGCTACTAGGCCACACACCCGACTCTTAGCCCAGAAAATCATGCAGTACATAGGATATAAAACAGCCCTGCTAGCCCTGGCTAGCGCAATG
Organism: Hymenobacter wooponensis; assembly: GCF_004745865.1. GTDB lineage: Bacteria > Bacteroidota > Bacteroidia > Cytophagales > Hymenobacteraceae > Hymenobacter > Hymenobacter wooponensis. The sequence continues at coordinate 151,281 of NZ_SRKZ01000004.1, read as the reverse complement.
GTTTTTACCTCTTGCGATAAAGAAGACCAAGGAGAAATCAGCGGCCCCAAGCCTACCTCCAGCTTCACGGCCTCGACGCCCAAAGTAGTAGGTCTCACCTCCGAAGTAACTTTCACCAGCACCAGCACCGACGCGTTCCTGTATCAATGGGACTTCGGCGACGGCACTATTGGCTCGGGCCAGACCGTAACGCACGTGTACACCAAGGGCGGTACGTTCAACGTGCAGCTGCTCACGGCTGGGCGGGGTGGTACCGGTAATACTACTACCCAGCAAGTAGTAGTAGTGTCGCCGCTCAGCACCGTAAACCGGTTGCTAACCGGCGGCTCCTCTAAAACCTGGATGCTCGACAATACCGTTGATGCACCTATCGTCGTAGGTACGGAGGGCAACCCAAGTCAGTATTTTGCGGGCGTAAAAGCAGGCGAACTGCCTGCTTGCCAATCGGATGACGAGTACACCTTCTCGTCAGCAAACGGGTTCACTTACGATTCTAAAGGCGAGACCTTCTACGCCAACCAGAAGGATTATACGTGCCAGACGGGCTTATCTGATACCTCGCCGTTTGTATTTGGGGCGGCCGTGGGCAATGGCCTAGGCCAGTTCACACTCAATAAAGCCGGCACCTTCATTGGCGCCACCGATGCCTCGCTTACGGAGCGGGTGTACCGGATCATGGCTATTGACGAGAAAAAAATGACCCTCAGGGCCGGCAGCGGCGCCTCAAATGGCACGGTGTTCACCATGAAACTGGTGGCAAAATAGTCTCCGGAACCACCGCTGCCAGCTACTTGGCCTTAGCCCTTACGGGGCATCTACTTTATGATCAACATCTTCACGCGTACTTCCCTCAGCCGAAAAGCCGGGGCCAGCAGCTTGCTGGCCCTGTGCTTGCTGAGCTGTACGGAAACAAAGCCGCAGGTGCTTCCGGCCCCGGCACCTGCCTTAGCAAACGAAGAGGCCCGCGAACCTACTCAATACACTGAGCTTAAGTGGAGCGACGAGTTTGATGGCGGCGCACTGAATCAGGCCAACTGGGTATATGAACAGGGAGGTAACGGCTGGGGCAACCGAGAGCTTCAGAACTACACCAACTCGACTGAGAACGTGTTCACGGAGGGCGGCAACCTTGTTATTCGAGCCAAGCAGCAACAGTTGGGCGGCAACGCCTACACCTCGGGCCGTATCATCACCAAGGGCAAGCAGAGCTTTCAGTTCGGCCGCCTCGATGTGCGGGCTAAGGTACCGAAAGGCAAAGGCGTGTGGCCAGCCATCTGGATGTTGGGCTCCGACATTGACCAGAACAACTGGCCAGTGTGTGGTGAAATCGACATAATGGAGCTACGGGGCAGCAAACCGCGGGAGATGCTCTCCACCATGCACTTCGGTACCAGCTCCGCTGACCATCGCTACGTTGGCACCACCGAACGACTGGCCGCCGACCTCTCCGACGACTTTCACGTGTTTAGCATGGTGCGGAGCAAGAACCTGATGCGTTTCTACTTGGACGGGCGCGAGTACTACCGCTTCACCGACAGCAGCGCCAGCCCTTATCCGTTTAACAATCCGTTTTTCGTGATTTTGAACGTGGCCGTGGGGGGGGATTTCGATGGCAACCCCGACGCTACTACCACCTTTCCGCAGCAAATGCAGGTGGATTACGTGCGCTTCTACCAGTACAAGTAATACCGGAACTCGGCCCGGCAATGCCGAGTGGGATGAGGTGCGTGACCAGAAAGCTTTGGGGATTAGCTTTCTGGCCCGAGTGGGCCGGGCCTAGCAACAGGCTAGGTCCGGTTACTGGGCTCCATCCGCCTATTTTGTTTATACCTAGGCAACTGTTCGCCGCAACGACAACGTCTTGCTAACACTACCTGCGTAACTATTGCAAAAGTATCCCGCTACGGAAGCTAGAAGCCAAGGCGGGAGTATAAAGGGTCGGCTGTCTATTAGGGGGACAAGCCGGCCCTTCTTTTTGAGTGGCCTAGAAAGGCAGGACAACCGCCCATCTTTATAGGCCAGAAGCAGGCAACCGCGCCACCGTACCCAGTAACTTGGATACGGTGGCGCGGTTGCCTGCTTCTGCTATTTGCTAATTGCCCAGAAGGAATATAGGTCTAGAGCTTAACTAATGGTGAAAAGATAGGGCTTGGCGGGTTTTCACATGTCACGCGTGAAAACCCACCAAGCCCTATGCACTTTTAGTAAGTGGCCTAGATTGGCTATTTAACGAGCAGTGTCATGATGGAGTGGGGGCGGCTGCTGGTCTGGGCAGCCTGGCCTTTAATCCAGAGGTGGAAGGGCTGCTCCTTCTCCGTTTGGTTCATCACCACCACCGCTACCGAGCCATCGGGGTTCTGGAAGGCCGTGGTCTGCAGCACGTCGCGGCTGGCGGCGGTGGCAATGCGCTTGGCCCCGGGCCGGATGAACTTGCTGAAGTGGCCGATGTAGTAGTAGATGTTGGTGTAGAGCAGCTTGCCCGTCTTCGTGTCGCCGATGAGCGGGGCGTAGCAGAAGTTGCCCACGTGGTTGGGCCCGCCGGTCTCATCGAGCAAGATGTTCCAGTCGGTCCAGGCCTCGGTGCCGGCGTTGAAGTCATTGATCATGGAGTGGCCGTACTGTTCGCCCAGCTTCCAGTCATTGATATTGCTGAACTGGAACTTCTCGATGCAGCCCTCGGTGAAGATCAAGTGCTTGTTGGGGTAGGTCTCGTGCACGCGGCGCAGGTTGTCGAACTGCATGCCCGAGCCCGTCCACGTCTCATACCAGTGATAGCCCAAGCCCCAGTAGTACTTACTGGCCTCCGGGTCATCAAATAAGGTAGTAGCGCGCTGGTACATCAGGTCCCGGTTGTGGTCCCAGCCAATGAGCTTTTTAGTGCCCATCCCGGCTTTTTGTAGGGTAGGACCAAGGTAGCCCTTCACGAAGTCACGCTCTTGCTCGGCCGTGAACAAGCACGACTCCCAAGTCTGCTTGGCCATGGGCTCGTTCTGCACCGTCAGGCCCCAGATGGGCACACCAGCCTTCTCATAGGCTTGAATGAACTTGACAAAATAGTTGGCCCAACTCTGGCGGTACTCGGGCAAGAGTTGCCCGCCTTGTAGCATGTTCTTAGTGTCCTTCATCCAGGCTGGGGGGCTCCAGGGGCTCACGTACATCGTGAGCTTGCCACCGGCCGCCGTCTGGACCTGCTTGATAAATGGCAGGCGGTATTGCTCATCGTGCTGTAGGCTGAAGGTTTTGAGCTCTTTGTCGCCATCGGCCACATATGTGTAAGGTGCCGATGAGAAATCGTTGCTATGAATGCTAGTGCGTGCTAGCGTGTAGCCAATACCCTGGGTGGGGCTGTAGTAGGCCTGCAGGAGCTCCTGCTGCTGGGCTTTAGGCAGCTTAGCGAAGGTTTCAGCGGCGGCGTCAGTAAGAGCACCACCGATGCCAATCATCGTCTGGAACGAATGGTTAGGGTCCACAAAGACGGTGGGCTGGGTTTCTAGCGGCTGCCCCTGAGCTTGAAAAGTAAGTTTGTCGGTGGCCGCTAGGCGTAATTGGGTATTGGCAGCGGTGGTGTACACCTGCACCTGCTTGCCTACAACTGAGTAAGACGGAGACGCAGACATAGGGGGAGATGCTTTTTGTGCCGTAGCGCTATGTAGGCTCGCTAAAAACAAGGCGGCCAGAACTATTCTTGGCATGCGTAACAGATAAGAAAAGGTGGGAGGAGAAGGCTGCTTAGCTGGTTAGAGGGAGCAGCTCAGGAGGTTAGAAGGACACTATGGATAGGACGACTCAAGCTCATACTCAGGCTGGGCCATAGGGACGGTGGCCATGAGTTAGAAGAGCAGCAGTAAGCACTACACTAATAAGGGAGCTTATCCGCTGTATTACTTATGACGCTACAGGAGCACCCGAACAGTGGTACAATAGCTGCGGAATCATCATGCTGCTTCAATAGCAAGAGGGCCTAGAAGTCCAAGTCTAGGTGGATCGACGGGCTTGTTCTGCGAAGTCGATAAGCTCAGCAGCTAACCCAAATATATTAGCAGGTTGCGCTTGAAAAAAGTGCGATACAAGCCTTCTGTGGCTCGTTTTGATGCGATTATACACTTACAGCACACATGCAAAGTCAATTACCAGAAGGACTGCAGCGAAACTTGTTAGAAGGTTAGTCGGGGAGGTAGCAGATAAGAAACAATTAAAATTTTGCCGCCTTTGTAGTGTTTCGAAGCAAATACTTATGCCCAGGAGTTAAGCCAGGGAAACTTAAGTCTACTGTAGGTGTGTCAGTACCACTCTTGGGTAAACATGGGGAGGCCTAGCTTGCACATCTAGTACACGGCAACTAAAACTAACTAGCCTTTTCAAAAACAAGAGCCCCTGTCAAATTCAGTCCTAGAACTGGATTTGACAGGGGCCCCTTGGTGTGTAGCAAGAGTAAAGCGAATGACTACTCCACCAGCGATACTCGAATTTTACGGCCTTTGATTTTAGCGCCGCTTACGCGCTCCGCAATATCCTTTGCCTGAGGGCGCGGCACTGCTACGTAGCTGTAATGATCAAAGACTTCAATGTGGCCTACTTCAGAACGCTCTAGGCCACCTTGGGCCACAAACGTGCCTACCAAGTCGTGGGCGCTAACTTTGTCTTTGCGGCCCGCCGAAACGTGCAGCGTCACATTCTCGGGGCGGGGCGTTTTGGGGGCCGCGGGCGGTAGCTTAGGCGCATGAAGTGGTTTCCACTGAATGCCAGCAGCTACGGGCCACTTCTTCACATGGGCCATTTCCTTATCCGTTACCAGAATATGGGCAGTGCCTTCGGCGCCGGCTCGGGCGGTGCGGCCAGCCCGGTGCTGAAACGCATCGGCTTTATCGGGGGCATCGAATTGTACCACGGTGTCAAGGGCGGTTACATCGATGCCACGGGCGGCTACGTCGGTGGCTACCAATACTTGGCTAGAGCCGTTGCGCAACTTCATAAGCGCTTTGTCACGCTCGGGCTGTGGCATTTTACCGTGCAATACTTCTGCGGCTACCCCGCGGCCCTGCAGGAAGCGGGTTAGCTCTGAGCACCGCTCCCGAGTGTTGCAGAACACCAAGGCTCGGCCGGTTTCGGGCTGCTGCAGCAAGTGGAGTAGGGCCGCAGGCTTCTTCTCAACTGTGCCGTAGTGGCCTACAAGCTTCAGGTTTTCGGGTAGCTCGTCGGTATCCTCGCCAGCATTGACCACCCGGGGGCGGGTTAGGTTTTTGCGGATCAAATCCAGCACCTTATCCGACATAGTTGCCGAGAATAGCAGGGTCTGGCGACGGCGGGGCAAGCGCTTAATAATCTCCACCAACTCATCCTGAAAACCGAGTTCCAGCAGCTTGTCGGCCTCATCCAGAATCAGCACCTTCAACTGATTGGGAATAATGCTGCGCCGCTCAAAGTGGTCGAGCAGACGACCTGGGGTAGCTACCACAATGTGAGGAGCCTGCTGCAAAGAGGCCGTTTCGTCGCGGAAAGCGTGGCCACCGTAGAATGCAGCTACGCGCAGATTTGGTAGAAATTTGCCCAGTTTTTTTAGGGCATCGCGTACCTGCAGGGCCAGTTCTCGGGCCGGAACCAGCACAATGATCTGAACGGCATCCAGCTTCACATCCACCTGATGCAGTACCGACAGGCCATAGGCGGCAGTTTTACCAGAGCCGGTTGGAGCCTGGCCTACCACATCCTGCCCGGCCAGTGCCATCGGAATCACCTGCTCCTGCACAGGAGTAGGGGCTGCGAAGGCCAACTCTTCTAGGGCTTGCAGAAGAGCGGGAGAGAGGCCTAGGTCGGCGAAGGAGGGAGAAGTTGGAGTCATACAGCGTGAAATTTCCTGCAAAGGTAGCGCTTTGCTAGGCGGGAATGGCGCAAGGGGTACATGATAGACCTCTAAGACTGCAACAATACGTATTTAGCTAGGCAACTTGGAGGCTCTAGGCCAGGTGAACCTCTGTTACGCTAGCTGTGCCCTTTGCGGCGCGCACTTATTCTTCTACGTCTACCATTTTGTAGCGGATAGCCGATTTCTTCGGCCGAATATCCATGCCCACATAATGCGCATAGGCTTTCGTGAAACAGGCCCCAAAGTAGAATATCATGGCCGAATAGAACACGAACAGCAGCACTAGCACCATGCTAGAGGCCGGACCATATATAGGACCCAGGTTACGGGGGACCAGGAGAAAGCCTAGTACGTTCTCGCCCAAGTCAATAAGCACAGCCGTTAGCAGGGCTCCGCGGAGTACGGCCCGAGGAGGTACTTTAGCACTGCTGAGGTTACGAAACGTAATTCCAAACCACGCAGCCAGGATTAGCAGCGAGGAGAGTTGATTGGCAATCTGGAATAGATAATAAACGAATGTTGCATCGAAATCACGGATATAATCCGCGAATAAGGCCAAGGCGGCATCAAACAAGAATGCCAACACGGAGAGAACCATAGTGGCAAAGAGCAGGCCTAGAGACCGGGCACGTTCCTTTAAAATTTTGGTAAAGCGCCCGGTACTACGCCGCGTCCGGATTTGCCAAAGCTGGTTCAATGAGTTTTGAATTACCCCAAAGAGCGTAGTGGCAATAAAAAGTAGGAAGGCAAAACCCAGCCACGTAACCCAGCGGCTGCGCTCTACATTCGTAACGTTTTGCAAAATCTGCTCTACTAGGCCTGCTGCCGAAGCGCCTAGTAAATGGGCTAGCTTGGTGAGCAGCAGCATGCGCACAGCCGAAGTAGAGTAGAGCGACCCAATGATCTGAATAAGAATAATCAGGATGGGGGGCAGGGCAAACGTAGTAAAGAAGGCAGTGGCGGCTCCTAAGCGAAGCGGGTCGTTGGCACTAAACTCACGTGCCGCACGGCGCATCAGAATCAGGAAATCGGTCCAGGCGTTGCGGCGGTGGTGGGCCGAGTCGTGTACTTTTGTCATCGGAGGCGCGTACTACTCTTGGCACGATGCCAGCTCAGGGCGTTTTGCGAAGGTAATGCGCCACCGCTGGATTTTGTGCCGCCTTCCTCTAAACTTTCCTCGTGACTCAGCCACCTCTTCCGCCGCCTACCACGCCCCGTCCTGCTAGTTGGTGGCGCCGCCTCCTCGACCCACTACGGGATTTGCTACGGCAGGGACTTACGCCGCACCAGTTGGCCCTGACGGTGGCCTTAGGTACTGTGCTGGGGTTGGTACCAGTCTTAGGCATTACCTCTTTATTGGCCACGTTTATTGCCGTGCGGCTGCGCCTGAATGTGGCCGCCACACTACTAATTGCCCACCTTTGGAGCCCTGCCCAGCTGCTGTTACTTATTCCGTTTCTGCACTGGGGTAGCCAATTGCTAGGAGCCGATGCCAGTGCCGCGTTGACTATGCAGCAGCTTAAGTATCAGTTTTCGCACGATTGGGTAGCCGCCTTGCAAGTGCTCTGGAAGGCTTTTGCCGGTGGACTCTTGCTGTGGGCGCTTGCGGCAGTGCCCGTAGGAGCACTGCTCTATTTTCTTCTGCGTCCTGTACTGCGGCGAGTATTGGCCCGCCAGCAACCACCGGCAGCATCTTAGCAGGGACAAATAAAAAATAAAGGCCTGACGCAGAAGCATCAGGCCTTTATTGTATGGCGGTATCAGTGCCCATTAAGCGCGCTGATACACGGGCTCAGTCTGGAGAAGGTACTGAATGAGGGGCTCTTCTGAGGCAGGGTCGATGAGCATCAGGTCCACGAATTGTGCCTCACCGATGTTGTTCTGAATAACCGGGCCAAGCTCCTGCAGGAAAGCGGGGTCTTGCTGATCGGTGTGGAAAGCCAGCAGCAGGCGACGCTCTTCAGGGTTGTGCTGCATCTGCATTTCTGCCAGATAAATGGCATGGATGTGGTCTTGACCACCCGCATACTCCCGCAGGGCATCTTTGAGGGCAACAGGCTCCACCTCAGGCTGATGCAGGGCTACCTGCACATCTTGGGGGTTGGGTGCTTCAAACAGCTGACCTGCCAACAGCGCCTGGATTTCTTCAGCGGCCAATAGCTTACCTACTGGTGAGAAAGGATTTAGGGCGCATTCAGCACCTTGCACCATGGAGAAGAAATCGTGGCCACGCAGGCGCATGTACGTCACAGAGTCTTCAGGGACGGCGCCACTTTCGAAGATGCGTTCTACGGAAGTGAAAACCGGAATTTTACCGTCGTGCAGCACCTGAAGCTGAATCTCCATGCCTTCCGTAGGCGTGATTTCACCGGGCTCCATGTCTTCCTTGGGCGCCATTACTACTATAACTTCTTCACCAAGCAGTGCCTGGTAAAATGGGCTCCGGAAACCAGGGTCAGTGGCGGCTTGCAGCAACAGCTGCTCCAGTATATTGCGGGGCTCAAAAGACGCCAAATCGGGCGTTTGGGGAATCGGGATGGGCGGTGCCGGTGGAATTTGCGGCATTGGCGCGGGAGCTGGTGCCGCAGGCATTTGATAATTCGAACCCTTATAGCGCGGGCCGGAAGACTTGTCAGTCGCGTCGGAAGGGGCCGAACCGGCGGGCGTAGGAGTAGAGGCGGGAGCCGGTGCGTCCTCCTCAGATTTCTTCTTTAGAAAGTCAAATAGACCCATAACAAAACAAACAGATGAAGCTGCAAGCTAAGGAGGATTACGAGAAGATGCACGTCTTGTGAGTAGAGTTCATCTTCCTTAAAAGCAAATAAAAAACTCTAAGCTTCTATAATTAGTGCCCCTTTGAACTTAGGTAGCCGCACTTGCTTCTAAAAAAGGTGGTTTTCGTTTAAACTTCTGACTTTGGAAAACAGGTCTAGGCCACCATTTACTACTAGGCCTGTTACTGGCCGTCGCTGCCATTGCAGTGGCCTAGTAACTCAGAGGCCTCGCGGATTGTGTACGGCTGATTTTTATTCCCCCAGTTCTGCTGCACGAAGTTGAGCAGGTTAGTAATCTGCGAATCTGTTAGGTCATCATGGCCTGGCATTACCTGGTTGTAGGCCACTCCATTCACGACTACCTCGCCCCGCATCCCTTGGCGAATAAGGCAGGGTAACTCAGTACGATGCTCGGCCACGTAGCTAGAGGCTGCAACGGGTGGGATGAGGCGTTTAAGCCCCTGGCCTTGCTCACCATGGCAGTTGGCACAGTGCGTGGCGTACAGTTGGGCCCCTTCGTTGCGGCGTTCCGTAAAGCAGCCGCTCAGGCTAGCCGCTAGGGTGAGGCCTAGGACGAGTCCTGCTGCTCCGAGCTTTGAAACGGTGAGCAGCCTATAGGTCATTTGGCGGCCGTAGCTTGGGCGTTGGCTTCTTCTTTCAGCAGCTCGGGCAGTTCCTTGATGAGGCGGTCAACCTCCGCCTTCTCCATGCCGTCGTAGAGGCCCCGGATGCGGCGGTGAGAATCAATAAGGGCAAACGTGCCGCTATGCGCATAGCCGCCCACTACGCCTTTGTCTACCTGCGCGGCCGTCATATAGGCGCGGGCCAGAGCAAAAATGGTGTCGTGGGGAGCCGTAGCGAAGTGCCAGCGCGATGCATCCTTGATGCCCAGGCGCTCCGCATAATCACGCAGCACTGGAATGGAGTCGTGAGCCGGATCAATGGTATGACTCAGGAACAGCACCTTGGGGTTGCCTTTGAACTGCTCGTACACGCGCAGCAGTTCACTCTGCATTTTAGGACAGATGCTGGGGCACGTAGCAAAGAAGAAATCCGTCACGTAGACCTTACCAGCGAAAGTCTGGTTCGTGATGGTTTGGCTGTCTTGGTTCGTAAGAGTAAAGGAAGGGACAGTGTAGGGAACGGTATCTGGGGCTGCCCCGCCGGCGCTGGCTACTACTTCTGGCTCACCTAAGTAGGGGAGGTGGGCTTCTGCGGTTGGTTTTTGAGTGCAGCTGGGTAGCGTGAGGCTGGCGCTTACTACTGCTATAATTAGGAGCAAGTGGCCTACGCTGCGCAAAAAGGAAATCTTCATGTAGAAAAGGAATTAGCGACTACCAGTCTTTAGTAACAAGCGCGCTGAGTCGATGCTAGTTCGAAAAAGGTGGCCTACCGAATCAATATACTGCTGCTGACTGGCGTAATACGCCAAGCGGCGGTCCACCTTAGTCGTGTCGGCGGGGCGGTGGTATTGGTGCATCCAGGACATCATCCCCGCATCGGCCGCCAATAGTGCCCGGCGTTGGCGGCTGGCCGCAACGGTATCAGTCGGAGCAGATTTCTGCAGTTGCTGCCGCAGGGCGTACAGTTGGTCCATTTGCGCCATCAGTTCATCGTGGCGAGCTAGCACGGCTTTCTCAGCAGCTTCTGCCTTCTGCTCATCGCTTTGCAAGGATAAGCACGACGAAAACAGCAGTAGCAGCGGAAGGTATCGGAGCATTTTCACGCCGCAAAGGTAAGGCTGGGGCGTGAGTATTCTGTGAGCTGGCCCTGACAAACCAAAGCAGCACAAGTAGACACTTGAGGACTAGCTCTGGCCTACTGCCACGAGTGCTGAGCCAGATAGTGCCAAAGAGCAGATCCTACTTCCCACACGCCCCATATTACTAGGCCACCTAAGGCGAAGAATACCAGCAACACGACTAACAGAAGCCCGCGCCCGCTGCCCTGATACTTGCCCTCGGCGTAATGACGGCGCAGCAGGCGTACGTTTCGGTCATTGGCTTTATAGGCGAAGTCAAAGATGTTGCCTATCACGGGGATGGCGCCAAATACGGTGTCGAGGATAACGTTCAGAAGCATTCTGACTACTAGCTGGCCGCTAGCTCCGTGCCGCATCATAGTCAGAATGAGGACCCCAGAAATAGCCAGCGAGGGTAGGCCACCCACCACCGGAATCAGGCCCATCAGCGGATCAAGACCGAAGCGCCAGTTAGTACCAGGTACCCGAAACTGGCTGTCCATCAGGCGAGAAATGCGCTCCACCCATTGCAGGCGGTTGTCTTGATCAAAAGTGCTCATGGTAGGGAGGAAAAGATAACCCTCCATACGGCATTTCAGCATCTGAGTAAACAATAGCAGTATAAGCAGTGACAAGATGTTGGCCCACTTATAACGCAAACCCCCCAGCAAGAGAACATCCTGCTGGGGGGCATTTAAGCTGCTACTGGGCAGGCCTAGATAGCTGGTTTTACTTCAAACTGAAAACGGGTGGATCCACTAAGGCCGTCGGCCGATAAGCCCTGTACCACTACTACATACGTCCCAGGCTGATCAGACGTGTAGAACTCGAGGGTAGTAGGGCCGGCGCTCGTAGTATTTACTTCCGGGTTCCAGTAAAGTAAGTTGCGCATATCAGGCAAGCGGCGTTGTTTTTCCTCCGCGCTGGCGTAGCTCGGCGAATAGAATTCCCGCTGGTACTGTAGCCCTTCATATTCTTGGATAAGGGCCCGAGGATTAAGTTCAAAGCCTGCCAAATCGCCCTTATACGTGCTATAGCTCACGATGCCATTATAGCGGGCGGCCCCTTGAAAATAGTTGCTGGTCATTACCTCCAGCTTTTGAATTTTTAGCGGGTCCATGGCCATTATCTTGTTGATATTGAACACGGGAACACCATCTAGCAGCACAAGCGGGTTTTCCTGAAAGATCGACTTGTTTATGTGGTCCATGACCATAAAGTGGAAGCCGTCTTTTCTAATGCGCACCTGTACCCCTGGGACGTACTCACGCATTACTTCTTCGAGCACCTTAAAACGGGTGTAGTCATCAAGCATGTATTTCTCATCGGGCTTGCCGTAGAACGCAATGCTATCGGTTAGTGGTGGCCGGCGATAAAGCGACTGTTGCTTTCCGAAATAAGCATTCTGGGTTTGCATCTCCAGACTACGATTCAGAATATCTTGCTGATTTCGTTCCGAAAAAGTGAAAGGTACGAGTGGCGCCTTGGGGTATTGTAATGAGAACGGGTTTAACAGCTCAATTTGATAGATGCTGTCTTTTTCGGTATTCGTTTGTACAATCAGATCGTTGGTGCTATACAGCCCCGAAGGCTCAAACTGTACCATGCCGTCGGCATTGCTCACGGAGTTATATAAGTCTATCTTCCGGCTGGGCGAGGCCAAGTAGGCCATAATTCCCGGAACTGGGTTGCCTGTTCCTATCTGGGTGATCCTACCCAAAATAGCTAGCCCGTTGAGTTCGGGCGAATAAGTGAAGTGCTTAGTAGGGGCAGTGAGAACCTCCGTCCAGCGGAAGCGGCTCCAGCCGTGAGTTAACATCAAGTTGTCACTAGCTTGTGCCGCTTCTGGGCCCGTAGCATTCACGTAATAGTCGGGGTTCTCAACCGTTCCCTTCAGGTCAGAGGTTAGCCACAGGTAGCTATTGATGTTGGGCAGAGCCGCGGCAGGAAGGGAATCAAGGCGAAAAACGGCCAGTGATGCATTAGCCGGAATAGGTTGAGCTTGCAAAGAAGATGTAGCCACCTGCAGACTAACTTTTTCACGCGTGCCGTAGGTCTTCTGGGACGTAGCCGCGGCAATAGTCAACTGATGGGCCGCCGGACGTGTGAAGTAGAGCCGCTCACACAAAGGCTTCTTCTCCTGATTGAATACTGTGAAGTGCGTGATGCCCTCAGCTAGCTCCTTTTTGTTAACAAGTACTGTGGCCTTGCCATCCTGCAAACGAGCAATAGCAGATACGGATACCTGTTGACGGGAGTGGCCTAGCAGTAGAAGTTCCTCGGAAGTACGCCCCACTACCGTCGATATAATATTTACTCTAAGTTGATCTGAGCCTGAATCCTCTACTCGCAATACAACTCCCTGTGCTGCTACGGACGGCAGCTTCCGTGAGAAAGCCTGCTTGGAGGGTAGTGTAAGCACCGCCGTATATACCGCACCCGCTTCTTTAGGCGTGAATACAAAGCTGCCCAAACCATATTTGAGGGTACTGAACGACGCAACTGCCGCGCCGCGCTCATCGAGGAGAGTACCAGTAGCAGCTATGCCTTTACCAGTTTTATCAACAATTTTAAAAGCTACTTTGCTGGGTACGTCCTTTAACATCGTCCCGCCTTCGGGAAAAAACTGTGCTGCGTAGGAGGCTGTATCCTTGGCGCTTTTCAGGCCTAGGGAGGTACGGGTATTAACAATAGTAATGGTGCTATGGAAGAAGTAATCGGCGGGGAAGTTCTTCATCCAGCTGGTGTAGGCCCGTATTGTATAGTTGCCGGATGCCAGGGAAGCGGGCAGGGCTAAAGAGCCTTGGCCTTTGGCTTGTTGGAGCTCCACCTTGGTCTGCAATACCGGCCGCTGGTCTTTGTCCAGTACTTCCACGTAGGCCACCTTGCTTAGGTCAAGCGGCCGATGCTGAATGCCATCTACTGCATTGATCTTAAACCACAGGAGTTCACCGCTGAGGTACAGGGGCCGGTCGAGGTGAAGGTATAGCTTCTCCTGCAGGGCCTGCTGACTGTATTCGGTAAATTGCTTTGTGAGAGAAGAGCTCATTTGGGCATATACCGTATGGCCAAAAAACACGCACACCAATAAAAGCTTAAGCGTCCGACTTATGCACATTGTATTTACTTGAGAAGGCATAGAGTATAAAACCTTATTGGAGTAAATGCATTAATAATAGAATAAGGCAATTACTTCCAGAAGTCGGGTCGCACATTGGTTCCACGAGTACGACAATCTACACAGTCAAGGGGGCCAGCTACCCAGCCCCAAAGTTCATTCGTCGGACCTTTATAGATGGGAAGTATTGGAATATACCGACCAAATTTGAAGGCTTCATCTCTCTGGGCATCTATAACAGAATCTGGCACTGAGCAAGCTGGGTAAGAATATCCATTTCCAGCAACCCAGCTGCGCGGTAGCTCATTGCGAGCAACGAAAATTCTTTGAACAGTTTCTGACTGTACGCCCACAAACCCTAAGGCTAGGATTTCTGGTTTACTAAGGCAATGTACATTGCCGGTTACCTGGCTTGGTAGGGGATCAAATAGGGTCCCAATGTTTTCCGTGTTTTTACCTAAGGCTTCCCAATATTCATACTCCTGCTGCGTGAGAGCATACTGCTTAACCAGAATGCTGTATTTATAACGCAGTTTTACAGAGTTTGATAATAACAGCTGCAAAGGATAGCGCGATACGATATTCTGACTAAGTTTTACTGTGTTACCAATTCTGATAGCAGTCGATTTTTCAGTTCCCCAGCAGTGATAAATATCATCTTTACGGAAGACGATATCTTTTTGCTTGTACTCCATTAAAGACTCAAAAGCAGAGGTAAACTGCCAAGTCTCATCGTAAGCCCATCTGTAATGACGTGCAGCAGTGTTAGCATCATGTGAGTTCACATAAAGCTGTAACCCTCGATCCGTAGCCTTCCAGGTTATAGAGTCAATAGGCGGCGTAGTTTTTACCTCTGTATAGTCAGAAACGTATTCTACTCCTGTACCGGTTTTTATATAGAGCCGGTAAGATTTTGCTGAATTTAAGGCTAACTGATCCGAAACATATGTGCCAGCATTCGTTTCTGGTAATTGATATCGCGGTCCGGTTTCCTGCTCGATATAGACTATAGCTTTGCGCTCAGGAATAGTAGCATTACTCTGTAGATTGACACTTTGTGAAAGCTTAATAGTGCTAATACCCTGGCTATTGATAAAGCCATCCACTACGAGGTAGCTTAGTTGCGACTCTGTTACTTCTGGCTCAAAGGGGGTAATGCAGCTGCCAAGTGCAAATAGCATCCCCAACAATAAAAGATATTTCATGCCGACAGAGTAAAATGGCTAGAACTTGAAGTTATAAGTGATGCTTGGAATAGGCTGCGCAAAAACAGACAGTTGGTAGCCCTTAATCTGCCCATTTACTGATTTAAAGTACACAGAATAAGGGTTCTTACGACCCGTTAGGTTATAGACCGAGAGCGTCCAGGAGCTGTGCGCCAGCTTTTGGACCTTGTGGTTGCCTTCTATATTAAAGGCAAAATCGGTGCGATAGTAATCAGGTACGCGGTACTCGTTTCTTTCTGAGTAATACACCCGCGTAGCGTTGCCGATGGTGTATTTAGCCAACGGCAGCGTAATAGGACGACCAGTGCTGTAGGTGAAATTAAGAGAGGTGCTAAAGCGTCGGCTAAACCGATAATTCCCGATCATGGTGAAGTCGTGGGGCTTATCGAAGTTGCTGGGATAGTATTTGCCTCCATTCACTACATCAGAAGTAGCCGGAGAATTAACTTGTACCAGTGAGCGGGAATAGGTATAGCTCACCCAGCCATTGATTTTGCCTGTCAGCTTCCGGACCATCACTTCCACACCATAGGCCTTGCCTTCCGCATTTACCACATCCGTTTCAATGTGGTGGTTAAGCAGCAGAGTAGCACCACTTTTGTAATCCACGAAGTCGTGCATAACCTTATAATAGGTCTCCACGGATGTTTCTATAGTATTGCTCTTGAAGTTGCGGTAGTAGCCCAGCGCTATCTGGTCGCTAACCTGTGGACGGATATCCGCATCACTCAGCTTCCAGGTATCAGTTGGCGACATAGAGGCCGTGTTAGACAGCATATGGATATACTGTCGCATGCGGTTAAAGCTAAACTTAACAGACGAGTTATCGGAGAGAGCATACTTTGCCGAAAGGCGGTACTCAGGGCCATGGTAAGTGGCAGCTACTTGCCCTGACTTATATGAAACCGTATCAGTTATAGTATTCTCACTTTTTGAGACGTTCGGTAAATACTGGTATACGTCTCGCGGACCCAGCGCATTATATAGGGAGTAACGCAGCCCGATAGATAAAGAAAAGCGGGGCGAAAAGTCTATCCGGTCCGAAGCATATAAGGCACTTTCTAGTCCCTTTTCGTGCGGTAATACATCACGAATAATCAACGATTCTGCACCGAGGGGCGACAGGCTTCCTGGCATGTTATCGTAGAGAATAGAGCTAACGCCGAAGTCAATGGTGTGCTTAGAACTGTAGAAGTAATTAAAATCAGCTTGAGCACTCGTCTGCCCAATTTTATACTGCAATCTAGAGGCATTAACCAGGTTCTCCTCGCTGGTAATGTTGTACTGATAGCGGCTCATTGCGCCCGTCAGGACGCCGTAAAGCTTATTATTAAAAATGTGCTTCCACTTGACGCTGCCGTTCAGGTTTTCATACTTGTACAGTGTGTCGTTGGCCAGCTTAAACTGGTCGTGGCTACTATAGGCAGTGACATAAACAGAATTTTTGTCGTTGATTTCGTGGCTGATGTGTGCGTTTACATCATAAAAAGAAGCAGAGCTTTGCTTGAGCTTGCTGTTAGGAAGCTTATGCAGCACCCAATCGGAGTAGCTCGTGCGGCCACTTAAAATAAATGCTGTTTTATCCTTGATAATGGGGCCTTCCAGCGTAAGACGACTTGTGAGTAAGCCAATGCCGCCTGCACCGGAGAATTTCTTCTTGTTCCCATCGCGCGTAGCAATATCTAAGACGGAAGAAAGGCGGCCGCCATATTTGGCTGGAATACCGCTCTTATATAGCTCTACCGATTTTAAAATATCAGGATTGAAGGCGGAGAAAAACCCAAATAAGTGCGAAGGATTGTAAACCGTCGCATCGTTAAACAAAATAAGGTTTTGATCAGTAGCGCCGCCTCGTACATTAAGGCCAGTGCTGCCCTCACCCACTGATTTTACACCAGGCAAAGTGAGTACTACTCGTAGAATATCCGCCTCGCCAAAAGCAGTTGGGACCTGTTTGATGGTTTTGATGTCAAGTCTTTCGACGCCCATCTGCATCCCCGAGACATTGCGGTCTTTTTCCGCTTCAATTACTACTTCTTTCAGCGTATTGATATCTTCCTCCATCTCAAGCTCCAGCTTACCATCGCTGTTGAGCATGATCAGCCGTTTAGAGTTTTTGATCCCAATGCCTCGTATTTTAAGCTCGTGGCGGCCTACGGGCAGAGTGAGGGAGTAATAGCCAAATTGGTCGGTAGAAGTACCAATGTTTGGTGTCTCAATGTACACGGAAGCTCCAATTACGGGCTCTCCCGATTTGCTCTCACGTACGTGGCCAGCCAGAGTAGCCGTTTTACCCGTTGCGGATCCTGCTAGGCCTATCTCTGCAACTGTAGCCTTAAGCGTGCCACCAGAGCGCGCTTTTGCGCGAGGACTTTGAGTGGCAGTAGCAGGCTCGTCTTCATAGGCCACCTGCCCACCATCAGGCCTGAAGTAACCAATGGGTAACTCCGTGCGGATAGATGAGCCTTCTGTTATGTAAACCCTGTTTCTAATATCAACTGCGAAGCGAAGGTTACTGCCCTTAAAAGTGCGTCGCAACACACTATCTAGAGGAATGGCAGTTTCATATACCGTAACGGCTACTTTCTGTACGTTAGTCGGGTCAAAAAAGAAGCGATAAGATGTCTTTGCTTCAACTTCCTTGGCAAATTGCTCAAACGTAGCTTTGTCTAAGTTCAAACTAATCAGAGGAGAGGTAGAAACTTGACCATAGCTTGAAAAGCCACTAAGCCATAAGAGAAGTAATAAGTATCGAACGTAAAATTTCTTCATGGTTAGGCAATAGAAATACAGCGGAACTGAAATTGAAGTAAAAAATAAAATCAATGAGTTGTCGAAGTAGAATATTGAGCTAGCTTTATTAAAGTAGTGGCTCTATTAGCTTTGTTGAATTTCAATTTATTGCTACGGGCATATTTTTGTATATCTGACTTATTTTCTGGGAATAAATCTGCTAAGTCATTTATGCTATTGATGTGGTAATAGTTATTATCTTTGAAGGCGTAATAATTAGTGTGCTCTGTAAATATGGCGTGAACGGCATTCTGTTCGGCTTTAGTTTTCATCTCCTTTTCCCATTTGGCATATACCTGTAAGCCTTTATCGAAAAGTAAGTCGTAAAATCCGGTAGTAATAATAGGTTTTGTAACGGGTTGAGCAATCAAACGCACAAACGTGTGGCCCTGAAGTTTAAAAGATTGCACCTTTTCATTTACCAGCCGAAACTTGAGTGAACTAGTAGGGTGTGTCAGTACTACTTGATCAAGGTGCGTATCATACAATAAAGGGATATTCGTAAAATAACGACCGTCATATTCAACTTCTCCTGGCTTCTCTTCAGGAATATTGAAAAATTGGTGGCCTACGTTATTGCGATAGTATTTGTTGTAAAAGATATATTCTGGCCCATTATATAAACGCGAATTAATAGTTGCGCCGCCAGTATGCTGTTGTAGAAAATTCGTGGAGGATGTTGAAACTAAAGAAGATTCGCCTCCGGAATTCTGACCTACAGAAGTGTGGCAAATTAAGAGCCCTGCAACTACTGGGCTTATTAGGTATAACTTGTTCATAAAGAGTAGCTAGTGCGATAAATAGTAGATTGGTTAACTAGCCTCTGACAAGTTGGGGCTAGGGCGGCTAGTAGTCGTTTTGCAGAAACTAAGATTATGCAGTGAATGAATGTTGAAGATGCAGTACAAACTACAATCTTTACTTCTTTTAGGTAAATTATATATAAGTAAACGTTTTAGGCCGTCTATCTATCCAGTTCTGATCTCAGATTGGAATAACGATTATAACATAGCAGGTTCAGTGTAGGAAGTTTACAAGGCAATAGCTCCTGCAAAGGCAAACTCTATAAGTAACATTGCGATACGATAACAGAGCTAAAGAAACGACTTTTCTGGGTATCGAGTAGGGCAAGAGAACCGAAAGGGTAGTTGGCTGTTTTATCACGCATGCTAGCAGCCTTTCTAAAGGTTGCTGGCTCCTTATTGCACTCCCCTAACCAACTTTACTATGCAAACACGCACATTAGGCCCGCGCGGCCCACAAGTTTCTGCCCTCGGTCTGGGCTGTATGGGTATGTCGGATTTTTATGCGGGCCGCAATGACGCGGAAAGCCTGCGCACCCTAGACCGAGCATTGGAGCTTGGTGTTACGTTTTTCGATACCGCCGATATGTACGGCCCCTTTACCAACGAAGAACTGGTAGGAAAAGCCCTGCAGGGGCGCCGGGATAGAGTGGTTTTGGCTACCAAGTTTGGAATTCAGCGCGACCCAAACGACCCTACCAAGCGGGGCATTAATGGTCGGCCGGAGTATGTGCGCCAAGCCTGCGAAGCCAGTTTGCGCCGGTTGGGTACTGACTATATTGACGTGTATTACCAGCACCGGGTAGACCCCAACACGCCTATTGAGGATACGGTGGGTGCTATGGCCGAACTGGTAAAAGAAGGTAAAGTCCGGTACCTAGGCCTATCTGAGGCGGCCGCTGACACCGTACGCCGGGCCCAGGCGGTACATCCTATCACGGCTTTGCAGACCGAATACTCGCTCTGGAGCCGCGACCCAGAAGATGAACTGCTCCAAACCTGCCAGGAGCTAGGTATTGGCTTTGTGGCCTACTCGCCATTGGGCCGTGGGTTCCTAACGGGGCAGATTCAGCGATTTGAAGATTTAGCAGAGGATGACTACCGTCGGCATACCCCGCGCTTCCAAGGAGAAAACTTCCAAAAGAACCTTGATCTGGTAGCTCGAATTCGAGAAATGGCTGAAGAGAAGGGGGGAACCCCAGGGCAACTGGCGCTGGCGTGGGTGCTGGCGCAAGGTGAGCATATTGTGCCTATTCCTGGTACCAAGCGCGTGCCTTACTTAGAGGAGAATGTGGGAGCCGCCGAAATTCAACTTAGCCTGGAGGACTTAGCGCGCATTGACCAGATTGCGCCCCAACAAGCAGCGGCTGGCCTACGCTACCCTGAACAAATGATGAATTCAGTAAACGGCTAAAGTTAGCATTTGCATGTGGTACTGAGGGTAAAACCTCGGAAGCTTCTGGTATCGCAGTACCGCTTACACAGAACAGCCCCCGACGTAAATACTAACGTCGGGGGCTGTTCTTTGTGGGATAAGGACCTTAACGGAATTACCGGCGCACAGGAGGAAGAAGATCAATCCAGCCATCCTCACTCACAACAATGGCTAACACCGCATAGCGGCTGCTTTCTACATAGCGCAAGGCTGAGTTGTAGCGGGAGCCGCGGGAAGAGTCACCTTTCTCAGTAGCTAGGCCATCCAAGATAGCGCCAATGGCATAGCAGGTACCGGCGGGGTCAATGAGCACGGCCCCATCAATGTTGGTAACCAAGCGCAGCACCGAGGGAGTCATAAGGCGCGGGGCCACCCGAAAGCACTGCCGAGTGAGGCGAGCAGCCTCCTGCGCGGCGCCTTCCGAAATAACGAGGATGGTGCCATTGGTCTGGGCTGTGGCCTTCAGCGTGAGCTCCCAGAGGTAAGCGGCGCCGGCGGCATCCACGGTCGGAAATACACGACGAATAGCCTGCGCAAAGTTCTCTTCATCCACGGTGCCCTGGGGTAGGCGGGGAGTGTTCGACACCACCTTCATCATAATGTGCCCATCATGATTCAACTCCCAACTGTAGTGCTTGGTGAAATCGACGGTGAACAGGGGCTCGTACTGCGGGTCGGTGCGCTCTACCAGGTAGCCAAGGCCAAACACATCCGTAGCATCAGTGAGCAAGGCATTGCGGTCCTCGCTAAGCTCTAGCAGCTTTCTGATGCGGCGGTAATCTCGCAGCGGAATAGGTGAATCGAGGGTAAGAATAGGTACCACGGCTGGGTGGTTACGCCGCGACACAATCATGGTGCCTACTCCTTCGTCGCCCTCATGGCGAAGGGCGGCTACGCCGTTACAGGCATCGTAAAGGCCATGGGTGCCTGCGGCGGCCCGCAGCATGAACCGGCGCCCGGCAGCTCGCAATACCTCGTTGTAGTCACGGTCTAGCACCGGGCGGTCATCGTCGGTATCTGACTCACGGAGCCCCCGGGAAGCATCCTGCAAAAACTCCTGAATAGTGGCCATCAACAGGGATGTTGAGCGGGTGCCCCCCTTACCTGGCAGCGAGTAATAATTCTGGTAGGCCTCTAGGGAAAGCTGCAGCACAATAATCACCTGATAATTGTACACCCCTACCGGCTGGGAGCAAAAGCTAACCCGCTCTTCCCGGTGTTTCGCCACAATGTCGTTGAGGGTATGCTCGGTGGCGCGACGCAGCAACTCATACCAGCGCTGCTTCTCGTACCGGTCGTGGTCGAGGGGGTGCAGATGGTAAACAACTTCGCGTGGCCCATCAGGCTCCAAAGAAGCCGCCCGCGCCTTAACCGCTGCAAAATCTGATGGCCGATACCGATGCGTAACGGGCTCAATAACTACAGCTTCGGGGTCGTCGGCTTCCCGGGCCGAAGCCAAGCCCAACAGAAAAACTTCCGGCTTTAATGTCCGATCGAGCAAATTGAACACGCCATCGGCAAAGAGCTGAGCCGAGACGCGGAAAAGACTTTGATTTTCCCACATAGGGTAGGCAGGCGGGGAGGGAGTGAGGGGCAAACCGTCAAATACGGAAAAAGCCAGTAGAAGGTGGTCGGGCAGACGGCAACTTTCCGGCCATTTTTCGCAAACATCCTTGTGCCTCGCGCGTTATAGCAGGAGCAGCAAGACCCGTATTTGGCCTTGTAAGTTTGGGAGCATCCGCGTATATTACTATAACCTTATGCCACTCGCCTTCCTCATTCCTAGTCCTATGCTGCTGGTAGCTCCCTTGTTGGTGCTGGCCCTTATGATGGGCTTGGCGGTGCTGGCTTTCACTACGGCCCACTGTGCGCAAAGCCACGGCCGGTCGTTCTGGCTCTGGTTTTTCTTAGGCTGGGCATTGCCATTAGTCTCCTTCTGCCTGTTGTTCGCGCTGGTGCTGAAGTACCACTTGAATCATGGCCAGCGCCTGCTCGACGACGCCAAAGCTATTTTGGCCGCGGCTGAAGAAGCAGAAAAAGTGCGCGAACGAGACGCCTAATCCCTCAAAGACTATTTATTGCTGCTGGGTGCTACGCAGCCAGCGGGTTACTCCCTGCGCCGCCCAAGCGCCCGTGCTGAAACAGCCCTGGAGCAGATAGCCGCCGGTAGGAGCTTCCCAGTCAAGCATCTCTCCGGCCACGAAGGTGCCGGGCCGCCGTTGCAACATCAGGTGCTCGTTCACCTCAGTCCAGGCCACCCCACCGGCAGTGCTGATGGCTTCTTCCAAGGGGCGTAGGCCACTAACCGGAAGGGGTAAGTGCGTAAGTAAATGGGCCAAAGCTACCGGCTCTGTAGGTAAAATAGGTGGGCCAACTTCTCGCAGTAAGGTCGGAATAGGCGGCCCTAAGCGTAAGGCGCTGGCCAAAAAAGAGGCCCAGGATGTTCCGCTCCGTCGCTGTGCCAGCCGCTCACGCAAGGCTGTCGGAGTTAAGTCAGGCTTTAGATTAAGCAAAAGCGTGGCTGTGGTTGAGTGGCCTAGCGCCTCCCGAATAGCTGGCGTAAGCGCATAAACCGGGGTGCCTTCCACGCCATATTCCGTGAGCATAAGCTCGCCCCGCACCGTGTGGGAGCCACAGGTAAGGGCAATGTTCTTGAGGGGAGTGCGCTTCACTTTCTGCTGAAAGAAAGCTGACCACGCTATTTCTGCTCCGCAGTTAGACGGCTGGAAGGGCACACACTGCACGCCTATGTGCTCTAGCGCAGCGGTCCAGCGGCCATCAGAACCGGTCTTGCTCCAGCTGGCCCCACCCAGGGCCAGTACCGTAGCAGCCGGACACACTGTAGTTTCTTCGCCGGTTGCGTCGTTGCGCAGGCGCAGGCCAGTAGCATCCGCGAAACCCAACCAGCGGTGCCGCGTCCGGATTTCTACTCCCAACTCGACTAGGCGCCCCACCCAGGCCCGCAGCAACTGTGCGGGCTTGTACTCGGCCGTGGGGAATACCCGGCCGCTGGTACCCACATAAGTAGCAATGCCTAAATCAGTGGTCCACTGGCGCAGATCAGCGGGGGAGAAGTGGCCTAGGAGCTCGTGAAAGCGGACAGAATGAAGCGCGTACCGGGTGGCAAAGTCTGGTAAAGGTTCAGAATTGGTCAGGTTAAAGCCGCCGTGGCCCGCTACCAAAAACTTACGGCCCACGGTGGCCTGCGCCTCATACACCACCACACGATGCCCCGCCTCCGCCAAGCGCTGGGCGGCTAGCAAACCGGCAGGTCCCCCGCCAACTATAGCTACCACGGCATCAGAATCAGATAAGCGCTGCATTCAGCAAAGGTAGTCGGGAGGCTAGTCACGAAAAGAGCAATTCCAGTTGAAAAGCTATTTTCTGCGTACCGTTGGGGTACTGATTAGTTGTTGAAACTGTATGGGTACGTATTCCATTCTTATTGGCCTGAGTTTGGCCATTGTACTTTCTTACTTATTTGACCTGGCAGCACGAGCCACTAAAATTCCCTCGGTGCTGATGCTGCTTCTTACGGGCATTGCCTTGCGGCAGGCCGCCGACTACTTCGATTTTACCTTGCCCATTCCGAAGGTGGTATTGGAAATATTCGGGGTTATTGGGTTGATTATGATAGTGTTGGAGGGGGCTTTGGACTTGAAGCTCTCCCGCGATAAGGCCCCACTTATTCGGCGTTCGTTTCTGGCTGCTGCGCTTATTTTGGTAGTGCAAGCAGTGGCCATTGCCTCCATACTACATCTTTGGCTAGGCGTAAGTTTTCAAACGTGTTTAGTAAATGCCGTGCCGCTTTCTGTAATCAGCTCGGCCATTGCTATTCCCAGTGTGGCCAGCTTGGTAGGGGAGAAACAAGAATTTATCGTTTATGAAAGCACGTTCTCCGACATCCTGGGGATTATGGCTTTCAACTTCGCCCTCCAAGATAACTTTGCCCAAGGCATGTCGGTGGTCACCTTCGGGCGCGATGTAGTAGCCGTGCTTGTGGTGGCCGTGTTGAGTACCGCCATGCTGGCCTTCCTGCTCGGGCGCATCCGGCTGCACGTCAAGTTTTTCCTGATTCTGGCGTTTTTGGTGCTTATGTACAGTGTTTCCAAAAAGCTGCATCTATCGTCGCTGCTGCTTGTGCTGGTGTTTGGCCTGGCAGTAAACAATGCCGAAATATTCTTGAAAGGTTCGCTGTTGCGGCGGTGGTTCCGGCCAGAGCAACTGGTGGCGGAAACCCATCAGTTGCGCAGTATCACCGCCGAGTCGGCTTTCCTGATTCGAACGTTCTTCTTTCTGCTGTTTGGGTTCAGCATCACGCTCAGTAGCCTTATGAGTGCTTCGCTACTACTGCAGGGCGTGATGATTGTAGCCGTTCTCACCGCAATTCGCTTTTTCTACCTCCGCTACATTGCGCGCGCCGACCTGATTCCGGAGCTATTCATTGCCCCCAAAGGCCTTATTACGGTACTGCTTTACTACAGTATTCCGGCGCAACACCGTATTGGGGAAGTAGGAGAGAACATTCTGTTCGTAGTTATCCTACTAACTGGCCTACTCATGATGGCAGGCTTACTGCTCGCGCCCAAAGACCCCGAAATAGGTGAGTATTAACTTAGTGATGCGCTGCCTCAATAGTATATGGCTGACTCTCTTGCTATAGCCATCACTCTAGGCCAGTGGAAAATCAACTTTCGCTTTCGCGGATAAGCTGCCGACGGTAGCTCGCCAGAATGCTGGATTTGAGAATGAAGCCTTGATAACGCTCATCGCTACCAATGACGGGAAGAGCCCAGGCGCCCAGTTCTTCCATACAGCGCAACGTATCCTGAATGGTATCGTCGGGGCGGACGGTGGCCGGAGGCTCGCCCATTAGGTCGCGCACGCGGGTGGTGTTATAGTGCTCATCGTCGAAGAGCGCGTCCCGGACGGTATCTAGGCTTATGACGCCATGCAGATGGCCTTCTTCATCCACCACCGGAAACAGGTTGCGAGTGGCGTGCCGGAACGCTGTTACCAACTCACCCAGGGTATCATCGGGGTGCACGGTCATGAAGTCGGTTTGTACCAGCATGTGCAGATCGAGCTGGGCTAGTAGGCCCCGGTCACGGTCGTGGTGAACGTATACGCCGCGCTGCACGAGTTTGCGGGTATACACCGAGTAAGGTTCAAAATACCGAGTGATGAGATATGAGCCTGAGGTAACCACCATAAGCGGCACAAACAAGGCATAGCCACCGGTAATTTCGGCAATCAAGAAGATACCAGTTAGCGGGGCGTGTACCACGCCGGCAAGCGTGCCGGCCATACCCAGCACAATAAAGTGGACTTCAGAGATGGGGTAAATGCCGCTCAGGTTGATTAGGCGAGCAAAAATAAACCCCATCAAAGCCCCCGCGAACAGTGAAGAGCCGAACATACCTCCATTGCCGCCGGAGCCAATTGTGATAGTTGTAGCTATCACTTTCAGCAGCATACTACCAACTGCCACCAGCAGCAACAGGCCTACGCTATCGTCGCGGTAGACCGCAAACAGAGAGCCGTCCACGAGCTGCTCGGCGTGGCCACCCAGTAGCAGTTGCACAATATTGTAGCCCTCGCCATACAAGGGCGGGAAAACAAATACCAGCAGCCCGAGGCTCAAGCCCCCCACCAATACTTTGCGGTAGGTGCCGTGCCAGCGCTCGAAGAACTTATCGGCCCAGAAGTATACCCGGATCATGTAAACCGACAGGAGAGCCGTGAAGCCTGCGAGCATTAGGTAAAACGGCACAGCATCAACGGGCCAGCTGGTGGTAATCAGCACGAACGGTTGGCCCGCATAGAGCGCCTTTGACACCACCGTAGCAGTTGCTGAGGAAATAAGCAGCGGCACGAAAAATGCCGCCGACAGCTCTGAAAGAATTACCTCTACGGCAAAAAGTACCCCGGCAATAGGTGAGTTAAAGATGGCTGCTACCCCTGCCGCTGCGCCGCACCCCGTGAGCAGCCGCCGCTCCCGGCGGCCTATGCGCAACACCCGGGCCGTATTGGAGCCAATGGCAGAGCCCGTCACGGAAATAGGGGCCTCTAAACCCGCCGAGCCCCCGAAGGTTACCGTCAGAAAAGACGAAACTAACTGGGAGTACAGCTTACTACGCGGCACAACACTGCCTTGGCGGGCAATATTATAGATAATGGGGCCAATGCCGCGCCCCAAGTTGCCACCCAAGAAGTAGCGCGTAAAGAGCACCGTTAGCGCAACCCCAATGATAGGGTAGAGCGACAGGGCAAATACCCTATACTGCTCGGGCACCCAGGCATAGAGCCGGTGCTGCGCATCGTGCACGGAGGTTTTGAGAATAACCGCCGCCAGCCCGGCGAAGACGCCTACCAGTACGCTCACCAGAATGAGGTACACTCGGTCGTTGAGATGACGCAAGCGCCACAACAACAGAGGACTCAGTAACCGATGAATAGTATTTTTAGGCATATCCACGCAAGTGAAACCGTTGACCGCCCGAAAATTCTCCGTAGCCGTCAGCCAACCCCGCTGTAACAACGGCAAAAGCACCGTGGCGCGCAAGAAGCTCGCCACTTTCTCCAAAAGCTCCTGCGCAGACAGATTTAATATCTCTTCTGCCGCACTCGAAGGAGGAAGAGCACTTTATACCACCCTAGGCCACTATGTAACCTACTGGCCTAGGGCGGGCACGCCCAAGCCGGCTCCAAGCAACTCCAGCTTCACTTGTTGCATGATTCGGCTTTTCTGCTGAATGACGCCCCGGCGGTAGTCTTCAGAATCAGTCCAGAAGTACACCCGCAGATCGGCGGTTGTGGCGGTGGCTTTTTCGAGATTAACGTACGGTTTGCGCGGCGACTGCTGCACATCCGGCACGGAGCGCAGGTAATCCAGAATCACGTTTATAGCCGTATCGGGAACCACATCTTCGCCTAGCTCCACCGTCACCAGAAACTCTTGGCGCAGGTTGCCATCCCGAGTGAAATTGGTTAGTGGCTCTTTCAGAACCATGGAGTTGGGTAAGAAGATATGCTTGCCATCGAAGGTGCGCATAAGCGTAGTGCGCAGATTGAGGGCTTCCACGTGCCCAATCAAGTCCCGGACCTGCACGGTGTCGTTAATGTGGAAGGGGCGGTTGAAGGCTAGAATAACCCCGGCCAGAAAATTCTCGGCAATGTCCTTAAAGGCAAAACCAACCACAAAAGCCGACACGCCGGCCGCCCCAATCATACTCCCTACAATACCCGAAAACCCCAGTATGTTGAAGGCTAGAACCAACCCCGTCAGTACCACCACCCACTTACTGATGTTGGCTAAGAAGTCGGGCAGTAGCGGGTCGGAGGAGCGGGCCCGCAAGCGACTGCCAAGCAGGCCACTGGCTCGATTAGCAATAAAAACTGCAATCAATAGCAGCACAATGGCAATCAGCAGTTTGGGAAGAATAAAGACAAACTGCTGCCAGTAAGCCGACAGCACGCGGTGAAAATCCTCTAGCATACACAGAAAAGTTACTTGCCCAATGAGCCAATGCAGAAGCCCCGCGACACGAGGTCAGCGGGGCTTTACACAGGGTATACGCACGAACGTGGGACTATGGTTCAGGGCTAGGCCAGTCGGGCCGGTTCATCCAGCGCCAGAAAACCAAGCCTCCTACAGCGTAAGCTACCACATCAAGGAGGTCAGCGGTGGCGCGGGCATCATAGTGTGGCAAGATGCCCTCAAACCACACCGAGGTGACCAACCAGAAGCTGAAAATCCAGGAAGTAGGCAGCACAAATCCTGGCCGCCGGAAGTACCAGCGCCTCATGGCGTACAGCATGAGGGTAAGCTGAAGGGGTAGTGCTAGCGCATCGCCCAGATGCGCCCGAATCAGGCTGGGCAGCACCGGCCACTGGGCCGATACCGGTCCGCCATACTTATAGGCCGCAAGTACTAGATAGACTCCAGCGCCTAGCAGAAATATAGGGTGGCGCAGTTCCCTAGGCCACTTCATCCGGCTAGTAGCGTAAGTAGCCAGACCATAAACGACACCATGGCCGCAAAGGCTAGCTGCCCACCCCGAATGATCTTCTTGAAAAAGCGAGTGGAAGAGCTGTCGTCGGGGTTGATCTGGATTTGCAGAAACGATGGCAATGGCTCATCGGCCTGCTTCTGCCGGGCTTGCTCACTACGCAAGCGCTGCGGGTCCAAGAGCTGCCCACACCGCTCGCACCGATCGTCGGGGCGCTGCTGCCAATTACTCCAAAAGCCGCAAGCCGGGCACTTTTTAGAGGCACTGAGCAGGGAATTGTCTTCGGGCATAAAGAGGGGAGGGCAAGCAAAACGGCCGGTGCAAAGGTAGCAGGGCCTAGGCCACTCTACCAGCCTACACCACCTGGGTCGAATGTGCCCCGTTCTGTTGGCTCTACAACCCGCCAGCCCCCTCCTCGGTTCAGCGAACAGAGCACTAGCCCGCGACTACCGTCACAAGCCACACAAAAAACGATACAATAGCCGCAAAGGCCAGTTGCCCACCCCGAATGATATATTTAAAAAACTTCAGTGCGGGGCTGTCCTCCGGCTTGATCTCAACTAGAAGCACCGGCGACAGCGGCGCTTCAGCTTGCTCCTGACGCCTCTGGTCGCTGGCGGCCCGGTGGGGCTCCAGCTCCTGCCCGCAGTGCTGGCAGTGGTCGGTGGGTTGCTGGTGCCATTCGGTCCAGAGGCCGCAGTGTGGGCATTTTTTGGTGGCAACAAAGGAGGCATCAGACATAGGCAAAAGGTCGGCCGCGGGCAGTGGGGGCGGCGCACCCGGCTACACAGGCAAGACGCCGGCCACCAATGGGAGCCGCTGCGCAGGAAAGATTCCTTAGGAAAGACGCCAATCGGAGCGCAGTAGTTACAAAGCAGCTCAGACAATACCGAAACAGCACATTCTGCTGACTGCGCTCAAACGCAGGGCGTACCAGTGCTATAATGTAGAGACGCCAGGAGCAGCGTCTCTACAATATATCCTCAATGACGTCCTTGGCAAAGTGAAGACGGTCTAGGCCAGTCGCTGAGCAGGAAAATGCTAAGTGTGGCACTCACTTTTGCTCTACAGCTCCATGATATCCTCATTCCAGAGCGTAGGCTCGTCGCGGATGAAATCCTGCATCATCTGCACGCACTCCGGCAGGTTCAGGATTTCCACTTCCACCCCGTGGCTTTCCAGGAAAGCGCGGGATTCGCCAAACGTCTGGTCTTCACCTACTACCACCTTGGGTATCTTGAACTGCACGATGGTGCCAGCGCACATGTAGCAAGGCATGAGGGTGGTATAGAGCACGGTGTCGCGGTAGGAGCGCTGGCGGCCGGCGTTGTAGAGGGCGTCCATTTCGCCGTGCTTGATGGGATTGTCTTCCTGCACGCGCTTGTTGCGGCCGCGGCTTACAATTTCGTCGCCCCGGCGCAGCACCGAGCCAATTGGAATGCCACCTTCTTGACGACCTTGTAGTGCCTCCTCAATGGCGGCCTGCATGAACTTGTCCATAGTATTTTTAGTAGAGCCTAACCGTTGCGCTAGGCCAGTGGTAGAGTAGGTAGAGAGCTGCAATTTATGGCTTATACCGCATTTAGTAGCCTAGCGGGCGCAAATACCGCGGTAGGGGCAGTACTGGCACTTATCTAAGTCGTCGGTCTTGCGGATGGGTTCCTGCGGGTCCAAAATGCGGTTAACGATGCGGCCTAACAGTTGCTCGCTGTGCTGCACGAAGTCCTGGCCGCCTTCCGTAAGAAAAGTCATATCGGCCGTCATGGGGCCAGCGCTGAGGTTGCGTAGGGAGATGATGGCGGCATCGGCGGCGGGGCGGCCACCGTGAGCCAGCATCAGGCGGTACAACCAGAGCTGCCGCACTTTATCGGCGCTAGAGGTGGCATCCGTAACTAGATGCTCCACGGCATCGGTGGGGCCTTCGCCGCGCTTGAGTAAGCGAAGGTCGTAGGCCTGTACGAGTCCTGTTTTATAGTCAATTACGCGCAAGCGGCCATCGGGCAATTGATCAACACGGTCGGCAAAGCCTATAAGGCTCACGGGCAGCTTCTCGCCCGACGGTAGGCCGACGTAGACGGTTGCCTGCAAAGCCTCTTCCAGGCTCTGCACTTGCAGGGGCAAGGCGCCCGGCTGCTCCAATAAACCCTCTAAATAGCGGCGTACTAATTGAGTAGCTACCTGGCCTAGCACGTGGTTGAGGCCCTCGTCGGCGCGGGCATGACGGCCTTCTTCTTCCTTGCGCAGCGCTTTTGCCACCATAATAGGCGCCAGCTTCACTAGGCCTGGTATATCTGTAGCTGTAATGGGTTGCTGGCGCTGCTGGAAGGGCTGCATCAACTCCTCCAGGGCCTCGTGCACCACGGTGCCAAACCCGTCGGGGCCAAGGGCTTCTTCTACCTCATCGTTCTCGCGGAAATGGGCCACCCGCTGGAAATAGAACTGCAGAGAGCAGTTCAGGTACTGGTTAAGGGCCGTAGGCGAGAGGCCTTTGGTGAGCACCTCCCGCAGGGCCAAGAGCATGCCGGCATCCTTTTCCAGTACAATGTCGCCGGGTGATTCTTTTTCCCGCTCCAGCGTCAATGCATGAGCCGAAGTGGTGGGCGGGAGAGCCGACAGCGGGGAAGCGGGCTCATCGGCGGGGGAGGTCACCGTTAAGTCTTGGAGGCGTAGGCCAGGGCTCTGGGGCACTAGGTCATTTTCAATTTGCAGCAGAAAGCGGCTCCGCTCACCGGTGCGGGTGCCCTCGGCGCCGGGCAAAATGTGGAGCAGGTCTACCTGCCGGGCGCGCTGCAGCAGGCGCCAGAACTGGTGGGCCGTGGCGGCTTCGTGGTCGGCGTAGGTGGGGAGCTGGAAAGTGGTGAGTACGTCGTACGGGAACAGGGAGCTGTGGCGCTTAGGGGCCGGTAGCACGTTCTCGTTGCAGCTCAGAATGATGATATGATCAAAGTCGAGGGCGCGGGTTTCCAGCAAACCCATCACCTGCACATCGGCAATGGGCTCCCCACTGAACGGCAGACGAGTGCTTTTCATCTGCTCGTATAAGAACCGCCGGAATGAACGCACCGACAGGCGCTGCTCCCGGCAATCGAATACCGAGTCTAGCCGCTTTACCAGCGTGAAAAACAAGTACAGGTACTCAGCCTCAATAGCGGAATGCTGATCTTGATACGCCTTTTTGAGCAAATCAATGAGCGTGTAGCAGGCCGCAATAATGTCGTCGCAGTTGTTCCAGGTAGTAAACAAGGCCTGAATAAGGGGGTGGTGCTGGCCCCAGGCTTGCAGCTCCTCGGCTGTGAGCAGCACGGCGTGGCGCTTCACAATAGTGCGGCATACCTTATCAAGCAGGCCATGGTAGTTCTCTTCCGGTTGCTTATCGAGCCATTGCTGGTAGCGCCGCAGAAACGGGTGCTGCAGCAACTTGCTCACGGCTAAATGGTGGTAGCGCGGTATGCCGTAGCCGGTTTCGGCGGAGCCCTCACGCACACCAGTCAGGTGCACCTCAAACAGCAAATCCACGAGATTGAACAGGGGAGTGCTCTGGAAGCTCAGACCCATGGTCACGTTGTACTCGGGCACCGCATCGAGCGGGAGGCCGTGCAAGACGGGCAATAGCAACGTTTCGTCGGGGAGCACCACGGCAACTTTAACGCTGGGGTTTTCGCGCCGTGATTCTGCTAGTAGCTGGCCCGCCACCTTTCCCTGCATAGAGGCGTTTGCCACCCCCACGAACCGGATGTCGCGCGGCAAGCCCCGCAGTAGGTCGGCCGGACCACCCAGGTTCTCATTGGGCAGCTCGAAAATATCCTGGTAGCGGCGGATGTGCTGACCGGCGCGGTTGGGTGAGCCGGGTTCCAGGTAAAACGTGTCCCCATCGAAATGCACCTCGGCCCGCCGGGCCTTCCGAAGCAGTCGGATCAGCTTTTCCTCGGCTTTTGAAAGGGAGCCCAGCCCTATAAACACATGCTGGGGCAGCGTTTCATCGGCCTCCAGGCGGGTCTGAATCTTATTGACGGCCAAGCGATACGCTAGGCCAGGATACGCTAGGTGGGTGCGTTCCATTTGGCGACGCAGGCGGCGGTACACCTTCTCTAGGTCGTCCCAGAAACGGAAGTAAGCAGCCGTGGTGCTCTGTGGGGCAGGCTCGTTGCTGAGCTCCCAGCGTTCCAGCGCCTTGGCCTGCGACAGGTACTCAAATATCTTTTTGGGGGAGGCTAGGTTCTGATCGAGGCTGGAGAAGTCCTGCAGCAGCAACCCCGACCAGCCCACAAACTGGTCGAAATCCAGCTTGGGGTCGATGTCGCGCAGAATCTCAAACAGCAGCAGCTGCAGGGCAATAGGCTCCTCTACCTGTACGCCGGCTAGCTCCACCATGTAGTCCTCCATGGCTGCAATGCGTGGGCTCCAAACGGCTCGGCCCGCCTCAGCGGCCAGGCTCAGCTCATTCTGCAGATACACCACTGCCCGGCGCGTGGGCACTACCACCACCAGGTCCGACAGCTCGTCCGTGGGGCCGTATTTCGCCACCAGTTCCCGGGCCATACGCGTGAGGAAAGGCGTGGCGGCGGGAAGCGTAGCGGTAGGAGCAGGGGAGGTAAGCGGAGCGGCGGGGAAGGAAATCATAGGGAAGTAAAGATACGGCTAGTGGGCGGTAGTCTTGCCGTGGTAGAAGAATCTGGGAGGGCACTCGGTTCCAAAACTGCCGTTCACGGAGTGGCCTAGCACAAGCGCCACCTTAACCCTGAAGCCTGTGCGGCTCGTACCAGTGGCTATAACTCAACTGCAACTGTTCATTCCTGATGGATCCTACTCAACTAAGTCTCGAACTACGCTACGGCAAAAGCCCCGACCTTAACCGCCGCCGCTGGATTATTGGCCTCTCCCTGCTGGGCGTAGCCGCCGGCCAAATTGTGAGCATGTACCAGACCGGTATCATCCACCACCTGCCCGACCCACCCGTTGGCCCCTTCGACTCCGATAAGGTAGATGCCTCCGACTATGGGTACAAGCGCATGGATACCCCCGACGCGCTGCCCATGATTGTAACCTATGGCCTCACGGCCTGCCTGGCCGGGGCGGGTGGCCTACATCGGGCCAGCAAACAGCCGGCTATTCCGGTAGCCATGGGCCTCAAAACCCTGTTCGATACTGTTACGACGCTGAAGCTAGGCCAGGAGGAGTGGAAGGAAAATAAAGCCTTATGCTTCTACTGCCAGGTGGCCTCGGTAGCCTCCATTGCCTCACTGGCGCTGGCCGTGCCTGAGGCTATCAAAGGGCTAAAAAACTTGCTGCGCCGCTAATCAGTACAGGCTGCAATACAACAAGAAGAGGCCGGAGGTCCTGCTTGCCACAAGCAGGACCTCCGGCCTCCTCTTGTAACAAGCTTCTAGTGACCTAGCGAAACTGCGGGCTCTGATTCCTCTGCAGGTGCTACAGGTGCTACATAGGAAGAGAGTGAACGAACTGCTAGGCCTAAGCTAATGAGAATCAACACGGCCCCTAGCAAGAAGGGGGCACCTGGGAAATACAGCGGAGCTTTGGGGCCAGTATAGTAAGCAAACAAGTTGGTCATCAGGGGTGGCCCAATGATGGAGGTTAGGCTCATCAGGCTGGTGAGGGCACCCTGCAGCTCACCTTGCTGGTTGCCGGGCACCTGGCCCGAAATAATGCCCTGCAGCGCCGGCCCCGCAATGCCACCCAGGCAATACGGCACCAAAAAGGCAAACATCATCCAGCCTTTGGTGGCGAAAGCAAACAGCACAAAACCTACTGCATACAGCAACATGCCCAGGTACACGGAGCGCTTCTGGCCTAGCGCCGGGTTGATGCGCCGGATCAGCACACCTTGCACCAGGGCCACCAATAGCCCAATGGTTCCCAGCGAATATCCCACCCAGGTCTCATCCCACTTGAACTTCTCCATTACGTAGTACGTCCAGGCTGATTGCGTCGCGTGGGCGGCCACGTAGATAAACAGCAGCGAGGCCACCAGCCCCATAATTACGGGGTAGCGCTGCAGCATTCTCAGGGAGCCGATGGGGTTGGCGCGGGCCCATTCAAACGGGCGGCGCTTCTCCGCGGGCAACGACTCGGGGAGCACGAAGTAGCCGTACACCACGTTCAGAAACGTGAGGCCCGCCGCCACCAGAAACGGCAGCTGCGTGCCATGCTTGCCCAGTAAGCCCCCCAGCAGCGGCCCAATGATAAAGCCCAGGCCAAAGGCAGCCCCGATCATTCCGAAGTTTTGGGCCCGAGTTTCGGGCGTTGAAATGTCGGCGATGTAGGCTGAGGCCGTGGTGAAGCTGGCGCCCATGACGCCCGCAATCAGGCGCCCCACAAATAGCCAGGCAATACTCGGGGCGAAGGCCACCAGAATGTAATCGAGGCCAAAGCCCAGCAGAGACAGCAGCAGCACCGGCCGGCGCCCATACCGGTCTGATAAGTTACCCATTACGGGTGAAAACAGGAACTGCATCACGGCGAAGGCAAATACCAGCCATCCGCCGTAGCGTGCCGCATCGCTCACCGTGCCGCCCGTCAGGTGCTGGATCAGCCGCGGCACCACCGGAATAATGATGCCGATGCCCGTAACATCAAGCAGCAAGGTCAGGAAGATGAAGCCAAGCGCGGCCTTGCGAGGAGCTGCCATAGGAGAGAAGAGGCTGGGTGATTCAGCAAAGGTAGCCTAGTCAGGCTTGCTCCGCACTTTAAATCTGCCGGCTAGGCTGTAGGAGAGCCCATCAGAGCATGTGCAGGTTAGTGTCACATCAGCAGAAGCCGCTAGGCCAGTCGTACACGCCCAAGAAAGTCCTATCTGCGTCAGGATGGCGTGGCCGGGATGACAGTGTAGTGACCTCCCAGCGCACGTCAGAACTTTACTACCTCCTGCGTATCAAAGTAATAGAGCACGCATTGTACGTCCTGATACCCAAGCTGCCTGAAGAGCTCGGCGTACTTTAGTAGGGGCTGGCGGTGACGCGGTTCTGCGGGGGGAACCTTGAAATCAATAAGTGTCACGCGCTGGCGCCGACCATCGGGCGCAGCTTCGAACACGATCCGGTCGGGCTTGTAGTCCTGCTTGCGGGTGCCACCCACCAGTATTTCTCGCTCGGCCTCCGCCTGCACCTGAGGGCTGAAGTAGTGCGCCATATCGGGGTGGCCTACTACGCCCTGCAGCTTCTGTAGTAGCTCGGGGCGTTCCTTGGTGCTTACTAGGCCCTCTGCCACTAGCATAGCCGCCACGCGCTCCACATCGGTAGCTAGGTGCGTACGACGCAATGCATAGTGGAGCTTGCGGTTCCACTCGCGTAGCTCCTGCTGATCATCGAAGTCGAATACGGTGTTGGCGTGGCGCTTCAGTCGCAGGCGCTCTTCCCAAGGTGTGCTGGTAAGGTTGGTCAGGGGCAGGTCGTGGTTGGGCTTGATAGAAGCCGGGTTGATGGGAGGAGCCGTGTGCTGCCCATCGGCCACTACGTAGGCCATCTGCTCATCCTCCCACTGGCTGGTGCTGAGTAGATAACGATGCAGAATCTCGGCAACAGTTTTGGCGGGCTCCACCGGGGCAGGAGCTTCACCTTCCTTAGTCGCCTTCACTGGCCTAGGCTTCCGGCTGATGGCATACAACCGGTGGCGCGGCCGGGTGAATGCCACATAAAGCATGTTCAGGCCCTCCAAGAAGGTCTTTTCCAGCTCCTCTGTATACTGTTGGGCCAGCGGGGTGTGTAGTAGGGCTTGCGTTTGAGGTAGCACCGCTACGCCCGGCATTTGCGCTACAGGCTTCTCCGAGTCTTCGCTCAGGCGGCCCCAGAGCAGCGTACCCCGGTACGGCGTCAACGACCAATCGGCAAAGGGCACTATCACCACGCCGTAGGCCAGTCCTTTGGCCTTGTGCACAGTAGTGATGGTAATGGCATCGCGGCCGGCGGGGGCATTGATGCTGAGGCTACTCTTCTTCTGGTCCCAGTAGGCCAGGAAGTTGTTGAGGTTGTTGCCGAAGCGTAGGCTATACTCCAGCGTCAGATCCAGGAACCGGAACAAGTACTCTCGCTCGGCGGCCCGGTCTAGCAACCCGAACAGCCCAATCAGGCGCTCGGTCAGCTCATACAGGCCTAGGTTGCCGGTTTCCCGCTCCCGTACGTCGTATCCCAGGACACGCAGCTCGTCGAAAAACGGCAGTGCCGAGTCGGCGTTGGCTAGCTCTGCCCAATGGCGGGCCCGTTCTGGGGTGGGGTCGAGGCCGCGCACTACGCGCTCCGTGAGCAGCAGGGCTTCGGCCCTAGCCAGAGTGTCGGCGGGCTGGTTGAGCACCCGAAACAGGGCCACCAGCAGGTTAACCACCTCCGCAAACTCCAACGACAGCGAGTCGGCGGAGATAATGTCATAGCCGCGCTCTTTCAGGAACTTGGCTACCCGCCGACTATGGTCGCGGCGGCGGCAAAGTACCGCTACATCCTGCAGCCGAAACCCATCTGCCAGCGCTTGCTCTACTAGTTGCAGAGTGAGGTAGAGGGTACTTTCCTCGTAATCCAGCGTTTGGCCGACGGTGTAGCCTGGCAACAAGGCCGGCGTATACGTGCCAATGGCCGCATCATAGCGACAAGCAGGCGCGCTGTCTTCCGTAAACAACAGCTCTACGTGACCGGAAACTGCGCCGGCTTTAGGTGGGGGGGCTATTTGCTGAAAGCCCTCATCATAAATGCCTTGCACCAGCGGCAGCATGGCGTGCGACTGGCTGATGTGCGCAAACAGAGCATTGTTGAACTGAATGATTTCGCTGGCGGAGCGGTAATTCTTGTTCAGGTTAGCGGGCTCCAGGGCCTGGTCCAGCGTGAAGTAACGGTCAGCCAGCAGGCCCCGCAGCTCCTCGTCGGCAATGCGGCCGTAGAGGTGCTCCGTCTGGTTCTGGTAGAGGCGCAGGATCTGCTCCATCTCGCCTCCGCGCCACCGGTAGATAGCCTGCTTGGCATCGCCCACGGCCAGGCTCAAACTACCCGTAGAAACGGCGTTTTCCACCAGCGGAAGTAGGTTGTTCCACTGCAGCACCGAGGTGTCCTGAAATTCATCAATGAGCAGATGCTGGTACCGGTCGCCGAGGCGCTCATACAGGAATGGCACCGGCTCGCGCAGCACAATCTGGGCAATACGGCGGTTAAACTCTGCTATTAGCACCACGCCTCGGTCGCGGCTAAGCTGGTCCACGGCCTTGCTCAGCTCACTCAGCAGCGACACTTGAAAGAGGTAAGGCAGCATACCGGTCACCAGCAGGTAGTCAGGCAGCAGGTGGGCCCGGAGCTGTTCCATCTGCTCGTAGGCCTGGAGCAGCACCGGCTTAGCAGCATCCACGCGGGCCTTGTCGGCCGCGGTTTTTACTTTGCTGCTGTACCACTTGTCCTGCTCCACGGTGGCGCGCACGTAGCTATTAGCCTCCTTGTCGGGCTGCAGGCGCTCCTCCCATTTGGTCACGTAGCCCAGTAGGCCACTACGGCCCTGGTACAAGTCTGATTCAGAGATGCCGGCCGTCTCAATAGCTTCCTGAGCCACTTCGGCTACGGTTCGGAAGGCGGTTTCAATTTCGTCGCGGCGCTGGCGCAGGCCCTCGTGCAGGCGGCGGTAATCCTGCATCGAGAGCTTCTGTAGTTGCTCCACGGCCTCGTGCACCGGCTCGCTGAGCAAGAATTGTCCGAAGTCCACTAGCTCGGCGGGCAGGTTATTCCAACTACGGCCCTCATCGGCCTTCATCAGGGCAAAATCAGAAATGGTGCGTGAAAGTAGCGCCGCGTTTGGGTCACGATTCACGCGGTCCAGGAGGAGGGCCACAGCACTTTGCAGTACTGTAGCGCTGTCCAGCTCCACCTCAAACGTAGCAGGCAGGCCTAGCTCCCGCGTGAAAGCCGTTACAATGCGCTGCACGAAGGAGTCGATGGTGCTCACGCCAAAATCGGCGTAGTGGTACATCACCAGCCGGAAGGTTTTACTGGCTCGTTGGCGTAGTTCCTGCTGTCGCTCTTCCGGAGTCGGGAGGTATTCCAGCTTGCCCTCGTAGGCCAGTTCCTCGGCAATATCGGCCAGCAGCTGATCAGTTTCACCTTCCGGTGGGTACGCGAAACGCCGCAGTGCTCCAATAATGCGCTCCTTCATCTCGCCCGCCGCATCGTTGGTAAACGTAATGGCCAGAATCCGCTTGAAGTACGCCGCATCATCGGTGCCTAGCGCAAGCTTCAGGTATTCCTTGGTAAGCTGATACGTTTTGCCGGAACCGGCAGAAGAGGAATAAATGCGGAAAGTGGCAGGCATTGGGGTGGGGAACAACGGGTAATTGAGCAGTTGAAATGTGAAAGTGAACTGCTTGGTGCAACAGAGGAAGCGTAGTTATTCTTCCTCCTTGGCCTTTGGGGATGGAGCTTCCGTTTGGTTTTCAACTACGATTTTGGTCGCGCCGGCGCGCTCAATCATCACTTGCTTACCCACTTCCGTCAAATTGCGGCTCTCGTAAATCTTCATAGCCGTGGAAATGTCGATAGCCTGCCGGGTTTGCTCGTCCAGATCGAAGGTAAGCGTGATGAAGTTCAGATGCACGCCCAGTGGCTCAAGAACCTCATTTGACTTTGCCAGTAGGTTATTCTCAATTTCAGCTTGGTCGAGCTCTACAATGTCTTCATTCAGAAACAACGCCTTACTCACATCGCGAATGCGCTTATCAATGACCATATTTTCAGCTCCCTCAAACGCAGTAGGGCTAAGTGCTTCATCACTATCAGCGTGGGCATTCGCCTTGCCCAGGTACTTTGCTTGCCTGATAAAGGCTAGAGGATCAGTAATAGAATAATCGTAGTCAATGTGAATAGAAGCGCGTACCCGATCTTTCAGATTGGTGATAAATCGACTATCTCCCTGCATAGGAAAATTCGGAATAACCACTTTCATATAGCAGGGGTTCATAGTGCCCTTCGGCACAGCATCGCCTGCTGCTATCTTGCTCCAGTTCATGCCACAATCACTTGAGACTAATACCTGTTGATTAGACTTGGCATAATTGCAACCAGCTAGGACAGCCGCTACTACTAGGAGTAAATAGGTGCGCATAAGGAGGTGAAGAAACGTTGTATTTATGGTCAACAGGCAAGTTAATAGCTTGATGTAGCCTCACCCAACCGGCCCCCACAGCCTTTCCACCACATCCTGCTCTATCCGCACTGGCCGTTTCGTGTGCGGGTCTAGCAGTACCCACTGGGTTTCCGCCTCGCAGAGCAGCTTGTTATCGGCGGCCCGCTCAATGCGCACGAAGCGCTGACACTGGGCACCGCGCACCTCACCAATCCAAGTGGTGCAGCGTAGCTCTTCCCCCAGCAATGCCGGGTGGCGATACTGCACTCGGTGTTCTCGTACTACCCAAATGTACTGTTCCCGCTCGCCGGGCGGGTAGGCCGTTAGCCAGTGCTCTCCGGCTGTATCCTGCACCCACCGCACGTACTGCACGTTGTTGACGTGATCTAGCTCATCAATATCCTGGGGCTGCACCGTAAGGAGGCGTGAGAATCGGAAAGCAGGAGTTTGCATGAATGATAAGGTAGGAGGGGAGAGCCAGGAGATGACCTAAACCCAGCGAAAATTACTGTTCAAGCACTCCACAAGCCCACCAAAGCACTTGTTTTGAGGAGCTTGAAGCCACAAATAAAGCGCTAAAACACGGCACAAAGCCCAGTTTTTGGTATAAAATCAGGGCATGATAGTACTGTATATGGTTAATCTAAAAGATAGTACTATCTTTGAAGCAGGTTTAAGAAAATGTAGTGAACAAAGTCCTGTTGAGCACTCCCCCAAGGAGGGTAAGCAGAGTTGAGAACTGCTTATCTTAAAAAATCATCTATCACAAAAGTACCATGCAGACAGGAACTGTAAAATTCTTCAACGAAACCAAAGGCTTTGGTTTCATCAAAGTGGACGAGACCGGCGAGGACATCTTCGTACACGTAAGCGAGCTGATCGACGAAATCCGCGACAAAGACAAAGTTGAGTTCGAAATTGCTCAAGGCCGCAAAGGCTTGAACGCCGTGAAAGTGAAGCTGGCTTAGTTTCATCCTTCAACGGATAGATTTTAAAAAGCAGGTCCTCTAAAGGGCCTGCTTTTTTTGTGTTTGCCCTAGCACTGGCCTAGGCCAGGGTATCGGTAGTTTAGAAGCTCT
The DNA here is from genome assembly GCF_004745865.1 of Hymenobacter wooponensis. Lineage (GTDB taxonomy): Bacteria > Bacteroidota > Bacteroidia > Cytophagales > Hymenobacteraceae > Hymenobacter > Hymenobacter wooponensis. The sequence continues at coordinate 111,337 of NZ_SRKZ01000004.1, read as the reverse complement.
ATAGCGAAACCAGGGCAAGCGTAGTACGTAAAATTGGACCAGATCAGACTTTGGTTCAAAGCGTATGATTACAGCGGGTAATAGGATTATCAATATTTCTTCTTACCTTTGCAGCCGCATTTGAGAACGGCCACGTTCCGCGCAGCTACTGAGCTGCCTCTAAGAAACTTGTTGGGCCGGCTTTGTCTTCCGTCCGTTGCTTCCGTCACTTGTCGTTGTTGTTGAGTGGGAGAAGAGCGTCGCTGAATCCGCTGTTTTCAGAGCTATTGACTCCACTCCATCAACCTAGAAATGGAAAACGAAACGGAAAAAATGAAGTTCAGTGAGCTGACCCTCTCTGAAGAAATGCAGCGCGCCATTAGCGAGGTAGGGTACGAGGAAGCCTCCCCTATCCAGGCTGGCGCCATTCCAGTACTACTCTCGGGCCGCGATGTAATCGGCCAAGCCCAGACAGGCACCGGCAAAACCGCCGCCTTCTCTATCCCCGCAATTGAACTCATCAACACCGACTCGCGTGAGGTGCAGGCCCTGGTGCTATGCCCCACCCGCGAGCTGGCCGTGCAGGTTTCTGGCGAAATCCAGAAGCTTGGCAAGTATAAGCGCGGTCTGTCGGTAGTGCCAATTTACGGTGGCTCTTCTTATGATCGTCAGTTCCGGGCTCTTGAGCGCGGTGTGCAGATTGTAATTGGTACTCCTGGCCGCGTGATGGACCACATTGAGCGTGGTACCCTGAAGCTGGACAATTGCAAAATGATCATCCTCGATGAGGCTGATGAAATGCTGGACATGGGCTTCCGCGACGACATCGAGACGGTGTTGAAGAAGATGCCCGAGGAGCGCCAGACGGTGTTCTTCTCCGCTACCATGAGCAAGCCGATCATGGACCTGACGAAGCGCTACCAGAAGGAGCCCCAGATCGTGAAGGTAAACCATCAGGAAATGACGGTTACCAACATCGAGCAGAGCTACTTTGAAGTGCGTGGCCCGCAGAAGAAAGACGTTCTGACGCGCCTTATCGACATGTACAACATCAAGTCGGGCATCGTCTTCGCTAACACGAAGCGCATGGTTGACGAGATTGTAGGTGATTTGCAAGCCAAAGGCTACTTCGCCGAAGGTCTGCACGGCGACATGGGCCAGCAGCAGCGCCAGAACACGCTCGATAAATTCCGCAAAGGCACGCTGGAAATCCTGGTGGCTACCGACGTAGCCGCCCGCGGTATTGACGTGGACAATGTGGAAGTAGTAGTAAACTACGACCTGCCCGCCGACGAAGAATACTACGTGCACCGCATTGGCCGTACTGGCCGCGCTGGCAAGCAGGGCAAAGCCTTCACTTTCGTGAGCGGCCGCGACATCTATAAGCTGCGCGACATCATGCGCTTCACCAAAGCCACCATCAAGCAGGAGCGCGTGCCGTCCTTCGAAGATGTGTCGGAGGTGAAAACCACGCTGATGCTGGGCTCTATTAAAGAGGTAATCGAGAAAGGTAACCTTGATAAGTACATCGCTCGCGTACAGCGCCTCATCGATCAGGACCAAGAAGACGGTGTAACATCCTTGGATGTAGCCGCGGCCCTGCTCAAGATGACCATGAAGGAAGATAAGCGCGCTCAGGAAAGCCTCGACGCTAGCCGCACCCAAGGTGCTGCGCGCCCCGGCTTCACGCGCCTCTTCGTTACCATGGGCAAGAAGGACCGTCTGCACCCCCGCGACATCGTTGACCTGATTGCTGAGAATACTAGCCTCTCCGCTGGTAAAGTAGGCGACATCGCCCTCTACGACAAGTTCAGCTTCGTGGAAATCCCGAACGAGTTTGTGGAGGAAGTTATCAGCCAGCTGGGCCGCAGCACCATTCAGGGCCGTCCGGTAGCCTTCAATATTGCTACTCCTCGCCAAGAAGGTGATGCGCAGCAAGAAGGTGGTAACCGTGGTGGCTTCGGTGGCGACCGTCCACGTCGGGGCCCAGGTGGGTTCGGTGGCGGCGAGCGTCGCGAAGGTGGTTTCGGCGGCAACCGTGGTGGCGGTTCCTACGGGGGCAACCGTGGTGGCTCCTACGGCGACCGTCGGGAAGGCGGCAGCTACGGCGGTAACCGCGGCGGTGGCTCCTACGGTGGCGGTGAGCGCCGGGAAGGTGGCTTTGGCGGCAACCGCGGTGGTGGTAGCTATGGCGGTAACCGCGGTGGCTCCTATGGTGGTGGCTACAAAGGCCGTCGCGACGGTGGTGACGAATAGTATATTCTAATGCAATGTTCTCCGCTACGTAGCGGAGCACCAGCAAACAAAAAGGCCACTCTATAGAGTGGCCTTTTTGTTTGCTGGTGAAGCAATGAAGTATTCCTGTTGAGCTTAAGAGCAACCATTATGAGTAGGCTATCCACTCAACGGGATACTGTAGGGCTATTTGGCAGCGTCGCGCAGGTTGCGGATTTCGTCGTGGCCTTGCTTAATGCCAGCAGCTTGCTTTTCAATCAGCGACTTCAGCTCGCTCGGAACGTCCTGCAGCTGCTGAGCTGTTTCGTAAGCTTTTTTAGCGTAGTCTTCGCCCCGCTCGCACTCAGCCAGAATGCTATGGCGGTCTTTACCCGTTACCAAGCCTTTCAGGTTAATGAAAGCACGGTGCACCGTACCGGTGATAGATGACTCTTCTTGTGGATGCAGATTCAGCTTGTGCATCTGATCTTCCAGCTCCGTGATATACTCAGAGCGTTGAGCAGCATATTTTTTGAATACTTGCTTCAGATCAGGATCTTCTACATCAGTTAATGCTTCAGTGTAACCACGCTGGCCGTCTTTCAGAGTTTCGAGAAGTTCGTTCAGACCGGCTTGGAGTGCTTTAGAGTCCATGTGGAGAGCAGTTTTGGTGTTTAGGAAAGGAATAATTGTGGTTTCCTTTACTCCCAAACAGCAAGTAGGGTTGCGAGGCGCTGATACAGTGCACGAGTGAGGGAAGGGAATGAGCGAAGTGGCCTAGCAGCATAGCCCCGAAGCAGCATAGTGAGAGGGTAATTCAATTATGTATTAAATAAAACCCCCAACGGGGCGACACCTATCGATGCACAAGCAGTGTCGCCCCGTTGGGCTTTTTCTATAGCCTATCTGTTGTCGACAGGCCTACTACCTGGGCTGAACCAGTATGCTAGGCCACTTCACTCAAGCTCTCATGCATTGATCCCATGGCCCGGCCGGCGAGGAATCCGGTAGTCCAGGCGGCCTGAAAGTTAAAGCCGCCAGTGATGCCGTCGATGTCCAGCACCTCTCCGGCGAAGTGTAGGCCAGGTACGCGGCGGCTTTCCATAGTTTGCATGTTCACCTCGCTAAGCACGATGCCGCCGCAGGTAACAAACTCATCCTTGTATGTGGTTTTGCCCCGAACTGGCAGGGCCGTGCGGAGCAGTCCTTCTATTAAACGGTTCTGAAGTTTAGCGGGCAGCTCACTCCAGCGTGTTTCTGGCCCAATGCCCGCCTGCTCAGCTAGGGTACGCCACAGGCGCTGGGGCAAACCAAAAAGGGGGTTGTTGACTACGCCCTTTTTGCCGTTTTGCTCCCGAAACTCCAGCAGCCACTGCCGCAAGGTCTCTTCGGTGTGTTGCGGTATCCAGTTGACCAAGGCAGTGCTTTGGTACTGCAAATCATGGAGGCGGCGGGCGCCCCAGGCGGAAAGCTTCAGTACGGCCGGACCGCTGAGCCCCCAGTGCGTGACTAGCACCGGGCCTTCGTACTCCAGCTTCTCACCGGCTACGCGCACCCGTGCCTGCGGCACACTCACGCCCGGCAATTCGCGTAGGGGCGAGTCGGGCACGTTGAAGGTGAACAGGCTGGGGACGGGCTCCTGAATAGAGTGGCCTAGCTGCCGCAGCCACGCATATTGGTCGGCTTTAGGTGCCCCACCGGTTGCAATAAGCAGACGCGCTACTTCCAGGGTTTGGGCATGCGGACCGGTAAGCGTAAGGCGAAATCCACCTTCAGGTAGGGGCTCAATATGCTCGGCCTGAGTATGCAGCAGGATCTGGACGCCAGCACGGTGAGCGGCATCCAAAAGACACTGGGCAATGGTTTCGGAGGAGTCAGTAGTGGGAAACATACGACCATCGGGCTCAGTTTTGAGCCGTACGCCGCGGCGCTCAAACCAGCGCACCGTATCAGTTGCTCCAAATTGCTTAAAGGGTTCTTTAAGCTGCTTCTGACCCCGCGGATAGTGCTGCACGAGCTGAGCGGGCGTATCTGCTGCGTGCGTTACGTTGCAGCGGCCTCCGCCCGAAATACGCACTTTGCTCAGCAGCTTACCCGTCTTCTCAATGAGGAGAACGCGCAGATGGGGATTGGTTTCGGCGCAGGTAATGGCCCCAAAAAAGCCCGCTGCTCCACCCCCGATAATAGCTACTGTTTTCTTCTCGGCTTTCACGCTGCAAAGGTACGACTCCCCTGCGCGAGTACCATCTAACCAAACGTTTTACTAGGCTGAAAGAGTGGAAAATAACCGTTGCTGACCCTACTCGCTAATTAGGATTAACCAGACAGGAGTGGCCTACCCGAGTGTTGCCAGCACATCATCGTGCTGAAAAGTATAGCCCGTTAGTTTCCGGACCAAGGTGCTGTCGATGAGCTTGCCACCGGCCGACTCTGGCAGAAACGTAGGTGGCTGCAGGCCTAGACGGGCGGCCGCTTGGGGGTAAAACTCGCGGCGCGTTGGGTGATTGGCCGCGCAGGCGTTGAACGTGTGCCCCCAAATTTCCAGCTCAATAATGTGGCAGAGCAGGCCTACGCAATCATCCAGATGAATAAGGTTGACGGGAGCATCTCCCTGCGGTAAATCTTGGCGGCCCGCTAAGAAGCGGCCCGCTGCCCGGCCGGGCCCCAGTAGGCCACCCAACCGAACCACCGTGTGGTGAGGAGCGGGGAAAAGGGCCTCGGCTCGCAGCAGTGGCGCGGCGGCATCAATAGCGGCTTGAGCATCGGTTTCGCGCATGGCGCGGGGCTCATCGGGGTACACACCTGTGGTACTCACGTATAGAATGTGCTGCACCCCAGCATGGTCAGCGGCCTCCACTACGGGCTGAAGAAGCTCAGGGTAGGCCTCGGCTGAACCGGCCGCCCGCGAAGGCGGAATGTTGAGCACTAGCACATCCACCTCCTGCAGCATCGCGCTCAGCGTATCGGCATCAATAGGAGAGAGCTTGGCGCTGAGGCGTAGTAAGAAAGGCCGGATACCAGCATCCCGCAATGTGAGTAACTGGAGGGGAGTGGTAGTGGAGCCATGCACCCGGTAGCCTTCCTTTACCAGGGCTTGGGCCAAAGGCAGGCCTAGCCAGCCGCAGCCCAGTACGGCAACAGTTGGCAGCGACGAAGAGTGGAAGGAAGCAGCGGCGTTGGTCATGTGAGGGTAAAGGTGGCAAAAAATCTTTCTTACACAAGAAGCGCCCCCTGGAAAGCCGGATGCTCTATTTTGCGGTTGCTTGAAAAGTTAGCTGTAGTAACATGACCAATTCGTATCGTTTGTACGAGGACCTTCGGGATGACTTTGAAGCTCGTATTCGAATTCAAACCAAGGAGGAAGGAAGCCATAATCTGCCGCCTTAAAATGGTATCCGCTGGGATTTTCAGTACCCGGTAGGCGAATATTCTAGGGGATGCTTTGCGATTTACCCCGACTTCTTCTACCCAGAAACCAGAAATACTTGGCATGAACTGCCCATGGCAATAGATAAGTGGTTGTTTGCTCGTATGTACTGCATCTTCCCCGAATTCCGCCTGAAGGTGCATCAGAAGCTGGTGCGCCCTGGTACCTCGTTTCACTGTGTAGAGGGCAACCACATTGTAGCTGAAGGTACAGTTACCCGAATAACTGGTTTATTTGAGGAGCGGTAGTAGCCATTGCTAATTTCCTCATTTCCTCATTTCCCACTTCCCACCAAGTCCTCTATGTCTTCTAGCCATCCTTACGCACAGCCTATGCTCCGCGATAATGCCCTGCAGGGCAAAACCATCGTTGTAACGGGCGGCGGCACTGGCCTAGGCCGCGCCATGACCACCTATTTCCTGCAACTCGGCGCCAACGTTGTAATCAGCTCACGCAAGCTGGAGGTACTGGAAGCTACGGCTGAAGAATTGCGCCAGCAAACCGGCGGGCAGGTGCTGGCCGTGCAGTGCGACGTGCGCAAATACGATGAGGTAGAAAAGCTGCTGCAAAAAACCATTGACACCTTTGGCGGCGTAGACGTGCTGCTCAATAACGCGGCCGGTAACTTCATCAGTCCCACGGAGCGCCTCAGCCACAAAGCGTTTGATGTGATTGTGGATATCGTGCTGAAGGGCTCTTACAACTGCACCCTGGCTTTCGGCAAGCGCTGGATTGCCGACAAAAAGCCTGGTACCATTCTCAACATAGTAACCACCTATGCCTCAGTTGGCTCGGCGTACGTGGTGCCTTCGGCGGCGGCTAAAGCCGGCGTGTTGGCCCTGACTCGTTCTTTGGCCGTTGAGTGGGCCAAGTACGGCATCCGCTCCAACGCCATTGCTCCTGGCCCATTCCCCACGGAAGGCGCCTGGAGCCGTTTATTCCCCGAGGCGTTGGCCTCCAAGCTCGACCCGGCCGCCAGCGTGCCACTCAAGCGCGTCGGCGACCATCAGGAGCTTGCCAACCTAGCGGCGTATATGGTTTCAGATTTCGCTGCTTATATGAACGGCGAGGTAGTCACCCTCGACGGTGGTGAGTGGCTCAATGGAGCCGGCGAGTTTAACAAGCTCGAAGCCATTCCGGCCCCCATGTGGGATGAAATCGAAAGAACTATGCGTCGCTAAATCACGGAGTTAGCCGAACCAATAGAAAGCAACAGGCCGCCGGATCATATCCGGCGGCCTGTTGCTTTCTAACAAAGTAAGGTGTTTAGAATTTGTACCCTTTAAAGTTTTTGGTAAACTCTGCTGCCGGAATGGGCTGGTTGGGAATTACGTCAGAGAATTCAAATTTTTCATACAGGCCTTTGTCGTCGTGTACTTGCACCACTAACGGGAGCATCATTTTCTGGTCAATGCACAAGACTACGCGGCGGCCGTAGGCGTTCGGCACCTGTAAGGTCCGGCCAGCAGGTACCGTGGCACCAGCACTTAAGTCGTTGCGCTCCAGAATGCGATATTCGCCGCACCCAAACTTGTCTGAGATGGAGGTAACTGTTTCGGGTTTGGTAGTTTTGTAGGCCACGTAGCGGAACTGAGGGTAGGACGCACGCAGGATGTAGGCCTGTCGGCCGGCAATGGTGGTGTCGCCGTCGTAGCGGAACGTCTTCTCGAAGGAATGGTCGAGGCGCTGTTTGGAGCCGTGGAGCATCTCGGCAATGGTGCCATAGCCAGCATCTAAAGCGCTATGGTGCTGGTTCTTGCGCATAAGGGAACCCAGCGGATCGAGGTTGAGTGTGACGTACGGAAAGCTATTAGGATAGACCATGGCGTCGCCGTTGTTCTGGCCGGTCACCCAGAGTACTTCAACTCCTTTCTGATTGCGCAGATAGACTTTATAAGGGTTAAACGCCATTTTCATGACGGTGTGCGCCTGTTGGTAAGAGCTGCCTATGCGTTCTTTTGCCCGCACCGTGCACCGCAGGGTTTTGAGGTTGTTGATAGCCGAGCTTAAGTTGGTAATCAACTGATCGGTGGTAAGCTTTTCGCTGGGAGCCGGTGCGGCGGCTGATACAGATACCAGGGTTGCTGCCGCGGCTGAGAGCCGAAAAAGAGAATTCATAGGAGAGCGTAATGGATAAGGTAGGTGTGGGAAGTGGCCTAGCAGTGTGCACAAACCGGGCCGGAAGCAAGGAGAGTGGACGGTGTGATAGGGTGGCAGTGAACTGACTGTGCTGCAGCCGGGTAGCCTGAATAAGGCTAGTACGCTGGCCTAATTCAGGCTGATACGAGGAAAGCGGCTGGCAGCACTGTCGAAGATGAATAATTCATCAATCTCTACCTCTCGTAAATAACGATAAAGCGGGAACTGTTCCACAATCGACTTGATAGCCGCACCGTGTTGCCCATTCATCGTAACCCACCCTCGGCTGCGGTCAGCGCTAATGGCGTAGGCTTCAATGATGTTATCTTCCAGGAGTTGGTTGATAAAGGCACGGTGGCGCGGGATGAGGGCAATGAATTCCTCCTCAAAGGCATCGGGCAGACGAAATGAAACGACGAATTTGGCCATAATATCACTCTACTGCCTTAACGCCCAACGAGCAGGAAAGTTGAGTGAAACAGGAGAGTGTAACTTTTTCGAGGCTTGGGGAGAATACAGGCCATGCACTTCTCCGTTATTACCCCAACCTACAACCGGCTGCAGTTTCTGCCCGAGACGGTAGCCAGCGTGCGAGCCAGCGTATCGGCTCCGCTTGACTTTAGCTTCGAACACCTAATCTGCGAAAACGCCAGCACTGACGACACCGCACAGTGGCTGCACTCCGAGACTTCGAAAGAAGGCGTGCCGTTACGGGTGCGCACCCAGGCTACCAAACTGCTACCCGGTCCTGCCCGCAACCTAATAATCCGCCAGGATGCGCCCGCCGACGGGTGGCTGGTGCCGCTCGATGACGACGACGTACTGCTGCAACGCGCCCTTTACCATTATGCCGCTCAAATTCAGCAGCACACCGCACAACCGTGGTTTGTGGCTGACTTTCTGCGCGTTGATGAGGAGCGCCGCTACCTGCCCAGCGAAGACTACTATGCCTGGAAGTTTGATACGCCCGCGGAAATGCTCCGGGCTATCTTCAAAGCTGAGCACTTTATTCAGGGCAACGTGTGCTATAGCCGCGCCTTATTTGACGAGGTAGGCGGCTACGACGAGGAAATTGAAATGGCCGAAGACCTAGACCTGTACGTGCGCTTCCTGCTGGCCGGGCACCTGCCTGTTATTTGCCCTCATGTAAGCCATTTGCACCGTTTCCATACCAACAACGTGAGCATTGGGGTAGATGCCGACAAACACGGCGCCGACCTGCGAGTGATTTACGATAAGTACGCCCAACAGCTGCAAGCACTTGGCGTTGAGCGCCCAGGCAAGTAGTGGCCTAGGCCACTAAAAAAGGTGTTCTGAGCAACAGGAGCATTCCAAGCGGTGGCCCAGCCACTTCTTGAACTCCTATTGCTCAGAATATCTTTTTTACTGCTTAACAACCACTCCTCCCTTCATTACCAAGCGAACTTGGCGCAGGACTTTAATGTCCTGTGTAGGGTCGCCGGGCACAGCAATCAGGTCGGCGAGGAGGCCGGGCTGGATACGCCCGCGGTCGGGGAGTTGGAATAGGCGGGCATTGGTGCTGGTGAGGCCGCGCAGTACTTGTAGTGTCGGTAGGTCGAAGTCCTGCACCAACTGCTCTGCTTCGCGTAGATTGTCGCCGTGAGAAAAAACGCCTACGTCGCCACCAATGGCTATTTCGACACCGCTTTGCTTGGCCGCTTTCATGCTCTGACGCTTCTGCTGCAGGCGTTCTGGCTCGGGGTCCTGGCCTTTGCGCCAACCGCGGTACTGTGAAATGGCGTCGCCAGCGGCCACGGTGGGGCAGAGGGCTACGCCACGCTGCTTCATCAGCTTAAACACTTCCGGCGTACCCGCGTCGCCGTGCTCAATGGTTTGCACGCCCGCCAGTGCAGCGCGGCGCATACCTTCGGGCGTGCTGGCGTGGGCCACCACTGGCCTACCGGCACTGCGGGCGGTTTGCACAATCAGATTGAGCTCATCCTGCGAAAACGTGGCCCGGCTGGGCTCATTGGCCCCCCAGCGGTAGTCGGCGTACACCTTAATAATATCGGCGCCCTTGCCAATCTGCTCCCGCACCGCCCGGATGATACCGTCCACGCCATCGGCCTCCTGGGCGCCCTGGGGCACATCTACATCAGCGGAAAGCTTGGGGCCGTAGCTGCCCGTGGCTACCAAAGCTCGCGTGGCTACCAGCAGGCGCGGGCCCGGAATCAGGTTCTGGTTGATGGCTTGCTTGAGGCCTACGTCGGCGTAACCGGCGCCTTCGCTGCCCAGGTCACGCGCCGTAGTGAAGCCAGCCTCTAGGGTGCGGCGGGCATGAGCCGTGGCCCGAGCCACCCGCAACGCCTGCGACTCTTGTAGTACTTGGTCGTTCCAGGGGGTTTCATTGTAGGGGTGGAGCAGCATGTGGCTGTGGCCCTCAATGAGCCCTGGCAGCACTGTAAGGCCCGGCAACTCTAGGGTGCGTGTACCAGTAGGTGCGGTGAGCTGGGCCGAGGGGCCTACGGCTTTGATCTTGTCGTTTTCTACCAGCACAGACCAACCAGCGTGCATAGTCTCGCCGTCGAAAACGGCGGCAGGACGGAGGAGAATGGGAGTTGACGGAGGCGCAACTGTTTGGGCTAGGCCAGTCAAGCCGGAGAAGAGTAGGGTAGTCAGGAGGGGAAGGCGCACAGAATGAGGAAAAGAGCGGGTTGAGAAGGTTACTACTGTAGCCACAGCCTCAAGGGTTACTCACCTGGGGAGTGGCTTTTCTGCTGATCCTTGGTGATTTTGTCGAAGGCTTTTCTGGTGAGAAAGGTCAGTTGTCGCTTCGGCAAATCGAAGATCGAAACATACTCATTGCTCATAACTAAATGCTGCTTGGCCGGGAGGGCATCTTGGTACAGCAGCAAGGAGCAGATATCCGTGGGGGTGATGTACGGATGAGCTGGTAAGTGGCTGTGCATGCCGGCTTCTATCGTCTGACCTCCCTCTGGTACTCGCATGGGGATGTAGCTATTATGCAGGCGCTCTATTTTGCTAAGCTTGCCGGCAGAAGTAAAGCTCATCAAGAAGTCGTTGCCGATGGGTAATACCCCTCCTTCCTGAGGGCCCGTCAGGACGTAAGCCCGAGCTGCTTGATTGTCATCAAGGATTACCACATTGGGGCGGGTGTTTTCCGGGAAGCCATAAGCAGATTTCAAGAGCTTATGCGACTGTAGCTCATCCATCACCAGCAGGCGCAGCGCAAAAAGGCGCTCTTCCCGGGCCGAAACAGGCCTAGCACTAATGTTCCGGCCGGTAGCAGGGAGAATAGAGGTGCGAGCAAACGTAAAACCGTACTTTACAGCAATGGCCTGTTTGTCAGGGGCCTGGTGAAGAAAGATGGTGCTTATGGAATCTTGGTGTGCATAAGTCAGGTAGCCCACCACGCCGGTCATGTCCGGCTGACGAGCCATTAGCAGGTCCGTTGCAATCCAGGAGGCTCGCTCCGATTCATAAAGTGCTAGGCCTTCGCGAAGTATTTCCTGCGCTAGGAGTTGCGTTTTTGTAGTTTGGGCCGTGGCTTGCTGCCAACCGCCAAGGCTACATAACACTGCGATTAAACAAGAATACTTCATGGTAAGCTATAAGGCTACTGTTGCCAATAATGGAAGTGAAATTGAGTAGAGAAGAGTAGTGGAAGAGGCCTAGAAAATGCATTTCTCAGAATTTCCACCATGCCCGGAGCGCAGGTTCTGGCAGACCAATTACCCGGCGCAAAACATAGGCAATCTGCTGAGCAATATTCTCAGCTTCAACTTCCAAAAGAAACAACTGACTGGCATCTGCCAACTCCAGGTACAGGATACCAGCATATCCTGAAGGCTCTACGCCTACGGCTCGCACTTCGTCAAAGGATAGTAATCTATCTCGTTCAACCTCCCGACGATATAAATCACTGAGGTGTACAACTAAAACTTGTCGAGCTCCAGTATCAATTCGTACGTCGTTGTGTAAGCTTAATGCATTGAGATTAACAGATCTCCACCGCTTTTCGCCCCATATTAGTAGCCCAAAAATGGCCAGCCAAATAAGCATAGAATAGGCTTCCTGTTTGAAGCTTATAAATGTCCAGATACTGGCAAATGCTCCAAAATATAGATAGCCAGCTCTTTTTTGCTTTGATGTGGTAGGGTGCCAACGAAAACGTATTTCCGTCCGAAAATGCTGACAGGTTATAGAACTAGCTGACTCAGCGAGGTTTCGACTGATTTGCTTTAAATGTGGATATACTGAAAGAAGGCTCATGAAGCCATATAAAATAGGAATGCCCGCCGGAAGATAGACTTTCCGGCGGGCATTGCTGATATAAGGTAGACTACTAAGCTTTCTCTTTAGCGGCCTTGCGCTTCACTTTGATCTTTTCCAGTCTTTTGCCGGACGGAGTAGTGTCGTTCGGTCCGCCAACCAGCGTCATTTCCTTGACGAGGTGGCCGGCGCCGGCGTATTTATCTACCACGAACAGCATGTAGCGCACATCGAGGGTGATGTTGCGCACACGGTCGGGGTCGAACATGATATCCGACATGGTGCCTTCCCAGTTGCGGTCGAAGTTGGTGCCGATAAGCTCACCACGGCCGTTGATGACGGGGGAGCCGGAGTTGCCGCCCGTGGTGTGGTTGGTGGCAATAAAGGCTACTGGCACCGACCCTTTGTAAGCGTAGGGACCGTAATCCTTGTTTTTATATAGTTCCGCGAGGCGGGCGGGTACTTCAAACTCGGGGTTGGTGGGGTCAGCCTTTTCCATGATACCGTCGAGGGTGGTGTAGAAGTCGTACTTCGTGCCGTCGGCGGGCTCATAGCCGGCTACTTGCCCGTAGGCCACTCGTAGGGTAGAGTTGGCATCGGGGTAGAACTTGCGGTCGGTTTGCTGCTGACGTAGGCCGGCCACATAGGTGCGCTGGAGTAGGGCAATGTTGTCGGTGGCGGCGTTATAGGTAGGCAGCACCTGCTGGCGGTAGGTATTCACGATGGCCTGGGCCAACTGAATGGCCGGATCCTGACGCAGGCCTTGAGCATTGCCTTTCGCCACTTCATCCAGCACCTTCAACGCACTTTCCAGCGAGGTTAGGCGCGACTTGCTATAGAGTTGCTCGGCATAGGCGTTCCATCCGCCGGTGGCGGCGTACTGCTTCTGCAGACTTTTTACGTAGGCGGGCAGCAGGGCAGCGGGCGTACCGTTGGCGTAGAGGGGCAGCAACGCCGCAGCTACTTTCTGGTCGGTGGCCTCGTTGTAATTGCGGAAGAAGCCAGGAGCGCCTTTTTTCAGCTTCTCAATGGCTGCGGCCATTTCTTCGGCTGAGGCTTTTTTATCAATTAGGTCCAGAGCGGGCAGCAGGCTGTTGGCGTAAAGCATTAACTCTACGCCCAGGGCAGCTTCCGTCACGTAGTCACGGGCTAGAGTATAGTCGCGCACGGTGGCGTAGTTCTTCTGGAACTGGGGCAGCAGCGAGGCGTAGGCCGCTTTGCGGGCCTCGTCGCCACTTTCGGCCCACTTCTGAAACTGCGCTTCCTGTTCCTGTTTGCGCGTTACGGCGTCGAGCTTTTTCAGGCCACGGGTTTCGCCAATCCACTTCTTCCAGTAGTTGGCAATGCTGGCGTATTTGGCGGCGTATTGAATGCGCACCTTGTCGGAGGCCTTCATGTCGGCATCCAGAATGCGCAGCTTGGCGTCGCGCACCTTAATCTTGGCCGGGTTGGACAAGGAATACACTTCATCAACACCCCAAGAGGTGAGGTACTCATTGGTGCGGCCGGGAAAACCGAAGACCAGGGTAAAGTCGCCGGGCTGCACACCGCTCAGGGAAATGGGCAAGTGGTGGCGGGGCTTGAATGGCTTGTTCTCCGGCGAGTAAGGAGCGGGCTTGTTATCAGGCCCGGCATAGATGCGGAACATGCTGAAGTCGCCGGTGTGGCGGGGCCAGGCCCAGTTATCAGTGTCGCCACCAAATTTGCCTATGCTGCTCGGCGGTGCACCTACCAAACGGATATCCTGGAACACTTCCGTCACGAACAGGTAGTACTCATTGCCGCTGAACATAGGCCGCACAAACGCTTGGTAGTTCGTGCCTTGCACCGCCGCCTGAGCTACCCGCTGGCTGTTGACCTGTACTAGGTTCTCGCGCTCCGCTTCTAGAATGTTGGTGGTGGGCACGCCCGTGAGTACCTGCTGGGTTACGTCCTCCATGCGCACAATGAAGGTAGCCGTGAGACCGGGGTTGGGCAGTTCCTGCTCACGCGTCATGGCCCAGTAGCCCTTCGTGAGGTAGTCGTTCTCCACCGAGGAGTGACTCTGAATCTGGCTATAGCCGCAATGGTGGTTGGTGAGTAGCAGGCCCTGGTCGGAGATAATTTCGCCGGTGCAGCCCCCGCCGAACTGCACCACGGCATCTTTCAGGCTGCCTTGGTTGATGCTATAGATCTGTTCGGCGGTGAGCTTGAGACCTTTCTTCTGCATATCGGCCTCGTTGAGCTGCTTTAGCAGCAGCGGCAGCCACATGCCTTCGTCGGCACGGGCCTGCGGCAGGAGGGTAAATAGGGTAAGAGCCAGCAATACCAGCCGGGGAACTCGGGTCATAGAAAAAGAAGGTAAAGGGTGGCTAGTTGGGTGGCCTAGCTTAGTAAGGAAGACGTAAAAATAACAAACTAGCTGCTTGTAAGCCCGGTAACCTACCAGCACACCTCAGTAAGAGCGAAGTAGCGCTGACACAACAATGCCCACCCGAAGCCGGATGGGCATTGATTAAAATCTGATTCTCGGGTAAGCTTACTTCTTAAGGTTACTTAGGAACCCCAGCTTAAGAGTGGCCTAGCTCGGCTACTGCAGCGGCATTTTGCGCGTTGCTCTTAGAGGCAGCCGGGGCCGAGGAAGCAGCCACAATATCATCGGTTTCCTCTCCTGCGTGCGTCTCTTCCCACTCCCGGAAGCGTACGATTTCGCCTTGGAACTTCTCTACGAACCAGCTTAACAGGGCTAGATCATCTAAGAAGCCAACCACCGGGATGAAATCGGGCACTAAATCAACCGGAGAGAGGGTGTAAAGCAACACGCCCAGTGCCGAAACAATGGTGCTGGTTTCTACTTGGCGGTAGCTGCCGCTGATGTAGTTGCGCACTAGCCGTACCACGGTGAAGGCCACACTGAAGAGTTGCTTGAACTTGTTGTCGCCGCTTTCTTTGCTGGCCAGCTTATTGGCGACTTCATTCAGCACCATAATAACCTTAAACGGGCGGCCCAGCAGTTTACCGGCACGGTTCAGGAAAACGCTAAACAGCGCATTTTTAGAAATCGAAAGTCCTTTTTCGACGAGATTAGCCATAGGAAGAGTGAGTTGAAATATGCCCCATGTACGCTTACCAGGGGAAGGGTGTTGTCAGGTAAGGACTCTTAGGATAAGTCAGAGCCCGTAAAGACGCACTCGGTAGCTAAAGGCGAGTGGTTGGCAACCCTGTCATCGGTAGTTAAGTCTATAGAGTGCTTACTACGCCGGGACCCGTATAAATTACGGCTTTCTTGTAGCTTCGCCCTATGAGCCACCTGACCGTCCGTCCCGCTGCCGGCGAGTACGCCCCGTACTACGACCTGTATATCAAGAACATTCCCGCTGGCCACGACCCGCTCCAGCAACTGCACGAGCAGCCCCTGTTGCTAAAAGAGCTACTCGCTGACTTTACTGAGGAGCAGGGCCTACTGCGGTATGCTCCCGGTAAATGGAGTATCAAGGAAATGCTGGTGCACATGATAGACACGGAGCGCATTTTTGCGTACCGTGCCCTGCGCATTGCGCGCGGCGACCAACAGCCGCTGCCTGGCTTTGAGCAGGATGACTACGTGCCTGCCTCGGGGGCTGATGCGCGACCCATGGCAAGTATTCTGCACGAGTATGATACGGTGCGAGCCGCCACGCTTAGCTTGTTTGAGTCGTTTGGGCCGGAGGCTTATGAGCGCAAGGGTACCGCTAGCAATAGCCCCACCAGTGTGCGGGCCCTGGCCTACATACTGCCCGGCCACGAGGCGCACCACCTACATATTTTGCAGGATCGGTACTTGTCGCTGCTAGTCAAATAACGTACTTGCAGGCAACACCCCACCGGGGCGTTGCGTTAGGATTTCATCCATTCCCTCCAACTACTACTCATCATGGCTAAAGCACAAGACGCTCGGAAAGAAAAGAAGAAAGAGCCGACCAAGACCACTAAGGAGAAAAAGGCGGCTAAGGACGAAAAGAAACAAGCCCGCGCCCGCAAGCAAGAGTAGCTTTCGGCAGGCCAAACAAAAACGACCGACTCACGCAAGGTGGTGTCGGTCGTTTTGTGTTTGAGACAAAAGTGATTTAGTTATGAATCAGCGCATTGCCTTAATTACGTTAGTGGTGGCTGATTATGATGCGGCCATTGATTTCTATACCCAGAAGCTAGGCTTCCGGCTGGTAGAAGATACCCAGCTCAGCCCGGAGAAGCGCTGGGTGCGCATTACGCCCCCTGGCCTAGAAGCAGGAGCAGAGTTGCTCTTGGCCCGTGCCGCCACTGCGGAGCAGGAGCAGCGCATCGGGTCCCAAACGGGTGGCCGCGTAGCCTTGTTTCTCTACACCGATAACTTGGCTCGCGACTATGAGCAGCTGGTTGCGAACGGTGTAACTATAGTGCGACCCCAAATAATAGAAGCGTATGGTAAAGTGCTCGTGTTTGCCGACTTATACGGTAACCTGTGGGACTTACTAGAGCCGGCTCAGAGGGTGTAATACACTTCTTTTTCCTTGTCGTGGTGTTTGATGTAGCCGTGCAGCGTGAGCTTAATGAGGGTGCGGTAAGCCCGGCGCTGCCCAATATTGAGCAGCTTCATGTACTGGCCTAGCGTGATGCGCGGGTTCTTGCGCAAGTACTCCAGCACGGCCAATTCTTCCTTGTTCAGCGGAATGCGCTCAAACATGGGTGCGGTGTCATAGCGCTCTAACACCTTCTCCGTCAGCTGGCTGGTTTGCACGCTTTCATCGCGCACGCGTACATAAGAGCGCCAGTCGTCGGGGGCCACTTGGGCGCGGTGAGGTTTTTCAGGGCTTTCGGGCACGGTTACCACTACTACTACTCGGCCATCTTCCTCTACTTCCCGGAAACGCAACGTTGTTAGGGGTGGGTCGATATAATGCACGGCCGCTTCACGAAGCTGATAAATTTCTTCTTCCGCGTCGCGCACGCCCACAATCCGGCCATCATCATCGACGCCTACTAGCACCCGGCCACCGTGGGTATTGGCTAGCGAGGAGAGGGTGCGCGAGATACGGTGCGGATGGGTAGTGCGCTTCTTAAATTCTAGCCGTTCCCCTTCGCCTTGCCGAATCAGTTCCTGTAAGTCAGTCATAGAAGTATAGCGCCAGCCCTGAAAAGTAGCCTAGGCCAGTCTCAACTACCTAAACGCTAGACGCCACAAAAAGTCACCGGAAATCAATTGCGGGCACCCATTTGCTTGGGTGCCTTCGGGTGGCCTAGAGTCGGTAGAGCAGCAAATTTTCTTTACTCAATACCGGTTTCTTCTGCGGAAATATTCCATAGGCGGCTAGCTTCAGTCCTGCTCTCGGCGCGGCCAGAGCACCGGGCCGGCCGGCGGTTAGAAAAGTATCGGCCGCTAACGCTGGCTACGTCCGGTGAAGTAGCCAGATACAGAGTAGTTTGGGCTCCTTGCTCCGGCGAAATCATGAGGGGACGGGCGGCCCACCACAGTGCTTTCATCACCGACGAAGTATCGGTGCGGATAAGGCCGGTGTCTACCATGCCAGGGTGCAGACAGTTGGCAGTAATGCCGGTAAGATCCAGCCGATACGCCAGTTCTCTGGTAAATAGGATATTTGCTAGCTTAGAATCGGCGTAGGCCGTGAGCCAACTGTACTTATCGGGGGAGTTTCGTGTTTCACGGTCTGGCTCTATTTCTCCTACCCAATGCGCAATGGATGATACAGTAACTACGCGGGCTTTGCCGGCGGCATCCAGCAGTGGCAATAGTAAGTTAGTTAAGGCATAGGGAGCTAAATGGTTGGTGGCCCAACTCAGCTCATGGCCTTCTTCCGTGATATGAAGCACGCCGGGCATAATACCCGCATTGTTCACAAGAATATCCAGCTTGCTGTGTTCCTGCTGCATCTCTTCAGCCAGTGCCTGCACATTCCGAATCAACGACAAGTCATAGCACTTTACCTGTACTGAAGATTCTATACCAACTGCCGCCTGTATGTCAGCCCGCGCCCGCGCCGCTTTCTCGGTATCACGGCCTACGAGTACTACGCTGGCTCCTTGGCGTGCTAATTCTCTAGCCGTGATGAGCCCAATGCCACTAGTACCACCCGTAATTAGTGCAGTCTTACCAGCAAGAGAAGAAGATGAAGCCATAGGTGGCAAAGGTAAAGGCTAAGTCGAAGGCATGTACTGGCCTACGGAATCTAAAATCAGCGGAAGCTGGCCTCGCTTTACGAGAAATAGGATTAAAAAGGCGGAGACACGAAGATATTTAGGTTGTGTTCTCATACGTCCATCTTGGCCAATAATCTATTGGCCTAAACACTAGGGCTCTTAGAAAGTGTGGGGGAGCAAAGCCGCCTGCGGTAATTCGTTCGTACTACCGGCAGATAGCAGTTTCAATTCAGTAAAACTACCATTGATGTTCTGGTAATTGAGTTGCACGAACCCATACTGTGGATGATAGTAGATTGTGAGGATAGATGAGCCCAGGCGGCTAGTAGCTTTTGCTAGCACCCGCTCGCAGGTGAGCCGACCAAGTGGAGTATTCATGGTGCTAGGTCCTAAAGCTTGGTAATGGCTTTTGATGAGCACACTTCCTCTCCAGGTAGCCCAAGCCTTATTACTCCACCAGTCTCCAACTTCCAAATTCCAGTCCCACTCGGCTCTTGGGCGTAGTGGGAGCTGCACGTAGGGGTAAGGGTTTATTTCTAGGATTCCGTACTCGCCACCCCGGGGTGGGTGAATCCAGATGGCAGTGTCATTATCCAGAACGCCAGAAAACCCTGTGTAACCTGTGTTGCCTGCGTAGTGCCAAGCCGTAAGCGTCTGCGAGAAATCAATACCTCTATGTGGCTCGTCCTTATCATAGCAGTTAAAGCTCACGGTATCCTGTTTGGTTAGGGAAGAGTCTGGGGCAAGATAAGTGACCGTGTAGATAAACTGCCTATGATTTGAAAAAAGCGTTTTCTTGGCTTGTGCGGGTGCGGAGCCCTGACAGTGCATCAAGGCAAAACTCAACAGTCCTAGTAACAGACGGGTTACTATAGAAATTAAATTCCTCATAATGTAGATGCGAGGTAGTGTATAGGTAAGGATAAGGGAGCACTCGTTGATGAGATGGGTCACTAAAAAAGCCGCTCCTGATAGAAGCGGCTTTTGAAGACTGGCCTAGAACGGCAACATGACTTAGAAAGGCAGGTCGTTGTCGTCGTCGGAGGCGATGGGAGCGGCCGAAGCGCGCAGGTTTGGGTTTGAGTTGGCAGCGGGAGCCGCAGCACGAGGAGCCGACTGCTGGAAGTTGCCACCACCTTGGGGAGCAGCGCCACCACCGGTGCCAGCCTCAATGCGCCAAGCCTCGAGGTTGGTGAAGTACAGCATCTGGCCGTTCTTATTAAAACCACGACCACGCAGGTTGAAAGAGATTTTAACCTCGTCGCCTACTTTGTATGGGTCGATGAGGGCGGTTTTGTCCTGCACCAATTGGAACTTGATATGCTCAGGATACTGGCCGTCTACGACTTCCAGCACGAATTCGCGCTTGCGGAATTTTTCGCTCACCTGCTGTTCGTCGAATATCTCGTGCAGGCGGCCGGTAGCTTCGTAAGCCATAGGAAAGAATATGTTTGGGGAAGTTGAAACAGTAAACCAAACGTACGAAAAAAAACGCGGTTAGGCCAGGTTGGCCAGGCCCTTTCGGGGCCATTTGCCTGCGTACCTTTGCCTTGTATTTTGGCTTTTTTCGAAAAAGTTTTTTGCTCATGAATATACCCTTTTCGCTAGCTCTGCACGGTGGCGCCGGCACTATTACTCGGCAGTTGATGACTGCTGGGCAAGAGCAGCAGTATCTGTTGGCGCTCCGCGAGGCCCTAGAAATTGGCTATGCTGTGCTGCGGCGAGGTGGCTCAGCCCTTGATGCCGTGGAGCTAACGGTACGCAGCCTCGAAGACTGCCCATTGTTTAATGCGGGGAAAGGGGCCGTGTTCACCCACGAGGGACATCATGAGATGGATGCTGCCATTATGGATGGCCGCAACCGCGATGCCGGCGCCGTAACCGGAGTGCGGACCGTGCAAAACCCAATTAGGGCCGCGCGGTTAGTAATGGAGCAAACCGACCACGTGCTGCTGGCACATCCCGGCGCCGATGAGCTGGCCCGTCAGCACGGCCTGCCTACGCAGCCGGTTGAATATTTTTTCACCCAGCACCGCTACGACCAATTGCAGGAAGCCCTGCTCGAAGGCCGGATGCGCCTTGACCATAGTGAGCCCCTGCCGGAGCCAACTCCTGCTGCTCCGTTGGAAGAGCCCATTGCGTTCGAAGAAGATCCTAAAAAGAAAATGGGAACTGTTGGGGCTGTAGCTCTTGACCAGCACGGCAACCTAGCCGCGGCTACCAGCACCGGCGGCATGACCAACAAACGTTACTCCCGCATCGGCGACTCGCCCATCATTGGAGCCGGTACTTTCGCTGACAACCGTACCTGCGCCATTAGCTGCACCGGCCACGGCGAGTTTTTCCTCCGCGCGGTAGTAGCTCACGACATTAGCTGCCTCATGGAGTACCGGGGCCTGAGTCTGGCAGAAGCTTGCCGCATTGTGGTGCACGACAAGCTCGCGCCAATGGGTGGCGAAGGTGGCCTAGTGGCGGTTGACGCGGCGGGTAACATTGCCCTGCCTTTCAACTCGGAGGGCATGTACCGGGCCAGCCTCAGCTCCGCCGATGGAGTGCCTTATATCGGCATCTATAGAGACTAAATCGGAGTCTCATTTTTGCGCCTATATATATAAGGAGTAGCTGCAATTAGCTGAGTTGGTCATAACATTGTGATTCACAGCTGGCTATGGCTGCTTTTGCTGTTTCCTGACGATAATTCGTTTTCGAGACTTTCTTCTGCTAAGCGTAGCAAGAAAAAGAGCCGCCTTTCCAAGTAGGAGAGGCGGCTCTTTTTGCAGGAAAATATAGTGAGCTTAATTAGCTGGGGCCGGGGCGTTAGCATCCTGGCCGGCCGTCAGGGCTACAGACTCGGCGGCTTGCAAGCGCAAATTGATGTTCGGGTAAAATTCCCGCTCGGTCACATCGTATACGTTGCCTTTCACCAGCGCATGTAGCAGCATGTTCTCGATGGAGATGGCGGTACCCTTCGGCGCAGCGGCCGCATTGTTGTGCTCCAGCTTGTGGCCATCCATAATGATGACGAGGTTGGAGCCAATGGTTTCCATCAGATTGCCTTCCGTGATGAGCACACCGGTGTCCTCGCCCAGCCCGATCCCAATCAGCTTGGGGTGCAGGGCCACGGCTTCAATCAAACGGCCGAAGCGTCCGCGCTTCACAAAGTGAGAGTCAATTACCACGCTGTCGATGAGGCCTAGGCCAGTGCCCATTTTCACGGCGCCCTTCATCAAGGCGTCCGGCACGCTGCCACCTTTGATCATGGTGTGCGACATGGCCATGGCGCCGGCGCTGGTTCCGGCAATCACAAAGTTGGGTTGCTTCTGGTAGCGCTCCTTGAGGGTACGCAGAAATTCTGTGCCACCGAACATTTCCGTGAGCCGCGACTGATTGCCGCCCGAGAACATAACTACGTCGGCTACCTTCAGGCGCTCCACATATTCCGGCTGCAGTGCATCCTCTGGTACGCGAATGTCCATGATGCCCACGTTATGGCAATTCAGCATGGCAAACGACGAAACGTAAATGCGTGCGACTTCTTCCGGAATCATGGAAGCCGTAGTAATTACTTCAATCCGCGGATCGGCTTTACCCGATTCGAGGATGACACGCTTGAGTATGCCCAGCTCAAAAAAATTGAGGTAGTATTTCTTTTTGGTGCGCGGGTTAGGGTAGGTACCCTTGTCTTCATTGCCTCCAATGGCAATCAGCTTACCGAGCGGTTTTATTTTTTTCAATTCGAAAGGTAGCTTAACAAACAAAATAGGAAAAGGCCCGCCGGAAGCAAGCAAGCTTCGAGCCAGCGCCAAGCCAGTAAGAGAATTAAACCAGCAGATAGCTCCTCTGGTTCTCCGGCTGACTAAGTTCTTAAATGAACAATGTTTGCTGCGGCAATACTGCTACTGCTCGATGTACAGCAGAATTCACTCGGCCGGCTTGCCCAGGAGTGCGTCGAAGGTGACACTGGCTACGGCGTGGTAGTTCGGGCGAGCTTCCGCGTAAATCTGTTGAGCCCGCGCCGCGCCGCCGGGAGTAGCCAGCAGTGCTCTGTACAGCGGGACCAAAAATTTGCGACGGCCCACGTGCGTGAGGAAGTTGTGCAGAGCCTCATCAGCGGGTGAGTAACCAGCCGCGATGGTATGCGGAAACCAAGCTGCCAGTATCTCCGAGTTGCCGGACTGGGTAAAGCCATAAGCGTCGTCTAGCTCCGCGAGCTTTTCAGCAGGCAGGGCAGGAGGCAGGCCATGGAGAAAATGCACCCACTCATGGCTGCTCCACTCCGCAGTGGCTAAGCTAACCACTGACGCTCCGGCCTGCCACTGGCCTAGGGCTTCCTCCACTGCCGCAAACCGCGCCGACGAAACCGGTGGGGCCACTGCCGGAATACCGGGGCCATTTATCCAGGCATCGAGCTGCACCTGATCTTCGAGGCCCGGATGCTGGTCGAGCAACTCGCGACGCAGGTAGGCCACAAACGAATCTGTGTCCATACTCTGGAAACTGTGACGAGCAAAGTACTCCTTTATAAAGGTGTCTAATGCTTCGCGGCCCACCAAGTGTTCCAGCGTGAGCAGCAGATAGTCGCCTTTTTCGTAGGCAATTTCGTTCAGTCCCTCATCGGGGTCGCGGCCGGCCAGAGCCAGGTGCAGGTGGGTGTCGGGGCTTTCGGGACCCAGCTCTTCTATGGTGTGGAGCAGGCCCGTGTGGCCTAGCACCTGCAGCATATCGGAGTAGGGGCGACCGTAGAGCTTTTCCATAATGCGCCGCTCAAAGTATACCGTGAAGCCCTCATTCAGCCAGAAGTCATTCCAAGTGGCGTTGGTAACCAGGTTGCCCGACCAGGAATGGGCTAGTTCGTGAGCTACTAAACTGGTCAGGCTTCGGTCGCCGGCGAGAATAGTAGGTGTTACAAATGTTAAACGTGGATTTTCCATACCGCCAAATGGAAACGAGGGCGGCAGCACTAGCAAATCGTACCGTTCCCAGCGATAGGGGCCATACAAGTCCTCGGCGGCCACTACCATATTCTCCAGATCGGCAAACTCGCTGGTAGCAATGGGCAGCGTCTCCGGCTCGGCGTATACTCCGGTGCGCGGACTCAGCGCCTCGAACTCGAGGTTGCCTACGGCCAGGGCCATGAGGTAGGCGGGAATGGGCTGGTCCATGCGGAACCGGTAGGCACCAGTGGTAGAACGTTGTTGTGGGTTCTCGGCGCTCATTAATGCTAGAAGCTCCGCGGGTACGTGTACTTGGGCCTCATAGGTGAAGCGCACACCCGGTGAGTCCTGGCAGGGAATCCAGGTGCGCGCCAGGATGGCCTGCGACTGCGTGAACAGGAAGGGATGCACCCGGCCTGCCGTTTGTTCCGGCGCTAGCCACTGCAGGGCGGCGGCCCCAGGCGTAGTGCGGTATCGGATAGTGACAGCCTCCGTGGTGGGCTCAATCACAATGCACAGCGACTGGCCTAGCACGGCGTCTTCCTCCCCCAGCGTGAAGGTAGTTGGTGGGCCTTGTGGGCCGCCCAGCAGAACCTCCTCAATTTCCAAGGAGCGAGCATCGAGGAAAAGCTCGGTGACACCCGTTGAGTTAGCGAGCTGCCAGGTGGCGTGGCCCGCTAGCGTCTGAGCGGCAAAGTCGACGGTAAGGTTCAGGTCAAGGTGATGGACGCTTACTTCCGTGGGGCGGGCGAAGCTGTGCGGATCGGTAGGAGTGTGCGGCATGGCAGGAGCAGTGGTATCGGGCATAAACAGAGCCGTAAAACTAGTAACCTAGTTAAAAGGGGAAAGTGAAAGTGGGGTAAAGGTGGGGCTCCGGCCTAGCGCTGACTACAGTGGGCCGGACGTGCACTCGCTATACGGACCTCAGGTAGGAAGGTCGGCAATTAGTATTATACCTAGCTTAGCAGGAGTGGCCTAGGATTGAGCCTCTAAGTAGGTTTAGAGAAGAGAGCGTAAGCCGAAATATAGTAACTTGCAGCAGTAGAGAAGAACCGGTTACGTGACAACTCAACGCCACGGAAACCAGTAAAACGCCACAGATGCGGATAACAAGGTGGTCAGCTTTTTGCATGACTGCACTTACCTATCCTCGTCGATGTTTTATTTTCTTCTCTCCCCCCGCATGAACGACACACATAAGTTTTCTTTTTTCAATAGCCTTTGCTGCTGGCTGCTCGGCCTGTTGCTGCTCACGTCTACGGCGTCGTGCAGCCAAGAGCAGAAGGAGCAGATAAAGGACGCCCTACCTACTGGCCTTACAAAGGCGGGTGGTGCTCAGCCCAAGCTCGATAGCGTGTACATTGTAAAGTACATGAGTGCTGAGCCCAAGTTTAAGGACCAAATTGACTGGGCAAAGAAATTTTATAAGGAGCGAGGCTTCCGATTAGGCTGGTTTCGCAACCATGAAATCGTGCCCCAGGCTCAGACCATGCTCGGCGTCATTAATAAGGCTGCCGATGAAGGGTTAGACCCTAAAGAGTACCAAACCAAGGACTTTCCGAAGCTTTTTGCAGCGCTAAAGGAAGCGCAAACCGACTCTACTAAGCGAAATGCTCTAGAGAAGGAGATTGATGTGGCCCTATCAGGTACCTATTTCAACTGGGCTTCCGACTTTTATCGGGGTACTGTGGATCCGCGTCAGGTCAAGAGCATTGATTGGCAAGTCAAGCGCAATAAGATCAAGCTGCACAAGGCCCTTATGACCATTTTGAAGGAGCGGGAAAGCACGTATCCTTATTATGAGTTTGAGCCTCTGCACCCCGAGTATGACCGCCTGAAAAAGGCCTTGGCTGACTTCCGGAACATCCAGCGTAACGGGGGGTGGCCTACCATTCCGGCGAGTACGAAACTCAAGCCAGGAGCTACCTCACCGGCCGTTGCAGCTTTGCGCACACGCTTGTTGGGCGCAGATGCAGCCGCGCCGCAGCCAGCTGCAACCCCTGTGCAAAACGTGTCTAATAAGACTGGTGATGCTTCTCAACCAGCAGCTGCCCCCACTGCTTCGCAGCAATATGATGCTGAACTGGTCGCGGCTGTAAAAGAATTTCAGCAGCAAAACGGGCTGAAGCCGGACGGCATTGTGAGCGGCGAAACGCTGCGTTTATTAAACATTCCTATCTCCCAGCGCATCGATCAGATTGTGCTAAACATGGAACGGTGGCGCTGGATTCCGAAGAAGTTTGAGCCAAGCTACCTGCTTGTAAACATTCCTGATTACACCCTGCACGTAATAGAGGATGGGAAGGAAGCCTTCAACATGCGCGTGATTGTAGGCAAGACCTTGAACGCAACTCCCGTCTTTAGCGACAAGATGGAGTTCGTGGTACTGGCTCCTTACTGGAACGTTCCCTTCAGCATTATTGACAAAGAACTGCGCCCGAAACTGGTAGCGGATGCTCAAGGTACCCTCGACCGACTCGACATGGAAGTAGTGAAAGGGTGGGGTGCTAAAGCTACCCCAATTGACCCCAATAGCGTAGACTGGGCGAACGTGACGGACAAGACCTGGAAGTACACCTTGCGTCGTCGGCCGGGTCCTAAGAACGACCTCGGTGACGTGAAGTTCATTTTCCCAAACTCAAACGATATCTACCTCCACGACACTCCGCACGATGAACTGTTCAGCCAAAACAAGCGTGGGTTCAGCCATGGTTGCGTGCGGGTAGCAGAGCCCATTAAGCTGGCTGAATACCTGCTGCGCGATAAGCCAGGATGGGACCGTACGGCTATCCTCGATACCATTGCTGGCCGCCGGGAGAAGTACATTACGCTCCCTGAGAAGCTGCCAGTATACCTAGTGTACTTCACCGCCTGGGTGGACGAGAATGGTAAGGTTAACTTCCGTGACGACATCTACGGCCACGATAAGGCTCTGGCCAAGGAGTACTTCAACTAGGCCTCTTTAGAGCAACTAAATTCGAGCCCCAGCCTACTGCCTCATGGCAGTAGGCTGGGGCTTATGCTTTGAGCTTCTAGCCATGACCTAAGTAGCTAAGAGAATGCCTTTCGAATGTAAGTGAAGTATCTGTTGAGATAGGTAATGGCAACTTTTCAAAGTTGCGACTGAATACCTTCATGGAGTAAGTACCAAACCTGGCAATTGCTCTGATTTTGCAAGGAGAATTTGCTTAGCTAAAGAGGGAGCTGTTTGAGGCCACTGTAGTTTACATATGTAATACAATTGTAAACAAGCAGGAGAGGTGTTTAACTATGTATCGCGCGGATAGCAGTTTCTAGCCGTTAGTTACATATGTATATCGATCAAAGCGGTCTGGGAATCCGAACTATATATTGCTAGATTTGTAACCAGGTAACATTAACCCTTCATGGTCGAGCGCATTCGAGAAATACTGAGTCGGTATCAGTTAACTCCTACCCAATTTGCAGATGCAATTGGGACGGCGCGGCCTATTGTTAGCCATATCCTGAGTGGGCGTAATAAGCCCAGCCTAGAAGTAGTCCAGAAGATTAGTGCGGCCTATCCGGATATATCCTTGCCTTGGTTGATGTTCGGGACCGGCCCAATGGAAGCGACAGCCGTTTCATCGCAGTCTACGGCTGAGGTAACTAGCTCACGGCCTAACAAGGCCACTGAGAAGCCCGCTGCAGAGCGTGTTACTAGCAAACCGCCTTCTGCTACCTCTCAGTCTACGCCGGCTCCTATAGCCGCTTCTAGGCCTGTGCAAGTGGTAGCGACCATTACAGATGATCAGCCTACGCTTATTAGTAATGAACTGGCAGCGGAGGAGGCAACGCTACCGCCGACAAACAACAATAAACCAACAGTAGCGCCTAATCCAACGCCAGCGCCCGTTGCCGAGCCACCTAAGGCTCTAGGAGCAGCTTCGCCTCAGACCTCAGTACCCTCAGCTTTCCAAGCTTTTGCCGAGCCAGGGAAAGCAATACGCCGCATTGTTATCTTCTACAGCGACGGCACATTCACGGATTATCAGCCTGAGGCTCCGACCGCTTAGTCCAGCGCATTTCAAATGCATCTGGTGTACTGTATCCTAGCCAGTTATCAGGCACAACTAGCTGCGTAAATGCTGCTAATGAGAGATGCTTGTACAGGCGCGAAGAACCATCATTTCGGCTTTGTTCAATTTGTCAGTATGTTGATAATGCATCTGTAACAGGCGTTTACTACGTCCTAATTAACGATAGAAATGTCCTAAAAATCACACGGCTAGTTATTAGCTAAAGTCAACAAGCTGAACTGCTAATCCTTTGAGGGTGACATAGTTTTTCATTCTTATAAGTTGTTGTATTTCAGAAAGTATTGTGCTTGTATTTAAGCAAAGGTTTTAACTAAAAAATAGTTATAAGGTCTAAGCTTGTACAGCGTTATATGCAATTTGTAAACGGAAGATATTTCGAGCTAAATCACCTATGGTTATGCTAATTATTTTGACTTGGTGGTAATGTTGGAAAAAGCATATTAGTGTTTTGATATATTAGTGCCATTCCGAATAATCTATGCCGATAATGCCGGCAAACGAGAAAGCAACGGCACGATGCGCTTAGGTTAGCATCTGTCTGGAAGCTGAGGAAGCACAGTGGCAGAGATAGCGGTGTTCCAAGCCTGATTTACTTATGCAGAATTGTTTGTTGTGCTAAAATTGGTCGTGCTTAGTTCAAGTCCGAGTAACAGGACGAGCTCTATATTTGATACGTGTTACATGTGTAAACGATATATTAATGGGAGTGACTTACGCTGGCACGAATAGTTGCGTACAGAGGACTTGGCCGTTTTAGGGACGGTGCTTACCTTTGGGCCATGAAAAATTTCCGTCTCTTTGTCCTGTTCGCCGCTGGCGCCTCGTTGTTCCTGTCGTCCTGCTCGCAAGCTCCCGACGCGGAGAAAGATCCTAACGCCGATGCCGCCTACAAGCGTAGCCACCGCCCCGAAGGATACCGTCAGGCTCAGCGTAGCGACGTCAACTACTAAGTATTAGTGGCCCAGGCCACCGGCAGCTGCTCCGTTAGCCACTTAGGCTGTAGGGCAACTGGATAGAACAACAAAAAGCCCCGCTACTGCAAGAGTAGCGGGGCTTTTTGGCTCCGGGTGAGGAATAAGGAAACCGCTGGTGCTAGTGAACTGCCGCTGGTAAGAGCGGGGTAGTAGCAGTGGTTAGGTCAGAGAGTTGAATAGTAGCCAGCAACTGACTTTCCAGTAGGTCGGCCCAGGTGCGCAGATACAGCACCACATCGTCGCGCTGGTTGTGGCGCATGGCGTTACGCCGCTCGAAGGGGATGGCCGCCAGAATAGTTGGGTCGGCGAGGCGTTCCAGATGAGCCAAGTCTTGGCGGGTAAACCCCAGGGCCAGCATCTCATCAATGGTGTCATCAATGGGTAGGCCACTAGTAGGGCAATAGTCGTTTATCTGACGCTCCCAATCGCCGTAGCGCTGCATGGCGCGGGCGTGAATCTCGCCTTTAGTGAGCTTGGTAATAGTTTGGGCCAAGTGGCCACAGTTGCAGCTGCCCATGTGGCCCCACTGGTATGGAGCCTGCGCAACTAAGCGCTGAGCAGTATCGCGCAGCGCCTGAATGACGGAAAGGGTGCTTTGAGCCATATCAGAACGTTGTTGAAGCAGAGGTAAATAAGGTGAAGCAGAGCGCTACCCGTTGATAAGGAAAATGCTGGGGCTTTTGTTTCAAGTTTCCCAACTAAGAGCTGCGCAACCGCCGGAACTGTCCCAAAACAACTCGCCCCACCCGCCGTGGCTAAGCCTGGCAGATGGGGCGATAAGAGTATAGTAATAGGTGGCCTAACAGCTCCTCAGTGGGGTCTAGCGGTTACCGCCGCCATTGCCGCCACGCGACCGGCGACGCTGGCCCCCGCCCTGACCACTACTAGCCGTAGCGGGGCGGCCGCCACCACTGGCACCCGCCGGGCGGGAAGAGCCTCCACCAGAGCGCTGCCCGTGGCCCGCGGGCCGCTCGCCGCTACGGCCTTGCTGCTGCCCTTGTGGGCGACCCTCCCGGCCTGGGCGGGGTGGCCGGCCAGCTGGGCCCTTCGGCCGCTTGATAACCGGCCCCCCAGAAAGCGGCACAGGTGCAACTGCATCAGATACGAAGGGGTGCTGGTTTACCACCGGAATCTGCCGGCGGATCAGCTTCTGAATATCTTGTAGGTAGGCGCGCTCGTCGTCTTCGCAGAAGGAGAGAGCAATACCATCGGCGCCGGCGCGACCCGTACGGCCGATGCGGTGCACGTAGGTTTCGGGCTCATTTGGAATTTCGTAGTTGATGACGTGCGTCAGTTCCTCCACATCAATACCCCGGGCGGCAATGTCGGTGGCTACTAGCACGCGCGTGTCGCCTGCCTTAAAGTTGTGCAGGGCCCGCTGGCGGTGGTTCTGCGACTTGTTGCCGTGGATGGCTTCGGAAGGAATGTTAGCCTTTGCCAGCGTCTTCACCACTTTATCGGCGCCGTGCTTGGTGCGGGTGAATACGAGTACGCGGCGAATGTTTTTATCCGATAAGACGTGCTCCAGCAGCGCAGGCTTGTTTTCCTTTTCCACCATGTACACGGCCTGCGTCACTTTCTCGGCGGTGCTAGACACGGGCGTAACGGCCACCTTCACCGGGTTGGGCTTCAGGATGGTGTCGGCCAGGTCCTGAATCTGGCCCGGCATGGTAGCCGAGAAAAACAGAGTTTGACGCGAGGCCGGCAGCTTAGGTAGCAGGCGCTTGATATCATGAATGAAGCCCATGTCGAGCATTCGGTCGGCTTCGTCGAGCACAAACACTTCGAGGTGGCGCAGATCGATGAAGCCCTGATTCATGAGGTCGAGCAGGCGACCAGGCGTGGCAATGATAATTTCTACGCCGCGCTTAAGCGCATTTACCTGGGGTGCCTGGCCTACGCCGCCGAAAATAACCGTGTGGCGTAGCTTCAGGTGCCGGCCGTACGAGGCAAAGCTTTCCCCGATCTGGATGGCCAGCTCACGGGTAGGAGTAAGGATAAGGCAGCGGGTACGGCCAGGAGCGTGGCGCTCTACCTGAGCCGTTTGATGCAGAATCTGGAGAATTGGAACAGTGAAAGCAGCGGTTTTGCCGGTGCCAGTCTGGGCCACCCCAAGCAGGTCGCGGCCGTCTAGCACGTGCGGAATAGCTTGCTCCTGAATAGGTGTGGGGTTGGTGTATCCTTCCTCGTGCAAGGCGCGCAGGATAGGATCAATAAGGTTTAGTTCGTCGAACGACATCAAAGAGAAGAAAAGCAGCTGCCAAACGGGCAGTAGATATGGCAAAACAAGAATTGCGCCGGCAAAGGTCGACTTTTTTGCGTCGACTGTCGGAAAACCCGCTAAAGAGAAGCTGCTGCCTCAATAGGAGGGTGTAATAGTAAAGCTATTGTTAGAGGGTAGTTTATTGGTAATGAGGTGTTTGTTCAATAAAAGCGAACAGTGGGGGAGAATAAATTACTGGCTAACCTCGCAGTTCTAATAATCATCAGAACACCTAGGCCAGTAAAATCCGTTTACTTTCTTTCCGAATAACTTTAATCTCAACGCTTGCTATGCGCATCATCGACCGAAAACTGGCCTACGATGGCCACTATAAACTCAGCCAATTGCAAGTGCAGGATGAAGACACTGTGCTTAAGCGGGAGCGATTTGAGCCTGGTACTGCCGTGGCTGCCCTGGTGTACAACACGCAAACTCAGCAGTACATTTTGACGCGCCAGTACCGCGTTGGCCCCGAAAAGGAACTAGTGGAGATAGCCGCCGGCATGATTGATGACGGTGAAGAACCGGAAGAAGCCGTGCGGCGTGAAATTCAGGAGGAGCTAGGCTACGACGTCGACTACCTGGAAAAAATTGTTCCCATGCTGCCCTCGCCCGGCACCAGCGCCGAGGTAATCACCTTGTTTTATGCCGAAGTCAGCCACCAAAGCGGCGAAGGAGGTGGCCTAGCCGAAGAAAACGAAAAGATCGAGGCTGTTTATTATCGTCCGGAGGAGCTATGGAATGCCTCTTTTGAAGATGGCAAAACGCTGATAGCTGCGCAATGGGCCCAGCTGCGGAAAAAGTAGCCAAACGTCTGTCTTGCTTTTTGGTGGCTTTAGGCCAGTAGTGCTATAAAAAAAGAGCCGGCTGCGCTAAGCAGCCGGCTCTTTGTATTTGGGTAACCACGCAGCAAGCTATTCAGCCTTGATGATGTATTCGAAGTTTTGCTTCGTTTTAGCGTCGTTGATGGTCAGGAAAACATCCTGAGGGGTATCAGTTTTGGTAAACGGAATGGCGCGCTTGCTCATGTACAGGTCGCGGTTCCAGAAGCGGCCCTGGCCGCCGGGCAACTCCTGCAGGTTCAGCACTTCCTTGCCTTCTTTGGTTTTGGCTACCAAGCTGAGGTAAGCAGGATCTGCGTTCTGAGCACCACGGCGGTACATGGTCACAGTGAGCTGCCCGCCGGCGGGTAGCTGCTGGAAACGACGCTGGTAGGTAGTGTCGGCCCAGTTGTTCATGCGCTTGAGCTCGTTAATTTCCGTGAGCAGCTCCGAATAGGGGCGGTAGGCCACCCGCGTAACGCAGGCTTCCACCTCGGCATCCTCGTCGGTGTTTTTGGTGACGTTGAGCACGTAGGGGCTTTCCTCATCCTTCTTAGGGAAAGTATATTTCTTGCGAGGCTTGCCGGGCATATACTGAGCCGAAGCCGCTAAAGTGCCCAAGAGTAGGACAGAAACGAAAAAAAAATTCTTCATAAAAAATCTATTGAATGCAAATGCTGGTCTAGGCGGGATTTTGACGGGACAAAGATAGGCAATGGAATGAGGCAATATTGTACTTTTTCGATTGGGGTCACTTGGGGCCTCACGAAGCTAAGCCTTACACAGGCTAACGGAACGTGATGAAAGCATAATGGTGCCATAACCCGAGCATCACAGTGCAAACCGACCTTTGAAGTAGCATCAACTGTCTGGTTCTATGCACGCTCCAACCACTGTTCCGCTGTTGCGCCGCCTCCTACGAAGGGGTGCCTACCTGTTGTTTCAACTGGCACTGATCAGTTGCTACGTGCTGCGCTCCGTTGGGGCGTTGCGCCTGCCTTTCCACTTTAGCCACGCCTCAGAAGAAGGCGGGCCCGCTAAGCCTGGCCGTCGCATCCGGCCTCGCAGCTCTTTCACCACCCGGCCGGCACTCTAGGCCATGATGAAAAGGCCCGCCAAACGCCGCCTAGAGGTGTGCGTGATTTCTGATGTACACCTGGGAACTTACGGCTGCCACGCCCCCGAGCTGTTACGCTACCTCAAGAGCATCCGGCCCCGTACGCTAGTGCTCAACGGCGACATCGTAGATATTTGGCAGTTCAGCAAAAGCTACTGGCCCGCGGCCCACATGCGGGTGGTACGCCACCTGGCTGGTATGGCGGCCAAAGGCACCCGAATTCACTACCTCACCGGCAACCACGACGAGCTGCTACGCAAGTTTGCGGGCACCCGCCTGGGCGCGCTAAGCATCGAGAACAAGCTCCTGCTAGACCTGCCCCATGGCCAAACCTGGCTGTTTCATGGCGATGTGTTTGACGTGACCATGCGTCATTCGCGCTGGCTGGCCCGCCTCGGCAGTCACGGCTATGACCTGCTGATTTTGCTGAACCGCCTCGTGAACTGGGGCCTGCACCGGCTGGGGCGGCCCCGCGTGGCGTTGTCGAAGGCAGTAAAGGACCGCGTGAAAAGTGCCGTGAGTCTGGTGAGCGACTTTGAGCAGACGGCTGCCACCATTGCCGCCGACCGTGGCTACCGCTACGTGGCCTGTGGGCACATTCATTGCCCCGAAATCAAGACTCTGGCCACCAGCGCGGGCCAGGTAACCTATCTCAATTCCGGTGATTGGGTGGAGAACCTCACGGCCCTGGAGTATACCTCGGCGGCCGGCTGGCAGCTCTACCGCTACCAGGACGACGAAGCTCAGCACCAGCCCGAACCCGCTGAAACTCCCGAGCCCGACGAAACCGATGCCGCCGCTGATGCTCCCGCGGCGGAACTGCTGGCTGATCTGCTCCGAGAAATCAGTATGAAATAAATGGCCCTACTGCGGCCTGCACCACCACACCACCTACACGCACCCCTTGAAGATTCTTTATGCCATTCAGGGCACTGGCAATGGGCACCTAAGCCGGGCCCTTGATATAGTGCCCTTGCTGCAACAGCGCGCCGAGCGGGTTGATGTGCTCGTGAGCGGCCCGCCCGCCGATATCCGGCTGCCATTTGAGGTGCAGCATCAGTGCCACGGTCTGGGGTTCATTTTCGGGAAGAAGGGGGGCATCAACTTTATTAAAACGTTCTGGCAGCTTAATTCGGCGGCATTTCTGCGGGAGTTGCGCCAACTACCCGTGGAGGACTACGACGTGGTGATAAGTGACTTTGAGCCGGTATCGGCGTGGGCTTGCTGGAACCGGGGCGTGCCCTGCGTGGCCCTGAGCCACCAGGCGGCGGTGCTGAGTGCCGCTGCGCCCCAGCCCACCAAGCTAGACCCCGTGGGGCGGGCCGTGTTGCGCCATTATGCACCCACTACGCAGCACTACGGCTTCCACTTCCAGCGGTACGAGCCCCACATTTACACGCCCGTAATTCGGCAGCAGGTGCGGGCCCTGACGCCGCGCAATGAAGGGCACTACACCGTATATCTGCCCGCTTTTGATGAGGCCACGCTGGTAAGCCGCCTACGCTATCTTAGCCGGACGGTGCGCTGGGAGGTGTTCAGCAAACACAGCCGGCAGGAGTCGGAGCACGGCAACGTGTGGGTGCGGCCCGTAAGTGGAGCCGCCTTCACCGACAGCATGGCCCGCAGCGCCGGGGTGCTGTGCGGAGCAGGATTTGAAACGCCCGCTGAGGCCCTGTACCTAGGCAAAAAGCTACTGGTAATCCCGATGAAGCAGCAGTACGAGCAGGCCTGCAACGCCGCCGCCTTGGCGCAACTGGGGGTGCCCGTGGCGAAGAACCTGAAAGATAATTCCCTCGCCTTAATCGACAACTGGCTGCAGTATGGCCGTCCAGTTGCCGTCGATTATCCCGATGAAACCGCTGCCGTATTGGATAAGCTGTTATTCGAAGTAGGGGAGAAGGTCCTATAAGGAGTAGAGGGCTTTAGCTGCTAGGGAGGTGGTAAAGCTTTTGCTTCAAGAAGCGAAAACCAACTTTCCAACGACCCGTTCTGAACTAACCAACGACTCCGCCAAATCTACTCGGCGTAGTGCAGCAGAACCCGCCCCAACGCCCAAGCCTCACCACCTACGACGACAGTAGGGATACTTTTTCTTTTGCCCTATCACGTTACCCTGACTCGTGCTGCCTGCTGCGTTCTTTCCCCCAACCTCCCCAGATCTTTTTACGCGTGCTGACTTTGGCAGTGACTTCCACTGGGGAGTATCAGCGGCGGCCTACCAGACGGAGGGAGCCTGGAACCTGGACGGAAAAGGGCCTAGTATATGGGACGATTTTGTGCGGCGGAAAGGAAAAATAAAGCGCGCAGAAACAGCAGAGGTTGCCGCTGACTTCTACCTCCGGTGGGCAAACGATTTGATGTTAATGCAACAAATGGGTATTAGCAATTTTCGCTTTTCTGTGGCCTGGAGCCGTGTTTTACCAAATGGAACAAACGGTATTAGCTCAAATGGTATAGGTTTTTATGACCGTTTGGTAGATGGTTGTTTGGCCCGTGGTATCACGCCTTGGCTTACCCTTTACCACTGGGATTTACCATCGGCACTGCAGCAGCGCGGCGGCTGGACCAACCCCGATGTGGTGGGCTGGTTCACTGACTACGCTCAACTAATGGCTGCCCACCTCGGCGATCGGGTGAAGCACTGGTTGGTACTAAATGAGCCGATGGCTTTCACAGGTGCCGGGCACCTTTTGGGCATTCACGCGCCGGGCCGAAGGAGTCTGGGTGCCTTCCTCGCGGCTACCCACCACGCCGCCCTGGCCCAGGCGGAGGGGGGCCGAGTTCTGCGAGCTATTTTGCCCGCCGATGCACATATTGGGACCACCTTTTCCTGCTCGCATATCATGCCCTGGCGCCTAGGCCACCCCCGCGACTTACGGGCCGCCCGCCGCGCCGATGCCTTGCTGAACCGCCTCTTTGTGGAGCCTTCTCTAGGCCTAGGGTACCCCGTACAAGACGTGCCCCTGCTGGGCTGGATAGAGCGCTATATCCGGCCCGGTGACCTGGAGCGCCTACCATTTGACTTTGACTTCCTAGGGGTGCAAAACTATACTCGCGAGGTAGTGCGTCACGCTCCCTGGGTTCCGCTGCTCTGGGCCAGCTTGGTGAGTGCTCCCCGCCGCGGTGTACCCTTTACTGACATGGGGTGGGAGGTATACCCCGAAAGCCTATATCACGCGCTGAAGCAATTTGCTGCTTACCCAAATGTTAAACGATTGGTTGTAACGGAAAATGGGTCGGCTTTCCCTGATCAAATCAACCTTATGGGTCAGGTACCCGATGTTGAGCGCCAAGCTTTCCTGCGAGCCAGCATAGGCCAGGTGCTGCGGGCCCGCCAGGAGGGCATACCCGTGGAAGGCTACTTTGCATGGTCGTTTACGGATAACTTCGAGTGGGCTGAGGGCTACGGCCCACGCTTCGGCCTGGTGCACATCGACTACGAAACTCAGCGCCGCACCGTGAAGAATTCCGGGCATTGGTACAGCCAATTTTTACGCGGAGAAGTGGCCTAGCAAATGGCAAAACTTACGCTAGGTTCTTCAACTGGTGAGCAGCTACAGCCGTTTGCTGTGCCGCTGAATGATATAGTCGCGGCACGTGGCTCCGCTGACCTCCGGTTCGGGTTTCTATAATTAATGCCTACCGGTTAGCGCACTACTACCCTTCATGATTAGGTAACTGACTCGTAACCTTGCCGTAACCGGCCGCCGGTAGCTTTGACGCATCCATTCACCAACAATTTCTAGGATGCGTCAATCATTACTCCTCAAACGAGGCGGCGGGGTGCTGTTGCTAGCTCTGAGTGTGGGGCCGGCCCTAGGGCAAAGTGTGCGCCAGGGCTTTGAAGGCACTGCGGCCGATACCTGGACCTTCACAACTACGCCAGCGACTTATAATGTGCCCGCTGAAAATGACCAGTGGGCGGCCCTGCCGACGGTGGGCACCACCGGCACCGCGGGTACGGCCGCTCTGCCCGCTGCGGGTGCTCAACTTTGGGGAATGCGCGACCTAGAGGGGCCTTCTACCGGCAGTGCCTCTATGTGGCACTTCCTGGACTTTGCCCCGGTGGCCATTCAGCCGGGTGCTGGGGCCGCCAACCAGGTGTCGTTTCAATTTTTCAGTAACGCGTTTGACCCTTCCGATTCCCTGGCCTATGTAGTGGTATTTGATAACGGCACCACATGGCCCGCCACCAAAACGTACACCCAACTTAACAAGGACACCAAAGCCTATCAGACGGTAACGGTGCCTATTCCGGCCACGGCTACGGCCGTGCGCCTGCGCCTGGCAGCCCGTCAGAATGGCAACGACGACTGGGCCGCCTGGGACGAAGTGGTGCTAGGCCAGTCGAGCACCCCGGTGGTGCCGTCGTTGCGCCTGAACGCGGCCACGGCCATCGTCAACGAAACGGCGGGTACGGTGAGCATTCCGGTAAGCATCACCAATCCGGGAATGGCCCCCAGCACGGTGGAAGTGGCGCTGGTGCCCGGCACGGCCACTGCTGGCACCGACTTTACCTTACCGGCTCCGCAGACGCTGACCTTCCCGGCCGGTGCTACCGCCGACCAAACCCTGACCATTCCACTCACCGATGATCAGCTGGCGGAAGGAGCGGAGTATTTTAGCTTGCGCCTGCAGAACCCCACGAATGCCACGCTTGAAACCGGCAAAACGGAGGTGCTGGTTTACATCAAGGATAATGATGGTGAAGCACCGCTGCAAAACAAAAAACTAAAGCTTGCCCATTTGGGTAGCTATCAAAACGGGGCTAGCGGCACCAATTCAGCGGAAATAGTGGCGCATGACCCAACTACGCAGCGCCTGTATGTGGCCAATTCCGTCGGGAGCAAGCTCGATATCCTGAGCTTGAGCGCTATGGGTACGCTAACAGCCGTAGCCTCCATCGACGTGAAACCTTACGGCGGCATCAACTCAGTGACGGTGCGCAACGGAGTAGTGGCCTGTGCTATGGAAGACAGCGACCCGCAGCAAAATGGCTCCGTAGTATTCTTGGATCAGAACGGAGTGTTTCTGAAACGGGTATCGGTAGGAGCCCTGCCCGATATGATTACCTTCTCGCCTGATGGGCAGCTGCTCATCACTGCTAACGAGGGAGAGCCTAAGTCAGACTACAGCCTCGACCCCGAGGGCTCTGTTTCTATAATCGACTTCAGCGGGGGCGTGGCTGGCTTAACGCAGGCCAGCGTAACAACCGTCGGATTCACTGGCTTCAATGGTCAGGCCGCCGCCCTGCGCCAGCAAGGAATCCGGATTTATGGCGGCACGGCCGCGGCGCCCAGCACCGTAGCGCAGGATTTAGAGCCCGAGTACGTGGCGGTTTCCGCTGATTCTAAGGTGGCCTACATTACGCTTCAGGAGAACAACGCCATTGCTACCCTGGATTTAACCACCAAGCAGTTTACCAACCTGCGCCCGGTGGGCTACCAAGACCACAGCCAACCCGGCTTCTCCCTGGACGCCTCCGACCAGACCTCGGACGTGCTGCTCGCCAACTGGCCTATCAAAGGCATGCGCCAGCCCGACGCCATTGCCACCTTTGAGGGGGCGGGGCAGCGCTACCTGGTTACGGCCAATGAGGGGGATGCCCGCGAGTACACGGCCCTAACGGAGGCTGTGCGCCTGGGCGATGCCAGCTACCGGCTCGATGCCACGGCTTTCCCTAATGCCGCCCTGCTAAAAAATACTCAAGTGCTAGGCCGCCTCAACGTCACGAACCAACTCGGCGACACGGATGGGGACGGGGACTTCGACGAAATTTACGCCTTTGGGGGCCGCTCGTTCAGCATCTTCAATGCCAGCACCGGCGCCTTGGTTCACGATAGTGGTGACTTGCTGGAGCGCGTGACGAGCACCGATGCCACGTACGGCGCAATCTTCAACGCCAGCAACTCCACCGGCAACCCCGTCCGGAAAAACCGCTCCGACGACAAAGGGCCCGAGCCCGAAGGCGTGACTACTGCCGTTATTGGGGCTGATACCTACGTTTTTGTGTCAATGGAACGCGTAGGTGGCGTAATGGCCTTCAACGTGAATAACCCAGCGAGCCCAGTGCTGGAAACCTACGTGAACAATCGTAGCCTCACCAGCGGTACCGGCGACCAGGGCCCCGAGGGCCTCGTGTTCATCTCGGCGGCCAACAGCCCCACGGGGCAGCCTCTGCTACTGCTGGCCAATGAAGTGAGCAGCACGGTAGCCGTATATGGCGTGCAGGCCGGTACTGTAACGGCCACCACCAAAGGCCGCGCCACGGAACCCTTACAAGTGTACCCTAATCCCGCCCAACCCGGCCGGGTGCACCTGAACCGGGTTATTTCGGGCACGCTGCACGATGCGCTGGGGCGGCCAGTGCGCCAGCTCCGCAAGTCGGAAACAGTAGAAACAACTGGCCTACAGGCGGGCGTGTACGTGCTGCGTACTGATGAGGGCACTAGCACAAAACTGGTTGTGAAGTAGCAGTAGTCATGCATCCAATAGAAAAGCCCCGGCCGGTTATCGGTCGGGGCTTTTCTATTGTAGTGAAGCTGCTAGTAAAGTATCAGAACGGTGTTGCTGAGCGGAGCCGATGCATCTAGTGCGCTTCGTTGCTAACCTCGGGCAGTTGAATGGTCAGCGGGAGAGATGCTTTGGTAAACTCAGTATGCCCGTTCTGTTGATGTTAGAGACTTGGTTAATACTGGCCGCCAACCTTTCGGCGGTTAAGACGGGCTAACTCAGAAGGGAACTGCGGCAGCGTGCGGGGGGCGGAGTGGCCTAGGCCAGTCGTATCGGTGAGGGCCCGGAGGAAGGCCACTAGGTCGTGCTTTTCCTGGGCGGTGAGGTGGAGCTTATCGGCGGGCAGCGTTTGGTTAGGCACGGCCAGGCCTAGGCCAGCGCCCCCGCCCTGGTCATAGAAGTCAATGACCTCTTCGAGGGTGCGGTAGGCGCCGTTGTGCATGTAGGGAGCCGTGAGGGCCACGTTGCGCAGCGTTGGGGTCTTGAAGGCGTGCTCTTGCCACCGGATGCCGGTGGCGCCGCCCCGGCCCAGGTCTTCGTCGAGCGTGCGCGGATGGAGGCTGGCTTGGGCTGGGGTGCCCAGTACTTCGGCCTCGGTACGCTCAAAACTGGGTGGCACGGTGCCGTTGAACAGGGGCAGGAAGTGGCAGGTGGCGCACTTGGCTTTACCCAGAAACACGTTGGCCCCGCGCCGGGCGGAGGCCCCCAGGGCTTCTGGCTCGCCGCGTATATACTTATCGAACGGGGCATTAAGGCTGATGAGGGACCGAAGGTAGGCGGCCAGTGCGGTTTTTACCTGTTCCTCCTGCACCGCCGAGCTAGGCTTGGTGGCAAAAGCCTCCGCAAAGGCTGTGCGGTAGGCCAGGCTGCGGGTTAGCAGGCGGGCGGCGGCGGCCAGGGAGCCGTGCATTTCCGTGGGGTTGGCTACTACGGCGGCGGCTTGGTCTTCCAGGAAGCTTACCCGTCCGTCGTGAAACTGGGTGCGTTGTAGAGCTGCATTTAGTAGAGTGGGGGCATTGCGGGCCACCACACCCCGTCCCTCGAAAGCCACACTTTTTACCTGATTATCGGTGAAGGCCCGCGTGGGCTGGTGACAGCTGGCACAGCTGCGGCTGCCGTTGCCGGAAAGCACCGGGTCAAAGAAGAGCTGCTGGCCTAGCAGTACCTGCTGCGGGGTGGAGCGCACGGAGGTGTTGGCGGCGAAGGCGGTGGCATCGAATGCGTCTGCCCGAAACAAGGTGGCCGCATCGGGCCGCAGGGCCCGCACCTCCTTAAACGCCGGAATCCCGAGGGCCTGCTGCGCCGCCCAAAGCTGCTGACTTAGTGGGTTGGCGTAGGCCACCAGAAAGCGCAACCGATCAAAGCGAGCGGCATCACGTTGGTGGCCTAGAAAGCTCCGTGCGGCGCGGAAGGTGCTATCAAGGCGGGCGGCGAGGCCGGGCTGCCGCACCAGTAGCTGCGGCCGGTACGGGGCCAGAGTGGCCTGCACCGATGCCAGGGCTTCGGCGGCTTCGGGTGCGGCTCCCGGCGAGGCCGGCGTATCAAACCCCGATACACCCAGCGTCATCACCCGAAATACTTCCAGGCGGGCCGCATCAAAGAGGTGACTGTCAGTGGGAGAAAGCGTTTCGGCGGCGTGGTGCAGGCTCAGTAGGCTGCTGCGCACAAACGCCAGCTGCTCTAGCACTTTCTCTTGCTGCGCTGGAGAGTAAGGCTCGGGGTAAAAGTAGGTTTCCAGCACCTGTAAGCCCTCGGGCTCATGGATGCGCTGTTGCTGATCAAACTCCTCTACTTCGCCCAGAGCTGGTCCGTTCAGGAGTTTTGCCGTGGAGGGGCTGTAATATTCAGCCAATAGCTCCGTGCGCTTCCAGGCGCGCCGGGCAGCCAGGAATGCTTGCCGCTGCCGCGCTACCGGCTGCCGTTGCGCAACAGTCCGCTGCAGCAAGGCCACCGCCGAATCCAGCCGCGTGAGGTCCTGCTGGTACTGCTGCAGAACCTGCTCCGCCGGGCTACCACCTGGCGTAGCAGGGCTAGAGTTAGTTGGAGAAGAGGAGCGTTGACAGCCCATCCAGCTAAGTGCCAAGCCTAACAGAGCTAGAGAATGTATTTTCGATTTGCTCATTGAAAATCAATTAAATACCAAATGGTAAAAGGTCATGTTTACTATTTGGGTAATTGGGTTGGGCAATGGAAAATGGTAGTACAAAGAAGAAATAGGCACTTGCGCAAAGCCCTGCTTCTGGGGGCAGAAGCAGGGCTGGCTAATTCACGCTGATTGTAATAACAGCTAAGAATAGTGGGCCTAAAAATCGAGCTAGTAAACTAGCGGGGCAGGCCGCTCAGTATCACTACTTGGCTGGCCTGGTCGTTGCCATTGTTGGGCTTAGCACCACCATCCTTATACTTCTGGGCACGCCAGGTGTGGGGCTGAATGCAGAGCGTAAACGTATTGGGCTGGCCTACTACATCCGACACATCAACCAGGGCGCCGTACTCCCAGCTACCCTTCGTGGAAGTGGCCGGAGCGTAAGCGCTGCCAGTCACGTTGTATTTGTCCTTGTCGGTTTCCGAGCGGTGGTGGTCCAGTTCAAGTACCTTCTTCAGCTCACCCGTCGCAATGTTGTACTGGTAGATATAGGCATCATGGGTTTCGGAGCCGTAGCCGTTGGAGTCTTCCTGAATGTAGACGTAGTTCTGGGTTACGCAAATGTTGTCGGGGTTCTGGAAGTCTTTGGCCTTGCCATTGCGGTCGTCGCCATCCAGAATTACTTCCAGCGTGCCTTGCAGCGGGTTTTGCTCATTTAGCAGCAAACGGTACGTGCGTCCCCATTTGGTGCGGCTCTGGTCGGCATTGACGCCGGTGAAGTCCTGGCCAGTTACATTAAAGTACACTTCGCGGCCATTGGCCCCGCCACCCTTGCGGTAGTCAAGGTCTTCTACCCGCCCAAACTTAATGGCTTTCAGCGGATCTACTTGAGCTTGCATTTGGGTGCCAGTGAGGTTTTTGTAGTCCGGAATAGACACAAACTCTACCTCATACTTCTGGCCCACCACCATTTCCTTTTCCTTTTGGTTGAGGTCTTTGCGACGAAGCATGTACTGCTGACCACCGTCGAGGTCGCCCACGGCATTGCTCATGTAGAGAGCCACCTGGCCGCCCGTAGCGTCCGAGGCATCCTCCCCAGTCAGAATAACCGTTTTGCCAGTGTAGGCCGTTTTGGGCAAGGGCACGGCGTTTTCGGCGCTCCAGTAGCCCAGGCCCTTAATGCCTTTAGGAGTGCTCTGGGTGTTATTGTCGGCGAAGGGCTGAATGAGGTGCGTTTGGGCATCTACGGCGCTTTCGCCGGCGCTCAGGAAGTAGGGGCCGAAGCCGTGCTCTTCCGGCGTTACCAGCGTAGCCGAGCACAGGCGCCAGCGGCCCCCATCGGAGTTCAGTACGTACTCGCCGCGCACGGGGCGTAGCGTTTCATCAAAGTGCACCCGGGAGATGGCCATGTTGTCTTCGTTGTTCACGAGCATGGTGAAACCCTTGCCGTCGGGGTCGCGCAGCAGGCCGGCGCCGTCGGCGGAGCCCCCAAACATAAAGTCGGGCGAAGCCGCCAGCTTATCGTCAGAGCTGATGAGCGAGTACATCTTCACGCCCTCAAAACCCGACTGCATTTTTGCCAGCACCGGCGTAGTAGAGTAGTTGTCGAGCTTTACCGTGCTGGGAGTTTCCGTGGGGCTATCCGTATCGTTGTCGTTGTCGGAGCAGGCCGCTAGGCCAGTGGTGAAAGCCAGACCGAGCAGCAAGCGCACGGGAAGGGTAGAAGTGTGCATAAACACAGGTAGAAATGATGGATGAAAAGAGCACTTGGAAGGATGCCCAAAAGTATTTCGACCGTATTACCGCATGATTGACTGCTGATTATGAAGAGATGTCCAAATGATTAAGCCCAGATGATGCGAGAATTACGCGAATGTTAGCTGGTAGGCGGGTGCTGAGTCCGCTATTCTTATGAGGCAGGAACAGGGCACATTCCCGTATCTTGCCCCAGCCCAGTGCCTTTTAGCGGGCTGTAATTTATTCGCGTTGCTATCCTGCCGATGCTGCTTACCATTACCACTACCCATCAGCCCGCCACCGATTTGGGCTATCTGCTGCACAAGAACCCTGCTCGCCTCCAAACGCTGGAAATAACTGCTGGTCAGGCCCACATATTCTACCCCGAAGCTACTCCAGAGCGCTGCACCGCGGCCCTCCTGCTCGATATAGACCCGGTGGCGCTGGTGCGCAGCCACCGTGGCCCCGCTGGCGAAGGCTTCGCGCTAGAACAGTACGTCAACGACCGGCCCTACGTGGCCTCTTCCTTCCTGAGCTCAGCCTTATCTAAGGCCTTTAACACGGCCATGAATGGGACCTGCAAAGACCGGCCAGAGCTGCCAGATACGCTGCTGCCGCTTGAGGCCACGGTGGCCGTGATGCCTGCCGCTGGCGTTGAGCAGCTGCAACGGCTGTTTTTGCCGCTAGGCTATGAAGTCAGCACGGAAGCACACCTCCTAGACCCCACCAGGCCAGAGTGGGGCGACAGCCGATACTACACGTTGCAACTGCGCCATCCGGCCATCCGCCTGCGCGACCTGCTAAGCCACCTCTACGTGCTCATTCCCGTGCTTGACCGGGGAGATAAGCATTATTGGATTAACCAGGAGGAAGCTGAAAAGCTGTTGCGCCGCGGAATGGACTGGCTGCCTCAGCACCCCGAGCGGGAGTTTATCACGCGCCGTTACCTGCGGTTTGCGGAATTTGTGAACCCCACCCTGGAGTGGCTACTGGAGGTAGATGAGAATGCCACAGACGATGGGTTTGGGAAGGAGGCCTACCCAGAAGCAGCGGCCGCCGAAGCAGGGACGGCGACAGAGCTCCTAGGCCAGGCTGGGGCAGTAGGCGAGAAGCAAAGCCTCCACGACTTGCGCCTAGACCGCGTGGCCGAGGAAATACGCCGGCGTGGGGCCAAGCGTGTGCTGGACCTAGGCTGCGGCGAAGGCAAGCTGGTTCGGCGCCTGCTTAACATTCCGCACGTGGAGCACATCTTGGCGCTGGATGTGTCGTGGCGGGAACTGGAGCGGGCCCAGCAGCGCCTGCACGTGGCCGAGATGCCCCCGCGCCAGCGCGAGCGGCTTACGCTTACCCAAGGTTCTTTGCTGTACCACGACCCGCGCTTGGCCGACTACGATGCGGCGGCCGTGGTAGAAGTCATTGAGCATCTTGACGAAAGCCGGCTGGCAGCCTTCGAGCAGGTAGTATTTGCCCGGGCCCGCCCCGGCGCCGTGCTCGTCACTACGCCCAACGCCGACTACAACCAACGCTACGAAACCCTCTCCGCCGGCGAGTTTCGCCACTCTGACCACCGCTTTGAATGGACGCGGGACCAATTCACGGCGTGGGCCGCAAGCGTGGCCGCGCGCCACGACTACGCCGTGCGCGTGGAGCCCCTGGGGCCAGAAGCAGCGGAAGTAGGCGCCCCCTCTCAGCTGGCAGTGTTTGAGCGGTAGACGGCCGCCGGCATATAGAATTTGTGTGACAGATAAAGCGTAGCGAGTCAGGTAGGAGCAGTAGGTTGTTTACCTTTAGGCAGTGAAGTTGCTTAATAGTTGACCTATGAAGGTGTTGCTAACGCTGGCCCTCCTGCTTTGCTGGCTGCAGCTCCACGCGCAGGAGCTAGTGCCGGGGCGAGTCTATGCTGATTCAGCAGGGCAGTACCAGTTGATTTATCCGGGTACTTGGCAGCGCCAATCTCGGCCAGATGGGGAAATGATTTTCACCGTTGGGAAGGCGCCAGAGCAAGCCCTCGTAACGCTGCGGCAACACCCCCTGCCAGCTAGGCCACAGGGGCAAAGCACCCTGTTTGCACAAAGCCAGCAGGATGTGGTTCGGCAGGATATCCTGCAGCTACCTCAGGCACGAGTGCTGTATATGAAGCAGCACTACGCTGGGAGCTATGAGGAAATGCGCTACCAGTACACGTACGCTGGGGAGTCGGCGTCGCGCATGC
Source organism: Hymenobacter wooponensis (assembly GCF_004745865.1). Taxonomy (GTDB): domain Bacteria; phylum Bacteroidota; class Bacteroidia; order Cytophagales; family Hymenobacteraceae; genus Hymenobacter; species Hymenobacter wooponensis. Next base: position 66,456 of record NZ_SRKZ01000004.1, on the reverse strand, counting down.
GGGTCCTGGGTCGGCGTCTGTGGCTCGGGAATAGTGAATGGCAGCTGGAATATAAAGCCGCTACTGCCCAAGATGCCCGTTTTCTGGCCGAAGGGGAGCAGCTTATAGAGTCCTTTAGCTTCAAGCCTCCCGCTAAGGTTACTCCGATCAGTGCTCCAACAGCTCCGCAGTGCGACGACAAGATCTACGGCATTGCGGCCTTGCGCGTACACGACGACCTCTGGGAAGACGATTGCCGGACCATTCACGAGTTCACCGGCTCCGATTTGTCGGGCCGCCCGAAGGTGCATCGGCAGGTGCTTCCATTTCAATCCTACGCCTTGGCCAAGGGCTTCGATAACTGCCTGTATTCGGTAACTAAAGCACCTACCAACACGCCGGAGCTGGTGTACCGCTACAATCCGAGCACGCGGCGGGGCGAGTATACCACTTGGCGGCTACCCGCTCAAGGGCCCGAAAACGCCTGGATTTCGGCGGCCACGGATGAGCGTGGCCAGCTCTACTTCATGACGTCAGATGCTGCCCAGCTAGTGAAAGTTGACCCCGCTGATGGAACCGTGACTGTACTCTGGACTACCGATCCGCTGCGGAAGGCGCCTTATTACACCACTATCAGCTTTAAAGGGGCTGGCTCACACGGCAACTTTTGCCTGGGTGATGCCCGAACGTTGTACCAAGTGTACAGCACCGATGGCTCCCTGATGAGCATCAACCTCGATACTCGCCAACCCTCCCCGACGCTAACCACCCTGACCGGCCTGCCCGAGCGCGGCGGCTACAGCGACCTGCTGTTTCACGCAGATGAGGATGGCCGGGAGAGGCTCTATCTCGCTGGCCCCAAATCGTTGTACCGGGTCGAGTTGCCTACTGGCAAGGCAGAGGTAGTTCGTCGGGGCATTTACACTGATCTGGCCGGCTGCAACACTTTCCGTTCGGAGCCAGTCAAACCACCCGTAGCTCGCGCGGTGCCCCCGGTGGTGCCGGCTACTGGCACGTGGCGGGGGCGGCTGCTGGATGCCGCTACGCTGCAGCCCTTACCACAGGCTACTCTGCGCCTAGGCCTAGCCGGGGCAGAAACTACCGTGCCGCTCAAAGCAGATGGTGGGTTTTCGTTTTTAGTAGAGCCGGGCAAGACCACGGTTGCGCATGTGCAACTGGCTGGATACCTGCCACTCGACAGCACTTACACCGCACTGCGCGGCCCCTACGTGCAGGATGTGCTGCTTAAGCCACTCCATGTAGGCACCACCTTGCAGCTAGAGCGCGTCCGGTTTGAGCAGGGGAGTGCCCGCCTGCTCACCTCATCGTACCCGGCCCTGCGCAACCTGCTGAAGCTGCTCACCGACACGCCCAGCCTCACCATTGAGCTGCGCGGCCACACCGATAATGTAGGGTCAGCGGAGAAGAACGTGCAGCTTAGCGAACAGCGCGTGGCTACCGTGAAAAACTATCTGGTACGTCACGGTATTGCCGCAGCGCGCATTACTGGCCTAGGCCTGGGGGGCACCGAGCCGCGCGCCAGCAACGACCGGGAAGCCACCCGCCAGCTCAACCGCCGCGTAGAGTTTCGGGTAACGGGGAGGTAGTAACAAGAGGGATAGACCTCATGGATTGGCTCTGGTGAGGTTGGGGCTTAGCACTTCATCTAATACCTTGTATTTAGCTATCAACCGAGCCTTAGGAGGGGCTTTTTGTGGTGACCGAGACTGACAACCTATTGGGAACAATAACCCAGTAAGAACGAGCACCCAGGGAGTGGGTAACGAGTTCACGAAGTTCATTAGGTAATATTACGGCCAACTATAGATACCCTGTGTCTGATTATGCCCCTGACCGCTCTTAAACTCCCTGAACTCTCCCTGGTCCTGCTCATTGGTACCTCGGGGGCCGGGAAAAGTACGTTTGCCCGCCGCTTATTTAAGGCTACCGAAATTGTGTCGTCGGACCAGTGCCGGGCGCTGGTGGCTGATGATGAGAACGACCAGTCGGCCACACCCGAGGCTTTTGCGCTACTACATTACCTGATAGGCCTACGCCTGAAGCGTGGCTTGCTGACGGTAGTAGATGCCACCAATGTGCAGGCCGAGGCGCGCAAAACCCTCGTGCAACTGGCCCGCGACTACCACGTGTTGCCCACTGCCATCATCCTCGACGTGCCCGACCGCATTGCCGAGGACCGAAATCGGGCCCGCGCGGAGCGCCAACACATGGGCCGTCACGTGGTGCCCCAGCAGCGCCAGCAGCTTCGGCGTAGCCTCAAAACACTCAAGCAGGAGGGGTTCCGCCACATCTATCACTTGCACGGTCCTGAGGAAATTGATGCCGTGCAAGCCATCGTGCGCGACCCGCTTTACAGCAACCGTAAGCAGGATACTGGCCCCTTCGACATCATCGGCGACGTACACGGCTGCTACCACGAGTTGGTGCAGCTACTTACTGGCCTAGGCTACGGCATTGAGGAAATGCCCTTGCAGGACGCCCGCGACCTGGGCGTGCGCGTGACGGCCCCTGCGGGCCGCCGGGCCCTGTTCCTCGGCGACCTAGTAGACCGCGGGCCGGCATCGCCGCAGGTGCTGCGGTTGGTGATGCACATGGTGCAGAGTGGCCTAGCACTCTGTGTGCCCGGCAACCACGACATCAAGCTGCTGCGCTACCTCAACGGTAAAAACGTGAATGAGCAGCATGGCTTCGCCGAAACAGTAGCGCAGCTAGCTACGGAATCAGACACCTTCAAGAGCCAAGTGCGCCAGTTCCTGGATGGGCTTGTGAGCCACTATGTGCTGGATGGGGGCAAGCTGGTGGTGGCCCACGCCGGTATGCGCGAGGAAATGCAGGGCCGGGGCTCCGGTGCCGTGCGGGCCTTTGCGCTGTTTGGCGAAACCACCGGGGAAATTGACGAGTTTGGTTTGCCGGTGCGCTACAATTGGGCCTCGGAATATCGGGGCCGGGCCATGGTGGTGTACGGCCACACGCCCGTACCCAATGCCGAGTGGCTTAACAACACCATCGACATCGATACCGGCTGTGTATTCGGCGGCCAGCTTACGGCCCTGCGCTACCCCGAGCGGGAGTTGGTAGCGGTTCCTGCCGCTCAGGTGTACTGCGAGCCAGTGCGCCCGCTGGATTACCTGCGGCGAGCAAGCGAGGTCAATAGCCAACAGGCAGAAGCTACCCAACTCTCCGCCCAGCAGCAGCACGACGACCTGCTTGACATTCGGGATGTAACCGGCAAGCAAATCATCAAAACGCGTTTATTGCCTTCGGTTACTATCCGAGAGGAAAATGCCACGGCCGCGCTGGAGGTGATGAGTCGGTTTGCCCTGAACCCGAAGTGGCTGCTCTACCTGCCGCCCACCATGAGCCCCTCAGAAACCAGCGCCCTGCCCGACCTGTTGGAGCACCCCGCCGAAGCCTTCGACTATTTCCGGCGGCAAGGCCAGGAGCGGGTGGTATGCGAGGAAAAGCACATGGGCAGCCGGGTGGTAGTGGTGCTGGCTAAAGATGAGGATGCCGCCCGCCGCCGCTTTGGAGTGGTAGGTGAGGGGCCCGGTAAGTGCTATACCCGCACGGGCCGTAACTTCTTCACCGATACTGGCCTAGAAGCCGCTTTTCTGGCTCGCCTGCAGGATGCCCTGACCACGGCTGGCTTCTGGGAGAAATTCCAGACCGACTGGCTTTGCCTCGATGCCGAGCTATTGCCATGGTCGGCTAAGGCGCAGGAGCTGATCAAAAACCAGTATGCCGCCGTAGCGGCCGCCGCCACGGCCGCTCTACCCGAAGCAGCCGCGGTACTTACCCAGGCGGCAACACGTGGCCTAGACGGCATAGAGGCACTGCTAGCCCGCACCACGGCTCGCCAAACTGCTGCTCAGCACTACGCCGAGGCCTACCGTCGCTACTGCTGGCCCGTGGAAAGCCTGGCCGACTTGCGCTTGGCGCCCTTCCACCTGCTTGCTACCGAGGGCCGTACTTACTTCGATAAAGACCACGCCTGGCACATGGAAACCTTGCGCGCCATTTGTCTGGCCGATGAGAGCCTGCTCCGGGCTACGCCCTACCGTGTGGTGCACCTGCAAGATGTTGCGGATGTAGAAGCTGCCACCCAATGGTGGACCGACCTCACCGCCGCCGGTGGCGAAGGCATGGTAGTAAAGCCGTATGACTTCATCCCCGGCGGCCGACAAAACTTAGTGCAACCCGCCCTCAAGTGCCGGGGCCGCGAGTACCTACGCATTATCTACGGCCCCGACTACCTGCTGCCCGGTAACCTGGAGCGCCTACGGGAGCGAAACGTAAAGTCCAAGCGTAACCTTGCGCTGCGCGAATTTGCCCTTGGTGTTGAAGGCGTGGAGCGCTTCGTGGCTGGCACCCCGTTGCGGGAGGTGCATCAGTGCGTGTTTGGGGTGCTGGCGCTAGAAAGTGAGGCCATAGATCCGCGGCTGTAAAACGTAAATCTGCGTTAATCAAACCGAGTTAAAGAAATCAGAGTATCCATTGCCGTCATTCTGTAATTCCCCTCTTACATGAAACAGCTTCATTTTGTAATTATTACCCTTCTTCTAGCCTTTGCAATAGGTAGTGGGCATGCTGAGGCAACTAAGCTGGCGGCGCGGCCTGCCTACATGGAGCTAAAGGTCTATCACCTTAAAACCACGCGTCAGGAAGCACTGATTGATAGCTTCCTACAGCGCCAATACATACCTGTATTGCGCGCCGCCGGTATTGCTACCATTGGCGTGTTTAAGCCCATCGGTAATGATACGGCCGCTGACCGACGGGTTTATGTGTTGACTCCTTACAGTTCACTTAATCAGTGGGAGAAAGTGACCAGGGAAACCAGCGCTAAGTTGCTGGCCGCCGGGGGCGCCTACGTAAATGCCGCTCACAATAACCCAGCCTATAGTCGCTTGGAAACAGTCTTCATTAAGCCTTTCGAGGATATGACTGGCCTAGCAACCCCGCAATTCAATTCTCCCAAAAATGAGCGGGTGTATGAACTGCGGAGCTATGAGGGCGCCAGCGAGAAGATATTCCGGAATAAAGTGCAAATGTTTAACGCAGGCGGGGAAATTAAGCTGTTCTCCCGCCTAGGTTTTAATGCCCTTTTCTACGGGGAAGTGGTCTTCGGCTCTAAAATGCCGAATCTGATGTACATGACCTCTTTCCCCAACATGCAGTCCCGCGAAGCGCATTGGAAAGCCTTCGGCAGCGACCCTGAGTGGAAGAAGCTATCCAGCCTGCCCGAATATCAAAACAACGTGTCGCACATCGACATCGTTTTCCTGCGGCCAACTGAGTACTCAGGGCTTTAAATAAACAGTGCCCTACATGCTATCTTCTATAGCCGACTTCATTAGGCGAGTAGGGGAATCCTCTCTAATAATCTACTAGGCCTGTCGCTTCACTTGCACTGGAATGAAAGTTTACGTGTGGGCCCATGCCTCCAGTCATTTTTATCTTATAGTATACGTAGCCATGTAAATGCCGTACTAAGTCACACATCTCTGACTTTTACTTCTACTCCGGTTACGATATGTCTACAAACACGATTCTGGTAGTTGGCGGCAACGGCATCATTGGCCGCAACGCGGTTAGCTACCTGCACTCCACGGGCCAGTGGAATGTCATCGTTACCTCCGCCTCGGCGCTGGATTATGAAACGCCGGCTCGCTACGTGCAGCTGGATTTGTTGAATCCCCAGGCCGTAGCCGACCAAGCCGAGCAGCTGCGGGAGGTAACTCACGTGATATACGCCGCCTACATCGAAGGCAAAACTCTGGCGGCTCAAACTGAAGTAAACCTGGCGCTTCTACGCAACCTAGTACTAGGCCTAGAGCAACTAGCTCCCAACTTTCAGCATATCACCTTTATTCAAGGGGGTAAGGCTTACGGCGCCCACCTGGGCCGCTATAAAACGCCCGCTCTGGAAACCGACCCGCGGCACTTTCCGCCCAACTTCTACTACAGTCAGGAAGACTTTTTGCGAGAGCAATCCAGTGGCAAAGCCTGGAGCTGGACGGCTGTACGGCCCGATATTGTGGTGGGATTTGCTGTGGGCAACCCCATGAACCTGGCTAACCTGATTGCCGTGTACGCCAGCCTGTGCAAGGAGCTGCACGTACCGTTCCGCTTCCCGGGCAGCTTACAGGCCTATCACGTGCTGGTGAACGTGACGGATGCTACCCTGCTTGCCGAAGGGATGGAATGGGTAGCTACTCACGACGAATGCCGGGAGCAAATCTACAACGTCACCAATGGCGACATCTTCCGCTGGAGCCAACTGTGGCCTAAGTTCGCCGAGTATTTCGGGGTGGAATACGCCGAGCCTATTACGTTTCCGCTGCACGAGTATATGCAAGACAAAGCGGAGCTGTGGCAGCAAATGGTGCAGAAGCACGGCCTGAAGGAGCATACGCTCGATGAGTTGGTGCAGTGGCCCTTCGGCGACTTCATCTTCAACGTGGAAGCCGATGCCTTCTTCGATGTCAACAAGCTGCGCCGCGCCGGCTTTCACAACATGCACCTCGACAGCTTCATTTCTTTCCGCAACCAGTTTGAGCACCTTAAAGCCGAAAAAATTATCCCGTAGCTAGAGCATGTAGCCCTTACGGCCGTTTGATATCTACTGGCACGGGATACTGCGGCGCTGTTGTAAGTGCTTAACCGCCAAGTATTCACTCAAGTGCTTACTTAGTCTTCCCTGGTTTTGCCGTTTTCAGCCACTTAAGCGCTGCCGTTACCTTGGCATCTTTGCTGAGGTCTGTGAAGTTATCGCCGCCCGTGATGAGTACATCGGGCGCTACGTTGGGCCGGTACACTACCTTATTACGGTCGGTTTCCTGCATGCCGGCAATGGTGAGGTAGGAGGAGCCGCTGATCTTGTAGCTTTCGTTGGCGGTGGTGGCACCGTACGTAGGCTCACCGAAAAAGCGGGTGGCGGGGCGGCCCTTAAGGCTGATGGCTACAATCTCGCCGGAGCTGGCGGTGCGGCCGCTGAGTAGCACGGCCACGGGTTTATCGGTGCGCTTAATAGGGCAGCGGTTTTGCAGGGTAGTCACGCGCATGGTATCCATATAGAAGTTGCCCTGCTTGAGGTACCATTGCTGATCGGGCTTGCCATCTTTATCCACGAAGCCGCCCAGGTAACCGTCACCAATGAGGGGGGCAATGCCGGCCAGCATGGGAGCCATAGCGCCACCGTCGTTCAGGCGCAGGTCAATGATCCAGGACTTGGCTTGGTCGGGGTTAAGGCGGCAGAGGGAGTCTTGGACTACTTTGGCCGCATCGCGCATCTGCTGCAGGCTACCTCCGGCATTGATGCCCGGCAGCTGAATGTAGCCCACGTTGCCGGGCAGCATCTTCACCAGCACACCGGGCTTCTTAGCCAGAGCTTCCTTCACGGCTGTGTTGGCGTAGGTGGGGCGGGCGGTGTTGCGCCATTTATAGGTTTTGCCCTTGTAGGTCAGCCACCCGTGGTCGTCCTTCAATTGCTCAAACACATACGGATAAACCGGGAGCAACTCCCGCACCGACTGCGCCCCTTGGGTTTTCTGGTACACCGTCTGGCGCAGCTCCGCCCAGTTCACGGCGCCCCGCTCCAGCGAGTAAGTCTCCAGCAGTGTCAGACTCTTATCAAGAAAGGTTTTAACGGAATCGGGGAGTGGGGTAGCAGTAGTCTGACACTGGGCCACCTGGGTAGCTGCTATACATAACACGAGCAATCCTAATTTCTTCATACTGCGAAGATGCGGATTGCAGAGCAAGGGTTGGTTGTGAGGTCAGTTTTGTATGGCCGGTTAGTGTTGCCTTAGTTGCGGAAAGGAAAACTTGTATTTCAATGGCCAAAAGCAGCGCGGGCCGCCTGCGATGAAATTCGCGGGAGGCCCGAGTGCTCAACGTGCTTAGAAGTAGCTGAACCAACCTTGCTGCCGGAATGGCTGCTCAAGGTTGACGCAGCTCAACACGGCGTCGAGTTGGCCTACCTGAAGATATTTGATAAACGTAACGTTGCCGGTTTTAAAGGCTATGTTGGGGTAGAGCACGAGGGTGAAAAGCTAGGCGATTAGGAAAGCACTCGGAGAACATAGGCCCTACTCGAAAAGGTGACGAATCGAATAAGATAAGTGCCTCAGAAATATGTAGTATCGCAATAATTACCTCCCAACCTTTACCACTTACGCGCGTGCTCAAGAATTACTTATTACTCCTGTTAGCGTTGTTTGGGTTTTCCACTGGCTATGCGCAAACTAAGCCGCTGGTAGTGCCGTTGTGGCCTAAGGGTGCGCCTGGGTTTGAAAATCGGCGCAACGAGCCCGAGCAAGCCCAGGACTATTGGGTGAAGAATATTCACAACCCATCTATTGCTGTGTACCTACCCCCTAAGGAAAAGGCAACTGGCGCGGCTGTTATCATCTGCCCGGGGGGTGGACATCGGCTACTTGTGTACAATTCGGAAGGGGTTATGCCGGCACAATACCTAAACAGCATCGGTGTGACGGCCATTGTACTGAAATATCGGCTGAGTCGGGAGGAGGGTTCACCGTATTCGCTCGACAAGCAGCCCCAGCAGGATGCCTACCGTGCCATGCGCCTGGTCAGGAGCCGTGCCAAAGAGTGGGGCATCGACCCCAACCGCCTCGGTATGTTGGGCTTTTCGGCCGGCGGTGAAGTTGTGGCGACGGTGGCCTACGCCGACGGCCAAGGTGACCCAAAGGCGCCTGACCCCGTAGATCGACTGAACGGCAAGCCCAACTTCCAAATGCTCATCTATCCCGGTCCGCTAGGGATACCAGACTCAATTACGACTACGGCACCGCCGGCTTTTATGCTGGCTGCCAACAACGATGTATGTTGCTCGGAGCCCATTGTGAAGCTGCTGCGTGGCTACCGCCAGGCACATGTGCCCTTAGAAGTGCACTTGTATGCGCAGGGGAGTCACGGCTTCAACATGGGCCAGCGTTCTAAGCTGGCATCTCTGCAGTCATGGCCTCAACGCATGGCCGACTGGCTGGCTGATAACAACATCCTGGACCCTAATCCGGCGCATAAACATCAGGAGTAAAGCCGCCTCAGGAAGTGCTTTTACGCCAATACATCCATAGGGCTTAGTTGCGGAAAGGGAAGTGGTTATTGCAACATGCTGCAAAAGCACTCGGGCCACTTGCGAAGAAATTCGCGGGTGGCCCGAGTGTTAAAAGACTAAAAAAGGAAGATGCTACTAAGTAACTTCTGAGCAGTGGCCTAGATGCCGCTGCTGGCGCATGTATTACCCGCTATGGTAGCGCCGGCACCGGTAGATGCTGTCACGGCGGCTTTTACGCTTGAGGCGCTTAGCACCGACAGGGTATAGGGCGGCGTGAAAGCCGTTTTGCCGTTGCCGGCAGTATTGCCGGTGGTGCTGGTGAAGATATTGCCCGTAGCCTGCACAGCCGTAGAGTTGTTGGCCATCAGGTCGATGGGGCGGTTCATGTTCTCAAACACGTTGTTCTGAATCAGTAGGTTGGCCTCGAACCCAGCCATTACCCCCGAGGTGCTCACAGAGCTGCTGAACACGTTGTTCACGACGTGTACTTTGCCAAAGCGCACGCGCGGCATACGGGCCACGCAGCCCTGAGACCACCAGCAGCGGGCAAACGTAATACTGAGCTTGCCCCGGTCGGCGGTGGCATCATCGGAAGAGCCGATGAGATTAGAGAAGCGGTGGTCGTTAGAGCCGCCGGGCCCACCAGCGCGCGGGGCTTTCAGGTAGGCGAATTTGGTCCAGGAAACGGTGATAAAGTCGGCGGTGTTCTTGAAGTCAAGGTTGCCATCGACCCCATCCCGGAACTCGCAGTGGTCAATCCAGACGCGGGTGCAGGCATCAATAGTAGCGTTGTCCCAGCCATCTACGTCGTAGGCACCAGGGCCTTCAAAAACTAGGTTGCGAATAACAATGTTGGAGCACCGCTTCACGTAGATAATACCCGAACCCGCTTGGGTTTGATCGGCGGAAACCAGCTTGGCCCCGGCCGAACCAAAGAGGGTTTTGTTGCTCTGGTCCTGGAAAGAAACGCGCCCGCCAGATGGAATAGTAATTGTGCCATTCACCTGCACCACCTTCACGGCCGAGTTAGTAATGGCGGCCTTAAGTTGGTCGTACGTGCTGACTACGGTGGGCGTAGCCGTGCCCCCGCCGTTGGTTACTCCGCCCTGCGAAGCCCAGCCCTGCGCAGCGCACGAGGCTTCTACATCAGTGGTTGATGAGTTTGCCGCCCCAGGAGTAACGGGCGTTGGGGTGCCCTTTTCGCAGCCCGCTAATAGGCCCGATAAGGATAATAGTGTAGATACCAGGAAAGCATTAGTTTTCATGTGGATGGGTTTTGGAAGTGGTAGGAAAGGCTGCCCATTGAGGCAGGTAAGCAGAGCGGCGCAATAGGGAGTACACAGGTGTTGTTGCGGCGTGGCATCCTGATCTGTCCGGCCGGTAAGCAGAGCAGTAGTATCCGCCTCAAATCCAACTACCTGTGAAATATTTCATCAACGTACATCATTGCTTGCACACCAAATCTTTGAAACCCTATATAAATCAATGCAAACGTTGCCGGGAACGTTGTCACAAGTAAACGTTGGGTACACATTGTCTCACGTTAGGGAAGTGAACAGGCGTAAGCGGAAGTCGCGCAAAAAACGAAGCCGAAGCATCATGTTGCTTCGGCTTACTGTTTACGTCCAGTTTTTGCTGGTCAAGGCAATGTAGCTAGGTTATTGCCCGCTCATACCCTTGTCCCGGGCTCCTTTGAACTCCGAGCCGGCGCGCCATTGCGGGAAGGTGTTTTCACTGGCCAGGCGCTGGCCTACACGGAAATAGAGCTGAGCGTCTTGGGCGATGCCGCTTAGGTTCCAGCTAGGGTCAAACTGGTCGGCGGGCTTGTGGTACATGTTGGTGGTGTAGTTCTGGCGCTGCCGGGCAATGGCCTCCTTGCCGCCGGAGCGGCTTTCAAAGCCACCGCTGGCGTAGAGCGAGGGCACGCCCACGTGAGCGAAGCTGAAGTGGTCGGAGCGGTAGAACATGCCGGTTTCGGGTGTTTGGTCGGGTAGCACGTAGCGGTCCTGCTCTTTCGCAGCGGCGCGGGCGTAGTCCTCCAGCTCCGACTGCCCATAGCCGATAACGGTTAGGTCTTTCATCTCACCGTAGGGCCAGAGCATATCCATGTTCAGGTCGGCCACGGTTTTGTTGAGCGGGAAGGGTGGGTGCTGGGCATAGTAAGCTGAACCCAGTAGGCCCTGCTCTTCGCCCGTCACGGCCAGGAACACAATGCTGCGCTGTGGCTTCGCCTTGGCTTGCTGGAAGGCTTCGGCAATGCTGAGCAAGGCGGCTAGGCCAGTGCCATCGTCTACGGCGCCATTGTAAATAGAGTCGCCGGCAATGGCTTTGCCGACGCCAAAATGGTCCCAATGGGCCGAGTAGATAATGTATTCCTCGGGGCGAGTGGTGCCGGGCAGCACGGCCAGCACATTGCGCGAGGTCTGGCTGCGCATCGTATTTAGAATACTGCCTGTGAGCGTGAGGCCACCGAGTGGCCTAGCCCGGAAGCCCTTGGTGTTAGCGGCGGTGTACAGCTGATCGTAGTTCTGGCCGGCAGCCTGGAACAGTTTTTTGGCTGCATCCAAGGTTAGCCAGCCTTCAATGGCGCACTTATCGGCGCCTTTGTTGGCGGTTTGAGCCCGCAACTTAGGGCTGGTAGCCCCACTCAGCACTACACTCCATGGGTAAGCGGCGGGCTTGGTGTCGTGCACGATGAGCAAGCCTGCCGCGCCGTGCCGGGCAGCCTCTTCATATTTATAGGTCCAGCGGCCATAGTAGGTCATCGCCTTGCCATTGAATAGGGTAGTATCGTTGCCCGCGTTACCAGGGTCATTTACCAGCACCACCACGGTTTTACCTTTCACGTCGAGGCCCGCGTAGTCGTCCTAGCCATACTCGGGTGCTACCACGCCATAGCCGGCAAACACCAGCGCAGAGTTGGTGACGTTTACCTGCGCCTGCTCGCGCTGAGTAAAGGCCACAAAATCGGTCTTGTATTGAAAACTCAGATTTTGGCCTTTGCCCTTGATTTGCAGGGTAGGTGAAGGTGTGCCGGTAATTTCTACCAACGGCACCGGCTGAAAGTAGGTGCCATTGGGGCCTGGCTGCAGGCCTAGGCGCTTAAACTCATCGGCTAAATACGTCGTGCTGCGCTCTTCCCCTATAGTAAAGGGTTTACGGCCCAACATGTCATCCGAAGAAACCGCTCGCAGATACTTGCTGATATTACTTGCCGTAATGGTCGGCGCATTTGCAGAGGGCGCGGCGGCGGTTGTGGTGGCCGGAGCAGAGGTAGTAGTTTGAGCCGACTGACTTTGGCAGCCAACCAGGGCCAGGCCTAATAAAAAAGAAGCGGCAACCGGGCGGGCCAAAAAGGATGAATAAGAAAGCATCAGGTAAAGATTTCTGAAACCAAATAAGGTAGTAGGTCTGATGCACGTCATCCTGAGTGCAGGGCAGGATATTTACAATCAGTGTATTAACCGTTTGGGGTTAGCCTGCTAGTGTGGTAAGACCCTGCCTGCGACTAGATGACGTACGGGAGTGTGCAGCTTCAAGGTAAGGCAAACCAACCCCTGCTGCGTCAGAACTGACTCATTTTTTCCTCGTAGCCGCTCTTTTGAAGGAACTCAATAAAGTCTTTGGTGGTAAGCATATCCCTCACGGCTTGCTGCTTGTTAGTGGCTTTGCTGTAGTAGGCCTGGCAGATTTTGTAGCCCACGTAGTAGCCTAGGTCGCAGGGCTTTTCGGGCGTTTCCTGGGCGGAGTTGGCCAGCCAGTTCTTCGTATTGCTTCCTAGCATATCTTGCTTGAATGCCAGCCAAAGCTCCTGCTCGTGCGCATTGCCATAGATATGCAGACGGGCATTGGTACCTAGAGAGCCGGTTAAAAGCTCTGCAATAAAATCAGCCATGCCTTCTCGGGTAGCATAGCACAAGAGGTTAGTCTGCGCCCGCTGCTGCACATTATGAATCATCTCATGCGTAACAATGTACGGCATGTCGGCCGCTAGGCCACTTCGGTTACGCTCTACCAGCGTCAGCTCAGAAAAGTCAATATCTGGCCCGTTTGCCACGTGCTCTGTACCAATCAACAGGCCCGGCGGCTGAGCTGTACTACCAGAAAAGCCACCTATCAGGAAGTAGATGTGGTTAAATCGAATGGGCGGGTAAAGAGCCTGCAGACGCCGTAAGGCCGCCAGAATCTGGGGCTTTTGCTCTCCAACAGTCTTCTGGTTGTGGCGAGCGGAGGCGTAATACTGGGGACGCTTGGTAATGCGACGGGCAAATAACACGGGGTTACTCTGATATCGGCGCTGGTAATAGTCGAGTAGGCCAGGAGAGCCTTTAGCGAAATACTGCTGCTCAAACACATGATAGGCCAGGGCGGTGTCGCGCATGGCCGCCGGATAGGCTGCCCAGAAGTTGTCAATATCTGCAGTGACCACCTGTACGTCCTCTACCCGGCGAGTGCGGCTGCATTGAGTAGTACTGGTAAGTAGTATAGCGTTGATTATTAGTAGAAGTAAAGAACGTTCAAACGAGAGTAGAGCCATAAAATATGATTTAGAGAGTAGGCAGAGCAACCACGGCAGATTAATGAGTCAGGCAGCATACTAGAAAAGGATTAAGTGCCACCTTCTTCCCGCGGAAACGATCTGCCTGGGTAAGATCGGGATCAGTAAGCCGCAATAGGTGTTTGCGACGGATAATCTGCTCCTGCTTCGGCCGCAGAAATAATATGCCCCTATACTCACTTGGTGGGGCAGGTAGAGGCGCAAAGTAATTTCCAGCTGTTAGGGAGCGTGGAAATTACCTAGTTCTGCGGATCAATGTAGTTTTGGCCTCTGCTTCACAGGACGCGGAACGTCTTATCTCCCTGCCTCCCCATATGCACACCCGTATTCAAACGGCCCTTACCCAGCTCGAAACCCAGTATAACATCCGCATTCTCTACGCCTGCGAGTCGGGGAGCCGGGCCTGGGGCTTCCCGTCGCCGGATTCCGACTACGACGTGCGCTTTATTTACGTTCACTCTGCCGAGTGGTACCTAACGCTGGATGAAGGCCCTGACACGCTCAATTTTCCCGTTGACGATGAGCTAGACCTGGCCGGTTGGGAACTGCGTAAGGCCCTGAAGCTGCTGCGCAGCTCCAACGCTGCCCTGTTTGAGTGGCTACAGTCGCCGGTGGTATATGCTGAGGTGCCGGGCTTTCGGGATTCCCTAGCCGTGCATCTAGTTAATTGCTGGAACGCGCGGGCTGGGCTACATCACTACCTGGGCCTCTTGCGGCGTGGAGTAGAGCAGGACCTAGTAGGAGAGGAGGTGCGCCTCAAACGACTATTTTATGCTTTGCGCTCTACGCTTGCGGCCCGCTGGATTCAGCAGCGCCCCGCTGAGGTGCCGCCTATGGAGTTTCGGCAGCTGCGGGAATTGCTGCCCCTCGAGCTTCACGAGGAGGTGGAGGAGCTCTTGGCGCGTAAAGCCACCGCTAACGAGAAAACCACCATTCCCTGCTCCAACGCTATGCTGGACTTCCTGCGAAATGCCTATGACACTGGCCTAGCCGAACGCAATACCTTACCTGTTCCTCCATCTACTGATCCTACAACGCTGCTCAACGAGGTATTCCAGAAGTGGCTTCCCATTCCCTCCTGAACGTTCTGCGTACATCCATGGAAACCATCTTCACTAGGGCAAGTAGACGGCCTGAGAGGCGGTAAAAGGGTCGTTCCTGCTGCTACTCGCACACCCTAGTTCAGCTGATAAATGAATTCTTCTATTTCTGTCTGGCGCGCATTCGCGAATCCTTTATCAGTGCCGATTTTTACAAACCCGCAGTTTTCTAGGACCCTCTGCGAGCCCACGTTGTCAAAGGCAACTCGCCCAAGAAGAGGCCTAGTACCTTCGGTAGCTAGAAAATTCTTCACTGCGGTGGTGGCAATTCCTTTACCCCAAAAGCGCCGGTCTAGCCAGCACGTAATTTCGGCGTCGCCCTCCAGTATAAACTTAGCGATGCTGCCCGCGATGGTGTCTCCAACAATAATGGTCTGCATGTTGATAGTCGGGTCGCGCAGAAACCGGGTGTATTTTTCGCAGTACGCTTCTTTGTTGGTATGGTCTGCCGGCATAAAAGCTGCCAGGTAAGCAGCCTCTTCATCAAGCTGAAAGTGAAATAAATGCTCTAAGTCGGCTTGTTGGGTCTGCCTTAGGTGTACTTGGCTGTGCATCTTGCTATCATTCTTGCTCTCACGTAGAAATATGCTCACTATTTCTGACCTGCGCCAGCGCGGGCTACTTCTCTTTGAAGCCATCAGCGGCAGCCGCGCCTACGGCACCAACCTGCCCCATTCCGATACGGATCTGAAAGGGGTATTTATTTTGCCCGAAGCTGAGTTTTACGGCCTGGAGTACGTGCCGCAAGTGGCGAATGAAACCAACGACGAAGTTTTTTATGAACTGCGTCGCTTCGTGGAGCTACTGCTCAAAAACAACCCCACGGTGTTGGAGCTGTTAGGTACGCCTGCTGATTGCGTGGTGTTCCGGCATCCGTTATTTGAGAGCTTCCGAGCCGAGGACTTTCTGTCGAAGCTTTGCCGCCAAAGCTTTGCGGAGTACGCTGCGGCTCAGATTCGGAAAGCTCGAGGGCTTAATAAGAAGATCAACCACCCGGAGCCACCCGGTCGTAAGTCGGTGCTGGATTTTTGCTACGTGACAGTAGGTGCCGGGGCTCAGCCCGTAGGCCAGTGGCTAGCTGAGCAACACCTGGCGGCCGAGCAGTGTGGCCTAGCTAATGTGCCGCACCTGTCAGATCTGTACGCTCTGTTTGTGGATGCTTCCCCGACTGCCACGTTAGGGTACCGAGGCCTAGTGCGCGACGCCGAAACCTCACAGGACGTGCAGCTTACCTCCGTACCCAAGGGGGAGGAGCCGGTGGCCTACCTCAGCTTCAACCGCAACGGCTACAGCAGCTACTGCCGGGTGTACCGGGAGTACCATGAGTGGGTGCAGAAGCGTAATGCCGAGCGCTACCAGAACACGGTGCAGCACGGCAAAAACTACGACGCCAAGAACATGCTGCACGTGTTTCGGCTGCTGCGCATGGCCCAGGAAATCGCCCTCACGCGTCAGCTGCAGGTGCGCCGCCCCGATCGGGAGTTTCTGTTGCAGATTCGGCGAGGTGAGTTTCAGTATGAGGAGCTGCTGCAAATGGCCGAGACACTGCTGGAGCAGGTAGAGGCGGCCTTTGCTACCTCTCACTTACCCGCTGCCCCCAATCAATTGGCGGCTGATCATTTGTTGGTTCAAGTGCGCAGAGCTTGGTACGCACAAGCTGCCCACTAAAAAAGTGGGTCAGAAAGCATAGAAGCTCTCTGACCCACTTTTACAGTGTGGTGCCGGAATACTTACCGAGTGGAGTGGCCTACGCGGTAGGTTGATTTGCTGGAAGCGCCTTTCCGACTGAAAAAACCGCGTTTTTTGCTGGATTTACGGCCTTTGTACTTTTTGTAAAATGGACGGTGTGTGTAACTACGGCCCTTCATTTTGGCCCGAGCATATGCCGTAGGACGAGCTGCTACCGATTCGACGTTGCTGGCCAGCAACAGCGCGAAAAATAGAAGGAGGATTCTGTACATAAGGCAAACCAGAATTAGTGTTGTTTAAATAACTCTGGAGCTCACGCAAAAATTGCGCAACCCTGTAATAAGTTTTGCCGTTAGGCCGGCCCTATTTACCTACATACTAAACGGCGGCCCCTTCCCACCAGGAAAGAGCCGCCGTTTAGTATGTAGGTAGATAAGTAGACTAACTGTTAGCTACCGCCGAGCGTCTGGTTACGCGAAGGACGAGCGGGAGCAGGAGTAGCCTTCTTGGCTTTGCGACGCTTCCAGAACTGGTACCAGCGCCGTGATTTTTTGGTGCGCTTGCTGCGTGAGTAATATTTATAGTTAGGACGGTGCACGTACACTTTGCCACGCATTTTTGCGCGGGCAGCGGGGCCACCTTGGTCGGCTAGTGCCGGGCTGGCGTCAACGAGCGCCATTAGAAAGAGCCAGAGGAGAAGAAAGATTCTTGCCATAAATGAATAGTGAAATGCGCGAGGAGGTGCGAGTGATGTTGAAGGCTTGGCAAATGTCTGGCCATATTCTGAGACAATTGAAAAAAACTTAGCCCTTGGCGTGGAAAAAGTTCCGCAACCGCATCCTGCAGGAAAGAAATTTTATTCCCTACAGGTTATGGCTAGATTCTTACACCTTAGTTTTCTTCTATTTATGCTCGGCTGCTTGCCTCAGGTAGCTTTTGCGCAACAGCTGCTGGCTAAAGCTCGTCGGAGTAGTCATCTCACCAATATTTTCGTCTGACGGACGCGCAATCCCGCCATCTCTATGAAAAAGGCATCTGCCACGCTCAGCTATACTTCTTCACCCAGCCCGTCGATTTCTTTCCTTCTGATGAATTCAGCCACTAGGAGTGCCTACTTCCGCCGGCTGCTCCTATGAGAATAAGCCAGCCGGCAACTCCTCCAAGGTGCGCCGCGAGTATCTGCGCCACCAAACGGGCATCTTCATCGACATGCTACCAATTGGCCGCCATATCTTTCGTATTGCCCTGTAGCTGCGCTACCGGGGCCGGTATACAGTAACCCCGGCAAAGCTGAGCACATGTGTTTTCCCATCCGTATTGGTCGTTCTGCCAGCCAGCAGATTGTAGTAAAGTGGGCTAAGCGGGCTAATCTGCCCATGTAGTGGGTGAAGCCGCCGGCAAGAAGCCCCCCATGCTAGCGTCAAAGGCTACTAGGCCACCTGCTGGTGCGCTGGGATTCTTCTCGATGACGGCCGAGCTAATAGGAGGGTTTCCGGTATCCTCCCGTACTTTCGGGCCTCATTGTGCCTTGCTTGTATGCCTTATTCTTTATTGCTCTTTGACTACGACGGAACCCTTTGTGATACTCGGCAAGCCATTGGGCACGCCCTGCGCCGCACATTTCAGGAGCTAGGCCTCGCTGAACCCCTAAACGAGGTACTGGAAGGCGTAGTGCACCAAGGGCTCCCGCTGGCGCAAACTCTAGGGCTGTTTTACCCCGACGGCCCCACGGCCCTGCCCGATAACTGGCTGCCGGTTTATCGTCAACTCTATGCCACCGAAGCTGAGCCCTTAGTGCAGCCATTTCCGGGGGCGTTGGAAGTATTGGCGGCTGCCACGGCCCAGGGTGCGCATATTGTAGTGCTCAGTAACAAGGGTTTACCCATTTTAGTTGATTCCCTGTCCCGCCTAGGCCTGCGCCAGTATGCGTTGCTCGTGCTCGGTGATGGCAGCACCACAGCCACGGGCGAGCGGGTAGCTCTCAAACCGGCTCCCGATCTGTTCACGGAACTGATTCAACCGCGTTTTCCTGAGCACAGCTTGACCAGCACGCTCATGATTGGTGATACGGCTACCGACCTGAAGTTTGCCCGCAATTGCGGTATAGCTTCGTGCTGGGCCAGCTATGGCTTTGGGCAGGAAGCCGATTGCCTGGCCCAGAACCCCACTTATATTATTCAAGGCCTGCGGGAAGTACTACCTATACTGGCAGAGAACCGTCCGTAACTTATTCGTGATAGCGTGGAGTCAATCGCAACTTCTAGTAACAAGCTGCTGGAGCAACAGATCAGAGTGGCGCTGCTAGGCCTGGCAGTGGGTGACGCGCTAGGTGTACCCGTCGAGTTTCAAAGCCGCGCCGCCCGCCGGCAGCAGCCCGTTGTGCACATGCAGGCCTACGGGACGCATAACCAACCCGCGGGTACCTGGTCCGATGATGCCTCGCTCACATTTTGTTTGGCGGAGGCCATTGCTGATGGCTTTAGCCTCAAAAAAGTGGACCGTAACTGCTGCCGCTGGTACTTCGATAACTTCTGGACGCCTCATGGTTCCGTATTCGATGTTGGCATCACAACGCGAGAGGCTATCCAGCGGTTAGAGTCGAAGCCGGATTTGGTACGAGCCGGCGGCACTGATGAATACAGCAACGGCAATGGCTCCCTGATGCGAATTTTGCCTTTGGCGTTTTATCACCCAGATGCCACGTTGGAGAGCCTTTTTCAACGAATCTGCGAGGTATCGGCCGTAACGCACGGCCACATTCGGTCAGCAGTGGCCTGCTTTTTCTATCTCGAAATGGCCCGATACCTGCGCGCCGGACTTACCCCGATGTAGGCCTATACCACGCTATGCGCTGAAGCACCGGCCCAACTGTACAAGCTCACTATCTCTGCTCGCGAAGCCGACCACTTTGAGCGTATTCTCAGCGGCCGTCTCCCCGACCTGCCCGTCACCGCCATCAACAGCGGCGGCTATGTGATGCACACGCTGGAAGCGGCCTTATGGTGCCTACTGCGCTACGATACCTACCCTGAAACCGTGTTAGCGGCCGTAAACCTCGGCGATGATACCGACACTACAGGTGCTGTAACGGGGGGCCTAGCCGCCCTCCATTACGGCGAAGCTGCTATACCCGCAGAGTGGCTCACGGTTCTGGCCCGGCGCACTGATATTGAAGACCTAGCCCAACGAATGGCGCTGGGCCCCGGCGTGCTGTGAAGTGGCTTCCGGCGTCGGAAAATTCAGCAGAAAGGAGGTGCCTAGCCCTTCAATAGAGTTTACTTCAATCTTAATACCATGCAGGTCGGCAATGGTCCGGACGATGGACAGGCCTAGGCCGTAGCTGTCGGAATCGGCGGTGGTACCTTTGTCGAAGCGCTGAAACAGGCGTGGCAACTGTTCTTTGCTGATGCCTAGGCCAGTATCCCTGATTTCCAGCTCGTAACCGGTGGTAAGAGCAGGACGGCCCAGCACATAAATCAGCCCACCCTCACGGTTGTACTTGATGGCATTGTTTACCAAGTTGAACAGCAGGGTAAAGAGCAGCCCACGGTTGCAGTGTACTACCTCAAAATCAGGTTTAATCTCGTGCGTTAGAGTTAGATCCAATACCGTGAGGCGGTCCTGTACCTCTTCGCTCACCTCGGCCACCAACTGACTCAACGAAACAGTTTCCGTGCGGGCAAACTGGTCGTTTTCAATCTTGGAAATCATCAGCAGCGACTTGATGATGGTGCGCAGCCGGTGCACGGTGCGCTGCGACTCCACCACGCGCAGCAGATTTTCATTGGAAAGGCTCTCGTCAGTGAGCATGTTGTCGAAACGATACTGCAAAGCCGCTAGGGGCGTGAGTAGCTCGTGCGAAGCGTCAGCAATAAACTTGCGCTCTTTAGTAAAAGAGGCCTGAATAGTAGTCATCATTTCGCGCAGGCTCTCGTCGAGGTAGCGGAAATCGTCGGTATTCGTGGGAATGGGAGCAAAATTGAACGCGGCCGGGTGATGCGCATTCTTTAGTCGCTGCCTGATAATGGTGTAGAACGGCTCCAGCAAGTAGCGGAAGAAAGCCAAGTCGGCCAGAGTGGTTAAGGCAATAGCAATCAGGAGAATATAGAAGGCGTAATTGCGGAAATTGCGCTCAGTTTCTCCAATGCTGCCGGTGCTGCGCCCAATTTCTAGCAGGTAATATTTACCACCTTGGTCAAAAGAATAGCTGAGCACTCGGTACTCCACAATCTCATCCTCAACCGCCCGTTTCGAGTCCTCGATAACGTCAATCTTCGGGCCGGGTGGTATGGTTTCCAAGGATATAAACTCCTCTTTTAGCAGGTTGTAACTACCATAGGAGGACTGCCCGCCCTCAATAAAGGCCGAAATACCGTTGCGGCGGATTAGGTGCAGTACTTTCTCCTTCTTTTGGGCCAGCCGCTGATCCGTAGTAAGCAAGGCCAGTCGGCTCATGGCTAGCGGAAGTACGCCCACCAGCAGCAGCAGAATGGCCCCACGGGAGAGGGCATTGAAGAGAGAAAATTTAGTGGTAAGCTTCAAGAGCGCAAATAATCAGGGAAAGGAACGCCGAACTAACTACCTCCCGGCGGCCAATAGTTTACCCTACCAAACTGTTACCAGAATGGTAATGGAACTAGCAAGATAACTTACTGCCCGCGTAGCACAAGCACATAAGGCAAGGAAGTATGGGTAGGCTATCATTAGCCTACCTCTTTATTGCTTCACCCGATAGCCTACGCCTCGCACCGTTTCTAGCCACTCTACCTCGCTATACTGGCTCAGCTTTTTGCGCAAATTTTTTATGTGCGCATCGATATAATTGGAATCGAAGCCGGATGCGGGCAGATTGCCCCAAATGTGTTCGGTTAGCTGTAGGCGCGTCAGCACTCGGTTTTTGTGTAGCACTAGGTAGCTCAGCACGTCAAACTCCTTTACTGAGAGGCCTACTTCTTCATCCTCAAATAACACCCGCCGACTTTGCAGGTCTAGGTGGAATGCCCCGCAGTTCACTAGGGGCTTGTGTAGGCCAAAACGGCGGCGCGTAATGGCGTGCATGCGCGCCAGCAACTCCGGCAAGGAGAAAGGCTTAGCTAAGTAGTCGTCGGCACCTAACTCTAGGCCACTGATACGGTCTTCTACTGCCCCCCGAGCCGTGAGAACGATGAAGGCTGCGGTTATCTCGTTCTGCTTCGCCTCAGCCAGTAGTTGCAGTCCATCGCCATCGGGCAGGCCTAGATCGAGCAGCACAAAGTCGAAGGGCGTGTCGGCGAGCTGTTCACGGGCTTCGCGGGCGGTGCGCGCTACGGTGCAGGTGAAGTTTTGCTGGTGCAGGAAGATACCTAGCTCTCGGGCTAGGGTGCGCTCGTCTTCAACAATTAAAACAGTCATGGGGAGAGCAGCTAGGGGCTACAAGTTCAGCGACAGGGTGGTAGTGAAATAAGAACGGGCTCCAGATACGTCGTCGGGCAGCAAGTTCACGGGAATAGCATAGCGCCACGCTACCTGCCACGATACGGCTCCTAATGAGTACGTGACCGGTACACGTAATTCGTAGTTCAATAGCTTAAAACGGGTACTGGTAGTAGAAGTGGTAACTGTAACAGTCCCTGAATTTCCATTGCCACCGCTATTTCCATTGCCGTTTCCGTTCCCATTGCCGTTGCCATTCCCATTTCCACCACTGTTCCCGTTGCCATTGCCGTTGTTATTGCCATTGCGCTTCAGCTGTTGCTCCTGGCTTGTTATAACAAAGCGTTGGGTTCCCGCTGTAACGCTCACGCGGGGCTCAATGGCTAGGTACCCTTTTGAGGTGAGCACATTGTCAAACCCGAAGTAACGTGAGTTATCCAGAATCAGGAATAAGTCATGGCTGTCACCAAATAAGTAAGCGGCATTCAGGCGAGTATAGATGTAGCGCCAGTCTAGGCCTATGTAGCCATCGATGGAGTTATTGACACTAGATTTAACCAACGGACTATTGGGCGCGAACAAAAAGCGCGAATAGCTCACTGAAGCATCTACTGACTTGGATAAATCACCATCCCAGCCAGCTGATATATCAGTCTCGTCAATTAAGGTAGTAGTGTTGAATAAGTTGTAGCTCGTGACGGAGCCCCAGATGCCCACCGTTGTTTTGTAGCTGACGTCAGCTGCTAAATAAGGGAAACGGGTAGTTTGGGTGCGACCAAAGAAAGAGGAGTTGCTGCCGTAGCTGAGTGCCGCCGTGAAGGCGCCACGGCGTGTAGTACTATCGGCAGGAGTGCCGGTGGGCTCCCCACTACCTACGTCTTGGCCCATAGCCTGCTGAAAGCTGAAGAGAAATATCAGCAGCATAACCCCCAGCAAAGGGCAAATACTCCGCGGTACTAGCATAGCGTGCTTGTCGGAATATTTAGTTTCCGTGGCCTCTGCCTATGCCGCGTCCTACGCCCCGGCCACCACCGCCCTGCGCGCCGCGGCCTGCTTCTGAGCCCCGGCCTCCCCGCGCACTCCTAACCTCACGTGGGCCACGTGCACTTTCAGTGCCTCTTGCATCTACGCGTTGAGGTTTGCTTTTGCGCTCCGTCATGGGTACGGCTTTTACGGGTGGTTCGGGCGAGGACTGCTCTGAAGGCCGGGCAGTGGCAGGTGTCTTGTCTCCCTGGTCATTCTGCACAGCTCCCTCTACTACCAGCATGCCCTTACTGTCAACTGCTGAAAGGCCCGTAGGCTTAGCGCTGGCTGTGCTAGCAAAAAGCGCTAGCAGGAGTAAGTACAGGCAATACAGTGTGTGTTTCATCGAGAGAGGGACGAGAATGCAGGAAGCCTGTCGGCCCAATAATAGTTCAATGTGCAAAAATCGTGACTATTAGTATATAAAGTCGGCCGCGCCTCTGAATTTCTTCAAAAACGCGGCCGATTTTGGCAGAATGGTAAATGTTATCGTCCGGTGTGGTGGCCTACGGCACCTTGATGCCCACCGCCCTGGTGCCCACAGTCAGCAGCGCGAGTGCCACTGTGGCCTCGGTCGCCGCGTGCGCTACCTACCATGCGCTGGCCCCGAGCAGAAGATCGGCCGTTGCTTGCCAATGCACTAATAGCGGCTCCTTTGTCGGCTCCGGTAAGGGGAGTAGCGTGGGCAAAAGCCTGCACCTCTTGTCCGTGGTTATCAGGATTTACTTTCTCGTCTTGGTTTTTGGCCTCGTGCTTGTGCTCTTTGGTGTTCTCCTTGCTAGTGTGTTTTGCAGTAGGAGCACTAGGACCTTGAGCCATGCTGCTCAAGGCAAAGAGAAGAGAGGCGGCGAACAAAGATGCCTTTTTCATGGGAGGGGAGTTTGGTAACAGTGAAGTGTTATCAAACCTACATCTTCAACATGATGTGAGCATGACAGGAAACAGGAGGCCTTAATGCTATAAAAAAGGTCAGCAAGTCGCTGATTGTCAAGGCTGCTTTTATAGGCCTAGGGCAGCCGGAGGAAGAGGGTAGAAAAGCAAAAGGCCCTTCAGAAGAATCTGAAGGGCCTTTGCGGTCCGGACGGGACTCGAACCCGCGACCTCCGCCGTGACAGGGCGGCATTCTAACCAACTGAACTACCGAACCGGTTAACGCTAACTCGAAAGCCGTGTGCTTTCCGTTATTGTGATGCAAATATAGAAGGTCGATTTTACCTGTGCAAACAAAAATCTGCGTTGGTGGGCTTTAAAGGCGCTTTTTTGCGCCTACTGATCTGTTACTAAAGAGAATAGATTCTGAAAATATTTTTCGTCTTCAGTCTATTCAAGGCAAATGCGCTGGTGCGAAAGAGTAAAGAATGGGTACCATGTGCTGGCTGTTCCCAATAAGGAGGGCAGCAAGTCATAACAAAATAAGAAGCCACCTCCTGCAAAGTACCTGTAACGCCGTAGGCCAGGCGAGCCGGAGGAAAGAGGGTAGAAAAGCAAAAGGCCCTTCAGAAGAATCTGAAGGGCCTTTGCGGTCCGGACGGGACTCGAACCCGCGACCTCCGCCGTGACAGGGCGGCATTCTAACCAACTGAACTACCGAACCGGTTAACGCTAACTCGAAAGCCGTGTGCTTTCCGTTATTGTGATGCAAAAGTAGAGGGCTGCTTTCACCTGTGCAACAGTCGGCCCAAAAAACATATAAAAAAGAAGGGTATGAAATTGTTCTGGCCTGTTTATCAGGGAGAAAATTTTTTGAAAAATTCGGTAGGAGCAGGGCGTGTGCGGTGTGCATGGCTTCGCTTACCTTTGCTCTCTTCTCTCACCCCGCAACCAATACGCACTCTGCCGTGGCAATGCTCCTCGATTTTGAACAACCTATTGCCGCTCTCGAAGGCAAGCTCCGTGAAATGCAGCAACTGGCCCTCGATAGCCAAGTAGATGTATCGGAAGCCGTAGTAGCTCTCGAGAACAAAATCAAAACCCTCAAAAAGGAAACCTACGCCAACCTTACCCGCTGGCAGCGCGTGCAGCTGTCGCGCCACCCCGACCGCCCGTACACCCTTGATTATATTGAGGGCATGACGGAGAAGTTCATTGAGCTCCATGGCGACCGTACCGTGGCCGATGATAAGGCTATGGTGGGCGGCTTTGCCGAGCTGGATGGCCGTTCGGTGATGTTCATTGGCCAGCAGAAGGGCCGCAATACCAAGCAACGGCAGTTCCGCAACTTCGGGATGCCCAACCCCGAAGGCTACCGCAAAGCGCTCCGTCTGATGAAGCTAGCCGAAAAATTTGGCAAGCCCATTGTAACGCTGATTGATACACCCGGTGCATTTCCTGGCCTAGAGGCTGAGGAGCGGGGGCAGGGTGAAGCTATTGCGCGCAATCTGAAGGAAATGTTCCTGCTGAAGGTGCCCGTAATCTGCATCATTATTGGGGAAGGGGCTTCTGGCGGTGCCTTAGGTATCGGTATCGGTGACCGGGTGCTGATGTTAGAAAACACCTGGTACTCGGTTATTTCGCCGGAAAACTGCTCTACTATCCTGTGGCGCTCCTGGGACTATAAAGAGCAGGCTGCTGAGGCTATGAAGCCAACCGCTACCGATATGCTGAAAGCTGGCCTTGTGGATGGCATCGTGAAAGAGCCTCTCGGTGGTGCCCATACCGATCCGGAAGCCATGCTGAAAGCACTGAAGAAGACCATTATCAAAACCCTCGACGAACTGGAGGTGCTGTCTCACGAGGAGCGCATCAGCCAGCGCATCGAGAAGTTCTCGAATATGGGAGTAGTGCTGGAGTAGGCTCTTACTACCAGCACCCGCTACCGACGTTTAAAAGCACGTCATGCTTCAAGCCATGGAGCATGACGTGCTTTTTTTATTCCTTTACGCCCTCCTTACTATCTCTCAACCCACCCCCAATGACCATTCACACCCTCGACACCGGTTTATTCAAGCTTGACGGCGGCGCTATGTTCGGCGTAGTTCCCAAAAGCATGTGGCAGAAGCTCAACCCCGCCGATGAAAACAACATGTGCACTTGGGCTATGCGCTGCCTGCTCATTGAGGACGGCGGCCGGCTGGTGCTGGTGGACAATGGCATTGGCGACAAGCAGGATCAGAAGTTTCGGGGGCATTTCTACTTGCACGGCGACGATACGCTGGAGAAGTCGCTGCGGAAGCTGGGGTTCACCTCAGCTGATATTACCGATGTGTTCCTGACTCACTTGCACTTCGATCATTGCGGCGGCTCAGTAGTGCGTACTGCTGAAGATAAGCTTCAGCTTGCCTTTCAGAACGCTACCTATTGGAGCAACCAGAATCATTGGGACTGGGCTGTAACGCCCAACCCTCGTGAAAAAGCCAGCTTTCTTAAAGAAAACATCTTGCCTATTCAGGAAAGTGGCCACTTGCGCTTTGTTGAGGCAGGTGTGCCTGAAGCTTTGCCTGTATTCCGAGAAATTATTTTCGCTGATGGGCACACGGAAAAAATGATGGTGCCGGTAATGGAGTACAAGGGCCGTACCGTGGCCTTCATGGCTGATTTGTTGCCCAGCGCGGGCCACGTGCCGCTGCCCTACGTGATGAGCTACGATATGCGCCCCCTGGTGACCATGGACGAAAAAGAGCGGGTGCTACGCCGCGCGGCCGACGAAAACTGGGTGCTGGTGCTGGAGCATGACCCTGCCACGGAGTGTATAACGGTTCAGCACACGGAAAAAGGCGTGCGGGTAGCCGAGTCTTTCCGTCTGGCCGATTTATAGAACCCTAGGCCAGTCAGGTGTTTGGCAGATAAGGAAGGCTCTACAAGAAATATCAACTGCATAGACCTATAGCCGTACGAGGGTTGCCCAAGCGTTTGCCCTATGGTGGCCGTCTGAGTCTGGCAGCAAGCATATGATAGCACAGCAGTTCAGAAACTTACCACTTCTCAAATTCACGTCATGCTAGGCCTGGCGCTTTCCGGTGGCGGTGCCCGGGGCATTGCGCATCTGGGTATTCTCGCGGCCATCGACGAGTTGGGCTTGCCGGTGGGGCGTCTTGCCGGAGTGTCTTCGGGGGCCATTGCTGCCACCTTCTACGCCGCGGGAGTGCCGCCGCGGGAGATTTTGCGCATGTTCCAGGCTGTGAATATCACTCGCCTCACGCGCATTGCTCTGAGCCGGTACGGCCTGTTTAAAATTGACGCCGTCGGGACGCTGTTTGAGGAGCACTTAGGCGTGGGCTGCACTTTTGAGCAGCTGCGCCTGCCGCTTACGCTGGTATCTACTGATTTGGTGGAAGGAGTGTCCGTACGGTTTTCGAGTGGGCTGCTGGTTCCACCGCTGTTGGCTTCTTCGGCCGTACCTATCCTCTACAAGCCGGTGGAGTTTGAAGGGCGGCAACTTGTTGATGGGGGCTTGCTGAATAACCTGCCCGTGGAGGCACTGCTGGAACACGAGCACCCTGGCCTACGCATTGTAGGGGTGCACTGCAACCCGCCCAACCCCGAAGCGCAGTTCAACAACTTACGCGGGGTGATAGAGCGGACGCTGAATCTAGCCATTGGGAGCAATACCGTGTTGAGCAAGCAGCACTGCGACCTACTGCTGGAGCCGCCAGAACTGCGCCGTTTCCGGACCATGAGCTACCGCCGGGCCTCAGAGCTGTTTGAAATCGGCTACCACTACACTCTGGGCCGCGCCACCGACCTGGAGGCGCTCTTGCGAAACGCTTAAACGGCCGTTATAGCAGGCCTTACCACACATTTCTCTAGCTTTGACATTTGGTAGGCCTAGCTAATCTGGCTACCACATTACTTCTTCATGGCTGCACGCAAAACCTCTACCTTCTGGTATCTTTTCTCCAAATTCTGGTTCTGGATTACAGGCTGGCATCTCGGCTCGCAAGTGCCCCCAAACATCAAGAAAAGCATGATGATTGCGGCCCCTCACACCAGCAACTGGGACTTCATGTTTGCTCGGGCTGCCTTCTTCCTCATGGATGTTGATGTAAAGCTCACCATCAAGAAGGAATGGACCTCTATTCCGGTGTTAGGGGCGTTGGTGCGGTCGTTGGGCGGCCTTTCCGTTGACCGAAGCAAGAACAACAGCTTGGTAGACGGCATGATTCAGCTCTTTAATGAGCGGGACGAGCTTGTTATTCTCATTACCCCCGAAGGTACCCGCGATTACCAGCCCAAATGGCGGAAAGGCTTCTACCACGCGGCTGTAGGAGCGGGCGTACCAATTCTGTTGGGCTACCTCGACTATAAAAACAAAGAAGCCGGCGTAGGCCCAGCCTTCTGGCCTACGGGCGACTACGAGAAGGATCTGGAGGAAATCAAAGCCTTTTACCGCACCAAACAAGGCCGCTTCCCCGAAAAAGGCGTACGTTAGGCAGAGGTGAACTTGTGAGCGGTTAAGTTGTGAAAGTGCTGTAATCACAGGTCTTTCACGAGCCACTCGTTTTATAAGGTTACCGCTCAAAACTTCACCCTCGCTCATGGAAAAGCTGCAGAGCCTCGCTTGGATTCTAATAGGCCTAGCCATATTTGTGTGGCGATTGGTGCAGAAGGCCAGCGCTACAACACAGCGGGAGAAGCAGGAAAGACGTTTCTCTAAGCCTGATAGCACCGGCAAGCCCCGTCCAGTTTTGCCGTTGCCTGCTACCTCTTTTGAGGAACTGTTGAAGCAGATGCAGGCACAAAACCAAGCGGAAACGTCGGCCGCACCGCGGGAGACAGAGCAAACTACGCCAGCCGGAAGGCCACTACCACGCGAAGTGCTGCCTACGCCCCAGAGTCAGGAGAGAACCGACATCCCGGCCCGGAGCTTGGAGCGGCCGGTTATACACCGGACGCTGGAAACTCCCGCACATGAAGCGCGTCGTGCCTCTACCTTGCCTCGCGCTGCTGCCCGGCCAGCTGACCCTACGGATTATTGGCAGCGTCAGGCCGCACGCCGCCCTGAAGTGCCTCGCCCCGAGCAGGGCCGAAGCCTAAATGAACTCCTTCGTAACCCAACTGACCTGCGCAACGCCTTCATTCTAAGTGAGATTCTAAAGCCTAAATTTTAAGTAGTGGTTAAGGCTATTAGGCAAGGCATGCTTTCCGCACTGAGATGAAATAAAAAAGGCTCGACTACTGGTAGTCGGGCCTTTTTGATGAATAATGGTTCTGCTGATACTATAAGTAATAGCCATAAAAGTTTAGTCTTGTGTGAGAGCGTAGGCCACTAGGTTGGCTCCCATTTTTAGGGCTGCTTCGTGAGTAGCGGGTGTGTCTTCGGGGTAGGTGCCTAGGTCTTCCCAGCCGTTGCCTAAGTCGCACTCATAAGTGTAAAAGCAGACTAAGCGGCCCTTATAAAGTAAACCAAAGCCCTGAGGGCGCTTGCCATCATGCTCATGCACTTTAGGTAAGCCCCTTGGGAAGGCGAATTTTTGGTGGTAAACCGGATGCGTGAAGGGAAGCTCTACAAACTCTAGCTCCGGAAATACCTTCTTCATCTCGGGGCGGATAAACTTATCCAGGCCATAGTTGTCATCGATGTGGAGGAAACCGCCGCCAATCAGGTAACGCCGTAGGTTGCGGGCCTCTGCCTCAGTGAACAGCACGTTGCCGTGGCCAGTCATGTGCACAAAGGGGTAAGTCAGCAGTTCCGGCGAGTCTAGCTCTACTGTGGCTTCATCCGGAGCAATGTTCGTTTTCAACGCCTGATTGCAGAACTTGATTAGGTTCGGCAAGGAGGTTTTGTTGGCGTACCAGTCGCCCCCCCCGCCATAATGTAGCTTAGCAATATGAAAGCTTGGGGCTGCCGGAGTAGCTGCGGTAAGCAACAGGGGGAGCAACAGAAACAGCAGATTCTTGAGCATAGAAGAGTTTGAATGGCATTTTCAGCCAAGGATGCACAGATAACGCAGAGATATGCAGAAGTTGTTCAATGCGCAACTGCTTCACTGCGCTTGTAGCTCGCGCGCTATATGCACCGTATGAACGGCCGCTAGAGCTGCCGTTTCGGTGCGCAGGCGGGAGGCCCCTAGCGTTACTGGGCGGATACCTTGGGCAAAGGCGGCCTCTATCTCCTGAGGAGTAAAGTCGCCCTCAGGTCCAATAAGAATGCAGCAGGTGTTGCCACTGGCGGCTACGTGAGAGAGGGGCGTCCGCTCGCCTTCCTCCAGGTGCGCAATAAAAGCTGTTTCACTGGCCACGGTGGGCAGAAACGAAGTGAAATCAGTTAGCTCGCTTAGTGCTGGCAGCCAAGCCTGGCCCGACTGCTTCAGGGCACTCACGGCAATCTTGTGGAGGCGCTCCAGCTTCAGTTCCCGCCGCTCTGAACGGGCACAGCGCAAAAAAGAGAGTCGGTCAATGCCCATTTCCGTGGCTTTTTCCACTAGCCATTCCATGCGGTCAAGGTTTTTGGTAGGTGCTACGGCTACGTGTACCTCATAAGCGCGACGCGGCACCTGCTGTTCTTGCACCACGCGCAGGCGGCAGCGCTTAGCATCTGCCGTTTCTACTTCGGCCTGGTACACGCCACCGCGGCCGTTTACGAGCTCCACAGCATCACCGGCTGTTAGGCGCAGCACCCGTACGGCGTGCTTGCTTTCGTCTTCTGGTAGCGTGTAGAGAGGAGTAGTCAGGTCGGGGGCGTAGAAAGTATGGGGCATAAGGCAAATCTACAGCGAATAAGGGCAGGAGGTACATGAGAATTACATTGTCCTAGGCCACTTAAGGTTAGTGGCAGGTAGACGAGTTAACTCTCTTGTGATAGTCTAATAGATATAAAATATTGTGTTTTAGCAGTCTGTTGCAGTGGTATGCCGTAGAACGTTGAGCAGCTAGTGGCCTAGCTACAACTGCATCGTTTCTATCCTGTTTACTACCCGACGTAAAGACTATGAAAGTCAAACTCAAAAAACTAAAGAACCAAACCATTGTCATCACTGGTGCTTCATCCGGTATAGGCCTAGTAACGGCTCGAATGGCCGCTAAAAAAGGTGCGAAGCTCGTGTTGGCCTCGCGTAGCGAGGATGCCCTGCGGCAACTAACTGAGGAAATTACGCAAAGTGGTGGTCAAGCGGTATACGTAGTGGCCGATGTAAGCCGGCAGGAGGATGTGCAGGCAATTGCCCGTAAAGCTCAGCAGCAGTTTGGCGGTTTCGATACCTGGATTAATAATGCTGGAGTATCTATCTATGGCAAAATCGAGGACATTCCTATCGAAGACATGCGCAAGCTCTTCGACACAAACCTGTGGGGCTTGATTTACGGTTCGCTGGAAGCCGCAAAGCATTTAAAATCGAAGGGCGGAGCCATCATTAACCTAGGCAGCATCCTGTCAGACATAACCGCTATCCTGCAAACCATCTACTCGGCCAGCAAGCACGCTGTAAAAGGCTTTACCGATGGCCTACGAATGGAATTAGAGATGGATGGCGCCCCAATATCCGTTACGCTCATCCAGCCCGCGGCTATTGATACTCCCTATCCGTTGCACGCTAAGAACTATATGGAGCGAGAGGCGAAACATGCACCACCAGCTTACGCTCCCGAAACAGTA
Source organism: Hymenobacter wooponensis (assembly GCF_004745865.1). GTDB lineage: Bacteria > Bacteroidota > Bacteroidia > Cytophagales > Hymenobacteraceae > Hymenobacter > Hymenobacter wooponensis. The sequence goes on along the minus strand of NZ_SRKZ01000004.1, from coordinate 35,062 downwards.
GCTCGTGGCATTCTGCACTGCTGCGAGACTCCTGAGCGCTCCGTGGTAATTGGTGGCGGTGGCCGTGCCTTTATTGGTATGGAGAACTGGACGCCAGCCCTGCTTGATAAGTTTATGGAGAAATCCTTCTCTAAACAGGAGAAGGCCGATTATGCCCCCGGCCCACTAAGTGATAATGGTCTCGACCGACCCATTGGTAACCTGGAGGAGCGCGGCAATTACCCCGGGCACACCCGCGAAACCAGCTTTTACACTCAAGCCGTTACTACGGGTAGTCCCGCCCTGCGCACAGCTTTATTGGCTGGCGCCGGAGTTGCACTGGCCGCTTGGTTTACCAACAAGAACACAAAATCTAGCAATGGTCATGCGAAGCAAGACTAACGGTATCAGATCTTGGATTTAAGTAAGCATGATGTCTTACTAGGAGCGGTTTCCTTCAGCTCTGTTTTCACACAAAAAGCTCCGGCCTATCAAATAGGCCGGAGCTTTTTGTATGTAGTTGAGAGTGTCTTACGCCTCTTCGTACTCTCGCAAATAAGCCAGCAAATGGCCTAGAGTTATCTCGCGGCGAGCTACTCTTTCCAGCAAGCTACGCTCATATGGCACTAGCATACGATTAATGTCTTGCGTGAATTGCAGGGCCGCTGTTGCTACCTGTTGGTCTCCCTGCTCCGTATTTATCAGGTAGGGATGCTGGCTCATCCACATGAGAAGTAAGAGTTTCATAATCCAAATTTCGGAGGATCAAATATAGGATACAAGCTTAACAGGTTGATTTGCAAAAAGATCAAAGTAATATTCTATTATAAATATCTGTGGCTAATCAAGAGAGGAATTTAGGACCTGCAGTGCGTACTTATACGTAGTGTATAGTGTGTTGGCGAGTAGGATGCAGAGTGCCCGCTACGCTATAGCAGCCGGGTATTAAGTCGATTGAGGAGAGGGTGACAAGTCAGCTAAACCAGTACGCCGATAAGCTCGGGTATAACAGAGCTACGACCACCGCGTACGTTCTACTGATCTGACCTGAAATGCCGCACAGGGTATTTCTTCCCTTACCTGATGCTATGAAACTAAGCGAGGCCGCCCTGTGGGGCATTGTTGCGGGTACTGCTGGCGTAGCCGCCATGACCCTAGCTGAAAAAGTAGAGCAACGCTTTACCCATCGTCCCAACTCCTATGTGCCGGCCCACACCCTGGAACGCCTGCTGCGGTTGCCTCACCGGCCCGATGAGGAGCGGCTGGGAATGAACTGGGCCATGCATTGGGGGCAGGGTATTATACTTGGCGCAGTACGCGGAGTAATGGCAGCCCGGGGCGTGCGAGGGCCAGTAGGCTCCTTTTTATTTCTGAATTTTCGGTTGCTCAATGACCAAACCCTGGAAAATGCCACTGGTGTAGGAGCACTGCCTTGGACGTGGCCCCGAGATGAGCAGGTAATTGACTTGGTGCACAAAGGGATTTATGCCTTTGTGGCTGGAATTGTAGCCGACCGACTAGTGCAGGGCCCTTATCGCCCTACAACACCACGGGCAGGATGGACAGTAGGCCAACCTGCCTAATGCTTAGTTATGAGCGTTTAGACTACATGGATAACAGCAGTATACGCCTAAAGAAAAAGCTCCGGCCAACTGACCGGAGCTTTTTCTTTAGGCGTATTAGCAATAGCTGCTCTTGCAGAAAGCGGAGCTTAGTAAAGCTGCTTTAGCAAGTATAAAGGCTATTTAAACGTCTCGTTCAGCACACCGGCCAGCCGCACACCGGCCTCCACAATGCGCTGCTGCATGAGCTCGGCATGCTGGGGGTAGTACGTGTAATTGAGGTCGGAGCCCGTAGGAGTTTCTTTGTACAGGCGCTCGCAGGCCTGGTAAGATTCCCACAGCCACTGCTCCGGGGCTGCCTTTTGCAGGGCTTTGACGTCCTTCTTGTGCAGGCGCTGATCGTATTGGGTTGCCATTTCGGTGTAGGTCAGGCCCTGATAGTCAATCAGGCCGCTGTCCCAGAGGCTGTGCAGGTTAGTTTCCTTGCCGCGGTACTGCACTTTAATATCGTTGCCGCCTTTGTCCTCGGCATGTCCAGCGTGTAGGGGCTGGTGTACGTCTCCTACAATGTGCACTACAAACTTGAGCGCTGCCACCTTTTCCGCCTGCGACTTACTAGGATCTTTTAGCTCTTTTAATTTGGCTTCCAAAACGTTGTACGCGTTTGGCGACGTTTGGGCAGTAAGCTGCTGCACATACTGATCGTGGGTAAGGCCAGAGGGCGTGTTCACGTAGTGCCAGGGGCCGGTTTCTTTGAACTCGGGGTAGAAACGGATTTCGTCGGGCCAAGTGCTCACCATAGTGAGCGTTTCAGTGCCCAAAAGACGCTGCACTTCCTGGCGAGCATGGCGGGAAAGGTGCTGTTCGGCAATTTTACCCACGGCCCGATGACCATCGACGCCCCAGGCCCATAGGGTTAGCGGCGAAATAAGCAATAGGAACAGCGGAAGAAGACGCTTGCGCATAAAAGGAAAAAAAGGGGTGAAGGCCGCAAAAGTAGTGGGTTAAAAAGATTCAGAAACAGAGAAGTTGCCACTGCTCCAATTTTAGAGCGTCTAGACCTATTAGTAGATCCGAGCTAAGTCAGCCTATGCAACCACATGATGCACTCCGGACGACTGGTGCAAACCAGCCGCTGGCTAGCAACCAGGCAAAGAGGCTAAACGGTTCTGAAAGTTGCTTCTGCCGCCTGAGAGGTTTTGCTTTCACTACATAGGTTGCTGCCTGTAAGAGAGCAAAGACACATGGATATGGGCTGATGAAGAGGGCTAGCCCATTTATTGGCAAGAATTTTCCATTACCTGACTTCGATTAAACCCCTAAAGGGCCAGTACAACTGGCTAACGAAACTTTTGTAGCTTTACCAACCCACCAAGTGGTTGCAGCCGCTGGTTTTCTCATTCCTCATCACTCTTATTTACCTTTCATGCAAACCACCTCTGCTGTGCAGGAGCAGCCGGCTCTGGCCGCTCAGACCAGCCATCCGAAGGGCCTGTACGTGCTCTTCGCCACCGAAATGTGGGAGCGGTTCAGCTACTATGGCATGCGGGCCTTGTTGTCGTTGTACATGCTGAAGGCTCTCCTGATGAACAAGGAGATGTCATCGCTCATCTACGGCAACTATACTTCGCTTGTGTATCTAACTCCCTTGCTGGGTGGGTATATGGCTGACCGGTACTGGGGTAACCGCCGATCTATCTTGGTAGGCGGCCTGCTGATGGCTCTAGGCCAGTTCAGCTTGTTCTTCTCAGCTTCAATGTACACCGCCAACCAAACTTCGGTGCCCTCGGCGCAGCTATTGCTGTTCTTCTTAGGCCTGGGCTGTTTGATTTTCGGCAATGGTTTCTTCAAGCCCAATATCTCCTCTATGGTAGGCTCGCTCTATCCTAAAGGCGACTCTCGCATTGATGCGGCCTACACCATTTTCTACATGGGCATCAACCTGGGGGCCTTTTTCTCGCCTCTAGTGTGCGGCACACTCGGTGATACCGGTAACCCTGCCGACTTTAAATGGGGATTCCTAGCCGCTGGTATTGGTATGCTGGTAGGTAGCCTCACCTTTGAACTGCTGAAGAATAAATACGTTGTAACGGCCGAAGGGGCCCCGCTGGGGGCTAAGCCTGAGCGCACCGTAGAACATTCGCCCGTGGTGCCCGTGCAAACGGATAGCCCCGTTCGCTCTGAAACCATTGCGCAGCCTGCTAAGAGCTTTGCAAGCAAGCTCCCTATGCTTATCGGTCTATTTGCCGTGGTATATGCCGCTATAGCCTGGCTAATGGATCGTGACTGGATTGGTGCCCTGGTATTTTCTGCCATGATTGTGGCTCCAATCACGATCCTAACGGACCCCACGCTAACTGCCCGCGAGAAGCAGAAAATCTACGTGATTTTTATCCTTAGCTTCTTCGTAATCTTCTTCTGGGGTACGTTTGAGCAGGCTGGTGCCTCACTGACCTTCTTCGCCGATGAACAAACCGACCGTACGCTTGGCTCATATGTAGTGCCTGCTTCGTATTTCCAATCGGCAAATGCCCTGTTCATCATTGTATTCGCTCCAATTTTTGCGGTACTCTGGACGTTCCTCGGCAAGCGAGGTGCCGAGCCTTCATCCCCTTTGAAAATGGCTATCAGCCTCATGCTGATGGCGGTTGGCTACCTCATCATTGCCTTTGGGGTGAAAGGTGTAGATGCTAGCACCAAAGTGAGCATGTTCTGGCTGATCACCATGTACATGGTGCACACCTTTGCGGAGTTGTGCTTGTCGCCTATCGGTTTGGCACTCGTAAACAAGTTGGCACCCGCTCGCTTTGCTTCCTTGCTGATGGCAGTATGGTTCTTAGCTACGGCAGCAGGCAACAAACTGGCAGGTGTACTATCGGGCCTGTATCCTCCCGGCCCCGGTGAATTCTCTAAGGCAGCTAAAGAAGGTATCAATCTTCCTGGCATTCTGAACGGCACCACTCAGGCTACCGCCGAGGTTACCGCCAAACTTAGCAGCCTAGAGTTGACTGCGCACTGGCCTACGTTCCTAGGTTTCCAAATCACTAGCCTTTACGACTTCTTCATGATTTTCGTAGGCCTGTCGGCTGTGGCCTCCCTAATTTTGTTCCTGATCTACAAGCGTCTTTTCACCATGATGGAGGAGCCTGTAACGGCATAACTTGCATTTGTTCTGTCATGAAAAAGCCCCTGGCTGCAATTGCAGCCAGGGGCTTTTTCGTGACAGTTGAGCAAAAGAGAGCACTACGCAATTAATTCCAGCCTTTCTCTTCTACACCACAGTATAGAGTTTGAAGTATAGCGCATTGGCTTAGCTACCATCTAGCCACGAAGTAGGGGGCCTGCTTAGAATTGCCCTCAGTTTACTAGATAGGCGGCAGCTAAAACAGATGGAGGCAATTGTAGTAAGGCCAAGGCGCTGGCCACTATCATCTACCTTCGACGAACAATAGAAAGGCCTAGAACTAAAAAGCCCCGCCGGAGGAATCCAGCGGGGCTTTTTAGTTCTAGGCCTGTGAGGCGCCAGACAGCTGATATTACATCATGCCGCCCATGCCACCGCCCATGCCGCCCATGCCAGCACCGGCACCAGCGCCACCTTTGTCGTCTTCCGGCTCATCCGAAATCACGCACTCAGTGGTCAGGAGCAGGCCAGCAATCGAAGCAGCATTCTCCAGAGCCAGACGCGTTACTTTCGTCGGGTCGAGGATACCAGCAGCCATCAGGTTTTCGTAGCGGTCTTCGCGGGCGTTGTAGCCGTAGTCGCCTTTGCCTTCGCGAACCTTCTGCACTACTACCGAGCCTTCGCCACCAGCGTTAGCCACGATGGTACGCAGGGGAGCTTCGATAGCCGTACGGATGATGTTGACACCCGTGCGCTCGTCGCCGTTCAGTGTGTCTACAGCTTCCAGAGCGTCGAGGGCGCGCACCAGAGCTACACCGCCGCCGGGTACCACACCTTCCTCAACGGCGGCGCGGGTAGCGTGCAGGGCATCATCAACACGGTCTTTCTTCTCTTTCATTTCTACTTCGGTAGAAGCACCGATGTAGAGGATAGCAACACCACCCGACAGCTTGGCGAGACGCTCTTGCAGCTTCTCTTTGTCGTAGTCAGAGGTAGTAGTTTCGATCTGAGCTTTGATCTGGTTAACGCGGGCAGTGATACCGTCCTTGTCACCTTTTCCATTAACGATGGTCGTGTTGTCCTTGTCAATGATAACTTTCTCAGCCTGACCGAGGTATTCAAGAGTAGCGCTGTCAAGTTTGTAGCCGCGCTCTTCCGAAATAACAGTGCCGCCGGTGAGCGAAGCAATGTCCTCCAGCATAGCCTTACGACGGTCGCCGAAGCCAGGAGCTTTTACAGCGGCAATCTTCAGCGAACCACGCAGCTTGTTTACTACCAGGGTAGCAAGAGCTTCGCCGTCTACATCTTCCGAGATGATAACTAGGGGCTTACCAGTCTGAACTACTTGCTCCAGTACGGGCAGCAGCTCTTTCATGGTGCTTACTTTCTTGTCGTAGATCAGGATGAAGGGGTTGTCGAACTCAGCCTCCATTTTCTCCGGATTCGTTACGAAGTAGGGAGAGAGGTAGCCACGGTCGAACTGCATGCCTTCTACCGTCTTAACTTCGGTTTCAGTACCGCGAGCTTCTTCTACCGTGATAACGCCTTCTTTGCCTACTTTGTCCATGGCGTCAGCAATCATTTTGCCGATTTCCATGTCGTTGTTAGCCGAAATAGCACCTACCTGAGCAATTTCCGAAGAGTTTTCGATCTTCTTCGACTGAGCCTTCAGGTTGGCAACAACGGCTTGTACTGCCTTATCGATGCCGCGCTTCAGGTCCATGGGGTTAGCACCAGCAGCTACGTTCTTCGAGCCAGCCGTGTAAATGGCTTGGGCCAGAACAGTTGCGGTAGTAGTACCGTCACCAGCTTGGTCAGCAGTCTTAGAAGCAACTTCCTTCACAAGCTGAGCACCCATGTTCTCAATTGGGTCGCTCAGTTCAATTTCTTTAGCTACCGTCACACCGTCTTTGGTGATAGAAGGAGCGCCAAATTTCTTATCGATAACCACGTTCCGGCCTTTGGGGCCCAGGGTTACCTTCACAGCGTTAGCTAACTTATCTACACCGCGCTTCAGTTTGTCGCGGCCGTCGGTATCGAATTGGATGTTTTTAGCCATCTTAATTTCGGGTGAATTTGATCAGAGAGGGGGTGGAAGTAGCTTACAGAACGGCGAAGATGTCCGACTCCTTCATGATGAGGTAGTCCTGACCATCTACGGTAATCTCGGTACCAGCATACTTACCATACAGCACTTGGTCGCCGGCTTTCACCTGCGGCTTGATGGTGGTACCGTTGTCGGCCACTTTGCCTTCACCTACGGCTACTACTTCGCCACGCTGGGGTTTTTCCTTAGCCGTGTCGGGGATGATAATGCCCGATTTGGTTTTTTCCTCGGCGGCGGCCGGCGCGATGATTACGCGGTCAGCCAGCGGTTTGATGCTAAGCGACATATTGTACGTTTTGGTTGAAAGGTTTACTTGTAGTAAGAGGGTGACGTCCGTGCTACACTTCCTGTGCCAGCCCTGCAAAACCTGACATAATGGATGCTAAGTGGGAACTTTTCCGTCAGGATTTCCTCCCTGAGGCTGTCAGACGTGTCATACTGCACAATTCGCCGACAAAATGCCGCTTGGAAGCTGGTACTCGGGCGTCGGCTCGCTTTACGCCGGTTGCGCTTAAGGGTTGGAAGAAGACAAAAAAATAGTGGCTCCTGTTTGGGAGCCACTATATAAGCCAAGCAAGCAGCTTGCGAAAGTCTATTGAGCCGGCGTAGGGGCAGGCTGCTGAGCGGGGGCCGTGGGAGCAGCAGATGGAGCTGTACCGGGAGCAGCTGCCCCAGGAACCGTAGTACCGGGAGCACCAGGGCCAACGGGAGCAGGAGCTGTTGGAATGCGAGTTTCCAGTGCTTTCTGCTGGTTTACGCTCCGTACGGGGCCAGCGCCAGCACCACCAATTACATGGGTGCCCAGGCTAAGCACAATCAGAGCAATAGCTAAACCCCAGGTAAGGCGCTCCAGCAGGTCACCAGTACGTTTTACGCCCATGAGCTGAGCAGCACCACCCGCGCCAAATTGGCTGGAAATTCCGCCGCCTTTGGGGTTCTGAGCCAGAACGACTAGGCCTAGCAACAGGCAAACAAAAAGAATCAGAACAACGAGGGTGATGTACATCTAAGCTGAAGGTTATTTCAGTTGTTGAATTTGATCGGCAAAGTACGCCTTTTTTTCTGGCTGGCGCTGCATCAACCGTTCATATATTTCAATGGCTTTGTCGATTTTGCCCTGCTTAACCATGATTTTAGCTAAACTCTCGGAGGCTATTGCGGGGGCTACCTGCGTGCTGCGCACTGATAGGTCGGCTTGTTCGTCTGCTGGTTTGCTATCGTTGGCAGGCGACTTGATCCGGGGTTGCGCTTTCAGGAAGCGGTTGATCAGATCAATAGAAGACTTGGTAGGCTTAGGCCGGTTGGCAGCAATGTGAGCCAGCAGCAGAGCATCGGGCTCAAAGAAAGAGTCGAGTGGCAGATCCAGTGTATAGCCATCGCGGGGCTGCAGATCATACCCCAGCCGGCTGCCACCTCCTAACGCGTATCCCAGATCTGCATCGGCGTGGAAGACTGGCGTTCCAGTTTTGGAGACGGTGGGTAAAGGAAAGTCTTCTTCCTCTTCGCTTTCATCCTCTAGGCCAGGTAACCGATAGGCTGAAGGAGCGGGCAGCGCTGGCTCTACTAGGTCAAACTCAAATCGGGAGATACCCGCATTAGCCGGTGGCCGAATAGGAGGAGCCGTAGGCGGGAGTAAGTCCTCAACCAGTGCTTCTATAGTTGTTTCGACTTCCGAAGCTTCCGAGTCTGCTAGGCCAGTAGGCGCATCGGTTTCCACCTCTGTAGCAGAAAGTGCAACTATCCCAACGGCGGGAGCCTCCTGCTCATCTTCGAGTTTCTCCAAAGGTGTATCAGAGGAGGGCGCAGGCTGCGTAAGATCTGCAACAAAGCTCTGATCAGCGGCAGGAACTTCTATAGCTGGCTCTGCCTGTGGTTGGTGTTGCTCCTCGGTAGCATTATTAGCATCTTCTTGCGGCGCCTCAACTTCCTCAGGCGCTACAGTAGTAGCAGTTGCATCAGGCAAAACCAGGGCTTGCTCAGTCTCCGATGAGTGTAAGAATTCTTCGCTTACGCTATACGCTGAAGCAGGAGCCTCTGCTACAACATCAGCAGATACTGTTTCAAATGAAGCGGACGGCTCAGTTATAGGAGCTTCAGCGCTTTCTTGCTGTGCGGCATAACTTTCTTGACCTGTGGCTTGGGGCTCTACCTCTTCGGTAAGCTCTGGGGTAACTTCTGCGTCAGGCAGAAGTGCGTCCTGCGGCTCTAAAACGTCGGCTGTTTCTGCTACAGATTCATCACTGCTAGTCGTGGCCGGCTCATGAGCGGCTACTTCTGTAGTATCAACGGCTGGTGTGGTAGCAGGGGCAAAGGCCTCCGGCTGAGCCGTGGGAAGGGTATATGCTGCTGGAGATGGCGCGGGCTGTTCCAAGAGGTGGCGCAGCAATTCGCGGTTGGTAGCGTAGGTGGCGGCCCGGCGTAGCCGCTGGCTAGCCAGCATGCTGCCTCGGTCGTGGGCGGCCTTAGCCAGTAGGATGTGCGCCGTCTGGCAGTACGGGAAGGCGGCCGCCAACTGTTCCAGCTCCCGGATTTCGGCGTCCGAAATCTCGCTCACGTGGTCCAGTATGTGTAGAAGCGACGCGCGGGTCATAGGAATAGATGAGCTGATGAGGTAAACGGCTAGGCCAGTGCGGCTCCGAAAAAGAGAAGCACGGCAGTAAGCTAAGCAGTGGGTACTGGCCTAGGGGCGGCAAAAGTGCACCAATTTATTCAGAGAAGCGCTACTTACCAGTTCGCTACCGATTTATTGAAAGCATCGGTGATAATGTTGCGGAATACTTCGCGAAGGGCCGCTGGGTCGTTGTTTATGCTGGAAATATCGCGAGTGGCGGGGAAGTCGCGGGTGCTTTGGAAGGTTTGCTCAAAGTCCTGTTTGGGGTCTTTGGTGTTCGTGTACCGTACGCGTACCTGAATGGTCAGGCGGTTGACACCGGCTACGTCCTGGTTATTCTGCTGTTGAATAGCTGCCGGAGCGAAGTCGAAGGCAATGATCTGACCGTCAAACTGTAAGTCGCCGTCTCGAGCCTGCTGCTTCAGCGTAGTATTGCGCTGAAAGTAGTCCTTAAAATCTTCCGTGAAGCGCTGCGCCAGAAAGGAAGGACCATTGTTGGCGTTGTTTTGGAAAGTAGAAATAGAAATGGTCTTTACTTCGGGCGGAATGTTGGTGCCACTAAAGGAGTACACCTTACAACCGACCATAGCCAGGAGTAGCAGGAAGCAACTCAAGAGCCAGAAGGGAGCTCTGGCATTACGCTTGTTCAAGGTCATATTGCTTTAGTTTGCGGTAGAGCGTGCGCTCCGAAATTCCCAGATCGTGGGCGGCGTACTTGCGCTTGTTGTGGTGCTTTTTCAGCGCCTTAATAATCATTTCCTTCTCCTTGGCTTCCAATGACAAGGTTTCTTCTTCTGTTTCGTGGGTAATATCTTCCACGCGGTGAGCCTCGTCCTCGTACTCTGCGGCATCTTCCACCTCCAGGTCACGCGGATTCAGGATGTACTCATTCGGCGGCCCATCGGGTGTGGGCTGGCGCAGTGGCCTAGCAGCCTGGTTGTTATCATAAGGCGCTACACTCAGGTTGTTGAACAGGTGGCTGTTCTGGCGTAGCAGTTCCTGCGTTTCCTGGGGCCGCTGTCCGGCCGCCATATCAAGCACCAGCTTCTTTAAGTCCGTCATGTCGCGGCGCATATCGAAGAGCACTTTGTAGAGCAGATCGCGCTCAGAGTAGGCGTTGCCGGCGCCATCGGTGGCGCTTCCGGCAGCATGCACTAGCATAGGCAGGCGGCTGCTCTGGTCGGCGGGCAGGTACTGCCGGAGCCGGCGGGCGTCTACCTCCCGGTCCGTCTCCAGCACCGACATTTGCTCGGCCACGTTCTTGAGCTGGCGAATGTTGCCGGGGAAGCGGAAACGCTGCAGTTCCTGAACGGCATCAGGAGTTAGAGTGATGGGTTTTACCCGATAACGGTCGGCAAAATCTGTAGCAAACTTTCTAAACAGCAGATAGATATCATCGTCTCGCTCACGTAACGGTGGAACCGTAATGGGCACCGTATTCAAACGATAATATAGGTCTTCTCGGAAGCGCCCTTCCCGCACTGCATCCAGCAGGTTTACGTTAGTGGCGGCTACCACGCGTACATCTGTCTTCTGAACTTTCGACGAACCCACCCGAATAAATTCGCCGTTTTCCAGCACGCGCAGCAGGCGCGCCTGGGTGCCGAGGGGCATTTCACCAATCTCATCTAGGAAGATGGTGCCACCATTGGTAACTTCAAAGTAGCCCTTACGGGCTTCCTGGGCACCAGTAAAGGAGCCCTTTTCGTGGCCGAACAGCTCTGAGTCAATGGTTCCCTCCGGAATAGCGCCGCAGTTGATGGCAATAAACTGTCCGTGCTTACGTGGTGAGAGAGCGTGGATGATTTTGGAGAATGATTCTTTACCAGAACCACTTTCACCGGTAATGAGCACCGTCATATCGGTAGGAGCTACCTGGGCCGCTACCTGAATGGCGTAGTTCAGCGAAGGAGCATTACCAATAATGCCGAAGCGCTGCTTAATAGATTGTATTTCGGAAGGAGTCAAGGTCGGAAGTGGGTTTTCGTGTGGAAGACGAAAAGCGCGGGCGTTTATTTTGAGGAACGCAGAATAAAAACGTCATCCTGAGCTAACGAAGGAGCCTGTTGAGGTAAAGGAGCCGTTACCACAGCATCCACTTTTACGAAACAACGCCCTGCGAAAGGTCAGGATGACAAGAAATTATATAGCCTCGCCAAGTAAGGTGTTCGTGGTAGCCTCGTGCACGAGCACGTCCACATAGTCGCCCTTTTTGTAATGCTTTTTTGGGAAGATAACCACTTGGTTTTGGCTGTTGCGGCCGCTTAGGTGCTCGTCGGAGCGCTTAGAGAAGTTCTCTACCAGTACGCGGTGCACACGGCCCACAGCACGCTGGTTGCGCACGCGGCTGTGTTCGCGCTGCAAGTCAATGATTTCGGCGAGGCGGCGCTTTTTCACTTCCAGCGGGATGTCGTCTTCCAGCTTACGGGCGGCCAGGGTACCGGGGCGCTCTGAGTAGAAGAACATGTAGGCCATATCGTAGCGCACGAAGTCCATCAGGCTGAGGGTATCTTGGTGCTCCTCCTCGGTTTCGGAGCAGAAGCCGGCAATCATATCGGTGCTGATGCCGCAGTCGTCGCCGAGAATGCGACGGATAGCCTGCACTCGCTCCTCGTACCAGGGACGGTCGTAGGTGCGGTTCATCAGCTTGAGCACCCGTGAGTTACCGCTTTGGGCGGGCAGGTGAATGTACTTGCAGATGTTGTCGTAGCGCGCCATAGTGTGGAGCACTTCGTCGGTGATGTCTTTGGGGTGCGACGTGGAGAAGCGTACGCGCAGCTCTGGGTGCACCAAGGCCACTTGCTCCAGCAACTGGGCAAAGTTTACGTGCTCTAGGCCATCTTCCGAAGTCCACTTATAAGAATCGACGTTCTGGCCGAGCAAGGTTACCTCTTTGTAGCCTTGGGCTACCAGGTCGCGGGCTTCCTGCACGATGCTGTGGGCGTCGCGGCTGCGCTCCCGGCCACGGGTGAAAGGCACCACGCAGAAGGAGCACATGTTGTCGCAGCCCCGCATGATGCTGATAAAAGCCGTGATACCGTTCGAGTTCAAGCGTACGGGTGTGATGTCGGCATAGGTCTCTTCGCGGCTCAGCAGCACGTTTACGGCCTTCTGGCCGCTATCAACCTGCTGAATCAGCTGGGGCAAGTCGCGGTAAGCATCCGGGCCTACTACCAGGTCTACTAGCTTTTCCTCTTCCAGAAACTTGCTTTTCAAGCGCTCCGCCATGCAGCCCAGCACACCTACCAATAGGCCAGGGTTGCGCTTTTTGTGCCCGTTGATCTGGGCGAGGCGCATGCGTACTGTCTGCTCCGCCTTTTCGCGAATTGAGCAGGTGTTAAGCAGCACTAAGTCAGCGCCTTCTAGTTGCTCGGTAGTGTCAAAGCCCTGCTCAAACAAAATGCTCGACACAATCTCAGAGTCAGAGAAGTTCATTTGGCAGCCGTAGCTCTCGATGTAGAGCTTGCGCTTGCGGCCCGTGCGCGTGGCCGGGCTCACGCGCACCTCGCCCGAAGGCTCATGCGCATGCGTGTTCGCCTCTACCGATGGGGTGGGCAGAGCGGGAGTATCGAGAAAGTCGAGGGTAATCAGCGGTTGGGACATGAGAAAGGCGTCGCAGGCGTCAGCTTCACGGTTCAGAGAACGTCAAAGGTAACGGTTTTAGGCCGAAAATGACAGAATGGCAGGGAAAGCAATGAATGAGTAATTGAGTGAGATAACTTAAGCTAATTAGTATCAGAACGAGGCGTATCAACTGGATTAGGCTACTTCACTCATTCACTCTCTCACTCATTCGCCTCTAGGGCAGGTAGTCTAGTACTTCGCGTAGATCATCTACTTTGTGGAACTCTAGGCCAGTAAGCGTTTCAGGATCTACTCGCTCGAAGATCCAAGTGGCATGATAGGGGACGTGCACGGACCGAAAGCCTAGGCGGGCAACGGGAATGATATCGGATTTAAGAGAATTGCCAATCATGCAAAAGGTTTCCGGCTGGGCGCTATAGCGAGTGAGCAGGCGTTGGTAGGTGGCCTCGTCTTTTTCGCTGACAATCTCCACATGATCGAAAAAGTCGCCTAACCCGGAGCGGGCAATCTTGCTTTCCTGGTCAAACAGGTCGCCCTTGGTAAGCACCATCAGGCGGTGGCCCCGCTGGCGTAACTCGGTTAGCACTTCCTCCACGCCAGGTAGCGGCTCAATAGGATAGCGCAGCAGCTCCTTGCCCATGTCGAGAATCTGCTGAATGTAAGTGCCGGTTACGGCGCCATCCGTCAGCTGAATGGCCGTTTCGATCATGGAGAGCATAAACGACTTAGCCCCGTAGCCGAAGAGCTTCATGTTTTCCCGCTGCACCGCGTTAAGCTGCTGGCTAATGCGGTCGGGGTCGCCGCAATGGGCCATAATGTTGAAGAGCCGGGCTTCCACCTGATCAAAGTGGGGCTGGTTCGACCACAGCGTGTCGTCGGCGTCGAAGGCAATGAGATGGGGAACAAACATGATCAACGAAACAAGGAAAACTGCGCGAGAAGGCCCGCAGGGCCGCAAAGTTACCGAACTTAGCGCCCATGAAACAGCGCATTGACTTAGCCAACTGGAACCGCCGCGAGCATTTTGCTTTCTTCTCCGCGTTCGAAGAACCCTTTTTCGGATTGGTAGCGCCAGTAGAATGCACAGGAGCTCAGGCGGAAGCAAAGCGGCTGGGTGTGTCGTTTTTCCTGTACTATCTCCACCACGCCGTGCAGGCCGCCAACGAAATCCCGGAGTTCCGTACTCGCATCGAAGATGGGCAGGTGTACTTGTACGACCGCGTGCACGCGTCGGCCACGCTGGGCCGCGAGGACCATACGTTTTCCTTTTCCTTTATTGAGCAGCACGACGAACTGGCGGGCTTCGTGGCGGCAGCCAACGCCGAAATAGAAGCCGTACGCACCAGCACTGGCCTACGCCTCAGTGAATTTACCGCCCGCCCCGACGTATTGCACTGCTCAGCTCTCCCGTGGGTGCGCTTCAGTGGTCTTACCCACGCTCGCAGCTTCCAGCACCCCGACAGCTGCCCTAAGCTTTCTTTCGGCCAGCTCTATGAAGAAAAAGGCGCCATATGGATGCCAGTTTCTGTCAACGTACACCACGGCCTCGCCGACGGCTACCATGTAGGCCTGTTCTTAGCCGCATTTGAGCGCCGTCTAAAGCAGTGGCGATAGGGCTTCGAGTAGAAGTTGACTAGGCTGAGACATGCCAAGCCAAGCGTGAAAAAGACTGTTACAGGCTTTTCACTCCTAATACATCCAACAGGCCCTGCGCTTTCAGTAAGCACTCCTGATACTCATACTCTGGTACCGAATCGTAGGTAATAGCGGAGCCTACCTGAAAGCTGAGGTAGCCGGTAGTTTGCTGGTACTGCAGGCTGCGAATCACCACGTTGAAGTCGAAGTCGCCGTTGGGCAGCACGTAGCCAATGCTGCCACTGTATAGGCCACGGCGACTGTGCTCGTAATGCTCAATGAGTTGCATGGCCCTGATTTTGGGGGCGCCCGTCATCGAGCCCATAGGAAAGGTTGCCCGCAGAGCATCCACTAGGCCTAGGCTTGGCTGAACGGTAGCTTGCACCGTGGAAATCATCTGCCAGACGTGCCGGAAAGGATATAGCCCGAACAACTCAGGTACTTGTACCGTGCCAGTTGTGGCTACGCGGGCTAAGTCGTTGCGAACTAGGTCTACAATCATCAGATTTTCGGCCCGCTCTTTCTCATCATGCAGCAAGGTTTGGCGCTGCTGTTCATCGGCGGCCGGCGTAGTGCCGCGCCGGATAGTGCCTTTAATGGGTTGGGAAAGGAGGGTAGTGCCCTGGCGGCGTAAAAACCGTTCGGGCGAGGCACACAGCAGGTACCGGTCGTGCCAGCGGTAGAAGCCGGCAAAAGGAGTCGGAGAAGCTTCCAAGAGCCGCAGAAATACCTCTACTGGCTCTAGCGACACATTTTCCGCGTAGAACTCCTGGCATAAGTTCAGCTCATACACTTCTCCATTCAGGATGTCTTCCCGAATGGCTTCTATGGCAGCTAGGTAGTCGGCTTTCGGTAGGCGAGCTTGAAAGGTAGGTTTGGTCTCCTGTGCTGAAGCGGGTGGCCTAGCGCTCAGGATCTGCTCAAGTATTTCAGGAGGGGTAAGGCCATCAGGCAACTGTGTGTGAATGGTAAGCGTCGTCTCGTGCCATTCCAACCAGATTTCTGGTTCAAAAAAATGCAGCGTAGGCCAGGTGAGATTATCTGGATTGTGACTTTGCAGCGCTTCTACCTCATTTTTGAGGTCATAGGTAAGCATACCGAAGCGTGGCATCTCGCATGGCCGGCTTAGCCATTGTTCCAGCTCTGTGAGGCTGTTAGGGGAATACGTTGGCGTGCGGCGTACTGCCAGGCGCCGCTCAAAGGCACCCTGGGGGTACGTGATATCGTTCGGCTCGTAATAGGCACAGTGCGGAAAAGCCGCAGCCCACCGCAAAGCACGGGCACGAAAGTCGGGTGGGAGGTCAGCTAAGTGAACAGAATACACTTTGCAAAGGTAACTATCGGCAACGGACGGAGTAGGGCAGTTTACCTTACTCCCATTCCTTCAAGGCCAACTTTGCCTTAGTATCTGTACTGTTTTTGTACTCGTGCTTGGAATAGCTCAGAGCCTTTTTGAAATAGGTGCGGGCAGTATTTTTCTGGCCTTCCAACTGGTACAAATACCCTAGCTGCAGCGCCGACTGTGGCGCGAAGTAGTACGGCGCGTTGCCGGCCAGCGCAATTGTACGGGCATAGTACAGGCGGGCCGAATCAGAGTGGCCTAGGAGCTGATAGGCCCGGGCCCGTCGGTAGGGTGCTTCCAGCCGGTCGCGCAGGGGCGTACGTTGGAGCGTTTGGAAGCTGTTGAGGGTTGTCAGCGCAGCGCGGTAGTACCCGCCATCTATCTGGAGACGGGCGCGGGTCAGGATGCGGTTGAGTGGGAGCTTGTCCTCGAAGAATCGTTGGGCATAGTTATCTTCTTCTAGCACGGTGCGGCCGCTGGCATCAATCTGGCGCCGGTATTTCTCGGCGGTGGTAGCATCGCCAGAAAGCCAGGCGGCCAAGTAGAGCTTGAAGGCCGCATCCTTGCGGTAGTGCTGGCCACGGTAATGCTGCAGAAACTGCTGGTTGGCCCGCGTGGAGGCGGCATACTGGCCCTGGTAAAGCAGCAGGTCGGCGGCCATGTGGTGCAGGTAGGGCAAGGGCAGGTAGTCGGGGCCGCTTGGGCTGGAGCGGTAGGCTTCTAGCGCGGCATCGGTGCGGTGCTGCTTTTTAAGCTGACTTATAAGTAGGTAAGTAATGAGCAGGTTGTCGGGTTGCTGGCGATGGAGGGTTTCCACGAGCTGCAACGCGGCCTCAGGCTTCTTATAGTACGTCTCTTCCAACAGGGCCAAAATCAGGCGGGCTTCCAGCTGAAAGTCGTTGGGCTGGGTTGCGGCCAAGCGCATATTCTGCAGGCCTGCTTCTACGCTGCCGGGCAGGCCTAGCAGCTTCAGAAACCAGCGGTAGCTCTCGGGCAACGAGCCGATAAAGAACTGCATCATGCCCAGGGTTTTGCGGGCCGGCAAATACTGCGGGTAGCGCTGCACTACAGCCTGCATTTGCTGGTAGCTCTGGCGCAGGCTCCAGGCCCCTTGTACCTCATGGCCAAACACTACCTGGGCCGCTGCCTGGTGCAACCTGATTTCGGCTCGGGCATACGCGCGAAGGGCTCCGGGCTCCGAGGATTTTTCCAAGGTACTCAGGCGATGGTCCTGGGCTTCTACCACAGCCTCGTAGCGGGCGGCATCTTGGCTTACCAGCAACTCCGTTATATCAAGACAATCGGCTACAAGCAGAGTGCCCGCGTTGGATGGCGCGCCCTTCAGCCACTGACGCGCCGCGGCGGGCCGCATCTTCAACACCTCTGCGTAGGCATGGGCCTGCTGGGCCGATAGTACTGTCGACGCGGCAGCTGGCTCTGGCTGGTAGAGCACCCGCGCCGGTATACCATACGCTTCCCGCAGTAGGGTGGAGGCAAGTAGCAGCAGGCAGAGCAGCCCTTGTCGGCTGCTGCGAAACTCTCTGCGTACCTGCGCTTGACTCACCATAGGACAAAAAAAGAACGGCCCTAGAGCCGTTCTTTTTCATGTGTCAGAAGACTGAACTTACGAAATGCGGGCTTCCACATCAGCCAATACACGGCCGCAGTGCTCGCACACGATGATTTTCTTGTGAGCAATGATGTCGGCCTGACGCTGTGGGGGTACTGTGTTGAAGCAGCCACCGCAAGCATCACGCTTTACCGTTACCACAGCTAAACCGTTGCGCACGTTGCCACGGATACGGGTGTAGGCCATCAGCAGGCGCTCTTCAACGGGCTGCACGGCACCATCACGCTCGTCCATGAGCTTTTTCTCATCGGCTTCGCTTTCGCTTACGATAACGTCGAGCTCACTTTTCTTGTTAGTGAGGTCCTTCTTGCGCTCTTCCAAGCGCTGCTTGGTGCCCGCAATGTCATTGTTCTTCAGCTCAATCTGGTACTGAGCTTCTTTGATCTTCTTCTCAGAAATCTGGATTTCCAGCTTCTGCAGCTCGATTTCCTTGGCAATAGCCTCGTACTCACGGTTGTTGCGGACGTTCTGCTGCTGGTCTTCGTAGCGCTTGATGAGGCCGTCGGCGTCCTTGGCATTCTGCTTGCGCTGCTTGATCTGCTCGTTGAGCCCGGCGATTTCCTCGTCGAACTTGCTCACGCGCACCTCATAGCCGGCAATTTCGTCCTCCAGGTCACGAACCTCTTCTGGCAAGTCGCCACGCACGCGCCGGATTTCGTCGAGCTGCGAGTCGATGCGCTGCAGATTCAGAAGAGCTTCCAGCTTGCTGGCAACGGGATTTTCCGCGGAGGGATTAGAAATCATAACGGACGGGGTTGGTAAGGGTCTCAGCAGTTAAGAGCGCAAAAGTACTCCCAAAGTTATCGGTAAGCAAATCCCGAAAGATTTCCCCGGTGAATTGCTCGCTCTCGAAGTGGCCTACATCGCAGAGCATCAGGCGGCCTTCGGCGCCAAAATACTCGTGGTATTTCAGGTCGCCGGTGACATAGGCCTGGGCGCCTGCAGCGCGCGCCTTGCCAATCAGAAAGCTGCCGGCCCCCCCACACAGGGCCACGCGCCGGATGGGTTTCTCAAACCCAGTGTACTTTACTACCGGCACGCCCAGCGCCTCGCGCAGGCGCCGCCGAAACTCCTGGGGGCTCATCTCTGCGGGCAAATCACCCACCATACCAGAGCCTACATCCTGATGCGTGTTTTCCAGCTTAATGAGCTCGTAGGCCACTTCCTCGTAAGGGTGGGCTTGCTGCAATGCCCGCAATGCTGCAGACTGTAAATGCAAAGGAAGCAAAACCTCCACGCGCTCCTCGCGGGTAGTTTCGGGCTGCAATGGCGTGCCAGTATGCGGGTTGGTACCAGCACCGGGCGTGAAAGTGCCGTTGCCTTCCATGCGGAAACTGCACTCCGAGTATTCGCCTACTTGCCCTGCCCCAGCCTGATACAATGCTTGCAGAACGGCCTCCGTATGTGAGGGTGGTACATAGGTAATAAGCTTACCCAGAGTGCCCGACTTAGGGTCCAGAATCTGTAGGTTCTGCAGGCCTAGCTTGTCGGCCAGCTTGCGGTTAACTCCCTGCAGCACGTTATCGAGGTTGGTATGCGCCGCATAAATAGCCACGTCGTTTTTGATGGCTTTGATAATGGTCTGCTCCACTTCATTAGCACCCGTGAGGCGCTTGAGGGGCTTGAATACCACGGGGTGATGAGCTACTACCACATTGCAGCCACGGCGCAGCGCCTCATCCACTATGGCCGGGGTGCAATCTAGTGCAATAAGCACACCGCGCACTTCCATGTATGGGTTGCCGCACTGCAGGCCGGCATTGTCGTAGGATTCCTGGTAGGCCAGGGGGGCGGCGCGTTCGAGTACGCGAGCCAAGTCTTGAACGGTTACGGGCATAGGGCTGCAAAGGTAAGAGTACGACTGGCCTACAACGATGTGGTGCGGCCTTCAGTCCGCCGCCTGCTACAACCAAACATTTTGAGAGCCAGAGGTGGCAGGCTGAAGTTCGCACCACATCGTTGTAGGCCAGTATAGTAACAATTGCGAGTAGCTGTATCAACTCACTAGGCCATCCAGCACCCGCACGTAATGCGCCACGTTATCGACCAACGCCCGGCGCTTGTACTGCATTAGGTAACGGGGGTGGTCGAGCACATGAATGTGGTCGAAAAGCTGTAGTTCGTCGTTGAGCTTGCGAAAATATTTGCCGTTACGCTGGCCCAGGCAAACCGCCGCGTGCCGCGCCATGCCCACCTCCTCCACCATCTGCCGCACCGACTGCTGAATATCGGGCCATAGCGCCGCCGTCACGGCCGGGGTGTCATAGAAGTTGTAGTTCAGGTTGTTACGTAGTAATACCAGTGGGTAAAGCGAGCCAAGAAAGAAGTGCTCATAGAAGGTGCCAGGGCCACCCATAGCCAGCACCACGGCCTGCACAAACTCACTTGATGGCTCACGGCGACGTGGCAAGTCGTTTTCAATACCCCAGGCCGCTAGCGCGGTGGGGTCAGTAAAGGCTACGCCGGTGCGGCCATTACCCAGGCGCCCTGGGTTAATGCCCAGCAGCGCCACCCTTGGGTGATTACCTGTATAATACCGCTGCGCAAATTGCGTGAACAGCTCCCGCGGTGTCGCGTCTTGGTACGGGCTGTAGGCCACTACCTCATCGGGCAAAGGCGGCGGAAGCGGAAACTCTGTCAGAAAGCGCAACAGGCGGTCGGCAAACATATAGAAGAGCAGGATAGCGAACTGCTTGTACGAAGCAACCACGGGTAACGCTCAATTTGTAAGCTCGTTGCTACTGCTTACAAGTTCGATCAGCTCAGGCGTACTCGAACGATGGCAAGGTCATCGGTTGGCTTCAGCGAGAACCGGTTCTCTAACCGCTTTACTTTGATATGTAGCATCTCGTCGCGCTCAGCCAGTTCTGGGTCAACCAGCAGGAACTGGGCAATATCTAGCGGTTCAGTGGGAGAGCAATCATTAATCGGCTGAAAGCTGTAGATGCCGTCGGTGGCTAGGCTAAGGTCTGAGCAGCTAGTGGCCCTAAAAATCTGCTTCTGGTGCGCGTACCAAGTATCCACGTCCTGGCCTAGGTGATAAGCCAGGTAATTGGGCTTGTTATGTTGCTCGAATCGCATGATTTGGCCGTTCAGGGCTATAACGGCGTCACCTAACGCCATGCCGTAGACCTCTCCCGTGTCAGTGCGTAGGAGGGCAATAACCAAGGTGGTTAAGAGCTCAGAGGTATCAAGCAGAAGCTGGTTTCTCATTTGTCTGAACTCCTGAAAAACCTCAACCATAATCTCCCGAAGCTCCCGCTCTAGGCCAGGGCCCGTAGCAGCCTCGCCGTAAAATGCCCGGTATTGGCGCTCTTTAATCACCTTGCGAAGTATTTTGGCGCCCAGCGTGGCCTCAAAATGGCTTTCCCGGCCCATTGTGCAACCATCTAGTACGGCGCAGAGTACCACGCTGCTGCTCACTGCTTGCGCTACGCTGAAATCTTCACAAAAATCGGTGTGGTATTCTCCTCTCTTTAGGAGTTGATAAATCTTCATTAGTCTCTCCTCCAACGGCCCAGCTACTGCTGTAGCAAGGATAATTCAGGGACTGAATGGGGCCGCGTAGGGATTCAAAGATCTACTTTTTCTGATTTAGTGGCCCAGGCTTCTTGGCCTGGTTTCCTAAGATATGTAGGGGCTTGCCGCCGGATGCTATGTGTAACCCGCTATTTTTGCGCCTCCTCAACCTCGCCACCGCCCGTGCCCTCTTTACTGACTGTGTTGCTGCTGCCCCTAAGCTGGCTCTACGCCGGCGTCATGGCTGTGCGCAATATGTTGTATCGCTCAGGCCTGAACCCCTCCGTGAGCTTCCCGGAGGTTCCAGTACTTAATGTGGGCAATCTGCGGGTAGGTGGTACGGGCAAAACGCCCCACGTGGCGCATCTTATTACCGCGTTGCAGCAGCTAGGCCAGTCGCCGGCCATGCTCAGCCGGGGCTACGGCCGACGCACGCGCGGCTACCGCTTTGCTACAGCAACTGATACCGCGGCCACCATCGGCGACGAGCCGCTGCAGCAATTCCAGCAATTTAAAGGAACGGTGCCCGTGGCCGTTTGCGAAGACCGCGTGGTCGGAATTCGCCAGCTGCTCTCCGAGGCTCCCGCCACGTCGGTCGTGGTCTTGGATGATGCCTACCAGCATCGGCGGGTGCAGCCTAGCTTTAATATTCTGCTGACGGAGCAGGAGAGGCCTTTCTACGAGGATTGGGTACTGCCGGCGGGTAGGCTGCGCGAAAGCCGAGCCGGGGCCGTTCGAGCCGACCTAGTGATAGTCACCAAGTGCGACCCGCTGCTCTCGGAAGCTCGCCGCCAAGATATTACGCGCCGTATCCGTAGCTATGCTAAGCCTACGGTGCCCGTGCTATTCTCCACGTATGTGTACGGAACTCCTGTCGCTATTGGCGCGAGCCCGCAGCCGACGGGGCCGGAGGTGTTGCTCTTAACTGGCATTGCGCAGCCCGAGCCCTTACGGCAGTACCTGGAAACAGCGGGCTACCGAGTAGTACATCATGCTCGGTTTGCTGACCATCACGCATTCACGGAAGCAGAAATTGCTGCAGTAGCTGCGCAATTAGCGCCCGGCCAAAGCGTTTTTACCACGCAGAAAGATGCTGCCCGTTTGCTAGAGCCTGCTTTAGCGGCGGTTGTAGTGCAAGTGCCCGTATTTTACCTTCCCATTGATGTCCGGTTTCTGGCCGACGGCGACGCCCGCCTGCTGGAGCTTCTGATGCCCTACTTTCAGCCCCACGCTGTTGTCTGACTTATCACTGATTTCGCTCTTTCGGGTCGCTGTGCCCAACACTTGGTTTCGTTCGCTCCTGCTGCTTGTGCTGCTGGGCGGAGTGCCAGCCTTATTACCCGCCGCCCAAGCTCAGATTGTAGACGACTCTACCAAGAACCGGTACGGAGCTCGTACCACATTCATTCTGCGTGAAGCAGACATGATGCGCGGCGACACCGTGGGCCGGATGATTGACACCACGCTCACGCGCCTGCCCCAAAACCGCTACTGGGTTCACGATTCAGCTTTTTACCAGGACTTAGGAAATTTCGGCACCGCTTCCCGGCACCTGCTCTGGCAGCCGAACACCCAGATAGGTGCCCGCCTAGGCCGTAACGTGTTTGACCGCTACGTGCGAGATGCCTCCACCATCCCGTATTACGACACCCGCTCACCGTACACGTTCTTCCGCTTTCATCAGGGTAACCCCTATGAGCAGATTTTTGAGCTAGGCTACACTCGCAGCCTCAAAAAGGATTTGAATGTAGGGTTTGCCTACGAGCGATTCGGCTCAAATAAGGCGGTAGCCGTTACAAATACTCGCGCGGGTCAGGTAGAACACAGCAACTTTTTGCTGTTCGTGCGCTACCAAACTCCCGACGACCGTTACCACCTGATGGCTAACCTTACTACCGCTCGCCATCGGGCCGTGGAGCAGGGGGGCATTGTTCCGTTACTAACCGATACCTTGGAAGGTACTGATGGGACTAAGATAGATCTTTCAAAGCTGTTTGATTATCAGCGAGAGGAGGTCCGGCTAACCAACGCGGTTAACCGGGATGATCGGGACCAAGTGCATATAGCACATACGTACCGGCTACTAGGCCGTGGCCTTACGGCGTATCATATTGCCGATTGGACCCGTCGCCAAAACAAATATTTTGACGATCAACCAATCGTTACTCAATCAGCTATTGCTGGTAGGCAGGGCACCTTCCGCTACGATGTGCGACGGTTTAGTAATACCATCACCGATGACCGTGCCGATTTTCGCCAGATAGAGAATACAGTAGGGGTGATGGGTAACTCGCCCACCGTGGCCTATCGGCTTTATGGTAAGCAACGAACTTACTCTTTAGAATCCCGGTCCCGTAAGGGAAGCAATACGATTACGGTTGAAGAGTTAAACTATACAACAGATGCTACCCAGTTCTTTCTAGGCGGAACAGCTGGCTTTCGCTACAAAGAATTCTCTATTGAGACTTCAGGAGAGGTAAAGGTCCCTGAACAGTTTAAGGATATAATTCGGATCAAGAGAACCGAATACATTCTTCGCGGAGCTACAGACTTGGGGCCGGTGCGGGTGGATGGCCTCATCACAAGTTACACGCCTACCCTCACGGAGCAACGTTTTGAAGGAAACCATGACACTTGGAACAATAACTTCGATAACACCCAAGTGCAGCAGGTACGAGGCCTGGTAAATCAGAAGTTGGGTAATCAGCACCTGCAACTCGTGGGCACCTTCGCTAACATCACGAACCTAGTATACTATAACGAGCAGGCAGTGCCGGAGCAGCTTGATAATGCACGGCTAGTTCTAAGTCTTACTGCACAGCATAAGTTTAACGTAGGCCACCTCTTTGTAGATAATCAAGCCACTTACACGGGAGTAACGGGAGGCACCGAAGGTCTTCGCTTTCCTCGGCTGGTAGGGGAGTCTCGGGTGTATTACCAAGGCTATGTGTTTAAGAAAGCCTTATTTGGGCAGTTCGGGGTGCAAACGTATTTCCAGTCGCGCTGGAAGCCTTACGACTACAATCCCACTACTCAGCAGTTTTTCTTTCAAGACCACTTCACAATCCGCAATACACCCATTGCGGATGTTTTCCTGAGCGCTGATATCAAAACAGTGAACGTGTTCTTTAAGATGGCTTACGTGAACCAGTTTCTGCCGCAGTCGGGCTATTTTACCACGCCGTATTACGCTGGCTTGCCCCGCCGTCTTCAGTTCGGCATTCGTTGGCAGTTCTTTAATTGATACTAGCTGATTGCTAATTGTTGGTTGTAGCTTAAGCAGTCAGCCACTAACAGGTAACCTCAATGGAACCCGAAGGAAAAGAGAAAACCATCCTTAAGCTGAAGTTGAACACCGACCCACGGTGGGTAGACATTGCCAGCAAAAACATCGAAGATATTCTGGTTGACCATGCGTACTGTGAGCAGAAGGCCGCCAGTACGGGTATCAGCCTAATAGTAAAGTACCCCGAGAAAACCCGCCTCGTGGATGAGCTTACACTACTAGTGGCCGAAGAGTGGTCGCATTTTGAGCGGGTGCTACTGGAGCTACGTAAGCGCGGCCATGAGCTAGGTAAGCCCCGTCGGGATGAGTACGTGGTGCAGCTCATGACCCACATTCGGAAGGGTGGCGCCCGTGAGCGGCAACTCATGGATACGCTGCTGGTGAGTGCTCTGATAGAAGCCCGTAGCTGCGAGCGATTCAAGCTGTTGTGGAAGCATATTCCAGATCCGGAGCTTTCAAAGTTCTACTATGAGCTGATGGTATCAGAAGCAGGCCACTTCGTGAGCTACGTAGATCTTGCCAAGGAATACTGCAACCCCAAAGAGGTGGAAGCGCGCCTCCAGGAGCTACTGAAGATTGAAGGCGAAATCGTTACTAACCTGCCCGTCCGCGACGACCGAATGCACTAATTTTAACACTTACCCAACGCACTCGGCCCGGGTGCTACCTCAACTAAAGTGAAGTAGCACCCGGGCCGAGTGCGTTGGGTATAGCTTACGTTGCAGACTGGCCTATGGGGCCGGCTGTAGTTACTTCTTGCTGATTGCGGGAGTTCAATAAGCCTGCTGGGACAGTCAGCTCGCCCGTTTGAAAATCGAGCAGCCCGTTTCGCTCGTCCTCAATATTGGTGGCTTGGGTGTACACGTCGCCGGCTATATCGCGCTGCCGAAGCTCCTGTTTGAAAGCACGAATGTTGGCGGCACGTGCTTCAGCGTCCTGTGGGCCACCGTAATCGGGGAAGCCAAAACCACCCCACTCGCTCACCAGCAAAGGCACCTGCCGGCGGTAGAAAAACGGGTCGCCAACTACGAGGGGGAAGGCCGCGGTGCCTTCCATCTCGCCGTGGACCAGGCGGTCTAGCAATTCGCGCCAGCGGTTTAAGTCAGGTGTGTAGAGGTGAGCCGTAAGTAGATCTGACTTTAAGCGCCCTTCCCAGGAAATATGGTGCCAGCCATCGTTGTCGACCACCAGAAACTGCGGATACTTGATCTGCATGTAGTGGTACATATCTACAATGTACTGGCGGGTTTCATGGTTGGTGGCAATGTCCTGAGCGCCCCAATCTTCATTGTACAAGCTCCAGATTACTACTGAGGGATGAGTCTCGATCAGCTCTACCATGCGCAGCAGCTCAGCCCGGTGGTTAGCCCGGCTGCGGGTGGTGGAGCTATGAGGACTAGGGACTTCTACCCACAGCAACAGGCCTAGCTCGTCAGCCAGATTATAAATTCGTGGGTCAACGCCGGCAATGTGCACCCGAACGAGATTGCAGCCCAGTTCCTTCATGGCGTACATGTGGCGCTTCGTCTCCTCGTAGGTAGCAGTACCCGGCTGATAAAGAATGCCATCGAGGTACGTTGGCTCGTTGTTGAGGTAGATGTACCGGCCCCGGGCTTCAATCTTGCGCAGGCCAAAATGCGCTTCTATCTCGGCAGCATAGCCCTCAGCATCAACTAGCTGCGCTTCCAGTCGGTAGAGGTTAGGGGCCTCAGGTGACCAGAGTTGCGCATTGGGTACTTCCAATACTACGCGTTGGTGTATTTGCCCGGCCGGCAGTTCCAGGGGGAAGTCGGAACTGGCTATGGGCTCGGCAGACGCCGGCGCTCCACGCTCACACACTCGTAGCCGAATAGTATAAGCGCCAGGGTCATGAATGCGCAACGTAAGGTTAAAGCGAACCAAATGGTCTTCCACAATGCTTACTACGCCCACTCGGGAGCGTAAGCGGTTACGCTCCACCATCTCCAGCCACACGCTTCGTACCGCACCAGTATACGTTTGGTACCAGATACCGCCGCGCTTGTATACGTGCGACTCCTGCTTGCCACGCGGTGTTTCCGCATCCATTGTGTCAGCAATGCGCACAGTGAGGCGGTTAGAAAGATGCAGAAGCTCCTCAGGCAATTCATAAGAGAAAGAAGTGTACTCGCCGTAATGCACATCTTCGCCCTCAATGGTGCTGAGTAGCGTGCCATTAAGCCACACACGAGTCTCGTAGCCACATGCTCCAAATGTGATCTGCAGCATGGAGCGCAACTCCTGTTTATCAAGAGTAGGTAATGTAAACTCTCGTTCGTACCACACTACTACTTTATCATGCCAACTAGAAGGTGTGCAGAGCCCTTTTGCCTCCGCAATATGCTCTTCTACTGAGCCAGGCCACTGGGCAGTTTGCTCATAGGTGTGGCCTAGCGCCCAGTTTTGCTCAATACCAACGTCCTCGTTGTCGATAGCAAAATGCCATTCGCCGTCTAGGAGCAAGTAGTTGTTCATGCGCAGTACAGCGCGCGGCAGGGGATTGGTAATGGGTTCAGCAGCCTGTATATTCTCGGTCGTGCTGGTAGAAAGGCCATAGTTAGGATGATCAGCGTTCATGCAGATGCAGGGGCGTTCGTGACAGAATCCGGAAAAGCATTATCGGTGCAGGCCAGGGCACAGCGCCCAGCAAATAGCCCGATCCTAGCGAGTATGAGGTACTAACGTATTTCCGGAACGCTTGGATAATGAAGCAGCACAACAATTGAGCGAAACCAGCTCTCGTATGTACCTCACACCTTTACAAAAGGATTATTAAAACAACTTATATCTAGCCTGCCAAACCCTCCCTATATTAGCCCTATTCCTTATGCTCTCCCTAAATGAAAAAATGGTTACTCCTTTGCTTACTAAGTGCCCCCATGCTAGCTCTTGGTCAAGTAGACACACCTGTTAACAGTATCAACTTTTGTGGGATGGACATTTCTACCCCTACAAGCTGTACGCCAGATAATAAGTACATGGTACGCTGCCAAGGATACCAGCTGACATGGATGTACCTGGACTATAAAATGCTTACTGATTTCCCGGAGCAGTTTGTGCGTCAAATTGAGAAAAAGCACAAACACACGGAGCGTCAGCCGCTGGAATGCTTAATTCTGGGGCAGGCTGCAAAAGGCTTTCGGTTGAGCTACCCCACGGAGGGGGGTATGGCCTACGAACTGATAGCATACGGAGTGGCTAAAGGCCAGCCCGTGCTAGTGGAACTGACTATGGATATAGACCCGGAGAAAACTGCTGACTTACCAGAGTTGGCCCGCCAGATAGTACAGCTCACAAAGTAGAATTGCATAAGAAAGGCCCCTCTGCTAGCAGAGGGGCCTTTCTTATGCAATTCTTGATGGCTGAAGTGGCCTAGGTTTTTTGCTTCTTCTTTTTGGCAGCTGGGAAGAGAATGTTATTCAGGATCAGACGATAACCCGGCGAGTTAGGGTGGAGAGCCAAGTCAGTAGGTTCTTCCTCCACTAAATGCTGGTAATCTTCCGGATCGTGGCCGCCATAGAACGTCCAGGTACCCTTGCCTAAGGTACCATGCATATAGCGCACCTCACCCGAGGCCTTGTTCTCACCCATAGCAACTACATCAGGTTTGATGAGTGACTTCCGGAAAGCTGTGGTCTGACCCATGAAGCCTTTAATTGTACGCTCATGGTTCTGCGTGAGCATAGTCGGTACGGGGTCGTACTTGGCAGAGAAGGAGAAGAGCTGGAAGTAGTCGTTGTCTTCGTACACACCTCTCTCAGACGGCTGCATATCTATGTTGGAGTATTCGTACTCCAGTGGGTCGCGCTCCAGCTGGAAGTTTTGGAATGCCAATGTTCGGTTAAAATTGAGCTTCTGCTGGGCCTGCGGGTCAGCAGGGTCGCCATCATACATTTCTGCCACCATGTCTATGCCTAGGCCAGCCAAGGCAATGTCATAGGAGTCAGTGGCCGAGCACATGGCAAACATAAAGCCGCCGCCAGCAATAAATTCCTGCATTTTGACGGTTACGGCTCCTTTCATCTGGCTCACTTTAGCAAAGCCATTGCGCTTGGCGGCAGCTTCTGAATCGCGCTGCTGCTGCTGATACCAGGGCCGGTAGCGGTAGTTGCGGTAGAACTTACCGTATTCACCCGTGAAGTCCTCGTGGTGCAGGTGCAGCCAGTCATACTTAGGTAGGTCGCCCCGGAGTACTTCATCATCATAAATCTGCGTGTACGGTATCTCAGCATACGTTAGTACCATCGTTACCGCGTCGTCCCAGGGTTGTTTGCCCTTAGGAGTGTACACTGCAATCTTAGGCACCTTCTCTAGCTTCATCACGTCCATGTTGGCGTTTGGCTCGGCTATTTCGGTGAGGATATTGGTGTATTGGGCTTCGCTGATTACCTGGTACGTTACGCCCCGCACGGCCAACTCATTCTCCGCTCCTTGTACGACGTCACACGCAAACGAACCGCCCCGGTAGTTCAGCAGCCAGTCAACTTCTACTTGCTTGCCTAGCAGCCAGTAGGCCACCCCATATGCTTTGAGGTGTTCCTTCTGGTTAGCATCCATGGGAATAAGAATATGATTGGCGCTAGCCACCATAGGGAGGCCTAGGTAGCCTGCCAGCAGCAGTAGCACAGCAAACAGACGCGAGAGTAGCATAGAAGTTCTGGCGTAAATGATGAGAGAATGACGGTCGTTTAGCAACTACTTCGCCATCCGTAGAACAGCGGCCTTACTAGTAAAGTCGCGTCCTGATTTAAAGGTAACGAAAGCGGCTGGGAGTTTAGCGCAAACCGCCTACCTTGCGAGACGTGCTATGGCTGCTAAATTGCCTCATGTAATTAGGTGAGCCGCCATAGTTTTATCCGTTCGCTGCCGTCGTTATGCATCTGCTGGAAAACATCAAAGAGGCGTTTCGTTCCATCAACAGTAATCTGCTGCGCACTATCCTGACAGCGCTTATTGTAAGCATTGGCATTATGTCGTTGGTAGGTATTCTCACCGCCATTGATGCCATCAAAGCTTCCTTGAATCAGACGTTTGCAAGTCTGGGAGCTAACTCTTTCGAGATCAAAGCAAAAGGCTACAACAATCGGTCGCGCCGTGGGGGGGTACAAGAAAAAACCTACCCCGCACTTACGTATCTGCAAGCTCGCCAGTATAAGCAACGGGTAGGTGAAGATGCGAAAGTGGGTATATCTACCTTTATAGCAGGCGCTGTTGAGGTCAAGGCTAACGGGGAGAAAACCAACCCAAATATGCAGGTCGTAGCCGGCGACGAAAACTACCTGTTGATTCAGAACTATAACCTATCCAACGGTCGCTCTTTTTCTTCCTCTGAGTTAGAAAACGGTACTAACGTGGCCATCGTCGGAGCAGAAATCAAAGACAAGCTTTTTCCTAATCAGAGCCCCATTGATAAGTATGTGTACATGCTGGGGCGTCGCTTCCTGGTAGTTGGTCAGCTTGAGAAAAGCGGTAGCACCATGGGAGGAGGCGGAGCCGACCGCCTCGTACTCATCCCTCTGGAAACCGGCAATCAGCTTCCGCGCCAACGGGCCCTTACTTATGATATTAAGACGGCCACGCTTAACCCCGATATGCTGAATTACATTACGGGAGAAGCCACTGGTATTATGCGCTCTGTTCGTCACGATGCTCTAGGCCAGGAGGAAAGCTTCGAGCTAGAGCGGAGCGACTCCTTAGCCGGTAAGCTGGACTCACTGTCGGGTAACTTGCGCATGGGTGGTTTTTTAGTAGGTTTCATCACGCTGCTTGGGGCCAGTATCGCCCTCATGAACATTATGATGGTATCCGTGACCGAGCGCACTCGAGAAATCGGAATCCGCAAGGCGCTGGGGGCTACCTCCCTCCAAATCCGCCAACAGTTCCTGATAGAGGCCATTGTCATTTGCGTAATGGGTGGCACCCTGGGAATCGTACTCGGCGTAGGCATGGGCAATGGTGTGTCGGCCCTAGTAGGTAGCGGCGCCTTTATTGTTCCGTGGCTGTGGATGATGGTAGGCCTTGTAATCTGTGTAACCGTAGGCCTAATATCAGGTTACTATCCTGCTAGCAAAGCCGCAGGCCTAGACCCAATTGAGTCGTTGCGCTACGAGTAAATAGCCGTCGCATGACCCTTGGCCCGATGGGGCGAAGAGGCGAAAAAGAATCTAAAGTCAACGTGACTCTATAGGATTATCTGCATAATATAATGGTCTGTAGCCATACTGTATGCTTCGTCGGATGGCCGAAAATGATCAACGAGGTTTAGGCACAATGAGCGGCAGCCAACAACGTAGGGCATAATTTGTCTTCGAAGCAAAAGCAAGTTTGAATTATTCTGCGGCGTTGGACTTCTCTCGTGCCATAATGTGCAACCGCACATGCTACCTTATTACTGGTTATTGGTCTTCCTTTTCGAGAAGCTTGATTAAGTAGGCTGATTTTTAGTGGGTAGTATTTAGTCCTAAGCAATCAATGCATCACCCGATTCTATGTATGCTACTACTATAGTAGGAATCACATGTGAATACTGAACAGGTAGCGAAAGAAAGGATTTTTAATAAGCGTTAGGGTAGGAGAGGTGTAGCATTGCATCGGAGTACATGGGAGCCAATACGTCGGATAGTTGAGCATCTAGTAAAGGGCCGGGGCTGTAGCAGTATTCTTGTTAGTACTCATTCACCTATATACATTTTTAGTCGAGCGTACATCGGTGCAGGGGTACAATGAGCTATTCACAACGCTTGCCGCAACTCTACTGCTTTATTTCTGCAGAGTGGGTGGAGTGCGAAGAGTTGGAAGACGAAGTATTCAGACTAGGAAGTGCGAAGGTTAACTGTTGTAGGTAATAACCAATCAAGCAGACTGTCATTCAGCACTTTCAACCAGAAGGTTTATCTACTGGTCTAGATTAAACGGGGAGCCTGATTAACTACTGCGTGTTTAACCAAGTATGTTAACCTTGTTCTCTTCCTAATGCTATACATAAGGCCTTATTATAATACCACAGCACAATGCTGTTAATGTGTTAATAGCGTTCCAACTGAAGCTTGGAGCAAACAATTTTCCTGCGACACATATATTAAAAACGAATATTAAAAACGAAGCTATGTATTTACCAAATGGTGTATATTGCCGATCAAAACAAAGAATAACCATTTGGTTATGGAAAATAACACTACGGTAGGGCAGCGCTTCTTACAGCTTATATCACATTTGGGTATATCCAAAAACGCTTTTGCTGCCTCTCTTGATAAAACCGCAACTGTCATTCAACATCTTGTAGACGAGCGAAACAAACCAGGTTTTGATCTTTTGTGTAAGGTGTTTGAAGTATATCCAAATGTATCAAAAGATTGGTTGCTGCAAGGGCTGGGTCCAATGCTTTCCAGTGGTGATATTTCAGAAAAGACCAGCACTTTACATTCATCCTCCAAAGAAGTTGTAGCAGCTATGCCTACGGCTAGTGTATCAGCTGTGGCGCCACCTGTAGAACTAACTCCTGTTGTTATGCCCACTCTACCGGCGCCTGAAGCAGCGCCTGAGCAACCAGCGCCTGCCAATTCTAATACTGCACCGTTAGCCCCCCAGGCACCTCTTGTTTCACAGGCCACACTTCCCCAAGCACCAGCACCTGATACAAGCTGGCAAACGGCCCTTTATACCCAGCAAATGGCTCACCAGCTGGCCATGGCTGAACTTCGCAACCAGCACTTGCAGGATCAGCAACGTTTGATGCAGCAAATGATGGACTTGATGCAACGTCAACTCTCTCGCTAGACGTCAATGACGTAAAGTAGTCCTATATACATCGCTAAAAGTACTAGGCCTTATTTCCTACTTATAGGAAATAAGGCCTAGTACTTTTAGCGATGTTGTATTGAGATTTGCTATAGTGGGTTAATGTTGAAACACCTCAATGCCTAGCTCTTCAGCCTCCATTAAGCACTGCGAATTCACAGAGCTCAGACGTAAGTGCTTTAGCTCCCCTACCAATAGCGGATCATACTTGGCAGTTACACGAATATAGTTGGGGGTAAAACCTTCCATTTGTCCATTCGTTACGTCGTCTTCGAAAAGCACAGCCGTTTCTAGGCCTACATGCTGCTCGTAGAAGTGTCGCTTCTTTTTTTCTGATAGACTACGTAATTGCGTTGTGCGCTCATGCCGGTGGCGGTCCTGCACGCGTCCAGGTAGGGTAGGAGCTAGTGTGTTCTCTCGCTCAGAGTAAGGGAAAACATGCAAATAGCTTACCTCAAGGTCATTCAGAAACTGATACGTAGTAAGGAACTCCTCCTCTGTTTCTCCTGGAAAGCCAACAATAACGTCTACTCCAATGCAAGCATGGGGCATAACTTCTTTGATAAGCTTCACTCGCTCAGCATACAGCTCCCGGCGGTAGCGGCGGCGCATCAACCCCAGAATCTTGTTAGACCCCGATTGTAGCGGAATGTGGAAGTGTGGCATAAACCGCTTAGAGCGAGCTACAAACCTAATTATCTCATCAGACAATAGGTTGGGCTCACAGCTGCTTATTCGAAACCGCTCAATGCCTTCTACTTCATCCAGCGCCTGCACTAAGTCGTAAAAGTTTTCCCGCCGCTCGCGCTCTGGCCCCTGTAAACCAAAGTCACCCAAGTTTACACCGGTCAGCACTACTTCTTTGACGCTTGTTTCAGCTAGTTTCTGCACGCGCTCTACTACGCTTTGCACAGAATCGGAGCGACTATTACCACGAGCTAGCGGTATAGTGCAGAAAGAACAGGAGTAGTCACATCCATCCTGTACTTTCAGAAACGTGCGAGTTCGATCTCCATAGCTGTGGGCCGCATGAAATTCTGTGGCTTCACTGATGGGGGAGGCAAACACGTGGCCTGGTTGTCCGGCAGCAGGTTTCTGGAACCCTGCTAATGTCTCTACTAACTGAAATTTCTCAGCAGCCCCCAACACAGCATGAACGCCAGGTATTTCAGCAATTTCTCGTGGCTTGAGTTGAGCGTAGCAGCCCACAATAGCTACAAAAGCCTCGGGGTTGTGCTTAAGTGCTTCCTTTACCACCTTACGGCACTTCCGGTCGGCATGATCCGTTACTGAGCACGTGTTAATAACGTAGATATCCGCGGCATCCTCGAAGGCCGCCTTCTCGAAGCCACTCTCTTCAAACTGCCGGCCTATAGCAGAAGTCTCAGAGAAGTTGAGCTTACAGCCCAACGTGTAAAAGGCAACTTTCCTCTTTTCCATATATGTTACTGCCTCCTCTACTACAGCCTAGCGAAACATACTAGGCCTCTCCAGTAAGAGACAGATATTCGTTCAGGTTCATAACTCCTATATATAAGGAGTAGTAAGGCCAAATGAGAAACTACTATACTCTGCCTCTACAAAGTTAACACAGCAAAGCCAGTAGAGTTGAATTTCTACTAACTCAACTTCAAATGTTAGTGGTTTTCACAGTGTAGAATGAGTTAGCGGCTACTACAGGATATTCTTTTAAATAAGGAAACATAAATAGCTGTAGGTACTACAATGCTTGTAGTACCTACAGCTATTTATATGCCACCATTTATCGTCCGCTTCAACACCCATTATATAAGGAGCTTAATTACTTACCTCGGATACCTGTAGTTCATACACCTTCTAGACCTTAGTTAATTCGATATGCTTCCAAAGTAGTAGGCTGGTCTTATGTAGCTATTATTGGAGGACATTATGGCTTTTAGGGCCAGCTTCAGGCCTCTCGACACATGAACAATCTTTTTTCATCCTTTCGTGAACTAACTGCTCTGCATAAGTAGTTATGCCACAGCCTACGGAATGAAACAGGGCGCTAAGTTTGCTATGCGGCCTCTGAAATTTTCTTCGGTGGGCTTGCAAAAGCGAAAGAGAAGTCTGACTTTTGCACTCCCAAATCGAACGGAGGCGGGCTACGAACGAGGCGAAAAGAAAGTTGCAGTAAGTACTAGGAAAAGCAGAAACCCTCTGCGTACCTTTGCACCCCGCTTCAGTCGGAAGCGCTACCGCAAACAAGTCGACGAAAAAGTTTTTCTCTCTTCGCTTGTTAGTTCGAAAAAGCTTTGTAACTTTGCACCCCGCTTGAGGCCAGAAAGTGGCCTAGGGCACGGGAAACGAAGAAAGTGAAGAAGTTTTTTTGCTCTCGGAGTTGCAAAAGCGAAGAAACAAGCAGTATCTTTGCAGCCCGCTTCAATCGGAAGCGAGTAGGACAGACGAAAAAGTGAAAAAGTTTTTCACTTGGGAATTTGGCCGGAAGAAAAAGAGTTAGTACCTTTGTCGCCCGCTTCGCAGCGAAGCACGGCAAACGAAAGCCGCCGACTACTAGATGAGTAGTCACGACGCCTTCTCAAACGAGAGAAAGCAGACGTTCTTTGAATGATTGGAAAGACAATATGGGTGTGACACTCTCGCAAGAGAGCATCACAATAAGGACTCATAAGCGTAACGAAAACGAACACACATAACAGCTCGTCAATACGAGCCGGCGATTGCACTCGACATCAGCTAGCCTTCGGGCTAGTGTAGAACATTATACAATGGAGAGTTTGATCCTGGCTCAGGATGAACGCTAGCGGCAGGCCTAATACATGCAAGTCGAACGGGTGGTAGCAATACCACTAGTGGCGCACGGGTGCGTAACGCGTAACCAACCTGCC
>NZ_SRKZ01000021.1 GCF_004745865.1 Hymenobacter wooponensis | reverse complement strand
CAGGGCGTACGCATCAAAACTAAGACGCTGTCTTGAGGGCTGACCTTTGTCTTGTTAGACATCGTTAAGCACTTCATGCTCAGCCAACTCCTTGTCTCATTCGCTACGCTACCGGACCCACGTTGTCCAGGTCGCACCCGCCACCGTCTGCTCGATATGCTGGTCATCGCCGTCTGTGCGGTGATGGCCGGGGCTGAAACATGGGTGGACATCGCCCACTACGGCCAGCTGAAGCAGCCCTGGCTGGCTACGTTTCTAGCGTTACCCAGCGGTATTCCCTCGCACGACACCTTCCGGCGGGTGTTCTCGCTGCTCGACCCCCAGCAAGTAGAACAGTGCTTCCGGCAGTGGATGGCCAGCACCGCGCCCCCCTTGCCGCGGGAGGTGGTAGCCATCGACGGTAAGACTGTGCGCCGTTCCTTTGACCGAGGGCGGGCCCAGGGTCCACTGCACGTCGTCAGCGCCTTTGCCACCGAGCAGGGCTTGAGCTTGGGGCAAGTAGCCGTAACGGGTAAAGGGCAGGAGTTGGCGGCTATCCCCGTATTAATCAGCAATCTGCACTTAGCTAACACGATTGTTACGCTAGATGCGCTCGGCTGCCAGCAGGCCATCGCCCGGCAACTGGTGGCCCAGCAGGCCGATTATATCCTAGCCCTGAAAGGGAACCAGGGTCGTTACTACCGCGCCGTCAAGTCCTACTGTCAAACCGCTTGTTGCCAGCGCTGGGCCGAGTATCCGGCCGACTATGATGCCTTCGACCACCGCCACGGCCGCCGGGTGCGGCGCCGGGCCTGGGTGCTACCGCTGGGGCAGGAACTGGTCGGACTACGCGCCTGGCCCGGCCTGCGGTCCATTATCGTGGTCGAAACCATCCGGCAGGTACAGTATCAGCCGGGCACCCGCGCCGAGTGGCGCTACTATCTGACCAGTTGCCTGGATGCCCCCGCCGTGCTCATTCAAGCGATTCGCCGCCACTGGGCGATCGAAAACAGCTTACACTGGGTGCTGGATGTGGTCTTTCGCGAAGACGAGGCCCGCAGTCGCGACCGGGTCGCCACTCGTAGCTTTGCCGTGTTGCGCAAGCTCGCGTTCAACCTCTTGCAGCAAGGAAAGCACCAACCCGGCAGTCTGCGCACCCGACGACGAAACGCAGGGTGGAATGATGACTATATGAGCCAGCTTTTAACCTGCGTCCGCGAAAACTGCCGGATGGCAGTCCTCTAAATTTGATGCGTACGCCCTG
>NZ_SRKZ01000003.1 GCF_004745865.1 Hymenobacter wooponensis | reverse complement strand
ACGACGGGATCCTGCTGCGGCCGGGCCAGACGCTGATCCAGGGGGCACAGGTGTTCAACATGGTCTACAACACGCAGCTGGTGGGCAACACGGTGGAGAACGTGGAGGCGGCGGCCAACACGGGGGCACCGGCCTACATCGGGCTGCTGCCCTACCAGTACGGGGTGAGCCAGACGCTGGGCACAGCTGCCATCGGTGTTGAAATCCGCGATAACATACTCACGGCCCGTCCTTCGTATGTCCGCTCAACGATGAACAACAACGTGCTGGGCACTGAAGGCTATTACAACTACTTCCTAGCCCAGTTCAACGGGCCAATTGGTAATGCCGCGGTTACACTGGGCACAATATTCCAGAATAACACGGCCCGCAACACGGCCAATGCTTTTTACCTAAGCACAGGTGCCCACAGCACCCTGCTGTGCTCAACCACGCTCAGCAACGTGGGTAACTTGGTAGAGGACCGCACGCTCCCCAACAGTACGCAGGCCTCGCAGAATACGGCTGCCTGCGCGGCGGTAGCGGGCGAAACCCTCCGCAATCCAGAAAACCCTTCAGGAACCGTAGCAGGCCTAGAGTACAAGTACTACGAAGGCTACTGGAGCCAGCTGCCAGACTTTAATACCCTGACGCCCGTGAAGACTGGGCAGGTGGCCAACTTCGACCTGAGTTTACG
Source organism: Hymenobacter wooponensis (assembly GCF_004745865.1). Taxonomy (GTDB): domain Bacteria; phylum Bacteroidota; class Bacteroidia; order Cytophagales; family Hymenobacteraceae; genus Hymenobacter; species Hymenobacter wooponensis. Next base: position 853,231 of record NZ_SRKZ01000003.1, on the reverse strand, counting down.
GCAGCGCGACTCCGGCTACGGGTTGCAGTTTACGGGCTATATCACAGTGCCTCAAGATGGTCAGTATACCTTCTTTACTAACTCTGATGATGGCTCTAAGGTGTTTATTGGCTCAACCCAAGTTCTGTTCAACGACAACTCGCAGGGCAACTCCGAAAAGTCTGGCTCGATTGGGCTAAAAGCGGGTACGCACGCCTTCACGGTTACGTATTTCCAGAGCGGGGGAGGTCAGTCACTCAACGTGAATTTTCAGGGCCCCGGCGTACCTAAGCAGACCATTCCGGCTTCAGTATTAAAGCGGGGCGGTACTACCAGCGTAGCGCCTACTGCACCGTCAAGCCCTGCTAGTGCTAGCACCTACCGCATTAACGCGGGCGGCCCTCAGCTAAGCACCGCTGCGGGTACCTTCTCAGCCGATGGCTACTACTCCGCTAACAGCAGCGTGCACTCAACCACTGCGGCCATTAACCCGCTTTACCAGACGGAGCGCTACGGAACCAACGGCACGCTCAGCTACACGCTACCCATTCCTAACGGCACCTACCAAGTAGTGCTGCACTTCGCGGAACTATACTGGACGTCGGCGGGTCGGCGGGTGTTCGACGTGAGCCTGGAGAACACGAAGGTGCTCGACAACTACGACATCTTCCGCAAGGTGGGGGCGCTGACTGGCACAACCGAGACGTTCACCGTGAACGTGACCGACGGCAGCCTAAACCTGTACATGAGCTCTCTCGCCGGTGACGGCGGTATTGATCAGCCCAAGCTATCAGCCATTGAAGTAGTGCCCTCCAGTGGGGCAACTCCGCCCACGGCGACGAGCACTTACCGTGTTAACTCAGGAGGAGCGCAGGTAAGTACCACGATCGGTACGTTCACCGCTGACAACTACTACACCGGCAGCACCAGCACGTACTCAACCACGGCGGCCATCAATGGTATAGATGCCTTGTACCAGACGGAGCGCTACGGAACCAACGGCACGCTCAACTATGCTTTCCCCGTAACCAACGGCTCTTACCGGGTAGTGCTGCACTTCGCGGAACTATACTGGACGTCGGCGGGTCGGCGGGTGTTCGACGTGAGCCTGGAGAACACGAAGGTGCTCGACAACTACGACATCTTCCGCAAGGTGGGGGCGCTGACTGGCACAACCGAGACGTTCACCGTGAACGTGACCGACGGTACCCTGAACCTGTACATGAGCTCTCTCGCCAGTGATGGGGGCGTTGATGCTGCCAAGATTTCAGCTATTGAGATAGTGCCCAACACCTCGGTAAGCGCAACTGGCAGCTCAACCATGCAAGTGCTGCCTGGCGCTAGCTCCCTGGAAGGCAAAGCCGCTACTGCATCGGCCATAACGGCTTATCCTAACCCAACAACCGGGGCGTTTACGGTGTCGTGTGCTAGTGAAGCTGTTCAGACGGCTTCTCTCACCCTGATGGATGCCCTAGGCAAAGTAGTTCTGCAGCAGCGCGTGGAGCTATCAGCCGGGCAGAACGAAGTACCCGTCCAGGCCCAGCAATTGCCCCAGGGCCTGTACCAGCTGATCCTGACGCCCGCCAAGGGAGCGCGCCAAGTAGGCAAGGTACTGATTCAGCACTAGGGTAAACTTCCGGCGAAGTTCTGCAAGGGGCTTCTAATCTGACAATAGCCGCTTCCGGGAGGGAGCGGCTATTGCTTTTGGCGCCGGACAAGCAACTTCACATTACCGCGCAAGGATACAATAGGTACAAGCGTAACCACCTAGGCCTATAGCCACCGCAGGTAGGAATGCGGAACGGAATATTATGGTGGCGTAGCTGTTATGCGGGTAGTTGCCGGGCCACGCTGGTAGCTGTGATTGGATGTTGATCTTAATAAACAGAAGAGCAGCGGGTAGTCAGAGTAAGCTCCTAGTACCAGCTATTAGGGTTGCACGGGTAGCGTCTGCAAAAAATTAAGCCGTACCTGATCTGGCAAGGGCCGGGCAGCAGGCGTGAGGTCTAGCAGTAGGGTTTGCTTGTAGCGTGCGTGAAACGCTGGCCAGTTGGGTAGGCCACTGCCATTGGGGTTTCCTGTGCGCACAAAGTTCACCCAGTAGCCGGCAATGGTTTCCGCCAATTGATAATCACCCTTCTCCCAAGGCCGGCTTACTACCCCTAGCGTATTGAACACGTACGGCACCTCTCCGGTGTGAAAGGCGCCATACTTACGGTACTCGCCAGTGGCGGGCACTTTCCGGGTGAAACGGTACAAGTAGGCCGGGCGGCGCAAGTGTTGGTCTTGCAGGGTGACCCAGGTGTAGGTGGGCAGGCCAAAGCGCAAGTCGCGCGCTAGCTGTAGCTGGGCATTGGCTGCCGACTGCTCACTCTCAGTGGGGTAGAAGTGCAGCAGGCTATCGGCCCGTTGGCCGTATTGCTGCCGCACGCGCTGGCGGAAGCCTTCTGCGGGGAGCAGGGGGCCATCTAAGAGCCCTTCGTCTTCATTCCAACCCGTGAGCAGAGAGATGGGGTTAGACTTGCCCTGCTGCAGCAGCTCACGGGGTGATGCGGGCAGCACGTACCCGTCAAGGATGGGGCCTTTTAGGGCGGGAAGGTGTTGGAGCAGCGCCTCGGCTGGCACTTGGCGCAGAGCCGCCAGGGACGGCGCTTGTAGCTCGCGGCCGTAACGCTCACCTGCTTGCTCGGCCTGTGCCAGCGGGGGGTAAGCCCGGCCAATGGCGGCTCCGCTTTCCGCAATAGCTTGATGAAACAATCCCTTAGCTAAGGGAGAAGCAACCAGGCAGGAAACGCTCATGGCGCCGGCCGACTGCCCAGCGATGGTAACGCGCGCTGGATCTCCGCCGAAAAGAGCAATGTTTTCCTGCACCCAGCGTAGGGCGGCCAGCTGATCCAGTAAGCCGTAGTTGCCAGATGCCCCGTGGGGTGATTCTTTGGTAAGTTCTGGATGGGCTAAGAAGCCAAAGGGCCCCACCCGGTAGTTTATGCTCACAACCACAACACCCCGTTTGGCCAGGGCTGCCCCGTCGTAGATGGGTACGGCGCTACCGCCGCTCATGAAGCCCCCGCCGTATATCCAGACCAGAACGGGCTGGCGGGCCGTGGCCGTGGGGGCGCTCGTCCACACATTCAGGTAGAGGCAGTCTTCGCTGATGGGCGCCTTTGGTATCAGAAACTCCGCACTCCACATGCTAAACGGGGCAGGAGTGGCCTGCATGGGACTTGGGCCGTACTCCCGACAAGCGCGTACGCCGGTCCAGGGCGTTACTGGTTGAGGTTCTTTCCAGCGCAACTCACCCACTGGCGGCGCGGCAAACGGAATGCCTTTGTAGTAGGCCACCTGACCCTCCGCCGTCCGGCCCCCGGCAATGCGGCCGCTGCGAGTAGCAATTACCCCTAGAGGGCGCGGCTTTGTGGAATCAACTGCAATGGCGGAAACAACCGTAAGCAGCAGTAACAGACTAGTGTAAAACCTGCGCATAAGGGGAAGTAGCGAGGAAATGAGGAATAGTAGTTAGGGCTTCAGAGGCAGCAGGCGAACTATCGCCGTCACCGGTACTGAGGCTGGCTAGGCCAGTGGTTTGCGTATTTGGCGTGCGCGTTCTGCCAAACTCTGCATCAGGCTAGGGCAGGTTAGGAATAAGGCGTTAGGCGCTGCTTGTTACCTGATCTACCCGTAACACGCCCGGAATATCCAAGGAGGCTGGTAGCGTGCCAGTGCGAGCAAAATCGGCCCAGTGCTGGCGCACCTGACGACCCAGCGCATTGACCTGGGACCAGGTGGCTTGGCCTAGCAACGGGGTAGCGGCCCATTGCTCGGGAAGCCCCAGCAGCAAGGGTAAATCAATGGTGTGGGCCCCGCCAAAGTCGCTGCCAGCTGGCGCAAACGTCACCAGAAACAAGTAGGCGCGCCCACCCGCACGAGCATGCCGGTGGGCAAAGGCATGCGCCGGCCCCAGATAAATGTAGCGTGAGCTGAGGGCCGTCAAGAGGTTAGTCACCCGCGGCCCTAGCAAGGGCACTTGAGGTAGCAAGCGCAGAGTAGGACTAATAACGGCGAAGAAGCGGGTTTCGTGGGCTGTGCCGCCAATAAGCACATCCACCTCCGGCGCCGCCGCCTCCCAGGCGCGCTCCACGCTGGCTTCAGTTGGTAAAGGGTAGGCGCCGTACTGAGTGCCAAAGGGCATGCCGCCCTTCAGGCCAAACCGCCGTGCTACCCGTTGTGCCCGCTCTTGGTAGGCCAGTACCTCTTCAACGGGCGCGTGGGCCGGCAGGGCCCCCGTAGCCCGAAGCATGGCTTGATTCATGGCCAGGCGGTTGTGAGACAACCCCAAGGGGGCACTGTGCATAATCACGCGCCGAAATAACCCACGGGCTCCCTCTGCCACCAGTAGGTGGGCAATGGCATCGGCGCCGGAGGAGTGGCCTAGCAACGTAACCAAGGCGGGGTCTCCCTTGAAGGCCGTGATGTTCCGCTGCACCCAGCGCAGGGCTTCCCGCAAATCAAGCAGGCCTAGGTTTGGGGGCGCGGCGCCTTCGCCACCAAGAAATCCTAGTAGCCCCAGCCGGTAGGTAACCGCCACAAAAACTACTCGCTGCTCTTGCACCAGAGCTGCAGGGCTATACATGGGCAAATCACCGGCCCCACTCACGTAAGAACCTCCATGCACCCATACAATGACGGGCAGCCGCTCATCCGGGCCGCAATCGGCGGGCAACGTAAGCGAGAGACGCAGGCAGTCTTCGCTGAAAGTGAGCTCCGTGAATAAGTCGCCTAAAACTTGATCTAGCAGCGGATCGGCAACCTGGGGGCAAGCCGGCGCTGGCTTGGTAGCCTGAATTGGGGACTTAGCAGCGGGTTCAGGAACCGGTGGGTGAAACCGCTTGGCGCGGGCGTACCGGATGCCGCTGGCGTGCAGCAAGTCTCCCTCGCGCCACCCAACAATGGGGCCGGCTGGGGCGTTGAAGAGGGCAGGAGTGCGGGAAGGCATGGACAGATTGAGCTAGCCTAGCGCACTAGGCCAGTGCCAGTAGTAGCCAAGCCTAACGGACGCGCAGGCGCTGACACTGCAGCACCAACAGCTGCTCCAGCGTTAGCTCCCCGAGCACGTAGCGCTGCCAGAGGGAAAGCGTTTCGGCGGTTACCTGGGGAGTGCCTGCTTCCGTGATGCCAACTACGCGTTCTGCTTCCTGCAAGCGTTGCAGCCAGCCTTGCTGATCAGGAGAGGATAGGGAAACAGGCGGGGCTGGGAAGTAAGCGCTGCGCATGAGAAATGTCAAGAATAGTACGAAGCCATCTGCGGCTTCTCGCCTTATAACGGAACACCCGTTTTCAGGTTATAGTACCAACGCTGCCGCCGCAAAAATGAGCAGTGATCTTACTTCCACCGGCGGATGTACTGGTCGAAGCTTTCCCGGTAGCCTTCGCTGATGGGGATGGTTTCGTTGGCAATTTGCACGGTGCCGCGCCCGACGGAGGTAATTTGGTTGAGGGCCACAATGTAAGAGCGGTGAATGCGCATGAACTGCTTGGGTAGGCGCTCCTCCAGAGCCTTCAGGCTTTGTAAGGACAGCAGGGGCCTAGGCTCGCTGCGGCGGTACACTTTGATGTAGTCTTTCAGGCCTTCTATGTAGAGTATGTCATTGTAGGGCACGCGCACCATTTGGTATTCCACTTTCAGGTAGAGGAAGTCTTCGGTGGGCTCGGCAGTGATAGTTGCGGCAGGAACAGGAGTTGGATACTCTGCCTCAGCGTAGCGCTGTGCTTTCTGTGCGGCCCGCAAAAACTCTTCGTATGTGAAGGGCTTCAGTAGATAATCAAGGGCATCAACCTTGTAGCCATCCAAGGCATACTGGTTAAAGGCGGTGGTGAAGATGACGCGCGGACCGCGGTTGGGGCCGGGGCCACGGTCTAGCACCCGGGCCAGCTCCAGCCCATTAAGGTCGGGCATCTGAATATCCAAGAACAGCACATCCACGGGGCTTTCCTGCTGTTGTAAGCCTTTTAGGGCGGCTACGGCACTGCTGTAGCTGCCTACGAGCCGCAGGAATGGCGTTTTCTCAACAAAGCTCGCTACCAGTTGCAGGGCCAGGGGTTCGTCATCAACAGCAATGCAGTTTAGGGTAGTCATGGCAGCAGCGTCAGGGTCAGGTGAATGTGGTATTCGTTGGTGGGCGTACGTTCCGTAACGGTCAGAGTGTGGCGGTTGGGGTACAGCAGCTCCAGCCGCCGCCGGGTGTTCACTAGGCCTATACCGTGGTTCGCATCTAGCTGAGTGGGGCGTTCGTCGAAGAGAGTGTTATAGATATCGGCTTCAAGGGTGTGGGGCGTGGGTTGCTGAATCTGAATGCGAATAGAGCTGGGTGTAACAGTACTTACGCCGTGCTTAAACGCATTCTCCACAAACGTCAGCAAAATCATGGGGGCCACCGGCGCATCGTGCAGGGGCTCGGGCGTTTGGTACTCCACGCGCACATTGTCGGTGAGCCGCAGCTGCATCAAGTCAATGTAGTCACGCACGAACAGCAACTCCTGGCTGAGTGGAGCTGTGCCGGTTTGGGTTTCGTAGAGCACGTAACGCATCATGCGCGAGAGGCGGTGCAGCGCCTCGCGGGCCCGGTCGCCGTCGATGAGGGTAAGGGCATAGATATTATTGAGCGTGTTAAAGAAAAAGTGGGGGTTGATCTGCGCCTTCAGCCAAGACAGCTCCGTGGCTAATTTCTCCTGTTCCAGTGCCTGCCGCATTTCTGCTTCCCGCTGGCCCCGCTGCACAGCAGCCACACTGGTACCTAGGCCTAGCGCCAGCAGCGTAGTGATGAAAATGGCCGGGTTGAACAGCCCAAACCGATGCAAAGGCATTCGGCGGGACGGCCCAAACCCGCGGTTGGGGCCATGAGAGCGGGGGGCATTGGGCCTAGGAAACGATGTTTGCCCAGCTGAATAGGGTGGCTCTGGGCCTCGCCGCAAGTCCGTAAAGGAGTTTTCCAGCACCCGGTGCAGCACTAGCATACTGAGAACTGCGGCCACCAGGAACCCCACGTAACTCGCTATCCGACGACCGTACAATAGGCGCGGGACGGCCCAGCGCACATTGAGGTAAAAAACTACGGCTAGCAGCGCCAGCATAGCGGCTTGCACAAAAACGAATGGAGCCCCTCGTAACCGTTCAGTCGGCTGCATGGCAAGCAGCACAATCAGCACGCCCCAGATCAGGACGTGCTGCAGAAGTGGGCCTAAGCGTCGGGTAGAAATGGCCATGCAGTAAAGGAAGATGAAACGGTTGGCAAGCTACTGCCCGATAGAGCACTACAATGGCAGCAATCCATCAGCAGCCAAAACACACCGACAATCTCGGCTTCTTGGCCGTTAGGTGGGTAGTGTATGGACAGGGGCCAACATGCAGTGGCCTAGCCTTACTTCAGCACTGGGGGAGGAGTAGCGGTTTCCAGCACAAAGGATATTTTGGCACCATCATAAAATCGATAGTTCATCTCGGTGAAGCCATAGTCCGGATGAAAATAAAAGTCGAGGTAGCTGCGGCCTAGCTTACTATGTTGGGCTACTGCACGAATTAGCCAACATGCCGGTAGTACAAGGTTACCATACTGTCTAGGCTCTTGCTTATCAACGCGGTAGCGGTTAATAGATTTTCCTTTGAAGGCACCCCAGCCCATTAGAATAGACATTGTGTGCTGCCAAGTTCCGCCAAACTGCAGCGAATCTAGTAGCACCTGCGGATAAGGGGCAATTTCTGTATAGGTGTACTGATTGCCCCGAATTGGATGCATCCAGACTTCCTGCTTGTTTTCCTTAGCTCCAGTTGTTTCCGTACGAGACCATACGTACCGTTTCGGTTTATCTAAGCTTTTCGACTCCGGATGGTGATATGACAAAAAAGTCATTGAATCCTGAGGTGAATGGTAGTAAGAAATAGTAAAAGCCGTTTGCAGCTTCGGCTGAACCTTCCAAGGCTGGCCCAATGCAGTAAGGGTTACTCGTTGCCTCGATAACGTATCGCCGGCCGGACTAACGAATACTGCTTGATAAGTATAAACGCGGCCAGCTTTAAAGATTGTGAGGCTATCAGGCGTAGTGGGTGGCTGCAAGTAACCGGCTGCATATAAGAGAGAGGCAATGCTAAAGCACACTGACAACATAAGATTAAGTAGTAAAGCGTAACGAATAGGCGTCTCGAAGTTCGAGAAATATTCAGTTTAGCACGTATAACTCCTTAAGTGAGAAAGCTGCATCTTACCGCTATGCAACCCACCGAACAAGAGGCCTACACCGAGCTACGCGCGTGGCAGCGTAAGATGCAGGAGAAACCCACGCTGCTTAACCGCTTTGCCCGCCGGGTGCAGATGCGGCTAAATGCGCTGCTGCCTGAGCGGGTGCACGAAGCCATTACTGTGGCCATCAAGCAAATGGTGCGCGGCGTGTTGTTTGGCTCCACGCACGTTACGAGTAAGCCCACAGAAAACGTGTCATTACTAGACCGGGAAGCGGCCGTGCGCATTCGGGTGCGCTACTACCGCAACACGGCCGCCGCCGAAGGGGCGGTTACCGGAGCAGGGGGCTTCCTGCTAGGCCTAGCCGATTTCCCGCTGTTGCTGGGGCTCAAGCTGAAGCTGTTGTTCGACATAGCCGCCTTGTATGGGTACGATGTGAAGGACTACACCGAGCGGCTGTATTTATTACATGTGTTTCAACTGGCATTCAGCAGCCAGCATACCCGCAACGAAGTGTATCGGCAACTGGCCGACTGGGAGGCCTACCGGCATACCTTGCCCACCGATGTGCACGAGTTCGACTGGCGCACCTTTCAGCAAGAATACCGCGACTACATTGATCTGGCAAAGCTGGCCCAGCTGGTGCCCGTTATTGGGGCAGCTGTGGGGGCTGTGGCAAACTACCGCCTCCTAGAGCAACTCGGAGACACCGCTATGAACTGCTACCGCATGCGCTACTTCACTACCCGGCCAGCCTTGGAGAAATAGTGCGGGCGCTAGGCCACTAGTTGCGGTATTGGTAGAAGATACCGTTATCAAACGGGGTCCAAAGGCTGGCTTTCTGGCCGCAATATTTCAGCGCATCGTTGGCCCAGGTGTTGCAGGTATAGAGCCAGCCGTAGGTGCGGTGAGCTTCATAGAAAGAGTCGTCGCGGCCATAGCTATGGCCCCCGATGTAGATGGGGTGGCCTAGCGCATCGTAGCGAAAGCTGTCCTGAATGTACTGGATCAGCTTGCGGTAATCGTTGTGGCTAATGCTGATTTTCACGCAGTCATCGCTCTCGTGCATCTCCCGATAAAAGGTGGTGTGCATGGCCGAGGTGCCCAGGTAAAACATGGCTTTAAACGCAGTGCTAGCTTTCAGCTCTGCCCACGTGGGGGTGTCGAGGTAAAAGCCTTTGTCGCCCCATCCAAACCCAATGTATTGCATGGTCGGGTCATTCGACTGCGTGTTTTTCAGCAGGATGGTTTCCGTCCAGTCGATGTATTCGCTGCGCGCCGGCACCACAATATCCGTGTGCACACCGTTGGAGTAAATGTAAATGTCAACGTCGGTCAACGGGTCGGTGCTTTTCTTCGGAACCGTAATGCGCGACAGCACCGCCGCGCTGGTTAGGTACAAACCAAACGCCCCGCCAAGAGCGCCTGCTACATATCCGGTGGTTTTAAGGGCTTGTTGAAGGCCTTTTTTCATGTGCTGAAGTTGGTCGCCAGAGCCGCTAATGGCTCCGGAATGGAAAGGAAGAAGTGTAGGCGCAATACGCGCGAAGTGGCCTATGGTTAAGCCCCGCCCGGGTGCACAACCTGCCATGCACAAAAAAAGCCCCAACAAAATTGTTGGGGCTTGTGAACAGGAGCCCTGGCTCCTTAGCTTTTAGCTTTCTGATGGCCTTTGTGCTTTTCTGCCTTCTCAGCGCGCAACTGGGCGTACTTAGTGTACTGGTCGGCGCTCAAGATTTGCTTCAGCTGGGCGTCGTACTTTTCCTTGTCGGCCTTCATTTCCAGCTTACGGGCGTCGGTTTTGCCGGCGGTTGCGTACTTGGCGCGGTTCGCCTGCATTTCCTGGTAACGAGCTACGTGTAGCTGCCGCACTTTTTCGGTTTGCTCAGCCGAGAGGTTTAGCTGCTGGGCCAGGTGTTTGGCCTTTTGGTCGGCCTTCTGCTCAGGCGTTTTCTGGGCTTTGCCGGCCTGGGCCGTACGAGGGTGGCGGTTTTTAACCGGAACAGTCTGGGCCGAAACAGCACCAACCGAGAAAGTGAAAGCCGCAAGAATTACGAGGATCTTTTTCATGGAGTAGTATCTGAATTGTTTAATCAGAAGGGGAGAAACGGAAGTGGCCTATACTAGCTAGGCGAGCTTCTGAGAGTAGTATTTGCAACTCCAATGCCAACTTTTATGCCCAATCTCATATTCGATAAAATTAAAAAAAGCCAATTGTGCCATTAAACCTTCGCCCTAGGCGGCAGTCGGGTAGTTGCCGGCTACTGCCTAGTGGCCTAGGCTCCTGCCCTCACGAAGAAAGCTGGAGCCTTGTAAATGCGCGCCGGCTGGGTGTACCTTTGCAGCACCAATTCTTTACCGACAAAGGATTGTTTTTATACAGAGGCGCTGAGAGACAGGCTCGAAGAAGCGTCGGCAACCATCCGCAACTGCCGGAACGGTGCCAATTCCTGACCATATAAAAACAAGTTGCCGTGGATTTTCGCCCCTGCCGTACTGCCCGTTTTGTAGTTTCCGCTGCCTGCTTCGGTGTGCCCACCGTTGCCATTGCGTGTAGTTGCAGTACGTGTTGTTGCTGTTGAACCCACTGCCAACTGCCTGTACTGGCTAATGCCGGGGCTGCCTACGCAACTCTAGCGTTTCCTCTCTCCTTGTATTTCTTGGTCGTGCCGGCTTCCACGGCATTCTGTGTAGTTGCGCCACCTGTTTCGGTGGGGGCGTGACAAGCCCAGCGCTCCGTTTCAGTTGGCGGCTGCGCTGTAGGCCACCCGCAGGTACCCCCCGCGCGACCAACTCTTTACCTCACTGGCCAACCGCGCGTTGGTATTCACTTTTTATGTTAAAAAAATCTCTGGAACTGCTGCGGCAGGAGGCCGCCGAAACGGGCGCAAACACCCTAAAACGAAGTCTGAATGGCTTCAACCTCATCGCCATTGGCATTGGGGTAATTATTGGGGCCGGCTTATTCTCACTCACGGGTATTGCGGCGGCCAACAATGCCGGCCCCGCCGTTACGCTCTCTTTCATAGTGGCAGCCGTGGGCTGTGCTTTCTCGGCGCTGTGTTACGCCGAGTTTGCCTCCATGGTGCCTGTGTCGGGCTCGGCCTATACCTACGCCTACGCCACCATGGGCGAGCTTTTTGCCTGGATTATTGGCTGGGATTTGGTGCTCGAATATTCCGTAGGCGCTGCCACGGTGGCCATCAGCTGGTCGCAATACCTGCTGAAGTTCCTGAGTAAGTACGGCATCAACCTGCCGCCGCAGCTGGTCATGTCACCGTTTGAAACGGCCACCCTGGCCGATGGCAGCGCCGTGCATGGTTTTGTGAATATTCCGGCCATGCTCATCGTGCTGGCTATCACCATGATTATCATTCGCGGCACTCAGGGCTCAGCGTGGTTCAACGCGCTAGTGGTTACCCTAAAGGTGGCCGTAGTGCTAGTGTTCATTGCCCTGGGCTGGCAGTACATCGACCCCGCCAATTACCAACCTTATATTCCGGCCAATACCGGTAACTTCGGAGAGTTTGGCTGGAGCGGTATTCTGCGCGGGGCTGGCGTGGTGTTCTTCGTATTCATTGGGTTTGACATTGTGGCCACCATGGCCCAGGAAACCAAGAACCCTCAGCGCAACATGCCCATCGGCATCATCGGCTCCCTGCTGATTTGCACCGTGCTGTTCGTGCTGTTTGGCCACGTGATGACTGGCCTAGCCAACTACACCGAGTTCAAGAACAGCGCCGCCCCAGTTGCCATTGCCATTGAAAAAACACCCTACGCTTGGCTGTCATCGGCCGTGATTTTGGCCATCATCATTGGCTATACTTCCGTAATTCTGGTGGATTTGCTGGGCCAGAGCCGCGTGTTTTTCTCCATGGCGAAGGATGGCTTACTCCCCCCCGTGTTCTCGCGCATTCACGCCACCTTCCGCACGCCGCTGCAGTCAAATCTGCTGCTAGGCCTGTTCATTGCCTTGTTTGCGGGCTTCGTACCGATTTCGGTAGTGGGCGAGATGACTAGTATTGGTACCCTGCTGGCCTTCGTGATGGTGTGCTTGGGCGTGCTCATCATGCGTAAGAAAGAGCCCAATGCACCCCGCAGCTTCCGCACACCCCTGGTGCCGCTGGTACCTATCCTGGGCATCCTGACCTGCCTGGTGATGATGGTGTCTCTGCCTATAGAAACGTGGGTTCGACTTTACATATGGTTAGTGGCTGGCTTGATCATTTACTACGTATATGGGCAGAACAATAGTAAGCTGCGCCAAAGCCAAGTTTCTATAAATAAGAAGTCGCTGACACTTACGCACCTGTTGTTAGTGATAGTTATACCAATCATTCTGTTCTACCTAACGACGTATTTGGTTGGCCCCTGGATATTGAATAGTGCTAATTGATAGTAGTACGCTACTTGAAGAGCCAACGGCGGCTTACGTTGTCATTTACTTCAACTATGACAACGGCAAAAAACACAGTAAACTGCGCGCCGCGGCTGAACAGACAGTGGCCTAGACACTCCTTTTTAATAGCCAAAAAAGCCGGACTAGTTCCGGCTTTTTTGTGGGCACCAGTAGTGGAATGTGTACTTTCAGGCGCTTGCTTATATGTATACTTTACTGACTCGTTAATGGAAGCACTATTACCCCAATCTGAAGTTGTTGCAACGATTCCTACGCGCCCCGTTCCGGCCTACCCAACGTTAAAAGAGAGCTGGGCTGTAATAGGCTGGTTCTTGCTCGTGTCTTTGGTTGTGGGGGCACCCCTATATCTGTTGTTTCAGCTGTTACTGCCTACTCAAAAGCAGCTGACATCTGTGCTGCTTTCCGTCGCGACGGAAACAGCGTTGATCATCTTTCTGCTTTGGAAAGCTGGCCCTCGGCGGACCAAGTTGCAGCTGCTCGGTTACGAAATGCCATGGTTGTACGTGGTGCTGCCAGTGCTGGTAATAGCCCAGCTTATTGTATTAAGCCCCATCCACTACCTACACTTGCCAAACTGGGTTGAGGCCAACATACAGCGGCTGATGGAGCAGCCCGTCTTGGGTTTCCTGATGTTGTGCGTTGTGGCTCCGGTACTGGAAGAGGTGCTTTTTCGAGGAGTATTGCTGACTGGCCTACTGCGGAACTACCGCCCATGGGTGGCTATCGGGCAATCGGCCTTACTATTCGGATTAATTCACATGAATCCGCAGCAGATAGTAGGGGCTGGCTTGTTGGGGCTGAGTCTGGGGTGGCTTTACTACCGTACCCGATCCTTACGCTTGTGTATGGCCATGCACGCCTTCAACAACTTTGTTGCTTTCTGCGCTATGCTCTCGAAGAAGGTTCCTGATGCTCAGGCTCCGCATGAGACATTTGCATCTGGGCCCATGTACGCGCTTGTTTGGTTGGGAGCGGCGCTACTTGTTGGGTATATCCTGTGGCGCGTTCAGCAAGCTACTGTTTCTGTAAGTGATGATTCCAAGGGAGCTATTTCATCCGAAGCCTAGCAACTAGTAGAGCAGTACCGAATAACACGTTCGGCTGATGAACAGGGAAGGCAGAAGTGTACTGGCATGAGAAGCGTAACAAAAAAGCCCTGCTGATCAGCAGGGCTTTTTTGTTTTAATGCCGCTTAGGAAAGCGTTACATAAACAGCTTGCGTAGTGCCCACAGGCTCCAGACAATTACCATTAGGCCTACGCCAACAAACATCCACCGAACGGGAATGCGGCCGGCCAGGCGGGCGGCTAGGGGAGAGGCGGCTACGCCACCCACAATCAGGCCCAGAATAATTTGCCAGTGCGAAATGCCCAGCGTGGCGAAGAAGGTGACGGCGCTGGCAAACGTCACGAAAAACTCCGTCACACTCACCGATCCAATAACGTATTGGGGCGTGCGGCCACCGGCAATGAGCGTGCTGGTAACGAGTGGGCCCCAGCCGCCGCCGCCAAACGAGTCAAGAAAGCCCCCGGCGGCGGCCAACAGGCCTAGCTTCTTGTGCTTCTTGCGCGGGCCTAGCTTAGAAAAGGCTTTGGAAATGATGCGAATACCCAGCAGCAGCAGATACGCGGCCAAGAGAGGCTTCACGTAGCCCGCATAGGTTTCGCCGAATTTCGAGAGCAGATAAGCCCCCGTTATGGCTCCCAGTACTCCCGGAATCAGGAGCACCTTGAACAGCTTCTTGTTGACGTTGCCGAAGCGGTAATGATGGTAGCCCGAAGCCCCACTGGCAAACATTTCGGCGGTATGGATGCTGGCACTCACGGCCGCCGGAGCTATGTTCATGCTCATCAGACTAATGGCCGTAACCACGCCGTAGCCCATGCCCAGGAGCCCGTCAATAAGCTGTGCTCCAAACCCGATGGCTACGAAGATGTAGAACATCTTGGCGTTGGTGGCCGTGTGCACCACCTGGTCCCAGGTGATATAATAGGAGAGGATGTTAAAGATCAGCAGACCCGCAAAGGCCAAGAGTGCCCCCGTAGCCCGGCGCCGCCACTGCGCTGCCGCCGGCGACTCATAGGCCGGGCCGCCGGTTAGCTCGGCCGTTACCGCATTCAGGGATTTGACTTTGTGCGCGAAGTCGCCGCCTACTTTTTCCCGAATCACGGACATACGCTGCAGTACATCGTGTAGCTCATCGGGGAGGGCGTGGGTCAGCATTTCGCGCAGGCGCTTGGCAATGGTCGGCGACTTACCGTTGGTGCTGATAGCAATTTTCAGGTCGCCTTTCTGCACGATGGAGCCCAGGTAAAAGTCGCAGGCATCGGGCGTGTCGGCCACGTTGCACAGCAGGCGCTGGCGGGTGGCATCGGCCTTGATGCGTAGGTTTAGCTCTTTGTCATCGGTGGCCACAATTACCAAGTCGTGGCCAACTAGGTCGGTGGTTTGGTAGGCCTGCTCGCGCAACTGCACGGCCGGATGCCTCGCCGCTAGCTCCAGAAGTTGAGCTGAGAAATAGGTGGCTACCACCGTTATGGCCGTGGCTGGGCTATTGGCCAAGACAGCCGCCAGCTTCTCGTGGCCTACATTGCCGCCGCCCACCAACAAGACGTGCAGTTGCTCCATCTTCAAAAAGATGGGAAACAGTCGGTTAGAACCGCTGGCGGGCACTGAGTCGGGCACGCTGGGGGCGGTAGTTTCGGCTGTGTTCATAGCGCGGTGGACAGGTTGTGAAGGGTAAAATAGAGAAAAGACCTGATTTAATGGTCTTCGAGCCAGAAGCCAAGTGGCCTAGGCGTGAAAGTTCAGTCCGTGGGTGGTAGGCTGCACGTAGCCTTGGCGAATCACAAAGTCGCCGAACCGCTCCTGCGGCTGACGTTTCTGGGCATAGTCTTGCAGCAGGGGCGTGAGGGCCTCCACAATGCCGTCCTCGTCTAACATCTCTTTATACAGCTTGTTCATTCGCTCCCCGTTGAAGCCAGCTCCTAAATAGAGGTTATAGCGGCCCACGGCCCGGCCCACCAGCCCAATTTCGCCCAGGTAGGGGCGGGCACAGCCGTTGGGGCAGCCGGTCATCCGGATGAGAATATCGTCCTGCAACAGGCCTAGCTCGGCCAGCACCCCATCTAGGCGGTCTACAAGCTGCGGAATGTAGCGCTCAGCCTCGGCGAAGGCTAGGGAGCAGGTGTTAAGGGCCACGCAGGCCAGAGCCCCCCGGCGCAAGCCTGAGTACTGCGTAGCGGCTACCTGAATACCGTGCTGGGCCAGGGTGGCCTCTACCAAAATCCGGTGCTCGGGTGCCACGTTGGCCAGAATCAGGTTCTGATTGCCGGTGAGGCGGAAGTCGCCGGTATGGAAGCGGGCAATTTCGCGCAGGGCAGTTTTGAGCTGCTGGCCCGGGCGGTCGGCCACGCGGCCACCCTCCACGAACAAGGTCAGGTGCTGAGCTCCATCGGGGCCAGTGGTCCACCCGAAGGCGTCACCGGAGCTCTTGAATTCGTAGGCGCGGGCGGGCTCCAGCTCGAAGCCCAGGCGCTGGTTCAGTTCCTGCTTGAACACCTCCAGGCCTACGCGGTCGAGGGTGTATTTGAGGCGGGAGAACTTGCGGTTTTCACGGTTACCCCAGTCGCGCTGAATCGTCACCACCTTCTCGCACACGTCCACTACCTTATCGGCGGGCACGTAGCCGATGATGTCGCCCAGGCGCGGGTACGTGTCAAGCATCCCGAAGGTCATGCCCATGCCGCCGCCCACCGTCACGTTGAACCCCAGTAGCTTCCCCTTTTCCTCAATGGCAATCAGGCCGAGGTCGTTAGCGAAGATGTCGGTGTCGTTGTGGGGCGGTACGGCCAGCGCAATTTTGAACTTGCGGGGCAGGTACGTCTTGCCATAAATTGGCTCGTCATCGCCGCCCGCGCTGAGCAAGCTGTTGTGCTTCGACTCGCCGTTCAGCCACAGCTCCCAGTACGCCGAGGTGCGGGGCGTGAGGTGGGCACTGATGGCTTTTGAAATCTCATACACCTCCGCGTGCACCTGGCTCTGGTGCGGGTTGGGGTTGAACATCACGTTTCGGTTCACGTCGCCGCAGCCCGCAATACTGTCCAGCAGCACATCATTAAAGCCCTGGATGGTCTTTTTGAGGTTGCGCTTAAGCACGCCGTGCAACTGAAAAGCCTGGCGAGTAGTGAGCTTAAGTGTGCCGTTGCCGTACTCATCGGCCAAGGCATCCATCCGCTCCCACTGAGCCGAGGAAGCCACGCCGCCGGGCAGGCGCACCCGAATCATGAGGGAGTAGAGCGGCTCCAGCTTCTGGCGCTTCCGCTCGCTGTCCAGGTCGCGGTCGGTTTGCTGGTAAGAGCCGTGAAATTTAATCAGGTGGGTATCATCCGGGTTGAGGGCACCCGTGAGCGGCGTCACGATGCTCTCGGCCAAAGTGCCGCGCAAGTAGTTGCTGGCATCCTTGACGTGCTCAACTTCGGAAAGCTTAACGGTGGTATCGGCCATGGAATTAAGGGGCAGAGGGGGTAGGGGGAACTGGCGGCGGAGTAGGCCGCAGATCGAAATTGTGGAAGTAGAAAACCCGGATAGTGTGCTGGTTGCGGTACGTGCTGCCAGCCGGTAGTTGCTGGAACAAATGCATGTAGCCGCCGTGCAGCTGGGCGTGCGGGTTAAGCTGGTACACCAGACCGGCAAACAGCCGGTTTTGGTCGAAGTAGTTGTAGCGAATCTCCTTGCCGAAATTCATCATCACTTCGTTGTTGAGCAGGAACTGTAGGCCACCCGGCTCGAAGCCCCGTTTGGTGAGGGGCAGGAAAAGAGCCGCGTTGTAACGGGTGCGGTAGTTGAAATTGAAGTCGTAAGTGCGCTCGTTGTTCTGGATGGTGCGCCTGAACCGCTCCTCCAGCCGCACCCACTGCATCAGGCGGGCCTTCGGGAATTTGCTGAACCACTGCACCTGCTGCCAGGGCCGGTGCTCTGCCTGCCCAATGGTGCGGGCTCCATCGGGGAAGTGGTGCACGTAGGCGTAGCCCCCGGTTAGGCGCACATCGTCGGTGAGGTAGTAGGTGAGGCCTACGCGCGCTACCGTCTGGAACATGTCTTGCACGTACCGGTCGTGGAGGCGCACGTGCAGATCGGTCCAGGTGCCCCAGTGCTGGGTGAAGCGCGTTTGATTGAACACGCCCAACCAAGTTTGCTGCTCGCGCACGTGTTGCTTTTGGGCGCTGGCAGAACCCGTCCCGAGCAGAAGTAGGCCAAGTGGAAGAAGCCGTTTCATATCCGTAGCCATTAGCGCAGCACCGTGTTATCGAAGGTGAGGGCCACGTAATACAGCCCCCCGATGGTGGGGCCGGCGGCGTACTGGATGTAGCGGTTGTTGAGCAGGTTGGCGCCGCCCACTTTAATGGTTGATTTCAGCGCCGGGATGCGCACGTTTACCTGGGCATCCACAGTTTGGTAGGCGGGCACGCGGCCGTTAGCCAGGGGGCTTTCCCAATAGAAGGTGCTCTGGTGGCGCCATACCACGTTGAAGCCCACGTTGCGCACCA
Organism: Hymenobacter wooponensis; assembly: GCF_004745865.1. Classification (GTDB taxonomy): domain Bacteria; phylum Bacteroidota; class Bacteroidia; order Cytophagales; family Hymenobacteraceae; genus Hymenobacter; species Hymenobacter wooponensis. The sequence continues at coordinate 835,052 of NZ_SRKZ01000003.1, read as the reverse complement.
CCTCGCGGTTGCCAAACGACACATTCGTAGCCCAATGCGGCGTGTTGAAGCCGGTCACGAAAATATCGGACTGCTTATTCGCCGACAGCGCGTTGTAGTTGACGTTGCCGCCGAAGGTGAACTTCTCGTAGAAGTTGTAGGTGACGCCCAGCGTAGAGCCATAGCTGCGGTAATTGTTGAGGGCATTGGTGTAAACGCGGTAGCGGTCTTGGCGGGCGCCGCGGTTGGTGTTGAGGGCCGCCAGCACGGCATCATCAGAGCCCACAGTTACCTGCTGACCCGATGCGTTCTTCGGCACGCTCACCTCTACCTGGCCTAGGAAACCGGAGTACACATTGTAATACGCATCAGCATCAATCGACACGCGGTTGTCGAACAGCACGCTGCGGTAGCCCACTTCATATGCATTGATCTGCTCTGGCTGCTCTGTGGGCAGGTTGCCCACTTTCAGCAGCCCCCGAATTTCAGGGCGCAACGCCGCCTGTGAGGCCGTAGTACCGGAGTTGGCGGCCACGTAGGCATTCACGGCGGCGTTGAAGGTAGAAATCGATGCCAGCGTGTAGGAGTTGTCGAGGTAGTTCAGGCCTTCATTCACGCGGGCTAGGCCACCCACGCGGCGCACGTTGCCGTTGTTCACGAACGACAGCGCCTCAAATAGGGAAGGGAAGCGCCAGCCGTTCTGATACGACGCCCGGAAGTTGTGCTTGTCGGCGAGGGTGTACACGGCGGCCACCCGAGGGTTCAGCTTGGGATCAAACTCGGGGTTGTAATCGGCGCGCAGCGAGGCGGTTAGCTTGAGCTTGTTGTCGAGCAGCAAGCGGGTAGCCTGCGCAAAGCCGCCAATTTTCTTGTAGTACTGGTTGTCGCCGCCGGGTGTGGTGCGCTCAGTGAGCGGCTTCCCGAAATCCACGAAGTTGTTGCCATCCGGAATTACCTCGTACAGGCGGGCATCAGCGCCAATTACCACATCGGCAAACTTGATGCGCTGGCCCAAATTCCAAATAGCCTCAGAGTGGTAGGTGCGGCTCTGCTGGGTGAGAGCTGCCCCGCCGGGAATGGGCGCGCCCGGCACGTTCACGCCGCTGTCCCAGTTATTGGTGTGCACAATCTGGTTCTTCAGCGCCTCAAATGCAGGCGTACCTGGCACGGCGCGGCCAGCATCAGCCACCACGCGGGCCTGTTGCATGGCGGCCGCTAGGCCAGTGCCACTGTTCACTTGGCTGAGTAGCTCCCGCCGAAACTTGTCGCCCCAGCTGGTGCCGGTGGAGGTGAGGCCGGTGGCACCGTTTTGCAGGTCGAGGTTCAGGGCCAGCGGGTTGAGGTTGTAGGAGTCGCCAGTATTCTCGATGAGCATATAGGCGCGGGCCGTAAAGTCCTGGCCCTTCAGCTCCACCTTGTGGTTCTGTACCGTCACGCCATCCAGCTGAATCTTGTTGCCGCGCTGAAATACGCCATCCATGAGGCCAAATCGGTACCCGTAGCTCAGCTCCAGCTTTTCTGTGAGCTTGTAGTGCAGGCTGGCATCGGCCTTGATGTTACGCACGATGGGGTTGGTGAGGTCGCGCTCGTAGTAGCCCGTGCGGCGCACGTTAAAGGTTTCGTTGCGGCCGTTGTAGGGAATGGTGATGGACACGTTGCCGGCGTTGTCGTCGCCGTAGCGGTTCCAGAGGTCGGCGGCGGGGTTGTTGGCGCCGCTCAGCTCCGGGAAGCGGGGGTTGGCTGAGGAGGCCGTTTGCGGGTTCTGGTCAAGTTGGGTGTTAGCCAGCCAGTCGGTGCCGCGCAGGTAGCTCAGGTTTACCTTGTAGGCCAGTCGCTGAGAAGGCCCTACCACCTGCGCCCAGCGCACGGCCGTTTCCGTCAGGGCGCTTGGGTCGCGGTCTTTGCCATCCACGTGGTTCACGCCTACCTTCTGGTACACGCTCAGGCCCTGGTAGCTGAAGGGGCTTTTGGTGCTGATGTTTGCCATGCCATTGATGGCGTTCATCCCATACAGCGCAGAAGCTGCACCCGGGGTAATTTCCACGCTGGCCACGTCCAGTTCCGTGGGCCCAATGGCGTTGCCCAGCGGCACGCCCAGCGTGGCTGCCTGCATATCCACCCCATCCACGAGCTGCATGAAGCGGAAGTTGTTCGGGATGTTGAAGCCGCGGGTGTTAGGCACTTTAAACGTGAGCGAGCTAGTAGTCATCTGCACGCCTTTCACGTTTTCCAGCGCATCGTAAAAGCTGGGCGCGGGCGTTTCCTTGATGGCCCGAATGTCGAGTTTCTCAATAGCTACTGGCGACTTCAGGCGGCTTTCCTCCACCCGTGAGGCCGATACCACCACCTCATTCACCAGCACCGCCTTCGACTCCAGCTTCACGGCAATGGGCTGGCTGCCGCTGGCAATTTCCAGCTCCCTTGATTCGTAACCGATGAAGTTGAACACCAGCGTAAATGGAAAGCGCAGCTTGGCCTTCAAGGCAAACGTACCATCGGCCTCACTCAGCGTACCCACGGCCCCGCCTTTCACGCTGATGCTCACGCCCGGCAACGGCTGCTGGTTGGTGTTGTCGCGGACGGTGCCACTAATGGAAATCAAGGGGTCCTGGGCGCTGGCCGAGAGGATGCTCACGCACAACAAGAGCAGGAGCAACCAGAAAGAAGCGTAGTACTGCTTCAGCATATAGAAGGTGTTTCTAGGTAAAGGATGTGGAGTTGGTAGGGCCGTAGGCCAGTCGATGAGGGCGAAAGAGCCGCTCAACAGGCGGCTTCTAGCAGCAACAACATCGCTTTATCTTGACACGCATCTGGTTGGGTTAGTAGAGTTAATTGTTAAGGTTCGTCATGTCGAGCTTGTCGAGACATCTCGCGTGCTGACGGTGGAATGTAGAGATGTGACACTTCGCGTCTCGTCGTTGAACGACTGGCCTAGCACGATACTAGGCTAACAACCTCAGCACGCGCCAAGACGCGAAGTGTCGCGTCTCTACATTGTTCAACTGCCTAGTACACGTCCTCTAAAAAGCGGCGCGACTTCTTCAGTTTCTTCAGGTACTCAGCGGCATATTCTTCGCCTAGGCCACTTTCCTGACCGATGATAGTGAGCAGGGCGCGCTGTACGTCGGCGGCCATGCGGGTTTTGTCGCCGCACACGTAGAAGTAGGCGCCGTTTTCGAGCTGGTCGTAGAGGCGACGGCCCTGCTCCAGCAGGCGGTGCTGGATGTATACTTTCTCTTCCTGGTCGCGGGAGAATGCCACGTCGAGGCGGTCTAGCGTGCCTTTTTTCAGGTGCTGCTGCCACTCGGTCTGGTAGAGGAAGTCGGTGGTGAAGTGCGGGTTACCAAACACCAGCCAGTTGCGGCCTGCTGCGCCCGTCTCAGCTCGTTCCTCTACAAATGCCCGGAAGGGAGCCACGCCCGTGCCAGCGCCTACCATGATGATGTCGGTGGCACTGTCTTGGGGCAGCTTGAAATACTCGTTGCGGTCAACCCACACGCGGGCGGTATCGCCCAGGTTCAGGTGGTCGGCCTGGTACACGGAGCAGGCGCCGTGCTTGTCGCGGCCGAAGGCCTGGTAGCGCACTGCTCCCACGGTCAGGTGCACTTCCTCGGGGTGCGCGAGCAGGCTGCTGGCAATGGAGTAGGCACGGGCAGGCAAGGGTCGCAGCACCGCCGCCAACTGCTGCCCTGAGAGCTCTACCGGAAACTCCGTGAGCAGGTCGGCCACATCGCGGCCGTAGAGGTAGTTCGGCAGTTGGGCTTTGTCTTCCAGAATTTCGCGCAGGCGCTTGTGTTGCGGGGCCAGGGCGGCGTAGCGCTCCAGCACGTCCCGCGTCACTACCGACAGTTCCAGATGCTCCGTGAGGGCGCTGGTCAGGTCCAGTTCGGTGCTTTCCAGGCGCACGGGGGCGTTGGCGTTCAGGTGCGCCGCCTGCAGAACTTCCTCCACCAGGGCGGGGCGGTTCGTGGGCTGCACCATCAGGGCGTCGCCGGCTTCGTATTGGATGCCGGAACCTTCCAGCGAGAATTCCAGGTGGTAGGTTTCCTTCGTCGAGCCGCGGCCATTGAGCTGAATTTTCTCCAGCAACGGCGCCTGAAATGGGTTGCGGCTGGTGTAGGCCACCGCTGCCGGCGTCGCTAGGCCACCTGTCAGCGCGGCCGCTACTGCAGCTGGTGCCGCCACGGCTACCGAAGTCGCCGGTACGGGAGCCACCGCCGCTGGGGCCGACTTTGCCAGCACTTCCAGCACCTGGGCAGCCCACTTACGGGTTTCGTCCTCAAACTCCACGTCGCAATCCACGCGCTCCAGCAGGCGCTTACCACCCAACTCGGCTAGGCGCTGGTCGAACTCAAAGCCGGTCTGGCAAAACTGCAGATAGCTTTTATCACCGAGGGCCAGCACGGCGTATTGCAGTTCCGGCAGCTTGGGGGCGCGGGCGCTCAGCAGAAACTGATGCAGTTCCTCTGCCGCAATAGGTGGGTCGCCCTCGCCCTGGGTGCTCACCACCACCAGCAGTTGCTGCTCGGTTTTGAGGTCCTTGGTGGGGTAGTCGTTCATGTCGCGCACCGTGGCAGTCAGGCCTTTCTGACGCGCTATTTCCGCCGTGATGTTCGCAGCCTTCTTGCTATTGCCGGTTTGGGAGCCGTACAGAATAGTAAGGTGCGCCGGGCCAGCCAGAGCGGTGGTAACCGCAGCTACACCCGGCTGGGTAGCCGGCGCAGGCTGGCCGGCAGCAGCCCGACCGTATAGGTAGCCGCTCAGCCATAGCAGCTGCTGCTCAGTGAGGCCCGCCGTCAGCTGCTGGAGCGTGGCTTCATCGAAGCCAATGGGAAGTATAGGAGAAGGAGCAGTAATCATGGATGTGAGGAAAGCAGCGCGACGAGCGTAGAAAGATTAGGCAACTTCGGCGTAGGCCGGCAGCAAGGCGAAAACATCGGTTGGCAGCGTCTCGGCCAGGTTTTCAGCAGTAGCTAAGCGGGTTACTTCGCCCACCAGAATGATAGCCGGCGCCCCAATACCGGCCTGCTTGGCTAAGGCTGGCAGCTGCGCTACCGAACCAGCCACGAAGCGAGCTGTGGGCAGGGTACCGTTTTGCACAATCGCCGCGGGCGTATTGGCTTGTCCGTGCTGAGTATAGAGGGCTACAATGCGGTCCAGCTCGCCTAGGCCCATCAGAATGACGGTGGTGGAGCGGGAGCGGGCGGCTTCAGCGACACTGGAAGATAGCTCGCCGGTAGCGGTGGTGGCCGTAATTACCCGGAAGCCTTCACTGGCGCCACGGTGCGTCACGGGGATGCCCACGCTGCCCGCCGCCGCCACCGCGCTGCTGATGCCGGGCACGTAATCGGTGGCTAGGCCATGCTGCTCAGCATACAGCATTTCCTCGCGGCCCCGGCCAAACACAAATGGGTCGCCGCCCTTCAGGCGTACTACGTGGCCGTATTGCTGAGCGTGCTCCACAATCAGAGCGTTGATTTCGTCCTGGCTGTAGCTGCGGAGTCCCCGGCGCTTGCCCACAAATACCGTGACGGCATCGGGGCGGGCGTGCTGTAGCAAGTCGTTGTTAGCCAGCGCATCGTAGAGGATTACATCGGCCTCACCCAGCACCCGCGCCCCTTTGAGCGTGAGCAGCTCCGGGTCGCCGGGGCCGGCGCCGAGCACTGTGAGACGGGGTGTTTTGGTGGTTGGCATGTGGAAAAGGGAGGTAGCGTAGAGCGAGAAAAGGAGCGTCGTTCCGAGAGCAGTCGAGAAACCTCGCGTGCTGATGTTGTGTAGCAATCCAACGATTCGAGCGAGATGTCTCGACAAGCTCGACATGACGGTCTTTTTTGATGAGCTGAAACTGGTATTGCTCTAGGCCTGTGCTAGATAGAGAAGGCCACTGGCGGAGCTACTGGTGCAGTGAAGTACTCGGAGTTGGCAGCCTCCACTAGGCCAGCAGCCACAGTGTCGCCGCTCAGCTCATCCACCAGAATGAACGACCCGGAGACCCGATTTTCCTGGTAAGTATCCACGGCCAGCGGTAGAGCGGTTTTGATGCGCACCCGCACGATGTCGTTGAGTTGGGCCGAATCGGCGGCGGCTTTGGCGAAGGTTTGCACGTTCACCTTGTAGAGGATGGCCGGAATGCTTGCCTTCACCAGCGTGGAATGATGCTGCACCAGCAGCTTGCGGCCCGGCCACAGGGGCTGCTCGCTCATCCAGCACAGGGTGGCTTCCAGTTCCCGCGTAATAGTGGGCTGCTGGCCTAGGGGCACAATGGAGTCGCCCCGGCTTATGTCCACATCGTCGCGCAACCGAATTACCACGGCCTGGGGTGCGGCCGCCGATTCTACTTCTTGCTGGCTGACTTCCAGCGCCTCAATCTCCGATTCCAGTCCCGAAGGCAGCACCAGCACCCGGTCGCCGCGGCGATATTCGCCGCTTTGGATCTGGCCGGCGTAGCCCCGGTAGTCGGGCAGTTCTGCGGTCTGGGGCCGAATTACATACTGTACCTGGAAGCGCGGCTCAGCGGAGCGCTCCAGGGTGCCGGGCACGCTTTCCAGGTGTTCCAGTAGGCTGGGGCCGGAGTACCAGGGCAAGTGAGTAGAGCGCGTTACCACATTGTCGCCCTGCAAGGCGCTCAACGGAATGGCCACGGCGGCAGGTAAGTTGAAGTGGTTGGTGAGCTCAGCGTAATCGGTGGCGATTTTAGCGAAAACCGCCTCATCGTAGCCTACCAGGTCCATCTTGTTCACGGCCAGCACAAAGTGCCGAATGCCCAGCAGCGCCGCAATCAGCGTGTGGCGGCGGGTCTGCTCAATCACGCCCTGGCGAGCATCCACCAGCACAATGGCGAGGTCGGCGTTGCTGGCGCCGGTAACCATGTTGCGGGTGTACTGCACGTGGCCGGGCGCGTCGGTGATGATGAACTTGCGGCGGGGTGTGGTGAAGTACTTGTAGGCCACATCAATTGTAATGCCCTGCTCGCGCTCAGCGCGGAGACCATCTGTCAGCAGTGCCAGATCCACGACGCCGTTAGAAGCTTGTCGCTTCTCTAGGGCCGCCAGCACGTCCAGCGACACCGACTCTGAGTCGTAGAGCAGACGGCCAATTAAGGTGCTTTTGCCGTCGTCAACGCTGCCGCAGGTGATAAATCGAAGTAAGTCCATGAGAAGTGAAATGGTGATTTAGTGATTTAGCGGGTTAGTGATTAATGAGTTGATGGGCCTATTGGGTAGCCGCGGAATCGAACTCACTAAATCACTCAATCTCTAAGTCACCGTTAGAAATAGCCGTTGCGCTTGCGGTCTTCCATGCCGGCTTCGGAGATGTTGTCGTCGAGGCGGGTGGCGCCCCGCTCGCTTACTTTAGCCAGTAGCAGGTCCTGAATAATGTCCTCCACGGTGCTGGCGTCACTTTCCACGGCGGCCGTGCATGTAGAGTCGCCCACGGTGCGGAAGCGGACCTGGCGCGTCACGATTTCATCGTCGTCATCAAGGCGCAGGTGCTCCGAGAGGCCTAGAAGCTGACCCGAGGGCAGCACCACGCAGGTGCGCTCATGGCCGAAATAAATGTCGGGTAGGCTGATATTTTCGCGCTGGATGTAGCGCCACACGTCTAGCTCCGTCCAGTTAGAAATGGGGAATACCCGCACGTTTTCGCCCTTCTGAATGCGTCCGTTATACACATTCCACAGCTCGGGGCGCTGGCGCTTAGGGTCCCACTGGCCAAACTCATCTCGCACGGAGAAAATACGCTCCTTGGCGCGGGCCTTCTCTTCGTCGCGGCGGGCCCCACCAATGCAGGCGTCGAACTCAAACTCTTCGATTACCTCCAGCAGCGTGTAGGTCTGCAGAGGATTGCGGCTGGGGTACTTACCGCCCGGCTCCCGCAGCCGCTGGCGCTTAATGGTGTCTTCCACGCTGCGCACAATCAGCTTTTCGCCCAGACGAGCCGCCAGCTCATCGCGGTAGGCCAGTACCTCCGGGAAGTTGTGGCCAGTATCCACGTGCACCAGCGGGAAGGGGAAGCGGCCGGGGCGGAAGGCTTTCTCGGCCAGCCGCGTAAGCACGATGGAGTCTTTGCCGCCCGAAAACAGCAGGGCGGGGCGCTCAAACTGGCCCGCAACTTCCCGCAGGATATGAATGGCTTCGGCTTCCAGCCGGTCGAGGTAATCGAAATGGGAGGTACTCATGGTGTTGTCGGGATGACCGTTTTGCATTGGGCGGCTGTAGAGACGCGTATTCGCGTCTGCCGCGTGCTGATGTTGTTTAGCGCTGTTGTAGGCCTGTCGACCTAGCACGCGGGCACTGGCTCTACCACCGGGTCGGGGCCATCGTGGTGGGCGGTGGCGTGTAGGCCACATTCCTTAGCGGAAAGGTCTTCCCACCACCAGCGGCCGGCCCGGAAGTCCTCGCCGGGCTTAATGGCGCGGGTGCAGGGGGCGCAGCCAATGCTCACAAAGCCTTGCTGGTGCAGCGGATTCACCGGAATGCTGTTTTCTTGGGCGTAGGCCACGGCTTGCTCCCAGGTCCAGTCGAAAAGGGGGTGAACTTTGGTCAGCTCATGGGCGACATCCCACTCCACAGGGTCCATGGTTTGCCGATTCTGCGACTGCTCAGCTCTGATGCCAGTTACCCAAGCCTGCTGCCCTGCCAGCGCCCGGTTCAGGGGCTCTACCTTCCGGATGTAGCAGCACTCCTTGCGGTTATCAACGCTCTCATAGAAGCTGTTAGGGCCTTTGGCGAGAAGCAACTCCTGCACGCTTTCCTGACGCGGGAAGTACACCTCAATGGGCTGCTCGTACTTCAGCAGAGTCTTGTTCCAGGTAGAGTACGTTTCCTGAAAATTGCGCCCAGTATCTAGCGTGAATACCTTGATAGGAAGCTCATGGGCGAAGATCAAGTGGCTGATAATCTGATCTTCCAGCCCAAAGGAAGTAGAGAAGACGGCTTTGCCAGGGAAGCGTTCCGCCACCAAGCGCAGGCGCTCCAGCGCGGTAGCAGATGTGAGCCGAAGGCGCAGGTCGTCGAGCTCGGGCAGGACGGCCGGCGCAGCAGATGCTGCAGACATAACAAGAAGAGGAGTGAGGAGAGGCCGCCCCAGGGGCAGCAGTCCGGCCGAAAATGGCCCGGGCAACAATGCATTGTCGCGGCGCAACAGGAGCACGTTTTCGCCGGGCGAAAAGGGCGGGTGCAGACGATTCAGCCGGACGCGCTTAGGCGCACGTCAGAGAAGCTCAATCAGCCTACAAACCAGGAAAAAGGAGGAGTGTGGCCCTTAGCAACAACAACACGCCTCGGTCATACAGACGAGGCTAGCCATACCACAACACCCATGCTGTACAGAAGCGGAGGTGGTAGAAGCGGCGGAGTTGATGAAGCGGTTCACGGCGTTGTTGTTTTTATATGGTCAGGACTTGGCACCGTTCCGCACTTACGGATGGTTGCCGGCGCTTCGTAGAGCCTGTCTCTCCACGCCTCTGTATAAAAACAATCCTTTTGTGGGTAAAGAATTGGTCCTACAAATGTACTGGTCGAAATTTTACACTTCCAAATTTTATTTTTTCAGCAGGTGATGAGCTTCATCTGTTGCAAACAAAAAATGGCAGTGCGCAGGTAGGAAAACCAGGCATTTGAGGGGACTAACTACACAGTGTATTCTTTTGTTTCTAAAACGGTTTGCAAGATATGCTGTATTGAGTAGTAAGTTTCTGTTTATGAGATGATTGTGGGTTTGGTAATGGCTTATAAAGTCATGCGCTACCTCTGCGCATGTGATGAGAAAGGCCTCCTGAAACGTCGAGGAAACTTGATGTTTTGCCAAGCCTCTAGAAGGAATTACTTAGTAAACCGACGGCTCAGTTTCTGCAAAAAGCCAGTGGCTTCGGGTGCCGAATTAGTCAGCAGAATTAAGCCGGCGTACAAAACCGTCAGCACCGTGGAGCGCAGTAGCATCGTCAGCAGAGGGGAGGGTAGCGCCGGTAGCAGCCAGGCCGCTCCGCCCGCAACGGCGGCAATTCCCAGAATCAAGGGGATGCGCCACGTGAAGGGCTGCATGCGGTAGCTGTGCCACACAAACCACGTGCGCGCAAAATTAATCGTGACGATGGCCAGCAGAAAAGCCACCGCTGCGCCCAACAGGCCTAGGCGAGGAATCAGCACCGCATTCAGGCCAATGGTTGTAAGGGCCAGCGACACGTTGAAAAGCAAATCGTAGCGGTAGCGCGGCGAGGTAACCACAATTAGCCCATTAAGTCCCGTAATACCATCGAACAGCCGCGCCACCAGTAGCACCAGCACGGCCGTGGTGCCAGCCGTTAGGGCGGGATTGTGCATCAGGCCGTAAATGAAATCAAGGTTGAGCCCGATGCCCAGAGCCAGATAGCTGCCGAGCACGGTATTCAGGCGGGTGGTGTCGCGGTAAAAGTCGGCCATGCGGGGGAGGGCCTGCTCTTTCCAGTAGTCGGCCAGCAGCGGGAAGGCAATTTTATTGAGCGAGCGGGCCGGTAGTGTCAGAGCTGTGCTGATGAAAAACGCAATGCTATACACACCCGCGGCCGCCAAATTGAGCTGGGAGCCCACCATCAGGGTGTCAATGTTCATGATGACGGTGGCCGAGATATTCGCCAGCAGCGCAAACGCCCCAAAACTCAGGATGCTCCGCAAGGGCTGCACCTGCAGCACCTCCCGCTTAGGCCGAATGTGTAGTTCACCGATAACGCCTAAGTACACCGTGAGCAAGAGCGCAATGCCACTCATAGTGCCGATGTAGGCCAGTACGTACCCATGAAATGAGAGGTAGCCCAGGCCATACAACACGGCCGCGCCCGCCTGTAGCACCCGCAGCAAAATCTCCTGCACAAAGGAGGAAAATGCAGTGTGATAGAGGCCTTTCAGGTAAGCATCCTGCAGCGAGTACAGCATCACGAACAAGGCCAGCACCCCCACCCAGCCGTAGTAGGAACTGATGAGCGCCTGGTCCTTTTCGTAGAAGTTCAGGACCAGCGGCTTCCCGCTTAAGTAAAGCAGCGAGACTACCCCAAACCCCAGCAGCGGCACGCCCAGCAGCAGGGGCAAAAAGCCCTGATGCCCTGCCTCACGGTTGCGGAAATAGGGGAAGAACTTAATGCCCACGCTGGCAAAGCCCAGCGCCGAAAGCTGCGCGTAAATAGTAGCAATGGCTAGCAGCGTGCTCGTAAGGCCTAGCTCATGCGCCGCCAGAAAGCGCGGCACCACGAAGGCCGTGTTCACGAAGCCCAGAGCTAGCCCGATGTAAGAAATGACCGTATTACGCAGCCCCTGCCGCAGAACTATGCCCAAGAGGTGAAGTTGTGAAGTGGTGAAATGGCAAATAATAAAGAAACTGAGAGCACGTCATCCAGAGCAGCGCGAAGGATCTTTTCAGGTGAGAACGACTGGCCTAGAACCGTTCGTGCTGACGTGGAAAGAACCTGGCGTTGCACTCAGGATGCCGTGCTTCTTTGCTTGGTTATTTCACCAACGATATCGGTGCCGTTGACAAACGCTACGGCGCGGCTGCGAAGGTACTCCATGATTTCGGCGAACTGGCGCGGGCCGGTATTCTCGTTGGCAGGGTCGAAGTTCTCGTTGTGCCAAAGCACCGTGCACACCCCACCAAACCGCTCAATTTCCTGGAACATCGGCGTCAGGGCCGGGAGGATTTCCTTGGGCTCCAACTGCAGATAGCGCGGGTGGTGCAAGGTGGCATCCATCACATTGAGCGGAATTTCGAGGAAAGTAGAGGTCTGAATGGAGTTACGAGGGCCTAGGGTGAACGAAACCGGAGCATTGTGCAGCAGCTGAATCGTTACTTGAGGAGGGTTAACGGTAAAGGGGCTAGCGCTAAAATTAAATGGGTAAAATGGTAGACAGTAGGAGTTTCGGAAGCCAAAATGCTCTGCAAACCCAAGAGTAGAATCGTAAGAGTACCCATGTAGACTGAGTAAAGTAGGCGTGATACGTGGCTCCCATCCTAGGTAGTGAAACCGGATGCCGAAGTCTTTATCTCCCTTTTTGAACTGTTGCAGCAAATCTCCTTCACTTTTTAGCTGCAGATGGAGTTTGTCGGTACCTATACTGGCATGTAGCCCGGTTTCGGAGTTGCCAATGGCAGCTACGGCTTTCTGCCACACCTTACGCAGCTTATAATCAGCATTTGGGGTGCCGTTGGCGGCTTTGCGGTGCTCAGGTAGGAAGAAGAAGGTGCTTTTGGCGCCGTAGCTAGCCACTGTCTGCTGCACCTCTTCCAGATTGTCCCAAGCGTCTTTCTCAGTAAAGTGCTGCCAGAGCTGCCGGGCCAGGCTAGGCCAGTCGCGGCGCTGGAAGGCTGCTTTAGCGGGAGCCTTCCAGGCGCTGTACAGGTTGTCGATGTCGTGGGTGATGAAGGCCGCCCATTTTGCACCGTTCAGCCAGGTACAGGGCTTTAGGGAGTGGCCTAAGATATGCTCTACGGCGGTTTTCAGCACATCGAAGTAGTAGTTCACGACGGGGAGGGTCACGAAACCATACGTGTGCTGCACACTGGCTGAATAGGGAAATCGGCCGTGCTGGTCGCGCTCTTCAGAGTAGTATTCCTGCCAACCGCTGAGCAGGTAAAATGCACCTGAAATGATGTCTGCATTGATTCTGGATTGTCCACTTGGCAGTAGCTCCAGCAGCGGCTTCCACGGCTCCGCGTCAAAGAAAAACGGCACCGACTGGCCTAGCCACTCCCGCCTGTTGGGGGCCGCAGGGTACGGATTCGTTTGACTGAAAAACTCGCCGGCGCCTTCGGCTATCTCCAGTTGCGGTTGGGTGCCCGCGTAGCCGATGGAAATGTCCGGCACGTTCTCGTAGGCCAGTCGGAAGTGCCGGAGCACGTAGGCTAGGCGGGTTTCAGCGGAAACCGGCTGCGGGGGAGATGGGAAGGCGGGAGCAGGCATGGCGGCGCAAGTATAGCAGGTTTGGCAGACGACGGTTCCCGCAGAGGGTGCTGAGGTTTTCGCAGAAGGCGCTGAGCTGTTCTAGGCCTGTTTCTGGAGCCAGTCGTTTAATAAACGCAGGGCGCGTTGTTGGCTGTGGCCTTCGTCGGGAGTGCCGAGGGTGGCGTTGTAGTAGGCGGCGCGGCGGTATAGGTCGAGGGGTTTGTGCTGCTGGTAGCGGCGGAGCAGCGCCGAAAGCTCCGGAAGGGTGTTGGCGCGTTCTACTAAGCCGTGGGCAACATATCCGTAGTAGTCATCCGTCACGCCGTGGGTGCCGAATCGGTAGTAGATGCTGGCCAGGTTCAGAAGCGTCGCCTCTAAGTGAGTGCTGGTGTCGGCGGCGATGAGGGCGTCTTGCTGCTGCAGAAACTCGAAGACGTTGTGCTGGCGGGCATCCGAAAACTGCAGCTGCGGGTGTTGCTGGCGTAGGAAGGAGAAGTCGCGCTTATCGCCGGGGTGCGGGCGGAAGGTGAACATACTAGTTGGGAACTCCCGCAGTAGGTGGCCTAGCGCATCGGCAATAGCCTCGGTATCATCCAGGGTGTTGCAGGCTAGGCCTACGCGCTGCACCGTGGGGCTTTGGTTTTTGGTAGCCAGGAAAGCATCAGCTTTAGGCATACCTACTAGCTCAGTGCGGCCACGCACGGGGCCACACTGGCGGTATTTGTCTAGCGCGTCCTGCCCTTCCAGCAAGCTCAAATCAAACCCCAGCGGCGGGAAGTTAGTGCTGACGCTGGCGTGCTGCACATAGGCAGTGGGCACGCCGCAGGCGCGAGCAGCCAGCAGCAGGGCCCGGGCGTCGTCGTTGTGGTCGTTGGCGAAGATAATGGCCCGGGGCCGGTAGTGACGCAGCGCCCGGCAGTAGACTTCATAGTAGCCAATAGCGTTGAAAACCAAGTCGAAAAACCGCCATGCCTTGGTGCCTTCTGTGCGCCACAGGCCTAGCAGCACGCCCGGCAGCTGCCCATAATACAGCAGCTTTCGCCGTAACGACAGCCGATTTACCTGCCGGTTGTAGCGCCCAATCTGTTTGCTTTGCCCCGCCACCAGCACGCTGTCTGGCCGGGCCTCCCGCACAAAATGCAGGGAGTCGTAATTGTTCTGGCTCACCACATAGAGCCACACCTTGCCCCCTACTTCCTCCGTGTTACGTACTGGCCGAAACACGTTGCCCACTAGCCGTACCGCCGCGTAACCCGCCACCTTCAGCAGCCGCTTGAGCGGGTTAGCCGGGGAAATAGGCTCCAGCATGTGCGTTGGCAAACTCGCAAAAAGGTCGGTGAACCGCAGTTGCAGGATGTCGCGCAAGCGAGCTGTGCGAGAGGAAGGAACGTCAGGCATTAATAAGTAATAAATCGAGCAGATTCAGAGGGGAAAAGGCGGTTGACAGGCCTAGAACAACTACCTAAGAACGTCATGTCGAGCTGGTCGAGACATCTCGCTCGCTGATGTTGCCAGACTAATTCAACGTCAGCACGCAAGATGTCTCGACCAGCTCGACATGACGTTTTTATAAAAGCACTCTATTTGGCCGGTCTAGTTTATAGAGCCTCCCAAGTTAGGGGAGTGCCGGCGCGCAGGTCTTGGCGGGCAGGTTTGCCCAAGAGCTGGTCGTAGTAACGGGGTGGCAGACCGTCGCCGGGGCGCACCACGCGCAGGTTTTCCTTGGTAAATACGTCGCCGGCGGCAATATCCTGGGCCACATACAGGGAGCGTTTGTAGAGCCGACTTTTCTCCTCGGCCCTCTGCACACCGTACTGCACCTTGCCTAGCGCCTGCCACGCCCGCTCCGTTTCCGTTACCAACTGCGCTACTTCCTCTGGCTCCAGAGAGAAGGCTGAGTCTACACCGCCATCGGCGCGGCGCAGAGTTACGTGCTTTTCCACCACGCAGGCGCCTAGGGCCACGGCTGCCACAGCCGCGCCCACGCCCATGGTGTGGTCGGAGAGGCCTACAAGGCAGTCGGGGAACAGCTGCTGAAAGTGGGGTAGTGTGCGCAGGTTGGTGTTTTGGGGTGTGGCGGGGTAGGTGCTGGTGCACTTCAGCAGGATCAGCTCCTGGCAACCTGCGCCACGTAGCACCTGCACGGCTTCGGCTACCTCAGAAAGCTGACTGGCGCCAGTGCTCATAATCACGGGCTTGCCCGTGGCGGCTACGCGCCGAAGCAGGGGCCAGTCGGTATTTTCGAAGGAAGCAATTTTGTAGGCCGGCACGTTGAGGGTTTCCAGGAAATCAACGGCGGTTTCATCGAAGGGCGAGCTGAAGGCCAGCATGCCGTGCTCCCGTGCCCGGTCAAATAAGGGCTTATGCCACTCCCAGGGCGTGTGCGCCTCCTGGTAGAGCTCGTGTAGCTCCCGGCCATACCACAGGGAGCTAGGGTCGTCGATGCGGTAGGCGCCGGGCAGCGTCATAGTATCGGCGGTATAGGTCTGGAGCTTGATGGCGTGGGCACCGGCCGCCGCCATAGCATCTACGATGGCTAGGCCACGGTTGAGGTCTTGGTTATGATTGCCACTGAGCTCGGCAATGATGAAAGGCGGTTGGTCGGGACCAATGAGGCGGGGGCCAATGGAAATCTGCATGCTGCAAAAATACGAAGCCCCGCGGGAGGCGGGGCTATCGGCTAGAAGTACGCGTCAGATTCGGTGGGTAGTAGCTCTGAGGATTTCGCTGGGCTCGACCTTATATCGGCAGTCTAAGTGCAACACTGCAGCTACTACACAGGCTTTATGAGGGGAAAAGTTGAGACTAATTTCCGCCGGATTCCCAAACAAATGTGAGGGCAGCAGTAGCAGGCAATTGCCGAAATCCGGCCCGCTCAAATGCCTTAACAGAAGCTACATTGCTCGGCTGCACGTGGCCCAGCACCCGGCGCACTTGCGGAAATAGCGAAGTAACCTGCCGGGTGCCGGCTAGCAGCAGCAATGCCGCCAAGCCGCGGCCCCGAAACTGAGCATCCAGCAAATAGCTCAGCGTAGCTTCCTCACCTTCCACCGCAAACCGGATCAGGCCGGCGGGTAGGCCAGTAGCGGCATCTTGTGCCAGCAGCAGCAGCGCCTGCGGATCGGAGAGACGGGCGGCGAGCCACTGCCGGTGGTCGGCGGCAGTAACGGGATTTGGGTTAAAGGAATGTTGGCGCACCGCCGGCTCGTTGGTCCAGGCCAGGAGCTGGTCGGAGTCGGAGGCCGTTACGGGGCGCAGGTAGAAAGGCGGAGGCGGCAACAGCAACGCCATAAACTCCTGGCGGAGCCGCTCGGCCGTTAACCCGTCGAACACGCGGAGCTGCGCCTCTTGGAGCTGACTGGCTATGCGGATGGCTTCGGCGGAGGTAAGCACATTGGGGGCCGATGTGTAGGGCAGCGCTAGGCCCGCTTGCCGCAGATACTGGGCAATGTCGTACTGATTATCAGCCACCGGCAGAATAAACAAGAGGCCGCCCCCAGCCGCGCAATACTCATAGCTCACGGTGCTGGCCGAGCACACGGCAGCTCCGCATTGGTGCATCAAGTCAGCTAATTGCTCTCCCGATAAATTGCGGTGCAGCAGCAGGTGGGGCTGATCCTGAGCCCAGGATTGTAGGCTCTCCCAGCTGGTATAGGCGCTACCTATTACAGCATGCACCTGAGGCGCAGAAGGCAGTTCCAGCAGCGCCGCCGTTACGCGCTGGGTCTGATGAGTAGGGTCGGCACCGCCAAGGCACACCAGAATCTGGTTTGGGTCAGGAGCTTCGGTGGTCGGGCGGGACTGGCGGAAAGCAGCCCGCAAGGGGGCATAGGCTGGCCCACTGAGCAGGCGGGCACCGGGTTGGCGAAGCTCGTACTGCTTCGGGCTAACTCCACCAGCGGGATTCAGGATGAGGTCAGCGGCGAGAGGAAAGCTGTGCAGGTCATCGAGGTAAACCAGCCGAGCCACAATCCCACGAACCGTATTTTGATAGTCGTAGCGGAAGTCGTAGCCATCGAGCACCAGTACGTCGGTGGGCCGCAGCACCTGCCGCACGAGTTCGGCGGCTTCTTCGGGCAGTGGCCGAAGCGGCAGCTCCAGCACCGTCAGGCCAGCGGCAGTAAGTTGCTGTACAAGTTCTGCATCGGGCTGCCGTATCAGGAAAAGGCGCTCTACGGCCAGCGGAGCCAACATCTCAGCTAATGCCAGTAAGCGCATTACGTGGCCTAGGCCTATGCGGGAGTTACCATCGGCGCGAAATACGAGGCGGGGTATACGCGCAGACGAGGCCGCGCCAGCAGCTGAAACAGAAGTTTCCATGCCCCGAAAGTAGGGAGCCGGTCCGGAATGGCCGGTAGTAACCTAGATTTTCTTCTGCTCCACGTGCGCGTTCAGCGCCACTAATTCGGGGTGCTGGTCGAGCAGCGCAATCAGCTGATCAGCGGCTAGCGCAGCCGCGCCGTGCTCTTCAATCAACTGCCTAATCAGTTCAAAGTCCTCGGCAGTATCCACGGTCAGGCGATAGGCGCTGCGGTCGGGGGTGCGTCGTATGTGCTGGAACCGTACCGTACCAGAGCGGTTCTGGTGGATGTAGGGCGTTACATGCTCCCGGTCGCTGGCTAAGGTGGCATGTTGGGCCGCTTCTTCCAGAAGCTCCCGGGAGAAAATCTCAAAGTCGAAGCCCCGCGGAAAAGTGCGCTCCAACACATTAGACAGGTACAACCGTGCATCGTTGGCGCGCAGGTACTCCTGTATCGAGTGGCCTACAAGCTCTCCATCCAGCAGGGGGCAGTCGGAAGTTACCCGCACTAGTACATCCAGCTCATGCGTCTGCGCGCACAGCGCATAGCGCGACAATACATCTTGCTCATCCCCGCGCACGTAGGCCAGCTGGCGAGCCTCAGCAAAGTCAGCCAACGGGTCGTCGGTGGCGTTAGAGGTTATGGCCAGGTACAGCGGGAAACCGCTGGCTTGCAGGCGCTGCGTATGGTACTGCAGCAGCGGCTGGCCGTCCACGGGCAGTAATACTTTGCCCGGCAGCCGGGTGCTGGTCATGCGAGCTTGGGAGATGATACCGACTTTTTTCACGAAGAACCTTATGCTTGCAGAAATTCCCGGATGCAGTCAATCACGTACTGCTGCTCCTCATCGGTGAGGCTGGGAAACAGTGGAATGCTCAGGCAGTGAGCGTAGTAGGCCTCTGCCAGCGGGAAGTCGCCGGGTTTCCAGCCGAGCTGCTCGTAGTAGGGCATGGTGTGCACCGGTATGTAATGCACCTGGGCAAAAATCTGCTTCTCCCGCAGGAAGTCATACAGCCCTTTACGGTTGGCTACCTGAATCACGTACAAGTGGTAGGCATGGCCTGGCGCCCCTTCCAACGGCTGCACCTCCGGCATCTGAGCAAAAGCCGCATCATAGCGGGCCGCTAGGTCGCGGCGGCGCGCTAGGCCACTCTCGGCGCGCCGGAGCTGACTGATGCCGAGGGCGCAGAGCATGTCGGGCATGCGGTAGTTATAGCCCAGCTCCTGCATTTCCATGTACCAGCCGCCATCAGAAGGGCGTTCTAGCTGGGCAGGGTCCTTGGTGATACCGTGGGTGCGTAGGCGCAGCAGGTGCTCGTAAAGTGCCGCGTTGTTTGTGGTAATCATGCCCCCCTCGCCGGTGGCAATATGCTTGACGGGGTGGAAACTGAAGATGGCCAGATCGGCAAACTGCCCATTGCCGCAGCGCTGCTCCTGGCCCAGCGAGTCGGTGAAGAAACCACCGGGGGCATGGCAAGAGTCTTCGATAATCCAAAGGCCAAACTCATCAGCCAGCTGCCGGGCCTCCTCTAGGTTCACCGCCAACCCCGCAAAATCAACCGGAATTAGGCCCTGGAAGTGGCCTACGGGGTGGCTCTCCAGCAAGCGCCGCACAGCTTTCAGGTCGATAAGAGCCGTAGCGGGGTCAATATCTACGAAGTGCACCTCGCCACCGCAGTAGCGCACGCAATTGGCCGAGGCCGAAAAAGTGATAGGCGTGGTAATGACCCGCTGGCCCGGCTGCACACCCAGCGCCAGCGCGCACAGGTGCAGTGCAGCAGTGCCATTCGCCACGGCCACAGCGTAAGTGGCGCCAATATACTCGGCAAACTTTTGCTCAAACTCCGCCACTTTGGGGCCTTGCGTGAGGTAATCGGAGTAAAGCGTATCTGTTACGGCCTGCACATCTTCGGGCGTAATGTGCTGGCGGCCGTAGGCAATGGGGTGCGTGGGCTGGAAGGGGGACTGAATCATAACAGATCAAAGGTAACGCAGAAGCCGCTTCCAGATTGAAAGCGGCTTCCGATTATAAAAGCAATAAAGACCAAATGCTACACTGAAAACGATGGGTCTACGTGTAGGCGAATTTCCTCGCGAATCTGCTCCGCGTCCAGCCACTCCGTGTTGTTGCTGGAATCGTACTGGAAGCCCAGCTCCACGCGGCGGCCGTTGAAATGCTTGATAAACGCATCCACGTCCCAGCGGGGGGTGAAGGGAAGAATTACGTAATACTTAGGTAGTTCTACGGTGCTGAGCGCATCGGTTTCCGTAATCATGGCTTCGTGGAGCTTCTCGCCGGGGCGAATACCCACGATTTCCTGGCGGCAATCGGGACCAATGGCTTTGGCTACTTCCGTGATTTTGTAGCTCGGAATCTTAGGCACGAAAATCTCACCGCCCCAGCTGTGCTCCAGTGCATACAACACCAGGTCCACACCTTCCTCCAGAGAGATATTGAAGCGCGTCATGTCGGGGTGGGTGATAGGCAGCACACCGGAGGAGCGGCGGTTCAGGAAGAACGGCACCACCGAGCCGCGGGAGCCAATTACATTTCCATAGCGCACCACTGAGAAGCGCAGATCACGGGCGCCCTTCATGTTGTTGGCGGCCACGAACAGCTTATCAGAGCACAGCTTCGTGGCGCCGTAGAGGTTGATGGGGGCCGCAGCTTTGTCGGTGCTCAAGGCTACTACGTCGGTCACGCCGCAGTCAAGGGCCGCATTAATCACGTTCTCGGCCCCGAAGATGTTGGTCTTGATGCACTCCATGGGGTTGTACTCGGCGGCGGGTACTTGCTTGAGAGCCGCGGCATGCACAATGATGTCGATGCCTTCACATGCGCGCTTCATGCGCTCCGCGTCGCGCACGTCGCCGATGAAGTAGCGGATGGCGGGGTATTTCTCGTGCGGGAACACCTGCGACATCTCGTACTGCTTGAGCTCATCGCGGGAGTACACTACCAGGCGCTTCACCTGCGGGTATTTTTCGAAAACAGTTTGCACAAACTGCTTGCCGAACGAACCGGTGCCACCGGTTACCAGAATAGACTTATGATTGAGGTCGAGAGCCATGCGATAGGAGGGAAGCCGGCCACTGGGCCGGTTTGGGTAAGGGCAGCAAAAGTAGGGATTCTGCAGTCAGTTACCAGTTCTGCGTTGCCGGTTGCCTGCTGTAGGTCTGTTGTTCGAGAACTAGTTGGGAGTAGTAGTTAGTTCTTCCTCCGTAGCTTTGATTATTGGTTGGAAGATGAATCGGGCCTGACACCTCCGTGTTGACTGAATATACAGGCTCTGCACAACCTGCAACGCGTAACACATGACACTGGCAACCGGCACCTCGCACTCCGCACCTAACGCTCCCATCAAAGTTATTATCTGGGATCTGGACGATACGTTTTGGCGCGGTACGCTCTCGGAAGGGGCCGTGGAGGCGCTAGAGGATAACCTGCAACTCGTGCGCGACACAGCGGCGCGGGGCATTGTACATACCATTGTCAGTAAAAACGACTTCGCCCCTGCTGAGGCCAAACTGGTGGAGCTGGGCATCCGCGACCTGTTCGTGTTTCCTCAGATAAGCTGGCAGCCCAAAGGTCCCATTATCAAGCAGCTGCTGGAGCAGATGCAGCTGCGGGCCTCCAATGCGCTGTTTCTGGATGACAACCCTATCAACCGGGCCGAAGCTCAATACTATAACCCCCAGCTTCAGGTAGCCGACCCCGCCGACCTTGCTGAATTAGCCCCTCTGTTGCGCGCTAGCGGTAAGCCCGATCCGGAATTCTCTCGCCTGGAGCAGTACAAGCTGCTGGAGCGCCAGCAGGAAGCACGCGCCGCGTACAACGATAACCTAGCTTTTCTGCGTGATGCGCAGGTGCGCATCGAGTTTCGGGAAGGTGCCGCCGTAGTGCCCGATTTAGGTCGTATTGAGGAGTTGATTAACCGCTCCAACCAGCTAAACTTTACTAAGCGTCGCGTCACGAAAGAAGAATTAGCCGCCAGCTTCGAAGATAGAACCCGGCGTTGGGGTACCGTGCGGGCCCGCGACCGGTTTGGCGATTATGGCTTAGTGGGTATTTACTGCTTGCATCTGCCAGAAAACCGCTTGGAGCAGCTCGTCTTTTCCTGCCGCATTCTGCATCTAGGTGTAGAGCAGTTCACTTATGCCCAACTCGGATTTCCGGTGCTGGAAGTGCAGGGCGATGTAGCCACCACCCTCAACCCAACAGACCGGCCCGACTGGATTACGGTAGAAACCGCCCCGGAGGCAACAGACAGACAGACCGCTCCTGCCATCACGAACTCTGGTACAACGTTGCGGGTGCTGCTGAAAGGAGGCTGCGACCTAGGCCAGTTGACACCTTTTCTGCAGGCATTCCAGCTGGAAGTAGAGGAGGAGTTTAACTACAACAACGAGAATCAGATTCCCGTCCATGTGGAGCACACCGCCCTGTTGCGAGCGGGCCAGGAGTGGCCTAGAGCGGAGCAACAGCGGTTAGCAGCATCCCTGCCTTTTCTAGGCCAGGAAGCTTTTGATACCAAGCTCTGGGATGCACACTACGATGTACTGGTGTATAGCCCGCTCATGGACTACACGCAGGAGTTGTACCGGGAAAAAGCCACTGGCCTAGAAGTGCCTTTCGGGGCATACCAAGACCTGACGTCCGTGGACCCGGTGGCACAGGCCGCGAAGTATGCACAACGCCGGTTCCGTGGGATGGACGAGGCATTTCTGCGCCGTTTTCAGCAGAAATTTGAATTTCAAGGCCAGATTTCGCCAGCCGATTTTCAGGAAAACCTACGATGGCTACGAGCTCAAGTACCAGCGCAAGTGCCTATCTACTTCTTAAACGGTACTGAAATAGAAGTGCCAGGCTCTGGAGAAACTGGGGCTGCCGCACGCCATGCCCTGATGAATCAGGCGCTGGAGGAGTTTGTGACGGAGGCAGAAAACTGCTACATCGTGAATGTGCGCAGCTTCATCAAAACGCCTGCTGACGTAACCAACAATCTGCGTCACTACCACCGCCAGCACTACCGCACCCTGGCCCAGCGCCTCGCCGAGGCCATCGGCCAGTGGCATGGCCACCAGTTGGAGCGGTCTGGCTGGGTTGATTTGAAAGCCCGGGCTGCCAGTCTTGTTCCCAGTAAGTTGCGCGGACTTTTCAAGTAAGATCAATCTAAAAGCGTCATTAGGAGAGCAATGACGTCTGACTAGGTCACCTTTGTATCAACGCTTCACCATCTCCGCCAGCCGAGCAGTTAGTGCGCGGCGGGAGTAGCGGACGTGGTTAAGGGCGGGCAGGTCCAGGTTGGGGTTGAGGCGCCACTGGCCTACGAGGCTCTCCAACTGGGCCAGCATGGCCGGATACCCATCGTAGGGAAGGGCGTGGCCGGCGCCGCATTCCTCCAGCAACGTGTCGGCATCGGAGCCGATGGGGCCCACGCACAGGATAGGTTTGTTGGCCGCCAGATACTCGAAGACTTTACCCGGAAGAATCCCGAAGTTATTGGCTACATCAGGAATGGCCATCAGCAGTACCGTGGAGCGCAACAGGTACTCTACTGATTTATCGTGCGGCACAAAGGGCACAAACTCGGTGTGATCTACCAGGCCGGCCTGCTCAATTTGCAGCTGTAGGCCACCTGAAACTTTTCCCACGAATCGCAGCCGTATCGGCACATCGGGGTGGCGGCGGCCACACTCGGCGCAGGCGGCCAGCAGTTGCTCAATGTGGTAGGTTTCGGAGATGGTGCCGGTGTGCGTAATCAGCAGCGCATCGGTGGGCGGCTGGCTGGGCGCGCGAAAATCTGCTTCATCGTAGCCGTTGGGTACCACCTGGATCTTATCTGCCATGAGCTTAGGCGACTTGCCCAGGAACAGGCGCTTGGTATTGGGGCTAGTGACCAGCACGGCATCGGCCTGCTCCAATACTTGGCGCTCGTAGCGAGCATCAAGCCAACGCGCCGGTGGGGTGTGGTTGAGCTCCTTGTAATAATAAATATCCGTCCAGGGGTCGCGCATATCGGCCAGCCAGCGCAGGCCGTAGCGGCGCTTCAACTCTAGGCCTATCAGTTGCGAGGAGTGGGGCGGGGAGCTGGTTAGCACGGCATCAAACTGCTCACCTTGGGCTAACAAATCGGCCACGGCGCGTAGGGCATAACTGTTCCAGCCCCGCCGTGCATCCGGAATAAATACGTTGCCGCGCACAAATTTGAACAGGCGCTGAATCAGGCTGGTTTTGCTTTCACCCACGAAGCCGCCAAAGGGAACTTGCTTGCCTGTCAGCTTCTTATAGCTGTCGAAAGGCTCAAAGGTATTGGTCCGGATGACGCGCACCCCCACCGGAATGTCTGCCTCCAGAGAGTGGTCTAGTACGGGGTAAGCACCCTGGGTAGGGTCTACGGTAATCACAGTGGGCTCTACACCAAACTGGGGCAGGTGCTTCACAAACTTCAAACTGCGCTGCACACCCGCCCCACCAGAGGGCGGCCAGTAATACGTAATGACAAGTAAACGAAGCGGACGGTTAGGCACGGACACTACTGCAAGTGGTAAGGGCGGCGAAGGTACGCAGCTATAGCCATTCCGGGGTTTTCTGGTTACTTTTGGAGGCTAAACCGTGTGGCTGCTTCGGCAACTGCCCTAGCGTTCCGTGATGCGGAGGTACAGAGTAGCTTTTCGCTAAGATGACTTCCCTCGCGGAACACAGAAGATAGTAAGAGAAAAATCAGCGCAAATCTGCGACTCCATGTTCGATAATCTAAGTACCAAACTTGACCGGGCCTTTAAAACCCTCAAAGGCCAAGGCAGCATCACCGAAATCAACGTTGCGGCTACCGTAAAGGAAATCCGTCGCGCCCTGGTAGATGCCGACGTTAACTACAAGGTAGCCAAAGAAGTAACCGACAAGATCAAGGACGAGGCCATGGGCCGCGACGTGCTCATCAGCGTGTCGCCGGGCCAGCTGATGACCAAAATCGTCTACGATGAGCTCACCGAGCTCATGGGCGGCGAGAAGCAGGACATCGTCATCAAAGGTGAGCCGGCCGTGGTACTGCTCTCGGGTCTGCAGGGTTCGGGTAAAACTACCTTCGCCGGTAAGCTGGCTAGCTACCTCAAGAAGCAGAACCGCTCGGTGCTGCTGGTGGCTTGCGACGTGTACCGCCCCGCCGCTATCGACCAGCTGAAGGTGCTAGGCGAGCAAGTGGGGGTAGAAGTGTACTCGGAGCCGGAGAACAAGAACCCGGTTCAGATTTCGCAGAACGCCATTGAGTACGCTCGCAAAAACAGCAAGCGCGTAGTTATCATCGACACCGCCGGCCGCCTAGCCGTGGATGAGCAGATGATGACCGAGATTGAGGCCGTAAAGCGCGCCATCAACCCCTCGGAAACCCTGTTCGTGGTGGACTCCATGACGGGTCAGGACGCCGTAAACACCGCCAAAACCTTCAACGACCGCCTGAACTTCGACGGCGTGGTGCTTACCAAGCTCGACGGTGACTCGCGCGGTGGTGCCGCCCTTTCCATTCGGGCTGTGGTAGAGAAGCCCATCAAGTTCATCTCGACGGGTGAGAAGATGGAGGCGCTGGATATGTTCTATCCAGACCGGATGGCCCAGCGAATTCTGGGCATGGGCGACGTGATTTCGCTGGTAGAACGCGCGCAGCAGCAGTTCGACGAGGAGGAAGCCAAGCGCATCAACCAGAAGATCCGCAAAAACCAGTTCAACTTCGACGACTTCCTGTCGCAGCTGGAGCAGATCAAGAAGATGGGTAACCTGAAGGATCTGGTAGGCATGATCCCCGGCATGGGCAAAGCCATGAAGGATATCGAAATCGACGACGATGCCTTCAAGCCAATCGAAGCCATCATCAAGAGCATGACGCCCAAGGAGCGCGCCCAGCCTGAGCTGTTGAACGGCTCGCGCCGCCGCCGCCTGGCCAAAGGCTCTGGCACTGATATTCAGCAGGTAAATAACCTGATGAAGCAATTCGAGGACATGCGCAAAGTGATGCGCACCATGAACAAAATGAGCCAGACCAAAGGCGGTATGCAGCAAATGGCCCGCATGATGGGCATGAAAGGCCCCATCCGCTAGACAAGAAAATACAGCAGGCCGCTTCTTAGAGTGGCCTACGCAAACCGGCCCGAATGCTAGTAGCATTCGGGCCGGTTTGGTTTTGGAAGGACAGTGAAAGGAGGCCTAGGGAGCCACCAGCACCCGCTGGGGCTTAGCCAGCGGCTGACCCGTAAAAGCATCTAACGACTGCAGATAATAGACGCCGGCCGGTAAGTGGCCTACAGCAACCTGAGTTTGGGCCTGAAACTGCTGTTGTGAAACAGTACGGCCATTTTGGTCTAGGAGCTTTAGGTGCACAATTTGCTGCGCATCAGGATAGGTAACTGTTAGAGAGCTACGCGCCGGAATGGGCGCAACAGTAAGCGCCATTAGCGGCTCTGCTTGCGCTGAAATCACTACCACCGACGAATAGGTGGAGGTACCATCTTGATTCAGTTGCCGAAGCCGGTAGTACGTTTCGCCCGCTGGGGCAGACAAGTCCTGATAACGGTAAGTAGAAGCCGTAGAGGAGGCACCCTGTCCCGCTACAAAGCCAATCTGTTGGAAGTCAGGCCTGGTAGCAGTGCGGCGCTCCACGGCAAAGCCGCGGTTGTGAAGCTCCGTTGCCGTTTGCCAAGTCAGCTGTACACCATCAGCTTTGCGTGCGCCAGTAAAACGTACTAGCTCTACCGGCAGGGGCCGACTGGGTTGAAGCTGCACTTGAAAGTCGGTGGCTTCGGTGAGAACTACGCGCAGCTGCTGGGTAGCGGCATCATACGCAAACTGGCTAACCCCTGGGCCGCTCAGCGCAAGTGGCGCTTCGGCTAGGCCAATGGTGAGGGTAGTGCCACGGCTTACATGGCCTGCGTATTGCCCGCTCCCTATTTTTTGCCAGCTGATTGTAGCCCGCCGAGAAGATGATAACACCGTGGTAAGACCGTCTTGTAGCAGTTTGCCTTCCTCCAAAAAGGCCTGCGCGAAGCCTCCATTAAGATCACGCGAGTAAAATGTCAGCAACGCATCGGAGCTAATGGAGTTAGCGGCTAGGCCACTTCTGGCAGCTAACGTGGTATCGGTCTGGGTAAAGGCAATATCTGTGAAGCGAGTATTGGTGCTGGTGAGGCCAGCGGTAGTAGGGGTGCTGGTGGTGGAAATGGCGGGCGGAGTGGTAGCGTACGGATACAAAGCCGCCAGAAACTGTGCCTGCGCTCCGGTACGCTGCACCAGCAGAGTAGTATGGTTTTCTGGGGTGTTGTAGGTTACCTCGTGCACGTTGGTGGCCTTGCTGTAAGTGGCTCCGCCGGCTGCCGTTACGTGCGCGAGCAGGCTAACCCCGTTCTTGTGCCAGGTGCCTTCGTGACGCGCTAGGTTGTCCTGGAAACTTCCAGTAGTGGGTGTGCCGCCCTCTAGGCCATAGCCGTGCAGCTGCCAGGTGTATATGTGGGTGGTGTTCGCCTGCACTACATCCGCCAGCAAATAATAAGAATTGCGGATGAAGAGTGCCTTGCGAGTAATGGAGGTGCCTTTATAGGCCGTTTGTACCTCGCCGTAGGCCAGTTGAGGCGTAGAGAAAGTATGCTGAATAGTGGCGGCGGCATCGTTGGCGGCCCCGGCGGTACCCATGGCGGGCCCGTCTCCATCAACTAGTAGCATGTTATGGTTACCAGCATTTCCCACTTCGGCGCGGCGGTTGTAGCTAAGATAACCGGGGTCTAACGCGAGCAATTGCCCATACGCGTGCAAGATAAAACTACCAGCATCGGCGTGGCTGTGCCCGCCAGAATTGGTTTGTGCCAGCCCATTCTTGCCGTATAAGTGCAGGTAGCTGGCTAAAGAATCAGAGCCCGAGCGAAAAACAAGATTGCCGCTCTGTGGAAGCGTCGTAAGCCTGGGTTGTTCTGGCTGCGCAGCAGAAAGCTGTGCCGCGAGGTAAGCGGCTCGCATATCCACGGGCACGTCGCGCAGTTGGGCAGTCAATGAGTTCATCTGCCGGCCATCGAGCTTGGTCAAGTGCAGGGGCCGCACGTAGTTGGCCTTACCCGTTAGAGCCAGTTCCGGCATGCCCATATCCATGTAAGAGTCTTCCAAGGCCGGGAAGCGCCCATCAGGCAGCAGAATAGCCGTTACCCAATCATACAGTCGGTCGTAGCGCGGGTCGAAGTAGGGGTTGCGGATGGTACGTGTGACGCCCCCGTACGTGTAGGCCAGTCCGCCGTCGGGCAGGAAGTTTCCCATGGCCCGAAAGAAGGGCAGGCAATTCAGAAAGGCATATTTGAAGTAGTATGGCCCCTCCGCATACCCAGCTACCGCCTGTGGGTCCGATTGCCGTTCGGCGTCCTGCCACAGCACGTTATCAATGGTGTACATAGCAACATTGATCCAGTTGGTGGGTTGTTGATTACTATCCGAGCTGCTGGCTTCATTTAGCACCACGGCAGCCATGCCTAGCGCGGCTGCCGTCATGAGGGTATGGTTATTCTTTACCTGCCCATAAAACGACACGCCTAAAAAAGGCTTATTCGACTGCAGGTACAGGTTGCCGGCGAATTGCTGCAGCCTCGTGCGGCTGGCTTGTAAAGAGGCTGCTGATTCGCCGGCTCCCCGCAGCAGGTCGTAGGCCACTAGATAGTCAATGAGCTCCTTCGAGCGCCATTGCCACTCCGTGTAGGTAGTGCCCGAGAAGCTCGCAAAAGGCTCCACCGTGGGGTTACTTTCTGCAAGTAGCGTCTTGATTCGAGTAACCAGCGCAGCCCGCTCAACGATGGGTAATTCCAGGAGCTGACCAGAGTTAGTCTTCCTGTTGGTAAGGACCACAAAGGCGGCATTTTTGGCATACGTAGCCCGGGCCCGCCGGCCGTCAGAAGATGAGTTATCGTGAGGGGCTTCTCCTGAAGTGCTAGTATACAGGCCGTTGAAAAGAGCAAACCGACTAGGCTCAGCCAATGACTCTCGCAATCCTGGCACAGCTGCTGCAGTTAACAACGTCCGCGGATACACTTTGTTAGCGCCCGCAGGGTTCCAACTACCTGTTTGGGCGAAGGAAACATGACTGAAAAAAGCTACTAGTATAGCGAGTAGTAGAAGTGCCTTTTGCAAAATGGAACTTTGAATAGTCCTATTAATAAGTGCTTGAAATTGCTTCCAAGGACTAGTCAAATAAGATGCCTGCTAAAAGAGTTTCATTGCCTATGAAGAAAAATAAGCCGCAAATTGAGTCAAAACGGGACAATCGTATTCTATTGCCAAAATAGAATACGATTGTCCCGTTACAGAATTGACCTATTAGATGAGCTGCGGTAAAATCTAATATTCGGTCTTGCTTTCGTGCTGCTCCCAAGCCCGGAAGCCAGCTGATGCCTCCTCGCGCAACAGTTCCATCATGGGAATCTGACGGTCGGGGAGAGGCTTTTCTAACTCTTCGTAAATGAATTGGTCATCAAAGCCAATAGCTGCGGCGTCCTGCTTGGTATTGCCGTAGAACACCCGCCGGGGACGGGCCCAATAGATGGCACCCAGGCACATGGGGCATGGCTCGCAGGAAGTGTATAGGTCGCAGTCGTCGAGCTGGAAAGTGCCGAGCGTAGCGCAAGCTTTCCGGATAGCATCAACTTCGGCGTGGCAGGTAGGGTCGTTGGTGCTGGTAACCTGATTGAAGCCCCGGGCAATAATTTCACCGTTCTTCACGATTACGGCACCAAATGGCCCACCAAAGCCGGCCTGCATCTTATCTATTGAAAGGCGAATTGCTTCGCGCATAAATTCTGGGTTGGGAGTTTCCATGGTGGATAATTGAGCGTGAGTAGTACGGCCCTTAGGGGCAAAAAACTGCGCAAAATACGACCTTATGAAGATGCCTCCTGAAAAGAGTCGTTCTCATTGACACAGATTGAGAGTAGGCTTTAAGATAAATAATCGTCTCAGCTGAAAACTATAGCCTAAATTCTATGTACTATTGATAGAGTAAAAGATGTTTCGGGTACCGGAGTTCTTGCAAAAGTTTTTTGACCACATGCAACCTTTGGGGCAAGAAACGTTTCTTATTCATGTAGACACTTGAAACTGTTTAAGTAGCTAGTTTTCTGAAGATCAGTTGTCATAATTGGCCTGATAGTTGATGAAGACAAAACGAAAGAATAGTTTTTTAGGTGTTTTGGTTGTGGAAAAGGGGGCGGCTCGTGGTCGCCCTTTTTTTATGCCCATCAGTTGGCTAGAATCGTAATAAATGCCGGTGTAAGGAATCTCCCGCCTGGGCGTTGGTCCGGATTGTTCCAGTTAAATGGTCCGGACGGACGGACGGTTCAGTGGTTCGGATAATTTATCATCCGGACCAAACCTAAAAGCAAAACGCCTCACCCAAGGTGGTCAAGTCAAGGCGTGAAGTAGGTATAGCCCTGTTAGTGCTTAAACATCAACTGCAACTGCAGGGCGAGTTCGCGGGGCCCTGAGCGGAATTGGTTTCCTTAACCCAGAAGGACGTAACCTTTACAAAGTGATCTTCCCGCTGGCTGAGGTATGCCAGATGTATGACACCCCGAGGCCCTACGGCCAGGACCTGCGCGAGGGCAAGACCTGTGAGCAGTACGTCCAGCACGTGTACCTGGATCAAGGCTTCGAGCAGGAGAGCCGCGAGGGCGTTGACTACCTGATCAACGCTAGAGGAGGGGGCTACTCTTAAGCTCTCAGTTGTCGCCAGGCGTTAAGTACTTTCATCCCGTCACTGGGTATGCCATGCGCTTGATACTCTGGCCGCAGATTATCCAAATTCATTATGAAGTAGAAGATGAAGAGGGAGAGCGCAATAACGTTGACAGCGGCAGTATGCGTAAGCCCTACCGAGTAGAAGGCAAAGATTGCCGCGAGTGACGCCCCACACAACGGCCCTGCTAGGCTGAAGATGATTTGCCTAATTGGGTGCCTACTAAAAGTGACGCCTGATGTGGTGACGTATGATAATAAGCTGTTTGGAGCTAAGTAAAAGTCGACACCAAATGCAGTAAACCGTGGCCTTACCGGATTTTTACGCAGATCTGTTGCGATCACTATCTGGTGAATAGTTAACCCCACCAGTCTACCGGCCAAGGCATGGCCTAGCTCATGGGCGAGTGCGTCGAGAAAGAAGCTCAAAGGAATGATGAATAGCAGTAAGAGTATATCGCCTAACATAGGTTGAATTTGATTGACAGACGCCAATAGGGGAGGAGGGCCTATTCTTCTTTGTTCTTCAGCTGCAGGGGCAGACCCAGCTGGCGGAGCCGGGTTTCGATAGCCAGGTGGGGCACGTCGTACTCGGTTTCCTTCACCCGGAACGAGTCTTGGTTGGTGAAAAACTAAGCCGAAAATAGGCAACTGAAGGAGCTAGCTACCAGCCCGCCAGTTGCTGGTTGTGGTGCTGGAAGGCGGAGCGCTTCGCCCAGAATTCCGCCGGGGTCGCGGCTTGTTCTCGTAGCAGCAGCGCTAGCTCATCTAGTAGCTGGTCGACCAGGTCTGGATCCGTAGCGGTAGTCAGGGACGCCTGCAGGCGCTCGATTTTGTCGTCCAGCAGGTCCTGGCAGGCCACGGTTTCGGAGGTGCGGATCATAAGCTACTTCATCTTAATAAGGGTCCGAGCAGGAGTAAGCGAGCACGGGTTCCTGAACAGATGGGCCCGGAGGGTCCATAAATAATGACCCGAGCAGCCAGGCCACATATTCTGGTGAGCTCGGGTCATTGTTTGGGGGGACATCGAGCGCTGGGTCCATCCGTACCCAAATCCCCGGTGCTACTTCAAAGCCTACCTCGCAGGCCAGCTCCTCGACGGGGGCTGGCACCTGGACGGGGGCAGCTGGCACTGCCTCCTCGCGGGCTTCGGTGGCGGCCGCTTTCTTCGCCTCTTTCTTCGCCTTTTTTTCCGGGGTTGTGCGGACCGTGGGCTGGAAACCGGTGGCCCGCAGCAGCTCCTCGTTCATAATCGCGCGCACCGGCTCCTGGTACTGCTGGGGCACACAGAGGCCGTCGTGTACGGGGAGCACGACCAGGTCCTGGTGGTGGCCGAGCTCGTCGTGAATCCGCCGGCAAATGGTTTGTAGAAAGACCTGGCTTTCTTCTTGCTGCAAGAGGACAGCCAGGTTGCGGAACTTGGTGACGCCTTTGACTTTGTAGCGAACGATTTCGAGCAAAGCCGCGTGCACGGTCGGAAACAAGTGGTTAAACGTCCCGCGATAAGGCGTGGCCTGGTGGTTTTTACTGTAGATGACGTGGGTGAAGAAATCGGTTTTGGCGTCGTTTATCGGCAAACCAGGGATTTCTTTTTGGATTAGGCCCGCCAGGTTCTGGTAGAAGCCCTCCGCCAGCACCAGGTCCCGAAAAGCATCTAAATCCGGACCTGCCTGGCCAGCTGCTCGCGTGGCGTAGAGTTGCTTGAGCAGGAAATACACCTGGCTGGCGGCTAAGTCCAGGTCCGCCCACACCATGGCCTGGCCATCGAGGGTCACGTGGTCACGGCTGCCCGTGAAATAGCGGTTGAAAAAGCTATGCAGGCGGCCGTTGGTGGCCGAGAAATGCCACTCCGGGGTATGGTTTGCCTTGTTGCGACGAAAAAGCTCCAGGCTGTCGCGGTAGGCCTGCGCAATCCGGGGCGTCATTCGGCGGTCCGTGCGCCGTTGCCGCACGCCCTTCACTTTCACCACGACATCCCGAAGGTAGGTCTGCTCCCGCTCCATCTGGTTGATCAATTCGTCGGTGTTGGGGGAGTAGTCGCACCGTTCCCAGCACGCCTTGAGCCATTGCAAATGGGGCTGCTGTTCGTCCACCACCATCACGCGCAGGCCTTTCGCCTGGTTCTTGGCTATCTGCCGCTTCAGCCGGTCCTGGGCGGCCCGCTCACGGTAGCGCAGGCCGTCCACGGCCACGAACTCGCTTTCCAGACCGTGGAAGGAATCCGCGAAGGTGTAAGCCTTGGAGTGAGGGTCCACCTGCCGGTTCGCGCAGCCGCTGGCTAAGTAGGAGTCCGATACCTCTAGTACTGACCACTCTTTCAGGTCTTCTACAACGTCGGTGTAACTGAAGCCTTTGTCTTTGCCGATATGCAGGCGTAGAATTTCGTTATGCAGGTGAATGGCGTCCAGGGTACCCGCCTTCTGCTGCTCCGACCACACCAGGTGGCATAGCAGCAAGTACTTGGCCAGGCGCTTGCCATGGTTGCCGGGCTTACCTTGGTAGCGGGCGTTGTACTGGTCCGTAATATAGCGCTGTAAACCAGCCGGCAACAGTAAAATGGTCGGCGGAAGCGCTTTCAACGCATCGCGCTGGCGTTTGCGGGCCTGGGCATTCGTTTGCGGCTGTTTCTTTTGCTCGTCGCTCTGCAGCACGCTACCCCACTTTTCGAGCGGGTTGAGCTTGAGGCTGGCTAAGTTGTTACGGCCGTACGCCATGATTTTGATTTTCGGATTGCTGAACCATCTTCAGCAGATGTACCACTCGCGTTCCAAACGAGCAATTTGGTTGGTGAAACGGTGGAACCCGAGGGAAGGAAACCAAAATCAAAACCTCCCCCCGGCCGCCCCCCGTGTTGGCGGGAGCACCCAAAGCACCGGTAAATACCGTGCACTCGTAACCCGTAGCTCCTTTTTCAAAAAATATTTTACCCGGGGCACCGCGCAAAAGCTTTCTGCGGCTGGAACTACCACAGAACGACGGGCCAGTTGGCCAACTGGCCCGTCGCTAAGGAGAATTTTACCGAAAATTTTTTACAATCGATCCGGCCCGTCTCACTTCCAGTGCCCGGTTTACGGGAAAAATTTTCCTGGCGTTAGCAAGCGTGGCAACTTTTTTTTCTCTTTCTCGTAGCGCCGGCCCGGGCGAAAGGTTAGACCTTGACGAGTATATTCCTTTCGTGCCCGGGAAGACTTGTGAAAAAACAGTGAGATGTCGTTTTCGGCGTCATAGCGGAGCTTTTGCTCCGCCGGTTTCCCGTTTCCTTATTTCCTTTATCTGTATGCCGCCGAAAACGACATTCCTCTTCACCCTTTAGTTATCCACTGCCCCATCCTCGCTTTCAGCTTCTTTCGAGATTTTCCCTCTAGCTCGCCCGTACGGGGCGATGGGGGAGAAGCCTACGCCTTGCCCGTGGCGACGCCCAGGTGGGCCTGGTAGCGGTTGATGGTTGCCCTGCCCACCCCCAGCACCTGGCCAATCTCTGCCACCGTTTTCTCCTGCTGCTGGTAGAGCACCTTGGCGGCCTTCGCCAGCGCAGCCTTCGTCAAGCCCTTGGGCCTCCCACCTTGCCGCCTTCGGGCCCGGGCTGCCGCCAGCCCCGCCTTCGTGCGCTCCCTCGTGAGGTCGCGCTCAAACTCGGCCAGGCTCGCGAACAGATTGAACATTAGCCGGCCTTGGGCCGTGGTCGTGTCGAGTTTATCCTGCAAGCTCACGAAGAGCACGCCCTTCTTCTCTAGGAACGCCACCAGCGCGACCAAAACCTTCAGCGAGCGTCCCAGTCGGTCCAGTTTCCACAGCACCAACGTGTCGCCCTTGCGCAGATCGCCCAGCTGCTGCTGCTGCGCCGGCAGTTCCTTGGCGGAGGAAACCTTCTCCTGCACCACCTCAGCGCACCCGTGGGCCAGCAGCGCATCGATCTGGAGGTGGAGCTGCTGGTCGGGCGTGCTCACGCGGGCGTAGCCTATCATCATGGGGTAGTATTCTCAGTAAGTCAGCGAGCGCGAAGTGAGTGATACATTGATTTGCGAGATGCCCGGGTGAGACACATTTTCTGGCTGTTCCTCCCTTCGCCGGCGCCCTGGACCCTTGCCTCTACTAACGAGCGTTTGCCGAGACACCCGCGAGCGAGCCGGCCGTAGCCCAGGCAAAAATCAATCTCCCTGTCCTTTAGTTAGTTAGATAAATTTTCAAAAATGATGGCCTGGAAAGCCCTTCCAGGGCCCGCTAAAGCTGCTCGCCACGCACGTGCCCTGGTATTTAGGGCATGAACTTCAACGATAATCCCCGTCCCCACCGCGGTCGTCCCCACATCACTGCCCCCGGCCGCGACCGTGATCAAGAGCTGGCCCACCTGCGCCAGTGGTGGAACGCCCACCGCCTGGATCTGCCCCCGGCTGCTCGCATCGTTCGGGAGGCTGGCATGCCCATCACCTACGGCATCACTATCCTCAAAACGAAGGTACCTAGCCTGGCCACGCTGGACAAACTCTACGGGCCACTACGGCGCTTCGGCTATCAGCCCCTCTCGGACCCCCACCAGCCCATCCCATCACCCGAGAGCGAGGCGAAGGTGATCCCCCTGGTGGCCACCCCCGAGGAGAGCCCTATCTACCAGCACCGGCACCAGACTTTCGACCCCGGTGAGCCCACCATGCCCTCCGAGGCCTCGGGTACCACCTTCGATTGGTCCAACCCCTTGACCATAATATAAAAGATTTGCTCAGCAATCCTGGATGGCGCAGTCCGTGATCACCCAATGATCATACCTCACTTATAAATACGATCACCACCCGATGGACACCTTGATCCAACTGCAAGACGGCCCCGCCACGACCCCCGCCAAGCTGCAGAAGTACTTCACCCGCATCCTGCAGGCCGAAAGAAGCGGCCAGGAGTTTTGCGTAAACCTGCACGACATCTTCCGTATCGGCTACGCCCGCAAGGACAATGCCGTTAAGGCTCTGCGCAAGGGATACCTGGAAGATGTTGATTATCAAGTTGTCCGCAATCTGGCGGAAAACTCTCAGGGCGGCCGGCCCGAGGAAATCTACTTGCTGACCCTGAGCTGCGCCGAGCATTTAGCCGTGCGTGCCAATCGGGAGGTTTTCGAAATCTATCGCCAGTGCCGCCAGGCCATTCAGCAACTGATCACGACCCCGACGTTGCCGGACTTTACGGACCCCGCGGCCATGGCCAGAATCTGGGCGTCGGACTTCGAAACCAAGCGCGCCCAGCAGCAGCAGATCGAGCAGATCACGCTCCGGGCTGAGGCGTCCCACCAGGCTAACCTGCAACTCATGCAGAAGGCTGACAAGCAGAAGGCCGAGATGGACCTGCTTAACCAGAAGATTGAGTCCCAGGCCAAGGCCGTGGAGGCGATAGCGTTCCTGACTGACAGCCAGGAAACCTATACGCTGGAAGAAGCCGCCAAGATCGCGGGCATTGGCCGGGCTACGATGATGAAAGCACTACGCGAGAAAGGCATTCTACTGAAGTCCAGCGGCTTGCCAGCTGCTGCATTCCGTGAATGCTTTGATGTGAAGCGTGACATCTATACCGATCCTTTCTCCAAAACGGACCACCCCAAGATGAAGATCCTGATCACCGCTGTCAAAGGTATGGCCCTGCTCAAACGCCTCTTCGGCTAAGCTGGCAACTCAAATTTGTACCGCCAAATTATAGCGCACCGACAAACTATCGCATGACCACCCCCGCCTGCTAGAACGAGTTCGGCCCCTGCACCGTGCCTTGCGGCCAATGCATGACCACCCCCAACCGAACACTACCATGCAAAACGAGACTACCCAGCAGCAGGCCGACATCCAGCAAACGATGCTTATCGTCCTGCACACCATGCAGCAGTTGCTGGACGAGGCCAAAGGGCTTCGCCGCCAGCTCACGCAAGATTGCCAGCTCCAGGTCACCTTCAAGCACGCCGACAGATAGATAGGCGACGGATGGTATAGGATTTACAGCTAAGCCCAAACGCCCCAGGGTATGCCTACCTTGGGGTCATGGACGAGTTGGAATTCATCGACATACTGGAGGCCCACCTGCAGGGCATCACGGAAAAGTACGGCCTAAGCCGAATTTGGGGTGAGAAACCCGGCACCTACATTGTGCACGGCTTCAACCTGCAAGAAAGCTTTCACCAGGTGATCCAGCGTGTCTGGTTTCAGAAGCTCAACGGAGAAGTCAACCTCTATACCCTGGAAGGCCAGATTGTTTTCCAGCTGGAGGATGTCATCAACGTACTGGCCCACGTCATTCTCTATCGCACCCACGTGGCCCAGCAGCCCCGGGGCATTCAGTCCCATCGTAAGTGTGACCCACCCCCGCGCGACTACGAATTCATCAACCGCCAATACAGCACGCACCTGGATAGCGTCTTCGAGAAGCTCTACACCTTCTGGAACCACCAGGCCACGCTGCTCAACTATTACCTACCCAAGGGGCTTCCCACTAGATCGGTGAACTATATCCACGTGCTGGAAAAGATCCCGGATGAGTTCCTCCACCTAGAGGCCGCTCAGTGGCTGCTCGACTTCAAGCAAACGAAGTACAAGGACTTCAACGAGCTGCGCAAGCACGTAGTCCACTACGGCCCCTTTCAAGCCCGCAACCAGATGAGCATGGTCTACTCCCACGACCAGCAGGCCAAACGGGAAGAGTTGCTGGAGTATCTGAACGCCCCGATAATGCTACGTGAGATGGTATTCCTTGCCCGGGAGTCCTACTACCACCTGCTGCACCTGCTGGAAGCCATGGATGCCGTGTACTACCCTAAGCCCGCCTAGTACTGCTGATCATTTTCCGTAAACTGGGTCAACCATTAACTCAACGTCATAGAATTCGGAAAATTTAACGCGCAGCAGTCTGGCCAGAAGGTAGTATGTTGTATCGATGGACGAGCTACAACTTTTGCAGCAATGGGAAGAGAAGATCATAGAGATCTTCCACCGAGAAAGTCTGACCTCTTTGCAGGGTTTAGATCCCAATCGGCGATACCACTATAAAGGTGTTCAGCTGCTAATGCGCTTCAATGAAGTATCCCGACGGTGTGTCAATAAGCATAAGGGTGCTTTCAACTGGTACACGCTAGAGAAGGACCTGTATTTCATTTCTGATGAAGTGCTCTACTACTTGGCGCACGTTTACCTACATCACCCTTATATCAACAATACCCTAGAGGGGGCCTTTAAGCCCCCTGGGTATTCGCATACGATATATCCTAATTATCAGAACCGCGAGGCTAAGCGGTATGATATGCACGTGGATACCGTCTTTGAGAAGCTTTATGGGTTCTAGAACCGGCTGGCGACAATCGTTAACTTCTTTCTGCCTGATGACAAGGCGTTAAAGGCAAATGCGATTGACTTCTCCAGGGTGATGGACCGAATCCCGGAGAAGTATGCTCAGCACGAGGCTTACAAGTGGTTATTAGACTTTAAGGAGAACGCCTACCGTAGGTTTAACGACAAGCGCAAGGCTGTCGTGCACCATGCCACGTCAGGAACCGCTTTCGCTGCCCGTCACCTCCAGGCCAAAGGGTATCAGGAGCATGAGGAACTGATGGCGGACCGCTTGGCATTAGCCGACTTCCTACGTGATAACATGCTGCTCACCATCGAGTCTTACTATCAGACGTTGGAGCTGCTTGCCGAAATCGATGCCCAGGATTTCAACCTGCCCGAGTATGAGATGAGTCAATAGGCCCACCAGTCACCCGTAACCCCGTGGCCCGGTTTCCCAGCGAGACCGGGCCACGGCTATTTACGGCATGCAACACGAATTACCACCCCGGCCAGTGGGTAGGCCCACCAAGCTCACCACGGCCTTCCTGCAGTCCGCCCAGCACGTGCTTTTCGAAGACAAGGCCACCATCATCTACACCAATGCCGAGCTGCTGGACGCCATCAACGAAAGCCTGCCCTCAGATGAGCAGATCAGTCCTCGCACGTTCGAGAGCTGGAAGGCCAGGGCCATGAGAGGGGAGGAGCCAACTGCGGGCTTTATTGAAGACCAATTTCTGCAGTTTTATAAAAAGACATTACGGGAGCAGAAGAAAGCCATCATTATTGCCTTCAGCACCGATATGCAGTGGCAACGGTGGGCGTGGATTCTGGAGCGCAAGTTCACAGAGTGGAATCTGAAGCACCTGAGTCAGGTGGACCACACCACGGGAAGAGAGCCGCTTAACCAGCTCAGTGATGCTGTGCTCGATGCGAAGATTCAGTAACTGCTGGGCGCCTAAGCTTCGGCAGCCGCTTCAGAAGTTGATGGGTTTGGCACCGGCGTAGCGGTTCAGGTCGATCCCATACGTACACAGACAGAAATTTCGGTATGCTCGGTAATAGCCCCGATCTAGGTGCAGTTCAGAGTGGCGTTCGAATTCGCGATCAGCCCACTGCCAAGCCCGAATCTCTCGACCCCTTACCAATTCTTGATATTCAGGTGTCTGCCTTTCTTCATCAGTAAAGACTTGCGGCAGCTTCTGAGGGTCAAAGGCGTGACCCATTTCGTGTAGTATATCAAACACAATCTCCTTGTTGTCCCCGGTGACCGGAATAGACTTAATACGCAAGCCGTAGCTATAGCCCCCTTTAATCGGGGTGGTTAAGCATCTTGACTCCTGATAGCGCTCTCCCCAGAAGAGTTCGATCTGATGACCTTTGCCCAGATAATGCAACTGTTCAATGACCGGGTTGTACTGCAGGACCTGAATTTTGTCTTTAAACTCGGCGATGCGGCGTTCAATGGGTGGTCTTTCGTGCAACGGGATGTTGGAGTAATCTATCGGGCTCTCGGCGTCTTGCGGTAATTCGGGAGTCATCGGGAAGGAGTAGATGATATTTAGCCTGGTGAATGCAACAGGTGAATTAATACGGGAGCAAGTACGCTATAAGCTACTGCGGCAGCCTGACAACGAGGAAAAACTTCAGCTACTTGAGCTGCTGCAGAAAATCAAACGTCGCTGGTGCTACCTGGCGCGCCTAGAGAAGCTCGTCCCCACGGGCAACTGGTTCATCTGGCTCTTCCTCGCTGGCCGGAGCTTGAGAAACCCCGCACTGCGGCCGAGTAAGTTAGCCTCTTCTTGCGTAAGCAAAGTCCAAAACTTATGTGTACACAACCCATCTTTCTGCTGTTAATGGGCAAAATCAGAGGCGGATAAATGAGCATTCGTACCCCCGATCTTACTAGAAATTACGGTTTGAAGCATTCTGAACCAGAATACATCGCCCGCGAGAGTACAGGAAGCCCTATACTCCCCCGTATAGGTCGCTTATATCCCCCCTCCCCCGGGGTAGGGAGGCCCCCCGGGGGTGTAGCGGGAGCAGCGCCAAAAATTTTTCGTCCAGAAATTACTGCGTGATGGCTCTCAGTATACTGCTGCGCTGGGGCAGCCCTGAGCGAAAGCTATCGACCTCCCGCACCCAGAGGTTCGAAGCAAACTTACTGCTCCAGGAACAGCACGTTTTTCCGGGGTATAGAGCGGGGCACTAGACGCATATTGTTTTTCGGAAAGGCGAAACTCAACCATCCGCTCTTCCTCTTCCAACAGGGCCCGAAAGGTCACGCATCGGTTGTCGGTGCCCTGACCCGTAAGCAGGGGGGCGACGCAATCCGCAGCGGCACGTACAACCCGTTCGGGGAAGTATACTTTCAAGAGCTGATCGCTCACGGCCAAAGCGCCTACCTGGTTAAACGTGAGCCGGGTTTTATGGATAGGGTCGTCATTGAGCGTAAACATCATATAAGATGTACGCAGCTAAAAGGTTGACCAAGCGCTGAACAGAACTCTCCAAGAAGGCAGACATGCCTGTGCAAATTCCATCGTGATGCAGCAATGTCTGTCAACGTTCAAAGTTGCAGGCTTAATTATGTTGTGATCCTATTAAAATCAATTTTTATAGGGTTGTAGAGGTGTCAGTAAAGCCAGTAAATCGTTTTCTACCTGCTGCCAGGGTTGATTAAGGTTAAGGGTGGCTACGCGCAGATGGTGCGGTGTGCCGTTTAGCGAATAGGTATGTTGAAAAGACGAATTGACCGCCGGATATAGAAGCAAGCCTTCAACAGGACGGGCAAGGTCCTGTAAACGCGCATGCTGCACGTAGGCATAGAGCTGGTACAAGTGGCCGGAAATCAGTTTTTCCTTGTCGTAATGCGTCTTGAGGGCTTGCTTGTAGTATTTACAATCGAGGATAATCTTGCGCGTATCGGCAGAAAGAGAGACGTCGGTTCTCATCTGCGGGAGCAGGTCATTTGCTGCGTTGCTGTCTGGCGTAAGCGCCCAGGTAAGTTGCTCAGCGCTGACTGCAAACTCTTTCTGCCGAAGGCGGTAGAAGTTGCGCACAAACCGCTCAAACAGAGTGGCCATTTGCTTTTCGTTGCCACTGAAGCCACGAAACAGACGCTCACCATTTTGCTGGGTAAGCATAACCTCCTCGTGAATGAGCTGGCATACGCTTAGCAGCAAGCGGTAATAAGCGGTGTGGCGATGCAGCTTTACTGTGTCGAATACGCGCACGTTGGACACGGGCAGGAGCGTAACATCGGCCAGCCGTACGTAAAGACTACGTACTTCCCAACGAAGTTTGCCAGCCAGCTTGGGGGCAGTGAGCAGGTGGTGCAGGGTAGCTTTGAGTAGACGATTAACAGGTACGTCATGACTTAACTCGTCGTAGGTGCACCACGCGCGAGCTTTAGACAGCGTCTGTTGGCGGATAGAGTCACTGAGTAACAATTTACCCCGCAGACGACCTGTCAGCTCCGTTTCGGGTACGTAGTCGCGAGCCAGGCCGCACTTGAGTATGTGTGTAGTACCCTGCACCAACACCCGGGTCAGTAAGTCGAGCAGAGAGTCGGATGGCTCGGCTGTGACGGCCACCGTTTTGGCTTCCTCTAACTGGTCCCAGGCGTAGGTGAGCAAGTGATAGAGATTCTGAACCGGGATGCTCATTCTACTACCGCTCCTTGCTCGAGTGCGAGAATAGCTTTAGCAGCCCGCGTCTCCGCGTCGAACCAATACTCGCGCAGTAGCGGGGCAATATCGTGCTGCACTATGGCTGACCACCACGCCTCAGGAGTTTGACCGCCGAGTGGGGTACAGAAGTAACTGTGACCGATAAGAAAACCCGCACCCAGGTTCTTGTCGTCGTGAATGGTTTTATTAAGGTCCTCTACCTGTTTCACAACCTTAGTGGCCAGAGAGGCCGGGACTTGCAGTTCTACCAAGTGCTGCACCAGTTTATCGCCCAGCATAGGTATTAGATCCACGAAGGTGAAACGACGGCGCAGGGCATAATCTACCAAAGCCAAGCTCCGGTCGGCGGTATTCATCGTGCCGATGACGTAGAGGTTGGGCGGCAGGTAGAAGGGTGCCTCACCCTCTTTACGATAAGTGAGTGGCAGCGCGTACTGGGCACTGCGCTTGTCGGCTTCGAGTAGCATGAGCAACTCGCCGAATATCTTGCTCAGGTTGCCCCGGTTGATTTCATCGATGATGAAGAAGTAGTCGTGTGCCTGGTCGTGTTGGGCTTTGCGCACGAAGTCGATGAATACGCCGTTGGCCAACTCGAAACCGCCGGTAGCTGTAGGCCGCCAGCCCCGGATGAAATCCTCATAGCTGTAGCTCTGATGGAACTGCACGAGTTGCACGCGGTTGTCATCCTGTTCCTGCATCTGCAGCCAGGCTAGCCGGCGTGCTACGTACGTCTTGCCTACGCCGGGCGGGCCCTGCACTATCAGGTTTTTCTTGCGCTTCAGCGCTGCCTGCAGGTGTTGGATATCGGCAGTAGCTAGAAACAGGTCCTGCTCGGCCTCGGCTAGGGTGTAGGGGGGCAGCGGGGGAGCCTCGATGCGCAGGGCCCGTTTGAAGATAGCATCAAACTCATTAGGTGTGAGCTTGTAGAGGCTACCCATCTTGAAGGTCAGCGGCTCGCTTTGAGTCAGCTCCGGCATCTGCTTCAGTTGGTGCAGCGTCAGCTCCTCGCGCACAAATTCTTTGACTCGCAGAGAAATGATATCGTTTTTGGGGTCGGGCTTGCTATTTTCCGTCCCGGCTTCCGGCTCCGTTTCCTCCTCGTTGGAATGAACGCCCTCTGTGATTTCTAATATAGCCTTAATGCGCTTGGTGGGGGTAGTTTCGTAACCGATAACCAAATCTCCGGGCTTTACCTGCTGAAAATGGGCGTACACATTGCGCTTGTTACCCTTCTCGTTGTGGGTAGTCCAGGTCTGCTCCTGGCCCACTTCAAAATCCGCTACTTTCCAATAGTCGGCGTTAATGTTGAGCCACCAATAGGCCGGAGGACCGGCCGTCGTCGGTGATTCGTCTGCTGCTTCGGGTTCTTCCAACAACTCGTCGTCAGGGTCCTCGTCGGTAACTTCAGGACCCACCAACTGGGCTAAGGCGGCCCGCTGGGCTGGCAGACGGGCGTAGGCAGCCTGAATTTCCGGCCATTTGGCCGTGCGGGTCCAGGGGTTGTTGCCCGTGAGAAACGGCGTGTCCGCCAGCTCTACCGGGTGTGTGAGTACCCATTCGGCCGGGCAGTAGAAAGGTAAGTTGTCATGGTCGTCGTAGTCGAAGCGACCTGTGAGCAGGCCGACCCCCAGCACCTGGCGGGGCCCCCTGACGACGACGACCACGTCGCCGGGCCGGGCTTCATCCAGCTGGCGGCGCACGGAATCAGAGGGGCCCGCCGTGCCGGCCAGGAGCTGCCCGAATAAGGGACGGACGACTCCTTGGCTCTGGTATCGGTTCCAGACGCCCGTGGCCCCTGAGCGCATTTCTACCTGCACGCACCAGTACGCCCGGGGGTGAGGAGCCGGATTGGGATACTTGCCGGCCAGCATATCGGCGCAGCGCAGCTCGGCCCGTTGGCGCATCTTGTCAAACTGCACCTGGGTAAGACGGTGCCCCCCCACCCAAGTGGGCGTACGAGCAGCATGAGCGGCCACCGCTTCGTCGATGCCGGGCATAGTAGCATCCAATGTATCGTTCAGAGTCGTGAGCAGGTCTTCCAGCGTTGGGATGTTGCGGGCGACGGTGTAGGTGAGCTGCAGCATCCGGTTAGTGAGCGGAGCCGCCACCCAGTGAACTCTCTGGGGCCATTGAACGACCTGTAGTGCATCAAACAGCCCCACGGAGGGCAGCGTATTCTCGTGAAACTGGGCTTGTGGGTCGGCGGGGCGTTCCTTGGCCAGCAGCAGCTCTACCCGCAATCCAAACGTGCCATCAGGGTTTACCCGCACGATGTAGTCGAGCAGGTCCATGGCCGAGCCGGGGAAGCCGATGGGGATATACCACAGTGTGAAGGCGAAGTATTGATTGTTGAGGGACTTATTGGTGCCAATAAACAGTCCCTGGGAGGGCGAGGACTCTTTGCTGAACTTTTGGCGGAGGGAGAACCGGAAGTCCGGCTCGGCGGTATGGCGGGTGAGCAAGTGGCGGTACACGGCCACCTGGGTAGACAGATAGTTGCTCATAACGAATAGATAATAGCCGGAGGCGACCGGCCAAGAGGGTGTGAAAGTCGTAAACCACCCGGCAACGGCCAAACCTTTCGCCCGGAAGCTGGCTTATTTGCATACTACATTGTTATTTGCGCGGCCCATGCCCAATAAACAGCTACCTATCCGTATTTCACCTCATGCCCTGCTGGCTACCCTGGTAGAAGTGCGCTACACGTTGCGCAAGCCGCTGGAACTGGCTTTGGGCGAGTTCGGGCAAGTGCTGCAGCCTGACTTTGTGTACGAGCACCAGCTGATGGAACTAGTAAAGCAGCAAACGAAGGAAGAAGCTGAACCGCTGTTTCATGGCCAGGGCATATCCGTTCGGATCCGGCCGGAGGGTTTGCTGTTCAACTGCGTATCGGCTACGGCTACGCCGCCGCCGGGCAGTAATGGCGACTATCTGGGTTGGACTCGCTACTTCGAGTTGATACAAGAAGTGCTAACCCGCTTGCAGAGTACCAACGCGGTGGCCGAATATTCGGGACTGGCTGTGCGTTACGTAAATGCCCTACCAGGCATTGAGTTGAACAAGCAGCTACAAATTCAGCTGCCTACGCTTGGCTCTCTGCCCGAGCCCGACAGCACGTTTTACCAGGCTACCTTCAGCGACGAACTGGGCTTTCGCATTGCGTTGCAGCTTACCGACCGCCAGCCAGTGCCCGGCCAAACGGGGCTAAGCTCCGTATTTGATATTACGGTACGGGCCGCAACGCCGCAAATCGAACTACCTACGCTGTTTGCCCGCCTCGATCAGGCGCATACGCGGGAGAAAGAAATATTCTTCGGCCTGCTCGACGAAGCGTTTCTAGCCCAGCTCGACCCCGTATATCCGGAGTAGGCTTTCGGCCCGATGTCATCTATTTACCTACTTACTCGTCCGCTATGTCTGCTACTACCACTGCTCCCGAAACTGCCGTCTTCGCCCCGATGCCTGCCCGACGTAGTGTGTACCAGC
This sequence comes from Hymenobacter wooponensis, assembly GCF_004745865.1. GTDB lineage: Bacteria > Bacteroidota > Bacteroidia > Cytophagales > Hymenobacteraceae > Hymenobacter > Hymenobacter wooponensis. Next base: position 790,644 of record NZ_SRKZ01000003.1, on the reverse strand, counting down.
AGGTAGCAGTATTCGATGCTAATAGCTATGGGATACCCATGTGGACGGCAGACGAGCCCCAATTATCCATTGCGACACCCTTGTCGCGGACTACCACCCAGCGCCGTGTATCCCCACCAACGCCCGCAATTAACGCTACCGAGCTACGGGTGCGCTGGGTGGCCGACCGGGCTTTGCGAGAAATGGAAACCGTAGGCCGACAGCTGGCTACTAAACACGCTTACTATGATGGAATTGAAAGGGACCACATATTGACGGTGGTAGCCTTGCTCACGGTGCATATTTGGCAGCAGGCATCCCCTCTCGACCTCACGTTCACTCTTACCTACGACCAGAGCCTGCACGTGCGGGCTACCCTACCGCAGGGGGCGCTGCACATATCGGTGCTGTTTACGCCTGGCCTCGATCCGCTGCAGAACCAGGGCGCGTGTGAGGAAGAAGACAATAGTGTGCTGTCGATATTTGGCCCCGACGGCCACTGGCAAGCTGGGGCTGAGGGGACTTTGATGCACTGTATGGTGACATTACCAACCTTGCTGCTGGCGCCGGAAGTCACCAGATCTACTCACTCCGTGAGCTAACAGCTGTTATTAAATTTACTGAATTATCTGTTCTCAGCGTATTCCTGCTTGTATCCCGCGCATTTACTTCCTGCCTCTACGTACCGCCTGCTGCCGCCCACTGTGCTGACACCTGGCTGGCTGTTGCGGCGTACTGATGACGCCGTAGTCTTTCTCAGCCAGCGGGCCGCCAACGGCCGCCCCTATCTGCGCGCCGACCAGATTGCTTCGCCGTCTCAACGCTTACCGGAAGGATTGTCCGTGAACTTGCTCGGGCAGTTTCAGCTGGCCGACGCGGCCTGGGCACCCGTTACCGCTACCGGAAGAATCTACCTGCGCGAATACTGGCAGCCCAACAATGCGGTGATTGCGCCCGCACCGCATGCTGACCAGCATATGCAGGCGACTCCCCCCCAACAGTGGGATGCTTACGGCCTAGCTGTGGCCGAAGTAAACGGCTGCCCGCTCACTACTACACGGGGTTCCTTTGTGGTACACGTACTCCATGCCCCCACGGGCTGGAACTACTGGCACTGCGAGCTACGCTTCCGGCATACCACCGACGGCTGGGCCAACGCGCCCGGCACGTATTCCGACCACCAGTTGCGCAAGGTAGGGGAGGCTATTCGGCAGGCGTTTCAGGAGGCCGGCCTAGCTCAGCCGCTTACGGCCGTGGGCAGCCCGCAGGACTGGCCTGCCGCCCTTTACGACAGCGCCGCTTAGCTACGCTAGCCCGGCGGCCGGTATTCTTTTTCCTCAAGATGGCAATGGTGAATCTCCAACTGCATATTTGCCGGAGTACAGTAAGTAAGAAGCCCGGAGCTGGCTATACTTACTGACGTTAGTGATCTATATTATCCTCAACTTTCTCAGTTATGTCATCGCGTCCCCGTCAACTATCCGGTTTAGAGGATCATCGAAACAGCTGGCAGGTTTTTATTGAAGCTCAAGAAGCTGTAGTCCGGCACCGGGAACGCCCCCTTAAAATTAAGCTACCTGAAGAAGAAAATTTTTCTTCAAGTGAAGTGCGGCTGGAAATCATTCCAACCGATAACAAAGCAAAATTCTATCAACAGGCTAAGTCATTACTCGGCCTTCAGGAATCTGCTATTGATGCCCGGCTAGGCTACTTCTCTCTGCCGTGGAATACTGCTGCCACTACGAACAACTTTTTAAAGTTAGCCGAAGTAGCCGAGCAATGTTATTTCTCCTACCAGCCGCAGCCCGTCCTACAGGGTTCGGTACGAAAGCGCCGCCATACCCCCGAAGCGGTAAAGCAACAGGTTGAGCTTTTATTAAACCGAGCCGAACTCGCTAGGCCATTTCAAGTCGACCAGTCTAAAGCAGCAGAAGACTCACAAATTAAGGTAAGCATCAGACTGCTGGGCATAGCAGAAACTCCTGAGAGCACCAACGGTGAACGTAATTTTTTGCGCTGGACTCGCGCAGAGGCCGCACTAGCTATGCGTCAAACCTTGACCGCTGCCGGTTTTGTCTGGCAAGGAGTTAAGGCTACTTTATGCACAGTCACCGAGCCAGAAAAAACCTGGACATTAAATGCCGATGAATACAGCCACGCGACGCTACTTGCCTACTTAGAGGAACTAAAGCGCGGAGTAGGGGTGCAGATTCAGGACTTAGTATACTGCTTTAGGACTACTTCGGGTAATAAAACAGAGCAAGCTAGCTGCCTTGAAGCATTGGCAGGCCGCCTGAAAGCGGCATTTCCCAATATAAAGTTGGAAGCAGACCTCGAATGGCGACAGCTTACTTTCACACACTATTTTTCTTTTGCAAAGCGCGTCTCCGAAAACCTGCGCTTACATAACCTGCTTGACAGTTTTCGTCCTGAACTAGAACGCTTACAGCTGGCTCTGCAGCTGCCCCCACAGGACAGGCTTGTATTTCGGGCGAAAGAAGAACCCCAACGATTTGTAAAAGACGAAGCTGAACGGCTGCAACAGTTGCGGGGCGAAGAAATTACTATCGGTGAAGGTCCGGCCCGCCTCCCGTTGGGTCAGTTGGTACGTGTAAAGTACCCGTTCATCTACATCGGGTTGCCCCCAGAATGCACCGATGAGCATCGCGATAGCCTGCTCACCCGGCTACGAGCAGCCGGTGAGGTCCGCCCTAACCTGACCGGGGACCGTGAGAAGCTGTACCGCCTTTCCCAAGCCCTACGACGTGTAAATAACCCAGAAGCAGCGCTACCCAACCCGCAGACCCGCCGGGCGCTATTTGACTCAACTGCCGCTGGTGGCGCTGCAAATCCTGGCGAGCTAGAGCCAGATTCAGCTACTTGGCGCGAAGTAGCTACTCACTCTTATTTGCCTCTCAACCCCGCGCAGCACGCCGCTGTAGTAGCCAGCCTGCTCACCCCGGACTTAGCGTTGGTTCAAGGCCCGCCCGGCACCGGTAAGTCTACCGCTATTTCACAGATTATATGGCACTTAGTACGCCAGAATCCCCAGCACCGTATCCTGCTCACGTCGGAAACCAATACCGCTGTAGATAATGCTCTTGAGAAGCTTGAGCACGGCACGCACAACTTGGTTAGGCCCGTGCGCATTGGCGACGAGAGCAAGCTGGAGCGCGAAGGTGGACGCTACGCCCTCAGTCGCCTTACCGCCTGGGCTGAAAACTCAGTCGACGACCTGACGGCCGAACAGCAGGACAACGCCCTTACGCGCTGGCTGCGCAACATAGCTCGCCGCGCTGAAGTACAGGCCCCTGCGGAACTGCCCGCCGAGCTACGTGAAGCCTGGGTTGTGGCGCTAGCTTCCCCATCGGCTACTACAAAAAGCAGCGTGCTAAGTCGGTATCTGGCCCATACCAATGTGATTGGAGCTACGGGCGGTGCCCTCGGCGAAAAAACGACTCGCCAGACTCCTACCCAGTTCTTCCGGCAATATCAGCGTGTTTTTGGCTCCAAGCTGTGCGTTACAGATAAAACAAAGCAGTTAATTCAAGAGCAGCAGTACATTAAAGCCGAGAGGTTTGGGTTAGCAAACCTGCTTCCTCCAAAGTCGGTACCGCGAGGTATCCGCTTCGACGTGGTAGTAATGGATGAAGCCAGCAAAGCCACCCCGCCCGAACTGGCCCTGGCCCTGATTCACGCCCACCGGGCCGTAGTAATTGGCGACCACCGCCAACTGCCTCCGCTACTCGACCAAGAGGAATTCCGTAATACCCTTGAGGCTGCTGGTGCGCCCGAGTTAGCCCGGCAGTTTTCCCGCGCCGATGCTGAGACATCACAGTTTGAGCGGCTATTTACGCAGCCGGGCTTACAGCCCGGCGTGCTTTCGCGCTTTGATACGCAGTATCGGATGCACCCTGATATCAATGAGGTAATTAAACAGTTTTACGTCGCCGACGGTGGCCTGAACTGCGGCATTCCTACTACGTTGGCTGACGTTCCTGACCTAAGCCACCCCCTGAGTCGCTACCACGGCCTGAGCCACCCGGCCTTACTCACGCCGGCTGACCACTTGGTATGGGTCGAGGTGGATGCGCCTGAAATGCTGGCTGGCACTTCCCGCGTCAACCCAACTGAGGTGGAGGCTGTGCGGGCGGTGTTGTCTTGTCTAGCCGGGAGCCAGGGCTTTGCTGATTTTCAGCGTCACTGGACTAAACCAGAAGACCAGGAAGTTGCGCTGATTACTTTCTACGGCCGCCAAGTACGACTACTCAAGGAGGTAGAAGCGGAGTTTGCAAGCCGTGTGCCCACCCGTTTACAAACGGTAGATAAATTTCAGGGCATGGAGCGCAACATCGTTGTTGTGTCGCTGGTGCGCAGCGATATGCTGGCCTACGCTCACCCTTCCACCCCCGACCTGGATACATACCCGGACAGCTACGGCTACCCGCCTCAGCCAAGCCTGGGCTTTGCTCAGTTTCCCAACCGGCTTAACGTGGCCCTCTCGCGGGCCAAGCGCCTGCTGGTAATTGTGGGCAACAGCCGGCACTTCAGCCGGCACGACTGCTACCGCCGGGTGTATGAAACGGTGCAGGCCCGTGGGCGTGTCGTGCCCTATACCGACCTGCTTCCTTACTTGTCTGCCTGAGTTCGTTTGCCCGCTATGTCACTTTCTACGATTGCTACTCCTTATCCGGGTTTTTCCTTTCTTTTCGCACCCAGCTATCAACTAACAGCCGAGCAGCCAGTAGTGCGGGTGCGCTGCCGCCGTGCCCGGCCAGTGCTACCCGAGGAAGAAGTTATTTTGCGCTACCTGGATTTTTTCGGTGGTGAAACCCAAGCCGATACTCTTGGTAGTGCCCTAGGCTTCGCTTTAGCTGATGATTTCACCGCGCAGCCTCTGCGCTACCGCGACCCTGCCGAAGCGGCTTTATGGAATGGTTTGCTGGATGTCCTGGCAGCTTTTGGGCTCATAGTCCGTTCAGATGATGGTCTTATCCGCCGCACAGCTTATTCAGCCGCGGCCATTCAGTATCGGGTCAAATATGAATACTTCATCGCTGACTGTGCCTACTGGCAACTCAATGAACTGGAAGTTTCAGACGACTTCTCGTTTATCAGCCTAGGGCTAACGCCACGCCTAAACAACCAACTCCCACTAGACCACCCTGGCTGCCAGGCAGAGTTACCGGCATCTGCCATCCACCCATCCATTGCAACAGCAGGGTCCGTGCTGAGCACGGTACGCCATCAGCTAAACGCTGCTGGTATTGAATATGATACGGAAATACTGGACGTAGACGATAGTCGTTCCAACGGTTACCCAACTACACGCACTGTTCTTCTTACCGGCTACTGCTACCGGCTTGCTGCCGCACCCAGCGGCGAGGATGCTCCCGACTACCGCTTTACCGCTGACGTAGCCGGGCAAGCCAATCCCGACCTGACCGCCGTCCTCAACCAGCCTGCTCATGCCGCTGTTCGAGTAGCCTGGGGGCATCAGGCTGAGTTTGCGGCTTTTCAAGCCAATCCTGCGGCCAGCATTGATGCTACGGCGCTACACCGCTTTGCATCTGACTGGCACTGGCCCACACTACTCGCTGACTCGCGTTTGCGCTGGGCAGCCCCCGAAACTCTGCCTGCGTTGCTACGTGGCCTCCCGCCACCACAGCGTAACCAGCTTTCAACTCATGTTCCACTACAGTTGCTCGAAGCCGAACTGGACAGCTACCCCTCATTATGGGATTGGGCGGTACTCTCTGGCCGGTTGAGCGAAGAGTTTATTACTGAAAGGCTTATCAGACCGGATTCTGATGGCACCCCACTCTACCCGTGGGACTTTGAAGTTTTGTCTCGACGTAGCCCAGCGGCTGTTGAAAACTGGCTGGGCCAAATGTTACGCTCCCCGTGGGCTGACCAATTAAGCCGCTCTGAAAGCTTCCAGTGGGATTGGACTGCTTTAACTGACCACCTGTCCGAGTCGTTTATCCTAGCTCATTTAGGGCTGCTGCCATTCAGCCGCTCGTTGTTGCTGCGTCGCGGCCCGGCTTTTCTGGAGGCTGCCCTGTTAGCCGAAATTGCAGCCGGGCAACTCGGATACTGGGACTGGTCGGCGGTTTTTAATGGACTGTCCACGCAATTGCTGTGGGACCAGCTTCCCAACCTGGCTGCTCATTTACCTTGGCATTTTGTCTTGGAGCGTCTGCTTGGCCCTGGCCAGTCTGCCCCAACCGGTTTTGACCTGCCTCAATTACTGGATTTGGTACGAAAGCACCGCAACAGTATCAACCCACTGACAACTCAGAACCTGGCATGGTCTTCCGACTTGATTGCCTTTTTCGACAGTCTGGGCCTGTTGCATTGGGCATCCAGCGCCACCAAGTCAGGCTTCGAGTGCCACTCGGCAGTAGCTTGGACAACTGAGCACTTCGAGCGCTACTACCAGCGGGTGCGCACTGCTGAGGGCGCAGCTCACGTCAGCGCCAATATCAGCAGCCTTGACCTCGTTACCCAATACCCGGACTTTACCTGGGACTGGACCGCACTGTCCAGCAACCCACAATTAGCTTGGACCCGGGACCTTACTGCCCGGTTCCGCGACCGGATTGTATGGAGCCGCCTGCTCGCCCGCTTCGGTGCCACTGAGGTAGCCCGCCGCCTGCCCGACCTGCACACGCAGCTGCTCGAAGCTCGCCCCGATGCGTTACCTGACCTTTGGCGCTACGCTAATCAGACTCTGCCGGTGCCGGTGCTGCTGTCGTGGCGTTCAACTTACGCGCAATATCTCGACCTAGCCGTCCTTAGCCGCCGCGACCCGGTAGCCGTAGCTAACGAGTTACTCATCCACCCGGATTTCGGTTTGGCCTGGGACTGGGCGGCGCTGGTAGCAGATTTGCCGCCTGACCTGCTGGCCAACCTGTTGCGCGAGGCTGAAATTTATTATCACCACGACCCAGCCTCTCAGTTAGCCAGTTTGTCTCTTCCTGCTGCTGCCCGGTTACCCCTAAATTTCAGCCTGACAATTGCCCCCAGCCTGCAGCTACCCTGGGATTGGGAATATGTCACCCAACAGCTAACCCCCGACCAACTCAATACCAACCTAGGCCAAGTTGCGTTCAAAATTAACTGGGGGCTGATAGTAATACAGCCGCCCATGCAGCCCTTGCTGACAAGCTCATGGGTACTGGATTCCAGCGCCCAGCCCTGGCTGCCCTGGCCTCAAGTTAGCCGTTTGCTTACGCCAGAGCAGGTTGAGGCCCACCTAGAAACGCTTGCACCGTTCCTTGATTGGGTTCACTTGGCTCATCAGCCCGGCTTTGCATCTCTGGTAGTAAGCCAGCTGCTCGACCATCCGGTCGTGCGCGGGCAGCTACCTTGGGATTATGTGCTGGAAAAGCTGATAGCCCCCTCTGACCTCGCTGAAAACCTGTCGCGCTGGCAGCAGCGTTTGCTCTCGCTAACCAACCCAGCTACCCAAGCTAACGCCTGTGCAGCATTCACCCGCAGCCTGCCGGTTGAAGTCGTTATTTCTGACCCCAACGCTGCCACTCAGGCTTACCCTGCTCTAACCAACGGACAGCTACGCGCCCTGCCGCTTGACTGGCAAGTGCTATCCGACGATTCCCGCTTAGCTCACCGGCTAACTGTGGGTACGCTTCGCCGTTACCAGCACTTCTGGCATTGGCCAACTCTTTCACGCAACCCAGAATTTAATGCCGACCCTGATTACCTGCTGAATAAGGACCTAAAGTGGCATTGGGACTGGTCGTATATCTCGCAGTATGCTGCATTCATCCGGCCATACACCAAATTTGATAAGGTCAGAAAGCAGTACAAAAGATTTGCCCGTTTTATTGATTGGAAAACTTTCAGCTTGCGGCTTGACCTTCCGTTTTTAGGTGAGTTGTTACAGGCTTACGCTGACCGGCCTTGGAACTGGACGGCCCTGTCCGCGTCGCCTGCATTGAGCTTGGCCGACGAGCACCTGCTTGGTTCACCAGATAAGCCCGGTCTGCAAAACCAACCTTGGGATTGGACGGCTCTCTCCGCTAATCGAGGCTTAAAAATTCAACTGACAACCATCAAGGCGTTGGCTGACCAGCCTTGGGACTGGACTGCGCTTTCAGCTAACCTCAGCGTAAAGTTTGACCATTCCACGCTTCTACACCTCGCTGAGCAGCCTTGGGATTGGGCGGCGCTTGTTCGCCGCACCGACCTTAAATGGAATTCTCAAATACTCCGCGATTTCCTCGGGTACAGCTTGGATTGGGCTTACTTATCCAATCTACGCAGCCTCGATTGGTCAGTTGACCTACTCCGCGAGTTTCAGGACTACCTCGACTGGCACATTCTCTCCCGAAACCCACCATTCAGCCTTACAGTCCCCTTGCTGCGTGAGCTTGCCTCAAAATGGGATTTGGCTGCTCTTTCACGTAGCCTGGCCTTGGCTGACCCACCGGCATCTAGCGACCCTGCCCACCGCCCGGCCGCGCCCAGCGCCCTGCTTATTCCCACCGCTGACCTGCCTTGGGACTGGCCTTACCTCAGCTCTCGCACGGACATCAGCTTCACTACCGAGTTGCTTGAAGGCTTAACCGAACGGTTACACTGGCCTACGCTTTCACGCCGCTCATGGGCTAAGCATTTTGAGCCGGATTGGGTGCAGCGTTTCAACACCTTTTGGGATTTTCCTGCTTTGGCTGTTCATGCAGATTTGCCGGATGCCGGTCAGAAGGAAGTCTATGCTTTCATTGCAGCCGATAAAAGCTGCGTATTGCCTTATCTACACTCGCTTGAAAAGTACGCGCCTAAGTACCCGTCTTGGGCTGGTTATGCTTTCCATTGTACCCACTTGACTAATGCCGCATCAATTATTCTCTCTGGTCAGTTACTCAGCCGGCGTGAAGTTCTGAAAACCAAACACAATCTGGCTGATGCTTCAGGCAGCATAAATCATTGGCCCGCCAAAGTCTGGGACTACGCTCGGCTTTACTATCGTCCACATACACTTACACAGTTTTATGTGGAGCGCCTGGGACTTGACCGTTCATGGCTGAATGATGAGGGTTATGATTTTAAAGAAGCTAAAAAACGTCGCGAGCATTTTGGCCGTGCCGAAGGCTTGGGCTTTCCCAAATGTCCGGCACCAGTGTATTTCCGCTTCCGCATCGCCGAAATTCTTGCCACTCAACCCGAACGCTTCCACATCAGTGACGGTAATATGCAGGGGAGAGCTACCACCCACGACACCTTAAAAAATATGTGGGGACTCTTTCGACCTCATCCTCTTCTTTTTCACCGTTTAGGAATTGACGGCCGGTTTAAGAATCCCTTTGATGAATTCAAAGAAATTTCTCAGCAAGAGATTTTATTGAAACCCAGCTTAGATATTACTAAGCTAACTGACGTTGATATTTTAGTTTCGGATTACTGGACCTATGATGAGCTGAAAAAGCTCATCGGCTCCAACCATCCGTTAGCTTCCCGCATTCGCTTTGCAAATTCCGAATTTCATGACGAGAATCAACAACTTTGGTGCTCTTACTCAGACAACCAAGTTTCCGTGGAGACTGAGTTTGCTGATGCACACGACATCGTACTGGAATGCGCCGATCTTCTCCAGGCCGACCTTTCCGAAATGGAGCCTGGAACATATCGGGTGATTGGAAACCGCCTGCTTGCGCAACAACGGCTTTACGTATCTTGGCCTACTGCCGTGCCTTTTCGCGTTTTCTTTCAAGATAAAGTAACAAGCCGTCCCGGTGGCCCTAGGTCATACGCCCTGTTTCAAAATGGAATAACTGCCTAGTACGCACAGAGAATGCCAATACGTCGGTCCGACTTGCTAGGGTTGTTAAAAAGAAATTTGAGGCCTTGTCATGATCGACCAAGTCATTTGGCCACGAACTCGGAGTGTTTAACAACACTCTACGATATTCATTCACCTGTTCCATACTCCTCAAAGGCTGCCAACATTCCGCCGTTCAATTCCTCCCGGCTCGTGCGCCATTGCGGCATAAATTGGTCGAGCAGGCTTTTGAACCGGGCGTTGTGCTGTCGTTCCAGCAGATGGGTCAGCTCGTGCACCACCACGTATTCCAGTAGGTGCGGTGCTACTTTGGCCAACTCCAGATTGAGCCAGATGCGCCGGGCTTCGATGTTGCAAGCTCCCCATTTCGTCTTCATCAGTTTAATGGCCCAGGCATTGGCGCGCGCACCCACAACGGGCTCCCACTTGGCAACGACAGCCGGTAATTGCTCTTTCAGCCGTTCGCGGTACCAGGCTTGCAATATCCGCGCCCGCTGCTCAACGCTGCTACCGGGGCGAACCTGCAATTCTAGTATCTGGCGGTTGCGCAACTGCACTTTGGGCGCGGCTTCTACATAAGTTACTCTCAGCCGGTAACGGTGGCCCTGGTAGTAGTGCGTTTCGCCCGACACGTATTCGCGCACGGTTTGGCGGGGCTGCTGCTCAAAATTCTGCTGCTGCGAACGTATCCAGCTTAGGCGGTCGATGATGAGGCGGCGCACTTGCTCGTCGCCTACCTGTGGAGGCGTAGCAATGCGCACCCGCCCATCGGGTGGCAACACAGCCAGGTGTACGTTGCGGATGTCCTTTCGCACCACATCCACCTCAAGTTCGCCGATTTGTAATTGCGTTATCATGGCAGCTTAGTATTCGGCCTGCTGCATGGCTAGGTTCAGAATACGGGTGGTTTCCTCATCGTTGTTCAGCACGGCTTTGATGGCGTTGCGCACCATGCGCTTTTTGGCGGGCGGGGTGTCACCGCGCCAGCCGTCTTGCCGCACGTCCAGAATAGCCGCGTCCACAGCCAGGGCCAGCTCTTCGCTTTCGCCCAGATTGTCGTAGAGGTTGCGCTGGGCGCGTGTATGCAGCGTGGGCGGGTAGTGTGTGGGCGGCGTGGCCACCTTGCGGCATAGCTCCTCGATTTCGGCCAGGTAAGCCTCGTACTCGATGGCCTCGCGCTGCCGCCGCGCTATCAACTCTTCCAGCAGCACCGACATGCGCTCAAAGTATTTCGGGTTGGTCTGGTTTTCGTCTATAATGAGCTTGCGCACGTTGTTCTCGATGGTTTCGGCCATCGATTCTCGGCTTTCACGGATGCCTTTAGGCAGGCGCTGGGTGGTGTCGGCCAGACCCCGCGCCACAATGGCTTCGATGAGGCTCAGGTCGTCCAGAGTGCCCTGCTTTTCCGAGTCCTCGGCCTTCACATAGTTATCGAACAGGAAGCGCATATCGGCCTCGTAGCGCTTGAGGTCGGGTGCTTCGCCGCTGGCTACTTTCACTTCATCGCGCAGCTTCTCGTAGTGCCTCACCTGGCGCTCGACCCCGGCGGCTTCGGAAGCGGTGTAGTCCGCTTCTTCCAGGTCGCCCGAAATCTCGGCAAAAGCCCGTAGTAAAATGGCGGTGTACTTGTAGAGGTCGCGCCGTCGGCCTTCACGCTCGCTCAGGTCAGCGGGGTTGGCCGGGTTGCCGCAGAAGAAGTGTTGGTATTCGGGTTGGCCCCGGGGCGGGGCCACCGGCTCGCAGAGCAGCCGCAGTTGTTCCAGCACGTCTTCCAGATGCTCACGGCCCCGGATAAGGCGGTCGGTGAGCAGGCCCTGCACGTCGGATTTATCAAAACCGTCGAGGGCCTCGCTAGTGTAATCGCGTATGGAATCTTCCAGCGCCTTGAACAGGTCTTTATAATCGACCACGTAGCCGTACTCCTTGTCGTCGCCGTCAAGCCGGTTGACGCGGCAGATGGCCTGGAATAGATTGTGGTCGCGCATTTCCTTGTCAATGTAGAGGTAGGTAGCCGAGGGTGCATCGAAGCCCGTTAACAGCTTGTCCACCACGATGAGCAGCTTCATTTGGGCGGGCTCCTCCACAAACTGGCGCTTTACCTCCTTCTCGAAGTCTGCCACCGCCTTGCCGCCCAGCATGTCGATGTAAATTTTATACTTCTGCAACTGCTCGGTGTCGCCGCCCTCGCCAGTGGTTTCGCCCTTCAGGTCGCTGGTTTTGGGCTGGTAGCTGGTCACGATGGCGCACTGCTTGAACCCGGCCCGCTGAAATAGCTCGTAGTAGCGGCAGGCCTGGAAAATGCTGCCCGACACTAGTAGGGCGTTGCCCCGGCCGCTTTGTAAGCGCTCCTTCTTTTCCATGTCGAGCACGATGTCGGCTACGATGTGGTCCATACGCTCCTTCGAGCTGAGCACCTTCTGCATGGTGCCCCACTTCTCTTTCAGGCGGGCGCGTCCATACTCGTTCAGGTCTTTGGTCTTCAACTCGAAGTACTCATCCATCTTGCGCTTGCCACTCTCGGTGAGGTACTGCTCCACCTTGCGGGCCTCGTAGCGTAGTTCCAGGATCACGCCGTCGGCCACGGCCTTGTCTACACGGTAGGTGTGGATGTAGGGGCCGAAGGTTTCGAGAGTGGTGCGCTTGGCGGTGCGTAGCAGCGGGGTGCCGGTGAAGCCGATGAGCAGTGCGCCGGGCAGCAGCTCGTGCATGGCCTCGTGCAGCTTGCCGCTCTGAGTGCGGTGACATTCATCGACCAGCACGTAGAGCTGGCCCTGGGGCCGGAAGGCCTGACCACTGCGGCCGGCGGCGCGCATCAGGTCTTCCAGGTACTTGTCGTAAGCTTCGGCCTCGGTGCGGGCGCCGAACTTGTGTACTAGTGAGCACAGCAAACGGGGCATGGGCTGGCTGAGGTGGTGCAGCAGGTCGGCTCCGCTCTTTGCCCGCGTGATGGGCTGCTCCACGCCCAGGAAGACCTTCTCAATCTGCTCGTCGAGCTCTTCACGGTCGGTCACGATGAGCACACGGGCCTGCGGGTCGTGCTCCAGCAGCCACTTGGCCAGCCACACCATCGTCAGGCTTTTGCCGCTGCCCTGGGTGTGCCAGATGATGCCGCCCTCGCGGCGCTTGATGTACTGTTGGGCGGCCTGCACCCCGAAGAACTGGTTGGGCCGGCACAGCTTCTTGATGCCCCTATCAAACACCACGAAGTCGTGCATCAGCGCGAGCAGGCGCTCCTTGCGGCACAGCTGGCGCAGGTGCTCATCAAGGCGCAGGGGCTGGGGCGTGAGCAGGGAAGTGGGCGGTGGCAGCGGGGCAGCGCCCGCTTCACCGTCGCCGGCCTTCGTGCTTGGCGTTTCGCTTTTGCCGGGTACTTCCTCGTGCCACTCCAGGTAATATTTTTCGCTGGTGCCCACGGTGCCGTAGCGCATGCCCTCCGTGTCGTTGCCGGCCAGCACGAGCTGCACCGGGGCAAAGAAGTTCTCAATGAACTCGGACTTCTGGTTGTCGAGGTTTTGCCGGATAGCTTCCTGCACCGACACGGTGCTGCGCTTGAGCTCCAGCACGGCCACGGCCAGCCCGTTGAGGTAGAGCACCACGTCGGGACGTTTGGTATAGGTAGGGCCTTGCACCGTCACTTCCTGCGCCAGGGCGAAGTCGTTGGCCAGGGGGGTAGCCCAGTTCACTAGCTCTACGGTCAGCTTCTTGGCCCCGGCTTCGGGGCGCACTTTCACGCCGTAGCGCAACAGCTTGTATAGCTCGCGGTTGCGCTTGTAGAGTTTTTCGGTTTGGTTTTCGACTGCGGCGTGCAGTTTGCGCAGGACTTTATCGATGAGCGAGGCGGGGTGCTGCTGGCGTTGCAGGTACTTGCGCACGGCCTCGTCTTCGATGGGCGAGCGGCGGGGATACTTTTCCCAGTTGCCCAGATAGTCGTAGCCCAACTCCGACCGGAATAACTCGACCACGCGGTTTTGCGTGGCTCGCTCTACTTGTCCAACTTTTGCGCTCATAGGGCGGGATGTGAAGAAGGAGCCGCCGCTCCGGCCCGCAGCCGGATGTTGCCCGTGAGTAAATTCTGCATCATGCCCTGCTTCAGGGCCTGGGTTTTGGCTACCTGAGCCGCTAGGGCTTCAATTTCCGCGTCCATGTCGCTGAGGATGGCGGCAATGGCGCGTTGTTCGGCTTTTGAGTGACCAAAAGGCAAGCTGTAATTTAAAATTGCTGCTATTGGAACACGCTTCTGCCCAGCGGTGCCAATCATTTCACCTTCCAGCTTTTTTCGAAAATCGCCTGATTGCGTGTGGTAGAAAATGTATTTCGCAATGGCGTTGTTATTCGCTCTTAAAACGTGAAACTCAGTGCTGCCAAATCCTTTCCTGGTTTTTAGGGAATCAACGTGCGCACCTTTTCCATTTTCAAAGCATGGGGTAATTTTCGCAACCAGAATGTCATCCCGCTCAAAATAAGTTAGCCCTTTATTTACTTCTTGAATGGATAGCTGACGAGAGGACAATAATTGACCGTACTCGGAAACGTCTTCCATTCCGATGAAAGAAACGAGCTCGTTTTTATCTTCTAAAGCAGCTTTTGCCGGTTTGCTAAGAATCAATTCCCCCAACATCTCAAATTCGGATTCTCCCGCAAACCCTGGCAGCCGCCGCTCGCCACTCAGTAGCGCCTGCTGCGTCGCCAGTTTCAGGGCGCGCTTTTTGGCTAGGAGTTGCTGCTGAGAAGTTAGAATGGCATCGACTGCACCCAATGCTTCTGCAATGGCTTGCTGTTCTGCCGGTGGGGGAACGGGAATCAGTAATTTCCTAAGCGCATCTTGGTTGATGTTGGTGTTCGCACTGACCGTACTACTTTCAATCACTCTCTTGCGAAAATTTTCGTCAGCGAAGCAGTATGTTTTATAGCCTGATTTGAGTCTTTCATTTGAGCGGAACCGAATTAGGAAGCCACTGAACACAGTGTCTGATAAATCTTTAGCTACTAGAGCTGTTAAACCTACTCCTTCTGGCTTGACAGACGAGCGAATAAATAACACGTCACCTTCTAGCAAGCTGTATGCGCTACGGTCACCTTTGGATGAGTTTATTAAGCCAAATTTCTTACTTGGATTAATGACACTTATTCCAAAAACGTCCATGAGATTGATGAATGGAAAGCCGTGGCCAAAATCCTCTTTCGACTTATTAATCCCGTTCTTAAGTTCCCCTAGTTGTGAAAGGCTACACACCTCCCACTCCTCCGGCAGCACGCCCAAGTCCGTTTGTTTGTATCCTGGTTTCAGCATGGCGTCTTGGTTTCTTAGTTCCACGAAAAGCCCATGGCCTGCAAATGGGTTTGCACCTGCTGGGTGAGGGCAGCCACGGCAGCTTCCTGCAGAGGTAGGGGCGCTGCGTAGCGGGTGCCCAATTCATCGAGGCGGCGGGCCAGGCCCTGTGAGAGGCGGCTCAGCTCCTGGCCCACGGCCCGGTGCAGGGTATCGAGCCACTTGTAGATAACGACTAAGTCGCGGGTGGCCTCGGGCGTCAGGCGTTCGTAGGCGGGCAGAATTTGCGCCTCAAGGTGGGCCTGGGCTTTTGTAAGGGCTTTTTTGCTGGCGCTTTCGTAGTTCAGAGCGGTTTCCAGGGCGTGCAGGGCGGCTAACTCTTCGGGGTCGGCGGGAGCAATGGTGGCCGCGGCGGCCAGTGGCACCGGCTCCTCGACCGGCAGTTCCGCGAATAAGTCGGCGGGCGGGTTGGCCGGGTCGTATTTCGCCTTGCGCCCGCGCTTTGGCGCGGGGCTGGCAGGTTTCGTGCCTTTGGTCATCTCTCGCAGCCGGGCCTTTACCGCCGCGGCTAGCTGCGTCGGATTGTTGTATTCCAGATCACTCAGCAAACCTTCTTCGCCGGTGTGTTCTTCTTCCAGTTCTTCGCGCTGGCGGGTGGCTTCGGCAGCGGCCTCGGCTGCGGCTTCCACTGCTCCGTGTTCTGTCGTCAGGTAGCGGCTGATGAGCAACTCGCGGGGCACCAGGTCGCTGGTCCAGGGGCCCAGGCGCTGCTTTTTGTTCGGCTTGTCTTTGTCCACCTTGCCCACAAGGGGGCGGTAGGGCAGGGCTTCCCATCCCTCGGCCACCACGTGGTACATGTCGTCTTGCAGGGTGGCGGTCCAGTAGTTCATCAGGCGCTGGTACACGTCGTAGCCATCCAGCAGATGCACCGGGTCGAAGGTAGCCAACAGGTCTTCGCCCAGGGTTTCGAGCAGGGCCTTGGGCTTGGTATCGGCATTGATGCCGCGCAGTAGGGGCTCAGCCCGCTCAACCCATGTGCCGAAGGTTTCTTCCACTTGCTGCCGGAAGGCCCGGAACTCGGGGTGCTCGAAGATGGTGGGCCGGATGTCGTCGGGGGCCACGCGCAGGCGGAAGTAGCCGGGCCGGTCGCCGGGCTCGGTCAGCACGTCGCGCAGGGTGGGGTACACGTCCCAGTAAGCGGCCAGGGCTTCGAGGTCGGCGGCGGGCAGGCCTCCGCGCAGGTGGGCCTCAATGTCGTGGCGGTCCTGGGTAGGCGGCCCCTCCACGTAGCGGGGCAGGTTGAGGTTATAGTCGTTGCTTTCAATCTCGGTAAGAGGCACCAACCGGGCGAAGTGGTCTTCGTTCTGCTGCCGCCGCCACACGTCCACGATGCGGTGCTGGTCTTGCTCGCGCAGGCGGTTCTTGTTGCCGTCCTTGATATAGCCTCGGCTAGCATCCACCATAAACAGGTGGGTGCGGGTAGCCGCGCCCTCCTTGTCGAGTACCAGTAGGCAGGCCGGGATCCCGGTACCATAAAACAGGTTGGCCGGCAGCCCAATGATACCCTTGAGGTAGCCCTTTTGCACTAGGTTGCGCCGGATGGTGGCCTCGGCGTTGCCCCGAAACAGGACGCCGTGCGGCAGCACCACCACCGCCTTGCCGTTGCCTTTCAATGAGCGCACGATGTGCAGCAAAAAAGCGTAGTCGCCATTCTTGGCCGGTGGCACCCCGAAACCGGTGAAGCGGCCATAGGGGTCAGCGTAGGGCTTGAGGCCGTTCATCCACTTCTTAGTCGAGAAGGGCGGGTTGGCCACAATAAAGTCGTGCTGCTTGAGCTGGTTCACGCCCGCGCCCCAGGTGGCGGGCGAGGCCAGGGTGTTGCCTTTCGCCAGGTCGGCCCCGTCGTGGCCGTGCAGAATCATGTTCATGCGGGCCAGGGCATAGGTAGCATTGTCCATCTCCTGCCCAAAAATGGATATTTTGGTAGGCAATGCCTCGTCGGCCGCCTTGAGCAGCAGCGAGCCCGAGCCGCAGGTGGGGTCGTAGATGGATTGATTGGCGCGGGTGCTTTGGTCGATGCCCACGATTTTGGCAATCACCCGGCTCACCTCCGAGGGCGTGTAAAACTGGCCCTTGCTCTTGCCGCTCTCGGTAGCAAAGTGCCGCATCAGGTACTCGTAGGCATCGCCGAGCAGGTCGTCGCCGTCGGCCCGGTTCTGCGCGAAGTTCAGCTCCGGCTTGTTAAAAATGGCGACCAGCCCGGACAGCATATCCACCATCTCCTGCCCGCTGCCCAGCTTGTTGTCATCGTTGAAGTCGGCCTCCGGCACGTCGAGCACCCCGGTCAGGCCATTGGCCTCGGCCATCTTGCTGATAATCTTATTCAGTCGGTCGCCGATGTCTTTTTTACCAATAGCATCCACCATGTCCTGGAAGCTGCCGCCTTCGGGCACTTCAAGCAGGGCATCGGTGCGGCCGGCGTATTTGTCGCTCACGTACTTCATGAACAGCAGCACCAGCACGTAGTTCTTGTATTGGGAGGCGTCCATGCTGCCGCGTAGCTCGTCGCAGCTCTGCCAGAGGGAGGAGTAGAGGGCGCTTTTCTTTAAGGCCATGAATTACAGAAGAAAAGAAATTTAGACCTGCCACTAATTATTTTGGCAGAATAGTAAAGGTAGCAATTCGTATTAGTGCATGGGGTACACCCAAGGTGGTCTATTAGCGCGACCTCCTCCTCAAGTGCCCAATAGCCAGACAATGCCATGCTGCAGTGTAGCGGCTAGGTTGACAAGGTGCGTGATGCGGTAAAAGTGGTTAGGAATCGGCTGAAGCCTTCTACACTTTCTTGAGCACCGCAGGGTCGATATAGAAACCTTGGGCAGATAACTCATTGGCAAGGCGGCGCTTCCAGCTACCTGCTTTGTCGTAGGACTCATAAACCACGCCGTGGAAGTCGCTGGGCTGCTCAAGACCGGAGCCAGCTACCAGAACAAAAACATTTTTACGGCCAAGCAGGGCTACAAAGTAGCCAAGCTCGAGTACCACATTTTGGCGGGCGCGGGGAGAAAGCTTCGGAGCAGTTTTGCCGACACGGAGACCACCCATATCGTCGGGGCTGAATAAAACGACGGCGTAACCACAGGCGCGAGCTTCGCGATCGAACTTCTCGATAATGGTCTGGCCCTCATTGATTTCCTCGTGCAGTACAATGCCGTCGATGCCGAAGCGGTGGAGGGTGGCTTGGGCCTCTTTGCGCATGGCCTCGTCCCGTCCATGGACGATAAATACCTTACGGCTTTCTGCGTCGACAGCTTTGAGGATGCGCAGGAGAGTGGTACGGGCGGTGTGCAGAGCTGCGATAGGTAGGCGAGCTGTGCTACTGAAGCCGTTGTTACTGGTGGCTTTAAGCTGGTCGGCTAGAGCAACGAGCTTCTTCTGGTGGATGGCGCCGCGGGCCAGCTTCGCTTTATTAAGCAAGCCGGTGGCCGTAGTGGCCGCGGCAGCTAAGGCTTTTTGGCCCGCTTCGTCGTAGTCAAGGCCGTGGTGGTAACCCTGCTTAGATGGTAGCTTGGGAAGCGCAAGGGCCTCGACTTTTTCGCGCAGGGTTTGGAGCTTATTGCGGTCCATCGGGAAGATAGAAGTGGGTTCTGCCTTGCCGACAGTTAACAAATCTACTAAAACAGTTGGCAGATTCTTGACTAATTAAAGCAGATCCATGCCAAATTGTTAGTAAGCACTCGCACCACACTACCGCTATATCAAACTTAAGCCCTAGTGCAAAAGCGCTTCCTACGGCGAGGAGCTTTTATTTTCCGCTGGGCCCTTACATGTCACCACATAGCGAGTAAGACCACTTATGACATGCCAAAATTTTGTGCGTTGGCAGGTCTTCCGGACCGCAGTCCGGCGCCTACGCGCGGGGATTCTGCTGGCTTACGAGATATTCGACAACTTGAAAACCAATGGCTTTGTTGGCCAATGAGCGCCGACGAGTTTTGGGGCATGCTCAAGTAAATGAGCACAATCTAACCCCTATACCCCAATGGAAAAGCTAAAACTGGCCATTGTAATAGCCTGTATCACGGGAATCCTCGATCTGCTTGCCGGGCCAATCACTGAGTACACCAAGTACCGGCTACAAGATCAGTTGGGGAGTGCAAAGAAATCTAACTCGCGTACTTCCGCCTTGATGTCATCCAACTTCTGCGCGTAAATCATCAACGTAGTATAATCCGTATGACCGCTACGGCCAATAATTTCCGGTGCTGGTACATCCAAAGCGAACAGGTAGCTGATGTTGGTCTTCCGTCCGATATGGCTGCCGATGGCATCACAGAGCTTTTTCCTAGTTACTACTTCTTTTTTGCCCGAGTAGGCGGTAGTCTGTACTTCCGTCTGGAAGCTAGGAATCCCTTGACAGTATTCGCGTAACAGCTGGTTGAAGTAGTAATCCTCCATCTTCTTGAGTTGGTAATTGTTGCGCTCCAGAATGTCCTTCATCAGCTTGGTCACCGGAATCTTGCAGCGGATTTGCTTCCGCTTGGTTTTCTGAGGGATGATGTGAATGTATTCCCGGCCATTTTCCATCCTGATGAGCTGCCGGAAATCGTTGAAGATGTCTGAATATCGTAGGCCAGAGCTAATGAGCATCAGAAGGATGTCTACCACGCGGTCGTATGCCCGGCCGGACTTGCGATTTGGCTGGTTGGCATTCCCAGAGTAAGGCTTCTGGTGTGCCAGGAAATCCCGGAGCTGCTGGGGATGCAGAAACGTGACATCATTTTTGGCTATAGTGAGGTCGAACTTATAGCGCTTATAGCTTTGGCTTAGCTCTAGGTCAGGTCCAAAATAATTCAGGATTGCCGTGATTTTGCCCATGTAGGCCTCAATGGTTTGATTGAGTTGGCCTTCGCTCACCATAAAGCTCTCAATGTCTTGGAGGATATCACGGTTTACGTCCTGGATGCGCAACTGGGGGTTGAAGCGATTTAGCAGGTTCGCAATGGCTGTATAGCTGCGGGTAGTGCTAGTAGAGAGTTTATTTTGACCACGGGTGTTATAAGTATTGAAGTAAGTGACTAGTAAATCCTGCACCTGCGTTTTGTCAGCGGTAGGAGGGGCTACCACAGCAGGAGGCGTATCGACTAACTGCTGATAGATGGCGCGCAGAGCTGGGTTGGTGATAGCTTCCTCCCGCGCGGTGAGTTGATCAAATGCCAACTGTAGTCGCGCGCGAATGGTGTTGACCTGCGCATTTAGCTCTCCCGCGCGTTCCCCCACTACCTGACCCTTCTTAAACTCCTCGGCCAGGAGCTGGGCGCCGGTGGCAATGGCAACTTCGACTTTCCCATGGCGCAGAAACACCCAAAGCGGTTGCCGTCTGTCGCCCTTCTTCTTCGTCTTTAGAACTGCACTGATAGTAGCCATTATGCACTACTTTATAGGTTTTGGTCCGGACCTTTTTGCAACTAACGCCGGCCTGGGCGTAAAGTAGGTGTTTCCGCAGCAAAAACGCAAAAATAGGGTCCGGATCGACGTCCGGAAATAGTGGAAATCAAGTCCGGATTTTACGGCGCGAACCCCCTCATTTTAACGTAGGAGGGGTTTTTAGAAAGAAGTGTTTTGGTTGTGGAAAAGGGGCGGTCCAAAGGGCCGCTTTTTTTTATGCCCTTTTCCAGGAACAGAGGGTGGTATGTTGATTTCGAGACACTTAGGAGATGAGGTTTTCATTGCTGTTTGAGTCAACTCTGTTTCACTTTGGTCCGAAAGCTCTGCAAACTTTTAGGGGGTTGAGTAAAGAAGGCATACCACGTACGTGGGCGTGAGGCCCGCTAGGTGCAAATAGCCTGTGAGTACTGGGCCGTGCTATTGTGCCTGCACTGGTACGCCGTTGCACTGGTCCGCAACCTGGTATCTTGCCAGCATGAAAATATTTTTTCAGCTCTTACCTCTGCTGTTCTTGGGGTTAGGTATGTTCTACAGCGTTGTGGCGCGCAAGCTTACGACTACCGCTGCCTGGACTGGTGGAATAGTAGGTCTGGGAATTTACCTAGGTAATGGCTATTTAGGGTTGAGCCTACTGGCGCTATTCTTCATCCTCGGAACCGGAGCCTCGTCGTGGCGAGTGGCTGATAAGCGAAGACTAGGCCTAGCCGAGGAGAATCGCGGTAGGCGTACGGCAGGGCAGGTGCTGGCTAATGCGGGAGTGGCAGGAGTACTGGGGGTGCTGAGTTGGCTGGTGCCCGCCTGGGCGCCCCTAGGCCAGTTGATGCTGGCGGGCAGCTTTGCCGCCGCTACCGCCGATACTCTCGCGTCGGAGCTGGGGAATGTGTATGGTCGCCGCTACGTGAATATTCTGACTTGGCGCCCCGACCAGCGTGGTGAAAACGGTGTGGTGAGCCTAGAGGGCACCTTGCTTGGCGCCGCCGGTAGCGGGGTTATTGCCGCTGGCTATTGCGTAAGCCAAGGGTGGGGGCCCTGGGGGTGGCAATTAGTAGTGGCCGGTACAGTAGGCAACCTGATAGACTCAGTGCTCGGGGCCACGCTGGAGCGCCGCGGCGTGTTATCTAACAATTGGGTGAACCTGCTCAACACCTTGGCCGGAGCCCTAACTTCTTTGGCTTTTGGGGGCATTGATAAACTCGTGCGTGCTGCCTAATTGCGCAGCCAAGAGGAGAAGACTTCTTTTAATTAGAGGCCTAGGCCAGTGCGGGGACTTACTGGCTAGTTAACTAACTACTGCCTCACTAGACAAAGGTAGCTTAATGGTGAACGTGGTAAGTGCGTTCTGCTCGGTCTCAACGGAGATAGAACCTCTGTGAGTTCGAACGATATCTTGGCTGATAAATAGGCCTAGCCCCGTACCCTTGGATGTGGGCTTGGTGGTGAAGAAGGGAGAAAACAGCTGTTGTTTCTCTACCTGCGACATTCCTTTGCCATTATCCTGGATTTTAATTTCCACGAATTCATCTCGGAAAGCCGTTTCTACTAGTAGCCTAGGTTCTAGGCCTCCCTCAGCCAAGGCTCGCTCGTGCAGGGAGTACATAGCATTATTGAGAAGACTAAAGAGAACCGTGCTCATTTCGGTTGGCAGCAGTTTGACGCTTTGATTAGGGGAAACAACCCCTTTTATTAACTCCACAGGGACGTAGCCGTAGCTCGGATCAATTTCATTTTTATACAGCGTTAGCTGGCTCTCGATAAATGAATTGATGTTTGTTTCAACGAAGTGGTCAGACTTCACCTGCAGCAGCTTATCCATGCTCCGAACAATTCTGGTCAGACTAAAGCTGTGCTCTTTAATTTTCTCCGTGTTGTTTTCAATCATCGTGAGCAGAGGGAGCAACTCCGCTTGTACGTGAGTATCCGAGGCATATTTGTCGGCCGATAGCAGCTCTCTGCTTTCTTCCAGCAGCTCATTTGATACCGACGCGAAATTGCTGACGTAGCTCAACGGGTTGAGTAGTCGGTCTACCAGCCCCTTGGTGAGTTGCCCAATGGAGGCAAGTTTTTCCTGCCGAATAAGTTGCTCTTGAGTTTCCTTCAGATCGAACAGCGTTTTCTTGAGCCCGTCTAGTAAATCATCAGACTTCTTCTTTTCCACAATCAACTCGCTGGTGCGGTCCTCCAGCTGCTGACGAGCCATGGAAAGATCGGTAACCATCTTGTTGAAGGCAATTCCTAGTTCGCCAATCTCATCCCGCGACTCGTTGGCTACCCGCTGGGTAAGGTCGCCCCGGCCTACTTTAGTAGCTGCA
This sequence comes from Hymenobacter wooponensis, assembly GCF_004745865.1. GTDB lineage: Bacteria > Bacteroidota > Bacteroidia > Cytophagales > Hymenobacteraceae > Hymenobacter > Hymenobacter wooponensis. The sequence continues at coordinate 767,834 of NZ_SRKZ01000003.1, read as the reverse complement.
TCGCGCAGTTTCAGCACGGGTACGGAAATGTTGCGGGCCAGCCCAAAGCCTATGACGATGCCAATACTGAAAACAACGAAGCTGAAGAATAAGGAGGTAATGCGAATTTGCCTTTTGCTTTGCACGATTTCTCGCGTGGAGGAGGCCAGCAATATTTCCCCATTCATTATAGGGGTGCTAAAGGCCGACCGTTTCACCACCATTGAATCGTTAGAAACGGCGTTTACATCAATCTTTCGTTGTTCAGGATAGGTTTTAAAGACGGTACGCTTGAGTTGATACGTAGCGTGAGCACCGTCCCAAACTGTGTCGGTCTGCAGCAGGCTAACAAATTCTAGCAGTGGATCTTTCTTTACGAAATCCATGGCCGTTTGAACCCCCTGAAAGTTCTGCTCCGTCATGGCAATCTTAACCCCAAGGCCCACCGTATTAGCATGGTTCTGCACTTCCTTGTTGAAGTTGCTCAGCAAGTAACGTTCTTGAATAGCAGGTAGATAGAACAGCACGAAGAAGGAAAACAGCAGCACAATACTGGTTACCGTCATCCAAATCTTGGTCTTAACCGTCAGGCGAATTCGCCGCAAGCTATGGAGCAGCTGCGACCGGGACACGTTGTTGTTCTTGCGAGACATCACGCTAGGCAGTAGATGTTACAGAGTCTTCTTCCCGTCAATGAGGATAGTTTTACCGCTGGCCGGGGGCTTACTAACCACTCCAATTGCCCCGTTGGTCTGCGCTACAAACTCTTCTAGCTCAGCTTCGGAAGTAAAGAAGTTTGGCGCGTCGGCTTTGCCCTGAAATACTAGCGCCAGCCAGTACTTATTCAGCTCATTTGAGCTCATATTATAAAGCTTTCTGCTGGTGGCAGTGCCAATAGGCGTATTACTCTTCAGCAAGGCAATAGTCACTTTGCTGCCATCGGGCCAGCGTAGTTTTTCTCCTCGTAGGGTAGACTTCAACTGGTTGAGCTTCATCTCTGAAGGTACTCCTTTGCCATTTCCAATTACCACTAGGCTCATCTCCTGGGCGTGGGCCGGCGAATGACACCACAGGCAAAGCACGAGCGCGCTAACCAATAGCCGGTAAATCCAAGTCATTACCATGTTGCGTTAAAAGCCGACGGCTACCTGAAAAATCATGCGGTCTGTATCAGCAGTCCGATGATTGTTGATGTGTTGGTACTCAAGCTTGAAAACAGCCAAATAGCTCAGCTCATAGCGCAAGCCACCAACGAAGGATTGAACCCGGTGGTCGTGGTAATACACTTCCTGCTTATGGTAACGTATATCGTCTATTCGGATGTAGGGAATGATTTTATCAGTTATTCGGAGCCCGGCGTAGGCATAGGTGGCTATGGCATTTTGCGTCCCTAGGCTATCGGCTTTATTCATAGCCATGCTGCTTTCGGCCAACAGCTCGTACTTCTTAGAGAAAATAGAGTCGTTGTACGAAACCGAAGCCGTCATTATACTCTGCCGGATTCTGGCCAGAGCCAGCGTACTTGCTCCCGTGGAATGATTGTGCACTAAGCTTCCCTTCGAGATAACGTCGTGATAGAGGGAGGCGCCAAAGCGTACACCATCGGCCGGCTTTATGTGCACGGCAGCAGTCAAGGACTTAAAGGGGTTGTTATCGGCAATGTCGCCGGAGCCTAGGCCATTACCCAGCATCAGATCATAGCCAAACCGGAGCCGCCCCAGGTTTTGCCCCTGCAGACTGATGCCCGTAGTGTGCAGCGGAATAAACCCCTCAGAAAAGAGCAAGGGCCGCTCCACGGTCGGGAAAAATACCCTGCCGTGGTGGTAGGTGTCGTTCCAGTAGTTTATGGGCGTATGATGCTTGCCCAGCAAGACGCTGTGGTTGCCTGCGTAGTTATATTTCAAGATAATCCGCTCAATACTGATGTTGAAATCAGTTGGGGAATCCAAGGAATATTTGGCTACAGTTTCGCCCAGAAACGACAGCCGCTCTGTTATCTCAGAAGTGATGAACAGATCTTGCTCGCCCAGGCCAAAATTAAGCTTGCCTTTTTGATAGGAAGTGTACGCATCTACAAATCCTCTGATTTGGGTGCGCTGGGCTATCGACTGCTGTATCGACCCCCACAGTAACCCCACTATTAATAAAGGAACTAAGACAAATTTAGAGGTAATCATTCTTCATTCTGTAGATGATAAAAGTTTGAAAATCAATTTATTGATCTTTAAAAATCTTGTTGCTGCGCTAGCAGATACATCCTTGGAACAGCGTAGCAACCAAGTAGCTCTGATACAGCGACGCAGTGCAGTAGAAGCAGTTCACACTCTGAATTATTCTACCAGAGGTTAATGATATAGCAGCATATATGACCGCCTAATTAAGGAATTAGAAAGTGAAATAGTAGGAGCGAGAAGAGAATACAGATCTTGTAATGGTTTCAAATATACTTTACTTTTTCATATTTATTATTTCGATACACAGGAGTTTTTAGGCTAGTCTGACTAACCTGCAGAGAGGCCTAGTTAGGCATGAAAGCCATAAATGAGAAGCGTTATGCATTTTGAATTATTTTAATAAGGTAGGAGTATAAGGTTGCGGGTATGTCAATAGGGTATAAACGCGAAGCAGCGGTAATCCTAGGCTAGGTAACTTAGCTGGCAAGTGCAAAGAGTGGGGAGCAGGCACGTAGCTTAGTTGTCACAAAACGCAGTGGTTTTGTGCGCAGAGATATGCAGCTAGAGATGTAGCTTATAGGCCTAGCGTTGAGCTTGTTCAGCGTGGATTATGCTAGAAAGGCTTGTCACAAAACGACTGTGTTTTTCCTCGACACCAACGGGTAGGTTGTGCACCTTGCTGGCCTAGAAGGTCTTGCACATGGAGAACAATGCTAAATATGGCCCGGCGGCCCAAACCCCCGAGCAGCGAGCGTATGTGCTAGCTCAGATGCAGAAAGCGCACCCAGGCCTGTACAAGAAAGCAACGGCCTACGTGACTCAGCTCTATCGGCGCTACGTAGCAGGAGAGTTGAGCTGGCAGGATGTATGCAAGATGCGCGAATCGGGAGTGCAATAATTAGATAGGAGAGAGTAGCAAGGCATAGCTAGTGCGTGCCGAAAAGCTGAAGTGGCTAGCGAGAAGCTCAGAACTGTACGGTAATTTGTTATCCTGTTACCGTGATGGTGCGTAAGCAGTGCGTACCCGACGAGGCTATGCGGGAAATCCTGCTCGTGCGCCGTAGGCGCCAAGCCTCGCTAACTGCCTGCTCTCGCTATGACCAAAACCGTTTTCATTGCTTCCGCCGAGCCCTACACCGGCAAATCAATCATCGCGCTGGGGCTCGTGAATATGTTATTGGGCCAAGCCCGCAAGATTGGCTACTTCAAGCCCATCATCGACGCAGACCCCCGCGAAAAGAAGGATGCCCACATCGAGACCATTCTCAGCTACTTCAAGCTGCCCATGGCCTACGAGCAAACGTATGCCTACACTCGGCCCGAAGCGTTGCGCCTCATGGAAGCCGACGCTCAGGGCGAGCTGATTGATACCATCATTCACCAGTATAAGCAGCTGGAGGAAAGCTACGACTTTACCGTAGTGGAAGGCAGCGACTACGTGGGACCGGGAGCCGCATTTGAGTTTGACGCCAACATATCCATCGCCAAGAACCTGGGGGTGCCCGTTATCATGGTGATTTCGGGGGAGGGCAAAACAACGGCTCAGGTCATTAGCACAGCCCTCACGACCCTGCGGAGCTTTGAATCTCGGGAAGTGCCGGTGCTTCTGGTAGTAGCAAACAAGATTAAGCCGGAGCAGGTAGAGGATGTGCGCGAGCTACTGCTAGGCCAGTTGCCTCAGGGAATGATTTTGGCGGTTATTCCCGAAGATGCCAACCTGCTGCACCCCACAATGCGTGAGATTCACGCGGCTCTGGGCGGGAAGCTCCTCTTTGGTGAGCAACAACTATCTAATCAAGTAGACAACTACGTGATTGGGGCTATGCAAGTGCCCAACTTCTTGAACTACCTGAAGGATAACGTGCTGATTGTGACCCCCGGCGACCGGGGCGACATCATTATCTGTGCACTGCAGGCTAACTCCTCGGCTAGCTATCCGCGGGTGGCCGGCATTGTACTCACGGCCGGCTCGGAACCCGAAGCGCCTATTGTGCGGCTGATTGAGGGCTTGCCGGCCGTGGTGCCTATTCTGGCAGTGCCCACGGGCACCTTTGAAACCAGCACGCGGGTGGGCGCTATCAAATCCCGTATCGGCCCCGATAACCCGAAGAAGATTCAGCTGGCCATCAGTACGTTTGAGCGCTACGTAGATGTGCGGGCCCTGGAAGAGAAAATGGTGAGCTACCAGCCGGAGGGCATCACGCCGCACATGTTTCAGTATCGGCTGCTGCAATGGGCCAAGCGCAAGCGCCAACACATTGTGCTGCCCGAAGGTAACGACGACCGAATATTGCGGGCTGCGGCGCTTCTGCTCCAGCAAAACGTAGTGGACCTAACCATTCTGGGCAATCCGCAGGAGGTAGCAGCCTCGGCCAAGCGGCTGGGCATTCAGTTGCCGCCCGATCATTTGCGCGTTATTGACCCCGTGCAGTCGGAGTTTTACCCCGATTACGTGCAGACGTTCTATGAACTGCGCAAAACCAAGGGCGTAAACGAAGACATGGCCCGTGACCTGATGCGCGACGTATCGTACTTCGGGAGCATGATGGTGCAGCAAGGCCACGCCGATGGTATGGTGTCGGGGGCGGTGCACACCACTCAGCACACCATTCGGCCGGCGCTGCAGTTTATCAAAACCAAGCCGGGCGTATCGGTGGTATCCTCGGTGTTCTTTATGTGCCTGCCCGATCGAGTGGCAGTGTTTGGCGACTGTGCCGTGAACCCTAACCCTACGGCCGAGCAGCTGGCGGAAATTGCCATTTCCTCGGCGGAAAGCAGCCGAGCCTTTGGCATCGAGCCCCGCATTGCCATGCTCTCGTACTCCTCGGGTACGTCGGGGGCGGGAGCCGATGTGGAGAAGGTGCGTGAAGCAACAGAGTTTGTGCGGCAGAAGCGGCCCGATCTGAAAGTGGAGGGCCCAATTCAGTACGATGCCGCCGTAGACCCCATTGTGGGGCGTCAGAAGCTGCCGGAATCGGAAGTGGCCGGCCAGGCCAGCGTGCTCATCTTCCCCGATCTAAATACGGGCAACAACACCTACAAAGCGGTGCAGCGGGAAACTGGTGCCCTTGCCATTGGGCCAGTGCTGCAGGGCCTGAACAAACCCGTAAACGACCTAAGCCGCGGCTGCACCGTGGAGGATGTGTTTAATACGGTGGTCATTACGGCTATTCAAAGCCAGCAGGGATAAAAGCACCAGCTTGGAGGCGCAAATGAATTACTGCTGCCTCGGGTACTTTCCCTTAGCTTGCAGCCCATTCACAATAAAACAGACGATTGCCTTTCCGAAACGAAAGGAGAACTGCCAACCATCCCATATGCCTTCAGGATTTTTTGCCTTACTAGATGATATTTCCGCGTTGGTGAAAGCCAGCGCCGCCAGCTTAGACGATGTGCCTGCGCAGGTAGCCAAAACCACCGGCAAAGTGTCGGGCATCGTAATCGATGATACGGCCGTGACCCCCAAGTACGTCGTAGGCCTAGACCCCTCTCGGGAGCTGTCGATTATCTTTCAGATTGCCAAAAAGTCGCTGATTAACAAACTGCTTATCCTAACGCCGGCAGCTTTAGTGCTGGGCTATTTCGCGCCATGGGCCATTACGCCAATTTTGATGATGGGTGGGGCGTATTTGTGCTTCGAGGGCTACGAAAAGGTGCATTCTATGTTCAGCAAGCACCCCGAGGCGCAGGCTGAAAGCGAGGAAATAGAAGCAATTACTCCAGAAGAACTAGAGCAAAAACGGGTGGCGGGTGCCGTTCGCACGGACATTATTTTGTCGGCCGAAATTATGGCCATTGCCTACAGCCAAGTAACCGACCAGCCGATCGTAAACCAAATTTTGGTGATGCTGGCAGTGGCTGTTGTTATTACGGTGGGGGTGTATGGATTTGTGGGGTTGATTGTGAAGATGGACGACATTGGTGTGCACCTGGCCCAGGGTGAATACAGCGCTACCATCCAGAAATTTGGCCGTGGTATAGTAACTTTTATGCCGCACTTCTTACTAATCTTGAGTTATGTAGGTACGGCTGCCATGCTCTGGGTGGGCGCCGAAATAATTGCTCACGGCATCCCGTTCACTGCTCATTTACTGCACGAGCTGGAACAGGCTTTAGCTAACGTGCCAGCAGTAGCCTGGCTAGCTAAGGCCCTGGCCTGCGGTATCGGCGGCCTCATCCTGGGTTTCATTATTGAGAAGATTGTAGGCTTGGTAAAGAAAGCGGTGCCCAGCAATAAATAGAGTACATGCAGTGTGGTGTGAAACCAGTATAGTGGTTATTGCAGCGGGAGCACACGGCTTGAGCATAAAGTACCCAAGTACCTGCATAGCGATGTGCTGATGCTGCTAGCACGAGTAGTTTACAACTGCATTACCAGTTATAAGCTTCATTCGTTATGTGACTCGTCTGGATGCTCACTCCCAACTGGCGGCTTGTAGTGTGTTGAGCGGGAGTATGCTACCAGGCGTTTCACCGTTGCTAAAGCGCGGGCTACCACTTGACCTGTACTTTACCGCCTTAGTTTCCGTACAGCTTCTCGCAAACTTAACTTCTATCTCTTCTTTGCTTCTTCCTAAAGTAGAAGCAGGGGAGAGGCCGCCTATGAATATTTTCGTCATCAACTCCGGCAGCAGCTCGCTGAAGTACCAACTCTTCCGCCTGCCCGCCGAGCAGCCGTTGTGCAGTGGCCTAGTAGAGCGCATTGGGCTCGATAATTCTGTCATCACGCACAAAGTCTTCACTGCCGATGGGGAGCAGGTAGTGCGCCGCACGCTGGATTTGCCTGATCACCGGGCCGGGCTGCAGGAGGTGCTACAACTGCTCACCGACGCCGAAATTGGCATTTTGCGCGACCCCAATGAGGTGGAAGCTGTAGGGCACCGCGTGGTGCACGGCGGGGAGAGCTTCGCGGCTACTACCATCATTACGGCCGAAGTAAAGCGCGAAATCAAGCGGCTGTTTCCGCTGGCGCCTCTGCACAACCCCGCCAACTACCTCGGTATTGAAGTAGCCGAGCAGATCTTTCCGCGGGCTAAACAGATAGCGGTGTTTGACACGGCCTTTCACCAGACCTTGCCGGAATATGCCTTCCGCTACGCCGTACCCGAGGAGCTCTATCGGGAGCAGGGCATTCGGGTGTACGGTTTCCATGGTACCAGCCACAAGTATGTGGCTGCTCAGGCCGCGGCTTACTTAGGCCAGCCCGAGGCTCGGCTCATTACCGTGCACTTAGGCAACGGCTGTAGCATGGCCGCTGTGCGCGGGGGCGTATCCATTGACACCAGCATGGGCTTTGGCCCGCTGGCAGGGTTAGTGATGGGTACCCGTTCCGGCGACATCGATCCTTCCGTTATCTTCCACCTCATCGGCCAATTGGGCTACGATGTTGAGCAGGTAAGCAACTTGTTAAACAAGCGCAGCGGCATGCTGGGCCTAGCTGGCGACAGCGACATGCGCGACATTGGGAAAGCCCTGGAAGCCGGTGACAAGCGTGCTGCCCTGGCCTACGAACTGTACGCCTACCGCATCAAGAAATACATTGGGGCCTACGCAGCTGTACTAAACGGTATTGATGCGGTGGTGTTTACTGCCGGAGTAGGGGAGAACGATGCTCTCGTGCGGCGCTTAGCGTGCCACGAGCTAGACTTCTTGGGTATTCAACTGGATGAGGCGAAGAACAACGTGCGGGCACCTGGCCTACGAGAAATCAACCAGCCAGAGTCGCGGGTGAAAATCCTGGTAATACCCACTAATGAGGAGCTGGAAATTGCTAAGCAGTGCGCCGAGCTGCTGGATAGTGGTACCTAAGGTCACCGAAGAGACACGAACAGTAGTCTAAAAACCAGCACGTCATCCTGAAGGGGTGCGAAGGATCTTTTCACGCGGGAACGACTGGCCTAGAACAGGGTCGTGCTGATGTGAATAGGATCCTTCGCTCTCCTCAGGATGACGTGCTGATGTGGTAATGGTCGCTGATCGAAGAAGTGGCCTTGTTTCGTACGCAATAAAGTAGCACTGGCTAGGCCTATTTACTGTAGCTTAGAATACGACCCGCAACTGGTAAGATGGTGCGGTGCCGCCTTCTGTGGTCGTTTCCTGGAACGCGCCAACCCGGCTAGGGCCGTAGCCAAGGTTAACTTTAATCCATTCGTCGCGCACAGGGAGCATGTCAATAATCTCTCGGCGCAACAGGTGAATGTCGTCGTGTAGGTTCTGGAGGCGTTCCTGGTTTTCATCAGCGGCTTGGTCGTAGCTGCCGGTAGGAGGGCGCTGCTCGAAGATGCCATCGGAGCTGGGAGCCGTGCCCGAGTGGGCTGCAGCCGCCGCGGCGGGGCCACTAGTAGCATCAGGCTGTGGCGCCGGGTGCGATAAGGACGCCTGCTCGGCTACTGCCCGCTGTAATTCTTTCTCGGCATCCAGGTAGGCCTGTATTTTCTCTTCGAGAGGCTTAAGCGATGGATCGAGGTAGTTGAGGTTGCTGGCCATGCTAGGTTAGGTAGGGAGAAGTAAGGAGTTTGTACTTCTCAGAACGAAACCCAAGTGTAGAAGGATGCAGTCACGGCCCAGAGGCCAGCTTCCTCCACGGCGTAGTACTAGGCTAGAGCCAGGCTGGTTAGCTGGCTGCCAGCGGTTTGGGCTTGTTGCGCTGGCATTTCTCCCCGCAGTACTTTACCTCCGCCCAGCAGTTCCGCCACTTCTTGCGATACTCGAAGGGGCGGCCGCAGGTCAGGCAGATTTTGGTGGGCAGATTGCCTTTGGTGAGGCGCGCAGGAAGGTTGGAATGGGAGGAGGGCATGGGCAGGAAACAACAGTAGCAGGAGTGGCCTAGAGCTTACGTGAACTGAACCATACATAGCCGTCTGGGTTTTCCGGCATCCTCCCAAAGCTGCTGCCCGTATCTTTGAGCCATGTCATCATCTGCCTCTACCTCTCAAGATCCGCTCGGCCACGCCCTACTGGCCTACCAGCGCGGAAAGCAAAATGCCACCATTACCGTACACAGCAATGTGGCGGACGAGGAGCCGCTCCCAGCCGCTTACTTCTTTCGCTCGCTCTGGGAAATGCCGGAGCTAGAGCGCACGGCTCTTGGCGAATGCCGCGGTAAGGTGCTCGATTTGGGTGCCGGAGCCGGCTGCCACTCCCTGGAGCTGCAAAGTCGCGGGTTTGAGGTGAAGGCCGTGGACATTTCGCCCGGCGCCGTGCAGGTGATGCAGGAACGGGGCGTAAGCCAGGTAGCCTGCCACGATATCTACGACCACGCCCTTACTAAAGAGAAATACGATACAGTGCTGATGCTGATGAACGGCATCGGCCTAGCCGGCACCCTCGAAGGGCTGGAGCGCTTCCTGCAGCACGCCCACCAGCTGCTGGCTCCCGGTGGGCAAATTATGGCTACCTCCTCCGATATCAGCTACCTGTACGAGGATGAAGATGGTGCCCTTGTATTTGACCTCAACGGGCCTTATTACGGTGAAGTAGAATACACTATGCAGTACGAAGAGGAAGCCGGCGCCACCTTCCACTGGATTTTTGCCGACCCCAGCCTGCTGCAAGACTGCGCCGAAGCCGCTGGCTATCAAGTTGAATTCCTTGACGAAGACGACCAACAGCAGTACTTGGTGCGCCTCACCCTCAAAGGTTAGCTAGGCCAGTAGGAAACGCTACCACAGCTAATGGCCCTGGCCTACACAATGTCTGCCGCTAGCCCCTTTACAGTTCCCCTCATCTCGACCTTACTTTTTCCGAATGTCTACTCCTTACGAAAAAACCTATACCGTTCGGTGGGCGGATATGGACCCCAACGGCCACATGCGCCACTCGGCTTACACCGACTATGCTGCCCAGCTCCGCATTGAGTATCTGGCCTCTGAAGGCTTCTCGTTGCAGCGCTTCGCTCAATTGGGCATTGGCCCCATCTTGTTCCGCGAAGACACCCGCTTCCTGAAGGAAATGCACATTAGTGAGCCCTTGCGCGTGAATGGAGAGTTGGCGGGCCTGAGCGAGGATGGCTCCCGCTGGCGCATTGTGCATACGCTGTTTAAAGCCGATGGCCGCCCTTCTGCCACCGTAACCGTAGACGGCGCCTGGCTTGACCTGCGCGCTCGTAAGCTCATGGTACCGCCCGCCGAAATCACGGCCATTATGCGCAACCTGCCCCGCCACGAAAGCTACGCCGACATTGTGCGAGAGCCGAAGCAGTAGTGCTAGGCCACCCTTGGGGAATTACTTGCGCTATATATACTGAAACGCCGCCCCTTCACCAGAAGTCTTATTTCTGGTGAAAGGGCGGCGTTTGGCTGAGTAAACCGAGCAGGGCTAGCTTACCGCTTTCTTGATGCGCTCAATCTGCTGCTGGTGGTGCAAAATGTGGTCGAGCATGAAATCCAGCGTTTGCTGAATAGTGAGCATGCCCGAGCGCGGGTGCTTGAAAATGGCGTGGTTCACCAGCTTACCCGGAAATTCATTGAGCAGGCGCTCCATACGTCGGCGTACTGCTTCCCACTCCGCTCGTAAATCCGACAGTGGCGGCGCAGTGGCGGGCATAAGTTTATCCAAAAACGAAGGAGCCCTGAAGCGGGTGAAAGGCAGGCGCAACGCCAAACGCAGCAGCTTTGACTTTAGAAAAGTCCCGATGCCGGCTCTTTGGTGGCCTTCTTCTTGCAGCAGCTTCTTCTCCAGATACTGCCCAATGGCCGTTTCAGATATCACCAAGTGCTGCACTACCTGCGCCGCCGACCACTGCTTTTCCCCCGGCGCCTGATAGGCCTTTTCGCCTAACTCGGCCACAGAGTTCAACATGCGGGTGGTAGCCTGTTCAAGCTGCTCAAAACGAATATGTAGCCGATTATTCATGGGGAGAAACAGTGGGTGGGGAGAAGAGCTGCTGGCTAAAAGGTACGCAAAATTCAAGCTACGGTGGAGCTTGTGAGTGCCAGCCCCGGCCGGGCTAGGCCACTAAGTTTGCAGCTATAACTGGGCCAAAAACAAACAGACCAGCCACCCGGAGGTAACTGGTCTGTTGGGGATATTGAGCAACAAGGAGTTGCTGACTGAAACGAACTACTTGTTTACGTACAGCACTTCCTTCACGGCCTTCACGGTGCGCTCTACGTTTGGCAGGGCAGCATCGATAAGGGTAGGAGCGTAGGGCAGGGGCACGTCCATATTGGTGATGCGCAGCACGGGAGCATCGAGGTAGTCGAAGGCGCGGCGCTGTACCATGTACGACAGCTCCGAGCTGATGCTGGCCAGCGGCCAAGCCTCTTCTACTACCACCATGCGGTTGGTCTTCTTCACCGACTCAATGAGGGTATCGTAGTCTATGGGGCGAACTGAGCGCAGGTCGATAACCTCGGCGCTGATGCCTTCTTTAGCCAGCTCATCGGCAGCACCCAGAGCTACTTTCATCATTTTGCCAAAGCTCACAATGGTCACGTTCTCGCCGGGGCGTACCACGTTGGCTTTGCCAATCGGAATGAGGTACTCTTCCTCGGGAACCTCGCCCTTGTCGCCATACATCAGCTCCGACTCCATGAAGATAACTGGGTCAGCATCACGGATGGCGCTCTTCAGCAGGCCTTTGGCGTCGTAGGGAGTAGAAGGAACTACTACTTTCAGACCGGGCGTGTTGGCGTACCAGTTTTCAAAGTTCTGGGAGTGCTGCGACGACAGCATGCCGGCGTTGCCGGTAGGGCCACGGAATACGATAGGGCAGGAGTACTGCCCACCCGACATAGAATAGATTTTGGCGGCGGAGTTAATCACCTGGTCAATAGCCACCAACGAGAAGTTGAAGGTCATAAACTCGATGATGGGCAGCAGGCCATTGGCGGCCGCACCAACGCCGATACCGGCGAAACCCAGCTCGGCAATCGGCGTGTCAATCACGCGCTCCGGGCCGAATTCGTCGAGCATGCCCTGGCTCACTTTGTAGGCGCCGTTATACTCGGCTACTTCTTCACCCATCAGAAATACGCGCGGATCGCGGCGCATTTCTTCAGACATGGCTTCACGCAGGGCTTCCCGGAATTGGATGGTCCGCATAATCGTAAGGAAAGACGAAAAGAACTGTTCAGAATCAAAAAGCCGGAGGCTATCCGGCGCGTAAAGCTACAACGAGTAGCCGGGAAGGGCAAACGGTGAAGGACCATTGTATTGTTGGACTCACTCGAATGCTATAAAAGTGGCAGTGCGTGAACAGAGTTTGATTCCAGATTCACTCTGAAATACAAATTTTAGGTCATCTGTCTCACTTCTACCTTTTATATCATAGACATTATCAAAATCGTCGCGTTCTGTTTGCGGTACAAAAGACAAGTCTCGTAAACAAGTATCCTCACTAAATGGATATGCCGGGTCGCGTGGAATCATCTGCAAGTAAGTTACTTGGTTAAATATGAGCTTGAAGCCTGAAATTGGAGTAGATCGAGCCCAACTCTCATTTGAGCGTTGCCATATTAGAGTAACAGACTGGTTTAGAGTATGATATTGTAATTCGGTAAAGTCGAAGCAATTGTGCAGGTCTAAATAAATTCCAGCCCACTCAATGGATATATTATCGTAGCCAAACTCAAAATTTTCGAGTCTCATTTCAAGAGTAACTTGTCAGTAATCCTGATTAAACATTAAAACAGAATAGCCCAAAAAGAAAGAAAAGGAGAGCATAGATTACCCTGAATGTTCCAACATTATGTGGAGTTTTAGACTGTTTCAGATAAGGCCAGATGCTAACCCCCGCAATCAGAAAAGCGCATAGGCCTACGCCTCTCATCATATAATCAAGAGAGGCAGTTTCATTTAACAGGAGAGTGAGCATATACGATGCTTGAGCTTATCAATCGAGGCTACCGCAACGCCTCCAAAAACGCTTTCCCTTTCGCGAAATCGCGGAACTCCAGGTCCTCTACGGCGCGGTTGGCGTAGGTACGGTCGAGGGCGACGGCGCGGCGCAGGTGCATAGCCATAGCGGGCTCGTTTTGTTGACGGGCGGCTACCACGGCCAAGCAGTAGGCCAGGAGTGGGTCGTCGGGGCGAAGGGCTATAGCCTCCTGGTAGATGTTAGCGGCGCCCTGGTAATTACCTTTTAGCACGTAAATCAGGGCACGGTTCATAATGTTCTGGTAGCTCTTGCCGCTGTAGCTGAGGCTGCGCAGAGCATCGTCGAGCTGACCTATTTCAATTTCCAGGGCAGCCTTGTCGGCAAACGCTTTATTCAGCATAGGCCTAGCGCCGCCTAGCTTGATAGCATAATCGTAGTTCTGCAGGGCTTCCAGCTTGTCGCCGGCACGGTGGTAGGCAGTGGCTACATGGTAGAACGACTCGGCCGTAGGGTTGCGGTGGGCGGCCAGCGTGAAGTTTACAGCCGCTCGGCGCAGGTACGCCTTCTGCACTTTGGGGTTTACCTCCTTTTCAGAGCGCAGCAGCAATACCACGGCCAGGTTATGGTAGGCCTGCCAGAGGCCAGTGGTGGCTACTGAGGTTTCATAAATGCGCTGCTTTTCCGCCAGCAGTGGGGTAAGCGTAGCGGAATAGCGCAGCTCTTCGGGTGTGAGAGCATCGGCTTCCGTCTGCTTTTCTACAATCTTCTTCGACAGCACATAAATCTCCGAGTCGTAGCGCTTGGGGGCAGTGTAGCGCACGGCCACGGTGCCAAAGCGCATGACGGGGTAGATGTACTGCTCCAGGTAATCATAGAACGACAGTGCGTGCAGGCTCTTCTCCTTAGTAGCGTAGCTGCCGGGCGTGTCGTTGATGAGCAGCAGCACCGAATCTACCTGAGCCGGCCGTAGCGCCGACTCCTGCACTTTGTTTAGGAACAGGTCCCAACGGCGGTGGTAGGCCTCGGTTTCAAAGTCGATCTGGCTGACTTTGTTGAGGTAGGAGTCGGTATCAACCTGCTTCTTGTAGTACTTCAGCAATACCTGCACCCGCTTATCGGCTAGGCGGGGGTCGTGGCGGTCGAGGGAGTCGGGAGAGTGCCCCGTTACAATCATTACCTTCTCTGTGCGCTGGTTAGCTTCAATGAAGTCTTCGAGGGCAGCTACATTGGTGCCCAAATAGTTACGGATTTCAGCTTTGCCGGCATCAAAGAAGAACGGTAGCACACGGGTGCCGCTCATATTGTTGCTCACCGACTCGGGCAGCAGGTTCAGGGCCGTATCCTGGCGCACTACCAGGCGGCTGGTGGTCACGATGCCGCGAGCCAGTTTGATTTCCTTGCCCTTCACGCGCTTGTCGCTAGGCTTCAGCTCGTGCACATCGGGCAGGACTACTAGCTCGCCGGGGCTTTTGCGTGGTGAGTAGGGAAAGGCAAATTGCTTGCGGATGAGTAGCTTATCCTTCTGCTCTTCATCGTACACGTACTCGCCCGACATAAACGTCATGCGGCCAACGGTGTCTTCTCGCAAGCCATTCTCGTAGCGGTAGCTGAGGCCTAGGTTGTAGGCCACGCCTTTTTTCAAGTGCTTGGCCGGTACCTTGGCTGTCACCTCAAACAGCACATTTTCGCCGTTGCTCTCGAGTACGGCTGGCTCAACGGTGATCTGCTGACCAGACTGAGCTGATTTCATCACCTTAGAAAGGGGCGAGCAAGCGGGCAGAAACCCCACTGAACCAGCTAAAACGACCAACGAAAACAGGCGGGGCAACGTATTTTGCATAAGCAACAGGAGCGGGGTGGGGCGGAAATTCAGACAACAAACGTAAAACTGCCTGTCACAGACGTATCTTGCCGAGCCATTTTACCGTAAGTACTTGACACACTCTACGAATTAGTATATTTTGGTCATAGGTTAGCCACCGGGGGCAGCTTCTACTTCAGCAGATATGAAACGACTAACCGACTTTATTGAAAAGCAGAGCTTCGGCGTCTGCAACGCCGTGGGCAACCGGTTGGGCTTCTCCTCCAGCAGCGTGCGGCTGTCTTTCGTGTACGCCTCTTTCTTTACCTTCGGCTCGCCCATTGTGCTGTACTTTGCTTTGGCCTTCTGGATGAATGTCCGGCGGGCCATGCGTCAACAGCGTAGCACTGTCTGGGACCTGTAGTCGTTTCTGCTTCGAGTTACGAACTTTTTGAAAAGCCCACGCTGCCCTTGTCAGCGCGGGCTTTTTTATGGCTAGACGAACTGGCCTACGAGAGTAGTTCCGGCTCTAAGTCTGAGAACTGCTTTTTGCCTTTACCGAAATAAGCCCGTACTAAACTGCCGCGGTATACTCCTGCTCGCTCAGTTATGCGCCGCAGGGGCGGAAACTTTTCCCGGCGTTGGCGCCAGTAGGGCAGCTGCCGCAGAAAATGCCAGTGGGCCCGAACAATAGCCCGAAAGTCGGCAACGCTGCCTTGGGTGAGCAGGCGAACAGCAGCCACCCAGTCCAGCAGAAGGCGCGTGCTTAGGGTGCCAACCAACTCCTGGGCGTGGGTATTCATGTACACCAAGGCTAATCCGTTGCGAAAGTTTAAGTAGGTTTTGCGCGGGTTTGATTTGTGTAGCGTGCCTCCGCCCACGTGGTACACCACACTGCCCCCGTGGTACCATACCTCAAAGCCGGCGTTTTGCAAGCGCCAACAGAGGTCAATTTCCTCCATGTGCGCGAAGAACCGAGGCTCTAGGCCACCTAGTTGGTGCCAAGCCGTGGCCCGCACCAGCATACAGGCGCCGGTGGCCCAGGCTACTGGCCTAGCATCGTTGTATTGGCCGTGGTCGGTTTCCAGAGTTTCAAAGAGTCGGCCGCGGCAGAAGGGGTACCCTAGGCGGTCAAGGTAGCCACCGCCGGCACCGGCATACTCCAGGAGCTGCCGCTGGGCAGCATCTGCACTATACTGCCGGACTTTAGGTTGGCAGGCGGCAATTTGGGAGTGTTGTTCTAATAGCTCGCGCTGGGGTAACAGCCAGCCGGGTGTTACCTCCACGTCAGAGTTCAGCAGCACGTAGTATTGGAACCCGGAAGCAAGCTGTTGTAGTCCAACATTGTATCCCTCGCAAAAACCCAAATTGTGCGAATGTTGCAGAAGCTGCACTGCGGGAAATTCCCGTTGCAACAGGCCTACGGAGCCGTCGGTGGAGGCATTGTCAATGACTATCACTTGGGCTCCATCGGAGTAGGCCAGTACCGATGGCAGGAAGCGGCGCAGGAAATCCTGGCCGTTCCAGTTTAGTATGACTACTGCTACATCGGCGCAGGCGCCGGAGGCTAGGCCACTGCTAGAGGCCAAAACCGCCGAGGTCGAGACCAGGAATGTTAGGAATGAGGCCCGACGTCTTGTTCTTCATTTCTTCCTTGGCCTTCTCACCAGCCTCTTCCATTACCTTATTCACGGCCGCTACCACCAAATCAGCCAGCATGTCGCGGTCCTGAGGCTGGAGCAGGGTTTCATCAATTTCCAGCTTCAGCAGGCGGCGCTGCCCGTTGGCTGTAGCCTTCACCAGGCCACCGCCCGATTCAGCCGTGGCAGTAATATGTTGCAGTTCGTCTTGGGCTTGCTTCATCTTGTCCTGAAGCTCTTTCATTTTGCCCATCATGCCCATTATATCAAACATCAGAGTCGTAGTTAGTAAATCCAGCCTGAGACTGGAAAGTGAAGGAAAAAGAAACGCTTAATTAGGGCAGGATAGGCTAGGGCAGCAGCCATACGCTACTCAGCTACTATCCTAACGAGGATGGCCAGCAGCAATTACTGCCTTGTGCCACCCGCTTACGTTTCGTCGGCAATTTACGGCAAACACAGGCACGAGGGCTACCTAGTTCCGGAGTGGCACTAGCTTAGCTACCAATTAGGCTGGCGCAGTTTGGCGGGCTGCAGAATCCGAATGCCTTTGCTGGTTAGCTCCACTAGGCCATCCTGCTTGAACTCACTGAGCGTGCGGATCAACGACTCCGGGGCCGTGCCTACCACGGAGGCCATGTCGTCGCGGGAAAGCTGAATCCAGGAATCGGGGGTGGCGCCGGCTTCTTCGTGCATGCGCAGCAGCGTATCGGCCACCCGCCGCCGCAATGAGTTGTAGGCCATGCCTAGCAACTGCTGCTCCCGGTCGCTGACCTTGCCCGCCAAGAGCCGGATAAACTGCTGGCCTACGGCGGGGTTGCGGTGCAGAAGCTGGGTGAAGTCTTCCCGCGGAATGTAGAGCACGGTGGCGTCGTCGAGGACTACGGCGGTGTCGTCGTGGGTGGTTTGCTGAAGCAAGGGGAGGTAGCCCAGGAACTCGCCGGGGCCGTACACGCCCGTAATCAGCTCCTTACCCGCGGCCGTGCGGCGCACCGTTTTCACCCGGCCAGCCTGTAAGAAGTACAGCCGGGTAGGCTCGTCGCCCTCCACGTACACCTCCTGCTTTTTGCGCAGCACATGGGGGCGGCGGTCCAGGGTAAGGTCGGTGAGGTTGCCTACGGCGGAGGCATCCTCCAGAAACTCGCCTAGGCCACCCGGGTGCTGCAGGTCATAATCGGGCTTGAGGTGGCGAAAACGGTTTAGGCGGCCCCGAATGGCGCTCAGCAGCTCAGCCTCATCGAAGGGCTTAGTTAGGTAGTCATCGGCGCCTAACTCCATGCCGCGGCGCATATCCGTGCGCTCGGTTTTAGCCGTCAGGAAGATAAATGGCACCCCCGCCAGCTGCTCATTCTGGTTGAAGATCTGCAGCACGCCGTACCCATCCAGTACGGGCATCATTATGTCGCACACAACCAGGTCGGGCTTGGTTCCCAGGGCCAATTCTACGCCAATCTTGCCATTTTCAGCCGTCAGAACGGTGTAGCCGGAGAGTTCTAAAATCTCGGCCGTGTTTTCCCGAATCAGCTCGTTGTCTTCAATCAGCAGAATGGTTTTCATAGGGTATGGTGAGGGTAACGGTGGTGCCCACGTTTAGCTCGCTCCGCAAGTCAACGGTGCCGCCCATCAGCTCCAGGTATTTGCCAATGATGTAGAGGCCTAGGCCAGTACCGGGCACGTTCGTGACGTTGCGGGCGCGGAAAAAGCGCTCGAATAGATGTTCTTGGTCTTCGGCAGAAATGCCCACGCCCTGGTCTTGCACCCGCAGCATGAGCTGGTTGGGCTGGCAGGTAGCCTGCACCGAGACCACCGAGTTTTCGCCGGAGTATTTAATGCCGTTGGAGAGTAGGTTAACCAACACCTTGCGCAGCAGGGAGGGGTCGAGGTAAACGGGCGTGGGGCAGGCTACTTGTGGTTCTATGATCTGGCCGGCCTTCAGCAGGCCTTGCACGTCGGATATTGTTTCGTTGAGCAGCTCGGCTACATCAAACTCCATCGGCCGGGCTTCTACCTTGCCCTCCTCAATGCGGCCCACCGACAGGAACTCCTCCAGAATATCGTTCAGGTGATTCACCGAGGCCCGGATGCGCTGCAGGTGCTTTAGGCGCTTGTCTTGCTGATCAGTGCCGGGGTATTTCTCAATGAGGGCAGTGGAGGTGAGCACGGCCGTGAGCGGAGTCCGGAACTCATGAGAAGCCATGGACACGAAGCGTGACTTTAGCTCGCCCAGCTCCTGCTCGGCGGCTAAGGCCTGGCCTAGCTCCTGCGTGCGCTTTTCTAGTTGGGCCAGGGTGCTCATCAGGGCGTGCGTGCGGTCGGTTACTTTCTGCTCCAGCTCCGCATTCAGGCGCTCTACGCGCTGGCGCTGGTCAATCAGCTCCCGTTCGGTTTCCTTTTTGAAGGTGATGTCGATGATGTAGGCCACCACAAACAGCTCTTCCTCCTGGTGAAAATAGCTGAGGCTGATTTCTACCGGAAACACTGAACCATCGCGGCGGCGCGCCTGCAGGTCGCGGTTGTGGCCCATAGCTCGCACCTGAGGGTCGGCGTTGAACGAGGCCCGCAACTTCTCATGCCGGTGGCTGATGCTGCTGGGCACGAGCACTTCAATGCGCTGGCCTACCAGCGTGTTGGTGGGATAGTCGAACAGCTGCTGAGCCTTCTGATTGGCCAGCACAATATCGCCCTGCTGGTTGCACACAATTATACCAATAGTGGCGTGCGCAAATACCGCCTCGAAACGGCCTACGCTCTGGGTCAGGCTGCGCTCCGCGGCGTGCAGGCGGTTGGTATCAGTAAGGCGGACCAGGAAGTAGGGTTTATCGCGGAGGGTGACGCGAGTCAGCTCCATGCTGGCCCAGAATGTTTCGCCGGACTGGCGCCGCAGATTTGCTTCCTGCTCCGTGTGGCCCACCGTCAGTACCCGCTCGCGCAGCTCAGCCCATTCTTCCGGGGTGAGCTGCTGAGAGCGAATGGTACGGATTGGGTCGTCGTAGAGGGCCTGGGCTGAGGGATAGCCCAGCAACTGATAGCCAGCCGGGTTTACGTGCACAAACCAGCCCAGCTCCAGGTCATAGAGGCCTACAAAATCCTTGGCCTGCTCAAACAGAATATCGGTCAGGGCTTGATGAGAGAAGTTCGCTAGCATAGCAGTCAGGCCCCAAAGAGAAGGCAATAGGGCAACTTCTGCAAACATACGCAGATGATCAAAGTCAGTCGGTGCCCTGACAACCATCATGTAGCCGGGGGAGAGGGGCGCGTACTTTTGAAGCAGGATTTACCTTTTTCCACCTCTATGTCTGTTATCCGGCCTCTCGATACAGAAGAAACGCGCGAAGCAGCGGTGCTGCTGGTGTTGCTGCCCCAGCTGGCGCATGACGCCGCGCTGGCGGTTCCTGCCGTGTCGGCAGCAGATCTGGCGGCCCTGCAGCGCCAACTGGGTTCCGGTGTGCAGGTGCTTACAGTTGATCAGGCAGCCAACCCGGCCGTGGTGCGCAGTTTTGCCCCCTTGCACTTACCGGCCTGCGTGCTCGTGTACCAGGGTGTAGAGCTTTGGCGGCAGGAGGGCTTGCCTAGTGCGGAGGACGTGATGCCGCTGGTGTTGGCGCAGAAAGCCTTAGCTAGTCAGCAAGTTGTCAGATAAATACTTGTTATATGATGTCCTCCAACCACCCCTCTGGCACTCCGGCTGCGCAAAGCCCAGCGGCCCCAACGCAGAGCACGTTGTTCAAAAGCAGCTCCCTGCTCATCCTAACTGATTTCTTTCAGGCCTCAAATCGGGCCCTTGACTACGCTACTAATTTGGCTGAGCCGCTAGCCGCTCGGCTAGTCCTGCTGCACGTGCGCCGCGATTCTCCCCTCGACCCGGAGATGTTCACGGGGGAGCTGTCCAACTTAAGCCACGAAGCCATTGCCGTAGCCCTCCGAAGTGTGGCGCGGCAGCTGACGGTACCCATAGTGGCAGAGGTAGGGCACGGACGAGTGGCCTACGCCGTAGCCGATGCCGTGAGTCGTCATCACCCCAGCCTCATTGTGCTGGGTCGGCCAGATTACTCCGCCACCCCCGATGAGCTGGTGCAAACTACTTCCCTCGATATTTTGCGGGTAGCGCCTTACCCCATGCTGGTGGTGCCGCACGCCATCCAAACCCTGGCTCCGCCGCGGCGCGTGCTGCTGGCCGTAGATGGTGAGCCTTTCACGTTGGGGCCCTATGCCGGTTCCGTACGCCACCTCTTACATAGCCTGGGCACCGCGGTGACAGTGCTGCACGTAACAACGGAAGGCAGCGCTGCCACTATGCCACAGGTCTTGGAAACGGTGCTGCAGACTGGCCTAGCGGTTGATTTACCCGAAGTAGAACCCCGTACAATTAGGCATACAAATGCCGCCGAAGGTATTCTGGAAGTAGCTAAGCCCGCCGACTACGACATGGTAGCAGTAGTGGCGCGCCCCCGTAGTTTCCTAGGCCACCTGTTTCACCGCAGCGTAACGGCCCAGGTGCTGCTGCACAGCGAGATTCCCGTGTTGGTGTTACCAGCCTCTAACTAGCCCATTAGTGCGGGGCTAGCTGCTGGACTAAATACAGAGCCAAGTGACCTAGCGCTTACCGCAAAATCGTGACAGTGCCTTGCTGCACCACATGTTGCCCAGCTTGGTCATTGGCCTCGAAGCGCCACACGTAGGCGCCGGGCACCGGTGCAGTAGTACCAATCCGGCCATCCCAGGTTTGGCTGCGGGTAGTAGCCCGGAATACTTCCTGGCCGTTGCGGTCGATGACTACAAACCGGAAGTTATCGAGGTAGCGGCCCCTGAGTTCTAGTACATCGTTGAGGCCGTCGCCATTAGGTGTAAAAGCTGTCGGGACGAAGAGCTTCACCGCCCGCGCCACGGTGGCCACATTGGAGTAGCTGGGGCTAGCTAGGCCACCCCCGGTGGCCTCCACGCGGTAGCGCAGCACCTGCTGGTCTTGCTGGTTGAGTAGTGGTGCCAACGCGGGTAACGAGAGGGCAGCACCCGCCGATATGGAGCTAAGAACCGCATTGTTGGCAGATAGCACAAGCACCCGGTAGGTTACCGGAGCCGCCGGATCGGGGCCGCGTAGGGCGCTCCAGCTCAACCGGACCAACGTGCCCTCCGCATTGGCACTACTAGCCGAAAGCACCACGGGACACACGGCAGCACTCTCGCTGGAGCGGTTGCCGCAGGCATCCTGAAACCGCGCCGTGTAGCATAAGGCCTGCGGCAGGGTCAAGGTAGAGTCGCGGAGGGTACGGCTGGTGGTAGTGCGCAGGGCCGCCCCATTGCGTAGGTACGTGAGCTGCCCCCCGCTGGAACTGCGGGGTACCTCGGCCGTAAGCTCCACTTGGTTCAATAGGTTGAAAGAGGCCGTGAGGCGCGGGGCAGCCGGAGCCAAGCTTGAAGTAGTTGTAACCGCCGACTCATTAGAAACGGAGGTGCTGCCACCCGCCGTGGCACTAATCCGGTAGGTGTAGGCCACTCCGCAGGTAACGGCGGTGTCTTCGTATTGCCGGGTGCCAGCAGGCAACTGCACTAGTGGCTGGCCATTGCGGGTAATTTCAACGGTGCCCTGCTGGCTGGTAACCCACGTCAGGCGGTTGCGGGCTTCCAGTGAAGTGGCGGTCAGCGTCACCGAGCATACTTCCGTCAAGGAAGGCAGGGGCGCGGACGTTTGGCAGGCATCCCGCAACAGCAGCCGATAGCAGCCAGGTAGCGTGGCGTTAGCTAATGTGTAGCTAGTAGAAGCGGGGTCAATAGTAGCTACAGTCCGGAAGCCTCCTACCGCCGCGTCATTCACCTGTAAGCTGTACTGATATTGGGTTTGCAGCGGGCCAAACTGAAACAGCGCATTGCCTCCTGTCTGCACCGTAAGCCGCTGAATAGTGGGCCGCTGAGGGGCTGGTAGGGGGGTGAAAGTCTTGGTTAAGTTGTTGGTGCAGAGCGTGGGCGAGTTGTAAGAGCCCGTGAGCGTGACGGAGGTTGCCCCGTTGGTAGTGTAGGTAACTGGTGCGTTAGGCCGCGGGTTGGGCTGTACCACCTGCCCGCCTATCGTTACAGTATATTGGTCATAGGTTTGGTCCGTCACCGTAATCTGCACGAGGCCTGCTGAGCAAGCTACGAGGTCGAAGGTCGGTGGAGGGGTGGCTTTTACCGGAAAGGTACGGGCGAAGATGAGCCCTGAGCTATTGGGCTGCGGGTTTTGGGTGTTCTGGGAGATAGTTATGCTGCCCGCCGCCGTGGGGGTATAAAAGGTGCTAGTATCCTGAAACCCGCTGCACACAATGGCCGCTGTTTTCTGGTAATACACCTGCGCTGGGTCGAGCTGCCGGCCGCTGGCATCCTTTAAGCGTACTTGCCGGCCTACGCACAGCGCCTGCACCTCTTGCTTGGTGGCTACGTCAAACACTCGAAAGTTGGCCCCAGAATTGGGCGTAGCTACGCACTGGGCCCAGACGACGGCAGACGGTACCAGGATAAAGGCCCAGCACAGCAAAAAGGACAGTAAGCGTTTATTCACCATGCCATAACGGTAAACTGAGATCATTGCGTTTGTGCCGCCGCTAAAATAGCTTCCTTGTCGGCTGTCGGTAGCTGTTACTCCCAGGCATACGTCCGCACGAAAGCCGCCGCAGCGTGCAGGTCGGGATATAGTATCCGGTCTTGGCTTACAAACGTCACCTTCTCACGGAAAGCCGTTGCCACCTGCTCTAGCGCCTCCGACGTGCGGGCCGGCCGCCGGAAAGCCAGAGCTTGGGCGGCGTTGAAGAGTTCAATGCCCAGCAACTGCTCCACATTTTCTACCACACGGCGGGCTTTGGTGGCAGCATTGGCACCCATGCTCACGTGGTCTTCCTGCCCGTTGCTGCTCACAATGCTATCCACAGAAGCCGGCGTGCACAGTTGCTTGTTCTGGCTCACAATGCCCGCGGCGGTGTATTGCGGAATCATCAGGCCCGAGTTCAGGCCCGGCTCGGCTACCAGGAAGGGAGGGAGCCCACGCTGCCCACTGATGAGTTGGTAGGTGCGGCGCTCCGAGATGCTGCCCAGCTCAGCCACGGCTATGGCCAGCATATCCAGTGCCAGCGCCAGCGGCTGCCCATGAAAGTTACCCCCGCTGAGAATAGCGTCGTCATCGGGGAAGATGTTGGGGTTGTCGGTTACGGCATTGCACTCGGTTTCTACTACCTGCTGCACGTAGGCCAGGGCATCGCGGGAGGCGCCGTGCACCTGGGGCATGCACCGGAAAGAGTAGGGGTCTTGCACGGCGTGGCGAGGGAGCTGCTGCAGCTCGCTGCCCGCCAGCAACTCCCGCACCCGCTGCGCTACCGTGAGCTGCCCGGCGTGGGGCCGAATGCGGTGAAGCCGCTCATCAAATGGCTCACTGCGCCCACCAAATGCTTCCAGGGATAAGGCCCCGATAACGTCGGCGGCAGCCAGCAGGCGTTGCACCCGCAGCAGGCTATGCACCGCGTAGGCCAGCATAAACTGCGTGCCGTTCAGCAGAGCCAGTCCTTCTTTGGCCTGCAGGGTGAGCGGTGCCCAGCTAAACAAGCTCTGCGCGTCGGCCGCCGACAATCGGTAGCCCATATAGTTTACCTCACCTAGGCCTAGCAGCGGCAGGCACAAGTGCGCCAATGGGGCCAGGTCGCCGCTGGCCCCCAGGGAGCCCTGCTGATACACCACCGGCAGCATCTCGCGGTTATAAAAATCAAGCAGGCGCTGTACGGTGCTGAGCTGCACGCCGCTGTGGCCGTAGCTCAGGCTCTGGGCTTTCAGCAACAGCATCAGCCGCACCAGCTCCGCCGGTACCTCCTCACCAGTGCCGCAGGCGTGCGACATCATCAGGTTCACCTGCAGCTGCTGGCGTTGCTCGGGGGCAATAGCCTTGTCGCACAGAGCGCCAAACCCGGTGTTGATGCCATAAATGGGGGCATCGGGCGTGGTTTCTAGGCGGTTGTGCAGGTACTGGTGGCAAGCCATGATCCGCTGGGTGGCTTCGTCACTAAGCACCACGCGGGCGTTGGTGCGAATCAAGTGGCCTAGCGTAGCCAGATCAAGATGGGTGGAAGGGGTGAGGGCGAAATCCTGAGCCATGGGGTGGAGAGTGGTGGGGAAACGGCGGGTGGAGCCGCAGGAATTGCCAAAAGTGAGTGTTTCCGGCGTAACCAAAAAATAGAACGTCATGCTCCGGCTAGCGCAGCATGACGTTCCAACTACTAATCCGGTTGCTCTACTTGGCCAGCTCAGCCAGTACTTCCTCCAGCGAAACTGTACGCTCTTCGCCAGTGCCCAGGTTTTTGAGCTTGAATTGTCCGGCGGCGCGTTCCTCCGAGCCCTGCAGCAACACGTACGGAATGCCCTTCTGGTCGGCGTACTGGAACTGCTTTTTCAGCTTGCCCGCCTCCGGGAATAGCTCACTCGGAATGCCGGCTTCCCGCAGCTGGCGCAGTACGGGCAGCACGGCGGCCTCGCTCTCCGCATCAAAGTTGGCTACCAAGCAGCGCGTGGTGGTAGCGGCATCGGGTGGGAACAGGTTCAGCTCATCCAGGCAGTCGTAGAGCCGGTCGACGCCGAAGGAGAAGCCCACGCCCGACACGCCGGGTAGCCCGAAGGCGCCGGTGAGGTTGTCGTAGCGGCCACCGCCCGACACGCTGCCCATGTTCACGTTATTAATCTTGATTTCGAAGATGCAGCCCGTGTAGTAGCTCAGGCCGCGGGCCAGCGTTACGTCAAACTCCAGGTTCTCAAATTTGTCAAACCCAAAGCTGACCAGGTAGTCGTACACGCGCTTCAGATCCTGCAGGCCTTTGTAGCCATCGGCATTTTCAGGCTCTACTCCGGCCGTCACGAAGGCCGCCAGTAGGCGCTCCAGCTTCTCAGCAAAGTCGCCGCCCACGCCCAGCAGGTCGAATAGGCGCTCCGTAGCAGCTGGGGAGAAGCCCCGCCCGGCAAGCTCCTTCTCCACGCCCTCGCGGCCAATCTTATCGAGCTTGTCAATGGCCGTGAACAGGTCTACCTCAGTGCCTTCGCCGCCCAGGGCCTGATAAAAAGCCCCCAACACGCGCCGGTGATTGATCTTGATAGTGTGCTCGGTAAGGCCTAACTGGGTAAGCACCTCCGACATCATCAGCACAATTTCTGCCTCGCACAGCAGCGAGTCGGTGCCTACTACGTCGGCGTCGCACTGGTAAAACTCACGGTAGCGGCCACGCTGGGGGCGGTCGGCGCGCCATACTGGCTGAATCTGGTAGCGCTTGAAGGGGAAAACGAGCGTGTTGCGGTTCATTACCACGTAGCGCGCAAAGGGCACCGTCAGGTCGTAACGCAGACCTTTCTCGGCTACTTTGGGCAGGATGCGCTTGCTCCGGTTCTCAGCTGCAAGGTCTTCTGGAGTCACATCCTTCGCGAAGTCACCAGAGTTCAACACCTTGAATAGCAGCTGGTCGCCTTCTTCGCCGTACTTGCCAGTAAGCACCGACAAGTTCTCCAACGTAGGCGTTTCGAGCGGGGCGTAGCCAAACTTCTCGAAGGTGCGGCGGATGATACCGAATATATAGTTGCGGCGGGCTACTACGGCCGGGCCGAAGTCGCGGGTGCCACGGGGGATGCTAGGCTTCTGTGCGCTCATCAGATCGTCAGGGGGTGCAGAAATACGGCCGCGAAGGTACGCCGAACCCCTGGGAATTCTGAGCCTTGTTGCTTAACGCAGCCGATTGGATTGCTCGGGGTCCTGGATCAGGTTCCTGCCGAGATTGACCTCAATTTCGTGAATAGCATCTAACAAAGAAGGCACTAACAACGGTTGAGATGCCGCATCCAGATAAATGAAATGGTGCTGCACTGGTTGGGGTACATGGCACAGGATTAAACGGCGGTCCTGGGCATGCAGCATGAATGCATACGCCAGCAGTAAGTCAATAGCTTCGTCAGAAATACTCTCAACTAAGCTGAAATCAATCAAAATTGCCTGTTTGTCGCTTCTAGTAGCGCGGTGCAGCGCTCGGCTAAGCTTTACTTCATCAGAAGAAGACGCCTCCGGAGACAAGATCAACAGGAATCCATTTGGCAGTACTTCCCGGTATACGTCCAACATCGCCCAAACTGTAAAATGAAAAGCTTGTTATACTTTTCTAATAGCGCAGAAATCGCACCAAGGTTGTGTAAAGGAAATAAGTATAAATATGAAATAATACTGAAAAAGGTTTCTTGTTAATAATTTTTATCAACACGGTACAATGACTGTCGAGCTTGGAACAGAACGCTGGCGGCAAATGGTGCCTTCAGCGCCGCTCTGATTCCAGAGTTTTTCAGGCCTTGATTGGTCCAGTCGTTGCAAGTACGCCAGGCAGAGTAGCGGCCCCGGGCCAGGAAGAAAAAGTCTTCTGAGGCATACCCTTTGGGAAGGCGCAACTGGTACTGGCCTAGGCTGTCCGGAGCTTGGAAAGAGTTGCGTACGTACGCTGTAAGGCGCTGATATTCCGTGGGAGATATACGCAAGGGCACTACTAGCTCGCCGGCTTTAGGGGTGCCACGATAGAAATCAACGTGCATCAGCGTTTTGGAGGGAAACAGCGCCCCCAGCACGGCTTTCGGCCCCGGAAATTTATGGCCCATGGAGCCCAGATAAAATCCTTCGTTGCCCCAGCCAAACGCCACGTATTGGTACTGGCGAAATTGGGCCGTGAGGGCAGGCTGGTGCAGCTCCTGTAACCAATCCTGACCGGTACGGGCTTCCCGCAAGGGCAGCACTACATCAGTGTGCAGCCCGTTGGAGACCACAAAGATGGGAATGCCA
The DNA here is from genome assembly GCF_004745865.1 of Hymenobacter wooponensis. GTDB lineage: Bacteria > Bacteroidota > Bacteroidia > Cytophagales > Hymenobacteraceae > Hymenobacter > Hymenobacter wooponensis. The sequence goes on along the minus strand of NZ_SRKZ01000003.1, from coordinate 740,611 downwards.
TCGGGCGTCTGGCGAAAGTCGCGGTTTATGGGCACCAAACTGCCCATCATTATAAACACAACCAACGCGACCAAGGCCTGCATACATCTAGAGCTGATACGGCGGAAGGAGACCATCAGATGGTAGCCTTGCTAAGGCAAGTTACTCTGAATACTTTCTGCAGCTTAAGTGTAACCCGCTGGCTTACTCACCAGCCCTAAAACAACCTTCGCCCGCTGAGCTGCGATGTAGAGCAGCCCAGCGGGCGAGAGAAGAATAGGCGCAGCTTAGTGGCCTAGACACAGAGAGTTGCGCAACTCCGGTCCAAAACAACGAGCACAGAAGAAGAAAAACTCGCTAGGCCACTTCAGGCTAATAACTGAGGCTTTTCTTGGTACACTTTCCAGAGGAACTCGCCAAAAATGGTGTTGGCCCAGGCAAACCACGACCGGGTAAACTTGCTGGCGTCGTCCTTATGAAAGGACTCGTGCATGTAGCCCGTGCCCGCGTGGGTGGCCTTCAGGCTCTGCACGCAGGCCCTGATTTCGGCATCGTTGGTGCTGGTAAGGCCGCGGGTAGTAATGGCAATGGGCCAAATCATGTCTTGCCCCACGTGCGGCCCGCCAATGCCCTCAGCGGCACTGCCCTTGAAAAAAAAGGGATTAGCGGTGGATAGCAAAAACTTGCGGGTATTCTGATACACGGCGTCAGTGAGGGGCACGGCACCCAGGTAGGGCAGGGCTACTAGGCTAGGCACGTTGGCGTCGTCCATGAGCACGTGGCTGCCGAAGCCGTCTACCTCATAGGCGTATAGGTCGCCGTGCTGAGGGTGCTTCACCACGGCGTACTGGCGCAGGGCGGCTTCTACTTCGTTGGCGAGGGCCGTTAACTCTTGGGCGGTAGCGGCATCCTTGGCCAGAGCCGTCATCATCTCACTGGCCTGGCGCAAGCTTACCACCGCGAAGAAGTTGCTGGGTACCAAGAAGGAGTAGAGGGAAGCGTCGTCGCTGGGGCGGAAGGAGGAGCAGATGAGCCCTACGGGCCGCACGGGGTAACCGTAGCCGCTCATGGGCTGGGTGTCGGTAGACGTAGCCGTCTGACGCTGAAACTTGTAGGGGCCTAGGCCATCCTTGCGCTGTTGCTCCCGAAACGTCTGCAACGTCTTTTTTATGGCCTGCTGCCACTGCGCATCAAAAGGAGCGGCATCGTTGGTGGTTTTCCAGTAGTGGTAGGCCAGTCGGATGGGATAGCACAGGGAGTCAATTTCCCACTTCCGCTCGTGCACGCCCGGCTGCATTTTTGTCAGGTCCGACTTCCATTCGCCTACCTTCGTATCATCGCCATAGAACGCGTTAGCATAAGGGTCCTTGATGATGCAGCGCGTCTGCCGGTTGATAACCCCGGCAATCAGCTGCCGCAGCTCGGCATCTTTGTTTACAAACTGCAGGTAGGGCCACACCTGGGCCGAGCTGTCGCGCAGCCACATGGCGTCAATGTCGCCGGTAATGACGTACGTATCGGGGCGGCCCTGCAGGGTAGTGTGAGTGACGGTGGTATCCAGGGTGCTGGGGAAGCAGTTAGCAAACAGCCACCCTAGCTCCTTGTCTTTCACCTTCTTGTTGAACTCCGCAATGGCTGCTTCAACCGAACGGCTCCGAAAGCGCCGTTTCTCCACTGCCGGCCGCACCACCGGGAAGGCCGGGGCCGTACTGGCAAAGGAGTACTGCTTGAAAAATACGCTGGCGGTAAGCAGGGAAACACCCTGGACGAAGGATCTGCGGTTCATGCGGTGGGTAGGATGGGAGATGGAATGCACAACATACAGCTGCCCGGGCCGCCCAGCCTCCCACATGGGTGACCAGCGCCCCGAGCAGCCATGCGGCGGGTTATTTCGCTTTCGACACGGAAAAAGGGGCAGCGTCGGCTTTCGTGCCGCGACTCTTGTTGGGGGTCGCGCTCATGTCAAAGTCGAGGGTAGCACCTTTCAGCAGCTCCTCGTGGCTGAGGTAGTTTTTGTCGTAGGTCTTGCCGTTCATCGTCAGCTGGTTCACGTAGCGGTTCTCGCTGGAGTTCTTGCTGGCGTTGAGCACAATATCCTTGCCCGAGGGTAAATGCAAGGTGGCCTTCGGGAAGAGGGGCGCGCCCAAAACGTACTGGTCGGTGCCGGGGCAGACGGGGTAGAAGCCCAGCGCTGAAAAAACGTACCACGCCGAGGTCTGGCCGTTGTCTTCGTCGCCGCAGTAGCCGTCGGAAGTAGGTAGGTAAAGACGGTTCAGCACCTCGCGCACCCAGTACTGCGTTTTCCAGGGCTGCCCGGCGTAGTTATACAGGTAAGGCATGTGCTGAATGGGCTGGTTGCCGTGGGCGTAGTTACCCATGTTGGCAATCTGCATCTCCCGGATTTCGTGGATTACCTGCCCGTAGTAAGAATCGTCGAACACGGGGGGCAGGGTAAAGACGGTGTCCAGCTGAGCCACAAACTTCTCCTTACCGCCCATCAGGTCCATCAGCCCCTGCACGTCATGAAACACCGACCAGGTGTAGTGCCAGCTGTTGCCCTCGGTGAAGGCATCGCCCCACTTGAAGGGATTAAAGGGCTTCTGGAACGTGCCATCCTGGTTTTTACCCCGCATCAGCCCCGTTTCCTTGTCAAACAGGTTGCGGTAGTTCTGGCTGCGCTTGGCGTACAGATTAATTTCCTTTTTCGGCCGCTTTAAGGCCTTAGCTAGCTGGTAAATCGTGAAGTCGTCGTAGGCGTACTCCAGGGTGCGGGCCGCGTTTTCGTTGATCTTCACGTCATAAGGCACGTAGCCCAGCTTATTGTAGTAGGCCACTCCGGCCCGGCCTACGGCCTCCATCGGGCCCGCATTGTTGGCGCCGTGCGTCAGGGCTTCGTACAGCACGTTCATATCTTGCCCCCGGATTCCTTTCAGGTAAGCATCGGCCACTACGGAGGCGGAGTTGTTGCCCACCATCACGTTGCGCAAGCCAGGGCTGGCCCATTCCGGCAGCCACCCGCCCTCCTTATAGTCGTTGGCGAGGCCCTGCTGAATCTCGGCGTTTACGTCGGGGTAGAGCAGGTTGAGAAAGGGAAACAGAGCCCGGAAGGTGTCCCAGAAGCCGGTATCGGTGTACATATAGCCTGGCAGCACTTCCCCGTTGAAGGGGCTATAGTGCATCACCTTGCCGGTAGCATCCAGCTCATACAGCTTGCGCGGAAACAGCAATGAGCGATATAGGCAAGAATAAAACGTGCGGCGCTGGTCGGGAGTACCGCCCTCAATGTCGATGCGGCCTAGGGCCTTGTTCCAAGCTGCCCGCCCCTGCTGGCGGATGGCGTCGAAGTTGTTGGTGCCAATTTCGCGTAGGTTTAGCTCGGCCTGCTCGGGGCTGATAAACGAGGAGGCCACTCGAGCATTCACCTGCTCCCCTTTGCGCGTTTTGAAGCCCACTACGGCGCCGGCGTGGTTGGCCGTCACCTCCATCACCCCATTCGCCAGCTTCTTGTCTTGGTAGAGGGCCGTGCTGGTAAAGTCGTGATCGAACTCCAGCACAAAGAAATTCTTGAAGTTTTTGGGTACGCCACCACTATTGCGGGTAGTGTACCCAATGATTTTGCGCTGCTCTGGCAGCACCTTCACGTAAGAGCCTTTATCCAGGGCGTCGAGCACCACGTAGGCACTATCCGTTTTGGGGAAGGTGAATCGGAAGCGGGCAGCCCGCTCCGTGGGCGCAATTTCCGTCACTACGTCGTGGTCGGCTAGGTACACACGGTAGTAGTTGGGCTCGGCCACTTCCGCCTTGTGCGAAAACCAGCTGGCCCGCTCATCCTCATCAAACACGCGCTTGCCCGTGATGGGCATGAGGGCAAACTGCCCGTAGTCGTTCATCCAGGGCGAGGGCTGGTGCGTCTGCTTAAAGCCCCGCATCTTATCGGCTGAGTATTGGTAGGCCCATCCGTTACCCATCTTGCCGGTCTGCGGCATCCAGAAGTTCATGCCCCAGGGCAGAGCTACCGCGGGGTAGGTGTTACCGTTGGAGAGGCTAGGCTTAGAATCAGTGCCAATCAACGGGTTTACCCATTGCACGGGGTCCTTATCGGTGGTTGCTACTTGGGCCGGGGCCAGGTGGGCCGCCAGCAGAAACAGAGCCGCAAGCGCGGAAAGACGTTTAGACATTCGGTTAGGAAAGGTGAGGAAGCGCAGGGAAAGCAATGCGTGGTGAGCGTGAGCCCGAAGCAAGAATACTATTTACCTAGCTATTACACAGTCTATTGTAGCTGCAGTGGATGAAAAGTAGGCGTTGCACGCTGGCCAAATTCATGCTGCATGCGGCGGTACTTTAGCGGTAGGTTAAGTCAAGGGCCGGATTTTGGGCGTATGCAGCCCATAGCTCGTCTACTGTTTTACCGGTTTTCTGCTTCCAGATATCGGGAGTATAGGTGTGCGTCCGGGCGGCATTATCCAGCTCATTAATAAGCGTGCTGCGGACGTTTTTCTCCAGCCACACAAAGAACCGGGCCGTAATTCGGTAGCTGTTGGTGTAGCTCTGGCCTTCTTTATAAGCAGGTAAGGTCCAGTTTGCCTTCACATTATTTACTCCGTAGGTGTAGCGGACGTAATCGGCAATGCCTTCCGTAAGCCACCCCACTGAGTTAGGCGGGTAGGCCTGTACCACGTGCATTACTTCATGGGTTACCACGTCGAGGTCCTCCGGGTGCTCACGCAGCCACTTGGGGCTGTAGGTGGCTACGCCGGCATCGGTAGCAGCTACGCCAGCATAGGCCGGGTCGATGACGAAAGTGATTTGCTTGCGCGTTTTCGGGTTAAACCGTTTGGCCTCGCGCGGGTACACGTCGAAGAAGGTGTTAATCATCTTCTGCTTCGTGTTGGCGCTGAAGGCCGAGTCTTTAGAAATAAACGTGAGCGTGTAGCCCTGCCGGGTGATAGTCTCTTTTTCGTAGTACTTCCGTTCTACCGAGTTAGTGGGGCCAGAGTGGCAGATACTTTCCCCGCCACTTGCCATGAACGACAGTAGAGAGGTAAGAAAGGCAATGGAAGCACTGCTCATCATAGGCACGTGTTAGGGACAGCAAAAAGGTTTTAGTACTTAAAAATAGGCAAGTATTGATAGTAGTAGACAACTGCCCGGAAATTACCACCAGAACTTGCCCAGATAAGCAGGCCCTGGTGGTAAAGCGCTAGGCCAGGCGAGTACCGCAAGCAGCAGAAATTCCCACAAACTACCGCCTGCAAGCTTTCTCACCAGGCCCAGCGACACCGGATTTACCACCCAGGGTTCTGCGTGAGGTTTTTGTTGCGGTTTATTTCTGCGGAAGGAAGTCCCCACAGCAAGTACTTCTCCTGGAAAGTTGTACCTACTTCACTCTTGAATCCGACTACATCAACAAAACGATTGTTCACCACATCGTAGGCTTTGCGGGTGCGTTGGATGTCGAAGTACGCTTTGTTTTCGTAGGCCAGCTCGTGGTAGCGCTCCTTCCAGACGGCCTCGCGAAACTGCTCTTTGCTGAGGCCCCTTAGCTCGGGCAGCTTGGCGCGCTTACGAATAGCATTGATCTGGGCGTAGGCCTTGGGCGGGGTGGCGCTGGCCTCATTGCTAGCCTCGGCGTAAATCAGCATGACCTCGGGCATCCGAATCAACGTCCAGTTCTCATCGTTCGACACGTTCCGGTTAAGGGCGCTTTCCAGATGAAAGTACTTGTAGAGCGCGTGCCGTTTGAACTGAACAATTTCAGCGGAGTTCTTAATAGACGGGTAGCTGGAGAAATAGAATTGCCGCTCCTGCGCGCGCAGGTCGCCGCTTTCATAGCTTTTATAAAATTCCTCCGTGGGGATGAGGGCGCCAAACTCGTCATTGTACACCGAGACACCCGCAAAATAGGGCACAATCAGAGGGCTAATGGCGTTGGTAGCAATACCATTGGCATACTGCGCTTGCAAAATTAACTCGCCCTGGTTCTTGCTGGCGTTGTTGTGCAGATTGATGTACTGCGCTTCGCCGGTTAGGGGATCTACAAACAAGGGGTAGTTGCCCGCATCAATGAGCTCCGCCGCCTTGTCGGCGGCTTTCTGATAGTTCTCCTTGAGCTGCAGGGGGTAGCCAGCAGTAGTCAAATACACGTCGGCCAGCAGGGCCTTCACCGCCGACTGGGAAATGCGGCCGCTCCGGTCCACTACGGGTAGGCCAGAGGTCTCCGCGGCCTGCAGGTCCGAAATGATTAATTGATACACCTCCATCTTGGGAGCCCGGCTAGGGTACAGGTCCGGGCCGGGGCCAGTGGTCGGGGCCGTAATCAGTGGCACGTCGCCGTAGAGCCGTACGAGCAGATTATACAGGTAGGCGCGGATGAAGTAGGCCTGTCCCAGCAACACCTTTTTCTGCGCCTCATCCATCTCAATAGCCGGAATCTTGGTAATGGCCAGGTTGGCAGCCCCGATGCCGTTATAGGCACTGTTCCAGACGCTGGAGAAGGAAGGGTTAGCCGGGTCGATGCTCTGATTGATGAACTGGTTGTTGTTGAAGCTCTGGCCGAGGGAAGTAGCGTGTAGCGCCATGAGCTCCAGCGTCACCCAGATGGCCTCCCCGTAGCCGGTTTCATTTTGAACTATGCGCAGGCTGGGGTATAAACCATCGATGCCCGTTTGAGCCTGCCCCGCCGTTGCGTAGAAGTCATCCGGGCGGATGTTGGAGCGGCTATCTACGTCGAGAAAGCTGTCACAGCCAGTAGTGGCGAGCAGCAGGCCCGAGCACATTGCTACGGTTCGGGTTAAGCGTTGTATCGTCGGAAACATAATAGTAGCGTTGAAAAAGAGCAGGAGGGGCAAGCGCCAGGGTATATTCCCGTCACGGCACCCTCCGCAATTGGTTAGAAAGACACGTTGAGACCAGCCGTGATAGTGCGCGCCTTGGGGTAGTCGAAGAATTGAATCCCCTGCGAGAAGGCGTTGGTGAAGGTCGACGTTTCCGGGTCGTAGCCTTTATATTTGGTGAACAGGAAGAAGTTCTGGGCCGATGCGTACACGCGCAACCGGGACAGCTTGAGCTTCTCCGTCAGGCCCGCCGAGAAGTTGTAGCCCAGCACCAGGTTACGGCCGCGAATGAAGGATCCATCCTCTACCTTGTAAGAGTCAATGCGGGAGTCGTACCGCAGGTAGGAGGGACGCACCTGCGCAATGCTGGTGTTCTGATTTTCCGGCGTCCACGCCTCGGTCAGCGCCCGCTCGTAGCTGTTGGCTTGGCCGGTACGGTCCAGGGCCGAGTGGTGCGTGAGGTTCATCACGTCATTACCGTACGTGAACTGCAGGTCCAGCATCAGGTCAAAGCCCCGGTAGCGCAGCGTATTGATAAAGGAGCCATACCCCGTGGGAATATTCTTGCCCAGAATCACGCGGTCCTGGTCATTGATTTGCCCGTCGTTGTTCTGGTCTTTAAACTTCAGGTCGCCGGGCAAGCGGTTATAGCGAAGGGCTTGGTCCGCCTCGGCGGTGCTCCAGGTGCCCAGGCGCTCCAGGCCGAAAAAGGAGCCTACCGGCTGGCCTACCCGAAGCACGTTGGTTTCGTTCAGGAAGTTTGGTCCGGGGAAGATATCGTCGCCGGCGGCGCCCAGCGCCAGAATGCGGTTTTGCAGGAAGGAGATGTTGAACGTAGTTGACCAGGTGAAATCCGTGGTTTGGACGTTCACCGTGTTCAGCGCTAGCTCCAGCCCGCGGTTGCGCACGCTCCCAATGTTGCTTGGGTAGCTGCCGTACCCACTGCTGCGCGGCACGGGCGCCTGCAGGAGCAGGTCCTTGGTGGTGCGCTGGTACACGTCGCCCTCAAACGTGACGCGGTTTTGCAGCAAGCCTACGTTCAGGCCTAGGTCAAACTGGTCGGCCGTTTCCCACCGTAGGGTAGGGTTGCCGAGCGTGCCCAGTCGGATACCATTGATGCGGTTGCCACTGATAACGTAGCTGTTGGTGCTCAGTAGAGTCTGCGAAACATAGTTACCGAAATCAGGGCCGCTGTTGCCCGTCCGGCCGTAGCCGAAACGCAGCTTCAAGTCGGAAATCAGGCTGTTGCCCCGCAGAAAGTCTTCTTCCGAAATGCGCCAGGCAATGGCTGCCGAGGGGAAGATGGCGTTCTTGTTATCCTGGCCAAAGCGGGAAGAACCGTCCCGGCGAGTTGTCAGCGTCAGGAGGTACCGGTCCTTGAATCCGTAGTTGATGCGCCCGAAAATTGAAAAGAACTGGTCGGCCTGATAATCAGACGTGGGCGGCGAAGGAGTAGAGCCCACCCCCAGGTTGTAAAACCCAAAGCCATTATCAATCAAGCCCCGCGTTTCAACTCCTGCGGCCAAGCTGCGGAAGCGACGGGTATCCACGCCCACTACGGCATTCAAGGAGTGGTTTTGCCCGAACTGTTTGGTGTAGGTCAGGTAGTTCTGCCACTGCAGCCCTTTCCCGTCATACGCACTAATACTGGCGAAGCTCTGCTGCGCGCGCAGCTGAATTAAGTTGCTGGCAAATGAGGGATACATCCGCGACTCAATATTGGCGCCCAGCACGGTCCGGAAGTTCAAGCCCGGCAGAATGGTGAAGTCGCCGTAGCCATTGGCGGAGAATACCTGTCGGCGGCGCAGTTCCTCATCCTCCGTGGCAATCGCCACGGGGTTGTCCCCGCTTTCCATATCGGGGTAGTCCTGGCGCTTGGCGTAGGTGCCGTTGGGGTACTTCACAGGCATGATGGGAATCATCTCAATCATCATGCGCGGGATGTTATTGCCCCCCACGAAGTCATTGCCAACGCGGTCTTCAATGTTCGCGTAATTGATGGTGGCCCCAATTTTCAACCATTTTTTCACCTGGTTGTCTACCACTAGGCGGGCATTGTAGCGCTTTTGATAGGTGTTCTGGATAGTACCCTGCGCATTGGTATAGTTCAGAAACAGCCCATACGTGAGCTGGTCACCGCCCCCCGAAAACGATAGGTTGTGGCTTTGGGTGACGCCAGTCCTGGTAGTCTCATCCTGCCAGTCAGTATCGTACAGCGGGTTCAGACTATCATCAAACAACCGCTTGGGGTCATTGGGGTTGGCCAGGGCACGCCGCTTTAGCTTGGGGTCACGGTTGGTGTAGTTGCCGGCGGCCCAGCCAGTTGGATCAAACTTTTGCAGGTTCTGGTAGGCCAGGTCCTCCGCGGCCAAAAACTGGCGCGAATCCAGCAGATTCAGCTTCCGAGCAATCTTGCTCAGGCTAACGAAGGTATCGTAGCTAACCCTGGCGCCTTTCTTGCCCCGCTTGGTCGTCACTAGGATTACGCCATTACTGCCCTGGGCCCCGTAGATAGCCGTGGCCGAGGCGTCCTTCAGGACTTCAATGCTCTCAATATCGTTGGGGTTGAGAGAGGTGATACCCGCATCCCAAAACACGCCATCCACCACGTACAACGGGTTGTTGCCGGCATTAATAGAGCCGTACCCCCGCACCCGAATGATGGGGCTGCTACCGGGCTGGCCCGAGTTCAGGTTTACATCAACCCCCGCTACCCGGCCCTGCAATGATTGGGCAATGTTCACGGCGGGCCGCTCCATAATCTCCGTGCTGCTCACGCTGCCCACGGCCCCCGTAATATCGGAGCGCTTCTGGGTGCCGTAGCCCACCACCACTACTTCGTCCAGGGCTTTGCTATCGGTTACCATCTGAATAGTAAGCGACGTACGGCCAGCTACGCTAAGCTCCTGAGCCACAAAGCCAATGGAGGAAACAACTATCGTTTCGTTTCCCGTGGGCAGGGTCAACGAGAAGTTGCCTTCGGCATCCGTGCTGGCTCCTACTCCCGCGGCTCCTTTAACAATTATAGTTGCGCCGGGCAGGGGGGCTCCCTTATCGTCAGTAACGCGCCCTTGCACCGTCACGTCCACGCAGGCGGCGGCAGCGTTTACATTACTGCTGGCCCAGGCCGGCGTGAGGGGAAGGGCCACAGCGGAACCCAGCAGAAGTAGAGAGGCGCCACGCCATTGTCGAATACCTAGAGGTGTAAGCATAAAGGATGAGGTTGTGGGATGAAAAAACACTTAGCCGCAGGAAAGGCGGGTGGGAAATGCAGCAGAAGAGTTAAGTAGTAGAATAAGCTGGCCTAGTAGATAAAGCCTTAGTTAAACGTTTTGGCAAATGTGCTTGTGGTTAGTTGTTATAAAAGGTAGACGATGAGAAACAGAAACGAAACGCTACAGAGATAAATCCTGCATAGGCGTGAGGTGGCCTACAGGAGTGGTTTCGGTATTCCTAGTAAATATCTGTTATGGTGATATTTACTATGCTGTGCTGCTAAAACTGTTGCTATGTGCTGGTAAGTATTCCAGCTTATCGCCTGAAAGGCGCTCAGAACCAACTGCGAAAAGATCTGCTTCCAACCTAGTGAACAGAGCTTGTTAAGGGTGTATCTGCCGAAAAGATGGAGGATTAAAACTGATAAACCAAAATTTGCTTAAACATTTTAGCATATTTGCTTAAACACCATCCTGGCTCTGAGCCCTATAGGCATAGCCCGAAGCACTCAGGCCCACAAAAGGCAAAGCGCCTGAGCACTCCTGCTCCTCCCACCTGATTCCCATCCATTCCTTTCTGCTTTTTATGGTTGCTTTTTCCCTTCGCTGGCCCTTTAGGGCGGCTTCTTGGTGCGCGTGGCTGCTCACGGCTGGCTTGCTGCTTGGTGGCCTACAGGCTCCCGCTCAAAGCCTAACTACTCACGTGGACCCCATGATTGGTACGGGTGGGCACGGGCACGTATTTCTAGGGGCCAATGTGCCATTTGGAGCCGTGCAGCTTGGCCCCCAGAACATCTTTAAAGGGTGGGACTGGTGCTCCGGCTACCATTACTCCGACAGTCTTATCACGGGTTTCTCGCACACGCACCTAAGTGGCACGGGCGCCTCCGACTTGGGTGATGTGCTCATCATGCCCTACACTGGGGCCGTAAAAACTGACAAAGGGCGGCAGCAGGCGCCGCATCAGGGCTACTTATCGCGCTTCTCGCACCAGCGTGAAACGGCTAAGCCCGGCTACTATGCCGTTACGCTCGATGATTACGGTATTCGGGCGGAGCTGACCAGCACGGCGCGCGTAGGTATGCATAAGTATACCTTCCCGGCGGGTGCCAGGCCTGCTCACGTTATCATTGATCTGAAGGAAGGTATTGATGATAAAGCCACCGATACCTACCTCGAGCAAATAGACCCGCAGACGTACATAGGCTACCGCTTCTCTAAAGGGTGGGCTAACGATCAGCGCCTGTACTTTGCTATCAAGACATCGGTGCCTATTCCGGAGTTTGCCGTGTATAATGAAGCACAGCAGCTCTCGGGCAAGAAGGGCCAGGGCCTTGCCATTAAGGGCCTGTTCAACTTTGCCAAATCGCCGGGCACGCTCCTGCTAAAAGTGGGCATCTCGCCTGTGAGCAGCCAGAACGCGTTGGCTAACATTCAGGCCGAAATTCCCGGCTGGGACTTTGCTCTGGTACAGGGCGCCGCCGATGCACAGTGGAACCAAGAGTTAAGCAAGGTGACTATTGAGACCCGCGACCCGGCCGCGCGGCGAATTTTCTACACTTCTATGTACCACGCTCTCTTCGCCCCGGCCTTATTTAATGATGCAAATGGGGACTACCGTGGCACCGATAAGAAGGTGTATCCGAAAGCGCCGTTCGTAAACTACACTACCTTCTCGCTCTGGGATACCTACCGCACCGCGCACTCTTTATTTCTGCTAGCGCAGCCCGAGCGGGTGGGAGACATGATGCAGTCAATGCTGGCCATTCAGCAGCAGCAGGGGAAGTTGCCCATCTGGCACCTGATGGCGAATGAAACCAATACCATGGTGGGCTACAGTGCCGTGCCTGCGCTGGCCGAAGCTTACCTAAAGGGTACCCCTGGCCTAGACGGCAGCCAAGTGCTGGCCGCCATGAAAGCATCCAGCACCCGCGACGACCAAGGAGTGCGCTACCTCAAGGAGTTAGGCTTCATTCCTGCCGATAAGGAAAGCGAGTCGGTAGCTAAGGCCATGGAATACGCTATCGACGACTGGAGCATTGCCCAAGTAGCTAAAAAGCTGGGTCGCCAAGACGATTACGTAACTTACAGTGCCCGCGCCAAATACTACCAGAAGTATTACGACCCCCATACCCGCTTTATGCGGGGACTCACCACCGATGGTAAGTTTCAGGTGCCCTTCGACCCCATTCAGTCGATTCACCGCCAGAACAACTACACTGAAGGCAATGCGTGGCAGTATACCTGGCTGGTGCCTCACGATGTGCCGGGCCTGATAAAGCTGTTCGGCAGCGACGCCGCCTTTACTCAGAAGCTCGACAGCTTGTTTATTGTGCAAGGAAGTTTGGGGGAGAGTGCTTCGCCGGATATTTCGGGACTGATTGGGATGTATGCCCACGGCAACGAGCCCAGCCATGCCACGGTCTACTTGTACCCCTACGCCGGGCAGCAGTGGAAAACGGCAGAAAAGGTGCGGCAGGTGCTGCGCGAGATGTACAAAGACAAGCCCGATGGCATCAGTGGCAACGAGGACTGCGGGCAGATGTCGGCCTGGTATATTCTTTCGGCAATGGGCTTTTACCCCGTCAGCCCGAGCAGTGGGGCCTACGTCTTTGGTAGCCCTCTGGTCGACAAAGCCACGCTGCGCTTGCCCAAGGGAAAAACCTTTGTCATCGACGTGAAGAATAATGGTCCTCAAAACGTGTACATTCAGACCATCCGCCTGAATGGTAAGAGCTACTCTAACAGCTACCTGCTGCACCGCGATATTGTGGCTGGTGGTACGCTAGAACTAACCATGGGGCCACAGCCAAACCGGCAGTTTGGTGCAGATCCTGCTGCCCGTCCGCGCGAAGTGTATCCCTAATGCGCTAGGGCAGTTGAGTCCGCCACCCGCAATTAAATTGAAGTTGAAAAAGAAAATCCTGATTCACGACATCGCCAAGCACTTGGACGTATCCATTGCGACTGTATCCTTGGTGCTCAACGGCAAGGCCAAGGAGAAGCGCATAAGTGATAGTCTGGCCGAAAAGGTGCTCAAGTACGTGGAGGAAGTGGGCTACAAGCCCAACCAACTCGCCAAGAGCCTGCGTACCGGCAAAACCCACGTAATTGGCCTAGTAGTGGAAGACATTGCCAACCCCTTCTTTGCTACCGTAGCCGCTCTGATTGAGAAAAAGCTCCTGGCTCGGGGGTACCGCATTATTTACTGCAGCACCAACGGCGACACAGCCAAGACGCGGGACTTGCTCACCATGTTCCAGGAGCGCCACGTGGACGGCTACATTCTGGCGTTGCCCGATGGGGTAGAGTCTGACGTGCGCACCCTCGTGCGCAGCGGTAAGCCTTTGATACTCTTTGATAGGGAGCTGGCCGGCGTACTCGCGAATGCGGTGGTAGTGGACGGTGAGAAAGGCATGTACGAGGCAACCCAACACCTGCTGGAACAGGGATTTACGTCGGTGGCTATGGTGACGCTGCAAGCGGGACAAGCGCAGATGCAGGCACGCCTGCAGGGGTACTCGCAGGCCATGCAGGAGTGGCAACTGCCCGAAATGGTGCTGGAGCTAGAGTTTCAGCAGGAGCGTGAGCAGATAATACACCAGATGCAGGCGTTTTGCCAAGCCAACCCAACGTGCAATGCCCTGCTGTTTGCCACCAACTACTTGGGCGTGTATGGCCTAGAAGCCGTCAACGGTCTGGGGCGACGCATCCCCGAGGACTTGGCCATTGTTTCTTTTGATGACAATGACCTGTTTCGGTTGTATTCCCCCTCCATTACCGTAGTGGCCCAACCCCTGGAGGCTATGGCTGAAAGCATCATTAGCACCCTTCTGAGTGCGCTAGAAGGCTCACAGGAAACGGGCCGCATTACCCAACTGCAGCTGGCGCCTCAACTCATCGTGCGTGAGTCTTCCATTCGTGTTCCGCAGAAAGCGCGGCCCAGAGCTTCGCGCACTAAAACCTAACGTGCTCGAAACACTCGTGACTAGTGCAAAACGGCTCAGGCACCGTAGCAGAATAGGCTGTTTGGGCGAAGGTTGGCTGCCGCAGCGGTAGTTTTGCCCGCTAACCAAGCAGCAGCAGTGTTCCTAGCTCTGGGTTGCTTAGCATGTAGCTGATAAGCGTATGGTCTGTCTTTCCGTGTTCTAGGCGTTGAGGTAACCTGTAGTGGTGGCTGTGCTACTGTGTTCTTGCGTAGGCAGCCGTCAGCTGGCACAGTCGCTCCGTGTGGAAGCAGGCTACTGCGATACGCCTGCCCTGGTAGCCGACGATCCCGCTTTCTTGCCCCTGGCCAACGCTAGTTCTCTGGTGCGTGACAGTACGCGTTGACCACACAATTCTCGCGGCGTAGTTTGCTGCTAGCCAACGCGGCCGGGGTACTGGCGCAACTAAAAGAGCTAGTGCAGCCAGAACGTATCACCCCCAGCGGCAACACCCGCATCTAACGATACAAAGCCCAGCAGTAGCGCATTCTTACTCGCCTGTTGCTGCTCTCTACCATTGCCGCCGAGCTAGACGGCTAAAGGCCTTATGTAGTGCCTGTATTGGCTCAAGAAGAAAGCTTAGGGAGGTGGCCTAGTAGCATCAGCCACATCGAACCCGGTTCTGGCACCTACAGTACTTAGGAAAAGGAGCACTGCCTGAAAAGAGGGAATTACTTAGTAAAAGCTGCGGCTTACTGCGAAAAGCCTCAACCATTTGGTTGAGGCTTTTCGCAGTAAGCCAGAAGTAGAGTATGTTCACCAAGTATTACTGCCGTTGGGCACAAACACTTTCAACTAAACTCAAAGTCACGTTTACCCCAGATTATCCTGACCCTATGACTATTCCTTCCTCATCAGACCGCTTCGTACACCACGTTTTGTTTTACACACCTGCAACTGCCAGCGAGGCCGACAATGCCACACTGCTGGAAGGACTGCAAAAGCTGGCCGGTATTTCCGTCATTAAGATGTCCCATATCGGCACCCCAGCCCCAACAAACCGCGACGTGATTGAACGAACCTACACTTACTCGTGGCTGTGCCTTTTCGAGAATGCAGCCGCGGAGGAGGAGTATCAGCAGCACCCAATTCACGATGAGTTTCGCAATGAGTATGCTCGCTACTGGGAGAAAGTGGTCATCTACGACTCAATAGGCTCTTTATCGAACTAACCCGGCCATATAATCAGCAAGGATAATGCTTGCCTAGAGTGCAATCAGACGACTGAGGTTAGCTAGCGAAAAAAGCTCCTTCACTAGCTAACCACCGCGCTCTAGTAAGCTAAGCGCACTGGCCTAGGGGGCCGTGGGGCCGTTACGACCGCACCCGCAGGGCGGGGCGCAGAGGTTCCAGTCCGGCCACTGCGCTGCTTCGCTGGGCCCACGCGAGCTTGCTGGCCTGCGTAACGCGGGGCGTGTTTAGGGGTACCATCACAACTGAGCCCAGCGCCACGTGAGTTTGACGAGCATGAAAAGCTACCTTGGGGTTGACCGCTTGGTAGCCCAGTACCGTAGTACGAAACTTGTACTGGCCTAGCGGCAGGTTGCCCGCCCGGAAAACGCCTTTGGCGTCCGTTTCCACCGACTTTACAAAGAAATTGTCGGAGGCTCGCAGGAGTACCACGTTGGCGTGCGGAATGGGTTCCTGGGTCTGGCCGTCGAAGAGGCGCCCAGTGAGCGAGCCCCGTTGCCCCGATTGAGCCTGGGCGGGTAGCACGCTTGCAGTGAAGAGAAGAGAAAGGCCCAACAGGGTGCAGGAGGCAAAGGAAGTTTTCATGGCAATGCAAAAATGAAAGACAAAGGCGTGGCCATCTCCGGCGCTCAACAGGCACCCGCAGCAGGGACCGGACTATACCCGGCGATGGTCAGAAAAGTAGTTGGAGTCGAGCCCAGAGGAGCAGTGGTAGGCCACTGGCTAGGTGGGGCGGGGCCCCGCCGCAAGGGCGGAGGCCGGGTAGCGGAGGGCCTCGCTAGGCCACTCGGTAAAATGTACTATAAGTATCAGACAAGGCTGGCAATAGGCCTAGCGCTTGCAACACGCGGTATTTACTAGCTAGGATAATGGAAGGGGCGATGGGGCCGCTGGCTCTAGGCCAGGTACTGCTACCGCACGGCGTACAGGCGCTGAGTGTGGCGGTTGAGGGCTACCATGTTGGAAGAAACAGCGCATTTCGTATTAAGCCGCTGCACTTGCTGCAACGTAGTGCCGAGCATCTTGGAAATACGATGATGGGCGGCAAGGCTCTTGGAGGGGTCGAGGTATACTCCGTTCAGTTGCTCCTCGTACAGTAGCTCATGCTGGTCATTGTAGAACCGCACCGTTGAATGGTCGCGGAGTTGTGGATCGGTTACGATGGTCCAGTAGCCACTCTTGGCCACAATGGGGCTTTCGGTATATATCACTGGATCAGCCATTGCCAGGGTGGTGGAGCAAACCAGGGTAAGGCACAAAGCACTCAGGCGAGAAATCAGGGAAGTTTTCATGGTTTTTTAGGGAAAGAATTTGGGCAAAGAGAGACCAGCCGACCTGCCCGCACTCGCAGGCAAACCGAAAAAACACAACTAGAAAACGAAGGATAGAGCCGCTAGCTTTGGCACGTAAGGCCTGTGCGCACACCAGCAACTCTGGGCAGCTCCGCCGCAACTGAGCGGAGCACGTTCGGCGGGCGGGTGGCCATGACTTTCCGGGAGGAGAAGTCGCCGCGGGCCGAAGCAGGAGCGGTAAACAACAGCAGAAGTAGCTACCTGTCTGCCGGAAGAACTGCAGCTATCTAGTAGATGAGAGCCGCAGGTAAATAGATGCTTAAGGGTGAAAAAATATTTTTTATAGCCGATACCTGATATCCTAGTGGGCAAGTAGAACAGCTCTAAAGCGCTGCTTCTGATGTGGACACCGCGTTTTTTGCAAAAAGTTACAGCGGCTCAAAAATTTATTTTGCGAGTGGCCTAGCAGAGCTTAGCCGCCAAAGCCCCCACCGCCACCCTGAGGCTGGCTTTCTATTTTCTTCGGGGGTTTGTTGGAGCCCAGGTACCAGGAGAAGCCCAGGTAGCCAACCCGCGACTCCCACTTATTGTAGTAGGTGGCCCGGAAGCCCTCCGTGTAGGTTTCAGTGCGGTTACGCTGGGTGTTGAAGACGTCAGACACGCGGAGGGTAACGGCACCCCGGTCGTTGAACAGGCGCTGGCGCAAGGCCACGTCCATAGACCCCACCGGCGAAATCCGACCCTGCGCCGTAACGGCCGCCGCGCGGTAGTTGCCCGTCACCTGAATATCAAGCTTGGGGGTGGGAGTGAAGGAGTTCATTAGACGAGCCGTACCCGACACTACCCGGCGGTTAGCCTCGTTGCCGGTGGCGGCCGTTACGGTGTTCTGAAACAAAGAGCCGCTGGCCGTGAGGCGCCACCACTTAGCGAGGGGCTGGTTCAGGGAAAGCTCCGCCCCATAGCTGGTGGCTTGGCCAAAATTGTCGTTGTACTGGGCGGTAATCACGGCGCCGGCACCGTAGAGGCGGGTAGCCGTGGTATCTACGCGCACCAGGCGCTGAATGGCGTTGGTAGTCTGGCGATAGAAGAGGGTAGAGGTGAGGGAAGCCTGGCCCATGGTTATCTGGTGGCCTAGCTCCAGCGCGTTGATGTACTCGGGGCGCAGGGTGGGATTACCAATGCGGTAGGAACGCTGGTCTTGATAAAGCGGGAAGGCCAGCAGTTGCATGAAGTTGGGCCGGTTCAGGCGCCGCGAGTAGCTGAGCTGCAAGCGCTGGTCGGCGCCCGAAAGCTTGCGGGCTACTGAGGCCGAAGGGAACAGGTTCAGGTATTCGAGCTTGAAGGGGCCATTGCCGCCCTGCACCTGGCCGCTGGTGTTGGTGTACTCCGCACGTAGGCCACCCTGCATGGTCCACTTGCCAGTTTCCTGCTGATAGGTAGCGTAGCCAGCCTGCAGATACTCCTTAAAGTCGTAGGCGTAGGAACGGTCAGCTAAGCGTGAGAAGCCAGCATTATCGGTGTTCTGGCGCAGGAAGTCGTCGGTGCCATTATTAGCCTGCCACTGTCCTTTCAACCCAGCATCGAAGCGCGCCTTTTCTCCCATCGGGTGCACGTAATCTACCTGGCCGGCTACGGCGTTGAGGTCAACGTGCAGGTCTTGCTTCCACTCCAGCAAATCAGCGGAGCCCTCGGTGTTGCGCTGGGCTACTACCACGTCGGCATTGAGGTTAGTGTAGTTGATGCTACCCGTCAGCTCCCGGCCCTTGTGGGCGTCCCAGGTGCGCCGGTAGTCAACTGAGCCATCAATGTTGTCTACATTCTCTGAAACCCCGAAGGTGCTGCCGATGCGGGCATTGGTAGCTCCCGTGAGGGTAGCCAGCTGCGTACCAGAGTTAGCGCTCCGGTTGAAATTGGGCTCCAGCGTTACCGTTAGGCTCTGGTTGGCCGGCAATGTATAGTCGAAACCCAGCCGGCCATTATAGTTCTTGTTGTGGCGCAGGTTGTTGCCTTGCTGATACGTGCGCAATTCCTGGCCTTCCACAACGGTGAACTGGTCGCTCCACATGCGGCTGCGGTACATATCGTCGCGCAGATTGGCCGAGCCGAACATATTAAGCTTGCCTATACGGCGATTCAGGCTCAGGCTGGGGTTGTATTTGTCGCGGGTGCCTACGGTTAGCATAGCTTGCCCGTTCCAGCCATCCTTCTTCTGCTTTTTCAGGATGATATTCAGCACCCCACCCGCGCCGGCGGCATCATAGCGGGCCGAGGGGTTAGTTACTACCTCTACGCGCTCAATGGAGCTGGCCGGAATCTGCTCGAGGCGGTTGCCGCCGGCCCCGCTGTTGGCAGAGTTGCTGGGTTTGCCGTCAATCAGGATGGTGATGTTGGAGCTGCCGCGCATGCTCACCGTGCCATCGGCGGCCACGGTAACGGAGGGCACATTCTGCAGCACATTTACGGCCGTGCCGCCCACGCTGCTGAGGTCTTTTTCTACGTTAATTACCTTTTTATCAAGGCTCTCCTGCACTGCGGCCCGCTCGCCCTGCACCGTTACGCCAGCCAGTTGGGTAGAGGTAGAGGCTAGTTTCAGCGCGCCCATCCGCAGGGTAGGAGCAGCCGGGGTTAGAGCAATAGAACGCCGCAGGCCCTGGTAGCCAACCGCGGTAAATTTAACTATATAGGAACCTAGGCCAAGCTTATCCAGCGTGAAGGTGCCATTTTCGGCAGATTCGGCGCCGGCCACAAACGTAGAGTCCTGGGCGCGCAGTACCACTACGTTGGCAAAGGGTACGGGCTGGCTGTTAGCTTGGTCGAGCAGGGTGCCCTGCACGGTGCCGGCGGGTTGTTGCTGGGCCGCCGCGGCCAGAGGAAAGAGCATAGCGAGGAACCCCAGGCCCTGGAGGGTCCGGCTGGAAGGTAGATAGGAAGTCATCAGGAAGAGGGAATAGTGGAAGTTTCGGGCAAGAGGGAGCTGTGTCCGGTGGCCGCGGTTCCGCCGGATGCTCTTTGCAGGAAATCAATCAGAAGGTAGGGGGCAGGTGTTCTGCCCCGCTTGCACCCCGTGCTGCCTATCGTCTGGTGGGTTGTACCACACTGGGCTTAGGCGGCTCCGGTACCCGATTGGTGCCGGGAGGGGTGGGGTGGCGTTGGCCGGGGCCCGTTGCAGAGCCAGCGAGGACCAACGCCAGAGTTCAACCAATCACTGAGACAAATATAAGTGAAGGTACTATGTAACGCAAGGTACCTTGATGATTTATTTCTGATGACTTCTGAAAAAGGCGAAATCAGTGAATAGAGACAGAGAGCCGCCTAATTGGAAAAGAGTAGAGGGCTGGCTAGCTAAACCGTAGGTAAGCAAGGAGCAACTTTCGGGCTGCTATAAGCCAGATGGTGCCTGACCTCAAACCGTTGCCTGCCCTTCGCTGAAAAATAAATTAGGGCCACCAGCTAGGGCATTCCTACTATTCAGGGTCACTGATGGGGCCTGAGCACGTCTAAGGGCAATAAAATTTTGCCTTTAGTGAAAAAAATATTCTGCATGCCGCTCATCCTAAGCCTGCTACACGGAGTTCGATTAATCTAGTTAGCCCGCAGAAAACTTCTACTTTATGATGCTCTATAGGTAAAATTATAATTTTATATAAGTTTAATTATCTGTCGTAATCGAGGGAATGGCCCGAAATGTGCTAAATAGGGTGTGTGCGGCTGCTTTGCCATTGAGGAGACGCCGATGATTTTTTTCGAAATAATGGCACCTTTGAGAAAGGATTACGCTTTAGCGACAATCCTCACGCGGTTTGGTCACTGTGCAGGCGAGTACGGTGGTTGATGTAGGAATATTGCAATTACAAGTTTCTTCTGATAGCTCAGCCTGGTCGGCTGGGTAAGCTCCCCACTTCTGATACCTTCCAGTTATAGGTTTCAGCGCAGGAGTTGGCTTTCCTATTGGAAGCCATTTCCTTCTTCGGACGATTGACTCTCCCTGTTCTCTCAACTCCCTCTGTTGTGTCTCTCACAGTAGAAACCCAAGCCTATTTACAGGCTCCCACCACCAGCACTCCTTGTGCTGCTGCTTCCGAAGCTACTAACACGGCTGTGCACCTGGCCCCACCTGTAGCTTCGCAGCCACTTACATCATACGCCAACATTGTTCTTCCCGGCGACTTTCCTGACCCTACGATCGCGCAGATTGGCGATACATACTGGGCCAGCGCAACTTCGGCTGAATGGGGGCCTGTGTTTCCGCTGTTCAAGTCAACTAACCTAGTTGACTGGGAACTGGTGAGCCACGTGTTCCCGACTACCGAGTCGTTGCCGGAGTGGGCTGGTACCAACTTCTGGGCCCCGGAGATTTTCCACGAGAACGGGAAGACCTATCTTTACTACACCGCCCGTCAGAAGGGCAAAAAGGGCCGTCTGGCCATCGGCGTAGCCAGTGCTGATAGCCCTGAAGGCCCGTACACCGACCACGGTTTCTTGGTAGCACAGCGCTACGGCTCCATCGACGGTTTCCCGATGCGCGATGAGCATGGCAAACTGTATCTGGTGTGGAAGGAAGACGGCAACGCCTATAAAAAGCCCACGCCCATCTTTGCTCAGCGCATCAACGATACGCACACCGCCCTGGTGGGCAAGAAGGTGGAGCTTTTCCGGAATGATCCTCTGTCTTGGGAAGGATGCCTGGTAGAAGGTTCGGCCATCATCCGCCACGAGGACTACTTCTACATGTTCTACGCTGGTAATGGCTGCTGCGGCAAATGCTGCACCTACGCTACCGGCGTGGCCCGCGCTAAGAGCCTGCTGGGCCCCTGGGAAAAGTGCCCCCAGAACCCTATTCTGAAGAAGAATGCCACCTGGAAATGCCCTGGTCATGGTACCGTAGCGCAGTATGAGGGCCGCTGGTTCCTGCTGCACCACGCCTACTACAACCAGAGCCATGAGTTCGTGGGCCGTCAGGGCATCCTCAGCGAGTTCACCTTCAATGAGGAAGGCTGGCCCGAGTTTGAGGGCAACAGCCCCCAGGCTGCGCCGCTGAAGGATGTGAGCGTGCTCAACATCACGGAGAACTTCATGGGCAATACCCTCGCCGGTAGCTGGCAGTGGCCTATTGGTCGTCAGCCAGAAGTAGGGGTGAGCGACGGACAACTGCTGTTGACCGCCAGCGCTACTGGCCTAGGCTCTATTGTAGCACAGCGCACCTTCACGGCTACGTATAAGGCTACTACCTCATTGGCAGCATCCTCTTTGGAACCAGGCACCTTCGCGGGCCTGTGCGCCATTGGTGACCCTGACAATGCCCTGGCCCTGGTAACCGGCGACAACTCCCTGCAAGTGTGGCACGTGAAAGGGGGTACGCATCAGACGCTGTCTAAGATAGACCTCCCAGATTGCCAGACGCTGAACCTGCGCCTCGAAGCTTGGGGTGGACAGCGCTTCCGCTTCACCTATAATATTGATGGCGCAGCATGGCAGCCGGTGGTGCTGGATAGCTTTGCCCTGAATGGCGAGTACCTACCCCCGTGGGACCGTGGAGTACGCGTAGGCCTCTTGGCACAAGGTGATTCCTCGGCCATGGTAGCCTTCAACAACTTTACCATCCGAAACCAGCGCTAGGCCACTTAGCCATTAGCTAGCTCCGGAGGCAACGTACACAGCCCCGATAAGCACCTGCTTATCGGGGCTGTGCTTTTTTATGGCTGAACCCAGACTTCTTATTTTCGAACAGCCTGTCCATTAATGGACATATTTATCAAAACACTATTTGAGTGTATGTTGGTTAATTTGCTGATATAAAGGATTTTATAATTGTGGCATGCTGCTTGGCTGACTGTACAGGAAACCCTATTCATCCTGTACGAAAATGGACAGAGCACTACCTAACGCCACCCTTGTCAGTCGCCAACGCCGCCGTTGGTTGTTGGGGGCGGGAGCCATTATTCTAGTTGTTGTAGGCCTGTTAGCCTTCCGTACCGTGCTCCAACCTGGCCTAGAGCGCAGCAGCATTCTGACGGCTACCGTTGAACAAGGCGATGTAGAAGCTTCCCTCACGGCTGCCGGCGTAATTATTCCGGCTCACGAGGCGGTAATTACCAGTCCAATTCAAAGCACTATTCGGCGGGTGGCCGTAGCGTTAGGTAGCAAAGTGCAGCCGGGCCAAACTATTCTGGAGCTGGATAAAGAGCTAACCAATACGGCCCTAGCCAAGCTGCAGGACGAGCAGCAGCAGAACCGCAATAAAAACGGCCAGCTCCAGCTCACGCTCGAAAAAGCCCTCAACGACCTTCGTTCCCAGGAGCAGGTGCAGCAAGTGAAAGTGCGGAGTCTGCAGTCGGCGCTGCGCGATGAGCAATACCTGCTGAAGATTGGTGGTGGCACCTCCGAGAGTGTGCGGCAGGCTGAGTTGAACCTGAAAGTTGCGCAGCTTGAGCTGCAGCGCCTGGGCGAGCAGATTCGCAACCAGCGCGCCGCCAATGCCGCCGACGTTCGGGAGTTGGGCTTCACCATGCAGATTCAGGACCGCAGCATTGCGGAGCTAGCCGGCAAGCTGGCCCAGGCCAACATCAGCAGCCAGCAGCCCGGCGTACTTACCTGGGTAAAAGACGACCTGGGCACTACCGTACAAGCCGGCGACCCATTGGCCCGCGTGGCTGACCTCAGCCATTTCCGGGTACGTGCTACTATTTCCGATACCTACGCCGATGCCTTTCACCTCGGCGACCCGGTCGTGATTCGCATCAACGGCACCGATCTACGCGGAACCATCAGCACGGTAAGCCCGGCCGTGGAGAAAGGCGTGGTTACGTTTTATGCCGCGCTGGCCCAGGACAACCATCCGGCGCTGCGCTCCAACCTGCGGGCTGATGTATTTGTGGTGACCAAAGCCCTACACAACGTGGTGCGCGTGAAAAATGGGCCTTTCTACCAGGGGGGCAAAGAGCAGCCCGTGTTTGTGCTGAAGGAAGGGAAGGCCGTGCGCCGGACGGTACAGTTTGGTAGCAGCAACTTCGACTACGTGCAGATAACCAGTGGCCTAGCTGCCGGGGAGCAGATCATTCTCTCGGATACCAAGGAATACCAGGAGACGCCCGAACTCACCATCTCTGAATAGGCCTGTCAGCCACTTACTCCATACATCTTCCTACTTCTATTTCCTTAATCATCATGCTGTATCTCCGCAACTTAACTGCCGCAGTAGTTCTATCTGGCTCCTTGCTACACGGTGCAACGGCCCAAGCCAAAGCGTCTGGCTTCGCATCTTACCAACAGTTTAATGACACGCTGATTGCCCAATACAACCGCAACGCTTTTGCCGCATCGGAAGCTTATGGTAGCGCGGCACTGCGGCAGTTGGAGCCTGCCGGAAGCATGACCAAGTACTTGACGGACCTGAAGGCCAAAACGGGCCGCATACTGGCCACAGTTACGCTAAAGGAGCAAGGCAAGCGCCATGAGTTTGAGTGGCGCGGGGAAAAGCAGAACTTGCGGGTAGCGCTGATTTCGTCAACGCCGGGTACCCTTGATGATTACACGATTTCGGATTTCATTGCTCAGCCCAACACGCGGACGGTTCCGGCACTGACCGATAACCGGCTGCAAACCTCCCTGGATGCGGCTGTGCACCGGGCCGCCACGCTCTACATGCAGCATCCTGATGTGGCTGGCCTGTCTATTGGAATTTATCAGCAGGGCAAGCTTGCTTTCTACAACTACGGGGAAGTAGAAAAGGGCTCCGGACAGTTGCCCACTGCCAACACCTTCTATGACATGGGCTCGGTGGCAAAAACCTTCGTGGGGACGCTATTGGCGCAGGCCGTGCTGGATAAGAAGCTCAAGCTGAACGATGATATTCGGCAATACTTACCTGGGCAGTACCCGAACCTGGCCTACGAGGGCCAACCGATTCGGGTAGTTGATCTGGCAAACCATACCTCCGGCATGCCTGCTGTGCCTCGCGTGTATTGCACCGCTAAGAAGGAGCGCCTAGACGCGCTGAACTTAGTGGAAAGAACTGCCTACTACAATCAGTACTCCGCCGATAGCCTCCTGCACGACATGCACGCTTTTCAATTGGCTACGCTGCCCGGCACTACATACCGCTACAACGGTACGGCCATGCTGGTGCTCCAACTGATTCTGGAGCGCGTGTACCAACAGCCCTACGAGCAGCTCGTGACAAAGTATGTGCAGAAACGCTTTGGCATGGCAGACACCAAGCGTGTGCTTTCGGCCACTGAACACCAGCGCTATGCCACCGGCTATGATAGCCGCCAGCAACCCCAGCAGCACCCCAACTACACTGGTTATTGGGGAGGGCCTAACCTCAGCTCAACGGCCGCTGACCTGCTAAAATACGCCGCAGCTAACCTGAAGGAGCAGCAGGCCGCTGTACGCCTGGCTCATCAGCGTACCAGCAGCCCTGAGTCGGCGGTGGGCATGGGGCTGGGTTGGATGCTTGACACGGACAGCAACGGCCAACAGCGCATTTATCACAATGGCAGGTCCATTGGCTTCAATACGCGCTTCGTGCTATACCCCGAGCAGGACCTGAGCATTGTGTTGCTGGTGAATGAAAACATCAGTCAAAGCCGCCTGACTGAGATGGAGCAAGTTCTGAAGCTAGAGCTACCCGCGCGGGCTCAACTAAAATAAGCGCGCCCAGCGTGCTAGGCCACTCTCTGGTAAGTGTTGAATAAAAATTTCCGAGCTATGAAGCCCCTCATGTGCCTGTTGTTTCTGCTGCCAGGATGGCTCCAGCAACCGGCTGCCGCCCAAACCCAGCCTTCATCATCGCCCCTGACGCTGCAGCAAGTTATCAACCTGGCCCTAGGCCAGTCGGCGGTGGCCAAGCAAACCCAAACCACCCGCGACAAAAGCTACTGGGAGTGGCGAACCTACCAGGCCAACTACCGTCCTCAGCTAGGCCTGCAGGGCACGTTGCCGGGCTTCAGCCGGGCCGTTACACCGGTAGTGCAGCCCGATGGTACCACTGATTTCCGGGCCGTACGCATCAACAACTCCAACCTCGCCATGACCGTCACCCAGAACATTGGCCTCACGGGTGGGCAGGTGTTTGTGGCCTCCGAGGTGCAGCGCTTCGATGACTTCAACGGGCGGCTAAAACGCTACAACAACCAACCAGTGGCCCTCGGGCTGACCCAGCCCATCGGGATGTTCAATAGCCTGAAGTGGGCGCGCCAAATTGAGCCCCTGCGCTACCAGGAAAGCCAGCGCCAATACGTGGAGGAGCGTGAAGGCATTGCTCAGCGCATCACGGAGCTGTATTTTGATGTGCTGCAGCAACAGGTAAACGCCGAGGTAGCCAGCCAAAACGTGCGAGCCAACGAGGAACTGCTGCGGATAGGGAAGGAGCGCTACCAGCTGGGGCGCCTCTCTCAAAGCGACTTACTGCGGCTGGAGCTGAACCTGCTCAACGCCCGCCAAGCTATGGCCCAAGGGCAGCTGGATGCGGAGAATGCGGCCGTGAGCCTGCAGAGCTACACTGGCCTACGGGCCGCCGATCTGCGCCTCACCATCCCCGCTGTGGCCCCGCGCCTGGTAGTGCCCGCAGAATTGGCGCTAGCCCAGGCCCGGCAGAACCGAAGCGTAGTGCTGGCCTTTCAGCGGCGTCTGCTGCTGGCAGAGCGGGAGGTAGCGCTGGCGCGTGGCACTACGGGTTTGCAGGCCTCGCTTTCCGCCAACTTAGGGTACGTGAACCAGGCGGGCAACCTCTGGGACACCTACGCGGCCTTGCAAAATCAGCAGCAGGTGCGCCTTACATTCTCAATGCCGTTGATAGATTGGGGCCGGCAAAAATCCATTGTGAAAACCGCGGAGCTTACCCGCCAGCAGGCCCAAACCGATGTGGCGCAGGAGGAAGCCGTGTTCGAGCAAAACGTGCAGGTTCAGGCCTCGCAGCTTAGCACGCTCAGCCAGCAATTAGACCTAGCCGCCCGCGCCGACTCGCTGGCCCAGCAGCGCTACGACATTGCCCAGGCCACCTACAAAGTAGGGCGCATTAGCCTCACCGACCTCACCATCGCCTCGAACGAAAAGGATCAGGCCCGTCGCTCCTACATTCTAGCCCTACGAGCGGCTTGGGTGGCGCATTACCGCATACGTGCCCTTACGCTCTATGACTTTGAGCGCCAAGTGCCCATTGTAGCGGCCAACTAGGCCACTCTACCTTACCACTTATCCTAAAAACCGCCCCGCAGCCAAAGCTACGGGGCGGTTTTACTTTCCATAGGCCTAGCTGGTGCTAGCAACGGCTGTCTAGCCAAGAGCCCGATAACTCCACTGGAAAACGCAGGCTGTTCGGCAGTTGCAGTTCATCTTGCCAAGAATGAACACTCTGTCCAGAAATGGACATGTTTTAACAAATAACAACTTTGCTAAATGAATGTAATATACTGATTTACAAGACTTTATGTGATTGGCACGGCGCTTGGCTTATCCTCTGTAGCAATAGTGGCCTAGTGCCCAAAACCGGACAACCTCTTACGCAGCCTTCCTCAACTCTACTTCTCTCCGCTCATGGAAAACATGCTCACGCAAACGGCCGCGCGGCCCCTCACGAATGACAACCCGCTGACGGCTACCAACCAGCCGGTTATTCAACTCCGGGACATCGAGAAGGTGTACCAGACCAAAACCATCGAGACGGTGGCGCTGAACCGGGTAAACCTGACCATCAACAAGGGCGAGTTTGTATCCATCATGGGCCCTTCGGGCTGCGGCAAGTCTACGCTGCTCAGCATTATTGGTCTGCTTGATGAGCCCACTAGCGGCGTGATTGAGCTGGATGGCCGCCCCGTGCAGTCCTACTCCGACAAAGAACTGGCCTACCTGCGCAACCAGAAAATAGGGTTCGTCTTCCAGAGCTACCACCTCATCAACGACCTCTCGGTGCTCGATAATGTGGAGCTGCCGCTGCTGTACCGGTCGGGGGTAGGTGGGAAGGAGCGGCGGGAGCGGGCCTATGCTGCCCTCGACAAAGTAGGCCTGAGCGCCCGCACCAACCACTTCCCCAGCCAGCTTTCTGGCGGGCAGCGCCAGCGGGTAGCCATTGCCAGAGCCCTGGCCGGCCGCCCTGAAATCATCCTCGCCGACGAACCCACCGGTAACCTCGACTCAGTGATGGGCGAGGAAATTATGGACTTGCTGCTCAGCCTCAATCAGCAGGAGGGCACCACCATCGTGATGGTAACCCACGACGAGCAGCAGGCGCACAAAACGCAGCGCCTCATCCGCTTCTTCGACGGCAGCCAAGTAAGCTAAGCCCGAGTAGCCCGATTTAGTTGACAGTTTTCCCTTCTGAGTTATGAAAACGCTCGCCCTTCCTCTTGCCGATGCTGAACTGGTTGCCGCCTGTTACCAGGGTAATGCCGCGGCTCAGGAGCAGCTCTACCACCGCTTTGCCCCCAAGATGCTAGGCCTTTGCCTGCGGTATGTGCGCCACCAGTTCGACGCCGAAGATGCCCTAGCCCGCGGCTTCGTGAAGGTGTTTCAGTGCCTAGGCCAGTTCGCGGGCAAGGGCAGCCTGGAAGGGTGGGTACGCAGCATTATGGTGCGCGAAGCCCTAAACTGCCTTCGCCGCCGCGAGTCGCTCACACTCAGCATTGAGGACTGTTACACGGGCCACTTGGCCACGGAGCTTCCGAGCGCCGATGTGGAGCTCCAAGCCGCCGACTTGCTCCGGCTGGTGCAGGAGCTGCCCGCCGGTTACCGGGCCGTGTTCAATCTTGCTCTGGAGGGCTACACCCATCCCGAAGTGGCCGAGCTGCTTGGCATCTCAGAGGGCACAAGCAAGTCGCAGCTCAGCAAGGCCCGCGCGGTGCTGCAGCGGCAGGTGGCCGCCCTTCACTCTTCCTTCTCTACTTCCTACGCCCACGCTCATGTTGCTTAGCTACCTCAAAATTGCCTGGAAAGTCTTGCTGCGCCGCAAGTTCTTCACCTTCATCAGCCTGTTTGGCATTTCCTTCACCCTCATGGTGCTGCTGGTAGTGGTGGCCATGTTCGACCACGCGGTAGGTGCCCATGCCCCCGAAACGCGCCTTAACCGGATGCTGTTCGTGAATTTCCTGCACATCAAGTACAAGAATGGTGGCAACCAGAATTCGCCGGCCAGCTACTACCTGCTTGATCGGTACGTGCGCCACCTCAAAACCCCAGAAAAAGTGGCCGTGCACTCCATGTTTCACGCCACGCCCAGCTACGTGGGCAACAACCGCATTGACCTAGACCTGAAATATACTGACCACGTATTCTGGCAGGTGCTGGACTTCACCTTCCGGGACGGTAAGCCCTTTAGCGACTCAGAAATGAAGTCGGCGGCTCGCGTGGCCGTAATCAACCAGTCCACGGCCCGCAAGTATTTCGGCACTGAGCAAGGAGTGGTAGGGCGTACCATCGAGATTAACCAGAGTGCCTACCGTGTGATAGGGGTAGTGGAGGATGTGCCCGTAATACGCTTGTCTTCTTACGCCGATGTGTGGGTGCCGCTGTCTACGAGCCCTAATAACTTAAACCAGGTAAGGCTCGATGGCGAATATTCGGCCATAATTCTGGCTAAATCTGCCTCTGAGAAAGCCGCCGTACAGGCTGAGTTCGACCAAATGGTTAAGCGGATTCCGTTGCCCGATCCTAAGGGCATGGATTACCTAGACGTACACGCCGACCAGATGCTGGCCTCTTACTCCCGGCAGATAATGAGCCCCCTTACCGATTATAGCTCCGATGGAACGGCTCTGCTGTATTCCATTTTATCAGGTATTGCGCTGCTCTTTATGATGCTGCCCGCGCTGAATCTGGTAAACATTAACGTGAGCCGCATCATGGAGCGCTCCTCCGAAATTGGGGTCCGGAAGGCTTTCGGCGCCACCAGCCGCACCCTGATTGGGCAGTTTCTGGTCGAAAACATTTTCCTGACCACTATTGGGGGCCTGCTGGGGCTGGTACTGGCCTACGTTGCGCTGCAGCTTATTAGCGGTGCGCAACTACTGGCCTACTCTCACTTCGAGCTGAACCTGAGAATTTTTGGTTGGGCGCTGCTTGTAACCCTACTCTTCGGGCTGCTTTCGGGAGTGTATCCGGCCTTCAAAATGTCGCGCCTGATGCCAGTGCAGGCCCTTAAGGGAGGCAGTAAGTAGCCGTCCGCAAGCTCACGGTAGCGGAGCCAGAGCTCCTGCAATAAACTCATTGCACTTGCGCCTCCCTGGTGCCTTGTGCCCGAAAATCCAGCCATACCATGATACGCCATCTGTTTACTCTGATCTGGAACCGCAAGCGGTCCAACTTTCTGCTCATGGCCGAAATTCTCCTGTCGTTTTTCGTCCTCTTTGTGGTGAGCGTGCTGCTAGTCAGCAACTACTACAACTACCGGCAGCCCATGGGCTTCTCACCCGATAACGTGTGGGAATTTGACGTAGACCCCGGCCAGGACACTACCGACCGCAAGGCCACCTTGCGCCTTCTCGTGCAGGAGCTGCAAGCCACCCCCGGCGTAGCGGCCGTCACCTGGACCAGCTCCAACACGCCGTTTTCGTTCAGCAATATGAATACGGACCAGTTCCGCTACAAAGACAAAAAAGCCTCACTGACTGAGCAGTACGATGCCGACGACGACATGGTACGCGTGCTAAACCAAAAAGTGGTAGCGGGCCGCTGGTTCGACCACCGCGATGATGCCTCAACGCACCACCCCGTTGTTATCAACCAAAAATTTGCCGAAGATATGTTCGGTGGTGAGGCCGCCGTGGGCAAAGTGCTGACGAACGACAAGCACGATGAACAGTGGCAGGTTGTGGGCGTGATAGAGGCCTACCGCTCCGGCAACGACTTTGCCGCCAACGAGCCCGCCATCTTCAATCGGCGGGTGCTGCAGGATACCGCGCGGGTTGGCAACAATGAGCAGCCTATTCTGCTGGTGCGGGTACTGCCCGGCAGCGGCGCCGTGCTGGAGCAGCAGCTGGTTCGCAAGATCAAGCAAGTGACCAAAGGCTGGGATGCCAACGTGAACACGCTGGAAGAAAACCGCCACGACAAGATGAAGTTCATGCTCACGCCGCTGATTGCGCTTGGGCTGGTAGGCCTGTTCTTGATCATTAACGTGGCCCTAGGCCTGTTTGGCGTGCTCTGGTACAACATCAACCAGCGGAAGTCGGAGATTGGGCTGCGCCGGGCGCTGGGAGCCACCAGCAATGGTATTAGCCGCCAGTTTCTGGGAGAAATGTTTGTAGTAACCACCTTGGGAGTGGTGGGGGGATTAGTACTGGCTATGCAGTTTCCGCTGTTGGGGGTATTTGGCTTCGCCACCCCTATCTACCTGACGGCCATGCTGCTCGCCACAATACTCATCTTTTTGCTCACGGCTATCTGTGCGTTTCAGCCTAGTCGCATTGCGGCAGCTATTCAGCCGGCAGTTTCCCTGCGAGAAGAGTAACATGGCCGCGTTGACCTACCAGCTGTCAACTAGTAGAGGGAGAAAGCAGCGCCGCTACTTCAATTTTCTCTGTAGCTTTTCCGTCCTTCGCAGCCAGTTATGATACTTATTGTTGACGACGATATAGCGGTGCGTACCTCACTGGGGCTGCTGCTGAAGCAGGCGGGGTACACTACCAAGGGCGTAGCCACGCCGGAAGAAGCGTTGCGCCTGGTGCAGGAAAGCCTGCCGCAATTGGTGCTGATGGACATGAACTTTTCCCTCGACACCAGCGGCCACGATGGGTTGCAACTGCTAGGCCAGGTAAAACGACTGGCACCAGCGCTGCCTGTAATCTTAATTACGGGCTGGGGATCCATTGCACTGGCTGTGGAGGGCATGAAGGCCGGGGCGGCGGAGTTCGTGACCAAGCCCTGGAACAACGATGCTCTGCTCCAGACCATCCGCACCATTCTCTCCTTGCACGAGCCGGAATCAGAAGCCGAGGCCGGCACCCTCACGCGCCGACAGCTCGATAAGCAATACAATTTCAAGGACATCGTGGGGCAGGATGCTCGCCTACTGCAGGTGCTGCGCAACGTAGGCCAGGTGGCCGCCACCGATGCCTCCGTGCTGATTGAGGGCGAGTCGGGGACGGGCAAGGAGCTGATTGCCGAAGCCGTGCACCAGAACAGCCACCGGCGCCGCCAGCCCTTCGTGAAGGTGAACCTGGGCGGTATTTCAGCCTCTTTGTTTGAGAGCGAGATGTTTGGGCACCGCCGCGGGGCCTTCACCGATGCTAAAACCGACCGCGTCGGCCGCTTTGAGCTAGCAAACGGTGGCACCATTTTTCTGGATGAAATTGGCGAGCTGGATATGGGCTCCCAGGTGAAACTGCTGCGCGTGCTACAAGACCGTACCTATGAGGTGCTCGGCGACAGCAAGCCCCGTCGCCTCGATATTCGGGTGATTTGCGCCACCAACCGCAACCTGGCCGAAATGGTACAACAAGGACGCTTCCGCGAGGATTTGTTCTACCGCATCAACCTAATAACCGTGCGCCTGCCCGCCCTGCGCGAGCGGCCCCAGGATATTCCGTTGCTGGTGCAGCACTTCGTAGATGGCCTACGTGCCACCTACAATCGCCCAGCCCTGAAAGTAGGTACTCGCGCCCAACACTGGCTACAGGAGCAGCCTTTGCCGGGCAACATTCGGGAGCTCAAAAACCTGGTGGAGCGCGCCGTACTGGTAAGTGGTAAAGATGAGCTCGGGCCCGAGGATTTCCAGGCTCAGTTTCAGCAGGTACCCACCCGGCAACCCGAGCCCGGCGAGCTGCCCGAACCGGGTACCATCACCCTCGACGAGCTAGAGGCCCAAATGATTCGGCGGACCTTGGAGCACTACGGCGGCAACATCAGTCGCGTAGCCAAGGCCCTAGGCCTCAGCCGCGGTGCCCTCTATCGGCGCTTAGAGAAATACGCTATTCCGTTTGATGCGGAGTAGCACGCAGCCATACCTACCTTGCAGGGAACGTCATGCTTCTATCAGATGAGCATGACGTTCCCGTTAATACCCTTGCGCTTATCTTCCCCGCATGACCCTACGCGTACAATTTCTGCTGTTCGTAATTCTGATCCATGCCGTCCTGATTGTGCTAGCAGCCCAGGTGATGCGGACGAATGCGCCGCTTTTTGTAGGCCTGGAGGTGCTGCTTGGTGTGAGCATTTACCTGACCATCCGGCTTTATAAAGGATTTGTGCGGCCTTTTCAACTGATAGCAGCAGGCACGGAGGCTATTCGGACCAAGGATTTTTCGATGAAGTTTGTGCCTGTGGGCCAGCGCGAGATGGATCAGCTCATTGACGTGTACAACCACATGATTGATGAGCTGCGCAAGGAGCGCGTAACCCAGCACGAGAAAAGCTACCTGCTCGAAAGCCTGATTCAGGCCTCGCCCGCGGGCGTGCTCTTGCTCACCTTCGATGGGCGCATTGAGGGAGTAAACCCGGCCGCTGAGCACATGCTAGGCCTGTCCATGAAACAACTGCTAGGGGAGAGGCCCGACCAGCTGCCCGGCGACTGGGGGCCGGCGCTGTCAGACCTGTCGGAGCAGGAGCCACAGGTGGTACAACTCTCCGGTATTCAGACGTACCGCGCGCATTGCTCCCGGTTTGTAGACCGTGGCTTCACGCGGCAGTTTATCGTGCTGGAAGAATTAACCCAGGACCTTATTCGGCAGGAGAAACAGGCCTACGGCAAACTGATTCGGATGATGTCGCACGAAATCAACAACTCCATCGGTGCTATCAACTCCATCCTGCAGAGCTTCCACTATTACGCCCCTCAGCTCCAGGCCTCCGACCAGCCCGATTTCACGGAGGCGCTGGATGTGTCCATCAATCGCAATACACACCTGGCCAATTTCATTGCCAACTTCGCCACCCTGGTGCGCCTGCCGTTGCCCCAGCGCCAGCTGACCGATGTGCACGAGCTTCTGCGCACCACTGAACGTCTGCTGCACGTGCAGGTAGAGCGCCGCCAGATTTGCTGGCACTGGGAGCTGGCCCCAGAGGCGCTTATGATCGATCTGGACCCGCTGCAGCTGGAGCAGGCGCTACTGAACATCTGCAAAAACGCCCTGGAAGCCATTGGCGAAAACGGCAACGTATGGGTGCGAACTACCCAACAACCGGCTCAGATCGTCATCGAGAACGACGGGCCCGGTATCCCGGCTGATGTACAGCGCCGCCTGTTTACGCCTTTCTTCAGCACCAAGCGCGATGGGCAGGGCATCGGGCTCACCCTCATCCGCGACATCCTGCTCCAACACGAGTTTCAATTTGGCCTTGAAACCCAGCGAAATGGCCGCACCGCCTTCACTATTCAGTTTTAAGACAGGTACTTCAAGTCATAGCAAACGAATCCGCTCTGAGATAAGCTCGTCTTTCTAATGACGAGGTTATCTCAGAGCGGATTTGTTTACTGTACGATAACTAGTAGACAGGCTTCGGCCACCTAAGAGGCTTACTTCCGTTTCACGGGAGCTGCTGGCTTCTTAACCGCGGGCTTGGCGGCCCCAGGTCTAGCAGCTGGGGCGGCGCCCTCCGCTACCTGTTGCCCGTTGCGGAAATTCTTCTTCTCCTTCACGGTGGTGCCATCGGCCTCAAAGTAGCTCCAAACGCCACTTTCTTTGCCGTTGCGGAAAAGGCCTAAAACTTCTGCTGTGCCATCCTCACGCACTTGGCGGTACGGGCCCATCTTCAGCCCCTTTACGTAGGTAGTTTCTGATTTCAGCTTGCCCGACGGATAAAACTCCTGGCCTAGGCCAGTGGCACGTCCGTTTTCATAAACCAGCTTACTCTGAATAGTGCCCGTGGGATAGTAGGTGAGCTGTTCCCCTGTGAGTTTCCCATACACGTAAGTTTCCTGTTTCTGCACCTGCTTACCTCCCGGATGGAACACGCGCCAAACCCCTGAGGGCTGGTTGTTCTTGTACACTTGCTCCTCGTGCGGGAAGCCGTCCTCGAAGAACGTTGTGACCTTCCGGTCGCGGCCCTGGTTAGCGTAGTCGATCTTCCGCTCTACCTTCCCCGACTCGTAGTAGTCCTGCTGAGTGCCTACCAGTACGCCCTGCCGGTACGTCTGCATGCTCTTGATGGCGCCATTTTCGTAGTACGACTTGGCTGGTCCATCGAGATTGCTGGTGCCACCGGCTAAGCTTTTAGCCTGAGCGGTCAGGTCGTCGGCCAAGGGGTTTTTCACGGCTCGGCCAGCTAACGTGGCCGGCACGTAGGTGCCTTCCGTGCGCAGCTTGCCGGAGCGGTAGTAGCTGCGGTAGCTTCCGCGCCCCGATTTGTCGGCCTGCACGTCGGTTTCTATCTGGCCGTTATCGTAATACGTTTTGTACGGACCTGCTAACAGACCACGGTTGTAGGTGCCTTCGCTTTGTAGCTGGCCATTCTCGAAATAGGTCTTGGCAGAGCCATTGGCTTGCCCGTTCTGGTAGGTGATTTCCGCCTTGGTTTTACCCGATGGGTACAGCTCCCGCACGGCACCGGCGGGCTGCCCACCCAGCAGGGTAGTTTCCAGCTTTACTTCGCCACTGGGGTGGTAAAAACGCAGTTGCCCGGTGGGCTGGTCGTTCTCGTAAGTGCCTTCCTGAGCTACTTTGCCGCTTTCATAATAGGTCTTGAAAGGACCTTGACGCACGCCTTCCTGATAGGTAACCTCAATGCGGCGGCCACCATTTGGGTGAAACTCTACGTAAGCCGAGTCGCGTTTGCCGGCGGTGTAACGGGTTTGAGCCTCTAATTTGCCCGAGCGGTAAAACCGCTTGTATGGACCTTCCATCACCGTATCGCTGGCAACTATTGCCGAGTAGACTTCGTGCTTGCGGGTGTTTGTAGAGTCGTAATAGGTAGTGAAGCGCCGAAGTTTCTGGGCTTCAGCCGTTGTAATGGCTAACAACCCCAGGGGCAGCAACAAAAAAAATCGTTTCATAGCCGCAAGAACGAAATATTGCTCTAGAATAGTGCAAAGCGGAAGCGCCTGCACGGCGCCCCGCTAGCAACCTTCGTGCCTATAGGCCAAAAGTAAAAGCCCCGCCGCAGGTGCAGCAGGGCTTTTAGTATAGGTAAGTCGGGGTTACGACTTAAGAAGCAGAGTGACTTACAGCTTTTCAACCACGATGCTCGAAGCACCGCCGCCGCCATTGCAAATACCGGTTACCCCGATTTTGCCGCCTTCGTTGTTCAGCACGTTGAGCAGCGTCGTTACGATGCGTGCGCCAGAAGCCCCCAGGGGGTGGCCTAGACTAACAGCACCGCCGTACACGTTCACTTTCGTGCCTTCCAGATTCAGCAGCTTGTTGTTAGCCAACGATACCACCGAGAAGGCCTCGTTGATTTCGTAGAAGTCTACGTCTTTTGCCTCTAGGCCAGCGTGCTTCAGCGCCTTCGGAATAGCCAGGGAAGGGGTGGTAGTGAACCACTCGGGAGCTTGCTCGGCGTCTGCAAAGCCCCGGATGCGGGCTATCGGCTTTACGCCTAGCTCTTCGGCCTTTTCGCGGCTCATCAATAGCACGGCGGCAGCGCCGTCGTTGAGGGTAGAAGCATTAGCGGCCGTTACCGAGCCTTCCTTCGTGAAGGCCGGCTTGAGGCCAGCAAACTTTGTGAAGTCGGCTTTGGTGTACTCCTCGTCGTCTTCCACCACGGTGCTCTTGCCGCGCACAGTAATGGTAACGGGAATGATTTCGTCCTTCTTCTTGCCGGCTTTAGCGGCCTGAGCGCTCCGCTCGTACGACTGCTGTGCGAAGGCGTCCTGCTCCTCACGAGTAATGCCGTAATGGGCGGCAGTAGCGTCGGCAGCGTTGCCCATGGCGTAATCGTGGTAGGGGTCCCACAGGCCGTCCTTCATCAGGCCATCAATCATTTGGCCGTGGCCGTACTTGGCGCCAAAGCGAGCCTTGTCGAGGTAGTACGGCACGTTCGACATGCTCTCCATGCCGCCCGCCAGAATCACATCCGACTGGCCTAGCATGATGGCCTGGGAGGCGAACATGATAGCTTTCGTGCCCGAAGCACACACTTTATTAACGGTGGTGCACTCTACGGTATCAGGCAGTCCGGCTTTCTTGGCCGCTTGGCGGGCAGGCGCCTGGCCTAGGTTGGCCGAGATAACGTTGCCCATGATTACCTGCTCAACTTCGCTGGGGTCAACCCCGGCTTTCTCCAAGGCACCTTTCAAGGCGATGGCGCCCAGATCAGTTGCAGAAAGCGACGACAGGCTGCCGCCGAAAGAGCCGATGGGCGTACGCACCGCGGCAACAATTACCACTTCTTTGATTTGCATATAGAATGAGTGGGGTGGGTTAGGTGGATTTGTGGCCTAAAGGTAGAACTTAGAATTGAGAGGTTAGAGTGAGCTGGCCACGCCTGCTCTCAAGTCTTTCCTGGCCCGCTAGGCAATACAAGTAAACCGGCTTTCCAGTTTAAAAAGCCATCTGACAAACAGCCAAGTGTTTGCTCCTGTCCTAGGCTCTTCGGATAGGCCTAGGATCCTAATTACCAGCCTGGTTTGGTTTTGTCGACGGGGCGAGTGCTCTTGCGCGGTAGCTGCTGCAGGTATTGCTGCTCCGCGGCGTGCATGGCCTCCAGCAGCTGCCGGGCTTGGCCAGCGCTTAAGTTCATCTGCTGCAGGCGGGCGCGCTGAGTCTGGAGCTGGGCCTCATCCAGGGCTGCCTGCTCGGTACCGCCGCGGGAGCTGGTGCCCCCCGGTGCTTCGGGTCCCGTTTCTTCGTCGCTGAGGCCCCGGACCGAGCCTGGCTGCTTGCCGCGCGCTACTTCTCGTTGCTCCCCGCGGCCGGGCGTAAACCCATTGGGAGCAGAGCTACCCGCGTTGCTGGAAGGCTGATCAGGAGCCGGCTTCCCCTGCGCATTCGGCTGCGATTGAGGCGCATTGCGTGGGTCCTGCGGTTGTGTAGGGTCATTGAGTTGCCCCTGCTGGTCAGCGCCGGGCTTAGGTCGGGGCTGGCGCTCCGGGTTCTGCGGGTCAGGCGTGCGATGCTGCTCTACATCGGGGCTGCCATCGGTGCTGGGCGGCGGCATCTGCGGGTCAGTCGCCCGACGCGCCAAATAGTCGCGCAGCACCTCATAATTGAACCGCGCATCTTTGTTACTAGGGTTTGCCATGAGGGCCTGCCGAAGTAAGGCAATAGCCTGGGCATAGTCACCTTTCTGCGTGGCCAGAATGGCCAGCTGCTGCAGCGCAACGCTCCGAATGGCGGGAGTAGAGCTGGTAAGCAAGTGCCCGTAGTAGCCCCGCGCTTCAGCGCCACGGCCAATGCGGGCGGTGGCGTGGGCCAGGTTCAGCCACACCTCATCTTCCTGACTGCCCAAATTCACAGCCGCTTCTTTATAAGCCTGCGCCGCAAGGGCATACTCTTTCTGGGCGTAGGCCTGTTCTCCGCGTTTAATGGCGGCGTTCCGGTCATGAATACGTGAGAGCCCACCCCAGGAACTGAGCAGCAGTACACCACCTAGCAACAGGGTTCTCATGGGCGAATCACTTTCACGGTTACCAATACATCCAACACCATCAGCAGCAAAGCTACAACCAACGGATAACGGTAACGGTTGTCAGCTACTGATACCGTCCGGACCTGTTCGGCCTGTCCTTCCACGCGGTTGAGGGCATTTACCAATAAGGGAAACTCATTGCGCCGATCAGTAAGTTCGAAATACTGCCCGCCGGTTTGCTCCGCTAGGCGGCGCAGGGGGGTAGGGGCTAACCGACTAATAGCTTCCCGGCCCCGGGCATCGCGCACGTATCGCCCGCCGGCCTGCGGAATGCGGCTGCCTTCCGTGGTGCCCACTCCCATAGTAAACACGCGGGCTCCGGAGCGGGCCAGCACCCGTACCGTGGGCTCCAAATTCCCGCCGAAGTCCTCCCCATCCGTAACTAGTACTACAGCGGTAGCCCGAGGCAGGCTGCCCGCCGCGGGGGTAGTGCTGCCTAGTCTGGTAAGCACGAGCTCCAGCGGCGGCACCAAGTCAGTGCTGCCGGCCGGTACTAAGGAAGTCTGCAGGGTACTCAGGAAAAGCTGCAGGGCTGCCTGGTCGTACGTCAGTGGACATTGCACAAAGGCTTCCCCCGCAAAAATGATCAGCCCCAAACGGTCGGCCTGAAACCTATTAACCAAGTTGGCTAGCTCGGCTTTCGTTTTTTGCAGGCGAGTAGGGGAGACGTCGGGTGCATCCATGGAGCGGGAAAGGTCCACGAGCAGCCACACGTCCTTGCCCGCCGTCCGCACCGGCTTTTGGGTTAATCCGTAGGCCGGCCCCAACAATGCTACCAGCAGCAGCCCAAAATACAGCAGCCGCAGCACCAGCTTCCAGCTCAGCGGCCATCCCCTCTGGCCTAGTGGAGCACCCAAACGGCGGGTGCGCAAGCCGTAGCCGATGTAAAAAAATAAAAAAATTACCGCGGCTAATATCTCCGGCCACCCCAGTGTGTAGGCCCAGTTTAGCATAGCGGTAAGTGGTTACGAATCATAGGAAAAGCGAGAAAATTGCCCCTGGCAACCCGACAAATATACGGGCCTGGGCCTAAGGCTAGGCAGCAGGAGTGGAGGCGCCAAGGAAGATATTTTTTCTGAAAAGGGTTTATTTTTCCATTCTAGGTGTATATTTGCACACCTTTTAGACGGAAAGGGTTTCCCACTGGAGAGGTGGGTGAGTGGCTTAAACCAGTAGTTTGCTAAACTGCCGTAGCTCTAAAGGTTACCGGGGGTTCGAATCCCCCCCTCTCCACTTTGCATGTTGAATTTTGATTGGTGAATCCTGAGTTCATTCAATTTCACTTCTCAGAATTCAACATTTTTTTCGGGGTGTAGCGTAGCCCGGTATCGCGCCTGCTTTGGGAGCAGGAGGCCGCAGGTTCGAATCCTGCCACCCCGACACACTGATAGCCGTCAGCCCACCAGAGGGCGGGCGGCTATTTGTTTTTGACCCCGTAGCTCAGCTGGATAGAGCATCTGCCTTCTAAGCAGACGGTCATTGGTTCGAATCCAATCGGGGCCACGGTGATAATCAGCCACTTAGCTTACCTGCTGGGTGGCTTTTTTGTTGTTAGTTCATACTACGGTTCATACAACCGAAGAATAACTCGTCAGAAAGTCAGCTATGGCAAACCCTATTGAAGTAAACGCTAACAAAGTATTAGTGGCGCTATTCGAGAATAATCCGAACGAGAACTTAGCATTCGATGGTAAAGATCTTGTTGGCTTTACCTCACTGGATGCAAAGGATATTAATAATGCTGTAGACTATCTAGACAGCCAAGGGTATCTTGAAAGGCTCAACTATTTAGGCACCGCCCCCTTCCGTTTTGGGCACGTAAGCTTGAATACACAAGGCAAACATTTTTATTACATATGGACAGCAAAAAGCCAGCCCCTCCCAGGAAAAGCAAAGTAGCCTCAGCAAAAGGGCGATCTTCTAAAAAGGGCGCTATGAGGATATTTATAAGCCATAGCAATAAGGATGTAGAGATTGCTAAAGAAGTAATCCAGCTATTGCGCATAGCCCTCAACCTAAAGACAGAAGACATAAGGTGCACCAGTGTAGATGGGTACCGACTGCCTCTAGGAGCTTTAACTGATGATCAATTGAAGGCCGCTTTGATTGTGAAGTTTTGATAGGGTTGATCTCTGACGAGAGTATGAACTCGCATTATGTGCTCTTTGAACTTGGGGCGAGATGGGGTGCAAAAAAGCCATTATTCCCTCTGATAACTGATAACAAAGGCGTTTCTATACTTAAAGGACCCTTACAAGGAATTAACGCACTGGTTGCGCATGAGGAAGGACAGCTTTTCCAATTTGTAGCTGATATTGGAAAAGAATTGGGAATTGTTCCGGAAGGACCCAACTCCTATCACGGTCAGATGAAGCAGTTTATAAAGTCGCTTGCAAACACTGGAGCAAATGAAAAACCGGTGAAAGCGCAGAGTAGCCAGCCTCAAAAAGAAAGTAACTCGGAGGAGTATTCGGGGGCGAATGAGCAAATAAAGGAGCACTGCAAGCAGGAATGGCCGGATGATTTCCACATGCGCGCCCATTGTATTGCAGAACAAAGCAAAGCTCTCCTTATACTACAGCAAGGAAGGCCTTCTGACATTGAGGAAGATGATTTTGTAACGATAAGAAAGAAAGCTGCACGAGACTGGCCTAGCGATTTTCACATGCGAGCACACCAAGAGAAGGAACAGTTTGAAGCACTTCGCAGACTAAAGGACCTTTAATACTATCTTTCTCAGAGGAGAACAAAGCCCTGGTAGATTGTCTGCCAGGGCTTTGTTCTCCTCTGAGAGTTGTTACGCTTCCTTAAGTCTTTGTTATCTTGAATGCAGTTTTTAGGGGCAGCTCAGCTATCTTGAGTTAAATGCTATGATCAAAAATTTTCCTACACCTGAAGACTTCGGTAAACTGGCTCAAGACTGCTTAAATCAAGCATTTGACGTTATTTTCGATACTGATAAGCACGTATACGAATTCTATGAAGAGGCCTTACAAAGTGAGGTGTGGGAATATTCACAGGGTAAACTTAATACTGCTGTGGTACTTATTCATCAAGCTATAGAGGCATTTATGAAGGCCAGCATCTGCCTTACAAGTCCATTGCTACTGCTTGAAGGAAAGAGAACGGAATGGCCAGTGATGCCTAAGCAAAAGGATAAGGATTTCAATGATTTCTATACGACGCCATCAGAGTCACTGTTATATACCTATGTAGCGACTTTGTCTAGAAAGATTGATGAGGCTCTTGTGAATCACATTGATGAGATACGCAGGCTTCGCAATCAGATCGTGCATGGAATACCGAAGAAGAAGCTTGAGCCTAAATATCTTATACTGAAAGTACTAGAAACCCATCTGTTTTTCAGATCCAAAGACTCTTGGTGGGACAGTCAAATTGAATCTCATTTCAACCACCCTTTGGCTCAGTATTATGATGCCACTTTTGAGTTTGCCAGATTTGCAGAGCGTCTAGACTATGTCGAGGCACAAATAGGCAAGTCTAAGTTAGCCGCAAATTTTACCTTCAATATAAAAGGCAGACGTTATTTATGTCCCGTTTGTAAAGGGTGGTATGAGGCCGAGGCAGGTGATGAGTACACACATCGCTGGGCTTTCCTCAAGGCTAGTAGGAAAGTTTCTACTATAGTTCAATGCTTGAACTGTGCTAATGAAACAGAGATAGTTAGACAGAATTGTCCGTATGAAGATTGCAAGGGCACTGTTTTACTTAACACAGATGAAAGCGAATGCTGTTTAACTTGTGGTAGAGAAATATATTGGCCTGAAGGTTACAAAGAAGCTCCCCAAGTAGCAGGTTCACCTTATGATCCTAGCATCGGTCATGTTCAGTTTGATTATCTGACAAGTCCTAATAGCCTTATAAAGGGTAACGTTGACAATTTGAATGAATAGCCAAGTTATGCCAGGCGCTTTTTAGCTCACAATTGATTAGTAAGTTATAGAATAGGTATGCACACGCTACATAAACCCTCTCTATTGACAGTATTTAATTAGGGCTTCGGCTTTATGCAGCTAGTGAAGAGTCCGGCGTATGCTATTCCTTATCAGCAAATCCAAGCGTATACCGGACACCATACAGCACGAGCCCTCTGCCTACTCGCTGCTCTTCTTCGGGGTGCTCAATTAAATAGCGATCAACGATGTATTTAACGGCTTGAGAGGGTCCCAGTACTTGCCAAGCAGAACGGGTGATCGAAATGTAGGCAGGGTGAGCATTACTCGCGTTGCGTTGAAATTCAAAAACGAGGGGGTTGGGTGTTGCATCCTGCAAATAGGTGCCCAGTAGCGGTCGAGACAAAGGCAGTAATTTTATAGAGGAATAGTTATGCGCGTTTCTGTAAGAGGTCATCCCAATT
Source organism: Hymenobacter wooponensis (assembly GCF_004745865.1). Taxonomy (GTDB): domain Bacteria; phylum Bacteroidota; class Bacteroidia; order Cytophagales; family Hymenobacteraceae; genus Hymenobacter; species Hymenobacter wooponensis. The sequence continues at coordinate 698,239 of NZ_SRKZ01000003.1, read as the reverse complement.
AGTAGTATAAGCTGGGCTCTGCCACTGCCGCTGGCCCGTGTAAGAAGCAGGCTGGCGACCTACGGTAGCCTGCACGGTAGCAAAGCGCACTGTACCCGAGACGTAGCGCTCATTAAGTCTATCCAAGTCGGCCATGAGTTTTGCCCGGCGTTCTGCTTGCTCATTAGGCTCGAATAGTAGTAGCTGTTGCTGGCCTGCTACCTCAAGGCCATCAAACAGCACCCCAGCCTTCTTGTAGACAGGATCCGGCTGCCAGAGTCGCTTCAGGACCGCACGGGCATAGCGCAGTAATTCGCTTGTGTCGCTGGTAGCTATCGGCAAGGTGATGGTGGCCGAGTAGTTATGCGGAGGTGGGGCTAAGCCATAGCGATTCTTGCTCACAAACACGGGCAGCATACTCACCGCAGAGCCTTGCCGCCGTAGCTTCTCCGCTGCCCGTGAGGTAAAGGCTCCTACGGCACCCAGCACGTCGTGGAACTCAGACAACGGAGCCCCAAGGTGCCTTCTTCAATCGGGGCCAGAGCATGGCATAAGATGCCCTGTATTTCTCGTGCCAGCCTCGAATAGTGCAAACTATAGAGAAGAATAGGTAATCCAACGATTGATTAGCTAGTATTGTATAAATTCTGCCGGTTCACTGATTATACTGGCCGACAAACCACCTCTTCATCTGTCTATTATTCTCTGGATGACTTTTCGCTACTCTTCGCTTTTGGCCTGTTGCCGTTGTTACCTTCGTTGCACTCGGTTTAAGCGAACCCTGTTTCTATATATCACATTTCTGCTGTTCGCGCTACCAAAATCCATTCAGGCACAAACGTGGCAACAAGCGTTGAATGGTAACAGTTACCAGCCCAACGACAATGTTACAAGCTATGATCCGGATAACCCCAGCAGTTCATGGGCGTGCAAAACCGCAGTCGACGCCCGAGGTAACGTTTTTGTAACTGGCAAATTCAGAGGAACGATCACCTTCGGTAATACGCGCCTGTCTGATGGCGGCTACTGGATGGCTCGATATGCCGAGGATGTATTCGTTGCCAAATGGGATGTAGCTGCTCAAAAATGGGCTTGGGCTGTTAGCGGCGGCGGTTATGATGGGACGGATGATGATATCGTGAACGGGATTGCCGTAAGTGGCAACAACGTTTATATAACAGGGTCTTTCCCATCAGGGAGCAAGCCACGTTACGCCGGCACAACCCTAATTGGCGCAGGCAATAAAGATATATTCCTTGCGAAGTACATTGATAATGGGACTAGTGTAAGCAATGGCTGGGCCATCAGCCAAGGGGGGCCTCTGAATGATGAAGGTACTGGGGTAGCAGCGAACGGGGACAATGTGTACGTTACTGGCTTTTTTTATACGGATCCTACTAACAATGTGCCTAGCATCTCCATTGCAGGTACGACGCTGACAAATGGAGGCACTAATCATTTTATTAGAGACGTATTTGTCGCTAAATATACCGATGCCGGCCAAAGTGTGAGAAATGGCTGGGCTACTAGCGGCGCAGGGGTCATCGGCTACGGGCAAACTGCTGGTATCGCAGTAAATGGTAACAATATCTATGTGGCTGGCTCGTGTGTTAATAACTTCCGTATAGCTGGCACTTTACTGAATTTACCACTAGCTCAGAGCAACAACCTCTTTATCGCCAAGTACATTGACATGGGGGCTAGTGTCAGCAACGGGTGGGCGATTGCGGAAGGCGGTCTGGGAAACGATGTCGGACACGACATAGCTGTGAGCGGTGCTAATATATATGTCACGGGAGGCTTTGATAAAGAAATCAGCATAGCGGGTACCTGGCTTTCCCCCAGCGGGTTGGATGACATGTTCTTGGCCAAATATATCGATGAAGGTCCCAACATACGTGCCGGATGGGCTACCAGTGGGGGGGGGTATAGTAGCGACGTAGGCTTTGCTGTTGCCGCTAATCAGGGCAATGTGTACGTGACGGGTCTATTTGATGGTCGCCAAAATGCGCGGTTTGCTGGCACGCTTCTGACTGGGCATAACAACCCTGGTTTGTACGTAGCGAAGTACATTGATAATGGTATGAGTTTTAGCAACGGCTGGGCTGCTAATGGAGGGGGTACTCATGTTTCTTCTACAAATCCTTTTGGCTCTTTTTTTCATTTTCCCGATGTAGGCTCGGGGATCGGTGTAAGCCAAGGGAAGGTATATGTGGTGGGAGGAACAGGCTCGGGTGTGGCCAACTATGGCACAACCCCTGAACTTCTAGCGCCACGTAATTCGGCTATGCTTGGGTGCTTGGATACTGGAACTGGTTCTTGGCGACAGGTTGAGGGGCCTTTTCAAGGGGGGACCTCCACTGCCTATAGTACCACAGCTGATAATAGTGGCAACGTTTATATTACAGGCTCCTTTCGGGGCACGGTAGGCTTTGGCACTTTCCGTTTAACCAGTGCGGGTGGATCCGATATGTTCTTGGCAAAATGGCATGCCCCAACTGCTACATGGGTGTGGGCCACCAGAGCAGGTGGTCCAACCAATGATAATGGATATAAGGTAGTACGCGAGCAGGATAACGTATATGTCACTGGTCGCTTCACTACCCACGCTAGCATTGCCGGCGCGTTGCTGCAAGCCGTAGATAGCACAGATGTATTCCTTGCGAAGTACATTGATAATGGGACTACTATAAGTAGTGGCTGGGCCATCAGCGAAGGGAGCCGCGGCAACGATGCAGGCCAAGGCCTCGCCGTCAGCGGTAGCAACGTGTATGTAACGGGATATTTTGCTAGTGGTAGCAACGCCAACTTTGCTGGACAAGCTCTCACCGGAGCAGGTAAACAAGATATGTTTGTAGCGAAGTACATCGACACTGGTTTAAGTGTCCAAAAGGGCTGGGCTATCAGCGGCGGTGGTACTCGTAATGATAGCAGTCACGCCGTGGCAGTGAGCGGCGCTAACCTATACATAACAGGTGAGTTTACTAGTAGTACTAATGCCCTTATATCAGGCACCAAGCTCAACGGAACGGGTAGTACGGACATGTTCCTTGCTAAATACATCGATGAAGGGGCCAGCGTACGAACGGGCTGGGCGACCAGTGGAGGAGGGTCCGGGAACGACCATGGGTATGATTTAGCTGTAAACGGTCAGACTATTTATGTTACGGGGGAAGTTACTGCTATGAGTAATGTACTTGTGGGAGGCACCTTGCTGCCACAAGCTTTTGGTTCGGCGTCCCGTCCTGACATGTTCATAGCCAAATATGTCGACCAAGGCAGCACAGCGGGGAATAGTTGGGCTACAAATGGAGTTTTTAGCGCCGCTGATGGCGGCAAAAGTGTCGTCGTTTCCGGGCGTAATGTGTATGTAGCGGGCTACACAGATGATGCAAATTATAACACCGCTTACCCTGTAATTGCAGGCACTAGCTTTTTTGAAAAGAATGGCATGTTCGTAGCTAAGTACGTGGATGAGGGAAATAGCTTTCGCAACGGGTGGGCCGCCAACGGAGGTGGTGCAGGGGCAATTAGCTATGGCTTAGCGGTGCAAGGGAACAATGTATTTGTAGCTGGATGCGTAGAGGATGAAGCCCACTTTCGTACTGCCAACCAAGGCTTACACGCTCTAAATAACACAAGCGGCCGTATTAATTTCCTTGGCCATATTACTGATGCTACTGTCTTAGCAACGCGTCAATCAGTAATAACGGCCAAACTGCAAGTGTTTCCCAATCCGACTCACTCGTCAGCTACCTTACAAGGTGCGTCCGCTGGTGCGGCCGTTCAGGTGGTTGATATCCTTGGCAGAGTTATCGCACGTACGACGGCTGACTCTTTTGGCACCGCACATTTACCTTCCAGCCTACCAGCCGGCGTATATACAGTGCGTGCCGCAGACCATGCAGTTCGTTTAGTAGTAGAATAATTTATACTTCAGGCACTGATCAAAGTCTTATTATTCCACTAGGCATGAGTAGGCACGCTTGAACCGGATAGGATGAATATATACAGCTTAATTACTTAATGGAAGGTCCTTTCTTTCGATATAAAAGTCTCATTTGGGAAAAGTAAATGCCCCTACTGCCTACTTCTCGTTATCTACTAATCTTGCTTGCTCTGGCGACTAGTTGCGGCACTGATACAGGCGACGAGCCTGCTCCCGCCTCCGTTCTGCCTGAAAGCCAGCACCTGACGCTGGGCAATCCCAGTGGAGCCCTGACGGACGTAAATCAGCCAATGAATTACCTGCTCATGAAGCCTCAGTATGCCTTGTCCTATCATCGGGACCGGGGCACGCCCAATTGGGTGAGCTGGCACTTAGAAGCGGCCGATTTAGGCTCCGCTAGCCGACAGGATAACTTCGCACCCGACAACACTCTGCCTACTGGCTGGTATCAAGTGCAGGCTACCAGCTATCCAGGCTCTGGATTTGACCGAGGCCATAACTGTCCCAGCACCGACCGCACAGCCACGGTGGCCGACAACTCGGCTACCTTCCTTATGACCAATATGATTCCGCAGGCCCCGAACAACAACCAGCGGACATGGGCCAACTTGGAGAACTATACCCGAACTCTGGTCAGCGCCACGCAGGAAGTGTATGTCATTATGGGCAGCTACGGCAAGGGTGGCACTGGCTCAAACGGGGCGGCTACCACCATTGACCAGGGCCGGGTAACAGTGCCAGCCCGTATCTGGAAGGTATTAGTTGTATTACCTGTGGGCGACAACGATGCTAGCCGATTCACAAGTGCCACCCGAGTCATTGCGGTTGATACGCCCAATGAGAATACGGTTAGCTCCACCTTGGGCCATTACCGGACTACTGTGGATGCTATTGAGGCGGCCACCGGCTTAGACCTGCTCTCAGCTGTTCCTACCTCTGTGCAGGCTAGTGTAGAGGCTAAAGTGGATACTGGGCCTACTCAGTAAAAGCCGTGTCTGCTTCTCACTATGCTTTCCGATCCTTTCTCAAAGCAGGTTATTCTCATCTGGGAGGAAGGCACGTACCTAGCTACTCGGTATGAAGAAGAGGATACGGTAGGCCTGTACCACATGGATAGCTTTTTTGTCGAGCTGTACTATGACCACGTAAGTAATCGAATAGTGGAGCGCACCCGAACGTTTACTAGTCTAGCTTTTCTTGAAGACTACACCCCGTACATTCAACTGAAGAAGTTAACCGGGTAAATTCTAGTGGCGTGTCATTCGCGTATGCAAAAGCTCACCGTTCTCCTGTTCCTACTGTTACTAGGAAGCACTTCTTCTTTGCTTGCTCAGCAGGTTGACTATACTTTCTCTGCTGCCAAACCCATTACCCTGGACATGGTGCATGCGTATCTGGACCGCTCAGCCATTGTCACAGATATCAATGAATTATACCCAGGGAGCTGTTATGCTCAGGAGTGCCCTGAGCAGGTGTTAAAGATGCATGCTGAACGCACAAGCCTGCTGAAGTTTGTAGAACATGCAAAGCCGAAGGTTATTGCTGGCGTTGGATGCTGGGACGTAAGCCAATATTTGATGGGCAACGACTGCCGGAACTGGCACATGAAAATATGCCAGGAATTTGCGGCGACAATTCATGCTAAAGAGGGTTGCGAAGATATAATTCTTGGTGCGAGCTTGGATGAGGTGATTTCATCTAATATCAAGCCTAGCGGAACACATATTAGTATACCGGCAGGACTACTAGCTGAGTTTAACAGATATAACCAACAGTTATTTGATGGTAATCCAGCTTTCCCAAATCTGGCGTATCCTACAAAAGATGATGAGGAGTACCCATTACTCTTTAACAGTGCTGATATCATGATGACTACGTCCAATAAACTGGTAGACATCAACAAGGATATGGCGCAGTTGTGGTACTTCTTTTTAGCCAAGAACTACATTGAGGCAGGATATGAGATGCTCCGGTTCGGACAGGTCGATTTAACAGGGAAAAACGATTCGAACCACAGCAAAACATACAGGCTAACCAGAATTATTCGGGAGTATGCCAAGACGCATGCTCGCAGAAGCCATGTGCTCTTTAACGGAGGACGTGTGTACTATCAAGATTCCATCTGTGTCTTTGACGTCGTTTCGGCTCCCCTCAGAATTCAGTCGGAGGGCTATGTTCCCCAAAAGGGCGGAGATACGACGGCTCATGACTACGGGGGGCGCATCTGCGAAAGCGCCCCGGACTATACAGCCCGCTATGGCGGAAGGACAGCATACTTTGGCAGTACGGCTCAGGTGCCTATATTCTTTGAGTTTGATAATACAGGACCTCAACCCTGGGCAACGACGGCCAGCTCTTCGATTGCCCCGCAACAGAATATACTCGACGCATGCTTTCCGTGGGGGTGGGACGAAATCACGTGGTTTACCAAGCAGTCAACCCCATACCAAAATCGATGGCTCAACTACGCGTATCATAAAGTTAAGGAGCTAGCGAATGGGCATTTAGCGATGCCGTTGAGAAGGCCAATTACAGAGCACGATCCGGCTTCTTCACTTCCGTTGGAACAGCGGCCGATTCTGCAAAGTTTGGTCACTAGTTACGGCGCATTCAACGTGACGGTGCCGACCTTTGATTTCACCTGCAAAACTTCCTCCAGTAGACATCATAATCTAGAGATATACGACACCATCGTCCAGCTTTGGAGTGAATAGTATTTGCCTCTTATATGGCCTAACAGCACTTCATACATTACCTTTTTTCCAATGCTTAGGCCTGGTTCCAGGTAGTAGCCCCCGTGGTTGCAGCGATTCAATCCCGCGCAACGGTCCGAGCTGTGATACACAACACTGCTCTTACTCATGCAGACGTATACTGCGGATTGTGGTGTGGTAGCCTCAATAGCGTGAATACGGACCGGGGACTATGGTTGTTAATATAGCATTGCCTAATGCAGTTAGCAGGCCAAAGGAAATAAGTGGCTTTTTTATCATGGGATATGAATATGAATGCCCAGCAATAGGGTAGACTTATCCAGACTTTACAACTTAAATAAATACTATCGCAAAGTCTTGCCTCGTAGAAACTCTATTGCTGTATTTCGTGCGTATCCCAATGGTACCGGTTTCTCTGATTTTACTATGCTTAGTATAACAGATGGAGAGTTAGACCGTAGAAAACAGACTATCATCAACACGTAGGCCTCTTCCCTTTACTTCCCTACTCAGTAGACCGCTATGGCAAAACAAGCTCCCGCCACGAAAGCCGACAAGCTCAATAGTCTTTATAAGGAGTGCGGACTTATCAAGGAAGATGTGTTTCAGCACCAACATTACACCATCCTCACCCGGTCCGGCATTGAGAAGGTGCAAGCCCACTACGGAATTCAGGTTAGCTATAAAGCCTTGAAGCTTGAACCCAAGTATGCGGTTATCAAGGCGGTGGCGAAGATGGACGAGGCCACGGTAGAAACGTATGGGAGTGCAGTTCCTGAGAATTGTAAAAACAGCTATTTCGCGGAGACAGCAGAAAAACGAGCGCTCAGCCGGGCGGTGTTGAAACTCACAGGGCTCTATCAGCACGGCTTCTTTGGAGAGGAAGAATCAGAGCAGTTGACTGCGGAAGCAAAAGCTGCCCCACAACAACCTGTAGAAGCCGATTTGCTTAAGGACGCGCTTAATCGCTTGCGTGGTGGTGATGCACCCGGTGCCGTCTGGAAAGCCTACCCAGATCTTCATGGGAATGAAGATTTCAAGGCTGAAGTAAAGGCTGAATCAGAACGTCGTAAAGCAGCTGCGGTCTAGGGCAAGTAAGTAGTCGAGCGTTAGACCGGTCTACTAGGGGATTGAGCTGGTTCCTTAGTATGCTAATGGCTACACTTTCCTTCTCTGAAACTACTAGGCCTGATTAGAGTGATGTGGTCTTTTGCAGCCTACTACATAGCCAGGCCTATTTGCGGAGGTCTATCACGACTGCTGGCGTAGGTAAATGAATATTCAGAACGGAGCTAGGGCAAACTTAGCCTTGCTGGTAAAATAGCATTAACTGTCGCCAGCTTCCAGCTGCTCTACATTCTTGAAGTATACCTAAATATGAAAGCCTTGGCCATTTGTGGTGGCCAGGGCTTTTTTTATTGTTTAGCAGACAGTTAAAAATTGCTAATAGCTGGTTACAAGCCGTTTCTTATATGCGTCAGGCGGTAGCTAACGGCTATTGTATCGCACTGGCGTATAGGCCTAGCTGAACGCAGCCAAAAAGTACGTGCACCGCACAGTACAGGAGAGTTAGCCGGGTAGGTCCTGCTTCCTTGGGGTACCATCCGTACTAAGTAGCTCCCACTGCCGTGATATGTAGCCGCACTTTCAGGCGTTGCACAGTAGCCCTCTGGCTGGGGGCGACTGGCCTAGCCGTGCCAGATGCGGAAGCGCAGGTGCTACGTAGGCCACTCCCAGATAAACTGGTGGTGCTCACCTTCGATGATGCAGTAGTAAGCCACGCTACCTACGTGGCACCGTTGCTCAGAAAGTATGGCTTCGGAGCCACCTTTTTTGTGTGTGAATTCCGGGAGCCGGCTTTTGTCGATAAAACCAAATACATGAGCTGGGCCCAGATCCGGCAGCTGCACCGCAGGGGCTTCGAGATAGGTAACCACACGCTCACGCATAAGCACGTGAACCGCATGAGCCGGGAGCAGCTCACCGCCGAGCTGGACTCAGTGGAAACGCGCTGCCAGGCTTACCACATTCCTAGGCCAGTCACGTTCGCCTATCCCGGCTACGATACGGCCCCCACGGCTACGACCTTGTTGCCCGCCCGCGGCTACCAACTGGCCCGCGCCGGGGGCAGCCGTGCCTATGACCCCACCACCGATCATCCGCTGCTCATACCCAGCTTCAGCACGTCGGGCACCAATAAGCAGCAGGTGCTGGATGCCCTGCAGCAGGCCCGCGAAGGGCGCATAGTGGTACTCACAGTGCACGGCGTACCTGACCTGGCCCACGATTGGGTAACTACGCCGCCCGCGCTTTTTGAGGAGTACCTGCGCTACCTGCACGAGCAGCACTATAAGGTCATTGCCCTGCGCGATATAGCCCGCTACGTGAACGTAGCCGAAGCCCAGCGTACCATTCAGCCCCGCTACGAAAACCTGAAATAACCCTTCCGACCTACCTTCCTTGTCCCGCCCATGAAAACATCCTTCATCTTCGCTGTGCTCAGCGGTTGTCAGTTGCTCTCCGGCACTGGCCTAGCCCAGGCGCAAACCAAGCTGGTTACTGGTTCCCAAACTCCTATGCCGGCCTCTGAGTGGATTGACCAGGACACGGGACACCGGGTGGTGCGTCTGACACCCATGGACGGCAACAACAACAGCTTTTACTTCCACAACCGGCCTTTCCTGGCGGCCTCGGGCGGCAACGGCGAGCGGATGGTATTCTATCATTCCGATGCGCAGGGCAAGCAGTTGCGCACTATTGACCTGAAAACCCGGCAGGTAGTGCCGCTCACGCGCTACTTCAAGCAGGTGGGAGGGGAGATTGTGGCGCCCAAGCGGCGCGAGGTATTCTACCAGACCGGCGACTCAGTGTACGCTACTCATGTAGACACCCGCAAAACCCGGCTGGTGTACGTGTTCCCACAGGACTTTCGGGCCAGCATCACTACGCTTAACGCCGACGAAACCCAACTGGGTGGGGCCTGGTCCTCCGACGCCGAAAAGGAAATCTCTCGCCAGTACCCCGAGAAGAAGGATTACTTCCGGCGCATCTATGACTCCAAGCTACCGCGTACGCTTTTCACCGTGAGTGCCCAAGGTGGCAAGCTCACCAAGCTCTTCACCGATACGGCCTGGCTGAACCACGTACAGTTTTCGCCTACTGACCCCAACCTGCTCATGTTCTGCCATGAGGGGCCCTGGGAACTGGTAGACCGTATCTGGACCATCGACACCAAGAGCAAAAAGGTGACAAAAGTCCATCAGCGCACCATGGACCGCGAAATCTTCGGGCACGAGTGGTTTGCACCCGACGGCAAAACCATCTGGTTTGACCACCAGCTGCCCCGCGGGGCCACGTTCTTCGTGACGGGCACCGACCTGAAAAGCGGCAAGGAAAAAAAGTGCGAGCTGAGCCGCGACGAGTGGTCGGTGCACTACACGATTTCGCCCGACCAGAAGGTATTTGCCGGCGACGGTGGCTACCCCAGTTCGGTAGCCCACTCGCCCAACGGCCAATGGATTTACCTATTCCGCCCGGATGGCGATAAATTTCAGGCTGAGAAGCTGGTGAACCTAGCTAAGCACAACTACCACCTGGAGCCCAACGTGCACTTCTCGCCCGATGGCAAATGGCTTATTTTCCGGGCCAATTTCGAGGGCGAAAACCAGGTGTACGCCGTGGAAATAGCAAAGGCGGCTTCTTAGCAGCAGTGAAACGCTAAAAACGGAACGTCATGTCGAGCTTGTCGAGACATCTCGCTCGAATCGTTGGTCTAGCACACCAACATCAGCACGCGAGATACCTCGACTACGCTCGGGATGACGGGCTAGAAATACATGCTATATGTTTCGGCTTCGCTCCACTTGACGAACCGGCAATAACAACGAAGCTCCCAATCCTGCCCTTATGCTCAAACCCATCCTGACTGCCGGCCTGCTAGCCCTGTTGACCCTGCCAACCCACGCTCAGCAGCTGCCCAAGAAGAAGGCTATCCTCAAAACGATGACCCGCGCCAACGACTACTTCATGAAGAAGTGGCCGGATACGGGCAAGGAAATCGTGACGAACAAGGCCCGCCCCAGCAACATCTGGACGCGCGCCGTGTACTACGAGGGCCTGATGGCGCTCTACGGCGTAGATAAGCAGCAACGCTACTACGACTACGCCGTGGACTGGGGCCAGAAGCACAAGTGGGGCCTGAACCGCGGCGTTGAAACCCGCAATGCCGACAACCAGTGCGCCGGCCAAACCTACCTGGCCCTCTACGAAATTGACCCGCAGCCCGAGCGCATGCGCGACATCAAGGCCAGCATTGACCTGATGGTGAACAGCCCCCAGGTAGATGATTGGTGGTGGATTGATGCCCTGCAGATGGCCATGCCCATCTACGCCAAGTTGGGCGCCATGACCCAGGATACGGCCTACTACGGCAAGATGCACCGCATCTATACCTACTCGAAAAACCAGCACGGCGGTGAAGGGCTCTACAACCCCCAGGACCAGCTCTGGTGGCGCGACAAGGATTTCGTGCCGCCCTATAAGGAGCCCAACGGCGAAGACTGCTACTGGAGCCGAGGCAACGGCTGGGTGGTAGCCGCCATGGTGCGGGTGCTGGACATCATGCCCAAGGGTGCTCCGCACCGGGAGGAGTACGAGCAGATGTATCTGAGCATGATGAAGGACCTGCCGCCCCTGCAGCGCCCCGATGGGTACTGGAACGTGAGTCTGCACGATCCTACCCACTTCGGCGGCAAGGAGCTGACCGGCACGGCCCTGTTTACCTACGGCATGGCCTGGGGCATCAACCACGGCCTGCTGGATAAGCAGCAATACCAGCCCATCATCGCCAAAGCCTGGAACGCCATGCAGAAGGAGTGCGTGCACAAGGACGGCTTCCTGGGCTACGTGCAGGGTACCGGCAAAGAGCCCAAAGACGGGCAGCCGGTGAGCTACACCAGCAAACCCGACTTCGAGGATTACGGCCTCGGCTGCTTCCTGCTGGCCGGCACCGAGCTGGTGAAACTGCAGGATGCGCCGCCCGCCAAAACCACCGCAAAAAACTAAGTAGCCAAAGGCTAGGCCTGCTTCCTTTCACTGCTCTTTCCGCCCTATGAAAACCACCCTTGCCCTTTCCCTGCTCCTCACGGCCGCGCTAGGCCATTCTACCGCTTCGGCGCAGGCGTTGCGCTGGCCCGAAATCACTCAGCAAGCCAAGCCCTGGACGCGCTGGTGGTGGGAGGGAAGTGCCGTGAATGAGCAGGACCTGACCCGCTTGCTCACCCAGTACCAGCAGGCCGGCTTGGGCGGGGTGGAGATTACGCCCATTTACGGGGTGAAGGGCACGGAAAGTCAGTTCATTCCTTTCCTGACACCCCGTTGGATGGACATGCTCCAGCACACGCTCACCGAAGCAGGGCGCTTAGGTATTGGGGTAGATATGGCCCAGGCCTCGGGATGGCCGTTTGGGGGGCCGTGGGTGACACCGGCAGATGCCTGCAAGTACGTGGCCTACCAGACCTACACCGTAAAAGGCGGCGAGCAATTGAAAGAAGCCGTGAGCTTTACCCAGAAGCCCATTATGCGCGCCGTAGGCCAGCCCATGGATTTCAAGCAGATGGTGGAGCCGGTGGCGAAAAACCCCGATCTGCAGTTGCATGCCTTCGACCAGGTGCGCTTTGAGAAGCCGCTGCCCTTGCAAGCCCTGATGGCCTACTCTGACAAAGGCCAAACCCTAGACCTGACCAGCAAGGTAGATGCCAGTGGCAAGCTCATCTGGACGGCCCCGGCTGGCTCTTGGACGCTCTACGCCGTGTTCGAGGGCTGGCACGGCAAGCAAGTGGAGCGCGCCGGCCCCGGCGGAGAGGGCGACGTGATTGACCACTTCTCCAAAACCGCCACCCAGCACTACCTGCAGCGGTTCGACGAAGCCTTTAAGGGCCGCAACGTGCAGCCCATCCGGGCCTTCTTCAACGACTCCTACGAGGTAGACGACGCCCAGGGCGAGGCCAACTGGACCCCGCAGATGTTCGCGGAGTTTCAGAAGCGCCGCGGCTACGACCTGCGCCAGCACCTGCCGGCCCTGTTCAGTAAGGAAGCCGAGAACGAGCAGCACCAGCGCGTGCTTAGCGACTACCGCGAAACCATTTCGGAGCTGCTGCTGGAAAACTACACCCAAACCTGGAGCACCTGGGCCAAAACTCACGGCGCCCTGATTCGCAACCAGGCCCACGGTTCCCCGGCTAACATCCTGGATTTGTACGCCGTCACCGACATTCCCGAAACCGAAGGCGAGGACTTGCTACGGCTAAAATTTGCCTCCTCCGCGGCCCACGTTACAGGCAAAAAACTCGCCTCGTCGGAGTCGGCGACCTGGGAGAATGACCATTTTCTTTCCAAGCTCAGTGATGTGAAGAAGGCCATGGACCGCATGCTGCTGGGCGGCATCAACCACACCTTTTACCACGGCACCAACTACTCGCCCCAGGCGGCGGCATGGCCGGGCTGGCTGTTTTACGCGGCCGTGCACTTCAACCCCAACAACCCGTTCTGGCAGGATTTCGGGCAGCTGAACCGCTACGTGGCCCATTGCCAGAGCTTCCTGCAAGCCGGTGAGCCAGCCAACGATGTGCTGGTGTATCTGCCCATGTACGATGCCTACGCCCGGCCCGGCAAAGTGCTGCTCCAGCACTTCGACGGTATCGACCACGGCTTTAAGGGCATGCCGGTAGGTGCCACCGGCGAAACCTTGCTCAAGCGTGGCTATGGCTTCGACTTCATTTCCGACAAGCAACTCCTGCAAGTCAAGGCTACGGGCAAAACCCTGCAAACTGGCGGGGGAGTGGCCTACCAGACCATTCTGGTGCCGGCCGCTAAGCTAATACCCCTGGCTACCTGGGAGCAGCTACTGAAGCTGGCCCAAAATGGCGCAACCATTGTGTTTCAAGACCAGTTGCCCGCCGATGTGCCAGGGCTAGGCCAGTTAGCCAGCCGCCGCGCCGCATTCAAGAAGCAGCTGGCCCAGCTGAAGTTCAAGCCGAGTGGCCTAGCGGGCATTGAGCAGGCGCCGCTGGGCAAAGGCCGGGTGCTGGTGGGCAAAGACGTGGACCAGTTGCTGACCTACGCCGGCCTCAAGCGCGAAACAATGGTAGACAGTGGCCTGGAGTTCGTGCGCCGCCGGCAGGGCAACGGGTACGTGTACTTTGTAGCTAACTGGGGCGAGAAGCCCGTGGAAACCTGGGTGCCTCTGCAAACGGCCGCTAAATCGGTGGCTCTGTACAACCCCATGACCGAAATGCTCGGCCTAGGCCAGGTGCGCACGGCGGCCTCCGGTTTGCCTGAGGTGTATGTGCAGCTTGCCCCAGGCGAGTCGTGCGTGCTGGAAACCAGTGAAACTACTCGCACTGGCGCGGCCTATGCCTATCTAAAGCCGAGTGGGGCGCCTCAGCCGGTGCAGGGCACTTGGAACATTCGCTTCGTATCGGGTGGGCCGCAACTGCCCGCCCCGGTCCAGACGCCCCAACTGGGCTCCTGGACCGCGTTGAGTGGGGATGCCGTGAAGAAGTTTTCCGGCACGGCGGCCTACACTATTTTCTTCCCTAAGCCTCAAGGCGGGGGAGAGGGCTGGATGCTGAACTTGGGCCGGGTGGGTGAAAGCGCCCGCGTGCAGCTGAACGGTAAGGAACTGGGCACCCTCATCGGCCCGGTGTACCAAGTATTCATCCCCCAGGAGCAACTACAAGCCAGCAATAGCCTAACGGTGAGCGTGAGTAACAGCATGGCCAACCGCATCATCGACCTAGACCGCAACCACGTGGAGTGGAAGAAATTCTACAACATCAACATGGCCGCCAAGCTGAAGGAAAACCGCAACGAGCAGGGCCTTTTCACCGCCGAAAAGTGGCAGCCCAAGGAGTCAGGCCTGCTAGGCCCCGTCACCCTAACGCCAGTTTCCACCAGTGCCGCTGCTGCCAAAGTGCAGTAGAGGTGGTTAAAGCCGCGCCGCTGCAACGACTGGCCTAGAACGAACTAAAGAGAACGTCATGTCGAGCGGAGTCGAGACATCTCGCGTGCTGACGTTGCCATGGTAACTCACCACAACAGCACGACATCCTGATCAGGGCGAAGGATTTTCTCACGTCAGCACGATGCGCTAGGCCAGTCGTTCCTGCGTGGTAAAATCCTTCCTTCGTCAGGATGACGTGCGAAGTAATAAGCAGAGTTAGCACACGAGATGAATCGTCAAGCTCAGCATGATAGTTTCAGAAGCCTGCGTCTATACACGATTTGCCTAAACAACATCAGCAACTACGAGACGCAAAATCTTGCGTCTCTACAACCTACCCTTCATGCTTTCCCGCCGCGCTTTCCTGGCAACTCTAACCTTTGCTCCGCTGGCCCGAGTGGCTGCCGGCTTTGGGGCGGGGCGGTTGCTGGATTTTCCGAAAGCTGACTTTTCTAAGTTCAGCAAGCATTTGAAGCCCGTCGGCCGCATGCTGGAGCAGGAGGGCTACTACGTGTGGTGCAACAGCCCCATTTACGGGCCCGACGGCCGGGTACACGTATTCTTCTCGCGCTGGCCCGCTGCTAAGGGCATGGGTGGTTGGCTGAACAGCTGTGAAATTGCCCGCGCCGTGGCCGACACGCCCGAGGGGCCTTTCGTGTACCAGGAAACGGTGCTGGCCCCGCGCGGCCCCGGCTTCTGGGATGCCACCACCTGCCACAACCCCCACATTCAGCTGGTGGATGGCAAGTACTGCTTGTTTTTCATGGGCACCTTCAACGGTAAGACCGACACCAAGCGCATCGGCCTGGCTACCGCCGACCGCCTCGAAGGCCCCTGGACCCGGCCCGACCAGCCCCTGCTGCTGCCTGGCGAAACGGGCGCCTGGGACGACCACTGCACCACCAATCCGGCCTTTGTAAAGCACCAGGGCAAATACTGGCTCTACTACAAATCTTGGAATACCCAGGACTACGTGACGTCTAAGGATCCCGTCATCCGGGGTAACCGCAAGTACGGCCTAGCCATTGCCGACCGCTTGGAGGGGCCCTACGTGAAGTACGCCGGTAACCCCGTCATTGACTTCTCCCGTCTCGGCAACAACAAACAGTTTGAGGATGCCTACGTGTGGGAGCAGCAGGGCAAATTGCACCTGCTGGCCCGCGACATGGGCGTGTATAACCAGGAAGTAGGCCTCTACTTGGAATCTAAAGATGGCAAGGAGTGGACCTACCCCAAGATTGCCTTCTTGCCCCTGCGCGAGTACGGCGTACAGGAGCCACCCGCCCCGCCTAAGCTTAAGCGCTACGGCCGCCTAGAGCGCCCCCAACTGCTCATGCGCAACGGCAAACCCGAATACCTGTTCGGCGCCTCCCAGGGCGGCCAATACATGACCGCCTCCTCCTTCGTCTTTAAAATCACTTGATTAGAACACTAGCTCCCTAAATGTGCTTCCGCGCATGAAGCGGCGTGGGGTTGGGGGTGATAGACTGGCCTAGAACGATTGTACAAACAACGGCCCACACGTGAACGTCATGTCGAGCCTGTCGAGACATCTCGCTCGCTAATGTCAGATTACTACTGCACGTCAGCACGCGAGATGTCTCGACCAACTCGACATGACAGATGAATAGATCTCTAGCTCTCAATTTTACTCATGCGCCGCATCCTTTTCAATCTTCTGTTTCTCTTAGCTCATTCAGCCTTTGCCGATGTCACCCTGCCCGCCCTCATGACGGATAACATGGTGCTCCAGCAGAAAACTACTGTGGCGCTCTGGGGCTGGGCCGTACCGGGGGAGGCCGTGACGGTAAAGGCTAGTTGGGCGAAGCAGCCAGTAAAGACAACCGCCGATGCCCAAGGCAATTGGCTGGTGCGGGTGCCCACTACCAAAGCTGGCGGCCCATACACGCTCACGGTTCAGGGGAAAAATCAGCTGACCATTAAGAACGTGCTCCTCGGCGAGGTGTGGCTGTGCTCGGGGCAGTCGAATATGGCTTTCCCGATTGCGAAGGGGGCATCTAAATGGATGACGGGGGTAGTGAACGAGGCGGAGGTAGTGCCTAAAGCCAACTATCCCACCATCCGGATGTTCACAGTGGCCCAGAAGGTAGCTGATACGCCGGAGCGCGATGTACAGGGCAGTTGGGTGGTGTGCTCCCCCCAGACGGTAGGCAGCTTTTCGGCGGTGGGGTACTTTTTCGGGCAGGAGATTCACCAGCAAACCGGGGTGCCGGTTGGGCTGATTCATTCCTCCTGGGGCGGTACGCCCGCTGAGTCGTGGACCCGGCGCGAGGTGCTGGAGCCGAACCCAGAGCTACGCCCGATTCTGACGCGCTACGCCGAGGGGCTGACCCGCCGTCCGGCCTACGAAGCGGAGCTGGCCGCCTGGAAGCAGGAGAAGGAAGCCAACCCCCAGACTACTCGCCCCAAGCCGGCCGAGCCGCTGAGCGCCACCAGCAACAAGTCACCTACCAAGCTCTACAACGGCATGATTAAGGGGCTGGAGCCCTACACTCTCAAGGGCGTTATCTGGTACCAGGGGGAGAGTAACGCCGAACGGGCTTACCAGTATCGCACTCTCTTTCCGGCCATGATTGCCAACTGGCGCCAGGACTGGCAGCAGCCCAACCTGCCCTTCTACTTTGTGCAGATTGCCCCGCACAAAGGCCAGAACGCCGAAATTCGTGAAGCGCAGCTGCTCTCTTGGCTGCAGGTACCGCACACCGGCATGGTAGTAACCACCGACGTGGGCGACTCCCTCGATATTCACCCCCGCAACAAGCAAACCGTAGGCCACCGCCTGGCCCTGTGGGCCCTGCACAACGAGTACGGACAGCCGAAGCTGGAAACCTCCGGACCCGTCTACAAAGCCATGAAAGTAGAAAGCGGCCAAGTTCAGCTGACCTTCGACCATACTACCGGCCTACGCGCCGAAGGTGGCCCCCTGCGCGAGTTCACCATAGCCGGCCCCGACAGCGTGTTTCACCCGGCCCAAGCCCGCGTAGAGGGCAACACGGTAATCGTATCCAGCGACCAAGTGACGCAGCCGGTAGCAGTGCGCTTCGGCTGGCGCAAGTCGCCCATGCCAAATCTGTTCAACGCCGCTGGCCTGCCCGCTACTCCATTCCGCACCGATACCTGGCGCCAGCCCACCCAAGGCAAGCGGTAGACCGGAAGCCTACTCTGTTGCATACCCTGGGTGGGGTACATGGCGTCAGGGCTATACTTTCTTTCTGAGTATCATAAGCGCACCTGAAGTATGAAAGCTCGGAGCAGGCTAGGGCATTGCTGTTACTGCCTTGCTGTTGTCTGTTGCTTCCCAATCAATTAATAAGCCGCGCGGGTCAAGGCCGGCTTTAGCGGGCTTACTCGGGACAGTTAGCACAATGGTTTGCTGGCCCGATGTAATCAGATGCTTTTGCAGGTAGAGCGGCCGGCCTGTCTTCTGTCCCGCCTTGGCGGGGGCAAAAACGCCAACTTCCACCCACTCTTGCATTGGTAGCTTCGTCTCGGTGCCGGCGCTGTCCACCACCAGCTTGTGCGCCTGTAGGCCAAGCGTAACCTGCCAGGCACCGCCTTTTAGCTGCTTGGCGGTGGCATTTGTCGTTGCCAGCTCCCAGAAGGTATTGGCCCGGAACAGATCGTGGAGCAGCGGTTGGAGCGAATCGGGCGTGGCCGTCTGCAACTCCTGGTACAGGTCTAGGGAAGTGGCAAATGGACGGGTGCCCGGGCGGTGCTTTGCCAGTAACTGCCGGAGCGCGCCATTCACCCGGTCGCGGCCAATGTGTTGGCTGAGCGCGTACAGCGCGAAGGGGCCTTTGCGGTAGTTCTGGTAAAAGTCGTCGGCTTGCAACAGCGGCTTGGCGGCGCGGGTGCGCGGGGTTTCGTTCTCTTCCCGCAAGAAGCTCAGCAGCGCTGGCAGGTGGTCAGCTCCGTAGTTGTCTTCCAGCACGCCCATGGCCGAGTACCACGCCAGGCTTTCGCTAATCAGGCCAGCGCCCTCCACGTAAGCCTGTTTAAGCTGGTTGCCCCACCATTGGTGAGCTACTTCGTGCGCCACCACGGCCGTCACCAGGTCAAAGTCCCGCTTGTCGGCCTTAGTGTTTAGAAGGAAAAAGCCTTCCCCCGCCGTGATGTTGATGGGTGCAGCGTGGTTGCCGAAGCTATGCCCTGGTTGGGCTACAAAGCGCAGTTGCCGGTGCGGGTAGGGCCCGAACTGTCGGGTGTAATAGTCCAGCGACGCCTGGGCGCTCCGGATCATCCGCGCCGGGTTCTCCGTCATACTTGGAGGATAATAAATCTGGATGGCCACCTCCTGCGCTGCGCCCGCCGATGGGTTGCGCCATTTGCCTTCCTGTACCGCGTAGTTGGCCGAAAAAAAGGCGTATTCGTTGCGAATGGGCGCATCGGAGGCATAGTGGAAGTAGCGGCGGCCGAGGGTAGTCCAGGTGCGGCGCAAGGTGCCCGGCGCCACCACCGTTTGGCCAGCATCTGTTCCCACCACGGCCTCGAAGCGGATTTGCTCAGGAAATGGGGCGTATCGACGCGCCGCCACATCGTAGAGCGAATATGTGGCGGGTCGGGGTGCCAAGCCGTGCGCTTTGCGGGCGCCGGTCTCGTCCAACTCCCGGTACGGCTGGTAGCCGATGACAGGCAACCATTCCAGATTCCGGAAGCTGGTGCCGTTGGCCAATACCTGCGCATCGGCGCCGCGGTTGGAAAAGCCATGTGCTTGGTGCGTTACCCGAAAGCGTAGACGCAGTGAATCGCCGGGGAGCAGCGGCTTGTTTAGGGCGTAGATGTAGTGGCCTAGCTCCACGTCGGTAAGTACCGGCCTGGCTGGCTGGTCGAAAGCAACGGCGGTGGTTTCCACGTCATCCGTTCCCGTCGCCACATGCACCGAGTCAATAGCCACTGGTGTATTATTCACCAGTAGGTAGGTGCCCTGTATTTCTGCCGTCTGCTGCTTAGGGTACAGTTCTACTCGTAGGTTTACGCCGGTTAGCTGGGGTTGGGGCACGTTTTGGTACCGGCGGTAGCGCTGTTCGTAAACTGCCCGCTGCGCCGCCGAGGCGGAGGCGTTGGAGTAGTCATGCAGCACATTGGTGTTGTAGAAAATAAACCCGCCCAATCCCACGATGGCTACGGTAATAACCGCCGCTACCCGTATCAAAGAACCTGTGAAGCGTCGGCGGGCCAGTTGCAGCCGCGATGCCACACTAATTTCCCGGCCTCGCACCCAGAACAGCACCCCGGCCACCGCCAGCAGCAGGGCCCACGCCAGCCAATACCCTTTGAACCACAGCCAGGGCGCCAGCGTCGGCCCGAATCCGGCCATGTCGGTATAAGTCCAGTGAGGGCTGGCGGAATAAACCAGCAGCTTGTGCTCGATGCCTAGCAGGTGGGCAAAGACCATAAACCCATAGACAGCCAACGTCACTAGGTGGCCTACGAATTTCTGATTTACCAGCACGTGCACCAGGAGGGCCAGCAGGGCAAAAAGCACGCACTCCACCAGCTGCAGCCCGAAGAATGTTTGTAGGTACAACCCGATTTCTGGAGTCGTGCCACCCAAGGCCACTTGCGCTACCCCGCCAGCCGCCATTAGCAAGACCAACCACACCCCCGACATCATGGCCAGAGCTAGAAAACGGCCTCCGAACAGTACCCATTCGGGCACAGGGGCCGCATTAGTAATGTCGCTCAGGCCCGTTTCCCGCTCCCGCCACACCAGCTCGCCGGCGTAGAAAATGGTGAGCAAGGTGATGAGTATCGTGCAAAACTTGGGCTCTGTCAGGGGCGCCGTCAGCAAGTGCAATACAAAGTCGGTGCGAGGCAGCAAAGGCACGCCGCGGGCTTTCAGGTTGCCGCGGAGGGTGAGCGCCGCCAGCCCGGCCAGCACTGCCAGCAGCGGCAGCCCATACTTGCTTTTGGCGAGCTGCCAAAAGGTATCTCCCGTAATGAGGCGCAATTGGCGTAGTTGCGTGGCCACGCCATACGGCTCCTTGACCAGTGGCCGCGCGTTTCCCGTTCCCCACTGCGGTTGCTCTAGGGCCGCCTTATCCGTTGTTGGCTGCTGAGCCGGCTTAGGTTTGGAGCCAGTTTCGGGTAAAACGAATCGAAAACGGAAATACGTGAATGCCAGCAGGCCTAGCGAAGCAACGAGCCACAGGAGGCGGTTGGCCAGCAGGGAGCCCTCGGGCAAGACCAGGCGCACATTGCGCTCCAGGGGGCCCCACTTGGTCAGATAATCCATCACCGAGTTAAACCCCATGGGGTCCA
Organism: Hymenobacter wooponensis; assembly: GCF_004745865.1. GTDB lineage: Bacteria > Bacteroidota > Bacteroidia > Cytophagales > Hymenobacteraceae > Hymenobacter > Hymenobacter wooponensis. The sequence continues at coordinate 677,313 of NZ_SRKZ01000003.1, read as the reverse complement.
CCACATACCGCCATTCCCCGGCATGCTGCAGCGCAAAGCCGAGCAGGTAGGCCGTCGCCCAAAGAGTCGTGGCGCCCAAGTAGCTGCCCATGGCCCGGCGGCTAAGCGTTGCCACCGAAAACTGCGTAGCCGTCGCGAAAAGAGCGTTGGGCAAAAGGATAAAGCCTAAGGTGGTCAGGTAAGCTGCCGGCCGGAGCGGACCCAGCAGGTCGGCCTCTATCCCGGAGCCGTACATGGCCAGCAGAATGCCCAGTGGAACGGCGAGCACCAGTAAGCTATTGAGGGCCAAGGCGGCCAGAAACCGCCCACCCAGGTAGGCGGCTTTGCTGGCGGGGGCGGGGTAGGTGAGCAAATGCATCCGGGTCTGCACGTCGCGGGCCGCTGCCTCGCCGGCCACGGAAGCCCCAATGACCAGCCAGAAACCGCTGCAAATCACTGCCACCGACGCAATGACGACGGGCGCATTCACCAGAAAATACCCGTCGCGCGCATCGGAGGCATAATTGGCCGTGACAATCAGAAACGCGAGAACCAGCAGGGCCCCGAAGTAAAGCCAGGTAGTGGCCCGGCGCAGCTGGTACCGGAATTCGAACGCAAAAATTGTTTGGAGCTTCATGGCGCTACTTCCTCCATTTTTGGCTGCTGAATCGCCGGGCCGAAGCAGCCCGTCATGGCGCTGAAATAGACATCCTCAAGGTCCGGTTCCACCGGATCAAACCCGTTACCGGGCTGGTCGGGGCTGTGCACGTGCACCATGGTGCGCCCGCTCAAGAGCTTAGCCGAAATGACGTGGTGCTCTTGCTCCAGGGTCGGCAGGGCTTGTTTGTCGGTCAGCTTGCGCCAGATGCGGCCGTTGAGGGCAGCCACGGCCTCCAAGGGCTGCGCCTCCAGCAAGATGCGCCCTTGGTTGATGATGGCCATGTTAGTGCACAGCTCCGAGACATCTTCCACGATGTGGGTGGAGAGGATGACCACGCTGTTTTCTCCAATTTCACTCAGCAGATTGAGGAAGCGCACCCGCTCGGCCGGGTCCAGGCCTGCGGTAGGCTCATCCACAATGAGCAGTTGGGGGTTGCCGAGCAGGGCCACGGCCACGCCAAAGCGCTGTCGCATGCCGCCAGAGTAGCCGCCTAGTTTCTGCTTGCGCTTGTCCCAGAGGTTGGTTTGCTTGAGCAAGGCCTCTGTGGTGGCGCGGCGCACGGCCCGGTTGGTAATGCCCTTCAGCACGGCAAAGTAGTCGAGCAGGTCCTCGGCGGTGGCTTTGGGGTACACACCGAATTCCTGGGGCAGGTAGCCCAGCGTCTGGCGCACCTCTTCCTTTTGGTTTACCACATCAATGTCGCCCAAGAAAACTTGTCCTTCATCGGGCTCTTGTAGCGTGGCGAGCGTGCGCATAAGAGTTGATTTGCCAGCACCGTTGGGGCCTAATAAGCCGTACATGCCCGGCGGGATGTTTAGCGACACATTATTCAAGGCCTGCACACCATTCGCATACTTCTTGGAGACATTGCGGATGGAGAGGCCTAGCGGGTGCTTTCCCATGGTATCAGTTCAACTTCGGTGAGTCTTTCAGGAGCAAGTGAGCCCAGCAGCTTGGCTAGGACTGACTGGCTTGCTTTCAGGACGAAGCAATTGGTGCCATCTCGGAAAGCAAAAACCGATATGCTGATGCGCTGAACGAATCTGCCAAGTAGGACTTTGCTGCCGCGAAAGCACTGGCGGGCTCCTTTGCCCGTCTCGTAGATTAACCTCCGTAACTGGTCGAAACGGTGGCCTAGGCCACTGTTGTAACACTCACCTTTGTGGTATGGAGCGCGTCAAAAAAATCTTCTGGCTGATTCACCTAATCGTCTGGGGCTTATTCACCTTGCTGGTTGGCTTGCAGCTGAATAGTGACAGCGACGCTTACTGGCGTACCACCACGGTGGGGTTCATTGCAACCTGCCTGTATGTTTTCTACAGCCACTTCTACCTGCTAACTCGGCAGGCCGGCCAGAGAAAAGGAAGAGACTACTGGTTTCAGCTAGCAGCAGTTGTGCTGACCGGGCCGGTTCCGTTTGTCCTTTTTTATCAAAAATCGTTTGATTTTGGGCAGTATTCCATGCACCTGATTACGACGGTACCCATCTTTCTCTTTCTGAGCTGGCTGGCCCGGGTAACTGAGACGCTGGTGCTAAATACCATCCGGAAGGAGCAGCTGGAAAAGCAGGCCGTGGAGGCAGAGTTGAACTACCTGAAGTCGCAGATTAACCCGCACTTCCTGTTCAATACCCTCAACAACATCCATACCTTGGTGTACAAGCAAGCCCCCGCCGCCCCGGATGCAGTGATGCACCTGGCCTCGCTCATGCGCTACATGATTTATGAGTCCAATGCGGCCACTGTGCCCCTGGCCCGGGAGATGGACTATTTGCAGGATTACGTGAGTTTGCAGCAGCTCCGCTACAAGAACAGCCCCGTGGTAGACCTGCAAATAGCAGGGGAGACGGAATCCTACTACATTGCCCCTCTGCTCTTTATTCACCTGCTGGAAAATGCCTACAAGCACAGCCCCGCCCGGTTAGCCCCCGGCGACCTGAAAGTACGGGTAGAGATAAAAGACAATACCCTAGCCTTCAGCGTGCAGAACCCGATTGCCATAAAACCGACGAACGCGCTGGATGAGCCCGGCGGCATCGGATTGCCCAATGTTCGGAAACGGCTGGCGTTGTTGTACCCCGGCCAGCATACTCTAACCACTCACCACACCGGCGAAACCTTTACGGCTAGCCTTACCATCCAAGGTCTCCACGCATTAGCCCATGAAAGAGAAGCTCACCTGCTACATCATTGAGGACGAGCATCTGGCCCAGGAGATTCTGGAAGAATACATCCGAAAAGTGCCTTTTTTGGAGCTGAAAGGGGCCTACGAAAGCCCCTTGGAGGCCGCCGCTCACTTGAAGGCAGACCAACCCGACCTACTGTTTCTGGATATTAATATGCCGGACTTGGATGGGCTCAGCTTCATTCCGATGCTGAACCCCAAGCCCATGATCATCCTCACTACCGCCTATGACCAGTATGCCCTGAAGGCGTATGAGCTGGAGGTGCGGGACTATCTGCTAAAGCCCTTCACGTTTGAGCGGTTTTACAAGGCCGTTCTGCGTCTCTACCAGGAACAAGGCTCCCGGGCGGCCCCCTCAAAAAAGGAGGAAAGGGTGGAGGCGAAGCCCGAGCAGGAGCATATTTTTCTCAAGGTAGGCCACCGCATCCAAAAAGTAGCTACCCGCGATATTCTCTTCGTGGAGGGGATGAAAGACTACTTGCGAATTCATACCACGCAGGAAAAGCTGCTAACGCTGCTCAGCTTTGCCAAGCTGGAAGAGCTGCTGCCGGCCCAGGAGTTTGCCCGCGTGCACCGGTCTTTTCTAGTCGCCATCGACAAGATTGACCACATCGAGAAAAATCGCATTCAGATTGCCGACCAGCTTATCCCCATCAGTGATACCTATGCCGAAGCTTTCTATAAAATGCTAAAGGGATTTCAGTAGGGCAGGTACACGGTCACCGTGGTACCCGTACCGGGCTGGCTGTTTACCTCCAGGTAGCCACCGGCATTTTCAACCATGCGCTTTACCATGTAGAGGCCAATGCCGGTGCCCTCTACGTGCGTGTGGAAACGCTGGAACATGGTAAACAGCCGCGGCTGCTGGTCAGGATGAATGCCTAGGCCATTATCCTGCACTTCTAGCACCGTGTAGCCGGGTTGTACCCGGGCCCTGAGCGCCACCTGGGCCGGGCGGTCGGGGTGGCGGTACTTAAGGGCATTGCTGAGCAGGTTGTAAATCACTGAGCGCAGGTTCTTCTCCGAGAACTGCACCCACGGCACTTCCTCCACAGCTACCACCAGTTGGGCGGCCGTTTCCTGCAGCAGCGGTTGCAGGTCGCGGCGCACATCCTCCACCACGGCGGCCACCTCTACCGCAACCGTGGAAGGCGCATATTCCTTCTGCAGCTTCGATACCTCCGTGAGGTGGTTTATAGTGCGTTTGAAGCGCTCCACCGACTCCACCATGCGCGCGAGGGTGGGGGCAATGGCCTGGTCGGCGGCCACGGCGGGCGGCAGCTCTTCGCCCAGCAGATAAAGCAACCCCTCAATGTTGGCAATGGGCGCTTTCAGATCGTGCGAAGCCGTGTAGATGAAGTTGTCGAGGTCGGCGTTGGTGCGCCGCAGCTGCTCGTTGGCCTGCTTGAGGTCGGTGATGTCGATGGCTGAGCCCACGTAGCCATATAGCTCGCCGTTCTGCAGGTAGCTGGGCGCGCCCTGGGCTAGAAGCCAGCGGTACTCCCCATCGTAGCGCCGCATACGGTGCTCCATAGCGTACGGCAGCAGCTGCTTAATGGCCTGGGTTAACGTGGCCTGCGCTTGGTCAAATTCATCTGCCGGAACGTAGGCGCTCCAACCCGTTGCCAGATATTGTTGTTCATTTTCTACCCCCACAAAGTCGAGGAAGGCGCGGTTGATGTAGCGAATGGAGGAATCGGGGTACACGGCCCACACCAGGTTGGGGGCCGCGTCGGCCATGGTGCGGAAGCGGGCCTCGCTTTCCAGCAGTTCGCCGGCCAGCGCCTCCAGGCGCTGGTGAGCCACGCCCAGATCGGTCACGTCGGCGGCCGTGTTGAGGATGCCATACACCTGCCCTTGGCTGTCGCGCAGGGGCACGAGGCTGTAGTTGTAGTAAAAAGTTTGTGGTGTGCCCTCAATAACTACTTCTATTTGCTGATTGCGCTGGTGCAGCGGCTCTCCGCTGTTCATTACCTGGTGAAGCTGCGCGGTAATACCCTGCTCCATCAGTTCGGGCAGCACATCGGCAAAGCGCCGCCCGAATACGTCAGGACCCTTGCCCCAGGCCGTTAGCATAGCCTGGTTGGCCATCTGAATATCTAAATCAGGGCCTACGCATACATTGATGGGAAACGGGATTCCCTCCATGATGGCGCGTATCTGCAGCTGGCTTTCCTGTTCGCGCTGCCGGGCCCGCACCTGCTCCGTCACGTCATAGGCAAACGTGGAAATGCCCACTATAGTACCATTCTCCCGGTAGGCCTGATAGGTAAAGTTGAAGTAGCGAATCTGGTCGGGGCCAGGAGCATGGCTGGTGAAGCCCAGGGGATGCTCGGTGCCGGAAAACGTTTCGCCGGTTGCATATACCTGATCTAGCAGCGCCAGCAAGCCCACCGGCCCCGCTTCGGGCAGTACTTCAGCTACCGTATTGCCTAGCAGCTGGCGGCCAGCGAATAACGTCAGGCTGGTTGGGTTGACGTAGACGTAGCGGTGGTCGGGGCCGCGGGTAATGGCAATGGCGGCAGGCGTTTGCTCCAGCACCTGGTAGAGCTCTTCCCGCTCCTGTGCCCGCCGCTCTGCCGCGGCCAGCGCGGCTGCCTGCGTTTCGGCTAACTGGCGCGTGCGCTCCGCCACGCGAGCCTCCAGCTCTTGGTTGAACTGCTGCACCTGCTGGCGCGCCCGTACCTGCCCGGTTACTTCGGTGCCAACGGACCGAATGCCGCTCACACGGCCGTCGGAATCAAACTCAGGCTGAAATACGCAGTTCCAGTACACCTCTTCGGGCTGGCCGTTGCGGTCAATGATGGTGCGCTGTTCGTGGGCCGTGTGCGCAATGCCGGTGGTGTACACCTTATCGAATATGGCCACTACGTCGGGAGTTGCCGCTTCTGGCATAGCCTCGAACACCGGGCGACCCAGGACATCGGGGAGGGAGCGGCCCCAGATGGCCAGGGTGGTAGTATTGGCTAACTCCACGCGGTAGCGCGGCCCCCGATATATAGCCACGGCCACCGGGGCCTGCTCCACAAAGCGGCGCAGTGTATCGTGTTGGAGCTCGGTTTCAGCGCGCAGCGCTTTCTCACGGGCCTGACTTTCGCGCAGCGCCTGCTCAACGGCGCTGCGGTCCTGGTCGGAGGTATCCGTAAAGCTCACCACCAGCCATTCCCCGCTACGGCGGGCCGAGAGCCGGAAGTAGTTATCCAGTCTATCGGCCTGGTAATTGGTTTCGTACACGTTGGTGGCTCCGTGGGAGTACACGCGCAGGTAGTAGGCCAGGATGCCCGAAGCAATAGCGTGCGGGAAATGGGTGAGTAGCGTACCGCCCGGGCGCTCCGCTAGGCCAGTCATGCGTTGGCCAGCTGGGTTGAGGTACTCAAGGGCAAAGTCGATAATCGTCCCGTTGGCGTCATATACCGGGCGCAGCACATTCACCCCCGTGAGCGAGGCCGCTAGCAGGTCGCGGAAAAGACTATCGGGTAGGGGAGCGGGAGCAGGCGAATTGGGAGCGGAATCCATCGGTACAGCAACAAGAAATAGAGGCAGCGGGCTTGGAGCAGCGGGACGTTTCCGGTGACCCACTAATGGGGAGTCACTGCTCGTTACCTACCTGTAGCACTCCCATCAGCTGCTGCAATTTACGCAAATGCACATGTGAATAAGGCTGCTCCAAGTGAGCAGTATAGGCGGCACCCGCAGTACCTAGGTCACTTAGCTACGCCCTGAGCGGCCCAAATAACTTCTGCTGCCTTCTGGCTGGTTGAACGGAGGGCCTTGAGTTCACTCCGGGCATCAGGGCGACCCTCGAGGAATTGCCTGTAGAGTCAACACAAAGGCTAGGCCAGTTCCATTTGTTTGGATTTCAGGATAGTGCAGGAGAGTTGAAGTATAGTAAGAAAGTAGTATTGGGTAGTTATCGAGCTATTTATATCAGTGGTGTTTCTAGTGCAGTAGCGGCGCAAGTTTTGCGCTGTGCCTATAAAGGATATTCCCTCCCGACCGCGCCCTTCCCACCAACCCATGCTCTATGAAAATCTTTACTTGGCCTCAGTTGGGCGGCGCAGCTACTAACCTAATAGCCGCGCTAGGCCTATTCGTGGCGGCTCCCGCAGCGGCGCAAACCCTGGCCTTTCCCACGGCGGAAGGCTTCGGGCGGTTTGCTACCGGCGGGCGCGGCGGTGCTGTGTACCATGTAACCACGTTGGATGATGCCGGAGCCGGTTCCCTGCGCGAAGCTGTGAGCCAGCCGGGCCGAACGGTGGTGTTTGATGTGGGCGGCGTTATTCGCCTGAAAAGTCCCCTCAACGTAGCCGAAAACCTGCACTTGGCGGGCCAGACCGCGCCGGGCGACGGTGTGGTGGTGTACGGCGATGCGGTATCCTTCACCAACGCTCACAATACGGTGGTGCGTTACTTGCGCTTTCGGATGGGGCACGGGGGCAGCACGGGCAAAGATGCGGTGACTATTGCCGAGGGGCACGACCTGATTTTTGACCACGTGTCGGTGTCGTGGGGGCAGGATGAGAACTTCTCCGTGACCAACGACGCTCGTAACGTTACGCTGCAAAACTCCATTGTGGCGCAGGGCCTGCACCCGCATTCCGCGGGCGGGCTGATTCAGTCGACCGGCGGGACCAGCATTTTGCGCTGCCTCTACATCGACAACCACACCCGCAACGTGAAGGTGAAGGGCGTGAATCAGTTCGTGAACAACGTGGTGTATAACTGGGAAGCCGGCGCCTACATTCAGGGCGACTCCGAGCGGAAGTCCCAGGCTAACGTCACGGGCAACTACTTCATTCAGGGGCCCGGCAAGGCCAGCAAGCCCTTCACCCGCGGCAACGCCAACTTCAGCATCTACGCCCAGGGCAACTACCAGGACAGCACCCGCAACGGCAAGCTCGATGGCGCGCCCATTCTGCAGGCCAGCTACGGCGTGGTAAGCTGGCAGCCCAAGCCCTTTGCTTACCCGGCCACCAAAGCCCTGAGCGCCCAACAGGCCTACACCTACGTGGTGCAGCACGCCGGCGCCTCCTTGCACCGCGACGCCGTAGACACGCGCCTGCTTCAAGAGCTGACTTCCCTGGGCACGCTAGGCCAGATCATCAAAGACGAAAACGAGGCGCCCATGCGCGGCACCGGCGAAGTGAAGGGGGGCCTAGCGCCCACCGACACCGACCAGGACGGCATGCCCGACGCCTGGGAACAGCACTACGGCCTGAACCCCCGCGATGCCGCCGACCGCAACCACGATGCCGACCACGACGGCTACACCAATCTGGAAGAATACCTCCAGCAGCTGGTAGGGGAGGGCAACGGCCCCGGCACTACCCACTCCCGCAGCTCCGTGCCGAAAGGCACCTGACCTCTCGCTTCTCCGCACACCTAGTTAACTGGCCGCTAGCCCCGTTTTTTCGGGGTGAAGGGACGGGTATTTCCTGACTCCGGCGGCATCTCCGCGCGCTTTCCATTCATTCCTTTCCACCAAACTCCCACTTTCTATGCACATGACTACTTTGGTCAGTAGGCTTACGGGCGCGGCAACCCTGCTAGCCGCCGCGCTGGCCCTGCCCGCCCAGGCCCAAACGCTGGCTTTTCCCGGCGCGGGCGGTTTCGGCCGCTTTGCTTCCGGCGCCCGGGGCGTGGCCAACCCCACTGTGTACACCGTTACCAATCTCAGCGACAGCGGCCCCGGCTCCTTCCGCGACGCCGTGAGCCAGCCGGGTAGGGTGGTGGTGTTTGCCGTGGGTGGCATCATCAACCTGCAAACCAACGTGCAGGTGGTGCCCAACGTAACCGTAGCGGGCCAGACTGCTCCCGGCGACGGCATCGTGATATTCAACAAGCGCGTGACGTTTACCGGGGCCAGCAACAGCATTTGCCGTTTCCTGCGGGTGCGGCTGGGCGCCACTGGCAACCAGGGCAATGATGCCTCGGGCCTGGCCAATGGCTCCAACATTATCCTCGACCACATGTCGTTTTCCTGGGGCATGGACGAGGTGTTTTCCATCAACTGGGACGGTAAAGGGACTGCGCCCGACAACATCACGGTGCAGAACTCCATCATCGGGCAGGGCCTGCACAAGGTCAGCCACTCGGCCGGCGGCCTGATTCAGACGCCCGATGGGGGCAAGGTGAGCCTGCTGGGCAACCTCTACATCAGCAACAAGACCCGCAACCCCAAGGTGAAGGGGGTGAATGAGTTTGTGAACAATGTGGTGTACGACTGGGGCAACGGCAACCGCCTGGGCGACCAGATGAACTACGGCTGGTCGGGCGACGCCTACATCATGGGCGGCTCGGCGGGCGTGTCGGAGGTTAATATCCTCAATAATTATTTTGTGGGCGGCCCCCTCACGCCACCCGAGAAAACCACGCCCTTCTCGCGCGGCACCGGCACGTTTAACGTGCACGGCGCTGGCAACTACTTCGATAACAACCGCAACGGGGTGCTGGATGGTACGCTGGTGCCCTTTGATTCGGTGGGCTACCCCGGCATTACGGGCGAGGCCTTCAAAGCCCAGCCGTTTGCCTACCCCGCTGCGGCCCCGAAACTCACCGCTGCCCAGGCCTACCAGCAGGTAATTGACAGCGCCGGCGTTATCTACCCCCGCCGCGACCAGGTAGATGGGCTGATGATTGACGAGGTTCGGTCGCGCGGTACCAAGGGCTTCTACGTGTATAATGAGTCGGATTTGCCCTTCGCCAATGGTGGCCTAGGCGACGTGTTCAACGCCCCTGCGCCCCTGGATTCGGATAAAGATGGCATGCCCGATGCCTGGGAAGATGCCCACGGCCTCAACAAGAACAACGCCGCCGATGCCGTGGCCTACAGCACCACCGCGCCAGCTTACCTTAACGTGGAGGTCTATGTGAACTCCCTGCTGAAAACGCCGGCACCCGACTTCGTGAAGCCGCCGACCAATGTGCAGCTCACGGCCAAAACCACGGAGCTGCCCGCACCCACCAGCGAGATTACCCTCACCTGGGCCGACAACTCGCCCAATGAAAGCAACTTCGTGCTGGAGCGTTCCGAGGATGGAGTGGCCTACACCGCCATTGCCCAGCCCGCCGCCAACGCTACCACCTACCTCGATCAAGGCTTGGTGCCCAACAAAACCTACTACTACCGGCTGCTGGCCGTCACGAACGGGGAAAGCTCAACATACAGCTCGGTGGCCTCGGTGAAAACGCCCGCCCTGCCCTCGGCACCAGTGGTGGCTGCTACGCCCTCGCCCGCCAATGGCTTTCAGTACGCTGAACTGGTTTCCAATGCCCTGACCCTGAAGTGGACCGGCAGCACCAACACTACTTCCTACACGGTGTACTTCGGCACTTCGCCCGAAAACCTCACTAAGCTAGGGGAGGTGGCCTACGTGGCTGCGCCTTCTCAGCAGGTAAAGAACCTAGCCGAAAACACGACCTACTACTGGCGTGTGGATGCCACCAATGCCAAAGGCACTGCCGACGGCCCGGTGTGGTCATTCCGCACGGCGGGCAGCATTACGCCGCAGCTCGTAGGCCACTGGGGCTTTGATGAAACCGCCGCCGATGGCACCCAGATTACGGATCAATCTACCTACGCCAACCACGGCGTGCTGGGTCTGGATGACGACAACCAGAGCATTCGGGTGGCGGGTAAAGTGAACGGAGCCCTGAACTTCGCAAGCGCCGACGTAAACCGCTACGTGGTGAGCATCTCGGATCAGGATCAGCTCTACCTCGATCAAAGCTCCTTCTCTTTGTCGTTTTGGATGAAGGCCACCACGGCCGAGCTGCCCCAGGATAACAACACCAGCGCCTACCTGCTCTGCAAGGGCTCCATCTCGCGCAATGCTACCACCGGCGCCACCGGCAAGCGTTTCAACATCGAGTTCAAGAACAAGCAGTTCCGCTTCGCCATCGACGATGACAAAAACAAGGATGAGTTGCAGATTGGTGGCGCGCCCTTTTTCACAGGCGAGTGGGTGCACGTAGTGGCCCTGCGCGACGTGGCTGCTAAGAAAATTCAGGTGTACCTGAACGGTGCACTGGTGAAGGAAATGACCACCAAAGCCCTGAGTATCGGCGAAGCCAGTGACCTGATTGTGGGCAACATTGGCGAGTTGGAATTCCTGGCGTCAGCTAACGCCCCGGCGCCCTATAAAGGTGCTCTCGATGAGCTGCGTGTGTACAACTACGCCCTAAGCAAGTCGGAAATTGCCGACTTGATGAAGGCCAAGCAGACTATCACATTTGCGGCCCTGCCCGCCAAGCTGCTCGGCGACGCCGACTTTACCCTGACGGCCACGGCCTCGTCTGGTTTGCCCATCACCTACACAAGCTCTGATGAGAAAGTGGCCGTAATTAACGGTAACACAGTAAGCATGGTAGGTGCCGGTACCGCAACCATTACGGCCACCCAGCCCGGCAACGCAGGCTTCCTGGCCGCCGAGCCCGTAGGCCAGTCCTTGACCGTGGCGCCTCTGCTGGTGAAAGCCCGCACCCAGGATGGCGACAATGGCCGCCTCACCAACAACACCATCAAGCCCAACCTGACTATTGCTAACGAAGGCCCGGTGCCAGTGGCCTACACTGAGCTGACGGCCCGCTACTGGCTCACCGCTGAAAACGACGCCGGCCTCAACACCTGGATTGACTATGCCCAACTCGGCAGCAGCCAGATAAAGACGCAGTACGTACGCCTGGCCCAGCCCCGCAACGGGGCCTACGGCTACGTGGAGTATGCATTTGCACCCACGGCAGGCACGCTGGCCGCGGGAGGTACGTCGGGCGTTATACAGTCGCGCGTGGCGAACCAGGATTGGGCCGACCTCAACGAAGCCGACGACTATTCTTACCGCGCCGCCTCAGCCTACGCGCTCAACGACCACGTAACGCTTTACCGCAACGGCCGCCTTGTATGGGGCACTGAGCCCGTAGAAGTGGCTCCGGAAACGAAAGTGCAGGTACTGGCCGCCAACCGCAACCGGAATACCAGCACCAATAGCATCAGCACCACGCTCACCCTCCGCAACACCGGCAACCAGCCCCTGCGCTACGAGGACCTGAAAGTGCGCTACTGGTTCAGCCCCGAAGGCACGGCCAGCCTTAAGCATACTGTAGACTACGCCAAGCTGGGCGCGGCTTCTATCACCGGGCAGTTTGGACAGGCTACGGCTACAGGGGCAGAGGCCTACCTGGAGCTAGGCTTCCAGCCCGCCCTTGATCTACTGTATCCCCTGAGTGGCACGGGTGATATTCAATACCGCATCACGAAAGCCGACTGGTCGAGCTTCCAGGAGGCCAACGACTATTCGTACCGCCCCGCCGGCCCACTGGCTGAGAATGACCACATCACGGTGTACTACCAGGGCCAACTGGTGTACGGCCTGGAGCCCACGGCTACCGCGGCCCGCTCGTCCCTGCTGAGCAGCGCAGCTACTGCGGCGCCAGCGTCTATGGGAGGCAAACTTCAGGTGGCGGTGCTGGGCAACCCCCTAACCGGAAACCAGGCGGAGATTGAAGTGACGGGCGTGCAGGGGCAGGCGCTGGAGCTAAGCCTCTACGACCTGCAGGGCCGCAAACTGACTTCGCAGGCGGTGCCGCAGGCCGCTGCCGTGCAGCAGCAGCGTATGGCGGTAAGCTCCCTGCCCGCTGGCGTGTATCTGCTTCGGGTAACGGCCGGCAGCCAGTCGTCAGTTACTCGGTTGGTGAAGCCGTAACCCGCTTCTACTCCCACGTAGGGTAGTCAACAAAAGAGCCGGAATGCAGAAGGTCAACTTCTGCATTCCGGCTCTTTTGTTGACATAATTTCACCACGTGCAGGCCTCTAGGCCACTCCGCCGCGGCTACAGGGTCATGCCGCCCGTTAGCTCAAGGCGCTGGCCATTCACCCACTTGGCTTCCTCGCTGCACAGGAATCCTACTACGCCGCTTATATCATCGGGCAGGCCTACCCGACCTAGGGCCGTGATGCCGGCCACGTACTCCCGTATTTCGGGGGTGTCCTGCATGGCGCCACCGCCAAAGATGGCCCCGGGGGCCACTACGTTGACCGTGATGCCCCGCGACCCTAATTCCAGGGCCAGGTAGCGCGTGAACACCTCCACGGCCCCTTTCATGCTGGCGTAGGCCGATACACCAGAGAAGGAGCTGCGGGTAGTGGCCGAGGACATGTTGATGATGCGGCCCCCATCGCGCAACAGGGGCAAGGCCTGCTGGGTGAGGAAGTATACGCCCTTGAAATGAATGTTCAGCATCTCATCAAACTTCGCTTCGGTCATCTCAGCAAAGGGCGTGTTGAGGCTGGTGCCGGCGTTATTGATGAGGAAGTCGAAGCAGTCGGCTTGAAAGGTATCCGAGAGGGTGGTGGTGAGCTGGGAGAAGAAAGCGGGGAAACTAGCTAGCTCGGCCGTATTCAGCTGTAGAGCGGCGGCTTTGCGCCCCAGGGCTTCAATCTGGCCTACCGTGGCGGTGGCTTCCTGTAGGTTGGTATGATAGGTGAGGACTACGTCGACACCTTTCTGGGCTAAGCTTAAGGCAATGTCTTTGCCGATACCGCGGCTGCCGCCGGTTACGAGGGCGATTTTAGAGGTTGTCATCTGAATTGCTGTGACGTGTAACTAAGAACACGACAAAGGTCTGGCGCGTAACCAGCCGGGCTTTTGTGCTCAGCAATCTATTTTATGTAGAAATCAAACCGTCGCTAGGCTGCGGAAGGCACCCGGGGCAACGGCAGTTTGCCGCTTGAAGAAGTTGGCAAAGTGCGCCACATCGGCGAAGCCCAGGCTATCGGCAATGTCGGCCATGGTCCAATCGGTTTGCCGCAGCAGGGCCTTGGCTTCCTGCGCAATCCGGCTGCCGATGAGGTCGGTGGTGGTACGGCCGGTGGTTTCCTTGAGCACCTTGTTGAGGTGGTTGACGTGCACCGCCAAATGGTCGGCGTAGTCTTTGGCCGTGCGCAGCAAGAGGCGCTGCTGCGGGGTTTCCAGCGGGAACTGCCGCTCCAGCAGCTCAATAAACAACGACGTAAGCCGGGCTGCTCCGCTATGCGCTGGGTGTAACACCGTGGCGGGTTGCTGCTTCTGGCCCAGGTGAATCAGCTCTAGCACGTAGGTGCGCAGCAAGTCATATTTATAGGCATAGTCCGAAGCCATTTCCTCGTGCATGCGCTGGAAAATGGTTTCTACCCGAGCACTATCCGCTGCCGAAAGCGTAAAAACAGGATGCCTATCGCCCTTAAAAATGGGTAGCTCATCGAGTACCACTCCGCTGTTAGCTGGTAACAGGAACTCGGCTGTAAACACGCAGAAGTGCCCCTTCTGCTCTGGTTCAGGCGCCCACTGGTAGGGGAGTTTAGGCGAAGAGAAAATCAGGGCACTATCCTCAATCTGGATGGTAGCGTCGGGGAAATCGATCCGGCTACGCCCGCGCAACAAGCTGATTTTATAGAAAGACCGGCAGGCGTAGGAGGCCGCTGGTTTCGCTTGGGCCGGCTGCCAGACCGCCGCCATGTCAAAGACGTTGAAATGCCCAATGTCCTTCTGAATACCGCTGGGTACTAGGGCGTCCAGCTCACCACTGGTACAGGTGGTTAGTTCCTGGTAAAATCCGGCAAGCGGAGACGTTTTGGATGAGGCCATAGTCTATGAGAAAATCAAATATAGAACAACTTCCCTGCAGGGCAGTAATACGCAAAACCGCGGCCTGCCAGGTAAGTTCTTACGCCACGGTATTATCAACCTACTGCTCGTAACCAGAGGGAAGAAAAAGGAAGTATTTCTGCTGCATTTGGACAACTACAGGAGGGTGCGGGTAAGTGGTGTAGCCAAAGAAGTGCAGATTTGAGATGAGTGAACACCTCAACTGTAGTTAGCGAATGCGAGGTCGGGTGCCGGAGCCGCGGCCGTGGGAATCTGCCGCTCTGCCGCCCGGCCCGCATTACGTTACCGCTGTTCTCGTCCCGACAAACCTTTCCCGCCCTATGACTTTCTCCCTTGCCCTCGCGGTTCCGCTCTTCACGTGGTTGAGCACTTTGTTTGCTCCCGCTCCGGCTCCTGCTGCTCCCGCTGACCCCGCTTGGGTGAAAGAAGCAGGTGCCAAGAGCATGCCCGCTACCAAGAACAGTTTCTCTACCGCGAAATACGGGGCCGTGGGCGACGGCAAAACCCTGAACACGCAGGCCATTCAAAAGGCCATTGATGCAGCGGCCAAAAAGGGGGGCGTAGTCACGTTCGCGCCGGGCCAGTACCTCACCGGCTCCATCTTTCTGAAAAAGGGTGTGACCCTGAACCTGCCCAAAGGCGTGACCCTACTCGGCAGCCAGGACATTAAGGACTACCCCGAAATGCCCTCGCGCATTGCTGGCGTAGAAATGACCTGGCCCGCCGCCCTCATCAATGTTGTGGACCAGGAAAACGTGGCCATCACCGGTGAAGGTACCGTGGATGGGCAGGGCAAACCCTTCTGGGATAAGTACTGGGCCATGCGCAAGGAGTACGACCCCAAGGGCCTGCGCTGGATTGTAGACTACGACGCCAAGCGCCCTCGCACGCTGCTGGTTTCTAACTCCAGCAACGTCACGCTTAAAGGCATTACTCTGCAGCGCGCTGGTTTCTGGACGGTGCACATCCTCTACTCCAAAAACGTAACGGCCGATGGCCTGGTAATACGCAACAACATCGGTGGGCACGGCCCCAGCACCGACGGCATCGACATCGATTCGAGCACCTACGTGCTGGTGCAGAACTGCGACATTGACTGCAACGACGACAACTTCTGCCTGAAAGCCGGGCGCGACTGGGACGGTCTGCGTGTGAACCGGCCTACGGAGTACATCGTGATTCGGGACTGCGTGGCCGGCGCCGGCGACGGCCTCTTTACCTGCGGCTCGGAAACCTCCGGCGGCATCCGCCACGTGCTGGCCCGCAACCTCAAGGCCAAAGGCACCAAGTATGGCATCCGTCTGAAGTCGGCCACCAACCGCGGCGGCGTGGTTGAGGACATTATCGTGGAGGACATTCAGATGGACGCCGTGCGCGTGCCCATCATTATGACCATGAACTGGAACCCGGCCTACAGCTACTCCACGCTGCCCGCCGGCTATACCGAGCAAACCCTGCCTGAGCACTGGAAGAAGATGCTGGCCAAAGTAGAGCCCGAGCGCGGCACGCCCCACTTCCGCAACGTGCGCATCAGCAACCTGCGCGCCACGGGGGCCGGAGAAGCCATTTCTGCCGAAGGCCTGGCCGCCTCCCTGCTCGAAAACTTCCAGCTGGATAACATCAGCATCAGCGGCAAGAAGGCCGGCAAAATCGACTTCGCCCAGGGCTGGAGCATTAAGGGGCTGGAAATAAAGGCTGAAGACGAGGAGCCCGTGGCTGTGCTTAACAGCTCAGGCATGAAGTACTAAGGAAATAATCGGCTGGCCTAGAACGACTACTCTAGAACGTCATGTCGAGCTTGCCGAGACATCTCGCGTGCTGACTCTGCTACAGTAATATTGCTGCCTAGCACGTCATCTTGAGTGCAGCGAAGGAACTTCTCAGGCAGGAACGACTGGCCTAGCGCCTCGTGCTCACGTGACAAGATCCTTCCTTCGTTAGGATGACGTATGGGTGTAATGGATTACCACCACAACGTCAGCACGCGAGATTCCTCGACTACGCTCGGAATGACAGACTAGAGTACTCGTTCTAGGCCACTTCAACCACTCCCAACCCCACGCCGCTTAATACGCGGAATCATCTGAGGAGGGGAGTGACGTTCTCATACCGCTCCAGGCTACTGTGCTGCCTCAATCCCACCCTGCATGAAGAAGAACCAGAACCTGTTTGCGGTGGGGCTGATTACCTCGCTGTTTTTCCTGTGGGGCTTCGCCGTGAACCTGAATCCGGTGCTGATACCGCATCTGAAAAAAGCTTGCCAGCTGACGGATACTCAATCGGCGCTGATTGATTCGGCTTTCTTCGCGGCGTATTTTCTGGTGGCGCTGCCGGCGGGGCAGTTTATGAAGCGCTATGGGTACAAGGGCGGCATTCTGCTAGGCCTGTTGCTATTTGCTACTGGGGCGTTTCTGTTTTACCCCGCCGCGGCTACCCGCACCTACGGTTTCTTTCTAGTGGCCCTGTTCATCATTGCCAGCGGCCTGACCTTTCTGGAAACGGCCGCCAATCCCTACATCACAGTACTCGGTGACCCCGAAGGAGCCACGCAGCGCCTGAACTTTGCGCAGTCGTTTAACGGGCTGGCGGCCACGCTGGCCCCTTTGCTGGGCGGGCAGGTTATTCTATCGGGACGCAGCCTCACACCGACGCAGGAAGCAGCCATGGCGCCCGAGCAACTTGCTACTTACCTCAGCCAAGAGGCCGCCACGGTGCAGCTGCCTTACCTCATTATTGGGCTGGTGGTGCTGGCGGTGGCCGTGGTGATCTACTTCACGCGCCTGCCCGACATCACGGAGCCTGTAGCAACTACCACGGGTGGAGGGCGCTCGTTGTGGCAGGAGAAAAACCTGCTGTGGGGCGTGGTGGCACAGTTCTTCTACGTGGGCGCCCAGGTATGTTTAAGCAGCTTTTTTATCCGGTTTGCGGGGGGCGTAGCGGGTATCCAGGAGCAGGCGGCCACGCTCTACCTGTCGGGGGCGCTGCTGGGCTTTATGGCGGGGCGGTTTATTGGCACGGCGCTTATGCGGGTGGTGGCGCCCGCGCGCTTGTTGGCAACCTACAGCTTGGTGAATGTGGGGCTGATTGGCCTGGCCGTGACGCTGAAGGGCCAGCTGCCGGTGTATGCGCTCATGGGCGTGGAGTTCTTCATGTCCATCATGTTTCCTACCATCTTTTCTCTGAGCATCAGGGGGCTGGGGGCGAAGACCAAGGAGGGCTCTTCCTACCTGATTATGGCCATTGTGGGCGGCGCGGTTTTTCCAGTGCTCATGGGCCGCGTGTCGGATGCCAGCTCTATTCAAACCGCCTACGTGGTGCCGGGCGTGTGCTTTTTAGTGGTGCTGTACTTCGCGCTTCGTAACGCCCGCACCCGAGTAAATCCGCAAGAAATTTCGCTAGTGGCGGCGCACTAGTGCTGCTTTAAACGGTCAAGCATCTTCATGTTCAGTCTCCAAGGGAAAAGCGCCGTGATTACCGGCGGCGGTAGTGGAATTGGTCGGGCCATAGGCCAGCTGTTTGCCAAGCAGGGCGCCACCGTGCACGTGGTAGAACTCAACGCTGAAGCCGCGGCAGAAACCGTAGGCCTGATTGAGCAGACGGGAGGCCAGTCCCATGCTCACCACCTCGATATCAGCCAGCAAACCCAGGTGGTGGAGGTATTTCAGCACATTGGGCAGGTTGATATTCTGGTAAACAACGCCGGCATTGCCCACGTCGGAAACGCGGAGAATACCACCGAAGCCGACTTTGAGCGCGTGTACCAGGTGAATGTGAAAGGGGCCTACAACTGCCTGTTCGCGGCGCTGCCCCTCATGAAGCGGCGGGGCCAGGGGGTAATTCTGAACATGGCCTCCATTGCCGCCGTGGTGGGCATCACCGACCGGTTTGCTTACTCCATGAGCAAAGGTGCTATTTACGCTATGACGCTCTCCGTGGCCCGCGACTATCTGGCGGCCGGCATCCGCTGCAACAGCATCTCCCCGGCCCGGGTGCACACGCCTTTTGTGGATGGGTTTATCGCCAAAAATTACGCCGGTCAGGAAGCGGAAATCTTCGATAAACTCTCGCGCAGCCAGCCCATCGGTCGCATGGGCAAGCCTGAAGAGGTAGCTGCCCTGGCCCTGTACCTGTGCTCCGATGAAGCCGGCTTCGTGACGGGCTGCGACTATCCCCTGGATGGTGGATTTATCAAGCTGAATAACTAGCATTTGCCGCCTAGTCCCCGATTTAAGTTGCCCGCGGAAGCAACCAACCCGCTATTTCCGCAACCATACCCTGCACATAAACCCCGAAGCCACGATGAAGCTAATCCGCCACGGCCAGCCCGATCAGGAGAAACCCGGAGTCATTCTCAACGACCAGAAGTACGATGTCTCCGCTTTTGGGGAGGATTACAACGAGGCCTTCTTTGCCACCGGTGGCCTAGCGCGACTAGCGGCATTTGTGCAGGCTAACGCGGGACAGCTGCCCGTGGTGGGAGAGGAAGTGCGGCTGGGCTCCCCGGTGGCGCGGCCCTCCAAAATCGTGTGCATCGGCCTCAATTACGTTGACCACGCCCGCGAAACGGGCGCTACGCCGCCCACCGAGCCCATTCTGTTCATGAAGTCGACTACCTCCCTGGTGGGGCCGAATGACAACTTGATTATTCCTAAGAACTCCGTGAAAACCGACTGGGAGGTGGAACTGGCCGTGGTGATTGGCAAGCGAGCTTCCTACG
This sequence comes from Hymenobacter wooponensis, assembly GCF_004745865.1. Classification (GTDB taxonomy): domain Bacteria; phylum Bacteroidota; class Bacteroidia; order Cytophagales; family Hymenobacteraceae; genus Hymenobacter; species Hymenobacter wooponensis. Next base: position 658,130 of record NZ_SRKZ01000003.1, on the reverse strand, counting down.
TGGAGGAGGCTGACGCGGCCGACTACATTGCCGGCTATGCCCTGCACAACGACGTGTCGGAGCGGGAGTTTCAGCTGGAGCGAGGCGGCACCTGGGACAAGGGCAAGGGCTGCGACACTTTCGCGCCGGTAGGTCCCTTCCTGGCGACGGTGGATGAGATTCCGGACGTAGACAACCTGCGCCTGTGGCTGTCGGTGAACGGGCAGATGATGCAGGACGGCACCACCCAAAACCTCATCTTCAAGGTGCCCTACCTGATTTCCTACCTCAGCCAGTTCATGACCCTGCTGCCCGGCGACATCATCTCCACGGGCACGCCCGCCGGGGTAGGCCTAGGGTTCAAGCCGCCCGTGTACCTGAAGCCCGGCGACGTGGTAGAACTGGGAATTGACGGCCTGGGCTCATCACGCCAGCAGGTAAAAGCCTATGGCCAGAATTGATTCTCACGTCCACTTCTGGCAGTACCAGCCGGAGCGCGACGCCTGGATAACCAACGAGATGAGCGCGCTCCGCCGCGACTTTCTGCCCGCGGACCTGGAGCCGCTGCTAGGCCAGCACCGCCTCGATGGCTGCGTAGCCGTGCAAGCGGACCAGTCAGAAGCCGAGACGATTTTCCTGTTGTACCACGCTACCAAGAACTCCAGCATCAAGGGCGTGGTGGGGTGGATAGATCTGCAGGCCCCCGATGTGGCGCGGCGCCTGGAGCGCTACGCCCAGTTCCCGCAGCTCAAAGGGTTTCGGCACATTCTGCAGGGCGAAGCGGACCAGGCGCTCATGCTCACGCCCGCCTTCCAACGTGGCCTAGCCTCGCTGTTTGCGCACGGATTTACCTACGACTTGCTCATCAGGCCTAATCAACTGGCCTACGCAACGGAGCTGGCGAAGCGCTTTCAGGAGCAGCCGCTGGTCGTCGATCATCTGGCTAAGCCTTTCATTAAAGCTGGCGCCCTGGAACCCTGGCGCCAGCAGCTGCAGGCGCTAGCGGCCCACGAAAACGTCTTCTGCAAAGTATCCGGCCTGGTCACGGAAGCCGAGTGGCACCGCTGGCAACCCGCAGAATTCCGGCCCTATCTGGAGGCGGCGTTTGAAGCGTTTGGCCCGCAGCGGCTCATGTTCGGCTCCGACTGGCCCGTGTGTACCGTGGCCGGCGGCTACAGCCGGGCACTAGGCCTAGTGGAGGACTACCTATCCGAATTCAGTGCTGCTGAACAGGCCAGTTTCTGGGGCGATACCGCCACGCAGTTTTACCGCTTACAAGAATAATCACACGATGGATTTACAGCTCACGGATAAGGTTGTCATCGTCAGCGGCGGGGCGAAAGGCATTGGGGAAGGTATTGTGCGCGTGCTGGCGCAGGAAGGAGCCGTGCCGGTCATCCTGGGCCGCAACGAAACCGACAACCAAGCCACCGTAGCGGCCATTGCCTCCACTGGCGGCCGGGCCGCCCATGTGGTAGCTGAGCTTTCGGACCCCGCCGCCTGCGAGGCGGCCGTGCAAGCCGTGCTAGGCCAGTTCGGGCGGATTGACGGGCTGGTGAACAATGCAGGCGTGAACGATGGAGTAGGCCTAGAGCACGGTGACTACCCGCGCTTTCTGGCTAGCCTGCATAAGAACCTGGTGCACTACTACCTGCTGGCCCACTACGCGCTGCCGGAGCTGAAAAAGTCGCGTGGCGCCATCGTGAATATCAGCTCCAAAACCGCCGAAACGGGCCAGGGTAACACGTCGGCCTATGCCGCGGCCAACGGCGGCCGCAATGCCCTCACCCGTGAGTGGGCGGTGGAGTTGCTCAAGTACGGCATTCGGGTAAACGCCGTGGTAGTAGCCGAATGCTGGACGCCCCAGTACGAATCATGGATTCAAACCCTAGAAAACTCCGGGGAAAAGCTGCGTGAAATCACGGCCCGCATCCCGCTAGGCCACCGCATGACTACCGCTGAGGAAATTGCTAACACCACCGCCTTCCTGCTCTCCGAGCGCAGCAGTCACACCACCGGCCAACTCATATACGTGGATGGCGGCTACGTGCATCTGGACCGGGCATTGGCAAATGCCTAAGACGAGGGGGTAGCGCAGCACACCATAGGCCACCTAGCCTGCGGAGGTAGCCGTTAGCACCTGCCGGGCCGCTCGCCAGCCCGACTCAACAGCCCCATCTAAACGACCCCATTCGCTTACGGAGGTTTCCGCTCCGGCCCAGTGGAGCCGCCCGTTCCAGTATGCTTGCTGCAGAAGCTCTGGCCCCTGCAAGGGTACCTGCGATGGTGGCTGCTCGTCGCCGGAGATACTAGTGAACGGCTCCCGAGTCCAATCCAGTTCATGGTACGCGAGAGGTTTGCTGGCACTCGGACCAAACAGACGCGTTAGCTGGATCAGGACGGCCGCCTGCCGCTCCGCCGCTGAAGCAGAGCGCATCGGATGCCCAGTGGTGAAGAAGCCAAACAGGGCGCCGACCTGTCCGGCCGCCGGCGAGGCATCATGAATTTCTCCCAAAGGTCCCACTTGACTGATAGCAAAGCCCGATGACCCCTGTGCCCGCCAGAAAGGCTCGGGGTAAACAACCATACTTTTCATGGCATGGCTCATCCAGGTGGGTACGGCCGACAGCGTTTGTTGCACCGCTTGAGGAAGCGCCGGGGCAAAGTGAATATGTTGGGCTACTAGCCGCGGCGGCAGCGCTAGTATCACAGCGGCCCCAACGGTACGGTGCTCGTGGCCGTTCAACTCCGCTACTACTTCTACTCCACCATCGTTTGGTAGCTGGCGTAGCGCTGTTACGCAGGTGTTGAGCTGCAGACTGGTTTCCGGCATTTGGCGGGCTAATTTAGTACAAAGGGCCGCCGCTCCGCCCGGCAGCCGCAGGTAAGGGGCTCCCGTAGCTGGGTAAGCTAGCTGGTGTATCTGGTCGGGCGTTTCATAGGCCATAGCCCCCGTGCTGTACTGTGCGAAGGGGGGCAGCTGCAGTTGTGCGAGCAGCTGCATCAAGTACGGATGGTGGGCCCATCCCCAGGTGGCCCCAATGTCGAGCCATTCTTCCTCCGGGCTGCCCGGCACGGCCGGTACGGCAAGCGTACGCCCGCCTACCCGGGAGCGGGCTTCCAAGACGAGTACGGCTCGCCCGGCGGCGTGTAGTGCCTGGGCGGCAGTCAGGCCCGCTAGGCCCGCTCCAATGATGATAACAGGATTCAAACAGGTAGAAGAAAAGGTACGTAACGACTACTCCACCTGCTTTTCGAGCACATACACATGCAGGCGTCGGCGGAGGGAGAAGCCGAGTTTCAGGTACAAAGCGTAGGCTGTGGCATTGTCTTCGTTCACGTGCAAAAAGGGCAGGTGGCCTGCCGCGAGGATGAGACCTATTTGATGCAGCACCAGTTGCCGGGCATACCCACGGCCGAGATGCGCAGGATGGGTGCACACCGCGCTGATTTCAGTATAGGGTGTGGGTTGCAGCCGTTGTCCGGCCATGGCCACCAGCTGGCCGTCCTGAAAAATGCCGTGATACTGACCAAAAGCAATGGTGCGCGCCAGGAATGGGCCCGGGTTGGTTAGGGCCGTAAGATCTAGCATGGCTGGTACATCCCGTTCCTTTAAGGCTACTACGCTACCGACCTCAACAGAAGGAACCGTAGAATGCGGATACACCAACTGCAATAGCTCCTTGTGCAGAAGCAGCCGCCAACCCGCCGGCAACTGGATGGGCTCGGCGGTGAAGAGCACGGTCGGCCCACCCGCTATGGTCAGTTCGTGCAGGCGGGCAAAGGCGCGGGGAGTGTACTCCGCCAGGCCTGCGAAAGCGCCGATGTCGCGCGGTAAGACCTGGGCTAGCTCGTCGCCTATAGCCAGGGCTTTATTGCCGGTGGACAGGGCTTGCCAGATGGGGTTGTCTAAGGGGTGCTCCATACCAGTTAGAAAGAAGTACACCCCAACCGAATCGACTGCGAAAGTCGCCCGCTTGGGGTGATAGTAGGAACACAAGTCCCTTGCAAGTGTACGGGAATTCACGCGTTGTGGCAAGGGCAGCATGAATGCTTGCCCTTGCCAAGTACCGGTTTGGTCAACTGCAATGGGCTATTATGCCCTTATCCGTACCTGCATAGCACCAGTCAACCAACTGGCGGCATCAAAAGCAAAAACGCTCCGATTATGCGCTCGATTGGGTGGAGTCTATCAAAGTCTTGTCGAGACATATCAGTTTGCGCCGGCTTGACAAACGAGGTGTACATCGGTGTTAAGACCACTACTTGCTAATGGTGGACTCGCGTAAAATGTATGTTCAGTTACTCAAAATAGGACTTACCACCTGGCTCATCCAGGCGATGCCGTTGGGCGAGTGCAGCTCCTCCATTGATACTATCGACATATGAGCGGCTTCGGCGGCGCGGCGGCGCATCTCGGTTTCATACTGGGCAATAGCCTCACGGGTGCTGGAAAAGGCAGGGCTAGTCAGGCAGTTGCTCAGCTCCAGGGCATCGAGCATGGCCATATTCACACCTTCACCGGCGTACGGCGGCATGAGGTGGGCCGCGTCGCCGAGTAGCGTAAGGTTCGGCTGTGCGTCCCAGTGCTGATTGAGGGGCATGCAGTATTGGGGGCGAGGCACGAAGTAAGCCTGGTCAGTAGCAACCAACTCGCGCCAAATGGGGTGCCAGTCCGCAAAATCATGGGCAAACCACTGCGCTACCTGCTGCGGGTTCTGGAAGTTGATGCCGCTTTCCTGCACCCACGCCTCCGAGGTACGCTGCCCGGTATAGAAGGAGATGCTACCGTCGCCCTTGGCACTAATGATTATGGACTGCTTGCCGTCAAGGGCAAACACTTTTCCGCCTTGCACCAGCGCCGCCATGGCCGGCGCGTGCCGGACCGCCTCGTACACGTTGCCTTCCACTACCGTAAACCCCGTAAAAAACGGCTGAGTGGGCGTTACCAGCGGGCGCACTTTCGAGTTAGCTCCATCGGCGCCTACTACCAAGTCGGCGTACGCGGTGGTGCCATTGCGGAAACGGAGCTGCCAGCCCTCGGCAAGCGGCTCCAGGCCTAGCAATTGACTGTCCCAAACGATAGTGTCGGGCTGGAGTGAGTCGAGGAGCAGGTCGCGCAACGGGCCCCGGTCAATTTCGGGCCGGAAGTGCTCGTGGCCGAAGGTGGCCGCGTCGGTTTCCTGGTGCTGATCGTAGAGAATGTTGGCCTGACCATCCGTCAGGCGGATTTTGTCGGCGCCGGGGCGGTAGTGCTGCTGGAAGGCGGCGAGGAGGCCCGCTTCCGTGAGGGCGCGCAGGCCCGATTCGTCGTGCAGGTCGAGGGTGGCGCCCTGCTGGCGGGCGGTGCGGTCGGTGTCGCGCTCGAAAACCGTTACCTCGGCTCCGCGCTGCTGGAGTAGGCGGGCTAGGGTGAGGCCACCGGGGCCGCCGCCAATAATGGCTGTTTTTTTACCAGTGAGTAGCATGGTCATTCGTAGTTGATAAGTACGAAGGCAAAGCTATTCGGCGGGCCAGGCGGAAAATTGTATAAATCGGTCGTCGAGGTTGCGGGCCAGTTCTTTGGGGCGCACCCCCGCAAACTTGCGCACTTCCCGAATGAAGTGCGCCTGGTCGGCGAAGGGTAGTTCCGGAAATAAGTGGCCGGCTTTCAGCTGCGGGAAAGAAGCTCGAAAGCGCAAAATGGCGCAATAGGTCTTCAGCGAGATACCGAAATACTGCTGAAAGTAGCGGTTAATCTGCCGGCTGCTCCAGCCCGCCTCTTCTGCCAGCTCCTGCACGGGCAGCGTGCCATTAGTGGCGGTGAGGGTCGCAAAGAGGCGCTGCTTGCGCACATCAATAGTGGCGGGAAGTAGGCCTAAAAGCTGGGTGCTCAGCTTGGCGCAAAACTGACCTAAATCTGTTAGGTCAGCTAGCGTGATGCCCCAGAAGCCGGAGGGGAGCAGTCGGGCAGTATTCACAATATCCGCCACGCTGGTCTGGAGCAGGTATTCGGCGGCCAGGGGGCGGAGGCTGACCGCGTACATGACCATTCCGGCCGCCAGTGTGGTGGGGCCTGCTTCCGTGCCTAGGCCCATCAGCGTAGCATGAAAGGGCTCGGTTGCGGAGTAGGAAAACAGCACATCTATGCGCCCATCGGGCAGCACCATGATGGTTTTATCGGCTCCCGCGTCCGTTTTCAGCATCCAGAAGCTTTCTACCAGCTGGGCCAGGGCCAGTTCGGGCTTCGCCAGTTGATACGCCAACTCGTTTTTCATACCGGCAGCTAGTTGTAGGCCTATTGCGTCAGGGCTTCATCTCCCCAACTAGAAGACTAAACGCACTACCAGCCGAAATGCTTTACGGCCCGCCTCGCCATAAGCCTACACCAGTAGCACCGTCATGCTCCGGGCGCCATGGGCCCCAATCACCAACGACTGCTCAATATCCGCCGTTTTAGACGGGCCCGCCAGAAAGGTGCCGTAGCTCCCCACGGAGGTCAGGCGGGCATAGGCCTGGTGCATGGTGGCTACCAGGTGGCGCCGGTCGAGCACCAGGGCCAGGTGCTGGGTTATCATGGGCAGGGCGCGGTGCAGCATGTTGGCCTCGGGCACCCAGATGGTGCCGTTCTCCACTACGCCAAACTCGCCCTGCAGCACGGCCAGCTCCACGCCGGCCAGCACCTCAATGGAAGTATTCGCATCTACCGGCACGTTGGCCTCGGGCAGCAGGGGAGAGGCAATGCGGTAATCAGTGGGGTACAGACCATGAATAACTTCCGGAAGCCGGGCAACATCCGTCACCTCCACCACCTGCCCACCTATGCCCTGCAGAATAGCCGTGAACTTCTCCACCGAGTCATCACCCTCAAACAGAGGCACGGTGGGCAGCGGCAATTCAGCGGGCTGGTTGGCGCGCACGGCCGCCAGAATTTTTTCGCGGGAAGAAGTCAAGGGTGAAGGGATGAGGTGAAAAGTGATGGAGCATTAAAGATAAAAGCACGTCATCCTGAGCTTGCGAAGGATCTTACCACGTCAGCACGGATCGTTCTACGCCAGTCGTTCACACCTGAGAAGATCCTTCCTTCGTCAGGATGACATGCGGGTTATAAGGGCAACGTCAGCATGCGAGATGTCTTGATAAGCTCGACATGAAGAGCGAGGCTGATTATTGCCCGGCCTGTTCAGCGTACCACTCGCGGAAGCTTTGCCTGGGGGGCTCGGGTAGCTCCCGGGCAATGGCCCAGGGGTTGTAGCCGCCGGCGTGGGTGAGGCCGTGGGGGAGCAGGCGCAGCCCCTGCCGGGCCACCCGGCCGCCGAGGCTGTACATGCCCGGCTTGGAGAGCACCCGGCTGAGCAGGCGCATGCTCCACTTTTTGCTGGCCGGAATTTCCCCCGCCTGGCCTAGCACCTGCCGCCACTTATACAGCTGGGTGTGGATGTCTATTTTCACCGGGCAGACATCCGTGCAGGAGCCGCAGAGGGTGCTGGCAAAGGGCAGGGAGGCATGCTTGCGCATGTCGATGTTGGGCGAAAGAATGGCGCCAATGGGGCCGGGAATCGTGAAGTCGTAGCTGTGGCCCCCGCTGCGGCGGTACACCGGGCAGGTGTTCATGCAGGCCCCGCACCGGATGCACTTCAGGGACGCCCGGAAGTCGGGGCGGCCGAGCTGCTTGGTGCGCCCATTGTCGACGATGACTATGTGCATTTCCTTGCCCTCCCCTGGCCTGGTGAAGTGGGAAGTGTAGGTAGTAACCGGCTGGCCCGTGGCGCTGCGGGTAAGAATGCGCGTGAACACGCTCAGGTCGGAGAGGCGCGGAATCAGCTTTTCCATGCCCATGCAGGCAATGTGCACCTTAGCCAGGTTCACGCCCAGGTCGGCGTTGCCCTCGTTGGTGCACACGACCACCGAGCCCGTTTCGGCCACGGCGAAGTTCACCCCCGATATAGCCACCTGCCCCGCCAGAAACTTCTCGCGCAGGTGCTGGCGGGCGGTTTCGGTGAGCTGCTGGGGGTCGTTGTTGCCTTTGGTGGTGCCCAGGTGGAGGTGAAAGGTGTCGCCCACATCCTCCTTTTTCAGGTGGATGGCGGGCAGCACCACGTGGCTGGGTGCTTCCTCTCGCAGCTGAATGATGCGCTCCCCCAGGTCGGTGTCAATTACCTCAATGCCGTGCTGGGTGAGGTAGGGGTTGAGGTGGCATTCCTCCGTGAGCATGGACTTGCTCTTGACCACCCGGGTGGCGCCGTGCTGGCGCAACAGGCCGAGCACGATGGCGTTGTGCTCCGCGGCATCGGCGGCCCAGTGCACCTGCACGCCGTTGCGGCGGGCATTTTCCTCGAACTGCTGCAGGTAGAAATTCAGGCGGCTCAGCGTGTGGTCCTTGATGTCGGAGGCAAGCTGGCGCAGCTCCTGGAACTCCGGCGTAGCGTACACGGCTTTGTCGCGCTTCTGGCGCACAAACCACAGCGTCTCGTCGTGCCAGGTGGTGCGCTCGGCATCGAGCAGGAAAATATCGGAACGCTGAGAGTGGCTCATAACAGGATGCCGTTAAGGATTTCGGCCGCGTGCAGCACCCGGATGGGCAGCTTCTGCCGGCGCACAATGCCTTCCAGGTGCATCAGGCACGACATATCGCCGCCGGTGAGCACCTCGGTGCCGTTGCGCACGTGGTCGTGCACGCGGTCCTGGCCCATGCGGGCGGAGATGCCGGCCTCACTCACGCAAAAGGTGCCCCCGAAGCCGCAGCACTCGTCGTTGCGGTCTAGCTCCGTTAGCTCCAGGCCCCGCACGCCGGAGAGCAGGCGCCGCAGCTGCCCGTCACGCACGGGCGTCATCTCCGATTCGTTGGCCTGGTGCAGGCCGCGCTGCCCGTGGCAGCTCAGGTGCAGGCCTACGCGGTGGGGAAACGTAGTGGGTATTTCCGTCACGCCCAGCACATTCAGGATAAAGTCGAACAGCTCGCGCGTGTTGGTGCGCACGTGCTGGACGGCGGGCGTCTGCTCGATAATATCGAAGTGCTTGCGCACGTGGTACACGCAGCTGCCGGCGGGCCCAACCACGTAGTCGTAATTCTCGAAAGTGTCCACGAAGTTGTGGTACACCGGAATGGCATCCCGCTCGCAGCCGCTGTTGGCCATGGGCTGGCCGCAGCAGGTCTGCTGCCTGGGGAAATCGGCCCGCACGCCCAGCTTTTCCAGCAGCTGCAGGGTAGCAATGCCCACCTGCGGATAAAACTGGTCGACGTAGCAGGGAATAAAAAGGGCTACTTTCATGTATTAGGCCTTCTTGACATAAGGCGAACAGAACTAAGCTCCCCTCCTCAGCTGAGGAGGGGAGTTAACCTCTAGCCAGCAACAATCAGCTAAACAGCAGCTGCGTTTTCTTCCAGGCCTCGCCCTGCTCCATGTGGATGAGGGCGCCCAGGGCCGTGGCTTGCGGAACCTCCAGGGTGCGGATTTTTACGCCGGGGAAGTTGGTGGCCAGCAGCTGCATGAACAGGGGGTTACGGGCGAAGCCGCCGTCCACGTAAATCAACTTCTCCTCTTTGCGGATCAGGTTGATGGACTCCGTGAGAATGCCCATCAGGCCCTGCATGAGATGCTGGTAGGCATCGGCGGCCGTTTTGAAGCCCGAGAGGTCCCACTCGCTTACCTGCTCCTCGGGGAAGGGGCCCGTGCCGCGCATGCACCAGGGGTGGAAGGGGTCGGCCACCTCCTCGTAGGGGCGGGCCACCATCAGCGACTGGTAGAAGTCGGGCTTGACGTGGAAGTGGTGGGCGATGCGCTGCACCTGGAAGTCATGCTCCCGCCCGAAGAATACCCGTGACGCTTTCGTCATTTCACCCTTGGGCGAGAGGTAGCTCAGGCAGTCGCGGCGCAGCAGCTCCGGCGTAAGGGGTTCCCGGTTGAAGGGGTTGAAGGTCACGGCCCAGGTGCCCGTGGAAACCAGCAGGAAAGGCTTTTCATCTTCCTGCATGTAGGGCACCAGCGCGGCGGAGCTGTCGTGCAGGCCTACGCCCACCAGAATACCATCTACTACGGAGGCAATGGAATCTTTGGTGAGGGGCGCCAGCTTGTCGTCGATGCCCTCGCGGTACACCCAATCGTGGTAGCGGCCTAGCTTGAAGTTCCAAAGGCCAGTGTGGCAGCCCACGGAGGTGTAGTCGCTAAAGGCCTCGCCCGTGATGAGGTATGATAGGTACTGCGGCAGGTGCAGGGAAGTGCGGATGCGCGCGTACTGGTCGGGCTTATGGTGCTTAAGCCAGTAGAGCTGCATGCCCGAGTTGAGCATGCCCAGCTTAGGCGAGCAGGTTTCGGCGGCAAATTCCTCGGGGCTTTGCTCTAGCTCGGCAAAAAACCGATCCTGCAGCATTTCGGGCAGGGGCTTCAGGTAGTTGTAAAGCGGCAGAATGGGCTGGCCGTTGGCGCCCAGATGCACGTAGCTGGCTCCGTAGGAGGTGAAATTCACACCCTTCAGGTTGTAGTGGGCATTGTGGCGCAGCGCATTCCAGCGGTCGTGCACCCACTGGGAGAGGCGGGAGAGGGTTTCGCAGGGAAAACCTTCCTCGTCCACGGTTTCGAGGCACACCTGTTGGTGCTCATCAATTATGCGGCGCTCCTCGTCAAACAAGATGACCTTCTTGTTCGTTTTGCCCACATCAAACACGGCGTAGATCGACTTTTTCATGCTTACAGACCGGTTGAGAGGCTTAGTTTGCCGCGTTGCTGAATGAGTTGCTGGCGCACCTGACCGGCGCGGTAGGCGGCCACGGGGTTAAGGGCTCCGCCGCTCTGGCGGTAGGCTTCCGCCACCAGGGGGCGCACATCCGTGAGGAAGGCATCGCGCAGAATCTCCTCCGCCCGCACCACATCGTTGTTTTCCTGGGCCTCCTGGAGAGCAGCGCGGTCCACGAGCAGAGCCTTGGCATAGGCCCCCAAGATATTTTCGACGGACTGCAGCAGGTCCTCTAGGGGGTCTTTGGTGTTGTGGCTGGCGTCAATCATGTAGGCCACGGCGGCGTTGGTCACGGCCTGGTCCTGGGCACCATCCACCAGCTCATTGAAGATGAGGAAGAGCTGGAAGGGCTTGCTGCTGCCGGTGGTCAGGTCGTCGTCGCCATACATGGAGCCGTTGAAGTGGAAACCACCCAGGCGTCCGAAGTGTAGCAGGCGGCCCACAATCTGCTCGATGTTGGTGTTGGGCAAGTGGTGGCCTAGGTCTACGAGCACCTGCGCATTCTTGCCTAGGTACTGGCAGAGCGAGTACGAGGTGCCCCAATCCGGAATCACCATGGAGTAGAAGTGCGGCTCGTAGGGCTTGTACTCAATGAGCATGGTCATGTCGGAGGGCATGGCCTCGTAGATGCTGGCCAGCGACTCTGCCGTACGCTGGTAGGCGCGGCGCACGTGCTGCTGACCAGGGAAGTTGGAGCCATCGGCCAGCCACACCGTATGGATGTTGGCCCCCAGCTGCTTACCGTACTCTACGCACTCAATGTTGTGCTGAATGGCCTGCTGGCGCACTGAAGCCTCCGTGCTGCTCAACGAGCCAAACTTGTAGGAGTACGGCTGCTCCTTCTGGTCCTGAAACGTGTTCGAGTTCATCGAATCAATCGTCAGGCCCGACTCTTTCAGCTGCTGCTGCAGGGCCGGCACATCGCGCGGGATGTCCCAGGGAATGTGCAGGGATATGGAATTGGACGAGCGGTTGAGGCGGTTGAGCAAGGCCACATCGGCAATTTTCTCCTCCAAGCTGCGCGGCTCGCCACCCAGCGGGTAGCGCCCAAAGCGCGTGCCTCCCGTACCTAATGCCCAGCTCGGAATGGCCACCTGAAAGTTGATCAGTTGCTGCACCACGGGCTGCACCTCCACGCTTCGCCGAGCCAGCAAATCCGTCAAATAGCTAAAGCGAAAGTGGTGATCATCCAGCAGGGGCTGGTTCAGGTCGTGGATGTGGTCGTTGGTGAGCATAGCCAGGAAGGAGGTAGGTGGGATAATTCGCCCCGTGACACAGGACAAGGCGTTTCGTGGTGCCGCAGGAGAAGCACGTGTAGTTTCTGAGAAGCAACCTACCACCGGCAGCGGCCGGAACTGTTATGAACTCTCCTGTGTCGCCGGAAAATTTAGCCTTCGGTGAGTGATCGGTTAATCGCCACGAGAATACAGTGGCCTAGCAGCCAGGAAAAGCAGAAGTAATGCTGCCGTTCAAGCCGGTTCCCGATTAGCAGTTATGAAAGCGATAAGCCCAAATTCGACTGTAATTGTATTACCGGACGCAGTGAGTACAAGTATATACTCGTCGCCTCCAGCACGTCATCCTGAGCAGCGCGAAGGATCTTTTCACGCATGAACGGCTTGTTCTAGGCCAGTTGTGCTAACGTGATAAGATCCTTCGCGCTGCTCAGGATGAGGTGCGGGTGTGGGATGTTCTGAAATTCACCCGAACGCCTGAGCTGTGTTAGCTATAGTGGGGTAGCTGTCTGCGAAGGCCTATAAGGAGCCGCGCCGGATGGTGTAGAAGGGGTTTTTCACCTTCACGCGCTGCTTCTCCAATAGTAGCTCAGCGGCCGTGCGGCCCATGGCCTCGAAGTCGGTGGTGATGACCGTGATGCCCAGCAGCTCTTTGAGCGTGCTGGAGTTGAAGGACAGGATGCCGATTTCGCGGCCCAGCAGGTAGTGCGTCTGGCGTACTTTCTTGATCAGCTCAGCCAGGTCGGTGGTTTCTACTACCACATAGGCCGTGCCGGGCTCCATTACCTCGTTCATGGCGCTTTCCTTCACCGCAAACTCCTTGTTGTAGTTGATGCAGAAGGTGCGGAAGCCCCAGGCAATTTCGGCGGGGTAGTTATTGCCTACGCTGGGTAGCACCAGTACCATGCGGTGGTACTTTTCCAGCAGGTCGTTGGAGCCTTCCAGGGCCGAGAAGATGTCCTTGTCGAAGTCCTGGTACACGGTGAGTGGTTGGTGCTTCAGGTCGGGCACTTGCTTGTCGAGTAGTACCAGCTCATCGGCCGGAATGCCGTTCAGAATGCTCTTATAGTCAGCTTTGTCTAGATCCTGCGTGAAGTGGGGCATCACCACGTAGTAGTTGTACTTGCCCATGTTCTTCTCCATGATTTCCTGAAAAAGCGAGGCGCTGTAGTGATGAATTTGCAGGTCTACCGTCGCATGCTCGCCTAAGGCTTGCAGGAAGGCGTAGTACACGATTTTCTTGTAGGAGCTGAGCTTATTGAGCACCAGCAGAATCTTGAGCTTGGTGTTGTCGGGGGCCTGCACGTAGTAGCCTTTGCCCTGCACGGAAGTGCAGAAGCCCCGCTCGCGCAGCTCCCGATACGCTTTTTCTACGGTGTCGCGGGCCAGGTAGTACTCCGCGCTTAGCTCACTGATGCTGGGTAGCTGGTCGCCCTTGCGCAGGGTGCCGCGCTCAATGTCCATGATAACGGACTGCACAATCTGCTTGTATTTCGGCGTCTTGTCGAACGGCTTGAACTGCAGCTTGTACATGGACTGGGAAGATGGGAGAAGAGTGGGCATAGAGCCTGCTGACCAGCGGGTTTGGTGGGAAGGAAGGGGAGGCACCAAGGGAGAGAGGAGGCAGCAGATTCTGGAATCGATTCCGCCGCATGGAAGGGCCCTGGTGCAGGAGCAGGACGCTAGTCAGTGGATAAATTACGCAGCTTCCGGAGGAATCTGAATCTCCAGCGTAGTTTAATTGCGCAAACGTTATCGGGAACGTTCCCGGAGCAGGCATTTACGTTGGGCAGTGGCCTAGCCTGCGTAATTCAGCGCTAAAAAGTAAATCGCCCAATGATGGTGACCAGTGTAGAGACGCGTATTCGCGTCTGCTGCGTGCTGACGTAGTCGTTCTAGGCCTGTCGTTCTGGCGCTGAGACGCGAATACGCGTCTCTACATTGTCTGCTATCATTGTGCGAAATGAAAAACGGGCCGACTGTAGCAGACGGCCCGTTTGGAACAAATAATAAACTGCCAGAACTGGCCTAGCGCACGAAGGCCATGGCTACGCCGCCATCTACGTTCAGCACATTGCCGGTAGACTTAGCCAGGGAGCCATCCACAAACACCAGCACGGCTTTGGCAATGTCTTCGGCCAGCACTTCCTCGCCCAGCAGGGTGCGCTTGGCGTAGTGCGCCGGCAGGTCTTCTACCGATACCCCATAGGCCTTGGCGCGGCCTGCGGCCCAGTCGCCTTCCCAAATTTTAGAGCCGCGCAGCACGGCATCGGGGTTCACGGTGTTTACCCGTATTTTATCAGGGCCCAGCTCAGCGGCTAGCAGGCGCGACATGTGCAGCTGAGCGGCCTTCGCAGTGCCGTAGGCCACGTTGTTGGGGCCGGCTACTAAGCCGTTCTTGGAAGCAATGTTTACAATGTCTCCGCCCAGTTTCTGCTGACGCAGGATTTCCACGCCGGCCTGTGACACCAGAAACTGACCTTTCACCAGCACATTCTCCAGAATATCCCAGTCGGCCTGGGTGGTTTCGGAGAGGGGCTTGCTGATGCTCAGGCCCGCGCAGTTCACCAGAATATCTACCCCGCCAAACTGCAGAATAGTCTCCTGCAGAGATGATTGGATGGTCTCGGCCTGAGTTACGTCGATGGGGGCGGTGAGGGCGTTGTCTTTGCCGTAGCGCTTGCGCAGGGTAGTCTGGGTGTCTTCCAACCGGTCGCGGTCAACGGCTACCACGCAGGCGCCGTGTTGCAGCAGCAGCTCGCAGATGGCGAGGCCAATGCCGCCGGTGCCGCCCGTCACGTAGGCCACCTGGCCGGAGAGCGACTTGGGCTTGGGCATGCGCTGGAGCTTGGCCTCTTCCAGCAGCCAGTACTCAATGTCGAAGGCTTCCTGCTCGGGCAGGCCCTGGTAGGTGCTCACGGCCTCGGCGCCCTTCATCACATTGATGGCGTTGGTGTAGAACTCCGCCGCCACGCGAGCCGTCTGCTTGTCCTTGGCAAAGCTGAACATGCCCACCGTAGGCCACAAAATCACCACCGGGTTGGGGTCGCGCAGGGCGGGGCTGTTCTCGTGCTTGCAGCGCTCATAGTAGGCGGTGTAGTCTTGGCGGTAGGCGGCAAACTGCTCCTGCAGATACTGCTGCACATCCTGCTGCGAGGCCTGCATACGGGCGGGGTCCAGCACCAGCGGCCTGATTTTGGTGCGCAGGAAGTGGTCGGGGCAGGAGGTGCCGAGGGGGGCCAGACGCGCTAGGTCGTTCGAGTTGATAAACTCCAGCACCCGGGCATCGTCGGTGAAGTGGCCTAGCATGCGGCGGTGCTGGGAGGCTAGGCCCCGCAACACGGGCATCACTAGAGCTGCCTGCTCACGCCGCGCCTCGGGCGACGCGCTTTCCAGCTTCTGGCCGCCAAACACGGGGCGGCTCTTGCCGTAGTTTGCCTCTAGGTAGGTAGCGGCCTGTTCAATTACTTCCAGGGTATTGAGGTAGCAGGAGTAGGAGGTTTCGCCCCAGGTGAACAAGCCGTGGCCGCCGAGAATCACGCCGCGCAGGTTGGGGTTATCCTGTACTACTTTTTCCAGTTGCAGGCCTAGGTCGAATCCGGGGCGCTGCCAAGGCAGCCAAGCCATCGTATCCCCCCAGATTTCGCGCATAATTTGCTCACCGTCTTTGCTGGCCGCAATGGCAATCAGCGCATCGGGGTGGAGGTGGTCGATATGGGCGAAGGGCAGGAGTCCGTGCAGCGGTGTATCGATGCTAGGCGCGGCGCACTTGGGGTCGAAGAGGCAGTGGTTGAACAGGTCCACCATTTCATCCTCAAATTCGAGGCCGCGGTACCGGTTTTTGAGGGCGTGCAGTTTGTCTACGTACAGGTTGGCGCAGCCCGCCTTCGTCAGAGTGCCGATGTCGCCGCCGGAGCCTTTTACCCACATTACTTCCACGGGTTGGCCCGTGACTGGGTCCGTTTCAGTAATCTTGCACGAGGTGTTACCGCCGGCGTAGTTGGTCAGGCGCAAGTCGGCACCCAGCAGATTGGAGCGGTAGATGAAGAGAGCGACTTCATCGCCCGCCATCTGTAGGGCCTTCGCCTCATCCCACAGGTAGCTGACATGCTGATACGTGAAGGTCTTTTCCATATTGAGACGTCTGTTTTGACAATCGAAAACCAATGATGAATTGCTTGTTTGACAAAGTACGTTTGTGCCACTGGCCTAGAACTCCTGCACTCTCCTGTTCACGCGGAAAAAGTTGATTGATTGCCCGTTGCTGGTAGCGTGAGCCATTACTCACCGGTAGTTTCCTGCTTTCAGGAGGGAACAGGAGAGTTTGGCCGGGCAATCCGGACAGATTTGAAAAAAACGAACTGCGCTATGAGTGTTTTCTTAGGAGTTATTCTGCACGCGCTGGGAGGCTTTGCCTCCGGCAGCTTTTACTTGCCTTATAAGAAGGTACACGGCTGGGCTTGGGAAAGCTACTGGCTGGTAGGCGGCATCGTTTCGTGGCTAATTGCCCCGTTGGTACTAGGCTCGGCTACCGTACCGCACTTGTTTGACGTGCTAGCTCAAACCAGCCGTGAAACGCTGTTCTGGACCTATGTATGGGGAGTGTTGTGGGGCCTGGGGGGGCTCACCTTTGGGCTGGCCATGCGTTACCTAGGCCTCTCCCTGGGGATGGCGTTTACCCTAGGCCTATGCGCCGTTTTTGGTACCCTAGTGCCACCTATTTATAAGGGAGAGTTTATAGCGCTGCTCCAAACCACCTCGGGCCAGGTAATTGTGGCGGGCTTGGGCGTGTGCGTGCTGGGTATTGTAATATGTGGCCTAGCGGGCATGATGAAGGAGAAAAACCTCACCACGGATGAGAAAAAGGCATCCATTGCCGAGTTTGACCTGCGTAAAGGGCTGCTGGTAGCGGTGTTTTCTGGTATCATGAGTGCCTGCATGTCGTTTGGCTTGACCGCCGGAGAGCCCATTGCCAAGCTGGCGGCTCAGAACGGCACCAACCCGCTGTATGTAAATAATGCTTCCCTGGTTATTATTCTGCTGGGTGGGCTTACTACAAACGCCATCTGGTGCATCTATCTCAACATAAAAAACAAAACCTACACCGACTACGCCAACCCCAGCTTCCCGGCTCTGCGCAACGTTTTGTTCTGCGCCGTGGCCGGCCTGACGTGGTACTTGCAGTTCTTCTTTTACGGCATGGGCGACAGCCAAATGGGCGAGTATCGCTTCTCGGGCTGGACGCTGCACATGGCCTTTATCATTGCGTTCAGCTCGTTGTGGGGCCTGTATTTGCACGAGTGGCGCGGGGCTAACCGGCCCACCATGCGCACCATTCAGCTGGGCATCCTGACGGTGGTATTGTCAACCGTAGTAGTAGGGTTCGGCAATTACCTGGCTTCCTAGGTCACCTCTGGAGTAATCCGCGCAGCTCCTGCTGTAGTCTGCTTTTTCTGGCCAATAAGAGGCCCTGAAAGTGCAGAGTGCAGCAGGAGTTGCCTTTTTAAGTAATTCGGGCAATTGTCTAAAGAGCTCTAGGCCACTCCGGGCCTCTGAACAATGGCCGGAAACTAAGCCGAAAGCTGGGCGGAGTAGAGTGCAACTAGATGCTGGAAAAATAAAATGGTGAGTAATCACTTGCAGGCGGTAGTCTACAGGAGGGTTTCGGGTAAGAGGATAAATAATTTGGCATCATCAAAGCAGCTCTCTTTGGTGACCTACCGGTCGTCTCATCCCACTAAACCTACCTGTACAACCCATGAAGAAAAGTTACACCTGGCGGCGCGGCCCCTTCGTAGCCTGTCTGCCGCTGCTCCTGCTCGCGGGGCCTGCGGTTACGGCAGTGCAGGCCCGTCCCGCCGCCTCCGCCGTCGCTGAGTGGCAGCTCAGCGGCAAAGTAGAATCTAAAAACGGAGAAGGTCTCCCGGGTGTGACGGTTGTACTCAAAGGCACCACCCGTGGTACTACCACCGGCCCCGATGGCACCTTCACCCTGGCCGTGCCAGAAACAGCGGGCACGCTGGTGTTCAGCTTCATTGGGTTTGCCACCCAGGAACGCCCCTTCACGGCGGCGGGCAACATCACGGTGAAGCTGAGTGAAGACTCTAAGTCGCTGGATGAGGTAGTGGTAGTAGGCTACGGTACCCAGAAGAAAGCCGATGTAACCGGTGCCATTGCCACCCTCGATGCCAGCAAGCTAGAGGAGCGGCCCATTCTGCGCGTCGATCAGGCCCTCGTAGGCCAGTTGGCGGGTGTGAATGTGCAGCAAAACACGGGTCTACCGGGCCGCGGGTTTAACGTGCAGGTGCGGGGCAACGGCTCCATCACGGCCAACAACCAGCCCCTGTATGTAATCGACGGTTTCCCGCTGGAAGGCACCTCGCCCAACGGCAATGGTAACTACGCCACCGGCAGCCCCCTCGACAACATCAACCCCAACGATATTCAATCGATTGAGGTGCTGAAAGACGCGGCGGCGGCGGCCATTTACGGCTCACGCGCTGCCAACGGGGTGGTACTGGTAACCACCAAGCGCGGCAAAACCGGTAAGCCCCAGATCAACTTCAACGTGTACGGCGGCTACTCCCAGATGGCCAAGAAGCTGGATCTGCTGAAGCCCGACGAATGGGTGGAGCGTGCTTCGGAAATCATCAACAACAACTGGGTCCGCTCGCAGCCCACTACGCCCGGGGCACCTCAACGGTTGGCCAACCAAACTACCGCCCAACGCCAGGCTATTTTGGGGGTTACTACCATCAATCCATCCTTGATGATTGATGACCGCTGGTACCAGCCCGGTCACCCTGGCCTAGACTACATCGACTGGCAGGACGCCATCTTCCGGACCGGTAAAGTGCAGAACTACCAGGTGTCGGCTAGCGGCGCTACTAACAACGTGAACTACTACGTGTCGGGTAACTACACCGACCAGGAGGGGATTGTGATTGGAGTGGCCTACAAGCGCTACTCGGCCCGTGCCAACATGGAAGTGAAGGCTTCCGATAAGCTCAAGTTTGGCCTGAACATCAGCCCCAGCTACGCCATTTCTAATGACCCCGGCGTGGAAGGCAAAGACAACCTGGCGCAGAAGTTTATTACCATGGTGCCGGTGGCTGAATCGTCGGCGGGCTTGTACACCAACTACGGCGAGAACCCCGTGTACACGTGGGCCGGCACCAGTGTAAGCCCGGTAGGGGAGCTGGAAAACCGGCAGCAGCAAACCACCGTGTTCCGGACGCTGAGCACCTTGTTCGGCGACTACGAAATCGTGAAGAACCTGCGTTTCCGCTCCACCCTCAACTTCGACAACACCGATTCGCGGGCCAAGAGCTACATTCCTAACTCCCGCCTGGTGGGGTCGGGTGCGGTGGGCACGTTCAGCGGCTTCCGCAAGCAGGCCTTCGTAAACGAGAACACCCTGGCCTACAACAAGGTCATTGCCAACAAGCATGATGTCTCGGCGCTGGCGGGGTATGCCTACAACTTCTTCAAGACCGAAACGGACCGGCTGCGTTCCTCGGGTGGTTTTGTGAACAGCGCGGTAACTACCCTGAACGGGGCCAACAACATCACGGGTACCGGCGACAACGGTACTACCGAAACGCAGAACGTGCTGCTCTCTTACTTCGGGCGGGTACAGTACGCCTATGAGGGCAAGTACCTGCTCACGGCCAGCGTCCGCCGCGACGGATCTTCCCGTTTTGGCCAAGATAAGCGCTGGGGCGTGTTCCCGGCCGTATCGGCGGGCTGGCGTATTTCGCAGGAGAACTTCATGAAGGGCCTGCCCGTCATCAGCGACCTGAAGGTGCGCGGCAGCTTTGGTATGTCGGGCAACAATGGCATTGGCGACTACAGCAGCATTGCCACGCTGGGCGTGAACCCCTACACCTTTGGGGGCGTGGTGGCCTCGGGCCAATCGCCAAACAAGGCCCCCAATGCGTTGCTCCGCTGGGAAAAATCGCAAACGATTGATGTAGGCCTCGACTTTGGCGTGATTGACAACCGCATTTCGGGTTCGTTCGACTACTACACCAAAACCAGCAAAGACCTGCTGCTGAACGTGCCCCGGCCCAGTGCCTCGGGCTACTCCTCGCAGCTCGTGAACATTGGCGAGGTACTGAACCAAGGCGTGGAGCTAGAACTTCGCTCGCGCAACGTGACTGGTGCCTTCGAGTGGAACACCTCCCTCAACCTGAGCCACAACCGCAACAAGGTGGTGCACCTGGGCGAGGGCGACGCAACCATCGAAATTGCCTCACCCTACGGCGCTTCCAGCACCCTGTTGATGGTGGGCAAGCCCATGTTCTCGTTCTACGCCATTCAGCAAACTGGCATCCTGACCCAGTCTGATATTGATGGCGGTGCCCCGCTCATCCAGGGCCAGACGGTGGGCGACCCGCGCTTCCGGGATGCCAACGGCGACGGCACCATCAACGAAAAAGACCGGGTAATTATCGGGCAGCCCAACCCCAAGTTTACCTGGGGCATCACCAACAACTTCACATTTAGGGGTTTTGACCTGAGCGTGCTCGTTCAGGGTCAGCAGGGCGGTAGCCTCTACTCCCTCATTGGGCGGGCCATCGATAACACCAACATGGGCTACAACCAGAACGTGCTAGGCCTGCAGCGCGACCGGTGGCGCTCCGTGGACGACCCCGGCGCGGGCGAGCGGGGCAAGGCCCAGGCCAACTTCACGCCGCTCAAGAGCGACTCCTGGCTGTACTCTACCAATTATTACCGAGTGCGCAACATTACGCTGGGCTACAACCTGGGCAACCTAGTGCCCAAGACCATCATGCAGGGCGCCCGCATCTACGTGTCGGCGGAGAACTTCTTCGGTCATGATACTTACCGCGGTGGCTACAACGTGGATGCCACCAACTCCGACACGGGCGGCAGCGGCTTCTCGGTGGGTACCGACTACGGCGGGCTGCCCCTGACCAAATCGATGACCCTAGGCCTCAACCTTACTTTCTAGCAGGCAACTGCTCGTGTAATATGAAAAAGACCCTTTTCTCGATTCTGGCGGCCAGCGTACTGGTGCTTAGCGCCTGCGAAAAAGACCTCGACCAAGCGCCCATTTCCAGCGGCTCGGTGCCCACGTTCTACAAAACCGCCGACGACTTTAGCCAGGCCATCAACTCGGTGTATAGCAACCTGCGCGACTACCCCGACCGCCAGCTGACCATGTCGGAAACCCGCTCGGATAATATTTACGGCGTGAGCACCCAGGGCATCCGCACCTGGGAGCCCATCAACAACTTTTCCACCACCATAGCCTCCAACGAGTACCCCTCCGACACCTGGACGACGGACTTCGTGGGCGTATTTCGGGCCAACGTAGTGCTAGACCAGCTGGCTAAGAATGGCTCGGTACTAACGGATGATGTGCGCAGCCGCACGGAGGGAGAAGCCAAGTTTTTGCGGGCTCTGTTCTACTTTGACCTAGTACGCTACTTCGGTAAGGTGCCCGTGGTAGATAAGCCCCTGGAGCCCCAGGAAGTGGCTACCATTCCGCGCGCCAACGTGGCTGATGTGTATACTTTGATCATTGCTGATTTGCAGGACGCCATTGCTAAGCTGCCCGATTCTTACACCACCACTAACGTGGGCCGGGCCACCAACGGAGCCGCGCGTACCCTGCTGGCGCAAGTGTACCTGACCCGCTCTGGCCCCACCTACGGAATCAACGGCCCTGGCCTAGGCACCAACGATTACGATGCGGCCATTACTCTACTCGATCAGGTGATTAACAGCGGGCGTTACGACCTGATTACGGCCGCTGGCACGGCTGGCAGCGCCTACGGTAACGTGTTTGCCTACACTAATGAGAACAACCGCGAGGTAATATTTGATGTGCAGTACGTGAGTGGCGGCCTAGGCCTGGGAGCTTCGTTTCCATCCATTCTGCTGACCAACAACTACTTCCAGTCGATTGGGGCTGGTACGGGTTTTGGCACCGGCGACGAATTGCGCCCTCCGTCTGATAACCTGGTGGCCACCTACGCCACGGCCGATACGCGCAAAGGCGTAACTATGCAGATTGGCTATACCACCACGAGCACGCCCGTAGCCGTAGAAACTCGCCCTGCCTTCAAGAAGTACGTGAATGGCACCTTGCGCGGCACTTCTCGCACCGACTGGCCCATCAACTTCATTGTGCTGCGCTACGCCGATGTGCTGCTGCTGAAAGCCGAAGCTCTCATTCGCAAGAGTGGCCCATCCGCTACGGCTGATGCCCTGGTGAAGCGGGTGCGTGACCGGGCTGGCCTCACGGCCGCGCCGCTGACGGGCGTAACGCTGGCCCAACTGATGGAGGAGCGCCGCCGCGAGTTTGCGGGTGAAGGCCTGCGCTGGCACGACCTGGTACGCTCAGGCATGGCCCTCGACGTGATGAACGCCTGGATAGCCAAGGAAGACACCCGTAACCGCATTCGGAAGCCTATTACGGCTAACGACTTGCTGTATCCCGTGCCCCAGAACGAGTTAGCCGCCTCATCTTACGTGTATGAGCAGAACCCCGGCTACTAAGTGCTGAATGTATAACAAGCTCGGCCTGAGTGTTTTTCAGCGAAGCTGGAAGGCGCTTAGGCCGGTCTTTTTACCTAGGAGTGAATGAGCGTAAGCGCTGGACCTATATCGCAATCGAAACACAGCTGGAGGAGTGGCCTAGCGGCCCTGCTGATGCTGTGGTCAGCGGATGCCGTCGTGGCGCAATCTGCACCCGAAGCGCCGCTCTGGCACCACCAGGCCCGTACCCTGCGCTACCGCCCCGATGGCACCGACTTCGTCATTCAGAACGGCGACAAGCGCTTTACCCGCGCCCTCTACGGCACCAACACCGCTTTCCGGGTTGAAGCCGGCGACCTACCGGAGTTTGCCTTGTACCTGCCCGGCATGGGCGGCAACCTCAAATTTGGACTGTTGGGGACCGATGGGCAGAGCAAATGGCTGATAAAAGCCGCTAGCATTGAAGCGCGCTACCGCCCCGGTGCCATGCTCTACACCATCCAAGACCCTCTGCTGGGCGGTGGCACGCTCCACTTAGAGGTGCAGGCCATGGCCGACGCGGAAGGCATGCTGGTGAAGGCCCGGTTTGAGAAGGTGCCCCCCAACCAAGTGCGCCTGCTCTGGGCGTATGGCGGCGCTACCGGCAAGAAGTTCAGCCGCGACGGTGATATTGGTGCCGACCCCGAGTCCAGCTTCTACCTCAAGCCTGAGTATTGCCAGAACAACACCTTTGCACTGAAGGGTAAGTCTTTCACGCTAGACTATACGGCCGCAACGAAGCCTGCAAAACCCGCCGCCAATGCTGCTCCAGCTGAGTCGAAAACCCTGCTAGGCCTCGTGCCGATGACGTCCGAATTGCACGTCGCCGATGCGGAGCAGCAGGACTCGCCGCAGCAACTGTGGGCTTCTAAAGGCTCGGCTAGGCCAGTGGCGGTCGGCATAGTGCCCGCGAAGGCAGGGGAGACGCTATACTTCGCCGTGCAGAAGCCCGCTGCTACTGGCCTAGCGCTGCGCTACACCGATTTGTCACGGGCATTTGCCCAAGCCGAAGCCGTGCGCCAAGTGCTGGCTAACCGAATCCAGGTAAAAACGCCCGACCCTTACATCAACACCCTGGGTGGGGCGCTGGGCATTGCCGCCGATGCCATTTGGGAAGATCCCACCTACCTGCACGGCTCCGTGGCCTGGCGCATGCGCCTCAACGGCTGGCGCGGCCCCTACGCCGCCGACCCGCTGGGCTGGCACGACCGGGCGCAGAAGCACTTCCGGGCCTACGCGCAGTCGCAACTGCAGACCCCGCCGGCTGGCCCAGTGGTGATGGATACCGCCCTGCACCTGGCTCGTAGCCAAGAGAAGCTGGGGACCAGCGTGTACAGTGAGGGCTACATCAGCCGCAACCCCGGCGGCGACTTCCGGCCCCACCACTACGACATGAACCTCGTCTACATCGACGAGCTGCTGCGCCACTTCCTCTGGACCGGCGACCTGGCCTTTGCCAGAGAAATGTGGCCCGTGCTGACGCGCCATCTGGCTTGGGAGAAGCGCAACTTTGACTCTGATAATGATGGTCTCTACGACGCCTACGCCGCCATCTGGGCCTCCGATGCCTTGCAGTATAGCGGGGGCGCCGTCACCCATTCCTCCGCCTATAACTACCTAGCCAACCAGCTGGCTGCTATCCTGGCCCAGCGCCTCGGCGAAAACCCCGCGCCCTACCAGCAGGAAGCCGCCAAGATCAAGCAGGCCCTAAACAGCCGGCTGTGGCTGCCCCGCCAGGGCTGGTACGCCGAGTATCAGGATGCCCTCGGCCTCAAGCAGCTGCACCCCGCCGCCGGCATCTGGACCATCTACCACGCCCTCGACTCTCAGGTGCCTGACAACTTCCAAGCCTACCAGGCCCTGCGCTACATCGACACCGAGATTCCGCATATTCCGGTGCGGGCCACTGGCCTACCGGATGAAGGCTACTACCTGATTTCAACCACCAACTGGCAGCCCTACGACTGGTCCATCAATAACGTGGCCATGGCCGAAGTGCTGCACACCACGCTGGCCAACTGGCAGGCGGGTCGTCCCGAAGAAGCCTTCAAGCTCTGGAAAAGCGCCCTACTGGAAAGCATGTACCTAGGCTCCAGCCCCGGCAACTTTCAGCAGGTGTCCTTCTATGATGCTCACCGCGGCGAGCTGTACCGCGACTTCGCCGACCCCATTGGTATGGCGTCCCGTTCCCTGGTTGAAGGCCTGTTTGGCATTGTGCCCGACGCGCTGGCCGGCACGCTCACCATCCGGCCCGGCCTGCCCGCCGCCTGGAATGAAGCATCGCTTTCTATCCCGGATGTTGCTTTTGCCTTCCAGCGGCAAGGGCGGCAGGAAACCTACCGCATCACCCCCCATTTCCCGAAGTCGCTGAAACTTCAATTACAGGTGCAGGCGCGCAGTACAACCGTGCAGTCGGTGACGGTTAACGGACGGTCTACCATTTGGAAAAACATGGATGACGCCGTAGGCCACCCGGTCCTGGAAATCAGTGCAGACCCTGCCAATTCCTATGAAGTCGTCATCAACTGGCAAGGTGACACTCCGGACGTAGCCACACTGGAGCCATCATACGCTCCGGGGGAGGCTTTAACCGTCCGGTTTCCCCACGCCACCATCCAAAAAGTATTCGACCCCCAAGAAGCCCTGCGCGACACTATGCCCAATGGAGCTTCCCTCACGGCGCGGGTAGGAGAGGGGGCCGGCAGCAAAACCGCCTTCGTGCAGCTCCGGCAGGGAGAGGTATCCTGGTGGGAGCCGCTGACTTTCACAGTGAAAACGCCTCCGGCAGTTACTACGGTAGCCTCAGCCACAGGGCCGCGGAAGTACGAGACAGTGCAGCTCACGCCTTACTTCAACGCGCAGGTAACCGGCATTTTTCAGCAACAATACCTGTCGCCTAGGCCAGTGGGGCCCACCTTGCAGCTACCTACTCAAGGCATTGGTAACTGGTGTTACCCGCTCACAGAAGCTGTTATTGATGACAGTGGCCTACGGCAGGCGGCCGGCAGTAAAAACCAGATTCAGCTGCCCGAGGGCGTACCTCTGAGTACGCCCGGCGCGGCAGGTGCCAAGAACGTGCTGTTCGTGTCGAAGTGGGACAACTACCCTGACCAGGCCACAGTAGCGCTCAAGGGACGGGCCCGCCACGCCTACCTGCTACTGGCTGGTTCCACTAACCCCATGCAAAGCCAGCTCACCAACGGCAACGTAGTAGTGCGCTACACCGATGGCACTTCGGAAACTCTGGCCCTTCGCAACCCGCAAAACTGGTGGCCCATTGAGCAGGATTACCTGGAAGATGGCTTTGCCTTCACCACCGGCGCGCCGCGCCCCTACCGCCTCCACCTCAAAACCGGCCTGCTCACCCGCGAAGCGGCGCCGGCTTACACCAGCATCAAGGGCTTCAGCACCCGCGCCATTGAAGGCGGGGCGGCTACCGTGCTGGATTTGCCTCTCAACCCAAAAAAGAAACTCAAAAGCATGGACGTCGAAGCGGTGGCGAACGACGTCGTTATTGGGCTTATGAGCGTGACACTGGTGCGCTAGTAGCGCTACCGTTGTTCGTCTAGGCCACTATTTGAACTCTAGCCGCTGGCATCTGCACCTTTCCATCAGAGCCAGCTAATTTCTTTCCCATGCTCTCTTCCCGCGTTCTTTCTTCCTTTCTGCTGCTCTCGGGCATAGTGCCCGCGGTGGCTCAAACTGCGCCCATCAACCGCCAGGCGGTGGTAGAGCGGCATAAAGTAGTGAATACAACCACCGATTCTCTGGCGTCGCTGACGGTGGGGAACGGGGCCTTTGCTTTTACCACCGACGTAACTGGCCTACAGTCGTTTCCGGAGTATTACCAGAAGGGCGTACCGCTGGGTACGCAGTCGGAGTGGGGGTGGCACAGCTTCCCCAATAAAGAGGGCTACAAGGTAGAGGAGTCGCAGCGGGAGTACCTGCTCAATGGCCGCAAAGTGCCCTACACGGTGCAGGTAAAGACGCCGGAGCGCGCCAAAGTGGCCCAGGATTTTCTGCGCGCCAATCCCCACCGCCTCCAGTTGGGCAACCTGGGCTTTGTGCTGCTCAAGAAGGACGGCTCGAAAGCCACGATCAAAGATCTGCGCGACATTCGGCAGGAGCTCAACCCCTGGACCGGCGAAATAAGCAGCCACTTCACCCTGGAAGGCGTGCCTGTGGATGTACTCACCGTAGGCCACCAGCAACAGGATGAAGTAGCCGTGCAGGTGAAATCCCCCTTGGTGCGCCAGCAGCGCATTCAAGTAGCGCTCCGCTTCCCATACCCCACGGCCCAGTGGGATGATGTAGGCGTAAACTACGAGGCCGCTAACGACGCCAAGCACACCTCTTCAATCACCGAGCAGAAGGGGAAAGCCGCCGTCATCACTCACCAGCTAGACAGCGACAAGTACCTAGTAGCTCTAGGCTGGGATGGTGACGCCAAGCTGGCGGCGGGCCGCAAGCACGAATTTGTCCTAACCCCGGACAAGAAAAAGGATTCATTCGAATTGAGTTGCCGGTTTTCTGCCCGACCCGAGGGTGCCGTACCTTCATTTGCCTCCTCCCGCGAAAACAGCCAGAAAGCCTGGAAAGCCTATTGGACCAGCGGCGGAGCTGTGGATTTTGGTACTACCACCGACCCCAGAGCCAAGGAGTTAGAGCGTCGCGTGGTGTTGTCGCAGTACCTGATTAAGGCCCAGACTACCGGCAACTTCCCACCCCAGGAAACCGGCCTGACCTACAACAGCTGGTTTGGCAAGCCCCACCTGGAAATGCACTGGTGGCACTCCATGCACCACGCGCTTTGGGGCCGAGTTGATTTAATGGAAAAAAGCCTCGACTGGTACCTGCGCCCCGAAATCGTGGCCGGGGCCAAGGCTATTGCCCAGCGCCAGGGCTACGAGGGCATCCGGTGGCAGAAGATGACCGACAACCAAGGTAAGGAAGCCCCTTCCTCAGTCGGAGCCTTCCTGATCTGGCAGCAGCCCCACTTTATCTACATGGCCGACCTGGTGTACCGCGACCGGAAAAACGCCGCCACCCAGAAGAAGTACCAAGACTTAGTGTTTGCCACCGCCGACTTCATGGCTTCTTACCCCTTTTATGAGAAGGACAAGAACCGTTACATCCTCGGCAAAGGCCTGATACCAGCCCAAGAGCGCTTCAAGGCCGAAGAAACCTTCAACCCCACCTATGAGCTGGTGTACTGGAACTGGGCTCTCAACGTAGCCCAGGAGTGGCGCAAACGGGCTGGCCTGGCCCGCAACCCCAAGTGGGATGAGGTCTTGAAGAAACTCTCCAAGCTGCCCCAGGCCAATGGCGTGTACCTGGCCACCGAAAGTGCCCCCGACTCCTACACCAACCCCGAGTTCAAAACTGACCATCCCTCGGTACTAGGCGCCCTAGGCATGATGCCTGTCACTGGCCAGCAGGACATGGCCACCATGCGCCGCACCTTCGATCTAGTCTGGACCGATTGGACCTGGGACAAAACCTGGGGCTGGGACTTCCCCATGACTTCCATGACCGCCACCCGCCTGGGCCTGCCAGAGAAAGCCGTCGATGCCCTCCTGATGAAAGTGCACACCAATACCTACCTACCCAACGGCCACAACTTCCAAGACGACCGCCTGCGCCTCTACCTGCCCGGCAACGGTGGCCTACTAGCCGCAGTAGCCCTCATGTGCGCCGGCTATGAGGGTGGCAAAGACGCCAACCCCGGCATCCCCAAAAGCTGGAACGTGAAGTGGGAAGGCCTGCAGAAAATGCCCTAGGCCACTACCCGTCGCCCAGCTAGCTCCTACCTCCTCGTGCAGCTTTCTTCTTATCCCGCCTTCTGTTGACCCATGATAAAGACTCTTTGCTCCTTAGGCCTGCTCGCGCTACCCGCAATGGCTTCAGCCCAAACCGCATTTAAGCCCAACCTGCCCGCAGTAAAAACCACCTCCTTCAATGCTGATACTACCTCCATTGCCAAACTAGGGGCGCAAGCCGATGGTGTAACAATGAACACCTCCTTTATTCAGCAAGCCATTGATGCCTGCTCTCAGAAGGGCGGCGGGGTAGTGCTGATTCCGCGCGGGCACTGGCGCACCGGGCCGCTGGAAATGCGCTCCAACGTGAACTTGCACGTGGCCACGGGTGCCCTGGTGCAGTTCAGTAACCAGCGCTCCGACTTCAAGCTGATCAAAACCAACTGGGAAGGCCTGGATGCCGTGCGCAACCAACCCCTGATTTACGGCAAAAACCTGGAGAACGTGGCCATCACCGGCCGCGGCATTCTCGACGGAGCCGGGGAGGCCTGGCACATGGTGCAGAAGGGCCGCAGCCTGGAAGGCGAGTGGAAGCAACTCGTAGCGTCCGGCGGAGCCCTGAACGAGAAGCAGGACCGTTGGTATCCCACGGCTCAGTCGCTGAAGGGCACCACAGTAAAGGAGGCTGGCGTGCTGACCGAGGAAAAGCAGAACATTCAGGACTTTGAAGATATCAAGGACTACTTGCGCCCCGATTTCCTGGTGCTGGATGGCTGCAAGCGCCTGCTACTAGAGGGCGTCACGTTCCAAAACTCCCCGGCTTGGACAGTGCACCCGATGATGAGTCAGGATATCATCATCCGCAATGTGAACGTGCTTAACGGCCCCTACACGCCTAACACCGACGCGCTGGATCTGGAGTCCTGCAAAAACGGCGTGGTGGAAGGCTGCACCTTCAGCGCCGGTGATGATGCTATTTGTATAAAGTCGGGGCGTAATGAGCAGGGGCGCAAACGTGCCATGCCTACGGAGAACTTCATTATCCGCAACTGCACGGTGTACCGGGGCCACGGCGGCTTCGTGATTGGCTCGGAAATGTCGGGCGGGGCGCGCAACATCTACGCCTCCAACCTCACCTTTATCGGCACCGATATTGGCATTCGGTTTAAAACAACCCGCGGGCGGGGAGGGGTAGTGGAAGACATCTTCCTGGAAAACATCGACATGAAGGACATTCGCGGCGAGGCCATCCTCTTCGACATGTACTACATGATCAAGGACCCTACGCCCCAGGTGGCCGGCTCCAAAGAGCGGCCCGTGTCGCCAGCCAAGCCGGTGGATGAAACCACCCCACAGTTTCGCAAAATTCAGATGCGCAACGTGACCTGCAACGGTGCCCGCACCGCCATGATGGTGCGCGGCCTACCGGAAATGGCTATCAAGGATATCAGCCTGGAAAATGCCACGCTGCAAAGCGACAAAGGCCTGGTGTGTATTGAAGCTGACAACATCCGCCTGAAAAACGTGACCCTGCTACCCACCAGCACCGACCCCGTGATGGAAGTTCACAACAGTCAGAACATCACCCTCGACGGCATCCGCTACCCTGCGCAAGCCGCCGTGCTGCTGCGCGTATCCGGCGCCGAAAAAGCCAAAGACGTGCGCCTCCTGAACACCGACATATCCAAAGCCAAACAAGCCCTGGAGCTAGGCCAGAACGTCAAGAAAAAAGCCGTTACAGTTTCAAAGCGGTAAGCTTAAACTCCTGCCGTCATGTCGAGCTTGCCGAGGCATCTCGCGTGCTGACGATGCTATGCTATCTGTCATGCTGAGCTTGTCGAAGCATCTCTACCGCTGGCTAATCAACAGGCCTAGGCCACTGCAACGAAGCAGTAGAGATGCTTCGACAAGCTCAGCATGACGGGCTGTAGGATTCGTTCTAGGCCACTTTAACCACCCTAACCCCTCTCTGCTTAATGCGCAGAATCATCTGAGGAGGGGAGCTTTGTTCTACTGAAAAACGCTACCATGCTTCTTCGTTTCCGCTTTCTTCTTTGCAGCCTCTTGCTAGTGGCCTACCAGGTTTCGGCGCAACCCAAATCCAATGCGGGTAAGCCGCTTTCACAGCAGATGACTGACTCATTTATGAAGTGGTTTCCAGATTCGTTGGGGCTGGAGCAGAACAAGGCGGCGCGCTGGGGCTATGAGCAGGGGCTGATGCTGAAAGCTGTGGAGCGGGTATGGCAGCGCACCGGCGAGAGGAAGTACTTCGACTACATCGTGCGCACCATCAATTATTCCCTGCCTCCGGATGGCAGCAGTATTGCCCGCTTTAAGCTTGAAGACTACAACCTCGACAACATCAATACGGGCCGCGTGCTGCTTACCTTAAGCCAGCAGCCGGGCCTGGAGCAGCAGCGCTACCACACGGCGGCGCAATTGCTGCATAAGCAGCTGGAAGGCCAGCCTACCACTAAGGAAGGCGGCTATTGGCACAAGAAGCGCTACACCCACCAAATGTGGCTCGATGGCCTGTACATGGCGGAGCCCTTTGCCGCCGAATACAGCAAACTGTTCAACAAGCCCACCGGCTTCGACCATGTGGCCCTGCAGTTTGCACAGGTAGAAAAGCACCTCGTGGATGCCAAGACTGGCCTACTGTACCACGGCTACGATGAAAGCCGGGAACAGCAGTGGGCCAATAAAACCACGGGCCAGTCGCCGAACTTCTGGGGGCGCGGCATGGGCTGGTACGCCATGGCCCTGGTAGATGTGCTGGATTATTTCCCTAAAAACCACCCGCAGCGCCAGAACTTAATCAAGTACTTGCAGCGGCTGGCGCCGGTGCTAGCCAAGTACCAGGATCCCAAAACCGGGGGCTGGTGGCAGGTGTCGGATCAGGCGGGCCGGGCTGGCAACTACATTGAAACCTCGGCTTCCTGCATGTTTGTGTACGCCCTCCAGAAAGGCGTGCGCCTTGGCTACCTCGATAAAAAGTATGTCGCCGTGGCCCGGAGAGGGTACCAGGGCATTGTGAAGCAGTTTGTGCAGCCAGAACCCGACGGCACGCTGGCCCTTAACGGCACCGTGAGCGTGGGTGGCCTGGGCGGCACGCCCTACCGCGACGGCAGCTACGAGTACTACCTATCGGAACCCCTCAAGAAGAATGATTTTAAGGGCGTTGGGCCTTTCATTATGGCCAGTGTAGAGATGGAAATGGCGAAGTAAAAGTTAGCCAATGGGGCACTAGGCCTATTCCTAGCGACATTGCTCTGTGCTGTTAGCCGCAAGAGGGTAGTGGAGCTTTCGTACGACGGCCCCAAAAAACCAGAAGAGCAAGAGCCAGCATAATGAAGTTGAAAGGAGTGTTGCTGGCCTCCCCGCGCGATAGGTGAAAGGCAATGGCGCCTAGCTGCAGCAGGGCCAGCCCAGCAGCAGCAGCTACCGTAAGGTAAGGCCTGATGTGCGTAAGTGCTGGCAGCACAATGCCAATACCACCCACTAAATCCAGCATGCCCGTGCCGCGCAACAAGGTTGGGTATTCTCCGGCCCACGGCCACATGCCGGCCACAGTGGCAATGGGCGTACCCAGCTTGAATAGGCCGGTACCGATGTACAGGAGAGCCAGCACCGACTGGGTAATCCACAGCGCAACGCGTAGGAGCTTCGATTTCTTAGGTTGGTTGTTCATACGGCTTACTTGGTTAGGCTAACAAAGCTCCTACCTTTCCTCTTTCAAAAAGTAAGCAGTTACCTTAAAGTAAGTGGTATGATTCTGACCGAAGGAACTACGAAGCGCGTTGCCTGCATCGAGCAGATGATGCCCATTCGGGACGCCCTGGAAGTAATCAGCGGCAAGTGGAAGATGTTGATTTTGACTTCCATCATGCATGGCAACCGCCGTTTCACGGAAATACAGGCGAGCATTCCCAAAATCAACCCAAAAGGTGCTAGCCAAAGAACTCAAAGACATGGAGCAGCACCAGCTGGTCAAGCGCACTGTGCACGACGAATACCCCGTGTTGATTGAATATACTGCTACAGAGTACTCGAAGACGCTGAAGCAAGTAATGCTGGAATTACACGCCTGGGGTGTCAATCACCGCAAACAAATCCTGGGGAAATAACCCCGGATGCAAACTCACCGGTGGCAACTCATGCAACGTTCGGCCGCTAAAACAGCTCGTCTTTGGCGGGCGCAGTGTAGGGCTGGGGTGTGCTGGTAGTTTTTGGGAGACCGAAGTAGAAATACAGCGTGCGTTTAGTGGTGCCCTGCACGTGGTTCAGTTCGCCGCTGGGGCCCAAGTTCTCGGTGTTGGCGTCGATGTTCAAGGCCAGCTTTGTGCCCAGGGGTGGAATAGCGTCAAGGAAAGACAGATTACCTAGGGGAAGTGCTGGGTGAGGTTTCACGCCGGAAAGTCCGTAGAAATCGAACAGGCGCACATACAGGCCGGCGTCGGGAGTGGCTACTAAAAACTTGCCTTCCACGGTGTTCATTTCCAACCAAGCAATGTCAGCGAAGTAACCCTTGAACTCGGGGTAAATCCAGGGGGCGGCGCCGGTTTGGGTGTTATTATAGGCGTTTTCCCACACGTTTAGGCCCACGCCTTGCAGCCGGTTTTTCCAGGCCCGGTAAGGCCCTTTCCCCAGCCATTTAGCTCCGATTACGTAGTTCTCGGGGTAAGTGAAGCTGATGCCGGTGAAGGGATAATCGCCTTGCAGGGTGTAGGCGTAGTCTAGGCGCAGCCAGCCGCTGCCGTTCATCGTCCAGCGTACGGTGTTCAGGGCGCCACTGTAGCGGGCCTCTACTATTTCCTGCTGGCCTTCGCGGCGGTGGGAGAGGCCTAGGAAACTTGCGGTACCACTTACCAGCACGGGCCCGTTGGCAAAAGACAGCTTGTCGCCGTTGTTGCCCTTTACTTGGGTGATGTGGCCGTTAGTTTTATTGAACGTCACGGCAATGCTGCTGGCCGTCAGGGTAAGGGTAGAGTCGGTTTCGGTAGTTTCTACGGGCTGTTGGTCCGTCATGTCCACTATGCCATCCAGCAGCGGGGCCGGGCCGCTCGTTTTCCAGGTCCATTTGTACACCAGCTGCTTCTGCGGGTCGTAGGCTGAGAGCACCAGGGCATCGTAGCTACGCCAGTTTTTGGGTAGGTCCAGCTTGAGCTTGCCGGTAGCTGATGGCGCTACTGTGGGGCTTTTTACGCGACTTTTCTGCTGGGTGATGGCGCCCGCAAACCCGTCGGTGGGTTTGCGGAAGTTGACCAGCTCCCACTGAAAAAAGCACTGGCCTAGGTTCGTGAAATGGTAGCGGTTCTCTACTTCCACTGTGCCAGTAAACTTGGCGGGCAGCTCTTGTAGCGAAATTTTGATGGGCGAGAAAATCTCCCGGATAGCGTAAAAGCTGCCTTCCTTCTCGCGGTGCGGACCCACTACGCCATCGGGGGCATTCACGCCGTTTACGTCAATGATATTACGCTGATCGGTGCGGACCACGCCTTCATCCACCAGCGCCCAAAGGAAGCCGCCGCCCGAGCGCTTTGACTTCCAGTGCAGCTCCCAGAAATCGGAGAGGCCTACGGCACCCCCGCCATCGTCCTGGCAGTGCAGGAACTCGGTGGGCATGTAGATCAGTGAGTCTGCGAGGATTTTCTGAGTGCTGTAGTAGTTTTCGTAGTGGTTGCAGTCGATGCCGTTGTGCTGGTTGCCGGGGCGGTGGTGGGCATGAATGACGGGTCGGTTGGAGAGGTCGTACTGGGCGAAATCATCGTCGAGCTCTTTGTTGGTACCGCCCTCATTGCCGTTGCTCCAGAAGATGATGCTAGGGTGGTTGACGTCCTTTTCTACCATCTCCCGCACAAGCGGGGAGCCTGCTTTAGTGCTATATGCTTTCTGCCAGCCCGCCAATTCATCGAGCACGTAGAGGCCTAGCGAGTCGCAGAGCTCCAGAAACTTGGCGTCGGGCGGGTAGTGCGACATGCGCACGGCGTTCATGTTCATTTCCTTCAGCAGCTTCACGTCCAGCAGCTGAATGGAGTCGTTGAGGGTGCGGCCGGTTTCGGGCCACCAGCTGTGCCGGTTGCTGCCCTTCATCTTGACCTTGGTGCCATTGACATAAATCCCGTCGCCCCGCCGGATTTCAATGGTGCGGAACCCAAACTTCTCCTGCGTCTGATACAGGATCTGTTCTCCGGCCCGCAAGCTCACCCTGGCGCGGTACATATTCGGTGTTTCTGAGGTCCAGTGCAGGGGCTTGTTTAGTGTGGTCCGCACCTGAACCAGTGTGTCGTTGGAGCCTGCGGTGCCACGGGTGGTGCCTACCACTTTGCCGGCTGCGTCCAGAATATCAGCCTGCACCTGGGTAGGCTGTTGCAGGCCCCGCACGAACACATTCATGGAAAACGAACCGTTGGCCTTCGCATCGATGGCGAGGTGCTTGATAAACTGCTTTGGGTAGGCCTCCAGATACACCGGCCGAAAAATGCCGCCAAAGACCCAGTAGTCGGCCAGCCGCTCGGCGTTGTTCACCGACTTATCGGCCGACATTTTGCTGACCGTAGCTTCCAGTAAGTTGCTTTCGCCAAGCTTTAATTTGTCGGTAATATCATATTTGAAACGGTAGAAGGCTCCCTGGTGAGTTGGGCCGGCTGCTTGCCCGTTAACCTTGACGTCCGTGTCCGTCATGGAGCCCTCGAACACCAGAAAAACTTGCTTGTCTTTCCAGCTGGCTGGCACCTGAAAGGCATGCTTATAACGGCCCTGCTCGTCGGCGAAGCGGAAGTTCTTGCCGTAGGTTTTGTAGTCGCGCCCGTAGTTGTAGGCGCCAAAACCTTGCTGCTCCCAGCAGGAGGGCACCGCAATCTTGGTCCAGTAGCCGCTCTTACGTCCGCCGGTGCAATAGAAGTCCCACTGTACCGTCGGCTTGTTGTCGCGGCCCGAGAGGTAATATACCTGCTTCTGGGTGGCTGGTTGGGCCACTATGGGCATTGCCCAGAGCAACTGGCCTAGAAGGCAGCTGAGAAACGCAAACGAGCGGAGTAGACAGTAGGGCATGGGCACAAGGAGGCTGGCAGTATAAAAACTGGAACCAGCCGTTAACCTAGCTACTCTTTTTCAGGTGGCTCCCCTGTAGTTTCCTGCTCAGCCCAGGGCGCAAGTGGCCTACGGAAGCATGCACATGTACTGCGGATACAGGAGAGGAGTCCGTAGCCCTTGTCTAAAATGATCATAACAGGGGTGGTAATAGCAGCTGTCGAGCTTGAAAAACAGCCAGATAATTCCTCAGGAGGTCAGCAGAACGTTTAGTAAAATAGCTGTATAGCGCTGCCTGAGAATAGCTGACTTTTAGGGCACTTAGAAGGCGCAACGGTTGTTGAAACAAGAATGCCCGAAACCGGGCAAACGGTGGCAAAAACCGGATATTTTCGGTATCTTTGCCTACTTAGACAGTTAGCGCTGAACCTCCCGCACTATGAGTGAAACGAAAGAGACATTAGCCCCCGCAGAGTACTCCGCCGATAGTATTCAGGTACTGGAAGGATTGGAAGCCGTGCGCAAGCGGCCCTCCATGTACATCGGGGATACCGGCGTGAAAGGCCTGCACCATTTGGTGTGGGAAGTAGTCGACAATTCCATTGACGAGGCCCTGGCCGGTCAGTGTGACCATATTGAAGTAACCATTCATCCTGGCAATGCCATTTCCGTGCAAGACAACGGTCGTGGTATTCCAGTGGGCATTAACCAGAAGTTTGGCAAGTCGGCCCTAGAAATTGCCCTCACCGTGCTGCACGCCGGTGGCAAGTTCGACAAGAACAGCTACAAGACGTCAGGCGGTCTGCACGGCGTAGGTGTTAGCTGCGTGAATGCGTTGAGCACCCACACGCACGTTACCGTTAAGCGCGACGGCCATATCTACGAGCAGGAGTACAACATTGGGGTACCTGAGTACGATGTGCGTCAGATCGGGGATACTACTGAGCGCGGTACCACCGTATGGTTCCAGCCCGATCCTTCCATTTTCGACGAGACCCTTGTTTACTCGTACGAGCGCATTGCTACCCGTCTGCGTGAGTTGGCCTACCTTAACCGGGGTATCCGCATCATCTTGACGGACCTGCGTCCGGTGGAAGATGGGGGCGAGGCTGAGCCCGTTCGCAACGAGTACTACTCGGAAGGTGGCCTAGCCGAATACGTGCAGTACCTCGATAACAGCCGGACTGTGCTAATGGCCACGCCCGTGTACGTATCGACAGAGCGCGGCATTCCGGTAGAAGTAGCCTTCCAGTACAATGACTCATACCAGGAGCACATCTTCTCCTACGTCAATAACATCAACACCCACGAGGGTGGTACGCACGTGGCGGGCTTCCGCTCGGCCATCACGCGGGTCTTGAAAGCCTACGCCGAGAAGTCGGGTGAGGTAGCTAAGGCTAAAGTGGAAATCCAGGGCGACGACTTCCGGGAGGGCCTCACGGCCATCATCTCGGTGAAAGTGGCCGAGCCTAAGTTTGAAGGTCAGACCAAAGGCAAGCTAGGCAACTCCGAGGTAAACGGGGCCGTGAACCAGGTGGTAGGCGAAATCCTGAACCAGTACCTGGAGGAAAACCCTAAGGAAGCCCGCATCATCATTGATAAGGTGATTCTGGCTGCCAAGGCCCGCATTGCGGCCCGCAAAGCCCGCGAGATGGTGCAGCGCAAAACCGTGCTGGGCTCCAACTCCCTGCCTGGCAAGCTAGCCGACTGCTCCGAATCGGACCCCGAAATCTGCGAGCTGTACCTGGTGGAAGGTGACTCAGCCGGTGGTACTGCTAAGCAGGGCCGCAACCGAGCTTTCCAGGCTATTCTCCCGCTTCGTGGTAAGATCCTGAACGTAGAGAAGGCACAGGAGCACCGCATTCTGGAGAACGAAGAAATTCGGAACATGATTACGGCCTTGGGGGTAACCTTTGGGGTAAATGCTGATCCGGAAAGAGGTATCGAAGCCGACGATAAGGCCCTGAATACGGCCAAGCTCCGCTACCACAAGATCATCATCATGACCGACGCCGACATCGACGGCTCGCACATCCGGACGCTGATCCTGACCTTCTTCTTCCGCT
Source organism: Hymenobacter wooponensis (assembly GCF_004745865.1). Lineage (GTDB taxonomy): Bacteria > Bacteroidota > Bacteroidia > Cytophagales > Hymenobacteraceae > Hymenobacter > Hymenobacter wooponensis. The sequence continues at coordinate 620,798 of NZ_SRKZ01000003.1, read as the reverse complement.
ACATGCGGGAGCTGGTTGACAACGGCTATATCTACATTGCCCTGCCGCCGCTCTACCTCGTGAAGCGTGGCAAAGAAGAGCGCTACTGCTGGACCGAAGCCGAGCGCCAGCAGGCGCAGGAGGACTTAGGCCGTGGCAAGCCGGAAACGGTAAACGTGCAGCGCTACAAAGGTCTGGGCGAGATGAACGCCGAGCAGCTCTGGAGCACCACCATGCAGCCAGCTACTCGGTCCCTGAAGCAAGTAACGGTAGACTCAGCCGCTGAGGCCGACCACCTGTTCTCCATGCTCATGGGTGATGAAGTTGCCCCCCGACGCGACTTCATCGAGAAAAACGCCAAATACGCGAAACTCGACGTGTAAGCACGAAAAGGCCCGCTGCAAAGCGGGCCTTTTTTATTTCCTTAGGCCTCATCATGCGACAGCTTATTTCTTCCGGCGCTCCTTGGGAACCCATTGTGGGATACTCGCGGGCCGTGCGCGTGGGCAACGTGGTAGAAGTGGCCGGCACCACCGCTCAGGATGGGACTACCATCACGGGCACTGATGCCTATACGCAAGCCAAACGGGTGCTGGAGAAAATAGGCCTGGCACTGCGGGAGGCCGGCGCCGACTACCAGCACGTAGTCCGGACCCGCATTTACCTGATGGACATCACCACGTGGGAAGCCGTCGGGAAAGCTCATGGAGAAGTCTTCGCCTCTATTCGGCCAGCCTCCACCATGCTGGCGGTGAAAGCGTTGATTGATCCGGGGCTGTTGGTGGAGATAGAGGCCACCGCTATTATTCCAGAATAGATTTACTACCGAGGCCATTTGCTCGTATTTTGTCTGGCCTTTCCTTCGCTTTATGAAACTCTTCAAGTCTGCCGACCTCATTCGCAAAAGCAAATACATCAGCCGCGACCTGAGCTGGCTGCGGTTTAACTACCGCGTGCTAGACCAGGCCAAAGATGCCGGCCGGTCGTTATTTGACCGGTTGCGGTTTATGGCGATTACCTCTTCTAACCTCGACGAATTCTTCATGATTCGGGTGGGGTCGTTGTATAATTATCTCGACTACGGTAAGGAGCGTGTGGACTACTCAGGCCTACGTGAGCTGCCCTTTCGCCGGAAGCTGCTGGACTTCGCGCACCGCTTCGTGAACGACCAGTCGATGACGTATTTGAATGAGCTGAAGCCCCTGTTCGAGAAGAACGGCTTCAATGTGCTCAAGATGACGGAGCTCACGGAGCTGGAGTTGAAGAAGGCCGATGGCTACTTCAAAAACACCATCTTCCCGCTGCTCACGCCCATGGTCTACGACTCGTACCACGGCTTCCCGCTGATGATGAACTCCATGCTCATCTTTGGAGTGGTAACCCGCTCAGGTGGTGGCGATGCCGAGGCGGAGAAAGGGCAGGAGCGCCTAACCTTCGTGCAGATTCCCCAGAACCTGTCCCGGTTCTTCGAGCTGACGCGTAAAGACAAGGTGATCTTCGTGCCGATTGAGGAAATCGTGCGCGCTAATCTCCCCAAGCTATTCCGTAACGTTGAAATCGTGTCGGCTGACCTGTTCCGGATTACCCGCAACGGTGACTTCACGCTGGAAGAGTCCGACGATATTGACGTTGACTTTATAAAGGAAATTCAGCTAGGCCTCAAAACCCGCAAGAAGGGCCGCGTGGTGCGCCTGGAGGTGGAACCCAATGCCTCGGCGGCTCTAACGGGCGTGCTGAAAGAGCGCTGGAACATTGACAACGGCAACGTTTTCGTCATCAACTCCCTCATTGACCTGAAAGGACTGCTGCAGATTCTGAAGCACCCCAACTTCCGCGGTAAGGGCGCCAAAACACCCGCGCCGGTACTGCCCCTTAGCTTGCCAGAGGGAGCCGATGAAAACATGTTTGAGTACCTCAAGACCCACGATGTACTGCTACACCACCCCTACAACAGCATTGAGCCCGTGGTGGCCCTGCTGGAGAAGGCCGCTGAAGACCCCCACGTGCTGGGAATTAAGCAGACCATCTACCGGCTGGCCGACGACTCCCGCGTAACGGCGGCTCTGCTGAAGGCGGCAGAGAATGGCAAGCACGTGTCGGTGCTGTTTGAGGTGAAGGCGCGGTTTGATGAGGAGCGGAACATTCGGGAAGGTGCCAAGCTCGAAAAGGCGGGTTGCTTCGTGATTTACGGGGTGAGCAAGTACAAGACGCACACCAAAATGCTCATGATCATCCGAAAGGAAGGGGAAAAGGTGACGCGTTACGTGCACATCGGCTCGGGCAACTACAATGAGCAAACCTCCCGCATCTACACCGACCTAAGCCTGCTCACCACCAACGACGTGTATGGTCACGACGTATCCGAGTTCTTTAACGTAATCACGGGCCACTCGCAGCCCGACGACTACGAATACCTGATTACGGCGCCGAAGGATATGCGCCAGCAGCTCATTTCGCTGATTCGGGAGGAAGTGCGCAACGCCAAGAAGGGCCTGCCCAGTGGCATTGTGATGAAGATGAACTCCCTGGAAGACCGGGAGATGATGGATGAATTTTACAAGGCTTCCAAGGCCGGGGTGCCTATTCGCTTCATTGTGCGCGGCATCTGCTGCCTACGACCCGGTAGGCCAGGGCTGAGCGAGAACATTGAGGTGCGCAGCATTGTGGGCGACTTCCTGGAGCACTCCCGCATGTTCTACTTCCACCAGGCCGGCGACCCGAAAGTATACGCTGGCTCCGCCGACTTAATGGTGCGCTCCTTCGACCGCCGCATTGAGGCGCTGTTCCTGATTGTGAACCCCCAGCTGAAGCGGGAGGCCATCAATATCTTGTACTTCAACCTCAAGGACAACCAGAACACTTACCTCATGCGGGAAGATGGTGCCTACATCCGGCGTCAGCCCACCGAGGACGAGCCTGTGTTCAACGTGCACAAGGAGTTCTATCAGCGCAACGTCAACATGGTGGCCGAAGCTGCCCTTTACGACGAATACCTGTGCCATGCGGAGGTGTCGGCAATCCGGGGAGCTGGAGACGGGCAGGAATCGGTGCCAGCCGATGACCGCCCCAATGCCCCTGATCCTGCCGGCTCGGAGCCGGAGCAACCTATACCGGTTGATTTAGGCGGCGAAGAGCTGCACCTAGAGGCCTAGGCCAGTAGGTTCGCATTATACCAGAAGAGTCCTCCTAACTACAAGGAGGACTCTTCTGTTTTCTAGGCCACATGCTTTACTCTATTTCGGTGGGGCGGGTCTGCACGGTGGGATGAGGGAAGCCGGGAGTGTGGTCATCTTGGGGCCGGAACTCCTCGAAGTGGTCTTCAAACAAGGTCTGCAGCATCCCGTCTTTCAACCCGATGTCCGGAACAATCATCTGGCTGATGTTGGCCCACTCCATCGCCGAGAGATAAATCTGGCCGGCGGGTACAATCACGTCGGCGCGGTCGGGGTTGAGTAGGGCCACGTTTACGCGCTCATCCATGGTCATTCTGGTCAGCTGATCCAGAATGGTAGCAATACGTCGGCGAGTAACGGGCTTGTCTACCGAGGGCTGGGCCATGCTGTAGAGCTTGTTGATGTTACCACCCGTGCCAATGGCGCGCGACACGTGGTAGCGGCGCCCGTTTTCCTTCACCCAATCCTCCATGCGCTGCCAGGTTTCGTTCTGGGCATCGGTACTGTCCAGGCCTGACTCAGCTTGCTGCATGCGCCGGATTGAACCTACCTCAAACGACTGTGAAGCCACTTTGCGGCGGTTGTGGTAAATATTGAACTCAGTGCTGCCACCCCCCACGTCAATGTGCAGGTAGTGCTTGTTGTCTTCGAGTAGGTGCTCAATTACGCGGTTGATGTACGCAGCCTCAGCTTGTCCGTCAATCACCTGCACCGTCATGCCCAGCTCCTGCTGAATGCGAGCCGCTACTTCTTTGCCGTTGCGAGCGGTGCGCATGGCAGAGGTAGCGCACACCAGGTAGTGGTTGGGAGCAACATCATGCACTTCCATCAGGAGGCGCAGGGCGTGCAGAAACTTGATAAACTTCTGCTGTTTTTTCTCTGAAATCTCGCCAGTAGCAAATACGTCTTCGCCGAGCCGGAGGGGGTAACGCACGTACTCCACGCGCTTCAGACGGTACCGGTCGCCGTAGTGCAGCACCGCCGAAATCTGGCAGCGCACGGCATTCGACCCAATATCAATGGCAGCTAATTTCAGAAGCGGATATTCCATCGGCAGAAAGGGGTAAAGAGGAAGATGGGCCAAATATAGCCTTTACAAGCAGGTACGGCAGTTTATTAGCGTACGGCTGAAAGTAACACGCCTTACCCCGAGTCAGAGTAAGGCGTGCCAACAAAAAAGCAATCAGTTAATTATCGATCCGGAAGCCCAGCCCAAACTGGATAAGGCCATTTTCCGGCGACTTTTGGTAGGACACTGACAGCGCAAACTGATCAGAAACGGGGGCGATATAAAAACCGGCCCCGTAGCCCTCGTGCCAGCCACCCGGCGAGGAGCCGTTGAGGTACACCCGGCCTCGGTCGTAGAAGCCAAATACGCCGTAAGAGAAGGGCAGGAAGGAGTTATTTACTCGGCCCAGGGCTAAACGCAGCTCAGAGTTGAGGTACAGGCTGGCGTCGCCGGTGAAGCGGTTGCGGTAATAGCCGCGCACTCCCTCACGTAGGCCTATGCTGGTGAACTTGTAGAACGGAATCTCCCGGTCGTTGCCGTAGTTCTTAGCGCCACCGCCCTTCAGCACCAGCGTAACCGGAATACCAAGTCGAGCCGTGCCGTAGTACTCTGCAAAGCCTTGGGTGAGGCCAAAGTTGCCTTTGCCGCGGTTCAGCTGCTGGTAGCTATCGTGCTGTACACGTAGGCGCACGCCCCGGCGGGCAAACATCTGCCGGTCGCGCAGGTCTAGGTCCAGCAACGCATTCAGGCCAATGAGGCGCTGGAAGGTGGTGTTAGGCGTAATGATTTCTGGAATGTTGCCGCCCGTTTCCAGCTGGCCTAAATAGCTATTGCGGCTGTAGTTGGATGTGTAGTGCTCATACGTAGGCCCAATGCGGAACACGCTACGCTGCAGAAACACGCGCTCGGTGAAGGCGCCTAACGTAAAGCCTTTGTAGCGGGCCCGGTAGAAGTTATCGTCGTAAAGGTCCTGGTCTTTGGTGGTGTTATTGCCTAAACCAAAGAAGTTGTAATACGAGAAAAAGTTGCCGTACTCAGCGCGGGCTCCAATGTCCCATTTGCCAAAGGCATAGCGGTAGCGCGAGGCCAGAGAAGTTTGGAAGTTGCCATTGCTTGACCCCCGCACATCGAAGGAGTACAACGTCTTAAAACCTGGCTTCCGGAATCCCTGATGCACTAAGTCAACGCCAGCGCCCACCCCGAAACCATCGTTCCGGTTATAAATGAGGGTAACGCGCGGCTTGTAGCTATCATACTCAAACTGCTCCCGGTCGTAGAGGTTGATGTTGGGCCGAGTAGAAAAGTGGTTGTCCGTTTCGGGTCCCGCTTTCAGGTCCGTGCCCGGCTCGTCGTATACTTTGGTAAGCGCCCGTAGGCCACCCACGCGAGAGTCATCGGCAATCTGGTCTTTGCCTTCGCCCCCAATTATGCGCAGGAGTACGCTTTTGTTTGCTGAGCCCGTGACGGTGAATATATCCTTACCGTCTAGGCCATACAGGCTGACCTCATCCGTTTCCTTGGGCGAGAAGGTACGGTCAAACAGAGGCTCCCCGTTGGGTCCGTCTCCCTCTTTGGCTTTGTCGTACATGCGCACGCGCATCTTGCCATCGGGCAGGCGGTCTACCTGAAACACTTCGGCTTTATTGGAGCCCACCACATCTACGCGCTTTGCGAGCAGCAGGTAGTATTCATCCAGGGCTTTGGGAAGCTCCTGAATGCGAGATTTTAGCTTGCGGTTCAGATCGTTGCCCGAGAGGGGCATCATCTCCGGTGGGAGCTGGGCAGTAGCCTCATCAATGGCCGCGGGCGTAATTTGGGTTTGCAGGTAACGCGCGATTTCCTGCCACTGCTCTCGGTTCAGCGACTGCAGCAGGAAGCGGTCGAGGTGACGGGCGGGCCAGTTCAGGCTTTTCATGTCATGAAACTCCGCCTGAAAATCCTCGATGCTTGGTACGGCCCATTCTCGGTTGGCCAAGTACGTAAGCTTGCCGTTCCAAAGCGTGAAAGCTTGGTCCCGGTCGCGCGGAATGGGTTTAAACGTAGTTTTCTTCCCGTCCTTATAGCCGGCCCATTTCCAGTTATCCTCGTGCTTGCCAAAGTCGGCCACCAGCATGTCAAACGCCCGCGCCCGGCCTAGGGCCACGGCATCAATTCGGTTGTCGTTGTCTTTGTAGAGTTGGCGGAAGAAGCTGAAAGAGCGACGCACGTCATCGGCACCCCCAAAACCCGGCAGGTTGGGCTTGGGGTCAACGGGGCGGTCTTCCAGGGTGCCCAGCAGGCCGGCATACTCCTCGCGGTAGGGGCCTAGCTGGTTGTTATCGGGCAGTACAAACAGACGAGGCCGGGCATGCAGAATGTCGGTTTTATCGAGCATGGAGCTGATAACCAACGCCGAGTAGGGGTGAGCGGTGGGCGTAATATCGCGCAGCACATCGGCCGCAAACGAGTTGCGCAGCTCGGGCGGCAAGATGCGCGTCACATCCTTGTCCACTGACCTGAATACATACTCCGACGAGTCGGCCGCAATCAGCTTGAGAGACGTGGTCTGGCGTCCGCCACCGCGCCCGAAGGGGCGTAGGCCACCTTTCTCGGTGTTCAGGTCGAGGGTACGCACTTGCACTGGCTGAGTCCAGGAGGTGCGGTATAAGTTGCCGAGCCAAAACCGCGAGGAGCCTGTACCCCGGTACTGAGGGCCCGGCGCCAGGGTTTGCGTAGCCTGAAAAGGAGCATCGGGTTTTACTTCTGCTACTCCCTTAGGAGCAGTAGGGCATTCTGGGATAAAGCTATTAACCGGAATGTTGGGCAGACGCGGCTCTTGGCAAGCCGATTGAAACAGCGTGGCCGCGTAGGCCTCTGTCGCGGTGGAATCACTGCCATCGAAGGTGTAAAACACCGTTTTTACGGTACCATCACCATAGTAATCAAGCCGAGTAAAGCCTTCTTTTGACTCATTGAACTGCGAGGCTCGGTTGGTGCCCACGTGTTGCTTCTCCACAAAGGAGCCCGATACTACGTGGTAGTTCTCGTCTTTGCGGGTGAGCTGCAGGCTGAAGTCGTGGGCGGCGGCGTACACGGCGCCGGGGTTCTCGCGCAGGGTGTTCAGCATTTCCTTCTGAAACTCCTGGTAGGCGGGGTTAGCCAAGTCGCGCGGGGTGCCTACATTTTGGCGGTAGGCGGCATAAATGCTGCCCCCCACCGGTGGCAGTAAGTGGCGGCTCAGGGGCATGTGCCCGCCGTATACGCCGTTGCTAAGCACCGGCTGGTGGCCTACGAGCAGCACGTTGCGGCCCTTGGTGTCATCGAGTACATCCTGCAACTGCTCCCGGAATTCCTCCTTCGTCATCGTCTTGCAGTCCGTATTGGGCGCTTCGGGGCGGTTGTAGGGGTGCGTCCACCAGGGGGAGTTGATGGCTACGAGGCGCACATTTGGCGCTACGTCTACCACCTCGGGGCCGGGGCAGCCGCCAGTAGGCACAAAGGCATTCTGGCCGGGAAGCTTGTCCTCAATGTACTTCTCTAGCCGCCGGACGCGCTTCAGACCTTCTGGCCCTGAGTTGGCCCAGTCTTTATCGCCGGGCACAAAATATAGCTTCCCGTTGGGCAAGCCCTGCACGAGAGCGATAAGCGCATCAGCCCTAGCCGTCTGGCTGCTTTGCGTTGAATCTTTCTTGCTGCCCAGGCCTTCATTCCCCACGATGTCGCCGAGGTGAACCACCGTGAAGGTACCCTGCTGCTGCTCTAAGGTGCGGCGCAGTGCCTGTAAATGACTAGCTGGCAACTCTGTAGTGGCCGTATTACCCAGCATGAATACGGTATGAGTAGGCGCCGCCGATTGCGAAAATGCCGAAAAAGTGGCTGCCAAACCAAGGCTGGTCAGGAGCACACGAGTATAGCGTAGAGGCATAGAGTGAATGTGTGGAAGCCTGTTCTACGCAGAATCAGGCTCAACGATTTAATCAGGTTTTAATTTCTGCTGACTCAATAGAACGAAACCTGATTTTTAGAAAATTTAGCCTTTCTGCAGCCGCCCAGTCAGGCGTTGCAGTAGTAATATGGCGGCGCACGGCAGCGCCACCCACAGTACTTCGCTACGCAGAACCCGCGCCGCCCATTTGCCCACGAAATTCTTCACTCCAATGGGAGAAACAGCAATAGGGCGAAAACTCAGGAAATACCGCTCTGTATGGAAAGGACTGAAAAAAGCTACTCCTAGGCCACCCGTCGTCATGGCATCGAGCAAGCCATGTGAGGCCGTAGCTAAGAACAGCAGGAGCCACACCCGACCGGTAGGTGCCGCGTTATTTGGGCGGCTGCGCAGTGCTCCTAAGCCAGTAAGGCAAGTAGCTACTACTACGGCGGCCAACAGGGAGTGCGTTAATCCGCGGTGTCCCCATAGGCTGTCGTAGGCCACGTGAAATTTGAAGCCAACAACATCCACATCGGGCAGGAACGCGCAGGCCGCTGCTACCAGCCACCACCGCCACTGGCGCTGCTCTGGCAGCAAAAGCTTTCCTAAGGTTGCACCAACCAGCGTGTGTCCGAAAATAGAGGCCATGCCGCTAATATCGGCATTGTTAGATATAATGCCATTAAGCCTTGGCAAGTAACTCCTGGGCTATGCGGGGCACGCCAGTAGAGGCCGGCTCCTGTACAAAATGCAGATTAGGCCTGGGCGAAACCGGAGGCTGATGCGGGTCGATGATGTAAACGGGGCAAGTGGCGCGGGTATAGTGCACCAGCCCCGCCGCCGGGTACACCTGCAGCGAAGTCCCTACCACTAAGAACACATCAGCCGTAGCCGCTTCCTCAATTGCGCGTTCCATCAGTGGTACCTGCTCTCCAAACCAAACAATATTGGGCCGCAGCTGATGACCTTTCTCACACTTCTCACCAAGGTGCAGAAAATTGGAGGTCAGAGGATACACTAGGTCCTCGTGCTGAGTACTGCGCGACTCCATTAGCTTGCCGTGCAAGTGAATGACGTGGCGGCTGCCAGCTCGCTCATGGAGGTCGTCTACATTCTGAGTGACAATGACTACCTCGTAGGCCTGTTCCAGCTCAACCAGGGCGCGGTGGCCCGCATTAGGCTGGGCCTCACGAGCGGCTTTGCGGCGTTGGTTGTAGAAGTCAAGTACCAGCTCCGGGTTACGGGACCAGCCTTCGGGCGAAGCCACATCTTCTACGCGGTGCCCTTCCCAAAGCCCATCGGAACCCCGGAAGGTTGCTAGGCCACTCTCCGCACTAATGCCCGCGCCGGTGAGCACTACCAGTTTCTTTTTCATGAGTTTGCTGCTGGTGATTGCAGTAGAGACGAAGCACAGCCTGCTTGCGTTGCGAAATAGCTGTTTTCTAATGTTCCTAAGCAGTGCCTGCTATACTTCTTACTGGCCTAGGAGGGCTGCTTACTCAAACCGTTTTAGCTCATCCCGGCCGAACGTCCACTCGGGCGTGACCACTTGCTCCCGGTTGGCATCAAGTGTAAACCACGCCCCAGAAGTAGGCCGCTGGCCACTTTTCAGCACGTGCACCTGCTGAGCCGGCATGTAGCTCTGGCCCAGCAAGACTACGCGCTGCCCCGAGCTCTGGTGTACCGCCACATCTAGTACCAGCACCGCGTGCCCCGGCGAACCACCCCGAATGAGAACGTCGCCGGGCTGCACCTGGCCTAGCGGCACTGCCACCAACTCCCGGCTCAACGACAGCGTGCCCGCGTATGTGAAGATCTGATCCAAGTACCGTCGAAAAACCGGGTGAGTAGGGGCCTCTATGGGTTTAGTTGCCGGTAGCACATCCTCACCCACTACCCGAAAGGTGCGGCCTTGAAGCCAATCTTGAAATCGAACGTCGTTACCACTGGTGAGGTGGAAGTGCACTTGGTTAGGGTTCTGGCTGAATAGGTATTCTCCCCGGAGCCGAATTACGGCGTCGGCACACTGCTGCAAATCCCGCGTACCAGTATCCATGTTCAGCACGGCAGCGTGCACATCCTGCCGGCCCTTCAACTGCCCGTTATATAAATGCACTGGGGTACCTGCCGGCAGTAGAGGCAAGTATCGCAGCCACTCCCCAAAGCTACCGGCTGCCAGTTTAGTACGCTCATAACCCGCCGGAGCCGGAAAACGGGCTGCTAGGCTTTGCTGAGCATTGTACTTGCCCTGTGGCAACCACTGGTAGTGGCCTGTACCAAATGCAGGCGCTACAGCCGAGGGCGTATGCGCTGCAGTAGCAATGGCAAGTGCACACCCCACGCTTACTAGGCCTAGGAGTGAAGATAGATAGGTCATACTAGGAGGTCGCTATTAGAGCTTCAAAAACGATATAGCACATTCAATATTTTAGTAAGCACAAAAAGGCCCCAACCGCAATGGCTGGGGCCTTTTTTATGAGCATCTGCAGAAGGAAATTTACTTCGCTTTGGTAGCGGCTTTCTTGGTAGCAGTGCCAGTAGCTTTTTTAGCTGCTGGCTTCTTGGTAGCAGCTTTTTTGGCGGCTGGTGCCTTCTTAGCGGGCTTGTCAGCAGTTTCCTCCGCTATAGCAGTTGGGGCTTTCTTCGCACCGAAGCGGCCACCCTTAGCGGGCTTATCTGGGGTAGCAGCGGCTAGTTCCAGACAACGTTCTAGGGTAAGCTCTGTGGGCTCTTCGCCCTTCGGAATTTTTACGTTCTTCTTGCCCACCACAATGTACGGTCCGAAGCGGCCGTTGAGCACCTGAACCTCGGGGTTCTCCGCAAATTCCTTGATCAGGCGCTCGGCATCAGCTTTGCGCTTGGCTTCAATCAAGTCAACCGCTTCCTGCGCCGTAATGGTATGTGGGTCTTGCTCCTTGGTAAGCGAGTAAAACTTGCTGTCGTGACGGATGTACGGACCGAAGCGACCGAGCGCGGCCGTCATATCCTTGTCCTCAAACTGGCCTACAATGCGAGGCAGCTTAAACAAATCCAGCGCCTCTTCCAGAGTAATGTTCTCAATGAACTGACCCTTGCGTAGGCTGGCATATACAGCTTTCTCTTCAGAGCCTTCCAGCGGTTCAATCTGCACGTAAGGGCCAAACCGGCCTAACCGAGCCGTTATCTTCTGGCCAGTCTCGGGGTGAGTGCCGATAACGCGGGTGCTGCCCAGCGTGCTGCGCTCAATATCCTGGCCCCGCTCCACCGTTTCATGGAAAGTGCCGTAGAAGCCCGCCAGCATATCGGTCCACTGCTCGTGGCCGTTGGCAATCTGGTCAAACTCATCCTCTACTTTGGCCGTGAACTGGTAGTCCACAATTACGGGGAAGTGCTCTACCAAGAAGTCGTTTACCACCATGGCAGTATCCGTGGGGAACAGCTTGGCTTTGTCGGCTCCGTAGGTCTCGGTTTTAACTTCCGTCTTAACCGTGTCGCCTTCCAGCGTCAGGACGTTGAATTTGCGCTCCTTGCCTTCGCGGGAGTCTTTCTCCACGTAGCCACGCTTCTGAATGGTGCTGATAGTAGGAGCGTAAGTAGATGGGCGGCCGATGCCCATTTCTTCCATCTTCTTTACCAACGAGGCCTCCGTGTAGCGTGCCGCCGGTGAAGCAAAGCGCTCCGTCGCCCGCAACTGCTGCAACGGCAGCGCCTGGCCTACCGATAGCGGTGGCAACCCCCGGGAGAACGTAGACTCCGTTGGCGTTTCGTCCTGCACTTCTTCGTCTTTTGACTCCGAGTAAGCCTTCAGAAAGCCTTCAAACGTGATAACCTCACCCGTAGCTGTGAGCATGGTGCCGGGCTGGGTGCTGATGCTGATGGAGGCTACTGTACGCTCAATAACTGCATCGGCCATTTGCGAAGCCATAGCCCGCTTCCGAATGAGGTCGTAGAGGCGCTGCTCCTGCGAGTCAGCGCCCGCTTTTACCAACGAAAAGTCAGTAGGCCGGATGGCTTCGTGAGCTTCCTGAGCCGAGGCAGACTTCGTCTTGAATTGGCGCGTTTGGGCATATTCTGCGCCATAAGCCCGACTGATTTCATCTTTAGCGGCGGCTAGTGCATCCTGCGAGAGGTTCACCGAGTCCGTCCGCATATAGCTGATTTTACCGGCTTCGTAGAGCTTCTGTGCTACGCTCATGGTCTGCGCTACCGAGAAACCCAACTTTCGCGAGGCCTCTTGCTGCAGGGTGGAGGTAGTAAAAGGCGGTGCCGGGCTGCGTTTGCCGGGCTTCTTCTCTAAGTTCTCAATTGAGTAGGTAGCCCCCACGCAACGCTCCAAGAAGGCTTGCGCCTCTTCATTTGTCTTGAAACGGGTGGGCAATTCTGCCTCTAGCACTGCGCCACGGCCAGCATCAAACTTAGCTACTACGCGGTAGGCCGAGGATGTCTTAAACTGGTTGATTTCCCGCTCACGCTCCACCACTAACCGTACCGCCACCGATTGTACTCGTCCGGCCGAAAGTCCAGCCTTCACCTTTTTCCACAATACCGGCGAGAGTTCAAAGCCAACCAAGCGGTCTAGCACCCGGCGAGCCTGTTGCGCATTCACTAGGTCCAGGTTTATCTCCCGGGGCGTGTCAATGGCGTGTAGAATAGCATTCTTGGTGATTTCCCGAAACACAATCCGACGGGTCTTGTCGTTGCTCAGGTTGAGCGTTTCCGACAGGTGCCACGAAATAGCTTCACCCTCCCGGTCATCGTCACTGGCTAGCCAAACCATTTCAGCCTCCTTCGCCAGCTTCTTCAGCTGGCTGATTACCTCCCGCTTATCTGCTGAAACGACATACGTAGGCTTGAATCCATTGGCAATATCAATGGCATTATTGTCCTTCGGTAAGTCGCGGACGTGACCGAAACTGGATTTGACAACGAAGTCCTTGCCTAGATAACCTTCAATGGTTTTGGCCTTGGCGGGGGACTCTACTATGACTAAATTTTTGACCATACAAGGGGGCAAGTGACTGCTAAGGCTAAAGCTGTATAGAGAAGAAAACGGCAGCCACGGCGTAAAGTTGAATTTTGCCGCAAAGATGCTGGAATAATCCGGTGCACCGCTGCCGTTGTAGCAAATTGATCTACCCAGGTATACTATAAGGAGTAAAAGGGGGAGTTGGTTCAACCACTAATTGAACGCAATTTGTTAAGTATCCGCGACTTAGTGTTTTTGTGGAAGTTTTTTGCTGTTTAGGCGGCTGAAAAGCTGCATTTGCTACCTTTGTAAGTCTTGGAACTCGTCCACCCGTAGTTCCGTTTGTGCACCGCCTCATCTCAGAGGTTTCGCCACTACTCCTCGTTTATGGCCTCAGCTAAGATGCCCAAGAACACCCGTCCGGAAGCCGATGCCCCGGAGACACTAGATACGTTGGCTTCTGCGCCAACTACAAACGGCTCCCAGCCGCCTTCACGCTTGTCTGATAACTCCACGCGCAAACGTGGTAGTAGCCCTCAATTGAATTCAGCGGCTGATTCTGACTACGTGAATGAGCAGCTCAACCGTGTGCTGTACGCGCTTGACGCTTTTAAAAAGGGCGACGTATCGGTGCGGCTCACCAAGCAGAACGACGACATCTTCGCGGAAATAGCCGAGGCCTACAACTCAATGGTTGAGATGATTGGGGGCGTAGGAGGAGAAGTATCGCGCATTTCAAAAGTGGCAGGGGTAGAGGGTAACCTCAAGGCTCGTGCCTCGGCTGACAATGCCGCCGGCTTCTGGCGCGACATGATCAACAACATCAACGGCTTGGTGGATAGCATTGCCGTTCCGGTACTGGAAGTAGGCAAAGTGTTGAAGAACATCAGCAAGGGCAACCTGGATGAAACCTTCCAGATTCCCGTGTCCGGCGACTTCAAAGTGATGGCCGAAACCATCAACAAAACGATTGACAACCTGAACCTATTTGCTGGCGAAGTAACCCGTGTAGCGCAGGAAGTAGGTACGGAAGGAAAGCTGGGTGGACAGGCCTCCGTACCGAACGTCGGCGGTATCTGGAAAGAATTGACGGACAACGTAAACTACATGGCCTCGAATCTGACCCTGCAGATGCGAGACATTGCCAATGTGGCCATTGCCGTAGCGAAGGGCGACCTGACGCAAAAGATTACGGTGGACGTGAAGGGTGAGCTGCTGCAGCTGAAGCAGAACCTGAACCAGATGGTGGACTCGCTCAACCTGTTTGCCGGCGAAGTAACCCGCGTGGCGCAGGAAGTAGGTACCGAGGGTAAACTGGGCGGCCAGGCCGTAGTACCAAATGTGGGTGGGGTGTGGAAACAACTCACCGACAACGTAAATACGATGGCCTCCAACCTAACCTTACAGGTGCGAGACATTGCCAATGTGGCTACGGCCGTAGCGAAGGGCGACCTAACGCAGAAGATTACGGTGGATCTGAAAGGTGAGCTGCTGCAGCTGAAACAGAACCTGAACCAGATGGTGGACTCGCTCAACCTGTTTGCCGGCGAGGTAACGCGAGTAGCCCAGGAAGTAGGTACCGAAGGTAAACTAGGCGGCCAAGCGGTGGTACCGAACGTGGCCGGTGTATGGAAGGAACTCACCGACAACGTAAACTACATGGCCTCGAATCTGACCCTGCAGATGCGAGACATTGCCAATGTGGCTACGGCCGTAGCGAAGGGCGACCTGACGCAAAAGATTACGGTGGACGTAAAGGGTGAGCTGCTGCAGCTGAAGCAGAACCTGAACCAGATGGTGGACTCGCTCAACCTGTTTGCCGGCGAAGTAACCCGCGTAGCTCTCGAAGTAGGTACGGAAGGAAAGTTGGGCGGCCAGGCCTCCGTACCAAACGTGGCTGGCGTGTGGAAAGAGCTGACGGATAATGTAAACTACATGGCCTCGAACCTGACCTTGCAGGTGCGAGACATTGCCAATGTAGCTACCGCCGTAGCCCGCGGCGACTTGAGCCAGAAGATGACGGTAGACGTGAAGGGTGAAATCCTGGAGCTGAAGAACATCCTGAATCAGATGGTGGACTCGCTCAACATCTTCGGTGACGAAGTAACCCGCGTAGCCCGCGAGGTAGGTACCGAGGGTAAACTAGGTGGCCAGGCCAATGTGCCCCGCGTAGGTGGAACTTGGAAGGAGCTGACGGACAACGTAAATACAATGGCCTCCAACCTGACGCTGCAGGTGCGAGATATTGCCAACGTGGCTACCGCCGTAGCGAAGGGCGACCTGACGCAGAAGATGACAGTGGATGTAAAAGGCGAGATTCTCGACCTGAAGAACATCCTGAATCAGATGGTGGACTCGCTCAATATCTTCGCTGGCGAAGTAACCCGCGTAGCCCGCGAGGTAGGCACCGAAGGTATTCTGGGTGGTCAGGCCAATGTGCCGAGCGTATCAGGTACCTGGAAAGACCTGACGGACAATGTAAACACAATGGCCTCGAACTTGACTTCTCAGGTACGAGACATTGCCAACGTAGCTACCGCTGTAGCTCGCGGCGACTTGAGCCAGAAGGTAACGGTAAACGTACGCGGTGAGCTGTTGCAGTTGAAGGAAAACCTCAACCAGATGGTGGACTCGCTAAACACGTTTGGTGATGAAGTAACTCGGGTAGCTCGCGAAGTAGGTACCGAAGGCCGCCTTGGTGGACAGGCCGTAGTACCGAACGTGCGCGGCACTTGGAAAGACCTGACCGACAATGTAAACACTATGGCCGCCTCGCTAACCTCTCAGGTGCGAGACATTGCCAACGTGACCACCGCCGTAGCTCGCGGTGACCTAAGCCAGAAGGTATCCGTTGATGTTAAAGGCGAACTGCTCGACCTAAAGGACAACATCAACCGGATGGTGGACTCACTCAACATCTTCGCTGGTGAGGTAACCCGCGTGGCGCAAGAGGTAGGTACGGAAGGCCGCCTCGGTGGTCAGGCCAATGTGCCAAACGTATCGGGGGTATGGAAAGACCTGACCGACAACGTAAACACGATGGCGGCCAACCTCACCACGCAGGTGCGTGGCCTAGTGAAAGTAGTAACGGCTGTATCGCAGGGTGACTTGACCCAGAAGCTTACACTGGACGCGAAAGGCGAAGTAGCCGATCTGGCCGAGACCATCAACCGAATGGTGGATGACCTGAACCGTCTGGCCGTGGAGGTTAGCCGTGTGGCAAAAGTAGCCGGTGTAGAAGGTAAGCTGACCGAACGGGCGACCGTAAGTGACGTGAGCGGTTCCTGGAAAGAGCTGGTAGATACGCTGAACGCCCTGATCGAGTCGATTGCCTCGCCAGTACTGGAAGTGAGCCGCGTGGTACGGGCCATTTCGGAAGGTGACCTCACGCAGCAGGTTGAGATCCAGACGGCTGGTGATATTTTGGCCATGTCGAATGCCTTGAACCTAGCCGTAGACAACCTCAACGAACTGCTCGGCGAAATCAATGAGTCGTCGCAGATTGTGGGAGAATCTTCGGAGGAAATGGTGGTGAAAGGGCAGGAGATGAGCCGCGTTACAGTTGATGTAGCCTTGGCTATGCAGCAAATGGCTGAAGGTGCTCAAAACCAAGCTCTCAAGACCGACCAAGCCTTTAAGCTGATTGAAGAAATCATGCAGGCCACTAAGGAAACGGCAGGCAAGGCTGATGTGGGTATCAAAGCAGCTATTCTGGGTGAGCAAACCTCACAGCTGGGTCTGAAGACGGTAGCGGAAGTGGTGAAAAACATGGAGGAAATCAGCAGCGCAGCTGCCCAAACCTCTAAGACCATTGAAGTACTGAGCACGCGTTCTGGGGAAATCAGCAAGTCGCTGGGTGTTATCACCGACATTGCTGCGCAAACCAACCTGCTGGCCCTGAACGCAGCCATCGAAGCAGCCCGCGCCGGTGAAGCTGGTCGTGGTTTCGCGGTAGTAGCCGAGGAAATCCGGAAGCTAGCTGAAGGCTCCCGCAAATCGGCTAACGAAATTGCCACGCTCGTTGAGGACGTTCGAAAGGATACTACCTCCGCTGCAACCGCTATTTCGACGATGGAAGGCCGGGTACTCAAAGGCAAGAACGCTACCTTCGAAGCTAGCTCAGCCTTTAAGAACATTGCCACCAGCAGCGGTGAAACCCTGCGCACCTCTCGCGACATTTTGACGGCCACGGAGATTCAGAAGACCTCTATTGGCGACGTAGTAAAGTATGTGGAGGAAGTAGTAGCTATTGCCGAGCAAACCGCAACGGGTACGCAGCAAGTAGCCGGTACGGCCAAGCAGCTTTCTACTTCCATGCAGGAGCTCACCACCAGCAGCCAGAATCTAACGGATATTGCCGACGACCTGCAGCTAGGCCTATCGGCCTTCCAGCTGATGGAGGATTTAGAGCCCGAGCCCGAGCCGGAGCCCATTCGGCGGATGACGCGCCGTGGCGCGGCAGTAACGCCAGCCGCTCCAGTGGTTCCGGCCACTACGCGGCAGTTGCGCCGCACCGCCACTACTGTGGTACCGGCTCCCGAGCCAGAACCTAAATCAGCGGTTCGTAGAGCCACTTCTCGCCGTAAGGCTACCACAACCCCTGCACCCGACACAGCGGCCGCTGCTCAGGAAGCCAAGCCTAACCGGAAGCCCTCACGCCGAGCTGAAAAGCCTGCCGCCGTGGAGAATGGAGCAGCAACTCCCTCTGCAGAGAAGCCACGGAAGTCCAAAAGCAAAGCCAAATAAACTGTTCAACTAGTGATTGACGGCGCCGGGTGCTACTATAATATAGTGCTCGGTACTGCTCACTCGTTTTAGGTATGCCCGAGACCGAAAAAAACGCCAAGCAAGAAGCGGTTATCCAGCTTATCGTCTTCCGATTAGGAGATGAAGAGTATGGTATTCGTATTGAGCAAGTGAAGGAGGTGACCATCACCCCGGAAATTGCTCGCATGCCCAAGACACCTTCCTTCGTGAAGGGTATTGCCAACCTGCGGGGTGATATTATCACGATTATTGATTTGGAAGAGCGGTTTCAGCTACGCCCTGCTGGGGAGGAGCTAGTAGCTACCACCTACACGTTAGCTATAGAGGCTAAAGATTACACCATTGGCATAATGGTGCGCGAGGTGCCTCAACCACTTTCTATTCCGGTGTCCATCATCGAAAAAGCTCCGGAATTCATTCAGGATATTAATATCCAGGATAAATACATCGAAGGAATTGCCAAGATCAATGGGCGTATCGTGATAGTCTTGGATATGCTAAAGCTGCTCACCCCAGCTGAAATCATGCAGTTACAGCCAAAAGGAGAATCTTCCGCTGCGGCATCGCGTACAAAGGCCTAGTTTAAGCCATTGTTCAGCTTCCTTCTCCTTCTTTTGATAGACTTCTTCTCTTATGAAAAACCGCATTCTCATCGTCGACGATTCTTTTTACATGCGCACGATGCTCAAGAATATGCTTACCGACGCCGGCTATGAGGTGGTGGGAGAGGCGGCTAACGGGCAACAGGCCCTGGAGCTAGCCACCCAAACAAAGCCCGACCTGATTACCCTCGACGTAATTCTGCCCGACAATACTGGCCTAGATGTGCTGAAAGGCATTCGTCAGGAGCAGCCTGATGTGAAAGTAGTAATGTGCTCGGCCGTAGGCCAGGAGGTAATTGTAAACGAGGCGCTGGAAAGCGGCGCAACAGCTTACATCGTGAAGCCTTTTTCTGAGGAGAAGGTGCTGGAGATTGTTGGAAGCGCATTGCAGGATTCGGAATCAGCCCAATCATAACTCAGGTTACTTCCGTTTGGCGTTGTTCTCGCAAGAGGTAAGCGCCCATTTTATCTGCCCTTTTTCTCTCCGTGCTTAACTTATCTTCCACTCTCACCTTATTGCTCGGGAACCTGCCCACCTTTGTGGCTGCAGAGCTCACCCGGTTGCTGCATACCGACCCTACAGTACGGGTGGTAGGCACAGCTGTGGGGAGTGATGACTTGGCACGTCAGGCGCGTCGGCTGCAGCCTGGGTTGGTGATTGTAGGGGAAAGCCAGCTACTGGGTCTGGAACAGCTCCGACACCACTATAGTGGTCCAGTGCTGCTTTATACCACGCAGCCGCCCTTACCAGGTATGCTGCGGGAGGTTGCGCGTTTAGGTGTTTATGACTACTTGTCTGCCGCGCCTATGCACGATGGACAACGGCTGGCAGAATGGGGACGACAGGCAAAACGGAAGGTACAGGCAGCCCGGCCTAGGCCTGCAGTAGCCACACCGCTGGCCGATGTTGCCCGTCGTACAGCGGCTCCATTGCCTCCACGCGGGGTAGTAGTTATTGGAGGGTCCACGGGCGGAGCCCAAGCCGTAGAAGAAGTACTTCGCGCGCTTCCTGTTGACTTTTCATGGGCGGTTCTGGTAGCAGTGCATTTACCAGCTTCCTTCACCGATACGCTCGTTGAACGGTTGCGTCGGGCTTCTGTACTGCCCGTAACAGCTGCTTCAGAGGCCGTAACATTGGAAGCAGGCAAAGTACTTGTGGCGCCTGGTGGTTTCAACTGCATAATAAAATCCATTGGCAACTCTCCTTGGTTAGGTTGGCAAGTAGGGTTTATAAACGAAACGAGCCTGGAGATTCCTTCCGTTGACCTGCTTATGCAATCAGCAGCCCGCGTAGTTGGGCGCAATGTTGTAGGGGTAGTATTAACTGGCCTAGGAAACGATGGTACTGCCGGTGCTCGAGCCATCCGGGAGCAAGGAGGCGTAGTGGTAGCACAAGACGAAGCTTCATCTGCCGTGTTTGGTATGCCTAAGTCGGTGATTCGGGCGGGGCAAGCTAATGCTGTGCTTCCCTTGGCTAGTATTGCTGACTTCGTACTGCGCCATGTGTTGCCGCGCTCAGGAGCCCGGCTCGGCTTTATTTCTGCTACTCAACCCCTTTCAAGATGAAATCGAGGGAGCAGGAGTACCGCGAAATATTTATGGCTGAGGCGCTCGAATACTACGACGCCATGAGCCGCCACATCAGCGAGCTGGAACGTAACCCCGCTGATGAGCCTGCCCTGAATGAGCTGTTTCGGCTCATGCACAACCTCAAATCGAATGCCCGGGCAATGGGCTATACCCAGATTGGGGAAGCTGCCCACCACATGGAAACCATTTTTGGTCTGATCCGCAGCAAGGATATGACCTTTACGGGGCCCGTGGTGACGGTGCTGTTTGACGGGATAGATACCATCGGCGAAATGATTCGGGCGGTGGGAGCTGACCAAGAGGCTTCTGATATTTCATTCCTGCTTGAGAATCTCGACCGTCTGGTGAGAGGAGAATCTCCCATACTGGAGGATACTCAGGAGGAAGAAGAAGCCAACCGTAAGCTCGAACTATCAGATCTGGTATACATTCAGATCAAAAAGCTTGACCACCTGCTCAACTTGGTAGGTGAGCTAATCATTGACCGTGACCGAGTGCTGACCCTGAGTCAGGAAATTGGTAACCCAGCCCTTATGGCAGCTGCGGCCCATTTCTCGCGCATTGCCGATGATCTGCAGTATAGCGTTATGGATGCCCGCCTTGTAGGCGTTGGTTCATTGTTCAACAAATTCCCCCGGGTGGTGCGTGACGTAGCCGCCGCTGAGGAGAAAGATGTGGAACTGACCATTGTAGGGGAGGACATTCAGATAGACCGCAACATCCTGCAGATCATTACCGATTCCTTGCTCCACTTGGTGCGAAATGCCATTGGGCATGGCCTAGAAACTCCTGCTGAGCGTATTGCGGCTGGTAAAACAGGGCAGGCTCACCTAACTCTATCAGCCCAAACTGAGCGCGACGATGTTCTGATTCAGGTGATAGATGATGGCCGTGGCATTGACGTCGAGAGTGTGCGTCGTAAGGCTGTTGAGCGAGGCCTGGTAGCTGCTGAAACGGCTGCCACGCTCGACCCTGATGCGGTTCGCTCCTTCTTGTTTGAGCCAGGTTTCTCCATGGCCAAGCAAGTCACCGAGATTTCGGGCAGAGGGGTTGGGCTTGATGTGGTAAAGCTCGCTATTGATTCTCTGGGCGGGCAGCTCCGCGTAGACTCCGTTATGGGCCAGGGTACTACATTTACCCTGGTACTGCCCACCTCTATTGCCGTAAAAGGTGCGCTGTTGTTTGTGCTGGATGAGCGTAACTACGCCATTCCGCTCATGCACACCGATTCGGTAGTGTCGTTGATGCCCGATGATTTTCACGTGGTGGGCGGCATGCTGCTAGCACGCGTGCAAGACGAGAATTTGCCGGTGGTGCCCCTGCGCCGCCTGCTCCATAACGGTGATGGCCCTCTGGCACCAGCTAGCAAAGCAGAGCTGAATGGCCGCCAGGATATCATTATTGTAAATTACAGCAACCGCAAGCTGGGCCTTATCGTTGATCGTTTCCTGCGCCAGCAGGATATCGTGATCAAGCCCATGAGCAAACCGCTGGATACCATTGATTTGTTTGGCGGCGTTACGCTGCTGGGCAGCGGGCAAGTGTGTCTGGTACTAGATGTACCTGCGCTTACCCGCTTGTTCTTAGCTCGCCGACCTTAACTACCCTAATGCAGACCTCCGGTTATTAGCCTAGGCCAGTAACCCCACCAATTGAATAACTCCTATGGATTTGCACATGACGGAACTGGAGCGGGACATTATCCGCGAAATCCTGAACATCGGGTTGGCTCGTGCCGCCGATTCGTTCGCGGTTATTGCCCAGGAAAAGGTGCTGCTTGAGGTTCCCAACCTGAATATTGTCTCGGGCCGTAGCATCTTAGAAAAGGTGCGCGAACTCCAGGAGCAGCATGTGATTATCCAGTCTGATATCCGCGGAGAATTCAATGGGACTACGCTCATGTTTTTCTCAGGTCAGCACGTGCAGCGTTTGTCGCGCGTGTGCTTACGTATGAACACTTCTGACTCAACTCAGATTGATGAGATGCAGGAGTCGCTGCTGCTAGAAATCAGCAACATCATCACGGGGGCATTGGTAACTCAGCTGGCTAACATCTTGAAGGCCAATATCTACGGTGCTCCTCCCGTGAACCCCCGCGATGACATGGCTAAGGCTTTGCAGAGCTTGATGCTTGACCGGCCCATGGTGCAGCCTCTGATTTTCAGTGTTATCACGCAGTTTTCAGATAAAGCCAACTCCGTGGAGCTCCCTCTGATGATCTTCTTTGATCGGGATACTTTCGAGAAGATCCTCGAAATCATCCGCACCTACGACTTTATGGGCGGACAGCAGCCCAGCTAATGCCTTTTACAGGCCGCTAGGCCTCTCCGTACGACCGTGGCCTCCGGTGTTAAGGCAGAGCTAATTGTGCTCTGGCTTAGCAATGCGGAGGCCACGGCATTTGTTACTTTCTCTTCATTTTCTCTCTTTCCTATGACTGATTCAGCAAAATCTTCTCTGGAACAGAAGCTTGCCAACTTCGATCCTAATGCCCTGGGTGACTCCGCGGGGGGCATCTACGGCCTGCCCTTTACGCCTGAAGAAGCCCAAGTAGTAGTGGTGCCCGTACCGTGGGAAGTTACCGTATCGTACCGCGCTGGTACTGCTGAAGGACCCGCTGCCATTCGTGAGGCTTCACTGCAGGTTGACCTCTACGACCCAGACCTGCCCGATGCTTGGCGCATGGGCTTGGCCATGGAAGAGCCCGATGAGCAGATTGCGGCGCAAAGCCTAGAACTGCGACCTACTGCCGAAGAGTATATTGGTTGGCTGGAAGATGGTGAGCCGGAGGAAACCCACGCTACATTCTCAGAAGTACCGGCTCGCATTGGTGTGCAGGGAAAAGCGTTGCTGGAATGGCTAAAGGCTAAGACCGGTGCCCTACTTGATGCCGGTAAAGGCGTAGTAGTGCTTGGTGGTGACCATAGCACCCCCCTGGGCTACATGCACGCCCTAGCAGAGCGGCACGAGGAGTTCGGCATCCTGCAGATTGATGCGCACTGCGACCTGCGCCCCGCGTATGAAGGCTTCGAGTACTCGCACGCCTCCATCATGTACAACGCCCTGAAGTTACCTCAGGTGAAGAAACTGGTGCAAGTAGGTATTCGCGACTACTGCCAGCAGGAAGCTGAGTTTATTGAGCAGAGCAATGGCCGCGTAGCCCTGTTTGCCGACCGTTTTCTGCAGGCCGAAATGCTAGGCGGCAAATCCTGGAAGAAGGAGTGTAAGAAGATTATTGCCCAGCTTCCTTCTAAAGTGTACGTAAGCTTTGATATTGACGGCCTTGACCCTAAACTATGCCCCGGCACGGGTACACCCGTACCAGGTGGCCTAGAGTTCGAGCAGGCGCTCTATCTGCTGCGTATGGTAGTACGCTCGGGTCGTACTATTATAGGGTGCGACTTGAACGAGGTGGCGCCCGGCGACACAGAGTGGAACGCTATTGTGGGGGCCCGCTTGCTCTACCATATGGCTAACTGGATGGGGGTTTCACAAGGTCGCCTGAAGGCTCGACCCACGGAGAAATAAGGAGGAGCCAACGCAGGCCGCGCTTTTGCGTATCGGAGTATAGGCTTATTCTTATAAGCTTAGTAACTCTCTCCTCACTCCAACCCTACACCTAATCATGGGATTTATTCTCAAGTTTCTGCTCTCAGCCATTATCACGTATGTGTTGGCCAAATTTCTGCCCGGCTCGCATATCGACGGCTTTACTGATGCTATCATTCTGGTAATTGTACTGGCTATTCTGAACGCAGTGGTTAAGCCTATACTTAAAATCATTGGCTTCCCAATTACTATTCTGACTCTAGGCCTGTTCTTATTGGTTATCAATGCCTTGATCGTCATGATGGCCAGTTACCTATTGTCAGGTTTCGAAGTCGATGGTTTTGTATCAGCTTTAATATTTAGCGTTGTGCTTTCGCTGGTTACTGCCGTGGTTGATTTAATTGTTGACTAAGTAGAAAGAAGCCTAAAACTAAAAAGCCCCACCAGTTGCAACTGGTGGGGCTTTTTTGATAGTTGTGGCCTAGGCTTCGGTTTCTAGCTGCGCCCGGCGGCGTTGGCGCCAAGTCCGGACGGCAACAAAGCCTAGTGCCCCTAGCAACAGTAGCGGCCAAGCTGTTACAAGGGCGAGCACTAGGCCAGTTAACAATTCCCAGCCACTGTAAAACGCCTGAGTAAATCGACTCGCAAACGAGAGAACAGGTGCCTCGGGCCGGTTAAGTGGTAGCGTCTGGAAATACGTGAGTGTGATGGTAGAGTAGCCGATTTGGTCGTTGAGGGTTTTGAGCCGGCTTTCCGTAGATTCTATTTCCTCCCGTACTTCCCCAATCTTTTCTTCAATGGCCAGTATATCGGCAATCTTCTTGGCCTGTGAGAGGAGCGCTACATAGCGTTGTTCAACGGCCCGTTTGGTCCGGAGCCGCGCCGATACATCGGCATGCTCAGAGGTCACATCATCGGTGCTAAGCGTTTTTGATTGCAGAGTGCCCAAGCCATTGAGGCTGTTCAGCAACTTCTGAAACTGGCCAGGCAGCACCCGTATCTTCATCTGATGCTCCCATTGCCCTTCCTGCCGCTCCTCAGAGGCATCGGAGATGTAAGCACCGTAAGCGTGGGTGAGGCTGTCCATCCGGGCATTGGTTTTCACCAGGTCTTCCACTTTCACCCGCACGTCGGCGTGATAGATGATTTTGCGGGCTGAGGCAGGGGCAGCAGTAGGAACTGAGCCATTGGCCGGTGGGCCCGGTTGGGGATCCTCTGGAGCTGGCGGAGCTTCGGGTGGAGGCGGTGCAGCAGCTACGTCGTGTTGCTTTAGCTCAAGCGCCGGAGCTTCCATCAGGACGTTTTCCTTGAGTATCTTATCTTCTATAATTGTGCTTTCCTGCTTACCACAAGCGCTCAGCAACAATACACTAATAGCAAGTATGTTACATAAGGCAGTCCTCATAGGTGTAAGTATATAAAGGTGAAATGCTAACTCGCTATTTCTATATATCAATTCAACGGCAAGTATTGCTGTATTCGTATACTGATAAATAAAAGCCTGCCCTCAGAAGAGAGCAGGCTTTTATTTCCCTAAGAGGCTTACGCTTAGAGGCGGCGGATTTGCGCACCCAGCGCCGTTAGGCGCTTATCGATGTACTGGTAGCCACGGTCAATCTGCTCTACGTTTTCGATTACGCTACGACCCTCTGCGGAAAGAGCTGCAATCAGCAGGGCTACACCCGCCCGGATATCGGGGGAGGTCATCGTGATGCCGTGGAGGCGGTTGCGCTGGTCGAGGCCGATAACGGTGGCGCGGTGTGGGTCGCAAAGGATGATTTGCGCGCCCATGTCGATGAGCTTATCCACGAAGAACAGGCGGGACTCGAACATCTTCTGGTGAATAAGCACCGTGCCTTTGGCTTGGGTAGCTACTACCAGAATCACGCTCAACAGGTCAGGGGTGAGGCCCGGCCACGTGTGGTCGGAAATGGTCAGGATGCTGCCGTCGAGGTAGGTAGAAATCTCGTAGTGGTCTTGAGCGGGTACATAGATGTCGTCGCCGCGGAACTCCAACTGAATGCCTAGCTTCCGGAAGGTGTCCGGGATGAGGCCTAGCTCCTGAATCTGGCAGTCTTTGATCGTAATTTCGGAGCCCGTCATGGCCGCTAGGCCAATGAAGGAGCCAATCTCAATCATGTCGGGCAGCATACGATGGTCGGTGCCTCCTAGACGTTCCACACCTTCGATGGTCAGTAGGTTAGAGCCAATGCCGTTGATTTTGGCGCCCATGCGTACCAGCATTTTGCAAAGCTGTTGTAGGTAGGGCTCACAAGCGGCATTGTAGATAGTGGTGATGCCCTCAGCCAGCACCGCGCCCATTACAATGTTAGCAGTACCCGTTACGGAAGCCTCGTCCAGCAGCATGTAGGCGCCGTGCAGGCGACCCTCAGCGCTAATCCGGTAGAAGTCGTTGCCTTCTAAAGTGAGCTTACCCCCTAGTTTCTCTAGGCCTACGAAGTGGGTATCCAGGGGACGACGACCAATTTTGTCGCCACCGGGCTTAGGAAGTTGGCACTTGCCGAAGCGGGCCAACATGGGCCCCAAAATCATTACCGAGCCACGCAGCGCGCGACCTTGAGCCACAAATTCAGGGGTGTCGAGATAGTCCAGGTTTACGGCATCGGCCTGAAAGCGGTAAGTGTCTGATGCCAGCTTGCCTACTTTCACACCCATATCGCGCAGTAGCTCAATAAGCTTGTTGACGTCGCGGATATCGGGGATGTTGCTGATGGTGACGGGCTCATCGGTGAGCAGCACGGCACATAAAATCTGGAGCGCTTCGTTTTTGGCGCCCTGGGGCACGATTTCGCCTTTCAGCGCTTTACCGCCAATTACTTCAAAAGAGGCCATGTAGGAGAGAAGTTAGGGGCTAGCAGGTAGCAATGAGAACCTAGAAAACGTATGGTTGCGTATGCTCTGGCTCTCTGCTACCGCTTGGCTCCTGCAAAGAAAAATTACTGCGGGGGTTGTTGTGGTTCTTGACGGCCTTTCTTGCCACCGCGGCGCTGCTTGTCGCGCCGGTTATTGTTGCCAACGGAGCTACCGCGCCGATTCTCGCGCTCTTGGCGCGGCTGAGGTACAATGAATGGCGCCGGGCGGCCTCCGGGGGAGGTAGTAAACTCAAATAGGTTTTGCGCATCTACCTGCGCGGGGTCAAGGCTAAGCTTGCCCGCTGAAAGCTCCTTGAGGTGCTTCAGGATGGTGACATCCTTCGCGTTTTCCTTGTTATGTGAGCGGTACAGAAACTTCATGGTGCGCCCAATCACAATAGTGGCTTGCTCGCGCTCCGCGGGGTCCTCAATGGCAACGGCTTGCTCAATGAGTTGCTCTACGGCGCGGCCGTATGCCCGCAGCTTAGGGCCTTTGCTGGGGTAGGCCACCCGACCCGGTTTGGTCTGGTTGGCGGGGGCAGCCAGCGGGAAGGGGCTGTCTACATCCAGCTCGCCGTCGGCCATTTCAAAAAGGTGGTTCCACACTTTCTGCTGGCCATCGGGCTGGTCGCGGAGGCTGGGCTGCAGCCGGAAGATAAGTTGCACGATCTGCTGAGCCCGGCGTGTGCGCTCGGCCCGGTCCTCGATGTCGCGGAGCTGCTGGACGAGCTGAAAGGTGCTCTGGCCGTACTCGCGCTGGAGGAGTTCGTGCTTATGAAGAGAAGGAAGAGTCATAAAGAAACAGAAGGCAGAAGTATCCTGCCGGACAAATATACGCCAATCCGCACCCGTAGGCCTATATGCGCGTAAGTGCAGCCAGGGCTAGCAGAGGAGGGAGGGAATTGTGGAGGTGAAGTTGAATAATTTTTAAGACTTATGAGGCCTTTATTCCTGATCTGCCAATGTAGAGGGACTAAAATGACGCCCTAGTCTCCATCATACATACGTTAGCAGCCTGAGAACTTGCTAAACTCTCTCGGCACAACCAGCTAGTTGTGCAGTAAGACGCAGGTACGCCAAATTTGTTTAGGGAGCCAGTTGGGAGCAATCTAAGCAAGGCGAGGAACATGGGAGTGGCCTAGCACCTACCCATATTCCTCGCCCTACTCAGATAAGCTTGAAAGCGGTTATACAATTCGCAGCTTAGCGAAGCTCAAGAGCAAGGTTTTCTCACCCACTTCCTCAAACTGAATGATGGCCTTAACGGAGCCATTCTGGTTTTCTAGCTTGGTCACTTGACCGAACCCAAACTTTGGATGCTCCACGCGCTGCCCATGCTGCAGGTTAGAGGTATCGGACGGCTGAAAGTCGGAGGGAGCTACGTATCTAGTGGCAACCGTTTTGCGCGGCGCAGGCGGCACGAGGTTGCTGCGGCGCTCTAGCACGTGGCCGAAAGGCGAATCCATGGCTCCGCCGGCGGGGCTGGCAGAAAACTTGAAATCGACGTATTGCGGGTCAATCTCGTCCAGGAAGCGGCTCTTCTCGCAGCTGCGGAGGTTGCCCCACTGGTAGCGTGAAGTAGCATAGCTGAGTGTCAGCTTCTTCTCGGCCCGCGTGATAGCCACGTAAAACAGGCGGCGCTCTTCTTCCAGGTCGGCGCGCGAGGTAATCATCATCTGCGAGGGGAAGAGGTTTTCTTCCATTCCCACGATGTAGACATTGCGAAACTCCAGGCCTTTGGCCGAGTGTATCGTCATCAGCGTTACCTGCTCGCCTTCGCTCTGCGCGTCTTTGGTGTCCGCATCAGTTACAAGGGCAATGTCCTGCAGAAAGGCGCTCAAGGATTTGTCTTCGCGCTCAGGATCTTCGGTGTAGGCTTTCACCCCGTTCAGAAGTTCCTGAATGTTCTCGTAGCGCGAGAGGCCCTCAATGCTCTTGTCGGCATAAAGCTCCTCAATCATGCCCGAGTTTTTGGCAATGAATTTGGCTGCCTCAAATGCGTCTTCCTTGGCGGCCACGGCGGTATAGGCCTTGATCTTCTCCGCGAAGTCAACAATGGGGTTGGCTGTGCGAGCTGGCAAAAACTTGTCGGCGTTGCTAACAACCTCCCAAATCGTGTGGTTCGACTCCTCGGCGGCGCTGATAAGTTTGGCCAGCGTAGTATCGCCGATGCCGCGCTTGGGGTAGTTAATCACGCGGCGCAGAGCCTGCTCATCGTTGGGGTTCACGGTAAGCCGCAGGTAGGCCACTAGGTCCTTGATTTCCTTACGCTGGTAAAAGCTCAGGCCGCCCACAATCTTATACTTGATATTGAGCTTGCGGAGAGATTCTTCCATGGCCCGGCTCTGGGCATTGGTGCGGTACAGAATGGCAAAGTCATCGTAGGAGAGATGATGGTTCATCTTGTCCTCGTAGATGCTCTGGGCCACTAGCTTACCCTCCTCGTTATCGGAAGCAGCCTTTAGTACTTCAATCAGCGGGCCGTCTTCGTTATCCGAGAAAACGTCTTTGCGCAGCTGGGCCTGGTTGTTCTTGATAACCGAGTTGGCCGCCCACACGATGTTCTTGGTGGAGCGGTAATTTTGCTCCAACTTAAATACCTGCAGCTCAGGATAGTCCTTCTCGAAGTTCAGGATATTCTGAATATCAGCGCCCCGGAAGGCGTAAATGCTCTGCGCATCGTCGCCTACCACGCAAATGTTCCGCTCCTTGGCCGCCAGCTTCCGCGCAATCAGGTATTGCGAGTAGTTGGTATCCTGATACTCGTCGACCATTACATACTTAAAGATGTTCTGGTACTTGTTCAGTACATCGGGGTGGTCTTTGAATAAGACGTTGGTCTGGTAGAGCAGGTCGTCGAAGTCCATGGCGCCGGCCTTGAAGCAGCGCTGCTGATACTGTTGGTAGAGCACGCCAATCTTAGGGCGAAGTGCGGCCTCATCGTCCTGCTTAATTACAGGGTCGTTGAGGTACTGCTGCACCGAGATGAGCTTGTTTTTGGCCGCCGAAATCCGGCCTAGCACTAAGCCGGGCTTGTAGAGCTTATCATCCAACTCCAGCTCCTTCACGATCTGCGTGATAAGCGTTTTGGAGTCCTGGGTATCATAAATAGTAAATGAGCGGGGGAAGCCTATTTTATCGGCTTCGGAGCGTAGAATGCGGGCAAAGATGCTGTGGAAGGTACCCATCCACAGATTCTTGGCGTTCGGGCCTACTACCTTCTCAATACGGGCACGCATTTCCTTGGCCGCCTTATTGGTAAAGGTGAGAGCCAGGATATTATACGGATCTACCCCTTTTTCGAGCAGGTTGGCAATTCGGTAGGTGAGTACCCGCGTTTTGCCGGAGCCGGCACCGGCTATAATCATGCAGGGGCCGTCAATTTGCATCACGGCGGCGGCCTGCGAGGGGTTCAGTAGAGAAAGATAATCCAGTCCCATTCGTCAGTTAATCGGAAACTAAGCTTTTTGGCTTGTTAGCAAAGGTAGGGCTTTGGGAGGGGAAAGCCGAAGCTCTACCAGGTAGAAGTGAACTCCAGCCACTTACTAACTTTAGGAAAACCAACAGGCTGGCGCTTTATCAGCATGACTTACCAGTGGCTCCCTAGAAATAACCCCATTCTGCGCGGATTCGTTGCCGTGCTAGCCTATTACATAATAGGTTTTGGAGTAGCCGTAGGCTTGGCACACTTCATGCCTGTTGGCGACGCGTGCAACATAGGGGTGCCTTTAGTGGTAGCGGAGTTGGTAACAGCACTAGGTATGGGATGGGGAATATTTGGGTGCCTTGCTCTGCTTACGAGTGAGCGGAGTCCATTTCTTTTGGGGAACTGCCTTGCTCACCTGCTGCTACTTGGCACAGTAGGAGTGCTTATTACTCTATAAGCCTAGGTTTATTCGGTTGAGTGGCCTAGAGTAACCAAGAATACGCTAACCCCGCCAGCGCGCTCACGCCAATCCAGAGAATCAGGTTGACCTTGCCCCAACGCAGTGCCAGAATCGAAAGGGTTACCCATACTAAACAAAACCAATCGGGCGCAGTGCGTATTCCCTGAGGCCATACTACGGCTTGACCCAGGTAGATGCCCAAGTTAAGGATGACGCCCACCACTGCACCCGTTACCACGCTCAGTGCCGCTTTTACACGAGCGTCCTGGCGGGTACGTTCTACCAGCGGAGCGCCCACAAAGATGAAGAAGAAGCTGGGCAAAAAAGTGTAGAACGTGGTGAGCAGCAGCCCCGCCGCACCCCAGCCCACAGAGTGGCCGCCGTGCTGCCAGGCACCCATAAACCCTACAAACGTAAGCACCATAATTAGCGGGCCAGGAGTCGTTTCTCCCAAGGCCAGCCCATCCACCATTTGCAGGCGAGTTAGCCAGTGGAATTGCTCTACAGCAACCTGCGCCACGTAGGGCAGCACGGCGTAGGCCCCACCAAACGTGACCAAGGCGGCCGTGCTGAAAAAGCGCGTCAGCTGCCACCAGAAGGCCCAGTCGCCCGTAAAAAGCCCTGCCGCTACCACGGGAATCACCCACAGGCCTAGCGCCACTATCAAGGCCTTGCCGATATACATAGGCCAGTGGCGGCCACCAGCTGAAGCCTTCGCAGGAGTGACACCAGGTGAATCAGACGTCGGCAGGCCCAACCCAATAGGGCGCCAGCGCTGCACTACCAATCCCAGCAGCAGTGCTCCAAATACCACCACCGGAAAAGGTAGGTGGCCTAGAAATAATGCCAGAAAGCTCAGGCCCGCTACTGCAACGTGCAAGGGCGTCTTGAGTGCTTTTTCCCCAATCTTTAGCAAGGCCCCGAGCACGATGGCTACTACGGCTGGCTTCAGGCCGTAGAGCAGTCCGGCTATTGCCGGAACGGTGCCGTACGCTACATAAGCCCAGCTCAGCCCCAGCAGCATGCATACTGAGGGCAGCACAAACAAGCTGCCTGCCACTAGGCCACCCCGCACCCCGTGCAGCAGCCAACCAATGTACGTGGCCAACTGTTGGGCCTCGGGCCCGGGTAGCAACATGCAATAGTTTAGGGCGTGCAGAAACCGATCTTCCTCCAGCCAGCGCCGCCGCTCCACCACGTACTCGTGCATGATGGCTATTTGGCCGGCCGGACCGCCGAAGCTGATGAAACCGAGCTTGAGCCAGAAGCGAAACGCCTCACGGAAGGAAACAGGCGCCGCCGCAGGAGCATCGGCTGAAGCAACAGGTAAAGCTGATTCCATAGGGTATGAGAGGAGTGAAGGTGCTAGGCACCTGCTACAGGTGGCCTAGAACAATCATTCCGAGTCAAGCGAGGAACCTGGCACTCATAAGAAGCTAACCCAGGTTCCTCGCTTGGCTCGGAATGATAGTTTTGGTGGCCTAGTTTTCTCTAGACTGACCTAGGCCAGTACTTGAATAACGGCTTCGGAGAAGCGCTCCATTTCCTCCAGTTGCGGACTGCACTGGAGCAGGAACAGGTCTACGCCTACCGCTTCAAAGGCGGCAATGCGCTCGGCCACTTGGTCCGGGGTGCCGGTTAGGCCAGAACGGAGGCCCCGATTCGAAACGGAGTAGTCCTGCAGCGATACTTGGTTTTCCAGCTGGGTGCCGGCCAGCCACTGCTGGTAATTTTTGTAACCAGCCGCCGAGCCCTGCACGTTTGTGATGCGCTCCAGCTCTTTTTTCACCTCCGCATCGGTGTTGCGCACGATGGAGTACGCCGCCACCCCAAACTTCATGGGGGGCAGGCCTAGCTTCTCGCGGCGCTGGCTCAAATCCTGAATGCGGCGGCCGATAGCCTCGGGCTCGTCGCCGTGCATCACGTAGCCATCGCACTGAGCAGCAATCATGTTCTTGGCCGCTTCCGACTCGCCGCCAGCGTAAATAAACGGCCGCGGGCGCGATACGGGCTTGGGCTGCAGAATGGAGTCAGTTACCTTATAGAACTTGCCTTCAAAGGAGAAGTGGTCCTGCTTCCAGAGGTTGTCTACCACGTGCAGCCACTCAGCAGTGCGGGCGTAGCGGTCATCATGCTGCTCAAAGTGCACCCCGTACTTCTTCGCCTCATCCTGCCACCACGACGATACTACATTCAGGGACAGACGGCCGCCGCTGATGTGGTCGATGTTGGCGGCCTGTTTGGCCAGCAAAGCCGGGGAGTGGAAGGTCGGCCGCACGGCCACCATCAGCTCTATCTTTTTGGTGACGGCCGCCAGGGCCGCCGCCGTGCTCCACGCATCCAGGGAGGGCGCTTCTTCCCCTTTAATGTCGTTGAGGTTTAGCTCGGCAATAAGGGAGAGGTCATAGCCGAGGTCTTCGCTACGCTGGGCCAGGTTCTTAACGTAGTCCCAGTCGGCGCGCATGTTTTCGTCCTCCACGTTGCGCAGCCACCCGCCAAATACGGGCATCCAATATCCGTATCTCATTACACTACAGCCGTTTCAATTTTAGAGGTAGTTGCAGCCTGGGGAGCAGCAACGGGAAGTTGGGTTTGCAGGTAGTCCACGAAGCGGGCATAGGGGTCGAAGCCGACTACGTTCACGGCATCGGCCACGAAGTTGGAGAGGGCGTTGATGTCATAGAACAGCACGTCGCCGGTGCGGTCGTCAATGAGGTACTCAATGCCGCCTACGTCAATCTTGGCCGCGGCCACAATGCGCTCCACGGCTTCAATTACTTCTGCCGGAGGCGTAAAGGCTTCTACCTGAATACCTTTCTTAGGGGCTTCAGTGAGGCAGAACTCCGCCGACTGCTCCTCCGGAATCTGGCAGATTTCGGCGGGGCAGAGGTTGAAGCTTTCGCCAGTCGTGTACACCTTCATAGCGTACAGAAACTTGCCGTTTAGCGTCTCCACACGGTGAATGTTGCCACCACGAGGCGTTACGTACTCTTGCACCAGAGCCGTTTGGTCGATGCCAAGATCAATCTGGCCAGCAGCTACGGCGGCCTCTACCCCCTCAATGGTATCAAAGCGAATGATGCCCGCACCACTACCACCAATGTTCACCTTCACCACAATGGGGAACTGTAGCTGCCGAGCCGCATCTGGTACGCGCGAAGCGTGGTTTATCACGAACGACTTCGGGAATTTCAGGCCTAATGAAGCGAACAGGGAGAGCTGACGGGCCTTGTTTGTTTCGATGCTGGTAGCTACCGAGCCGTTGATAATGCGGGTGCCAATGCGCTCTAGGTGAGTAGCGTAACCAGCTGTGTGGAAAATGCCCTGGCCATGGCCACGCAGGTAGGCCGAGGAGCTCATGCGGTTTACTACCAGTGAATAGCGGCTCTCTTTTTCAGAAGGATCGAAGAGGTGATGAGCGGCGTCAATTTTCTCGTAGGCCAGTCCGCGGCGGTCTAGCTCGGCGAAGAGCGGCTTAAACCACTCGGGATGTTCGAAATAAATGCCAATTGGCTTTGCAGCGTGAGCCATGAGAAGAAGAAAGTAATGGAAAAATGAGAGGAGTGAGCAGAATAGCACCGCTGCTACCGGAGGGGTAGATGCGGCGCAATTCTTAAAGCCAAAAGGTTATTGCTAGAATGCGATGATTTCCCGAACAATGGGTTAGCCAAATTCGTGTCCTGCCGAACGCTGGAAAATCCTCAAGCTCAGGCATAAGCCGGCGGTACTAGACGTGCTTAGCGCAACAACAGGAGCGGCTACGCGTTGAAGCTTGCGGCCCTTGAATGGCAAGAAGAAGGAACGACAGGTAGCCGCGAATTTGGCCTGAGGTGGCCTAGGGAAGAGTAGCGCTTACCAACAACAACAAGGGCCCGCCATAGTCGCATGTACGGACAATGCGCGCAGTGCGCGGAAAGCCGATTGCGGAGCAACGTGAGCAGCAGAGAAAGCGAGAAAGTTGTTGGTAGTAGCCACGGCAACTTGTTTTTATATGGTCAGGACTTGGCACCGTTCCAGTATCTGGGGGTTGCCGGCGTTTCATAGAGCCTGTCTCTCCACGCCTCTGTATAAAAACAATCCTTTGGTCGAAAAGAATTGGTAGGGCGAAGGTAATGTGCAAGAATTGAAACTTCCAAATTCTTGGTTTCAGCCGTAGTAGCCTGCGGTTGTTATGGGCTCAATTGGAAGGCAGGAGTGGGGCTAGCCCAAAATCTTTTGCTTGTCATACCTCGTCACTCCGTTATTTCGCGTTCAGTTTTAGCAAGCAGTTGTCGTCCATGAACACCGGAACAGGAGGAGGTAAGCAATCTGAAGTGGCGCGTGCCCAAGTAGTACCCTCTACTCACCTTGGAGCGGCGCCGCGGCCAGCATTAGCTATCCTGTGCCTCTCTGACAGTCTGGGTGGCCTAGAGATTAACACTATTAAGTTTTCTGGCTGGATGCGGGAGCGGGGCTGGCCAATTACGTTGCTGGTGCCGCCACACTCTCCCTTGGCAGAGTGGGCCTCGCGCGAGCAACTGGCCTACATAACCGTTGCTGCCCGCCGTAAGTCTCTAGCAGTAGTAACTGCTTGGCGACTTGCACAGTATCTGCGGGCGCATAGCATCCGGATACTACTGGTCACGCAGAACAAAGATTTGGGATTCGTGGCCCTGCTCAAGCTGCTAATGGGGAAAGAGTTGCGCGTCGTGTATCAGCAGCACATGCAAATTGGTATTCCTAAGCGTGACTGGTTTCATACCCAGCGGTTTGCTATGCTGGATGCGTGGCTCTCGCCCCTCCCTGGCCTAGCCCGGCAGGTAACGGAAATGACCCGCTACAATCCTGCGCGTGTACATGTGGTGCCATTAGGAATTGTTTTGCAGCGTTTTATACAGCCAGGCCTTACGCAAGCCCAGGCTCGAGAGCAGCTCCAGCTACCCGCCGGAACAGCGCTGTTAGGCGTGTTAGGCCGCTTCGATGACGGCAAGGGGCAAGACTTTGTACTGGATGTGCTGCATACGCTGCGTACGGAGCATCAACAACCAGTGGAATTGGTGCTTATGGGCGAGCTGACGCGCAATGAAGGCGACGCCTACTGGCAGCAGCTCCAGAGCCAGATTCAACAACTAGGCCTGGAGCAACAGGTGCACATCCGGCCCTTCAGCCCCCAAACGGAGGTATTCTACCGCGCCATTGATGTATTTGTGTTGGCTTCAGTGAGCGAAACCTACGGCATGGTAACCATTGAGGCTATGGCTGCGGGCTTGCCAGTAGTAGCTAGCGCCACGGGCGGAACCCTGGAGATTGTGCAGGATGGGCAGACTGGCCTACTATACCCCTTGCGCAACGTTGAAGCTTGCGTGCAGCAAGTTCTCAAATGCCTGCAGCAGCCCACTTTCCGGCAGGAGCTAGGCCAGTCGGCGAGCCGCCGAGCGCAGGCAGAGTACTCGCACGTGCGGCAATGCGACCTGACTGAGCAGATTCTACTTGCGCTGGCCTAATTCCGGTATCTTTGTCGCTTTGTTTCCTACAGTGAACCGGGCCGGTAGCGCACGTGTTGGCTTAGTCATTTCGCTACCTAACGAGAACCAGGAAGCACCTTTCGGCGAGCAAACCACGACATGATCATCATACAAAATACCGTCATCTCGGATGACGTGCGGGACAATTTCTTCGTCTGCAACCTAGAAGCCTGCAAGGGAGCCTGTTGTGTTGAAGGAGATTTAGGTGCCCCCTTGGAAGAAAAGGAGCTACAGATTCTAGAACAGGAATATGCGGCCATTAAACCCTTTCTCACCGAAGCAGGCCAGCAAGCTATTGAGCAACAGGGGCTCTACATAAAAGATTGGGAAGGCGACTACAGCACTACCACCATTAATGACCGGGAGTGCGCTTATGCCCTTTATGATGAGCGGGGCATCCTGAAATGCGGTATTGAGCAGGCGTATTTAGCAGGCGCTACCAGCTTCAAGAAGCCCATCAGCTGCCACTTATACCCCATCCGCATCACCAAGTACGAAGACTTCGACGCGCTGAATTACGACCGCTGGAACATATGTAATCCAGCTTGCTCATTTGGTGCGAATTTAGGCGTTCGGATCTATCAGTTCCTCAAGGAGCCACTGGTACGCAAGTACGGCGAAGAGTGGTACGGTGAGCTAGTGCACGAAATTGAGCACGGCTCCCCGGAATAGAGACTGGCCTAGGAGGCTCAGGCTACTACCGATTGCTTCAGCTACAAAAAAGGGCTACCCATAATTAGGTAGCCCTTTTTTGTAGCTGAAGCAATCGGTAGACATCCTAGTTAGGCACCCACACTGAATAGCTGCGGGCCTGCACTGGGAAATTACCGTAGCCATTGGCGTCGGTGGTAATGGTGCCGCTGTAGTTGCCGGTTTTATCAGTTAGCGTGGCGCTTTTGAAGGGAGAGGTAATGCCTTTGGTACGGGCGCTGCTACCGTCATTCAGAATCATCATCAACCCTTTGTGAGTACTGTCACCAGCACGGGAGTATGCGTAATAGTCGGCGTCATCCACACTGGTATACTCATAGGCCGAGCCATAGGCGTTGGCTTTCCGGATTTGCATGAGGCGGCTGATTTGCGTGCCGAGGTTGTAGTTATAATAGTCCTTATAGAACACGCAGGGGTAGCCCTTCTCGCGGGTCAGGATGTAGGCGTAGGCCAGCATCTTAAGGTTAATAACTGGCGAGTACAGTCCCCCGCCTTGTTGGTCGGTATCGTGGTTGTCAACGAAGGATACCGAGAGCGGTCCGTTGGCTTCTGTAAAACCAGCAAACTGCAGTCCGCGCATGTCCCAGGCTCCGTTACCGCTGCTCATGTCCTGGAACGTATAGTGCAGTGGAACATCAAATAAGCTAGTGCGGCCTCCAGTAGCCGATGCATAGTTATTCAGATCGGAGAGGTTTCTAAACCAGGCCTCACTCACCGCAAAACGGCCGCTAGTACCTTTCACTGCATCCAGCCACTCATTCACGAAGGAGGTTTGTATGTGCTTAGTGGCATCCAATCGATATCCATCCAGGCTCAGCTTAGTGGTAATCCAGTTGCCCCAGTTCTTAGTCTCCGTCCGTTGGTTTACATCGGCGTACCGGATTTCTGAGCCCAGCAGGTTATCGTACGCATCGCCATTAGCGTAGGGCTGGAAGTCCCAAGCATTCCATTGGTACCAGCCGTTATTAGGCGCTTGCTGCGTACCATTGAAGTTGTAGTAATGCCACTTAAACGTGCTGTACGTGTTGCCCCGGCCCGGATAGGTGAAGCTGGTGTACACGTTGTAGTTGGTGCCATTATAGCTGAATTGCTCTTGCGCATCAGCAGAGGTAAGATGGTTCATGACCATATCCTCGTACACCTGAATACCCCGCCCATGCAGCGCCGTAATTGCCGATTGAAGTTGCGCTAACGTGCCGTACCTAGTAGGTACAGTACCCTTCTGGTTAAACTCGCCCAAGTCGTAACGGTCATATACGCCGTAACCTACATCATACACGCTGCCACCTTTATAAGCGGGCGGCAGCCACACAGCGGTGAAACCAGCCGTACTAAATTCAGCGGCTTTGCTGCCGAGTACCTGCCACCAGGTGCCTTGCGTGTTGCTAATGGGCACATCCCAATAAAAGCCCTGTAGCATTACGCCATTGACAGCTACAGCATTTTGTGGAGCGGGGGCGGCTGCCGGAGTGGGTGAGGAGGGAGCTAGGTTTTCTTTGGAGCACGATGCCGTAAGCAAGGCTCCGCCCAGCAGCAGGCCTAGAATAGGCCTCTGAAATGAGGTTGACATGATGTGGGAGTTTTGGTTGTGGAGGTATTAGGAACGTTACAATAGTAGTATCTTTCTCACGGTATTATTCAATATTATTTTGTTAATCCTATGCTGTATTGATTCTGCAATGGTGCTATAGTAGCAGGTTTTTGCTTTGACTGAATATATATACCAATTAGCCTGTAGTTAAGCTATCATATTGAGTGAGTACTCACCTTTGCGTGAAACTGAAAGCACGTTCAGCTTACACCTACATAAACAAAAAGCCCAGCCTGTATAGGCTGGGCTTTTTGTTTATGTAGGTGTAAGTGGCCTAGAGTTCCGAGAAGTCAAAAGACGTTTCAAGGAACTTCGTAGTGAAGTCACCATTCTTAAAGTTTGCGTTGTCCATCAGCTTCAGGTGGAACGGGATGGTAGTTTTAACACCCTCTACCACGAACTCCGATAGAGCACGCTTCATCTTCACGATGCACTCCTCGCGTGTTTGAGCCACAGTGATGAGCTTGGCAATCATCGAGTCGTAGTTCGACGGAATCTGGTAGCCGGCATATACGTGAGTATCTACGCGTACGCCATGGCCACCAGGGATATGCAGCACCGTAATTTTACCGGGTGAAGGACGGAAGTCCTTCGTGGGGTCCTCGGCGTTGATACGGCACTCCATCGCGTGCATACGAGGGTAGTAGTTGTCGCCCGAAATTGGGATACCGGCGGCTACCTTGATCTGCTCCTTGATGAGGTCGTAGTTAATGATTTCCTCCGTCACGGGATGCTCCACCTGAATGCGGGTGTTCATCTCCATGAAGTAGAAATCGCGGTTCTTGTCCACTAGGAACTCGATAGTGCCTACACCTTCGTAGTTGATGGCCGAGGCACCAGCAATGGCGGCCTTACCCATCTTCTCACGCAGTTCTTCCGTCATGAACGGTGAGGGTGCTTCCTCCACCAGTTTCTGGTGGCGGCGCTGGATAGAGCAGTCACGCTCGGAAAGGTGGCACACGCGGCCGAACTGGTCGCCGCAGACCTGAATCTCAATGTGGCGGGGCTCCTCCACAAATTTCTCCAGATATACTCCGTCGTTGCCGAAGGCTGCTTTGGCCTCGGTGCGGGCGTCGTTCCACGCTTTCTCAAATTCCTCTTCGGAGTTGATAATACGCATGCCGCGGCCACCGCCACCAGCCGTAGCTTTCAGAATAACGGGATACTTGATCTTAGCGGCTACTTTCTTGCCTTGCTCTATTGATTCAAGCAGGCCTACGGAGCCAGGGATACAGGGTACACCCGCCGCAATCATGGTGGCTTTGGCCGAAGCCTTGTCGCCCATCTGGTTGATCATTTCGGGTGAGGCCCCGATAAACTTTATGCCGTTTTCCTGGCATACGCGCGAGAATTCCGCGTTTTCCGAAAGGAAGCCGTAGCCAGGGTGAATAGCATCGGCGTTGGTGATTTCGGCCGCTGCAATCAGCGTAGGAATGCTAAGGTAGCTCTGGGCCGAAGAGGGAGGACCAATGCACACAGCTTCATCCGCAAACCGAACGTGAAGGCTTTCTTTGTCAGCGGTAGAGTAAACGGCCACCGTTTTGATGCCCATCTCCTTGCAGGTACGAATAATGCGCAACGCAATTTCGCCCCGGTTGGCAATCAATATTTTTTTGAACACAGCGCTGGGGTAGAAGTGAGAAGTGAGAGCCTGAAACCCAGGCAGGCCTAGGGGCGCTGCTCATCTGAGTTCCAAGCTCTCACTTCTCGGTTCTTAAATTACATCGGCTCGATAAGGAACAATGGCTGGTCGTATTCAACCGGCGAAGCATTTTCCACCATAGCTTTCACGATACGGCCCGATTGCTCAGCCTCAATCTCGTTGAACAGCTTCATGGCTTCAATAATGCAAATCACTTGCCCCTTTTCTACCAAGTCACCGACCTGCACGAAGGCGGGGCTATCGGGGCCGCTGCTACGGTAGAACGTACCGATCATGGGCGACTTCAGCGGAACGTGGTTACCACTGCTGGCTGCTTCAGCCGCCGGGGCCGCCGCAGCGGCAGGCGCTGCTGCCGGAGCAGATGGGGCTGGAGTAGCAGCTGGTGCGGCAGCAGGAGCTGCGGCCGTTGGCGCCGACATGCTTACCACTGGCTTATAGCTAGGGTCGCGCTGAACCGAGATCTTGAACTCCTCAGTCTCGATGTTCACTTTGTTCAGACCCGACTTAGCAATAAAGTCGATCAGTTCCTGTAGTTCTTTGGCTTTCATGGCGGCGGGAGAGGGCTTGCTGGACTGCTTATTTGACTCTTTCGACATAGGAGTAGTCGCTGGTCTTGATGCGGATTTTGGTATCGGTATCAATAAACAGAGGCACCTGTATACGGGCTCCGGTTTCTACAATGGCGGGCTTCAGTGTGTTGGTAGCCGTGTCGCCTTTCAGGCCGGGCTCAGTGTAAGTTACCACTAGTTCTACCGTCGTGGGCAGCTCGGCGGTGAGGGGCTGCTCGGTTTCGGCGTGGAACAGGATGGTTGCTACTTGGCCTTCCTTCATCAGGTCGGCGAAGGGTACCATAGCCTCGGGCAAAACGACCTGCTCAAACGTCTCATTATCCATGAACGTGTAGCCATATTCGTCCTTGAACAGGTACTGGTGCGGGCGCTGCTCCACGCGGGCCGTTTCAACTTTTACGCCCGCGTTGAACGTGTTGTCAATCACGCGGCCGGTTTTGATGTTACGGAGCTTGGTGCGTACGAAGGCCGGGCCTTTGCCGGGCTTCACGTGCTGAAATTCGGTGATGACGTGCAACTCGCCGTTGTAATTCAAAACGAGCCCGTTGCGAAAATCTGCGGTCGTGGCCATGGTGGGAAAGAAGATGTTAAGAGGGAAAATCAGGCTGAAAGCAGCGGAATTAGCTGATCTAGGCCTGTTTTTCTACGTTCAGAAAATGTATAAACAGGGGTGGAAACGCAACGTGCCGCCCCGGA
The DNA here is from genome assembly GCF_004745865.1 of Hymenobacter wooponensis. Taxonomy (GTDB): domain Bacteria; phylum Bacteroidota; class Bacteroidia; order Cytophagales; family Hymenobacteraceae; genus Hymenobacter; species Hymenobacter wooponensis. The sequence goes on along the minus strand of NZ_SRKZ01000003.1, from coordinate 579,783 downwards.
AAGATGGCGGGGCGGCACGTCGGGAGTGCAAGTATAGAGGTTTTCTGGTTTCGCGCCGCCGGAATTAAGCAGCGGAAGGATCAGGCTTGGGGTCGTAGGCCCATTTCAGGTACAGGGAGCCCCAGGTAAATCCGCCTCCAAAAGCAGCAATAATTAGGTTGTCGCCTTTACGAAGCTTCTGCTCGTAATCGGCCAAGCACAGCGGAATGGTACCGTTAGTAGTGTTACCATAGCGGTGAATATTCAGCATCACCTTCTCAGGGCCAATACCTACACGGTTGGCTGTAGCGTCAATGATGCGCTTGTTAGCTTGGTGCGGAACCAGCCAGTCAATCGTATCGGCGGTGAGGCCGTTGCGCTCCGAAACTTGCGCGGCTACATCGGCCATGTTTTTCACGGCGAACTTGAATACAGCTGCTCCTTCCTGATATACGTAGTGCTCGCGCTTGGCAACAGTTTCCGCAGATGGCGGACGACGAGATCCACCAGCCTTCTGGTGCAGATACTGCTCGCCGTGGCCATCCGAATGAAGTTCCTGATCCAAGAGGCCTAGGCCATCAGTATTTGGCTCAAGCAGAACGGCGCCGGCGCCATCACCAAAGATGATGCAGGTGGCGCGGTCGGTGTAGTCGATAATGCTCGACATCTTGTCGGCGCCCACTACCACCACCTTTTTGTAAGTGCCAGTAGAGATGAACTGGGAGCCAGTAGCCAGCGCGTACATGAAGCCTGAGCAAGCAGCCTGCATATCGAAGCTGAAGGCTTTTGTAGCGCCTACTGCGGCGGAGATGATGTTGGCGGTTGCCGGAAAAACCAGATCAGGAGTAGTAGTAGCGCAAATAAGCAAGTCAATATCCGAGGCAGCTACACCGGTTTTAGCCAGCAGCTGCTCTACGGCTTTGATGCCCATTACGGAGGTGCCCTGATCTTCGCCCTTAAGAATGTGTCGCTCCTTGATCCCTGTTCGGCTCATGATCCACTCGTCGGTTGTATCAACCATGGTTTCGAGTTCCTGATTCGTGAGCACGTAGTCGGGCACGTAAGAGCCCACTCCAGTAATGGCAGCGGTAATCTTCATTAGAGAGGAGACGAAAAAGCGCGGCAAAGAAAAGTCCGGCTAGCGGCCGGACTTTGTCGCTTAGGACTTGAAGGTGTTTTTTATCTGGTCGGAGATGCCAGAGCTAGCCATTTGGTAGCCTTGTTGCAGCATGTTGCAAATGGCAGTAGGCGTGCTTACTCCGTGCCCGATAATGGCGTTGTCGTTGATGCCCAGGATGGGGGAGCCACCCACGGCTTCGTAGTTAAATTTATTGAAGAACGGGTCGTCCAGCATCTGCTTCTCAGCCATGATGTCGTAAATCGACTCGGCCATTTTCAGCATTACATTGCCCGTGTAGCCGTCGCATACAATTACGTCGGCTTTGTCGTTAAACAGGTCACGACCCTCGATGTTGCCGATAAAGTGAATATGGGGGTTCACCTTCAGCAGCTGATGCGTAGCCTGGGTGATGGCAGTGCCTTTGCCTTCTTCTTCTCCCAGGTTCATGAGGCCAACCTTTGGGCGGTCGATGCCCAACACGTACTGCGCGTAGAGCGAACCTAGCTCGCCAAACTGCTCCAGCATTTCGGGCTTGCATTCGGCGTTAGCCCCCACGTCTAGCAGAATCCCTAGGCCACCATGCAGCTTCGGAACGAAGTTAGCAATAGCGGGGCGCATTACGCCAGGTACGGGTTTCACGCTGAACATGGCACCCACAAGCATAGCACCCGTGTTACCAGCCGAGCAGAAGGCTTCTACTTCTCCGGCGTGCAGCATCCGGTAGCCCACGGCAATACTGGAATCCTGCTTTTGCTGGTAGGCTTTAGCCGGATGCTCACCCATTTCGATAATCTGCGAAGCAGATACCAGAATCAGGTCTTCGGCGTCGGCGCCGTGTTGCTGAAGCAGAGGGCGTACAGCATCTTCCTGGCCGATGAGCACAATCTGCGCCTTGCCTGCCAGCGCTTTCGCCGCTAGCACAGCTCCATCGACGGCAGCCTGAGGGGCAAAATCACCCCCCATTGCGTCCAGGGCTATCTTCATGAAAGAGGTATCAAAGAGGTCCGGGAGAATTCCCTAGGCCACCCTCGTTGCTTAGCTTCTCGCAGCGGCCTTCGCCAAACCGTGAGAAGCTAAGCAACTAAAGAAGCGTATCCGAGGGGGATATAAGCGCTAGAGCGCTACTATTCTTCGTCGTTGTCGGTAGCAACAGGGGCTGCTACGGGAGCGTAATCTTTGATAGCAACTTTGCCATTCAGATACAGGTCGCCGTCAACAACATAAGCTTTGTGACGCAGGTGCAGCTCGCCGGTGTTAGAGCAAATGCTGATAGCCTTGGGGGTCAGCTTATCGTGGGTGCGACGCTTGTCGCGGCGGGTCGAGGATTGGCGGCGCTTAGGATGTGCCATGGGTCAGGTAATGTTGAGTGTTGAAAGTTATTATTTGCAAGGGTTCAAGCGACCCAGGGCGCTTAGTTCAAGTTGCGTAGCGCGTTCCAGCGCGGGTCCGTGTCGTCGCTGTCATCATCATCATCGCCTTCCTGGCGAGTAGTGAAGATGAGCTTGGCTTCGGCATCGGGGTTTTCATCGGGCTCGTTCTGGAAGCGCGGGTGCAGCTTCTTCATGGGCAATGCCAAGCCGATGTAATCAAACAGGTGCTGAGCAATTGGGAGCGTCTGGGTGTCGGGCGTGATTTGCAGCACGTTGTCGTCCAGCTCCAGGTTCTGGTCGCCGTAACGCACCAGCAGTTGCTCCTGAGCATCCACTTCCTGGTCGTACTCGTCCAGGCTCCGGTCGCAGATCTGGCGCACGGTGCCGTGCAGATCAAAGTCCAGGGTCAGCAGACGGTCCGTTTTAGTGAGCGTCACATCCGCATGGACCTTGCCATCCGGAATGAGCTCCTGGTCAAACTGCTCAAAAAAGGCACGGTCGAGCTCAAACGCGAAATGGTGCGTTTTATCTGCCAGCTTGGCGATATTGAGGTCGTATTGAGAATCCTTTTTCACAGGGTGAGTTTGTAGCAGGGGGCAAAAGTAGAAAGTTTTCCCCGTTATATAAAAGCAGCTGAAAGGTAGAAGAAGGGGCTAGGCGTTCTTCAGAATAAAATCTGGAGGAATACCGAGTCGCTCATACAGCCGTTTAGCTAAATCCAACGTCACACGGCGTTTGCCGCTCAAAATCTGCGAAAGTCGGCCCGCAGGCACTTCCAACAGCTGGGCCAGCTCCTTCTGCTTGAGGCGCATTTGCTGGCGCTTCAGCTCAATCATCTCCGCCAGTGAGGTTGGCAAGTTCGGAATGGGTAACAGGCCTAGCTTGCCCTCATAGGTATCTAGTGCCACCACTAATTCCTGAAATTCCGCCTCCAGTGCAGCATTACCCTCGAAGCCAGCAGCTACCAGTGCGTCGAGTCGGCGCAGGGCGGTGCGGTAGTCAGCGGGAGTGTGCAGCGTCATGAATAGAGAAGAGAAAGTCTGGAATGGGGAAGAACTATGAAATAAGAGGGTGCAAACTTACTAGGTTTGTTTTAAAAGAGCAAACAAAGTTTCGTTTTTGGAAATAATGTTCTGTTTATGAATAGAACAGCTGCTGCTAAATGAGGTTTGCTAACTGATTTAAACACAACAGCTGACGCTCTTTGCAAAGCGTCAGCTGTTGTGTTTAGAAAACGAGTCCTATTTAATCAGTATCCTATTCGTAACGGCCACCACGCGGGGCAGGCCCCGGAATTAGGGGCTTTATTTCCGCCAACGCTTTCCGCTGCTTTACCATGTCGCAGGCCATATACAGCGCTTCACGGAAAGAGGTAGGATCAGCTTTGTACTGGCCTGCTATACCGTAGGCTGTGCCATGATCAGGCGAGGTGCGAATTACCGGCAGGCCCGCCGTGAAGTTAACGCCCCGCTCAAAGGCAATGGTTTTAAAGGGAATCAGACCTTGATCGTGGTACAGCGACAGCGTGGCATCAAACTGGCGAAACTGGCGGGTACCGAAATAGCCATCGGCCGGGAAGGGCCCGTAGGCCAGGTGGCCGTCCTGCTGAAACTGCTGGAGTACGGGCGTTACTACATCAGCCTCTTCGCTGCCTAGCAGGCCGTTTTCGCCGGCGTGCGGGTTGAGGCCTAGCACGGCTACGCGCGGCTTCTCAATGCCAAAATCCTGCTTCAAGGAGTTAATTAGGATGCGCAGCTTGGTAGCCAGCAATTCCTGCGTGAGGCGGCCGGGCACATCCTTGAGCGGAATGTGGCCCGTGACGGTGGCTACGCGCAGGTCTTCGGTGGCCAGGAGCATGAGGCTTTCGGGAGCCTCAAAGAAAGTAGTAAGAAACTCGGTGTGGCCGGGGTAGCGGAAGTCATCAGACTGAGTATTCTCTTTGCTGATGGGCGCTGTCACAAGGGCATCGAGCAGGCCGGCTTTCAGGTCGCGGGAGGCGGCGAGCAGGCTCTGGCGGGCGGCGGTGCCACTAGCCTGGGTGGGCTGGCCAGGCGTAAGGTGAAAATCATCGTCCCAGCAGGTAACGGCGTTGTGCTTGCCGGGGGCAATATCGGCCGCTTCGCGTACCTGCCGGAAGGTGAGGGGCTCCGCCTGCGGGTCCACCGGAAACTCATCAAAGAGTACGGTAGCGGTGCCGTAGACCACGGGCGTGCAGAACTTAAGCAGCCGCTGATCAAGGAAGGTTTTGTAGATGATTTCCGGGCCGATGCCAGCAAGGTCGCCGACGGATATACCAATGCGTGGAAGCATTCTGTAAGGTGCTGATGAATGGATGGGCAAATGGGCTGCCTACTGAAAGCAGTGGCCTAGCCGGGCTTACTACACGGCTAGGCCACTGCTTGTTTGGGCAGGGCTAGGCTTTGCGCTTCAGGAAGTCGTAGGTGAGCCGCACGGCAGTGCCAGTACCACCTTTGCCCCGGTACGAGTCGGGGGCGGTGAGGAAGGCGGGACCGGCAATATCAAAGTGTACCCAAGGATAGCCTTCAATGAAGCGCTCCAGGAATTTGCCCGCCGAAATAGCGCCGGCTTCGGCTTTGCCCAGATTGGTGATGTCCGCCACGCTGCTCTTGATGTGGTCAGCGTACTCATCCCACAGCGGAAACTCTACCAGGCGCTCGTGCGTGCGGTTACCGGCTTGCTTCAGCTCCGTGAGAATTTGCTCGTCGGCGGTGCCCATGCACACAATGCCCTCGATGCCAATGGCGCGGGCCGCGGAGCCGGTTAGGGTAGCGTAATCCAGCACCAACTCGGGATCATACTTCTTGGCGAAAGCCAGGGCGTCGGCTAGAATCAAGCGGCCCTCGGCATCGGTGTTCAGTACTTCCACGGTCAGGCCGCTATACATCGTGATAACGTCGCTGGGAGCCAGGGCGGGGCCGCCGGGGCGGTTATCGGTGGCGGGCACCAAGCCAATCACGTGCAGCGGAACCTTGTTTTTGGCCAAGGCCGTGAGCACGCCGGTTACTACGGCAGCGCCAGCCATGTCGCACTTCATCAGGTCCATGCTGTTGGGCGTAGGCTTCAGGCTGAGTCCGCCCGTATCGAACACCACGCCTTTCCCGACCAGCACGTAGGGTTTAGCGTTAGTGGCACCCTCCGGCTTGTACTCCATGATAGTGAACGTGGGCGGCTCGGGGCTGCCCTGATTCACGGCAAGTAGGCCACCCATCCGCAGAGCCTCAATACGCACGAAGTCCAGGATTTCGGTAGTGAAACCAGCCTCTTCGCCAGCGGCTTCCATCTGGTTGGCCAGCTGGGTAGCGTTGAGGTGGCTGTAGGGCATGTTTACCAGGTTACGGGCCAGATACACGCCTTGCAGCACTCCATCCAGTTCCTGCACTTTCTCGGCGCTGAGCTCGGGGCCAACCAGCGTAAGTAGCTGCAGGTCGGGCTGCTTCTTCGACTTCTCGTCCGTTTTGTAGCCTTCAAACTGGTAAGCCGTCAGGGCAATACCTTCGGCCACCGGCAGAGCACCATTGGGCGTCAGGTCGTTGATGAACAGCTCCGGGATTTTGTCGGCTTTCAGCTGAGCGTGAAGCTTATGGCCTGCTTTGCGCAGCGATTCAGCTAACAGGTCAGTGGTTTTTTTCTCCTCCGCTATCACGTAGTAGTGGTGATGGGTGTACTGGTTGATGCTGATCAGCTTTTCGCCGGCGGCAAGCTGGTCGCTAACGTACTGGCGAACTGGCTGGGGCAGGTCGGCGGCGGCGCTAATGGGGAGCTCCAGTGTGCCGGCAGGGAGAATAAACACGGTATCCGCGAAGGAGGGAAAATCGGCGGAGTAGGCGAGAGATAGGGGCATGAGACGATTCCGTTAGGCCAGTGGCTGTTCCTGCTTCGGGCGCTGGAGGTGGAGAAACGGCAGCCGCTGGCGTATCTTTGGGCGTGAAGGTAGTCCTTTTGTAGAAGGGCTGGGTAACTAAGTGCGAGGTTAGAAGGGAGAAATTAGACTTTCAGTCTACTAACTAGACTTCCATCTTTTGCTTCGCATCGCCGGCAGAAATGCATCTGGCAGCTCTCACCGCTCACTTGTAACCTCTCGATCAGATGGATTCCGTTAAAGCCAAAAAACACCTCGGGCAGCACTTTCTCGCTGATCCTAACATCGCCCGCAACATTGTGGAGGCCCTGCGCCTGCCAGATGGCGTTACGGAAGTTCTGGAGATTGGGCCCGGCATGGGGGTACTAACCGAAACGCTGCTACAGCACCCAGAGTACCGGACTTCGGTGGTAGAAATTGACCGGGAGTCGGTGGCGTATCTGCAAAAGCACTTCCCGGCTCTGGAAGAGCGGATCTATTCGCAGGATTTCTTGAAGATGGATCTGGGCAAGCTGTATAACAACCAGCCCATCACCATCATTGGCAACTTCCCTTACAACATCAGCAGTCAGATTTACTTCCAGGTACTAGCCCACCGCCAGCAGGTGCGCGAGTGCGTGGGCATGATTCAGAAGGAAGTGGCCGACCGCCTCGCTGAGGGCCCTGGCACCAAAACCTACGGCATTCTGAGCGTGTTGCTGCAGGCGTTTTATACCATTGAGTACCTGTTCACAGTGCCGCCGCACGTGTTCAACCCGCCGCCCAAAGTGCAGTCGGCCGTCATTCGCCTGACGCGCAACAGCACTGAGAAGCTGGACTGCGATGAAAAGCTGTTCTTTCAGGTAGTGAAGCAGGCTTTCCAGACTCGCCGCAAAACGCTGCGCAATGCCCTGAAGCCCTTCGGGATGCCGGCTGAAACCACCACCGATCTTGTCTTCGACAAGCGGGCCGAGCAACTAAGCGTGGCTGACTTTGTTGGATTGACCAAACACGTAGAGCAGCATCGAGTAGTGGCCTAGCATTTGCGGTGGCCGCTGTTTTCTAACTAAGCTCTCCCCTCCACAACCATGTCCCTCTGCCTCGTCATCGACGATATGCACCCGAGCCTGCCGGACTACATGCAGGAAATTGGCGTGCAGCTGCACTACCGCCCCGATCTGAAAGCCGCGGAGGTACCTGCTGCGCTGGCCGCTCACCCATATGATGGCCTGATGGTGCGCTCAAAGCTGCGCATCACGGCCGAACTGCTGGCGCATGGGCCGCACCTGCGCTACGTGTGCCGGGCCGGAGCTGGGGTCGATAATATTGATGAGGAGGCCCTGGCTGCCGCCGGGGTTACGCTCTTGAATGCACCTGAGGGAAACCGAGACGCAGTGGGGGAGTACGCCATAGGCCTCTTGCTGGCGCTATTTCGCAATATTGTGCGGGCCGATAAAGAAGTACATGCGGGGCAGTGGCGCCGTGAAGCCAACCGGGGCGAGGAAATAGGAGGGAAGACCATTGGGCTGCTGGGTTACGGGCACATGGGCAAGGCCTTTGCTCGTCGCCTACAGGCATTCGACTGCACCGTACTGGCCTACGACCACGACCCGAACTGCGAGGCTAACCACCATGCGCTGCTGGTGAGCCTACCAGAGCTGCAGGAGCGGGCTGAAGTGCTGAGCCTGCACATCCCGTATTCGCCAGCCAATCATCACTTCGTGAACGAAACTTTCCTGCAGGCTTTCAAGAACCCACTGTGGCTGCTCAACACGGCCCGCGGCGAGGTGCTAGACCACGCTGCGCTGGTGCAAGGCCTACGCGAAGGTCAGATTCGGGGGGCAGCCTTAGATGTGCTAGATAACGAGAAGCTTGCCACCCTAAACCCAGAGCAGCAGGCGCGTTTCGAGTTTCTGTCGTCGGCGCCCAATGTTATTCTATCACCCCACATTGGGGGGTGGAGTTTCCAGTCGTACCGGCGGATTAACGAGGTGCTGGCCCGGAAGCTCAAGGCGTTTTTGGGTACGCAAGGAGTGGCCTAGGCTGTAAGCTTGTCAATTAAAAACTGTCATTCCGAGCAGAGCGAGGAATCTGGAGACTGGCCTAGAGGCTAACTCAGATTCCTCGCTCTGCTCGGAATGACAGTTTTTACGTGAACATGCCTACGGCATTTTTGCTAGGCAGGGCGGTCTTGCCCGTCAAGAACAGGTCAACCTTCCGGGCAGCTTCGCGGCCTTCGGAAATAGCCCACACTACCAACGACTGTCCACGGCGCATGTCGCCGGCTACGAACACGTTAGGTACGCTTGTTTGGTAAGAGCCTTCAGCGGCGCGCACGTTGCCGCGCTCATCTACCGTCACGCCGAGTTGTTCAAGTAAGCCTGCGTATTGGGGCGAGGCAAACCCTACCGCCAGCAATACCAGCTGGCAGGGAATTTCGCGCTCGGAACCCGCAATTTCCTCAAAGCGCAAGCGGCGGCCCAATACATCGGTTTCCCAGGTTACGTCCGTTACCAACAGGGCGCGCACCTGGCCTTGCGCGTCGCCGAGGAAGGCTTTGGTGTGGATGCCCCAGTAGCGCTGACAGCCTTCTTCGTGGGAAGTACTAGTGCGGAAGATGGCTGGCTCTTGCGGCCACGGCGTGTGGGCGGGCCGCTCGGTTCCGGGCTGGTGCATCATGGCAAATTGTGTAACGGAGCGCGCCTGCTGACGGTTAGCCGTGCCCACGCAGTCGGAGCCCGTATCGCCGCTTCCGATTACTACCACATCTAGGCCAGTCGCCAGCACCTCCTCCTCGGTAAGGGGTAGGCTGCTCACGCGACGGTTGTGCTGGGTGAGGTAGGGCATGGCGAAATGGATGCCTTGAAGGTCCCGGCCGGTAATAGGCAAATCGCGCGGTACTGTGGCGCCGCCGGATAGGACTACGGCATCAAAGGAATCAGTAAGTACGTTGGCGGGCAAATCTTTGCCGATTTCCGTATTGCAGCGGAATACCACGCCGTCTTCTTCCAGCAATTGAATACGCCGGTCGATTACCCATTTCTCCAGTTTAAAGTCGGGTACCCCGTAGCGCAGTAGGCCACCCGGCAGGTCGTCGCGCTCAAACACCGTAACTGAGTGGCCAGCCTTGGTAAGCTGTGCCGCCGCGGCCAAGCCAGCTGGCCCCGAGCCCACTACGGCCACCGTTTTTCCCGATTTCAGCACGGGTGCCGTGGGCTGCACATACCCTTTGGAGAAGGCAATTTCAATGATGTGTTTCTCGATTTCCTCAATGGCCACCGGCGCGCGGTTGATGCTCAGCACGCAAGCCGATTCGCAGGGCGCTGGACAAATACGGCCTGTGAACTCGGGGAAATTATTGGTGGAGGATAGAATGCGGTAGGCCTCTTCCCAGTCCTGCTGATACACAGCATCGTTGAACTCCGGGATGATGTTGCCCAGGGGGCAGCCGGAGTGGCAGAATGGAATGCCGCAATCCATGCAGCGCGCCGCCTGTTTGGTTAGCTGATCTTCCGAATACAGGCCTACAAACTCGCGGTTGTGCGCCACGCGCTCTTGCGGGGCGGCCTTAGCTGGCAGCTCCCGCTCAAATTCTTTGAATCCGGTGATATGTCCCATGCGTGATAGTCAATTGCGTGTGGGGGGCCTGCTGAGCTTGTCGAAGCATCTCTACCTCTGGCTAATCAACTGGCCTAGCTGAGCAACGAAGCGGTAGAGATGCTTCGCAGGCTCAGCATGACACTCTGATTTGGTTATTCTAGGCCACTACCGTTCGGCTGGCTCGTATTGCCTTGCTTGCAACACCTTCTTGTATTCGGAAGGGAAGACCTTCACGAAGCGGCCGGCTTCCTCTTGCCAGTTGCCGAGCAGGTAGGCAGCTAATTGGCTGCCAGTAAGTTGTTGGTGCTTGCGGAGGAGCGTTTGAATCTGAGCTTCGTCGTCGAGGTCGAGTGGGTCCAGTTCCACCATTTCGGTGTTGCAGTTATCGCGGAAGGTGCCCTCGGGGTCGTAGACCCAGGCGATACCGCCGCTCATGCCGGCGGCGAAGTTGCGGCCGGTTTTGCCTAGGATGAGGGCGCGGCCGCCGGTCATGTACTCGCAGCCGTGGTCGCCCACCCCTTCCACCACGGCCGTAGCCCCGGAATTACGCACCGCAAACCGCTCGCCGGCCTGCCCCCGCACGAACAGCTCACCGGAAGTAGCGCCGTAAAGGGCCACGTTACCAATGATAATGTTCTGCTCCGGTACAAAATGACCCTCGGGAGCTGGATAAATGGCCAACTGGGCACCGGAAAGACCTTTGCCCACGTAGTCGTTGGCCTCGCCTTCCAGTGCAAACGAGAGCCCCTTAGCGCAGAAAGCGCCGAAGCTTTGGCCCGCCGACCCTCGGAACGTGTAGTTGATGGTATTGTCGGGGAGGCCGGGGCCGTGGTAGCGCTTGGCTATTTCGTTGGAGAGCAGCGTGCCGATGGTGCGGTCGGTGTTGTGCACTTCAAAAGAGGCAAACACCGGAATGCGCTCATCCAGCGCAGGCTGGGCGTGGTGGAGCAGCTGCCAGTCGAGAATATTGTTCAGGCCGTGGTCCTGCTGCTCGCTGTTATAAAGCGTGCCTTTAGAGGGGTTGGCTACGGCCTGCAGCAGGTCGGAAAGGTCGAGGGTGCGTGCTTTCCAGTGCGAAATGCCTTCGCGTACCTTCAGGAATTGGGTGCGGCCTACCATTTCATTGACCGTCCGGAAGCCCAGCTCGGCCATGATTTCGCGCAATTCCTCGGCTAGGAAACGGAACAGGTTTACGATGTGCTCGGGCTGGCCCGTGAACAGCTTGCGCAGCTCGGGGTCTTGAGTAGCCACACCTACGGGGCAGGTGTTCAGGTGGCACTTGCGCATCAGGATGCAGCCGCCCGCAATGAGGGCAGCCGTGGCTACTCCCCATTCCTCAGCGCCCAGCAGGGCTGCTACGGCAAGGTCGCGGCCGGTTTTGATCTGGCCGTCGGCCTGCAGCACTACGCGGCTACGGAGCTGGTTGCGCACCAGCGTCTGGTGGGCTTCTGACAGGCCTAGCTCCCAGGGAAGACCCGCGTGCTTGATGGAGCTCATGGGCGAGGCGCCCGTGCCGCCGTCGTAACCGGCAATCAGAATTACGTCGGCGTGGGCTTTGGCTACGCCGGCGGCAATGGTGCCCACGCCGGCCTTGCTCACCAGCTTCACGTTGATGCGGGCGGCGCGGTTGGCATTTTTTAGATCGAAGATGAGCTGGGCCAGGTCTTCAATGGAATAGATATCGTGGTGGGGCGGGGGTGAGATGAGGCCTACGCCGGGCGTGGCGTGGCGCACTTTCGCAATCCACTCATCCACCTTATGGCCGGGCAGCTGGCCACCCTCGCCGGGCTTGGCGCCCTGGGCCATTTTGATTTGCAGCTCGTCGGCGTTAGTGAGGTAGTGGGCCGTGACGCCGAAGCGGGCCGAGGCTATCTGCTTGATAGCCGAGCGCATAGAGTCGCCGTTGGGCAGTTGCTCGTAGCGCATGGGATCCTCGCCGCCCTCGCCGGTGTTGCTCTTACCCCCGATGCGGTTCATGGCAATGGCCAAGGTGCTGTGCGCTTCGTGCGAAATAGAGCCAAACGACATTGCTCCGGTAGCAAACCGCTTCATGATGCTTTCGGCGGGCTCCACGTCTTCCAGTGCAATAGCCGGGCGGTGATGGGCAAAATCCAGCAGGCCGCGTAGGGTAAACAGGCGTTCTGGCTGCTCATTCAGTAGCTTGGCGTAGCGCTGGTACACTTCATAGTTGCCGGTGCGGGTGGCGTGCTGGAGCAGGTGCACGGTTTCGGGGTTGAACATGTGCGCCTCCCCCCGGCGGCGCCACTGGTACACACCTCCTTCCGGCAGAAGCTGTTGCTCTTCCAGGGTGCTGCTCTTAAAGCCCTGAAACTGCTTATACAGCGTTTCGCGGGCAATTTCGTCGAGCCCTAGGCCACCTATGCGCGTTACGGCCCCAGTGAAATACTGGTCTACCACCTCCTGGTTGATGCCCAAAATCTCGAACACCTGCGCGCCGTGGTACGACTGCAGCGTGGAGATGCCCATCTTTGAGAAGATCTTCAGCAACCCATCACACACCGCCTTAATGTAGTTTTTGGCGAGTTGCGGGTAGTCATACGCAGTGTTGAACTGACCGCCAGAGTGCATGGTCTGCACTGTGGAAAGGGCCAGGTAGGGGTTGATGGCTGTGGCGCCAAAGGCCAGTAAGCAGGCGAAATGGTGCACTTCCCATACGTCGCCGGCTTCTACTACCAGGCCCACGGACCCACGGTAACCCTTCCGGATCAGGTGGTGATGCACCGCCGACACGGCCAGCAACGATGGAATAGGAGCGTGCTTGGAGTCTAGGCCACGGTCTGACAAGATCAGCACCTCAAACCCATCATTCACGGCATCTTCAGCATAGCGGCACAGGCGGTCGAGGCCTGCGGCCAGGGAGCCGGGTTTGCCGTCGGCTTTGAAGTAGGAGAGCAGCGTTTTGGCGTTGAACATGCCCGTATCGATACTCCGCAGCTTTTCCAGCTCGTGGTTGGTGAGGATGGGCTGGTGCAGGGCCACGCAGTGGCAGTGCATTTTGTCCTCGTCGAGGATGTTGCCGTTGTTGCCGATGAACGTAGCCAGGCTCATCACCAGCCGCTCCCTGATGGGGTCGATGGGCGGATTGGTTACCTGTGCGAAGAACTGCTTGAAGTAGCTGCTCAGGTGCTGGGGCTGGTCAGATAGCACGGCCAAAGGCACATCTACGCCCATCGAGCCGATGGGCTCCTTGCCCTCCAGCGCCATGGGCGTAATTAGGGTGTCAATGTCCTCGCGGGTGTAGCCGAATACTTGATGGTACTTGAACACGGCATCCGCGGCGAGGTCGGAGAAGACCTGCCGGGGCTCGGGCAACTCCTCCAGCCGAATCTGATACTCATCGAGCCACTGCCCGTAGGGCTGCCGGGCGGCGGCCTGGGCCTTCAGCTCATCATCGGTGATGATCTGGCCGGCCACGGTATCCAGGAGCAGCATTTTGCCGGGCTGCAGGCGGCCCTTTTTCTCCACGATGGAATCGGGAATAGTGAGCACGCCGGTTTCGGAAGCCACCATCACGCGGCCATCGTTGGTTACAATGTAGCGTAAGGGGCGCAGGCCATTGCGGTCGAGCATGGCCCCGAGCATTTGGCCATCGGTGAAGAGTAGAGCCGCGGGGCCGTCCCAGGGTGCCATGAAGGTGGCGTGGAACTCGTAGAAGGCCTTTTTCAGCGGGTCCATCTGGGTGTTGCCGTCCCAGGCCTCGGGCACCAGCATCATCATTACGTGGGGCAGAGAGCGGCCCGAGTGCAGCAGAATCTCCACGATGTTGTCGAGGCAGGCCGAGTCCGATTGGTGGCTGTCGATGACCGGCAGCAGCATGTCCATCTCCTCCGCCGAGAAGAACGGCGACACGTAGCTGCGCACCCCGGCGTAAAACCAGTTCAGGTTGCCTCGTAGCGTGTTGATTTCGCCGTTGTGGGCCAGCAGCCGGAAGGGCTGGGCCAGGCGCCACGACGGAAATGTATTGGTAGAAAAGCGCGAGTGCACCATCCCAAACGCCGAGGTCACGCGCTCATCCGACAGATCGGGGAAATAGCCGCGCACCTGGTAGGTGGTCAGCTGGCCCTTGTATACAATGACTTTGCAGGAGAGGGAGGTAAAGTAAAAATCCTCAGCCGCCGCAGGTACTTGCTCCTGAACCAGCTTGGTGATGTAGCGCCGCAGCACGTAGAGCTTCCGCTCGAAGTCTTCGGCGGTGGCTAGGCCAGTAGGGCGAGCCACAAACACCTGTTCCATGCTGGGTTCCGCCGCCAGCGCCGTGGGCCCTATACCGGCCGGATTCACTGGCACCGGGCGGTACCCCAGTACCGAGAGGCCTAGCTTGTCGCCAGCGACCTTAATTACGGCCCGGCAAGCCGCTTGCGCGGCGGCCTCCTTGGGTAGGAACAGCATGCCCACGCCGTAGTAGCCGGGCTCGGGCAGCCGGATGCTCAGGGCGGTGCACTCTTCTAGGAAAAACCAGTGGGGCAGTTGCAGCAGCAGCCCGGCACCGTCGCCCGAATCGGAGTCGCAGCCACAGGCGCCGCGGTGCTCCATGTTTTCGAGCATGGTGAGAGCATCGATAATAATCTGGTGCGACTTGCGGCCGTTGAGGTAGGCTATAAACCCAGTACCACAGGCATCATGTTCGAACTCGGGGCGGTATAGGCCCTGCGGGTTGTCAGGTGTCATCGGAGTGTGGCGTCGTGGTTGGAGAGGAAGTCGACTCGGCGTACTAAGCCGAATTAGCAAGATATTCTCCTCCACCAAGCGTTTATACCACACTAGGCCAGTTCTACGATTTCTAAGCGAGTAGTATTTATAGGTTTAAAAAGATAAATACTTGGATTTGATTAGTCTAAGCTAGTTTCGGCTGAGTTCGCGCTTACAGTGTCAGAACGAGGTAGAAGCCGCGCAAACACATAGGTAAACTGCGTGACGACTGCCGCATACGCTCGTCATGCTGAGCTTGTCGAAGCATCTCTACCACTGGCTACTGGCCTAGCAACGATTCAACCAAGCGGTAGAGATGCTTCGGCTGTGCTCAGCATGACGGGCTCTTTCCAGAAGAATAGGCTGGTTGCAAGGCAAGTGGCCTAGGCCTTCTGGGTGCGGCGGCCTTCCAGAATGCGGAAGAAGGAGCGAGTGTGAATTTCGGCGGTGGTGAGGCCAGTGGCTTTGATTTCCTCTTCCGTAATGGCTCCGCAGTTCAGGGCTTTCAGGAAGAAGTTGAGCAGGCCCTGGCCGGTAGCGGCATCGTCGAAAATGTCGCCGGTGAGGGTGGAGATGGCGGCGCGCTCCACGAAGGTTTTCAGGCGGTGGACCGCGTCGTCGTAGCTGCTGAGGAAGAAGGTGTATGTGGCCGCGTAGCGCATGGGCAATTGGGCGGGGTTTAGGTCCCAGCCCTGATATAGGCCATTGATGAGCGAGTGCGTGGTATGGTGGAAACCCTGCCGCCAGGCATTGTGCACCGATTCGCGGTTCTCCCGGAGTTGTTCGTAGGATAGGTTTTCGCCGCGGTGTGGGCCGATGGGCATTACATTGGTGGCGCCGTCGGAGACGAAAATGCCGGTGCCGCCCAGGGCTACTTTGGTCATGTGGTGGGCGAAGTCGCAGACGGGGTGCGCCATAGTCTGGTACTTGGCCGTGATTCCCGCCGACGCGGTATAGTCGTAGGTGCCGAAGTGGGCTGCTACGCACCGCCCTTCGCTGGCCCGGATGATGCGCATGAGGGGGTTGCGGCCCTCATCGTCCATAATAATCTGGGTGGCCTCCACCATGGTCTCCATCTTCAGGGTGCCGGGCTCTAGGCCATTGGCCTTCTCCAGCAGTTCAAAGAAACGCACCATGGTGGTCATCTGCTCCGGAATGGTCACTTTGGGTAGCATCACCACGAAGTTGTCGGGTAGTTTGCCACCGGTTTTCTCCAGCAGGGTGGTCAGGAAGATGTCTAGCGTGCGGATGCCGCGGGCCTTCATATCCTCCGTGAAGGGCTTGATGCGAATACCAATAAACGGCGATACCGTGCCCTTTTGCATACCTAGCGCCAGCTCAGTAGCGGCCTGCACGGCAGTGGCATCTTCCTCCGCATCGGGCCGGTTGCCGAAGCCATCCTCAAAGTCGATGCGAAAATCCTCCACAGCTTCCGTCTGCAGCTTCCGCACTATCTTATTGTACACGGAGTAGGCCAGCCAAGCGTGCTCGTGCTTGCGCTCCGCCGCCGACATAGTATCTAGCCGGGCTGTCAGCGCCTTGATATCTTGAGCCAGCGTGGGCAAATGCTCGTGCCCCTTGAGCTGCAACACCCGCGCCAGCTCCACAAAGTTGGGGGCGTAGGTGTGCAGGTTGTTGAGGGCAATGTCGCCCATCCGTACGCAGGTGTCGGCCTTGAACAGGTTGGCGCCGCCGTACACCGTGTGCACGGGCTGGCGGTCGGGCTTATCGCCGGGGTAGGTCTGCTGGAAGCGGCGGTTGGCCTCGCCAAGCTGGTCTAAGAGGTGCGCTTTATCGGTATCCTGGATGCTGAGCTTCATGGTGGGAAAGAGGGGGATATGGTAAAAAGCTAGAGACTAGTTCCCCTCCTCAGTTAAGGAGGGACTAGGGGTGATGAACTGGCCTAGAACGATAATTAGAACTAAGCGCTAGTTTTTAGATGATGTTCGGCCGCGCTGGTCAAGCACCCCTAACCCCCTCCTCAACTGAGGAAGGGAACTAGCTGTAGCTCTAGTTTATAATTCATGAGCCGCGGTAGGTGGAGTACCCGAACGGGTTCAGTAGCAGCGGCACGTGGTAATGCTCGGAAGAACTAATAGCAAAGACAATTTCCACAAAGGGATAGAACGTTACGACGTCTTGCTGATCGAAGTACGGCTGGGTGAGAAACTTTAGTTTATAGATACCTAAAGGCAGTATCTCCTCTTTCGGCAGTAGGTCGCTGATACGGCCGTCGGAGTTGGTGGTGCCGTAGGCCAGTTCGGCCCAGCTTTGGGCTTGTTGGCGGTAGAGGGTGACGGCTACGCCCGTGGCGGGCTTGCCCTGCGTGGTATCCAGAATATGGGTTGTGAGCTGACTCATGCGGCTAAAAGCTTTTCCAAGCGAATTCGGGTGATTTTATCCTGCTCTGCCATGGCTATCAGGATTTCCTGCGGCGGCGGGTTAGGTAGGCGGGCTTGCAGTAGCGCCAGCATTTCCTCCGCCGATTTGCCGGTAGCACACACAATGAAGATGTACCCGAATTTCTGCTCATAGGCCTCGTTGCCAGCGGCCAGCGCTTCCAGCACCTCCAGTGGAGCTTCTTTCACTGCTCCTTGCTCTCCGGCAGCCCAGGCACTGGTGCTGGCAAACTTCTCTTTTAGAGAGGCGATATCACCAATTTTAGGATGGTGCGTGAAGGCTTCGCGCCAGTCGGCTTCGGAGAGGTCGTTCCAAATAATGGTGGCCTTTTGCAGCAGCGTTACCCTATCAGCCACCGGAAAAATACCCCGCATGGCTTCCACCCAAGCTGATGACCCGCAGCATGTCTGCAAGGCATCGGCTAGGCCAGTGGGGGGAAGACGGTTGAGTTCAGCTAGGGTCATTGGCGGGGAGAGGAAAGTTCTGAAAAGCTGATATAAGCAGAATGTAGAGACGCGACACTTTGCGTCTCGGCGCGTCGTGATGTTGTTTAGCCAGCTATTCTAGGCCAGTCGTTCAACGCCGAGACGCCAAGTGTGGCGTCTTTACTCCGTTCTGGTATCAGTTGGCTGGTTGGCTATACTACAGTTGGGAAGCGGTTTACATTCTTGTAGTAGATGTACACGGAGGGCTCTTTGCCCATGGTGGTGGCCCACTGCTGGCAGTAGGGGGCCATCCAGATGGAATCACCTTTCTTGACCGGGTACCACTCCTGATCTAGCATGTAAATGGCCTGGCCTTGGAGATAGAGCAGGCCGTGTTCCATGATGTGGGTTTCCACCATGGGCAGGTGTCCGCCGGGATTGTAGGTGAAAATGTTCACGGCCATGTCAAAGCTCGGGTCATTCGGGAGCAGCTCCTGAATCCGTAATGCCTCATCATTCATATAAATGGGAGCCTTGCTGTCGTCTTTCTCCCCGAACAGGATGCTGGGCGTCTCGTAGCTCACCAGCGGCTCGTACACCTTATGAAAAGTCAGCAGCTGCGTGCCTTCGGTGGCTTGCTCAAACACGTAGGCCTGTCTGATAGGTATGTAGACGAACTGGCCGGTGCTCAGCGTCCGGGCTTCCCCGCCCACCGTAGCGTGCACTGTGCCCTCCACTACATAAAAGAAAACCTGCGATGCCAGGGTCTGGCCTTCCAAACGCCCATCTTGCCGCATAGTAATGATGGTCTGGCACAAACGAGCACCCATCTGCTCATTAATGATGACGTTGACGGTGCAGTTCGTCCAGCCCGGCACGTTGCTGTTGATGTAACCATCGGGGGCAATGATGGCGTGGTTGCGCTTGACAACGGAGCGGGTGAGGGCGGATATTTCCATGGAGGGAGAGGGGGTGAAGATGAAGTTGTCATTCCGAGCGGAGCGAGGAATCTAGGTTAGCTACTAGGCCACTCCTCAGATTCCTCACGCTGGTCGGAATGACAGGTTAGTGCGAAGCGATAAGTAACGAAAGAAACCGGTCAGTTACTGGCAATGTGGCGGCCAGATCAGCCAGCTCTACCCGTTCCAGCGGGTTATGACTAATACCCTCAAAGCACCGCACAAACAGCATGGTAGCAGGTGCCACGGCCGAAATAGGTACGGCATCGTGGCCCGCGCCGCTGACCAACGCCACCACTTCATGCCCCGAGTCAGTAATGGCCTGGGCGAGCAAGGTATTCATTCCCGCATCGCAGGCAACAGGGGGCGTGTACTGAATTTGGTTCCAGTGCAGCTCCAGGCCGCGGCGGGCAGCTATGGCTTCCGTTAGGGCGCGCAGTTCCTCGTAGGCCACTTGCAGGCGGGCCGCGTCGGCGCTGCGCAGGTCCAGACTGCAGACTACTTCGCCGGGAATAACATTGCTGGCCGCATGGCGCACGTCGAGCTTGCCCACGGTGGCTACTAGCTCTTGTTGGTGCTTCCGCCCAAACTCCTCCACTACTAGTACAAACTCGGCGGCGCCCGCCAACGCATCGTGGCGCATGCCCATGGGCACCGTGCCGGCGTGGCCTGCCATCCCGCGCCAGGTTAGCTCCACGCGCTGCTGCCCGGCAATGGCCGTGACCAGGGCCACCGGAATGTGGCGCTCCCACAGCACCGGTCCCTGCTCAATGTGCACTTCAAAGTAGCCCAGCCAGTCGGCGGCCGGAATAGCATCGGCGGCGAGGTGGCCTAGGTGGCCGCCCATTATACTGATGGCGTCAGCTAGGGTGAGGCCGTTGGCATCTTGCTTCGCCAGTAGGCCCGCGTCGAAGGCGCCGGCTACTACTTTGCTGCCCAGGTAGGTGGTGTGGAAGCGCACACCTTCCTCATCGCTGAAGGCAATCAGCTCCACATGAAATGGTAGCTCCGCTTGCTGTGCCATCAATTGCTCCAGCATATCCAGGCCCAACAGTACGCCCAGCGGACCATCGTATTTACCGGCATTCACCACCGTATCAATGTGGGAGGCCAACACGAAGGTTTTGGCGGCGGGGTTGCGGCTCACCAGCCGGCCCCGTACGTTGCCTATGTTGTCGATGCGGGTTTCTAGGCTACTGTTTTCCATCCAGGAGCGTACTAGGGAGCTGCCCGTCAAAAAGGCCGGCGTGCCGAAGGTGCGCGTAACACCGTCGGAGTTTTCGCTGATAGCTGCTAGTTCTTCAATGCGCCGCATGATGTTGGCGGCGCGCGTCGTGTAGTGTTCCACCCAGTTAGCGGGTTAAAAGTTGGCCTTGATTAAGCTTGAGAAACTCCGGGCGCTGGTACACAAGTTGGCCGGCCAGAAAGGTTTGCTCCACCACACCCCGCAGCTCCAGCCCCACGTACGGCGACACTTTATGGCGGTGGTGTAGGCCACTCTCCGTTACGCGGAAGGTGTTATCCGCGTCCAGCACTAGCAGATCGGCGTCGTAGCCCTTCTCGATTTTGCCCTTGCGGTGGCCTAGCCCGATGAGGTGGGCCGGGTTGGTGCTCAGCCAGCGTACAAGGTCGGGGAGGGTAGCGCCGCGGCGCTGAGCGGCCGTCCAGAGGGCGGGTAGGGCGAGTTGCAGTGAGGCAATGCCGCCCCAAGCGGTGGTGAAGTCGCCGGTTTCGATTTGCTTGAGGTGTGGTGGGGCGGGGGAGTGGTCGGTGGCTACAAAGTCTATGATGCCGGCTTGCAGGGCCTTCCAGAGCTGCTCATTGTTGGCCCGCTCCCGAATGGGCGGAGCGCACTTAAACTGGGTTTGGCCGTCGGCAATATCTTCGGCGGCAAAGTGCAGATAGTGCTGCCCGGTTTCAACTGTAAGCGGCAGCCCCCGCTGCTTGGCTGCGGTAATCTGCGGGAGAGAATCGGCCGACGATAAGTGCACGATGTGGGTGCGGCAGCCCGTTTCCTCGCATAGCCGAATCATGAGGGCCACGGCCTCGTCTTCCCATCTTTTGGGCCTCGAGGCTAAGTAGTTGGCATAGGAGCTCGGGTCATGCTGCTTCCAGGTGTCGTTATCGGTGGTCAGCTCGCAGTGCACCAACAGGGGCAGGCCGTGGCGGGCCAGAATGGGCATAGCCTGGCGCAAATCGGCCTCGGTGGCATTCGGGAAATCATCAATACCGGAATGAGTCAGGAAGGCTTTGAAGCCTAACACCCCGCGAGCAATCAGGCCTTCTATCTCGCTGGTATTGCCAGGAATGATACCGCCCCAGAATCCGCAGTTGGTATGCAGCTGGCCTTCCGTAGCCCGCAGTTTCTGCTCGAAGTTAGCCACGGTAGTCGTGACGGGCGCTGAGTTTAAGGGCATGTCCACTAGCGTGGTAATACCTCCCGACAGCGCCGCGCGAGTAGCTGTATCGAAGCCTTCCCATTCCGTGCGGCCAGGCTCATTGATGTGTACGTGCGGGTCAATTACGCCCGGTAGCACGGCCCGGTCACCGACATCTAGTACTAAACACGCTACGCCTGTATCGGCGGGCACCACGTCGGCAATGCGGCCATCCTGCACCAGAAGCAAGCCATCATAGCTGCTTTTGCTAATTATGATATTCTTACTTTTTATCGCTAAATAGAGCATTTGCCGCCGGTATTTTCCTCCAAATTCAACATCTTTCACAAAGAAGCAAGCTGAATAGTATGAAATTAGGAATCAATGCATACGGCAAAAACGCGGTAAATCTATCCAAAATCATCCGGCATGCTGACCATCATGAGTTTCGGCAAGTGTCGGTGAGCGTGCAGCTATCCGGTGACTTTGATACGGCGCATACGCTCGGCGACAACTCCCAAATTCTGCCCACGGATACCCAGAAAAATACGGTGTACGTGCTGGCGAAGGAGCACTTCACGGGCACCATTGAGGAGTTTGGGCTGTACCTGGCGCACTACTTCGTAACCCGCAACCCCCAGATCAGCAAGGCGCGCGTAGCTATTGAGGAGCACAGCTGGCAGCGCATGAGCTTTGATGGACAGCCGCACACCCATTCCTTCACGGGCGGCACCACTGAAAAGCGCACAACTGTAGTCACGCAAGATGCGGCGGGCCCGGTAGTAGTGTCGGGGCTTAAAGACTTGCTGCTGCTCAAAACCACCGACTCCGGCTTCGAGAACTTTATCAAGGATGAATACACGGTGCTAAAGGAAACTTCTGACCGCATTCTGGCTACGCAGTGCGAAGCGAGCTGGGAGTACACCGCCACCGCGCTGGACTTTGAGGCGCTGTACCAACAAATACGCACCTCCTTGCTGCACACCTTCTCTGCGCATAAGAGCTTGTCGGTGCAGCACACGCTCTATGCTATCGGTGAGCAGATTCTGTTGGATAACGACGTGGTGAAGGAAGTTAGCCTGGTGATGCCCAACAAGCACCATATTCCGTTCAACCTGGAGCAGTTTGGGCTGGAGAACAAAAACGAAATCTTTGTAGCCACCGACGCCCCGTTTGGCTACATCACGGGCACTGTAGTGCGTGACTAGCAGAGTGGCCTAGCCTTGATCTAGCGCAGGGGCAGGTGCCCGCTGCTCAGGAGGTTACTTGCTGGAGGCAGGCGTAATTTATGCGCCGAGCCCGGAGGAAGAGCAGGAGGAATGAAATACTGTATTCTTCCTGAAAAGCCGCAAAAATGAGCTGCACCCACGTTAGGTAGGCCTAGCTAGCACTAGACAAATCCAACCATATTTCGTATATTTGCCTAAACCTGTTCGGGGAGAACGGCCAGCCATGCTGGCCGTTCTCCTTGTTTTTTGAGCTTACCATCACCCCACCATGTCTACTATCAACTACTATACTCCGGAAGGTCTTCAGAAGCTGAAGGATGAGCTGCAGGACCTGAAAATCCGCGGTCGGGCTAAAGCAGCTGACGATTTGCGCGAAGCTCGCGACAAAGGCGACCTGAGCGAAAATGCGGAGTACGACGCGGCCAAGGAAGCCCAAGGGTTGCTCGAACTCAAAATTTCCAAACTCGAAGAAATTGTGGGCAACGCCCGCATCCTCGACGAATCTAACCTGGACCTCACCAAGGTGCTCATTATGAGCAAGGTGAAGCTCAAGAACCTGAAGAACAACATGGTTCTCGACTACACGTTGGTGGCGGAAGAAGAAGCTAACCTGGCCGCAGGCAAAATCTCGGTAAAGTCGCCGATTGGGAAGGGCCTGCTGGGCAAGTCAGCCGGCGACACGGCCGAAATCACGGTGCCCGCCGGGAAGCTGCAGTTTGAAATTCTGGAAATCAGCCGGTAATGGTGAATTAGTGAACTAGTGAGTTCACTGTTCCGCTGAATCCCAAAACGCAAAAGGGCGAAGCCACCGGCTTCGCCCTTTTGCGTTTTGCCTCGTACTTTGGAGCGCGTGGCTACTAGCCGAGGCCACATTGTGGCCCTATGAACTCACTAACTCACTAAATCACCACTTCACCCTATGCCATCTATCTTCTCCCGCATAGTTTCCGGCGAGCTGCCCGCCTATAAAGTGGCCGAAGACGAGCATCACTTAGCCTTTCTGGATATCACGCCGTTAGTGGAAGGTCACACCCTGGTTATTCCAAAAAAGGAAGTAGACTACATTTTTGATTTGCCCCCCGCCGAGCTAGCGGCGCTGCATCATTTTGCGCAGCGTGTGGCCAAAGGCGTAAAGGCGGCCGTGACCTGCCGGCGCATTGGCGTGGCCGTGATAGGCCTAGAGGTGCCCCACGCCCACATCCACCTGATTCCGATGAACAACGTGTCGGACATGAACTTCGCCAACCCTAAAATCAAGGTGGCCGAAGCGCGCATGAAGGAGCTGGCCGCGGCCATCGGTGCCCAAGTGCCCGGTGCCGATGGTGGGGCCGTGGCTCCGCTGGACACCAAAGGCAGCCGCGAAACGGAGGAAACTAACAACCCAGCCGCCGCGGCCGCTCCAGCGCAGGATAGCTCCCTAGGCCAGTTGCAGCAGCTCACCAAAGGACTGTACTTCATGAGCGAGTCGGATGCGCCGCTGGAGGCCGTGAGCTTTCCCGCGCCAAGCAGCATGAACGATGAAGCACTAGCTAAACTGGCCGGACAGCCCACGGACGCGAAAGTAGAAAAGCAAGAGCTGACGTACTTCTTGCGCAACCATACCGCCGACAAAGGCGTGCTTGGCGACCCGGCCCTGGCCAACCGTTTCAAGGCCCTGCAAATGTACCTGAAGCAAGAGCTGGAAGACGTGCAGGTGTACCGCTTCGGCAGCGGTCCGCAGGTACCGGTGCTGGCCCTGGGCAAAACGGAAGATGGCAAGCTCGCAGGTTTCAAAACCGTGCTGACGGAGACCTAGGCCACTCGTCTCACCCAATTTCAAACAACAAAGGCGCAGGACTTGTCCTGCGCCTTTGTTGTTTGCTGGGCTATGTTACTGTGGATCAGCGGGGCCCTCGTTAGCGTCGGGCTCTACGTGGGGGATGTTATCAATCTTGCTGCCTCTGAGCTTAGGGCGAAGCCGGTTTTCGCGCTCGAATACCTGCATCAGCACAATGAAGTAGGAGAGTAGCAGGGGGCCCAGAACCAGGCCTAGGATACCGAATATCTCGACGCCGAGCACCACGCCGGCCAGCGTAATGAGCGGATGAATATTGCCCATGCGCCTGGCCAGCACAATGCGCAGTAGGTTATCGATGTTCATAATGGCTATCAACCCCACCAGCAGAATGCCGATGCCCTGGCCCGTGTGGCCCTGAGTGAGCTTGAGAATGGCCGCCGGGCCCCACACCAAAGGTGTGCCGAGCACCGGGATGAAAGCCATAAAAAAGGCCACTACGCCCCAGAAAAGCGCATCGGGAACTTGGAAAATCCACAGGGCTAGGCCAGTAAGCGTAGCCTGCACCAGCGAAATCAGCGCCTGACCCAGCACATTGGCATTCACGGTGTTTTTCAGCGACTCACCTAACTCATGCAGGGTATTGTTGCGGAAGGGCAAGTAGCGGCGCAGCCCCCGCAGAAAATCGTTTTCCTGGGTAAACATGAAGTACAGGGTGAACAGCATTAGGCCGATTACAACGGCAAAATGCAGTAGCCCACTAGCCAAGGATGGCAGCCGTTGGCTGATCCAGCTTACACTTTGCTGAAGCAATGAGCGCACGTTTTGCTCGGTGGTAAACCGGTAGCCGGTTTTCTGCTCAATAGTGTGCAGCACGGTCATAATCTGGCTGGTATCCTGGCCGTAGTGCCGGATACGGTCAACCAACATTAGGCTTAGCGCCGAGAAGGGCAGGATAATGACCACAAAGGCAAATGCCAGTAGCCCAAGGGTTACTGCCTGGCGGTTCCAGCCGCGACGGTGTACCAGGGCTTTAAACCAGGGGCGGAACACCACGAATAGAATACCCGCGCCCAGGAAAGCCGTGATGTAACTGCCCAGCCCAAGCAGAATGAGCGTAGCCAGCGCCACCAAACACACAATCAGCAATACGTACTGCTGACGCGGGGTGTAAATATTGTCGGAGGGAGCAACGGGCATAAGCGAGGCAGGAAGGGTGTAGCCGCAAAAATACGGATAAGATAGGGCAGCGGCTATATAGAGTGTGCTGCTACTCTACGCCGGCACGCCGCGCCAAGGCGGCCACGGCCAGGCCCATCACGGCAATCAGCGAAAAAGAAACGCGCAGACTTGTAATGCCAGCCACGAGGCCAATCAGGGGCGGGCCCAGCAGGAAGCCCGCAAACCCCACCGTAGAAACAGCCGCCAGCGCTACGCCCGGCGACATTGTTTTGGAGCGGCCCGCTGCCCCGTACACCAGCGGCACCACCGATGATACGCCCAACCCCACCAACATAAAGCCAATAGTGGCCGGAATTACGCTCGGGAAAACTACTGCCATGGCCAAGCCCAGGGCCTCCAGCAGCCCACTTAGCATGAGCGTGCGCTGGCGGCCGAAACGGTCAGTGAACCAGTCGGCTATGAAGCGCCCGGCGGCCATGGTGCTCATGAATGCCGCAAACCCCACGCCCACCAGGTCCTTATCGGCGTGTAGTACTTTGCCAAAGTAAACTCCACTCCAGTCGAACATAGTGCCTTCGCAGAGCAGGGAGCAAAACGCCAACAGGCCTAGCAGCATCAGAGACTTGTCGGGAAGTACGAAAATAGGCGCGTCGGCTTCGCGGGGGGCATCGGAGGGCAGCAGGTAGGGGCGTACTAGCAACACACCTCCAATTACCACGCCCGCAATCAGCAGGAAGTGATGAAGGGGCGACACGTTGTGCGAAATCATGAACGTGCCGATAGCCGCCCCCGCGAAACCCGCCAGGCTCCAAAGCCCATGGAAGCTCGCCATTATCGACTTACCATACACGGCCTCCACGCCTACGGCCTGGGTGTTGATGCTGATGTTAGCCATGTTGCTGGCCAAGCCAAATACCACCAGTGCTACTAGTAAAAGCGGAGTAGAATTGGCTAAGCCTAGCAAGGGCAGGAAAGCTGCGTACAGAAACAGGCCTAGCACCGTGAGCAGACGGCTGCCGTGGCGGGCTACCAGCCAGCCCGAGAGGGGCAGCGAAACCAACGAGCCAAAGGGTACGGCCAGCAGCACGCCACCCAGCTCCGTATCGGAGAGGCCTAGCTGCTGCTGCACCGTTGGGATGCGGGCCGCCCAAGTGGAAAAGCACAGGCCCTGCAGAAAAAAGGCCGCGGCTACCGCTACCCGGTACGTGCGGCGGGGATGTACCAAATCGGAATCAGGAGAATATGTCAGCATAGAAAAGGCTGTCAGCGAAGTCGGGTAGGCAAAAAAACACCCATCTAGGCCTGACAAAGGACAAGATGGGTGGGATTTTTAAGAGGTAGGACAAGCGCGGTGGGGGCGCGGCAAAAAAGTCGGGAAAAGAAGGCGAAATGGCTCAGGTTCAGCTATTCGGCCTGGAGGTTTTACGGCAAGGTACAGCGGAAGTTCAGTGAGAAGCTAAGGCTGTTCAGGAGTAAAAGAAGATCATGTTGAGCTGGTAGAGGCCGCGAGCTGATGTCGCCGGAGTAGCTACAGGCACAAGGAGGTGCCTCAACCAGCTTAGCATAACGGGCACACGTAACTGGGATGGGGCTACGCACCTAGATCCTGCCCGATAATCGAAAGGGTAAGCAGCCTAGGCTAGCTTACTGGGCCAGCGTCTACTTGCGCTTCAAGCTTGTCTTGCACGGGTAGGGGGAGCTTGCTGAGCAAGTCTAGGCCAGTGGCGGCTTCAATGGCATCGATGCTGACGCGGTACCGGCTCCACTCGGGGCTAACGGATTGGTCGTTGGGCGTATCTACCGCTATGATGCGGGCTTGGCTGGCGGCAATGCGCTGCAGGTCGTTGGAGCCTTTGGGCAGAATTACCAGCACCTTCCACACGCGGGCCGGCACCGTCACGCGGCCCTGGTCGATGCTCGTAACGCGGCCGTTCTGGCCGGTGCCGCCTTTGCCGTAGCTACCCATCAGTACGTACACCTCCTGGCCTTGCTTTACCTGGGTGCGCGTCCATTCCTCTAGGCCACTCCAGGTACGCTGGTTGTTGTTGCCGGCCTGCGGAATCATGTTGGTCATCAAGAAGGTAGCCGAGTTGTCGTCGAGGTCGGTGGTGCGGTCGGCGGAGGGGCAGTTGTGGCCCCGGTCGAAGCCTGAGCCCTGGTAGCTGCGGGGCGTAACCTGGTAAAACTGGCGCGGTAGAGCCGGGTCGGGCCGGAAATCGTCTTGGCGCGGGGCCGAGCCCATCCAGGACCGGTTGAGGTGCCAGCTCACCCAGGTGGGCGTGCCTCGTTGGGCATTGTAGCCAATGGTAAACTGGGGCTTTACCAGCAAGTAGTTAGTAGGGGTGTTAACATCGGAGGTGGCTCCGCTGGGGTTGCCCAGGGCCATGTTGTCATCGCGGCCCGAAACGACGGCTGTAGCCCGCGCCGTGGTGGCCGGCGGCAGGCTGGAAGAAGCCGGAGCCGGGCTGCTAGCCGGAGTAGTAGAGGAAGGCGCCCCTGCTACTGAGCCACCCATAACGGCCGTGCCATTGGCTCCCGTCAGGATAATGTCATCAATGTTGAGCCGACCCTTACCACCATTCGTTTTCCGGATTTCCAGGCGCATCGGAGCCGCTGCCCCGCCCTGAAAGGTGGTCACAACCAGCCGGGGGCCCTGGGCTTTCACGGGCTGCCCGATACGGCGGTACGTGCGGCCGCCATCAAGGCTACCCCACAGCTCCCAAGTGCTGGCGGGGTCAGTGCCATACGCGGCGCTGGTTATTTTAATGACCTGCACGCCCCGCGGCGCATCGAAGTTCATGCGCAGCCGGCCTTGGTCGCGCAGGCGCGCTGCCTGATGACCATTCTTGTGGTCTTGGTCGGAAGAGCCAATCAGGGCGTCCTCAAAGTGCCAGGAGCCAGAAGTTAAGTTCTCGTCGCCGGTAGCGTAAGCCCCTTTTTGAGCATTTTCAAATGTTTCGGGGAAGCGGCCGGGGCTTTGGGCAGCCGTGCCCGCTGATTCTACAGGAATGGCCGGCGGGCCAGTGGGGGCAGGGGCAGGCTGGTGGGTGGTTTCGGGGGAGTTTTGGGAGCAGCCAAAGGAAGTCAGGCTCAGCAATAGGCCTGAGAGAACAATAGGGGAGATGCGGCGCATAAATAGCGGGTGAAATTCTGCAGCGAATGTAGCAGAAGCAGCGCAGTGTGGCCTAGAATCACGCCAGACCACTTCTTATGCTCGTGGAAAGGTGGCATTTTGTACCGCTAAGATCCGTTTCAGCGCCTAACCAGTCTAAGCTATTAAGGAACCATCCGGTGCTTCCTCTCCCGAAGAGAGGGGGCCTGGGGAGGCGCCCCGCCTGAACGATAGGTAAGCCTACAATTCTGAGCGAATACTAGCTTTGCTCGTCACGAAACAGATTTTCGCGGTACAGTTGGTTGGGGCTACCTGGCCTAGCTGCGCAGAAAATCGGGGTACACTTGCAGGCACACGGGGGCCGGCAGCTCCACGCTGGTACCGGTGGGCGTGAGGCGGCCGGTGTTGGCATCGGCGAAGTACGTGACGATGGTGTTAGACTGCTGGTGCGCCACCAGCACGGTGCGGCCGGTGGGGTCAAAGGTGAAGCTGCGGGGTGTTTTGCCGGGCAGCATCACGTGCTCCACAAAGCTCAGGCGGCCGCTGTTCTGGTCGATGGCGTACACCACCAAGCTATTGTGTCCGCGGTTGGAGCCGTAGAGGAATTTGCCGTTCGGCGACACGTGCACATCGGCGCAGGCATTCCACTCGGTGAAGCTCGCGGGCAGGGTAGTCAGGGTCTGGATTTCGGTGAGCGTGCCCCGGCTGGCATCGTAGGCCAGAGACGTCATCGTGGAGTCGAGCTCGTTGATAAGGAAGGCCAGCGGCTTGGTAGGGTGGAAGGTGAGAATGCGCGGCCCCGCACCCGGCTTGGCCTTAAACGCAGGCCCCGACTGGCCTAGCAACTTGCCACTAGCATCGAGGGTGTAGCCGTACACGGTATCGTTGCCCAAATCAACGGCAAAAAAGTGCTTGCCGGCGGGGTCGGGTAGGAGGCAGTGGCCGCGGGCGTTCGTCTGGTTTTTGTGCGGGCCGTGGCCCTGGTGCTGGTCAATGGAAGAGGCGGGGCGTAGCTGCCCATCGGGGCCAATGGGCAGGGCCGCCACGGTGCCGTTGCCGTAGTTAGCTACCAGCGCGTGTCGGTTCTGCTTATCAAGGCTGATGTAGCAGGGAATGGTGCCGCCCGAAGCCTGCTGGTTGAGCAGGGTGAGCCCCCCCGTTTTCCGGTCGATAGCAAAGGCACTAACTCCGCCGTTGGGGGTGCCCTGGTAATTGTCCACCTCATTCACGGCGTAGAGGAAGCGGTGCTGCGTGTCAACCGTTAGAAAGGACGGTGCGGCGCCGCCCTTAGCCCCCAGTACCCGCGTGAGGGCACCGGTGGCGGGCGTGAGACGATACAGCACGATATTCTCCTGATCAGCCGGACCGTAGGAGCCTACATATACCAAGTAGGAGGCATTGGAGGAGCCTAGGCCAGTACGGGCGCAGGCCGCCAGTACGGCAGTGCCCGCTAGGCCAGTGCCCAGAGTTAGAAGGAAACTACGGCGGCTGAAAGAGGATGAAGTCATAGGTAACAGAACGAGCGGTGGAAGTTGTAGGAGACGTGTAGGATAGTTGCCCTGATAAGGCAGTATGTAAACGTACACTTTACGCAATAGAACTCCCATGCGTGGGCATCATATATTCCTACGGCTTGCCGCAACGCCCGGTGTCAATCCACGTCCTTGTCCGCTACCTTGGCGCTTCTATTCCGCTTCTACCATTCTGTATGCAGAAATTCTACCCCTCTCAGCTGCTGCTGGCGGCCGGCTTAAGTGGCCTAGCCGCCTTCAGTGCCTGCAACTCCAATAACAAACCCACCTCCGGTACCCCCGAAACAGTAAACGCTGATTTTGACCGCTATAAGCAGCGATTCATTGACTCGCTGTGGTATTACAACCCCGAGTGGGCCAGCTCCCAGGGCTACCACCGCTACGATTCCTTATTGGTAGTGCCCACGGCGGGCCGCCGGCAAACGGAGGCCGCCGCCATTGCCCGCCGCTGGAAGGAGATGGAAATCTTCAAGCCCGAAGACCTGTCGGTAAATAACCAAACCGACTATCATCTGCTGGAAAATTACCTGCAGTCGGCGCGCTTCTACGCCGATACCCTGCGCGACTGGCAGTGGAACCCCGCCAGCTATAACCTGGGTGGCTCGGTGGCTGAAATACTGAATGGCCGCTACCAGCCCCTCGACCGTCGCCTGCGCTCCATCAGCAACAAAATCAGCCGCGCCGCCGACTACTACGAGGCTGCCAAAGCCAACATTAAACAACCCACCCGCGAGCATACAAACCTTGCCATTCAGCAAAACCAGGGTGGCCTAGAGGTGTTTGGCAAGGCTCTGCAAGATTCCATTGCAAAATCGGGGCTCTCGGCGCAGGAGAAGAAGGACTTCACCGGCCGCATTGCCACCACTCGCCTCGTGATGGAGAACTACGTGCGCTTCCTGCAGCAGGAAGTGCTGCCGGCTGGCAAGTTTCGCTCCTTCCGCCTGGGCAAGCCCCTCTTCGACCGGAAGTTTGCGCTCGATATTCAGTCGAGCTACTCGGCCGAGCAGGTGTACCAGAAGGCGCTGCAGCACAAGCAAGAGCTGCTCCACGACATGGGCAAGCGCGCCGCGCGCCTGTGGCCCAAGTACTACCCCGGCCAGCCCCAGCCCACGGACTCGGTGCAGCTGATTAAGCAGGTACTCACCAAACTCTCAGATAAGCACGCCACGCAAGCGGACTTTGTGCAAGCCGTGAAAGACCAGATACCCACACTGGTGAAGTGGGTGAACGACCACAAGCTGCTGACCCAAGACCCCACCAAGCCCCTGGTAGTCCGCGAAACGCCGCTATACATGCGCGGCAGCGGCGCCGGGGCCAGCGTTTCGGCGCCCGGCCCGTATGATAAGGCTGCCGATACCTACTATAATGTGGAGCCCCTAACTGGCCAGCCCGCCGCCCAGGCCGAGAGCTACCTGCGCGAGTACAACCAGTACACCCTCCAGATCCTGAACATTCACGAGGCCATTCCGGGCCACTACACCCAGCTGGTGTACGCCAACCGCAGCCCTTCCCTGGTGAAAGCCATCTTCGGCAACGGGGCCATGATTGAGGGCTGGGCCGTGTACGCCGAGCGCATGATGCTGGAGAGCGGCTACGGCGGCAACACCGACGAAATTTGGCTGGCCTGGGATAAGTGGAACATGCGCGTGACGCTGAACACCATCCTCGACCACGAGGTGCACGTCAATAACATCTCGGAGCAGGCCGCGGTGGCAATGCTGCTGCGCGATGGGTTCCAGGAAGAGGCCGAAGCTCGCAATAAGTGGCGCCGCGCTACCCTCAGCCAGGTGCAGCTCAGCAGCTACTTCACCGGCTACACCGCCATCTATGACCTACGCGAGGAACGTAAGAAGCAGCAAGGAGGCAAGTTCGACCTCAAAGCCTTCAATGAGCAGTTCCTAAGCTACGGTAGCGCCCCCGTGAAATACATCCGGCAGATGATGCTGGCCAAGTAGTGAGGCTCAGGTAGATAGTGAGTAGTTACAGAAATTACGGCCCCGGTAGGAATTATCCGGGGCCGTTTTTGTGTCTGCGGAAGAACTTTTCTTCGTTTCTCCCGAATGTAGGGGGAGCCTCCACATTTCCTGCTTTGCTTGCTCTTTTGCACGCTTATGAAAGTTATTGACACCAACGATACTGGCCTACGCACCCTCATTCACGACTTCCCTCGGGTTATTGCCAAGTTCACCTCAGCCAACTGTGCCATCTGTGAGCTATTGGCCCCGCCATTTGAGAAATTTGCCGGCGACCCTCGCTTTCGCACCACCTTCCTGCGGCTCGACTCTGACGAGAACCCAGTAGCTAAAAAGCTGATGAACGAGCGGATAGCTCCCTTTTTTGTGGCCTACTGTCGCGGCAGAATCATCGAGTGTGATACCCTAAAAACGGAGCAGGAAGTGCTGGCCATGCTGGAGAATCTGCAGTCCTGCACTGATGAAGCCACCCCAACTACCTAAAGCAGAAAGGTAGTTTGTGCGATTCCGCCTCCACAAGGACCTAATTGCGTTCGTAGCCTTCCAGGTTACCCGGGTTTTGCTGTGTAGCTAGCCACACGTAGTGGCCCGGTTAAGTAGCGGTAAAAGATCCTAGTCCGTGAGTGCAAATCTTTTGTAGGCCACTCAGGCTTATGATGTAGGGCCTTTTATGCTTGCCTGCTATGGCCTTAGCTGTTGGGCGGCGCAACAAATTCAGGCTCACTGCGACATTGGCAGGATTGGCACAACGCTTCCTAGTAGCTTTGTGCCATGTTCTTTGTGCTGTCTAAAATCCTGGATTTTTTGTTGTCGCCGATGCTGTGGTTCGTGGGGCTGCTCTTGCTGGCTCTCGTGCTGCGGCGCACAAAGTGGTGCCTCCGGCTGCTGGCCCTTACCACTGTGCTGGCGCTTATTTTCACCAATAGCGCCCTCGTTAATGAGGCGCTGCTGGCCTGGGAAGTGCCACCCAAGCCGCTGTCAGAGCTAGGCCACCGCGATGCAGGCGTGCTGCTGACGGGCATTACCAGCGTCACGAAGTCGCCACACGATAGGGTGTACGTGAACCAAGGCGCCGACCGCCTTCTGCACACCCTATGGCTATACCGGGCCAAGCGGATTCGCAAAATCATTATTTCAGGGGGCTCAGGAGCTATTAACACCAAGGTGGCGCGCTCCGAAGCTGAGGAGCTGCGTATTCTGCTGCGCTTGGCCGGCGTACCCGCCCAGGATATTCTGCTGGAAACTAAGAGCCGTAACACCCACGAAAACGCGCTCAACACCAAGTCCTTGCTCGCCCAACACCCCGAAATCAAGTCGTTGGTGCTGATTACTTCGGCTTTTCACGAGCGCCGGGCCATGGGCTGCTTTCGCCAGGTAGGCCTAGAGCCGGTGGTTTTTCCGGCCTCGTACTACTCCACTGACCGCCGCCCCACGCTCACCTACTGGCTCATCCCCAACGACGACGCCCCGCGCCTGTGGAGTATTCTGGTGCATGAAATGGTAGGCTATGGGGTGTATAAACTATTGGGCTATGTAAAATAAAAAAGCCAGTCAGCGAGACCGGCTTTCAGTACTATTGCTCAGGTATTGGGTTAACTACCCTTGCAAGTCTTCCTCAATCTGTTGGAGGAGCTGCTCATATACGCACGAGGCCTGCAATGGCCAGCCTGGCGTGCCTGCTAATTGCTTAGCCTGGTGCTGCAGGAGTTGGTGCATGTAGCGGTCTAGCTCGAGGGCCCGCCTAATAGGCGAAGGCAGGGTTGGTTTTGTGGGGCACTGTGGCTGCATAGGTGTTGGTAGTATTCAGGACACGAGCTAATACGAATGTAAGTAGGTACATGGTTTTGCGCAGTGGGAAATTATTTTAGGGGGCAGCTGCCGAAGTTTACGGTTGCTACTGCGGGGTAGCGCAGTCAGGAGCCGGAAGGCCCAAAGCGCTCAGTATGAATAGCTGACGCCGGAAGCTGGAGTTGTTCTGCTAAAATATTCGCGGCGCTTTCTACCAGGCCAGTTGGCCCGCAAATGAAGCATTGCGGCGCTGAGGGCAGGAGGCCTAGCGCCTCTTGGAGCATGGCTTCATCAACCCGCCGATGATACCCCGTCCACCCAACGGGAGCCTGCCGGGTATAGGCCAGTTGCAGGTAAAACAACGGATCAGCCTGCGCCATATCCCTCAGTTCCTGCGCATAAATCACTTCCTCCGGAGTCCGGACGCTGTAGAGCAGTGCTGTGGGGTTATGTATGCCACTGCGCTGTCGGTGGCGAAGCATGCACATGAGAGGCACAATGCCCGAGCCGCCCGCCACGAGCAGCAGCGGCCCAGCTTGGGGCGTGGCTTCCCACACAAAGTAGCCGCCAATGGGGCCGCGTACTTCCAGCTGGTCGCCGGGCAGCACGCCCTCAAACAGATAGCCCGATACTTCGCCTTCCTCAATCAGCTCAATAGTGAAGGCTACCTCGCCAGTTTGCTCCGGGGGCGAGGCAATGGAGTAGCTGCGCTGCGCCTGGTAGCCATCGGGGGCAGTGAGGCGAAGGGTGTAGTGCTGGCCCGCCCGGTGGGGCTGCCAGTGGGGCAAGCGTAGCGTAAAGGTTTTTGCGTGGGGCGTTTCGGGCGTTACTTGCACCACAGTGCCCAGTTGCCAATCGAGACTATTCATTGGCTTTGGCAGCCAGGTATTCGTCGTCATCCAGGTAGCGCTGCTCCTTCCATGGGTCACCATACATACTGTAGCCGGCCCGCTCCCAGAAGCCCGGTGCGTCTTCCGAGAGCAGCTCCAGACGCTGAATCCATTTAGCACTTTTCCAGAAGTAGAGGTGGGGCACTACCAGGCGGGCGGGGCCGCCGTGCTCTGGAGCCAGCGGTTTACCATCGTACAGCAGCCCAATGAAGGCTTTGCCGCCGCGCAGGTCGGCTAGCGGGAGGTTGGTGGTGTAGCCGCCGTAGCAGTGGGCCATTACGTAGCGGGCCTCGGTGGTGGGCTGGGCGGCATCCAGCAGCGTATCGAGGCTCACGCCCTGCCACCCCGTACCGAACTTCGACCACTGCGTTACGCAATGAATATCCACCGTGAAGTCTTGCTGGGGGAGGTTATTGAACTCCTGCCAGCTCCACTGCTGGGGAGTTTGCACCAGGCCATCGAGCCCGAACGACCACTGCGCGGGGTTGATCTGGGGGGTGGGGCCGGCGCTCAGCACCGGGAAATCCTTGGTTTCGTACTGGCCCGGCGGCAGTACGTGGCCAGTAGGGGCGGGCCGCTTGCGCTGGAAACCGCGGTTAAAGAAAGAGTTCTGCATGGAAAGGAAGAGTGAGGAGAGCGTGCAAGCCGAAGAGCGAGAGAATGCCGGGGTAGGTAATGCCTTCACCTGCCTCGCGCTACTCGGCCCGACAATATACATGACAGTACGCTGTTCTAGGCCTGCTGCTGAGTGAGCCAGGCGTCAAACTCCGTGGCCACAATGCGCTGGCCCGTGATGCCGTTGCTGGCTTCGGAGGCCAAAAACACAATGGGGCGGGCCATAATAGAGGGGCTGAGCAGGGAAAAGTGGCTGGGCAATGCCGCGCGCTGCTCCTCGGGTATCATGCCGGTTTCGGTGGCGCCCCCGGGCAGCAGCATGTTCACGTTGATGTTATGCTCGCGCAGGTCTTCGGCCATAATCAGGGAAAGCGACTCAGCCCCGGCGCGGGATGGGCCGTAGGGAATGAAGCCCTGGCGCTTCATGGTCTCGTGATTCATGGAGATGTTCACGATTTTGCCGTGCCCCTGCGCCACCAGCAGGGGCGCAAAGGCCTTGGCCACCAAAAAATACCCCGTCAGGTTGGTGTCGATAAGGTCGCGGAAGCCAGCGGCACTGACCTTGTAAAAGGGCTGGGGAGCCGTCATAAACTCGGGGTTGACGGTGCGCATCCCAATGCCGGCGTTGTTTACCAGCAGGTCTAGGCCACCCCAGTTGGCCTGCACCCACTGCAAGGCCTCGGCAATGGAGTTTTCGTCGCGTACATCCATGGTAAGGGCTTGCACCCGGTCAGCCGGGTGGCCTAGGCGAGCAAGCGCGTCGTTGAGCGTGGCCGAGCTGCGGCCCGTGATGAGCACCGCGGCGCCAGCATCGGCCAAGGCTTGGGCCATGGCGAAACCCAAGCCGCTGGAGCCGCCGGTAATTAGGGCTTTCGTGCCGGATAGAAAGTCGGTTGGCAAAGCGTAGTAGTTGGAAGGAGTGGGGCAACTACCCGCTGCCAGTCTGTGGGTAGCGGGCCCGACATAAACCTTTCAGAGTAGGCACTGGTTTACCAACATCTGCTTCTGCATGACCTGCCGGACAATAACTGCTTGCCAGTGACCAGGCCTAGGGGAGCGGCTTTCTATCTTTTGAAGCTTACGAACATGACCACTCCGTCACTCGCTAATATTCCCTTCTCCGTACTGGATCTGGCCCCCATTCTGGCCGGCCACACCCCCGCCGATACGTTTCACAATAGCCTGGAGCTGGCCCGCCGGGTAGAGGAATGGGGCTTCCAGCGGTTCTGGCTGGCTGAGCACCACAACATGGCCAGCATTGCCAGCTCGGCTACGTCTATCCTGATCGGGCACATTGCCGGTGGTACCAACCGCATTCGGGTGGGCTCGGGCGGTATTATGCTGCCCAATCACGCCCCGCTGGTTATTGCCGAGCAGTTCGGGACTCTGGCCACGCTCTACCCCGGCCGCATCGACCTGGGCCTGGGCCGCGCCCCCGGCACCGACCAGGTAACGGCCATGGCCCTGCGCCGCGACGCCCGCGGGTCGGCCAACGACTTTCCCGAAAACGTGCAGGAGCTGCAGCTCTACCTCTCCGCCGAAAACCGCACTGGTCGCGTGCGGGCCGTGCCCGCCGAGGGGCTGGATATTCCCATCTGGCTGCTGGGCTCCAGCACCTACAGCGCCCAACTGGCTGGTATGCTAGGCCTGCCGTTTGCCTTCGCCAGCCACTTTGCGCCCACTTACCTGCACGAAGCCCTGCGCCTGTACCGGAGCAGCTTCCGCCCATCTGAGCACCTGACGGAGCCGTACGCCATGGCCTGCGTAAACGTAATAGCTGCCGATACCGACGCGGAGGCGGAGCGCTTAGCCACCTCGTTTTACACCTTCGCGCTGGGCATTATCCGCGGTACTTCCGCACCTCTGCAGCCGCCCGTAGATACCATGAACGGCCGTTGGAGCGACATGGAAGAAGCCGCTGTGCGTCAGATGATGACCTACGTATTCATCGGTGGCCCCGAGAAAATAGCTCGTCAGCTCGAAGAATTCGTGGCGAAAACCCAGGTAAAAGAGCTGATGGTTGTATCGCACATCTACGAGCCCGCCGCCCGCTTGCGCTCCTACGAGATTCTGGCTGAGCTAAAAGGTAAACAGCAGCAAACGCCGGAGCTGGTAAGCGGCGAAGTGGCCTAGCGGCTCGTGTAGTGTAACAAAGGCTTTTCCTGGCACGTCATCCTTCGTGCTGCGCAGGATGACGTGCGGATGTAATCTGGCAACGTCAGCACGCGAGATGTCTCGGTAAGCTCGACATAACCGCCTCTTTACTTTCCTCCATAGCTTATTAACAACAAAAAGCCCCAGTCAATCGGCTGGGGCATTTTGTTGCTAAGACCTCGTAGGTACTGGCCTAGTGGCGGATGGAAAGTCGCTTGGTCTGAACTTCCTTGCTTGTCACCAGGCGCACGAGGTAGATGCCGTCGGCAAACTCGCCGGCGTTCAGGTCGAAGGTCAGGCGCTGGCTGCGGCTGCCTTGTCCGGCACTGACTTGCTTCACCAGGGTACCCTTCAGGTCGTAGATGCTCAGGGTGTAAGCTCCATCCTGGGCCAGCGCAATTTCCAGGCGGGTATGATCCTGGGCAGGGTTGGGGTAGAGCGTAACTTCAGCAGCCTGCAAGTCAGTAGACTGACCAGCCAGGTACGCACTAGACTCAGCCACTGTGCTAACCGATGGGGTGCAGCTGCCCAGCACGGCGCCCTTCTTCAAACGCTCGGCGACATCAGACGCGGAAATCTCAACGGAATTGCCATTGTGGCAAATCATTACTTTGTCGCCCTTCTTGCCAGCGCGGACGTCGATAACCGTGATGGTGACGGAAGCCGCAGCCGTGCAGCCCTCCGCGTTTTTGGCCGTAACCTGCAGCTGGTAGCTGCCGGCAGTTTTAGGGGCAAACACAGTGCTGGCTCCAGCGGTGGCCCCTAGGCCAGTAGCGGGGCTCCAGCTATAAGAAGCGGCGCCCGTGGCTGTAGCCGTCAGGGTCACGCTCTGCGGGCCATAACCCAGGTAAATGGTCTGGGCATTGCCGCCAGTGTATACTGTGGAGGCCGGCTTCACGGCAATAGTCGGAGCGGCTTGGGCGGGCAGGTCGAGCTTGCCGTCGCAGTTGCGGTCTTGGCCGCACACGTCCTTCGCAGCAGGGTTGATGCTGGCATCTTGGTCGTTGCAGTCGCCGCCTTTCAGCACGTAGCCAGCTGGCGTTAAGCAGGCTGTAACGGTTGCTGCCGAGCTGTTGCCAAACCCATCACCATCGGCATCGGCATAGAACACTAGGCCAGGGTGCACGGCGGGATTATGGTCGTCGCAGTCCTCGTTGGCGGGGTATCCGTCGCCATCTTCATCGGCGTAGGCCACCGTAATGTTCACGGGCGCCGAGGTAGTAGCTAGGCCACCGTTGTCAGTAGCTTTTGCCGTGAGGGCGTAGCTGCCCACAGGCACGTTATTCCACTGGAAGCTGTAGGGCGCCGCAGTAGCCGAGCCCAGCAGGGTAGTGCCCTGGTAGAACTCTACCTTAGCAATGCTGCCATCGGCATCAGCGGCCAAAGCCGTAAGCGTAATGCTGGCCGGCGCGGCAAACGTGGTAGCCGACGGTGAGGTCAGGCTGACGGTAGGCGGCGTGTTGGCGGGTGCTGCCGCGCAGGAAGTGCCTACCGTGTAGGTGACTTTGGCATCTGCCGTATTGCGCTCAAACCCATTGGGGCCCACCTGATACGTGAAGTAGAGGCTGAGCACAGAGCCGGCGGCCTGTCCGCGGGCCGTGTAGGTAAAGTCGCCTGCGGAGTTCTTGGTCATGCCGTAGCCGCCCCCGTTGATGTACAGGATAGCTAAGTTGCCGCCCGCCGTGGCGCCTAGTGGGTGGAAGGTAAAGGCCACATCGGTGCCGGTGGTGCTGGCTTT
Source organism: Hymenobacter wooponensis (assembly GCF_004745865.1). Lineage (GTDB taxonomy): Bacteria > Bacteroidota > Bacteroidia > Cytophagales > Hymenobacteraceae > Hymenobacter > Hymenobacter wooponensis. Next base: position 540,996 of record NZ_SRKZ01000003.1, on the reverse strand, counting down.
CCAGCTGAAGTCACCATTGGCCGCCGTGCCACAGTAGCCGCCCGTATCACCGCCGGGCGTGGTGCCCGTTACGGTCACGGCTACCGGGGCCGAAGTGGTGGCTAGGCCACTGTTGTCGAAGGCTTTGGCCGTGAGCGAGTAGCTACCTGCTGCTACATTGCTCCACGAGAAGCTGTACGGAGCGGTGGTAGCCGTGCCGAGCAGAGTAGTGCCTTGGTAGAACTCCACCTTGCTGATGGTGCCATCAGCATCGGCGGCGTTGGCCGTGAGGGTAATGGTAGCGGGCGCAGCAAATGTAGCGGAAGCTGTTGGCGAGGTCAGGCTGACGGTTGGGGCGCTGGGCGCTGGAGCATCGCTGCACACGGAGCCAGCGGTATACGTGTGGGGCGTGGCGGACGAGTTTTTCTCACCGCCGCCGGCTCCTACCTGATAGGTGAAGTAGAAGTTCAGGGCCTGACCAGCCGTTTGGTTAGGAAGCGAGAAGGTGAAGTCACCCACCGAGTTTTTCGTCATGCCATAGCCGGGGCCATTCACGTAAATGATAGCCAGGTTGCCGCCCGCCGTGGCACCCAGAGGGTGAAACACGAAGTTGACGTTATTACCCACCGTAGTGGCCGCGTAGCTATAGTCGCCGCTGGCAGCGGTGGCGCAGTACGTAACCGGGGGCAGCGTAACCGGTGCCGAGTTGTAGTAAATGTTGTCGAAGTAGAAGTCGGCCTGGGGGCCAGCGGCATCACCCGCAAACATAAAGGCTTGCTCTAGGGCTGTCCAGTCGAGGTTGCCGAAGGCTTTGAGCGGAATGATAACCTCATGCCACTGCCCATCTCGCACTAGCCCGTACTGCGTGGCACCAGGCGCGAAATCAACCCAGCCCTCAGTGCCGCTCTTCACGCCTATTTTAAACTGCCCGGCATAGGTGGTTTTGAAGTGGAATTTCAACGAGCCGTTCGAGAAAGCCGCCAGGTTCTTAACGCTGTTGGCCACGCCCATTCCAAACCAGTTGCCGGCACCGGCGCGCAGGGCCAGTACATCGGAGCCTTCGTAGGGCGTGGGAGAAGGAATGTTGCTGAGGTTGTTCCAGATGTACAGATCAGCATCCTGCCCAAACACCAGCTTCTCCGTTACTTGGGCGTTTTCGGTGTATACCCCAAAGTTCGGGCCCGCAATAACGTTGCTCTTCACCGTAATGGTAACTGGCGCTGAGGTAGTCACGAGCTTGCCATTGTCCGTCACCTTGGCCGTAAGCGTGTAAGTGCCAGCCGTTACTCCGCTCCAGCTGTAGGTGTACGGGCTGCTGTAGTCGGTGCCCAGCAGGGTCTGACCGTTGTAGAATTCTACTTTATACACCGAGCCATCGGCATCGGCGGCATTGGCCGCAATTGTGATGGTAGCCGGCGTAGTAAAGCTGGTGCTGGCCGTGGGGGCGGTTATTGCCACCGTAGGCGCCGTGTTGTTAGGTGCAGCTACAAATACCGTAATCGGCGCTGAGGTGGTTACTACCCCTTCGTTGTCGGTGGCTTTGGCGGTGAGGGTGTAGGTGCCGGGCGCTACACTACTCCAGGTGGCGCTGTAGGGCGCCGTGGTAGAAGTGCCCAGCAGCGTGGAGCCGCTGTAAAACTCCACCTTTGTAACCGAGCCGTTGGCGTCGGAGGCGTTGGCCGTCAGGGTAATGTTGGCGGGTGTAGTGATCAGCGCCTCATTAGTAGGCGAGGTTAGGCTGACGGTGGGAGCGGGGTTGGTAGCCACGCCGCCGCTGTAGTAGATGTTGTCGAAGTAGAAATCGGCGGCGCTACCGGGGGCGTCGCCGGCAAACATGAACGTGGCCGTTACCGAACCTAAGTCGCCGTTGTTGAAGGCCGACATCGGAATTACTACTTCGTGCCACTGCCCGTCGCGCACCAAGCCAAAGCGCGAGGTGCCAGCCGGGAAATCAACCCAGCTTTCGCCCGCGCCCGACTTAATCCCGAACTTAAACTGCCCAGTATAGGAGGTCTTGAACTGGAGCTTCAACGAGCCCTTATCGAAGGCCACCAGGTTTTTTACCTGATTATCGACGCCCATGCCAAACCAGGCGCCAGGGTTGGCGCGCAGGGCCAACACTTCCTGCCCTTCAAAAGGAGTTGGGGTAGGGGAGGTGATGTTGGCGAGGTTGTTCCAGATGTAGAGGTTGGCATCTTGCCCGTAGGCCAGGCGCTGGGTAATAGCGGGGTTCTCGGTGTAGATGCCGAACTCGCCCGCAATGCCGTTGTTGGTGCCCAGGTACAGCTCGTCGCCGGGGCTCTGGTAGAGCCGGATGTAGTCTACCTGCATTTGGCCCGGCAAGGGTGCCGTAATGCCATCGGCGCCGTAAATGCCGGTGTACTGGCCTCCTACGGCCAGGTTCAGCAGAATGTACTGCGCCTTGTGAAACTCCTCCAGGTCGGCAGCTGCGCCCTTGGAGATGTCGATAGCATAGTATTCGTGGTCGTCGATGAACATGCGGATGAGCTGGCTGTCCCAGGTCATGCGGTACACATGGTAATCGTTGGTGAGGTCGGTGGGGCTGTCGTAGTACCGGTCGTAAGAGGCATGTTGCCCAGCGTTTTGCCAGTGGGTAGCCCCGCCTACGCGCCGGTTTATTACGCCATCTTTAATGGCGGCCGCCGAGCCCATTTCCATAATATCGGTTTCTCCGCTGGCGGGCCAGGTGCCGCTGGCACCTAGCAGCCAGAACGCCGGCCACAGGCCGTTCTGTAGGTTCGGCACCTTAATGCGGGCCTCCAAAGTGCCGTACTTAAACTGTACGCGGCCCAGCGTTTTCATGCGGGCCGAGGTGAACTGCCGGCCCTGGTACGCCTCCCGCCGGGCTTCAATTACGAGGTGGCCGTTCTCCACGCGGGCGTTTTCGGGGCGGTTGGTGTAGGTCTCCAGCTCACTGTTGCCCCAGCCGCATACGCCCTGGGCGCAGCCGTCACCAACGTCAAACGTCCAGGTGTTGGGGTTGATGCTGGTTGTGTTGAAGTTCTCTTCCCAAACTAGTTGCTGCTGGGCCTGCGCCGAGAAGTGCGTAACTGCTAGAAGGCCGCCCAGCAGCGCTAGGCCACTCAACCGAACTCGTTGGACATACCTGTAGAAGGTTCTTTTCATAAGGGTGGGGTTAGAAAGGGAAAATGGATCGGAATGCGGAGCAGAAGCCGGTAAATGAGGAGGTTAGCCCGGATATGTAAGTGCGCTTAGGCTTAGACTGGCCTAGCAGAAAGTAGCAGCGGGAGATGAAAGGGTATTCAGAAATCCTACCCTGCCCAGGATAAATAGGCCTTGAATAGTGCTAATGTATCCTTAATAATTACCTAAATGCAAGCCGTGAAACTGGCTAAATATCCTAGCAGTAAGCATATAGTCCTTCTATAATACACTTAAGACACACGCAATAAATCGGTACATACACACCAGTAAGAGCCCGCTGAGATGCAAAAGAATTGGAGGCTTGCGCTTAAAAAACAAAGAGCTCCGGCCCTGTTCCCGCAATATTTTTTGCGAAGACAGGGCCGGAGCTCTCCCGGCCGACGGGGCTGTAACTGAACAGAAGCCTAGGCCGCTAAACGCACACCCGGCTCACCATCAAGGGCTAGGATCTGAGCCTTGTAGGCTGTAGGCAGCAGCGACGCTCTGAGCCAGCGGCTGAACGCCAAGTGCTGCAGGCGCCGGTACACGGGCAGTACCGGCCGCAGCCAGGAGCGCTGGCCTAGCTGCAACAACTGCCGCACCTGGGCTGGCGCCACTAGCCGCTGCGCTTCCAAAAGTAACCGGTAGCGTACCGGCCCCAGGTGGCGGCGGTACTGCGTATATAAATCGGCGGTGAAGTTGCTGTGAGCCAGGTGCTCATTGAGATGCTGCTCGCGGGCCACCTGCCACTCCGCAAAACTATTGGGCAACCCACTGATGCCCATGCGCTGGCCTACCCGGCAGAATACATCGAACACCTCGGCTTTCTCGGCCTCCGTCATGCGGCGCTCTAGCACCTCAAATGCCTGAATAGAATAGGAGATGAGCATGTAGAGTACATCGCGGTAAGCCCAGTCCGGAATGGCCATGCCCCTCTTGGCCTCCACAGCCCCGTGAATGGCCGCAATAGTGTCAATGGCCCGCTCGGCACCCGCCCGCTCGGCAAATACAATCTGACGGGCGTACTCCACCGTAGAAAACAGGCGCGCCAGCGGATCAGCGGGCAGGCGGCCCGTGAAGTACAGCCAGTCTACGGCCTTGTTCAACGCAAACTCTGCCGCCGACCCCGCAAAAATAAACAGCACCACATCCGCCTTGCTCCAGATAGAGCGAACAACCGAACCTTGCGCAACGAAATATTCCATAGTAGTGATAACCCTAAAAGGAGTGGCCTAGATCCTCACAGATTCAGCTTTTCTGTAAGTTTGACTTTGGTAAAAAGAACTTTGAATTGCAAAGCAAATGATAAATTTGCGAACCATCACATATTGCCCTGTACCAGCGAGCTAAGTGAAGAATATTCGTCTGACGTATTTGTTGCTGAGCATCAGCACCATGCTCCTAGGCCTCTGCTCCCGCCATTACGGGGCCTGGCTGCCTGGTTGGGTGGCTGTATACGCCGGTGATACCCTCTGGGCCCTGCTGGTGTACTGGCTTCTAGGGCTGGGGTGGCCTAGCTGCCCGGCCAAGTGGCGGGCAGTGGTAGCCATCAGCTTCTCCTTCTTTATTGAGGTCAGTCAGTTGTATCACCCGGCTTGGCTGGAGGCTGCGCGTAATACCACCCTAGGGAGCTTAGTGCTAGGCCACGGCTTTCTGTGGAGCGACTTGGTGTGCTACACCGTTGGCGTGTTACTTGGCTATGTGGCAGACCAAGGGCTGGCAACAAAACAACTAAAGCCGATAACGCAGCGCTAGGCGCCACATTATCGGCTTTAACGTAAGGCTTTTATACCCGTGAGTTATTCTACTTTCTTCTTGGCTTCGGGCTTGGTTTCTTTGGCCACCCATACCGATTTCTGATTGACGAACTCCCGAATGCCTAGGTGGGAAAGCTCGCGCCCATAGCCCGACTTCTTCACGCCGCCGAAGGGCATTTCCGGCGCCGATTTTACTAGGCTGTTCACAAAAACTGCCCCGGCCTCTATGCGCCGTGCCAGCTCTTCACCGCGCTTGCCGTCTTTGGTCCAGATGGAGGCACCCAGGCCAAACCGTGAGTCGTTGGCTAGCCGGATGGCGTCGTCGGCGTTCTTGGCTTCCAGTATAATAGCCACCGGGCCGAAGAACTCCTCTTCGTAGGCCCGCTGTCCGGGTTTCACCTGGCTCAGCATCATTGGCCGGAAGAGGGCGGTGCCGGGCTTACTCTGACCCCCGAACAGCTCCACTTTAGCGCCCTGCTTCACAGAGTCTTCCACTTGCTGGGTAAGCTCATCGGCGAGGTCGGGGCGGGCAAGGGGGCCGTATTGGGTGGCCTCATCTAGTGGGTCGCCGGGGCGGAAGGCCAGCAGGTGGGTTTTCATCTTCGAGATGAACTCCTTCAGAATTGGCTTCTCCACAATAAAGCGCTTGGCGGCAATGCAGCTTTGCCCGGAGTTAATCATGCGGGCCTGAGCGGCGGTTTTGGCGGCCAGCTCCAGGTCGGCGTCGGCCAGCACAATGAAGGCATCGGAGCCACCCAGCTCCAGCACGGTCTTCTTGATTTCGCGGCCCGCCGTAGCAGCTACCTGAGCGCCAGCTGGCTCCGAGCCCGTAAGGGTAACGGCCCGCACCCGGTCGTCTTCAATCAGCTTACTCACCAAATCAGAGCCAATCAGCAACGTGCGGAAAGTAGCGGGAGGGAAGCCTGCATCATGGAAAATCTTCTCCAGCGCCAGGGCGCATTGGGGCACGTTAGAGGCATGCTTGAGCAGGCCTACGTTGCCAGCCATAAGGGCTGGGGCCGCAAAGCGCACTACCTGCCAGAACGGAAAGTTCCAGGGCATCACGGCCAGCACAATACCAATGGGCTCGTGGGAGATGAAGCTGTGCTGGGCTTCTGTCTTGATTTCTTCGTCGGCCAGAAACGCCTCGGCGTGGTCGGCGTAGTAGTCGCAGGTGAGGGCGCATTTCTGCACTTCAGCCCGGCCATCTACTATTGGTTTGCCCATTTCTACGGCCATCATGCGAGCCAGCTCATCCTGCCGTTCACGCAGCAGCTCGGCGGCGCGGTGCATGAGTTGGCTGCGGTGGGCAAAGGAAGTGGTGCGCCATTCGGCCGCGGCCCGGTGAGCCTGGCCTACAATACGCTCGGTTTGGGCCCAGCTAAATGCTCGGAAGCGCCGCTCGACGCGACCAGTAAAGGGGTTAAACGACTCAATTGCCATGCGGAATAAACAAGAGGTTGCGGACGAAGCTACGGATGAGCCCGGCAGAGGCTAAACAACTCAAGGGGCGTAGGGGTTAGCACAGGCGCCCGGCTCGCAACTCCACTCCCTTAGTGTGCGTAGCACCTGAGCCGTGCAAGCGCTACCGTATTTTTATGCAGTTGCGCTTGAAATAAAGGCGAATCGTGTACTTTCGTCCTATTCATAGGAGCGGTTTTCCTACGCCGTTCCCTATCCCTTAGTTGCTGCCTGTGTCTGCTACTACACCAGAGTCTGCCGCCCTCGCAACCGAAGAACTGCTCGTGCAACGCCTGCGCGAACGGGACGAGGCGGCCATGACCATCTTCTATGACAAGTACTCGGCCGCCCTCTATGGTGTGATTTTTCGCATCGTGAAGAAAGAGGAGATTGCCGAGGACGTCTTGCAGGAAGCCATGGTCAAAATATGGCATTCCTTCGGTTCCTACGATGCTGATAAAGGCCGTTTATTCACTTGGGTGATGAATGTGTGCCGAAATTTAGCTATCGACAAAATCCGCTCTCGACAGTACCGCGTAGGTAGTCGTACGCAGCCAATCGAAGAAAGTGCAGCGCTGCGCCAGGCCGCGGAACCCACCTTCCGTCCTGAGCACATTGGCCTGCAGGAGATGACCCGCCAGCTGAATCCGGAACAGCAGCAAATCGTCGACCTGCTTTATTTCGGCGGATTTACGCAAAGCGAAGTGGCAGAAGAACTCAGTTTACCGCTGGGCACGGTGAAAACCCGTGCCAGAGCGGCTATCAAGGTCCTTTCCAAATTGATTCGGTAACCGTGAACATTCAGGAATACATCGAATCTGGAATTCTCGAGGAATACGCCTTGGGCGTGTTGAACGAGGCCGAGCGCCCCGAAGTGGAGCGTATGGCGGCCCAGCACCCGGAAATACGCCGGGAGCTGGATGAAATAACCCGCGGTCTGGATTTCTACGCCGAAGCTCATGCCATTACGCCTCCTGCTGGTATGCGGGAGCGGGTGCTGGGCGGCTGGCAGCAGGCAATTCAGCAAACGCCAGTGCAGCCAGTGGCCGCGCCGGTCATGCAAGCGTCGGCACCTGAGCCTGTTGCTCCGATGGCACCGGTTTCTGGTGAAGCAGTAGTGCGGCAAATGCCCCTCGAAAACCCTGGCAGCGGCCGTACGCGGTGGCTGATTGCAGCTTCCGTGGCGCTACTGATGCTGAGTGCCCTGGGCAACTTTCTGCTCTACAACCGGCTTAAGCAAACAGAAGCCAACCTGGAAGTAGCACAAACGGAACAGTCGCGCTATGCAGCTACGCAACAGGCCGCGCTCAATGAACGCGACCAGCAGCTGCGCGTGCTGCGGAACGAGGCTTTCCAACAGGTGGAGCTAAAAGGCACCCCTAAGGCTCCTGATGCCCTGGCTCGCGTGTACTACAACGCAAAAACAAAAGCCGTGTACCTGGATGTGCGCAATCTGCCCGCTCCGCCCGAAGGCAAGCAGTATCAGCTGTGGGCCCTCGACAATGGCAAACCCGTGGATGCCGGCGTGCTGGCCTCTACAACGGCCACCGGCGACAGCATTCAGCAGATGAAGGACATTGCCAGTGCCCAGGCCTTCGCCATGACGGTAGAGCCCCTAGGTGGTAGCGCCAGCCCGACCCTGACGACAATGACGGTGATTGGCAACATGTAGGCCACTCAACGGTTAAGAAGAAGAGCGAGCTGCCCTGGGTGGCTCGCTCTTCTCTTTTTGATGAATCGAGTACTGAAAGGAAGGAGTTAAGCCCACACCCATCCTTCTACTCTTCCCACTTCTGCTTCTGTGCACGGAACTGTCTTTACACTACTAAAACGCTACGTTCAAACCCAGTACGACCACAGCACCTGGGTTCGGCTATTGGAAGTCGCTAACCTTTCCGCCGTCGATTTTGATCATAAGAACGTGTACCCCGATGAGCACATGTATGCGCTCGTAGGCCACGCCGCCGAAATGACGGGGCTATCCGCCGATCAGCTCCACGAGAAATTTGGCGAGTACCTAGTGCCCGACCTCATGTACATGTACCAGCGCTTGGTACAGCCCGAGTGGAAAACGCTGGACATGATTGAGCACACGGAAAACACGATGCACCGGCAGGTGCGCAGTGAGCACCTCGAAAATGCTCCGCCCGTGTTAGAAGTATCCCGCGTTTCACCCACTGAGCTGTACATCGATTATATGTCGAAGCGACGAATGGGGGCCTTGGCCGTAGGGATTGTGCGCGGCCTAGCCACGTATTTCGACGAAGCCGATCAGATTGTGGTGGAGCCTACCACCAGCGAAAACGGCGAGCGAGTACGCATTTGGGTTCGGCAGATACCATCTCAGTGCTGACTACTACTTTACGGTTTCTAATTTCACCTATCTACTGCCATAGCCGGCAACCCACCTTGTCATGGAAAAAAGCACGTATTACAACCCCGCCGACTTGGCCAAATTTGGCAACATCACGGAGTGGCAGCCCGAAATGGGCAATAAATTCTTCGCTTACTACGCGGAAGTATTTAAGGATGGCGCCCTCTCTGAGCGCGAAAAATCCCTGATTGCCTTGGCCGTAGCCCACGCCGTGCAGTGCCCCTATTGCATTGATGCATACACCTCCGACTCTCTGCAGAAAGGGGCCGATGAGGCTCAGATGATGGAAGCTGTGCACGTAGCCGCCGCCATCAAGGGTGGGGCCGCGCTAGTACATGGCGTGCAGATGATGAACAAAGCCAAGGAACTATCCATGTAGATGAGTAGCTAAGCTGAATAGCAGGCCTAGATGCCGCCTGCTATTCAGCTTGCTATGCAAGCTGCGGAAGTTTCTGGCTGGGGTGATGAATTGAGTGGGTTTCGTGTTGTAGGGCAGAACTCTACACTCAGTTGCCCTCCTAATTCAGCTCGCGGAAATCTGCCAGCGTGTTTTTTTAGTAGATACGACTGAATAGGGCAGTGAGCAACGGCTGTTTCAGCAGAACGCTGGTGGGCTCGCGCAAGGGCTTTGTGAAGTGCTCAGGGTTGCTGAGGTCTTCCAAAAATACTCTCTATCCACCGTGAACTGGCCTAGCGGTCAGGGTAGTTAACCTAATCAGCGTAAATCAGCGATTTATGAAATCACTTCATGCACGGCAGGCACCGTTGGCCGATACCGGCTACCAGCTTGCTGTTTTGTCTCAGGCAGAAGTTGCTGGGGCGCACTTGCCTGCTTTTGCGCACAAATTGCGGGAAAGTGGGCTCTTGCCCCTCCGGCCGAGTGGCCTAGCCGTGATGCAGATCAACGTGGGCAAGATGTGCAATCAAACCTGCCGCCACTGCCACGTTGATGCTGGCCCCGACCGCACTGAAATCATGACCCGCGAAACCATGCAGCTCTGCCTAACTGCACTGGCGCAAACGGATATTTCGGTGGTAGACTTAACTGGAGGGGCGCCTGAGATGAACCCTGATTTTCGGTGGCTGGTGGAGCAGATTTCGGCCCTAGGCAGGGAGACGATTGTGCGGTGCAACCTTACCATCATCGTAGCTAACAAGAAGTACCACGACCTGCCCGAGTTCTTCGCTCAGCACCGCGTGCGGGTGGTATCATCGTTGCCACACTTCTCCGCGGGCCGTACCGATGCGCAACGAGGGGAAGGAGTATTTGAGCGCTCCATCAGGGCCCTGAAAATGCTGAATGAAGTGGGCTACGGCGTAGAAGGCTCGGGGCTGTCGTTGGATCTGGTGTATAACCCTTCCGGAGCCTTTATGCCAGGCAACCAGGCCAGTTTGGAGCGAGAGTTCAAGCAGCGCCTAGGGCGGGAATATGGTATTGTGTTCAATAGCCTGCTCACCATCACCAATTTGCCGGTGAGTAGGTTTATGGAGTACTTGCTGGAAACCGGCAACTACGAGAGCTACATGGAAAAGCTTATTGCGGCCTACAACCCCGTGGCGGCAGCTAACGTCATGTGCCGCAGTACGCTCAGCATTGGCTGGGACGGGCAGCTCTACGATTGCGACTTCAACCAGCAGCTGGATTTGCCGGTGGCAGCTACCGCGCCCCAACACATCCGCGACTTTAACGAAGCCGCCCTCAACGACCGGAGCATTGTCATTAACCAACATTGCTACGGCTGCACGGCGGGGGCCGGCTCCAGCTGCGGCGGCGCCACTACCTAGGCCACTTGCGCGTGCTACAAGCAAGAAGTATAAGTTGGAGCTGGCGCCGTGGGGTGCTGGGCTGGCTACTGCTGTGGCTGGTGGCCTGCACCAGTGCCTGCAGTCAGTCGCCGCAAACTCCCGACAGTCATTCTATGACGGCCTACGACCGTATGTTGAGTCTGCTGTATAAGCAGACGGTACCAACCATTCAGCCAGCGCAGTTGGCCGAAGCACTGCGCCAAAACCCTAACGGGGTAGTGCTGCTGGATACGCGCAGCCCCGAGGAATACCAGGTGAGCCATTTGCGCGGGGCCCGGTTCGTGAACTATGACGCCTTTCAAACGGCTACTTTCCAGGATGTGCCGCGCAACCTGCCCGTTGTAGTGTATTGTACCGTGGGGGCTCGCAGTGAGCAAGTGGGGGCCCGCCTGCGTAGCTTGGGCTTCCAACATGTGAGCAACCTCTACGGCGGTATTTTTCAGTGGGTAAATGAAGGGCACGCCGTGTACAATCAAGCTGGCGCCACGGATAAAGTGCATCCTTACTCAGCACTGTGGCGGCCGTGGCTGAAGCGGGGCGAAGCGGCGTACAAATAGCCCTCCAACTACATAGTAGCGGCGTAGGCCACTACTCCAATTCTTTCGCTTTGATAGCAGACCTCAACAGCGCGCAGCCATCAGTACTCACCTCTCATCAGGAGGATTTAATAGTTTTTGCCCGGTACCCCGAGCTAGGAAGAGTAAAAACTCGGCTGGCCGCTGGTGTAGGCCAGGAGCGGGCCTTGCAAGTATATCGGCAGTTGCTGGCCCACACCCAGGCCGTAGGGGCGGCACTGCCGGCCCGGAAGTGGCTGTGGCTGGCCGAAGCCGGCCCAGGCGCCGACCAGTCTGACCCGTGGGTGGGTTACCACCAACTGCCCCAGCCTGCCGGCGACCTAGGCCACCGAATGCAGTCGGCTTTTGCGCACGCCTTCGCCGAAGGAGCAGTAGCTGTGGTTATTATCGGCACCGATTGCCCTGGCCTCAGGACCGACCATCTGCACGAAGCCTACGCCGCTTTACGCACCCACGACCTGGTGCTGGGCCCCGCCACCGATGGCGGCTATTACCTACTAGGCATGAAGCAAGTATGGCCTGAGCTGTTTATGAACAAGCAGTGGAGTACTGACTCCGTTCGGGCCGACACATTGCTCGACGCTGAGCGGCTAGGTCTGCAGGTGCACCTGCTGGAGGAGCTGCGCGATGTAGATACAGCCGACGACCTAGCGGCCTGGCAAACTGACGAAAAAGCGGGTAGCTGAACACTTTCCGGCGCGATACGCGTATGGAAGCCCGTCTGTCATGTCGTATCAGCTCATGTCTCGAGTAAGAAGATTGTCCGTTCGAATGGTGTTCGTGGCCCTGAGTGGCCTCGCGGCGGCGTGCTCTTCTGGCAGTGAAAAAAAGAAAACGACTTCTACCAAAGCAGCCCCTGCCATCACTGATCATGTGCTCACGCGCCGTGGAGGAGCATTCAACCACCAGTGGGCCATGAATACGCTTTGGGAAGATGGCCTGGCAGAGGTTGCCACGTACGCCGCCGAGCGAGTGGTGTACGGCGAGACTCGCACATTCGAGTACACCATTATTACAGTGAAGGAGGAGTTCAACGCGCAATACAACGTCAAGACCGACGACTACCAGCGCAAGGATGTGTTTCCGGTTATGAAGGTCAACGAGTTCTGCGCCATCCCGACGGAAAACTATCCCTATCATTACCTGACTTCGCTGTTCTTCCGTCGCGACCAGCCCACCATGCTGCACAAGATGACTACCTCCTCGCAGGAGTGGTGCGGCAATACCTTCAAAGCCATCACCGACGAAGGCTTGCACTATAACCAAAGCTATAACTCCTACTGGGACAGTCAAGGGGCCGGGCGGCGGCAGCTACGGCGGGAGGCCTTGTTTGAGGATGCCTTACCCTATGTGCTGCGCACGATGCGTTTTGAACGCAAGCCCTCTTTTACGGTGCCCATCTACGAGTTGCAGCAAACCACCCAAGCCAAGGTGCCGGAGCTATATAAGGCGCTGGTGATAACGGAAGATGCCCAGCCCAATGATACCGCCGAGCCGGCTTGGCGCGTGACGGTGTCCTTGCAAGAGCAGAAGCAGAATGTGTACTGGTTTGCCAAGCGCTACCCCAACCTGCTGCTGCGGCAAACTACCTGGGATGGCCGCACATTGTTGCTGAAGCAGGTGCGGCGCTACGCCTACTGGCCCAAGCCCAGCCCACCCACCGACACTACCGCTGCCGGAGGTCGGCCACAGGCCTAGGTCTTGGCCGCCGCATCTCCCACAGGAACAACCCTATTACTACGGCATATTCCAGCCCCACCAACCACAGGTTCTCGGTGTAGGCCAGGGTCTGATAAGCTGCGTAGGAGAGAACAGCCATGCCGGACCACACCAGCGCAAAGCGGTAGTGGCTGAACACGCTCAGCGCCACCAGCGGCGTGATGTACCACGGATGCACGGTGGTAGCCAAGAGATAATATAAGGTGAGCAGCAGCAGTAAAGCGCGCGGCAGCATAGGCCAGTTAGGGTGAGGCTCGCGGGCCGCCAGCAGCAGTCCGCCCACGGCGGTGGTGAGCGCCAGAGCGGGGCCAATGCGAGCAATTTCGTTGTAACCCGTCAGCCACTGGCCTACGGGGCGCAGCAGGTAGTAGAAGCTGGCATTGAACTCGAAGCTGCGGAAGTAGAGGTTCAGGCTTTTGCCAATGTTGCTGAATAGCTCCCACGACAGAAACGGCACGAATACCACCAGCAGCGTAGCGCCCGTAACCACAGAGAATAGCAGCCACCGCCACCAGCCGAGGCGGCGCACCAGCAGCGGCAGCACCAGCAATGGCAGAAACTTGGTGGCCACTGCCAGCCCTAAGGCCACGCCTGCCAACACCACGCGCCCGCGCCAGAGCAGCCCCAGCAGTAGTAGCAGCAGGCAAATCACGAGGGCCTCAAAATGAAGGTTGCCGGTTAGCTCCACTAGTACCAGTGGGTTCAGCAGATAGAGCAACGCCCGCCGTGCATCCTGCCCAAATGCCAAGAGCAGCCGCCCGAGCAGCCACGCCGTGACTAGCTCAGCCGCCAGCAGCACCAGCCGCAGCAGAAAGGCAAACCCCGTGGCACTCGTGGGGAACATCTTAACGGCCGCGACAAATACCGCCTGGCACACCGGTGGGTACACCGAGTAATAGTGGGGCGAGTTGAGCAGCGGATATTCTACCGCCAGCTGGTGCTGCGCTGCCGCGGAAAGCAAATGCTGCGGCGGGTGCTGCACAGGGCTGAGCGTGTCGGCTAGGCCAGTCTTGGCTTGGGTTTGGGCAGGGTGGCCGGGGAGCGTAAACTCATCGGGCCGGAACTGGTAGGGGTTGATGCCGGCCGCAACCAGCAGTCCATCCCAGCGAAAGCGGTGATAGTCATCGGAGAATGGAGGCAGAGCCGGCAGCCACAGCAGGCGCAGAAGCAGGGCGGCCGCCAGACCGGCTTTCAGCGGGAGCCGTGTGTACCAAAGCGCCGCATAGGCCCCGAAGGCTACCGCCATCCAGGTAAGTAGCAGCCAGAAGCTTTGGCGCGGCACAGTGTAAGCCAGGGCCACGTAGGCCACTGCGCTTATCAGCAGGAGCAGCCAATGAACGGGGCGTAGGCCAGTAGACTGAGGCATGGGCTGGTGCACAACTTACCGCCGCGCATTGTGGCGTAGGGAGTAATAGAACACCACCCCGTAGCCCACCGTGAGCATAAAATGGAACGGGAACAGGCCAAAGTCGCGGAAGTAGATACCGGCGGCCAGGCCTGCCAGGAAGTACAGGGCCAATAAGCCCTCCAGCATAGTGAGGCCATCGAGGCCACCGGTGCGGTAGCGGCGGCCCTGCCACGTGCCCTGTCGGCGCACCAGTCCCAGCTTGGGCGTCCGGATGAAGGCCGACTGCCGGCCCAGCAGGCCTAGCGCCACCGCGCGGGCATTGTGCAATGAGAGGCCCATCATCACCGACAAAAACAACAGAAAGCGCAGCAAGAAGCCCGGACCGGTAGGTTTGCGGTCTTGAGAGGCTAGCTGCCAGGAGGTATAGTAATAGTAAGTGAGGGGCACGAAAGCCAGCAGAAACACCGAGGCCATCTGGAAGGCCGGCCGCAGGGCGGGTAGGTCGGCGCGCACGTACACGAGCGGCACGCTTAGCACCGCCATCAGCAGAATGGCCCCGAACACGGAACTGTTGAGCAGGTGAAACGTGGCGTGAATTTTTATCCCAATTGACTCTGAGGAGCGCAACACCCGGCCCAGGTGCTTGCGGGCAGTTTCAGCGGCGCCCTTAGTCCAGCGGAATTGCTGCGACTTCAGGGCATCCATGGCGGCGGGCAGCTCAGCGGGCGCCACCACCCGTGGCAGGTACTTAAAACGCCAGCCGCGCATCTGGGCCCGGTAGCTTAAATCCAGGTCTTCGGTCAGGGTGTCGGCCTGCCAGCCCCCGGCATCCTCAATGCAGGAGCGCCGCCACACGCCGCCGGTACCGTTGAAGTTGATGAAGTAGCCGCCGGCCGTGCGGCCCACCTGCTCCACGTAAAAGTGGGCATTCAAGCCAAAGGCCTGCAGCTCAGTCAGCAGGGAGTATTCTTCGTTGAGGTGGCCCCAGCGGGTTTGTACCACGCCCGTGCGCTCCTCCTGAAAGTGCGGAATGGTGCGCTGCAGGAAGTCGGGCTCCGGGATGAAGTCGGCGTCAAAAATGGCAATGAACTCCCCATCGGTTTGCTCTAGGCCATAGCGTAGGGCACCCGCCTTAAAGCCCTCCCGGGTGGGGCGCCGCACATGGTCGATGCGCAGGCCTTGGGCGCGGTGGTAGGCCACCCGCTCAGCCGCCAGGGCCACCGTTTCGTCGGTGGAATCGTCGAGCACCTGCAGGTGCAGGCGGTGCAAGGGGTACTGGAGGCGGGCGCAGGCATCAATCACACGTTCAACTACATACAGCTCGTTGTAGATGGGTAGCTGAACGGTGACTAGCGGCCACTCCGCAGGTACCGGGGGGAGTGGAGCAGCGGGTTGGCGGTAAGCACGGCGGGCTAACCGGGTAAGCTGAAATTGCGTCAGGCTGAAGCTTAAAATGAACACCAGGCACAGGCCGTAGAGTGCTACCAGCAGAAGTTCCAGACCAAGCATTAAGGGGTGATGAGCAGTGAGGGGTAACGGAGTGCGGGCTACAAAGAACGGGAAGCTGCACCAGCTTTCGTAGGCCTGTCCGCAATCCGCCGCAGGGTGGGCTTAGAGGTACCGGAAAATCGTCCAGAGAATTTTGTAGCCAGCGCCCAGGGTACCTTTCACCGTGCCCGATACTTTCGAGACGCCGATGCGGCGACGGTAGCGCACGGGCACCTCAACGTTGCGCAGCTTCAGGCGCGCCGCCTTTAACTGCATCTCTACCGTCCAGCCGTAGGTGGTATCCTGCATCCCAATCTGCTCCAGGGCCTCGCGCCGAATTGCCCGGAAGGGGCCTAGGTCGGTGAACTGCGCGCCGTAGAACCAGCGGAGCAAGGTAGTGGCCAGCCAGTTTCCGAAGATCTGCTGGGGCAGCATAGAGCCCGACTCCCGCTCGCCCAAGGCTCGGGAGCCAATGACCATGTCGGCCTCGCCGCGCAGAATGGGCGCCACCAGGGCCGTCATGTCGGCGGGATAGTCGGAGTAGTCGCCATCCAGAAACACGATGATGTCGGGCTGCTCGGCGGCGGTGCGGCCGAAGCAGCGAGCCATGCCGGCCAGGCAAGCATGGCCGTAGCCGGGGCGTGGCTCCCGCAGCACGGTGGCCCCGGCAGCCTGGGCTACTTCCCCGGTGCGGTCGGAGGAGTTATTATCTACCACAATTACTTCCCGGACTAGGCCCGCCGGAATTTCAGCCAGCACCTTGGCAATAGACCCCTCCTCGTTGTAGGCCGGAATGATAACGTCGATGAGGGGCGGGGTAGAGGTCATGCAGGGGAAGATGCTACTGAGTAGTAGCAAGTGGGCAAAAGGAGAGCCGTATGGGCAAACAACGGCTACAAAGATGCACAGTTGTGCTCGTTGTGACTTTAGCCTAGCTTGCCTGACCTGAACAATTCTTGCAACAGCACGTTTGCAGGCTAGTTTCTTACGGTTCTTACTCCTGATTCCATGCTCCAGATTGGCGACCTCGCGCCCGATTTCTCTCTGAAAACCACTACTGGCGAAACTTTCCAGCTCAGCGACTACCGCGGGAAGCGCAGCATAGTCCTCTATTTCTATCCCAAGGACGATACGCCAGGTTGCACCGCCGAGGCTTGCTCGTTCCGCGACCAGTACGAGGATTTTCAGGAGTTGGGCGCCGAAGTGGTAGGGGTGAGCTCCGACAGTGAAACCTCCCACCAGAAATTCACGCAAAAGCACCGCCTGCCTTTCCCGCTCCTCGCCGACACGGGCGGCCGCGTGCGCAAGCAGTATGAGGTGCCGCGCGCTTTGCTAGGCCTGCTGCCCGGCCGCGTAACCTTCGTGATTGATGCGGAGGGCCGCATTCAGTATATCTTCAACTCCATGAATCGCGCCACCGACCACGTTTCGGAGGCCAAGCAGGTTCTCACGAAGCTACGCGCCACCACCTAGGCCACGTCGTGCTATAGCTTACTTGGCTAGTACAGTCGAGGTGTATATTTGCCGCCCGGTTCAATGAGAGCCGGGCGGTTTTTTTATAGTTTAAATTACATGGGTGCTTTATTAACTGATATGCTCCAGCGGGCGCAACGCAGCCGGCGAGTAGTGTCCATTCAAAGTAGTGGCGGTACGTTTTTGGGCTACGTGCTCAACCACAACCCCGAGCTAGTGGTGCTGCGCACCATCACGCGCCAGGGCCTGCTTACGGGCGTACGCACGCTAAGCCTTAGCAACGTATCGCAGGTGCATTTTTATGACAAGTATGTGCGCTTGATTGAGTTCAAGGAGCATAACCCCGAGGTGGTGTATGCCCGCCCGGCCGCCCCCGATGGGCTGGATAACCAATATCTCACGGTAGCCTCGGTGCTGCAACGGGCCAGCGAAGTGCGCCAACTGGTGCAGCTGGAAACCCACGCCGACAGCGACCTGTACGGCTACATTGAGCGCATCACGGAAGACGAACTGCTGGTAGAAGTGTACACGCAGTACGGCGAGCCCGATGGCCACACCGTCCTCGACCTCGACAACGTGCGCAGTGTAATCTGGAGCGACGAAGACACGCGCACCATTGAACTGCTAATCAAACAGCGTGGCACGGAAGCCAAGTAGCAGCGCTGTAAGACTGGCCTAGCACTACTGCCAGCGGAACGACCCGACATCTTTTGCGTATGCTGGACTTCGCCAATTCCGGTTACTAATGAAGTTTCTGCTTGTTCTGCTGGCCTTTGTAGGCTCTTTTACCGCTTCAGGCCAAACCACTGCCCCCACGGCATTCAACGCTACCCTTGATGGGTACGAATATCCGTACCCAGTAAAATACTTGCCCCTACGCCTAGAGGGGCAAGCCATGCGCATGGCCTACATGGATGTGCCGGCTGCGGCTAAAGCTAATGGCCGTACCGTAGTGCTTTTGCACGGAAAGAACTTCTTCGGGGCCTACTGGCGCGAAACCATTAAGGCCCTCACGGCAGCCGGTTTCCGGGTAGTAGTGCCCGACCAGATCGGCTTTGGCAAGTCGGATAAGCCAGATATCCATTATTCCTTCCATCAGCTGGCCCGCAATACCAAGCACATCCTTGATACTCTTGGAGTGCAAAAAGCCATTATCGTAGGCCACTCTATGGGCGGTATGCTGGCCACCCGCTTTGCCCTGATGTACCCGGCCACCACCGAAAAGCTAGTGCTGGAAAACCCGATTGGCCTAGAGGATTACCGCGTAAGCGTACCCTTCCAGTCGGTTGACCAAGCCGAGGCTACAGAGCGCAAGAGCACCGAGGAGAGCATCCGAAAGTATCACGCCACCTACTATCCTCACGGCTACCCCAAAGCCCACGATGAGTGGCTGCTGCCCCTGGCGGCCCAAACCCGCCACCCCGATTTCCCGAAGGTAGCCCGCGCCAACGCTCTTACTTTCGAGATGATTTACCAGCAGCCCGTGAGCTACGAGTTCAGCCGGGTAACGGTGCCTACGCTCCTTATCATCGGCCAAGACGACCGTACGGTAGTAGGCAAGGGTCTGGTAAAAGACCAGAAACTACTGGCTACGCTAGGCCAATACCCGGAGCTGGGCCGCCGCACAGCCGCCCAAATTAAAGGGGCTAAACTGGTGCCGTTGAGCGGCGTAGGCCACATTCCGCACCTCGAAGCTACACCTCGCTTTCTGGAAGCTTTACTGGCGTTTATCAAGTAGACCGCTATACCAGTCTGAGTATTGATAAGCAGGGTAGTGCAACCGTACCTAGCATTGTGGTCTCCTTTGCTTTACACAAAAGTCTATTACTAATGAAAGGTCTGTTACTAGTGATACTGTGTGCCTCGCCCATAGCTGTAATGGCTCAAACTACCCCCAGAAGTGGGGTGGGGCTTGGCCACTACAAACTGAAAATGGATAGGCACCTCGAAAAGGGCTCCACTGCTGGAGAGTCAACCACCAAGGCTTCTCAGCAAAAGTTAGCACCGGGTGCATACGAAAACCGGCCAAACGCCATGCACATCATGGTACCTGATTCCTCCACATCTAGAATGCCGCGTGCTGCTACGCCCAACCACGAGGCACAAGGTGGCATTGCGCCGCTACCGCAGCAAGAGCAGCGGAAAAAGCGTCCCTAAGAGTATTTTCCGGCACGCGTACTGGCCTGTACAAGCAAGGCTACCCACTCTAGCGAATGAAGATGGAACCTGGGGGATGGTGGCTGCTCTCAGATTTAGGAGATAGAGTTAGCCAGATATCTACTCTGGTTTCGGGAGCCTCAGGTGTGGGCCGCAGGATGTGTACCTGCCCAATAGCGGACGGCGCGATGCGCAGAGCGGCAGCGTCTTGGGAGGTGAGCGTGTGCCCGTTTAAGGCAAAAATAAGTGGCCCCCGCAGGCCTAAGCGGCGGCCTACTTGCGCAAATGAGCGACTGCGTACGCGTTTCGAGGAAGTAATATTGAGGGCCCCGGCCGGGCTTAGGTTCTTGAGATGCGGCGCTGCCGTCGGGGCTTCTGGGCTGCCAGGGCCTTTATACACCTCTACTGATGTAATTTCTTGCGGGTTAAGCTCCTGCAAAAGGCCATTGATGATAATGGTAGAGTTCAACACATATACAGGCTCGGGTATGGACGCCTGTGGCCGGCTATAAGTGGTAGTTTCCTGAGCATAGCTCTTTGACGAAACTCCACCTAGACCAATTAAACATAGCAAGCCGAACCAGAGACGATTCATAGTGCAGAGAATAATATAGCTATATGGTAAATGCCAGGGCCGGCTCTAGCTTAAAATGCGCAGGCTCTCCGCTGAAATTAATTGTGAAGCCTGGTAGCGGCCTTCCCGTGGGCCATTCTCCAGGTTGAGCACTCCGCGGGGGCACACGGTGGAGCACATGCCGCAGCCTACGCAGGAGGCCCGAATGATAGGCTCGCCACGTTGAGCGTACTGCTTCACATCAATGCCCATCTCGCAGATGTTGGAGCAGTTGCCGCAGCTGATGCACTGGGCGCCGTTGGTAGTAATGCGGAAGCGCGAAAAATGCTTTTGCAACAGGCCTAGGTAAGCCGCCATGGGACACCCAAAGCGGCACCATACGCGGTTGCCTAACAGCGGGTAAAACCCCACACCCACCACACCCGAGAACACTGCGCCAATCGCAAAGCCATAGAACTTGCTCAGCGCATCAACGGGGCTCAGGTTGTTAAAAAGCCCAATGCTTGATGGCTGCGAAGTGGTGGCCCAGGCTGGCAGCATTCCTGAAACGCCCAGCCACAGCAGCACCGTTACGAGCACAATGAGGCCGAGAATGGGGTAAATAATGCGGACCTCCCAGCGCCAGGCCTCACGACTTTTGTCGGAGAGGTGGCGGTAGGGGTCGCCGGCGGTTTCAGCCAGGCCCCCGCAGCCGCACACCCAAGAGCAGTACCAGCGCTTCCCGAAAAAGTACGTAAGCACGGGCGTGCCCAGGATGGATATTACCGCCCCCCAGAACACCATAAACACGCCTAGGCCCGGGCCCCCATCCTTGAGTAGATAGCTTACCGTGCCGGGGAATAGGTAGTCGTATTTCAGGGGCCAGAAGTAGCTGAAATAGTACTCAGGGCGCTGAAAGGCGAGCAGCAAACTGGGGAGCAGGTAGGCGAAGCCCAGCTGGAAGAACATCACTGAAACTGTGCGAATACGCTGATAAGGCGAGTGACGGTACTTCCACAGGGCCCGGCCCCCCATCACCAGGATAGCCAGCGTGTAGAAGGTGCCGTACAGAAACCACTGGTCGGCGGGGCGTTGGCGGAGGGTTTGGCTCAGCGGGTCGAGGGCGTGAATGAGGTTGTTGAACAAGCCGAAGTTGCCTTGCTCATCGGGGCTGCTGAACCAGTACAGAATCACGTAAAAGCCCGTGAGCACGATGGCCGTCAGCCAGGCAATGCTGCCCCGGCTAGTGCTAGAGCGCAGCCAGAGGTTATCCTGCTGCACCCCGGCGGGGTGGCCGCCAAACTTACGCGCCGCCCAAAGCAGGGTGCCCACGCTTACCAGGGCCATAGCCACGTACAGACTTACCCGAGCCTGAAAAGCATCGGCGGCAAAAGCGGCGGGCAGCAGTGCCAAAAGTCCTAGCCCAATGATTGTGAGCAGGATCTTTTCAGTAGCTGGTACGGTGGGCAGCGGAGGCGTTGGGAGGGGAAGGGTAGAATCCATGGGGGTGAGGTCAATGAGCTACGCCGACCAATGTGGCCTAGGAGCAGCGGCAAGCTGGTAGGAGGGTGGCCTAGGCCACTCAGCCTTAGTGGTGATGATGGTGATGACCATCGTTGGGTTTGCCAAACAAGTTCAGCAGAGTACCCAGCACGTACAGTACCGCCCAGCAGAGATAAAGCCAGTTATAGCCCTTGGGTTCTGGTTGGCTCAAGAGATGAATAACTAGTTGAGCACCCGCGCTCATTACCACGCCTACCAGGGCAATGTATTGGAAGCTGTTGAGGGCGCTAGGGCGGTAGAGTTTGGAGAAATCCATGGAAGTCAGGTCAAGGACAGAAAGCGAAGCACATTGCGCGAAGCCAAGCCTTAAGGCCAAGTGCCAGCGCGGGGGGTAAATAACGAATTAACTAAACGAAAAAAGTCCTTTACGGCGGCGCAGTGCCACGGGGTACTGCGGAAACTGCTGGTTGAACTGGCCTACAATTGCCGCCTCATGCCGCCGGTAAAACTCAGGGTCGAAGTTGGCAGTTCCGAGTTCACTGAGCACTTGCGTGATAGGGGCGGCAGTGCGCAGCCAGTGGTCCCAGACCGCATGGCGCTGTCGGATGCCCAGCGTGTTCATGCCCGTAACAACACCATCTTCCCTGAAATTAATCCGGAGGAGAAGCTGGCCGTTTGGGTGCTGCCAGCAGAAACTATGAATGTCGGCAGGCGTGCGCGCCGGCACGCGGCCGTAGGTCTGGTATTCGAGCTGAAAGAATTTGGCCGAGTTAAACCACGGGCCGCGCTGATACGGCCGAGGCTGATCACAAAGGGTGTAGGCCACTGTTTCGCCCTGCTGACGGCCGGTATACCAAAGCTGCTCAATTGGTACTTCGTCGGAGGCGGGCTGGCGGTGCTGGGCGCAGTCGCCGGCCGCAAAAACGTTGGGCTGGCTGGTTTGCAAGTGCTCATTTACCAGAATACCGCGGTCGGTTTCCAGGCCTGACTCCTGGGCCACCGAAATATTGGGCGTCACGCCGGTAGCTAAGCCTACCCACTGGCAAGCAATTTCCTGCCCTCGGGAAGTACGTACAGCGCGTACGCGGCCCGCATCATCCCCCATAATTTCCGCTAGCTCGGTGCTATACTGCACCTGAATGTGGTGGGCCTGGAGCTGCCGATTGACCAGGGCCGCTTCTTCGGGCGGTAGCACAGAGCCCCAGTAGTGGGTATCGCGCACGAGCATGGTAACGGCAATACCGCGGGAGTGGAGCATTTCAGCCATTTCTACGCCAATCAGGCCGCCGCCCACCACTACCGCCTGGCCTACGCCGTGCGTATCGCGGTGCATGCGCTCCAGGTCGGGCAGCCCGTAGAGGCCCTGCACGCCCGCTAGTTCCTGTCCCGGCCAGTTTTGGAAACGGCTGACGGAACCAGTAGCAACCAGAAGCTTATCATAGGGTAGCGCCTCGCCCGTGCGTAGCTGTACCTGCTGGCGTGTGATATCTAGGTGGGTTACGGTGGCCTGCACCAGCTCCAGACGATTTTCGGCCCAGAACCAGTCGCCGTAGGGTTTTAAGTCCTGGGGGCGGAGGTGGCCTAGATAGGCATACATGAGGGCCGGCCGCGAAATATGATAAGGGCTTTCATCGGAAACCAGCGTAATGTGAGCATCGGGGCGTAGCCGGCGCACTGTAATTGCACAGGTGACCCCCGTAATGCCATTGCCGATAATAACCAGGTTCATAATGGGCACGTGGAAAAGACCACCGCGCAAAGGTGGAAGAAAAAACTGACCAGCGAAGTAGCAGGGAGCAGGCCTACAGCCGGGGTGCTTTCTGCCATACGGAGGAGTTGGCAGCATGGATTGATTTCTAGGCCACCATCACCCGCAAAAGCACCTGCGGCATACGTGTGCCTAAACTTACCGCCAAGGCCAGCGTACACCCTGAATACCAAGGTTAATTTCCACTAAATTCCGTCTCTCATGGCAACCAATGATAAATCGGCTGATAACGCAGTACACGATAACGCCGCAACTCCCGACAACGAGCATCTGGAGAAGAACAAAGAATATAAAGAGCTGCTAAGCAACGGCAAGCAGTCCGACGATTCCTCGGCGCACCGTAACCAAGGAGCCGGAGGCTATACCCAGCGTTCCGATCAGAAAGATCAACTCGAGAACTTGCACATTGGCGGGGGAGAGGGTGTGCCGCAGGGTGGCAACGACCACGACAACCCCGGTGAGCAGGCGGGCGGCCCTGGCTTTGGCACAGAAGGTAGCGTAGAGCTCGACCACCAGCTCCGCACCCGAGACCAGAAATTTGGAGAGTCTTCTACCAGCGGCCCGTCGAAACCGGTTGAAGATTAGTCTTTTATAGCATCAGAAATGGAAGCCCTGCCTTGTGAAGTGCAGGGCTTTTTCGTGGTCAGTGGTCAGCAGTGAAGTAGCTGAAGGCAGAGCTCCACAACAAATTAGGATTTACGCAATCTGACTTTATATCTTTAGGAACCGCAGAAGGGCTTAAAAGTGATTATTCCACTAACAAGCTCCACTGAACCTATTTACCCGCTGATTTTACCTGCCAAATTCCCTTTTACGCACACCCGTATGAATGAAAACACTACTCCTCCTAATGAAGAAGTAACCCCCGATGTAATGGTTGAGGAGGAGAATTATTCCTCCGGCAACCGTCGGCTGGCCCTACTTGTGGGTGGCATTGTGGCGCTAGTTGTTTCGGGGTATGCCCTGTTACCCGCTCAGGCTACCCGCAAAATTGTGAATGCCATGCCCGGCGTTGAGCTAGGCGATGCCACGGTAACCGGTTCTCGTGCCACCGAGGAACCAACTGATACCGTAGCTGCCACCGCTGCGGAGGACACCGAAGAAGCCCCCAAGACTCCGGCCGAGCAGAAAGCAGTTGCTGCTGCCAAGCCCCAGGCAGCTCGGGAAGTGGCGGACCGCTCAGAAGCTGAAGAAGCCAAGGAAGAAGCTGCACCTGCTGAAATAGAAGTAGAGCCAGTGCCTGCCGCTGAGCCGGTGGCTCCCGCAATGATTACTATAACCGGCCGTATTTTAAACGAGAACGGTCGGCCGCTGGCTGGCGCTACGGTGCTGGTGAAGGGTTCGAAAAAGGCGGTCGGGACGGATGCTAATGGCAACTATTCCCTTGAGCTTCCCGCTGGTGACAACACGTTGGTGTACGGCTACGGTGGCTACGCAGACCAAGAGATTCGCACTCGTAATGCTCAGCCCGTTAACGTAACGCTGGTGCCATCTGAGAATGCTGGCAAGCGCCGCCGGCGCTAGTGGCCTAGCTAGTGGCCTAGCAAGAGGCTCTACGTTATGTACGCCTTAGCTGGTGGCTTACTGCCTTAAAGGTCTTAGTCAACTGCATAAAAAAGCCCCGCTGATACAGATCAGCGGGGCTTTTTTATGCGGCGTAAATATGAAAATTTAGCTGGGCTCTTGGGTTTGCGTATTGGCGAAACGCTTCCCGAAGATGTAGTACACCGGCACGCCCACTGCCACTAGGCCTAGGCCCCGCAGAGCAAACTTCGAGTTGACGGGGTCGGTGAGCAGGATAAAGCAAAAGCCCGAAGCCAGGATAATGTAGAGCAGCGGAATGATAGGGTAGCCAGCTGCCCGGTATGGCCGAGGCGCATCGGGCCGGGTACGCCGCAATACGAAGATGCCGATGATAGTAATCACGTAGAACAGGATTACTGAGAACATGACGTAGTTGAGCAGTTCACCGTAGGAGCCGGACAAGCAGAGCAGCGAAGCCCAAACGCACTGCGCCCACAGCGCCACGCCCGGCACACCAGCCTTGTTCAGACGAGCCATGCCAGGGAAGAACAAGCCATCGGCGGCCATGGCGTAGTAAGCGCGGGCACCAGAAAGCAGAATGCTATTATCAGCACTAAACGTGCTGATCATGATCAGGATAGCCATAACATAGGCGCCTACCTGGCCTAGAATGCTCTCGGCTACCGCCGTGGCTACCCGCTCGTTGGTGGCGTACATAATGCCCCGGCCCACAACGGTGGTGGCTTCTGGGTTGCCGTGTAGGGGAAGTACCAGCAAATACACCACGTTGATGAGGATGTACAGTGCCGTGACGATGGCCGTGCCCAGGGCCATGCTCAGTACAATGGTACGCTCAGGCTTTACAATTTCATCGCCCGAGAAACCGATGTTGTTCCACGCGTCGGAGCTGAACAGGGAGCCGGTCATGGCCAACCCGATGGCCGTAATGAGGGCCGAGGTACTCAGTGGCGACGACTGGCCTAGGTTGTTGAAACTGGCGGCCTGCCACATGTCTTGGAAGTTCAGGCTCACGGCTTGCTGATTGATGCCCAGCGCCAGGCCACCCAAAATCAAGAGGCCTAGTGCCACCAGCTTGGTGCTGCCGAAGATGTTGGAAATGAGCTTGCCGCTGCGTACCCCACGGGAGTTGATGTACGTGAGCACCACCAGCAGCACAATTGCCAGCAGCTGCACCGTGCTGAACTGAAAGCTTCCCACGCTGAATAACACATTGGTTTCGCTGAACCACGGCAGCAGCACGCCGGTAAAGCGAGCAAACGCCACGGCCACGGCGGCAATTACTCCGGTCTGGATTACCAGAAACAACGTCCAGCCATACAGGAAGGCCACCAGCTTGTTGTAGGCCTCCCGCAGGTACACGTACTGGCCGCCTACTTTCGGGAACATCGACGACAACTCCCCGTAGCTCACCGCGCCAGCCAGGGTAATAAAGCCCGTGATGAGCCACACTACCAGCAGCCAGCCTGCCGAGCCAACCAGTTTGGCAATACCCGCCGACACAATAAAAATACCGGAGCCAATCATGCTTCCGGTCACAATCATGACGGCATCAAACAGCGTAATGGCCCGCTGGAAATGGCCTTGTTTTTCAGACATACAGGGAA
Source organism: Hymenobacter wooponensis (assembly GCF_004745865.1). Classification (GTDB taxonomy): domain Bacteria; phylum Bacteroidota; class Bacteroidia; order Cytophagales; family Hymenobacteraceae; genus Hymenobacter; species Hymenobacter wooponensis. The sequence goes on along the minus strand of NZ_SRKZ01000003.1, from coordinate 514,721 downwards.
AGTAGGAGGTGTTTCAGGGCCGGAAGATAGAAAAGAAAAGGGCTGATAGTAGAATGCCCGGTTGTAGAGCCGTAATTCACTTTGCAGCCTGATTCCAACTACTCCTGAGCGAGACCAGAAAGGTGCTAGGCCAGTAGCACGGGAGCTTGAAAAACGCTAAGGTCACATCATAAGCAGCCGTTTGTGCGTACTGCCGTAGCAGGAGTGGCCCTAATCATCGTGAGCCTAAGGAGTAATCCTTATTTTTGCCGCCCGCACTTCCCGGAATCCTGCATGTCGCAACGAGTACTGGTGTTTCTGACAGGTCTGCTGCTGCTTACGGCACTGGGTTCCTACGTGTACTATCGCCACCGCGAAGCCCAAATCCCCGTGGATCCGTGGGCGTTGGTGCCCGATGATGCCGTACTGGTCACCGTCACGCATGATCATCCTACCCTGGTACGCCACCTCAAGGAGACCCAGCTCTGGGACAACCTGACGGCCGTACGCTATTTCCAGCAGGTGGAAGACAACGTGGCATTGGCTGATAGCGTGACCAACAGCCAGGATGTGGTGCTGCGCTTTCTGGGACGCAAACGGGTCCTGACGTCGGTTCACGTGACGGGTCCTAACAGCTTTGATGTACTTTTTCAGGTGCCCATCAGTAGTGTGCGCGAGTACCGGCTAGTGCGCAACCTGGTGGAGGGGCTAGGACGCGATTCGCGCTTTGAGGTTAGCACCCGCGAGTTTCATGACCAACAGTTTACCCAGGTGCGGCAGCGCAGCACCGGTGATGGTATTACGTTTTTCAACTACCGCAACCACTTGCTTATCAGCGCCAGCTCCGCGCTGGTGGAGGCCGTTGCATTGCGGCTGGAGCACCCTGAGCAGCCCACCGTAGCGGCAGATTTCCAGAATACTGATTTCTTCCGGCAGAAAAACGTGGATGCGACGCTGCTGCTCAACCAGCGTCGGCTGCCGCAGCTGCTGGGGGTGTTTTTTAGGCGAGATATTGAATCTGATCTGGCTGAGGTCAGCAGCTTAGCCCGCAACGGGCTGGTGCAGATGAAGCTGGAGGGTAATAAGGTGGTGTTCAATGGCTTTGCCAACGCCGAAAATGCTCATCATAGCCTACACGAGCGCCTGCGTGGGCAGCCCGCACAACGCCTGCGCATGGCCGAGGTTGTACCGCTGCGTACGGCATTGCTCGTGCACATGGGGCTAGGCCAGTCGGCTATGCTTCGGAGTGGCACCGCTCCTGTAGCTTCTGATTCGCTGGTTACCACCGCCGCTCCGCTGATTGATAGCATGGCCACTCTGCTCCAGCAAGAGGTAGCCTTGTGCTACCTGAGCACAACATCTGCTCGTTTGCGGCCCAGTAAGCTGGCCCTGGCTTGGTGCTCTAACCCAGCGCAACTAGGCATACTGCTTGGCCAGATGCGTCGGGCTACTGGCACTACGCCTTCCTTTGAGCGGGTGGGGTCCTACCAACTCTACCAAACTGGGGTGCCCGAGCTGCCACAGCGCCTGCTAGGCCCCTTGTTTCATAATTTCCCGCAGCCCGTGGTAGCCCAGGTCGGCAACTACGTGGCGTTTGGGGAAGACGCGGAAGCGGTGCGCCAGTGGCTACGTAGCGTGGCTGCGGGCGAGGTCTGGAGCCGCTCACCCACGCAAGTAGCCTTCCTGCAGGATACGCAGCCACTGGCTAGACTAAGCGTACTCCTTGATATGGGTAATGCCTGGAACGTGCTGCTGCGCGGCTTGGTGGAAGAGCGCCGGGCTGGCCTACTGCGTAACGAGACCCTGTTCAAGCGCTTTCCTCAGGTGGCTATGCAGTGGGTGCCGGCCACTAATGAGGCCGAGGAAGGAGCGCAGTATTACACCCATTTTGTGCTCCGTCACCCCGCTGAAGGCCCCGCCGTGGCCCGGCCCCAAAACCAGGATGGTACCGGCAGCGTCTTAACCTTCAAAACGGCCCTCAGCAGCTCGCCAACGCTAGTGCCGGTGAGCGGAGCCCGCCTCTCGGGTATTCTGGTGCAGGATACGGCGCGGGTGCTGCACTACGTAACCCCCGATAATGTGGTGGCCTGGTCTGATACCTTGCCTGGACCAGTTATCAGTCAGCCTTATCATCTGCCTGGCAATGGTGGCTTTCTGATGGCCAGTGGCACGCAGCTATTCGGCTACAACGGCAGAGGGCAGCTACTGCCCAATTTCCCCCTGAACCTGCCCGATACGTTGCAGGCCACTTCCCTGACCGTGTTGCCGGCAAGCAGCGGGCAGACCACGCGCTTGCTGGTAGCGGGCAGTGGAAGCAACTTGTTTCTCTATGACACGCAAGGGCGCAGCTTCCCCAATTGGCAGCCCAAACAGCTCGACTTCCGGCTGGCCGCGCCTCCGCACTACCTAAGCGTGAACGGGCGTGATGTAATTGTCGTCTTGCTCGAAAACGGCTATGTCTATGCCTACGACCAATCGGGCGGGGTATACCCGGGCTTCCCCATTAGCGTGGGTGCCCGCCTGCACAGCGGTGCTCTGGCCGAAGTAGGCCCCACCATGCGTCGCTCCCGCCTAACGGTGGTAACTCAGCACGGGGAGAAAGTCAGCTTTAACCTCAGTGGCGATATTGTAGCCCGAAGCCGCATTGCCACCTGGAGCCGCAATTCAGAGTTTCGCCTGGTGCCAGACCAGCATCAGCGCACATTTGTGGTTACCCGTGAGGAGGGGGGGCGCTTGGCCCTGTTTGACGCCACGGGCCGCCAGCTACTTACCCAAACGTTCGTAACATCTGCCCCGAAGCAAGCGCAGTATTTCAATTTCGGCCCTGGCCGGCAGGTGTACGTGTTGTCGGAGCAGGGGCCTAGCAAAGTATATCTCTATGATGCCCGGTCCCGGCTAGTTGGGGGGCAGCCCTTTGATAGCTCTACCCCCCAGATAGCTCTGGAGTTCAACCCTGCCACATCCATCTATCACTTGTTCCGAGTGGTTGGTACTGAACTGCGCCGGTCTGACCTCCGGCTTAACTGAGCCTTCAGAAGGAGTAAGGTTCAGCTTCATCACTGTAGTAAGGCGCTACATCCCAAAAAATATGGGTGCCAGATGAAAAATTTATAGCCGATTAGGCTAGCAGGTCGGGCCAGTCATAATCTGCTGTTATCCAATTAAAATCAATATTTTGCTATTGGTTTGACTTTTTATTATCAAGTTGATAGGGGCAACAACTAATGGTTATATATATTGTATTATATTATTATAGTAGGAAAATATAGGATTGACTTATAGATTGGTCAAAATGTCGGCTGGTTCTGCTGCCGTAAGCTGCACAGTATATGCGCTGCTTTCTTGGAGCATACCAATAAGCAAAAGCCCTTTGCTGGCATAGATAATTTGTTCTGATCTATCCTTTCTTTCCACCAACAAACAAATTTATGAAGCACCTTAACCGCCTCACGGCGATGTTCGCTTGCTCTATCATCCTGCTCTCAGGATGCTCTAAGGAAACGGACAACACTATCCGCCCAAATACCACTACCCAACAATCAGCCGAGCTTTCTTCCTCTACCCGCGACAAAGTCAACCAGTTGCGGGCTTCTTTGCCCGCCGGCGTTGAGGCCAAACTCAAAGAGCGTTCCGCTCTGTTATTACAAACTGATCCTCAGTATCAGGAAAAAGTGCGGAGCCTGTTGGCTATTGAGCCCACGCCCTGCAACGATAATACGCCTGTTAACCAGTGGTTCGACCAGCAGCTGAAGGGCTGGAACAGCGAAGTAATTGGCTACGTGCTAGACTTCGCTATGCTAGATCTGCCACAATACGATGCGCTGGTTTTCGAAAACAGCTCGCAGGGACAGACCTTTGGGGTAAATGGCGAATACACCCAAACGCTGACCAAGACCTTTAAAGACCTGCAGCGCTTCTGGAATATTGAGTCGGCTGATATTGTGCTGGCCGCCATGCACGGCAACATGCTCACAAACCGCGACCGGGTTATTCGGACGTATGAGGCCGTGTACGGTGTAGATGCTGCTACGGCCGGTATCTTGGCTGATATCGTCACCATGCTGGCTGCTGAAATCCCGCAGTACCGAGAGGGCAACCACCCCATCTTTACATTTAATGCGTTTGCTCAGCAGGGCTTTAACTTTCCTCCCTACGGCCGCATCCCCGACAAGATTATCATGGGCGACGGCATCCTGAATGCCTTCACGGCCACTGGCTACGGCGACGTAGCTCCACAAGCCATTTTGGCCCACGAGTTTGGGCATCAGGTGCAGTTTCAGTTAAACCTGTTCGGGACTGTGCAAAGCCCCGAAGCAACCCGCCGCACCGAGCTGATGGCCGATGCATACTCTGCCTACTACCTCTCGCACGCTCGTGGCGCGGCTATGCAGTGGAAGCGGGTGCAGCAGTTCCTGGGCGTGTTCTTCAACATCGGCGACTGCAGCATCACCAGCAACGGGCACCACGGCACACCTACCCAGCGGCTTGCAGCAGCACAGTGGGGCTACAACCTAGCCAACAACGCCCAGAAGCAAGGGCACATCCTCACCAGCCAAGAGTTTGCCCGGTTGTTTGAGGCGCAGTTGCCAGTATTCGTGAAAAAATAAGGCAGCAATGAGGCTTCCTCTGAAGCCTAGGTGTGGCCTAGCTTCAGAGGAAGCCAAAGTCAACAAGCCCTTACCTCCTGCCGGAAGTAAGGGCTTGTTGCGTGATAACAAAGCAAGGAAAGTGCCCAGCAACTAAGCGCTAGGGTTGTCTATCTGTTGGTCAGCCAGCCTTTACGATAGAAATAGATTAGCTGAAATATCACAATTAGCGCCAGAATGGCTAGCAGTACCGGATAGCCCCAGGGGCTATAGAGCTCGGGCATATTAAGATAGTTGATGCGGCCATCGGGGGCTTCGCGCTGGAAGTTCATCCCATAGAGGCCTACCACGAAGCTAAGCGGAATGAAGATGCTGCTGATGATGGTGAGCACCTTCATTACCTCGTTCATGCGGTTGCTCTGGTCAGAAAGAAACAAGTCTACGAGGCTGCTCACCGATTCGCGGTAGCTCTCAGCTAAATCCATGGCCTGGATGGAATGGTCGTAGCAGTCCTTGAAGTAGGTCTTGATTTCTTCAGGCACAATTTCCTCGGGCATGCGCAGTATCTCGGCAATCTTTTCCCGCTCAGGGTACACCAAGCGCCGGAAGCGCACAATGTCTTTCTTGATATGTAAGATGCGGTTCAGCAGACGGCGGTCGGAGCGACCCGTGAAAATGCGCTCCTCAAGCTTCTCAATATAGTCGCCGATGGCCGCCATGGTGGGGTAGTAGTGGTCGAGCACTACATCAGTAAGGGCGTAGGCCAGGTACAGCGGGGAGCGCCGGCGGATAGAGCTGCGACCGGAGCGCAGGCGCTGGCGCACGGCCTCTAAGCAGTCCTCGTAATCGTCTTGGAAGGTTATTATGTAGTTGTCGCCAGTAAAAATGGAGAGCTGGTCGTCTTCAATGTCCAGCTGTGAGGTGAACTCCGTCATGCGCGACACCAGGAACAAGCCGTCTTCGGTTTCCTCTACTTTAGCCCGCTGATAGTCATTCAGTACGTCTTCCATCATCAGCGGGTGAATGCGGAAGTCGTCCTGAATCCGTTGCATCAGAGCCAGATTATTGTAGCCCCGCACATCAAACCAGTGCTTCAGATCAGGGTGCTCACGAATGAACGTGAGCAGGGCCGGATAGTCAAAGTACTCGCGCTCTTGAAAGAAGCTCTCAGAATAACTGACCAGGAATAGGCGGGGAGGCACGGCATCGGCCCGTACCATGAGGGTGCCGGGGCGCTGGCCTACCGTTTGTTCGTGTGCTTGGCGGGTGGCGTCGCGGTCGGCAAGGGCGCCGGTTGGACTTGGTAATTCAGCTTCCGGGTCCGGAAGCGCAGGCGTAGGGATAGCAGCTGAAGGGGAGGAAGCGGCAGAATTCATGGACGGCGGGGGCAAGTAAGCAAGGCAGTTTACGAGATTTGAAGGGAAGTTCGTTGTTGCAGACAAAACCATGCGGGCAGGAGCGCACCGTGCTTGGAAGTGGCGTGGGCAACCTGGCGCGCCATTTTTCTCGTACTTTCGCCACTACTCTGTTGCTTTTGCCTTTGGATTCTGCCGCTACCTCTACGCCCGATCTGCTGCCCCTGCCTTTGGAAGAGGGCCGCTACATGGTGCGTTGTGTGCGCGGCGTGGAGGCTGCCCCGGCCCGGCCCCTGGCCTACACCCCCTTCCTGTACCTGACCCCGGCGCACCTGGCCTTGCAGCAGGCTCCCGGCGAGTGGCTACACTTTCATTTGGAAGACCAGCGTAGCAACCACACCGTAGGGCAGTTTCAGGCTTTCTTGGCTGAGGGAGACACGGTGGCCTACAGCCCCTGGCAGGCGCCCTTTGGGGGTGCCCAACTGGCACCCGGCCTCCCGGCCGATGTGGTGGCTAGCTTTTTAACCGTAGTTGAGGCGCAGCTTATTCAGCGGGGCGTGCAACGGCTGCAAGTGCGTAGCTACCCCTTGGCGTACGATGAAGCTGGCGGGGCCCAACTCACCCAAGCCCTCACGCAGCAGGGCTTCCGCATCACGCAAACTGAGCTAAATAACCATTTGCCTTTGCAGGAGGAGTTTGTGGCCCGGCTGCACCCCTCAGAACGGCGCCGCCTGCGCAAGTGCGAGCGACACGGCTTTCAGTTTGAGCAAGAGCCCCCGCTGCTGCTGCCCCTGGCCTACGAATTTCTTAACCGCTGCCGTCAGGAGAAAGGGCAACACTTATCGTTACCCTTAGAGCGCCTGCAGGAGCTATTCCGGCTGTTTCCGCAGCACTACTTTCTATTCTCGGTACGCGACGCCAGCGGGGAGTGGGTTGCGCTGACGGTAGCCATCCGGGTTAACGACGAAGTGCTCTATAACTTCTATCCGGCCAGCCCTTTGGCCTATAATGCCTTCAGCCCGGTGGTGCTGCTGAATGCTGGCCTACACGCTTTCGGCAAAGCCAGTGGCATGCGGATATTAGATTTAGGCACCTCCATGCTGCCCGAAGGGCCCAACTACTCGTTGCTGCAATTCAAGCGGCACTTGGGCGGGGTGCTAAGTCTGAAGCTGACCTTTGAGAAATGAGCAGCCGGCTGTTCCGTATTTATTTTCGGCTCTGGGTGGCCTAGCTGCTGTACTTTCTGATGCAGCCAACCACGCCTTCTATTGTACCTCAGCCTGAACCCCGCGCTGCCGTGCTGGGGCGTTTTCTGCGGGGCTCGGTGGGCTCTGGGGTGGCCGTGTTAGCGCGGGCCGCAGGGGCTTTAATCCTCAATAAACTGCTGGCGTTATACGGCGGTGCAGGCGGCATCACGCTGCTGGCGCACTTTCAGAACCTGATGGCTCTGTTTACCACCCTGCCCAATGATGGGGTGCACGTAGGGCTAGTGAAATACTTAGCTCCTCTGCGCGCCGGATCGGGGCGCTACCGGGCTTGGTGGGGTGCGGGGCTAGTCTTGAATGTAGGTGCGCTGCTGGTAGGGTTTGTGGCGCTGGTGCTGGTGCCCACCCCGCTTATTGGTGTATTTCAGCCAAGTGTGGCCTGGGGGCTGTTATTTGCCCTGGGTATTGTGCTTCTAACAGGCCACGCCTTCTTAGTGTCGGTGCTGCTAGCCGCTGGCAAGCTTCAGAACTATGTTGCCCTAACGGTGCTGCTTAGCGGCTTGGGTGTGGGAGCCGTGGCCCTGGTGCTGGCATTGGGTGGGTCTAGTGAAGTGGCCCTACTGGCCTACCTGCTAGCCCAGGGGCTCACCGTGGTGCCCACGCTAGCTCTGGCGCACCGGGCAGGCTTGCTGCCTCAGCTGGTTGGGCGCACTAGCCGGCCAGCGGTACGGGGGCTGAGCCGCTTCTTGCTGATGGCCGTGAGCGTTCTGCTTTTTGGTAAGGGCGTTGATTTTGCCATGCGCGAGGTCCTGATTCGTCAGCTCGGGCTAGCTCAAACCGACCTCTGGCAGGCGGTGGCTAAGCTGTCTGATAACTACACGATGGTGTTTTCGGCCATTATGGGTAGCGTATATTATCCGCGGCTGGCGGCACTCACGGTCCAGCCCACGAAACGGCGTGAGCTAGTACGAGCGGTCCTGACGTTGTTGGCGCCGGGCTTATTCGTAGGCTTTACGGGGTTGTGGCTTCTGCGCAGCTGGCTGTTGCCATTGCTCTTCGACCAGCACTTTGCTGCTGCTGCCCCCTTGCTTGCTCCTCAGTTGCTGGGCGACTGGGCCAAGTTTCTGACCTGGACGATGCTGTTTCTGCTTACTGTACAGGCGCAAGTTGGGCGCTACGTATTGGTGCAGGCCGGCTCAGCCATACTATACTCTGTACTGCTGGTGTGGTTGGTGCCCCGCTATGGAACCATGGGAGCACCCATGGCTCATGCTGCCCGTTACTGGCTACTCTTGCCCTGGTGCTTTTGGTATTTTAGAAGAGATGTATTTTAAGGGGTAAGTTGCTATAAGAAGATGAACAATATATCATCATTTAGTTTATGTATGATATGATAAGTAGTTGATTATGTTTTGGTAATAATCATTGATATGGGCCTGATTAGCCTCCGGGTTTTCCTATAAAACAGCAATAGATAAAGCAACAGTAACTTGCACGCTATGTCTGATGCTGAGCTGCCGCTTGTAACTATTGTAGCCCTGTGCTACAACCACGCCCGCTTTCTGCCACAAGCCCTCGACTCCATTCTAGGCCAGTCGTACCCGAATTTAGAGGTGCTGCTGGTTGATGATGCCAGCACTGACAGTAGTGTTTCTATCCTGCAGCGGTATGCCGCGGCTACCCCCCAGTGGCGTTTGCTGCTGCTGCCCGAAAACGTTGGTAACTGCCGGGCCTTCAATTATGCTTTCCGCCAATCAGCCGGGGAGTTCGTGATTGACTTTGCCACCGACGATGTGCTGCTGCCGCAGCGGGTAGCCCAACACGTAGCAGCTTTCCAGCGGGCCGACCCGGCGTGCGGAATGGTATATTCCGATGCAGAGTTAATTGACGAAGAGGGCCAGCTGGTGCGGCGGCATTTTCGCCGGACGGCCCAAGGGTTGCAACCGCGGCCAGCTTCCGGTTGGGTGTTTGCTGATGTACTGGCTCGCTACTTCATTAGCACGCCCACCATGACGATGCGACGAGCCACGCTGGAGCAGTTAGGCGGCTACGACGAAACCCTGGCCTACGAGGACTTCGACTTCTGGGTGCGCGCTTCCCGCGACTGGCAATTTTATTTCCTGGATGAAGTAACCACCCAAAAACGCCTGCACCCGCAGTCGATGTCAAAGAAAGGCTACCGTCCCCATGACCCGTACTTGGCCTCCACCATTCGAGTCTGCTACAAAGCGTTGGCCTTGTGCCGCACTGATGCGGAGCGCGCCGCGTTGGCTGTGCGAGTGCAGTGGGAGCTTCGCCAAGCCGTACGCTGGCGTAATTACAGTGAAGCCCAGCAGCTTTACCAGCTTCTACAACAGCTAGGCCACCTCCGCCCGCTAGATAGGCTCCTAGGCCTATGGGCCAGAATAGTAAGGTGAAAACGGCACAACTAACCATCTCATCCTGAGGTAAGAGTGATGACATGATTAGTGATCCGCAGCCTATCTTTTCACTAGTACCTAATCACCACTTCACCTCATACAATGAGACCTTGCCATCCTCGGCGATAAGGCGACGACGGGGGTACCAGCTCAATACTGAGTCGGGAGAGTAGCGGATGAGCTTACGGGTGAGTTCATCGTTGGTGAGGGTGCTGCGATTGAGCAAAAGCCATGCGTGCTGGCCAGGCTGGAGCTGCAGTGAGTCGCGCGACCAGTAGCGCCGGAACTGCAGGTGCGGTGGCACCTTGAAACCGTAATAGAAATCGTAGTTGTCGATCAGAAAATCATCAACCAGCACCACACCCTGGGCTGGAGCCTGCAGGTGCTGCCGAATTACCCGATCCTGCGCGAAGTGGGAGGATACTGAAGGCTTCCACATAAAGTACGCCGGCCGAATAGCTAAGCAGCCAGCAAACACCACCATTGCCAGGATGAATACCCCCTCGTTGCCAAGACGGAACACCGCGGGCCGTTGACGCACATACTGGGCTGCCGCTACCGCGCCCAAAAACAGGCCTAGGCCACCGTATAATACTGATAGACTGTTGTGCAACCACACCGCACACAGCAACAGGCCTAGGGTTACCAACAGCAAGCCCTTTCCCGTGCGCAACATAGTACGTAGCCCAAACCCGGCAGCCAGTGCCAGCGGGGGCAGCAGGGGAGTGGTCATGCGCGGCAGCAGCGTAATGGGGTTATATTGGCTTAGGGAGGTGCTGCCCACCCAATAAAAAAGCAGTGTGCTGAAGCCTAGCGTAACCCAGAAGCGCCGGTCAGAACCCGGCTCCGCGGGCTGGAACAGGGCGGCACAGGCCAGCAACAGCAACGGACCAAGCCCCGTCCCGATGAAGAAAGCTAGCGGCTGCCAAGTAATGCGGCCTAGCAAAGCCGCCCGGTTACCGACCAGGTAGTTGCCTTCCTTCAAGAACTCATTGGTATGCTCAATGAGGTGCAGTCGGTAGAGCGCATCATCCGTATAGATTTGGTAAAAAGCCAGATAGCTCGCCAGCAACCCAACGCCCGTAATAACAGCAGCCACCCAAAACCGCCGATGTTGGCGCTGCCATGCATCGCGCGCCAATAGGGCTAGGTAGAAGGGCAAATAGTACACGATGGTTTCCTTGCTGAGCAGGGCCGCGAAGCTGAGCAGGGCAAACCCCACGCCCCAAGCCAACTCATAGTCTGCAGAACGCCGCCCCACCAACAACGCCGCTGCCCCAGCCAGGCACCAGAACATCAAAATGTTATCGGGGTAAAGGTAGTTTGTAAGGTTGAGGTTGAAGTAGTGGAGGCCCAGCAGCAACATTGCGGCGGCGGCCACCACCGGCTCGCGCCGGCGGTACAGCTTCCAGATAACAACTGAGCAGCCTAGCGTAGCCAGCAGGGGCCACAGCGTACTGCTAATGATGTTGGTGCCAAACAATGCGTAACAGAGCCCCACGGGCCCATAAATCATGGGCCGTTCTTTTAGGGGGTCGTGGAGGAGGCCCTGCGGATCGGGGGCTATCCGGAAGGTGCCGCTGATCAGTTGGTGTGCATACCGAGAATAGTAATAGTCATCAATAGCGTACAGCCCTTCGTGGCTGAGGAAGAAATAGGCCACAGTGAACAGCAGCACGAATAGCAGCGTCCAGTCGGCCAGGCGGCGAGATATCATGGGCGTAAAGCTACGCAGCAGCGCTATGGCAGAGGCTGTATCTTGCACGCATGAATCTGCCCCGCCTCTCCCTGTTGGTCTTGCCACTGCTATTGCTTCTGGTAAGTGGCCTAGGGCTAGGCTGCTTCAGCGAAACTAACGATGACCTCACCATCGTAGCGCTGTTGCGGGGCGTATCAGCCGCGGCTCCCGTGGAGAATCTGCACCTGTATTTCCACGGCTATGCGGTAGTTTTAAGCCAGTTATACTCCGCATACCCGTTGGTGCCCTGGTATGCTCTTACGTTGTATGGGTTACTGTACGCGGCTACCGTCCTCACGTTTGCGGTGTTGGAGCAAGTGCTGCGGCCTCAACTCTCGCTAGGCCAGAGGTTGATTTTCCTGGTCTTGTTCTTTGCGGTGGCATGGCTAGAGCATGGCTTCTGGTTCAATTACGTGCGGGTGCCGCTGCTGCTCGCCGGGGCCGGAATCTTGTTTGCGGCCCAACGCGCTCCGGCCCGCTGGGCGTTACTGGTGGGGCTACTGGCGTTTGCTTTAGCCTGGTTAATACGGCCCAGCGCGGCGGTGCTAGGACTTATAGCCGCGCTGCCCGGTGCTTGGTGGCTTGCTCGCCGGCAGGCACTGCCCGTTGTAGGTGGGGCAGTGGCTTGGGCTATGCTCGGGGCCCTGTGGCTCAACCTGACCTGGACCCCTGAGGAGGCTCGGTTCCGGCGGCTTGATGTGCTGAAGTCGAATATAAACGACTATCAGCTCTATCACCAGCAGCCTCGCACGTCTACCGATAGCCTAGGCCTAGCAGAAGTGCGCCATTGGATGCTCGGCGATTCTTCTTTGGTGAACGCAGCCCTATTCACCCGCGCTGCCCCACTCGATATCCCATATTTTCTGCAGCAAACAGCTCCTGAGAAGCTCCTGGTGCTGCTCCAACAGTTAGGGCGCGACTACTTCCCTGTGCTACTAGCTCTTTTGGCGGTGGCCTACCACGTAAGGCGTCAGCCCGGCTTGCAATACCGCCACGAGTTTTGGTTCGTGCAGTTAGCGTTTGCAGGCTTGCTGCTGGCCCTAGGCGTTGTGCTAAAACTGCCGCCCCGCCTGGCTCTGCCACTCCTCAATTTCTGGCTGCTGGCTAACCTGATTTATGTAGGTCAGCAGACGCGCGGTGCTCTAGGCCAGGTGTGGGGTGTACTAGGAGTGGTGCTGGTGCTGGCTGCTGGGCCCTATGCGTACAAAACCTGGCACCGGCGCACGATGCTAGGGCAGGAGCGGCGTACCAATGAGGCGCTACGGCGTGAGCTACTCAGGCCAGCCGGTGTGGCAGGCTTACTGGTGTCTGATGCGGTAGAACTGACGTACAAATCGTCCTCGCCCTTTGCCGACCCGGTATTTGGTTCTCCCGTGCAAGTGCTGTCCTTGATGGGATGGCAGACGCTTGATCCTTCCCAGCCCGTTTTCCGGCAGCAACTCACCGGTACGCGCAACTTTTCGCTGGCTTTGCGTCAGTTGGCTACCCGTGCCAATGTAAGCTGGATGCTGACGGAACAGGGGGCAGGGTTGCTCAACCGGCACCTGCAGCTAGCCGATAGTACCGCCTCAGCTTCCTTGAAATTCATGCCTAAGCCGCTGCAAACTAGCCAGGTGAGCGAAGTGATGGAATATGTAGTGAAAGTGAAGTAGCGGAAAAAGCCAAAATTTTATAGTACTGGTTTGGGACTTATTCCGCGTAATACGGGGTACTGATTACATACATTTGGCTCAGTTTTCCTTTCTCTCTTTCCGTCACCACCATGATTGCAACTGTCAGCTCCCGCTCGGAAGTACTGCAGCACCTCGAATCTTTTCTGAAAGAAAACATGAGTTCCTTTCTCAGAAGCGTTGAGGACAGCTGGCAGCCCACCGATTTTCTGCCCAACTCCAGCCTCGATAACTTCTTTGACGAAGTAAAGCTCTTGCGCGAGCGGGCCAAAGAACTTAGCTACGACCTGCTGGCCGTGCTCATCGGCGATACTATTACGGAGGAAGCCCTGCCGAACTACGAAGCATGGTTTCACCAACTAGATGATCTGAAGCGTGATCATAACAACGGCTGGGCTCAGTGGATTCGGGGCTGGACCGCCGAGGAAAACCGCCACGGTGACTTGCTCAACCGCTACCTCTACCTTTCGGGCCGCGTAAACATGCGCGAGTTTGAGGCTAGCACCCAGCACCTCATTGCTGACGGCTTCGATCTGGGTACGGCCCACGATCCGTATCGTGCGTTCGTGTACACCAGCTATCAGGAAACAGCTACTAATATCTCGCACCGCCGCGTAGGCCAGCTGGCCCGCAAAGCCGGCGACGAGCAGCTGTCCAAGATCTGTGGTATGATTGCCGGCGACGAAACGCGCCACGCCCGCGTCTATAAGACCTTCGTGGAGAAGATTTTCGAGGTTGACCCCTCCGAAATGATGCTCGCCTTCGAGGATATGATGCGCAAAAAGATTGTAATGCCCGCCCACTACATGCGGGAGCTAGGTGTGGAAATGGGCAAAACCTTTGGCCACTTCACCGACGCTGCCCAGCGTATTGGTGTGTATACCAGCCAAGACTACACTGATATTCTGGAAACGCTGATTCAGGACTGGAAAATTGAACAGATGACCGGCCTCAACGGCGCAGCAGAGAAAGCCCGCGACTACGTGATGGCCTTGCCCAACCGCTTGCGCCGCGTTGCTGACCGCATGCCCGTACCCAAGCTGGAGTACAAGTTCAAGTGGATCGATGAAATCGGCCGCTAGGCCAGTCTCTACATCAGAATTAAACAAAAAGCCCCCGCAACCTTAGTTGCGGGGGCTTTTTAGTTAACAGGTTAGTACGCTTAGCGCTGGCCGTCCATTGACTGACCCATAATCAGCTTGCCAGAGGCATCGAGAGTGTACTCAATGCTACGGCTGCTGGCAGCAGGAGCGGTACCATCAGTGGCAGCAGTAGCAGTGGTTACCGGGAACGTGCGAACGAGCTTGTTTCCACTGATCTGATAGGTGTCTTGGCCAGAGTAGCCGGTGCCTGCGTTGCCGCTAGGCGTGCTAGGAGCAGTGATGGGGGTGTAGCCCCGCTCCCCAAACTCATAGGCGTACAGGCCGCCGTTGGCCTTCTTGTTGTCCGTGAAAATATACAACTCAGGTTTGCCATTGCCGTTCAGGTCACCAGAAGCCACGTTCGTTACTGCGCCGTTGATGTCAAGGCGCAGTGGGTCAATGGTTTGGGCAGTGCCACGGTAGGAGCGGATGCTAGCTACACGTTGCTCCTGCGAGCCATAGGTCTTAACCGTAAAGCGGTAGTTCCCCTGCGTAACTTCGCGGTCGAAGCTCACATCAGAAGCTTCAACCGTAGGAGTCGTTGAGGCAGAGTCGTCGGAGCTTTCGCTGGCTACCGGGCGAGCTGAGTCGCAGGCAGTTAAGGCCGCGCTCAAACCGGAAGCGAGTAAGAGAAGGGAGAAGGAAGAGGTACGCATAATGGTGAATGGGTTAGGAGAGGCCAAAAGTCAGCTGGTGCGTCACCAAGCAGAACAGTAGTCCAGGGAGAGACTAAGAAAGTAAACGAGAGTGAAAGAAATCAGTTGTATTTTTCCTTTTAACTATAGTTTGCCAAAGCTATTTATATAAGTCAATATTAATATAATAAATAGGGACAAATTATGCCAGCGGGGAAATCTTTCTATCTAAGAGTAAAGGCGCTACAAAAATTGGGTGCTTCAAGTGTCTAAGTTTAGTGCTACTCTAGAGAGGACAGTAGGAATTTGATTAGCAAGGCGGAGCTATTTAGCGCGGCTCTGCTCCACTTTCCCCTGCCGCCACCCAGCAGTGCCGTTAGCTAGGGTATAGCGCACCGTCCGTTGGCCGCCAGTGGGGCAGCAGTTCGCATCAGCAGGGGCATAGACCGGAAACGTGCGCACAATTTCCTGGCCTAGCACCTGAAACGTATCATGGCCTTGGTAGCCCTGGCTGGCTGACCCCGTTAATTCAGGTAAGACGGGCAGGCGCTGTAACGTCTGGCCATTGGGCACGTAGCCATATAGTTGGCCGTAGGAGCCACTACCGGCGCTTTGCACAAAAACCAAGAGGTTAGATGGGGCAGTACTAGAAGCAGCCGGCAAGAGCGAAGCTTGCTGCACCTCGCCATCTAGCGTGTCTCGCACAGCGGCCAGCTCCCGGCCATTTTGGCGTACGGCTACAGTTAGCATCCGCATACTGCCCTCCCCAGTCGTCCGCACGCGGTATTGGGTAGTACCCTGGGTAAGGTCGCGGCGGTAGCTCGTAACCGTATCTACCCCTTGGGCTTCTGAAGGCATGGCCGTGGGAGCACCCGGTGTGGTAGCCGTCTCGCGAGTAGTATCGCAACTGGTAAGGGACAAGCCAGCAGCAGTAGCCAACAGGCCTAGTAAACGTAATGAAAACTTCATGTAGGAAAGAGAAAGAGAGCTTTCTATACGTAGGCCACTGTTCCGCTGTTAGCCTTATTTCTGCGTTTCGCCCTGAAAAATTCTACCTCCCTGTTGTGCCTCTTGAAGCGGGCAAATGCATAAGATGCGTTAAGCTTTATGTCAGCAAACCCCTCAATAAGAATGCAGCCTGTGCTGTGGCGCTTGTAACAAACACTGGGCCTCTGCTAACTATCTGCCCATGCTCCTATAGGCATATAAAAGAGAAAGGCTGGTTGAGGCCAGCCTTTCTGTAGAGAGCTACTTTTCTACTTTAACGCCTTTCCAGAAGGCTACGCGGCCCTCAATTTGCTGGGCAGCCTCCTTAGGTTCCGGATAGTACCAGGCGGCATCTTTGTTAAGCTCTCCATTGACACGCAGGGAGTAGTAGCTGGCGCGACCCTTCCATGGGCAGGTTGTATGGGCAATGCTGTCCTCAAAAAACTCTCGCTTGATGGAGTCGGCGGGGAAATAGTGGTTGTTTTCAACTACTACGGTGTCGTCGCTTTCGGCCACAACGGTGTTATTCCAGATAGCTTTCATGGGGTGTGGTGGGGTATGGAGGGAACTTGGTAACTTGAGAAATTGGCTTCTAGGCCAGTAACGCACCCCGCAAAACTCAACGGGAGCAATCCGGCACACAAAACGAACATTGCTGCCCGTGCAGTTGTTCTGATTTCTCACTCCCCCTTCATATGGCAGCAGGCTTTCGTTTCCGGGACTTCGTGCCCGAGGAGTCAACCGAGAAAGGTTTTGACTCCCTTTTCAAGATATTCATGCAGCTCATTACTATCACCAGCGGTGATGTAGGAGAGGCACTTTCCTGGCTTAATGAGCTCGATAAACAGTACGGCCTGACCGATGACGGTTACGGCATGGGCGACTTCATTGAGGACCTCAAGAAGAAGGGATACATTGATGAAGACCCGCAGGAGCAGGGGGCCTTTAACATCACTGCCAAAAGCGAACAAACCATCCGCAAGAGCGCGCTGGAAGAAATCTTTGGTAAGCTGAAGAAATCGGGGCAGGGTAACCACCGCACGCCCCACACCGGCCAGGGCGACGAGCAGAGCACCGACATGCGGGAGTTCCGCTTCGGCGACTCGCTCGACCAGATTTCCATGACGGAGTCTATCCGCAATGCTCAGCTCAACCACGGCCTCGGCTCCGGCGACTTCATGCTGACCGAGGGCGACCTAGAGGTGCGCGAGAACGAGCATAAGTCGCAGACCAGCACGGTGCTGATGATTGACATCTCGCACTCCATGATTCTGTACGGCGAAGACCGTATCACGCCCGCCAAGAAAGTGGCAATGGCCCTAGCTGAGCTAGTAAAGCAGAAGTACCCCAAGGATTTCCTCGACGTTATCGTGTTCGGTAATGATGCCTGGCAGATTGAGGTGAAGGAGTTGCCTTACCTGCAAGTGGGCCCCTACCACACCAACACGGTAGCTGGCCTAGAGCTGGCTCTGGATCTGCTGCGTAAGCGCAAAACGCCCAACAAGCAGATTTTCATGATTACTGATGGCAAGCCAACTTGTCTGAAGGAAGGCAACGGCTACTATAAGAATGCCTTTGGCCTCGACCGGAAAGTCGTTAACAAAACCCTGAACCTGGCCGCGGCCGCGCGTCGTCTAAAGGTGCCCATCACCACCTTCATGATTGCCTCCGATCCGTACCTGCAGCAGTTTGTGCAAGAGTTTACAGAGGTGAATCAGGGAAAGGCCTACTACAGCTCCCTCAAAGGGCTAGGCCACCTGATCTTCGAGGACTACAAGCGCAACCGTCGCAAGTCGGTGTAAACGGCCGGTAAGCCACTGCCCCGTAACAACGGCGGCCCGGATGTTGCATCCGGGCCGTCGTTTTCATTGAAGACCTACTCGCTAGGTGTACAGTAAGCTAGCGTAGCGCAATGGCAGGCTTATCTTCTGGCGTAGCATTTTGGATTTTAGGCACCGATTGCAAATAGATAAACAGTGCATGCACTTCCTCATCCGTCAGGGCTGAGTATTTGGGCATGGGGTAAGCAAGAGGCGAGTTAGGCGAGAGGCCATACTTCACACTCTTGGCAAATTGCTCCTCCGTCCAGTCACCAATGCCGGTTTCGGAGTCGCCGGTGATGTTGCGCGTCACCACTTCTTGTTGCTGCGTATTCAGAAGACGGTTGCCGCCACCCATATACCCCTTCGACTTTTCGGGCTCAAGGGCATTGTTAGTTTTGAAGTCGGCGCTATGGCAATCGTAGCATTTATAGCGTCCCACCACCAGGTAGCGCCCGTAGGCCAGTGCGTCAGTGGGAGCGGGAGCTACCACCGCTGCCGTTGGCAGGGGCGTGGGCTTCATCACCGTATTGGTAAGCGCCTTAAGCAGAAAGGAAGGTGCTTGCTGAGGCGTAGGAGTAGGGTCTGGCTTTACCATAGCGTTATCTGAGTGAAGAAACGCAACAATGCTGCTCACATCCTCATCCGACATTTGGCTGAAGCTAGGCATGATGACCCGGTATCGCCCATCGCGCCCAATGCCTGTGCGGAGCAGGGTTACCAACTCGGCATCCGACCATTTGCCTATGCCGTAGTTGGGGTCCTGAGTGATGTTGGCGGAATAAACCTGCCCAAAGTCCGGAGTTAGATCCAGTAGTTGATGGCCGGAAAGCGAGTTAGTTGCACGGTTAAGATGGCAATCGGCGCAGGAGGCCAGTACTAGCTTCTCGCCCAGCTCTACCCGCGTAGGAGTGCTGGCTACGGTCTGAGGCGTTAGCGTCGGCACAGTATAGTTTGGGATTCCTCGGGCCTGCACGAACACCACAAACCCAATCAAGAGGACTATCACCACAGATGCAAGGATACCAACAATTTTCAAAGCCCTTTTCATATAGCACTTGTTTAAGGCGTTGTATAAATAAAAATATATAAATTATAATATAAAAAAGAAGTCAATGGAAAAAAGGCATATACAATTGGTTGTTGAGGGCTACATTTTCTGCGGCCGAACCATTGGCCCTACTTGCTAGTTATACTACCAATCCGGCCTTCTGACGCCGACTGCTACTAGTCGGGCTCACGTAGACAAGCTGGTAACTCACTCCCCCGTATGACCCAACCCGACATCCGCACCCTTGGTGCCCTGAAAAAATCTGGCTATCAGCCACGCTCCGTGAAGCAGGAATTGCGCGATAACCTTATCGCCAAGCTGCGCAGCAAAGAAGACGTGTTTCCGGGCATTTTTGGTTACGAAGAAACCGTAATTCCGGAGCTCCAGCGCGCTATTCTGGCCGGCCACCACATTAACCTCCTCGGTCTGCGCGGTCAGGCCAAAACTCGTATTGCCCGACTGCTGATCGGCCTACTTGATGAGTACGTGCCCGTGGTAGAGGGCTCGGAACTGAACGATGACCCCCTGCAGCCGCTGTCGGTATTTGCGAAAAACCTGATTGCTGAGCACGGCGACAATACGCCCGTAGCTTGGCTGCACCGCGACGACCGCTACACTGAGAAGCTGGCTACCCCCGACGTATCGGTAGCCGACCTTATCGGCGACGCCGACCCTATTAAAGCCGCCACGCTGAAGCTGCCGTATTCTGATGAGCGTGTGATTCACTTCGGCCTGATTCCGCGGGCACACCGGGGCATTTTCGTAATCAACGAGCTGCCCGACCTGCAGGCCCGCATCCAGGTGTCGCTGTTCAATATTCTGCAGGAAGGCGACATTCAGATTCGGGGCTTTAAGGTGCGCCTGCCGCTAGATCTTCAGTTTGTGTTCACGGCTAACCCCGAGGACTACACCAACCGCGGCTCTATCGTAACCCCGCTTAAAGACCGCATCGACGCCCAAATCATCACGCACTATCCCAAGTCGATTGAAATCGGCAAGCGCATTACCAAGCAGGAAGCCCGCATTAAAGAGGAGCAGAAAGGCTTGGTGACTACCAACGAGATTGTGCACGATTTGGTAGAGCAGGTGGCCATTGAGGCGCGCGGCTCAGAGTTCGTAGACGCCAAGAGTGGTGTATCAGCTCGTCTGACCATTTCGGCCTACGAGCAGGTAGTGGCTGGCGCCGAGCGCCGGGCCCTCATCAATGGTGAAGCAAAAACCTATGTGCGCGTAGCTGATTTCGTTTCGGCAGTGCCCGCCATTACGGGTAAAGTGGAGCTGGTGTATGAAGGCGAGCAGGAAGGAGCCGGCATTGTGGCGGAGAAGCTAATGGGCAAAGCTCTGCGGACACTGTTCCTCAACTACTTCCCCGACCCCGACAAAGCCAAGAAACTGAAAGGCCGCCCCAGCCCCTACAAAACGGTGCAGGAGTGGTTCGGCAGTGGCCATACCGTAGACATCTTGCATGATGCCTCCGACAAGGATTACCACGCCGCCCTCGATCAGGTACCCGGCCTCCGCGATATAGTGAAGGAGCTGCACCCCAACGAGGACAAGGAAACCACCTACTTCCTAATGGAATTCCTGCTGCACGGCCTCTCCGAGTACAGCCTGATTTCGCGTAACCGCCTCACGGCCGGTGCGCAGTTCAAGGACCTTCTCTCATCAATGTTCACCATGCCTAGCTTTGGTGAGGATGATGACGACGAGGACGAAGACGAAAAGCCCCAGCGCGGCCGTCGTCGGTAAGTATCACTTGCCTGTCATTCCGAGCAGAGCAAGAAATCTGATACCTGGCCTAAATGCCAACTCAGATTTCTCACTTCGTCCGGAATAACAAAAAAGCCCCGCGTACCAACAGGTACGCGGGGCTTTTTTGTTATTGCAGGCTGGCCTAGGCCTGCTCGCTTACCACGATTTTCTCGATGGTATCGTTCTGCTTGATCTGGTCGATGATGTCCAGGCCTTCTACCACTTTACCGAACACAGTGTGGTTACGGTCGAGGTGGGCGGTGTTCTGACGGTCGTGCACGATGAAGAACTGTGAGCCGCCCGTGTTACGGCCGGCGTGCGCCATGCTCAGGGCGCCGCGCTCATGGTACTGATGGTCGCCGGTCAGCTCGCAGTCAATCTTGTAGCCGGGGCCGCCGGTGCCAGGCATGCCTTTCGCGCCCTCACGCGTGTTGGGGCAGCCGCCCTGAATCACGAAGTTGGGGATAACGCGGTGAAACTTCAGGCCGTCGTAGAAGCCTTTCTGAGCCAGATCGGTGAAGTTTTTCACGGTGTTCGGAGCATCCTGCTCATAGAACTCCACTTTCATTACACCTTTATTGGTGTGGATTTCGGCAGTTTTCATGGATGGTAGAAATGTTGGGTGATGTGCGTATACGCAAGCACGGCCGATGCCGGTGCATAAGGGGCGCAAATGTAGCCAATTTAGGCGCCCTCAAACATCCGAGTTATGGGCGAGTTGCGTAAGCATCTCCTGAAGCTTGGCTTCCGGTAAAACTATCCTTTCTCTCCCTTACCAAACCCTGTTCTACCTTCTTATGAAGAAGACTCTGCGTATCACCACGCTAGCCTTACTATCGGCTGGTACTGTTTCCTTCGGCCTCATTAGCTGCGGCGAAAATAAGTCGGCTGAAGAAACTACTGCTGCCACTGAAACTACCACCGAAACTACCGTTGATTCCACAGCTATGCTTTCCGACTCGGCTCGGATGGGCAAGAAAGAAGGCGTAATGGTAGACGGCGTGGCCATGACGCCCGACCGCACAATTGTGCAGAATGCAGTGCAGGCCAAGAGCGTAACTACCCTGGTGAAAGCCGTGCAGGCTGCCGGCCTTGATGGTACGCTTAGCGGTACGGGCCCATTTACGGTTTTTGCGCCCACCAACGCTGCCTTCGACAAGCTGCCCAAAGGCGCACTGGCTGGTTTGATGAAGCCCGAGAGCAAGGAGAAGCTTAAAGGCGTGCTCACCTACCACGTAATTGCCGGCCGCTTGCTGGCTCAGGACCTGAAAGATGGCCAAGAGCTGACGACCGTGAACGGTGAGAAAATTAAGGTGTCGGTGAAAAATGGCAAAGTGATGATCAACAACGCCAATGTGGAAACTCCCGATGTGATTTCCAGCAACGGCGTTACTCACCTAATTGATAATGTTTTGCTGCCGGAAGGCAAATAGCTCCCCTAAGATTTCCTGATTGGTTAGAAAGGCCCGGCTGCTTCAGCCGGGCTTTTTTGTGGTAGGAAAGCAGCTGGTTAAAGAAGGTAGCCGAGTTCTGCGAAGGGCTGAAGTGGAACAACTCGCAGAACTCGGCTACCTGACTGGCCTAGAGGCCGGCGTTTTCGGCGGCGCGCTCCGCGAAGCCGGCCCAGTCTACCTGCTCATTCTTAGCTACAGTAGTGGAGAGGTTGTCGTGAATGATGTTGGCGAAGGGCATCGGGGCCGTCTGGGCGCGTGACTCATCCAGCACCAGGCGCAGATCTTTGCGGATGATGGCCGGCGGAGCG
This sequence comes from Hymenobacter wooponensis, assembly GCF_004745865.1. Taxonomy (GTDB): domain Bacteria; phylum Bacteroidota; class Bacteroidia; order Cytophagales; family Hymenobacteraceae; genus Hymenobacter; species Hymenobacter wooponensis. The sequence goes on along the minus strand of NZ_SRKZ01000003.1, from coordinate 492,619 downwards.
CCCACCGGCTGGTAGTGGCGCTCGGCCACCAGCTTGCCGTAGCTTTTGTAGATGGGCGTGTTGAAGATGGTGCTGGTGAAAAACTCATACACCTGCTGCCGATCTAGGCCACTCTTCTGGGCCAGCGTAAAGGCTTCGGCCATGGCCTCAATGGCAGCACCCAGCATGAAGTTGCCGCAAAGTTTTACCACACTCGCCGCGCCGGGGTCGTCGCCGAAATCGTGCACGCCCTGGCCTAGCGCCTCCAGCAACGGCCGCACCTTCTCGCGGGCCGAAGCATCGGCACCGGCGGAGGCCAGCCACAGCTTGCCCGCTGCCGCCACATCAGGCTTGCCGAACACGGGCGTAGCAATGAGGTGGCTGCCGTGGGCGGCGTGCTCCTCGGCCAGACGGCGGTTGGTGCCGGGCGCTACGGTGCTGCAGGAGGCGTGAATGGCGCCGGCCTTCATGGCAGGCAAGATGCCATCAGTGCCCAAGCATATTTCCTGAAGGGCAGCATCGTCGGTGACCATGGTAAACACGAAATCAGCATCCTGTACGGCCTCAGCTGGCGTGGCAGCTACTTTGGCACCTTGCGCCTTAAGTTCGTCGGCTTTGCTGGCAGTGCGGTTGTAAACGGTAAGCTGATGACCGGCCTTCAGCAAGTTGGTGGCCATAGCCAGCCCCATGCTTCCCAGGCCCAAAAAGGCAACGGTGTGCGACATTGGTAATGAAGTGATGACAAGTGAAAATGTAACTGCTGCTTGGAACAGGCCTAGGTGGCGGGCTAAGCCCCTACGTTGTATACGCTGCCACGAGGCCTAGGTCCTGCAACAAAGCCTAATTAACCAGTCAGCCCACGTTCTGTTCACCCGCAAGTCTAATGGCGGTTATCGTCGCCTTCCAGCATGCTCACGTAGCTGTCGTAGCGGGGGAGGGCAATTTTGCCTTTGTCCACGGCTTCGCGCACGGCGCAGCCCGGCTCGTGAATGTGCTGGCAGTTATGGTAGCGGCACTGGTTGAGCAGGGCCCGCATCTCGGGGAAGTAATGCGCCAGCTCGCCCTTCTTAACGTCTACTAGCCCTAGTTCCTTAATGCCGGGTGTATCGATGAGGTAGGTGCCTGGCCGCACTTCCAGCATCTCGGCGAAGGTGGTGGTGTGCACGCCTTTATCGGAGAACTGGCTTATCTCGGCCGTTTTTAGATCGAGGTCAGGGACTAAGGCATTAATAAGGGTACTTTTTCCTACGCCGGAGTGGCCCGAGAGTAGGCTTACCTTATTGTCCAGAAGCGCATCAATGTCACTAACACCTTCGCCGGTATGTGCTGAGCTGCGCAGACTGGGGTAGCCCACACGCTTGTACATCTTGGCTATTTGCTCCTGGTAATCCAGCAAATCTTCATCGTAGATATCAGTCTTGTTAAAGAGAAGTGTGACGGGGATGTGGTAGGCCTCTGCTGTCACCAAAAACCGGTCAATAAACCCAAAAGACGTGGCCGGCGAAGCCAGCGTGACTACTAGCAGGGCCTGATCGAGATTGGCGGCTACAATGTGGGCATGCTCGCTCTTATGCACGGAGCGTCGGATGATGTAGTTACGGCGCGGTTCGATGTGGTGAATTACACCGGCACCTTCCGTTTGCTCCTCCACAGTAAAATCTACCTGGTCGCCAACGGCCAAGGGGTTGCTTACTTTGAGACCCTTGTTTTTGAACTTGCCACGCAGGCGGCAGCGGTGCAGCTGCCCCGTGGCAAGTTCGCGCACTACATACCACGAGCCCGTGGATTTAACAACAATACCCGTCATAGGGGAATGGTGAAAGGTGAAGTTGGGAGAGGTAAAGTAGTTAAATGGTGAAGTAGGAATTCTACATCCTAGTGGCCTAGGCGGTACTGGCAACGCCCGGGGGCAACAGGCTCAGCGCGGCATTATTTCACTACTTTACCTTCTATCCAGCGCATAATTCGTTCGGTAGCACCGCTGCTCTGGTGTACGTATTCGAGGCTGTCATCCAGGACACGTAGCCGAGCCGCCTCATCATGGTAGAGATACGCAAAGCTGCGGAGTAAGTCGTTGGGCTGCTGAATGGGAAATGCGCAGTTCAGCGCCACCAGATCCTTGGCCTCCTGAAACTTGCCATACGTAGGGCCAAAGAAAAGAGGCAGCCCAAAAGCCGCCGCTTCCAGCGTATTATGCAAGCCCTTGCCAAACGCCCCACCAATGTAGGCATACTGCCCAAAGCGGTAAAGCTGGCTCAGCAGCCCCACGTTGTCCATGAGCAGGACGCGCGACTGGCCTACAGTGGCTGCATCAGCCTGGGAGTATCGTACCACTTGCCCCGGCAGCGCCTGCTCCACTAACCGCAGATTGGTTTCGCTGATTTCGTGGGGTGCCACAATGAAGCGGAGCTGCTGCTGGTATTGCTGCAGCAGGGGCGTGAGAGCGGGAAGGTCTTCGGGCCAGCTACTCCCGATGATAAACACCGGCGCCCGGTCTTGCACAAACGCTTCCACCAGCGGTAGGGAGCGTGGTGGAGCCGCCGCGGTACGTACCACCGTGTCGAAGCGAGTGTCGCCAGCCTTGCTGGCTTGCGTTAGGCCAGCCTCGCGCAGTAATCTTACTGACTCATCATTCTGGGTGAAAATATGGGTGAACCGCCCTAGTATGCGCCGGAAAAAGCCTCCCCAAGGACGGAAGAAGCTTTGCTCTGGCCGGAAGATGGCCGACACGCTGATGGTTGGAATCTGGCGGCGGTGCAGCTCCGTGAGGAAGTAATACCAGAACTCATATTTTACAAACACGGCCAACCGGGGCCGCACGGCATCCAGAAAGGCCCGGGCATTTGCAGCCGTATCGAGGGGCAGGTAAAACACGTAGGCCGCGCCGGGCCAATTCTGACGTACCTCGTAGCCTGAAGGCGAGAAAAACGTCAGCACAATCTTATGTTGAGGATATTGAGCGGCGTAGGCTTCCATCAAGGGGCGGCCTTGCTCAAACTCACCTAATGAAGCGCAATGGAACCAGGCTAGCGGTGCCGTTTCATGGAGTAGAGCGGCCTGAATGCGAGGTAACAGGCCTTGCCTACCTTCCACCCAACGCGCCGCTTTGGGCACGAAAGAAGCCACTAACTGCAGCAGCATGGCGTAGAGGCGCAGACCAAAAGAATACAGAAAAAGCAAGGGTTAAAGCTGAGTATCTGAGTGAAGAACAGTAAGGAGTTTCACCATTCGAAAGTTGGGAACTTCTACCCCGCGAATTACTGGCTGCTGCTGCCCTTCTACTTCAAACCCGTAATGCGCAAAGAACGGGCGGGCGGTGCGGCTCGCATCGGTATGAACGGTGGGCAGGCCTAGCAGAGTGGCTTGTTGCAGCAGGGCGTGCAACAGCAGCTTTGCTATTCCTTGGCGCTGGTGCTGAGCACTGACGAAGAGAAAATCGAGGTAGCCATCGGGGCGCAGAGAGGCGAAGCCCGCAAGGCCAGTGGGCGCTTCGGCTACCAGAAAATGCTGGGCTTCTACCTTGGCTTGCCACCCCGCCGTATTCTGCCACCCACCCCGCCACGCCTCCACCTGATCGGGGGAGTAGTCGGCGGAGTTGATCTGGGTGATGGTATCGTAGAACAACTGCCCGATGTGCGGAATATCAGCCAAGGTGGCCCGGCGAAGGATCATGGTGCAAAAGTACGCGGTTCTGCTCCCGCACTAGCAACTTCATAAAAAAAGCCCCAGCCGTAACGGCTGGGGCTTTTTACAATTTAAGTACTGGCCTAGGTGCCGGTAGCGGGCCACTAGTGCAAGTGCTTAGTGGGCAGCTTGCTTGCCGAGGTAGTTAGCGACACCTTCACGGGTGGCCGACATAGCTTCTTTGCCTTCCTCCCAGTTAGCGGGGCACACCTCGCCGTTCTTCTCGAAGTACTGCAGAGCATCCACCATGCGCATAGCCTCATCGATGCTACGGCCCAGCGGACCATCGTTTACCACTTGGTGACGCACGATGCCGTCTTTGTCGATCAAGAACAGGCCACGGTAGGCCAGGGGCGAACCTACGAAGATCATCTCACCGGCTTCGTTGTAGTCGAAGTGACCACCCAGCACGTCGTAGTTAGCAGCAATAGTTTTGGTAGCGTCGGCTACCAAGGGATACGTTACACCTTCGATGCCGCCATTGTCGCGCGCAGTCTGCAACCAGGCAAAGTGCGAGAAGTGCGTGTCGGTAGAGCAGCCTACAATGGCTACGCCTTTAGCCTCGAAGTCAGCCAGACGCTCCTGGAAAGCAATGATTTCCGTGGGGCACACAAACGTGAAGTCGGCGGGGTAGAAGTAGAAAATAACGTGCTTCTTGCCCAGGTAGCGGTCGAGAGAGAAGTCCTCCTCAAATTCGCCGTCGATAACAGCAGTAGCTTTGAAAGAAGGAGCGCGTTTGCCAACAAGAACTGACATGAGTCTGAAAAATTAAAATGAAAAGTAAGTCTGTTTAGGGTTGCGTAATGCGCCTGTAAGTCAGGGTTATACGCTCAGTCTTTAAGGATGGCCGAATTAGTTTTTGCCTTTCACACCAGTAACGTGCAGGGAGAAGGAGTGAGGCTGAAAGTTTTTCAGGCCCCGGGCAGCAAAAAATTCACGAATCAAGAGGTCTAGCTGCGGGTCGCAGTAGTCAATAATCTCCTGGGTATCGGTACAGAACAGGTGGTGATGCTCAGAGCAGTCGGCATCATACCGGCGAGAAGCTCCCTCAGCAGATGCCACGCGGCGCGTGAGCCCAGCGGCCACAAAGGAATCCAACGCTTTATAGACGGTACCCAACGAAACGGTAGGCTCTTGCTCCACCACCCGTCGATGAACTTGCTCCGCCGTAGGATGACCGGGCAGCATCAAGAGGCTTTCCAAAATAACCACCCGCTGGCGGGTAGCCCGTAGGCCTGCCTGCCCCAAACGGCCGCGTAAGTGACTCTGGGAAGGAGGAGTGGGGAGAGGAAAAGATTCGGACGAATGGCTCACCAGACAAGAATGATTCTCCGCAAAGATAAGCAGATGCACTCTTGCTGGGCAATGATTATGGCTTGATGCCTCTAAAAACGCAATTATGCTCAAGCCAGCCTACCTATCTGGTGCGGCCCCGCCGACTGGCTGAGTAGCTGGCCTACAGGATTCTATCAACGCAAATGCTCGTGAGAGTCGGACCGGCACACAAACTGAAAAGTTTGACGGGTGCGCTGTTCCAGCAGCAGCTGCCGGTCCTCGGTAAGGCGGCGAATGCTGGCGGCGTTATAGTTTTTAATTGTGTATAGGTCTAGGCCAGTGTTGTAGTGAATGGAAAACTGGTCGCGCAGCAGCCCCAGCAATTTGTCGAGCCGGAACGCCGAGAAATCAGTGCACACTGAGAAGCTGATGGCGGAGTTCTGCATTAAGTGAATTTTGAGTCGCACCTGGGCAAGTGCCCCAAATATCACTTCCAGGTTCTCTTCAGAAATAAACGTGAGATCCTTCGACTCAAAAGAGAGTAGGCACTGGTTAGTTTTGCGGATGTAAGCCGGAGCCAGCAGGCCGTGGCGGCAGTTATGAATCTTGGTGCCCTCGGCCGTAGGGTCCAGAAACGACTTCACCAGCAGCGGAATCTGGCGTACTGCTAAGGGTTTAATAGTTTTAGGGTGAATGACTGATGCACCGTAGTATGCCATTTCAATGGTCTCCTGGTAGCTCACTTCCGGATAGCGGACGGTATCGCGAAACACCTTGGGGTCAGCATTCAACAGGCCCGCCACGTCTTTCCAAATCACTACCGACGATGCATCCAGGCAGTAGGCCAGGATGGCAGCCGTGTAATCGGAGCCCTCGCGGCCGAGGGTAGTGGTGTGGCTGCTGGCCGTGCCACCCAAAAAACCCTGGGTAACTACGTGGCCTTGTTGCAACAACGCGGGTACCGTTGCGCGCAGGTTACGCTCTGTGGTAGGCCAGTCTAGACGTCCTTCCCTCCAGGTATGGTCGGTACGGAGCAAAGGGCGGCAATCAAGCCATTGAGCAACTAGTGCCAGAGCCACAATGCGGGTAGCTAGTAGCTCGCCAAAGCTCACTATTTGGTCGTATTGCTTGTCATAGTCGCCGGGCGTAAGGGTAGCCAACCGGTCGTGCAATTGCTCTAGCAGTTCATCAACTGGGTTATCAGCAGTGGCGTCTCCGGTGCGTAGTTCTTCCGCAACTGAGCGATGAAAATCAGCCAGCTGCGCAAAAGCAGCCTCATATTCTTGCCCATTGTAGGCCAGTTGGAAGATGTCCTCCAGCGCATTCGTAGTCTTGCCCATGGCCGACACTACTATTAGCAGGCTTTGGCCGGAGCTAGTGGTGGCTACGATTTGGCGCAGGTTACGAATTGCGGCGGCATCCTTCACTGATGCGCCCCCGAACTTATAAACGGTAAGAAGAGGCAATGTGTGCATGGCCCCAAATGTAGGACGAACCATACGAAACATGCCCTCTCAACGGGCTTTTTACCCCAGAAAGGCGTACAACTATCCAGCACTATAGTGGCCGCGCTCCGTACTTCGCGGCGGGTTCCTATAGCCTGATAACTGTACAATAATTTAGCTAGGCCACTATGCACCTCGTATGTTATGGGCAGCGTAACTGAGGATAAGCCGTAAACTAGGTGAAGGTGCTCCCGACTTACCCTTTGCCAAAGCCCGCCAGAAAAGACTAATTTTGAGCACCCACCACCCGCACACATTTCATTTCCCTATGAATCAACACGACAAACTGGCGTTGCCCGTTGGCACCACTCTGGACCGCTTCATCATGCGTAAGCAGGAGGACTTTCCGTATGCTACCGGAGAGCTTTCTCAATTGCTGCGCGATATCGCTCTGGCAGCCAAAATCGTGAACCGAGAAATCAATCGCTCTGGCCTGATTGATATTGCGGGTGCCTATGGCAACCGCAACGTGCAGGGCGAAGACCAGCAGAAGCTTGATGTTATTGCCAACATTCGTTTTATCCGGGCCTTGCGCAACGGTGGGGAAGTGTGCACCATTATCTCAGAGGAAGATGAAGATGTAATCCAGACCGGCAATGTACAGGGTAAGTACGTGGTGGCCATCGACCCCCTGGATGGCTCTTCGAACATTGACGTTAACGTAAGCATCGGAACTATCTTCAGTATTTACCGCCGGGTATCGCCTACGGGAAGTGAAGGTACCAGCCAAGATTTTCTGCAGCCTGGTACCCATCAGGTAGCTGCCGGCTATGTAATATATGGCTCCAGCACCATGATGGTCTACACCACGGGCAATGGCGTAAACGGCTTCACTTATGAGCCTTCGCTGGGTGAATTCTTCCTCTCACACCCCAATATTCAAACGCCTAAGACGGGGGCTATCTATTCTATTAATGAAGGTAGCTCGGAGTCCTTCTCCGAAGGAATGAAAGCGTTTGTGGCCTATTGCAAAGAGCAGAGCTACTCTGCACGCTATATCGGCTCCTTGGTAGCAGACTTTCACCGCAACCTCTTGAAGGGTGGTATTTATATGTATCCGCCCACGGCCAAGGCGCCTAATGGTAAGCTGCGCCTCATGTACGAGTGCAACCCATTGGCCTTCATTGTTGAGCAGGCCGGCGGCAAATCCAGCAGTGGCCGCCGTCGCACCATGGAAATCGAGCCCAAGGAAATGCACGAGCGTTGCCCTCTGTTTATTGGCTCACCCGAGCTAGTTGAAAAAGCAGAGGAGTTCTTGGCCCGCGAACATGCCAACGAGACAGCAGTAAACGGCTAGGCCACTACTCCTTATAGTACATAAAAGAAGAAGGCTCTCGATGCATCGGGAGCCTTCTTCTTTTATGTAGCATTGAAAAAGCTATTCAGCCTTTTTGCTGGTTTTCTTGCTTGCTTTGGGAGTAGCTGCTTCTGGGTTGCCAGCTGCATTGCTTTCCTCAGTAGCCGGAATAATGCCAGCAGTGCTCATAGCTTCGTCGCTAGCCGGCGTGCTTTCTTCTTGAGTAGTTTCTTCCTCAGCGGCGTCATCAGCGGCGGGTGCCTGATATTCCAGCGTGCTGCTAACAGCCCGGTACCAAGTCACCAGTTTCTTGATGTCGGACATGTATACCCGGTCGCGGTCATAGTCCGGAATGATTTCGCCCATAAAGGCGGTCAGGTCCCGGTCGTCAGACTTATTGCTTAAGGGTAGATCAGCTCCGTACTTCTGATGAATACGGTCGAATACTTCCGTCAGGGGTACCGTCTGGTCGTAATCCTGGGTATAAATAGAAATCTCGTGGAGCAGCGATACCTTATTGCGGGCCGAGGCTACCGAACGGGTGGCTTTAGCATCCAGAGTTTCAATAATAACGCCAGCGCGGGTGGGCTTTAGCAGGCGGTACAGACCGGGCATTCCGCTGATAGCGGCAACTTCCTTCAGGTCGTAAGGCATAGGAAAAAACAGTTGTTGAAAGTGCTAAGGTACGCAGTAGCAGCTGCCGGAACGAGGTGCTACAGTTTGAACGTAATGGGCAGGCTGGTTAGGATGGCGTAATCGGGCTTTTTAAACTTAAGCAGGCGTACCACGCGCAAAGCCTCTTCGCCGCAGCCACCACCAATGCCCTTCACCAATTTAATGCCGCTCAGGGTGCCATCGGTGTTCAGCGTGAAGCTCACGATGCACTGCCCCTGAATACGGTTGCGCTTGGCCAGAATGGGATATTTCAGTTCCTGATATATGAAGTTATACATGGCGTCTTGGCCACCTTCATAGTATTCAGCTACGGGAATTGCTTTTGGGGCATGAGCCGGAGCGTCCTGCTCTGGCGCGGCTTCCGGGGCAGGAGCATCGGTTTTGGCCGGCACCTTGGTTTTCTGTGCCATAGCCGGCGCCGAAAGGGCTAGCAGGCCAATACCCAATAGGAGGGGGAGTTTTTTCATGTAAATACAAAGAAACTGATGAAGTGTCTATGACGACTACTAAGGCAATTACAAGGCCAAATTTACGTATTTGACGCTTCTTCAGCCAGTTGGCGGTTTACTTCTTCGATAAAGTTGAGCACCTCATCGCGGCCCGTTTTTTCCTCGGCCGAGGTTAGAAAGTGGCGCGGTACCTCATCCCAAGTTTCCTCCATCTTTCGTAGGTAGTCCACAACATTTTGTTGAGCCCTCGAACCTGAAAGCTTATCTGCTTTAGTAAATACCATTACAAATGGAATGCCGCCTGCACCTAACGTTTCCATAAAATCAAGATCAACGGCTTGTGGTGGGTGCCGTGCATCTAGTAAAACAAAAACGCATGCCAGATTTTCTCTTTTATGTAAATAATAATTAATCATTCGGCCCCATTTCACACGAGACTCTTTGCTAACTTTTGCATATCCATAACCGGGTAAATCTACCAGGTACCATTCATTATTAATGAGGAAATGATTGATCAGCTGAGTTTTACCGGGTAAAGAAGAAGTTTTGGCTAACCCCTTTTGCCCAGTAAGCATATTGATCAAAGAAGATTTGCCCACATTAGAACGTCCAATAAAGGCGTATTCCGGAATGGTAGGGGCAGGGCATTGCTCCACGCGGGAGTTGCTCATCAGAAATTTCGCTTCCCGAATAATCATAAGCGGCAGAGTGATAAGCGGCAAAGGTAGCCATTTAGCCGGGCCGTTTACGGCATAATTTTTTTGTGAAAAACCTTGCTATTTAAGATGCACGGCTATATTTGCGCGATTCTATTTGAGCAATCGGAGCCTCAACTAATGAAAAAGATTACTTCTAAAGTGATGATTTAGGTTTCATTAATAGGATGTGATAAAGGCCGTATTATAAAATTTCTATCTTTGGCCGCAAATTGACTGTAATTAAGAATAGACGAGCCGCGGTATTTAAAGTAGTTTCTATGTAAAACTATCGGCATAATCCATAAAATTGCTTTAAACAGCTTAACCCTGGCATCTATTTTCAGTATAAGAGGCAACTCATGAAAATCGTCGTTAACAACGACAGACGATCTTCAACAACTCTCCCTTGCAACTCCTTATTTCCCTAAACCCTCCTACAATGGACAACTTAGTCAGAAGGTTATTAAAAGCCTCGTGTGCGCTTGCGCTAACGGCGGCTGTGGCCCAACCTGCCCTGGCCCAAAGCACGCGTAAACAGCTTAAAACTGCTAATAAGTACTTTGATCAGGAGAACTACCGGGCTTCTATTCCTTTCTACGAACAAGTATTGGCCAAGGAGCCAAACAATGCACTAGCGCTGTTCCGGGCTGGTATTGCATATATGTCTTTTGATAAGGAAAAGGCTAGTGACTATATCTATAAAGCTCAAAAGCTAAAACCGAAGGTTGCTAAGGATGTAGAATATTGGCTGGGCCGTGTAGATCACCTGAACTACAACTTTGATGAAGCTATTCAGCATTTTCAGGCTTATAATACTACGCTGAAGCAAAAAGATACTCGTAAAAAGGATCTGGCTCAGTTGATTCAGCACAGCAAAAACGCGAAAGTGCAATTCAACAGCCCTAAGGATATCTTTGTAAAGAACCTGGGTCCAACTATCAACACGCAGTACTCTGAGCACAGCCCTGTTATCTCGAATGATGACAAGATGTTGCTGTTTACTTCACGTGGTGAAAACGTAACAGGCGCTGGTAGCACTAACTCCAAGGACAAAGGAAACGTAGCTGCCGACGGTGAATACTACGAAGACATCTTTGAAGCAAAGCGTATTGACGAGGACGAATGGGAAAAGCCCCGTTCGCTGAGTGGCGCGCTGAACGGTAAAGGCCATGACGCTTCCATCCAGGTGTTCGACAACGATACCAAGATGTTGATGTATCGTCAGGATGAGAATGGTGACATTTTCTATTCGGAGCGTTCAGGAGGTGATTGGACCGAGCCTAAGAAGCTGAACGGCAATATCAACTCAAAAGCGTACGAATCGGATGCTTATATCACCCCCGATGGAAAGACTATTTACTTCTCAACGGGTAAATACTCCGAGGACGGTACGCTCGATATTTACTACTCTACTCGTCAGCCAGGTGGCGACTGGGGACCTGCTAAGTCGCTAGGTGGTGCTATTAATACGCAGTATGATGATGACAGCCCTTATTTGAGCCGCGATGGTAAAACCCTGTACTTTGCTTCGCGTGGCCACAACACTATGGGTGGCTACGACATCTTCAAATCTGATTGGGACTCGGTAGGCAACAAGTGGGGCCGTCCGGAGAACATGGGCTACCCCATCAACACTCCTGACGATGATACCTACTATCGTCTCAGCCCAGACGGCAGCTATGCGTATCTGTCGTCGTACCGGATTGGTGGTTATGGTGAGAAAGACATTTACACCATCAACTACATTAAGAACGCCATCATTCGTGGTAAGGTGTTCAGCAAGCGCGATAGCAGCACTGTAATTCCGGGTGTTGAACTGGTATTCAGTGGCACCCAGGCTGATAAAACAGCTCTGAGCTACCGTGATGTAACCAAGCCCGGCACCGGCGACTACCAAGTAAATGTGCTTTCGGGCCGTACGTACCAAGTTGCAGTGTCGAAGGATGGCAAGAACATTGAAACGCAAGAATTTGCTGTTCCAATTTCTACCAACGACTCCACGGTAGTAGAAAAGAACTTCTATGTTGACTACATCGATACGACGTCGATGCTGGCTTCGCAGTTCAAGAAAATCTACTTCGATACCGACAAGTATAACCTGCGGCCAGAGTCTATTCAAGAGTTGAACAACATCTCTAACATCCTGAAGGCTAACCCTGGAATTAATATCTCCATCGAAGGTCACTGCGACTCACGCAACACTGACGAGTATAACATTGTACTGGGCCAGAACCGTGCTAACGCTTCCTACAACTACCTGAAAAAAGCGGGTATTGCCGAAACGCGCATGGTAACTGTTAGCTATGGTGAGCGTCGTCCGGCTGCTCCAAATGATTCTCCTGAGAACATGCAGCTGAACCGTCGCGTAGAGTTCCGTGTGATCTTGAAGGAAGGTGAAACTATGCCTCAGTTCAACACAGGCACGGGAACAGGTACAGGAACTGGCACCGGCACAACTGGCGCAACGGGTACGGGTACTTCGGGTAGCTCTAGCAGCTCAACCCGCACCACTGTTCCGCTCGAGCCAGGTAAGAGCAAAGCAAAGCTGCCCGATGGCACCAAGGTTAAAACCAAGGTGGATGAAGACAGCGATAAAGTGAAAGTGAAAACTAAAGGCGCTAACGACGAGAAGAGCAAGACTGTAACCAAAGAGGGTACAATCGACTCGAAAGTAAAAGAGGCCGATGGTTCGAAGACCAAAGTGAAGACTGACAACGACTAATCGTCTTGTGGTCAAGCTGAAAACGGGTCGGGCACAATGCCCGACCCGTTTTTTTTCAACATAATGCCGGGGTTGGCGTTATGATGAAGCAATTTTGCCCTTGTTTTGCCGTTCTTCGCAATAAGCATTATGGCCGTAGTACCCTACAAAGACGACACCGCCGGCAAGAAGTCGCAGGTGGCGCACATGTTTAACAGCATTGCTGGTAAGTACGATTTCCTAAACCACTTTCTAAGTGCAGGTACCGATATCTACTGGCGCCGCAAGGCTGTGAGTGAGCTTAAGCAGCTTCGCCCGGCCCGTATTCTGGACATTGCAACGGGTACGGCCGATTTTGCCATTGAAACACTGCGAGCGGCTGCACCAGATGCCAAAGTAACTGGCGTAGATATCTCGGAGGGCATGCTGGACGTAGGTCGTCGTAAACTGGAAGCCAAAGGCTTGAGTAACCGAATTAAGCTAGAACTAGGAGACTCGGAGAATCTGCCATTTGCGGATAATGAGTTTGACGCAGTTACGGCTTCATTCGGTGTACGCAACTTCGAAAACCTTGAGAAAGGGTTGACGGAAATGCGGAGAGTACTGCGCCCCGGTGGCAAACTTGTGGTACTGGAGTTTTCTAAGCCCACGGCATTTCCGCTTAAACAGGCCTACAATTTCTACTTCCGGCAAATTCTGCCGGTGTTTGGTAAACTGATTTCAAAAGACAATTCCGCCTACACCTACCTGCCCGAATCGGTGCAGGCATTTCCGGATGGCCCTGACTTTTTGGCCATTCTGCGTAAGGTTGGCTTTACCTCTCCTGCATGGCAACCCCTCACGTTCGGCATCAGCTCCATTTACACCGCACAAAAGTAGGCCGGCTTGGCTTATTGCTACTTGCCGCAGCTACTCTTCCATTTGCCGCTCAAGCGCAGAAGAAGAGTAGGAGTAGCGCCAGTCGTGGCAGAAACGGGCAAGTTAAATCCGTAACGGTGGAGAACTTGCCTGGCTACGATAGCCGCCCGTTGCACCTAGGCCTCTACATTGCGCCCAATTTCTCGCGCTTTAACATTGAGCAGTCGCCAGCCTATTTCAGCCAAGGTGTTTCCGCTAACTCCATGATCAGCCCGGGGCTGTCAGTTGGTTTTCTGGGAGACTTCCGCATTACGGACTATCTGAGCTTAAACTTTGCGCCGGGCGTGAGTTTCATGACGCGCCGCGTAGAGTTTAAGGAGCTCGGTTATTCACCTCAGGAGTCGGAAGATCCGGAGCCCGGAAAGATTGTCAACCAAGAAATAGCCAGCACCCAGGTAGATCTGCCGTTGCTGCTAAAGCTAAAATCGGAGCGCCGGCGCAACACGCGCGTGTATATAGTAGGAGGGGTGAAACCTAACTTCAATATTGGTAATCGTCGGAAAGACCCGGAAGTGAATTTGCTGCAGGCGGCTAACTCGGATGTAGCTATCGAGTATGGGGTAGGCCTAGACCTGTTCTACCCATTCTTCAAGTTTTCACCGGAGCTGCGTTTCTCCCACGGCTTACGTAATCTATACACCCCAGCAGGCGATGTATACAGCCGCAGCCTACAAAGTATGAAAACTAATACCGTGACCTTGTACCTGAACATCTGGTCAGGACGCTAATCAGAGAGTTATTAAATGACTAAAACCGCATTTATTACGGGAGCTTCTTCGGGCATTGGCCGCGCCACAGCCATTGCATTAGGTCAGGCCGGTTTTAAGCTGGTGCTGACGGGGCGCCGTCGTGAGCGACTGGAGGAGCTAGCGCAGGAGCTATCTACCGTGCCTACGCACCTCCTCACGTTTGATGTGCGTGACAGGCAGGCAGTGGAAGCCGCCGTGCAAAGCTTGCCTGCAGAGTTTCAAGATATTGATGTGCTTATTAACAACGCTGGCAACGCTCATGGCCTAGCGCCAATCCAAGACGGTGACCCACAGGACTGGGACGACATGATGGACGGTAACGTGAAGGGGCTGCTGTATGTGAGCAAGGCCGTGTTGCCGAGCATGACTCGCCGCAACGTAGGCCACATCATCAATATTGGCTCTATTGCAGGGCACGAAACGTACGCCAATGGGAATGTGTATTGCGCTTCTAAAGCAGCCGTAGCAGCCCTCACGAAAGGCATGCGCTTGGATTTGCTGCCTCACAACATTCGAGTGGCCGAAGTAAATCCTGGGGCAGTAGAAACGGAATTTTCTCAGGTTCGCTTTAAAGGTGATAATGCCCGCGCTGCTAGCGTATATCAAGGGTTTGAGCCGCTTAAGGCAGAGGATATAGCTGAACTAATACAATTTATGGTTACGCGCCCAGCGCACGTGAACATCGCGGAAGTGTTGATTTTGCCTGCTGCTCAAGCTGCAGCCACCGTAATCAAGAAATCATAGCATTTTGCACCAACCTACAAAGCAAAAGCCTCACTACTATAGTGAGGCTTTTGCTTTGTTGTAAGCCGGTTAAAGGCCCGCTAGGCCACGTAAAACTGGCGCACTTAGCGTGTGCTTGCCCGCAAAAGAGAGTACCTGAGGCTCCACACCTAGCTTACGAAGAAAGTCGCGTTGTTGCTCTACATGTTCCGGCTTGATAAACTCGTCTTCGTCACCGCAAACGAGGGTGACAGGCAGCTTATGCAAAAGATGGGTTGCCACCGTGAAATCCATATCGGGTGGAAAAGCGCCGGCCCATAAAATAAGGTGCACGGGTCGGAAATGCGCCCGTGACAACCACCGACTGACGGTAGCAGCACCCTGGGAGAACCCCAGTACCGTTACCTGCACCAGCGGGGAAGCTTCTGACAGCACTGCCTCTGCTAGCTGGTTTAGATACCCCACGTAATCATCAATCTCTGTGAGGCGGTCTTCGCGCGTCATCCAGGTGGCCCCAATCCGGCCTCCTGTGCCTTGCAGGTAAAAGCGGGAGAGTCCTTCAGGAGCTACGACTACCAGTTGTGGGTCAGCTTCGGTGAGGTGAGCGAAGTGCCGAATGAAATAAGCAGCTAACTGCCCATAGCCATGGCACACAAACCAGACCCGGCGCGTGTCTGCCGATAAGGTGCCCAACTGATAATAGCGGGCCGTGCGGGTAACAGGCAGATGGTTTTCCTGAACAGGCATCAGTAGAGAGTTAACTATAAAAGAGCCCCTGCTTCTGAGGGCAGAGCAACATCCTGGAGCAACAAACCTGGCCTAATAGGGGCTGGTTTGATGATAGCAGAATGTTGCTCTGCCCTCAGAGGCAGGGGCTATTGTGTTTGGACGTGAGCAAGATACTCACATCAGCGTTTAGGCTTTTGCCTCGGGCAGATCGTCGGGAGTGAAGCCGAAGGGGAGCAGGTCGGCAAGTGACTGGAAGCGGTAAATGCTTCCGTCGGGGCCTGGAAGCAGGAGCGGAATAGCTTGTTTCTGGCGGTGCTCATACTCAGCCATTACTTGGCGGCAAGCGCCGCAGGAAGTCACCGCCACGAAGTCGCCCTGAGCGGGGCGAGCGGCTACTGCCATTCCCACAATGTGGCGTTCGGGCTGCGAGGCGGCCAGTCCAAAGAGAGCCGTACGCTCGGCACACAAGCCCGAGGGGAAAGCAGCATTTTCCTGGTTGGTGCCCCGAAAGATAGTGCCGTCATCCAACAACAGAGCGGCGCCAACGTGAAAGTGGGAGTAGGGCGCGTAGGAGTGGTCAGTAGCAGCGCGTGCAGCTTGCCAAGTTGCCAGTTCGGCCGGGGTGAGGTCAGCCTCGGTGGCTACCTCAACAGTAATCGTTAAGTTTAAGGGATGGGCCATCTAGGGGCGGGAAAGCGTTCCGTGACCGAATAGCGGCCCCGGGGTGTGGAAAGGGGCGGTGAATGTACTACAATTTTGACACTTTTAATCGAGGCATTCAGACAATCAACAAGCAGCTCACGATGGTTGATAGTTTTTCCGATTATTGAAGCATAACTGCAAATCTGTATAGCTTGCAGAGTTCCATCCCACCCACTACCTGCTTATGTCTACTCGTCTGTTGTTGCTGGGCGCCGGTCGTTCGGCGTCTTCACTTATTAACTACCTGCTTCGGTACGCCCCTCTGGAAGGATGGCAGGTAACAGTAGGGGATGTAAACCCAGCACATTTAGAACCTGTTTTGGCCGCGCATACCGAGTACGCCCGAGCCGTTACCTTCGATATTCAAAACGAAGCCCGATTGGAAGAGCTGGTTCAGGAAGCAGACGTAGTTATTTCTATGCTGCCCGCACTTTTCCATCCAGTTGTTGCCCGTATGTGCGTGCAGCATAAGCGCCATTTGGCTACGGCTAGTTACGTGAGCGAGGCCATTCGAGAACTAGACCTTGACGCGCAGCAAGCGGGGATTACCCTGCTGATGGAATGTGGCCTAGACCCAGGGCTGGATCATATGTCGGCCATGCAGGTTATTGACGATGTGCGGGCCCGGGGTGGACGAATCACCAGCTTCAAGTCGTACTGCGGTGGGCTGATGGCCCCCGATTCAGAGGGCGACAATCCCTGGAAGTACAAGTTTACCTGGAACCCGCGGAATGTGGTGTTAGCTGGGCAGGGCACTGCCAAGTATAAGCAGAACGGACAGCTGCGCTTCATCCCATACCAGCAGCTCTTCGTGCAAACGGAAGACATAACGGTTCCTGAGCATGGGCTGTTTGAGGGCTATGCTAATCGTGACTCCTTAGGCTACCGGGCACCCTATGGCCTAGAGGATATTCCAACCATTTTACGCGGCACGCTACGGCGGCCAGGCTATTGCAGTGCCTGGGGTGCGCTGGTACGGTTAGGCCTTACGGATGACTCAGGGCCATTAGGCAACCCCGCTACTATGACGTGGAAACAGCTGGTAAGCTCTTATCTGCCAGTGTACCCAGACCCACAATGGTCAGTTGCGGCCCTTACTGCCAAGCACCTAGGCCTAGCGCATAACTCACCGGAGATGCAACGCCTGATCTGGCTCGGTCTGTTTACGGATGAGCCTGTGGGGTTGGCGAATGCCACTCCGGCTCAACTCTTGGAACATCTGCTCACCCGAAAGTGGCAACTAGAGCCTACTGACCGTGACATGATTGTGATGCAGCACCTGTTTGAGTACGAGCTAGGGGAGGAACTGTACTACCGTACATCGTCGCTGGTGGTACTTGGTGACGACAGCACGCATACGGCTATGGCAAAAACCGTAGGCCTGCCGCTGGGGATGGCCGTGCGTCGCTTAGCGCGAGGAGAAGGTCAGCAGCGCGGAGTTGTTATTCCCACTCAGGCTACCCTCTACGAGCCCATATTGACCGAACTCGCCGAGGATTATGCCATTCGGTTTAAAGAAGAGGAACATCATTATGGCAAGGAAATGCTAGCCGGCGAAAGCAGAAAATAAAAGCCTACCTAATGATGCAGTGGCAGGTGCTCAGCCGGCAGTTAGCCGAACTGGGTTGATGGCGGTTGCTCCTGCTTTGGTTGTTGCCAGGCCTAGCACCAGTTCGGGCTCTGGTTTTGGCAGCCATTAGCTAACTAGCGCATCGGGCTGTTCCTGTGGCCGTGGCTACTATGCTTGCCAGTGCCCGTCGGCAGCCCTCGGATCTAGAATTCCTGCAATCTGCTGCTTCGCTGTACCTCCGAGGAACTATGTTGGGATAGTTGGTCTCCTATTTTGGAAATATTTTCTCTTTTTGAGTAAATGATATAACATTTAGATGTACTTTTACCTAAAGCTATTTAAGTGTGTGATATAGTATCTCTCCTGAATTATTCGTGGAGTCTCTAAAACTATCATACTCTGACACTGTAATACGGTCTTTCAAAAAGCTGATTTTCGTTCTAAACACCTATTGCACAAGAGCCGCGCCTAAAGGTGCGGCTCTTTCATTTTATGCAAATGGCTTCATATCGTGAACAGACAGTTGAAGAGGTTAACAATCAGCTTAATAGCTACTCCAGTTACAATGCTAAATAGAACTGACCTAATAGATTCTGAAATTGCTTTGAATACACTTCAGTGGCTGCTTCATGTAGAAATAGCTCCTGAACATCAAGAGCAGCCGCTGTCTTCGAGAAGGATGTAATGTGACGTAGTGGCTTGCTACCCGGCCGGTGATGCATGACCATTCGAGAAATAGGATAGAGCCCCGCTTGAGAGGCAGCACGCTCGAAGTGCTGCATTTCAGGTAGGGGAAGCAACACCGTTAGGTGGCCTAGTGGATGGAGAAACTCAGCTGCAAAGTTGGCTAGCTCCTGAAAGGTTAGCGAATCGGGGGCAGTATGGCGAGCCGTAGTGCGTTGGGCGTCAGGGGAGCGTAGGGAATGTCGAAAGAAAGGCGGATTGCAGATAATATGGTCGAAGGCTGCGGGATTGGTGGCAGCAAACTGGCCTAGCGACATCGCGTGCACCGTAAGCCGATTCCTCCACGGACTGCTACGGAAGTTACCTGCGGCCTGGGCCGCAGCGGCAGTGTCAAGCTCTACGGCTTCAATACAGGCTGTGGGGTTGCGCTGAGCGGCCATGAGCGCCAGTAAGCCAGTACCCGTCCCAATATCCAAAATATGTTGCGCTGCCGTCAGGTCAGCTACCGCGCCCAGCACGCAGGCATCGGTGCTTACCTTCATAGCACACTCGCCCTGCTCTATCCGAAACTGCTTAAACTGGAAGTAGGAGTTAGCCACGCTCAATCAGCTGCATACTGGCCTAGGCGCGCTTGGCCTCCAGCATTTCATATCCCTCGTCAATGAGCAGGGGGCCGTGTACCGCGCTGCGTACAGCCAGCTGGTCGCAACGCTCATTTTCGGGGTGGCCGTTGTGGCCGCGTACCCAGCGGAATTGTACGTTGCGCTGGCGGTACACCTTCACAAAGCGGCGCCAGAGGTCTTCATTCGCCTTCTTACCAAAATCCGGCTTGTTGATCCAGCCAAACACCCACTTCTTTTCCACGGCATCAACCACATACTTAGAGTCGGTGACGACGGTAATGGGCAACTCCGGGCGCGTGATAGATTCTAGGCCTATGATCACGGCCAGCAACTCCATACGATTGTTGGTGGTGAGGCGGAAGCCTTGGGTTAGTTCTTTTTCATGCTGACCAAAGCGCAGAATAGCGCCGTAGCCGCCCGGACCCGGATTCCCCCGTGAGGAGCCATCGGTGAATAGGTAAATCAAAGGGTGATGCTTGTTAGGAGGTTGTTGCTTGTTGATAGTTGTCTATTGTGACGTGAATAACCAATCAACAACCAACAATCAGCCTCCATTTAAAAGTTAGATTTAAAAAGCTTGATGGCAATAGCCAGCAGGATCACGCCAAACACGCGGCGCAAAATATCTTCACCGGCTTTGCCCAGCTTGCGCTCAATCCAGGCACTGCTTTTTAGCACCAGATACACAAAGAGCAAGTTCACGAGCACACCCGCCAGCACGTTGGGCAGCTGGTAAGCCGCCCGCAACGACAAGAGCGTCGTCATGGTGCCGGCTCCCACAATCAGCGGAAACGCCAGCGGTACAATGGAGCCTGATGCCGCCAACGGGTTGTGCCGAAACAGCTCGATGCCCAGAATCATCTCCATGCCAATCAGGAAAATGATAATGGCGCCAGCAAGGGCAAACGACTGGAAGTCAACGCCAAAAAGGGAGAGGATGCTCTGGCCTAGAAACAGAAAAACCACCATCAGAACGCCCGCTACCAGTGTGGCTTTCTCGGAGTGAATCTTGCCCTCGCGCTGCCGAATTTGAATGATAATCGGGATGGAACCCAAAATATCAATCACGGCGAAAAGCGTGAGCGTGACGGATGCTATTTCTTTGAGGCTGAACATAACAATGAGTGAGTAAGTGAATGAGTGATAGAGTATTGAGGGTAACGCTAGATATTTTCCTCATTTACTCTATCACTCATTCACTCATTGATTTCAGGCAAATTCTCTAGCAAAGAACTGCACCAGCTGCTCAAAAGCCGCATCGGGGATGGCGGGGAAGTTCGCAATGCGCAGGGTAGTTGGTTTCCAAGTACCGTAGCCGCTGCCCAGCTGGAGCCCTTGCGAGAGGGCCCGCCGCTTTACCTCGTCAATGAGCGGCGCTGGTGCTTGCAAGCCAATAACCGTGGTAGAACGGGTCTCGGGGTTCTGCACCATGGGTGTGAGCTGGGTGGCCTGATCGAAGTAATCGTAGAGCTTGGTGGCGCGGTCCTGTAGGTGCTGATGCGTGACTTTGATGCCCGGCCGGTCGTGGAGGGTACGGCTCAGTAGGTAGATACCCAGTACGTTGGGCGTGTGAGTAGTCTGGAAGTTGAGCATCTTCTCGTACTGGGCCGTGAGCGAGTTGTAGTGGCTGCGCTCATTGATTTTGCGGAACCGCTCTACCGCCCGCGGAGACAGGAGCATTACGGAGAGGCCGGCGGGCTGCCCGAAGCACTTCTGCACCGAAGCGTACCAGATATCGGCCTTGATATATTTCAGCTGAATGCCGGCCAGCGACGAAGTGGCATCAACGGCCAGCAGCGTGTTGCCGGGCAAGCGGTTATATATGTTTAGGATAACACCATCGCGGAGCTGCGTGGCATTGCTGGTCTCGTTTTGCGTGATGCAAACTAGGTCAGTCTGCTCGTCTAGGCCAGGTAGGTTGTTCGCATCGGGCACTTCATCGAGGCCAAACTTGATACCTGTGCTGTTAGGGCGCAGGGCCTTGGCGTAGTCAAACCACTTCTCTCCGAAAGCACCGCTGTAGAGGTGAAGGCTTTTGTTGGGCGTTAGGCTCTGGGCCAGTACTTCCCAGCACTCCGTGGCCGAGCTCATGAAGAACACGGTGTAGTCCTGGGGAACATTGAGTTTGTTTTTCAGCTCAGTGACCGTCTGGCGCATGAGCTGCACAAACCGCTCGCCGCGGTGTTGGGCCGACAGCCACCCTTCGTCAAACGCATCCTGAAGGTATTGGCGCACCTGTGGGTACACCTGCGAAGGGCCGGGATTGAATGTATACATATAGGTGAAGGAGCTAGGAAACGGGAAATACAAAGGTAGAAACAGAAAAACAGCGCACAGGAGAAATACTCCCTAAGGGGCCGCTATCCTACCCAAAACAAGACAACCAGCTGCCTTCAAAACCGGGCAGCCGAGGTGCCTAAACGTACGTAGGGCCAGACTTCGTCAGAAGAGCAGAATTTTTTATCCGGCTGAACCCGCGCTTCGCCAGGCTATATTTTAAAGCCTACTCGCTTGGGGCGAAGGCCATCGAAGTAATGCAGCGCCAAGCGGTAGCTGTCGAGCTTAAACCCACTTATGTTGCCGACGCAGTTGCGGCCGATGAGACTTTTTTGCCGGAACTCCTCGCGGGCGTGCAGGTTGCTTAGGTGCACCTCTACTACAGGAGTAGCAATGGCCGCAATGGCATCGGCGAGGGCTACGCTGGTATGGGTATAGCCGCCGGCGTTGAGCACAATGCCGTGGTAGGTGAAGCCTACTTCGTGCAGCTTGTCAAGTAGTTCGCCTTCGTGGTTGCTTTGGAAGTAGGTCAGTTCAAACTGCGGAAAGGCCTCTTGCAGCTCAGGCAGGTAGTCTTCGAAGGAGCGGGTGCCATAGATGCCCGGCTCGCGCCGACCAAGCAGGTTAAGGTTAGGACCGTTGAGCAGGAGGATTTGCATAGCGTGAGGGGGAAATGTAGCGTAAGCTTTAGCTTGCGTCGTGGCAGGAAGTACTTCGTCACCGCCGTGCGCAGCTACGCACGGCGCAAGCTAAAGCTTACGCTACATTTTTCGTCTATGTCTACCTGGCCCGTTGCCATCAAACAGTTTGAAGGGTATCTCCAACTGGAAAAGTCCCTTTCGGGCAACTCCGTGGAGGCCTATGTGCGCGACGTGAGCAAACTGCACCAGTACCTGCAACTGGAAAAGCTGCCCGCCTCGCCCCAGCAGGTTACCACCCGCATCCTGCGCGACTTTCTGACCTGGCTAGGTGGCTTAGGAATGTCGGCTACCTCCCAAGCCCGCACCCTGTCCGGCATTAAAGCCTTTTATAGCTTCCTGATTATGGAAGATATGCTGGCCCTGGACCCCACCGATACGCTGGAAGCTCCTAAAACGGGCCGTAAGCTCCCCGACACGCTGAGCTACCCCGAGATTGAACAGCTACTAGATGCTATTGACCTGAGCACCCCCGAAGGTACCCGCAACCGGGCCATCCTGGAGGTTCTCTATAGCTCCGGCTTGCGCGTGAGTGAGCTCACTGACCTGCGGCTCTCCAACCTCTACGCTGACCAGGGCTTTGTGCGCGTGACCGGCAAGGGCAATAAGGAGCGCTTGGTGCCCATTGGGCGCGATGCGCTCAAGCACCTGGGGTTTTACCTGCAAGGTATTCGGGCCCACCTCGACATAAAGCCCGGCAACGAGGATATTGTGTTCCTCAACAAGCGCGGCACCAAGCTTTCCCGTGTGATGGTGTTCAACATTATCAAGGCAACCGCCGATAAAGCTGGCGTGCGCAAGAGCATCAGCCCGCACACCTTCCGGCACAGTTTTGCCACTCACCTTATCGAAGGTGGGGCCGACTTACGTGCCGTGCAGGAGATGCTAGGCCACGAAAGCATCACCACTACCGAAATCTATACTCACCTCGACCGCGACTACCTGCGCCAAGTGATTACGGAGTTCCATCCCCGGAGCTAGTGCTACTGGAGTGGCCTAGTATTGGGTTGCTAGGCCACTCCTGGGGTGTGTTGCCAAGCTAGGCTCGCTGTGTGATCTAGGGCAGTAAGCTGCAACGGTTAAGGCCCTGGCCTAGCTGGTTTGGCGAATGCTCATTACATAAACACCGGGAGTAGGGGAGGAGCGGAGACATAGGGCAACTGCGTAATTTATAGACAGAATTATATTCTTATTATAGTCAACAGTAACTCAGATAGTCAGAGTCTAGGATACTCATAACTCAATGCAATTGCCTAGATTTGGTGCTTTGGTGCGTGAGAATGGCTAAAAATACCTACAAGCAACAACCCAACGCGGCCCCGAGCCGCGCCAACGAGCCCCGACCGACTGAACCGCGTACCCCGCGTAACCAGTCGAGGCCGGCTGCCGCTGAACCCATACGCGAAACCCGCCGCAACGAGCCGAAAGGCACGGCTGCGCCCAAACCACCGCGCCAGCCCATCAAGCTGCCCTCCATCCGGTTGGGCGGCGTGTTTGGCTTTCTGCGCGACCGGCGCTTCCAGCTGTTTCTGGGCTTCTTCTTCCTGCTTTCTTCTATCTACCTGACCATTGCCTTCTTGTCGTTTCTCTTCACGGGGCACGCTGATCAGAGTGTAGTTGAAACCTTGGGCAGTACTCCGGCGCAAGCGGCCGGCCAGGAAACCGGCAACTGGTTAGGCCTGGTAGGCGCCGTCTTTGCCCAAGCCCTGATTTACAAAGGGTTTGGGGTGGCGGCCTTCGCAGTAGTGCCCATCGTGTTCTTCCTGGGCTATAAGATCGTGTTCCGCCGCGCGGGGCTATCCATCAGTTACGTGCTGAGCCTGTGCTTATTCACGATGCTGTGGCTGAGCGTGCTGCTGGGCTACGTGGTTCTGACGATTCAGGCCCCCGATGCCGACCCCACGCTGGCGCACCGCTTAGATTTTCTGTGCGGGGGCATTGGCTATGAAACTGCTCTGTGGCTCAACAACCTTATTGGTTGGGGCACGGTGCTGCTGCTGGCCTTTGCACTGATTTCCTTCGTGGTATTCTTCTTCAACGTGACTAGCCTTAACCTCAATCTGCGCCGCAGTGGAGTGGAAAGTGAGGAAGAAACCGCAGCAGATGCATCGCCCTTTGGTCGTCCTGAGCCCGCTGGTAACCGCGCGGCGTATGCGCCCATCAGCGAGCCAGAAGAGGAGAAAGAAGATGACTCTCTTGGGATTACGCTCAAGAGAGTTGGTCCGCTGGCGGCTCCGCAGCCGCAGCCAGCACCGGCTCCAGTTGATTTTGCTGAAGACGACGAGGAGGAAGAGTATCAGCCTGAGCCAGTCCGCACGGGCTCGGTTGTGCCATCGGGCCCTTCCTTTAGCGTAGCAACACCCACGGCTGCTGCAGCCGCTACGGTTGCAGCTGGTGGCCTAGCCGCCGGCGCGGCCGCCATGCCCCTAACGGTTGCGTCGGCTGCTGCCGGTACTGTTGCAGCGTCGTCGGTGACGCCAGCGCCCGTTGCGGCCGGCCCGAGCTTCTCCTTCGAGGCCCCGGTAGCGGAAGCCCCCGCAGTGGCTCCGGTAAGCTCTAGCATTCCAACGCCGCTGTCGTTGGCTGACCTTGCTGATGACAACACGCCATTGCCTGCACCAGCGCCGGCCCCAGTTATCCCCGTGGCCGTTGCACCAGTTTCATCGGTAAGCAGCGGGTTGTCGTTTGAAGTGGAGGACGCTACTTCACATGAGCTAGACCCCTCGGCGGGTGCCGATATGGCCGTTATTGCGGAGGAGGAAGAGGATGCCGAAGTGATGCCCACCGGCGACTATGACCCCACCCTGGACCTGCCACGCTACCAGTACCCTACTTTGGAGCTGCTCAACGACTACGGTGTAGCCAAAGCTCAGGTAACTAAGGAGGAACTGGAGGCTAACAAGGACCGCATTGTAGAAACCCTAGGCCACTACGGTATCAACATTGCGAGCATCAAGGCCACCATCGGCCCAACCGTGACGCTGTATGAAATTGTGCCTGATGCTGGGGTGCGTATTTCCAAGATCAAGAGCCTAGAGGACGACATTGCCCTGAGCCTCGCGGCCTTGGGTATTCGTATCATTGCGCCAATTCCAGGTAAGGGCACTATTGGTATTGAAGTACCAAATGCCAAGAAGGAAATGGTGAGCATTCGGTCGGTGTTTAACACCGAGAAGTTCATCAACAGCGAAATGGATCTGCCCATTGCCTTTGGGCGCACCATCACCAATGAGGTGTTTGTGGTGGATCTGGCGAAAATGCCTCACTTGCTAATGGCCGGTGCTACGGGTCAGGGTAAATCGGTAGGTCTGAATGTGATTCTGGCCTCACTCCTGTACAAGCGCCACCCCTCGCAGCTGAAGTTTGTGCTGGTCGATCCGAAGAAGGTAGAACTGAGCATTTTCAACAAGATTGAGCGCCACTTCCTGGCTAAACTCCCCGATACTGATGAGCCCATCATCACCGACACCAAGAAGGTAGTTAACACGCTTAACTCCCTCTGTATGGAGATGGACCGGCGCTACGACCTACTCAAGGATGCCGGCTGCCGCAACCTCAAGGAGTATAACCGGAAGTTTATTGAGCGTCGTCTCAACCCTAAAAAGGGCCACCGCTACATGCCCTTTATTGTGCTGGTGATTGACGAGTTGGCTGACTTGATGATGACGGCGGGCAAAGAGGTAGAAACACCCATTGCCCGTTTGGCCCAGTTGGCCCGGGCTATTGGTATTCACCTGATTGTGGCCACCCAGCGCCCTTCAGTAAACGTTATTACTGGTATCATCAAGGCTAACTTCCCCTGCCGGATTTCCTTTAAAGTGACATCGAAGATTGACTCCCGGACTATCCTTGATGCCGGTGGGGCTGATCAGCTAGTCGGCCAAGGTGACATGCTTATCTCGCAGGGCTCCGACATGATTCGGGTGCAGTGCGCCTTTATCGACACGCCCGAAGTTGACCACTTGTGTGACTATATTGGCGAGCAGCAGGGCTACCCCGACGCTTACCACCTACCTGAAGTGGTAGGTGAAAGCGGTAGCGGCAACGGCGACATGGAGGACATGGACCCTGCCCAGCGCGACTCTATGTTTGAGGAAGCCGCCCGGGTTATCGTTACGCACCAGCAAGGCAGTACCTCGTTGCTGCAGCGCCGCCTGAAGCTGGGGTACAACCGCGCCGGCCGCCTTATTGACCAGCTAGAACATGCCGGTATTGTAGGGCCTTTTGAAGGTAGCAAAGCCCGGGAGGTTTTAATTCCGGATGAATATAGTTTGGAACAGTTGTTGAATACTCTGCCAAAATAGCCCGTAGTACTGCACTAAGTGAGACTTTATTCGGGGTTCAGTTGTTTAAACTTTGCGTCCCGACGTACGTCTTAACGCGCACTACTTCACACACCTCTTTTTGAAATGAAAAAATATCTCGCTCTGCTCGCCTTATCGGTATCGGTCTCGACGGCTGCCTCGGCGCAACAAGACCCCAAAGCCGGTAAGATCCTCGACCAGATGAGTGCGAAATACCAGGCCATGAAGGCTTTCAAGGCCTCATTTACCCAAACGTTGGAAAATGATGCAGCCAAGGTGAAGGAAAACCTGAGCGGCGACATTACCGTGAGCGGTCAGAAGTTCCGTCTGAAAATGAGTGGCCAGGAAGTAATTAACAATGGCCAAACCATGTGGACGTACATGAAGGCTGAGAATGAGGTAAACATCTCAGATTACGACCCGGAAGATCAGGAGATTTCACCTTCTCAGATCTATACGCTCTACAAGAAAGGGTACAAGTACTCGTATGTGGAGGAAGCCAAAGATGGTGGTGAAGCAGTTGATGTAATTGAGCTGGCTCCGGAAGACCGTTCGAACCCCGTGTTTAAAGTGCGGTTGAAGGTTAGCAAAGCAGACAAGTCAGTGAAAAGCTGGCAGATGTTCAAGAAGAACGGCAACCGCTATACCTATCGAATCAGTAAGTTTCAGCCTAACCCGCCGGTTGATGCTACCACCTTCAGCTTTGATAAGACGAAGTACAAAGGCGTTAAGGTAATTGACCTTCGCTAGGCCACATTCGCCAAGATATAACAGCCCGCCTCTGCCGCTAGCAGGGGCGGGCTGCTTGTTTGTAGGTTCTTTTGTGTGAAACAGAGGTAGTTAAGTTCTTAGCAATTTGCCCTTGGATAAGAATTAGGATTATATTTACTCTGACGAGCTGTCGGTAAGCTGTTATTGTTACTTGATTGATATGAAAGAGGACTTTTTACACTATGTATGGCAGCATCAATATTTTGATAAAACTCAGTTAGTGACTGAGGACGGACAGTCACTAACTATTATGCGTCCGGGCTTTCGTCACACGGATGCTGGCCCTGACTTCCCTAATGCGCGGCTGCAACTGGGAGAGGTAGAGTGGAATGGCGCGGTAGAAATTCATCTCAAGGCCTCTGACTGGTACCGCCACCAGCACCAACAAGACCCCAAGTACGACCAGGTAATTTTGCACGTGGTACACACCGCCGACCAGCCCGTGTACCGCACCGATGGTAGCTTGGTGCCCGTGCTAGAATTGACCTCCCGGTTGCCCGCCGGCTTGCTATTGGCTTACAAGCGTCTGCTGGAACAGCAAAATGAGCCAGCCTTGCCCTGCGGTGCCTTGCTAGGCCAGGTGTCAGAGCTTACCCGCACCTTGATGTTGGACCGGGTACTACTGGAACGGGTAGAGCAGAAAGCCGACCTGATAACCGCTTTATATGAAACACTAGGCCAGGACTGGGAAGCCACCACGTGGCATGCGCTGGCGGCGGCATTTGGCTTTCAGAAGAACAGCGAACCACTGAGCCGGCTAGCCAAAGCATTGCCTTTAAGTATTCTGCGCCGGCACCGTCACGATGTACGTCAGCTAGCTGCACTAGTCTTTGGCCAAGCTGGGTTCCTCGTTGAGCAGGAGAATACCAGCCATGATCTTTATATCCGGGACTTGCAGCAGGAGTTTGCGTTTCTCAGGCACAAGTACAACTTGGCCGGGACTGGCCTAGCCCTTCACGACTGGAACTTCCTGCGCCTGCGACCTGCCAATTTCCCAACGGTGCGGCTCGCTCAGCTTGTAGGCCTGCTTCATGCCCGCCCCACGCTGTTCGATGCCTTATTCACGGCTGTTGACGTGCCCGCGCTCGAGCAGTTTTTCACAACTCCGGTGCCAGAGTATTGGCTCAATCACTACCGGCCCGGTAAGCCCGGTAAGGTGCCCGCATTAGGCCGGAGTAGTGTGCACCTGCTCATCACCAATGTGGTGGTGCCGCTACGGGTGGCCTACGCCCGCCACATCGGCAGCGCCGATTTGGTGGAAGCCTCCGTAGCTTTGCTAGAACAGTTGCCCGCGGAGCACAACCATATCACGGACCTCTACGATGCGCTGGGTTTCCGACACCGTACCGCCGCCGATTCTCAGGCGCTGCTGGCATTGCACCGTGGCTACTGCACGCCCCGTCGCTGCCTGCACTGCAGTATCGGGAGCCGCCTTGTTCAACCTAAGCTAGTAACGCGTTGAAAATCTTGTTGGCCATTGTGCTGAATGTTGCGTTGCTGTGGGTGGTGAGGTACTGGCTGATACGTCTGCGCCGCATCCCGCAGCTGGGCGACTGGGTGCTGCCAACGTTCCTTCTGAAAGGATTCTCGACTGGTTTGTCGGTGGTGTTACTGAGCGGTGACTCACGCTACTTCATGTTATGGGCGCAACGCATGACCGCTCAACTATGGGAACAGCCCGTAGCGTGGGTCCATATGCTTACCCAAGATGAGTTCCATTTTGGTGGGTGGCACTTGGTGTTTCATGGCTTCTCCAACACCTTCTTCCTCATGAAGGTGATTTCAATGCTGAACTTGGCATCGATGGGAAATGTGTGGCTAAACTCGTGTTACCTGTCATTATTCAGCTTTTGGGGGAGTTGGGAACTGGTGCGCATGTTGCGCCATATTTGGTCTACTACTGTGGCGCGGGGCGCAGTTGGTGGGTTTCTATTGTGGCCAACTATCGTCTACTGGACGTCTGGCTTAACCAAGGAGAGTCTGCTGGTGGGTAGTGGGGCCTTAGTGGTAGCCATTGTGCTGCAGCTTTGCTACGGTGAAAGGTTCAAGACTGGCCGGCTGCTTGTGGTGCTGGCAATAGTGGCGGGGCTTCACTTTAAAATGCGCTTCTTTTCAGCGGCCGCGTTGCTAGGCGTTATGAGTGGCCTAGGCCTCATCAGGGTGGTGCAGAAGCTGGGCGGGGCCCAGCGCTGGATAACGCAAGTAGCGTTGCTGCTGGCAGTGTTGGCAGGTGGAGTGTGGGCCGCAAGTGAGATTAGCCCAGCTTTCCGGCTCAATAAATTCACGAGTCAGCTGCAGCGCAATTACTCAGAGCTACTTCAGTCTTCCCTTAACCGGCCCCACCTAGAGTACCCTACACTTGCGCCCACTACGGAGAGTGTATTGCAGAATGCCCCTCGAGCAATTGCCAACGTGCTCACTTACCCGCGCCCGTGGGAAGGGGGTGGCTTTCTCTATGTAATTGCAGGTCTCGAAAACGTGCTGCTGCTAGGGCTGTTGCTGGTAGCGGTGGCCAGCCTGACGGAACGGCAGCGCGGACTACTGCCTTTTGCCGTGGTGCTGTGTTTGCTAGTGTACTGCCTCCTGCTGGCAGCGCTGCTAGGCCTCACCACCCCTAACCTTGGCACCCTAAGCCGCTATCGGGTATCTTTTTTGCCGTTTCTGCTGTTGGTGGTCTTGCAAAACAGCTACGTAGCTCGCCTGCAGCGGCGCCTCGAGCCCGACAATGTATAACCAATAGGGTACAACCATCCGGCAACCCGTATCTTTGCCTTTTGAAATAAACTGCCGGCCTGCTTGGGGCCGTTTTTCGATTCTATGGAAAACCCCGTAATCATTCTGGGTGCGCAAGCCGTTGGTACGGCCGCACTGGATGCCTTTCAGAGCAACGACGTAGTCATTTACTGTATGCTTGATGACGATGCCAAGCTGCAGAATACTGAACTGAATGATGTGCCCGTGATGGGCAACACCGACGATAAAGAACTGCTCAAACTGTTGGGCAAGAAATGCGAAGTATTTGTAGCTACCGAGGACACGGCTAGCCGCCGTAGCCTCACCAATATGCTGCGCGAGGAGTACGAAGTGGCTCCCGTCAATGCCATTCATGAGCGGGCCAGCGTGTCGCCGCACGCCTGGCTAGGCCATGGCAATCTCATTGGTCCTAACGCTGTGGTGGCCGGCACGGCTAAGCTCGGCGACGGGTGCATTGTGGGCGCCAATGCTGTAGTAGATGTGAAAGCCGAACTTGGTGATTTTGCCCAACTTGGCGCCGGGGCAATCCTTAATGCCGAAGTGACGGTAGGAGAGCTGGCCTTTATTGGGGCTGGTGCCGTGGTGGTAGCTGGCGTGAAAATTGGGGCTAAAGCACGCGTTGGAGCTGGCTCAGTAGTAGTAGCAAATGTTCCCGCCAATCAAACTGTTTTCGGTAACCCTGCGCAAAAAGTTTAATTATCAGTGAACAAAGAGCAGTGAACATGGCGCTACAGCCAGACAGAGCTTGTTCACTGCTCATTGCTACTTGCTCATTACCATATGGACTACCTCGTTCTGCTGTACTATTGCTACACGCCCATCGAGAATCCCGAGCAATTTCGGGAGGAGCACCACCGGTTGTGTCTGCGTCTAAACCTGCTGGGCCGCATCATTGTGGCGTCCGAAGGGCTGAATGGCACCGTCTCCGGCCGGCGTGCCGACTGTGAGGAATACATGCGCCTGGTAAAGGCCGACCCACGCTTTGCGGCGCTAGAGTTCAAGGTGGAGGAAGCTCCTGCTCATACATTCCAGAAGCTACACGTGCGCGTGAAGCCAGAGATTGTGCACGTAGGCCTGCCCCACATCAAGCCGTATGAGCGCACTGGTATCCATCTGTCGCCTGAGGAGTTCCGCGACCTGAAAGACCAGGAAGATGTAGTAGTGCTGGATGTGCGGTCTGACTATGAGCACCAGCTCGGCCGCTTCAAGAACGCCGTTACGCTCGATATTGAGAACTTCCGGGAGTTTCCGGAAAAAGTAGAGGAGCTGGAACAGTACAAGGACAAAAAGATCCTCACGTATTGCACCGGTGGCATCAAGTGCGAGAAGGCCAGCGCCTTCCTGCTGGAGCAGGGCTTCGAGAACGTGTACCAGCTGCACGGTGGTATTATTAAGTATGGCCTAGAGGCTGGAGGCGAAGACTTTGAAGGGAAATGCTATGTGTTTGATGGCCGCGTGGCCGTTGATGTAAACAGCGTCAACCCCACCATCATCAGCAACTGCCACCACTGCCACACGCCCTCCGACCGCATGGTGAACTGCGCCAACCCGCACTGCAACGCCCACGTACCCTTGTGCGAGGCTTGCGCTGAGCAGTTGGACGGGGCCTGCTCCACTACCTGCCAGGAGCACCCCGACAAGCGACCTTACGACGGCACTGGCACGTATCCGAAACTCAGCAACAACTATAATCCCGAGCAAGGGTTACTGTCGTACCGGGCGCCAGCCCGCTAACGTTTACCTAGCCTACTCCGCATCATCCTGCTGAAGGAAGAAGTAGCTGCTACTGAAGCCCCAGACAACTTCTGGCGCTAGTAGGAGTAAGCTTTCTTTCCTTGGCAGGATGATGGTGGTTTCTAGGCCACTCAATTTTGTTTTCTGTACCATTCACCTTCCTTTCAAAAATCCCCTTTTATGGCCATCCCTGACTCCGAACTGATTCTCAATAAAGACGGCAGCATTTACCACCTGAATCTGCTGCCTGACCACATTTCGGACACTATCATTACCGTGGGTGACCCAGATCGGGTGCCGTCGGTGAGCCAGCATTTCGATTCAATTGAAACTGTAATCCAGAAGCGCGAATTTGTCACGCATGTGGGCTACTACCGCGGCAAGCGCCTAACGGTTATTAGCACCGGTATGGGCACCGACAATATTGACATTCTGCTCAATGAGTTGGATGCCTTGGTAAACATCGATTTTGTTACGCGGGAGCCTAGGTCGCTGGAAGAGCGCATTAACCTGCGCATTATTCGGGTGGGCACGAGCGGTGCCCTGCAAGCCGATATCCCCGTGGGTTCCCACCTTGTAACGGAGCACGCCGTGGGTCTTGACTCGCTGATGCAGTTTTATCCGCTTGTGGAGACTGGCCTAGAAGTGGAGGTTGCACGTGAGATTCAGCAGAGCCTGCAACTCGACTACCGCCCGTACTGCGTGCGCGGCTCTGACCTGCTTCGCGAGCAGCTGGGTGCTGGCATGATAGCCGGTAACACGCTCACTTGCCCCGGCTTCTATGGTCCGCAGGGCCGCGTACTGCGCCTCGATCTGCGCCTGCCCACTCTCATTCAGCAGTTTCAGCAATTCCGCCACCAGAGTGCCGAGGGGGAGTTCCGCCTCACTAACTTCGAGATGGAAACGGCTGGCTACTATGCACTAGGACGTATGCTAGGCCATGAGGTAGTTTCCCTCAACGCTATTGTAGCAAACCGTGCTTCGGGTGAGTTTGCGACTAATTCAGAAGCGGTAATAAACGACCTGATTGCCAAAACTCTGGCTCGGGTGTAAGATTTGTGCTGGCTCTAGGCCACCCAAAGCTATCTGAGCGGTAGATAAAGACGCGAGGGTCCCGGCAGTTAGCAGCCGGGACCCTCGCGTCTTTAGTATGACCTATTTCTTCTTCAGCGTGGAGGAAGCCCGTACCAAAAGGTCAGGCTGCAGTACCACTCGGCGGGGCGAGAAATTGGTGCTGCTTTCCCGTAGTATTTCCAGTAGCAACCGCACCGCAGACTGGCCCATTTGTTCGCACCGCTGATCAACGGACGTGAGCATTGGCTCGGTTAGGGAGGTGAAAGTTTCGTTGCTAAACCCTGCCAGCGCTATGTCTTGGGGCACGCGCAAGTGATGGCGCTTAAGCTCCTGCATAGCGCCTACAATGGAAAAGTCGCTGGCTGAGAAGATGGCATCGGGGCGCTGGGGTAAGGCTAGCATGTGTTGCATACCTGTTACGCCATCTTCGAGAGTCATGTCACAGATGAATAGGAGTTCTTCCTCAACGGGCAAGCCGTACTCCTGTAGAGCATCTAGGTAGCCTTGGCGCCGATTTTTGTAAATGTTAAGGTGCTGAGGGCCACTGAAGTGCGCAATGCGGCGGCAGCCTTGCGCAATCAAATGTTTAGTGGCTTGGTATCCGCCAGCTCGGTCATCGATAACCACGGCATTCACATCTAGGCCATCCAGCACCCGATCAAAAAAGACCAACGGGATTTCCTGCTTTTGCACTTTCTCAAAGTGCTTAAAATCAAGAGTATTGCGAGCTAGTGAGACTAATATTCCCTCCACCTGCGCACTCAGTAACGACTCAATGTTCTTGCGCTCATGCGCCACATCTTCGTTCGACTGGCAGATCATGATGTTGAAGCCCGCCTTACTCGCAACCGTTTCAATGCCTTTCACCACCATCGTGAAGAAGTGCCCATCAATGTGGGGTACCATCACCCCCAGCAGGTTGCTGCGGCCTTTGCGCAAACCCGCCGCCATATGATTGGGCTGGTAGTGTAATTCCTTGGCCAGCTTCCAGACCTTTTTCTTGGTGGGGTCACTGATGCTGGGATGGTCACTCAGTGCACGAGAAACCGTGGACACAGAAATGCCGAGCTGCTTAGCCAGATCAGTAATTGAAGCTTTTGCGCGCGCCAAAGGGAATGGGTATTAAAAGTTTAAGCAAAAGGATAGAGCAAACATCTACGCAAATTTCACGCAACTATTTGCATTGGCACAGCAAGCTTTCGGTGTAAGCCAGCTTATTCTAGATAATCAGCGGCGGCTGGCCGTCGGGAGTGGCTTAGCCATGCGTTTGCAGGCTAGCTTGGCAGCGGCTGGGGCGTATAGGTTGGGCCTTGACAACGCGGGCCCTGGGCCGTCCAGGCCAGCTTGTCGATGCAAAGCTGCCGCTCCTTCATTCCCTTGTCCCAAGCGTGGTAAACCAAATATTCCGTCTTACCATCGGGGCTAAGCACGTGGGAGTGGTGACCGGGCCCGCGTACATGTCCTTCCACGGCATGGAGTACTCGCGGCCCCTTTTCGGCCCCCGCATCGGAGTAAGGGCCCACAATCTTATCAGCTACGCAATAGTCAACGCCATAACGCGGAGTCAGGAAGTTGGCACCGCTGTAGAAGCAGTAGTATTTGCCGTTGTGTTTGCGCACGAAGGGGCCTTCCAGCGTGTGCCACTCTTTAAACGTCTGATTGTTATAGAGCGGCATCGTGCGGTTCTTCTCGAATACGGTCCAGTCGTGGCGGGCCCGCATGACGGTGCGGCTTTCTCCGGCCAGGCTCGTCATATTCACGAGTCGGTCAACTACTAGGCCAGTGCCCGGGCGGTAGCCATTGTTAGAGTCAATAAAGTCGCGGGCGTAGAACAGATACCACTGCCCATCAGTGTCGCGGTAGGGGTGGGCATCAATCGTGAACTTGCTGTCTGGCACGTCCAGGGGGCCTATCTGTTTGTAGGGGCCCTCGGGGGTTTTGCTAGTGGCCACGTGCAGGCGGTGGCCTACGCTGGCTCCAATGGCACCGCCCCCCTTGGAGTAATACATGTAGAAGGTGCCGTTGTGGTAAATAACTTCTGGGGCCCAGAAGTCGGCGCCTTCTGCTCCTTCGGGTGGGGTTAGAGCGCCACCTGCGGTTTTCCAGTCTACTAGATTAGTGGAAGTGAGCAGAGTGAAGATGCGTCCATCGGAGGTGCGGCCCTGGCCAGTGGTGCCAAAGGCGTAGTAGCGGCCCTGATGACGCAACACAAAGGGGTCGGGGAACTGACCAGCGTATACGGGGTTGGTGTAGGTGCGGGCTGCGGCGCGGGCAGCAGCCTGGTGCATCAGGGCAAGGGAGGCTAAGCCAGCGGCGGCCTGCTGCAAGAAATGACGGCGGGAGGGCATATACGAACAGGTAGTGAGAGAGGAGGAAGTGCTAAGGTTACTTGACTTCCAGATCATCTTTAGAAGGCAAGGATGGGAAGGGTGCGTGCGGCTCCGTTTGGTACCAATAGGCCACTGAGGCTACATCGTCCTGCAACGGGAGGTAGCGGCCATTATAGCGCCACCCCAGCGCTTGAATGGTAATGCGCAAGTCTTGAGTGAACCGGATAGGATCTGGGATATGCCAGCGGTACATACCGAAACGCTGCTGGGCGTGGTACAGCCCATCGGGCCGAATAATCTGGTGCAGCCCGGCGTATGGAGTGGAGTACTCCTGGTACTGATGCGTTTTCTTGTTTTCGAAGTTGTAGGAGCCCAGGAAGTAGTCTTCGGTGCCAGTGCCATTAATGGTAGGGAACTGCCCGTCACCATCTAAAAAGAACTTGATTTCACCCTCGCCCCACCAGTCGTTGCTATGCACACCCCAAGCGAGGTAAGTGCCCACGTATTGGCCCCGGCCCTTCACCCCATCCAAAATGGTGTAAGGTACTTTATAAGCTGTGGGATTCTGGCGCCGAAACTGGGCATGAAAATAGGCCGCATCGTTAGGAACTTCAGTGAGAGTGTAATCCACCTGATAGTACAGGTACATCTCTTTTTCATCAAGGTTCTCAAGCGTTATGCGGCACTTCTTCCGGAAGGGCATCTGCCAGTAGCAGTTAAAAGCACTGCCGGGGTTCACCGTAACTGGAATAGAGTTTAGCAAGGCGGTTTCACCCCAGCCCTGCCCGAAAAAGTCGCCAACGGGTACTTCTACTGAAGGCGTTTTCTCCTCATCCCAATACATCCGCAGAATAGCGAAGCGCCATAGGCCAGTAGGAGTAAGCCAAATGTGCTGTATTGCGCCTGGTCCATCTATTTCAGCCACTACGGCCGTCTGCCCAGGCTTTATCAGAATGCTGGGACTTACTTTCCAGCCGAGGCCTAGGTCGCGGGAGGCATTTTGACCGGTGCCGGTAGTGGCCCGCCCTCCTTGCCCTTTAGCTCCCGTGAAGTTCTCGGGGCTGATAGAGCGAGTTTTGGCATCAGAAAGGCGGTAGAGGTTGCTTAAGTCTGACCCGAGACCATTAAAAGATGCTTTTTGCGCCCAAGAAGGTAACGCAAGCAAGACTATAAAGCCAATGACTAAGTATGCTAGGCATTGCCGCATGACCTAATTTGATAAGTAGGGTGGGGGAGGATTGCGAGGCCAATATGAATAGAAAAATGCAAACGTTTGCATAAATTGTAACATAAACTTAGCTTGCACCGTCTACTTCTCGGTGTACCGTTGTGGTTGCTTACCCACGTTGGTCTTACTTGTTACTAGGCCTCTCTTACGCTTTCTGAGTAGTAGCCATGGAATAAAGCCTTATGTTGCGAGGCAAATGGTGCTTATTGGCCTAGCGCCTTTGTACTACTTATACTCACCCCTCTCTGGATTAAAGGGTAAGGTATACTCGCTTGACTAGTGTACACTCTAATACAAACGTTTGCGCTCATAGGAGATGGGTCCGAGCTCTTCTATGTGAATTAGCTAGCGTTTTGGCAGTACCGACTTTCGTTTCCCTCTGATCTGATAGTTCTTTTCCACTCTCTCAATTCCCGCACAAATGAAGAAAGCACTGCTCTGCTTATTAGTTTTAGTAGCCTCGCACGGCACCTACGCGCAAAAAACTAAGGTAAAGGTTAAGGGAGGGGCAGCTAGTGCAGTAGTAGATAGTCGGCGGTGGTCAGTGGAGAAAGCACAGGCCTGGTACAAGACACATCCCTGGATTTCGGGAGCCAATTTTACGCCCAGTACGGCCATCAACCAGCTAGAAATGTGGCAGGCCGCCACGTTCGACCCCGCCACCATTGATAAGGAACTCGGGTATGCCGAAGGAATTGGGTTCAACACCATGCGAGTGTTCCTGCATAGCCTGGCTTGGAAGCAAGACCCTAAGGGTTTTAAAGACCGAATGAACACCTATTTAAGCATCGCCGACAAGCACCACATTCAGACGATGTTTGTGTTCTTCGACGACTGCTGGAATAAGGAGCCCAAGGCTGGGGTGCAGCCGGAGCCCAAGCCTGGCATTCACAATTCAGGCTGGATGCAGGACCCCGGCGAGCCTGTATCGCGTGACTCACTGGCCTTTATTGCCTTAAAGCCCTATGTGCAGGACGTACTCAGGAGCTTCAGTACCGACAAGCGGATCCTGCTTTGGGACTTATACAATGAGCCTGGTAACAGCAACAAACTCAACACATCGCTGCCATTGGTACGCAACGTGTTTGCCTGGGCTCGCGAGGTAAACCCCGAGCAGCCCTTAAGTATTGGCTTATGGAACTGGGATTTTGGCGCCTTGAATACCTACCAGGCCACCCATTCGGATGTGGTTACTTACCACTGCTACGATGAAGCTGTATTGCACCAGCGCGTAATTGACCTGCTGCAGACCCACGACCGCCCATTGATTTGCACTGAGTATATGGCACGCACGCGCAATAGCCGCTTTGCCACCATTATGCCCATGCTCAAAAAGCGGAATGTAGGGGCTATCAACTGGGGCTTAGTGGATGGCAAAACCAACACAAAATACCAGTGGGAAACCCCATTGCCCGACGGGAGTGAGCCAGTTGAATGGTTTCATGAAGTTTTCCGGAAGGATGGTACTCCTTACCGTCAAGATGAGACGACGCTAATCCGCAACCTGAATAGCAAGTAAGTGGCCTAGGCCTACCTAACACTTAACTGTTGCCCAAAGCCAGCTACGCATGAAGCCAACTGGCTTCTTCCGCTGGTCCTCGCCCTTTTGATTTCTCTGATGCGTGTATCATTTAAGTCCTTATTGCTGGGGGCGGCTTTGCTGATCAGCTCTCTAGGCCACTCTCAGCAAAAAAAGCCTGCCCCTGCCACTACGTTCACAAACCCGTTGCTGCCCTCCGGCGCCGACCCCTGGAGTATCTACCACGATGGCTATTACTACTACACCCACACAACTGGTGTAAATATCACTCTCTGGAAAACGAATTCGCTAAGTCAACTGGATAAAGCAGAGCACCGTGTGGTATGGACGCCTCCCGCTACGGGACCAAATTCGCGCGATATCTGGGCTCCGGAACTGCATCGTATCCACGGGAAATGGTATCTGTACTACGCGGCTGATGGAGGTAAAAACGACGACCACCGGCTGTGGGTGCTGGAAAATAGCTCGGCTAATCCCTTGGAAGGAACCTGGGTTGATAAAGGGCAATTGCGTGATGTGACGAACAAGTGGGCAATTGATGGCTCTGTGTTTGAAAATGAAGGCAAACTGTACTTTGTATGGTCGGGCTGGGAGGGAGACGGCAATGGCCGACAGGATATTTACTTGGCCCGCCTCAAAAATCCCTGGACGATAGATGGGCCTCGGTTGAAAGTGTCCACACCCGTCTATGCCTGGGAGCGGAACGGCGATTTGCACGACGCCATCAACCCACCCCATGTAGATGTGAACGAAGGGCCCCAGGTATTGCGCCACGGCAAAAAGCTAGTGCTTGTTTACTCTGCCAGCGGCTGCTGGACCGATTACTACGCCCTAGGAATGCTCACTGCATCAATGGATAGTGACTTACTACAGCCCGGCTCCTGGACCAAGTCTCCTAGGCCAGTATTTCAACAGGACCCCGCCGCTGGAGTGTATGCACCAGGACATAACTCCTTTTTTAAGTCGCCAGATGGTACTCAGGACTGGTTGCTCTATCATGCCAATAATGCGCCCGATCAGGGTTGCGGGCGGTTGCGCTCACCTCGTGCACAGCCCTTCACTTGGAATGCCGACGACACTCCCAATTTCGGCCGCCCCATTCCTCCTGGTGTACCTATAGCACGGCCATCAGGCGAGAAATAAAGCAGAGCCGTTAGGTTTGATCTTAGAATCATGATTGCGTATTAAGCTCAGTCAGTGCTCCATTTAACTGTTATGACTACTGGAGTGAACATTCTTTTTGCAAAAGAATATGCAAACGTTTGCAACATTTTATTAGAAATATAGTAGTAGCAGTGTTTTGGTTATATCGCGTTTAGCAAAACGCGCTTTAGCAAGTGCCATTGGAATGCCCCAAACATTGATTCACTAAAATCGATTATCAACATTTTTATATGCATTCTTGACATTGCATAACTCTATGGTTAACATTACGTCAAATTTGGCCCCTATTTAGGCGAAATAGGATTCTGTCACCCTAGCCAGCTTTCTTTCATCAGTGCACGTAACCTCGTTACCCAAGCGAGGGTTCTTTTGCAGTGAATGCGCAAACGTTTGCATCGAGCTCAAATGTGCAAACGTTTGCAAGTTTTGTCCCACCATTTTGTTTCCCACACATCCTCTATGAAAAACACCCTACCCAAAATAGGGAGGCTAGCACTGCCAGCGGCGCTGGTTGGCCTACCTGTTGCATTCGTCGGAACACCCGCTGCTGCCACTGCAGAAGCGCTGAGTAAGCCATCTGAAACTTCCGCCCTCGTAGCAACTACCATTTCCGGTAGAGTGCTAGATGAGAAAGGGCAGGGTATGCCAGGTGTAACTGTGCTTGAAAAAGGAACCTCAAACGGTGCAACAACCGATGCTGATGGCCGCTACTCCCTTACCGTAGGCGATAACGCTACGCTCTCGTTCTCCTTTGTGGGCTACACCACGCAGGAAGTGCCAGTAAACGGCCGCACGAGCATCGATATAAACCTCGCGCCCGATAGCAAGGCCCTGAATGAGGTGGTTGTTGTTGGTTACTTAACTCAGAAACGGGAAGATGTAACAGGTTCCGTAGCTAGCGTAAGCGGCCGGGAAGCGCAGCGCGCACCAGTAGCTACTATTAGTGAGGGTGTTCAGGGACGTTTGCCCGGTGTGCAGGTAATCAATTCAGGAGTCCCAGGTCAGGCGCCTATTATCAACATTCGAGGCTTGGGCTCCGTGAACGGCGGTAGCGGACCTCTTTATATCATTGATGGGCTATGGGTCGATAATATTCGCGACTTTAACCCTCAGGATGCCGAATCAATTCAGGTGTTGAAAGATGGTGCTTCCCTGGCTCCTTACGGCTCGCGTGGTGCCAATGGTGTGATTATTATCACCACGAAGAAAGGCAAATCTGGTCCACCTGCAATCAGCTTCAATGCCTACGCAGGGGTTCAGAAAATCAATAAAACCTACGACCTGATGAACGCCCAGCAATGGTCCGTTATCAACAGGCAGGCCTACGAAAACGCAGGTCGGACGCCTCAGCCGTTTGTAGTAAATCCGCCCGGGGTGGATACCGACTGGCAGAAAGAGTTGATTAGAACGGGCTCGGTGCAGGATTACAACCTGGGCTTTTCGGGTGGCGGACCAAATTCCAACTTCCTGCTTTCCGGCGAATACTTCACTCAAAAAGGCACTGTGCAGGGGCCTAAGTTTGAGCGCTACAGTGTGCGTCTGAACTCGGGCTTCAACCGGGGGCGCCTGCGCGTAGGTGAGAGTCTGCAGCTAGCCCGCACTAACCAGACAATTCTTAATGGTCTGCCCTTCTTGGATGTGCTGCGCATGCTGCCGATCATTCCGGTGAACGATCCGGCTAACCCGGGCGGGTTTGGCTTCGGCAACAACAACGCCAGCACATTTGGTACTAACCCCATTGCGCTCCAAAAGCTGCTCAATAATACCAGCGTGAACAACCGCTTGCAGGGCAATGTGTATGGGGAGTTGACCATTTTTGACTTTCTGCGCTACCGCCTTAACCTAGGTGCCGAATACCTGGGCTATCATGACCGGGAAAAGCGCCAGTATGGCCAATGGCGCCAGAATGACCCATTGAACCCGTCTTACTACGCCGAGAACCAGGGCAACAACCTCTTCACGCTGGTAGAAAACACCCTGACGTTTGATAAGAGCTTTGGGCAGAACAACGTGACGGCAGTAGCCGGTTACACTGAGCAGCATCAGCACAACGAGTTTACGCGGGGTCGTAACAATGGCTATGGCACTGGTCCCACCTACTACTGGGCGCTTGATGCGGGTAGCAGCGCTCCTCAGGTGCAAGGTTCCTCCTTCACGTATAACAAACGTTCCTACCTAGGCCAGCTTACTTACGACTACGATCAGCGCTACCTTATAACCGGTGCTATTCGCCGGGATGGTTCTTCTCGCTTTAGCCCTAACAACCGCTACGGTACTTTCTGGGCAGCTTCAGCGGGCTGGCGCATCTCAAAGGAACAGTTCTTTGAGGGGATGAGCGATAAAGTGAGCAACTTGAAGCTGCGCGCCAGCTATGGCGTGCTTGGCAACGAACTACTAGGTGGTGAATACGGCGGAGCTTACCGTTGGCAGGGTGTCGTCAACCCTAATGTGAATTATCCCTTTGGGGGCGACAATATTCAGAACGGCAGTATCCAGACTCAATTGCCCAGCAATGATATTGCCTGGGAAGAGCGCCGCACGGCTAACTATGGTTTTGATCTAGGCCTATTAGAAGATCGATTAACGCTTTCGGCTGATTATTATAAGTCGGAAACGCGCAATGCCCTAGTTGACCCAGCCATACCGCTAGTTTTAGGTAATGCTGGAAGCAACCCATACCGTCGCGTAGGCCGCATCCAAAACCAAGGCTTTGAGCTAGTAGCAGGCTACAATGAAAACCGAAGCGCTTTCAAATACGGCATCACCGGTAACCTGACCACCATCAAAAATAAGGTAACGAGGTTGAGCAATGATGCCACTTCGCCGTTCTTCGTGTCAGGCCCTGGCGAATCAACGCGAACAGAAGTTGGTTACGAGCTAGGCTCTTTCTACCTCTATCAGTTTGACGGTATCTTCCAAACCGGCGACAACATCGCAACCAGTGCGCAACCGAATGCTCAGCCTGGTGATGTACGCTACAAGGATGTGAATGGCGACGGACAGATTTCGGCCGCCGACCGGACGCACGTAGGCCGGGTATTTCCCAAAATTCAATATGGCCTGAACTTAACGGCTGGCTTTGCTGGCTTCGATGTGGCTGCTTTCTTCCAGGGCGTGCAAGGCAACGACCTGCTGAATACGGGCCGATACTGGCTCGACCGCACCGACGACAACGGCAACTACCGCCGCGACTTCAGCCCCTGGACGCCCAGCAACCCTTCCACTACAACACCCCGTGCTATTATTGCCGGTGGCGGTGGGCAAGCTGGGGAAGCCGCTATCAACAACTCCCGCTTAAACTCAACGCGGTGGCTGGAGGATGGCTCGTACCTGCGTTTGAAAAACGTGCAGATTGGCTACACTATTCCTAAAACTCTGACGGATAAGGTGAAAGGGGTTGGTAGCCTGCGTTTCTACGTAACGGGCCAGAACCTGTTCACGATTACAGACTACTCTGGCTACGACCCAGAAATAGTAGGCCTAGGCCTGCTCACCCGCGGCGTGGATGAGGGCAGCTACCCCAACCTCCGGACGGTTTCAATTGGCGCGCAACTCGGTTTCTAGGCCTGTTGGCGCTTGTGTTCACCCTTTCCATCCGAATTCCCATGAAACAACATACTCTCCGTTTAGCCGCTTTGGCGAGCAGCTTACTGCTGACTACGGCCTGCGAAAAAGACTTCCTGAATCAGATTAACCCCAACCAACCTACTACCGAGTCATTTTGGAAAACAGAAGCAGATGCGGTGAAGGGAGTAAATGCCGCGTATAGCGGTCTGCAGCAACTGGGTACGTATCGGCGCTGGCTCAACTTTGCGTTTGATTTGCGCTCTGATGAGGGCTTCAGCCAAAGCCCCTGGGGCGAGCTAGCCGACTTCACCCGTTTCACGCAGGCCAACTACGACTTTGAGGTATCGCAGAACCTATGGCGCGACCATTATCGGGCCATTTCGCGGACCAATCAGGTACTGGCTAATGTGCCCGGCATGCAAATGAGCGAGCCGCTGAAAAAGCGGATTGTAGCGGAAGCTCGTTTTCTACGTGCGCTCTACTACTATAACCTGGTAACGCTCTACGGCAACGTGCCGTTGGCTCTCTCTCCCGCCGATCCTACCAACCTGCCGCCGCAAGGCACAGAGGCACAGGTATATGAGCAGATTATCGCGGACCTGCAAGCCGCCAAGCCCGACCTGGATGTGGCCTACACCGGCGGCAACGATACAGGTCGGGCTACCCGAGGTGCCGCTACTACACTGCTGGGTAAGGTGTACATGCAAAATCGGCAGTGGGCCCAGGCCTCATCCCAGTTTCAGGAAGTTATTGCGTCCAACCGCTACCAACTGACGGCCAACTACACGGACAACTTCCGGCACACCACCGAAAATAACTCAGAATCAATCTTTGAGGTACAATTCTCAGATGCTAAGCTTGGCGGCAATGATGGCGACGACGCTACCTCCTCGGAAGGTGGCCAACGCTCTCAGTTCTGGGGCGTGCCGGGCGCTGGTTTTGTAGATGGTGAAATACGCCCATGGGTAGTAAACGAGTTCTTGAAGGAAGGTACCACTAGCGGGGCCCGCGACCCGCGCCTAGCGGCCACCGCCTTTTATAACCGCCGCCAGTTCACCACCACACTGCCCGTGGACGCGGATACGCTCGTGTATGGTACCGGTTTCCTGCAACGGTTTAAGGGCAATGCCCGCGACTTGAGCCGCGTGTACTGGCGCAAGTACCAGACCGACTATTACCGCACCTTCGAGAACTTTGACTCGCCCATCAACCACCGGGTGATGCGCTACGCCGATGTGCTATTGCTACAGGCCGAAGCATTGAATGAGCAAAACCAAACGAGCAATGCCATTCCGCTCATCAACCAAGTGCGTACTCGCGCTGGCTTAGCGCCACTCACCGCCGGCGCCTTCACGCAGGCCACCCTGCGGACCCAGATTATGCATGAGCGCGTAACTGAGCTGGCGGGTGAAGGCCAACGCTGGTTTGACCTCAAGCGGTGGGGCTTGCTCGAGAACCAGGCAGGCCTAGACCAACTGAAAGCTCGTGACGCCGACTTCAACAGCTTC
The DNA here is from genome assembly GCF_004745865.1 of Hymenobacter wooponensis. GTDB lineage: Bacteria > Bacteroidota > Bacteroidia > Cytophagales > Hymenobacteraceae > Hymenobacter > Hymenobacter wooponensis. The sequence continues at coordinate 448,709 of NZ_SRKZ01000003.1, read as the reverse complement.
CGTCTCGACCGCTCCCGCCTGCTACCCATCCCACAGTCGGAGGTAGACTTGGCCCGCTATCAGCAGAACACTAATTGGTAGCCAGGGTGCCTACTGCATAAGTAGAGCCGTTCCGACCGTGGGCCGGGGCGGCTCTACTTTTTTGAACCTAGATTAGCAGATGCCGCTTGGCTATTAGTGTTGAGGTATCTGTCTTGTTTTTCGTTTTCCCCATTGCTATGACTTCCTTATTTCGATTACTCCCGGGTAGCTTGCTGGTTCTCACGCTGGCATGCCAGAGTTCTTCGGCTCCGCCTGCGCCTTCTCCAGCACCACCTACTCCCCCAACTACCTCCACGTTCACCAATCCGTTGCTGACCGTTGGACCCGACCCGTGGGTGTACCGCCGCGGCGACGTGTACTATTACATGAGCACCACGGGTAACAACCTGACGATTCGTAAAACGGCAAAGATGTCGGAGTTGGGCTCTGCGGTGAGTACCGTAGTCTGGACGCCTCAACAAGCTGGCGTGAACCAGCGAGAAATATGGGCGCCAGAGCTATACAACTTTGATGGCAAGTGGTACATCTACTACTCAGCAAACCCAATGTGCTGCGATGGGCACCGCATTAATGTGCTGGAAAACAGTTCCGCTGACCCTACCACCGGCACTTGGGTTGATAAAGGCCGCATTGCTGTGCTAGGCCAAGATCTATGGGCCATTGATGGTACCGTGCTGGAACAAAACGGCAAGCGGTACTTGCTGTGGTCGGGCCACGAGGTAGCCAACAGCCCAACACAGCGCCTCTACATTGCCGAAATGAGTAACCCCTGGACACTCATTGGTGCGCGGGTGGAAATTTCGCGCCCCGAGTTTAGCTGGGAACAGCAGGGTACGCCCGCCGTGAATGAAGGACCCGAAATTCTGAAGCACGGCGACAAAACCTTTGTGGTATACTCGGCCAGCCACTGCAGCACCGACGACTACGCGCTAGGCCTGCTCACGACCTCGGCCACGGCTGATCCGCTTAAGACTAGCTCCTGGACAAAAGCCAGAACGCCCGTTTTTGTGAAGAACCCCGCCGAGCAGGCCTATGGGCCGGGTCACAACGCGTTCTTCCAGTCGAAAGATGGCACGGAAGACTGGATCATCTACCACGCCAACCCCCAAAGCGGTCAAGGCTGCGGCGACAACCGGAGCCCCCGGATGCAGAAGTTTACCTGGAATGCCGATGGCTCACCTAACTTCGGCACGCCCGTCGCTTTGGGCACGGCGCTGCCTAAGCCAGCTGGCGAATAACCCCGCTTTCTTTCCATTTCCCGAGTGTAGCTTTCTTACTTCATGGCATTGAATCCCAAGACCACTCTGGCGCTAGGCCTCTCCCTGGGCCTGCTAGGCGCTTGCCAAACGGCCACTACCAGCGTCAGCACGCCTACTGCCAACACCGCCGAAACCAAGGCCGAGGCCGATGCGCCAGCCATTTCTATTGTGAACCCGGTGCTGCCCGGCGACTTTCCCGATCCGTCCATCACCAAAGTAGGCGACACGTATTGGGCCACGGCCACTTCCTCCAACTGGGGGCCGGTGTTTCCGCTCCTCAAATCCACTAACCTTACAGACTGGGATCTGGTAGGCCACGTATTCCCGAATGAGCTGCCCGCCTGGGCCGACTACTACTTCTGGGCACCCGAAATCAGCCAGGAAGGCGACAAAACCTATATCTACTACACGGCCCATAAGAAGGGTGGTAACCTGGCCGTGGGCATAGCGGTGGCCGATAACCCAGCCGGCCCGTACCGGGACCTGGGGCCGCTGGTAGGCCAGAAGGATGGCTCTATTGATGGCTTTCCTATGCGCGATGAGAAAAACGAGCTTTACCTGATCTGGAAGGAAGATGGCAACAGCGTAAACCAGCCCACACCCATTTGGGCACAGCGCCTCAATGAAGAGCACACGGCGCTGTTAGGGGAGAAGAAGGAGCTGTTCCGCAATACTGTGCCCTGGGAAGGCAACCTGGTAGAAGGCGTGAGTATGATCAAGCGCAACGAATACTTCTACGCCTTCTATGCTGGCAACGGCTGCTGCGGCCACAACTGCACGTACGGCATTGGGGTGGCCCGGGCTAAGAGTCTGCTAGGCCCCTGGGAGAAGTATGAGAAAAACCCAGTGCTTACTAAAAATGAGAAGTGGGCCTGCCCAGGTCACGGTACCGTGTTTAACCGCGGCAACCGGTGGTATATGATGCACCACGCCTACGACACCCGCAGCTTTGAGTTTGTGGGTCGGCAAGGAGTAATTAGTGAGTTTAAATGGACGGCTGACGGCTGGCCTGATTTCCGTAACGACGGAACCGTGCCCACCAAAGCGGCGCCCATTGTGCCCCGCAACCTCAACGATGAGTTTACCACTGCCACCTTGTTGCCCTCTTGGCAGTGGCCAGTAGAGGAGAGGCCTACCGTAGCCGTGCGCGATGGTAAGCTGTACGTAACGGCCCGGCCCCAACACAGCGGCGCCGTGCTAGGCCAGCATACCACCACCGCCGACTACACCGCTACTACCACGCTGCTGAACCCTGCCAAGCTTCCTGCTGGCACAGTAGCCGGTATTGCGGCGCACGGCGACCCTGAAAATACCCTGGCTCTCACGGTGGGTACTGGCAAGCTGCAACTATGGCAGCTGGAGAAGGGCAAGCAGAAAAATCTCAGCGAAGTGAAGCTGCCCGCTGCTGCCGCTGCTGCTATTACCCTGCGCCTGCAGGCCCAGCAAGGCAACCTGTTCCGGTTTAGTTGGAGTGCCGACGGCGGCAAAACCTGGCAAAGCATGCCTGGAGCTACCAGCCCAATCAACGGCACATATCTGCCGCCTTGGGACCGGGGTGTGCGCGCTGGTATTTTGGCAAAAGGCCCAACTACAGCCACTGTGGCTTTCGAAAACTTTAGCATCGAGAATGAGCTGGTAACTGCGCAGGCCGACGGCAAATAGCCCACGCAAAGTGCAGCGCTTCCTCCCTGCAAAAGCATAGATCTTCAGCCTTTCTCTTCTATCTCTCCCTCATTATGATCGAATTCTCCCGGAACGGAGCAGTAGCGGGCTTGCTCTTGCTAGCCGCTTGCAACCAGGCTACCACCGAGCAAACAGCTGGCTCGGCTAGCCCTGCTGCTGCTGACTCCACGCAAACCAGCACCTCTATGCCTACGTCCACTTCCTTCGGTAAAACCTCCGACGGGTCGGAGGCGCAGCTTTATACCCTCACCAACGCCCATGGCCTGAAGGCTACTATCACAAACTACGGCGGCACTTTGACCAGCCTGCTAGTGCCCGATAAAAATGGCAAACTCGGCGACGTAGTGCTGGGCTTCGATGATGTAAATGGTTACACCAACGCCCAGTATCTAAAGGAAGGGCCTTACTTTGGTGCTCTGATCGGGCGGTTTGGGAACCGCATTGCCAAGGGTAAGTTTACCGTTGAGGGGCAGCAATACACTCTGGCCAAAAACAACGGCGAAAACACGCTGCACGGCGGCATCAAAGGCTTCGACAAAGTACTGTGGCAGGCAGAGCCCGGCACCTCTGCCGATGGCCAAACCCTCACTCTGACTTACCGAAGCAAGGATGGGGAGGAGGGTTTCCCTGGCAACCTGACGGTGAAAGTAGTCTACACGCTTACCAGCAACGACGCCCTGCGCCTGGACTACACTGCCACCACCGACAAGGCCACGCCCATCAACCTGACCAATCACAGCTACTTCAACCTCAACCACGGCCAAGCGAAAGATGCGCTAGGCCACGTGCTGACGTTGAATGCCGACCGGTTCACGGTGGTAGATGCTAATCTAATACCGACTGGGGAGCTGCGGCCGGTGCAGGGCACGCCCATGGATTTCCGCCAGCCGCACTCCATTGGAGAGCGAATCCGGGCGGTGCCCGGCGATGCGCCCGGAGGCTACGACCACAACTGGGTGCTGGCGGATAAAATGCGAACCAGCCCCCAATTGGCAGCTACGGTGTACGAGCCGGCTTCGGGCCGTACCATGGACCTATACACCGATCAACCGGGTGTGCAATTTTATTCCGGTAATTTTCTAAAAGGAAATTTGAGCGGCAAAGGAAATACGAAGTACATTCAGAATTATGGGTTCTGCCTTGAAACACAGCACTTTCCCGACTCGCCAAACCAGCCAAAGTTCCCCTCCACGATCTTAAATCCGGGCGAAACCTTTCACTCTACTACAGAATACCGCTTTGGTGTGCGCAAATAGTCTTAAATAGTACGTCGATTTGAGTGGTGACTTCTGATGCCGCCCTTGTCCATCCACCGTATGCCCCCACTTCCCTTTCAATAAGCACACTTTTTCATTCCTTGTAGTAGCATCATGCATCAGCTTGCCACTCTAGATTACATCGTTTTCTTTATCTACTTCCTAATAGTTGCCGGGTACGGCATCTGGATCTATCGACGAAAGACGGGTCATGACGGAACGATAGAAGGGGACTCGAAGGACTACTTCCTGGCGGAAGGCTCCCTGACCTGGTGGGCCATTGGCTCGTCCCTCATCGCCTCCAACATCTCCGCCGAGCAAATGGTGGGTATGTCGGCTTCCGGCTTCAAGATAGGCTTGGCCATTGCCACCTATGAATGGATGGCTGCCCTCACGCTCATTATTGTGGCCGTGTTCTTCATTCCGGTGTATCTGAAGAACAAAATTGCCACCATGCCGCAGTTCCTGCATCAGCGCTACAATGGCACCGTGGCCATGATCATGGCCATTTTCTGGCTCATGCTGTACATCGTAGTAAACCTGACCTCGATTCTGTACCTCGGCGCCATTGCCGTAAGCAGCGTTTCGGGTCTGGGCCTAAACTTCTGCATGTACGCGCTGGCAGCGTTTGCTATCATTATCACGCTGGGTGGTATGAAAGTAATCGGCTTTACCGACGTAATTCAGGTGTTCTTCCTGATTTTGGGTGGCCTAGCAACTACGTATCTGGCGCTAAACCTGGTAGCTGAGCATTATGGCCAGTCGGGCGTGCTAAACGGCTTCAGCCTCATGACTGAGCAGGCTAACGAGCACTTCCACATGATTCTGGACCGCAAGAATGAGAACTACCTCGACTTGCCGGGCCTCACGGTACTGCTAGGCGGTATGTGGATTGTGAACCTGAACTACTGGGGCTGTAACCAATACATCACCCAGCGCGCCCTGGGCGCCGACCTGCCAACGGCTCGTAACGGTCTGCTCTTCGCGGCCTTCCTGAAGCTGTTTATGCCCGTGATTGTGGTGCTGCCTGGTATTGCCGCGTTCATCCTGTACAAGGAAAATATCTTTGGTGCTGAAATGATGCAGGACGGTGAGTTGAACCCCGACCGCGCCTACCCAGTATTGCTAAATATTCTGCCCGTTGGCCTGAAAGGCTTGTCCTTCGCCGCCCTCACGGCTGCCGTAGTAGCCTCGCTGGCTGGTAAGGCCAACTCCATTGCTACCATCTTCACCCTCGACATCTACAAGAAAGTACTGAACACCGAGGCTAGCGAAAAGCGCCTGGTGAGCGTGGGTAAGATTGCCGTAGTAGTGGCGGTGTTGCTAGGGGTGCTGATTGCTCCCTTCCTGGGTATCGACAAGAAAGGTGGCTTCCAGTTTATTCAGGAGTACACGGGCTTTGTGTCGCCGGGCATCTTCGCCATGTTTATTCTGGGCTTCTTCTGGAAGCGTGCTACGTCGGCCGCGGCGTTGTTTGCCACTATTGGCGGGTTCCTGCTGTCGATCTTCTTCAAGTTCCTGCCCAACTTCGCTGATCTTTCGGGCTTGGCTCCGTTCGGTTTTTCGGTACCGAATGCTGCCGGGGTATACGAAATTCCGTTCCTCGACCGGATGGGCTTTGTGTTCGTCATCTGCATCATCGCTATGATCCTCATCAGCGTGCTGCAAACTAGCCGCGGTGTGAAAACCAATGGCCTGGAGGTAGATGCCAGCATGTTCAAGCCAAATCGTGGTTTCGCCATCGGCTCGATGATCATCATTGTTATTCTGACTGCTCTCTACACCATTTACTGGTAAGCAGCAGTGGCCTAGCGGTAAGCACACCGCTAGGCCAGTATGTAGCAAAGAAAGAGGCCCGTTTCCATTGCTGGAAACGGGCCTCTTTCTTTGCTAGCAACGACGCTGTAAGCGGGTGCCTGAGGTTAATAAAAGTCGAAGCTGAGGATGGAGCGTAGGGGAAGAGCAATGCCCGACTTCAGGGTCAGGTATTCCTCATGCGTAGCCCATACAGTGGTGTGGACACGCTTAATAACGCCATCATCAGTGCGGAAATAAATATCCAGCTTACCATGATAGGCATTGCCCAACGTAGCCGCGCGCTCCGCATCGTGGCGGCGACGCTGAATAGCAGCCTTATCAGTCAACACATCCTCCTGCGAAAAACGCAGGTGGGGAATGGTTTCCTTCTCGATAGTTTCAACAGCTGGATCGGTGGTTTTCAGTTCAGGTAACATGACGCAAATAGGGTAAGTCGAGGTTGGAAAGCCTAGGCAACTAAGATGTCATTTGCCAAGTGAAGAACGCATGAGGCACTGCACTGGTATGAGACTGCCCGGCTATTGTCTCTTACTGTTTACGCCAGTTCTGCTAAAAAGGCCATCGTATCCACGCCATCGGCATAGTCAGCAATGCCGGGCTCCTGTGCCCGCCCGAAGGGAAAGCTGCCCGGATATAGCCCCCCGGAGGAAACCAAACATTGGGTTTGGGCGGCTACATCGGTGAGCTTATCAACTAAATCTATCTCGCTGGAATAGGTGCTATAGTGAAGTACCGAAATAGGGGAGACCAGCTGGGCGTTTTCCGTCACTAGCAGGAAGCCGGAGTCGAAGTGGGGCACGCGGTTTACCAGCAGAATGCTCTTGTTGTAGTCGTAGTTGTTCTGGTAGCGGTTGTGGTCCAGAATGTGGTGCCAGGGTGTCAGCGAGTCGAGCAGCTCCTGGAAATTGTAGCCCTCGGGCACGTACAGCTTGCTCACGTTACGGCAGCCCAGGCCGTAGTAGCGGAAAATATCGGCACCCAACAGGCCTAGATCGTGCCCCGACTCACGGCCCGTAATGATGGCCAGGCTGGTACGGTTGCGCCGGATGATGTTAGGCTTCTTGCCGAAGTAAAACTCGAAGTAGCGGGAAGTATTATCGGAGCCGGTGGCAATGAAGGCGTCGGCGGCGTTTAGGCGCTCCACAAATTGCAGGCGCTCGGTAAAGCGCGGTTCCAGGCGCAGCAGCTCACTGGAAATCCAGCGCATCAAAAACGTATCGTCTTTGCTGAGCTTGGCCAGCAGCGTGTGGCCCGAGAGCAGCACGCACAGCAAGTCATGGAAGCCCACCAGCGGAATATTGCCGGCCATGACCACGCCAATTTGCCGGGGTGTGCTAGGCTCGGGGCGGTAGCGGGCGGCCCACTGCCGAAGCGGTTCTTCCTGCAGCAGGTGCGCAATGCCTTGTATAGCGGCCGCCACGTTGGGGCGGTCGAACCAGGGGTTTTGATTACGGGTGCGGTACGCCAACTCCGTAATTTCTTCGTCGGGAAGTTGGGTGAGATGGTGGCCTAGAGCTACAAAAGCAGCTAACCGTTCGGAGTGATTCATTAGGGAGAAACAAAATCAATGCATCAAAAGTAGTCAAGAGTGTACGGCTAATTTCTAATTTTGCCCGTTCGCGCACCTTCCATCGTGCGTATATGTTTTAATTGACTCACTTTTACTCACTCCCAAACGAGATATAGGCTATGGCCATCATGATAACCGACGAGTGCATCAACTGTGGTGCCTGCGAACCGGAATGCCCCAACACCGCGATTTACGAGGGCGGTGCCCAGTGGCGCTGGGCCGATGGCACCAGCTTGAAAGAAGTGGAAATTGACGGGGGCTCGGTAGTATCGGGTGTGGCTCCGCAAACGCCCATTTCCGACGAGTACTACTACATCGTGTCGGATAAGTGCACCGAGTGCGTGGGTTTCCACGAGGAGCCCCAGTGCGCGGCCGTCTGCCCCGTAGACTGCTGCGTGGACGACCCAGATTACCGCGAAGCTCAACAGGATCTGCTCAAGAAGAAGCAGTGGTTGCACCAGGAGGCCTAGGCCACTGGCTGAACCCACGCTGCAACAGAAAGAGCCGCTCCAGGAGCGGCTCTTTTTGTTTTTCAAATACTGGGTAGCACAACGCGCCCTCGGGCATACCCGGCATGAGCTTTCCTACTGGCCTAGGCCAGTTCTACTGCATGATACCACGGCATTTCCCGCCCACCTTCGAAATGCCTACTTTTGCCACTATTCTGAACTGATTCCCTCCGACGATGTCTATCGCCAAAACCTATACCCCCGCCGACGTTGAAGCCAAATGGTATCAGCGCTGGCAGGAGCAGGGCTTCTTCAAAGCCAAAGCCAACCCCCGCAAGCAGCCGTACTCGGTGGTAATTCCGCCGCCCAACGTAACGGGCGTGCTCCACATGGGCCACATGCTGAACAATACCATTCAGGATGTGCTGGTGCGCCTGGCCCGCATGCAGGGCAAGGAAGCGTGCTGGGTACCCGGCACCGACCACGCTTCCATTGCCACGGAAGCCAAGGTAGTGGCCTTACTCAAGGAGCAGGGAATTGAGAAGAAGGATCTGACTCGTGAGCAGTTCCTTGAGCACGCGTTTGCTTGGAAGGAAAAGTACGGCGGCATCATTCTGGAGCAGCTGAAACAGCTGGGCGCATCCTGCGACTGGGACCGGACGCGCTTCACGATGGAGCCCGAACTGACCGAGGCCGTACTGCGCGTATTCGTAGATCTGCACCAGAAGGGCCTGATCTACCGCGGTATTCGGATGGTAAACTGGGACCCGCAGAGCCAAACCGCCATCAGCGACGAGGAAGTAATTCCGAAGGATGTGATGGCCAAGATGTACCATCTGCGGTATGCGGTGGTAGGCCAGGAGGGGCAGTTCCTGACCGTGGCTACCTCGCGCCCCGAAACCATCATGGCTGACGTGGCGGTGGCTGTGAACCCCAACGACCCCCGCTATACTCACCTGCACGGTGCGAAAGTGCGCATTCCGCTGCTCGACCGCGAGATTCCCGTAATTCTGGATGAGTACGTAAGTATTGACTTTGGTACGGGTGCCCTGAAAGTGACGCCCGCCCACGACCTGAACGACTACGAGCTGGGCGTAAAGCACAGCCTGCCGGTTATTGATATCCTCAACAACGATGGCTCGCTGAATGAAAAGGCGGTGCTCTACGTAGGCCAGGACCGCTTTGCCGCGCGCCGCAACATTGTGAAGGATCTGGAAGAAGCCGGCCACTTGGTGAAGGTGGAGGAGTATGCCAGCATTGTGCAGACCTCAGAGCGCACCAAGGCCGTTATCGAACCCCGCCTGAGCATGCAGTGGTTCCTGAAAATGGAACACCTGGCGAAGCCGGCCCTAGAAGTGGTGGAGAGCGACCAGGTAAAGCTGCACCCGGCCAAGTTCAAGAACACCTACCGGGTATGGATGGAGAATGTACACGACTGGTGCATCTCACGTCAGCTGTGGTGGGGCCAACAGATTCCGGCCTATTACCTGCCCGATGGCACCTATGTGGTAGCTCTCACGCCCGAAGAGGCCCTCGAACTTGCCCGCACCCAGAGCGGCAACGCTGACCTGCAACTCTCAGACCTACGGCAGGATGAGGACGTGCTGGATACGTGGTTCTCCTCGTGGCTGTGGCCCATTTCCGTGTTCGACGGGTTCAAAGACCCCGACAATGCGGATATCAACTATTTCTACCCCACCAATGATCTGGTAACGGGGCCGGATATCCTGTTTTTCTGGGTAGCCCGCATGATTATGGCTGGCCTTGAATACCGCAAGGATATTCCGTTCCGGAACGTTTACCTCACGGGTATTGTGCGCGATGCCCAGGGGCGTAAGATGAGCAAGCAGCTCGGCAACTCCCCCGATCCGCTGGACCTTATTAAGCAGTTCGGCGCCGACGGCGTACGGACGGGTATGTTGTTCTCGGCCCCGGCCGGCAACGATTTGCTGTACGATGAGAAGCTGGTGGAGCAGGGGCGCAACTTCTGCAATAAGCTCTGGAATGCGTTCCGCCTGACCCAGGGCTGGGAGGTAGATGCCGCATTGCCGTTTGCTAATAGTAAGGCGGTGGAGTGGTTTACCGCAAAGCTGCAAACCACCTTGGTGGAGCTCGATGACCACTTTGAGAAGTTCCGCATCAGCGATGCACTCATGACGGTGTACAAGCTGGTATGGGACGATTTCTGCTCGGTGTATCTGGAGATGATTAAACCGGCTTACCAAGCTCCTATTGACCCTGAGACTCTGCGCCACACTACCAGCTTCCTGGAAACGCTACTGAAGCTGCTACACCCCTTCATGCCCTTCATCACCGAGGAAATCTGGCATGAGCTGGCTGAGCGGGGACCAAAAGACTACGTATGCGTAGCTACCTGGCCCAAGCAGCAGCCCATTGCCGGTGCTCCTGAGCTGTTGGCCCGCATGGAGAAGGCTCTGGACATTGTGGCCGGTGTGCGCAACATCCGGAACCAGAAAGGCCTGGGCCCCAACAAGCACCTGACTCTGGCCGTCAAAACAGATGACGCCGACCTGCTACAGGCCTACGACGGCATTATCCGCAAGTTGGCCTCGCTCACGGAAATCAGCACTGTGGAGGCTGCCCCGGCCGCTTCCGTTGGGTTTGTATCGGGTGGCGCAGAGTTCTTCGTGCCGCTGGAAGGGCAAATTGATTTAGGAGCTGAAAAGGAACGACTCACCAAGGAACTCGAGTACGCCCAAGGATTCCGCGACTCAGTGTTGAAAAAGCTTAGCAATGAGAAGTTCGTACAAAATGCTAAAGCTGACCTAGTAGAGCGTGAGCGCCAAAAACTAGCCGACGCGGAAGCAAAAATTACAGCCCTGGAACAAAGCCTAGCTGGCCTATAGCCCTAGTTTAAGTGCAAAAAAGAGCTGAGCCAATACGGCTCAGCTCTTTTTTTATGCCTAAAAGCAAACGATACATCTTCGAGGGGCGAAAAATGCCATGTTATTAGATTTCTTTAATAAATAATTAACATTTATTGTTGAATTTATAATATAATGCATGTAGTTTGTGGCTACCTATCAGCGAATCCGCTTAGGGCAGGCTGTGGTACTCATAAAGACATAAGATGAAAGTAAGCCAGAATAAGGTGTTAGGTGCAATCCTACTCATTGTATTGCTGAGTGCAATCAATGGTGTGTTTAAGCCTTTAATGGTGAGCTCTCTTTATGTAATGCAGGCGCTAATTGTACTGTATTGCCTTCATATATTTATACCTCTGGTAATTTTTATTCTGTTTTATACTAACATTCGGGATATGTTTTATAAGCCAGCAGCACCGGCCGGACCAAATACAACAGAGTTTCTTCTGCTAATACCGGCCCATAATGAGGAAAGGCTTCTGCCTACCTTACTGTCTAGTATTCACGCACAAAATTATCCGGCTTCCTTGGTAACGCCGGTGGTAATTGCTGATAATTGCCAGGATACAACAGCCACTATTGCCCGGCAGGCAGGGGTCACATGTCTAGAGCGTTTCACGAAACCGCCTTCCGACAAAATGCAGGCATTGATGTATGCTTCGGAAAAAATGGCAATTACGTCTCAGGCAAGGGGGCGGGTGGTTTGTGTAATAGATGCTGACTGCAGACTAGAGCGCAACTTCCTGATGGAGCTAGATAACATGTTCTCTCGGCCTGAAGCCGCCGCTGCTGTTCAAACCTATCGTTACGTCAATAACACCTTTGCTTCCGATGTGACCGTGTTAGATGCTGCTGCGGAAGCCCTTCGCCAGTGGCTGCTTTCGGGCACGCGTAAGCTCTTCGGGATGGACACCTTCGTTTATGGGTTAGGATTTGCCGTACGCGACAACATATTTGGCGAGCTGATGCGTTTGCCGGAGTACTCACTGGCGGAGGATAAAGACTGGAAAGCCTACTTGGTGGAACGAGAAATCAAGGTTGATTTCTGCCCAGCCGCCCGCTTGAGCTATGAAGTAGTAGACAACAGCCAAGCGTTTCAGAAGCAGCGCAGCCGCTGGCTAGCCGGCCACTTTGAGACCCTCAAGAAACATGGCTTCCGGTTGCTAGGGCAGGGGCTGCTGCACGGAAAATTCGCTCAGATAGATTTTGCCTGCGAGCTATTACAGCCACCTCGGTCCATCTTGCTATTTAGCATCTTGTTCTTCGCTATAGCTTCGTTTTTCTTCCCCCAATATTCTCTGCTAGCGGGCTGGACATGGTGGGTGCTTGCCGTTGTGTTTGTGCTGTATGGTTTTATTGGCTTACGGCTGATACGGGCCAAAAGGCACCATTACTTACTTCTACTTTCTGGGCTGAACCTGATGCTGAATATTCTAAAATCAGTAGTAGCCATCACATTCGGTAAAAGCAGCCAAACATGGGCGGCAACGCGTACGGCGGCCAAACAAGCCTGAGCTACAGCGCAAGCATGAATTCTTCCGGAGTGCCCGTTCTCATGTATCATGCGTTAGTTGACACGTATGAGCCATATATGGCGGCCGTACATGTTGAGACGGCTGCGTTTGAATTGCAAATGGGTTGGCTGGCGGCCCATGGCTACCGTAGCATTTCGCCAATGCAGCTGCTGCAGGCCTTGGAAGAAAATCAGCCACTTCCGAACTCGGTGGTCATCACCTTTGACGATGGGTATGCCTCGCTGCTCCAAAAGGCGCTACCCATTCTGGCGCGCTATGGCTTCTCGGCCACGCTATTCCTGACGACGGAAAGTGTGGGGTGGCCTACGTACAAGAACCTGCCTGAATTTGGGGACAGTGTACCCCTCGAAGACCGTCCGCTAACCTGGGACGAGGTAAGGGTACTGCAGGCTGCCGGCTGGAGCATTGAGGCCCATAGCCGCACGCATCAAAATCACCGCAACTTAACTTCAGCTGAGCTACAACAGGAAATGGGCGGCAGCAAGGCGCAAATTGAAGCTTGCTTACACTCGGCAGTACAATTCTATGCCTTCCCCTACGGGAAATACACGGCTGGCTCCCTAGAGTTACTGGATGCGTTAAATTACAGAGCTGGCTTTTCGGTACATCCTGGGCAGGCCAACTCCAAGGATGACGTGCGTCGTTTGCCGCGGCTGGAAATTACGGCTCAATGTGGCCTAGAAGAGTTTGCTAGAAAAGTCACTACGGGGTACGATTCCTCGTCCGAAAAATACCGTTCTACAGTGCGAAATATACTTTTCCGCTCGCCTAGGCTAAAGGACTTCCTGCAAAAGGGATTGGGCCGGTACAGTAATTAGGAGGCTTGAACTATGCACGCAGCCGTACAGGCATCAACGTAGTTTCTTCCATTCCGCTGATTGCTTGAGCATCCCGTGGCCTGCCGGAAATACAGCTGTCATCTTAGCTTTTCGGCCTTGACTAGCGCGTTAGCTTCGTGTATTGGAGTTGTCAGTAGTGGTTGTGCACAAATAGGCCTAGCGGCTGAAATAGCACCTTTAGAGGAAATTTGTGTTTCTTTAGGTGTGAACAGCTTCGGTTTCATTTGTTAGTTATTCAGTTGCTGTTATTACTACAACTGTCCACTGGTTTACCGGCTCTGTTTCGCTCGTTCCGCGCAGTGGGTAGAATCAATCACAAAGTCACCTCATGCCCAAGCCACCTGTGGCGGCCACCAAGCCCCACTTACTCACTTCACCCTTCGGCACCCGCACCGATAACTATTACTGGCTAAACGAGCCAGAAAACCAAGAAGTCATCAACTACCTCAACGCTGAAAACGCCTATTTTGAGGAGCAGATGGCGCCGACTAAGGCTCTGCAGGAAAAGCTGTTTCAAGAGATTAAAGGCCGTATTAAAGAGCAGGACGAGTCGGTGCCCTACCGCCACAACGGCTACTACTATTACACGCGCTACGAAGAAGGTGGCGAATACCCCATCTACTGCCGGAAAGCTGGGAGCCTGAGCGCGCCAGAAGAAGTGCTGCTCAACGCCAACGAAATGGGGCAGGGGGAGTCGTACTTCGATATTGGCGACTTTGAAGTCAGTGACAATAACGCGTTACTGGCCTACAGCACCGATACCGTAAGCCGACGCCTCTACACGCTGCGCTTCCGCAACCTGCAAACCGGCGAGCTGTACCCCGAAGAAATTCCGAACATCAGCGGCGAGGCCGTGTGGGCCGCTGACAACCAAACGGTGTTCTACACCAAAAAAGATGTAGATACGCTGCTGCCGTTTCAGGTGTACCGCCACACCCTTGGCACCGACCCCGCCCAGGACGTGCTGGTGTACGAGGAGCTGGACAACACCTTCTACACGGGCGTTGGGCGCTCAAAGTCACGGGAGTACATCTTCCTGCACATGAGCAGCACTATGTCGTCGGAGACGCGCTACTTGCCCGCCGACAGGCCTACGGAGGAGCCGCACCTATTTCTGGCCCGCGAACAAGACCACTTATATGAGGTGGCCCACTTCGAGGATCATTTTTACATTCTCTCCAACGCCGGTGCACCAAACTTTCAGCTACTTAAAACGCCCGTAACCAACACGGCCAAGGCGGAGTGGCAAGAAGTGATTCCGCACCGGGCCGATGTGTTTCTGGAGAACATGGAGCTGTTCCGCGAGTACCTGGTGCTAGGTGAGCGGAAGGAAGGCCTGCTGCAACTGCGTATTATTCGGTGGCAGGATCAGCAGGAGCACTACCTCAATTTCGGCGAGCCAACCTATACCGCCGGCATCAGCATCAACCCCGAGTTTGATACTACGGTGCTGCGCTACGGCTATACCTCGCTTACTACGCCGCACTCAACGTTTGACTACGACATGACTTCCCGCACTAAAACGCTCCTAAAAGAGCAAGCGGTGCTGGGTGGCTTCAGTAAGGAAGACTACGTAAGTGAGCGGCTGTACGCGCCAGCCCTCGACGGTACTCGTATCCCTATTTCCATTGTATACAAGAAAGGCTTTCAGAAGGATGGGCGGGCACCGCTGCTGCAGTACGCCTACGGTTCCTATGGCCTCTCCATGGATGCCACCTTTAGTGTGGCCCGCCTGAGCTTGCTCAATCGAGGCTTTGCCTACGCTATTTGCCACATTAGGGGGGGGCAGGAGCTGGGCCGGCAGTGGTACGAAGACGGCAAGAAGCTGAAGAAGATGAACACGTTCACCGACTTCACTGACTGCTCCCGCTTCTTGATTGACCAGCACTATACTTCCCCCGAAACGCTGTTTGCCATGGGTGGCTCGGCGGGTGGCCTACTGATGGGCGCCGTAGTAAACTTGCACCCTGAGTACTATAAGGGCATAGTAGCCGCCGTGCCCTTTGTGGATGTGGTAACCACGATGCTCGACGAGAGCATTCCGCTGACCACTGGCGAATACGACGAGTGGGGCAACCCCAACCAGCAGGAGTTTTACGACTACATGCTCTCGTACTCGCCCTACGACCAAGTGAAAGCCCAGGCATACCCCAACATGCTCGTGACTACTGGCCTACACGACTCGCAAGTGCAGTATTTCGAGCCAGCCAAATGGGTAGCCAAGCTGCGGACCCTCAAAACCGACAATAATCTGTTACTCTTGCACACCGATATGGAAGCGGGGCACGGCGGCGCTTCCGGCCGCTTCAAGTCCATTCATGATACAGCTCGGCAGTACGCCTTTATGTTTCTATTGCTAGGCATAGAGGCCTAGGCCAATAGAAGAAATGCAAAAGGCCGCTCCCCATCCGGGAGCGGCCTTTTGCATAGGGGCTCAACAGTATTTCTAGAAATATTATGTCCCTCATGCCACCCCTAAGGTAAAGTTGCGTCTGTGGCTGCGGTTGCTTGGCATACTCACGAACATTCTCCGGCATCCGCAGCATAAATCGGTCAGTTGGTCGGGTTCATTCGTGGTGCGGAAATAGGGGGAGTAGTTTTGCGAGTAATCTATCAGTCAGCAGTTGACTTCGGTTTGCCGGGTGATGTTTATTCCCCTCATGTACATGAAAAAGATTCTTCTCCTTATTGTTCTGACTAGCGGTGGTCATGCCGTGTTAGCCCAGATGCCCACCGGCGAACGGCCCGCAGGTGCTGGTCGGCCCGCGGGCGGACCACCCGCGGGGCAGGCGCCGGCGCCACAGGCAGGTAATGGCCGCGTAACGGGTACTATCGTTGATGCTGCTACCAAGCAGCCTGTGCCTTACGCTACCATTGCCCTGCTCAACCCCGCCACCGGTAAGCCCGTGGATGGCACCGCCGCCGATGATAATGGCAAGTTCAGCATCCCGCGCGTGTCAGCTGGTACCTACACCATTCAGGTGAATTTTATTGGCTATAAGCTGGTTGAGAAAACGGGGGTAGTAATTACGGAGGCTGGCAATACCGTAGCCCTGGGCAATGTGGCCCTGGAGTCGTCGGCGCAGGCTCTGGGTGAGGTGAAGGTAGAAGGCCAGCGCAGCTTGGTAGAGGAGAAGGTTGACCGCACCGTGTACAACGCCGAAAAGGACGAAACCACCCGCGGCGGCGACGCCACCGACGTGCTCAAGCGCGTGCCTATGCTCTCCGTTGACCTCGATGGCAATGTGAGCTTGCGCGGCAGCCAGAACATTCGGGTGCTTATTAACAATAGGCCTAGCACCATTTCGGCCAACAGCATAGCCGACGCCCTAAAGCAAATTCCGGCTGACCAGATCAAGACGGTGGAGGTAATTACCTCGCCCTCGGCCAAGTATGACGCAGAAGGCTCCGGCGGTATTATTAACATCGTTACTAAGCAGAATAACCTGCAGGGTTTCACGCTGGATTTGCGCACTAGTGCTGGCCTGAGAGGATCTGATCTGGGCTTGAATGCTTCGTATCGGGTGGGCAAGATGGGCTTCTCGCTGGGCGGTGGCGGCCGGGCGCAATACAATACGCCGGGCAGCTTCCGTAACGACCAATCGACCTACTCAATTCCGGGCAACGACTTAGCGAACCGCCAGCGGATTAGTAATACCGTGCAGTCGGCTGATACGCGCCAGCAGAACGTATTTGGGCGCTACTCTTTCGGGTGGGATTACGATATCAATAAGTACAACTTCCTGTCAGCTTCGGTACAACTGGGGCTGCGCAACGGCACCAACTACCAGGACGACCTCGCCTCGACCACCGTTTTCTTCCGGCCCACGCTGGGCGATACGGCTACTAACCGCCTCAGCAACGTGAAGGTGCTCGATAACTCGAACACTCTGGATGCTACCCTGAATTATACGCGTACTTTTGAGACACCCCAGCGCGAGTTTAGCGTGCTTGCCCAGTACAGCCGCAACACCCGCACCAACAACTTTACCAACACCACTATTGAGGGTGACCAAGCTGGTACCTACCGTCGCAACCTCAACGACAGCTACAACCAGGAGGTCACGCTGCAGGTCGATTATCAGACGCCCCTTAGCAAAACGCAGCTGTTAGAGTTTGGGGCTAAGGATATTATGCGCCGCGTGAATAGCGACTATTCTACATTCATAAACGGGCAGCAGCAAACAGGCGTAACGCTTTCCAACGTATTCGATTACAACCAGAACATTGCAGCGGCGTACGGTTCGTACACCCTGAGCTTCCTGAAAAGCTACACGCTGAAGGCTGGGGCCCGCTACGAGTACACCACCATCAATGCCGACTTCCGGACGGAGAATGCGCCCTCTATTCCTTCCTACGGAGTACTTGTACCAAGCGTGAACCTCTCGCGGAAGTTGGCTAACGGCAACGTACTGAAGGCGGCCTACAACTACCGCATTCAGCGCCCTTCGCTTCAGTTCCTGAACCCAAACCGGCAAACCGGCAACCTGCTGCAATACACGGAGGGTAACCCCAACCTGGACCCCGAGTACACCAATAACATTGAGCTGGGCTACAGCACGTACATCAAGCAAACCTCGCTGAACTTCTCCGTTTTCTCGCGCAATACCACGGGCTCAATCCAGCCAATTCGCCAGCAGGATGGCGCAGTTATTCGCACTACCTATGGCAACATCGGTACCGAAAACGCTTATGGGGGCAGCGTCAATGCTAACGTAAACATCAACAATAAGCTCACGCTGGGCGGCGGTGCCGATGTGTATTACGCTACCCTTGACAACAACACCTCCGACGTGGTGTACGCAGCCAGCAACCAAGGGTGGGTGGCTAGTGGCCGCCTCATGGGGGGCTACAACTTCACGAAGGGGTGGGGTATTCAGGCGTTCAGCTTCTACCGGGGCCGGCAGGTACAGCTTCAGGGCTACCAGGGCGGTTTTGGGGTATACAGCCTGGGCCTGAAAAAGGACTTTGCTGAGAAGAAGGGCAGTATTGGCTTTGGCGCGGATAACTTCTTCACGCCCACCAACAAAATTCGCAATTCCATCTCTTCACCAGTGGTTGACCAGTACAGCGTGAACGTGTTGCGCCGCTCCGGCTTCCGGGTCAACCTCAGCTACCGGATTGGTAAAATGAGCATGGCGCCCACTCGCCGCAAACGCTCAGTGAACAACGACGACCTCAAAGACGGCGGCTCTGACGGCGGCAACGGCGCGGGTGCTACGCCCGCTCAGGGCGCCAGCGGCGGCCGCCCCTAGTAGAACACATGTGGCCTAGGCTAACGAAAACGCCTGCCGTTACACTACGGCAGGCGTTTTCGTTAGCCTAGGCCAGTAAACCCGGCTCAGTTCCTCGTCAAAACAACCCGACCCCTCAGGGGCTTGTATTTCATATGGAAAACCAAACAGATAGCGCAGCCCTTATGGAAGCAGCGCAAGTTTCTGCTCTGATTCGAGCGCGGCGCAGCATACAGCCAGTGCAGTTTGAGCCCGGCCGCGAAATTCCCAACCACATTGTGCGTGAAGTACTAACCGATGCTACTTGGGCTCCTACCCACAAGCGCACCGAGCCTTGGCACTTTGTAGTGTTTAGTGGCGCGGGTCGGCAGCGGCTGGCAACGTTCCAGTCGGAACTGTACCGTGAGAAAGCGGGGGAGAAGTTTCAGCAGAACAAGTTCGAAAAGATGCAAAGTAGCCCTTTGCTTAGCTCCCACGTTATTGCTATCGGGCTCAAGCGTACCCAAGAGGTGCCCGAGGTAGAAGAAGTGGCGGCCGTAGCCTGCGCCGTGCAAAACCTGCACCTTTCAGCCGTGGCCCACGGTTTGGCGGGCTTCTGGAGCAGTGGCGGCGTTACGTATTTGGAAGAAGCCAAGCCCTTCTTCGGCCTGGGTCCCTATGACCGCCTCCTGGGCTTCTTTATGCTGGGCTACCCCAAGCCGGGGGCTACTGCCCGCAGCATTCGGCGCCCTCTGGAAGAAAAAGTGACTTGGGTGTTGGAATAGCCTATTCTCTCGAAAGCCGCGGCGGAGTGGCCTAGCATTAACTTGTGTTGTGCTAGGCCACTCCGCCGCGGCTTTAGTGGTAGCCCGTTAATCCTGCACCTTCAGGCTGTCGGGTACGGGGCCGCGGGTAGCGGCTACCAATTGATTTTGCAGCTGGAAGTTTACCTGTTCGCAGTCGTGGAACCGCTTCTCCGACATTTCCAGGGCGGTTTCTGTCGTGCGGAGCCGTTGATAGAGGAACAGGATAAGACCCAGCGCAATGAGCAGGGCCACTAGGGGCAAGGTTTTGTTCATGAAGTATAAAAGCTAAAAAGAAGAGGGCTGATTGCTAGGCCAGTATCCGGCATAACAACCAACCCTCAGCAATTTTAGTCCACCATTAGATGGTAGTATTCGGGTCGAATTGCTCCAGATAGTCAGCTACCCGGCGCACGAACATTCCGCCCAACGAGCCATCTACCACGCGGTGGTCGTAGCTGTGGGAGAGGAACATGAAGTGGCGCACACCAATCAGGTCGCCCTGGAGAGTCTCAATAACGGCGGGCTTCTTCTTGATGGCACCCACGGCCATAATAGCCACCTGGGGCTGCATGATGATGGGCGTGCCCATGATGTTACCGAACGAGCCCACATTGGAAACCGTGTAGGTGCCGCCTTCCAGATCCTCGGGCTTCAACTTGTTTTGGCGGGCGCGGTTAGCCAGATCGTTCACGCGCTTGCTCAGGCCGTTTAGGTTGAGCTGATCAGCGTTGTGAATTACGGGCACAATCAGGTTGCCAGAGGGTAGCGCTACGGCTACACCCACGTTAATATCCCGCTTCTTAATGATGTAGTCGCCCTCAACGGAAACGTTGATGTTAGGGAAGTCCTGAATGGCACGCGCAATGGCCTGAATGAAGATAGGCGTGAAGGTGAGGTTTTCGCCTTCGCGCTTCTTGTACGCATCCTTGTGCTTGTTGCGCCAGTTCACGATGTCGGTAACGTCGGCCTCTACAAACGAGGTAACGTGGGGCGAAATCTTCTTCGAGTCAACCATGCGCTGGGCAATCATCTTGCGCATGCGGTCCATCTCAATCAGCTCTTGGTTGCCACTGATTGAAGGCACGGCCTTAGTTACGGGGGCAGCCGGAGCGGCCGGAGCTGCTTGCGGTGCAGGCGTTGGCTGGGCAGCTACGGGAGCAGGAGCTTGCGGAGCCGGGGCAGCGGAAGCGGCCTGAGGCTGTTCAGCGTGGGCTGCCGGAGCGGCTGGCTGGGCTAAAGGCTTTTTGCCGGCGGCAACGTAATCCAGAATGTCTTTCTTGGTAACGCGCCCTTCGCTGCCAGTGCCGGGCAAGTACTCCAGGTCGGCCATGGAAATTCCTTCCTCGCGGGCAATGCTCAGCACCAGGGGAGAATAGAAACGGCCGGGTTGGGGCTGGGCTGCCGAGGCTGCTACTGCAGCGGGAGCAGCTTCTGGCACATACGGAATATCAGCAGCGTGCTTCTCGGCTCCATTCACCGAAGGAGCGGGAGCTTGGGCAGCCGCAGCAGGAGCCGCAGTGCCTGTGCTGGCAGCATCGGTTTCAATAATGGCAATGGGGGCGCCAACGGCCACAACTTGGCCTTCTTGCACCAAAATCTCCTGCAATACGCCGGCGTGGAGGGCAGGCACTTCAGTATCAACCTTATCGGTAGCTACTTCCAGTACAGATTCGTCCTGTTCAATGGTGTCGCCTATTTGTTTGAGCCATTTCAGAACGGTGCCTTCCATGATGGATTCGCCCATCTTGGGCATCGTCATTTCCACTCGTGCCATGCGGTTGGTAGGGGGTGTTAGGGGGATGGTGGGTAGTTGAAGGTCTGGTATCTACTAATCGGGGCCGCGAAGGTGGGTGGATGTACGGCCCGAAAAGCAAGTCAAAGGTAGCTGTTGTGTCCGGAATCCTAGATATTCCGAATATTTCCGTTGGGCTCACCACCTGCTCTGACGTTAGCAAACGGAAGTAGCAAGCCGGTGCTTATTGGCTAGGCCACAGGCAAGCTCAGGCGCAGCAGATTCAGCACGGCAGTGGAAGTGTACTCTACGTTGAGTTGCCGGCCGCGGTCAAAGCTGAACTGCCGGCTCACGGTCTGATGCTTATCGGCGTAGGCGATGCAGATGGTGCCTACTGGTTTGGTCGGCGTCCCGCCATCGGGCCCGGCAATGCCGCTTGTAGCAATGGCCACATCCACCCCCAAGCGCTGGCGCAGCCCCTCCGCCATTTCGCGTACGGTAGCTTCGCTCACGGCACCGTGCTGGTCAAGGGTAGTCTGTTGTACGCCCAGTTCTTTAACCTTTACATCGTTGCTGTAGGCCACTACGCTGCCCTGAAAGTAACGGGAGCTGCCCGGTACGCTGCTGAGGCGGTAAGCTACGTAGCCCCCCGTGCAGCTTTCAGCCGTACCCACGGTGAGACCCCGCTCCAGTAATAACTGGCCTACTGCCTGCTCTAACGGTACTTCTCCCACGGCAAAAATCACCTCGCCTATTCGTTCACGCAAAGCGGGCAGCAGACCCTCCATGCGGCCGCGCAAATCGGGCTGGCCATCAGCGTAGCCGGAGAGGCGCAGTCTTACGCCGCCCAACGAGGGCAGGTACGCTAGTTTGATATTGCTAGGCAGCGCGCTTTCCCAGTCGGCAATTTTTTCGGCCAGGTACGACTCACCCAAGCCTACCGTTTGCACCACCACGTGCTCAATGGGCGGGGTCTGGAAGTGTTGTTGCAGGCGGGGCAGCACCTCGTCTTTCATCAGGCCCTTCATCTCAAATGGCACGCCTGGCATGGAGACGAAGATAGTGCCGCGGTCTTCAAACCACATACCCGGGGCGGTACCTAGGGCATTGTGCAATACAGTACAGTTGCTGGGAACCATGGCCTGCTGACGGTTTACTTCCAACATGGGCCGGTTGTAGCGGGCAAAGATGCCCTCTACGTGGCGTAGTGTGGGCTCATGCATCACCAGTTCAGCCCCAAAATACCGGGCCAGCACATGCTTCGTAAGATCGTCTTTGGTGGGGCCCAGGCCACCGGTCATTAGCACCACGTTGGCACGTTCCCGCGCTAGGTCTAGCGCCGCTACAATTTCGTCGGCAAAGTCGGATACGCTCGTTATCTGGCGGACGCGTAGGCCAAGCTTGCCTAGCTCCTGGCCCATGAAGGCGGAGTTAGTGTCGATTACCTGCCCGTAGAGCAGTTCGTCGCCAATGGTCATGATTTCAACGACGGGAGGAGTCGGCATGGGGAAAGGAGTTAGGATGGGTGCAGGATTTGGCGCAATATTGGCCTCTGGATGAATAAGACCGCCACGTAGGCCGTCAGGTTTTTCGTCTTTACTCAAATGACCACGTTTCGCACGTTTGCTTTAGGCCTGGGTCTTGCCCTCGCCACTACGCAACTGAGCCTCGCTCAGACCAAAACCACCGCTAAAAAAACTACAACCACCACTAAAAAGACCACTACGGCGAAACCGGCGGCCACTAAAACCGCCACAAAAGCCACTACTACCAAGTCAACTACTACCAAAGCTACCACGCCAGCCCCCGTGGCCGCTCCAGTAGTTGCGCCCCTCACTGCTGAGGAGGCGACGAGTGGCCTACGCGAAGCTCTGACCCAAGGCGTAGCCCGCGCCATTGATATTGCCGGCGCCGAGAATGGCTTCAACGACAACGCCGACATTCGCATACCTATGCCGCCCGATGCTCAGTTGGTAGCTACCACCTTGCGCGGGCTGCGCATGGGGGCTCTGGTGGATAACTTCGAGGTAGCCCTCAACCACAGCGCCGAGAAGGCCGCGGCCCAAGCCAAACCGATCTTTCTGAGCGCGGTGCAAAACCTCAGCTTTCAGGATGCTCTGACACTGGCCTCATCTCGCCAAAACGACATTGCCACGCAATTGCTGCGCTCTAACACCGAGGAGCAACTGAAGTCGTCGTTTCAGCCTATTATCAAGCAGTCGCTGGATCAAACCGGAGCTACCCGCCTTTACACCGAAATGGTGAACCGCTACAACAAGATTCCGCTGATGACACCCATCAGTGCCGAGCTTGTGCCCTACGCTACCCAACAAACCGTGAACGGGTTATTTACCCTCATTGCTGAGGAGGAAGGACGCATTCGTTCACGGCCTTCATCACGAAGCACAGAGCTGTTGAAAAAGGTGTTCGGCCACTAGGCCAGCACTAGTTTTCAGTTCCCTCATGTAATAAAGCCCTTGCGCTATCATTCTGAGCCGTGCAAAAATTGGTAGGAGGCCATCAGGTCATAGCTCCAGTTTATTGCTCAGCTCAGAATGATATTTTTTTGCTCGCCCGCTACTTTTACAATCGGCTTTCGTGCTGGGCTATTTACTGCGTAGTTTGGTCCGGTTTCTGCAAAAGCAGGAGAGGCCTACGGGCTGGTTCCTGCTTTGCTTTTTTGCACTCCCTATGAAAAACATACGTTTGGCAGTACTGCTAATGGCCTCCCTGGGGCTGAGCACCGCTGCTTCGGCTCAGCTAATCAAGCTCCCAAAAATTGGTGGCATTACGCTGCCCCAGCCTTCTACCAGAACCACTACTAGCACGGGAGGGGTAACCAATACTGAAGCCGCTAATGGTCTGAAGGAAGCCCTCGTGCAAGGCATTAGCAAAGGCGCCGATCAAGCCTCTAAGCAGGATGGCTTCAACCTGAACCGGCTGATTCGGATTCCTTTCCCACCCGATGCCCAACGCGTAGCCACTACGTTGCGCTCAATTGGGCTAGGCAGCCAAGTAGATAAGTTTGAGTTGACGCTGAACCGTGGAGCCGAGGATGCAGCCAAGAGCGCTAAGCCCATCTTTATCGCCGCCATCAAGAGCCTAACTTTCTCGGATGTATGGGGAATTCTGACGGGGGAGAAGGACGCCGCTACTAACTATCTCAAGCGCACTACCACTCAGCAGCTCACGGTGGCCTTCCAGCCCATTATTCAGCAGAGCCTCGATAAAGTGGGTGCTACCCGCTATTATACCGACCTGACCACGCGCTACAACAAAATCCCGCTTGTGAGGCCTGTGCAAACCGATTTGAATCAGTACGCTACTGGTAAAGCCATTGATGGCCTGTTCACGCTTATTGCCCAGGAGGAGGCTAACATCCGTGAGAACCCAGTGGCCCGCACTACCGATTTGCTTAAGCGCGTATTCGGTCGCAAATAGGTAAGGTTTAGCTCCTCAATAGTAAAGAAGCATTTATAGGCATAAAGCAAACAAAACGCCCTTCTCCAGACCGGAGAAGGGCGTTTTGTTTGCTGCGTTATTTAGGCAATGCCAGCAGTAAATTAAAAATCGTCGTCATCGAAGCTTGAGCGACGGCCACTACGGGAGCTGCCGTAGCTGTCATCGTCGTCGTCATCGTCCGAGAAGTCGTCATCGTCGTCGATGCTGCTGAAGCCACGGCCACCATCCGGGTCTTCGGCGGCCTCAGCGGCCGTAAATTCTTCTTCGGTCATGCTGGCAAGGTCCAGGGCTTCGTCGTGCGAAGAGCCGGTATCACGCCACATCAGGTAATCGGCGTACTTGGCGGAAAGCTGATCTTCTGAATTACCGCGGGTTTTGCTACCGCCGGTCTTAGCGAAGGTATCTAGCTCGTCGTCATCGTCGAGGAAATCGTCGTCGAGGTCGTCGTATTGTCTCATGGCCTTGTCAGGGCGTAAGGGTGAAAGTATTCAGTTGAAAAAGGCGTTGCTCCGGCTGCGAAGATACGTGCGCAGCTGTTTAAATGGTTACGGTTGCGCTGCGCAGAAAATCTAAAATAGTGCTTATACGACAGAATCAGGCACTTCCAATGCGTTAATATATTTCACGTTGTAACCCCAACGGCTAAATTATTACTCCCCATAACTACGCTTTACTTCTCCCGTGTTGTGACATGAATACACCCTCTGTTCGCCTCTGTGAAGCCGATAGGCCTACGCGGCACAATTAATCCATAGAGCAGGACAGAGGTAGGTAGGCAAGGCCGTATTATCGCGCGGCCTTGGCGCCAAAATCTGTAATTAACAGCTGTTGCTCACAGAAATCGTACTCCTCCGGCACGTTGCTAGAAACGAGCACCGTGCGGCCCGTTAGCGTGGCGTTTACGTGCTCAAGATACCACTCCACGCCGGTGCGGTCAAGGTTAGTGGTGGGCTCATCGAGAAGCAGGAGCGGGGCCTCGGCGTACAGAGCCAGAGACAACTTGAGGCGCTGTTTCATACCGGAAGAAAAATCCCGCACTAGCTTGTGCCGAGACTTCTCCAGATACATTAAGCTGATGAGCTTTTCTGGGGTGAAGCCCGCCCGCAACGGCTTGAACCGGATGTGGAATTGCAGTAGCTCGGCAAGCGTTAATTCCTCAATCAGCTCCAGGTACGGCGCCGCGTAGGCCAGGTAAGCTGGAATTTCCTCTACTGGTATCAGCTTGCCCTGGTGCTCATAGGCCAGAGTGCCTGTTGAAGGGAGCAACTGCCCCGACAACGTGTTGAGCAGTGTGCTTTTACCCGCACCGTTTGGACCCAGAATAGCCGTAGCAGTACCCGGCTGAAACGTGTGCGTGAGGTCTCGGAAAATCCATTCCCGGGCGAAGCGCTTACTTAGCCCGGTAGCCGTTAGCTGCATGCTGTCTGAGCGTAGAATTGCAGAACCCAGAACGAAGAGGCCTAGCCAGATAGCTATGTCCTACTGCTCCGCTCTGGGTTCTCAAGTAATAATTACTCGGCGCCGTTGTTGCCATTGCGGGAGTAGCCTTTGATAACCCCCCGCCCCGAGTTGCGAATGAAATTAACCACTTCATCACGCTCCGGTGAAGGAGAAAGTTCTAGCTCAATCTGATCCAACGCCGCGGCATTGTTCAGGCCACTCAGGAACAACAAACGGTAGAGCTGCTGAATCTCAGCAATCTTCTGGTCAGAGAAGCCCCGGCGGCGTAGGCCTATGCTGTTGATACCGGAGTAGGTCAGAGGCTCTCGGCCCGCCTTTACGAAGGGCGGTACGTCCTTCCGAATCAGAGAACCACCCGAAATCATAGCGTGGGGGCCGATGCGCACGAACTGGTGCACCGCCGATGACCCGCCCACGATGGCGTAGTCGCCTATTTCAACGTGGCCGGCTACCTGCACCGTGTTGGCCAGAATGCAGTTGTCACCAATGATACAGTCGTGGGCAATGTGCACGTAGGCCATCAGCAGGCAGTTGGCGCCCACTACGGTCTTCAAGCGGTCAACGGTACCACGGTTCACCGTCACGCACTCCCGAATCACGGTGTTGTCGCCGATATGAACAGTGGTTTTCTCGCCGGCAAACTTCAGGTCCTGGGGAGTAGCAGCAATAACGGCGCCCGGAAAAATTTTGCAGTTCCGGCCAATGCGGGCGCCGGACATGATCGTCACGTTAGGGCCAATCCAGGTGCCTTCCCCGATTTCAACGTCCTTGTCAATGGTCGTGAAGGGCTCTACTACTACGTTTTGCGCAATTTTAGCCTCGGGGTGAATGTAGGCGAGTGGCTGATTCATTCTTTTCAATTAACAATGAATAATGAGCAACGAATGATGGAGATTGTATGAGCACGCTTCACGAAAATGGAAATACCCGCTCATGCTCCTGATTCATTGTTCATTGACATTTAAGCGTCTTTCCGGATGATGCTGGCCGACATTTCGGCTTCCATCACAACTTTGCCGTTCACGTAGGCTTTACCGCTCATTTTGGCGATGCCCCGCTTCACGGGAGCCGTGAGGGTACACTTGAAAATGATGGTGTCGCCGGGGATAACCTTGCGGCGGAAGCGGCAATTTTCGATTCCCAGGAAGTAGGTCCAGTAGTTCTCGGGGTCGGGCACGGTGTTCAGTACCAAAATCCCGCCAGTTTGGGCCATAGCCTCAATTTGAATCACACCGGGCATCACCGGGTTGCCGGGGAAGTGGCCTACGAAGAAGGGCTCGTTCATCGTCACATTCTTCACACCGGTCACCGTATGGGCATCTAGGTGAATGATTTTGTCGATGAGCAGGAACGGATAGCGGTGGGGCAAGGTGGCCGCTATCTGGTTGATGTCCATCACCGGCTGCCGGGATGGGTCGTAGCTGGGGATGGGGCTGCTATCAGCCTCCATCATCTTTTTCTTAATGCGCTTTGCGAAGGCTACGTTAGCAGCATGGCCGGGCCGGGCTGCCAAGATTTGGCCTTTCAGCGGACGACCCACGAGGGCCAAGTCACCAACCAGGTCGAGGAGCTTGTGGCGGGCAGGCTCATTTTTGTGGCGCAGGTCCACGTTGTTTAGGATGCCTTCCTTCTTAACGGCTACCTTGGGCTTACCCAGCATGGTAGCAAGGTCGCTCAGTTCGCTTTCGCTCACTACGCGGTCAACCACCACAATAGCGTTGCTCAGGTCGCCGCCTTTGATGAGGTTTTGCTTGTAGAGAGCTTCTAGCTCATGCAGGAAGCAGAAAGTGCGCGAAGAGGCAATTTCACTCTCAAACTGCGAGATATCCGTCAGGGAGGCGTGCTGGGAGCCTAGTACCGGTGAGTTATAGTCTACCATCACCGTGAGGCGATAGTTGTTGAGGGGCAGGCCCGCAATTTCCACGGCCCGAGCGTTGTCCACATAGCGGATTTCGTCGGGAATCTCGAAGTAGTTACGCAGAGCGTTCTGCTCTTCTAGGCCTACTTCACTTAGGGGCTTGATGAACTCGTAGCTGGAGCCATCCATGATGGGAGGCTCAGGGCCATCCAACTGAATCAGCACGTTATCGATTTGCAAACCAACCAGCGCGGCCAGCGTGTGCTCTACCGTGTTTACGCGAGCACCATTTTGCTCAATGGTGGTACCGCGGGAGAGGTCAACCACGTTGTCAACATCGGCGTCCACGATGGGCTGGCCGGGTAAATCAACGCGCTGAAACTTATATCCGTGGCCTACGGGAGCGGGGCAGAACGTCATGGTGGCCTGCACGCCGGTGTGAAGGCCAATGCCACTCACGGTGACGGGGGCCTTTATCGTATGTTGCTTGTCGTTCATCTAATGAAGCTAGAAGCCAGAAGCTCGGAGCTAGAAGGTGCTGAAGAGAAGAGGAAAAAGAAAAGCTGGAAGCTAGAAGCCATGTGGTTGCCTTCTAGCTTCCAGCTTCTGTCTTCTAACTTCTCGTGCAAAGCTAGGACTTTTCCGGTTGAGCCTGCTTACGTGCCAATTCATCTACCCGGCGTTCCAACTCGGGCAGGCGGCGGAAGATGGCATTAGCGCGCAGACTATCACGAAGATTGAAGGCGGGAGAGCCCTGCAGCAGCACGCCTTCCTCCTTAATAGACTTGCCCACCCCTGATTGAGCCGTGACGGTAGTTCGGTTGGCCAAGGTGAGGTGACCCGCTAGGCCAGTCTGCCCTGCCAGCACGCAGAAGTCGCCGATTTTGGTGGAGCCCGAAATGCCTGATTGCGAGGCAACCACAGTGTGGCGGCCAATTTCTACGTTGTGCGCAATCTGCACCAGGTTGTCAATCTTGGCACCTTCCCGGATGATGGTTGAGCCCATGGTAGCGCAGTCGATGGTGGCGTTAGCTCCAATACTCACGTTATCTTCCAGCACCACGTTGCCAATCTGCGGGATGGTGCGGTAGGAGCCATCGGGCTGGGGCGCGAAGCCGAAGCCGTCGGAGCCAATTACGGCACCGGCGTGCACCGTGCAGCGGGCACCAATTATGGTTTCGGCGTAGATTTTAGCGCCCGCATAAATGATGGTGCCATCACCAATCTTGCACCGGTCGCCAATAAAGGCGTGGGGAAAAATCACTACATCTTGCCCAATCTCGCAGTTCTCCCCAATGTAGGAGAAGGCCCCACGGTAATGATTTTCGCCGATGCGGCTGCCGGCGCCCATATAAGCGGGCTCTTCCACGCCACGCTTGCCAGTGCGGGTAGCCTGCTGATAAAACTCTAGCAGCGTAGTAAAGCTGGTGTAGGGGTCATCCACGCGAATGAGGGCGGCCTGGGTGGGCTGCTTCAGCTCCAGCGTACGACTGACTATTACGGCGGTGGCGCCGGTAGTATAGAGGTAGTGCTCGTACTTCAGGTTCGACAGAAAGGAGAGGGAGCCGGCTTGGGCTTCTTCAATCTTTGCCAGCCGATCTACGTGCTGGGTGCTGTCACCTTCGACTGCTCCGTGCAGTACTTCTGCTATCTGGCCTACGGTAAATTCCATCGGGCAAAAGTAGGAGTTTCTTGTTTCTGGATGTTGATTTCCGATAGATGGAAGG
Organism: Hymenobacter wooponensis; assembly: GCF_004745865.1. Taxonomy (GTDB): domain Bacteria; phylum Bacteroidota; class Bacteroidia; order Cytophagales; family Hymenobacteraceae; genus Hymenobacter; species Hymenobacter wooponensis. The sequence continues at coordinate 419,114 of NZ_SRKZ01000003.1, read as the reverse complement.
AGCGCTTACCCTAAACTAAGCAGTATGCTTAGCCAGTTATCGTCTAGGCCTACATCTCCAACTTTCAGTAAATCAGCTGGACAGTAAAGCCGAGTTAGGTAGCATGCCCTTATGAACACTGGGAGAAACTCTCATTGCTACTCTAAAGGAGTAGCAACGAGAGTTCCTGCTTGAGCTCAGATGGAACGTAGTGGCAAGCCAGGTGCCGCCGCTAGGCCTATAACGCGCTCAGCGTTAAAGAATTTCCTTAGGGTAACAGATATAATGCTTCTCCACTCGCTGGCCTAGCGCCTTAATATTGGGCAAGTCAGAAGCCTCCGCTACGTTCACCACTTTGCCGCGCTTTGTGAGCACATCAATGGTGTCTTGTCCATCGGCGTCGTAGGCGTTGTTACTGATGCGGCCTGCAATCATCAACTGGGCCGCTTCGTCGTGGGGCAAGCGGAAATGCTCAGCAATCAGCTCAATAATTCCCAGCTTAAATTCTTCCTCAAAGGGCTCCGACTGCAGACTGATCTTGAACAAGTGGCGGTCGAGCAGGCTTTGAGCCAGGTAGTTTAGTACGGTGTCGGGGTGGTCGGCCCAGAGCTTCACGGCGCTCCACACGTCGGTGTCATCGAGACGGGTGAAGCGGCGCAAAATTTGGTCGTCCTGCTCAAACTCCTTCTGCGAAACATTCCTTGACAAAAAGAAGTGGAGCGCGGGCGAAGCTGGTACGTGATGCCCGGCGCGCACCAGGTCGCGAGCCCGCTGCATAATCCGGATAACCATCTGCTCCGCCGACGTTACCGTTTTGTGCAGGTACACCTGCCAGTACATCAGGCGGCGGCTCACCAAGAAGTTCTCAATGCTATACACCGCTTTTTCTTCTAGCACCAGTCGCTCGTTTACCACCGTGAGCATTTTGATGAGGCGGTCGGCGCCGGGGCGGCCTTCTTGTACCCCAGTGTAAAAGGAGTCGCGGTTGAGGTAATCTAGGCGGTCCATATCCAGCTGGCTGCTCACCAACTGGTGGAAGAAGGGGCGGGTATAGGTGCCCTCAAAGATCTGTATGGCCAGATCGAGCGCCCCGTGGTGTTCCGCGTTGAGCTTGCGCATGAGGTGGAGGCTCAGCTCTTCGTGGTGCACTTCATGGAAGATGCTGCGTTCCAGGGCATGGGAGAGGGGGCCGTGGCCGATATCGTGCAGCAGAATGGCCGCCATTGCGGCCTCACCTTCCTTGGCTGAAATCTTGATACCTTTGTCTTTCAGTGTCCGCAGGGCCAGCGTCATCAGGTGCATAGCCCCCAATGCGTGGTGAAAGCGCGTGTGCAGAGCCCCTGGGTAGACAAACATGGTCAGGCCCAACTGCTGAATGCGGCGTAGGCGCTGGAAGTAGGAATGCTCGATCAGGTCGAACAGCAACTCGGTAGGAATCGTGACGAAGCCGTAGACCGGGTCGTTGAAGATTTTCTTTTTATTCATCAGGGCAGGAGCGCGAAGCGTAAGCTTCGGGCCTCGAAGAACGATGGGGTTTGGTAGAAGGACTAGGCCAGTCGGGAGAGTAAAACGCGGAGTTGGTGTATAACTCAATTGCCTTTAGAAGCTGAAATCAACAATTTTCAGCTTCTTTACAGCGGAGTTAACGCCGAAATATTGGATTAGGGTAATTTTTGAAAACCAAAAACTAGGGATTGGCAGTAAAGCTACTTACGAAACCTCATTTGCAACGGGTCCAGGCATTCTGTGCTCTTTAGCCCGAACGCCCTTGGCCAGCAGTTGAGCCGTGTTTTTCCATTCCCAACCCGCCGGTAGGCCACTCTAGGCCACTACGAAGGGTTGTTTTCAAAGCGTAAACCTTTCCACTCTATATGCAACGTTACAGCATCCTCTGGGCCGACGACGAAATCGACCTCCTGAAACCCCATATTCTCTTTCTGCAGGAAAAAGGCTACGACGTAACCGGCGTAAACTCCGGGGCCGACGCCATTGAGCAGATTCAGGAGCAGACCTACGACATCGTGTTCCTGGATGAAAACATGCCGGGCCTGACGGGCCTGGAAACCCTCACTGAAATCAAAGCCACTCGGCCTACCGTGCCCGTGGTAATGATTACCAAGAGTGAGGAAGAGCACATTATGGAATCGGCCATCGGGGCCAAAATTGCCGATTATCTCATCAAGCCCGTAAACCCGAGCCAGATTCTGCTTTCGGTGAAGAAGGTGCTCGATAACAAGCGCCTGGTAAGTGAGGCCACCAACAGCGGTTACCAGCGCGATTTCCGTCAGCTGGGCATGCAGCTCTCCGACCGGCTCAGCCCCTCAGAGTGGGCCGATGTGTACAAAAAGCTGGTGTACTGGGAGCTGGAAATTGCCGAAACCGAAGGCAAGAGCATGGCCGACGTGTTCAATATGCAGAAGGACGAAGCCAACACCTACTTCGGCCGCTTCATCACGGAGAACTACGAGGACTGGATCAATGGCGACGAAGAAGCGCCGCTGATGTCGCACCAGCTGTTTAAGGAGCGCGTGTTCCCGATGCTCAAGGAAACCGGCGATACCCCCGTGTATTTCCTGCTCATCGACAACCTGCGCTACGACCAGTGGAAGGTGCTGGAGCCCATCATCGCCGAGATGTTTACAGTAGACTCTGAGGAAACCTACTACAGCATTCTGCCCACCACCACGGCCTACGCCCGCAACGCCATCTTCTCGGGCATGATGCCCGGCGAGATTCAGAAGAAGTACCCCAACCTGTGGGTGTGGGATGACGACGACGAAGGCAAGAACATGCACGAGGCGGAGTTCATGGAAATTATGTTCCAGAAAGCCGGCCAGAAACATAAGTTCAGCTACAACAAGGTGACCAACCTGCAAGCTGGCAAAGATTTGCTGGGCAAGATGGCCAACCTGCACAACAACTATAAGCTGAACGCCATCGTCTACAACTTCGTGGACATGCTCTCCCACGCCCGCACCGACATGGCCATGATTCGGGAGCTAGCCGCCGAGGAATCTGCGTACCGCAGCATTACCAAGTCGTGGTTCCTGCACTCGCCGTTGTATGAAATGCTGCAGGTAATTGCCGAGAAGAAGGGCAAGCTCATCATCACCACCGACCACGGCACCATCCGCGTGAAGCGCCCTTATAAAATTGTGGGCGACCGAAACACCAACACCAACTTACGCTACAAGCACGGCAAAAACCTCGGCTTCGACGACTCGCGCGACGTGTACACGGTGCGCAAACCGGAGCACATCTTCCTGCCCCGCGAGAACGTGAGCACGGCTTACGTATTTACTGTTGGCGACTACTTCTTCGCCTACCCCAACAATTACAACTACTACGTGAACTACTACAAGGACACGTTCCAGCACGGCGGCATTTCTTTGGAGGAATGCATCATCCCGTACGTGGTGCTCAGCCCTAAAGGGTAAAAGTCTAGGCCAGTAGTAAGCGAAAAGCACGGAGTGGGTTGCAATGCAGCTCGCTCCGTGCTTTTTGCTTACTACTGGCCTAGCAGGTCACTTCTTCAGCCTAAAACGCCTTTTCATAGTGATGATAAGAACGCCGTTTGCAGCGCGTGAACCATAGATGGCTGTGGCTTGTGCACCCTTTAAAACGTCAATCTTCTTTATTCCATTAGGATTTAACGCCGCAAACTGCTCTCGCGAAACTGGTATCCCATCTACTATATGCAGTGGTTCATTACCAACTGGCAGAGAGGATGCACAGATTATACGAATAACCTTTTGGGTCGAGTCGGGACGTGGGTCCCTTATTGCTTGGGAAGAAGTTGGCAGTTGGGCGCAGGTGGTTTGTGCAAATAGTAGCAACAGGCCTACAATAAACGGAAGTCGGAAAAGCATACAGATGAGAGCTAGAATACTGAGCAGATGTTGAGCGACAAAGACGTTAGGGCTATGTCTTTCTGGTAGATGCCGCAACTGGCTCCATTCCATACACGAGCGATTTAAGAACACAATTTCTTAATGCTATTTACTCTCGGAGACCCTGCTGAGACCTTGCTTTCGGCGCTAGCAATCAGTAACTTGTTCTATATACTCTTCAAAATGTTCTGTGCTATGAACCCAACCACTACTGCTATAATTCTTATTGAGTTTCAGAACGATTTTACTACCCAAGGCGGCTCTTTGCATGAGGCCGTGCGCACGGTGATGAAGCAAACCAATATGCTCCAGCACACCCAGGATTTGGTGCGCCAAGCACGCCTAGCTGGGGCTCTAATACTGCATGTGCCCATTAGCTTTACTGAAAACTATCGGGAACTGCGCCATCGGCCGTATGGCATCCTGAAGGGAGTTGTAGATAGCAACTCCTTCCGCCAAGGCTCTTGGGGTGCCGAAATTGTAGATGAGTTGAAGCCTCAACCCGAAGACATTGTGATTGAGGGCAAACGTGGCCTAGATGGCTTCCTGAGTACCAATCTGGATTTTGTGCTGCGTCAGAGCGGTATAACGAACGTAGCATTGGCCGGTTTCTTGACTAATTGCTGCGTGGAGTCAACAATGCGTACGGCGTATGAGTACGGATACTGCGTGTATACTCTCACCGACTGCACCGCTACTGTGAGTGAGGAAGAGCAGCGCTTAGCCTGCGAGAAGAACTTCCCAATGTTTTCGCAGCCAGTCACGCACACGGAATTTTTGGAGCAGTTGCTGGCAGGGCAGGAGGGTGAAGCAGAAGTGGCAGGCAACAACTACTATCACTAGCGCACTGGCCTACAAGACTTTTGACCCGGTTTCCTGTAGGTGACTTGCCCTAAAGAGGTGCAATAAATTAGAAGATTAAGTATAATAAAGCGGCGTTTTTGTGTGGTTGTGTACCTTTCAGGCATGAAACAACTACAAAAGCTCAGCTACCTGCTGTTTGTGCTAGCAGCGGTTACTAGTTGCGACTCTAGTAATTCATCAGATCCTACTCCCACTTCCAGCAGCGTTCATCTCACGCTAGGCAACCCAAGTGGCGCCGTAGCAGATGTGAAGCAGCCGACTAACTACCTGTTGGTTAAGCCGCAGTACGTGCTTAGCTACCACCGCGATAGAGGAATTCCGAACTGGGTCAGCTGGCACCTCGATAAGAGTTGGCGTGGTTCAGCAGCTCGGCAGGATGATTTCCGGGCCGACGAGGCATTGCCGGCGGGGTGGTACCGGGTGCAGGCCAGCAGCTACACTGGCTCCGGCTTCGACCGCGGGCATAATTGCCCGTCCGCCGACCGGACAAAAACAGCAGCTGATAACTCGGCTACGTTCCTGATGACGAATATGATGCCTCAGGCGCCGCGTAGCAATCAGCAAACGTGGGCCCGACTAGAGGAATACTGCCGCTCCCTGGTGAATGATGATAAGGAGCTCTACATCTTATGTGGAAGCTATGGGAGAGGAGGAACTGGTGCTAACGGGGGCGTAACGCAGACTATTGATGATGGGCACGTAACCGTGCCTCGCCGCTGCTGGAAGGTAATAGTGGTGCTGCCCACGGGTGATAACGATGTTGCACGTGTGAGCACCAGTACGCGGGTTATTGCCATCGACACCCCCAACGATAATAGCATCAGCAGCAATTGGGAGCAGTACCGGGTGAGTGTTGATGCTATTGAAGCAGCTACTGGCCTAGACTTATTATCGGCGGTTTCTACGTCTGTGCAGTCGAAGCTGGAGAGCACCGTTGATACCGGCCCCACCGAATAGCCCCTTAGCCTACGGCCATAGAGTGAGCAGCAGAAAACCGTCAGCAAGACAAAGAGTTGTATAAACTGCCGAGGTAGGCTTACGTAATAAAAACAGAGTCCCGCTGGTTGGCGGGCTCTGTCACTTAACTCTATACGCGTATGGCAACTACTGCATCTTCTGCCTCGGATATCTACTCCGAGTTTAAGCAGGACGTGAACATGACCGCCGGTGAGCTGGAAAAATGGCTCAAGACTGAAGAATCTAAGTCTGTAGGCCAGGATAGTGGCGACGGCACCAGCATAGGGCATAAATCGGGAGAGCATATCATCCAGATCCTGCATAAGAAGAAGGCTGACCTCACCGCCGATGATGAGGCGCACATGCACAAAGTGCACAGCTACGTGAGCCGCCACCTTGGCCAGGGCCCACATCATGAGGAAGATATAGAAACGTCGCGGTGGCGTTACTCTCTGATGAATTGGGGGCACGATCCTTTAAAGGATAAGAAGTAGCCTAGGCCTTGAGCCCGACACCCCAACGGCCGTGCAGCAAGCAGAAACAACTGGTGACAATTGTTTCCGCTTGCTGCACGGCCGTTGGGGTGTAAAGCACTATAAGCTCCTAGGCCACTACGCTTAACCGGCCCGGCGTTTTTCGTCCTCCGCGCCGCCCGTACGGCGGCGGTTAGGGCTTACCTTATCATTGCCAAAGCGGTAGGCGAAGGAGAGAGTCACTACGCGGGAGTCTTGGCGCTGATAGAAGTACTCCACGTAGTTGGCGTAGGCTGAGGTAGCTCGAACAGGGCTAGTAAAGAAGATATCAGTCATATTCAGCTTCAGCGTGCCTTTACGCTCCCACACTGATTTTTGTACGCCCACTGCTACTTGGCCTTGGGGGCGCACATCGAGGAAGCCATAAACTTCCCGCGACTGATACGAGCCGCTCAAGTCCGCTGCCCACCCCTTGCCAAATGCGAACGAGCTATTGCTAGTCAGGTTGAAGGCAGCCCGGCCCCGGTTGAGGTTTGTACCGGCTAGGTTGCCCGTAAAACGGGAGTAGTATACCACCGCGTTGTTGTAGATACTCCAGCCTTTTCTCGGTTCCAAGGGCACCGTCAGATTTAGGGCGTAGTACTCCTGAGCCTGCAGGTTTACGCTGGTAGATACTACCTGCTGCCGTCCTTCGGAGGAAGGAGCGGGCTGCACCACCTGAATGATGGGCAGGTGGGTGTTGGTATAGTTGAGGCCAGTAGTAAACTTCTGCTTGAAGGTGTGGTTCAGCTCCACGTTGTAGCTCGTTTGGGGGCGCAGGTTGGGGTTGCCAGAGCCATAGGTGGTAGCATCAATGTACACCCGGAAGGGGTTGAGCTGGTTGTAGCTAGGCCTATCGATCCGGCGGCTTAGTGAGAGCGATACCTCATGGTCTTTGCTTAGCTGGCGCTTAAGGGCCGCGCTGGGAAACAGTTGGAAGTAGTTCCGGTCGAAGCCCTCGTTGCCTACCGCCTGGCGACCAGTGGCATTCGTTTGCTCGCCGCGCAGACCGGCCGTGAGCGTAAGGCCCGGCTGTGGCGTGAAAGTCAGCGTGCCGTACGCCCCATTAATATTCTCATTATAGCGGAACCGGTTGGTTTTGCCCACATCCACTGAGTCTAGGCCACTCCGGCTGAGATTGTTGAGGAAGAGCACATCATTATCAGAATATACCTGGCTGATTTTGGCTCCGGCCTCCAAACGCAGCTGCTTGCTGAGGGTTTGCACGTAATCAGCCTTTACCGATTTTATGGAAAGCTCGCCTTCCTGGTCGCCGCGGAGCACAAAGGGCGGACGGCTGCCTTCGTACTGGGTAGTTAGGTTTTGGGTCCGGACGGTGGAGTAGCGGGCAATATCAGCATCGGCAGTTAATTCACGAGTACCACCTGAGTCGGCCGGAAAGGTATGTTTGAAGTTTAGGTTAGCGGCACCATTGGGAGAGTGGGAGGTACGCACATTGCTAGACCGATACGTTTCGAGTAGGCCACCATCGGCGTCAAAAAATTGCGTGAGATTAGTACCTCTTTGGGGTACTTGGTTGGTAAAGCCATTTACCGCTACCCCCAAAGTGGTACGCTCCGAAAGCGTATAGTCGAGGCCGGCCTTGGCGGCGTGGTTGCGGCCGTGCACCTGAATCCGGTTTTCCTGCTCACTACTGCCCGTAAACGTGCGGCTGACTTGGTTGTCACCTAAGTCCCGCACCGCAAAGAAATCGCGGCTGATGGTTAGCAGGGGCTGGTTTTGGCGGTCAGCGTATGTGTAGCTGCCGAAGATGTTCAACCCTTTACGGCGGTGATTCATCGAGAGGGTAGACGTAAACTTACCCCCAAAGAAGCTGCGCCCGTAGCTGGTGTTCACGCTGCCGTTGGTGCCCAGGCGCTGATCCTTTTTTAAGTTGATGGCAATGATGCCGGCTCCACCCTGGGCATCATACTTGGCCGGTGGGTTGGTAATCAGCTCAATGTTTTTAAGCTGCTCGGCTGGCAGAGCGCGTAAGTAATCCGCCAGTTCCGAGCCAGTCATGGGCTGCCGCTTGCCATCAATGAGCACCAGTAGGCCCTGTTTGCCGCGTAACGCCAGGTTATCATTCCCATCAACGGTTACCCCAGGCGCCCGGCGAAGTACATCAAGGGTAGTATTGCCGGCGGCGAGGGTGCTATTCTCTACATTGACGATTGTGCGGTCAGCTTCCCGTTCATAAAGCGGCTTCTGCCCAACCACTGTCACTTCCTTTAAATTGGTAGCGCCGCTGGCCTGTAGGGTGAGTGTGAGGGGAGAACTGCTGGCCGCGGGCAACTCAAAGGGTTTACTCCAGGCGCGCAAAAACCCTACCTGCGAAGCCGATAGTACATAGCGTCCCGCCACTGCCGTCTCGAATCGGAAGCTACCCTTGTCGTCGCTAAACTCTGATTTCACCACGGTTGAGTCGCTGGCCCGGTGTAGCACTACGGTGGCATACTCTATTGGAAGGCCAGCGGTGCTTTTTACGCTCCCCGTTAATCCGCCGGTAGTTTGGGCGTGAGCGTAGCTGCTGTACATAACACTTAAGAGCGTAAGAAACAGAGGCCTAGGGAGCAGCTCAAATGACAAAGTGTTCATGACAAAGGATGGGTTCGGTTAAGTGAAACCTTTAAGGTTACTGATAATAATATGTTGTATCATAAAGATGTATGCTATGTCATAATGGTTGCCTGGCTACTAAACTTTTCTTGATGTAAACTCATCTGGATAGGAACAGGCCTAGCAAAACCGGTCTGGTGACGAGAAAAACAGCAGTACCTATCAGGCAACAAAAAAGCCGCTCTGCTAGGCAGGGCGGCTTCAGGGGCGATGCTTTACGGTTACTACTGCACGTTTCCGGCGCGGCGCTTTTCATCCTCGGCACTAGTTGCACGCTTACGAGAAGGAGCCACCTTATCATTACCAAAGCGGTAGTTGAAAGCCAGAGTGGCCACGCGCGAATCTTGGCGGTTGCGGAAGGTTTCCTGCAGAGGAACGTAAGTAGCAGTGGATCGCAGGGGAGCGGTATAGAATATATCGGTCACGTTAAATCGAAGGGAGGTATGACTGCCCAGACCCTTTTGCACCCCCGCCGCAAGCTGCCCGAAAGATTTAACCCGCTCAAAAGCATACCGCTCGGGCGTGTGGTAGTTGCCATTGAGGTCGAGGGTCCAGCCTTTACCCAGCGTTACACTGGCATTGCTGCTGAAAATAGCGGCCGGACGAGCAGCAGCAGGCCTAGAACCATCGGTTAATTGCCCGTCGAAATAAATGTAGAATACCTCAGCGTTGGCGTAGAGGTTCAGCCATTTGGTGGGTTTGAGCGGAGCCGTAAACGTAAAAGCGTAGTAGTGCTGAGCGCTCAGGTTCTCAAAGGTAGCTACCACCAAACCGTCAGCATCCAATCGGCTTACCCCCACAATAGGGCGGGAGGTTCGCGTATAGCTCATACCCGTAACGAGCTTCTGTTTGAAGGTATGCGTGAGCTCGGCCACGAGGCTGGTTTGGGGCCAGAGGTTGGGGTTGCCACTCCGGTAAGAAACAGCATCGATATAGGAGCGGAACGGATTTAGCTGGGCGTTGTACGTGGGGCGGTCTATACGGCGGCTAAATGTCAAGGACAGCGTATGGGCAGGGCTGAGGGTGCGCTCAAGGCTCAGGTTAGGAAACAGCTGAAAGTAGTTTCGGGTGAAACTGGCGTTGCCTACAGTTTGCCGGCCCTCTACTGCCGTTTGTTCGCCACGTAGGCCAGCCGTAAGCGTCAGCCCTGGCCGGGTGTGCGATAAGGTGGCATACCCCGCCCGAATGTCTTCATCGTAATGAAACTGATTGGTACTCCGCGGGTCTACAACCAAGGTGCCGTCCTTGTCTTGGAGGAATAAAACATCATTATCGGAATTAACCCGACTGATCTTTACCCCGGCCTCTAAGCGCAGATGGTGGCGCAGGGGCCGGATGTAGTCGGCTTTGCCCGACCAGATGGACAGCTGGCCATTCTGGTCCCCGATGAGGCGAGTCTTCAGCACAGACGGTAGGTCATAGGACGTGAAGAGGTCAAGGTCGCGGTAGGTGCCGTAGTGGCCGTAGTCAAAATCGGCCGAAAGTTCTGGGGTACCCAGAGAATCAGGAGTGAAGCGGTGGCGTACCGAAAGGTTAGCCGTTTGGTTAGGCGTGCGTAGGTTGCGGTAGTTATCAGAAGTGAAGTGCGTCGTGGGCACCCACGCCGGGTCCAGAAATTGGCCCGTGTTAGCCCCTTGGGAAGGAACACGGCTGCTTAGGCCACTTACAGCCACTCCCAGTTGGGTATTCTTAGAAAGGGTATAGTCGAAGCCCGTGCGCCAGGTATGCGACTGTAAATGCCCCCGCGTATCATTGTACAGCAAGCTTCGGCTGCGAACTTGGCCGCCATCCTGAAAATATGTTCGGGAGAAGTTGAGCCGCTGAAAGCTCTGCCGATCGGCGTAAGAATACGTGGCAAACAGATTGATATTCTTTTGCCGATGATTAAGAGAGAAGCCCGAGGTGAACTTGCCATATTGCCCGCGCCCGTAGCTGGTGTTCACGCTGCCATTGGTGCCCAGGCGTTGATCCTTTTTTAAGTTGATGGCGATAATACCGGCTCCCCCTTGGGCATCATACTTGGCCGGCGGGTTGGTAATCAGCTCAACACTCCGGACCTGCTCGGCAGGTAATGCCCGGAGGTAGTCGGCAAGTTCAGTCCCGATAAGGGGCACCCGCTTGCCATCAACCAGGATCAGGAGCCCACTCTTTCCCCGCAATGCCAGGTTATCATTACCCCCCACCGTTACGCCTGGCGCACGGCCCAGCACATCCAACATGGTGTTACCGGCACTTAGGGGAGTGCCTTCTACATTGACCACGGTACGGTCGGGGAGGCGCTCAAATTGTTCCTTTTGAGCCGTAACGGTAACGCCTTTCAAGCTAGTGGCCGCCGTAGCTGCCAGTTCCAGAGCAGGCAGCGAAAGACCCTCAGCAGGTAGTTCAAAAGCCTGCGTCCAGGTGCGGCCATAGCCCACCAGCGCCCCAGATACTACATAACGACCGGGAGGTGCAAGTAGCAGATAGGCCCCTTGGCTATCACTGAATTCGGTTTTCACGGCCACTGAGTCGGTAGCCCGGTGCAGGGTAAGCGAAACGTATTCGAGGGGGCCGCCAGAAGCCGCGCGAACCAAGCCGCGCACCGGAGCCGACTGGCCCTGAGCAAACAAAGAAACGGGAAGCAGCACTACACTAGCTAACAGCCCCAAACGGCCCAGAGAACTGGGCAAAGCAAATGGCATAGACACGATGAGTTGGTTGTGAAGCAACATCGTGCAATAGGTTTGGAAAGGAGGGATGGCACCTAGAAGAAGTCGCTACTCCGCTACCAGAATGCAGGTCAGTTGATCGGAAAGATAGGCATATTACCCATTTTAGGAAAACTTTGACCGCCGTGTATGCCAGCCTGCTCATTTAAAATTCATATATAAGCGCAACGCCCTGCTCACATCCAGGTAGGGTGAGCAGGGCGTTGCTATAAACTGCTAGAGATGAAGCAGTAATTTACACTAGGGCGTCAAGGGCAGAGCGTAGGCGGGGCAGAGCAGCTTCAATAGATTCGAGAGAGGCACCACCTACCGACATGCGGAACCACGGCGCCGTATGCTCATTACCAAAGGCGCTGAAGGGCACCAAAGCCAGCCGAGCCTCGCTAATGAGGTAGGAGGTTAGCTCTTTGGTAGTGGCGAGCACCTGGCCGGAAGGTGTAGTCTTGCCGAGCACATCTAGCTTAGCCGTAAGGTAAATAGCGCCCATCGGTACCATCGAGTCGACGGGGTACCCCTCGTTTTTTAGCGCCTGCAAGCCCTGGTGGAGAGTTTCCAGACTGCGCTGTACCTTTTCTTTAAACGCACCTAGGAAGCCATCAACTTGGTCCGTTTGGGGCAGGTACTTAGCCGTAGCTACCTGCTCAGCCTTCGGTGCCCAGGCACCTACGTGGCCTAGGATGGCCTTCATTTTATCAATTACTACTGCTGGGCCAAATGCGTATCCAACCCGCACACCGGTGGCGGCTAAGCACTTCGAGATGCCATCAATATAGATAGTATAGTCGCGTAGCTCCGGCCGCAGGTTCACGGGGTCGTAGTGTTCCGTGTTACCGAAGGTTAGGAGCCAGTAAATTTGGTCGTAGAGCAAGTAAAGCGGCTTTTCGCCCGGCTGGCGACGCTTATTTTCTGCCACCACAAGGTCACAGATAGCCTCCAGACCTTCGCGGGTGAACACAGTGCCGGTGGGGTTGAGTGGGGAGCACAGAGCCAGCAGCGTCGCGCCTTCCAAGTGCGGGGCCAGTTCCTCGGCCGTAGGCATGAAGTTATTTTCAGCGCGGGTTTCCACCATTACGCCTTGGGCAGAGGAGAGGTGGCAATAGTGGTTGTTGTTCCAGCTTGGCACCGGGAAAACCACTTTGTCGCCGGGGTCCACAACGGCCAGGTAAGTAGCGTAAATGAGGGGGCGGGAGCCGCCCGCTACCAGAAAATCATTAGGAGAGTACTCCAGGCCCAGGCGAGTTTTAGTGAACGTAGCCGCGGCTTCGCGCAGGCCAGCCATGCCATTAGCAGGCGGATAGTTGGTATGCCCGGCTTGGTAGGCCAGGGTAATTTCCTGCTGGAGCTCTTCTGGAATTGGGAAAATAGACGGGTCAAAGTCGCCGATGGTGAGGTTGCAGATTTGCTCCCCCTTGCGAATCATGTCATTGACTTCATTGCCGATTTTGATGATTTCGGAGCCTATCAGGCTGCCGGCCATTCTCGAAACTTGCATGAGCTGTGTGTTTTGGGTCGGCCAAAGGTAACAGAGTACATGGTTTTGAAGGATTTTCTATTTCCCTTTTCAGAACAATTAGCCCGCTTAGTTATTAGTGCAGGAGTGGCCTAGGCCTCGTAAACTTGCAGCTTATTTGCCTGCTTATGTCTCTGCTAACTCTTGAAATTCCTGGTCTAGCTGCGCTGCCCGAAGCCGCTGCCCAAGTCCGTGAGGCCCTGCGGGGGCATTCTATTATCTGCTTTGAAGGGGAGATGGGGGCGGGTAAAACCACGTTCATCAAGGCCCTCTGCCAAGCCCTCGGCGTGCAGGACGAAGTGAGCAGCCCCACGTTCTCGCTGGTGAATGAGTACCGCGACGCTCAAAACCAGCCGATTTATCACTTCGATTTCTACCGGCTCGACAATCCGCGCGAAGCCGAAGGCATTGGGGCGTTGGAGTACTTCGATTCTGGCTATCTTTGCCTAATAGAGTGGCCTAGCCGTATTGAGGACCTGTTACCTCCGGATCGACTGCTTATAACGCTCACCGTCACTGGCCTAGAAACCAGGGAATTAAAAATTGAAAGTTAAAAATTAAGAGTTGAGCCATTGGGCGTCCTAAAACGTTTAATGAGCTGCTAATCAAGATTTTTGATTTTTAATTCTTGATTTTTAATCAAATAAAATGCCCGAAGCAGTACCCCCCGGATTTGAGTCGCTGGCTACGAGCCGCGCTTACTTCACCCAGGAATCCATGCTGGCCGTGGAAACACGGAAGCGCAAGCTGTTTATCGGGCTGCCCCGCGAGACTTCACTGCAAGAAAACCGCATTTGCCTCACCCCCGAGGCGGTGAAGCACTTAGTAGAAGCAGGGCACGAGGTGCTGTTGGAAAGCGGAGCCGGTGAGCCCAGCAAACACTCCGACCACGATTACTCTGAGGCGGGCGCCACCATTGCCTACTCCCAAAAGGAGGTGTTTGAGGCCGATATCATTCTGAAGGTGGCCCCGCCCACCTACGATGAAATCGAGTTCATGCGAGGCGGCCAAACCCTGATTTCGGCTCTGCAGTTTGGCTCGCTCACCAGCGAATATATCACGGCCCTCACCCGTAAGAAAATTAACGCCATCAGCTTCGAGCTGATTAAAGACCCATCTGGCGCGCGCCCCGTGGTGCGGGCCATGAGCGAAATTGCCGGTTCTACTGTGATGCTAATTGCGGCCGAGTACCTGGCCCGCTCCAACGAAGGCAAGGGCATCATTCTGGGCGGCATTACGGGCGTACCCCCATCCCAGGTGGTCATCCTCGGGGCTGGTACGGTGGCCGAATACGCCGCTCGCGCCGCCACTGGCCTAGGCGCCGAGGTGAAGGTGTTTGACAACCACCTCTACAAGTTGCGCCGGCTAAAGATGAACCTGTGCACGCCCCAGCTCTACACCAGCACCCTCGATACCTACGCCCTAAACCAGCAAATTCGCCGCGCCGACGTGGTGATTGGGGCCTTGAACGCCGAGGAAGGCCGCATTCCGTTCATGGTGTCGGAAGATGTGGTCTCGCAGATGGCACCGGGCTCCGTGATAATCGACGTAAGCATCGACCAGGGCGGCTGCTTTGAGACCAGCGAGATGACCAGCCACAGCAAGCCCGTCTTCCGCAAGTATGATGTGATTCACTACTGCGTGCCCAACATTGCCTCGCGCGTGCCCCGCACGGCTACCAATGCCCTGAGCAACATCTTCACGCCCATACTGCAGGAAATCAGTCAGCACGGCGGCATTAATGAAGTGCTGTTCACGAATGAGCATTTCCGCTCGGGCGTGTACATCTACAAAGGCTCTCTCACCAATGCCAGCATCGCTAAGAAATTTAACATGCGCTATAAGGAGCTGGCCTTGATGATTGCCGTACGGAATTAGACGCTAGTGGTACCTGGGGGTGAGTAGTTTATTATTTGCGATGTCTTGGAAAAAGACGAGCCCTGGCTAACAAATTTGAGGCAAGTAGCTTAACGAAAGTCAACGTAAAGATTCTGCGGCCAACAATAGCACCTTCCATGCTTCCAGCAGCTGTCCTTCCTCCAGAATCTTTTTGCCTAGCAACATCAGCTCCCGCTGTTGCGCTACAGTGTCACTCTTATATGTATTGAGTGTGTAGGCCACTAGCGGCTCTTGGCGGTAAGCTTCTACCTCCTCAGACATGGGCATAGACTGAGCTTCAATATTGGCGAGGCGGCCCAGGTTGTTGCCCGTCAGGATGTCGGAGGTGCGGATGTGCTCGGGCAACTGGTCCATTCCGATGCCCAGGTGGCGGTTGGGCTTAGGCACTTCGAAGAGGCTGCTGCCCGAGGCGCGGGTGTACCAGTCGCCGCCGAGGCGGGCAATGGCGTCGAGCTTAAATGGGTCAATGCCGATACCGGAGGGCAGGATAATGTCTTCGCGAAAATGAGCCAGCACTACCCGGCAGATGACCAGGTTGCCGGCGCCGTTGTTGGTGCCCAGCTCAATGATTTGCTCTACTACGCACTCAAAAGCCGCCGGCGCCTGGCCTACGCGGGGCGGCCGGATTTGCTGGCTGGCTACTTCTGTAAAGCCAGCCTTCACAAACTCGTTTATGCCCTTGGCATACTCCGTGCTGGCCAACGACATCTGCTCCACCATGGCGTAGTCGCAGATGTTGATGACCACTTCGGGTACCTCACGCAGGTTTTCCAGAGTGTGCTTCTGGGAGTTGTCGCGGACGCGGTTGGCGGGCGAAAAGGCTAGGATGGGCGGGTTGGAGCCGAAGCAGTTGAAAAAGCTGTAGGGGCTCAGGTTTACGTTGCCTTCGGCATCAATAGTGCTGGCAAATGCCACTGGCCGCGGGGCCACGGCGCCTACCATAAAGGGGTGCCACTCGCTGGGCTTGAGGTCAGAGGGAACAATAGAGCGGAACGGGGTGGGAACAGACATGTAGGGTGGGGTAGGCAAGTTGACGGGCCGAAGTTCGGGGTTGTTGCGCAAACTTAGGTCTAGGCCAGTCGAGTAAGCAGTCGAGAGCCTTTTTGTACTATGTCAGGCAACGGAACGGCTCTAGCTGCTATCTACTTAGTATACGCACCTTTCTTTTGTCATTCCAAGGTCAGTGGGAGTCTGGGCTGCGCGCTATACTGCCCACTCAAATTCCTCACTACGCTCGGATTGACAGTGTTATCAACTCTACTTAATGCTATTACCTCGCCTTATCTGTTTTCTGCTGGCTTCGCTTACCATCACAGCTGCGCTAGGCCAGTCGGCTGCGGCTGACACGGCCCGGTTGCGCCACCACCTGGTAGCGCTTACGACAACGCCTGAGGCTCGAAACTACCTACATGAAGCCAGCCTCAACCAGGCAGCCGACTACATTGGTACGGAGCTTTCCGCCGCCGGGGCCCGCCGCACCGAGCAGGCCTACACGGTGCAGGGGAGTACCTATCGGAACGTTGTAGGCAGCTTTGGGCCTGAGCAAGGGCCACGGCTCATTATCGGGGCGCACTACGACGTATGCGGGAAGCAGCCCGGTGCCGATGACAATGGCACTGGTGTGGCGGCGCTGCTGGAACTGGCGCGCTTGCTGGGCCAACAGCCTAACCTGCCCTACCACATTGAGCTAGTGGCCTACACCCTGGAGGAACCACCATTCTTCCGCACCAAATACATGGGCAGCTACGTGCACGCCCAGCAGCTGCACCAAGATAAGGTACCGGTGAAAGGGATGATAGCGCTGGAGATGCTGGGGTATTTCGATGACCGCAAAGGCAGCCAGGACTATCCCATAAGCCCACTGCAGTTTGTGTATGGCAGCCGCGGAAACTACGTAACGGTGGCCCAGAAATTCGGGAATGGGCGCTTTGGTCGGCAATTTGCGCGTTTGTATAAGCAGCGAGCCAGCTTGCCGGTGAAACGGTTCAAAGCCCCGGCATGGCTGCCCGGAATTGATTTCTCCGACCATCTCAACTACTGGCAATTTGGGTACTCGGCAGTGCTGCTCACCGATACAGCCTTCTACCGCAACAAGCACTACCACGAGCCCACTGACACCATCAACCGCCTGGATATGCGCCGGCTGGGCCTGAGTGTAGACGCCTTGCTGGCAGTGGTGCTGACTATGTGAAGTACTAGGCCACCCAGAAGCCCCCAGTACAAGCTTAGGTTGTAAGTACAAACAAGCTAACTGCTTCAACCTCTAAGGGTGCTGCTTAATGTGGGAGCCCGCAGAGGAAAGAGTAATTGCGTGCTATTCATACTTTTTAGTTTGAATGGTGTTTTTTGCTGCTGTCGGTAGGAGAGAGCTTTGTAGAGTCGATTTCATCTGGCCCAGGCGAGCTATCAGGTTCGTTTTTAGGCGCCTTATAGAGCCTGGGGCTGTGGTACTTAGTCCGATGAAAACAGACACGACTCTACTACTTAACCTACTTACACCAGTATGGCAACCCCAGAAGCACACGTAGAAAGGTATTCGGTTTCCGAACAGCCCCACGAAGTAAAATCTGAATCAGTAACACCAATCACCACAACCCCGCCGACCACTACCATGAAGGCGGTTCGACAGTACGAGTTTGGGGGACCGGAGGTACTGCGATATGAAGATGCCCCGGTTCCTAGGTTGAAACCGGGAGAGGTGCTCGTGCGGGTGCACGCGGTGGGTATCAACCCGCCCGACTGGTACCTGCGCGACGGCTATAAAATGTTGCCACCGGAGTGGCAGCCGACGGTTTCGTTTCCTCTCGTGCTTGGAACGGATGTGTCGGGGGTAGTAGTGGCCGTGGCGGACGATGTGCAAAGCTTGGCCGTTGGGGAAGAAGTATTTGGTATGGTGCGCTTTCCGAGCGTAGGAGAGAGCCAGGGATATGCTGAGTATGTGGCTGCCCCGGCGACGGATCTGGCCCGTAAACCTGCTGGCCTCGACCATGTGCAGGCCGCCGGAGCTCCCATGGCGGGGCTCACCGCGTGGCAGTATCTGATTGAGCTGGGGCATCAGGCGCCAAATCCGTTTCAGCCGGACCCGCATCGCCCGGTGCCACTCCGCGGCAAGCGGATACTCGTGAACGGGGCCGCGGGCGGCGTAGGCCACATGGCGGTGCAGCTGGCCAAATGGCAAGGAGCGTACGTTATAGTGGTGGCGTCGGGTAAACACGAGACATTCCTGCGCGAGCTGAGCGCCGATGAATTCATCGATTACACCATAACCGCTGCTGAGGATGTGGCGCAGGATGTGGACCTGGTACTGGATACGCTCGGCGGGCCTACTACGGGGCGCTTTCTGCAAGTCCTAAAGCAAGGCGGGGCGTTATTTCCAGTATTCTTGGGCTTCGATGCTGCTGAGGAGGCGGCACGACTTGGCATCACAGTCTCCATGACTCAAGTGCGCTCTAACGGTTCGCAGCTGGCGGAGCTCGGGCGCTTGCTGACCGATGGCACTATTCAAGTAGCTATTGACAGCACGTTCCCGTTGGCTGAGGCCAGTAAGGCACACGAACGAGCGGCTCACGGTCATATTCAAGGCAAAATCGTGCTTACGGTTGCCCAAAACTGCTTGCCTGAGTAATGGTCTGCCGCAGGCGGGGCGCTGAGCCCGCGCCGGGTAAAATATGCTCTGGCCAAGTAAACGCTGTGCTTATGTCCGCATCTAATAAAGCCGCCGAACGGCACCTGCTCGTTACCATCCGAAGCCAGTTCGCCCACCGCTCGCGCGTGCAGGAAATCCTGCTTGAACTCGTAGATCTGGTGCGCGCCGAACCTGGCTGCCTGTACTACCACCTCTTTCAGCAAGCCGAAGAATCAGAAGCCTTTGTGCTGGCTGCCGCCTGGGCCAATGAGGAGGCCGTGGCGGCCCACCCAACACCGGCTCAGGCTCGCCTGGTTGAGCAAATGCTGCCGCTGCTGGCCGCTCCCATGCAGGTGCTTCCTATCCGGCGGTTGAGCGAAAACCAGGCCTAGCGTTACTACCATGCCAGCCGGACTGCTGGCGCCGCGAGGCTACACCAGCCATGGCTTTACATGCGTTGCGTTTTGCTTGATTTTCGTACTTCTGGCTTTGCTTAGTGTAACAGACTGGCCTACATCAACTAGGTATTTACTAGTGGTGGCGTAGGAAGCGGCGCTCCGGTGGTCAGTTAAAGGAAGTCCGGAATTCCAGGGGCGACAGCTTCGTTTTAGTTTTAAATAGCTTGCTGAACGACTGCAAATGCTCGAAGCCTAGCTCGTAGGCAATTTCACTGACGGTTAGGTTGGTGGCCGAAAGTTTCTCTTTGGCTTTGGCAATCAGCTTATCATGGATATGCTGCTGGGTGTTTTGCCCGGTCAGCACCCGCAAGAGGGAGCTGAGATATTTGGGCGAAATATGCAGGTGGTCGGCCACGTATCGAACAGTTGGTAACCCTCTCTCGGCCAAATCAGTGCTGTTGAAGTACTCATGGAGCAGGGTCTCCAGCCGTTCGAGTATCTGGTGGTTGACTTTTTCCCGGGTAAGAAACTGGCGGTTATAAAATCGGTCGGCATAGTTCAGCAAGGTTTCAATCTGAGAGATGATGATGTGCTTGCTGAACCTATCGATTGTGGAACTGCACTCTTGCTGAATAGCCAGGATAATATTAGTGATGGTAGCTTCTTCTTTAGCAGAAAGAAACAGAGCCTCATTGAGCGAATAGTCCCAAAAATCGTAATGCTTGATGGTTTTGGCCAGCGGCGTATTCCAGATAAAATCGGGATGGATGTATACCACCCATCCCGATTTTTCTATTTCCTCCTCCTTGTTGTCAACACCAATACTGAACACTTGGCTGGGCGACATAAAGGACATGATGCCTTCATTGAAGTCAAACGAATGCTGCCCGTACCGCACACTCACGTTATGCATTCTTTTTACGGAAATGGCATAAAAGTCAAAGAGCATCGGCAGTGGCTCCTCGTTATCCAGGGGCGGAACGGCGCCCACATCTACTACACTCAGCAGCGGATGGTGCGGTTTAGGCAACTGCCTGAATGCATGGAATTCGCTTATCGTTTTAAAGTGCTTCATGCCGGTTCGCCTTCTTTTCTTACTTCTAGTATCAGTTTGCCCCGCACGTGCCAGGTTTCACTTTCGCGGTGGGCATCTGCTACCTGCTCCAGCGGATACACTTTGCTAACGAAAACCTTCACCTGACCCGCGTCAATTAACTGCGCCATTTCCGCTAGCCATTCTTGCCTAGGTTGGTTGGCCACAAGTTTACCCGTGGCTTGTTTACTGGCAAGCGCAGCCAGCACTGCCTCATCAAACGAAAAATCTACATTAACGCTTACTAGTACGCCGCCGGTCTTTAGCACCGTTACCGATTTCAAGCGCTGCGCAGTATCGCGCAGGGGCGAAGCATCAAAAACTACGTCTATGTCCTGCACCAGCTCTTCAAATGGCTGGCTTTGGTAGTCTAGTACTTCATCAGCCCCTAGCTGCTTAAGATACTCCTGGTTGCTGGCCGAAGCCACGCCAAGTACATACGCGCCTTTGGCTTTGGCAAACTGCACAGCGAGGCTTCCCACGCCGCCCGATGCCCCCAGAATTAGTATGCGTTGCCCGGGCTGCAGATTGCCTTGCTCAAACAGGGCAGTCCAGGCCGTGAGTCCGGCCAGCGGCACTCCGGCCGCTTCATTAAAGCCGAGGCTGGTGGGCTTAAGGGCAAACTGACTGGCCTTGGCCACGCAGTACTCGGCGTAGCTGCCGTCGCCGGGGAAATTAGGGATGCCATACACTGCATCTCCTTTTTGGAAGGTGGTAACCTCGGTACCGGTAGCTTCCACAATGCCGGCCGCATCCCATCCCAACGTCAGGGGCAGCTTCAGCAGGGGCCGCAGAAACTCGTTGCCGCCCTCTCTGATTACCCAATCGGCGGGGTTTACGCCGCTGGCATATACCCTAATCAACAGCTCATCGGGGGCTGGAACGGGGCGTGCTACTTCTTCTATCTGCAACACCTCTAGGCCACCAAAGGCATGAATTCTTACTGCTTTCATCATGAAAATATTTTCGGGTTAGTGATAGCACAAAGGTCACCAGCCCTTAAAAAGCAGGTTTAATCAAAATGCCTTTTGTTTAAGTCAAAAGGGCGGACTGCAACTGCCGGCGGCAAATAAGCCGGAGTCAGATCTGCTGAAAAGCCCCGAGCAGTAGTTGTGCTGGCGCACGGCGAAGCCTCCTTACGCCCGGGATAGGGTGGCCTAGGCGTGCTCCGGCAGAAAACCAGAAACAGAACGTGAGGCTGGAAGTTGCATAGTAAGCTTCGGCTAGCGTCTGCCGCCCCGGATGCACGCTAGGCCAGTAGGAAGCCGCTGCTAAAACCTGCTAGTTGCTCTAGCTTAGTGAACCCACAAGCCGCTTTTACCGCAACGCTTTATGAGTTATACCACTGTTATCTCGCCCCCTAGGCAGCAATCAAGTGCCCTGAAGCTGAAAGGATTTAAGGTGTACGCGGTTGAGCAGCCCTGCACCACGAAGCCCCACTTCGGCCGGCGCGACTACTTCAAGGTTATCCTAATGACGACCAAGGCCCGGCTGCACTATGGTCATCAGAGCTGGGACCTCGACGGCACGTACCTGCTGTTCTTTAATCCGCATATTCCCTATTCCATGGAAATGCTAGCGGATTTTCGACACGGCTACATTAGTCTCTTCACGGAAGAGTTTATCGCACCGCTCGACCGCTCGGAAAGCCTGCATCAGTCGCCGCTGTTTAAAATTGGTAGCACTCCACTAGTGCGGCTGCAGGAGGGCCAGGCCGCTTTCATGACCGGTATTTTCCAGAAGATGCTGGCCGAACAGGAGGCCGATTATCCTTTCAAAGCCGAGCTGATTCGGACGTACCTGCAGCTTGCCATCCATGAGGCGCTGCACCTGCAGCCCACCGAAGCTTTCTTTCAGCACAAAAATGCTTCCTCCCGACTAGCATCTCAGTTTCTGGAATTGCTGGAACAGCAGTTTCCGGTGGAAAGCCCCCAGCAGACGTTGCCGCTGAAAACGGCTCAGGACTTTGCCGACCGGCTGGCAGTGCACATCAACCACCTCAACAAGGCCGTGAAGGAAGTTACGGGTAAGCCCACGAGCGTGCATATCACCAACCGCATCACCGACGAGGCCAAGGCCCTGCTACAGCACACCACCTGGAGCGTGGCCGAAATTGCTTATAGTCTGGGTTTTGCCTACGCCACGTACTTCAATAACTTCTTCAAGAAGCAAACCGGCCACACTCCGCTGGCCTGCCGTAAGGCAGCGGCAAGTATCAGCTGGTCTTGAGGGATAAAAGGGACTGGCAGCCAGACTGCTCCATACAGACGTGCTAGGCCACTCCGGCTGCTGGCGCCGGGGAAGTTGGCTGCTCAACCTGGCTTTCCCGATGGTCGTACGCTAGTCACGGAGCCTGCTGCCCAATGGTTTGGGAAGCCTTACACTACTGTATCATTGATGAAAAGACTAGCAGGAAAAACGGCCATCGTAACTGGGGCTGCGCGGGGTATTGGGCGCGCCATTGCCGTGGCCTACGCCCGCGAAGGCGCCGCCGTGGTAGGCATTGACAAGGCTGCCGCAGTAAGCGAAACTACCGCCTACCCAGCGGCTACCGCCGAAGACCTAGCAGAAACTGGCCGGCAAGTGGAGCAGCAGGGAGGTCGTTTCCTGCCCGTGGAGGTGGATATTCGGGATATGGCGGCCCTACGGGCTGCCGCCGAGCACGTGCAACAGGCGCTAGGCCAGGTGCACGTAGTAGTGGCCAATGCGGGCATTCAGGTATTTGCCCCGCTGCTGGAAATGACGGATGCGCAGTGGCACGACGTTATCGACGTAAACCTTACCGGCACCGCCAACACCGTGCGGGCCTTTGCCCCACTGCTGGTGCAGCAGGGCGGAGGACGCATTATCATCACCGCCTCCGGGCAGGGCAAGAAGGGCTTCCGGCACGGCGCCAGCTACGCCGCCTCCAAGTGGGGCCTGCTAGGATTTATGAAGTCGGCGGCGCTGGATCTGGGGCCACACAACATCACGGTGAATGCGCTGGTGCCGGGACTGGTAGCCACCGACATGACCATGAACGAAACTCGCTTGACGGAGGCCTACCGCGACTACCGTCCCCAGCCCAATACGCCGCCTACTCCGGAAGAAGCCGCCAAAGTCCGGGCCGAGCATACGCCCTTCAGCCTGCCCTGGCTGCAGCCCGAAGACATGGCGCCCATGGCCGTATTCCTGGCTTCCGACGAAGCCGCCCGCATCAGCGGCGCCTCCTTCGACGTGGATGCGGGGGATAGTGCCCTGTTTACGGCGTAGGCTGTTCTGTGGCTCGGGTGGGCAACTGACCCACCCACATCCAGCCGGTTTGCACGGCTAAGTATTCGCTACCATCCTCATAGGGCCAGGAGCTGTGTGGGAGTCGCAGTGCCCAGGCTGGCCAGCCATCGGGATAGTCGTAGTCATCGAGGTAGATGTGCCAGGGCTGCGTGTGCCATATTAATCTTTCTGCGCCAGCAAGCTTTTGATACACTTCCGGTAATGAAGGGCCAGTTGGATCGGGCGCATTATACTTAGTGTGATATCGTTCAAGCTGATTCTTGATGGCTATCATCACCTCGGAGCTATGTGCAAACTCAGGCGCTACAATTCTGATTGCCATGAAGTAAGGATCGGGCAATTCAACCATTTGCGATTGCCAAGCAAAGAAAGTTATTAGTAGGTGTTGTACCGCAAGCTGGCGCACTAATGTGGGTGTCTGCCGGCGATTCCAAGAGTGAAAATGCCAAGGAGCCAGCCCAAGATTTTCGTAATAGTAGTGTTGGCTGGTGAGGCTCTGTATGCTTAAAGGTGCTGGAGTAAGGCTATCCCTTTGATGCCGCTGCAAGTGGCGCTTGCCTCTTCTTACTTTTATATGTGGTCTGTATCTTCCCATTCAATCTTTTTATCAGAACTACCGTATGATAGTTGCTAAGTTGCTATATCTTTACTAATTAGGTATAGTTAGCAAGTAACCACTTACTTACCTGCGCTATGTCTAAGCCTGCCTGCCCCAAGTGTGAATCAACGGACGCTACCAAAAGCGGTATAGTAGGGGGGAGGCAACGGTTCAAATGTAAGAATTGTGGGTACCATTTTTCTGTAGCAAAAACAGGCAAGGAGATTAATCCTTACTACGTTATTAAGGCTTTGCAGCTGTATGTGGAGGGCGTAAGCTACCGGGAAATTGAGCGCCTGTTGGGCGTAAGCCATGTAAGTGTAATGAATTGGGTGAAAAAGTACGGGATGAAAGCACCCCGGCAAACAGAATATCACCCGACCTATAAGATTCTCAACCAAAGAGAATTGGCGGAATATTTCCAGGACCCCCAGCACCTGAAAGGGGCGGGGCTGGTAGTAACGGAATTGGGCGATAAGTACATGATGATTCGGTGGGAGAGGTTTAGGCAGGCCTAGAGCTATAGATTTAGCAGAACTATAGCAAGAGGGTGATTTACATCAGGGGATTGTTCTATTTGGTGGAGCTGATCTGGGTATTGCTACCTGGTTGCGGCTGGTTCCCTTTCTCACCACCCCCTCCCCCAACCACCCTCTTCTATGCGAAACACCCGTTACGCACTAACCATTAGTGCGCTGCTGTTCTCCGCTGGCGCAATTGCCCAAGTTCAACCACCACCTGCCGGTCAGCCGCCGGCTCCCGCGCCGGCCGCGCCCGCGCCCACGCCCGCGCCCCCAGCGCCTACAAAATCGGCTCCGTATGGGGCCGGCCTGAAGGTGAACCTCTCACCGGATGGCTCTAAGTACATACGCTTCCTGACCTGGCACCAGGTATATACTCGCTACACCGAAAACAACGCGGGTACGCTCCGGGCACCCAGCAAACCGCAGAAAGGCCAGCTAGATTTTGGCCTGCGCCGCTCCCGTCTGGTGATTCTTGCCCAGCTTAATCCGCGCTTCGTTATTTACACCCACCTGGGTATCAACAACCAAAACGCTGTGGGAGGGGGCATTACCCCAACCGTAGACGGTAAGAAGCCTCAGTTCTTCATTCACGAGGCTGTGACGGAGTACAAGGTAAACAAGTACCTGAGCCTGGGAGGTGGCCTACACTACCTGAACGGTATCTCGCGGCTTACCAGCGCCAGCACCGTCAATATTCTGCCCATCGACCTGCCCCTTACCAACTTCCCGACCATTGAGGCCACCGACCAGTTTGCCCGCTGGCTAGGTATTTACGCCAAAGGCCGGATCAATAAGCTGGACTACCGCTTTTCCGTCAGTGACCCCTTCCTAACGAACTTAACCAGCACTCCGCTGAGCCTGGGCTCCAGTGCTACCGCGGCGGGAGTTACCACCAACACCGGTACGGGCGTGGCCGCCTACAACCCCCAGAATACCAGTCATGTGTATCAGGGGTATGTTAGCTACAACTTTCTGGAGCCTGAGGCCAACCTGCTGCCTTACTTTGTGGGTACCTACTTGGGCACCAAGCGTGTGTTCAGTGTAGGGGCTGGTTTCCTGTACAACAAAGACGCTATGTACTCGCGGCCTACGTCGAGCGTGGTGGCCGTGACCCCGGCCGTTTCGGCAGATCCGTTTGGGCTAGTGGGCACGAATAAGCACAGCCTGAAGATGTTCGGGGTTGATGCTTTTTACGATGTGCCCCTGGATACGGCCGCGCGTACGGCCCTGACGCTGTACGGCGTGTACTACAACTACAACATGGGCCCCAACCACGTGCGCTTCATTGGGCCCGAAAACCCCGGCTACGGGGCGGCTCCTACCCGGGGCAACGCGGTGCCACAGTCAGGTACCGGAGGCTCCTTCTACGGGCAGGCTGGTTTCCTGCTGCCGGAGAAAGTCCTTGGTCCGAAAGCGCGCTTGCAGCCTTACGTAGCGTACCTACACAGCAATTATGAGGGCTTGCACTACGCCAATGGTGACACCAAGGCTGTGAATGTGTACGACGCCGGCGTGAACGTGCTGCTGGATGGCCACAACGCCAAAGTGACTCTGAACTACCGCGCCCGCCCCGATTTTGAAGGTTACGTGCCCGCCACCGGCAACTTCAACCGCCTCGACTACAAGCCGGAAATCACGCTGCAGACGCAGATTTTCCTGTAGACAACTGGCCTAGTAGTGCCAGGGCTTCCCACAATGGCCCTGGCACTACAGCCTCCTTTCTTTCATCTCACCACAACTCCCACCAATCATGAACCAAAACCTACCGCAGCGCGATGCCTACGCAGGTGCCGCGCCCCTGGGTGGTGCAACGGCCGATGATGCCGTAGCCCACGACAACAACGCCGTCTCCACCAGCAAAATCTGGCAGGTGATTACCGCCTCTTCGGTGGGCACCGTCATTGAGTGGTACGACTTCTACATCTTCGGCTCCCTGGCCGCCATTATTGGGCCGGTGTTGTTTGGGCACGCCGGTAAAATTGAGGAAACGCTTCTCGGGGCCCTGGCAGTGTTTGGGGCGGGGTTTGTGGTGCGTCCGTTTGGCGCCATGTTCTTTGGCCGCCTCGGCGACATGATTGGCCGGAAGTACACCTTCTTAGTTACGCTGCTCATTATGGGTGGGGCTACGTTCATAACGGGTCTTATCCCGAGCTACGATACCATTGGTATTGCGGCACCGGTAGTGGTAGTGATACTGCGCTTGCTGCAGGGCCTGGCACTGGGTGGCGAGTATGGGGGAGCAACAACGTATGTAGCTGAGTATGCACCGGATAAGAAACGGGGCTATTACACCAGCTTCATTCAGATTACGGCCACGGGTGGTCTGATTCTGAGCATTTCCGTGATTTTGATTACCCGCAAGCTTCTCGGCGAAGACGCCTTCAAGGAGTGGGGCTGGCGCATCCCGTTCCTTCTGTCTGGCTTCCTGGTTATTGCTTCCTACTACATCCGCCGCAAGCTGCATGAGTCGCCGCTGTTTGCCAAAGCCAAGGCTACCGGTACTACCAGCAAAAACCCCCTGCGCGATTCCTTCGTGAACCCCGTAAACCGTCGTTTGGTACTCATCGCGCTGTTTGGCGTTACCATGGGGCAGGGCGTGATTTTCTACACCAGCCAGTTTCAGGTGTTCACCTTCATGAATGCTACTCTCAAGCTGGATATCGTTGACTCTAGCGTGATTATGGTAGTGTCAATGCTGCTGGCTACGCCGCTGTTCGTGTACTTCGGCTCGCTTTCTGACCGTATTGGCCGCAAGCGCATTATCATGACGGGCATGATTTGCGGTGCTCTGTTTACGGCACCGTTGTTCTATGGCATCAAGGCCTTTGCCGGTCCGCTATCAGAAATTACGCCGGCCACCGTTGATGCCGCCGGTAAAGCCGTGCCCGCCGTTATGAAGGCCCTCACGCCCAACGTGCCTGCTATGATTGCTCTCACCTTTTGCCTGGTAGTGTTTGTAACGATGGTGTACGGACCCATTGCTGCTTACCTGGTAGAGCTGTTCCCCACAAAAGTGCGTTACACGTCGCTTTCCGTGCCGTACCACATCGGCAACGGCATCTTTGGGGGCTTCGTGCCGCTGGTGGCTACCTCTATTGGGGTGTGGGCCGCAGCTCAGCCTGAAGGCACTTTTGCCAAGGAGCACAGCAGCCTTATTGGGTTGGTTTACCCCGTGACGGTAGCCTTGGTGTGCTTTATCATTGGCATGATCTATATGCGTGACGTGCGTAACGTGCGCCTTATGGATGATTCGGCGCAACAAAGCGCATAGATAGGCCTAGGCCACTGCCAGCCGCTTGGCACAAGAGGTTCTTTGCTCTGCTTGTATGTGAAGTCCGCCGAGCCCCCAGGTTCGGCGGACTTCCTGCTAGAGAGCCGACCATGACTGAGCAAAATCATTAAAAAAGCCAGCCTGACAGTAGGAAATACTACTGCTGCTGAAGCTGCTGGCCTTCTGCTTTTCCTTAACCTACTCCGCTATGCTACCCATGTCGCCCCAGGAGCAGCAGGAGCAACGCCGCGGGCAGCGGCTGCTCTTCGTGAGCCTGCTGTTTGCCGTGCTGCTGAATTTCCCGCTGCTCGCAGTTTTTGACCATAGCGGCCGCGTGCTGGGTATTCCGGTGCTCTACCTCTATGTACTTCTGGCCTGGGCTACACTGGTGCTGCTTACTGGCCTACTGGTAAAGAGCGGTAAGATGAGTAAGTAACAGGGCCATGACTGAACGGCCAACCGCACCCGCCCAGCACCTGGCGAAGGATCGGTTGGCATCAGCCTGAACCGCTAGGTTCTAGGCCAGTAGTTTGCCCTTGCTAAGACTCCCCGGCTCAGCTTCAGGCGCGGAATGCTCAGGGCAATGAGCTCTTGCATCTCTCCAACTCTCCAACTTCACATCTCCACATTCTCACCTCGTGAACACCCTGCTCGTCATTTGCTTCTCGTTTGGCTACCTGGCTTTGCTGTTTGGGGTGGCCTACGCGGCTGAGCGGCGCTCGGCGGCGCGGCGGAGCTTGGTGAGCAACCCCTACGTGTACGCCCTGAGCATGGCCGTATACTGCACCGCCTGGACGTACTATGGCTCCGTAGGCCGGGCTGCCTATTTTGGGTTGGAGTTCATCGGTATTTACCTGGGCCCTACGCTGATGGCGCCAGTGGCCTGGCTGGTGCTGCGCAAGATTATCCGCATCTGCCACGTGCAGCGCCTCACGTCCATTGCCGACTTCATTTCGGCCCGTTATGGCAAAAGTGCCGCGCTGGGGGCCCTGGTAACGGTGGTGTGCGTGCTGGGAGTAGTGCCCTACATCTCGCTGCAGATCAAAGCTATTGCGGCTTCCTTTGATATCCTGACCGGGGGAGGGCAGGGCTCTATGCTAGCAGAAGGCACGGTAGCCAGCAGCTCTGCCCTTATTACTACTGGGGCGCTGGCATTTTTCACCATCATCTTTGGCGTTCGGTCGGTGGAGGCCACGGAGCGCCATGAGGGCATGGTGCTGGCGGTAGCTCTAGAAAGCCTGGTGAAGCTGGTGGCGTTTCTGGCCGCGGGCCTGTTCGTGACGTTTGGCTTGTTCAAAGGCTTCGGCGACGTATTCGAGAAAGCTGCGGCAGTGCCCGACCTGAGCCGCCTGTTTACGCTGGACGGGGCTGGTACCAGTGGCCCGCAGTGGTTCACGTTGCTGGTGCTGAGCATGTCGGCCATTCTGCTGCTGCCCCGGCAATTTCAGGTGTCGGTGGTGGAAAACGTGAACGAGAATCACCTGCGGAAGGCCATGTGGCTGTTTCCGCTCTACCTCATCATCATCAACCTGTTTGTGCTGCCCCTGGCGTTTGGTGGCCGCTTGCTGGCGGGGCAGTCTATTGATGCCGATACGTTTGTGCTGGCCCTGCCCCTGCAGGCGGGCCACCCCTGGCTAGCCCTGCTGATTTACCTCGGGGGCTTGTCGGCGGCCAGCAGCATGATCATTGTGGAAACCATTGCCCTGAGCGTGATGATGAGCAACCACCTGCTCATGCCGCTGCTGGTGCGTCTGCCGCCCGCCCGCGCCGAAAGCCCTAGTTGGTTTGCCTACCTGGGCCAGGTAGCCCTGCACAGTCGGCGGTTAGCGGTGGTGGTGGTGCTGCTACTGGCCTACGGCTACTACGCGGCAGTAGGCCACCTACTGCCCCTGGTAAATATTGGGCTGGTGTCGTTTGCGGCGGTGGCGCAGTTTGTGCCGGTGGTGCTGGGTGGGCTCTATTGGAAGGGCGGCACGCGGCAGGGGGCCACGGCTGGTATTTTGGCCGGCTTCGTTGTTTGGTTTTTCACGCTGGTAGTGCCTACCATGGTGGGGCCCAACCTGCTGCCCTCCTCCATTTTAGAGCAAGGCTTGGGCGGTTGGAGTGGCCTACGACCCTTCGCACTGTTTGGGCTAACCGGCCTAGATTACCTTTCGCACGGGTTGTTCTGGAGTTGGTTTTTCAACGTTGGGCTCTACGTAGGTGTGTCGCTGCTGCGGATGCCCTCGGCCCTGGAGCAGCGGCAGGCAGTAGAGTTTGTGGATGTGTTCCATTACCGCACTGGCTTTGAAGGCCCCGCTGGTTGGCAAGCCGGGGCACCGCTGCCCGATGTGCGGGCCCTACTCACGGGCTTTCTAGGCAAGAAAAGAACCTCCCAGGCCCTGCACGCCTTCGCCGAGCGGTTTCCGGAGGTGCCCGACGCCTCCGAGAACGTGGCTACGGCCCAGGCCGACCCGCGCCTGCTGGCCTACGCCGAGAAGCTGCTGGCCGGCAGCATTGGCCCGGCTTCGGCCCGGCTGTTGCTCTCATCGTCAGTGGGGGTGGAGGACATTAGCTTCGACAATGTGGTGGGCATCCTGCGCGAAAGCCAGCAGCTGCTGGAAGCCAACCGCCAGCTCCAGAAGCAGCAGCGGCAGCTCCAGCGCCTTACGGGCCAGCTGCAGGTGGCCTACAACCAACTTCAAGAGCTGGATCAGCACAAGGATGAGTTCCTCTACACCGTCACACACGAGCTGCGCACCCCGCTCACCAGCATCCGGGCATTATCCGAAATTCTGACTGACAACCCCGATATGGAGGAGGAGGAGCGCCACCGCTTCCTGCTCACCATCACCAAAGAATCGGAAAGGCTGAGCCGGCTGATTACGCTCGTGCTGGATCTGGAAAAGTACGAGTCGGGCAGAGCTACCCTGGAGAAAAGCCTGGTAGATGTGCCCGACGTACTGCATGATGCGCTGGAGTCGGTGGGTCAGCTCCTGCGCGACAAGCAGATCCAGCTGGATGTGGTGGTGCCACCCGGCCTGCCACTGTTGCCCGGCGACCGAGACCGACTTATGCAGGTGCTGGTGAACCTGCTCTCTAACGCCGTGAAATCGTGCCGTGCCGATGGCAGTGGCCGCATCAGCGTAGTGGCCGAAGCCTCCGCGGATACGCTGCGCATTACGGTGGAAGACAACGGTAAGGGCATCGATCCGGAGTTTCACCAGCTCATCTTCGACAAGTTCTTTCAGGCCCGCAATCAAACCATGCGCAAGCCCGAAGGATCTGGCCTAGGCCTGGCCATCACCAAGAAAATAGTGGAGCTGCACGCCGGCCGCATTTGGGTAGAAAGCCAGCCCGAGCAAGGTGCCCGGTTTTCCTTTGAGCTGCCGCTGCCAGTGAATGAGCGGATGAGCGAATGAGTGAATCAACCGGCCTGCTGTATTCTCTGCCAAATCCCTAGGGTTCCTCAGCGGGAACCTGCGCAATGAAATCTCCCAAAAACAACCTTTCGTCATGCCCACGACTCCTCACATTCTCATTGTCGATGACGAGCCCAACATTGTCATGTCGCTCGAATTTCTGATGCGCAAGAACGGCTACCGCGTGAGCATTGCCCGCAACGGCACTGAGGCGCTGGAAGCCATCAAGCAAAGCCCTTTCGACGTGGTGCTGCTGGATGTGATGATGCCGGATGTAGATGGCTACGAAGTGTGTCGGCAGCTGCGCCAGCTGCCCGGCCAGAGCCACACCCGCGTTATTTTTCTGTCGGCCAAAAGCAAGGAGGCCGATATCCAGAAGGGATACGACGCCGGGGCCGACCTCTACATTCCCAAGCCCTTCAGCACCCGCCAGCTCATGACGACTATCAAAGAACTCATTGGTACTAACGTCTGACCCGACTTTCTCACACGTACACACAACTCCCTAACTCCTATAGATCATGCCTGACAATCCCACCACCAAACACGCCCGCATTCGCTCCCTCGAAGAGTACCACGAGGCCTACCGCCGCAGCGTAGAAAACCCCGAGCAGTTCTGGGCCGAGGTGGCCGAGCCCTTTACCTGGCGCCGCAAGTGGAGCAAGGTGCTGGACTCCGACATGGCCGCCGGCCGCAACGAGTGGTTCCAGGGCGCCCGCCTGAACATCACGGAAAACTGCCTGGACCGGCACCTGGCCTCGCGGGCTAATAAGCTGGCCATTATTTACGAGCCCAACGACCCCAAGACTCGCCACCTGCGCCTCACGTACCGGGAGCTGCACCAGGAGGTGTGCAAGTTTGCCAACGTGCTGCACAACAACGGCGTGGAGAAGGGCGACCGGGTGTGCATCTACATGCCCATGATTCCGCAGCTGGCCATTGCGGTGCTGGCCTGCGCCCGCATTGGGGCGGTGCACTCCGTGATTTTCGCGGGCTTCTCGGCCACCGCCATTGCCGACCGCGTGAACGATGCCCAGGCCACCGTGGTGCTCACCGCCGATGGCCTGAACCGCGGCGCCAAGCAAATTCCGGTGAAGCGCGTGGTAGATGAGGCCCTGGAAACCTGCCCCGGTGTGCGCCGCGTGATTGTGGTGGAGCACCTAGGCTGGCCCGTGCACATGCACGAGGGCCGCGACGTATGGTACCACGAGGAAGCTGAGGACGTGCCCAAAACCTGCCCCGCCGAGGAAATGGACGCCGAAGATCCGCTGTTCATCCTTTATACCTCTGGCAGCACCGGCAAGCCCAAAGGCGTGGTACACAGCACCGCCGGCTACATGGTGTGGGCTGATTACACGTTCCGCAACGTGTTCCAGATTGAGGAAAACGACATTTACTGGTGCACCGCCGATATTGGCTGGGTGACGGGCCACTCGTACTTGCTCTACGGGCCGCTGCTGGCCGGTAGCACCTCGCTCATGTTTGAGGGCATCCCCACGTACCCCGATGCCGGCCGGTTCTGGGAAGTAATTGACAAGCACTCCGTCAGCATTTTCTACACCGCGCCCACGGCCATCCGCAGCCTCATGGCTGCCCCGCTGGACAACGTGCTCAGCTACTCCCTCGACTCTCTGCGGGTGCTGGGCTCGGTAGGGGAGCCCATCAACGAAGAGGCCTGGTACTGGTACTACCAGCACGTGGGCAAGGAGCGCTGCCCCGTGGTAGACACTTGGTGGCAGACTGAAACCGGTGGCATCATGATTTCGGCCATGGCGGGCATCACGCCCAGCAAGCCCACCCACGCGGGCCTGCCCATGCCCGGCGTGCAGCCCGTGCTGCTCACTCAGGAGGGCAAAGAGATTGAGGGCAACGACGAAGAAGGCTACCTTGCCATCAAGCACAGCTGGCCCGGCATCATCCGGACAACCTACGGCGACCATGAGC
This sequence comes from Hymenobacter wooponensis, assembly GCF_004745865.1. GTDB lineage: Bacteria > Bacteroidota > Bacteroidia > Cytophagales > Hymenobacteraceae > Hymenobacter > Hymenobacter wooponensis. The sequence goes on along the minus strand of NZ_SRKZ01000003.1, from coordinate 386,049 downwards.
GGGCCGTGCAAACCTACTTCGCGCCCTACAAGGGCTATTACTTCACCGGCGACGGTGCCCGCCGCGACGAGAACGGCCTCTACCGCATTATTGGCCGCGTAGATGACGTGATTAATGTATCCGGTCACCGCTTCGGCACCGCCGAAATTGAAAACGCCATCAACCAGAATCAGAATGTGGTAGAGTCGGCGGTGGTGGCTTTCCCGCACGATGTGAAGGGGCAAGGCATCTACGCCTACGTCATCTGCCGCCCCGCTGCTGCCACAAAAGACAAGGCCCATATTGAGGCCAGTATCATTGAAACTATCGTGGCCCAAATTGGCAAAATCGCCAAGCCAGATAAAATTCAGATTGTGAGTGGCCTACCGAAAACGCGCTCGGGCAAAATCATGCGCCGCATTCTGCGCAAAGTGGCGGAGGGCGAAATCAGCAACCTCGGCGACACTACCACGCTACTTGACCCTGCGGTGGTAGATGAGATTATTGAGGGCCGCAAGTAAGCCCGCTTGCTTTTCTTCAAACGCAACAAGCCGGTCCGCAAGAGTCGGCTTGTTGGCTTTTTAGGCGCTGCTGCCGTGCGTATGAATCAGCTGGTGAATAGCGTTGAGCTGCGAAATTGGCAGAGGGGTAAATATTGAAATTAAAGGTTTGATTGATAGGGTGTAAGATGTTATTGTTGAGATTTTTATGAATCGTTTTCGTATGTGGTTTTTATACATAGTGATGCAGTATGAAATCCGAAAACACACCATCTGCAGTACCACCCCCCAAGCCCGGGATGGCACGTGTGGTGGAACGTAATATTGAGGCGCTGCTAAAACGCCAACAAGAGCAGGAGCAGCAAAAAGGGTGGCAAGACCGTCTGGCCGATGCAGTGACGGCCTTCACCGGCAGCATCACCTTTGTGCTTATTCACCTGGTACTGTTTGGCTGCTGGATTCTGTGGAACGTGGGCTGGTTGGGACTCAAGCCGTTCGATCCGTCGTTTGTGGTGCTGGCCATGTTCGCGTCGGTGGAGGCCATCTTCCTATCCACTTTTGTGCTCATCAGTCAAAACCGAACGTCGGCGCTGGCTGAGAAACGGGCGGAGCTCAACTTGCAAGTGAGCTTGCTGGGGGAGCACGAAATCACACGGTTAGTCATACTGGTCACTGAAATGGCGCGCAAAATGAATATTGAAGCGGCCGCCGACCCTGAGATTCCCGAGCTAGCCAAGGACGTGCAGCCCGAGCATGTGCTGGATACCATTGAGAAAAAGCAGGAAAAGATGGAGCAAAAAGACGCTACCTCCTGACGTGGCGCTAAATCATTCATCATAGCAAGCAAGATGCCTGCAGCCCATTGGGTTAGCACGTTTAGCAACGCCCCGTCGTCCTGGGCACAGCAAAGGAACTGCGTACGTTAGAACGTGGCTCTAGGCCACTGGCTTACTGCTAATAAGGGCCTAGTTGTTCCTAAATTATCAAGCTGGGGAAGTCAGTCTGAGAGCAGCCGATGGCTAGGCCATTTCCCGTTCCAGTTTTCGTAGGGCCAGCAGACAGAGGGCCACCGAGCCGGAAACCCTGATCTGGCCGCTAAAGATCATCTGCTCCACGTCGGCAAGCGGAACCGTCAGGACTTCGATAGTTTCTGAAGGGTCCAGGTTTTGCTCGGCTACTTGATGCACGTTGCGAAGCAGGTAGAAGTAAATTCTATTAGTGTCCTTGGTGGGGTTGTCGCTGACCTGCAACAGCAGCTCTACTTCGGAGGAGGTGTAGCCGGTCTCTTCCAGAAGCTCCCGCTGGGCCGCAGCCGCAGGGTTGGTTTCGCCCACATCAATAACGCCGCCGGGCAGCTCAATAAGCACTTCGCCGGCTGCATGCTTGTACTGCCGCACTAGCACCACCTGATTATCGGCGGTCAGGGGGAACGTCAGCACCACATCGGGGCGTACGCTCACGAAGTAGTCGTCCAGCTCCTGCCCGCTGGGTAGCTGCACATGGTCGCGCCGCAGCCGGTACCACCGGTGGTCGAAAACCAGGGTTGAGTGCAGCGTTTTCCAGGGAGTTATTTCAGGGTTCATGGGGAGCAGTCGGGCAAAGAAAGAGTACGTGCCAACTGGCCTAGGCCAGTTGGGGGCGCAAAAGATACACTAGTGGTGGCCGTTGGCGCCGGCTACCATGTAGGTGTTCTTGCCCGTTACCTTTTCCTGCACCGCCTGCTGCCACTCCAGCCCCACCGCCGAAAGGTACTCCGACTGGTTCCAGTGCTGGTTCTGGCGCAACTGCTCGTCTACCTCGCAGAGGTACATTTCGTGGCCGGGGCGTTGTGTTATGCGCAGGCCGCAGGAGCGGAGCATGGCCTCAACGGCGGCGTGGTTGGGGGCCCACCAGTTGGTGGGGTCACCGGCCATTTTGTTTTCGATGAAGGCCATTTTGGGCCAACCTGGGGCCAGCATCTGCTGCCGGTCGTGCAGCCCAAAGTCGGAGGGAGCTTCCTGGGCTTCTTCACCGGGCATGGTCAGGGTTTGGAACACCATGAGGCGCCGGGTTTTCTGGGAAAGGATATCGAGGGAGAGCAGGGGGTAACGCAAGTGGTAGAGCACGCCCATGTACCACACCAAATCAAATTGCCGGTCGAGGCGGGCCACGTCATATACCTGCATCTGTTGGAGCTCGAGGCGGTCGGAGAGGCCTAGCTGACGGGCGGCCCATTCCGCCTGGCGCAGGTAGTGCGGGTCCACGTCGATACCCAATACGTGTGCGCCGCGCTTGGCCAGCTCCAGGGAATAGAAGCCCGCATTGCAGCCTACATCCAGCACCTGCCAGCCTGTTAGGTCTGCCGGAATGTGGCCTTGCAGCTCTTGCCACTTAAAGGCGGGAAAGTCGCCGAGGGTATGGTGAGGCGCCGTTTGCACACCATCTGGTAGATGCAGGTTGTGGAACCAGGGGCCGAGCTGCTCGATTTCGTCTTGAATGCTCATGGGAGAAGGTGTTTGGAAGGAGGAGCTAGGAGTGTATGGCCAGTGGCCTTGAGTTTGCGTTTTGCCGTGACGTTCTACCTTCTAGCCCCTGACTTCCAGCTCCTGCTTTCCGGCCAGCTCACGGGCGTAGCTTTCCAGCTCTTGGGCGCGGTGAGCGGCGGTGTGGTACGTCAGGACCTTCTGGCGGGCTCGTTCCCCCATGGCCTGGCGCTCCGCCTCGCTTAGCTCCTGCAGGTAGCTGAGCGTATCGGCGGCGGTGTAGGCCACCAGAATCTCCTCATCGAAGGCAAAGAAAGAGTCCAGCCCGTCCCAGTAGTCGGAGATGATGGGCGTGCCGCAGGCGGCGGCTTCAAACAGGCGCACGCTGGGGGAGTAGCCGGCCGCTATCATATCGGCGCGGGTGATGTTCTGGGTGAAGCGCTGGGCGTTATAAAAGGTGCGGTGTTCTGCGGGCGGCAAGTGCGGAATGTAGTGGGTGTTGCTAGGCCACTGCACCGAGGTCGGATACTGCGGCCCGGCCACCACAAACCGGCCCGTAGGCCACTGGCGGGCCGCGTCGAGCATAAGCTTTTCCAGTGGTGGCTGCCGGTCCTCGGAGTAGGTGCCTAGGTAGCCTAAGTCCCACTGCAGGGTCTGGGGCTCGGGGTAGTACAAAGCAGGGTCGAAGGAGCAGTAGAAGGGCCGGGCCATGGGCGAGCCGTACTGGCGCTCCAGGCGCTGCAGGGTGGGCCCACCGGTAAACGACAGGTACAAATCGTACTGCGGAATCAGGCGCGGGTGCAGGTACTCATAGTCATGGCGCTCCAGCTTGGCCAGGGTCACGGGCGTGTCAATGTCGTAGAAAGCCTTAATGCCCTGAGCCGTTTGCACCACCCACTCGCCCACGGCCACGCCCTCGGGCACGTAGGAGCCCACTATCACCAGGTCGGCTTCGCGCACTTGCTCCCAGAAGCGGGCCTGCAGGTCGGTTAGCGAGGAGTAAAGTGCCAGCTGGCAGAAATCGGGGTTGGGCAGGTCGCGGCTATTGGCATACCAGGGCACGTCGCGCTCCAGAAACAGCACCTGGTGGCCGTTTTTGGTTAGCTCCCTGACCAGACCCCGGAAAGTGGTGGCGTGGCCGTTGCCCCAGCTGGAAGTTATCGAGAGGCCTAGAATGACGATGTTCATGGCAAGTGGTGTGATGGTGAAGATGAAAAGATGTGCGAGGTGTCCTGGTCGTTCTGACGGGCTGCTCACTCTCAAGCTTCTGTGCTACCGAGCAGAAGCTAGGCCAGTACTGGCCGTGAAACTGCCATAGCGCTTCACCTCACTACCTCATCTTTCACCACTTCACCCTTAACAAATTCACCGTTAAGCACCTGCTCCAGCTGCTCTACGCGATGCTCGTAGGTGTGCGCGGCTAGCACTTTGCGGTAAGCGGCTTGCCCAATGGTGCGGGCCTGCTCCGGGGTCAGGGTGGCTATAATGGCGGCAAGGTCGTCACCATCTTTGGCCACCAAAATCTCCTGATCCGGCTCGAAGAACATATCAATTCCCTCCCAGTAATCGGTGATGATACAGGCCCCGGCGCCGGCCGCCTCAAACACGCGCGTGGCGGGCGAGAAGCCGTAGCGGGCCATGCTCTCGCGACTGATGTTGAGCACCGCTTTGGGGGTGCAGTTGAAGGCGTTGTGGTCGTTGGTGTACACGTGGCCTACGTACTTCACATTGGCGGGCATGGGCTTATCGGCCCAGCCGCTGCCCCCAATCAGGAAGGTTTGGGAGGGCGTGGCCGCCGCCGGGCGCAGGAAGAACTCTTCCACGCGGGCTTCGCGGTCGGGCAGGCGGTTGCCGAGGAAGGCCAGGTCGCAGGCAAAGCGCTCTTCCGGGGCTACGGGGTAATGGGTGGCAGTATCGAGGGCGTTGTAGATGGGTACGCACTGCCGGGCCCCCAGCGCCTCGTAGGCCCTGATAACCGGGTCGCCGCCCCCGTAGGTTAGCACCAAATCATAAAGCGGAATCAGGCCAAGAAACTGGTCGTTGGGGTTGGCGTGTACCCGGTCGAGGGTGGCGGGAGCATCCACATCCCAGAACACCACCAGCCGGTCATCACTCCGCAGTTTCGCCACTTCACGTTCCAGCAGCTCATCAAACACCCCCACACCGCTGGCTTTCACTATCATATCGGCTTCGGCAGCGGCCTGCGCCAGGCAGCGGTGCACGGCATCTTCGGTGGCCTCATATACCACTACAGTAGCGTACTCGGGGTCCGGAATGTCGCGGTTCTGCTGCCGGTCGTAGGCGTCGGGCTCGTAGAACGTAACGTGGTGGCCGCGGGCGTGCAGGGCCCGCACAATGCCACGGTAGTAGGTGGCCGCGCCATTCCAGTACGCTGACACCAGGCTGGAGCCAAAGAAGGCAATATGGAGTTTTGAGGTCTTCATGGGAGAGAGGATGGGTGTGGGAGGTGGAGGCAGAATGTGAGGGGAGCCTGTGGCGTATAGCCAGCGGGGGCAGCTGTAAGAACTGTTCCGCTAAAGCCCTAGGCCAGTCAAGCACCCCTAACCTCACGCTGCTCGATGCGCGGAATCATCTGGGGGAGCTTGTTTTCAGCTCTCGGCTATCGCTGCCTTTTTAAGTGCTTTTACTTTGAGGCCGAGCTCCTGGCAGATGCGTTCCAGCTCATCGACGCGATGGGCACAGGTGTGGCTACGCCGAATGGTTTCCAGGCCGTGGGCTGCCAGTTGCTGAGCCCGTGCCTCATCGGTGAGAACGGTGTGCAGGCACTGTTTCATCTCGGTGCCAGTGCGGGCTACCAAGAAATCCTGGCCGGGCGTGAACAGGTGCTCGGCATCATCCCAGGGTGAAGAAATCAGGGGGATACCGCAGGCCAGGGCTTCAAATGGGCGAATGGTGGGAATGCCAGGCAGGGCCTCCACGTAGGGGCGGCGGGGTACGTGCACCGTTACGCGGTAGCGGGCAAACTCCTCGGCGGCTTTGTAGTTGGGCAGCCAGCCGCCGTACTCAATGCCCGCATCCTGCAGCGACTTCAGCGCGTGCTCGGGGTAGCGCACCCCATAAATTTTGGCCCGCAGACCCAGCTCCTTTACCGGGTTGATGAGAAACTCGTGCAGCTCGGCGGTGCGCTCCTCGTCGCCCCAGTTGCCAATCCAGATCAGGTCGCCGTCGTAGGTGGCGGGGCGGGGGTGGGGGTAGAAAACGCTGGTGTCGGCGGCCTCGTGCCAGGTCCAGGCGCGGGTGGTCCAGCCTTGCTGCAGGTATAAGTCCCGAATCACCTGGCCAAACGCCAGCACGCCGTCGTAGTGGGTGAGGTCGTAGCGGGCCATGCTCTCGCGCTCAGTCACGGCCCGGTGGTGGGTGTCGTGGAAAAGCAGCTGGTAGCGGCTGCGGCTGCGGTGCTCCCCAATGCGCTTAACTAGGGCGTGGTCGTTCCACTCGTGCACCAGCACCAGGTCGGCGTCGTGCAGTACCGCGTCCAGATTCAGCGTGTCGGCGGTGTAGAAGTTGGTGCTGATGCCGGGGTAGTAGTGCTGCAGCTCATCCAGCTTTTCCGGCCCGTAGCCTTCCAGCAGGTTTTGCAGGCTCCAGCCGTCTTGGGGCTCAAATACCTGTACCTGGTGGCCGCGCTGCTGCAGCTCCCGCACAATGCCCCGCAGAAAGTGCGCATTGCCGTGGTTCCAGTCTGATAAAATGGAGTGATAAAAGAGGACGATGTTCATGGGCAAAAGGAAGGAATGCTGAGGCGCCAGCTGGCGCCACTCGTGTGGCTATTCAAGAGCCGCTAGGCCTAGTGTGCTACCTAGGGCAGCGAAGCGGCTCCCCGCCGCCTTTGGGCGCAACTGGTGGTACAGCCGGCCATAGGCCAAGGCCATCTGCTCGGTGGTGTAGCGGCTGGCTTGCTTCCGGGCGCGGTCAGCCATTTGCTGGCGAAGTAGGGTGTTTTCAATCAGCCCTTTGATAGTAGAGGCCAGGGCCTTGCCATCCGCGGGCAGAGCATAGCAAGCCGCTTCACCCCACACTTCGCGCAGGGTTGCAATGTCGCCGGCCACCAGCGCGCAGCCGGAGAGTGCCGCTTCCAGCAGCGTCAGGCCGAAGGGCTCATACTTGGCGGGCATCACGTAAATGGCGGCGCGGCTAAGCCAATCGGCCGCCGCGTGCGCCGAGAGCTGCCCGAGAAAATGCACGTTCGGTAGCTTAAGGTGCTGGCCAGTAGCAGGGTGCTGGGCATTGCCAGCAATGTAGACGGGCCAGGGAAGCTGTTCGGCTATTTCGGCCAGCAGCAAAATGTTCTTGGCCTCATCCCATACCCGCCCCATGCTGAATATGAAGGGTTCTTTAGAAGCCATGCGAAAGTGCTTCAAATGCAAGCCGTTATACACTGTCGCCTGCTGCCGGAAAGGCCCGTACAGTTGCTCGGCCTGGCCCAGGAGCGTGGCCGTAGGAGCTACCACCACATCGGCGGCACGTAGGCCACTTTGTACCTCGGTGCGGTAGCGGTGCCAGGAAGCGGGTGCCTCCTCACCCTTCACGGTCTGCCACCACGAGAGTACACAAGAGTGCACTACCGCCAGCGTAGGCGTACGCCAGGGGAGATTGCCGTGTACCAGGCCGTTGAGGTGCACCACGTCGGGCTGCACCTGTGCTTCGAGCTGCAACAGCCACTCGCCGGCCCGCGCTACGTCCTCCCAGGGGTCGTCCATCCACTCCAGCTTATAAGTGCTTTCGTAAACGGTAAGGGTAGGAATATCGGCCACCTGATTCCACTGCGCTTGGGTGAGCGGGGCGCCCATGGTGGCCAATGCTACCCGGGTGCCGTAGGGGGCCAGGGCTTGGCTGAGCTCCAGCGCATACGTCCACACGCCCCCCACCGTGTCGGCGGTCATCAGGATGTTGGCTGGAAAAGTCGTACGCATGGGCAGTTGAGTTGTAGGGCTGCTTGGGATGGGTATAGGGGGCGTGCTTCGCTTTTCGGACTGGAGGTTGTCGTAGGCATGCATCTCCCCACTGGCTACTCAACTGGCCTAGAGAGCCCACGACTGGCCTAGGCCTCTGCTACTAAACGGCCGAGAGAAATGGTTCGAGCACTGGCTTAATGCGCCACATCCTCGGCTGGCTAGTATGAAGCCAGTCTTCTACCGGCCGTAAATCCTATCCAGTACTTCCGCCACGCGCACCAGCTCCTCGGCATCTTCGGTGAAGGTTGCGCCCTGGGCCAGGCGCTCGGCCCATACCACGGCGGCGCGGCCCGACCAGCTATCCGGCGGCGACACCTGGCGGTCGGTGTGGGTGCCGTAGTAGCGGTCGGCCACGAAATCGTAGAAAGAGCCGTTGATGTTGCGGAACGCCACACCGCCATTGGTACCGTAGAAGGTGGCGCTGATAATGGCTTCCTGCCCGGCCGGCAGGTTCCAGGAGCAGCTAAGCTGCACGTGAGTACCGGTAGCCAGCTCAATGCTGGCCGAGGCATAGTCTTCCACATGGGTGTTGGGGTCGGTGAGGGGCTGGCCTTTGGCAAACAGGCGGCTCTGCACTTGCCGCACCGCCGGGAAGCTCAAGGCCCAGAGCGCCAGATCAACCAGGTGCACTCCCAGGTCGATGACGCAGCCCCCGCCCGAGAGCTTGGGGTCGTAAAACCAGGGCTTATCGGGGCCATAAGCGTTGTGAAATACGAGCTCCACGGCGTACACCTGGCCTAGCTCCCCCGACTGCACCACTTCATACACGCGCTGCATGGCAGCCGTGTGGCGGTAGGAGAGGTCGACGCCCAAGAGCTTATCGGCCTGCCGGGCGGCCTCCACCACGGCCCGAGCCTCAGCGGCATTGCGGCCCAGGGGCTTCTGGCAGAACACGGCTTTGCCAGCCTCCAGCGCCAGAATGCTTTGCGCGGCGTGCAGGGCGCTGGGCGTAGCAATAACCACCGCATCTAGGTCCGGCTGGCTTAGCAAATCTTCCAAGGATTCTACTGCAACGGCGGTAGGGGCGCTTTTCAGGGCATCGGTGGTGTTTTGCGGGACCGGGTCGGCTACGTAGGCCACCTCGGCGGCCGTGTGCTGAGCAATGGCTTCTAGGCGGTTACGGCCAATCCAGCCCACACCCAAAAAGCCCAGTTTGGGAGTAATGGTGGCGGATGTAGCAGCAGGAGCAGCAGTTTCCTGCAGAATAGATTCGGACATGAGAAAGGAGATTAGCGAGGAAGGGCGTGAGACCTGGCCGCAACCGGAAACAATGGCGCACGTGTTGCGGCACGATTACTAGAAGGATATCAGGGCTTTCATGAAGCCATCGGGGCGGTTGCTCAGGGCTGTGAAGGCCTCCTGCATTTCCTCCAGGGGGTAGTGGTGGGTGTAGAGGGCATCGGGGCGGAGCACGCCTTGCTCCACTGCCTCCACGGCGGCTTCTATGCCTTTGATGTACTCCCGTGGGTCGCGCTCGTGGGCATTGATGACGTCGAGGCCGCGCCAGTTCCAGAGCTGCACGTTCACCTGGCGCATGCCATCCTGATGAAAGCCGGCAATAATCAGGTGGCCTCGCTCGGCGCACAGCTCCCCAGCCAGGTTCAGCGGCCACTCCTTGCCGGTACATTCCAGCACCCGCTCGCAAAACTGGCCGTTGGTCAGCTGCTTTACTTCCTCAATAATGCGCCAGTGGTCATCCAGCTTAATGACTTCATCGGCGCCGTTTGCCCGGGCCACATCCAGGGAGAAATCGCGCTGGGAGAGGGCAATAACGTGGGCACCAGCGTGCTTCGCCAGCTGCACCAGCAGCGCCCCCAGAAACCCAATGCCAATGATGGCCACCGTCTGGCCTGCCCGGATGTCGCTACGGTGGAAGATGTTCATGGCGCAGCCCAGCGGCTCGCCGGGGAAGGGGCGGCTCGCCAGCGAGGCCGGTAGCTTCACTACGTTGGTAGCCTCGGCCACATCATACTCGGCGTAGGCGTGGTAGGAGAGGGCCGCTACCCGGTCGCCGGGCGTTAGGCCAGTCACACCTTCGCCCACAGCATCAATTACTCCCCACCCTTCGTGGCCGGGGTTGCCGGCTTCTACGGGGTAAGAAAACCACTCGCGGCCTTCCCACACCGGAATGTTGGAGGCGCACAGCCCGCAGCCTTCCAGCCGCAGGCGCACCTGCCCGGCTGCGGGCTGCGGCAGGGCCAGCTCCTGGGTTTCTACCTGGCCGGGGGCCGTTAGTACGGCGGCGAGCATAGTGGTAGCCTGGGGTTCAGCAATGGCGCTTGAATCAGATAGCAGGTCGGTTTGCATTAGGCTACGGCTACTTTTTTAACGGTTTTGGATGAAGTGCGAGCGTGTTCTTCTGCCTGCGCCGCGGGCAGGAGCACGGGTACTTCCAGGCCCCTGCTTTCGCAAAGCCACTGGTAGAGTTTGGCCACGCCGGTTTGCACGTTGTGCTTCGGGTACCAGCCCGTGGCCTGCCGGAATTTGCTGATATCGGAGACGTAGTAGTGCTGGTCGCCGGTGCGCCAGTCGCCGAAGCTGAGCGGGATTTTCTCGCCTTTGTACTGGCCTAGCATCTGCAGCAGCTCCAGCAGGCTCACGGTGTTATCAACCCCGCCCCCAATGTTGAAGGCCTGCCCGGCCAGGCGCGGCATGTGCTTGTGAGCCAGCAGAAAGGCGTCCACCAGGTCTTCCACAAACAGCACGTCGCGCACCTGCTTGCCATCACCGTAAATGCTGATGGGCTGGTTTTCAATGGCCCGAATAGCGAAGTGTGCCACCCACCCCTGGTCCTCGTTGCCGTACTGGTGTGGCCCATAGATGCAGCTCATTCGGAATACCACCGTCTGGAGGCCAAAGGAGCGCGAGTAGTCGATAACGTATTGGTCGGCGGTGCCTTTGGAGCAGCCATAGGGCGAGTGGAAATCCAGGGCGCGCTGCTCACTGATGCCGTGGGCTTGCACCTGCTTGTTGGTGGGGGAGTAGCGGGTATCGTTGGCCACAAACTGCAGGTCCTCTAGGCCACCGTATACCTTGTTGGTGGAAGTAAATACCAGGGCCGGCGGCGTTGGCTGGGCCCGAATGGCTTCCAGCACGTTGATAATGCCGCGGGCATTGATGGTGAAATCGTTGATTGGGAAGTCCAGGGAAGTAGTAACGGCCACCTGGGCGGCGAAGTGGAACACGGCCTCGGCGTTGCGCATCACGCGCTTTACCGTTTCCAGGTCCCGGATGTCGCCCACGTACACCTCCAGCCGGTCGCCGTAGGTGTCGTGCAGGAACTGCAGGTTGCGCTCCACGCCTGGCCTAGAGAGGTTATCGAACACCAGCACGCGCTTGCCCATTTCCAGCAGTCGCTTGGCCAGGTTAGTGCCCACGAAGCCGGCGCCGCCGGTTATCAGCGTGTAAGACTCAGAGGTCAGGGTTTCGTCGCCGCGCTTGATGTAGGCCAGGTCTTCCAGGCCATCGAGGCCGTGGGTGGCCCACATGCGGTAGAGGAGTTTGGGAGTACCATCAGTTCGCTTCAACCCAAAGTAATACTCGCGTTCATCTACGTGGAAGCCGCCCACCGTGGAGTGGCTCAGGTCTAAGTCGCGGGCGGCGTACCAGTACACGCGGTCTGCATCGGCCCGCAGCGCTTTCTTGAACTCCTGCAACTGCTTAAACTCATCATACTGCCAGGTAGAGAAGCCGGCTTCCGTAATCCAGAGCTCGGCGGTGGAGCTGTGCTCGCGCAGGACCTGGCGTATCGCTTCAATGTTGGCATCCCACCCGTCCCAGAGCTGGTCGAACACATCCGGAAAGCCGTGAATGCCCACGGCATCGATGTACTGCATCACACCGCGCTCAAACATTACGTGCAGCCAGTTGGGGTCGATGGGGCTCATGCCGCCCAACACGGTTTTTTTGCCGCGCTGCTTGGCCCAGTAGGCCGCGCCGCCCACCATTTCGGCAAACTTGTACCAGCCGTAGTCAAGCGTGAAATCGTACTCGGTGCGGTTGTTGGGCTCATTCCAGAGCTCTACCCATTCAAAATGCTCGCCCAGATCGGAGATAAATACATCCAGAAAATCGGCGTAGGCCTTGAGGTTGCGGGGCGGCGAGGAGGTTTTGGGCCTCACACCTAAGGAGGGCGGCGTGTACAGAAAGCAGGGGAGCACCTGCACCTGCCGGGCCAGCGTGGGGAGCAGCCATTGGTACCAGGCCTTGCCCTCGGCGGTGAAATAATCGGCCCAGGAAACGCCGGTGCGCAACTCCGTAACGCCCAGCTCCTGCAATTCGGCCAGTACCTGCTCTACCCGCTCGTACTCACCCGTCCGAAACCACTCTAGTAGGCCTATTGTGGGGCGGGCGGTGGTGGCAGAATTCTCTATGCTATTCATGTTCTTCGCTTTCAGGGTAATAGATTTCTACAGAGGCCAGCCTTACACCGTCAGGCCACGGGCTGCCAGCTCGGCGCTGGCCTCATTTACCCGGTCGTAAGCAATCTGCCCTTCCAACCAGAAGGCCAGCTCCTCTAGGCCACTGTTGAACTCCACCTGCGGATAAAAACCCAGCTTCTGCTGCGCCAGGGTCATGTCGGCGTAGCAGTGGCGGATGTCGCCGACGCGGTACTTGCCGGTTATTTGGGCGCGCAGGTGGGGCTTGCCAAGCACCGTGGCCAGGCGGTCGGCTATTTCCCGGATGGTGTAGTTGTTGCCGCTGCCCACGTTGAATACCTGCCCGTCGGCCTCGTCTTTTTCCAGCGCCAGACGGCAAGCCAAGGCCACATCCCGCACGTGCACAAAGTCGCGCTGCTGTTCGCCATCTTCGAAAATCATGGGCGCGTTGTTATTGAGCAGGCGGGAGGCAAAAATGGCCAGTACGCCCGTGTAGGGGTTGGAAAGCGCCTGCCGCGTGCCGTACACGTTAAAGAAGCGCAGGGCCACCGTCGGGATATTATAGGCCCGCCCCACCATCAGGCACAGCCGCTCCTGGTCGTACTTCGCCAGCGCATACACTGACGACAAGCAGGGGATTTTATTTTCAGTGGTAGGAACTGGCTGCAGCGGGCGGCCCTGCTCATCAAGCGGCTCCCATTGCCCGGCCTTCAGCTGCTCCAGACTGCGCTCCGCTACGTTTACCACCTCACCCTGGGCATTTTTATAGATGCCTTCGCCATAGATGCTCATGCTGCTGGCCACCACCAGCTTAGCCACCGGGTGCTTGATGAGGGCCTCCAGCAGCACGGCCGTACCGAGGTTGTTTACGTCGGTGTACTCCTTAATCTCATACATGCTCTGGCCCACGCCCACCATGGCCGCCAAATGAAACACCGCATCCACGCCCTCCAGGGCCCGAGCTACGGCCTTGGGGTCGCGCACGTCGCCCACAATCAGCTCCACCTCTTCGGCCAGATAGTCGGGGCGGGCCCGCTCCGGGCCGTGCACTTGCTCAGAAAGATTATCAAGGGCGCGCACGGCATACCCTTGGCTGAGCAGCTCGTCGGCGAGGTGGGAGCCAATAAAGCCGGCCCCGCCGGTGATTAAGACTGTCTTTTTCATATGCTTGGCTTTAAAGGGGAGAATCAGAACGGTTGAGCCGTGGGGCGAATAGTGATGTGATTGAGGGAGACTTCCGGGGGTTGGCTGAGGGCGTAGAGCACCGCGTCGGCTACTTCCTCGGCGGAGAGGGCGCCGTAGCCAATGGAGGCGGGGGTATGGAAGCCGGATACCGTATGTTGAAAAAAGGCCGTGTCCGTGACGCCGGGCGCCACTACCGTTACCCGCACGTGGGGCAGCGTTTCCTGGCGCAGGGTTTCGGCTACGGTTTCCAGGGCCGCTTTTGTGGCCGCGTACACGCCTCCGTAGGCGTAGGCCTGTCCGGCCGCTACTGAGGAAATGAATACCACGTCGCCGCGGCCGGCGGCCATCATGCCCGGCACAAAGGCCCGCACCAGGCGCAGCGCCCCCAGCAGATTGATTTCTATAATCTGACGCCACTTTTCCGGGTCGCCTTCGGTAAGCTTTTCCTGAATGCCCCGTCCCGCGCTGCACACCAGAATATCTATTTGGCCTAGCTCCGCCTGCACCCGGTCAAACAGCCGGTCTACCTCCGGCCCCGATGTAACATCGCAGGGCACCGCCACAACAGTCGCTGGTAAATTGCCAGGCTGCAGGTCGGCAACGGCGAGCGGAATACTTGCAGAAAGTTTTTCTGCTATGGCCCGCCCGATGCCCGAACCACCACCACTTATCAGCGCTTTTCGGTTGTTTATTAAATGCATTAGTTGGCGTTATTGAGAAATAGCTTTAATGCTGATTTAATTGGAAAAACGCAGTGAGTAGGAGAGGGGTTGTTGATGAAGATGATGATGAAGATGATGCCAGGAAAACTTCAACTTATAAGCTCTGCTATAAAATAGATGAGCTGATTATATTTTATTCAAGTGATGTTATAAGTTTTATCTGAGGAGCTGGTTTGTAATAATTTTTTGCAGCCAAGACTAGGATAAATAGCTTAGAAAGACACTTTTAGGGCCTATATTGCTTATGATGTACATTGGAAGTATTATAGTTAACTTGAGGTGCTCAGCAGTACTAGTGTGCACTTCTCATAAGGTTAGTTTTTGTTGATAAGTAGAAGTAAGAATAATTGAAACAAACTGATAGAATATATTTTTATTATAAACTCGTCAATAATCAAGTAAAATTATTAATGCGTCGAATACTTAATAATATTTTACGTATTTCTTCGATTGAGTTTACGTAGTTAAGTGGTGACTTATTTGCTGAATAATAACTGCTGTGATTATTTATTTTAGTTTGCTGCTGAGTTTGATTTGTGCTTGCAGCCCATTATATAATGTAGGCTAATCACTCATACCGAATGCCTCATCTCCTAGCCTCTATACCGCTTGGTGCCACGACTGAAAATGTGGGGAAGGGCAGGCGTGTGCCGCTCGTGAAACTGCTGTGCTTATGGTATGCTAGCCAGTAGGCCAGTGCTGCTGTCGGGCGCGCCTAAGCTGAAGCTGTGCCGGCCACGGGTAGATGTAGCAAACTGCCCCTACCTTCACGCCAAAATCCGCCCGCATGCCCCACTTCCATCTCCGGCCGCTCAACCAGAGCTTAGCTGCCGCTATCCAGTACAAAATCGACACGAAGACTAAGCCTCTCGGAGCTTTAGGGCAACTAGAACAGTTGGCCCGGCAGGTGGCGCTCGTGCAGCAAACCCTGACGCCGAAGTTGCAGCAGCCTCATATGCTGGTGTTTGCCGCCGACCATGGCATTGCCGCAGAAGGAGTCAGCAAATACCCCCAGGAGGTCACGTACCAAATGGTGCTGAACTTCCTGAGTGGTGGCGCGGCTATTAACGTATTCTGCCGCCAGCAAGGCATGGCATTACGCATTATTGATGCCGGCGTGAAGGGCAGTTTCGCTGACTTTCCGGCCGTGACAGATCAGAAAATTGCCGAAGGCACTCGCAGCTTCCTGCGTGAGCCAGCCATGACCGCTGCACAGTGCGAGCAGGCGCTGGAGGCTGGGGCTCAATTAGCCCGTGAAGTGGCCGCTACTGGCTGCAACGTGCTTGGCTTTGGAGAAATGGGCATTGGCAATACCTCCGCTGCTACCCTGCTCATGCACCGTCTTACGGGCCTGCCCCTGGCCGATTGCCTGGGCCGAGGTACTGGCCTAGATGATGACCAACTGGCCCACAAAGCCGCCGTACTAACTGCGGCTGCCGCTACCCACGCCGCCGTATCGGCACCGCTGGAGGTACTGGCTACCTTCGGGGGCTTTGAAATTGCGCAGATGACCGGAGCTATGCTGGCCGCCGCTGAGGCAGGGATGCTGTTGCTCATTGATGGGTTTATTGCCACCGCGGCCCTGCTGGTAACCACCAAGCTGTACCCCGCCGTGCTGGAGTACTGCGTGTTCGGGCACCAATCTGAAGAAACGGGGCACCGGCTGCTGCTAGGCCACCTCAATGCCCGGCCGCTGCTAAGCCTGGGGTTGCGGCTGGGGGAGGGCACGGGTTGCGCCCTGGCCTACCCGCTGCTGCAGGCCGCCGTAAGCTTCCTCAATGAAATGGCCTCGTTTGAAAGCGCGGGCGTTAGTCAGGCCGCGCCGCAACCTGCTTCTGCCGTATGATGCGCCGCCAGGTTGAGCTGTTTTTTACGGCCCTTATGTTCTACACCCGCGTACCTTGCCCGCGCTGGGTAGGCCACTCCGAGGAGCTGCTGAACAAATCCACCATCTATTTCCCGGTGATGGGTTGGCTGGTAGGAGGGGTTGCGGGCCTAACGTTATGGGGGCTGCAATACTTCTTCCCGCCAAATCTCGCCCTCCTTCTGAGCATGGTAGCCAGCATTCTGATGACGGGAGCCTTCCACGAAGACGGCTTTGCCGACGTCTGCGACGGGTTTGGTGGTGGCTGGACCCAGGAGCGAATTCTTGATATCATGAAGGATAGCCGCCTGGGTACTTATGGCGCGGCCGGCTTGGGGTTGATTCTGGCGCTTAAGTTTTACGCGCTGCAGACGATAAACTACCGGAGCCTGAATATCCTTCAATCCATCATACCGGTGCTCATTGTAGCGCACGCACTGAGTCGGGCTACAGCCCTTACTTTCATTTACACCCACGAGTACGCCCGCGCCAACGAGGACAGCAAGGCCAAGCCCGTGGCCAAGAAGCTCAGTCTGCCTGAGCTGGCCGTGGGGCTAGCGCTAGGCCTGTTGCCGCTGCTGGCCTACGCTATTTGGCTGCGCAGCCCCTGGCTGCTGCTGGTGCTGCTGCCGCTCTGGTTGGTGAAAGCCTACCTGGCCCGCTACTTTCAAAAGTGGATTGGTGGCTATACCGGCGACTGCCTCGGGGCTACCCAGCAGGTAGCGGAAGTGGTGGTGTACTTGTTCTTTAGCTTACGTTTTTTTGAGCGGTAATATGGATATCTACCTGATCCGGCACACCAGAGTGGCCACTGCCGCCGGCATCTGCTACGGCCGCTCCGATGTGGAAGTGGCCGCCACCTACACCGAGGACGAGGCCGCCGTACGCGCCCGCCTGGCGCCGGTGCTTGCCGCCGGCCCTGTAGTGGCCTACGCCAGCCCGTTACGCCGCTGCCGCCAACTGGCGGAGGCTTTGGTGCCAGAGGGCCTGACGCTGGATGACCGCCTCATGGAATACAACTTTGGGCAGTGGGAGCTGCAGCCTTGGGACGTGCTACCTGCCACCGAGCTAGACCCTTGGATGGCTGACTTCGTGCGGGTGCCTGCCCCCGGCGGCGAGACCTTCCAGGGCCTGCAGGACCGCGCCACGGAGTTTCTAACGGAGGTCCTGGCCGCCGCTGAGCCGAATGCCACTCTCATTATCGTAAGCCATTCGGCCGTAATCCGCAGCCTGCTCTGCCACTGCCTCGGTTTGCCGCTAAGCAATGCTTTCCGGTTGGATATTGACTACGGCTCTATTACCAAGGTGCGCTATCGCCATGGGCAGTTCAACGTGGCCTACACGAACGCCTGACGTTTAACAACCCGGTGCTAGGCCTGTCTAGTTAGGAGCAGCACAGCCCTGGTAGCCGCTTGATGCGCAAAAGGGGTACTGGAGTAGATATAGAAAAACAACCAGCCCCTGCATGCATGAAGGGGCTGGTTGTTATCGGTTCAAAAGGGGCGTAAGAGAGTGGCCTAGAGGAAAGGAGCAGGCAGCACCTTGCCAGTTACCTCCCCAAAGCCAATGCGGAGGCCTTCCCGCTCGCAGTAGCCGCGCATGGTCACGGTGTCGCCGTCCTGCAAGAACTTGCGCTCAGAGCCGTCGGCCAGGGGCACAGGCCGGGTGCCGCGCCACGCCAGCTCCAGCATGGAGCCGAGGGAGTCGGGGCTAGTGCCTGAGATGGTGCCCGAGGCGTACAGGTCGCCCACCTGCAGGTTACAGCCGTTGGAGGCGTGGTGGGTGAGCTGCTGGGCCATGCTCCAGTACATGAGGCCGAAGTTGGAGCGGGAAACGGCGGTTTCTAGGCCACCCTCGGGCTGAATTCCTACCTCCAGGTTGATGTCGAAGTTGTGCTCGTCGAGCTGGCGCAGGTAGAGCAGGGGCTCGGGCTCCTGCACCGGGCCGGCTATCCGGAAGGGCTCCAACGCATCCAGTGTCACCACCCACGGCGACACGCTGCTGCCGAAGCTCTTGCCCAGGAAGGGGCCTAGCGGCACGTATTCCCAGCTCTGAATATCGCGGGCGCTCCAGTCGTTAAACAGCACCAGCCCAAAGATGTAGTCTTCCGCATTCTGCAACGGCACGGTGTCGCCTAGCTGGGTACCGCGGCCCACCACGAAGGCCATTTCGAGCTCAAAGTCAAGCTGCTGGCTGGGGCCGAAGGAGGGGGAGGTAGCATCGGGGGCCTTGCGCTGCCCGTTGGGGCGGCGGATATCGGTGCCGCTTACTACAATGCTGCTGGCTCGGCCGTGGTAGCCAATAGGAATGTGGCGCCAGTTAGGCAGCAGGGCGTTGGTCGGGTCGCGGAACATCATGCCCACGTTGGTGGCGTGCTCAATGCTGCTGTAAAAATCGGTGTAGTTCTGGGGCTTTACGGGGCGCAGCATCCGCACCTCGCTTTGGCGCACCAAGCACTCACGCATCACCTCATCGGAACGCAGGGCTGCGTTGTCGTGCCGCAGCAGCTCCGACACGCGCTGGCGCACAGCCCGCCATACTGGTCGGCCCAGCGCAATAAACTGGTTGAGGCTGCGCCGCCGGAATATCTTCGGCATCTTGGGGCCTAGGTCCAGGTCCTCAAAGAAACCGAACTGCGACACGGCGTACAGGTCCAGCACGTACTCGCCAATGGCTACGCCCAGGCGTGGCCCCCGCTCATCGGTTTCAAACACGCCAAACGGTAAGTTTTGAATGGGAAAATCACTTTCAGGAGCAATATCAATCCAGGAGCGGAGCGCAGGGTCGTTCGGGTTAGCCATATAGGAGAGGGTGGTGGAAGGAGCGGCAAAGGTAACGGGGGCGGCGGAATGAGGCCACTTTGCCGAATATTCACCTGAGGAGGCTATAGCACGATTTGCCCTCCGCATGTACCATGTGGGCAGTAGTTGTGGTAATACGCCTGGTAATGATTCTAATGCCGAAACGGACGCTATATTGAGACTTTATTGCTCCAAATTGTACCCATTATTACTTAGCTAAGCAATCGTGTTAGATGAGATTTAGACAACCCTTTTTACTGAGCTCCTTTTTGATTTCTCGTTCCCTAGTGGCTCTCGGGCAGAATCACCAACCGGGAGGAAATACTTCAGTCAATAATGGTATTGGTCTAGGCGGGGTAATAGCAGTTGCCTTATCGTGGTCTAGAAACAAATCTATACTCTGGGCAATCATTCATGGGCTATTGGGCTGGTTGTACGTTATCTATTACTACTTCACAAAAGACCAACACCCGGAGTAGGTAATAGAAAAGGCCGGCCTCTAAGTAGAGAAGCCGGCCTTTTTGCATAAAGAATACTCGGAAATTAAAACTGTGGCGTTGGCACAGGAGCAGGAGACACCGGGTGGCCGGTTTGGCCGGCGGGCTGCTCCGCCATGGGCGTGGAGTTGATGGCTTCTACGGCCCGGATTTCGGGCACGGCCTTTTTTACCGATTCCTCTACGCCGGCTTTGAGCGTCATCGGCGACATGGGGCAGGTGCCGCAGGCGCCCAAGAGCTCCAGCTGCAGGGTCATATCGTCGGTGATGTCCAGCACGCGCACATTGCCTCCGTCGGCAGCCAGGTACGGCCGGATGGTGTCCAGGGCCTGCTCAATACGGGGCAGGAGCGGATGATTTTCTACGGCGGCGGAATGAGTCATGAATTGTGGAGTTTTGCTGAGTAACGTGATTTCGCCGCATTCGGATGAAGTTTGGCGGGCCATCAGCAGGTGGGTAGGGCAAAGATAGGGCTTTTGCTTCTCAGCAAATCAACCTTTCAACTTGCCCAGAAGTTCGCATAGCGTTAGAAGTGAATCAGGCGAGGCCGCTGACGGATTGTTACTTGGGCACAACCTGTCAGCGGAAGAGAAGAATCGGACCAATTACCGATTCATCTGGACAACATTCGTTTTGGGCGCCATTGCATTCCGGATGGAAACCTGGCGGGCTAAGTCCTCGGCCAACTGCTCAAACACGGCTGCGGCGGGTGTGCCGGTCTGCAGGATAGCGGGCGTGCCCTGGTCGCCGTTCTCGCGAATGCCCTGCACCAGCGGGATGTGGCCTAGCAGCGGCACCTCGTGCTTATCAGCCAGTTGCTGACCGCCGCCTTCCCCGAAGATGAAGTACTTGTTTTCGGGCAGCTCGGCGGGCGTAAACCAAGCCATATTCTCCACAATACCCAGCACCGGCACATTGATCTGGGGCAGGCGGAACATCTGCAGGCCTTTCTCGGCATCGGCCAGGGCCACTTTCTGCGGTGTAGTCACGATGAGCGAGCCGGTAACGGGCACCGTCTGCACCATGGTCAGGTGAATATCGGAAGTTCCGGGAGGCATGTCGAGGAGCAGGTAGTCCAGCTCGCCCCAGTCTACCTCCGTGATAAACTGCTTCAGGGCCGATGATGCCATGGGGCCGCGCCACACAATAGCCGACTCGGCCGGGGCCAGGAAGCCAATGCTCATCAGCTTCACGCCGTGCGCCTCTACCGGCTGGATGAGGTTGCGGCCCTCAGGCGTCTGGTACACGTGCGGGCGGGCTGATTCTACGCCAAACATCAAGGGCATGCTGGGGCCGGAAATATCGGCGTCAACCAGGCCTACCTTGGCGCCGGATTGGGCCAGGGCAATGGCCAAGTTAGCCGTGACGGTGCTCTTGCCCACGCCGCCCTTGCCCGAGGCAATGGCAATGATGTTTTTCACGCCGGGCAGCAGGTCGCGGTTTTCGCGCATGGTCGTCACGCGCGACGTCATCACAATCACTACCTCGGCATCTTTGTCAACCATCGTATGGATGGCCCGCTCGCAGGCATCGTGAATGAGCTGCTTGAGGGGGCAGGCTGGGGTAGTCAGCACCACGGTAAACGACACTCGGTTGCCTTCAATTGCCACGTCCTCAATCATATTGAGCGTCACGAGGTCTTTACCCAGGTCGGGCTCCTCCACGTAGCTCAAGGCCTTGAGGACGTCTTCTTTGGTGATAGTTGCCATTATAGTCAGTCGGGAAAGTGCAGATGCAAAGCGCAAAGATAACCCGGAAACGCGGGTAGAAGTTACCACTGGCCCTACAACTGCTTGCTGCGCCTTACCTCAGGGAGAGGGGGTGCGTTCCAGGAGTAGTTATCAATTAACACCAAGCTAAACTTCACTTAAGGTGTTAGCATAGGCGCTGGATCCATTGGGTTATAAGCTAAAAAGTAGAATAACAGTCCAGCAGTCAGGAAAACCAGTATAACAGCAAGAAGCAGCCCAGTAGATATAGCGCCCCATGTGGTCAATTGCCCCCGCCTCCGTAGCCGGGAAAACCACCACGCTGCGGCGACTATGTAAAGCACGAGCGGGGCTACTACATACACTGTAAAAGATAAGAAAAGGGAGTCCATAAACTCAAAGTATAGCTTGTTACTAGTGGAGTGTATTCCCCCTCTTAAGGTATTGCGCAGCACGTAGTTGAAGAGCCTGGGGTTAGGTCTATATTACAATCCAAACCGCGCCAGTAGTGCTTCTTTGTGTTGCTTGCCGATGGGCAGCTTCTCGCGTAGGTCGTAGAGTTCGGCTTCGTTGCCGCTGATGGCTTTGATGGCGTCCACCTTCACGATGTAGGACTTCTGGATGCGCGTGAACCGGTCGGCAGGAAGCTGGTTCTCGATGCGGTTCATGCGCAGGTACGTCACGATGACGCGGTTTTTGAGGATGATTTTAATGTAGTCCTTCATGCCCTCGATGTAGTAGATTTCATCGAAGAGCACGCGCTGTAAGGAGTTTCCTTCCTTCACGAACAGAAACTCCGGGGCCGGCGGGGCTGCCACAGCCGGGCGGGTGTTGAGGATGGTAAGAGCCTTGTTCACAGCCTTCAGGAAGCGCGGAAACGAGACGGGCTTCACGATGTAATCGAGGGCATCCAGCTCGAACCCTTCAATGGCATAGTTAGGGTAGGCCGTCACGAAAATCACGTAGGGCGGATTGTGCAGGGAGCGGATAAACTCAATGCCGTTGACCTGAGGCATGTTGATGTCGGAAAACACCAGATCCACTTTCTGCTGCTGCAGCACCTCCAAGGCGTCAAAGACATGCTCGCAGCTGGCCAACAGGTTCAGAGACGGGATTTTTGCAATGTAGCCTTCGAGCAGTTCGCGGGCGAACGGCTCATCATCGATAATCAAGCAGTTAATCATATAGGAAGGAGAAGCAGCAAGGTAATTACGCGTTACAGACTGACCTCGTGCTAGGGAGTTAATTGTTTGGGACGGGCAATAAGCCACAAGAACATCATGCTGAGCTGGTCGAAGCATCTCTACCGCTTCGTTGTAGTGGCCTAGGCCAGTAGATTAGTCAGAGGTAGGGATGCTTCGACCAGCTCAGCATGACGATCTTAGCTAACCATTCAGCCCCATCACTCTAGGCCAGTTAAGGAAGTAACTGAAGCGGATGCAGAAGTTCGCTTGCTCTTACGTACCGCAGGCCCGGTGTCATGTGATGGCGGGTGCAGGCGTAGGGTAAGCGTTACGCGGTACATATCAGCAGTGGAGTCAATGTGCAGTTGGTATTCCTGAGCGGGGTAATGCAGAGCCAGGCGCTTGCGTACGTTCGCGATGCCTACACCGCCAAACGCGCTTTTCGGGGAAGCTGGTGCCTGACTATTGCTCACTTCAAACTCTAGCCAGCCCTCATGCTCAGCCAGGGTTACCGCCACCCAGGAAGCCTCCAGGCTGCTATCGACGCCGTGCTTGAAGGCATTTTCCACGAAGGGAAAAAATAGCAAGGGCGTGAGCTGGTAATGCGCGGGCAGGACTGGGGCTTTCTGGTACGTGATGCTGACTTTCTGCCCGTAGCGCAGGCGCTCCAGCTCCAGGTACGACTCTAAAAAGCTCACCTCCTGGCCTAGGGGCACCAGCGCCGCATCCGACTCATACACGGTATAGTGCATGAGGTGGGAGAGGTGCTCTACCATATCGGGCGCCCGCTCATCCTGCTTCACCACCATGGTGTAGATGTTGTTGAGGGTGTTGAACAGGAAGTGCGGATTGACTTGGGCCTTCAGGAAGTTGACTTCCAGACTGAGGTTTTCCCGTTGCAGGCGCAGGCTCTGGTTGCCGCTGCTGAGCAGAAAACGGATGAAGCGTAGCAGAATGGGCGGAATTACCGTAACGGAAAAATCATTCAGGCCCATGCTCACGCTGCGCCACGAGAAGATGCCCTCCCATATGCTGCCATCCAGAAAGCGGTGCATGTAGGCATAAGCATTCTTGGAGACCAGGCCGTAGTGGTCGAATACTGAAAAGCATAAGTAGCACAGCGTAGCCCAGAAGTAGTAGATAGCCACGATGCCCAAGGTCGTGAGCAGCCAGCGCCGTTGCAGCAAAAAGCGCGGCAGCAGCACCAGGGAAAAGAAGTAGTAGCTGCAGATAGTGGCAATAGTATCCTTCAGCACAAAGCCCCAGGTGACAATGGGTTTTTCCTGCCAGTTGCTGAACACGAAGTACTCGAAGCCAACAAACAAGGCCCACCAGAACAGGTGCTGAAGCACGCTGCCTAGTGGCCTAGAGAGCAAATGTCTCATACGGGCGCCCAACTCTGTCATGGCTATTTGGGTGAATTGCGAGAGTCAGAGCCGGTGCGTTTCCGGAACGCCAGTACCCCAATACCAATGGCGGGCAGGATGATGACGAGAAGAATAAAGGCGGGGTGAGAGATACCAGTAGAATAGCCAAACAGCACAACCAACCCGAGCAGGATAATGCCCATTCTGCGCTTGTTCTGGCGGTTGCGGTACACCAGCCAGGGTACCAGGCCTAGGGCCACCACGCTGGCCACCCGCAGAAAAGTCTGAAACAGGCCTAGTGGCGCCTCCCCAGATAGCAGGAGCACAGATAGGAGATGAAAAAGCGGAGTGAAGAGAAGCATCAGAGACGGAGATGAAGCTGAACCTGAACCAGCCGGTCAGTTTCCGTGAGGTGTACGGTGTGTAGGCCAGGGTATTGCAGCGCCAGGCGGCGCAGGGCGGCCCCAATTGCGGCATCGGAACGGTAGGTAAGCGGCAGGGGCACCTCTGAGGTGCGCTCCAGATTCAGGGTCACGGCATCGGGGCTCACCACTACTTCGCTGCGGATGTTGGCCACGGCGTTCGGGGCGGCGTCAAGGCTGGCAAAGAGTCGCTCCAGAAACGGGTGTAGCAGCAACGGAGCTAGGGTCTGCTTCAGCACTGGGCCCGCAACGGTGTGCACGATGCCGACGGTTTCGGGGTGGCGCAGGCGTTCTAAGGCCAGGTAGTCTTCCAAAAATTCCAGTTCCCGGCTTAGGGGCACGCGCTCAGTGTCCGTTTCGTAGAGGGTGTAGCGCATGAGGTCGGCTAGGTGCAGCACCACGTCGCCGGCTCGTTCGTCGCGGGTGCGGGTCATGGTGTGGAGGCTGCCGAGGGTGTTGAACAGAAACTGCGGGTTGATCTGCGACTTCAGGTACCCCAGCTCCAGGTGCAGGTGGTCGCGCTCCAGGGCCAGACGGCGGCGGTCAATTACCAGTGCGTAGGCCAGGAAGCTGATGAGCACCGGAAACAGCACGATGGCCAGCATCCCAAAAAACGTATTGATTTGCTCTGCGGGGCTGAGCAAGCCTTGCCAAAACCCCGCCACGTAGAACTGCTGCAGAACACGGTGCATGACGGGGGAAAGTGGCAGGTAGGTTTGAGCGAGACGGGAGCCCACGTACATCCAGAGCTCAAAGGCATATAGCACCGCTACGCCCGCCGCCAGGGCCTGCCAGGTGCGCCCCTGGAGCAGCCAGCGCGGGATGATGAGGTACACTAAGGCGTTGAAAAGCAGCACAGAAAAGCCCATCTGTAGCACCACCAAAGGCCACACGGGTCCCTCAAAAGAGAAGTTGGGGCGGTTGTTCCAGGCGAAGTAAAATACGCCCAGCACCACCCACAGCAAGAGCTGCAGCAGTATAGTGGTGGTGCGGGAGCCTAGGTTTTTCCAGCCAAAGTCAGCTGACGGCGCGGTTTCGGGCATACGTAATGGCAGATCAACTCCTGCTTTGGTGGTGTGGGGCTGCGCTTTGGTCGAATAAACTTCCAGTCCCTAAAGCTCTGCAATTTCTTCGTGTCAGATCTTCTTCACGCCCAAAAAGAACTGCCCGATGAAACTGTCCTTCCGCTCCGCCACTACTGCTCCTACTGCCACCTTCAGCCGGTTGCGCCAGCTACTGCTCACGGCGCTGGCCGTTGGCATGCTTGTCCACCAAGCCCAGGCCCAGGATAGCACCCTGACGCGCCTGGTGCATAAGTACCAGTATGGCCTCACCCAAACCAATGGGCAGTTCTCGGGTACTGGCTGGGAGAAGCTGCAGCAGGATATCCGGCAAAGCCAGCTAGTGCTGGTGGGCGAAGACCATGGCATGGCCCAGATTCCGGTGTTTACTACGGCCGTAGCGCAGGTACTGAAGCCCGCAGTATACGTTGCCGAAATCGACAAGTACCAGGCCCAGAAAGTGAATCAGTTGGCCGCCCAGCCGGGCTTGCCCACCGCCTTCGAGCGGCAACACCCCATGGGCTTGTCCTTCTATAGCTGGGCCGAGGAGTTTGAGCTGGCCCGCTACCTCAGAACGCAAAAAGTGCCCGTTATGGGGATTGACCAGGTGAGCCTGGTCTCTACGGGTACCTTCTTTGCTGACTTAGCCGGTAAGGTGAAAAACAAGAGCGCCAAGGCCTACCTCGCAAACCAAGCCACGGCATATCAAGCCCAAGACCGCCTGGCTATGGTGCAGGGCACCAACACCTACAGCATCTACCAGCGCCCTTCGGCCCTCGACAGCCTGCAGGCCCTTGTGAGTAAAGAAAGCCCCGAAGTGCAGCAAATGGTGCGCGACTTCCGGGCCAGCAGTGAAATCTATCAACTTAATGCCACGAGCGGCCTGAAAAGCCACCAAACGCGCATCAACCTAATGAAACGCAACCTCTTACAGGGACTAGAGGCCTACCAGAAGCCCGGCCAGCCTCTGCCTAAAATGCTTTTTAAGTTTGGGGGCATCCACGTTTCGCGGGGGGTGAGCTTACTGGGTGGAGTGTATGATATGGGCAATATGGCGCTGAACCTGGCCGACGTGCACGACCAAAAATCCTTGCACATCTTCATCATCGGCAAGCAGGGGACGAAAGTGGGAGGCTTCAATCCCGATGATTTCAGCAAGAATATCAAGCAGTACACTAACAACGACGAGGCGGCGCTGCAGCCTTTCATGGCTCAAACCGCACCGGGTACCGCCTGGCAAGTGTTCGACCTGCGTCCTCTGCGCCGGGCACTGATCAACGATAAGCTGAAGGTGAGCAGCCAGGAGCTAGCCACGGTACTGCTCGGCTACGATTACGTAATCATCATCCCCAAAACCACCGCCAGCCATAATTACTAGTCATATTGGGGGCAGGCAATGTAGACGCTATTCCAACACGTCATCCTGAGCTTGCGAGTGATCTTGCCACGCGTGAACAACTGGCCTAGCACAATTACTCCAGCCTGTCATGTGGAGCTGATTGAGGTATCTCGCGCACTATCTGGTTGTGATTGCAACGTCAGCCCGCGAGATGTCTTGACCAGCTCGACATGATGTGTTGTTATAGTCTTGATGCCAGGGCTGCTACTGGCCTAGAGGATAACCCTAGGCCAGTATCCCTGCCGACTTTCATTTTAGTACCGGGAAGTCAGGTGCACTTCTGCCTACCTTTGTGGCTGTATGGCTCGCATCCCGAAGGAAACCGTTGATCAGATTATTCACCACGCCGATATTGTGGAGGTGGTGGGCGACTTTGTTTCGCTGAAGCGCAAAGGCCAGAACATGTGGGCCTGCTGCCCCTTTCACCATGAGAAGTCGCCGAGTTTCTCGGTGGCGCCGGCCAAGGGCCTATACAAGTGCTTTGGGTGTGGCAAGGCTGGTGGGGTGGTGCAGTTCATCATGGATATTGAGGGCACCAGCTACGTGGAGGCCCTGAAGTACCTCGCCAAAAAATACGGTATCGACGTTGAGGAGGAGGAAAAGACCCCTGAGCAGCAGCTGGCGCAGAACGAGAAGGACTCGCAGTTCATCGTTTCCAACTGGGCCAAGGACCACTATCACAACCTGCTGCTCAACACCGATGAGGGCCAGAGTATTGGCCTGAGCTACCTGCGCCAACGTGGCCTGAACCAGACTACCATCAAGACC
This sequence comes from Hymenobacter wooponensis, assembly GCF_004745865.1. GTDB lineage: Bacteria > Bacteroidota > Bacteroidia > Cytophagales > Hymenobacteraceae > Hymenobacter > Hymenobacter wooponensis. The sequence goes on along the minus strand of NZ_SRKZ01000003.1, from coordinate 358,775 downwards.
TTTGAGCTGGGCTACTCCCTCGATCAGTGGGACGACCTGATGAAGACGGCCGATAAGTTGGGCTACGAGCGTAAGTACCTGGAGAAAACAGGCCTCATCATCACCCGCGAAGACGAGCAGGGCAAGGACACCGGCCGGCGCTACGACCGTTTCCGGGGCCGGGTGATGTTCCCAATCCACAACGTGTCGGGCCGCGTCATCGGATTTGGCGCGCGCACACTCAAGCCCAACGATAAAACCGCCAAGTACTTAAACTCGCCCGAGTCGGAGATTTACCACAAGTCGGATGTGCTGTACGGGCTCTACCAGGCCCGCCAAGCCATCCGGACCGAGGAGCTGTGCTACCTGGTAGAAGGCTACCTCGATGTGCTGAGCCTGCACCAGGGCGACATCAAAAACGTGGTGGCCTCGTCGGGGACTTCGCTCACCGATGGGCAGATCCGCCTCATTAAGCGCTACACCGATAACGTAACGGTACTATACGACGGCGACGCGGCCGGTATTCGGGCCTCATTGCGCGGGATTGATATGCTGCTGGAAGGCGGCCTGAACGTGCGCGTGGTGCTGTTCCCCGACGGCGACGACCCCGATAGCTACATCCGGAAAGTAGGGGACCAGCGTTTCAAGGATCACCTGGAAAACGCCAGCCAGGACTTCATTCAGTTCAAGACCGACCTAGTAGCTCGCGAAGCTGCCCAGGACCCGGTGAAGAAGGCCGAGGCCATCCGCGACGTACTGCAGAGCATCGGCAAAGTGCCCGACCCCATCAAGCGGCAAGTGTTCCTGCAGCAGACCTCGCAGGCCTTCAGCATTGATGAGCAGGTGCTGATTACGGAGTACAACAAGCTGGTACGCAATGCCACGGGTAAAGCCGCCGGCGGTACCAACAGTGGCGGCAGTGGCCTAGGCGGCGCACAAACCAGCGGCGCGGCCCCAGCCAGTGGCGCTGCTCCGCGGCCGGCTCCTAGGCCTATGAGCCCCGAGGAAGAGGCCGAAGCGCTGATGTACGGTGCCTCACCCGAGGACTTGGCAGGAGGTGGCGACACCCTCATGGCTCCCAAGGAAGACCTGGAGCCCGTGCCCGACGTGCAGGAAAGCTGCGAGCGGGAAGTGGTGCGCCTGTTGCTGCTCTACTCGCCCCAGCCGCTGGCCCCGGAGGTAAGCGTGGCCCAATACCTGCTGCAGCAGCTTGATGATACGCCCTTCAAAACTGGCATCTACGGCGACTTGCTGCACCTCTGCCGCGAGGAGCTGGAACAGGGGCGCTGGCCCGAGGTGCGCACCCTTATTCAGCACGGCCGCAGCGATATTCGGGCGCTGGTGGCGGAGTTGGCTACTGAAAAGTACGAGCTTAGCCCCAACTGGACTACCCACCAGATTTATGTGCCTCGCGAGCTGGATCAGCTACAGATTGCCTGTGACAATGCTATTCTGCGCCTCAACAAGGTAAACGTAGAGCGGGAGTTGGCCATACGCCTCGAAGCCCTCCGCCACCCCCTCGACGACGACGCCATGATGGAGCACCTGCAGACTATCCGGCTGCTAAAACAGATGGATAACCAGTTGGCGGGCATGTTGGGCACTGTGATTCCGCGCAGCGCCCAATAGGCCTAGCGGAGCGTCCACTTGTGCTAGGCCACTCCCAGCCGATGACGTCCTCTGAAAGTTGGTGCTTACCTTGACCGAAGTCTGAATGCCTGCGTTTGCAGGTCCGATTTTTATGCCTGAACCGCATTCTATTCCGCCTGGGGCGTTGCGCTACGTGCGCGACATCTGGCGTCGTTTCAACCTTAGTCGCTTTGTGGGCGCGCTGGTACTAACGGCGTGTAGCTTTGCCGTGGGTATTGGGGGCTTCATGTGGATTGAGAAGTTTTCCTTCGTGGATGCCTTCTACATGACCATGATAACCGTTTCGACGGTGGGCTTCGGGGAATTGCACCCCATGTCGCCGGCCGGGCGGTTGTTCGTGTCTTTCTATATTTTCTTTAACCTCTTGATGCTGGCCTACCTGTTGTCGGTGCTCACCACCTACATCTTCGACGGGGGCCTCCGCAACATGTTCGCTATGCTCAAAAACGACCAGCAAATCCGCAGTCTGGAAAACCATGTAATTGTGTGTGGCTTCGGGCGCAATGGCCGTAAAGCCTACCATGAGCTGCGCACCAGCGGCGCCGAGGTAGTGGTGGTAGAGCAGAACGAGGGATTGTTGAAAGATGCTGGCGACGACGAAGGCCAAACCATTGCCGCCGTCATCGGTGATGCTACCCTCGACGACACCATGCGGGCCGCTGGTATCACGCGAGCTCGGGCCCTAATTACTGCCCTACCCAAAGACGCCGACAACGTATTTGTGGCCCTGACGGCTCGCGAGCTAAACCCCAACATTGTCATCATTGCGCGAGCCAGCCTGAAAAGCAGCGAAACCAAGCTCCTGCGCGCCGGCGCCGACTCCGTGGTAATGCCCGATGAGATTGGCGGCTCCCACATGGCTAACCTGGTTATGCGGCCCGAGGTAATCCGGTTTCTGGACATGATTAGTGGCCTAGGCCCCAATAAGCTGCGCCTGGAGGAGTTGAGCACCAGCGAACTACGGGCGGAGCTGCAAGGCCTCAGCATCCGCGACCTGAACATTCGCTCTCGCACCGGCGCTACCGTTATTGGCCTAAAGCGCTTCGATGGTGAATTGGTAGTTAGCCCCTCCGCCGATATGATTCCGGGCCCCAGCGACGTGTTTCTCTTCTTGGGTACCGACGAGCAGATTACCACTCTGCTAAACCAGTTCCGGAAGTAGGCCTAGTGGAAGAACAGTAACTGGTTGGTACGTCCGGAGTGCTGACGTAGGCATGATGTTGAGACGCGTCACTTGGCTTTATTGACCTTCAGTTAGCGTTTTCGCCTTTAATGACTTGCCTACAGGAGCTATCTAAACGACCTCAGCAACGAGGAGCCGCCAAGTGTGCCGTCGCAACAGGGTTCTAGGCCAGTCTCTGGCCAGCCGGCCAATGATTACAGGACGTTCAAAGCTGATGCATACAGAAATAAGCGGCTGGAGCGTTAGGCTTTACGCTCTACCTGCGCCAGGGAACTACTGCATGTCAGTTGCTCCTGCGTAGCTTTACGCACTTTCAGCCCCGTATATCCGCTTCCGTGCACATCCTGCAGCTCTGTCCGCGCGTTCCGTATCCGCCCACCGATGGAGGTGCCATTGCCATGTATGATGTTACGGCTGGCCTGGCCCGGGCGGGGCACCGCGTTACGGTGCTGGCCCTCAATACGCCCAAACACTACCAGCCCGCCGATGTGCTCGACCACCTGGGCTCTAACGTGCGGCTGGTGCCGGTAGAGGTAGACACGCGCCTCTCACCGGTAAACGCATTACGTAATCTGCTTTTTAGCAAGCTTCCCTATAACATTGAGCGCTTCGTAAGCCCCGAGGTGGAGGCCAAGCTACAAGAGCTCCTGAGCACCGAGCAGTTTGATGCTGCTCAGATTGAAGGAAGCCTAGCTGCGTGGTACATCGAAACGCTCAAGCGCCTGGCCCCGGATCTGCCGGTGATATTTCGGGCCCATAACGTAGAGTACACCATTTGGCAGATGCTGGCTGAGCGGGAACAGAATGTGCTCAAGCGCTTCTACCTGCGCCACTTGGCTCAGCGCTTGCGTCGCTTTGAGGAGCACGTATTCCCGCAGTTTGATGCTGTAGCGGCCATTACGGAGCCCGATCAGCGCCGCTTGCGTGCCATGGGCTGCCAGGAGCCCGTGGTATTTGTGCCAGCGGGCGTTGACATGGCCCGTTTCCAGCCCAACCCAGGCATTAAGCCGAAGCCGCGCACGCTCTTTATGATTGGCTCCCTTGATTGGCTGCCCAACCAAGAGGGCCTCGACTGGTTGCTGGCTCACGTGTGGCCTACGGTGTCAAAACTCTACCCAGAGTTGGAGCTGCACATTGCCGGCAAGGAAATGCCCCTGCGTTTCCAGCAACTGAAAGTACCTGGCATTGTGGTGCATGGGTTCGTGGAATCGGCAGCGGCATTTATGCAGCAGTACGATGTAATGTTGGTTCCTTTGCTAAGCGGCGGCGGTATGCGCATCAAGATTATTGAGGGCATGGCCCTGGGCAAGTGCATCATTAGCACTCACCTCGGCTCCGAAGGCATTCACGTGCGCGACGGCTTTGATATTGTGCTGCGCGATGAGCCCGCCGCCTGGGTAGAAGCTATTGGCCGTTACTACCGCGGCGAGCTAGGCCACTATGCTATCGGTCAGGAAGCGGCCCACACCATTGCCCGCCTCTACGACAACCAGCGGGTGGTGGAAAGCTTCCAAAATCTGTACACCATTTTACTCCCTGAACGCGCCGGATGCTAGGGGTGGTGGCTGCTTTCGTGTTGTGGGGTAGCCTGTTGCTGGTAGCGCATACCTATGTGCTGTTCCCGCTGCTGCTGAGCCGCCTGGCCCGTTCGCGCCGCCAGAACCAGCAGGTGTACGCCCCCAATGCCCCCGATTTGCCCGCCGTGGACATTCTGCTGGCCGTGTATAACGAGGAGCTGGTTATTGAAGAGAAAATCCGCAGCACTTTCACAACCACCTATCCGCTCAATAAGCTTACCTTCTACATCGGTTCCGATAACTCCCAGGATGGCACCAACGCCTTGGTGCAGCGGCTAGCTCAGGAATACCCTGGCCTACAGTTTCGGCCGTTTCGGCAGCGCACCGGTAAGCCCGGCGTAATTGAGGCCCTCGGCCAGGAAGCCTCGGCCCCCATATTGTTGCTAACCGACGCCAACGTTTTTTTTGCGCCTGATACCATTTATCAGCTCGTTAAGCACTTCCGCAACCCAGCAGTAGGCCAGGTAGGGGGCAATATCATCAACCCTGAGCATCGGCGCGAGGGAATATCGGGCCAAGAAAAGGCCTATCTGGAACGCGAAAATCTGATCAAGTTTCAGGAAGGCGTGGTGTGGGGAGCCATGATTGGAGCCTTCGGGGGCTGCTTTGCCGTGCGCCGTACCTGCTACCACCCAGCCCCAGCGTCGTTCCTGGTTGATGACTTCTTCATTTCCATGGCGGTGCTGCAGGACGGCTACCACGCTATCAACGAGCTCGATGCTGTATGCTACGAGGACGTATCCGACCGGCTACCAGAGGAGTTCCGGCGCAAGGCACGTATCTCAACCGGCAACTTTCAGAACTTGTTAGCTTTCCGTCGGCTGCTATGGCAACCATGGAGGGGGGTAAGCTTCGCATTCTGGTCGCACAAGGTATTGCGCTGGCTTACGCCCCTGCTGCTGGTGTTGATGTTGCTAGCCAATGTGGTGCTGGTAGGAATGGGAGCGGGGTGGTTGTACCAACTGATGCTACTAGGCCAGGTTGGCTTGCCTTTGCTGATATTACTCGACTCGGTGTTGCGCCGTAGGGGCACCCATTCACGGTTGCTGCGCTTCATTACTCATTTCTACAGCATGAACGCCGCCTTATTCGTTGGGCTGTGGCGCTTCCTGCGGGGGGTGCGTACCACCGTGTGGGAGCCAACCCAACGGTTTCAGCAAAGCAAGTAAGAGCACTCGTTTACTTAAGCGTGAGCTCCGTGGCACTTGTCCGTGATGTCGAGCTGGTCGAGACATCGTGCTTTAACCCTTGGCTAACATCGCACCATCCATAAGCAAGATGTCCGGATATGCTCGGTGTAATGTTCCTAGTTTTTCCGGTAGCAGTTAAGTAAGTGCGTTATATTCAACAGGTTTTTGGCTAGGCCTATTGTTTGCCCTAGTACCTTGGCACTCATGGAAAACATACGCATTGCTATTCTGGGCTGCGGCAACATGGGCCTTGCCTTCGCCAAAGCTTTCCTTCAATACAACCTCATCCGCCGCGAAGACCTCCTCCTGATTGGTAAGGACGACGCCCAGTGCCAACGCCTGCACCAGGCGCAAGCCGATGTGCCCGTAGGCCTACTGACTGAAGAAATCGGTGCCTACGATATTGTGCTGGTGGCCGTAAAGCCCCAGGATTTTGGTAAAGCTGCCCTGGGCCTTCGTGCCGTACTGCGGCCGGAGCAAGCGGTATTGTCCATTATGGGCGGCATACCCATTGCGCGCTTGCAGCGGGAGCTAAATCACCGGCAAGTGCTGCGGGCCATGCCTAATACGCCCGTGCTGCTGGGTATGGGCATTACTGGATTTACGGCCGCTCCGGAGGTAGAACGCACTCTCATGCACCGCATTGAGAACCTTCTCAACGCCACAGGCCGCTCTATCTTCCTGGAAGATGAAAGTATGCTCGACGCCGTAACGGCCGTGAGTGGAAGCGGGCCAGCCTACTTTTACTACATCGTGCAGGCCATGATGCGAGCCGGGCAGGAATTGGGCTTCTCTGAGTCAGTGGCCGGCCTGCTGGTGAAGCAAACGATGATTGGGGCCTTCCACCTGCTCAACAACTCCGACCAAAGCCTCGACCAGCTTATTGCTACCGTAGCCTCCAAGGGTGGTACTACCGAGGCCGCCTTGCGGGAATTCCGGGCTGGGGGCCTGCAAGACACGCTCGTTTCCGGCATTAAAGCCGCTCAACAGCGCGCCACCGAACTGGCGAAAGAGTAGAAAAGTAAACTGGTAGAGTGAAAAAATAAATAGTAACCTCGGCCTGAACGTCATCCTGAGTTTGCAAAAGAGCTTGGCACATAGGAACGACTGGCCTAGAGCCTGAATCGCACGCTATGCATGCTCCCACCTTTACCCCATCACTTACTTCACTCATTCACTCCCATCACTCATTCACCGTTTGTGTAACTTCGCGGCGCCGTTGGTGGTTGTTCCTCCAGCTTCGCGGCCGTATGCTTTTATCCGGCGCTCAGCGAAATTATTTCACTCCTAGTTAATCAGCGAATCATGCTTGATTCCATCGAAGACGCCATTGCCGACATCCGCGCCGGAAAGGTGGTAGTGGTAGTAGACGACGAAGACCGCGAAAACGAAGGCGACTTTATTTGCGCCGCCCGCTGCGCCACTCCCGAAGTCATCAATTTTATGGCCACCCATGGGCGTGGCCTCGTGTGCGCTCCTCTCATTGAGCAGCGCTGCGAAGAGCTGGGCCTGGAGCTAATGGTAGGCCGCAATACGGCCCTCCATGCCACGCCCTTTACCGTGAGCATCGACTTGCTGAAGAACGGCGTAACCACCGGTATCTCCGCCTCCGACCGTAGCAAGACCATCCTGGCCCTCATCGACCCCGAAACTAAGCCCGAAGAGCTTGGTAAGCCCGGCCACATCTTCCCGTTGAAAGCCCGCAAAGAAGGCGTTCTGCGCCGGGCAGGCCACACTGAGGCGGCCATTGATCTGGCTCGCCTCGCAGGGTTTGAGCCTGCCGGTGTACTGGTTGAAATTCTGCGCGAAGACGGCGAAATGGCTCGCCTACCTGAGCTGCGCGAGGTTGCCACCAAGTGGAACCTCAAGTTGATTTCGGTGCAGGACCTGATCAAGTACCGCCTGAAGCAGGAAAGCTTGATTACCCGCGAAATCTCTGTGAAGCTGCCCACCGAGTTCGGCGACTTCGACCTGATTGCCTACACCCAAACGACCACTAACGCCCAACATCTGGCCTTGGTGAAAGGTGACATTTCAGGCCCCGAGCCTGTATTGGTGCGGGTGCACAGCTCCTGCGTAACCGGCGACATCTTCGGCTCCTGCCGCTGCGACTGTGGCCCTCAGCTGCACCGTGCCATGCAGCAGATTGAGCGCGAAGGTCGAGGAGTGATTGTGTACATGAACCAGGAAGGCCGTGGCATAGGCTTACTGAACAAGCTCCGTGCCTACAAGCTCCAGGAGCAAGGCCGCGATACCGTGGAGGCCAACGTAGAACTCGGCTTCGGCATTGATGAGCGCGACTATGGCGTGGGGGCCCAAATCCTGCGCGATCTTGGCATCTCGAAGATGCGTCTGCTCTCTAACAACCCTCGCAAGCGCACCGGCCTCATTGGCTACGGCCTCGAAATCGTGGATTCCGTTGCCATCGAAGTGGAGCCTAACGAGCATAATGAGCGCTACCTCACCACCAAACGTGATAAGCTAGGCCACACCATCCTGCACAAAGACCGCACCCCGCACCCCGATACAGAGGCAGCAGTATAGCAGCAAGTTGATATTCTAAGTTTAGTACTAAGCACCCCAATCCGGATAAATGTCGGGTTGGGGTGCTTTTTTACGTGTTGCTAGCCCAAATCAATGCATATAGCAGGAGTATGGGTTGATTAGCTTGGAATTTTTACATTTGCTTGTTGGTCAAATGTATGATCTGTTAAATTATACTTATTTAAGTGGCTGATGTAATTAATTTATTGCTGATTAATCACTGGCTTTACTAAAAAGCCGTTTGAAACGACTTTACAAATTAGCTCAATTTACTGGGATAGTACTTTCTCTGACTCAAAGCCCATCCGTACTTGCGCAAACGTCTGGCCGCACCTCGCCATGGCAGACGTATGGCAGAATTGAGAAAGCAGGGGTGCAGTTCTCTTACGCTGCAGTAACACTAAATGATGGAAACAGGGTGTATGGTCCGGTGGTGCTACATAGCTCCGCCGATGTACTGATTTTGTCCTCAACAAACCGTACGGTGCCTGCAGTACAAGTTCATAGCTTCGAGGTAAGGGGGCAGCTTGACCACGTTTCTGGTCTGCGCAAGTGCTATGATTTTACGCTGATGCGACAAGGGTATTATCCAGGTAACCCAAGCTTTTCCGTTACACCAGAACACCGTCGTTTCGATGAATTCAATGGTAACTTAAAGCGAGTATATGGTACCTACTATTGGAATCGGGGTAACGAGTACGACAATTACCTCGTGCCAGGATTTTTTGAGGTTCTGAGCAACGGTCCCGTTGTGCTACTCTACCGCACGTCCTTGGGAATGGTACAGAACATGTCATCATCAACATGGTCGGGACGCGCAACTCCCAATACAATGGCGGAGAGCGGTGCGTTTTACCTTGGGCTAGCAGATGGGAGAGCTGTTGCCTTGCGAAACCCCTACAGCGATATATTGAATATGTACCAGGCCCAGGCTGCGCAGCTTGCAACCTTTGTAAAAGAAAACCGGCTGAGCTGCTATGAAGGCTACGAACTGGCCTATCTGATCAACTATGCCAACTCATTAGCGCAAGCAGCATTCCATCCGCAAAAGTAAACTAGATACATACTACTTGCAGGGTAAATTCATGGAACAAGCCAAGGCACTATGCCGTTGCAAAAGTGTATATTTCTTTGGTTATGAAAGCGCCCTACTCTTTCCCGCCCACCCATCTGCTGTGTTCCTGGCTGCGTTTTTTACCAGCGCTTCTGCTGCTGTCCATCTCTGCCTACGCCCAGCGTGGGGGTGGGCAGGGCTTCACTCAGCAATTCACTCAGGCCACGGTATTGCTCAGCACCGGCGACACCATTGCCGGTCCGCTGGCCCTGCACCGCTCCGAGGATATACTGACCATGACCATGGCCGACAACACGGTGCGCACACTGCCCGCCGTGAACGTGCAGAGTTTTGCCGTACAGGGGGAGCGGTATGACCGGCAGCGGGAGCAGTACTATTACGATGACTTCTTTGCCATGCGGCAGGGGTACTACTATGGTAACCCTTACTTCAACTCCCTGCCCGTGCCCAAGCGCCGGGAGCGGCCCGATACAGCGCTGGTTCGGGTGTTTCGGGTGTACCGCTGGAACCGTGACAACGATTATAGCGACTTCCGGACCCCTGGATTCTTCGAGCAACTTAGCAGCGGACCCACAATTCTCCTGCGCCGGGAAGGGCTAGTGCAGCGTCCGGTGAACTACGGTTCGCCTTATGGCTACGGGTATGGCACGCCATATGGTATGGGGCGGCCCATGGGGTATTACACTGAGGTGAAGGATAGCTTCTTCCTGGGCCTGCCCGACGGTAACGTGTTAGCCCTGCGCAACCCAAAGAAAGACCTGCTTTCCTTCTTTCATGGCCATTCGCGCCAAATAGATCAGTATGCCAAGACCAATAAGCTAAGCTTTACTGATCCGCGTGAACTGGCCTACATCGTAAACTACGCCAATTCCTTGAGCGGTGATAAGGTGAAGCAGTAAGTAATAGATAAGATGATGGAGGAAAGAGGAGTCATTGCAAGGGAGTGAGGCATAAGCTTTCCATATCGTTAGGATAAATAAAAAGACCTTACCGCCAACTGGCAGTAAGGCCTTTTTATTTAAATGGTTTGGCGCATTATGGAGAAGAAGAGCCTGCTACTTGTGACTTGTACAGTACTGCCAGAGGCCACTACTCTCGTTTAAGCCTCACTACTTCTACTGGGAGCTTACCGCCGGTCCAGCGGACGATGGGGTAGCGCTGGTGGGTTTTCTCGTAGTTAGGTGACTGCCGATATACCCAATCAAGTTGGGCGGCTCCGCTAGCTGCGAAGGCCGGGTTTTGCTGCTTTAGTTTCTCCAGCCGTTCCCGGAGGGCCGGGTCGCGGCGAAGTAAGTCGGCAGCCACGTCTTCAAACACGTAGTCGGAGAAGTACTCTTTCTGCTGCAGAATGCTGTCGAAGAAGCCCCAGGCGAAGAAGGAGTCAGTGGCCTGGGGCTCCAGGGTTTCAACGAGGTAGCGGGCAGCCGGTTGGTTGAGCCACGCCACGTAGTCGCCGCGGTGGAAGGTGAGGGGCTGCTGCTCTGGGCGCAACTCTACCTGGGAGTGCAGGTAGTGCCCTTCATACGGTTTCTGCCCGGTTTTGTAGTCCTGAATGTAGTAGACCTCTGTGGTAATAGTTGTGTCGCGGGTGAGGCGCTGGAGCTGAGTACCTGCCCGTTGCAGATGATCTACCACCTCACCCCAGGCTTGCGGAATCAGGTAAGCCGCCGGCCGCTCTACGGTTACGGTGGGCCGGAAGGTGTTGTAGTAGTTTATCTGGCGGGAGTAGGGGGCGGTGCGGTCATAGTAGAGCCGGGGCTTGCCGCTTATGTCGCTGGGTTTCAGGCGGCCTTCGTAACCCAGAAAGGTCACTTTCTCTACGGCAGTAGTATCTAGTTTCCAGGCCAGCGGAAATGTGGTTTGGCTGGCCAGCTGGCGGTTGGCTTCGGCGCGCGCCTGGCCTAGTGCTTCCTTATCGTGGGCTACGGCCCTGATCATCAGATCTAGGAAGTCGTACTGGGCTTTTACGCGGGGCGTGTAGGCCTTCAGCATGTGGGTTTCGGTGATGAACCCAATGGTATTAAACAGTGCCGTGTAGCCGCTGGAGTAGCGGGGTGTTTCCAGAAAGCCTACTAAACCCCGGGCATCGGGCGTACGGCCCTCAAAGTCTACATACGGCGTCATGGGCTCCTGGCGTTGGCTCATGCCCTGGTATAGTTGCGGAAGCAGGCTGCCATTCAAATACTTGCTCAGGGCCGGATGTAGCTTGTTTTGCTGCGTGGCAATGAGCGTCATTACGTACTGATAGTCGGCCCCGTCGGAGGTGTGGGTGTCCACGAACACATCGGGCTGCCAGCGCGTGAGCAGCTCGGCGAAGCTGCGGGCATTCCGCGAATCCTGCTTCACATAGTCGCGGTTCAGATCGAGGTTGCGGGCGTTGCCGCGAAAGCCGTACGACTCGGGGCCGTTCTGGTTAGCGCGGGTAGTGCTATTGCGATTAAGAGAGCCATCTACATTGTAGATCGGGATGATAACCAGCGTGATGTCCTGCAGCTGTTGGCGCAACTCGGGCTTCTGCACGTAGTCGCGGGCCAGCATCATGGCCGCATCAATACCCTCCGGCTCGCCCGGGTGTATGCCGTTCTGGATGAGAATTACCCGTCGGTTTTTGCTGCGGGTCTTTACGGGGTCGAAGGTTTTATCCAGCGATACAATGACCTCGTGCAAAGGCTGTCCGCTATCGGTAGAACCAGCTACTTGCAGCTTTATTTCCGGGTAAGCTTTATCTAGCCGCTGATAGTAAGCAATGCACTCGGCGTAAGTAGTAGTGGTGTTGCCGTTGCCTTTCTCAAAGGGCGTGCGCCAATCGGTAGTAGGCTTGGGTGTAGGAGAGGTGAGCAGGAGGGCAGAGAGTAGGATGGGCAGCATAGAAAGGAGCGTCAGCAAAAACGCTCGAAACTAGGATTAAAAAGCCAGTTTCATTAACCCGACACTATGCATAGCTTTTTGCGAAGCTTGCACCGATCATAAAAAACGCCGTAGGCCTCTTAGACCTACAGCGTTCTGTCAGACTAGTTTTACGAGTGCGTTAGTAGAGGCGCCGCGGGGGCGGAAACAGCAGTTGATCAAGACTGTAGCGGCCGGGACCCGAGAAGAGGAGGCCTAGAAACAAAAAGGCCGCCTCCAGAGCATGCGAATACACCTGAAAATCATCGCCACTTCTTACGTGCTGTATGGTGGCCATAATCATGGTGCCCAGCAATAGCGCGCAGGCCAGGCGAAAGAACAAGCCAATAGCTAGTAACTGGCCACCAACTGCTTCGGCAATGGCCGCAATCAGCCCCCAAACCGTGGGCGCAAAACTAATCCCGACGATTTTCATGGTGCCGCCAATCTTTTCCCAAACCTCGGGCCCGCCAACTAGCTTTGGATAGCCATGTATGGTGAACATAATCCCGATTCCTACGCGCAGAATAAGCAGGCCTAGGTCGTGAGTTTTGTAGCGGTTTTCAAACAGGGCCATAGGCAAGAGGCGAGGGGAAAGCCGGGCGCTTGGTTTAGCGAAGCACGTTGCTGAGGGAGCGTTGCGTTGCCAAAGTACAAGTTTTATGGCGGAATGCAACCGACCTACCGTTTAGCTTACTGGTAAAGTAATACCCCTGTGATGCGCGCTGCCGGCGGAATGTCAGAAGAATTCATTTCATCGGGATGTTTTGCGGGTAATGACTTGGGGTCAATGACCCACGCCATCTGCACTTGCCCCGACACTGCCGCAAACCCAGCGGGGGTAGGGCGTACTTTCGTGAGGCCCAAATTCTGACGAGCCGCGCCGAAAGGTGAGCCCACGCCGATACCTTCGGCCGTGCGATACTGCGGGTCGTAAATTCGGATGCGGCGCAAACGAAAGCCCCCCGTTGAGTCGCCGATGAAGTGCAACACGGTAGCGGGGGCGTTGGGCTGCTGGGCATCCAGCATTTCGTAGGCCGGTAGTTCCTGGCCTTTATCCACGTAAGTGGTGCGACGCAGTTGCTGAGCAGGTACTACCTTTTTCAGCTTGGCTTCCGTCATGCCCAAGCGCAAGCGGCCCGCCCGGCCTGGACTAATCAGGTGCAGAGAGTCAGGGGTGAGGGCACCGCTCAGGGGCGGGTTGGCACTGGCCGTTTGAGCTACAGAAGAGGAGCCCGGTGAGGTAGCCGGCGACCCATCAGCGGGTACAAAGGGTGGCTCGGCGGTGCCAGTGGCCGCCCCCGCCGAACTGCCGGGCTGTTCGTTGCAACTCGCTAAAACAACGGCTAGGCCTAGCGCCGGCAACAGGTGAAGCGCAGAAAAGAAACGATTGAGCATGTTGTGCATACGAGCACTAGAGCCCCGTTGTTAATATAGATTAGGCCGTTAGGTGCGCCTTAACGTAGCACAACTATAACCACCCCATACAAGTGGCCTACGTACCTTTGAACTCCTTCCATTTCAAACCAACACATTGCCCGTGACTGCAAACACCCGCAAGCCCCTGATTCTGATATCCAACGACGATGGCATTACGGCCCCCGGCATTGCTACGCTGGTGCGCGTCATGAGTCGAATTGGGGAAGTGGTAGTGGTGGCGCCCAATTCTCCCCAGTCGGGGATGGGACACGCCATTACTATCGGCCACCCATTGCGCCTCGATGCGAGCACCATCTTTGAAGGCATAGAGGCCTACGAGTGCAGCGGTACTCCCGCCGACTGCGTGAAGCTGGCCAAGCATTTTGTGCTGCGCGACCGTACTCCCGATTTGGTAGTGTCAGGCATTAACCATGGTTCCAACTCCTCGGTAAACGTGCTGTATTCGGGCACCATGTCGGCGGCCATTGAGGCGGCTATTGAAGGCTTGCCAGCCATTGGCTTCTCGCTCTGCGAGTATGGCCACGATGCCGACTTCTCTCACACAGAAACCTGGATTGAGCACCTCACCCGGCAGGCGTTAGAGCACGGGATTCCGCAGGGTACGGCCCTGAACATCAACATCCCTAAAAACTCCGAAACGCCTATTGTAGGGGCCCGCGTGTGCCGCCAGGCCCGGGCTAAGTGGCAGGAAGACTTCGATCTACGTCATGACCCGCACCGCCGCCCGTACTACTGGCTGATTGGGGAGTTTGTGAACCTCGACAAAGGCACTGATACCGATGAGTGGGCCTTGGCTAATAACTACATCTCTATTGTACCCTGCCAGTTTGATCTGACGGCCCTGCACGCAGTAGGTGAGATGAACTCCCGCTGGGACTTATCTACCGCGAAGCCGTCTAATGCGCAACCAGCTCCTAGGGTAGGTAGTGCTACCCCTGACCCCGGCGAAACGGCCGAAGGACTGGGCTAGGCCACTCTCCTAAGCCCATTATACAAACAGCCGCACTGGTGTAGCGGCTGCGAAATCCACGCCCTGGTACAAGGCCAGTTGTGCAGTTCTCGCAGCCGCTACACCCGTACGGCTGTTCCGTTTTGGGTGTTGATTTTTACTTCTTGGTTGCGCCATGGTGATGGCCGGCGTACATGCCGGGCACGGTAGTTACGTGCTTAATAGGCGCAATATCATGCGCCGATTTACGAATGACAGGGATAGTGGCCGTGTAGATATGTGCAGGCGGCGGCCGCCGCAAGAGCAGCGCCAGCGCAATACCTACTGCCAGTAGCAAGACCGCCAGAAGCAGCTTTTTCATGGGGAAGGTGGGGGCAAGAGCAATAAAGCTAAAAGCTACACCCACCAAGGTGAAGGATGCGTGAAACCGCCCTCTAGTGAAACCGCAAACTGAACGTAGTGCCCTTCCCCACTTCGGAGGCTACCGTGAGCTGGGCCTTGTGAAACTCGGCAATGGTTTTGGCGATGGGCAGGCCTAGGCCGTAACCTTCTGGCGCCGAAGCTCCCTTCTGAAACCGGCGGAAGCGGTCGAAGAGGTGGGGCAGGTTTTCGGGAGCAATGCCGGGGCCCGTATCGGTAACTGACAGGGTATAGCCACCCTCGGGGTGCGGGCGGCCCAGTACCGTAATGCTACCACCCCAGTTGTTGTACTTAATGGCGTTGCTGATTAGGTTAAACAGCAGCGTGAACAGTAGCGTCCGGTTGGCCCGCAGTAGCACGTAGTCGGGCTGGAGGTCTTCTAGTAAATGAATTTCACGCTGAGCCAGCCGGTCTTCCAGCTCATTCGTCACCTCGGCTAGTACCGTGGCAATCGATACGGTTTCGTCCCGCAGGTACTGTTCATTTTCGATATTGGCAATGAGCAGCAGCGTCTTTACGGTATTGCGTAGGCGGTAGAGGGTTTTCTGCGAATCCACAATCTTGAGGGAGTGCGCGTGACCCAGCTCGGGGTCTTGCAGCATGTTCTCAAACCTCGACTGCAGAATGCTAACCGGCGTGAGCAGCTCATGCGACACGTTCGACATGAACTCGCGCTCCTTCTCAAACGCCGACTGAATCTTGCGCATCATCTCGTTCAGGCTCTCATCCAGCCGCTGAAAATCGGCGGTGTCCGTATCGAGCGGCGTGTAGGAAAAGGCCGACGGATGATGTACGCCGCGCAGCTTCCGCACAATCAGCTGGCGCAGGGGACGCAGCAAGTAATGGGCAAAGGCGGCGTCGGTAAAAATGGTAATCAAGGCGCCAATCACCAGTACCCATAGGGCCATGTGGCGTAAGGTATCCGTGAGGAGTTCCACGGTGGCCAGCGAAGAGCCAATTTCCAGGCGGTATTCCTTCTGATCGATATTGAAATTGTAGCTCAGAATCCGGAAGTCCTCAATTTCATTATCAACCTGCCGGGGCTCATCAAAAATGCGCGGCTTACCCGTGGGCTCCGAGGCGGCGGGCAGGGGAGTGAGGGTGATATACTCCTGCTTCAGAATGTTGTAGTCGGCGTAGGCCTCTCCCTTCACAAAGGCCGAAATACCGTTGCGCCGGATAAGCTGCATCACCTCCGCCTGCTTCTCGTGGAGGCGCTGGTCGGTGTGGCCTACTGCGACCCGGCTCACCACCGGCGGAATTACTACGGCCCCCAGTAACACCAGCAACAGCTTTGAGAGGGCATTAAACAGGGCCAGCTTAGCCTCTAAGCGCATGTGGTGAAACGGTGAAAGCGGGAATTACTAAAAACAGGTTGATTAACCAGGGCTCGTTATGGTTCATAGGCCGCAAAGAGCAGGCTTCTACGCCACCCTTGGCTGCATAGGCTGACAAATTTAGTTAGCCTCAGTTACCCGATAACCGATACCGCGCACGGTTTCCAGAAAATCGGTGGGCGCAAACTGGCTGAGCTTCTTGCGAATGTTCTTGATGTGCACATCAATGTAGTTCGAGTCGGAGTCGTCTTCCAGCACATTGCCCCATAGGTGCTCACCAAGTTGCAGGCGCGTAAGCACACGGTTTTTGTGGAGCAGCAGATAATGCAGCAAGTCAAACTCTTTTTTGGTGAGCGATACATCTTGCCCATCAAAGCGTAGGGTGCGGCCGGTGGCGTCGAGCTGGAAACCTCCTCCGAACAGCATTTCCTGCCGCTTCAGGCCAAACTTACGCCGCATGATGGCCTGCATCCGGCTCTGTAGCTCCAGCAAGGAAAACGGTTTGGGTAGGTAATCATCGGCACCCAGGTCCAGCCCTTTGATTCGGTCGTCGAGGTCACCGCGGGCCGTGAGGATAATGAAGGAGGCCTCTTGCCGGTCGTTCTGCCTGGCTTCGCGAAGCAGCTCCAAGCCATCGCCGTCGGGCAGGCCCAGGTCTAGCAGCACAAAGTCGTAACTATTCACAAAGACCTTCTCCGACGCCTCCGCGTAGGTGTACGCCGAATCGACGAGGTACTGAGACTGCAGCAAAAACTGCTGCACCTCCTGGTGCAGGCTTTTTTCGTCTTCAACAATAAGAACGTGCATGGGCGCTAGAGAAGTAGTTGATGGTGCAACTTACGCACCGCAGGGGTGAAGAGCACATGAAAATCTAGGCAAAACTCCGCGAAATAGACGATCCACTGAATCTGCTCTACTGTTAACGCGAGGTTCAACTGTATCCTGCCCCTGAAAACTACGTTACCCTCAACAGAACCTTCCTTTCAGCCTTTGAGCCACGCCCTTTACCCATCTTCTGCTGCGGCGCCGGCCTCTGTTAGTATCATCATCCCTACCTATAACGAGGCAGTTGGCATCACAAAGCTGCTAGGCCACCTGCAGGCCGCCGCAGGCCCCGATGCTAGCTTGGAGATACTAGTGGCCGATGCGGGCAGCCCCGATGGTACGGCCCACCTGGCTCGGTTGGCAGGTGCCCGCGTAATTGAATGCACCCGTAAGGGCAGGGCCGCGCAGCTCAATGCTGGCGCTGCCGCCGCCACGGGCAGTATCCTTTACTTTCTACACGCAGATACCTACCCACCGCTAGACTTCCTCGCGCTTATCCGGAGAGCCGTAGCGGCAGGGGTGAGCAGCGGCTGCTTCCGGCTTCGCTTTGATGATGCGCACTGGTTTCTGCGGGCCAACGCCTGGGTGACGCGGTTTGATATCGACCTGATCCGGTTCGGCGACCAAAGTCTATTCGTGAAAAGCACAAGCTTCAAGCAAGCAGGTGGCTTCCGGGAGGACCTGTTACTGATGGAAGACCAGGAGATTATTGGGCGCTTGCGCAAGGAGGGACAGTTCCTGGTGCTGCCCCACGCCGTAGAAACCTCAGCCCGTAAGTACCATGAAAACGGCGTTTTCCGTCTACAGGGCATCTTTACCCTTATTGCCACCTTGCACTGGCTGGGGGTTTCGCAGGCCCGACTAGTGAGCCTCTACCGCCGCTTTATTCGGCAGGGGAAAGTGTAGGAGTGTCCGCAGCAAGCCTCGTTACTTGCGCAAGAAGGCACTGAGCTCCGAAACCGAGGCAATGCCCAGCTGCTCGGCTTGCTGGCGGCGCATTAGCAGAGCATAGGTATTGTTGAAGCCCAGCGGCGCCTGCCACTCCAGCCCGTAGCGCCGCTTAAACTCCTGGTGCACGTAGGCTAGCACCGCCGCCGGCTTTCCGCCCAGGGAGTCGATAACAGCTGCCTTTGGCTGCAGCAGCACCAGCAGGCCCGTGCCGGTGTACTCGGGGTACAGGTCAATTGAGCCCGTGCGCAAAGCCTCGAAGCAAATATTGGTGCCTCCTAGGCCAGTCTTGGACTCCACCGCAAGCCCTGTATAGCCCCGGATCAGCGCCTCGTACAGTTCGGCCAGGATATACTGCTCCGCGAAGATTTTGGAGCCCAGCCGGATAATGCCACCTTGCACCGGTAGTGGGTCGTGCCACAGGCCGCGCTGACGCAGGAAGGCATGTGCCACAGCCCGAGGCGTTTCGTGCAGATAATCGACACGGTAATTGAGCTCCGTCATCATGGAATCGGAAATCTGACCTTCTAGCTTGGCCAAAACTGGCGCCAGCTCCGGGTGCTGCGCCAGCGTCTCGGCCCGCACCACCGGCGCCGCCTGGTAGGGCGGAAATGCTTGCTGGTCGTCGCGCAGCACCCGCAGGTCGTAGGCCCTGATGCGGCCATCAGTAGAGTACCCATCGATGACGTCAACATCGCCGTGGTGGGCCGCTTCATACACCAGCGCGGGGGCCAGCACCACGGAAGCCGTGCGTAGGCCGTACTTCTGCTGCAGCCCCGGCAGGCCATCGGCGCGGCCCACAAACTCGGGGCTGAAACCGGCCAGCAGGCGGCTGGTAGCGCGGGGCAGCAGGTAGAGCCCCGCCAGAATGGGCAATAGAATCAGCAACGACTGGCCTACGCGTACCAAGCGCCGCACCGGCAGGCGCTGCAGCAAGGCCAGCGCGGCATCGAAAGCCAGCGCCAAAGCCGCCGCCGGAATGGCTCCGGCCAGGATCATGGCCGGGTTGTTCAGGGCGATGCCACCAAAAATAAACTCACCCAGGCCACCCGCCGCAATGTACGCTGCCAATGTAGCCACGCCCACATTGATAACTGCCGCCGTCCGGATGCCTGCAAACAGCACGGGCAGCGCCAGCGGCAGCTCCACCCGGCGCAGCACCTGGCTATCGGTCAGGCCCAGTCCCCGGGCCGCATCTACCACGGCCGCATCTACGCCCTGAATACCCGTGACGGTGTTGCGCACAATGGGCAGGAGGGCGTACAGAAACAAGGCAAAAATGGCGGGCCCCGGACCAATGCCCAGGGCCGGAATCAGGAACCCTAGCAGGGCAATACTCGGGATAGTTTGCAGAATGCTGGCCCCGCCCAGCACCCAGGGGGCGAGCCTCGGGCGCCGCGTCACGAGCAGGCCAAGCGGCACTCCGATGAGCACGCCAAGCAAGAGGGAAGCTGCCGTCAGACCGATGTGCTGCAGCGTTTGCTGGCCTAGCTTATCTGCCTGAGCGTGCCAGAAGGCGAGGAGTTCAGTGAACGTATTCATGGGGTCTGTACCTGTTGGAGCGCCCGACCAAAAGCCGCCATCAGTTGAGGCAGCGACAGAGAAGTAAGGGCCCGATCAGCATTACTGTTGTCAGCTTCCACCCATACTACCGCCTCCTCTCCAGGGCCTTCATGCTTAGCGGAAAGAGTACTTAATAGCTCAATAGACTGTTGAATGGTTACAGTAGGTGGCAGTATGTTATATTCTGATTTATAGTGGGTTGTGATAGGCATATTGCTCTCTGTGGGGGTGTATGCCAATACGTCAGTCAGCCGCAAGGTGCGGAGCTGTAAGGATAGCTTTTCGGCTTCGAAGAAGCTGCGCACAAAGTTATTCGCGGGCCGGAACAGTAACTCCCGCGGGGTACCTAATTGCTGCACCTGTCCGGCATTCAGGAGCATGATGCGGTCAGCCAACTCGAAGGCTTCGGTTACGTCGTGGGTAACTAGTACCACGGTCTTTCGGCGGAGCTCCTCCAGCTCCCGAAACTCCCGCCGGATGCTGGCGCGGGTTATCGGGTCGAGGGCGCCGAAGGGCTCATCGAGTAAGATGATGGGTGGGTTGGCGGCTAGTGCCCGAGCCAGCCCTACGCGTTGCTGCTGCCCGCCGGAGAGTTGGTGAGGGTACTGCCCACCGTAGCGCTCGGGCGGCAGGTGTAGCCGCCGCAGGAGCTCCTCGGTGCGGGCCGCCACTTGTGACGCCTCCTGGCCTAGCAGGCGGGGTACCACGCCCACATTTTCGGCTACGGTGTAGTGGGGCAACAGGCCTACTTGCTGAATCACGTATCCAATGCCGCGCCGTAGGTCGGCAACCGGCTGGGTCCGCACGTCCTGGCCATGAATAGCCACGTACCCCGCATCGGGCTCCACCAAACGGTTGAGCATGCGCAGCAGAGTGGTTTTGCCGCAGCCGCTCGGCCCTAATAGTACCAAGGTTTCGCCGGCAGGTAGCTCAAAGGAAACGTTCTGTACTACCGTGTGGGAGCCGTAACGCTTGCTGAGCTGGTGCGCCTGAATGGCAAGAGAAGAAGAGGAAGTCACGCGGAGAGAAAGTTAACGAGCAGCGTAAGGTAGAGGGGAATACCGACATAGCACGTGGCGAGCTTGAGGTGCTGGGCTGCTTCTAGGCCACCGTTACGTGGCAGTGCGCGGGTTAAAGGGGGCATGTGTAGCTGAGGCGCCGTGTAGTATCTTGCCCACCCACAACCCATCTTCCCGCACTAGTAACATGAAAAAGTTTCTCCTCGGCCTGCTGCCCGCTCTGTGGCTGGGCCTGGCACGGCCGGCCGCCGCTCAGGTGTACACCTCCACCGATCCTTTGGCCCATACCTACTCCATTGTAGCCCGCGACCCCCAAACCGGCGACTTGGCCGTGGCCGTGCAAAGTCACTGGTTTTCAGTGGGCACCTCAGTGAGCTGGGCCGAAGCCGGAGTAGGCGCGGTAGCTACGCAGTCGTTCACCAACAAGTCCTTCGGTCCGCGCGGACTGGCGTTGTTGAAAAGCGGCAAGTCGGCCCAGGAAGCCCTTGATGAGCTACTGCGCACCGACGAAGGCCGCGACGTGCGCCAAGTAGCCATTATCGACAACCAGGGCCGTGTAGCTACTCACACCGGAGCTAAGTGCATTGATATGGCAGGCCACCGCCAGGGCAGTCAGTTTTCGGTGCAGGCGAACATGATGCTCAATAACACGGTGCCTGCCGCCATGCAGAAGGCGTACGAGCAAAACGCGAAGCTGCGCTTCGCTGAGCGAGTAGTATCGGCCCTGCAAGCTGCCCAAGCTGCCGGCGGCGACATTCGGGGCCGGCAGTCGGCCGCGCTGCTGGTGGTGCGCGCCAAAGCCACCGATGCCCCCTGGACCGACCGCCTCATTGACCTGCGCGTGGATGATGCCGCCGAACCGCTGCGGGAGCTGAGCCGCCTGCTGAGCTTGCACCGGGCGTATGAACATATGAATGCCGGCGACCTGGCCGTGGAAAAGAACGATGTGCCCGGCGCCATCCGAGAGTACGAAGCCGCCGAAAAGCTTTTCCCCCAGAATCTGGAAATGAAGTACTGGCACGCCATCAGTCTGGCTAACAAGCAGCAGGTACCAGCCGCTTTAAAAATGCTGGCCCCTATTTTCAAGCAAGACCCTAACTGGCGCACCCTTACTGAGCGCCTCCCTAAAGTTGGCTTGCTAACCGTTTCAGATGCCGAGCTGAAGCAAATCCTGGCTTTGAAATAAGTAATTGCCTGAGGTAATCTAACGTAGGGCTAGGCCACTTTCCAGAGCACCTGTTTCTCTATTAGCTTATTACTGACTCTACTTGGTAGATGAAAAATTTCCTGAACCCGCTGTGTTGGTTAGTGCTGTTAGTAACTCTGTTGAGCAGCTGCGGCAGCTCTATGCACTTGGGCACCGCGGCCGGACCCACCACGGTGTACATCGTGCGCCATGCCGAGAAAGACCCTACGCCCGGCCTAGCTGACCCCGCCCTAACCGAGGTAGGGCAAAAGCGGGCCCAGGCTCTGCGTGAGGAGTTGGTGAAAGCACCCCGACCCGTTGCCATGGTGTTCAGCACGAATACCATCCGTACCCGCACAACGGCGGTGCCATTAGCAACGCAGCTGCAGATTCCCGTGGAGGTCTACGACGCCCGGCAGCTGCCCAAGTTAGCCTCTCGCATCCGGCGCGAGTACCCTGGAAAAGCCGTGCTGGTGGTAGGCCACTCCAATACTATTTTAGAAACCGCCGAAGCCCTGGGGGCAAAGCGCCCGGTGCCTGCCGTTGGGGATAATGATTATAACTACTTGCTGGAGGTAACCGTGCCGCGAGATTCTACCAAAGCCTCCACGGCCGTAGCCCGCCGTTATGGTGCCGGTAAGTAGCGCAACAGCTATTTGTAATTGCTAAGTAGAATGTATTACAGAAAATTAACGCTGGTTGGAGCGTTTAGTTTGGCTTTGTTGGGAGCGAGCTGTCACCGTGAGGCTAAACCTGAAACAGATCCGCAACCTGCTAAAACCCCGGGCTCTCAGCTGTTACTGGGAAGCGTTACGGGTGCTTATCCAAAAACCGCTTTATTATTAACGGCTGGCCGCACTGAAAGCGACCCACTATGGGCCGTTAGCTCCTCTCGGGCTGAACGCCTGGCCTACAGTAATGAAAACAATACGGGTGTTTTCATTGCGCAACTAGATACGGCAGGAGCGGTAAATTGGGCTCGCAATTACCAAATCGGAGCAGTTTCTGACGGCATCCAGTTTGCCCGCCGTCCTGGTCAGGGCGGGTTACTTGTGGGGGCCAAGCCGCTGTTTGGTGGGGTGCTCATTGCCCGGCTGAATGAGCAAGGCATGGTAGAATGGGCTCAGGAAATGACCTACATGCCGTATCAATTAAGCTCACGTGCCATTTCACCGCCCATTGCTACCTCCGATGGCGGATTCCTGATTCCCGTAGCTGCTAGTTTCACCGGCTATGATCAGGAGTTTCGCTTGCTGAAAATTTCGGCTACTGGCACTATCCAGTGGAGCTGGCAGTATAATCTGTCTTCCATTTGTTCTTCGCCGGTAGTGGCGGAATTGCCTAAGGGAGGCTATGCCGTACTTACCGGCGACTATCAACGCCAAAGTGCATATTCCCTTTTTAAGCTGAATGAGCAGGGAGAAGTAACGTGGGCCCGTCGTATTACGGGGGCAGCCGCCCGTTTCCCGTACCCGCCCAACATTTTTCTGCACGCCCTGCCTGATGGTTCGTTACGGATGTGGTGGCCAGAGGAGCGTGGAATCATGCAGGCCCAGGTAACCTCCGATGGCGCTAGCATTAGCTCTCGCGTAGTCCAAATTAAGGCTGCTCTGGCTACCATACTTCCACGTGATGAGGGGACTGATGTAGCGGTTTTTCAGTTTTCAACCCCCGGGACGTCACAAGCTGAACGGGTACTCTACCATCTCGATGCTCAAGGTAATGCCATCCGTGTTCAGCGAATAGGCTCGTTCCCTAATGGGGTGAGCGACTATGGGCTTGCCCTGACGCGCGATGCGCGGGGCCGGTTATATGGTCTGGGTAACGTGGCCGCTTCTCAAAGCACGGTATCTAACATGGGTTGGTTTAAAGCAAGCCTCACCGACGACCGGCTGTGCCAGGAGCCAAGTATGCCATTGCCAATAACAATACCCGGCGACCTGCCCATTGCCCCACTGCCCGTTGATAATGTAGCTCCACTTACCCCGTACAGTACCTATATAACTGTCAACACAACGGTGGTTACTACCGCACCTTCGCGTGGCTGTTTGTAAGCAAGGGGCCTAGAAGTGTCAAGCGCTATTCTAGGCCATCTGCCTGCAACCTGCACGGCTTTTTCGCTTCTATTGCGCACTTTTGTTCGCGTACCTCTTCCTGTTCCTTTCTATGCGTATTCCTTCTCTTTGCCGCACTTTATTGCTAGCGGCTGTGCTGCCGGCTGCTCCGTTGGTGGCTTCGGCGCAGTCTGCGCGCATCAACACCATTGATTCGCTCAACATCCGCAAAATCTATGATGAGGCCTTGGCCCACGGACAGAGCTACAACAATCTGCGCGAGCTGACGGGCACCATTGGAGGGCGCCTGAGCGGCTCGCCGGAGGCAGAAAAAGCAGTGCAGTGGGGCAAAACCACCATGGAAAAAATGGGCCTCGACCGGGTATACCTGCAGGAGGTGATGGTGCCCCACTGGGTGCGAGGGGCCAAGGAAAAAGCGCAGGTGCGCGGCACCAAAGGCAAAGGTATTGCGCTGAATGTGTGTGCGCTGGGTGGCTCGGTGGGTACCAACGGCAAGCTCAAAGCTCAGGTGGTGGAGGTGAAGAGTATGCAGGAACTGGCTGCCCTGCCCGCCGACCAAGTGAAAGGCAAGTTCGTGTTTTTCAACCGTCCCATGAATCCGCTCTATGTTGAAACGGGTCGGGCGTACGGAGAAGCTGGCGACCAGCGTCGGAGCGGTGCCGCTGAGGCGGCTAAGCGGGGTGCGGTAGGTGCCCTCGTCCGCAGCCTTTCTCTGGCCCACGACGACTTTCCGCATACCGGCACCATGCGCTACGAAGATGGTGTAACCCAGGTGCCTGCCGCTGCTCTCAGCACCAACGGCGCCGATGAGCTCAGCCAACTACTGAAAGCCGATAAAAGCCTGACTGTGGAGCTGGAAATGAGCTGCCAGACCTTACCCGAAGTGAAAAGTTATAATGTGGTGGGGGAGATCAAGGGCTCTAAATACCCCGATGAAATCATCACCGTAGGTGGTCACCTCGATTCCTGGGACCTAGCTCAAGGTGCCCACGACGATGGCACTGGCTGCGTGCAGAGCATGGAAGTATTACGCCTGTTGAAAGCGAGTGGCCTACGCCCTGAGCGGACCGTGCGTGCCGTGCTCTTTATGAACGAAGAGAATGGTACCCGTGGTGGCAACAAGTATGCTGAGCTGGCTAAGAGCGCTGGCGAAAAGCATTTGGCCGCAATGGAGTCGGATGGCGGCGGGTTCACACCCCGTGGCTTCAACATTGAGGCTGAGCCCGCTACCGTGCGTAAAGTGCAGCAGTGGCAGCCGTTGTTCGTGCCCTATGGCAGCGGTGAGTTTGCGCCTGGCCATGCCGGTACCGACATTGGCCCCCTGAAGGGCCAAGCCAAAGCCCTGATTGGTTACGAGTGCGACTCGCAGCGCTACTTCGATATTCACCACACCGCCGCCGATACCTTTGATAAGATAAACCGGCGCGAGTTGGAGCTGGGTGGAGCTAGCATGGCCGCGTTAATTTATCTTATGAGCAAATACGGCCTCTAGGCCAATAGCACTGCTAAAAGTGCCGTAAAGAGCTGCGGCCGCCCACAAGCCTACTCCCTTGGCAAGTGGCGCGGTTGCAGCTCTTTGCATTTCACCACGTATCATTCCGGCCTCTAGAGGCGTAAGGGCAAGCAAGGCGAGCTGATTAGCGCCCAGTGGAATATGAACTTGTATTTGGTAGCCGTGTTACCCCCCGAGCCAGTGCTAGGCCAGGTGTGGGCCCTGAAACAAGAGGTGCATGTGCGCACTGGCAGCCGCAATGCGGTGCGGCTGCCTCCGCATATCACCCTTATTCCACCTACCCGCCAGCCTAATGAGTTTGAAGCAGAAGCAGCAGCTGCCCTAGAGGAGTTTGCCCGTAGCCGTTCAGCCATCACGGTTGGGCTCCGTAATTTTTCCTGGTTCGGGAAGCGGACCTTGTTTGTGCAGGTAGTAAACGCGGAGCCTTTACTGGAGCTGCATGCGGCTCTGCAAGCGTGGTGCGCGCATCGGCTCCCCACTATTCAACCCGAAAACCGGCCATTTACCCCGCATATGACTCTTGCTACCCGCGACTTACCTCCCTCGGAAGTACCCAAGCTGCAGCAGGAATTTAATCAGCGCGAATACGCGGCAACTTTTGAGATAAAGGCGCTACAATTATTCCGGCACAGTGGACAACAGTGGGAGAAAATAGGTGAGTTTACACTTAATTAAATCTGGTTGAAACAAAAAAAGGCTCGAAAAGCAAGTAGCTTTTCGGGCCTTTTTGTCAAATCTACTTAATTAATTAAGCAGGAGTTTCGCTTTTTCTTGGGCGGCCGGGGCGCTTGCCAGTAGCAGATACGGCGCGGGGCTTACGCTCTTTGCGCTCGGGCTTAAAGCCGGGCTCTAGCATAGTATTAACTTCTGCAATCAGCTCAGCCACCTTCGACATATTCTTGCGAATCTGGCTGATTACGAATTCATTTTCTTCTGCATTTGCCAGAATCTGCTGTAGCTTATTGAGGTCGGGGGCGGCCATGTCTTAGTGTAGTTAGTGTAAATGATTTTCAAAGGTGTAATAAAAACGTATGCAAGGCAACTAATGTTTGTAATAGGCTGAATAAATAATTTTTATAATCAGAATAGGCTAACATGTATGCTTTACGAAGTGCAGAACGGCTATTACGTCCGGTATCATCATGTAGAGCAAATATTGCTACTTACTAATGGCACAGTGAGAAATAAGATTTACAAGAATTTAAAATTGTGCTAATGCACGTTGAGTTACATAGTTATTTTATTTAAGATTCTGTTTTACAGGCACTTGTTAATAATATTAAGCGGTTTCGTCAGCAGCCAAGGGTGGGCCACCGAGGAGCTTTGCTAGCAATACATTGTGCTGTGTAAATTATAGAGTCATCTAACAGTAATAAGCCGACAACGGCACACATCATATAGTCGAAAAAACGTTTAGTGTAGGAGCATTAGACGTACGCAACATCTATTGGAATTGGTAAGAGCTTATCTGAGTGGTGAAATAGCTGGTTTGTATACTCAAGAATAATAGAGTTTGGGATTGAAACTCTGTTTATGCATTTCTAGATATTTCGCTGAGCTGCCACTTTCAATACTTTTTTGAAGTACTAAACAAGCGCATGTCGGCGGTAGGAATGTGTTTGGCAATAGCACTAAATACATTGCTAGAATAGTCAGCTAGGCTAAGCATAAGAACTTTCATGCCTTCAAGAAGCGCGTATTATAGCGTTAAGCTCAATAAAGGCCTTAAAAATAACGTTGTAGCAATATGCTTTGATAGCTCCGAGATATGCGTGTTACCGGGTGGTGTAATGAAAAATTATATCAGGCACTCGATGTGTAATGATAGATAGTACTCTTGTTTCATAGGTACAACGTCCCGAACTATAGCACATTTCCTTACTGTATTCAGTACAGCTTTTATGAATTGGAAATTGTCTGATCTATTTTTAATCCGATTGCCTTGAGGACTGTTGCAGTACGGGGTTGTGGGTAAAATGGCTAATAGGCTGGTTGAGCTAACTTTTGCATCGCTACCATGCATTTCCCGTACCTTGTAGGGCTTTTATCAGGTTTACACGTTGCTATTCTCGGTTCGCTTGTATCGGTCTACGCTTTCTCTTTTTCTCCGGCCAATGCTATTAGTGGGTGCACTGATGGTAGCGGGTCTTACGGTAGCTGCCCAGCCTGCTCCAGCTGCTGAAGAGCCTGGCCTAGGCCGGTTCTGGGTGGTATTCAAAGACAAGAAGGGGACGAAATTTTCTCCGGCTCAATATTTCACTCCTCAGGCGCAGGCACGGCGGGTGCGTCAGCACCTGCCCGCCGCCGATAGCACCGATTTTCCCGTACGCGCTGAGTATGTAGCGAGTGTACAGCAGCAGGTGCAGGCAGTGCTGCTAGTAAGTAGGTGGTTTAATGCCGTAGCCTGCCAGTCTACCTCTGCTCAGGTTGCGCGGTTACGCCAGCTGCCTGGGGTGCGCTCGGTAGAAGCTTTGCCGGAGGCTACGTTGTTACCGGCTGCCCGTTCGGCTGATGCATTAGGTGCTTCCATGGATCTCTCAGCCTTGGACCGCCAGCTGGCCCGCCGCCAAACAGCCAGCCTAGGGGGGCGAGACTTCCAGCAGGCTCATCTAACGGGGCAAGGTGTGCGCATTGCTATTTTTGATGTAGGCTTCAATGGGGCTGATCAGCACGTAGCCTTTGCCCACCTGCGGCGGCGGAAAGCTATTGTGGGTACGTACGATTTTCTGAAGCGTACTTCTTCTGTGTACCAGGGTGGTACGCACGGCACAGAAGTGCTTTCCTGCATTGCGGGGCGCCTGCCCGATAGCACATACCTAGGCCTAGCACCCCAAGCGGAGTTTCTGCTGGCCCGCACTGAGCAGATGTATCGGGAGCGGTATGCGGAAGAGCTGGCTTGGTTGGCAGCCGCTGAATGGGCTGACCGCAACGGCGCCGACATCATCAACTCTTCCTTGGGTTACACAACCCGGCGCTACTTCCCCGAGCAAATGAACGGCCGCACCAGCCTAGTAGCCCGGGCCGCTGAGCTAGCCGTGCGCAAAGGAATTTTAGTGGTAAATGCGGCCGGCAACGACGGCGACGATAACCAGTGGCGCACGGTGGGTACTCCTGCCGATGGTGACTCCGTGCTGGCTGTGGGCGGTATCGATCCTGACACATACCTGCACATTGATTTCAGCAGCTATGGGCCAACGGCTGATAAGCGGCTGAAGCCTAACGTATCCGCGTTTGGCACTGTGATGGCAGCAGCCCCCGGCGGCTACGTGCGCACGCAAGGAACCTCCTTTTCAAGCCCCCTGATGGCGGGCTTTGCTGCCTGTGTGCTGCAGCAGCAGCGAGACCTTCCCGTCATGACGCTGTTCCAGAAGATCCAGCAGTCAGGCAACCTCTATCCTTACTTTGATTATGCCCACGGGTACGGCATGCCCCGGGCAGCGTTCTTCACGCAGGCCACTAGTCAGGGAGCAGCAATAAAGCCTTCTTTTGATTTTGTGCGTCAGGATTCGGCGGTAGCCATCATTATTCGGCCAGAAGCGGCTCTCATTCCGGCGCGCACGCTGCCGCTCTACGCCGATTCTATTGGGGCCGTTACGCCCGACCCAGCGGAAGCGCCACCCGTAGCCAAGCTTGGCCAAGAGGTGCCCCACCAGCCATCCTCAAATACACCCGACCCCGACCCAGTGCTGGGCCCCGGCCACCCAGATTACCTGTATTGGCAAATAGTAGATGCCGCTGGGGTAGTTCGTCGGTATCAGGTGCTGGAAGTAAGCCAGCGGGCCGTATTGCGGGTGCCACTTCGGCGCCTGCGCCCGGGCGATGTCCTGCGCGTACACTACCGTGGTTTCACTCAAGTGTATTCTGCTTCATGAGATTTCTCCCTGTTGCTTTTACCACCGTGCTACTAACTGTTAGTGCGGCGCAGCAAAGCTATGCCCAACGGGTGTTGCTCCGCTCTAACACTAGCCAAGACACAGTGCGGGCTACCTACGGACCCAACCGGGCCTTTTTTCGGCATCTGTATGTAAGCTATGTGCCCATTGTAGGTTCAGCAGCCAGTGCGGGTGCGGAGCTACGGGCGTTCAAATCGGCAGAATACTCGTTGGGGGTGCGGCACAAATACCGGTTATCTAACAAGGCGGCGACGGGCTTTGATTTGCGCTATACTCGCCTCAATTACGCACTGGCCCAAACAGACGATAAGATATTGCCCTCCGCCAGTAAGCATTACAGTGAGGCTCTCATCTTGCATCAGCTGGTAGTGGAGCCCTACGTGCGTCTAAACTTTGGGCGCCGAGGCAATGTGGTAGGCCACTACCTCGATCTAACTGGCTGGGCTGGGTGGGTAGCCGGCACTGTGCATGCCTATGAGGACCGCCCAGGGGCACAAGGTGCTTCGCGCACGGTGGTGCACGAGCGGGGGCTAACCTATCTGCGGCGCTGGCCTGCTGGGGTGGGGGCTCGTGTAGGCTCTAACCGTTATGCGGCCGTTGTGAGGTACCGTTTAACCGATACCTTTACCGATGCTGCTTCAGCCATTTACCCGGAGTTACCGCGTTGGTCTGCTGGGCTGGAGCTAGGATTATTTTAGCCTTAGCGTAATTCTGCAGTGCAAAGCTTCTTGTAAGTGTATGAGAATGTGTTGAAAAGACTTTATCCAGCAGAAATGTAAAACCAGGGCTCAGTAATTAAGCGTAAAAAGCAATGAAAGGTCCTTTTGTACAGTTTGGAAGCAGTCGACCTGCACCTTGCTGAGAGCATCATTTTGCTTCGATTTACCCGGAATAACTTCTAGTAAGGTTTCACGGTACACGGTCGAACTAAACTCCTCTGGTATAATAATGGCTAGGCCACCCGACTATGTTCTTATCTGTCGGGATGATTCGTACTTTGGCGAACTGAAAGATGGTTGACGTATCACAAATGAAAAAATATATACTCCCCGTTGCCGGCGCTCTGTTACTGGTGCAAACTACCTCGTGTATCAACACAGAGCGTGAAGTGGGGACTTCCAAAAACGCCCAAAAAGTGTTTACGCCCGCGCCGGAAGGTAGCCGCTCCCGGCTGTCGGAGCGGAGCGTGTTGCGCACGGTAAATGCCGCGCACTATTTCTCTAACACCAAAACCAAGGACAGCTTCATCCTGCAATTGCGCGGAACGAAGATTGCTACGGCCCAGGCTAACTTTATCATCCTGAGCAGCAAGGGCGATACTCTGCGTAAAGAGATAATGCCTGCTTCGGCACTGATTAACGAACGGGATCTAGCCGACCCTCAGGCGGCAACAACCCGTGATAAGGAAATTGCCATTCTGCAGGGGATGAACAGCTTTTTCCGCGACGACCGTTTCGTTCAGCCTGCTATTCCGAAGACATCAGTGCAGCCTGAAAACGTTGATGTGCAATCGTGGAGCAGTGTGAAAGAGGATGCCCGCGCCGTTGGCTTCGATTATGTTGGTTCAGGTGGCCGCGAGCGTCGGCTGGCGTACTCCAAGAAGCTCAGCCGAGCGGTAGTAGTAGCCGAGTAGGATAACTTCAGAACTGTAAACACAGAAAAAGCCTGGCTACTGGTAGCCAGGCTTTTTCTGTGTTTGCACGGGGGCGCAAGGCGTGGGGCTGGGCCGAAACGGAAAACGCGGTGCAGCTCCCCTTGAGAAAAGCTACACCGCGTTGTACTCCAATCACCGGTTCAAACCTACGAGCCGCTGCATGAACGCAGCATGAAGCTTCAAAGAATGAATTGTTTTTTGTGGGAGAGGCCTAGGAAGCCGTAGGGGCCAGCCACCCCACTCGGCCATTCGTGCGGCGCACGAGGCGGTACCCCCCAAATTCGCCCAGCACAGCCACCGTGGTTTTGGCAGGAAGCAAGTCGAGTGCCTGGGCATTGGCCTGGGGCAGGGCGTACATGTCGGCGGCCGTTGCCAATGCTTCCCGCCGTAGGGGCTCAGCCTTAAGCACCGTGCGTGATGGAACATAGCCAGTACGGCCGGTAGGGAGCTGTACTCGCAGCCAATCAGAGGTTACACCCAGCACCAGCAGGGGCGTTGGCTTAGCCGTAGTGGCCACGGTGGCGCTTTTAGCTACAGGGCTACGGTGCAATTGTAGGCGCGGATCTTTGGCCCGTACCCACTGGCCTAGACGCTCGGGGGCTACCCGCGGAGCCGCCGGTAACACATCTGGGCGGCGCACGAACGGAAACGGGTCAACAGCCCCGCGGCCACTACGGTAAACACCAAAGTGCAGATGTGGGGTGGTAGTACGGGCATTGCCCGTGTTGCCCACCAGGCCTAGCGTATCGCCAATGCGCACCCGCTGGCCCGGTTGTACCAGTTGTTTGTCAAGGTGGGCATAGTATAGGTGTTGGCCGTGCTCACTATCGGCTAGCCAGACCACTAGGCCACCCAGGTTGGTTTCGTTGACTCGGGTAATAAATCCGTCGGCGGCTGCAATAGCGGGAGTGCCGCGCTTGGCAAAAATATCAATTCCCTCGTGGCGACG
Source organism: Hymenobacter wooponensis (assembly GCF_004745865.1). Taxonomy (GTDB): domain Bacteria; phylum Bacteroidota; class Bacteroidia; order Cytophagales; family Hymenobacteraceae; genus Hymenobacter; species Hymenobacter wooponensis. The sequence goes on along the minus strand of NZ_SRKZ01000003.1, from coordinate 326,920 downwards.
GGCTCCACCGTCACGGTCGGAACCCCAGAAGCTGCCCACGGCCGCATCATTCTTCCCGCGCACCGGAAAGCTTAGGCTGGGCTCCCGTTGCACGCGCAGCGTGTAGCGGCCGGCCCGGAGCAGCTCCGGCTGCACGCGTAACACGTGCTGCTGGTCGTTGTCGGCGGTGTAGCGAAACGAAAGATCAGTGGTATCGGCTGAGGCTAGTAAATTGGGCTTAGCAGTGGCGGGGCGCAACTCGAAAGCATCCAGAAACACACGAGCATCGGTGCCCGGGGCCAGCTTGAGGCTCACGTGAATCGTTTCTCCATTCCGGACTTTGTACCAATACCCCACGGCCGTAGCGCGGTCGGCGGGGAAGAAGCCGCTTTCCTGAAAGGGCAGCGTGATGGTTAGAGAGTCGTGCAGGGCCTGCTCAGCAGCGCGTAGCCAGTCGCGGCCCAAGGCGGTTTCATCTAGACGTGCCTGCCGCAGTCGGCGGGCATATTCTTCGTGAGGAGTCGATTTCTGGAAGATACCCTGCAGCGTTTGACTTTGGCTACAGGCGGTAAGAAATAGGACGAAAAAAACGGCAGGCAGGGCACGAAGGCGGTGCAGCATGGAGACGGATCAGGCAATTGTAAATAGGTAATAGGATAAACCCCAGCCGCGGCCTAGTAGTTCGGTAAGGATTGCTTCCGTCGCGTGTTATGCTACTGCCGCTGCCAAGGCTAGGCCTGTGCTTGGCTGCCGAACAGTCGGCAGGCACAGCTACCTTTACGCTCCCAATCAAGCCCCACCCCATGCTCCACCTCACCGAATGCCCGCGCGATGCCATGCAGGGCTGGCCTACCTTCATCCCCACTGCCGATAAAATTGCCTACCTCAACACGCTGTTGCGAGTGGGCTTTCAAACTCTCGACTTTGGTTCCTTCGTGTCGCCGAAGGCTATTCCGCAGCTGGCCGATACAGCCGAAGTACTCGACGGGCTTGATCTAGGCCAGTCAGGTACGCATCTGTTGGCCATTGTGGCCAATCTGCGCGGAGCTGAGACGGCCGCGCAGCACCCTCAGATTCGGTACATCGGCTTTCCCTTATCGGTTTCCGAAACCTTCCAGCAGCGGAACACCAACAAGAGCATTGCGCAAGCCCTCGACGACGTAGCCCGCATGCAGGAGCTCTGCGCGCGCACTGGTCAGGAGCAAGTGGTGTACTTAAGCATGGGTTTCGGCAACCCCTATGGCGACCCGTGGAGCCCCAACGTGCTAGGGGAGTTTACGCAGAAGCTCGGCGCCCTGGGGGTGTCTATTGTGGCCCTGTCTGATACTATTGGTGCCTCTACGCCAGCCACCATTAGCCCGGCTTTCCGGGAGCTGACGGCTGCTTTCCCCGGAATCCGTTTCGGGGCTCATCTGCATACTACCCCCGATAGCTGGCAGGAGAAAGTGCAGGCGGCCTATGAAGCTGGCTGCCGCCACTTCGACGGCGCCCTCGGCGGCTATGGCGGCTGCCCCATGGCCGCCGATCAGCTCACCGGCAACATGCCCACCGAGCGCCTGATAGAGTTTGGGGTGACGGTAGAGGAGGAGCCCATTCTCGATTTAGAGGCCCTCACGGTTGCTCTGGAGTGGAACCAGCGAATTTTTGCGGGGCATTAACCGTACTTTGTCAGTCCGACTAGCGAGACAAGTCGAGCAAGTGGCCTATAAGGCTACCACACTCCTTGCCCGCGGTCGAAGCATTTTCTTATCTGTCGCTCATGCCTGCCGTTGACCTGTTTATTCCTTGCTTCGTAGATCAGCTGTTCCCAGAAACTGCCATGAACATGGTGAAAGTGCTGGAAGCAGTGGGCTGCGAGGTTTATTACAATGCTTCTCAAACCTGCTGTGGGCAGCCCGCCTACAACGCCGGTTACAAAGAGCAGAGCCGGGAAGTGGCCTGCAAGTTCCTCGACGACTTTCCGACCCAGCAGGAGCGGTACATTGTGAGCCCCTCAGCCTCCTGCATCGGAATGGTGCGCAACACCTACGCCGAGCTGTTTGAGGGCACTTCCGAAGCTGGCCGCTACCACGGCGTGGAGCGGAGGGCATTTGAGATGACGGAATTTCTGGTAGATGTGATGGGGGTAAAGTCCATTCCACAGGCCCGCCTGCAGGGGAAGTACACCTACCACGATTCCTGCTCTGCCCTGCGGGAGTGCGGTATCCGCGAGGCGCCCCGGTTGTTGCTCGACGCCGTACCTGGCCTAGAGCGCCTGGAAATGGCCGAAACTGAAACCTGCTGCGGCTTTGGGGGCACCTTCGCCGTGAAGTTCGAAGCCATATCCGTAGCTATGGCCGAGCAGAAAGTAGAGCACGCCCTCGCCACCGGCGCTGATTACCTCATCAGCACCGACACCAGCTGCCTCATGCACCTCGATGCCTACATTCGCCGCGAGAAAAAGCCCATCAAAACCCTGCACGTAGCCGATGTGCTAGCGAGTGGGTGGTAGGCCACTAGATGCCTTGCAGCATTTTGAGTAAAGTGAAATAGCTTGTCTGGCCCATTGTGCATTCCCTTGAAAAGGTAAAAAGCCCTTACTTCTACCTGAGAAGTAAGGGCTTTTTGAGTAGATCATCAGAAGAAGAGGACCATCGAAGCAGTACTAGCGTTGGCCCTTTTCGCACAACGGTAATGGCCTACAGCAGCTTCTGAATCCGAGTTTTCAGCCCCTCTGTGGCGTCCATGAGGGGGAGGCGCACGGTGCCAGAGCACACGCCTAGGCCCTCTAGAGCTGCTTTTACGCCCACGGGGTTGCTCTCTTCGTACATCAGCGGGTTGAGTTCTACGAAGTCGAACAGTAGCTTGCTGGCCGCTTTATAGTCGCCGGTTAAGGCGTGGCGAGTCATGTCGGAGAAGCGGCGTGGGAAAGCGTTGGCCAGGACGGAAATGATACCGATAGCTCCGAAGCTGATCAAGGAGGTGGTCATCATGTCATCACCCGAAATCAGGAGGAAGTCCTCGGGCTTAGCAGCAGCAATGGCAATGCACTGCTCTAAGTTACCGCTGGCTTCCTTAATGCCAATGATGTTGGGATGGTGCGCAAGCTGCAAGGTAGTGGCGGCCGTAAGGTTGGAACTGGTGCGGCCAGGTACGTTGTAGAGCAGCACCGGAACCGGCGAAGCATCGGCAATGCGCTCATAATGCGCAATGATGCCGCGCTGGCTGGGCTTGTTGTAATAAGGGCTGGCCGAGAGCAACGCCGTAATGCCGGTAAGGTCGGTGTGCTGAATGGTACGGACCACGGCGGCCGTATCATTGCCTCCAATACCGTACACCAGCGGCACACGGTTAGCGGCTTGCTCACGCACTACGCGCAGAATTTCAGCCTTTTCTTCGGTGGTGAGGGTCGGCGACTCGGCAGTGGTGCCGTTAATAACAAGGTATTCAACACCTCCATCGATGGTAAAGTCGACGAGGCGGCGCAGGGCGTCGAAGTCGACGGCGCAATCGGTGGTAGGAGTGAAGGGAGTAACGAGGGCTACGCCAGTGCCACGGAGTTTGTCCATGCGGGAAATTAGCGGTTGATTTGTAATGGGAAGACCCGCAACGAAGGTACTATGCCGACGGCGAAGGTCAGCTCGTTTCCTTCAAAAGTTCGGCTTACCAAGGCCGGTCGTGTTAACCCAATTCATGAAGTTTACTTATTACCCGTTGCTGGCTGCTGCCACCATCGCCACGCTCAGCGGCCTGTCGGCCTGTAACGACGCCAAAACGGCCACTGCTGCCGAAAACGCAGCCTCTGCCACCGCCATTGCGGCTGATTCGGCTTCTACAGCCACTATTACCACGGCCGGCAACGCTACCGCCGCCGACATCAGTACGGGCAGCCCGGCTACTATTCCGGCCAGCAAGCGGGCCGATGCCGCCACCATCCTGGCCCGGCCCCAGGTGCCTATCCTGTGCTACCACCAGATACGCGACTGGCGCGCCAAGGACTCAAAAGGGGCTAAAGACTATATCGTGCCAGTTGAGCAGTTTAAGGCTCAGATTAAAATGCTGGCCGACTCGGGCTACCATGCTATCCTGCCCGATCAGCTGTTTGCCTACCTTACCACGGGGGCCCCGCTGCCAAGCAAGCCCATTATGCTCACCTTCGACGATACTGACCTTGACCAGTTTACTATTGCCCGGCCTACGCTGGACAAGTACGGGTACAAGGCCGTGTATTTTGTAATGACCGTGAGCCTAGGCCGCCCCAACTACATGACCAAGGCGCAGGTGAAGCAGCTTTCTGATGAAGGCAACATCATCGGCTCGCACACCTGGGACCACCACAATGTGAAGAAATATCAGGGCCAGGATTGGGTTACGCAGATTGAAAAGCCCACCAAACAGCTGGAGGAGATTACCGGCAAGAAAATCAACTACTTCGCCTACCCCTTCGGCCTCTGGAACCCCGAGGCTTTCCCCGAGCTGAAGAAGCGCGGCATGGACGCCGCCTTCGTGCTAGCCGAGAAGCGCGACCAGCAGGACCCGCTGTTCACCATCCGCCGGATTATTGCCAGCGGCTACTGGAGCCCCCGCACCCTGCACAACAGCATCGTACAAAGCTTCTAGACCAGTACTGCACGGACTTCGCGGCTCACGCTACGATATTGAATAAAAAAAGCCCCACCATCTGAGTAGATGGTGGGGCTTTTTTATTTGATCAACTCAAAGAAGTCGGGAGGTAGTTCTTGCAAGGTCAGGAGAACTTGGTCGCGGACTGCTTCGTCAGGACAGGCAAATGATAAGCTCCAGTTATCAAGGTCTAGGCTGGCCTCAACGCCTAGTAGCTCAAAGTCGGCGAAGCACCCATCTAGCGTGTGTACCAGAGGCGGCAGCTGAAACTGATAGCTATCAGCCAAATAGCACAGCACCAATTGAAACAGAATGGTTTCAACTGGTTCCATCTCAATGCTAGGCCACTGGTTACCCACCCAACGGCTGGGAAAAAACTGCACCATGCAGCTTATTCCGTCTTCAGCCCACTTTGCTGCAGCGTCTTAAAGGCACCGGCGTTGATGACGTTCTTAAAGCCTTTATCCTGGAACAACACCGCAGCCTTGCCACTTCGGTTGCCGGAGGCGCAGTACAGTACATAGGTTTTGGAGGGGTCGAGCTGGCTTACCTGAGTAGCAAAATCAGTGGCCCGGAAGTTTACATTCCGCGCATTGCTTAGGTGGCCGGCCGCAAACTCTTCCGGGGTACGCACGTCAAGTAGCACTACGCCCGGTTGTGCCAGCGCCTGCTGTACCGCGGATATGGGAGTTACCGGCACCGAAGGGGCAGTAACCGTGGAGGGCGCAGCAACTGCAGGCGTTGGGGCAGTAGCCCCAGGCTGAGTTTGGCCCTGTGCAAAGGCACAAGTGGCGGCCAAGAAGAACGCAGAGGCTATAAGAACGGAGCGAAGCATAGGGAAGACAGGTAGGCGGGAGCGGGGAAGTAGTGTGGCTGCCGCTGGCGAATGGTAACTGGTCTGTGCGGGGGAATGTTCCCGGCGTGTATGGGCTAGTCTAGCAGTAGGCCAACTAGCACACACGCCGGGATTTCCAGGGGGAGTTAAAACAGTGAGCCTTGCTGGCCTAGGCCAGTGCCGGGCTTTGACTCGGGCGTACTGCTGTCAGGAGAGTCAGGGGCTGGGAGCAAGTCGGCAGTTAAGAGGGTAGGCGTATCACTGGCCTCCTCTTCCTCGGGAGTTTTGGTGTCGGTGGGCAACATGGCCAGCAGGTCGGCTTCGGAGATGATGGGCACTTTCAGCTCAGTGGCTTTCTCGCGTTTGGCGGGGCCCATCTTGTCGCCGGCTACCAGGTAGCTAAGCTTTTTACTGATGCTGCCCGTAACCTTGCCGCCGTGCTGCTGAATCAGCTGCTGCAGGTCTTCGCGGCTGTATTGCTCAAACACACCCGAAAGCACAAACGTGAGGCCGGCCAGCCTGTCGCTGACAGCTTGGGGGGCTTCACCCGTGAGAGCCATCTGCAGGCCAGCCGCCTGTAGGCCACGAATCATGGCCTGGTTTTCAGGCTCCTGGAACCACGCCGCCGCCGACTCGGCAATAACGCCGCCTACTTCAGGTACGGCGGCCAGCTCAGTAGCACTGGCAGCGCTAAGCGCATCCATGGTCCGGTAGTGGGCAGCCAGCTTCTCCGCTACGGTTTCGCCTACGTAGCGAATGCCTAAGCCAAACAGAACCCTATCGAAGGGTACTTGCTTGCTTTGCTCTAGGCCAGTGAGGAGACGCTGCACTGATTTTTCGCCCATGCGGTCGAGCTGCGCAAGCTCAGTGGCTTTGGCGGGTAAATCGTACAGGCTGGCAGCATCCGTCACCAGGCCTAGGTCGAAGAAACGCCCAACGGTTTCGGCTCCTAGGCCATCAATGTTCATGGCCTTACGCGATACAAAGTGCTCTAGCCGCGCTTTCTGCTGAGGTGGGCAGCCCCGGTCGTTGGGGCAGCGGAAGTGCGCTTCGCCTTCCGGCCGAATTAAGGGCGTACCGCAGGCGGGGCACTCCGTGGGGTACTTTATGGGCTGGCTATCCGCTGGCCTAGCGCTCAAGTCAACCCCCGTAATCTTGGGAATAATTTCTCCTCCCTTCTCCACGAAGACCATGTCGCCGAGGCGTAAATCAAGCGCCGCAATCTGGTTGGCGTTGTGAACCGAAGCGCGCTTTACCACGGTGCCCGCCAGCGGTACCGGGTCGAGGAGGGCCACGGGCGTTACGGCACCGGTGCGGCCCACTTGGTACTGAATGCTGTTGAGGCGGGTGCGGGCGGCCTCAGCGGGGTACTTATAAGCAATTGCCCAGCGTGGGCTCTTGGCCGTGAAGCCCAGAATTTCCTGCTGCTGAAAGTCGTCTACCTTAATTACGATACCGTCGGTGGCAACGGGTAGCGTAAAGCGTTGTTTGTCCCACTCGTGCACAAAGGCCAGCACCTCCTCAAGGGAGTGACAGCGCCGCCAGGTATCGGACACGGGAAGGCCCCAGCTTTGCATGGCCTCCAGAGAGGCACTATGGGTGGGGAAGGAGCCCCGGCCAGAGGTAAGGTAGGAGTAGGCGTAGAAGCGCAGACGGCGGGCCGCTACCAGCGCCGAGTCCTGCAGCTTTAGAGCGCCGCTGGCCGCGTTACGCGGGTTGGCCAGCAGTTGCTCCCCGTTGGCCTCGCGCTCCGTGTTCAGCTCCGCGAATACGGGCAGGGGCATGAAAATCTCCCCGCGTACTTCAAACTCCTTGGGCTGATTGGTGGCCGGCCGCAAGTGCAAGGGGAGGTTTTTGATGGTACGCACATTGTTGGTCACCACGTCGCCGCGAGTGCCGTCACCACGCGTAACGCCCTGGGTGAGCTGCCCATCCTGATACGTCAGGCTCATGGCTACCCCATCAAATTTTAGCTCGCAAACATAGGTCACGTCGGCTCCCTCTAGGCCACGGCGCACCCGCTCGTCAAACTCCCGCAAATCTGCTTCTGAATAGGTATTGCCCAGGCTAAGCATGGGGTAGCGGTGCTCAGCCGTTGGGAACTGCTTGGTGATGGTGCCGCCAACGCGCTGGGTAGGTGAATTGGGGTGAGCAAACTCAGGGTGCTCCTTTTCAAGGCGCGCCAGCTCTGCCAGCATGTGGTCGAACTCCTGATCCGGCACTTCAGAAATGTCGCGCTGGTAGTATTGGTAGTTGAGGTGGTGCAGACGCTCAGTAAGGGCAGTTATCTGTTGCTGAATATCGGTCATGGAGGTACGCTTGGGTGGCTCAGAGGCTTACAACGCTGGCAGCGAAACTCCAAGGAGCAACGCCCAACAACGCTTCCGCAAGCTACGAATTGAGCGCCTGTCCGTTTCATCTAGCCTGCTTTTATCGTGGCCTAGCTGCTCTGCTTTTGACCCAATAGTGGCCTAGAGCCGTGAACTTAGTTAGCATGAAAAGCCCCCAGCTCCTCCGTTATTAGTAGGGGAACTGGGGGCTGTGGAAGGCCATGCCCATGGGTTAGTCAGCCACTAGCACGCCGTCGGCTTCAAAAGTATACTGCTGCTCAGGTGTTGTAATGGCCGCTACCTCTTGCTTGGATTTGCCGGCATCCTGTGCGTAGTGCTGCAGGTCGGAAACCGGCACAGTCTCGCGGTGCGCCCAGCCATTAACTACTACCGTTTTGCCCACAATGTCCTTCGGAACGAAGAAAGCATATTCCTTAAACCGCACCCGCATAGGCTGCCCATCTTTGGTTTTCATCGTCAGCCAGCAGCCCTTGGCCTGACAAACAGCATCGGCGGTACCAACGAGCTTCACTTGGGCTGAGTCTTTGTTCCCGAGGGCTTGCTGCAGCGTGGCAATAGGTAGGGCACCGGTAGCACTGATAGGGGCCCCGTAGGTTTTACCCGTAATAGCAGGCGTGGTAGAAGCGGCTGGTTCTTGCGTAGCGGCCGTTTCCGGCGACGACTGGCAGGCCGCCAAAGATAGCAGCACCATGGCTGAGGCAAAAACGTTACGTAACACGTTGCGGAGCATAGGCAGGGAAAAAAGGGAGGTATGATTATTTAATCTTGGTTTTAACCTTTTGTTTCAGAGGCTCAGTAACTTCTGCACTAGAGCCGTGCCGCATAATCAGGAGCCGAACGTGTTCTAACTTACCTTTCTTGTCATAATATTCCGTCTTGACTAGGCCTACTTCTGGGGAGTAGTAATCTACTACCCGTTGGCCATTACGCAGCACAAGATCGGCGCGGGCGGCGGTGCCACTTTCCCGCTCCGACTCTACTTTATAGCACTGAAAGCTACCGGCAGGGGTAGTGACCGTCTCTAGGCCACTCACCACCTTGCGGTTTTTGACGGTAGTGTACACGCGGGCAATATCTACGGCGGTGCTGCTGACCTGCACCGTGACGCCGCCCGATGGCAGAATAGAGCCTACGGTAGCGGTATTAGGCCACGCCAACGGGACGGGCTCGTAGCTAAAGCGCCGGTCTCTGAAGGAACGCAGGCTTTCTTGATCTAATTCGCTGCTGCCATCAGTAAAACACGTATCCTGCCGGCACATGTAGCGAAGGTCTTGCAGATTTACCAGCTTGTTTTTGGCATCATAAGAGCCGCTTTTCAGCAGGGCAGTAGTTGTAGTAATTGTCTGTTTCTTATTCTGCTCAGTGCCAAAGTTTACCACCCGGTTGCGGATAACCCCCAGTGGTTTGCCCTTTGCATCTTGCAGCTGATACACCACCTCCATGCGGTCAGTAAGCCCAAACGGGCGGGCACCTTCTACGGGCTGAGTGGGCTGATCTTGAGCAATAGCGGCGGGAGCAGCCAACAGTAAAACGCTGGCAAAACCTAAAAAAGAGGAGTGGAGGCTCATAAGGCAATGGTGGGGTAAAGAGTAGATACTGGCAGCATACGCAGTTTAAACTCTTTGGATTTTGTCTGGTCGGGCTTCAAGGCAGGCCAGAAAGTAAAGCTCAGAAACTGCCCCTTGCAAATGACTTGCCAATACCGCACGAGCAGGATGATTTCGTTGGCTAGTGTAACTTGCGCGCCTCCCGGCCGTTCGTGTTTACAGGCCCTGGGGGCGGGGCGGGGGAAGACCTGACTGCTACGCCTAAGTCGAGGCAACTGTCATCTTTCTAAGAAAGCCCTCATACATTCATGTCTTACCCATTTAACTACTGACGTTTATGCCTGACAACAACTCCCAACCTTCCTGGGCTGATACCGCGGCCTCCCTGCTGTCGAAGCTATCGGGTGGCGTAGAGCTTGCCCTGAACTTTGATCAGATGGAGCTGCAGATGCCCAACGCGCAAAACCCAGCAGCGCCTACCACCTGGCGCCTAAATGGTGCCCTGCGCATTCGTACCCGCGGCGAAAACCCACCCGCTGCTACGCTGCCACCCGCAACCCCTACTTCCCTTGGCTAGCGGCCTGGAGATAGACGCGCAATTGGTGGTGACTCTCGACGGCGATGATGTAAAGATTGTGGCCGTGGGTACCTATCTGATTATAAATTTCCCGAGTCAGCGGGTGTTTGACAAGATTACGAGTGGGCCCCCCAAGGACCCCAATGCGCCAAAGAAGCCCAAAGACCCTCATGCCCCAGATCCGCTGAAACAGCTCAACGACCTGGCTTTGCGCCTAGGCCTAGTGCTGGATATGCGGGTGGCAAATAAAACCCACGTAACGTTTGGGGCGGGTCAGTCTCCCAAGATTACGTTTAATGCCGTGCTTGGGAAAATTGGGTCTTTTTTCAAAGGGAATTAAGCCTAGGAAAGCCCTGAAAATGGAATAGCCTTCCGTGCGTTTTTACGTATCTTGCTGGTAGGCCCTCTGTGCCTCCGGTGCCTTCTCGGACTGGAACTAATGGGCTCTGGATTGGTTTGCATAACCACGAAGCTGCCCATTTTTCAGCCTGATGAATTCCGATAGAGAACATAGAGATAAAGTAGGAGCCGGACGTGCCGCCTCCACCTTCAAGCGAATGGAGCGGATGCCCGTTCTGCTCGTGATGCTGTACCTGGGCCTGATCGGGATTACGGTGCTGTTTGTAGTGCTAGTAGCTGCTTACGCCCGCCTGCGCTATACCAATGATGCCCCCGTGGGAGTTTATCCGTTTCCGCGGTACTTCTCCCTGAGCACCATTGTACTCCTGGTGAGCAGCTACACCATTAGTCAGGCGAAGCGGCTGTACCAGCAGGACGACATGCAGAATTTGGTGCGCTGCCTTGGGGCTACCTTGCTTCTTAGTAGCATATTTGCAGGGCTGCAATTGCTAGGCTGGCATGAGCTGCGCAATCAGGGGGTGATACTGAGTGACCCAAACTCCGCGAGCGGCACGTTCATCTACCTCATTTCGGGGCTGCATATTGTGCACTTGATGGGCGGTATGCTGTTTCTGCTGGCGCTGCTGCTGCGTACCCTGCATGCTTCCCGCGATGGAGTGCGTACGCTGGTATTCATCCGAAACCCGTACCGCCGGTTGCAACTGCACATGATTACCGTGTACTGGCACTTTATTGATGTGCTGTGGGTGGTGCTCTTTGCTGCTTTCCTATTTTTGTACTGAGGTTACCCACTAAGCAATCATTAAACCGTCCCCGGATTCCTGTAAAGAGTTCGGGGACGGTTTGCGTTTATGGCGTATGAACTGGCCTGGCGGGGAGGTAAGAGCCCCAAAAACGCGGTGTGGCTAGCTGGTGTATAGGCCGTAGGTGCTGCTGAAGGAAATGCTGGCTGTTGCCGTACCTTGCTACAACCTATTGCATCGTTCCCTATTCCTGACTTTTACTACCCCTGCCAACCCGCATATGCCCAGAACTCTACTTGCACTAGCGGCTGGCCTGCTCCTGCTAGGCCACTCTACCTTGGCTCAGCTACCAACCTATCAGGCCCGCCCTGCCGATATTGAAGGGGCTGCCGATGGGTGCGCCCAGGCCCGCATTAAAGATGCTGGCCGGGTGGCCTACGCGAGCCTAAATCACCGCCACAAAATGGCGCGCTACGATGTGAGCTTTTATAAGCTAGATATAGGCCTAGAAAACAACTCTCGTACTGTGGGAGGGGCGGTACGCATTAAAGCCCGCTCTCTGGTGGCTAATTTCGATTCTCTGGCGTTCGAGCTATACCCAACCCTGTCTATTGACTCGGTAGTGGTGGATGGCCGTAAAAGCCCAGGCTGGCGCCGGGCGGGTGGCGACGTCACGGCCGCCTTGAAGCAGCCCGTCGGGAACCAAGCTTTCTTTAATGCCCTCATTTACTACCACGGCACGGCTCCCAACGGCAACTCCGCGGCTATTGGGAATGCTCTCAATTCGGCCGTAGCCGGCACCTATGGGGTTAGCACCACGTGGAGCCTCTCTGAGCCGTACAACGCCTACGAGTGGTGGCCGTGCAAGCAAGTGCTAACAGATAAGGCCGATTCGTCGGAGGTGTGGGTAACCACTTCGGCGGTGAACAAAGTAGGCTCTAACGGTACACTGCGGGCAGTAACGCCTCAGCCCAATGGCAAGGTGCGCTACGAGTGGAAATCGAAATACCCCATTGACTACTACCTGATTTCGGTGGCCGTGGCCCCGTACGTGGAGTACGTGAACTACGCTAACCCCGTAGGTGGGCCCCGCATTCCAATTGTTAACTATGTCTACAACGAGGCAGCCCTAAATACCTTCCGTACAGAAATTGATCGTACGCCGGGCTTTATTGAGAATTACTCCCGCCTGGTAGGCCTATACCCATTTGCGCAAGAAAAATATGGGCACAGCATGGCGCCCATTGGTGGTGGTATGGAGCATCAGACCATGACCACCCAAGACGGCTTTACGTTCACGCTAACGGCCCACGAGCTGTTCCACCAGTGGTTCGGCGACAACGTAACCTGCGGCGCTTGGGAAGACATTTGGCTGAACGAAGGCTTCGCTTCCTACGGGGAATACCTCTCTCTAGGCCAGTTCTCTACGGCTCTGGCAGCGCGGCAGTGGATGGATCAGGCGCACGCCTCCGTAATGACAATTCCCAGCGGGAGCGTATTCGTGTCGGATACTAGCAGCGTGAGCCGCATTTTCAGCTCTCGCCTGAGCTATAAGAAAGGAGCCTCCCTGGTTCATATGCTGCGCTACCTGCTGAATGATGACGAGAAATTTTTCCGGGCGCTGAGAACATACCAAACTACGTATGCCGGCCGCACGGCCCGCACCCGCGACTTGCAGCGAATTTTTGAGGCCGAAGCGGGCGTGTCGCTGCAATACTTCTTTGATCAGTGGTTCCGGGGAGAGGGCTACCCAACCTTTGCTGTGCGCTGGAACCAGGTAGGCCAAACTATCTACCTGCAATCAACGGAGTCGGCTTCTATGCCCACCAGTACTCCCTTCTTCAACACCGAAGTAGACCTGAGCTTACAATTCACCGATGGTACCTCGCGTACGGTTCGCGTACGGCAAGATCAGCCCGTAACAGGCCTAGCTCTTTCTGAGGGGCGGGTGCTCAGCAACATCACCATAGATCCGGAGCAGTGGATACTCAACGGCACGGGCTCCGTAGTTCAGGACAACGGGCTGGTGTTGGCTAGCAAAAAGGCCACGGCAGGAGTGCCCCTAACGGTATATCCTAACCCCTGCCTTCACCAGTTACGGATTACTGACATGAAGGCCCCGCGGGCGCAAGCTGAAGTACGGGATGCCACGGGCCGCGTGGTGGTGCGGCAGGCTGTGGCCGGCCCTTCGCCTGTTTTAAATACGCAACTCCTAACACCCGGAATTTACCACCTGCGCCTAACCGCTCCTGATGGCAGCGTAGCACACGCGCGGTTCGTGCGGGCGGCAGAATAACCTAGGCTATAATAAACGCAACAGGCTTCCTCATCTGAGGAAGCCTGTTGCGTTTGTGGGCAAGTGAAGTGGCCTAGCGTTTAGGTGCTTACTTGTGGGCGTATTTCTTGATTAGCTTTTGCACTTCCGGGGGCGCCGGGGGCATATCGAAAATGGCGGCTAGCATCTCGTCGAAGGTGTGAGCGGGCGTGAAGATAGCATTGTCGAAGGGGTTGCTGAAGAGGCGTAGGAAGCCCGGCTGCCCGTTAATGAATACCAGATCGATGGTAATGTTGCCATACAGCTGGTTGCAGCGGCCCGTTTGGGTACAGTCGCGGGGCTGGGGCTTAAGAAAATGCTTGTAGATGGTCTCGGTGTAGGTGGGGTGGCCTACGCTGCGCTGATCGGAGATAGACAAGTTATAGCCCAGCGCCACCACCCGGTCGCGGATAAAGTCGAAGAGGTGCCGGAAGTTGCCGGGGCCGATGCTGGGGTCGTAAAAGAACAGGGCTCCTTGGCGGCCTTCCTCATGCAGGAGCTGCACCCGAAACTTAGGATTAGGCAAGCCGGCCTTCTGGTAATGATAGGCTTTAAAGTAAGGGCCCATCCAATTTAGATAGACTTGCTCCTGCACCCATTGTTGCCGAAGGCGCTCTTCGGCAGGAGAGCGTTGCAGCGGTTGCCACTCCCTGGAGGGAGCCGCTGCAGAGGAAGAAAATAGCTTTTTAAGGAAAGGTAACAAGGCGGGGGAGTTTCAGGAGTAACATAAGCACCGCTAAATAGTTTCGTAACCAGCTGCAACCTGGCCGCCAAGGCTGGGTCCCTTTTTGTCTTGCTTTATGAATACTCTATAGCTTTTGCCATGCCGACAACAAATGCTTTAACTGCTCTCAAACACCAGCTTTTAGCAGAGTGCCGCCGCATTCAGGAAGAGAAAGTGAACACTGCCCGTCAGGCCATGCTAGACGTGCAGGAAAGTGCCCTGGAGGGCGACACGGCCGAGGAGGCAATGGAATCGTTTCGGGAGGTGTGCCAGCGCCAGCGTGACCTGTTTGCCCGCCAGCTTGATGAGGCCCTTACTGGCCTACAAGTGCTACGCCGTGTGCCCGAGGCAAAGCCGTTGCCAAATCAGGCTGGCTTAGGCTCTGTGGTCATCACAGATTCTCAGCGGTTTTACGTTTCGTTAAGCCTCGGAGAAATTAAGGTAGAGGGCCAGCCGTATTTTGCGCTTTCGGCTTTCTCCCCCTTATATCAGGCTATGGCGGAAGCTCACTCCGGCGACACCTTTACGTTCCGGGGTAAGGCGTATCGGATCAAGGAGATTCTATAAGCTGGCTTAAGGAGGCCGCGAAGCAGGCTTGGTAGCACCCTAGGCCATTAGCGTAGCCGGGTCCAGTAGTGGGAGCGACCGAGCAAAGGAAACCCAATGTACCCCTTCACTTCCAACCTGTTTTTAGAGTGAAGACGCAAGTAGCAGGAATATGTGCGGCCATTGTTGGGGTCATAGATCTCGCCATCTTCCCACCGCTCATCATTGGTATTATACCGTAGGCCGCGCAAAATGCGCAAGTGGAGGAGGGGAGTCTGGCGCTTAGCCGCATCAGGGTTGTGCACATCTAGTTGAGGCTGCCGGGCGGTGGCAGTGCTATCTGAAGTAGGGCGAAGCCACACCAGCTTACCACACAGCTCTTTCTTGCCACAGCTAAAAATCTCGATATGCGTGTTCGCGGAATCATCTACCCACACCCCCACGGGCGAGCTTGACTGGCCTAGCCCCGCAACTGAGGCTAGTAACCCCAGTAGTAGTGTAAGTAGCGCCGTGCTCCATCGCGTTAGCTGTGTCATATCTTCCTGAGGTGGGCGCAAGTTTCTGAATGGCAGACTGGCCCAGCGTGGAGGTAATAAACAAAAAAAGCGACGCTTCTGAGTAGAAGCGTCGCTTATAAAATGCTGGCTTGTTAAAGCCGGATGTCTAGCGCACCCGAGTCCAGGTTTGTGACTCACCGATGAGGGAGAAGCCGATGTAGCCCTTCACCTCCATTGAGTTTTGCTTGAGCATTTTGATGTAGCAAGAGTAGGTCTTACCGTTTTGAGGCTTGTAAATTTTGCCATCATCCCACTTGTTTTCGCCCTCATACTCGAAGCTTTGCATGAACACTATGCCAACCAACGGCCGGTTTCTCAGTTTCGGATCGGGGTTCTGAGCATCCAGTTTAGGCTTACCGGTTTTAGGGTCGTTGGGCTCAGTGAGGCTAAGAATCTTGCCGCACAATTTGTCGCCACACTTGTAAATTTCGAACTGGGCTTTCTTTTCGCCATCAGTCCAAACACCCAGGGGGGAGAGTGATTGGGCCGAGGCGGCGCCAAGTACACCGAGCAATAAGGTGAGACAGAGGAGCAGGGTTTTTTTCATGGTGATGGGGTAAGAGTGGGTTTTTCGTGAAAAAGATAGAACAAAAACTGATCAGTACCACCAGGGCCATTGCAGTGATTGTGTGCAGGTATAGAGGCAAGTTTGAGGCCAGAGAAAATACTGCAACTATTTGCTGGTGGTGATGAAATTAAAGCCCCTGATCATCAAGGGTATGACCGACAAATGCGCTTGAGGCCATAAATAATGGCCTTTTTATTTTGAACCATCCTAGGGGATTTTAACTTTACTAACCGTAGCGAGTGCTACAGCCCCCGCCGAGCAGCCCTAAGGTGCTGGGAAGCGAAGCCCGGGTTATGTCGGATCTAAAGAAAGGAGGTACAAAATGTCTAGTAGTCCCAAACAAATCCTGCCAAGCCTGTCGAATGTAGTCCGCTTCACCGCCGGACGCGCTTAACAACAGCTTTCGCGCGGAACTCGCTCCTATTTGAGATGTTCCCGCATTCTGGCAAGGTCTTACTTGATAAGTGGATGATGGGGCTGTACCCCAGACTCATCGCTTGGTAAGATTTGAAGGATTAGATGCCCGGTTCGCCCAGCAGCCCTAAATGGTACTGCATAGGCGACCGGGCATCGCTTTTTTACAGCAACTAATGCGAGGAGTGAACAAGTGGTGTTTCTGGCCTTACAAGCAGAGCTAAGTACTTGTAAGGCAGCCAAGCCATGCCCGCTTAACGTGCTACGCTTACATATTTAAAAGCCCTTACCTCCTGCGTGGAAGTAAGGGCTTTTCAGCAAGTAAAGATGTGAGAGTGCTAGATGGGTAACCACCCTGGCCTAGGAGTACTTAGTTAGTCTTCCCCGTAATGAGAGTGGCCTAGCCTGCTTTACTCAGTCACCGCTAGAGCACCCGGCGTACTTGCATGAAGCGTCGCTCATAGTCGGTGCCTTCCACCTGGCTGACTTTCACGCCAGATTCGCGGCGGGCGGAGGAAGAGTGTACGAAGCGCAGAGGCTGGCCCGGATCAGAAATAACAATTCCCGCGTGCCCAGGAGAGGTGGATGTACTGGCGGTACCTGTAAACACCACAATGTCGCCCCGGCGAGCTTCTTCGCGCGCAACACCTTTGCCAATACTTATGAGGAGGGCAGTGGAGTGCGGTACCGGTACTTTATAACGGGCAAAGACGTAATTCACAAAGCCTGAGCAATCGAAGCCTGTTTCAGGAGTGCTACCAGCATAGCAGTAGTTGGTGCCCAATTGGCGCATGGCGAAGGCCACAATGCTATCGGCGCGGACGGGCACGCGCTTGTTGCTAACCACGTAGGCCACTGGCCGGGCAGGAGTGCTGGCCGGAACGGCAGCAGTAGTGCTAGCTACAGGTAAGGAAGTGGGGTGCAGGCGCACCCAGGCCAGGCGGCCTAGCAGCACGCTAGCTAAAGTCAGAAAAACAAGCCAAACGTAGCGCATACAAAAAGCGGCCGAAGCCTATATATCGTCCGTAACGGGGCCGGCACTGTTCAGGTTCCGCCGAAACTGGGACTATTACAGTACGAGTTGCGCAAATTTTGGTCCGCATTTGCAGCCTCAGGTGGTTTTCCCCGTTCTTTGGCCACCCGCAGGTGGCTGCATACGTGCCACCTGATCCATCACCTCATCTTTCAATCCTTCCCCCAAAACATGCTCCATTCCCGTACTCGCCTACTATTGGCGGCGGCACTGGTGGCACTGCTGAGCCAGTTTAACTTGGCCGCCGCGGCGTCACCCACTTTGCGCTACGTCTTGTCGATGCCGGCTCCGCAAACGCACTACTTTGAGGTAGAAACCACGCTGAGCGGCTTCAATAAGGCTTACACAGATCTGAAAATGCCCGTATGGGCACCCGGTTCCTACCTGGTGCGAGAATTCGCCAAAAATGTGGAGGGCTTCCAGGCCACCTCGGGCAGCGAAAAGCTGCGGACGGAGAAGGTGAGCAAGAATACTTGGCGCGTGTACCATAGCAAAGGCAAAGACTTTAAAGTAAACTACCGGGTCTATGCCTTTGAGCTGAGCGTACGCACCAGCTTTATTGATGCGGCTCACGGCTACCTCAATGGCAGCAGCGTGTTTATGTACCCCGCCGATGGCAAGCAGCTTGGCAGCACGCTGGAAGTACGCCCCGCCCAGGGCTGGACGCAGGTAAGCACCAGCCTTAAGCCCGCAGGTGGCACCTTCACCTACACCTCCTCCAACTACGATGAGCTGGCCGATTCACCCATTGAAATCGGTAACCAGAAGATCTACACTTTCACTGCCAATGGCACGCCCCACACGGTAGCTATGTTTGGCGACCCCAAAGTGGATGAGGCCCGCCTCACGCGCGACATGCAGCGGGTGTGCGAAGAAGCCCAGCGCGTGGTAGACCGCAACCCTCTTGACCGCTACGTATTCATTGTGCACAACATTGATCGGGGGACGGGTGGCCTAGAGCACTTATTCTCGACTACACTGTCGGTGTCGCGCAATGCCTATTCTTCGGAGGCTGGCTGGAAGGGTTTTCTAGGCCTGGTAGCGCACGAGTATTTTCACTTGTGGAATGTGAAGCGCATCCGTCCGATTGCCCTGGGGCCATTCGACTACGACAATGAGAACTACACGCACATGCTGTGGGTGAGCGAGGGTGGTACCGAGTACTTCTCGAATCTGATTGTGCAGCGTGCAGGTTTCCTGACCCCCGATGAATACCTGGGTGACCTGAGCAACGGCATTAACCGCGTAGAAAATACCCCCGGCAACAAACAGCAGTCGGCTGCCGAGTCGAGCTACGATGCCTGGATCAAGTACTATCGCCCGAACGAGAACTCGGCCAACACCGGCATCAGCTATTATGACAAAGGTGAAGTTATTGGTGCGGTGCTAGACCTGATGGTAATCAACGAAACCAAAGGCCAGAAGCGCCTCGACGACGTAATGCGTTACCTCTACGACCAGTATTACAAAAAGCTGGGCCGCGGCTTCACCGATGAGGAGTACCAAGATGCCGTGGCCAAAGTAGCCGGCCGCCGCTTCGACGATTTCTTCCGTCGCTACGTGTACGGCACTGAGACGTTGCCCTACGAAACGGCCCTGGGGTACGCCGGCCTCAAGCTCTCCGTAGCCACCGCCGCTGCTACAGATGCAGCACTGGGCGCCAGCATCAGCCCCGCCGGAGGCAAGCAAACTGTTTCTAGCGTGTTGCGGGATGGTAGCGCCTGGCAAGGTGGCCTAAGCGTAGGCGACGAAATTCTGGCCGTAGATGGCGTGCGCGTTACCGACGACCCCAACAAGCTACTCGCTGGTCGCGCAGCTGGCTCACAAGTTAAAATGCTTGTTAACCGCGACGGCCAGATCAAGGAGCTGAACTTCCCATTGTTGGCTTCATCAGCCCGTCGTTACCGCATTGAGCGTCAGGCCAACCCCACCGCTGAACAGCAAACCGTGTTCAACAAGTGGTTGCCCGTACGCTAGCAGCCACCTACCGGTACCACACAGAAACGCCCGAAGCAGTCTTGCTTCGGGCGTTTCTGTGTGGTATCATTTTTAAGTGCCTAGCAATGTGGCTGGTGACTTTGCTTTCAAATTATATAGCCCTGGCGCTGCCTCTCTTAATTGCCATCAACTTGCTGCTACGCCTAGTGGCCTCCTTACTCACGACACCTCATCCGGCCTGGCCTAACAACCAAGTGGCCTACAGCAACCCGCTTTTATAGCGGCAGGCCTCCTAACGCAGTAGCCACATTCACGCGGCCCCAGCCGAAGCTACTGCTGCGAGCGGTGCGGTTGCTGCTGGCAGCAATAAGCCGGTTCATGAGCTGGGCGCGAGTGTCGGCAGGATAGCGCGACCACACCAGAGCCGCCATGCCGGCCATGCTGCTGGTGGCCACTGAGGAGCCCCCAACCGTGCTGGGGGCGTCGCCGGTCATGGCCAGGGTAAGCGCCCGGAGGTCGTTGGTGGTGCGCTGCATTACTACCGTAAACTCTACGTCGCTGCCCACGTGGCACTCATCGCAGCGGGTCCGCAGGTCGTCTTTCATGCCGGTTACGGCTACAGCTTCGGGAAGAGAAGCGGGGAAAATTACGCCAGCCCAGCCAGCGCTCCAGTTGAAGGAGGTACCAGCAGCACACAGGATCAGCTTGCCTTTGCCATAAGCGTACCGGATGGCATCCGTCAGCTGAGAAGAGCTGGTGAGGCGGCCCATGCTCATGCTGATGATTCGCACATCGGGGCGGTTACCGGCCAAAATGTACGCGTTTGACACGCCCTGCACTTCGCGGCTAGCGTCGAGAAACACATCTTCGGCGGCGCGCACGGTAATCAGGCTGGCATTGTAGGCCACTCCCACGGAGGCCCCATCGGTGCCGCGGGGGGCGGCGCAGGCGCCAGCCATGCTGGTGCCGTGCCCGCACTCATCATTAGGTGTTTCAGCGTCGCCGTAGGGGATGCCGAAGATGGAGTTGCGTGGCAGGGTAACAAGGCGCTCAATGGTACGGCCGCTGCTCTGGCCTTGGTTGAAGGCGGCACCCAAGTTCTCCTGTGCATCTGAGGAGCCAGTATCAATAATGAGCACCTTTATGCCCTGGCCCGTGCTCTGGCTCCAACCCGCCCGGATGCCGTGGTACTGGTCTTGCTGATTCCACGACGACTTGCTGCCATCGGGCAGGACAATGTAATCGGAGCCTTCCGTCAGGCCAGCCGTAGCAATGTTGTTTCCGCAGCCGCTGCTAGTTAGGGAGGAGGAAGCGCGGTTGGCCACTTCAGCCGCAGGACGGTTGGGCTCGTAGCCCATTGGCTCGGCGTACCGCACCAGTCCTGAGCGGCGCAGCGCCTGCACAGTACTTAACTCCCGCACATGCACCGTCAGGACAGGAAGGTTATTTTCCTCGAAAACAGGTAGCTGCTCCAAGGTAAGCGTAGGATTAGTCTGGCGCTCCTGGCCTAGAATAAGCTCAAGAACCTGCTCCCGGGCCTGTTGCCACTGCGGGAGCGTGCGGGCATCGTCGGGTAGGGGGCTGGAGGCGGTAAATCCGGCGGGTTGATAGCCCACAGAGAGCACGTAGTCGGAGCGGGTGAGGGCACTCCAGACGGTGTGAGCCGAGGCCTGATTCCAGTTAAACTGGCCGGTCTCGCGCAAGCGCTTCATGATCTGTTCGTTGAGCTGCTGCACAGTTAGGGCAGTGGTGGGGTCGGGCTCGGGTTGGGGGAGAGCTTGCTCAGTTTCATGCTGGCACGAAGCCAGGGCTAGCGCCAGCAGTGTGGCCGAAAGCAGGGTAGGAGTACGCATGTATGGTGGGTTTTGGTTGGTGGGAGCTTGTTATAATAAGGACAAGAAAATAGGTGATAAAGGCAAGCTATTCAGGGGTTTTAGTTGGGCTTAGTTTGTGGTAGCTAGACGGGGTTAGCCATAAAAAAAGCTCCTCTACTGAGAAGTAGAGGAGCTTTGGTATGGAGGTACGGCAGCTGGGCCGCAAGCTTTATGGTTATTGCACACGCTTTAGTGCCACGTCGCGGACGGGCGTAATCACCAGCGGTACTTTCTCTACCTTCACGGAGCTTGTGTCGAGGCCGAAATACTTGTCTTCGGAAGCAATGAACTGCTTGATGTAGAAGTAGGCCTGCATCACCAGCTTTTCCATCAGCGGGAATTCATTCTCAACCGACAGGAACTTCTCCAGTACCACAAAGCGGAAGTCGCCGGTTACGTGCTGCTTGCTCAACGACTCGTAGCGGGAGGTGATGTCCACTTCCTTGTTGCGCACCAGGTCTTCTACCACTTTGCGGAAGTACAGGTTGATGCGCTGCTCTACCCGGAAGCCCAGGCGGAAAGTGATGCGGAACGCATCGTCGGGGGCCAGCTCCGTTACCTTATACTCCATGGTATAAGGCTCATCGGTGGTGTCTACGTGCACAAACCAGTAGATATCGGCCCGTTTAGGTCGCTTCTGAAAGATGGAGTAGATGATCTTCGACTCGATTTCAGTAGCCCGCTCGGCTGAGCTCATGAACACCAAGTGGGTAGCGTACTTAGAAACAGATTCATCATCGGAGAGCTGCTTAAGGGCCGCCATATAGGGCTCTATTTTCACGAACTCGGTGAGGCGACGCTTGATGTAGTAGGCCCGTAGCCACACGTACATCACGCCCATTAGGGTGGCCCCAATAGCTAGTGATACCCAGCCGCCGTGCGGAAACTTGATCAGGTTAGCTACCAAGAAGGAACCCTCAATGGCACCATACACCAGCACGAACAGCACAATAGCCACCATGGGCGCGCGCTTAGAGCGCAGCCACATGGTGAGCAGAAGCGTGGTCATGAGCATAGTCAGGGTAATTGCCAGACCGTAAGCTGCTTCCATGTTCTCCGACTTCTGGAAGTACAGCACCACCCCAATGCAGCCCGCTAGCAGCAGGCGGTTCATGCTGGGCACGTAAAGCTGGCCCTTCACATCGGTGGGGTAGTTGAGCTTCACCTTAGGCCACATGTTCAGCCGGATGGCTTCTGCCACCAGCGTAAATGAACCCGTAATCAGAGCCTGAGAGGCAATGATGGCGGCAATGGTTGCCACCCCAATTCCGATGAGCAGGAACCACTCGGGCATAAGCTCATAGAACGGGTTGCGCTTGCCAAGCATCTCACCCTGGTGAGTAATCAGCCAAGCTCCCTGCCCCATGTAGTTGAGTAGCAGCGTGGATTTTACAAACACCCAGCTGATACGGATGTTGCCTTTGCCGCAGTGGCCTAGGTCGGAATACAGCGCCTCGGCTCCGGTAGTGCACAGGAATACGGCGCCCAGCAGCCAGAAGCCTCCTGGGTAGTGTACCAGCAAGTCGTAGGCATAATAGGGGTTCAGGGCCTTCAAAATTTGGGGGTGCTCCGCAATCCAGACCCCGCCCAAGACGCCCAGCATGGAGAACCAGATCAGCATGATAGGCCCAAAGGCCTTGCCCACAATCTGAGTGCCGAAGCTCTGTAGCAGAAACAGGGCCATCAGAATGCCAATAACAATGGGCACCGTGGGGATGTGCGGATACACGGCTTCTAGCCCCTCAATAGCGGAAGAAACCGAAATAGGTGGGGTTATGACGCCGTCGGCCAGCAGGGCCGAGCCCCCGATGATGGCCGGTATAGTTAGCCACCCTGCCCGCCGCCGCACCAGGGCGTACAACGAAAAAATGCCCCCTTCCCCGTTGTTGTCGGCGTTGAGGGTAAGCAGCACGTACTTGATGGTGGTTTGGAGCGTAAGCGTCCAGAAAACGCAGGAAATGCCGCCATATACCAAATGCGGGTCAATTTGCCCTGGCATCACCGACTGCGACTGAATGATGGACTTCATCACGTACAGCGGGGAAGTGCCGATATCCCCGTAAATGATACCGAGGGCAATAAGCAAACCGGCCGTTGACACAGCGGTGTGCTGATGTTTTGCGTCCATGTGAGGGGTAAAAGTGAATAGTGGCTAGTGAGAAAGCGGCGCCAAAGGTAGGGCTTGCAGAGATAGTAGCCGCTGCTTTCGGCAGGACTACGCAACGAGGCAGCAAAAGTGTGCTGGTGGCCTAGAAAGAATCTGGGGTAGATGAGGAGGATGCTTCTGGCGCATGGCTGGCATTCCAAGACGATTGGAGCCAGTATTCGGCGGCGGCAGCGGCCTCATCATGGCGCAGCCGAATGCGGCGGTTTGCCTCGGCGGCCAGCTGCTGCCAGCTCCGGGCCGAGCCTGAAAGAGCAAAATACACCGCCTCTTGGCCCGGGCGGTGGAGGCGCCACCGGTTAGAGCCCCGGGTACCAAATGCCAGCAAGAGGGCACCTGCAGCCATACCGGCGGCAGCCGGAATAGTGCGTAGCCAATTCTGCAGAAAGCCCAGCATAAACCCAGCCAGGGTGAACCCACCCAGCAAAAACCAGAGCAGCCACCGTACCGGTTGCACATCAACGCCTTCCAGCTCCCGCCAACCAAAAGGCTGCCCATTGATTTCCAGGGCGTCGTTGGTGAGCGTCATCCGGCCATCTTCACTGCGCACCACGGCAAATACCTCCGGTGGCGGAGGGGGGAGCAGCTGAAAGCCGGAGTGCCAGCTGCCAGCAAGTGGCCTAGCAGTATCAATTTCTTCCGGCTCGGCAGAGGTAAGTTGTAGCTCCCCCTGGGCCAGCCGGTCCGGATCAGGAGCTTTGGAGGGCTCTTCAGCAGGATCAAGGGAAGAAGGAGGCGGAATAGACATACGAAAAGAAGCCCCGCTATCCGGCAAAGCAGCCCACAAGGGCAGCCAGTCCAGATAGCGGGGCTTGCAGCGTCAATGAATTAGTTATTGACTTTCAAGAGCTCTACGTCGAAGATGAGCGCAGAGTCTGGCCCGATGTCGCGGCCGGCGCCACGGCGTCCGTAGGCCAGGTCAGAGGGGATGTATAGGCGCCACTTCGAGCCCTCGGGCATCAACTGAAGCGCTTCTGTCCAGCCAGCAATTACCTGGTTTACACCAAACGTAGCGGGTTGGCCGCGCTGGTAGGAGCTATCAAACACGTTGCCGTTGATGAGCGTGCCGTGGTAGTGCGTGGTAACCGACGAGCTAGGGCCGGGCTTCTTGCCAGTGCCTTCGGTGAGAACTTCGTACTGCAGGCCGCTGGGCAGCGTCTGTACGCCGGGCTTGTTCTTGTTTTCAGCGAGGAAAGCTTCGCCTTCTGCTTTGTTGTTCATAGAGTTGGAGTCTTGAGATTCGTCTTCTTCCTGGCCCACGCCCATCTGCTCCTGCAGCTGCTGCATGGCGGCTTGCATTTGCTCAGGCGTGAGGCGGCTCGGCTCGCCACCCAGGGCCTCTTTCATGCTCTGGGCAAACGTATCAACATCAATGTCGAGCCCTTGTTGCGCGAAGTTGCGGGCCATGTCGCGCCCAATGATGTAGCTGATCTGCTCTTTCAGGCTGGTCAGGTTCATAAACCGTGTAGTATGCGTTTCGGTGCGTGGCTTTTTTATCCTGTGATGGGAGCCAGCTGCACCGGCTGCGGTGAGAGATACTGGCGTCCCGCGCGGGCCGCCGAACTGTGAAGTACAGTAAACTGTCGGGAATGGATGCGCTTTTTTTAATGTCGAGCCGCTAAACTCCTGATGATGAAAGCAGGATTATTACCCCAACTCCCCGCAACCGGGCAAAAAAGCAATCAACCAACTACCCGATAGCCAAAAATCTATACTTACCGGTTCCGCCGAAATCGGTGGCAAGCTGTCTGGCTCTCGGTTCCGAGAGCCACTATCTGAAAGCGAGTAAAAAGCAAAAAACTCCGCCGGGAGGGGCGGAGTTCAGGTATAAGTCGGAAGAAGGCACCACTTAGCAGAAGTGCAGCTCTTCCTCGTCGCGTAGGTCGAAAAACAGGTTCATGTCACGTACCTGAGCAGCCAGATAGCGCAATGACCCCAGGCCTCCCAGAACAAGTAGAGAAGAAACGGCAGCAGTGCTCTTTTTCATGATGCTTTATGTAGAATGATGTAAGTCAGATTATTGACTGCAAAGATACTACGCAAAAGTTAACAAAGTGTTATGCAAGCATCATTTATTTGTGTGCCTGGCTCAGGTAGCAGCCAGCAGGCAGGGCCACAGTAAAGGGCAAGCAGCCGGTCTTAAACGCAGCCTATTGAATAAGGTTGTTGCTTGGTGAAAAGGATGTCAAAAGCGTCTCTAGAACAGCTCCATAACTTTTGACAAAGTACCATTGCTACCAGTTGAGAGCCTTAGGTGGTTGTTGTACTAAGGCCTCATTTTCTATATTTGCCCTGCATACGGGGATGGATTTCCACCGCGAACCGCCAGCAGCCCCGGCTCTGCGCTGATGATTCCTATTGAACGGTAGCCCATGCAGGGCTGCTGCTTGCTTCATCGTGTTGTTCGCCCCATGCCTCTCCGTCACACTCCCGCTTCGTATTTGTTCTCGGGCCTGCGCGCCTTGAATTTGCCGGCTACGCTGTTCTTTATGCTGCGCTGGCTGGTGCTCAGCATCCTGATTGGCGTGCTGGCTGGTTCGGCTTCGGCCCTGTTTCTGGTTTCGCTGGAGTGGGTGACGAACTATCGGGAGCTCCACGAGTGGATTATTGCCCTGTTGCCGCTGGCCGGACTGGTTGTTGGGGTGGCCTACCACTACTTCGGGGATAGGGTGGTGCGCGGCAATAATCTGGTGCTGGAGGAAGTGCACGCGCCTCGCACGCTTATTCCGCTGCGGTTGGTGCCTCTGGTACTAGGGGGTACCCTTCTCACACACTTGTTTGGGGGCTCAGCGGGCCGCGAGGGTACTGCCGTACAAATGGGGGGCGCCCTCGCCGACCAGCTCACCCGGCTCTTCCGCCTGCGCCCCCGCGACCGTCGCCTGTTGCTGATTGCGGGCATGAGCGCTGGCTTTGCCTCTGTTTTCGGAACCCCGCTGGCGGGTGCTGTATTTGGGCTGGAGGTTTTTCTGTTGGGTACCATTCGCTACGATGCCGTGCTGCCCGCTTTCCTGGCCGCCGTCAGCGCCGATTTTGTAACGCGCGCCTGGGGCGTAGGCCACACTCACTACCCGCAGCTGGCTGCGTTGCCGCTCACGCCGCTGGGGCTAGGGTGCACCTTGCTGGCCGGTGCCTTATTTGGTTTGACTGCCCGCAGCTTCGCCACACTCACCCACTGGATCGGCCGGCAGTTTGCGCGAGTGGCCTACGCCCCGCTGCGGCCGGTGCTGGGCGGAGCGCTGGTAGTGGCGGCCGTGTGGACCCTGGGCACCGCCCGCTATAGTGGCCTAGGAGTGCCCGTAATTGTGGAGGCTTTTCACATGCCCTTGCCGCCCACCGATTTCATTTTGAAGCTGCTACTCACGGCCCTGACCTTGGGTTGTGGCTTCAAGGGCGGCGAGGTAACACCTCTGTTTTTCATTGGCGCCACGCTGGGCAGTGCGTTATCGGTGGTGTTGCCGCTGCCAGTGGCCTTACTGGCGGCTATGGGGTTTGTAGCCGTTTTCGCGGGTGCCGCCAATACTCCGCTCGCCTGCACACTCATGGGTCTGGAACTGTTCGGCATGCAAGGCGGAATTTACCTGGCACTGGCCTGCGTAGTGGCCTACCTGTTCTCGGGGCACCGGGGTATTTACTCGGCGCAGGTAATTGGGCAGGCCAAGCACTTGCGCCTGGGCCGCGAACAGGGCAAGCGCCTCGGCGAGCTGTAGGTGTATAAAGCTAAGACTCGCTTGTCAGCTAACTAGCTGTGATAGGAGGATTTATGGCGCTGCTATCGGCAGGGGCACCAGACGGAATTCTATAATGTTTATCCAGAATCCCGTACTGCCAATTACCCTGGTTGGCGGTTGATTTGTGAGGAGGAAAGAAGCATTCTTTCCGCTCGATGTTTTTGATATGAATCAGCAAGATGTAGTGTGTGGAATGATGGTTGACGCAGCTTCGGCCACGCATCGTTCGCACTTCGATACTAAAGAATATGTATTCTGTTCCGCGAACTGCCAGCGCAAGTTCGAGGCAGATCCGGCTCAGTATGTTCACCCTGAACTGGTAGAAGCCACCGGTGCTATGGCTGCCACCAATCGGCTAGGCCAGTCGGGAACTGCGGTGGCCTTACCCCCCGTGCAAACTCCGGCGGCTACTGCGCTGGCCACCTTGGATATTGAGGGCATGACCTGCGCTTCCTGCGCCTCCTTCGTGGAGAAGTCCTTGTCGCGCACGCCCGGCGTGCACAAGGCGCTAGTGAATTATGCTACGGAGCGGGCGACGGTGGAGTACCTACCGGGCCAGGCCTCGCCCGAAACGCTGAAGGAGGCGGTAATTAAAGCGGGCTACGGCGTAGCGGCGCCCGCCGCACCCGATACCAGCGCCGCCGACCGCCAAGCCGAGCTGGACGAGCAAAAAGCGGTGGCCTACCAGAAGCTGAAACGCCGCTTGTGGGTAGCCGTGGCATTAGCCGCCGTGGTGATGGTGCTATCGATGGTCATGCTTTGGCCGGCTCTAGCCGCCCGCATCAACATGCAGGGGCTCAACTACGTGCTATTGGCCCTGGCCTTACCTGTACTGCTCTACAGCGGCCGGGAGTTTTACACCTCAGCCTGGAATGCCTTCAAGCACCGGGCTGCCAACATGGATACGCTCATTGCCGTGGGCACTGGGGCCGCCTTCCTCTACAGTGTGGCCGCCACCGTGGCCCCGCATTTCTTTATGCAGCACGGCCTGATGCCGGAGGTTTATTATGATACCACCGCCACCATCATTGCCCTAATCTTGGTCGGAAAGGTGCTGGAGCAACGCGCCAAAACGCAAACCTCAGCGGCCATCAAGTCTTTGATGAGCCTACAGGCCAAAACCGCGCGGGTAGTACACGGGGAGCAGGAAATCGACCTCCCGATTGAGCAGGTACGGCCCGGCGATGTAGTGGTGGTGCGGCCCGGTGAGAAGGTGGCCACTGATGGGGTAGTGGTGCTAGGCCACTCAGCCGTGGATGAGGCCATGCTCACGGGCGAAAGTCTGCCAGTGGAGAAAAAGGAGGGCGATACGGTTTTTGGGGCCACCCTCAACAAAACCGGCTCCTTCCGCTTCCGCGTGACCAAAGTAGGCGCTGAAACCATGCTCTCGCAGATTGTGAAGCTGGTAGAAGATGCCCAAGGCAGCCGGGCGCCCATTCAGCGCCTCGCCGATAAGGTTAGTGCCATCTTTGTGCCCACGGTGGTGTGCATTGCCATTCTCACCTTCTTGCTCTGGTTTGATCTGGCCCCGGAAGCTACCCGGTTCCCCTTGGCGCTGGTCAACTTTGTGGCCGTCCTGATTATTGCCTGCCCGTGCGCACTAGGCCTGGCTACGCCCACCGCCATTATGGTCAGCACGGGCAAGGGTGCCGAGAACGGTGTGCTCATCCGCAACGCCGAAGCCCTGGAGAAAGCGCATCAGGTCACCACTATTCTGCTGGATAAAACCGGCACCATCACCCGCGGAGAGCCTGCTGTAACCGACTTCACCGTGGCTGCTGGCCACGAGGCCGGCCAGGTGCTGCAAGCGGTGGCGGCCGTGGAGCGCCAGTCAGAGCACCCGCTGGCGGAGGCGGTGGTGCGCTACGCTGAGGCTCAGCAAGCGCCTCGCGTGTCTGTGGAAGGCTTCCGGGCCGTGGAGGGCCGCGGCGCTACTGCTACCGTAGGCGGGGAGCAAGTGGTGATTGGAAACCAGCGCCTACTGGCGGAGGCTGGCATAGAGCTGCCCACCGAACTGTCGGCCAAGGCTACCGAGCTGCTAGGCCAGGCCAAAACGGTATTGTACGTTGCCATTGGGAGCCAGGGCGTTGCCCTGATTGGCGTGGCCGATACGGTGCGGGAAACATCCGCCGCGGCTATTCGGCGCCTGCAGGCCATGGGCCTGGAAGTGGTTATGATGACCGGTGACAACCCCCAGACGGCCGAAAAAATCGCGCAGCAGGTGGGCATCAAACGCTACTTCGCGGAAGTGCTGCCCCAGGATAAGGCCAGCAAAGTGCAGGAGCTGCAAGCCGAGGGCCGCGTGGTAGCCATGGTGGGCGACGGAATTAACGACGCCCCAGCCCTGGCCCAGGCCGACATCGGGCTGGCTATGGGCGGCGGCACTGATGTGGCCATGGAAGCCGCGGGCATCACGCTCATGCGCTCCGACCTCCAGGGCGTGGTAACCGCCATCGACCTTTCCAAGCAGACTATCCAGACCATCCGGCAGAACCTGTTTTTTGCCTTTATCTATAACGTGCTGGGCATCCCAATTGCGGCCGGGGTGCTGTATCCGCTGCTGGGCATATCACTTTCGCCTATGCTGGCGGCTGGGGCTATGGCCCTGAGCTCCGTATCGGTGCTCACTAACTCCCTGCGGTTACGCTCCTTCACTGGCGCTACCTCACAAGGCTAATTCTGCTACCTCCGATGGATACTTCTGAAATTATAGTGACCCTGGCAGGCCTAGGCCTGATTGCTTTCGTGCTGTGGTACTTCTTTTTCTCTACCCGCCAGGTGGTTAGCGCCGTTTCCTCCTCCACGGGTGTGCAGGAGGTTGACGTAACGGTAAAAGGAGGCTACTCGCCCGATGTAATTGAGGTGGAAAAGGGCAAGCCCGTGCAGCTACACTTTTACCGCGACGAGGAAGCCAGCTGCTCCGAAGAAATTCTGTTCCCTGATTTTGGCATTCGGCGGGAGCTGCCCGCTTACCAAACCACCCTCATTGAACTGCTGCCCCAGCAGGAAGGCCGATTCGAGTTTACCTGTGGCATGGGCATGTTGCGCGGCAGCCTGCTCGTGAAATAGCTAGGCCACGTGCTTGTCTGAGCAGCGTGGGCTTATTCTTCCACCAGCAAGGTGCTTTTGTTGTGGGCTTGGTGGCGGTGCAATACGCCTAGAATAGTGTTGCGCTTGTTCCGGAACCTCACCCAGCCCAGCACAACCGTTCCGAAGCCCACGGGCACCAGCAGCACGCCCACCCATACGTACAAATAGCCCCGGAAGAAGTTGATCAGGGAAAAGCCAGCCACCACCAGCGCAATACCCGTGCGCAGGTAGGCCAGTATCGTCCGCTCATTGGCCAGGCGGGTGCGCTCCAGCGCCAACCGGTCGCTGATACCCAGCACCGCATCAGGATGAGAGGAGGGAGACGAGTGAGAAATGGGAGGAGAGGATGCCAAGACACTTACAGTTAAACCGGCACTAAAGCGCTAGGCCAGGATACGTAGTGGTACGGGCGCCACCCCAATAAGAGTTGCTACTTGCAACCAGATTAGCGTCGGCTCAGTAACTCGCTGAAAATTGGGACCATTGCACCTGCCCCACAGGACGGGCTGTGGTGTAGTTGCTCACAGCCCTTAGGCTACTCGCGCTAGGTAGTCTTCTGATAGAAGTATTCCTGCTCTCTGGTAGAGCCGCCCATTTGTCGGTGTTCGGCTTCCTGAGCCCGCAGCTCTACCCGCCTGATTTTGCCACTGATGGTTTTGGGCAGCTCCGCAACGAACTCCAGAATACGCGGCATCTTGTACGGGGCCAGCTGCTCACGGCAGAAGCTGAACAGCTCGCTTGCTACTGCCGCCGAGGCCGAAGCGGCCGGGTGGAGAATAATAAAGGCTTTGATTTCGTGGCCTTTGATGGGATGCGGAGAGCCCACTACGGCAGCCTCCACCACGGCGGGGTGCTCTACCAGCGCGCTTTCCACCTCAAAGGGCCCCACCCGGTAGTCCGACGACTTTATCACGTCATCATCGCGGCCCACAAACCATAGGTACCCATCGGGCGTGCGGTAGGCTTTGTCGCCGGTGTAGTACAGGCCGTGACGGAACACGCTGGCGCCCCGTTCAGGCTCGCCGAAGTATTCTTTGAAGATGCCATTGGGCCGGCCAGTGTCCATGCGCACCGCAATGTGGCCCTCTTCGTAGTCGGCCAGCACCTGCCCAGTTTCATCTGCCACCACCACGTCATACAGAAACGACGGCAGACCCATGGAGCCTTGTTTCACCTCGCCGTTGGGCAGGTTATACACCATGGCCGTGCTTTCCGTTTGGCCGTAGCCGTCGCGGATGAGCAAGCCGGTGCCGCGCTGCCAGGCATCAATTACCTCCGGGTTGAGGGGCTCACCGGCACTCACGCACTCCCGAAAGCTGAATCGGTACTGGGTTAGGTCTTCCAGAATGAGCAGGCGCAGCACGGTCGGCGGCGCGCAAAAGGTGGTAACGCGCTGTTGTTCCACTGCCTTAAGCAGGGGCGCGGCCACAAACTTGCCGCTCTGCCGGTACACCAGTAAGGTAGCACCCACACTGAGCGGGGCAAAGAAGCTGCTCCAGGCAAACTTAGCCCACCCGGCCTGCGAGATGTTGCAATGCACATCGTGGGGTGTTAGGCCAATCCAGGCGGCGGTGCTGAGGTGGCCTACGGGGTAGGAGAAGTGGGTGTGCGTTACAATTTTGGGCATGCCCGTGGTGCCCGAGGTAAAGAACAGAAATAGCGGGTCGTCGGAGCGGGTGGGGGCGGCGAGGGCGGTGGTAGCCTCGGCGGCACAGGCAGAGAAGCTTACCCAGCCGGGTCGTTCGGCCGCGCCCACCAGCATTTTCAGCTGGATGCGCTGGCCTAGCTGCTGTTCCGCCAAATCAATCTTTTCGGCATTCTCAGCGTCGGCAATTACTACGGCCGGCAGTAGGCGCCCAAAGCGGTAGGCCAGGTCCGGCACCGACATAATCGTGGCCGTTGGAATCAGCACTTGCCCACCCTTTATGCCTGCCAGGTAAGCAAACCACAGCTCGGCCACCACCGGCACCATGAGCAGCACCGCCGCGCCGGGCTCAATTTGCTGGCGGCGCCAGTAGTTGAGCAACTGGTTGGCACGTTGGCTCAGGGTGTGGTAGCTGTAACGCTCTTCCTCGCCCTCATCACTCACCAGAATCAGCGCCTCTTTTTCTGGGTTCCTAGCCGTGTGCAAGTCCTCAAAAATCTCGGCCGTCCAGTTAAAATGCTCGGGCTTAGGTACGAGGAGCGAGGTAAGCGGGGCGTAGTTACGGCTCTCCGTTAGGCGCTGGAACTCCTGGAAATAGCTTTTCATGGGTGGGGCAGAGGGCTAAAGTCAGGGCGCTATAGTACGAAAGTGCCAGGACACTGGCCTAGCGAAAGTGCTAGGCCAGTGTCCTGGCAAATGAGAAGGGCAGAGTAAAGCTTTAGCCGGTGCCCTAAGCAAACAAAGGGTTACTGGGGAGCCAGGCCTCCGGTTAGAGGGGTGTTAGGATCAGGACGGGGTTGCTCAGAGTTATCTAGTTCCTCTAGTTGCTCGAGTTCTTCCACAATCTGGGCGGGGTTGAACAGGCCGGTGAGAGCAGCTAACTCCTCAAGAGAGGGAATACCGCTGGTGTTAGCCGACTGATCTGGTTGCTCCGGCAATTCGGGGAGAGGGGGCTGAATGGTGCTCATACCTTTGCGTACGCAAAAGGAGCTTACGCGGGTATATAATGGTGAGCCGCTTCCAGAAGGGTGTCGGCATTCATATGGTGCCCTTGCTCCACCAGCTGCTCACAGTAGCGGTGCACGCGCACTTCCTGTACCAGCCCTACGTGGGCGTGCTGCTCATGACGGGCCACAATCAGTTGTGCCAGCAAGATGGCGGCAGTGCTCATTTGCCCTTTCTGCAGGGCCGTGCGAAATGAATCTTCAGTAGGAAACATAAAGCAGAGAATAGGGTGCTGGTTGAGCTTGGCAACAAGCATACCATTCGCTGAGCTTCCGTAGGCCAAAGTGCCTTTGTATATACTTAGATGAGGGAATAAGTATTTGATAGAAAGGGTTATATGTTTCAAGGCTTGACGAGGTCAAAGAAGACCAACGCCACAATATTGTACTAAGACCTACTACCTGAGCTTAGTCGTTTCTGCGCCCGGCTTCCAGATCTAGCAGCCACTGCTTGCGCCATAAGCCACCGGCGTAGCCCGTGAGCTGCCCATTGGAGCCAATAACGCGGTGGCAGGGAATCAGGATGGCCACGCGGTTCATGCCGTTGGCGGAGGCCACCGCCCGCACGGCGCTGGGCCGCGCAAGGGCCAGGGCTTGCTGGCCATAGGAGCGGGTAATGCCGTACGGAATAGACTGCAGCTCCTGCCAAACGGCCTGCTGGAACGCAGTGCCCGGCGTGAGCAGGGGTATCGTAAACGTTTGCCTAGTGCCTGCGAAATACTCAGCTAGCTGGGTGCGCAAGAGCCCAAAATGAGGGTTTTCGCCCTGCACGATGGTAGCATTGAGGCGGCGGGCCAAGTCCTTTAGCTCTGTTTCGAGCATCCGGCGGTCTGTAAACTCAAGCAAACAAATACCAGCCTCAGTCCCGCAGGCCAGCATAGTGCCTAAAGGGGTTTCCAGCCGAGTAAGGTTGATGATCTGCTGCTCCCGGCTCTGACGAGGCGATACGCCGAAAACGGCTTTGAAAGAGTCCTGAAATCCGCTCAGCGACTCATAGCCACTATCGAAAGCGGCCACCGTCACTGACTCGCCGCGCTGGAGTTTTTTAAACGCCACATTAATGCGGTTTAGCCGCTGATATGCCTGAAAGGTGATACCGTGCTGGCGCAGAAACCACCTTCTAATGGTAGCCGGCTCCATCCCTCTTTGGCGCAGCACTGAGTCACTGATCTTTACCGTTGGGTGGTGGCCTAGCTCATTGAGCAAGGCCTGAATGTAGGCCGGGGTGGAGTCGCGCGACTCAAGCGGAATACACACTTTACAGGGCCGATAGCCGTGCAGCAGCGCTTGCTTGGTGGTAGCGAAGAACTCCACATTTTCTGGCTTAGGCTTACGAGCTGTGCAGGTGGGCCGGCAGAAAATGCCCGTAGTTTTAACCGCCGCAATAAAGCGGCCTTCATACGATGCATCCTTATTTACCAGGGCCTGGTAGCACTCAAGGGTGGAGGGAAGTAGCATGGAGTTCATAAGGTAAGCAGGCTTGCGTGGGCAGAAGCTCTTTGGGAAAAGCATAGGCAAAACAAGCCTACTCTGCTCCGGCCCGCAACCGGAAAATGAACAAGCATTTTCTTCTTCAAACACTCACCGTTGTTCGAAATGTAAAGCGTTTATCCCTGAAGCCACAAGAAAAGCTACTATACATTAGTAGAATAAATGGTAGTGTATAATAGACTGGTAAATAGCAGTATATATTATAAAGGCTGTGCTGATATTCCGTTGGTCTGCCTCCATTGTGAACATCTAAAACGGCCTCGTATACGCGAGTAGCGACAGCAGCTTGCCGGCTGCTGATACGTGATTGTCAGCTGCAGCAAGTAGCCGCAGGCAGAGGCTGTGGGCTAACAAAAAAGTGTCCCTGCAAACCTTGGCTGCAGGGACACAAAGAGGCGCCTAATTTATTCTGACTCGTTTACAGCGTTACCGTGTTGCGCTTGGGGTGGCTCATCGGTGGGGTTACGGCTGTTCATACCAATGCGCTGGCTCATGGTCTCGTCGGGCTGGTCGTAGTCGCCGCCACCGTAGCCACCTGTGAAGGCGTTTTGGTCGGCAGCGGGGTTGCGGTTGGAGAGGTCATCGCGGCCACCACTGGTGCCTAGGCCACCTCGATGCCCACTTTGGTCGTAGCCCCGGTCCTCGTCGCTATTGAAGCCGGTGCGCCCCATGCCCTGACCACGGCCTAGTGAGCGGGAGTTATCTCCGTCGCCCGCTGCTCCTTCGCGCCGTTGCTGGTCAAAGTCAGAGCCTCGCTCCATCTGCGGGCTGCCGGAGTGTCGGCCATGCTCGTCCTCAGGGGTACGGACGCCAATCTCGTCGCGATAATTGCCCGCATTGGCTAGCACCGTAGACATATCCCGTGGATCTTCTTCCGGAGAAGAGCCAGGTCCCTGATCAGCTCCTAGCTGGGCGGGGTCCATAGCGTTGTTCTGTTCATCGTTGGGTGGGAAGTTAGCTGACATAGCACGGTAGGGGTTAGGTTAGTACTCATGACTCGGAAGTCATTTCTCGTACTGCCCTGGCCTAGGAAAGTTACAGTGAGGGAAGGCGTTACATTGCGTCAAGCCATAGCATTGACTGGTGCTACTGGCATCTCAGTGAGCTATAAACGAAACCGCTCGGCCTCTTTGTGGAGCCTAGCGGTAATGGTAATTCCGAACTTGGCGGCTCCTCAACGCTTTTTTAACACCTTGTCCAGAAAATCAACCGTGTAGTTGAGGGTCGGCTCAAACCATGGGTTGAACAGGGGAAAGGGGTGAGGGGCATCCGGAAAGCTGTGTACTTCGGTGTAAATGCCCAGCTTGCTGAGCTGCTGCCTCATATCGTCGCGGCCGGCGTGCATGCGGTCAACGCTACTGTTGATGAACAGGATGGGCGGAGTTTTAGGGCTTACGTGGTTAAGCGCCGAGGCCTGCTGCCACAGTTCCGGATGTTCTGTTTTAGGGCTGCCAAACCAGTGCGTAGCGGCTGAGATGTTCTTGCGGTCGTCGCCCTCGCCCGACTCCGGGTGGATAAAGGCAAGAATCCCGTCAACGTCTACTATGGCTTGCACACTGCTGGAGTGGGTAGGGTAGCAATTGCCGGTTTCGTAAAGCGGGTCGGCATTGGTAGTGCCAATGAGGGAGGCCAGCTGTCCGCCCGCCGAAAAGCCCCATACCGCAATGCGGGCGGTATCAATGCCATACGTGCGGGCATTGGCGCGCATCCAACGAATAGCCGCCCTGAGGTCCTGCACTGCCGCCGGATAGGGCGCCTCCGTCGATAGCCGGTACTCCGCCGTTACGGCCACATAGCCCTTGGCCGCCAGCTGCTGTGCCATGGGTACATGCTGCGACCGGTCGCCGGAGCGCCACCCTCCGCCGTGCACCAGCAATACGGCGGGCCTCTCTTTCCGCCGTGAGGGTTTCGGGTAGAACACATCAAGCATAAGCGCGTGGGTGCCCTGCGTGCAGTAGGCCACATTCATTTGCTTCTGCACGCTCCGGGGCACCGTCGGGCGGGCAATACTGATGGCTGGGTTCTGCTTCTTGGCTTTTGTGTAGGCGCTGTAGGTGGTGAAGGAAGTATCACGCGGGGCCGTAGGCTGTTGGGCTACAGCTGAATGCGCAAACACTAGCAGGGCCAGCAACTGCATACCAGTTGTGGTGTGGCCTAGCAGCTTTTTCAGGGATATCATGTCGGCAGCTGTCGAGAGAAGGGAAGCGGTTTCTGCCTCTAAACTACAAGCCTAGTGCTTTAATGCGTGATGCAATGCGTTAAGGCTGATGGAAACGAGTTTAAATACTGGCAAAGGCCTGGCTGCAACCGGTGCCGCGCCAGTTATCAACTAGACTGGTTAGTGCCCCCAACTAGTTAGCAAATGATGCTATTTCCATGTCTTAGGATAAATAGGAG
The DNA here is from genome assembly GCF_004745865.1 of Hymenobacter wooponensis. Taxonomy (GTDB): domain Bacteria; phylum Bacteroidota; class Bacteroidia; order Cytophagales; family Hymenobacteraceae; genus Hymenobacter; species Hymenobacter wooponensis. Next base: position 290,439 of record NZ_SRKZ01000003.1, on the reverse strand, counting down.
GTTTTAGTGACATGGTTTTAGCAACTCTTGTAATCCATTGGCCACTTTGGGCAAGAAAGAAGCGGTTACTGACTAGGATGAAGTTGGCGAATGGAATAGAGGTGCCAAGATTGGGCAACCAACTTGGAATTAAAAACCCTTATTCAAAATGACATAGTTGTAAAGTGCAAAAGCACAGTGTTTTATCATGTATTTGGCGTTATAAATACTGATTTATAAAGCTATAAGTATATTATTCGGGCATTGTAAATCCGAAATTGGGAACGGAAGCGTAGCTCAGGTTAGTAACATTTTTTCCCACCTAAATCCTAACTGTATGTTTGAGCTTTTTAAAGAGAGTTCCGCAGCCGCAGTGGCTGAGGCTGGTCCTAATGGGCCCTTGAAGCGTCGATCATTTTTGCGCTTTACCGGGGCCGGAGTGGTCCTGACTGGACTAATGCTAGCCGGTTGCGACGACAACCAGTTGGATAAGGAATTGAGTGAGGCTGCCAGTAGCGACAGTAAGAATGACAACAACCGCGTAGTGAACGTGGGCAGCGGCGACTTCGGCATCCTGAACTTTGCCTACGCGCTGGAGCAACTGGAAGCTGCGTTCTACGCCCAAGTATTGAAGGGCGGGTATTATGCCTCAGCCTCAGAAGCTGAAAAGTTGGTTTTCAAGGATATTGAAGCCCATGAGCGCATTCACCGCGACTTTTTGAAGGCTGGTATTGCCGCCAACGGTGGAACTCCCATTGAGGACTTGGAGCCTGACTTCTCCAGCATCAACTTCGGCAGCCGCAGTAGCGTGTTGGGGGCCGCTAAAGCCTTCGAGGACTTAGGAGTAGCAGCATACAATGGGGCTGGGCCGCTCATCAGCAACCCGGTGTACCTGGGGCTGGCGGGCAAAATAGTGTCGGTAGAAGCCCGCCACGCCGCCCTGATTCGGGACCTGATTCAGTTTGGTACGTTCGTGACGCCCGATGTAGTAAGCCAAAGCACTGGCCTAGAGATGTCGTTGCGGCCTTCGCAAGTGGCTTCCATGGCCAACAAGTACCTAAAGCCGGGTTCCAAAATCAACGTTAGTAAGCTGCCCCGCGAGTAGGGTAGGTAGTTCTTTCAGTTCTCATATCGTCTAAAACCCTACCCATGAATATTTTAAACCTGATTTCTGAAATCGAGCGGGTTGACCCGGAGGTGTATGAGCGCCTCGATCAGCGCCGCCAGATGTTCCGTCACTTTGCGGGCTTTGGCAAGAAGCTGGCTGTGGCGGCGGTGCCGCTGGCGTTGGGCGGCGTGCTGCAAAAGGCCTACGGGCAGTCATCGGGGCTGAGTGAGCAAATTAAGTTTGTGCTCAACTTCGCTCTCAAGCTGGAATACCTCGAGTACTACTTCTATCAAATGGGGCTGGATGCCCCTGGCCTACTATCCGGCCAACTGCGCGACTCCGTCACTATCATCCGCAACGATGAGCGCAACCACGTGAATTTCCTGCGCAGCGTGCTGGGCAGTGCTGCTATCCCCGACCCAGGCGCCGGTGCGTTTGATTTCACGGGTGCCAAAGGTGGCGCCCGGGCTCCCTTATTCCCAGATGTATTCACGAATGCCGGAACGTTCTTCGCCGTAGCCCAGGCTTTAGAAGATACCGGCGTGCGTGCCTACAAAGGCGGAGCTCCACTCCTCATCAGCAACAACACCGTGCTAGAGGCGGCTCTCAACATTCACTCCGTAGAAGCACGTCACGCTTCCCACATCCGGACGGTGCGCCGGGGTGGTCCGCAGGGCATACCAGGTCCGCTTACTTCCAAGCCCAAAAGCTGGATTTCGGGCGACGACAATGGTGGCCCAGCCCCCATGTACACGGCTCCCGTCTACGGCCCAGGCATGCCCGCCGAAGCGTATCCGAGTGAGGCCAACGTAACCCAGGCCGGCGTAAATCTGGTGTCGGTATTCGGCGTTTCGACCGCAGAGGCATCTGAAGCCTTTGACGAGCCCCTCGATCCAAACACAGTGTTGGCTATTGCCGGCAACTTTATCAAGTAAAGTTTTCGTATACAGTTCACAAGAGCGTGTTGCCTCACCTGACTGGCAGCACGCTCTTGTGCGTTTAGTGCCGCCGATAGGTGATATGAGTGCCCATTTGTATGATAGTAGCTGCACGGATGGCCTAGGAGAGTACACCACTAGCATCCAACGCAGGGCCGAGGCGCTACGTATAGGCAAGTAGTCTCTCCCGATCCAGCTTTCAACCCAACATGCTATGAACACTCCCGATAACGAATCCAACGCTTCACAATCTGGCGACCAGCGCCAGCCCGAAGGCCAATATTTCCCCGGCAGCCACGATACCGGCCTGAACGCCGATGACAACTCCGGCAGCGGCGGCACCGAAGGCGGCCAGGAAATAAAAGGGGCCCGCGTCCGGTCTGGTGCGCCTAACTACGATGCCCCCGGCAACGCCCAGGATGGCGACGTAGGTGGCAACAGCATCAGCAGCGGCACCGGCGTATCAGGCGGCGAAACCGGCAAAGTGAACCTGTAAGGTGGCATAGCTACCTTGTTTCTACGATATGCAAAGGCCCTCTTCCAGGTTCTGGAAGAGGGCCTTTTTGTGGAGCTACGGTGAGTACACGAAGCTCCCTTAGCCTTTGGCTTTGCCCAAGGCAGAACCCGCCTGCACGGTTTTGATTTTCTCGGCGACTTCCACCATAGGAGCTACCCAAATATCCTTCTCGTGGGCCTTCAGATAGCGCAGTAGCTGCCGATGGGCCTTCAGATCCACGTTCAGCCCGTGGCCACCGCCCACCCCATGGAACAGAAACACCAGCAGCGTGTGCGACTGCTGGGCCTTTTTCACCAAGTCAATCAGCTGCTCGCCGGTCTGCCCGTTGATCATGTAGCTGTCGATGTTGGTCAGGTCTACTTCCGCAGCGGTTTGTAGGCCACCCGTTACGCCGCGGGCACCCACGAAATCGTTCTTCAGCTGGTCGTAAAACTTCACGCCCCCAATCTGCAGGTCGCCGCAGGGGTAGGCAAAGGTGCGGGCGGTTTTACCGTCAATGGCGTTGAGTAGCACGTTGTTGGCCCGAATCTCACTGACGGCTCGGCTCACGGTGTACTTGCTCAGGTCGTTGTCGGGAGTTACGAAGGTGCGGCCCGGCAGGCTGCCGTCGCAGGGGTGCATGAGGGCGTGGTTGCCCAACTCGTGGCCCCGTTGGGCTGCCCGGCGCCACTCCGGCAGGCGCTTCGCCACTACCGGCGAGGAGCCAATGAGGTAGAAAGTACCCCGGAATTTCATAGAGTCAAGGGCTGGCACGGCATTGTCGAGGTCTACGTCGATGGCATCGTCGTAGGTAAGCACTACGGCGCACTGCTTGTTATTCCAGGTAGTAGCGGGTTTAGTTTGGGCGTGGCTAGGGCAGTGGCCTAGCAGGCAGTAAGCGGCGAGGGGAAGCAGGAACTTTGGGTTCATAGAAAGAAATAGTAGACAGAAAGCGCCGGAAAGCGTTGGCCTCGCTTGAAGTGGGAGGACCGCTCACAATATGCACACAGACAACGGGCTTCCGGTAACGTCATCTGCCAAAAACATTCATAGCATCTTGGTTTGCACCACTAGGAGAATATAGACCTTCCAGATGGCAAGTGGCCTACCGTCAAGCAGCTTTCCTTTTTAGACTTGTACCGAACAACCAACCGGCTTGTGGCCTAGAGCAAAGAGGCTAACTTGAATAACGACCATGTTATGGTAGAACAGGTGAAGCTACGTTCCCATAATTGATGGACCAGCCACATTGGGTGAGTTGCTTGGACAACTAATGAAATAGGGTCGTTCTGTTAGTATACTACAACCGCCACCTTAGCTGGGTATCCATTACTTCACCTCTTCCACTTCTACGCGCCGGTTGCGCGCATCGGGGGAGGCATACAGAGGGCGAGTATCACCGAAGCCGACGGTGCTAATGCGCTCGGCGGCAATGCCAGCCTTCACCAGATACGCTTTAACGGCTTCGGCCCGCTGCTCCGAGAGAGTCTGGTTTTTATCGGGCTCCCCGATCTTGTCTGTATGCCCGGCCACGCGCAGCTTCAGCAGTGGCCTAGCCTTCAACTCGCTGGCCAGCTGGTCGAGCGCCGGCAGGCCTTCGGGCAGCAACTCCGCCGTGCCCAGCTTAAACAGTACCGTAGGCAGTACCACGGGCTTTGGAGCCAGAATGGGGGCCGGGGCGCGGCGGGCAGTGTCAAGGCGGGCAGTATCTGGCCGGGTTGGCCGCACGGGTGCTGGCGGAGTGGGTTGGACTTTAGCTGGTGCCGCGCCGGTTACCTGAATGGTAATGGGCACCACGGCGCTTTGCCGGGTAGGGTAGAAGCCTTGGGTGAGGTAGAAGGTGGTGGTTTTGCTGAGCTTGGTGCGGTAGGTGTTACCCGTATTCACGGGCTGTTTCAGGGCGGCGTCAGCATACCACAGCACATTGCGGCCCGATACTCGAATGGAGCTTTCGATGCCCGCGGCCACTTTAGCCGAAGATTTTAGCTTCACGCGGTAAAACGTAAACGTGCCCACGTCGCAGTTGCCAACGGGCTCGTAGGTGGCGTGGCCGGTTAGCTTCTCCAGCTTAGGGTCGTAGGTAAAGGTGATAGAGCCCTCGCACCAGTAGGAGCCGGGCGTGCGGCCGGTTTCGTTCAGCTTCTGCTGGTGCTGCAAGCGCATCCCAGCGGTGGTAGGGGTGGCCTGCACCATAAACGTCACGGACACCCTGGGCTCGTCGCCCACTTCCTGGTAAAGCACCCCAAATAAGTTGGTGCCCTTGCCTTTCTGCAAGCGTAACTCGGCGGGCCAGGTGGCATCCGGCTCCCGCTCCCCCGTATCAGTTTCTACACCTTGCCAGATGCCCGCTAACGACTGCGCTTTTACTGGCTCGGCTAAGAGCAGCGTCAGCACAGTTAGTACATACCACATAGTGCCTTTCATCTTACCAAGTAAACTTAGTTTGACGAATAGAGTCGGGAGGTGAAGGGTAGGTTGCTTTTGCACCGCCCATTACGCCATTATTAGCCCAGATAGGCTATATCCTCCGGGCTTAAGTGGAAGGTAGCCGCCGCAAGGTTTTCCCGGAAATGAGCCAGGGAGGAAGTACCTGGAATGGGCAAAATCCAGGGCGACTTATGCAGCAGCCAGGCAATATTGATCTGAGCTTCCGTGGCGTTATGCTTCTGGGCTATTTCGGCAATTTTGTTGCCCGCTTTGGGCAGCCCGTGAATCAGCGAAAAGAAGGGAATGAGCGGAATGCCGTGCTGCTCACAGAGGTCGAGCACTTCCTCGCCGCCGGGATTGGCGCCATGGGGCAGCTGCACGGTGGTGCGCTGGGCGTAGCTGTACATGTTCTCCACGGTAGCAATAGGGCCTAACGCTAGGCCAGTCTCTAGCTCCTCGCGGGTTACATTGCTCAAGCCTACATGCAGAATTTTTCCCTCGCGCTGCATCTCAAACATGGCTCGCAGCTGCTCGTCGAGAGGTACCGGGCCGTGGCCCATCAGGCGCAGGTGCACCAGCTGGATCTGCTCCTGTCGGAGAGTGCGCAGGTTGTTGTCTATGCTCGTGCGCAGGTTTTCGGGGGTGTTGAAGGGCACCCAGCTTTTATCGGGTCGGCGGGTGGCGCCCACCTTGGTACAAATTACCAGGTCTTGCGGGTAGGGGTACAGGGCTTCGGCAATCAGGCGGTTGGTCACGTCCTCGCCATAATAATCGGCCGTATCAATGAAATTCACGCCCAACTCCACAGCTGTTCGCAGGATTTGCAGCGCCTCGGGGCGGTTGGTGGGCTCGCCCCAAATTTCAGGTCCCGTCAGGCGCATAGTGCCGTAGCCGAGACGGTTGACGGTAAGAGGATGAGCGGAGTTTTGGGCAATGGTGATGGTAGACATGAGGGGAGATGTAGGAGTAGACTTCAAGGGAAGGTGGCCTAGGCCACTCGGCTAGGCACCATACGCAAACAACTGGCTAAGCGATTTGGTGAAAAGCTACTTGCGGGCCGCCGTCTGCAGATTGAGAACAGGAGCAGCCGTGCCCTTGACATATAGGCTGGCCCGTTCCTGCTCACTGGTGTCCGATAAAGCCCACCACACCTCCGTGCCCTTCGTGCCAATGCGCACGGCTTCCTTATACTGGCCAAAGGGCCGCTCGTAGTTCATAGTGATGCCCGCAAATCCGGTTTTATCGTTCACTATCATCTCTACTGCATCCTGGTTTTGGCGGTCGAGGGCAATGACGCCGCGGCCGTTGTCGAGGAAGCTCATGCCGCCGCGCTCTTGCCCAGTTTGGTCATGAATGGTGAGACCGTAGGAAGCGGCAATGCGGGGGTAGGTCTTGCCCTGCAACACTGGGTTGGGCGCTTCACCCAAAATAACCCGATCCTGCCCCTCCGGCCCCAGCACCACTACCGAGGCCGTAGGCGCATCCTTGCGCTTGCGGCCAGTGGTTTCGGTGGGCGCTCCAATGAGGATGCGCGGCTTCCCGGCTGCATCCGTAACAGTAATACCACGCACGTGCAGATACTCTGACTTGCTCGCCGCAAAGCTGGTTAGGCCCACCGCTAGTACCAACAAGGCCCCTAGGCTTCCCATAAGGCGCTGGCGCTTCACTTGTTTTTCTAGCTGCTCAATGCGGTGCAGTAAGGTTGCTGAGTCGGTTCCGTGCGGGGTCATGGCGGTGGGGCTAGTTGCCGAAATAGGGTTGCTACTTGAAAGGCTGACTAAACAGTACGCCGCTGCTGGTAAGTAGTTTATGCTGCCCAGTACTGGCCTAGAAGCGCCCTATTTTTTGCCAGTACGCACGGGGTTAGCGGCCAGCGGCCGAACGTCATTTACCAACGTAAGCAGCAGCTTGCCGGGCTCCTCCAGCGGAATCAGGTGGGCAGAGTTTTCAAACCAAATGCTCTTTTTCAGCGGCGCTTTTACTCGAGTCAGCCAGCTCGCCGTAGGCTCCGAGGGCGTGGTATAATCATGCCGGCCCATCAGCATAAACACCGGAACCGGGAAGGATTTCACCGCCTTAAAATCTACTTGCAGAAAGGCCGGCAGCAAGCGGCTCAGGGTAAACAGACTGCCCTTATCTATTGCCTCCACATCGGCAGGTGAATACTCCGGAGAAAGCAGCGGGGCGTTGAAGTAGTACTTGAATTCTGAGCGGTTCGCCGCTAGGCCCCCGTAGTACTGCGGCCACTTTCGGGCAATGATAATTCGCTCCCGCGTGGTGGGCTGGCTGCCGGGGTAAGGCGCAATGGAGCGCAACTCTCTCAAAGCTTCCTCATTATGTTCAGCGGTGGCGCGCTTCAGAGCATACTCAAAACTCACCCGCTCGTTGTCCTGAGCATTGATGACCTGCCCAATGCCCACATAGGCATAAAATAAATCGGGGCGCTGTAGGGCCGCGTGCATGCTGACGATGGTGCCCCAACTGTGGCCTACCAGAATAACTTTCCGCTTGCCATATTTTTTCCGAATAAACTCAGCCAGGTCAATGGCATCTTGCACGTACTGATCGATGCGGATTGTGGGGCCTAGGCCAGTTGTATCGTTGGTAGCATAGGTCTTACCTGAGGCACGTTGGTCATACTGCACTACCGTGAAGTACTCTTCCAGGGGCCGCTGAAACATCCATGCAACTGGTGCCATGGGTGAGGCTGGTCCGCCATGGACAAATAGGATAATGGGGTTCTGCTTGTCTTGCCCGCGCACGTACACCCACTGCTTCACCCCGCCAATAGGCACTGCATACGACTCCTGCACACCATTTGGAGCCACTATTTTCCCTAAATCAGCAAGTATTGCTTGGCCTTTCGCATAATCATTTACAGGGAGGCTAGTTTGTCCAGACGACGGGATGGAGCACCTTAGCAAGATGAGAAAAGCAGCGCATTGGGAGAGAAAGAGACGTTTCATAGCGAAGGATCAGAAGAGCTGGGAATAACTAAGGTCTATAGGTAAGGCCTTGAGCTCTAAGATGTCCTGCTTAAGCAAAGCGTTGCCCGAGGCTTGCCACCCAGTGTATCCCACAACTATCTAATACCCATGCTGGGCTCGGTTTTGAATGCGCTTTTCCCAACGTTTGCGCTTGGGCGCGATGTAGCCGCGCAGGTGTTTTTCCATAACCATCACGGCGCAGGGCGCAGCGGCAGTGGCCCCGAAGCCACCATTTTCGAGGTACACGGCTACAGCTATCTTGGGATTATCGGCGGGAGCAAAACCAACAAAGGCGGCGTGGTCGTCGCCCTCGTCGTTTTGTACGGTGCCAGTTTTGCCCGCCACTGTGATGCCCACATCCGCCAGACTAGAAGCGTCTGCCGTGCCGCCGCGCTGCATCACGGCCACCATGCCGGGCACCAGCGCCGCAAAATGGACACTATCGATGAGGGTATGATGCTTCTCGGTGAAGCGTGCCAAAGGCCCGCCCTTGCCAACTGCGCGCACCAAATGCGGGGCATAATACCAGCCGCGGTTGGCAATGATGGCGGCCATATTGGCCATCTGTAGGCCAGTGAGGTTGATTTCGCCCTGCCCGATGCTGAGCGAGTAGATGGAGCGGTAGGTCCAGTTGCGGGTGCGGCGGGCCTTGTCGTAGTACTCGGGAGTGGGGAGGAAGCCGGGCGCCTCACGGGGCAGGTCCACGCCCAGCACCGAGTCGAGGCCAAACGAGCGGACGTAGCGCCGCCACTCGGCTAGGTTAACGTGACGGGCGGCTACGGTATCCTGCACCAAGCTATCGGGTACCGCATTGATCAGGTTCTGCATCACCTGGTAGAAATAGGGGTTGCAGCTATACTTGAGGCCCAGGGTTAGGGTATTAGCGGGCTTGTGGTGGTGCACGCAGCTCACCAATGACTGGTCGCAGGTGAAGGCGGTGGCAGGCGTAATGGCGCCCATCTGTAGGGCCACAGCGGCATTCACCAGCTTAAATACCGAGCCGGGCGGATTGGCCAGCATGGCGGGTCGGTTCAGCAGGGGCATGTTTTCGTGCTCCAGCAGTTCGGCGCGCACTCCGGCCTGATCGGGGGCAGTAATGGTGGCCGGGTCATATACCGGCGCCGAGACGTAGGCCAGTATTTCGCCGGTACGTGGGTCGAGGGCCACTAGGTAGCCTCTGCGGTTGCCCATCAGCTTTTCGGCGTAGGCCTGTAGCTTCACATCTAGGGTTAGGTGCAGGTCCTGGCCTTGCTGGAAAGTGGTATCCTTGGCCCAGGTGCCGTGCTGCTGGCCCTTAGCATCTAACAGCGGGTGCAGGTAGCCGTGACGCCCCTTGAGCAGGCCGTTGTAGTAGGCCTCTACACCGCCGTTGCGCAGGCGGTAGAAACGGCCGCGCCGGTAGCGCTGGGCCTGGCGGTAAAAGGTTTGGGCTTCGCCGCTGAGGTAGCCTAGCACGGGGGCACCGGCTGCGGTGGTATAGGTGCGCTGGTGGCGTTCCAGCAACGTCAGCCCGGGTACCGTTGTGCTACTATCGCGGCGCACGCGCTTCGCTTCGGCCGCCGTGAGGCGGAGCTGCACCGGGGTTTGGGGGCGGGCACCGGGGTAGGGCAAGGCCTCGGCAATGCGCCGCCGCACGGTAGTGGAATCCCAGCCCAGCAACTGGCCTAGCGCCAGGGTATCAAGCGGGGGGCGGCGCGGCAGCCGTACTACAAATTGCAGGCGAGTGTCCACGAGTACCGAGTCATTGCGGTCGAGGATACGGCCCCGAATAAGGGAATCAGCTATTACTACGCGGCGCCGGGTGTACGCTTCGCCGGTTTCTGGGTCTTGAGTAGGAGTAGAAGTGTTTGGGTCGGGCGACGAGCAGGCGGCCAACGCAGCCAAGGATGCCAGTAGAACCTTTTCCCAATGAATAAAAGCGGTACGCATGGGGTAAAGCTAGACAATTGCCATGCTTCGGGTCCAGGCTTCTCGGCGAACGAGCTAAGCTGCCGGGTTATCGTTAGTATCTCTACGGCGTGGCGCCAGGAGGCAGTAATAATTTACTCCTACGAAAACGCCGCCCGGATTACCCCAGGCGGCGTAGTAGGGCTAGGCCAGTAGGCGTGGCAATTATTCGTCGGAATTACTGGACGCTTGCGGGCCGCCGCCAAATATAAGGGCTAAGGTTTTCATGCCAATCTGGGTGGCGTCCTTGGCATAGTCGAGCACAGGCGCAGTGGTGCTGATTTTTAGGTCTTGGTCGGTAACGGGCTTGAGCTGCACGTTGGTAAACTCGTAGCGCAGTTGCTGCTTGCGCTCCTTATCAAAGTACACCACTAGGCGCGTAATGCCGTGGGCCTCGTTCACATACACGGGGTGAGCGAAGTTCAGACTCTGCGGAATCTGCTTGGACGTCCACACATCTAGCGCCACGGGCTTGTTGGGCAACTGGCCGGGTACGTCGGAAGGGGCCGCGTCGGCGCCGGGCTTGATGGTGTAGGTGGTCTTCTGGCTGGGGTAGCCGGCTACCAGCTCCGTTTCAGTGGTAGGGCGCAGGGTGTAGTCGGTGGTGGTGACCACAATACTTTGCCAAGTCCGCTTCACCGAGGCCGCATCGTAGGTGTAGTTCACGTTCTGAGGCGCCGACTGCGAGGCGATGCGCAGCAGGCCCTTGTTGGTAGCATTGTTGAAGTAATTCTCTAGGTGATAGGTAAGGGCATCGGTGGTGGCGCGTACTTCCTTACCCCGGCAATACAGCGTGCCTTTGCGCGGCAGCATCAGCGCCCCAATGGTCATGGCGGGGCTAAGGTTTTTGGAGGCCTCTTGAAACTGCAGTTTTTCCGCCGCGGTGAGGCTAGCGGCCAGTTGCTGCACCTGCCCCTGAATGTTTCCCTTGGTGGGATCTATCCGGTTGAGCAGCTTATCGTAGGGGTTACCCGGCAGCGACACGCGGGTAGTGATGATGCCCTGGGTGAAATCAGCCACGGCGGCTGGTGCGGGTGCAGGAGGGGTGCGGTAGCCAGCCGCAGCTAGTAGCACTGTTAGCGGAAGCAGTGACCAGGCAGAAGAACGGGAAAGGCGCATAGTAGAATGGAAGGAGAGGAAGATTTATGGCGCCAAAACTATATATAAAAAGTAGTTTGCAAGACGTGAGGCTGGCATCTAACGAAGAGCAGTAGTGCCAGCCATCCAAAACAGGATGACAGGCTAACCAGGGCAAGAAGTAGAAAAGCTGAACATGTGGGTGCCGACTGAGTTAATTGGGACAACTTTACCCTGATGAACTATTCCACTTACACCTCTGAGTTGTATAAACAGCCACCCTTGCAAACCAGCGCGGCACAGGCGTGGTCGGGGGTGCGGGTAGAGCGCTACCAGCTGGCCCCGGGAGTAATGCCAGCGCATTTTCACGGTCAGCACTTGCTGCTCATACATCAGGCAGCGCAAGCGGTCCGCACTCACCGCCCGCAGGGGAACAGGGTAGAAGAAGCCGTATTTCAGTGCGACGACGCAGGCTTGTATCCGGCTGGGGAGTATGGGCCATCTGCCTGGGATGAGCCGGCGGATATTATCAATGTGCACCTGGACCCTGAGTGGCTGGAAACCCTCGCCCGCCAGAGCCTGGACCTGGAGCAGTTCAGGTTGCGCGAGCGGTTTCAGTTCGAGGATGCCCTGCTACCCCACGTAGGGCGGCAATTGCTGGCGGCCGCTGGTAGGGAGCACGCATTGGGGCAGTTGTATGCAGAATCGCTGGTGAACACGCTGGGCTACCATCTCATCGAGTTCCATGCCAGCTATGAGCGGCGTATCGTCGGTGCTGGCTCCCGCTTATCAGCGGCGGTGCTAGCCCGCATCGATTCGTATGTGGAAGCTGCCGCGGAGCAAACCGTTTCGCTAGCAGCACTGGCCGATCTGGCCAACCTGAGCGTCTTTCACTTTGCACGTCGCTTCAAGCTGACCACCGGCCGCTCGCCCTACCAGTATGTTCTGGACTGGAAAATCAAACGGGCGCGCCAGTTGCTGCAAGCCGGCAGCCTACCTATTGCCGCCATTGGTGATGCGCTCGGGTTTGCCTCGCCCGCGCATTTTTCAGCCGCGTTCAAACGAGTAGTAGGCCAGAGCCCGCGCGAGTTTCAGCGTGGCTAGGATAAGTGGGAAAGGCGCTATTTAACTATGATTACGAGCAGAACGAAGAATCTGGGTTACTGGCCTAGAAGCTGCTCCAGATTCCTGACTTTGCTCAGAATGGAAAGAGCAAGAATCTGTAAGAAGTGAGCAGGAATTGGGCAGGGTGCCAGAGGGCTTGCGGGCAACTTTGCAGCATGCAAACAGGCAGTTGCCGTCTGCTTCATCCCTCACTTCCTTCTTTATGCACACGCTCAATTTAACAGCCAGTACCGCCGCTCCCACGGAAACCCCCGATATGTACTCCGATGCGGAGCTGGTGAAGAAGCTGCCCGGCTTCACCAATCACTACGTCAGCGTCAACGGCATTCAGCTTCACTACGTGGAAGGGGGCAGCGGCGAGCCGCTCATCTGCCTGCCCGGCTGGCCCCAAACCTGGTGGTCGTTTCACCCCGTAGCCTCCCAACTGGCTGAGCGTTACCGTGTCATCATTCTCGATATCCGGGGGATGGGCAGCTCCGAGAAGCCCACTACGGGGTATGACAAAAAGACCATGGCTCAGGATGTGTATGCCCTGTCCCAGCTGCTAGGCCTATCCAAGGTAACGGTAATGGGGCACGATATCGGCGGCATGGTGGCCCTGAGTTTTGCCTTCAATTACCCTGAGGCCACCGACAAGGTGATCCTGCTGGATGGCAGCCACCCCAGCGAAGGCATGCGGTACATGACCATGCTGCCCGTTCCCGGTACCTTCGAGGCCAAGATGGACGGTAACAACCCTTACATGTGGTGGATGGCGTTCAACCAAATCAAAGAACTGCCCGAGCAGCTGCTGGCCGGCCGCTTCCGCTACCTGCTCGACTGGCTCTTCGGGTACGTCATGATTGACGAGCGTCACATGACGGAGTTTGACAGAGAGGTGTATGCCGCCGCTTATAACCACCCCGAGAGCATCCGGGCGGCTACGGCTTGGTATCAGACCTTCAATCAGGACATAGCCGACGCCAACACGTACCCCCGCTTGACCATGCCGGTACTAGGCATTGCGAGTTACGTGGCCTACAACCACATGAACATGGGCCTACCTCACATAGCGGAAAATGTGCAGGTAATCGGCCTGCAGGATAGTGGACACTACATGTTCGAGGAGAAGCCGGACCAAGTGCTGGAGGTCGTCCTACGCTTTCTACACTAGTTGGTAGCTGCTTCGCCTGGCGTGGCTCTTGCCTTAGCAGCCTTCATGTAGCCCAACAGGAGCAATGTCCCTTGTCTATGGCTGCTTTGAGTCGAGTAGACGTCGGTGGTAGTTGATCTGGCCCAAGTGGTACGTTAGGTGAGTAGCCAGATGAACCAGCAAATACTCGGTTGACGTCTTTTCCTTGAAAACCAGGATAGGATATTCCTGAGCCAGTGCATCAGGGCTTACTTTTTCCAGCGATGCATCCACTACGCTGCTTGTTTCATCGAGCTTATCCAACAGCTCCAGTCGAGGGATGTTCTTTAGCGAAAACTCCAACTCGCGATGCCGCGTGTAGGCTATACCGCCAAGCTCAGCCCCGATGTAGGTGTTCAGGTTACCGATTAAATGCAGGCACAAATTGCCAGCCGAATTGGCTATGCCTTTTTCGATGTGCCAGATGTGTTGCTCGTCGTTGTACGCCATGAGTTCCTGCTTTACCCGATCTAGGTCGCGTAGGAAAAGTAGGCGTAGAGTAGTAGTCAGCATACAAGGAGAAATAACTGTATCTCGTTATCGGGACGACAAACGCTGCCCGGATAATCTGTACTCAAGCGGCGCAATACCGAATTGCCGCTGGCGCAGAGAGGCACTGCCTCCACGTGCACAGCTGGATACGGATTGCGCCGCCTGAAACTCGCGCCAAAGTAAGCCACTCGCTGACTACGTGCGGGCTTGCTGTCGCCGGAAATAGGCGAAGAAGGGGAGTCCCGTTAGAATGAGGCCTAGGCCTAGCAGCGACTGCGTAGGTTGAGTAATGAGCGTGTGACCCGTGAAAGTAAGGGCAAACAGGATGAGCATAATTTGCACGAACGGGTAGCCCGGCACTGGGCCCGGAATGCGCCCCTGACGCTTCATCTTTATCACCGCCACGGCCAGCAACCCATAGAATAGGAAAGTGGCAAAAATGACTAAATCAGTCAGGCGCTCGAAGGTGCCGGAAATAATCAGCAAGCTGCTCCACGTGAATGTGAAGGCTAAGGCGCGGTAGGGCGTGCGGAAGCGCGGGTGCACGGCCGCAGCCGACGCAAAGAAATACCCTTCCTGGGCCATGCGGAAGTGCACGCGGGTGTGCGAGAGCAGCACGGAGTTGAGCGTACCGAATACACTTACCAGTATCAGGACCGTAACCCCCGTTTTGCCCCACTTGCCCAGCAAGGCCTCCGCCACCACGGCCGCCCCAATTTCGTTAGGACCCACGGCTGCTAACTGGCCTAGGGGCAAGGTGCGCAGGTACACGTAATTAATCAGCACGTACAGCACAATGGCAATGCTCACCCCACCCACGATGGCGCGGGGTACATTGCGCCGTGGGTTTTTGATTTCGCCCGTGACAAAGGAAAGGTCCACCCAGCCGTCGTAGGCCCAGAACACGCTGAGCAATGCGCCAAAAAAGGCACTAGCCAGCGATACGTCTCGCGTAGGCACCACCGCCACTGAAGAGCCACTAGAATCCGGGGAAGCCAGAAACAAGCCCGCCAAGATGAGCAAAAGGATACCTCCAATCTTGGCCGCCGTAAACACGTTGCTAAGCCGTCCGCTTTCACTCACCCCGCGGTAATTCACCCAGGTGAGTGCGGCCGCAGTGCTGATGGCCAGTATCTTAATGCCGGAATCGGCAAAGGGATAAATGAGTCCGCCGAGGGAGAGGTGCGCCCAGGCCTGAGCCGGGTTAGGCAGGGGCAGCAGCACATTGACTGATTGGGCGAAGATGAAGGCCAGCGCCGCTACCGAAGCGGAGCCGATGATGGCAAAATCAGTCCAGCCAAACAGGAAGGAAGCAAAATTGCCAAACGACAGCCGTAGGTACTCATATACGCCACCCGACTCCTCGGTGAGGGAGGCCATGCCCGACAGGTTCAGGGCCCCGAAGATCGTGACCATGCCCGCCGCCACCCAGGCCGCTAGTATCCACTCTGCGCTTAGGCCACTCTGCGCCAGGGGCACGATTTTCTTGAAGACGCCCGATCCAATCACAATGCCTGCTACCAGTAACGTCCCGCTAACTACTCCAAAGGCTCGGACTAGGGTTGCGGGAGCAGGTACGGGTGACTTTTCTGGGTCTTTCATGCTAAAAGTAATAAGGTGTAGTGCTGCTGCGTACGGAAAAGGCTTGCCGCTGCCATGATAGTGGTGGGCCAACTTCTACATTCATGATAGTTGTACATAACTTATGCTGTGCTAACTGGAAGCTGAAGACTAGATACCAACAAAGTCCAGGTAGGCCAGTTGCTGCCGCAGCCTACGGCTTCGCTTCAGTGCAGTAAGGCTGCACTTGGTAGCCAACCAGTGCTCTATAACAACTTAATACCCATGTCGGGCCCGGCTCTGAATGCGGGCTTCCCAGCGCTTGCGCTTGGCGGCAATGCTGCCCCGCAGGTATTTCTCCATTGCCAATGCCGCACAGGGCGCCGCGGCGTCAGCCCCAAAGCCGCCATTCTCAATGTACACGGCTATGGCAATCGTAGGATTTTCGGCAGGAGCGAAACCTACGAAGGCGGCGTGGTCGTTGCCCTCATCGTTTTCTACAGTCCCGGTTTTGCCTGCCACCCTTATGCCTACATCTTCCAGACTAGAAGCATCGGCGGTGCCACCCTTCTGCATTACGGCTAGCATGCCAGGCAACAAGGCTGCGAAATGGACGCTATCGATGAGGGTATAGCGTTTTTCGGTGAAGCGTGGCAGCGGGCCGCTGTCCCCTATGCTGCGCACCAGGTGGGGCGGGTAGTACCAGCCGCGGTTAGCAATGATAGCGACCATGTTGGCCATTTGTAGGCCAGTCAGGTTAATTTCGCCTTGTCCGATGCTGAGCGAGTAGATGGAACGGTACCTCCAACGGGTGGTGCCCCGGGCCTTGTCGTAGTACTCGGGAGTAGGGAGGAAACCGGGAGCCTCGCGCGGTATGTCAACACCCAGCACCGAGTCGAGGCCAAACGAGCGGACGTAGCGCCGCCACTCGGCTAGGTTAGCGTGGCGAGCGGCTACGGTATCCTGCACCAGGCTATCGGGCACGTAGTTGATAACCTTTCCCATGACCTGATAGAAGTAGGGGTTGCAGCTGTACTTCAGCCCGGCTGTTAGGTTGCTGGGGGCTGGGTGCCGATGCACGCAACTGATCAACGACTGGTCGCAGCGGAACCCGGTAGTGGGGGTGATGGAGCCAAGTTGCAAGGCCACGGCAGCATTCACCAGCTTAAACACCGAGCCGGGAGGGTTGGCGCGCATGGCGGGGCGGTTAATCAGCGGCATGCCCTCTTGTTGCAGGAGCTTGGCGCGTACTGCAGCTTGGTCGGGGGCGGTAATGGTAGCGGGCTTGTATACGGGGGCCGAGACGTAGGCCAGTATTTCGCCGGTCCGTGGGTCGAGGGCCACTAGGTAGCCTCTGCGGCGCCCCAGGAGTTGTTCGGCGTAGGCCTGTAGCTTCACATCGAGCGTTAGGTACAGGTCCTGACCTTGCTGAAACGTGGTATCAGGTGCCCAACTGCCCTGCGTCTGGCCTTGCTCATCCACTAAGGGGTGCAAAACGCCCCGGCGCCCATTAAGGAGGCCATTATAATAGCCCTCCACGCCCCCGTTGCGCAACTGGTAAAAACGGCCCCGGCGGTAGCGCTTGGCTTGGTTGTAGAAGGCGTCAGCCTCGGCGCTTGAGTAGCCCAGCACGTGGGCACCTACGCTAGTGGTATAGGAACGCTGGCGGCTTTCCGTCAGGGTAAGGCTAGGCCACTCGCGACTTTTGCGCCGCACTCGCGTTGCTTCGGCCGCCGTGAGGCGAAGCTGAACCGGATAACCTGCCGGGGCTTCCTCGTAAGGCAGGGCATCCGCAATGCGCTTCCTAATGGTGGTTGGTCCCCAGCCGAGCAACTGGCCTAGCGCCAACGTATCGAGCGGCGGACGGCGCGGCAGCTTCAATAGATATTGCGGGCGGGTGGCTACTAATACTGAATCGTGACGGTCGAGAATACGGCCGCGCTGTGGCACCTCCGGCAGCACGATGCGCCGCTTGGTGTAAAGCATAGTGGTATCGGGTGCCGGGGTGGGGATGTCAGTTGGCTGCTGTTGAAGTGGGGAACAAGTGAAAAGGACCAGAAACACGGTTAGTAAACTCATTCTCCAAATCGCAAACAGGTAAAGCCAGGGGTATCTGAAGCACTTTACGCAGTTGCCGAACTCCTAGATGTGTTGCTCATTATGGTAATCCTAGATGCTAAGCTCCCAATCGACCCAGATGCGCCGCTAGGCCACTGTATCGCTTAGCTCTCACACAAAGTCCGCTACAAGACCAAGTCAATCAGGCCCTGCTAACTTATGGGAAGTCGGTTCTATAATGAGGAAGATGCACCTACAGGATATTGTCATTTTTAGCGCAGCATGAGCTATATGCTGGGCTTCATAGGTGAGTTAACAAGAACATAATACTCCTTTGCCGGCCTCACTTATAGCCCATGTGGGAGTATTACTATAAAACGATTTGCGGGTAAAATGGCTGATTGCTTATTCATAACGATTTCGTGCTGAATAAGATGTTATATTATTGATAAACAGTCGGTTGTATTGTGGCGGAAAGTTGAATAATAGTTGGAAGCGTTGTGTAACTGCTGCAATTGGATTCTGCGGGTGTTAACCGTTAAGTTTAGTCTCTTCCAGCAGTATGGTATTAACATACTGTAAGTGTAAAATATTGATAATAAGGGCTGAATGGTAAACAAACGCCCTGTTTTATAACGGACTATAGAGGTAAACAAAGCAAAACAACCCCCGTTGATATGGCTGAGCAAGTGATACTTGCTATTGATCTTTTATCCTTCTGAGCTATGAAAACCGACGATCTCAAACAACTCATCAAAGACGGCCTATCTGCCCAGCAAGCCGGCAGCCAGGTAGCAGCCAAAGCCACCGACGAAATCCTCAACGATGCTAACCATCCGGAGCTGAAAGCCGCCTTGCAGGAAGGCAATGAAACCGCCAAGAAGTGGGCCCAGCGCATTGAGGAGGCCATTGCCGAAGCAGGCGGCGCCGAAAACCAGAACAACGAAATCCTGGAGGCCCACTACCGCGTGAGCAAGGAAATCCGGGCCAAAGCTACCTCCGACACGACGCGCGACCTGGGCATCATCGCCAGCGGCCAACTGGCCCTGCACTACTGGATTGCTTCCTTCGGCACGGTAGCCTCGTATGCCGCCTCCGCCGGCCTCACCCAAACCGAGCAAAACCTGAAAGCTTGCGTGCAGGAAGCCAAACAGGCCGACGACAAGCACACCGACATCGCTCAGCGCATACTCGCCGAGCAAGGCCAGCAATAGGGGCAATTGTCATCACTGTAGCAGCCTTGCTAACCATAATACAACCGCGCCGCTTGGATAGCTCCAGGCGGCGCGGTTTTGGTTTGGTATATTATTAATGAAATGAATTTCTGATTTAAACTCCCCTTAGAGGCTGGAAATTACTCGCCCCAATCACGATGCCCATTACCAGCAACCTCTCACTAACTACACTAAAGGTTCGAACCAAGGTTACTGAGGCAGCGAAAGCTGCCTTTACGGGTACTTTTATTCCGTGAGATAGGCTGAGTTGGTGTTATGCGGTGGCAGCCTAGTATAATATTACCGATTATGCAATAATAGCTGATTAAGTTTATGTATCGGGATTAATCGAAACATGAATTAGGTTATTTGAAACCGTTAATTCCCTAGATATTTTTTAAATGATATAAAATCTTTATCAGTTAAAAATGGTCTTTTGCTATTGCTTTTAGGCTTTCCTATTCCTATGAATTCAACTTTATCTGTAGTAAATAGTAATGGTCCAAATGTACCCATTCCAAGATAAGATAATATCATAAATACATAGGGCGATGATGTGTCTGTAAATAGCTTTTCATACTCTTCCCTAGATACTATTTTGTGTGGAAGTGTGTACACTTCCTTTGCTTTGATAATCATGTCATTAGATATGTCATCCTCACAAATGATTAATATAGAATTGGTAAGCTTTGTATTCTTAAAATCAAGGGGTTTCTTTTCTATTGTTTGCTCTATCCTTTTAATACAGAATGCAATGTCGCTTGGGTGAACGATGTCATTGCAAATAGGCTCTATATGTATTGAGAAGGAGACCCTTTTAACTATTACTCTTAAGCCAAGGGAAAAGAACCCCTTAGCCATCCCAGGTGACTTCATTGTATGTGGCATTGTGGATAATGAATAATTTCTTAACTCTAATATATTAAGCTGACCTGTGTTCTCTTTTTCAATCTTAGTTAGCTCTGCATTTGTTATATATGATATGCTAGGTGATAATTTCCAATTAGTAGATACTGATTGTTGTAAAAGTTTATTCAATTCGGGTGATTCGTCATTTAATAAAACAAAGAGAGGTTTGGTCTTTATGTTCTCAACCTCTAGTTCCTCGTTTCTATTCACCTCTGCTATAGATCTAGAAAACTGTGCAAAAACAGAATTGCTTGCTAGTAATATGATAAATAAAAAGGTAAATACTGCTTTCATGTTAAGGTGTTTGATGTGCTGTGAATAGAATTTGAGAAATGTAAAAGGGTGCTACCTCAGCAAGGTAGCACCCTTTTCTATATGCATAAACAAGCCATTTACATATTCCGGCGGTACTGACCACCTACCTCAAACAAGGCATTGGTTACCTGGCCTAGGGAGCAGAACTTGACGGTTTCCATGAGCTCCTCGAAGAGGTTGCCGTTGGCTACTGCCACTTGCTGCAGCTGCTTCAGGCGCTGCTCGGTGGTGCCGGCGTTGCGAGCGTGCAGGTTCTGGAGCATCATGATTTGATACTGCTTTTCCTCCTCCGTGGCGCGGATTACCTCGGCCGGGATGACCGTGGGCGAGCCTTTCGAGGAGAGGAAAGTGTTCACGCCGATGATGGGATACTCGCCTGTGTGCTTCAGCATCTCGTAGTGCATGCTTTCCTCCTGAATCTTGCCGCGCTGGTACATGGTTTCCATGGCGCCCAGCACGCCACCGCGCTCCGTAATCCGGTCGAACTCGGCCAATACGGCTTCCTCTACCAGGTCGGTGAGCTCCTCAATGATGAAGGAGCCCTGTAGCGGATTTTCGTTTTTGGCCAGGCCTAGCTCCCGGTTGATGATGAGCTGGATAGCCATGGCCCGGCGCACCGATTCCTCAGTAGGCGTGGTAATGGCTTCATCGTAGGCGTTGGTGTGTAGGGAGTTGCAGTTGTCGTAGATGGCGTAGAGGGCCTGCAGCGTGGTGCGGATATCGTTGAAGTCGATTTCCTGGGCGTGCAGGCTCCGGCCGCTGGTCTGGATGTGGTACTTCAACATCTGCGAGCGGGCGTTGGCGCCATACTTCAGCTTCATGGCCTTAGCCCAAATGCGACGTGCCACGCGGCCAATTACCGCGTACTCCGGGTCGATGCCGTTGGAGAAGAAGAACGACAGGTTAGGAGCGAAGTCGTTCACGTCCATGCCCCGGCTCACGTAGTACTCCACGAAGGTGAAGCCGTTGCTGAGGGTGAGGGCCAGCTGGGTAATGGGGTTGGCGCCTGCCTCGGCAATGTGGTAGCCGGAAATCGACACCGAGTAGAAGTTGCGCACCTTCTCCTTGATGAAGTACTCCTGCACATCGCCCATAAGGCGCAGGGCAAACTCCGTGGAGAAGATACAGGTGTTCTGGGCCTGGTCTTCCTTCAGAATGTCGGCCTGCACGGTGCCGCGCACCTGGCTGAGCGTGCGCGCCTTGATGGTAGCGTACACATCGGCGGGCAGCACCTGGTCGCCGGTTACGCCAAGCAGCATGAGGCCTAGGCCATCGTTGCCGGCGGGCAGCTCGCCCTGGTAGTGGGGGCGTGCCAGGCCTTTCTCTTGGTAGATCTGGTTGATCTTAGCATCAACCTCCGCCTCTAGGCCATTCTCCTTAATATACAGCTCGCACTGCTGGTCGATGGCCGCGTTCATGAAGAAAGCCGCCAGCGTAGCCGCCGGACCATTAATGGTCATCGACACCGAGGTGCTGGGGTTGGCCAGGTTGAAGCCCGAGTAGAGCTTCTTGGCGTCGTCGAGGCAGGCGATGCTTACGCCGGCATTACCGATTTTGCCGTAGATGTCGGGCCGCAGATCGGGGTCCTCGCCGTAGAGCGTCACTGAGTCGAAAGCCGTGCTCAGGCGCTTGGCGGGCAGGCCCGCCGATACGTAGTGGAAGCGGCGGTTGGTGCGCTCGGGGCCGCCTTCGCCGGCAAACATACGGGTGGGGTCTTCGCCCTCGCGCTTGAAGGGGAACACGCCGGCCGTGTAAGGGAACTCGCCGGGCACGTTCTCCTGGAGCTGCCAGCGCAGCAAGTCACCCCACGCGGTGTAGCGTGGCAGTGAAACCTTCGGAATCTGCTGATTTGAGAGGCTGGTGGTGTGCGTCTGGATGCGAATTTCCTTGTCGCGCACCTTGAACACAAACTCCGGGGCCTTGTAGGCCGCTACCTTTTGCGGCCAGGTCTCCAGAAGCTTCCAGTTCTGCCCGTCCAGCCGAAGCTTGATCTCCTCGAAGGTGCTCTCCAGGCCGGCCACGAGGCCTCCGGATTCGCTTCCGTGGCGGCTGCTCCCAGCGCCAGATCCTCCAGCGGCGTTGTGCCCGAGGCTTTCGACGGCTCCAATGGCTTGCTTGATTCCGTAGAGCTGCTGAGCGGTGTCAGCTTGTTTTTGAACCCACTGGTCATACTGGCGGTTGGTTTCGGCTATTTCAGAAAGATAACGCGTGCGGTGGGGCGGAATGATATAAATCTTTTCCGAGTCCTCCTTGCTGGTTTCGAGCTGTGACGCGAACGGCACGCCCGTCTTGGCTTCTACGGTAGCCAGCACGGCGCGGTAGAGGCGGTTCATGCCGGGGTCATTGAATTGCGAGGCGATGGTGCCAAACACGGGCATTTCGTCCAGGGGCTTGTCCCAGTGGCCGTGGTTGCGCTGGTACTGCTTGCGCACGTCGCGCAGGGCGTCGAGGGCTCCGCGCTTGTCGAACTTATTGAGGGCGATGACGTCGGCGAAATCGAGCATGTCGATTTTCTCCAGCTGGGTGGCGGCGCCGTACTCAGGCGTCATCACGTAGAGGCTGGCGTCGGAGTGCTCGATGATTTCGGTGTCCGACTGGCCGATGCCCGAGGTTTCGAGGATGATCAAGTCGAAGTCGGCGGCGCGCACCACGTCCACGGCATCTTGCACATACTTGCTCAGGGCCAGGTTGCTCTGGCGAGTAGCCAGGCTGCGCATGTACACCCGCGGCGAGTTGATGGCGTTCATCCGGATCCGGTCGCCGAGCAGGGCCCCGCCGGTTTTGCGCTTGCTGGGGTCCACGGAAATGATGGCAATGGTCTTCTCCGGGAAGTCGAGCAGGAAGCGGCGCACCAGCTCATCTACCAACGACGACTTACCCGCGCCTCCCGTACCGGTGATGCCGAGGATGGGCGCTTTCTTGGTTGCAGCCGGCGTAGGGTCGATACGCTGGTCGTTGCCCGCTTCCGACTTCTGGAAGTCGGCAATCAGCTGGCCTTTCACGCGCTCAAACTCCTGGGGGAAGTTTTCGGCGGCGGAAATCAGGCGGCCGATGCTGCGGGCGTCTTTCTCCTTAATATGGCTGGCCTCACCGTTGAGGTTCTGACCGGTAGGGAAGTCCGACTTCTGGAGCAGGTCGTTGATCATGCCCTGCAGGCCCATGGCGCGGCCGTGGTCGGGGGAGTAGATGCGGGTGATGCCGTAGGCCTCCAGCTCCTCAATCTCGGAGGGCAAAATTACGCCACCGCCACCCCCGAAGATCTTCACGTGGCTGGCGCCGCGCTCCTTCAGCAGGTCGTACATGTACTTGAAGTACTCGTTGTGGCCGCCCTGGTAGGAGGTAATGGCAATGGCCTGGGCGTCTTCCTGAATGGCACAGTCCACAATTTCCTGCACCGAGCGGTTGTGGCCTAGGTGGATTACCTCGGCACCGCTGCTTTGTATGATGCGGCGCATGATATTAATGGCGGCGTCGTGCCCATCAAATAGGGCAGCCGCCGTCACGATGCGGATGTGGTTCTGAGGCTTATACGGAGCTACGGGAGCTGCTTGCATAGCGCGGGGGAATTTGGGTGGATTTTGGGGTAGCGAAGGTACGAAAAAAGCCCCGGCGGGTAGGCGCGGGGCTTTTCGGGAAATAGATACTACGATTCTTTTCTACTTTCGAGCTTCCTTCATAGATATCCATACGATGGTGGATGAAGAGTTAGGTGAAGTAATCGTCAAAAGCTTTTTTGCTCTGGTTGGTGGCTCAATACGTTGGGCATTTTTCCGTGGTCTATTAGGTATTACGAAACGCACATATCTCGATTATCTAGATGATACATTTAGCAATGTGGTCATTACGCTCGTGTTGCTATTTCTACTGTTTCTATTAGTAGGAGCTTAGTCGTTCTGGCTTACTTATAAGTTACTTCTTATTCCTTGAAACAACGCAGTAGCACGTTTAGTGAGGTTGAGCAGATTGTGAAACTTCTGGAACACCAACAGGCTTGGAGAAGCCGGGCTGGAAGCGGTACAGGGTCAATTTTTACATTGCAATTCGGCCCAGCATTATTCAACGATCATACCCAAGGAGAATTCTCTCTTATGGTCTATTGCGCCTGGCGAATTGTTGAAGGAAGCACCACTATTTGCACATGGCGTGAAGATGCTGAATCCATATTGGCGCCCATGCTCAAAGATTTAGAAGGGGCTCATGTCTCGAAAGCTAACCTCTCCGAATGGGGAGACCTAACAATCGATTTTAACATAGGCCACTCATTGCAAATCTGGAGCGAGGCACATTCAGAATATCCTGAAAACTGGTCGATAGGTTACCAAGGCAGCGGGCACTATTCTATGGAAATAGGCAAAGGATTTATTTATGAGAAGAGCGAGCCACAGGCAGCAAACGGTGACTAAACAATAAAGCCCCAGCGGGAAAGCGGAGGCTTTTTGTTACCAAGGCTCTTGTAAGTACTCTACTAAGTCTTCGAGTGTTCTTCCTACATAGGTAGTGTCCTCTGGAATATCGCCAATAAAAGGAACAGTGTAGATATCACCTGTTTCTTTTTCAATAGCGCAAGCTTCTCCCACCTCGTATGTGCCTATCAAGAAGAAATCAGAGAAAGCATCATCATCGAAATTATATTCTTCATTTATATCTACCACTTCCGCCAAAGGCCACATGTGCAGATATTTTCCCTCCTCAAACTCAAATATTTTTTCATGAGTCTGACTCATTAGTGCTACATACCACCCTGGGAGAGTAAAATCAATACTATCTAATAGCAGATAGATAGACTCGGGAGTAGGCAGTTGGTTCGGTTCGCTCATGATCTTATTACATAACCCGAAAGATTGAAAAGGCAACCAGTAAACGCAGTGTAATGAAAACTTACTCCGTCATAACAGTGAAGTACAGGCTGGGCTGCATCGCATGAGTGGTCCAGGCGGCTTCGCTGTTCTCGCGCTCCACTACTACCTGCTTGGCCTGGCGTGTAACGGGGATGGAGAAATACTTATCCCACGGGTCTTTCTTCTCGCTCTGCAGCCATTGGATAGTGACAAAGACAGGGCGAGCTTCCAACTCTAGAGCAAAGGGGCGTAGATCTACCGTTTGCCAGCCGTGTTCCTTGTTAGTGCAAATGAGTTGAACATCTCGCGTCACTAGTAGTTGGCCGGGGCGACCTTGCTCCACCGTGTACAGGTTCAGGCGGAAGCGGAGGTGTTCGTAGGTATTGGTAGCCAAGAAAACATGAAACTCCTCCAGGTAGGTACGCTTAGCTGGCTTAAGTAGGGTCCCAAATTCCCAGCCCCATTCATCATCTACCGTTTCTTTTCCGCTGGAGCCCGCCAGCCACAGAATGTCGCCCTTGGCATTGTTGCGGCCTAATAGGCTAGGGTGCATACGGCGGTGCTCCACCACTACATCGCGCAACGTTTGCTCCTGCGATGTCAGCTTAAATTCCCGTTGGCCGGCCGCCAGGGCTTTCGGCAGCACCACCTCGCGGGAAAACCCGACGCTGGAAACAATTAGCGTATCGGTCAGGCCGGCGGGCAAGCGCAATAGATAGCGGCCCTGTTCGTCGGCCACTGTACCAATGCTGCGATGCGGCACGCCCAACGTGGCAAAGGGCACTGGCTCGCCGGTTTTAGTATTGAGAATGCGCCCTTCGATAATGGTGGTTTGGGCGTGCAGGCTAAAACTGGCCAGCAAAAAGGTAACCAGGAAAGGAAGCTTGTTAAGCATGGAAGGGAACAGGCCCAGCGAGAAGACTTTGACCCAATGGCGAGCATTGGAATCAGAGCCGAGGGAACAGCTGGGATGAGGGAGAATGGAAAGCGGACCGGTACATACACAAGAAAAACACCTGGGCTGCTTGGCGGCGGCCCAGGTGTTGGGATTTTAGGCAAGAAGCAATTACTGTGCAGCTTTTTGCTCTAAAGCCTGCAGCAGCTCATCGGCGGCGTTTTCAATATCGGTATACCCTTGCTGGGCAGCGCGCTCTTTGGCGGCAATTAGGCCGTCGCGGTGCACGGTTTTGAAGTCGCCGTAGGGGAAGTGGTAGCGGCCCTTGGTGTCTTCGCCTTTGGTCATGTCTAGGCCTAGGTGCCACTGGCCATACTCCTCAATTTCGTGTTTATCCAGAAACTTGTTTTCGGCGCTGGTGTCGGGATTGTGCTGGCCCCAGTGACCCTCGTCATTCTTGAGTTTGCCTTCTTCAATGAGGCGTTTAGCAAATTGTACGGCGGTAGGATTCAGTTTGAGGCTCATGAGGGGAGAGATTTATATAAACAGAAAGGACAAAGCAGGCTAGCTGCCTCTATAGCTTACGCTTCAGGTTGCTTTCTGTTAAAGTTGAGCTAGGCCCGTGCGGTTGCACAGTGGCCTAGGCCACCCTCAATCTCGGTAGGCCTGCACGCTTAGGTTCATGCTGGGATTGACGGGGAATATCTGCCAGCCCGCCTCACTTTTGTCGCGGATGTAAGCGCGGTGAAACGCGTCGGGAAAGGCGGCAGGTACGCTTATGTATTTACCCTTGGCCCTCGGTTCGTCGTTATCGAGCCACTGCATAGCCAGGGCAATTTTCTGATTCTTTTTTAGGTGTAGATTGTAGGGGCGCAGGTTAACCTTCACCCAACCCGTTTGCTGGTCGCTGAGTACAAACTGCATATCCTGGTCGGTGAGAAGGGTTGTGGGGTGGCTGCCTTCCACAGCGTACAGCTTCAGGCGGAATCGCACAAACCGTAAGGCATTGCGCTCTATATACACGGAAAAGGCATCGACAAAGCAATTGTCAGAAGGCGTGAGGAAGGTGCCGACTTCCCACCCGCGCATTTCCTTAGGCAGACTGTCTTTGGGTGCCCAGTTACCCCAATGCGCCACGCCGCCGGTTGACTCCCGGCCCAGCACCTGCGGCCGGAGCTTGCCGTGCCGCACGGCCACCTCCTTGAGTTGAGTAGCCTGAGGCGTAAGCGTTACAGACGGGGTTTGCCTTAGTTGGGCGGCTGTTTGTTTCTGGGGTAGAAATCCCACGCAGGATACTACTATGGTGTCGGTGGGGAGGGCTTGCGCCAGGGGCTGCAGTGGGAACTGCCCGGTTTCATTGGCCACCGTGCCAAGGGGCTTGCCCTTCACCCCAACGGAAGCATAGGGCACCGGTGCCCCCGAATCGGCGCGGGTAATGGTGCCCTGTGGCGTTTGGGCCCAAGCGGCCGATGCCATGCTCATATGGATGAGGATAATCAAGCAGAAGCCAATAATCCGGCGTGAGTAATATGGCGTTAAAGCAAGAGGTGACCGGTCAGGTAGAGACTGAGCCGCACGAAGCCGATAGAAAGGCATATTTGGGACGAGCAAGGGTATAGACAATGTCCTTGCTAGAGTAAGTAGCCCTCACTAACAGTTGCATGAGCACCCGCCCCTGATCAGGACTAGGCCACTACCTATAAAAAAAGCCGTAGGCCAGGTCCGAATACAACAGACCTGGCCTACGGCTTGTCGGTGCTTGACAGCGCGGTAACTTCTTATTTAGTAGCGGTAACGGGCGTAATGGAAAACCCTTCAAACTCAACGGGGAAGCCCTTGCCATCGGGGGCGGCGCACATCAGGCCAATCTGCACCTTCTTGCCCGGCGTGGGCGGGAAGTAGGCCAGGCGCAGCATTTTGAAGTCTTTATTGTCGAAGGAGTACTGAATTTCCACATAGTCGCCCTTGCGCAGTAGGGTCAGCCACACGGCCTTCGGGCTATCCTGGCGCGGCACCACCGACCAGTCAGACACTTCCCGCGTTACCACGGCGCTGACGTTCTGTACCCCTTTCACATACTCAATGCCGGTCTTGATCCAGTTCTTCTCATCCAGCCGAATCATTAGGCCGGCCTGGTCATAGAGCTCCTTGTACTGGCCTACCACTTTCACCTTGGCCAGAAAGTCGCCCTCCTGCTCCTGATAGTAGAAGTGGCCGTTGTCGCGGATGAAGCCGTAGTGGGTCACACGCCAGAAGTCGGTGCCGCCTTCTACCTGCACTTGCAGTTTAGATGCCGAAATGGTGGTTTTGGCCGGGGCGTTTTGCCAGCGTAGGCCAGTAAGGGATTGAGCCATTGCGGTAGAGGCCGTGAGGAAAAGCGCGGCGGAACAGAAGAGTAGTTTCATAGAATGGAAGGCAGGCTGCGTATCGGGTAGCAAGGAAGTCAGAAAAAACTACTGCTCTGCTTCGATGCAGTCTTTTCCCACTGTTGCCAGTTAGTCCATCTACCTCAACGCTGCGACTGAGCCCCCGGCGGTACGTTGCCGATGCTGAACAGGTCCTCGCCTTTACTGATAGGAGGGGCACTGCTCATGTACAATATCACCCCATCAACCGACGATACTACGTCGGCCAGGTGATTACCGAACAGGTCCGTCAGGTGGCCTAGCGTGCGGCCTTTATATACATACTCGCCGGCCTTCACCTGGGGGTAGAAAAAGCCCGTATGCTCGCTGCTGATGGTGGTACGCCGGGCAATTAGCAGGGGCTGGGTGGTGGCGGGCTTGTCTGTCGTGAGGCCGAGGTGGCCTAGCAGCCGGTAAAGAGCCTGCTTGATCTGAGCCACGTTCTCGGCCTCGGGTAGGCCCAGGCGGCCGCACTCAATATCGGCGGCCGGAATGCCCCGCTTGGTGGCTTCGCGTGAACAGTAAATGGACTCTTCCTTCAGGGTGGGCTCGTTGCCGAACTGCACCACGTAGGGAAAGCCCATGGCCACGGCCATATGTCGGGCTTTCTCCGATACCTCGGGCTGGTCGAAGTAATTATAATAGCCCGAGTACGGGCGCAGGTCTTCGGGGGCGTCGCCGGCGTGCACGTCCACGAAGTAGTTGCAGCGGCCTATGATGTCGTTGCTCAGCACCCAGGCCATCCGCTCAGTGATGGTGCCGTCGGCCTTGCCCGGAAATACCCGGTTCAGGTTCTTGTTGTCCAGGGGGTTCACGTCGGTGCGGTGCCCTAGGAACCCCGGTACATTGGCCAGGTGCACCAGAATAATGGTGCCGCTGAGCTGGACCGGGTCCAGGGCTTGCGCAAACTGCTGGGCCGCCACAATGGGCGGATACTCGTAGCCGTGCACGCCGGCCGTGATGCCCAGCACCGGCCCCTTTTTGGCGCCATGAAATACGGTTACGGGAATCACGGTGCTGTCTCGCCCCGCTACTACCGGCAGTAGGAAAGAGCGTTTCGTGCCGGCTTTAATGGTTTCGTTGCGGAAAGAAAAAGGCTTAACGGCCGCGTAGCTCAGGCTTTGCCAAGCGCAGAGCAGCACGGTAAGAAGAACTCGGAAAGGCATAATAGAAAGGAATTGGTACGGAAACGGCCTGCCAGCAGCGGCTGGCTAGGCCACCTAGCGTGGGTTTACGGGTCGCGCCCGGAACAACAGCAGACCAGCCCCGAACACCACGCCCGCACTAATCAGCAGCTTGCCTAGGCCACTGGCAGCCGTGGCGGGTTCGGAGGTGCTGGTGAAGGTGTGCGTAGGCTCCTTGGCAAAGTCAGCGTGGGTGAAGGCTACTTTGTGGAAGAGGTAGGGGTAGTAAAAGGCTCGCAGCGCATAGTGGTAGCGGGAGGCACTGCCCAGGAAAGCCAGATGGGCGGGCAGGTCTGAGCCGGCGAGGGCGTTGAGGCTGGTCTGGGCCGCGACTGCCGGTGAAAGCCAGCTGAGGCGGTTCACCAGGTCGTAGCGCTGACGCAGGCCATTGGTGTAGGCCACCGTCAGCGGCTGCACCGACTGGTCGCCGAGGTGCTGGAAGGCGTAGTACCAGCGCCACACGAAGCGCTCCTTGATGGTGGCGGTGTCGCGGAACTGCGGGTAGAGGGCAAAGAAGCGGTTCATGGTTTCGGTTTTGGGCTTGTCCCAGCCGCCGTGAATCTCTTCGCGTTGCTTGATGGTCAGCTCCAGGTCCTGAGGCACCGGCCGGGCGGCACTCACAAACACGTTCAGCAGGCCCGGCACCAGCACCACCAGCACCAGCCACACGCCCACCAGCGCCACGGCGTTGAAAGCCGAGTTGCGCTGCCAGCTAGTAATCAAAAAGGCCACGCCAAACCAAAACAGGCAGTACACCAGCGCCAGGGCCAGCCATAGGCCTACGCGGCCATCGGGCGGTACCTGTGCCCAGAGCATGGCCACCACAGACAGCACCAAAACGAGCCCCAGCACCAGCGCCAACCGAAACGCCAGCTTAGCCCCTACAAGGGTGGCGGCACTCACCGGCTGAGCCAGCAGGAGCGTCAGAATGCCTTGCTCTTTTTCGCTGGAAAGTAGGTTGAAGCACAGGGCAATAATCAGAAGCGGAAATAGGTACACTAGCACGAAGGCCAGATCAAAATTGCCGCTGAGCGCCTTGGTTGGGTTTACGTTCTCGGAGGCGTAGAGCTGGCCCTGCAGGCCTAGCAGGCGCAGCTTCACGTAGTAGGGGTTCACGTCGCGCTGACCCAGGGAGAGGCTGGCCCAGGGCGTGGGGTGGTGCACGGCGAACGTGGTGTGGTAGTAGCCGATTTCGCCGGCATCGGCCTCGCCGGGGAATTTCACTTTCAGCTCATCCACGTTGTGGCGGGCCAGGGCGGGAAGCTCAGCCAGGTGTTGGCGCTGGCGGTTTATTTCGGAGGTGCCGTAGTAGATGCCATACAAGCCTACCAGCAGGACCAGGCTGGTGAGCAGCACCAGGCCTTTGGCGGCTTTGAAGTGGCGCCACTCGGCGGCAAACAATATCCAGAATGTCCTCATCAGCTTACGCAACTCTTGTGTTATCAATCACCTTCAGCCCCAACCAGCTCAGGCCCACGGCCCACAGCAGTAGGGCCAGTGCGGGCACCAGCAGGTAGCCGAGGGCCCAACGGAGGGGGGGAGCCTGGTAGGCGAAAGTGGGAATGGCCTGCCAGGTAGCGGCATCCAGCTTGCGCTCTTTATCGCCGTAGCCCATGCCGGCCTGCAGCGTATTGAGGCGCTGCACCAGTTGGTAGCGGTAGGCCTCGGCGGCCTGCTGGAAGTGCACGTAGTGGGCGAAATCGGAGCCAGCCAGGCTCATGGAAAGCGGCCGGATGGCCTGGTAGGGGTTTAGCAGGCCTGCCAAGGTAGATAGGGCGTTTTGGCGCTCGTAGGTGCGGGTGAGGTCAGTGAAATGCTGCTGATATACTTTGCTGGTGTAGGCCTCACTTTCAGCCATCACCAGTCCCGGCACGCTCACGGGCAGGTCTTTCTCTGAGGTCACCCCGTACTGCATGAGCAGGTCTTCCTTAAGCGCCGCCGTGCGCTGGTCCTGTGGGTCGTGGCCGTTGATGCCTTTCTGGGCCTGCTCATGCACTTCGGCGTCCATCTGCGCTTTGGTGATAGTGGGATAGAGGTGGGCGCCCACGTTGGCCGTGGCTTTGGGCAGAATGATGGTACCCAGCATCCAGCAGCCCAGCAGCGTCACGAGGGCCGTGCGGGCGTGGTCCTGCCACGCCGATACCACCACCGAGCCCACAATCCAGAGGAAGTAGTACACCGCATAGCTCAGCACGAAGAGGCATAGCCGGGCCCAGAGGTCGGGGTTGCCGGCCACTTCTTCTTGCCCAAACAGCAGCCAGGCCGCCAAGGCCAGGGCCGGCGCTACCACCAGGGCCACCGCCCAGCCATAGCCCGCAATCTTGCCCCAAGCCACTTGCCGCAGCGACACGCCCTGGCTCAGGAGCAGCTTCAGGGTGCCGGTTTCGCGTTCCTCCGTGAAGGCACTGAAGCACAGAAATACAATGAGCAGGGGGACTAGCAGCTGGAGCACAAAGGCCACCGTCAGCTCCCCAAACCGAATCAGGGAGCCCGACTGTTGGGCCTGACTGAAGTTAACGCTGTTCTGCTGGTGAGCCTCCAGAAACACCGAAGCCCCGGTAAACGAGTCCAGTCCTGAGTCGAGCAGGCTCAGGGCCGACTTGGGCCGGAAGGCGAAGGAGCCGTAGTGGGCCACCCGGTGGGGATGGCGGTTGGGCTGATGATGAAACTGGTCATTCACGGTTTGCTGAGCCAGAGTGCGCTCCTGCTGCAGAGTGCTGTAGCTGGCCCGCCCTACCAGCGTGGCGGCCAGCAGCAGGCCTAGCACCAGCACGCTCAGCACCACGAAGCGCCGGTCGCGGAGGGTGCTCACAAACTCTTTTTGGGCTATGCTCTGGATCATGGGCTAGTGCGTGTAGTGGAGGTAAAGTTGCTCCAGCTCGTTGGCGTTGAGGAAGGAGGTGGGACGCACGTCCACCAACTCGCCCTCGCGCATAATGCCCACCCGCGTGCCTACTTCCCGGGCCCGGAAAAGGTCGTGGGTGGCCATGAACACGGCCGTGCCCTGCCCGCTGAGCTTGCCCAGCAGCTCCGAAAACTCGTTGCTGGCTTTGGGGTCGAGGCCCGAGGTGGGCTCATCCAGCAGCAGCACCTTGGCGTGCTTAGCCACGGCTATAGCAATGCCCACTTTCTGGCGCATGCCCTTGGAGTAGGTGCCTACCCGGCGCTGCACGGCCTCCGGGGGCAGCCCGGCCTGCTCCAGGTAGTCCCGTAACTCACTTTCGGCGTAGGCAAAGCCCGCCAGCTGGCTGAACAGGCCTAGGTTTTCCAGGCCCGTCAGATGAGGGTAGAGCATCACATTCTCCGGGATGTAGGCCAGGTGGCGCTTGATTTCCAGCGGGTTCTTGGCCACTTCCAGCCCATTGATATAAGCTGCACCCGATGTAGGCTGCACAAACCCCAGAAACAGATTGATGGTGGTAGACTTGCCTGCGCCGTTCTGCCCGAGCAGGCAGAATACTTCCCCGGCTTCAATTTGCAGGTTCAGCCCCTGCAAGGCCAGCTTATCCGGGTACTGCTTGCGCAGGTCCTTGGCTTCTAAAATGTAGGTCATTCGCTGTGTGGTTGATTGCTATGCGTGGTGCTAGAGCTAGTCTAGTTCCTCTCCTCAGTTGAGGAGGGGCTAGGGGTGGTTGAGTGGCCTAGAACGATTACATCAGTCCGTCATGTCGAGCGCAGTCGAGACATCTCGCGTGCTGACGTTGCAAGAGTAGCCGTCATGCTGAGCTTGTCGAAGCATCTCTCCCGCTTCTCTAGGCCTCTTGGTTAGTCAGAGGTAGAGATGCTTCGACAAGCTCAGCATGACGTTCCCAGTAAACAACGATCATCAACCGCCCCTAACCCCTCCTCAGCTGAGGAGGGGAACTAGCTGCTAGCTCTAGTCTGTAGCTTTTCATGTGCTAAGCCTAATCCTTAAAAGGAGTAACCCAGGGTAGCCATGAAATTGCGGGGCGCGCCGGGGCTGGCGCGGAAGAAATCGTAGCCGCCGACGAAGTAATACTTGTCGAACACGTTATTGAGGTTGGCGTGGAAGTTGAAGCGCCCGACGTTGTAGAACAGGGCTACATCGGCCACGGTGTAGCTGGGCCACTTGCCCCAGTACAGCTCGCCGGTACCTACCGCGCGAATCTGGTTTTCGGTGCGGCGGCTGCTTACGTGGTTGCCGCCCACGGCAATGCCTAGGCCACGGAGGGCTGGCGTGGTGAAGGTGTACTTGGCCCACAGGCCACCCGAGTTTTTGGGGGCGTTGGCGAGCTGCTGCCCGTTTTCGGCCGGTAGGTCAGCCTGCAGTACCTCGCTGTGGTTGAAGGCGTAGGCGGCGTTCAGGCTCAGGTTGGGTAGCACATTGCCCGTTACTTCTACCTCCATACCCCGCGAGCGGGCCTGCCCGTTCTGGCGGTACACGGGCGCTCCATCTGGCGTGAGCGAGCCGGTGCTTACCAGTTGGTTGCGCTTCACAATCTGATAGGCGGCCACCGTTCCGAACAGGGCTTTCTCAAAGAACTCGCCCTTTAGGCCGGTTTCCACCTGGTAGCTAGTTTCGGGGCTAAAGGCCGAGCTGCGGCCGTAGCGCTCGGGGAAGCGGATGTACTCTGGCTTCAGCGGCCGGAAGCCCGAGCTGTAGCTGGCGAAGTAGTTTAGGTTATCGAGGAGGGCAAACGTGAGGCCGGCTCGGGGCAGGAATTTACGCTGCGGAATAGTAGAGGAACCGTCGCCGTAGTCGCGCTCATCGGCAAACAGCTCGTAGCGCAAGCTCAGCAATAGGCCTAGGCGCGGCGTCACTTCCACTTGGTCCTGGGCGTAGAGGCCTACCGTGTGGTACACAGAGTTGATGTAGTCAACGAAGAACTGGGGCAGGGGGCGGCGCACGTACTTCGTCGGGTCCTGGATTTCGTAGAGCGGGCTCTTCAGGTCGAAGGTCAGGGGCGTGGCTACGCCGTTCACCAGCTTCTGCCGCGCCTCAAACATGGTGCTTTGCTTGTCGGTGTTGAAGCGGATATAGTCGGCGCCAGCCACTACTTTGTGCGCGATGGAGCCGGTGTTGCGGCTCAGGGAGAAGTAGCCCGACAGGTTCTTGGTATACTCTTCGGCCCGGCGGTCGAAGTAGCGCAGGTTCATCACCGTATTGGCGGGTGCGTCGGCGTAACTGTTGAGGGTGCGGTGCTCGCTCAGGTTCTCGTTGTAAGTGAAGTCGAGGTAAGAGGCATTGAACGAGAGCCAGTTGGTGAATTTGTGCGTGAGTGAGGCGTTGAGGTAGGTGGTGTTGGTGCGGAAAAAGTCGCTGGGCTGGCTCAGGGTGAAAGAGCGGGGCACGGCGTACAGGTCGTTGCCTTTGATGGGCAGACCTCGGTCGAGGTAGCCATCAATGTGCGTGTACACCAACTCGGCGTTGAGCGTAGTTTTGGGTGATACCAGGAACGTCACGGTAGGCGCAATCATCAGCGACTTGGTGTCGTTCACGTCGCGGAAGGTGTTAGACTTCTCGTAGCCCGCGTTGAAGCGGTACAGCAGGTTCTTCTGCTCGTTGAGGGGGCCGGTGAAGTCGGCGGTGGTGCGCATGGTGTTGAAGCTGCCGGTGGAAAAGGTCACGGCCTTGCGGTCCACGTCGAGGGGCTTCTTGGTCACCATGTTGATGGTGCCGCCGGGGTTAATGTCGCCGAACAAGGCTGCGCCGGGGCCTTTCAGCACCTCCACGCGCTCCAGGTTCACGGTAAGAGGCGCCTGAGTAAACGAGTTGCCGTAGCTAAAGCCGGAGCGCAGACCATTCAGAAGGCGGAAGCCGCTCTCGTACCCATTGCGAAACCCGCGAATCGTGAAGTCGTCGTAGTGCGAGTATTGGGTCACGCCGGCTACGTTTTTCACTACCTCCGTAAGGCGCAGGGCCTGGCGGTCTTCCATCAGCTCCTTGGTAACGGTGGAAATGGACTGCGGCACGTCGATTAGATCGGTGGCTGTGCGGGTGCCCACGAAGCTGTAGTCGCTCTTATAGCTGGTTTCCTTGCGGCCCAGCACCTCCACTTCCTGCAGGGCATTGGTGCTGCTCTGCAAGGTAAAGTCAACGCTGATGTTCGGCGCATCGGGGCTCAGCACCACAGTGCGGCGCTGCTCCTGGTGGCCTAGGCTGCGGGTAATGAGCGTGTACTCGGCCAGGGGCAGCTGATCAAGGGAATACTTACCATCGGCTCCCGTCAGGGATATAAAACGGCCGGTTTGCTCCACTACGGTAACCCCATCCAGCCCCTGACCGGCCGGGTTGGTCACGCGACCCGTGATGCGCCCCAAGCTTTGGGCAGACGCCAGTAGGGGAAAGAACAAAAGCAGAAGGACTAGAAATCGGGACATAAAAAAATGGTATGCCAGCCCAGAGAGCTACTGTGGCTCCTGGCAAGCAAGGTTGAACGAGGTAGGGGAGATGGACACGGACGCGGGCCAGCAAGGGAATAGCCAGCCGCGCGACGGGCGCTGCCGTCGGGGTATGCCTCCGCCAGTAGCGGTGCGGAGCACCAGCCAGCGGGAGGCCTGTTTTAGAAAAAAAGGGGGGAGTTGCAGACCTAGAATGAAGGCCGCAACGGGGCGCACGGGCCCGCTATGCGCAACGCATCAGCTAGGCCACTCTCAGAATGAGGTAGCGCAAAAAAGCCCTGAAAAGGGGATTAGGCGCGGGAGGGAGGGCCGCGCAAAGAGGCTCCGTCGAGCAGGTGCAGCGTAGGGGCTTCCGATACCGGTGCCTGGTACTGAGCATATAATGCTTGCTGAAGTAACTCTGGTAGGAGTACTGCCTCCGCCGGCTGAAATGGCGCGTTGTACAGTTGCTCTGTATGGCAGTGGAGGTGTTGATCAGTGAGCATGTGCTTTTTCGCGGCCTGACCTAGCAGGGGAATAGCAACCTCCTTAGTGGTGTGCTGGTGAGCATGTAAGCGCAACAATGTAGCCTCCGGGGTCAGCACCCGCGCCAGCAGCAGCAATAGCCACCATGCTACTATGTTTCGTTGCTTAAGCACTTCTTACACCAAACAGATGAAGAGCAAATGTAGGCATTGCTTTTTCTTTTGCAGCATTGATGCAAAAGAAAAAGCAATGCCTACTGGTAATCTTCTTGATGAATGAGCGCTTACTCGGTGCTAGGCTAGGCCTATACAAACTGGTGGCCGCCTAGGGTGCCGTTGTGCCGCGCATCCAGGTCGCGGTTGAGCTGGAAGGCGGTGCTAATAAGCGCTAAGTGGGTGAAGGCCTGTGGGTAATTGCCAATTTGCTCGCCCTGGGGGCCAATTTGCTCAGAGTAAAGGCCTAGAGGGCTGGCAAACCCCAACAGCTTTTCAAACAGCAGGCGCGCCTTATCCAACTCGCCACCTCTAGAGAGATTTTCAATGTACCAGAAGGAGCACATGGTAAACGTGCCTTCCTCGCCCGTGAGGCCGTCGGTGGCCCCGCCATCAGTATGGTAACGGAACATCAAAGAGTCCAGCAGCAGCTCTTTCTCAATGGCCCGCATAGTAGACTGCCAGCGCGGCTCAGCCGGACTGAACATGCGCATCAGGGGCAGCAGCAACACGGAGGCATCAATAA
Organism: Hymenobacter wooponensis; assembly: GCF_004745865.1. GTDB lineage: Bacteria > Bacteroidota > Bacteroidia > Cytophagales > Hymenobacteraceae > Hymenobacter > Hymenobacter wooponensis. The sequence continues at coordinate 253,748 of NZ_SRKZ01000003.1, read as the reverse complement.
CCTGGCTGCCCTTATGCTGCACAAACGACTGCTTCTCCTCACTCCAGAAGTTGTTGTATACTTCCTCGTAAATCTCATCGCGCACCTGGAGCCACTCCACCAACGGGGCCGGGAACGACCGATCCCGGGCAATGCGGATGGCACGGTCGAGGGCCACCCAGCACATCATCTTGCCCGAAAGAAACTCCCGCTCTTGGTCGCGCACCTCCCAAATGCCGTGGTCGGGACGCCGCCAGTTTTCCACCACGTAGCCAGCCAGGCGGCATACCTGCTGCCAGAAGTCGTAGGTGATACCGCCGCCGTACTTATTATAGAGGTAGATGGTATCCATCAGCTCCCCGTATATGTCGAGTTGAAACTGCTTGGCTGCCCCATTACCAATGCGCACCGGCTGGGAGTTGCGGTACCCGCTGAGGTGGCCTAGTTCCCGCTCGGGCAGGTCGGCGGTGCCATCCACGGCGTACATGAGCTGCAAGTCGCCGGCATCCGTAAGCTCTTGGCAGCGTTGCATAATCCACCGCAAGAAGGCCTTGGATTCCAGGGTGAAGCCCAGCCGCAGGAAAGCGTACATGGTAAAAGCCGCGTCCCGGATCCAAGTGTAGCGGTAGTCCCAGTTCCGTTCTCCTCCAATACTTTCGGGCAGCCCAAACGTAGCAGCGGCCACCGTGGAGCCGTGCTGAATGGAGGTCAGCAGCTTTAAGGTGATGGCTGAGCGGAGCACAGTTTCGCGCCAGCGGCCGGTGTAGGTGCTGCTTTCAATCCACTCCCTCCAGAAGCTAAGTGTATCCTCGAAAGCTGCCTCGGTATAATGGTCCAAGTCGCGGGCAATGAAGGTAGGGTCACCGACAGGAGTTGCTTCTATAACGAAGCTGGCCGTTTCGCCGGCCTGCAGGGTCCAGCGGCCGGAAGCATCGGTTTGATCAGCCAACTTAAAAGGGTGGTTACCCAGCAGCCGGAACTGGAAGCCATCGGGGCCGCTGCTCTTGAATAAAAAACTACCATCCTCCTGCGGGTAGGTTTCGTGCGGAGTGCGGGCGTAATCGAAGCGCGGGCAGCAGTGCATCTGAAACCCCATAGTACCCTTTATGACGCGCACGGTGCGCACCACGGCGCAGTTCTGCGCTTGGCGTTTCACAGGCATAAAGTCGGTGAGTTCCGCAATGCCTTCATGGGTAAAGAAGCGGGTGAGGAGCACACCCGTATCGGGTAGGTAAAGCTGCTTGCTCCGGACCTCATCGCCAGTTGGCCGGAGCAACCACGAGCCACCTTTTTCCGAATCCAGCAGGGCCGCGAAAATGGTGGGGGAGTCGAAGCGCGTGAAGGGCAGATAATCCAGAGAGCCCGTCTTGGATACCAGCGCCACGGTGTGCAGGTTGCCAATCAGGCCATAATCTTCCAGCGGGAGATAGTCGGGCATGTAAAATCGAGCTGAGGTATAGTAGAGTACTGGATAACGGATAAGCCACCTGAAATGCCGAGCTGGGCCAAGATTTTCTACTGATACGGGGCCGCAAAACCTCTTGCTGAACAGGTGTAGTAAAACTCCATCCTATCCTGTCGAGCTGGCCGAGACATCGCGGGCATTCACGTGTAGTTACTCTCTCAGCCCACCCATACGTCATCCTGAGCGGAACCAAGGTGTCATCCCAAGCCAAACGCAAAACAGCCGGACTGCCTTGTGGCAATCCGGCTGGTAGGCCTGCAGCAAGTGGCCTAGGACTTGGAGCTATTGGTTCTCCACGGCATGAACGCCAGCTTCAGCCACAGCGTGGTCATTTTCCACGGTGCTGCCTGAAACACCGATTGCGCCTACCACTCTGCCATTGGCATCGAGAATAGGAATCCCGCCGGGGAAGGTGATGAGGCCACCGTTGGAGTGCTCAATATTGTAAAGGGAGCCGCCGGGCTGGGAGGCTTTGCCCAAATCGCCGGTGGGCATATCAAAGAAGCGCGCCGTTTTAGCCTTCCGGATAGCAATGTCAATGGAGCCCAGCCACGCATCATCCATCCGGATGAAAGCGGTGAGGTTGGCGCCCGCATCCACGACGGCAATGTTCATTTTCACGCCTAAGTCGAGGGCCTTTTGGTGGGCGGCATGGACGGCTTGTTGTGCTAGTTCGAGGGAAATGCCCATAAAATGATAGATGAGAGGAGAAAACATGAAAATCTTTTGCCTTCAACGGCATTTTGCGCGCTTCGGCTAACAATCGTGTCTGCTTCAGCAACAGGTAATACCGTTGAGCTCTGTAGTTTGATTTGATACAGCTGTTCCTAGGCCACCAGAAATGACTGGCACCGGCCCCAACTCACAAGCCAGAAGCAACGACTTGGCTAGGCCACTATCCGGTAGAATTGGGCGAAAACAGCGGCGGGTGGCCCGCTTCAGTTAGCTTTTACGGGGCGGTTTTCGTACCTTCGCCCTTGGAAAAAACTGCCTCTAGTGAAGAACATCCGCAATTTCTGCATCATCGCTCACATCGACCACGGCAAGAGCACCCTGGCCGACCGTCTGCTGGAATTTACCAGCACCGTATCGAAGCGCGATATGCAAGCTCAGCTGCTCGACAATATGGATCTGGAGCGGGAGCGGGGCATTACCATTAAGAGCCACGCCATCCAGATGCAGTACCCCTACAAAGGGGAGATATATACGCTTAACCTGATCGACACCCCTGGCCACGTCGATTTCAGCTACGAGGTGTCTCGTTCCATTGCCGCCTGCGAAGGCGCACTGCTGATCGTGGACTCCTCCCAGGGTATCGAAGCCCAGACGATTTCGAACCTGTACCTGGCTATCGGCTCCGACCTGACCATTATCCCGGTTCTCAACAAAATCGACCTGCCGCACTCCATGCCGGAGGAGGTGTCCGACGAGATTGTGGACCTCATTGGTTGCGACCGGGACGAAATTATTCCTGCTTCGGGTAAGTCGGGCATTGGTATCGAAGCCATCCTGAACGCCATCTGCGAGCGGATTCCCGCGCCCCAAGGCGACCCGGAAGCGCCTCTGCAGGCTCTTATCTTCGACTCGGTATTCAACTCCTACCGGGGTATTGAAGTACTGTTCCGCATCAAGAACGGTACCATGCGCAAGGGCGACAAGCTCCGCTTTATGGCTACCGGCAAAGAATACGGCGCCGACGAAATCGGTATCCTAGGCCTCAACCAAGAGCCCCGCCCTGAAATTTCGGCCGGCAACGTAGGATACCTCATTTCGGGCATCAAAGAAGCCCGCGAGGTGAAAGTAGGCGACACCATCACGCACGTTGCTAGGCCTACGACCGAAGCCATTCAGGGCTTCGCCGACGTGAAGCCGATGGTATTCGCCGGTATTTATCCCGTTGATACCACGGAGTACGAAGAGCTGCGTTCCTGCATGGAAAAGCTACAGCTCAATGATGCTTCCCTGGTATGGGAGCCCGAGACGTCGGTGGCCCTTGGCTTCGGCTTCCGTTGCGGCTTCCTGGGCATGCTGCACATGGAAATTGTGCAGGAGCGTCTGGAGCGTGAGTTCAACATGACCGTGATTACCACGGTGCCTTCCGTACAGTTCCACGCTACTGGTACCAAGGATCAGCTCCTGACCATCAATGCGCCTTCGGAAATGCCGGAGCCGAACTCCATCAAGCTGATTGAGGAGCCCTTCATCAAGGCCCAGATCATTACGGCCGCTGATTACGTGGGACCCATCATTACGCTCTGCATGGAGAAGCGCGGTATCATCAAGGGCCAGAGCTACCTGACCAGCGAGCGGGTAGAACTGTCGTTTGAGCTGCCGCTTTCGGAAATCGTATTCGACTTCTTCGACAAGCTGAAAACTATATCCCGTGGGTACGCCTCGCTCGACTACGAGCTGATTGGCTTCCGCGAGTCGGACATGGTGAAGCTCGACATCATGCTGAACGGAGAGAAGGTCGATGCGCTGTCGGCTATTGTGCACCGCAGCAAGTCCTACGAGTGGGGCCGCCGCCTCTGCGAAAAGCTCCGTGAGCTGCTCCCGCGCCAGATGTTCGAAATTGCCATCCAGGCCAGCATCGGGCAGAAGATCATTGCCCGCGAAACTGTGAAAGCTCTCCGCAAAAACGTACTGGCCAAGTGCTACGGCGGCGACATCAGCCGGAAGCGCAAACTGCTTGAAAAGCAGAAGGAAGGTAAGAAGCGGATGCGTCAAGTGGGCTCCGTAGAAATACCCCAAGAGGCCTTCCTGGCAGTTCTTAAAATCGACTAATGTACAAAAGCGCGGCTCCCAAAGAGCCGCGCTTTTTGTTTGCGCCTACTCCATATTTTTCACTTCATACACTTCTTAGCACGGCGTGGTATGACTACTTAAAACAAATGCCCAATAGCCTGACCAAGAACTGTACGAGCCCGGAACAGCTGGAGAAGATTCGCAAAGGACAAGAACACAAGTTCCGCTGGCGCGACGATTGGCCCGAGATGGAGAAGGCCCTGTTAGCGGCCGGAACTGCCGCCATCGCCGCCCACGCAGCCCAGAAAAACCCAGACCAAGTATAATCGCAACACCGCATGACCACTGCCCCTGACGCCACTACCTACCGCCTTATCGACGGCAAGCATACCGCCGAGGCTATCAAAGAAGAAATTGCTGCTGAAGTAAGTCAGCGTAAAGCCGCCGGCCAGAAGGTTCCGCACTTGGCCGCCATTCTGGTAGGCCACGATGGTGGCTCCGAAACCTACGTGCGCAACAAAGTGCTGGCCTGCGAGCGGGTAGGTTTTGAGAGCACCCTGCTACGCTACGAAGACACTATCACTGAAGCCGAGCTGCTGGCGAAAGTGGAGGAGCTAAACCAGGATGAAAGCATTGACGGCTTCATTGTGCAGCTCCCGCTGCCGCGCCACATCGATACCAACAAGGTAATTGAGGCAGTGCGGCCCGAGAAAGACGTGGATGGTTTCCACCCCATGAATATTGGGCGTATGGTAGCTGGCCTACCAGCCTTGCTGCCCGCAACACCCTCGGGTATTGTGGAGCTGCTGCGCCGCTATGAGCTGCCTACCGATGGCAAGCATTGCGTGGTAATTGGTCGGTCTAATATTGTGGGTACGCCGGTTAGTATATTGCTAGCTAAGAACTTAGAGCCAGGTAATTGCACCGTAACTTTATGCCACTCCCGCACTCAGAACCTAGCTGAAATTACCCGCACCGCCGATATTTTGGTAGTAGCCCTAGGCCGCCCCGAGTTCGTGACGGCCGATATGGTGAAGCCCGGCGCCGTGGTAATTGATGTGGGCACCACCCGCGTAGAAGACAGCGCTAAGAAAACGGGCTGGGCTTTGAAGGGCGATGTAAACTTTGCTGAAGTTGCTCCCTTGAGCTCCTACATCACGCCCGTTCCTGGTGGCGTGGGCCCCATGACCATTGCCATGCTGCTGCTGAACACCTTACGCGCTGCAAAAGGTGAGGTGTACCCTAAATAGATGAACTGCGCCCTGTGTCAGGCAACTCTCAAAGCTGCCAAGCGTAAAAATTAGGGTAAGTTGAACCGTTACTTCGCCTCGCAAAATCCAATCAAAGCTGCTTCAGGCTTTTAGATTTCGTGGAGTTGTACTACTTTTAAAGTCGGGCCGTTAGAAAAGAGGGTTGGAGCTCCAGTGTTCCTGCCAGTCTGACGGCCCGGCTTACCGTTTTTAGAATACCCCGTTTTGCTGCACGTACTTCCTATTGCGTCGGTAGCCCCGACAGGTGGGGCTCCGGCACCTGCACTGCCCCTGATGGAGCAGTTTTACACTATCCAGGGCGAAGGCTTCAATACCGGCCGGGCCGCCTATTTCGTTCGCCTTGGCGGCTGCGATGTGGGATGCGTATGGTGCGATGTGAAAGAGTCGTGGGATGCGGATGCTCATCCCAAAGTGAGTATTCCCGCCATTGTGGCCTCTGCCACGGCCCACGCCGGGCGCAACGTTGTAATTACCGGCGGTGAGCCGCTCATGTACAACCTAGGCCCCCTCACGGCGGCCTTGCACGCGGCAGGCTGCCAAAACTGGATTGAAACTTCCGGAGCCTACCCACTCAGTGGCGAGTGGGACTGGATCTGTGTTTCGCCGAAGAAGTTTAAAGCCCCTCTGCCAGAGGTACTGGCTGCTGCCCACGAGCTGAAAATCATCGTGTTCAACAAATCTGACTTTGCTTGGGCAGAGCAGCACGCGGCATTGGTAAGCCCAGGCTGCCGGCTGTACCTGCAGCCCGAATGGAGCAAAGCCCCGCAGATGATGCCACTCATCGTTGACTATGTGAAGGAGAACCCGAAGTGGCAGGTGTCGTTACAGACCCATAAGTTTCTCGATATCCCGTAGCATCCTTCTGCTTATTTATGCGCCGTCTGCTTACTGCTCCCTTGTTTGTGCTATTGTTGGCCGGCGGTTTACTGCCCACGAGTGCCGTCGCGCAGGCCCAGTTGGCCACCACGAATACTAAAGCCAAAAACCTGTGGGACAAGGCGCAAAGCCAGGCCAAGGACCGGGACTTTACTAAAGCGCTGGAAACGCTCACGCAGCTAAACGAGAAGTTTCCGTCGCTGGGAGAGCCGTACCTGATGAAGGGCTCCCTGCTCAAAGCTATGGGCGAGAACAGCCTGGCGTTTGAGGCCTATCGGGATGGAGTGAGCAAAGTGCCGCTCAACCCTGGCCGTGCCAACGATTACTATACGTTGGGCGAGCTAGCCATGAGCTTTGGGGAATATAAAACGGCTGCCGACAGCTACCAGAAGTATCTCAAATCGGGTGCTAAGAACTTGCGCAATACGCCTCGCGTGCAGCGTCAGTTGCAAAACTGCGAGTTTGCCCAAAAGGCCATGGCTGCACCTACCGGGCCGCAGCCCGAACGCCTGGGGCAACCCCTCAACAACTTCCGCTTCCAGTATTTCCCGGCATTAACGGCTGATAGCCGCTTTCTGCTCTTCACGGGCCGGCCTGCAGCCGACAGCGGGGAAGATCTGTTCGTGAGCCGTTTCACTAAGGAGGGTACCATCGGGGAGCCAACCTCTATTTCACCGGCCATCAACACGCCTTACAACGAGGGAGCGGGTACCATTTCTGGGGATGGAAAGACATTGGTATTTGCCTCCTGCGACAGGCCCAATTCTGTAGGCAACTGCGACTTGTACATTTCGCGCCGAACTGGTAATACCTGGAGTAAGCCCCAGAACCTAGGCCGTAGCGTGAATTCGCCGGAGTGGGACTCGCAGCCTACGCTGTCTGCCGACGGCCGCACGCTCTACTTCACCAGCACCCGGCGCGGTGGCAAGGGGCAGGAAGACATTTACGTGACCACCCTTGACGCCCAGGGAAATTGGACGGCCGCTCGCAACCTGGGAGAGCCAGTAAATACCGCTGGCAAAGACATGGCGCCGTTTATTCATGCCAGCGGTACCACGCTGTACTACGTTACCGATGGCCTGGTGGGCATGGGTGGCCTAGACATCTACCGTTGTGAGCTGCAGGCTCCTAATAAGTGGGGAATGCCCGCTAACCTGGGGTATCCGCTCAACACGTTCGAGAACGAAGCTTCCCTATTCATTAGCTCGGATAATCGCCGGGGTTTCTGCTCCCGCTCTCGTGCCGCTGAGCCAGGCGTAAAGCAGGAGCGCGACCGGCCGGTGGAGTTGTTCGGCTTTGAGGTGCCTGAGATAATCCGGGCCCGCGAAACGAGCACGTACACCCAGGGGCGCGTATTTGACGCCGTCACTAAAAAGCCCATTCAGGCCGACGTGCAGCTCTACGACCTCAACACCGATGAGTTGGTGCAGTATGTTGGCTCAGATGCCGAGAATGGTGAATATACGGTGGTCCTGAACGAAGGCCGCCAGTACGCCATGTACGCCGCCGCCGACAAGTACCTAATGAAGAGTCTGAGCTTCGACTACAGCGACAAGCGGGCGTTCGACCCACTAACGCTGGATATCTATCTGGAGCCTGTGCGGGCAGGGCGGAGCATTGTGCTAAACAACTTGTTTTTCGACACCAAGGAGTACGAGCTAAAGCCCAAGTCCCGGACTGAGCTCAACCGCCTTATCGCCTTCATGAAGCAGTACCCTGATATACAGGTGGAAATTTCAGGGCACACGGATGATGTAGGCTCCGATGACGACAACCTTTCCTTGTCGCAGAACCGGGCTAAATCCGTGTACACGTACCTAGTCGGGCAGGGCGTCAAAGCCGATCGGTTACGATTTAAGGGCTATGGGGAAACGAAGCCTCTGATGCCCAACGACTCTGACCTCCACCGCCAACAAAACCGTCGTATTGAGCTTAGGATCCTCTAGCAGGCCTAGCACCCTAAAGACTCTTACTCCTACACCCATCGGCCCCGGCCGATGGGTTTTTTTCGTTTGTAGTTTTCCTTGCTGCCTTATCCATTAAGCGACTGAGAATGTGTTTTGTACTATAAACGCGTGAAAGTGATAGAATAGAATAGTGATAAAAAATCATTTTTTTATTAAATAGCGATTTGTATATTTGGATATCGACGTTGCTGAAACATTAGGGGCTGATATAAGGCTCAGCTGTTGTTTTCGGCTTGTTGAATTGCACTCTGTCATTCATCACTTTTCTTTCTTCTTTTTCTCTACTATGAAAAAAGCCTACTTTTTCGCTTGTCTATTAGTTGGAATGCAGGTTGTAGCCTTGGCATTGCCCAAATCTGAGGGTGATGGTACTACAAGCATAAAAGCGCGGGCCACTGCTCTCACGCGCACTATTGCTGAGAAGGCCCGTCTTGATGAAGGCCAGTACCTGCGTGTGAAGCAGCTAAACACCCAAATGCTGACGGAGATGGACGATCTAAAGTCTCGTCTGGCCGGCGACCCAGCTGCTCTTGATCAGCGTATGGCTGACGCCCAGGCTAAGTATGAATCAGACCTAATGTCGCTGCTGCGCCCTAACCAGATTGCCATGTATCAGCAGGCCCGCACTAGCATGACGGCCTTAGGCGAGAGTCACTAATACTGTACCATCCGCCTGCCCGCACTGGTGGGCAGGCGGGTGGGTGTTGCCTTTGCCAGGAGGATGTTACTGGCAATCCATCATTCCATTAACCCCATAACCAACTCTACCCATCATGAAAAACTTCGCTACTATTCTGCTGCTTTGCTCTATGTGCTATGTTGGAAGTGCTCAGCCAGCAGCTCCCGCTGATGGATCACGTATGACCGACCGAGCTAAGGCTATGACTCGTCAGATGGCCGAGAAGCTTCCCTTAAGTGAAGGTCAGTACGTTAAAGTACGCCAGCTAAACTTACGGTTGCTAACTGAAACGGCTGATGTGCGCAAGCAGTTTGCAGATGATGCCACTGCTCTAGATGAAGCTCTGGCCAACGTGCAGATGCGCTATGAATGGGACTTGGCCACAATCCTGCGTCCACGTCAAATGGCGCTCTACGATCAAAGCAAAATGAGCATGACGGCCGTGAACCTGCAATAGGCGGTTATAAGCCTTTAGAACGCAAAAAAGCCCGCTAGCAGCGGGCTTTTTTGTTGTTAGGAAGTAGAGCGAACTAATTACGGTCCTGAATAGACACGTAGTCACGCACAGTTTCGCCGGTATAAATCTGACGCGGGCGGCCGATAGGCTCTTTGTTCTCGCGCATCTCTTTCCACTGGGCAATCCAGCCGGGGAGACGACCCAGGGCAAACATAACTGTGAACATCTCGGTGGGGATGCCAAGTGCTTTGTAGATGATGCCGGAGTAGAAGTCAACGTTAGGATAAAGCTTGCGCTGAACGAAGTACTCGTCGGTGAGGGCAGCTTGCTCCAGCTCCTTTGCAATCTTCAGCAGGGGGCTGTTTTCTAGGCCTAGGGCGGTCAGTACTTCGTCGGCAGCCTTCTTGATGATGGTAGCGCGCGGATCGAAGTTCTTGTATACGCGGTGACCGAAGCCCATCAGACGGAACGAGTCGTTTTTGTCTTTAGCCTTAGCAATGAACTTGCTGGTGTCGCCACCATCACGCTCAATGGCTTCCAGCATCTCAACCACCTCTTGGTTGGCACCACCGTGCAACGGGCCCCACAGCGCATTGATACCAGCCGATACCGAGCCGTAAAGCGAAGCATTAGCCGAGCCTACCAGGCGAACGGTAGAGGTAGAGCAGTTCTGCTCGTGGTCGGCGTGCAGAATCAGCAGCTTGTTGAGGGCACTAACAACTACTGGGTTCAGTTCGTACTTCTCAGTGGGGAAGCTGAACATCATGTGCAGGAAGTTAGAGCAATAGTCCATGTCGTTCCGCGGATAGTTCAGCGGGTGACCCATCTGGTTCTTGTAGGTCCAGGCTGCAATGGTGGGCAGCTTAGCCATCAAGCGAATCACGTTCAGGTCAATTTCTTCCTTATTCAGGTCCGGCGATACGCTTTCGGGATAGAAGGCGGTCAAAGCACAGATCAGGCTGCTCAGAATAGCCATGGGGTGAGCGGCCGAGGGGAAGCCGTCGAAAATCTTCCGAACGTCTTCGTGCACTAGGGTGTGCTTGGTAATCTGGTTGCTGAAGTCTTCGAGCTCCGGCTGCGTGGGCAGCTTGCCGTAGATCAACAGGTAGGCCACCTCAATAAAGGTAGATTTTTCAGCCAGCTGCTCAATGGGATACCCGCGGTAACGCAGGATGCCTTCCTCACCATCGAGGAAAGTGATAGCGCTCTTGGTAGCGCCTGTGTTCTTGTAGCCTGAATCCAGGGTGACGTAGCCTGTCTGGTCACGCAGCTTGCCGATATCGAATGCTTTTTCGTGCTCGGTGCCTTCAATGACGGGGAGAGAGATGGATTTCCCGTCGAGGATAAGTTCAGCAGATTCTGCCATAAGCGTGGGTTAGAGGGTGGGTTGTGGGGCAAGATTGTGGCGTACCAGTAATCAATATCCCCATGAGCAGTTGGCGTCTATACTACAAAACCCGCCCGGTTGTTGTTTGCCGTTGAGGTGAAGCCACAAAGAAAAGGACCACTTGGGAAATATGTGGTATGGATACTGTTTTTTTGATGAAGGAATATAACTAGGGTGGGCTAACTGCCTTTGCCTGGGCACCTTGACCGTTAAAACTTTACTGTTGCGCGGTCATATAACCGTGTTGAGCTCTAAAGTCGTACTACACCTGGCCTAGGCTGCGTGAGCTCATAAAATTATCCCGTATGAAGTACAACTCTCTTGGAAAAACGGCTATTCAGATCAGTGAGGTCGGATTTGGCTGTATGTCACTTAGCACAGACCAAGGCTCAGCTTCGGCATTACTACACCAAGCCCTCGACCACGGCATTACTTTCTTTGATACGGCTGATTTATACCAGAAAGGCGAAAATGAAGCGGTAGTGGGCAAGGCGCTAAAAGGCCAGCGCGCCCAGGTAGTGCTAGCTACCAAGGTAGGGAACCAGTGGCGTCCTGATGGCAGTGGCTGGGACTGGAACCCCACCAAAAGCTACATTCTACAGGCCGTGGAGCAGAGCTTGCGGCGCCTTCAAACCGACTACCTTGACCTTTACCAGCTGCACGGCGGCACCCTTGAAGACCCAGTTGACGAGATTATTGAAGCCTTCGAGCTTCTAGTGCAGCAGGGCAAGATTCGGAGCTACGGCATCTCGTCCATTCGGCCGAACGTGATTCGGGAGTACGTCAGTCGCTCCCGGATTGCCAGCGTAATGATGCAATACAGCCTGCTGGATCGGCGTCCCGAAGAAAGCTGCCTAAGCCTGTTGCAAGAGCACCAGATTGGGGTGTTAGCCCGGGGCAGTTTAGCGCAAGGATTGCTGGTGAACAAGCCCGCTACCGCCTATGTGCAGCACCCTGTTGAGCATGTAACCCGGGCTCCTGCCGCAATTCGGCAGGTAGCCGACGTCACCCGTACCCCGGCGGAAGTAGCGGCCCGCTTTGTAATGGCGCAACCAGCCGTTTCAGCGGCAGTGCTGGGCATCCGAACCCCCGAGCAGCTACAACAGGCAATCAGAATTGCCGATAGCCAGAATTTGACCTCTACCGAGCTAAATGAGCTGCGGGAGGCTGTGCCGGCTATTTTCTACGAGCAGCACCGATAAACCCAGCTTAGCAAATGGCCTAGGCCACCGGATTACTTGCCAATACAGAATTGGGTGAAGATGCTGGTCAGCAGGTCATCATTGCTGATTTCGCCGGTAATCTGCCCTAGGTCAGAGAGGGCGTGGCGGAGGTCGGCGGCTAGGAGTTCCGTGCCGCGGCCGGTGGCTAGGCCAGTCAAGACAGCGTCGAGGTGATGGGCGGCCTGCTCGAGGCTGCGGGCATGGCGCACGTTGGTAACGATGGTGCTGCTGCCGGTCCGGTCGAGGCCTTCGCCACGTACCAGATTGAGCAGAGTATTTCGTAGCTCATCGAGTCCGTCGCCACGAGAAGCGGCAATTAGTACAGTACCGGAGCGAGAGCGAAATGCAGCAATTTCAGCATCAGAAGCTACATCAAGCTTGTTGCCCACGGCTAGCACAGGCACGGCTGCGGGTAGCTGCAGTGCTTCAATCTCTGCTTCAAGCTGATGAGGGGTAGTGGCCGTAATATCAAATAGATATACCACCAAAGCGGCTTGCTGCACCCGCTTCTTGGTACGCTCTACCCCGATGGATTCTACTACGTCGGTAGTGTCGCGCAGCCCGGCGGTATCCACGAAGCGGAAGCGGATTCCGTCGAGGCTGACCTCGTCCTCAATCAGGTCGCGGGTGGTACCGGCTACTTCCGAAACAATGGCGCGTTCCTCGTTGAGTAGGGCATTCAGCAGGGTACTCTTGCCAGCATTGGGTCGCCCGGCAATAACGGTAGTTACGCCGTGCTTGATGACGTTGCCGAGCTCAAAGGAGCGAAGCAGTCGGCGAACTAGTGCCTGCACTTCCTGGAGTAGTTGTACTAGGCCAGTGCGGTCAGCAAACTCAACATCTTCTTCACCGAAGTCTAGCTCCAGCTCCAGCAGAGCCGCAAACTGCACCAGCCGTGCGCGCAGGTCGCGCAACTCCTGAGAGAAGCCACCGCGCATCTGCTGCATGGCCACTTGGTGCGACAGTGCCGAGTCGGCGGCAATCAGGTCGGCTACGGCTTCGGCCTGAGCCAAGTCAAAGGCCCCGTGCAGGAAGGCCCGTTTGGTGAACTCGCCGGCTTCGGCCAGGCGGGCGCCGCGGCGTACCAGCAGGGCTAGCAACTCCTGCACAATGAAGTCGGAGCCGTGGGCGCTAATTTCTACCACGTCTTCCTTGGTGTAGGAATTAGGCCCTCGGAAAAGGGATATCACTACCTCATCAATGATCCGGCTGCCATCCCGAATGGTGCCGAAGTGGAGAGTGTGCCCCGCCTGGTCGCGCAGCCGCTTACCGCCAAACACCTCGTCCGTGATGCTGATGGCTTGTGGGCCTGAAAGTCGCACAAGCGCAATGGCACCCGAGCCCGGCGGGGTAGACAGTGCAACAATGGTATCGGTAAGCGAAACGGGAAGTGGTAAGGCCAAGGGAACTGAATGAGTGATGCAGCCGCAAAGGTACACGGTAGTAGCCTAGGCCACTAGCAACTACTGCGGGGTAGGGCTACGCGGGGTAGAAGGATACGTGATGGATGTTAAAGCTTAGCTCTGATTTTAAGGCGTCATTTCAAAGCTTTTCTAGTGAGCACTAAGCCTCAATCTGTCACGTACAGATTACGGCTTACCTCCGAGGATATTAAGTATTTGTCAGTGTTATTAATCCTAATTTCTAGTGAGTTATCAAATAAAATCTTATCCAGTACTTCAAGCTTGGTGCCGAGGTTGAGACCAACTTTATCCAAATACTGCAGGAATGGGACGGAGGTGTTTTTAACGGCTACTACCGTTCCCCGGTCGCCGGGTATTAAGTCGGCTACGAGGCGGTGCTGGGGGCGTAGGATGGAGCCTTCAGCGGTAGGGATTGGGTCGCCGTGCGGGTCGAGTTGGGGGAAGCCCAGGAACTCATCGAGGCGCTGAATGAGCAGGTCGGAGTCGATGTGTTCCATCTGCTCGGCTACGTCGTGCACCTCATCCCAGCTGAAGTTGAGCTGCTGCACTAGAAACACTTCCCACAGCCGGTGCTTGCGGATAGTGAGCAGCGCCAGGCGCCGGCCTTCCTCTGTTAGTGAAACGCCCCGGTAGCGGGTATAGTGCAGAAGGCCCTTCTCCCCAAGTCGGCGCAGCATATCCGTGACGGAAGCCGCGCGCGTCTGCAGCACCTCCGCAACCCGGTTGGTGCTGACCTCGACGCCAGGTTGGGCTTCGGCCAGTTTGTAGATGGCTTTTAAGTAGTTCTCCTCGGTGTAGCTGGGCACGGGGCAATGAGCGGTTAAGAATGCGTAATGAGCAATGAAACTGCTGGAATGGCCTTCCGTCAGCTTCATTGCTCATCATGCAGTGGTCATGGGTACTGGATTTAGACTACCACTTTATCAGGGCCGACGCCCAAGTAAAGCCGGAGCCGAAGGCAGCCAAACACACCAGGTCGCCGCGCTTAATGCGACCTTCCTGGTAGGCCTCGCTTAGCGCGATGGGCACGGATGCGGCCGTGGTGTTGCCGTAGCGCTGAATATTGCTGTAGATCTTGTCGTCGGTCAGCCCCATTTTCTGCTGCACATACTGCGTGATGCGCAGGTTGGCCTGGTGCGGAATCAGCATGTCGATATCCTGAGGCTGGTAGCCGTTCTGGTCAAGGGCTTCCTTGATCACCTGCGGGAAACGGACCACAGCATGCTTGAACACGTTCTGCCCGTTCATGAAGGGGTACATGTCGAGCTCATTGTCTACCACGTACTGCACCCGGTTGTTGCGGTTGGAGCCGGGCTCCTTCACAATCAGCTCCTCGGCGTGCTCGCCCTGGGAGTGGAGGTGGGTGCTCAGGATGCCGTGGCCTTCCTCGGTGCTCGGGCGCAGCACTACCGCGCCAGCGCCATCCCCGAAAATAACCGACACGGCCCGGCCCCGGGTGCTAATGTCGAGTCCCGAGGAGTGAATCTCGGAGCCCACTACCAGCACGGTGTCGTACATGCCTGTCTTGATGAACTGATCGGCCATCGAGAGCGAGTACACGAAGCCCGAGCACTGGTTACGCACGTCGAACGCCGGGATGGGCGCCTTGATGCCCAACTCGCGCTGCAATAGCACGCCGGAGCCGGGGAAGAAGTAGTCGGGCGACAACGTGGCGAAGACAATCATCTGCACGTCGTCGGGGGTGAGGCCGGCCATTTCCAGGGCCCTGCGAGCCGCGTTGGCGGCCATGCTGGCGGTGGTGTCCTTGCCTTCCTCAAACCAGCGGCGCTCTTTAATGCCGGTGCGCTCCTGAATCCACTCGTCGGTGGTTTCCATCAGGGTGGTAATGTCGGCGTTGGTTACAACACGGTCGGGCACGTAGTGGCCTACACCGGCAATTTCAGAAAATCGTAGGGTGTTATTCATCAGGTGGGAGTTGCGAGGTACAGGACGAAAAGGGAGCCGAATGTAAAGAAAATCGGATTCCAACCTCGTAAACGGGCCGCAAAGGTCGGCAGTTACTTTATAGAATTCATCAGGGCGTGTAATTTTTCCGCCTCAGTGGCCCAAAAAGCCTCCCCAGGGACCCCGGCCGGGTAAAAAGGTTGCCGCAACAGCGCCGCTAAAGTTAAGCTTGGGGGCGATGAGTGGCCTAGAGCCTGAAAATCGATACAGACTCCGGCTTGGTAAGGTTCCACGATGCCCCTCCAGAGCGGGTTAGGCGGCAGTACCATGGGCAGGCCGTGAGCGAGGTACTCAAATAGCTTAGTAGGAATGCAACGGGCGGTACTTGGGTGGGGCCGGTAGGGCAAGAGGCCTAGGTGGCTGCGCCCGATTGCAGCTACAATCTGGGCGTGTGGTACCAGTGTATTGCCACCTATTAGGGTTACCCCAGCGCCAGCCTCGGCCACAGCGGCACGCAGGCGCTCCAGCTGGGCCGGTTGCTGACAAAAGCCGATGATAGTCAGGTGAGCCAAGGGCCATACCTCGCGGAGTTTTCTCCAGAAGGTTATTGCCTCAAATACACCGTTCAGCTCTGAAATGGTGCCAGAGTACAGTAGGTGCAAGGGCTCAGAAGTAGCCGGGAGGTGGCCTAGAGTCAATGGCTCATGGACGGTGGAGTACGGCTGATACTTGTTTTCGATGACCATAGTATGCTCCGGTTGCAGAAAGGGCAGCTCCTCGGCGTAGCTCCGCTCGGCTAACAGCACGGCCGTGGCCCGCCGGGCCGCTAGTTCTTCCAGTCGCCGGACCAACCCCGCCAGCAGCCCGCGCGCCCAGGCCGGATACACCTGCTGGGTCTGGATGTTGAGCGCGTAGTTCTCCCGGACATCATACACAAAGCGCCGACCCTGGCCTAGCGCCTGCCAGAGCACTGTAAGAGGTAACAATTCTGGGGCGTGCACAAATACCATAGTGGGCTGCAGCTCCTGCAACAGCTGCCAGTAGCACCACTGCGCCCGCAGGCGGGACCAGCTCAGGCGCGTGCCATCGAGTAAGGCATGTGTATGCACGTTATCGGGCAGACCCGCCGGGGTGGAGGCAAGGCGGCCAGCTACGTGGACCTCCGTGTTCGGGCGCTGGGCCAGCGTGCGGGCAAATTTGCCCAACATGCGGGTATCATCCAGCGGCTTGAGCACGGAGGCGAGTAAAATGGTAACGAGACGCGGCATATTGGCCGTGAAGATGGTAAGTTTGCTTGTGAGTTGTCGGGTGTTGGCCAGCGGTTGTCAGTCTGCCCGCCCGTACCGATGGCTTATTACGCGAAACTGACCTCCATTTACTGACACCCTCATTTTTCATGTCCGACCTCCAACACACCATCGAAGCCGCCTGGAACGACCGTAGCTTGCTGCAGCAGGCCGCTACCACTGAGGCTATTCACCACATCATTGAAGAACTTGACAAGGGCCGCTTGCGCGTAGCCCAGCCCGGCGCTACCGAAGGTGCCGATTGGCAGGTGAATGACTGGGTGAAGAAGGCTGTTATCATGTACTTCCCCATCCGGCAGATGGAAACCATTGAGGTGGGCCCCTTCGAGTTCCGCGACAAAATGCGCCTAAAGAGCAACTATGAGCAGCAGGGCGTGCGCGTAGTGCCCCCGGCCGTAGCGCGCTACGGTGCTTACCTGGCTCCCGGCGTAATCATGATGCCGAGCTACGTGAACATTGGCGCATGGGTTGGCGAGGGTACCATGGTAGATACCTGGGCTACGGTGGGCTCTTGCGCCCAAATTGGCGCGGGCGTGCACCTGAGCGGTGGAGTAGGCATTGGGGGCGTACTTGAGCCCGTGCAGGCAGCTCCGGTTATCGTAGAAGATGGCGCCTTCGTAGGCTCGCGCAGCATTCTGGTAGAAGGCTGCTTCGTGGGTAAGGAAGCTGTTATCGGGGCAGGCGTAACGATTACGGGCAGCACCCGCATCATCGACGTAACGGGCGCTGAGCCTAAAGAATACCGCGGTTATGTGCCGGCCCGCTCGGTAGTAATTCCGGGCTCATTGCCCAAGCAGTTCCCGGCCGGTGAGTACCACGTACCCTGCGCCCTCATCATTGGTCAGCGCAAGCCCAGCACCGACCTGAAGACCTCCCTCAACGACGCTCTGCGCGAGCACAACGTTGCTGTTTAACGCGCTCCATTACCTTCTTTCATGAGCAAACACCCACAAGTTGTTTCCGCGGCACAGGCCCGCGATGAAGTGCGCGAATACGTAGCCCAAGAGCTCGGAATCGAGCCAGAATCCATTCAGATGCGGGTTGCCTTCAACCGGGAGCTGCCCTGGGTAGATGGCAAAAGCCGTCCGTGCTTTCTGGTGGAGTGGGCCGAGCCCAACGGCCGCGACGGCGTAGCCATTGCTGGCCCTTATACCTACAATTTCTTCGAACTGACCCGGCAGGAGGCCTACGAGCTGGGTCCGGTGAATGCCTGGCGCCAGCACCTGATCAACCTCTACGCTGGCTGCGAACTGGCCGTGCACGCCCGTCTCACCCAGCCGCTCTCCGATGCGCCCGACCCCGTGCGCCTCTCGGTCATCCAGAACGCCCTACAGGAGCGCACTAACTGGCGCATCGGCGTGAATATTCAGCTGCGGGAGTTCCTGCGCCTGGGTACTGAGGAGTACTACATCTTCGACGGTCACTGGCTCTGGAACCCTAACTACCGCTACTCCTCGGTGAAAGGCTTCATCCCAATTGGCGACAAAACCTTGTTCGAGCTGCCGAAACTGGCCTATATTCCGGTTACTAACGTGTCGCCGTTTGAGCCTATCCCGGCGGTGGGTGAGGATGGCGCTTATCCCGGACAGCTAACCGGTTTCATTGCCGTGAAGGACAACCAGATTCTGGAGATAAACGAGCCGCAACCCTACATTCGGTTGCTATACAACAAGCTGGCCTTGTACTACGTGCTGGGCCGCGAGCATGGGCCTTTCCAGATTGAGCAAGGCGTGACACGCTAGGCCAGTCAGGCCTATTGCAAAACCACAAAAAAGGCCGCCCCGACACTGTCGGGGCGGCCTTTTACTTTAGTATAGTGGCCTAGCAGATGAGTTAAACGCCTGCCGCTGACTTGAGCTTATGCCCAAATACCTGGCGCACTTTGTCCACTTTGGGCTTCACCACAAACTGGCAGTAAGGCTGCTGACCGTTCTGGTTGAAATAATCCTGGTGGTAGTTCTCGGCCACGTAGAAGGTAGGCAGTGGCACAATTTCCGTCACGATGGGATTGGGAAACGCGTGCGCCTCATTAAGCTTTTGCTTGTAGGCCTCTGCCAGTTGCCGCTGCTCCTCGTTATGGTAGAAGATAGCTGAGCGGTACTGAGTGCCGGTATCGGCGCCTTGGCGGTTGAGCGTGGTAGGATCGTGGGTTTTCCAGAAAATTTCCAGCAATTCCTCGAAGGTGATTTTGCTGGGGTCGTACGTAATCTGAATAACCTCCGCATGACCCGTGAGGCCGCTGCAAACTTCCTTATAAGTAGGGTTGGCAATTTTGCCGCCCGTGTAGCCAGACACTACTTTCTCTACGCCATTGAGGTTCTGAAAAACTGCTTCTACGCACCAAAAGCAGCCAGCACCAAACGTTGCCTGTTCCATGTATTTCTAGATTCTGAGGTGATACTGATGAGCTTAGCCCGTAGACCAGGCAGCCAAGTCGCTGCCGCCGGCAAAGGGAGCCACGGCAGCTCAACGGTCATACGCTAATAAGGAAATTGGGGGTGAAAAAGTTTATCATGGCCCCATACCTATAAAGCCACAGAGGCCTCCCGATAGCTATCGGAAGGCCTTTGTAGTACTAAGTGGGAAGCTTACTTGCGGAACCGCTCAGCTAGCACGAGGTCCTTGGAGCCGTTCCCCCAGGAGTAGAACCCTTCGCCAGACTTCACGCCTAAGCGGCCAGCCGTCACCATATTTACTAGCAGCGGGCAGGGGGCGTACTTCTGGTTGCCTAAGCCTTCATGCAGCACGCGCAGAATAGCTAGGCACACGTCCAACCCAATAAAGTCGGCGAGTTGGAGCGGGCCCATAGGGTGCGCCATGCCTAGCTTCATTACCGTGTCAATCTCTTCTACGCCGGCCACGCCCTCATATAGAGAGTAGATAGCCTCGTTGATCATCGGCATCAGGATGCGGTTGGCTACGAAGCCGGGGTAGTCATTTACCTCAGTAGGTGTTTTGCCCAGTTGCCGTGAGAGCTCCATCACGCGCTGCGTTACTTCATCAGAAGTAGCGTAGCCCCTAATTACCTCTACCAGCTTCATTACCGGCACGGGGTTCATGAAGTGCATGCCAATCACCTGGCTCGGCCGCTGGGTGACGGCAGCAATCTTCGTGATAGAGATAGAGGAGGTATTGGAAGCGAGAATGGCTTGGGCAGGGGCGTGCTGGTCAAGCTCCCGAAATATATTCAGCTTTAGCTCTACGTTCTCGGTGGCGGCTTCTACTACCAAGTCAGCACTTTTTACGCCTTCGGCCACACTAGTGTAGGTAGTGAGCCTGCCCAAGGTGTCGGTTTTCTCTGCGTCAGAGAGAGTGCCTTTCGCTATCTGCCGATCTAGGTTTTTGCCTATGGTAGCTAGCGCTTTGTCAAGCGCCGCTTGGTTGATGTCAATAAGGGCAACAGAAAAACCATGTTGAGCAAAGACGTGCGCAATGCCATTGCCCATGGTGCCGGAACCGATTACGGCTACATTCATCATAAAGGGGTGGTAATGGGGTGGGAGAAAGTAGGGGGGTAAGCCTACTAGAAGAGGTTAAAGCTACAGCAAAACTAGCCAGTGAAATGTTGCCTGTTGCTTCCAGAAGCGCCTATAGTAAGTTTTTTTTCATGATGGGAAAATGTGAAAAGGGGCTTTTTTGCAGCGTTGAGATGGTTTTTAGTACCATTTCTAGATATTTTTTTCATCGAATAATATCCTTTTCTATATACCAGCGTACAAATCCGCAAATGGCCTTCCTTTCCAAACCCAGTCTCCGGATTGATTTATAAAGAGGTCACTGAATACCCAACATTCTCTCTCTCCAACCACACATTACAATCATCATGGGAAATCTCCTGTATATCATCGCTGTCATTCTCATTCTCATCTGGGCTCTTGGTTTCTTCGGTGTTTTAGGAACCGGCATCCAAGGTAATGGCCTGATCCACATTCTGTTGGTGATTGCTATTATCGCCATTCTACTACGAGTTATTCGTGGTGGGCGAGTAGCCTAACCAATTAAACCTCCTGGTAGTAGATTGATTGCCAGATCCGATAAAACACAAAAAAGCCTTCCTCAATTTGAGGAAGGCTTTTTTGTGTTTAAGGTAGGCCTAGTGGCCGAACCGGTACAGGAAGTTGAAGCGAATCTCAGGCTGTCCGTAGGGTGAAGTACGGTTGCCGTAGTTATCAATGCCGTTGTTGAAATTATACAGGAGCAAAATGTCGGCGGCCACTCGTTCACCCAATTGCTGACGGTAACCTACACCCGCCAATGGGGTGTAATAGGTCTGCTTAACCTTTATCAGCTCTACTTGCTGCGGCCCAATGGCGCGTTCCGCTAAAGCCTGGGCATTGGTTACTTCGTATTCAGCGTGGATGAAGAACTGATCAATCACCCGATACTGCGCAAACGCCTTCAACCCGAAGCTGTTCAGGCCTAAGCTAGAGGGATACCCAAACTGCCGAAGTGAATTTGGAAAGGAGTAGTTGCTATAGATATAGCTGAACCCCGGTCCGAAAGCAAACCGATCAGTAACCTGATAGCCCACTGCTGGCGCAATGCTAGCATTGAATACGCCGTAACCGTAGGAGCTGGTGTAGCCCAAGCCAAAGTTGGAGTAGATAAAGTACTTGCGTACCGGTGGCGGTGGCGCCGCTACCCCAGGCCGGTTGGGGAAGTCTAGGCCTGATGGCCGGTTAGGGTCGTACTGCTGGTTGGAAGGCGGTGGAGCCTCTACTGGCGGGGGGACCGGAACCGTGGGTTGAGGAGTAGTATATACCGGCTGCGCCGGACGCGGGGCAGAGCCCGGCGGTGCGGTATTAAGTTGAGGCTTTACACCCGTGCTATCGGTGCGCTGAGCCTGGGCGGCAGGAGCCAGCAATAAGCCAGCTCCGCCAAAGCTAAGAAGTAACAGAAGTCGTTTCATATCCCCGCTAAAACGTGTCTATGACACAAGTTGGTACATGCGCTGCCGCTGCGCTTTAATGTTCTCGTCGGCTAGGTATTCTTCGTAGCTCATCCGGCGGTCGATGATGCCGTCCGGGGTCAGCTCAATGATGCGGTTGGCTACGCTCTGGATAACCTGCAAGTCGTGCGAAGCAAACAGCAGCGTGCCGTTGAAGTCGCGCAGGGAGTTATCCAGCGCCGTAATGCTTTCTAGGTCCAAGTGGTTAGTCGGGTCGTCGAGGACGAGGACGTTGCCGCTTTCCATCATCATCTTGGAGAGCATGCAGCGCACTTTCTCGCCCCCGCTGAGCACGTTCGATTTTTTCTGCGACTCTTCGCCCGAGAACAGCATCCGACCCAGGAACCCCCGGATGAACGATTCATCTTTCTCCGTGCTGTACTGACGCAGCCAGTCAACTAGGTTGAGGTCTGTGTTAAAGAACTCCGTATTCTCTTTAGGGAAATAGCTAGGGGTGATAGTGGTGCCCCACTTAAAATCACCGGAGTCAGCTTTGGTCTCGTTGAAGAGAATGTCGAAGAGGAGGGAGGCCGCCCGGTCGTCGCGGCCAATGATGGCCACCTTGTCTTTCTTGTCGAGAGAGAAGGACACGTTGCGGAACACCACTTGCCCATCAACCGATTTGCTCAGATTTTCTACTGACAGGAGCTGATTGCCGGCCTCACGCTCGGGTTTGAACGCGATGTAGGGGTATTTGCGCGAGCTAGGCTTGATTTCTTCCAGCGTGAGCTTCTGAAGCAGCTTCTGACGAGAAGTAGCCTGCTTGCTTTTCGAGGCGTTAGCAGAGAAGCGGCGCACAAACTCTTCCAGTTCTTTGCGCTTGTCCTCGGTCTTCTTGTTTACCTCCTGGCGCTGACGCAGGGCCAGCTGCGACGACTCGTACCAGAACGAGTAGTTACCAGGGTACATGGTAATTTTCGAGAAGTCGAGGTCGGCCATGTAGTTACACACCGCATCCAAGAAGTGGCGGTCGTGGCTTACCACGATAACAGTGTTCTGGAAGGAGTCGAGGAAGTTCTCCAGCCACAGGACGGTTTCGGCATCGAGGCCGTTGGTTGGTTCGTCAAGCAGCAGCACATCGGGGTTGCCGAATAGCGCCTGTGCCAGCAGAACCCGTACTTTATCGGAAGTACCTAAGTCACCCATCAGGGTATGGTGCTTGTCTTCGGAGATGCCTAGGCCAGAGAGGAGTTCAGCGGCTTCGTACTCCGCATTCCAACCTTCCAGATCAGCAAACTCGCCTTCCAGCTCTGCGGCCCGCTCACCATCGGCATCTGTGAAATCAGCTTTGGCATAGATAGCATCCTTCTCTTCCATTACCTGCCACAGGCGGGTGTGGCCCATGATAACCGTCTGGAGAACTGGAAAAGCATCGGCCGCAAACTGATCCTGCTTAAGAACAGAGAGGCGTGCACCCTTAGGCATATCCACTGAGCCCGTGTTTGGCTCAATCTCACCGGAAAGGATCTTCAGAAAAGTTGATTTGCCAGCTCCGTTGGCCCCGATGAGGCCATACACGTTGCCGGGCATAAACTTGATGGTAACGTCTTCGAACAATACGCGCTTTCCGTAGCGCAGACTTACGTTGGAGGTGCTGATCATATCAAAAAGATGCGGAGAAACTCTTAAGTGGAGCTTTTATCAAGGCCTGGGCCTTGGTATTGCGGCGCGCAAAAGTACGCAAAATGCTCCGGCCATATCGCGCTAGGCCTATAAATGCCAACAAATGAGACCGTAAACTCAGAAAAAATGCTTTCAGAATACAACCCCTTGCTCGCCAATACGGTATAGATAAAAGGAGTTGGCTAAGCCACTGTCGCCGTTGGGAAAGCAACATTTTCTTATGGGGCGGTAGTTCCGTTATAGCTGTCCCTTCTTCTCATTAATCACCTTCACAATTGTCTTCAACCTATGGCTGACGCTCGTCTTACGCCCGAAACTAACGGCATTCGTTATGGCCTGTTTACCGCCGTTGGTATGGTCATCTACTTTATAGTAGCTTCTTTACTTAACCTCACCGACCGGATCGAATTCAGCTTTCTCAACGCAGTAATTCTCGCCATTGGGGTATGTGTGGCTATTGCCAACTACAAACGCTACCGCCAAGACCGTATGCCTTACCTGCATGGGTTTGGTACAGGCATCATTACCGCTATGGTTGCCTCGCTGGCTTTTGCCTTCTTCTTTATTCTGTATGCTGGTGTGCTAAACAAGCATATCATGGATGGCATTCGGGCCAAGGATTTGTTTGGCTTTGATCTTTCAGTGACCATTGCCTTCCTAGCTATTCTCCTGCAAGGTTCATTGGCTGGGGTCATCATTTCCCTAGTAGCCATGCAGTATTATAAGAGCCCTGATCATAAGCCTATTACTGGTATTGAGTAAAAGCTCCAGTCTTAGTTGTAAAGCCACACCTCAATTGAGGAGTGGCTTTTTCTTTTGCCGAACTATCGAAAAGATGAATATTTCCATAAAAACATATAATATTTCTGTTCGGCATCTTGCTTATATACTTTATTGCATATAATTTTGAATTAAATACGGCAGCTCAACAATGGAATCTTCTGTTACTTCTACTTGTTAACGCCAATAACCCACTTTTTACCTCTTTGGCTCCTTCTGCTTCTGATATGAAATTTCTACTCGCTACTCTATTCATGGTTGCAACTCTGGCTACTTCTGCCAACGCACAGATGAAGGAGCGTCATGCGGAGCTGCCAGGCTCCGACGCTCCCTCAGCTACTCGCGTTGATGAAGTGACTCGCCAAATCAGCAACCAGCTGCGCTTGAATGAAGGCCAGTACATCCGGCTGCGCGCCATCAACAAAATCAAGCTGGCTCGCCTCGAAGAGATTCAGTGGCAGTACAAGGATGATGCTGCCATGCGCGATGCTAAGCTGATTGAGTTGGAGTCGCAGTTTGAGGCTGAGTGCAGCCGTATTCTGACTCCGTCACAGCTGAGCATCTACCATGCTGACCGCAAGCAAGACGAAACTCCTGAAACTCCGGTTAATAATGAAGGCGGAATAGGATAACCTTCCCGCTATACCAACGCACAGAAAAGCCGCTCCAGATTATCCGGAGCGGCTTTTCTGTGCGTTAGCCTGTGGTCAGAGAAGTTAGGCTCTACCGAGGGGTTACAATGGGAAACAGCGCCTCGGTAAGGGCACCGGTGGCACCAAACCGCAAAATGAGGCGAGGACCATTTGCCCGCGGGTGCCCCGTTACACACTGGGGCCCTTTGGTGATGTAATACAAGTACACCTTTTCACTTTGCTCACTGAGTTCTTCTTCATCGGGGTGGCCTAGCAGATCATCAATGGCACTTATGCGCGCGCCAAATAGCTCATCACGGTGCTTTTCTAAGATGGGAAGCAGGGCTTGGCGTTTGTTTTCGCAGCCATAGGGGTCATGCCGCCACGTGTTACTATCGAAATCTGGAAAGTCAGGTAGAGAGTGGCCGCAGCCACTCAGCAGTAGGCCAGTTAGCAGAACGAGAAGGGCAGAACGAGTAATCATAAGCTGAAGAATAGACCAACGTTCTTGTCAAGTGGTTGAAAAGAACATGGTTAGTTGGGGCGAAAGTACTATTTTTGACAACGTGCCGTTATGGCCGAATCTGACGGGTACTGTTTTTCGCTTGCATAGAGAAGTTTAAAGATGACTTACGCGCCGACTGCTACTGCCGGACTACTGCTGACCTTCTTCACCTTATTTTCCTCGGCTGGGGCTGCTCCGGCGCCTCACTCGCGCGCTAATGTAGGCCCAAAGCCAGTACTCAATGAGGTGCTTCGAACGACTTATACTGCTGCTTTTGAACAGCACGTTACGCGCACTTACGTGCAAGCAGGCCTCGTAAATACCGGTTTGTCAGTACCTGTATACCGTAAAGCGCTGATTGGCTACTATAATCTACAGCAGCGCGGAGCTCTCAAAACTACGGAGCCGTTGCTGACAATTATTGACTTCAGCCGTGCCAGCAGTCAGAAGCGCCTGTGGGTGATCAACGTAGCCCAATCGAGAGTAGTGTTTCATACGCTGGTGGCGCATGGCAAGAATACGGGTGAGCAGTGGGCGAAAAGCTTTTCCAACCAAGAAGGCTCCGAAAAAAGTAGCCTGGGCTTTTATCTGACTGGCAATACATACCAGGGCAAACACGGCCTGTCCTTAAAGCTAAACGGGGTAGATGCGGGCTATAACACTAACGCCGCCAGCCGAGCAGTAGTGGTGCACGGCGCCGACTATGTAAGCGAGGAGTTTGTTCGCCAGCACGGCCGCCTTGGGCGAAGCCAAGGGTGTCCGGCGCTTCCCATGGCCCAGAGCAGTGCCATCATCAAGGTTATCAAATCAGGCTCAGTGGTATTCGCTAACGGACCAGCCAGTGTGGCCTACCAGTCGGAGTGGCTGCAGCTTGATCCGGCCTTGCTGGCTTTTGCGCGTAGCAAGAGCTTGCCGGGTTTGCCCGGCTAGTGGCCTAGCTTAAAAAATAACCGCACAGCAAAATGCCCGGCTAATAATAGCCGGGCATTTTGCTGTGCGGTTATCTGAGGCCAAGTGGTTAGGCCCGGTCGCTAGTAGTCTTCACCAGGTTGATGCCGGCGAAGAAGAAAATGAGGCCTACAATGAAAGGCACGGCAGAGTTCATCTTGCTTAGGCCTATACCACCGATTTGCAGGAAAGCCAGCGCGGCGATGATGATACCAATTATGCCAAGAACAGTCAGGATGCTGCCGAAGGTGCGTTTCTGATTCATGATGACAAGGGAATTAGTGAGGAGAGAATTGTTAGAAAAGGGAGAGTAAGCCTGATACGGGAATCAGCACATTTTGGGTATATGCCGGCAGACAACCCTGCCGCAAGCTTCGCGTTACAAACCCCTGGAGGAGCTATACTCCTCTGTTTTGCCCTTCTCTCACTCCCTATTCCTAACCAATCATGCGCGGAAGTCTTCGTTATATCATTGCCCTCTTGCTAGGGGGCATTACACTCATATCCTACTACTGTAAACGCTCCGTGAATGAAGTGACCGGTGAAGTGCAGCACGTGGATATGACTGCCGACCAGGAAATTGCCCTAGGCCTGCAGGCCGCCCCCGAAATGGCCCAGCAATACGGCGGTATTCACCCCGACCGCCAAGCTGGGGCAGCTGTGGAGCGTATTGGTCAGGAAATTGTGCGCAGCACGAAAGCTGGACAGACGCCCTACAAGTTTCAGTTTCACCTGCTAGCCGATGAAAACACCATTAACGCTTTTGCCCTGCCGGGCGGGCAGGTATTCATTACGGCGGGTTTGCTTAAGAACCTCAAAACAGAAGGACAGGTAGCGGGCGTGCTGGCGCACGAAATTGGCCACGTAGTAGCTCGCCACTCAGCGGAGCAGATTGCTAAGTCAAAGCTGACGCAAGGCCTGACGGGTGCCGCCGCTATTGGCATGTATGACCCCGACCGGCCCGGAACGGCTGTAAGTGCCGCGGCAGCTGCTATGGTAGGCAAGCTCCTTACCCTGCGCTACGGGCGCCAGGATGAGCTAGAAGCCGATAAGCTGGCCGTAGATTTTACACCTTCTGCCGGCTATGATCCCCGGTCTATGATTCAGGTAATGGAGATCTTGGAGCAGGCAAACCACGGCAGCAGCCCCCCCGAGTTCCTAAGTACTCACCCCAACCCGGGAAACCGCATCCAGGAGCTGCAGCGCGACATTGCTACGGACTACCCCCAGGGGTTACCCGCCAATCTGAAGCCCTAACTCATATTCTTACAGCCCTTACAGCGTGGCCGGCCCAGTAGCCGGTCACGTTTGGTTTTAGAAGGTGGGCGGTGCCTGTTTTACCTATTCTCTTGACTCATGAAAACCTTTTTTTTCGCCTCCTTATGAGCGCTCCAGTTCAACTACGGAACCTTCTGTTTGTGTTAAATCCCATATCAGGCGATATTGACAAAGCGCAGTTGGAAGGCACCATTCGCAGCTATTGCCAGGAGCGCGGCCGCAATGCAGCGTTTTTCCATACTACTGGCGAAGACGACCTGGCGCGCCTACAGGAGCACCTTCAGCAAGTGGCCTACGATGCGGTTTTCGCCGCCGGTGGCGACGGCACCGTGAGTCTAGTGGCGGAATCTCTGGTTAATGGCTCGCTGCCGCTGGGCATAATTCCGTTAGGCTCGGGCAACGGCTTATCCAAGGACTTAGGTATTCCGCAACAGGTGGAAGAAGCCTTGCGCCTGACGTGGGATTTTGAAGTTCTGACGATGGATACCATCCGGGTGGGTGGCAAGTTCTCCGCTCACCTAGCCGATTTGGGCTTTAACGCGCTAGTGGTAGAGCGTTTCGACCAGGGAGATGTCCGCGGCCCGGGTGCTTACATTCGTATCGCCACTCAGGAGTACATCAACTACGAGCCAGAGCAGTATCATATAAAAACGGATCTGGAAGAATGGGAGGGGCCTGCCTTCATGCTCACCATTGCGAATGCTAATACCTTCGGCAGCAATGTGGTCATTAACCCAGAAGGCGAGTTAGATGATGGTCAGTTTGAGATTTGCCTGATCAACCCCTTCCCAAATGCTGCGGCGCCAGGCATCTTATATAATCTGTACACCAGCGGGTTTGATAGCTCTGAGTATACCCGGCGGTTGTGCTGCAGCCGGGCAACCATTACCGTACCCGGTAAAAACCGCGTATTAGCGCAGGTTGACGGTGAGCCTCTGTATTTACCTACGCCGGTTGAGGTGGAAATACTACCCCAAAGCCTGCATGTATTAACCCCAAAAAAGCAAAGCCCAGATGCAGCGGCACCGGGTGAGCAGTAAGTACCAAGTGGCCTAGAAGATAGAAGCCGGAAGTAGCGTATGCTGCTTCCGGCTTCTATCTTCTAGGCCACTTGGTCGCCCAAAAGCAGGGGTACTACCGCTGGGGCGGCTTCGTGCGTGGGCTGCAGGCGGAGCCGGAATACTTCTGGGCCGGGCTGCAAGCTATCCGTAACGCCGGGCTCCAGTGTACGGAGCCAAGTCTCACCGTTAGCATAAAAATCGAGGCTAAAGAAGCCCTGATACTCGTGCACAAACGTGGCCCGCCCGCCTTTTTGCACAAAGGCTGTTTTACTGCCCGACCCACTCACCAGGTAATGTCCGCCGTGTTTCTGAAAATACTGTAGGTTGTGGTCGTGGCCGGAGGCATAGATAACACCCGGAAACTGGTGTAGCACCCGCAGTAGTCGCCGCCGCATTTTGCGGTAACGGGGATGGGCCATGTCTTCGGCTGCTCCCACCACCTTGCGGTATAACGGTAATAAGGAGCCAATAAGGGGGAGCGGAACGTAGGCCCGTTTGTTTACCGTAGTAAGGGGAAACACGTGCTGCTTGGCCGTAAACTTACCCCCGTGCAATGCATTGGAATACAGCGGATGATGACCCGCTACTAGCACGCGCTGGTGCCGGTTCTGCTCCAGCAGCAGCTGCAATTGCCGAAAGGGCTCTTTAGAATCAGATGGCGGGCGTGCCCCCGTTTGCACCCACCATTGGGTATTGAGCACTACCAGCAGCACACCGTCCGCTAACTGCAGACTCATGGGGCCTGGTAGGCCACCTGTAGGAAGGTAGTGGGCTTGCGGCAAATGCTCGCGCACGTACGCCTCTTGCCGTTGCAGGTATTCCCACCCATCGGGCCGGCCTTTGTTCCAGTCGTGGTTGCCGCTGAGCAGTACAATATTGCCCTTATACTGGCCTAGTGCCTCTAACAACGCCTGAAAGCGTGCCTCTGCTGCCGCTCGGCCAGGGTGCTCAGGGGCCGGTAAGCCGGTAGGATAAATATTATCGCCCAGGATGACAATGGTGCCTGCTGGGCCAGTCTCCTGCTGCCAGAAGCTGAGCAGGTGCAGAATAGGATCGGTACCATCGGTTTTGACGGCGCCGGGGTCGCCCAGCACGGCCACGCGGTGCAAGGGGGGCGTTTGCGCATTGGGGGTTTGCAACTCCCAATCTAAAACCGCCGGGGCCACATACGGCCGTCGCCGGTACTGCCGCTCCTGCCAGTAACGCCAGCTCAGCCAGCATACGGCCGCCAGAACTGCACCAGCAAGTAAGCTCAGAATTAGGGTAGAGTAGGGCACGGCAATACAGTAGAGGTAAGTGTATACTACGTAAGGCCTACCCTCCGGCGTTCCGCTATGGCGCAGTTATGTGCTGGCAACCCCTGGTAAGTACGCAACCAGGTCTAAAAATTTGGTGGGGTGAGGTTTTTGAAATGCCCATTAAGGCGGGAGCGTTCTTTCAACCGCTCGGTTTCTAACAGAATGGGCAACACCTGCTCTAAGTGCTCCAGCACCATTGTCTGGCGGTCAACTTCCGACTCAGCAGTAAGAAGCTCAAACTCCTGCTCAGTATTCATGCCTAAGTGGTGGGCAATGTCATACACCCGGAAGTCAGTGGGCAGTTCCAGAAACAAATGACGTAGGCCTAGGATGTCATAGAGCTGTTGAATTTGCTTCTTAATGCGAGTCTGTAGCACTACGTCGCCTGTCAAGTCATCGGTCACCTCCTCAATATCGGCGCCGGCGTAGAGCTTGCCGGGGGCCTGCCGGTAGAACTCCTGCACCCGAAAGAGGCCTAGAGCCCGCGTCCGAATATCCATTTCCCCCGACTCATACGTTTTCTCCACGCCTACCAGCTTCATTTCGGTGCCCAGCGTGCTGATACCTTCCTTGAGGTAAGGAGGAATACCAAACGTAATGTTTTGCTCCAGGCAGTCATGCACGAGCTGGCGGTAGCGTGGCTCAAAAATGTGCAGGTTGAGTTTTTCGCCAGGAAACACCACCAGGTTCAACGGGAATAAGGCAAGTAGCCGGGTCTCAGACATGCAGGTGGGATTAAGAAGTGGGCTCTCAGAAGCGGCAGCTGAAAGAGTACGTAGTGCTATGGTAACAACCGCGCTTCGCTTTTGATATACTGTATTTGTGGCGGGTAGTTGCTAAGGGAGTGTACCGCACGGCGCACCACGCAAAAGCTGACGCAGGTAACACGAGTGGCCTAGCGGCACAATTACTCACCAAGCACTTCTACATACAATCAAAACCGGATAGAAGCACGCATACAACGCTTTTTCAATCTCTGGGCTGCCTTCCGCTAGCTAAATGCGCTACTTTTGCTTGGCTGCACTAAGGGCACGTTGTTCACAGTTGTTTCACCTAGGTTTCCGTTTTGAAGAGCGATTACAAGCAATACCTGCGTCGGGCCGGACGAATAGGCCTACAAGTAGCTGCGGCGCTGTTCCTCGCTTCCATTGCGTGGGTGCTGGTGTATAGGTGGGTTTCGCCACCCGCTACTTGGCTGATGCTAGACCGTCGGGCTCATGCTCCGATTGGCAAGGGGTACTATGGTATCCGGGAGGAAGACCGCCGGATCAACTATCACTTCCGAACCATGGAGGAAGTATCAGGCAATGTACCTCTGGCTTTGGTAGCCGCCGAAGATCAGCGTTTTCTCATCCATCATGGGTTCGATGGCGACGCCTTGCTAAAAGCAGCTAAGTCTAACCTAAGTGGTGGCAAGCAGCTACGGGGTGGCAGCACCATTTCGCAGCAGGTAGCCAAAAATGTGTTTTTATGGCAGGGGCGCAGCTACGTGCGCAAAGCGGCCGAGGCTTACTTCACTGTTCTGATTGAGCTATTGTGGGATAAGCGCCGCATTATGGAGATGTACCTAAACGTGGCTGAAATGGGCGACTGTATTTTTGGGGTAGAAGCTGCTTCCCAGCAGTACTTCCATAAGTCGGCCGCTAAACTCAACGCCCAGGAGGCCGCCCTATTAGCCGGCGTACTGCCCAATCCTTTGCGGTTCCGGGCTAGCAACCCCGGCCCCCAAGCGCGGGCCAAGCAGCAGCGCGTACTGCGCAACATGCGCCGCCTCGGTGGACAGGCCTACGTGCGGGAGTTGTTGGATGAGTAGGCGCTTATGAGGTGGAGTTACCCTATTTCAAAACTGAATGGTAATACGCCTAATGTTACGCCCCCTTACACTTGAACGGCTATTCGATTTTCACATGAGCATTTATTCAAGTTTGCTAAATAATCGAGTGCCTATAAAAGTAGATAATGTGCCACCCGTAACGGTTCCTGCACAAAGCATTACCAGATAACCAACAACCGCTTCTGAGGAATTTAACTGCTGGTTTTCATCAGCAAAAATCCAGGTATAGAGGATGGATGAACCTATTGCTCCCGCAAAAGCACCTACGACAAACAAAGCTATATTCTTGAATGCAAGCTTCCAGATAGGGTGAATAGCAATTACTATAGCTCCGAGTGTAGCGCTACCAACAACACCGAATATAAGGCCAATTAACGGTAAAAGCATATTGTTGTAAATCGCCTGCGTACTGACGCAAAAGAAGGAAGGAATTCTAGGACGTTTATAGAGAGTGCCTATTCATCTATTAATATAGTAAATGGCAGAAATCAATCCAAGCTTATATCCCAGTTTTAGCTAAGAAATATACTTGATAATTAGAAATGTAAAGGTAAAAACTATCCTTGTTTATAGGATATGGATATAAATCCAAGTATATAGAATTGACCAAAGCTATTTTTGCAATAATGGCTAGTTCCTTAACGGATATTCCTAAAATATAATAGCACTTATTTATGCGTCAGGCATTGAAGATATTTCGTAATATGTTAATCATGTGCCTCATATTTTCGCTACTATTGACAATTATTGGAGGTATTTCTGACATGATATTGAATCACGATTACGACAAAAGCTTCATACATAATATTGATCGATTTATCTTTTATTACTTGTTGGTCTTAAGCTACTGGTTGCCTGTTATGCTGTGCGGAAGTATATTGTTAGCTATATTATTAACCGCCTTGCGAATTGGCTATAATCGGTGGAATTTGCAAAAGAGTTCAACAGGTAATAAAACGCGATAACTGTCTATAAATGCACCTTCATCAAACACTAAAATATTTGATGATAGATTTAAAATTGTCCGTATGGTTTGAAGAACGTTATATAAAACATGTATTATGGAGTAATGCGCTGAGAAATTAACTTAGCAAATACAGTTAAGTGGCTTAATATATTTTAGCTGGCTCTCTCATAAAAAAGCCTGACAACTCTTGAAGAGCTGTCAGGCTTTTTTATTGTTTCAAAATGCTGCTAATCTAGTTATTCTGATAGGGCGTGAGGCCCATGTTTTGGAACATGAACGACCATTTATCGGCCTGTTCGCTAATTACTTGGGCCGTGGAGCGGCCGGCACCGTGGCCAGCCTTGGTTTCCACTCGAATCAGGACGGGGGCATTGCCTTTTTGTGATTCCTGGAGCTTGGAAGCAAACTTGAAGGAGTGGGCTGGCACTACGCGGTCGTCGTGGTCGGCGGTGGTAACCATGGTGGCGGGGTAGGAGGCGGGCTTTAGGGCGTGGTAGGGCGAGTATTTGTAGAGGTACTCGAACATTTCCTTGCTATCCTGAGCAGTGCCGTAGTCGTAGGCCCAGCCTGCACCAGCCGTAAATTGGTTGTAACGCAGCATGTCCATTACCCCCACAGCCGGGAAAGCTACTTTGAACATCTCGGGGCGCTGGGCCATGGTGGCACCCACAAGCAGACCGCCGTTCGAGCCACCCGAAATAGCGAGATAGTCTTTGGAGGTATAGTTGTTTTTCACCAGATACTCGGCCGCCGCAATGTAGTCGTCGAACACGTTTTGCTTCTGCAATTTGGTGCCGGCCAAGTGCCACTTCTCACCATACTCGCCCCCGCCACGCAAGTTGGGTACGGCGTAGATGCCACCGTTTTCGAGTAGCACAATAGTAGAAGTGCCAAAGCTAGGCGTTACGCTGGAGTTAAAGCCCCCATAAGCATACATCAGCGTGGGGTTCTTGCCATTAAGCACCAAGCCTTTTTTATGCGTGATGATCATGGGAATACGGGTGCCATCTTTCGAGTTATAAAACACCTGCTTCGACTCATACTGCGTAGGGTCGAACTGCACACCTGCTTTCTTGTAGACCGTGGATTTGCCGGTCGCAATGTCGTACTTGAAAATGGTAGGCGGGTAGATGTAAGAAGTAAAAGTGTAATACGTTTCCTTCTCTTCTTTCTTGGTGCCAAAGCCGCCGGCTGAGCCCACTGAAGGCAGTGTGATACTACGCTCTTTCTTACCGTTCATGTCGTACTGCTCAATCAGCGACGTCGCATCCTTCAAGTAGTTAGCGAAGATTTTACCGCCGCCAGTAGAGGCGTTCAACACATTCTTGCTCTCCGGAATTAAGTCTTTCCAGTTAGTAGGCTTAGGGTTGGCAGCATCCACCGTTACCACCTTGCTGTTAGGAGCATTCAGGTTGGTTTCGAGGTAGAGCTTACTGCCCACATTGTCGAGCACCCGCACTTCGTTCTTCTCGTTGTCAACCACCTGCACAATGGGGCTGTTAGCCTTGCTCAGATCCTGGATGTACAGTTCGTTACCCGTAGTAGTATTAGCGCCGCTGATAACCAGGAACCTCTCATCTTCTGTTAGGTAAGCTCCCACGTAACGACGGGGCGTTTTATCACCCCCAAATACGAGTTTATCATTCCGCTGTGGCGTGCCCAGTTTATGGTAAAACAGCTTATGAATTTGCGTTTTGCCGGCCAGTTGGCTTCCCGCTACGGGCTTGTCGTAGCTGCTGTAGTAGAAGCCGTCGTTGCCTTTCCAGGCCAAGCCCGAAAACTTCACGTCCTTCAGCGTATCACCGACCAAGGCTTTGTCGGAGGTGCGCATTACAATCACCTTGCGCCAGTCGGAGCCGCCTTCCGAAATCTGGTACGCGGCCAGGCTGCCGTCTTTGGTGAAGCTGATACCTGCCAGCGACGTGGTGCCGTCTTTGGAGAAGCCGTTGGGGTCAAGGAATACTTCCGGAGCACCGTTGCCCTGCTGTCGATAGAGAACCGACTGACTTTGTAGGCCAGTGTTCTTACTGAAGTAAGTGTACTTGCCTTCTTTGTAGGGTGCACCGTACTTCTCGTAATTCCAGAGGGTTTCAAGGCGCTTGCGAATGCTTTCGCGGAAGGGAATCTGAGACAGGTAATTCTGCGTCACCTTGTTTTCTTCCTGCACCCAAGCTTTGGTATCGGCCGCTTGGTCGTTTTCGAGCCAGCGGTACGGGTCAGCTACCTTGGTGCCGAAGTACGTGGTAACGGTATCCACCTTCTTGGTCTGCGGGTAGGGCAGCGTTTTGATTGGCGTTTGGGCGAAAGCGTGCGCGCTTAGCAGTGCCGCCGCCGTCGAAAGGTAAAGGCTTCTCATAGAGTAAGGGCTAGGTGAACGTTAGGGCGAAAGAAGGTAAGAATGTGAACCAGCATGAGGTAACTGCCTCGGAAGGCAGCGGCCTAGGCCAGTTAGGTAACAGCAAAAAGGTACGTCACAATGCTGAAGTTGCAAGATTTAAAGGTAAGCTACCCGCGGAAGATGCTACTTATTCTATAGGTTGTGGCAGGGCGTGTCATACCATCACTGGCAGTACATGCGGTTATTCAAAGAGGAAGCTACTCCGCTGCCTGACGCACGTTGCCCTTCTCGTAAAAATACAGATGCACAGCCAGTAGGTGGCCTACAACTAATAAAACTGAGCATGTTGCTTCCTAGGCCAGGTACTCGCATGGGGTTGTATATTAACGCCATGAAATACCGTGTTCTCATTGCTTTTCCATTCTTATTAACTGGCTGTGCTACCACTCAACAGCTGGGCAACCCTGCTGCCACCCGCCAAGCCATAACGCAGGTGCTGGCCACGCAAACAGCGGCCTGGAACCGTGGCGATGTAGCAGGGTTCATGCAGGGATACTGGAAGAACGACTCTTTGGTGTTCATCGGAAAAAGCGGTTTAACGTACGGTTGGCAGCAGACCCTCGACAACTACCGCCGTAGCTACCCCGATGCTACGGCCATGGGCCAGCTCGATTTTAGCAACCTAAAAGTGCAGCCACTCAGCCCCGACGCAGCCCACGTAATTGGCCGCTGGCACTTGGCCCGGCCTAGTGCGGGCGACTTACAAGGACATTTCCTGCTCGTCTTCCGCCGCTTCAACGGGCAGTGGGTGGTAGTGGCCGACCACTCTAGCTGAACTAAGGCATTGGGCCACCAGCCTGAGCCAAATCCTTACTCTATCGCGTTCTGCTTGGGACTAGCAAAAAGCCCTTACCTCCAGCTTGGAAGTAAGGGCTTTTGTGTTGAAAAGGCAGGAGCTAGCAAGAGCTACTCATTGAGAATACCTCACTGAGGTACTGTGTTACTTCATCACCGGCTTGCCAGTGCTAGTCTCATCTTCGGGGCCATCTGAGGCGGTTTCGTCTTTGCGTTTTTCCTTTTCCACAGCCGAAACTGCCTCGTGGAAGATCAGGCCTTTCTTGGCCGCGTGCTCAGCGGCTTGCACAGTGTCTTTCACCAGCAACATCTCCACCTTATCCAGGAGTAGATCTTCGGATACGCGTTCAACCATGGCCGCCCGTTCTGGCAGGTTCACATCGCGGATATACACGGCCAGAATACGACCAGGGTAGCGCCGCACCACCTCGCGGTAGATGTTAGCATCTTCCTGCCCCGAGTCGCCGATCAGCACAAAGGGCAGGTTAGGATAGGTGAGCAGCAGGTTGTCGATTTCCTTGAGCTTATGGCCGTGATGAGCTGAGGCATCGGCGGAGCTTTTGCGTTTCACCGCCATATCGCGCAGCAACAGGGGGCCGGGCGGAATGCTGTTCAGGTTAAGAAAGTCCTCCAGCAAGTCATACAGATTCCAGGGGGAGCTGCTCACGTAGAAGAACGGGTTGTTGCGCTTGCCGTTGCGGCCCAGCTGCAGGGCCCGGTAGAATTCCGCCACGCCCTTGAAGGGGAGGCGCGACCGGGCATTCCGGAGGAGCACCGTGCGCGCCATCCGGATCAGGTCGGTAGCGGAGGTTTGGATAACGGTGTCGTCCAGATCAGAGATGATACCATATTCCGCATCGACGGGCGGAATCAGCACCATAGCCTGCGTATTCAAGCCTGCTGGCGTGGGGAATGGCGGAGGTGACTGTTGCAGCAGCACATCTACCGGGTACCAAAGAAAGTCAACGGGTTCGGGCAGCACCTTAGGCTCCAGATTCAGGGTAAAATACCCTTCATCATCGGTCACTACGGGGTGGTCGGTGCCATCGGCTGGCTGCACTGAGAGCAAGGCGCCACTGATTTCGTTGCTATCAAAGCGCCGGTACATGTTCAGCAGGTTGTGCCAGCGCGAGTCGTTGGGATCTGGCTCTTTAATGCCTTTGTCGGTGAGCAAACGCCCTTTCACATACAGGCGCGACGTAGTGCCGTAGCTACGGTAAGGCACCAGCTGGAGCGGATGCAGTAACCCCAGGCGGGCCCGTATGTTCGTGAGGGTATCATCGGCGCGCTCAGCCCAGTCGCTGAACTTGTCTAGAATTGGTGGCATAGGTTGTAAAGAAAGCGGGTCTACCGTACAGGCCTACGAGTATAGTTGGGCTCGGCGTTACGTGGTACGGCAATAATGACAATAAAAAAGCGGCTTCCTGCCGGGGCAGGAAGCCGCTATCCAGGGGCTATTGTGGCCTAGAGCAGGCTCTTGAGCTCATTGAGCGAACCGTTGCTGGTGTTGCGGCTCCGGCAGCCCAGTTGGTCGGCTTTGGTTTGAATGTCCTGAATGCGAGAGCCTGGGTTGGGGTGCGTGCTCAGGAACTCCGGCGTGGCACTTTGGCCCTGGGCTTCTGCCTTGATGAAGAAGCCGGCGGCACCATCGCAGGCGTAATAGTTGGTGCCATTGAGGTACACTACGGAGTATTCATCGGCCTCCCGCTCAAAGTCGCGGCTAAATTTGAGTTGACCCAGGCCAGTGGCAATCTCGGCTAGCTGGCCGGGGTTTTCACCCAACAGCACGCTCAGAAGCAGGCTGATGCCATACTGCTGCTGCAGCTGGCGGGAGGTGTGGCGGCGGTCGGCGTGGGCAATTTCGTGGCCTAGAACCCCAGCCAGTTGATCTTCGCTGTCAAGAAACTTAATCAGGCCCGAGTAAACATAAATGTGGCCGCCGGGAGTAGCGAAGGCATTCTGGGTTTGGTCATCCTTGATGATCTGCACGTCCCAAGGAAACTCATTGCGGTATTGCAACTGGCCTGAGTTGAGCACGCGCGTCACAATTTGATTGAGCAGCGTGTAGGCGCGGGCATTGCTGCTCTTTTCCAGCAGCTGGCCTTTAGCTCGGTAGGTAGAATCGGTTTCCTGAGCAACTTTCTGGCCTAGCGCCTTATCATCTTCAACTGAAAAGAGCACAACACCATCACCATCCTTGGAGCAGGACGACATGGAACCAAGGGTGAGAACAAGGCCAAAAAGCAGCCAAGGTTTAAGCAAATAACGACGCATGAAAAAGGAAATGAGTAAGTAGAAAAAGAGCGGAGGTGAGCGTAAGGCGACACGAAATAGTGCCAAAATACCGGCGCTTCCGTACGATGCGCATGGCTTTAGGTTGCCACTTTACAATTTCTAGGCCTATCTGCCGGAATATCAGCCCGAAAATTTTTGCCTTTTCAGATGAGAAGTCTAACCCACGCAGTAGTGCTACCAGAAACGAACAAACCTATCGGGAGCGTATGTGAGCTACGTGTAATAAGCAGGCAAGAAGACTAGGAAAGGTGCCGGGTCAAGGGGTTTACTTCAATTGCCGGAGCACCGCAAGGGCTATAGACTATCACTTCCGATGTTTCTGCGTACAGCAGAGCCAGTAGGCCACTTCAGGCCTGCGGTTTCCCGTTCCCGTATGACTGTCTCTGCTGCCCGCCCAAAAACCCGTAAAAAGCGCCTCGATCCGTTGGAAGAAGCGCATTTGTTATATAAAGATCCTGCCCGCCAGGCTGAGCTAGCCGGCTTGCGTTACCTGAGCGATACCAAGCCAGGCCTGACGCGTCAAGCTGCTGCTGATGGCACTTTCCACTATCTCAACGCTAAAGGCGAGCCTATCAGTGATGAGAAAACCTTGAGCCGAATCCAGGGCTTTGTGATTCCACCCGCCTGGACGGATGTGTGGATTTCGCCCTCGGCCAACTCGCATTTGCAGGTAACTGGCCGCGATGCCAAAGGGCGCAAGCAGTACCTATATCACGCGGCCTGGGACCAGGCCCGCAGCCTCACCAAGTTTAGCCGTTTGCGTGCGTTTGGTGAGAAGCTGGCCGAGCTGCGCCAACAGATCCATAAAGACCTGGGGCGCCCGCAACTAGACAAGCAAAAGGTAATTGCCCTGGTGCTCACGCTCATGGATCAGTCCTTTATCCGGGTGGGTAACAAGGAGTACGCCAAGAAAAACAAGACCTACGGCCTTACCACCTTGCGCGATAAGCACGTGCAAGTGAGTGGCGCCGATGTGCGTTTTGCCTTCGTGGGTAAAAAAGGTGTTGCGCACGATCTGACCATTCACGACCGGAAGCTGGCTCGCATGGTGCAAAAGTGCAAGGAGATTCCTGGCCAGCACTTATTCCAGTACTACTTGCCCGATGGACACCGCGCCGAGCTAGAATCGGGCGACGTAAATGAGTACCTGCAACAAGTAACCGGGCTGAAGCTGTCGGCCAAGGACTTCCGCACCTGGGGAGGCACCGTGAAAATGGTAGAGTGCTTAGAGACTATTATTGACGAAGAACCAGAGTTTCCGAAGCCCAAAACGCTGAAGCGCGCGATAAAAGATGTGGCCCAGAACCTGGGCAATACCCCCACGGTCTGTTCTAAATACTACATTCACCCCCAGGTAGTCGAGCTGTTTAACTCCGATAAACTCATCGATTACCTGCGCCGTCACGACGCTGATCCTTCCGAGAATGACTTGCTCACGCCCACCGAACACATGGTGCTGGAAATGCTGCAAGAACTGGAAGGGGAAAAGCTACGTGCGGTAGAGTAGAAAAGCCGCGAGGCTGATTTTCTAAGTCAGAAAGGATCTTATGCTACCTGAATGAGTGGCCTAGTGCAGGCACCATCAGCTATCATAAGATCCTTTTTGTGCTATGGAGTATTGAGCTGTCAGCTGTCGGGTGGATTATCTGCCAGAGCCGTCTCGGTCGAAAGCGTGAGAGGCTACGCCGTGGCTGCGGTGGTCTTTGGTTTCTTTGCCGCCCTCCAATACGTTGTTGCGTTTGGTATCGAAGAAGCGCGTCTTCTTGCGTAGGCCACTTACGTGGGAGGTATCCTGCACGGTGTCCTCTTCTGGCCCCCCGTAGATGTCGATGAAGGGGGAATGAGACACCGAGCCAGAAACGGTGAATTCATCCTTGCCGCGCAACCCATGTAGCACTACCCGGTGGGTTTCTGCGGGATTAAATTGCCGACGGTACAGCAGGGAGTCGGGGGCGGCCTTGCCACCACCGAGGCGATATACTGATACCACAGTTGCCGTATCCGAAAGCCGCTCTATTACAAACCGCTCATTATCGTCGGTGCCCGCAACCAGTACTTCTTTGGCCTGCAAGCCATAATACCTTTCTGCCACATGCAGGAGGCCTTCGCGCCGAGCCCGCAGAGTGGCTTCCATACGGGCGCCTTCCAGTGCGTATACTTCGCGGGGCAGCCCTTTAACAACCGCCCGATGTATTATCTCATCGGTAAGGCGCTTTTGTAAGTCATGCGCTGTGCGCACATATCGTTCCCGGGGTAGTTCACTCAGCGTCCGTTGGTCAATGAAATGGGCGTTGCGGGTGTAGCCTTCCACGCTTTCGTAGGTTGGCTTAAACGACCGGAACTTCGGTACAATTCTACTGGCCAGCCAGGTCAGTAGGCCATCATTAAAGCGGAAGAACACTTGGTCGCGGTCTTGAGGCACCGGGCGCCAGAGGGTGCGGCCATTCTCCTGCGAGAAGGCGGCCCAACTCCATTGTCCTTCGTGCCGGTCCCAGTCGCCCAGCCACAGGTCAAGTAACCGGGCCCGCAGGAAGGCTGCTTCATCAATACGGTGATCTTGGCTGCGGTAGCGTTCTTCCAGCATCTCATCACTTTCCTCAAGCTCTGAGGCGCCCCGCAGGGAAGGCGGCAGGTTAATCTTGCCTTCCATTTTCTCTTCCAGCAGTACAACTTTACCCCTGAACCGCTCGGAGGCAACGTCTAGGCCACTCTCATCCGACCTGACATAGAAGGCTCTCGGGTTGGCATGAGGAATACCTGCGGCCTGAGCCAACGGGGGAACTACCATGGCCCCGTAAGGCATGCCCGCGGAAGTGGCATCGCGCACGGTTGTAAGCACAAAGCCTTGGCGGAGAACTTTGGGCAAGGTCTTATAGGGGTCTTTATCAATGGTGCGCAGCGCGTAGGCGAGCCCATCATCAGCAAGCAGCGTAACACTGGTTGTTTGGAAGCCCCCACCTAGTTTGCCAAACCGTAGGCCACCTGGCACTGCTTTCTGCGGGTCTAAAACCGGTAAGGTAACCGGAGTTGCCCACGCCTTGCGGTAATGCGCCCCCAGAAAAAGCCTGCCTATTGGGCCCCGCAAGTAGTGACGGCCGGCCGTTACCACCGCGCTGTCAGTCCCGGCGGCCATGGGCGCAGGGTAGCTTACCCGGGCGTCGGGCTGGAAATAAGAGTCGCGGGCACAACCTGATGCCGTAAGCAGCAGCAGCACTACTGAGGGAAAACGTTTGGTCATTCAGCGGAAATAAAACACGTCTGTATCCTTCAACGCAACTTCTCCCGAAAAGTAGGGGCCGAGCTCAACAACCGTTTAGGTAACGTTTGCGCTATAAGGGCGGCGGCTTCACATCGCGGCCGCTTTCTCGTCGCAATACCCAACTTTGTGTCTGGTTCTACTTTACATGTGCCCGGTGGTCTGCTGGCCGCGCTACTGCTGTACTCTTGCTCTTCGCCCGCGGCGCCACCTGTAGCCCACCCGGCATTACCCGTGCGCTCCGATTCTACGGTGCAGGTAGCCGCTGGACCGCAGTATAAGCGTGGGGCTGTGCATCGGTTTTTCTGGGGCAAGCACTACCGTAATGTGTGGGCTGAGCCTGTTACGGCACCCGTATTTAATTTGCGTACGGCCGTGCCTGGTGGACTTACTCCGGTGCGGGAAGGAGGGAGTTTTCAAACGCGCAACTTGCGCCTCGTAGACCGCAACGGAGTGCAGTATGTGTTGCGCTCCGTGGATAAGGATGCCACCAAAGCTCTGCCTGCAAGCCTGCAGAACGGCCCCATTGGCAACTTGATGAAGGACCAGACCAGTGTTATTCATCCATATGGTGCTTACATAGTGCCTGCGTTGGCTGAAGCGGCCGGGCTCTATCATACCAACCCCCGCCTAGTATTCGTGACGGACGACCCGGCCTTGGGTGAGTTTCGTAAGCTTTTTGCCAACCAGCTCTACTTATTTGAAGAGCGGCCCGAGGGTGACCAAAGCGCTGTTAGCAGTTTCGGGCGCTCTACCCGGGTAGAAAGCTCCCGTAAGGTGTTTACAAACCTGCTCACGAGTTCACAGTACCGGGTTGATGCCCGTCAGTACCTCCGTAACCGGCTTTTTGATATGTGGCTCGGCGACTGGAGCCGGCGGGAAGACCAGTGGCGCTGGGCAAGCTTTACGGGGAAGGAGGGAGCTACCATATACCGAGCCATTCCGCGCGACCGAGACCATGCCTTCTTTAAGTTCGACGATGGGTTTTTTACTCACATTGTTGCCTGGGTGAAGTCAAACTACCAGAGCTTCCATGAAAAAATCCGCCTCAAGGATGTCGAAGGACTAAACCGAGCGGCGCGGCCCATGGATAAATCGTTGCTGGCCTACCTCACGCGTGAGGACTTCCAGCAGATTGCCGACTCGTTGCGCCAATCATTACCTGACCCAGTAATTACCAACGCCCTGAGCGTGTGGCCTAAGGAAGTACAGACTCTGTCGGCCAGTGAATTTACCCGCAAGCTTCGCTCTCGCCGCGACCAGTTGCCCGCCGTAGCGGGCAAGTTCTATGAGCTCTTAGCTGAGGAAGTGGAACTACCCGGCACCGACGAGGCGGAGCGTTTTGTAGTAGAGGCCCTTGGAGAAGGGCAAGTGCGGATACAGGTATTCCAACTGTTGGCTACCGGTGAAAAATTGTTGTCTCAGCGAACCTTCGATGCTCGGCAAACAAAAAGTATCCGGCTCTTTGGCCTAGGAGGAAACGATGCCTTCGAGATAAGGGGCACCCCTGATGCACGCATAGCTATCAGCATCTATGATGGGGCAGGCCAAGACTTAATTGGGACCACAAACATGCCTGCTACGGCCAAATCTCGCATTACTGTGTACGATAGCGGCGATGGTAATACGCTACCTCTAAACAAGGCAGTGAAGGTGGAGAAATACCAACCAAGAGCCGATGAGTTTGACGGAGCAGGTTGGCTACTGCGCCACCGCTTGTACTAGTCCCAAGGTTCGGCAAACAGGCTTCCGTTTCACTAGGTGGCCCGCTGGAGGCTGGTAACCTTGGCTAAGCTAGAGCAGTAAAGAATACTACTTGCAAAGCAGGGGCACCTGGGTTGGCTAGCTCTGGTGAGCTGATAAGCCACTCAAAGCACAATTGCCGCCTTATCGTAAGTTTGTAGTTTAGTACTAGTATAATGCGCACGTTTACTGCTCCCGATTATCTAACCCTTACTTATCGGTCAGATCTCAAATTCTTGGTGGCGCGTTGGCTTCGGCCCGTTTCCAATGCCGAAACCCGAGAAGGGTACCAATTAATTCTGGAAGCTGCTCAGCAATCCGACTGTCCTTACTGGCTCCTCGATGGCCGTCGGCGCACACCTGCCGATCCTGAGACTACTGCCTGGGGGCTCAACGAGTTTTTCCCGACGTTAAGCCCTACGCTAGGGAGCACGGTGTACATGAGTCAGCTCCTGTCGCCATTCTATCAGCAGCTCACGCACACCATTGAGGCGTTTGAGCGGGCCGATACTGACCCAACTCGTACCTATCAGATGCGGCGCTTTAATGACGAAACACATGCCGTGCAGTGGCTGCAGATAGCCCAGCAGCATGAAGGCAGAGCTACGCCTAGCTAGAGCAGCAGTGGCCTAGGCAAATACCTTCACCTTGTCTTTGTGCTTGGTACGCAGGTATTGCCGTATAATCTGCTGCACGTCTTTATTGTCGTTGTAGCGAGTAATGGCGTCTTTGAAATCCACGAAGCGCCGCGCCGAGAAGCTTTCGTCTACGTACCCAAAGCCCAAGTACCGGCCATTTTCCACTACTACCAGGCTTTTCTCCGTGGCATGCCGCC
The DNA here is from genome assembly GCF_004745865.1 of Hymenobacter wooponensis. Lineage (GTDB taxonomy): Bacteria > Bacteroidota > Bacteroidia > Cytophagales > Hymenobacteraceae > Hymenobacter > Hymenobacter wooponensis. Next base: position 209,867 of record NZ_SRKZ01000003.1, on the reverse strand, counting down.
CCGCACCAATGATAACAAAGGTGCCGTGCTCGTACGTGAACGATTCAATAGCCTCTTCTACCCGTTGGTTGTACTCCTCAGGCGGCTCTAGGCCTATGCAAGCGCCTTTACAGCGATGCACCTGATAATCGAAGCAAGAGCCAGTAGTTTTATATAAATCACAGAGCTTCTGGCACAGGTTAAACTTCGAAACCTTGTGAAATAAAAAGCCTTTGGCTTTAAACTGATTGCCTAGTGCAATTAACGGGTGCGACTCCGCGTGGTCGTCGGCCCGACCATAATACAGGCGCTTGTAGCCATTTTCATCGGTACGCAAGAAGATGCCTGCCGGAAACACTGACCGCCGCTGCGCCCGATTATACAGTGGCTTCATGCGCTTTATCTCGTGCGACTCATATAGCAGCGCCACCAGCTCGGAGCCCGTTAGTTCCCACGTAATGTCAGAGATAGAGTTCTTAAACTCTAGGCTCTTGCGCGACTTATAATCGACGGCAAAGTGCTGCTGAATCCGCTTGTATATGTTGATGCTCTTACCAACATAAATCACCTCGCCCTGCTGATCATAGAAGTAGTACACGCCCGCCTCCTGAGGTAGCGAAGCCACTTTCTCGGGAGTAATGTTCGGGGGCAGTAGGGCCGTTCGGATAGCCTCCTGTACTGCTTTGATCTTGCGGGTTGAAGGCTGCTTGGTGCTCACCGCCGCCGCTTTGGGTTGCCGGCCTGAAGGAGCAGTAGCGTCTACGGCGGCTAAGGTTTCAGCGGGGCTCAGGCCAGGTGCTACTAGGGCCTCTTCCTGTTGCGAAATTTTCAGCAACCGCCCGAATAAGATGGCCGTGGCCGCCGCATCGCCAGAAGCCCGGTGCCGGTCGTGGAGGGGAATGCCAATGTTCTGACACAGCTTGCCCAGGCTATAGCTAGGCTGGCCAGGCATCAGGGACCTACTCAGCCGCACCGTGCACAAGGTTTTACGGGAGTAGTTATAGCCTAGGTCCGCAAACTCTTTTTTCAGAAAGCTATAGTCGAAGCGCACGTTGTGGGCTACGAACACGCAACCCTCCGTCATTTCTACCACTTTGCGGGCCACCTCATGAAACTTGGGGGCATCGCGCACCATCTCGTCGGAAATCCCCGTGAGTTGGGTAATAAAGAAGGGAATAGGCCTACCAGGGTTCACGAGCGTGCTATACTCATCCACCACCTTTTCACCGTCGTGGATATAAATGGCAATTTCCGTGATGCGGTCTTGCGTGGGCTGACCGCCGGTAGTTTCTAAGTCAATGATGGCGTACAAAAGCGGCTCGAAATCAGGTAAGAAACGTGCTAATCAAATTGGTAACAAAGATACGCTTTCCAAAGGTTGCATTCGGTGCGTAGGCCAGGGTCTAACTATTGTTACTGCTTTGGTAACAACAAAAAAGGCTCACCATGTGGTGAGCCTTTTCTAAAATAGTTGCCAGATAGGCCTAGCGAGTGCCTTTGTGCTGGGTAACCCAGTTCTTAGCCGACAAGATTTCGCCGTGCTGCTTCTGAATTACGTTGCGGGCTTCAGCAGGAAGCTCGTTCGATTTCAGCGCCGTTTCATAGGACGAGAGAGCCGTAGCGTCGCCAGTTTCGCACTCGCCCAGAATAGCCGAGTCGTCTTGGCCAGTAATAGCCGATTTAATATTGATCCAGCCACGATGTACGGCAGCAGCGGCATCCGCTACTACACCTTCAATCGTGTTGTCGTTCTCAACCGAAATGCCAAACTGCTGTGCATGCTGCGACAGCTCCGAGGCGAATTGAGCGCGCTGCTGGCTGAACTGGCTCAGCTGCGATTTGAGATCGGGGCTAGATACGCCTTCAGCAGCTTCCTGATAGCCTTTAGCAGCCGTTTTATTGATTTCTACGAGGTCGTTGTAAGCGCGGGCGGCTTCGCCAGAGATAGTTGCCATGATGAAGAGAGTTTCAAGGGTTTACAGTATGATGCGGTAATACCGCCGGAAGCGGCTACCTGAGCTTTATACCCTCTTGTGCAAGGCTAGGTTGCTTTCTCGTCGGTACATAATTTGGGATAATAGCATTTAAACTTTTCTAGATGCAAAAAGGCCCCCACTCGCAAAACACGCGATGTGAAGGCCTTTGATAACGTTTAGAAGTGGGCTAGGCTGCCTTGCCGAAGGCTCGGTCCCAGAGCTTCTTTATGCCACCAGGCTGTTTAGCTTCGGGTTTAGTTGAGTCGTCTCCTTCGGCTGTATCACCCAGCAAAAAGCCCCAGGGTTCCGTTACCTTATTGGTGTCAAGTACCACTTTGATTACCGCAATCATGGGAATGCTCAGAATCATGCCGGGGGTTCCCCACAGAGCATTGCCCAAGATCAGGGCCAGAATAGCGGCCAATGGGTTAATGCTAACCTGAGAGCCCGTAATCATCGGGGTAATAAAGTTGCCCTCCAAGAATTGCACAAACACAAAAACACCGATTACTAGGCCTGCCTGCACCACTGAGCCGGTTTCTACCAGCGTGATAATAGCCGGTATTGTTGCCCCAATCATAATTCCGATGTAGGGAATAACCGCTAGCACGGAAGCGAAAATGGCGAAGAAGATGGCAAATTTCACTCCTAGCGCCAGTAGGCCTATGCCATTGAGAACGGCAACAATGATGATGACCTTGAACAAACCAGAGATATAGGCCTGCACAACGGTTTGAATATTGTCGACGGTGTGAAGCACGAAGGTGCGCTTATCCGGCGACACGAAACGGAACATGAATTGGCGCAGATGGTCGCGGTACAGCAGCAAGCAGAAGATGTAAATAAGCACCTGCGCCAAATTGCTGAACACTGAGGTAGTCGTGTTAAGCGTGGTGCCAAGGTATGTGCCCCCCGATTTCTTCAGGGCTTTTACTGTCGACTCCTTTACTTCCTCAATGCTCATGGGCTCATAGCCAAACTTATTGTGAGCCCAGGCCTGAGCATCCGTAAAGAACTGCATCATCTTGTCTTGCAGCTTCGGAATTTCAGACTGGAACTGCGTAAGCTGGGAGCCAAAGCCCAGGATAATGCCTGCTAAGAATAGCAGTAGCATTAGCAGGCATATAATAATGCTCAGTATTCGGGGAATGCCTCGCAACTCAAGCCACCGGCAAATAGGCAGCAGTAGCAGCGTAAACAGTGCCGAAAACAGCAATGGCAACAGGATATCGTCTAGCCTGTTAAGGGTATAGATCAGCAGCACTGCCCCCAGCATGAAGAAGGCGAACTGTATCATGGGCGACTGCTTCACTACCGGATTAGGCGTATGTCCGGAGGGGGGCAGATGATGTTGACTAGCGGGAGGAAACATTTTGCTAATATCGTTGGGATGGTGAGAGGTGTGAAGAAGAAGGAAATGAGGTTATTTAGGCGCTACTGTGGGAACAAACCGCCATTTATCTAGGTTGAAACGCTATTAATTGCTAACTTGGCTAGCGAAAGTAAAGCGCGGAAAAGGTCAATTTTCTGTGTTATTTTACCCCAAATTCGAATTCCAGTTTTCTGATGGCTGAAGAACAAGTACCCGCCGCAACCCCCGATCATGGCTACACCGAGGACAGCATTCGCTCGCTGGACTGGCGTGAGCACATTCGCCTGCGCCCAGGCATGTACATTGGTAAACTCGGGGATGGCTCCAGCTACGATGACGGCATTTATGTGCTGGTAAAAGAAGTCATCGACAACTCGATTGACGAGCACGTAATGGGCCACGGGCGTACCATCGACATCAAAATCTCCGATCAACGCGTGCAGGTACGTGACTATGGCCGGGGTATTCCGCTGGGCAAAGTGGTGGAAGTAGTAAGTAAGATTAATACAGGTGGCAAGTACGACTCGAAGGTCTTCCAGAAGTCTGTAGGCTTAAACGGCGTCGGCACCAAGGCGGTTAACGCGCTCAGCAATTACTTTTTGGTGCAGAGTGTCCGGGAGGGCATGATGAAGTCGGCGGAATTCTCCCAGGGTGTGCTTACCAGTGACCTTAAGCCCCAGAAAACCAGCCAGCGCAACGGCACGCTGTTCACGTTCCAGCCCGACGATTCTATTTTCCGCAACTACCGCTTCATCCCGGAGTACCTGGAAAATCAGATCTGGAACTACGTGTACCTGAATGCAGGTCTGACAATCAACTTCAACGGCCAGAAGTACTACTCCGAGAATGGCCTGCTGGACCTGTTGGCTCGCAAAGCCGATCCTGAATCGATTAAGTACCCTATCATTCACCTGAAGGGAGAGGATATTGAACTGGCTCTCACCCATGGCAACGACTACGGGGAAGAGTATTATTCCTTCGTAAACGGCCAGTACACCACGCAGGGCGGTACTCACCTGGCAGCCTTCCGTGAGGCTGTAGTAAAAACGGTGCGCGAGTTTTACAAGAAGGAGTATGATGCCGCCGATATTCGCGCTTCCATTGTGGCGGCCATTTCCGTTCGGGTGCAGGAGCCAGTATTCGAGTCGCAGACTAAAACCAAGTTAGGCTCCATCAACATGGGGCCTGATGGGCCTACGGTGCGCGGATTTGTTCTCGACTTCGTGAAGGAGCACCTCGACAATTACCTGCACAAAAATCAGGCAGTTGCTGACGCCCTACGCAAGCGCATTGAGCAAAGCGAGCGGGAACGGAAGGATATGGCGGGTGTGAAGAAGCTGGCCAACCAGCGCGCCAAGAAAGCCAACCTCCACAACCGCAAGCTCCGCGACTGCCGATTCCACCTCGGCGAAGGCAAGCAGGAAGCGGAGGCCCTGACCACGCTCTTTATCACGGAAGGTGACTCCGCATCGGGCTCCATTACCAAAAGCCGGAACGTAGAGACAGAAGCCGTTTTCTCCCTGCGCGGTAAGCCCCTGAACTGCTTCGGGCTGAAGAAGAAGATAGTGTATGAAAACGAGGAGCTGAACTTGCTCCAGCACGCGCTCAACATTGAGGAAGGCATTGAAGGCCTGCGCTACAACCGCGTAGTAATTGCCACCGACGCCGACGTAGACGGTATGCACATCCGGTTGTTGCTGCTCACCTTCTTCCTACAATTCTTCCCCGACCTGGTTCGCAACGGCCACGTGTTCATTCTGGAAACGCCGTTGTTCCGGGTGCGCAACAAGAAAACCACCATCTACTGCTACAACGAGCAGGAGAAGCAGGCCGCCATGCGCAAGCTGGGCCGCAACCCCGAAGTAACGCGCTTTAAAGGGTTGGGCGAGATTTCTCCAGATGAGTTTGGTAAGTTTATCGGCGACAACATCAAGCTGGAGCCCGTGATTCTGCAATCCGACCGCAGTATTCAGCAAGTACTGAACTACTACATGGGCAAAAACACGCCAGCTCGTCAGGAATTTATCATCGAAAATCTTCGTCTAGAGAAGGATTTGGTGACTTCTGATGTTCTCCCCGTTGAGGAAGTACCCGAAGAAGACCTAGCCTAACCTAAGGCGGTTTCAGCCGGCTGCCCTAAGTGGCCTAGCGCCATAGCGAGGCCTGTACACCAGCCAGGTAATACCAGCAGAAGCTGGACAGTAAATAGTTTAAAACCTTCTGCTTTCCTAGCTTTCATGGCGGGAGAGCAGGAGAGAGGTACAAGAACAATAACCGTGGTCCTAGGCCACACCCCGTAATGTCAGAAGAGACGAACCCCCAAGACCCAAATCAAGAAGAGCAACCAAACCTGTTTGGCTCCGGCGACTCCTTTGAGTTTGGGTCCGCGCCGGATCAGTCGGCGGATGCTGAAACGCCGGCGGATGAGCCCGCGCAATCTGTGGTAAGCGAATCAGGCGAACTACTCCTCGCGGAGTCGGGCGCCGACGTGGACGCCGTGACCGAGCCAGAGCCCGTAACGGAAGAAACAGAAGAGGAGCCTAAGTTTGCGCCCGGTGAGACCATTCATGACGTGGCCACCGTGAACGGCATGTACCAGAACTGGTTTCTGGACTACGCTTCCTATGTAATTCTGGAGCGTGCCGTGCCCGCCATTGAGGATGGCCTGAAGCCCGTACAGCGCCGTATTCTGCATGCCATGAAGGAAATGGACGATGGCCGCTTCAACAAGGTAGCTAACGTCATCGGCCAGACCATGCAGTACCATCCCCACGGTGATGCCTCCATTGGCGACGCCATGGTGAACCTAGGCCAGAAGGATCTGCTTATCGAGACGCAGGGTAATTGGGGCGACATCCGTACCGGCGACGGCGCGGCGGCTCCGCGTTATATTGAAGCCCGCCTAAGCAAGTTTGCGCTGGATGTGGTGTTCAACCCCGACATTACGGAGTGGCAGATGAGCTACGATGGCCGCAAGCGCGAGCCTACTACACTGCCCGTGAAGTTCCCGCTGCTGCTGGCACAAGGAGTAGAGGGTATTGCCGTAGGCCTCTCCACGAAGATCATGCCCCACAACTTCCGGGAGTTGTGCAAGGCCAGCATCGACGTGCTCCGCGGCCGCGACATTCAGCTCTTCCCCGACTTCCCCACGGGTGGCCTCTGCGACGTTACGAACTACAATGGTGGCCTACGCGGCGCCAAGATTCGCTTGCGGGCTACCATCGAGAAGGCCGATAAGACCATGCTCATCATTCGCGACATTCCGTACGGCACCACCACTACGGCGCTGATGGAAAGCATCGTGAAGGCCTCGGAAGCGAATAAAATCAAGATCAAGAAGGTAGTTGATAACACGGCCGCCGAGGTAGAGATACAGGTGCACCTGCCCACGGGCGTGAGCCCCGACCTCACCATGGATGCCCTCTACGCCTTCACCGACTGCGAAATTAGCATCTCGCCTAACACCTGCGTCATTATTGAGGAGAAGCCTCGTTTTGTGGCGGTGGAGGATATGCTGCGCCTGAGCACCCAGAAAACGGTGCGTTTGCTGGAGCGCGAGCTGGAAATTCGGCAGGAGGAGTTGCAGGAGAAGTGGCACTCGGCTTCGTTGGAGAAAATCTTCATTGAGAACCGCATCTACCGCAAAATTGAGGAGTGCGAGACCTGGGAAGACATTCTGCACACTATTGATGCGGGCTTGAAGAAATTCGTGCGCATTGAAGGGGAGAAGTTCAAGGCCAATGACACACGTATTGTACTGCGTCGCGCCATTACCGAAGATGACCTCACGCGTCTGACGGAAATCCGCATTAAGCGTATTTCGAAGTATGACGGCTTTAAGGCAGAAGAATACATCCACAAGCTGGAAACCGAGCTGCTGGAAGTAGCCGACCATTTGGCCAACATCACGCGCTACGCCATTCACTATTTTGAAGGGCTCCTGAAAAAGTACGGTACCAACCGGGAGCGTAAAACTCAGTTGCGCACGTTTGATGTAGTAACGGCCCAGAAAGTGGCTGTGGCTAACCAAAAGCTCTACGTGAACCGCCGCGACGGTTTTGTGGGCTACGGCTTAAAGAAAGACGAACATGTGGAGTACATCTGCGACTGCTCCGACCTCGACGATATCATTGCCATCAAGCGTGATGGTACCTTCATGGTATCTAAAATTGCCGAGAAGACCTTTGTTGGGAAAGACATCCTACACGCCGGCGTTTACAATAAGAACGATGACCGGCTGGTGTACAACATGATTTATCAGGATGGTGCTTCGGGCATCAGCTTTGCCAAGCGCTTCCTGGTAACGGGTATTACCCGCGACAAAACCTACGACTTGACCAAGGGCACCAAGGGCACCAAAACGCTTTATCTGACGGCTAACCCCAACTCCGAATCGGAGATTGTGAACGTGCAGCTTTCCGATAAAGCCCAGGCTCGCGTGAAGCAGTTTGACTTCGATTTCGCGGAGCTGGCCATTAAAGGCAAGGGCTCGATGGGGAACATCGTGACCAAGCAGCCCATTAAGAAAATCACGCAGAAGAGCCTCGGTGACTCCACGTTGGGCGGCCGCGAGGTATTCTTCGACAGTGTGGTAGGTCGTCTCAACACCGCCGGCCATGGTCGTTACTTAGGCACCTTCGACACCGATAACACTATTTTGGTGGTGTACAAGGATGGTAGCTACGAGCTTAAGTCGCCGGACCCAGCGCACCACTTCGATGTGCCCAACATTGTGCTGCTGCGCAAATTGGAGCCAGAGACCCTAATCAGCGCCGTTTATGCGGAGGGTGAAACCAAAACGCACTATGTGAAGCGTTTCAAAATTGAAACCAGTACGCTGGAGAAGCGCTTCACCTTTATATCGGAAACCAAGGGTTCTAAATTGCTCTGTGCTACCTGCCATTCGGAGCCGCAGGTTGAAATAAAACTGCAGCGTGATAAGAAGGCCGATAAAGAATCGGAGAAGCTTCTGATTCACGAGTTCATTGACGTGAAAGGCTGGAAGGCCATGGGCAACAAGCTCAACTACTTCAAGATTCACGCCGTGACTTTACTCACCGATGAAGGCCCTGAGCCCCAGCGCCGGGAAGTGGCCAAAAAGCGCGGGCCAGCCACAATTCCGCGCAGCAACTCATCGGTTGCCGCTGAAGAAGCGCCAATGCCCGAGCATACTGGACCAGTGGACATCTCAGCCGCTGATGTAGCCCAAGCCCAGGCCGTACTAAAGACGCCTAAATCGCAGCTAAAGCTGTTTTGAGTAATGAAGAGCCCCGCCCAAAAGCGGGGCTCTTTCTATAGGAGGGTAAGACTAGCCTAGAAGGCATTGCACCGCGGGAAGTTGGTATTGAGCAGTTTGTCTGCACCGCTTTCAGTAAAAACCCACAGTTTTGCAGGGCTATTAGAGGTTATGCGTCGTTCACTTCGTTTTGCAGTTGGAATTTTAGGCCTCTTGGCTAGCATATGCCGGCCGCCAGCTGCTGCGGGGCAGGGTAATCCGCCAGTAAGCCCAACTACTTCCGAAAAGCTGGCTCCAGCCTTGGAAGAGCTTATGGCCCAGGCAAAAGTGCAGCAGGAGCAATACCATGATTCAGAAGCCTTGGCCAAATACGAGCAGGTGTTAGTAAAGGCTCCAGCTACGTATGAGGCACTCTGGCAGGCCGCCATATTGAGCGTCAGGATTGGGGCGCGCTATACCGATGAAACGCGAAAGTCAGCTTATTTCTCGGCTGCACGCTTATATGCGAATCGAGCACTGGTAGTGCGTTCAGAAGGAGCTGAAGGCCATTATGCGGAAGCTCTGGCTCTTGGTAACCAAGCTACTTTACTGGGGGCCCGGGGCCGGCTACTGGCCTACAAGGAAATGAAGAGCCATGTGTTTAAAGCAGTAGCACGCCGGCCTGACTGGGCCGAGGCGTGGCAAATGCTAGGCCGCTGGCATTACCGTGTTGACCATTATAATCTTTTGGAGCGAGGCTTTAGCCGATTGTTTCTGGGCGGTATGCCGAGTGGAGCAGGTACCCGTAAAGCCATTGATGCTTTAGTCAGGGCACACGAGCTAGCACCCAAGCGGATTGAATTCTGTTATGACTTGGCCCGTGTTCATTTAAACCAAGGGCAGCGAAGCCGGGCAGTAGCCGTCTTACAAGAAGCAATGGAATTGAAGCCGGTTACGGCTGAAGAGTTGGAGACTAGTCGGCGCTGTCGGCGCATGTTAGAGCAACTCAACCGACAGCTACACCGGCAGGTGCAGCGTCATATCCGAAAGAAGGCGTAAGCTGCTGTTGGTGGGCCACGCGGAGCTTCTCAAGAGAATGTACTGAGCGAGGCTAGGCCAGCTAGGCTGTGTATCTTTGCAGTCTGATGGCCGCTTTAAAATATTTTTCTCACGCTTGTGTCCGAACTTTCCTAATGCTGACTCCACTTGCAGTGGGAGTGGCGGGATGTGGAGAAAGGGCTCCTGATGAGCGCCCAGAGGTGATGGTTAACCTAGCCACGGTGCAAAGTGGGCCTAAGATTCAGGCGGCGGAGCTAGAAGGAGCCATCGCGCGTCAGCCCCGTAATGCTTCTTTGTATGCGCGTCGGGCTGGGTTCCGTTTGGAGGCTGGCCTAATACCAGCAGCACTAGAAGATATCAATCGGGCCCTGGAGCTCGATGACAGCCCAGCAGATTTTTACTTTATTAAGGCTCGGGCTTTGCGCGCTCAGGGTAAAGTAAAGCAGGCTCTTACGGCTGCAGAAGAGGCCTCCCGCCGTGGCTACTCCTCCGCCGACTTGAACTTGCTAGTGGGGGAAACCTATTTAGTTGAACGACATTTCCAGGATGCCCTGGACCAACTAGATCGGGCCCTGCAGCAGGAGCCCGATCATGCGGGTGCGCTATTTTACAAGGGTATAGCGTACGTAGGCCTGCAAGACACGCTCCAGGCATTAGACTACCTGCGAGCTAGTCTTAGCCGCGACCCACGGCAGCCTGAAACCTTGCATCAGCTCGCGTTTCTCTCTAATGCGTTTCGAGTGCCAGCCGATGCAGCTAAGTATGCAGCTCGCGGGCTCAAGCTAGCCCCAAACTATGGCCCGCTGTGGTACGACTATGGCCGACAGTTTGAACTGCAAAATCAGCCCGATAGCGCGCTGCGGATCTACACTCGCACGGTTCAGCTGGATACCACTTTTTACCGCGCCGATTACCGGCTGGCGCTGGTGGCCTACAAAAATCATAAGTACGCCGACGCCATTCCCCACTTGCAGCGCGCCCTGCGGAGGGCTCCGCGCCTAGCAGGAGCTCGTCAGATGCTGGCAGAAAGCTACGAAAGCCTAGCTCGCTACGCCGAAGCCGCCGACCAGTATCGCTTACTAGTGGCTGAGAACCCAGGGAACCGTCACTGGACGTATAAAGCCTGGAAGGTTGGAAATCGGGCACACGGCGTTATCGTCGACGAAACACCTCGGCAGGCCGTGGAGGCAGTTGAGCCCATTTCTGTGCAGCCAGGTACAGGTTTGTAGGAAAGGATACGCCTGTTGATATAGCCGAGGAACGATGTTAGAAGCCCCTCAGTTATCTCTTTTAAAGGTTTTTTTGTGGTAAGTAGGCTTAGTAAGCGGTTGCTTGCCTTGCTCTACAGTCAGGAAAGCCAAAACTAATCCTCTAACTTGCGGGCTAACGCTGTTTGTATAGCTAAACCCCAATTTTTTCAAATGATTGACATAACGCTCCCCGACGGCTCCGTGCGCCAGTTTGTAGATGGCATCACGGGCTACGACGTTGCCGCCAACATTAGCGAGGGCCTAGCCCGTAATGCACTCGGCGTCCGCGTGAATGGCGAAGTGCGCGACCTGCACCGCCCAATTGACCAGAATGCTGCCGTAGAAATTCTGACCTGGAATGACCAGGATGGTAAGTCAACTTTCTGGCACTCCTCGGCCCACTTAATGGCTGAGGCACTGGAAACGTTGTATCCTGGCGTAAAGCTTGGCATTGGGCCCAGTATCGAAAATGGTTTCTATTACGATATCGATTTAGGCGAAGGCCGCTCGATTTCTACGGAGGAGTTTCCGAAGATAGAGGCCAAAATGTTGGAACTGGCCAAGAAGAAAAGCCAGTACCGCCGCCAGGATGTATCCAAGGCCGACGCCATTGCTTACTTCACTGAGAAAGGCGACGAGTATAAGTTAGACCTGCTTGACCGCCTTGAAGATGGTACCATTACCTTCTATACTCAGGGCGACTTCACGGACTTATGCCGCGGACCGCACATCCCAGATACTTCTCCCATCAAAGCCGTAAAACTGCTGAACGTAGCAGGCGCCTACTGGCGCGGTGATGAGAAGAATAAGCAGCTCACGCGTATTTACGGCATCACCTTCCCGAAGGCCAAGGAACTCACCGAGTACCTGGAGAAGCTAGAGGAGGCTAAGCGCCGTGACCACCGCAAGCTGGGCAAGGAACTAGAGCTTTTTACTTTCTCGGAGAAGGTAGGAGCAGGCCTGCCCTTGTGGCTACCGAAAGGCACTGCGTTACGGGAGCGCTTGGAGCAATTCCTGCGTCGCGCCCAGATGAAAGCTGGCTATCAGCCTGTGGTAACCCCGCACATCGGCTCCAAGGAGCTCTACGTGACTTCGGGCCACTACGAGAAATACGGGGCCGACTCATTCCAGCCCATTAGGACGCCTAACCCCGGCGAGGAGTTCTTCCTCAAGCCCATGAACTGCCCTCACCACTGCGAAATCTATCGCAGCAAGCCTCGTTCGTACCGCGACCTGCCGGTGCGCCTTGCGGAGTTTGGTACGGTGTATCGCTATGAGCAGTCGGGTGAGCTTCACGGTTTAACGCGCGTACGGGGCTTTACCCAGGACGATGCGCACATCTTCTGCCGTCCTGACCAAGTGAAGGAGGAGTTCCTGAAAGTAATTGACATTGTATTGTACGTGTTGAAAGCGCTGGACTTCCCTGAGTTCACTGCGCAAATTTCTCTCCGCGACCCTGAGAATAAAGCTAAATACATCGGCTCTGATGAAAACTGGGCCCGTGCCGAAGCTGCAATTCAGGAAGCTGCAGCCGAGAAAGGGTTGAACACGGTAACGGAGTTGGGTGAAGCAGCTTTCTACGGCCCTAAGCTCGACTTTATGGTGCGGGATGCTCTTGGCCGCAAGTGGCAGCTGGGTACTATCCAAGTTGACTACAACCTGCCCGAGCGCTTTGAATTGGAATATGTTGCCTCAGATAACTCACGGCAGCGCCCCGTCATGATTCACCGAGCTCCTTTTGGCTCGCTTGAGCGTTTCGTGGCTGTACTGATTGAACACTGCGGCGGTAACTTCCCCCTATGGCTCTCACCTGAGCAGTTTGCGGTATTGCCTATTTCTGAAAAATACCAGGACTACGCTCAGCAAGTGTACGACCGTTTGGTTCAAGCGGAACTGCGCGGCACCGTAGATCACCGCGACGAGAAAATTGGCCGGAAGATTCGGGATGCCGAAGTTTCCAAAGTGCCATACATGCTAATTGTAGGGGAGAAGGAGCAGGAAAACGGCATTGTGTCGGTGCGTAAGCACGGTGAGGGTGACGTAGGATCTATGCCAATTGAGTCATTCATCCAGAGCTTCCAGCAGCAGGTGAATGACATGATGGACGGAAAGACTGTCTAACTTATAGTAGTCATCTTGCCAACAATGACGACCTTGCCCCGCAGAAAGCCGTTCAACGGTTTCTAATTCAGCGGGACAAGGTCGTCGGAGGCTAAAAGGCCGGATTTTACTCAACTCATGAGGCTATTTTAATATAGCCTTTTTGAGTGTTTGGAAAAAATGCCGGATATTTGCCCCCTGAATGAACGGATTGGGACTGGCCTATGTCAAGTACAACCCTAGTAAACTGAATTTTTAGCTCACCTTTAAGGAGAACAGCCATAGCAACCCCTAACCGCCGCTACATCCCTCGCGCTCAAGTCGAGGAGCCGTTTAAAATCAACCAGAAGATTACGGCCCGTGAGGTGCGCCTAGTCGGTGAAAACATCGAACAGGGCATCTATTCTATTGAGCAGGCCCGCCGGATGGCCCAGGAGCAGAACCTCGACCTAGTTGAGATTTCACCTACCGCCGTACCACCCGTTTGCCGCGTTATTGACTACTCGAAATTTAAGTACGAGCAGAAGAAAAAGACGCGCGAACTGAAGGCCAAGCAGACGAAGGTTATCATCAAGGAAATTCGTTTCGGCCCTAACACCGACGACCATGACTTCGCCTTCAAACTGAAGCACGCGCAGGAATTCCTGCGTGAAGGGGCTAAGATTAAAGCCTATGTACACTTCGTAGGCCGGAGCATTGTCTTCAAAGAGCGTGGTGAGATCCTGCTGCTCAAATTTGCCCAGGCCCTGGAGGATCTGGCCAAAGTTGAGCAGTTACCTAAGCTAGAAGGCAAGCGTATGTTCCTGTATCTGGCTCCTAAAGCGGCTGCTCCTGTGAAGCCAGCCAAGCCCGCTGCTCCCAAAGAGGGTGGCAAGGATGCTCCAAAGGAAGCCAAGCCCGCGGCTCAGCCCGCTAACAAGGCTACTGAATAGTTTACCCGCGGCTCAGCCGCACTTTACGCTGGCGCACCGGCCCTAGGCAGCCGACCGCCGCAGTTGTTTTACTTCTTACCTCCACTACAATGCCGAAAGTAAAAACCAAGTCCGGCGCCAAGAAGCGTTTCTCGCTAACCGGCACGGGCAAAGTGAAGCGCAAGCACGCCTTCAAAAGCCACATCTTGACCAAGAAAACCACCAAGCAGAAGCGTAACCTCACGCACGCTACCCTGGTTAGCTCGGCCGATATGAACCGCGTAAAGGACATGCTTAACATCTAATTGGCTCTCAGCGGTAAAAGAATGGCACTGCAACTAGCAGGCGAACTGTTACTGCTCTTATCCAATTAACAAATTTTCACCAGGCGTCCGGCTGAAACATAAGCCGCGGCAATAACTCCGCCGCCGGCCGCCAAAAAAAACAGGTTATGCCAAGAAGTGTAAACCACGTGGCTTCGCGCCACCGTCGGAAAAAAGTAATGCGCCTGGCGAAAGGCTATTTCGGCCGTCGCAAGAACGTATGGACCGTTGCTAAGAACGCCGTTGAGAAAGGTCTTCTCTACGCATACCGCGACCGTAAGGCCAAGAAGCGTGAGTTCCGCGCCCTCTGGATTCAGCGTATCAACGCTGGCGCTCGTGAGCACGGCCTGTCGTACTCGCAGTTCATGGGTGGCCTAAAGAAGGCTGGTATCGACCTGAACCGTAAAGTTCTAGCTGACCTTGCCCTGAACCACCCTGAGGCTTTCAAAGGCATCATCGAGAAAATCAAGTAGGCCTCACGCTAGACCTCTTGCTAAAAGAGCCTGACCCACCGGTCAGGCTCTTTTTTATTATACTACCTGATACAGGTGCTGGCTTATACCGATTTGAGTAGCACAAACAGATAAAGAGATAGAAGTAGACCCAGCCTTAGGGGAGATTTCGCTCCTGTAAGCTTAAACGGAAGAGCTGCCGGATAATCACTCGTTCTTACGCTAAAATAGTGGCCTAGGCAACATAACTAATGTGGTGTGTTACGTAAATATTACGCAATTCAGGGGTGGTTCGCTCCTGAAACTCACTACTCTCGTAACATTTCTCCCCTCATTCCTTGTATGAAGTCTTTGCTTACCAGCTGCTCCCTAGGGAGCTTGCTATGGGTTTCCTCCTACCTACCTGTCATGGCGCAGGTCCCGGTTTCACCAACAGCCCCCGCGGATACTACCCATAAATTCGAGAACCCTACTGGGGCACCGGCTATTGTTAAGGCCCCTTGGTACAAAGGGAAGCTTGTTAAGGCCAGCATAGTACCAGCGGTACTAATTGGGTATGGTGTTTACACGTTTGATGGTGGTGGATTTTATACCAACCAACAAGCCAACCGTGACATCCACAAGCTGTTCCCCACGTATCGAACCCGATTAGACGACCTCCTGATTTTCGCACCCTACTTGGAGTTAGGTGCCGTGGCTCTTGCCGGAGTTGAATCGCGTGATGACCGTATCAATACTGGCCTAGTTATTCTGAAGAGTGAGCTAATAATGCTGACTTCAGTATTCGCTATTAAGAATCTGACGCAGGAAACGCGGCCAGATGGGTCCGATAATTTGTCGTTTCCATCGGGGCACACTGCCCAGGCATTTCTGGCCGCCAGCATTGTGCACACCGAGTTTCGGGATAAAAGCCAGTGGTATGGTATAGGAGCTTATACCATTGCTACCAGTGTAGCGGCTCTGCGCATGATCAATTCAAAGCATTGGCAGAGCGATGTAGTGGCGGGAGCGGGAATAGGCATTTTATCAGCTCACTTGGGCTACCTTACCCACCGTAATCGTTGGGGACGCAAGCCACGTCTGCCCCAGGGCATGAGCTTCATGCCTACCTGGCAAGGCGGCTATGGGTCCCGAACCATCGGAGGCTTAAGTGGTGCACCGGGTCTGCGATTTATTTGGCAACCCAAGTAGCCTAATTATTGCCTCTTGCGGCCGTCGGCAGTAGCAGGAGGAGGTTTACCAAAGTACTTTAAAGCCTGCTATGTGGTGGATTTATGCTCTGCTCTCGGCGCTGTTTGCAGCGCTAACGGCCATTCTTGCCAAGATTGGTATTAAGGGTGTTGATTCAAATCTGGCAACTGCCGTACGCACTGTGGTCATCTTGGTGCTGGCCTGGGGTATTGTGTACTTCCGAGGTGGCCTAGCGGAAGTGCATACACTTTCACGCATGAACCTGCTTTTCCTAGGCCTATCAGGATTAGCAACAGGGATGTCATGGATATTCTATTTCAAAGCACTCCAGTTAGGTAAAGTATCGCAGGTTGCACCAGTTGATAAGCTAAGTGTTGCGCTGTCTATTCTACTATCGGTGGTGTTCTTAGGCGAGAAGCTATCCTTACAAGTGGGAATAGGAGCAGGGCTTATTATCATAGGTACACTGGTGCTGATTTTGTAAACCATACGTAGAGGCCTTACTTTATACTTTTAAGTGAGGTCTCTACGTATGTAGTTAAGAGGATGATTTTAGCAGACATCAGTTCTTGGAATGCGCATCGGCAAGGGTGTAATAGAGGCAAAATCGGCTAAGAATGTGCCTTATACATGCATATAAATCTTCATATATTTTTCTCCGTTGCAAACGGCGCAACCAGGTCTTGGCTTCTTCAATGTCACCGAATAGGCGCATGTGTAAGTCTGATCCCAGGCCGTCATACATGTGCTCAGCGGAGATAGTAGCTATACCTTCGGGGCTGAACACATGTGCCATGTGGGTTAGACCTTGCTCAATTGCCCTTGGTGCCCAGCTGGAAACCACCCAGTCTACGGCAAAGTCCCAGGAGCCAATTACGTGGCGGTTGTCATTGAGCAAGTAACGGCATTTATACTCGCGTAAGGCGGTCAGGCAAGCGTCTGCACCTGTGGTTACCTGCAAATAGGTTTGAGTACCCACCCAGTTACTATATACCCAATTTGTAACCGAACTGTACTCGATAGTGAGATAGACGTCGCCAATGCCGTTACGTAGTTCTTTGAACATAGAATTTAGGATAAGGTGGCTCTTACTTCACGACTCAGCACGTATAAAAAACTTCGGTAAGCTAGCTTGCAGAAGCATAGCCTGCCCATGCCTTTGCGTTTCTGCAGCCACTAACGAGTATTTATACGCAGCGGTGTTAGCTAATGAAATTATGCTCACGGGTTCCAGTGATTAAACCCCCATCACTTTTGCTTAGCCCTGGTAAATATAATCGGATAGCCCAGTACACAGTGGGGTGAGCAATACACCGTTTAGCGTGTCACCTATTTACATGGGCTAGCTTGATGTAAAACCTAGTTATAGCCAGGCAACAGGAAACCAGTTTACCCATACATGCCCTTTACTTTTTCACATCCAGCGATAGTAATGCCATTGCTGGCCTTGCCAAAAAAATGGCGATCTGCCACTGGCTTAATCATCGGTAGTATGGCTCCTGACTTCGAAAAGTTTATTCGAATGAGTGAGTTTGACCCCAATAGTCATACTTGGCGTAGTATCTTTTATTTCAATCTTCCCCTTGGTCTTATACTGGCTTTCATCTTTCACATGCTAGTGCGAGATCCATTGATTGTGCACTTGCCCAAAATATTGCGCGAACGATTTTCTCGCTTTATAGGATTTGATTGGAAGGCATATTTCAAGAAGCATTACCCAATAGTAATTTTCTCTTTATTACTAGGCACTGTTTCCCATCTTGTGTGGGACAGCTTCACTCATCCAGAAGGGCGAGGAGTACGTTATTTTCCCTTTTTGATGCAGCATGCATTCGGAGGCTTACTCAAGATGAGGCTCTACTCTTTTCTCCAGAAGCTAGGCTCAGTACTAGGTGCGCTTGCACTAGTGTATTACATCCAGCAAATGCGACGGGAGAAGATTTTCCTAGTTAAAGGCAATCAGGTAAAGTACTGGGCCTTGTTTACCATTACTACTTTAGGAATTATAGGAATTCGGCTATGCTTGGAGGACAGTGTGCGACTAGAAAATCTATACCATTTCGCTATCCTTCTAATCTCCGGTGGAATGACCAGTTTTATATTGGTTCCTCGTATGTTGAAAATGTGGGAAGCAGGTAAATATGAAAGTAATGTCTAGTAAGTATACCTAACTACCAAGTAGAATGGAATGATGCCAGTGGTGGCATCAAGTTCCCCTGAAAAACGGAAAAGGCCTTCCTGCAATAGGAAGGCCTTTTCTTGTAGCGGGGACGAGAGTTGAACTCGTGACCTCAGGGTTATGAATCCTGTGCTCTAACCAACTGAGCTACCCCGCCCTGTTTTGGTGGTGCAAATGTAGAGACAAGATTTGGCCTGATGCAAGTGTTTGCGGAAAAAAAAACCCGTGTATATTGCTTCCAGCCGGTAAGTTCCTGTGCTTCCGGGTTAATAAAAATTACATAGTTCCGCTTATGCCCCTTTCTGCTACTCGTCTCAAGCACCGTTTTACGGTCGAGTACCCCATCAATGCCTCGCCCAAGATTCTGTATCCCTACCTCGCGTCGGCCTCTGGCCTGTCTCATTGGTTTTGCCAGGATGTGCGTATAGATGCAGACCATTGCTACAATTTCATCTGGGATAATCAGCCTCATTACGCCGAGATGAATTCTCACCGCACTAACCGATCCGTACGGTACGTTTTCTTGGGGCCAAACAAGCGGCATACTCCCGATGCCAACTACCTTGATTTTACTCTGGAGGAGTCTCAACTAACCCAGGAAGTTTACTTACGGGTGATTGATTATTCGGAGGAAACAGATGACATCGAGTTGCAGGAAATGTGGGATAGCCTCATCCAAAAGTTGCGGGAACAGGTAGGGGGCTGATTCGGTTATCTACTCTTGGAAAAGGAGCACACGCGAAACGAGGCGTATCTTCGTTTCCCGTGTGCTCCTTTTTCATGTTAGGTGGGTCCTAAGTATGGCCTACCGACTAGTATTAAAATGAAAAAACTAGATAAGCTTATTCTCAAAGCCTTTGTAGGCCCATTCCTGCTCACGTTTGCCGTAGTGCAGTTTATCTTCCTGATGCAGTTCATGATGAAATACATGGACGATCTGGTAGGCAAAGACTTGGGGTTGGGCGTTATTCTACAGTTGCTGTTCTTCTTTAGCGTACTGATTGTACCCATTTCGTTGCCGCTGGCGGTGCTGCTATCGTCTCTGATGACCTTTGGAACCCTGGGTGAGCACCACGAGCTAACCGCTATCAAGACTTCTGGCATCTCCCTAACCCGTATTCTGCAGCCCGTACTACTAGCAAGCTTACTGCTTGCGGGAGGGGCGTTCTGGTTTAATAATACGGTTGTACCTATGGCCAATTTGCAGGCTTATAGCTTGCTTTGGGATGTGCGCCAGCAAAAGCTAGCATTGGATATTCGGGAAGGAGTGTTTTACAACGGCATCCCGGGCTACACGATCAAGGTAAATCAGAAGCTGGGTGAAAACGGTGACTTGCTGAAGGGAGTCATGATTTATGACCATACCCAGAGTTCCGGCTCCATGCGCGTTATTCTGGCTGATTCAGGAAGAATGTTCACCCGCTTTGGAGGGCAGTACTTAGGCCTAGAACTATTTCGGGGGCGCACTTATGTAGAGCAGCCCGATGCCAATAACCGTTCGGGAGCTAGCTTTATTCGTCAAAACTTTGACCGCAACACCATCACGTTTTCCTTGGAGTCTTTTGGTCTCAATCGGACCAAAACAGAGCTGTTTAAGGACAACAAAATGATGCTAAATCTGCGGCAGCTGGAACACACCACTGATTCTTTGCACACGCGTTTGTTCACGGAGCGTAAGCTACTGGTTAGGCAATTGAACCCATATTACTCCTTCCTACGCCTGGATACAACTGGGCAGGTAGCCATGCAAAAGGTGGAGCACCTGCGCGTGCCTTCTAAGCGACTAGGGGTAGTAAATAGTATGATAACGCAACAGGCAGCTAACCGGGCCCGCAACGTGCACTCTTACCTGGGTACTAGCGCTGAGCGCCTCAATAACATGACCAAGGATACCGCCAATTTCCGAATAGAGATATATCGCAAGTTCACGCAATCGGCAGCTATTCTACTCATGTTCGTGATTGGGGCGCCATTGGGAGCAATTATTAAAAAAGGTGGCCTAGGAGTGCCTATCCTCATTTCCATTGTCTTCTTCATCGTGTACTATGTCTTTTCCATTATGGGCGAGAAGTACGGGCGAGAAGTGATTATGCCGGTTGGCGTGGGTATGTGGATGGCAACGGCCATCTTGTTACCTGTAGGCCTTTTTTTCTTATATCAGGCACGCCACGACTCGGGCATCCTCGATATTGACTGGCAACGGTTCCGGCCTACTTGGCTGCGTTGGCCTTTGCGCGGTTATAAGCGCACCGTATAAAGCTAGGCCTCCTGTGAAGTGTAAGGAGGGAAACTGATTAGCAAACTAACTCGCACGGGGTAGCAACAGCCAAGTAAAAAAGCTTTACCTTTGCGGCCACCTCGAAGTCCGGGGTGTTCAATTTTCTTTTTTCATCTTAATCCAAGACGGGGAAAACCTATCTGCCGATGAAACTCACTACCGAAGCTAAACAGGCTATTTTCGAAAAGAACAGCCTCCAGAAGTCTGCTAACGACACTGGTTCTGCTGAATCGCAAATCGCGCTGTTTACGCACCGCATCAACCACCTGACGGAGCACCTGAAGGTAAACAAGAAAGACTTCTCGACCCGTCTGGGTCTGCTGAAGCTAGTAGGTAAGCGTCGTCGTATGTTGGACTACCTCCAGCACCGCGAAATCAACCGCTACCGCGCTATCATTAAGGAGCTGGGTATCCGCAAGTAACCAGCCCCGAAGTAGCAGGGAGCCTTCCAAACGGAAGGTTCCCTGCTCTTTTTTTATCCGGACTGTTCTTAGCTGTGCACGTCCTGAATCTGTACTTTTCCGCAGAGAGATATTTTTGAGTAAAATAGGTCCTTCTAGGCCTGTTTTTTTGGCTGCTCGCCCGCTGTCGCTTTTTCAAGCAAACCATAAGATGCCCAACTACACCGCGGTTACCAGACACATTACCCTGCCGGATGGCCGGCAGATTTCTATAGAAACTGGCAAGCTGGCCAAATTCTCAGACGGCGCTGTTGTCGTTCGCCTCGGCGACGCGATGCTGCTAGCTACTGTAGTTTCCCAGCCCAGTGCCCGCGGCGACGTGGACTTCCTGCCTTTGTCGGTGGATTATCAGGAGAAGTTCGGCGGTGCCGGCAAGATTCCTGGTTCATTCCAGCGTCGGGAAGGCCGCTTGTCGGACTACGAAGTGTTGGTTTCCCGCCTCGTAGACCGCATTCTGCGCCCCATGTTCCCCAAGGATTATCACTACGAAGTACAGGTGATGATTTCCTTGATTTCAGCTGATAAAGACGTGCAGCCGGATGCTCTTGCTGCCCTGGCTGCTTCGGCTGCCCTTTCGGTGTCCGACATCCCGTTTGCTGGTCCGATTTCTGAGGTGCGCGTTGCTCGCATCGATGGCAAATTGCAGATCAACCCTAAAACTGCTGACATTGAGCGGGCTGATATCGACCTCATCGTAGGTGCTACGGCCGACTCAGTGGCCATGGTGGAAGGTGAAATGAACGAGGTGAGCGAGGAGGAAATGGTAGAAGCCATTGCTTACGCTCATGAAGCGATTAAGGAGCAGGTTCGCGTACAGAGCGAGCTGGCTGCTGAAATTGCGAAAGCCGCTGTAAAGCGTGAGTATCCTAAGTACGACGAGAACGACGAGCTGAAGCAGCGTATTACCGAGGCTGTTTACCAGAAGGCGTACGAAGTGGCCAAGTCAGGCAACACCAGCAAAGCTGGTCGCAAGGAGTCGTTTGGCGCTATCAAGAAGCCATTGCTGGAAGAGCTGCTGGCTGAAAACCCTGAGCTTGACCAGAAGATGTTCGGCCGTTACTATGGTTCGGCTGAGAAGAAAGCTATCCGCGACATGATGATCAAGGAGCGCACCCGCCTCGATGGTCGTCAGTTGACGGAAATCCGTCCTATCTGGTCGGAGGTTAATTACCTGCCCGGTGCGCACGGCTCTTCGCTGTTTACCCGCGGCGAGACCCAGTCGTTGACTACGGTTGCCCTGGGTACTAAGCTTGATGAGCAGATTATTGACTCGGCTATGCAGTCGGGCTACAACAAGTTCATGTTGCACTACAACTTCCCCGCCTTCTCAACCGGTGAGGTGAAGCCAAACCGTGGCCCGGGCCGTCGGGAAGTAGGCCACGGCAACTTGGCTATGCGCTCCTTGAAGAAGGTGTTGCCCCCTGAAGAGGAGAATCCCTACACCATCCGCATCGTGTCGGACATTCTGGAGTCGAATGGCTCCTCGTCGATGGCTACGGTGTGCGCTGGTTCGCTAGCCCTGATGGACGCTGGTATCAAAGTTCGGGCGGCCGTATCGGGCATTGCCATGGGCCTTGTACAGGATAAAGAAACCGGCGAGTATGCTGTGCTTTCGGACATCCTCGGCGATGAAGACCACCTCGGTGACATGGACTTCAAAGTAACCGGCACCGAGAAAGGCATCGTAGCTTGCCAGATGGACATCAAAATCCAAGGCTTGAGCAACGAAATCCTGACCAAGGCGCTGCACCAGGCTCGCGAAGGCCGTTTGCACATTTTGGGTGAGATGGCTAAGACTATTTCTGCTCCTGCCGCTGAGCTGAAGCCTCATACGCCTCGCTCACACAAGATGCTCATCGATAAAGAATTTATCGGTGCCGTAATCGGACCAGGTGGTAAGGTGATTCAGCAGATCCAGAAGGATACCAATGCCACGGTTATCATCGAGGAGAAGGACGAGAAAGGCCACGTTAGCATCTTCGCTTCTAACCAGGAAGACATGCAGGCTGCTATCAGCCGCATTCAGGCTATTGCTGCCGTGCCAGAAGTAGGAGCCACCTATAAAGGCAAAGTACGTAGCATTCAGCCTTATGGTGCCTTCGTAGAAATTATGCCGGGTAAAGATGGCCTGTTGCACATTTCCGAAGTATCGCACGAGCGCCTAGCCGCGCTGGAAGGCGTACTGGAAGTAGGACAGGAAATTGACGTTAAATTGTTGGACATCGACAAG
This sequence comes from Hymenobacter wooponensis, assembly GCF_004745865.1. GTDB lineage: Bacteria > Bacteroidota > Bacteroidia > Cytophagales > Hymenobacteraceae > Hymenobacter > Hymenobacter wooponensis. Next base: position 186,891 of record NZ_SRKZ01000003.1, on the reverse strand, counting down.
AAAACCGGTAAATATCGTCTGTCGCGGAAAGTGCTGCTGCCGAAGCCGGAGCGCGCCGCCGACTCAAACGGAACCGCGCAGTAACCCTCTGCCGAACTTTCGCGGGTACCGGGGTGTTGCTCACAACTGACCCCGGTACCCGCGTTTGGGTATCCCTCGTATACCGGATCAACAGGACGTTTCCAAGCATTAACACTTCAACTCTCTCGCGCCCGCAATGAGACAGCTAAAAATCAGCAAGCAGATTACCAACCGCGAAAGCCAGTCGCTGGATAAATATCTCCAGGAGATTGGTAAGGTAGATCTGCTAACCCCCGACGAGGAGGTAACGCTGGCGCAACGCATTAAGGAAGGTGACCAGCAGGCGCTGGAAAAACTGACCAAAGCCAACCTTCGCTTCGTGGTGTCGGTGGCTAAGCAGTACCAGAACCAGGGTCTGTCGCTGGGTGACTTGATCAACGAGGGCAACCTTGGTCTGATCAAAGCTGCTAAGCGCTTTGATGAAACCCGCGGCTTTAAGTTTATTTCTTATGCCGTATGGTGGATTCGCCAGTCCATTCTGCAAGCGCTGGCCGAACAGTCGCGCATTGTACGTCTGCCCCTGAATCGGGTAGGCTCTTTGAATAAAATCAGCAAATCGTTCTCCGAGCTGGAGCAGAAATTCGAGCGTGAGCCCTCGCCCGAAGAAATTGCCGAAGTTCTGGAGCTGACTACTTCTGAAGTAGTTGATACCCTGAAAATATCGGGCCGCCACGTATCGGTAGATGCTCCCTTCGTGCAAGGTGAGGAAAACCGTTTGCTCGACGTTCTCGAAAACGAAGATGAAGAGTCGCCGGACACTGGCCTGATGAACGACTCGCTCCGCAAGGAAGTGCAGCGCGCCCTTAGCACGCTCACTAAACGCGAAGCTGACGTTATCACGCTGTATTTCGGTTTGAACGGTGAACACTCCCTGACCCTGGAGGAGATTGGCGAGAAGTTCAACCTAACCCGTGAGCGGGTGCGCCAGATCAAGGAGAAAGCTATCCGTCGTCTGCGTCATACTTCACGCTCCAAAGCTCTGAAGCCCTACTTGGGATAAGGAATTTTACCCTATCCGCTAAAAACCCCGACCTTACCGTTGGGGTTTTTTGTTAGTGTATGGTGGCCTAGCGTTGAGGTAGTGCTTCGACAGTAGAACCTCGCGCTGCAACCATTACCTTTGCACCCCCTAGTAAACCTCTCATGGCGCAGGCAGCAGCGTGTGCCCTTTCATACTCATGGAGAATACTTCCCCCGAACACATAAAGTGTTTGATTATCGGATCTGGTCCAGCAGGCTATACAGCAGCTATTTATGCGGCCCGCGCTAACCTTAAGCCCGTTATGTACCAAGGGCTGCAGCCTGGCGGGCAGCTGACTATCACCAACGATGTAGAAAACTTTCCGGGCTACCCAGATGGTATCATGGGCCCCGAAATGATGGAGGACCTGAGAAAGCAGGCGGCACGATTCGGCACTGATATCCGTTACGGTATTGCTACCTCAGTTGACTTTTCTGGTCACCCGCACCGCGTTACTATTGATGAGCAGCTGGAGCTGACGGCCGACACCGTGATTATTGCAACCGGGGCGTCGGCTAAGTGGCTAGGCCTGCCTTCGGAGCAGCGGCTAAATGGCTCGGGCGTATCAGCATGTGCTGTCTGCGACGGATTCTTCTACCGGGGCAAAGATGTAGTGATTGTAGGCGCCGGAGATACGGCGGCTGAAGAAGCTACCTATCTGGCTAATCTGTGCAACAAGGTGTACATGGTGGTTCGGAAAGGGGAGATGCGCGCGTCGAAAATCATGCAGAAGCGCGTGATAGATAACCCCAAAATTGAGGTGCTTTGGAACACCGTAACCGATGAGATTTTGGGTGAGCACGCCGTGGAAGCTGTGCGCGTTAAAAATGTGCTTACACACGAAACGCGTGATTTATCCGTTGAAGGCTTCTTCGTAGCCATCGGTCACGAGCCAAACTCAAAAATATTCCAGCCTTACCTGCACCACGATGAGCAGGGATACCTGAAAACTATTCCGGGTACTGCTAAAACAAACGTTGATGGGGTATTTGCCTGCGGCGACGTGCAGGATTATACCTACCGTCAGGCAGTTACGGCTGCTGGCTCAGGTTGTATGGCGGCGCTGGATGCAGAGCGCTACTTGGCGGCTCTCGGCGACCATTAAGTGAAATTGTGAAGTTGTGAAATGGCCAATTTGGTGCCAACGGACAAGACAGAAGATGTTTTGTCCGTTGGAACGCACACCATATGGCCATTTTACAGCATCATAACCTCACCACTTCACTCTTTACCCTATTGCCCTTGCTGAATAATGTGAAACCCTGGCTGCTGCCGCTGCTACTGATCGGGCTGTTTCTTGGCTTGCCCGGCCAGCTGCTTGCCCAGCGGCGCAAAGTGCCTGAGCCCAAGGCGAAATCGGGCTCGGCGGGCACTCGGAAGGATTTCTTCCGCATCAAGTCGCCTACTATTCGCTACGTTCGCCCCGATACAACTATCCTGATTGAGACGGAGGAACTGCCCGACGAAAACTCCGACGCAGCAAAATCTATCTTCTTCAATCCCGCTAAAAAGCTCTCAATCGTTAGCGAGGATACCAGTTCCCTAAATGAGGGCGGACAGCATATTGTGGAAGTGAAGGAAGAAGTACAGATCGACTCTTCCTGGATTCAGGTGGCCGGCTATTACTCCATCTGGGATACGCACAACATTAACCCGTACCGCGTTGATGGGCGCCGGATTAAGGATACCCTGAACCTGAAGCTGACGGACCCCGCAAACCAGCGCTACGCCAAAATGCCGCTGGCCTCAACGCCCATGACCTCTGATTTTGGGTTTCGGGGCTACCGCTGGCACTATGGCGTAGACTTAGACCTGGAAACTGGGGATTCCGTGAAGGCTGCCTTCGACGGAGTGGTGCGCATTGTAAAATGGGACGGCTCTGGTTATGGTAACTATATTCTGGTGCGCCACTACAATGGCATTGAAACCCTGTATGGGCACTTGCAGAAGTCGTTGGTTACGCCAGGAACCTTTGTGAAAGCTGGCCAACTGATTGGCTGGGGCGGCAGCACAGGCCGCAGTACTGGCTCGCACTTACACTTTGAAGTACGCTACGAAGGCAACCCGATTGACCCGGAGCGCATGTACGACTTCCCGGATTATAAATTGATCAAGGACAACTTCCAGATTACCTCAGCCCTGTTTGCTTATTATAGCAAGTCGTTGCGCTATAAGGGTGGCAGTGTGCCGGGAGCTGGTAGTGGCGGCGGAGGTAGCAGGAGCAGCAGTAGTAGTGGTAAACCTACTCAGGCCCGCCGGGTAGTCACGCACAAAATCCGCTCTGGTGATACGCTATCAGAAATTGCTGATAAGTACGGTGTTTCGCAGGCACAGCTCCGGCGCTTGAATGGCGGAACCGCTACCTTGCGCGTGGGCCGTACGTTGCGCATTAAGTAGAATACATTTCTAAAAGAGGCCTAGTAAAAGCAACAGCCCGCTACTGGTGAACCGGTAGCGGGCTGTTGCTTTTACTAGGCCTCTTTCAAGAAGATAGAACTACACTATTTTCTTCTGCAGCATAGGGAAGTTACGCTGGTGCCAATAGGGGTAAATGGGTTCTGTAGCGCTGGCAGCATCCAACTTGGCTACTTGCTCCGGGGAAAGATTCCAGCCCACAGCGTCTAGGTTTTGACGTAACTGCTCTTCATTGCGAGCCCCCACTACCAGGTTCACGACGGTGGGGCGCTGAAGGAGCCAGTTTAAGGCTACTTGCGCTACAGTTTTCTCGGTTTCAGCCGCTACTTCGTCCAATGCGTCGATGATGTTGTAGAGCAGCTCATCAGGCACTTTAGGCCCTTGCCCGCCGCCCTGAGCTAGGCGGCTTTCAGCGGGTACAGGCTGACCTCGGCGAATTTTGCCACTGAGTAGGCCTGCTGATAGGGGGCTCCATACCAGCGTACCTACGCCCTGGTCGAGGCCTAGCGGCATCAGTTCCCACTCAAACTCCCGGTTTGCCAGCGAGTAGTAAGCTTGGTGGCCTACGTAGCGCACCCACCCGTAGCGCTCCGATACCGACAAGGACTTCATCAGGTGCCAGCCAGAAAAGTTAGAGCAGGCGATGTAGCGCACTTTACCGCTTTGAACCAGATTATCGAGGGTACGCAGGGTTTCTTCCACGGGGGTGTTGGAGTCGAAGCCGTGCATGTGGTAGATATCAATGTAATCAGTACCGAGGCGGCGCAGGCTGTCTTCGCAGGCTTTGGTCAGGTGTAGGCGGGAGGAGCCGTAGTCGTTCGGGCCGTCGCCGGTGGGGAAGGTGGCTTTGGTGGAGATAAGTGCCTCTTGGCGGCGGCCCTCCAAAGCTTTGCCCAAAATCTCCTCGGCCATGCCTTGCGAGTAACCGTTGGCGGTGTCGAAGAAATTAACTCCGGCTTCCATACAGATGTCAATCAGGTGACGCGCTTCGTCTACTTGGGTGCTGCCCCAGGCTTTGAAAAACTCATTGCCACCACCAAAAGTGGCGGTGCCAAAACTTAAAACAGGGATGCGTAAGCCTGACGCGCCTAGTTGTCTGTATTCCATGGATGCAGGGAAATAATACGAGTTGTAAACTGCTGAGGAGTGTAAGCTAGGCCAGTAACCTTGGTGGGCTCAGCCTGCATAGCGGAAGATGTAACGGCCTCACCCAGCACAGTGTTTTGACCAACTTCTCTCCTCTGATAACACGGCTTGTCGCCAACCGCGTACTTTTACGCGTTGTTCTGTCCAGCATCACTACGAAGTGGCCTAGCAGCCCGCCGAAGGGAGCTGGAAGTGGACGTTACTTTCGGGATCTGCTTACCACCTATGAAACTTGATATCCTAGCCTTCGGGGCGCACCCCGATGATGTAGAAATGTCCTGCGCCGGCACGCTGCTTGCCGCCGCCGCCGCGGGCAAGAAAATTGGCATCGTCGACTTCACCCGGGGTGAATTGGGCACTCGTGGTACCCCCGCTACCCGGGCCGCCGAGGCTGAAGCGGCCAGCCGCATTCTGGGCCTAAGTGCTCGCGAAAACCTAGGCCTGCCCGACGGCTTTTTCCGCAACGACCGGGAGCACCAACTGCCCCTCATTGCTGCTTTACGCCGCTATCAGCCCGACATCGTGCTCTGCAACGCTATCAACGACCGGCACCCCGACCACGGCCGCGGCGCCCAGCTAGCATCAGAATCCTGCTTCTTGAGTGGCCTACGCATGATTGAAACGCTCGGCCCCGATGGGCAACCCCAGCAACCCTGGCGCCCCCGCCTAGTGTTCCACTACATCCAGGACCGCCAGATTCCCGCCGACTTCGTGGTGGATATCTCAGAGCACTGGCCAAAGAAGTGGGAAAGCATCCAAGCCTACCGCACCCAGTTTCACGACCCTGAAAGCACAGAGCCCACCACCTACCTTTCTACGCCGGTCTTCAGCAACTTCATGGAAGCCCGCGCCCGTGAGTTCGGCCACTTGATTGGGGTAGAGTTCGGAGAAGGCTTCACCCGCGAGCGGCCCCTAGGTGTGCGGGAAATAACGGAGCTGATTTAAGTGTCAGTATAGCTGTGTCTAAGGTCTGCTTTTGACTGACCAACAGAACCAAGAAGCTCACCCATTATAGGCTCACCTATACAGTGGTTCGCTGAAAAAGAGAGGCCTTTACAAAAGTTGGTTTATAAGCACCGACTTTCGTAAAGGCCTCTCCGTTACCTGCTGGTTCTATCACTACCGCACGCCCAAACGGTTCCGTTTCCAGGCCGAGCCAGTGGCAGCAGGCGCTTCTGAAGCAGCAGCTGATGGCGCTTTCTTCTCCGTCAGGAGCATGGCCGTGAGCACGGCGGCGAGCTTGGCGGTGGTTTCATCTGGGGCAGCGGGCTGCAGGGCGCCGGCCGGGAAATAGTCGCGGATGAAGTTGGTGTCGAAGTCGCCGCTGACGAAGGCGGGGTGCTGCAGCACGTAGCGGCCGAAGCCTAGCGTGGTTTCGATGCCGGTAATCTGGTACTCGTCGATGGCGCGCAGCATCCGCTCGATGGCCTCCTGGCGGGTGGCCCCGAAGGTCACGAGCTTGGCAATCATGGGGTCGTAGTAGATTGGTATCTCCATGCCCTGCTCGAAGCCATCATCTACCCGCACGCCGGGGCCTTGGGGGCGCACGTAGGTAGTGAGGGTACCAATGTCGGGCAGGAAGTTGTTCTGCGGATCTTCGGCGTACACGCGCAGCTCAAGGGCGTGGCCTTGAATCTGGAGGTCGTCCTGGCCAAAGGCGAGGGGCTGGCCCTGGGCCACCTTAATCTGCTCTTTTACCAAGTCTAGGCCAGTAATCTGCTCCGTGACGGGGTGCTCTACCTGCAGGCGGGTGTTCATCTCCAGGAAGTAGAAGTTGCGCTTGTCGTCCAGCAGGAATTCCACAGTGCCGGCACCAGTGTAATTGCAGGCGCGGGCTACGTCTACGGCGCAGCGGCCCATTTCAGCTCGCAGCTCGGGCGTGAGCACCGAAGAGGGCGCTTCCTCAATTACCTTCTGGTGGCGGCGCTGGATAGAGCATTCGCGCTCAAACAGATGCACGATATTGCCGTGCTCGTCGCCGAGTACCTGAATCTCAATGTGGCGCGGGCCGGTCACGAACTTCTCGATGAACACTGAGCCATCGCCGAAGGCTGAAGTAGCCTCATTAATTGCCAGCTGCATCTGCTCCTCAAACTCGGCTTCAGAATTCACGATGCGCATGCCCTTGCCACCACCACCGGCCGACGCCTTGATCAAGATGGGAAAACCTACGGTAGCGGCAATTTGCTTGGCCTCTTCCACATCAGAAATGGCTTCGGCAGTACCCGGTACCAACGGAATGTTGTAGGCCTGCACAGCTTGCTTGGCCGAGAGCTTGTCGCCCATAATATTCATAGCCTCAGGAGAGGGACCTACGAAAATTAGTCCGGCTTCTTTCACCATGCGGGCAAACTCCGCGTTTTCGCTCAGGAAGCCGTACCCCGGGTGAATAGCATCCACGCCCAGTTGACGGCACACTTCCAGAATCTTGTCGCCGCGCAGGTAGCTGTCCTTCGATGCCGGCGGGCCTACACATACGGCTTCATCGGCGTAGCGCACGTGCAAGGCATTGCGGTCGGCCTCACTATATATAGCCACGGTTTTCAGACCCATTTCGCGGGCTGACCGTAGTACCCGTAAAGCAATTTCACCGCGGTTGGCGACGAGCAGCTTGTTGATTTTCTTCATATTTGGCAAGGAGAAGGGTGGGGAGAGAGACTAAGTGCATGGGAGCTGTCAAGCAGAGCCAGCGCCTAGCTTAACGTTCGGAGGCCCAAAGAAACGCCATTCCAGCGGCTCCAAAAAACGAAAACTGATTTCCCTAGGCCTGCCTTTGCTGGTTGGATGCCTGCCCGCTAGCGGCTACCTTTGCGGATTGCCATAACTTTGCACGTCCTTCGGGAGTTACTCCCACTACGTAACCACCCGCTTTCATTCACATTTAATCTGTTCCCTCGTGGATCTTTTCGAAAAGATTGCCGCGAACCGCGGCCCCCTGGGCAGCCACTCGCACTACGCCCACGGCTATTTCACGTTTCCCAAGCTTGAAGGTGAAATTAAGCCCCGCATGATTTTTCGCGGCAAAGAGGTACTTACCTGGAGCCTGAATAACTACCTAGGCCTAGCTAATCACCCTGAAGTGCGCAAAGCCGATGCCGAGGGTGCCGCCGAATACGGCATGGCTCTGCCCATGGGTGCCCGCATGATGTCGGGCAACTCGAACCTGCACGAGCAACTCGAGAATGAGCTAGCTGAGTTTGTGCAGAAGCCCGAATGCATGCTGCTCAACTTTGGCTATCAAGGTGTGGTATCGATTATCGATGCTATGGTAGGCCGCCACGATGTGATTGTGTACGACGCCGAGTCGCACGCCTGCATCATTGATGGAGTGCGCCTGCACCAAGGCAAGCGCTTCGTATATACCCACAACGACATGGCCAGCCTGGAGAAGCAGCTGGAGCGCGCCAAGCGTATCACCGACGAAACCGGCGGTGGCATCCTCGTAATTACTGAGGGGGTATTCGGCATGTCGGGCAACCAGGGTGACCTCCGTGGCGTGATTGCGCTGAAGGAGAAATACGAGTTCCGTTTGTTCGTTGACGACGCTCACGGCTTCGGAACCATGGGCACTACAGGTGCCGGAACGGGCGAAGAACAGGGCGTGCAAGATGGCATTGATCTTTATTTTTCGACGTTTGCTAAGAGTATGGCAAGCATCGGTGCCTTCGTTGCGGGCCCTGAGAACGTAATTGAATATTTGCGCTACAACATGCGCAGCCAGATTTTCGCCAAAAGCCTGCCCATGCCGCTTGTAGTGGGCGCTTTGAAGCGTTTGGAGCTGCTGCGTACCCGCCCCGAGCTGAAGGAAAACCTCTGGACCGTAGTTCGGGCACTGCAGACTGGCCTGCGTGAAAAAGGCTTCAACATTGGCACCACCACCTCACCCGTGACGCCGGTATTGCTACAGGGCCAAATCCCTGATGCAACTCAAATAACCTTCGATCTACGTGAGAATCACGGTATTTTCTGCTCTATTGTGGTATATCCCGTAGTGCCGAAGGGCGTGATTATGCTGCGTTTGATTCCTACGGCCGCCCACTCACTGGATGATGTAGCCGTTACCATTAAGGCCTTTGAAGCCGTAGCGGAGAAGCTCGACAAGGGTCTCTATTCAAAAGCAGAAGTGCCAGCTGGCCTCTAGGCCACTTTCCTACTTCGCTAAGTACAAAAGCCAGATACCCCCGGGTGTCTGGCTTTGTTTTTTGGTACTTTTTGAAGAGGGAGTAACGTAATGATCAGGTTGTGCGTTGGAGGAGTAAAGCAAAAAACCCTTATACAAGCTTGTAGGGGCAGTTTAGAAAAAAACTTGCGCAGTTGCTTGTATTTGAAATCCCTGTATATTAGGGCCGGTTAATCAATTTTTTCCACACCACACAACCCCTCCCAAATGAGCAATTTTAGCCAACTGAAGGACCTCGTAATGTCGCTGGAAGCCGACTTCGAAAAGTTCTACGACAAGAACAACTCGGCCGCTGGTACCCGTGTGCGCAAAGGCATGCAGGAACTGAAGAACATGGCTCAGACTATCCGTACTGAAGTACAGAACGCCAAAAACAGCGCTGCTGGTGCTGGCGATGCCAAGGCTGCTCCTGCTAAGAAAGCTGCAGCTCCTGCTGCCAAAAAGGCTGCTCCTGCAAAAAAGAAGTAATCCCTTTGTTGTTTGGTGCCACTAGGCCCCGAGCACTTAGTGAATACAAAAGCGGCCCTGCTGATAATCAGCAGGGCCGCTTTCTTTTTGCGCGTGGTCAGCTACTAGCTACACCAGCTTGATCAGGAAGTAGCTCTTGCCCTTCTGGGCCACCAGGTACTTGTCGAGCAGGGCCGGCACGGCCGTGGCCGACTGGTCGAGGGCGACTTTCTGGCGGTTGAGCTTCACACCGTTGTTCTGCACCATTTTGCGCGCCTCGCCCTTGCTGGCGAAGATGGCGCCACCGGTAGCTGCACTCAGGAGCGTCAGGGCATCGAGGGCATCTAGGTCGGCGCGGGGCACTTCTACATGCGGCACGCCAGCAAACACGTCCAGCAGGGTAGCCTCGTCGAGCGTGGCCAAGTCACCGCCCCCGAAGAGTACCTGAGAAGCCGCCAACGCTGCCTCGTAGGCCTGCTCTGAGTGTACCCGAATGGTTACATCCTTGGCCAGAGCCTTCTGCAGAACACGCAGGTGGGGCGCCTGGGCGTGCTCCGCCTCCAGCGCTTCAATCTCTGACTGGTCTAGCAGCGTGAATACACGGATGAGGCGAGGTACGTCGGCGTCGGCAGCGTTGAGGAAGAACTGGTAGAACTGATAGGGCGAGGTCATGGTGGGGTCGAGCCACACGGTGCCGGTTTCGCTTTTACCGTACTTGGTACCATCAGCTTTGGTGATGAGCTGGCCGGTAAGGGCGTAGGCCTTGCCCTCGCCACCGCTCATGCGGCGGATGAGCTCGGTACCAGTAGTAATGTTCCCCCACTGGTCGCTGGCGCCCATTTGCAGGGTAGTGCCCAATTCCTTGTAGAGGTGGTAGAAGTCGTAGCCCTGCAGGAGCTGGTAGCTGAACTCGGTGTAGCTCAAGCCTTCCGCCCCCGACTCCTCGTTGCCACTGATACGGCGCTTCACGGAGTCCTTGGCCATCATGTAGTTTACGGTGAGGTGCTTGCCTACTTCACGCAGGAACTGCAGGAAGCCAAACTCCTTGAACCAGTCGTAGTTGTTAACCACCTTAGCTCCCGTGGGGCCTTCGGAGAAATCTAGGAACTTCTCCAGCTGCGCCCGAATGCCGGCTTGGTTGCGGCGCAGGGCCTCCTCATCCAGCAGGTTCCGCTCAGCTGACTTACCCGAGGGGTCACCAATCATGCCAGTGGCGCCGCCTACCAGCGCCAGGGGGCGGTGCCCAGCGCGTTGCAGATGTACGAGCAACATAATGGTAGCCAAGTTGCCAATGTGCAGGGATGGCGCCGTGGGGTCGAAGCCGATATAGCCGGTGATGGGGGCGTTTTGGCGTAAATGCTCATCAGTACCAGGCATCATGTCGTGAAACATGCCCCGCCAGCGCAGTTCTTCTATTAAATCCACTGAGTAAATAGGTGAGTGAGTGAATGAGTGAGTTGGGTTCAGCAGACCAAGCAGGGCCGCCGGTGCGCTCAGCCGTGACTACCAGAGAAACCGACGGGAGCCCATAACAACTGGACAAAGGTAGCAGTACCTTTGCTTTTCCAGAGTGAAAATCATCGGAAGGATAGGCCTAGCGCCAACAGCCTGCTGTTTCACTCATTCACTTATTTATTCATTCACCGCGTGACCCTCACCGCCGACGAGATTCTCAAGCAGCTCCAGCAACGGCAGTTTGCGCCCGTGTACTTTCTGCAAGGGGAGGAGCCATACTATATTGATCTGGTAGCCGACTTGCTGGAGAAACACGTGCTCCAGGAGCACGAGAAGGGCTTCAACCAAGTGGTGCTTTACGGCAAGGACACCGACGTAACGGGCATCCTAGGCCAGGCCAAGCGCTTCCCCATGATGGCAGAGCGCTCGGTAGTGATTGTGAAAGAAGCCCAGGCCGTAGCCGATCTGGAGGCCGAGAAGTCGTGGCCGTTTCTGGAGGCTTACCTGAAGAACCCGCTGCAGAGCACGGTGCTGGTGTTTTGCTACAAGCATAAAACCCTCGATGCCCGCAAAAAGCTGGGTAAGCTGCTCACCGGCGATAAAAACAACCCCGCCCCGGCCGGCACGGTACTGCTGACTAGCAAAAAGCTCTATGACAACCAGGTGGCACCCTGGCTCACGAACTACGTGCGCAGCAAAGGTCAGCAGATTACCCCCCAGGCCACCAATATGCTAGCCGAGTACATCGGGGCGGAGCTAGGCCGGCTCACCAATGAGGTGGATAAGATGCTCATCAACCTGCTACCGGGCCAAGCCATTGACGAGGGCCTGGTGCAGCGCATGGTGGGCATTAGCAAGGAGTACAATATCTTCGAGCTGCAGAGCGCCCTCATCCGCCGCGACGTGCTCAAGGCCAACCGCATTCTGCTCTACTTCGAGGCCAACCCCAAGAACAACCCGCTCATCCCGAACCTGACGCTGTTGTTCAACTACTTCTCGCGGCTGTTGGCGCTTCATCAAATTCCTAATCCTACCGAAGCCGACTGGAAGCGCATAGGCCTAGTGAGCACCTACGCCCGCCGCGACTACCAAACCGGCCTGAAAGTATTCGACTTCCCGCGCACCCGCGACATCGTGCACCTCATCCGCCGTGCCGACGCCCAGAGCAAAGGCATTGATAGCGGCTCCATGACCGACGGCGAGATTCTGCGGGAGCTGGTGTGGCTGATTCTGCACCCCGTGCCCCTGCATGCGGTGGTAGGATTGTAGTGGAGAAAAAGAGTAGCAGAGGTTCTATTTACACGTCATCCTTCCTGCGTCAGGATGACGTGTAAATAGAACCATTAGAAAAATTTCCTCGTTAATTGGAAAAATTTCCCTAAGTTCGATCTGTCAAACTGCAACACCTATGGCTACTACTGCGCAACATCCTAAAACAACTACCGCTATACCTGCTGCCCTACGTAAAAAGTGGGCGGCCTGGGGGCAGGCGGGGCAGGATGCCTTTGCGTTGGTAATGGAAGCTCGAAAGGGAGTGCCCGCCGCCACCGCGTTTGAAGTTGCGGAGGCCTTCCAGCTGCAGGCCAACGAGCTGGAGGCTATCTACGAGTTATCGACGAAAACACTGCGGACGTACTCCCAGGAGAAAAAAACGCTCAGTGCCGCCAGTAGCGAAAAAACGCTCAAGATTATCAGCCTCTACAACCTGGGCCTAGAAGTATTTGGCGACGCGGCGGCGTTCCTGCGGTGGCTGGATAAGCCCGCCCACGGCCTCGACCAGGAAGTGCCCCTGCGCTTACTCGAAACCAGTGGCGGCATTGACTTGGTGGCCGAGGAGCTGACGCGCATTGCCTACGGCGACTTGTCGTAGGCCTATGTTAGTATATCGTATCTGCCTGGCCAAGTACGCCGACGACCTGTTTGCCTCCGGCTACCGGGGCCGCTGGAATTACCAAAACCAGTTCGTGATTTACACGGCCTCGTCCCGCGCCTTGGCTTGCTTAGAGAACGTGGTGCATAGGAGCGGAGAAGGCCTCAACGACCAGTTTAGGGTGCTAGTAATTGACGTGCCCGATGACTTGGTAGTGGAGGAAATTACGCTAGGCCAGTTGCCACAGAATTGGGAAAAGGCCAGCCGATATGCTGTGTGCCAGCCTTTGGGCGCGGCGTGGTACACTCAGCGTAGCACAGCGGTGCTACGTGTACCCTCATCTATAATCCCGCAGGAAAGCAACTACATCCTGCACAGTCGCCACCCCGAGTTTAAACGTATCCAAATAGTGGCCCGCGAAGAGTTCGGCTTTGATGCTCGCATCAAGGCCAGCCAGCCTGAGTAGCCATCCTGTACCCGATATTCTCCATTTTAGCTTCCAATGGCTGAATCACCTACAATTCAACTCCTCGACATCATTCAGATGTCGCCGAAAGAGACTTTCCTGGTAGGCCACTTCACGGGTACGGTAAAGCCCGGCCCCTGGGAATTGCAGCTTAACGGCGAACCTATTGCTACATTAGATGTAACGGGCGAGGCGGAAATTGAAGCTGGCCGTAAAGGCAAACTAGCTCCACCCCGCGTGATAGTATGCCGTGGCCCGGTGGAGAAAAGCCGCATTGACTTTACCCGCGACGAGGTAACGCTGGTTCGCCAAGCATAAGCCCAAGGCTTGTTAGCTACTGGCCGAGAAAACGCAGAACCGCTTTATTAAATATCTGGGGCACTTCCTGTGGGGCATAATGTGAAGCACCCGGCAAAATCAGCAATTGGGCCTGGGGGATATGCTGCGCAATGGCTCGGGTATGTAGCTCCCGAATAACATCGTGCTGCCCGGCCATTACCAGCACCGGAGCGGTAAGGCAGCGCAATTCCTGGAACGTCATCTGTGGCTCTTGCAGCAGCAAGCGCAGCAACCGGACTTGCTGGGCTGTTTGGTCGCCAGGGGTCTTATGTGCTTCCTGTAACCGCCGCTGTAGGAGCCGCAAGAAATCGGGCTCAATAGCCTCCGGAGTGGGGAAGAGGTTAGCACCCATTAGCACCACCCGGTTGATATAAGCGGGGTATTGCAGAGCCAGCTTCAGGGCCGTGTTGCCACCGTCGCTCCAGCCTACTACGTGCACTTTGCGCAGGTGCAGCGAGTCAAGGAGCTGGCGAATATCCTCGGCAAACAAGTCATAAGTTAAGGCGCCGGAGGTAAGGTCCTGGCTGTTGCCGTGGGCGCGGGTGTCCACGGCAATGACCTCGTAGTGCTTGGCTAGCTCACCAATCTGCTCTTGAAAGGCCGCAATCGACTGGCTGTTGCCGTGAAGCAGCAGCAGTGGCTCCCCGTGCCCATAACGCTCGTAATACAACTTGGCGCCTTTCACCGGCACATAGTGGCCTACAGCTGCATTCTCACCGTAATGCTGCGGATTAGTTAACTGGGGCACAGTTGCCGTGAGATACCGGAGGTAACGCAGACTATCAGGCAAAGGAGCCTCCACTAATGGTGGCTGGGCCGATTGCTTGCCACCGCGGTAAGAGTCGGCGGTGAGGTAGAAGCTCAGGTAGCCCGGCTTAGTCTCTTTCCATTGGGCTTGGCTCTTGTTGCGGGTTAGCACGCTATGGCCTGGCATGGGTACCGCCGAAACTCCGAAGGCCTTCTGGCTGCCTTCCGCGGCTTCGCTCTGGAGCCACTGCAGCGTTACGGCTACTTCCTTATGTCCCTGCAGATACACGTGGTAAGGGCGCAGATCAACCTTTACCCAACCGCGGGGCTGCGTCACGTCGAAGCGAATATCCTGGGAGAGCAAGGGCTTATCGGGAAGGCCGGCTTTCACGCTGTAAAGGTTCAGCCGAAACTTGACCGACTTGAAGCGGTTGAAAGCCACGTGAAAGTTGAAGTCTTGCAGCAGGCATTCTTCATCAATGGGAATAACGGTGCCCTGCTCTTTTGCTAGGCCATCATCCACTAGGTTGGGCTCCGTGTAAAGGCTGGCCCCCATGAGCGTGGAGCTGCTGGTGCGCCCAAAGATTTTGGGTTTGACCTTGCCGGGTCGCACCATTACGGCCGCGAGGCTGACGGCGGAAGGTGCCAGCCGGACGGTGGGTGAGTGGCCTAGAAACTCCGTCAGCGGCCGGGCCTGCGTTTGGTAGCCCACACAAGAAATCATCAGTTGTTGATCCGTAGCTGCCGGCGTAGGAATACTAAACTCGAAGTGGCCTAGCGCATCGGCTACCGTACCGAGGGCAGTATGTGGGATGCCGACAGACGCAAACGGAACGGGAGCTTTGGTTTGCTCATCCAATACTTTGCCACTCAGCTGCAGGGTTTGCGCATGAAGACTAAAAGCAAATAGAAGGAAGAAAATCGTGAGCAGGTATGAGCGGAAGAGCATAGAAAGTATCGCATAGTCGCTCCTTGGAGCCCCAATACGAATAAAAGGTTGCCACAAGCAGGGCAGAAGCCATTTCAGTACCTCTCCTCATTGCGGACAGAACTCAGGTCAATCAGGTACTCGCAGGCCGCGCGGAAGCTATCTGATTTATCGGGGCTGTGGCGGGAGACCATGTGGTAGCTAGTTGGTTGGTGCGATTCCAGTAGCCAATCTGCGCCATCCAATACGCCAGGATCAGGCTGGCAAGCGGGCAAACTATTGAAGTTACTGTCCTTTACTAAAGCCTGAAATTGCTCCCACTGCGCTGGCGTGATAAGCACCGTTGATTCTTCAGATTTAACCTGTGCAGCTCGGCGTTTACCTTCAGCTACTTCTTTTTGAAACTCAGGATCAGCCATAGCTTCATTATAACGCCTTATCGCCTGTGCGCTCTCTGCGGGAGAGGCTGTTTGTAGCAGTTGAGTAGGAGGAAAAACGTCGACATGCACGAAGCAAGGTGACTTGTCCAGAAGCTGGGTGCGAAGTGTCGCTCCTATGGGTGTTTTGCGCAACGTTAAAAGTACAGGCCGATGGAATGAGCGCAGCCACAGGAAACGGTAAGTATCAGTGCCCAAATAGTAATTAGATAGCACAGGTGCATCAAAATAGGTAAGCGTATACGAAGCAAATTGAAGCTCATAGGCACAGTTCGATAATCGTACGTCCGTATTATACCGTACTTCAGGCCATTTACTTTTAGGCAGATATTTAGCGTGTAGCGAGTCGGCGGCCGGGAAGTAGAACGTGGTAGTATCTCGCGGGTGGCCTAGCGCATCGGAGACGGCCGGGTTTTGCGGGTAAGCAGGAGCGGAGGCTGTTGGCGAAGAGCAGCTGGCCAAAGCCAATAAACACAGGCTGTGTAAAAGGAATTGGCAGGGGTAGCGCATACAGATTGAGCAAATACGTTCTCAAGCACGGCACTATTCTTCAGTTTTCTACACCAAAGTCCTGATGATTCGCGTTAAAACCGGCAAAAAGGCCACTTTCGGGGCAACCTCGGCCGAACTTTTCGCTACTTTTGGCTGATTCCGGGGCCGCTGGCGGTTCCGGGCTTTCTCTGCGTAACGCTCTCTGATGAAACTATTCCCCCGCCTGGCGCTGGCCGCCTCCCTCAGTGCAGCAGCCCCGCTAGCTGCTTCGGCCCAGCAAACGCAGGTGTTCACCAACGATGAACGCCACTTCCAAGAAGGCCTCGAACTCTTCGACCGCGGCAAGTACGGCGCCGCCCAGCAGGCTTTCCAACGCTACCTTGATGTAACCCAGCGCCGCACCGGCGAGCTGGCCGCTGGCCGCACCACCGATGCCGAATATTACTATGCCGTATCGGGCCTCTACCTGTTCCATCCCGATGCGGAGGACCGCATTCTGGCCTTTGCCAGTGCTAACCCGGCGCATCCTAAAGCTGCCGAAGCGTATTTTCAGCTGGGGAAATTCTATTTCGACAAGAAAGACTACGTAAAGGCCATCGACTACCTGCAGAAGGTAGGGCCGGATAACCTCACCGACGACCAGCGCGCCGAAGCAGAATTTAAACTGGGCTACGGCTACTTTGCGCAGAAGGAGTACGACAAGGCCAAGCTGCAATTCGACCGCAACAAGGTGGGCAGCCACCAGTACCGCTACGCCAGCAGCTACTACGCCGGCTACCTGGCCTACCGCGCCGGCGACTACGCCGGGGCTCGCAAAGACCTGGGCGTGGCCGAGCAGAACGATGCCTACCGGCCCGTAGTGCCCGCCATTATGTCGCAGATCTATTACAAGGAAGGCGACTACGACGGGCTGATTACGTACGCCTCCCAAGCACTCCAGCAGACGCCCCCGCCCCAAAGTGCCGACGAAATTCAGCTCCTTCTGGGCGATGCCTATTATCAGAAGCAGGATTTCAAGCAGGCCGCTACGTACTTTGATCAGTATGCCGCGGGCCGCAAGAAAATTGAGCCCGAAGTGCAGTACAAAATCGGGTACGCCAACTTCAAGCAGGGCGACTTTAAGGGTGCTATCGGTAGCCTGAAGAACGTGGCTGCCCGCCGCGACTCACTAGGCCAGAATGCTGCTTATCACTTGGGCCTAAGCTACCTCCAAACCAATCAAAAGCCGCTGGCATTGAATTCGTTTGATGCCGCCCGCAAACTTACTTTCGATAAGAATATTACCGAAAACGCCACGCTGAAATACGCGCAGGTAAGCTACGAGCTGGGCAACACCCAAGAGGTAATTGCCGCCCTACGCGACTTTCCTAAGCGGTTCCCGCGCTCCAAGAACCAGGCGGCCGCCGATGATATTTTAAGCGAGAGTTTCCTGAACTCCTCTGACTACGCTCAGGCCCTCAACTACCTCGATAACCTGGACGAGCGTAGCTCCAAGCTCAACGCCACTTATCAGCGAGTGGCCTACCTGCATGCCGCCACGCTCTACAACGACAACCGCTACCAGGACGCCCTGCCGGTGCTCGACAAGAGCCTGAAGTACCCGCAGGATGATGCGTTGCGCGCTGCGGCTCAGGTGCTGAAAGGGGAGATTTACAGCGTAGGCCAGCAGTACCAGCCCGCTATTACGGCTTATACTGCTGCTGCTCGCACGGCGCGCACGGGCTCGGCGGCCGAAACGGACTTCGACCAGAAGGCTCGCTACGGCTTGGGCTACGCTTACTACAACACCAAGCAGTATGACCGCGCTCGTCAGCAGTTTCAGGCTTGGCTGCAGGATGCTACGGCCAAGCCCACCGACCCCAACTACTATGACGTAACCCTGCGCCTCGGCGATACTTACTACGTGGCCAAGAATTACCAGCAGGCCATCGATCAGTACGACAAAGTGATTCAGGCCAACGCGGCCGATAAGGACTATGCCTACTACCGCAAGGGCCAAACGCTAGGCCTCATGGGGAAGCGGGAGGAAGCCGCTCGCACCCTGAGCACCCTGCTTAAAACGGCGCCCACCTCGCGCTACGCCGATGATGCGGTGTACCAGCAGGCGCAGCTTGATTATGAAGCGGGCTCTTTCCAGGCCGCTGTAGATGGGTTCACCCGTTTGATTCAGAACCGCCCCAACTCGCCCCTGATTCCGACGGCCCTGCAGAAGCGGGGAGTGGCCTACCAGAACTTGGAGCAGCACGAGAAAGCCATAGCAGATTTTAGGCAGGTGCTAAGCCAGTATCCGCGCACTAAATCGGCTAGCAGCGCCATTTACAGCCTTCAGGAAAGCCTGTCGGCGCTTGGCCGCACGGAGGAGTTTGACCAAGCCCTGGCCCAGTTCAAACAGCAAAACCCCGACAATAAAGCCACCGAGAGCGTAGAGTTTGAGGCCGCAAAGTCGCTGTACTTGGCTGAGAAATATGCCCAGGCCATTCCGCGCCTAGAAAGCTACCTCAAGCAGTACCCCGACAATGTGCTGGCCGCAGACGGACGCTTCTTCCTGGCGGACTCTTACCTGCGTACGGGCCGCAAGGCCGATGCGCTGCCACGCCTGAAAGCCGTAATAGAAGAAGGTAAGAGCGAGTTTGTGAACCGCGCCGTAGGCCGGGTGGCTGAGCTGGAATTTGAAAACAAGAACTACGCTGAGGCTGCAAAGTACTATGCTCGCCTGAGGGAGGTATCACAGAACAAACGGGAAGTAGCCAACGCCGGCATCGGGCTGATGAAAAGTTACTACGAAGCCGGTGACCTAGAAGGTACCCGCCGGGTGGCGCAGGAACTCCAGGCGCAGGGTGGCGCAGCCCTCAACGCTACCAACCTAGCCTTGCTGTACCTAGGCAAAGCCAGCTACAAAGCGGGCAACCTTGACCAGGCCATCACAGAGCTGACCACGGCTGCTTCTACGGCTAAGGATGAGAGCGGTGCCGAAGCGCAATACCTGGTAGCGGAGGCATTATATCAGCAGAAAAAGTACCCGGAAGCACTGGATGCGGCCTACAAGAGCAACTCTGATTTCTCGAATTACGATGTGTGGCTAGGCCGGGCCTTCTTGCTGATTGCAGACGTGTACAAGGCGCAGAACGAAATCTTCCAGGCCCGTGCTACGCTAAATTCCATCATCGACAACAAATTCCCGGTGAAGGAAATCGTGGATGGGGCCAAGCAGCGCCTAGCCGAGCTGCCCGCCGACCCTGCGGCTCCGGCAGGTGGTACCAAGGCCCAGCCTAGCAAAACTAGCCCTGCCAAAACGAGTGCCCCAGCCACTAAGCCCACCACTGGTAAGGCTGCATCTAAAGCTCCGGTTCGCAGCTCTTTGGCACCTACTGATGCTGCCCCAACCGACTCAACTGCCAACCCCACTGATGGCCCAGTAGGCCAGGAGGAATAAGCGCGGGTAGAGTTTTCGAGAAAATAAATAATTAAATACTAGTTGATTTACCTGCTGAAAATAAACCTTCGGTTGTAATCAGCTAAACTTCCGATACTATGACGTTTCAACCGTCGAAATTGTTGGCCGCCGCCACCTTGCTAACCGTTGCCGCTCCGGCTACTGTGTGGGCTCAGAAAACGGGAGGTAAGATTGAGGATGCCGAGATTGAGATTGTGAAGGAGCGGGTAAACGAGCTGCCCGAGGCCACCCGCAACTTTGAAAAGGTAAAGCTGGATGGGCCAGTGAAAGTGGAGAAGAAAGTGGCGTATACCTACCCCGATTTCCGACTGCCCGCTGATAAGCTCAATCCCTCGGTCAGGGTGCTTACTATCCGGCAGGAAGATCTGGCTCCGCTTACGGGAAATTACCTGAAGGCCGGTTTAGGCAACTACGGCACCGTGTATGGCAAGGCCTACCTGCACAACAACCGCAACGACCGGGCTAGCTACGGCCTCGATTTTAGCCACCTTTCTTCATCCAAAGGGCCGGTTGATAAGAAGAACTCCAGCCAGAGCCAAACTAGCTTGGCCCTGAACGGCGAAACTTACGGCGGTCCGCTGGTGCTGGGTGCCACGGCTAGCGCAGGGCGGGAGCGGTACAACTTCTACGGCTACGACCGGGAATTTAATCTGCCACCAAGCCCCGATAGCCTAAAGCAGGTTTTCACCCGCGCTGCCGTGAAGCTCTACGCCCGCAACCGCGCCGCAGATGCTGCCTTCCAGTATGATTTCGGAGTAGGCTTCAACTTCTGGAAAGACCGTTTCAAGGC
This sequence comes from Hymenobacter wooponensis, assembly GCF_004745865.1. Classification (GTDB taxonomy): domain Bacteria; phylum Bacteroidota; class Bacteroidia; order Cytophagales; family Hymenobacteraceae; genus Hymenobacter; species Hymenobacter wooponensis. Next base: position 166,623 of record NZ_SRKZ01000003.1, on the reverse strand, counting down.
GAAGGAAAGCAACGTGTACGCCACGCTACGCTCTGGTTACAAGATCAACGAGACCAGCCGGATTCGTTTCGACGGAGATGTCTCGTTCATCAACTTCCGAGACTCGCTGAGCTATAGCCGCCCCTTGGTGCAGGTAACGCCAGCCTACGAGCTTACCCTAAATCGCTTGGCCGTATCGGTTGGCGCCACGCTGGGCTATACCGGCGATACAATTGGCAAGGCTAAGCAGGCCAAATTCTACCCGGCTGTGCGCCTAAGGTACACCGTCACCGAAGACAAGTTCCTCGTCTTTGCTGGGTTGGGTGGCGCGCTCCAGCGTGTAACGATGTATGACCTAACCACGGAAAACCCGTGGTTGGCGCCCAACCAGCGGGTAGCGGATACACATCGCGGGCCAACCCTGTATTTTGGCTTCCAGGCAGCTCCGGCCCGTTCGCTAGAGGTGAATGCCAAGGTGACGCTCTCGAACGACCAGAATCTGTACTTCTACGCTAACTCGCCGCGCGATACCACCAAGTTCAATCTGGTGTACGACAAGAAGTCAACCCAACTGCTGAACGTACACGGCGAAATCATTTATAACGCCGCCGAGAAAACCCGGGTGGGCTTCAAGGCCGATTACAATGGCTACAAAGTACATTCACTCCCGGAGGCCTTCCACCGCCCAGCCTTCCAGGGAATACTTTTCGGTACTTACAACATGTATGACAAGCTGCTGCTTGGCGCTGAAATCTATACCTACAGCTCCAGCTTTGGCAGAGGATACAAGCGCCAAGAAATTCCTTCTGTGCCGCCGGGCCCTTCGCCCGTAACCTACACTTCAGTAGTACGCCCCACCGACTCCGTCATTGACCTGAACCTGCGCGCAGATTACCGCATTATGGAAAATCTATCCATATTTGCTCTAGGCAATAACCTGTTAGGCCGCAAGAATGAGCGTTTCCTAAACTATCCGGTGAAGGGAATTAACGTACTGGCAGGCGTAACTTATGACTTCTAAACTGCTGATTCTATGATTGGTGCTAGCTCTCACGTGTAAGGAGTTCTAGGCCAGTCAGCGGCAGAGTATGCCAGGGCATACGGCGAGCTACCTCAAGGTTGCTCGCCGCTTTTGCATTGCATATTCCGCCAGAAACAGATTCCGCAGCACAATACCTCTTAAAAAAACTAGCACGTCTCCCGCATGCAGCTTTCCGACCATATCCGTACCCTGCTCCGCGACCATGACTGCGTCATCATCCCTGATTTTGGTGGGCTGATTGCGGAGTATGAGCCGGCTCGGATTCATCCGGTACGTCACACGTTGGTGCCCCCCGCCAAACGCGTTGCCTTCAATCAATCACTGACCCGCAACGACGGGTTGCTGGTAGATGCGCTGAGTCGGCAGCTGGAGGTGAGCACGGCCCAGGCTCGCCAACTGGTGCGGGAAGCAGTACTGCGGATGCAGGAAGAACTGGAAACGGGGCAGCGCACCGAACTCCGCGGAGTTGGTATGTTCCGTAGGGCCGCTGGTAGGGGCCTGGAGTTTGAATACACGGGTACTCAGAATTTGCTAAGCGCAAGCTATGGCTTGCCCGAACTGGTATCTAGGCCTATCCGGGCTACTGATGCCATCATGGCTCGGGAGCGTCCTATGCCGGCGCCGCTGCTAGCCGCCTCGCGCTCCGCGCGCGTCACGCGGGCCTTCCGGGTAGCCGCTATGGCCCTGATTGCAGGCTTGGCGCTGTCGGCCAACTACATGACTCTGGATATGCTTGGCTATCTGCCCGAGGGTTGGCAGCTATCTAAAGCCACCTCCGTGCCATCGGCTAGCGAAGTACAGCCACCAGTAATGGCGCGGCAGCAAGCGGCACTAGCTTCTGAAATCTCGGCTCCGGCCCCTCAGCCCATTCGAGAAGCACGAGTGGAGGCTGCTCCAGCAGAGAAAGTTGCTCCGGCAGTGGCCCCTGCTGTTAAGCCACGCGTAGTAGCTGCGCCAGTAGTTAAAAAGCCTGTTCCAGTAGCTACGGTGGCAGGTGGGCAGAAAGCTCCGGTGTCCAAATCGGCCGCGAAGCCTAAGGCCAAAGCGCCTGGTTGGGAGAAAGCTGCTGCTACTAATGCAACCACCAGCAGCGAAAGCGCGACAATCAAAAGCCGGACTGGCCGTTATTACATCATTGCTGGCAGCTACACCTCACTGGCCAATGCCGAGAAGGGCCGTCAGGCTCTGGTGCGGCTAGGCCACCCGGCGCGGGTAATTCTGCCGCAGGCGGGTAGCCGTCAGTACAAGCTTTCCGTGGCTGATTACGCCGACCGTACGTCGGCCGACCGCGAAGCCCAGGCGCAGCGCCGTCGTTTAGGAAATTCTCTTTGGGTACTCAATTACTAGCATGACGCTTCTCACCCTGCTGCTGCAAGCGCCCACCGGGGCCGCAGCAGTTCCTGCGGCTTCCCCCGCCGCCGCTGATTCTGCTGCTACTGCGGCTAATGCTGCTGCCAATGCAGCTACGGGCCTTTCCCTCATCGATCTGGTACTGGCCGGCGGCTGGATAATGGTGCCGCTGTTTCTGTTGCTGTTCGTGTCAGTATACATCATCCTGGAGCGGTATTTCACTATTCGGAAAGCGGGAGCCGTGTCAGATACCTTTATGCCTGGCATTCGGGGGCTGATGGTGAAGGGTGATTTGCAGGGTGCTAAAATGCTTTGCGCTCAAAATCCCACGCCGCTGGCTCGCATGATTGAGAAAGGTATCCGCCGTATTGGGTTGCCTCTGAAAGAAATCGAAACCAGCGTGGAGAACGTGGGTAAGATTGAAATTGCCCGCCTCGAGAAGAACATCAACGTACTGGGTATTGTGGCCGGTATTGCACCTATGCTCGGGTTCGTGGGTACCATCATTGGGGTAATCAAGATCTTCTACGCTATCAGCTCTACCGGCGACTTCGGCATTGCCCAGATTTCTGGTGGTCTGTATACCAAAATGGTGACCTCCGCTGCGGGGCTTATTGTTGGTATTGTGGCGCACGTGGGCTACCACTGGCTCAGCATCATGGTGGAGCGCATGGTCTTTCGCATGGAGAACTCAGCCATCGAGTTCATGGATATTCTTCAAGACAATTAGTGAGGTGGTGAACTTGTGAATAGCAGCAGGGTAACTCACCACCTCACAAGTTCAACACCTCACCTTTCACGATATGGACCTCAGCCGGCGTCGTAAACTTTCTTCTCACGTCGAGACTAGCTCGATGAACGACATCATGTTCTTTCTGATGTTGTTCTTCCTGATTGTGTCGACGATGGTGAACCCGAACGTTATTAAGCTCATGCTGCCCAATGCCCGCTCGGGCAAACAGGCCATGAAGCAGCCCATCACGGTATCGGTGGATGCTGCCGGGCAATACTTCATCGACCGCCAGCTGACTACCCCAACCCAGCTTGAAGCTGAATTAGCCCGCCGCGTAGAAGGACTGGAGAGCCCCACCGCGGTGTTGCGCGTAGATGCCTCGCTGAATGTGCAGAAGCTGGTAGATATCCTCGAAATTGGCAACCGCCTTAAGATTAGAATGGTAATGGCTACCCAGGCCCAACAAGGCTCTGCGAAGTAAGCTAGGCCCCTGCATGCTGAACCCGCTGGCCCAGCTTTACCGTTAATACTATACTCTACGCCCCGTCTGCCGTTTTTCCGGAGCGGGGCGTAGTGATTAACAGAGGGCTAGGCCACTCTTACCCAGGGACCAGTGTATAAAGAAGTGTTCCAGAATTTTGAGCGAGAACGATTGAATAAGCCTGCGAACAGAACCAGTGGCATTCTCACTACTCTCGCTCAGACCAGTTAACTTGACTTCCTCAGACTGAGCCAGCGTAGGCCAGTACGAGCAAACCTATTTCACCCATGGCAACTGAATATCGTGAGGAGCATCGCCGTGAAGCCTTAATCGGTACTGTGCTGATTCATGCTGCCTTGGCTGCGCTGTTCATTTTTACCGTGTTTAAAGGCCCCGACCCACCCCTGGAAACACTGGGCGGTGATGGGGTGGAGCTCAATTACGGTGTAGATGAAGTAGGCTCCGGCGACATCCAGAGCCAGGCGCCAGCCAACGAATCTAAGAACCGGGAGGACAGCCGCCCGCCCGCCGCCCAACCTGACCCCACGCCGCCTAGGCCAGTAGCCCAGCCCGATCCAACACCACCCGCCGAAACTCGGGTGGTAACGAGCGAAGCGGAAGAAAGCCCGGTAACGGTTCCGCCGGTTCAGAAGTCGGCCCCTGTAGTGAAGGAGGAAGTGAAGCCCGAGCCTCCCCGCCCCAAAGTAGATCAGCGGGCGGTATTCACGCCCAAAGCCAACAGCAACACCGGCGGCGGTAATGGCGTGAACGGGACCAGCAATGCGCCCACCGGCAACAACAACGGCGACAACCCCGGCACTGTGGGCGACAAGGGCGACCCCCGCGGCACCTATGGCGGCACAGCCTACTCCGGTGAGCCAGGCAGTGGTGGGCGGGGTACTAGCCCCGGCTCAGGTGGCCTAGAGATGTCGGGCTGGGCAGTTGTCAGCAAGCCTAACGTATCGGCGCTGGATAACAACTCCGGCTTCGTACGCTACCGAATCAAAATTAACGCCGAGGGCGAAGTGGAGTCCGTTGCAAAAGTGTCGGGCAACGTGTCGCCGGCGCAGGACAGAGCCTGCCGCGATGCGCTGGAACGAGTGGAGTTTCGCCGGACTAGTGCCGCTGAAGGTGGGGCCACCGGTTACTACACATTCCGCTTTACTGTCCAGTAGACTTAGCATATCCAATGCCTTTTTTTGAGCCGCCGGTCGGATTTATCCGGCCGGCGGCTTTGCTTTGCAGGCTCTTTTCAATTGCCGGTTGTTAGTTGCCAGATAGCAATGGTTGGTTGATTCTTGAACGGATAACCAGAGGCTTCTGCTTACACTTAACATCTAGCAACGCACCCCAGACTCATTCTTTCCCATGACCTACCGCGAGACCCTCGACTTCTTATACAATCAACTACCCATGTTTCAGCGGGTAGGTGAGGCGGGATATAAGCCGGGGCTGGGGAATACGGAGGCCTTAGCTGAAATCACCGGGCACCCAGAGCGTACCTTTCGGAGCGTACACGTGGCCGGTACCAACGGTAAGGGGAGCAGCTCCAACCTGCTGGCGGCTGTACTCCAGGCCGCCGGCTACAAGGTGGGGCTATACACCTCGCCTCACCTGCGGGAGTTTACAGAACGCATTAAGGTGAATGGCGAAGACCTGAAGCCCGAGTATCTGGTGGAGTGGGTGGCCCGCTGGTGGCCGGAGTTTGAGCACGTGCAGCCATCGTTTTTTGAGATGTGCGTGGCATTGTGCTTCTGCTACTTCGCCGAGCAGCAGGTTGATGTTGCAGTAGTTGAGGTAGGCCTAGGTGGGCGCTTAGATTCCACTAACATCATTCAACCCCTGGTATCGCTGATTACCAACATCAGCTTCGACCATCAAAATTTGCTGGGCGACACGCTGCCCAAAATAGCAGCGGAGAAGGCCGGCATTATCAAGCCGGGCGTGCCTGCCATCATCAGCCAGAAGCAGCCCCAGGTACAGGTGGTGTTCGAAGAAAAGGCCGCCGCCGCACAAGCACCCTTACAGTTTGCTGACCAAGAGTACCGCGTTGACGTAACCCGACCTGCCGCGCCCGACGAGGACGTGCAGCACCTGCGCGTGACTCGCCACGGGGCTCCTTACCTCGATAATCTGGAACTGGCCTTGGCCGGCGACTACCAGCGCCTGAACCTGGCGGGAGTGCTGGCCACTCTGGAGGAGCTACGCCAGCAGGGCTTTGTAATTCCGGAGGCCGCCGTACGCACGGGCCTCCGCGACGTGCGCCGCCTCACGGGCTTCCGGGGCCGCTGGACCATTCTTGGCCGCCGCCCGCTGGTGGTGTGCGATACGGGCCACAATGAGGCGGGCCTTCGGTTCGTGACCGAGCAACTGGCGCGTTTGCCATACCAGCAGCTGCACTTTGTGCTCGGCGTCGTCAACGACAAAGATGCGACCAAGATGCTGGGCCTGCTGCCCCGCGAGGCCACGTATTACTTCTGCCAGGCCAGTATTCCGCGGGCCTTGCCCGGGGCAGAACTCGCCGAGCGCGCCGCGTCAGTAGGCCTGCATGGGCAAGTGTATGGGCCCGTGGCTGCCGCCGTGGCCGCTGCCCGAGCCGCCGCCGCCCCCGATGATGTGGTCTTCATTGGAGGCAGTACCTTTGTGGTGGCCGAGATAGAGGAGCTCTAGGCCTATTGCGCTAAGCTCAGTTTGGCGGAGCAGGCGGCCTTCCGGGGCAACCGCTCAGGGTGGGGCTTTCTGGATGGGATGGCAATCCTAAACAGAAAGCACCGCACCATATCACATTTCATCACCGCACCATTTCCCTTTCGTGAGTCGAATTAAACTAAAGCGCTTTGCCGACAATGCCGGCCGCAACGATATTGTAGAACCCGGCAAAGAGAACTACCAACAGCTAGGCGGACGCTGGCACGAGGCATTTTTTCAGAACCAGAACCCTATTACTCTAGAAGTAGGCTGCGGCAAAGGGGAGTACACCGTAGGACTGGCTGAGCGCTACCCGGAGCGCAATTTTCTGGGCCTTGACATCAAAGGTGACCGAATTTGGCGGGGCAGCCGCCGCGCTGAAGCTCTAGGCCTCTCCAACGTGGGGTTTGTGCGCACGCGCGCCCATGATTTGCTCACCCATTTTGCTCCCGGAGAGCTGCACGAAATCTGGATAACGTTTCCTGACCCTCGCCCGCGCGACCGAGATATTAAGCGGCGCCTAACGTCGCCGCGTTTCCTTGACTTGTATCAGCAACTGCTGCGCCCGGGTGGCCTAGTTCACCTCAAAACCGATAACGAAGGCTTGTTTGATTACTCGCTAGAAACGGTGCAGCAGCGGCCCGGCACTACCATCCTGGCCTACACCAAGGATCTGTATGCCACGCCCGAGCTGCTGCCTCACGCCGAGGACATCGAAACGAACTTTGAAAGCAAGTACCGCGCTCAGGGTGTCCCCATCAAGTATCTCCAATTTCAGTTAAGCTAGGCTACTGGCCTTAGAAAAACACAGAGCCCGCCGCAGCGCAATTGCGCTGCGGCGGGCTCTGTGTTTCTCAACGGGGTTAGGTAACACTACACTTCAGAAAGCCTGATGCTACCTTCTAGGCGTTGACACTTACTTAGTGTTCCGCATCACTAGAGTTGGTACGGTCGCCGCCCTTGTCGGTGGGGGCCGTCATGCCGGTGCCGCTGTTCATATCACCGGCAATTTGTTCCTTAAAGTTGTCGGGGCGGTTGCCAACTGCCACGTGGGGTTGACTGGCTTGGCCCGGTAGGCCACTCCGCACGGAACGGTCATGGTCGGTGGAGCCGGCTTGCTGGGCTTGCTCCGAAGATTGGTTGCTGATTTTACTGTTGGTATTAGGCCCAGATTTGGGGTCGTGCTGACTGCGTTTACCAGATTGCTTAGACATAGCTGTAGGGTTGGTGGTGAAGAACGGAGGCCAAGATGTAGCCCAACAAGTTGCTCGCTAGAAAGGGTATCCCCTCTGACGAGCCTCTATAATGGTACGCCGGCCAGCGGGGTCTGTTGCATTAGATGTCGAAAACCTCTTCGCCACGGCTGAGCTTATCGGTTGACCATCAGGCGTCTGGCAATAGGCTATGCTTGCGTGTCAAGTCTATTGGGCAACACCAGCACATAGCACGCTTGTACGCTGTACCTAAGTCCGTTTGCAGTCAGTAAAGAACCTACTATTGCCTATGTTCGCATTCAGCAAACTCAGCAACAAGTTTCCATGCAAGCTCTTCCCATACTGACTACAGCCCACTTGTTTCCGGTTTTGGATGAACACCTGCTGCAGGTGCTGCGGTCATTGTCGCCGGCAGAGTGGGAGAGGCCTACAGTAGCCCCCAAATGGCGGGTGCGCGATGTGGCTCTGCACCTGCTGGACGGTAACCTGCGAACGTTATCCATGCTCCGCGACGGGCATTTTGGCGGTCCACCACCCGCAAGCCCAGCGTATGCCGATGTAGTACACTTTCTCAATGACCTGAACAACTCCTGGGTCGGTGCTGGCCAGCGGCTAAGCCCGGCGGTGATAATCTGGCTGCTGGAGTTGAGCGGAGTGGCCTACAGCCAGTACATTGCGTCCTTAGACCCTTCGGCGCCGGCGGTGTTTTCAGTGGCCTGGGCCGGTGAGGAAGAGTCGCCCAACTGGTTTCACGTAGCCCGGGAGTATACCGAGAAGTGGCACCATCAGCAGCAGATCAGACTGGCAGTGGGGCAGGAGGCAGCATTGCTTACGCGTGAGCTGTACCACCCATTCCTGGCTACCTGCGTGCGGGCCTTGCCACACCGATACCGGCAGTTGAGGGCGCCATTGAACACCACAATACAGTTCACCGTAGATGGCCCCGCCGGCGACACGTGGTATCTGCAGCGCCTGGAGCAAGGGTGGGACCTAGGTCAGCAGTATGTAGGTCCCATAGCCACGGGGCTTACTATTGCCCCGGAGCAGGCTTGGCGGCTGTTTACAAATAGCCTTAGCCAGCAAGAAGCACGGCAGTACATTAAGGTGCAGGGCGAGGCGGCGTGGGCGGAGCCAGTGTATACTTTGCTGGCCGTGATGGCTTAGCATTCTATTCTTCTTCCAGCGCCTCAAACACTGCTTCCATCTCCTCAAAGTCGCGGAGGCCGGGCTTGATTTCATGTCCACCTTCCAGCACGATACCCGCCGGGCGTACCGTTTCTACCAACTGCCGAATGTTGGTGGGGGCAAACCCTTCTCCCAGCCACAGAGCATAGCGCCGGGCCTGTTCTGTGAGGCGATTTATCTCGGCGGTGCTAGGTAAGGGCAAAGGCGCATCGGCCAGTACAAAGCCTGCGTAGGAAGCCTGCTGCTCACGAAAGCGTAGTTCCACGTCTTCGGGCAGCATGTCCGGTATCCAGGAGGTCAGCTTATAGACCGGAAGCTCCAACTGAGTCAACTCCTGTGCCGGGCGCCGTCGGTGCAGCAGCACTCCGTGCAGGCCGCATGTGCGCGCCAGGGCATTTATCTCAGTTACGGGCAAGGTGTCAAACTCCCCAATAAGCTGCACCCCCGATACCCAGCCACCCAGTTCCTGCACTGCTTCGGGCGTCAGATGGTCAGACCAAGCCGGATCTAAACGGAAGGTGAGGCAGTCGGCGCCCATGCCGGCGCAGTAGCGGGCATCGGAGAGGTTATTGATGCAGCGCACCATAACAGGGACGATGAGAGCCATGGCAAAAAATCGGGAAGATGAGAATTTGAGAGTAACAGCGCTGCTAGCTGGCTGCCGTTGAGCCTGCAATATTCGGGTAAAATTAGGCTATATGCGCTGTTTACATCCTACTTTCTCCGCAAAGCAGCTCTGGGCTCTTTGTGCCAGCAACTCATACTCCCTAATACCCACTACCTTTGCACCTTCGGCCGGAACCTTTCACGCTCCGGGCGCTTTTCATTCTCTTATGAATACTACGAAAGGACGGGTGCTAGTTGCTATGAGCGGCGGCATCGACAGCTCCGTGGCAGCCGTGATGCTCCACGAGCAAGGCTATGAAGTGGTCGGGATGACCATGAAAACCTGGGATTACGCCTCGGCGGGCGGCAGCAAGAAGGAAACCGGGTGCTGCTCCCTCGATAGTATCAACGATGCCCGGCAGATTGCCGTCGACCTAGGTTTTCCGCACTACATCATTGATATCCGCGACGAGTTTGGCGACTTCGTCATCTCTAACTTCACCGAAGAATACTTGGCTGGTCGCACGCCCAACCCGTGCGTGCTCTGTAATACCCACATCAAATGGGACGCACTGCTGCGCCGGGCCGATCAGCTGGGCTGCGAGTTCATTGCCACGGGCCACTACGCCCAGGTTCGGCACGAAAACGGCCGCTACGTTATCAGCAAAGGCCTTGACGACAACAAGGATCAAAGCTACGCGCTCTGGGGGGTGACCCAGGAGAGCTTGGCCCGGACGCTATTTCCTCTAGGCCAGCTGCGCAAAACGGCCATCTATGACTTTGCCCGGGAGCGGGGTTTCACGGAACTAGTAAATAAGCCCGAGAGCTACGAAATCTGCTTTATCCCCGACAATGACTACCGCGGCTTCCTGCGGCGGCGGGTGCCCGGCCTGGAAGAGCGCGTATCAGGTGGGGAGTTTGTGCTGCGTGATGGGACTGTAGTGGGCAAGCATGAGGGCTACCCGTTCTACACCATTGGGCAGCGGAAAGGCCTCGGGGTGGCGCTAGGCTTCCCGGCCTACGTTACGGCCATTGATCCGGAAACCAACCGCGTAGTGCTCGGTAATTTTGAAGACTTAGCCAGCACTCGCACCGTTGTTGGCAAGCTCAACATGGGCAAGTACGCTTCTCTGGAAGGCCGCGGTCTGGTACCTAGCATTACCAAAATCCGCTACAACCACGACGGCGCCCCCGCTTTCCTGGAGCAAAAGGGCGACAAAATCTACGTGTACTTTGAAGAGGCAGTGCACGCCGTAACCCCGGGGCAGGCCGCCGTATTTTATGACGGCGAAGATGTACTGGGCGGCGGCTGGATTGAGCGCCACACCATCGGCGAAATTCCTGAGCCTTCTGAGTTGGTAGCCAACGCCCAATAAACTGGCCTAGGCCACGTTACTGCGCCAACCTTCACGGCCCGGCAGTCTTTCTTAGGGAAGAGCCTGCCGGGCCGTTTGGCAGTAACCACGCTACAAGGCGCATACCAATAGTTTTTGTGCTATTTTTCAGCTGCAAAGCCTACACTATGACTCATTACTATTCATTCTTTTCTAGGCCACTTGAACAGGTTGCTAAGGCGTTACCCATCTTCCTGCTGGGGACGCTGGCGCTGGCTGGGTGCAAAAACGAAACGGAGGCAGTACCCGACCAAAGCCAGGAGTACTATCCGTTGGAAGTAGGCTCGTATCGGATTTATGATGTAGTAGATTCTACCTTCAATGCTAATGTGGCGAAGGTTGAGCGGTTTCAATTCAGAGAAGAGGTAGCCACTGAGCAAACCGCTGATGCCACCGGGCGGCTAGTTTACCGGGTAGTGCGCTCCCGCCGCGCCACCCCCGCCAATGCCTGGAAGGTTGACTCGGTTATTACCGTTTCGGCAAGTCAGCGCAACGTTATGGAGCTGCGCAACAATACCCGCCGGGTAGAGCTGGTGTTTCCAGTAAACGAGGGGAAGCAATGGGACAGCAATGCCTTTAACACGCTCAGCGAAGAGGACCTGGATTCCGTGGCTAAGGCCAACCGCAACTATGAGGTTCTAAATCGAGCATACTCACACGTAGGCGAGCCGTTTACCATTGTCAGCAGCGGCAAAACGTACTCCTATCCCAACACGGTAACTACGATGAATGATTTGTCGAACAGCCGCACGGGAGTTAATGCGTACTACTATACCGTTCTGCGCAATGTGTATGCACAAGGAGTGGGTCCTGTTTACCGAGCCCGGCGGCGCTTTATTTATTGCCAGACGGGTAATTGTGTGCCCAATCCCGCATACATCTACCTAGGCCAGTCTCGCAGTGAAGTGCTGGTAGACAGTGGGAAATAAGAGGTACAGTACCAGCGGCTTTTCTACGAATTTTTAAGGGCAGTAGATCCTACTAAACTCAATATGCAAGCCACGTTTGAGCTGAATACATAAAGTAAGGCTTACATCTATAAGTATAATATAAGTGAGGGCTAATATTAAATTCAAACTACGTGGTTTGTTAGTAGCCGCTGGCCTAGGGTTGTGGGGCTGCAACACGGAAGTGGAAAAATTAACTGCCGCTGACCGGGAGTATTATCCTATTTACGTAGGGCATAAATGGTTGTATGAGGCAGTAGACAGCCTTTACCGAAATGATGTAGCCGTTAAAGTCAGCCGTTTTCAGTTGCAGGATGAAGTAATTGGCTTTGCGAAGGATGCAGCCGGAGACACAGCTTGGCAGGTGCTCCGGTCGCGCCGCCTTAATGCTGCTGCCGTTTGGCAGCCCGACACCGTATTCACGCTCACCCGTACTTTTAAACACGTACTTACGCAGCGTAGTAACCGCCGCACGGTTGAGCTAGTATTTCCGGTGCGCGAAAATTATGCTTGGCAGCTACATGCGTTTTTAGCCGAACTGACCGATACTACCAAAGATGCATACACCCAAACCCGACAGTACACTGGCCTAGGTCAACCCTATTCCAGGGAAGTGCTCGGTCAGTTCATTTGCTTCGAGCCGACAATTACTACCGAAGCCGATATCTTGTATGATGTGTACAATCCGGTGCAGCGCCATACCGTTTTTGCTAGGGGAGTAGGGCCAGTATTTTCTGAGGAACGCCGGTATATTATGGGCTGCCCGCCTGGTTCATCTCCCGATTGTGCTTACGTGCCAGGCTTTATCGCACTGGGCTACGGTCGGGTGCGCGTGCTCGTACAATAGGGGCTACTGGGGCAAGAATAGCAGTTGTTGGAGGAAGGTTTTTTAGCAAGGAATAATGCGTTAGTTAAGCCCAAAGCAAGCTTTACTTCGTATCTTCCGGCAAGCTTTTTCCCGATCTGAATGCGCCTTCCCCACCTACTGCTTGCTGCAGCACTGTGGTCGGGTACGCTGCTAGCATCAGCTGCAGCATCCGGACCGCTCACCCCGCCTTCACCAACGGCTGGTACTACTGGCACTGTGCGCAAGCACTTGGTTTACTTCCGCGATAAAGCCAACTCCCCCTACAGTACCAGTCAGCCCTCCGCGTACCTGTCGGCCCGGTCGGTGCAGCGGCGGCAACGTCAGAACATTGCTATTCTGCCCCGCGACTTGCCGGTCAACCCTAGCTACGTGCAACAAGTGAAGGCCGTAGCCGGTGCGCAACTCTGGTATACCTCTCGTTGGTTTAACGCGGCAGTGGTGGCCTGCGATTCAGCCACTCTGGCTCAGCTCCAGACGCTTCCATGCGTGCAAACAATTAAAACGGTAAACCGTGGCCTAGCCGGTACCCGCAAGCGCGACGGTGCTGATCAGGATGCCGCGGCGCGCACAACTGGTACCCGAGCTGAGTATGGTGCTGCCTACACCCAGGCTAAAATGATTGGGGCCGTTGAAATGCATGATGCGGGTTTCAGAGGCCAAGGAATGCAGATTGCTGTGTTTGATGCGGGTTTTCCGGGTGTAAACACCACCGAGCCATTTGCTGCTATGAGGGCGGAAAACCGCCTAGGAAGCGTATTCAACTTCGTGGAGAAAAACCAGCAAGTATTCTTACGGAATAACCACGGTACCAACTGCCTGTCTACCATGGCAGCTAACCAGCCGGGGCTATACATTGGCACGGCCCCGCAAGCATCTTATCACCTCTACATCACCGAGGATGTAACCTCAGAGCATCCAGTTGAGGAAGTGAACTGGCTCATTGCAGCCGAATACGCCGATTCGGTGGGGGTAGATATTATTAGTTCATCGCTGGGGTACAACACCTTTGATTACCCTTCTATTGATTATACCACTAGCGACCTGAACGGTCGGACTGCTCTTTCTACCCGGGCTGCTACCGTGGCGGCACGCGTAGGAATGCTGGTGGTAAACAGTGCCGGCAACGAAGGAGCTACAACGTGGCGCCATATAACGGCTCCCGCCGATGCTGACTCTATTCTTACGGTAGGGGCCGTTGACTCCTTATTACGGCGCGCGGCCTTTAGCTCAGTAGGGCCTACTGCCGATGGCCGCATAAAGCCTAACCTATCGGCAATGGGGCAGCAAACGGCTATTATTACCCCTTCTGGCTCTGCCTCTCGTGGCAACGGCACTTCCTTTTCCTGCCCTGTACTGGCTGGCATGGCGGCGGGATTTTGGCAGGCAAACCCTACGCTCACGGCGCAACAGGTGTTGCGGTTTCTAGAGCGCTCGGGTTCCCAAGCCAGTGTGCCCAATGATGAGATAGGGTACGGCATTCCTAATTTTGTGCGTGCCTATAACTTGGCTAATCCTGGCACGCCTTTATCGGCTGCGCACGCCACTGCCCGGCAAGAGCTGTTAATTTATCCGAACCCCAGCAAAGACAACGAATTGTTCCTGCAACTGGCGGAAGCGTTTCGGAGCAAGCCCTTGCTTATTCGCATTTTTGATGCCCGGGGCGGATTGGTAAATGAGCAGCATTTGCCAGCAACTACGGCTTCCGAAGTGCGGCTACAGCCTATTCATCTACCCAAGGGAGTCTATACCTGTTCTGTGGCAGCGGGGAAGGAGCAGCGCACCGTTCGCTTTGTAAAACTATAGGCCTGTTGTAGCTAAAGCAGAGAGGAAAAATAAGGCTAAAAAGATGAGAGCTCCATTGCTATTATCGTTAGGTTTTTGCAAATTTAGTTAGCCAAAAGGCAATTATTCTTGGCTCCGAATTGTTGAATTTCACAGCCAGAAGGCCTAATTAACCCTTTTATCTCTCTCCCAGCATGTTACAAATGATGGTCTCCAAGCGCATTGGGCGCCGACAGTTTCACTTCACCGTACAAGGACCTAACTTTCATGAAGTGGTGGCCGAATACGACCGACTAAGCTTCCCAGATGTACCTAAATGCGGGATCTGTGGCTCCGATAATCTCGACCTAACTGCCCGCGTGGCTCAGGATAAATTCAAGTACACTTCTGTGAAGTGTATTGACTGCCGAGCTGATGTAACCTTCGGTAAACGTCAGGACGACGATCAAACGGTGTTTCTGCGCAAAACGGAAGATGGGAAACTCGATTGGCGTGCTTGGGAAAAAGCCGACAAATAAGGGTAGGCTAAACATTTGCTGAGCACCCTTGCCCCAAAGCCGCCGGAGTGGCCTAGAGCAACAGTATAATTTTTTAGGAAAGACACTGAGGCTGGACAATGCAACGCCAGTCTCGACGTTTAGCCTGTAATCAATTGCTGCTGCTCTAGGCCATTCCGGCGGCTTTTTCTTATTTATAGCAGTTAGATAATCCGGTTACATCTGCTATCCTAGTCACCCTAATCCTCTACCTTCGTGGCATGAATCCTACTCGTCGTATGGCCCCATTGCTGGCCCCATCACTTCTGGCCGCTGATTTTGGCAATCTGCAATCTGAAACAGAGCGCCTAGCCGACAGTGCTGCCGACTGGTTACACTTCGACGTGATGGATGGCCGTTTCGTGCCGAACATCTCCTTTGGCATTCCGGTATTGCAGGCGGTGCATCGGCACGCCAAGCAACCCATCGACGTGCACCTCATGATTGAGGAACCCCAAAACTACCTTGCGGCTTTCCGCGATGCAGGAGCAACTAACCTAACCGTTCATTACGAGGCCTGCACCCACCTGCACCGGGTAGTACAACAAATTAAGCAGTTGGGCTGCCGGGCCGGAGTAGCACTAAACCCGCATACCCCAGTGTGGGTGCTGGAAGACATTGCGGCTGACTTAGACTTGGTACTGGTAATGTCCGTCAACCCTGGGTTTGGTGGGCAGACCTTCATCCCGAACACACTGCGCAAAGTGGCCGCCCTCAAAGAATTGCTGGTGGATAGCGGCTCACAGGCGCTGATTGAAATCGACGGCGGGGTAACTCTTGATAATGCTGGGGCCCTAGTAGAGGCGGGTGCCGATGTGCTGGTAGCCGGCTCCTTTGTGTTCAACTCCGCTGACCCCGTAGCAACACTGGCCGAAATGCGTCAGCAGCTGACCGCACTAACCGAATCCGGCGACCAGGACTAACGCGCATGCTCCGACGTTTCCTTTCCCGCCACACCTTGCAGCTTCATTTGCTAGTCCGGCCATTGGGCGGGGCGGGAGTACTTTACATGCTGACGGTGCCGACCGCGCTAGCTCAGCAAACGGAGCGCATCGTGGTAACGGGTACTCTGTTAGATGCTGCGGGTAAGCCCCTCGACCAAGTGAATGTAGAGGTAGAGGGCCAGCCTGGGGGAACAGTTTCCGACGACGAGGGGCATTTTAGTTTGAGTGTGCCGCGCCCTAGTAGCAGTAAGGCGCCCGTGCTAGTGGTGCGCCGACTTGGGTATAAAACGCAACGGGTAGTACTTAGCCCAACGGCACCTCGGGAAGTCAGTATCGTGCTCATGGAAGATACCCGGTCCTTGGGCAACGTGACGGTGCGCGGCAACACCAACGCCGCTGATACCCGCGAGCAGGTAAGTGTCATGACGCTAGACCCCCGCTCGGCGAAAGTAATTCCCTCACCCTTCGGCGACTTTAATGCCATTCTAAAAACGCTACCTGGAGTTACCAGCACCAACGAACTGACTAGCACCTACTCCGTACGGGGGGGCAACTACGAGGAAAACCTTGTGTACGTAAATGGATTCGAAATTTATCGTCCATTTCTTGTAACGGCCGCGGCTCAGGAAGGACTCAGCTTCGTGAACCCAGATTTAGTGACCCGGGTGGAATTTTCAACTGGCGGCTGGCAGCCTAAGTTTGGTGATAAGCTGTCGTCGGTGCTGAATATTGAATACAAGCAGCCCACCAAGTTTGGGGCTTCTGCTTCGGCTAGTTTGGTTGGGGGCACGGCGCATGTGGAGGCTGCATCGCCTAACAAACGCATTAGCTATCTGACGGGCATCCGATATAAAAATGCCAGAAATGTGCTTCGATCACAGGAGCAGGAGCAGGGAGTATATAACCCTACTTTTTACGATGGGCAAAGCCTGATTACAGTGGCGCTGGGCCCCGCAGATAACCCAGAGCGTACCTCACTCGGGTTACTTACTACGTTCGCCCACAACAACTATCGTTTCAGCCCGGACAGCGGAGAAAGTACCTTTAGTACATCAGCTAATCAATACACCCGGCTCAAGATTGGCTATATAGGGTTAGAGCGGATGCAGTACGACACGTACCAGGGAGGGCTAAATCTGCGTCATAACGTGCGGCCCAACTTGCAGGTGGAGGTACTAGGTGGCCTTCTCTATTCCCGCGAGTTTGAGTACCGTGATGTTGAGGCAAATTATACCCTTGGGGATGTAAATACCGACCCCGATTCAAAGGATTACAATAAGACTACCCGGGAGCGTAGCCTGGCTACTCGCTTTAATCACTCCCGTAACTACCTCACGGCCTGGGTTGCCACTCTCGAAACCCGTGGCACCTGGACGCCCGGGCAGGCCCACACTATCCGCTGGGGGGTGAAAGCCGGACGGGAGAATATTGACGATAAGCTCAATGAGTACAGCTTCGCCGATTCTGCGGGCTTCGTGCCCGATGCTCGCCGTACTCGCCTTCGCTCGGACCTGAACCTAGAAAGCACCCGCTATCAGGGATACGTGCAGCATACCATTGCCTTTGATTCGTTGCGCACGCTTACGTACGGGGCCCGTCTGAACTATTGGACGGTAAACGGTCAGCTCACCGTAAGCCCCCGGGTTCAGTATTCATTCATCAGTCCTCGCCGGCCTAACGTGTCGTGGAAAGCAGCTGCAGGCGTGTACGTGCAGCCCCCATTTTACCGCGAATTGCGCGCCCAAATTGGTGCACCTCAAAACCAAACCGGTTACCTGAACTTAGAACTACGTGCCCAGCGCTCCTTACATTTCATTGTAGGCAATGAGGTGCGTTTCCGGCAGTGGGACCGGCCCTTCAAGTTTACCGGGGAGGCCTACTACAAATACCTCACCGACGTAGTGCCCTACGATATTGATAACGTGCGCCTGCGCTACTTCGCCAAAAACAACGCCCGCGCTTACGCCGCCGGCATTGATGCGAGAGTGAGCGGGGAATTCGTGAAGGGAGTGGAGTCGTGGTTTAGCCTGGGGGTGCTTACGACTCGTGAAAATATAGCTGGCGACTCTATTAACACCTATAATGGCACTATGACAACGGGCCGGGTACCGAAGGGCTACATCCGACGCCCTTCGGATCAGCGCGTAAATCTGGGGGTGTTTTTTCAGGACAATCTGCCTAACATCCCTTCCGTGAAGGGCTACGTGAACCTGGTGTTCGGCACTGGCCTACCGTTCAGCCCTCCTGGCTTGCCAGACCTGCGCGGTACCAACAAGCTCACTCGCAGCTATAAGCGGGTGGACATGGGTTTCTCGAAAGTAGTGGCCTTACGTACAACTGCTCCAGAGCAGGATGGAGGTAAACCTATACAGCTAGAAAGTCTGTGGCTGGGGCTAGAAATCCTGAATATTCTAGCGGCCGACAACGTGGCGGGCTATAACTACCTCCAGGATTTGAACGGACAGATATACTCCATCCCGAATTTTCTTTCTCAGCGTGTAGTCAACTTGCGGGCTATCGTGCGGTTCTAGCAGCCATCAACAGGCGTAGTTACACGCATGCACGAGCCCGTAGCCAACAACTAGGGAAATAGTTCTTGCATTGTGCGAGTTGCCGGAGCGTTTTCCGGAGACTTCCAGGCTGTTGCCAGGCAAACGGATTGGAGTATTTCCATTAACATGGCGGCCTTAGGTTAAGCCAATCTGGTTTTAGGAAGACAGTATGGTCAAACTATAAGAGTCACCCTCCGCAGAAAGTGACTCCTATAGTTTGAACCCAAAGACTGGCCTAGCGAGTGCTCTAGTAAGCTTTAGCTTGCCACTCTGTAAGTGCAATCCGCATGCTGGGCAATTGAGGCTTCAGCGTTTCATCCTTATCTACTAGTTTGATGGCCTTGCGGGCGTATACGATGGCAGTGCCAAAATCCTGCTGTTGAGCTAACAGGCGGGCTTTTATCCAGTTGTTGGTGGCAACATCCTGTAGCTTCAGCGACTCATTGATATACGTGAGGGCGCGCTCGGGCTGCAGGTTGTTCTGCACTAGATAGTCAGCGGCCTGGGCTAGTAGTTGCCAGTCGTTGGGCTTTTGCTGAAGCACCTGCTCAATACCGGAAAGTACTTGCTTGTGTACTTCTGTTTCAATGGGCAGCACGATGGTGCGCTTTTCCCAGGTAAGGTTGAGGTGGGCCCCCGTCGGCTGCACATCGGAGAACCAGTAAAGCAGTGTTTCGTGGAAGGGTGCCGTTTCGGGCATTACCGGAATGCGGATGACGTCGGCGTTAGCATCGTAGCCCTCGGAGCCCCAGTGGTTAATCACCCGATTCAGAATAAGCTCCCATTCCCGGTCGGCGTGGGGCAATACATAAATTGAGTACTGGCCGGCTACTACCGTCTGGCCCCGTAGCACTACCGGGGTAGAAAAGCGGATAATGGTATTTTCGTTGGCTCCCGCGCGCCATACTTGCTCGTAAGGTACTAGGCCACCCCATACGGTACGGTTGCGCACGCTGGGCGCATGGTAATCGACCACTACCTCGGTCAGCCCTATGTTCTGTGAAACCAGCGCGTGCGGACTGGCCTGGGGCAAGGGCAGTAATACAGGCTGAGCATTTTCCGGTGCATTGGTGCTGGGGGTAATAGAAGCCGGCGTCGGTACTGACACTGTCTGACCCAGCGCCCCGTAAGTATAGAAAACAGCAAGACTGATGCCTAAACCCAAGCGGGCCAAAAACCGGTCTTTCAACATATGCAAAGCAATAAGTGGTGAGCAGGTTGCCATCTGGTAATCCAGAGCGTTAGGAAATTTTCATCCCGAAACAATGGTGCCAGATTACAGTTAGAAGGACATTGATAACGCAAAGGTGGGTCTTTGATGTAAGTTTTTGCTTGAAAAGTTTTCATCCTACCAACCGGCGCGTACATTTGCCTCGCTATTCAGCCCTTTATGCCCTTCAACGCGCAACACATTTGCCCCTTCCGCCACATGGCCGCTCCCACGTCGGGCGCCCTGGCTGGGCTGCGCGCGGTGCATCATCATCTGCACGGGCATCATTCCTCTTTCTAGAGGAATATACGCATCATATTGACCCCGTTGGGCGAACCGCACTTGGTTCCCCTGCCCCCGAAACAGGTGGCCCCGGCCGGTTATGGCCGCTGTGCAACGTCGGGGTCTCCCTCGTATCTCTTCCGAAATTCCCTCGAATAAACCGGCTTACCTCGGGCTTACATCGTTAGCCCACCCGGTATACTTCATCTTCCCCCTTACCTATATGATTCGTCTTGCCATCCAGAAATCGGGCCGTCTGAGCGAAGATTCCCTCAACCTGATTCGTGAATGCGGCATTAGCTTCCAGACTAGCTCCTACAGGCTCAAAACTGAAGCCACCAATTTTCCCCTCGAAATCTTGTACCTGCGCGATGATGATATTCCGGGCTACGTGCAGGATGGCGTGGCCGACTTGGGCATTGTGGGGCAGAACGTGCTGGTGGAAGCGGGTATGCCGGCGCTAGAGCTGGAGCCGCTAGGGTTTAGCAAGTGCCGCCTGAGCCTGGCAGTACCTCGCGCCGCCGGCTACGACTCCGTGCAGGATCTGCAGGGCAAGAACATTGCTACCTCGTACCCCCAGATTCTGGGCGACTACCTCGCTGAGCGGGGCGTGAAGGCCAACCTGCACACAATTAGTGGCTCGGTGGAAATTGCCCCGAGCATCGGGCTAGCCGAAGCCATCTGCGACATTGTGAGCAGCGGCTCTACTCTGCTGGGTAATGGCCTGCGCGAGGTAGAAACTGTCTTCCGCTCGGAGGCCGTGCTCATCGCCAACCAGAATATGTCGGCGGAAAAGCGAGAAATTCTGGAGCAACTGCAGTTTCGGATGCAGGCTGTGCGCCGCGCACGCCGCAACAAGTACATTCTGCTGAACGCGCCTACTGCTTCGCTGGATGCTGTAAAGGCGCTACTGCCGGGTATTAAGTCGCCCACGGTTACGCCGCTGGCCGAGGAAGGCTGGGTATCGGTGCAGTCGGTAGTGAATGAAGATGACTTCTGGCACATTACGGGTCAGCTGAAAGCCGTGGGTGCCGAGGGCATTCTGGTGCTGCCAATTGAAAAGATGATTGCCTAAGGGCTGAACGGGTATAAACTGGGTGGTGCAGCCCGCTCACAATGACAGCTGCGCCACCTGGTTCTTTGCCTGAGTGATCCATCACCTAGTTAGACCCACCCAGAATCAGTTTTCCATCATGCAAGTTTTCCAATATCCCGATCAAACGAAGTGGACCACGCTTCAGCAGCGGGCCGCGGCGCAGGAGGCGCAGGAAATAGAGCAGCGCGTGCAGAGCATCTTTCTGGATGTGCGCCAGCGTGGCGACGTGGCCCTGCGCGACTACGCCCAGCAGTTTGACGGCGTGCAGTTGCAGGACCTGCGCGTAACGCCTGAGGAAATTGCGGCCGCCGTAGCCCAGGTTCCCGCCGAGCTTCAAACGGCCATTCGGCAGGCCCACGCCAACATCTGGAAGTTTCACGCCACCCAGCGGACGGAGGAAAAGCCCGTTGAGACGATGCCGGGCGTAACGTGCTGGCGCCGCTCAGTGCCGGTGCAGCGCGTAGGCCTCTACATTCCGGGTGGCACCGCGCCGTTGTTCAGCACCTTATTGATGCTGGGCGTGCCCGCCCGGCTGGCCGGTTGCCCGGAAGTGGTGCTCACTACGCCGCCCCAGAAAGACGGCTCCGTGAATTCGGTTATCCTGTTCACGGCCCAGCTTCTGGGCATCAGTACCATTATTAAAGCCGGCGGTGCCCAGGCCATTGCGGCCCTCACGGGCGGCACCGATTCGGTGCCCGCCGTAGACAAGATTTTCGGCCCTGGTAACCGCTACGTTACGGCCGCCAAGCAGCTAGCTACTCGTTATGGGGTGGCCATTGATATGCCGGCCGGTCCATCGGAAGTGCTCGTTATTGCGGATGCAACGGCTAATCCCTCGTTTGTGGCCGCCGACTTGCTCAGCCAGGCCGAGCACGGACCGGACTCCCAAGTGATTTTGGTTTCCGATTCAATGGCTGTGATTGAGCAGACGCAGGCTGAGATTGAACGCCAGTTGGCCACGCTGCCCCGGGCGGCCGTAGCCACGCAGGCGCTTAACGAGAGCCGAGCTATTCTGCTGCGCACGCCCGAAGACATGCTCTACTTCTCGAATCAGTACGCCCCTGAGCACCTGATTCTGGCCGTGCAAAATCCCGAGCAACTCGCGGAAGGCGTAACCAGCGCCGGCTCCGTGTTTCTAGGCCACTATACGCCCGAAGCGGCCGGCGACTACGCCTCCGGCACCAACCACACGCTGCCTACCAATGGCTACGCCCGCAACTACAGTGGCGTTTCTTTAGATTCCTTCCTGAAGAAAATCACTTATCAGCGCATTACGGCGCAAGGCCTGCTCAACGTGGGACCGGTAGTAGAGACAATGGCCGAAGCCGAAGGTCTCAGCGCCCACGCCCGCGCCGTCACTTTGCGCCTGGAAGCCGTAGCCGGCACAGCGCAAGCACTATAACCAGCAGTCCGCTCACTACTAGAACAGCCCTGCCAGACTAGCTCCATTCAAACTGGCCTAGCAGGAAAACAGCACATATTATGTTTGATCTAACCAGCCTCGTTCGCCCCAACATTCGGGCAATGAAACCTTACTCTTCGGCCCGCGACGAATTTCAGGGCGAGGCGCATGTGATGCTTGATGCCAACGAGAACAGCCTGGGCAGCGCCGGCCCCGAGCGGTTCAACCGCTACCCCGACCCGCTGCAGCGCGCCGTGAAGACCGAGCTGGCCAAGTTGAAGGGCGTGGCGGAAAACCAGATTTTCCTCGGCAACGGCTCCGATGAAGCTATTGATCTGCTGGTGCGGCTCGTGTGCATTCCGGGCCAAGACAGCATTTTGATTCTGCCGCCCACCTATGGCATGTACGAGGTGGCCGCCAACCTCAACGACGTGCGCATTGAGCGTCAGCCCCTGACGCCTGACTTTCAGATTGCTCCAGAGGCTATTGCTCAGATTGTTGCTTCCGACGCCAAAATCGTATTTCTGTGTTCCCCCAACAATCCCACCGGCAACCTGCTGCACGCCGAAGCTATTGAGCAGGTTCTGCGCGGTTTTCGGGGGCTGGTGGTAGTGGATGAGGCCTATGCCGATTTCGCGGCCGCTCCCAGCTGGACTACCCGCTTGGCCGAGTTTCCCAACCTGGTGGTAATGCAAACTTTTTCCAAGGCGTGGGGTCTAGCGGGCTTGCGCCTGGGTATGGCCTTCGCCTCGCCGGAGGTTATCAGCTACCTTAATAAGATCAAGCCTCCTTATAATATATCGGAGGCGACCCAGCAGCACGCCCTGGCCGCCCTGCAGGATGCCCCCCGCTTTGAGCAGATGCGTCAGCAACTCCTCGTCGGCCGCGACTGGCTGGCCGAGCGGCTGCCGGCGCTGAGCATCGTGGAGGAGGTGTTCCCCTCGGATGCCAACTTCCTGCTGACGCGCTTCCGCCCCGACGCCACCGCCGTGTATGATTACCTGGTAAGCAAGGGAATCATTGTGCGCAACCGCACCACCCAGCCCGGCTGCGTGGGCACGCTGCGCCTGACCGTGGGCTCGCCCACGGAAAACGAAGAGCTGTTACAAGCGCTGCAAGAATTTAAGGAAGCGTAATTTTCTTGGAGTGGCCTACGGAGCATTTCACGTTGTTCCGTAGGCCACTCCTTTAAGTAACGTACTACATCGACTACTCGCGCAGCGTTTGCTTCGCGTCACACATACTCATGAAAAAAGTACTCTTCATCGACCGCGACGGCACCATCCTGATAGAGCCGCCCACGGATTTTCAAGTTGATTCGCTTAGCCGCGAAAAATTTCAGTTTGTGCCCGGCGCCATTACTGGCCTAGCTCGCATAGCGCGCGAGCTGGATTATGAGCTAGTGCTGGTGAGCAACCAAGATGGCCTCGGCACCGACAGTTTCCCGGAAGACACCTTCTGGCCGGCTCACACGATGATGCTCGACATTCTGCGCTCGGAAGGAGTGGAGTTCGTGCGCGAGCACATCGACCGTAGCTTCCCCCACGAGAACCTACCCACGCGCAAGCCCGGCATCGGCATGCTGCAACAGTACTTCGGCGAGGCGGCAGGCTACGACCTGAGAAATTCTTTCGTTATCGGCGACCGACTGACGGATGTGGAGCTAGCACAAAACTTGGGCTGCCAGTCTATTTTGCTAAAGCCGGAAGGGGAGGAGGATGAGCGCGCCGCTTTGACTACTATGAGCTGGGAAAAAATATACCAGTTCTTGCGCCTGCCCGCGCGCACGGCAGTAGTACAACGCGACACGAACGAAACAAAGATCAGCATCGAGTTAAACCTCGATGGCAATGGCCGCCCGTCTATGCAC
Organism: Hymenobacter wooponensis; assembly: GCF_004745865.1. Taxonomy (GTDB): domain Bacteria; phylum Bacteroidota; class Bacteroidia; order Cytophagales; family Hymenobacteraceae; genus Hymenobacter; species Hymenobacter wooponensis. The sequence goes on along the minus strand of NZ_SRKZ01000003.1, from coordinate 142,462 downwards.
ACGGGACTTGGCTTCTTTGATCATATGCTGGACCAGCTCAGCAAGCACTCAGGTGTAGACATGAAAATCTCGGTGCAAGGTGACCTGCACATTGACGAGCACCACACCATCGAAGACACGGCCATTGCCTTGGGCGAAGCCTTCACGCAAGCCCTCGGCGACAAGCGTGGCCTGGCCCGCTATGGGTTTTTACTGCCCATGGATGATGTGTTAGCGCAAGCCGCCATTGACTTTTCTGGCCGCCCCTGGATTGTGTGGGAAGCTGAGTTCAAGCGCGAAAAAATCGGGGATATGCCGACGGAAATGTTCTACCATTTCTTCAAGAGCTTCTCGGATGCGGCTCGCTGCAACCTCAACATAAAAGCCGAGGGCCAAAATGAGCATCATAAGATTGAGGCAATTTTTAAGGCAGTAGCAAAGTCTATAAGGATGGCCCTGGTGCGTGACGCTGGCAAGATGGAAATACCCAGCACGAAGGGTATTTTGTAATTTATCCATTTGTTTAAACAAATAGATAATGCATTGACCTGCTGCTTAGTGTGCCATCTTTCAGCTTAGTAGTGCCACGAATGGGTTGCAGAAGACAAGTCAACAGCTAAAAGGCTGCGGACGAAGCGAGAGGGGCTTTACCCAAATGTTTTAACATATGTGTAAACATGAAAATCTTCTACTATTGCTCAAATGGAAATAGCAGTAATTGATTACAAGGGTGGCAATGTGCAGTCGGTGATTTTTGCGTTGGAGCGCTTAGGCGTGCAGGCAACGTTAACTGCCGACCATGATGTAATACGCCGAGCCGACAAGGTGCTTTTTCCTGGCGAGGGAGAAGCTGCCTCGGCTATGCGTGAGCTTCAAGCCCAGGAGCTCGATAAATTGTTGCCTACGCTTACGCAACCCTTCCTTGGTATATGCCTGGGCATGCAGTTGCTGGGCCAGCACAGCGAAGAAGGCGGGGGGACTGATCTGCTCGGTATCCTGCCCTTCGATGTGGTACGTTTTCCGGCGTCGGCGGAGTACAAAGTTCCGCACATGGGTTGGAATACGCTGAGCCAACTTCGCTCTCCCTTATTTACCGGGCTCCAGGAAGAGGACTATGTGTATTTCGTGCACAGCTACTATGCTCCCGTAGGCCAGTATACTATTGCCCAGGGGCAGTACCCCACACCGTTCAGCGCCGCCGTGCAGCATAAGAATTTTTATGCCGTGCAGTTCCACACCGAGAAGAGCAGTACCGTAGGCACGCGCATCCTGGAAAACTTTCTGAAACTATAAATCAGTTGGCAGGTACGAGTTGGCGGTTGCCTGGCAACCGCCAACTCGTACCTGCTAATGCACAACCACCATGGAAATAATTCCCGCCATTGACCTGATCAACGGCCAGTGCGTGCGCCTCACCGAAGGCGACTTCGCCCAGCAGACCACCTACGACTCCGACCCCTTGGCCGTGGCTCAGCGCTTTGAGCAGCACGGCGTGAAGCGCCTTCACTTGGTAGACCTCGACGGCGCCCGCGCCAAACGTCCCATAAACCTGCCGGTGTTGGAGCGCATTGCCCGCCACACCAGCCTGGTAGTGGACTACGGTGGCGGTCTGCAAAGCGACGAAGCCCTGCGGCAGGCCTTCGCGGCGGGAGCCACCCAGATTACGGCGGGCAGCATTGCTGTGCGGGAGCCGGAAACGGTTAACAACTGGCTGCAGACTTTTGGGGCTGAGAAAATCATTGTGGGAGCTGATTTCCGCGACAACCATATTTCCATTAATGCCTGGGCCGAGCAGAGTGAGCGTACCCTGCAGGAGTTTCTAGGCCAGTACCTCACTGCTGGAGCCACCACCTTTATCTGCACCGACGTGAGTAAGGATGGGAAGCTGCAAGGCCCGGCCCTGGACACGTATCGGGAGCTGCGGCAGGTGCTGCCGGCGGCCCGCCTTATTGCCAGCGGTGGCGTTACAACAATTGCCGATGTAGAAGCCCTAGCTGAAATCGGAATGCACGGTGCCATCATTGGTAAGGCTATCTATGAAGGCACCATTACCCTCAACGAGCTCAAAAGCTGGCTGTAACTGCTGACCTCAACACTCCATGCTTACTAAAAGAATTATTCCCTGCCTTGATGTGAAGGACGGGCGCACTGTGAAGGGCGTTCGGTTTGAGGGCCTGCGCGACGCCGGCGACCCGGTGGCACTGGCCGCCCGCTACGCCCGCGAAGGCGCCGACGAGCTGGTGTTCCTGGACATCACGGCCACCAACCAAAAGCGCGCCACGCTGGTGGCGCTGGTGCGCGACGTAGCCCGGGAGCTGGATATTCCGTTCACCGTGGGCGGCGGCATTGGCACCGTTACCGATGTGGAGGCGCTACTACTGAACGGAGCCGACAAAGTCAGCATTAATTCGGCGGCACTGGCGCGGCCGGAGCTGATTGATGAGCTGGCCGCTCGGTTCGGGAGCCAGTGTATTGTAGTGGCCGCCGATGCGCGCTACAACGATGCCGACGGCTGGCAGATCTACACGCGCGCCGGCACCAACAATACCGGCCGCAATGCCGTGGAGTGGTGCCGGGAGGCCGCCGACCGCGGGGCGGGTGAAATCCTGCTGACTTCCATGAGCAACGACGGCACCAAGGATGGCTTTGCCCTAGATATTACGGGGGCCGTGAGCCGAGCTGTAACTATTCCAGTGGTAGCCTCGGGCGGGGCCGGCTCCAAGCAAGATTTTACCAACGTGTTCCAGCAAGCCCATGCCGATGCCGGCCTAGCCGCCAGTATCTTCCACTTCGGAGAAATCGGAATCCGGGAGCTAAAAGAGCACCTGCGCCAAGATGGTATTCCGGTGCGGCTTTAAATGAATTGGTAGAAGTTGATTGCGAGTTGCTGATTGGTATTCCCTCTGTAGCCGCTAACAAGTAGCAACCAGCAATCAACTTCTACCAACCAGCAATCAACTTCTACCAACCACAACCATGGATTTCGCCAAAATGCCCGACGGGCTCATTCCCGTTATCGTGCAGGATGCCCAGACCGGGCAGGTGCTGATGCTGGGCTACCAGAACGAGGAAGCCCAGCGTGTAACGACTGAAACGGGCCGCGTCACGTTCTTTTCCCGCTCTAAGCAGCGCCTCTGGACCAAGGGCGAAACCAGCGGCAACTACCTTACGGTAGTCAGCCAGCACCCCGACTGCGACCAGGATGCCCTGCTAATCCGGGCCATTCCGGATGGGCCTACCTGCCACCGCGGTACTACCAGTTGCTTTGAGCAGCCGGAGCAAGTGGCCTACCCAACCGCGCCGGTGGGCTTCATTGCCGAACTGGAGCGCTTGGTGCAGCGCCGCCAGCAGTTCCCCGACGAAGACCCGAAGTCGTATACGGTATCCTTGTTTAAGAAGGGGATGCCCAAAATTGCCCAGAAAGTGGGAGAGGAGGCTGTAGAAACCGTTATTGATGCTGTAGGTGGCAACATTGAAGGCCTCAAAGGAGAAGCGGCTGATTTACTTTACCATTTGTTGGTATTGCTTACGGCTTCTGGTCTAAGCCTGGAAAATGTTGTGGAGGTGCTACGTCAGCGCCATACCACCATTTCCGCCGGCGTGCGCCGGGAGTAGCTGCCTCTTGTTGTCACTTCGCTGTTTAATCAGTCGAACAAAGCCGTTTAGTTTTCGCTAAACGGCTTTGTTATATCTAGCTGTTTCCAACGTTTAGAGCCTCCAACCAATTTGTAGGCCACCGCCAGCATCGAGATACGGCGCATTCGCGTTACGCCGGTTTACTGATTCGCGCCGGTAAATGCAGGTGCCTAAAAACGTATCAAGTACTACGCGCTGACCTAGGGCCCATTGACGGCCTAGATATACTTGGGGCTGGGCATGGGTCGTGCGGTAGCGGGTAGTAGTTCCTTGTAATGCGGTAGCCGAGGCCACATACACCTCTTCACTGCGCCGGTAGGTGCCCTGAAGGGCAAAGCTGGCATACCAACCGGTTAGCGGCCGCTGGGGCCTATGTTGCCGGAAATAATAGCGCAGCTGTAGGTCGGCGTGGTAGGAGTGAGAGACGCCCTGTATCTCTTCAGGCTGGCTTTGCCCCGCCGCCGGGCTAAACCATACGCCATAAATAGAATAACGCTGGCGGAAGTACCCTACGCCGCCCAGTAGGCTTAAGCGAGGCGTGAGCTGCCTTTCGTAGGTACTTATCAGGTCTGGCTGGTTAAATATCCGGACGCCGGCTTTCACTACTTGAGCAGCGGGCCGAGCATGGGTACTATCGGGAACTAGCGAGTGTTGGGCGTGAGTTGCCGTTGAGATACAGAGGCCTAGGGCTCCTAAATAATAGAATTTCATGCTGGTAAAAACTCATTCAAATAATTGTCAGTAAGATAGGGCGCAAAGGTGATGAGGCGGTATTCTACAAGACCATTTTGCTGAAGAATCCTTGAGTACCTTGCGCCCCGTTTTTACGCTCGTCTGTATGTCTGATAACGCTGCCTATCTGGCCACGCAAAGTCTCACCGTTCTTGTACCGGTGTATAATGAAGAAGAAAGCCTGCAGCAGTTTGCAGTCGAGATGAACAAGTTCCTGGACAAAACGCCCGTGACCACAACGGTTCTGTTTGTGAATGATGGCTCCACGGATGGCTCGCTGGCCATTCTGCGCAACATTTGTCGCCAAGATTCGCGCTATGAGTTTATTAGTTTGAGCCACAACCGGGGCCTCAGCACTGCCATCAAAGCTGGCATTGACCACTGCCGCACCACGCTGCTGGGCTACATCGACTCCGACATTCAGACCTCACCGCTGGACTTTCTTAAGTTCTTCGAGTTTTTTCCGCAGTATGATATGGTGAATGGCATCCGGGCCAAGCGTCAGGATACGTTTGTGAAAAAGCTCTCTTCCAAGATTGCCAACGGCGTGCGGCGTACGCTCATTAACGATGGTATTCAGGACACGGGCTGCCCGCTCAAGATTATGAAGATTGAGTACGCCCGCCGGATTCCGCTCTTCCATGGCATGCACCGCTTCCTGGGGGCGCTGGTGCAGCTGCAGGGCGGCAAAGTGCATCAGATGCCCGTGCAGCACTTCCCGCGCTTTGCGGGTACGGCTAAGTACAACCTCTGGAACCGCGCCTGGAAGCCCCTGGTGGATACCTTTGGTTTCCGCTGGATCCGCAGCCGCTGGAAGAACTACGAAATCGGGGAGGAGCAGCGCGGTACGGCTGCCTCAGCATAGCCTAGGCCACGCACAGTATGAGCACCGAAGTAGTTGCCCGCATTATTGGGCTGTTGTCGCAGGGCCTGTTCAGCAGCCGCATTATTCTGCAATGGATCAAGAGCGAGCGTGCCAAGCAGGTGCTGGTGCCGGCGTTATTCTGGCAGATCAGCCTGATATCATCCTTCCTGATGATTATCTACGGCATTCTGCGGCACGACCCGGTTATTCTGGGTGCCCAGCTCATCAGCTACGGCATCTATATTCGCAATTTGCAGCTGCTGGGCGAGTGGCGTAAGCTTAACGGTGTTTTCCGGGCCGGGGCGTATCTTTTCCCGCTGGCTACGTTGGTACTCTTCTTTGTGGGTACGCCCAACTTCAGCTTCCAGCGCATGTTGCATACGCCCATTCCGGGTGGCTGGCTGGCGCTGGGCGCCGTAGGCCAGGCGGTGTTTCTACTCCGCTTCGTATACCAGTGGCTGTATTCAGAGCGCAAGGGGGAGTCTGTGCTGCCGCTGGGCTTTTGGGTGGTGAGCCTGGTCGGCTCGTTTCTGGTGCTCATCTATGCCATTCTGCGTCACGATGAGGTGCTTATCCTGGGCAACGTGCCCGGCATTGTGGTCTACACCCGAAACATCGTACTGCTGCGCCGCGAGCAGGCGCAGCAGGAACAGGTGGCCTAGAGAGGGTTACCGGTCAGCTGCTCGGTCAGCTGCTACTTCTTACGATAAACGGCGTTACACAAGAGGCCCTGGGTAAATCCCAGGGCCTCTTGTGTATCATATATTATGACGAATTATACGCCTTACCCCTGGGGCTCCTGGTTATCCATCCACTCCACAAAATGGGCTAGGCCAGTGGCTAGGGTAGTTTGTGGCGCATAGCCCAGCAATTGCTGCGCCTTGCTGATATCCGCGTAGGTGATGTCTACGTCGCCAGCTTGCATTGGCTGAAACTCCAGCTGTGGAGAGTGGCCTACTGCGTCTCCCACGGCCGTGATGAGCTCTAGCAGCGTAACGGGGCGGTTGTTGCCTAGGTTGATAGTTTCATATACGCCCTGGTGGTTAAGTAGATGCGCCACCCCGCGGGCAATGCCGTCTACCGTATCCAGCACGAAGGTGTAGTCGCGGGCGGTGGTGCCATCACCGAACACGGGAATAGACTGCCCCGCCCGTAACAAGCGCACAAACTTATGAATGGCCAGATCGGGGCGTTGGCGGGGGCCATACACGGTGAAAAACCGGGCATTCAGCACATCCATCCCGTACAGATGGTGGTAGGTGTAGGTGAGCTGCTCCCCGGCCAGCTTGGAAGCGGCATACGGAGAGATACAGGCAGCCAGTAGGTTCTGATCTTCGCGGAAGGGTAGCACTTTGGTATTACCGTACACCGAGGACGAGGAAGCAAAAAACAGCTTCTTGATATCCCGTTGCCGCATCCACTCCAGCAAATGCGTGGTCCCGAGTACGTTGTTTTCCAGATAAGCTACGGGCTCCCGCACGGAGGGCCCCACGCCGGCTTTGGCGGCCAGGTGTACCACCACCTCAATGGGGTCGGCGGGCAGGGCATCTACCAGGGCATCTAGACCGTGGCGGAGGTCAACCTCGTGAAAGCTGAAGCGCGGGTGCGCAAGGCACTGGCCTAGGTTGGTTTGTTTAAGCGTCCGGTCGTAGAACGGATCAAAGTTGTCTAGGCCTACAACGCGGTGCCCATCCTGGAGCAGCCGCTCGGCGAGGTGCGAGCCAATGAAGCCCGCGCAGCCGGTAACCAGAATGGATGCCATGCGCAGATGCGGGAAGAAAGTGAAGCCCACGGGTGAAACCGCGGGGCGCAAAGGTAATGGAATTGCCCAGGTGGCAGTTTTTCGCGTATACAATTCCGGTCGGACGGTCAATTCCTTTTCTTACTAATGTCCGGCATTGTGCACATGCAACTTTCTTACTTCCGGATGGGGCGCCGAGTGCTGCTGCCCGTGTTTCTGAGTGGCCTAGCCCTGGCTTGTCATACCGCTACGGCCGCCCCCTTGGGCTCCGGTGCAACTGATAGGCCTACGTCGGTTCGCCCAGCCTCTCAGCCATTGGTGTTAGGCCACGCGGGGTCGGGGTTCTTTACGCCGTTTTTGCCTTTCAACCCGTTGCCACCCAGTAGTCTGCGCAGCATTAACCGGGCCTTGCGCCAGAAAGCAGCAGGAGTGGAGGTCGATATTCGCCTTTCGCAGGATGGCGTGCCCGTGCTCTACCACGACCATACGTTAGCCTCGATGACTGATGGGCAGGGGTGTGTCAGCCAAACATCGGCGGCCGACCTGCAGCGCTTACATTACCGCGGCGGTTGGCCCTACGACTGGTTTCAGCACGAGCAGATCAGCACGTTTGAACAGCTGTTGAGCCAGCTAGCTAAGCGACCAGAGTTTCCATATCTCCACCTCGATCTGCACGAGGATGATGCTTGCTCAGCCAATGATACTACCCGTAGCCGCACGCTAGCTCGGCAGCTAGTTGCTTTGCTAGGCCAGTATCGGGTGCCCGCGGAGCGGGTGCTCATTCTAACTAACCGCCCGACTACTCTGGCTTACTTGCGTCAGTTGCAGCCAACTTTACCGCTCGGGCTAGAGTTTACCGACGAGTTTGAGCAGGGAATGGCCTTCCTGAGTGCTGCTGATGTGCAAGCTGTGGTGCTGCACAAAGATGATGTTAGCCCTGAGCGGGTAGCCCGCATTCATGAGACTGGGCGGGAAGTAGTAGTGTTTGGGGGGCGCTCTGGCCAGGCTGTTAAACGAGTAGTAGCTTCCCGGCCCGATGCGTATCAGGTGGATAATGTGCGGCGCCTGCGCCACCAACTTCATCATCAGTCCGCCATTCAGCATTCCCTGTCCATGGCTAAACCAGCCAACCCGTAGGCCTAGTGTAAGTAGGAGCGCTGGGCTACTAACAGAAACAGTCAATTTTCAACAGCAACATATGCATCAAGAAAGCATCCCACCTCCTCGGCCTCGTGCCTGGGTGAGGTGGGCATCTGTACTAGCCGTTTGTATCAGTAGTTTCTTTATTCATGGCGGTGCCCCCGAAGTAAGTCTGATGGAGGCCCGCAATTTTGTGGCGGCCCGCGAGATGGTAGCGGGCGGCTCTTGGCTCATCCCGACTATGAACGGGGAGCTTCGGTTGGCAAAGCCCCCTTTACCTACGTGGGCCGTAGCTGGCCTGCAGACCCTTATTGGCCCAACTGAAAACCTGGCTCTGCTCCGGTTGCCCGCCGCTGTAGTGGCTACGTTACTAGTGCTATTTTTCTGGGGGCTAGCGCTAGAACTAACGCGTTCATTGCCCGGCGAAGAGGAAAACCCCGGTCGCACGGCTTGGTTGGGAGCCCTCGCGCTGGGTAGTAGCCTGCTGGTAGTCACTACTGGGCGAGAAGGTCAATGGGATATTTTTGCCGTGAGCCTGATGGTAGGGGCTCTGTGGCTGCTGGTTAAAGGTTGGCAGCACACGGGCCGCGCCTGGGGGTGGTTGGCCGGTGCCGGGGTACTAGGTGGGTTATCCTTACTTAGCAAAGGCCCCGTAGCCCTGTATACGGTGCTGTTCCCTTTTTTGCTGGTGTATCTGGTAGGCTATCCCCAGCATCGTCAGCAAGTCCGTCGGCAGCTGCCAGGTACGTTATTGGGGCTAGGCCTGCTGTTGGCTATTGGGTGTAGCTGGCCTCTCTATATTTATCAGCACGTAGCGCCTGCCGCTGTTACGGTAGCCCGTACGGAAATTTCTTCTTGGGGAGAGCGGCATGTTAAGCCTTTCTGGTTTTACGCTCCATTTGCGGTTTTTACGGGTATTTGGGCGTTAGTAGCGTTAGTTTCGCTGGTTTGGCCGTATGCCCGGCCACGGCTGCAGCACTATATTCCGTATGTTCTTGCCTTGGGGTGGGTATTGGTTAGTCTGTTGCTGCTGAGCTTGGTGCCCGAAAAGAAAGAACGGTATATGCTACCTCTAATGCCGCCGCTGGCTTTACTAGTGGCCGGTATGGTTCGGTACTGGGAGGCGGCTGTGGCGGCTAAGCAAGCCACTCGTTCTGATCAGGGGGTGTTGCGCGCTTGGGGGATAATCCTTTTGGTAGTATGCCTGGCTGTGCCAATTGCTTTACTCATTATTGATCTTCCCGGCACTAAAGGCCTTCGGTTCTGGGCTTCTTTGTTGGTGTTCGGTGGGATAGGGGTATATGTAATGCGGCAAGTGCGATTACCACAGCCCACAGCTCTCATAGGAGCATCTCTGACCGGCATGTCCGCCTTGCTTATTCTGTTGCTTCCTTTTTATCCTTTGTGGGAGCGTCGGCGCGATACGGCCGGACTGCGGCAAATGCGAGATATTCGGCGGCATGTGGCCCTGCAAAGTATGCGCTGGTATAGCCTCGACACGCTGCATGTAAAGCAGGTGTGGGCCGCGGGTAGGGCAGTCCCGATCTGGCATATCCCAGCCGGTATATCTTACGCGTTAAAGCACAGAGAAGTGCCTGCTGGGCCAGTAGCAGTTTTTTCGGCGGCCCCCCTGAAGGCCCGATTACCGTTGGCATGGCGTAACGCGGGGTTTGGCATAACGCAGGTTGATAGCTTTTATCTGGGAGGGAAAAGGGAGTCAGGTTATTGGGTAGTAGGGGTTCTTAGCCGTAACAGACACATTTCACCTTAACATAATATTTAAACAGGCAGCTGTTTTTATTTTTTATGACAGTAGGAGGTAAGACTGGCTTTAAAGCAAAGAGGGCCGCGGATACTATCCGCGGCCCTCTTTGCTTAGCGTAATTGGCGTCTGATCTTATCCAACAAGGCACTTACAAGTACCAAATCATCCACATCCTGTATGACAAGCTGAGTGTCTAAGCCAGGACCACTGATGCTAATGCTATACCCGTGGCCTAGGGGAGTTGCTGGAACAGAATAGGCAACCTGTGCAGGTGGCTGGGGTGTATGAGTTACCTGTGCAGCGGCCGGTTGTGGATTGCTCGCAATATAAGTTCCTGTAGTCGTAGGCAAAGTAGTGTCTCTAGGCCTCTGTACAGGCTCACCAGAAGCCACTGAAGGTACATACGGGGCTACAGACTCATCGCTTGTGCTATCTGGTTCTTCTGAGGCTTTATCAAGATCATCTGTGTCTAGTCCGAACAGACTTGATACTGGATCTGAGCCACGTTGCGAAGGCATAAAAGCAGGAGAAGGAGATATACTAGGCGAGGCGTTATCGGTAGGAGTCTTTGATTCACCAGTTGAAACCGCTGCAGCCGCTCCCTTAAACAAGTTTAGAGGCATCTCACCGCTGCTGAGTTCCTTGCGTGGGCCTTGTTGTGCATCTAATTGATCTATGTCGGCAATGATGTTTCTTTCATCAAGGATGGACACCATGCGAGCCCCATCGATAAAGGCTTTCGCAACACTTTGTGCATTGATCTCTTCTACTCCGAACTCTCGCAGTAGCATAACATCAAGCATGTGTACTGGCAGCTCTCTGTTCCGAAACTTACGACAGATCTGGGTGAATAATGGGGGATGGAGAAAGGCTTCTCTATGATAGATTCTTTCTTCCTGCTTATCATAAGCGTGTTTGATGCGCCTGAACAAGTTAGTAGTTGTTAGGAATTCGCGCTTGCTTGTTAGAAGCCCAAACTTCACAGCCGAACCTATAATGGCTTTAAAGGAGCCACTAACCTTTCTGTTTAGTTTACGAGCAGCTGTTTCAATGGCGCACTTGCCACCAGTATCATCAACCACTTCAGCTACTTCCCACGCACTAGTGTAACTAGTGCGTGGATAGTCTATAGTCTTAGGCATGGAAAGTCAAGAAAAAATTTGTTGGTATATAGTACGTGTACGCAAGGTAATAGGATAAACTTGTTTAGCAAAAGTACATAAAAGTAGTTTAAAGTATAAAAAAGCACATTGATTTCTCATTTATATACTTTTTTAGACTTTTTACGCTTATTAAAGCTATTTTATTGTGTGGGTACTTATTGATAGGTTATTACTGCTTAGTATATACCCATTTATTTAAATACCCTCTAACAATACGGCGGGGCAGGCGGGCAGCAGCACGCCTTTTATTCCCTTTTATCTGCTTTTGAATCAACTACCGAGCGCATATCTACAGTGAGTAACACTTTCACAATGCTATTACTACAACCACTATAATGCGTTATCTCAGGGCCTCATTCATATTGGCTAAATGAATCAAGCGATTAATTAAGTTTAGCCATTTGATAGTTGTACAAATAGGAGGGAAGCAGTCCTCCACTTGTTCATTGGTGTATCTACCAGGTGAATAACACTGGGTGAATAACACTGGAACACTTCCTTCACAAACAGGTAGTATTCGTTGCCGCTAAACTTTGACCGCAGAAATGCTTAATAGTTGATGCATTGCACTGAGGCATGAGCTACCCGCTGGCTGTTGGCACTTAGCATTTCTCTTAATTGATTAGAGCTTGTCCAATAGGTTTAACTAGAGTTGTCTAGCTTTACCCACCAAGATTCCCGCTTTATTACGTTTCCATTTTATACTTAAGGTCACGCTAGTTTCTAAAGCTATAGTCATAGTTCTGTCAAGCTTTTGTTTTGTTATGCGGAACCACGCCTTGGTATGAGTATGAATCGCCAAGTTCTGGAACAGCTGCTTATTTATGAGTGATAGATAACTCGAAAATTCCAGTCCGGCACTGTATATCTATATCTAATGCCTCCGTGAGCTTGGGTAGTTTTCAGACTTAGCAGAGCAAAATTCCTCGAACTTTTATGGATGTGCTTATCTATTCGCTGCCTGAGAATCGCTCTAACTTTAAACTGTGGCCTATGGCCCAGCTGGTTATAGTAGGTGGCCTAGATTCGTATTAGACTCAGTTGAATTCTCGACGAGTCAGTAGGTAGTCACCATAATTCATATATTAGTTTGTCTTATAATTTATATTATGTTAAGTAGAATTTCTAAAAATACAGCCCAGCATAGTTCTACCTATATCTGGGCTGTATTTTACTCCCCCACCTTGATGATTTAGTGGAAGAGATTCACTCTAACTATTTCGCTGCTTCAAGCTTTGCCGACATACGCTCTGAATCAGCTGTACGTCCAACGCGCAAATAAGCCTTCTGCAGCGACGAGATGGTTGCACGGTCATTTGGCTGAACCTGCAAAGCCTTCTCGAAGTATGGCAGCGAATCCTGGAAGTACTTCTTGCCATCGGCTTCATACTTCTTACCAGACTTCTGATACTCAGCCAAGCTCATTTTGCTGGCCCTTGTGTAGAGGTCTGCGGCCTTGTTATAGTTGTAAACGCCCAAGTTAAAGTTAGCGTCAAAATTTTCTGGCTCAATCTCCACTGCCTTTTTGTAGGCCTCTAGTGCTTGAGCTGGCTGTTTTGCCTGATCAAGCAGTGAGCCTTTCACGGCGTACAGGTTGGCATTCTTCGGATCAGCGGCAATGGCTTTGTCAATTTTAGCCAATGCTTCTTTGCTACGGCCTGAGCTCAAATCAGCATTCAGGTCTTCAAGCATAAAGCTTTTGTTGGTTGGATACGCCTGCAGGGCCTGCTGTAACACCTTTGAAGCTTCAGCATCGTTCTTCTCCTGACGGGCCATCTGCAGCAGTGTAGTATACATCTGCGGCGATTTGTACCCAATGCCTTGCAGCTTAGTATACTGCTCCTTAGCAGCCGGGAAGTCTTCCTTAGCCGCTGCAGCATACGCCGCGTAGAGATACGCCGTTGTGTCCTGAGGACGAATCTGCTGGGCCATCTGGTACGACTTCAAGGCCTCGTCGTATTTCTTACCGTTGTAGTTTTCTACACCAGCATTCAGTGCTAGGCCATACAAGCCATCGAGCTTCGCAGTAGCCTGCTTGCCGAACTCCCCGTCTTTGCCGTCGAGCTGAATAGCTTTCTGGTAGGATTCAAACGCAATTTTAGCGCCTTCACCAGCGGGCAGAGCTTTGCCATATATCGGGCTCGATACCAGCGCATCGTAGATCTCGCCGCGGGTATACCAGGTTTTAGCCTTAGTAGAAGTTTTCTCGTTGGTTATTGCCTTGTCGATTTCAGTGCGGGCTTTGTCTAACGTGCCTTGGCGCTGAAACAAAACCGCATTCGTTACGGCTGAATTCTGAGCGGAAGCTGTGTGTAAAGCAGCCGCTGCAACGAGTGTCAAAATGGTCTTCTTCATGGGAGTTTGTCGAAGAATGGTCAGGTTGAATGAAAGGAATTGCAAAGCAAACGGCAGAACCCAAAGTTGAGTTCTGCCGTTGCAAGTTAATTAGCGCTGAGCGAATCGAGATCAGTGAGCGACGTGAGGTCTGCATCTGGTGTGGTAGCGGAGCCATCCCCATTCAGGGTCAGTCCATCACCACTTCCTAATTCCGCTTCTTTCTCTTCTTCGGCTGCTACTTTCGCTACCGAAGAAATTTCGTCACCCTGGCTGATTTTCAGCAGGCGCACACCTTGTGTGGCGCGGCCAATGCTGCGTAGTTCAGCCATCCGCAGTCGGATGGTGATGCCGGACTTGTTGATGATCATCAGATCGTCGGAGTCGCTAACGGCTTTGATAGTTACCAGTGCCCCCGTTTTCTCCGTGATCTTCATTGCCCGAACCCCTTTACCACCTCGGTTCGTGATACGGTACTCATCCAGCGGGCTGCGCTTGCCATATCCATTTTCGGATACTACCAGCAGCTCATCCTCGCTGTCTTTGTCGATGCACACCATACCTACTACCCGGTCTGAGTCGTCGGCCAGCGTAATACCGCGTACCCCGGCGGCCGTGCGGCCCATAGAACGCACTTTCTCTTCGGGAAAACGTACGGCCCGGCCCGAACGCAGCGCAACTACTATCTCGGAAGTGCCAGTGGTCAGTTGCACGTCAAGCAGACGGTCACCTTCGTTAATGGTAATAGCGTTGATGCCGGCGGTGCGTGGACGGGAATAGGCCTCCAGTGGAGTCTTCTTCACGGTACCTTGCTCAGTGCAGAACATCAGGTAGGTATTCTCCAGATAATCTGGGTCGCGTAGGCCACGTACGTTGAGTACGGAACGTACGCTGTCCTCCCGAGGAATTTCGATCAGGTTCTGGATGGGGCGCCCTTTGGTAGCCTTCCCTCCTTCTGGTACTTCGTATACCTTGAGCCAGAACACGCGGCCAGCCTCCGTAAAGAACAGCAGGTACTCGTGTGTGGTAGCCACAAACAGGTGCTCAGTGAAGTCATCCTGCTTGGAGGTGGCTCCACGGGCACCAACACCTCCCCGACCTTGCGCCCGGTATTCGTCGAGAGCCGTGCGCTTGATGTAGCCTTCGCTGGAGATGGTAATAACCATGCTCTCGTCGGCAATCATGTCCTCCATCGAGAAGTCGCCACCGGCGTACTCAATGGTGGTCCGGCGGGCATCGCCGTAACGCTCCTTAATCTCCTGAAGCTCGTCGCGGATGATTTGGCGCTGCATCTCATCCGACGCCAGTACGGCCTTCAGGTGATCAATCAGCTTCATCAGCTCATCGTACTCCGCCACAATTTTATCGCGCTCCAGGCCCGTGAGGCGCTGCAGACGCATATCCAGAATGGCGCGAGCCTGTACTTCGCTCAGTGAGAATCGCTCAATGAGTTGGCCACGGGCAACCTCTGGGTCACGGGAGGAACGGATGAGAGCAATTACTTCGTCGAGGTGGTCTAAAGCAATCAGCAGGCCTTCCAAGATGTGGGCCCGCTTCTGTGCTTCCGCCAGCTCGTAGCGCGTCCGACGCACAATTACATCAGCGCGGTGCTCTACGAAGTATACAATCAGGTCCTTCAGGTTCAGCGTCATGGGGCGGCCCTTTACCAGGGCTACGTTGTTGACGCCGAACGAAGACTGCAGCTGGGTGTACTTGAACAGGTTGTTCAGCACCACCGTGGGCATAGCATCCCGCTTCAGGTCGTACACAATGCGCATACCATCACGGTCCGACTCGTCGCGCAAGTCGGCAATACCTTCAATCTTCTTCTCGTTGATGAGAGCCGCCGTCTTCTCAATCATCGAGGCCTTGTTCACCATATAGGGAATTTCGGTCACGATGATCTGCTCCTTCCCCGAAGGTAAGGTTTCGAAGTGCGCTTTTGCCCGCATCACTACGCGGCCCCGGCCCGTTTCGAAGGCTTGCTTCACGCCGTCGTAACCGTAAATGATACCGCCAGTCGGGAAGTCGGGAGCCGTTACGTGCTCCATCAATTCTGCCACCGTGATATCCTCGTTGCCGAGGTAGGCCACGATGCCGTCTACTACCTCCGTGAGGTTATGAGGCGCCATGTTGGTAGCCATACCCACGGCAATACCCGTGGTGCCGTTTACCAGCAGGTTCGGGAACTTAGCCGGCATCACCGACGGCTCCTCCAGGGAGTCGTCGAAGTTGGGCTGGAAGTCCACCGTTTCCTTGTCCAGGTCGCCGAGCATTTCATCGGCCAAGCGCTTCAAGCGGGCCTCCGTGTAACGCATAGCCGCCGGCGAGTCGCCGTCGATGCTACCGAAGTTACCTTGTCCGTCTACGAGCGGGTAACGCAGGCTCCAGTCCTGGGCCATGCGCACCATCGTGTCGTACACGGAGGAGTCACCGTGGGGGTGATATTTACCGAGCACCTCGCCCACGATACGGGCGCTCTTCTTATAGGATTTGTTGTAGGAAACGCCCAGCTCGCTCATGCCATAGAGCACGCGCCGGTGCACGGGTTTCAAACCGTCGCGCACATCCGGCAG
Organism: Hymenobacter wooponensis; assembly: GCF_004745865.1. Taxonomy (GTDB): domain Bacteria; phylum Bacteroidota; class Bacteroidia; order Cytophagales; family Hymenobacteraceae; genus Hymenobacter; species Hymenobacter wooponensis. The sequence continues at coordinate 126,531 of NZ_SRKZ01000003.1, read as the reverse complement.
AGCCCGGGAGATGATGACCGACATCGAGTAGTCGATGTAGGCGCCGCGCATCTCATCTTCAATGTTTATCGGAATGATCTTTTCGCCTTCCGCCATAGGGAGATCTAAGTGGCCTAGAAACCCGTGAAAAACGGGAGCTTTTTCGGCCCGTGAGTGTGTACTTTCTTAAGCCCGCAAGATAGGCAAAAAAGGCCATTTTACCTAATCTAGCGCCATCTTTAGTACCCTTAGAGAGTCTTCTTGCGGTCGTTATGATGCTTGCCCTGATCCTGGCTGTGCACCTTGATTTTTTCGCCGATTGCGGGGTTCTGTTTTTTAAACCAAGGCTGCCCGCGGTACTTGGTACCGTTGTGCAAATGCACCTTTCGGGTATGGCATGAGACCATGGGACAAGTGCGGCAGGAAGCGACTAACAGCAGGCCCACCACGGGCACTAAGAAACGAGAGGAGAGTACGCGTAAATTCATACGGATAAAGGTATTGAGTTCCGGGCTACGGTTGAGTACAGAAAGGGCTAGCCCAGTGCCAGAAGTGGCCTAGCGCCGGTTAGCCTACCCGAGGATGCACTGCCTACGACTGCGCGGCGCCTACATCCTGGCTGTCCCACTCCCGCAGAAACTGCTCCAGAAACTGTTCCATGAACTGGTGGCGCTCCTCCGCTACCCGACGGGCCGCGGGCGTATTCAGCCGCTCCCGCAGGTGCAGCAGCTTTTCGTAGAAGTGGTTGATGGTGGGTGCCGTGTTTTGCTTGTAGCTCTCAAAAGAATCGTGCTGAATGGGCGGCACCGCCGGATCGTGCAGGGGCCGGCCCTTGTGGCCGCCGTAGGCAAAAGCCCGCGCTACCCCAATAGCTCCAATAGCATCCAGGCGGTCAGCGTCCTGCACCAGTTCTCCTTCCACGGTACTCATGGGCGTAGCCACGCCCAGCCCTTTAAAACTGATTTCCCGAATAATGGCTTCTACGCGCTGAATAACAACTTCCTCGGCCTGCTGGCTTTCTAGCCACTGGCGCGCGGCTTGGGGCCCAGCTTCCTCATCTCCGTTGTGAAACTTCCAGTCGGCCACATCATGCAGCAAGGCGCCTAGCTCCGTTACAAGCGGGTCGGCTTCGGGGGTTTGCTGGGCCAGGGCCCGGGCAACATGCCATACCCGCCGGATGTGAGCCCAATCGTGGCCCGAGCCTTCGTTCAAGAATTTATCACGGACAAAGTCCGCAGTTTGAGTAATGAGTTGTTGCGCGTCGGACATGATAGTTTGCAATGGCCTAGGCCAGGTAATTAGAAGTTGGCAAAGGTATCACTCTGCCGTTGGCCCGGCTACTACTCGCTGGCTACCCGTTACGAGAAGGAGAGTTCCCGCAGGTACTGCGGTGGTACCTCATCCGTGAGCCACACCCCATTGCCGGACTGGTAGAACGTTGCCCCAGCCGCGTGCAGGGCCGCCGCATCTACGGCCAATAGCACGGGGCGCCCCCGCCGGCTGCCAACATGACGGGCGGTTTCTACATCCGGCGACAAATGCACATGGTGGCGCTGCATCTTCTGCAGGCCCTGCTCCCGGATGGCCGGCAACGCCGCCGCTACGGTACCGTGGTAGAGTTTCGGGGGCGGCACCTGCGCTACCAAGCCTAGCTCAACCGGTACGCTATGCCCCTGCTGCGCCCTGATGCGCGTGCCCGATTCATCAAAAGCGAAGCGCTGCTTGTCACTGCTGGTTACTACTTCTTCTAGCTGCTCCCGGGTTAGCGGGAACCCGCGGCGGGCACAGGCGGCCAGTAGCGCCTTCACTCCTACCCAGCCCCCGGCCTCCAGCGTTACGCCCAACAGCTCTGGCTGGTGGCGTAAGTGCAGGCTTAGAAACTTACTGATGCGGGTTTGTTGGGCTTTCTCCATAGCTAAAGAGAATGAAGTGCGCGGGCTCAGAACTATGCTGACGGAATCTTTTACCGAAGGTTTTCCGTTCCTGCGTATATTGCCGTCAAATGACGGTTTAAAAACACGCAAATGACAGTCGTTCGTAAAACTTCCGTGGCCAGCATGGTGGACCTTATGGGTGGCCCCACCGTAATTCCGCAGCTTGTGCGCAATGAGCTGGACCTGCTAGGCGTGGCCATCAAAGGCATGTCGGTGCAAGCCGTACGGGCGCTGCAACAGCGCCTGCAGTTTTCTAACAAGGAAATCAGCGCCGTGCTAGGCATTTCGGAAAGCACCCTGGCCCGGCGCGAGCAGGCCCACGGGGCCCTCACCCTCGACGAGGGAGAGAAAACCATCCAACTATCTGGGGTGCTGGCTAAGGGTCTGGAGGTGTTCGAAGATCAGGACGACTTCCAGCACTGGCTGGCTACGCCCAACCCAGCCCTGGGCGGCATCAAGCCCAAGTCCCTGCTATCGTCGGCCATTGGGCGCGAGCAGATTTGTGACATTTTGGGCCGCATTCAGTACGGACACTACTCCTAGGCCACTTCATGCTGCTCTATCGCCTGGGAAAAGCCCCGTACATTTCAGATACCTCTGGGCGAGGTGGCCTGTACTACGGGGGGCGCTGGCACGAAATCGGGACGCTAATTCTCTACACCTCGGAGCATCTCTCCCTAGCGAAGCTGGAGGTACTGGCTAACTCCCCGTCTCTGCCCCGTAATTATTTTGCCCTGACCCTGGAGGTGCCGGATACCGCCTCCATCCGCCATGTAACGCTGGAAGAGCTTCCCAGCGGCTGGCAGCAGTTACCGTATCCGCTGGAGCTGGCGCAACTCACCCGGGCCTGGATTGAGGAAGGCACCGAGTGGCTCATGCGTGTACCCTCCGCACACGCACCCCACGAGTGGAACTACCTGCTCAACCCCTTGCACCCCGATCATCAGCAACTCCGCACCGTTACGCTGGAGCCCCATCCCTTCGATCCTCGCCTGAAGCCCTAACACTCAATATACAAGTAGTAAGCCCCGCTGGTTAACCAGCGGGGCTTACTACTTGTATGGCAGGCACCTTTCCAGCTTTTCCTAGGAATAGAAGGCAAAATTTCGGACATTATAGTAGTCACACTCTGGGCTCACTTCCCATCTATTACCCTACTGCCTATAGTCCCACTTTTCCACTGCCCAGCATTTTCCGTCACTTCTTACCCCTGTACCTATGGACTGGTTGAGAAGCACCGTGCGGTCTGCCTATTTCCTTCTGACCCTCGCTGGCTGCGCATTTTCCCAGGTGGCCTACGCCTCGGAGAAAAGCGAAGGTCTCCCTCCTACTTTGGTGGCTCCGCCCACCGAAACGGCCGCCCTACGGGCTACGCTCCGGCAACTGCTGGATACCCGAGCACTGGGCACCGTGACTACCTACCAACGACTAGGCCTGCGAATGGGTCCGGCCGTGGGCAGCTTTTACCAAACCAACGACTACACTGCCCGCTGGACTCAGGACGCGGGTTGGAACCCACAGGCCACCGAAGCCTTGCAGCTGCTGGGCCGGGCCACCGAGTTTGGCCTGCTGCCCGAAGCCTACTCCTGGCAGCACCTGCTAACCCTCCCTGACTCGCTCCGGCTCTCAGCACCAAGCAGGGCACGGGGCCACCAACTGGCCACGTTTGAGCTGCGCCTCACCGATGCGCTGGTAACCTACCTCTTCCATTTGCGGCGGGGAACTCTGCAACCCGGCACCTTGCGGCCGGCAGTGCCCGACAGTCTCACTTGCCAGCAAACCGTTGCGCAGCTACATCACGCCCTCAACAGCTCCAACCTGACCGCGGCCATCCTGTGCCTGCAGCCTCCGCAACTGGCCTACCGCCACTTACAAACAACCTGGAGCCGGGCCCTGCGCGCTTCTCCCGCTGACTCATTACGCTTGATGCAAGACACTGTGGCGGGCTTTCAACGGGTGGCTATCAACCTGGAACGCATGCGCTGGGAAGCCGCGGCGGATTCCGAATACGCAGTGGTGAACATTCCGGCCTATCAGCTGCAGATCATTAAGAAGGGCCAGGTGCTGCAGACGTACCGCGTAATTGTGGGAAAGCCGGAGCTGCCTACGCCCGTTCTCAGCAGCCGAATCAGTGTGTTTGTGACGGCGCCGGAGTGGCGGGTGCCTTATAGCATTGCCGTGCGGGAGTTCCTGCCAGAGCTCCAGCGTGACCCTGGCTACCTCTACGACAACCATTACCAGCTCTACGATGGACGGGGGCGCCTCATTAATCCGTGGCACGTGAACTGGGCACGCATTACGCCCGCCACGTTTGTATACTCCATCCGGCAACGGGCGGGGTCGTTTAACGCGCTAGGTAATGTGGTTTTCTACTTCCCAAACCAGCAAACCGTGTTCCTGCACGACACACCCGGCCGCACTGCCTTCACCCGCCCTGAGCGAGCCCTCAGTCACGGCTGCGTTCGTGTGGAGAAACCTTTGAAGCTGGCGGAGTACCTGTTGCGGCGCGAAGGTCAGGCCAAGGCTATTCGGGAGATGTATGCTAGCGTGGCAGCCCACGATAAGCACCGCTTCGATCTATCCGTAGGCCTGCCTATCTACCTGCGCTACTACACCTGCGAAACAGAGCAAGGCCAGCTGCGCTTTCTGCCAGACATTTATCAATTAGACGCACCCATAATTGCAGCTTTGTTTAAGTGATAATAACTTATATAGCGCTAATCAAACAATTACTGCATAAAATAATCGACCTAATTTTTTCAATTAAACACATACACAACATGGCATTATCGAGCAAGTAAACTTATTATCTTAAAAATATTTCAACTCGCCTAAATCCAGTAGTGAGTAAGGTGGCGTAGATGCCCTCAAATAAACCAATCTACCCTTCCCCTTACTCATTACAACACATGAAAAAGCACTTGCTTTCCTTCGCAGTAGTAGCCCTGATGGGCGCAGCAACCGCAACATCGGCTTCGGCCCAAGCCAAAATGGTAGCCGGCACCGTATCAGTAGGTGGCGAAGCAATGTACCCCACGAAGAACATCGTTGAAAACGCGGTTAATTCTAAAGACCACACCACCCTGGTAGCCGCCGTGAAAGCTGCTGGCCTAGTTGAAACCCTGCAGGGGAAAGGCCCTTTTACCGTGTTTGCGCCTACTAACGCTGCTTTCAATGCCTTGCCCGCTGGCACCGTTGAAACCCTGGTAAAGCCCGAGAGCAAAGCTACGCTAACCAAAATCCTGACCTACCACGTGGTGGCTGGCAACATGACTTCCGATAAGATCATGGCTGCCATTAAAGCGGGCAAAGGCGCCGCCTCCTTAAAGACCGTGAGCGGTGGTACGCTAAAGGCCATGATGAACGGCCCGAAAAATATTGTACTAGTGGATGAAAAAGGCGGTGTATCAACTATTTCGACATATGACGTTACGCAAAGCAACGGCGTAATTCACGTTATCGACAAAGTCCTGATGCCCTAATTATTTCATAAGCAAATAAAATACCCGTGCCTCGTATTATGCAACTGCGTAATACGAGGCACGGGTATTTTATTTTTATCTAAATCTTTGAAAATAGGTTTTAATAAAAATAAACCAAGTGGTTCAAACAGGCTCGAACAAGTGAGCACGCTAGGTGTTAAACTACCTGCACGCTGCGCGAACTTCCAAGACTATGAAAAGGAACGAGATAGAGCCCCGTCAGAATCGTGTCATTTACGTGCTGATGGTGGTAATCGCCATTATCGCCTTATCAGTAGCTATCTGGTACCATGCCCGGCAGTAGCCCTCACCTAGAACGCCCTACTTCTGTTTCTGCCAGCGGCGCAACAGGCCTAGGATCTCGGGGGTATCATACTTGGCCATGCCTTCGTGTGAGCCAATGATTTTACCAGCAGGAGAAATAATAAAAGTGGCCGGAATGCCAGCCGTTTGATAAGCAGTTGGTAATGGAGAGCCCGGCGAATAGGCGGGCACCGTAATACCTCGCCGAGAAAGAAAACGACGCGCTTTTTCTGGGTTCTGATCCAGCGAAAGCAGCACAAAGGCGACACTGTCGGGGTTAGTGCGCTTAGCCAACCGGACAATATCGGGCATTTCAGCTACGCAGGGCGGACACCAACTGGCCCAGATGTTGAGAAAAATTACCTTGCCCCGCAGTTGCGATAGTGGCACGGCTGGCCCAGGCTGATTTAGGGGCAATAGCAGCAAATTGAAATTATCGGATGCAGAGGCGGTGCGGCCGGCTGCCTTAGGCGCACTGAGTTGCGGCTGCCACAAACCAGTGCTGAGCAGCCCCTGCTGCACTCGGCCCAACACCTCGGTGTGCCACCCGCTGAAGTACAGGCCTAGCGCGATAGCCAGGTACAGGGCCGGCTCCAGCCAGGCGCGCCGTCGAAACAAAAATTGAAACATCTGGCAAAGGTCGCGACTTGCTTGTATCTCTGACACATTTTGCCCTGCCCTCATGCCGCATTTCACCGCCGATGACCTCGCTGGTCTGGAAAAAGTATTCCGCCTCAACCTGGTTAACTCCGTAACCGGCTACAAACCCGCCAACTTAGTAGGAACGGCCGCCCCCGATGGAGCCACCAACTTAGCCGTAATCAGCTCAGTAGTACATCTGGGTTCAAATCCGGCCCTGATTGGCTTTGTAATGCGCCCAGCCAGCGTGCCGCGTCACACCTACGAAAATATCCAGGCTACCGGCCGGTACACTATTAATCATGTGCACAGCGGCATCATGCGCGAGGCGCACTACACCTCGGCTAACTTCCCCCGGGAAGTATCAGAATTTGAAGCCTGTGGACTCACCCCCGAGTACCGCGACGACTTTTCGGCGCCATACGTGCAAGGCAGCCGGGTTCAAATGGGTCTGGAGCTGGCGCAGGAGCTGCCCATTGAAATAAACGGCACCATTCTGCTCATTGGCCGCGTCGTGCAGTTGTATTTGGCCGATGACGTAATGCGACCCGATGGCTCCCTGAACCTTCCCGCTGCCGACAGCGTGTGCCTTTCCGGTCTTGATACCTACCACACTGCCACTGCTCAGGCCCGCTATGGGTACGCCCGCCCCAATCAGCCCATGCCCGAACTCCCCCTGGCCTAGAGAGCTGCCAACTAGCTACGAAGCCCGGAGGGAAGTGGCCTAGGCCACTTCCCTCCGGGCTTCACTCCTATCTTTGTGCACTCACATATTGACTAAGCACGTATGGGCACCTCTGGCTTCCGCAATTTCGATAACGACGACGCAGCAGATTTTCTGGCTGATTTTGCCGACGACCCCAACGAAGTGGTGTTGCTCGAGGCCCTGATTACTGCTGCCGAAGAGGAAGGCTATGTGGAGGCCGATGTGGCTGCCCAGGCCCTGGCCGCCGCTGAAATTGTAGCCGCCTGGCAAGGACAGCCCAGCGCTGACTTCCCCGACGATATGCTCGAGCTGGCTGATGAGCTCGATGTAAGCGACGAAGATGAACTAACCGAGCTGGCCCGCCGGGCCGTAGAAGCCGTGCTCAAGCGCTCGGAGCTGCTGGATTTGTGGCAGGACTCGAAAGAACTGCCCCAGTGGCAACAAACCCAGCAAGACTTACTGAAGCGGTTAGAGTAGACGGAGCAGGCTTGCTGCTGGCTTTTTACAGGCCTACCGCGCCCAATTTCTCCAGTTCCTCCCACACGCGGTGCACCGGCAGGCCCATTACATTGAAGTAGGAACCTTCTAGGCGCGTCACGGCCACCATGCCAATCCAATCTTGCGCCCCATAGGCGCCTGCTTTGTCCAGGGGATGGTATTGCGTTACGTAGTGCTCAATTTCGGCGAGGGACAGCGGGCGGAAGTACACCCGCGTCTGGTCAGAGAATACTACGCGGCGCCCGTCGCCGGCTAGCAAGCATACGCCAGTGTACACGTCATGAGCCCGGCCCTGCAGGCGCTGCAGCATCTGCACAGCTTCGGCCGCATCGGCGGGCTTGTTCAGCACGTCATCATCAAGGCATACAATCGTGTCGGCTGTAAGCACGAGTTCATCGGGGGCCAAATCCGAGGCGTAGGCAGAGGCTTTATGCGCGGCCAGGTATTCGGCTACTTCCGCGCGCACTAGGTGCGGCGGGAAAGATTCATCTACCTCACGCAGCCGCACCTCGTAGGCCACTCCCAGATCGGTAAGCAGCTGCCGCCGCCGGGGCGAGTTGGAAGCCAGCACCAAGCGCGGCCGAACCAAGGAAGAGTCAGGAGCGGAAAACGGCATAAAAGGGATGTTCAGTTTCAGAGTCGCGGATACTGGTGAAGAGAAATCCGCCAATAGTTTTAGGATAAAAGAACGTGGATTTGGGCGGCATCACGGCCCCGGAGTGGCAGACACGCTCCACTTCCTCCATCGTGACTTCGTTCGTAATGAAGGCCGCCCGCGCCTCGCCCCGGTCCACCCGGGTAAGGCACTCGGGGAAGTTACGCACGTAGGCCACTCCGGCCCACTGCCGTTGCGCCTCCTGCCCCACAATACCCAACACCTTTTCCAACACAAAAAAGTGCAGCACCGTGAGGTCAAGGTTCTTTACTTCGGGGGTGGTAGGCCAGTCGAGCAGGGCGTGCGCTTCGGGCCGCAGCCGAATCTTGTAGGCCTGCCCCTCGCCCAAATACAGTCCGAAAGCCCAGGGCTTACCGGCAATTCGCTCGGGCAAACCATAGGGGTCATCCAGCGTCAGCACCGTAAAGTAGGGCGTTAAGCGGGTCAGCAGCTCTTCGGTAGAAAGCCCTTCTGGTAGTTGCAGCACTAGGCGGTGCGTGGGCAGAATGCGCAGGTCGTCGGCAGCCGCGTTGGTGAGGTACATCAGGTGAAAATTCCACGCTTCCTCCCCCGTGTAGGCCTCTCCGGCTGCCAGGCGGCGCGCCTGCCGGTAAGTTAACGACCCCTCATAACGGTGGTGCCCGTCGGCCAGAATAACCTCCCGCGCTTCCAACACTTGCTGAAACCGCCGAATGATGTGTACATCCTGAATCACGGCCAGCACATCACGGGCACCCTGATAGTCTTCCTCAGTTTGGTAGAGCGGGTTTTGCATGGCCTCATCCATGTATTGCTCCAACTCAAAGGTATCATCGCGGTATAGGCCGTGGGTAGCGCTGGTCTGGAACTCCATCCGGCTCAGCAGCTCAGCACGGTCATTTACGGAAGCCGGCAGCGTGTTCTCATGGCGCAATACCACGTTTTCGGCCCAGTCGTAGGCCCTGATGTGGCACATAAAGCCTTTTCGGCAGTATTCGCGGGTGCTGCCGGGTAGCCGGAAGTACTGATAATACACGTAGATACCGGGCAGCTCATCCTGCCGCAGCACGCCGCTTTGCTGCCACTCCTGCAGCCGCTGGCGCGCCGCACCGGCAGCATCCTCCCCCCGTGGCACTGATAGATGAATGCTATTGAGCGGATTCTGGTAGAGTGCCTCCCGCTGCTTCGCCGAAACCACGTCGAAGAGCGGAGAAACGTAGGCATCAATTTGCTGACTCAATTCCGAGTTGTAGCGCCAGCCGCGCACGGGTTGGATTTCGGCCACTTAAAAGGGAGTAAAGTAAAAGGGAACGGGAGTGGCCTAGTAAGGCCGGCGGAACAGCACTCCTCCGCTCCGAAGAGCTCAGCCTACTGCTCTAGGCCACTATTAGGGAGCCAGGCGCGAAATAGTCCAGCCTAGCCCATGCATTTCATACACAATCCGGTCGTGCAAACGGCTAGGCCTCCCCTGCCAGAACTCAATGCGTTGCGGCCGCAGGATGTAACCACCCCAATGGTCTGGGCGAGGCAGTGGCTCTTGCCCTGCAAAGCGAGCTTCCACTTCGTGCTCCCGCTGCTCCAGCTCTTCCCTACTCTGAATCGGCTGACTCTGGGGCGATGCCCAGGCTCCCACCTGACTAGCCCGGGGGCGGCTCTGAAAGTATTCCGTGGATAGCTCTTCGGGCGCCTTCTCTACGCGCCCTTCCACCCGCACTTGGCGTTCCAGCGCCGGCCAGAAGAACGTCATAGCCGCTAAGGCGCCGGTTGCCAGTTCCTGCCCTTTGCGGGAATCGTAGTTGGTAAAGAAGAGGAACCCCGCATCGTCTGGCAGCCCTTTAAGCAGCACAACGCGGGCAGAAGGCTGCCCGGCTTCACTTACCGTAGCTAACGTGAGAGCGGTAGGCTCCTCTACTTGCGCACTGATGGCCTCATCTAGCCAAGCACGAAACTGCCGCACGGCATCTGGCTGCACATCGGCTTCGGTGAGCGTCCGCTGGGCGTACGTTTTGCGCAGGTCAGCAAGTTGAGGATCAATCATGGAAAGGCAGAAATAGGCGTAAAGGCAACATGCCAGGCGGAAGTAGCTGGGGTATGAGCCCAACTACTTCCTGTGAAACTGGGGTAAAAATAAGCGTCTGACGCGAAGCTGCTACCTAACCGGCGTGCAATACGTGCTTCACGGAGGTAACTGGCAGCAGTCTGAACTGCAGAAAGAGCCGAAAGGTAGTACAATACGAATGCCCAACGGAACCCGCGCCCCCCTGCCTAACGTACTCCCAAAGAATCACGCCGCACCAATCTCTTCCAAGGGAGCACTTACTGCTAAAAGGGTTACTATACTGCCCTCTTCGCTCTCTTCGTTCCCCTTTACCCTCCATCAACCAATCACCTTCTCCGATGCCTCGCCTTCAATCTGGTAGCTTGCTGATATCGCAGCCTTTTCTCGGCGACCCCAACTTTGAGCGAACAGTGGTACTGCTATGCAGCCACTCCGAAGAAGAAGGGTCGTTCGGGCTGGTCCTCAACCGTCCGGCTTCCTTGCAGCTAGGCGATGTGCTGGAATTACCAGGCGGAGATGCCTTGCCCGCCGCCCGCATACCCCTAGGCCTAGGTGGCCCGGTGCAGCCTGATACGCTGCACTACCTGCACCGTCGCGCCGATCTGCCCCACGCTGTAGCCCTCGGCCAGGACGTATACTGGGGTGGCGACTTCCGGCAGTTAATTGAAGAGTTACAAACTGATCCAACCCCCTCTGAAGAGGTGCGTTTGTACGTTGGCTACTCTGGCTGGACTGCCGGTCAGCTAGCCGAAGAAGTACGGGAAAATGTTTGGATTGTGCACTCTAATGCTGCCGGGAAAGTATTTACTTTGGATAACGATGCTTTCTGGCAGTCGATATTGCGCGAAAAAGGGGGCCGCTTCCGTATGTTGTCCAACTACCCCACAGACCCGCGTCTGAACTAATCGCGCCCACTGCCCACTTCTGGGCCTTTCTCCCTTGAATATTATGCTACCTGAAAACGATAACACCGTCCCTACCAACGCCAATGATGAGGCCTCCGAGTCGCCGATGAGTATTCTGGAGCGACGTCTGGATGAAATCAACGCCAAGCAGGATCCCGCAAACGAAGTTACCACCCCTCCCGCCGAGTCCTCTGGTCCGGCAAACAGCACTTCCGCAACTCCCGTTGCCCCCGAGGATATTACCGAGCGGCCTACCCAAGATGTACCATCCATCGCCCCTGAACCCAGTGGTGCCGGTACCGCTGAGCCTACGGTAGCGCCTTCATCTGAGCAGGCAGCAACCTCGGAATCGGTCAGCCACGCACCAGCACCAGCCCAAGCCGCCGATGCTCACTCTGCTGGCGAGGCCCGTTCCCTAGCCCACTACGGCACCACCGCGCCGGGCGCTTCAGCAGAAGCAGTTGCTCCCGAAGACGAAGCTCCTCACGTAAAACCCGTTGTAGAGGTAAGCGCCGATGAAAATTTGGATAAGGCCCTGGAGCAAGCGCCCTCGGTAGCCTCGCTGCACACCTCCTCCGATGCCGCTGCCACAGATGACGAGGAGGAATACGTTCCAGACGCCTCGGCTCCGGACTTCGCCACCCTTGACCTGGCCGCGCAAACCACCTACCTGCAATCCTTGCTGCAGCGCCCAGATGCACGCCAGAACCGTAAGCAGATTTTTGACCTGCAGCGCCAATACGAAACCCAAATCCAGAACGACAGGGCAGCAGCCAAGCAACGGTTCACGGAAGCAGGCAATACTGGCGAAGATTTCGCATATGCTGGTCCCACCGGTTATCAGGAGTTAACCAAAGCCTTCCAGGACTTTCGCGACAGCCGCGTCCGCGATGCCAAGGCTGAAGATGAGCAGCGTGCCAAAAATCTCGCGCACAAGCAGTACCTACTCTCGCAGCTCCGCCAATTAGTAGAGTCAGCGGAAACCAAGGATAGCTCTACCCGCATCAAAGCCCTTCAAAACGATTGGAAGGCTACTGGCCCTGTTCCCCAGAAGGACACTCAGGAGCTCTGGAACAGCTACCACGCGCTACTTGATATCTTCTACAACAACCGGGGCCTGTTCTTCGAGATGAAGGAACTTGACCGCCGCCGGAACCAGGAGGCCAAGGAAGGACTGATCACGCGCGCAGAAGCACTCCAACAGCAGCCTAGCATTAACAAGGCCTTACAGGAGCTACGCCAGCTGCATGAGGAGTGGAAACACATCGGCCCAGTACCAAACGAGCAGCGTGAAGCCTTGTGGCAGCGCTTTCTGCAGGCATCAGAGAAAGTGCACGACCGGAAGAAAGAGTTTCTAACCAGCCGCTCCGCTCAAGAGAATGCTAATCTGGAACGTAAAACGGCACTACTAGCCCAGTTGCAACCCTTCGGCGAATTCCAGACTGAACGGGTAAACGAGTGGCGCGCCAAGACCGACGAGCTTCAGAAGCTCAAAGAAGAATGGGACGCCGCCGGCCTGGTTCCTCGCGAGAAAGCGGAACAAATGAACAAGCAGTTCTGGGGAGCTTACAAGGGGTTCTTCCAGCGCAAAAATCAATTCTTCAAGGCTCTCGACGAAGAAAAGAACACGAATCTAAAGCGCAAGCTCGATTTGTGCGAGCAAGCTGAAGCGGCCTTGGTGAATCCCAATTGGGAGGAAGCCCGTGAAACCGTCATCCGCCTGCAGAAAGAGTGGAAGCTCATTGGCCGCGTCCCAGAAAAGCAGTCCGACAAAGTCTGGAACCGCTTCCGCACGGCATGTGACTCTTTCTTTGACCGTAAGAAGGAGGAAGTGCGCCAACGTGAGCAGCACGCTCAGCAAGCCAGCCGCGAGCAAGTTCAGCACTTGGATAAAATCGCCGAAGCTGTAGCGGCCTTATCTGCTGATGCACCCGGCTCCATAGAAGGCTTCCGCCAGCAAGTGAGCGAGTGGCGGAGCTTTGACACTGGCTCTGGAAAAGGCAATGAGCGCACCGAGGAGAAATTTCAGTTGCTAATGGCCAAATATCTAGACACAGTGCCTGGCCTCTCCTATGCTGAGCGTACTGAGCTACTATTCAACCTCCAGATAGAACGGCTCAAGTCAGCACCCGACTCGCAACAGCAGCTCTACAAAAAAGAACAACTACTGCGCCGAGAAATCAACGAGTTAGAGAATGACATCTCTACCCTCAGAACCAACTTAGAGTTTTTCGCGCGTTCAAAGAATGCAGGTCAGCTTCGTGAAGAGTACCAAGGCCGCATTGACGAAGCACAAGCCCGTATAGATACTTTGAAAAAGCAACTGCGCGCGGTGCGCAGTTAATCTTCAGTTCTTATCAACAAGAAAAGCCGGATGAGTCTTTAGGCTCATCCGGCTTTTCTTGTTCAGTACATACAGCCTCTCTTGTGGGAACTTTTGTCCATTTTAAAAAATAAAGTAAAAATTCACTCTTGCTGCAAAACACAAACCTCTCAGATTATCAATCACTTTGGCCCTTATTGGTAGATTCACTACTTCTAAGACGTCTTTTTTTATCAGTTAAGGCTTGAGAATATCAATTCTATATGTAGTTTTGCACCACTTAAACGCCTCCTTAGCTCAGCTGGTAGAGCAACTGACTTGTAATCAGTAGGTCGCTGGTTCGATCCCGGCAGGGGGCTCATAGGTAAAGTAACGCCTTGTAAATCAATGATTTGCAAGGCGTTTTTTATTGGTGTGCCCGTTGGTGTGCCTCTTTGCCTAAATAGGCCTCCCTCCTACTACTTATATACTCGCTAAAATGTAAAAGCCCCGACATGTGCCGAGGCTTCTATAGTTGCAGTAGATGGCAGTCCACACCTTTTGCGCGGTTGTGGAGAGGCAAATATAAAACGAAGAAGCCGGGCTGCAGTTCCGGCTTCCCTCCGAATATACCCTCGGGCGCGGGCATGCGCTCCCGCTAGAGGTATCCTGGCCTACGCCCCTACACACAAAGCGGGGCCAGTGATTCTATTAGGCCAGCTTCCAGCGAGCTGGTACCCAGGCCCACTTGCTAGCATGATTGCGTAATATCCAGCCGCCTGTAGCACCAGCTAGCACCAACAGGCCATACACCCACCACGGCGGGCCTACCTCCTTTGTGCTGACTGAGGGTGCGTTGCCCTTGCCAATACCTGCGGCCCCACCATCGGCGCCTGCTTCCCGGTTATCGGTGGCCTTGTTACCGGTGCCTAGCTGGGTCGGGGCTTCCGTTTTGGTAGGCACAGCAGCGATGTTGCCGGTGCCGTACTGGTTGATAATGGTGCTGTTCTTTATTTTCTGCTTGCCTGAGCGCTTGCCTAGGCCTAGAAAGCCTATTCCCTTTGGCTGGTCAGCCTGTGCCGTTGGTACCTGATTAGCGTAGTTAGCCGCCTTGTACGGCTGGTCGCGTGCGTACTGGCCTGTATCCTCTGGGCTTGCATCTGACACACTCTCGCTTGCTACATTTTTTGATGTAGCACAGCTACTCAGGCCAATTGTGATTCCTAGGCCGAAGCCGAGTAAAAGAATGCCCACCACGATCAGCAGCAGCAACCGGCCATAGCCGTTTAGTTTAGGAGTATCCATGGTTAGTACAGCCAGTTTGCAACTGCGGATATGTCCGAGTTAGGGTAAAACACGACACGCACGCCCCCACCATCCCGGCCCCCACCTCGGCCCGTATTGCCCGCATTCACATACCAGCCACGGGCGGGCCGGCCTTTGCGGATGCTGCGGCCCATCTCTACCGCCCGGCCAATATGCCCGATGCGGCCCAGGCTTGCATAGTAGAAACCCACTACATGCCCTGGCTTCAGGCTATCGATGGAGCCACGCTTGCCAGTGAAGTAGTAGGTGCGCGTCTTATCGGTGAACCAATTATAGGAGCCAGCGGCTCCCTTGGGCACTGGTAGGCCACAGGCCCGCTGGTTGGCTGCCTGGTATACGCCACACCAGGGGCCATAGAGGGCCGCTCCTGCGGCCTTTTGCCAGGCGTTGATTTGCGGCCCATCGTTGCGGCCGGTCAGTTCCCGCACGCCCGTTTGCCGCCCTGCCCAGTCGAGGGTGCAGGCGGCATTCGAACGCTGGGCTACTGACTGAGCGCGGCTACCAGCAGGCAGGCCGCATACAGCGAGAGCAAGCCAAACCAGACTTTTAAGTAGATGTTGTACTGACATTCTTCCGAAAGTTGAACAGTAGAATCCTCGACGACAAAACCAGCCGTGAAGTGACGCTTGGCCCACACTGGCAGGCCGGGAGTGATGTAGTGCATGAGCGACCAGACCAGCACGATGATGCCACAGAAGTAGCCTGAGCCCGCCAGGAAGATGCTCACCACCGCCCCGAACTGTTTGGCTCCCTGTGCTTGGTGCAGGGCGGTTATCTGCGCCCCGTCCGGATCAGCACCGCCAGGGGTAATTGGCTCAGCACCGTATAGCCAGAAGGTGAGCTTGGGTAGTAGCTCAGGCGTGAGCAGGTAGGCCAGGACAATGAGCAGGCCCAGGAAGAAGGGTACATGCCGGCGGATGTAGGCCACGGTTTTCTGCCAAGGCGTACAGGTGTTGGGGGATTGTTCCATAAGTGTATTAGTGATTAGGGTTGAGGCGGAAGATTCTTGCCTGCTTGCTGCAGGCCGTACAGGTATTTATCAAAAGCCTGCACACTCGTATGCAGCACCTTATTTTCCTTTTCCAGATTGTCCTGCCGCTCTTTTAGGTAGTTGACCAACTGCCGGTCATCCTTGCGCTCCAGCCGCATTTCCGTTACCAGCTGCGTGAGCTGGTGCACGGCATCCTTCGTCTCCTTGGTGCTGGCATCGAAGCCCGATACGGTTCGGTTAAGTAGCCACGCGGCCACGCCAATTACAGCCCCAACAATGCCTGCTAATACAGGCGTAGGCATAGCAGTCCCCGCATCCAACAACACAACAAGGAAAGTATAAGAGGGCAGCACAGCGATTGACGTAGCGAGGAAATGATTAGGGAGAAGAGGTAGGCCGGCTACCACCTGTTGCCAGCTTGGCGGAGGCCAAAGCAGCGGATAGCGAGGAGCATAGCGAGGCAGGCAGATTGAATAGGTCATGGTGCTAGGCGTTGGTCAGACGTGGCACTGAGAACGAATAGATGCGGGGCAGGGCGGCTAGGAAAAAGCAGGACGGTTTGACTTATATGCATCTTTATTTTCTATCTTTCCTAGCTTTATTTATACCTCATATCTTTCTATGGTAAAACTGCTACGCAACTACATAAGCCGTTTTTTAGGTTTTTTCTCCAACCCTGATCCTAACTACCCTCTTCCACCCTATCCTTCAAATGATTGGGATGAGTGGCCCCAAGAGTACTGGCCCGAAGGCTACCGGAATAAAATCGAGTTGGATAAGCTGAAGTGTCGCGCAACCCTTGGGCAGGCATCCGACTAGCCGTGGTTGGTTAGCGTAGCTCTGCACTAGCCCCGCCCGTAACGGCTGGGCCTGTGCAGTAGTCCGTGGCGTTAGACTGTTTGTGGGGCTTCAGCCCGTATGCCGAGCCGGCGAAGTCACTTGGGCCATGAATCCCAGTAGCTTACTAGCGGCGGTAGGCGGGGCGGCCAATAGCCTGCACCACTACTGTAGCCGTGCGGGCTGCGGGCTGCGAGTCGCCACAGTGAGCGCGGTCTGGATAAAAGCCCGCGAAGCTGGAAGCGTTGGCGATGAGCCAAGTGCGCAGCTCTACTTCGTAGCTCAGGGCCCGGCCATCGTACACCGAGGCCTGCGTTGCCAGCGTGCGGGCATCAACAGCCGAGGAATACTGGCTATCCTTTTGCCGTAAGCCTGCGCTAGTCAGCGTCGCCTGGGAGAAGGGCCAGAAGGCAGCCAGTGTGGCATGCACCAAGGCAGGCACGGCATGGCTGTGTAGCTCCACGTAGTCGCCCGATAGCGCCTCGGCTTTGTGCTGGCGCACCAACTCGGCTAGCAGCTGCTCTCCTAAGAGCGGCTTTAGGCGGCGCTGGGCTTCCCGAATGTGGGGAGCCATGCGTTCCAGCCGCATGTTCTCGGGTAGGTCGCAGTAAGGCTTGAAATCTTCGAGGCTAAGCAGCAGCGGTTCCATTGTCGGGGTCTAAAGGCGTATCAGGGGGTAAGCCCATCATTTCCAGCTTCTTCTTGCGAGGCACATCTTTCAGCAGCTCATTCGCCAGAAGCACAGGCAGGCTAGCCAGAATGGCCAGGGTAGAATCAGTTATTGAGGGGAGTATCTTCCGCAGTCGGGGTGGCTGGCGCTGATTCGGTTGGTACGCCAGCTAGCTTAGCTGCTTGCTCCAGCGTCAGGTTTTGAATGGAGAAGTCCTTCAGGTTGCGGAAGGGAAACGAGCCATCGGCTTTCTGGAAGTCGCGAAACACAGCCTCAAAGCCTCGCTCAATGGCGCGCTGCGGCGAGTTGACGACCAGCGTTTGCACGTAGAGCACGGCGTCTTGGAGTTCCTGCAGGCTGCCAAGCTTGCCCGCGATTTCCCGCCCTAAGAGCACGCCCGGCATTTGCATAGCTTCGCGGATATTCTGCTTAATCGCGTCCTCATCTGTTACGTAGCGCTTGCTGGCATCAGGAGCCTGCAGGGTGTCTACATCGGGTTTCTGGTCCTTATTCAGCGCATACTGCAGCAGAATTCTACTGCCATCAGGGCCGACAAAGACGCCGTATTTGAGGTTATTAGCTTCCAGTACTTCCGGCGTGGGCTTGTCTGTACCGTACTCGGTAATCATCACCTGCGCGGAGTAGCCCGAATCTAAGTCGCGCGCCCGACTGCGCTTCAAATTGGGCTCCGAGTACACGTCATCGAGCACGGCATCAATCAGCGGGCGCGGGTGCAGATAGGCACCAGTGCGCTTCTGAAACCAGTAATAGATTTCCCCTGGGTATCCTTTTAGCCCAATTTTTTCCCCTTTCTCATTCTCCCACGCCGCAATGCGCTCCAACCTAGCTTCGGGCTTTTCGCGTGGGTTGTACACCGGTACTTTCTGCAGTCCCGAACGGGAAGCGTAGGTAGCTCCACGCTTGGCCACAGCAGCTGGATTGCGCACCAGACCTACCCAGCGGGTAACGCCATTGGCCTCCGGATAGTAGGGCCGCACCTGCTCTTTAGGCTGGTGCAGCACCTCACAAGGAAAGCCGTTGGCGTTGATGTTCACCCGCACGGCCCAGCCTTCGATGTACGCCGTGTTGTTAGCTACGGGCTGCAGCAAGCTATCGATAGTGCCTCCGGCCCGGTCAATCACAGCTCGATAGAAGGTGGTATCTGTGAAGCCGTTCCCCTCAATAAACTGGGCTTTGCGCTCGGCGCACACCGTCGCCGTGCCCGAGCCAGCGTAGGCAGCCAGCAGGCGCTGCGGATACAGGTTGTCATCCCCCCACTTCGGGTAGTCAGTCGGCGTGTTAAGGGTGATGATGTCGGGCCGCAGTGCTTGGGCCTTTATCACCTGACGCTGGGCCTGGAGCATGGGGGCAAGAGTTTCAGTAGCAGTGGACACGGAGAGGGAGAGGTAGGCAGGAAAAAAGAAAAAGGCCCGCGCCGAAGTGCGGTGCGGGCCTTTTATGGGCATTCAGCAAGCAGGCGGCTTACTTGGCGCGGCTATCGAGCAGGGCGTTGATCAGCTCCGTTTTGTTGGCGAAGGTTTTGGGATCCTGTCCATCGGTTACCTCCGACGAGTAGAAGCCTTCCAACTCATCTCGCTTCAGGCCTTCCAACTGCTTGAAGGCGTCAGCCCGCTGCTCTTCGGCACTGGGCGGGGTCTGATTCAGCGATTCGACGAACTCCTGGCCTTCCTCTTCGGATATACCGAAGTGCACCGCCATGGCCGGATCAGATTTCAGGATCGAGCCTATCAGCTTATCGGTGAGGTTAGCATTGGAAAACACCACCGGCGAATTATGCGGGCGGTAGGTTTTATTGGTGTCAACAAAGGAGTACTTGCGTTCTACTTTGGGAGTGGCAGTGGACATAACAGCAGAAAATGAAGTGGAGGAATCCGTGGGGGCAGTGCGCAGGTAGCGCAGAACAGCCTGGAAGGCCTCGGCTACGCACTTATAGCAGCCGACCCGTACGGGTTCGGCTGTAGGATATAGGGCGGCGTATACCGCGGCCAGCTCTGCGGAGTCGGTGCGCATCAGGCCCGCCAGTTTTATCTGACGAGCCCTATCCACCCACTCCCCCTTTGACTGGCTCATACTACTGGTGCAGCGTACAGCGCCTCAAAGGCAAGTTTTGTAGCGGCGGCATCGTAGACGCCATCCGTAATCACCATCAGGTAATCAGCCAGGCCAACTTCCTTGTCGGAAGAGAGCGTAGCGGGAATACCACCACCGAGGTCGGCATCAGCCGAGTCGGTTTTCATGGCTGAAGGGCGCAGGCCCCCGTTTAGGCCCAGCACTTTGTAGTAGCCGTTGTTGTCCAGCGTGATGGAAATAACACCCTCTGCATCACCGGCTAAATCTTCCATGGTTTCGGCCTGCTCGGGGCCCGGGTCGAAGGCAACCAGGTCGAATTCATGCTTATAGCTGGGCTTGTATTTGCCGGGCACGAGTTCGGCGCGGGCCGCGTTGCTGTCGCCTAGGCCTTGAAAGAGGAAGCCCTTCTTGCCCGCTACCAGGGTGAGGACGATGCCTTTCTTGATAACCGCGTCCCGAACGAAGCCGGCAATATCTTCCTTGCGCACGAGGACAGTTTTAGCCTTCAGGCCAGCTACCCCTGGTTCGCAGGGGGCAACGGCGCCTTTTTTTAGTTGACGGCAGGATGCCATAAGTCGAGTCTTCTAGAAATGAGGTGAAGAATGGCCCCATCCTAAGTGGCCGGGGCGTTTTCGCGATAGGATAGCTTAGTAGGCCGCCAGCATCAAGTCCGAGCTCATCACCTTCACGTCCATCTTGAACATGGCGCGCAGGTGGGTTTCGCGGTCCTTGCGGTCGTAGAAGGCATCGACTTCGGTGGCGGCATCGTAGCTGTCAAAGCCAGCCCGCAGGTTGCGGCGCGTGGTCAGGATAGCGCGGTGGGGCAGATCGATTTTGCCCGCCAGCTTGAAGTCCGACTTGAGCAGCTTGTCCAGATCCTTGATCTTGATGATCGGAATGTCGCGGAACGTAGGCGCTACCAAGCGGCCTTCCTGCAACTCCCAGCTTACCTGTACTTTGTCGTTCGACTCGCGGTAGTCCTGCCAGTTCTTGGCAATGGAGCTGGTTACCAGCAGTACTTTATCATCGGCATCTTCCAAATCACCTTCAGCCGCATTGTCGAGCGCCTTGAAGATCTTGTAGGACTCCCCAGCAGGCAACTCCTGATCAGCCGACTGGTTCGCTGCGATTTCGTAGGCGCGGTTCTCAGCACCCGCAGCGATTACCTGCGTGAAGGCCCCATCTACAGCGTTGTAGTTCTTCACGTCATCAGCACCCTTCGTGAGCTGAGCGGCCGTGATGGCCTTGTTGCCCAGCAAGGCGAAGCGGTAGATGTCACGACGGATAGCCGAGATGAACATATCCTGCACGAACTCATTCCAGTAGTCTACCGTCTGCTCGGTGCCGGCGTCGCCGGGTACCAGGTTGCCGGTTTTGATCTGGATAAGGGCGTTTTGCAGGTCATCCCGCTTATAGCCCACATCCAGACCCCAGGCCATGAAGGTGCGGTCCAGGTCGGTGGCGCACTCCTTGATCCAGGCCAGCATGGGCATGGGGTCCCAGGTGAGCTTGTCAAACGGGATACGGGGCGTGGTAGGCTGAGCGCCGCAACCTGGGTCGAGGTGCGTTACCTTCTCAAAGCGGCCCACGAAGGGCACGTCCATTTTGGCTTTGATGCCATCCTCAATCACCATGATGGCGTTGAGTTCAGGATCTTCCTGAATGAACTTGAGAATGAAGGCGCGGAACTCTTCCGGGCCGTAGAAGGGCGCGTTACCCGTCACCCAGGCGTAATCCAGAATCTTGTCAGCCATGGCTGTAGTCTGTGGAATAAAGTGTAGAAGAAAAGAGAGCTGGATTACAGCTTGCGGTTTTGCTTTTGGCGGTCTGCGCGGCGGTCAGCAGCTGACTGGCCCGTTTTCACTTCGGCCGTTTTACCTTGCTGCGAGGTAGTAGTCACATCATCTACTTCCACCACACCAGCGCTACCTGTGGCAGCAGCTACTTGCACGATGCGCTGCGCCGTAGTGGCTTGTTTGCGCTGCATTGCCGTGATGCTTTCACCATGACCTTTTACCACGTCAGCCAGGCCCTGAATAGCTTCCAAGATTTGGCGCTGCACAGGGTCGCCATCGGCTGAAGCCGTGGTGGCCGTAGTAGTGGTTTCGGTGGGCACTATCTCGGTAATGAGTTCAGCCGCAACCGTAATCGTATTGCCATCGGGCAGCACATACGCGGCATCTGCTACGGGATCATTGGGCGAATCGGGAGCCGTCACTTTATCGCCTACCTGATAGGTATCCCGGTCACCCGTATCGATTACCAAGAGCCCTTTATCAGATTCCACTTCCAATGCAGTAGTGGCAGTGCGGGTTGAACCCAGTGCAGTAATCGTGGCCAGCAATGCAGTGGCCATGGTGGCGAGTTTGGACATAACAGAAGAAGCCGGTACTTCCGGCGATTGAGGTTGCGAGGGGGCTTGAGCCATCTTGGGAGCCAGCGTAGCTAAGGCGGTAGCAGGCTGCACAATAGCAGTGGCAATGCCGTAGGAGAGCATTTCTTCGGCAGTGAGCACGGTTTCTTTGCTCATTAACTCCGCTGTGGTGGTGGCATCCATACCGGCTCTTTCCACATACAGGCCAATGAGCTGTTCTTGGGCGCGGGCCATGTCTTCCGCCCAGGCCTGAGCCGTAGCCGCGTTGGCGTTCTTGATGCCCCCGGCGGGTAAGTGAATTAGGCTTTCAGCATGCGGATGCACCAAGCGAACTGAGCCAGCCAGGAAAACAGCATTGGCAATGCTGGAGCACTGGCCAATAGCCTCGGTAGTGATAGTAACACCGGGCAGGCTACGCAGATAGTCGTAAATGCCTAGTCCTTTATCTAGGCGCCCACCTGGGGAGTTGATAACCGCACGAACGCCAGTAAACGGCTTCTGCCATTCCAGTTGGGAAATGACATCTTCTAGGGTGGTATAGGGCCATACACCGTCTGCTTCTTCAGCAGTGGCGACAATGGGCCCACAGATAAGAACCTTCGCTTCGGACATATCACGAAGGTCTTTGTACTATGCGCAGATAACAGGACTATTGTATCAGCACTGTGATAAGGCTTGATATATTCGTGGCGTTTTCACTTTTATCTTTTACTGATGCCAACCCGCTTACTTTCTATCTTCTTACTACTTCTGCTTTTCGGTGCTTCTGTTGGGTGTGGCAGTTCTACCGAAGAGGACCCCAAGCCATTACAAGAGCTTAGTGGCCGCTGGGATGAGAAATCCTATGTAACAACTATCTATAATGAGAAAGGAGGGGTAGAAAATACCTCTACTGCGACGGGCGTTGACAATTATTATGTATTCAAATCTGACAAGACGTTTGAATATCACTCTGGTATTTCAACGGTAATTCCCGGCACCTATTCTTACACGAACACGACGATCAATCTAAATCATCAGGGAGGCACCTTTTATAACTTCCAGGATATTTCAGTATTCACGCCATCTCAGCTCGTGATAAGCGCCGGCAAACAGCAGGCAGGTACACGTTCTACGGTGGTGGTGCTTACGCTTGTAAAGCACTAAGCAGCTTGTTGCTCCATCCCTACGATAGCACGGTACACAGAAGGTACCGAAACCTCCATTTCCTCTGCTACCTGGCGCACGGCACCTGCATTATCCTGAGCATAGCGTAGTGATGCCCGCAACGTCTGCCACCGCAAGTAGATATCTCGCTGGCTGAAGGCCTTAAGATTGATAATACCCGCTTGATAGAGGGAGGTCAGATGGCCTCCCTCTTCTAGTTTATTCAGAATGTCGATTACCTTCATGAGTCAGCACGTTGCTCGTTACGGATCATTTTATCTTGCTTCTCTCGTAGTTCGGTTAGCCTCGTTACCGGTGGAGGTAAAGCCTTATTGGCCTCATAGAAGCCTGGTACAACTTTGTCAGCAATTGCCTGGGCCAACTGCTGGTAATCAATTTGGCTGCCACCGCTGCGCCCCGCTGCCGCCGCCGGCATCCAGCTCGGATCGAACTTCACTACCCCGCCTTCTGCAAAGCGACTATCAAGGGGCTTGCGTAGCTCCGACAGGCCAGAGCTATAGAGGGCCTTCCCGCCTCCCAAAATGTTGAGCAGACTGGCAAATGGCCGTAGGGCTGGATTGCGGTGCACTCCTTTGGTGAGAATGATCTCATCACCTTCCGCCTCGAAGCCAGGGCGGCCGGCTATTGCGAACGGAATGCCACCCTGGCTGTGGCTCGGGCCAGCGAGTACACCACCCTTTTCAAAGGCTAAGACCTGCGCGGTAGCAAAGGCCGCTTTCGCAATGGCAATGCCTGACAGGATAGCGGTCTGAGAGATACCTGCTACCCCAGCCGTTACCACGTTGGCCGGGTTGGCTGCGGCCGCGGCGGCAATAGCCGACAATTCCTTTTGCAGGTTCAAGCCTATTTCCGTGACGGCTAGAATCTTCTTCACAGCTAAGGCAGCCTGCCCAGCCGCTGACTCTTCACCGAACAGGTTGATGATTGTATCTGTGCCTTGCTGGGCAGCCTCTACGATAGCAAAGCGGATCTGTACTTCCTGCTCAGCAAGAGCCCGCTTACGCTCGGTTTCCGATTCAGCAGCTGATAGGCGCTGCTGGCTTTGGGTTTCTTCCTCGGCGGTGGTGCTACGCCCATAGTCCTGCAGCGTGACAATGCGCGACGCCTGCCCCGCCCGCTCAATAGCGGCAAGGGCGGCTTCGTGCTGGGCTTTGGTGAGTTGCCCATCCGCGTACTGCTGATTGGTCAGCGTGCGCTGCTGGGAGAGGAACGTATCGAGGTTGGCCAGCGACTGCTGAAAATCCAGCTCCGCCGTTTGCTTGGTGGCCTCAGCCCGTAGCTTATCCTCTTGCGCCGCCTGATCTTCCTTGCTCTGCCGGGTGTCAATGCTGGCAATGGCGACGGTGAGCTGAGCCTGCACTGCCTCCGCTTTCAGGGCAAACTCTTCCTGGCTGCCCTCCCGGGCACGGGCCAGTTGCGTGGCTACGGCTATTTGCTGGGCCTCGGCCGCTTGCTGCCGTAGGCGCTGCAAGTGCTCCCGATCGAGCTGCGCAATGTCACTACGGTACTTCACCTCAATGGCTTTCTTAGCATTGGCCGTTAAGTCGGCTTCCGAGAGCGCCAGCGCCCGCTGCTTGGCCAGCTTATCTTTTTCTAGCTGCAGTTCCTGATTGCTGCCTACCACCACTTTGGCTAGGCGCGTATCGATCTGGGCTATTTCCAGATTCAGGAAGTCCTGCCGGAGCTTACGTAGCTTCTCTTCGCCTTCCTTTTGCAGGGCAAAGCGGTTGGTGATAAGCTCGTTTTGCTTGCCGGCGCTGTCTTCGAGGATGTCGTAGTACTCGTTTTCAGCTTCCCCTCGGGCGCGTAATTGCTCTACCGTAGCCTTGGCGTCGCCACCCCGGCGCTCAATATCCTGCTTGATGATATCGAGGTTGCGCTTCGCCAGATCAGCCAGCGTGTTTTGCCGCTGTATCTCCACTGTATAGGCATCCTCATTGGCCTTATTGCGCACGGCTAGGCTGTTATTCTCATCATCGCGCAGGTTCTTGAGCCGCTCCACATCGTTGAGCAGGCGCTTATTGGTCGAGATGTTGTTGGCCTGGTCGCGTTCTAGCTGCTGCCTAGCTTTGCTCAGGTCTAAGGCCAGTTTGGTTTCACGCTGGATTTCGTCGCCTACGCCGCGAAAGCTGGCCTTGGCCGTTTCGGCAGCCTGCGCAAAGTCGCCATTAAAGAACTGCACGGCAGCCTTACCGAAGTTGCCGATGCGGTCAGTCACTACATCAACGGTAGCCCCAATCTGGGCAAACACTTGCTCTAGAATGCGCCCACCTTCGGCAGTCTGGGTGAAGTAGGTAACCAGAGAACCTAGGATAACGAGGAAGGCCCCGATGCCCGTAGCAGCAAGAGCCAGCTTCAGGATCTTAGCCGCGCCCGTGCTGGCTCCCATGGCAAGCCGGCTCAGGTTCTGCACTTGCACCCACTTTTCCTGCAAGCCCGTGGCCTTCTGCACAGCTCCCCCGAGCGTTTCCGTTTCGCCAGCAGCTTCCAGTAGAGCACTGGTAAATGACTGCGTATCTTCCGCAGCCTTTTTCAGGTTGTTACCGGCGCCCTCCGTGGCGAGCTTGGCATCATCCAAAGCCTTTGAGGTAGCCGCAATCTGGAAGCCTATCCGACGGTAGGACTCAGTAGCTTCCTCTCCAGATTCGACAATGCGCACCTGCTCCGCCTCTAAGGCCACCAGATTTTCTACGACGGGCTGAATGCTCTTGGCGTAGTTTTCAATAGTTTTAGTCGCCTCATCATACGTCTGGCCAGTTTGCGCTGCCGCCCGCTGGGCCGCGGTCATGAAGCCCGCCTGCCGCCGCTGGTTTTCCGCCAGCTCCTTGCTGCCTTCGCTCAGGTTCTTTTCCTGGGCCTGGAGCTTGACCATCTGCTTTACGAGATCTTCCAGCGAGCCTTTGTAGTTGCCCACATTGCGGCGGTTGTCACCTACCGCCGACTCTAATTCCTTCAGCTCGTCACTGATGGCGCGGGTACGGACCTGCAAAGCTTTGCCGGCTTCCGAGTTTTCACGCTCCTCTTTGCTGAGGGCATTATAAGCAGCTGTGGTTAGGACCAGCTCAGCGCGAAGCTGGTTGATCGAGCCTTCAGCTTCGTTACCTACTTTCGTCAGGCTTTCGAGCTGCTTGGTGGCGGCAGCCTGCTCTTTGGTCTGGGCCCGTAGCCGTTCGCTTAGAGCCTGAGCAGCTACACCGTACTCGGCTTCGCTCTTGGTACCGGTCTTGAAGCCCTGCACCAGTTGCTTCTGCTCAGCGCGCGTCGCCGCAATGGCCGTGGTTAGCTCGGCTTGTTTCTTACGAACGGCATCACTTTCGGCTTTGAGCTGCTCGGCATTTAGTCGGACTTCAAATAACAGCTTCTCGGTTTGGTCTTGTGCCATACAGGCAACCTACCACGCAGAAAAATTCTCGCCTAACGGCCACGCCTAGAAACGTCGCGCATTTGCAAAAAGCGTCGCGGACTTTACTCTTTAGTTCACTACGCCCACATCGAAGGATATCATCCGCTACTTTTGTGGCTTATATCAATGGCAACACATGGCAATACTTCCCAAATCTATTCGGTACTATGAGATCGATTTAATGCGGTTTCTGGCAGCGTTAAGTGTCGTTTTTTATCATTTCACGTACCGCGGGTATCAGCAGGGCCACTTTATGCCGACTAGCTTTCCGGCCCTGGCACCTGTTACCAAGTATGGGTGGCTAGGCGTGCAACTGTTCTTTATGATCAGTGGCTACGTCGTGTTGATGTCCGCGCAGGGTAAAACGGTCAAGCAATTTTTCCTGTCTCGAGTTACGCGGCTATACCCAGCTTATTGGGTCTGTTGTACCTTGACCTTTGTTTTCTTTCGGGCATTCGGCCCACGGCCTGGGCAGCTCGGCTGGTCGGATGCTTTGGATGTCTCGCTAACTAAGTGGCTGGTCAACTTGACCATGCTGCAGGAATTCGTCGGTGCTAAGCTAGTAGACCTCTCGTATTGGTCTCTTACGATAGAGCTCACCTTCTATTTTCTTATCAGCCTAGTGGTGGCGTATCGCCTATTCAACAGTCTGCCCGCACTGCTACTGCTGTGGCTTGGCTATGTGGCCATAACAGGTCCAGACCCAGGAGATAAGGCACCGTTTTTCACCCTATTCTTCCCAAATCATGCGCCATTTTTTGCGGCAGGCATGGTATTCTACTTATTGCAAAAGAAGTTCTTTGCTGCTTGGCAATTATACTCGCTCCTTGCCCTGTCCTTTGTTCTGGGAATACGCAGCATTCGAGCCGAAACAGGCATCATGCAGAGTATATTCAAGGATACTAACTTCAGCCCTGTAGTGGCCGCAGTGGCTGTTGTCACCTTCTTTGTGCTATTCTGGCTTCTCATTAAAGGAAGGCTGCATCTGCCTTTCAGTTGGTTAAGCCGGTTAGGAGCTATGACGTATCCCTTGTACCTGTTGCACTCCAGTATCGGCTGGGTGGTTTTTCAGCGCCTAGATGGGGTAGTAAATAAGTATGTGCTACTATTCGGGCTAATTGCGGTTATGATGCTGATGGCTTTGGGTATCCATTACATGATTGAGAGACGCTTCGCTAAACCGTTGGGCGAAGCTGTTGATGGTCTGCTTTCGCGCTTGTCCGCTCACTTACCGACTAGGCAAGTCTAGTCCATATGTGGCGGTTTAGTAGGTCAGGCGAATGAGTTCAACCACCGTCGAGGCCTGATCGGCCTCCCAGTTGTCGAGTTTGTTTGCGTAAAAAATGGCCCCCTCGCTTTCCAGCCACACCGGCACCAGCTGGTTGAAGTCCGTTACCTCATCGGGGCGCAACCGCACCGCGGGCTTCAGCACTAAGGGCCGGCGGTAGGCCGCAGCCAGGTGCGTGTAGTAAGCAGGCAGCAGCGAGGTAGCAAAGTCGAGCCCCCCGAACGTGGTGATGAGTGGGCTGATGGTAACGGTAGTGGTACCATCAACCAGCTTCACCCGCCTGGCCACGCCCGTTTGCACTACCAGGCGCGTAACCGGGTTCTGGGTATCGAACTGCTGTTCCACCGACACGGTGCCTACGCGGGCTTTATACACGGGCAGCAAGAGCAGTCCATTCGTGCCCGTGGTGGTAGCGGCCCAAGGCAGTACCAGCGCATCCCGCTTGGCATCGAGCGTCTGATCCGGACAGGGCAGCATGCCATCCCCCAGCTCTTTCGCCAGGTCGGGGTTGCTGTCATCCTCTTTCCAGCGGAACCAATTCTGCTGGGCCTGTCCGGAGAGGTGAAACAGGCGTGGCGCTGGCTCACTGGCATCCAGCTTATGAGTCCAATCAAGGGCATTAGCCGCGTTCTGCTGCAGCGCGGGCCCTGTGGGCGAAAACGTGATGGTGCGCGTGTAGGGGTCGGTCTGTTGCGTCAGGCCAAACAGGCCGATAATGCCCTTGACAAAGTCTTTCTGGCTCATGTCGGGCAGCCAGTCCTGCAAGCGCACCCGCCCCCCTGGGGGAAAGTCCGGTAGCACCTCCACCGAAAAGCTATCAAGGGGCAGCGCGTTGCCATCGCGCACATATACGGCGCCGCTGAACATGGTGTAGCCCCACTTGTGGGTACCATACACGCCGGCTTTGGCCTTGTTGAGCTTCACTTTGATGGTCACCTCATCCCCCGCCTTCAGCAGCCGCTTACTGTCGCTGGTGGAAACCGTGACGTACGTACTATCCGCCCCCTTCTTGCTCTCGGCAATGGCCCCGCCGCCCATTTCCTGGCCATTGACATAGGTAAAGAGCTGGGCCTGGGCACTGCCAAACGGGCTGCTGAGCTCTACCGTCAGGCTGGCATTGATGTTCACGTAGCAAGGCTCCAGGGCCTTCCAGCTATGAGCAGCAGGATTCCAGACTAAGGGCGTGGTAGGCGCCACGTAGCCATAGCGGGCGGGGGTGTCATCAAACGGCACAACCCGTACCACCTCGGGCCGGCCTTCGTAGGCGCGGCCGGAGTCCGTATTCGGCCCGCCGACGCCCGTGCCACCGCTGCCGTTGATGCCGGCCAGCAGCCTACGCGCTTTGCGGAATTCCTCACTGTAGCCCGGCGCCGTAGCCGAGGGCATCAGCAGTCGATCAAACAGGGCGGGCATCGGGCCTGTCCACTTACAGTGCGCTTCATTGAAGATTTGCTGCCAGACAGCCCGCACGTAGAGGCTCGGGTAGATATCCGCCTCATAGAGCTTGAGTAGCGCATCCTGGGCCGGCCCGCCCTTGCCCCGATCGTAGAGGTCATACACGTACGCTTTCGAGTAGTCTGTATGCCCAGCACCAGCTGCCATATCCTGCAGCACCCAGTCATGCTCGGTGTTATAGGGGAAAGCCAGCTCCCGTAGCTTCTTGCCTTCGATGGCAGCATAGAAGTTCTTATTCCCACCCAGTACCTGCGCTTCAAAGCCCTTACCGGTTTCGTGCTGCTCGACGACGGCCACGGCGTTGGGCAGCACTTCCAGGTTGCCCGCTTCCAGCGTGCAAGGCAGCTGCTGATACGGCGCGTCCGAGAGGCTAAGTCCGTGCTGGGGCTGCTGGAGCGCAGCGCGCACCTCGGGCGTGTCAGCCAGCGTGAGTGTGTTGGAGTAGTCGCTTTGCACGCTACTCGTCTTCAGGATGTCATTGGCCTGCACGGTCAGGCCTACCCGCTGATCAGCCGCGAGTGGCAAGCGCTGCCCATCGCGTAAAATGAGAGCCGCCGCCATTAGATGCGCGTGAGTGTATTACGGGGCCCGAGGTCAATCTCTACATCGAACTCGGTGCGGCTCTCAGCGGAAGTCCGGCCCGTAGTAGCCGGCACTACAGTCACGGGCATAAGCGCCCCGCCCGCATCCTGCATGTAAACTTGGGGGCTATCCTGCAGGGTGCTGAGCACAGCATGCTGCCTGGGCGTGAGGTTGCCGGCTCGCAACAACCGGCGGGTGCTAGTTGTGCTGCGCAGCTTCAGCGCCGCTCCTCTGGCTGGCTGGAAGGTGTTGCCCGTGGGCGCGGGCGTTGAGTCGTCAATATCACCCTCAAATAGCCAGCCTTCCCAGTTGCCCAGGGGCGAAAGCCAGCGCAGATACACCCCAGAGCCAGGGCAATACGGCTGAAGTTGAATGACTAGAGGCTGGGTATACACGTCCATGCCAGCGAAGGTGCTACCTCTGCTGTAGGAGCGCAACTAGCCTCCCGCCAAAACGCCACGAAGTAGGCTCAAAACGCCACGAAGTTTACAAAAGGCACAAAAAAGCCCCAACCTCTGCAGGTTGGGGCTTTTTGTTAATAGTAGGCTAGGATAAAGTCGGCATACAGCGCCGAGTTATAGGCTGCCCTACCAATCAATGTAAGAGTGTAGTTACCCCTGGGGAATTGAATGCGCTCGCCTGTAGTGGGCAGCCTGACACTAGAGGCTGAGGCGGGCGGGCTGGCTACATTGATGTTGTACGTACTGCCAGCTATCTGCACATCAAAGCGAACGGGGATGCCATCATAGGTTTGGAAGCCTACATCCACGCCAACGCAGTTGGTGAGCTGAATAGTAGCCGTACCGTCTTTGCCAGCCTCCACGTAGAGCATGGTCCCATCGTCGGTGTTGGGCGCGGGAGCTATCTGCATGCTTCCCGCCAGGGCGAAGCTAGAATTGCTATCGAGGATTTTAGTCGGGGTGCCTTCCTCATAGCCCCCGCCCCCAGTGGTTTGCAACCCTAGCACCTGGAATGAGCCACCACTAGGGCTACCAATACTGTAGGCCGCGTTGGCTACCAAGGCTTGGGTGTTCAAATACGTAGCATCACGCCGCTCTGAATAGCCGTAGAAGGCGGCTGAGCTACTACCAGCCTTAATGATATTTGACACTCGCAATGGTGCATCGGCCCCCTTGGTTACGTCGGTGTATACCGTCAGGTCTTGCGCAAGAATCCGGTCTACCGAGAACAGGGCGGGGAAGTTTACTCGGTCCCCTTCTAATGTCTTATCACCTAAAAACAGTGTGACAATGGGAGGTGCCGTACTGGCTGCCTGCGTACCCGTCACATTAAATGACGAGGAACTGTTTGCGGCCAGATTATACGGCCCAACAGCACCTGATGCCGTTGAGGACAGCAAGGTTTGAGTGTTGGTGTACCCATTCGGGCCCCGCTCCGATGTGCCAGATCCACTTCTGCTGAGTGTGTTGGCTGGAAAGTCAAATATAATAATGCTCGTAGTGCCTGCTTTCGAAATCTGAATCGGGATTTTGACAGGTGTAGCACTGGCTACCGGCGTGGAAATCGTGTAATCAAACACGGCATCAGTAGCTGTCTCGCTCTTCTTCGTGGTCATAAAAGAGAAAGTAGGTGTGCCCGTCGCTGGCGGTGCCGAGTAAGTGATTTGGGCTGTGCTGGCATCGTCTGGATACACCGGCATGGAGCCGGTAATATCCACCGAAGAGCTATGCCGTAGTTTTAAGTTGTTAGGGCCCGTGATCTGCGTTAGGGTGGACAGGCTAGCACGGGAGATGTTGCCGGCTGGGAAAGTGCCATACTGCATGCCCAGGCCCGCGTAATCATCAAAATGGAAATCAATGGTACCATCGGCATTCTCATACAGATCGGGCGCCTCGGCGGTAACCGTGATGTCGGTTGCCCCTTCGCTGTTGTAGGCTGTGGCTAGTAGGTTGGCAGCTATGTCATTATAGGGCCCGAGCACATTAGGTGACCGAGCAAGTCGTAAGCCCATGCCATATTCTGCCGTGTTGAATTTCTCAAAGCAGCGGTAGGCTAGGTAATACATGCCACCAATGCGGCGCAAGGCAAAATCAATAAAACTGCCAGGGGTATTGGTGGCCTTATTACCTTGGTCATAGGTGAGAGCACTACCTGTAAGCAGGATGCCATTGCTGACCTGTGCTAGGTTAATGCCGCTGGCCTCGACGAAAATGCCGTAGCTGTTACTTCCGTCGTACGTATTGGGCTGGTACATTACGATAATGCCCAGTTTGCCCCCCGGACGCAGAAAGACCGTAGGCGAACTAATTACTGGCCGAGGGCCAATACCAGAATAGCCACCAATGCCTGATGGAATGCGGCCTGGTACACTGAAATCAATGGAGGCCACTGGGTTAAGCGTTACATAATCAGTTCCGGCATTATTGGCTTTGTAAAGGGTAATAGTAGTGACCTCGTACGGGTTGCCGGGATAGTCGGAGGACATGTAGTACTGTTCTCCCCCGTACATGAAACCATAGGTGTCATGTATTTTCTTCGTACCCGTAAGCACTACATTCAGCCCTATTTCCTTGGTAAAGGAGCGCCTGTTCGGTCCGGCTAACAGATGCGGGTTGTGGTTGTCATCAAACGTGAGCAGTCGCACTGGTAGAGAAGTGCTCACCGGCGCCGCATTCACCGTCACTAGCACGTCATCCGACTTCTGCCCGTTCTTGTCATCCGTAACAGTGAGGCGGAATTGGTAGATGCCCGCCACTAGGCCACTCACTACCACATTCTGCGTAGTAGCCGGAATGCCTGTTGCATTGTTGGGCCCGGTAATCTGGGACCAGGCGTAGGCCGAAATAGTACCGTCCGAATCTGTGCCAGAGCCCATCAGCGCTACCTGGTTGGTGGGCAGCTGCAGGGTGACATCGGAACCGGCATTGGCCACCGGCAGCACGTTACCGCCGGGAGCCTGCACCGTAATATTGACGGTACCCGTTTGCACGTTGCCAGCCGCATCCGATGCCTTGGCAACCAACGAGAGCGGGCCGGCAACACTGACGGTATAGGGCAGCGTGTACGTGTTGCCGTTCTTAGCTCCCTGGCCTAGGCTAGCGCCGGTGGCCCCGTTGAGAAACTCTACGGTCGTCACGGCTACGTTATCAGTTGCCGTGGCTGTGAGCGTCAGTTGGGTGCCCACGGGCACCGTAGCCCCCGAGGCAGGCGCGGTAAAGCTGAGGTTCGGCGCCTGCGTATCGGCTGAGACAGGCGGCGTAGTCGTTGTCTCAGCTTTCCGAAAAACCAGTCTCCACTCTCCGTTTAGGTGAGCATAGCGCTCATAGCTGCTCTGGCTGATGGTGTAGAACCACTGATCCCCTTCCTTGTAGCCGGCATTATCTGCTGCCTTGGGTGCGTAGGTCTTATCCACAATCTCATTGCCATCGAAGCCATCGGTGCCATCAACGTAGTCCTTGCCTTTTTGGGGCGTATAGCCATCCTTGCCCTTCAGGTTCTGCCGCAGGACGTAAGAGCCTGCCACCTTCTGGTATTCATCGCCATTGGCCGTATTGCGGTAGAGGTCGCCATCCGTACCGAGGCTGTTGCTGGGCACGCCCGTGCCGTAGCGCAGGACCGATGCGCCCGCTGCCTGCATAGCCGAGAGGTCTTTGGTCAGGGTAGTGTGCCGAGTAAGCAGCGCGGCTAGCTGAGGGCCGGAAACGTTAGCTCCTGGCTGCAGGGTGCCCAGGATATCCCGGCTTAGCGTATCAAGCTCTTGTTGAAGTTGGGCAGTAGTGGTTGCCATTAGCGGTAATCGTTATCGTTGAGATCCGGAATTGCATAGTCGTGGGCTTCAGGCCGCACGGGTGGCAGCTCATCAGGCGCCGAAGTGCGGGCCGTGTCGGTGAGCTGAAAGGTTACCGTAGAGGCTTGCGCATGCGGCTTGAGGGGCAGCGGCACGCGCGTAACCCCAGCCGGCAAAGAGGCAGGCAGTTCAATGGAACGTACATCGAGCGTGCGGCCTAGGCCATCGCGGTACACGAACTCAGCATAGGTGGCAGGGCGTGGCGTGGGCAGCCACACGGCCACATCCAGCGGCAAACCATTCCAGGCGACGGCTTGCCCACTGGCAAAGGCGCTGAGTGGCTTGGCTGGAGTGGTGGCGCTGGCCAGATACGCCGTAGTGGGATCGAACTCAGGCAACGCACTGAGCACGGCGTAGTGCACCACGTCTTCTTCCTGCCAGTCGCCTTCACCCTGCTGATCGGCTTCGCGGTAGCGGGCCCGAAAGGCTAGGGTAGCATCGGCATCATGCGTCACCACGCCCACGGGGTAGCGGGCCTCGGGCCGCAGCTGCGTGTGCAGGGCCTGGGAGATATCGACCTGCTCGGCTTCCTTCCGGACTGTCTTGCGCAGCCGGGCAAATGGTAGCTCCTGCCCATCTCGTCGTAGCTCTACCACCACGTGCAGACCGATGCGGGGAGCAAAATTGCTATCATGCAGGCTACTGACGGGGGTAGCTAGGTACGCGGGCCGGGGCTGCAAGCCACCCACCGCAAACCAGCGGGGCACCGGGGGTGGTGGCACGACTACCGGTGGTGCCGACGCCGCGTTGATAGTTACATCCACGGAAGCTTTGCAACCGCGCGCATCCTGGAAGTTGAAGCGGTAGCTGCCTGCTGGCACGGCTCCTGCCTGAAACTGACCGGGCGTGTAGATGGGCGCTAGCTGCTCGGTGAAGTTGTCGGAGAGGCGGGTAACGCTAACGGTGTAGTTGGCAGCTGAGGTAGCTACCTGCACGCTCATACTGCCTGTAGCACCTGCCTGGGTAGGCTGGTAGACTTTCAGATCCGTTACGCTCAGGTCGCAGCTCTCGGCCGTACCCACGTTACCACAGGCGACCGTGTAGGTGCGAGGCTCCGACTCCAGGCCCGTGTTATCACCACCCGTGATGGTGTACTCGCCATCCTTAACGCCACCGAACTTAAGTGTAGCCGAGGCGCCCGTGCTGCCCAGCGTTTGCAGCGTGCCATCCGCGCCCTGCACCGAGCAGAACACGGATGTGGCCCCCTCCGAAGAGGTGCTGCGCACGGTAACGCGTAGCTCTGCCCCACCACCCGTAGTGGAGCAGGTGTGCTGAACGCCAATAGTAACGGTATCGAGTGCGGGCATTAGTAAGCGGTTGTAGAAGTGAGGTCAGCGAAGAGCTCCGAGCGCAGGGAGCGGCGCGTTTCGGCGGCTAGATCGGTGCGCAGACGGGCGCGGCTAGCTTGTAGCACGTCGCGCAGCGTGCCCGTGGGCCTAGCGAAGCGCGGATCTTCGCCGCGAAACAAGCGCGTACCCTTGCGCAGAATGGATGTGGCCACGGCCCAGGGAGAGGCATCATAGCCGCGGGCTTGTAGCCAGGCCTGGATATCGGCAATCATGGCGCGGCCGGGCTTCGCATCCGGGTTCCGAGCAGGGCCGCTGCCTTCTTCCAGGGCGCCAAGGTGAGCGGGGCCGTAGAGGCGGGCTAGCTCGGGGCTAGACTCACGCCGCAGGGCAGCAATAGTGCGGCCTGTAGCCCGCTGGCCAGACTGCGTGATGCTGTCGCCTAGCTCTTGCTGGGTGCGGGTAAACTCGGCATTGAGCAGCTCGGCTAAGTTCATGGCTAGCACAGGGAAGCCCGCTCGGCAGGCGTGA
Organism: Hymenobacter wooponensis; assembly: GCF_004745865.1. Lineage (GTDB taxonomy): Bacteria > Bacteroidota > Bacteroidia > Cytophagales > Hymenobacteraceae > Hymenobacter > Hymenobacter wooponensis. The sequence goes on along the minus strand of NZ_SRKZ01000003.1, from coordinate 91,281 downwards.
GGTCGAGTTGCATCACCACCCCGTCGAGGTTGGCGTCGAATTGATTGTAAGCCATCACAATGCTGCGGCTCATGACCTTGGCTAGGCTCGGGTGCTTCTCCAGTGCCGATAGCAGCGCCAAGGCCTGATTCAGCAGGCTATCCATGCGCGGGCCTCTAGCCTCCGCATCATCGGTCATCTGCGAGTAGGCCAGCCCCGACACGGTAGCTTGAAAGGTGACCGTAGTGCGTACCCCGAATTTGTTTACGGTAGGCGTTACCAGCATCTTGTCTTCGACTAGCACTACTCGGCTTTCGGGCGTGAGCTGATCGAGGATGATGTTGGCCTCTTCCTTTTCACCATGGGCGAAGTGGCAGCCGGGAATGGCCAGGGCAGCGCAGGCGCGTAGAGTGGGAATGGGATATTGCATCGGGTGGTTATCTTGGGGGCATGGCTATACTCGTGCGTATTGTTTTAGTGCTGCTTCTCGTCTGTATGCTGCTGCTTCCTGCCATCACCTTTTGGCTGAAGCAACGAGTCACCCTAGAGGATATGGCAGGTGTGGCGCTTATCCTCCTCATAGTGGGTGGGCCGTTTTTGCTGTTCGTTCTTTTCGTAGTAGGATTTGGGCTATTGCTCAAGAGGTGGGTGCGATAGGATTTATTATGCTGGGTTACTATTTTAAAGAATGCGCCCATTTATGATCCTTGTTGTGTCTGCTCTGCTTCTATTTGCCCTTCTAGGGGCAGCAGGGCAGGATATGCCTATTCGATATGCGATGTTTTGGCTAGCCATCCTTTGGCCAATCTGGGTGCCTATTGTCCTGATTGTAGCAGCGAGGAAGCTCCTGCGCTAAGCCTATCGTTTCTGTTGCCGTTCCTGCTGCACCTGCACCTGGTAGCGGTAGTAGGCTTTGTGGTTTTCCAGCTCAATCATGGTATTGACCTCTCCCCAGGCTTTCTGGAAGAAGTAGTCCCAGCGGGTCTTATCGCCCCCAGCTAAGGCATCTACCACAGCCAGGGCGTCCCACTCCTCGGAGAACTTACCCACGCCCGCGGCTTGCTCGGCTCGGCTTAAGGGGATGCGCTTGAGCTGAGCAGCGTGGGCTCTGCGGATGCGGTCGTAGTCGGCAAAAAAAATCAGTGAGCGGCAGCGCATGCCTGAGCTTAACTTCCTGACACAGTGCCTCCACCACGGCTACCCGGTCGGAGTCGTAGGCGATACCAGCGTAGGCGGGCTGGAGGATGGTGGCCAGCACCAGCAGGCGCAGCTGGGGAATATCCGCTGTATGATCGTGCATTAGGGCGCCGATATCGGCAGCTTGCCTGAAGCTCAGGTCTTCGAGCGTGTCGAGGATCGGCACCTCTACATCACCTAGGAAGATGGATGTAGGCCGACGAAGGATGTGAAGTCAGGCTTGGCATCAGCAGCTAGAAACAGTACCTGATGCAAGGCAGCCCCTAGCTCGGGCCCGCTCAGCTGGAGCAGGTCGGGAAGACCGCAATCCAACAGCAAGGCCAGGCAGTCCTGAATACTGGCATCCCCCCAGGGCTTCCAGCTTCACGGCCTGAGCCAGGGTAATATCACCCCAGCAGGCGGGTAGTGTGTGGAGAGGGAGCATAAGCATTAGCGGCGGCGGTTGGGGCCAAAGGATTGGGAAACGGTAATCGGGGCGCTGGTCTTGTGCTGCAGCGTGTAGGAGTAGGTACCGTAGCGGCCCGCGTCAATAACGTCATCGTTCACCTTCACGGGCTCGTCGAGGATGACACCCGAGCGCAGGGTTTTCCACTTGTAGGCCCGCAACTCCTTGATCAGATCCACGCTATCAGCCGTGACGAACAGGGGCTTGCTCTTCACGTCGTCTATGCCCGCCTTCACAGCTTTATCAGCCTCTGTGATGTGAAAGCCGGCCCGCCGGATATCCTCAATGATTTCAGGCCGGGCGTGGTCAGCGTAGATGGTATCGCGCTTGTTTGGAATCAGCCGCTTCAGATGTTCAATTAGGTCAGGTGTGGTGAGCTGCGACTGGTACAGGCGCTGCTGCCAGTAGCGGGCCTCAGGCGTTTCATTGATCTCGACTAGACTAGTGGGGTGATTATACCCGAAGTCGAGGCCGTAGCGCTTGTGCTGGGCATGGGCAGGCACGGTGGCGCACTGCTGCCAGTGGGTGAAGATGGTGGTGCCGGCTACGCCTCGCTCTCCTAGGCCGTACACGCGCCAATAGTTAGGGTCAGCCGCTTCCAGCAGTTTGATTTCGTGCAGGATGGTAGCAGGCAGGAAAGGGTTATCCCGGTAGGTGCTTTGGATAAAGACACAGTCTTGACGTGGTACCACCTCGTCATAGAGCCAGTGGAACTCCTCACTAGGGTTGTAATCAATAAACAGGACCCTACTGGTGAGGAAGATCAGTTGGCGCCAGTCATCGAGCCGCAGTTCATTGGCCTCATTCGCCAGCAAGTAGTCGCGCTTTCGCCCGCGTATTTTCTGGGCATCATCAATGCTGAAGTCCTCTACTTGACTTCCGTTCGGGAACGTGTAGAGGTGATCCTTCTTGTTGTGGCTGTCGAGCACTTTATGCAATTCCAAGGCTGCCAGCTGCTCTTCAAAGTCACGTAATACGGTGGCAGTCAGCGCAGGCAGCGTCTCACGCACGATGCTGAACAAGATGCCCGGCTGCGTTAGACATAGGTAGATGGCCAGCTGCACCAAGCTTACCGTCTTGCTGCTTCGCGTGCCGACCTGATTAACGACAATGCGCGTCGGGCGTCTGGGCAGCATCTAGGTTGCGGGTGAAGACGCTGGTATGCCGGATGTCAAGAGTGCCAGTGCTCATGACTGGCCCTCCCACTTTACCTCCGTTAGCCGGATGGTCTAAATTTCAATCGGGCCACCGCCTTCGCCCGTGTGCTCTTTGCGGCTGAGCTTGGGCCGTGCGTACTCCTGCAGCTGTAAAAAGGCCTCCACCCGCTTAGCAGGGGTAAGCTTCTCAATATCTTCCAGCAGCGTTTCGTCGAGCTTGGTCAACACGTCCTCAATCCGCTCAACCAGAGCAGTTGTGAACTTGCTTTTCGCGCCTTTCGGGCGTCCGGATGGGTTTCCGGACTTGCCTTTGTTATATTTTGCCACGGGGGTAGTTGCCTGTTCTTGCCTGTTTTTCACAGGCCTTGCAAGCTTCAACTACCCTTTTTTGAATACAAAACGCCGATGCCCAAAAGCGTCGCGCAGTTTTACTGATTGACGTGGCGGAGCATACGGCGCAACTGTACAGTGCTGACACCTAGGTCGCGAGCCACTGTAGCCCGCGCTCTGGCCTGGGGCCAACTCGGGTGCGCGTGCAGGAGTTAGGAGTTCGGCTACCCGGCGGGTCGCTTGCATGCACTCGCCAATCGGGTAGGCCTTGCGCCTGGGCGGCTCAGGTGGCAGGCTGAAGTAGTCGAGGATGCGGCGCCGCTCTTTGGGTCGAGTTGGAAGAGCACTTGGCGGAGCAGTTCTGCGTGGGACTGCCAAGCGGGAATGGTGACTAGGGCCAGGATGGGAAGGTAGGTGGGAGAACTGTTGCTAGTCAGCATAGGGATTAGGGAAAGATTGTGTATACTAGGGCACACTAACGTGCTGGAGATATGAAGACAGGACACTCGCTGAGGCCAGAAGCACAACACCTTCCAATGCCACAAACGGCCGCTGATCGGCGGTTACAGCACTGGGCTGCGATAGCCGGCTTGTTTAGTGCCAACCGCCTGTTAACCGAGCTAGCGACACTGCAAGACTTGTCGGAACAAACATCACAGTTTTCGCAGAAAGAATAGAAACCAACGTGGAACGGGTATATCCTGGCACGTGGTGTGCTATGGGCTAGTGGCGAAGCTGAACGAAGTACCTGGATGCTTCGTAGGGGACCATTGAGTAGTTTTAGAACCCCTTAGGTCTACGCTCCACTCCCACCCGTTTTACCATACCCTTAACATGTTACACGAAACACTGGACTTAGCTTACCTGTTGCAAATTGAAATAGAAGCCTTGACTACTCGCTTTGACGAGGCCAAGACAGAGGAGGACCGCAGCTGGCTAAAATTCAAGTTAGCGAAAATCAAAGCCGAACTATCTAATGTACAGGCGAGTCGTGCTTCACAGCAGAATACCGGCGCATGAAGCAACGGCTACTATGGAACTGATCTGAAAGGCTCGCTCGGTGGGTGGGCCTTTTTTCGTGGACAGAGGCGAGCATAAGGGGAGTTGCTGAAAGTGGTTACCTATCTTGGGGGCCTATGAAAAAACTATTCTTTATGCTGGGCTGCGGCGCGCATTGATCTGTCGGCTCGCAAAGTGGTTATTACCCGAGGAGAGGGTAAAAGCGAGGTTATTGACATCACCCTGCGCTCAGGGTTGGAGAAATACGCAGTGAGCATTAATGAGCTGTATTATTCCACCATTAAGCGGCTTCAGCAAGAGGGGTATGAATTAAAAGAGCGCTTAAGCGGAAGTGAGGCATCTCCCACTCTGCTCTTCATCAAGGCCCCAAAGCCGTAACCAAGCGTAGGGCTTCCTCTACCGTTTCCACCACGTGGTAGGGGGAGCCCCATCACTGGGCCCGAAAGCGCCCCTCCCCTACTGTGACAGTTAACACTCAAGCGGCCAGGCCCAATGAAGGTGGAATCAGCAAGCGGAAGTAGTTGTGCGTAGCTTCTACCCAGCGCTCGATAGCCTGTTTTTTCAGCGCATCTGCCTCCGCTTCCAGTGCTGACAGGACCGGCTGCAGGTAGAGCACGAGAGCATCATCATCGTGTTCGTAGGTGAAGTGGGTGCCCGGCGCAATCCCCTGCTGCGTCTGCCAGTCACTCATAGCCTGGGCCACGGCCGGCGCCGCCTGCAGGTAGGCGTCGTAGGCATGGCGTAAAGCCCGGCGGGAAAGGTGGAATTCCCGCAGACGGTGTTGCCAGGCAGCAGCCTGCTTATTGGGCTGGCGCGTGAGGCAGTGCTCGGGCTTGGTGCGTTCCAGCATAACTTCCTGCATGTTGCGGTGCAAGCGCGCGAGATGAATGAGGTGCTGCAGCACCGTGCGGCGGGTAGTCTGAGTTGGTCTGGCGAGTTGCTTGGCCGCCAAGGAACGAAGGGCGGCGGGAACGGGAGGTAGCAGGATGATTTCCATTAGAAGCCGGGGTCTGTTTCATCAGGCATGAATTCGCTAGGGGTGGCCGTGCGCCGGGTGGGACGCGATTCGTGGCCTGGGGCACCGTGTGGTGGGCCGACGGGCACAGCCGACTACAGATCGAAGTAGCGGCCATTGTGCAAGGTAGAGCCCACGATCAACTCATCCAGCGGGCCGTTGCGGTGCTTGCCGAAAATCAGCTAAGACAAGTCCGTGGTGGGGTTACCCATGTCGTCTTCCTTAATGTCATAGTAGGCAGGGCGGTAGGGAAACACGACGATGTCGGCGTCCTGCTCGATGTCGCCGGATTCGCGTAGGTCGGAGAGCATAGGCTTTTTGTCGCCACCGCGCTGCTAGGGGGCGCGGCTGAGTTGGGCTAGGGCCAGGATAGGCACGCCGAGCTCTTTAGCGGTTTGCTTCAGGGCACGGGTAATGGAGCCGATTTCCACGGTTCTCCCATCATCCGTGGCCAATGAACTGCGCAAGCTCCAGCAGCTCCACGAGCAGGGTTTACTCAACGCCCAGGAGTTCGAGGAGCAGAAGCGCCAAGTACTGCGCTAGATTCAAGCTTAGCTAAGTACATACATTCCGAAAATGGATTATTCAGTATCAGAAGAGCGAGCTCAGCTCCTGGCGGATAAATTATTTCAGTTTAGCTTCGAGGAGCGTGAACCTGATAAGGAGTTCTTCGACTCCCTCACAAATCCGGTTGAGCTGCATCTTATCGCGGGCGTCTACAACTGGGATGACGGCATGGAAGTCCTTCTGTGGATAATTGACAACCCGATCTGCGATAAGGCCACGGCCGCCATGATCTTCTGGCATGCGCAGCCTAGCTATTACACGGAGTTTGCTACTGAACAGGAGGCCACTTACGATGCAGACGTATACCGGCTCCTGCGTAAAATCATGACCAATTGGGAAGTAGGCTTTTATCGGACTAACCTGATTTCGTACGATCCGCGACAGGATGTAAAGGCGGAGCCCATAGACTCCACCTACCCGAATCCCAAGTGGAGCATCCCGGACTATATAAAGCAGCCGCAGGTTGGGCAATTTCCCGTAGAGTTGTATTGATTTCTATTATCACCTAAATGGAACGGCCCTGGCCTACAAAGGGCGGAGTTGTGTCTTACTAGGCTAGTATAATCATCCTATACCTTGCAGCAGAAGCGCTGAGTGCTACCCTAGGCCTAGCCGCCCCTCCACCCGTCTACCTCTTCCCCCGTTTATGCAATCCGTGCTAACACGGATATCCGTACCTATGGCAGTGTGTTTCGACCTATATACCTAGGCCTATCCCTTATCGCAATGCTCACCTCCCTATTGCTATTGCTGGGCGACATCAGCGGCTCTTCGCTGCTACTCGTCATGACCGGTATTCTTACACTACCCGTCCTCGTGCTGTTGTACGCTTTCTGGCGCTGGTCACGTCGCCATAAGCCGAAAGTAGCTGTTGAGGAACATAGCAATGCCCGGGAGTTCGAGCAGCAGAAGCAGCGGGTGCTGCGCTAGACCACTCTGGCCTTGCCCCCTATCTTGCACTATGAAACATAGCTACCTTATTCGGGCTTTCGTAGTACTGAGCCTGCCCCTTACTTCTTTCATCGGCTCCGGTTGGGTTCCTTTCTCCGTGGATGAGCAACTACAGGTACTGCTTCCAAAGCCGGCCGAGGAGATGAACATGGAGAAGTTGACCGGGCGCACCATCCCCAACACCCGTGTGTTTATGTCCTCCGATTCAGTCGGTCTTTATCAGATTATGCAGGTAAAGATGCCCCCTGAACAAGCCGCCACGTTAGAGGGCGAAGAAAACAGAGAGCAGTATTATTCAGGAGTAATCAATGGGATGCTCCGTAGCCAAAAGGATGGGGTCTTGCTAGAGCGCACCCAGTTCACAACAGCCGCGGGACCTGGCATAGAAGTAAAGTACCGAGCCCGTCATAATAGTACAGGCAAGTTGACGGTAAAGTATTCCCGTAGCCTAGTGGCCAGTGGGGTTGGGTATGCCTTTAACTTTATTCCCCGCGACCTGACCGACACGGCAGGCATCAGCGGTAGTGCGCAGCGCCGTCGCTTCTTCTCCTCTATTCAGATAAAACCGGTCAGCAAGAGGTAGCAATCAAGTGCTTAACGAGTTCTCCGAATTGCTAAAAAATTTGTCGCAAATACCCCCGCAGGTTGTCGCATTCACCGGCCTTCAGCGGTCGATGAAGCCCCTACTTTTGCCCTGTACCCACTAACCCAACCCCCACATGGCAACTAGTATTTTCGTAAACCTGCCCGTCAAAGACCTGGGCGCATCCGTGGCCTTCTTCACTCAACTAGGGTTTCGCTTCGATCAGCAGATGACCGATGAACGAGGCACCTGTATGGTCGTCAGCGACACGATCTACGTGATGCTGCTGACAGAGCCCTTCTTCCAGTCGTTTACGGCCAAGCCCCTGATCAATGCCCACCAGACCAATGAAGCCATTCTCTGCCTCTCGGTGGACAGCCGCACCGAAGTAGACCGCATAGCCGACGCTGCCTTGGCCGTCGGCGGACACGTCGTGCCGCAGCAGCCGCAAAACGAAGTGGAGTTCATGTACGACCGCAACTTCCAGGACCTTGACGGCCACCTCTGGAATATCCTCTACATGAATCCTGTCTGCGCCCAGCAGCCGGCCAGCGCCGAAGTAGCCGCGTAGTAAGTAAGGCGAGTTCCCTTCACCAGAAAAACACTGCCCCGGCCTGTAGTAGGTTGGGGCGGTTTCAATTTCAGGCCTGGGACATCCGGGCAAAGGACACCAGGCTATAGCCCATCCTCTGCAATGACAGAATTTTCTACTTCCTCCGGGCCGGGCAGCACGATGGCAGACGCCTCGCTCCTGCTGGTACCACTGCTGGGGTTGTATACTACAGTGAACCCCAGCTGCACCAGCACGCTCTGCTGATGCACTGAGTAGCGAATCTCCCTGACCGCGAATACGAGTGGGTGTGCTACGATCTGACTCTGCAGGCCCGGCATACCACTCGCCTGGCAGATAGCCGCCACGTGGTTCTGCAACAGCGGCACGTAGGCCGCGGGAACGTTTTGCTCGACGACGCACTGCATGTACAGGCTATCGGTTACTCTAGTGGGGGCGGTAGGCATACGCGAAGGAGTAGGATAAGAAGAATAGTTACGTTTCCATACTAAAGCTCTTATTATTCTCCTGCCCGTGCTATCTGTGCTGGCACGTATTTCTCTCCCTATAGCGGTATAGAGGTGCACTTCGGCGTAACGGTAGATTAAGTTTTTGGTGAGATGCTAAAAATCGCATTTTCACCTGTAACATTGCATTTAGATAAGGACTCGATTTTGTAAGAAAATGACAGTCTGGAGCGGTATTACCTAATACAGGGGGGGGTGCTACCGCTCCTATCTATCGTAGGCTATTTCTAGTTTTATTTGTATTTATAATGGAAAGTCGTAGCTTCATCGGTTGCCTTCCCTTTCTCGCTCGGAAATGGTTAGCCGCGGAAAAGGGAAGTTTGGAGAGAGGCGTTTCTCAGGAGGGACCGCCTTTTTCTTTTTCCGTGAATCCGCCCACTCTCCAGTCACAAAGCTATGACTTCTGTCCTGTACAACCGGCTCGGCTTGCCTTACTATTAGCTATTCTTTCACCTTCTAGTCTTATCCTTCATGAAGTTACTCGTTCGCTCTCTCTCGCTGAGCGCCCTACTGGCCCTGGGTGCCGCGACCTCTGCCTTTACGCCAAGCCGCCCGGCGATTGAAACCCGTTCCGCCGTCTCCTATACCGATTATGTGGACGGCTACACCCATGGTAAGAAGGAAGCCGAGGAGAACAAGTGCATCGACGGCGCCCAGTTTCAATATAAGTACACTACCTATTACCATCCCTGGGCGGAGCGAAACCGCAGCTACGCCACAACGCCGGAAGAGTATGATTACTGGAACGGGTACGTGGAGGGCATGGAAGAAGGCTATAACACTCCGGTAGTATGCGGTAGCCCGGGCGGCGGGGGCGGCGGTACCGGCCCCGGCGGGGGCGGGGGCGACGGCCCCTATGAGCCGGTCTTCGACTAAGCCGGCCCCCCTGGCCTATTGCCAGTGCTACTCAACAATCACAAAAAAAAGCCCCTCCGTAGTGGAGGGGCTTTTTTTGCGTGCAACCCGGCTTAGTACTCTTCTTCCAGCGGACGGCCCAATCCATCGATAAAGCCACTCCAGAAGTCTATCTCGTGCTGGTCGTAGTTCTCCGTGGGGTATCGCAGGCTGCGGATGGCCTCGTAGTGATCGCTGTCAATGGCAGCCGTATACGCCGGCGTGCCGGCCCCATAGATACTGGCATAGTAGTCCTTATGCCCCGTGCCCGTCGCCAGTCCACTGTAGTAATCGCCTGGGGTAACGGTAACCGTCTGCGAGGAAGCGAAAGTCGTTGGAGTGGCCTGGACCGTGAGTCCCCCGAGCAGCAGCACGGATAGGAAAAGCGTACACAATACACGTTTCATAGAAATACAGTAAGTGGTGAATGACATGGCGTGAAAGGTGGATGGATAGGCGCGGCCTGTAAAGGCCACCTTAACCGGAATTGTGACAGAAGGGATGAACTTACCCACCTGCGTAGCCCTGTTGAAGCCACAGGAACTGGTTTTGCACGTGCGCCTGAGAACATTATAGAGATTGAATGGCACAATTTCAAGCATTTAGGACTTGATAAAGGTACCCAGCAAGCCTAGCTTGGGGTATTCATTCACCACCATCCTTATCAATTACCGTATGAAAACGATCCTTCGTGTTCTGGCCGCCTCCGCCTTGCTGCTCAGCATTAGCCCGGCCCTGCAAGCCATTGCCCTCCCTGTAGCGTCCCACGCTACCACCACTACAACGTTTGCCCTTTCCTACGAACAGGGCATGGCTGATGGCGCCGACGAGGAAGCCAACTACGCCTCCGCCTATGGCCGTGGCACGCAAGAGTATCAGGATGCCATCGATGCTGCCGTTCAGCGCGCCACCTATAACGCCCGCAACTCCGAGGAGCCCATCTACTGGCGCGGCTATGTGAACGGCCTGCAGTACTAGTCCACCAGTCCGGAATTATCTCATCCGTTCTTTTCCCTTATCTATTCTTTTCCTTTCTATTTCGCATGAAAACCATCTTCCGCTTCCTTCTGTCGTGGCCCTATTAGGCTTGGGTTCTGTATCGGCTTCCCATGCCGCGACCAGCAAACCCGCCGCTAACGTAAACTTCGTTACGCCAGAATATGCCGACGGGCGCTTTGCCGGGCTGCAGGACCGGGACTATTGACTTGACTACTAAGGTGGTGCTACTGCCGATTTTGAGGCTACCGTAAGTGAGCAAGCTGCTCAAGCGCGCGAAAACGCCGCGTACGCCACTACGGCGGCCGAACGAGACTGCTACAATGGGTACGCCGCTGGCATTAGTGGCCGCTAGGCTCCTCACGCTACGTTCCTGACGGAAAAAGCCCTACCGGCCCCGGTGGGGCTTTTTATGTTCCTGCTCTACCCTCTTTAGCAATTTACTACCTTGGTTATCCAATCCACTACACTGCTATAACCATCCGCTTCTACCTGCATACCTATGCCCGTACCGATGGCCGCTCCCCCATCTACGCGGACATCCGCTGAGGCCGCGGCGACGCTGCCACCGAAGAGCTATCCCGCCTACGCACCAGTACGGGCCAGAGCTGCCTGCCTCAGAACTAGAAAGGGGAATGCGTGAAGTCAGCCCAAGCTGGCTACCTCAAAATCAACACCAGGCTGGCCGAGTTCGAGCGCAGCGCGGGCCAGTTGCTCGAGCAGGCCGAGCGGGAAAACACTGAGTTCACGCCCGGAGCAACTGCTCCACTTACTCAAACCGAATCAAAAGAAAAGTAAATCTGCTACTGGCTCAACCGTGGCCGCGGAAGCACATACCAGCCCCCGGACCCTGGCCGAGGTGTACGCCGACTGGAAAAACGCTTACCGGGCTCACTTAGCTGCCAAAACCCTGAGCAATCCGCAGGGCTTAATCAACCGCCTAACTGAGTGGCGCCCAAACACACTGGCCACGCCCCAGGAATTTCAGCCCGACGCCCATGGCCACTGCCGGCCGCTGGAAGACTTCTGCGCCTGGCTGGTGCAGGATGCGCGCTTACCCGGTAAAAACGGCACCAAGTGGGATCGGGGCTTTTACAACAACACGATCAGCACTTACCTGAAGAACTTGCGCAAGCTGCTCAAGTTAGAGCGCCTGCCCTCCGACTGGATCGAGGATGAGTTCGGCGAGAAAGTGGAACGCGACCCGTTGATTTTCGAAGAGGTATTGCAGCTCTACCGCCACGAGCCGCTGGAGCTGAAGAAAGGCAGCACCAACTACCTGTCTCGCCGCCAGGTGCGTGAAGCTTTCGTCTTTAACTGCCTCACGGGCCCACGCTACTCTGACCTGGCCTGTCCCGGCTCAAGCCCTCGGACCTGACACTGGAAACCTTCCGCGGCGAAGACGGCACCACTCGCCAGCTTCCCATCCTGGCCTACGACCAGCAGAAAATCAAGCGAGATAAAACGAAAGTGCGCGTAGCCCTTGCCCCCATCGCTTATGAGATCTGGCAACGGTACGAGGGCAAGCTGCCCCACGTGCGCGGACGTGGCGCCGAGCGCATCACCCGGGAGGTAGAACTCTGACAAGTGGTGAGCTGCCACTCGGCCCGCTTCACGTTCATCACCCTGCAGTTCGAAGGCGCCGACATTGTCTTCATCCAGGACTCGGTGGGCCACGCCAACCTTAACACCACCCGCGGCTACCTCAAAACCAGCTCTAAGGAACGGCACGCCTCAACCCTGGCCGCCTTTGACCACTTACGCCCAGAAAAGGCACAGTTGTTCTGTGCCCCTTTTCTGGGCCTCTTTCACGGGGAAACAGTATTGTTTCCCGCTGACACTAGGATGCTTGCCCGCTCATTAAACGGCCTTCTTGCCGGGACTAGCGGAAGGCCGAAGTATAGACGAGTAAAACCCATATTTCGGCGGGGGCTTATTGGCAATTAATATACTGTAAATTACTAATTTGTAGTTTTATATTGTTGTATGCGTTAGCGTGACTCTTTTTCCTAATAGGCTTCCCTCTTACTACTGTAAGAAATCAGATCAGCCAGCTGCGGAGCCCTGGACGCCACGCGCCCCCAATGGGTTGACACTCACGGATGAGGTAGCGGTCTTGAGCTAATGCCACCCTACATTAAGTATAAGTTTGATTGGGGCAACGCCGCCGAGCTGCTTGATAAGCCTGCTATTAATGTTTGGCAAGTAATCTGATGTGGCTCCCTGCTTTGTGATGATCGGTTTCCGCCTGCCAGTGTATCTACTAGATAACCAACACTGGGACGTGTACTTCGAAGACGAGCTGTACGTTACGTAGAGCAAGTACAAATCAGAAGTGAATTAGTAAAAGCCCTATCTACTTGGGATGGCCAAAGCTTTTGGTTGTAGTTATGATAATAGGGTGAAACACAAAAGGCAGTTAATTACTGTTGTGTTGTGCTGCAATAATACAATACTGAGTGCGGAATCAAAATTTACAACAGGTTGATTATTAAAAAAATGATATCATTCTTATGGAGACAACCCAGTATATTTGTCAACCTGATTCAGCATCCGCTTTTGCTTATTTATGCATTATACTTCTACTTTGCCCGCGCAAGAAGTAGCTTTCGCTAAACCGCAGACTAGCGGCCACGTTCACAACAATAATTTCAATTTACTCCGCCTAGTGTTTGCCTCGCTGGTGCTCTTGTCCTATGCGCCCGAACTACGGGATGGGAACCGAAGCCGGGAGTTACTTACCAATCTATTTGGAACGGAGAGCTTTGAGAGTTAGCCGTGGATGGCTTTTTTCTGCTGAGTGGCTACCTGATCGTAAAAAGCTGGGATGGAAAACCGGATTGGCGCGACTTTTTTGAGAAGCGGATACGCCGCATTTATCCTGGCTTTATTGTAGCCAGCCTGCTGAGCGTGTTTGTGCTGGCACCTTGGGGGCAAACCAATTTGGCGCCTACTTCGCAGCCCTCGACTGCCAATTACTAGTCACCAACTTGCTGTTGCTGCGGCCACCTACTACACCAGATATTTTCGTGGGCACGCCCAACCCCATCATCAATGGGGCGATGTGGTCCATTTCCTACGAGTTTCGTTGCTACGCGCTAGTGGCGCTGGTAGGCGTACTCGGATCACGCTACCAAAAACCGTTGTGGGCGGCCCTATTAGCGCTAACGCTGGTGCTTAACTGCTTTCCCGCGCAAATGCACGCCGTGGATTTCCCAGGCCTATACTTGCTGCTTGGCAACTTCGAAGTGTTCGTGCGAGTATTCTCCTTCTTTAGCGCGGGGGCTTGTTTCTACTTGTTTCGTCAGCAGTTATTTTTGCGTGGGTCCGTTGCCCTGGTAGCGTTTGGGCTCCTAATAGTAGGCATGTTCTACCAATTGACGGCAAATCTAGTGCTCCCGACAGTGGGCGGCTACTCGTTGTTCTGGCTTGCCTTCGCCCCAATTCCGGCCCTGCGGAGTTTCCAGCGGCTGGATGATGTGTCATACGGCTTGTACCTTTACGGCTGGCCTACTCAGAAATTGCTCGACTGGTTCTTGCCGACCGTGTCGCCCTGGCTGTTGTTGCCACTAGCGTTTGTCATCAGTTGCCTCTCTGGCTGGGCCAGTTGGCATCTTGTCGAAGCACACTTTATACGACGAACTTCCAAAACAAACAGTTCATGGTTCATAAAGGCCAAAAGCATAATCGAACCCGTGATACCTATAGATTAGGTTGGATATTGACCGCAATCGTTACACTGATTTTTTTGTTCGCTGATAGCCTTCTTCGGATAGTAATGAAACGCCCTGATTACTGCTAGGGCTTCGAGTTGTAAAATATGAGCAGCTCACACCTTCTGCGCGTTTGTGAATTGCACGAAGATACGCCAGTGAAGTCATTACGCAGCTTTCAGCGGGTGGACACCCACACCCAGCCAACACTGGCCCGCACTAGCAGGCCATGTACCCACCACTGCGGGCCTTTTTCGTGCTGACTATTGGCGTGTTGCCCTTACCGATACCTGCTGCGTCACCATCAGCGTCGGCTTTCCGGATATCGGTAGCCTTATTCCCATACACAACTGGATGGGGATTCTGTCATGGTAGGCGCTACGGCTAAGTTGCCTATACCGTACTGGTTAATGATGGTGCTGTTCTTAACTTTCTGTTTACCCGAGGCGCCGAAGACTTTAACGATGACTTTGCTCACTTTCGTTTGAGAGGGGTTACAATTGATAGTGTGCGGGGTTGGTACCTGGTTTGCTTGGTTCGCCGCCTTGAACGGCTGTTCACGTACATCCTTAGAGTGCAGTGTATCTGTACTGGCCTGCTCATTATTAGGCCGCACAGTGACTTTCTATTAGTTGGCAACTCGTTACGCTCAAAATGACGGATAGGAGAAGCCTCATCTAGTAAGTCCAATTAGCCCGCCTAAATTAACTAGGCTGGGTAAACCACATCATACACGCCGGCACCATCCCCCACCACGGCCCGTACTATCCATCCCCATGTAGAGCGCCCTGTCAGGATAGGCCTAGTGGCTTCAATACCTCGGCTCACGTGGCCGATTCTGCCTAGATTGGCATAGTTTAAGCCAACCTAATACCCTGCTTTCAAGCTGTCTACTATACCACGTTTGCCCACTATATAATCGGTGAGCGGATTATTTGGCAAAAACTAGTTGTAGGAACTGGCGACTCTTTTCTGGGCCGACAGCCCCCAGGCCGTTTGCTCCACATACTGCTACACTCATAAATACCAACGAGAGCTGAGCGCCGTCCCGCAGGCTTTTTGTAGCGTTGATATTCGGACTCAATGACTGGTCACATTAGCTTTTGACTACTGCATTAGGTCAACCGCTTGCAGGCAGCGCGCAAAAAAGAAGATTGAGCCCTGCCAGAAGCTGGTATAAATAGCGAATTGCTATGGAGATGGTAAGTTGAAAAAAGTCACGGGTAAATTCTCGCTTAGCCCAGGTTGGCAGCACGAGGAGAATGCGGTGCATTGTCCACCACACCAAGCCCAAAGCCATAAAGTACAAAAAGGCTGCCGCCCCAAGCTTGCTCAATATGATGCCCGGCGGCACCCAGTGCGACTCAGCTGCAGCGGCCACTTGCGCCCAAGTCATCCCCTGAGTACAATAGGAGCAGCGTTGAGTACCCACTGCATTAGGTGTTGAAAGGCTTATTGCGAGGGCACGAAGGCCAATAGCAGGATTAGGGCTAACAGCCAGGGGCTTTGCCGGCGCGGAATGTTCTGTACATGGACCCTGCCTTCGCTCAGCAGCCGGCTACCCCTGATGTAGCAGCGCAGTAACGAGGACGAGATGCATTTGCAAGAAAGGAAGACAGCTCCAACCTACCAATAGGTTGGGCTGTCTTCCTTCAAGGCCAGTAGGATAGGTTCTCCGAGCTTGCAGAAATATAGCGCACGAAAAATCCTTTATCTTCCCAAGCTTTTACATTGTGGGGGCGCACAAAGCGCGTTTCAATATGGCCCCAGGCATCCTGCTTGTACATCACCGTTTTGCCTTCCTCGCGCTTTTGCAAGGCGCTGAGTTGATCAGCATGAGATAGTACCGGCGCAGTTTCTTCGCTGGCTTTACGGGAACGGGAACGTTTTACAGAAGTAGACATAGGTAGGCTAACGTTAGGTAACAGCACATAAGTGCCTTAGTAGTCGCTCACTCACTAGAACTGGATTGTCACCGCTGTTGCTGGACTAAATACTCTCCTCTACTAATACAATTCGGCAGCCCTGAATCAGAATACTCGGAGCTTATACTATCAAAATAATATTATCATGTTCACATCATCTTCGTGACGTATGTTCGTACACTTTTATCCGAACCCTATTTACCTTTCTCTCAGGCGGCCCCCTTGCTTCGCTGGATGTCGCCGCTAAGTAGAATCCTATTGCCAACTAGAACTCCCCCGCTTGTTGGAGCGCCTTCCCTAACCATGTTTGTGGAATGGGCATTTAGCATCTATTCATTAGGCCCCACAACGCTCTACCCCATGACTCAACACCTGCGCTACCTAGGCCCCACCACGGCCCAGTTTCGCACCGGCCACGTGTACCTTATCCTCCTATCCATCGACCGAGAGAGCATCGTGGTCTGCGAGCCCTGGAATAAAACATATTCCTATCGTAACCTGGCACACCTGCTTCAATTCTGGGAGCCGGCCTTTCCATATGTACCTGCCAAAGGTGACGATTTGACTGCCTCCCCCGCTTACAACAGTTGCCTTATCTAAGCAGCAATAGCAGCAAGTGCCAACGTACCAAACGAGGACAGAATCCTGCGTATTTCCCTCTACTGCCCAACTTGTAAATATACTTTTACTTTCGTACGTCTAAATTGCATTTTTACTCGTAACATTGCATTTAGATAAGGACTCGATTTTGTGAGAAAATGACGGTCTGGAGTGGTAGTACCTAATACAGGGGGTGCTACCACTCCTATCTATCGCAGGCTACTTCTAGGTTTTATTTGCATTCGTACTAGAAACTAGTAGCTTCATCGGTTGCCTTCGCTTTCTCAAACGGAAATGGTTAGCCGCAGAAAGGGAAGTTTGGAGAGAGGCGGTCCTTAGGAGTGACCGCCTTTTTCTATGGCCGGTGGGAACTGCAGCCGGCGAGCACCTTCCAAGCTTGTGCTGTCGAGGTTGCCGCGACAAGACAACGCCTATATCTTAGAGGTCCTTTTGAGTTCTCTTACCTCACTCCTTCTATGTTGCAACTTGCTGGCTTACCCATCTACTATGAGAATCCCATCGGGCGACTCTATGAGCATCCTGATGGCTATGCAATTGTTGACTATAAAGCGGGACCCCGTCAACTAAGCACCTACCAGGCCTTCCTCAATCACTTGGAAAATCTGCTCAAAAGCCGTGGCTGGAATAAGATGCTGGCCAATCAGCGCTTGCTCTCCCCCTTCACTGATGAGGAGAGAGTATGGATTCGGGAGCAGTGGCTTGTCGTTTCCCATGCTCTGCAGCGGGAGATGATTGCCGCTGTCCTATTACCCGATGACGTATTTGCTCGCCTGGGCATGAACCAGCTCATGCATGAAGCAAGGGAAGGGGCTCTCGTATATCGCGTGTTTAATAGCGCCCAGGAGGCTGCCGCTTGGCTCCTCAAAGTGGCCTAGTCCTGTACTCTACCTACAGAACAGCCCACCTTTATGAGGTAAGGTCCGGGGTTGTTCTGTAGGTAGTCAGGCGCTTAATACGGTGCATTAGTCAAAGCACTCTCCGTAAAGGCACTGGTAGCGGGCGAGGTCGGTTTGTTGTTCGCCGCGCCTGCCATAAAGCTAAAGGTACTGCTCATCACGCGCCTCATCGCATCGATAGTCGTGATAGTCATGCTCCCACCGTTTAGCGTGCTTGTGCCTCCATCTGTAAAAACGAGTCGTAATCCTGCGGGGAGGTATAGCGGGCTCGTTAGTCGTTAGCGACAGAGTGCTCACCTCAATGGCGGCATAAGGCAGAAAGAGATTGAGACTGTGTCCGCCTCCGTACTCCGTGGTAGTGAATCACCTACGCTCCCGAGCAATTGGCGGCGCTGCTCAAACTAACTACGGCGCACATTGCTCCCCTCACTGCAGTGCCCTTGCTGGTCCCCGTACTCTAGCTGACATGCACTCCGACGTGGCCCGGCTCAAGCCCTCGGACCTGACACTGGAAACCTTCCGCGGCGAAGACGACACTACACGCCAGCTTCCCATCCAGGCCTACGACCAGCAGAAAATCAAGCAGGATAAAACGAAAGTGCGCGTAGCCCTTGCCCCCATCGCTTATGAGATCTGGCAACGTTACGAGGGCTAGCTGCTCCACGTGCGCGGCCGCGGAGCCGAACGCATCTCCCGGGAGGTAGAGCTCTGACAGATGGTCAGCTGCCACTCAGCGCGCTACATGTTCATCACCCTGCAGTTCGAAGGGGGGACTGACATCGTCTTCATTCAGGACTCGGTAGGCCATTCTAACCTCAACACCACCCGCGGCTACCCGAAGACCCGCTCCCAGGACCGGCACGCCCACCCTGGGCGCGTTTGACCGACTACGCACAGAAAAGGCAGAGTAATTCTGTGCCCCTTTTATGTGCCTCTTTCGCGGGAAAACGGTATTATTTCCCGCTGACAATAGGATCCTTGCCTCTAAACTGCCTTCGTGTCGAGGCTAACGGAAAGCCACGAAAGTGCCTTATACTTCTATAGACTTAACTATAAAGCGAAAAAGCTCCGGAATACACGGAGCTTTTTCTATTCCAATAGGTGTGCAGTGTCTACACCGAGAGTATTAGGGAAGAGGTGTAAACATTGTGAATGTACAGATTCAACATGATGCAGAGATGATAACTATTATTTTGCTCGAGCCTTGGTTGGTCGTAGTCACAGAAAAAACTAAATCAAAATCTATTATCGAGACCATACGCTCCTAACATGAAATATGAATCTATATAAGTTACGTTAGTTGCGAAAATTGTATTGGTCACATAAGGTAAAAGGCCTGTTTCCACGCTCTTGGCTCTGAAAGACAGTCTTGTTGAATGTATTTCATAAACCATTAAATCGTACTCCTATAGTATTATTGTAACGAAGCTCAGGACGAAATGCAGCTCTTATAGTAGTGGCGGGCTATATTCACGGCCATGATCCGACGCAAACTTGTAGCCTTGATGGCTGTAGCCATTATTGGAGTTGTACATGTTGCCGGGGCACAGAGCCCTCAAACTAAGAAAATTCGACAAGCTCTGGCAGCAGCTACTGCTGATACCAGTCGTGTACTTCTACTGGCTGATTTAAGCGCAACCTACCGCTACTCGCGCTTCGACTCGGTACATCATTATGCAAAACAGGGGCTTCTACTAGCCCGGCGAATAGGTTATCAGAAAGGTGAAGGGCGATGCCTTTCCCGGATTGGTATTTTATACAGTGAGCGAGGCAACTTACCGCAGGCGCTGCGGGTGGATCTGCAGGCGCTTAGCTTGAATGAAGCAGCTCACGATTTAGAAGGGACAGCTCGTACGCTTAATCAAACGGGTTTACTTTACTATGCTCTAGAGGATTATCAGCCGTCGTTGAGCTATTATTTTCGGTCTTTGCGCTTGTACGAGCAGCTTGCAAACAGTGACCCTTCTCAGGTTATTAGTGTGCTCACTAATATTGGGGCCAGCTATGAAGGAAAAGGCCAGCTAGATTCGGCGACTTACTTTCTCCGTAAAGCGTGGCGGCTTACTCGGACCTCTCCGGCGGTACATAGAAGCTGCTGGGGCAACCCAGCTCCATATGTTCTGCGAGAACTTGGGCTGCTTGAAGTTTCGTTACATCACCCAACTATAGCTTTAGCCTGTTACCGTCGTAGTGCGCAGGCAGCAGCACCAGAGAACGATTTACGTAGTGCTTCTCGCTCTTACCAGTATATAGCGGAGCTCTATCAGCAGAGCAATCAGCTAGATTCCTGCGTGTTTTATGCTCGCAAGGCATTGGCGCTGAGCCAGTCTCTGCCTTTTGTCCTTAGCGTAGTGCGCAGTAGCAAACTCCTGACGGCCAGCTTCAAAACCCTTAATCAAGGCGACAGCACACTCAAATACATGAGCATCATGCTCATGGCCCAGGATAGTCTGTATAATCCAAAACGAATCAAACAGCTAGATGCCATCGGGTTTGCTGAGCAGCAACGGTTGCGGCAGCTAGAGGATGAGCAGAAAGCCTATGTAGCCCGAGTGCGATTGATTGCAGTGCTAGCCGGTGTGAGTGGCCTGTTATTACTTATCTCACTCTTGTGGCGCAATAACAGGCAGCAGCAGCGAGCAAATAAGCGCTTGCAAGATCTTAATGAGCGTGTAACGCACCAAGCCGACGAGCTCATGGCCCAGCGCGACAGCGTGGCCCGCACTCTTCAGGAGTTGAAGATTACGCAGGGGCAACTAGTGCTGCGAGAAAAAATGGCCTCGTTGGGGGAACTGATGGCGGGAGTGGCCTACGAGATCCAAAACCCGGTGAACAGCGTGCGGAAATATGCTGCTATCAGTGCAGAGCTTTGCCAAGAGGTAATGGTCGAGCTTGCTCACACCAATTTTCCACTGGAAGACAAAGAACTGGTTGATGAAATGCTGCAGAACCTGGGCCGTAACCAGGAGAAAATTATGCATCACAGCCAGCGGGCCGAGTCTATCGTGCGAGGCATGCTGGAGTATTCGCACGTTGGCAAACAACCACGGCAGGCCACTAATCTCAATCAGTTAGCCGAGGAATATCTTCGCTTGACGTATCATGATATGCGAGCCAAACATCATTTGTTCAACGTAGCCCTGCTGCTCTATCCAGACCCCAATGTGGGATGGGTAAACGTTATTCGACAAGATTTGGGGCGCGCTTTGGTTGGCATCTTTACCACTGCGCTGTCCGCGGTTCACCAACGGTTGCTTCAGGGAGATGAGGATTATATTCCGCAAATAGCCATTACCACTAAACGCGTAAATGACGAAGTGGAAATTTACGTGAAAGCAAATGGCGTTGGCTTGTCCAAAGCGACGCAGCAAACCTTATTTCAGCGTTTTCCTGCTTCTGAAAGCACTTCAGAAAGTACGCTCGGCTTGGCCTTGAGCCATGATTTAATAACGAAAGGATATAATGGAAAGGTATCCGTGTGCTCTTCTGATGAAGAGTTCACAGAATATTTGATTTGGTTACCACTTCCATTAGTGGCCTAGAACCCAACGCTGATACTTCTTTTCTACCAAGTTCAAGCTAAGACACTATTGGGACAGTTGGGTTTCCTAAACCTATAGGAGTAAAAAATACTGCACTCACCCATATGTCACATTTCACCAACATTGGGCAGGGTTGAGAACAGTATGCATCTGTTTCAAGCTAATGGAGCGGCTACTCTTCTTGAAATAGTGGGTACATGAGTCATAATTTCCATGTCACAAATTGCTCCTAGTTGGCCTTGGCTATGGGCAAGATCCGCTGCACTTTTGTATCACCCTCCGGTCAGGCTAGCTTCTGCTTCCTGACTTCAACCGTCCCCTTTCCACAACCAAATGCGCAAGCCGGAAAACCAGTTTTCCGGCTTGCGCATTTGTACCTAGTAGGTAAGAGCTACTACAGGTATAGGTGACGCGTCTAGGCCTATTACAAGTGTCTCTAATGTCCGCGCGCTAACAAGGCTATACCTACTACAATGCTTGCTAGGCCTAGCGCTTGCGACCAAGACAACGCCTCACGTAATACCACCAAGCCTAGCACGGCCGTGAGCAGTACGGAGCCGCCCACAATAACCGGCGTACCCACGGAAGAAGGCACTCCTCGCCCAAATACTACGAACGTCAAGATTTCGGCCAGGCCAACCCCTGCTCCTGCTAGCATAGCCAGCCCCACTCCCGTGCCACTTAAGGCAAGGGGCTGTCCCTTTAGCCTCAGCCAAACGAGCCACAGGCTTCCAAGGCCAGCGGCCACCAGTTGCAAAATAACAGCACCTGCCGCCGCCGAAATATGGCCAGCTGCCAGCTTGATGAAGAAGTTATAGAGCGCTAAGCAGAGCGCCGTAAGTAAGGCAAGAAGTAGCCAGTGCATAGAAATTAGAACCGTTACTATAACCGGTCGAGGAGCTCTTGTTGCAGCTGTTGCCAGTCTTGAGCATTTTCGCCCTGCCCCCAATGAGCTAGCAGGGCCGATTGCTTGGTTACTGCTTGCACAGCCTCGCGGGCTAGTTGCTGAAACATGGGAGCTTCTTCGGGAGTGAGTTGCACTGTAATAGGCAATAGGTCAGCGGGCAGGTCGCGGCCTGGCTTGCCTAGGAGCGCGGCTACAATTTCTGCAGCCGCTAACGCTTCCTGGGCTGTTTGAGCCTCTACAGCTTCAGTTGCGCCAATATCAGCTAAGGCTTCCCTGAGCAGGCCTAGACTGTGCGTATCGCGGAATTTGGCCGAAAAATCGGCAGCAGCATCGTTGTCAAAGTTATAGTAGCCCCAGGTTGCCATGCGGTATCTGTTAAATGAGAGATATTGATAGCAGACGAGATACCGGCTGTTTTGTTCTGCTAGGCCAGTATTCTCTCCTAATGAGCCTCAAGTAAGATTGCAAGCAATTTCCCAGTTTCGGTGTGAGCATTTGCTTCGCTACTTAAACTTCTCTTTCAGCAGTTCAATCTCCACCACCGGTGAAATCTTCTCATACAGCACGTGGTAGGCGGCAGAGGTAATAGGCATTGATACCTGCAGCTTTTTGTTGAGTTCGTAAATGCTTTTTACGGCATAATAACCTTCTGCCACCATATTCATTTCCATTTGCGCCGACTTCACGCTGTAGCCCCGGCCCACCATGCTCCCGAACGTGCGGTTGCGCGAGAATTGCGAATAAGCCGTCACGAGTAAGTCGCCGAGATAGGCGGACCCCGAAAGGTCGCGCGGCTGCGGATTTAGAGCATGAACAAAGCGGCGCATTTCCTGCACGGCATTTGAAACTAGCACGGCCTGGAAGTTATCGCCATAACCTAGTCCATGAGCAATACCACAGGTCAGGGCGATAATGTTCTTCATAACGGCACAGTACTCAATACCGTCAAGGTCTTGGGCAGCATTGGCCTTCACGTAGCGGTTGCGCAACATGCGGCTAAACTCCTCGGCTAGCTCCGCATCAGGCGAGCCAATGGTGAGGTAGCTCTGCTTTTCTAGAGCCACTTCCTCAGCGTGGCAGGGGCCGGCCACTACGCCCAAGCGAGTATGCGGCAAACGAAACCGCTCGGCTACGTAGTCAGTCACCAGCACGTTCTTACCCGGAATCATGCCCTTGATGGCGGAGATAATACGCTTGTGTTTCAGCGAATCTCGGTCTAGCTTATCAAGGGTGCTTTGCACAAAAGCAGCGGGCACAGCCAGCACCAACCAGTCGGCTTCGCGCACGGCATCATCAAGGTTGGTAGTTGGGTGTACCCGAGCTAAATCTAGCGCCACCGATGAGAGATACCGCGGATTATGGCGTGTGCGTAGCAAATGCTGCACGTCGTCTTTACTGCGCATCCACCAATCGACACGAGCGCCGTTTTCGGATAGTATCTTGGTAAGAGCAGTGGCCCAGGAGCCGCCGCCGAGCATGGCAATTTTTTCCAAGCTGAGTTCGAATAATAAAGTGGTAATCTAAGCAGCACCCCTACCAACCTAAGCCTAGCAGCCTTCACAGGTTGATAGGCCTAGTAGCCGTCAGGGCCGGAACAAGTCTAATTGGCAGTGCTTATGCTTCAATCTTAGCTAAAAAAAACGAGAGGCCGCCTTTGCATACAGCACTGGCAGCCTCTCTTCGTGGCCTAGCACACAAGCACTCAGATGAATGCTTCAGATACAGAAAGCCTATTTACTTTCGTCGGCATCCTCCTTCAGCGCCGACTTGTCTAGGGACTTCTCGTCTTTAATAACTACTGGAGCGCCATCCTTTAGGGTTTTAGACACCACGCGGTACGGACCGCTCACCAGCTCGTCGCCGGCCTGAATACCACTCAGTATCTCCATATTGTTACGGTCGCTAATACCTGTTTTCACGGGGGCCATCACTGCTTTGCCGTTCCGGATCAGGAACACCACCTGCTCCACCGGTTCATTGCTTTTCGCAGTGTTGTCGGTTTCCGAAGCGGAACCGCCACGGCTCACCCGCACTGCTGGCGTACCCTTCCCATCTGCATCTTCGGTCTTCGTGCTATCCGAGCGGGTAGTTACGGCCATTAGCGGTACCGCCAGCACATTGGCTTTGCGCTCCGTGATGATGTCCACGGATGCAGTCATACCCGGGCGGAAAGGCACTACTGCACGGCCCTTTTCGGAGCGTAACAGTTGCTGATATGAGGCAGGCAGCAAGCGAATACGTACTTCAAACTCCGTTACTGCTTCAGCCGTGAGGGCATCCTTGGCGGTATTTGCAATGCTGGTGACAATGCCCCGGAACTTCTGGTTCTTACTAGCATAGCTATCAACTTCCACGTCGGCAGAGTCGCCGAGGCTCACGTTGATAATGTCGTTTTCGTTCACGCTCACCCGCACCTCCATGTTGTTGAGGTTGGCAATGCGCATGATTTCCGTACCCGCCATCTGTGAGGTGCCAACTACACGCTCACCCTTCTTCACGTTGAGCTTGCTGACGGTACCGCTTACGGGTGCGTAGATGGTAGTCTTGTTGAGGTTCTTACGCGCCTCCTCCAGGGATGCTTGTGCGCTTTGCACGTTGCTCTGAGCCCCCCGAATGCTTTGGCGAGCCGAATTAATTTCCTCCTGGGAAGCATCATAGGCTGCTTTGCTGGCTTCAAAATCAGCCTGTGAAATTACCTTCTGCTTGTAAAGCGAAGCGTTGCGGCGATAAGTAAGCTCGGTTTGCTTGGCGTTGGCCAGCAACTGCTGCAAACGTGCCTGGGTCTGGGCCACGTTGGCACGCTGAGTACCTACCGAGGCCGACTGCATATTCACCATGGCTTGGTAGTTATCGGGGCGGATGCGCAGCAACAGTTGTCCTTTTTTCACGGAGTCACCCTCCTCCACGTACAGTTCAATGATTTCTCCTGATACGTCGGGCGAGATTTTCACTTCAGTCTCGGGCTGCACCTTTCCCGAAGCGCTTACCGTTTCAACAATGGTCTTTGGGCTAGCTTTTACGGCTAGCACCTCCGTGCCAGCGGGCTTGCCAATTAGCCCCTGCTTTTTCGCCACCACAAAGCCAACCAGCAGTAGCACCACTACGGCCAGCAGAATGTACAGTACGCGGTTATTTTTCATCTATGGTTTATTGGGGTGTTAGAAACGTAGGGTGTGATAAGCTAAAGCCTGGGTTTAATTAAAGCTACCAAACGCTTAGTTAGCAAAGGCTTTACGAAAGAAAAGTGCTTGATACGATTCCTCTCTTGAGGCAGATGCTAAGCCACTACAAGGCAATGGGTCGGCCCTGATAGAAGTCAAGCACCTTGCGGCGGAAGATAAACTCATACTTCGCCTGAATCATCGTCGACTCAGCCGCAGTAAGGTTATTTTTAGCAATGTTAAACTCCGTACCGTTTAGCAAACCATTGTTAAAGCGAATTTCGGCGTTACGGTAGGCCGCAGTCAGCGCTTCGGTTTGCCGACGCGAGGACAGGTAGCGCCGTTGCGCGGCAATGGCATCAGCGTAGGCCTGCTGAATGTTCTGCTGCAGCGTCAGGCGGGTTTGCGCGGCTCTCAGCTCCTGCTGCTGAATGTTGATCTGGGCCCGCTGCACGCTGGTGCGCGTCTGAAGACCATTGAGAATGGGGATTTGCAGAGAGAACTGCAGGCTTTTACCAAGGTTATCTTTCAGCTGCTGAGAAAACCGAGAAGGCAATAGTTCGGGAATAGCCTGTTTCGGCTGCAGCAGGAAGTACTGCGACGGAATCGGTTGCCCGCTGAGTCCCGACTGAAACACGGGTACCTGCACGGCGCTGGTTGAATCGCCGTTGAACACGCGGGCTAGTCTTGAGGACGAGAAACCGGTGAAAATACCGGCTCCAAATGCCAGACGGGGATAGTATCCGCCGCGGGCTATATCGAGGCTCCGCTGAGCCGAGCGCACCCGCAGATCGGCGGCCTTAATTTCTGGCAGCAGGCCCTGAGCAGTTTGGTACGTACCATCGGGGTCGGCCGCCAGCAGGGGCTGATCATCGGGGTCAGCTAGCACCGGCACTTCAATCTGGAAGCCGGCCGGGGAAGGCAGGTTGAGCAGCTGCGTGAGTGTAAGACGGGCTAGGTCGCGCTGGTTTTGAGCAGAAATCAAGTTTACCTCATCAGAGGCTTGCTGAGCCTGAATATCCAGCAGATTACTCTCTGGAATTGAGCCCGCCCTTAACAGTTTCTGCGTGCGCTCTACCTGCTGAACGGTGCTGTTCACGCGCACCTCATTGGTGCGCACTAGCTCTTCGGCCAGCACCAATTGCAAAAAGGCCGAGGCCACGTTCAGCGCTAAATCGTTGCGCGACTTTTCAATGTCCAGATTGCTGGCTTCAGAGTCAAGTGCGTTCCGCTTTACCGTATTGCGCAGTTGGAAGCCCGAAAACAGAGTTACTTGGGAGTTAGCTGAGAAGTTGTTTGAGCGAATTGTCTGGCTGACGAAGTCGTTAGTCAGCGGGTCAAGGCTGGTGCCGTAGTTCCAGGCTTGCGTACCCGATAGGTTTGCTGAAGGCAGCAGTGCCGCCCGGCTCTGGCGCAACGTGGCGTTTTGCAGCTCCGATGTCAGTTGCTGCTGCCGTACCGTCAGGTTGTTTTGCAGGGCGTAGTCGATGGCGCGCTGCAACGTAAATGGGCCAGCAGGTGCCGCCGCTGTTAAGCTACCCGCCGGCGGCTGATTGGGCGCAGTAGTTTGGGCCGCAACCGGAGTCGCCAGCAGTCCGACCGAGATGGGTAACAACCAGTAGAAACGCTTCATACAGTGTATTGCTTACCTGCCTTCAGAAAACAGGGTTAAGAGTTATAGCGAGTGGCCTAGGCCACTAAGGTATCGGATAAGGTGGCCAGGGCGGGAGCAAAATCAACCAATCGACCGAAATCAACCTTCAATCAGATAATTTTTACCGCTAGCGTGGGCTGGCTTTAATCAATGGTAGGAATGTACGTTACCCGGTGCACCCACCGCAGCTGCCGCAGATATTCTAGAGTAATATCCCTCAGGCTAGAATCTACTTCGATGAACTGCCGAGCTGCATCGTTTTTGCCCTTCCGCGACACGAACATGGTAGCGATGTTACACTCGTCGTGGGCGATGACGGACGCAATGAAGGCAATAGAGCCCGGCACGTCGTCGGCATCAATAATAAGGGTATGCAGAGAAGCGGAAAAATCGGCTGGAAAACCATCTACCTCCACAATCCGAATAACGCCGCCGCCCCGGCTCTGGCCAATGACCTCAACGGCTGTGCCTGCGCGCTCATCACGCAGTTGGAGCTTAATCGTGTTGGGGTGCATGGTTGAGGCATTGCCGACGCTCTGAAAAGTGTACTGTAGGCCACTTTCCTTGGCGTGATCAAACGCTTCACGGATGCGCACATCGTCGGTGGGCATGCCCAGCAGGCCAGCCACAATGGCGCGGTCGGAGCCGTGCCCTTCGTAGGTGCGGGCAAACGAGTTGTAAAAAGTAATCGTCGCGTGGGTCGGAATCGAGCCCAGGATGCGGATTGCGGCGCGCGCAATGCGCACTACCCCCGCCGTGTGCGAGGAACTCGGCCCGATCATTACCGGGCCGATCATATCGAAAATGCTGCTTTTCTCGGCCATAAACGTGGTAAAGGTATAAGTTTACCCGATTCAGCCCAGTAGCTCCTTACGGAAGTAGTAAAATCAGGGGCAGAACCCCGTGAATGGTAGTAGATACAGGCTCAGCCTTGCGGATTGTGTGTTGCCACTACTGTCCTAGGAACGGCTCTTGTTGGCTGCCCCACTCCTATTACTTATCTCTACCAGATTAGGTCAACTCTAAGAGAAGCCACACCATTCAGCGGGTTTTTCGTTCTTTGCAGCCCACCCCGTCGTTTTGTTTGCCCTCCCTTTCCACCTTCCTACGCATGACCACACCCGAAGAGGAATTTTCGCCCGCCGTCTGGCAACAGTTGCGCCGCCTACAAACTAAATACGCCGCCGACGGCCAAGATCTGGCCGCCTATCTGGAAGGCCTCTACTACGCCGACTACGTTAACTACTGGGACTATATCAAGCTGGATACGCTACTATCCCTACAGCAGCCCCTCACCCAGATTCCCGACGAGCGCATCTTCATCATGTACCACCAGATTACGGAGCTCTACTTCAAGCTCTGTCTATGTGAGTACGAGCAACTTGGCGACCTGCGTGAGCCTACTCTGCAGGAGGTAGTATTGCGTGTGGGCCGCGTAAACCGCTACTTCGAGAATCTGATCGACTCGTTCGATGTGATGGTAGACGGCATGGATAAGCAGCAGTTTCTGCAGTTTCGCATGAGCCTGATGCCGGCCTCTGGATTCCAGAGTGTGCAATACCGCATGATTGAACTGGCCAGCACTAGCCTCACTAACCTGGTGCCTGAGGAGCAGCGCCGCCTGTTGGGCGAAGCCGCTGCCCACGACGAACTACTAGGCTGCATTTACTGGAAAGCCGGTGCCACTGTGGAAGAAAGTGGTGCCAAGGCTCTTACGCTAATACAGTTTGAGGAAAAGTATACGGCTCAGCTCATGGAACACGCCCGCCACTTCCAGGACCGCAACCTGTGGGCCGTGGTGCAGCGCTTGCCTGAGGATGACCGCCAGCACCCCCGCCTCCTGCGCCAACTCCGCCAGCTAGATGTGAATGTAAACGTCAACTGGCCCCTGATGCATTACAAGTCAGCCGTACGCTACCTGGAGCGCCACCCCGATGCCATTGCGGCTACCGGCGGCACCAACTGGCGCAAGTACTTGCCCCCCAAGTTTCAGCGCCGCATTTTCTACCCGCAAATCTGGAGCCCGCAAGAGTTGGAGGACTGGGGCAAAGGCTGGGTGGAAAGCGTGTTAGGCGAGGGAGTGGCCTAGCCAACATTTGTAATAATAAACCAAACCCTTATATCTACTCAATTGATAACTAAATTTTCTCTAGCTACGGTATTTGCCAGCTTGTTATTGCTCTTTAACCGATGTGCATTGTGTCAAACATCACTTCGCAAAGTATTCAAGGTGGAAAACACAGATGGAAGCATTGCCATTTTTGGGGAGAACCACGACATCTTACCCTACTCAATACATCTTGAGCCGCAACTTAAGCTCATGCATTGCAAAGTGCCACTACCGGTTAGAATAGTAGTATTACCAGATGAGAAACCGCAATTGTTAACTGTATTTATACCTGATGGTCCTAGCTACTCTTATTCCTACTCATATCGCTTTGACTTAGGATCTTATTCTGGCCAAACTCCTGACTCCAGCGTTGTGTATGCCTTGCCATTCATTACTTCTAATGATAGTATAGTACCGAAGCGAGCCGACAAGTTATATATCTACAATTTCCTTTTACCGAAATACACACCAATACTTGCGGCACGTGGAGGAATAGTAGCCGCAGTAAAGTTTGGCCAAAAAAATACTAGAACCATAAACAGTAACTTGATCTATGTGTACCACGACGACGGTACGCACGCCTGTTATGAAAACCTTGACCCTGAGAAAAGTAATGCTATTGTTAAGGTTGGTCAACGTGTGAAAGTAGGAGAGACCATCGGATACTTTGGAGAAAACAAGAAAAACCCCTATTTCTGGTTTTCTGTAGAATATCCTGCAGCTACTAATTCTGAAACTATTCCTGTTACTTTTTTAATGGGAAATCGTTTAGTACGGCCTAATTAAATCATTCTATGTACACGTACTTTTATTTAATTTTGCTTATAAAACTCCTAATCTATGTCCAAAATTTTACCCTTTCTACTTTCTTTTAGCTTGTTTATACAAATTACAGCACCAGCTGCATGTCAATCAATCTTGTGTAAGGTATACCAAGTAAAAAATGAGAACGGCACGGTATCGATAATGGGCGAGAACCACGGTCCAGTACCTTGTTCTGTTCACTTAGAAGCCAAACTGACGCTCATGCGTAGCTCTGTTGCCTTACCAGCAAGAATTGCTTTATTGCCTAATGAGAAGCCCCAGTTGCTAACTGTATTTATACCAGAATACGCAGGTTATTCTTACTACTACACCCCTTATATTGATTTAGGGCTTTATACAGGTCATGCCCCAGACAGTACCACAGTGTACGCACTGCCATTTCGAGCACAGACTGATACTATTAAGGGCCGGCAGCCATATCGAAATCAATACGTGTTTTCGCTTCCCACCGGCACCCCCATTTTAGCAGCACGAGAAGGAGTCGTCGCCTATGTTCGCCACGACAAGAAAAATGCATTCATAAGGAAGAATGGTAACTCCATTTTTATTTACCACGCTGATGGCACCCATGGAAGATACGAGAATATTACCCAGCACAGTGCCCTGGTACAAGTGGGTCAACAAGTGAAACAGGGACAATTACTAGGATACTTTGGGGGCAATAAATACGAACAGCATTTCTTTTTCACAGTTGTTTACCTATCTCAATCAGGTATTGAATCAACCCCTGTTATATTCCAAGCTAAAAAAGACTAAGATTTAAAAACTTAGTCTCTTAAGCATAAGGGCCACCGTTCTTACTCACAAGAGTAAAGACGGTGGCCCTTCTGCTTAAGAGACTCTTGAGTATGTTATTTGCTCACGGTAAAGCTGACCTGCGTGTTTTCCCAAGCCATTGTCACAACGCCGCTCTTGTCAGAAGAGATAGTAAACTGCTCTACAAGGGAAGGCGTTTTGGTAGGCTTAACGTTTACGCGCAGAGCATCTTGAGCCTGGTCGTATTTAAAGGCCCCCCACTGTTCGGCCGTCTTGTTGAAGATGATGGTCCACTCCTGCTCGCCAGGGATGGTGAACAGCGCGTACTTGCCAGACGGCAGGGCTTGGCCGTTGATTTTTACTGGCTGCTTTACTTCGAATGTAGTGGCTTCGTTAGCACCTGTACGCCATACTTTGCCATACTGCTCTAGTCCGCCGAAAATTTTCCGGCCTTTAACCGAGGGGCGGCTGTAGTCGATGGTGTAGGCCAGTCCACCGGCCGCGGTGCCCGTTACGGTAGCGGGCGGGCTTGGGCGTTTTGATTTGTCTTCGGGGGCTTTCTTCGTCATGGTGCCTTGGGCAAAAGACGTAGCCGCCAGCAGAACGGCGCACAGGAAAAGGAACAGGAACTTGGGAGTGAGGGTACGCATGAGCATGAATGGGTTTAGGAGAGAACACTGGAACAGAAAGCTCAACTTACGCACTTTGTTTCAAGGCGCAGAACCGTAATAGTAAACTAGCACTTAGCTAGCCAATGGACAACACTAGCTCTCAATAGGTTGCCTACCTCCTACCCAAGTGGCCTAGGCCACTCTACCGCACATAAGTATGAAGGCGCGGGGCTACTCTTCTCACATCCGGGAGGTATCGCGGGTATCGCCCATCCGCAGATACACTATTAGAGAGATGGCGGCGCAGGCCGTTACGTACCAGTAAAACCAGGTTTCCACGCCACGGTCTTTAGCCAGTAGGGCAACGTATTCGGCCGAGCCGCCAAACACAGCCACCGTCAGTGCATACGGCAGCCCCACACCTAGGGCTCTGATTTCGGTCGGGAAGAGTTCGGCCTTTACCACTGCGTTGATGGATGTGTAGCCACTCACGATCAACAAGGCCAGCACGAGCAACCCAAACGCGGCCCCAGGCCCGGTGGACTGGCCTAGCGCCGTGAGCAGCGGGTACGTGCCCAGGGTGGAGCCTATTCCAAAAAACAGCAGCACTGGCCGCCGCCCTACACGGTCGGAAATGGCGCCCAGCACCGGCTGCAGCAACATGGCCACACCCAGCGCCCCGAAGGAAACGAGGGTGGCATCATCCTTACTGAACCCGGCCGTATTCACCAGAAACTTCTGCACGTACGTGGTGAAAGTGTAGAAAACCACCGTTCCGCCCAGCGTGAGACCCACCACCGTCAGCACCTCGCGCGGGTAGCGCATGAGCACGGTTAGTTTACTGGGCGGGGCGGCCGCCTCAGCGGAGGTTGGGCCGGTGGTTTGCTTGGTAAAAGCATCGGTTTCCTCCATAGTCCGGCGCAGGTAGAGGGCTACCAGAGCCGCTACCGCACCAATAGCAAACGGCACGCGCCAGCCCCAGGCATATAGCTCCTCGGTGCTCAGCACCTTTTGCAGACCTAGCTGCACGAGCAGGGCCAGCAGCTGCCCGGCAATGAGAGTTACGTATTGAAAGCTGGAGAAAAAGCCCCGGTTGCGCTGGTCGGCCATTTCGCTGAGGTAGGTGGCGGAAGTGCCATACTCTCCGCCCACGCTTAAGCCCTGGAGTAAGCGCGCCAGCACTAACAGCACCGGGGCTGCCACGCCAATCTGGCTATACCCGGGCGTGAGGGCAATAAGTAAAGAGCCGCCGCACATCAGCAGCACCGACAGTAACAACGCCGCCTTGCGGCCATGACGGTCGGCGTAGATGCCCATGAGCCATCCTCCCAAAGGCCGCATCAGAAAACCCACCGCAAAAATGGCCGCCGAGTTAAGCAGCTGAGCCGTTAGGTTACCCTTAGGGAAGAACGCCGGGGCAAAGTACAAGGCAAAAGCCGAGTATACATACCAATCATACCACTCCACCAGGTTGCCCACCGAGCCACTGAAGATGGAGCGAATACGGGAGGCCATGGTGCGCGGCGCGGGAGTAGTTGATGGTGCCATAGGCCAGGTTAAGAAAGCGAGGAAGAAGCGCAAAATAGCACACCCTGTCCGAAGCCCTTTAGAGGCCACTAGCCGTCCGCTCAGGTTGCCGTTTCACGCGCAACCGAGGAATCTAGTGTAGCGCCTAGGCCACTTTGCAGCCTCGCGCCCCAGCACACTGGGGCATTCTGCTACCTTTGTGGCATTGTTCTTTGTCTGTTTATTCCAGTCAGACGAGCGGCAGGTTTTTGGCTTCGGCCAGAATGAAAAGGGAACCGGGTGCAACTCCCGGACAGACGCGCTACTGTAAGTAACCATAGCCCAGTGCTTTCCAGCTACAGCCCATTGCCACCAGAAAGGCGAGAAGGGCGGAAAGCATGTTACAAGTCAGGAGACCTGCCCGCCGCTCTTGATGATGAGGCTCCTGCGCGAACCGGGTCCTTGTCGGGTGCTGCTGCGGGCTGTGGCCCTCTCCCGCTGCCCAATATGGGCCAGGTGGGTGTAGGGCAGTATGCGCGTAGGCCAGGTAGCCGGCAACGAGAAGGTGAGCAACGGGAGCCGCGGGAGCGGCCGGCAAGGGGTATCTCTTTTTCACCTTCTTCACTACCTATGTCTTCCTTAGAAGAAAAAATCAGCCGGGCCGAGACGCGCATCTTCAAAGCCGTATTTCCCAACACCACCAACCACTACGACACGCTCTTTGGGGGTACCACCCTGCACATGATGGACGAGGTAGCTTTTATCACGGCCACCCGTTTCAGCCGGCTTAAAATGGTAACCGTTTCCTCTGATAAAGTTGACTTCACTCATCCTATTCCGGGTGGTACGCTGGTGGAGCTGATTGGCCGCGTGTCTCGGGTTGGAAACACGAGTCTGCAAGTCCGCGTAGAGCTATTCGTGGAGCAGATGTATTCCGAAGAGCGCATTAAGGCGGTTTCGGGTCTGTTCACCTTCGTGGCTATTGATGATCAGAAGCGCCCCGTTTCAATTCTAGGCCACAATTGATGTAAGTTAACCCAACACTAACCTGCTAACAAACAGCACTCTTATCACTTTATATCTCTACCCATTTCTATTTTTTCTAGACAGACACTGCGCTGTCTGAACCTTTCTAGTCAGCGCGGAAGTTTATCGAACTATTCATATCACCTGATTTTCTCCTCTCAGTAGAAAATGGAGCAGCCCCTTCCTAATCAAAAAGCCCGTTTGGAACAGTCCTTCAAGGAGGCCGATAAAGCTCGCGAAGAGCTAACGGACTCTATCTCAAATTCTGTAGCTGCCAATTGCGACTTGCTGCACCACGGATTGGTAAGCGCCAAGGGCCTGGAAGTTACTACGGAAATGTACCGTTACTTATTAGGCCGCTTGTTACGCCATCCTTCGGGGGAAGTACGCTCGCAGGTACTGGATAGCTTTAATCAGTCGATGGAGAAATTCTGGCCGCGTAAAGCCGGAAGCTCTAACGACGGAACTGCCCAATAACGCATCCTGTTTTAGAGCCGGCCCTGCTAAGCAGCGTAAGCACCGCCAGGGCGGTGCTTACGCTGCTTAGCAGGGCCGGCTTTTGCTCTCTTCAGGCTGAGAACTGGCCTAGACGGCATTTTCGTAGTTTTGCATCTGCTTTTACCCATCTGGTTCAAAGGCTAACTCCCTTTCACCTTCTGTATGCCCACACCCCAAGAAATCGAGGTGCTACTTCCGCCGGAAGTGGCCTACGATGAAATGGCGCGCTACCGCGCCCTCCTCGACGCCGCTGGCCTCGTGCCCGGTCAGGCCGATTTTGTGCATTTGCGCAAGCGCTCCATTGATGCGCGCGGCCGCCAGCCCCAAGTGCGCCTACGCGCCGAGATTTACCAAACCCCGCCGCCCGCCGACCTTTTTGGCCCTTGGTTTCATTACTCCAATGTGAGCCAGGCCCGTCGCTCGGTGCTAATTGTAGGTGCGGGCCCAGCCGGCTTGTTTGCGGCCCTGCGTGCCATTGAACTAGGTA
The DNA here is from genome assembly GCF_004745865.1 of Hymenobacter wooponensis. Lineage (GTDB taxonomy): Bacteria > Bacteroidota > Bacteroidia > Cytophagales > Hymenobacteraceae > Hymenobacter > Hymenobacter wooponensis. Next base: position 56,832 of record NZ_SRKZ01000003.1, on the reverse strand, counting down.
TTAAGCCTATTGTGCTGGAGCGCGGCAAAGACGTGCGCACCCGTCGCCGCGACCTGGCAGCGCTCAACAAGGAGCACATCGTCGACACCGACTCGAACTACTGCTTCGGGGAAGGTGGGGCTGGCACCTACTCCGATGGTAAGCTCTACACCCGTGCCACCAAGCGCGGCGACGTGGGCCGCATTCTGCGCCTGCTGGTGCAGCACGGCGCCACCCCGGATATTCTGGTAGATGCCCACCCGCACATCGGTACCAACAAGTTGCCCTACGTGGTGCAGGCCCTCCGCGACACAATTCGGGAAGCCGGAGGCGAGGTACGCTTTGAAACCCGCGTGACCGATCTTATCCTGGAGCAGAACCACCTGCGTGGCGTGGTGACGGCGGCTGGGGAAGCCCTGGAGGCTGATGCGGTAATTCTGGCCACCGGCCACTCCGCCCGCGATATTTACGAGTTGCTGCACCGCCGCGGCGTGCTCATTGAGGCCAAGCCGTTTGCCCTGGGCGTGCGCGTAGAGCACCCCCAGGAGCTGATTGACCAAGCCCAGTACCGCCGCAAAGATCGGGGTGCCTTGCCCGCCGCCTCATATGCGCTGGTGCACCAAACCCAGTGGCAGAACCGGCAGCGGGGCGTATTCTCCTTCTGCATGTGCCCCGGTGGCTTTATCGTGCCTGCCGCCACCGCCCCCGGCGAGGTGGTGGTGAACGGCATGAGCCCCAGCCGCCGCGACTCGCGCTTTGCCAACTCCGGCATTGTGACGGCCATTGAGCTGGAAGACATGGACCTGCGCCAGTACGGCGCCCTGGCCGGCCTGCGCCTGCAGCAAGAAATTGAACAGCGTGCTTGCCAGCTGGCCGGCAATACCCAACTGGCCCCGGCCCAGCGCCTCGGCGATTTTCTGAAAAGCAAAGTATCGCCGGAGCTGCTGGAAACCAGCTACCAGCCGGGCCTGGTGTCGGTGCCGATGGACCAAGTGCTGGGCGCTGGCCTAGCAGAGCGCCTGCGCCAGGGCTTCAAGAATTTTGGGCAGAAGATACCCGGCTATGCTACCAATGCCGCCCAGATTGTGGGCGTGGAAAGCCGCACCTCCTCGCCCGTGCGCATCCCCCGCGACCGTGACACGCTGCAGCACCCGGAGGTGCGCGGGTTGTTCCCCTGCGGCGAAGGCGCAGGGTATGCCGGCGGCATCGTGTCGGCGGCCATGGATGGGGAGCGGTGCGCTGAAGCTGTATTGGCAGCCATCAGCGCGAAATAGCCGTTAAAGGGTAGATAAACTTGTCGGTCAGTTTCTCTTTACTGATCCTAGCAACACCATCTTATGAAAAAGACCCTTGTTCTGGGGGCTAGCGATAATCCCAACCGTTACGCCTACCGCGCTGTGCATCAGCTGAAAAACCACGGCCACGAAGTAGTGCCCGTGGGCATTCGTAAAGGCCAGGTAGCTGGTCTCGATATCCACACCGACCGGCCGCAGGCAGGGGACGTAGATACGGTGACACTGTACGTAGGCCCCCAAAACCAGCCCGGCTGGTACGACTATATTCTGGACCTCAATCCCAAGCGCATCATCTTCAACCCTGGCACTGAAAATCCGGAGTTGGAAGAGCTAGCTCAGCAGCGCGGCATCCGTACGGAGGAGGCCTGCACGCTGGTAATGCTTTCCATTGGCCAGTATTAAGTGATTCGGCGATAACGCTGTTGTTCGGAACGGAGGCAAGAAGTCCGGCTAGGCCACTAGGCCACTCAGGTACTTCCCGCCCTTCGCACCAACAGCCTTGTCGGGTATAGTGAGCCTGCATCTTTCCCTGGAAGGATGCAGGCTTTTTGTTTACTAAGCCAATTGTATTCTTCAGGTTTTAAGCCAGTTATCCTAACTACTGCTCAGCAAAGCCACTTTTTGACGATTTTTCTCTCACGCTAGGCAACCCCACCCGGGCAGGTTGCATCTAGCCCACCAAACGACTTGCTCCTGACCCAACCTTTACTCTTCCTTCCGTGACTGATGCTGACCTCATAGCCGCCTGCCGTCAAGGCAGCAGCCGCGCCCAAAAACTGCTCTATGAGCGGTTCGCGGGCCTGATGCTGTCGGTGTGCATGCGCTACCTGCGGCGCCGCGAAGACGCTGAGGAAGCCCTAATTGTGGGCTTCACCAAAGTATTCCGAGCCCTGGACCAGTACCGCCACGAAGGCTCGTTTGAAGGCTGGATTCGCCGGATTATGGTGAACGAAGCGCTAGGCCTCTTGCGCCGCAAGGAGCCCCTGCACATGGCCATCGACGATTTGACCTACGATGTGCCCGCTACGGCGGCCACGGCCGAAAGCCAGCTCAACGCCGACGATATGCTAGCCGTATTGGCCGAACTGCCCGCTGGCTACCGTACCGTGTTTAACCTGTATGCCCTGGAGGGCTACACCCACCCCGAAATCGGCGAGCTGCTCGGTATTTCGGAAGGCACCAGCAAGTCGCAGCTCAGTAAGGCCCGGGCCATGCTCCAGCGCCGCCTCGCGGTAGCCGGAGCCCAAGCCCGGCCCTCCTCCACCTCCTCAACGAAAGAACTCTATGCAACCGGAAGATATTGATAAGCTGTTTCGGGACCGACTGGAGGGCCATGCCCCCACGCCGCCCGCCTACCTCTGGAACCAGCTGGAGGCCGAAATTCAGCCCAAGCGCAAGCGCCCTGTACTGTGGCTGGCCGCCGCAGCCGTGGCACTGCTCACATTACTTGGCGGTGCTTGGTGGCTGCTGGTGCAGCAAGGGCCGGTTAGTGGCCTAGGCGCTGGCACCGTGGCGTCGGTTACTGAAAAAAAATCTGCCATCACGCAGGCAACCCCTACTACTCCTTCTCCATCTACCGCTACAGAAGCCCCGGACAATGCGACGCCGGTAGAGGTGGCCACCTCAGCAGCTTCTCCGGCCCGGTCCGCGGGTGCACAACCGGACCCCGCCCCTGAAGCTGCCCCCGCCGCACTAGCCCGCACTTCGGCCCCGCGCTCTGCTACTCGCCGCTCCTTAAAAGCTATGTCGGCCCCCGCTCCTTCTCGCCAGGCACTTGCCGCTACTTCTCCCGCCCCAACTGCTCCGGAGCAGCGCGCGGTGGTAGCTACCCTGCCCGAAAAGACGGCGCCCGCTCCTACTACCCTTGCCCTGGCTTCGTCGGCCAAATCAGCTCCCATCGGACCTATTGAAGTAGAAGTACGCCCTGCTCCGGCCGTAACGGCTATGGCAGTGAATGATGCTTCAGCGTCTGGTCATCGCCCACGCCGCCTTGGAGCCTTGCTGCAGCAGGCCCGCAACGTGGTAAACGGTGATAAAGTGAGCCTCACGGAAGCCGGCCTGCCGGAAATGGTAACGGTGCAGGCCCGCGTGGGCAACCGCACCCTTACCAAAGTAATCCAACTCTAACGCTGCCTTTTTCTCCCTTACGTCATGAAACGTATATCCTCTCTCCTCGCTCTCCTGGCCCTGGTGCTCCTAATGCCCGGCCGCATGCACGCCTCCGCTAGGCCTGCCACTCACCTCGACGACACCATCATTGTGAAGCTGCCCAACCAGTCTACCATGACGCTGTTTGTGAAGAACAAGGCCCAGCTCCGTGAGATGCGCAACTACAAGCTCGACTCATTGCTGGTGCTGCTCGACGGCTACATCACGCAGGCTGAGGCGGCGGGCAAGAACTCGAAGTCGGACCAAGTGACCATGGAGTTTTACCCCGCCAAAGACCAACCCGGCAAGAAAGTACCCGAGCAAATCCGCATTACGGTACGCTCCCAAGATGGCAAGACCAGCTCTAAAACCATGACCCGCACCGATGTGGTAATGGGCCGCGTATTCGGGGTGACGGTGTACGACAAGCAGGATGGCAAGGACGACGACCACGTTTCGGTACGCATCAGCTCCACCCCCGACTCAGTGAAGCAGGCGCAGCGTAAAGCCAAACAGGAAGAACGCGCCAACCGCGCCGTGCACACCAACTTCAACGTAGACCTGGGCCTGAATACGCTGGTAAACAAATCAGTGGCTCCCGGCGAAAATGAGCTTGACCTGCGCCCCATTGGCTCGCGCTACCTCAGCCTGAACTACAACTACGATATCCGGGTAGGTAAAAAGGGCTCTCCTTTTCACCTGATTACGGGTCCTGAGCTTTCCTTCAACAACTTCATGCTCGATAAGAACTACCGCTTCGCAGATGACAACAACATCACGCGAGTTGTAGCCGACACGCGCAGCCTAGAGAAGAGCAAGCTCACCATGACCACCCTGAACCTGCCTCTGATGGCTTCGCTCCGCTTCCGTGGTAAGAATGACCGAGATGGTTTCCACATTGGCGCCGGTGGGTTTGCGGGCTACCGTCTCGGTTCTCATACCAAGCTCAAGTATGAGGAAGAAGGCCGCACCCGTAAAGACAAAGACCGTGGCAGCTACAACCTCTCCGACTTCCAGTATGGCCTACAGGGCACCATCGGCATCCGTGGCCTAGACCTGTTCGTGAAGTATAACCTCAACGACACCTTCAAGGACAACCGCGGCCCCCAGGCTCAGACGTTAAGCTTCGGTGTCTCACTGCTGAACTAAGCACTCCTCTCATTCTCCCGAACAGAAACAGGCCTAGCAACGCTGCTAGGCCTGTTTCTGTTCTAGGAACTGCTTACTAGCGCTAGGCCAGTACCCATGCGCAAGGCAGGTACTATTCGTTCCGGTAAAAGTTATCGAGCAGAATAGCCGCCGATACGGCCACGTTTAGGCTTTCGGCCTGGCCCCGGCCAGGAATGTGCAGCCGCTGGGTGAGGCAGGCTTCTACTTCCGGGGTGAGACCGTGCGATTCACTGCCCATAATGAGCACGCCAGTGGGGCGCAGCGTAAGCCGATGCACATTTTCGCCGTGCAGGTCGGCACCGTAAATGGGCAGCTCGGGCGGTAAGCTCTGCAGCCAACCTGGCAGTTCCCGCTGCCACACGGGCACCCGCGTAAAAGAGCCCATGGTAGCCGCTACTGTTTTAGGTGCCCACGGGTCGGCGCAAGTATCGGAGCAGATTACTCCCGCTAGGCCATACCAGTCGGCCAGTCGGATGAGGGTGCCCACATTGCCGGGGTCGCGCACTTGGTCGAGGGCCAGCAGCAGGCTGCCCGGCTTAGGCTGTAGAGGCGTTTCCTGGGGCAGGCGGGCAATGGCCAGGGCCGTCGTATTATTGGCTAGCGTGCCTAGTTTCGTAAGTTCGTCTTCCGTGACGATGTCGACGGGAACCGCGGGGGGAAGCTGCGCCTGAATTTTCTCAGCAAAATCAGACGTAACAATCACCCGTTCCGTTAGAAGTCCGGAACTTAGCAGCTCTTTTACGCTTTTGCCGCCTTCTACCAAGAATGCGGCGTGCCGAAGTCGATACTTCTTCAGGTGCAGCGCGTGCACGTATTTCGCTACTGCTTTTGAAACCATATACGCTGTTTAACGAGGCCTCCACCAGGGGGCTTTTTTCGGGAAAGAAAACGCGGGCTGCTATGGGCAGCTTGCTGCTACTGAGTGGCCTAGCGGGCTGTTCCCCATTACGCCTGCTCCAGCCGGGTCAGCGACTGCTGAGCCGCGTGAAGGTAGAGGGCGTGAAAAACGCCGACCCCGAGCGGCTGCAGGCACTTACCCAGCAGAAGCCCAATAGCACGTTTCCGCTGCCAAAGCTAGCAATCTATCAGCTAGGGCGTAAGTTTTACAACCCCGAGAAGCTTCAGCGCAAGCTCGATGAAGACCGTACCCACTACAACCAGCTAATACAAGCTGCCGGTACCGACTCGGTGCAGGTGGGCAAATTACTGACCAAGCGTGAGCGGCACACCCGCCGCCACCAGCTAGCCCTCGACAAGGGCAACGCCATTATGCGGATTGGCGAGGCTCCCGTGATTTACGACTCCTCCCTCACCCGGGCCAGCGCCGATCAGATGGCCACGTTCCTGAAATCGAAGGGGTTCTTCCGGAGCAGCGTAACCGTTACCGACACGGTGCCCACGCGCCTGTTTTCGCCCTTTCGGGTCTTCACGTTTCGTAGCCCTTTCCACACGGAGCCTCGTCGGGTAACGGTAGTGTACCACGTAACCGAAAACGAGCCCTTCCACTATACCCAGCTCGACTACGACATTCAGGACACGGCCGTGGCCCGGCGCGTGCTGCTGAGCTTGCCCCAAAGCCTGCTGCACGTGGGCGACCAGTACGATGAAGAAGCTATTGGAGGGGAGCGCAACCGCATTGAAGACCTGCTCAAAAACCAGGGCTATTACGACTTCCGCCAGCAATACATTACACTGGAGGCCGATACTAGCTTTGCTCCTACCACGGTGCGCCTGCGCACCATTGTAAGCAAGCCCACGCGGGGAGATTACCACCGCCTGTACACCGTTCGGCGAGTTAACTTCATTACTGATGCTGGCCTAGTTCGCTTTGGGCAAAACCGCGACACCCTCATCCGCGACTCTATTTTTTACCTGGCCTACAAGCACAAGTTCAGCACCCGCACCCTCGACCGCAAAGTGGCGGTGCGCCCCGGCGAGCCGTACAGCCAGACCAATACCCAGCTCACCCAGCGTCAGCTCTCTAACCTCGACATGTTCCGTTTCAGTACGGTTACATACCGACGGCTGCGAGGCGCTGATGCCCCCAGTGACTCAACGCGTGGGTTGTTGGACGCCACGATCAATGCCTCGCCGGCTAAGAAATATCAGGAAACCTCCGAATTCGGCGGCACCTACGTGGCGGGGCGACCAGGTCCATTCGGCAACGTACGCCTGAAAGTTCGCAATGTATTTGGTGGCGCTGAGGTGTTGGAATTTGGCCTGCGCGCAGGCTTCGAAGGGCAGCTTAATATTGCAGGCCAAACCAATGAATCCCCAACCAGCAGCCGCAGCTTGCTCACCACGCAGCTGGGTGCAAACGTAAACCTGGTTCTCCCCCAGTTTCTGATTCCGTGGCGCCCCAATCGGTACCTGAGCCAGTATAACCCCCGCACGCGCTTCAACGCCAGCTATACCTACGTAAAACGCCCAGCTCAGTACACCCGCACCAACGTGGAAGGTACGCTGGACTACATCTGGCAGCGTTCTACGTATCACCAGTACGTGCTCACCCCCTTCGACCTCAGCATTGTTCGGACGGCCGCCATCACTGACCCTTATTTTGCCCTGCTACAGCAGCTAGCACTAACTCAGAATACGCCCGTATTACGCAGCTTCGATAACCTGTTTGTTCCAAGCTTCAGCGCTACCTCACTGTATAATTCCAATGACTTCAACGAAACGCGTGATGGTCATTACTTGCGCCTATTTGCCGAAGTAGGCGGCCTCACGCGCAACCTCTACCAAAAACAGCCGGTTACCATCAGCCTCAGGCCAGACCCCAGCGACCGGCTTAAAACGTATGATTTCGCGAAGTTCACGGCTGATTTTCGTCGTTACTACAAACTCACTCCCCAAACCTTCTTCGTGTACCGGCTCGCCGGCGGGGCCGTCCGCTCCCTGACTACTACTAAAACCCAACAGCGGGGCGAGAACGGCGAGCTACTTAGGGATGCCAATGGGCAGGTGGTGCAAAGAGAAGAGCTGCTGGTACCTTATGACAAGTATCTCTTCGCGGGCGGTAGTTCTAGCGTGCGAGCCTGGAAGCCCCGCCGCCTAGGCACGGGCAGCTATACTCAGTATCAGCGGGATAAGGATGGGAACGAAACAAGTGAGCGTAACTACGACTTGGAACAGCCAGGCGAGTTGCTGCTGGAAGGTAACGTCGAGTACCGTTTCCCTATCTATAGCTTTATCAAAGGAGCTGTTTTCACGGACTTTGGCAACGTGTGGTCCCTGCAGAAGGACACGGTGCGACCAGGTGCCCAATTCCAACTCAATAAGTTTTACCGGCAGTTCGCGGTGGGCTCAGGCTTTGGCTTACGCCTTGATTTTAGCTTCCTGATTCTGCGCCTCGATATTGCCACCAAAGTTTACGACCCTACAGCTCCTGGCAATAAATGGGCTATTCGTCGTTTCAGCTTCGCAGAAGATCAAACTGCCTTTAACCTAGGCATTGGCTATCCTTTCTAAGCCCAGAGCTACTAGGGTGGCCTAGGATAGCCCTCATTGCTGAGGAAGCACAGCGTAATAACCCTCCTCTTGCGCACCAGTGTTAGCCAACTAAAAGCCCTTACCTTCTGCGTGGAGGTAAGGGCTTTTCAATTGCTCAAGGCCTTTTGATTGTGAATAGGAAGAATGGCTTCAGCGACAAGCAATGGCGCTAGACCACTTCACTCACCTAGCCTAATAGCTTAGCAGTTCATGTAGAGCTACTGCTACTTTCTCCGCACTGGGCAGCATTTGCTTTTCCAGCTCCACATTCAGGGCAATGGCAGGCAGGTTGGCTGCGCCCAAGGTAAACACAGGCGCATCAAGATTGCGGAAACAGGTGCGTTGAATGCGGCCGGCCAAGCTCTCGGCAAAGGAGTTCATCAAGGGCTCCTCCGTCAAGACGAGGGCCTTGCCGTGGCGGCGTAAGGCGGCCTCTACGGCGTCGTAGTCAAGGGGGTTGAGGGTGCGCAGGTCCAGAACCTCTACTTGGCCAGGAAACTGCTTACTGGCAGTTTTTGCCCAGTGTACGCCCATGCCATAGGTGATAACCACGCAGGTTTCGCCGTTGCGCAGCTTCTCCGCATCGGCCTGCTGGGCTATGGCGGCTTTGCCCAGCGGAATCACATAACCTGCGGCGGGCTCTACCGTCTTGGCGTCTTCGGTGCCCGGCACTTTGCTCCAGTATAAGCCTTTGTGCTCGAGCAGTACTACGGGATTAGGATCGAGGAAGGCCGCCCGTAGCAGACCCTTCATGTCGGCGGCATTGCTGGGATATACCACCTTGATGCCCCGAATGGTAAGCAACGTGCTTTCCACGGAGCCCGAGTGATAGGGCCCGCCCCCACCATACGCTCCTACCGGTACCCGAATCAAGCTTTGCACCGGAAACTTACCGTTTGACAGGTAGCACGACTTGCTGAGCTCCTCTACCAACTGGTTCAGGCCCGGCCAGATATAGTCGGCAAACTGTATTTCCACAATGGCCTTGGCGCCCACGGCGCTCATGCCGGCCGTGCTGCCCACAATGTAGGCCTCCTGAATGGGCGTATTGAACACCCGGGCATCGCCATATTTTTTGGCCAACAGGGCTGCTTCGCGGAATACGCCGCCTAGCTCGCCTCCTACGTCCTGACCGTAAAACAACGCCTCCGGAAATTCCTGCAGAATGTCATCCACGGCGTGCAGAGCTGCATCTACCATCAGCACCTTGTCGGCCCCGGCGGGGCTCCGCTCGCCAACTTCATCAGTTACGGCAGGCGGCGCAAACTCATGGTCTTGGAAAGTAGCGGGATCGGGTGCCGGGGCTGCCAGGGCGCGCTGATAATCTGCTTCCACAGTAGCACGGGCTTCTTCCCCCAGCGCGGCCAGCATCTCTTCTGAGTATCCCAATTCCAGCAGCTGCTGGTGAAAACGCGGCAGCGGGTCGTTGAGGGTGTGGGTAGCCAGGTTGTCGCCGCGGTACCATTCGCGGCGCACGCCGCTGGTGTGGTGGCCTAGCAACGGGCATTTGGCGTGCACCAGCACGGGGCCGCGGGTACGGCGGGCATAATCAAAAGCCTCTTCCATACCGGCGTGGCTGGCCAAGAAGTCGGCCCCGTCAAATTGCAACCGGTGCAACCCTTTGAAGCCGGCCGCAAACTCAAATGCATCCATGGCGCGCATTTCGCGGCTGGTTGCCGAGATGCCCCAGTCGTTGTCTTGCACTAAGTAAATAATGGGCAGCTGGTGCAGAACGGCCATCTGCAAGGCCTCAGCAACCTCTCCCTCCGTCATGGCACCATCACCAATGGAGCATAGCACTACGGGCTGCTCCTCAGCATCAGGCAGTAGGTTCTGCCCTTCCAGGTATTTAATAGCGTGGGCCATGCCGGTGGCCGGAATGGCCTGCATGCCCGTGGCGGAGCTTTGGTGTGGAATGACGGGAAAGCCCGCCCGCCGCAATGATGGATGGCTGTAGTACGTGCGGCCGCCCGAGAAGGGGTCGTCGCGCTTAGCCATAAGCTGAAGCATCAACTCATAGGGCGTCAGGCCGAAGCCCAGCAGCATGGCATCGTCGCGGTAATATGGTGCGGCATAGTCAGAGGGCCGCAAATGAAACGCGGCGGCCAATTGAATAGCCTCATGCCCGCGGGCCGTGGCATGCACGTACTTAGCCGTTACGGCCTTATTTTCTTCATATAAGCGAGCTAGTTCCGCAGCGGTACGCATCAGGCGATAGGCACGTTGGAGCATTGCTCGGGTGGGTGTAGGGGTGGCAAAATCGGTTTCCAGCGTCGTCGGGGTGGTGTAAGTTGACATGCAGGGGTGGTGGGTTGTGCGGCGAAATTACGGGTTCCCAAGAGAATGCTAGGTTCGTACAGGGTCTAAATAATTTCCGTCTGTCAGCCAGCCCAATAGTAGCAGCTGATAGTTGGTTTGGGGTTGCCAAGTGAGAGAGCAAGCTATAGGAGCGCTATTATCCCTTGGCTAGGCCTGTAGAATAGCAACTGCCGTTTTAACAACCCATGCCCCAACCCTGTTCACTGCCTCGTATTTTCGCCGCATGGACTTTTCTCTTACCATTGCTCCCGCTACTGAAGCGGACATTCCAGACATTGTAGCACTCGTCAATAGCGCATATAGGGGCGACGTATCTCGCCAGGGCTGGACCACCGAAGCCCATTTGCTCGATGGCCAGCGCACGGATGCTGAGGATATACGGGACTTGCTAACCGGCCCCGGTGGCGCCATTCTACAGGCCCGTAACGAGGCTGGGCAACTAGTAGGCAGTGTATATGTGAAGGAGCAGCAGCCCGACTTGTACATGGGCATGCTTTCCGTATCACCTGCTCACCAAGGCACTGGCCTAGGCAAACGCCTGATGGCCGCCGTGGAAGAGCACGCACGGCAAGTAGGCTGCACCAGCCTGCTCATTTCGGTTATTTCGGTTCGTGATGAGCTGCTGGCTTGGTACGAGCGCCACGGCTTCCGGCGCACCGGCGAAACCATTGCCTTTCCCACTGATACGCGCTTCGGGATTCCCAAGCAACCCCTGAAGTTGCTGCTGTTGCGGAAGGAGCTGTAAGATCTACTGGCACTCCTGGAAAACAACAGGGCCAGTTTTAGCAATCACGGTGCTCCTGCCGGGCGCCGTGTTACGATGTAAATAGAAATAACAGGTTATGGGGCGCTTTAATAGAGCATTATGCCGGATAGCAGCCATCGGATAGCTAAGGATGAGCGTATCTCGTTTCGCCTTTACTGTTACTTCGCCTACCCTACCGTCAGAGAAGGTCATGCCTTGTCGGGTGCTTTGAAATTTGATTGATACGGCAAACCCATATTCAGCCTGTACTGTGTCTGCAATACGATAGGCCAGTTTAGCCTTTATCACAGACTGTGCAGTAAGTGCAGTGCAAGGCGGCTGGTAGAGCTTGAGTAATTCAATACGACTACCCTCAGCGCCTTGATCAACAGCCGGCGTAGTGAAGGCGCTTATGCCACTAAGAGTCAGTCCCGCAGCTAAGAGGTATATGTTCTTTTTCATTAAACGTATAAAACGAGGTAAGGTGTGCTAATAAATTGGCCTAAGCTTAACTTTAAAAGCTTGTCTAATTCATGGGCTGTGAAGATAGCAACAAGAAAATGCCCAGGTAAAGCCTGCACTGGGTAAACAGGATTTGCTGGGGTGGCTGCTCCTTCCGTTCAAACTCCTAAACGCATACCTTTGCAGAACCAAAAACAGCAGCGGCCCTGATTTTTGTCAGTTTTTGGCGGAGCTTCCCGGCGGAAGTTTGCCCTGAACTCCTCTTCCGCTGTTATGATAACCATGTCTGTTTCCGAACCTACTCTTTTCCCCACGGCCAGCGCTGCGCCCACTTTTCGCCAGAGCGTAGAGGCCTGGATGCGCCACTTTCAGGATTGGCTGTGCCAGCAGATTGAAGCTGCCGATGGCCTAGGCCACTTCCAGGAGGATGCCTGGCAGCACCACAGCGGTGGCGGCGGCCGGAGCCGCGTATTGGCCGGCGGACGAGTTATCGAAAAGGGAGGCGTAAACTTCTCGGCCGTGGAAGGCACCATGAGTGAGCAGGCTGCCCGCGTATTGCTCATGCCCAACCCCAATTACTTTGCCACGGGCGTATCAGTGGTGCAGCACCCGCGCAGTCCCCGCGTGCCTATCTCGCACATGAATGTGCGCTACTTTGAGGCGGGCAACGGCGAAGCGTGGTTTGGCGGTGGCCTAGACCTAACCCCCATCTACGTAGATGAAGACCAGTCGCGCTGGTTTCATGAGCAAATTGCGGAGGCATGTGCCCAGCACGACGCCACGTATTACACGCGGTTCAAAGCCTGGGCCGATGAGTATTTTTTCCTCCCGCACCGCCAGGAAACTCGTGGTGTAGGTGGTATCTTCTTCGACCGCCTCACCGTAGGAAAAGACGGCGACCGGGACAGTCTGTTTGCCTTTGTGCAAGCCGTAGGCGAAGTGTATGGCCGTACCTACACGCACCTGATGCGCCAGAACGCCGACCTGCCCTTTACCGAGCGGGAAAAGCAGTGGCAACTCGTGCGCCGCGGGCGCTACGCTGAGTTTAACCTCGCCATTGACCGCGGCACTCGTTTCGGCCTCGAAACTGGTGGCCGCACCGAAAGCATTTTAATGAGCCTCCCGCCTCAGGCTGAGTGGCACTATAACCTCCAACCTGAACCCGGCTCGCCCGAAGAAGCCACTCAACAGTGGCTGCGCAAGGGCATCGACTGGGTTACCGCCCCGTCTGTTCCCTCTTGATCGAATACCTGCAAACCCTCGACCGTCACCTGCTGGTGGCGGCTAATACCCACCATACACGCAGCCTCGACGCCTGGATGATTTTCTTCTCGGAGCGGCTGGTGTGGTTTCCGGCGTACTTTGTGCTGCTGGTAATACTTGGCTACCTCTACCGGCGCCGGGCCTTTCTGCTACTGCCGCTGCTAGGCCTGAGTGTTGCGTTGGCTGACATCATTTCCAGCCGGTTCTTTAAGCCTTACTTCGCCCGTTTGCGCCCCTGCCATGACCCGCAGCTTTCTGCGGTGCTAAATCTGGCAAATGGGTGCGGCGGGCAGTTTGGCTTTATCTCCTCGCACGCAGCAAATGCCTTTTCGCTGGCAATGTTTATTGCGCTGGTGCTCCCCCGCCGCTTCCGCTTAGCCAAAATTCTGCTATTTCTGTGGGCGTCTCTGGTAAGCTACAGCCGCATGTATCTGGCCGCGCACTTCCCTTCTGATGTGCTAGCCGGAGCACTGCTCGGGAGCCTATTGGCCTGGGGCAGCGCCACTCTATTTAAGAAAGGAGCTGAATACTGGTGGCCTACAGTGTTAGCTTAGCTCTTAGCTAGAATTAAAAAGCCATCCTCAAACACAGAACGAGGTCCTAGCAACTGCTACGACCTCGTTCTGTGTTTGAGGATGGCTCAGTGGAAGGTTACTTCTTTTTGGCGGGGGTAGCCCGACTGCCAGTGTGGCCGTCGCCCCGGTCACCTTGGCCAGGAGCGCTAGTCACTTTCGAGTTCTTACGGTCATCTCGGGAGAGGGAACGATGCAGGTCATCTACCTTCGTAAATTCCCCTTTCTCATTGCGGCGCACGTAGCGCTTATCGCCTTCGGTTGGTTCTATTAATTCGCGTTTAGACATAGCTCAGGAGCAATTTGGTGGATACTGCTGCTACGAAGCTTACTACCAACGCGTTGCCAGTGCCATGTTCTCTGCTACCGGCCTAGCAGCTTCGCCACGTACTTGCCCACAATATCAAACTCCAAATTCACCTGGTCGCCGGGCCGAAGGTCTTGGAACGTGGTGTGCTCATACGTGTACGGAATGATGGCTACCGAGAATCCGTCGTCGGTGCTGTTGAAGCAGGTTAGGCTGGTGCCGTTGATGCAGATAGAGCCTTTTTCCACGGTGACGCGGCCGGGGCCGGCCTCGTGGCGGAACCGGTACAGCCACGAGCCATTCTGATCCTCCACTGACTCACACACGGCCGTCAGATCCACGTGGCCCTGCACGATATGGCCGTCAAAACGCCCGTTGGCAGCCAAGCACCGCTCCAGGTTCACGCGGCGGCCCGGCTGCCACTGGTTCAGGTTGGTCTTTTGTAGGGTTTCATCAATGGCGGTTACTACGTGCGTATTAGCGTGGCCGTCTACGGCCACCACGGTTAGGCACACGCCATCATGAGCCACACTCTGGTCGATTCTGAGTTCCTGCGCAAATGCCGACGAAACGGTAAAGTGTATGTTGGTACCCTCGCGGCGCACATCCTGAATGGTACCCAGGGTTTCTATGATTCCAGTGAACATGTTATCTGTGAGCAATGAATAATTAGCATTGAACAAGTAAGAAGGTATTTTGGTAGCTCCGCAGCGCATTATTATTCATTGCTCTAACTACCTGTTGAAGGTAAAGCTTATTTACCCCGGCCTTCAATGATGATTTTAAGGGTGTAGAGCAACACCCGAAAGTCCATGGAAAGGCTCATGTTTTCGATGTAGAGAATATCGAATTTAAGTCGCTCTACCATTTGAGCTACCGTTTCGGCGTAGCCATATTTTACCTGGCCTAGGCTAGTGAGGCCAGGTCGCACGCGGTGCAGGTGACGATAATGGGGCGCCACTCGCATGATCTGATCAATAAAGAACTGGCGCTCGGGGCGTGGGCCTACGATGCTCATGTCGCCCTTGATGACGTTCCAAAACTGGGGAAGCTCATCGAGGCGAACTTTGCGCATGAACCGTCCCCAGGGCGTAATGCGCGGGTCGTGGTCGGAGCTGAGGGCTGGGCCCTGCTTTTCCGCATCCACGTACATTGAGCGGAACTTGTAGATGCGGAATGGGTGGCCGTAGCGGCCAATGCGCTCCTGCGAGTAAAAGATGGGCCCGGGTGAGGAGAGCTTCACCATCACGGCCGTAAATGCATACACGGGCCAGGCCAGCAGCAGAAATAGCACGGAGGCTACTACGTCTACCGCCCGCTTCGATACCTGCTGCCACACGGGCAACAGGTCCTGCTTGATTTCAATGAGTGGAGTCCCAAAAACGTGGGTTACTTTCACCGAGCCCAGTAGCATCTGATAAAGGTCGGGCAGGATGCTCACACGCGAGGGTGTGCCTTCCAATAAAGATAAAATCTCTTCGGTAAGGCGGTGCTCAGCGGGCTCTATTGCAATAATAACCTGCTCAATGTGCATGGCCCGAATTAGGGCGGGCAATCGGCGATACGTACCCCGGGCCGGCAACACGGCAGCCAGCTCCGGATCAACAGTTTCGCTGGTAGGCACAAAACCCACAATCTTGAGGCCCAAGTGGCGCCCCGTACGACGCAGCTCCTGGTACGTGTCGCGGGCCAGGGCATTGGAGCCTACTAGAAGCGTATTAAAGCTAATTACACCGCCGCGCACTAGGCGCTGTACGCTCGTTACGGCCCAGGTACGCAGCACCGCCGTAACGGTAAAGTGAATCATAAAATAAGAGGGGAACGTCAGGTAGTAAGCCTGATAATTCCGAACCCCTTCATCATCTAGGAGCAGGGCGAAGAATATAACCACTGCCCCAAGGAAGGATACGCGGCCCAACCGGATGATTTCAGCTAGGCGTGATTTGCGAAAGATGTCCCGGTACTCGCCAATTAGGGCATACAAAGTGGTCCAGAAAGTCGCAATCATAAGGGCCGAGCCCGTTAGAAAGAAGAGCGCCCCCTCGGTGAAGTGATACGTCTCCGTAATTTCCTGAAGCAGGTACTTACGCACTAAAAAAAAGCAAACCCATGCCAATAAAGCGGCCAGAAAGTCGGCAGCTATCAGCTTCAGTTTTTGGAAGGTGCGGATCAAGAGGGTACTAGCTGACTGGTTGCGAGGTGGAGAAGAGCGGTTTTATGGCCACGAAGCTGTAGTTTCGTGCTTTATTTTGGCTTTACAAGCTCCCTTGGGCCTGTTTCAAAGCCGAGCAAAGGTAGGGATTAGCCGCATTTCGCAGACAAGGTCTGGTTTGCGCGAGGCTCCTACCGCCTTTCCTACGCTCATGCATACTGATAGCTATCGGCACCGTGGCCTGCGCCGCACCCTCGTGGAAGAGCTTCGCCGCAAAGGCATCCGCAACGAGCGGGTACTGGCAGCCATTGGCACCATACCGCGCCACCTGTTTTTTGACCCAGCCTTTCAGGCCCACGCCTACCAAGACAAGGCCTTTCCCATTGGCGAGGGCCAGACCATTTCGCAGCCATACACGGTGGCCTACCAAACCGAGTTGCTTAACCTGCACCCCCAAGATCGGGTACTGGAAATCGGTACCGGCTCGGGCTACCAGTGCTGCGTGCTGCTGGAGCTAACGCCACACGTGTGTAGCATTGAATACCAGCCCGTGCTATTTGAGCGTACACGCAAGCGTATGGCGGCCCTGCATCGTTCGGCACATCTGTTTTGCGGCGATGGTTCTCTAGGCCTCCCCCAGCACGCACCCTTCGATAAAATTCTGGTTACAGCCGGTTCCCCTACTATTCCTCGCCCACTGCTGCGGCAACTACGGGTGGGTGGGGCCTTGGTTATTCCAGTTGGAGATGCGCACACGCAACGGATGATGCGCGTGGTGCGCGAGAGTGAAGAGGAGTTTTCCAGACAGGTATTTGAGGAATTTCGCTTTGTGCCGTTGCTAGGCCAGGCCGGCTGGAATGAATAAGACCCTGGCATGAATTAGAAGTGGTGCGTAGGCCTATATTGCCAGGACAATTACTTCTTATTCAGCTACATCTTATGCTTCGAGACAGTATCCTCCTCCTTGCACTACTGTGCCTTTCTGCTACAACTGTAAATGCACAAACAAAACCACCTTGCCAACTTGGTGTATTACTGGGAAAGGCAACACGCAACTTCATCGTAGCTCATCCTCAATCACTTACCAGTGCCGCCCTACTGTATGAGCAAGCTAAGTATACGAACGACCAACCCGTAAATGAGTATGAGCGGCTGTTGGGCCGCCTTTCCCCCGATGTTCAGGCTAGTGCTCAGGGGCAGGCTGTGGCACGCCGGTTGGAGGCCTTACGCAAGCAGCCCCAAGTGGGGCACCTACTCCCCAATTTTACTATGCCCGACACGGCCGGGGTAGCTGTATCGTTGGGGCAATTTCGGGGCAATACGTACTCCTCGATTTCTGGGGGCACTGGTGCGGCCCTTGTATCAGTTCAATGCCGCATCTCAAGCAACTCCAGGCGCAATATGCTCGGCAACTAGCCATAATAGGCATCGGCATGGAAGCCTTACCAGACAAGGCCCTCTGGCTAAGAGCAATCCGCAAACACCAGCTTACCTGGACTCAACTCTCAGAGCTCAAATCAGATAAAGGCGTTATTGAGCAATTGAATGTAGAACAGTTTCCAACCTATATGTTGCTTGACAAGCACGGCCGTCTGGTGGTCATGACCTCCTCGCTAGGCCCCATTGAAGACAAACTAAAAGGCCTGATCACTGCCCCTTAAGCTCAGCAGGTGCGGAAATGGTGCACGCCGGGCGGCTCGTCGCTATCTTTACGGCTCAATTGCCAATCCATACTCTGTCGCACAATGCGCAAACAAAAGCCCGTTCAAGAATCCTTCGTAAGCATGACCGAGTTGGTTCTGCCCAACGATACCAATACGCTCAACAACCTGATGGGCGGCCGCATGATGCACTTGATGGATATTGCCGCCGCAGTATCGGCACAGCGGCACAGCAACCGCATTGTAGTTACGGCCTCCGTCGATAATGTATCGTTCCGGGAAGGCATTCGTTTGGGTAGCGTGGTAACGCTGGAAGCAAAGGTCACGCGGGCCTTCAGCTCATCAATGGAAGTGCACATTGATGTGTGGGCGGAAGACATTCCTAGCGGCACAAAAGTCAAATCTAACGAGGCCTTCTTCACCTTCGTGGCAGTAGACCAGTCGGGCCGGCCCATTGACGTGCCCGATGCTCTGCCCGAGACGCCCACTGAGCAGGAACTATACGAGGGAGCTCTGCGCCGCCGCCAACTGCGCTTGGTGTTGGCTGGCCGCCTTAAGCCATCTGAGGCTACGGAACTGAAAGCCCTGTTCGATTTAGCTTAATTGGCCTAGAGATGTAGGCCACCTCTTGCTTATACCTCTCCACCCACTCAGCTCTGTGCCAGACCTATGAACCCTGCCGCTGATCTTGCCTTCTTTCAGAATCTCTATAATGGAGTTTCGCTTTACGTGGTGCCAGAGCATACTACAGCGGCGGCTTCTGTGGAGGTGCCCCCCCCTACTGAGGCGGCAGCCAGCGCCCTCCCAGTTGCTCAGGTGCTAAGTGAGGCATTGCCCACGCCGGCTGCACCAGAACAGCCCACTCCAGTAGCCGCGGCACCAGTGCCGGCAGCAGTGCCTCAGCCCGCCATTGCTCCTAGCGTCGCGTCAGCACCTGCGGCCCCGCCCACGCCGGTGGCCGCAAAATTACCTTCGCTGGCAAACCTCAAGGCGCAGTCACCCCCACCTGCCCCGCCGGTTGCATCGCCCGCTCCTGTACGGGAGCCAGTTGTGCCTACCCTAGCGCAGCTACCGGCCGCCGCGGCGGCTCCGGCGGGCCGGGTACAGCCCACCCCAACTCAGTCACCGGTTGCGCACATTCCCTTCTCCACGCTGGGCAGCAACCCCAACGGCCTCATTATTCTGGTGCGCTTGCCGGAGACAGAATTCCGGAAACTTCCCCGCAACGTATTTCTCAACAACATTCTGAAGGCCATTCGCCTCATTGTGGAGGACGTAGTGCTCGTAAACGTGGAGCACCCCAGCTATCCAGTGGCCCTGTGCACGCTTCGGCAGGCGCTGGGGGCGCGGCAGTTCATAGCATTTGGCAAAAACCTGCTGGATGTAGCGGTGTATACCACGCAGCCCTACGAGCCCGTGCTACTTTTCGGCGACACGGCCTTTTTGGGAGCCAGTGAAATCAGCATGCTAGAGTATGACGCTGGCCGTAAGAAGCAGCTCTGGCAAGCTATGCAGCGTATGTTCTTGTAACTGATACAGCCATAAAAAAAGCCGTTCATCTTGAGATGAACGGCTTTTTTTATGGCTGTATCTGTAGTGCTAGGCCTCTATTTGAGGACAGTAGCCAGCTTGGCGGAAAGGGCATCACCGCGTAAATTCTTGCCGATAATGCGCCCCTGAGGGTCGAGCAGAAAAGAAGCTGGAATGGATTTGATACCATAGCTCTGACCAGCGGCACTTTCCCACCCCTTCAGATCGGAAACGTGAGTCCAGGTTAAGCCATCAGCCTGAATGGCTTTCAGCCATTTGTCGCGGTCTTGGTCAAAGCTTACGCTATAAATCTCGAAGCCTTTGTCCTTGAATTTGTTATAGGCTTTCACCACGTTGGGGTTCTCCTGCCGGCACGGCCGGCACCAGGAAGCCCAGAAATCGATCAAAACATACTTGCCGCGCAGGCTGGTGAGCGTCACGGGCTTGCCATCGGGAGCCGTTAGGCTGATTTCCGGAGCCTGCACCCCTAGTGCGGTTGCCCGCAGAGGCTCAAGCCGGGCCACCAGGCTCTTCGTGTAGCGTGAGTCGGGCTGGGCGGTCTTGAGCTGGGTTGCCACTGAATCTGCCAGACTAAAGTTCTCTTCAGGATTCAGGATGCTCGTTACCACAAACGCCGATACAATGGAGCGCGGATTCTGACGTACCAGTTGCTGCACTGGGCGCTGGCTCTTGCTGGCCAATAGTTCCGCCTGGCTCTGAATAGCCTGCATTGAGTCGGTGCGGCCACCTTGGGCAGCGCGATTGTAGCGCTCCTCTAAACGAGGCATTGCCTGCTGCATTTGCTGCTGGCCACTCTGCAGGGCCTGGTTGATACGCTGCCACAGCTCCGAGTCAGGAGATCCTTTCACGGTGTACGAATCGCCGAGCTTTTGGGCATCCCCAGTTAATTCAACGCGGCTACCGCTGCTGAGTGCCAACAGAACTTGGTTTTTGTCGTTGGTTTTCACCTGGTAGATACCAGTCTCAGGCACTGTCCCCGTAAACGAAAACTTCCCGTTTTCTCCAATGGTGGCCGTATCGCGCGATACAAACTGAGTTTCGCCCAGCTCAGCCAGATAAATTTTGGTACCAGCCGGGGCATTCTGCAGCTGACCATTTATTTGATAGCTACCGGCAGCCGATCCGGCCGCTCCCGTGGTAGGAGTTGTGTTCTTATTGCAGGCGTTGACCATGCCTAGCAGGGCGCCCATAAACAGGAAACTCTTCATTTTGTGCATCTTCGGAGTGCGCGCCAGCTGCGGGCTGGCGTACCGTTTGGCAAAAGACAAGCGTTGAGGTGGCAAGTTGCCAATTTCCCCTCGTATTCGCGGGAAACACACCAGATTCTGTACTTGCCCGCCTACTTTTTACACATCCCATACAACCTCCACTCCTACTTCAGTTCCAGAGTGCTCCTCAGCAATTAGTCTAAAGGAATGTACTCCGAAATCTTTTGGCCCAGGGCCCGCCCACGCAGATTATAGGCTAGCACGCGGCCTTCGCGGTCTAAGAGCACTGAGTACGGAATAGAATGCACCCCGTAGGCCCTAGCTCCCACACTTTGCCATCCACGCAAATCTGAAACGTGATGCCACGCCAACTCATCCGCGGCAATGGCTTGGTGCCACCGGGCCGGGTTTACGTCCAGCGACACGCTGTAGATTTCCAATCCCCGGCTATGAAACTGCCCGTAGATTTTCTGGAGGTTTGGACTTTCGGCGCGGCATGGTCCGCACCACGAAGCCCAGAAATCAACGAGTACATATTTACCGCGCAGGCTGCTTAGAGCCAGTTTACTGCCGTTCGGCTGGGGCAGGTTTATGTCGGGCGCTTCAGTAGCACGGGGTATTGCTTTAGCAGCCGAGGTAGTAGTAGGCCGCTGACAGCTTATGCAGATTAACCAACTTGATACTCCTATAAGGATTTGGCGCTTCATTGTAATAGCAAATGTTATGTTAAAAAATATCCCACTTCTCAAATAAACAAAAAACCACCGGCTGGCTGGCTGGTGGTTTTTATAGTCAATGTAACAATGCTTACATGTCGAGCTTCTGGCGCAGCAACTGGTTAGCCAACTTAGGATCGGCCTTACCACCGGTAAGCTTCATGAGTTCACCCATGAACATACCCGTTAAAGACTTTTTACCGGCGCGATACTCGGCTACCTTAGCTGGGTTAGCATCCAGTACCTGCTGAATTTTGGCTTCCAGCTCTCCGGCATCCGACTGCTGCAACAAGCCCTGCGCTTCGGCGGCGGCAGCGGCCGTTTGCGCGGGGTTTTCCAGCAGGTACGGGAACAGCTGCTTGCTGGCTACCGAGTGGCCTACCTTGTTCTCATCAATGAGAGTAATGATATCGGCGAGGTGCTGAGGCGTCAGCGGGAACTGGTCTAGGGTAAGGGCACGCTCGTTGAGATACGCCTTTACCGGGCCAGTAACCCAGTTAGCGGCGGCCTTGGCATTTGTGGTTAAGCGGGTTAGCTCATCGAAGTACAGCGCCACGTCTTTGTCGGCGGTGAGTACGTTGGCATCGTAGTCAGACAGGCCTAGCTCACCAGTGAAGCGGGCGTAAAGCTGCTGCGGCAGGGCCGGCAGCTCAGCTTGCACGCGGTGCAGCCACTCATCACCAATGATAACCGGGGGCAGATCGGGCTCTGGGAAGTACCGGTAGTCGTTCATGGTTTCCTTGCTGCGCTGCCCGCTAGTGGTGCCAGTTTGCGCATCAAAGCCACGAGTTTCGCTATCGATTACTTCGCCGGCTTCGGCCATGGCAATCTGCCGTTCAATCTCGTACTCAATGGCGCGCTGCACGTTGCGGAAGGAGTTCATGTTCTTCACCTCCACCTTGGTGCCGAATTTATCAGCGCCCTTCAGCATCACCGAGATGTTGGCGTCGCAACGCAGCGAGCCTTCCTCCATGTTGCCGTCGCAGATGTCGAGGTACTGTACCAGCTTCTTGATCTCCGTCAGGTATGCATAGGCCTCATCGGCGTTCCGAATATCGGGCTCCGACACAATTTCAATCAGCGGCACGCCGGCGCGGTTCAGGTCTACCAGGGTTTCCACCTCGCCCGCTAAGTGCATCGACTTACCCGCGTCTTCCTCCATGTGAATGCGGGTGATGCCTATTTTCTTCGTTGAGCCATCCGAAAGGCGGATTTCAACGTGGCCATTCGTGCAGATGGGCGTTTTGTCCTGCGTAATCTGGTAGCCCTTGGGAAGGTCGGGATAGAAGTAATTTTTGCGCGCAAACAGGTTGTCACGACGAATCTGGCAGTTCGTGGCCAACCCCATTTTCATGGCGTACTCCACGGCCGTGTAGTTTACACGCGGCAGCGTGCCGGGGTGGCCTAGCGTAATAACGCTGAGGTTGTTATTAGGAAGCGCGCCATATTCATTCTCATCAGAAGAGTACATTTTGCTGCGCGTGAGCAGCTGCGCGTGTACTTCGAGGCCGATTACAGGCTGGTATTTTGACTTGATGCTTTCGTCCATACAATGCAGGGCACCCTGCCCATTGGGCAAGGTCGGAAAACTGGTTATTTAATCCGAAAGGTAAGAGGTACCGTGTAAGAAACCGCCACTGGCTCACCATCGTGCCGGCCCGGTGTAAAGGGTTTCAGCTGGCGCACAGCCGTTATGGCGGCTTCCTGTAGCTGCTGATACGCATCCGCTAGGTTTGGGGGCACGGCACCAGCAGGCGTTTTCTCAGGTCGCACATCCCGTACCTTACCGTCTTGATCTACCACAAACTTAATCTTTACGATACCATACACGCGCTGACGCAGCGCATCCTGGGGGTAGTGGGTATTGTTCATCACATCCTGTACTACGGCCTGTTGGCTACCATCACCCCTGGAGTATACGGGCATAGTTTCGAAGGGGTAATACGCGACGGGCTTGCCATCTGGCCCATAGCATTCACCGGTTACGGGCTGCCCCGGCACTATTTGGTCGCGCCGTTTCAAGGTACCGTCGGGGTAATAGGTTACTCGCTCCCCCTCCAACTTACCTACCACATAGCTTTCCTTACGCTGCAGCTGGCCACTTTCATAGAAGTACGTGGAGGTGCCATGCCGAAAGTGCTTGCGTAGATTGGCATAGAACACGTAGGAGCGCAGCTTGCCCGATGGCAAATAATATTCCCGCACGCCCCCGCTTACGCTGTCTCGGAAGGTAGTTTCAATACGGCGAGTAGCTCCTTCCTCGGAAGGCAGCTTATGATTAGTAGCATCGGTATATTCTATCTTTTTAGAAGGCACAGGCGCCTCAGATTGTTGAGCATAAGCCCCAGTGCTGGCTAGCGCTACAATGGCTGTGGCAATGCGTATTGTCATAAAATAAGGCGGTTAGTTAGTATAGAAAAGCAAAGATAGCGGGTGTAAAAAAGCAATCGGGCGCTGTTTACCAGTGCAAACAGCGCCCGATGCGATAAGGCCGAAACGCTAGTCGTTAAACACCGGAATGTAAGTTGACTGGAAGTTATTGCCGGCTTGGTTATAAGCCGTAGATAGCTTCTGGTTTTGGGAGTTATAGGTATTGATGAAGCCATTAAACTTGTCAGCCTCTGCTTTTGTGAGGCGGTCTTTGCGCTCCATCAACTCTTTCATTTGAGCGGCTTGGTTTGTGGCAAAAGCCCCGTAGAACTTCACCAGGTTTCGGGCGGCGTCGCGGTACTGAGCATCCTTGCCCCGGAACGGTGTAATGGAAGTTAACTCAGTGGCGGCGGTTTGGGCATCCTGCACCAATTGCTGGCGGGCTACCTCAAACGCGGCGGCATCTTGGGCATTTAGAGCATCGGTGAGGCGGGCGTTGGCTTTCTCAATGCGAAACTGCGCCAGATATACTTTGTGCTGATAGCTGTTCACTTCTGACACCTGCCGCATATAGTTAGCCAGACGCTTGCCCTCCGGGTCTTCTGAAATGGTCATTTTATGGCGCTGGGCAAACCGCTTTTGGGCCGCATCAACGGAATCGTTTACCACCTGCAGCTTGGCTTCGGCAATTTCTTGAAGCTTGAAATATTGCTCCATGTTAGCCACGGTGGCCGTGCGGGTAGCCGCTAGCATGTCCACGGCCTTGTAATCCTCGGAGTACACCTTCAGGAGTTGGTAGAGGGCTTCGGTAGTCTGCTCCTTAAAGCCTTTATCATCCTGAAAAGCCGGCATCTTGGCCACTTTGTTCAGCGATAGTTCCGTTTGCTTGATCAGGTCCTGGCGCTTGGCGTCAATCTTCTTCTCATTATCCGAGTGCGCCGATTTGCTGATGTAGCGCAGGTTCTTCTTGAGCATGGCCCGCTGCTCACTCACAATAAAGTTGTTGTAGGCGCCGGGGTCCGTAAAGGTCTGAGCCGAAACTGAGGTTGCTAGGCCAGTCAGCAGGCCTGCGGCAAGTAGGAAGGTAGAAATGCGCATAAGCTATTAGATATGGGTGAATGACTACTGGAAATCTAGCGAATGGTGAAAGTGACTGGCAGGCCAAACATAACGTCGGCAGCGTCGCCGTCAAGGCGTCCCGGCGTCCAGCCGCGTAGGCTGTTGACTACGCGCAACGCCTCCGCATCAAGCTGTGGGTGAACACTCTGCCGCACCCGGGCCTGCTGTACACGCCCCTGGGCATCTACCAGGAACTCCACCACTACTTTGCCCGTTACGTTTTGCCGAATAAGCGGCCGGGGATAGTTTGTACGCTTCTGAATATCCGTCAGGAGCGGCAGTAAGCCGCCCGGATACTCTGGAAAAACCAGCAGCTCCGGAGCGTTTTGCGGAGTACCATTGAGCGTGAAGCTGCCGGATTCCAAGAGCTTACCGTGCAGATACTGGCGGCGGGTTTTTACAGCTCCACTGGGGTAGTAGATAACCTGCTCTCCCTCTAACTCATCGGCTTGATACTTCTCCTGTAGTTGCACCTGCCCGTTTTCATACCACCGGGTATGCTCACCGTTAAGGGTGCCCTTTTGTAAGTCGGAAACGGCGGCCTGTTCATACATTTGCCCCGACGGGTAATACTTCTTTATAACGCCCCCTATAGTTGCAACTCGCACTGTATCGGTCCGGAACAGGAAGCCAGGTCCGAAGCCCAAAGTGTTCTTTTTAGGCTGCTGTCGGTAGAAATCGTTAAGCGACTGTCCCGGTTGCTGGGCTTCAGCGCTCTTATTAAGACCAGTAAGCAAGCCTGCAGTAATAAAAAGAATAAAAATGCGCATAGAATACGGGTAGGGTGAAAGTTAATTAATGTTGAAAGTGACTGGCACTATGAAGGAAGTTGGTACTGCCATGCCGGCTTTACGGCATGGCTCAAACCGGCCCAACCTCTTTACTACCCGCATACTCTCTGCATCTAAGCTTGGGAATACTGATTGTTTGATACGTACATTTCGTACTTGTCCAATTTCATCAACCACAAAGTACACAAGCACTTTTCCTTGCTTTCGCTGCGCGAGGGCATCTAAAGGGTAGTGTATATTCTCTCCCACGAAGCGTAATATCCCTTCCACCCCGCTTGGATACTGAGGGGCGATGGTTTCTGTATTCTGACACACCTGCCGTGCCCCCACGGTCGGCTCGCACGTGGTATTTTTGAGGGTACCGGCTACATACCCATGTTGGTGCCGGAGCTGCCCTGCTTTATCGTAGTAGAGTTGGGTTCCGTGTTGTTTCTTATTAAGCCTCTCCTCTCGCCATTGCAAATGCCCGTTTCGGTGCCAACGCGTAGTGACTTCGCTGGTATCTCCCGTTGCTAGCATATTGGTTTGTACAACTTGGCGCAGGTAGCCATCCGTCAAGCTGAAAGTGCTATCTATCCAACTCGTTATTCCGGTTGAATAGTGATCCACCACAAAGGCTACATCGCCATCGTCCACTAAAAGCTTTTGGAAGGCATGGTCTGAGTAGAAGGTTTGGCTGGGTGCGGCTTTTTGCTGGCCTACAACCGGAACGGAACTGCTAAGCAATAATGCAGTAAATAATCTCTTCATTAATAGATACTCTGAATAACCAGCTTGCTACACGTAAGCTTTCATGTTCTCAACTAATTATACAAGCAAAACGGACGTTGTGTGGTAGTGACTTCACTGCCTCACAACGCCCGCTGACGTTAGTCGGATGAACGGTCAAAAATACCGCCTCCCGCTTAAAATACAAATCTAGGCCAGCGCCTTGCTGATCAATTCCTCGGCTTTACTAATGGCAGCGCCTAGGCCACCTACGTTCTTGCCACCGGCCGTAGCGAAGAACGGCTGTCCGCCGCCTCCGCCCTGGATTTCCTTGGCCAACTCACGTACCAGGGTGCTGGCATTGAGCTTGCCGCCTTTGGAAAGCTCATCGTCGAGCATTACGGCCAACTGAGGCTTGCCGTCGATTTCAGCGCCGAGCACGGCCACCAGGTTCGGTACCGCCTGTCGCAGGTTGAAGGCCAAGGATTTGAGGCCGTCGGCGGAGGTAGCCTGCACCTGGGCGGCCAGGAAGCTCACGCCATTCAGCGGCTTTACCTGGCCTACCATCTGGTCTTTCTGCTGATTGATGCTCTGCTGCGCAAACTGCTCAATCTGCTTACGCAGGTTGGCAATTTCTTCGGTCTGCTTCTCGATGCTGGGGATGAGGTGCTGGGGGTTACCCAGGGCCTCACGCACCTGGCCTAACAGATCCAGCTGCTGGTTAACGAAGGACTCGGCGGCTTCAGCCGTTACGGCTTCAATGCGACGTACGCCCGCACCTACCGCGCTTTCCGAGGTGATTTTGAAGAAGCCTATGTCGCCGGTGGTGCGCACGTGGGTGCCACCGCAAAGCTCCACAGAAAACTCCCGGTCGAAGGTGATAACGCGCACAAACTCGCCGTACTTCTCGCCAAACAGCGCGGTTGCGCCCAGGGCTTTAGCTTCGTCAATGGGCACGTTGCGGCGCTCGTCCAGCGGGATTTGCTGACGAATGCGCTGGTTCACGATGGTTTCCACCTGCCGTAGCTGGTCGTCGGTTACCTTGGTGAAGTGGCTGAAGTCGAAGCGGAGTAGCTTTTCGTTCACCAATGAGCCTTTCTGAGCTACGTGGGTACCCACCACCTCGCGCAGGGCAGCTTGCAGCAAGTGCGTGGCCGTGTGGTTGCGGCGGATCTGGTCGCGGCGGGCGTGGTCTACCTCGGCGCTAAAGTCGGCGTCCAGGTCCTGGGGCAGATCCAGCACGGTATGCACAATAAGGTCGTTCTCCTTTTTCGTGTCGAGTACGCGCACCTTGCTTAGCGGCGACACCAGGTAACCCGTGTCACCAATCTGTCCGCCCGACTCGGCGTAGAACGGCGTCTGGTCGAGCACCACCTGGTACTCGGTTTTGCCTTTCCGGTCGGTGCGGCGGTAGCGCAGGATGCGGGCCGGGGCCTCCTCCTGGTCGTAGCCCACAAACACGGGCTGCTCTTCCGATTCCGTTACAATGGTCCAGTCGCTCTGCTCGGCCTCCTGGGCGTTGCGAGAGCGGTTTTTCTGAGCCTCCAACTCTTTCTTGAAGCCTTCCTCGTCCACCGTCAGGCCCTTTTCACGGGCAATGAGGGCAGTAAGGTCCAGCGGGAAGCCAAACGTATCGGATAGCTCGAAAGCAGTTTTGCCATCGATGCGGTTGCCGTTGGCGCGGGCGGATTCTTCCAGGGCGTCGAGGCGACGCAGGCCGTTCTCCAGCGTTTTCAGGAAGGCAATTTCCTCTTCCTCAATTACGCGCTGCACAAACTGCTGCTGCTGCTTGAGCTCGGGGAAGATGTTCGCCATCTGGTCGGCCAATACGGGTACCAGCTTGTAGAGGAAAGGCTGCTTCTGGTTCAGCGACGAGAAGGCGTAGCGCACGGCCCGGCGCAGAATACGGCGAATTACGTAGCCGGCTTTCACGTTGCTGGGCAGCTGGCCGTCGGCAATAGTGAAGCTGATGGTCCGGATGTGGTCGGCAATAACCCGGATGGCGATGTCCGTCTTCTCGTTCTCGGTTGCGGGCTGGTCGTTCACGGTGGCGGGGGCCGTGCCGTGGTACTGCAGGCCTACCTGCGAGGCAATGAACTGGATGAGCGGCTGGAATACGTCGGTGTCGTAGTTTGACTTCACCCCCGACACGGCCATCATCAAACGCTCGAAGCCCATGCCCGTATCTACGTTCTGCTGAGGCAGTTTTAGCAGCGACTTATCGGCGCGGCGCTCAAACTCCATGAACACGTTGTTCCAGATTTCCACCACTTGGGGGTGGTCGGCGTTTACCAGTTCGGCGCCGCCCTTCTGGGCTACCTCAGCCTCGTCGCGCAGGTCGATGTGGATTTCGGTGCAAGGGCCGCAGGGGCCGGTGTCGCCCATCTCCCAGAAGTTGTCCTTCTTGTTGCCGGGCAAAATGCGCTCCTCGGCCACGTACTGCCGCCACAGGTCCTGGGTCTCAGTGTCAGGACCGAGGCCGTCGCCCTTGTCACCTTCAAAATAGGTGACGTAGAGGCGGTCCTTGGGCAGCTTAAACACATCGGTAAGCAGTTCCCAGGCCCAGGCAATTGCGTCCTTCTTGAAGTAGTCACCAAACGACCAGTTGCCGAGCATCTCGAACATGGTGTGGTGGTAGGTGTCGTACCCTACCTCTTCCAGGTCGTTGTGCTTGCCCGATACGCGCAAGCATTTTTGCGTATCGGCAATGCGCTTGAATGGGGCCGGCTTGTTACCAAGGAAATAGTCCTTAAACGGGGCCATGCCCGAGTTGATGAACAGCAGCGTAGGGTCGTCCTTCACCACAATGGGCGCCGATGGCACAATGTGGTGGCCTTTGGAGGCGAAGAAATCCAGGAACTGCTGGCGGACGTGGCTGGCGGTAGGGAGTGACATGCAGGAGATATAAGACCGAGCCGCCAGATTGGCGACGGCAACAAAAATGGCTACTTTACAACTTCAGAGCCCTAAAGAACCGGGCTAGAAGGTATTTCTGCAAAGGTAGACACTTCGCTCGGAAGTCGGCGCAGCTCCGAAGGCCTTGCAGGCAGCTCATCGCTCGGCAAAACGAAGACCGCTAGCTACCGTGGGTATAGGATGAAATAAACAAAAACTGTAAGGCCTTGTAGTTTTTACTCTATACGGGCTATTCTCCCTGCTGAATTCCTTCGTAAGCCTTAGCTTGCACCTTAGTAAACTGAGCCATATACTTCAATTTACGGGTGGGTTACGACTCTCCTCCGTGCGCTTTACCTCTTCTTTATGCCATACAAAGAGCGCGACATCGAAAAGCAGTACTTTACCATTGGGGAGGTGGCTGCTCAGTTCAATGTAGCTCCCTCCCTGATTCGGTTCTGGGAGACGGAGTTTGAGGAGCTACGTCCGCGCAAGAGCAAAAAGGGCAACCGCCTCTATACCCCTCAGGATATTGACACCTTCCGGACCATCTACCACCTGGTAAAGGAGCGCGGCTACACCATCCCTGGGGCCCGCGATATGCTCAAGCAGAAAGGCCCCCAGCTCAAGGAGAAAATCGATGTGATTCAAAGCTTGGAAAAGGTGCGCGGCTTCCTGGTGCAGATGAAGAAAGAGCTGGATGCTATTGGCAAAGCTCAAGGGTAAGCTTTTTTCGCTGTCATTCTTAGCCCTTGCCCAGCAATCGGCAACCAGGTATTCGACTCAAGCCTCTATTTAATTTGACTATTCAAGGCAGCAGTACAGGTTCTTTATACATTATCCTATGCCTATTGTTACCTCCGACGACACTGTACTTTACGAAATTGCCCTAACGCTCTTCCCTAACATCGGGCCGCAGCTAACGCGGCAGTTAATGAGCTACGGGGGCTCGGCTAAGAACGTGTTGCACCTGCCGCCGGGCAAGCTGCGCAAGATTCCGGGCGTTGGGCCGGCAACGGTGGCTATCCTGACTGGCCTAGAGCGCACAAAGGCGCTGAAGCAGGCCGAGGACAGCTTGCGCAAAGCCGAGAAGGAAGGCGTACAGATACTATTCTACACCAGCAAGCGGTTTCCGGCGCGCCTCAAGCAACTGCCCGATGCGCCCGTGCTGCTTTACTACCAGGGCACCGCCGACCTGAACCACCCCAAAACCGTAGCCATTGTGGGCACTCGCCAAGCCACCGACTACGGCCGCGAGCAGACCGAGCGACTAGTGAAGGGCTTTGTAGCGCACCGCCCTCTGGTAGTGAGCGGACTGGCCTACGGCATTGACATTGCCGCCCACCGCGCGGCCCTGCAGGAGGGCTTAGAAACGGTGGGTGTGATGGCCACTGGCCTAGATGTGCTCTATCCGGCCGCTCACCGCAAAACGGCGGAGAAAATGCTCACCCAAGGAGGCCTGCTAACCGAATTTCCCTTCGGCACGCAGCCCGACAAGTATAACTTTCCCTCCCGTAACAGAATTATTGCTGGTCTGTCCGATGGCACTGTGGTAGTAGAAGCCGCCCGCAAAGGCGGTGCCCTCATTACCGCCGATCTGGCCCACGGCTACGACCGGGATGTGTTGGCCGTGCCTGGGCCACTGGGCTCCCCTGCTTCAGAAGGCTGCCATGAACTGATTAAGACCAACCGGGCGGCGCTTTACTCTGAGCCCAAAGACCTGGAACAATTACTGAACTGGGATGCCGCTTTACAGTTAAATGGCAAGTTCAAAGGGCCAACCACATTTAACCCAGCCGACTTCAGTACCGAAGAGTTTCATATTATTGAAGTACTGCAGGCAGTGAAGGAAGAGCATATGGACACCATCGCCTGGAAAACGCAATTGCCGGTCCATCAAGTGGCCTCCCTGCTGTTAGGCCTAGAGTTTCGGAGCGTGGTGAAGGCGCTGCCAGGCAAACGGTTTGTGCTGAATTGAGAAGTAGCCAAGCACCTTGCCCGAGCTTTTGGTTAACGTATCTTTTCGTAACCAAATCAACTGTTTTAATCTTTCACTCCTCTCTAATCGCCACATCTAGCGCATGACCTCCGGTTCAGAATTTCTGCTCTACAACGGTCAGTTACTGCCGGCGGCAGAATTTGCGCTGCCACTGCCCAACCGAGGCTTGTTCTTTAACGATGGGTTCTTTGAGACACTGGTGTGGGCTGAAACTGGCCTACGTTACCACCAGCAACACCAAGAGCGTTTAGAGCGGGCGGCGAGGGTGCTGGGCCTGACCTTACCGGACGCACTAGCTACTCCTCACTCCTTGAGCCAAACTCTAGGCCAGTTGGCATCAGCCAACGCACTGCCCCAAGCCCGGATACGCCTGCAGTTATGGCGACAGGGAGCTGGCCTCTACGCTCCTACCACCTCCGGCTGCGACTGGCTGGTCACATGCCAGCCTTTTTCCGCATTCGATGCGCCCATTGCCCGAGCCGATTTTGCCCAAACGGTGCACACGCACTTCTCAGCATTTTCTTTCTGCAAAGGCCCCAATGCCCTCACCTACGTGCGGGCAGCACAAGAGCGCGCTGAGCGTCAGCTAGACGAAGTTTTCCTCCTTTCAGCGCAAGGTTACGTAGCGGAAGCCGTTTCCTCGGCAGTAGCTTGGGTTAAGGAGGAGGCTATCTATACTCCTGCCCCTGAGGCCGGCGGGGTTTCCGGCGTGCGGCTCGCGCATTTACGCACAGTGGCGCAAGGCCTAGGCCTCTCTTGGCACACTGGCTTGTATAGCCCTGCTGAACTTCTGGCTGCCGAAGCAATATGGACAGCTAATGTGGCAGGCATCCGAGCAGTAGAGGAACTAGCGGGAGTTACCTACGCTTCCTCGGCACACCCCGTATTACGGCAGCTTCTAGCCGCTGAAAAATAGTACCAATTAAAAAGCGCATCCAAATGGATGCGCTTTTTGATTTACCAGATTATAGCCAGCTACTTAGCCAGGAGGTACTCGCCGGCGCATACGGCGCCAACTTTCTTCGTACTCAGCCAAATCCGTTTCTGTCACATTATTAATTCGCAGTATTTCAGCGCGATTAACAGGACTATTGGCAATAGAATATAGCGCAATCCAGGCACGGTGGCGAAGAGGCAGTTGAGGTACAGTGTGCGATTTGGAGGCAATAGGGATCATAGGAGCTTATACGAAGCTACACTATTAATTAGATTTTATCTTGATTATTTAATTTTACCACTACACAATAACTTACTATAAATAATTAACATACAACATGTTACTAATACTACAGCCACATAAATACAATACAAAATTTATAAATAATGCAATTTTTCCTTTTTAATATATAACAAGGTTATTTAACTCAATTCACTGATGTTACCTGTAATAGTAAATTTCCTAGCCCTGAAGAAGGGCTAATTTCATAGCATCAAAAGCCATATCACCGCAAAAGACAAAAACCAACTACCAATTTACTCGACCTCATTAAGCTAACAGTTCTCCATACTGATGAGCTTACACTAACCATCACTACTAGCTGATCAATAAGCTGT
Organism: Hymenobacter wooponensis; assembly: GCF_004745865.1. Classification (GTDB taxonomy): domain Bacteria; phylum Bacteroidota; class Bacteroidia; order Cytophagales; family Hymenobacteraceae; genus Hymenobacter; species Hymenobacter wooponensis. The sequence continues at coordinate 24,356 of NZ_SRKZ01000003.1, read as the reverse complement.
TAGTCATCTCAGGCTTATTGCCGTTTGGCTTATTCCTGGGTAGTCATAGAATTCGATTTATGTTTAGAATATTAAGAAGTCTGCCATACTATCTATATGCTGAGTCAGTACATGAAAAGGCCTTCCAGCATCTGTGCGAAAGGTATCGGCAGTTACTGGAAGGCCCTCAACGTATTTTACACGCCGACCTTGGTGAATCAGGCGAGTACTTTAAACAGCCACTGGCGCCTTGATGGCGGGATATGGTTCGTAGTTCTCCAAGGTAAAATCTTCGAATTGAAAGGCGAATATGTCGTTCACCGCAGGATTGAGACGCATCTGAGGCAAGGGCCGCGGCTCTCGGGTGAGCTGCAGGCGGGCCTGCTCTAGGTGGTTACTGTAGAGGTGAGTATCACCGCCGGTCCAGATGAATTCACCGGGCTCTAGGCCAGTAACCTGTGCTAGCATCAGCGTAAGCAGGGCGTAGCTGGCAATGTTGAAGGGCACCCCAAGGAACACATCAGCGGAGCGCTGGTAGAGCTGGCAAGAAAGGCGGCCATCGGCTACGTAGAACTGCACCAGGGCGTGGCAGGGCTGCAGCTTCATCAGGGGCAAGTCGGCTACATTCCAGGCAGAGATGAGGATGCGGCGCGAATCGGGCTGCTCACGCAGTTGGCGAACCACTTCGCTGATCTGGTCGATGGTGCCCCCGTGGCCGTCGGGCCATGCGCGCCACTGGCTGCCATACACGGGGCCCAGCTCGCCGTTTTCGTCGGCCCATTCATCCCAGATGCTCACCCCGTGCTCCTTTAGGTAAGCAATATTGGTGTCGCCGCGCAGAAACCACAGCAGCTCGTGGATAATGCTGCGCAGGTGCACTTTCTTGGTGGTAACCAGTGGAAAGCCCTCCTGCAGATTAAAGCGCATCTGGTAGCCAAATACCGAGAGCGTACCAGTGCCGGTACGGTCGGTTTTTTGAGTGCCGTGGTCAAGAATATGGCGAACGAGGTCGAGGTATTGATGCATGAGTTGAGAGCTAGAGAAGGCAAAACGAGCCACGGGCATAAGCCGGCACCTCGCAGTATCGAGTCAAAAATAGGAAAACCTGGCGGCTGAACCAGCCAGTGCTGCCGCCGCGGGGGTATGCGGGAGGTTATGGGCCTGCGCCCCGAACTGTTGAGCTTGCTGCAGGCCTAGGCCATACCGGTTCACTTAAAGAAGCTTACCCGCACTAGCTGGGCAAAAAGCTTTTCAGAAACTACTTTATAATAGCATCTTTAGGCCATCAATAGCTATACAATGAATATTTCTAAACCAGTGTACCTGCTTGTAGTGCTGCTGCTCACCGCTTTGAGTAGCCACGCGCAGTCAAAAACTGGTTCTGCGCCAGCTGAGCCGCCCCAGCAGCAAATGACGGTGCAGGTCACTCTGCCAACAGTGGTGGCAGTATTAAGTGACTACGCCCGAGGCATCTTTTCCAGCAACCCCGACAAGCTCAAAACCTTGACATCTAAGCGCAAGTCTCGCACCAGCAACCCCGTTGTTGAATTCACCATTGATTTGCCCAAGGGCTGGGGTAAGAAGCGTGACAAAGGCGATGACAAGAACTAACTCCCACAGGCCTCTTGGCTCGCTTACTGGCCTAGCCCACTACTAAGCGCATCTAACTCCTCCTGCTGCTGAACTCTCTCCTCTCCATTCCTGCCGCGCCTGACCAGCTTATGAGCGTCAACACTACCATACTATTCACGATACCCGTCGCGCTGCTGATTGTGCGGTCGATGCGGCGCTTTTTTGACCTGCCCACCCGCCTGCCCCGACTTAATCAGGCCCTTACCTGGATTTGGGTGCCCGGCGCCATTCTGTACGTGGCGGCGCTGCTGATGAAGTGGAAGACGGACCAGCTGGACGAGATATACCTGCTCCTGGTGTTTGCGGCAGTGATAGTAACGCTGCTGCGCTTGCAGAATTACCGCCCGGCGCGTACGGTACTGCTGGCCATGGTGCCGTACGTGCTGTATTCGGCCATTGAGCTGGAGCTGGAGCTTACCGGAGGAGCCTTTTTGAAGGAGTACGATGATGCCTTCGATACCTCCCGAGGCTTCGCAATGATCTGGCTGTTCACCTTCATTCTGATTGCTCGCAACCAGAAAAAGCAGCTGGAAAAAGAGCGCATTTTGCGTGAGGAAGAAGAAAAGGCCAAGCGCCTGATTGAGGCCCAAAACGCCGAGCTGGAGCGACTGGTGGGCGAGCGAACAGCCACGCTCACGCAGCAGGCCGAAGAACTACGCGAAGCGCTTACCGAGCTCCGAATCACGCAAACTCAGCTTATACAGAGCGAGAAAATGGCCTCGCTGGGAGAACTCACCGCTGGCATTGCCCACGAAATTCAAAACCCGCTCAACTTCGTTACCAACTTCTCTGATGTATCGGCGGAGCTGATTGAGGAGCTGGAGGAGGAGCGCCAGCGCGCCGACCGCGACCCGGAACTGGAAGCCGAGCTGCTGGTTGACCTCAAGCAGAACCTGCAGAAAATAACGCACCACGGACAGCGGGCGGCCAGTATTGTGCGGGGCATGCTGGAGCACAGCCGCGCCAGCACCGGTGAGCGGCAGCCGGTTGATTTAAATGTGCTGGCCGATGAATACCTGCGCCTGGCCTACCACGGTTTGCGCGCCAAAGACAAAACCTTTAACGCCACCCTGGTTACCAATTTCGATCAGGACCTGGGCACCGTACAGGCGGTTTCCCAGGATCTGGGCCGCGTGCTGCTCAACCTGTTTACCAATGCTTTTTACGCGGTGCAGAAGAAGAAAGAGCGCTGCCCCGATGGCTACACCCCTACCGTGAGCGTAACCACCCTCCGCCAGCCCGATGGCGATGTAGAGGTGCGGGTGCGCGACAATGGTACGGGCATTCCGGAGGCCGTGCAGAAGAAAATCTTTCAGCCGTTCTTCACCACCAAGCCTACTGGTGAAGGCACGGGCCTAGGCCTCTCCTTAAGCTACGACATCGTCACGAAGGGCCATAACGGCACGCTTACCGTAGAAACCTCTGAGGGCGAAGGCACTGAGTTTGTTATTGTGCTGCCCCGGGCCGATGGCACTGAGTAAGCCTGCCGCCAACCGTAGTAGCGACAGAGTACTCAGGTTTATTCCCAGATTTTCCTTTCCCGCGTCCTATTTCAGCTAGATTTGTAAACGATGAAGATACTGGTTGTAGATGATGAAACCGACGTACGCACGCTGTTTGAGCAGCGCTTCCGTCGTGAAATCCGGAGCGGTCAATTTTCCTTTTCCTTTGCCTATTCCGGAGAAGATGCCCTGAACTACCTGCGTGAGCATGCCTCGGAGGTGGTGCTGATCTTATCGGACATTAATATGCCCGGCATGAGTGGCCTAGAGCTGCTAAAGCACATTAAGCAGCAGTACCTCGCGCCCCCGCCCGCTCCGCCGCAGGTAATGATGATAACCGCTTACGGCGACGACGAAAGCTATCGACAGGCCATGCAGCTCGGGGCCAACGATTTCCTGACCAAGCCTGTTGACTTTGCGGCCCTCAAAGAAAAATTGACCTTGCTCGCGAGCCATGAAAACTAAAATACTGGTAGTGGATGATGAAGCAGACCTGGAGCTGCTCATCAAACAGAAGTTCCGGCGTAAAATCCGGGAGAATGTGTATGAATTTGTATTTGCCAGCAACGGCCAAGAAGCCCTGGATACTGTGCAGGCCAACCCCGATCTGGACATTATCCTCTCCGACATTAACATGCCGGTGATGGATGGCCTGACGCTGCTCAGCAAAATGCCGGAAGCCAACCCCATTGTGAAAACCGTAATGGTGTCGGCCTACGGCGACATGGAGAACATCCGGATGGCCATGAACCGGGGAGCCTTTGACTTCGTGTGCAAGCCCGTAGATTTCCAGGATCTGGAGCTGACCATGGAGAAAACCGCCAAGCAGGTGCGCCAGCTGCGCGAAACCCTGCAGGCCATCCAGGAAAACAACATCCTGAAGATGTACGTGGACGAGACGGTGCTCAACTTCATGGGCCGGCCCGGCTTCGAGAACAAGCTCATGGCCAGCGAAACCGTGGAAGCTACCGTCGTTTTCATGGATATCTGCGGCTTCACGTCATTGTCGGAGGTGCTGGCTCCTGCCGAAGTGGTGGGCATGCTCAACACCTACTTCGATCAGATGGTGAAGGAAATAATTGCCCAGGGCGGCTACGTAGACAAATTCATGGGCGACGCCGTAATGGCCGTATTCCGGGGCGACTACCACCTCGACCGCGCCATTGACGCGGCCCTTGCAGTGCGCAGCGTGGTGCATGCCAACCAGCACACCCTGTCCGATGGTAAGTCCTACCAGCCCCAGGTGAGCATTGGGGTAAATACCGGCGAGATGGTGTCGGGCAACATTGGCTCAGCCTCCCTCAAACGCCTCGACTACACCGTCATCGGTGACACTGTGAACGTGAGCCAGCGTCTGCAAGCGGCCGCCCAGCCGGGCCAGATTATCATCACGGAGGCTACCTACGAGCGGGTGAAAGAGTCGTTCCAGTGCCGCCCCATCAAGGAGGTGACGCTGAAGAACAAGGTGCAGCCCGTTATGATTTATGAGGTAGTGGCCTAGCCGCGCACCCTTGTATTACGCAAAAGCCCCTCGCCCTATAGTACCACAGGGCGAGGGGCTTTTCTTATTCTTATGGCGGCCTGCTTACGGAATCAGCCGATCTTGGCGCAGTTGCTCAAACAAATCGAAGAATGAATCTTGAGTGCGCTGGTAGGCAGTGAAGCCACGCTGGCGGCTGTTCGACATATCGGTCATGACCTCAATCGGCCGGCCCAGGTCCAAATCAGTGTGCCAGGCAGAGGCCAATCGGTCTAGATTAGCCTCGGTTAATTGGTGGCGGGTGGCAATGTCACGCCATACATCCGTGTACTGCGCCATTTCGGCTTCCAAGGGGTGAATGGTTCCATCAAAGCCCACGGCCTCCACCCCAAACCAATCGGCAATCTTACCCCACAGCCAGCTCCAGCGGAAAACGTCGCCGTTCACAATGTTGTAGGCCTCGTTCTGAGAGCCCTCGGCAGTAGCGGCCCATATTAGCTGTTTAGCAATAATGCGGGCATCGGTTACGTCATTTATGCCCTCCCATTGGGCTTTGGAGCCAGGCCAGCGGAAGGGGCGGCCTGTTTCCTTACAGATGCTGGCGTACACGGCCAGGGTGGTGCCCAAGTTCATCTGGTTGCCCACGGCTTTGCCAATGATGGTGTGCGGCCGGTGGATGCTCCAGGTAAACCCGTCGCGCTCCGCGGCAGCGTACACCTCATCTTCCTGGGCGTAGTAGAAGTTCTCAATGGGCAGGCGGGGCTGTTCCTCGCGCAGGGGCGTGGGGGGCAATACGCCCTCTTTCGCGTAGGCCTCAAACGGCCCGAGGTAGTGCTTGAGCCCCGTCACCAGGGCCACGTGCTGCACCGAGTGCTTCGGGGAAAGCACCGTGAGCAGGTTGCGCACCATAGCGCTATTAACTCGAATGTTCTCCGCTTCGGTGTCATTGCGCATCCAGCTGGTAATGAACACGTGCGTTGGGGCGAGGTCTTGCAGGGCGTTTTCCAGGCCGGCCACGTCGAGCAAGTCAGCCGCCACGGGCTGGAGGCCGGCAATATCGGTGCTGGGGCGGCGCGCCAGGCCGTAGGTGGTCCAACCGTTGGCCAGCAGCTCCTGGGCCAGGTTGCCGCCAATAATGCCGCTGGCACCTACTACTAATGCAATCTTATCCATGTGAATTCCGGTATTTGTTCAGCTTGAGTAGCCGCTGCCACGGGTCTGGGCAGTGGTGGCTCCCGAGTGGCCTAGCGACCAAACAGGAACCTGTCTATACGCCAAACAAGCAACCAACAACCGCTTTGTTTTGCGGTTTGTGGTTGCTTGTTGAGCTCTAGCACCCGGAAATAGGTTCTGTCAAGAAGGCAAGCACCAAGCGGTCAGCAACATGTGGCCGCGGCACACAAAGTGCCTTTTTCGCTACTGGGGCAGGTGCATTTTCTCATTCTGGCGGCGCAGGCGCTGGCACAGCACGCGCAGAATGTTGCGCAGCACTTCGCCGCGTTCTTCCATTACATCGTAGAAATCTTCCTGATCGAGGCGGAAGGCCACCACGGCACCGTGGGCCACGGCTGAGGCGGAACGGGGCTCCGCATCGAGCAAGGCCAGCTCCCCGAAGAAGTCGCCGGAGCGGAAGGTAGCCAGCTGCTGGGCGCCGCTGAAGATATTCACCTCCCCTTCCTGCACAATGAATAAGGAGGTACCCAGGTCGCCCTTGGCGAAGATCTGCTCGCCGTCGTGGAAGGCAACTTCCTTCATGATGGGCACAATGCTACTGAGTACGTTTTCGGGCGTTTCTGCAAACAGGGCAGTGTTTTTCAGGAGGGCAACCCGCTCCGTTGCCGAGATGCGGGACGTGGTGGCGTGGTGGCTCATGAGCAAGGATACTAAGTGAGGATGAGCGGCCAGCAGGTGCTGGTAGTCTTCGGGGGCATTGTGGGCGAAGCGGTCCAGCACGGCTACCGCGCTTTGCTGGATGAGCGGGTTAGCGCTGTGCAGCAGGGGCAGCACTTGGCCTACGGTGTAGGGCGTGGGGCGCCACTGGTTCAGCGCCGTGCTGATGGTCCAGTCGGTGTAGGCCACTTCGCCCCGCTCAATAATGGTAGGCACCACGGAGGAGCCACCGCCCGACGCACCCAACAGGGCATCGAACCGACGCACCTTCTCGGCCACCGGCACCACGTCGAGCAAGGTCTGCAGGCCCTGGTAGAGTGGCCTAGGAATCAAGTTGTCGAGCATTTCGAGGGCGTTGGCCTGCCGCTCCCGGGTGGCGTGGGCCACACCCCGCTGGGCATCGGCAATGATCTGGGGCGGATACAGCTGCAGCAACAGCCCAAACAGGCGTTGCTGCACGCGCGTCAGCTCATACTCCAGGCTGGTTTGCAATGCTTGGTTAGACGTAGCGGCCTGGCCTAGCAGCAGCTGTTGGGCCAAGTGCATCTCCTCCTGCACCAACCCCTGGAACACGGGCGCCTCGGTTGGCACTGGCTCGAAGTTCCGCAGCGCCCGCAGGGCGGCTTCGCGTCTGAACAGATTGGGTTGCCGGGCCATCTCTACCAGAGCCTGCCGGCTGGCAGGTTGCGGCACGTGCCCACACAGCTGCGCCACGCGCCGCAGAAGGGCTTCATCGGAGCTGGTGCGCAGGGTGGTGGTGAGTTCCGGCAGAGCCGCTGCCCCCAGCTGCAGGAGCTGGTCGGTGGCCTGGGGGCGGGTGGCCTTGTCGGTTAAAGCCGTAATCAGGGCCTGGATACCGGCCGCATCCGGCACTTTTATAGCGCCTAAGCCATTGGCAGCCGTCAGGCCATTTACTGAGACTACGGTATCGGCTACGGGCGCAAAGCGGCGGCTTACCGCGTGCTGCAGCTCAGCGAGGTAGTGCCCGTAGGTGCGGTAGAGCAACACCAGGGCCAGCAGAGCCAGCAGGGCCATCCAGCCAAAGGTGAGCTGCTCGCTAAGCTCGGGCTGGGTGTGAAATGCAAATAGCAGCAAGCCCGCCAGCGCCATGCCCAGGGGCTCGTACACGCCTTTGGCCAGCGTATGGGCTTGCAGCCGCTCGGTGGCCGGCAAAGGCTGAAACAGGATCAGAAAAACCGGATCAAACACCGCCCGCCGCAATACCTCTAGCGCCAGAAACAGGCCGCAGAAATAGAGCATCAGGCTGTCGTCGGAGCCGGTGTACTGGATGATGCCGTACAGACCTAGGCCTACCAGTACGGTGCCGGGCAATGCCAGCAGCGTCCCCCGGAAGCCCACCCGGTCTAGGGTTTGGCTGGTGAGCAGGAGCTTAAACACCAAGGCCAGTAAATACGTGAGGGCTAGCACGCTGCCCACGTAGCGCATCACCACCGACTGATCGTGAAAGCGGTGCTTGACGTTGACGAAGAAGGAAAACTCAATACCCGTGGTAACGGCCGCAATAGCCAGCATGCTTAGGCACATGGCCAGCACTAAGCGGCTGCTACCAAACCAGCGCTGCAAACCGGGCGTCACGGCGGCGGTGCGCTGGGCCCGGGCGGCGGAGCGGGCCTCTACCACGTGCAATCGACCCGTGGCCTGCAGCACCAGCAAAGCCCCCATATAGGCCCCAAACGCCGTGAGCAGCAGCCACAGCAGCTCGGTGTGGTGGTGGATGAGGATGGCCAGCACTGCCCCGAGAGCCTTGGCGGGCATGTCGCCGGAGCTGATGACGCTGAACAGGCGGCGGCTCTGGCGCACATCAAATACCACCGCCGATACCCCCCAGAACTCCAGGTTAGTGAGCAGGTAGATGACGCGGTAGCCGGCCATAATAGCCACGGCCGCCGCTACAGAGTGGCCTACGGCCACCAGCACACCTAGCACACCCGTTAGGGCCACTACTGCCAGCAGAACCCGCACCGCCACGCGCTGCAGGCCCAGGTGGTGCTCGAAATGGGCATATACCTTGCCGGCCCCAATCATGAGCAGCGCCGCAACGCCGTAGGCCAGGGGCAGGTTGCGCTCGGGGTTATTCTCCAGAAGGATTACGTTGGCCGACACGTATACCAGGATGGTGCCAATACCTAGCAGGAAGTTGTGCAGGAAGAACAGCCCCACCGTGCGCCCCTCATCGGGCCGAATGCCCAGCAATTGCTGCCAGCGTTCAAGTAGTGTCATTCTTAGTTGTTGATTGCCGGTTGCGTATTGCTGAGTGTTGGTGGTTAGTTGTTTTGTAATGTGGTCTGATAACTAGCATCCAACAAATTACAAGTAGCAATCAACACCCAGCAAAAATGAGATGACGCAAGATAGTGGCCTAGCTCGGCATGGCACGGGTTTTTTCCTGTAATTACGCTTTGCTACTCTATCTACCCGCCCTATGAACTCCCACCGCGCCGAAACCTACGTGCTCGACCAATTGCGCCGGCACCTCTCGCCCACCCTGGCCTACCACGGTGTGCACCATACCCTCGATGTAGTGCAGCAGGCCGAGTCGCTGGCCGCCGCCGAAGGCATCACCGACCCCGACGACCTCGCGCTGCTCCGCACGGCCGCCTTGTACCACGATGCCGGCTTCCTGACCACTTACCAGGGCCACGAGGCTGCCGGCTGCGAACTGGTGCGTGAGGTGCTGCCCGACATGGACTACTCCCCCAGCGAAGTAGAGCTGATCTGCCGCATGATAATGGCCACCCAAGTACCCCAAAACCCCGACGACCTGCACCTGGCTCAAATTCTCTGCGATGCCGACCTGGACTACCTAGGCCGCCCCGACTTCTGGTCCATCAGCAACACCTTGCGTGAGGAGTGGCAAGCCCGCGACATGGTGCGCGACGAGCGGCACTGGTACGAGATTCAGGTGAAGTTCCTCAGCGCCCACCGCTACTGGACGCGCACCGCCATAGCCCGCCGCGAAGCCGAAAAGCAGGCCCGGTTGGCAGAGGTGAAAGTACGCCTAGCGCATTAAAAAATAAAGCCTACTTAAGGCAAAATTAGATCCGTGAGTATAAACTGGACTATTCATGACTATAGCATAAGGCTAATAATGAGCAGCAACTACCTATCTACCTTATGAACGCTCATCATCTAGGAATCGACCACGAGGAATTAAGTCTCAGTATTATTCCGAGAGTTGAAGAATCGTTTGGCATTTCATTTCAGTCGGCTGATTTGGCCGACGTTTACACGTTCGGACAACTCTGCGCGGCAGTCCAAACGAAGCTTGCAGGCCAGGTTACTGCTGATTGTACTTCTCAGCAGGCTTTCTACAAGGCCCGGCAGGTAGTTCAAAAACACACATCAGTAAAGTATATTACTCCGAATACTGCCTTAACTGATATTCTTCCTGCGGGGCTCCAGCGCCGGCAGATTGTAGCCGCAATGGAGCAAGAGTTGCATATGAAGCTGGACATCCTAACAATGTCTCCTGGGCTGATAGGCGCCTGCTGCTTGGCTCTACTGACTTCGCTAGCATGTCTGTTTTTCTATCCTCTACTGGGGTTCACAGGAATGGCATTTGCCATTGCAGGATTGCACTTAGCAGGCCGGTTAGGAACTACCCTACGCATTTATACTATGCGAGAATTGGCTGAGTGTATGAGCACCCGGTATTACCGGACCTCGCGCCGAAATCCTCAATCTGTAAATCTGAGGGAAATAGTGGGCACAATGAGGCATCTTTTCAACAAAGAGTACAGCATAGCACTCCACGAGTTAACGCCGGATGCAATTATCTAAAAGAAGAGAAAGCTGCCTCTACTTGAGGCAGCTTTCTCTTTTTGAAGTAGACCACTCTACAGCGACTTCGCGGCCGCACTGGCGGGAGCCGGAGTTACTGCGGCGGTTTTGGCGCCTTTCTTCATGCAGCAGGAGCCGCCCATGGCCGTTTTCTTATCCATGGAGCAGCCAGCGGTGCTGGCTTCTTTCTTACCTTTTTTGGCTTTGTCGCCGTTGTGCCCCTCGTGGGCAGTGGCAGAACCAACGAATGCAAACAGCGACAGGGCGAGCAGTACGTTTTTCATATTGTAGAAGCGAGTAACAGGAAACAAAAGCGAGAAAGCGAAGGCCCTCTTAGGACCGACTCTAAGATAGAAGATTTAGCCTGGACCCCGGACCCAGTGGCTCAATCTTCTCGCTTCCGCCTAGCCTAGCCGCCCCCTTTCTGCTGCCTACGAGCGAACCTTATTAAGTAGCATTTCTCACATTTCGGCTCCAAGAAATGTTACAATGAGCGCTAGGCCAGTCGAACGAGATGCCCCAGCTTTACGTCTTGCTTCTTACTGGCCTAGGCCACTTTCCCCGACCCTGTTTCCCCTGCTGCGCGCCCCGATGGTTCTGCGCTACCGCTTATGCCCCTTCGCAAACTCAGTTATAGTGTTCTGCTCGTTCTGGCCCTGATTTCGGCCTTGAGCGTGTATTTCGTGGCGCAATTGCGCTTCAATTACAACTTCAACGACTTTTACCCCGCCGGCGACCCTGATCTGGACTACTACCAGCAGTATTCCGGCCGCTTCGGCAACGACAACGATTACGTGCTGCTGGGCCTAGAGGCCCCGGCCGGACGCACCGTGTTTGAGCCGCGGTTCCTTACCCGCGTCGACTCCCTGACGCGCTTCATTCAGGCACGGCCGCACGTGGTGCACGTCACCTCTCCCACCAACGCCACTAATCCCGTGGTAGAAGGCTTGGGTGTCTTCAACATTCCCTACCTCCATCCCCAGGAGCCCGAGCGGCGTGCCCAAGACTCGGCGCTGGTGTACCGCACGCCGGGGCTGGTGGGCAACCTCATTGCCAAGGATGCCCGCGCCGTTACTATCCTGCTGCAAACCTCCCCCAACCTCAGCAAGCCCCCCGGCGACTCCCTGCTGGCGGCGGTACGCACCGAGCTAAGCCGCCAGGGCTTCGCGGAGGCCGATTATCACTTGGCCGGTAAGCTAGTGGCGCAGTCGGTATTTGTAGACCGGCTACAGCGGGAGCTGATGGTGTTTATGTCACTATCGGTGGTGCTCGTGACGGGGCTGCTGTGGTTTACCTTCCGGACGTGGTGGGGGGTGGTGCTGCCGCTGGTGGTGGTGCTGGGCGCTATTCTGTGGGGCCTGGGGCTGATGTCGGCCTGCGGGGTGAGCATTGATCTGATGACGGCCCTGCTGCCGGTGATGCTATTCGTGGTGGGCATGTCGGATACCATCCACATCATCACGCGCTACGTCACGGAGCTGGGCTACGGCACCTCTAAGCGCGATTCGCTGGTGATTACGCTTAAGGAGTCGGGCTTTGGCTCGGGGCTTTCGGCCCTGACCACTAGCATCGGCTTTTTCACGTTGATGACTAGCACCATCCGGCCCATTTACAACTTCGGGCTGTTTACGGGCATTGCCGTGCTGCTCACGTTTGTGCTCAGCTTCACGCTGCTGCCGGCCATGCTCATGCTGCTGCGCAAGCCCCAGCTGCGCATTCCGCGGGCTGAGGGCCATAGCTGGGACGGGGTGCTGGGCCGCATGTTCCGGACGGTGCTCGCCCGCCGCCAATGGGTGGTGGCCATCAGCGCCCTGCTGCTGATTGGATCAGTAGCCTCGGCCTCTCGCATCCGCATCAACTCCGCCCTACTCGACGACCTCTCCAAAAACGACCCTGTGAAGCTGGATTTCCGCTTTTTTGAGAATCACTTCGCCGGCGTACGGCCCTTCGAGATGGACATAAAGCCCGCGCCCGGCCGCTCCATCTACGACCTGCAGGTGCTGCGGCAGACCGAGCAGATTGAGAATTACCTCACCAAAGAGTACGGCCTCAACTTCGTAGCCTCCCCCGTTACGCTGGTAAAGTCCGTGCGCAAGGCCTTCAATGGTGGCCTACTGGAAGAGTACCGCCTGCCTGAGTCCGACGCCGAGCTGAAGCGCCTGGTTTCCAAGATCAAGCTGTTCCGCAAGAAGCCCGAGTTCCGGGCGCTGGTGCTGCCCGATGCCTCCGAGGGCCGCGTGACAGGCCGTATGCCCGATGTGGGCAGCATCCGGGCGGATAAGCTCAACGCCGACCTGCGCCAGTTCCTGCGCCAGCACAACGACTCTACCGTGCTGCACACCCGCCTCACTGGCTCGGCCAACCTCATCGATAAGAACAATGAAAACCTCACCCTGAACATGATTACCGGGATGAGTATCGACATTGTGATGGTCACGCTCATTGTGCTGGCCCTGTTCCGGAGCCTGCGCATGACCTTGGTGGTGCTCATCCCCAACTTAGTGCCCATTTTGATTGTGGCCGGCGTAATGGGCCTGGCGGGCGTGCACATGAAGGTCAGCACCAGCATCATCTTCACCATTGCCTTCGGCATTGCCGTCGATGACACGATTCACTTCATCAGCAAGCTCAAGCTGACGCTCTTGAAGGAGCGAAGTCTGTTCCGGGCCGTGCGCAAAACCTACCTGATGGCGGGTAAAGCGGTTATCGTCACGTCCCTGATTCTGGTAGGTGGCTTTTCCACACTCATCTTCTCTTCCTTTGATGGCACCTTCTACGTAGGCCTGCTCATTGGCCTCACCCTGCTCTTCGGTGTAGTGGCCGAGTTGACGCTGCTGCCCATCTTGATTCTGGCCTTCTACAAGCACCGCCCCAAAGAAATACGGCAGCCGGTGCCGGCCCTGGGCGGCTAGGCTAGGAGTTGCGCGTACTAGGCCACTTGCGCAAAGCCCCATCCTCCAAGAAGCTGGAAACAGAGCTTCCGGAGGATGGGGCTTTACATTTAACAGGCCGTTTTTGCTGTCCTAGCGGTAACTAGTTGGCCCCCGTGGTCCGGGTAGTGTCGGAGGTGGTGGTGGGCTTTTTGCAGCTTTTGCCAGCTGTTGGCCGCGCATCGGTTGTTTTGTCGCAGCCCGAAAAGCTGCTGATAGCGCAGAACAACACCAGGCCGCACACGGTACGCAGAATAGAAGAAGTACGCATAGAGAGAGTGGTTGTGAAAGGGTGAATTGAAAACTGAGGCTACTACATGCCGCCCCAAGGGGCAGGCCGCCATAACGAGCCTCCCCTTGGAGCGAACGGGTAATTGTCTCCTGCCTAAGTTGGCAGTGCCGGCTTACACCCCTTTTACTCAATCGATTACTTCCCCTCTTTTCACCGACGGTTTGGTACATCATGCCGCCAAAAGGCAGCTCCCACTGCGCTCCTCTAATTTCCTTACTCCAGGGGTGGCCTAGGCCGATGCCAGAAAGCGCTCAACTGAGGAAATAGTGGCAACTGGCGCATTCAGGTGCGGATAATGACCTGTAGTATTCAGTATTTCCAGTTTGCTACCGGCGAGGTTGGCGTGCATGTAGTGGCCTACCACGGAGGGCGCCACCGTATCCTGGGCGCATTGTACCACTAGAGTAGGGATTCGCAGCTTTGACAGCTCCGTGCGATAGTCGGAAAGAAAGGTAGCACGAGCGAATTGCCGGGCAATGGCCGGATCAACCTCACAAAAGCTCGATACTACTTCATCAACCAGTTCGGAGCGCATATCTCCCCCCACTATGCCCGGCACCATGGCATGCGACCAGCCGTAATAGTCCCGGTCGAGGAAGCCAAGCGCCTCCTCCAAATCGGCAGTATCGAAGCCTCCTATGTAGTCGCCATCATTTATATAACAAGGTGAAGCTGCCAACAGCACAAGCCGCTCAAACAGAGCGGGCTCCCGGATGGCAGCCAACACTCCAATTATTCCGCTGACGGAGTGGCCTATGTACACCACTTTAGGGAGCTGCAGGGCCCGCAGCAGCTCCAGCAAATCGTTCACGTAGCCGTCGAGCGTCTGGTGGCGCGAAAAATCATAGGCCGTTTTATCAGAACGGCCAGCTCCTATCAGATCAAAGAGTACAACTTGATTGCGAGCGGCAAATGCGGGCGCTACATAGCGCCAGGCCTGTTGATCGGTTCCGAAGCCGTGGGCAAATACCAAAGCCTTTTCCCCAGATCCGTAGGTTGATACGTGATGGCGTTGAAGAATATCCATACCTATCGTGAATTAGATAAACATGAGGTAAGCTAATTTCTAGGTGCTACTCCCTATTACTAAGTACTTTTCAACCAGTAAGCTGGGCATGAATACATGCCCAAACAAACGCTTCTCAACAAAGAACATCCCTCTAGTTCTGGGACCACCTGGCTTTTTGCCCTGCTACCTTCCTAAAGCACCTGCTGGCAACTCTATTGAGGTAAGCAAGACCTTGCAGCTACACATTGGCCAGCAGGTGAGCGCCCAAACGCTTTTTCATAATGGGAAGCAGATGACCATCTTTTTCCTGTCCTCTCACCTCCAATTGAACAGGCCATTGCCGGCTATCGATGCAGTAACCTCCCCCCAAAACTCAGCAAAAGGTGGTAAGGCCAGGCCACAAAAAACCCCAGCCATTTGGCCAGGGCGTTTTGTATATGCAGCCGAGCTACTGGATTTTATCTGCGCACAACGCGGTGAAGGCGGGGCAGCAGTCGTTTACTAAGTCAACGGAGTAGCCGCCAGGCTCAGGCATTAGCTGCAGCTGAGGCAAGGTGCCGTGCTCAGGGCAGCAGAGGCCCTGCAGTTTTTGATATAAGCCGGCCAGTACTTGCTCCTCCTGATTGTGGTGCAATAGCTGTCTGACTACTTCGACATTAATCATGTCGGGTTGACGGGTAGAAATGGACATAAGCGTGCGAGTAAGTGAGGTGAAGGTCTGACTGCCAACCCAGTTATATTCAATCTTTTCTCAGCTCTCTCATAGCGCAAATGCGCAAGTATAATTGAGCAATGAATTAATTGTTATATATCTGATTTACAGCAGATAGCGAGTTCAAAAGATATAGTTAAACTTGACAATCCCCACATTATGTTTTTCTGAAGCCCATCCTTTAGCAACCTCATTACCTGAGTTTTATTCAAAATATTCTATTCGTTCTAATTCATATTCCATTTGAAGTTTACTCACTGCTACCGCGGCAGATCAGGAGTTACTATGTATCCGCTGATAACTTGTAAGCTCAACTTTGATTTCGCGGCTGCCGCATTCCTTATGTTCTCTCCACTTATCAGGGGGCTAGTTTTTACTGGTTTCTAGGTATTTCAGCCTCATAGGCCACCCTGTACTTTTGCTCCATACCCCAACCATGTGGCTGAAAGCGACAGAGCACCCCAACTCCTGTGCTGCTGCTGAGCAATAGCCGTTTTACATTACCTCTTCCGCTGCTATGGTGCGCACACTTCTCATTCGCATAACGGTGACAGGCCTAGCGGTGCTGGCTAGCTGTGCTCCGGCTCTTCATCTGTCCCCAACACCGCAGGGGTTTGTGGCCATGCCTGTGCGCAGCTTTCACCTAAACCAAGTAGCCTTAGGGCCCTTTCATACCACCCGGATGCGCAGCCCCACCGGTTTTCGCATCTGGACTGGCCTAGACCTGGGTTTCATCAGGTTATTCAACCGCACCGCCCAGCGGCAGCGAATCAATTTCTCGCTTGCTAATGCGCAAGGGGAAGTGGCCCAAACGCAAGCTCTCAACCACCTTATCGTGCACAGCTCCATCGGCGACTTGGGTCATTTACCTGATGCTGGACCTAACACGCCCAACTGGTACAGCCGCAAAAACGCCGATGTATTTAAGGGTACCATCACCCTCCCCAACCGTGACAGCACCGGCCAGTGGCAGTTTGAGATAGAAAACGCGCACCAGTTAAAAGGTCCGCATATCGAAGGGCAGGTTACAGATGGTAAGCGCCTCATTCGGCTCCTGAGCGTGGAGCGCGCCACCGATTTTGGCCGTGATGGCCACCTGGATGAGGCTTTGCTGGCGGCGCAAGTAAAGCGCGGCCTAGTGTTTCGCTACGAAAACCGCTTGATAGGTGCCCTTGACCAAACCTACCCCGACTACCCTATCTTTTTTATCCGGCCTGAGCTAGACCCCACCCTGCAATTTGTGCTGGCTAATAGTGCCGTGCTGCTGCTACGCCATGCCAACCTGCTTCGCTAAACGCTACTCATTAATACGCCTTACTCGATTATGAAACGCATCCTATTAAGCCTCATATTTGGCAGCGCGCTAGGCCTGTCGTCGTGTGCTATTGGCCTATTAGAGCCGGTTACGCTGCCCGAGTTTGAACAGTCGGCCACGCCCTTACCGGTGAAGGGGTTACAGAGCTTGGTTATTGGGCAGCGCATATCCTTTGGGGAGTTTCAGCTGGGCAAGGTTCACCGCGGCTGGACATCGACCCGGTACTACTCGGGTGGGGGGCTGCGGCCGGGGCCGTCTGGCCTGCCCGTGCTAGATGTTCTTAACCTGCCTGCCGCGCAGTACCTGCGTAACTCTAGCAACAAGCTGCAGTTTAGCCTGGAGGCAGGGCCACGCCACTCAGAAATCTACTGCGTGAATAACGTTAGTAGCCGGGAGCTAGCGGTGTTTACGCCCATCGTTCGGGGCCCCATAAATATTACCCAAGACTGGAAAAACACGTTTACCGGGCTCATTGTGGGTCCCGAGCTTGACTCTGTTAACGTCTGGAATATTGTACTCACCACGTCGCTGGCCGATGCCGACTCGCGCAATAACCCTGAGCCCGTCGTGGGTTTGGTAGGCAGCAACGATGAAGTGTTGCTCCGGATACAGCAGGTGGTGCGGCGGTCGGTGAAGCACCCCAAAACCCACCAGCAGGTTGCTTTGCCCGTACCCATGCCCATTGGGTACCAGATTATGTTTCGGGACCAAGCTATTGGGTTTGTGGATTTACAAACGCCGGAGGGCACCGTCTGGCTACGGACGAACATGCCCCCGAATATGCGCTTTCTCGCGGCCAATACGGCTGCCACGGTTATGCTATGGTCGCGGGGCATCGCCTTGTAAAGCTGGCCTACGCAGCCTAGCGCAGCCGTTATAGAGGCCAAAATATACCGTGCTAGGCCTCTTCGTCGTTTCTTTGCGACTATGATGCACCCACGCTTGCTTACTGCCACCTTCCTTTTCCTGCCCCTTTTCAGCTTTGCGCAAACCCCATCTCCCACCCCTAGCCCTGACCCGTTGCCGCGCCTGATTCAGGAACGTGAAGCCTTGATCCATCAGTACGAAGAGGCCAATGCCCAGCGCAATGCCTTCCTGGCCAACAAGCCCAGCAAAAAAGACCTCCAAGACGTAGTAGACGCGCTAAAAGGCATTATCCGGAAGGATACGGAGATAGTACGGGCCGTGCAGGATGCCACTCAGCGCCGCACTGCCACCATTGTGGCTGAAAATCAGCAGGCCAAGCAGCAGGTCACGGTAGCGCAAACGGACCAAAGCAGCACCCGCCAGCGCTTCTACGATTTGGAAAACGAGATTGCCAACCTTCAGCTCCGCGATAAGCAGCGCGAGAAGAAGCTGCAGGATTTGCAAGCCGCCGAGGCCGAAGCAACTCAGGCGCGAACCAGCCGCGAGCTGCTGGCTGCGGGCTTGGCCTTGCTTTCCATCGGCCTCCTGGCCTACGTGCTCAAGCTTCGCAGCCGCCTAGCAACTCCAGCACGACGTCGCAAGTAAACTATTTGCTGTCAAGGCCTTCTTGCGGAAAACAGCCTTTGAGCCGAATGGCAAGTAAAAAGCCCCTTTTTGCAGAAAGGGGCTTTTTGTGATGAAGAGCCAGTCACTCAGCAAGCTCTCCAAAAGGGTGCAAGAGTAGCAACTGCCGGGGTGATACAGTTAAGCTTTAGCACGGGAGGCAGAAGTTAAGAACTCTTTTCAAAGAGACAACTTTTAGGCTTTGGTGTAAAGGATGAATAGACTGCGTTTGTGACCTCAACTAAGGTCAACAGTACTCTTTCTGGCGAGGCCCCTACTAGGCTGAAATACTGTCGGCGTCTGGGTAATTACTTCTTATAGGCCAGTTTCTTCGGTAGAAACGAGAAGCCAAAGTGGGCAGATTTCTGCTCAAATGTGACCTCAAAATATTATTTATGCTTGTTACAGCTGCCGAGTTTTTGACCTACCGCGAGGCAGTTGCACTCTACAACACGCTGCGTGAAGCGGAAATTGAGGCGCTGGTAAAAACCTGTGGCCCACCTACTTTTCCCTTCGGCGACGGCATGTACTACCAGCTGCTCATTGACGAAGCCGCGGCCCCAGCCGCCCAGCAACTCCTGCAAGCCTTTGAGGTGCAGCGCACCGCGCCTCAGACCCTGCACTGCCCGCGGTGCGGCACCCCCAGCCCCGCGCCGATACTGCGCCTGCCGTGGTGGAAACGGCTGTTTTATGCGGGTACTACCTTGCACAAATGTGGGAGTTGCGGCAAGGAATTTCCGGTCTGAACTACTACTTTGCCGGGGTATCCTGCCCTTCTATACCGGGCGTAATCTCGTAAAGAATTGACTTGGACTGAAGCACAGGCCCGCGCACTCATCACCGACCCTGGCACGCTCAAGCGCGGGCAGGAGCTGGCAGCTACTACCAAGTGGAGCAACCTCGGCCAAACCGAAACGGCCGCCTGGGGAGAGTGCAAGGGCAGCGGCAGCAAACCCTACCAAACCGGCATCGACCTCACCGAGCCAGCCTTTAAATGCTCTTGCCCCAGCCGCGTATTTCCCTGCAAGCACGGTGCCGGCCTGCTGTTGCTCCTGGCCCGCCAGCCTCAGCTACTCAACGGCGCCACCCCTCCGCCCTGGTTGCAAGAGTGGCTGGATAAGCGCCAGCAAACCCAGAGTAAAAAACCAGCCACGCCTGCGGAAGATGTAGCAGCAACCAGTGATGATACTGCGGCCACCGCCACAGCTGCTACCGATGCCGAACTGGCCCGCAAGAAACGCGAGTCTCAGCGCCTCAGCCGCATGCAGCAGGGGGCTGCCGAGCTGGAAACCTGGCTCGTAGACCTCATGCGCGCTGGCCTAGCGGCCACTGAAAGTCAGCCGCCCAGCTTTTGGGAAAGCCAGGCAGCGCGGTTGGTTGACAACCAGTTGCCGGGCCTAGCCACCGTGCTGCGCGACTTGGCCGGAGTACGCCACCTGGGGCCCACCTGGCCGGAGCGCCTACTAGGCCAGGTGGGCGAGCTATACCTGCTGGCCCGTACGGCGCGCAATCTGGAGCACCTGCCTGCCGAAACCCGCCAGGAGATTTTGCAGCAGCTTGGCGTCACGAGCAAGAAGGAAGAAGTGTTAGCTACCCAGCCCGCCGTTGCGGATCAGTGGCTGGTGCTTAGCCAGACCACCACCGAGGAAGAACGACTATTGGTGCGACGCTCTTGGCTACAGGGCCAAGAAACCGACCGCTTTGCCCTAATAGTGGAATTTTCGTTTGGCGGGCAGGCGTTCAGTACTCCCTTACTACCGGCCGGGCGGTATGCGGGCCGCGTCACTTTCTACCCTGGCCTGCTTCCGTTGCGGGCAGTGCCGGGTGAGCTAACATTTCTAGGCACCAGCACCCTCGCTCCGGTGGGGTACACTACGCCAGCGCAGTTGCTAGAGGCCTACGCGACTGGGCTGGCTCGACAACCGTGGCTGCGAGAGCTACCCGCACTACTGGCTGGCGGCGTGCCGCTGCAAACTACTACCGGCGCCTGGGTTCTGCAGTTCTCGGCTAACGAGGACCTAATCGAAACCTCAGCAGTAGCAGTAGCCTCCTCCACTGTTGTGGCCGGTCCTTATGCCTCTGCAGCACCAGAGGCTGCCAGAGAAGTATTGCTGCCGCTAACCTGCGATGAGCTATACGGCTGGCAGCTGCGAGCCGTGAGTGGTGGCTACCCGCTCACAGTTTTTGGCGAATGGACGGGAGCTGCCCTTCGCCCGCTGGCCTACTGGCCTAGCCCCGTTGCTACTATTCACTCTGCCTGATTATGCCGGAGCACCCCACCGTTTCTCCACCTACCCCTACCGTGCAACCAAGCCCTGACTGGCAGCGCTTGCTGCGCGTAGCGTTGCTAGGCACGCGCCAAGCTCCCGATGCACTTCCTACCGGTGGCCTAGCCTTGCCAGATGCTTCTACCGACCCAGACTACCGCGAAAAGCAAGCCTTAACTGCCGCCGGGGCCTTGTCGCTGGTTCGAAAGGCGGGCTATCAGTTTACGGCCGCGGCAGTGGCAACGCCTGAGCCCTCGCTTGCGCCCCCTGAAAGCGCCCTATCATTAGGCCCTGTTGGGACGCAGCTGCTTCAGCAGATGATAGATGGCACGCACTCTCCGCTTCTGGCTGGGTTCCTGAATGACATGCATAGCCATGGGCGCCGGGTACCGCATCACTTGCTGGTGCCCTTGCTGGAGACAGCGCGCACTCGCCGCGAGCTGCACGGCCCCACGGCCCAAGTGCTAGGCCAGCGCGGAACGTGGCTGTTGAAGCAGCACCCAGGTTGGCAGCCTATTCTGGTGGCGGCGGCTACTACACCCGATGCTACCACATGGGAAACTGGCTCCATTGCCGAGCGGGTAACTTTTCTGAATTTGCTGCGCGCCACCGCCCCCGATCAAGCCCGCGAGTTATTAGCGGCCGCGCTTCCTCAGGAACCAGCCAAAAACCAGGCAGTCCTCTTAGAAGCCCTCAGTACGGCGCTAACTGCCCCCGACTCCCCCTTGCTGGAGCAGTACCTCACCTCGAAAAGCAAAGAGGTGCGCCAGGTAGTGCGCCCCCTTTTAGCGAAGGCGCCAGGTAATAGCCTGATTGAGCGGGTGTGGAACCGCACCGAGCCGTTGGTGCGGGTAAAGACCTCGCTACTTTCCAAGAAATTACTGGTAGAGCTGCCGGATCAACCGTGGGATAAAAGCTGGCTGACTGATGGGATTGAGCAGCATGACAGCCGCTTCCAGGGCGACCGGGCCACGCTGCTAGGCCAGCAGTTAGCTCTCATTCCGCCCCAGCGCTGGACGGCTCATTTTAATTTGCCTATCCCTAAGCTACTAGACTTAGCAGCCGGCACGGAGTGGGCGGCGCTGCTATTGAGCGGCTGGGCCGAGGCCGCCCTGTTGCATCAGGATGCCAGCTGGGCGGCCGCTATGCTGGAGTGGTTGTATGAGAAGCCCCGCAAATTGTCCCCGCTACAGGCTCTGGGTGGGCTGGTAGGGCTACTCTCGCCCGCGCAATTCACTAGCCTGCTATTGCCCCTGCTGGCAGCGGCTCCGCACCTTAGCCCCGAGGTCCGCTGGCTGCCGCTACTGCTCCAAGGCCATACGCCGTGGCCAGAGAGTCTTACACGCCGAATGATAGAAGTGTTGCTAGAGTCTCTCGGTCGGCCCGAGCAGTTGCATCGCATTCATTACGCGGCTAGTCAAATATTCGAGCATATGGCCCGGGTGGTGCCGGCTAGCCAGTACGTCCTTTGCGCTCGAGGCCTAGAGCCGCTGCTTCATGATGTGCCTTACATTCATAACAGCCTTACCCGCCTGCTCAACACCCTGCACTTTCGCCAGCAGCTAGCGGAAGCACTCACCGAGCCACCTGGGCTGGGCTGATTCGCAGCGAAGCACACTCTTTCTTTACCCGCCCATCTTTCTCCTTACTGACTAGCCGTAGTTTTTCCTATGTCGCTCAATCCATCCTCCGAAGTCCTGCGCCCGCACGTTGAGGTGCAATACGCCGAAGAACTCGCCGCACTCAAAGCCCTTGACGACCGGCCCAAGCCGCCAAACTGGCAACTCTCGCCTTGGGCCGTAGTTACCTACCTGCTAGGCGGCAAGCTGGACAATGGATTCGAGATTGAACCCAAGTACATCGGGCAGCGGCGCCTAATGGAAATTGCCGTGGCTACCCTGGCCACCGACCGCGCCCTGCTGCTGCTGGGCGTACCCGGCACGGCCAAAAGCTGGGTATCGGAACACCTGACCGCCGCCATCAGCGGGCACTCCAACCTGCTCATTCAGGGTACGGCCGGCACCAGTGAAGATGCCATCCGCTACTCCTGGAACTACGCGCGCCTCATTGCCGAAGGGCCCTCCGCGGCGGCCCTGGTGCCCTCGCCCCTGCTCAAAGGCATGCAGGAAGGTGCCCTAGTCCGGGTGGAAGAGCTCACCCGCATCCCCTCCGACGTGCAGGACACGCTCATCACCGTCCTCTCCGAAAAGGTGCTGCCCGTGCCTGAGCTGGCTACCGAAATTCAAGCTACCCGTGGTTTCAACGTGATAGCCACCGCCAACGACCGCGACAAAGGCGTAAACGAGCTGAGCAGTGCCCTGCGTCGCCGCTTCAACACGGTGGTGCTGCCCCTGCCCACTTCCGTAGCCGAGGAAGTGCAGATTGTGCACTCCCGCGTGGAGAAAAACGGCCGGGCCTTGCAATTGCCGCCCACCATCACAGCTCTAGAGCAGATCAGCCGCCTCGTGACCGTATTCCGGGAGCTGCGTTCAGGCGTGACGGAGAATGGTAAAACCAAGCTCAAGAGCCCCAGCGGCACTCTCAGCACCGGCGAGGCTATTTCCGTGCTCAACAGTGGCCTAGCCCTGGCCGCCTACTTTGGCGACGGCACCCTGCAAGCCGCCGACCTAGCCGCCGGCCTCACCGGCGCCGTCATCAAAGACCCAGTACAAGACCGCGTAGTGTGGCTGGAATACCTGGAAACTGTAGTAAAAGAGCGCGACGGCTGGAAAGACCTTTACCGCGCCTGCCGAGAGGTAGTGGATTAGCGATTATTCACTTGAACTCACTAGGCACAGCGGATATGATTTGAATTATGGATGTTAATAAGGCACCCACAGCTGAATCATACTGGACAGCATTATCAAGGAGCGTCCATACGGGCCGGGCGGTGCCGAAATACGTTACGGTACAAAACATTTCGCGCCGGGTACTAAGGTGCACATCATCGACTGGTACCCTGGAATGTGTCAAAGTATTGTAGTAGTCGGGCTTCATCGCAAATCCAAACGCTTTATAACCTTGTCACTTGATGTTCGCTTGGTGGAAAACCTTCGCCCTAAGGTCTGCTACAATCCTACCGTAATTGCCAAATTCAAAGAGCACTACTCCCCAAAATCACTAGACTCACTCACAAAAGAGCTGGCTGAAACGATATGCCAAGCAATCCCGAATTGGCAACGGAACTATAAAACTAATTCTGTAGAAAGCTCTCCACTTGCTGATGAAGAATCCAGCAAAACCCAAGGTTTTCTGGCGCGACTCCGAGAGTTTTATTGTTTTTTTTCGAGGTTTTAATCTGAGCCGTCTGTCGCCATTTCCAAATCTGAGCCCGGTTCCTTGACCAAATTTGGCGGTTGATTCCAAGTAGAATTGGGAGTCATTATGAAAATGATCTAGTGAAACTGTTGTAGACAAGACATTTCCCGAACTCCGCCTCGACACCTACTTTGGCAGCACCGACCGAAGCACTATATTACCTTGGTTCCACTGGCTGCTAAGACGGGGGTTGACCTGGTGTTATCCACGGAGCGGCAGCGGTTTGGTGGTACAGCGGTCAGCCTTCTGAATGGATTTCAGCCTGACCTAATCCCTACGCTATCTAAGGCAGGATTAAGCTAACAGGTGGTGCGTTAGGAAAGCAGCACTAAGATCAAGGGCATGCCGGGCCGCCTGCAACTCCTGGGGGCTGGACACGAAAACGTGGGGCATCTGCTCCCAAAGGTGTAGTTCGGCCTTACCTCCGGCGGCGTGCACACTAGCTGCGTAGCGCACGGAGTCGTCCAGTAGTACTTCGGCATCGCCAACGTGCACTTGCACGGGCGCTAGGCCAGTAACGGAGCCATATACCGGCGAGGCCAGTGGGTTGTGGGCATCTTGCCCCTGTAGGTACAGGGCGTACGCATCAAAACTAAGACGCTGTCTTGAGGGCTGACCTTTGTCTTGTTAGACATCGTTAAGCACTTCATGCTCAGCCAACTCCTTGTCTCATTCGCTACGCTACCGGACCCACGTTGT
>NZ_SRKZ01000019.1 GCF_004745865.1 Hymenobacter wooponensis | reverse complement strand
GCCCCCGTGTTGGCCGCCGCCTCCACGTTCTCCACCGTGTTGCCCACCAGCTGCGTGTTGTAGACCATGTTGAACACCTGTGCCCCCTGGATCAGCGTCTGGCCCGGCCGCAGCAGGATCCCGTCGTTGTTGGTGAGCCGGTTGCCCACCACGGCCACGTCCAGCGTGCTGCACGACCAGAACTCCAGCCCCGCCCGGTTGTTGACCAGCGTGTTGCCCTGCACCAGCCAGTTGCGCGCCGACCAGTCCGTGATGGCGTAGCGCGCGCTCTGGTCCGGCACCACGTCCCAGGCCCGCTCCAGCGTCAGGCTCTGGCCCGTGCTGGCCGTGATGCGCCGCCACTGGCCCAGGCCCTTGCCCTGGATGATGACCACCACCGCCTGCGGGGTCAGCGCCCCCCAGCTGGCGGACGCGTCCTGCAGCGAGCTGGCTCCCGCCCCGCTCACGCTGCCGTAGTAGGCGTCCTTGCGCTGGGGGCCGCCGCCCTCGTTGAGCAGCGTCTCCCCGTCGTTGTTGTCCGGGGCCGGCCCGTTGATGGTCTCAAAGCGGTTGCCCACCAGCGCCACGTTCTGGGCGAAGTTGATCGAGAGCGTGCGCGTCTCGATCGTGGGCTTGGCTGCCGTGTAGAGGATGGCCGCGTCGCGCACGAACGTGTTGCCCTCCACCACCAGGTTGGTGCAGTCCTCGTTGAAGCCCGTCTGCCAGACCTCGTGCAGCAGGTAGTTGTTGCGCAAGGTCAGGTGGGTGCTGTGCTGCACGGCCAGCGGGCCCTGCTGCAGGCTGGCCAGCGGGTTGTGGCGGCTGATGAGCCGGCAGTTCTGCACCAGCACCCGCTCGCTGGGGTGCAGCAGGCTCAGCGCCTCGCCGCTGAAGCGCACGTGCACGTTGCTCAGGAACGCGTCGCGCAGCGTGCCGGGGTAGGAGCACAGGTTGTGCTCCCAGCGGCCCTGCTCGTTGACGTTCTCCAGGGCCAGGTCGGCCAGGCCCACGCGCTGGGCGTTGCTGGCAAAGCCCACGGCGTAGCCGAAGCCGTTGGCCGCCCCGTAGCCGTAGCGCAGCTGCGTCAGGCTGGGGCCGGCGCCCTGCACCACCACGCGGGCGGGCAGCTCCAGGCCCGAGACGCTGCTGTAGACCAGCTTGTAGGTGCCGGCCGGCAGGTAGACGATGCCCCCGCCGGCGGCGGCGGCCTGGTTGATGGCCGCCTGCAGAGCGGGCTGGTCGTTGGCCACGCCGTCGCCCACGGCCTTCAGGCGCAGGCGCGGGTCGGACTTGACGTTGTAGAGGTTGGCGGTGAAGTCGAACTTGGCGGCCCAGGGCACGTCGAGGTGGAAGTAGTCGGGGCCGGCGGCGATGGCCAGCACTGCCTGCTCGGCCAGGGTCTCGCCGGCGCTGGCGCTGGCGCCGAGCCCGTTGCTGACCAGCACGTCGTAGCGGGTGCCGGGCAGCAGGCCGGCGGGCGCGCTCAGGCGCAGCGAGTAGGCGTCGCTCTGGCTCAGGTCCACGGTGGCGGCGAGCCCGCCGCTGCCGCTGCCACTGCCGGCAGGCACGAAGCGCACGGAGGGGGTGGCGCCGGCCAGGCGCAGGTTGCGGCCGAACAGGCGCAGGCGGCCGCCGGGGGTGACCTCGGGGGAGTCGAAGTGCATGGCGCGGGCGCGGTTAAGGGCCACGCTGGGGCTGCGCTGTCCCTGGTCCTCGACCCAGACCTGGTAGAGGTCCAGCGGCAGGGAGGCGGGCACCTGAACGGTGAGCTGGCCGGCGGACTGCACCAGGGCGGGCAGGGGCAGGGCGGGGCCGCCGCGGGCGCTGAGGTAGGCCTTGGCGGTGGCGGAGAAGTGGCCCTGCAGCGAGCAGGCCTGGCCGGGCTGAGCCGAGGGGCTGGCGTTGAAGATCACGGTCTGGGCCCCGGC
>NZ_SRKZ01000002.1 GCF_004745865.1 Hymenobacter wooponensis | reverse complement strand
GACAACGTGGGTCCGGTAGCGTAGCGAATGAGACAAGGAGTTGGCTGAGCATGAAGTGCTTAACGATGTCTAACAAGACAAAGGTCAGCCCTCAAGACAGCGTCTTAGTTTTGATGCGTACGCCCTGATCATACACTGGCTGGCTGAAGATGAGCCCGTTGAGGGAAACGTCGAGCACACTGTGCAGCATTTCATCAGCAGGTAACCAATGAGGCAACTCGTGGGAGGGCGAAGCAGGAGGAGAAGAGGACATAGAAGACGAGGTGGCCACTTACGAGCACCAAAGCTTAGGAACCATAAAGGTCATCAATACAGCCATACGAATAATGCCACGAGAGGTGGCAGTCAACTCGATAGTAGCACTCGTGTAATACTAGTACTAGGCAGAGGTAGGCAATCAAGGCACTTGGAGCAAAGCAACTAAGTAGATAACATGGTATTCTGTATTTTGGCGCCATTACCTCCCGTCTTTTACGTATGCTGGACCTGGTTATCGACGCCCGCCCCGCGGATTTGGGCAATGGCTTTGGCGTGAAGCGTATTTTGCCCTACCGGCTGCGGCCCATGCTGGGGCCTTTTATTTTCATGGACCACGCGGGACCCGTGCAAGTTACGCCGGAACTGATACCTGCCTTGGATGTGCTGCCGCACCCCCACATTGGCCTCTCCACGGTAAGTTACCTGTTTGGGGGCCAAGTAACCCACCGCGACAGCTTGGGCGTGGAGCAGATTATTCGGCCGGGCGAAGTGAACTGGATGACGGCTGGTAGTGGTATTGCCCACTCTGAGCGGTTCGAGGACCCGGCGGCGCTGGCTGGTGGGGCCCTGGAGATGCTGCAAACCTGGGTGGCGCTGCCCGAGGCCGATGAAGAAAGTGCCCCCTCCTTCACTAACTACCAGCCCCACGAGCTGCCCATCTTCACTGATTCAGGTGTGTGGATGCGCCTGATTGCAGGTGATGCGTTTGGACTGCGTAACGGCGTTAAAACCCACTCGCCCCTGTTTTACCTGCACGTGGTGTTGCAAGCAGGGTCCCGCTTTGGCCTGCCGCGGGGCTACCCTGAGCGCGGTGCCTACGTAGCCAAAGGGAGCGTAGAAGTAAACGGGCGTACCTACGGAGTAGGCCAGTTGCTAGTGTTTACGCCTGGCATCGACCCCGTATTGGTGGCGGTAGAGCCGACTACGCTTATGCTGCTGGGCGGCGAACCACTGGGAGAGCGGTTTATCTGGTGGAACTTCGTGTCGTCGCGTCGGGAGCGAATTGAGCAGGCCAAGGCCGACTGGCAGGCGGGCCGCATTGTGCTGCCCCCTACTGATAACCACGAGTTTGTGCCCCTGCCCCAAGACCGGACGCGGCCGGCGGGCTCAGGCTCCCCACCACCCCAGGCATTGTCGTAACCTGGGGTAGTGGTGGCCTACGGCAGTTAGTTGGGCAGAAATACCCGGAATGTGGTGCCCTGCTCGGGCACGCTCTCTACTTCTACGCGGCCACCCTCAGCCTGTACTAAGCGGTTAACCAGGAACAGGCCTACGCCCGTGCCCTCGCCGGCATTGGGGTGAAAGCGACGAAAGAGCTGAAACAGCTCGGCCCCGTGCCGGTCCAGGTCGAGGCCTAGGCCATTATCCTGCACCTCCAGCACTGCGTGAGAAGTGGTATGGCGGCTCCGCAGCTGCACTAAGGCAGGACGAGCAGGATGGCGGTACTTTACAGCATTGGCTACCAGATTAAGCAGCACTGTGCGCAAGCTGCTGCGCACAAACTCCACTTCGGGCAGGGCGGCGAAATCCGTTTTAATATCGGCCTTAGCATCCTGCAGCTGCGGGCGGAGCGTCTGCAGAATATCGGCCGTAAGGTCGGCGAGCGGTACGCGCTCAGTGATTTGTTCACCCGGCGGGCGCGCAACCTGCACTACCGCGGCCAAATCGGTAATGGTGGTGGATAGGTCGCTGAACGAATCTTCCATGAGCCGCAGCATCTGGCTGGCCTCCGGGTCGTGGAAAGTGGCGGAGCGCCGCAGCTCCTCGAACAGGCCATGCAGGTTGTGTACGGGCTGGCGCAGGTCGTGCGAGGCGGCGTACACAAAGTTATCCAGGTCGGCATTCGTGCGGGCCAGTTGCTCGTTGGCCGCCCGCAGTTCCTGGTTGCGGGCGCGCACCTCTTCGTTGGCTGCCGTTAGCTGAATATTAGCCTGCTGAATCTGCTGGCGGGTTTCGGTAAGCTCCTCCAGCGAGTCGCGCAGCTGCTGGTTAACGGTTTGCAGCTGCTGATGATAGCGCGTGATATACTGCCGCCACTCGTTTTTCTCGATGGCGTGCGTCACGGTTTTGTACAGCAGCTCGGGGTCGAAGTGCTGCTTCACCAGGTAGTCTAGTGCGCCGGTATTAAGCGCACGCACGGCCAGTGCCTCGCTGCCGCCGCCCGTAATCATTACCACGCACAGGGTGTCGGGGGGCGTGAGCTCCTGCAGGTCGCCGAGCAGCGTCAGGCCATCGGTATCTAGCAGATTATGGTCTAGCAGCACGCAATCAGGCCGCAGGTTCCGAAACTGCCGGATGCCCTCTGCCCCTGAGGAAGCCTCGTGAATCTCAAACCGTTCGTGACCGACTTGCTTGCCCAGGAACCGCTTATAGAGCATGCGATCCTGCTCATTATCGTCGATAAGTAAAATCTTCTTCACGCCGGGCAATCCTAACTCAACAAGGGTAACTCCGAGGTATTGAGCCAGTAGCTCACCAACAGTCGGGTTTTTTCCTCCAGCACAGCGTAGTCAATGGGCTTAGTGAGGTAGCTGTTGGCCCCCAAGCGGTAGCAGTCCTCAATGTCGCGGACATTGGTAGAAGTGCTAAAAATGATAACCGGAATAGACTGCAGCTGAGGGTCTTGCTTGAGCACGGCCAGCACGGCACGGCCATCGGTGCCGGGCATGTTTAGGTCGAGCAGCACGAAGGCCGGTAGTTGCTGAGGCCAGCCGGGGAGTTTACCGTAGCCCTGTAGGTATTCCAGGGCTTGGTCGCCGTCTTCGCAACGTAGCACGGGGTTGGGCAGCGCGTGCTTACGGAAGGCTCGGCCAAGGGCCGTGAAGTCTTCCACGCTGTCTTCCACCACCAAAATGGGCTTGAGGGATAAGGCTGACACTTACAGGTGTTTTGAGAGAGAAAAATAAAACGTTGCGCCCTGACCTAGTACGGACTCGACCCAGATTTCGCCGTGGTGCTTTTCCACCATTTTCTTGGCGATTGCTAAGCCAGCTCCAGTACCGCCCCCATACTTTTCCTGGGTATGAAGGCGCTTGAAAATCTTGAAGATGTTCTCGTGGTGCTTAGGATCAATTCCAATGCCATTGTCACGCACATAGAAAACATAAAAGTCCTCAGGAGTTCCAGTACCGCGTGGTCCGCGCGTTTCCGCGGGGGCTAGGCCTACCTGCACGGTGCGGTGCGAGGCATCGCTATAGCGCATGGCGTTGGTGAGCAGGTTGTTGAACACCTCCCGAATTCGCACTTGGTCGCACCGGATAGTGGGCAACTGGCTGGCGATAGAGACGGTGGTACCGGTTTGCTCAAACCGCGGCTGCAGCATATCCAGTACGTCTTCTACTACTTCCTGCACGTTCGTTTCCACTAGGGTCAGCTCCTGACGGCCCACGCGGGAAAGTTGCAGCAGCGACTCAATAAGCGCTTCCATTCGCTGGCTGAGGCGCACCAGGGTTTGGAGCTTATTTACGCCCTCTGCATCCAGTTGGGCGGCGTAATCTTCGAGCAGGAAGATGGAGTAATTATGAATTCCGCGCAGGGGCTCCTTCAGGTCGTGGGAGGCCACGTACGCGAAGGAGTCCAGCTCATCGTTGCTACGCTCCAGCTCGCTGTTGAGGCGGCTCAGGCTGGCGGCCCGGGCCTGCAGCTCATTGAAAATCTTCAGGCGAACATCTGAAAGGTGGAGCCGAATTTCCTGAGCGGCTTCAATTTCAATGGGCCGCCACGGCGCCGACGTGTTGTCGACGGTTTGGCTCCAGGCCTCAAACGACTGCCGGGGCGAGAGGTGCAGTTGGCCGTCCTGCATTACCTCGGCTTTCTGCGTTTTGCCGGCCCAGGTAACCGTCTGAATCTGCTCGGGTCGGAACCAGATGATATAGTCGCCGGGCTTCTGCGAGAGGGAAATGGCCAGTAGGCCACTTGCCGCGCCCCGTATTGATACTCCGGCCGGATTGTGCCGGGCGTAAGAATCGGTGTAAAACACGTCTTCCTGGGGCAGGTTCTGCCCCAGCCATTCTAACAGCTCCTGAATTTGTGGCTGACTAGGAGTGGCGCCCAGCGTAATAATCTGGCCCTCAAAGCAAATAGCTGCTCCACCGCAGGCAATTACATCCTGCACCGTGGGCTTGCGAGCGTACAGGCCCTCCATGAAGTTCTCGTGGCGCCCTATTAGCTCAAACAGGCGAGCCTGCGTTTCCCGAATGTGCAGCTGGTAAGCGTAGTCGTCGTGCTGCTGCTTGCTGCGCAACAGGGCCGAAAACGTTTTGCCGATGAACAGGCATAGCTCACGCAGCTCGTAGCTTACCAGGCGCGGCGTGAGGTGGTGGCAGGTAATCATGCCCCAGAGCACGCCATCCTGGATGATGGAGATGGTCATGGTGGCGGCCACGCCCATGTTGCGCAGGTACTCCAGGTGAATCGGCGACACGCTACGGAGCACCGCGTGGGTCATGTCGGGGGGCCTGGGGGCCGTGGGGTGCATTACCGGGTGCAGGCGGGCGGGCACGTAGGCCACATCCGGAATAAAGCGCAGCCAGTTTTTGAGGTACATGGCGCGGGCCTGCTGCGGAATGTCGGTGGCGGGGTAGTGCAGGCCCAGGAAAGGCTCCAGGTCCTCGCGCTTGGCTTCGGCCACTACTTCGCCGCTGGCATCCTCGGCAAAACGGTACATCACCACGCGGTCGAAGCCGGTGATGTCGCGGATCTGCTCCACGGCGTGCTGGCAGAACTCCAGCACGGAAGTGGCGCCCAGCATCTGGCCTAGGGCCACGTTCAGGGAGGGCAGGTCCAGCACGCTGGCGCCGGTTTCCTCCACGGGCTCAAACTCCAGCCACAAGAGTTGGTCGTAGCGGTGCAGAATGAGCTTATAGAACGGTTGCCCCTCCACCTGCTCCAGGCGAATGCCCAGTAGTTTGGCCGCCTCGGTGAGAGTAGGCCACAGCGGAGCCAGCTCGGCCAGCGTAGCCGGGCTCAGGAGTTGCTCTAGGCCAGTCCCAATGAGTTCCTGCGCCGAAAGGCCAATGAGGGCCTGGGTGTTTTCGCTGGCGTGCACCACCCGCTTGGTGTCGGGGTCGAGGCACAGCAAAAAGCCGTAAGGCTGCACGGAGCCCGGAATATGAATGGGCTCCCGGTCGCAGTTGGTAAGGGTAATGGGAGCATTGATCAGGCTCTCATCAGAATAGATTACGGCTGATTGATCCACGCGTGTAGTTTTTGAAACGTGAGACTCGCCGAATCCACAATTTCGGCTTGGTTGGCATCGGTGGCCTCCTCCGTGAGAAGCTGGCAGAAGCGTTTCCACATGGGCCCGGTACGCTCCCCGTACCCCGAAAAGTAGGTGCGGGACTCAATGCCGGCTTTCGCCAGTTGCCGGTTAATTACTTGCCCGCCCAAGGTGGAGCCTTCCATCACGTAGAGAGCCCCAAGCAGCTGAGGCCAGGTAGTGAGCGGGGGCATGTCGGGGCACAGGGGTAGGGACGCATCGGGGGGCATATCCGCCAAAATCAGGTGGGCCCGGTGGCGCTGCTCTATCTCCCAGGCCGGCGAGAACTGGTGCTGATCTAGCTGTGCCTCATAGGGTTTCAGAAAACCGTAGAGCTTGGCCAGAAACCACTGCGTTGCTGCTGCCGATACTTGGCCGGCGTTTAGTGCTTGGTTAAACTCGTTTTGCTCCAGCGCGTCGTGGTACGGTCGGGTCTCCGTACGCAAGCGTTGGAGAATAACAGGGCTTTCAGAAGCAAACGACATAGAAAACAGGGCAGCTATATTCTACAAAGATAAGGTATGCAGCAAATAAGACCTTGGCAAAAAGAGGGGTTAAAGGCGATAAGTAAGTCTATAAATAAGCCTTTAACACAGTCAGGGGCGTGTTCATAGGGCTGAAGACGGGCGTTTACCGAATAACTGAAATACGCGGCCCTAACGCCGGGAAAAACACCTGAACCACAGCCTGGCCCACTGCAATAATGGCCGCCAATGGGCTAAGGTGCCTGCAGCATGCGGCGCTACAGTAACCTCTGTGAGGATGAGCCGTTTGCAAAAAAGCTGGTAGAATACCGGCAACCTGCATGTCAAGGGCACCAAACCCTCATGAGTATGGTTATAGACTCTGCAGCAATTTTGAGGCGGCTCGTTTTTTGTGCGGTTGAGTTGAAAGTGGCTACTGAGCCACGGCCCGTATTCGGGCACCTAAGTAAAGACGAGCTTGTGAGAAGGGAATGGCGTTTTTCTCAATGAAAATTGAGTTATTGGGCTCTTTCAAGCTCCTCACTAGTCTAAAGAGTTGTCTTGCAATAGATGGCTCTGCTGCCGTTTGCCTACTGATCAATTGTAAAGCAGTTTCTGTACGCTCCCAACGCACGCAGTTGGGGTACAGGCTTTCTTAATAGCGAATTTCCATGCAACCTATCATAACAACCTTCGGCCCCGCGGCCGGACATGCCCATGCGCAAGCGCACGAACTGAAAATCTGGCCCGCTTGCTTCTCGGCGGTGGAAGCCGGTACCAAACCCTTTGACGTACGCGAAAACGACCGGGACTTCCGCGTGGGCGACGCGCTAGTGCTACGCGAGTATGAGCCGGAAAGTGAGCAGTATAGTGGCCGCAGCATCACACGCTGGGTTAGCTACATCATGCACGGCGGCTCCTTTGGCTTAGAAGCCGGCTGGTGTGTGCTTGGCCTGAGTGAGCGGCCTCCTCTGCCCGCCGGTATTCACGACACAAAGCTCTGGTAGGCCACTAGCCGCGCTGCCACTCCGGTGCCCGGCAGTGGCCTAGCGCACCTACCGCAATCGTTGGCATAGCAAAAGCCGACCCGACCTCACCCCCGTGAGCTCAGGGCCGGCTTTCTGATTTTTTAGGCTGGTAAGTAGCCGGCTGTTCCTGGCGGCAGAGGGGGCTGATTCTGGCGCTAGGCCACTACCCAGGGCTAGCGGCTGGGTTGTATCTTCGTGGATAGTTAGGTGCCAAGTTAGTGGAGCAGGAAGAAAGCCGGAAAATCATCCATCTGGACATGGATGCGTTCTACGCCTCCGTGGAGCAGCGCGACAACCCCGCCTTGCGCGGCCGGCCCGTGGCTGTGGGCGGCTCGCGGCAGCGCGGCGTGGTGGCCGCCGCCAGCTATGAGGCCCGGCAGTTTGGCGTGCGCTCGGCCATGGCCTCCTCCGTGGCCAAGCGTAAGTGCCCGGAGCTGATTTTTGTGAAGCCCCGGTTCGATGTATACAAGGAGGTGTCGTTGCAGATTCGGGAGATTTTCGCGGAATACACGCCGCTGATTGAGCCCGTATCATTGGATGAGGCTTACCTCGATGTCACGCATAACCTGAAGCAAATTGCTTCGGCTACGCAGGTGGCCCAGGAAATCAGGGCCAAAATTCTGGAGAAGACGCAGCTTACAGCCTCGGCGGGTATCTCGTACAATAAGTTTCTGGCCAAGCTAGCCTCCGATTACCGCAAGCCCAACGGGCAGTTTGTGATCAAGCCCGCGCAAGGGCTGGCCTTTGTGGAAGCCCTTACGGTAGGCCAGTTTCATGGCATTGGGCACGTAACGGCGGCGCGCATGAACCAGCTGGGCATCTTCACCGGCTGGGATTTGCGCCAGCAGACCGAAACGTTTCTGCGCCAGAACTTCGGCAAGGCCGGCTCCTACTACTACGCCATTGCCCGCGCCCGTGATAACCGGCCCGTAGTAGCCGATCGGGTGCGCAAATCGGTGGGCTCCGAAACAACCTTTGAGGAGGACCTGACCACTCAGGAGGAGCTGGTGAGTGGCCTACAGCCGGCTCTGGAGTCGGTGTGGAGCTACTGTGAGCGAACGGGCATTTTGGGCCGCACGCTCACGGTAAAGGTGAAGTACAACGACTTTCAGCTGCTCACGCGCAGCCGTACTTGCCCCGCGCCCTTCACCAGCCAAGCCGCGCTGGAGCAAGTGGGGCGGGAGGTGCTAAACTCACTGTGGCCGCTGCCCAGAGGCATCCGGCTGCTAGGGGCCTCGCTATCTAACCTGGATACTACAAGCGAGGACACGCCCGGCCGTCAATTGCTGCTGCCGCTGTAGAGTGTGAGCCGGAGGTAGGGTCTCGCTAGGCCACTCCAGCACTGCGATTCCAACCACAGGGAGGAATGACAGCTAGGCGGCTGCCTGCTTTTTGCGCTTTGTGGTCTTGGCCTTATGTGTTGGCTTGCGGCGGCGCCTGTTTCCGATGCGCTGCCGCTCGGCTTTGCGCTCGGCGCGGTGGAGCAGGCGCTCGGGGAGGCGGGCTATCAGCCGCTCCCGCACGTAGTGGGCTAGGCCGGAGAGGGGCACCAGGTGGGTAGTGCGCAGGAAGGTCATTACCTCGCGGCGGCGCAGGGTGCTCACACCTGAGAGGCCTAGCGCCAGCAAGTACTGCTTCACCTCCTCCAGCAACAGCAGTCCGGCTAGTGGGGCACGCTCTACGGTAGCATTGTAGGAAGCCGCCCGGTGCACCCGCAGCTCCTGGCCCGGGGTGGCTACCAGCACGCCCACCCATTCTGGCAGCAGTGGCAGCAGCTTCAGGACGTGCTTTTCGGTGACGATGAACGTCACGAAGTCATATACCTCGCCGTAGCAGCGGAGCTGGTTGGCCACGCGCTGCAGGGTATCGCCATCGCCTTTCACTTCATACCCGTGCATGAAGGCGGGCGTGATGTGTACCACATCGGCGCGGGTAGTGCCGGTGGGCAACTCATCAACATACACGCCCTCGGTGAGCAGCGGATAGAGCAGGGCACGGATTTCGGGGTCGTTCATGAGAGGCCTAGGCCAGGGCGGGGAAGGTGCCGAAGGCATAGGGCATACCTTCGGTAAGCAAGTTAAAACAGAAAGCCCGACCGCACATACAGGCGGTCGGGCTTTCTAGGTTTGAGCAGGTAGGCGCGAGGCGCCGTAGCTAGCTTATTGAGGGTCAGCCTTAACTTTCGACTTACGCTTCTTGTCTTTGGCTTTTACGTCAGCCTTGCCAGTGGCAGTGCCTTGCGTTACGCCCGTGCCCGACTGCGTTCCGATGGTGGTACCCGAAGTGGTGCCCGACATAGCAGGGTCAGTCGTGGTAGTCGTGGTGGTCGACTTGGTGGTTTCCGTGGTAGCGGGAGCCGTTTGGATTACCGTGCCCTGGGTAGGGGTGGTAGTTTGCGACTGGGTGGTAGTCGTGGTGCTCGTCTGGGCGTTAGCGGTAGCAACACCAGCTACGAGGAAAGCGGCAACAGCAATTACTTTTTTCATGGGGAAAGAAATTAGGGCATGAAACATAGTCGAAGAAACACCAGTTGCCTGTTGTGCTTCGGCTAGCCTTTAACGGGCCATGGCGGGTAATGTTGCCTAGGAGGTATAAAATAATTTAGAAAATTATGAAATAACCTAGAAAAACTGCCTATCCAGCTTCTCCGCGCAGAATTTCAAGGGGTGGTCGTGTCAGTACATCGCGGCTATTTAGCAGGCCAATAAGCACGGTAAGCGCCGTAGTGAGGGACGCTAATAGCAGCAGGGGCAGAAGCTGCGGCACAAAGGCTACTTCAAATACCCAGGTTGCCAGCGCCCACGCGGCCACCACAGCCAGCAGCAGGCCGGCTACTGCCGCCAACAGGCCTAGCAGCGCATACTCCACCAGCGTAATGCGCAGAATCTGGCGGCGGCTGGCGCCCAACGTGCGCAGCAGCACGCTCTCCTGCACGCGCTGGTAACGGCTGATGACCACCGAGCTGATGAGCACCACCACGCCCGTAGCAATGCTAAACAGGGCCATGAAGCGAATCACGAAAGAGATTTTGCTCAGGATGTCATCAAGAGTTTGCAAAATCAGGCCCAGGTCGATGGCGGAGACGTTGGGGAAGCCGGCCACCAGGTCTCGCTGCACGGCCCCCAGAGTTTGGTTGTTGGGCACGCGGGTGAGCAGCACATGAAACTGCGGGGCCTGCTCAAGCACGCCTTTCGGAAACACCACCAGGAAGTTGGTTTGCACGCGGCTCCAATCAATGGTGCGCGTGCCACCCAGAATGGTAGTGAGAGGAGCGCCCTGCACGTTAAACACGAGAGTGTCGTTGAGCTTCACCTTGAGGCGGCTGGCAAAATCTTCATCCATAGAAATGCGCGGGATGCCATCAGCCCCAAGCTTCGGCGTTTGGCCGGCCGCCAGCTTCTCGGAGCCAGGATTGAGCGTGTCGCGGTACGTGACGCGGTACTCCCGGGTGAGCATGCGAGTGGAAGGGCCGGTGGCCGTATCCTTCTTCATTTGGGAGATGGTGCGGCCGTTGATGGAGGTCAGGCGCATCGTCACGATAGGTACTTCCTGCATGATGGGTAGGCCGCGCCGCTGCAGCAACTGGCCTACGCCGGCTTTCTGCTCG
The DNA here is from genome assembly GCF_004745865.1 of Hymenobacter wooponensis. GTDB lineage: Bacteria > Bacteroidota > Bacteroidia > Cytophagales > Hymenobacteraceae > Hymenobacter > Hymenobacter wooponensis. Next base: position 932,455 of record NZ_SRKZ01000002.1, on the reverse strand, counting down.
GTCTGAATATCAAACAGCACCAGGTTGGGCTGCTTGCCACTAGCCGAAAGCTGCACCCGGCTCAGCAGCAGCCCCTGCAACAGGTAGAGCGTCGCCAACAAAAACACCCCCAGCCCGATGGACACCGTGAGCAGGAGGGTCTGGTTGTTGGGCCGGTACAGATTAGCCAGGCCCTGGCGCCACACGTAGCTCCACGACACAGGGAAGAAGCGCCGCACCAGCAGCCGCAACCCCTGGCCTACGCCGGCCAGCACGCCAAAAGCTACCACTAGGCCACCCGCAAAGCCCAGGGCCAGCTTCACGTCGCGGGTTTGCAGGTAGGCAAAGCCCAGGATGAACAGCAAAATCAGCCCAAACACCGCAAAGCGCAGCGGGTCGGGGCGGGAGGCGTCTTCCTCGTAGGAGGCGCGCAACGTGCGCAGCGGCGACACTCGCCGGATGCTCAGCAAGGGCAGCAGGGCAAACAGCACCGCCACTAGCAGGCCCGTTAGCACGCCCTGGCCTACCGCGCTCCAGGAGATAGTAGTGCTCACGGCCACCGGCAGGAATCCGGCAAACAGCCGCGGCAACAGCAGCTGAATAGCCGTCCCCAGCGCCGCCCCCACTATGGCCCCCACCAACCCCATAAGGGCAGTTTGTAGCAGGTAGATGAGCAAGGCTTGCCGGCCGCTAGCCCCTAGGCACCGCAGCACCGCCACCGAGGCCACCTTCTCGCGCACGTATAGGCTCACGGCACTGGCCACGCCCACGCAGCCCAGCAGCAGCGCTACAAAGGCCACCAGGTTCAGGAAGCGGGTAAGGTCGGAAAAGGCGCGGCCGGTTTGCTGCTTACGGCTCGCCACTGTTTCGGCCCGAATGTTTTCTTGACTGGGAATATCTACCAACGGGTCACTCAGGCGCTCCGGCGGAATGCCTGGCTGCATTTTATAGTAGATGCGATACTGCACTCGGCTGCCGGGCTTGATAAGCTCCGTGCGGGCGAGCAGAGAGGTAGTATCAGCTTGGCCCGTCGTGGTAAGCTGGTAGTCGCCGGGGATGAAGACGGTGGGCGCCACCGAGGCATTGAACTCCGACTGCCCCGGGGTTTTGCGCACCCGGCCCGCAATCCGGAATACCACTCGTCCCACCCGAATGGAGTCGCCGACGCGGGCCGCAAACTGCACGAGGAGCGCATCATCAACCAAGGCAATCGGCAGGTTAGTAAGCGAGGCCTGCTGGAACTCCTGCGCTGCCGACGTGGGCTCAGTCAACCACTCGCCATAATAGGGGAATTTGCCCTGAAGGGCTCGAACCTGCGCCAACCGCACGCCATTTCCTTTCGGAAACTGTACCAGTGAGGGAAAGGCAGCCTCAGCGGCTCCCTCCACAATGGCGGGCCCAATAACGGGCTGAAATTCTGGTTTAAAGGGCTGGCTGGCCGACAGCACTAGGTCGGCGCCCAGCAGTTCCTGGGCCTGCTCATCAATGGTGCGGGCTAGGTTATCCCCGAAGCCGTTGATGCCCACCAGGGCCGCAATGCCGAGCACAATGGCCGAGATAAATAGCAGCAAGCGGCTGCGGCTGCGGCGGCTGTCGCGCCACGCCATGCGCCACAGCCAGCCGGCCCCTGGCCTAGCGGAGGGTAGCTGGCTCATAGCGTAGCGGAAGAGGCAGGAGAAGAAACGGGGGCCCCGGAATCAGAAATCATGGAGCCGCCCTTAATCCGGACCACGCGCTGGGTTTTAGCGGCCAGCTCCAGGTCGTGGGTTACGAGCACGAGCGTGGTGCCGGCCTCGCGGTTGAGCTCAAACAGCAGGTCTACCACCGTGGCGCTAGTTTCGGCGTCGAGGTTACCCGTGGGCTCATCGGCAAACAAAATGGTAGGCCTATTGGCAAAGGCCCGGGCCAGCGAGATGCGCTGCTGCTCCCCGCCCGAGAGCTGAGTAGGGTAGTGATGGCCGCGCCCCGCCAGGCCTACGCGGGCCAGCAGCTCCTGCGCGGCGCGGGCCGAGCCTTTTTCGCCGCGCAGCTCCAGGGGCACCTGCACGTTTTCGAGGGCCGTGAGGGTGGGCAGCAGCTGGAAGTTCTGGAAGATGAAGCCTACGTACTGATTGCGGACGGCGGCGCGCTGGTCTTCGGTCAGCGCATCCAGTTGCACCCCATTGAGCCACACGCTGCCCGACGTGGCGCGGTCGAGGCCTGCGCACAGGCCTAGCAAGGTGGTTTTGCCGCTGCCCGACGGCCCGACGATGGAAAAGGTGTCGCCGGCGGCCAGCTCAAAGCTGACGGATTCCAGCACGGTCAGGGCCCGGCCGCCGCTGGAATAGGACTTAGTGAGGTTTTCGACTTTAAGCACGAAGAATGGGTTGGTTGTTGATTGCTGGTTATTGATTGTCAAGTAGAAAACTTCATGTGGTTTGATACAACTCAGAGGATGTCGGCAATCAACAAGTATCAATCAACAACGAACAATCAGTAATCAATTACTTATTAGCAGACGGATTAACCTTACGCATACTTTCTTTCGTTAGGCAACTACCCGCAAATACTTCCTGCATGAGAACTGTTTTGTCCTTGCTGAGCGGCGCACTCCTGTGCGCCCTGGTCAGCTGTAATTCCGATTCCCAGACGGCCACCCAAACCGCCGAGGCTCCGGCCACTACGGCCACGCAAACACCGAAGGCCCCTGGTAAAGCCGCCCCGCAAACTATTCTGTTCTTTGGCAACAGCATCACGGCCGGCTACGGGGTAGAGCCCGACGAGGCTTTCCCGGCCCTCATCGGGCAGAAGCTAGACTCGGCCGGACTGGCCTACACCATCGTTAACGCTGGCCTGAGCGGCGAAACCACTGCTGGTGGCCGCAGCCGCGTGGGCTGGGTGCTGCGCCAGCCGGTGAGCGTGTTTGTGCTGGAACTAGGCGGCAACGACGGCCTGCGCGGCCTGCCCCTCACCGATACACGCCGTAACCTGCAAGCCATCATCGATACCGTGCGCCGCCGGAGCCCGCAGGCGCAGATTGTGCTGGCCGGCATGCAAATCCCGCCTAACATGGGTCCCGACTACGCCAATCAGTTCAAGAAGATCTACGCCGAATTGGCCCAGAAAAACCAGGTCAAGCTGATTCCCTTCCTGCTGGAAGGCGTAGGCGGCGTGAGAAAGCTCAACCAGCGCGACGGTATTCACCCCACGCCCGCCGGCCACCGCCTGGTAGCCCGCAACGTATGGGCCGTGCTTCAGCCTATGCTACAGCAGCCAGTGACTGCTCAGAAGTAGAAGTTGAAAGGCTAGGCCAGTACCTGGTCTCTAGCTTACCTATGGCTTAGCTTGTTGGGGTTTATTTAATACATTCAGGATCAAGCTTTCCTGACTGTATAAGCCATGCCAAACGCTCCCGCTCCTGAGTTAAAGAAAGTCTTGAAGCCCCTGCACCTGTGGGCTATTGCGGTGGGGCTGGTGATTTCGGGCGAATACTTTGGCTGGAACTACGGCTGGGCTGTGGCCGGCACGGTGGGCTTTTTGGTGGCTACGTTGGTCATCACGGTGCTCTACATCACCTTCATTTTCAGCTTTACGGAGCTGACTACGGCCATTCCGCAGGCGGGTGGGCCGTTTGCCTATTCGTACCGGGCGCTGGGGCCGCTGGGCGGAGTGGTGGCCGGCTATGCCACCCTGATTGAGTTTTTATTTGCGCCCCCGGCCATTGCGTTTGCGCTGGGCAGCTACGCCCATTTCCTGCATCCGGCGGTGCCGGTGCTGCCCACGGCCCTGGGGTGTTACGGCGTGTTCATTGGTATCAACCTGCTGGGCATTAAGGAATCGGCCACGTTTTCTTTGGTTGTGACGCTGCTGGCGGTAGGGGAGCTGCTGCTGTACATGGGGCTGGTAGCACCTCACTTTCAGGCGACCAATTTTCTGTCTAAGCCACTGCCGTTTGGGTGGGGCGGTGTTTTCGCGGCGCTGCCGTTTGCCATCTGGTTTTACCTGGCCATTGAGGGCGTGGCCATGGTAGCGGAAGAAGTAGAAGACCCTAAGCGCACCATCCCGAAAGGCTACATCTATGGCTTGCTTACTCTTATTCTGCTGGCGCTGGGCGTCATGATTTTGACGGGAGGCGTCACCAACTGGGAGCGGCTAAGCAGCATCGACTACCCCCTACCCGAAGCGCTGGGTATTGCCTTCGGGCGCAATAGCCCCTGGACGCGCATCTTCGCCAGTATCGGGCTTTTTGGGCTGGTTGCCTCTTTCCACGGCACCATCATCGGGTACTCCCGGCAGATTTTTGCCCTGGCCCGTAGCGGTTATCTGCCTGGTTTTCTGGCCCAGGTAAATCCGCGCTTTCAAACCCCGCACTGGGCGCTGGTGGGCGGTGGCATAGTAGGCTGCGTAGCCTTGCTCACGGGCACCACCGATCAGGTGATTGTGCTGTCGGTGCTAGGGGCGGTGGTGATGTACGGCATCAGCTTGGTCAGCTTGTTTGTGTTGCGCCGCAAGGAGCCCGAGTTGGAGCGACCTTTTACGGCGCCGTTCTATCCGTACTTTCCGGCCGTAGCACTCCTGCTCACGGCCGTTAGCTTGGGCGCTATTGTGTACTACAACTGGCAGCTTACGGTGCTGTTTTGCGCGGGCTTGGCGGTGGCGCTAGGCCTGTACCGCCTGCTTGGCAAGCAGCCCCAGCCCGCAGAGGAACCGCTGGTAGAAGCTGAAACTCATTAGACCCACAAGCTACTCTGCGCACCCAATGGCCTACCAACATACCATCCGCAACCAGGTATACGCCTTCCCCGACCTGAAGACACTGCTGGCTAAAGCCACGCCCCTACGCTCCGGCGACGAGCTGGCCGGGGTGGCGGCGGGCACCTATGAGGAGAGGGTGGCCGCGCAAATCACGCTAGCCGATGTGCCACTTAAAATCTTTCTGCAGGAAGCCTTGATTCCGTATGAGCAGGACGAGGTTACGCGCCTCATCTTCGATACCCATGATGCCGTGGCGTTTGCGCCCATCAGCCACTTCACCGTAAGCCAGCTGCGCGACTGGCTGCTGTCGGATACCGTAGGCCAGTTGGAGCTGCAGCAGGTGGCCTACGGCCTGACGCCGGAGATGGTGGCGGCCGTGAGCAAGCTGCTACGCAACCAGGAGCTGATTGCTGTGGCCCGCAAGTGTGAGGTGATAACCAAGTTCCGGAACACGCTGGGCCTGCGGGGGCGGCTGGCTACTCGCCTCCAGCCCAACCACCCGACCGACGACGCCCGCGGCATTGCGGCCAGCCTCGTCGATGGCTTGCTCTACGGCAGCGGCGACGCGGTGCTGGGCATCAACCCCGCCACCGACAGCCCCGGTGTGGTGCGTAATCTACTGGAAATGCTCGATGCCGTGCGGGAGCAGTACCAGATACCTACTCAAACCTGCGTGCTTTGCCACGTCACCACTACGCTGGAGCTGATCCGGCAGCAGGCCCCCGTGGACCTGACGTTTCAGTCCATCGGTGGCACCGAGGCGCTCAACGCCAGCTTTGGCGTGAACCTAAGCGTGCTGCAGGAAGCCTGGGAAGCTACCCTGAGCCTGGGCCGAGGCACCCTGGGCCAGAATGTGATGTACTTTGAAACAGGTCAGGGCAGCGCCTTATCGGCCAATGCCCACCACGGCCTCGATCAGCAAACCTGCGAGGCCCGCGCCTACGCCGTGGCCCGGCACTATAAACCCCTGCTGGTGAATACCGTCGTGGGCTTCATTGGCCCCGAATACCTCTATGATGGCAAACAAATTATCAGGGCGGCGCTGGAAGACCACTTTTGCGGTAAGCTCCTAGGCCTGCCCATGGGCGTCGACGTGTGCTACACCAACCACGCCGAAGCCGACCAGGACGACATGGACACCCTGCTCACGCTGCTGGGCGTGGCAGGCTGCAACTACATCATGGGCATTCCCGGCGCCGACGACATCATGCTCAACTACCAGTCGACCTCCTTCCACGATGCCCTCTACCTGCGCCGCGTGCTAGGCCTGCGCCCCGCCCCGGAGTTTGAAGCGTGGCTGCAGCAACAAGGAATTTTTGATGAGAAGGGCCAGCAACTGCCCGCCTCGGCAGAGCATCGGTTGCTGGAAGCTAGCCGAGGGCGCTAGGCCACTAATCAGCGGGGCTTATCTCTAGCAGCGCGGTTTGCGTAAGAGCGCGTGAGACTTTTTCAACTAATCGCTGCCTTAAAATGCCCGGAGAAAATACCCTGCAACGATTTGTTGCCGCCCAGGAGTCAGACTACGCCACGGCCCTGGCTGAAATCAAAAGCGGACGGAAGCGCAGCCACTGGATGTGGTACATTTTTCCGCAGATACATGGGCTGGGCTTCAGCGAAACTTCCCGGTTCTACGCCATCAAGAACCGGCAGGAGGCAGAGGCCTTCCTGCAACATCCGGTGCTGGGCCCCCGGCTGATAGCTATCTGCCAAGCCCTGCTGACTCTGGGCAGTAGCAACGCCACTCAAGTACTAGGCAGCCCCGATGATGTAAAACTGAAATCCTCGATGACGCTGTTTGCGGCGCTTGACAACGCCGACCCGGTATTTGAGGCCGTGTTGCAGAAGTTCTTCAACGGCAGTAAAGACCAGAAAACTCTGCAGCAGCTAGACAACGCCTAGGCCCACCATTGTGTATGGAAACTGACCTCTCCGCTTTGGCGTCCGAAGGCCCGCAGCCCGACCCATGGTCGGGCCTGCGGGAGTTTACAGCGGCTCGCATTGCGCTGGGCCGGGTAGGTACCAGCGTGCCCTTGCAGGAAGCCCTGGCCTTCCGGCTGGCCCACGCCGACGCGCGCGACGCCGTGTACTCTGAGTTGAGCCTAGCTCCGCTAACAAGTGGCCTAGAGCAGTTAGGTGTACCAGTATGCGCCGTGCGCAGCCAGGCCGAAAACCGCCCCCAGTATCTCCAGCGCCCCGATCTGGGTCGCCAACTGCACCCTGAGTCGCGGGCGCTGCTGCAGGGGCAAGCGCCTGAACGGGCTGACATAGCTATTATTCTGGCCGATGGCTTATCGGCTAGGGCCGTGCAAGAGCATGCCGTGCCCGTGCTGCAACTGCTGCTGCCCAAGCTGCAAGCTGCGGGCTTTACGGTGGCTCCGGTAGTCATGGCTGAGCAAGGCCGCGTAGCCATCAGCGACGAAATCGGGCAGCTCTTGCACGCGCAGCTGTCCCTCATCCTAATTGGGGAACGGCCAGGACTCAGCTCCCCGCACAGCCTGGGAGCCTACTTCACTTACAACCCCCGCCCCGGCCTCACCGACGAAGCCCGCAACTGCGTCTCCAACATTCGACCCGAAGGCCTCGGTTACGCCCTAGCCGCCGACAAGCTATTCTTTCTGCTCCAGGAAGCATTGCGCCGCCAGCTTTCCGGGATAGGGCTGAAGGATGAGATGGGGTTGCTAGGCCAGTAAAGAAGTCAAACGCTAGTCTAACAGATTAGCGGCTAGTTCCCCTCCTCAGATGAGGAGGGGTTAGGGGTGGTGGACTGGCCTAGAACGGTGGCATTAGAACAAACCCACTAGCCCGTCGTGCTGAGCGCAGTTGAAGCATCTCTCTGACTAATCAAACAACAGCAACGAAGCGGTAAAGATGCTTCGACAAGCTCAGCATGACGGGCTTGATAAACAATAATTATTCACCACCCCTAGCCCCTCCTGTCTCAGGCGGGGAACTAGCCTTAGCTGGCTAGGCCACTTCAAAGTGATAAAACGACAATTTATTGTCGGAAATATGATGGAAGGCTCTTGCACTCTATCTTACCTCTCCACAACCATCATCCCCTCTGCCTGCTTCGATAGGCTGCTGCTACCTTTCTGCATATGCGTTTTACTACTTTGTTGCCGAGTGCCACGCTGGCGCTAGGCGTGCTTGCTGGCTGCGCCCGGACTCCTTCTACCTCGGGCGTTGCCTCCCCCACGGAACCACCCGCGCTAGAAGCCATCCGAGAAGCCGAAGTGCGCCGCGACTTATTTGCTCTGGCCAGCGACAGTATGCGCGGCCGCCGCGCTGGTACCCCCGATGAATTACGAGCTGCTGTGTGGGTGGCGGAGCGCGCCCGGGAAGCTGGCCTACAACCCGCCGGCGACGATGGTACTTACTTCCAGTTCTACCCCCTGCGCCGCATCACGGTGGCTACTACCTCGCGGGTGAGCGTGAGTGGTAAGCCGCTAGCCCTGTGGAAAGAAGCCTGGGTAACAGCTCCTATCAACAGCCGCCTTGATGGGCCGGTGGTGTGGCTGAACACCATGGCCGACACCGTGCGCCGCGACCTGCGGGGTAAGATTGTGGCAATGTCATTGCTGCCGCCCACGCCGCTGCCGGCCCCCAAAATGAGCCTTTGGAGCATGCGCTACGCCCTGGCGGCCATTGGGCAGCAGAGCGCCGCCTTGCGGGCGCGCGGGGTAGCTGGCATCATACTAACCGCCGATGCTGCCACCGAGCCGAGTCTGGAATTTGTAGGCCACCGCTACCAAGATGGGCAGTACTTGCTGCCCTCTATGCCAGTGCCACCCGCACCCATTCCCGTGCTATTGGTCCGGCAGTCGGTGGCCGCCGCCTTGCGGGCCCCCAAAGCACGCCTACAAGCCGAGCTCAGCCTCAACGACTTTCAATACCCTTCCATTAACGTAGTAGCCCGCGTGCCCGGCACCGATGCGGAGCGCCGTCAGGAGAACGTGCTGTTCAGTGGCCACCACGACCACGACGGCATTGGGGCGCCCGTAGCCGGCGACTCCATCTGGAACGGCGCCGACGACAATGCCACCGTGAGCGTGGCGCTGCTGGCCATTGGTCGGGCCTGGAAACAGCGTCCGGGGGCTCGTTCGGCCCTGTTCGTATGGCACGGTGCCGAGGAGCGCGGCCTGCTGGGCTCCCGCTGGTTTGCTGAGCACCCCACGGTGCCCAAGTCCTCCATCGTGGCCGTCCTCAACGGCGACATGATGGGCCGTAACGCCCCCGACTCGGCGGCTCTGCTGGGCTCTACGGCGCCGCACCGCAACTCACAGGCGCTGGTTGATATGGCCCTGAAAGCCAATCAGAACATCACCAAGTTCACCCTCGATAACTCCTGGGACGACGCCAAGCATCCTGAGGGCTGGTACTTCCGCTCTGACCACCTGCCCTACGCCCGCGCCGGCATCCCGTCCCTGTTCTTCACCACCCTGCTTCACCCCGACTATCACACGCCCCGCGACGAAGCCTCGCGCATTGACGTGGCCAAGCTTACCCGCATGACGCGCTGGATGTATGCTACCGGCTGGGCCGTGTCGGCCACGCCCCAGCGCGTCACCCAAGACCCCAATTTCAAGCTGGAGCGCTAGGGTAACAATGAGTGGCCACCCATCAGGCCGTCATGCTGAGCTTGCTGAAGCATCTCTCCCGCTGACTAAGTACTGGCCTAGAGCATCAGCACCGAAGCGGAAGAGATGCTTCGATAAGCTTAGCTTACGTTCAATTAAAATTCACCTCTACACAAAAAAGCCCGGCCTTCTCACTGCTGAGAAGGCCGGGCTTTTTTATTGCACTGACACAGGTGTTGGCTTAGTTCAGCCAAACGGTCAGCAGCATTTCAAAACGGTGAGGCGCATAAGCGTTGTAATACGGGGCTTCGCCCTCGAAGCCGAGAACGTGCACCAAGGGTAACCCTTCGGTGCGGGAGTCTACCACCCGAACGGGGTAGAGTTGGCCCTCTTCGGGCCAGTCGCCTACGTGGTTGTAGGGGCGCTGGCTGGCATCTACGCAGCGGGCGTAGTCAACGAAGGGGGCGTGGCGGGTGGCTTCCGCCAGGGTCAGGTTTTCAACTTCGTACTTTGGCATATTGAGTCTTTCTACAAGAAAACAGCCTTTTTAATTCACTTTCATCAGCATAAATCACCCGAAGTGAGCGTGCTGCAGCCGGGGCTGATGGGCTGTAAGTTAGAGTTTAAACTGAAAACTCACCTTCACCCCAAAGGTACGGGCCCCGGGTGAGTTCCGATACGTAAGCCGGTGCAGGAAGTCGACGCGGGCTACCCGCAAGATGTTCTCCACGCCGTAGCCCACTTCCGCGTACGGCGTGCGGCCCAGCGACTGAAACGTGGGCAGCGGCCCGCCATTCACGGGGTCTTCGGTGGGGTTAATGCGGCGGTTGGCGTCGCTTACGCCACCCCACAGCACGTTACCCGTGGCTACCAACCGCCAGTTAAGCTGCTTGATGGCCGGGATGGAGTTTAACAGGAAGCCATCGAATTGGTTTTCAAACCGGAAGGAAACGTACCGGTCGCTCACAAACTCGAAGTAGCGCATCAGGTTAAACGCCCCCGCGTTGTAAAACGGCGACTGATTACCCAAGTGCGACTTTAGCAGCGGGTAAGGCACCGTGCTCGGGATGTAGCCGGCATCCAGACGGTAGTCGGTGCGGCCTACCTGGCCTAGCCGAATGCTTTGATCAATGAGGAGGTTAAACTTCTGGTAGCGGAAGTCGCTGCCCAACAGGTTGTCTACGCCCAGCGTGTAGCGCACAGTAAACACTGGCCAGCGCTTCAGGCCAATGGCTGTGCGGCGGTTCTGATTATTAGGAATTAATACCTCGTCGCGGGCGTAGCGAGACTCCACCATCACCTCCGATAAATCGAAGCGGTTGTCGGTGGGGGCGCCGGGCCGTTGCTCCTGAGTGTAGTAAGCAAAAGGGTAGAGCGGGTTGAAGCTCTGCCGCCGGAACATTACCCGCTGCGTAAAGCCCCGGAATAAATCTGTTTGCAGGGAAATAGTGGTCAGGTCGCGGCGCAACGGGCGGCTGGAGGTGATATTACCCAACCGGGCCGAGGCTTCAAAGAGCGGGTTCTCCAGCGCGTAGTCATTATCGAGCAAGGCCACTTGATCGAGGTCGTGGCGGTGTTCGAAGTTTAACACCGTCCAGTGCCGACGCTCCAGAATACGTTGCGCCCGCAGGCCATATTTAAAGCGCCCATCGCGGGTGCCGTAGGCCAGGTAAGGGCGCAGCAGCCAGTCGCGGCTAAACTCCGGCGTGGTCCGAAAACCCACCCGGAAGCGGTTGCCCTCAATATTGTTGAAGCTATACGCCGTCAGAATGGGTCCCCAGTCGATTTTGCCCGCGCGGTAGTAGCCGTTCACGGCAATATCGGCCACTTCCAGCAAGTTGCGCATGGCCGGCAGCTGGCGCACCGAGTCCAGCACCATGAGCGTGGCCTGCTCCTCACGGCTCAAAGAATCGGGCCGGTTCTTCTCGAAAAAGTCCTTGGGGCCGTCAAAGGCATCGGCGGCCGTCTCCAAGGGGCGGTCGTAGAAGGGGAGGGGCTTGGGGTGATTAACGTCGAAGTTGGAGTTGACGATGGTAAGGTGAGCCAGAATGCCCGTACTGCCCTTGGTAGGCTTGATGCCGATAACTACTGCCGTGCGCTGCGGAAGGCCCGCCCCCGCCGCCGAAGCTACCAGATCTTGCCGCACCTGCACCAACTCAATGAAGTTGAGGTTAGCCTCGGGGCTTACCCGCAAATCCACCCGCCGCAACGCGTAGGTTTCGGTATTAATCCAGATGGTACCCACGAAGGCCAGATCCTGGGGGCGGCGGGGCTTCACGCCAATCTTGTAACAGTAATCCTGGCCTACAAATACTGAGTCCTGCAGGTCGTACTCGTAGGTGAACTTCCACCCATCGGCAATGGGGGAGATAAAGTCTTTGCCGAGCAGCTGCTGCCAGTTGGGGTAAAAGTCCCAGTCCTGAAATGACGAGCCCAGAATCTGCGACGTCACGGAGCCTTCCCGCGGCGCGGCCCCGTGTAGCTGGGTGCGCTTTATTTCCTCCCGCTTGCGCAGGGGCTGGTTATGCTGGTAGAAGTGAGAAAGAACTTCCGAGGCGAAGAAAGGTACTACGGGTTTGCCTTGGGCATCGCGGGGCAAGCCCATGCTGTCGGCTACCTGCGTCATCTGGCGCAGCAGCTTGCGGCGGCTCACCTGGTCGGGCAGATTATTCAAAGCCACCTCAGTGCGGCTGTAGCTATCAAACTCGAATGCCTCTAGGTTGCGCTTGTTGTTTCGCGCCTTGTGCTCCTGCACCCGCCGCAGAATAGCGTAAGCCGGATTTTCGCGGGGGCGCACCACTACTTCACCCAACGAAACCGAACCCGAGCCCAGCGCGAAGTTTACCGTGTTCGAAGCTAGGCCACTTACGCGCTTGCGCACCGTGCCAAAGCCAATGGCCGACGCCGCCAGGGAGTCAATTGGCCCCGCCGTGCTTAGTTGGTACCGTCCGTCTTCGTCGGCGGTGGTACCTTGCCCCGAGCCTGGCACGAACACCGAGGCGAAGGGCACGGCCTTTCCGTTGGCGGCTTCCGTCACGCGCCCGCTGAACAGCACGCGTTGCGCCCAGCTTGGCCTCACGCCTACCAGCAGCATTAGCAGTAGCAGCAGGTAAACGACTTTCATGCATTAAACAAATTAGGGCAGATGCCGGGAAGGTAGTAGTGGGTAAGATACACAGGTTCCGAGCACAACCAAGACCACTGCCGCGTAAGTTTCCCAGCACTACCAGATATACGCAGATACTCTTTTTGAGCTCATGTAGCAGGTAAATAGTTGAGGATAAGGCAATAGCTGCTAACTGACCTAGGGCCTTAAGCAACAGGCCTGGCAACCCAGTCGCTGTTTATTTAGGGCACTCTTCGCGGGTGAGGGTTTCGTTGATACAGATAGCAGCCTGACAGCCCTTTGCCGCGGCCAGCAAGGCTTGCTGCGTACCGGGCGTTATGTCGCCGGCGGCGTAGAAGCCACGCACGGAAGTCTGCTGGTCCTTGTCTACCAAAATGGCTCCTTTCTCAGAGAGGTTGCAGCCCAGCTGCTCGGCAATAGGGCTGCGCTGGTGCTGATGAGCATGAATGAACACCGCTTTGCGGACCAGCTTCTCCCCCGACTTCAGCAGCAGGTGTTTTAAGTCACCTTCCGGAGTGCCTACGAGGCGTTCTATTTCCTCTTCCCGCACCGTAATGCCCTGGCGGCGCAACCGCCGACGAGCATTTGGGGTAAGTCCTTTCCAGCCATCGGTGCATACCGTAATGTCGTTGCTCCAGCGACTTACCAACAGTGCTAGGCCAGTCACGCTCTTGTGCTTGCCATACACGGCCAAGGGTTTGTCGCGCACTTCCCAACCGTGGCAGTAAGGGCAGTGTAACACCCCAGTGCCCCACAGCTCCCGCATGCCATCCAGGGGTGGTAGCTCGTCATCTACGCCCGTAGCCAACAGTACCTTACGGGTGGTGTACGTAGTGGTATGACCGGTAGCGCCCTCCAGCGTCAGGCGGAAATACTTCGCCATTACTTCTACCTGTAGCACGCGGGCCTCACGCACTTCCACCGTTTTGTAAGGCGTGAGTTGTTCCCGACCCAGGCGCAGCAGCTCATCCGGAAGCATTCCATCACGAGTCAAGAAGCCGTGTACTGCCGGCGAGGGAGCATTGCGGGGCTTGCCCCCGTCGCACACTAATACGCGGCGCAGGCAGCGACCCAGAACTAGGGCCGCACTCAAGCCGGCACTACCCGCCCCAATAATCATGACGTCGTAGTCGGTGGCGGGCTGAGCGGGGGCACGATGTCGAGGTGTGGTTGCAGCAGGCATGAAGTAATGGAGAGTTAATTAAGGAGTAGATGAGTGCTATAAAATGAGCGAGTAAAGAATGGCGTCATTTTTTGCCAAATACATGACCAGCACGTGGCATTTACGAAGGATGCTCTCTTAGTGGAAAGCATATATGGTCAAAATATTACTAACTGAACAGTATAGGATAATGTGTGTCAGTATAAATTTTATACGATTTTAGTTGAATAATTCTTCATTCGATAGATATGATTTTTTGCTGAATGATGTATCTCACTTATTGCTACTGCTTTTGCTTTTCCCTTGCGCAGGTGTATTACCTTTGTTTATCTGGGGTGCTACGACCTAATAGTAAATCGTTGTATTCTGGTATTTTTCAAACATTTGTATATGAAAAAAAACTTACAACTATTTGCTGCTGCCGGGCTCTTAATGATGGGCCTCGGAAGTGGTTCTGACGCTTTAGGCGAAGGTTCTAAGCAGCTAACGCCAAACACAACGGGTACAACGGGTGATCTGACATCAGCTGCGAATACCCGTGCTGGGTTTCTAACGCATGATGTCAATTTGAGCGGCAGTGGTGGACAGGATGTTTCCCTAGGGTTCTTAAAACCAAGTTCATGGGTTGGTCCTGCCGGGCAGGCATTCAACACTGATTATCGAATGCACGTGCATTTGGAACCCGGCGAAACTTTATATTATGGTGTCCATCGGCAGCCCGTTTCCGCAACAGTTCGTACGCAATCTGATCTTATCCTAACGTTGCGTTATGGCAGTGGAGCAGGGACCATCGTTAAAACGAATACGCTATTAAGAGACCAAGCGAGTACTAACCAGTCTACTTTGCTTACCACAGTAAATGGTCAACCTCAGGCTGGTGTTATTGCAACTGCAGCACAACATGCAGCTGGACCTCTTCCGAATGCTGGCGGGTATACTCCCCTTGTTTACACGAATGATACAGGAGCAGCGCAGGAGTTTTTTATTGAATTTACACAGGTAGGTGAAGCTACAATGACGGCGGAAAATCGTCGTTCTGATTACGATTTTTGGGATTTTACTGTTCGCAATTCATCGGGCATAGAAAAACCTGGTCGTTTATATAGTCGCCACTGGGCTTTTACGGCAGGTATTAGCGCTACTACCGCACAAACAGCCAACCGTCTATCGTCAAAATTCAATCTCTACCCTATGGTAGAAAGTGAGCAAACTCCTGGTACATACTTTGTTAAGGAGGTGGAGTTAGCAGGTATGAGGCCGTTAGTGTTTTTCTTTGTTTCTAATGCCTTTGGCTCTGATGCCTCATTCGGTACTTCATTTACTGAACGGCGCAAGAGCCAGACTAGTAAGTCCTCTTATCCTCAATATCCGAACTTCGTCAGTAATCCAGATGCTGCGATTTGGCCCACTGCAATTGAGCCTACTGTAAGCGTCACCCCACAGCCCTTCTGCCAAGCGGGTGTTACAAAAGTAGCCTTTACAACACGTGCTGCTGAATCTGGTCAGTTTAATATTCTAATCGACCTGAACGGCACAGATGGCTACCAAGCTGGAACCACTGATGTTTTAATTGAGCAAAGCGTAACAGCAAATGTTGCTAGTACAGTTGTATGGGATGGGAAAAATGGTTCTGGCACACAGGTCGCCAATAACACAACCGTTAAGTTTAATTTCACAAGTAATGGTGCGCCTGTTCACTTCCCAGTGTTTGACGCAGAAGGCAACCCTGATGGCTTCCGCGTTCGTAATGCCCGCTCTTCAGACCCGACTGCCTATGACCTTCTGTATTGGGATGACAGCAATCTATCTACTACGAATTTCCCAAACTCCACAAGCAACCCAAGAGTGCAGTTGGGAGGATTAAACTCAACTAATGGTGTGCATATCTGGGGAACTACCAACGATACCGGTGATAACTATACAGTAAACACCTGGACGTATGGGTTCTCCGTTTTTACTGGAAGTAAGACCTTCGTTTATACTAGTGTCTGCGATAATGACGGCGATGGCATAGCTGATGGTACGGATATAGATGATGACAACGATGGTATCTTGGATGCGGTAGAAGCCCTATCTGGTACTACAACTGTTGACCCTGGTGCATTTGCCACAAGTTCTTCACCTATTCGTTATTTAGATGCTAGTTATGTGCACCCTGTATTAGGCGCATTTCTTGATACTAACAATGATGGAATAAACGATTACTTCGACACGGATTTAGATGGCATTCCTAATCACTTCGACTTAGACTCTGATGGTGACGGTTTGCCAGATGCCTTCGAAGCAAATGGAAACACTAATCCAACTTTTACATCTGGCCCAACAAATTATACGGTTGGTAGCGGGCGTAATGCCGTGGTCTGGACATACCAAAGCTTGTATGACCCTAATCAAGGACGTTATGTAACTACTGCAGCAGCAGCAGCAAGTGGTGCTGGCCCTTCAGCAGGTGTTAGTGCAAATGGGCTTCCTGATGCGGTTGAAACCTCTGTAACGCGTTCAGTAGCAGGTAGTGGAGTGTCTTCAAATGAATCGGGGGTTAGTAGATACGTTCTTTCAGACAACGATAATGATCAGCGAACGAATGGTGATCAAGTAGCTAGAAACTACAATTTCCTGGATATTGACTCCGACAATGATGGTATTACCGACAACATAGAAGCGCAAACTACTGCTGGTTATCGTGCTCCTTCTAGGCTGGATAGCGATAAGGACGGCTTAGACAATGCCTATGACCCTACGAATGGCGCTGGTGTAACAGTTGGCACCTTGCTGTCGGTAACAGACTCAGAAGGAGATGGGGTGGTTGATATGTTTGATACAGATTCAGATAACGACAACGCGAGTAAAACGGCCTTGCCTATTTATAAACAAACGTCTGACTGGACGGAAGGATTTGACAGAAATGGTAATGGCACTGCAGGGGATGAGATAATAGCACAGGCTAAATTATTTGCTGCTAATAACCCTAGCAAAGCCACGTATTATGAAGTCACAACCAATGGTGCAGGATTTGGTGGAACTACTCTTTCTGCTTTCCTTCAGGACGCCAATAACAATGGTATTCCTAACTTTTTAGAGCCTGGGAATGCGTCTTACCATGACGATAACTTTAATGGCTTGGTAGATATATATGATCCAGTATATGGTGGTGTGCCCTCTATTGCCCCTAAGTCAACAAGCAGTGGTCTAGAGGCTATATTCCGATCTAATGGCGCGCAAGTACCGTTGCCTGTAACGCTGGTGAGCTTCCAAGTACAAGCGTCCGGTTCAGATGCTCTAGTACGTTGGACTACTGCCCAGGAGTTGAACAGCGCCAGCTTTGATGTAGAGCGTTCAATTGATGGTCTCTCTTTTGCCAAAGTGGGCTCACTAAATGGCAAAGGCACAACCAACCAGAGAACAGACTATAAACTGGTTGATAAAGGTGTGGGTAATCAGATGATTACGCTGTACTATCGTGTGCGTCAGCAAGATCTGGACGGAAAAGTTGCTTTCAGTGAAGTAAAGGCGGTGACGTTCGATGGTAACGGCAAAGCGAGCTTAGTTACACTTTACCCTAACCCAATTAATTCTGAAACGATACTGGATCTAATGTCCCTACCGATTGGAGAATACACTGTAGATATCATGGGCGTTGAAGGCCGTAAATTGGTTACTCTAAAGGCTGAAGGCGGCAAACTGCTGCCATTCCCAAGCGCTTCGTTACCGAAAGGCGTCTACCTGATACAAATCCAGGGTAATAATCTATCTCAGATAGTTAAGGTGGTAAAAGAATAACTACTTAAACTTCATAAAAAAGCGGCTTCTTATAAGGAAGTCGCTTTTTTTATGTCATATTCTACAGTACTGCTACGGCTGGCCTAGTAAGTGCACAGATTATGCTGGTCTGCTGGTAAGTTACTTTACAAGGCCCGCAGAAGGGTTTATAGCGTTAGGGCTCATCTAAAGGTCTAGAGTGCCAGCACGGCTAGTATTCAGACCTATCATCTGGCGAGAGGGCACCTGATATACCTCGGTAGCAATAGCGTCTAGCTTTAGATCAAATGTGTGATATATCAAAAGCAGAACCAGCTTGGAGAGATGGAGCTAGATAGCCTAGCAACTAGCTTGCGTTACTATTATGTCCAAGTAAGTAGCAGTTGTATGCGGGCGTTATGGGCGGAGGCTTAATTAGAGGCGATGCATCTTGTTAGTGTAGGTAATACATAAGATAAAATGCACTAATAAGTAGTCGCTGGCGCATACATTGTTTGTAATTGTTGTGCACGGCAATGGGAGTAGTACGTGAAAACTACTAACCCTGATGCTAATAGCTGCCGATACTGTTGATAACATGCCAAGCTAACGATCATCATGCAATACCTGCATAAGCCACTGCTATGTACTAGCGAAGAGAAGGCGCAATGGATTATGTTCAAAAGGTTTAGCAAGAATTGTTATAGATTTTTATCCTTACACGCTAAAATTTGGTCCGCTTTGATCTGTCGAAAATAATCTATTTCATGTCTTTTAAGTTACCTGGCACAGCTGGCCTAGCAAAAATAGTAGCCCATATCTATTTGCTCTATTCTGTACGCCACTAGGAATCTAGTTACTTACGTCTTCTAGGCTACGAGCAGTCGGTACACTAAATTTAGGTCCTACAGTTACAAGCCAACATGCTTTCTTTACACATTGCACCTAAACCATCTCATTCTAATTAACGCACTAAATAGAGTGTGTTGCCTAGAAAAGCAATAGAATTCAATAGCAAAAAAGCCGCCCCAACTTGTGGAGCGGCTTTTTGCTTTTAATGAGTTCTTATCGTATCAGCTAGATAAAACTACTCTTTAATAAGGCGTAGCGCCTGCTTAAAGTCTTTGCCACTCACCAACACTTGGTAAGTACCAACTGGTAGTTCCTGTACTGACAACGTTGGGGTGGTGCCACCCTCGAAAAGGCTCAGGCTAACGGCACGGCCTACCGCATCAAAAATGGTTACCTTATAGCTACCTTGAGGCAGGCTGGTGAGGTTTAATATCGCGCTAGTAGTAGCCGGGTTCGGGTATAGGCTGATAGTTACTTCGGCTTTAGCGAAGGTCACTACCTGCACGCTGCTGAAGCTGGTAGTACCATCAGTGTCCACTTGACGCAAGCGGTAATATACCGTCCCAGCAGCCTTAACTGCTACCTGTGCATCGGTGAAGCGGTAGTCCGTGGCTAAGGTTGTAGTGCCCTGCCCTTTCACCTGGCCTACGGCGCTGAAGCTCTTGCCATCGAAGCTGCGCTCGACTACGAAGTGGTCGTTGTGCAGCTCCTGGGCCGTGCGCCACACCAGTTGCGCATCCTGGCCGGCAGCCTTGGCCGAGAAGCTCACCAGCTCTACTGGCAGCGGACGCACGCCAATAGTGAAGGTTACGTCCCGGGTGCTAGTGCCACCGTTTGCATCTACTGTTGCAATCCGTACAGTGTAGGTGCCAGCTACCAGCAAGCGGTTGTTGGTTACCACAATCTGACCGATCTGATTAGCATCGGTAGTGTTGAAACCAACACCAGCTGGGAAGCTGCTCAGGTAGCCAGTGGGCAAGCCCGTGGTAACCAGTGTAGCTGAGCTGAGACCATCTTTCACAACTGCCTGAGGTGTTGCGGAGTTATAAGTACCACTGTTAGCGTCAAACACGTTAGCAATTACATCACCAGTCTGGTAGGGGGTTGCGCCACCTTTTACGGTCGTCAGCGTGTAGTTCGACTCTACATCTTGTCCTACTGCAATGGTGTAGAGCGCAGTATTCGAAGTAGCTGGTGTAGGGGTACCGTTGTTTGTAGCGTTGTCAGTGGCCGTGTACGTGAAGAAGACATTCCCTACAAATGTGGGGGAAGGCAAGTAGCGTAGCTGGCTAGCCTCCGTTGCCGTGATGGGTGAACCCACAACCAAAGCCGTAGAACTGTTGCCAATGTACAAGCTACCGGAGGTTGGCAGGGAAGTAAGGGTATACGTCAACGTCTGACCAACATTTACATCATTAGCCATCAGAGGCGAGATGAGCTGAGCCGTAGTAGTCGTATTCTCAATTACCTGGTTAAAGCGTACTTCACCCGTCGACCGCAGGTTGTTTACTACGTTGTAGGCCACTGGAGCATTGTTCGCAATGGTTGTGATGCTGGCCGAGTTCGAAGCAGGGGTAATGTTAATGTCTGCCGTAGAAGTTACGTTTGCCGTTATAGTGAGCGAGGTAGCCGTAGTTGGGGCCGCAAACGAGATAAAGTTCGTTACGGCACCAGCCGTACCAGGAGCCATGGAGGCCACGGTGGGGAAGGTTACTACCGTATTGCCATTTACAACTGCCGAGGTAGCTCCTGCCGAGAACGTCAGGTTAGAAGGCGTGCCAGGAATGGTTACGGTCTGTACCACGTTCGTAGCAGGCGACAAGGCCGTGATATTGTTGGAAGTGGTGATTTCATACGTCACCCGTGAACCAGGCTGGGCCGAAGTTGGACCTGCGATGGTAGTTTGTGCATCAGCTTGGGGCGTTACCGTTACCGTCGTCAGGGCGGTGTTGTTGGTCAGCGCACCATCAGAAGTAGCGGAGTAGATGCTGGCTACTGCTGTTACCGGACCGGTAGCCGGAGCATTGAACGTTACGGAGTACGCGCCCGACAATGTAGCACCGCTGGCAAGTGAACCTACCGACTGGAAGGTTACTACTCCCGTAGTGGTATTGTAATCGGCGTTGCGAGTAACGCCGCCATCCGTCACAGTTACGCCCGTCAAACCGGGTACCAGCGTCAATTGGGGAACTACGTTGTTGGCCGTAGCCGAACCCAGGTTGCTGAAGACCGGCGTGATAGTAACTGCGCTGCCTGCGTTTGCCGTGATAGCAGTAGCAGTGCTCGTAGTTGCACGCAGGTCGGCTGTGGCGGTAGTTGCCGTGGCAGCCGTAGTGGCAACTGTAGCGTAGTTATTAGCAAGGGTAGCATCGTAGCTGGAAGTAGCTACCTGGCCTACAGCCGAGATCTGCGAAGCATCTGGCATAGTTACCACTACCACTCGGGTAGCGCTGGCACCATTGGCCAGATTTGCCACCGAAGCAAAGGTTACTAGGCCAGTCGTGTTATTGTACGAGTCGGCGCTGGTACCACCGGGGAAGGTCACGTTGGCAGTACCCAAGCCGGCGGGTAGCTGCAGGGTAGCGGCTACACCAGTAGCTACCGAGGCTCCATTGTTGGTAACAGACACTGCGTATGGTACTGGGTTGCCCACCGTAGCGGTAGCCGGAGCAGTAACGCTAATTGCTACATCAGCAGCGGGCGTTAGGGTGGTAGTTACGGCAGCGGTATTATTTGTCAGTACATTTTCAGCAGAACTGGTGCTTACCGCGGCCGCAACATTCAGGTTGGCCGATCCGGCCGGAGCCGTGAAAGAGACAGTATTAGTCTGGCTAAAACCAGCGGCTAGCGGCTCGGTAAACGAGATGGTCAGGATGCCAGTGGTAGCATTGTACTGCGAGCCGGCGCTGAGTGAGTTTACTTGTACGTTGATCAGGCCAGTAGGCAACTGTACAGTCTGCACCACACTGTTTGCCGCTGCTGGGCCATTGCTTGCCGTAGTGACAGTATAGCTCACCGTTTGGCCAAGTAGTGCTACTACAGGACCAGCCAGGGTGGTGGCTACATCTACCACCGGAGACACCTCAATCTTGGTCTGAGCCAAGTTATCGGCCGGTACCGCGTCGGGGGTAGAAGTAGTTACCGCCGCCGTTGCCAGCACAAAGCCTTGCTGCGGTGCCGCAAAGGTTACTGTGTAGGTTTGCGTAGCACCAGCCGCCAAGGTGGTAGTAAGAGCAGGGAAGATAAGTACTCCAGTATTGGCGTTGTAAGTGCCACCATTCAGGTTGCTGAAGGTGAGACCGGTAGGGAGAGTTACCGTTTCCTGTACACCACTAGCTGCTGCTGCACCCGCATTACCTGCCGTGATGGTCAGGGTGATGTTGGCGCCAGGAGCCACACTGGCTGCCGAAGCCGAGATGCTAGTGTATACGTTGGCTTCTGTACCCGTCCGAGTAGCGGGAGTAATGGTTGGGCGGGAGGTAGCGCCGTTCAGCTGAGCGGTGTTGTTATCAGTGCCTACAGTAGGAGAGTTTAAGTCACCAATATTGGTGCCCGTGAGGCCCGAAGTAACTGTGGCAATAGGAGCTGGGAAGCTGGTGCTAGGAGCTGTGAAGCTGATAGTATTCACCTGCTGCTGCCCAGCAGCTAGTACTCCAATAGCCGGGAAGGTAATAACCGTAGCGTTCTGCGTGGAGTTGTAGGCCACCGTTCCGCCGTTAGAAGCATAGATGCCAGCCCCCGTGAGGTTGCCCGAGAGAGAAACCGTCTGCACTACGTTTACTGCCGGCGAAACCGAGTTAGCATTGGCAGGCGAAGTGGTGCTGCTGAGGTTGCTGGTAACTACTGTGTAAGTTACTTCGTTGCCAGCCGTTACCGTGGTCGGACCGTTGATAGCCGTCGTCACATCAAAGCGAGGCGTGATGTTGACCGTCGATACGGTTGTGTTATCGGTCGTAGAGGTCTCAACGCCCCCGGCACCGCTGATGTTGGCGGTAACTACTAAGGGGCTAGTGAGCGGAGCTGGGAACGTCAGGGCTGTTGAAACCGACCCGCCGTTCGCAGCAAGATTACCAATGTTGAGGGTCAGCAGGCCAGTGTTCTGGTTATAGCTGCTACCTGTGAAAGTGATTACTCCATTGTTGAGCGTACCGCTGTTGCCACCTACTGTGAAGCCAGTAGTCGTCAATCCAGCTGGCAGCTGCACCGTTTCTACTACGCTGGTAGCTGCTACGGTACCAGGGTTGCTGGATACTACCGTATAGCTAACCGGTGAGCCGGCATTTACCGGACCAGCAGGGGTCACGGAGAAGCTAGTAGCTAAGTTGAACGTAGTGCCCGATACAGCTACCGAAATGAAAGCTGTATTAGAAGTTGTGCCCGAGGTGTTGTTTACCGTGTAAGGAACTGTGGCCACTCCTGTGAAGCCTGCCGCTGGCACAAAGCTTACCTGCCCGTTGCCGAGGAAGGTAAACGTACCACCAGTTACCGTAACGGCAGTAGTGCTACCGGCCACCTGGCCATTAAGCGCTACAGTAGCAGGATCAATTGCGTTCTGGTCGTTGCTCGTTACGGTGAGCGTTACAGCAGTGCCAGGGGTTGTAGAGGCGTAGTCGTTATTCGCAACTGGAGCCAATTGCACAGGGGCATTGCCCGAAAACTCTGAAGTACCTTGGTTGCCATTTACGGCCGTAAGCAGGGTAGCAGTAGAAGTGATTTTTGCGCCGCTAGCAGTAAGTGCATTCTGTTGCGCCGTCGTCAGAGAAGAAAGCGGGATGGAGAAGGAGAAACGATTTTGGTTCGTTTCAGTGCCCTGGTTGAGTCCATTAACAAGCCCGCTATAGCTGCCGGTCGAGGCGTTCAAATCACTAGAAGAGCCTTCCGTGAGCGTAGCAAAGTAGGTCTGGCCTTCGCCAAAACCGGAGGGATCAGCGGCTGCCACATAAAATTCAATGCGCGCACCAGGCGTAGCAAAGCCCTCTACTAACACGTTGCCGTTACGGATGGTAGCAGATGTAATGACTGGGAAGTTGATCAAGCCATTTGCTCCAGTATCACCGTCACCGCTTTCATTCAGTGTTACACCATCGCCGTTATTGTTCGCGCCGCCAGTCAAATCAATAGCCAGGTCGCTGTTATCGTAGAAAGAGTTCTGAGAAAAAATGTTATTCGTACCACCCTTGGCTGAAATACCATCTCCTACGTTAGCCGTGAAGGTGTTATTGCTGATTGTGTTGTTCGAGCTGGCATCACGTAGGCCTATGCCAGCAGTCTGCCCCGAGTTGGTGTTCTTACCGTTGCCGGCGAACAGGTTGCCAGTGATAGTATTGTTATTGCTGTTGCCGCTAATGAAGTCAATGCCAAAACCTGCGTTATTCAGGAACTGGTTATTGGTGATGATATCATTTGACGAAGCCGTCATTTCAATACCATCCGACTCGAGGTTTTGCGCATTACGGGAAATGTTGCCCGTAACCGTGATGTTCGACACGCCGTTGATGCGGAAGTTAGCGCCGTTGTTATAGAACGTGTTGTTCAGAACCTGAGAGTTGGTAGCACCTGCATCTACCCGTAGAGCCGCTCCGTTTGAGCCAGTGCCGGCACCAACGCCCGTAAAGCCTAAGCCTATCACCCGGGTATTAGCTGCCGTGGTAGCAAGGCCAATTTGGTTGTTAAAGTTGATGATAACTTCAGGACCAGTGGATTCACTGCCTGCTGTTGCAACGGCGGCGTTCGTATCGCCGATGTTGTTAGTCTGCGTTGTGGCGTTAAGAGCCGTAGCAGCGTCCGTGATGTTTGGTAAGGTGGAGGCCAATGTAACAACAGCGGCACCATTGGTTAGCTGATTAGTTAAACCAGCACGTTGACCAGCGTGTATTACACCATCCGGCACCATGAAAATGCTGGTTTCTACCCCCGCCGTCTGACCAGCCTGAGCTAGGTTGGTGTTGGCTAGTGCATTTGAGTTGATAATGAACTGCCGCAAGGAGCCAGGACCGGCGTCACGCGTAGAGGTTATCAAGTCAAAGTTGAAACCAAAGTCAACACCTGTATTACCTGCTGCAGGTACACTTATGTTGGTGATAGACTGAGGCGTAAAGCCTGTGCTTCCTGTACCCGTAGTCAGATCCGCTAGGGTTTGAGAGCCGGTGTTGGCAGCTGCATCCTGTTTTTCGGGAGATTCGCCGCCTACTCGGTTAGTAACTCCGTTAACAAAGGTCTGTACCGCCTGGGTGTTAGCCGTAGTGAAGCCAGAGTTCAGCGTTCTAACTGAGTTTACTGTAGAGTTTACTACGCGTACGCTATAACTACCTGGCACAGCATAGAACGTATACTGTCCAGTTGAGTTAGTAGTGGTAGTAGCTACGAAGTCACCGTCAGCATCGTACAACTCAACGGTGGCATTAGCTTGGCGAATAGCTCCTGAAGTGAAACCCGAAGCAACAGCCGAACTATTAGCATCAGCATAACTCCGGCCCACACCTCCGCCGTAGTTTACGTCCTCGAATACCATACCCGTGATGGGAGCAGGAGTTTGTTGAGAAACGCCAACTAGGAACAGGTCACCAGAGTGGTTAGTGTGACTGGTGTTACTAGGCCAGTTTCCAGAACCATCACCGTGTACAAACAATCTAAATTGTAGGCTAGTAACACCGCTTGCGGGAGTGGTTACCAAAACCGAGCCACTCACAAAATTAGCAGCAGGATAGGTAGTATTTGTATTTCTAATTTGTGTTGCACTTACTGCAAAAGCTGCTGAAGAGCCACTCAACCTAGATAGAGATACGTTTGAAGTGAGCAGATCTAGATCAGTTGTGAAACCTAACGTTCCCGAGAAACCTCCAAGGTCAGTGATATGAAGGACTGGATTAACAACGGGACGGGTAAAAGTAATTGTCAGAGTAGAAAAGGCATATCGAGCAGAGGCAACTGAAGAGCTACCAGCGGGTATTGCTTCAACCGAATTGAAAATACTGATACTATTATTGGATGCTGTGTTTATACCAGTGCCAGCGGTTCCTGACCTATTAGAAGTATAAACCGTATTAGCATAGGAGCTAAATGGGTTATTCATTGCCGGAAAGAGCGCAAAGGGTGTTGCCGAAGTGCTGTTGTTGGTAATGATTGCCCCGTAGGATGTACCAGTTCCTGTATTGGGTACTGTACTTACATTGGTATAGGCCTGGTTACTCAACGCGAATGTAGCCGTAGTCGTCGGCGTAAACGACGTGAAAGCGTTGTCATTAGGGTTATTCGCGTTATTCTGAAACGTGATTACCTGGTTGGCTACCGAAGGACCATTCGCAGTTGGATTTACTCCAGTGAGTGGTGCAAATTCCAACGTTTGGGTCTGAGCCAAAGAGGTATTTATAACACCTAACGGCACGAGGCCCGCCAGCCAGACGGTAAATCGTAAGAGTGTTTTCATGAAAGACTTATAAGAGTGAATTGTTGATTCTGGAGGTGATTGCACTTTATGGCACTTCAAAGCTATTCTGCCTTATAAAGGCAAGTGGCCGTTTTCGGCGAATGGTGGGTTCAACTGGCTAAATGGTCTACTCTTGCTTGTTGAATGGTAGAGCTTAAATCCTAAAATATTCTCTTCATGTGGGTTGCAGAGGCCTACGAAAAAGACTATTCAACTGGATTTAGTCATATGGTAAAAACACAAAAAGCCCCGCCGAATGGCGGGGCTTTTCAGAAGTTAGACGGCTTGGAGTTCTAGTAAGGTTGTGCGCGGCCGCTTTGGCTGACGAGTTGACCTACTTCCCGATTGAAGCGTTGCGCCTCGTTCAGATCCTCCAAGTTGAGGTGCAAGCGGTACTTCCAGAAGTGCGTAGGGTTAGCTGGTACATTGATTTGCTCAGCTAGTACATCTTGGCGGCGTAGGCCACTATCCATAGCCAGTAAATCCTGCAAGGGGAAGATAGCCCACATAGCTGGTGAGTGTAGGTGCTGCTCCGTGATTTCGCGGGCAACCCATGGCTCGCAATGCTGGGGCGCCTGCTGACCGTAGTGGCCTAGCGTATGCTCAAAGAAACGCTGAGTTTTCTCGCGGTCCTCTTCCCACCAGCCGCGTACGGTGCTCATATCGTGGGAGCCGGGGCTAACTACGGAGAGGTAAGGTGCGGAGCCAGGGTGGCCAAACTCTACGTTGGGGTCAGAAGGCATGCGCTGAATGTTCAGGCCTAGAATGCCCAAAGCCTTCATCACGCCGGGCACTGACTCGGGTACCATGCCCAGGTCTTCGCCGCAGATAAGCATGTCGGTGGCGTAACGCACAGGTGGCAGCTTCACGAGGCCCTGCTCGCGCCAAAACTCCTCGTGCCGACGGTAGAAGAAGTCAACGTACAGCTCGCGCAAGCGGTGGGCAGAAGGCTCGTCCAGCTCCCGGAACGACTGCGTGAGGTGGAGGGTAATACGGGGGTGGTAGAAGTCGGCGCGTTGGTCGTCGGGTACCAGCAGCACTTCATTTACTAATTTGTACAGGCCCGTGCGCAGCCACTTGTAGTGGTCAGTGTTGCTGGGGTCGGCGGCAATGCGCTCATCGAACACGTGCTCAATCTGGCGCTGGGTGCGCACATGCTCCTTCAGTTGAATGGCACCGTACTCATCGGCTACCATGAACTCATCGAACACCTGCTGAGCCTGACCGTGGAAGATGGTGGGCAGCATGTGCCACCGGATATACGGCACGCACAGGCGGCCATAGTCGAACCAGCCTAAACGCTGCTCAATCTCTTGGCGGGAGAAGGGCAGGGCAGGGGAGAAGTGGCCTAGTAGACCTTCTACGGAGTGGCCCGGAATTTCCCAGATGCGGAAGAAGCCCAAGATGTGGTCGATGCGCAAGGCATCGAAGTAGCGGGCCAGGGTGCCCATGCGCTGCTTCCACCAAGCATAGCCATCCTCAGCCATTCGCTCCCAGTTATAAGTGGGGAAGCGCCAGTTCTGGCCCGTGAGGGAGAAGTCGTCGGGTGGGGCACCGGCCTGCTGGTGCATGTGGTAGAGCTCCGGCTGGGTCCAGGCATCTACGGAGTGCCGGTAGATACCAATGGGTAAGTCGCCTTTCACGACCACGCCGTGCTGGCGGGCGTAGGCCACTGCCTCGCGCAGCTGCTTATCGAGGTGGAACTGGGTGAAGAAGTGTAGGCCAGTCTCGTCGAAATCAGCAGAAGCTTCATCGGTCAGTTCGGCCACCCGCTCCGGCGTGCGGAACTCCTCGGGCCACTGGCTGAAGTCGGCGGTATGGAACCGGTCGCGCAGGGCCGAGAAGGCAGCGTATGGGGCCAACCACGACTCTTGCTCTTGGCGGAAAGCCTGAAACTCCGGATCAGCCAGAAACCGGGCCTTTTCCTGCTGGTACAGCAGCCGAATGAACTTCCACTTGGCGTTCATCACGGGCTCGTAGTCTACAAAGTCTTTGGCGTTCAGCTCCTCGCGCAGCTGCTCTAGCTCCTGGCAGGCGGCAGGGTCTTGCAGCTCGGCAATGGCATCGAGGTTGAGGTACTGGGGGTGCAAGGCAAACACCGAAATAGCGGCGTAGGGGTAGCTATCCACCCAAGTATGCGTGGCTACGGTATCATTAATGGGCAGCACCTGCACCAGCTTCAGGCCCGAGGCTACGGCCCAATCCACGAGCAGCTTAAGGTCGGGGAACTCGCCCACGCCTAGGCCACGGCGGCTGCGCAGGGCAAATACCGGTAGTGCTACGCCAGCGCCCCGCCAGTTGCCGGTGGGGTAACGAAAGTTATCGTCGGCCTTTACGCGTAGGGTGCGCCGGTCGGAGGAGGGGTAGATGAGGCGGTCTTCGCCGGCTTCCAGATGCAGGATCTTCTTTTCTTGCGGGTCCCAGATGCCGTACTTGTATTGGACGATCTGCTCCGGGTGTTGCAGAGCCACGTCGGCGCACCAGGTGGGGTAGTCGGTATCAGAGAGAAGTACGGCTTTCTGCGCATCCCAAGCCCCCAGGGCGGGGTCGGAGCCCAGCACGCAAAGCTGGTGGTTGGAATCAACGCGGGGGGCGGAAAGCTGAAAGCGCACGACGGCGTCGGCGGTGGGGGCTGGGCTAGCGGGCTGGGCCGGTAGCGCACGGCGCATCAGGGCCTTCGTGAAGGCGGCGGTGTGTAGCTCATTTTCAGGCTGAGCCGCGGCGCGCCAGAAATCTTCCAGCACAATGCGGGTGAAGCGTTGCGCATCGTAGCTGATGGTGCGGTTAGGGCCCCATTCCCAGTGCTTGCTACCATCGCGCTCATCCAGCAAAACATACTTGTAGGCCACCTGGCCTAGCTGGTCGTCGGGCAGGCTAATTTCCTGGCTCCAAAGGCCGTGATCAGAATTATAGTGTAGGCTAAGAGCTTGGTCGAGGTTCCATTGGCCCAGGCTGGGCAAAGAACCACACACAACCAAGCGCTGGCCCCAGACAGTGCGGAAGGGCAGGGTAAAACGAAGAATCATGGGGGCGGGCTTCGGGAATTAGAGCGAAAGATAATACGATAGGCTGGGCGGGCGAAGTGGCCTAGAAGCAAAATGACAAACATGAGCACATAGCCCAAGTATTGGGTAATAGGGTATCAGTCGGGAAAGAAAAGTGGCCTAGAAAACTAGCATAGTGTGGCCCCGACAAGGCTATAAAGTGACCACCTCCTCACTACTCGTGGGCGGGTGGCCCAGCGCTAGGGGAGGCCCTTGTAACTGAGAGACGTTTCTCTCCTGACCGGGCTATGCTCAAAGCCACACATGATGTGGATGAGGAAGTATGGTAAGCACAACAGTAGAGTGCCCTAGCACGAGCGGGGTGAGGCTGTACCCAACCTAAGCGCATGATTCTGCGTTGGATCAAGCCAGAGCCCTTTCTTTCGCCGCACTACTTTATCCCTTGTCACCAGCTGTCCGCCGTATCCTGTACGCCCTGTTGGGGCTCGTTCTGCTCATCATCCTGCTCGTGGGCGGGGTGGTGCTGTTCTTGCAATTTCCATCGGGCCAGGATTTCGCCGCCCGACAGGCTGAAAAGTATCTACGAGGGAAATTGAAGACAGAGGTACGAATCGCCAAATTTCGTACTGATTTTAAACACGCTATCAGCCTAGATGGCGTGTATCTGGAAGACCAGAAGGGCGACACGCTGGTGTCTGTAGGCCACTTGGGTGTAGACCTGGATATCTGGGCCCTGACCAAGTCGCAGATCAATGTGAAGAGCGTGGAGCTGAACGACGGCCGGGTGGCTATCAAGCGCACGGAGCCCGATAGCATCAGTAATTACGACTTCATCGTCAACGCGTTTGCCACCGGTGACACCACTACCACTACGCCCGCCGACACTACCGGGGCGGGCTTTAAGTACAACATTGGCGACCTGCGCCTGACCAACGTACTGCTGACCTACAACGACCAGGTAGACGGTATGAATGTGCGTACTAAAGTGGGCGAGCTGGCGGTAAACATGGATGAAGTAGACGTGGATGGCTCCACCTACCGCATTGATCAGGCGGCGCTGCGCAACACCAGCATCGGGATTGTGCAGACCAAAGTGCCACCAGATACCCCCGCCGATACGGCCGCGCTGAAGCTGGAATTTGGCCTGAACAGGGCCCGGCTCGACAACGTGAGCCTTACCTACAAGAACGACCCCTCAGCTCAGTTCATCAGCACCCGCGTGGGCGAGGCCGATATCACGGCCGACCGCATAGATTTGGTGAACAGCCGCGTGAATTTGAACACGCTGCGGCTGCGCAACACCAGCTTCGCCTACGCTCAGAATGAGAACGTGCCGGTAGAGCAACGCGTGGTAAACCCCGCCGAAGCCGTGCGCGACCTAAACAAGTCAGTGGAGAAAGCCACTGGTCAGGAAGCCAGCTGGGTGGTTACGCTCAAGCAATCAGACATTGAGGGGGTAGACGTAGCCTTCGACAACTTCAACCAACCCCAGCAGCGCACCGCCGTGCGAGGAATGGACTACAACCACCTGAAGTTTACTGGCCTAGCGCTCAACACCGAGAACCTGTTCTACTCTGAAAACCGCACTACAGTCCGCATCAACCAACTGGCTGGGCAGGAGCAGAGCGGCTTTGCCGTAACCCGCGCGAAGGCTGATGTGGTGTTCGACTCCGTAGAAACTCGCCTCGATAACCTCGACTTGGTAACGCCGCATACCCGCATCCGGCGCACCCTGGCCATGCAGTACAAGTCACTGGATGCCATTGCCGACGATATCCCGAACCTAGGGATTGAGGGCGACTTGCGCGAAACGCGCCTGGGCTTCCGGGATATTCTCTATCTGGCTCCTGACTTGGCCAGCACTGCTCCCTTTAACACGGGGCCTAATCAGTCGATTCTGGTGAGTGGGCGCGTGAATGGGCGCGTGAAGGACTTTCGGGTGCAGAACCTAGAGCTAGTTGGTTTCCGCAGCACCATCGTGCGAGCCAGCGGCCGGATTCAGGGCTTGCCTGAGGTAGACCGCCGTCTCTACACCGACCTCAACATTCAGCAGTTCACTACCACCGATGCTGATATTCGCAGCCTGGCACCCAAGGGTACCATTCCGGCTGGCTATACCTTGCCGCCCCGCATCACGGTAGCTGGCACATTTAAAGGCAGGCCTACGGCGATGGTGTTCGACACCGACCTGCGGGCTACCACCTCCTTCGGCAATGTAGCCGCGAAAGTAGACATGGGTGCTGGCCCCGCCGGCCAAGAGCCAGTGCGTGCCACATTCAGCACGCAGAACTTTAACGTAGGCAAGATTCTGCGCGACCCTACCATTGGCGCCATCACGGCCTCGGGCACCCTTAACGCCCGTGGCCTCGACCCCAACCAAATGCGGGGCAAACTCACGGCGCGAGTACAGAAGGCAACTTACCAGGGCTATACCTACCGCGGCATTACAGCGAATGTGGATATCGACCGCAACCGCTACGTAATTGATGCTAGCAGCAAAGACGACCCCAACCTCAACCTTGACCTACTGGCCACGGTGGATTTGCGCAACTCCGCTAACCCTACCTATAA
The DNA here is from genome assembly GCF_004745865.1 of Hymenobacter wooponensis. Lineage (GTDB taxonomy): Bacteria > Bacteroidota > Bacteroidia > Cytophagales > Hymenobacteraceae > Hymenobacter > Hymenobacter wooponensis. The sequence continues at coordinate 901,284 of NZ_SRKZ01000002.1, read as the reverse complement.
CGTAGACCGCCTCAACCTGCGCGGGGCCAACCTCACAGCATTGGGCTTTTATACCGGCGGCGACCTGCGCGTGCAGGGCGACCTAAGCGCCAACCTCAGCGGCTCCGACTTGAACAGCTTAAACGGTACGTTCAGTGGCCGCCGCATTGTGATTGTCAACAACAATCAGCCCTTTGCCCTCGACTCTCTAAGCGGCCGCATTCTCCAGCGCACGGGCCGCACCGAGGTAGACTTTGCTTCCAACGTGGCCGACGTTACCCTGCGCGGCAACACCCGCCTCGGCGATATTGCTACTGCACTCCAAGAACATATCGATCGGTATTTTGACTTGCCGGGCGTTCAGTACAGGCCTAGCAACGCCAATCAGCAATTCACCTTCGAGGCCAACCTGAAGAACACCCGGATTGTGCGCCAGTTTGTGCCCGATCTGAAGTTCCTCTCGCCCTTCCAACTCACCGGCAGCTTTGATAGCCGCGCCGCCGACCTACGCCTAAACACCCGCATTCCGCGCATTGTGTACATGGGCTATACCATGGACTCTCTGCGCCTGAACGTGGGTTCCGACCCCCAGAAGCTGGATTATGGCCTGACCCTCCGGCAAGTGTCGCAGGATACCAGCCTGCGCCTACCCAACCCCAGCCTGAAGGGCAGCATTGCTAACAACAAAGTGGGAGCTCACGCCCGCATTGCCGAAAACGACAGTGCTACCACGCTAGATGTGGCGGGCGTGCTGCAGGTGCTGAACCAAGGTGCGGCCTACGCATTCAGCTTCGACCCCAAATTAGTTCTCAGTAATCAACAGTGGACGGTGGCGCCTAACAACTCAGTAAGCTATACACTGGCTACTGGTGCTGTGCGGGCCGAAAACGTGCGTCTGAGCCAAGGTAACCAACTGATTGCTCTCCAGACCCTGGCCGGAGCGCAGTACCCATTGCAAGTCAACCTCACCAACCTCGACATTAATGGCCTAGCAAAAGCCGCTGGCATGCCCGACTCTATGGTGGCTGGTACCCTCAACGGGCAAGCTGTGGCACTTAGCCTAGGCCAGCCCAAGCAGGCCTTCACGGCTGATATGGCCCTGAACGGCTTTGCCTTTAACAAGGCGGCTATCGGTGATGTGAACCTGAAAGCTACCAACCCTACCCCCGACCGCTTTAACGTGGATGCTCGCCTGACCAACGCGCAGGGGATGGATGTGCAGGCGGTGGGCTACTACTTGGCCACGCCGCCCAGCCCCATTGAGTTCTCCGTGAATGTGAACCGGCTGGATCTGAAAATCATTGAGCCCTTCTCGGCGGGGCAGCTGCAAAACATGGGCGGAGGCCTAACGGGCCAGCTGGCCGTGGGGGGCAACGTGAGCCAGCCGCGCATCAATGGCACGCTCACTACCACCCCCGATGCTACCTTCACGCTTACCCAGTTGGGCGCGCCGTTCTTCTTGGTTTCGCAGCCCATTGCTTTCAACGAAGAAGGGATTCGCTTCAGCAATTTTGCGGTGCGCGACTCCCTGGGCAGCGAGGCCATAGTTAATGGCTACGTGCGCACCCGCGACTACGTGAGTGACTTCCGCTTTGACCTGGAGGCTACCACCAACAACTTCCTGGCGGTGCAAAGCTCCCAGCGCGACAACCCACTGTTCTGGGGTAAGCTGCTGGTTGACTCTGACTCGCGCATTACCGGCAACCTCAACCTGCCCATTGTGCGCACCCGCGCCCGGGTGGCCGATGGCTCTAGCCTCTTCGTAGGCCTGCCCACCGACGACCCGGTGAAAGTAGAGCGCGAAGGCATTGTGGAGTTCATTGATAAGAGCGCTCCAATGGATACGTTACTGGCCCGTAAAGTGCCCATTGATACTGCCGAAACTGCGTCTGGCTATGACATTCAGGCCCTCGTGACGGTGACCGACAAATCCCTCTTCACTGTGGTGGTAGATGATGTGTCGGGCGACAACCTGCAGGTGCGGGCAAATGGCACGCTCAACACGGCCATTGACCCTACCGGCAATATTACCCTCACGGGTCGTTTAGACGTGGCGAGCGGCAAATACCAGATGTCGCTCTACGACCTAGCTTCTCGGGAATTCGATATTGCGTCGGGCAGCTCCATTACCTGGAGCGGTGACCCCTACAACGGGCAGGCCAATGTCACGGCGTTATACAAAGTGCGGGCGGCACCCGCTGAGCTGATTTCGGCTCAGGGAGTGGCCGATGAAACGCAGAGTGCCCTGGCCCGCAACCCGGTGCCGTTTGTGGTAGACCTGAAGGTAACCGGCGAGCTACTGAAGCCAGTAATCGGGTTCGATATTCGCTTGCCGGAAGAAGCCCGCTCTGACTTGCGGGGCCCCATTGAGAACCGCTTAGCGCAGCTGCGGCAGCCCTCGCAAGAGAGTGACCTGAACAAGCAGGTATTCTCCCTGCTGGTGCTTGGCCGCTTCCTGGCCGACGACCCCTTCCAGAGCAGCAGCGGCAACCTCGTAGCCGAACAGTTGCGTGGTTCCGCCAGCCAGGTGCTTACGCAGCAGCTCAACAACCTTACCGGCAGCTACCTCTCCAACTTGGGCGTGGAGCTGGGGGTGAACTCGTATGCCGACTTTAGCAGCGGCCAGGAGAAAACCCGCACCGACCTTAATGTGGCTGTGCGTCGCCAGCTGCTCAACAACCGCCTCACCGTGCGCCTTGGTACCGATGTGCCGCTGGGCGGAGGCAACCAGGGAACCCAGGGCCAGAGTGCAAGTGGCGTGAGTGCCTTCGCGGGTGATGTGAGCATTGAGTACAACGTGCTGGCTAATGGCCGCATTCGCCTGCGCGCCTTCCGCAATAACTCCTACAGTGACATCGACGGGCAGTTTGTGCGCAATGGGGCTTCGCTGGTATTCCAGCGCGACTACCAGAACCTTGCTGACTTGTTCAAGGGCATCGACTCAAACGTGAAGGAAGATATCAAGCTGGAGCGCCGGCGCCGCAAGCAGGACCGTCGCTCCCAGCGCGACTCCACTGCGGCGGCGCAGTTCCCAGCTACCCGCCCCGACTCTACCCGCCGCCCTTCTCGCCCCGATTCGGCCCGCTCGGCTCAACGCTAATTCTTTCTTGCCTAGCTTCCGCAGGACTGGGCAAGCTTGACTTTTCGATTTTCTGAACTACCTATTCATGCTCCATCATTCGCCCGCTTCTGTGCCGCCCCACCACCCTGCCGTTTCAAACCGTCAGGTGCCCCCTCTGCCAGAGGGACGGGGACCGGGGCGAAAGGGCGCCCACCGCTGGGCGGCGCTGCTAGGCCTAGTAGCCTTGGCCTCTTGCTCTGGTACCAAGTACATTCCGGAGGGCAGCAAGCTCTATACCGGTAGCACCGTCAAGGTGAAATCTGAGAGTGCCATTCCGAACGAAGCGGTACTTACTACGGAGCTGGAAAGCGTCATTACACCTAAGCCCAATACCTCCTTCTTCGGTATCCGGCCCAAGCTGTACTTCTGGCACTTAGGTGAGGGTAAAACCAAGGGCTTGGGTAAGTGGCTGGCCAATAAGTATGGGGAGAAACCCGTGCTGCTCAGCCAAGTAGATACGCAGAAGGTGAAGGGCCTGATGACTAACCGGCTCTACAACAACGGCTACTTTAAGCCTACCGTCCATAGTCAGATTGATGTGCAGGGCCAAGCCGCACACGTCAATTACACGGCTACAGTTGGCAAGCCATATACCATTAAGGAAATACACTTTCCGGAAGGCGACTCCCTGCTGCCCCGGGCCATCAGGGCCACGCAGCCAGCTTCGTTGTTGAAGGTCGGTGACCCATATAACCTACAAACCTTCACCAACGAGCGGACTCGAATTGATGCGGCCCTTAAAAACCAGGGCTACTACTACTTCTCTCCCGACTACATCTTGTTTCAGGTAGACAGCACCCTGAATAATCAGGTGAATGTGTACCTAAAGGTCAAGGAGAAAACAACTCCGCAAGCCGCCAAGCCCTACGTGCTGAACCGGGTGCGGCTCAACACCGACTACTCCCTGTCAGACACAACCCTGAACGACCGGCCCATCCGGTATAAAGGCTACTTGTACTTCCCCAGCGAGGATGTATTCACGGCGAAGTCTATCACCAACGCTACCTTCCTCTACCCCGACAGTATCTACCGCCGTCGCCGGCAAGACCAGACGCTGAGCCGCCTGATGAGCTTGGGCGTGTTCCGGTACGTAGACATCGGCTTCCGGCCTGCGCGGGCCAAGGCCGACTCGGCGGGGTATGGCTTCCTGAACTCCTACGTGCGCATGACGCAGGTAGCCAAGAAGAGCATCCGGGCCGAGGTGCTGCTGGTGAGCAAGGAAAACGGCTTCGTGGGGCCGGGCTTCCAGGTGCAGTTCCGCAACCGCTCGGCGTTGCGTGGCGCTGAGCAGCTGGTGGTAAACGCCACGGGCTCGTTCGAAAACCAGACGCGCAGCAATTCCAACACGATTGGCCTTACCAGCTATGAGTTTGGGGTAGATGCTCAGCTTCAGATTCCGCGCCTGATTACGCCGCCCCTGCCGTTCCTGGATGTGCGCCTGCCCAACTCCGACTTCCAGCCCCGCACGTTTATTGGAGCGGGCGTGAAGCGCGTGGAGCGCCGCCAAGCTTTCCGACAGGACCTGTTTAATCTGAATTACGGTTACACCTGGAAAACCAAGCTCACGAACGAGCAAACGTTGCGCCCTATCGACCTACAGTACTTGCGCCTATCCGATAGTAGTGCCTCATTTAGTAGGCTGTTGCGGGACCGGCCTTTCCTAGCTAACTCCTTCCGGCAGCAGTTCATTCTGGCTAGCTCCTACCGCTACACCTATAACCAGCAGGCGCTGGAGCAACGGCGTAACCAAATTTACTTCAGTGGGGGCGTAGAGCTGGCCGGTAACCTGGCCTACTTATTCAGTTCGCTCACCAGCCAACCTAAAGTAGAAACCGCCGATGGCCGACAGGCCTACACCCTCATTGGGCAGCAATTTGCGCAATACACTAAGGTAGATTTGGAGTTTCGCAATTATTTCCGGACCAGCTCTAACCCCACCAGCGGCAACAAGATTGCAACGCGCGTGCTCATCGGAGCGGGCTTACCCTACAAAAACTCTACGGTGCTGCCCTACCTGAAGCAGTACGGCATTGGCGGCCCCAACAGCGTGCGAGCCTTCCCGGCGCGCGGCATCGGACCGGGTACTTACCGCCCGCCCGTATCCCGCGAAAACAGCTACTTCTATGACCAGGTAGGTGACCTGCGCTTCGAGGCCAATGCTGAGTATCGCCAGGACTTGTTCCCGTACGTAAAGGGCGCGCTGTTTGTGGATGCAGGTAACATCTGGCTCGTAAACGCCGACCCCAGCCGCCAGACTATTGACGCAAATGGCAACCCCGATGGCAAAAACGGACAGTTTGCCTTCAACTCCTTCTTAAAAGAACTGGCCGTGGGTGCCGGCGCTGGTATCCGTATTGATGTGCAGTTCTTCGTGATTCGCCTTGACTATGCTTACCCGCTGAATGTGCCCTACAGTAAAAATAATAAAGAGGTGATTCGGCCAAGCTTGAACTCGTCTTACAATGTGCAGGATAACAAGGGCCGGCTCAACATTGCCATTGGCTATCCTTTCTAGGGCAGGCATAACCACGACTGCTGCGGTGCGTATAGCAGTATAGCATGTTTAAACTGGCCTAGGCCATGATAACTACGCGGGGCAGTGGCCTTTTCGGCACAGCCTCTTATTCCTTTTTCGCACCGCTGCCCCTCGGCAGCCCACCTCTCCATCATATGGCAGATCAACCGCAAAAACCCGCTCCTCAGGAAGATAGTCAGCAAGCCACCAGCAATCAGCGCAAAGACGGTAACACCCCCGTTGGCATTCCGCGCCCAAGCCAGCAGCAGCTAGACCCCGAAGCCGGCGTAACCATGGGCGACAATACCTACCACCTGCACAGCGCTGCTAAAGGCGACGAGGACTACATCAACGGCGATACGCACAAGGACGATAGCGTGCAGAAGCCCGAGCAGGATAAGCTCTAGGCCTGCTAGTACTGGCCTAGCTTACCCATAAGCTTCCGTGCTTCGAGCTACCATAATACTGAAGGCCGCGCACCACGCTGATGCGCGGCCTTTCTTATGCAAAAGCCAAGTAAAAATGCTGGCTAAGCTGAACAGTAATCACGACAGAACTGTATAGAAATAAACTGCGTTGCTTAGTTCAGCAGGGTAGAATGGTGTAGAATTCGAAATAACTACTGCATGCATCAACTCATTTACATGAGCACGGCTACGCGTCTGATGACAGATGACGAGCTGCAGACCTTGCTGGAACAGGCCCGGCTCAACAACGCGAAATACGACATCACGGGCCTCCTGCTGTATCACGAAGGTCGGTTCATGCAGTTGATAGAAGGCCCCACCGACGCTGTACGCAAACTATACAGCTACATTGAGCAAGATGGGCGCCACACCGATACCGCCAAGCTGGCCGATAAGGAAGTGGAGGTTCGTAGCTTTCCTACCTGGAGCATGGCATTCTGGCCAGTCCAGTCTGAAGATTTAAGCAAGGTTTCTGGCTTCCTGATGCCCGAACAAATGCAGTTGCCAGCCGAAGGCTTGAGCGGCGCCGATGCGCTCCTGCTTAAGATTATGCAAGACCATATGATGCGCAGCGAAGCCTAAACAAGTTACTGGCCTAGGCCACTCTCCTATACAAGCAAAGGCCCCATTACCGTGGTAATGGGGCCTTTGCTTGTATAAGTAAACTGAAGTAGCCAGACGCTGGGCGTAGCGCTTTGGTACTGCTGGTTATAGGCCTAGGCCTCTACCGCCAGCCGAATATCCAGCGGAGCCCCTACGGTTTTGCGGGTGGGCTCTACGGTAACTACCACATACTTAGAAGTAGGCGTGTTGCTGACCTTCGCTACGCTGGCAATGGGCACCAGCGGGTTAGCCTCGGGGAAGTACGCCGACACGTTGCCGCGCGGAATATCGTAGGGCACGGCCACGAACTTCTCCACGGTACGCTTCTCGCCCTTGAAGTGGCTAGTGATATCAATGAGGTCTTTGGCTTTGATACTGCGCTCGGCCATGTCTTCCCGGTTCATGAACAACACGCGCCGCTCACCATGCACGCCGCGGTAGCGGTCGTTGTAGTCGTAGATGGTGGTGTTGAACTGGTCGTGTGAGCGCACGGTCATCAGAATCAGCTGATCGGGCTCCAGGGTATATTTCTCCAGCTCTGTGGTGGTGAAGTTTGCCATGCCGTTTTTGGTGGTAAACTTCCGTTCGCGGGGGCCGTTGGGCAGGTAGAACCCGCCGGGCCGGCGCAGCTTCTCGTTGAAATTATCGAAGCCCGGAATCACGCGCGCGATATGGTCGCGGATAACGTCGTAGTTCTCCGTCATGGCTACCCAGTCGGCAATGTTGGTTCGCTCGCCCAAGGTAGCAATGGCCACACCGCTCAAGATGGCCACTTCGCTCATCATCTGGCCTTCTAGGGGCACCAGCACGCCTTTGTTCTGGCTTACTACTCCCATGGAGTTCTCGCAGGAGGTCATCTGGTGGCCTGAGCGCTGCATGTCCACGTCGGCGTGCGTAAAGCAGGGTAGCAGCAGGCTAGTTTCGCCGGTAGTTAGGTGGCCGCGGTTGAGCTTGGTGCCCACAAACACAGTTAGCTTCTGCTTGCGCATGCCTTCAGCAATTACCTCGGTGTCGGGGCCAGCGGCCAGCAGGTTGCCGCCCAAGCTGAAGAACACCTTGGTTTTGCCCTTATACATGGCTTTAATGGCCTCTACGGTGTCGTAGCCATGCTCATAGGGGGGCTTGAAGTTGAACTCCTTAGCCAGCGCATCCTGGAACTCCTTAGTTGGCTGCTCCCATACGCCCATGGTCCGGTCGCCCTGCACGTTGGAGTGGCCGCGCACTGGGCAGGTGCCCGCGCCGGGCTTGCCAATGGCACCCTTCATCAATTGCAGGTTTACAATCTCCTGAATGGTCTGCACGCCCTGGCGTTGTTGGGTCACGCCCATCGCCCAGCAGGTGATGATCTTCTTTTTGGTAGCCAGCATGTTGGCCGCTTCCAGCAGCTGCGCGCGGGTAATGCCGCTTAGCTCCTCAATGTCCTCCCAGCTAGTGTTGCGGATATTTTGCTCAAACGACTCGAAGCCCGTGGTGTACTTGGCAATAAACTCGTGGTCTACTACCTGGCCGGGGTTTAGGTCTTCGGCCTCAAATAGGTGCTTCATGATGCCGCGCAGCAAGGCCATATCGCCATCCACGCGCACCTGCAGGAACAGGTCGGTAATCTGAGTGCCGTCGCCGAGCAGGGCGCCAATGGCCTTCAGGGGGTTCATGAAGTCCTGAGGGTTCTTGAAGTGGTTGAGGCCAGCTTCCAGCAGTGGGTTCACGCTGATGATCTTGGCCCCATTGCGCTTGGCCTTCTGCAAGGCCGTGAGCATGCGGGGGTGGTTGGTGCCCGGGTTTTGCCCAATAATGAGAATTACCTCGGCTTCGTAGATGTCGTTCAGCGTTACCGAGCCTTTGCCTAGGCCTAGCGTGGGGCTTAGGGCAGCCCCGCTGCTTTCGTGGCACATGTTGGAGCAGTCGGGCAGGTTGTTAGTGCCGAACTGCTTGGCAAACAGCTGGAATAGGAAGGCGGGCTCGTTGGGCACTTTGCCCGAAGTGTAGAACACGGCCTCATCCGGCGAATCCAGCGCATTCAGTTCCCTGCCAATAATCTGGAAGGCTTCCGACCACTCAATGGGGGAGTAGTGGTTGTCACCGGGGCGCTTTACCAGTGGGTGCGTGAGGCGGCCCGCGTTGTTTTGGTCGCGGTCGGTCATTTTGGAGAGCTCGGCCAGGCTGTGCTTGGCAAAGAACTCGGGGCCGGCGGCCTTGTCGTCGGCATCAGAAGCGGTGGCTTTGGCGCCGTTCTCGCAAAACTCCGCTACTGAGCGGTGGTCGTCGGGGTCGGGCCAGGCGCAGCTCGAGCAGTCGAACCCGTCCTTCTGGTTCATCTTCAGCAGGCCCCGGGTGCCGCGGTTCACGCCGCCCTCAGTCCAGCTAAACTCCATCGACTTGATAACGGCCGTAACGCCCGCCGCTACTTTAGCCCGCTCTTCCAGCTGTAGGCCAGTCAGCTCCTCTGGGGGCTGGGCTAGAATGGGGTGCAAGTACTTGGCGTTGGCAACGTCGGGAGCAGGAATATTGCTTTGGTCGCGGTCCATTTGCGGGTCGGGGCGGTAGTGGTCGTTGGTAGGAGCAGTGCCCTGGTCGGGCCGCTCGCCGCTTTTCGGAACGTTGTTTTCAGCGCCTTGCTGCTCAGTTTTACCAGCGTTGCTGGGATCTTCGGTGGGGGACTTTTCCATGGCAGACAGAACAGATTAGTAGAAAGCGGCAGGCTCACCGGGGGGTGGGGCTAGCTACTCGCTTGTGCGGAGTAAATGGTAAGATACCAGCCCGGGGCCGGAGAGAAGGTCGTTGAAGCTTACTTGTACCGGACTGCTCTACACGAAGCAAATCCGACGCTAGGCCACTACAAAAAGAATCAACTGCAGTTCACCTTATAATAAGCACTGAACTGAACAATGGTTTGAGATTCAGACGAAGAAGTAAGCGTTGAGGTTGCCGAATCAGCCAGAATAGCTCATGTAAGCAGTAGCGGATACGCAGACAGCAAAAAGCCCAACCGTGAGTACGGTTGGGCTTTTCAGTCGGGTAAGTTGTAGACAGTTCTAAGCCGGTACAGCTACCTGCTCAGAGGTTGGAATGCGGGTACCAATGGGCAGCTCTACGGGGGCCACGGTTACAATCACGAACTTAGAGGTAGGCGTGTTGCTCTTGTAGGCCACTGACCCAATGGGTACCAGTACGTTGCCCTCGGGGAAGTACACGGCGCAGTTGCCCTTCGGAATGTCGTAGGGAATGGCAATGAACTTCTCGGCGTGGCGCTCCTGGCCTTCAAAGTGGCTGGTAATATTTACTAGGCCTCTCTCTTGAATACCGCGCTCGGCCATATCCTCGGGGTGCAGGAAAATAACCCGCCGCTCGCCGTGCACGCCGCGGTAGCGGTCGTTGTAGTCGTACACGGTGGTGTTGAACTGGTCGTGCGAGCGGATGGTCATCAGCACCAGCTGGCCGGGTTCCAGTACATGCTTTTCCAGGGGCGTGCTCGTGAAGTTGGCCTTGGCGTTTTCGGTGGTGAAGTTCCGCTCCCGGGGGCCATTGGGCAGGTAGAACCCGCCGGGGTGGCGCACCTTGGTGTTGAACTCCTCAAAGCCCGGGATGGTACGGGCTATGTAGTCCCGAATGAGGTCGTAGTTCTCAGTGCAGCCCACCCAGTCTACGGTGCTACGGTCGCCGAGGGTGGCAATGGCAATGCCGCACACAATGGCTACTTCGCTCAGCATCTGGTCAGAAATGGGGTCGAGCACGCCTTTGCTCATGCTCACTACCCCCATGGAGTTCTCGCAAGTCATAAACTGCTGCCCCGATTTCTGCATGTCGATATCAATGCGGGTTTTGCAGGGCAGCAGCAGGGCCATTTCGCCGTTTACGAGGTGGCTGCGGTTGAGCTTGGGCGTTACGTGTACCGAGAGGCGCAGCTTGCGCATGCCTTCGGCCACAAATTCCGTGTCGGAGCAGGCCGAGAGCATGTTGCCGCCCATAGCCATGAACACCTTGATCTTGCCGTCGTGCAGGGCCTTTACTGCCTCCACTACATCAAAGCCATACTCCCGTGGCGAAGTGAAGCCGAACTCCTTATCAAGCGCATCCAGGAATGTTTCGGTAGGCCGTTCCCAAATGCCCATGGTTCGGTCGCCCTGCACGTTGGAGTGGCCGCGCACCGGGCACAGGCCCCCGCCAGGGATGCCCACGGCGCCCTTCATGAAGTGCATGTTTACAATCTCCTGGATGGTATACACGCCGTTCTTCTGCTGAGTCAGGCCCATGGCCCAGCACGTGATGATCTTCTTGTGGCGGGCAATCAGGTTAGCCGCTTCCTGAATCTGCGCCTTGGTGATGCCACTGGCTTCCTCAATGTCGGCCCAGTTGGTGTTGTTCAGCGTTTCTACCAGCTCAGGGTAGCCGGTAGTATAGTCCCGGATAAACTCCTGGTCGAGCACTTGCCCAGGGTTGAGGGCTTCCGCTTCGAGGAGGCACTTCATCAGCCCGCGCATTACCAGCTGGTCGCTGTTGATGCGCACCTGCAGGTAAATGTCGGTGATGGGCGTACCGTCGCCGAGCAAGGTGCCCAAGGCCTTCAGGGGGTTCATGAAGTCCTGCGGGTTCTTGAAGTGCAGCAGCCCGGCTTCATGCAAGGGGTTGATGCTGATTATCTTGGCGCCGTTCTTTTTGGCCTTTTGCAGGGCCGTGAGCATGCGCGGGTGGTTGGTGCCGGGGTTCTGCCCGATGATGAGAATGACCTCGGCTTCATACATGTCATTTAGCGTCACCGAGCCTTTGCCTAGGCCAGTGGTATTGCTGAGGGCGGCGCCGCTGCTCTCGTGGCACATATTGGAGCAGTCGGGCAGGTTGTTGGTGCCAAACTGCCGCACGAAGAGCTGATAGAGGTAAGCTGGCTCGTTAGGCACTTTGCCCGAAGTGTAGAAAATAGCCTCGTTCGGCGACTGCAGCGCATTCAGCTCATCGGCCACCAGCTGAAAGGCTTCGGGCCAGGAGATAGGCGTGTAGTGGGTAGCACCGTGGCGCAGCACCATGGGGTGCGTGAGGCGGCCGGCGTTGTTCAGGTCGCGGTCCGTCATCCTCGACAAGTCGGCTAGGCTGTGCTTGGCAAAGAACTCGGGCCCCACCGGGTCCGATTGAGCATCGGAAGTGGTGGCTTTGGCGCCGTTCTCGCAAAACTCCGCTACTGAGCGGTGGTCGTCGGGGTCGGGCCAGGCGCAGCTCGAGCAGTCGAACCCATCTTTCTGGTTCATCTTCAGCAGCGCGTGCGTACCGCGCACCGGGCCCTCGTAGTCAAAAGCAAACGCTCCTGATTTTAGCACGGCCGTTATGCCGGCGGCTACTTTGGCTGGCTTGGTCAGCTTCAGGCCAGTAAACTCCTCTGGCGGCTGGGCCAGGATGGGGTACTTGTGCTTGGCCCCCAGCGTATCAGGTGCCTCCATTTTCCGCTCATCCAGGGAGTGGCGGAAAGGGGAAGTGCTCCAGTTGTCGCTGGTGGGGGCAGCACCCTGATCGGGACGCTCACCGCTTTTCGGAGCATTGGCTTCAGCGCCTTGCTGCTCGGTTTTGCCGGCTTGGTTAGGATCGTACGCGGGGGATTTATCCATGACTCGAAATGGATAGGGCAAATAAGGGTGGGGCGGAGATGGGCGCTAATGGCGACAATCCAAATCCTTCTCAATTAAAATCTTCAGGGGTTGATCCTCGGCCATCATCAGCGTGGCCGAGAAGCCGTTTTGGTCGGTTGTAGTCCAGTGGGTAGCCAGGGCAGCGGGCACTTTCACGGTAATAGCTCCGGCGCCATACGTGACGCGGAACTCTTCCGTCTCGGCGCGCTCTAGGGCGTAGGTCAGGTTCTCGGTGGTCGTGAGGCCTAGCGGCACTACCGACGCCACCCGGCCGGTAGTAGCAAAGTGGTGTACTTCATCTTCTGAAAGACGAAGGCGGAGCGAGTTATCTTCGATGCGAAGCTTCATGAGGCAAGGGTATGAGAGTCAGACGCAGCAGCGCCATCAGATGTTATGGTGGCGTTTAGCCTCCATTCGTGGCAATACACGTTGTAGCGGCCCTGGCGCACAAATCCGCACAGCGTCATCCCGAAGTTTTTAGCGGCTGCTACGGCCAGGGAGCTGGGGGCACCCACGGCCGTCAGCACCGGAATGCCTGCCACGGCCGCCTTCTGCACCAGCTCAAACGAAGCGCGCCCACTCACCAGCAGCACTGAGTTGTGCAAGGGCAGCATTTCCTGCAGGAGCGCCGCCCCAATAACCTTGTCTAGGGCATTGTGGCGGCCCACGTCTTCGCGCAGCAGCAGCAGCTCACCCTCCGGCGAGAACAGTGCCGCCGCGTGTAGGCCACCCGTTTGCTCAAATAAGGCCTGCGCCGCCCGTTGCCGCTCCGGCAACTGATGAATCACGGCCGGATCAACGTAGGGGCCCTGAGTAGGGAGCACGGGGCAGGCCGCCGCGTGCACGGCATCAATGCTGGTTTTGCCGCACACGCCGCAGCTGCTGCTGGTATAGAAGTGGCGCTCTAGGCGGGGGAGGTCTACGGCGGCGGTGGGGGCCAGCTCGGCGCGCACCACGTTCTCGCGCTCTTCCTCCTTCTCCACATCGGGGCAATAAATTACCCCCTGCAGCTCCTGCCGATTGCGAATAATACCTTCGGTAAGCAGGAAGCCGGCGGCCAGCTCAAAGTCGTGGCCCGGTGTGCGCATGGTGATGGAGAGGGTGCGGTGCTCGCGCTGGCCACTGGGGCCGTAGCCCACCCGTATTTCCAGGGGCTCTTCGGCGGCCAGCACGTCGGAGGCTTGGGTGATTTCTTCGCCCTGCACTTTGTGCACGGTCACGTAATCGTAGCTGGTAGGAGGCAGAAAAACAGGCGCTGACATAAGAAAGAAATGGGGTGGAGCCGAGGTTCTTTAACCTTATCGGCCAGAAGTAAGTTTGAAGGCTTAATCCATCGGTTCGTACATTTAGTAGTACGGCGCGCCGCTCCACTTGTGCACCTGCCCCTCACCATGCTCACTTCCGAAGAACGCCAGATATACCGCCGACACCTGCAACTCCCGGAGATTGGGGACGAGGGCCAGCTCCGCCTAAAAAATGCCCGCGTACTCGTGGTGGGTGCTGGGGGGCTGGGGTGTCCCATTCTGCAGTATCTGGCAGCAGCCGGTGTAGGCCACCTCGGCATTGTGGATGCCGACAAAGTAGAGGCCAGCAACCTGCAGCGCCAGATTTTGTATGGCCCCGCTGACCTAGGCCACCTCAAGGCCGAAGCCGCGGCGCGGGCCGTGCGGCGCATCAACCCACACATCAAGGTAGAGGTGCAAACGTGCCGCGCTACCCTGGGCAACGTGCGCAAGCTGCTGGAGAACTACGAGGTAGTGGTAGACGGCACCGACAACTTCCCCACCCGCTACCTGCTCAACGACGCCTGCGTGACACTGAACAAAACGCTGGTATCGGGGGCCATCTACAAGTTTGAAGGGCAGGTTTCGGTGTTCAACTACCAAGGTGGGCCCACCTACCGCTGCCTGTTTCCGCAGCCACCTTCCGCCGACGAAGCCCCCAACTGCGACGCTACCGGCGTGCTGGGCGTGCTACCTGGCCTAGTGGGCACGGCCCAGGCTACGGAAGTGCTGAAGGTAATTCTGGGCATCGGCGAAGTGCTATCGGGCCGCCTCTGGATGTTTGATGCCCTCACCTTCCAGACGCGCCTGCTGAAGTTCGCCTGCCGCCCTGAGCAAGCCATCATAGGCCTAGATAATGCCGACCCGAACGACTACACTGACTTCTGCGGCACCGGCGTAAATGCCGTATCGGCGCAGGAACTGCAGGAACAGTTGGCATCGGCGCACCCGCCGTTCCTACTGGATGTGCGCGAGCCCGACGAGTTTGCCTCCGGCCACATCCCCGGCGCTACCTTGCTGCCCCTGAGCAACCTCGACAAGGGAGTGGGCTCCGTACCGCGCCACCACCCAGTAGTGGTATACTGCCGTTCCGGTCGCCGCAGCGCTGAGGCCATTGAGCGCCTACAAACCCAGTACGGCTTCTCCAACCTGCTTAACCTCGACGGCGGCATCCTGGCCTGGGATGAGCAAGCCATTGACGTATAAGACGACCAGTAGCATCAACAACAAGAACGTCATGCTGAGCAGAGTCGAAGCATCTCTACCGCTTCGATTGAATCGTTGCTAGGCCAGTTGATTAGTCAGAGGTAGAGATGCTTCGACTTCGCTCAGCATGACGTTCTTGTTACCGTTCAGTACTTCATCACTTCACATACCTCATGCCGATTACCGCTCCATCTCCTCGCCGTCCCCGAATTCGCTTTGACCGCAATGAGCTGGCCGGGGCGTTTGGGGATTTAGGAACGGATCTGCCCTTGCTGATTGGCGTCATTGCGGCCTCGGGCATGGATAGTGCCGGCGTGCTGATTATGTTCGGGCTGATGCAGCTGTTTTCGGGGTTGTGGTACGGCATGCCTATGCCGGTGCAGCCCCTGAAGGCGTTTGCCGCGCTGGTTATTGCCCAGAAAATTCCGGGCCGCGTGATTTGGGGTGGCGGGCTGGCCGTGGGCGTCAGCATGCTGGTGCTGTCGGTGACGGGGCTGATTGATGGCTTGGCCCGGCTGGTGCCCAAGACCGTTATCCGCGGCATTCAGTTTGGGCTGGCCCTGCAGCTGGCCACGCTGGCCCTAAAAGAGTACGTACCCGCCGATGGGGTGCCTGGCTACGCGCTGGCGGCAGCGGGCTTCCTCGTAACGGTGGTATTGCTGGGCAACCGGCGCTGGCCCGCCGCCCTCATCGTGCTCACGCTGGGAGTGGCCTACGGGCTTGTCTTCAAGCTTGACTTTGCCACTGCTCAGCGGGCTATAGGCCTGCACCTGCCTAGCTGGCACGTGCCCGCCCGCGCCGATATTCTGCTAGGCGCCGTGCTGCTGGCCCTGCCCCAAATTCCGTTGTCGCTCGGCAACTCCGTGCTGGCTACCAAGCAAGTGGTGGACGACTACTTCCCTGACCGGCCCCTCACGGTGCGCAAAATCAGCTTCACCTACGCTCTCATGAACCTAATAAACCCGTTTTTGGGGGGCTTTCCGGTGTGCCATGGTTCGGGTGGTATGGTAGGCCACTACACGTTCGGGGGGCGCACGGGCGGTTCGGTGGTGCTGTACGGGCTGTTGTTTCTGGTGCTAGGCCTGTTCTTCAGCCAGGGATTTCAGCAGATTGTGCACATCTTTCCGTTGCCGGTGCTGGGTGTGCTGCTCCTGTTCGAGGCCCTGACCCTGGCCACCCTGCTGCGCGACATTAGCGGCTCCCGCTCCGATTTGCTGCTGGCCCTGCTGGTAGGTTTACTGTGCAGCGGACTGCCGTATGGTTATCTTGTGGGCCTGTTGGTAGGCACTGGCTTGTACTACGCGATGCAGCGCGGGTGGGTAGGCCTAGGAAAGTAGATGCGTATGGAAGAAAATTTACTCTGTCAGGTTTGGAAAACAGTGCGCGTGGAGGCTGGCCCGCAGCCCTTCCAGGGCTACTATAGTCTGGGCGAAAACATGCTCTTCGACTTCCGGTACCTAGATGTACCGCAAGAGAAGCCGGCGGTTGCTACGTCCGCGCACTGGACCCGCCACGCCGAAAAAATCACCCACGTCGAGAACCAGAAGCCGCTGTACCTACTGGTGCAGGCCGTTACTCAGCAGTACTTGGTGCTGGAGCTACACATGCTCTACGCCGACCAAGACCGGCACACGCTCACCCTCAAATTGGTACCCAATGCCATCGAGGAACCCGCGCTTAGTCTGGCTGCGACGGCACGAATTCCGGAGCCGGTACTACCTGGTTGCGCCGGCTGATGCGGTAGATAACCGAAAACACTAAGTTGTTTTTGGCGATGTTGGTTTGGGGCACAAAGGTGTTCTGCCGGTAGCTGGCGGGCGTGTAGTTGGCTTGGTTTACCCAGCCAGCTTGCACCGTAAAGTGTTTATCAAACTGGTAGCCGGCGCCAGCATACACCCGGTTGCGCTCAAAGACTGGTCCCCGCGGGTTGAAAAATACCTCATCGTACACCGACAAAAAGACCGTTTTGTCAACGAACGTAGGGTGGTTGAGGGGCAGGAAGGTGTTGAAGCGATACCGGATGCGGTTACGGTACCGGAAGGAGCCAGCGGGCACCACATCATCGCGGAAAGTAAACCAGCGCTGCTCTACCCGGTAGCGGTGCTCCATCTTGAGGCGGGCACTGTAGTGCGTGAGAGTCAGCTGCTCCCACAGGCGCTTTTCCGTATTAAGCGGGCCCTCGCTCAGGTCGCGGTAATCGGAGGTAGAATAGCGTCCTCCAGCCAGCATGAAGGTGAAATTCTTAGCCAGATCGTAGCTTACTCCACCCTTCGTTTCATAGTAGAAAAACTGCCGAAAAGTGCTGTTAGCACGAGCCTGTAGCTCTACATAACCGCCCCAATGCTTTGGGCCACCGGGCAACACGACCGTCCCAACAAACCAGCTACCTAGCCTCGGGTCAGGAACGGCATTGGTTTGAGCCTGAGAGGCCTGGATGCTAGCGCCGCTCAGGGCAGCCATCAGGAACAAGGTGATACGATGTTGAGAAGCGAGCATAACGGGTGGCCTACGTTCAGCGAAAGTAAGCAGGATACAACCACTAGCGCAGCTAAGTTGCGCAGTCAAGAACTAGTTTCCTCCTAATCTGGGGGACTAGCTCAAGTATTCTCGCTTAGGTATTTGCTTCAGATAGGCCAGTTGGACAGGTGCTGGCTACTTTATTTCAGCCTGTTGTAGCGCAGTAAGGCTTCTAAGTAGTAATAGTCAGCGTAGGTTAGAGGTGCATCTACCTCGGTCTTGGCTGGCTTGTGGGCCACACAGTGCTTTATGAGGAAGTTGTTGTTCTCGCCCACAGCGGCCCGGTACGAGGGGCTGCTCAGGCTCACTAGCATCTGCTCGGCGGCTTGGCGGTAGCGCTTGGCATCGGGGGCGGGGCAGTACTGCTGCAGCTCCAGCAGTGCCGATGCTACAATGGCTGCGGCGGAGGCATCGCGCTCCTCCTGTGGGATGTTGGGCGCGTTAAAATCCCAGTACGGAATTTTGTCGGCGGGCAGGTTGGGGTGGTTTAGGAAGAAGTCGGCGGTTTTGCGGGCCTGCTCCCGATAGCGCGCCAACTTGGTATCGCGGAACATGGTGGTGTAGCCGTAGATGGCCCAGGCCTGGCCCCGCGCCCACGCTGAGTTATCGGCGGCACCCTGGGCGGTTTTCTTTGCCAGCACCTGCCCGTGCTCATCGTAGCACACTACGTGGTAGGTGCTGCCATCGGGCCGGAAGTGATTTTTGAGGGTGTTGTCGGCGTGCGTGATGCTGAGGCGGCGCAGGGTAGAGTCGCCGGTGGTGCGGGCCGCCCAGCACAGCAGCTCCAGGTTCATCATGTTATCAATGATGACCGGGTACTTGTAGCCCTGAAAGTCGTTCCACGACTTTATCAAGCCCACTTCAGGGTTGAACCGCGTAGCCAAGGACTTGGCACCGGTAAGCAAAACCGGCTTATAGGCTGGGTTTTGGGTGAGCCGTAGGCCATTCCCGAAGGGGCAATACAGCATAAAGCCCAGGTCGTGGGTACCCGTGTTGGTTTGCTCCTGGGCCATTGCCATCGTCCAGCAGTCGGCGGCCTTCTGCCACTGCGGCTGCTTCGTGTACTCAAACATGTACCACAGCGTGCCCCCGAAAAAGCCACTAGTCCACCACTCCGAGGGCGTGTCTTTGAGGGAGCCGTCGGGCTTACTGGAGTAGGGAAACTTCGTGACGTCGGGGTGAGTCTGAAGCAGGCGCGTGAGTTGCTGCCCGGCGCGGTCAAACTCCTGCTTGACGTTGATTTTGCGCTGCTGCGCGTGTGCACTCAGCGCAACAGATAGGGCAAGGCAGAGCACTGCCAGCAGACGGGGGAAGGAAGTAGGACGGAGCATAGCCGACAAGCTACGGCAAATTTACCAAGCTTGGAAAGCCAACGGGCGGGCTCTTAACCCTGTGGGGCCAACAGTTGCTGAATCAACCGCCGGTACACCAGGTTCTCCGTCATGCCGTTGTGGCCTACGCCGGGCAGGGTGATAAATTGATCCTGCGGTTTCAGCAGATCCTTCAGTTTCAGGGTTGTGCGATAGTCAATAATCTCATCTTGGTCGCCGTGGAAGATGACGATGGGCGCTTTCACCTGCGGCAAAACTTTGTCGGTGGCCAGGGGGTAGCGCACCACCAGCCCCGGCACCCACGGATAGTGCTGCCGGGCCGTGGCGCGCATGCTGGCGTAGGGTGCCTGCAACACCAGGAGCTTGGGCTGATGATGCGCCGCCAGCCAGGCCGCCACGCCCGTGCCCAAAGAGTAGCCCAGCAGCACCACGCGCTCCTCGGGGTACTCCTTCAGCAGTTGCTGGTACGCGGTATCGGCATCAGCCAGAAGCTGTTGCTGGCTGCTGATGCGGCCCTCGCTTTTGCCGTAACCCCGGTAGTCGAGCAAGAATACATCGTAGCCGAGGCGGGTGTAGGTGGTGGCCACATCACCCCAGCTATCCAGCGCCCCGCCGTTGCCGTGCAGGTAAAAGATGAGCCCCTGAGACGAATCAGCGGGGAAGAGTAGCCCGTGCAGCTTAGTACCATCGGCGGTTGTAATCCAGCGCTCCTCAAACCGACCAGGGAAGCGGAACCGATAATCCTTGGCTAGCTTGTTCGGGAAGAACAACAGCCGCTCCTGCTGAAAATACAGCAGCAGGCAAATGGCTACGTACAGGACGGCTCCTAGGCCAAGTATCCAAAAGAGAGCTTTCATCGCGCTCCAAGGATACGAGGTTTAGGGCGGATTGGTGGGGTTTAATAGTTGGGTCGCTCTGCGTGCTGACGCGAGAACGATGTAGAGACGCCACACTTGGCGTCTCGTCGTTGAATGACTGGCCTAGAACAACTAGAACATCAAACTAAACAACATCAGCACGCGCCGAGACGCCAAGTGTGGCGTCTCTACATCGTTCTCACGACAGGGCTAGGGCTTGCGCTCCAGCACTTCGTCGATGAGGCCGTACTCTTTGGCTTCATCGGCGCGCAGCCAGTAGTCTCGGTCAGAGTCGTCGTGAATTTGCTGCGTGGTTTTACCGGTGCGCTCGGCGTAAATGCCATAGAGCTCCTGGCGGAGCTTCACGACCTCACGCGCCGTAATTTCAATATCAGCCGACGGACCTTGTACCCCGCCGCTAGGCTGGTGAATCATAACGCGCGCATGGGGCAGGGCCGAGCGTTTGCCCAATGCCCCACCACACAACAGGAACGCCCCCATGCTTGCGGCTAGGCCAGTACAAATGGTAGCCACGTCGGGGTTTACGTACTGCATGGTGTCGTACATGCCCAGCCCCGCGTACACCGACCCGCCCGGCGAGTTGATGTAGAGCAAAATATCCTTACGGTTATCTACCGATTCTAGGAAGAGCAATTGGGCATTGATGATGTTGGCAATGTTATCATCGACAGCCTGCCCCAGGAAGATGATGCGGTCCATGATCAGGCGCGAAAACACATCAATCTCTGCGAAGCGCGTAGGCCTCTCCTCAATCACGGAGCGAGTCATGCCCATGACCTGGGGCCAGGCGGTGCCTTGCATTTGGTGGAGGTAGCGGTCAACAGTGAGGCCGTTTAGGCCACGGTCGTGCACCGCAAACTTTCGAAATTCGGGAGTCATTAACATAGCAGGAAGGGTGAGGTGGAAGGGCATAGAGAGGCCTAGGTACCCCCAGCAGGAGTACCGAAACCGATGCTTCAAGAAGGTGAAGGGTTAGCGGCGAGCGGACCGTGTAGGCCACCGCAGGGCCTGGTGCAGGCGAGCTACGGCATGGCGCAGCCAAGTGCGCCGGGGGCGGTAAAGCTGAGTATGAATCTCCTCTAGCTCTTGCCGGAGCTGCTGGCGACCTGCCAGGAGAATGCCGTGGTAGAGGTGTTGCTGCAGCTCCGCATCGGCGGCCAGCACAGGATCTTGCTGGAGCTGGACTTGCCACTGGATGGTTTCAGTGGGGGTGGGGTGGCCTAGCAGATGATGCTCCAGCCGCTGCAGATGTTCGAGTTCCGGACGCATGGCCTAGTGAGCAGAGGTGAAAGCAACGGCTTGGCGCACGGCTTTCCGCAGCCGTTCCAGGCACTTAAACTTCTGCACCGTGGCCGAGCGGACAGTACCATAACTATTCTCTGCCGCAATCTGCTCCAGAGGCTGCTGGAAGTAGTAGAACGAGAGCAGAATACGTTGGCACTTTTCGCCGAGCTTAGATATGTATTCTAGCACCGCCAGAGCCGGCGCAGGCTCGGCCGCAGGGGCCTCAGCAGAATCAGGAAATTGCTCATGCGCCTCGTTCAGATCTGAGAGGGGCAGTCGGTTGCGGCGGCTGAGTTCCTGCTGCCACAGGTGGCGACACACGCCTACGAGGTAGGTGCTGGGTGAACAGGTGAGTACTAGGCTGCCACCTACCGTCTTCTCGTAAAATACTACTAGCGCATCCTGGAAAACATCCTTGGCATCCTGGGTGGTGCCACCGCGCTCCAGCACGTGGCGGCGGACCATCGGAAACGTCCGTTGGTAGAGACGGGTGAGGGTGCTGGTGCGGTTGGCGCGCAGCTCTTCCCGCAGGGAAGCGGCGGCCGGCGGGGCGGGCTGAAGTAAGACGGATGCAGTCATAGGAGGTACCATTCTGCGTATTAATCAGCTTTTCTCCCAACTATCACCCTACCCCAAAAGAAAAAATCAGGCAAGGCTAGCCGCCAATCGTGCTCATCGACTCAAAGCTGAGCTGATGCAGGGGGCGTTGCTGCTCCGCCTCAAAGCCATTGGCGGCGCGGTTGCGGAAGGCTGAGGTAAGAGCCATGGCTACCTCTGCATCAGAAGAGCCACCACGGAGCAGTGCTCGGATATCAAGCACGCCTTGGTCGTAGAGGCAGGTTTTGAGGCCGCCTTCCGCCGTGAGACGGATACGGTTGCAGGTGCCGCAGAAGGTGCGCGAGTAGGCCGCAATAATGCCCACGCGGCCTTGGTGGCCAGCAATAGTGTAGTGCGAAGCCGTGTCGCCGGGGCGGGAAACCACGGGTAGCAACGTACCGAGGTTGAGCTCCAAGTGTTCCCGAATACGCACGTGGTTCCAGGGCAGGGTGGCGGCGTGGCTGCCCCCGTTGAAGGGCATTTCCTCGATAAAGCGCACATCCACGGGCAGGTCGCGGGTTAGCTCCGCCAAGGGCAAAATGTCCTGGGTGTTCTGGCCATCCATCACCACCGCGTTGATCTTCACCCGAATGCCCGCCGCCAGCAAGGCGTAGAAGGTCTCCATTACCCGCGGCAGCTCGTCGCGGCGCGTGATGCTAGCAAATCGGGCCCGGTCCATGGTATCGAGGCTCAGGTTTACGGCCTTCACGCCCATTCGGGCCAGCTCCGGCACGTGAGGCGCGGTGAGCACGCCGTTGGTGGTCATGGTCAGCTCCTCAATGCCCGGGATTTCGGCCAAGCGGCTCATGAACGGCACCAAGTCGCGGCGCACAAATGGCTCTCCGCCGGTCAGGCGTACTTTACGCACGCCCAAGCCCGCCATAATGGCTACCAGGCGCTCCATCTCCTCATAGGTAAGCAGCTCGTGCTTGGGCATGTACTTGATGCCTTCTTCGGGCATGCAGTAGAAGCAGCGCAGGTTGCAGCGGTCCGTAACGGCCAGGCGCAGGTATTCCAGCGGGCGGCCATGATTATCAAACAAAACGGACGGTACAGGAGCAGACATAAGGTGCGGATTACGCAGAGGAGGCGCGGATACCCCGAAGCAAACGATTATTCGTGGTTAATCGTCGCACTAAAAACGGGAATCTGCGTACTTGGGCCTGTACGCAGATTCAGGGCCGGAAGATGTTCTAAAGCTGCGGGGCGTGCTTGGTAACAACCAACCCGGCGCGGTAGTTTACACTTCACGCCTGTTGCTAGCTACTATCTGGTACATCGGCGTTAAAACAGCGTAACTCTAGAGTTTATGAACTTAAAAATTGCTTTGTTCGGCATCGCCCGAGAAATCGTAGGCCAGTCGACGCTGGAAGTGGCGGCGCCCGAAGGCCAATCGGTGCAGGAGTTGCTGGCGCGTTTGCAGCAGGAGTATCCGGCCCTGAACCGCCTTTCCAGCCTGGCCGTGGCCGTCAACAACGAATACGCCTCCGACGATGCTCCCCTCCACGAGCGTGACGAAATTGCCCTCATCCCGCCCGTAAGCGGCGGCTAGATTGGCAATGAGCAACCAACAATGAGCCATGAGCAGTAGGCAAGACCACCGGCATCATGGCGCATTAGTACTTGCTCTTTGTTCACTGCTACGTATTCATTCCTACTTGCTCCCTGCCTTTTGATTACCATCGACCTAATCGATCAGCCCATTGACGTAAATGCCGCTCTGCAAACCGTGGAGGATGACGGAGCTGGCGCTATCAACACGTTTATCGGCACTGTGCGCAATAAAAGTACCGGCCGTCCTGTGATACGCCTGGAGTATGAGGCCTACGACAGTATGGCCCTGCACCAGCTGCGTAAAGTAGCCGAGCAGGCCCAGCAGCAGTGGCCTATGTTGCGGAAAGTAACCGTCATCCACCGCAAAGGCACCCTAAATATCGGCGACGTAGCCGTTATCGTGGCCGTGTCTACGCCCCACCGCGCCGAGAGCTTCGCCGCCTGCCAGTACATCATCGATACCCTGAAGCAGGTGGTAACCATCTGGAAGAAGGAGTTTTACGAGGATGGCGACGTATGGGTAGCCGCCCACCCTTAACATTATAAGAACGAAGCTCCCCTCCTCAGATGAGGAGGGGTTAGGGGTAGTTGACCCATCGTTGTTTATCTGTTCACGCAGAACGTCATGTCGAGCTTGTCGAGACATCTTGCGTGCTAATGTTGATAAACTGACTGTCATGCTGAGCGCAGCCGAAGCATCTCTACCGCTTCGTTGAATCACTTCTAGGCCTGTTGAATAGCCAGAGGTAGAGATGCTTCGGCTGCGCTCAGCATGACGTTCTTATTGGTTCGTTCTAGGCTACATCAACCACCCCAACTCTTTCTCATCTGAGCAGGGGAGTACCGTTCCTATTTCCTAATGGTTTACCCTAAATCCCGCTTAGCTTCCTCAAACTCCTCGGGGGTGTTCACGTTGCGTAGCTCCTGAGGAGCCGGCGTGGCGAGTAGCTCAATGTCGGAGTTGATGAGGGACTTGCGGGGGCAAGAGTAGCCGAGGCTGAGGAAACGCAGGAGCGTGCCGTAGCTGCGCGGCTCCCAGATGGTAATGAGAGGCTCGGGCCACTCATTTTCAGGGCTCTGAAAGGCGGTGGCCATGCGGGCCGGCTGGCGGTTTGCTACCAGGTGGCCTAGCGTGGTTTCGGAGAGGAAGGGCAGGTCGCAGGCCACTACCAGCCAGGCCGCGTTGGGGTCGAGGCGGAAGGCGGAGAGTAGTCCACTCAGGGGGCCTAGGTCGGAGAAGGTGTCGGGCAGGGGGCGGAGGCCGGCGAATTCCAGTTCCACTACCTGGTCGGGCCGGCAGGAAACGTGGACGTCCTGGCAGAATCCGGCCAGTAGCTCAGCGGCGCGGGCGCGCTGCTCTTGCCCGGCGTGGTAGGTAAGCTTGCCCTTATCCTGGCCCATGCGTTGGCTGCGGCCCCCAGCCAGCACCAGGCCGCGCAGAGGAGGAACTGCCACTTGCCATTCCTGCAGAATCAGGTCTGCAATGGCTTGCGTATCGTGCAGTGGCAGAATGGGTACTTGGGCGGCGCCCAGGTGGGCACGCAAGTAGGCTGGTACTTCCGTTACACCTTCGGGCAGGAGCAGGGCACGCACGTTGGTGAGGCGGTCCAGTTTCTTCTCCACGGGCTTGGCGG
Source organism: Hymenobacter wooponensis (assembly GCF_004745865.1). Lineage (GTDB taxonomy): Bacteria > Bacteroidota > Bacteroidia > Cytophagales > Hymenobacteraceae > Hymenobacter > Hymenobacter wooponensis. The sequence goes on along the minus strand of NZ_SRKZ01000002.1, from coordinate 876,703 downwards.
GGTCCAGGATTACAAGCTGCTGCTGAGCCCGGAAGTGGTTGCCGTTCACCAGCACCAGGCTCTGGTGCTGCAGCCACTCCTGCTGACTGAACTTGTCAAACCCGCGCTTCATATCCAGCCGCGCAAAAGTGATTTTGTCCGTTAGCTCCGCCGCGGCGCCGGCCTGCAGAATGGCATCCTGGCCGCCACTACCACCCTGGGCTGCGTCGTCGCCGGCGGCATGGTCGGCGTCCACGTACGTAACGCGCAGCGTAGAGGAGAGCAGGGGCAGCAGGCGGGCCGCCAGGTCCTTTATCTTACCACAAGGAGCTCCCAGAATAGCTAGCTCCTGGCGGCCAAACTCCCCTAGGTTAGGGCGAGCAAGCTGGGTGTGCTTGGTGCGCGGGGCAGTTCCGGCAGCAGCCTGGTTATCCGACATGGTGAAAATCTTGCTTGCCGCCGGTTTTTTCCAGCAGGCGCGTTTCCTGAATAACAATGTTGTGCGACAAGGCTTTGCACATGTCGTAGATGGTAAGAGCGGCTATTGAGGCACCGGTTAGCGCTTCCATTTCCACGCCGGTTTTGCCCGTGACGGTAGCGGTGCATTCAATCACCACCGCATCAGGGCCATCTAGGTCAATGCGCACCTGGCAGTCGTCGAGGCCAAGGGGGTGGCACAGCGGAATTAGCTCCGAGGTGCGCTTGGCGCCCATAATGCCGGCCAGGATAGCCGTTTGGAACACGGGGCCTTTGCGGGTGGGCAGGTCGCCTTCGCGCACCAAGGCCACAATCTCAGCACCGAGGATGACGCGGCTGCGGGCGCGGGCCACGCGGCGCGTAGGAACTTTGGCGCCCACGTCTACCATGGCTGGCTGGCCGGCGGCGTTGAGGTGGGTCAGTTTAGGAGAGTCAGACATAATAGCCGTAGAGACGCAACTTTGCGTCTAGTCGTTGCGAACGTTGAACAAACCGGCTAGGCCAGTACTTTGCTTTCGCAAACGCGAAGATTGTCATTCCGGTCGGAAGCGAGGAAGCAGAGAGTGGCCTAGCAGCTGCCTCAGATTGCTTGCTCCCGCTCGAGATGATACAACGCAACATTGCCTGGCTGCGTCTCTATACCGTCCTTTCCCCTGCTATGCTCTCCGTCGAAGAAGCCACCCGCCTTGTTGCTGCAACCATCCGCCCGCTGCCGGCCGAGTACCTGTCGTTGCCCTTGGCTATTGGGCGAGTGTTGCGGGAGCCGCTGTACGCCGACCGCGACTTTCCGCCCTTCAACCGGGTAGCCATGGATGGTATTGCCCTGCGCTATGCTGCGCTGGCAGAAGGCCAAACCGAGTTCCTGATTGAGCACACCCAGTTTGCCGGTCAGCCCCCTAAGCCACTCCAGAACCCAAATGCTGCTGTAGAAATCATGACCGGTGCCTCCCTACCAGAAGGCACCGACACCGTCATCCGCTACGAAGACCTCATCATTCGCACCGATGAAGCCGGCCGTCGCCTCGCCCAGGTGCAGGTAGGTGCCCCCCGCGCCGGCCACAACGTGCACGCCCAAGCCGCCGACCGCCGCCAAGGCGACTTGCTGCTGCCCGCTGGCACAGTACTAGGCCCCGCCGAGCTGGCCGTAGGGGCTACCATGGGCGCGGCCACCGTGGCCGTTACGCGTCGGCCACGAGTAGCCGTGGTCAGCACCGGCGACGAGTTGGTGCCCATCACTCAGCAGCCTGAGCCCCACCAGATTCGGCGCTCCAATGGCCTGATGCTGCAAGCCGCCGCCCAACAAGCCGGCACCGAAACCGCGGGCTTCCACTTCAACGACGACCCCGAAGTCCTGCGCCTAGGCCTACCCGCCCTGCTAGCCGACTACGACGCCGTGTTGCTCAGTGGGGGCGTCTCGAAAGGCAAGGCTGATTTCCTGCCCGAAACGCTACGGGCGTTGGGAGTGCAGCAGCTATTCCATGAGGTGCAGCAGCGCCCCGGTAAGCCGTTCTGGTTTGGGCAGCAGCCCCGTGGAGCCGTGGTGTTTGCCCTGCCCGGCAACCCAGTTTCTACCTTTGTAAACTTCTACCGCTATGCTCGGCCCTGGCTGCTGGCCGTGCAGCAACCCGCCACAGCTGACACCATAGCATTAGGCGGTCCAGTGCCGGCGGTATTAGCCCAAGAGGTGCAATTCAAGCCCAAGCTCACGCACTTCCTGCTCGTGAGCCTGGAGCATGCCCCCGATGGCCGCCTACTGGCCTACCCGGAGCGGGCCGGCGGCTCCGGCGACCAAGCCAGCCTATTGCCTAGTCACGCTTTTCTGGAGTTGCCACCCGAGCAGGAACTGTTTCCGGCAGGTACCGTTCTGCCCGCCTGGCGGTTTCGGTGAAAGCGTCAGCAGAATAGTATCAGGTAGTATCAGAAATAAGTAATATTCGCAGCAGTATATGTCCTTGATCTTTTGGCTCCATACCTGCTGCCAGGCTTGACCAGCGCAAAGGGCCCGCTATAGAATCTTTTACGCGTTCCTTATCACCATGAAGAGAAACATTCTACTTCCTAGTGCAATACTGTTTGGTGTTGGTCTGGTGGCTCCTTTGGGGGCATATGCACAGGCTACCTTCAGCTTAGGGCCGCGCATAGGCGTGCAGCGCACCCACCAATCGGATGTGAGCCCAGCCTTTGAGATATTTGGTGAGCTTACAGGCGACCCTCATCGCTTCGGGGCCCAGGCTGGCCTGGCCGGTAACGTGCAGTTCAGCCACTGGGCCATTCAGCCGGCGGTGTTGTACTCGCAGAAGGGCTACACGTATGAGCAACGCGGCATGTATTATTATCCGTCGGGGAGCTACCACGTAAGCGCCAAGCGGGAACTCACGATAAACTACTTGGAAGTGCCAGTAAATCTGGTGGTATCTACGGGAGAGCAAGATGGGTTTCAGCTAATAGCTGGCCTATACGGCGCCCTGGCCTTGAACGGCCGCAACAAAGAAAGAGCGACCATCGACGAAGAACCTGCCGACCCCTTTGGTTTTGGCTCCTACGCCAAGAACTATCGGCGCGATGAGAAACTGACGTTTGGGTCGTACACTCGCTATGACCTGGGGCTGAACAGTGGCCTAGGCTATAAGCGCAACGCCCTGCAGCTACAGGCCCTATACGGGGTAGGGCTGCGCCGGACTAGCAATCGGCAGCAAAGCGACGGTACCTTCAACCGGAGCATTCAGGTGGCGATATCGTACTTCCTGCCCCTCAGCCGGTAAGCGGTAGCCGTTCTCAGCGCAAACGCGGAGGAATAGCCGCCCAGTGGCACCAGAACAGCCGAGTTGCTCTGGTGCCGCTGGGCGGCTATTACGCTCCTGCTACCGAGATGGGAGCCGTGGCCAACGAAACCTGAATCTGGCTGATAACCTCCCGGAGCTGCTGCGAGATGGTGCTTACCAGCGGCGCAATGGCCTCTAGCTGAAACTCCCCCTGCCATTGGTCGAGCTCTGTGACGACTGGGAGCAGGTGTTGCACGCGCAAGTGGGCTAAGCTGGGCTTTAGCGTATGGGCGGTGCTTTTCAGTTTAACTATATCGCCAGTCTCCAGGCCGTGAGCTAGCTCCTGTAAAGATTCTTCGCTGCTTTCCACGAAGGTTTCCAGCATGAACGTTACGAAGCTCAGGTCGCCCTGCCCAACTTTCAATAACTCATCAATTTGATAAAGGGCAGATGCTGGATCAGCACCAGAAGTAGTTGCAGCGGCAGTGGCCTCCACCTGCGGAACTACCCACTCGCTTACTACCCGCAGCAGCTCGGCTTCCTGAAAAGGCTTTGCTAAGTACCCATTCATGCCGGCGGCCAAGCACTTTTCCCGTTCGCCTTTGATGGCATTGGCCGTAAGGGCAATGATGGGCGTGGTGAGTTGCAACTGCTGCCGTAGCGCCTGGGTAGCCCCGTAGCCATCCAGTATGGGCATTTGAATGTCCATCAAAATCAGGTCGAAGGCTTGCTCCTGGGCTAGCGTTAGTGCCTCGGCACCGTGCACAGCTTCTGTCACCTGAACCTGCGCCTGCTGGAGAAAGGTCTTGGCAATCTGGCGGTTGAAGCGGTTGTCTTCTACTAGCAGCACGTGCTTGTGGCGCAGGTGCTGGCGCAATGGGCTGTCTTCGGGCAGCAGTGCTTGGGGCAGTAGATCTTGGGTCGTGCCTACGGGTAGGCGCAGGGTGAATTGCGTAACCGTGCCCTGGTACTTCTCGCTTTCAAGCTGTATGTCGCCGCCCATAAGCTTCACTAGGTTCCGGCAAATAGATAGGCCTAGGCCAGTTCCGCCAAACTTTCGCGTAACCGAAGCATCCTCCTGGCTGAATTCTTGGAAAATGCGAGCTAGAAACTCCGGCTCAATTCCGATGCCCGTATCGGTTACCCGAAACAGCACATCCACTGCTTCTGGGGAGTCTGTCTGTACCAGCTCGCACGATACCACTACTCCGCCTTTCTCCGTGAACTTAATGGCGTTGCCGGCCAAGTTTAAGAGCACTTGGGTAATGCGGTAAGGGTCGCCGAGGAGCACGGCCGGAAGCCCCGCCTCTACCTGCGTGTGCAAATACAGACCTTTTTCAGCGGCTTTGTAGTGCAAGGTTTGCTCTACTTGAGCCAGCAATTGACCAGGGGCAAAGCCGACCTGCTCCAGCACCATCTTGCCCGCTTCCAGCTTAGAGAGGTCGAGTATGTCGTTGATAATAACCAGCAGGTTATCGGCGGATGTGGTAATGGCTTGCTGGTAGCTGCTCTGCGTAGGCGTAAGCGAGGTTTTGGCCAGGAGCTGGCTCATGCCCAGAATGGCGTTCATGGGCGTCCGGATTTCGTGGCTCATGTTAGCCAGGAAAATCTCCCGCGCACGCACCGCCGACTCGGCCGCCAGCTTGGCGTGGCGCAACGCCCGCTCCGTATTTACCCGATCCGTCACGTCGAGGCCGTAGCCCAGAATCAGGTGTAGGGAGCCATCGGGGTGGAAGACGGGTTGCAGGCACCGGTATTGGTGCCGGTCGCCATCGGGCCGCAGAAACGTTTCTTCGTACGTTACCAGGCTTCGTTGCCGTACTACCTGCTCGAATTGCGCGTGCCGCTCATGGGCCATGGCTACCGGGCGCTTGGTGCGGGCGAAGTACTCGAAGTTGTCGCGCCCAATCACCCACTTTCGCATCTCCGGGTCCTTGATGCCGCTGGCATTCACGAACAAGTAGCGAAATTTGTCATCGAACACACCCACGTCGCAGGGCAGTTGGTCGAGCACAAACTCGTAGAACGTCCGTTGCTCGGCGAGCTGCTTCTCTACCTGCCGGCGCTCTGTAATGTCCTCACCCAGGCCTACCATCATGTGCAGCGAGCCATCGGTAGCAAATACCGGCAGAAAGTGCCGTAACATGCATTGCTGGCCTGCTGCTGTTTCTTGGGTTTCTTCCCACACCACTGCTGCGCGAGTTTGCACAGCCTGCTCAAAGCACTGCCGACGCTGCATTGCCAGCTTCTGGGGCCGTTGATACCGGGCGCAGTACTCGAAGTCATCGTGGCCAATTACCCAGGCGCGGGTAGCCGCATCCGTAATGCCGTTGGCGTTAACAAAGCGGTATCTATGCTCTGCGTCGAATACGGCCACTTCCACGGGTAGCTGCTGCAGAATGGTTTCGTAAAAATCTCGATGTACTCTGTAGTCGATACCAGTAGGTGCCACCGCTAGAGTACAAAAGGTTTGCGCGCCTTCACTGCCAGTGTTAGCAGGGCACTCTTGACCGCTGTGGCTAACTGCTAGCGGCAGGCTCGGCTCAGATGCTAGTACACTATCACCTAGTCTGGCTTCCTGCAATGCTGTAAGACGAGCTTCAGCGAGTTGCGTTTGTGCTTGGGCTGCGGCTAAAGCCTTTTGTAAATCTGCTATATGGTTTACGGCCCAGATGCGCCACTCTTGCTCATCAGTTGGTGGAGCAGCCAGATTATCAGTAAAACCAGGAGGCGTAATAGCAGTCATTTTGTCCCGAAGCGAGATAGCAGTTAAGCAGCAAATATAACTATGCGCTATCATAAATATACTTATTCAAAGATTGATTATCTACGAATAAGTATTATTATTTTAATAACAATTGGATTAGTATAATAGAAGATTAGGTCACTTTAAAGGCATGCATTCAGGTTTTTATGCATTGAGGAGCTAGATAGGCAATATTATGTTGACCGAGTTGCACTGATTGCTTCCCCTAATATGAACTAACATCATGCTAGTGTATGAGTGCATAGTAGAACTATTATTGGATGTCTTAAGTGTAACTCTTGTAGAACATTATAGCCTGATTAGTATAAGCACAGAGTGTCGCTATTGTACAGAATTGATTTTCTTATATATCAATTCTTACTCCACAAAGCTTGCCGTATTCCTGGGTGCTAGCCCTAGTGGTTTAGTAGGACCAACTAGAGCTACTTAATAAACAGCCCCACTCTGCTTATAGCGGAATGGGGCTGTTTTGTAGGCCTAGGGCGGTCTACTGACGGTTAATAGCCAGGGTTCTGAGGAAGATTCCAGCTTTGGGCGTCGTTCAGGGAAATGGGCAGCAGCGGGAAGGGGTTAACTGAGGTTTCTGTGGCGGCGTGCGACAGGGCACGGGCCCGAACATCGGGGGGCAGGATGTTCATGTAGCGGCCCGTACGTATCAGGTCCCACAGGCGCAACGACTCCTCCCCGAATTCTACCCGGCGCTCATGCCAAATGGCGTTCAGCAGGGCCTGGCCCGAGAGGCCAGGGGCTAGGTCGGGTAGGGTGCCGGGAGGAGTGTTGGCGGGGGCGTAGGTCAGGGTGCCAACCGTAGTGCCGGGCGGACGACTAGAGGTGCGGGCGCGTTGCCGCACCTGGTTTACCAAGGCTATGGCTTCGCTGTTTTTATTAAGCTGAGCGGCCGCCTCGGCTTTCATCAGTAGCACATCGGCGTAGCGCATTTTTGCGAATGTTTTGCGGGCCCGATTCCGGAGCATTGGGCCGTACAATAGCGGCCTTACGGTTCAGATAACCCGTCTCGTTCTCGGTGCGGTCGATAGTATTCCGAACCCCCAGCACCACGTCGCCGTCTTTGATAACGGTAGCTTCTAAGCGCGGGTCATTTGGCTCAAACTCATCTACCAGGTTTTGGGTGGGGTTGTTAAAGCCGTAGCCAAAGGTTTTGCGGTTGTTCTGGAAGATGTTGTTGGTAGTACCTACCGAGATAGGGCCGAACGTATCGTTAGACGACACAAACTGAATCTCGAAGATGGAATTGCTGCTGTTCTACCCAATCTCTTGGTGAATAGCCGCGTAATTGGGTAGAAGGCTGTATTGGTTTGAGGCAATCACCGTGCTGGTGAGGTCGTACACCTCCTGCCACGTGCGGTTGTTGCCCTCCACCGTCTTTTCTGACAGGTTAATCTGCCCTGAAATTTCCGACACGCTATAATGCTCAAAGCGACTGAGCTGAAAAATCTCCCGCGACTTCTCGGGTAGATCTTGTATCCCGGCCAGCAATGCCGCCGTTAGGTCATTCAACGCCAGCGCTTCTTCAGTTTCTGTATTCTTTTCCGAGGCGCTAACCTGCAGATACAGCTGATAGCCAGCGCGCAGCTTCTGCGTTTTAATATAGTTGATGATGCGGTACTTGATAGCCGAAAACAGGTAGTAATCGAGCTGCTCTACCTGTATGGTAGCCCGCCGCGTCCAGAGGTTCTCAAACAAGTCCTGCACTAATTCCTCGGCTGCCTCACGGCTCTTCAGCTTTTGGTAGGCCACCGTAAACAGGCGAAAGCTATAGCGCTTGTACACTTCCGCAAACGCCCCTTCATCGCCCGCTCGTAGAGCGTCGAGCAGCGTGGCCTCTGCGTAAGAAGCGTACATGCGGACGGAAGTAGGTTTCACGGAATAAAGAAGAAATGGCTAAGCTCTCCTGCGAATATATAGTTTACGGTCAGCGAATTAGCAAGCCGCAAGGGGCCCACCCGTAGCCAATAAGGCTTATTTCTAGGGCTGTTGAAACCTCCTCAGCCAGCTATGCCGAGAGGTAATTATTCTGCGTTTCTTTATAGAAAAAGCTAGATAAATAGTGAGGATAAAACGGTGCATTATCGTTTTAGTGAATAATTAAGGTGGTTTTTTAGTGGTGCGCCCGGGGTGGCCTACGCTGCTCGGAGAAGCTGTTGCCGGGTTGAGCCGTAATGTGCGGCAAGGGTGCTATGTATCCTGAAAAAAATACTATCTAAAACGATTGCATAGTTTATTTATGGTCGACATAAGCTCAGAAGTTCGCCAACTGTTGACGGTAATCATACTTTAGCGCAGGCCTTGATACGTCACCTTCTCGACAGTGCGGCCTGCTGGCGGGCCTTAGGCTGTAGGCCAGTAGCGTGCTGACCGTAGTTGGGCACTGCATATTCACTTCTGTTTACGGATGAAAAACCCACTCCTCGTCTTGGGGCTGGCCGCTCTCACAAGCGCCGCTCCTAGCCAAAGCCCTAGGCATGGCAACCCTACCACCCAAACTGCCCCAGTTCCTGTAGCCGACCTCCCCTTCCGCAACCCCGACCTCCCCCTCGACCAGCGCGTGGATGATTTGGTGGGTCGTCTGACGCTGCCGGAAAAAGTGTCGCAGATGCTGAATGCTTCGCCTGCTATTGACCGCTTGGAAATACCGGCCTATAACTGGTGGAATGAGGCCCTGCACGGCGTGGCGCGCACCAGTATGAAAACCACGGTGTTTCCGCAAGCCATAGGCCTAGCGGCCACCTTTGATGAGGACGCCATGCTGCGGATGGCCACCATTACCTCGGATGAGGCGCGGGCGGTGCACCAGGAGTACGTGCGGCGCGGAGAGCGGGGTATCTACCAGGGCCTCACGTTCTGGACGCCCAACATTAACATCTTCCGCGACCCGCGTTGGGGACGGGGCCAGGAAACCTACGGCGAGGACCCGTACCTGACCGGCCAACTGGGCTCGGCACTGGTGAAAGGTTTTCAGGGCGACGATCCGAAGTACCTTAAGATTACGGCCTGTGCCAAGCACTTTGCCGTGCACAGCGGGCCCGAGCCCTCCCGCCACGAGTTCAACGCCCAAATCAGCGACTACGACCTCTGGGATACCTACCTGCCCGCCTTCCGCGACCTGATTGTGGATGCGAAAGTGGCGGGCGTGATGTGCGCTTACAACGCCTACGCCGGGCAGCCCTGTTGCGGCAGCGACAAGCTCATGAACGAAATCCTGTATGACAAATGGAAGTTCAAAGGCTACGTCACCTCCGACTGCGACGGCCTCAACGACTTCTGGCAGCACCACAAAACCGACCCCGACCCGGCCACTGCGGCCGCCAATGCCGTGCTGCACGGTACCGACATCGAGTGTGCCACGGGCAAGCTCTTCACCTACAACTCCCTCTTAGAGTCAGTACAGAAAGGTCTGATTACCGAAAAGCAGCTGGATGTTTCGGTGAAGCGCCTGTATAAGATCCGGTTTCAGCTGGGTATGTTCGACCCGGTAGAGCGCGTGAAGTATGCTCAGATTCCGATGAGTGTGGTGGAAAGTGCCCCGCATCAAGCTCATGCCCTCAAAATGGCGCAAGAGTCTATGGTGCTGCTCAAGAATGAGAAGAACACCCTGCCATTGCGCAAAGACCTGAAGAAGATTGCCGTGCTCGGCCCCAACGCCGACAACGAAAGCGTGCAGCTAGGCAACTACAATGGCTTTCCTACCCGCAACGTAACGCCCCTCATGGGCATTCGGGAGAAAGTAGGGCCTAACACACAGGTGACATACATTCAAGGGGTTGACTACGCCAGTAACATCGTCTACGAAACCTTCGATGTAAACAAGAACCTGGCCTACGAGGGCAAGCCCGGCTTCCGGGCCGAGTACTTCAAGGGCACCAACCTGGAGGGGAAGCCCGTGTCTACGGTGCAGGAGCCTGGCCTAGACCGCTACCTGGCCAACACCAAGCTGGAAATTGTGAAGGGTCTGCCGTCGGAGAATGTGTCGGCGCGTTACCTGAGCACGTTCACGCCGGAGAAGTCAGAGGAAATGGCCTTCCAGGTTACCGGCGACGATGGCTACCGGTTGTTCATCGACAACCAATTGGTGATTGATAACTGGAACAGCCGGGGCGTATCTACCAGCCAGCACACCATGAAAGTGGAGGCCGGCAAGAAGCTGGCCATCAAGATTGAGTACTTCCAAGGGGTAAGCCGCAGCATTCTGAAATTCACTGGGGCCCACGTGGTGCCTATGAACGCGCAGAACATTCTAGGCCAGGTAAAAGACGCCGACGCCATTGTGTTTGTGGGCGGCATCTCGCCACGGCTGGAGGGTGAGGAAATGAAGGTAAACGTGGAAGGCTTCAGCGGCGGCGACCGAACCAGCATTGCCCTGCCCAAGGTGCAGACGGAGCTGATGCAGTTGCTGCATTCCACAGGCAAGCCCGTTGTATTTGTAATGATGACCGGCAGCGCCATCGGGTGCCAGTGGGAGGCGGCCAACCTGCCGGCCATTGTGAACAGCTGGTACGGTGGGCAGTCGGCTGGTACGGCCATTGCCGATGTGCTCTTCGGTGATTATAACCCTGCCGGACGCCTCCCCGTGACGTTCTACAAGTCGGAGAGCCAGCTGCCGCCCTTCGATAATTACGACATGGCGGGCCGCACTTACCGCTACTTCAAGGATACGCCACTCTATCCCTTTGGCCACGGCCTGAGCTATTCCACCTTCAAATACAGCAACCTTAAAGCACCCTCCAAAGCCAAAACCGGCCAACCCGTGCAGGTAAGCGTAGACGTGCAAAACACCAGCCAGCGCCCTGGCGACGAGGTGGTGCAGCTGTACGTGCGCCACCCCGATACCAAAGGCCGAGTGGCCCTGCACGCGCTAGAAGGTTTCCGGCGCGTGCCGCTGCAAGCCGGAGAGAAGAAAACCGTAAAGTTCACGCTCACCCCCCGGCAACTGTCGCAGCTAAATGCACAAGCTCAGCGCGCCGAAGACGCTGGTAGCGTGCAGCTCTTCGCCGGCGGCGGGCAGCCTCTTTCTGATGCCGTAGTTAAGGGCAGCGTGCTGAAGGCTGATGTAAAGCTCCAGGGCAAACGTGTCATCATCGACTAAGCCCTAGCTCCATCACAAAAAAGCCCGCGCAACCATCAGGTGCGCGGGCTTTTTATTAGTGTCTGGGGTATCTTATAGCATTAGTCAGGGCTTTAGATAGGCTTAATGAAGCTAACGGATGAGGCCGTTACCGCAGCTGATTCTCTGCGGCTACTCTGCAAGCTCAAACTCGTGCCCGCAATTAAAGCAATGGCACTGGGGCGCTTCCGGGGCCAGCAGCCACAGGCGCAACTTGGTAAACAGGTTGTCGGAAGGCTGGGGCGTGTGGCGGCACACTACCTCATGGTGGTGGCAGCGGGGGCAGCGGGGCGCCGTTTCTTCTAGGCCATCAGGCTGCTCCGGGAGGGCGTGCATGGGCGAGTGATGGGGCTGCAGCAACTCTTGGGCGGCGGCCACATCCTGCTCGCGCACGTACAGGCGCACCCCGCCCGAAACGGGGCCATACGGCCGGTGCTCGTTGCTGAGAAAGCACGGTACATCGGCGGCATCCAGCTGGTTTTTAGCCAAGTGAGCGGCAATAGAATCCGGGAAAGTGGTGAGTAGCACCACAGCTGAGCCGGCATTGAAGGCGGAAGTCATAAAAGAACGGGCCAGCGCTAAAGAGTACGCAAAGATGCACCACTGCCCTAACAAAAGAAGCACCCGTTTGGGTGCTTCTTTTTATTGATAATGTGAAGGTTGAGCTTATTGGAACAAGGCCAGTGCCTTAATGAAAGTTTGGGCAACACCCCACACCAGCGGGATACCCACAAACAGCCAAGCAATTGCCAAGGAAGCCGTGGAGCTGGTTTCAGCAGGAGCCGGAGCCGAAGAATTAGGTTGTGCACTCATGGTGAAGACTGGTTAAGAAGAGAGGATTAATGGCCGCCGGGCTGGATAGTCACGGGGCCTTTCTCGTTGTATTTCTCGTTGACGGCGGTTACGGCCAGGTTGGCTAATAGGCCTACTACCAGCAGCCCCGCCATGGTGTAAAACACCGTCTGATACGCGGCGGCCCCCGTGAAGCCCTCGGCCTTGCGGCTTTCGTGCAGGTAGTTCACGATGAGCGGCCCCAGCACGCCAGCAGTGCTCCAGGCCGTCAGCAGGCGCCCGTGAATAGCGCCTACCTGATACTTGCCAAACAGGTCGGAGAGGTAAGCAGGAATAGTCGCGAAGCCGCCCCCATACATGCTGATAATAATACAGGCCACCAGCACAAATAGCGTGAGCTGCGCATTGTGGCCTAGTGTAGGTACCAGGGCGTACAGCAGAATGCCTAGGCCGAAGTAAATAGCATACGTGACTTTGCGCCCAAGTTTATCAGAAGCCGAAGACCAGAAGAAGCGGCCCAGCAGGTTAAACAAGCTCAACAGGCCTACGAAACCGGCTGCTGCGGCCACCGTTACGCCGCGGCCGGCTCCCATGGTAGCATCAGAAAAGCTTTCTTGAATAAGTGGGGAAGCCGTTTCCAGTACCCCAATACCGGCCGTTACGTTGGTGAGTAGTACTACCCACAGCAGCCAGAACTGCGGCGTTTTAATGGCGTTATCGGCTGATACGTTGCCGGTAGTAATAAGGGCCGAGTGTTCCGTGCTGGGAACATAACCCGCGGGAGCCCAATCGTCGGCGGGCACCCGAATGGTCCAAACGCCAAACTGCATGAATAGGAAGTAGATGATGCCCATCACAATGAAGGTGGGTGCCACGCCCTGCGGAGCGGAGTCTTTAAAGTGCGCCATAAGGGCTACCGCCAATGGTGAGCCAATCATGGCGCCGCCACCAAAGCCCATGATGGCCATGCCGGTAGCTACCCCTTTGCGGTCAGGAAACCACTTAATGAGCGTACTAACCGGCGAGATATAGCCGATGCCTAGGCCAATGCCGCCCACAAACCCGTATCCAAAATACAGCAGGGCCAAGCTGTGCAGATGTACACCTAATGATCCAATCAGGAAGCCGCCCCCAAAGCACAGAGCCGAGGCCATCATGGCTTTGCGAGGGCCTACGCGCTCCAGCCACGTCCCAAAAATGGCGGCCGACAGGCCTAGCAACACAATGGCAATGGAGAAAATCCAGCCGATTTGGGCCGGAGACCAGTCGCCGGCGGCGGGGTGGTCCACATCACCGCTGAGCAATGCTCCTAGTGGTTTTTTAAACACGCTAAAGGCGTATGCCTGCCCAATTGCCAAGTGAATAGCCAGTGCAGCAGGTGGCACCAGCCACCGGTTGTAGCCCGGCCCGGCAATTGTACGGCTGCGGTCTAGTAAAGAAGCATTTGCCATAGATGGAGTGGTGATGTGGGAAAGTAGGTAAAAGAACAGGCGGCCAAACAGCCTGCCGGAACAGTTCCCGGCTGTACGGATTGACAACCAGTAAGGTAGAAGCTTCGCTAGGCTTTTTTGTGGAACGCTGGAGTATTTTTTGCTAAAAAGCTATAGCAAAGGAATATTTGCAGGCTGACGCAACACATTGCCCTAGGCGATGCATCTAAGAAAGTACGAGCTATATGAGGAAAGGATGTAGCTACACAAGTATTCTACTGTTTTTAGGCCTCTCAAGTCAGCCAGCATCAGTGGTATAGGTATGATTCAGCCATTAAATAGGTAATGCCTTACTGTACCTGGGAGAAGTAATTAGCGCAGTGTTTCACTCCGCTGACTGGCCTAGCAGCCATCCTTTGGGGCCTTTGGCCCGACAGCTCTTTAAAAACCGCTCAATGCCCACCCGCATGGCTTTGGCCATGCGTTGCTGAAAGGCGGGTGAGGTAAGCAGCTTTTCATCCTCGGGGTTCGACACAAAGGCTGTTTCTACCAGTGCATTGGGGTACTCAGTGGGTCCATTCAACCCAAAATTGAAACTACCCACGTTGCCGAAGCCCGGTAGGCCAGTTTCGCGCATCTGCTCATATAGAGCCACTGAAAGAGGCCGAAAAGCCACGTACCTGTAGTATGTACTGGTGCCCCGCACCGTAGCGCTGCCCGAGGAATTAACATGTATGCTCACTAGTAGATCAGGCCGGCGGTTGCGCAGGAGCAATACCCGGTCGCCGTTGTCAACGGTGGCATCGGTTTCGCGGGTCATCAGCACGCGGGCCCCGGCTTGCACTAGCTGTTGGCGGAGCTGTTGGGCAATGGCCAGGGTAAGATCTTTCTCACGGGCTCCGCTGGCGCCAGTGGCCCCCTCATTGGTGCCGCCATGGCCGGCATCTACGGCTACGGTTAGGCCCCGCAACCGCAGCTTCTGGGGTGGGCGCTTCACTTGGATTTCCAATGTGCTGCCGCGGTAGCCAATGTGGTAGCCCCAGCTTTGGCGGTGGCGCAGGTGCAGAATCAACCGGAATACATCGGGGGCTACTTGCTCGTAGGTCACGTCACCTAGTTCCCGCAGGCCGTCACGCTGGGTTATCCAGTTGGTGTTAGAGGTGGCCCCGTAGATATCTACTACCAACCGGCCGGGCTCAGTAAGAAGCTGAGAGCGGTAGGGGAGGCGAGCCATAAGAGGCACGCGCACGTAGTCGTAGAGAGAGCCGCCCTGCACGCTCCAGGAGCCGGTGAGGGAAGCAGGTACGAAGCCCCCGGGTGGCAGCAGGCGCACCACTTCTTGCGGTACCCAGGCCGTGTTGGTTTCACTGAGCTGCACCCGATACTGGTTGCCTACTCGCCCAGTGAGGTGCAGCATCACCAGCGAATCGAGGTAGCCTAGCTTGGCACCACCCAGGCGGTCTTCGCCCAACCCATAGTTTAGGTAGGCCAGGCTGCCTTTGGTTACAGCCAATTGCGGGGCGTTGGGGTTCAGGAAGCGGATTTTGCTCTTGCTCTGGGCCGTAGCCATGAGACTATCGGGCGTAAGCAATTGAAACGTGATGGGCCTATCCTGCAGGGTATCGGTGGGCTGCACCACGTAGGTGGCCTGGTACACGCCCCGCTTGCCCTGGGCTTGGGCCGGCAAGAGCTCTGTAAGCGGCTGCCCGTTCAGGAAGGTTACTCGCGCTCCGGGCTGGCCTACGAGCCGCACCTGGAGCCGGTCGCCGGGGCGCAGCCACTGGTCGGCCGCCGGCACCGTCTCCGCCGACTCAATTAGCTGGGGCTGCTGAGCACGCGCGGGTGCCCCTAAAAATAATGCCTCAGCCAGGACGAGGCCACTCAGAAGCTTACGGGAAGTTTTCATCAAGAGCACCGCAAAAGAAAAGCCCCGCAGGCAGCGGGGCTTTGCAAAAACGGGGGAGGGTGGCCTACGGTTGCTTTACGGCCTGGCCCAGGTCTTTTACATCGCGGCCGGTTTCCAGCGCCGTAAACTCAGTCTGCAGAGCCCGGATATGTATCTCATCACGGCCCTTAATATCCAGCCGAATGTTGCGGAACTGCTGGTTGAGGCGGCGGCTGATAGCGGTAGCATAGTCCCAGTCGCGCTGGGTCCATTGCTTCCGTTTCGCGCGCACCTGCTGCATAAACTGCACGTACGCTGGCTCAATGGTAGTGGGCGTAAGCTGCTCAATACCCGAGTAGGTGCCTAGCAACTCATTAACGAAGGTAGCTTCAGCGGCTTTGTCGAGGGGCTGCCGGGAGCGAGCCTTTGAGGCGGAGTCGAAGCGGGCTGCGCGGTGGCCAGCCACTTTTAACTTGTCGGCGGCGCGGTCGGCAATCGTGTCTAAGCGGCGGGCGCCCTGGCTCACGGCTTCCTGCCGCTCGCGCGGCGTGCTGTCGCAGCCAGTTAGCGTAGAGGCCAGTAGGGCAGTGGCAGGAAATAGGAGGAGAATAGCTCGTTTCATGCCGTAATGTACGGGGCAAAAGCAGGAATGGCTACACTGCCGGAACAAGTCCGGCAGTGTAGCCATCAGGGGGCGCAAGCTCGTCGGTTCCGGTGAGCTACTTCGCAAGCCGGAAAGTGAAGGGCAACTCGTGCTGCACTACCACTGCGCGGCTACCCATCCGGGCTGGCAGCCACTGGTTAGGAATAGCCCGGGCTACGCGCAGGGCTTCCTCATCGCAGCCTCCACCAATGCCCAGCATAATTTTATGATCTATGGCCCGGCCCAGCGTGTCTACCACAAAGGCCACCACCACTTTGCCCTGGATGTTCTTGTTTTGAGCCTGCACGGGGTAGTTAAGCTTGCTCATGAAGGGCGCCAGCGCGGCATCGCCACCCAGGAAAAGTGGGGGCTGCGTAAGATGTTCCCGGTTCCAGGTGCCCGCCGGCGTTTGCACGGGGTAAGACACATCGTCGAAGTCGCGGAAGAACACCAGCTTCTTGGCAGTGTGGTCGTATTTCTGCGTAATCACCTGGCGGCCGTCGCGGGTATAGGCGTAGTATTCCCATACGCCAACTTTCTCGCCTTTTTCTAGTTGGCCGCTCTCCCAGTCGGTTTTGCGCAGTTTCTGCGCTTGCGCCGAGAACACACTGAGTAACAAGGCCAGTACTATGAGGGGTAAGAGTTTCTTCATGGTAAAAGAGTGGGATTTGGGGAGGGAAGGAGCGCGAAGAATCCACCAGCCGGAATGCCGGCGGCTGAAGGAGTAAAATAAAATATAGTTTTTGTTATAATTTGGCCTGAGGCCAATCTGCCAAGTGAGATGCGGGTGGGACCATTATGTGCTGACCTAGAGCAAGTAATAAGCCTCTGAACAGTTAGTGGGGGTAGCTGTTCAGAACTCTAGGTCCGGGAAATTTACAACTATCTCAGCAGATGGCAAAGCGCAAGAGCGTACTTCTTACCAGCCTGTCTCATCCAGCTGGTCGCGTAGGTCGCGCAGACGGTTTTGTAGGCCAGGCCAGTTTGGGCAGAGCCGCTCCAGGCGCTGAAGGGAGCGTAGGGATCCGGCTGCATCACCCAGATGCAACAGCATAGTAGCCCGCCCCGAGATGGCTCCGAAGTGGCGCGGCTCCAGGCGCAGTGTTTCGCGCACGTCGTCGAGGGAGGCCCGGTATTCGCCCCGCAGGTAGTGGGCAGTAGCGCGCTTGTTCCACCCTTCGGCGTAGTCGGGGCTGGTTTCAACTAGCACAGTAAATTCCCGAATGGCCAAGGTATAGTCGCCGGCGGCCATGGCCCGCATGCCAGCCTCCAGGTGCTTATCTAGCAACGGGTGCTCCGTCATCAGCCAGATCTGCCAGATACCGTCTTGTAGCGCTTCAATCTCCGCCGGAGTGGTAGCTTCATGGAGGCGGGCAAAAAGATCATCGAGAGTAGACATACACAAGCAGTAAGGCACGAAACAGCAAAGAGCAGAATCTATACGGATTCTCCACATGAAAGAGGGGTACTACCCGCCGCCGTACAATAACAGCGGCGGGTAGTACCCCTTATATTGGTAGTGCCCGAGTGGCCTAGAACAGGGCCGCCGCTACCCGCCGAATGCTCTCCGACTTGCCCATGCTATAGTAGTGCAACACTGGCACGCCGTGGGCCATTAGCTCCCGGCTCTGGTTGATGCACCACTCAATCCCAATTTCGCGGGCTGCCGCGTTGTCGGGCGCATGGTGCACGGCATCAGCCAGCGCCTCCGGAATGTTGAGGTAGAAGGAGCGAGGCAGCATGGTAAGCTGGCTCTTGGTGGTGAGTGGCTTCAGACCGGGGATGATGGGCACGGTAATGCCCGCCTCGCGGCAGCGCTTCTCGAAGTTGAAGAACTGCTCGTTGTCGAAGAACATCTGGGTCACGATGTAGTCGGCGCCGCGGTCTACTTTATGTTTGAGGTAGCGCAAATCGGCTCCGTAGTTCGGCGACTCAAAGTGCTTCTCGGGGTAGCCGGCCGTGCCGATGCAGAAGTTGGTAGCCCAGGTATCGTCCTGCTCCTCATCCAGGTACTCACCCTTGTTGAGGTTGGCCACCTGCCCAATCAGGTCGGCGGCATAGGCATGCCCATCGGGGTCGGGCTTGAAGTGTCCTTCACTCTTGATTGGGTCGCCGCGCAGGGCCAGCACGTTATCAATGCCCAGGAAGTGCAGGTCGATGAGGGCGTTTTCAGTTTCCTCCTTGGAGAAGCCTCCGCAGATGAGGTGGGGCACCGTGTCCACATCGAAGCGGTTCTTGATGGCGGCGCATATGCCTACTGTACCGGGACGTTTGCGGACCGTTTTCTTCTCCAGAAACCCGTTGGGGTGCTGGCGGTACACGTACTCCTCGCGGTGGTACGTTACGTCAATGAATGGTGGCTTGAACTCCATCAGGGGCTCAATGTTCGAGAACAGGTTCTGAATGTTCTCGCCCTTTTTCGGGGGCAGCACCTCGAAGGAAAACAGCGTTTTGCCGTTGGCGCGGGCCAGGTGTTCGGTTACTTTCATATAGCGGACCCCACCCCCGGCCCCTCCCCTCCGGGAGAGGGGTGCCTAACGGTGCGGTTGTAAAATAGGCTGGCTTGCGCCATGCAGGGTAAAACCATTTGTCTGGCTCCCCTCTCCCGGAGGGGAGGGGCCGGGGGTGGGGTGGCCTAGAGTGCCGTTACAGGCACGCTGGCGGGGTCATAGTTTAGGTTGGGGGCCAGCCAGCGCTCCAGCTCCGGCAGCGGCATGTTTTTGCGTTCGGCAATGTCCTCTACCTGGTCCTTGCCGATGCGGCCGAGGCCGAAGTAGCGGGAATCGGGGTGGGCGTAGTAGAGGCCGCTCACGGAGGAGGCGGGGTACATGGCCAGGTTTTCGGTGAGACGGATGCCGGTGGTGTTTTCCGCGTCGAGGAGCTCAAACAGGGTGACTTTCTCGGTGTGGTCGGGGCAGCCGGGGTAGCCGGGGGCGGGGCGCACGCCTTTGTATTTCTCCTGAATGAGGTCTTCGTTGGAGAGGTTTTCGGCCGGGTCGTAGCCCCAGAACTCCTCGCGCACGCGCTGATGCAGGCGCTCGGCAAAGGCTTCGGCGAGGCGGTCGGCCAGGGCTTTCACCATGATGCTGGAGTAGTCGTCGTGCTCCTGCTCATACTTTTCCAGCAGTTTTTCGATACCTAGGCCAGCCGTCACGGCAAAACCACCGATGTAGTCCTCGCGGCCGGTTTCGCGTGGGGCCACAAAGTCGGAGAAGGCTAGGTTGGGCACGCCGGGGGCTTTCTCACTTTGTTGGCGCAGGGTAAAGAACTCCGTCTGGATTTCCTGACGAGTGTCGTCCTTGAAAATCTGGATGGTATCGTGGCCTACGGTGTTGGCGGGCCAGAAGCCTACCACGGCGCGGGCCGTGAGCAGCTTCTCGTCGATGATTTGCTTGAGCAGCTTCTGGGCGTCGTTGAAGAGCTGGGTGGCGGCTTCGCCCACATTCTCATCGGTGAGGATGCGGGGGTAGCGGCCCTTCAACTCCCAGGTCTGGAAGAAGGGCGTCCAGTCGATGTACTCGGCCAGCTCCGCTAGCGGGTAGTCTTCCAGCACCTTGGTACCTAGGAAGCTCGGCTTCACGATGCGGCTGGTTTCCCAGTCGGCTTTGAAGCCATTCTCGCGGGCCGCCTCAATGGTCAGGTAGTTCTTCTCGCGCTGGCGGCCAGCATAATCCTCGCGGAGCTGGCGGTACTCCTCGCGCACGGTGCGGGCGTACTCCACATCGGCAGAGCCTAGCAAAGCTGCAGCCACGCCTACTGAGCGGGAGGCGTCGTTTACGTGTACTACGGGGCCGGAGTAGTTGGGCGCAATTTTCACCGCGGCGTGCAGGCGGGAGGTGGTGGCGCCACCAATGAGCAGCGGGGTGTTGAGGCCGCGCTTTTCCATCTCCTGGGCCACGTACACCATCTCATCCAGACTCGGGGTGATAAGGCCGCTGAGGCCAATTACGTCTACTTGCTGCTTTACGGCTTCGTCCAGGATCTTTTCCAGGGGGACCATTACGCCTAGGTCCACAATGTCGAAGTTGTTACAGGCCAGTACCACGCCCACGATGTTCTTACCAATGTCGTGCACGTCGCCTTTCACCGTAGCTAGTAGAATCTTACCGGCGGTTTGCCGGTCACCGCTTTGCTTGTCGGCCAGCAGGTAGGGCTCTAGGTAGGCCACTGCCTTCTTCATTACACGGGCCGATTTCACTACCTGGGGTAGGAACATCTTACCGGCACCGAATAAGTCGCCCACCACGTTCATGCCGGCCATCAGGGGGCCTTCAATTACCTCGAGTGGCCTAGCCACCTGCTGACGCACCTGCTCGGTGTCTTCGTCGATGAACTCCGTAATGCCTTTCACCAACGCGTGCTGCAGACGCTCCGCTACGGGCAGGCTGCGCCAGGCGTCGGCTACTACCTCCGTTTTGTCCTTCTGCTTTACTGTATCAGCAAACTCTACGAGGCGCTCGGTAGCATCGGGGCGGCGGTTCAGCAGTACGTCTTCCACCAGCTCCAGCAGGTCCTTGGGTACTTCGTCGTACACGGCCAGCTGGCTGGGGTTTACGATGCCCATATCCAGGCCGGCCCGGATGGCGTGGTAGAGGAAGGCGGAGTGCATGGCTTCGCGCACCACGTCGTTGCCGCGGAACGAGAAGCTAATGTTGCTGACGCCGCCGCTGGTGAGGGCGCCGGGCAGGTTCTGCTTGATCCAGCGAACCGCCTCAATGAAGTCGAGCGCGTAAGTGCGGTGCTCCTCCATGCCGGTGCCCACCGTCAGGATGTTGGGGTCAAAAATGATGTCCTCAGCGGGGAAGCCCACTTCGTTCACCAGGATATCGTAGCTGCGCTGGCAGATTTCGATGCGCTTCTCATAATTGTCGGCCTGGCCGTTCTCATCGAAGGCCATTACCACCACGGCGGCGCCGTATTGGCGCACGGTGCGGGAGCGCTCCTTGAAGGTTTCTTCGCCTTCTTTCAAGGAAATAGAGTTGACGATGCTCTTGCCCTGCACGCACTTAAGGCCGGCTTCCAGCACGCTCCACTTCGAGGAGTCAATCATAATCGGTACCCGCGAAATGTCGGGCTCCGAGGCAATCAGGTTCAAGAAGGTGGTCATGGCCTGCTCCGAGTCAAGCATGCCTTCGTCCATGTTCACGTCGATGACCTGAGCGCCGCCTTCCACCTGGTCGCGGGCTACTTGCAGGGCGGCTTCGTAGTTGCCGGTCCGGATGAGGCGGGCAAAGGCGCGGCTGCCGGTTACGTTGCACCGCTCGCCCACGTTCACAAACAAGCTTTCGGGGTAGATGCCGAAGGGCTCTAGGCCACTCAGGCGGGTAGCTTTCGGCAGCTCGGGCAGCTGGCGCGGCTCATACTTATCGGCCAGGCGGGCCAGCTCACCAATGTGCTGGGGCGTGGTACCACAACAGCCACCCACCACCGTCACCAAGCCTTCCTTGAGGTAGTTTTCCACTACCCCCGCAAATTCCTGGGCCGACTCATCATAACCACCAAATGCATTCGGCAGGCCGGCGTTAGGGTAGGCCGAAATGTGCACGTCGGCAATGCGGCTCAGCTCCTTGATGTACACCTGCAGCTGATCGGCGCCGAGGGCGCAGTTCAGGCCCACGCTCAGCAGGGGCAGGTGGCGAATGGAGTTCCAGAAAGCCTCCACCGTCTGCCCCGAGAGGGTACGGCCGGAGGCATCGGTAATGGTGCCGGAAATCATGACGGGCACCACGCGGCCGCCTTCGTCGAAGAACTTCTGCACGGCATACAGCGCCGCTTTGGCGTTTAGCGTGTCGAAGATGGTTTCGATGAGCAGCGCGTCGGAGCCGCCGTCGATGAGGCCGCGCACCTGCTCGTGGTAGGCGGTGGCCAGCTCGTCAAACGTGACGGCCCGGAAGCCGGGGCGGTTTACGTCGGGGGAGAGGGAGGCGGTGCGGTTGGTGGGCCCGATGGCGCCGGCCACGAAGCGGGGCTTGTCGGGGTTCTGGGCCGTAAACTCGTCGGCTACCTCCTTGGCAATGCGCGCCGACTCATAGTTGAGCTCATACACGATGTCCTCCAGGGCGTAGTCGGCCTGCGCGATGGTGGTGCCGCTGAACGTGTTGGTTTCCACCATATCAGCCCCGGCCGCGAAGTAATCGGCGTGGATGCCTTTGATGATATCGGGGCGCGTGATGCTGAGCAGGTCGTTATTGCCACGCAGAGGCTTGGGGTGGTCGGCGAAGCGCGAGCCCCGGAAATCAGCCTCTTCCAGCTTATGACGCTGAATCATGGTGCCCATGGCGCCATCCAGAATCAGGACGCGTTTGGCAAGAATATCGTGCAGCGGGGAGTGGGGGCGCAAGGTCGTCGGCATATCAGCTCTTCAAGTAAATCGGCAGCGAAAAAGTGCCTATCCAGAGAGAGCCGTGCGGGAAGCGCGTCCTGTTCTTATCTTCTTCCAGACCGCCAAAACGGTTCGGAAAGGGAATTAGCACCTTGTTTTATTTCAGGTTGCTAAGACGTCATCGGGCCCAATCCCTCGGTCTTTCTGGATAAGTAACTCTGCGAAGATACAGCAGGAATCTTCAAATTTCAATTTGCGAGGTTTGAGGAGTGGCCTAGGGGCGTGGGTGACAAGTCACAAGACCGTCATGTAGGGCGGAGTCGATACACGTTGCCCGATGTAGAGACACATACTTGTGTCTTCCCGCGTGCTGATGTTGTTTACCCCGTATGGTTCAACGGTTATTGTTCTAGGCCAGTAGTTCGCGCGTTATCGTTCAAAGCTGAGACGCAAGTATGCGTCTCTACATCAGCCTGACGAAAACGGTAGAGATGCTTTAATGAGGTTCGGCATGACGTTCTCCTACTTATAAAATGCAGGAGTGCTATATAGTATCATCTCGCTAGTTCGTTGAGCCAAAGCCCTGTACTCGTTGAATACACTTTGCGAAGCACGATGCAGTGCGCAACTTGGCTCCACCTGTTATCAACTGGCTGCTATGGCTTCTCTATCCTTTTATCGAGCCGGTGTAACGGCCATGTTACTGCTGACAAGTGGCCTAGCAATGGCGCAGCACCAAGCCGGGACTGGCCTACGCGGGCAGTATTACGCGGGCAAGAAATTCGAGAAGTTGGTATTGACCCGCACTGACCCTACCATCGACTTCAACTGGACTATTGGCCCCAACGGTGACCATTTTGTGTCGCCAGGGCCGGGCGTGCCTGGAGAATGGTTTTCAGTAAGATGGGCCGGCCACATCTACGCCCCGGTAACGGGCACCTACACCTTTCAGATTGCCACCGACGACGGCATGCGCATCTGGATTGGGGGCGACAAGGTGCTGGACTCCTGGAAGGATCAGCCCGCTACCATCTCTACCACGCATCTGAAGATGAAGGCAGGAAGCTATTACTCCCTGCGGGTAGAGTACTATCAATTTGACCGCGATTCTCGGGCGCAACTGGCGTGGCAGCTGCCCGACTCCTCCGAAGAGCCTCAACCCATTCCGACGGAAAACCTGTACCGGACCCTGCCCGATAATGTGCTGGTTCTGGCAGAAGCCACGCCGCCTAAGCCGAAAGCTACCGCTGCGATAGTGCCAACTGTAGCACCTACAGTAACTCCCGCGCCCACACCCGTGAAAGCAGTAGCAAAGCCAACGACTGCCGCGTCGCCAATAGCGCGCCGTGCTAGGCCAGTTGTTTCGGCCAAGCCAGCACCCGCTAGGCCACCGGCCGCCGATACCACGACCGTAGAATTGCCCGACCTGACGGCGCTCAGCAAAGGTGCGGCCGTAACGTTGCCCAACCTGTACTTCACTCAGAGTACCGCCACTCTGCTGCCTAGCTCGCGCCCTACCCTGAACGCGCTAGTCCGCACCCTACGCGCGCAGCCTGCCATGCGACTTGAAGTAGCCGGGCACACCGATAACGTGGGCGAAGCAGCCCTAAACCTTCGCCTCTCAGAGCAGCGGGCCCGGGTGGTGCGGCAGTACCTAGTGCAACAAGGCATCGACTCAGTGCGGCTCACGGCCCGCGGCTACGGCGGCGCTAGGCCAGTAGCCGACAACCGCGACCCGCAGCAGCGGCCCCGCAACCGCCGGGTGGAGGTTGTGGTACAGTAAGAAAGGACGGCTTATTTTTGCTCGCGCTTAGCCAGCACTTCCCGGATGGGAGTCCATCGTATTTCGGGGTACCGGTCGTTATCCAGCGGTTCTAGCTTGGGCCGGCCCGTGAACATGTTGTGCATATACTGCATGCCCTGCCACGGCGGAAACACCTCGTTGCGAGCCGGTACGAGCGTGCGCGTTACCTTAATCATGGCGGCCAGGAGGCCTAGGCCACCCGCCCGCAGTAGGCCAAATTGCTCACCCGTGGCGGCGCTGGCAGCGGCCTGCACCCCCCGGATGCTGGCTACTTCGCCGGCCACGCGCAGGTAGCGCGGGGTAGTAGGATCGAGGGCGGCGGCAGCGGTGAAGGCGGCGGTATCGGCAATAGTGGTAAAGTCCAGGGGCTGGTCGGCGTCGCCCCAGTACAGGATGCGTTTCGGCCCGAATAGCACCAGCGGCGCCTGCCCGGTGAGCAGGTCCATGAACATGCCGTTGAGAATGGAAGTAGCCTGGATGGGCTGCTGATCGAGGCGCTCCTGGAACTCCCGGCGCAGGTCGAGGTTGCGGTTGGTGCCGTTGGGCAGCTTGGTGAAATCGATGGAAAAGTCGGAGGGGATAAAGCGCGGCACGCCCGCCGCCACGGCTGCTTTTACCAGTCGCGTTTGCGCGCCTACAATCACTTCCCGCAGCCCCGACAGCGCCGACACTACGCAATCGGCGCCGGTGCAGGCGGCGGTCAGGGAAATGATGCTGTCGAAATTCACTTCCGTGATGGTAGCCCCCTGCTGGCGCAGAGATATAATCTCAGGCTTAGAGCTGCTGTCTGGCCGAACTAACGCCCGCACGGTAGCACCGCGCTGCAGGAGCTCCTTGGCAATACGGAAGCCCAAGTCGCCTGTGGCGCCAGCTACGGCAATGGTGGCGGGGGCTGATGCAGAGCGGGGCGAAGAAGTGATAGGTTCTGCCAAAACAGGAGGAAATAAAGGTGATCTAATGAATGCCAACTAGCGCGCTAAGGAAAGCTGGACGCTGGAAGTTGATAATACACGGATGCTACCTGGAAGGTTATTACGGATCAAGGAGTAAGCACAGGCTCATCACGGAATGAGTGATTGTAGAAGAATGGGCCAACAACTTCTCTAGACCGTTATGCTGAGCGAAGGCGCAGCCGTAGTCGAAGCATCTCTACCTCTGGCTAACTACTGGGCTAGAACAGCGCAACGAAGCGGTAGACATGCTTCGGCTCCGCTCAGCATGACGGTTAGCATTTCAGCGCCAGCACACGAGATGTCTCGACAAGCTCGACATAACGGGCTACTGAAGAGCTTTTAGTGTTCTTATCTCTATGCAGCTCAAGCGCCTAAAGCAGCTTTAGCCCTGCTGAGCGCCAGATAACAGAAAATAAATGTAACCGTGATGGAAACATATATGTAGCTACCCGAGTTGCTACGCGCTGAATCCGCAGGTAGCGGGTTCTCACTATAGACATCATCATGAGCCAAACCACCAATCTGTTTACGTCCGTGCAAGTGGGCGCCCTCACGCTGCCCAACCGCTTCGCCATGGCCCCTATGACGCGGAGCCGCGCCACCAACGAGGCCACCGTACCTACCGAGTCGGTAGTTAAATACTACGTGCAGCGCGCTACGGCCGGCCTTATCATTTCGGAAGGTTCGCAGGTATCGCCTCAGGGCGTGGGCTATATCAATACGCCCGGCATCTACTCTGAGGAGCAAGTAGCTGGTTGGAAAAAAGTAACTGACGCCGTGCATGCGGCCGGCGGCCGGATTTTTATTCAACTCTGGCACGTAGGCCGCGTATCGCACCCCTTCTTCCATAACGGCGAGCTGCCCGTAGGCCCCTCGGCCATCAAGCCTGAAGGTGCTAAAGCCTTCACTGGCCAAGGATTCGAAGACGTACCCACGCCACGCGCCCTGGAGCTAAGCGAAATTCCGGGCGTAGTAGACCAGTTCCGCCAGGCAGCTCGCAATGCCAAGCTGGCTGGTTTCGACGGCGCTGAGATTCACGGTGCCAACGGCTACCTGCTCGACCAGTTCATCCAGGACGGCTCTAACCAGCGCACCGACGAGTATGGTGGTAGCCTGGAAAACCGTGCCCGCTTTGCGCTGGAAGTAGTGCAGGCCGTAGTTGACGAGCTCGGTGCCGACCGCGTAGGCATCCGCCTCTCGCCCCAGGGCAGCCACAGCATCAAAGACTCCGACCCAGTAAAAACGTTCAGCTACGTGACGGAGCAGCTCAATAAATTCAACCTGGCCTACCTGCACGTAATTGAGGCCCTGCCCGGCCACCCCATGGCCCAGCCTAGTGCCCCAGCCGTAGCGGCGCACCTGCGCAACATCTTCAACGGCACCTTCATCCTGAACGGTGGCTACACCCAGGAAACCGCCGAAGAGGCCTTGGCCAACAACGAAGCCGACGTTATTGCCTTCGGCGTACCATTCATCGCCAACCCCGACCTGGTGGAGCGTTTCCGCATCGGAGCCGCCCTCAACACCCCCGACCCCAGCACGTTCTACGTGCCCGGCGACAAAGGCTACATCGACTACCCCTCCCTGCAAGACCAGGGCGTAGACACGAAAGAGCCCGTTGACTACCAGAACAACTAGCTGAACTGGCCTAGGCCAGTAAACAAGTAAGCCCGCCCCAGCGCAAGCTGGGGCGGGCTTTTCTGTTGAGTAATACCTGCTCGACAGGACGTTCTATTGGTGGCAAATGCGCAATACCAGAACGCACCCCTCTCCCCGAGGAGAGGGGCCGGGGGTGAGGTGAACCGAAGTAAGGGCACAGCTGAGGTTAGCTACAGAACCCGAAATCTGCGTAAGCAGAAAACTCAACTATACCCCGCTACACCCATGGCTGCTAAGAAAACTTCTACCTCTTCTGATTCTGCTAAGCCGGCTGCTAAGGCCGCTGCCGCTAAAAAATCTGCTGCTACCCCGGCTGCCAAGAAAGCCGCGGCGGCCTTAGCAGCGCCCGAGCCCGTGAAGAGGCCTACGGCTAAGGAGATGAAAGAACACGCACAGAAGCTGCCTTACCCTGGCAAGCAAGCCGACATGAAGCTGCAGCCGGCCATGAACTTCTCCACGTATCGGGCCGCCGGAAAGCTGCAGGATAAGATTGCGCTGGTGACGGGGGCCGACTCCGGCATCGGGCGGGCCGTGGCTGTGGCATTTGCTATGGAAGGTGCCCACGTGGCAGTACTCTACAATGAAAACACCGTGGATGCTGAGGAAACCAAGCGCCTCGTAGAAGCCCAGAACCGCCAGTGCCTGCTTTTGCAGCTAGATGTGCGCGACCCAGAGCAGTGCAAGCAAGCGGTGCGCCTAACCCGCAAAGAGCTGGGCGGCCTCAATATTCTGGTCAACAATGCGGCGTTTCAAATGAGCGCCGAGAAGTTCGAGGACATATCGGAAGAGCAGATTCGCCGCACCTTCGATACCAATATTCTTGGCTACATCTGGATGGCGCAGGCCGCCATTCCGCATATGCAGGAAAACGACTGCATCATCAATACCGGCAGCATTGTAGGCCTCACCGGCATCCCGATTTTAGTGGATTACGCCTGCACCAAGTCGGCCATTCATGCCCTCACCAAAAGCCTGGCTACCTACCTGGGTGAGCGAAATATCCGGGTGAATTGCGTGGTGCCCGGTCCCGTCTGGACGCCCAACATCCCCGGCACCATGCCCCAGGAGGAAATCGAGAAGTTTGGCTACGAGGTGGCCCTGGCGCGCCCAGGTCAGCCCGAAGAGCTGGCGCCCGCCTACGTGCTACTAGCCTCACAGGATGGCTCATTCATGACCGGCTCACTGGTGCACGTGACGGGCGGCAAGATGAGCAGCGACCAGTAAGGGGAGGTGATGGGGTGATGGGGTAAACGGTGAAAGGCTTGTTCTGTGAACCCCACCCCCGTCCCCTCCCCTCCGGGAGAGGGGTGCGTATTGATAACACCGAGTAATGTGTAGGTAGCCATTGTTCATTGCCTCGCGTCTGGCACCCCTCTCCCGGAGGGGAGGGGCCGGGGGTGGGGTTCACCAAATAGCACTAAACGCAAACCATCTAAAAGCGCCTTTTCAAAGCTAGAAAGGCGCTTTTATTGTTCAGTAGAAACCTTGTACTGGCCTAGCTCGTCAGTAAGAGCTAAGTTCTTCTATTTCACTGGCTGACTTCCGACCTGAATGGCTTCCCCTCATTACCCCGAAGGCACCGTGCGCGCCCTGCTTCAGACCGACTTGGTAACGGAAGCCACCCGCGCCGCCCTGCTGCCTCGCCTCGATACTTCGCCCTACACCCCTCAGTTTTTTGACGGGGCTACCTATGAGCTGCTGCGGGCCGTGGTAGCCCGCATCTACCCCCAACCAGAGCGCGTAGAACCTATCGAGCTTGCCCCGGTGGTGGATAAGCGCCTCGCCGTAGGCGACTCCGACGGGTGGCGCTACGACGCTATGCCGCCCGACCGCGAAGCCTACCGCCTAGGCCTAGGTGGCATCAACCAGGCCGCGCAAGCCCTGTTTCAGCAGCCCTTTGTGCAGCTGCCGGAAAGTCAGCAAGACCAGGTTATGGAAGCTGTAGCCAACGGCACTGCCCCCGGCGAGAACTGGCAGCAGCTCCCCATTGATCGGTTTTTTGAAGAGCTGCTGGCCGAGTTAGCGGAGGATTACTACTCGCACCCGCTGGCCCAGGAAGAAATCGGGTACGTGGGCATGGCCGACGTGCCCGGCTGGACCCACATTGAGCCCAATCAACTGGAACCCCGTGAGCCAGAAGCGGTGAAATAGTGCTTGAGTGACTCAGTGAGTTGATGTTCTCTCTGCGCAACCTGCGCTAGTAGCGCGGCCTAGGCCTGCCGAACGTCAAACTCACTAGTTCACCATCTCACTACCTCGCTCAATCACTATTTCACAATTCCACCGCATATGCCCGACGAAGAAGTACTGGAAGAAGGCGTGCTGAACCCGATAAAGCCGGAAATTCAGGACCCTCTATTGAAAAGCTTGCTGGCGGAAGACGACAGTTTGCTAGCCGAAGCGCCTATTGAGCTGGAGCAACAAGCCCCGCTGCCCGACCCCATTGACGAGGTAGACTGCGTGGTAATTGGTACTGGCGCGGGCGGCGCGCCGCTGCTAGCTCGCCTGGCTATGGCCGGCCTGAAGGTAGTGGCCCTGGAGGCCGGCCCCCGCCGCGACCCAACCAAGGACTACGCCACCGACGAAAAGGCCCAGCACTTCCTGTTCTGGAATGATGAGCGCCTCTCAGCCGGCCAAACGCCCGTAGCCTTCGGCAACAACAACTCCGGCACCGGCGTGGGCGGCTCTACCCTGCACTATACTGCCTACACACCCCGCGCCCACCGCGGCGACCTAAGCCTGTTCACCGACTTCGGCAAGGGCGTAGACTGGCCTTTCGGGATTGAGGAGCTGGAGCCGTACTACGAGGAGTTAGAGCACTTTCTGGGCATTAGTGGGCCCACACCGTACCCCTGGGATGCCAAGCGCCGCAAGGGATACCCGCTGGCGCCGCTGCCGCTGAACGGGGCCGCGCTGCTCATGCAAAAAGCTTGCGCGGGTATGGGCATCAAGACCTCGCCGGCGGCCAATGCTGCGCTGTCGGCGCGCTATTACCAGGAGGGTATTGGCTGGCGTGAAGCCTGCACCAACCGGGGCTTCTGCCAGGCCGGCTGCAACCGCGGCGCCAAGGCCAGCATGGACGTTACCTTCCTGCCGCTGGCGGAGGCCTACGGCGCCGAAATCCGAGCTGATGCCTTTGTAACGGAAATTGAGCGCGACGCCAAGGGCCGCGTGACGGCGGTAGTGTATACTCAGCACGGCGAGCAGAAGCGCCAGCGCTGCCGCCACCTGTTTCTGTGCGCTGGGGCCGTGGAAACGCCTCGTCTGCTGATGCTCAATGAGCTGGCTCTCACCAGCGGGCAGGTCGGCAAGAACTTCATGGCCCACCCCGGCATGCAAGTATGGGGCACGTTCGACGAAGATATCCGCCCCTACAAAGGCATTCCCGGCGGACTGATTTCCGAAGACACCCATAGGCCTAGCGATGCCGATTTTGCCGGTGGCTACCTGCTGCAAAGCATCGGGGTAATGCCCGTGACCTTTGCCTCCCAGATGGCGCGTAAGCGCAAGCTGTGGGGCCAGCCCCTGCGCGACTACATGCGCAGCTACAACCACACGGCCGGCATCAACATCCTCGGCGACTGTCTGCCCCACGAGAACAACTTTCTGGAGCTGGCCACGGAGAAGGATGCCCGCGGCCTGCCCAAGCCCCGCGTGCACTTCACGGCCCAAGAAAACGAGCAGCGCATGAACGCCCACGCCGAGAAGCTCATGCGCCAGATCTGGGAAGCCGCCGGCGCCCGCGACATCTGGGCCTTTGAGCGCTACGCCCACACCATCGGCACGGCCCGCATGGGCCTCTCCGGCGACGACGCCGTAGTCAATCCCGACGGCCGCGCCTTCGACGTGCCCAACCTCTACATCTGCGACAACTCCGTCTTTCCCAGCGCCCTCAGCGTTAACCCCGCCCTCACCATCATGGCCCTCAGCCTGCGCACCGCTGATAAGTTCTTGGAAGCTCAGCAGCGGCTTGATGGGTAGCAATCAATTGACAGAACAACAGCTCCCCTCCTCAGCTGAGGAGGGGAGCTGTTGTTCAAACATCCTTCGTTTCTCCATGGCCAAAAGCTTCCTGACGCATATTAAAGACAAGTTCGGCGACGGCAATTACGAGGGCGACGAGTATGGCGGCGCGGCCGGCCACGATGGTAGTGGCCTACCCACGGGCAACCCCGGCAACTTCATGTTCGCCACCGGCATCGAGTGCTCGTACCCCACCATTGCCAACGGCACCATCCGGCGTGACCTGCTGGCCGAAACCGACCATTACACCCGCTACAAGGAAGACCTAGGCCTGGTGAAAGAGCTGGGCCTGAAAGTGCTGCGCTATAACCTGCCGTACTATCTCATTCATAAGGCGCCGGGCCATTTCGATTGGGAGTTTGCCGACAAGGCCATGGCCGAAATTCAGCGCCTGGGCATCACGCCTATTCTAGACCTGATGCACTTTGGGGTACCCGACTGGATTGGCAACTTCCAGAACCCCGAGCTGCCCGTGCACTTTGCCGAGTACTGTGGGGCCGTGGCCAAGCGCTACCCCTGGGTGAGGTTTTACACACCCG
Organism: Hymenobacter wooponensis; assembly: GCF_004745865.1. GTDB lineage: Bacteria > Bacteroidota > Bacteroidia > Cytophagales > Hymenobacteraceae > Hymenobacter > Hymenobacter wooponensis. The sequence goes on along the minus strand of NZ_SRKZ01000002.1, from coordinate 845,546 downwards.
TAAACGAGATTTACGTCACGGCCCGGGCTTCCGCCAAAGATGGCATCTGGAACGAACAGCTCAAGGACGACCGCGCCTTCATCACGGCCATGAAGCACATTACGGCGGCCAGCATCATGGGCAACCAGCAAATTGCCCGCTACCGGCCCGACTGCATCATTGTGCAAAGCGAGTCGGCGGAGTATATCCATGAGATGCGCGCCGTGGAAAGCGACGCCGTGCGCCTCACCAACAAGCTGCGCTTCCTGTCGCTGGACCTGTTGTACGCTCACAGCCTCGATGCGGAAGTGCTGCTCTATTGCCTCGATAATGGCATGACGCGGCAGGAACTAGACTGGTTTATGGCCGGCGAGCCACCCGGCTACCAGATTATGGGCAATGACTATTACGGCCGCAACGAGCGCATCATTAAGCCCAACGGCGAGTGGTGCGCTGCTGAAGATGTACTAGGTTGGTACACCATGACGCGCCAGTACTACGAGCGCTACCGCAAGCCCGTGTTCCACACCGAAACCAACACCTTCAACGTGAAAGATGCCGAATGCTGGCTCTGGAAGCAGTGGGTAAACGTGCAGCGCATCCGCCAGGACGGCGTGCCGGTAGTGGGGTTCACCTGGTACAGCCTCCTCGACCAGCTCGACTGGGACATCAGCCTCGCCGAGAAGCGCCTCTCCGTCAATGCCTGCGGCCTCTACGACCTCGACCGCCGCATCCGCCCGGTAGGGGAGAGCTACAAAATGATGATCCAGGAATTCGGCCAAATCACCATCATGCCCCACGGCGAGGTCTTCGAATTCACCAGCCGCCCCGCCACATTGAAGGTGGAGAAGTAAGGGTGGCCTAGGTAAACCCCACCCCCAGCCCCTCCCCTCCGGGAGAGGGGTGCCAGACGACTTTTCTTCCATCATATTACAATATCTTAACAACCAGAACGCACCCCTCTCCCGGAGGGGAGGGGCTGGGGGTGGGGTCACACCAAAGCGCTTCCGGCCATCCATTCATTGACCAAAACCAGCCGCCAGCATACAACCAGACCACGTTCGTTGAATAGTTGCTTTTCTTATATAGGGTAGGATTAATTCTTTGCTTCAGATTATGTAGGTTAGGAACACTTTCTCATTCCTCACTTCCCATACTCCTGATATGAAGCCATTTACTCCGCTAGGCCAGGCGCTGGGCTGGAGCGCCGCCTTCCTGCTGACCTTGGGCGCCTGCAGCCCCAAAGCCACCACGGTAGCCAGCACCAGCCCCACTCCGCCGCCCACCGCCGAAGCTACTGCGGCGCCGTCGGCCACGTCGTCATTTCAGATTCCGGTGGAGTATTACACCCTGCCCAACGGGCTAAAGGTGGTGCTTTCTCCCGACCACACGGCCCCCACGGCTACGGTAGCGGCTTACTACAACATCGGGTTCCGGAATGAGCCGCGCGACCGGACCGGGTTTGCCCACTTGTTTGAGCACCTCATGTTTCAGGGCTCCCAGAACCTGGGCAAGATGGAGTTCATTCAGCTGATTCAGAAGAATGGCGGGGTGCTGAACGGCTCTACGCGCTTCGATTTTACCAACTACTTTGAGGTGGTGCCAGCCCACAAGCTGGAAACCATCATCTGGGCCGAAGCCGACCGGATGCGGGGTCTCGCCATCAACCAAGCCAACCTCACCAACCAGCAGGGCGTGGTGAAGAATGAGGTACGCGTAAACGTGCTCAACCAGCCCTACGGCGGCTTTCCGTGGCTGGATATGCCCCAGTACGCCAACAAAAACTGGAACAATGCCCACAACTTCTACGGTGACCTGAAGGACCTCGACGCCGCCACTCTGGAAGACGCCCAACAGTTCTTCAAGACCTATTACGCGCCCAACAATGCCGCTATTGCGGTAGTCGGCGACTTTGAGCCCGCTGAGGCCAAGGCTTGGGTGCAGAAGTACTTCGGAAACATTCCCGCCGTGACCCAGCCGCCCAAGCCCGATCTGACGGAGCCCCGCCAGGAAAAGGAGCAGCGCTTTACCAAGGACGATAAGCTGGCCACCAAGCCGGCCCTGGCCTTCGCCTACCATATGCCCGAGCGCAATACGCCCGAGTACTACGCCCTTATCCTGCTCGACCAGATTCTGCTCCAGGGCAAAGACTCACGCCTCTACCAGGCCATGGTGCAGAAGCGCGGCCTCACTGACGATGTGAGCGGCGGCATTAACTACCTCGGCAACGCCTTCAACTACGCCGGCCCCATGCTCTGGATGGGCAACCTGACCTACGACCAGACGGTGAAATCTGACTCCGTAGTGAGCGTGCTCGATCAGGAAATCAACCGCTTAGCCAAAGGCGGCATCGACCAGCCGACCCTTGATCTGGCAGTAGTAAAGCTACGTTCCAGCCTCTACGACCAGCTCTCGGGCTCCGATAACTTCGGCCGGGCCGATATGCTGGCGGCTTTCGCCTTGTTCGATAACGATCCTTCTCGCATCAACACCCTGGAAGGGGAGTTCCGCAAAATCACACCGGCCGTGATGCAGCGCACCATTCAGGAGTACCTGCGGCCCACCAACCGCACCATCGTAGTTGTAAACCCACTGGCCAAGAGCTAACCCCGACTTATGAAAACGTTCTATCTCGGGTTGCTAAGCGCGGCCCTGCTCACTACTGGCCTAGAGGCCTCGGCCCAGACAAAGCCCGCCACCAAGCCAACGGCCAAACCGGCGTCAGCTGCTAAGCCAGCCGCGGCGCCTGCAGTAGCTACTACTCCCAAAGAAACGCCCCCACCCGGCGGCACGCCCCGCGACTTTGCCCTGCCGGCCAAGGAAGAGTTTGAGCTGCCCAACGGCCTGAAAGCCCGGCTGGTGCCTTACGGCCAGGTGCCCAAGGTCACGATGATGGTATCCATTCAGGCCGGTAACGTGCACGAAGCGGCCGATGAGGTAGGCCTGGCTGATCTGGTGGGCAAGCTCATGAACGAGGGCACCAGCACCCTCAGTGCCAGCCAGCTCGCCGATAAGGTAGCCCGCATGGGCGGCTCCCTGAACATCTCCGTAGGCCAGGACCAAACCAACATCTGGGCCTCCTGCCTGTCGGAGTTTGCGCCGGAGCTGGCTGCCCTGATGGCCGATGTGGTGCAGCACCCCGCCCTGCCCGCCAGCGAGCTGCCCCGCATCAAGAGCGACTTTAAGCGGCAGATGAACCTGGCCCGCGCCCAGCCCGGCACCCAGGCCCGCCAAAAGTTCACGGCCTCCCTCTACGGCAACCACCCCTACGGTAGGCCTATCCCCACTGATGCCGCCATCGACGCCCTGACCATGGAGCATGTGAAAGCCTTCTACCAGAACCAGTATGGCGCCCAGCGCACCAGCGTGTACGTGGCCGGCAAGTTCGACCAAGCCGCCCTGCGCCAGGCCATCACCAAAAGCTGGAGCGACTGGGCCAAAGGCCCCGTGCCCCACATCGAAATTGCCAAAGCCCAAATTCGCCCCGATGTGATGACCTTGGACAGGCCTAGCGCGCCCCAGTCCACCATTGTTATCGGCATGCCCGTAGTCGACCCCTCGCACCCCGATTACATGAAGGTGCGGGTGATGAACTCCCTGCTGGGTGGCTCCTTCGGCTCCCGCATCACGCGCAACATCCGCGAAGACAAGGGCTATACTTACTCGCCCTACAGTTTTATTGAGACGCACTACCGCGCCGGCAACTGGAGCCAGAACGCCGACGTGACTACCCAAGAAACCGGTAACTCGCTCAAAGAAATCGTGTACGAGATTGAGCGCCTCCAGAAAACCCCGCCCACCACGGAGGAGCTGAAAGGCATTCAGAACTATGAGTCGGGCTTGTTTGTGCTGCGCAACTCCACGCCAAGCGGCATCATCGGCCAGCTTAACACCCTCGACCTGCACGGCCTTCCCGACAGCTACCTCACTGAGCAGGTGAAGAACATCAACGCCGTCACGCCCCAGCAAGTCTCCGAAACCGCCCGCAAGTACGTCCGCCCCGAGGCGATGACCATTGTGGTAGTCGGCGACAAAAAGATCATCGACCCCCAAATCAAGAAGTTTAAGGAAAGCCGCAAGAAGGCGTTGTAAACTAATGCTAGAGCCAGTTTTCCTCCTCAGATGAGGAGGAAAACTGGCTCACGATGGTACCGCACGATAAGATGTGCGAAAGCACAAGAAGTCTGGCCAAGTTGTAAGTGGAGGTGTAAGTCGCTTGGCCTAGCTCGGGGTGCCTTTGATCTTCATGCGGTGCTTTAGGCCAAACTCCACCAAGGCATTAATGACGGGTTGGATTTCGGTAGCATGGGGCGTGAGAGCGTACGAAACCGTGACCGGCTTGGTGTTATTGACTGTTCGGGTAATAAGCTGGTTTTCCTCTAACTCCTGCAGTTCCTTCGACAGCACCTTGGGAGTAATACCCACCGAGGTTTCTTGTAAGTCTTTGAAGCGCAGGGTGCCATAGTTGTAGAGGTTAAGCAAAATGCAGAATTTCCACTTTCCGCTCAACAGCTCAATGGCGTCTTTTAGAGCCAATACTTTCTCCTTGTGCAGGACAAGGGGTTGTTCGCAGGTTGCCGTCATAAATAGTCGCTTACCTAAAGGTAACGAATAACAAAAGTATAGTAACTAGCCCACACTTTTGGTTTGTAATCAAGACAAGCCAAATGAAGAAGACCATTTTTATTACCGGTGCCTCGTCTGGTATCGGCAAAGCAACCGCTAAGCTGTTTGCGGCCAAAGGCTGGAATGTAATTGCCACCATGCGCAAGCCCGAAAATGAAACCGAGCTCAACTTGTTAGACAATGTAAGGCTGTTGCCCTTGGACGTAACTAGCCTAGAGCAGATCCAGGACATTACGCAAAAAGTGTTGACCTTGGGCCCCGTCGATGTAGTGTTTAATAACGCCGGCTATGCCCTGCTAGGGCCTCTAGAGGCTGCTACCGACGAGCAGGTGGTCCGGCAGATGGAAACCAATTTTCTGGGCGTGGTGCGTGTTACTCAAGCCTTTATTCCAAGTTTCAGGGCTAGGAAGGCTGGCCTGTTTATTACCACTAGCTCCTCGGCTGGGCTGATGGCTTTTCCGGTTAGCTCGATGTATGATGCCAGCAAGTGGGCGCTGGAAGGCTGGAGCGAAAGCTTGTCATTTGAATTAAGTCAGTTCGGAATTGGCATCAAAAACATTGAGCCGGGCTTAGTGACAACGGAGATAGGGGATAAGTCGGTCACCGTTTCGCATCCGGAGTATGATGAGCTGGCGAATAAATTTTTTGCGGCCATCAGCGCGCCTGGCATGGGAGTTTCTAGCTCTGAGCAAATTGCGGAAGTGGTGTACGAAGCTGCTACCGATGGCACCGATACCTTACGGTATGTGTGCGGGGAGGACGCCAAAGCGCTGTATGCCCAACGCCTTGCCGTGGGTGATGAAGCCTTCAGAAAGGAAGTTCTGCAAATGTTGGCAGGGCAACCCAGCAGCTAGCCTATGTGCCAAGCTTTTGACCAGGGTCAATGCTGCGGTCTTAGGTCAGGCACCCTAGGTCCTTCGGCTAAAATCGAAAAAGCCAGCCCAAACGGGCTGGCTTTTCTTGCAAATAGGTGTGCGAGGTCGAGTGTATTTAAACAGCTGCTTCGGCAGGCTGGGGGTGCTGGGTGGGCATTTCTACATCCACGCCTAAGCCTTTGGCAATGGCCATGCCCAGGCGGATATCGGCGCGGAACCAGTGGCAGAGCTGGCGCTGCGTGATGAGGTCTTTCTTGGGGCCGCTGATGCCGCTCATGGAGCCTACCACGTTGTCGATGAGGTTGCGCTGAGCCTGGGCGTCGAGCAGGCGGAACAGGTTGCCGGCCTGGGTGTAGTGGTCGTCGTTGCCGGGGCCTTCGTTGCGGTCGTAGCGAGCGGCAAAGCCGTCGAGCTCCTGGGCTGGCTCGCCCTGGGTCTTGTCTTCTACGGGGCCGTTGAAGGAGTTGGGGAAGTAGTTCGGGCCGGGGCCGCCGTTGTCGCCGAGGGCCATGTGCCCGTCGCGCTGGTAGTTGCTGAAGCCGAAGGGGCAGGCATTTACGGGCAGGTGCTCATAGTTAGCGCCAATGCGGTAGCGTTGGGCATCGGGGTAGCTCAGGATGCGGCCCTGCAGCATTTTATCCGGCGAGTAGCCAATGCCATCCACCACGTGGGCCGGTGCGAAAGCCGACTGCTCTACGTGGGCGTGGTAGTTTGCGGGCACCTCGTTCAGCTCCATTACGCCCACTTCCTGCAGCGGAAACTCACCCTGGGGCCACACTTTGGTCAGGTCGAAGGGGTTCCAGCGGAAGTCGCGGGCCTGCTCCTCAGTCATGGTCTGGATGAACATGGTCCACTTCGGGAAGTTGCCGTTGTCGATGGCCTCCACCAGGTCCTGCTGTGCGAAATCGGGGTTTTCCCCCTTCAGGCGGGTGGCCTCTTCGCTGGTCAGGTTCTTAACGCCCTGCTGGGTCCGGAAGTGGAATTTCACCCACACGCGCTCATTCTGGGCATTAATCAGCGAGAAAGTGTGCGAGCCGTAGCCGTGCATATGGCGGTAGCCGTAGGGCGTGCCGCGGTCCGACATCAGAATCGTGACCTGGTGCAGGCTCTCGGGGTTCAGGCTCCAGTAGTCCCACATCATCGTCGGCGACTTCAGGTTGCTGCGCGCCTCCCGCTTCTGGGTATGAATGAAGTCCATGAACTTGATGGGGTCCTTCACGAAGAACACGGGCGTGTTATTGCCCACCAGGTCCCAGTTGCCGTCTTCGGTGTAGAATTTCAGGGCAAAACCGCGGGGGTCACGCTCCGTATCGGCCGAGCCTTTCTCGCCGCCCACCGTGCTGAACCGGGCGAACATCTTGCACTCGTTGCCCACTTTGCTGAACAGCTTGGCGCGGGTCAGGTGGGTGATATCGTGGGTGACAGTGAACTTACCGTAGGCGCCACTGCCCTTAGCATGCACCACGCGCTCGGGGGTACGCTCGCGGTTGAAGTGAGCCGATTTCTCGTGCAGGAAGTAGTCCTGGAGCAACAGCGGGCCGCGCGCCCCCGCCGACTGCGTGTTTTGGTTGTCGAAAATCGGGCGGCCGGAAGCGGTAGTCAGTTTCTTGGGTTGGGTTGATTCTTCCATGGGAGTAGAGTAAGGAGGTGCGCGTGTGATTCCGGCCCGCTAGGCCAGTTGAGGTGTGACAAAGGTTGAGCTTACTTGGGTATAAGTAAAATCGATTGTTTTTATACTAGTATAGACAGTGTCTATATTTGGAAGTTGGGCAGACGGGTTAGCCCGCAGAGGACTAGTGTTTGCGCGGTAGGCGCAGAGCTGTTCTAGGCCAGTAAGCGTATGAATATTCAGCAGTTAGAGTACCTGGTAGCACTTGATACACACCGGCAGTTTGTGCTGGCGGCGGAGAAGTGCCACGTCACGCAGCCGACGCTTAGCATGCAGCTACAGAAGCTGGAGGAGGAGCTAGGTGTGCTCTTGTTCGACCGCACCACTAAGGGCGTGCAGCCCACGGCCGTGGGCATAAAGGTGGTGCAGCAGGCTCGGCGGGTGCTACGCGAGGTGCAGCAGTTGCGTGAGGTAGTGCAGGTGGAGAAAGACGAGCTGGTGGGAGAGTTGCGCCTGGGTATCATCCCGACGCTGGCGCCCTACCTGGTGCCGCTGTTTCTGGTGGAGCTGGTGGAGCGTTACCCTAAGCTGCGGGTGCAGGTAGAGGAGCTGCAGTCGGCCCAGATATTGCAGCAGCTCAAGGACAACCAGTTGGATATAGGCCTACTGGTAACGCCCCTCGACGACCGGCAGCTGCGCGAAATTCCGGTGCTGGAAGAGCCCTTCCTCGGCTACATTTCTGAAAACCACGAGCTGTACCCCCAGGCCACCATCAGCCCCCAGGATATGGGCGCACCGGGCCTATGGCTGCTACAGGAGGGCCATTGCTTCCGTCACCAAGTACTCAATATCTGCTCGCCGGCCCCCGTGGACACTACGCGGCCTTTTACCTACGAAAGCGGGTCAATTGAAACGCTCAAGCAGCTGGTGCGCCACAACCACGGCTATACCCTAGTGCCCGAGCTTTCGGTGCTGTCTGAGCTCGATAACCCCATGGTGAAGCGCTTTGAAGCTCCCGAGCCAGTGCGCGAAATTAGCCTGGTGGTGCACCACGGCTTCGTGCGCCTGCCGCTGCTCACCACTCTGCGCGACATTATTCTGCGCCAGGTGCCCGAGCGGCTACAGGCGGGTAAGGCTCAGCAGAAAATTAAGTGGCGCTAGGCCAGGTGTAGTTCAGCTGGCGGACCCGAAATGCGCAGTTCGCGTAGAAGTAGGTTATGCCCAACTCTCTCACTTTTATCGGCCTGCACTACTGGGCCGGCTCCGGCCGCGAATTCCAGCAGGTGGCGGCTCTGCTGGCCCCCGTGTACCCCTTCCTAGCGCCCGACCTTTCTGGGTTCGGCGAATCGGAGCCGCCCATTGGGGGTGGCTACTCCGTGGATGCGTATGCCGATCAGGTAGCCAGCTTCATTGCGGAAAAGCAGGTAGGCCGCTATGTATTAGTAGGTCACAGCATGGGCGGCAAGATTGCGCTGGCACTGGCAGCCCGCCAGCCCACTGGCTTAGCGGGCGTAGCCCTGCTCACGCCCTCGCCACCCACGCCGGAACCCATGACCGACGAGGACCGGATGGCCAGCATGCGCAGCTACGGCAAGCTGGCCGAAGCCGAGAAAACTTTCCAGAAAATAACCGCTAGGCCATTGCCCGAGGATATCCGTCAGCAAGTTCTGAAGGACAACATGCAAACCACCCGCCTGGCCTGGGATGCTTGGCTGCTGCACGGTAGTCGCGAAGACATTAGTGCCCGCATGTGCAATGTGCTAGTGCCTTGCACCATTGTGGCCGGCGACCAGGATAATGTAATGTCACCCTCGGTGCATGGCCTAGAAACCCTGCCACTGCTACCAACGGGTACACCGTTGGAAATTATTGGTGGAGCAGGCCACCTGCTGCCCTACGAAGCACCACAAGAAGTAGCGGAGTTGTTGCGCGCATTTGCTGGGCGGTTATAGCCGTGCGGCAGGCCTAGCAGTGTCATTCCGAGCGAAAGGAGGAAGCTAGCCACTGCTCTAATGGTTAACACCGGTTCTTCGCTCTCTCGGAATAACAAGTCAGGGCCACTTGTACCAGGCTACAGCCTAAAACCCCGAACTTGTGGGCCTATTCCCGCTCCGCATGAAACTCTGGTTTTTCCCCCTGCTGCTCGCCTCCTTGCTGACGCTCACCACCTGCCGCACCGCCCGCGTTACTGACCCCTATGCCCAGTACCCCACCTACGACGGTCCCGACCTGGGCCTGACGTTTGTGCGGGGGCAAGCGCACCTGCGGGTGTGGGCGCCTACAGCCGAAGCACTAGCCCTCAAGCTGTACGCGGAAGGAACAGGCGGCACGGCGGTGGCGGAATACGCCATGCAGAAATCAGCGGGGGGCACCTGGACCTACACGCTGCCGGCTCAGCCGGCCGGCCAGTTCTACGTGGTGCAGGCCACCATCAAGGGCAAGCAACTCGCCGAGGTGCCCGACCCCTACGCCCACGCCGTAGGCATAAATGGCCACCGAGGCGCCCTGCTAGACCCTGCCACCGTGAACCCGCCGCAGTGGGAAGACGACCTGCGCCCTAAGCTCAAACAGGCCACCGACGTTGTGATTGGCGAAGTGCACGTACGCGACCTGACCATGCACCCGCAGTCGGGGGTGCAGCACAAGGGCAAGTTCTTGGGCGTGGCCGAAAGTGGCACCCGCGGCCCCGAAGGCGTGAAGACTGGCCTAGACCATCTCACGGAACTCGGCCTGACCCACGTGCACCTGCTGCCCACCAATGATTTTGCCTCCATCGACGAAAGCCTGCTCCAGCAAAACCGCTACAACTGGGGCTACGACCCACTGAACTACTCCGTGCCGGAAGGCTCCTACGCCACTGACCCCGCCGATCCGGCGTCTCGCATTCGGGAGATGAAGCAGCTGGTGCAAACCCTGCACAACAGTGGCCTACGGCTGGTGTTAGATGTAGTGTACAACCATACCGCCGATGCCGGCCGTAGTTCCTTTGAACAGCTGGTGCCCGGCTACTACTACCGCCACAACCCCGACGGCTCTTACTCTGATGCCGCCGCCTGCGGCAACGAAGTGGCCTCGGAGCGGCCCATGGTGCGCAAGCTCATCGTGGAGTCGGTGGCCTACTGGGCCCGGGAGTACCACGCCGATGGGTTCCGGTTCGACCTCATGGGCATCCTGGACATCCGGACCATGCGGGCCGTGCGCGTGGCCCTGGACCAGATTGACCACAGCATATTCGTGTACGGCGAAGGCTGGGCCGCCGGTGCTAGCCCCCTGCCCGAGATGGAGCGGGCCGTAAAAGCCAATGTAGGCCGCCTCGACCGCGTTGCCGCCTTCGGCGACGAGCTGCGCGACGGCGTGAAGGGCCACTACGCCCGCCAAACCGAGCCCGGCTTTGCCAGCGGGCAGCCGGGCCTGGAGGAGAGCGTGAAGTTTGGCATTGTGGCCGCCACCCAACACCCCCAGCTCGATTACACCAAGGTCAACTACTCAAAAGCCCCGTGGGCCACTTCGCCCATGCAGGCCATCAATTACGTAGCCTGCCACGACGACCGAGTGCTCTGGGATAAGCTGACGGTATCTAACCCCGGCGCCTCAGAAGAAGAACTGATCAAGATGGACTTGCTCAGCAGCACCATCGTGTTTACCTCGCAAGGGGTACCGTTTCTGCCCGTCGGCGACGACTTTCTGCGGACCAAAGGTGGCTCCCACAACTCCTATAATCTCCCCGACAACGTCAACCAGCTCGACTGGGCCCGCAAGGCGCAGTACTTACGCATTAACCAGTTCTACCGCCAGCTCATTGCTCTGCGGCGCGCCCACCCCGCTTTCCGGCTGCCCACCCAAGAGCTGGTGCAGCAGCACCTGGAGTTTCTACCCAACCTACCGGCTACCACCATCGGGTACCGCCTGAAAGACCATGCCGGCGGTGACGCCTGGAACAACATTGTGGTGCTGTTCAACGGTAACCGCCAAGCCGCGAGCCTACCCATTCCCGGCGGCCGCTACTCGGTGGTACTGGCCGGCGACCAGATTAACTCACAGGGAATCCGGACGGTAGAAGGCGCTGGCGAAACCCTGACCGTGGAAGTGCCCGCCTCCTCGGCCCTGATTCTAGTGCAGCGCTAGCCAGGTTGAGGCAAGCAGTAAGCTCGGGCGTAGAAACCGGTAACGGTGGAGTTCGTTCTAGCTAGGCCACCCTTTCTGCAGTTGCCTATGTCGTTCCTTTCTCAGCTACGTTCCGCTTTCCATCGGCACTGGCGGCACTACCTGGCGGAAGCAATGGGCATCGCTTTCTTCGTGACCTGTGGTGGACTCCTGACCATGCTGCTCGAGCATCCGGCCTCACCGGTGCGGCAGGCCTTGCAAACCAACGACTCGGCCCGGCACTGGCTCATGGGCCTTGGTATGGGGCTGGTGATTGTGGCCATTGTGTATAGCCCGTGGGGCAAGCAGTCGGGGGCTCACATCAACCCGGCTGTTACCCTCGCCTTCTGGCAGCTGGGCAAAATCCGAACTCCCGATGCCGTGTGGTATGTGCTAGGCCAGGTGGCCGGGGCTATTGGCGCGGCGCAGGTCCTGAAGCTCGTCTTTGGGGCGCTGTATGCGCACCCGGCGGTTAAGTTTACCGTTACGCAGCCCGTACCCCTGCCCCGCGGGGAGGCGCTGGCCTTCGCGGCTGAGTTTATCATCTCCTTTATTCTGATGCTGGTGCTCCTGCTGGCTTTACACTCTGAGCGACTCAAGAAGCTGACGGGTTGGATGATAGGTGTTCTGCTAGCTCTGTATATCGTGTTCGAGACGCCATATTCAGGTATGAGCCTCAACCCCGCCCGTACCTTGGGCACCGCGGTAGCCGCCGGCAAGTATCATGGCCTGTGGCTGTACTGGGTGGCACCCCCACTAGCTACGTGGCTGGCTACGGTGCTATTCAGAAAGTTATACCACGGCGAAGATTTGGAATGCGCCATCCTGGCTGGGTGCGGGCCCAGCCCCTCGTCGCCCCACTTCTCCGGTGAGGAACCTCCGCAGTACCCCGATGAAGCGGCAGCTTAGTGAAGTGGCCTAGGCCTGGTAGGGCACGAGCACGGAGCAGATAGCCCTAGCCAGAGCGTAATTTCAGTAAAAGAAAAAGCCCTTACCTCTGGCAAAGAAGTAAGGGCTTTTCATTTGGTAGCGCTTGGCAGCAGGCCTAGGCCAGTCTACTTCGGCACCGAACTACTCCAAGGACCGCTCGCGGAAGAGGACGTAGCCGATGTGGGCGAAGACGCCGAAGCGGTGATTGTCATCGTCGTAGTGAATGGCTTGCACCGAGAGGGGCCCCACGGGCGTCTGGTACACTAGGCCAGTCATCAACGTCAGGTAGGGGCGGCTTACGCTATTTGAGCGACGAACCAGCACGGGGTTATCAAACGCCTGCTTCCAGGGGCGTACCAGCACGTGTGCGTAGGCCTCGGTGCGCCACTCCAGGCCCCGAAACACCCCTCGCACATACCGCAAGCCCGCGGCGGCGTAAGCCGTGCCCCGGTAGTTATCCAGAAAGAGGGTGCGGGAGTCGGGGAGGGGTAGGAAGGCGGCCGAGGTAGTCAGCGACGAACGATAGGTAGCAAACGCGCCCTGGGTGCTGGCTACGGCATCAACCAGGTAGCCCCAGGCATGCGTATTAGCTCCCACCGAGTCGCTTTTGCTGAGCGAGAAGTACTGCTCTGAGAATATAGAGCCGCGAATCCAGCGCTGATTTTTGGTGCGCCCTATAACGCCGTTGGAGGTGGTGCCGGGGTCGTATTTTTCCTGACCAGTTACACCCCGGAAGTTAAATTCTACCCGGCGGCCTTTGGTAGCGTATTGGCGGCGGTCGAGAGAGTTGCGCTCAAAGCGCACCCCCCCCGTAACACCCTGGAAACGATTCAAGTCTAACTCGTCGGTGCTGTTTACTTCAGTAGTATTGGCAAACCGGTCGCGGTTAGTGAACAGGCCTAGGTCTAGAATATAACGGCTGCGGTAGTTGGGGCTGATACCAACGTTAATACCCGTTTTTAGGTCGCGCTGCACCAGTTGGCTGGTAGCCGCGTTTTGGCCCAGCAGGCCGCCCGTGTCCTGGTAGTTGAGGTTGTTGAAGGTGATAATAGGCTCGAAGTACAGCGGAATCTGGCCCGGTACGCTCACGCGAAAAGAGCCCTGCACAGCATTATAGAAGCGACCCACGGTTGCGTTGCCCCGCACGGTGTAGAGGTAACGGCTCAGGTAGCGGTAGGCCCCACCCAAATAGAAGTTGCTCATGGAACGCGACGAGAGCAGCACGCCCAGGTCGGCGGTGAGGTTGTTGGCCTGGCGCGCATCAATGCTGAGGCCGTACCCTTTCTGCGCTTCGGAGTAGCGTACCCGTGGGTACACGTTGGTAAAGAAATCGTTGCTGACCAAGCGGAAGTAGCCTTCCTCAATGTCGCTGGGGGTGTAGCTGGTGCCAGTGCGCTGAAAGAACCGCCGCACAAACTCCTGCTGCTGCCGGGGCAAGCCCTGCACGGTTACGCTCGTGAAGTTTGGGCGCGGAGCCCGCTCCTGAAACGCCCGCCGCCGCCGCTGCAACGATAGCGTGTCTTCGCGCCGCGGAATGCGCTTCAGCATGAGGCTCAACTTCTCGTTGGCAGCGTTTTCGCCTAATGCCACCAGGCGACGCACCCGGCCAAAGTCGGCGGCAGTATAATCCGTCAGATCGGGCTGAATGAAGATGCCGTTGGGGCCCACGGAGGTAGTATCGGCGCCATTGGAACCCAGGAAGATGAGGGTGCTGGTCAGCAGTTGGTCGTCTTTCTCCTTGGGGTACTTGTTGTAAGCCACGTCGCCCACGTTCACCCCAATAATTACATCGGGCTTAAACTCATCCTTGATAACGCCGGTGGGAAAGTTGTCGACTACGGCCCCATCAAACAGGTAGCGCCCATCTTCCTGCCGAATAGGCCGGAACGCCAGCGGGAAAGCCATGGAGTTGCGCACTGCATCGGAGAGGGAGCCACTGCGCTGGATAACCTTCTGGCGGGTAAATACCTCTGAGGCCACGGCCCGGTACGGCACAAACAGGTTATCGAAGTTGTAGTTGGAGATGGCACCGGCCGGGGCCAGCATAGTGGCCAGCACATAGTTGAGCGTGGCATCGTTGATGATGCGCGGCGTTACGCGAGTCCGGAAAGCCGAGTCGATGGACAGGCCTAGGTGCAGAGCTGCCGGGGAAGGGTCAGCATCGTAAAAGTTAAACACCTTGCCTTCCAGGGGGCGGTTGGCCACCCAATTCTGAAACTCAGGCTTCAGCACAATTTCCTCAATCTCCTCCGGCGAATAGCCAGCCGCATACATACCGCCCACAATGGCGCCCATGCTGGTTCCTACAATGTAGTCAATAGGAATGCGGTTCTTCTCCAGTACTTTAAGCACACCCACGTGCGCTAGGCCTTTTGCTCCACCACCGCTTAGCACTAGGCCTACCTTCTGAGCTTGAGCGGTAGGCCAGTGCAATAGGCACAGGCAGAGTAATAGCAGGAAATAGTATCTTTTGGGCATAGGTGCAACAGGGAGTAGAAACGTGAAAAGCCCCGGTAAAGAGGCGCGTTTCACTACGCATACGCAGCAGCGGAGTTGCCCTGTATAGGCCAACACTTAACTATTCTCGATGAATGAAGCTCTAATCGGCGCCCAACTTCAAGCTCAACACTTGAGCAGAACGTGCGGAGGGCCAGTAAAGGACTATCCTAAGCTTATCTAGCTTACCACTTTTTGAATATCACATACACTGCGGCCACTAACAGGGCAAAGCCTACCACGTGGTTCCAAGCCAGCTTATCCGTCTTGAAAACGAACACCGCGCACAGGGTGAATACGGTCAGCGACACCACCTCTTGAATCACCTTCAGTTGAAACAGGTTGAATGGCCCGCCATTTTCTTCAAACCCGATGCGGTTGGCAGGCACCTGAAATACATACTCGAAAAATGCCAAGCCCCAGCTGATCAGGATAACACCAACCAGGCCTAGGCCATGCAACCAGCTGATTTTCTTGAACTGCAGGTGGCCGTACCAGGCAAACGTCATGAACAGGTTAGATATCAGCAGCAGGGCAACGGTGGTAAGGCTTTTCATGAGGTGTTGAGGGAAGAGGGGGAAAGCAGTAGATGCGCAAGCTCCGGCATCAGGTACAGGAACTTGCGCATCTACTGCAACAAGTCGCAAATCGTTTCGCTTTACGGTGAGCCGCCGGGCCCTACTCCTCGTGGCCGGGTGCAGGGGCTTTGGGGGCGGGCTCTAGCAGCTGCTTTGCTTCGAGGGCCAGGCGCTCCTGTTCCTTTCTGGAAGGGGCGCGGGGCAGCTTGTCGAGGTCGGGCTGGCCGGCATCAACCCAGGCCGTATACCAGAAGGCGCCCACCAAGCGCAGGGCCAGCCGCATTTGCCGCTCTACCTGCCCGTTGAGGCGCTGGTGGTACTCGCGGGCGAAATCACGGGAATAAGCGCGCACCGTTAGGTTGCCGCGCTGCTCAAAGCCATACTTACGGTCTTCGGGAAACTTTAGCGTCAGTTCCCGCTCAAAGCGCAGCACTGAGTCAACGGCTGCGGCCGACCGCCCCACCGCCTGCCAAATAACATCGGTAGGCCTATCTAGGTAGGGCGCGGGACCAGTGAAGAAATCGTAGCCGTTGCTGAGCAGCTCCGGGAGGCGGCTTTCCCAAAGTGCATGAATACCACGCTGGTTGGTGAGCTGCCCGTTGTAGTTGTGGGTGGCGTGCAGGGGCACGCAGGCGTCGGCAATATAGTGGCCTAGGTCGGCGGAGAGGTGCAGAATCCGGTCGGTTTCGTGCAGGCGGAAGGCTTCTGTCAGTTGACCTTTCATGCGGGCCACTTGCCAAGGCACTATGCCGTGGCGCAGCAGGGAATCCTCGCCCAGCAGGGCTACGGCATCGGCGTAGGAGCGGGGCAGCTTATATACCGCCGAGTCGCCGTACACGTCCACATCCAGGAAGTGGCGCGGGGCCTCGCCGGGTACTACGGTGCGGCGCGAGTCGGGACGGGTAGCGTTGTCGGTGAGGTAGTCGATGTTGGTCTTATAAAACCCAATCATCTCCCGCGGCAACGTATACACTGCCAGCCGATTGATGAGTCGGTGACTAAAGAACCCCCAAGCTTGCACGGGCCGCGTCGTAATCAAAAATAGTACTGCTAGAATCCCGAGTCTATAAATTGAGCGCATAGTGAACAATAGAGTAAGTGACTTACTGATAATTGGTAGAGTATAAATTGCAGCGAAAGTAAACCAGATAGGCCTACGCCCGGTCGCGCACCAACCGAAACAGACCCTCCCGATACGTTTCACCCACCGGAATAGCCTTGTCGCCTATATACACCGTGTGGCCGTCAATCATCGTGATTTTGTCAATGGACACCAGAAACGACTTGTGCACCCGCAGGAACGGCGGTTGCGGCAGTTGTTCGGCCAGCTCTTTCAGCGTTTGGTAAGTGACCAGGCGCTGGCCCGCCACAAAGAGCGCCAGGTAATTGCCCAAGGCCTCTGCATACAGAATATCTGATAAGCTGACCCGCAGAAACTTGTTTTTGCTGTCGCCCTTCACAAAGAGGTAAGGGTTAGTAATGGGGGCTACTGGCTCATTAGCCATAGGCACGGGTTGAGCTACAGCGGGCACTAGCGCCTGCGCTTTTTGCACGGCCCGCAGAAACCGATCAAAAGCAATGGGCTTGAGTAGGTAGTCTATTACATCATACTCAAAACCATCCAAGGCATATTCCGGGTAAGCGGTGGTGAGGATTACCTTGCACCGCTGCCCACAGATTTTCAGGAACTGCAGACCCGTGAGCTCCGGCATCTGAATATCGAGGAACACCACATCTACACGGCCTGCCTGCACCCACTGCAGGGCCTCAATGGGGTTGGTAGTGCTGCCAACTAGCTCTAAGCCCGGAATCTTCTGCACGTAGGCCACTAATAGCCGAGCAGCGTAGGCCTCATCATCAACTACAATACAACGAAGCATAGCATATACAGCTTACTAAATAGAGAATAGCCAACAGTAAAGCTGCACAATCTACTGCAAAAGCCAGCTATTCGAAACTGTTGATAGCTAGGCCACTATTCCAGCTCCAGAGTCAGCTGGGTGTGGTGCACCAGCCCGTCATTGTGCACCGTGAGCTGATGCCGGTCTGGGTAGAGCAGCGCCAGCCGCCGCCGCAGATTGGCTAGGCCTATGCCAGTAGTGTGGTCTTTCTGATGCTGGTTGATGTGGTTGCGAACCTCAAATTGCAGCAGCTGCGGATTGGGCAGCACCAGCCTGATGGTTACGGGCTGGCTGGGCTGGTTGAGAATACCATGCTTCAAGGCGTTTTCTACGAACGGAATCAACATTAGCGAGGCCAGCCGCTGCCCGTTTAAGTGGCCTAGCTGTGCAAACTCCACAAAGAACTTGTCCTCGAATCGCAGCCGATGCAGCGTCAGGTAGTTTTCCAAGTACTCCACTTCCTTTTGTAATTCTACTTTGCCGTCGGGGCTTTCGTGAAGCATGTAGCGCATGAGGTCGGAGAGGCGCAACACCGCTTCTGCCAACTGCTCCGATATAAGGTAGGCCTCAGAGTAAATGTAGTTGAGCGTATTATAGAGGAAGTGCGGGTTAATCTGGGTTTTGAGGAACGCCAGCTCAGTTTGTGTTTTCTCTTGGATGAGAAGTTGATTTTCCCGCTCGCGCCGAAAGGCATTCTGAATTCCCCAGGCGGCCGCGCTTAGCACAATGTAAGATGTACCCCAGTATAGGTTGTCGATAATGTAATGGCTAGCTGATGTATCGCTGGTATAGTTGCGGAACCCCAGGGTGGCGGGCACCAAAACTTGTTCTAGCAGATAGCGAAAGGCAATGAAAGTGGCCATAATACCTGCAACGCCCAGCAGTAGCTGCAGTAACTTGTTGCGGCGGAGATAGCGCGGAAAAACCCAGAGGTAGCCTAAGTAGAACTCTGCTATTTTAGCCAGCAGCAGCGTGAACGTAAGAACTACAAAATACTGGCGAGTATGGTCCAGGTATAGGCCTAGGCCGATATATCCAATCCAGAGCAGCCAGCAGAGTACGTGCAGAGCTACTTTTTTAGTAGTCGTCATAGCTCAAAAATAAACAAGGGCCAGAGCTGAACCGCTTCTTTTATACGAGCCTGCTGGTTCTGAATGCCAACAGACATTTATTACTGATAACCCCGGTAAGTTCTAAGTAAATGGGCTCACATCGGGTTTGAGCAGGTTGCTATAATAAACTTCAGCTAGCTAAAACCGGGTTATAGGTTTGGGCCATTCATCTACCGAGTTACCTGCCATGAATTGCCCTTGCCTCCTCACCAACCTGTTTTGGCCTTCTCGTCACCTGCTAGCGGCACTGCTACTGATTATAGCCCAGCTTCAACCTGCCCAAGCCCAGGCCGTCAAGCCGGTGGCTGCTAAAATTAAAGTCTACTTAGTGGGTACGTATCACTTTGATGGTTCTTCGCTGGATGTGGTCAAAAGCGGCAAAACCGACATGCAATCGGCGCAGAAGCAGCAGGAAGTTGAAGACTTCGTGAATCGCCTTACCAAAACGCACGCCGATAAGGTATTTGTGGAGTGGAAGCCTCAGCAACAGCGCTTCGTAGATAGCACCTATGCTCTGTATCTGAGAAATCAGTTCAGGCTTCGTAACAACGAAGTCTATCAGGTAGGCTACCGGTTAGCGAAAAAACTAAATCTGCCCCGCGTTATTTGTGCCGACGCCGATGGGGAATGGAATTATGATGAGGCACTGGTATACGCCAAGCAGCACGGACAAAGCGCTATTTTAGAGAATGCCTTTGAACCCGGAAAGTCGCCGCAGGACAGCGTGGGGCGCCTCATTCATGCCCGCATTCAAGCCATCCAAGGAGCTGACAAGCCGTTTGCTGGCAGAACCATCACCGACCTCATAGCGGCCAACAATACTGAGGCTGCCATGCAGGGAAATATGTACTGGTATATGCTGGTAAGCTCGCGCATTGGAGGAGGCAACAACTATGTAGGCGCTGACCTTGCGGGTGAATTCTATAAGCGCAATATGCGTATTTACACCAATATGCTGCGCCACATTGATGTCCAGCGTGATAAGGCTGTCGTGCTGATTATCGGCGCTGGGCACGTATCGTTTCTTAAGCAGCAGTTGCAGTATAACCCGCTGTTTGAGGTGCAGGATATAGTTCCGCTGCTCACTGCCAAGGCTAAATAAGCACGTATCAGCCTCTATACACACAAGGCCAGCGACAATCTTTTGCCACGGGCCTTGTGTGTATAGAGGCTGATACGTGCTACTGGCCTAGCGGCGGCCCTGGCCGGCGAATTTCATGCGGTAGTCGGCTTTCACATCGCCTTTGCTGATGCGGCTGAGTTTGCCCTTCAGTAGCTGCTTCTTCAGCCCTGATACGTAGTCGGTGAAGAGCACGCCTTCCAAATGGTCGTACTCGTGCTGGATTACGCGGGCGGTCATGCCGGAGAAGGTTTCTTGGTGCTGCTGGCGGTTTTCATCCTCATAGCGTAGCGTAACCACGGGCTTGCGGTACACCGTTTCGCGGATGCCAGGAATGCTCAAGCAGCCTTCCTCAAAGGCCCATTCTTCACCGGTTTCCTCCACAATTTGGGGGTTGATGAAGGCGCGCTTTACGGGGGCCGCCGTGGGCTCCGGAATGATGGGGTTGCCCTCCTCGTCTTCATCCAGCATAGGCTCAGAGTCAATCACAAACAGCCGGATGCTCTTGCCCACCTGGGGGGCGGCTAGGCCTACGCCGTGAGCGTAGTACATGGTGTCGTACATGTCCTGCACGAGCTGCTTGAGTTCAGAAGAAGAGAAGTCGGGAGCTATGGGTTTGGCCGGGGCTTTCAGCACCGGGTCGCCGAAGGCAACAATGGGGTAAATCATCGGGATTCGAGGAAAGATTGCAGAATGAGAGTAGCGCTTACGCGGTCTACGGTGGCTTTGTCGCGGCGGTCCTTTTTGCTTAGGCCACCGGCCAGCATGGCGGCGTGCGCCATCCGGGAAGTAAACCGCTCGTCAATTTCGTGCACCGGCACCTCCGGAAGCTCCTTGCGCAGGCGCCGGATCAGGCCTACTACGGCGCTGGTTGAGTCGGTTGCTTCATTGCTCAGGGTGCGGGGCATGCCCACTACCAGCGCCTCCAGCGGCTCCCGCTGGTGATACGCTTTCACGTAGGCCACTACCTCCTGGCTATGAATGGTTTCGAGGGGAGTAGCAATCAGCTGAAGCGGGTCCGTTACGGCCAGCCCCACGCGCTTGTTGCCGTAGTCGATGGCAAGAATTCGGCCCATCACAAAAAAGTTGACTAAGAAAGCGAAGATCCGGCAAGCCAGGTAGTTAAGCGAGCCGGGTGTCAAAGATACGGCGCTACGCCGGAAAGGTGGTAGTGCTTTCCCAGTCCGTTTAAATCCGCTGACGGAACCACTGCGTAGGTCAAAGGCTCCGCAGGATACCATTTGCCAGTGATGCTATACTTAATAAAGTTACAAAAATTAAGGCATTGTTGGCTGAGTATGAGGCGTGTGTAAATTGGATTATCGATCTAAAATGAGCCTATTTTGGTATTAATTTATAAAAAATTGCACTGTTATTTGAAGTTTATGGCCGAAGATTGCGGGTGGTGGATTTCTTAGAAAAGTTTCAATAGTTTTGAATACATATTGGCTTACATTTCCGTCGCATATCGCCTGAACATTTACTCGCCCAGCACTTTATGAACACCGAGCCGAACGTCTCGCCGCTACCCGCGACGGAGCCGGCCCCGCGGAATACGCGGCGGCAGGTACGGCAACCGCTGTTGTTGGCGCTGGCGCTGGCCTGTGGCATTTTGCTGGGTGCTAATCCCTTCCGGCCTTCCAGCCAAAACCCCGATGGCACGGCCCGCGGCTACCTGAAGTTCAAGGAGATTCTGAGTTACGTCGACCGCGACTACGTGGACTCGGTGAATGCCGAGGAACTGTCGGACTACGCTATCAGTCGCATGCTGGAGCGTCTCGATCCGCACTCGGTGTTCATCCCGGCCAAGCAGCAGCAACAGGCCTCCTCCTTCCTGCAGAGCGATTTTGATGGAGTAGGAGTGGAGTTCAACATCTTTCACGACACCGTGACGGTGGTATCGCCGGTAAGCGGTGGGCCCGCCGAGCAAGCTGGCCTGCAACCTGGTGACAAGATTCTGGCCGTAGCCGGTGCCAAGGTGTCGGGTACCCACACCACCACCGAGCAGATGTTCAACAAGCTGCGCGGCCCCCGCGGCAGCAACGTGGTGCTGCAAATTGTGCGCCGCGGCATGGCTAAGCCCATGAACGTGCAAGTAACGCGCAACCGCATCCCCAACTCCTCGGTAGATGTGGCCTACATGGTGGATAATCAGACCGGCTATATCAAAGTAAGCCGCTTCGCCAATGGCACTTACGACGAGTTTAAGGCTGCTCTCGGCGACTTACGCCGGCAAGGCCTCACTCGCCTCATCCTCGACCTTCGCGGCAACCCCGGCGGTTACCTCGACCGCGCCACTAAAATGGCCGATGAGTTTATCGGGGGTACCAAGAAGATTGTGTACACCGATGGTAAAGGCGACCAATACGACTCCCAAACATACTCCCGCGTTGC
Source organism: Hymenobacter wooponensis (assembly GCF_004745865.1). Taxonomy (GTDB): domain Bacteria; phylum Bacteroidota; class Bacteroidia; order Cytophagales; family Hymenobacteraceae; genus Hymenobacter; species Hymenobacter wooponensis. Next base: position 823,783 of record NZ_SRKZ01000002.1, on the reverse strand, counting down.
CGGCGAGTTTGAGCAGGGCCCGCTGGTGGTGCTGGTGGACGAAGGCAGTGCCTCCGCTTCCGAAGTATTAGCCGGTGCCCTCCAAGACCAAGATAGGGCCCTGCTGGTGGGCCGCCGTACCTTTGGGAAGGGCTTGGTACAGCAGCCCATTGCGCTGAATGATGGCTCAGAGCTGCGCCTCACCATTGCTCGGTACTACACGCCTTCGGGTCGTAGCATTCAGAAGTCGTACCGGGGTGGCCTAGAGGCCTACGAAAAGGACCTGGTGAACCGGCAGCGCCACGGCGAGTTCTTCCACGCCGACAGCATTCATTTCGCCGACTCCCTGCGTTACCGCACCTCACATGGGCGCACCGTATATGGGGGCGGCGGCATCATGCCCGACATGTTTGTGGCCCGCGACACCATGGCTTTCTCGGCGTATTACACCCGCCTGCAAAGTCATAACCTGATTCGCAAGTACGCTCTCGATTACGTGCAGGACCACAAAGAGGAGTTGGAAGGCCTGCGCTTTGAGCAGTTCAATCAAAGCTTCCGCATCACCGATATTCAGCTACAACACCTGGTAGGCCTAGCCACCCAGGATGGCATCCCCGCCGATGCTGCCGGCCTGCGCCGCTGCGCCAGCCTAGTGCGCAACCAGCTTAAAGCCCTTATCGCCAGGACCGCCTACGGCAAAGCCGCCTACTTCCAGGTCCTGAACCAAGATGACGCCGAAATGCGCCAGGCCCTGCAAGTCATCACCGATGGCAATGCTACTCTGATGCAAGGCCTGTCAATGAAATAGATGGCTTTACAGGCACCCAACAACAAAATGCCCGCAGCTACTAGCCGCGGGCGTTTTGTTGTTGGGTGTATTGCAAGAAATGACGGGCAATGTTGACTACCTAAGCAGTTCGATAATGATTACTTCTTCGCCAGGTCTTGCACCCGGAACTGCTGCTGTAGGCCACTTACTGGCTGGCCATCGGCCTCAGCATAGGGATAGATGAAGTAATTGAGCGCGCCGCTATGCTGACGCGGAGCTAGCACTAGGTCGCGGCCCCGGGTAAACTCTAGGCGGTTCTCGTCGTGCGCCCCAAAGAAGTAGGCGCGCTTAGCGGGGTTCTTGGCCGCTTCGGAAGCATCAACGGGTACCCAGCCAGTTTCCTTGGTATAAAACTCGGCCCAGCAGTGGTAGCCTTTTACCTCGGCAGTGCCGCGCTCGGGGGGCAGCGGAAAGCCAATGCTGAAGCGGGCTGGGATACCCGCCGCGCGGCAGTAGCCAATAAACACGGCGTGGAAGTCGGTGCAGTTGCCGCGGCGGGCGTCGCAGGCGTAGTAGATGTCGCCGCGGCCCCAGCCCTGCCCGGTTTTGTCGTAGGTCACGGTGCTGACCACGTGTTCGTAGATAGCCTTGGCTTTCTCCAGATCGGTTTTGGCGTTGGCCTTCGCTATTACCTCCTGCGACCACAATCGGATTTTAGGGTCGAGGGGGACAAGGCTATCGGGCGCTAGCCAGCGCTTCATATTGGGGTCGGCGGGGGCTAGGTCTTTGCGAGAAACAGGTTGGCCCGCCAGCGTAGGGTTGAGGTGCTCACGGCGGGTAGCCTGTAGTTTCATGCTCACCGTGAAACCCTGCAAGGCCGCGCCGGTTGCGTGCACGTGTAGCACCTGGTTGCCGTACGAACTGGTCTTGACCTCGTAAGCCACGGGTGCCGTGATTTTTAGGTCCCGGATATCCTGCGACTTGTCATTGTGCGGTACGGGCAGCCACAGGTCTACTTCTTTCACGCCGGCAGCTTGCGCGGGCACCGTGGCGGTGTACTCGAAGTTGAAGGTGCGGGTACGTGGCTCCGCTGTTTTAGGCACTGAGGCCACGGAGAACAGGCCTAGGCCAGTCAGCAGAAGCGGCAGCAAGCGAGAAATAGGAGACGGCACGGGCAAGAGAATAAAGTAGCGGCTGAAATAAAGCGCAAAGATACGATAGGAGTGAGGGTGTAACCGATGAGATATTCAAATGGTTGCAGGTAAAACCCCACCTCCAGCCCCTCCCCTCCGGGAGAGGGGTGTCATACGAGGGCAATGAATAATGAGCAATGACCCACTGTGCATTGCTCACTAATACCAGAACGCACCCCTCTCCCGGAGGGGCTGGGGGTGAGGCCAACCACCAAACCTTCTTACCTTCACATTCTCGCCTACCCACTCGTATTTCCCACCCAACTCATTTCTGCACCATGGCTTTCTACCACCGCCTCGGCCAGATTCCGCGCAAGCGCCATACCCAGTTCCGCCAGCCCGATGGTTCCCTGTACTCGGAGCAGCTGGTAGGCACGCTGGGCTTCCATGGCGTCTCGTCGCTGCTCTACCATAAGCACCCGCCCACCGAAATCAGAACCGTAGGGCAGCCCGAGCCGTTTGCGCCCAAGCTGCTGAAAGACCGGCCCCTGGAGCCAGCGCACCTGCGCACCCTAGCCCAAACCACCACCGGCGGCGACTACCTGCAGGCCCGGCAAACCATGCTCGGCAACGCCGACGTGACGCTCAGCATCTGCAACCCCACGGAGCGGCGCATGGAGTACTACTACAAGAACGCCCTCGCCGATGAGGTCATCTTCGTGCACGAAGGCCGCGGCGAGCTGTGGAGCCAGCTGGGCAAAGTGCAGTTCGAGCCCGGCGACTACGTCATCATTCCGCGCACCATCATTCACCAGCTTCACTTCGAGGAAGGCCCGGTGCGCCTGCTCATCATTGAGTCGTTTAGCCCCGTGGAAACGTGCCGCCGCTACCGCAACCACTTTGGGCAGCTGCTGGAGCACTCACCCTACTGCGAGCGGGACATCCGGCCCCCGCATGAGCTGGTGACCGATGATGAGCGGGAATCGGGCGAGTACGTGGTGAAGATCAAGAAAGACGGTCTGCTGCACACGCTTACCTATGGCCACTCGCCGTTTGACGTAGTGGGCTGGGACGGCTACTTCTACCCCTATGCCACCAGCATTCATGATTTCGAGCCGATTACGGGCCGCCTGCACCAGCCGCCACCCGTGCACCAGCACTTCGAGGGCCACAATTTTGTCATCTGCTCCTTCGTGCCGCGCCTCTTCGACTATCATCCCCTGAGCATTCCGGCGCCCTACAACCACTCCAACGTCGATTCCGACGAGGTGCTGTACTACGTGGCCGGTAACTTCATGTCGCGCAAGGGCGTGGACTTGGCTTCGTTTACCTGGCACCCCAGCGGCATCCCCCACGGCCCGCACCCCGGCACGGTGGAGGCCAGCATCGGCAAAAAAGAAACCCACGAGCTAGCCGTGATGGTAGATACCTTCCGCCCGCTTTACCTCACCGAAGCCGCCCTGCCTTACGTGGACAGCCGCTATCCCATGAGTTGGCAGCCCGGCTTCGTGCCCGACCCACCGCGCTCCGCCGACATGATGGATTAGCGAGTGGCCTAGGCCAGTGGCAATGTCATGCCGAGCCAAGCGAGGAATCTGAGAGCATCTGTGAAGAGGTTCACCCAGATTCCTCGCTTGGCTCGGCATGACAGTTTTATGCAAACAGTAGGCGGACTATAAAATGCAATCCGGGTTGAAGTTGATTTCGTAACTTCCGCTCAAATTGCAACCTCTATGAAAAAAGTCCTCTTTCTAGCTCCTGTTCTGGCCTTGCTAGTTTTCCTCTCTAGCTGCGACAAAATTGACAAGCTGCTGACCTTCACTATCGAAGACTCGCAGTCGGTTAAAATTGCGACGGGCTTCCCGGTGAACGTGGTTACGCCCGTTTCGCCCATCACCGTTCCCACGCGCTCCGACGAGAAGTTCAAGAACGAAAACACCAGCGCCAACTTGGTAAAAGACGTGAAGCTCGACCGCCTCACGCTCACCGTCACCGATCCTAGCTCCGAGAACTTCGACTTCCTGAGCAGCATCAGCTTCTACATCAGCACCGACGGCAACGACCGAATTCTGCTGGCATCTCAGGACAACGTACCCATGGGCGTCAATACCATCCAGCTGACCCCAACCACCGCGAAGCTCGATAAGTACATCAAGGCCAGCAGCTACACGCTGTCCACCGAAGCCCGCATCCGCAAAGCCATCAGCCGCGACATCACCATCCGGGCCGATTCGCGCTTCAAAGTAACTGCCGATCCGCTCTAGGCCACTCAGGCTGTACCTGCCGACAACACAACGCCCAATGGCCTCCCGGTCATTGGGCGTTGTGTTGTCGGCAGGTACAAGATAAAGGGCTTCTGAGGGATTTATACGCACCATAATTTCCGTATTTCCCGCTTTAACGGCTCTTTCGACCGGCGCGTAAAAAAAGATGCACCGCTGAATCCTAGCGGTATGTTCCGTTCTTTTTCCATGTGTTCCGCCCGCATGATTCATCAAAAACAGCCCACCCAACCCCAGTCAACTGCACAATATTGGGAAGACGTCCGCGCCCAGTTCAACCTGTCGCCCGACTACCTGCACCTGGGAGCTTCGCAATTCATTGCCTCTAACCCTAGGCCAGTCCGCGAGGCCATTGCCAACTACCGGCGCGTCCTCGACGAGAACCCCGTGTTCAATACACTGGACATGGAAAACGACGAGATGCAGAAGGTGCGCCAAGCCGCTGCCCGTTACCTCCACCTCGACGACCCCGATAACATTGCCCTCACCGACAGCACCACTATGGGGTTGGGCATGATCTACACGGGCCTTAACCTGCAGCCGGGCCAGGAGATTCTGACCACCGAGCACGACCACTATTCCCAGCACGAATCCATCCGGCAGGCCACAGCCCGCACCGGCGCCACCTACCGGAAAGTGCGGATGTATGACCGCCTCCACCACGTAACCCAGGAGGAAATGGTGGAGTCCATCGTGCGGGCGGTGCGTCCCGAAACACGGGTGGTCGGCATTACGTGGGTGCATTCCAGCACTGGCCTCAAAACGCCCGTAGGCCTCATTGGGCAAGCCCTAGCCGACCTCAACCGCCACCGCGACGAAGCCGACCGGGCGCTGTTGCTAGTAGATGGCGTGCACGGCTTCGGCATTGAGCGCGATACCTTCCCGGAGTTAAGCTGCGACTTTTTTATCACCAGCGGCCACAAGTGGCTCTACGGCCCGCGCGGGACTGGCCTAGTGGCCGCCACGCACGCCGCCTGGCAAACGGTTTCGCCCATCATCCCCAGCTATACCGAGGCCATGGATGTTATCATTGAGAAAAATGAGCGCCCCGACCACATGGATGGCAAGCAGATGACTCCCGGCGGCTTCCATTCGCTGGAGAACCGCTGGGCCTTTACGGCGGCCTTTGAGTTTATGGAGCAGCTTGGCCGAGAGCGGGTTTGTGAGCGGGTACACCAGCTCAACCGCCAGTGCAAGGAGGGCTTGGCCGCTATGTCCCACGTCACGTTGCACACGCCTCTCTCCGACGAGCTGTCCTCCGGTATTACCTCCTTCGAGGTGCGCGGCTACAATACCGATAAGGTAATCGAGCGGCTCAAGGAGCAAAAGATTGTCGCCACGAAAGCACCCTACACGCACTACAACTATGCCCGCTTCACGCCTGGCATCATCAACACCGAAGAAGAAATAGAGCAAGCTCTCGAGGCTGTGCGCAATCTGCGCTAGGCCAGTCAACGGTGCCTTCACCCATTATGCTGATATGAGCAGGCTCTTCCTACGCGTAAACGAGGCGCTAGGCCAGTCGTTGACGCATAAGAAGAGCCTGTTTATCTCTAAGTGCCTGACAAGGCACCCCCTTGGGGCTATTTCAGCAACTCGTGCAGCACGGTTTGCATGGAAAACACCCGGTTGCCTGCTTCCTGAATCACCAGGGAGTTCGGCGAGTCCAGAATGGCGTCCGACACTTCCACGTTGCGGCGCACCGGCAAACAGTGCAGGAACTTGGCGTCGTTGGTACCAGCCATGTGCTCGGGCGTGAGCATCCAACTGGGGTCGTTGCTGATAACTTGGCCGTAGTCCTGGTAGCTGCTCCAGTTCTTGGCCTGCACGAAGTCGGCGCCTTCCAGGGCCTTCTTCTGATCGTACTCTATGCGGGCCCCTTTAGTGAACTTGGGGTTCAACTCGTAGCCTTCAGGGTGTGTTATCACAAAGTCCACCCAGTCAACTTCCGAGAACCAGTCACTGAACGAGTTGGGCACACACTGGGGTAGGGCGCGCACATGCGGGGCCCAGGTTAGCACCACTTTAACGCGGTCCTTTTTCTTAGTTTCGGCTACCGTAATCAGGTCGGCAAACGACTGCAACGGGTGCAGCGTGGCGCTTTCCAGGCTAATAACCGGCACGGTGGCGTACTTCAGAATCTTATTGAAGACTTCCTCGCTGTAGTCGGCCTCACGGTCCTTGAGCGTGGGGAACGTGCGCACGCCCAGTACGTCGCAATATTGGCTCATCACAGCAATGGCCTCCTTGATGTGCTCCTGAGTACCGCCGTTCATCACTGCGCCATCGGCCATTTCCAGTGTCCAGGAGTCAGCGCCGGCGTTGAGCACCCAGGCTTGCGCGCCCAAGTTGTAGGCCGCCTTCACCGAGCTAAGCCGGGTGCGCAGGCTGGGGTTAAAGAAGATCAGCCCTACGGTCTTGTTCTTGCCAATGTGCTGGTATCCGTACGGATTTGCCTTGATTTCCAAGGCTTGCTGCAACAGCGCTTTATAGTCGCCCGCATCGGCGAAGGAGGTGAAGTTTTTCATTAGTAGGTGTTGAGTGGCCTAGGCCTAAAAGGAAGTCATACTGAGCTTGCCGAAGCATCTCTACCGCTTCATAGCTGATGTAGCAGGGTTGATCAAATGATAAGTTCAGCGGATTGCTGCAAGTACATATCAATAAACTCAGAAAATGACTTGGCTATAACTTTATAATCTCTGCCACAGATTGCATAAACCTCGTTTTCAGCGGATGCTGTAGGATATAGCTTTATGGCATAAAAGGTTAGGGAAATGAAATAGTCTGCAAATACATAGTACGTTTCAATGCCATGTATTTTATCTAATACGTCGCTGTGCCTGGGAATGCCATTTTGCCAAGCGCCTAATACCTGAGTAGCCGCTTGAAATTGAGCAAGTGTGTAGAAGCTAAAAAGCTCATTATCAGACTCTCCGTCGGTGCCGTTTATAGCTGTGAAGTAATCGCGTAGGTCTTGAGGTAGCTGCAAATTATGGCTTACTTCAAGCTCAGCAACCTGGCTCTCAGTAGCAGTTTCTACTGTTCTTATCTTCAGATCTTTCCAAAGTGAGTTCAGCTTAGACAGGTTATTCATTTGTGCTTACCTGCTACGGCTTTCATTTTTACCCTATCCATGTCTCTAGATCAATAACCTGCCACGTCGGATTAAACGCTGTAATCAACACATTCTTCTTCCGGCGAGTCCAGCCTTTCAACTGCTTTTCTCGCGCAATGGCTTGCGTAGCATCCGAACAAAGCTCAAAGTAAACCAGCAAATCCGCCTGATACCGGCCAGTAAATTTGTTCGCAGCACCCCGGCCGCTGCTATGCTCATAGAGGCGTCGCGTGAGGTGATTAGTGACGCCGATGTATAAGACAGTTTTGATCGGGTTGGTCAGGATATAGACGTACATATAGCTGCTTAAAAAAAGCAGAACGTCATGCTGAGCTTGCCGAAGCATCTCTACTGCTTCGTCCTCACGACAGGATTAGCCAGAGGTAGAGATGCTTCGGCTCCGCTCAGCATGACGTTCTAATGTTAACTATAGGCACTACCCGTCTCTACATCGCCTTGTACTCGTTCCAGCTCTTGATCTTCAGATCCTTCATTTCCAGCCGGCAGAAGGCTTGAATGAAGGCTTTAGCCAGGCGGGCGTTGGTGAGCAGCGGGATACCGAAGTCGATGGCGGTGCGACGGATTTTGTAGTCGTTGTCCAGCTCGCCCTTCGAGAGGTTCTTGGGGATGTTGATGACCAGGTCGATCTTCTTCTCCTTGAGGTAGGTTAGCACGTTGGGCTCCTGGTAGTCGTCGGGCCAGAAGAGCAAGCTGCTAGGGATGCCGTTTTCGGCAAAGAACCGGTGCGTGCCCTGGGTGGCGTAGATGGTGTAGCCCTTCTTCACGAGCATCTCGGTGGCCGATAGCAAGGCTACCTTCGACTTGATGGGGCCGCCGGATATCAGCACCGACTTCTGCGGAATCTTGTAGCCCACGCTCAGCATCGACTTCAGTAGGGCTTCCTCGGCGGTGTCGCCCAGGCAGCCTACCTCACCGGTGCTCACCATGTCTACGCGCAGCACGGGGTCGGCGCCGGGCAGGCGGGTGAAGGAGAACTGCGGAGCTTTCACGCCCACGAAGGGCAGGTCATACACCCGCTCGCTCTCGTCGCGCGTTACTTTCTTGCCTAGCAGCACCTGCGTGGCCTTCTTGATCAGGTTGTTGCCCGATACTTTCGACACGAAGGGGTAGCTGCGCGAGGCACGGATATTACACTCTATCACCCGGATTTCGCCGTTTTTATCCAGGAACTGGATGTTGAACGGCCCGCTGATTTCGTAGCGCTTGGCAATCTTCTCGGCAATGGTTTTCAGCTTCCGGATCGTGCGCACGTACACCTTCTGGGGCGGGTAGTACATGGTGGCGTCGCCGGAGTGGACGCCGGCAAACTCCACGTGCTCGGAAATGGCATAGCTCACGATTTCGCCCTTGTCGGCCACCGCGTCCAGCTCAATTTCCTTGGCATCCTGCATAAACTCCGACACTACTACCGGGTACTCGGCGCTTACCTCAGCGGCGGCTTTCAGGAAAGCCTCCATCTCGAAGGCGTTGGACACCACGTTCATAGCGGCCCCCGACAGCACGTAGCTAGGCCGGATCAGCACGGGGTAGCCTACCTCACCCACAAACTCAAACATGGCATCCAGGGAAGTCAGCTCCTTCCAGCGCGGCTGTGCAATGCCCAACTCGTCCATAATGCTGCTGAACTTGTGGCGGTTCTCGGCCTCGTCAATGCGGGCCGGAGCCGTGCCAAGGATAGGCGCGTTGGCATCGGCTAGGCGGGTAGCAAGGTTATTCGGAATCTGGCCGCCGGTACTCAGGATTACGCCCTCCGGCTGCTCGAATTCCAGAATATCCATCACCCGCTCGAAGCTCAACTCCTCGAAGTACAACCGGTCCGAAACGTCGTAGTCCGTAGAAACGGTTTCAGGGTTATAGTTGATGATGATGGTTTTGTAGCCCTCTTCGGCGGCTGTTTGCACAGCATTTACGCCGCACCAGTCAAACTCCACGGAGCTACCGATGCGGTACACGCCCGAGCCCAGCACCATAATGGACTTGTCTGCTTCCGGCTGCAGGTCGTTTTCGGTGCCGTGGTAGGTGCTATAGAGGTAGTTGGTTTTGGCCGGGAACTCCGCCGCCAGCGTGTCAATCTGCTTGATGACCGGCAGCACACCCAGGGCCTTGCGGCGGGCCCGCACCAACAGCTCGTCGGCTTTCACGTCGCCTTGGCCTAGCAGCTTCACCGCAATTTGCTGGTCAGAAAAGCCCGCTTTCTTCACGTCGCGCAGTAGGCCAGTTTCCAGCGCATCCACGCCGCTGCCACGCTTAGCGGCTAGCTGGTTGCTCAGCTCGAAAATGGTGTACAGGCGCTGCAGGAACCAGTGGTCAATCTTGGTCAGGTCGTGCACCTGCTCCAGGGTATAGCCCGCCTCGAAGGCCAGGTTGATGGCGAAGATGCGCTCCTCGTTCGGCTCGCTCAGCAGCTTGTCGATGGTAGCATTGTCTACCTGTTCGGGCTTGTTGGCCACGAAGCCGCGCTTGCCGGTATCCAGCATGCGCAAGCCCTTCTGAATGGCTTCCTCGAAGGATTTGCCAATGGCCATTACCTCGCCTACGCTCTTCATGGCCGAGCCAATCTGTCGGTTCACGCCCTCAAACTTGCCCAAGTCCCAGCGCGGCAGCTTCACCACCACGTAGTCCAGGGCCGGCTCGAAGAAGGCCGAAGTCGTCTTGGTCACGCTGTTCTTTAACTCCGACAGCGAGTAGCCCAGGCTCAGCTTGGCCGCCACAAACGCCAGCGGATAGCCCGTGGCCTTAGAAGCCAGCGCCGAGGAGCGCGACAAACGGGCATTCACCTCAATCACGCGGTAGTCTTCCGATACGGGGTCGAGGGCGTACTGAATGTTGCACTCGCCCACAATGCCGAGGTGGCGGATGGTCTTGATGCTGATGCTGCGCAGCTTGTGGTATTCGCGGTTGCTCAAGGTCTGCGAAGGAGCCACCACGATGCTCTCCCCGGTGTGGATGCCGATGGGGTCGAAGTTCTCCATGTTGCAGACCGTGATGCAGTTGTCATACTGGTCGCGCACTACTTCGTACTCCACTTCCTTCCAGCCCTTCAACGACTCCTCCACCAGAATCTGATCGGAAGTAGTGAAGGATTTCTGGGCTAGGGCCCGCAGTTCGTCCATGTTGTTGGCGAAACCGCTGCCTAGGCCACCTAGCGCAAATGCTGCCCGCACGATGATGGGAAAACCGATTTTCTCGGCTGCGGCCAGCGCGTCCTCCATGTTCGTCACGGCCACGCTGCGGGCCGAAAGCACCCCAATCTGGTCGAGCTTTTCCTTGAAAATGTCCCGGTCCTCGGTGTCGATGATGCTCTGCACGGGCGTGCCCAGCACTTTCACGTTGTACTTCTCAAACACGCCGCCGCGGAACAGGGCCACGGCGCAGTTCAGGGCCGTTTGGCCGCCAAAGGCCACCAGAATACCATCGGGCTTTTCCTTCTTAATAACCTCCTCTACAAAGTAGGGCGTCACGGGCAGGAAATACACGTCGTCGGCAATGTTGTCCGACGTCTGCACGGTGGCAATGTTGGGGTTGATGAGGATGGTGCGGATGCCTTCTTCTTTCAGCGCCTTAAGGGCCTGGGAGCCGGAGTAATCGAACTCACCAGCTTCGCCAATTTTCAGTGCGCCGGAACCGAGGATGAGAACTTTCTGTGGTTTTTCCATTCTAGGGGTTAGGGTAACAGACCGCAGGTGTGGTCATGTTAAAAGGCAGTCGTGCAAGGCCGGCTTTAGCCGGTGGTTTATATGGGCAGAGTTGGTTTTACTTGGAAAAGAGGGTGTCGCTCTTCACGATTTCCCAGTTGCCGGATGGGCGTCTGGTCATCCAAAGTTTGATAGTGGCATTAGCCCGCTCACCATCTAGTAAGAAGCGGAAGACGAGAGAGTCCTTCTTAGCACTCAGGTTTTCCACTTTAAAGTTTTTGGAGGCTATTCTTCCTGTTCTACTAGTTATTCTGGGTGAAACTTTGGCTGAACTCATGGCCTTAGCAATCAAATCGGCCGGCTCACCCAGTACTGCTTTCATAAGCGTCCGTTGGCCCAAGTTCCTAACGAAGTAAAACCCCGCAAAAGCCAGTGCTCCTAGCAGCACATACCCCCAGTTCGGAAACCCTTTACTTTTTGATGGCATGTGGGCTAGGTGGTTTACTCAGTGAAAGTGGTGTCGCTCTTGACCATTTGCCATTTGCCATCAGGCTGTTTCATGACTTTGGTCCGGATGGTGGCGGTGGCTTTCTCACCTTTCAGCACAAGCCGAAAGGTGAGTGAATCCTCTTTCGGGCCTGGCTTTCCGGCGTCAAACTTCCTCGAAACAATCTTCCCGGTACGGCTTAGAATGCGAGGTGAGACATTGCCCTTATCCAGCATCGAAAGAAAGATATCCTGCTTGCTCACGGCAAGTCTGACGACGTCTTTCATCTTGACGCTTTTGATGAGGTAGAACACCGCAAACGCTACAATTCCCAGCGCTACGTACACCCAGTTCCGCGTGCTTCCGCTCTTTTCTTGCATAGGGCTCATGCATTAAAAATGACCGGGTTGAAGATACGGAACGTCATGGGCCTAGTGCACCGATTGCTTTATAACCCAGGGTTTAATCCCTGGGTTATTTAGTGGAAAAGCAGCAGTTGCATGCAGCATACTAGGTGGGGTAGTGAGAGTCTAGGCCAGTTTATTTCGTGGCTTTGTGCTCGGCTACGGCTTTCAGGAAATCATCGAACAGGTACTCCGTGTCCTCGGGGCCGCCGGCGGCTTCGGGGTGGAACTGGGTGGAGAAGAACGGCTTGCTCTTGTGCTTGATGCCTTCACAGGTGCCGTCGTTCAGATTCTCAAACAGCATTTCCCATTCGGCGGGCAGCGTGTTGGTATCTACCGCAAAGCCGTGGTTCTGGCTGGTGATGTAGCTGCGCTTGGTGCCCGAAAGTAGCACCGGCTGGTTGTGGCTGCGGTGGCCGTACTTCAGCTTGAAGGTGTCGCCGCCCGCGGCCAGGCCCATGAGCTGAGAGCCTAGGCAGATGCCGAAGATGGGCTTGTCCTGGCCTAGCGCGGTTTGCAGGTGCTGAATGGTGGCGGTGCACATCTTTGGGTCGCCGGGGCCGTTGCTGAGGAACAGGCCGTCGTAGTCGAGCTTCGTGAAGTCGTAGTCCCAGGGCACGCGGATCAGCTCCACATCGCGCTGCAGGAAGCAGCGGATGATGTTGGTCTTGGTGCCGCAGTCAACGAGCACGATTTTGTGCTGGCCGCTGCCGTAGTGCTTTACCTCGGTGGGGCTCACCTGGGCTACTAAGTTATCCTGGTTGGGGTCGTGCAGCTCTACATCTTCCTCGGCCACAATCTTACCCAGCATGGCACCCTTCTCCCGCAGAATTTTGGTGAGCATGCGCGTGTCCACGCCAAAGATGCCGGGGATGTTGTACTCCTTGAGCCAGTCGCCGAGGCTCTTGGCGGCGTTCCAGTGGCTGTGCTCCTCGGAGTAGTAGTTCACCACTAGGCCAGCAATGTGAATCTTGTCCGACTCGAAAATCTTCGAAATCGACTCGTACAGCTCCTCACCGGGTACACCGTAGTTGCCCACCATGGGGTAGGTGAGCACCAGAATCTGGCCGGCGAAGGAGGGGTCCGTCAGGTTTTCGGGGTAGCCGGTCATGGCCGTGCTGAACACCACCTCGCCCGCGGCGGAGGTGAAGGCGCCGAAAGATTGGCCTTGAATTTCAGTGCCGTCTTCCAGGACGAGTTTTACCGATTTAGCGTTTTCCACTCTGTTATGCGAAAAAGGGTTTACTCTGTTATTAAATTTCTGCGGTAATCAGGTCTGTGGTTTTCCATAGCGTGAGCTAAGGCGGCAGAGGTGCCCATCAGCCCCATCAGCGCTACTCGGAAACCGACTTGAGGAGGGGAAAGGCGATGATTCGGCCTCCCCAATGCCGGGCGCTTAGCGGACGCGCTACGTGGCTTTAGCCTGCCTTCGAAACCGACCGGATACAATTTCGGCTGGAACAGAACCAAAATCAGAGGTCTATTCCAGCCGAACGAGGACTTAAGCCAAACGGGAGCGAAAGAAGGTATGTCAATCGGTCCCGTGCCCTGCCGCTCCCAGATGTCAGGCATCGGGAAATCGGGCGGGCACGACTGCTGAAAGGAAATGTTGGAGGCCGTTCTTTCATGGAAAGAACCAGCCGGTTGCTGCGCAATAGTCACCAATGGCAGCGTGCAGCTAATCTGAAGGGGAGCTTGGCTCGGGAACCTCATCGTGCTACTCATTGGGGTTGCAAGTTAGGTCACAGGTCGCTTACTTCCTTGCCTCGGCCGGAATAAGTGTGTACAGCGCTTGCAGGAAGCGGTCAACTTCGGCCTTGGTGATGTTGAGTGGGGGCAGCAGGCGCAACACCGTGGGGTCGGAGGCGTTACCGACGAAGATGTGGAAGTCCGAGAGTAGCTTGTCGCGCACGTCCTTGATGGGGAAGTCGTACTTGATACCCACCATCAGGCCACGGCCGCGGATTTCCTCGGCGCCGGCATTGGCTTCCAGCTCCGAGCGGAGGTAGTGGCCTAGCTCAGCAGCATGGTTCAGCAAGTCTTCCTGCTCAATTACTTCCAGCACGGCCAGAGCGGCGGCGCAGGCCAGGTGGTTGCCCCCAAACGTGGTGCCTAGCAAACCATAAGATGCTTTCAGCTCCGGGGCAATCAGGATGCCGCCGATGGGAAAGCCGTTGCCCATACCTTTCGCTACCGAAATAACATCCGGACGGATGCCGGCGTGCTGGTGCGCGAAGAACTTGCCGCTGCGGCCGTAGCCGCTCTGCACCTCGTCGGCAATCAATAGGGCGCCGTACTGCTTGCACAGCGCAGCTAGGCCAGTCAGGAATTCATCGGAAGGCATGATGATGCCACCCACACCCTGAATGGGCTCAATGATGGCCGCACACACGTCGCCGCCTTGCAGCACCTGCTCCACCGCCGCCAGGTCGTATTCCACGAAGGAAATAGCGTGGTCGGAGTTGAAGGGAGCTACAATTTTTGGGTTATCGGTAGCCGCTACCGCCCCGGAAGTCCGGCCATGAAAGGCACCTTTGAAGGCAAGAACACGCTTCTTGCCGGTGTGGAAAGACGCCAGCTTCAGGGCATTCTCGTTGGCCTCAGCGCCAGAGTTACACAGAAACAGTGAGTAGTCCTCGTAGCCCGACACTTGGCCTAGCTTCTGAGCCAGCTGCGCCTGAATGGGAATCTGCACCGAGTTGGAGTAGAAGCCGATATTCTGCAACTGCTCCGTGAGGCGCTGCACGTAGTGCGGGTGGCTGTGGCCGATGGAAATAACGGCGTGCCCGCCGTAGAAATCCAGGTACTCCTGGCCTTTATCGTCCCAAAGTTTCGCTCCCAGCGCCTTTACCGGCGTAATGTTAACGAGCGGGTATACATTGAAAAGCTCCATTTTCCTTGCAAGTCGTTAACCCCACCTCCAGCCCCTCCCCTCCGGGAGAGGGGTGCGTTCTGGTAGTTGGGCTACTGTAATATGATGGAAGAAAAGTCGTCTGGCACCCCTCTCCCGGAGGGGAGGGGCTGGGGGTGGGGTTAAAACAGCCCTGCTTTCAAGCCTAGGCCAGTCGTTTCGGGCAAGCCAAACAACAGGTTCATGTTTTGCACGGCTTGGCCGGAAGCGCCCTTCACCAGATTGTCGATAACCGAGGTGATGAGCAGTTGCTTGCCGAATTTTTGCACGTGCAGAAGGCACTTATTCGTATTAACAACCTGCTTCAGGTGAATTTCCTTGTCTGACACCGTGGTGAACGGAGCATCGGCGTAGAACTTCTGATACAGCTCTCGAGCTTCCTCTTGGGTCAGGTCCGATGGCGTGTAGACGCTGGCGAAAATGCCTCGGGAGAAGTTGCCACGGTACGGGATGAAGTGCATGGCGCTTTCTAGCTGCGGCTGCAACTGCGCCAGGCTCTCCCCAATTTCGCCGAGGTGCTGGTGCGTGAAGGGCTTGTAGATGGACACGTTGTTGGTGCGCCACGAGAAGTGCACCGTCTCCGACAAGCTCTGCCCTGCGCCCGTACTGCCCGTAATAGCCGACACGTGCACATCGTCCGTTAGCTTACCGGCCTGGGCCAGCGGCAGCAGGGCCAGCTGTATAGCTGTAGCGAAGCAGCCAGGGTTGGCAATGCTCTGAGCCTGCTGGATTTGGCTCCGGTTCAGCTCCGGTAATCCATACACAAACTCCCGGCCTTCAAACTCGGCGTCTGCTTCCAGGCGGAAATCGTTGCTCAGGTCGATGATGTGCGTCGTTTCAGGTAGCTCGTGCTTCGTGAGCCAGGCCTTGGAGTTGCCGTGGCCTAGGCACAGGAAAACTACATCTTCATCACCCGCCAGCTCCGAGGCAAACACCAGATCCGTCTCGCCTACTAGGTCATCGTGGACCTGGTAGATGGGGTTGCCGGCGTTGGAAGAGCTGACGATGGCACCCAGTTCGGCGTACTCATGGTGCAGCAGAATGCGGACAAGCTCACCGGCCGTGTAGCCGGCGCCGCCTACGATGCCAACCTTAATTTTCATCGTTGAACGAACTGTGAATCCGCAGCTGGTTGCTGAAGATCTTGATAAAGCCCTTGGCGTCGCGGCCGTCCCAGGCGTCGTTTTCCTCGCCGTAGGTAGCCACTTTAGAGCGCATCATGTCGTACTTCGACTCAATGCCTTGCAGCTCAAACTGGTAAGGCTTCAGCGTCACGAACACCTTGCCCGACACCCGCTCCTGCGACGATGTGAGGAAGGCCTCCATGTCGCGCATCACCGGGTCGAGGTACTGGGCTTCGTGCAGCAGGGTGCCGTACCAGTTGGCGATGTAGTCCTTGTGTAGCAGCTGCCAGCGGCTGGAGGTGTGCTTTTCTAGCAAGTGGTGCGCTTTCAACAGAATCAGCGGAGCCGGAGCCTCGAAGCCTACGCGGCCTTTAATGCCCAGAATGGTGTCGCCCACGTGGGTGTCGCGGCCAATGGCGTAGCGTCCACCCAGGTCGTTGAGCTGCTGGATGAGTTCCACCGGATTCATTGACTTGCCATTCAGCGCTACGGGCTCCCCCTTGGCAAAGGTGATTTCGACAGTGGATGGCTCGTTGGCGGTGAGCTGGGTGGGATACGCCGTTTCGGGCAACGCTTGGTGCGAGGTCAGGGTTTCTACGCCACCCACGCTGGTGCCCCAAATACCCTTGTTGATGGAGTATTTGGCTTTTTCCCAGCTCATCTCGAAGCCGTGCTGGTTCAGGAAGTCAATCTCCGCCTGACGCGACAATTTCAGGTCGCGAATGGGCGTGATGATTTCCGTGTTGGGCGCGATAACCGAGAAGGCCACGTCGAAGCGCACCTGGTCGTTGCCAGCGCCGGTGCTGCCGTGGGCAATGTAGTCGGCCTTGTGCTCCCGGGCATACTCCGCCAGGGCCAGCGACTGGAACATGCGCTCCGCGCTGACACTCAGCGGGTAGGTTTCGTTTTTGAGGATGTTGCCAAAAATGAGGTAGCGCAGGCAGTCCTGGTAGAATCGCTGGGTCACGTCAATCACCTCGTGCTTCGAGGAGCCCAGTTCGTAGGCTCGCTTCTCGATGGCTGCTAGCTCTTCCTCAGAAAAGCCGCCGGAGTTGACGATGACGGTGTGAACTTCCAGACCCAGCTCGCGGGTCAGATATACAACGCAGTAGGACGTATCCAAGCCGCCGCTGTAGGCTAAAACTACCTTTTTCATTATTGGCCTTGGGGTGTAAGAATCTCAATCGTCTCCTGGACGCGCTGGCTGAATTGGTCGTCGAGCTTGTCGTAGACCATGCCGGTGCACAGGCACATTTTGCGCTGATTTTCCATCAGGATGCCGTAGTTTTTGCAGCTAGAGCAGCCTTTCCAGAAATCGTCGCTCTGGGTTAGTTCAGGGAAGGTAACCGGGCGGTAGCCCAGCTCATTGTTGATCTTCATCACGGCCGCGCTGGTCGTGATACCGAAGATCTTGGCCTCCGGATACTTCGTGCGGGAAAGCTCAAACACCCGATGCTTAATAGCACGGCCCAAGCCTTCTTTCCGCAGTTCCGTATTCACAATCAAGCCCGAGTTAACCACGAACTTATTGTCTTCGAAGGTTTCGATGTAGCAGAAGCCAGCTAACTGCTCATCAATGAAGGCAATGATCGAATCGCCCCGCTCCATCTTCTTTTTCAGATAGTTGGGGTCGCGCTTGGCAATGCCGACGCCACGCGATTTGGCAGATTCCTCATACCACTGACAAAGGGTGTCCACGTACTGCGCATCGGCAGCATTGGCGACTCGTAAAAGCATGGTCGAAGCTCGGTTGGTTACCGCTGTATACGGCAACAGACTCGGAAAGACGATAAGGGATGAGCTAGAAACGCAGCGGTGGGATGTGGCTACGCCGCAACCAGAACAGTATCTGGTACCAGAAAAGGAGCTCGGAATAGTAGAGGGAGCCGGTTCAGCATGCCGCTACAGCGGCGAGGGTGGTGAAGTAGGCTAAGGGAGGCGCACTAAGGCTTACACTCGTGTCAATTCGTTATTCGTAGAAACTTTCTTCAGCAGGGCGCTTAGGTTGAAGGCCCTTGCGTCGTCGGGGGGTAGTGTGCTAACTGGCCGACGAGATATTGCATGCCAGCGCTTAAGCTGGCATTGTTCGCACGACCAGATTGGGTCGTCGCAGAAGCGCAATAGAAGAGAGACGAATCATGAAGACTGCCGTAAGGCGAGAGTGGTGTTTCTGCGGTTTAAATGAATTGGACCGCTAAATCGTTGCAAAACTAGATGTTTTTTTTCGGAAACTTTGCCGGCCCAACTTTAAATAATAGTTACCACTATATATGGGCTCCCGTTAGCCGTAAGCTCAACGGCAAGCATGTGTTGGCATTCTGTGGCCGTGCGCGCCATTTTTCCCTCTTCCACTCTTATGCGTGAAGGCCTGAAAATATTTAAGATTGGCGGTGGCATCATTGATGATGACGCCCAGCTCCAACAGTTTCTGACTGAGCTAGCCCGTATTTCGGGGCCTAAAATTCTGGTGCATGGCGGGGGCAAAGGCGCCAGTCAAATGCTGCAAAGCTTGGGCATTGAGCCCCAGATGGTGCAGGGCCGCCGCATCACCGATGCCGCCACCCTTGACATTGTGACTATGTTTTACGCCGGCAAAACCAACAAGCAAGTGGTAGCGCTGCTGCAAGCAGCCGGCGTGAATGCCCTAGGCCTGTCGGGGGCCGATGGCAACGCTATTCGGGCCGTGAAGCGCCCGGTGAAGGACATTGACTACGGCTTCGTGGGCGACTTGCCCGAGGGTAGCATTAACACTGCGCTGCTAGGTCAACTGTTGCAGGCCGGCATCACGCCCGTGTTCTGTGCCATCACTCACAATGGCCTAGGCCAGTTGCTCAATACCAACGCCGATACCATTGCCAGCACCCTGGCCCGCGCCCTGGCTGCAGAGTATGAGGTGGAGCTACACTTTTGCTTTGAGAAAGATGGCGTGCTCTCGGACATCAACGACGAGCAGTCGGTAATTCCGCAGATTGTACCAGCTCAGTATCAGCAGCTGAAAGCCCAGGGTGTCATTGCCGCTGGCATGGTGCCCAAGCTGGATAACGCCTTCGCTGCTTTGGAGGCAGGGGTAGAGCGTGTGGTTATTGAAAACGCCCTCAAGATCAACGAACCCGTGAAAACTGTGCTATGCCGGAGCTAATCGAGCGGTTGACCGAGGATGCCATTGAGCTGCTGCAGGAGCTGATTCAAACACCTTCTCTTTCTAGAGAGGAGGACCAGACAGCGGAGTTGATCTTCCGGTTTCTGACCTTCCACGGCGCCCACCCCCGGCGGGATAAAAACAACGTCTGGGCCGTATCGAAACACTTTGATGCCGCCAAGCCCACCATCCTGCTCAACTCTCATCACGACACCGTGAAGGCTGGCACCACTTGGACCTACGATCCGCTGGGTGCGGTAGTGGAAGGCGACAAGCTGATAGGCCTAGGCAGCAACGATGCCGGGGCTTCGGCAGTGAGCCTGCTGGCTACGTTTCTGTATTTCCACGAGCGCACCGACCTGGCCTACAACCTCATCTGCGCCATTACGGCCGAGGAAGAAGTGTCGGGGGTGAATGGTATCCGGAGCGTGTTGCCCTTACTAGGCCACATCGATCTGGGCATTGTGGGAGAACCCACCCAAATGGACCTCGCTGTGGCTGAGAAGGGTCTCGTGGTACTCGACTGCGTGGCCCACGGCCGGACAGGACACGCCGCCCGCGAAGAAGGCGAAAACGCCCTCTACAAAGCCGTAGCTGACATCCGGTGGTTCGAGCAATTCCGCTTTCCGGAGGTTTCGCCGCTGCTGGGCCCGGTCAAGATGACCGTAACCCAAATTCAGGCGGGCACCCAGCACAACGTAGTACCTGACCGCTGCACCTTCGTGGTGGATGTGCGCACCAACGAGTGCTACTCCAACCCGGAGGTAGTGGAGCTAGTGCGCCAGCACGTCACGGCGGAGGTTACCCCGCGTTCTACTCACCTTAATTCCTCTCGCATTGATGTAGGCCACCCCCTGGTGCAGCGGGGGATAGGCCTAGGCCGCCGCACGTTTGGCTCCGTAACCCTCTCTGATCAGTCGATGATGCCTTTCACCACGGTGAAAATCGGCCCCGGCGACTCCGCCCGGTCCCACACACCTGACGAGTACATCTTGCTCAGCGAAATTCGAGCGGGAGTGCGGGGGTACATTGAGCTGCTGGACGGGCTGGAGCTGTGAGTTGGAGCCATACAGACTGTCATGCTGAGCGGAGTCGAAGCATCTCTACCTCTGGCTAACTACTGGCTAGGCCTCTGCAACAGAGCGGTAGAGATGCTTCGACAAGCTCAGCATGACGAACGGCGTCTAGGCCTGTTCCAGCGTGGCAATGTCAATCTTCTGCATTTGCATCATGGCCGCCACCTTGCGCTGGGCCAGGGCGGGGTCGGCGCTACGCAACAGCTGGCTCATATTCTGCGGAATTATCTGCCAGGATACACCAAATGGATCTTTCAGCCACCCGCACCGGCCTGGTTCACCGCCATTGGCCGTGAGTTTTTCCCATAGCGCATCAATTTCAGCCTGATCGACGCAGCTTACCGCCAACGAAATGCCCGTGCTGAAGGTGAAGTGCGGCCCACCATTCAGAGCAATGTACTTTTGCTCTGCTAACTCAAACTCCACCGTCATCACGCTGCCATCCGGCAGGTTTGTCACGCGAGTAATTTTTGAATCCTTGAAAATGCTGGTGTAAAGCGTTGCTGCTGCCTCGGCCTTATCGTTGAACGTCAGGAATGTGGTGATTTTCTGCATAACTGGTGGAAGTTGACGGTTGCGCTGAGGTAAAGGTAGTGCCCGCTTTACCCGGCAATGAGGCCGAAAGCGACAAAAAACGGGCGGTTTACGACTCGGCAGTTTCACGCCGGTACAAGCCCACCTGAACCGATAAAACGTAGCACTCATCTCCCGGTCTGGTGCCGGAACCATACGTAGTTAACACATGAAAATCTGGGACAAGGGCATTGCCGTCGATAAGAAGATTGAACAGTTCACCGTGGGCCGCGACCGGGAGCTGGATATGTACCTCGCGCAGTTCGACGTGCAGGCTTCCAAAGCCCAGGCCAATATGCTGGCGAAAGCCGGGCTACTCTCAGAGGACGAAAACCAGCAGCTCCAGCAGGGCCTCACAGAACTGGCCACGCAGATAGAGGATGGCACCTTCACCATTGAGGCGGAGTTTGAGGATGTGCACTCCAAGATTGAGTACTACCTCACCGAGAAGTTCGGCGACGCGGGTAAGAAAATTCACACCGCCCGCTCCCGCAACGATCAGGTGCTCACGGCTATTCAACTGTTTCTGAAAGACTACACCGAGCGTGCTGCGGCTAAAACCCTGGAGTTGGTGCAGGTGCTGCTGCAGAAAGCCGAGGCGCACAAGGAAGACCTGATGCCCGGCTACACACACTTTCAAGCGGCCATGCCCAGCTCCTTCGGGCTATGGTTTTCCGCCTACGCAGAGCACCTGCTGCTGGACCTGGCCCTGTTTGAAGCTGCCCACACCGTAGCCGACCAGAACCCGCTCGGCTCAGGGGCTGGCTTCGGCAGCAGCTTCCCTATTGACCGCCTGATGACCACTAGGGAAATGGGGTTCAGCAACCTGGCTGTGAGCAGTGTGGGTGCCCAAATGCTGCGCGGCAAAACCGAGAAGACGGTAGCTTTTGCCTTGGCCGGCATGGCTGCCACCCTCGCCAAAATGGCCTACGACCTGGTGATGTACAATGGGCAGGACATGGCCTTTGTGGAGCTGCCTAAGGAGTTTACCACCGGCTCCAGCATCATGCCCCACAAGAAAAACCCCGATGTATTTGAGCTGATCCGGGCCCGCTGTAATGCTTTGCAGGCCCTGCCCAACACGCTCATGCTGGCCACCAGCAACCTGCCCAGCGGCTACCACCGCGACTTCCAGATTCTAAAGGAACTGCTCTTCGAGCCCATGACGCAGTTCCTCGACATCCTCGACATCGTGCTCTTCGCCCTGCCCCAGCTGCGCATCAAGCCCAATCTGCTGAACCAGGAGAAGTACGACGCCGTGTTCACCGTTGAAAACATCAACCAGCTCATTCAAAGCGGTACCCCATTCCGCACCGCTTACAAGCAGGTAGGCCTAGCCGTGGAAGACGGCAGCTACCTGCCCCATAAGGAGTTTCACACCACCCACCTAGGCAGCGTGCATAATCTAGGACTGGAAGTGATTCAGGCGAAGGTGGCACGCCTGCGGGAGAAGAGTGGCCTAGTGAAAGGCGAGAAGAAGTAAGCAGCCAAAAAGCACGTCATCCTGAGCAGAGTGAAGGATCTTACCACGGCAGCACAAGGCGCTAGGCCAGTCGTTCTTGCGTGATAAGGTCCTTCGCTCTGCTCAGGATGACGTACTTTATAGTTGGCAAAAGCTGAGCGCTACTTCTTCAGTGGTCCGGCTATTCTCATCGTCAGCCGAACGTCTGCCGGTTTGCCGTTTTGGTGGCCGGGGTTGAAGGGTTTGATATCGCTAAAAGCAGTAGCTAAAGCCGGATCAATGGATGCTTCCGATTCTGCAGGCTGCGTGCCCAAGGCAGGGCGGCGGGCCTTGCCGGTTTGGTCGATGATGAAGGTGACGTAGGCCCCGCTGCCTTTGGCTGAGCCACGTACGTGGCTGCTGATGAATGTCTGAAGGCCTTCTTTCCCCCCATCTGAGTAAACAGGCATTTGCTCAACATAGGTGTAAAGACTGCGCCCTTCAAACTGCGGCTTCATTTGCTGACTGGGTAAAACCGCGTTCGGCATGGGAGCTGGCGCAGGAGCGGTCTGGGCGGTAGCTGTTAAGCTTACAAGGAATAGACCTAAGCTTGCGGAGAATGACCAGGATGATAGACTTGGCATAATTAGTTGATATGTAGTGAGGGATACTGGGTAGATTGATTCGCTACCGATTGCGGCCGTATTGTTCGTGGGAGCTTACCCAGTCGGAGCTGCTGATGGCCGAACCGAGGCTGAGCTCCCCGGCCAGCACCACGCCGGCCACAATCTCGGCGAACTTGTTCACGGTGCCCCGTCCCACGCAGCCTAGCATGCGCAGGCACTCGTTTTGGGTGGCTAGGCCAGTGCCGCCGCCGTGGGTAGCCACGATGAGCGAGGGAATGGTGATGCTCAGGTACAAGTCGCCTTCCTTCGTGACTTCGGAGTACAGCACCCCGGCCGAGGATTCCGACACGTTGGCTACATCCTGGCCGGTGGCTATGAACATGGCCGTGATGCCGTTGGCGGAGTGGGCACCGTTGTTGTTGGCCCCGGAGAGGAAGGCACCCACGTTGCTCACTTGGCCGTGGTAGGCCAGTTGTTCGGGCGTTACGCGCATGCGTTGCTGCAGGATGTCGCGCTTGATGACGGCCTCGGCTACTACACGCTTGCCGCGAGTGCGCATCACGTTGATTTGAGAGGCCTTTTTGTCGGTGGCGAAGTTCGATTCGAGGTAGAAGTGGCGGATGGGTGCGCCCTTGTAGTGCTCCAGAATCCAGGAGCAGGCGGCGAAGGTGGCGCGGCCCACCATGTTCTGGCCCGCCGCGTCGCCGGTGCTGAAGTTGAAACGCAGGTAGGCAAATTTATTGGCCAGGTAGGTATCAATGTACTGGAGCTTGGCCACGCGGGAGGTGCTTTCGGCCTCGGGCCGAATGCGCTCAATTTCCTCTTCTACCCACCTGCCAAAGTCGCGGGCCCCGCGGGCATCATCAAACACGAAAACCGGGGCCCGCTGCATGGCGTCGCCGATGACGGTACACTTCACGCCGCCGCAGAGGTTGAGCACCTGAATGCCGCGGTTGTAGCTGGCTACCAGCGTGCCTTCGGTGGTAGCCATGGGGATGAGGAAGTCGCCTTGGGCGTGCTCGCCATTCACGTGCAAGGGGCCAGCTAGGCCTATCGGAATCTGCGCTACGCCCGTGAAATGCTCACAATTGCCCTGCAGATCGTGGGCATCGAAGGAGTAATGCTTCAGGTGCTGAAACTCTTGGCCTGAGAATTCCTCGGCAAAGCGCTGGCGGGCCTGAATAGCTTCCTCCGAGTAGTCGTCCTGCTCGGAGCGCGGAATGCGGGTGCAGTTTTCGGGCCGTAGCGCAATGGCGTCTTCTACTTCCACCGTCAGCTCGCCAAACGGGTCGGCCGCAAACTGCACCTGCACGGTGTGCATACCTTCCTGTAGCTGCTCCGTAGCCAAGTGAAATGTGGCCGACTGGCCTACGGGCAGGTTCACGCCGCTGCCGTCGGCGTTGAGGGCCACGGCGGGCCGCACGTTGCCTTCGCCCATGTCTAGCGCAATCTGCTCCGCCGGGATATGCACCCCATCAATCCGCACGTGGTCGATGCGCGTGACGCGGACCGTGTCAAGTCGATTTTTGATGCTGAAAGCAACTCCTTCGGGCGTGTTGTGCAGGCTGCCGCGCGTATAGAGCAGCTTAAGCAGCATGGGGCTAGGCGTGAAGAGCATAGGGCGGGAGAGTTAGGTTGGAAGTGCGGGAAAGTAGGGAGGTTTACGGATAGATGGCTCGCTCGAGGGGACTTTACTTGATAGAAAAGGGTACAGATAGACTATAAGGGGTTGCAACTGGCCGACCATTATAAGTGGCAGGTTGAAACTTTTGGTCGAGGAGTTTCACTACTCGCATTACCTCATCATCCCACGGTTGGCAAAGACTTTTGTAAACGCTTGGGTTACGGATATCACCGTTGACATCTACGATAAAGCGTATGGCGGTCCATCCTTCAATTTGGTAACGCAGCATAGCAGGAGGAAACCGAAAATTTTGGCTCAAAAAGCGTCTTAACCCAGCCTCTCCGCCCTTAAATTGAGGAGGAGTATCAATCAACGAAGGGCTGGAAAATGAATTTGGAAGAGAGAATATTGTCTGTAAAGAAGCAGATCGGCTCCGCAATAAAGTTGTATCTGCCAACGCACTAGCCGCCGGAGCTACCTGAGCTAGGGCCTGATTGTAGGAGTACAGTAGAATGACTCCCAGCAGAATGAGCATCTTAATCATTTTACTTGTGCTTACGATATGGTGCCGATGCTTGTATTCCCTAAAAGGCAATTGGGATAGTATAGCCAACAGATACCGGGCGGTTGTTTTGCTCGCCGGGGGTGAACTTGCCATCAAACAGTTTCACAACTCGCACAGCTTCTGCGTCTAGCGCCGGGTGCAGGCCCTTAACTATCTGTACGTCTCGTACCGCTCCGGTTTCGGTGATTTGAAACTTCACGAATACTCTACCACTAACGTCAACTGGAGCATCGTCAGGCCAATGCACATTGGCAGCCATGAACTTCATCATAGCTTCTTGGCCTCCCTTATAAACTGGCATTTGCTCCACATAGCCATAGGGTTGTTGCTGCGGAGACGCTGCCTGCTGCCCAGCCTTCCGCACCTGTGCCAGCGCCTCCTGCCCCGATAGGCCTAGGCCACACACCAACAGCAGCGCCACCAGAAACCGCCGCAACTTTTGGCGCAGCAGTGGCCTAGGAGCCAGCTGCTCGGGCCGGAACCGCCCGCAGACCCGGCCATCGGGAGAGTTTTGAAAGGCGGCGGCTAAATCGACCTGGGTGGAGGCGGTGAAGTCGAGTACTACCCGGTCGCACTGGGTGCAATGGTGCCCTAGCGCCACAGGCGTCATCTGCTGCCAGTCTTCGGGGCAGGCATTCAGGCGTACATTCAGGATAGGTAACGGGAGCATAACAGTAGCAGATAGATACCGGAAAATAGGGCTTTTATCTGCTAACGTCAGCTCCTAGCTTAAGTCATGCAAAGGGCTCATACTTACTCAAAAAACTCCTGGCCGTTAGCATCGATGTAGCCGGGCTGGCCGTTGGCAGTTATTACGCGGGCAATGTCACCCAGGAACGGGTCGGCCTGGCGGTAGCGGAGTTCTGTGAGGGTGTTGCCTTCCTCATCGAGGTAGCCCCAGAGGCCTTCGCGCTGCACGGCGGGGAATACCCTGTTGCCTTCCATGCGAATAGCATCGTAGGTCACTGGCTGAATTAGTTTGCCCTTACTGTTGATGACACCCCACTTGGCACCTTGGCGCACGAACAGCAGGCCGTTGTAGTTCTCTTGAATCTCATCGTACTCGGCGGGTACGCTAGTGGTGCCAACGGTGAAGCGAAAGCCTACTTTCCCGTTTTTGCGCACTAGGTCGCCGTGCTCCAGGGGTTCTATTTCGGGTTCGGGTGGCGCGGGCTCGGTTAGGCGGTGGCCGCTAAGGTCAATGTCAAAGGTTTCGCCGTTGAGCTCTACGGTGGCGCGGCCGCGCCGAAATGTGCTGGCCCGGCTGTACTGAACGGGTGTAACGGGGTTGCCGCCGCCATCAATGTACCCGTAGAGCGAGCCTTGGCGCACCCAGGCAATTTCGCCGGTAAAAGGGCCGGCCTCATCATAGCGCACGGGTAGCACTAGGCGTCGCGTATGATCAGCGTAGCCCCAACGCGCCCCTTGCCGGAACGGAACCAAGCGCGAAGGAGCAGTTTGTGCCGCGGCGTGCTCATGAGGTACAGCCAGCATTCCCAGTAAGAATAAGAGCGTGGCACGGTTCATCAGGCAGGGCAACGGGAAGATACTGGGTATGACGGCGAAGATACAGGTCCGGTGCAAACCTTCTGCCTACTTATTGGTTGGTTCACCCATTCTTCACTAGCTGGTAATGATTTTGGTTGTTGAGCTTTATCCGCTTTCAACGGAAATGCTGGATTTTGCCTCTAGGCCACCATTGGTGTTGTATCTTTGCCCTTTCTCAACAGGCGTTTGTTTGGCCGCCTTTGCTATATGTCCTCTCCACTACCGAATTATCCTCGCTTCACGCTCGGCGACAGCTTAACGCCGGAGCAACTGGATTTTTTTCGCGAATACGGCTTTTTACACTTCCGCGCATTTATCTCCCCTGAAACAGTTCAGAGCCTGTTGCGGGCCTCTGAAGACGTGCAGCAACGCTGGCTGGCAGAGGGGGTACAGAAGGTAAATGGCGTACCCATTAAGTACGGCAAAGACGTGGATGGCTCGCCCATTGTGCAGCGCTTCGCCTTCTCCTCGCACCACAGCCCTGTTTTGCACCAGTTTCTGCAGGACCCGCGCTTCCGGGCATTGTTTCCGCTGTTGGAAGCTCCGCATGGCCGCGTAGGCGAAAACGAGAAGGATGGCCTCGTCATCAATCACTACGTGAATGTGACCGGCAGCGAGTTCTCACAGATGGGCTGGCATACCGACTCCCTGCGTGACGTGTTCTACGGCAAGAAAATCGGGCCCATGCTCAACGTGGGCGTGCACCTAGATGGTACGCCGGCCACCAATGGTGGCCTACGCGTGATTCCGGGCACCCACCGCCAGGGCCTGCGCGACATCCTCTTCCGCAAGAAGTACTACAAAGACGTAGGCCCCGACTCCAACGAAGTAGCCGTAGAAACGGAGTCTGGTGACCTTACCGTGCACGATGGCCGCATGTGGCACCGCGTGGCGCAGTCGCCGCTGGTAGGAGAGGCCTCCCGCCGCCGCGTGATGTACGTGCCCATTATCTCGGGTAAGTATGAGCCCAAGCACGAAAACAGCCCTACGCCCTTCTATCTCCGGTTTTTACATCTGGTTAAATAGTGATTGAGTGATTAAGTGAATGAGTGAAGTGGCCTAGACTGCGCATGTGGGGCCGACCATGCCGATAAAACCTTCAACTCACCCAATCACCGTTCCACTCAATTACTGATTCACTATTTCATCAATGCCTTACGCCCTTATAACTGGTGCTTCCCGCGGAATTGGCCGCGCCTTGGCGATGGAGTTGGCCCACTGTGGCTACCATTTGCTGCTGGCTGCCCGGTCTGCCGATCAGTTGGAGCAGCTAGCTGCCGAGCTGCAGCAGCGCCACGGCATAGAGGCCCGCGTGTATGCAGCTGACCTGGCCACACCCGGTGCCGCCGCCGAGCTAGCGGCTTGGGCCTTAGCGCAAACTACGGAGCTGGCCGTGCTGGTGAACAACGCCGGCTACGGCTTGTGGGGGCGGTTTGAGGAGTTGCCTCTCGATCAGCAGCAGAACATGCTGCAGCTCAACATGCTGCTCCCTACCGAGCTGACCCACGCCCTGCTACCCCAGCTACGGAAGCAGCCTAAGGCCTACATTCTGAATGTAGCCAGCACCGCGGCTTACCAAGCAGTGCCCACGCTCACGCTCTACGCGGCTAGCAAGTCCTTCTTGCTGAGCTTCTCGCGGGGGCTGCGCTACGAGCTGCGCGAAACCAGCGTATCGGTAACCTGCCTCAGCCCCGGCTCCACCACTACCGATTTTGCCGACCGGGCCGGGATGAACGCCCAACTGCAGGAAACAGCCAACAAAGTTTCCATGACGCCCCAGCAAGTGGCACAGGCGGCGGTAGCAGCCCTGTTGAGCGGAGAGGCAGAAATCATTCCCGGCACGCTCAACAAGGTATCCGCCAAGCTCACCAGCTTCGTACCCAAATCCTTGACCGAGCGAATTGCGGCGGGCATTTACGAGAAGCACCTGAAGTAGACATACCAACCCCCTAAATGCCACGGGCCACTGCAGCGTGCAGTGGCCCGTGGCATTTAGGGGCGCTAGGCCAGTGCTAGCGAGGCTTTACTACGAAGCCCGCCACCTTGTAGGCCAGTAGGGTAAGCGGCAGGGCGGCCAGCACATCGTAGGTGTAGTGGGCATGCTGTACTAGCACCAAGCTCGCAATCAGGAAAGTGACCACGGCCAGCACCTGTCGGCGCCAACCCGGCGGCACGGCCAGCGCAAGCAGCAGCAGAGTGGCCGTGTGGCCGGAGAAGAACAGATCTTTGGTGATGGGAGTGGGAGCGGCGTAAAAGAAGCGCTCCACCAGGGGGTCGCGCAGCACGATGAGGCCAGTAGGTGGCTCCAGCGGCAGCAAGAATAGGGTCAGGCACCGGAAGAGATGCAGCAGCAAGTAGGCCCACAGTGCCCGCAACAACCGCAATGGCCGCGAAGCCAATGTAACCACGCCCAAGCCAATGCCAAGGTAGATAACCGCAAAAGCTGGTCCTGATACATCGTGGGCGGGCAGCCAGGCGAGAAGCGGGTCGGGGAGGAGCCGGCCGGGGCGAGCCTGCACCCAGGCAAAGAAGCGGGGCAGCAGGGCCGCCAGCGCCAGTAACAGGCCTAGCACCGTGAGCAGCCGCCCCCGAAACGCAGGCTGTGCCCAGGCTTCTCGCCACGAAATAGAAGGTGAGTTCATCAGAAAAAGCCGCGCCCCACTACCCCGAAACCACTGCCAGGTTGGGCGCGGCTGCAAGTTGGCACAGCCACCGCCAAATTAGGCAGTACTGGCCTAGCTGTTTTTTTGCCCGAAGCTTTCCGTTGAAGCTGGTTTGCGGCGTACTTTTCGGCTACCTGTACTCCGCACTGCCTAGCACTACTGCCTGCTGATGAAGTTCTTTTACCCCGCTACTCTTGCTGCTGCCCTGCTGGCTGCCGCTCCTGCACTGGCCCAGAATACTGCCCTAAATGCCCGCATTGCCCAATTGGCCGCGCAGGAAGAAAGTAAAGTCATTGCGTGGCGGCGCGATTTTCACCAGCACCCTGAGCTCGGCAACGAGGAAAAACGAACGGCGGGTATTGTGGCGGCGCACCTGAAAAAGCTAGGCCTGGAAGTCCAGACCGGCGTGGGGCGCACGGGCGTGGTGGGCATCCTGCGCGGTGGCAAGCCCGGCCCCGTGGTAGCCCTGCGCGCTGACATGGACGCCCTGCCTGTGACGGAAACTTCGGGGGTAGCCTTCGCCTCCACCGTCAAAACCACGTACCTCGGCCAACCGGTAGGAGTAATGCACGCTTGCGGCCA
Source organism: Hymenobacter wooponensis (assembly GCF_004745865.1). Taxonomy (GTDB): domain Bacteria; phylum Bacteroidota; class Bacteroidia; order Cytophagales; family Hymenobacteraceae; genus Hymenobacter; species Hymenobacter wooponensis. Next base: position 794,086 of record NZ_SRKZ01000002.1, on the reverse strand, counting down.
CGATGCGCATACCGCCATGCTCATGGGCGCGGCTGAGGTGCTGAGCCAAGTGAAAAAAGACCTTCCTGGCACCGTCAAATTTATCTTCCAGCCCGCCGAGGAGGGCTCCTTGCCCGGGGTGGAAGGGGGCGCTAAGTTGATGATTAAGGAGGGCGTGCTCGAAAACCCGAAGGTGCAAGCCGTATTCGGCCTCCACATCAATGCCCAAACCGAGGTAGGCCAGCTGGCCTACCGACCTGGCGGCGAAATGGCCAGCTCCGACCGTTTTACCATCAAAGTGCTGGGTAAAGGTGCCCACGGAGCCCGACCCTGGAGCAGCGTGGACCCCGTAGTAACCGCTGCCCAAATTATCGTAGGCCTGCAAACCATCGTCAGCCGTCAAGTAAACCTCACCGATGACGCAGCCGTGGTAACGGTAGGCACCCTCAAAGCCGGCGTACGTTACAACGTCATCCCGGCCGATGTGGAGCTGAGTGGTACCATCCGTGCTTTCAACCCGGCTACGCAGGAGCAGATTTGGGCGGCCATCCGCCGCACGGCTACCAACATTGCCGAAAGTGCCGGCGCTACCGCCGAGGTAAATATTGAGTCGTACGTGCCCGTTACCTTCAACCATTTGGCCCTGACGGCGCGCATGGTGCCTACCCTGCAAGCCGTGGCTGGCGGCGCCGCTAACGTGAAAGAAGTGAAACCCAACACTTGGGCCGAGGACTTCTCCTTGTACCAGGAAAAAGTGCCGGGCCTGTTTGTGTTTGTGGGTGGCATGCCCAAGGGCCAAGACCCCGCCACCGCCGCCGACCACCACACGGCCGGCTTCAAGCTGGATGAGAGTGGCTTTACGCTGGGCGTGAAAACGCTGGCTACGCTAGCTACCGACTATCTGGAAATGAACAAATAATGCGCTAGGCCAGTCTGCACTTGCCGCGCTTCACCACGGGGCTCTGCCCCGTCTTGTCTTCTACTTAGTGCCTCCTTTGCTTATGCGAGTACCTCATTACGCCCTGCTAGCCCTCCTATTAGGAAGCAGTATCTCCCATGCCTCCGCCCAAAACAAGGCCCTCGACGACCGGATTGCCAAGCTTTCTGCTCAACAGGAAGCCCAGGTAGTGGCCTGGCGCCGCGACATTCACGAGCACCCGGAGCTGGGTAACGAGGAAAAACGAACGGCTGCCCTAGTAGAAGCTCAGCTCAAAAAGCTAGGCCTGGAGGTACAAACGGGTGTAGCGCGCACCGGCGTAGTGGCCGTACTACGCGGCGGCAAGCCCGGCCCCGTGTTAGCCCTGCGCGCCGACATGGACGCCCTGCCTGTGACGGAAAGCGTGAACATCCCTTTCGCTTCTAAAGCGCGCACCATGTACAACGGGCAGGAAGTGGGCGTGATGCACGCCTGCGGCCATGATACGCACGTGGCCATGCTGCTAGGCGCGGCTGAGGTGCTCACGCAGGTGAAAAAGGACCTGCCAGGTACCGTAAAGTTCATCTTCCAGCCTGCCGAGGAAGGGTCTTTACCCGGCGTAGAAGGCGGCGCCAAACTCATGGTGAAAGAAGGCGCCCTCGAAAACCCCAAGGTTGATGCCATCTTCGGCGTCCACATCAATGCCCAAACGGAAGTAGGAATCCTCAAATACCGCCCCGGCGGCGAAATGGCTTCTTCCGATGTATTCAGCATCAAGGTAAAAGGCAAATCAGCGCACGGCGCCTACCCGTGGTTGGCCGTGGACCCCGTAGTAACGGCCGCTCAGATTATCATGGGTCTGCAAACCATTGTGAGTCGGCAGACGGAGCTGACCCAGGATGCCGCCGTGCTAACGGTGGGCATGGTGCATGGCGGGGTGCGTAACAACATCATTCCGGAGCAGGTGGAGCTGACCGGCACCATCCGGACCCTGGACAAGGACATGCAGCAGAAGATTTGGGCGGCTATCCGCCGTACGGCCACCAACATTGCCGAAAGTGCCGGCGCTACCGCCGAGGTAGAAATTACCAACTACGCCCCCGTTACCTTCAACGACCTGCGCCTGACGGAGCAAATGGCACCCAGCCTGCGCCGCACGGCCGGCCCCGACAAAGTAGTAGTGCAGAAGGCCGTGACCGGTGCCGAGGACTTCGCGTTCTTCCAGGAGAAAGTGCCGGGCCTGTTTGTATTTGTGGGTGGTATGCCCAAGGGCAAGAACCCTGCTGAAACTGCCCCGCACCACACCGCCGGTTTCTTCATTGATGAAAGCGGCCTGACGCTGGGCGTGAAAACGCTGGCCACCCTTGCCGCCGACTATTTAACCGCGGGCAAAAAGTAACTGGCTCAGCTTCTGTGCTATCAGCGAGCTGAAGCAACCGCTGAGGAGGCATTACGTCTGATAGCGCATTGTTGGGCTATCGGCCCACCCTTTCCGCTCCACCACCCACCTCGATTGTGCCATTCTGCATCAGCGCAATCCTCAACATTCGTCTAAATCAGTGATGAACATTGCCCTTGTTACCTGTGAGAGCCTCGCCCAATATGCTGCCCCCAATGTGGAGGACGAGGATAGCTTGCTTACCCGTTACCTGCGCGAGCAGGGCCACACCGTAGAGCCCCGCGTCTGGACTAACCCGTCCGTTGAGTGGCAGCGCTACGATGTAGTAGTGGTGAAGTCGCCCTGGGACTACTTTGATCGGGTAGAGGAGTTCTACCAGTGGCTTGACCGGATGGAGGCGCTGGGCGTGCGCATGCTCAACCCAGTAGCCACGGTGCGTTGGAACGCCAACAAGAAGTACCTGCTGGAGATGCAGCAAGCGGGCGTGAGCATTGTGCCTACGCACTGGCTAAACCGGGGCAGCGAGGTCAACATCGACGAGCTGTTCGACATCCTTGGTAGCGACGAGCTGGTGGTGAAGCCGGCCGTGAGCGGTGGCGCTAAAAATACCTTTACCCTCACGAAGCAAGAGTCCGCTATCCGGCAGCCGCAACTAGCTAGTCTGCTTCAGCACGAAGATTTCCTGGTGCAGCCCTTCCAGCCCGAAATTCAGCAGGAAGGCGAATGGTCGTTGATCTATCTGGGCCGCGAGTACAGCCATTGCGTGTTGAAAACGCCCAAGTCCGGCGACTTCCGGGTGCAGCACTACCTGGGCGGCGGCATTGAGCCCCGCGAGGCCCCCGCGCACCTGCGCCGGGCCGCCGACGCCATCGTGGCCCGCTACGCCGCCGACTGCCTCTACGCCCGCGTAGATGGTGTGGATTCTAACGGCGAGCTGCTACTGATGGAGCTGGAACTCATCGAGCCCTTCCTCTACCTAGCATCTGCCGAAGGCTCCCTTGCCCGCTACGAGGCTGGCTTGGCAGTGAAGTTGTAAAGCGGTGAATTGTGTAGTGGCCTAGTGTCACTGCAAAAGACCTTTCGTACTGGCGCTAGGCCACTCCCACTGAAACCTGGCTTATTCAAAAGCCCTTACGTCCACACAGGACGTAAGGGCTTTTCTTATTTCAACGCTTTTCTCTTCGGTTAGGAGGGACTAGCTGCGCTGTCCTGCGGGTGCGATGTTCATCCTCGCGCTGACAGTGCTGCTAGGCCACCTCCTAACTTCACAAACTCACAGGTGCACCACCTAGAAGCCATTCACGGAGAAGCCTCCGTCTACGCTGATGGTTTGGCCCGTGATGTACGCGGCGGCGGGCAGGCAGAGAAATGCCACGGCCGAGGCTACCTCTTCGGGCTCGCCTACCCGGCCTAGTGGGGTGCGGTCTACTACCTGCTTCAGGTACGTCTCGTTCTGAAGCACGGTACTGGCCAGTGGGGTTTTGATGTACCAAGGGGCCACGCAGTTTACTCGAATGCCCGCCGAGGCCCACTCCGCCGCTAGGTTACGTGTGAGCTGCACCAGGGCAGCCTTCGTCATGCCATAAATGGAGCCCGTCCGGACGTGCACTAGGCCTGCCACCGACGAAATATTCACAATGCTGCTCTGGCCAGCTGCTTGCAGCAATGGATAAGCCGCCCGGCTCAATTCCCACGCCGAGTCGAGGTTAGTAGCTAGCAGATGGCGGTACTCCTCTGAGGTATATTCTGTAGTGGGTTTGCGGATGTTGGTGCCCACATTATTAACCAAGATGTGTAGCTGAGGCCACCGGCCTGCTGCCTCGGCCAAGAGTGCCTGCCGTTCAGTGGGTTGGCTGAGGTCGGCGGCAAAAGCATGCGCGTCAAAGCCTTGCTGCTGCCATTCTGCAACCTGGGCTTCGAGCGTATCGGCTTGGCGGGCAACGGCCAACACGGTAGCACCAAGCGCCAGCAATTCGGCGGCTATGGCTGCGCCAATACCCTTAGAGGCTCCAGTAACCAAAGCTACCTGCCCCTGTAATGACCAGCGGGATGAAAAGTTAGAAGGGGTGGCGCGTTCCATGAAATCAGCTTCTTAGAAATGTATAAAATTATGTTGGTCTCTTATCAGCCGGTATACGGTCTTCCTTGGGAGAGTGGCAAAGTAAATAGCTACACATCAGAAGGGTTGCATTTTACAATAGTTGATAGAACAGAGGAATATCATTAATGAATCGGCAAAAAATGAGTGTTTATACATGTAAAATTTGCAGAAAAAGAAGGTGAATATTAAAAAATGATTAATTTGGTGGCCTCCTATTACAGTTCTGCCCCGTGCAGACCGAAATAAGAGCTCAGTCTTCCCCTCTTTTCCACAACCAACTTTCTTTTATGGCAAACAAATACCCTGCGGCAGCTTTGCTGTTGCTCGGCGGCCTGGCTGTTTCTAGTGCACACGCCCAGGACTTATCCCGCGTACAGAGCAAGGAGCTTAATGACAATGGCACCCCCTTCCTGGTTGAGTTCAAAGCGCAAAGCGGCGCGTATAAGCTCAGCCAAGCCGACCAAGTGCTGAAAGAACAACTGCAGCTCACTTCCGAAGACCAGCTGCTGCGAGCCAAAACCGACATCGACGAACTGGGCTACGTGCACGAGAAGTACAATCAGTACTACAAAGGCATCAAAGTAGAGCAGGCTTCTTACACGGTGCACGCCCGTCAGAATGATGTAGCTAGCATTAGCGGTCAGTTTGAGCGTATCAAAGGGCTCAACACCACTCCTTCGCTGAACGCGCAGGCGGCGCTGCAGCGGGCCATGGCCTTTGTAGGAGCTCAGAAGTACATGTGGCAGGACGCCCGCGAAGAGGCTGGCCTGAAGATTCTGGAGAACAATGATAACGCCACGTACTTACCCAAGGGCGAGCTGGTGATTGTGCGCAACTCCCGCACGGCTGATCAGGCCCTGGCGGGTAAGCCTACCCTGGCCTGGAAATTTAACATCTATGCGCAGCAGCCCGTGAGCCGGGCCTACATTTACGTAGATGCTCACTCCGGCGAGGTGGTTCTACAAGACAACATCATTAAGCATGCGGCCGCTACGGCTACGTTTGCTACCGCCTACAGCGGCACCCGCTCTTTAGCTAATGGCACCACTACGGGTGGCTACAACCTGCGGGAGGTTACGCGCGGCCTGGGTATTGAAACCTATAATGCCAAGAAAGGCAGTAGCTACACCGCCGCTACCGACTTCATTGACGCCGACAACAACTGGACGGCTACAGAGTACAACAACGCCAACTTCGACAACGTGGCCGGCGATGCCCACTTCGGCGCCCAAGCCACGTACGACTATTGGAAGGCAACGCACAACCGCAATTCCTTTGACAATGCGGGTGCTAAAATCAAGAGCTACGTGCACTTCGACGACACGCCCGGCGATGGTGTAGGCTTCGAGAATGCATATTGGAATGGCTCGGTAATGACTTACGGCGACGGGGCCACCACCTTCAAGCCCCTGGCCGCCCTAGATGTGTGCGGCCATGAAATTGGGCATGCCGTGTGCGAGAAAACTGCTAACCTGGCCTACCAGAACGAGTCAGGCGCTATGAACGAAGGCTTCTCTGATATCTGGGGTGCTTGCGTAGAGGCCTACACGGTGGGGGTTTACGGTCTCACTGGCAAGTCTACCTGGCTGATTGGCGAGGAAATCAAGAAAAGCGGAGGCGCGCTGCGCTCCATGAGCAGCCCCAACACGTACGGCCAGCCCGACACCTACAAAGGCACCTACTGGAAAGCTACTACCACCTCCCCAACCTCATCTAACGACTACGGCGGAGTACATACTAACTCGGGCGTGCTGAACTTCTGGTTCTACCTGCTCGCTCAGGGCGGCTCCGGTACCAACGACATCAGCAGCGCTTACTCGGTAACGGGTGTGGGGCTTGATGCTGCCGCTAAGATTGCCTACCGCACGGAGAGCGTATACCTCACCGCTTCCTCTACGTTTGCCAATGCGCGCACGGCGTCTATCTCAGCTGCTACGGATTTGTACGGCGCGGGCTCGGCGCAGGTAACGGCTGTTACCAATGCTTGGTACGCGGTAGGGGTGGGCTCTGCTGCTGGTGGCACTACACCGCCGCCTACCACAGTGGCCTACTGTGACTCAAAAGGCACCAGCGTGGCCTACGAGTGGATTGATTATGTAAAGCTGGGCACTATTGCCCGTACTTCGGGCGCTGATGGCGGCTATTACAATGGCACGGCTTCCTCTACCTCAGTAGCAGCTGGCTCTTCTCAGACCATTAGCTTCTCGGCGGGCTTCGCCTCCACAGCCTACACTGAGTACTGGAAAGTGTACATCGACTACAACCAGAACGGCGTGTTTACCGATGCCGGCGAACTGGTTGTGTCAGGCTCTTCCTCTAGCAGCGGCACGCTCACCAGCACCTTCACGGTGCCCACCACGGCCAAGAGCGGTACTACCCGGATGCGCGTAATCGTGAGTGATGCTTCGGCTACCACCAGCTGCGGCACCTATAGCTACGGCGAAACTGAGGACTACACCCTCAACATCAGCGGTGGCACGCTGGCCCCAGAGCCATTGCCTTCGCTGGCAGGCGGTACCACGCTCGGCATGGAAGTAGCCAAGCAGCTGGAAGTATACCCCAACCCCGCCACCGATGTGCTCAACATTGCCCTGCCCAACGGCGCCGAGGTAAAGTCTGCCACTATCACCGACTTGCGTGGTGCTAAGGCAGTAGGTGCCCGCTTCGAGAATGGTCAGCTACATGTTTCGGCTCTGAGCAAGGGTCTCTACCTGCTCACCGTAAGCGACGGACAGAAAACTTTCCATCAGCGCTTCATGAAGCAATAGTCAAGTGCTTCAGCCAACAAAAAGGGCCCACCAAAACGGTGGGCCCTTTTTTATTTGTGTATTCCTGACAGGTCTTACGCCTGCCATGCTGGCCTAGCGGCGCCAAGGTGCGTATTCCAGCTTTATCTCGGCTAGGCCGTAGCCGTCATTGCGGTTCTTGTCGGAGATTGAGCGGCCTGAGGCAGGACTTACATCATCCAATTGGTCGGTAGCCGTGAAATAGTAGCTGCCTTCGATGGAAGCATTGAGCTTGGGCGTAAGCCGCAGCGTAACCCCCACACCCACCGGCGCCACTACCGTCAGGGCCGGGTAATCAAGCCGCTCGGGGCTTAAGAAGTTGGTATTATTGGCGGGGCGCTCGGTGCCCGTGTAGGCCTCGGGGTTGTAGAGCAAAAAGCCAGCACCTGCTTTCAGATAGGGCTTCACCAGGGCAGCCGGGCTGCGCGGGTCGGCGTAGGCCCCTTCATCGCGGAAGGGTTCCCAGCGCAAAAAGGCCACCCCCGAACCGTTGCGGCCGCGGAAAGCCAAATTTCGCTCCGGAATATGGTCTTTGGCTCCAAGCTGAAAGTAGGTGGCCTCGCCCCCCACCAGCCAGTGCGGTCTGAACTTGTACAAGAGGCCCAAGCTGGCACTCGGCCCCACTAACTGGTCGCCGAGGCTGCCAGTAATGTCGCCATTATAAAAACCGGCGCCTAGGCCTAGGGTGAAGCGCACGGGCCCGCGGAAGTAGGGGCGGGCGTTGCTGTCGTAGTGCCGGCGGCGGCGTTCGGGGCCGCCATCCTGCGCGGTAGCTTGCTCAGTGGCAACAACAGATAACAGCAATAGGGTGGGAAGCAGAGGTCGAAGGTTCACGCGAAGGGAAGTTGGTGAGAGGCTACGGCATACGCCACCAAGGCGCCGACTGTTGTACAACGTCGGGGAGGCTGGGTTTATTTGAATTGGCCGGCGGGGTCGGGAAGCTTCGCGATGAGGTCGGAAATAAGATCAAAGTCGAGGCTGCTCACGCTCAGCTTCTGGCCCTGATGAATGGCTTCCCAGGCCTGCGGGTACTTCTCCTGGTAGAAATACACACGTGCCATCTGCTGCCATGCGTCGGCGGGAGCGGCGGGCTGCGCCACCGATTGCTCCAGGTAAGTAGCGGCGGTGGTCAGGTCTTTTCTCTTTTTAGACTGCTCATACACGATGAGGTAGCAGGCGCCTAAGTCGTTGAGCAGGTTGGCGTTCTTTGGGTCAAAGGCCAAGCCCTGGCTCAGCAAGCCAATGGCCGTTTCGGGCGTAGCCTTTTGGCTGGCAATGATGCCCAAGCCCCGATAAGCATCGGGGTTTTTCTGGTCTAGCAGCCAAGCCAGGTTAAAGCGGTATTGGGCAGTATCGGCCTGGTTCTCGCTGAGGTACTCGTAGCCTTTGGTGGAGAAAAAACGACTAGCCTCTTCGCGGGAGGCGAAGCTGCGGGAGATATCTGCCAAGAAAGCGGGGCCCACGGCTTGCTCTGCCTGTGCCGGAGAAAGCCCGCCAAACATAGGCTGCAAGCGGTTGGCCGACGTGATAACCGCCACAGTTTCGCCCTTGGTCTTAACTTTTGTTTTGCGTTGGGCCAGCGCGGGGGTAGCTTCCCAAACAAAAAGGGCTGCTGCCAGAAGCAGCGTTGATTTAAATGACTTCATAAGAAAAGTAACGCCAGAGAAAGAGTGGCTGAAAACCAAAGATAAGCTGCTGAGCGCAACCCTGAGTGGGTAAGCGCGTTGGGTAGGCAGCCCGGCAATCCGGGGCCCGCCCGATGGAGTATATCAGGCTCCTGCACCCGTCAGCTACCGTGTTGGAGCTAACGGGCGGGAGTCATTTTCTTGTGTTTCATGCGCACTTTTTTCTTTCGGGTACTGCCCGGCTTTATCATCCTGGCGTTGCTGCTTGGCCTAGCCAATGAATACGCCGTAGCGCGACCCAGCCGGCGAATAGCGGATGTGGCCTACATACCCGCCACCGACCCTGGGTTCGACACGGAGCGCCACCGCCTTGATGTGTATGTGCCCAAGCAGAAAGCAGCTGCCCTGCGGCCGGTGGTGGTGTTCATTCATGGCGGTAGCTGGAACAGCGGCAACAAGAACTTCTATTCCTTTATCGGGCGCCGTTTGGCCAAGCAAGGCGTAGTGGCCGTGATTATCAACTACCGGCTAGCACCAAAGGTGGAGGTGCCAGCCATGGCCGACGATTGCGCCCGGGCCGTGGCCTGGACAACACAGCACATTGCGGAGTACGGCGGCGACCCGCAACGCCTCTACCTGATGGGGCACTCCGCCGGAGGTGGCCTAGCGGCTCTGCTCACCGCCGATAATCAACTGCTGGCCCGCTGGGGCATGGCGCCCAACCCGGTTCGCGGCGCCATCCTCGATGACCCCGCAGGCCTTGATATGTATGATTACCTGCAGAAAATGCAGTACCCCGGCGACGAGCAATATCTAGTGCCGTTTGGCAAGGAACCCACCGTGTGGCGCACAGTATCACCGATGTACCACATTACGGCTAGCACAGCCCCGTTTTTGCTATTCGTGGGCGGTGAAACGTACCCCTCCATTCAGAATAGCAGCGCGAAGTTTCGGGAGAAGCTGGTAGCGTTAGGCCAGCAGCCGGTTTTTAAAGTGCTGCCCGGCAAAAAGCACGTGCCAATGGTGTTGCAACTTTACTGGCAGCACAACATCATCTATCAGGAGCTGCTTCAGTTTGTGGGTGCCTCAGCAGCTACCAAGGCGGCCCGATAGGCCTAGCGCCTGTTGTTGGTTAAAATGCGAATAGCTGCCCCTGAGTAGCCGGCCGTTCAAAGTCCAGCAGCCACCGTTTGCGGGCTAGGCCACCAGCATACCCCGTGAGTTGCCCATTGGCCCCAATTATGCGGTGGCACGGCCACACAATGGCTAAGGGATTCTGGCCATTGGCAGCCCCTACTGCCCGCACAGCACCTGGGTTTTGTAGCAGGCGAGCCAGATCTAGATAAGAAGCCGTACGCCCAAACTCTACCTGCGGGAGGGTTGCCCACACCTGGCGCTGGAAGTCAGTGCCTTGGCGGGGAGAGTAGGTTAGATCGAATTGCTTCAGCTCTCCGCCGAAGTAGGCCTGCAATTGCCGGTAGCTTTCTTGTAAGCAGCTAGGCACTGCCTCTTTCCTGGTTTCGTCCAATCCATTAGTCGGCTGATCAAGGAACCTGACTACACTCAACCCAGCGTCAGTGCCACGGATTTCTAGCAGGCCTAGGGGCGATGATAAAAAAGCAGATACCTCAGACATAGCCAAACAAAACAAGTAGAAAAAATGCACAGAATATGGTTGGTTAAACTCAACCGTATGGGCCAAATTTACAGGTTTTATGCACTAAAATATTGATTAATAGTAGTATGGCAAGGATATGCGACAAATGCCAGGGGAATTGATTTATATTGTGATGGTCTTACGAGCGAAGAGCGGCTGGCAATTACCAAAATCATCTTCTGAGGCGTTGGGAGTTACACCTGCGTGCTACCGTTTTTCGCTCCCAATATCCTTTCTGCTGTGCAAAAACTACTGTTCTGCTCTATTCTGGGGTTACGCTTCTTCGATTGGTCTTCGGCCGCATCGGCGCAAGGCCTTGGTACAGGGCTTACGGCCCTTTATTATAACAACGGCACTTTGGCGGGGGCACCCGTTCTGAAGCGCCTCGACCCCAATGTTGAATTTCATTGGGGGATGGCGGCACCCGCCCCTGAAGTGTCGAAGGACAACTTCTCGGTGCGTTGGGAAGGCCTGCTGGCGGCGCCGGCTACGGGCACCTACAAGTTTGCCGTGGCTACTAAGGAGGGCGTTAGGCTTTGGGTAAATGGTAAAAAAGTACTTGACACCTGGAACGGTAAAGGCTCAGTACAGCTAGATGGTAACACCGTGAGCCTAGCGGCCGGCGAAAAAACTACTATCAAGCTAGAGTACTTTGATGAAGACGGTGATGCTACAGTTGCCCTGCAGTGGATGCCGCCCGGGCAGGCCTTGCAGACCATTCCGGCCGGCGACCTATACCCCGTAGGCTCACCTACTACCCCTGACCCCGCGGAGGCAGTACAAGCAGCCTTAGCAGCCAAGGCGGCCGCGGCGCAAGCTGCACATCCCGTAGCCGCTAAGGCCGCCCCTGCAGCAAATGCCCCCGCACTTACTCAGTCGTTAGCTCCTAAGGCGGCGCCTGCTAAGAAAGAAGCCCCCAAAACCACTACAGCGGCTAAACCAGCCGCTAAACCCGCTCCTAAAGCAACTGCCGCGAAACCTAGCACTGCGGCACCGGTGGCCCCTGCTGCCGCGGCTCCAACGGCCAAGGCCATAGCACCAGGTGCACTGGCGGGTGGCGTATTCATGTTGAAGTCAAAGGCCGATGGCACGGCCCTAGAAGTGGCAGATGAGAGCCACCCTTACCGGGGAGCACCCACTGTTCCGGGCCGCAGCACACCTCCGCAATGGAAAATTGAAAACGCTGGCGATGGGTACTACCGCCTCTTAGTACAGGGTAGCACCAAAGTACTCGAAGTGCTGGGCAGCTCTACCTCTAATGGAGCACCCATGAGCTTGTGGAGTTTCTACAGCGGTAACAACCAGCTTTGGCAAATTGAGGAAGTAGGCGACGGTTATTACAAGCTGATTGCCAAGCACAGCCGCAAGGCCCTAACCGCCAAAGACTCTTTGGGTGGTGGCATTCAGCAGTGGCGCTATAAAGGCGAGCCAACTCAGCAGTGGAAAATTGAGCCGGCTGTAGTGGAAGTACCCAAAACGACTCTGGCAGCCAGCAAAATTCCTGGTATTGGTGCTAACAACATGAGTGTGTACCCAAACCCTTCCAACGGGGTGGTGCAAATGAACTATACTCTGGCGGAAACCATGCCGCTGGGTTGGGTGCTCTACGACCAGCGAGGTATTGTGGTGCGTGTGTCAGATTACCGCAAGCAGGCGCCCGGGCAGCACAACCAGTCGCTCGACTTCACTAGCCTCCCCGCTGGCGATTATAATCTGCACCTAACCGTAGGCACGGTTACTACTTCCCAGCCTCTGCAGATTCGGCGGCCCAAAGCGGAGCCTACCGGCGGCCAGACCGCGGCACAATAGCGCTAACCGTCCCATCAAAAACAGACATCTGCTCCCACAACCGCTCAAACTCCCGGGAGTACTGGCCTACGAGGGCTGGGTCCTGGGAGATGAGCAGGTTTTCTTGGTTGTGAGATGCCGCTGAGCGTGTCCAGTTGTAGCTGCCCGTGAGTACGGCCTGCCCGTCGGCCACGGCAAACTTATGGTGCATGTGATACTCGGTGCAGTCGGTGCGAGTGAGGATGCCTGCCGCGTACAATTGCTGCACATCGGAGCCCTGGTCCCGGACTTTGTCGTTGTCGGTGAGCAACCGGAGCTTTACCCCACGGTGATGAGCCATGAGTAAGGCTTCCGTAAGCCGGTCATCAGCTACGGTAAACACGCACACATCTAGCGTCTGTTGGGCCGCCTGGATAAACGCCTGAATGGCTTCAACGCACGCTAGGCCAGGGCTGAAATACACACCAGATTTGTACCCAGTAGGGGTGGCTTGAACAGCAACTTGGCTAGCCTCTGAGCTTGTAGACAGCAGCGCGCTAGCTTCTTCTAGCCACTCAAGTACTGCCTTGTCTTTGAAAGTGTTGAAGCGCTCTTGCGCTAACGCAAACAGCTGGTGACGCAGGGCCTCGAGAGAGCCTCCGCCCTGGGTAAAGCGCGTCAGGCTACCCCGCAACTGCCGGGCTTCCTCTGGCGAGAGGTTTACATCGGCAAATGCTTGGCGAAACTGCTGCAGCAGCTCTGTGGCAGAGAGGGGTGCCAAAGGGCGGTTCATACCGAAGGAACCGCTTTCACTAGGCGGCGCTTAGTGGGTTGCCGCTGGGCAGCCGCTACCTGAGCCTGAGCCACTAGCAGAGCTTCGGCCGAAGGCGCATGCAGTACCCGCGTAAGGCCGGGCTCAGGGTGGGCCAGATCCGCATCCCACAGCCCCGCATGGTGCCAAGGAGAAAGGTGGTCCCAGTCAGGCCGGTCAATGATGGGGTAGAGGCACACGCCCAGCAGCGGCACGCCGGCTTTAATAGCGGCCACCGACTCTTTAGCAATCATTTCCAACCACAAAGGCCGGTCGATACCGGGGTGGCTGGTTTCGGTAATTACTACTGGCCGGTCATAGCGCTTATGCGCCTTGGCCAATAGCTGACTCAGCGACTGCCACCGCGGGTCGTTGCTTTCATTAGCCCAAGGCAACGTATGGTGCGGATGATGCTGCCACTGGTTGTCGTAGTAGAAATTGAAGCCCAGCAGGTCTACGTACTCTGGCTGACCGCCCAGGTCGGGGCACAAGCGCCCGCAAAGCATGTCTACGCTCTGGAATTGCGATTCGTGCGAGTCATGAGCCCACCGTATTTCTTCGGCATTAGCTCCTATGCGCGGAACCACATTTATCAGCGGCTCCGTGGTAAGAATTCTGATGGATGGGTCAGCTTCCTGCAATGCTGCTACGCCCTCAATGTAGGCACGCATCAGCCCGCGCTTCACCTCCCAGCCCTGGCCTACGCAATACGGCGAGGTACCCCGGGCATCACCACCCAGCCAGCTCATAAAGCTTACCTCGTTGATGGGCGTTACAATGAGCACATCGTCGGGGCGCTGCTGACGGTAGAAGTCAACGAAGGCGCGACACAGGAATGCAAAGCGTCGCGCAAACATGGGGTGTAAGGGCGTCAGGTCGTCGGGGTAGCCGAAGTGGCACAGGTCCCAGATCTGCTGAATGCCGTGGCGCTTGCCTGCGTCGAGCATGACCTGCACAGTGCTCCAGTCATAACGGTAAGGGGTCTTCTCGATCTGACTCCAGCGAATGCCCTCGCGCACGCTGCCAATAGCAAAGTCCTGCAGGCGGGTGTAGTCCTCATCTAGCAGCGGCAGATGACCGGTTAGCGGCAGAAAGTCTACTCGGTGGCCGAAGGCATTCAGTTGGTCGGTGCACTCGAAGCCCCCCATCCAGAATGATTTAAAAGGCGAAGCGGCGGAAAAGTCTTTTTGCATAGAGTAATTGACGTGCAGGGAGAAGAGAACAAATAAGCAACAACGCGCAGGCGCACTGTTGCTACTACTGCCGGGGTACAGTTAACTGTAGTGACTTCACGACAGAAGGAGAGACGTACTGTGGAGTTCGAAGGTTACGTGTTATATCTGAGGCGAAACCGGCGCATCGGTGGGGGAGGTGGCGCGCTGCTTGCCAGATAAGCCTTTGGCCTCGATGAAGATACGCTTGAACTCAGGGTACTTCGCCCGGATAGCGTCCTGCAACGCATCCACGCTGCGCTCTACTTCCACTGCCGAAAGGTGGTCATGAAACTCTACATCCAAGGCCAGCACCACATCGTGCGGACCCATGTACATGGTGAGGGGGCGGCGCACTTGCTCTACGCCGCGCTGCTGCCGGGCAATGGCTTCCAAGTTATCCAGCGTTTCGTCGTCGACGCCTTCGCCCACCAGCAAGCCTTTGGTTTTGTAAATTAGAAACACGGCTACTGATACCAGCAGTATGCCAATGCAGATGGATGCCCCACCATCGAAGTACGGGTTATTGAGTAAGTGCCCGAAGTACACTCCCGCCAGCGCAATGACTAGGCCTAGCAGTGCGGCCATATCTTCCATCAGAATAGCGAAAATGGAGGGGTCCTTGCTGCGGCCCAGAGTGGCCCAGAAACTAGTGTCGCCGCGCTCCTTGTTGAACTCGCGCAGCGCCAGAAAGCAGGAGATACCCTCAAACAACATCGACAGGCCTAGCACTACGTAGTTCCAGGTGGGGTCGGTGATGGGCGAAGGATGCTTGAGGTGCTCTACGCCCTCATAAAACGACATGCCCCCACCCACGGAAAACACCAGAATGGCCACAATCAGCGACCAGAAGTACAGCTCTTTGCTACGCCCAAACGGGTGGCGGGCGTCGGCGGGCTTCTCCGCTTGCTTCACCCCAAATAAGATCAGCAAGCCATTGCCGCTATCCACCAAGGAGTGAATGCCCTCAGAAAGCATAGCAGAGCTGCCCGTAAAAAAGGCCGCTACGAACTTCGAAACGGCAATAGCGACGTTAGCCGCGATGGCCCCGTAAATCGCGATTTTAGATGAACCCGCAGACATGCAAAAGTAGGTTGGGTGATTCCGCTGAGTGCAGCGGGGGTGAGCGTCACTACGCAACTCTTTAAACCGGGGTTGGCGGGGCCACTGTCTGAAGGCAGCTGTACCTGCTTAAGCTCAACGGCTAAGAAAGCTGGATCTTGTGAGGAGGCACGGCTAGCCAGTGGCCTAGGAACTTGAGCAAGCCGCCGCCAGAAGGCGGCTCCTTCGCATAAGGTAGCCGGAGGCATAACGGAACCTGCTAGGCCACTGCCCGCACAAAATAGCGCCGAGCCCGGCCGGTGTATTGAACAATCTGCTTTTATTCGACTTTTACGACCCATGACGCAGACTTCTACTACTCCTACCGAAGCAACGGCTCCCCTCCGCCGTCGCCTCGGGCTTGTGCAGGCCACCGCCCTGAATATGATTGACATGGTCGGTATCGGCCCTTTCGTGACCCTGCCGCTAGTGATGGGGTTCATGGGGCCTTACTTTCTGCTGGCTTGGCTGGTGGGGGCTGGCCTGAGCGTGGTAGATGGATTAATCTGGAGTGAGCTAGGAGCTGCGTACCCCGAAGCCGGCGGCTCGTACCGCTTCCTGAAACTGGCCTACGGTGAACATAAATGGGGCCGGCTGATGTCGTTTCTCTACGTGTGGCAAACCCTAATTCAGGCGCCGCTGGTGCTGGCCTCGGGGGCCATTGGGTTTGCGCAGTACTTCGGCTACCTCGTACCGTTTGACGCAGAGGAGCCCTGGCAGCCCAAGCTAGTATCGGGGGCAGTGGTATTGCTCCTCATTGCCTTGCTCTATCGCCGCATTGAGGATATTGGTAAGCTGGGCGTAATGCTGTGGGTGGGCGTGCTAGGCCTCATGGTCTGGCTGATTTTTGGCGGCATCACGCACTCTACGCACGAGGTGGCCTGGCTACCAGCGGGCGGCCTAACGGCGCTGCCGGGCATCCTGATTTCGGCGGCCATGGGGCAGGCTGCAGTGAAAACCATTTACAGCTACCTGGGCTACTACAACGTATGCCATTTGGGTGGCGAGGTGAAGGAGCCCCACAAGCTCATTCCGCGCAGTATTTTCCTGAGTATTCTGGGTATTGCGGCGCTGTACCTGCTCCTCAACTGGAGTGTAGGCACCGTGATACCGTGGCAGGAGGCTAGTAAGTCGGAGTTTATTGTGAGCACCTTCGTGGAGCGCCTCTATGGCGTTGCCGCTGCCAAAGCCGCCACGGCGTTAGTATTATGGGTGGCATTTGCCTCCCTGTTTGCTGTGCTGCTGGGTTACTCGCGCATTCCCTACGCCGCAGCTGCCGATGGGGAATTTCTGCCAATTTTTGGCCGCCTGCATCCCACCAAGCAATTCCCGCACGTTTCGCTGCTCATTCTGGGCGGGGTAGGGTTTGTATTTAGCCTCTTATTCCGGTTGGGAGAGGTGATCAGCGCCATCCTCGCCATGCGCATCCTCATTCAGTTTGTAGGCCAGGCAGTAGGCCTAGTGCTACTGCGTAACAGGCGCGGCACTGAAGGGCTACCCTTCAAGATGCCCTTGTACCCACTGCCGGTGGTGCTAGCCATTGCCGTGTGGCTGTTCATTCTCTACAGCACTGGGCCTACCCTCATACTCTCGGCCCTCGGGGTTACAGCAGCGGGCGTAATAGCCTTCTTAGTATGGAGCCGCAGCTTGGGCCGGTGGCCATTTGAGCGGTAACCCACCCCCATCTTCACTAGGAAAGGGGGCGCCAGACAACTCCAACACCTTCGCTTACACGCATCCCTCTCTCGGAGGAGGTGGGGTTTGGGTTAGGCTAACCGCTTCTCGTAGCAGAAGAACCGCAAGCCCGGTCGGAAGGCCAGGGTGATTTCACCGGCGTACCGATAGCCTAGCTTTGGGAAAAGCCGCTGCGTCGCCTGGTTTTCAGAGTTAGTATCCACGCGCAGCACTTTCAAGCCTAACTGGGTGGCCAGAGTTTCGGCGTGCTGCAGCAAGGCTACTGCTAGGCCACTGCCTTGGGCTGCTGGGTCAACGGCCAGGCGGTGCGTAACCAAGGCCGGCTCGGCGGGGTCCCAGTCGGCTTGGGCGTACTCGGGGTCTTGGTCGTTGTTGGTAAGGGCGGCTATGGCGGCTATGTGGCCATCCAATTCTGCTATCCACAGATGCTGCCGCTCAATATCTAGCTGAAACACCTCCTCATTCGGGTATTCTGCCGACCACTGCTGGTTGCCGCTTGCCTGCATGAGTGGCACCACCCGGCGTATGAGTGCTAGGATAGCCGGAATATCAGTAGGAGTGGCAAGGCGGATGTGAGTCCCCATAGAACAGGTGTAGTATGATTGAATCGGTGAGGCGTAGCAGTGAGATGCAAAAGTCTGATGCTGGCTCCGCCTGTGCAATATGAAGTGGCCTAGACGAAAAAAGCGCCCTGTAATAGAGCGCTTTTTTCGTCTAGGCCACCTTGGCCAACTACTTGCTATCCACGGTGCAGTACGGCAGCCGCTTCCTTAGCGAAGTAAGTTAGGA
Organism: Hymenobacter wooponensis; assembly: GCF_004745865.1. Classification (GTDB taxonomy): domain Bacteria; phylum Bacteroidota; class Bacteroidia; order Cytophagales; family Hymenobacteraceae; genus Hymenobacter; species Hymenobacter wooponensis. The sequence continues at coordinate 776,249 of NZ_SRKZ01000002.1, read as the reverse complement.
TAGCATCGGCGCCGGCGCGCTTGATGCTCATGAGCACTTCCATCATGGTTTTCTCGCCATCGAGCCAGCCTTGCTGCGCGGCTGATTTCACCATGGCGTACTCCCCCGACACGTTGTAAGCCGTAACTGGCAGGTGCGTGTTGGTGCGCACCTCGTGAATTACGTCGAGGTAGCTTAGCGCGGGCTTGATCATCACCATATCGGCGCCTTCCTGCTCATCGAGGGCCAACTCCCGGAGTGCTTCGCGGCGGTTGGCGTAGTTCATCTGGTACGTTTTCTTGTCGCCGCGCTTGGGGGCTGAGTCCAGAGCATCGCGGAAGGGGCCGTAGAAGGCCGAGGCATATTTGGCCGTGTAGCTCATGATGCTCACGTGCGAGAAACCGTTCTGATCGAGAATGTCGCGGATCCAGGCCACGCGGCCGTCCATCATATCCGAAGGGCCAATGATGTCGGCGCCGGCGCGGGCTTGGGCCAGGGCCATCTGGCCTAGCACCTCCAAGGAAGCATCGTTCAGGATTTCGCCCGAGTCGGCGTCAACAATGCCATCGTGGCCGTCGCTGGAGTAGGGGTCCATGGCCACATCGGTCATGAGTACGATGTCCGGAAACTGGCGCTTGATGTCGGCTACGGTCTTGAGGTAAAGACCTTCGGGATTAGCGCTTTCCTTAGCGAGCCGGTCTTTCAGGCCATCATTAATGCTGGGGAAAGGGGCAAAACTTTTAATGCCGAGCTCCACACAACGCCCGATTTCGTCGATGAGACGGTCGGCCGAGAAGCGGTGAATGCCGGGCATGGAGTGAATTTCGAGCTGCTGATTTTGCCCTTCAATCAGGAAGGCGGGATAAATAAAATCGTGCACCGACAAAGTCGTTTCCTGCACCATGTTGCGGATAACTTCGGACTTGCGGTTGCGACGCGGACGATGCGTGGGGATAATGGCCATGCGTTGTTTTCAGGAATGAGACGAACTAGAACAACTGCCGCAAAGGTAAGGTTGCGCCGATGCCAAATTCCCTTTACACCAAAACGCCGCGCTGCTCCCAGAAACAGGGGCGGCACGGCGAGCGGCGGTGTGTGAAAATCAGAGCGAAACCAACGCGGGCAAAACCAGCGTCGGGAAAAGAGTGGCCTACTGCTGGCTGAACTCAGCAGCCTGCGCGGCCGTGAGGGCTACGCGAGTGCCTTGGGGGCCCTGCGAATCGTGGAGGATTACCACAGTGCGGGCGGTATCGGAGGGCATATCTACTACATTCCGGAAGGGGCGCGACACAAACGCTGAACGGCTGGTCTGGCAGCTAGCCAGCATCGAAACACCACAGAGCAGAAGTAGAAGACGAGCACGCATAACGGTAGAGCTTGAAGTAGTTATGAAGCAAAACTACTTCAAGCTCTTGCGCGATGCTGGGTAACTCGGTCAACGTGAAGGGATCCGCTACCAGCAGGGGCGTTTCATCGGTTAGCGAAATTGAGCTATGGGTAAAGGGCCGTTTTCGCCCGATAAACGGGGCTACATATTGAAAAACTCTTGGAACACCTCTAGCCACGCGTGCTCGCCACCAAAGGCCATTCCTAGGAAGTAATACCCCAAAATTACTATCAGAGCCCCTACGCCCAGGCCTAGCCACCCGCCCAGCAGCAAGCCCGTTACCACGCCCACTGCCACTACGGCTATGCCCAGCAGCAAGTGCCGTGTTTCATGAACGGCGGCACCTCTGGGCTTGCTGGCTGCCGCTGACTTGGGGAGCAGACTATGGGAAGTAGTGAGTAAGAGGCGGTGCGCCAGCCGGGGCCGGCCAGAGCGGGAAAGAGCTTTCGTTTGGGGCACACTAGGTTTGGGCTCACTACGGCGGGCGGCAGTAAGCGTGACGGACGCGGCAGGAGCGGTGTAGGCCACTACGGCTGCGGAACTGCTCACGGTACTATCAGCGACGGGGCGTACGGGGGCTAGAACAGGCCTAGCAGCGCCGGGCGAAGGCCGAAATTGAAAGGCTACTCGCTCGCTGCGGCAGCCACCTAACAGGCTCCCCCACATAACAACGAGAATAAGAAATGCCTGACGAGAGCAGGAGCAGGGTAGGAGTAGCCGAAGCGGCATTGAGAGTGCGGAAAAAGGTGAAGCAGAAACTATTCGTTGCGCCAGTAATAGAAAATCATGCCCCCTAGCACAACAAGCAGTACCCCCACTAAGGGAATAAACGACGAGCCGGAACTGGCAGCGGCCCCAACGAGGAGCAATACCCCCAAGGCGGCCGTTAGCACTGCCAATACCAGGGGCATGTAGTCGCGCGAGGGGTGGGCAGGATGGCGGAGTGCTTTGCGGTACGGCACAGCTTGCCGACTGGTTGTGGAGCGCGCAACGCCACTAGGCAGAATAGCTGCTAGCATAGGCAGTGGCCGGGGTAATGCCCGCCGGCCAAGCCGCCTGTGCTGCGGGGGTATTGGTAGCGGTTGTTTCAGCTGTGGTGGTAGCCGCGCGGCTGTAGGTTGGGTGGGCCGCCCCATTGCTGAAACAGGTAGCTGAGGTGGCCTAGGGGCAGCTGGCGGCTTGAAATAAAAAGCCACTTTCTCGCTTCGGCAGCTACTAGCCAACAGCAGGAGTAAGGCCAGATAACAGGAGTAATAACGACGCATACGATAGCACTAAATAGAAACGGACTGCCCCTAAAGTAAGGCAGTCCGTTGCAGGAACCATAGAGCCTGATGAGTGGCCTAAAACTCCAGAATCACTTGTTCAATTACATCACAGACCTCATGAAGCTGCTCCTCGGTAATTACCAGCGGCGGTGCAAACCGGATGATGTCGCCGTGGGTAGGCTTGGCCAATACACCCCGCTCCATTAGCGTTACGCACACATCCCAAGCGGTGCGGCCATCGGGGTGGGGTTTGATAACTACGGCATTCAATAGCCCTTTGCCGCGCACCAGCTCTACTACTTCGGGGCGCTTGGCCTGCACGCGGCGCATCCGCTCCCGGAATACTTCACCCAGAACGCGGGCGTTCTGAGTGAGCTTTTCCTCCAGCAGCACGTCGAGAGCAGCGCGCAAAACCACGCTGGCTAGTGGGTTGCCGCCAAACGTAGAGCCGTGCTGGCCCGGCTGAATGGTAAGCATAATTTCGTTGCGGGCCAGCACCGCCGATACGGGCAGTACACCACCCGAAAGGGCCTTGCCCAGAATCAGCATATCGGCGTGGACGCCCTCATAGCATACGGCCAGCAACTCGCCAGTGCGGCCTAGGCCAGTCTGGATTTCATCAGCAATAAACAGCACCTTGTGGCTCTTGCACATCGCCGCTGCGTGGGCTAAGTAGCCTTCTGACGGAACTACCACGCCGGCCTCGCCTTGGATGGGCTCTACCAGAAACCCGCACACGTGCGGGTTTTGCAGCGCTTCTTCCAGGGCCTCCAAGTCATCGTAAGGCACCACCTGGTAGCCAGGGTTGTAGGGGCCAAACCCACCGGTTGAGTCGGGGTCGGTGCTGAAGGAGATAATACCGGTGGTGCGGCCGTGGAAGTTATGCTCAGCCACGATGATAAGTGCCTGATTAGGGGCAATACCCTTCTCCTGGTAGCCCCACTTGCGGGCCAGCTTTAAGGCCGTTTCCACGGCCTCGGCCCCGGAGTTCATCAGCAGAGCCTTGTCGTAGTTGAACAGTTCACAGAGCTGCTTTTCGGCGGCACCTAGCTGGTCGTTGAAGAACGCCCGCGAGGTGAGCGTGAGCTTCTGGGCCTGCTCGGTGAGGGCCCCAATAATGCGCGGGTGGCAGTGGCCTTGGTTTACGGCTGAGTACGCCGACAGGAAATCGTAATAGTGTTTGCCTTCAACGTCCCACAGGTGCACGCCCTCGCCCCGGCTTAGCACCACGGGCAGCGGGTGATAGTTGTGGGCGCCGTAGTGGTCCTCAAGAGCCATCAGCTCCTGGCTGCGGCTGTGGGTGGTGGCAGTGGTAGAGTGCATATGTGTGGGGTGGGATGGTGATGAATGTCAAGGCGAAGTACTCAAAACTACGCTAAAACACTGCGTGAGGATCAGGCTCCACTATTCGGAAGCCCGTCAATAACAACACGTGGGCAGCCCCTCGTATGGTAGTGCAAGTGATTGTAATACAAGTTGTTGAATTGTTGAGCTGTGAATTGATTGCTACAGTTCTGCTTACCGGTGATGAATATGGCTACGCAAGGTTTTTTCGGACGGCACCGAGTTGCTTCCTTTCTGTTGATTGTAGTGGTGCTGCTATTGGCTGGTGGGGCCTACATGTATTTCAAGACCGACAAAGGCAAGGAACTGCTGCCCACACTTGAAAACGCCTCGCTGAATGTGAATAATGTTACGGCCAACTCGTTGCAGGCGCAAATGAAGGTAGACTTGCGCAATCAAATGCCGGTCACGCTCAACATCGACAGCCTCAGCTACGTGACCCGCGTGGATGGGGAGGTGCTTACAAAGGGCGCGAAGGATGAACCCACTGTCCTCCACGGCGACTCTGTTTCCCACCTCACGCTGCCCGTTTCAGTGCAGATGGATAACCTCAAGCGCAAGGTGCGCACCAGCCAGCAGGACTGCGTGGATGTGGAGATGGACATGAAGCTCTATACCCGGCTGCCTGTAGCTGGCCCTCAGAGTATTCCGGTGCGCGTGACCAAACGCGTTTACATCCCCAAACTGCCTAAAATTGAAGTGGCAGATGTAGATATTAAAGATCTAGGCCTCAAAAACGGCGAAGCTGTAGTAAGTCTGCGCGTTACAAATTACAACCCCTTCCCAGTCACCGTGCGTAGCGTCCGCTACAAGTTCAGCGTCAGCGACGATATGGAAGTCGAAGGCACCGAGACTAAGGACGTTACCTTCCGCAAGAAGGGGGTGGAGCTGATGCCAATTCACGTGCGCTTCGAGCCCAAGGCGATGCCTAAAGTGGCGTTCAAAGGGCTCTTCAAGGCCGAAAAAACTCCTTATAAGCTGACGGGGGCAGCCGTCATTGCTGCCGGTGAGCACAACCCCAAAGACATGACGATGAACTTCAACAGCTCTGGTTCCCTCAAAGATCTGAAGGAAGTTGCTAAGCCAGAAAAGCTAAAGAACTAGTTGAGTATGTGGCCTAGAGCGTTATTTGATCGACAAAGCGGCTAAGCGCTCCTCCAGGTCCAGGTATTTGCCAACGTAGTTGCCTTCCTCAGTGCCATTAGGCCGGAGCAGCAGCCAATCCAGAATGACCGTTTCCTCAAAAGTGACTAGGGCGCCAGCTATGGTTCGGCCCTCGGGGGAAAGCCGCACAATCCGGCCCGTAACTTGGCCAGCCTGCCAAGCAGCAACCTCCACAACCAACGGCTCAGGGGTAGCCGACTCATTAAGAACATTGGCCGTTAGGTAGCAGGTAGTGCCAGCTTGCAACCCTCGCTGGTAGCGCTGCCGCAGTTGTGGCAAGGTGCGCTTCGCTTCTTTCCGGGGGAGCTCTGGGAGCGGGCCTTCCTGCTGCTCTAGATGCGTTACCAATGAAGCCAGCGAGGAGGATGGCTGCTGTGCGTGTACTGTACCGGTAAGAGAAAAGGCCAGCAGGAAGGTGATAACAGTACGCATACACGGGAGGGCTAAGAGCGCTGGCCTAGAAAAGCAGCGGATAACCTGCTGCTTAGGTAAGATACAAAAGTAAGCCCATTAGAGTTTTACCAGAGCTCATCCGGCAAGCAGGTTGTATCTTGCGGGCTCAATCGGTTTTTTCGGCGTGCCTCGTTCTATTCCTCAGCCTCTCCAACCCGGCGACTACTACTACACTCCCGAAGGCTACATGGTCTTCACGGAGCAGTACCACCTGCGGCGGGGCACCTGCTGTGGGAATGGCTGTCGGCACTGCCCCTGGCAGCAAGCCCAAGAAAAAAAGAAGGCCTCTAGGAGTACCAGGGAAGGCTAACCCGCTATTTTTCAGCCTTCCGGTTTGCTTCTGTCAAAGAAATGCCGATATTTGCGTCCCTTTTTCCAGCATTGAAACCTCTAAGCTCCTGATATCATGGCCCGTGTTTGTGATCTGACCGGCAAGCGTACCCGCGTAGGTAATAACGTTTCGCACGCCAACAACAAAACCAAGCGCAAGTTCTACCCGAACCTGCAGAAAAAGCGTTTCTACATCCCCGAAGAGGATGCTTGGGTAACGCTGAAAGTTGCTGCCAGCACCATCCGCACCATCAACAAGAACGGCATCATGTCGGTCCTGAAGAAGGCCAAAGAGCAGGGCTTCATCGTTTACTAGTCTAAGCAAAGGCTAGAAAAAGTTAAGCGCAACGCTTCTATTCTGAGTATTGCCGGGTCTTTTTTCGAAGAGGCCTACGCGGTTATTCAGAGTGGAAGCGTTGCGCTGCTTTTTTTGCTAGGCCAGTTTCTCTTGCGTCTTGCGGTTTTTTCCGGAAGTTAGTGCCACCCAAGACCTCCTTAAGCCACGGCTGCCTGCTAACGCAACGTTAGAAGAGAATCCAGGTCCTTGCGGTTGCTATGCTCCACTCTTTTCTGAAGCCCTCGGCCTGGCCAGCGCTGCCAGCATTCTTGCTCACTGGCCTATTAGCCCTCACGGTGCCGCACCAAGGGCAGGCTCAACGCGCCGCCGGCCCCGACCGCCCCGCCGATTTTCTGGACCCCGCCTTTCACAAGCAGCGCCGAGAGTTGGTGCGCCAGGCGTTGCCGGCGGGCTCAGTAGCCGTCCTCTTCGCGGCCCCCGTACGTAACCGCGCCAACGATGTGGACTACGTGTACCACCAGAACCCTGACTTCTACTACCTCACCGGATACGAGGAGCCGGAGGCAGTGCTAGTGCTGTTCAAAGAGCCTCAAACCTTCAATGGACAAGCCGGCGTAACGGAAGCCATCTTCGTGCAGCCTCGCAACCCGCAACGGGAGCAGTGGACGGGCCGCCGCCTCGGCATTGAGGGCACCAAGCAGCAGCTCAAGGTGCAGTACGTAGCCGATAACAAAGACTTCGCGACGGCCGGCATAAAATGGTCGGGCTTCCAGCAGGTGCATTTCCTGGAGTTGCCCCAGGACGTCCGCAACGACGCACGTGACCCCGCCGACCTTTACGACTTAGTAGCCACCTTCCGGCAGCAGGCTGCGGTACCCGCCAACTTCGATGCCTCCGCCTCGGAGGTACATAAGCTCATTGAGCAATATGGCCTGCGTGGAGCCGACCGGCTGCGGCCTTACTTGCAAAACGTGGTGCAGGAGCAGCCCACGCTAGGCCAGGATGCCTACGTGCAAGGCTACCTGGCGGCGAAGAACGATGCCGAGCGGCAGAAAGCAGTAGCCAACAAGCCCAACAGCCGCTTCGAGACCAGCACCCTGAATGCCACGCTGGACCGCTTGCGGGAAGTAAAGACCCCGGAAGAACTGGCTTTGCTCCGCCGTGCCGTGCGCATTAGCGCCGTAGGCCAGCAGGAAGTGATGAAAGCCACGCGCCCCGATATGGGCGAGCGGGAACTGCAGGGCTTGCATGAGTACGTGTACCGGAAATACGGCGCCGAGTTTGAAGGCTACCCCAGTATTGTGGGCGCCGGCAACAACGCCTGCGTGCTGCACTACATCGAAAACAGCAAGCCCCAGGTGAAAAATGACCTGCTGCTGATGGATTGTGGAGCCGAGTACCACGGTTACTCCGCCGATGTTACCCGCACCATTCCACCTTCCGGTAAGTTCAGCCCTGCTCAGCGTCAGATTTATGAGCTAGTGCTGGCCGCTCAGGATGCGGCGTTTAAGGAGTGCAAGCCCGGCAAAGACTTTCAGGCTCTGCACGCGGCAGCTCAAAAAGTTATTGATCAAGGATTGATGAAGCTGGGCATCACTAAAACCGCGGAGGAAACCCGCAAGTATTTCCCGCACGGCACCAGCCACTATCTAGGCCTCGATGTGCACGACCGGGGGAGCAACGGCCCTCTGCAGGAGGGCAATGTAATTACCGTCGAGCCTGGTATCTACATTCCGGAGGGTAGTCCCTGCGACCAGAAATGGTGGAATATCGGCGTCCGGATTGAGGATGATGTGCTGATTACCGAGAAAGGGTACGACAACTTATCCAAAGAGGCGCCGCGCACCGTAGCCGAAATTGAAGCCATGATGGATAAGCCTAGTGGCCTAGATGCGTTCAAGCTGCCTGAACTCAACTAGGGGCTAGAAAAATCGTCCTCTGTATAAATATGTTATTAGATGGAAGCAGCGTTAGCGGGTGCGGAAAGGCTTTCTTAGTAGCGCTAGGCCAGTATGCGGGAGGCTAACCACACTGGAAGAGCAGATAGTAGAATAACTTTACAAAGGTTTCTCCATCTGACTGTTTGTCAATTCCACAAAGCTTTGTACCTTTGCAGTCCTTAATCCTAAAACCTAAGTCGAGATGGCTAAAAAAGGAAACCGGGTGCAGGTAATCCTGGAGTGCACCGAGCACAAAAACTCGGGCCAGCCGGGCACCTCGCGCTACATCACCACGAAGAACCGCAAGAATACCCCTGAGCGCATTGAGCTGAAGAAGTTCAACCCCGTGCTCAAGAAGATGACCGTTCACAAGGAAATCAAGTAATTGAGCAATGGCTAAGAAAGTAGTAGCAACCCTGAAAACCGCTACCGGCAAGGACTGGGCTAAGGTTATCCGCGCGGTAAAATCGGAAAAGACTGGTGCTTACACCTTCAAAGAGGAGATGGTACCTGTTGACAAAGTACAGGATTACATCGCCACTGGCGTTAAGTAATTGGGCGCCTTCGCGGCTTTCCAACGTAAATGAAGAAGTCCCGCCTTTGTGGGACTTTTTTGCGTGTTAGGGTTTTGCAACCTGAAGTCTTGGGGCTTTAGGTTTTCCGGCGCGCAAGCCTGAGCTGCCCTTCCTGGCCGGGAAGCGTGGCCTGTATTAACCACGGTCCCAAGACCTTAAGCCCCCGACCCCCTTATGGGCCTCTTCGATTTCTTCAAGAAAGACAAGGAAAGCAAGGAGCAGCAACAGGCCCTCGATGAGGGACTGCAAAAAACCAAAACCAGCTTCTTCGATCAGCTCAGCAAAGCCGTAGTTGGCAAGAACACGGTTGATGAAGCTGTGCTCGATGACCTGGAAACGCTGCTGGTGCACGCCGACGTAGGTATCGACACAACGGTGAAGGTTATTGACCGGATCGAGAAGCGCGTTGCCCGCGACAAGTACGTAAGCACCTCGGAGCTTGACCGCATCTTACGTGAAGAAATAGCGGATCTGCTGGACCGCAACAGCGGAGCCACCGGTTCAAGAGCCATTCTCGACCGGCCTGATAATACCGGCTCGCCTTTCGTGATAATGGTAGTGGGTGTGAACGGAGTAGGCAAAACCACCACTATTGGTAAGCTCGCGCACCGTTTCCACTCAGCCGGCAAAAAAGTAGTGCTTGGTGCCGCCGACACTTTCCGGGCAGCGGCGGTAGACCAACTCATCATTTGGGGAGAGCGAGTAGGCGTGCCCGTGATTTCGCACGGCATGAACACCGACCCCGCCTCTGTGGCCTACGACGCGGTGAAGAAAGGGGTGGAAATGCAGGCTGATGTGGTAATCATTGACACCGCGGGCCGTTTGCACAACAAGGTGAACCTGATGAACGAGCTCAGCAAAATCAAACGGGTGATGCAGAAGGTTATTCCGGATGCGCCCCATGAGGTATTGCTGGTACTCGACGGCAGCACAGGCCAAAATGCCTTCTTGCAAGCCAAGGAGTTCACCAAGGCCACCGAAGTATCGGCACTGGCCATCACCAAGCTCGATGGCACGGCCAAGGGTGGCGTGGTTATCGGTATAAGCGACCAACTGCAGGTGCCCGTGCGCTACATTGGCGTAGGGGAGAAGATGACTGACCTGCAGCTCTTCGACCGTCATACTTTCGTGAACTCGCTGTTTAAGAAATAGGCCTAGGCCAGTATAAGGTAATCGAGCCTCATCGGAGTAATTTCCGATGGGGCTTTTGCTTTTATTTATGCGCAGGCAACTACTCCGCATGAAGTTGGCATCTGGCCGGTAATGGAAGCAACTTCTACGTTGGAAACCTCCGCGCCTCCTGCTCGGCTAGACTCATTTCTGAGCCAGAAACTCCGGTTCTGGTCGTTGGTGGCCATGGTGTTGCTCGTGTACGTGCACGCCTACAACCTACACCCACGGTACCTACAGCCCTGGACGCCGGTTGAGGAGCCGTTGTCGGTGGGCGCGTGGCTGCAGTACTTCTTGGCTAATGGGCTGTTTCGCTTCCGCATTCCAATTCTGTTCGCTATTTCCGGCTACCTCTTCGCTCACCACGATAGTCGCGCCCCGCATAAAGTCCGGGTGAAGCGGCGGGTGCAAACGCTGCTGGTGCCTTACCTGCTCTGGAGTGCTCTAGGCCTAGGCCTGACGTGGGCAATGGAACAGTATCCCGCCACCCGCCAAGTGGTGCTGGATGCGGGGCTTAGCATATTTGGGCCGCAAAACCCGTTCGTGAGTAACTACAGCCCTAGTGAATTGCTGTTACGGTGGCTACTGCTGCCAGTGCCGTTTCAGCTGTGGTTTCTGCGTAGCCTGCTGGTATATAATCTGGCCTACCCGTGGCTGCGCAAGGCGGTGGAGCGGGGACCAAAGATTTACTTCCCCATCGTGGCTCTGCTGTGGATGTTCGAGATTAGCTTTCCGCCAATTATCGAGGGTACTGGCCTACTATTTTTTGCGCTGGGCGTGTGGCTACATAAGCGAGAAATAGATGTGCTTACACCACCGCAGTGGTTTAAAACGGGAGGGTTTGCCCTGCTATGGCTGGTGCTGCTAACAGGCAAAACCTGGTTGGCCTTTCATACAGAGCATCCTCCCTTCATTCCCATGCTAGTGCTACACAAAACGGCGGAAGTACTGGGTATGGGCGTGATGTGGTTTGGGGCTGATAGACTGGTGCGCGCTGCAATGCGCCAGCCGTGGTTTGTGTGGCTAACGGGCTTCTCTTTCATGATTTACGCTTTGCATGTGCCCTTGGTAAACTACGCCACGGAAGCAGCGTTGCGCACCTGGTCTAGCCAACAGCTCGGCGTATTTGGGTTGCTGCCTTTGGCGATAGTGCTACTAGCCGTAGTGCTGGGGGCCGTGTTGCGGCGGGCAGCACCGCGCGTGTACGGACTGCTGACGGGTGGGCGCGGATTGTAGGCCACTCTGCTAATGCTACTCGGGAAATGGAACATTCGCAGTAGGAAAAGGCGTTGCCGAGTTCGTACCTTTGCGGTCCAAAATTCGCCGCGGGCCGTAGCGGGCAACTTTCTCACTCCTAAGAAATTGTCCGGCCGCCCGCTTACCTACCCAGCATGAAAGTTAGAAGCCAGCAGGCCAATAAAGTCAACGTTATTACCCTCGGTTGCTCCAAAAACCTCGTCGATTCGGAGGTGTTGATGGGGCAGCTGCGCGCCAACCAGTTTGATGTAACGCACGAAGCGGAGAAAAACGACGCTAACATTGTCATCATCAATACCTGCGGCTTCATTGATAACGCCAAGCAGGAGAGCATTGACACTATTCTGCGCTACGCCGACGAGAAGGAGGCTGGCCGCTTAGAGAAGCTCTACGTAACCGGCTGCCTCTCTCAGCGCTACAAGGACGACCTGGAGGTGGAAATTCCGCAGGTAGATGCCTACTTCGGTACGCTGGAGCTGCCTCAGCTGATGAAAACCCTGGAAGCCGACTACAAGCATGAGCTTGTAGGTGAGCGGCTCCTGACTACGCCCAAGCACTACGCGTACTTTAAGATTGCCGAAGGTTGCAACCGCCCCTGCTCGTTCTGCGCCATTCCGCTTATGCGCGGCAAGCACCAAGACCGGCCCATCGAGGACCTAGTGAAGGAGGCCAAGCGCCTTGCTTCTATGGGCACGAAAGAACTCATCCTGATTGCCCAAGACTTGACGTACTATGGCCTACAGCACTACGGCGAGCGGAAGCTGGCTGACCTGCTGCGCAACCTCTCCGATGTAAACGGTATCGATTGGATCCGGATGCAGTACGCCTACCCCTCGCAGTTCCCGCTGGATGCGCTGGACGTGATGAATGAGCGCGACAACATCTGCAAGTACCTGGATATGCCCCTGCAGCATATCTCTGATAACATGCTGAAAACCATGCGCCGGGGTATTAGCAAGCGCCGCACCGTGGAGCTGGTAGATACCATCCGGCAGCGCGTGCCCAGCATTGCGCTCCGCACCACACTCATTGCTGGCCACCCCGGCGAGACCCAGCAGGACTTCGAAGACCTCTACAACTTCGTGGAGGAAACCCGCTTCGACCGCCTTGGCATCTTCACCTACTCGCACGAGGATAACACACACTCCTATACACTGGCTGACGATGTACCGGCCGAAGTAAAGCAGGATCGTGCCGACCAGATTATGGAGCTGCAGCAGGGCATTTCCATGGAGCTAAACGAGCAAAAGGTGGGCATGACCTACAAAGTGCTCTTCGACCGTAAGGAAAGCGGCTACTTCGTAGGCCGCACCGAGTTCGACTCGCCGGAGGTAGATAACGAAGTGCTGGTACCCGCTACCAAAGACACCTACGTGCGCATCGGCGACTTCGCCAACGTGGAAATCACAGATGCCTCCGACTTTGACCTCTACGGCAAGCTGGTGTAGAGGAGCCATTTACCCTAAGCAAAGCCCTGTTCTGGACTACCAGAGCAGGGCTTTTCATTTCAGCAATAGGGTAGGAAAATAAGAGCTACTTGGGGTTGTATACTTTTGATGCCCACCTTGCGCGTGGAAGCAGTGCAGTTAACAAGTTAATGAGTAGGTAGCAAGAGCGTATGGATATCCGAATTCAGCAACAACCAGTAGATTATCAGATTGAAGGCGAAAGCCACCCGGCTGATAACCGGATATTATTAGCCGTTGATACCGACCTGACTGCCGGGCAGCCATGGAGCGTAGCCGGATACGTGGTAGCCCCCTTCTTGACTGCCGCTGAGAATATTACGTTGCGCGAAGGCCTAGCCGAGAAAGTACGTGCCGCTGTCTGCACCGTAGGCTGCAACGTGGCCGCCGATTGGCCAGTGGCCCAGTATCACGAGGTGATTGGCGATGACCAAGCGCGGCATTTGGACGTGGTGCAGCAGACCAAAGAATACCCACTGGAGGCGCTGCCGCTACCCGTAATGCTGCTTGAAGAGCGCGTAAGTGCTTTGTGTGGCCGACGCGTACGTGTGCAGAATCCGCGTACGGAATTAGCGCAGTTTCACTTACGCTTGGCACGCCCCGGCCGTACCGATAACAACCCCCTGCACCGCGACGTGTGGTTAGACCGTCTGCGCGATGGCATCAATATTTACTTCCCGATAGCAGGCAGCACGGCTGATTCTTCCCTCACCTTAGTCCCTGGCAGCCATTGGTGGCCCGAAAGCCGCACCGAGCGCACCGCGTGCGGAGCTGTCTACAACGGTACGGCCTACAGTGTGCCCGCTCTGAAAGACGCCACCGAGCCGCTGGAGCTGGTGCGGCCCAACCCTGGACCGGATGAGGTGCTCTTATTTTCGCCGTATCTGCTGCACGGCGGGGCACTGAATCTGAACTCTGATGCTACCCGCATTTCGCTAGAAATGCGGTTTTGGGCAGTTTGAGCAGTATCATTAGCTTGGTGGATGGCCTACGGACGGCGGTTAATTTACTGGAGGCTAAAAAAAGCCAGTTACTTTGTGGCGTCTGGCCGGTTATAGCCGAATTACATCCGAATCCATGTCTGTTACGACCCTCCGCTACGCCGATACCGGCTCATTCTCGCCCCTGATTGCCGACTACCTCGGCCGGCGTCCGGAACTCAGCCAGTACTACCACCGCTTCCCCGCTCTGGAGGAATTTGCGGCCCAGATAGAAGAAAAAAAGGCTGCGTACACCCCCGAAGCCCGGCAGCGGCTAGTGGCCGCGCTGCGCGAGCAGTATGCCGCCGTGCCGGACGTAAACCCGATGGTGCAAGCCAATATTGACCTGTTGGAGAAGGATACCACTTTCACCATCACCACCGGTCATCAGCTCAACTTGCTCACGGGGCCGCTGTACTTCGTGTACAAAATTGTTACGGCCCTTAAGCTGTGCCGCCAGCTAAAGGAGCAGTACCCGCAGTACAATTTCGTACCGGTGTACTGGATGGCCACCGAAGACCACGACTTCGCTGAAATCAACCACCTCCACCTCTTCGGGAAGAAGTATGAGTGGAACGCCGCCAACACTGGTGGGCCCGTGGGCCGCCTGGCGTTAGATGGGCTGGAAGAGGAGCTGCTGCTGCAACTACCCTCCGATATGCCGGCCGCTTTCCGAGAGGCCTACACCACCTCAGGCACGCTGGCAGAAGCCATGCGCAAGCTCACGCATTCACTGTTCGGGCAGTATGGGTTGGTAGCCCTTGATGGCGACTCACCGGCCCTCAAGCAGGCCCTGATACCGGTGCTGGAAAAGGAAATTCAGCAGCAGGCTTCCAATCAAGCGGTGCAAGCCACCAACCAGCAGCTCGAAGCCGCGGGCTACAAGCCGCAAGTGTACTCCCGCCCCCTGAATCTATTTTTCCTCACCGATGGTGGCAAGCGGGAGCGGCTGGAGTACGATGCGGCGGCCGACTGCGTGCAAATCACGGTGCGCAATACCAATCGATGTCATAGCCAGGAGGAGTTGCTGGAGCTAGCCCGGCAGCATCCGGAGCAGTTTAGCCCAAATGTGGTGCTGCGGCCCTTGTACCAGGAATTGCTGCTGCCTAACCTCTGCTACATTGGGGGCGGCGCGGAAGTGGCCTACTGGTTTCAGCTCAAGCAGATTTTCACCGACAACCAAGTGCCCTTCCCGATTCTGCTGCTCCGTAACTCGGGATTATACATTGGAAAGGCCAACGCTGGCAAGCTGCGCAAGCTCGGTCTCACGGCCCCCGATATTTTCCGACCGCTGCCAGACCTGAAGAAGCAGGTAGGTGCCGCGCTAGGCCAGGAGGAAGTAAGCCTGGCCGCTCAGCAGCAGGCGTTAGCAGCCGTATTTAAGGAAGTATCTGACTTAGCTCAGCGCCTCGACCCCACGCTGGTGAAGACCGTAGCCGCCGAGCAGCAAAAAGCCGCCGCTGGCCTAGCCGGACTAGAAAAGCGCCTTAGCAAAGCCGCTGAATCCAAACATGAAGTGGCCTACAGCCAACTCACTGCGCTTAAAGAGAAATTGTTTCCTGGTGGCTCTCTGCAGGAGCGCGTGGATAATGTGCTGAGCATCCTGATCAATAACCCCCAGTTTATTGATCAGCTGTTAGAAGCCTTCGACCCCCTGGCCCTGGAGTTCACAGTGCTAGAGGAAGAGTAGAAAATTTAGGTAGTAATGCTGTAGAAACGGCCCGCCTCACCGGTTGAAGCGGGCCGTGCTAGTATCCAAGAGTATGCTGAAAGCAGATATTCGCCGGAAATTTATGGCCCGCCGCCGGAGCCTCTCAGAGGCAGAAGTTGGGCAGCGTAGCCAAGCAGTGCAGCAGCAGTTGTTTGCGCAGTTTACCGTAGCTGAGTGGCAGTGGCTACACGTATTCCTACCCATCCCGCAGCGCCGAGAACCAGATACGTGGGGCATCATCCGGCATGTTTGGGCTGAGCAGCTGCCGGTGCAGCTAGCGGTGCCCGTAGTACAGGCAGACGGCCATACGCTGCGCCATTACCACCTCACTCCTAATACTCAGTTGGTCGATAACCGGTGGGGCATCCCGGAGCCCGTAGGCGCTACTGAAGTGCTACCGGCGCAGCTAGATGCCGTATTGGTGCCCCTGCTAGCTTTCGACGAAACCGGCCACCGTGTAGGATACGGCAAAGGCTTCTACGACCACTTCCTAGGCCAGTGCCGGCCTGATACGTTGCGCATCGGGCTGAGCCTAGAACCGCCCGTGACGCATATAGCCGACACTTGGCCCGGCGACGAGCGACTGAACGCTTGCATCATGCCGGAAAAGGTGTGGCGGTTTGAGGCCTATTAAGCACCGGGCGCTAAACTATAGTATTGGTTCTATATACTTCGTAGCCGCGGATGGCCGTTGAAGAGGTAGTATCCACTATGCCTCTTATTACTATGGCCTCAACTCAGCCTCTCGACTTATCCGCCAAGCGCCTCCGCCGAACCTTCCGGGCCATCGTACCCCCCGACATGACCCCTATGGTGGGCGTTGGGTTCTTATTAGTATCGTTCTTCCTACTGACGATTACCGTGAGTAAACCCACGGTAATGCAGGTCACTATGCCGGTAAAAGCACGTCCTAATGAGTTTGGTTAAGGATGCCTTGGGCGAAGTGAAATCTTGACGCTTGTGTTGGGTAAGAGCAGCCAAGTGTATTACTATTCAGGGGAATATGGGTATACCGAAAAGTCCGAAATTCATTTGACGAATTTTAGCTCTACTGGCCTACGGCAGGTGCTTCTGGCATTATCAGATAGAACAATAGTTCAGATCAAACCCAGCAATGAAGCTAAATACCAGGACATGGTAGACGTCTTGGATGAAATGAATATTACCGACCGCAAGAAGTACGCAATGGTAGATATCAGTGCAGCGGAGTACGACCTGATTAAGAACAGCAGGTTGTAAAAGCGACCGAAGCGAGAAGCAAATTGTTATAACTGGGTTGAGAAGGCCGGGCCCTCTGCTTGGTTGCGTTGCCGATCTTTAGGCGGCGTGCTTTTGCCAGAAGGGGTGGAAGTATTGGTGCGTTGCGCGGCTAAGACTTGAGCTAGTTTGCACAATCCGATTTTCATGCGAGAAATAATTACTGATATAGATAGACCCGCTTCGAATAGTTAGAAGCAGAAATTAAGGTAGCAATATATAGTAGATAGATCAGTGTAGCAACTGGTTTTAAATTTCAGAGGTGGGGCTGACAAGTCGGCGCAACAAATGCCAAATGACGCGCACCAGTTGTGCAAGCAACCATAACGGGAGAGAAACCAGTAGCACTAGATTTGTGGGGCGCACCACGAGATAGGTGTTGTGCATCTGGATGTCGAGAGGAGCAAGCTGAAAAAAGGGGGCACCAAGTGCGTAGCCTAGGCCTATCGTAGTGGGGATAATAACACTTAAGGCTAACAGGCATTCTTTGCTCAACCGCTTCAGAAGCTGCATAGGCCTAGGGAGCCGTTTCGACCTTTACAATGCGCGCCTGACCCCAGGGCGCAATGCTCACCTGCACTCGCAACGACTGCCGTTTCTGTATTTCGCGGCCCATGTCTTCGGGTACGTAGTAGCGCTCCAGGCCATAGCGCAGGCGTAGGCCACGCCGCCAGACATCCTGAACGGAGCCCCGCAATACCGCTTGATTGGGCTGTGTCTCGGGTTTTTCAGAATAGACACCCACGGCTTCATAAGAACCGTTGCGAGGCTCCAGTAGCACGTAGGCCGCCTGCTGTCGGCGTGGGAGCTGAGTACCATGCCACAGGTGGCCCGGTAACTGGCTGATGGAGTAGTTCAGGCGCACATAGTCGCCATATAGTAAGTCGCGCGGATCGACGGGGGCCGTACGGAGCCAGATGGACTGGCCTAGCGCACCCGTAGCATAGCCAGCGGCAGCCACGCCCAGCACAAAAAGCACCTGGGCAGCCACCAGCCACTTCAGCCATCGCCGGTGTTGGGTGGGGGCAAGTTCAGGGAGTGGCTTCGGCTGGACGGGGGGGCGTGCCGGGAGGGTAAGAGGCTGCTCACTCATGATTTCGCAGGAGTTTTATCGGCGAACGTATGGTTGGCGCGGCGCCGTAGGTACCAGCTCAGCCCTAGCAGCAGAATTCCGCCCAGCAGGAAAAACAGTGACTTGTCCATGAAGCCCCACGTGAGCTTAAAGTAGGCCACTGCCGTAGTAACGATGAACAACACCGTTCCTAGCGTTACGCGGTCGGGGTTTTGCTCTTGGTGCGCCCGGAACAGTACTGAACCGGAATAAGCGTACAGCACCACCAGCGTAGCCACAGCCAGGGCTAGGCCACCCGTGAAGTAAAAGCCCGGCAACAGCAGCAGCCAGTCGGTGGCGCTAGTGAGGCGGCCGCGTTGGCGCTTGCCCAGCAGAGATATGGCCAGTACGCCCCCCATAGCGCCCAGGTAAGCCAGCAGCGGCGGCCGGAGCTGCCCAGTGTACATATCAGACTCGCCAAACAAGGCTAACCCAAGGGTAAATAGAAAGGCTGCTACCAACGGTGGCCCTTGCATGGCGCGGCCGGCGGGTCGGTCGGGTTGCCAGTCGCCGAAGGCGTAGATGAGCATGGCCGGCACAAAAAACCACGTGATTTTGATGTGCAAATGGTTTATCAGTAATGCTGCTTGCCACAGCAACCCCGCCGCTAGTACACCTCCCGCTAGCGAGTTGGGGCGGCGCCACCAGTAGTAGCCGAGGCCCAGCGCCGTGAAAGCCGCCGTGAGGTAGCTGAAGGCGCCCAACTGCCCCGTGTTGTAGCCTTGCACAATACCCCCAATTACCACCGTCATGATAAACAGTAGGTTGCTGCGGTAGAGCCACGTAAGGCCCATGCCCGCCACGGCCCAGGCCAGTAGTCCGGTGAGGTCGTAACCGATGAGTTGGTAGAGCTGGCTGGTGAGCACAATGCTAGCCCCGAACAGAACCAGGCCGAGCGCAATTAGGCCCATGCCTAGGTTGGTGTTGCCGCGCCGCCGGAAATACTCGCCGGCTGCATACGCGCCGCACAACGAGCCCAACAGCAGGGCCAAACGCAGCAGCTCCGGCAAGCCCTGCCAGTTAGCTGCCACCAAACTCAGTGCGCTCAGGCCTACTAGAAAGCTGCCCAGCAGCGGCAGTAGGCCTATAGCAGTGGCATCGGTGGGGTAAAGGGCCAGTAATTGCTCCCGCTGCTCTTCCGTGATGATGCCTTTCTGCACCCATCCCGGCCCGTCGGTTTCAAGAAATTTTCGACTCATAACAGCACCAACTTACGCAGGATGTGGGAAGTGAATGGGCGCATTGTTATTCTGCCAAATAATTCTGGGTGTTTGCCCAGGCTTTCCGCTCCCGCCGACGCTGCTCGGCTCTATGGTCAACGTGCCTATTGTTGGAAATCCGTTTGTCGGTGTCAAAGCTCATAACGCCTTCTGCAAGACGTGCCCCTTGCCGAACCATTAGGCCGTTGAAAGGGCAGGTGTCGTAGCCGCAGTTGTGCTTGGTATACAAGCCAAAATTGCGGTGCCGGATGCGCTTATTACTCAATATGCGCTGTTGCGCCCGCTTAATTTCATCCCATGCAGCCCGTTTATCGGCCACCGTTAGCTCCTGGCCTAGCGTGTTGAGGCCGAAGTAGGTGTCGGGGTCTTTGAGCTGTAAAAACTCATAGAACTTGGGGAAAGCGTCGGCCGCGGCATCCCGCAACCGCTGACGCTGCTGCAAATCCAACCTTTCATTTTCAAGTAGACTGCGAAATAGGCCCAGGGAGTTAAAGTCAGTATAGCGTCGATAGTTGACTAGCAAGTAGCGGTACTCAGCTTCACTGAGTTGATTCAGACGACGGTTGAGCTTCATGTGTATGTCTAACTAATCAGGCCACCTTCCGGGCCCGGGTCATTTCGCGCTTGCCGGGAGGGCCGGGAATTTTCTCTACCAGCCAGCCGGCGGCTTTCAGGCTGCGGCGGAAGCTGCCTTTGGCGCAGTAGCTTACCAGCACCCCGCCGGGAGCCGTGGCGGCGTAGAGCTGGGCAAAAATTTCATCCGTCCACATATCGGGTTGCTTTTCTGGCGCAAAGGCATCGAAGTAGATAACCTGATAGGTGTTTTCGGCCAGTGGCGTTTCTTGCAGTTGCCCGGCCAGTTTGAGTAGCACAAACTGCGGAGTAAGCACTACTGGCCGGCCCCAGGCGGAGGCGTGCAGCTGCTGCTGATAGTCCAGTAACTCATCGTCGTAGGTTTCAGTGCTGAGCTGCCCAATGACCTCGGCGGGCAGAGGAAACTTCTCGATGGTATCGTAGAAAATAACCTGGGAGCTGGGCAGCGCTAGGCTGCGTTCCAGCGTCAGCAGGGCATTCAACCCAGTGCCAAAGCCTATTTCTAATACCCAAACCGGCGTTGGAGGCTCCGCAGTAGGAGGGAGCATAGGCTCTAGGCCAGCCGCCAGATATACGTGGCGGGCTTCCTGCAGTGCGCCGTGGGTAGAGTGGTAATGCTCATCGAGGGCGGGCACGTAAAGCGTGCTAGACCCGTCAGCGGTAGTGCGTACTTCGAGTAAGGGTGTGGACATGCAAGGTTGTGGAGTGGAATGAAACAGGGGCGGGGGAGCGGGCAGAGCGGAGCGGAAAATACGAATTGAACGGCAACTTTGGCGTTGGTACGTAGTCCTACTTATCCTTCTACTACTTATTTCACTACCTCATGGCCCGCATTAAAGTACAGCTGCCAGATACCTTTCTCTTCACCACGCAGCTCCCCATCCGGATTACAGACCTCAATTACGGAGCGCATTTGGGTAACGACGCCCTACTTAGCATCCTCCACGAAGCTCGCGTGCAGTTCCTGCAGTTTGTAGGTCGCCCTGAGGTAGACCGCGCTACTGGCCTAGGCCACATTATGGCCGATGTGGCCATTGAGTACAAAGGCGAAGGCTTCTACGGCGACACCCTGCACATTCAGATGGCTGCCACCGACCTGCATACTTTCGGCTTCGACATTGTGTACTGGGTGAAAAACCAGGATGGCCGCGAAATTGCCCGCGCCAAGACTGGTATGCTCGGCTTCGATTACAACACGCGCAAGCTCCTGCCCCTCGGGGAAGAGGCCACCCGTCGGCTGCTGGGGGAGTAGTGGCCTAGGCCAGGTGGGAAACATAATGATCTTCCTGCTGAGCAGGCAGCGCATCAAGCCAATGATAAGGGCATATTCTACTGCTTCGTTACAAAGTTCTAGGCCAGTAGTTGGTCAGGGGTAGACATGCTTCAATAAGCGGATGCTAGATGGAGCATGGCGTTCTGCTATGAGTACTATGCTGCTAGTAAACCGCTAAGCTCGATTCCTGGGTATATGCGGAAAGGCAAATTTCTGGGAACCCAACTGCCTCTGGTGTTGTATCTTTGCAGCTATGATTGACTTGCCCGTACTCACCAAGCGCGACATCCGCAAACTCACCCCCGACGAGCTCAAAACCTTTATGGTAGAGCACGGCGAAAAGCCGTTCCGGGCAAAGCAGGTGAGCGAGTGGTTATGGAAGAACACTGCCTCGTCGTTTGAGGAGATGAACAACATCTCCCTGGCTACCCGGCAGTTGCTCGATCAGTATTTCACCATTAACGGGGTGAAGGTGCAGAACCAGCAACTCTCCAACGATGGTACCATCAAGTCGGCGTTCCGGCTGTATGATGGCAACATTGTAGAAGGGGTGCTTATCCCGCACGACACCCGCATGACTGCCTGCATCAGCTCGCAGGTGGGCTGCTCGCTCACGTGTAAGTTCTGCGCCACCGGTTACATGGACCGCAAGCGCAACCTCGATGCCGCTGAAATCTACGACCAGGTGGTGCGCATTCGGGAGCAGTGCGAGGCCCAGTACGGCACGCCGCTCACTAACATTGTGTACATGGGTATGGGCGAGCCGCTGCTGAACTACGCCAACGTAGTAGAAAGTGTGCGTCGCATTACCGCCCCCGATGGCCTGAATATGGCCCCGCGCCGCATTACCATCAGCACCGCCGGCATTGCCAAGATGATTAAGAAGCTGGCCGATGATGATGTAAAGGCTAACTTGGCCCTTTCGTTGCACGCCCCCAACGATGCCAAGCGCAACGAAATTATGCCTATCAACGAAGCTAACTCCCTAGCCTCGCTGAAGGAAGCTCTCAAGTATTACCACCAGGCCACGGGCCGCAAGGTCACCTACGAGTACATCGTGTTCGAGAGCTTCAACGACACGCTACAGGACGCGGAAGAGCTGTACCAGATTTCGAAATGGATTCCCTGCAAGGTGAACCTGATCGAGTATAACCCCATCGAAAACGCCTCTTACGTCAACACCGCCGACGATAAGCTAACCGCCTTCCATAAGTACCTCGCCGACCGCGGCGTGCAAACCAACATCCGCCGCTCACGGGGCAAAGACATTGATGCTGCTTGCGGTCAGCTAGCCGTGAAAGAAAAATCAGAAGTAGCCTAGGCTGCTCTAACATACCCTAACAAAAAAGCCCGGCTCCATGGAGCCGGGCTTTTTTGTTGAGGTAAAAACTACTTCTGGGCCGTTTTGCCGAACCGGAACGAAAGGTCTAGGTACACCGGATAGATATAGCCAAAGGCACCGTCTCCTTCAAACGGAGCTACGTAGAAAGAGCCGATGCCAAACGTTGTGCGGGGCCAGTTGAGGCGAATGCCGTAGAGGCCGGCTAGGCCACCACTGCCGGAAGTGATAAGGTAGTTTTCCGACATCAGGGAGATACGCTTGCTTACCCGGGTAGCGCCGCTAAACACCGCAACTGGCGACTCGCCGAAACCTTG
Source organism: Hymenobacter wooponensis (assembly GCF_004745865.1). GTDB lineage: Bacteria > Bacteroidota > Bacteroidia > Cytophagales > Hymenobacteraceae > Hymenobacter > Hymenobacter wooponensis. Next base: position 753,816 of record NZ_SRKZ01000002.1, on the reverse strand, counting down.
GTCGCCCTGGCCACCGGAGAAACCATACCCCAGGCCTACCGTGAAGTTATTGTCGGCGCTGCCGGTAGTGAGCAAGCCATAGGCCACTCCGGCGCCGTAGCCGCTACTGTTATTGTAAGAGTCAAAGGTGGGGATGCGGGCGTACAGCACTCCCGCGCCTACGCTTAGCTTATTGCTGACCGGATAGCTAAACTTAGGCGTAATGGCTACCAGTTGGTTATCAAGCCCAATGCCCGGAAAAGCCGAGGCCAGTAACCCGACGGATACATTGTCGGTGACGCCGTAATTGATGCCCAGCAGGAACAAGTCTATCGTCTGGAAGTATCCTTCGCCGGCGCGCAGGTTGCGGGCAGTAGGAGCAAAAAATACGCGTGTGCCGTTGCCTACGTAGCCCCATGTGGGGTGGCGCATGGCATCCTGCAACTCAACCCGGGGCAGCAGCTCCATTCTGGTTATCTCACTCCGCGGAATAATTACCGCCCCCGGTTCTTGGCTGCTAAACTCTAGCTCCTGCGGGCGGGAAGCCCGCAAAATGCCGGCAAAAGTAGACCCCGAGCGCAGCGTAACGCGGTAGGAGGCCCCAATAGAATCGGTTGAGCTGGCGCCAGCCGCTACCCGCATAGCTTTTGCCTTGTCCTCAATCTGCCGGCGAGTGTATAAGTACTCATACTGCGGCATAGGGCGCAGTATTATGCGGCCATCAACGAACGTGGTGCGCAACGTGATGAGACTATCAGGCGTGAGGTTCTGCTCAAGGGTAGCCTCCTTGAAATCTTTGTTGGAATAGAAGGGGAAAAGCCCATAAAGCGTCCGTTCCTGAGCGTCGATAACGGGGCCAACTATTGGGCTAATAACTAGCGGGCGAGTAGTGGGTTGTTGCGCGTACAAGGTGCTACTCCACAAGAGAAAAAGTAGCAAGCTGAACAGCCGAGGCGATAGTAAAGAAGAAAGCATATAGCCGATGAATAGGAGTGTGATCCAAACGTATCACTTCGGCGCTTCACTACGATATAGAGCTTCTTATATAATATCAACGAGTTAGACTTTGTAGCAGTAGATAGCCTAAACTTAACAAGCCCGTTTCCTGGCCTAGAATGCTGTTCTAGGCCAGGAAACGAGCTTGTGTAAGGCGTTAAAATCTGGACTTTCTATTTGTGTAAAAAAAGGGCATTGATAGCCCATTTTCGCATACTTTCGAGCCTGTGAGCTTACCCGCGCCAGCGCCCCTCGGAGCGTGGGCGACCAGTAGTGATTTCTTCTTTGGTTTCGCCTTCCGGCACTTCCCGCGTTTCGATGCGTACGGCATGAGCCTTAGGCTGCACTTTCTGCCCGAAAGCGTCGGCAAACTCTTGCGTAAACTCTGCGCCAAAGAAGATAATCAGGGACGAATAGTTTACCCACAGCAACAGCACAATAGCCGAACCCGCAGCCCCAAACGCCGAGCCCGGATCAGACTTAGCAATATAGAATGCAATCAAGTATTTGCCCACCAGGAAGAGCAAAGCCGTAATAACTGCTCCAATGCCTACGTCGCGCCAACGAATAATAGCGTCGGGCAGGAAGCGGTAAATCAGGCCAAACAGCAGCGAAGTGATGAAAAGAGAAAGCGTGAAGTCAACGATGTGAATGAAGATAACGGCAACCTCAGGAAACCACTTTTGCAGCTGATCGGTGAACACACTGAGCAAGGCGCTAATCACGAAGGAGATAAGCAGGAGCAAGGCTACACTCAGAATCAGGCCAAAGGAAAGGAGCCGGTCGCGTACAAACTGCCAGATACCATTGCGGGGTTTTACCTTGAGGTTCCAGATGTCGTTGATGCTTTCCTGTAGCGTCACGAAGAATGTGGTGGCGGCAAAAATGAGGGTGCCCACGCCAATAATGGAGGCCACCCCAGACTTTTGCTGCTTGGTAAACTCGGCAATGGAGTCCTGCAGGAACTTGGCCGAATCGGGGCCGAGGAACCCGCGCATTTGCCCATAAATCTGGCCTGTTACAGCTTCAGTACCATAAATGGCGCTGGCCGTTGTGATAACAATGATCAGCAGGGGCGGCAGGGAAAAGATGGTATAATACGACAGGGCCGCCGCGTGGCGAAACGAGTTGTTCACCATGAACTCACTGGCCGTCGTTTTCAGGATACCAAGGATGTCGGAAAGGCGGTAGTGCGCGGGCATATAGCAGAAAAATCGGGAAGGTGTTGGGAGTAGTACGACGGCTATTGGAACTACGTTGGCTAAAGACGACCGCCATTCGTAGCTTTAGCGTACAAGCTGAACCGAAGCCACGTGGTTATCGGGTGCAGCTTTTTCCCTCATCATGCGAGTTAGTAGCCTTTCCAAAGTAGCCCTAGGCCTGTGCATCACCGGGCTATCCATTAGTGTTGGCGCCTGCCAGCAAAAGTCGCCTTCAGGCAAGAAGCAGCGGGCCGGTAAGTCGGCTACGGTGGCGGCAGACACGGCTTCCTTTCCCGCCGCGCCTGATTTTGACCGGGCTGGCTCCGATGCTAAGGCTATGGCCCTCGCCGACAAGGTAATGCGTCAGATGGGCGGATACCCGGCTTGGCAACAAACGCGCCTCATTGGCTGGGACTTCCTCGATGGCTCTTACCAGCTCTGGGACAAACACACCGGCGACTTCCGGTGGCAGAAGGATAGCACTGTGGCCGTGTACAACATCAACACGAAGCAAGGACAGGCCTACCGCAGCGGCAAAGACATTTCGGCCACGCCCGATGGGCAGAAGCTGCTGAGCCGGATGTACCCCATCTGGGTGAATAACTCCTGGTGGCTGGTAATGCCCTTCAAGCTCAAAGACTCGGGCGTGACGCTCACCTACAAGGGCACGAGCACTATGATGGACGGTAAGCCCGCCGAGGTGCTTAACATGACGTTTAAGAACGTAGGCGTAACGCCCGACAATAAGTACGAAGTGCTCATCAACCCCGCTACCAATTTGGTAGAGGAGTGGGCCTATTTCCCAAAAGCTACGGATGCTCAGCCCGCCTTCCGCCGCCGCTGGGCCGATTACCGTCGCTACGGCCGCATCATGCTGGCCTCCGACCGCACCGATGGGAAAGATGGCCGCAAGCTTGACCACGTTTATGCTTCGGACACCGTACCCACCGGCGTAATGACCAGCAAGACGCCCATCACCAAGCTCTAGGCCAGTACACGGCCGAGCTAAAAGGCCCATCATGCTCAGCATGATGGGCCTTTTAGCTTAGTTGGGCCACCTATTTTTTGAATTCCCAGGTCAGTAGCTCAATGGGAGCCACGCGCAGGGCGGAGGCTAGTTCCTCGTCGTCCTTGAATTGTAATTGGCTCAGCGTGGAGGCCTCTACGCTCACAGTAAAGCTCTTCTCCCGAAAGGGCCAAGGCTGAACCGTGGCTGGGCCACCAGGTTCGGGCACTACTACATCATAACGCTGACCATTGGAGCCGGTATAAATTTCTAGGCTGCGACCCATTTCAGGGAGCTCCTGGCGGCACAGAATCAGGCTCAGCCGGTCGCACCAGTGCAACAAGTCGTAGTAGCTCTGCGCTTCCTTGCGCGACAGTTTAAGCTCTTTCAGCCACTGCTTTTGCTTGGCCTGCTGCTCGTCCAGAAAAGCATCGGTCTGCTTGTTTTGGCCGCGCAGGCTTTCATACAGCGTACTCAGGTGCAAGCTGGTCAGCAAACTGCGCCACCGCCCCTGGAAACGAGCGGCTTTTATTACGCCCGTAGCCTGCTCCAGAGAAAACTCCTTCATGGTGAAGTTGGCCGGCGCCCCCGCGGGCGTGAGGCCGTAGTGGCCAGTCCACTCCGGCTGCTCATCGTCGTGCTGGGCAATGGCGGCCAGTAGGCCTACCCATTTATCAGAATCGCCGAAGGGCTGCCAGTGCCAGGCTAGCTGGGTGGCTAGTAGCCCGTGCGCCTGTTGGTAAATAATTTGCCAGCCGGCCGGAGTATGGTTGACGATCATGCGGAGCACAGTAATAGTTACCGCAGAGGAACGCACGGGAGACGCAGAGGTTCGCAGTGAAACGGTGCAAAAAAGCCTCGCCAGGTGGGCGAGGCTTTTTGTGGTGGCCTAGGAAACCGGAGCAGGCTGCAATTCCTTCAGGTGCAGCAGCATGTCGTCGGTCATCTTGTCTAGCGTGAACTGCGGCTGCCAGCCCCAGTCCTGGCGGGCCTTAGAGTCATCGATGCTGGCGGGCCAGGAGTTAGCAATCTGCTGGCGCGAGTCGGGCTGGTAGGTAACCTGAAAATCGGGGTAGTGGCGCTGAATGCTGCGCGTGATTTCCTCGGGCGAGAAGCTCATTGCGCCCAGGTTGTAGCTGCTACGCACCTGAATGTTGTCGGCGGGTGCGTGCATTAAGTCCAGAGTTGCTTTCAGGGCATCGGGCATGTACATCATGGGCAGGTAGGTGTCCTGCTCCAGAAAGCACTCGTAGGCCTGTCCGGCTACGGCTTTGTGGTAAATATCCACGGCATAGTCGGTGGTGCCGCCGCCGGGGAGGCTCTTGTAGCCGATGAGGCCGGGGTAGCGCAGGCTCCGTACATCGAGGCCATGCTTGCGGAAGTACCACTCACACCACTGCTCTCCGGCCAGCTTGCTGATGCCGTACACCGTATTGGGGTTCATAACGGTGAGCTGCGGCGTGTTTTCGCGGGGCGTATCGGGGCCAAACACCGCAATGCTGCTAGGCCAGTATACCTGCTGTACGCCCAGGTCTACGGCCGCATCGAGCACGTGAAACAAGCCATCCATGTTCAGCTGCCACCCAAATTTGGGGTTCTTCTCAGCCGTAGCCGAAAGCAGAGCCGCGAGGTGGTATACCTGCTTCGGCTTGTATTGGCGCATCACTTCCTCCAGCCGAGGCTTGTCTAGCACATCCAGCAGTTCAAACGGGCCAGCTTCTTGCGCCTCGGGGTGTTGGGGCGCCCGTACATCGGCGGCTACTACGTTGGAGGCACCATAGATCTGGCGCAGCTCGTGGGTGAGTTCTAAACCAAGCTGGCCGCCGGCTCCGATAACCAGTATTGTATCGCTGGGGGTGGTAGACTGCATATATGCTGAAAAAGGAGGGTGTGGGTGGATGGGGGCTACAAAGATAACGGGGTGAAATGGTTCTGCCGAGTTCAGCGGCAAGCCCTCTGAGCTGGACGTAGTAAACGAGCATACAACCTTCTGGCCGGTGCGGGTATCCGTCTGCCAGAGAGCTTTCCATCCGCAACCTCTTATGGTTACACATTCAGGTTTACCTATGCAGTACATATCCGCGCGGCGTATGCTGCTAGGCCTATTCCTATGGGTTGGTACAACTGCGCCTGTGCAGGCCCAGCCCACTCCGCCAGTGTACCGCAACCTGGTGATGGAAGGGGGCGGCATCCGGGGCATTGCTTACGGGGGCGCCCTGGCCGAGCTGGACAAGCAGGGCGTATTAACTGGCCTCCGCCGCGTTGGCGGCACCTCCGCGGGGGCTATTCAGGCGGCACTGCTGGCGGTGGGGTATTCGCCTCAGGAAATAGTGGAAGTAGTAAATCACACGCCTATTCAGCGGCTGAATGATGGGCGCCTGATGTTCTTCGGCGGCGGCACTCGCCTTGTGAAGCAATACGGCTGGTACCGCGGCGACGAGCTGGCCCGCTACCTCAACCAGTTGGTGGCCCGCAAAACGCAGCGCCCCAACCTTACGCTAGGCCAGTTGCACGCCCTGGCGCAGCAGGAGCCTACCCACTACCGCGACCTGTATACCACCGGCACCAACCTCACTACGCAGCGCACCCAAATCTTTAGCTATGAAACCCACCCCGACCTGCGCGTGGCCGATGCCGTGCGTATCAGCATGAGCATCCCGCTCTACTTCCGCGCGGTTCTGCTAGATGCCGGGGGCCATATTGTGCGTCATCCAGTGAAGGGGCAGCCGGTTGATGTACTGGTTGATGGGGGCCTACTGGCCAATTATCCGATTTGGATGTTTGATGATGCGCGCTATTTGTCGTCAGGTGCTGGGGAAGCTCCCGCCACTGGCCCGCTCTTCAACCCCGAAACTCTAGGCCTCCGCCTCGACCGCCCGGCCCAACTGGCTCTTGATACCTTGCCCACCGGCCGTCAGCAATTGGCGCCCTACCCCGTCCGCGACTTCGGTTCGTATGTGGGTGCCCTTTACACAGTGGCCATCGAAAACCTAAATCCCGCCCAGCCCCGCGACTGGGAACGGACTATCAGCATCAGCACCCGTGGCTACAATCCCAAAATCAAGCGTTTATCTGAAGCCCAGAAGCAAGAATTAATGCACAGCGGCCGTAATGGAGTACTAGCATTCCTCAGGAAGGACTAGGTGAAAGTCAGAGGTAAGGCCTTAAGACCGCATGCGGAATACACCCGAATTAGGAGTACACCGTAGGCAAGCCTCACGGGCTACTTACTGGCCTAGAACTGCACCATCGGGGCTTGGGATGTGCTCAGTAAGAGGCTTTGTTGTGGCGTTCTAGGCCAGATCAACAATTAGAAATTATACGATAGGCCACCGGAAATGCCGGTCGACTGGCCTACGTTGCGGCCTGCCACGTAGGAGCTCACCCCCACGGAAGCGCCAAGGCCTTTGGTAAGCGGGCGGAATAGGTTAACGCCCACCCGGATAAAATCTACTCGCGTGGCGGTGAAGTTACCGTTGAAGCCTGGCTGCAGAATATCGGTGCCACTCTTGTCTGACTTCTGGAAGGAAGCCAGGGCCTCGGCGTATAGCTTGGTGCCTGCAAACCCAACCTTAGTTTCGGCCAAAAAGGCATTGGGCACGAGGCCACTGCGTAGGCTGTAGCCTGCTTGCCCAGTAGCAAATACCCCCGAGGCAGTTTTCACGTGCAAAACCCCCAGCGTAGTAACCTTGGTGGCCCGGTTGCCGATGGCAATGATGTAGTCTAGGCCAGTATTCGATTTATAATCACTGAACGGCGTGCTTACAGCCACCACGCCCAACAGATCAACGAGGTAGTTACCAACGGTGCCGGAGTACGACTTGAACTTCAGCACACCGGTGATGTCCTGAAAATCCTGGCGCGAGTTACGGAAGCCCAGGTCCTGCACTACTTGTTCGTCGGCCCGACCCTCTGACTTAATGTAAGGCAAGCTCACAATCGCGTCAATCTTGTCGGTGAGGCCATAGCTAGCGTACAGGTTTACCGACGTCACGTAGATCTGCCGGTAGATGGGTACCATATTTACTTTTTCCGGGACGAGGTATACCTGCTTGTAATTCTCAGCAGTGGTAGAAACGGCAATAGAACCGTGGTGCTTTCCCGACATGAAACCGCTTACCAAACTTTGGGCGGAAACTGTGGCTCCGGAGGCCAGTACAAGGCCAGCCGTCAAGCCAAAAAGAGTGGAGAAGTGTTTCATGAGAAAAAGTTCGCAAATGGTGTGTTAGTGAGGTAAATGTTGCTGTAGTCTGGCGAGGTTGGGAGCGTGTTTCTGTGAATCGTCGCATTTACGCGACCAATGTCTCATTCGGATTGGTAGACGGTAAATCCATTTTGGGAATAGGGTCGTTAATTGCGTATCAGTTTAATACAACTGAATAGCGCCCTAATAACCACACCTTTTGCATTGGCTTTTTTCATGAAACACCTTTTCTCATTTCTCCTTGCTGGCCTAGTTGTAAGCGCCACATCTCTCACCAGCTGCCAACGCGAAGACGTGGCGCCGTCCATTGCGAACATTGCCGTGGCTGGCCAAGATTTTAGCGTGCTAGAAGACGCTGCCATCCGTGGGGGCGTAGCCATCACGCTCACCAACAAGGCCACCAGCGGTGCCCAGTACACTGTATTTGCTCCAACCAATGCTGCCTTCGCCCGCCTAGGCCTCAACAGTGCCTCCGACTTACTGGCCCTGCAAAAGCCTTTCCTTACTAGCACCCTGCTCTACCACACCGCTGCTGGCCGTTTAGAAAGCAGCACCTTTAAAGCGGGCAGCACGTCTGCTTCCTTAGCGGGCCCCACCCGCCGCATTATTACCCGCGACGGTAACTTATACGTGAATGGCTCCCGCATCCTGGCCCTGGATGTACAAGCCGCCAACGGCATGGTGCATCCAATTGATAAAGTGCTGCTGGCCACCGGGGCCGATATTGTGCAGTCGGCGCTGGCGCTTAAAAACGGGCAGGTATTCGTGAAGCCCGAACTCACCTTTTTGGTAGAGGCGCTTATTTACTGCAACCTGACCGATGCCCTTACGGCCAAGCCCGGGAGCCCATCGTTCACCGTATTTGCCCCTACCGATGCTGCCTTCAAAGACTTAGGCCGCAAGCTGGGCGTGGCGCTTGACCAGCCCGCTGATATTCGTAAGCTCCCCCAGGCCACCGTTACGGCGGTATTGCTGAATCATGTGGCTAACAACGGCGGCACTTTCACCCCAGAGTTGAAGGACAACGCCAACCTGACCACGCTGGGCGGCGAAGTAAAACTGGGCCTCTTCACTGATGGAGTGGTGCCGGTGCAGGGCAAGGGCAATACCACACCCGCTACCATGGTAATTCCGGATGTGCAATGCACTAATGGGGTGGTGCACGTTATCGACCAAGTGCTGCTGCCCTAAGGTAATTAACAGAGAGTGAACAGGATTTGAATGCTAAAGTGTAAGTTCTTCCTGCAAGGGCAGAAATTATACTTTACCTTTGTGCGCAATTTTTGCCTCTGGGCTGTACCCACCTGTTTTTTATATTTTATGTCGTTTTTTCGTTCTGCTTTGTTAGGCGGTTGGCTACTGCTGGCTTCCGTTATGCAGGCTCAAGCCGGTTCTGGGGCCACGCCAGTAGAACAAAGTGCCTTATATGGTACTGAGGAAGTCACTTTTCCGAATGCAATTGATAAGCTGCAGCTAGCCGGAACATTAACAGTTCCGCAAGGAGCGGGTCCGTTTCCGGCAGTTGTACTTATCTCGGATATGGGTGCACAGAACCGCGACGGTAGTGTGCGAGGATATCAACCGCTGCGGCTACTGGCTGAGCACTTAAGTGAGCAGGGCATTGCCGTGTTGCGTTTCGATGACCGGGGCGTGGGCAAATCGGAAGGCGATAATAGCGCCACCACAACCCTCGACCGCGTGAAGGATGTGCAAGCCGCAATGCTCTACCTGCGTACGCGGCCCGAAATTGCGGCTGCTCGAGTAGGCGTGATTGGTCACGGAGAAGGAGGCAACGTAGGCCTGTTGGCTGCCGCCCAGCCGCTACCTCCCGCCTTCGTTGTGACGCTGGCAGCTTCCGGCCAAGTAGGGCGCGATTTGCTGGCAAACCAGCAAGCTGCGCAGCGTATGGTTGCCTCTGCCGATACTTCCCAAACATTGGGCAAGCGTCGTATGCTGGCCCAGCAGGCTCTTGAGCAGCAGGTAGCAAGCATGCGAGCCTCAGGCGCCAATGCAGCCCAGGTAGAAACTGCGGTGGCAAAGTACCAGCTGAATCAGAAAACGGAAGCTCAAAATGCCCTAACCAAAGCTCTTGCGCGGGAGCAAGCCATGCTGGAAATTGTGCGCCAGAACCCCGATAATGCCCAGGTGCAAGCTATTCTGGCCAATATGATGCGCCAAGATAACGCTGAGCTCGACCCCAGCCAGGCCCGGACCTTAGCGGCCCGCCGAACTACTACTTGGTACCGTAGCTATCTGAGCTTCGACCCGCAGCAATACCTCAGCAATGTAAAGTGCCCCGTGCTGTTAATGCAGGGCCTCGATGATGAGGAAGTAGCTCCTACCAACCTAGCCCTGCTGGAAAAAGGCCTGAAAGCCAACCGCACCGTGACGGTACAAAAGTTTGAGGGCGTTAACCACGTATTTCAAGCGCCTGAAACGCACTGGCCCCTGGTAGACAATGTGCGCCAGCCAATTTTCTCCTACATAGCCTTATCCGCTATTCGCGAGTGGGTGCGCCAGCGGTAGTTTTGGTAGAGAGGAACGCCTAGGCCCCTATTGCTAGCAAAGGAGCATGGCGGCCTACGGAAACTCTGCTCCGCTTTTAGCAGTTTGCTGCTTGTCATGGAGAGGACTTTATCCCGATGGGATAAAGTCCTCTCCTTTTTGCGGGATGCCGTACTTTTACTTTTCCATCCCAACTCATCCGTTTACTACTTCACCACCTCACCGCTATGTACGCCACCCTCCAGCCAGATCTTGAGCAGCAGCTCCAGGAAATCAAGGAAGCCGGTCTTTATAAAAAGGAGCGCATCATTACCTCGCCCCAAGGCGCGGAAATTGAAACCACTGAAGCCGGTGAGGTGCTGAACTTTTGCGCCAACAACTACCTAGGCCTCTCCTCCCACCCCGAGGTGGTGAAAGCGGCTAAAGAAGCTATTGATACGCACGGCTACGGCATGTCGTCGGTGCGCTTTATCTGCGGCACTCAGGATATTCATAAGGAGCTGGAAGCCAAGCTGGCTGAGTTCCTCGGCACCGAGGACACCATTCTGTACGCGGCAGCCTTCGACGCCAATGGCGGCGTGTTTGAGCCATTGTTCAGTGAGCAAGACGCTATCATTTCTGATGCGCTCAACCACGCTTCCATCATTGATGGCGTGCGTCTCTGCAAAGCTCAGCGCTACCGCTACGCTCACAACGACATGGCCGACCTGGAAAAGCAGCTCCAGGATGCCCAGGCCAAAGGCACCCGCCACCGCATCATCGTCACCGACGGCTCATTCTCCATGGATGGCACTATCGCTCAGCTCGATAAAATCTGTGATCTGGCCGACAAGTACCAGGCTCTGGTGATGATTGACGAGTGTCACTCTATGGGCTTCCTGGGCAAAACCGGCCGCGGCACCCATGAGTACCGCAACGTGCTAGGCCGCGTTGATATCATTACGGGTACGCTGGGCAAAGCCCTGGGCGGCGCCATGGGTGGTTTTACTTCGGGCCGTAAGGAAATCATTGACATGCTGCGTCAGCGCAGCCGCCCATATCTGTTCTCTAACACCTTGGCCCCAGCCATTGTAGGTGCTAGCCTGCGGGTATTGGAGTTGCTTACGGAAAGCACCGAGCTACGCGACCGGCTGGAAGAAAATACCAAGTACTTCCGCGAAAAGATGACCGCCGCCGGCTTCGACATTAAGCCCGGCGAGCATCCCATTGTACCAGTCATGCTCTACGACGCCAAGCTGGCTCAGGAGTTTGCCGCCAAAATGCTCGACAAAGGCATCTACGTAGTAGGGTTCTATTACCCCGTAGTGCCCAAAGGTCAGGCCCGCATTCGGGTGCAGCTGTCCGCTGCCCACACCCGCGCGCACCTCGATAAGGCCATCAACGCCTTCATTGAAGTAGGCCGCGAGCTAGGCACGCTCAAAGACCGCAGCGCCCAACAGCCCGAAGCTGGGCAGGTAGTGACTAATACGCCGTAATTACCATCCGCTTACCTATAAAATGAGAACCCACTTTCAGCGAATGAAGTGGGTTCTTTTTTCAATATGATAAGACTCTACCTTGATATAGACGGTGTATTGTTGACCAAGCGCAACACGCAAAGCCCTGACTTTGGAGCAGAATTTATAGTGTTTGTGACGCAGTACTTCGACTGCTATTGGTTGACTACTCACTGTAGAGGCCTAGCACACACTGCAGTACAATATTTGGCTAGCTTTTATGGAGTTAGCACGCTGCAGCATCTTCAAGCTGTGAAAGCAACAATGTGGGAGACCTTAAAAACGGAAGCAATCGACTTCTCTACCGATTTCTACTGGCTGGAAGATGCACCGTTTAAAAGTGAACAACTAGCGTTGCACAAGCACGGGCTGACAGATAGGCTTTTACTTGTTGATCTAGACCTAGACAAAGCCTTCGAGCTCAGGAAACACAAAATGTATTTAGAGGAACTTCTGACGGCTACTGAGTAGCCCTACGCCGCCACTTCCGCTGCTGTAGAACCCGTTGAAGCAGTCGGCTTGGGGGCTACATCGAACAGGAACTCGTTGAGGCGGGCCCGCAGGTCGGCAGAGGCTAGGTTGCGGAAGACTTCACCGCCGCGCACCAAGGAAATCTGGCCAGTTTCTTCGCTCACAACCAGTACAATAGCATCGGTTACTTCCGTTAGGCCGATGGCAGCGCGGTGGCGTAGGCCCATGGAGGCGGGTACATCGGGGTTTTCGCTGACGGGTAGAATGCAGCGGGCGGCCTGAATGCGGCCACGGGTAATGATGACGGCCCCGTCGTGCAGCGGACTAGTTTTGTTGAAGATACTCATGAGCAGGCGCTTGCTCACGGTGGCGTCAATCAGGTCGCCGGAGTCGGCGAAGAACTTCAGGTCGGAGGCCATGCTGAAGGCGATGAGCGCGCCAGTTTGCTTGCCCGCTAAGCTTTTAGCGGCTTCTACAAAGGGCGTAATGTTCATGCGTTCCGAAGCCGCCTCGCGCCGCCATGGGAACACCCGCACGCGGTCTAGGGCCGTGGCCTTACCGATGGTGAGCAGAAACCGCCTGATTTCCTGCTGAAACAGAATGATTCCCGCCAGCACCCCCACGCTCATGAACTGGCCTAGGATGCTGGTGAGGAGCTCCATACCGGTGGCCTTCACCACCAGATAGAGCAAGTAAATGGACATGAAGCCCAGGAAAATCTTCAGCGCCACACTTCCCGTCAGCAGTTTGTACAGCTGATAAAACAGCACCGTGACCAGCAGCACGTCGATGACGTCTACCCAGCCTATGCGCAGGAAGCCGACGGTGAAGAAGCCAATCACGGGGAGAAGGGTGGGAAAGTGTTAGATACGAGCTGCACAGTTTGTACAGCCTCGGCCACATCATGTACGCGCAGAATCCGGGCCCCGTTGACCAGCGCCAGGGTATTCATGGCAATGGTGCCCGCTAAGGCGGCATCGGCCGACAGGCCTAGCGGCTTGTACACCATGCTTTTTCTGGACAGCCCCGCCAGCACCGGCAGGCCTAGTACTTGCAGCTCCTGCAGGCGGCGCAGCAGCTCATGGCCCTGCTTGGGCGTTTTGGCAAAGCCAAAGCCGGGGTCTAGCACCACGTCGGTTACGCCGTGGCGGCGTAGCTCCGTTAGCTTGTCGCGGAAATAGCGCACCAGCTCCAGCACCAAGTCATCGTCATAGTGCGTGAGCTGGGTCATGGTTTGGGGCGTGCCCCGCATGTGCATCAGAATGTAAGGCACTTGCAGGCGGCCCACAGTAGGTAATAGCTCCGCATCAAGCTGGCCGCCGCTAATATCGTTAAGAATATCGGCCCCGGCGGCTACGGCTTCTTCGGCCACGCTGGCCCGGAAAGTGTCGGCGGAGATAAACGCCTCGGGAAAGGCGCGGCGCACGGCGGCAATGGCGGGTAGCAGGCGGCGCTTTTCCTCGTCAACGGAAATATCTTCGGCACCGGGGCGGGAGGAGTACCCGCCCAGATCGAGGATGGCGGCCCCCTGGCCTAGCATCTGCTCGGCGCGGCGCAGCAGCTCATCCTCAGCCCCGATGCGGTTACCAGCAAAGAACGAATCGGGGGTTAGATTGAGGATGCCCATGACTTGCGGCCGGCGCAAATCCAGCACGCGCCCACCGGGGCAACGCAGGGTTTGCCTGGGGGAAAAACACGTATCTTGCGGGGCCTGGAGCATGGTTTCTATGCAAATTGAAGCTATTCTCTCCCTCACATCCTGAGCCATTCTTCGCCCGAGGCGACGACGCTGGAGCTTACCACCTCAGAACGGCTACCCTGGTAATGACTCAGGCTGCCGCGATAGGATGCTTCCGGCGTCAGGAGAGTGCAGGAAAATAGTAAATGCCGTTTCCCAACAAAATAGGCTGAAAAACTTGGAGAATCAAACCCAGCACGAGTACGACCGGGTAATCGAGCAATGCCGCCGGCTGTTTCTGGCTAAAACCCACGACTACGGCACGGCTTGGCGCATCTTGCGTCTTCCGTCGGTCACCGACCAGATTTATATCAAGGCCCAGCGCATTCGCAGCATTCAGGAGAAAGGCACCCAGCTGGTGGCCGATGGGGTAGAGGAGGAGTTTGTGGCCATTATCAACTACTGCATCATTGCCCTCATGCAGCTAAGCCTGCCCGCCGACGCGCCCCTGGACCTGGAGCCCGATGCGGTGGCCCAAGCCTATGATGCGCAGGTAGTGGAAAACCGCCACCTGCTGTTTGCCAAAAACCACGACTACGGCGAGGCGTGGCGGCAGATGCGCGTGGAGAGCATCACGGATATTATTCTGATGAAGCTGCACCGCACCAAGCAGATTGAAGATCTGCACGGGCTCACGCGCGTATCTGAAGGCGTGGAGGCCAACTACCGCGACATGCTCAACTACGCCGTGTTTGTCCTGATCAAAAAAGGCTTTGCGGACCTGAACGCCTAGTGGCCTAGCGCACGCCGAAGTATAAATATTTGTCTTCCTCAGGGCGGTAACTCACCTTGCTTCGTAACAACGCGTGTCGTCTGGGCGGGCTGCCGTTTTGCCTTGTGCAGAGGCTACCCCGCCGGATGCCGTTACCTTTATGAAATCAAGCCGTTAAGCTCCTCAAGAAGTACGTTCTATATGAAACAAATTACCCGTATCTGCTGGCTGCTGCTGGGGGTGGTATTTATCTTTTCGGGGCTGGTGAAGCTCAACGACCCGGTAGGTACTGCGCTCAAGCTGGAAGAGTATTTTGAGGTGTTCAGCAAAGACATTGGCTCTTTCTTTCACGTCTTTATTCCGCATTCTCGCACGCTGAGCATTGTGCTTAGCTCTCTGGAAGTGGTGCTGGGCGTGGCCCTGCTGCTGCGCTGGATGCTGCGCCAAGTGCTCCTGACGCTGCTAGGCCTGTTGGTGTTCTTCGGCTTCCTGACCTTTTACTCGGCAGCGTTTAACAAAGTAACGGACTGCGGCTGCTTCGGCGACTTTATCAAACTCACGCCCTGGACTTCCTTTGCCAAGGATATGTTCCTGCTACTGCTGTGGGCCGTAGTGTTCTTCAACCAGCGCTACCTGCGTCGGGTATTTGCCAAGGGTACGCTGGGGGTTATGTACATCACCATTGCGTCGGCGGTGGCCATTGGCATTGGCGTGCGGGCGCTAGGCCACTTGCCCTACTTCGACTTCCTGCCCTATAAGGTGGGCAACGACATTGGAAAGCTGATGAAGCCCCAGGAGCAGGCCAAGTACCAGTACGTGATGGAGCGCAACGGCGAAACCAAGACGTTCTCAGAGTACCCCACCGACTCAACCTGGAAGTATAAGAGCATGGAGGTGCTGAACCCGCTCACGTCTAAGCCCGTCATCACCGACTTCTCCGTGTTTGATGATGAAGGCAAAGACCACACTCAGGAAGTATTGCAGGGTAATAAGCTGCTGCTAATTGTGCAAGACGTGACTTCTGCCGACCGCGACCGATACAAGGAAATTAACAACCTACTGGAGGGCGCAGCCAAATCGAAAAAGCCCCTGACGCCGCTGGTAATTACCAGCAGCAGCCCCGCCGCCTTTGATTCTTACCGCCACGACGTAAACCTGGCCGCTCCATTCTACTTCGCTGATGCCACCGTGCTGAAGTCCATGATCCGCTCTAACCCCGGCCTGGTATTGCTGCAGAATGGCGTGGTGAAGGGCAAGTATCACTACCACGATATCCCCGAGCTGGGAGATTTGGAGGCGAAGCTGTGAGCCGAATACTAGGGTTTGTGCTGCGGCGCCTCTGGCAGGGGGTGCTAGTGCTGGTGGGCGTGGCCCTCACGGTGTTCTTCTTGTTCAATGTGCTGCCCGGTGACCCAGTAGCCCTGTTGGCCGGCCAGCGCTCCGATGCGGCCACCCGTGCCGCCATTGCCGCCGACCTCGGCCTCGATCAGCCCCTGCCCGCCCAGCTGGCCGGTTACCTAAACGATGTGTCGCCGCTAGGCCTGCACCCGCGCGATTCGGCGGGCGTGGCTAAGTACGGGGGCGTTACGCTGCTGCCACTGGGCCAGAAAGCGTTGGTGCTCAAAACGCCCTACCTGCGTCGGTCTTTCCAGAGCAACAAAGAAGTACTCAGCATTCTGCTCGACCACTTCACGGGCACCCTGTGGCTGGCCGTAGCGGCCATGCTCATTGCGGCCGTGCTGGGTATTACGCTTGGTATTGTAGCAGCACTAAAGCCGCATTCCTGGCTGGATCGGCTACTGGTGTCTACCTCTGTGCTGGGCATTTCGGTGCCTTCGTTTGTAGCGGCTATTCTTATTGCCATCACCTTCGGGTTCTACTGGAGCTCCTGGACCGGCCTCAACCTCACCGGCCAGCTCTACGAAACCGATCCGTTTACCGGGCGCCATTTGGTACTGCGCAACCTGCTGCTGCCCGCCTTTGCGCTGGGTATCCGTCCCCTGGCCGTTATCGTGCAGCTTACGCGCTCTTCTATGCTTGATGTGATGAGCCAGGACTACATCCGAACGGCGCGGGCCAAGGGCCTGTCGGGTTACCGCACGGTGGTAAGCCACGCGTTAAAGAACGCCTTAAACCCCGTCATTACGGCTGTTTCGGGGTGGCTGGCTTCCTTGATGGCGGGTGCTTTCTTCATTGAGTACATCTTCAACTGGAAAGGCTTGGGCACCGTTACCCTGCGGGCCGTAGAGAACCTAGACTTTCCCGTTGTGATGGGTGCCACTATCTTTATTGCGGCTCTCTTTGTGCTGGTGAATATTGTGGTAGACGTTTTATATGCCTTCATCGACCCCCGCGTGAAGCTGGGGTAAGCCAAGTAACTGCTTGCTAGGCCACTCTGGTAATTGGGCTTTTCTTTTCCTCACTGTTCCTTCCTCCACTTATGCGCCTTCACCTGATTGGTATGCCCGGCGCGGGCAAAACTACCTTAGGCCGGGCCTTAGCTACGGCCTATGAAGTGCCATTCCGCGACCTGGATCAGGAAATTGTGCGCCGGGAGCAGCGTAGCATTCCGGATATTTTCTCGCAGGATGGAGAAGAGTACTTCCGGGAGCGGGAGGCGGCCGTGTTGCGCGACCTTATTGCGGAGCTGCCCAGCCTTGTGCTATCAACCGGAGGCGGTACTCCTTGCTTTCACCAAAACCTGGATGTGCTCCTGGAAAGTGGCCTAACGCTGTACCTCGCAGTGCCCGTGTCGGAGTTGGTGCGGCGCCTGCAGCGGCAGGCCGCAAGTAGGCCCTTACTGGCGGCGCTGCCCGATGCTGCTGCCCTGGAAACCCGATTAACTGAAACCTTGGCTGCCCGTCAGCGGTTTTACGACCGTGCACCGCTGCGGTGTGCGGCCCCTACTTGCTCGGTAGAGGCTGTGCGGCAGTTGGTAGAGCGTTACAACGCCGCCGTCTAGTTATCTAAGGTTCTGGACCGGCGTTTGCGCAAGCATGACTATTTTTGCGTATTCATCAATTCTGCCTTGGTATGAACTCCACTTCCGAAGCTTCTGAACCTGAAGTAAAAGTAACTCCGGTTAAAACGCCTGATGCCATCAAGCCCAAGCACAAGGGCTCGGCGCAGCTGTTTAAGAACCCGGTGTTGGAGCGGTTGTCGCACACGCACATTGCGTTGCCGACTTCTATCTTTATCATTACTGCCTTCGTGAGCCTGTATTATGGTATCACGCGGGGCTTTATAACAGGGGCGTCGGCGTTTGGCTTGTTTCTGCTAGGCTGGTTTATGTTTACGTTTGTGGAGTACGTGATGCACCGCTACTTGTACCATATTCCGGCTACCTCGCCCGGCCGCGCCAAGTTTCAGTACACCATGCACGGCGTGCACCACGAGTTTCCCAAAGACAAGACTCGGCTGGCTATGCCGCCCATCATCACGGTATTCGTAACCTCGCTGCTGTTCTTCATTTTCCGCTTCACGTTCGGTAACGCGGTATTCGGTATTCTGGCGGGCTTTGTGTTTGGCTATGCACTCTATCTGTTTGTGCACTACGCCATTCACGTGTATGCGCCACCAAAGAACTTCCTGAAAGTGTGGTGGACTCACCACGCCCAGCACCACTACCGTCAAGATGAAATTGCCTTTGGCGTATCCAGCACCCTCTGGGACCACATCATCGGTACCATGCCCAGCAAGGCAAAATAATCTAGGCCACCTACGGCATTAAAAAAGCCCCCGCAGCTACTGCGGGGGCTTTTTTAATGCCGTAGGTGGCCTAGAACAATGCTAGGGCCGACGACGAAACTTATTTACAATGAACCACAGCAGCAGTACAATCAGGAATACGCCAATGAGGCCCGTCCAGGCACCTGCCTTAAAGATGGAGCCGATGGCATCGCAGCTGCTCAGCGAGAAGGTGAACAGAACGAGCAGAAAGAGTAGAGGTAGGCGCAGGGTGTTCATAGGTAGCAAAGGGAGAGAGTGAGTAAAAGTGCCGCTCATCATGGGCAGCGCCTATAATCATACTCTGGCTCAAGCTAAAAGGTTAGCGTAGGGCACGGGTGCTACCCACGTACAGTGGAGGTTGAGTACGAAAATTATCGGCTGCTAGGCCACCTGCCCAGGCCTCTTCGCTCAGAAAGGAAGTAAGAGAAATCTGCAGATCGGCTATTCCCCTCGCCTGCAGAATTTTTGAAGTTCTCAGCCCTCTCCGCCGTTTATGAGCTTACTTCTTTGCCTGATTGACAACGGGGTGGTTGCTGAGTGGTAGGGGGCGCGTGAAGTCCACACCAGCTAACGCTTGATTGTTCTGCTGTTGCTCAGCCTGCCGCGCGGCAGAAGGCGTGGCGGTTCGCTCAGTAAGCACGTTGCCGCGCTCATCCCGAACTTGTACAACCAGCTTCTGCACCGAAGGCGAAACCATAAGCACCGAGCCCGGCCGCACCTCCACCCGCATGGGTTCAAAGGGAAGTACGTCAACCACTGCCGTAGTGCTGAGGTCGTTGAAGTGGTAGGTATGAGTGGGGCTGGGCAGCGCTTGATATTCGGCCGTAACTAGGCTTTTGCCAACCATGAAGTTGTACTGCAGTTGCTCAAGCGCCTTGGGCAGCCGGGGCGCCAGCGTTAGTTGGCGGTTAGCCATATCGGGCCGGATGCCGAGGAAGTGCTGATACCACACCCGTAGCTGCTCAGCATTAGACCAGGCCTGCAGGTAGGCGCCCGTCAGCTTAGGCCACGCTTGGCCTGGGTGGGGGTAGGCATCCAGGTTTTCGCTTAGGCCTCCCACAACTCCCTGCGACAGGGCCTGCCGGTTGGAGTTGGCAAACAGCTGATAAGCGGTTTCTACTTGCCCGGCTTCCAGCATACGCTGCATGGCAATGCCATTTAGCCAGGGCCAAATGGTGCCGCGGTGGTAAGCCGCATCCTTGTGATAGAACTCGGGGGCCAGGTGGTAGGGGTGAAACTGCAGGTCGTAACGGTCTAGGGTGGCTACGCCCCAGGGGTACACCAGCTCAGTCCAGGTTTTGCGCAGCGCCTGCCGGGTAAAGGCTGGGTCGTTGATCAAGTCAAAAGCGAAGAGCTGGTTGGGGCGTAGCGTGAAGTCGGCCTTGCCCTGCTTGTCTAGCCGGTCGGCGAGGTAGTTGTGCTGGGCGTTGCGGTAGTCTTGGGCGAAATGGCCTTTCACCTGCTGAGCCAACTGCTCCCACTGCTGTTGGTGAGCCGCATCCTTCATGTAGGCGGCAAAGTAGGCTCCGGCCCGTAACTGCTCGTACCACAGCGCCTGAATATCGTTGGCCCGACTCGCCCGCGGGGTGTAGGACACTAGCTTGGCGTCGCGGGCATCCATCCAGGTTTCGTTGTCCTCGTGCAGGAGGTAGCCCTTCTCGTCAACCCAGTGCTTCAATGAGCCCTCAATGCTGGCCTGCACATTGGGGTACAGTTGCCGCACCAGTGAGGTGTCGCCGGAATACTTCACGTACTCCTGCAGGGCAATGACAAAGCGCGGGGTGCCATCGGTGGTGTGGTAGTCGATGTTGCTGGGGTTGACGATGTTCGGCACCCGCCCAAAGTATTTCGATGAGGCATCGAGCTGCTGATACTTGGCGAAAGAGAGCAGGATCTGGCGAGCCGTGGCAAATTGTCCCGTTACCAGAATAGCCCCAGGGAAGGAAATAAACTCGTCGCGGCCCCAGTATTCGTTGAACCAAGGCAGCCCCGCGTAAATCCCGTCGCCCTGCTGGCGGGTCACCAACTGGTCGGTAGTAACGGCTAGCCAGCGTAGGGCCTGCGTTAGGGAGTCGTTGTTGGAGGTGATGTAAGCATTGGTTTGCAGGTGCTCCCGCAGGCGCTGCTGCCGCGCTAGCTTAAGAGCTACGCTATTGCGCCTTCCTTCCGCAATTAGGGCGGTTGCCTCCGCTGCATCCTGGCCTACGGCAATGAAAAAGCCTTGGCCAGCGGCTACTACGCGTTGGTCTTGGAGCGTAAGCGCCTGCTGCTGGCGCGAAGCCACTGCAATGAGGTAGTTGCCTTCCCGCGCCGAGAAGAGGGCTATATCTCCCTGCTGGCGCAGAAAGCGCACCTTCTCGCCCTTAAGTTGAATACCCACTGGCTGCGTTGCGCCGGTCAGGTCAATCTCCAAGAGGTTTTTGTGGTCGAAGAGCCAGAGCTGTTCTTCTAGGCCAGGGCTGTGCTGGCGCACCAGTTTCTCGGGGTACACCACTACATTGGCAGTGCGGTTGTCGAGCAGTTGATCACCCACAAATAGGTCGTATCCCCCGAATACGCGGTTTTTGGCTACGTTCATCCCCTCAAACCAGCTGTACTCGGGGTGCGTTACCGCGTGGGTTTGGGCGCAGTAGTAGGCGGCTTCTTTGTTGGTGAAGGAGGCAATGCGGTTAGCCGAGGGCGGCACCGCTATTTTCATGGTTTCCAGCACATCGGTCAGGTTAGCGGCTCCTGGTCCTGCGGTACGGGTAGGGGTGGTTTGGGTGCAGCCCGTGGCAAGCAGAAAAGGAACGAGCAAGGAAAGTAATCGGGAGCGGCGCATAGAGACAGTAGTGCGTTTGCCTGGCCTAGCGCTTCAGCAACAGACCAGTAAACGGCGGAACGTAAGCCGTAGATAGGCGAGTGAAAATAACCACCTAGTAACTGCCACTGGCAGCAACCAGGTAAAGAAGGCCGAAGGTACTCGCTACCTGCTCAAGTCAACCTGAACTACACGGCCTCTAGGCCACTCATTCAATAGAAAGATGCTACGTTGGTGTACGTCGCTCCTAACCCCGTGGCTAAGGTCAAGGAGCCCACCCAGCGCTCTGGATAAACTCAGCTAGGCGCGGGTCAGTAGCAGACAAAGGCGGCAGCCATATGTCAACCGGCTCCCGATTCCACCACCGCCCCTGGGCATTGCCTGGTTGCGCAAACGTGTAACGGTAACGCACCGCCCTGATATACCGGGGCGGCCGCTTGGGGAAGGGGTTCTGCGCGAACAGGCTGACTACTCCCGGGTCGTTGTGCAGAAGCTTCCACACCAGGTTAAGCGTCCAAGGGTATTGCGTCGGCGACGACATGGCGGCAAACCACATCTGCCAGTCTAACCGCAGCTGATAGGGCGCAATTTGCGGCGGCCGCTGATCCAGGGCTACGGGCAGGCCTTTGTAGAGGTAGGGCTTCCAGGTGGCCTGTTCGTCGGGGTTTTCGTCCATAGTGCCCTCAAACACCACGTTCAGCCGCTCTTTCCCCACCGAGCCGAAGGCCCCATAGGTATTCACCAAATCGAAGGGGTCGAAGGAGGTGTTCATAATTTGCCCGGGCGAGACGATGTTCAGGGCCGGCTGAACACTTAAAGCGGCAAGTAGCGCCGTCACTGCCCAGGCCGTGATGCGCATGGGGCGAGAATCTTCGGCTTGCTCTGCCGCCACCGCGGCCCGTTGCACCAAACGCTTAGGGAGAATCTTCGCCCAAAACCCATCATCGAAGCACGCCAGCGCCGGCACAATGGTCAGCCAGTTGAGAAAGGAGAGGTTGCCGCTGACGATGATGTTGAGCTGGAATAACACGATGACCACGCCCGCAATGTGGCGGGCCAGGCGGGGCCCAAACACGAAAAAAGGCGCCACCACTTCGGCCAGCCAGTTAAACCACACGCCTACTTGCAGCAGAGTGCGCGGGAGAAAATGAAACCACCGGCTCAGTGGCCCCGGTATTGGCTGGGTCTCGAAATGATAATACAAGGCTGTGCCGTTACGCCAGACTTCATCGCCCCGCAGCTTAATCAAGCCCGCCCCAAGCATAATGCGGAAGTTCAGCCACCGAAACAGCACGATGATAGGCATGGGGGGCGCATACCGCGGAAAAGGGCGCAGGTCGAGCAACGGGCACAGAAAGATGGCCAGGAAACCAGTTTCCGTCAGCTGAATCTCCCAGCCGTAGCCATACCACTCCTGGCCTACGTGCACGAAGGACATGTACAGCAGCCACAGCACCGTCAGCACCACGGCATTGGCGTAGCCCGCCACCACTACGCAAGATAGTATCAGACCAACCCAAGCGCCAGTGAGCAGAGCCGCATCAGAGTGGCCTAGCCAAAACACCGACGGCAACCGCCAGAAGCCCGCGCCCTCTGAGCCAAAGGCGCTACTCACCTGCTGGAGGTAGTTCCCCACTGGCAAGAGGCCATGGGAGCCGATGAGCGGAACAATTTGGTTGATGGCTACTAGAAAGGCAATGGCATAGAGTGCCCCAAGCAGGCGCAAAATAACAATGCGGGTGAGCCAATAAGTAGGAGAGGGGCTGAGCGTGTGAGGAGCGCTTCCGGCATCAAGTTCCATGCTGCTTCCGAGTACTAAAAGGTGTGTCTCCTAGTACTGTCTCGCCTGCAGCAAGTTATAGATGAGCAGGAACTGGGTAAGGCAGAGCCGACTGGCCTACAGACCTAGCAGCGCCTTAATGCTTCATGCCCTCCATACCAGGCGTGTGCTGGGACTTGCCTAATTGGTCTAGGGCTGCCCGGAACCCTGTTGCTAGTTGCGCCGCCGGCCCGCGCCCGTAGTAGTGCAGGAACATCATGCGCGGCTGGTCAAAGAGCATGTGGTTATGCACCGCTACCACTTCGAGATTATGAGCACGAAGAGCTTTAATAACAGGGTTTACTTCGTGCTCCAACATGGCAATGTCTCCGGCAATGTGGGCATCCGCCTGTTTCCCGGCAAACGAAGCCCAGGAGTTTAGGCCAATGGCGGCCGTCATCTCCGTGTTCATCATGACCACCTGCAAATCATCGCGGCCTACGGTGTACTTATAGGTAGGGCCATTTACAGTGCCTTGGTAGCCGGTTATCTTGTCTAGTGCGGGCAGGTCGAAGAGCTCTTTCCCAGTAGCAGCGGCTCCGGCAGCAGGCGTAGCTGTGTTGCCAGCTTGCGCCCCGGAGGCTGGCGGGCTTGGCGGCTGGTTAGCAGGCAGCAGCTTAGAGTCTTTGAGCGTAGCGGCAAACTTACGGGCAAGTTCGGCCGGGCTCCCCATGCCGTGAATGTGCATGTAGAAAATCCGGGGCTCCTCGTAGAAGAAGTGGTTGTGCACGGCCCCAATTTCCAGCCCGTTAGCCAGCGCAGCCGACATAAGAGGCGCTACTTCTTCCTGCAGCAGAACCGTGTCGCTCATGAGCATGGCTGATTTTCCATCCAGCGTGTGCTTGATAGCGGCCCAGCCCCCAAAACCAAAGGGAATAGGCACCGGCTCTCCCTTGATCTTCATCTTCAAGTCGTTGCGCGGCAATGCGGTGCTGTGCGTGGCCTGAGCCTCTACGTAGGTGCCTTTTTTGCCTAGAGCTGCCTCAATGCTGGCAATTTCGGCGGTAGTTAACGCCGGAGTATTGCCTTTGGGTGGTTGCGCCGGAGTGGCCGCACTAGCGGCATCGAGGCCTAGCAGCGAGGTAGCGCTGAGCAGTGCCGTACTACGCAGGGCATCTCTGCGGGAAATAAAATGACTCATAACACGCAAGCGAGAGGGGACAGAAATAGGAAGAGGTTAGCCCAAGATAGCTAACATTCCAGACCAGCCGGTGGCTTGAAAGAGATGAGTTGAAGGTGCCAGGTAGGAATATGGCAAAGAAAAAGCCCGGTAAATGACTGCTGAAGTCGTTTACCGGGCTTGTGCGCTCCCTCCTGGGTGCGTATAACCGGCCAAGGTATTTAATTCAGGGTATTATTAGGTTTTGGGTCCTGATTTGTGTCCCGGTTTAGGCTGTACAGCGTACTTATGCTCAGCGGCACTTGGTACATGACCATTATGCTGGCTGATAGGTCCACTATGAAGCGCCACTTTTTGAGAAAAGTGGCGCTTCTTGGTTCCATGGACTCCGCTATTGGTATCCCTTCATTTGCTCTGAAGTTCGAATAGCAAAGAACAGTACCGGCCAACGAACCCGGCCTATGGCCGGATGAAACTGCCGGCGGCTCAGTCCCCGAAGCGTCGGCGCCGTCCAACAGTCACCGGTGGCTGGTAAGCCGGTGTGGCTGTGGCAGGCCGGCTATAGATTTCATACAGCCGTTTCTCTGCCGAGTAGCCGGAAAGCTGGCTTTCCTCCTCCCAGGTCAGCGTTTTCTCGAAGCGGGCCCGGTGGCGCAGGTGGTGCACGTAGGGGTCGTAGTAGCCTTCCCGCAGGCGAACCACCACCTGTATTTTGTCGTGCAGGTACTCGTGCGCGATACTATCGACGTGGTAGATGGCAGAGCCGGTGACGCCAGATATAAAGCCTAGTTCTACTCCCTCGCCTACTTGCGGCGGTACTGCCAGCCGGCATAAGAAGGTAATGTAGTCTCGCGGCCCCGGCACGCAAAACAGGTACTCGACCTGCCGGAACTGCAGCACGTCAGCATCTTCCTGAATCAACCCCAGAAAGTCATCGTGCCAGTTTTCCGCCCACCGCCGGAACACGGCCGCACTGATACCCAACTGCTGCTGAAGTGACTTGGCCGTGGGCAGTTTCGCGTCCGACGGCAGGTCCATCAAAGCGGCTATCAGCGGCGCGTATTCTTTCTTCTGGCCGTACAGCTTCTCCATGGCCGGGCGTACCTGCAGGAGGCTGTACAGCATGTCTTTCGTGCCGATAGGCGGCTTGGGGCGTTCAGTGTAGCGCATATAACAAGATGCGCAGGCTAAGCGAGAAAACCTGTTGCAGGCACATCAAGCCGGTACTTCACCACCTACGCTGAGCAGCCACTGACGGTAGCCGGGTAAATGCTCATCCACAAAACGGCCCCACTTCTGCCACGAAAAGAAGCTGCTGGGATGCCTGATAAAGAGTAGCCGGGTTGCCTCCCCGGCCGCATTGGTCACGGTGGCCAGCCGGGGCGTCGTCTTGCCGATTGCCGGCCGCCGTTCCGGTCCGTCTATTGTATAGCCGTGTCGGCGTGCTGCGGCCTGCATTTCCTCCGTGTAACCGCAGATTTCAACGCCTGCAAACAGGCAGTGTCCCGGCTGCAATAAGCTTATTACGGCGAAAAATGTATCCCATGCAGCCTGATAATCCTTCTGGGTGGGGCGGGCCCGTGCGCTTGCCATAGGTCGCTGCACCCGGTTGAAGTAGGCCACCGACGACCACAAACGCTGTTTCTGCTCCCGGGAGTGCTGCCTGCCGTAGAGTGCTCTGGTAAGTGCCGTAGTGAATTTGGTAGGCTTGGGGGGAGTTTTAAAGCCGTGGTCGAAAACGAAGTACCGGGTGAACTCAGGATTGTCCAGATAGGATTTGACCTGTACCGGTGTTTCAGAATGATGTGTCCAGTGGTAATGACTTTCCCCTACTATCAACAGCCGTTGGCAACGTGGCAGATATGTGTAACCGGTGCCCACCCAAGGCAACCAGTGCAACTGGTCGGCGGTGCTCCGTAGTGCTTCGTCGTAACGGGTATCAACAGCCGCCCGGTGACGGTCGGAATGGGCCATAAGTAGTAGTAACAGATAGGCGGTTCAGCTATTACAGCACCTTCCCCCGCACTATTTCCAGTACCCGCCACATATACCGGATATCCTCGGCTGCCACCGTCAGGCTGCCGGCGTTTTCATTATCGGAGTGCAGCACCAGGTAGCCCTTCGTCAGCAGGTCGTTATCCTTGATACGCTTGATGGCAAACTGGCTGCCGAACACCACGGCGTACACCCCGCTCACCGCATACTTGCAGTCCTCCAGCGGCAGCAGTACCGCGGCTACCTGCATACCCGAGCGCAGCTGTGGTTCCATTGAGTCCCCGTCCACATCAATGACCCACGTTTTGCGGCCGCGCAGTTCCGGACTGGGGCTGTAGATGCGGATGGTGTCAAACTGCGTCGTGTCTAGGTCGCACAGGTCCCCAAAGCCAGCCCGGGCGGGTACCGTAATGTGTATCCAGTCCTCGTAGTCCTCCTCATCCAGCGGGTGGGCCAGGCGGGCATTGCCGTTGAGGCCCGGCGTAGCTTCCTCCATTGGCCCGATGCCGAACCACAGCCAGTTGCGGCTGATTTCCAGCTTGCGCACAATGGTTTCCAGCACGTCCTGACTAGGCTGGTGCCGACCGGCTTCCAGCTGCGTAACCGTCGGGCGCTTCACGCCCAGCAGGTCAGCCATCTGCTGCTGAGTCAGGCCCCGCACCTGACGTACTATCCGCAGACGCTCCCCTGCACTGGTGCGAAGGTTTTCTTCCGCCACCTCTTGGGCCAGAGATTTTTTGATGGTAGCAGATTGTGTCATATAGTTTAGTTTTTGTTACATTTGGTCACTCCTTTAGTGGTGAATTTGTAACAACATAGACAAATGTAACAAATTGAAACCAAATGCAACCATCTGAACTAAAAAAATCAGTGCCCGACCTGCGGGAGCTTTTACCCCACGGCTCCATCACGTACATCGCCCACCGGCTCGACATTTCCCGGGCGGCCGTTACCAAAGCCCTGCGGAAGGGTCGGCCTTCGCACCCGGCCGTGGCCGAGGCAGTTCGCCTTATAAAGGAGGCCGGCAGCCAAGCCGTGCAGCAGGATTTGTCCCAGCTTTCCAAATAACCCGCCGCCATGCTTCTGTACTTCACCGCCGACAAGGAATACCCCCGCCGCCCGCTGCCGCCAGCTCCCTACCTGCTCGAAGAGCCCTGCGCCGCCACCGCCGCCCTCGAAACCGCCGTGCGGTCCTGCCCCAAGCCCGATTACTTCGGCAACTACCCGTTCCCGACCCTGGCGCAGCGCCAGGAACTGTGCCAGTGCCTCGACAGCCCCTACCTCACGCACCGCGAGGCGGTATGGCTGGAGCTGTGGCGCACGCAGTTCGATACCGATACGGCCGCGCAGGTGCTCGGGCAGCTGCACATCATTATCCGTCACCGGCAGGCCACCGGTATTACTCCCGTACCGCACAACGGCGGCTATTTCTTCCCTGAACGAGCTACCCAACTCCGGCCATGACCGAGCTGA
Organism: Hymenobacter wooponensis; assembly: GCF_004745865.1. Classification (GTDB taxonomy): domain Bacteria; phylum Bacteroidota; class Bacteroidia; order Cytophagales; family Hymenobacteraceae; genus Hymenobacter; species Hymenobacter wooponensis. The sequence continues at coordinate 726,571 of NZ_SRKZ01000002.1, read as the reverse complement.
CCACGACCACCGCCGACGGCCTGCACATCATCGTGCGGATGCCTGACGACCACCCCTGGGTGCGCGAGTCCCTGGAGAAGGCCTGCGCCGCCGAGGCCCGCCGCCAGATGGAAAACACCCCGGCGCCCGACCCGGCCTGCGCCGTGCCCCGCGCGGCCGAGTTGCTGGGTCTGCACCCCGAAACCGTGCGCGACTATATGCGCCTGCCCGACAACCACCCGCGCCGCCTGCACTACGTGCCCGGCGAGAGCAGCCGCGGCGACCGGGTGCTGCTGTCCCAGCTGCACGACTGGCAGCGCCGCAACCGCACCGACGCCGCGCTGATTGAGCCGGCCGCCGCTACTCGCCGTCGGCGGGCTGCCCGCCCGACCTGACCGGCGGGGCCGGTACCCGCGTGGTCAGGTAGCCGCGCACCTGCCACAGCTCGATGATGTCGGCCGCCGGTACGTGCATGGGCGCTATCCGCGCATTGTCGGCCAGCAGCTCCACCACCTGCCGGCGCTCCGTGATGGGCGAGGGCAGCCGCCGGACCAGCACGCTGCCGGGCACCACCACCACACAGGCTGAGCCCGGCGCCAGCAGGTCCCACCGCTCCACGAAAGAGCACACGGCCACGTCGTGCCGCCGGATGCCGGGGTGCAGCTCGTCGCCGTCCACCTCGAAGGCGCGGAAGGTGCCCGAGGCAAACAGCGGCAGCCGGAAGGTGCTGAGCTTGTCCAGAAAAGCCGGGTCGTCGTGGCGCTTGGCGTAAGCGGCCTGGTCGCGCAGGGGCACCATCAGGATGTTCTCGTGCCCGGTGTGGTCTACCGTTACGGCCACCACCCGGCCCCCGCTGATGCCCCGCTCCGGCAGCACCGGTGCCTTGGCGGCGAACAGGGGCAGGTCGTTGGCCGGCGCAGCCCCGCCGCGCAGCATGGGCCCGGTGCCCAGGATCAGCCACTCCGGCGACAGGTCCGGCCACGCCGTCAGCAGCTCCACGATGGTGTCGTAGCCCGGCTTGGCGTCGTTGTTCACCAGCTTGTAAACTTTTGAAGGCTTTTCGTGGCCCAGCTTCTGTGAAGCCTGGTAGGCATTCAGCCCGTGCGCTTCCAGAAAGGCCTTTATACGGTCGCCAACCTGCGTTTCCTGACTCATAGTGGGGTAGTGCTGTGGCCGGACCGTGCTGGTCACCGGCTTGTATTTCTATGCAAAGTACGCATCTGCTCACTACCCTCTGCTACCACCCGCTACGGTTTGTATGAACTATATTACCCATACCCGCGCCGCCTTCGCCTTCCTGGCCGCCGAGCCCACGGCCACCCCGCACCACGTCAGCCTGTACGTGGCCCTGTTCCAGCTCTGGAACGCCGCTCACTTCCCGCCCTCGGTGCTGCTGTTCCGCGACGAGCTGATGCGGGCTGCTCACATCGGCAGCGCCGGCACCTACCGCGCCTGCCTGCGCGACCTCACCGCCTGGGGCCTCATCACCTACCAGCCCAGCCAGAGCCAGCACCACCCCAGCCAAGCCCTCATGCACGAGCTGGGACCGGAAGCTGCCCTGCCCACCGCTACGCCCGAAAGTGCTCCAACCACAACCGGCTCAAGCCGTGGGTTAGGCCGTGGCGCAAGCCGTGGCCCGACCACCGGCCAAGCCGTGCCTCCTATTCTGAAAACACCGGTAACGGTAACAGACGAAGAAAACCCCACAGACTTTTCAAACGCATCTGCGGCGGGCGCGAAAAATCAGAAAGGCTACGCCGTGCTGGATGATTCGCTTTCAGCGGAGCAGCTGGCCGCGGAGGACTGTGCAGGCGAGGCCCCGAAAGAAAAAGTTGCGCCAAAAAGAAAAGCCCCCGGCAGGGGAGGAGGGCGGCCTGAGGTCCTGTTTGCCGAATCCGAACTGGCCGACCCCGAGGCCTTCATAGCCGCCTTTGCCGGCACCGACTTCGAGCTGGCCAACCTGCGCTTCTACCACCAGAAAGTAGCCAACTGGCGCAAGGACGGGGAGCCGCCCCGCCGCCGCGACTGGAAAGCCACCGCCAAAAATTTCATGCTCAATGACATCGAACGCAACGCCCTCGTACTCGCCCCCGCGCAGCCAGTCGCCGGCTACGGCACCCCCGCCCACGGGGCCGGGGCCCGAAGCGCAATTGCTGACTATTTCGACAGCCGCTACGCTTGAGCAGCTGGTCACCGTGTCCGATGAGCGCCCCCGCCTGCTGCTGGCCCGCATGTCCGTCGGCCTCGACTACGCCCAGGCCGCCGAAGCCCGCAAGCTGTTCCAGGTGCAGCGCAGCATCGGCGAAGGAGAGTTGCTGAAGCTGCTGGCCGTCATCTTCAAGGCCTTCGTCGATTCGGTGCGCGTGCCCCACAAGCCCGACGCGGCCGACCTCATCGAGTTGGCTGAAACGGTCATGCGCAAGTACAGCCACGACAGCCTCAAAGACATCATCCTGGCCCTGAAGGAGGCCCGCACCAGTGGCCGCAACTTCTTCCAGGAACTCGACCAAGGCAAAATCTTCGCCCTGCTCAATGAGTATTTTGACAAGAAAGCCGCCTTCCTCGAAAGCCGCCACCTGGACCAAAAAGCCCGGGGCGCCTCCGCACAGTCCCAGGCCGTGGCCACCCTCGGTGACCTAGCCCCGAAGCTCATGCAGCAGCTGGCCGACCGCATCCCTGACGACCACCCCAACCACGACGTGCTGCGCGCCCGTCTCAGCCTGCAGAAGCAGCGCTGGCGCCGCGGCCTGCCTACCCCCGACCCCGAAGAGTTCCGCCAACAGCAGCACGCCGCCGCCTTCCGCAACCCCCGCCCCGACTGGCAGGCCCGCCCCGATGCGCCCCTGGGCGAAACCGGAAAATATGTCCGGCAGCTACGCGCTGAGAATGAGCAGCAGCGGCTGCGCAACAGTGCCTGAAGTCCTGCGGCCGTTAACCGTTATATTTGATGTTCATCAAGACAATACCCTGTCAGCATGGCCCGTAACGCAGTTATTTCTACCGGCACCGGCTACTCGCCCAAAAACCTGCTGACGCTGTTCTGCGAGGCGGAACAGGCTACCACCCCGCACACAGGTGGGCGGGTAATGGCCCGCACCGTCGCCGGGGTGGTCGTAGCGGTACGATGCCGCCGGTGTGGCCTTGTTCAGGAGCACACTCTGTCCCGGCTCCCTGATGGCTTGCTGGTATACCGGGTCCGGATAACCGGAGAAGACGGACCCCACCTGCCTGATTCCATGCGGCCGCTGCCCTTCCTGGAGGAGTCATTTGAGGTGGTGGCTGCGTCGCTGCAGGACGCGCACGAGCGGGCTGAGTTTGCTTGCTCGCTTCGCTTTGCCGGCCACTTGGTATGTTACTATATCAACGGCGAAGAGCACTTGAACGAGCGGTTCTGATGTTGTCTTAGATAATGGCCGCCGGATGTGAATGGCTCAGACGAATCTCGGGAACATCATTTGACTGGCAGTAAGCGACAAATTCATCGAGCACCTGACGGGTACCAGCCTCATTCAGAAACGACGTTATTGGAAAGCTTTTGGTTATCAGCGTGCCGCTGCTATCAGCAGTTTTCAGCTGTGTGTATCCTACGGACGTTCTGGTTTCGGTAGGAGGAAAGTCTTTCCCGAATTCACCGTGCCAAGTATTCTTGCCAACCAAAAAGCGCAGCCGCGTTTCGGATTCCTCAACCGGTGCGAATGAACGAATATCCGTTTTTTCAGCACCTGAATGATCATAAAATCCTGTGTCGCTCTGCAGAATTACTGCCAGCCTGATCCTGTTACCATCAACAAGTTCTTCACCCAGGAAAAACTCGTAATGGTACATATTCAGCCAGTCCCAGGCCCAGTTGTCTAGGCTGCCCCGTCCATCCCGGGGCGTTACACTGCTGAACCAGCACCAACCGCCATGGTAGTTGCGGCCGAGCTGCTCAGCTATAAACTTTACGGTGTCCATCACCCGAGCCTGAAACAGGTACAGGAGCCGGTAGGCCTTGCGCACGTCAAGGGCCACTGCCACTAAATCTTCCTGGGTAAGCTCACTCATAAAATGCGGGTATCAGTTGGCACTGCACGCGCAGGGCCGGGGGTATGTAATTAGAATTGGGAGGATTTGCTCAGCAACGTCTGCAGTCCGTTGCCCTGCCTGAGCCTTGTCAACTCACTGCCAGGCATAGTCGCCAGCCAGTCGTTGGTGGCGTAACCGTGCAGGCCGAAAGCGGCTATCAGGTCCTTGAGCAAGTGAATGAGGTGTGGTGTATCAGGCGGTAGCTGCTGCTGGGCAGTGCGCAGAGCCCCCAGCAGAGTGCGCCACCGGCATTTGTACACTAATATCGTGCGACCTGGGAAGGTCAAACGTGTTGGCTGTTCATCGCCGTGGTCAATACCCCCAACGGCCAGCAGCAACACGTTTTTCTCACAGCCATACTCATTGAGGTACGCCTGTACTTGGTCACGCCACTGCTTAGGGTTTTGCTGCCCGTAGTCGTGACGCTTTGCCTCAATTATCAGATCAAATTCCGATGTGCGAACAAAAACGTCGGGCTCCACGCTGTACGTGTTGGCAGTGTGCGTAGCATCCCATCTTGGCCAGAACTCATAGCTGATAATTTCTGGCGGGGACTGGCAAGGTAATTCCAGGTTGTAGGCCCCTTTGCACAACACCTCCCACAACAGGCTTGCGGGCAGGTAGAACAAGTGCCCGAATACCGAGGAAGTAAGAGAATCCTCCGACGCGCCGAACAACGACCGCCAGTTCACGGCGTCCTGAAAGTTGCGGCCTGCCTTGTTGTTTCTTATAGCATGAAGCATTAGACCGGCGTAAGTGAGGCGGCAAATAGCATCGGGGCCCGCACTTGCACAAGTAAGGGCCCCGAATAGCTACACCTTAAAATGCGGCCGGTGCTTCCCCCTCGGCCCAGAGCGCCGCCGGACTCGCCGCCTTTATTAACTGCGGCCCACCGGCTCCGCCCATAGCCTGCCCGCGTCCACCTCCGGCCAGCACATTTTCTAACTCACCACCAGCGGCCCCCGCTCGAACTGTCCCCATCCACAGTCGGCGAAACCACCGGTGCCATCTTGGCCTACCTCACGCTGCAGGGCTTCGCCGTATGGCGCCAGAACACCAGCGGCATCTTTAAACAGAAAACCGGTAGCTACCGCTCCATCCCCTAGGACCGCCCCCACGTCCCCGACATCATTGGCTTCTGCAAGTGCGACGGCGTGTTTATCGGCGTCGAAGTCAAAGCCGGCCGCGAGCAGCTGCGCCCCGAGCAGAAGCAGTTTCTCGATGAACTAAAAGCCGCTGGTGGCTTGGCCTTCGTCGCCCACAGCTTCGCGCAGTTCCAGCAGTCGTTTGAACGCCGTAGTGGCTTTGCTCATCCTTAAAAATTCATGCTCACCGTAGAGTCGCCAATTTTTATTTCAAAAGGGTGAGAGTCGGGCACGTCGCCCCTATCCGTCCGGCGCTTCGGGTCAAAATATCGCAGGCACGAGTACGCGGCTCCAAGTGGATCATTAGGCTTATACTTTAAGCCCGTTGCAAGTGTAGCCACAAGTTGCATCCACGAGCCCCAAGCTGCTTTCTCACTCGGTTCGCCACTCGTGAAATGCGCCGTGTGCCGGTTCAGCACCATTAAGTAAAACCCTTTGTAGCTCCTACGCTCCTCACGTGTAAGCTGAAGTTGAAGAGCGCTAAAAATTTCCTCTGTCTTCAACCTTGTTGCCCAGGCATATACTTTCTCTACCCATTCGTTAGCCTTGCTGTAATAATTCGCCACAACGCTCGCACGTCGCCGCATAGAGTCACCGTAAGCGTCAGGCCATTTTAGCTGAATGAGCGCAAGGGTACAGGTTTTTCTGTCATACATAACAGCGTCTATATCCGTTGCGCCAAGCGGAGTGGTAATCCGCACCTCCCTATCAAGCTTAATAATATGCTCTTGTGGGAAAAGCTTAAACAGGTCGCTGCGAAATCTATCCTCCCTATTATTTACAGACCGGAAATAGTCTTTCTCAAAACGACGCTTTAACTCGTAGTTGAGCAGTTGAAACGGGTTGTCACAGCAACCCACAACCGACCTGAGCAGAAACCCGTCAGACATCCGAACAAACGGCGGCGGCGCTGCTGCTGTGAAACTGGTGTAGCCTTCGTAATTGGTTTTGTCTATTGTCAGACAACTCAGAATCTGGCTGGCCTGTTTCTCAGTGACATCAAGGTCTTTAACAAGCGCCTCAACGAAAGAGCAGTCAGGCCGCAGATAGGGCAGCAGATTAGCCAGCAGCACCTGTGGCTGTTTTTCAATCGCGGCAAGCGCGTAGTGCGTGTGCATTAGTGCAACGCCCATCAGGTGTTCAACTGCATCAACGTAAATTCGATAGGGCAGGCCACCAAATACGTCTTCTGGCCCAAAATTCTCATGCTCCTGCAACCGCAAGAGATGGTATTGGCCTTGCTTTTGGAAATAGTCAAAAACTTCTTCTGGCGCATCATAGGCCATAAACTGGGGGTACGGCAGTTGGACGGTCTGGCGTAGCAGCGGCTGTATACTTTCAAACGATGACGGCCGCTCTTTCTCCCGAGCCTTGATGACTTGCTCAAATAAGTTTGTAACGACAAGGCGCCTATACTCCCTCTCGAAACGTTCGACACCATAGTATTTGTGGTTGGGCTCAAGCTGCGCTTCGCGGCCGGTGATTTCAGCAATTTTCACCATGCCGTAATGCACGTAATCCAATAGCTGCTGACATAGACCAACTCGGCCTGACGCACCCAGGAGCATCTGCCCGTTCTCTATAAGCTCCTTGTAGGAGGGGAAAAGCATAGGCTGAGGCTCCATGTCAAAGAGCCCGTATGCCTCCTTGAAAAGCGGCTGCCATCCGAATTTGTATAAGCTTGCTATTGACGGACTAATCTCCGCATCGTGTTGGGATATAATGTACTGAACGTCCAAACTTCTAATTAGTCCCAGCAATGCCACGAAAGGCGGGTTAGCCCTGATATGTCTACCCACAGCGGCCATTTCTGCCTCAATCTCCTCACGCAGAAAATCCAATCTTTCTCTTTGTGAACTCATACAGTTGGCGGGATTTTGCTATTGCTAACACGTTATAATCAGCACCGGCCCGCACAAAACCGCGTCCTCGTCGCCTGAGTCAGATTCCACCCCCGACACCTTAGCTACTGCTGCCATTGCAGACTCATTTATTGGCTCCTCGCAGTCGAACACCGAGTAAGCCACATACCCCGGCCCGCTGACTAGCACATCCACCAAGTTGCGGGCGCAGCCCATGAGCATCGGCACCTGCTCGGGTAACGCCGCAAACCCGGTAGCTGGATCGGGCAGGCTCAGCCCTTCGGCGAAAACAGGCTGCGGATTCCGGTGGGGCAGATAAAGCGTGGCATGCATAGCAAAACGTCGTGTATAGGTAAGCGAAGTTCGACAATAGCTCGCAACTAAGCTGCCCAAGGTCTAAAGGGTAATGGCATCCGTGTAAATTGCCCATATATTCAGCCTTCACACCCTAATGCTTTGCTTTTCGCACAAATAGATACCCTTGGCGCCTATCCTCCAGCGCAATCTACTTCGGGCTTCCCGGTAGTATTAGCCATTCTAATCGTTTCTACGCTCGTGCTGCTGGCTTACTGGATTTTCCGGCCCAAGTCGACCCAGCACCACACGCTGCCGCCTCCGTCACTTCCCATTCCGCCTTCCCCAAGTACTCCACCTCTTCAGAATAGGTCTCAGCCTGCGCCTGCAATTCCGAGGGTTGCTTCGTCAACGCTCACGCCAAAGCCAGTTCCGGTCACCCAGAGTCAGCCAACGGCCGCTGCTCCACCGCCGCCTGCTCATTCTAAACCAATCCCCGCCACTCCGCCTCTAACTTCTGCTGCTGAGCCCCCAGCTCGACGGGCAGAGCCTGTCCGGCCCACTCCACCACCGGCTACGCCCCGGCCTGCGCCTCAGCGCCCGGCTGCCGAGCAGGTACCGGTGCCTGGCGAAATTAAATACATTGGCTACGAGCCGCTACCCGCCCGCAGCAATAGCCGCTACCCTTATCTGCGCTGGCCAGCCGCTGGCAAGCGCGTACCTGTCAAGTTTCCCCGCGCTGGTCGCTCGGCCAACCGCGGCTACTGCGAAGCAGCTTTTGTTGAGCATTTGCGCCGCTTCTTTCCTAAGTCCGGCCCGGTTCGGGTGCTTGACAACCACCATCTGCCCACCGCCAACGCTTCCCGTCCCTACGAGCCGGATGTAGCTCTGCTACACGAGCGCAACGGCCTCAACCTCTTTCTCAATGTCGAGATTGACGAGCCTTATGACGGGGCCAACCGCCTGCCCACCCATTGCCAGGGTGACGACGACAGCCGCGACAACTTTTTTACGAGCCGCGGGTGGGTCGTGCTGCGCTTTGCCGAAATTCAGGTTCATCAGCAGCCGGAAGCCTGTTGTGCCGTTATTGCCCACCTCATTGCCCGGCTCGACCCTACCTACCAGATTCCTGAAACCCTGTTATCTGTCGGTACGCCCGCAGGCGTGGCGGTCTGGGATGTGGTGCAGGCGCAGAAGTGGGCTAAAGCCCGCTACCGTGAGCAGTACTTGGGAATCATTGACTTCGGTAGATATGAAAGCAGTGGTGTCGGCCCCGCCGCCGAGCCTCTACCCATTGAGGCGGAGATTGAAAAACTGGTAGCTCAAGCAACCCCTCTGCCTCCGCCGCCCAAGCCTGGTACGCTGCAGAAAGCTAATCCTGACCCACGCCGTAGCGCCTTAAGCTTCGATGCTGACGCCCACCAGTATTACATCAACGGACAGCCCGCAGTAGCTGTCAGTACTTTGGTAAGCCGCTTTTTCCCAGAGTTTGACACTGAATATTGGTCAGCCTATAAAGCGGCTCAACGCGGCTGCACACCCGAAGAGGTGGCCCAGGAATGGGCTGACAAAGCTGCTGCCTCGTCGCGTGCCGGCACCGCTCTGCATCAGCAGATCGAAGATTTTTACAATCAGGGTACCCCCGCTACCGGCTCTGAGTTTGCTCATTTCCTGAGCTTTCACAGAGCTTTTTCCCACCTCGTACCTCACCGCACTGAATGGCAGGTGTACAGTGAGGAATTGATGCTGGCGGGTACTCTCGATTTTGTGGCCCGCAATACCGACGGAACCGTTTCTATCTATGACTGGAAGCGCAGCCATAAAGTGGTAGATGCTGCCGGCCAGGTGCAGCTAAACCGCTACCAGACTGCCGAGGGGCCGCTTGGCGACCTGCCCGACTGCTCGTTCAGCCACTATACCCTGCAACAGAATATGTATAAGTGGCTGCTTGAAACCAATTACGGCTGCCGCGTCCGTGATATGCACTTGGTAGTGCTACATCCTGACTATGACCGCTACCACCTCGTACCCGTGCCCGAGCGCCCTGCCCATGTTGCCCGTATGCTCGATGTTGTGCGAGCCAAACGATAAAGCTGTAATCCTGCTTCGCTATGCCAGCCTCCAATTCCCCGCTTATAGACTTGGTTGAACAGCTTCGCCGGTTCCATGATGCCGAGCACGAGGCCCAGCAGCGTGAAATACGCCAGACCTGGGCGCTGCCGCTGGCGGCGCGGGTGCGCAAAGGCAGCGCCATTGCTAATGTGAGGATTCCGGGCACCGTACCAAGTGAGGAAACACGCGAGAGCATTCGCCAGCGGCTTACTAACGCGGGCATTGAGCCGAGCGAGGAAAAGATTCTCAACAACTTTCGTTCCTATGCGTCGCTCTCGACTACTGTCACTATAGAAGCACCCGTCAATAGGTCAAATTTCAGGGCAGGCTCCTATGTCCTCTTGCACCGCGGGGACCCATTCAATGAGCGTGAATCTTACCCATTAGTGCTCATGCAAGACGCCGGCCAACGGCTAACGCTGGAAGCCGAGTTTGGCAAAAATCCTCGTGCCCGCGGCCTCTCTGACGGCTGGGTCTTGGATGCTCATCAGCCTGACTTACGGTGGATATTGCATAAAGCTCTCGACCAACTTCTGGCGAGCCAGCCCGATGCTATTAATGATGTGCTCATTGACCATCAGCTACCGGCCTTCGACGCTGACCGCCTCACCCAAGCCGAGGCTTTATCTGCTACGTTAGGTTTCAACGCCCGGCAGCGCGAGGCATTTATCAACGCTTACGCCGCCCGTAACTATTACCTGATTCAGGGGCCACCCGGCACAGGTAAAACGTGGGTCTTGGCACATCTCGCCACAGCCTTCGCCCGGCAAGGTTTGCGCGTGCTTATTACGTCATCTAACCACCGCGGCATAAACAATGCCCTGCGCAAGATTCATGAAGTAACCAGCTACCCACACCTACTCAAAGTCGGTAAGCAGGCCGACGCCGACGGTTTAGGGGAAGTTGCTAACCATGAAAATGGGCCAGCGCTTGAAGCTGTGGACGGGAACGGCTTTATCGTCGGTGCTACCTGTTTTGCTCTCTATACCCGGCGCTTAGGAGGAACAAAATTTGATGTGGTAATAGCCGACGAGGCCAGCCAGTTAACGCTGCTGCAAGCCGCCGCCGCCATGCTTGCCGGTCGCAAATACATTTTCATTGGTGACCACCAGCAAATGCCGCCCATTATTACGGCGTCCCATTCCGACCCAGCCCTGCACCGCTCCGTATTCGAGCACTTGTTTACCCGCGCACCCGGCACTCGCCTGAACGTCACTTACCGACTCAATGCGAGCCTAGCTGAATTTGCATCGTCTTACTTCTACGAAAACGACTTTACTTCCCACGAGTCCGCTGCTACCCGCACCCTTCACATACCCTCGACACCCACACAGTACGCTGATATTCTTGACCCCGCCCAACCCAGCGTTTTCGTAGATCTGCGCCACAGCAACTCCAAAACATATGAGCGCAGCGAAGCCCACTATGTTGCCGAACTGGTGTCTGAACTGCTGGCTAGCGGCGTCTCTGCCAACGAAATAGCTGTTGTTATTCCCTATCGTGCTCAGGGGCGTGCCATCCGCCGCCGCCTCTACAAACGTTGCCCTGACCGCTCGCCCGAAGAGTTAGCTCAGGTCACCATCGATACCGTGGAGCGAATGCAGGGCCAGGAACGTGACGTGATAATACTGTCACTCACGTCCGGCCGCTTTGATTCTGCTTTGCAGCGAGCCAGCTTTTACTTTATGCCTAACCGCCTCAATGTGGCAATTACCCGCGCCCGCGTCAAGCGTATCATTGTCGGTAGCTCCCGCCTCACCCGCGCCCGCTTCGATGTGCCTGAGCTACAGCAATGGGTAGACTGTTTCCGTGACTTTCTCAACTCCTGTCACCGCATTACCCGCTTGGAACCGTTAAAAAAGACTCGTCCAGCCACTACTTCCAATAGCAAAGCTGCTGGATGATAAGACCACACATCGGCTTAACCCAAAAAAAGGCCGCTCCGACATCGGAGTGGCCTTTTTAGTCCAAGTACCTCTTGCACAGTTTGCCTTAAACCTCAAAATGCGGCCGGTCCTTCCACCCTGGCCAGTCCCCGCCCCAGCGCACCGCCGGACCCGCCGCCTTCATCAGCTGCGCGAACCGCCGCAGCAGCTCCGCCGACCAGCTCACCTGCCCGCCGGCCAGCAGAAAGGCCACGTCCAGGGCCCGCGCCGGTACCAGGTTGTGCTTCGACTCTCCGCCGCGCTTGTAAGTCACGATGGGGCCCGGCGCCGTGCGGCCCTGCGCGTACAGCCGCTCCTGCTCCGCCGCGCTCCGGTAGCCCTCCGTCACAATGGGCCGCCCCAGGCGGGCCAGCTCCGGCTGCGCCTGCCAAGCATCCAGGGCCCACCCGAAGGCCGCCCGCAGCTCCTCGCGCACGCCGGCCAGACGTGCTGCCTGCCGCGCCTGCTGGGCCTTAGTCAGCGTCACCACGCCGGGTAGGGTCAGCCGGTGGAACTTCGGCCGGCAGGGCCTCCGCCGGAATCTTCACGACCGCCTCCGGTTTCTGCAGGACCTTGCGCACCGTGGCCCAGATGGTCACGATGGCCACCAGCGCCTGAATCACCAGATGCCCGTACTGCTCAATCTTGTCGGGGTCCGGCGGCACCAGCTCGTTGCTGGCTACCTGGCCCAGAAGTGCGGTTGCCATAATATGCGCCATATGGCCGGCTTTTGTGCTGCTGAACATGATGTTGGATGGTTTGATGTTTGTATTTATTTGCAACAAAGCTACGTCAGCCGCCACCCAACCTGCTGTAGCAGTTGCAGTTGGTTGCGTATGGTATTTTTCTGGGTAGCCCCTTCGGGTCGGGCTGTCCGCCACTCCGCTTCGCTGCGGCCCTGCGGGCAGCCTCCTTCGTCGGCTTGGCTACCATCCCTGCTGCATCCTTCCGATTCTGTTGCTACCCGGCGACGCCCTCAGACGCTCTGCCCCCGCACCCGCGGCCGGGCCGCCCTGTCTGCCCCGCACAGCCACCCCGCCAGGGCCACCCGTCCGCTCCCCCTGATAAGGCCGCAGCCCGCCCCTGAAACGGGGCCGGCTGCCAGGTAAAGCGCGTTCAGGCCACGCAGGCCAAATAAAGCGGTGTGCTGCGCACCGGTTAGTTTAACCGGGGGCCTCCCCGGACCCCTCGCCACCGCGCCGGCACCCGCCGGCTCCATTCCGCTCTGCTGCATTCCGACCGGCCGGTGCCTCTTGCCGCCATCCATGCCCACCGGCCCTGAAAACGGGCCGCCGGTCATCCTAGCCACCACGCGGGGCCAGCCGCTGGTCCGGCTCCGCTGCTCTGCGCCTCCCCGTCGGCCCGCCCCTAAGCCCCCGCCCATAGGAGCGTTGCACGCAGCCTCAGTGGGGGAAGACCCCCACACCCCCTGAGCTTTTAAGGGCAGGCAGGTGGGCCCGGCAGCCCCTCTGTGCGCTGGTGGCCCGGCTCAGGCGTCCAGGGGCAGCAGCTCCACCGCGCGGCCCAGGCGGCGGGCGGCGCGCAGGGCGCTCAGCGTGCCCTTGCTGCGGCCGTCCCACACCACCAGCACCAAGTCGGCGCGGCGCACTATTTCGGCGTTGCGCACGTGGGGCGCAGCCGTGGGGCCGTGGGCGGCATAATCCGGCCGCAGCTCTGTCAGCGGCACCCCGTGGGCGCGGGCCCAGGCAGCGGCCAGCTGGTCCACGCCGGCCGCTCCGCCGCTTACCACTTCGGCCGGCGCCAGTTCGGCCAGCCGTGCCAGCAGGGCCGTGCAGCTTCGTACGCTTCGGCTGCCTACTACTGCTATTATTTTGTGTTTTACCATGATATAAGATATTGAAATTTACTTGTATTTCAAGGGGTTATTGCCAAAAAATACTTGTATCATATTGCATGTTATTCCAATTATTATTGTATATTTATACAAGTAAGTCGGGAAAGGCCCGGCTGCCTGCCTTGCCCGGAGGCCTACGGCGCGGGGCACCCCACGGCTAACACCTACAGCCCATGCTCACCGCTTTGCAGTTTTCGCAGCTCGTTACTGCTGCTTGGTCCGGTCCGGCCGCCGCCCATTTCGCCACCATCAGCCACTATGTAGCCCCAGAGGGCTACACCCGCACGCAGTACACGGCCTCGTACCACGTCGGCCGCGCCTGCCACCTGGGGCAGGCCGAGTGCCCCTTCCAGGCCATTGCCGCCGCCGTGCAGGCGTTTGCGGCTGCCCAGCACGCCCCTAGTTTGCTGGGCGCGCTGGCCGTGGTCCACGCCGCCCAAGCCTTGGCTGCCGCTGCCCAGGCGCTGGCCGGTGGCCCCTTCCGCCGCCCTGGCTTCGCCTTCCGCTGCCTCCGCCACCGTTGCGCCCGCCTGCGCTATGCATAGCGCCCTGCTATCCGCGCCGGCCGCTCCCGTATCGGGGGCGGCCCCGGTGCCCACCGTACGCCAGCAGCTGGCCCGCACGCAGTCGGTGATGTTCGATGCCCGGCACGCCCTGTACGCCTTGCGCGAGGAGTACCCCCGCCAGCCGGCCCGCTTCGCCCGCATCCGCGCCGCCATCCTACGCCTGCGCGAGGCCCGCGCCGCCTACAAGGCTGCCTGCGAAGCCTTCCACGCCAGTCCGGAAGGCGAGCAGCTCCACCGCCTGCGCCGGCAGTATGCCCGCTGGTAGCACCCCGCAGGCGGGCCGGTGGCACCCGGCCTGCCTGTACGCCGGCAACAAGGGCTGGGCCGTGGTGCGCGATGTGGCCCTGCCCGGCACCCGGCCCGGCGGCCCCGGCCACTACCAGCAGGAGGCCGCCCCCGGCGCCTACGCCACCCACGAGCAGGCCCAGGCTGCGGCCGATGCGCTGAACGCGCCGCCCGTGCTGCGCCTGCGCCCGGCCGACCGCTACGGCGAGTTGCCCACGCCGGCCGACGACTACCACCCCCACCCCTGGGACCTGAAATAATCAACCACCGGCCCGCGCCAGCTCGCCGCGGCGCGGGCCTCAATACCCCCACGATGTCAACAGTGAAAGAACATGCCGCAGTCTTTGAGGCCGCAGTAGGCCGGGCTGCCTCGGCGCTGGGCTTTGCCAGCCCGTCCGAATACATCCACGAGCGGAGCAGCAACGCCCGAGGCGTCCGGTTCCTGGCCGTGGAAGTTCTGGCTGAATTGCGTGCCGCCGGGTGGCGGCTTACGTGGGTGGATGCCGAAGACGAATAACCCTGATTCCCATGCCCGCAACCGCTACGACTTACCAGCCCCATTTGCTCGACCCGCACAGCGCCGAGCCCCAGCCCATCCACCCGCGCAACGGCCGCAGCTTCCGGCTGGCCGAGCTGTACGAGCTGCTGCAGTGCCAGCGCGTGGACGTGGTGCGCCTCACCGACGAGCTGATTCTCATCATCGACGACGAAGGCAAATTCCGCAACCCGGCTTACCTGAATCTGCTGGCTACCTATCTGTGGTACCAGTACCAGCCCGCGGCCCGCGGCCAGGACAGCATTGTGGGCCGCGTGATTCTGTGCCACGACAAGCAGTTCCGCTAGGCCCATGCAAGCGCCCACCTTCCGCGCCTGGGTGCGGCCCTGCCCGCGCTTCGGCTTTGTCTGGCAAGCCCGCCAGCCTTTTTACCCCACCACCGCCAACGGCGACCGGCCCACCCGGGCCGCCGCCATGCGCGAAGCCATCCGGGACTGCCGCCACTTCCAGACCTGCCACGAACACCCCAGCCCCCGCAAGGGCTGACCGCACACGGCTACCGGGGGCCGGGCCGACAACCGGCCCCCATTTCATTTCTCATTCCTTCTTCCATGAAAACCAAGCAAACCACTACCGCCCCCGCCGCACCCATCATCCACGCCGCCGAGCTGGCCCCGGCCGTTACGCCCAGCCGGGCCTACCTCACAGCCGCCGTGGACGAGGCCAGCGGCGAAGTCACGGAAACCAGCCGCTTCCGCTACCTGCCCGGCCACCCACGCCAAATCCGCTTCGACGCCAAGGCCGGTCAGTTCAACATCAACGGCACCACGCCCTTGGGTCCGGCCATCAGCTTTATCCCGCTGGCCTGGCGCGTGTTCCACGACAATATCCTGAACATGGGCCGCAAGCTCTGGGCTGAGCTGTTCTATGCCGACGAGAAGGGCGCCATCTGCGCCGTGCTGTTCCACGGCTACAGCGTCGAAAACCTGTACCGCCTCATCGAGCCGCTGTTCTACGACGACCTGACCCTGGCCGACGTGGTAGTAAAAGTGCAGGCCGAGAAAAAGGAAACCGTCAAGGACGGCAAGAAGGCCACTTACTTCATTGCGCAGTTCAGCTACGAAGTCGCCGACCCGGCCGAGGTGCAGGCCCGCCAGGAGTTTGCCCGCGACTTTCCCATCTGGCGCCAGGAAACCTACACCGGCGTCGCCGACGCGCGCATCCAGCACGGCTACACCGTGCCCACAGAGGCAGAGGCCGCCACAGAAGAAGTAGAGGAAACCCAGCAGGCCGCCTGATGCCCCGGCCCCCGCTTCCCCGGAGGCGGGGGCCCGAGCCGGCTACCATTCCCGCGCCATGCCTCAGCTGCATACCACCCTCATGCTGCCCCAGCTCCGCATTGAGCAAGCCCCGCTCGATGCCACGGAGGCCGATCTGCTGGCCCGGCTCGGCCAGCTTATAGAGGCCACCGACCCCATGCCCGATGTGCGCGCCCTGGCACCGGCCATCCGTGCGCTTTTCCCGGCCCCGGCTTACCAGGTAGGCTGTGGTGGCGCCCACATCTGGCTACACCGCACCGACGACCCGAACCGCTTGGCTCTCATCTGTGAGGACCGATAATCCCCCAGCGAAGAACATAACCAAGTGCCCAACACCCTAACAGCCATGTTTCACAGCCTTCAAACCTACCCCGGCCTCACCCAGGAGCAGCACCGCGCCCTGCCGCACGTTTCCAATACCGACCTCTCCGAGCTGAAAGCCCGGGTGCTGGGTCAGCTCCGCAACCCCAACCCCCAGGCTCTGGCCTACGGCTCGGCCTTCCACTCAGCCACCCTGGAGCCCCGCACCTACGCCCGCACCGCCGACAAATGTCCCTGGCAGGAGCTGGAGCAGTTGGCCCGCCACGTGCGCCGCCACCGCTACTGCCGCGACCTGCTGTACCGCGGCACCGCCGAGCTGACCCATACCGCCGTGCACACCGAAACCGGAGTAGGGGTGAAGGTGCGCCCCGACCTGCTGGTAGTCAGCCCCGCCGGCCGCCGCCGTACCCTCATCGACTTCAAAACCACCAGCTGCCGCAGCCGGGAGCAGTTCCTGGCTACCGTTGAGCAGTACGACTACGACCGCCAGGCCGCCCTCTACCTAGATGCCCTGCAGGCCAACCGCTTCCTGATTATCGGCGTGCAGAAGAAGGCCCCGCATGAGGTCTGGATTTTCGACATCAGCGCCGATGCGGCTCTGTTTGCCCAGGGCCGGAAGAAGTACCAACGGTTGCTACATGCATGTGCCGCGCAGGGTGGGGCTTTATGAGCGTAGTGTGCCTTGATGCACCTTCTTCCTGCAAAAGTCGTTTCTCTTTGAAAAAGTAAGTTATATGGCAGATGTACACTCGGCTGCTACCCGCAGCTATAACATGTCGCAGATTAAAGGAAAGAATACCAAACCCGAAATGCTGGTCCGCCAGTACCTCCACGCTCGCGGTCTGCGTTACCGTTTGCACGACAAGGGGCTGCCCGGTAAGCCTGACCTCGTACTGCCAAAATACAAAACGGTCGTCTTCGTTCAAGGGTGCTTCTGGCACCGTCATGAGGGTTGCCGCTACTTCGTAGTGCCCAAAACGCGCACCGAGTTCTGGCTGAACAAAATCAGCCGCAACGTCGTCAACGACGAGCGGCAGCAAGCCGGACTGACTGAAGCTGGTTGGAAAGTGCTGACAGTCTGGGAGTGCGAACTGAAACCGGCGGTGCGTGAACAAACGCTGGCGGAACTTTTTTCAAATATAACAAGCCAGGCATTTTAGCATTACAGGAATTTATTCCTTTCTTGCACGCGCGTAGCGCGCAGGATAGCGCGAAAACGCGACAAAGTTCTACAATGAATTATATTGATCTTTTCGCCGGAGCTGGCGGCTTGTCTGAGGGTTTTCTCCGTGCGGGGTTTACTCCCGTTGCGCACGTGGAGATGGATGCTGATGCCTGTAAAACGCTGAAAACTAGGCTTGCTTACTATCATTTGCGTGACAATAAAGGAATCAGTCATTACAAGGATTATCTGCGTGGCAAGATTTCATCTGAAAAACTTTACAGCTTCGTGCCGCCGGAGCAAATGGACTCTGTATTGAATCTGCCCATCAGCGCTGAAACGCAGGATGAAATCTTCGGCCGAATTGACAAACTGCTGGGTGAGGAGAAAGTAGATCTTATAATTGGAGGGCCTCCCTGTCAGGCTTACTCAGTGGCCGGCCGTGCGAGAAAGAAGGGGATGAAGACTGATCCGCGTAATTTTCTCTACGTACAGTACGCGCAGTATCTGCGCAAGTATGAACCTAGAATGTTTGTGTTTGAAAACGTTCTAGGCCTGCTCAGTGCTAAAAATGGGGAGCACCTGCGTAACATCCGACGTATTGTTGATAAGTACGGGTACGAAATGAGTATTCGGAAATTCAACGCCGGTGATTATGGAGTGCTGCAAAGCAGGGAGCGTCTTATCATCATAGGTTGGAGGAAGAACACAGGATTAGGCTATCCTAGTCTCAATACTAAACCGAAGGCCTATAAGGTTGACAATCTGCTGAGTGACTTGCCAGCTATTCAGCCAGGAGGCTCCAGCTCAGAGTACAAAACTGTAGCC
Organism: Hymenobacter wooponensis; assembly: GCF_004745865.1. GTDB lineage: Bacteria > Bacteroidota > Bacteroidia > Cytophagales > Hymenobacteraceae > Hymenobacter > Hymenobacter wooponensis. Next base: position 708,357 of record NZ_SRKZ01000002.1, on the reverse strand, counting down.
CCTACCAACTACCTGCGCGACATGAACATTCGCCCTGTTCATTGGGATGTGTTGTCGCAGCACTTGGCCCGCCCTCATCTTGAGTCCGATATCAGAATCTATCGGCTGGTTATAGACCTTTGGGAAAAAGAGCAAAAGCGCCTCCGGTATGAAGACCTACCGCCGGAGCTGCAGACCCACAAGAACAAGAAAGGATTTAAAGATCGTTTCAAGGTAGTGGCCAAGGACCTGTCCTTGTCTCAGACGGTAGTGGCCCACATTCACAAGGACGGACACTACTATATTCACCCGTATGCAGAACAGGGGCGTTCCTTATCAGTAAGGGAGGCTGCAAGACTGCAATCCTTTCCTGACGACTACTACTTTGAGGGTTCCCGCACGGCGGCCTTCAAACAGATAGGTAATGCTGTGCCTCCGCTTCTGGCTGAGGAAATAGCTCGTCGTGTTAAGAACATGCTCGAAGGCAACGGCGTTTTTTGTAAGCTTCAACCACCAAAGGAGAAGTCAGCGGCTGTCAGGAAGACACCGGCTAAGAAAGTCAACAAGCCCGGGAAACAGACTGAGTTGTTCAAGCCGGAGAGGGCTTCGAAGCGTCAGACCACTATCCAGCCGCAGGTTCTCGCAGCTTCAGTATAAGGCGTAGGTATTCTCTGCCCGAACTACAGGGCAGGGAATACCTGCGCCTGAAGTATAGGGTGGCGCAACTATAAAAGTCAATTATTTTCAGCCTTGTTTGTACAAGTATGAGTGAGCTTATTCAGAACGGTATATTTGCCATACGGCCGGCAGGTCGCCACATTATCACAATCGGGGCTAACCTGATTAAGGACAAGTATGCTGCGGTTGTTGAATTGGTGAAGAATGCCTATGATGCTGACGCTAAAGAGGTAACTGTAGCCTTTTTCGGGGAAGAGTCCGAAGGGAAAGGTATTACTGTTGAGGTACGGGATACCGGCGACGGCATGTCTTTTGACAAAGTGGTAAACCAATGGATGGTGCCGTCCACTGACGATAAGGTACGCCATCCGGTGAGCCCTATGGGGCGCACGCGGCAGGGCAGCAAGGGCGTTGGGCGCTATGCAGCCTCAATACTGGGTAAAGAGCTTATCCTCGAGACAATCACACCAGAAGGGGAGCTTACAACTCTATACCTGATATGGGAAGATTTCGTCCGTGCACAATACCTGCAGGACGTTGGAATTCTGATTGAATCGACAACCACTGACCGACCCAAAGGCACTTCCCTTCGCTTGACAGGGGATGCATTGTGGACTGATAAGGAAATAGCCAGTCTGCAGTTTGAGCTTCGCAAACTGGTGGCCCCTTCAATCGACGATGATGAGCAGGAGTCGGAGATAGAGCGGGAATTCACAATAAAGCTTGAATTTGATGAGTCGTGGCCAGGTGTATACTCTGGTCTGAAAAAGGACATAGAGCCTTTCCCGATCATCAAGTTTTACGATTACCGTATTTGGGGGCATGTGGACTCAGCTGGACGAGCGACACTGCATTACCATAACAACCGGGTTGGTGATACTACAGTCACGGACCTGAACTTCGAAATCCGGTTGCCCGAAGACCCCAGGTACGACCTTAGTTACTGCGGTCCGATTGATGTGGATTTCCGGGTGTATGACCGTGAACCACAAGCCATTCAGAACCTGATTGAACGGGGTTTATCGGATCCTGAATCGGGGGAGCCAATCGGTAAACGGATGGCAACAAACCTCCTGAACGAGTACCACGGCATTGGGGTATACCGTAATGGGTTCCGGATTCGCCCATTAGGTGACCCCGGCTTTGACTGGCTTTCGCTCGATAAACGCCGTGTTCAGAATCCTTCCCTGCGCATCGGCAGTAACCAAGTCATCGGCTTCACCCGCATTGCATCCGAAGCAGAGTCCGGTCTGCAGGAGAAGAGTGCCCGGGATGGAATCAAAGAGGATGCAGCCTATTTCGGTCTGATTGAAATCAGTCGTCAGGTACTGAACGTATTGGAAAACAAGAGGTTTGATTACCGTCTTAAGTCAGGTCTGGGAAGGACCCAACGGGACATAGACGGTAAAGTAGACTCATTATTTCGCCTCGAGGACCTGAAAAGGAAAGTAGAAAAAACCTTGTTAGCCGGCGGCGTTGATAGCAAAACCCAGCAAAAGATTATTGCCCTCATTGACACTCAGCAGGAAAGCAATGCTAAAACAGCTGATGCTATCAAACGCATCGTAGCTACTTATCAGGGTCAGGCAACTATTGGTAAGATTGTCCACATTGTATTGCACGAGGGGCGCAAGCCAATCAGTTACTTCAAGAACGCGGCAAAGTTTATTTCCACATCTGCCACACAGCTCGCTCAAAGATTTGATCAGGAGCAACTGGAGGAAGTTGTAGAACGCGCCAAAGGCTTTGAATTGCAGTCAAACATCATATCCGGACTGTTTAGCAGACTTGATCCACTGGCTGCGCGCAGAGGGGATAAGAAGGTTGAGTTTAAGCTTGCAAAAGCTGTTTCCAATGCGTTGGCTGTCTTTGAGTCAGAACTAGCAAATAGCAGTATAACCTATACAGTAGAGTGTGACGACACTTTGAATTTCTATGGGTGGGCTGTTGATTTTCAGGCTGCGTTAACCAACTTGGTCGATAATAGTATCTATTGGCTTAATACTGTTGATGAGCCACGCACGATTTCTATTAAAGTCGCCAAGACTGACGATTTGCTGCGTCTTGAGTATCGTGATAATGGCCCCGGTATTCCGGAGGAATACATAAAAAGCCAAGTCATCTTTGAACCCGAGTTTACTACTAAAACCGAATCAGGTAGTGGGCTTGGTCTGGCTATAGCGGGTGAAGCCGTTGCCCGTAATGGAGGTAAGCTGATTGCTGAATACCCAGACCAAGATAGAGGTGTCTTCTTCGTTATGCAGTTCGTTCTCAAATAGAATAATGAAAAAAGTACTAACAGTCTTGGTTGTCGAAGACGATGCTAACGAATACCAAGCAGTTGTCGACGCCGTAAAAAACTCTAACCGGCAGGAGAAAATTGACAATGGCGAGGATGGTGTTCAAATCGAACTTCGTCAAGCTAGAACGTTTGAAGAGGCTGAGAGGGAGTTGGCTACGCCCGGGCAGTCCTTTGACGCGGCAATCATAGACCTGAAACTTGCTAACGATACAGGGCCAAGCGACTTAGAGGATGCTGACAAGATGGGGGGGCGTCTCGTAGTCGATCTGATTTTCAAGTTATTTCAGTTGCCGATGTTCGTGTACACCGGTACTCCCGGTCACATAGAGTCGTTGCGCGACAGAGAAAGCCCGTTTTTCAAGATACACAAACGGGGAGGGGATGTCTTGGTAGCAGATATCATATCTGACATCTTGACTATCCACAAGGGCGGTTTGCTGAATCTGCTTGGCGATGATGGCGTAATACAGACCTTTGGGAAACACTTTCACGAGATTTTCTGGACGCACCTCGCCCCTGCGGGTGAATACTGGCTGATCGAAGAAAACAGGGAAGCGCTGAAGCGTTATGTGGCTCAACACATGATGGAGTACCTGGAGCGCAGCCCGGACCCTGCTCATGCCGGGTTCATTCCAATGCATCCAGCAGAAACATATATAGCGCCTTCTATCAAGGAGAAAGTTTTTACTGGTGATATCCTACGCGAAGCCAGCACCGGAAGATTGTGGCTGGTTCTTACTCCTGCCTGTGATATTGTCTTCCAGAAAAAAGTTGCTGACGCCTCAGTTGCTGGTGGCATCCGCTACGTGAGGAAAGCTGATTTTATAACACTGGCACATCTTACGCCTTGGAGAGAAATGCCTGATATCAAAGATTATAACGGAGATATTGTTGCTAATCACGTCAAAAAGCTAAAGGAGCATACGAGTAATCAACGTTACGCTTTCCTGCCCAAGCACAAAAGGCTTGAGGCCTCATTCATTGATTTTCAGAAGCTGCTTTCAGTGCCTGAGCCAGACATCGACACAGCAAAGTTTGAAAGGGTCGCAGCCGTTTCAGGACCATTTATTAAGGATATCATCGCCCGGTTCTCTTATTACTACTCGCGGCAGGGTGCTCCCTCACTGAGCGGGACTATGGTGGATTGGATATAAATCCGCTTCCTGACTGCCAGCTAAAGCCAGCTTGTATATTATGTGCCTTTATAGCACGTTGAGTTCTGACTGAATTATTCTCTAATCATGCCTGCCGCGCCAGACCGTTCAGCAGTAGCTGTCGTCGCCTATTATTTTGCCCGTTTTGATAATTCAGCATACCAGAGATTAGGGTATCTGACTTGGCGCGAGGCCTATGCTGACGTAGGTGCCAAACTCGGTGTAAAGGGCTCGTATGTCAAGAACCGGCGTGATGGCTTTGACCCGCTATTTACCTGGCGCCGCGGTTGGTGGCAGCGTCCCCTGTCCGCATCCGAAGCTCATATTCACAGCCTGCTCGCCGATGTTGATGAGGCAGCATTATACGTTCTTGTTTCGCGTCTGTTAGCTGATGCAGAATCGGCAGAAGGTCGTCTACTGACCGGAGTACTTTCTATAGCAAGCCCTGGGCCCGTTCAGCAGCAGAGTTCGGGAAACCAGCGCGCTATAACCGGTGCTGCCGCAGAAGAATTGTTTATTGAACTGCATATCAAAGGCAAGAGCGGGTTTGTAGGTGAGTTATTAGACAAACGGCTTGCCGGAGAAGGATACGACTTCTTATTGAAAAATCCGGACGAACCTGACCAGTACATTGAGCTGAAGGGTACTGCCGGTCAGAATGGAGGAATCTCCTTTACTTCCAAAGAATGGGATGTAGCGCAAGCTAAAGGAGATCGGTTCTGGCTTGTGGTGATGAGCAGCGTGCACGATAAACCCACTCTGCAAATCATCAACAATCCTGCTGCGTGTTTACGGGCTCAACAGAGTTTTCACACTGTCATACAGACCAGCTGGCGGGTCACAGCCGCAGATTTGAATAGTAATAGTGACCCCATACTATGAACTCTACTCATCTTCCCTTTGAGGAGGCCGGCCCGCGCGCAGACGCTATGCTCGAAACGCTGCGCTCTATCGGCTACACGCTAGATACTGCTGTAGCTGATATTATAGACAACAGCATAGCCGCCGGTGCCACTCTGGTTCAGCTGGAGATGATCTGGCAGGGGCAGGAATCCACCTTGTCGATAGCGGACAATGGCCGTGGAATGGATGCTGAGGCGCTACGCGAGGCTATGCGTCCGGGCAGCCGTCACCCCGGCCAGGCACGCCACAAAGACGACCTGGGCCGTTTTGGTCTGGGCCTGAAAACGGCATCTTTCTCGCAGTGCCGACGCTTCACGGTGCTGTCTAAACCGGCTGGGGGTGAGGTAAGCTACCGGTGCTGGGATCTGGACTATGTGAACCAAGCAAAAGCGTGGAACCTGCTGTGTCATGTCTCCGACGAAACCCTGATAGAGCAGCTGGACGCACAGGAGCAGGGCACCATCGTTTTCTGGGAAAAGCTGGACCGGCTGGTAAATGAGCTGCAGTATGGCAACCCGCAACACGAGGCAATATTCGGCAACTACGTCAAACTGGTAGAACACCACCTGTCAATGGTCTTCCACCGGTACATGGAAGACGGCAGCCTGAGCATTGAGGTAAACGGGCAGAAGCTGACGCCCTGGGATCCGTTCCTTTCGGCCGAACCTTCCACGCAACGGCTGCCCGAGGAAACCCTGTTTAACGGTAAGGTGACGGTGCGCCCCTATATCCTGCCGCACCACCGGCGCTTGAGCCACCCGGACTTGTTTGACCAAGCTGGCGGCCTGCGCGGCTGGAATGCCCACCAGGGATTCTACATCTACCGCAACCGCCGTCTGCTGGTCGCTGGCGACTGGCTGAATCTGTTCCGGCGCGAGGAGCACTGCAAACTGGCCCGTATTATGGTCGACCTACCCAACACGCTCGACAGCGAGTGGCAGATTGACATCCGCAAAGCCCAGTCCCATCCCCCGGCGATACTACGGAACGACCTGCGCCGCATTGGTACCCGTGCCCGCACCCAGGCCGTCGAAGTCTACCGGGCGCGGGGAAAACGCCTGAAGCATACGCACAGCGTAGGCTTTACCCCTGTGTGGCACGAGAACGTGCGCCTCGGTCAGCGTCACTATACTATCAACCGGCAGCACCCGCTGGTTCTGGATCTGCTCAACCGCTATAAAGGGGCCGAAGCGTCCGGCCTGCTGCACGCGGTATTCCGCATGATTGAGGAAACGGTACCGGTGCCGCTGATTGTGCTCAGCGAGGCCGAAAAACCGCGCGAACAGGCTCTGCCCTACGAGGGTGTCAGCGACCAAGAGATTCTGCCGCTGATGCTGGACCTGTACAAAGACTTCCGCGCGGCCGGTCGGAGCCCGGCGGAAGTGCGCCAGCTGCTGCTCAGCACCGAACCCTTCAACTACTTCCCCCACCTCCTCGACCAACTGCCTGATGTCTGAGAATTACGAAGATATCCTGAGCGTGGCTATAACCATGCTCACCCCCAAACCGCACAAAACCCCGGCAGTTATCGATGAGACGGTGACCCGGTTGACCATACTGTACCCGGAAGTAGACACCGAGCGGCTGAAAGCTGACCTGCTGCTGCATTTCCGCGTCCGCTCGTTGCCATACTCGTTTCTGGAAGACCGCACCCGCCGGCAGCCTTGGCTTGACCGGGAGCGGGAGAACATCAAATGGCGCTTCTGGGGCCGCTACCGTGACTACCTGCAGTTTGACCGGCGGATGGCTGCTAACACTGTAGACAAGCTGGGCGACCTAACCGACGACGTACTTGACCGCCTGGGAAACCCGCGTGACCGGGAGCCTTTTGACCGCCGTGGAATGGTAGTCGGGCAGGTGCAGTCCGGTAAGACGGCCAATTACACCGGACTGACAGCCAAAGCTGCCGATGCCGGCTACAAGCTCATCATTGTGCTGGCTGGTATTCACAGCAGCCTGCGCAGTCAGACGCAGGAGCGCATCGATGAAGGTTTTGTAGGCTACAACACCGAGGACGCGCGTACCCACAAGACCGGCAACCACTGGATAGGTGTAGGTAAGCGTAAGCGCGACGTGCCCGCGCACTCCCTGACTACCAGCGCGCTTAACGGGGACTTCAAAACCAACGTGGCAGACCGGGTACCGACCAATATTTTTGGCTCAGACCCGGTTGTGATAGTCGTTAAGAAGAACCTTAGCATTCTGCGCAACCTTATCATGTGGCTGGCCAACAAAGGTGAGCTGAACGAAAAGGGGTACCGGACAATCAGTGACCTGCCGCTGCTGCTTATTGATGACGAGGCCGACAACGCTTCCATCAACGTTAGCAAGGAGAGCATTTCAGAAATCAACGGACTGATCCGCGTACTGCTGTCCTTATTTGAGCAACGTTCCTACGTAGGGTACACAGCTACGCCGTTTGCCAACATTTTCATCCCTCTGCTGTCCCAGGCTGATTTTGAAAACCTGAACAAAACCCTGCGCGTCGGCAAGCAGACGCTCGAAACGGCCATAGGCCAGGAGCTGTTCCCCCGCGACTTCATTGCTAACATTCCGCCGCCCAGCAACTACATCGGGCCTGATAAGATTTTCGGTATCGGGGAGCCTGATGATGACGAAGAAGGGTCGCACGAAAATGTGTTGCCGGTGGTGCGCGAAATCATTCCGCAGTCGGACGAAAACCCGGATGGTGACAACTATCCGGTGATTTTTCCCAACAAGCACCGGAAAGATGATCCGTTACCGGAAGAACTACCCGATTCGCTGCAGGAAGCTGTATTGCATTTCTTTCTGACCTGCGCCGCCCGCGTGGTCCGTGGCCAGGGCCGGCAGCACAGCTCCATGCTGATTCATATTTCTCATTTCGTCCGGTGGCAGAACAAAACCGGAGAGCTGGTCAGTGATTTTCTGAGCGACTGCCGGTCCAAGCTGGCCTTGCGCAAAAACTCCCTGGAGCCTCAGCTGAAGAAAATATGGGAGGAGGAGTACGAGCCCGTTACAGCCCGTTTCATCGATGAAAAACTAGTAGACGACCCCAACATCAAGCGGGTAAGCTGGGAGGCCGTGCGCAAGCAGCTACGCCCCACGCTCGACCGGATTAAGGTACGCGTGGTGCACGGCACGCCCAGCCGCACCGGCGACCCCCTGCACCTGCCGCTCGACTACAATGATTTTGATGGCACGGGGCTGTTCGTCATTGCGGTCGGCGGAAATAAACTTTCCCGCGGCCTCACGCTGGAAGGGCTCTGCGTCAGTTACTACCTGCGGGCGTCGAAGATGTACGACACCCTGATGCAGATGGGCCGCTGGTTTGGCTACCGTCCCGGCTACGTGGACCTGTGCCGCCTGTTCACCAGCCCCGAAATCATCAGCTGGTACCGGCATATTACGCTGGCCACCGAAGAGCTGCGGCAGGAGTTTGACCGCATGGTGCGCATCGGCAGCACGCCCGAGAAGTACGGCCTGAAAATCCGTTCCAAGCCTGGTGTGCTGCAGGTCACAGCGGCCAACCGGATGCGTGGTGCGTGGCCGTTACAGCTCAGCTTTGCCGGTGAGCTGATGGAAACCTATGCCTTCCCGCGGCACAACCCCGATTTCATCCGCGCCAACTACACCGCTGCCTACAACATGGTGGCCGGCTTGGGCACCCCGAAGCCGATAGGCAACCAACGTCACGCCTGGCGCGATGTGCCCGCTGAAGTGGTAATAAATTTCCTGCTGGCGTACCGCACGCTGCAGCGCAACATCGAGCCGGTAAAGCTTACCGACTACATCAGCAAACAGCAACCGGATGGTCGTCTGACCAACTGGACTGTCATTCTGATGGAAGCCGATAACAAGAAGACCATCGACGTTGATTTTGAGATTGACGGCACCATCACGCCGGTGCGCACCACATTGCGTAACGCGGCGGGCTCCAATCCTAAGCCGGGAGAAGTGGCCAAGGTCAGCACCACGGAATACGTCATTCCCAAAGCCCACATTATCAGCCCCCGGCACGAGTACCTGGACCTCGACAAAAAGGCCGTCGAGGAAGCATTAGAGGAAACGCAGGCAGACCGGCCCGCGGCCACCATTCCCTCTGGGGAGTTCGTGCGTGGCAAACGGCCTGCCTCCGAAGCCTTACTGCTGCTGTATCCGCTCGACCCGGAACCGGCAGGGTACGACCGAGCCGAAGGTGTGCCGGTGATGGGTTATGCCATTAGCTTCCCTCGCCTGAAAAAGGATAAGAAAGTAACATACATGGGCAACGCGCAGCTGCTGGATGAATTCCTGAATGAGGATGAAGACACCATCGACGCCGAAGCCGAAGACCAGGTAAGCCGGGATGATGAGTAACCCAGGATCCGCTGCCGACCTGTCAGCCATCTGGCAGGGCCTGCTGGCAAGTCTGCCCCCTGAGGGTGAGCTGCTGGCCATGCCCTGTCTGCCCGCTGACCCTGCCAGCCCGCTTTCTGCAGGGCTGCTGCACATGCCGTCCGGGGCGTTGTGCCGGGTGCTCATGCTGGCGTTGCCCGTGCGGCTGCGCACCCGCGTTGCCGCTGACCGGCAGCACGCCGGCCTGAGCCTGGAGCCGCTGCCCGACCCGGACGACCCGGGCACGACTTTTCAGCTGGCTCTCATCCTGACCGACGACCGTTTCGCGGACATCTTCGCCATCCTAGCCGCAGATATCGTGGCCGCCGTCAGCGCCACCACTGACAGCGTGGCCCGGTTGCGGGCTTTCACTGCGCAGCTGGCTCGCTGGCGCGACCTGTTCAGCGCATTTAACCCGGTCGGCCTGAGCGGCCCGGCCCGGCAGGGCCTATTCGGCGAATTACACCTGATGCGTGAGCTGCTGGCCGCCGGCGTGCCACCACAGTCAGTAGTTACAGCGTGGACCGGTCCGCTCCGTGATCCGCAGGATTTTCATTTTGGCCCGGTGGCGCTGGAGGTGAAAACAACCAGCGGCAACAGCACCGCCTTCCAAGTAAGTGGCGCTGCGCAGCTGGATGAAACCCCGTTTGAGCAACTGTTACTGTTTCATCTGGCCCTCGAAGTCACGGAGAGAAGCGGCGAATCATTGCCGCTGCTGGTGGCACACCTGCGGTCTGTGGTCAGCGAAGTGCCCGAAGCGGCCCGGCTGTTTGAAACCCGGCTGCAGCAGGCCGGCTATTTCGAGGCGCAGGCCACCCGCTACGAAGGTGAAGGCTACCGCATCCGGCAGACAACCCCGGCGGTAGTCCGCGACGACTTTCCCTGTATCCGGGCTACCGGGCTCACGCCCGGCGTGGGTAACGTGACTTACACGGTATCCACCGACCACATTTTACCTTTTCAGATTACGTTTGCCGACCTGCTAAGCATAGTTCAGTCCCATGTCTGATACAGAAGAACTCAACGGATTCCTGACCGACCTGAATCAGGAAGTCCGGGCGCTGGTGGAGATAGAGAAGGAGGAGGGGGCGCTGCTGGAAGAAAAAGCTACTGAATACCTGATAGGCCTGCTGGCTGATGCCGGCGAGACGGAGAATGCCCGCGTCTGTACCAGCATCAAGGCCAATAAGGCCCACCAGATTCAGCATAAAATCAACGGCTACGCGCTCAGCGAGGATTTCGAGACGGTAGACCTGTTTATCACGTTTTTTCAGGAGACCACCGAAGCCCGTTCGTTCGTGAAAACGGACGTGACCACGGCCGCCAATCAGTCGGAGCGTTTTCTGAAGAACGTATTCAATGGCTACCGCGACGAGATTGACGAATCGGCGCCCGCCTATGAGCTGGCACAGGTGCTGTTCGACAATGCCGGTAAAGTAGTCCGGGCCCGCATCTTTATTCTGACCAACGCCCGGCTGACATCTGATGCGGCATTGCCAGACCGCCGCCTGAACCAGACAGTTCAGGTGCAGTACCATATCTGGGATCTGGACCGGTTTCACCGGCTCTGGACGAGCCGCAACCGGCGTGAACCCATTGAAATAGAATTTGAGCGGAGCCATGGTCAGCCGCTTAATTGCCTGCCGATGCCAGTCAGCAACAATGACTATCAGTCCTACCTAGCCATCGTGCCTGGTACGCTGCTGGCAGAAATGTATGAGCGGTACGGGGCCCGCCTGCTGGAGCAGAATGTCCGTTCCTTCCTCGACTTCACGGGTGCGGTCAACAAGGGTATCCGCAATACTATTAAGACCGCCCCACACCGTTTTCTGGCCTATAACAACGGTATTGCCGCCACGGCCGAGCAGGTAGATGTACGTCAGCTGCCGGGCGGCGGCTGGGGTATCCATAGTGTTCGTGACCTGCAGATTGTGAATGGCGGCCAGACTACCGCTGCCATCTTTCGCACCCAGCGCCAGGACCGGGCCGACATCAGCAGTGTCTTCGTGCAGATGAAGCTGACGGTGTTGCGCCGGCCCGAGGACATGGACGAAATCATTCCGCTCATCTCGCAGTACGCCAACAGCCAGAACGGAATCCAAGCTGCCGACCTGTCGGCCAACAACAAATTCAACCGGCAGCTCGAAAAGATTTCCCGTGCCTGCTGGGCGCCGCCGGCACCCAATACCACCGTGCAGACCCGTTGGTTTTTCGAGCGGGCCCGCGGCCAGTACAAGGTGGCGCTTAACCGCGAGCTGACTCCCAAGCGGCGTAAAGCTTTCGAGCACCAGAACCCGCGCAAACAGCTCTTCACGAAGGAGATGGTAGCAAAATTTGAGCATACCTGGGGCGGCCTGCCCTGGCTGGTGGCGCGTGGTGCTCAGAAAAACTATGCCGAGTACCTGAAGAAGCTGGGCAAGGACTATCAGCCTAACAGCATTTTCTTCGAGGATTTAATAGCCAAGGCTATTCTGTTCCGGGCTGCTGATCAGGAATATGGCCGGGGTGCTACCAAACTGGGTGACTACAAATTCCTGACCGTGCCCTACACCTTGGCCTGGCTCAATCATGTGACTGCCGGCCGGATCGACCTGTACAAAATCTGGAAGGAGCAGGATGTATCCGAAGCCTTACGGTCGGTTATTAACAGTACCCTGCGCTTCGTGGATAACTATCTGCAGCAAAGCGCGGGCACCAAGCTGGTGAGTGAACGGGCCAAGCAGGAAGACTGCTGGCTGCTGCTGCGTGATGCCTCTGTTCCCAAGGACAAGCTGCAGCAACTGCTGACAAAGCTGCAGGGTGACTTTTCCGACCCGCAGCAACAGCAGAAACGCTACCGCCAGACGAACGATGACTTGGCGGCAGAGGAACGCCGGCAACAGGAGGAAATGCTCCGGGCCCTGGGAGCGGAGGCGTGGGAAATCATTGAGCAATGGGGCCGCCAGTCCAATCTGCTTTCCCAGCACAAACGGGACCGGTGCAACAGCATCGGACGCAATATCACCCGTAACCGACATCTCACCGACAGCGAGGTTGAAACGGGGCAGTTTATCATCGATTTGCTGCTGGAGCACAACCCCGGGTTGCTCGACCAGTTACAGGAACAGGAACAGCCAGCTGCTGCACCTGCTGGAAAAGAGGTACAGGTTAATCTCACACAGGAGCTGGTTGCCAAATTGTTTGACTGGGAAAAGAAAAACAAAGCCCTGGCACTGCGGGACGTCGAGTTTCTGAAAACAACCATGCGGGAGAAGTTCCCGGTTGGGAAGTTCAAAGCCGTCCGCCTGCATCAGATTGTTGAAAAAGCGGCCCGTTACGGCTTCACCGTTTCCGCCTGATAAAACCAGCCCGGGAGCTTATTCCAAGCAAAAGGCCAGCCTCTGTAGAAGGCTGGCCTTTTGTATTTAGATTGATTGATGGATTACCCGTCCACCTGCTCACGCTCGATAGCCTGAGGTGCGGAGGCCGTATCAATCTGCACGGCAGGCGGCTGGTTGATAATAGGCGGCGTAGTAGCCGTCTCCCCGAACAGCGGGTTTGCCGGCAGCGGCTGGCCGCCGTTGCCATCCGGAATCTGGTTGAACAGGACCAGCTCCTCGCCCGGCGTGCTGGCGGTCAGCGTGTCGGTCAGGCGCTGGGGTGTAACTACGTCTAGGAGGTCATGCACGAGCAGGGTCTGCGTGCTCACGTCCACGTTGTAAGTCTGGTTCAGCGCGTTCATCATAGCTGCGGCCATCTGGGCGTCGAGTAGGGCCGTGGCCAAGCGGGTAGCGTAGGAGCGGGCTTTGCGGTCAGCTTTGGCCCGCAGGCTGATGGCGCGCTTCATGCGCTGGCGAAATTGTTTCTGGTAGGCAGTTAGGGTGGCCATATAGAAAGGTGCCTTGCGGCGTTGAAGTGAAAAAGAAAGCGGCCGGCTCCGGGAAGCCGGCCGCGTGACCGTTGATGCTAGGCGGCTAGCCCACGTACACCACCGCCAGCGGGTTGCTGCCGTTGTTGTTCAGCGGGTACATCTTGCCGTTCAGCTCCTGGTAGAAGTTGATGCCAAGCACGCCCAGCACCACGTCCGTTGCGGCCGGGTCGGCGGGCAGCGTGGCCACGACGTTCTGCGCGCCCAGGGCGCCGCTCAGCGGCTGCGGACCCAGCGGCGCGGCCACCGTGGCCACGGCAAAGGTTTTGGTGTCGAAGCTGAGCGAGGCTGCGGCGTACACAACCTCATAGTGGGTGGCGCCCTGCGGGGCGGCCACATCGGTTTGCGGGTTGATGCCCGCCACGCTCAGCGTTACGTCCCGGCCGGCCAGCTCCACGCCGTAGCCGAAAAACAGCGTCTGGCTCAGGCCGGCCCCGGCGTTGAAGTTGAAGCCCAGCAGGCCGGCCGTGTTTTCTTTGAGTACCTGCCGGCCGCCCCGGTCATTGTCCTCGTCGAGGCTGATGATTTCGCGCATCTTCTGCGTCAGCCGGGCCACCAGCTTCTTGTCGCTGGCCGACTGGATAGCTTGGCGCAGCGCGTCGCGTACCAGCTTGCCGGCCGAAGCCGCTTCGCCGAACTCCGAGGCGTTTTCACGCGTGCGGGCCATGCTGGCCGAGCCGGCAAATGCCGCCTTGTTGGAAGCCGGCTTCTGCCGGATGCTGCCGTCCTTGGCAAACACGAGCCCGCCGACGGTGCCCTGAATGCCGATAATACCGGTTTGTTGTGCCATGGGTGAAAAGGGAAAAGGAGTGAAGAAATGAGAAGAATCAGGGGAGAAGCGGATGGCTCAGCGGGGACAGCCTGAAGCGTAGCGCCGCTTCCCGGCCGCACTCAGATTGCGCCAGATGGAAGGCGGCACCGCCGGCGAGCAGTGCCACAACCCGCGACCTTGGCGCTGGGCCTGCTGTTGCACGGCCGCCAGTCGCGGCACCTTGTGCCGGGGTGCCCAGGCCCACGCCCAGCCCCGCGCCACCAGCAGCGAGTCCAGAGCTACCGCCGGCAGCTTACCCGTTCCCGGCAGTAGCGCTATTGTGGCCAGGGCCCGGCCATACAGGTCCTGACCTTGCAGGGTCAGGGCCACCAGCTGCCGGGGCGTCAGCAGCCGGCGCACCGAATCGGCCACCTGCCGGCCGTAGGGCTGGCCCAGCTCCGGCGCATCTGCCCCGGTCAGGCGCACCCGCAGTAGCCGGCCGCCGCTCAGCACGTCGTAGGTGTCGCCGTCGATGACGCGCACCACGCGGCCGGTTTCAGTACGGGGCTCGTCCGTGCCGGAACCGGGGCTGCCAGCCGCTGCCGAACTGCCCGTAAGCATGACGCTCAGCGCCAGGAAACCAACCGCAACCAATCGTAACGTATTGTTTGTCATGGTGCTAAACCTATGGCCTGCACCCGCCTGGTTGTATCTTTGCTTGTCCCGAACGCCCCCACTCTCCCCACTATGCCCCAGGTTTGCATCTACCCCAAGGAGGCAGCCCAGCTCACGGGTACCAGCTACGACGCCGGCAAGCGCCTCCTCCAGCGCATCCGCCGCCACTTGGCCAAGCCGGCCCGCTCCTACGTTTCCATCGCCGAGTTCTGCCGCTACACCGGCCTGCCCGAGGCCGAGGTATGTGCCGCCCTTCGCCCGTAGCTTAAGCCAGGCAAAAGCCACCCTTCAGGCACCCTATAGCGCGACGCGGCCCCCTGCCGCCGGTTTATCCGGAGCAGGGGGCCGCGTCCTTATGTTGCCAGGTAACTGCTAGGCTGGCACCCCGTCGTACCAGTCGCCCAGAATCTTCTGCCAAGCATCCAGCACGGCCGGCGCCAGCAGCCGGGCCTTGTCTTTGGCGTAGCGGTCCGTTACATCTTCCTCGGCGTGGCCAAGCACCAGCCGGGCTAGGGCTTTGTTACCGTTGCTGACTTGCTTGAGCAGCGTAGCCGCCGTGTGCCGGGCCGTATGGGTGCTGATGACCTGCCAGATGGGCCGCCAGTTGTGCACCACCTTCCCGCCCGTAATCAGCCGGTCGTCCCATTCCCGGTTCAGTCCGGCCTGCTGGGCAATGTCCTTGATGTAGTCGCCGCGCTGCTGCCAGGTACGGGCCGGAAACTGCCAGCCCCACCGCTCCCCGATGTTCACCGCAATAGGGGGGAGGGGCACGGCTGCGTCATTACCAGTTTTGCCCTGGGCGTGTAGCAGCGCCGGCACTTTGCGGCCGTCTTCCAGCGTTAGCGTAATCCGCTCCCGCGGGTCGAACTTCTCCAAGTCTTCGTAGCGCCGTCCGCTGAACAGTTGAAACAGCCACCGGTCCCGTTCCTCGGCCAGCACGTCAGAAGTCGGCCGCCACTTAATCAGCCGTTGTACTTCCTCGATTTCCAGGTCCAGCTGCGGCGCGTTCTTGGCCGAATACTGCAGCCACGCCATGTCGGCCGGCAGCCCCAGTTGCTCAAGGCATTTGCGTAGCCCGGTGAAATGTACCTTGATGGTAGCGTCCGACTTCTGCAGGTCCAGCAGATGCTGCTGATATTCCTTGGCAATCTTCTGCGTCACCTGCTCCGGCCGCAGGTCAGGCCGCCAAGTTTCCATCATGGTAGCCAGCTGGTCGTACTTGCGCAGGGAGTCTTTGCCCAGGTTGCGGTTTTCCTCCTTCCATTCTTCCAGCACCTGCCGGAACGTGCGACTGATTGGCTTGACCGTTACTGCCGGCTCCGGTGTCTCTTCCACCTCGGGCGGAAACAGCTCGGCCCGCAGCTGCTCCTTGCTCACTTTCGCAAACGGGGCCCGGTCAAACACAGACTCGAAGGCCTGGGTAACGTCCCTTACCCACTCGGCCAAGCGGGAGTTCAGATATGCCTTGTCGGGGTGGTCACCGACCACCTGCCCCGTCTCTGCGTCCCAAAAGGATTCTTCCTTACCCCGCCGGTTCTTACCCGCCGGCATTACCAGTTCCCCGGTATCCATCTGCAGTTCCTCTCCGTGCCAGCGGGCCGTCATCCGCACCGGGCAGAAGCCCCGCTTATTGCGCTTAGCCAGCCGTAGGCTCATCCGCACGCTGATCTGCTTCCGGTAAGTAATCTGCTTTGCCATCCTGCCTGTGTCCCGGTATAGGTCCCGTTTTGTGTCCCGGTTTATATCGAAAGATAACCGGAACGCGGAGGAAAGGCAAGAAAGGCAAAGAAGAAAAACGGCTCAGAATGGCTTAAAAACGAAGAAGCCCACCGATTATCGGCGGGCTTCTTCTGCTTGTGCGCTCCCTCCTGGGCTCGAACCAGGGACCCTCTGATTAACAGTCAGATGCTCTAACCGGCTGAGCTAAGGAAGCGGTTATGGCGGCGTATTTTGCCGTTGCTGGTGCAATATTAGAGCAAAGTTTTTGAAGCTCCAAACATGCGTTTCGAAAATTTTTACCTGTTTTTTTTAATTAGTGATTGTCAGAAGGTTGCCGGAGAGGGCCGTGTTGTATTGCCGCAAATTTCTGGTGGCCGGGCCTCCCTGCACCTGCCCCTGGAAGCTAAACTGCGACTTGCAGCACGGGTCATAGAGCCGGACGAACGGGTCAATTTTCACCCGGGCACAGGTATCAAGCGGCTGGTAGGGGCAATTACGCTCGAAGGCTAGGTAGCTAGAGGCATTCTGCCGCACGACAATAATGCCCTTTACGCCGCCATTGATGTATATGGCTCCATTATCAAAGCGCAGGTTGCTGTTCTTCTGGTCGGTGAGCACAACCAGCTCGTTAACCGCCGCCAGCGGAATCTGTGGCTGAGCGTCGTTGGAGTTATTACAGGCGGCCAGCACCGCCGGGGCAGCTAAAACAGCCAGGAGGGCAACTGTACGGGAAGAAGGGAAGAGGCTAGAGTGCATAAGCAAAACGGGTAAAGCGCGGTAGCTTAAACGAAGCAGAGTTGCGCTACGGTATAGCCCGCTAGGCTACTAGGCAAGTATGATGAGCCGCGCATTCAGTAGCAAGAAAGGCCAAGAGCCACCCGATAGTTTGCTAAGGCCAAAAAAAAGCTCTCTTCTGGGGGCCGAAGAGAGCTTTTTAGACAAAGCGAAGCAGGCAATGTGGCCTACTGCACGCCTTCAAACTGACGGAGGAAGCGCAGGTCGTTCTCCGTGAAGAGGCGCAGGTCCTTGATCTGGTACTTTAGCATAGTAATGCGCTCAATGCCCATGCCCCAGGCGTAGCCGCTGTAGCGCTCGGGGTCGATACCGGACTGTTCCAGCACGGCGGGGTCTACCATGCCGCAGCCACCAATTTCAACCCAACCAGTGTGCTTGCAGATGTTACAGCCTTTGCCTTTGCAGATCAGGCAAGTGATGTCAATTTCCGCACTTGGCTCGGTGAAGGGGAAGAAGGACGGGCGGAAGCGCACCTGCATATCATCCCCGAACAGTTCCTGCACGAAGTGATACACGGTCTGCTTCAGGTCGGCGAAGCTCACGTTCTCATCAACAAACAAAGCCTCCACCTGATGGAACATCATGTGGGCGCGGGCCGAAATGGCTTCGTTACGATACACGCGGCCAGGCATGATGCTGCGGATAGGCGGCTTTTGGGTTTGCATCACGCGCACCTGCACGGGGCTGGTGTGCGTGCGCAGTACCCACTCCTGCTCGCCGGGTGTGCGGCGCACAAAGAAGGTGTCCTGCATATCGCGGGCCGGGTGGTTCTCGGGGAAGTTGAGGGCAGTGAAGTTGTGCCAGTCGTCCTCAATCTCGGGGCCCTCTGCCACATTAAAGCCGATGCGAGCCAGAATGCGCACAATCTCCTCGCGCACCAAGCTCAAGGGGTGGCGGGTGCCCAGGGCGTTGGGCACCGTGGGCAGCGTGTAGTCGAAGGTAGGGTCGGCGGGGGCGTTGGCCGTGGCGGCTTCCAGTTCCTGCTGGCGCTGCTCAAAACGAGCCAGCGCTTGTTGCTTGAGTTGGTTAAGCTCTTGGCCTACAGCTTTGCGCTGCTCCTGAGGTACCGTTTTCAGCTGGTCAAACAGATCGGCCAACTGGCCCTTCCGGCCCGTGAAGGCAATCCGGAACTGATCTAGCTGTTCTGGGGTGGTTACGTCGTACGCTTCGATTTCGGCCCGCAGCCGCGCGATGTTGTCCTGCATAATACTGCAAAGGTAGGCGTTGGAAAGATGAATTGCCGGGCCCTTTTTGCGGAGTGGCCTAGGCCAGTAAAAAGTTGGTACGGTTGCTGCCTATATGCTGAGTACAAGCGGCAAGTGAGGCTGAACGTGGGGCGCCACCCGTCGGCCGGCCAATTTTAGGCCCGGATGTGCCGGGTGAGGTGTTCCTTTCTAGCTTCTCTTCCCATGAAACGCTTTTTGCTTTCCGCCGCCGTTGTGGCGGCCTTCTTCAGCGCGCCCACTGTACAGGCTCAAACCAAAGCCACTGTAAGCAAGCCCGCTAACTCAAGTGTTGCACCCGCCACGCGCCCCGCTGCCGAGGAGGAGTGGCCTACACTCGAAACCTGGAACACACCTGCCGCTTCCAGCGGCTGGGAAACGGCCGTTACCGCTCCCGACCCCGACCCCATGATGCACTCTTCAGGGGTGTTGGTGGCGCCCGGCATGAGCTCCTCGCCCTACCGTGGTACCAGCACCGACTACAATGGCCGGCCCGTGGCCAAAGCCAAGTCTATGCGACCCCGCTCCGTGGTGGTAGAATCTGATGACCCGATGATGCATTCCTCGGGCGTGCAGATTGCCCCTGGCATGAACACGGCGCCCTACCGGGGCGTGAGTACCGACTACAACGGCCGGCCTTTGCGCAAAACAAGTACTAGCAATACCATGGCTGCTGAAGCTGCTTCGGAGGGTGCGGTGGCCTCGCAGTGGTAAGGCTAACCTTCTGAATTTTATGTGGCCTAGAGCGGCCCGGTCATTCATCCATGATCGGGCCGTTGTCGTATGTAGAGGCTCATGTAATAATTGGCCTCTCACACTTCATCCCGCCGCTTATGAAATCGCACTTACTCTCTTTAGTAAGCGCCTTTGCGCTGTTTGCTTTTCTAGGAAGCCCCGCTCAGGCGCAGACCAAAAAGAAGAGCACATATAATCGAGCTCGTTCAGGAGCATATGCTCGCTACGACCGCTCGGCGCGCCGGGATGAGGAAAATCTCAAGCTGGCACCGGGTATGCGGCTGAACATGCCTAGCCCCCCCACCACCGACTACATGGGCCGCCCTCTGAAAAAGAAACCCGCTAGGCCTAGTACCACCACTAATACATTCTCGGCAGGAGCTACTCCTCCTAAAGCGGCTGCACCCGCAAAAAAGCGCCGGTAGTTAAGCAGGCGCTAGCTACAGCTTTTGCCATCCAGGGTAAGTAACCTGCTGGGTGTCAATTCTGCGTTGCTTGTCTGCGTAAGTACAAAAAGTTGGGCTAACTTTTCAGAGCGAAAAAATACTGATAGAAAGCCTGCTAGCGGGATACTGAAGTGCAGGGTTCCTCGTTGAGGACTCAGGCCTCTCACCATAAGGTGGTGCTCAGGAACTTCTAATAATTCTCCGCGTTTAGGAGAAAAATCTGGGAGGTAGAATTTTCTGACCTGCCTGGGCTACCGTAACTTGCAGCTTCATTCCTCAACTGGCAATTTCGATGACTCGTTTCTTCTTTCCCATACTATTAGCAGGCGGGGTTCTGGTGGCTTCTTCAGCCCAGGCTCAGTCTAAGAAGTCCTCCGATGGCTGGGGATCTTCTGACGGCTGGGGTGCTCCTGCTCCCGCTAAGAAAACTACCACAAAGAAGGCTGCTGCTCCTGCTGCACAACCAGCTCCTGCGGCCGCGCCAACTGCTGCTCCCACAACTGCGCCAGCCCCTGCGGGTGCTGAAGCAGCCGGTGGCTGGGGTGGCGGAGGGGCTGCTGCTGGCGGTAGCGCTGGCGCTGCCATGTCTGGTGCCGATGCTCCTCAGCCTATTGGTGCTAGCATTGCGCCTGGCTTCACGGCCGCGCCTTCGCGTCGCCCGACTACCGACTATCGGGGCCGCCCTCGGGCACCTTATGTGCGCCGCTCAGTACGGGCCGAAGATCCGGTTCCACCAGCACCTGCTCCTATTCCAGTAGCGGCTCCTGAGCCCGAGCCCGCTCCGGTTGCTACTCAGCCAGCGGCCGCGCCTAAGGCAGCCTCCGCATCGGCGGCTACTAAAAACGCGGGTAGCTCTACTACCACCAAAGCTGCGGCTCCGGCCAAGAAAGCTGCACCTGCCAAGAAAAAAGCCGATGATGGCTGGGGCAGCGGTGGAAGCGGCTGGTAAGCCACAGTATTTGTAGCTAATCACAGCATACAGAATACAAAGAGCCCGATTGCCATGGCAGTCGGGCTCTTTGGATTCTAGGAGTGGCCTAGGCCAGTAGTTGGTTGCGAGTCTAGCTATTCGGCTACTTCGGCTAGCACCGGAGACGCTTCGGGTGCAGCAGCCGGTTTCGGCTGAGCGCGATAGTAGAGCGTGCTGCAGTTGTCAGGCCGTAGCACTTCTTGGGCGGCGGCCTGCACTCGTTCAGGAGTAACTGCCTGCACTTTGGCGCTTTCCTGATTTACCAAGTTTGCGTCGCCCAAAAGTTTGCTGTAGGCAAGGTTCATGGCCCGATGCAGCAACTCGATTTCGCTGAACACGATGCTGGCCTCCGCCTGGTTCTTCACTTTTTCCAGCTCCTGTTCCGCTACCAGTTCTTCGCGTAGTTGCGCTACAACTTGCTCCACGGCGGCATCTGCTTCTTCCAGCGTTACGCCGGCATTCAGTTTGCCACTTACTACTAAAAGGCCCGGCTCTAGAGAGCCCATTACGGAAGCTGAAATAGCATTAAAGAGCGGCTGCTCCTTCACCAGTTGCTGGTACAAGCGGCTCGACTTGCCTCGGCCCAGCACATCGCTGAGCAGGTCTACATCATAGTAGCGGGCATCGCCGCGGCCAGGCATGTGGTATACTTTGTAAAGCGCCGAAACGGGCACATCAGCTTGCACTTCTAAGAAACGAGCTTCGGTCTGGCGCGGCTCCTGGGGCAATTGCCGCTCGTAGCGGGTGCCCGCCGGAATCGGACCGAACCACTTCTCGGCCAGGCGTTCTGCTTCAGCCCGCGTCACGGCGCCAGCTACTACCAGCACAGCGTTGGAAGGAGAGTAATGCTTGGCAAAGAAGTCGCGCACTTGCTGCATGGTGGCATCCTCAATGTGGCTTACTTCCTTGCCAATAGTAGCCCACTGATACGGGTGGTGCTGGTAGGCCAGGGGGCGTAGCTTCAGCCACACATCGCCGTAGGGCTGGTTGAGGTAGTTCTGCTTGAACTCTTCCACTACCACTTTACGCTGCACCTCCAGGCCATTCTCCGAGAAGGCCAGGCTCAGCATGCGGTCCGATTCCAGCCAGAAGCCGGTTTCGAGGTTGGCGGCGGGCAGGGTAAGATAATAGTTGGTGATATCGGGAGAAGTGAAGGCGTTGTTCTCGCCACCCACCATCTGCAAGGGCTCGTCGTAGCTCGGTATGTTCACGGAGCCCGAAAACATCAGGTGCTCAAACAGGTGAGCGAAACCGGTATGGGCCGGGTCTTCGTCGCGGGAGCCTACGTTGTATAAAATGTTGAGCACCGCCATGGGCGTGCTATGGTCTTCGTGCACAATGCAGCGCAGGCCATTAGAAAGCGTGAATTCTTCGAATTGAATCATAGGAAAATCAGGAGGCGGGGCCAAGAGGCCAACAATATACCTAACCAGCCGCCAGAAACAGAAGTTTCGGGCGGCTGGCGGGATAGGTAGCCGGGTGTACGTACGTAGCTACCACCTAGGTTTACAACGCGATATGTAAGCTTAACAGTGTAGGGTAAATTATGGAATGGTCACTGTATTGACTTAATCAGCATGACGTGTTCTAGACCGCCCAAGTAGTCCGATGCTAAGTTATTTTCCTTCCCTAGCAAACCCGTACTTTTGGCGCCACCCACTACTTAGTTTGCTTTCCGTTATGCACTTCGACCGTAAGGATTACTCCAATGAAACCCTGCTCCACCTCTACCAGGGCCTACTGAAGCCCCGCCTGATAGAGGAAAAGATGCTTATTCTGCTGCGGCAGGGGAAAGTGAGTAAGTGGTTTTCGGGCATCGGGCAGGAAGCCATTTCGGTGGGCAGCACCCTTGCGCTGGAGCCCGATGAGTATATCTTGCCCCTGCACCGCAACCTAGGCGTGTTTACGGGCCGTGATATTCCGCTGGACCGCCTGTTTGCGCAGTGGCAAGGCAAAAACACTGGCTTCACTAAGGGGCGTGACCGGTCGTTCCACTTTGGCACCAACGAGCACCACATCGTGGGCATGATTTCGCACCTGGGGCCTCAACTGGCCGTGGCCGATGGCATTGCTTTGGCCGATAAGCTAGAAGACCGGCCCAAGGTAACGCTCACTTACAGCGGCGACGGCGGCGCCTCCGAAGGTGACTTCCACGAGGCCTTGAATGTGGCCGCGGTGTGGCAGCTGCCCGTGATTTTCATGATTGAAAACAACGGTTACGGCCTGAGTACGCCTTCCAACGAGCAATTTCGCTTTAAGCAGTTCATTGACAAAGGCCCCGCCTACGGCATGCAGGCCATTCAAGTAGATGGCAACAACGTGCTGGAAGTGTACGACACCGTACGCCGCCTGGCTGAAGGCCTGCGCCGTAACCCGCGCCCAGTGCTGATAGAAGCCCTCACCTTCCGGATGCGCGGCCACGAAGAAGCCAGCGGCACCAAGTACGTACCCCAGGAACTGTTTGAGGAGTGGGCCCAGAAAGACCCCGTGGAGAACTATGAGAAGTGGTTGATGCAGGAAGGCATTCTAGATGAAGAGGCTCGCCTGCGCTTCCGCGAAACCATTAAGCGCGAAATTGAGGAAGGCCTGCGGATTGCCGACGCCACCCCCATGCCCACCGCTGATGCTGCGCTGGAGCTAGCCGATATGTACCAGCCCTTCGAGGCGCCCGACCAGTCGCCGGCTCCCGATGCGCCCACCACCGACAAGCGCTACGTAGATGCCATTTCCGATGGCTTACGGCAGAGCATGGAGCGGTATCCTGAACTGGTGCTCATGGGGCAGGATATTGCTGATTACGGTGGGGTGTTTAAAGTGACGGATGGCTTCGTAGGCCAGTTTGGGAAGGGCCGGGTGCGCAATACGCCACTCTGCGAATCAGCCATTGTGGGCGCGGGGCTGGGCCTGAGCATCAAGGGCAAGAAGAGCATGGTGGAAATGCAGTTTGCCGACTTTGTGACCTGCGGCTTCAACCAGATTGTGAATAACCTGGCCAAGAGCCATTACCGCTGGGGCCAGAATGCCGATGTGGTTGTGCGTATGCCCACCGGGGCTGGCACGGCAGCCGGTCCATTCCACTCGCAGAGCAACGAGGCCTGGTTTACCCACACGCCGGGCTTGAAGGTGGTGTTCCCCAGCAACCCCATAGATGCCAAAGGTTTGATCTGCGCCGCCATCGAAGACCCCAACCCCGTGATGTTCTTCGAGCACAAGTTGCTCTACCGTAGCATTACGGCTCCCGTCCCCGATGTATATTATACCACGCCTATTGGGAAAGCTGCGCTGGTACGCGAGGGCGACGAGATGAGCATCATCACCTACGGTGCGGGAGTACACTGGGCCACGGCTCTGGCCGACGAGCTAGGCCTATCGGCTGATATTCTTGACTTACGTACGCTGCTGCCTTGGGATGAGGAAGCTGTGCGCCAAACCGTGGAGAAGAACGGCCGCGTCATCATCTTGCACGAAGACACGCTGGTAGGTGGCCTAGGGGGCGAAATTGCGGCCTGGATTGCGGAGCATTGTTTTGAGCACCTTGATGCGCCCGTGCAGCGCGTGGCTTCTCTCGACACGGCCGTGCCCTTTGCACCTCCGCTGGAGAAGGTGTTTCTGCCCCAGCAGCGCCTGCGCCAAACCGTGGAAAAGCTGCGCAATTATTAGGTCGGCGTCGTTGGTACTCTATTGTTGAGCGGGGGCAAGGAGACTAGGAGGTGGCCTAGAAGCCAGCCTGGCCCTTGGTCCCCCGTTCACTCAATAACTCTAGGCCACTTGGCTCAGCAAATTTCAACGCCTGACTATAGCTATTTGTGTATTTTGCGGAGCTTATGCTCTTGGTAAGAGCCGAATATAAACTAGAATGAACCTCTCCGGAGCTCTCCGTCGTCTGAGTCTGCTGTTACTTGCTGGGCTCTTGTTGCTTACTACGCCCGCTTGCCACAGCTATCGGATTCCGAATCCGAAAGGCCCACCCCAGCCTAAAGTAAAAAAAGCCGCCAGCGCTGATAATCAAGCCGCCAATGGGCAAGCGCTATCAGTGGAGAAGGAGGAAATCAAAACTCAGAAAAATAGCTACGACAAGCAGGGGCTGCTGAAAAAACCTAAGTATGAGCGCCGCCGCGTAAAGCGCAAAGTGGGGCAGCGCAAGTTTCTCGGAATAGTATTACCCTTTTAGCCAACTCCTCGTTAAGGAGAAGGTATAGCTCACGTTATCATCTTACTGCTTCTCTATGCGTTACATGTTACTTGCTACTGTGCTGCTGCTAGGCCTGTGTACTACGCAGGCCCAGGCCCAGTTAGCTTCTACCAGCCGTGGTAAGCAGCGGTCTGAAAGCCGGCGGGCCCTCCGCGATGCGCGCCAGTTTCCCGCTGAGTACAAGGACTCGCATCTGGTGGTGACCAAGCCTGAGCTGAAAGAAGGCAACGGGGGCCGCTTAGCCGTCCTCGAACCCAAAGACGATCGGAAGAGTTATCAGTTTGATCGTTCTGGCACGCCCCGCGTGAGTGAGCCTTCCCGCGTTTCTCTCCGTCCGCGGAAAAAAGACAAAGAGCCTACCCCCTAAATCCACCCGCCTCTAGCTATGACGCCCTGGCAGCCCCTTACCCAAGCAGAGCAGCTCACTGATATCGTACGCGAGTCATTTGAGCAGCCCATCATTATCTTCAAGCACAGCACCAGCTGCTCTATCAGTGCGGCCGCTAAAGCGAAGATTGAACGCCAGTGGGCAGATTCCAACTTGGATGACGCTAAACTCTACTACCTCGACCTGCTGCGGTTCCGGCCTATTTCCAACGAAATAGCAGAGAAGTTCAGCATTCGTCACGAGTCGCCGCAATTGCTGGTAATTCAGAACGGCGAGTGTCGGTACGATGCCTCACACATGAGCATCCGCCTCAGTGACGTGAAAGAAGCGGTCAGCTAAACTAAAAAGCAGGGCGTCCTCGTTCTAAGTACATAGTACTAGAGCAAGGGCGCCCGGCTTTTTCTTGCTGGATTATCCCTCGTACACGAACCGAACCTCCTGCTGAATTTCGGGGTTCAAACTAAGAGCAACCGGGCAGGTGCGGGCCGCATTTTCAAGAATGGTCCGCTCTTTCTCGGGCAGCGTAGCTGGCATCTGGAACGTTACGTCAATCTGACGGATGCGACGCGGTTCGGCCGCCATGTGCTTGGTTACATCATACGTTACGCCCGTCAGGTCTACCTGATGACGCTCGGCTACAATGCCCATTATGGTCATCATGCACGAGCCCAGTGCGGCACTCACTAAGTCGGTGGGAGAGAAGGCCTCTCCCCGGCCGTGGTTGTCTACGGGAGCATCGGTGAGAATAGTGTTACCGGAGGCTACGTGGGTAGCTTCGGTACGCAAATGGCCGGCGTAGCGGGCGGTGGCAGTGCTCATAGTAAGGAGTTGAAATTTGGCAAGACTGATGCTCGTAAATTTACGTACTTTAGGTAGTGTTGGCTCGCTCCGCCTCGGGCGGCCAATTAGTTATGACTCTTTTTCCTTCAGACCCGTGCGTACACGTCTATTCTTTGGCGGCAGCTTGCTGCTAACCTTTCTAGGAGCTGGCTTGTCTGCGCGGGCTCAGCAGAGCCGTACTACTCCCTTGTCGGCCAGCAATGAAGATCCTTCTTACCGGAAAGAGTTTACCTACGGTGTCAACTTCAATACCCGTGGTGGCTTGATTGGAGGAGTATCTGTACGTTCTACCAGGCCCTTAAACCAAGATTGGGCCCGGTTCTGGAGTATTGAAGGGGTGGAGGTGAAGCATCCTAAGGAATACAAGGTGCCCACCGGATACGGTGGCTTGTACGTTAATGGTAAGTCCAACTATTTCTTTGTCATTCGGCCCTCAGTAGGGGTACAGCGCGTTATTTTCCGCAAAGCCCCCGACTCAGGAGTGCAGGTAAATGGTTTAATAGGTGCTGGTCCATCTATAGGCCTCTTGATGCCTTACTACATCACCTACGATTATACCCTGCGTGACAGCGGTAATAAACCGATAGGGGCAACTGACTACCGCAATGAGCAGTACGATCCCCAAATTCATGGGGGAGGAAATATCGTAGATCGGGCCCCGCTCTTTTCTGGAGTTAGTGATACCAAGCCTTACGTAGGCGCTCACTTAAGGGGAGCTTTAAGCTTTGAATATGGCCGTTACCGCGACGCAGTAGCGGGTGTAGAAACCGGCTTTTTGTTCGAAGCCTATCCCAAGCGTCCGACTATCGTGAGAGAATTGCAGGTGTCGGATAGCAAATTGAACACACTGTTCTTCCCTTCCGTGTACCTGACGATTTACTTAGGACACCGCAGCTAATTTTTCTGGCCTGTAATTCATACTGCAAAAGACCTTTCCTGCCCGAAAGGTCTTTTGCAGTTAGGGCTTTGTGGGCTGCTAAGCAGCTTCTAGTGGCCTAGGACATACTTCGGGAACATTTTCAGCGCTACGGTGTCTCAGTAGTACGCATTCCATACTTC
This sequence comes from Hymenobacter wooponensis, assembly GCF_004745865.1. Classification (GTDB taxonomy): domain Bacteria; phylum Bacteroidota; class Bacteroidia; order Cytophagales; family Hymenobacteraceae; genus Hymenobacter; species Hymenobacter wooponensis. Next base: position 681,285 of record NZ_SRKZ01000002.1, on the reverse strand, counting down.
AATACCCACTACCTTTGCTGCATGAATGACCTGTTGCTGACTTTGCCCATCATTCAGCCGGAGGCGGCTGCTCCCGTAGCGCCCGCCAAGCCGCGCAAGCCCGATTGGCTGCGCGTGAAGCTGCCCGTGGGACCCGCGTACGCCAATGTCCGCCGCCTGGTGGATGAACATAAACTGCACACCATCTGCGAAAGCGGCAATTGCCCGAATATGGGCGAGTGCTGGGGGGCAGGTACCGCTACGTTCATGATTCTGGGTAACGTGTGTACCCGCTCCTGCTCGTTCTGCGCTGTGGCCACCGGCCGCCCCACCGAATACGATACCGATGAGCCCCGCCGTGTAGCCGAAGCCATTCAGCTCATGGGGGTGAAGCACGCCGTAATTACTAGTGTAAACCGGGATGAGCTGAAGGACCGGGGTGCCAGCATATGGTACGAAACGGTAGTGCGGGTAAAAGAACTAAGCCCGTCTACTACCATTGAAACCCTTATTCCGGACGTGAAGGCCAACTGGGCTGCACTTGATACCATGATTGCCGGCGGCCAAGAAGTAGTGTCGCACAACGTGGAAACCGTAGGCAGCCTCTACCGCCTAGTGCGCCCACAGGCTAAGTACGACCGCAGCCTAGAGCAAATTCGCCGCACCAAGGAAGCTGGTAAGCGCACCAAGTCGGGCATTATGCTGGGCTTGGGCGAAACCAAGGAGGAGATGTACCGTGCTATGGATGACCTTGTGGCCAATGGCCTCGACATCCTGACCCTAGGCCAGTACCTGCAGCCCACCAAGCGCCACTTGGAAGTAGCTGAGTTTATCCACCCCGACCTGTTCGCGCACTACCGCGAAGAGGGCCTGGCTCGTGGCCTAAAGTACGTAGAGAGCGGCCCACTAGTACGTTCCAGCTACCATGCTGAGCGTCACGTGAACGTGCCGATTTAATCCTAACCAGCCTTGTGCTATTAAAAAAGCCGCCTTCTGTAAACGAAGGCGGCTTTTTTAGTAGTACAAGGCTATAAAGCCCTCGCGCCGAGCAGATGATGTAGAGTAAACTGCTACCTTTCTGACTAGTTCAATTATACTAATTAGACAATTTCGTGCAGGATCTATTTTCAACGCGTGGTAGGCTGCGTCGGCGGACTTACTGGTATCGTTCAATAAGTATCTATTGCATGGTCATATTGGTGTACGCCCTAGCAAGCCAAGTGCAGTATGCCAATGCTGATGACGAAATGCTCGGTGCCGCTGGCGTAGGCCTAGTGGTTTTTCTAGGGATGATACTGGCCAACATTCAAGTGATTAAGCGGCTACACGATACCAATTTGAGTGGCTGGTGGTGGCTATTGTTTCTATTGCCCGTTGTTAATTACGGCCTGAGCATTGGCATGAGCTTCGTGCAGGGTACGCGCGGCCAAAATCGTTTCGGCCCAGATCCTAAACAACCTGTGGCCTACACTGAAGATAGCCCTGAAGTACCTGCATAAAAAAACAGCTCCGCTCATATGAGCGGAGCTGTTCTCTAGGCCACAAGGGGCGAATAACTAGCGGCGAGCTTGCTGGTCTTGGGGAGGGTAAGTACCCAAGATGCCGCCTACAATCCGGTAAACTTCTTCTTCAGAGATAGTCTGATTGTCTACCTGTGCTTGGCCTTGACCGCGCCAAGCTAGCTCTTTGCGATGGGCATCAACAAAGTCAATGATAACCGTGCCGGCTTTGTACTCAGTTACGAAGCCACGGTTATAGAGGCCGCCGTACCCATAGCCGTACCAGTAAGGGTAGCCGTAGGGGCCATAAGCGCCGTTGTTGGTACGCTGCTTGTCCTCTACTTTGGCGGAGTAAGCCACGTACAGATCGGGGGCCTTGTCAACGTGGGTGAGGCCTTTAGCCGTCATCTCACGCTCCACGGCAGTGCGAATGCGCTTGTCTAGAAACGACTGGTAGCCTTGAGCAGGACCGCCTTCTGTATCAGTAGGCTGCTGGGGTAGCCAAGCCCAAGTTTTGTAATTACGGAAATTGACGGAGTGGTCGAAGTCATTGGTAACCCCAACACGTGCCGTGCTAGCACAGCTGCTAACGCCCAGCAGTAAAGCTAAGCTCATGGCCGCCAGCGATATCCGACGGGACAGAAAACGAGTGATAAGATTCATGTTCGGACGGAAAAGACAGTGAATGTTGATGAGCTTCTGACTTCCTCCCCGGTATACCGAAATATCCGGCCCATAGGTTAATCAAAAACTACACTTATCTAACAACTGGACTAGGCCAGTCGTTCCCGAATAGTAGGCTTGCCGACTATGTCACAGAAGATTATTTCTGACGAAATGTTCAGTGATCTTGAAATATATCTATCTTCCTGAAGCCTAAATAACTTCCTTTTATCTATGAATAGACTTGTACTTTTTTTTGGTAGCATTTTGCTGCTCGCCTCCTGCAGTGCCTCCCGCGATGACTCTCGTGGTAACCGAACCTCAACCGGACCAGTTGCCCACAACACGGTAGTAGAATGTGTGTTGTACGATGGCATGTCTAAGGAGTCAAAACAGTTGACCACTATTGGCTCTGATACGGAAGTACAGGTAATGGATACGGTGGATGCGTATTTCCTGAAAGTTCGGGTAACAGCCAACGGTAAAACCGAAAACGGCTACATGTACCGCAACTGCTTCAGCAATAAATAAACAGTTGACGAGGCCAAGGCTATCGGGTAGTTGCTTGAGGCTAGGCCATTCTTGCTGTTTGCAGCAATAAAAAAGCCCCACCTGCTTGCAGGTGGGGCTTTTACTTGGGCAGCTAATTCAGGCTGCCTAGTTACTACAGACTAGTATGATGGGCCTTTATCGGTAGCTACCAGCTTCTCTTCCTGATCGGCATATTCCTCTACCGAGGTGCACGAGCAGATCAGGTTACGATCACCGTATGCAGAGTCGATGCGGGATACGGCGGGCCAGAACTTAAACATGCGGGCGTACTCGGTGGGGTACACGGCCTGCTCACGGGTGTAAGGGCGCGTCCACTCATGGGTGAGGGCCGTAGCCGCCGTGTGAGGCGCGTGCTTCAGCAGGTTGTCCTTCGCATCGGCCCGGCCGGCTTCTACTTCAGCAATTTCTTTGCGGATACCAATCATGGCCTCAATGAAGCGGTCCAGCTCCTCCTTGCTCTCCGACTCCGTGGGCTCTACCATCAGCGTGCCCGCCACGGGGAACGATACGGTAGGAGCGTGGAAGCCGTAGTCCATCAGGCGCTTGGCAATGTCCTCTACTTCAATGCCTGCCTTCTTGAACTGGCGACAGTCGAGGATCATTTCGTGGGCGCAGCGGCCGTTAGCGCCAGTATACAGCACCGGGTAGTGCTCTTCCAGGCGGGCCTTGATGTAGTTGGCGTTCAGGATAGCCGTGCGCGTAGCCTGCGTCAGGCCCTCGCCGCCCATCATGGAGATGTACGCATAGCTGATGGGCAGGATGCTAGCTGAGCCCCACGGAGCCGAAGAAACGGCACCTTCCGTGCGACCATCAGCATCAACTACTACGTGGCCGGGCAGGTAGGGAGCCAGATCAGCAACCACCCCGATGGGGCCTACGCCGGGTCCGCCACCACCGTGAGGGATGCAGAACGTTTTGTGCAGGTTCAGGTGACACACATCGGCGCCAATGGTAGCGGGCGAGGTGAGGCCTACTTGGGCGTTCATGTTGGCGCCGTCCATGTACACGCGGCCGCCGTGCTGGTGAATAGTCTCGCAGATGTCGATGATGGTTTCCTCATACACGCCGTGCGTGCTGGGGTAGGTCACCATCAGGCAGCTCAGCTTGTCGGCGTACTGGGCCGCTTTAGCTTTCAGGTCGGCCACATCAATATTGCCTTCCTCGGTGCTCTTCACTACTACCACCTGCATGCCGGCCATAACGGCCGAAGCAGGGTTAGTGCCGTGGGCCGAAGCTGGAATCAGGGCCACGTTACGGTGCTGGTCGCCGCGGGCATCATGGTAGCCTTTGATGGCCAGCAGGCCAGCGTACTCACCCTGGGCACCCGAGTTGGGCTGCAGGCTCACGGCCGCAAAGCCGGTTACCTCGCACAGCCAAGCCTCCAGCTCCCGGAAGATTTCCGAGTAGCCCTGGGCCTGCTCACGCGGGGCGAAGGGGTGTAGGCCACCAATCTCGGGCCAGGTCACCGGAATCATCTCGGCGGTGGCGTTCAGCTTCATGGTGCACGAGCCCAGCGGAATCATGGAGTGAGCCAGGCTCAGGTCCTTGTTTTCCAGCTGCTTCATGTAACGCAGCATCTCATGCTCACTGTGGTGCGAGTTGAAGATGGGGTGCGTCAGGTAGCTGCTCTTCCGGATGAGGCTATCAGCCCAGTTCACCGAAATTTCCTCGGGCAGGCTTAGCATTTTGCTTTCGCCTTTGCCGAGCACCTTGCTGAATACAGCCACGATGTCGGCTACGTCCGTCACCTCGGTGTTCTGATGCAGGGAAATGCCCACGCGAGGCGAGCCGTGCTCCTCGAAGTAGCGGAAGTTGATGCCGGCGGCTTCTGCTTCTTGCTTAATGGCGTTCTGCAGCTCCTGGCTTTCCAGCTTGATGTCGAGCGTATCGAAGTAGAACTGATTGCGCTGGTCGAGGCCGAGAGCCTTCAGCTCCGTTTCCAGTACCTGCGTGAGGGCGTGGATGTTGGTAGCGAACTGCTTCAGGCGCTGGGGGCCGTGGTACACGGCATACATACCGGCCAGCACCGACAGCAGCACCTGGGCGGTACAGATGTTGGAGGTGGCCTTCTCGCGGCGGATGTGCTGCTCGCGGGTCTGTAGGGCCATGCGGTAGGCTTTGTTGCCAGCGGCATCAATGCTCTGCCCGATGATACGGCCCGGAATCACGCGCTTGAACGCGTCTTTGGTTGCCAGGAAGCCGGCGTGGGGCCCGCCATAGCCCATGGGCACGCCAAAGCGCTGGGAGTTGCCTACTACGGCATCGGCGCCCATCTCGCCGGGAGGCGTGAGCAGCGTTAGGGCCAGCAGATCAGCGGCCACGGTCACGAACAGGTTATTGTCGTGAGCCTTCGAGATGAAGTCGGTGTAGTCGTACACGGCACCGTCGGCGGCGGGGTACTGCAGGATGGCGCCAAACAGGCTCTCATCCGTCAGGTCGGCAGTGCGGTGGTCACCAACCACCAGCTCAATGCCCAGCGGCGTGGCGCGGGTGCGCAGTACGTCGATGGTCTGGGGCAATACCTGCTCCGAAACGAAGTAGCGCGTAGCGTTCTTCTTTTTGGAGAGGGAGTGGAACATGTGCAGGGTCTCGGCGGCGGCAGTGCCTTCGTCGAGCAGGCTGGCGTTGGCAATTTCGAGGCCCGTCAGGTCCATTACCATCGTCTGGTAATTGATGAGGGCTTCGAGACGGCCCTGGGCAATTTCAGCCTGGTAGGGTGTGTAGGCGGTGTACCAGCCTGGGTTTTCCAGGATGTTACGCTGAATTACGGCCGGCAGCTGGGTGTCGTGGTAGCCGAGGCCGATGTAGTTTTTGAACAGACGGTTCTTGCCGGCGATGCCTTTGAACTTCGCCAAAAAAGCCCGCTCCGTGAGGGCAGCGGGCAGGTTCAGCGGCTGTTTCAGGCGGATAGCAGCCGGCACGGTTTCGTCGATGAGCTGGTCAAGCGACTCCACACCGATGGTGCGCAGCATCTCAGCCACCGCCGAGTCGTCGGGTCCGTTGTGGCGGTCCACGAATACATCAGCGGGCTTGGGTTGAAGCAACATAAAAGAAGGGTAGAGGTGGCGGGAAAAACCGGCCGCCGAGGCAGCCGAACCTGTAACAAAGGTAAGGCGAAAACTTCTCCCGGTACCACACAGAAAATGGTAGAAATCGGGGGATTCTCAGGGAGTTTGGTAAGGAATGGTGCTAGGCCAGTGGAGTACTATGGTAGCGCTGCCCCTGGCCTAGAGCAGAACAGAGCCGGCGCCTCCACTTAAATAATTTAACCAGATTTAGGGCCTCGTTCCCATCCTTCCCTTTCCACCCACCTTATTCATATGCGTTCTATTTCCCTGGGCCTTATCTGCGAAGGCAAAACGCCGCCCGACAAACGCGTACCCCTCACGCCCAAGAAATGCGCGGAGGCGCAAAGCCAATATCCCGGCCTGCACATTGTAGTGCAGGAAAGCCCCATCCGCTGCTTCTCTGACCAGGAGTACCGCGACCTAGGTATTGAAGTGCGCCCCGATGTGGCAGACTGCGACATCCTGCTGGGTGTGAAAGAAGTGCCCGTAGGCCAGTTGATTCCGAATAAGACCTACATGTTTTTCTCGCACACCGTGAAGAAGCAGCCTGCTAACCGGGAACTGCTGCGCCAGGTGCTGGCTAAGAATATCACCCTTATTGACTATGAACTGCTGACCAACCGCGAAGGCGGGGAGCGGATTGTGGCCTTTGGACGCTGGGCCGGCATTGTAGGGGCCTACAACGGACTACTGACCTACGGCCGCAAGCACGGCCTGTACAAGCTGAAGCCCGCCTATCAGTGCCTCGATATGGAGGACATGCAGGAGGAGTTCTTCAAAGTGAAACGCTTGCCCCCGATCAAGATGGTAGTAACTGGTTCTGGTAGGGTGGCTCAAGGCGCCGTGGAAGTGCTGGATAAAATGCGCATCCGGCGCGTGAGTGTGTACGACTACCTCTACCACGATTTCAACGAGCCGGTATACACCCAGCTCCGCAGCTCCGACTACAACCGCCGCCGTGATGGGCGGGTGTGGGACACCCCCGATTTCCACCGTAACCCACAGGAGTATGAGTCTACGTTCCAGAATTTCCTGCCTGTTACGGATTTGCTCATTGCCTGTGCCTATTGGCACCCCTCAGCGCCACGGTTGTTCGAGGAAGCGGACACCCAACGCTCCGACTTCCGCATTAACACCATTGCCGACGTAACCTGCGATGTAGACGGCTCCATTCCTACTACCAAACGCTCTAGTAGCATCATGGAGCCCGCCTTCGATTATAACTGCCAGACTGGTGAGTTGGAGCCCGCCTACTCAAACCCGTCTAACATTACCATTATGGCCGTGGATAATCTGCCCTGTGAACTGCCCCGCAATGCTAGCCGCGACTTCGGCCGCCAGCTGATTGACAATGTGTTTCCGCACCTGCTGGGTAGCGGCCTAGACGATGATATTGTAGAACGGGCTACCATTGCACGCGGTGGTCAGCTACTACCGCGCTACGAGTACCTGCGCGACTACGTGGCCTAGCGGCCCCGTAATAAGTTGGTAGTAAGTGAAAAGCCCTTACCTCCGCTTTGGAGGTAAGGGCTTTTTTGTGCAGCAAATAACAACTAAAAACGCGTGCTACTGGCTAGAGGAATAGCTGATGGTTATACCCCGCGCAGAACGGGGTAACGGGCCTGCACCAGCATGTAAAGGCCGTAGGCCATCAGGCCTAGCGCCACAATACCTAGTACGGCCGGCCCCATGGTAGCCAAGAAATCGAAGGCCTCATCGGTAGTGCCCACGGCTTCGGCCCGCGACTGGCGGCCGGCCTGCACGAAGAAGTACCCAATAATGCCCATCACAATGCCGCGGGCGGTATACCCCACCTGGCCCGTGCGGTATACTAGGTTTTGCTGGTTGGCGGGCAGGTCGCTGGAGTTTACGTGCTTATGAAAGGAGCCAGAATACGCCCGGTATATTTGGTAGATGCCGCTGCCAATGGTGATCAGGCCCACCGCAATGATAATCCACTCACCGGCAGGCCAGTTTAGTACTTTGGCAGTAAGGGTTTGCTGGGTGCTGCCGCCGTTGCTGTCGGCGCTGCCGCTGAAAGCCAGCTGGGCTGCATACCAGGCTACCCCGGCGTACAGTAGGCCACTGCCGGCATAGCCGATGCGCCGCCCAATGCCCTTGGCGCCGGAGCCTTTGCTTTCGGTGTCGCGCACGGCTTGCGTGAAGCGCCACACAATGTACCCAAGCAGGCCTAGCGCCACTAGGCCCAGCATAATCTGCCCACCGGGCAAGTCTTGGAGGGTTTGCACGGCCTGCTTCTTGTCGGCGGTTTGGCCGCCGCGTTGTCCGGTAGCCGCTAGTAGTGCCAGCAAGCCCATCAGGATATATACTACCCCTTTGGCGGCAAAGCCGAAACGGGCCAAAGCCTTTATGCCCGAGGAGGGGGAATGGGGAACATTAGAGAGTAAAGTGCCAGAAATTGCCATTGGTCAAAGTCAAAAGGTGAGAGAGACTCTACTGTACGTGCCAACGAGAAAAGAGTATCAACCAGTTACTGGCGAAGCCTGGGGGAGGGCCAGTGCCTACCCAAGTGGCCTACCAATTGCTGAGGACGATAGATGCGAGCACCCCGTTGAAGTAAGGGGCGGTTGGCTGGCAAGTCGAGGGTGAGCAGGGGCTTGAAGCGGGCCACCGCACTCGTTAGGAGGCGCTCCAAATTGCCGCCAGTTCGCACGTACGGAATGAATAGCTCGTCGGCCATATCCACCATCAACAGGTTGCGGAGGTTAGCCGACTCCGGCGTGACCACCTTCACCTCCTCATCAAACCGGCTCAGGAATAGCAAGTGGCCTAGCTCAATCTCCCGGCTATATTCCATCGAGAGGCTGGGCTGAATACCACGGCCCAACGCATACAATATGGGTTGTTTGGGTTCTTGGCGCAGGTAACGAAACACCGACTGCTCTAACTGAGAATGAAAGCTCGATAGCACGCATCGGCGGTGCATGCGCTGCTCCAGAGCCCACAGATAGGTGGCACGCTCAATACTTACGGGGTAATTGCGCGAACAGAAAAAAGCAGTTCGCGGTAGCTCTAGCAATGACTTATTCCCCAACAAACGCAGCTCTTCAACCGGAAAAATCATCGAAAGTATGTAGTGTTCAGAGTAGTACGGTGTCTCGAGAAGGTTTATAAGCAGGCATGCATGTTTACCTAGCCCAGAAACGTCCGGATACAAAAAGCCCTGCGATTTTATTCGCAGGGCTTGTGTGTTTATTGCCGAAGCTTAGAACGTGCGGTGGAACCACGCCTTGATGTCGTCGATGGCATCACCGGTTTTATGCTGCAAACGGCCGAACCACTCGTCCTGCTCACCTTCGTTGTAGGTCAGATCGTCGTCGGTCAGGTTGCCCCATTTCTGCTTGGCCTGTCCTTTGAGCTCATTCCAGTTGCCGCGTGCGCGCAGTTCGGTTTGGTCGTTGATGTTATTGTTGTTAGCGTCCATGATTGAAAGGAAGTATGGGAGGGATGTGAACTATGTTTCCCTTTACGGACGAGTTTATTGTTGAGGCTAGCTGATTAGCAAGAAAGCCCGAATTTTATTGGTGAGCGTTGACATTGAGCAACCTGTGAATATAGCGACAGGCAAATGCTACCTATTCCTAGTGGCGCTTGCGGCGAGCGGTGGTGGTTGCTGCCGATGCGCGCTTACCTCCAGTGCCAGATGCCGGAACCAGCTTGTGCTGCGGAGATGCTGCCTGCGGAGCTTCCTTTACTGGGGCCTTATCGGCTACTAAAATGGCCATCAGCTCAGATGAGTCGATAACTGGGGTTCCCGCAGAAGCCGAGTGCTCAGTCCAGAACTCATTGGGGCGAGTTTGAGCAGCAGCGGTGGTAGTAGCCACAGCGGATAGGCCTACTGCGAATAGTGAGTATAGGATGTAGCGCATATTAAATTGTAAAAATGGCATAAACGAAAGTACGTAGGTTATGAGGTTTTGTGTTACTAAACTCTGTTAGGTTTAGACTTTACATATCCAATGCAGCTTATAGTAATTAGCTGACTATGAGAATGTAATAATTTGTTTGCGGGATAAATTGAAATGGACATTTTCCGTCAGATATTGAGCTGTTGCTTGGTTTAGGCCTCCACCACTTTAGTCTAATGGATGATTTAAGAACTACTCTCGCTACGTTTACCCCCGACGACCGCAAGGACTTTGCTCGCTTCATTCAGCGGCAGCGTCGGAAGCAGAAGGGCCGCATGGATTCCCGCCTTTATGAGCTGCTACTGCACCAGAAGGAATACTCCACCGAGGAGCTGCTAGAGCGCTTGTACCCCGAGGAGCCGAACGCAACGGCTTACTACGCCCTGCGCAAGCGCCTCATGCGGCATCTTACAGACTACCTGCTGCTTCGTCAGCGCCAGCAAGATCCCACGGCTGCCTCGTCGGTGCGCGGCCTCCTTACGCTGGCGCAGTACCTGTTTGAGGTAGGCGTGCCTCGCCTGGCCTGGAATACCTTGCGCAAAGCCGAGAAACTGGCCTGTTCCCATGAGCAATATGAGCTGCTGAACACGGTGTACAACCTCCAGATTGCCCAGGCCGGCAGCAAGCACGCCGACGATTTGGAGGATATTATTCGGAAACGCCATCTCAACAAGAAATCGGCTGATGAGGAGGAGCGGGCCAACATTGCCGATAGCCTGATCCGGCAGCGGCTGCGCTCCGCTCGCGTGAAAGGCCGAGCCGGTGAATCGTTTGATGCTATTCTGCAGGAAGTGCTGCGCGAGTACGATCTACAGGAAGCGTTTGCCCGGCGGCCCTCCTTGCTGTACCGGCTCATGTCCATTGCCCGCTCGGCCATGCTGGTGCGGCGCGACTTCCTCTCCTTCGCGCCCTTCGTGATGCGCTGCTACCACCTGATGGAAAAGCGGCATGGGTTTCAGCTGGCGCACCGGGAAGCGCAAATGGGGCTGCTCTACATGATTGCCCACGCCTTGTACCGCACGCGTCGCTTCCGCGAGTCGGTGGAGTACCTGGAGCGGCTGCGGGAGGTGATGGACGCCGGGCCCCGCAACCGGCCCGCTGGGCTAGTACCTAAGTACACCTTCTTGCTGGCGGCCAACTATGCCTTCCTGCGCCGCAACGCCGAGAGTATCCGGCTGATGGAGGATATTCTGCGCACACCCTTGGCCCCTCGGGAGCAACTCACAGCTCGCCTAGGCCTAGGCTTCCACTACTTTGCCGAAGGCCAGTTCCATAAAACCAACCAAGTGCTGCTAGCCATTGGCCGCACCGACCATTGGTGCGAGCAGGAAATGGGCGTGGAGTGGGTTGTAAACCGCAACATGGGCGAAATGCTGGTGCAACTGGAAATGGGCAACCCCGATCTGGCCCTGAACCGGCTGCGCGCCATTGAACGGCTCATGCGGGAACGGTTCGGGCCCGACGGCGGACCCTACGCCACCGTGCTAGTGTACCTGAGCCTCGTGCGGGAAATCATTGATGACCCGGCCGCAGCTCGCCGGCCCGGGTTTGCCGAGCGCGTGACCAATGTGCCTGCCTTCGCCCCCCTGGAGCAGGAAGACCTGCAGGCCGTAAGCTTTTACTCTTGGCTGCGTGCCCGCTCTATGGGGCGCCCATACTACGAGGTGCTGCTAGAAATTGCCACCGCCTCCGATTCGGTAGCCGTAGGCTAACAAAAAGGGCCGCTTCTGCTAGCAGAAGCGGCCCTTTTTTATCGTAGACTGGCCTAGGCCAGTGCGTACTTAGTTTTTGCGGGTAGCAGCGTTGATTTCAGCCTTAGCGTCGCCAGCAGCTTTGTCGGCAGCCCCTTCGGTTTTGGCAGCGGCTTCTTTGGTCTCGGCGGCAGCTTTGTCGGCAGCGGCTTCCGTGTTATCGGCAGCTTTCTCAGCGGTGTTTTCTACGGCTTGGCCAGCGTTTTCAGCAGCATCTTCCGTTTTAACGGCAGCGTTGTTGGCTTCAGCAGCGGCAGCGTCGCCAGCGTTTTCAGCGGCGGCTTCGGTGTTGGCAGCAGCGGCATCAGCATTTTCTTTGCCTTCCTGGGTGCACGAAGCAGCAGTGAAAGCAACAGCAGAAGCGAGGATCAGCGATTTGAAGGAGAATTTCATGGTACTTGCGTATGATAGATGGTTGTGTGAAGCACAACAGTATGTGCTTTGTTGAGCTTAATCAGCCACTAACAAAAAAGTAACCCATGCCCTAGCTGATAAGCGCTTACCGCCTTGCGCATAACGCCGGAAGCGCTGGGTTCGTAGCGGGGCTAGTGGCCTAGACTCCATGCTAAGGCTACCTCTATTTCACTCTATCCATCTTGTGTCTTTGTTTGCTCACAACCTCCTCTGTTCCGTCCGTGCTCGTTGCGTTGGGCTGGTAATATTCTGCTTATCAGTGACGACTGGCCTAGCACAGGCGCAAACCCACGATGGGTTTCAGCGGCGCGATGGTGCCATGTACCTGGTCCGTAACGGGGAGGCGCGCCCCATGACCCGCGATACACATCTGCCAAACGGTCGCATCGTCACGCGCGACGGATTTGTGGTGGAGCGCGACGGCAAGCGCACGGAACTGGCCGAAGGAAACGGCTGCACCTTGCTAGGCCAGCCCGCCGCCATAACTACCCAGGGCGATGGGCGGCTGGCGTTACTAACGGTAGGCGCTGGTCGCTCGGGTGCGCCCGCCGTAACCACTCAGTTTGAGCGGTGGTTTGGAAAGCCAGGCCGCGGCAAAGCCAAAGGCCACAACAAGAAAGGGGGCAAGCACAAGCACAAAGACCGCGACGATGATTGAGCCCTAGTGGCCTAGGCCACATGAGTAGGCTTATACTTCAGCGCTGGCATGGGCTACTCTTTTACCTCTTCTCCTTTGCGGTTGATATAGAACGTGCGGCCGCCCTGCATGACGCGGGCCCGGTCACGGTCATCAAAATCAGAAGCATGCGTGTAGCGGCTGAAGGGGGCAATACCCTCGGTCGTATCGGCTAGGTAGTCAGAGCTGATGAAGGTAAACCGGCCTCCGGTTTTTACGCGGGCTACTCCCTTACTGAAGGAGTAGGCCTCCTGAAAAACAACGGGCTCGGTGGCCGGAGCATCGGGACCTGTGACGTAAAACCAGCCGCGGTAATCGAGTACGGCGGCGTGGCCTTCGGCAAAGTCATGAGCACTATAGTAGTAGGCCCCAAACTCCTCGCCCTGCTCATCTAAAAAGGTGTATAGCTTACCAATGCGGGCACGGGCGTAGCCACCCGAGTAGGGGTAAAGCGCCGCGTAAGCCGGCTTCACTACTTCCTTGCCTTTGTCATCGATAAAGCCCCTCATGCCCTCGCGTTCCACCACGGCCCGCCCATCCTTAAACTCTCCGATAGACGCATAAGTGGCGGGTAGCAGCGTGTCGCCGCTGGCGGAAAGCAGGCCCCAACGGTTACCCTCGCGGAAAGTGGTAGGCGGAGGAGTAGTAGAGCTGCGCAACACCCACCACCCCAGGGCCAGCACCGCCGCCCCTACTGCCAAGCTGCGCCGCGGATATCGGCGGGTATACGTGCGGGCCTGCTGGTAGCGTGGCTGCCACTGCTGCAGCCCTGCCGCCAACAGGTTTTGAGCCGCCTGTTTAGAGCGCCCAAACTGAGGTACTCTCGCCCAGGCAGGCGCTGGCGCGGCCACAGGCGGGGTGGTAGGTGGCGAAGTGGGTTGAACAGGTGATGCAGTAGGTTGCGCTGGGGTGGCCTCCGTGCCGGCCGAGAGCTGCCGGATAAGGCCCTCCAGCTGCTGTATCTTTTGCTCCAGCTCCTGCGTGCGGGCTGCCGATTGGGCTTGGTAGGCCTGCATGGTAGCCTCAATGCTGGCCTTTTCCTGGTTCTCTGCCGCGAGGCGGGAGGCCAAGGTGGCGGCTTCCGGAGCGGCTGGCGGAGCAGCCGAAAGGGCTTCGCGGAGCTGCGCAATACTTTGCTCGCGCTCTGCTTCCCGCTTCTCCAGGGCTTGTAGCTTGGTGCTTAAGTCGGCTTGCAAGCTAGTTCTGAGCTCTTCCAGCTGAGCCTTCTCCTGGTTGCGAATTGCCACTAGGTCAATCTCATACCCTGAGTCAGTGCGGTCTAGCTCGCTCATGTCCTCGGCACCAAGCCAGCGCCACAGCCAGCTAGCCTTCTGGCGCAGCAAATTGGTAGTACTAGGCTCGGGAGCAGAGGTAGGGGCGGGCTCCGCGGGTTGGGGCTCTAACCCTAAGTGAGAGGTGAGCAGGTGTAAATCGGCGGGAGTTAGATCTACCTCGGGAGAAGCCAGTTGGGCCAGGCGCCGGGTAAAACGGCTGGGGTCGGGGAGGAGGTGGAAGGCGGAGGCTGCTGGCACGGAGCTCATGCGCTCCTCCACCTCAGGCCCAAAGCGCACGGGCTCGGCAAAGAGCACTAGGCCACTAATGAAGTTGAGGTTGGCAGCTTCGGTGGGCAACAGCTGCTCCAGCCACGCTGCCAGGGCTTCCCGCTGAACCTGAAATTGCTGGAAAGGATTGTCGGTGCCGGCCGTGCCGGTAAGTGGTGTATCGTTGAGGCGCCAGGTACTAAACCGAAAATCGGGGATGCTTAGTAGGCCCCCCTGGGGCACCAATAGCAGTAGCGTAATGCTGCGGGGGCGCACTACCACGGCATCAAGCACTGCTGACTCCGTGGCGGAATCAACCGAGAAATTACCCAGTAAAATGGTTTCAGGCGCTTGGGTATCAGCTGCCAATGCGGCCGCAATAGCCTCAAACTGGCGCTGACGCACGGCGTCGGTAAAGGGAACTGGCTGATAGGTATGGAGCATAGATGGAGCGGGCCGGCCCCAGCTTTCCAATCAGCCTGGCCTAGGTACGCGGTTAGACGTTGGGCAGACGGAAGGTCAACTTTTCTGAGGCAGGGCAAGTATAGCCCTTTACGCTCTCCCGCTTATTTGTTTTCTACTCTCCATGGATTCAACTGCCCCCACTCCGCAATCAACGCCAACCCCCAGTATTCCGCTCGACGTTACCGATCAGCAGAACAGCGCGTTGCTGGAAGACACCCTGGCCCTTTTAAATGCCGGGCCTCCAAAAAAAGCCGACAAACATGGCCTAGCCGAAATTGACCGCTGGGAAGAAGTGCTTCGCGCTTCAGAACGGCCCGGCCTAGCTAAGATCATTCAGGAGCTAAGTACGCTCCGCGAGCAGCTCAATTCTTCTGATACTGAGCCGCATGAGCTGGCCGAAACCCTCGCTACTCTGGGTGCCGAAACCAATAAAGTAGCCGACGAAACCTCGGACAACTACAGCGCGCCGCTTAACCAACTAGGCAAGCTGCTCATCAAACTGAGTAACGTGTTGTCGCGCTAGCGGCAGTAAATTTTTCAGCATAAAGAAAGCCCCGGCCAATCAAGGTCGGGGCTTTTTTGTTGGGGCATCTACATAAGGTGGCCTAGTCCGGCCGCAACGATTTTCTATCGTTGCTAGGCCAGGGCTGGGGCCGTACCGTAGCTTTGTACTTTCGTTTGCCTGCTGAATTATGTCTGAGTACCCGCTTTCTGCCGCCGATCTAACGCTCTACGACCCCTTTGATGGCATGCGCTTTAGCATGCACCAGTGCTTTCTGTGCGGGGCGCCCACTACGCCACCCACCGACTCGGTGCCGGTGTTTGCAGAGTGGCTGATGGAGCGGTATAACCTGGCAGTGCGGCCGATTAAGCTGCTCGATATGAGCATTGTGAACTACCAGGACCTGCGCATTGCCTGCTGCCCACGCTGCCGTACGCAGCACGTTGAGCCGCTGGAAGCTCGGGTAGAAGAGGCCGCTAATGAGGGTATTAGTGGCCTACGCCGCCTTGATGAGCAGAGCTTGTTCCTGTGGCTAGGGAAAATGTTCTACGGTATTCTGATTACGGAACTGCTCAATGAGCTTGACCCGCTGGCCAAACCCCAGTACCCGCTCGCAGAAAACGCGCAGATGCTGCGGCGCTTTCAGGCATTTTTTCAGCCCTTGCAGGCCTTACGCGTGCCCATAGAGTACGACGATTTTGTGCCGGGCTCTATCTTTATTCTAGAGGCCGACCCCACCGAGGACCACATGGCCTTCGAGTATGATGATGATTTAAGCACTATTGCCTTCAGCATTAAGCTCGACAATACAGTGCTGATGGCGTGCCTGGTAGACAACGGAATCATTGCCCAGGCCATGCGCCGGGTGTACCAAGATGCGCACCGGCCCCTGCATCCAGTACAAGTTGCGGAGTTCAAGGCCCGGGTGTATTACGCCGCCTACTTGTTAAACGTCATCCCCGATTATTTCACGCGCCCCGTGAAGCCCGGCGATACCGAGGTAGTAATGGACACGTTTATCGACGACATAACGGCCACCGTATTTAACCCGTGGGAGAATTCCGGCTATGCGCAGTCGTTGCTGGAGATGTGGAAGCGGTGGCAGATACCGCTGGAGGAAATCATGCGCGACCCTGAGCAGCCGCTTTCCTACCTGTATGATGCCGACGGGCAACCGCAGGTAATGAAGCATTTAGCAAAGGAGGACGGTGAAAATAAGGAAGGAAAGTAGCAGGGCTTAACCCGCCTGCCAGGTTGGGTCAACTGCCGGAAGCTTGCTAAGCTTGATGCTGGGCCAGCGGCCTTCTAGGCCACCTTTTTTGCACTCTCGCTCGCTCACCAATACGTCCACGCAGTGGCGGTGGCGGCGGTTCATAGTGTCGTGGATGATGTAGACGCCGTCGAGTTCGTCGGAGATACCGCGTACATGCACTTTCTCACCGTAGGTGAAAGGGCCACCCCATTTGGAAAGCAAGTCGCGGGAAACAGCCAGCCAGCGAGTTTTGCTGGAGTGCCGGGTTGGAATGATGGAGCCGTCAGCGGTTTCCATCGGATTGTCGTCAGTCTGGTCAGGCTCAGGCCAGTATGTAGTTGCCGTAACAGTGTACGACAGGGTCTTGGGCGCCTTTTTTAAGGGCATTACCGGTATGGCTACGGCTACCGGGCGGGGGCTCAGGCTGGCAACTGTTGAGGGCAGAGCCAGGGCAGGGACAGAAATAGTGCGGGGGGGAAAGAGGAAGGTCAGTAGGAATAACGCAATGGACATGGTGTGTAGGTTCGTAGACTCTCGCTCTGTCCGGAGAGGATGGACGGCCGGCCCGACTCGGCTAGTGGGAGGAGCATAACCAATTTTTTAGAAAAAAAGGTTGCTCTAAGGTATAGAAGACAGCAGCAAGAGCCGCGAATCAGCTGGTGAAAAGGCAAATAGAAGGATTAAAATAGATAATTATTATAATTAATTGTATTAAAAATATGGGTTTGAATAAGAGGGGCCAAAGGTACAGCTTTTTTTCAAATGGCTGAAAATGCTGCTTTTGTCCAGCGTAACCCCGGAATATTATATAGAGGAGCTGTAATATGTAGAGTAAGGAAACGCGCTTACGTTGCTACGTGAGGAAAGGTTACGAAGTGGCAGGAGGTCAAACTAGCCATGTTAAGCTTCGTAAGGGAGTAAGTGAACTGTATCGAAACTAGGCTACCCATAAACCCCTCGACTTAACTTCTGTTTTCATGACTCAACTTTTCACCGCCCGTTTAGGCTCTAAAGCCTTGTTAGGTGCTGGCTTAGTAGCCGTAGGCATGCTTGGCGCCTGCTCGTCGCCGGCTAATAAAAATGCTCAAGACTCCAGTGCCGCCACCACTGATACAACCGCCACACAAGCTCCCGCGGCTCCCGCAAATTCTCCCTTACAAGTGGTAGCTCAATTCCGGGAGCCTCAGATTGTGGGAGTAGCTGTGCTGCCTGATGGGCGGGTATTCGGCGATTTTCCGCGCTGGGATAACAACCCAGTTAATCCCATTGCAGAAATTGGCACAGATGGCTCTGTAAAGCCTTACCCAGATGCCAAGTGGTGCCAGTGGAATGAAACTGTGCGCAACGAGCCCCAAAAACATTGGATTTGCCCGCAGAGCGTGTACGCTGATAAAACCGGAATGCTCTGGGTGCTTGATCCAGCCTCACCGGGCATCAAAGGCACGGTAGTAGGTGGGCCCAAGCTGGTCAAGATTGACCCCAAGACCAATCAGGTGGTGCAAAACATCAGCATCCCAGAGAGTGTAGCCTCGCGCAAGTCCTACCTCAATGATGTACGCATCGACACGCAAAACAACTACGCCTACATCACTGAATCAGGAGTGGGCAGCCTAGTGGTGGTCGACCTGAAAACGAGCAAAGCACGCAAACTGCTCGCCACGCACCCCTCTATGATGGGTGACACCACGCTCAACATCAAGGCTGATGGCCACGAGATGATCGATGCTTCTGGAAAACGGGCGCGTTTCAATGCCGATGGTATTGCCCTAAGCCAAGATCTCCAGTACCTCTACTGGAAGCCCCTCACTAGCTACAAGTTGTTTCGTATCAAGACCGAAGCCCTCCGCAACCCAGCCCTTTCCGATGCTCAATTGGCCCAGCAGATTGAAGACCTGGGTAAAGTGCCCGCGTCTGATGGAATGGAAATCGATGCCAACAACAACGTGTACCTCACCGCTTTCGAAGATCATTCCATCAAGCGTCGCACGCCCGATGGTAAGATTGAAACCGTAGTGCAGGACCCGCGCCTAGAGTGGCCGGATACGTTTGCATTCACCGCCGACGGGATGGTGTACGTAACCAACTCCGCCATTCACAAAACACCCACCTGGAATAAGGGCGTAGGTAAGCAAGATCAGCCCTACCATATCTTTAAAATGCAGTTGCCAAAGTAGTCTAGGCCTGTTTTCCTTTCGTAAAAGCCTTTCCTGTTTACAGGAGAGGCTTTTATTTTTAAATGAGTAGATTGGCTTCCAGTACCTGTGAGGTAATCGGCTAATAAATCATTTGATTGATTAGCAGGTTTATTTGAGTATGCGAATATCAATTTTCGCTTTCTAGTCAGAGGTTTTACCTTTACCCCCGACCACACCAGCTCCCACCGCATGGACGCTTATTCTTATATCGCCAACGCCCACGGCGAATACATCGATCAACTGTATCAGGCCTACAAGAACGACCCCGAGTCGGTTGACTTTGGCTGGCGCAAGTTTTTTGAGGGCTTCGATTTCTCGCAGCAGTACCCCGAAGACGGGGCTGCGCAAGCTGATGGCGAAGGTGTACTCCGTACGCCCGCCAGCACCAACCAAGCTGGCCAGGTGCGCGCCGTTGATACGGTATCAGCTGATAAGGAAACGCAGGTGCGTAACCTCATCCATGCCTACCGCAGCCGCGGGCACCTGGTGGCTAACACTAACCCCGTGCGCCCTCGCAAAGACCGCAAAGCGCGCCTGTCGCTGACGGACTTTGGGTTGAGCGAGGCCGACCTCGATACCGTTTTCAAAAACGGCGAGATACTAGGCCTAGGCACTGATGCGAAGCTGCGCGACATCGTTGCGGCCCTAGACAAGATTTACACTCGCACCATCGGGTTCGAGTACATGTACATCCGCGACCCCCAGGTGCTCGATTGGTTCCGGGAGAAAGTGGAGAAGGACTCGCTGAGCTTCAACCCTGGCCTAGACTACAAGAAGCGTATTCTAAGCAAGCTGAATGAGGCGGTTGTATTCGAGAACTTTCTGCATACCAAATTCCTAGGCCAGAAGCGCTTCTCCCTGGAAGGCGGCGAAAGCACCATTCCGGCCCTCGACGCTATTATTAATAAGTCGTCGGAGCTGGGCGTGAAGGAAGTGATGATCGGGATGGCTCACCGCGGCCGCCTGAACGTGCTGGCCAACATCATGGGCAAGACCTACGAGCAGATCTTCTCGGAATTCGAGGGTACTGCCGTGCCGGACCTCACCATGGGCGACGGCGACGTGAAGTACCACATGGGCTACAGCTCGGAGGTAGAAACGGAAGGCGGCCAGAAGGTAAACCTGAAGCTGGCTCCCAACCCCTCCCACCTGGAGGCCGTGAACCCCGTGGTAGAAGGATTCGTGCGCGCTAAGATTGAGCACCAGTACGGCGGCGACTACCACCAGATTCTGCCCATCCTGATCCATGGCGATGCTGCCTTGGCCGGCCAGGGCATTGGCTACGAGGTAACGCAGATGTCGCAGCTGGAAGGCTACAAGACGGGCGGCACCATTCACTTCGTGATTAACAACCAGGTTGGTTTCACCACCGACTTCGAAGACGCTCGCTCGTCCATCTACAGCACCGACCTCGCCAAGATCATCGATGCGCCCGTGCTGCACGTGAACGGCGACGACCCCGAGGCCGTAGTATTTGCTGTGCGCCTAGCTACGGAGTACCGTCAGCAGTTCCACGCCGATATCTTTATTGATATGGTGTGCTACCGCCGTCACGGCCACAACGAGTCGGATGAGCCCAAGTTCACGCAGCCCACGCTCTACAACCTCATCTCGAAGCACCAGAACCCCCGCGAGGTATACAACGCCATGCTGGTACAGCGCGGCGACGTAGATGCGGAGCTGGCCAACCAGATGGACCGGGAATTCCGCGACCTGCTCCAGGCCCGCCTGGATATGGTGAAGCAGAAGCCGCTGCCCTACAACTACCAGTCACTGGAAAACGAGTGGCGCAGCCTGCGCCGTAGCAAGCCCGAGGACTTCGAGCTGTCGCCCCAGACCGGCATCAGCGAAGAAGTAGTGCAGAAAGTAGGTCAGGCCCTGACCACCCTGCCCGAAGGCTTCCGCCCCCTGAAGCAGATTGAGAAGCTGATGGAGGAGCGCAAGAAAATGTTCTTCGAAAGCCGCGTGCTTAACTGGGCCGCCGGTGAGTTACTGGCCTACGGCTCGTTGCTGCACGAGAAGCACATTGTGCGCGTAAGCGGCCAGGACGTACAGCGTGGTACGTTCTCACACCGTCACGCCGTTCTGCACGACGCTGAAACTTCGGCGCCCTACAATTCGCTCAACCACATTGAGGAAGGTCAGGAGAAGCTGAGCATTTACAACTCGCTGCTGAGCGAGTATGCAGTGCTGGGCTTCGAGTTTGGCTATGCCATGGCTAACCCCACGGCGCTGGTAATTTGGGAAGCCCAGTTCGGTGACTTCGCCAACGGAGCTCAGACCATGATTGACCAGTTCATCGTGTCGTCGGAGAGCAAGTGGCAGCGCATGAACGGTGTGGTGCTACAATTGCCCCACGGCTACGAAGGCCAGGGCCCGGAGCACTCCAATGCTCGCCCCGAGCGCTTCCTGCAGCTGGCTGCCGAGAACAACATCATCGTGGCCAACATGACTACGCCGGCCAACTTCTTCCACGCTCTGCGCCGTCAGCTGACCTGGGAGTTCCGCAAGCCGCTGGTGGTAATGTCGCCGAAGTCGATGTTGCGCCACCCGCTGTGCGTATCGCCAGTGGAGGAGTTCACCTCCGGTACCTTCCGCGAAGTGCTCGGCGACGTGTACGCTGATGCCAAGAAGGTGAAGCGCGTATTGCTGTGCTCGGGCAAGATCTACTTCGATCTGCTGGAAGAGCAGCAGAAGTCAGGCCGCACCGATGTGGCGCTGGTACGCCTAGAGCAATTGCACCCCTTCCCCAAGAAGCAGCTAGATGCTGAGCTGGCCAAGTATCCGAAAGCCAAAGTGTATTGGGTTCAGGAAGAGCCCGAGAACATGGGCTACTGGAATTACCTGCTGCGCTTCATGCGCCGTGAGCTGGAAGACGTGATTTCGCGCAAGCCTTCTGCGTCGCCGGCTACCGGTTACAACAAGGTGCACGTGAAGGAGCAGAAGGAGCTGGTTGCCCGCGCCTTCGACAAGCCCCGCGAAGAGGTGGCCGATGCTACTATCAAGGAGGCAGTGGCTGTAGCCGATAAAAGCCAGGATGCATAATCAGCGGGGAGTGGCCTAGTAGTTTCGCTAGGCCACTTTATCTGAGCATCGGCTTTCCTATATCTTACATGAGTTGCCAGTGGTATTGCCCTGGCATTACAAACCCTCAACTTCCCACCATGGGTCTGGAAATTAAAATCCCCGCCGTCGGCGAGTCCATCACCGAGGTTACCATTGCCAAATGGCTCAAGAAAGACGGCGAGACCGTGAAGCGCGACGAAGTAATTGCCGAGCTGGAATCAGACAAGGCGACGTTCGAGTTGCCCGCTGAAACAGACGGCGTCCTGACCATCCGCGTAGCGGAAGGCGAAACTATCGGCATCGGTACTACTATTGCAGATATCGGCGGTAGCAGCAACGGGGCTGCTTCGGCTGCCCCGGCTGCCGCACCAGCTGCGGCTAGCACTTCCGCTCCGGCTGCTGACCCCATCAGCCAAGGCGAGGAAAACCCCCAGGCCAGCAATCAGAGCGGCTACGGCGGTTCGCAGGCTGGTTCGGCTGATACGCCTACAGCTGCCGCTCCAGCTTCGGCTCCTGCCGCTGGCGGTGCTGCTTCGGGTGGCGCTACGGTAGAGATGAAAATTCCGGCCGTGGGCGAGTCCATCACGGAAGTAACTGTGGCCAAATGGCTGAAAGAAGACGGTGCCCAGGTGCAGCGCGACGAAATCATTGCCGAGCTGGAATCCGACAAAGCCACATTTGAGCTGCCCGCCGAAGGTAGCGGCACCTTGCGCCACGCGGCCAAGGAAGGCGAAACCATCGGTATCGGTGCCACTATTGCCCGCATCGAAGGCGGTAGCGGTGCTTCGGCTCCTGACGCGGCCCCAGCAGCAGCTCCGGCCGCTAGCCAAGCCGCACCGGCTGCTTCGGCAGCGCCTGCTTCTAGCTCTACGAGCTACGCTACTGGCACGCCTTCGCCGGCGGCTGGTAAAATTCTCGGTGAGAAAGGCATTAACCCCGCCGACGTGCAAGGCTCGGGCCGTGATGGTCGCATCACCAAGGAAGACGCCCAGAATGCTCAGGCTCGCCCGGCTGCACCAGCACCTGCTGCGGCTCCGGCCTCGGCACCTGCTAAAGCTGCACCTGCCCAAGCTGCTCCGGCTGCCAGTGGTAACCGCAACGTGCGCCGTGAGCGCATGAGCAATCTGCGCAAAACGGTAGCTCGTCGTTTGGTGTCGGTGAAGAACGAAACGGCCATGCTCACCACCTTTAACGAGGTGAACATGCAGCCCATCATGGACCTGCGCAACAAGTTCAAGGACAAGTTCAAGGAGAAGCACAGCGTAGGCCTCGGCTTCATGTCGTTTTTCACTAAGGCCGTGTGCGTAGCCCTGAAAGAGTGGCCCGCCGTGAATGCCCAGATCGATGGCACCGACATTGTGTACAATGACTTCTGCGACATCAGCATCGCCGTATCGGCCCCCAAAGGCTTGGTGGTACCGGTAATCCGCAACGCGGAGGAGCTGTCGTTCGATGGTATCGAGAAGGAAATTCAGCGCCTCGCTGGCCTAGCCCGCGACAACAAGCTCACCATTGAACAGATGACCGGCGGTACGTTCACCATCACCAATGGTGGCGTATTCGGCTCGATGATGAGCACCCCGATCATCAACGCCCCGCAGTCGGCTATTCTGGGTATGCACAACATTGTGCAGCGCCCCATTGCAGAAAACGGTCAGGTAGTGATTCGCCCGATGATGTATCTGGCTCTTAGCTACGACCACCGCATCATCGACGGCCGCGAGTCGGTGTCATTCTTGGTGCGCGTGAAAGAGCTGCTCGAAGACCCAACTCGTCTGCTGCTAGGCGTGTAAGCAACTCGCTTACCATAGTTTATAAGTAAGTTCGCCGCCTGCTGCCTGCTCATTGTGAGCGGGGAGAAGGCGGCGAACTTATTTATTACGGTTGGTTAGTTCTGAGGAACGGTATATCCTGGTTGAGCTACAATTATCTCAGGAAAAAGACACAAACACTGTCAGGCCAATACAACACAAAAAAGCCCTTCAGACTTGCATCTGATGGGCTTTTTTGTGGGTGGGATGGGTGGAAGAGGAAGAGCGGCGGGAAAGGTAGGTGGATCGGGGAAATAGGAAAGGGAAACGGAAAGGGAAACGGAAAGGGAATATTAGTCGACGGGCAACTCGCGGCTGCGGGTAGCGCTTAGGCGAGTGGCCAGTTGGTTGGCGAGTTGCTTAGCCTCTTCGGCTTTAGAGCCCGAGAAATGTTCCTCAATAGTTGAGGAGAAGATCTTTAGCCAGTGCTGAATGTGCTGACCGCTCCGGGGTAGGGCTACCTGCTCAGGAAGGGGTTCTCCTTCGGTGCTACCGTGGCCTAGCAGAGTGCTGCTCCAGTAACGGTACTGCGTGGTGAGGTAGTGGGGCCAGTGAATACGTGCGGCAGCACCAAAGCTGGCGCCGAGCAGCGTGTCGTTGGTGGCCTTTTGGCACAAATTATCCACCAGCGTCTTGATGTCACGCTCGGTACGGATGTCAGGCAGAGTAGCGGAAGTTTTCATAAGCTGGCGGGGATCAAACTGTATGGGCTCTCGGATACGCAGCGAATTTACGCAGGTTGCACTGCATTCGCCAACAAACGGAAAAATTTTATTTTATCTTCTTACAGTACAGTGCCGTGGAAAGGGTTTTTAAGCGATTTAAGTTCACAAGTGATTATAAAACAGGCGAGTATACAAGGGGTGCTAAGCTCGTCTGTTTGAAAAAAATATTTGCTCTGGCTCCTTCATACCTCACTTGATTCGGGTAAGGCGCATGTAGTCGAGCATCGCTTGGTTTACTTCGCCGTTCATGTTTCTGTCGGCGGCATCGTAGGCCAGTGTCAGTGGGTGCGGACCTTTCTCTAAGCGTACGATTATCGGGTTCGAGAAGCCCCAATCCGACCATTCCTCCACGCCCCGCTGGGGAAGTACCACCGTGCCCAACCGTTGCTGACCGAGGCGTAGGGTGCGAATAGCGCACTTGTTGCTAGTGTTGATGGGCCCGTTGCCATTGGTATAGCGGAAGTCTATGGCGTAAAGTCCGGTTTCCGGAACCTCCACGCGGGTTGTTAGTGTGTGGTTTTGGGTGGTGCTAATTTCCACGAAGCCGGTGCCAGTGTATCCTTTATAAGGCTTCTTTGACTTACCGGTAACTGTTTCCAACTCATAGGTGCGGCGGTGTGCGGCAGCACCCACTGGCAGCGGCTCGCTCGCGTAGCTCTCGAAGCCCTGGGCATCCACGGCCAGCACCTGATACTCAGTGTAGGCCACTGGGGTGGGCACGGCAAACTCTGGGGTGGTAGTGCGGCCCGCAAACTGGCCGTTACGGAGCACCTGGTAAGCTTTTGCGCCTTCCACGGGTGCCCAGGTGAGGCGGCCGTTGGCGTAGGCCACTGCCGGAGTCATGGGGGCTACGTGGTGCGGTAGTTTGTTTTGGGGTGCAGCCGCCGGGGCCTCGTTGGCTAACTCAATGCGGATGGCGTGCGAGCCCGTGAGTGTGGCGGATATGGTAGCATTGGGGAGGGGCTGCCCATCTAGCGTAATGCTGCGAATAGTGCGGCCATAGCCTAGCATCTCCACATTCAGCACAGCCTGGCGGTACTTAAAGCCGGTGAGCTTACGGGTGCCCTGCAAGGCTTGCGGCACGAAAGGTCGGAACGTCAGGTGGTCGGCCTGAAAATCCATCCCAAACAAACCCTTATACACCAGGCCTAGCGAGCCGGATAGGCTCCAAAGCATGTTGCTGCTGTTGATTTGGGTGCCGGCAAAGTCGCCGTTGCTAGCCACGAAGTTCTCCTTGTTGGTGAGGAACAGGGCGGCCGGGCGAGCTACCGCCATCAGGCTTTCCAGAAAAGCGGTTTCATTGCCAACCTGGGCGGCAGCCAAACCCCAGTAACTCTGCACGAAAGGCCACACCGCATTATTATGATAGGGCGGGATGCCAGAAATCTGTGGATAGATGCAAGGAATGCCGTAGTCCATCACGGGCGTACGGGCGACAATACTACGTGCCCGTGCCTCCTCAGCCACACCAAACAGTACGGTCAGGGCCTCGCCCAGGGCTTCGGCTTTAGGCGAAAGCTGCAAAAACGAGCGCCCATAGAGGTACTGTCCGTAATAGCCACGGTCTTCCAGCCACAAGTGCTGATTAATGCCCTGCTTGATGCGCGCCGCCACGGCCCGGTGCTGGGCGGCTACGTCAGCGTGGCCTAGTTGGTCAGCCATCAGGGCCAGCACCTGGTTGCCCTGGAAGTGCGCCGCATTGGTGCCCAGGGTTTCGCTCTGGTAGATGTCCACGGGCTGCATCCACTTGGGGTAGGTTTGCTCCCGCCAATCCAGGAACGACGACTCCCCGCGTACTAGCCCGGTAGCGGGGTCGTAGGCCACCTGCTGGTCGTCCTCGATGGAGTTTTTGATAATCGGGTACACCTGCCGCAGCCAGGCCTCGTCGCCGGTGGCTTTATAGATTTCCCAGGCCGCCGTAGCCCAAATAATGCGGTCAGTTGAGCAGGGGTAAGCGCCGCCCGTGCCGGTGTCCTGAATGATGCGGCCCTCGGGCGTTACCTTACGCAGGAGGCTGGTTTTAGCTACTTCCGGCTGCAGTAGGGCCTGCGAGAGAATGATACTGTAGCTGATGTCGCGCGTCCAGACGCCCGCCCATTCCTGGCCCGTCCGGAAGGTGCCATCGGGCTCTACGGCCCGCTTGGCTTCCTCCAGCGACAGATTATACAGCGCATCCAGCAGCGGATAGTCGGAGGTTAGCTGCGGAAACTCCGAAACGTCGAGGCTCTGCTTCCAGCTGCTGGCGGTGGTTTTAGTATCAGAGTGAGCGTTGAGGGAGATGGTTGTTTCATAGATGCCGTCGCCGTCCGGGTCTTTGAGCTCTAGCTGAGGCTTGTTGATGAGGTTATCGAAATCCCAGCTTAGGGGCGCGGTATTGCCGGCCACGAACACATGTTTGAAGTCGTCTTTGTACAGCTTCTGACCAGTATAGAGCTGGTAGAAGCCTTGCTTCTGAAACGCCGCCAGCAGGGGCCGTAGGTCCAGCCGGATCTTCAGGGCCGTGTTGGGCGCCAGGTAGGTGTTGGCCGGCACCGGTGTTTGATCGTGGTACTGCTGCCCAAACACGATAAGAGGCGTTTCTAGGCCAGTGGCATCAGCTTTCGGCACGGCCATGAACACGTGGTCCTGGCCAATCGGCATTTCATTGTCTTTGCCGTTGAGGCTGAACTTGAAGCTTATCTGCGGGCTCTGAAACTCGTTGGCTGGGCTGCGGTAATCAGAGGTCAGTTCGGTGCGCGACAGGGCTCGTGCCGTGTGGGCACCCTGCACCAACGAATCGGGATACACGCTATACGCAGCCGACTGCCACAGCGGGCCAGCGGTAGTGGGAGTGGCAATAGGGGCGGTGGAAGGAGGTGTTTTATGCATCTGGCAGGAGCCCAGCAGGCCTAGGGAGAGCAGGAAACCAATGGAAAGGGAAGAAGGGCGCATGGGGCAAAGTAAGAAGGGCAGCGGGAAACGGCAGGCTCAGCCAGTGTGTCTACGGCAAGAAGTGCTGGTAGGAAAATGTGGCTAAGATTGGTGTACGGAATGGCGCCACCAGCTGCTTCAAGTGCCGCCACGCCGGCCGCTAACCGTTACTCCGAGGCACGATAGAGAGACTGGTTGGGCCCCTCACGCTTACTCTATGGAACTAGCGTGGGGTGCTGGCTTTCCGGCCACCCAGCACTACCAGCGCCACAGCTACCACAATGAGGGCGGCCCCACCCAGCATGCCGGCATTCAGCTGCTCACCCGCAAATGCCCATCCCAGTAGCACGGCTACCACGGGGTTCACGAAGGCATACGTACCGGCAATGGCAGGCTCCACCACGCGCAGCAGCCAGATGTAAGCCGTAAAAGCCACAATTGACCCAAACGTGACCAGATAAGCGTAGGCCACCCAAGACTTGGTAGTGACATGCGCCAGCTCAAAACCGGCGGCTTCGCCCTTAATGAGGCCCACCACCAGCATTACCAGCCCACCGCACAGCATTTGCATGCCTCCCGACACAAAGGGAGAAGGGGCCGGCTGGTGTTTCTTGGAGTACAATGAGCCGATGGCCCACACTAGGGCAGCTATGAGCACCAACGCTGTACCTAAGCCTTCATGCCCTGGCAGAGCTACGTGGCTGACGCCGGGTGTGCGCGCCAGCAGGTACACGCCGCCGAGGCCTAGTGCCAGCCCCACCGCCACCAACGGCGCCGGGCGGCTGGCTAGGCCGCTCCACCAGCCCAACACCGCCAGAAACATGGGCACGGTAGCCACCAGCAGGGCCGTCAGGCCCGACGGTATATACTGTTCGCCCAGCGTAACGCCCCCGTTGCCAAAGGCCAGCAGGCAGGTACCAATAATGAGAGCCGTGAACCAGCCTTGCCGCGTAGGGGCGGGCTCGCCCTTCCACCGCATGTAGCCATAAAGCAGTGCCCCGGCCGTGGCATAGCGCGTGCCCGCCATCAGTAGGGGCGGTATAGAGTCAATAGCGAACCGGATGCCCAGGTACGTGGAGCCCCAGATAATGTAGAGGGCCGCGAAGGCCAGCAGAATAGAAGCGCGCGAAGGGGAGGTAGAAGCAGACATAGGCACAAACCTACGCTGGTTTTATAGAGGTGGCCTAGGCAAGACAGTCAGGTAGTGAAAAATCAAAATAGAGTGTCCTGTCGGGCTTGTTGAGACATTTCGTCTGACTCACTACGGTAGGCCTTGCAGCATCAGCATGCGGAGGCTCACTACGGCAGCTTGTGGCAAGCACGACGGGCGCAAGTAGGCTAGTGGTGTTACTCGCAAGCAGCGTTTCGCTTTCGATGCCGTTCTTTACCCTGTACTTACTTCTGGCAATCCTGTGCGCTCCTTCTTTCTCGTTGCTCTCGCTGGCCTACTAGGCCTGTCTCGCCCTACCACTGCCCAGCTGTTGCAGGCGAAGCCCACCTTCACCCGCGCCGACTCACTACGAGGCATGCTCACGCCCCTGCGCACCTGCTACGACATCAACTACTACCATCTCGATGTGAAGCTGGATGTGGCGAAGAAAGCTATCAGTGGCTCTAATGAGTTCCGGTTCACGGCCACCCAGGATTTCACGCGCCTGCAATTTGATCTGTTTGCCAACCTAAAAGTGGAGAAGGTGGCCTACGAGGGCAAAGAGGTATCGTTTACCCGTGAGGCCAACGCGGTGTTCGTGACCTTCCCCCAACCCATCCGGAAGGGGCAGCGGGCGGCTTTCACGGTGTTCTACTCTGGCCAGCCCACCGTAGCCGAGAATGCGCCCTGGGATGGGGGCCTTGTCTTCACCCAAGATGCCAAAGGCAAGCCCTGGGTAGCCACCGCCTGCCAGGGCGTGGGCGCCAGCATCTGGTGGCCTACCAAAGACCACCAGGCCGACGAAGTGGATAGCATGCTCATCAGCATCTCGGTGCCCAAGGGCCTAAAGGATGTCTCAAACGGCCGACTGCGTGCCACTACGCCCCTTAAAAACGGCTACACGCGCTACGACTGGTTCGTGAGCAACCCCATCAACAATTACGATGTAGCCATGAACGTGGGTAACTATCAGCATTTCTCCGGCGGTACCTATGCCGGCGAGAAAGGCCCGCTCACCCTCGACTACTGGGTGCTGCCCGAAAACCTCACCAAGGCCAAAAAGCAGTTTGCCGATAACGTGCCGCCCATGCTCAAATCTATGGAGTACTGGTTTGGGCCCTACCCGTTCTATAAAGACGGCTACAAGCTGGTAGATGCGCCCCACCTGGGCATGGAGCACCAGAGTGCAGTGGCCTACGGCAACAAGTACCTCAACGGCTACCTCGGCAAAGACCGCTCTGGCACCGGCTGGGGCCTGAAGTGGGACTTTATTATCATCCACGAAAGCGGCCACGAGTGGTTCGGAAACAACATTACCAGCAAGGACATTGCCGATATGTGGATTCACGAGGCTTTCACTACCAACTCCGAAGCCCTGTTCGTAGAGAGCCAGTTTGGGAAGGAAGCCGCTCAGGCCTACATCCATGGGCAGCGCCGCAATATCCGCAACGACGAGCCCATCATTGGGCCCTACGGTGTGAACAAGGAAGGTTCTGGTGACATGTACGACAAGGGCAGTAATATGCTCCACGCCATCCGGACGGCCCTCAACGACGACCAGAAGTGGCGGCAGATTCTGCGCGGGCTAGGCAGCACTTTCTACCACCAAACCGTGACTACGGAGCAAGTGGTGGCCTACATCAACCAGCAAAGCGGCCGCGACTTTACTGCCGTTTTCAACCAATACCTGCGCCACACCAGCTTACCTACCTTGGAGGTGCGTTTTGAGGAGGGGCGCACGCTGGCCCGTTGGGTAGCAGCAGTACCTGCCTTCGATCTGCCGGTACGCGTGCGCGCAAAGGGCAGCGACTATCAGTTTATAAAGCCTACCACCACTTTTCAACCTATTCAGATACCTGGTCTGAAAAAAGAAAACCTAGAGGTGGATACTCTCAATTCCTATATCGGGACATTGGTGGAATAGTAGTTGGTGACCATAAATTCCTCTTGCGGGGCTTAAAGGGAATAAAGCGTCAAGCTGAAACCAAACTTGTCTTATTTATAGAATCAATTTCCTGAAAAGGGAAATAATTTGCCTGTATAGATGAGACAGTAAGCTGAACCGTAACATTGCGTATAAATTAAAATACTTTAATTTTGAGGGTTGGTTAAATCATAACAAATTGATTTTGGGATTACTAGCACTAACGGTGTGTGCTAGTGAAGTCAATACACAGTTGGTGCCTGAAGGGAATGATAGTGGTTTGTTAGTTATAGGTTTGTTGGATTATTCTAACGGCCTATTTGTTGCTTGTAGTACACCCAAATACTCAGGATTGAGCACAAACGATAAAGAGATTCAAGTGGCGGAAAGTAAACGTGTTGTGTGTTCTTTATTTCTACTAGCATGAACTTGACTACTACAGCACCAGCCAACTGCCAAGAGTGCCCCCACCTGCATAACTCGTTGATGGGGACCTGCCAGATGAGTGAACTCTCCCTGGTATCGGTAGGTAAGGTGTACCAAGTGTACCAGAAAGGGCAGGTAATTTTTCGGAAAGGAAGCCGACCTAATGGGTTGTACTGCATTCGGGAAGGCAAGGTGAAGATCTCCAAGGTTACCGGCGACGGGAAAGAGCAGATTATTCGGTTGGCGAAGGAAGGGGATGTGCTGGGCTATCGAGCCCTCATGGTCAACGACCCGTACTCCACTACCGCCGTTGCTCTCTCCGACTGCGTAGTGTGCCAAGTACCCCGCTCCGACTTTTTCAGCATCATTGAGCAGAATGCGCAGTTTTCGCACTCCCTAATGCGGCTGCTGGCCAAAGCCCTCGGCGAGGCCGAAGAGCGCATTGTGCATACGGCTTATAAGCCCGTGCGGGAGCGTTTGGCCGAGGCCCTCCTATTGTTGCATCATATCTACCAGCCGAGCACGCCTGGTCCATTTAGCATTCCTGTTTCGCGCGAAGATCTGGCGGCATTAATGGGCACGGCCAAAGAAACTGCTAGCCGTCTGCTCTCCGAGTTTCGCGATGAAGGAATGGTCCGGACCCAGGGTAGCCGCATCACCCTCCTCGACTTAGATAAAATCGGTAAGACCTCCGCGCTCTACGATTAAAGCACGCAGGCTACTCCTACGCACAGAGTACTCACGGGCGAGGGCAGAAAGTAGGTACTTTCTGCCCTCGCCCGTAGTCTTTTTAATTGCTAAGCTACCTGTATTATAGGCCTATGCTAGCTGAAGAATGAAGGGTAGCTCAACCAGTAAAAATTTTATTCTAGTAAGTGAAACCTTGTCAGCCCTATAGCCCGTATAGGAAGCCCGAGTGCTGAAAGAGGAAGGATACGCTGAGAATAGAAAGGATAGTGTAGTTGGGTTATATAAAATAGGACTTTTTATTCTCATATTGGTTTCCCAGTTTGAATTGAATGGGAAAAATTTAACTACAATCATTTTAGGAAGTGATGAGAGTCATTTCATCTGAGATAGGGAATAAGGATATTTGTAAAACAAGTTCGGTAGCAGCAAGCATGCCTCACTGCTGATTAACGACTGTCTTACTAAGAAGTTTTTCCTTGCAAAGTCCTAAATGAGTGGAGTGGCCAACGCGTGGGCCCGAAACCAATCGATGATGGATCGTGGGAAAGCAAGTGTAATCGGTTTTTTTCTCCTCCTCTTTTTCTTCTTCTATTGAAACATGGCTTACTCAGTTAACAATCCCGCTGGTAAAGTAGTACAGGATATCCTCAACGATCTGCCCGGCCTGATGGCAGTGGCAGTAGTAGACGTTACCTCCGGCATGAGCCTGGCCTCGCACACCAACGTGCCCACCATCAACCCCGACACCGCCGCTGCTTACAACACGGAAGTGGTAAAGCAGAAGCAGAAAGCCATGACGGCTTTGAAGCTGCAGGGCGAGTCGATTGAGGACATCCTCATTACCCTCTCAAACCAGATTCACCTGCTTAAGCTGACGGAAGCTGGCAACAAGTTTATCTATCTGGTAGTGAGCTCCCGCGACACTAACCTGGCTATCGCCCGCGAGGTACTGCGCAGCCACGTAAACGGCCTCAACAACTAACACTGGCTAACCGAGTAGGGTAGGGCCAGTGGGAAACCCGCTGGCCCTACTTTGCTTCCGCTAGTTAGGGCGGTCTGCTGGTCGGGCCATAACTGCTAACCAGTCTAGGCCACTTTTCTCGCCTGGTAGCGCGCCAGTATCCTGGCGCTTAGTCGTAGGCCTATGCAAATACCTTTTTTTCAACGGTTCGCCGGGCCCACCGTCAACAAGATTGTGGGGGCCGGTAACGGGCCTGAAAAGGCCGCGGCCGAGCGGATCATTCAGCACGCACTGGCGGGCTTACCCGAGCTACTGGGGGCCGCCGTGGTGCAGCTAGTCTCCGGCCAGACGTTAGCCACCTATACCTCCTCCCGCGAGTTTAACCTCAGCAAAGTGCTGGGGCACAACACTGAAGTAGTGCGCCAGCAGCAGAAAGCCTTAGCCGCTTTACAGCTGGGCTCTGAGGAGCAACTGGAGGAGATTTTGATTACGCTTAATACGCAACTGCATTTGTTGCGCTTGTTACCAGATGGGCAGCGGTTCCTCTATGTGGCCGTAGACTGCCGCGATACCAATCTGGCTATTGCCCGCGAAGTGATGCGCACCTGCGAATAGTAATCGCAGAGTGGCCTAGCTCGCCTCCCGGGTGGATTTATTCGGTTACCTCATTCGATTCATTCATTTTAACTCCCACTTTCGCCTATGAAATTGACAGCTTCTCCTTTCGATCCTCAAACCGGCGAGTTGTTGCCAGTTTACCGGGATGCGTATCTGCGCGGCGACCTCAGCAAGGCCTCAGCCAAAGCCGTAGAAGCTTACCTGCATCGGGATTCTGATCAGGCCCACGTTACCCTCACCCGCTTCGAGGAGCTGCGGGCCGCCGAGGAGGCTGGCTCGGCCCCAACCTGGGTGCAGAAGCAGATTCAATATATCCGGGCGGAGCCCGTGCGCTTCCGTCGGCGCGCTACCACCATGGTAGCCTCGGCCGTATTGGTAGGTACGGTGGTGTTTGCAGGCACCAGCACTCCCACTGAGCGCCTTCCTTCCGAGAACATCCCAACGGAGCTGACGGCTAGCGCTGAAATTAGCTCTACGGAAGCTGCCGCCTCGGCTGCATCGTCTATGCGCATGATTACCGTGCGCGGCCAGATCCTCAATGAAAACGGCAAGCCCCTGGCTGGTGCTACGGTTATGCACCCTGGCAGCCGCTACGGCGTGTCAACCAATGCAGAAGGCGAATATGCTCTTACTGTACCCGCCGGCACCAGCACGCTGAAGTATGGCTACGGTGGCTACCAAGACGAAGAAGTAGCTTTGAAAGGCTCTCACATAGCTAAAGTTACCTTGCTTCCCCGCGAACAGCAGAAGAAGCATCGGTGGTTATTTTTCTAGGCGTCCGCCGCGCCTGTGTATGTAGTAGAAGCGTGAGTGAAGCCTAAATCGTACCGCAAAAAATCCTCTCGTCGGCCAGACAAAGCTCCCAAGCCGCTTACCCCCGACCCTTTCGCAACGCAGGTGGTACACAATGTGCTGGCCGAGCTGCCCGGTCTGTTAGCGGTGGCTGTAGTTGATGTAGCCTCGGGCGCCAGTTTGGCCGCCCATTCCAATGTGCCTACCATCGACCCTAATACGGCTGCCACCTTCAATGCAGAAGTGGTGAAGCACAAGCAAAAGGCCATGGCCGCGCTGCAGCTGTCCGATGAAACTATAGAAGACATTCTTATTACGCTCTCCAGTCAATTGCACCTGCTCAAGCTCACCGAAAACGGTGACCGGTTCATCTACCTAGTAGTGAACTCCCACGATACCAATCTGGGAATTGCCCGGGAAGTATTGCGGGCGCAGGCCCAGCAACTGGAGACGCACAGTGGCCTAGCAGCCTAGTTCACCTTTCATATAAAAAGTAAGCTCCTCTTCTGGCCACGGAAGAGGAGCTTTTGCTTTACTGGAAACAGATACGGATTAAAGCTAGCGAACTAGTTCCCCTCCTTGGAAAGGAGAGGCAAGGGGTGGAGGACTGGCCTAGAACGACTACTCCAGAACAACCCATTAGCCCGTCATGCTGAGCGGAGTCGAAGTATCTCTACCGCTTCGTTGCTCTTCTAGGCCAGTTAATTAGCCAGAGGTAGAGATGCTTCGACTCCGCTCAGCATGACAGCTAGTGTGGCACCGTCAGCACGCGAGAAGTCTCGACAAGCTTGATATGACGTTGATTGTAAACAACGTCCGGTCAACTACCTCCAACCCCACGCCGCTTGATGCGCGGAATCATCTGAGGAGGGGAGCTAGCTTAGCTTCCTAGCTTAGCCCTAGCCTGCTGGTTAAATCTGAGCCGAGCCGCCATCTACGAACAGCTCTATACCTGTGATGAAGCTGCTGTCGTCGGAGGCGAGGAAAGAGGCGGCTTTAGCTATTTCGTCGGGGTCACCGAGGCGGCCTAGGGGTACGGTGCTTATGAGGTTGGCTTTGAGCTGCTCAGTCTCCTCGAGTGTGCCGACGAGGCCATCTAGGGCGGGCGTAGCAATAGGGCCGGGGCTGATGGCATTCACCCGAATCTTGCGCTGCTTCAGGTCCATTGTCCAGGTGCGGGCGAAGGAGCGGACCGCGGCCTTGGTGGCGCTGTACACGCTGAAGGCTTCGCTACCTTTAATGGAGGTGATGGAGGCGTTTAGGATGATAGAGCTGCCATCTTTCAGCAGGGGAAGGGCTTTCTGCACTGTGAATACCAACCCCTTTACGTTGCTATTGAAGGTCTTATCATAATGCTCCTCGGTGATGGCGCCCAGGGGGACAAACTCGCCGCCGCCGGCGTTGGCAAACACAATATCAAGGGTACCCTTCTCGGCTTGTACGGTGGCAAACAGCCGGTCGAGGTCGGCGAGGTTGGCTACGTCGCCCTGCACGCCGGTTACGTTGCGGCCAATTTGCTGCACGGCGGCATCCAGCTCCTGCTGGCGGCGGCCGGTGATGAATACATAGGCGCCTTCTTCAACGAATCGTTTGGCCGTGGCTAGGCCTATACCGCTGTTTCCGCCCGTGATAACAGCAACTTTTCCTTCTAGTTTTTTCATGTGGGGTTCCTCGGTGATGAGGAGATGATCTGAGGGAGTAAAGGCCCGCGCGCTCAGGTGGCGCAGGCTGGTGAGTTGGAGTGGCCTAGGCCACCCATCCGCAGTAGGCCGCTGATCAGGTCGGCCTTCTTCGGCAAACAGTACAGATAATTGCTAGCAGCTTGGGTACGTTTGTTACGCAAAGGAACTGCTATTAGTGTGGATTGGTTACTATTGGATTGTATGTTTGTGAAGAAACTAGTTACAAGCACGTTACTAGTAACCTCAAGGTAACCATTATGAAAAACGACCTGATGCTCAACTCCACTTGCTCCATGACGCGCACCATGGGCCTGCTGGGTGGGAAATGGAAGCCCCTCATTATTTGGGGCATAGGCCGGCGCCGCATCCGGTTCGGGCAGCTGGCGGCCCACATCCCCCTGATATCGCGCAAGGTGCTGGCCGAGCAGCTGAAGGAGCTAGAGGAAAATGGCTTGATCCTGCGCGAGTCCTTCAACGAGGTGCCGCCCCGCGTCGATTACTCCCTCACCGAAAACGGGCTGCGGCTGTTGCCCATCCTCAAATCCCTCAGCGAGTGGACCAGCAGCTGCGAAGCCTCTGCTGCTGCAACTACGCCTGCCGCCTTAGCAGAGAAGGGAAGCTAGAGGTAGAGAACTAGTTCCCCTCCTCATCTGAGGAGGTGTTAGGGGTGGTTGACCGGACGTTGTTCACAATCAACGTCATGCTGAGCGCAGCCGAAGCATCTCTACCTCTGGCTAACTACTGGCCTAGCAACGAAGCGGTAGAGATGCTTCGACTCCGCTCAGCATGACAGATAGTGTCGCAACATCAGCAGGCGAGATGCTTCGGCTGTGCTCAGCATGACGTGCTGGTGTCATCGTTCTAGGCCAATCCACCACCCCTAACCCCTCCTGTCTCAGGAGGGGAACTAGCTGCTTAGCTCTAAAAGCAGTCTAACCCGGTCAGTATTTCACAAATACACCACTTCACAACTTCACCGTCCGTACCTTCGCGGCCGTTGATTTCCACCGAATTCACTCGTTGAATATGAACCAATACGACGTTACCGTCATCGGCTCCGGGCCAGGCGGTTATGTAGCGGCCATCCGCTGCGCCCAGCTAGGCCTCAAAACTGCCCTGATTGAGAAGTACGACACCTTGGGCGGCACCTGCCTCAACGTGGGCTGCATCCCCAGCAAAGCCCTCCTCGACTCGACGGAGCACTTCCACAATGCCGGTCACACCTTCAAGGAGCACGGCATTGAGCTGAGCGACCTGCAGATCAACATGAACCAGCTCATCGACCGTAAAAACGGGGTGGTGAAGGCCAATACCGACGGCATCCAGTTCCTGATGAAGAAGAACAAGATCGACGTGCTGCACGGCGTCGGTTCGTTCGTAGATAAGAATCACATCAAAATTCAGCCCACTGCGGGCGGCGAGGAGCAGCAGATCGAGACGAAAAACGTCATCATTGCTACTGGCTCTAAGCCCACCGTGCTGCCTTTCATCAAGCAGGACAAGCAGCGCATCATCACCAGCACCGAGGCCCTGAACATCCGGGAGGTGCCTAAGCACATGATTGTGATTGGCGGCGGCGTAATCGGGCTGGAAATGGCTTCGGTGTACGCTCGTCTCGGCGCGAAAGTGTCCGTGATTGAGTTCATGGATTCCCTCATCCCCACCATGGACCGCGCCCTCGGCAAGGAGCTGAAGCGCATCCTGGGCAAAATCGGCATTGAGTTCTTCCTGAGCCACAAAGTAACCGGCGCTACCCGCGAGGGCGACGCTGTGACGGTAACCGCTACCAACCCGAAAGGCGAGGAAGTGAAGTTTGAAGGCGACTACTGCCTGGTGGCCGTGGGCCGCGTGCCCTACACCGCGGGCCTGAACCTGGAAGCTGCCGGCGTAGAAATGGAAGAGCGCGGCCGCATTAAAGTTGATGAGCACCTGCAAACCAACGTGCCCGGCATCTACGCCATCGGCGACGTGATTCGGGGGGCTATGCTGGCCCACAAGGCCGAGGAAGAAGGCGTGTTCGTGGCCGAAACCATTGTAGGCCAGAAGCCGCACGTTAACTACTTACTCATCCCCGGCGTGGTGTACACCTGGCCGGAAGTGGCGGGAGTGGGCTACACTGAAGAGCAGCTGAAGGAGCAGGGCAAGGCCTACAAAACCGGCTCGTTCCCCTTCCGCGCCTCGGGCCGCGCCCGCGCCTCCATGGACCTCGACGGCTTCGTGAAAGTGCTGGCCGACAAGGAGACCGACGAAATCCTGGGCGTGCACATGATCGGCCCCCGCATCGCCGACCTGATTGCCGAAGCCGTAACGGCCATGGAGTTCCGCGCCTCCGCCGAGGACGTAGCCCGCATGAGCCACGCCCACCCCACCTACGCCGAAGCCATGAAGGAAGCCTGCCTCGCCGCTACGGAAAATCGGGCTATTCACATGTAATTCCGCGCTTGCGGTAGAAACGAAAGAGGCTGCAGCTCCCAGGAGTTGCAGCCTCTTTTTGCATTTAGTCACTGTAGAGCTTGTTATCTATGCAGGCTTGAATTATCGGTGAGTAAGACTCTATGATCTGTTTCTCACTTGTGGGACTACCTGAACGTATCTTGACAACCCTTCCCTGAGTGTTGATAAATATGACACAAGCGGTTCCATCTTGTGTCAATGCTATATGCTTGTTACTAGTTATTTTCTTGTCATAAACTTGGGGGAAGATCAGAGGATGCGCTTGCAAATAACGTCTTGTTGTAGAAGAGTCATTAAAAGGAAATCCAATAAAGTCGACGCTCTGACTATGTTTTTG
The DNA here is from genome assembly GCF_004745865.1 of Hymenobacter wooponensis. Classification (GTDB taxonomy): domain Bacteria; phylum Bacteroidota; class Bacteroidia; order Cytophagales; family Hymenobacteraceae; genus Hymenobacter; species Hymenobacter wooponensis. The sequence continues at coordinate 643,253 of NZ_SRKZ01000002.1, read as the reverse complement.
GCAAAGCGCATTCATAGCTGAAAAAATAGCTAAATCAGCCTTTTCAGCTTCCGCAGAGCCGTCAGGAAAAACTAACCAGAAGAATAAAATCATAGCCTTACCCTGGGTCGGCAATGTATTGACACTATCACCACCATAGGTTCTAACTGTAAGAGCAGGGCCCATAGAGCCCTTCATGCACTCACGTATCTGCTCCTTAAATTGGTATCTTGCTTCTGCTCCTTCTATGCTGGAGCTGTCAATTCCTTTGGGATAATGGCCCAGCTTTTTTGTGCAAATAGCTAGATTTTCCTCATAAGTATTTTCTCTTTGAGTCGAACAGGAGCAAATGGTCCAGGCAAATAAAAAGAGTGAAAAAGTAAATTTCATAGGTCTACTAAATAGATAAAATAGGACTATGTCTTCTGCACGAGCTTAAACCCATCTTTGGTGACTTGGTATTGCTGGCCCTGGATGGTGATGGTTTCGCCTTCCAGCAGCTTGCTTAAGTTCTCAATGTCGCCCTCGATGGTGTGCAGGGTGAAGCCGTGCTGGCGGGCCAGGGCGAGGTATTTGGGGTTGATGTAGTCGCGGACCCCGCAGAGGATGATGCGGACGTGGGCCGTGGTGTTTTTGAGCAGCTTGGCGTCGCGGGGGAAGGTGTAGTTGTCGGCAATCAGGATGAGGTCCGTGGGGGAGGTGCCGGGGCCGGCGAGCTGCTGGGCGTAGAGCAGGGCTTCGGCGTCGTTTTCGGGCGCGTCGCCGCCCCCGCCGGCCTTCATCGTTTCAATGAGCTTGTTCTTGATGGCCTCGTAGCTGCTGGTGGTTACGTGGAAGAGGCCGCCGGTTTTGCCCACGCGCTTGTCTTTGTCGGGCTGGTCGTTGCCATCATTGAAGAATACGAAGGTTTTCTCGTCTTCGAGGGCGCTGAGCTGCAGCCAGGCCAGCAGGTCGTAGGTGTAGGGGAACATGCTGCCGGTGGCATCGGTCACTACCACTTCCTTGTCCCACTCGGGGTGGCGCTGCATCACGCGGGTAACCACGTTGGCATCGGGCGGCAGGGGCAGCTCCTCGGCGGCGGTATCTGCGGCGGCCAGCAGCTCGCCTTTCTTGGTGATGCGCGCTTCGCAGTAGTCGTTTTTGTGCTGCTTGTTCTTCTTTTTCAGGAAGACGCGGTAAAGCCGGGCCGCCGAATCGGGGAGGGCGAAGTTGGTGAAACCCATATCGGCTTCGCCCAGCAGCTGGAAGGGCCCAATGGGCAGCCGGATAACGCCTTTGGCGCTAAACGGAAACATCTTCCGATCAATGGGGAAGCCGGAGTTGAAGGCCACACTCTTTCGGATGGCTTCTTCCAGCTCGGCGGTGCAGAGTGGCCTAGCGGTGGGCAGCACCTTCACCGTCTGGATGGCGCCATTGGCGGCTACCGTGAGCTCAAACCTCACTACCTGGGCATCGCGCTGGGGGCAGTGGTAGAGGCGGCGCAGGCTGCGGGCCATCTGGCGGTTGCTGAAGCGGCTGCCGGGCAGGTTGCAGGCCACCTTTTTGCCGGGGGCTTTCTTGCTGGCTTTGGGGCGCTTCTTTTCCAGGATGCGCAGCTTGCGCGTGAGGCTGTCGAGGTCGGCGCGGCTGGTGGCGGCGGTGGCGTGCCGGGCCACGTACACCACAAACCCGTGGAAAAACGGCTGGCACTCGGTGGGGCTGTTGCAGCCGGTTTGCTCCACCAGCGTCCAGGTCACGGATTCATCCTGCAGCAGGCCCGGTAGGCCACTCGCCAGGTTACGGATGCGGCTGAGGTTAAGCTGGCGCTGATTGAAGGTAGGGTTCAGGCGGAAAGCCGTGTACACCAGATCAATGCGCACGATGTGGCGGTCTTGCAGGTGCAGGGCCTGCAGGTCGGCGCCCGAGAAAGTGGAGGGCAGCTGCAGGGCCTCCAGGTCGGGGAGGGGCTGGTAGCGGGAGGTGCGGTAAGCGTTGAGCTGGTCGTAGAAGGTGTTTAGCTCAGCTTCGGAAGGGGCGGTTTGAGCGTGGGTGGTAACGGTGGCTAGCAGGAGAACAAGTCCACAGAGAAAAGCCCGGAAGGATACGGAAAGCATTAGATAGGATAGCAAAGCGCTAGAGAGTGCAAAATAGGGGTTTGCTGGGAGGTAGCCTAGCGTGACCCCACCCCCTCCCCTCCCCTCCGGGAGAGGGGTGCGTTCTGACGAAGTCGTTGAAGTTGTGTGGCACCCCTCTCCCGGAGGGGAGGGGCTGGGGGTGGGGTAATCCCAACCACATTTATTAACTAGTCGAGCCTACTTCTACCTTAGCCTTCTACACTGTGCTCTATACCGGTCAGCGCCTGCTGTGCGTGCTTTTACTACTGCTCCTGCCCGCCACACTGCGGGCCCAAACCAAGCTCACGCCCCAGCAGTACCAGCAGGATTTCGACTACTTCTGGACGACCGTCAACGAGAACTACTGCTACTTCGATAAGAAGCAGACGGATTGGGCCAAGGTGCGCACCTATTACGGGGCCCAGCTGCCGGGCATCAGCACTAAGGCGCAGTTCACACGCCTGCTGGAAAACGCGCTCAACGAACTCTACGACAACCACGCCTCCCTCTCCACTAATCTGCCCGACTCGCGCCGCCTGCTGCCTTCGGGCACCGATGTGTGGGCGCAGTACCAGCAGGGCAAGCCCGTGGTGGTGGCGGTACGGGCGGGCTACGGAGCCAAGCGGAGTGGCCTACGCCCCGGTATGGAACTGGTGGCCGTGAATGATGTGCCCATTGCGCAAGCCGCGACGCCTTTGCTAGGCCACTGCCTGAAAACCCCGGACGATGCGGCCCGCGAAGTGGCCCTCAACCAAGCCCTGGCCGGCACCCACAATACTATCCGCAAGCTGACGGTGAAGTCTCAGGGCCGCCAGTTGGAGCTGTACCCGGACAAGCCTACCTCTCAGCTGGAAAACATCCGCTACGCGGGCCTGCTGGAAAGCCGAAAGCTGGGCTCTGCGGGTTACATCAAAATCAATAACAGCCTGGGCGACAACCGTCTGATACCTGCCTTCGACAGCACCCTCAATGCCCTGGCCGCTACCTCAGGCCTCGTGCTGGATCTGCGCGAAACACCGGGCGGCGGCAACTCCACCGTGGCCCGGGCCATTATGGGGCGCTTTATCACCCAGGAGCAGTCCTACCAACGCCATGAGTTTGCAGCTGAGGAGCGAGAGTTTGGCATCAAGCGCAGCACCCTGGAGCTAGTGGCACCGCGGCGGCAGCCTTACGCTAGGCCACTGGTGGTGCTAGTGAGCCGCTGGACCGGCAGTATGGCCGAGGGTATTACCATTGGGTTTGATGCCATGCACCGCGCCACCATCATGGGTACCGAAATGGCTCGCCTGAATGGGGCCATCGAGTCGTTTCGGCTGCCAAATGCAGGGTTCGGCTTCAATATCCCTACTGAGCGGCTGTACCGGGTGGATGGGCTGCCCCGCGAAAACTTCGTGCCCGCTGAGCGGGTAGACCCGGCTGCCCAAGCGGGCGGAGACGCAACGCTGGACAAGGCCGTGGAGTATCTGAAAACGGCTGCTAAGCCATAGGTCCCAAGTGTTGTAGAGACGCATAGTTGCGTCTCGGTGCGTGCTGAGGTTGTTTAACCGCTGTTCTGATGGGGCTTCACCCCCGGCCCCCTCTCCTTCAGAGAGGGGAAGCCTGAAGAGTTGTGTGGCTGGAGCTATGGGGATATGGTGCAGGCTTGTTGTTCCAGGCCAGTCGTTCTGGTGCCGAGACGCAACTATGCGTCTCTACATTGTTCGGGGACTGCACCCTGGCATACACTAAGGGAAGCAGAAAGAGCGTTGGGGATAGAGTATAGCTGATATAACATGTTGCGCCTGCTCGCGCCGGCTCTATTTCACCTCCAGCCAACCTCCTACTATGAACCTCTTTCGCTTCCGGCGCCGTGCGGCGTCACCGCCACCTCCGCCCAAGAGCCCAGCCCGAGAGTGGCGCGATGCCGTGGTTTTCGCCGTGATGGCAGCTACATTTATCCGGTGGTCGGCGGTAGAGGCCTACACCATCCCAACGCCCAGCATGGAGAACTCACTGAAGGTAGGCGACTACCTGTTTGTGAGCCGCCTGCACTACGGCCCCATTACGCCCCAAACGCCCCTGCAGGTGCCGCTCACGCACCAGAAGTTGTGGGGCACTGAGCTGAAAAGCTACTCCGATGCCATTCAGTTGCCCACCTATCGGTTTCCCGGCTTTAGCTCGGTGCAGCGCAACGATGTAGTGGTATTTCATGTGCCGCATGAACTTGAGCGCCCCGCCGACATGCGCACTCACCTGATTAAGCGTTGCGTAGCCGTGGCCGGCGATACGCTGGAAGTTCGGCAAGGGCGGGTGTTCGTCAATGGTCAAGCTGGCGCAGTGGCGGGGCAGCTCCAGAACACCTACTTCCTGCAGGTAGACCACCCCGATGATGCCGTGCGGCAAGCCTTGCGCGACAAGGGCGTGGTAGACTACAACGAGCCCGACGGCATACCCCAGGCCACTGCCGACCCGGCCACCGGTAAGCCTGGCTTCATCATTAGCTGTACGCCCACCGTGGCCGAGTATTTTCGACGCCAGCCCTACGTGAAAGCGCTAACCGTTCCTGAGTACCGCACGCAGTTGTTCCCGGATGTGGGAGATTTCCATAACCCCAGCGCGGCGCAAAGCAGCCAGCCCCGCAACTGGCAGCTCGATGACTACGGCCCGCTGCCCGTGCCCCGCAAGGGCCAGACGGTAACCCTCACGCCCGCCAACGCGGCGGCCTACTACGCCATCGTGGCCCACTACGAGGGCAACCAAGCTATTACCTGGCAGCAGGGTCAGATTTACCAAAATGGTCAGCCGCTCACGCGCTACACCATCAAGCAGAACTACTACTTTATGATGGGCGACAACCGCCACAACTCTGAGGATTCGCGCTTCTGGGGTTTCGTGCCCGAAGACTACATCGTAGGCAAAGCGGTATTCGTGTGGCTCTCCCTCGACCCCAACGCCGACCTGTTGCACAAAATCCGCTGGGACCGGCTACTCCGCCCCATTAGCTAGAGCAGGCGGATAGTGCCGCGAAACGGATTTTCGTGGTACAAAACCACTTTGGTTAAGCGGGCACAGGCCTAGTTGTCCTTGCGGCAGAAACAGAAAAGCGGCTGAAGCTACGAGAGCTTCAGCCGCTTTTGCTAGGGCGCTGTTTGAGTGATAGGCCGAACGATGTAGAGACGCAATAGTTGGAGTCTCGGCGTATGCTGATGTTGTTTGCCTTGCGTGGTTCAATGACTATTGTTCTAGGCCAGTCGTTCCCGCGTTATTGTTCAACAGGAGGCGCAAAATATTGCGTTTCTACACCGTTCGGCTTGCCCAAGGGTAACATCAAACTACTTCAGAGCCGCCTTGGTCAGTGTGCTTTAGGCTTTATTTACTCTTTCACCAGTCGTTGGGTGATTCTCTGCTGGTCTTTGGTGATGATCAGCAGCGTGTACATGCCCGCCCGTAGTGAGGCTACATTAATCTCGTTGGTGCTGCCCAAAGTACCCTGCGCTTTCACCACCCCGTACGCATCCGTAATCTGGTATTGGCTGCCAGTCAGGGGCAGGGTAGAGGTGAGGCGCAGCTTGTCGGTTGCGGGGTTGGGGTACAGCTGCACAGTGGGCTCAGGAGCGGTAGCGGCCGCAACAGCGGTAGCGGTGGCTACGCTGCTGCCAGCTTGGCTAATGCGAATCCAGTTGAGGTTCCAGCCGCCGGTTTGAGCAAACACCCCGAAACTGTAAGTGCCGGCCGTTACGCTCACCGTTTGCGATACGGTAGCCCAGGTTTGCCAGCCGCCGGTAGCCGGAATGGTCACTTTGCCTAGTTGGGTAGTGCCCGAGTTCAGGTCCGACGATAAGGTGCCGCCGCTGGGGCTGGCCACCCGGTACTCAATGGTGTAATTGCCCGTGGTGGGGAAGGTGATGTTGCTGTAGGCCATCCAGTCACCGGCATCAATGTAGCCCACGTTCAAGCCCCCACCGGTGTCGGTGGTGGTTTGAGTTTGCACCCCCGACATGCTGCTGTAGGCCTCTGCCTCCAGGTTGATAGCTGTAGCAGTACCGGTGGCGGGGCCATACACTTCTACCTCGTAGATGGAGTAGCCGTAGGTGGTAGCGCGGCGGGTACCGTAGATGCGCACGTAGCGGCCCCGGCCCGCCAGACCCGTAATATCGTCTAGGCCACCGTCGCCGTTGATGACTGACTGGATGGAGGTCCAGGAGGTGCCATCGAGGGAAGTTTGCAGCTGGTAGTCTTTGCCGTAGGCAGCTTCCCAGTAAATCTTCACCCGCGCAATGTCTTTCACCGCGCCCAAATCGAGCTGCAGGTATTGCGGATCGGCGAAGGCGCTGGCCCAGCGGGAAGTCATGTTGCCATCAATGGCCTTGGCGGCAGTGGTACCCGTGTTTTCGCTGGAGGAAGCCGTGGCGGCCACGGGCGTCAGGCGGGTAGTGGCCGGCGCAGGCGTGGTGGGTGTGGTAGGGGTGGTAGGCGTGCTGCCGCTGAAGGGCAGGCTCACGTACAGCTGGCCTAGCTCGGTGAGCTGACCCGAGGCGGCCCCGAGCAAGTTGATATTGGGTATCTCGTTGTTGCGGCCCGAGAACCAGGCGTAGCGAAATACCGCTGGCTCGTTTTCCAGGTAGTTTACGGCGGCGGTGAGGTAGCGCTTCTGCACATCCAGCGTAATCTGGTCCTGGGGCTTATCACCGCACGAAAACTCCGTGAGCCAGATGGGTTTGCCGTACTTCTTCAGCTCCCCAATTTTATCGCGCAGCCATTGCTCCTCGCACACGTAGGTATGCACGGCAATGTAGTCTACCTGGCAGCTGGGGCAGGCGGCAAAAAAGGCATCGAGGTACTGCGTAGGCGAGTAGTAAGTGGTACCGTTTTCCGATACACAGTCGCCGCAGTAGTTCACGGCCGGCGACACCAGCTTGAGGTTTTTGCGGCGGGCAACTTCCTGTAGCGTAGGCCACAGGGCGGCTGCCTGGGTAGGCGTAAGGTTGGCCTGGCTGCGGAAGTTGGGCTCATTGAAGCCCAGCAAGTACTTAGCCCCGGCCGGAATGTTGGCGGCTAGCCGGTCGGCGGTGAAGGGGGCGCCATCCAGGTCGCGGCCCCACTGCATGGGCACGTAGTCGATGCCTAGGCCAGTGTAAACACTGGCCGCACCAGCTTCGGGCTTCGAGTACCAGTTGTACCACCAGCTGATGCCGGGGGCCAGGGCCTGCATGTCGGCCGCCGAGTGGTAACCGTAGGCGATACCGCGCTTGGCGCTTTTGGTTTGGGCAGTGGCTTGGAGTGGCCAACAGCCTAGCAGGGCCGCGGCACCGAGCAGCCACCCCGTGGCTCCCCGGCGAAGGGACGCATAAAGCTTGTTCATAAAAGAGAGGTGAATTGGTTGGATAGGGCAGTGGCTACCAAATAGTTGAGTTTGGTAGTTTTCAAATATAGCTGTAATAAAACAAGTTAGTGTTAAGGAATAACCTCCTGAAGATGAAGTAAAAACTGCTATGCTGGGGCAGGATGTTGCGCATCAAATCAGTGCGGGCCGTGGACGCGTGAGAACTGCAACTAGTTTTAGGCTGTGTCTGAAAACCTAGAACAGTCATGCTGAGCCTGACGAAGCATCTCTGCCGCTTTGTCTGATAGTAGACAACTAAGCGGTAGAGATGCTTCGACAGGCTCAGCATGACGTTCAAAACGTCCAGAACGACTTTTCAGCGCAACCTAGTAGTCGTTCTAGGCCAGTCAACCACCCCTAGCCCACACTCGCTTGATGCTCGACCTTTTTCAAGGAGGGGAACTAGCTGCTTAGCTCAGGTGCGTAACTTAGATTAGCTACTTTTAACGTACATGAGCTGGTATCAATACCTCCTTATTCTCCTGCCTTATGAGTGAGCGTATTCCTATTTATCAGCTGCAGGCATTTGCTACGGGTGGCGCCGAGGCACCGGAGGTTTACTTTCCGGAGTATGGCGTGGCCAAACCCACTATTCCCCTGCATCGGCCATATCGGGGCGACTACTACAAGATCAGCCTGTGCCTGCGCGGAACCGCCGACCTTAAGGTGAACCTGCAGCCCTACACCGTAACGCCGGGCTGCCTGGTGCTGGCTACTCCCGATGTAATCAAAGAATGGGGCCGCGTCAGTGAGGACTACGAAACCTTATCGATCTTCTTTACCAAGGACTTTATCACCGCCAACAACGCGGCCACAGGCAAGCTGCACTTCTTTGTGGCGCCGCCCGTGCATGTGCTTCCGTTGGCAGCAGACGAGGCCGCCAGTATTGCGGCTTCCTTCCGGTTTCTGCAGCAGAAGTACAACACCCCCAATGCCCAGCGCGACAACATCGTCAAGAGCATCCTCCACAGCCTGCTCTACGAGATTGGGGCGCTTTACGGCCAGCCAGCAACGGGCCAGAGCATTAGCCGCAGTCAGCAGTTGGTGGCGGGCTTCCGGCAGCTGGTGCAAGCGCATTGCGCCGAGGAGCGCAGCGTGCAGTTCTACGCCGATGCGCTGTGCATCACGCCTAAGTACCTTACCGAGCTAGTGAAAGAGGTGACCGGCCGCACTGCCAGCGAGTGGATAGCCGAAGCGGTGGTGCTGGAAGCCAAAGCCCTGCTGCAAGACCCCGCCCTGACGGTGCATCAGGTAGCTGCCGGCCTGCAGTTCGTGGATCAGTTTGCGTTCAGTCGGTTTTTTAAGCGCGGTACTGGCCTGTCGCCCACGGCGTACCGGCAGGCCGGATAGGCCACGCTTGCCGCCTTTTGGCCACAGGTTGCCGCCCTTTGGCCATTCTGGGGGCGGCCCCGAGTGTCGAAGTTTGTATTGGCATCTGTCACTGCCCCTGGGCTTACCAGCTTAGGGCGTGGCCAGATGAAGCTACATTCTTCACGCTAATCCTTTCCTGTATGATTTTAGTAACTGGCGCCACCGGACAATTAGGCACCGCCGTGCTGGACAACCTCCTGCAACATACGCCGGCCCAGCAAGTGGCGGCCCTGGTGCGCGACGAAGCCAAAGCCGCAACCTGGCAGGCGCAGGGCGTGAGCATCCGGGTAGGCCACTACGGCGACCCCGCCTCTCTTGACCGCGCCATGCAGGGCATTGAAAAGGTACTGCTGATATCGGGTGGGGGCGAAGACGACGCGCTGCAGCAGCACTACCACGTAATAGATGCGGCTAAAAAGGCAGGAGTACGCTGCCTGGCCTACACCAGCCGGGCCCTGAAAGACCCCAGCAGCCTGGCCAACCACCTGATGGTGCGCCACTTCCAGACCGAGGAATATCTCCAGGCCAGCGGCCTGCCGCACATCATCTTCCGCAACATCCTATACATGGACACGCTGCCCCTGTTTACGGGCCCCACCGTGCTGGAAACCGGTATTAGCCTTCCCGGTGGCCAGGGCAGAGTGGCCTACGCCCTGCGCAGCGAAATGGGCGAAGCCATTGCCAAAGTACTGCTCGCCGGTACCTGCGACAACCGCATCTATCACTTCACAGGAGCCGAGGCATACTCCTTCACTGACGTTGCGGCGGCCCTGACGGAGTTGTCGGGCCGGCAGGTGGCCTACACCGATGTGGAGAATGAGGTATTAGCAGGCCGCATGCGCGAGCGTGGCGTGCCCGAAGTAGCCATTGAGCGCACCATTGGATTCATGACCGACATCAAGCACGGCCAGGAAGACATCGTAAGCTCCGACTTAGCCACGGCCCTGGGACGGCAGCCTGCGTCGCTGGTAGAGGGCGTGAAACTGCTGTACAAGCTATAGCAGGCGTAATAAGCCAGGCCCTTCACGCACCGTGGGTGGTGCATATAACTCCCAAGCGGCTGATGCCATAGGCGCATCAACTGCTTGGGGGTTTGGAGTATGAAGCAACGCTTATAAAGATTAAAGTAGTCTGGCCTAGAGAAGCTTAGCTGCGCTTGGGTACGTACTGCTGCACCACAATGCCGCACTCAAAGGCAGTGGCGTGTACTAAGGTGAGGTGCTGAGTACCTCCTAGGCCAGTAAAGATGGGCAACCCCCGGCCCAGAGCTGCTGGGTTGATGAATAAGTGATACTCGTCAATCAGGTTGTGCTTGATCAAAGAGGAAACGAAACTAGCTCCGCCGTAGGCAATTATATCTTGGCCGGGTTGGGCCTTTAGCTGCCTGATTTCATCGGTCAGGTCGGCGGTAGCCAGCGTGGTATTGGCCCACTCAGCCTGCTGCAACGTCTTGGTGAATACTACTTTGGGGGTGTCGGTAAACTTCTGGCCGGCCGCAACGTCTGGGTTGCTTGGGTCAGTGGCTACGGCTGCCCAGTGCGGGATAAAGCCTTCCGCCAGCTTGCGGCCCAGCACAATGCAGTCTGCTGAGTTAGTGAGCTGGGTCACGTAGTCTTTTAGTTTATCATCCCAGTTGAAGGTCATCCAATCCATTTCACCGTTGGGCCCGGCAATGAATCCGTCAACGGTCATCTGGACTTGCAGCTTGAGTTTTCGCATGGTAGCAAGGTTAGCTAGTTAGTACCCCAAATGTAGGAGTGTGCCCAAATGAGCAGGGCGTATGAATGCGGCATCTCTCGGGGGCATTTGCGACAATTGATAGGGAGCTTTCTAGCTTAATGGCCAGCCACTCCTCCGTTATTATTAGTTGCGCAAGACCAGTAGTAGGATAGCAGCTTTGGTTAAAGGATAGTGGTAAGTAGTAGGGAGCTAGCGTGTGCTCATGCCAGACAACCCAACACCGCATAACAAGCTGCACGGTAGACCTGTACGCTGATGTTGGAGGAAACCTTCGGAGGAAACTCTGCGAATACCGTAGCTAATGGGGCGGTGGCGGGGCGTACCTGCCTGCCGTTCGGCGCACCGTTCTCCTGAGCTATACCTGCACCCTTATGGCCAAGCATAAAAAGAAGAAGCACAAGAAGAAAGGCATGGATGCCGTGCCGGACGATGTACTGGACGCGGCCGTACTGTCCATCAAGAAGTTTCGGAAGGTGACCAACGAAATTGCCAAGCTAAGCCTGGGGCAAAAAGTTGTGGGCGGCTTGGTGCTGGCCGCGGCTGGCCTCATCTACCTGGATCAGCGCAAGGGCAATGACGAAGAGGGCTCCCACTCCACCCCCAAGTTCGACTGGCCTAAGCTGGCGGAAGCGAAAGTAACATCTGCTACGGAGGCAAAGGACGACGACGATGAGGAACCACCCATCAGAGCAGCCACGGTGCCGCGGAAAAGTCGGAAAAGCCCCAAAGCCGGCAAGGGCCACGGGCACGCCAACCGGAAATCTCACGACGACTCCGACGAAAATATTAGCTAGTTGAGCTGTAGAAGTGGCCTAGCCGCAGTAATACCCGAGTTCAGAGGAGCTTCTTCCGTTTCCCAAGCAACTTTACCTCTCAGAATGCGAATAGCCTTTTCTAACAGGCTCTATACCTGAGGAAACCAACTCTCTCACTTAGTACCAAGCATCATGAAAAAGGATAAGAATAAAAAGAAAGCCGACAAGACTGGTAAAGCCGGCAAGTCGGGTAAGAAAACCACTTTGTTTGGTGGCGCTGGCAAGTCGCTCAAAAAGCTGGGCAAGGGTACTGGCCTAGCGAAGCTAAGTACCACTCAGAAAGTGCTTGGGGGCGCGGCCCTGTTGGCAGTAGGCCTGGGGTACTTGGGCAAGCGCCGGAACAGCACCCCGGCCGCTACCCCCAACTCTGATGCTGCCGCGGCCGAAGAAAGCCTGGCTTCTATGGAAGGCGGTGGGCTCTAGTCTGCTCAGCACGCTCTAGGCAATACCAGCTTTGTGTGGGGTATATGTAACAAGCCACAAAGGGCTGAAGCTACCGTAGCTTCAGCCCCTTGTGGCTTGTTAGCAGCGTAAGGTTTTATTAAGCAAGAGAGGATGATAGATGAAAAACAGGAACTGCTTACGTACTGCTAGGGCACTCTGAGTATGCGCCGGGAGGCTAGCTGATTAGCGTTTCTCCTGGTAGGCAAAGGGCACGGGCAAGACCCGAGATACGCGCACGGGCTTGCCGGCCATTTTTCCGGGGCTCCACCACGGCATAATTCTGATCAGTCGCAGGGCTTCTTCGTCGAGCCCATAGCCGCAGCCCTTCACTACTTTGGCGTCGGTGATGCGCCCTTGCTCGTCTACTACAAAACTCACGAACACGGTGCCTTGCACCTGGTGTTCGAGCGCCTGCTTAGGGTACTTAGCATTTTGACGCATGAAGGCCCGGTACGCGGCCTCATCTCCAGGAAACTTGGGCAGCTCATCGGAGTAGTTGAGCACTTCACTATTAGGTTCAGCTAGCACCGTGGAGCCCGCTAGAGAAGCGCTAGTCAGGGAGCTGGTAACTGGGTGCATCTGCACCTGCAGCGGGTCGCCGCTGGCCACTTCCAGCACTTTGTCGCGGTAGCCTTGGTAGCTGAAGAGCAGCATCGATTTGGAGTTGCTCAGCTGCACCAGAAATTCTCCTGCCGCATTTGTGCTGGTGGCCTGGGTGGTGCCTTGCACCAGCACCACTACCCCCGGCAGTGGCTCGCCGGCTGGGTTGGTAACCTTGCCGGCAACCGTACTGGTAACTAACTCGCTGCTAGGAGAAGGTGGGGCCGGATAAGCCGCTGGGTTAAAGGCTAGTGCTTGGCTAGCGCACCAAATAAGAGTAGCAAAAAAGAACATATAGTGGGAGTTTTAAGGTGAGCTAAGAGCAGGTAAAGCCCGCAAAGGTTTGCGGGTAAGAAGAGCGTGGAAAGCCGAAGGCAAGCAATAGGCCATCGACTGGTGTTTGCTGATTATAAGCGTTAGGCTGCTGTAGGCCTATAACTGAACTATGTCAGGAATAGCTGATATGGAATAGTGCATATAATATCCTGTAAAAACACTGTTATAGCGGCTAAGCTAGTGCGAGATAAGTGTTGGTATATAATGCGATTATAAACAAAATAAAGGATATATAAAAAAGTGGTTTAGTAAGTATTGTTAGAAATTTTATGAAAATCAGACAGCTGCTATAGTTAAACGCCAGTAGGATTAAATATAGGCGACGGGCAGCCTTGTGTTGCCGAACTGCTGCCCACAAACACAGCCATGGCCCCTGGTAGCAAGCAGGCAAGTGGGGTACACTGAGTGCCTGCTGCGAAACTTTTGTTTTGGGTGCTTAATCGGACAAAACACTGGTGCAGCTTGTTTGCCGCTTGGTGCCCTTTTTATATTTAGATAATGAAGAAGCTGATAAGAGGTATGGCGGTGGGCGCCGGGCTTTTATGGCCTGCGTTGGCCTATGCTGGAGAGCGAGAAGAGAAATATACGCTGCTCCTAGTGGGGGGCATTGGCGGTTTGCTGGTAGCAGCGTTGTTATACACGCTGCTCATGTTGCTGGCCTCTATTTATGTGAAGAACAAAACGGCAATTACAACCAGCTTTATCCTGTGCGTGCTTTTGTACCTCCGCATGGAGTATCTCTCGTTTCAAACGTTGCGAGTGGCGCTGGGTCTCATGCGCACCCCTACGGGCAACCCGGGTCCGGTGCCTCTTACGCCTCTGCTTCTGGTGATACCAGTAGCGGTGCTTGGGGTAGGCCTGCTTGTGTTCAGAATAGCCATGCGCCTCTGGAGGAAGCGAAACCGTCCGCGCATAAAGGCGCCCGACGGAGAGGTGCAGGATGTGCATCGCTAACCTGCCAAAAGGAAGAGTAACCTAGCTGGGCGTACAAGCTTGCCTTCGGCCGCTGAAGCTAGTTGTAAAAGAGTGGCTAGCTGAGGCTGTAATAGAGAATATATAAGTATGCCAGTGCTTATATGCAACTGTTTTTGCCCTAGCTGGGCTCTTACAGCAAGTATTGGCTCTGGTTTAACGCTTTATTTATGAAACGCATCTTTCTACTTCTAGCAGCACTAGCCGTGGTGAGTAGTGCTCAGGCGCAGCTTGGGTTGCGAGGTGGCCTGAACACCACCCTATTAAACTCCAAATCAGATGGCGCATACGGTGATGTAAGTGCTAACGAGTACCTCGGTTACCAAGTAGGGGTATTTTATGCCCACAAGCTCACGGAGCACATAGCTTTGGTGCCAGAAGTGGCCTACAGTCGCCAGATTATGCAGTTGCGGGTAGATGACTACAGCATTGCCGATGCTGGTTATAGTGCCCGGGTGCGGCTAAGCCGCTCTTACCTACAAGTGCCCGTAATGCTGCGCGCTACCTTCGGAAAATTTTACCTCGAAGCCGGACCTCAAGCAGGCTTTCTGGTAGGCGCGCACGAGAAGGGAACGGAATACCTGGGGACTATTGCAGGTACCACTGAGCGGCAAATAGATCGTTCCGCTGCGGATCGTTACCGGCGGATTGATCTGAGCCTTTGCGCTGGCCTAGGCGTGCAATTGCCTGCTGGTTTTGGAGTGAATTTACGGAGCTCCTCAGGGCTCATTGCCTTCAACCGCGGAAATGAACTGGCCTATGCCTCCCGCGACGATTTGAAGAACCAAGTGTTGCAGGCATCCATAACCTATTTGATAAAACCCAAATCCTAGAGAGAAAAGGGCGCTTTTCTGCGCGTTATATTTCTTGAAAAATGCCAGCAGCTCCGCTTTGTAAGAGTTGCCGATGGGGATGTACGTGTTATCCGTCAGCACTACGTTTTCGGGCTGTAAGAGCTTGATGTGCGCGGTGGCCACAATAAAAGAACGGTGTACGCGCAGGTAGCTTGGGCCCAGCGTTTCTACCATTTCCTTCATGGTTTGGTGTAGCAGGTAGGTTTTGGAGGCCGTAATGAGCTTCACGTAATCCTTGCAGCCTTCTACGTACACAATATCGCGGTGCGGCACTTTCAGCAGGCCCTGGCGCTCTTTCACCAGAAGGTAGCGCTCCTCAGAGGTGTCGGCGGCCGGAGGTGGCTGCACGGCGGGCAAGCGCGAAATGGCTTTCATGAACCGCTCGTAGCTGAAGGGCTTGAGCAGGTAGTCCAGCACATCTAGCTCGTAGCCCTCGTAGGCGTACTCGCGGTAGGCGGTAGTGAGCACGGTTTTGGGGGGATGCTGCAGGCTCTTAAGAAAGTGTAGGCCACTCACCAGCGGCATTTCAATGTCCAGAAACAGCAGATCCACGGGATGTTGCAGCAAGTGCTCGTGGGCCTCCATGGCGTTGCGGCACTTGCCCGTGAGCGTAAGCCCCGGCGTCTGGCCGATAAACTGGGAAAGCACTTGGTGGGCCAGCGGCTCATCATCCACAATCAAACAACGAACTGGGGCGGGAGTAGTGGTCATAGGGAGGAATGTAGAATAATACGATGGTGCTTATCCATAACCCCCGTCCCCACTGGGAGAGGGGGCGGGGGTTACACCCGCAACGTCAGCTCGGCGCGGTAACGGCCGTTGTGCTGGGAGAGGTGAAGCTCGTGGGCGTGCGGATAGTAGAGCTGCAGGCGCTGCCGGATGTTCTGAAGGCCGATGCCGCCGCTGCGGCGTGGGCTGGCGGCCGGAGCCTCGGGTAGCATGTCGTTTTCGATGAGGAAGTGCAGGCGGCCGGGGGAGGCAGTAAGGGTTGCCTCCACGCTGGCCGCATCGGAGAAGTGGTGGCGGCCGTGCTTGAAGCTGTTCTCCACCAGGGGCAGCAGCAGCAGGGGCGGCACCTGTAGGCCAGCCGTGGGGCCTTCCGTGCGTAGCTGAATGCTGGCCCCGGCGTACTTGCGCTGCTCCATCTCAAAATAGTTTTCCAGAAAGGTTACCTCCTCGGGCAGGCTGATGTATTCCTTGCCGCTGTCGTAGAGCACGTAGCGCATCAGCTCCGAGAGTAGCAGAATGAACCGCGGGGTTTCTAGTGAGCCGGCCAGGCTAAGCCCGTAAATACTGTTGAGCGTGTTGAACAGAAAGTGCGGCTGCAGTTGGCTTTTGAGCTGCTCTAGCTGCAGGGCTAGATGGTCTTTTTCTAGGTGGCGCCGGCGGTACTCATGCTCAAATGCCAGCCGCACAAAGGCCACGCAGCTGAAGGCGAGCAGATCAGTAAATAGCAAGCTAATATAGGTGTTGCGGGCGGCCGGCAGTTGGGCTACTGCCTCAACAAAGCCTTGGTGGTAGTAGCCTTGCAGCAACGGCGGACTGGCGATAAACTGAAATAGCCAGTGGGCTACTGCCACGTTCAGCTTAATACCCCACCACACATACACCACCGCTCCAACGCCCAGCAGCACGTATTGGCGGCGCCGAAGCAGCGTGGGCACCAGCCATCGATAATAGGGAATGATATAGACCGTTGCCAGCAGTGCGAAGAGAATAAGCTGTGGATAGGGGAAATTAGCTCGGTCGGTTGACTTTTGCGGCACGGCATCCATGTAGATGGCGTATTTGTACATGCCTACATACAGGCTCCAGATCAGGATTTCGAAGAGCAGGGGAAAGCGGCTGGGGCGGTCAGTAGGGTCGGAAGGCATGCGGCGAAGGTGGCGGTTTTTTCGCCCGTAGGCCACTCGCCCGGCATCGTTTTTCGACCAACCGGGGTGAAATTTCGACTAAAAAATGGCCGATCTGGATTGGTCGGAAAGGGGCGTGGGCTGGTCGAAGAATGCGGCTGGGAGCGGCAAGCGGAGTGTTGTTTTGCATCGTTCCCCGTCGGCAAATGGCGGGTAAATCTGCAACCCTTCTACCCTCCATACCCATGAAAGCCCTCTTCCGCTCCCTGCTTGCTTCGGCCCTGCTTACCACGGCTTCCTTCAGCGCCCTAGGCCAGTCGGCCGCCCCAGGTGCGGCTGTTCCCGCCCCTGCGGCCGATACCACGCCCATTACTCTCGATGCCTCCCTCATCAACGCCGTGAGCACCCAAAGCTTTGCAGAGTTCCGGACCGCAGTGCAGCCCTTGGTGAAGCAGATGGCCAGCAAAAAAGTAGTAGCCCTGGGCGAAGGCACCCACGGCACCGCTGAGTTTTACAAGCTGCGCTTCTGGCTGACGCGCATTCTGATGGAGGAATACGGCTTCTCACAGGTAGCCTTCGAGAACGACTACACCGACACCTACCTGCTCAACGAAGGTTTGCGCCAGCCCAACGCCACGGTGGAACCCCTGATGAAGGCCCACCTCTACAGCATCTGGCAAAATCAGGAAACCGCGGAGCTGCTCACCTGGGTGCAGGCCCACAACCGTACGCACCGCCGCCAGGTGCAGGTGAGCGGTATTGATGCCGCCTATGTGCTGCCCGAAGCCCGCGAGCTGAGCACCCTGGCCGCCCGCTACCCCAAGAGTGGCCTACGGGAGCTTACGGCCCAGCTCACCAAGCACGCTCTGCTGCAGGATTCTATCTGGGACAATATCAACAGGAAGGGCTTTAAGGTGCCGCGTCGGCGCTGGCTCGATGGTGGCCTAGAGGGCTACTACACGGCCGAGAAGATCCAGAAATCCTTGCCCACGGCCCGGCTGCCCCGCAAGCAGCGGAAGCTAGCCGAAGGTTTTGCCCTGGATGCCAAGATGGCCTTCGACCTGTTCTACCAGTTTAAAGTGAACAAGCGCGACGTGTCTCGCGACAGCCTGATGGCCGAGATGACCAAGTTTCTGGTGCGCGACAAAGGCGCTAAAGTGATTGTATGGGCCCACGATGCCCACGTTTCGCGCAAGATTGCCATGGCCGAAGACCCCGGTAATGGCGGCGGCACCGGCGCGTTTCTGGAGCGCATGTTCCCCGGTCAGTACTTTGTGCTAGGCACTAGCACCGCCATCGGCACCTTCGCCGCCACCACCGACGGCCACATTACCCGCACCAGCCCCATGGCCAGCTACCCCCTCGATGCGCCCGTGGCGGGCTCCTGGGAAGCCTCGCTTGGGCAGGTGAGTGCGCCCGTATTTTACCTGAGCACCCAACAGCTAGGCCAGCAGAACCTCCGGCGCCCCTTGCGTTTCGTTGGCTACGGCCCCAACAGTGGCAAAGACAGCTATTCCAATTTCAAGCTCACTGAAGCCTTCGATGCCCTGCTCTTTGTGCGCCAGACCACGGCCGCCACGCCCCTGCGCTAGAGTGGCCTAGGCCACTAGTTGCTGGCCAACTGACATACTAAACGGGTGTACTATCCTTGGTGCCGTAGTACGAGTGGCCTATAAACGGAAAAAGGCTGGAGCTCCTGGAGCTTCAGCCTCTTCTGGTTTAAGAGTGAGTGGTACTTACGCCTGGAGCTTAACGCCGAATGCGCTAGGACCCTTAGGGCCCATTTCTACCTCGAAGGTAACCTTGTCGTTCTCCTTGATGGTGATGCCACCAAGCGCATTTGCGTGCACGAAAATGCTCTGCTGCGTGTCGGAGTCCTTGATGAAGCCGTAGCCTTTAGAGTCGTTGAAGAACGTAACGGTGCCTTTGCGAACCGGGTCTTCCTGCTCCATGTCTTCCTGCTTCATCGCGCCGATGCGGATGTCTTCGGTCTTGATTTCCTTCTTCTTCTTCGGGTCCGGAGGAGTAGAAGAGATGTTGCCGTTCTCGTCTACGTAGGCCAGCATTTCTTCCAGGGCTTGGCCTTTCTTGGCGTTTGCCTGGCGCTCTTCTTTTTTCTCTTCCTTATCCTGGCGCTTCTTCAGGCGTTTCTTTTCGTTTTCCTTCTTACCGAAAGTGGCTTGCGATTTACCCATGTGTATTTAAGTGGTCTTTATAGTTGCTTTGCTATGCGAAGTCAGAGGGTGGTGAAACAGAGGATCATATTACGACAAATTTGAACGGGTTAGCGTTCATAAATTCAATAACTTATATAAACTAATAGATAGGCGCCAACGCTCGGCGGTGACAGCAATACCCCCTCAAAGCACCGGTGTGCGCAGCAGGGCCAAACGGCTCCCACTTCTCAGCTCCTTGCACGCCCCCTGCCCACTGTGAAATAAGAATAGGCGAATAAGTAGGTAAAGCTACCGCTTATTCTGGCAAGTGCAGGCTTGCGTACCAGAATAGGGCTGAAACAGTGGCCTACAGTACGGGGCTGAACAATAGCCCCCGCCTATGTATTTATGCAGTGAACTGCGGGGCTTGGGCATACGTACCCGCCTCAGGCCCCGACTAAATTGGCTATGCTCTCTGAACCCACCTATCTGGCGGCCCGCGTGGTTGCGCCCATGATTGAAACCCACTTTGCCCGGCACCGTGCCGCGGCGCGCCCCCGTGATGTAGCGCAATTGGCACCGCCGCCGGATGTGCAGTGGGTAGAAACCATCATTGACGTAGCTTTCTGGGCCAGCCTGCGGCGCGAAGAAGGGTACTCGCCCAAGATTTCTCTGGCCCTACTGCCCCCCGACAAAGCCATTCAGCCGGTGGTCTTTGCGCATAAGCGGCGCCTAATGCCCTATAATCTGCTGAAGCTGGCTCCGGCCGTAGAGCAGCCTGGCATCCACTTAGGCGTGTGGTACGATGCCGACGGCCTCTACGTGTGGGGCACGGCCATTGGCATTCCGCCGCTGTGCTTTGTGCTGGAAGTAATTGAGCCCGGCCTGTTGGTTGTAAAGCACCGCCGCGCCGACGGCTTCGGCAAGTTCGTGAACGTGGCCATTCTGCGCGGCGACCAGCTCCAACTGGTAGACGCCGACAACGCCGTTGTATCTGACTGCCCAGCCCTGCAAGCCTTCCTGCCCGAGCACACCCTAGCCACCGAGATGGGCGAAACCGACAACGTGCTGGTGGAGTTGGCTTCGGCCATGCGGGCCCATGGGCGCGGGGGGCTGGTACTGATAGTGCCGCCGAACTCGCAAGACTGGCAGGCCTCCATTGTGCAGCCCATGACCTACCCTGTCACGCCGGCTTACATGGGTATTGCCGAGATGCAGCGCGAGGACCAAACGGAGCGGAAGTGGCAGGATGGCCTGCTGCGCAACATTGGGATTGTGGGCGGCTTTACGGCCGTAGACGGGGCCACCGTCATCACCCGCGACTATCACCTGCTGGCCTTTGGGGTGAAAGTAGCTCGCGCCGAAAACAGCACGCCCGTTGATAAAATGGTGCTCACCGAGCCCGTGGTAGGGAGCGTGGTGCAGCACTTGCACCCGGCCCAAAACGGGGGCACCCGGCACCTGGCCGCCGCCCAATTTGTGCATGATCAGCGCGACTCTCTGGCCTTGGTGGCTTCTCAGGATGGCTACTTCACCCTCTTTGCCTGGTCGGTAACCCTAGAGATGGTGCACGCCCACCGCATTGACGTGCTGCTGCTGTGAGTTGGTTGTTGAATGTTGATTGCTAAGTGTTGGTTGCTGATTGCTAGGTGTTCAGAATAATGACAACCAGCAATTAGCAACCAACACTTAGCAATCAACCCCCAGCTCAAATCCCGCTACCTCTCGCACCTCACCGGGCGCTAGGCCACCTACCCACACATTGCCAATGCGCACTCTCACTAGGCGCAGGGTGGGGAAGCCCGCGGCGGCAGTCATTTTGCGCACCTGCCGAAACTTGCCTTCCGTCACGATGATGGAAACCCAACTGGTGGGGCCGTGGCGGTCGGAGCGGATGTGGCGGCCGCGCGGGGGAAGGTCCGGTGCTTCTTCAAGGCGCCGGACGCGGCTGGGTAGGGTCTGGTAGCGGCCGTCGGGCAGGCCAATTTTCACGCCCTGCTGCAACTCGGCAATGGCTTCATCAGTGATGAGGCCATCCACCTGGGCGTAGTATTCCTTTTCCACATGGCGGCTGCGCACTTGCTCGCTCACTCGGCCATCGGTAGTAAGCAGGAGCAGGCCCTCACTGTGCTCATCGAGGCGGCCAATGGCCATAGTGCCCTCCGGAAATGGGTGCAGCTCGCCCAGGAAGCGCTTTTTGCGGGCCTCCCGCGGAAACTCACTGGTGAACTGGCTGAGGTAGCCGTAGGGCTTAAAAAGCAGAAAATGCTGGTGGGGCATGAAGAAAGCAGTACGGTCAGCCCTGCAGCTGACCCAATAGCTCTAGGCCAGTACAGCCAAAGGCGGCCAAAGCTACGAAAGCTTCAGCCGCCTTACCGGGCTGTTGGGAGTGGCCTACGCCGTGGCCTCATCGGCCGAAGGGCCGTAGATGTACGGCACGGGTACATCTAGCAGGCGCAGATACACGGAGAGTTGGCCGCGGTGGTGGATAGTGTGGTTGATGAGGTGGCGGACAATATCGGCGCGGGACTGCTGCAGAATGGTTTGCTCCCCAAACCGCAGAGTCCAGATTACCGCGAAGGCCTCGGCCTCGGCCTGAGATAGGGTTTCATGGGCAGCGGCTCCGTTGGCTGCCAGGCGCTGGACCAGCTCTGCGGCACTGGCGGGTGGTGCTGGGGCATGGTCGGCGTAATTGGCCAGGTCCATTTCGGTGGTTTCAAAAGTGGTTTTGATGCCGCCCAGTAGATCGGCGGTGTGGGCGCCCAAGTGGCCTAGAGTCATGGATTTGGGGTGGGGCTGCCAGCTGAAGTGCTCGGCGGGCAAGCGCTCCAGTACACGGCGGGTCAGCGTCAGTTCGTGGGTGAGTTCGGACAGCAGGGCAAGGGCCAGCGGGGTGGTGAGGGTCGTTTCCATAAAGGCGATGATGGGGTTAGATGGATGATATTCCAAAGCTCGCCGCAGCCACTGACAGCCCTATGTCAGCAGGTTTTCTGAAGTGCCAGAAAAATGTTCGTAGGCCTCCCGGGCCAGTTCGCGTAGGCGCTGCTGCAGCTCCGGCGGCGATACTACCGTGACGTTGGGCCCGAACAGCATCAGCCACCGGGCTATGCTTTCCAGGTGCATGGGCTGCAGCGTCATCTCCACCAAACCATCCGCCGTTTCCTGCTCCTGCAGCCAGCCAAAATAGTGCTTGTTCTCGTGAGCATAGGCCAGGGCTTCGGGCCGGAGCCGGACTACCACCGTGGTACCGGGGTGCTGCCGCGCCCGCTCCGCCCAATATGAATGCAGGGTTTCGGGGCGGGGCGCAAAGTGCTCCTCCCGCAGCTGCAAACTCACTATGCGGTCAAAACGGAAGTCGCGGTACTCCTGGCGCAGGCGGCAGTAGGCTACTACGTGCCAATATTGCCCAAAGTACAGGCCAATGGGCTCTACATCGCGCTGGGTGGCCGCGCCATGGTAGCCGGCACGGTAGTCAATAGCCGCTACCCGGTGGGTGGCAATGCTGGTGAGCAGCAACTGGTGGGTGTCGCTGGAAGGTGGGGGCGCGCTACGGTGCATCCAGGGCTGCAGCACCGTCACCCGAGGGCTGAGCTCGGCTAAGTAGTCGCGGTCGGAGTGGCCTAGCACGGCGCGCAGCTTATCCATAGCGGCCTTGCTGAGTTGGGCCATGTGGGGGTTGGTGAGTTGGGCGGCCAGCTTTTCGGCCGTGAGTAGGGCCGTGGCTTCTTCCCGCGTAAACATTACGGGCGGCAGCCGGTAACCTTCCACCAGTGAGTACCCTACCCCCGCTTCGCCATAGAGCGGTACCCCAGCTTCTTCCAGCGTGCGCAAGTCGCGGTACACGGTGCGCAGGCTCACGCCAAACCGCTCAGCCAAGTCCTGGCCCTTCACCACGCGCTTGGCTTGAAGCTGAATGAGAATGGCCGTGATGCGGTCGAAGCGGTTCATGCTGGCAAAGTAGTCACCGTAGGCCAGTTAACCAGTGAGGTGCCCCAGCCCTGGCCTAGCTTCATCTGCCACATGCTGCAGATAGAGAGGGTGAGCTAGAAAGTGCTTAGGTAGTTTTAAACAGGTACCAGCCATTGCCCAGCGGCTTGATGACAATGATCCGGTCGGGACTCATGGTGGGTACCTGTTGGGCGTCGGGCTGGTAGAACAGGCCTACGGTGTTGTCAGTAACGCCCCCAATTACAAATTCAAGGCAGCTGGCGCAGCCCAGGTAACGGCGAGAAACGCGGGTAATGTAGAGAGGGTGGAGCAGTGCCTGCAGCTCCTCATTCGCATTAGCCGCCTTCTCCTCCAGCACCGCCGAATCTGGGGCAGAAGTGAAGAAATGGCGCTCCTGAATAAACTGCGCAGCCCGCTGAAAGGCCTCCTGATTACGAGCAAAGTGTTGGTTGATGTTCGCATCGGCCCCAATCCAGAGCTGAATGTTGCCAAGCATAAAGGCGTGGTCAGCGTCGGGGTGCTTCTGGTTGTAGGTTGCTACTTCCGCCGGGGGCATTTCGGAAAGCAGCTTGAGCATGGGCGGCCCTAACTGCGTCATCGACAGGCTGCGCACGGCCGCTAGCTTCCAGGGCGCTGCCGCCGCGGTAGAGTCGCGGCGGAAGTGCAGGTAAATGTCGTTACGGCTCACGGAGTCGTGCAGCTCCACGGTGACAACTGCCGTGGCCAGGCCCTGCTGCAGCAGCTGGCAGCGCCGCTCCAGGGTAGCCGGAATCTGCTGGCCTAGGCTCTCACGGCGGGCCTGCCCGGCGGCTTCCCCGCTGAGGTAGCTTTTCATCTCCGACCACCCGGTTTTGGCCACGAAATGCTCCGCAATCTGCAAAGGCTCTAGCGGTTGGGCGGCCCGTAACACCAGCGGAAGGCACCAGCCTAGTAGCACAAGAATATACTTCATCAATGGGCGCAAACTCCTTGTTGTTTCCACTAGGGCACAGAGCTTGAACTTCCAAGATAGCTAGAAAGTGCTAGGGTAGAAGTAAAATGCAGCCTGAGTTTCTCAAGCAACCTCCTGCTGGCGCTGATGCGTTGCCAAGAACAGATGACCGCCGCAACAACTAGATGTACAGTAGTTGCTTATCTGATGCTGCCGGTAGCTGTGCCTAGGCCTATGTATTGGGGAGCCGGCGCACCAGCCACACCATCACGGCCCCCAGCAAAGCCATCAGCGCAAACGACCAGCGCAGGTTAGCCGATTCGGCAATTAAGCCCACCACCGGCGGTACCACCAGAAACCCAAAGTACCCCACCGTAGACACCGCCGCAATGGCCGAACCCGAACTGAGCGTGGTGGAACGGCCCGCCATCCCAAACACCATCGGAATCACGCACGACACGCCCAGGCCCACCAGCACAAACCCTAGCCCTGCGGTAATAGGCGTAGGTAGCAGCGCCGCCAGCAATAGGCCTACCAGTATCAGTAGGCCACTATAATGGAGCAGCGGCTTCACCCCAAAACGGTTGGTCAGCGGGTCGCCCGCGAAACGGCCTGCCGTCATGGCCACCATGTACACGGCAAAGCCAATGGCCGCATCTTCTTTAGGCATCAGCACGGCCTTGTTAAAGTAGATGCTGCTCCAGTCGTACATGGTGCCTTCGCAGGCCATGGAGGCGAAGGCAATAATGCCGAACTTCAGCAGCGCCGCGCTAGGCCAGCTAAAGCCAGGCCGCCGCTCTTCGGGGGCCGGCGGCAGCGAGAGGCTATGGCGGTAGTTGTAAAGGGCCACCGCCGTGAGCAGTACCGCCACCACCGCAAAGTGCGGACCCGGTGCCACCCGCTCCCGAATAAGGGCTGCCCCTACGGCCGCGGCGGCAAAGCCCGCCACACTCCATACCCCATGAAAAGTGGCAATAATGGATTTGCTGTACTGGGCCTGCACGCCCACCGACTGCGCATTCATGGAGATGTTGAGCAGGTTGCGGGAGGAGCCAAAGCAAAATAGCAGCGCCACCAGCTGCCAGGTGTGGGCCGCAAAGCCCAGCAGCGCCAGCGCCACGTTGTAGAGAATAGCTCCCACCAGCATTACCTGCCGGCTGCTGAAACGCCGCAGCAGTAGGCCCGTGACGGGTAGCGTGAGCATAAGCCCCGTGGGCAGCGCCAGAAGCACACCACCCAGCTCCGCTTCATTTAGCCCAAGCTGGTGCTGGATGGTAGGGATGCGCGACGCCCAAGTAGAAAACCCAAACCCTGATACAAAGAAAAACAAGGCAATAGCCACCCGCGCCTGCTTCGGCGTTACCTCTTCCAAAACCTGCGTCATACCAGCCAAAAAGCAGCGTTAGCACTGCAAATGGTGGTAGAGACGCGGTTTATGTTGTTTTCGTTGCTGAGGAGGTGGGGGAGAAGTGGCCTAGCGGAGCGCTTGAGCTGGGCAAAAACATCAGCGCATTGCTTCTCAACTCCTGCTTATTCGTCATGGCAACGTTGCCGGCATCGATTGCACAAAGAAATCTAGATAACAGCGCCTGATGGGCTTGGTATTTGGGTAATATCAGGGTCACTACGACTAGCAAAGCGTGGCTAGGCCAGTCGTCACCTGTCCTGACATTTCCTTTTAATTCCCCCAATATGTCTGCCCATTTTTCCCTGCGTCGGCTGGGCCGTGCTTCTATCTGGCCCGTGGCGGCAGTAAGCTTTGCTGCTCTGATGGCGGCCACGGAAGCTCCCGTTGCCGGCCCAGTACCAGCATTTCCGGGGGCTGAAGGCGCTGGGCGCTTTACCACGGGCGGCCGTGGTACGGCGGCCATGCCAACCACTGTGTTCGAGGTGACCAACCTCAACGACGATGGGCAGCCCGGCAGCTTGCGTTACGCTCTTACTAAGGCCGCGCCCGCCCGTACGGTAGTGTTCCGGGTATCGGGCACCATTCACTTGAACTCCCCGCTCACCATTAGCAAAGCCAACACCACCATTGCTGGCCAAACCGCACCCGGCGATGGTATTTGCCTGGCTGATTACCCCGTGAGCGTGAAGGCCCACAATGTATTGGTGCGCTTCCTACGCTTCCGTATGGGCGATAAAAACCAGAACCAGGGCAAGGTAGCTGGGGCCGGCGGCGACGATGCCTTCGGGGGTACGCGCAACAACCGCCTCATTATCGACCACTGCTCCATGAGCTGGAGTACCGACGAGGCGCTGTCAGTGTATGAGGGCGACAGCACCACGTTGCAGTGGAACCTCATCAGTGAGCCGCTCAACTACTCCTACCACTTCGAGAAGGGCGACACTGATTTCGAGCAGCATGGGTTTGGCGGCATTTGGGGCGGGCAGCATGCCACCATGCACCACAACCTGTTCGCGAGCTGCAAAAACCGCACGCCCCGCTTCAATGGCAGCCGGTACACGCACCCCGCCGGCTTCGAGAATGTAGATTTCCGCAACAATGTGCTCTATAACTGGGGCGAGAACAATGCCTACGCGGGCGAAGGCGGCAACTACAACATCGTCAACAACTATTATAAGTATGGGCCATCTACCAAGGAAAGCGTGCGGGCGCGGGTGCTCAACCCCTACAAGCTAGAGAAAGGCCCCAACCCGCTGCCCTATGGCAAGTTCTACGTCACGGGTAACTACGTAGACGCCAGCGCCGAAGTGACGCGCCACAACTGGCGCGGGGTAACTATGAATGGCGGCACCGCCGCCGATACTGTGCTGGCTAAAGCAACACAGCCCTTTGTGCTGGGCCCCGTAACCACGCAAACTGCCCAAGAGGCCTACGCCCTGGTACTGCAGCAAGTAGGGGCCACCCTACCCAAGCGCGACACTCTCGACCAGCGCATCATCCGGAACGTGGTTACGCGCACCGGCCGCATCATTGATGTGCAGGGCGGCTATCCGCACGGCACCCCCTACAGCGTATCGCAAAAAGCGTGGCCGGAGCTGAAGTCAACGCCTGCACCACTCGATACCGACCACGACGGCATGCCCGATGCCTGGGAGAAAAGCCACGGCCTCAACCCACAGGATGCCACCGACCGCAGTAAACTAGCTGCTAGCGGCTACACCATGCTGGAAGAGTACCTGAATAGTCTGGCCACTCCCGCAATGGCTAAGAGTAAGTAGGAGAGTGGCCTAGGCACAAGAACTTTCCTCCTTAGATGGGGAGGGGCTGGGGGTGGTTGAAGTGGCCTAGAACGATTACCCTAAAACGTCATCCTGACGCAGGAAGGATCTACTCACGCATGAACGGCTTGTTCTAGGCCACTCAGTTATGGGTGAGTAGATCCTTCCTGCGTCAGGATGACGTGCTATCAAGAATTAACATTAAACGTCAGCACGCGAGATGTCTCGACAAGCTCGACATGACGTTCTTATATAATCACTCTCTACCAACTCTAGGCCACTTATCCTCTCTCTTCCACTTGCTTCTCTACCTTGGGTAGCAAAGAGGCGGGCTCAAGCTCTGGTGGCACGTCTCGGCCGGCTAGGGCCAGTTGGTGCTTGGCTTCATCAAACTCGTTTTCACTCTTGGCGATGACCAGAGTTGCCACGCCGTTGCCGATGACGTTGGTAATGGCTCGTGCCTCACTCATGAAGCGGTCAACGCCCAGCAGCAGGGCCACACCCTCCACCGGAATAATGCGCGTGGCGGCCAGCGTTGAGGCCAGCACAATGAACCCCGAGCCCGTAACCCCGGCCGCACCTTTGCTCGTCAGCATCAGAATACCAATAAGCGAAATCTCCTGGCCTAGCGTGAGGTTGATGTTGAAGGCTTGGGCCAGAAAGATGGCCGCAATAGAAAGGTAGATGGAAGTGCCATCGAGGTTGAATGAGTAGCCCGTGGGTATCACCAAGCCCGCCACCGAGCGGGAGCAGCCATAGCGCTCCAGCTTATCAATCATGCGCGGCAGCGCCGACTCCGACGACGATGTACCCAGCACCAGCAGAATTTCTTCCTTAATAAAGCCCAGGTAGCGCCACAAGCTCAGGCCATAGAACCGCATGATGGCGTTGAGCACCCCAAATACAAACAGGAACATGGTCAGGTAGACTACCAGCATGAGCTTGCCCAGCGGCAACAGCGTGTGCAGCCCGTACTTGCCAATGGTAAAGGCCATACCCCCAAATGCCCCAATGGGCGCTAGCTTCATCACAAGCGCCAACACCCCAAACATGGCGTGCGAAAGTCGGTCGAAGGTCTTCATCAGCGGCTGCCCGTACTCGGCGGGGATGCGGCTCACCGCTAACCCAAACAGCACCGCGAATAGCAGCACCTGCAGTACTTCCCCCTCGGCAAAGGCCCCAACCACGCTGTGAGGTACAATATGCGTAGCAAAGTCAACCCAGTTCATGCCCTCACCGCTAGCAGCCTGGGAGGTGTACTTCGCCGCTTCGGCCGCCTGTGCTGCGCTCTGGGTAGCTACTGAAGCACGGGCATCAATCCCCACACCGGGTTTGGCCAGATTAGCCGCTGTAATGCCGATAACCAGCGCCAGCGTCGTCACGATTTCAAAGTAGAGTAGGGCCTTGCCACCCACGCGGCCTACTTTCTTCATGTCGCCCATGCCCCCAATGCCCAGCACCACCGTCAGGAAAATGATGGGCGCAATGAGCATTTTGATCAGGTTGATAAACGTGTCGCCGATGGGTTTCAGGGCGGCCCCAAAATCTGGAAATAATGAGCCCACCAGCACCCCCAGCGCAATAGCCGTGAGAACCTGAAAGGTGAGGTTGGAAGCAAGTTTTTTCATGAATGTTAGTTACACAGTCGACATAACCCCACCCCCAGCCCTTCCCCTGCAGGAGAGATGCTGGGGGTGGGGTTACGGTGCAAGTACGAAATTGCCCGGAACAGCGCCAGCAATAACGCAATAACGCAAAAACGCCCCGCCGGCCAGATGCCAACGGGGCGCTTCAGCGGTAAGTGGCTGCCAGGCGGTTACACGCCAGCGGCTACGGCTACTTTAGGGGCACCAGCCAAGATGTCCTCATTGGCATAAGACGCATACTTCTCGAAGTTCTTCACGAACTTCTCGGCCAGGTCGGCGGCGGTGTGGTCGTAGGCCTCTTTGTCGGTCCAGGTGTCGCGTGGGTCCAGAATTTCGGAAGGCACGTTGGGCACGGCGGCGGGCACTTCCACACCGAAGATGGGGTGCTTGTGGAACTCCACGTTATCCAGCTTGCCCTCCAGTGCGGCCGTAATCATGGCGCGGGTGTAGGCCAGTTTCATGCGTGAGCCCACGCCGTAGCTGCCCCCGGTCCAGCCGGTATTGATCAGCCACACGTTCACCTCGTTCTCGTCCATTTTCTGACCCAGCATCTCGGCATACTTAGTGGGGTGCAGGGGCAGGAATACGGCGCCAAAGCACGCCGAGAACGTGGTTTGGGGCTCTGTAATGCCCATTTCCGTACCGGCCACCTTGGCGGTGTAGCCGCTCATGAAGTGGTACATGGCGTGGCACTTATCCAGCTTGCTGATGGGAGGCAGCACGCCAAAGGCATCAGCCGTTAGGAAGAAGATGTTCTTGGGCGTGCCAGCCACCGAAGGCTCCACCGCATTCGGGATGAAGCTGATGGGGTAAGCCGTGCGGGTGTTTTCGGTTACTGATTTGTTGGCGTAGTCTACGGTGCGAGTACCGGGCACGTAGCGCGTGTTCTCCACGATGGAGCCGTAACGGATGGCGTTCCAGATTTCGGGCTCTTTCTCCGCTGAGAGGTCAATGACTTTAGCGTAGCAGCCGCCTTCAAAGTTGAAGATGCCCGCATCAGGCGTCCAGCCGTGCTCGTCGTCGCCGATGAGGCCGCGGTTGGGGTCAGCCGATAGGGTAGTTTTGCCCGTGCCCGAGAGGCCAAAGAAGATGGCCGTGTCGCCGTCCTGGCCTACGTTGGCGGAGCAGTGCATGCTCAGCGTGTTCTTTTCGTGGGGCAGCAGGTAGTTCAGTACACCAAAAATGCCCTTCTTCATCTCGCCAGCGTAGCCGGTGCCACCAATCAGAATCATCTTCTTGGTGAAGTTGAGAATGGCGAAGTTTTTCTGGCGGGTGCCATCCACGGCGGGGTCGGCCTCAAAGCCGGGGGCGCAGATGATGCTGAAGTCGGGCGTCCAGCTGGTGTCAGCGCCTTCCTCGGGACGCAGGAACATGTTGTAGCAGAACAGGTTGTGCCAGGCTAGCTCGTTCACCACGCGCAGCTTCAGCTGGTAGTCGGGATTGGCGCCGGCGTAGGCATCACGCACAAACACTTCCTTATCAGCCAGGTACTGCACCATTTTCTCCTGCAGCTGGTCAAATTTGTCGGCCGCGAAAGGAATGTTGATGTCGCCCCACCATACAGAATCCTGGGTGTTTTCATCTTTCACGATGAACCGGTCTTTGGGCGAGCGGCCGGTAAAGGCGCCGGTGTCGGCCATCAGGGCTCCCGTGTCGGTGAGGGTGCCTTCGCCGCGGCGCAGAGCATGCTCAATCAGCTCAGAGGGCGTCAGGTTGAGGTGCACCTGGCCGGTGGTGGAGAGGCCTAGCGGGGCCAAACGGGTGGAAATGGGGGAATTTTCCATGTGGGAAATGGGGATTGGGTGGGAAATCGGAGGAGGTAGCGCCCGCAAACCTGGGTGGAGATGCTCCGGCCTAAGGGTGCAGGCAGGAGCGAGCTGGCGCTAGTAGAGCAGTAAGGAAAGCAGCGTATACGGGTTTGGGTGCTACCCGGATAACATGCCAACGAGCTACTCTGGCTGGGTAGGACAAAAATACGATGGCCTTGACTGCACGGACTGAAACAATTCGCTATTTTGTCAGGACAAAAAAAACATTGGTTTCCCTGATCTCAGGATTTCGGGCCGCTGAACCCAAAAATATAGATCGTGAAAATGGGAGAAATGAATACCACAGCATTCTATAGGCCAGTCCTTAAGTAGCCTTTTTTGTCGAGATGAAGGAAGTTATAGCCCGCTATGATGGGATTTACGGGGACGATAAAGCGCAAGTCTCGCACGACTACCTGTGCAGCCAGATCATTTCGCCCCGCAACCGTACCGCCGACTGGGGCCTGAAGCCGCACCTGCATGGCAACTTGTTCCAGATGTTTTTTCTGGAGGCCGGGCGCGCCTCTTTCCATGCCGCTGCCGAGCCCGTGGACCTTACCACGCCCTGCCTCGTTATCATTCCGGCCAATACGGTGCACGGCTTCACGTTCAGCCCCCAGGTGAAGGGCCGCACCCTCACGCTTTCGGAGGCTCTAATGGATACTATTCTGCAGGCTACTCCCGCCGTGATGGTGGAGTTAAACTCAGTGTACATCCTCTCTGAGTTTGAAGAAGACCTGCCGTTTGCCGATTTGCTGGCCCTGGAGCAGCAGATTCATACAGAAATCAACTCCGACTTGCCCGGCAAGCAGCTGGCGCTGAACGCTTACTTCAAGCTGCTGTTCGTGAAGATCTTCCGACTGCTGCTGCTCAACCGGAAGAAGGAAGAGGATAGCCCCAACCGGGCGCTGCATTACTTCCGCGAGTTTCAGAAGTGCATTGCCCGCTCGGCACCCTTCGAGAAGAAGATCTCACAGTTTGCCCAGGAGCTGAAGATTACTCCCGTGCATCTCAACCGCATCTGTCAGACCGTGAAGGGCAAATCGGCCCTTGAGATTGTGCAGGCCCACACCGTCCGGAAGGCGCACAACTTGCTGGTCTACACCTCCCTCTCGGTTTCAGAAATTGCCTACGAGCTGCAGTTTGCTGACCCAGGGTACTTTGCCCGCTTCTTCCGCAAGCAAACTGGCCTTTCGCCCATCGCCTACCGAGCCAAAGCCTACCGCGGCGAAGGCCAGCCCCGAACCCTGCGGGCAGTTGGCAATGAATAAGGAGCCATGGAAATCATTGCTTCAGGTGAGAGGCGCCGGGATGGCGAAACTGGCCTAGAACAAGGGGCTTGGGTAAAGAATAGGCCTATGCGTTACGGAGCTTAACTCATGAATAGATTTGACCGCGTAACAGCTCTGCTTATACAACTGCAGGCCAAACGCAAAGTAAGCGGGCCCGCGCTAGCTGAGAAGTTCGGTGTGAGTTTGCGCACGATTTACCGCGACCTGCGCACGCTGGAAGAAGCGGGCGTCCCTCTGATTGGGGAGCCGGGCATCGGCTATTCACTGGCCGAGGGATACCGGCTGCCACCCGTGATGTTTACCCGCGAGGAAGCTACGGCCCTGCTCACCGCCGAAAAGCTGGCTACCCACCTCACCGACGCGCCCACGGCGCAACTGAGCGGTGCCGCCATGGACAAAGTACGCGCCGTGTTGCGCGGCCCCGACCGTGACCACCTCGACCACCTGGCCCCGCACATTCGAGTGCTAGGACCCCGCGACCAAGCCAATCGGCCCCCAGTTTACCAGCAGCTGGTGGCAGCCATTGCCATGCACCGTGTGGTGCACCTGCGCTACCAGGCCGCCGAAAATGAGGCTTCCACCATCCGCGACATCGAGCCTATCAGTCTGTCTTTGAGCCGACAGTGGCACGTAGTAGCCTATTGCCGGTTGCGCCAGACCATCCGCCACTTCCGCCTAGACCGCATTCAGGACTTGGAGCTACGCCCCGAGGTATTTGAGGTGCGCCCTAACCTTTTACAGCAGCACTGGACCGCACAGGCCAGTCGGCAGCGCGAGCGGGTGGTGCTTCGCTTCCAGCCGGCTGCTCTACTGCCCGCCTTGGTCCAACACCTGCACGATACCAAACACCAGTATGGCTGGGCCCACGAGCAACGCTTGCCCGATGGGCAACTTGAGATGACCTTATTTATCGGAGAACTACACTACCTGGCAACTTGGCTGCTGCCTTACGCCGGGGCCCTCACCATTGTGGAGCCGGCAGCGCTAGCCGATCCGCTGCGCGCCCTGGCCCAACGGGCGTACGACTCTTTTGGCCGCCCTGATTAATTTTTACGGGCTACAAACATGCTGACACAGGGCTGTCAGTTGGGGGCTGGACCTTTGAAGTATCAAGTGAAGAACACTTGATAACATCATTCTTCAAGCTCTTTAACATGGAAAAGCGCACCGTAGACCCTTGGAAATGGGGACAATACACCAACTCAGTTCAAGCCGTTGAAATCAAGCAGCCCGCTGGCACGCTCTACTGCTCCGGGCAGGTGGCCCTGGATGCAGAAGGCCAGCCCAGCACGGCCGATATGCGCAGCCAGCTTCAGCAAACCTTTCAGAATCTGGAGCAGCTCATAAACGAAGCAGGATATGAATGCGGCGGTATTGTGCGACTGAATGTGTACACCACTTCGGTGCAGGAGTTTTTCGCTACCTGCATGGACATTTATGCGCCCTGGCTAGCCAAGCACGGCGTCAAGCAAGCCACCACGTTGCTGGAAGTGAAGGGCCTGTTTGCCTCCTTAACAGTAGAGTTGGAAGCTACAGTAGTGAGATAGGCACTTCGACTACGGTAAATACCAAAGCCCGGCAGCGACCTGTCGGGCTTTGTTGTTTACTGTAGCAAGCTAAAGCTGCTGGCCTACTGCATTGCAAGGCCTCTAGGCCAGTTACTTAATTACCCGAGGGCTGCCTTTGTAGTGGATGTCACTGGCGCCAGAGCTGCGGGAGGAAAGCTCATCGGCCACGGCCACGTAGGCGTCGCTCGCGCCGCTGGCTTGCACTTGGGCGCGCTTGCTTTTTAGGTCGTAGGCCCGATAATCGCTGCTGCCGCTGATGGAAACTTGTTGGCGCTCCGCGTAACCGGTTACGCGCAGGTCGCTGGCGCCAGACGCGCTAGCATTAAGGTTCTTTACATCAATGTTGAGGGTGATGTCGCTGGCGCCGCTAGCCCGGATAGTAAAGTCGCTGGCCTTAAAGGGCGTTTCACTCTTGATATCGCAGGCGCCGCTAGATTCCACGGAGTTCAGACGCGGGCAGGTGATATACACCATCACTTTTCCCGTGCTTTTCATGCGCTGCAGCAGCGATACATCCTTCTGGTCGCGGTAAATAACCAGCTTATTGCCTTTAACTTCTGTTTTGATCTGCTCCAGTACTTCGGGCTCGGCTTCTACTCGCACCGACGTTTGTGAGCCCTGCCGCAGCATAACATTTACCGCCCCGGAGGTCTGGAGCATCTCAAAGTCGCCTACCGTGCGGGTTTGCGACTTTTGAGCCAGTACGGCCCCTGAGGCAAGGGTAAACAGAGAGGCAGCTAAGGCAGAGCGTAACATGAGCGTTTTCATACACGGAAGGAATTAGGGTGACTGGTTATCGGTAGATGGCTGGGCTGACCCCAGGGTTGCCTGAGGCCCTGATAAAAGCTCCGTTGCTGAATAGTTGAGCTTACAGGAGCTGGCTTCTTAGAATTAACATGCTGATTGTAAGATAAATATACTGATAGGGCCTGCATTGGCAATAACCTAGCTCAGAAACTATATACCAGAGGCCTACGTAATCAGCGCCAACCTCCAGCTTCTGAGCAGCAGGTTTCACCAGCTTTCAACTTTATGAACAAGACGCTCCTTTTTCTCTCTTGTGCTGCCACTCTCACCGCCGTTTCCTGTAACCAGGACAAACAAGCGGCCATGGATGCTGCCACCACCCCATCTGCTGATACCGCCGTTGTAGCTCGCAACTCAGCCACCACCGAGGTAGCCGCTACCGATGCCGATACCGCTTCTTACCGCACCGACGCTGACCGCCTCTCTGACCGCATTGCCCAGGACCTGCGCCTGACTGACACCGTGGTAGTTACTAAGGTCCAGAAGACCTACTACACCCGCGGCCGTCGTATTCAGCAGGCTAACACCCAGTATGCTACCGATACCACTGGCCGTTATGCCGCGCTGCGCTCCATCAATGATGAAACGGACCGCTCCGTAAAAACCATCGTGACCGACCCCGCCCAGTACAACACCTATACCTCCAACCGCGACGCCTACTACGCGGGTACCCCCTACACGGCCTCAACCTCAACTACCGAGACGACCACCACTACCTCTACGCGTGCTACCACCCCAGCTCGTCGTCGGGGCCCGGCCATTGTGAAGTATGAGCGTGATGGGGGAGATGTGAAAATTGAATACGCCAACGGCACCAAAGTCAAAATTGACAAGGATGGTGAGCGCAAAACCAAGTTTGCCAGCGGCCGCAAAGTGAAAGTAGACGACGATGGCGAGCGTAAAGTGAAGAACTAACGCTTACTGCTAAGAATCAAAAAGCCCCTGTAGCACACGCTACAGGGGCTTTTTATATGAACTGCTTGTAGAGCTAGGCCAGTGGTAGTGTGGCAGGGAACTGTCTACTGGCCTAGCGTACACCATATTTCTTTAGGTCGGCATCAATGCGGCGGTTCCAGCGTTCCTGGGCGGCCAGGTCGGTGCCGCCGTGGGTTTCGGCATCGTACTGATCCTGCACGTGGTTCATTTCGGTGAACGACTTCAAGTATTGCAGCTGCAGGATGCTGTTATAGTCCTCCACTGTGAGGCTATCGGGAGTGGCTTTGCGTCGGAATCGTTCTGCCACAATCCGCACCAGATCAAAGTGGCGCTGCTCATGATTCAGGTTGACGGCCGTTTGCTGCCCCGGCGCCACCCACGAGGAGCTGCGCACTACAAAGATGGAAAGCAGAATATCCAGCTCCACCACCCCATTGCGCACCCGCGGCCGCCCCTGGTAGGCAAAGCTAGGAAACACAGATGCCGCGTACTGCCCTCTGGGGCGGGGCTGGCCGGTAAAGTCGTCCCACGTGAGTGGGTGGGCGGGGTCATGAAACACAGTATCGGCCTCGGTGCGGCGGGTTTCGTACCGGAACGTGGGGTGCACTGCCGTAGCCAGGCGCACATCGGTAGCTGCGGCCTGGTTGAGCCAAGTATTGAGGTACACTAATGAACTGGCCAGTGCCTGCCGCAAGGTCGGCTCCACGGGGGTGCGGTCGGCAGCATTGCGGATGTACCGCGCTCCGCCCCGGTACTGAGTCAGAAACACCGCCCGATCCGGAGTCTGATAGTCAAAGGCTAAATCTAGGCTGATTTGCCCTTCTACCGCCCCATTGGCCGCTACCTTCTCCTGCACCCGGCACTCCCGCAGCCGAATTTGAATAGGGCGGAGCGCCGGATTGCGTGGCAAGCTCTGCCGCACAAAGGCCTGAATAGCGGCTAGGCCACCTCCCTGCAAATCAATGGGCTGCGCCGCTGGCAGCGGCGCGCCCGGCTTAGTAGGCGCGGGCACCAGCCATGCAACCGCGGCGCGGTTGGGCCGCTCATCCCGAATTCTTGCTATGTAAAACTGAGTGGGTGTGAAAGGCAGCTTAACAGGCTGCAGCACCAGGGGCGCTTCGTTGTTTTTGGCCGGAATTGCGGCTGCCGTAAGTACCAACGCGGGCAGCACCAGCAGCCACCAGCACCGGCGAAGTATAGCCGGCCACTTGACCGAGAAAGCAGGCATAGAATGTTAGGATAGCGTTTGCCTGCCTAACAATTAGAGCGGCCTAGCACGTTCACACATAAGGCTTATGCTTACACACAAGCCAATTAATGCCAGCTTCTTACTTTAGCCAAGTACTTACATTAC
The DNA here is from genome assembly GCF_004745865.1 of Hymenobacter wooponensis. Taxonomy (GTDB): domain Bacteria; phylum Bacteroidota; class Bacteroidia; order Cytophagales; family Hymenobacteraceae; genus Hymenobacter; species Hymenobacter wooponensis. The sequence goes on along the minus strand of NZ_SRKZ01000002.1, from coordinate 607,202 downwards.
CAGACGCTGCCGGCGGTACTCGGTAGGGCTTTGGCCAGTGTGGCGGCGGAAGGTTTTGTTGAAGTGCGACACGTTGCTGAAGCCGCTGGCATAGCACACCTCCGTCACGGGAATGTCATCTAGCAGCAGACGGCAGGCGTGGCCTACGCGATACTCCTGCAGGAAGTCAGTGAGGGTGAGGCGCGTCATTTGGCGGAAATAGCGGCAGAATGCTGGCACCGACAGATTGGCTACTTCTGCTACCTCCTGCACCGACAGCGACGCCCGCTGGTAATGTTGCTCCAAAAACTGGTACACGCGGCTTAGGCGCTGTTGCTCCTTGCCCTGCCGCCCCAGACCAGCGTGGCCAGCGTGTAAGGAAAGGCACTCCGCGGCCGGGGCCTGGGCTAGCGTCTGCAGTACGCGCAGCAGCGTGAGCAAGCGGGCAAACGGTGGCTCATCCAGCAAGCGGCGCAAGTCGGCTCCAACTGCGGCCCGGGTTTCGCCCCCAAACGAAAGGCCTTCATGGGCACGGGCCAGCAACTGCCGGATATCGGCTAACTCGGGGTGTTGCCAGAATGTATCACCCAAGAAATCAGAGCGCAGCTGCACCACAATTTCCTCAAAGGGAATACCAGCTGGCTGCCCGTAGCTAAACGTCAGGTGCGGTAGGTCGGGGCCGATGAGCACCAGCTCGCCTTCCTCAAAGCGGGAAATGTGCTGGCCAATGTGCCGCCGGCCACTGCCTTGCGGCAGGTACACCAGCTCATACTCTGGGTGATAGTGCCAGAGCAAGTCACCTTTCTCAACGTTAGTGTAATGCAACAGCGTGAAGGAGCTGTCGGCGGTAGGCTGGATAGGTTCGAATTGGAGCTTCATGACGAGGTTTGGTGCCCGACTGACGGCCAAGTTACTAAATTATAACCTCATGTGTCAATGCAGCACCATAACTTGCGAATCAAGCGGTAGACATGCGCTGATATTCTTAAGACCTTGTGCCTGTATTTGAGCTTGTTGTATAAAAGCGGTTGCAACTGAACTTTAAGACGGTCGCAGCGCAGGTTTTTGGACCGTGCAACTAGGCCTAGGCCACAGCAATAAGTACACGAAATAAGACTGGCACCGTAAACGTCAAGTCAATAGAATGCAACGGTTGTGGGTGGGATCATGCCGTTGTAGCGTTTCTCCTGCCGTTGGTGGGATCCGGGTGACGGAGAAACGATAGAGAGGCTGAAGCTGTGGGAGCTTCAGCCTCTTTTTTTGCTCTTTTAGTTCGGTTATGATGAAAGCTGCGTAAGAAGCGCAACGCACAAACGTTCTCAATTTGAGAGCAACTCCGACCTTTTTTATAACATTAGGGGTTCAAGTGGTTACTATGCGCTTTATACTGTTCTGCTTACTGCTGTTTCTGGGGCTACAAGCTCATGGACAGCAGCCTGTTACGCCTCCAGCTTCTACCCAGCCGAAGCCCTCCCGCCAGGTAAATCTGGAGAATGTGGATGTAGCCCCCAATGCCGTTGACACTAAAGGGTGGCTGCTGCTCGACAAAGACATTCAGACCGAACTGGAAGGAGCGGTGCAGAACATGTACAACTTCAAGTACGACAAAGCGGAAAAGCAATTCCGCTCCCTGCGGCGGCGCTATCCTAACCACCCCATGCCGTACTTCTTGCTGGGCCTGAATACGTGGTGGAAGATCATGCCCACCAACATCACCACCGAGATATACGACAAGACTTTCTTCGCTTACATGGATACGGCCATTACCAAGGCTGAAACCCAATACAAGCAGGATAAGAAGAATTACGAGGCCTGCTTTTTCCTGTCGGCGGCGTATGGCTTTGATGCTCGTTTAAATGCCGAGCGCCACAACTGGCGCCGGGCTACCTTCTCTAGCAAGCGGGCCCTCGATTACTTAGACAAGAGCCAGGAAGCCAATGGCCTAAGCCCGGAGTTTCTGTTTGGGCAAGCCCTAATCAATTACTACGCCGTCTGGATTTCGGATAACTATAAGTTGCTGAAGCCGGTGCTGCTGTTCTTTCCTAAGGGCAACCGGCAGCTAGGCCTGCAACAATTGCGCAGCGTGGCCCAAAACGGGTTCTATACCTCTAACGAGGCCAAGGTGTTCCTGATGAAGATTCTGCAAAATCAGGAAAACAAGCCGGAGGAGGCTTTCCCCATTGCTCAGCAAATGGCTAAGGCTTACCCCGATAATGGCTATTTCCAGCGGTTTTATGCCCTCACCTGCTATCAGCAGGGCTACTTGCCGGAGTGTGAGCGGATCAGCCGCGACATACTGGATAAGATAAACCGGGGCTTGCCGGGCTATGAGGCTATCAGCGGCCGGTACGCTACCTTCTTTCTGGGCAGCTTGATGCAAAACCAGTATCAAGACCTTACTAAGGCCCAAGACTATTACAAGCGTTGCGTGGTATTCTCAGAGAGCACCGGCGAAACCAAGCAGGGTTTCTACCTCTATTCTCTTCTCAACCTAGCGCGTATTGCCGAAAAGCAAAAGAACACCGCAGAGGCCGTCCGCTATTACAAGGAAGTGGCTGAGAAGGCAGAGCGCAAATCAGAAGCCTCTAACGAAGCGAAAGCCTACCTGAAAAAGCATCGCAAATAAACGGCCCAGCAAGGCCGAGTTTTAATAGGCATAAAGGCTCGGCCCTGGGAGATGAACTGGCCTAGAAGGTATTGGTTCATCTCCCAGGGCCGAGCCCTTTGGGTAGTGCTGCTGGAGTAGTGGCCTACTTGCCCAACGCAGTTTGTGGTTGTTGGCCTGGGCGGCGCAGTACGTCTAGGGTGTGAGTTAGTAGCTCGGGGCCACCCCAGTTGCCGTGGCCGGGTACCACGGTGCGGGCCCGGGGGTACCGGTCAGCAACAGCCTTAACGGCGCTAGGCCACTTCTTCAAGTCGGCGTCCTCAATGTTGCCGGGCGTGTCGGTTGCCATTTCTTTCACTAAGCAACCTCCAAACAATACGCGCTGCTTGGGCAGCCACGCCACCAGATTATCGGGCGTATGGCCGGGGCCAGGGTAAAACAGCTCCAGCCGGGTTTTGCCCGCCTGAATAACCGTAAACGGCTTGATGGCAGGAGTGGGCGCATCTTCTTTGATGGCGGTGGCCCGGCTGGAGGTCATTTGGCTGCTGACAACCTTGATGTTGTTGGCTCGCAGCACTGCTATGCCGCCCATGCGGTCTTCGTGGGCGTGCGTCACGATGACCATACGCACTCGTTGGTGCAGGCTGTCGGCCACCCAGCGGAGGAGCTGTAGAGTTTGGTCAGAGTCCCAGCCAGTATCAAGCAGAATTGCTCCCTTGGTAGTACTAATAACAAGCCCGTTGGCGGGAATGGGAGCTGCCGTGCCCGGCAAGTACCGGTACGACGTGTGCACGAACACATCGGGAGCCACGGCCCGCACCCGAATACGAGCCTCCGGAACCGGGGTAGTACCCGCTGCTGCTACGGGCTGTAGAACTCCAAAACCGCTTGCGCAAAGCAGAAAACAAAGGAAGCCAGCGCGCCGCGCGAAGGATGAAATAGAAAAAGGCACCATCAGAAAACGAAAGACAAGCCCCGTAAACGTTTTTGGTCTTCTGAATAGTGCCCCGCTAGGCCACTCTTTTCAAGTGCCGAGTTAAGGAGCAGGGTACTTTAGGCCGAGGCTAGGTTGAGGATCTGGTGCACATGATGCTCCATGTGCATCACGTAATCCTCGGCTAGCCAGCGCAACGTCACACTGTATCCGTTATCAAACTCGCAGCGGTAGGCAGTGGCACCGGGTGGCAGGTTTTCCAGTAAACGCACAATCTGGCGGTTATACAGGGTCCAGAGCTGGAGCAGTTCAGCGGCTGGGGTTTGCTGATACCGCGAGAGGGCAACCCACTGGTCCTGGTCGTAGGGCGTGATGACGAGAGGCTCGGGCTCCAGCTGGCTCAGCACGAAGCGGCGGTGGTTGTTAGCAGCAGAGTCGATGAGGTGGCCTAGAATCTCCTTTTTCGACCACTGCCCAGGCGCAGGCGTATACGCTAGCTCGGCCTCTGAAAAACTAGATAACGAACTGTTCAGCAACCCTAATAGCTTGCGTAAGCGGTGGCTAATATCTTGCATATCCTAACCAAATCAAGCGTAGCAGGGCCCCACAAGGCACCCTGGGGTAGGGCAGCAGCCTAACTTGGATACAAAGATGTCGTTATCCAAGTATAATTAGGATGAATTCATCTGAATTTCACCGGTTTATCCCGGTTTTTCCGCTTTACGTACTATATGGAACCCACCACTGCTCTCATTCCCACAACCACTGACCCTATTGCCATAGAACTTCTTTTCCAACGGCAGCGCGCACGCGCCGAGGCTCTGCGCCGAGAAGGATGGGAGTCGCGGGCCAAGCGGCTGCGCAAGCTGAGCCGTTGGATTGAGGAAAACCGGGCCGCCATTCAGCAGGCGCTCTACGCTGATTTCCGGAAGCCCGCTGCCGAAACCGATGTTTCGGAAATTTGGTCGTCGCAGGTAGAAATTAAGCACACGTTGCGCCACCTAAAGGAGTGGACGCAGCCGCGCAAAGTTGGTACACCCATGTCGCTGATGGGTACTCGTGGCTGGGTACAGCATGAGCCTAAAGGTGTCTGCCTGATAATTGCCCCCTGGAACTACCCATTTTATCTGGCCATTGACCCGCTGGCGTCGGCTTTAGCAGCTGGTAATGCCTGCATCATTAAGCCATCCGAAATAACGCCAACAGTAGCGGCCTTACTCGCTCGCATGTGTCGCGAAATCTTTGACCCTGCCGAGGTGACGGTAGTGGAAGGGGACAAAGAGGTGGCCACGGAGCTATTAAAACTTCCCTTCAACCATATTTTCTTCACAGGTAGCCCCCAAGTGGGCAAAATAGTAATGCGCGCCGCCGCCGAGCATCTTACCAGCGTTACGCTGGAGCTGGGCGGCAAGAGCCCCGTTATTGTAGATGATACCGCCGACCTGCGCGATGCCGCCGAGAAAATTGTGTGGGGCAAGGGCATCAATGCCGGTCAAACCTGCGTGGCCCCCGATTACCTGCTGGTGCAGGAAACGGTGAAAGACAGGCTGGTGGAGGAAATAAGAGAGGTGGTGCAGCGCTTTTATGACCCCGCGGGCGAAGGCGTGGCGTCCTCGAGCTCCTACGCCCGCATTGTAAACCAGCACCACTTTCGGCGGATTGCTAGCTTGCTAGAAGATGCCCAGGCCCAGGGTGCCAACATACTGTTGGGCGGTATGGTAGATGCCAGTCAAAACTTTATTGAGCCCACGCTACTGGAGGGCGCACCCGCCCAGAGCCGCATTATGCAGGAGGAAATCTTCGGGCCGCTGCTACCCATCGTCACCTTTCGCACCCTCATGGAAGCCACGGATGTGGTGAACTCCCGCCTGCAGCCCCTGGCCCTTTACGTGTTTACCCAAAACGCTGAGCACCAGCGCTACTTACTGCAGAACATTCCCGCTGGTGGCTCCTGCGTCAACGAAACCATTCTGCACCTGGCCCACCCCGATTTGCCCTTCGGCGGCTTCGGCAACAGTGGCCTAGGCAAAGCCCACGGCTACGCAGGGTTTGTGGGGTTTAGTAATGAGAAATCGGTGCTGAAGCAGCGTGTGGGCCGCACAGGTATCAAAACTATGTATCCGCCCTACACACCCAAAGTGAAGAAAATGATTGGGTGGCTGCTGAAGTTCTTATAAGGGGAGGTAAGGAAGTGATGCGGTGATGAGTGAAGCAGCGCCTCATGCTCACAGCTTACCCCTGCGTCTTTTTGTATGCAAGCCGAGTAGTTTTCGGGAAAATTGTCGAACTTATCCGGGCCCGGCACCTAGTTAACCGCCGCCGGATCAGTCCACCATCCCGCCCACCCGGTCATGTCTTTCACCGAAACGCAGCGCGCCACTCTGCACGCACTTGCTGATACCTTCATCCCTGCCATTCCCGGTCACGATGCTGAAGACCCCGCCTACTGGGCGCGGCCCGGCTCGGGAGGAGTAGACCTGGAAAAGATTGCGCAAGTCTTGGATGCTCAGCCAGCCGGAGCCCGCAAGGAATTTATGCAGCTGCTGGGCTTGCTGGAAACACCCGCCGTGGGGCTCACCTGGTTTGGGCCGTTGCGGCCGTTTAGTCGGCTAGCGCCAGAGCAGCGCGAGAAGCTGCTGCAGAGCTGGGCGGCCAGTAATGTGCCGCAGTTTCGGAAGGGCTTCCATGCGCTACGCAAGCTTTTTACCTTTCTGTTCTACGGCAGCTCCACTCCAGAGCAGGGCAACTTCGTGTGGGAGCATATTGGCTACCCTGGCCCGCAAACAGAGGAAATTGTAGACACGCCTAGGCCTATCAAACCCCTGCAGCCGACCCACGACGTGACCTACGAGTGCGACGTGCTGGTAATTGGCAGTGGTGCAGGTGGCGGCGTGGTGGCCGGCGAACTGGCCGCGGCCGGCCACGATGTGCTAGTTCTGGAAAAAGGCCCGTACTTCCACGGTGCCGACTTCACTCAGCGCGAAGTAGACATGCTAGGCCACCTCTACGATGGCCGCGGAGCCATTAGCACGCAGGATGGCGGTATCGCCTTGCTGGCGGGCTCCTGCCTGGGCGGCGGCACTACCGTAAACTGGGCCGGTGCCTTTCGCACCCCCGACTACGTGCTGCAGGAGTGGGCCCGGGAGCACCAGGTTCCGCACTTCGCTTCGCTTGATTTTAAAAAAAGCCTCGATGCAGTGAGTAAGGCCTTGAGTGTGAACATTGATTACCACCGGCACAATGGCCAGAACCAGGCGCTCTGGGATGGCTCTACTAAGCTAGGGCAGGAGGTTAAGCTGATTCCGCGCAACGAGAAGGGCCTCACCGACACGGACCAGCAGTTTCAGGGCCTCGGGTACAGCTGCTTCGGCGACCGGCACGGCGTGAAGCAAGGCACACTCAATACCTACCTGCAACAGGCCTACGACCACGGCGCCCGCCTGTTGGCCGACACGCACGTGGAGCGCATCACCATTGCCGGCAACCGGGCCACAGGCGCCGAGGCCGTGCATACTACCGCCGATGGGCGCGCCGTGCGCGTAACAGTGCGGGCCCGGCGGGTAGTGGTAGCCGGTGGCTCCATCCAGACGCCGGCCCTGCTGCTGCGCAGTGGCCTAAAGCACCCGCACATTGGTGAGCACCTGCACCTGCACCCTACCGTGGTGGTTTCGGCGCACTACGCGCACGCCATCAACCCCTGGCATGGGCCTATGATGTCGGTGGTGAATGACTGCTTTACGATGCTAGACGGCACCAACTTTGGCGTGAAGCTGGAAACACCGCCGGCCCATAGTGGACTAATGGCTATGGTATTGCCCTGGCGCTCTGGCGAGCAGCACAAGGAAATGATGCGCCAGGCCGCCCACCTCGGCTCCTTTATTGTGCTCACCCGCGACCGGGACGGGGGCTGCGTGAAGGTAGACAAGCACGGCGCCCCACTCATCGACTATGTGCTCAGCGACTTCGACCGCAACCATCTGCTGCAAGGTGTGCGCGCCGCCGCCGAAATTCATGTGGCCGCGGGGGCCGGTAAGGTATATCTACCTCACGGCACGCTGCCTACACTGCACGCCCAAAACGGCGTGCTGCAAAACCCAGAAGTGCTGGAGCAGCTGCCGCATTTGGGCTGGAAGCCTAACCAGTTCAGCCTCTACAGCGCCCACCAGATGAGCACCTGCCGCATGGGCGGCGACGCGGGTACTCACCCCACTAGCCCCACTGGTGAGCTGTACGAAGTGGGGAATTTGTTCGTGGCCGATGCCTCCGCTTTTCCAGCGTGTAGCGGCGTAAACCCCATGCTGACCATCATGGCCCTGGCGCACTATACCGCGCAGCACCTGAAAACCAGCAACCCCACCGCTCGGTCTGGGGCGGCGGCAAGGGTGGCAGTAGGGCAGTAGCGTCCAGATCAGGAATAGTATAACCGTGGGGCATAGTTTTCGCGTATGCGGAGGCACACGCCACCCTATTGTACTATGTCTCCTGCCCGCTTATTCCTCGCCCTGGCCCTCACCACTACCCTCGCTTCTAGCTGCGCTCGGCGTAACCGGAGCATTCCGGAGGCAAAGTCGGTGGCCACGCCCGCTCCCGCACCCGTCGTAGCTTCTTCCGCCCCCCGCGACCTGACTGACGTGCTGACGGACGAGCTCAACCTGACTGGTGACCAGCCCAAGCAGGTGCGCGCCATCTTCACAGAAACTGCTGAAAAAGCCAACGCCGCCCAGCGCCAGTACAGCACCGACCGCCCCGCCATGATGGCCGAATTGAAACGCATCAACGCCAACTCTGATAAGCAGTTGCAGCAGGTGCTCACGGCCACCCAGTATCAGAAGCTGAAGGTGAAGCAACGCCAAGTGCAGGAGCAAATGCGCGCCCGCAAAGCTGGTCAGTAATCTGTTAGATAGTGGCCTAGCGTATTTTAATTAGCGTGCGAGAGGTGGCCTAGGCCACCCCAGGCAACTCTTTCTCAGGATGATGCATCTGGCGTACTGTCGCCGTGATGGCTTGTGACCAGCCACGGAAGGATAGGTGTCATGCTAACCGCACATTCCGATGAAAAAGCTCTTCTTAGCTGGTTTACTGCTGGCCGGTGCCAGTGCCCAGGCCCAATCCGTTACTGAGGTGCAAGCCCTCACGCGCCGCCTCAATGAACTGGCCCGCAACCCCGATGAGCCCACTACGGAGGTGCGGGCTCAGCTCTCCAACTGCCACTTCACGGAAGTAATCCGGAAGTACCGCACGGAAGCCAGCGGGGCAGGCACCTTTCAGGTCAGCCACCAGAAGAACGGCGCCGACTGGGCTGTGAAGTCTGATAACAAGGTGGAGTTTGAGCTGCGCATGGGCGTAGAGTGGAGCCAAGTAACGGCCCTCACCTTCGCGCCCGCTCACGACAACGAAACGAACCGCCGCTACTACGAGATTAAAATAACGCGCCGTCCGCCCGGCAAAGACGATACCACTACCCTGGAAATGCCCGTGTATACCACTGACGAAGCCGTGGTACGTGACTTGGTGCAGCGCCTGGAAAAAGTGCGCCGCAGTTGCGGTACGAAAGGGTAGGCAGCAAATGGCAGTACAGGTCGGGAGAATGTCCTAGGCCACTGCCTAGCCTTCTGGCCTACTCTGGGAGAGTGAGGCAGTGGCCTACAACCCGCCGTGAAGCGCAACCGTTTGTAGGCTACTGCCTCACTCCCTTCTGTATGCCTGCCCGTACCTATACCCTGCATTTTGACCCCAAGCTTAGTAAAAACCCCAATGGTAACGATGTGCGCGACGGGCTCTCTGCCGCCGTGCTCACCGGCGACAACCTCTGGCTCTGCTGCGACGAGCGAACCACCTTGGAGTGCCTGCGCCGCACTGGCCCCCGTACTTTTGGGCAGCACTGCAGCTACAAGCTCTCAGAGTTGGTAGACCTACCCGAGAAAGCCACTGAGGAAATAGACCTGGAAGGCATGGGCGAAGCCGAGAACTATCTCTGGGTGCTGGGCTCGCATAGTATTAAGCGTAAGAATGCCAAGCCAGAAGAACCCAATATTGCCAAGCAAATCAATCGGCTGACCAAGATAGAGGTGGCCCCTAACCGCTGTCTGCTGGCCCGCATACCGCTCGTGCGCAATCCTACATCTGGCGATTATGAGCTATGCAAAACGGCTAAGCACCCCACCGCCAGCGGCCAAAAGTTGCGCGCCGCCCAATTGCGGGTTGATAAGCACGGTACCAATGAGCTGCTGAAAGTATTGGCCAAAGACCCCCACATTGGACCCGCACTAAAGGTGCCCGCTAAAGACAATGGGTTGGATATTGAAGGGCTAGCCGCCTCCCCCGATGGCCGCTTGTTCTTGGGCCTGCGCGGGCCAGTACTACACGGGTGGGCCATTGTATTAGAAATCAGACCCGAGGAATACAAAAAAGGCAAGCTGCGGTTGGGGGAGCTGGAAGGCGGAGGCCACAAGCTCTACAAAAAACACTTCCTAGATCTGCGGGGTATGGGCATCCGGGAGCTCCGGCAGCAGGGCACCGACTTGCTTGTTCTGGCTGGCCCCACCATGGACCTCGATGGTAGCATTGCTATTTACCGTTGGCCAGATGCGCTGTTTCAAGCGCACGACAGCCTCACGCCTGCCGATCAGCTGGAGCGCCTGCTCGACGTACCCCATTTACCGCACCTCGATCGAGCGGAGGGAATGGCGCTCCTGAGTGAACAGGAAATGCTGGTGGTATTTGACAAGCCTGCGCCTGCGCGTAAGCCTCGTCCGCATACGGCCCTGGCTAATTCCTATCAGCTGCCCAACCGGCTCTACAGTGGCCTAGCGCACCAGGGCGGCTCGCATTCAGCCGTAAATCCACACCTTTGCATACACCATTAGTTACCCTTCTATGGCTGCTAAATCATTGGTCCGCACTCCGGAAACCACGCATCGTGTTCAGTTTCAGGACTGCGACATGCTAGGCCACCTCAACAACGCCCGCTACCTCGACTACTTCCTCAATGCCCGCGAAGAGCATACAATTCAGCACTACGCCCTCAACCTTGGCCAACTGGCGCAGGAGCTGGGCGCTGGCTGGGTCATCACCAAGCACCACATTGCCTACCTGCGCCCCGCCCAACATGCCGAGGTGGTGCGCATCCGAACCCAGCTTATTCATTTTGATAACTCTAACCTGGTAGTAGAGATGCAGATGCTGAGCGAGGACGGCCTGCGCCTGAAAGCGGTGCTATGGTCAGAAATGGCATTTGTGCGCGTACCTGGCGGCACCCGTACTGAGCACTCCGATGACCTCATGGACATGCTGGAGCAGCTGGACGTGGAAGACATCAGCTACGACCCCGACGGGTTCGATGACCGCGTGAAGCGCCTGCGCAAACAGCTCAAGCATGAACGCAGCGAGTAAGCTGGAAACGGTGGCCTAGGCCACAATTTTATAAGCCCATAAGCTCAACCAGAGCGCCCAGTGTAACAACTACTGCAGGCGTCTCTCGTTAAAGAAAAGCCGATGCTACCGTGCGTAGCGTCGGCTTCTTTATTTCTGTACCTAACGCAAATTGATATGAGCCTCTTTGGAAGCGACGCCTTGAAAGGCAAGAAAATAGCCATAGTTGCCACCGACGGTTTTGAGCAGTCGGAGCTGGAAAAGCCCAAGAAGTACTTAGAAAACGAGGGCGCCGAGACCCACGTCATTTCCCTCAAGAGTGGCTCTATTAAGGGCTGGGACGAGAAAGACTGGGGCGACAAAGTAGATGTAGATAAGGTAATTGGCGACGTGAAAGTGGCCGATTACGATGCCCTAGTGCTGCCCGGCGGCCAAATGAACCCCGACGTGCTTCGTACCAAGCCCGAGGTAGTAAGCTTTATCGGTGAGTTTGTGCGCTCCGGCAAACCCGTAGCCGCCATTTGCCACGGCCCCTGGACGCTCATCGAAGCCGGTGTGGTGCAGGGCAAAACGCTCACTAGCTGGCCTAGCCTGCAAACCGATATCAAAAATGCCGGCGCCACTTGGGTCGATGAGACGGTGGTAGTAGATGGCAACATCATCACCAGCCGCAACCCCCAGGATATTCCCAACTTCAACGAGAAGATTAAGGAAGCCTTGGTAAAAGACTCGGTACACGCCTAGGCCTGTCCGCTCCCTGAGAAGAAAGCCCCACTGGCCTACGCGGCTGGTGGGGCTTTTTTGTGGTCTACGCCACCCGCAGCAGTAACTCGTTTGCCCAGCGATGATAGATAAGGTAGAAACTTACGTCGAACAAAAACAGGAAACCGCCTTGCACCCATAAGGAGCGCCCATACCCTAGCAGGCGCTCTGGGCGAGTAGCGGCAGAAGTACCAGCTCGGGCCCGGAGCCAGCTACCCACGCACACGTAGGCCACATCCAGGCCCGCATTGAAAAGCAGAATCTTCTCGAAGTTGAACTGCGCGGTAAGGCTTTCAGAAAGAGTAAGACCAGCTACGTGCGCTGGGTTTGCCTGCAAAATGCCCCACACGGCTAGTAGCGCGTTTATCATGTTCCAGCCCACATTCATTAGGTGAAAGTGGTGGGCTTCTGTACGGGCATCTGCTTGCTTCACAAAGTAGCCGCTTACCAGCAGGTTAAGCAAGGCCCAAGTGCCCAGCGCAGCCATGCCGCGCTCCGCTAGTAACTCCCGAGCTTGATTGATGGCAGGTAGAATTTCGGAGGATGGAGTAAGCAAGGCAACAGAGCGTAAAGAGTACTAATTACAAGCAAAACAACGCAAAAGAGGAAGCCTAACGGCTTCCTCTTTTGCAATAAGTTATATGATAAACAGGCCTAGTCGGCAATTCCAATGCCCACGTACACCTGGAACATGCCGTTCTTGATGTTATTGATGGAATTTGCGGCCGCGTTTTGCGGATCCTTAATGATATCAGCAAAGCCGGCAGTGTAACGGCCACCTACGCGGGCTGGTCCAACCCGAGCTTCCACACCGGCGGCCAGACCATAGTCGAGGCTATTGTAGCTGTACCCGTATACATTGTTGTCGTCGGCAATCTTACGCTCGGTGTCACCCTCCTTTACTTTCGTCAGCAAAGATACCTGCGGGCCCACGTGCACGCTCACATTGTCGAGGAAGTTGTACACCAGCAGCACAGGTACCTGAATGTAGTCTAGGCGAGTATCATAGGTGCCCCGAGATGCATACTGCATAGGAGCACCTTTAAAGCCCTGGCGGCTGTAGAGTACCTCAGGCTGCAAGGAAAGAGCATTGTTGAAGCCAAACTGGGCATATACCCCGGCGTGGAAGGTGTTGTAGATACCTTCGTTGTTGAAGTTCTTCTTGTCGTCGCCGCGGAAGTTAGAGGCCGTGAACCCGCCTTTTATGCCAAAACCGTTGTTACGTGAAGCACTGCTGCCCGGAGAGTAGTCAGTAGAGGAAGCGAGACGGCCAGAGCGGGGGCCAGTTGTTTGGTCTTGTGCCACTGCCGCGGCACTCAGGGCAGTTAGTGAAAGGAGGAGAGCTACTTTTTTCATAGAGATGGGGAGCGGTAAAGCACAAAGGAGGAAAACCGTTCCGGTGACTAAACAGCCGGAACGAGCATCGGTAAAGTGCTATACTAGCCCGCCGTCAGAAGGTTACAGCCCAACACTATCTCAAGCATAAATTTTGCACCAGCTATTGCTGGAATATGTCAGCTATAATGATACCTTTGGCTCTTTACGGCCGCCGCCAGCTTGGCTTTGTATGGGGTGTTAGCTCAGTTGGTTTAGAGCACTACCTCGACAAGGTAGGGGTCACTGGTTCGAGCCCAGTACGCCCCACATCAAAGCCGCCTGTCTCCCTGCCATTTGCAGTAGCACATGGTACCGTAGAGGCAGTACGAATCTCCAGAAAGCCCGACCGCAAGGCCGGGCTTTTGCATTTATGTTCTTTCAAGACCGCTAAAGGTTCTAGGTAATCAGCAATTAGTTGAAAATAAATTTGTAGCAGTCAGCTAGTATCAAGCTACATGTTGCTGATATACTGATGATAGTATCCTTCTAAGATGGGTGAGTGTATCTATAGTATATTAACATAAGGTGAGTAAGAGAATGAAGAAGGCTGATTACTTATACACGAGTAAAAATTGAGTTAGAAAGCAAATTTGCTAATCGAGTAAAAGCTTTCATTCGGAGGTTTTACCGTCGTGTTTGCCTAATTAGGTACGATGACAATTTGTTGATCATTGTGTCTGATAGTCATGTTGAGCATAGATTGTAGCATTTTAAGAATCGGTAGGGCTTATTATTATTCTAATAAAGTAAGTACTGACTTATCAATATAGAATTGTTAAAGTCTTTAATTGAAACGACATTTTAATTAAAAATTAACGGGCTATATGTTGTTAAAGTTATGAATGTGTTACTTCTTGGGGTCAATAATTGAAATAAATTCAAAACCCAAGAAGGACACATGAGGAAAACATTACTGATGTTCCCTGTCACAGTTCTCGCAGTTGCTAGCCTAGATGTACAGGCTCAAACGCGTGCTGTAACTGGCCAGGTAGTTGGAACCGATGGCGCAGCGCTACCAGGCGTTACTGTGATTGTGAAGGGTGGTGCGCAGGGTACATCTACCGATACAGAGGGTAGGTACTCTTTATCAGTGCCTGCTAATGCTACTACATTAGTGTACTCTTTTATTGGCTACGCCTCAAAAGAGGTAGTCATTGGTACGCAGTCCAGCATCAATGTTACCTTGGCTAGTGGCGCCACTGGACTAGACGAAGTAGTGGTTGTAGGCTACGGCACCCAGTCGCGCCGCGACTTGACGGGTTCGGTGGCCACTGTCACAGCTGCCCAGATTGCTAACAAACCAGTACAAAGCTTTGAGCAGGCGCTACAGGGCCAAGCCTCCGGTGTGAACATCACTACGCCCAACGGAGTGCTCAATGCGCCGCCGGTAGTGCGTATCCGTGGGGTGAACTCTATTAGCCTGAGTTCGGCTCCGCTGTACGTAATTGATGGTATTCCAGCCTTCAGTGGCAACAGCTCAGCTGTAGGCAGTGTACCCAACAACCCACTCAGTAATATCAATCCCAACGATATTGAGAGTGTGGAGGTGCTGAAAGATGCGTCTGCGACTGCTATTTATGGTTCTCGTGCGGCAGGCGGTGTTATCTTGGTAACCACCAAGCGCGGTAAGAAAGGCCAAAGCAAAATCTCCGTGGACTCGTGGGCGGGTTGGACTGAACCAGTACGCCTCTACGATGTGCTGAACACAGCACAGTACATGGAAATCAAGAATGAAGCCGTTCGTAACCTGAATGCCAACCTAGTGGCTCAAGGCCTAGCTCCTTCCGCAATTGAAGGCTTCCGGCCCACGCAGGACGCCAACGGCAACACCGTGGATACCCGTTGGTACGACTACATCTACCGCACGGGCTTCTCCACATCCAACAACATCAACTTCAGCGGCGGTAGCGAAAAAACCTCGTACTACACGTCGGTGGGCTACACCGACCAGAAGGGTATGCTGGAAGGCAACACGTTCAAGCGGGCTTCGGGTCGTATTAACATCGATCATAAAGTGTTTTCCCGTTTCACGGTAGGCCTACGCGCTGGCTACACCAATTCGCGTACTGCCTCGCCTAACTCGGGCTCGGTAGGCGATGGTGCTTTCGGTACTGCTGGTCTGGGCCGCTTGCCGCTAGTGTTGCCACCCAACGTACCGGCTCGTAACATTGATGGTTCTTACAACATCAGTGGCGCGGGTATTGGACCAGGAGCTAACATCAACCCCACTTCTGCTACAGCTGCCAACCCCAATGGCTCACCATTGCTACCAGGTTACTACAACCCGTTGGTAGACCTAGAGAACAACTATTTCCGCTCAGACGGTAACGAGGTGCAAGGCAGCATCTACGCCAATCTGGAGTTAATCAAAGGCCTCAACCTGCGTACTACGTACGGTGTTTACAATATTGCCTTTGAGGATAAAGCCTTCTACACGCCCATTGCCGGAGACCAGTACAACGTTGGTAGTGCGTCTAACTTCTACCGCACTAATAAGCGCTGGAACTGGCAGAATACCCTGCAGTACGACGTAACCCTGGCTGGCAAGCATAACTTGTCGTTCTTAGCGGGTAACGAAAACCAGAACACCAACATTGACCGCTGGGGCTTAAACCGCAGCAGCGTGGCCGATCCCTTCTTTACCACGCTTCAGGGCGGCTATGTGAACGTAGCATCGTCGGGTAACTTTCAGGGCGAGAACTTCCTGACCTCTTACTTTGGGCGTATCAACTACAACTTCAGCAGCAAGTACCTGGCTACCATCAACGTGCGCCGCGATGGTTACTCTGCCTGGGCTAAAAAGTGGGGCAACTTCTACGGTGCTTCGTTAGGATATGCCATTTCGGAGGAAGACTTCTGGAAGAACTCGTCTGCGCTCAGCAAAGTCAGTTTCCTCAAATTCACGGGTAGCTATGGCGAAGTTGGCAACGCTCAAGGCATTGACGATTATGCTTCCCTGCGCCTCTATGAGGCTGGCTTATACGGCCCAAGCCCCACGTTTTATCTGAGCAGTGTTGGCAACCCAGAACTGACTTGGGAAACCAGCAAAAAAACAGATGTGGGCGTATCATTTGGCCTTCTCGATGACCGGATTACGGGCGACGTAGCCTATTACCGCAACTTGTTAGATGGCTTAATTTTGCAAGTTCCGCAGGCTGCTTCCCGCGGTATTCCTGGTGGTCAGATTCCTGACAACGTAGGTTCGATGCGTAATACCGGGGTTGAAATCAACTTGCGGGTAGATGCCATTCGCAAAACGGATTTCACCTGGTCGATTAATGCCAACCTGACTACGCTGAAGAACCGGGTGCTAGCCTTGGCCTCGGAAGGGCAGCGCATTGGTACGGCTACTTCGGGCCTCGAAACAGTAAACTACACGAAGGCTGGCCAATCGGTCGGCGAAATTCTGGCAGTTCGCTCTCTAGGGGTAAATCCAGAAAATGGTCGGCGCCTGATTCAGCTTCGTAATGAGGATGGCACCTTTACAACGGTACAGTACAACCACTCTTCCACTTCGACCGGCAACGGCTGGACTACGTTAGACGGTCGGAATTCCCGCGCCCCCAACCAGTTGGTTGACGGTGAATACTTTGGGCCAGTAATTCCAACCTGGTACGGCGGCTTTGATAACTCATTCCGTTATAAAGGTTTCGATTTGGGCGTGTTCGTGCAGTTTTCGGGTGGTAACTATATCTACAACGGTACCAAAGCTGGTTTGCACGACCAGCGCTTCTGGAACAACGACGTGGATATCCTGGACCGCTGGACAGAAACTAATAGAGGCGGCGAATGGCCTCGGGTAGTGTACGGCGACAACACGTCGAACGGCTCGGCCCTGATTATGTCCAACAACGTGGAAAAGGGAGACTTTGCCCGTCTGCGTAACGTGTCGTTGGGATATAGCCTGCAGCCTACTCTCATCAGCCGGCTTGGGATGAGTTCGGCCCGCTTCTACGTACAGGTGCAAAACGCAGCCCTGTTGACTAAATACTCCGGTATTGACCCCGAGATTTCTACGAACGGTGCCTCCAACACAGGCGCCGGCGTCGACCGTAACTCGGTAGGGCAAGCACGCACCTACACGGTAGGGTTCAATATCGGCTTCTAATTCTCTGCACTAGATGAAAAATTTCAAGCATACCCTAGCGCTAGGCCTAGTTACAGCCATGCTCGGCCTAAGCACTACCTCTTGCGAGGATCGTTTAAACCCGGCTCCCGTAGCCGCTCTAAATAGCGCTGAGGCCTTTGATACTCCTTCCCGCGTGTTGCTGCAAGTCAACAACATGTACGACTACATGAAGGCAGGCAGCTTCTTGGGGGGACGCTACCAAGTGTACGGCGATATTCGGGCGAATGACTTTCTCAATCGGACATCGAACCTAGTAACCGGAGCCGCCGTGTGGCAGCACACCGTCACCGAATCGTCTCAGAACGACGTAATCAACCTGTGGGGCGCGGGCTACTCGGCCATCAACCAGATAAACGTCTTTTTGGCGGGGCTCGAAGCTAATTCAGCCAAGTTTACTGCAACTCCATTCCCCAGCGATTTTGCTACTACCGCCACGGGGTACGCTGCGGAAGGTCGTTTTCTGCGGGCCCTTGCCTATTACTCGCTGCTACAGTTTTACGCCCGGCCTTACACCGATGGCAACGGCAGCAAGCCTGGCTTACCGCTTCGCTTAAAGGCGGAATTGGACTTGCGTGACAATGACTTAGCTCGTTCCACGGTGGCAGAGGTATACACCCAGATTCTGGCAGACCTAACGTTTGCCGAGCAGAACCTACCGCTTACTAACACGTCCAACGTTACGCGGGCGCACCGCAACACGGCTATTGCCCTCAAAACCCGGGTGTACCTGAGCATGGCTCGCTACGCTGATGTGGTAACGGAAGCCAATAAAATTGTATCGGCCACGGCCCCTTTCCGGGCTACTACTGGCGTTCAGCACGCGTTGCAGCCAAGCATTACTACCGTTTTTGTTGGTAATCAGTCCACCACAGAAAGCATTCTGTCGTTTCCCTTTACTCCGCAGGACGCCCCCGGCACGCAAAACCAGTTGGCGTTCTACTTCCTGCCGAACGCACAGGGCGGTGGAGGCGAGTACAGCCTCAATGCTAACGGCGTACTCAGTGACCCGCGCTTTCTGGCCACCGATGAGCGAAATACCAGCTTCGTTACCCGAGTTAGCAATGTCCCTTATCTGCGCAAATATCAGAACGGAGCACTGTCACCAGCTCCTTACACTGATAATGCCCCGGTAATGCGCTACTCAGAGGTATTGCTGAATTTGGCAGAGGCGCGCTTCCGGACGGCGGGGGCTACAGATCCACAAGCACTGGCCTTACTTAACGCAGTACGCACCCGTTCTGCTCCTACAGGCGCCTATGCTGCCTTTACAGATGTTGCAGCAGCAGTAGATGCTGTGCTACTAGAGCGTCGCATCGAGTTTTTGGGGGAAGGCCTTCGCAACAACGACCTCATGCGTTTGCAGCAGACCATTCCGGCTAAGGCCACGATAAGCGCAGTGCCTCCTACTGCTGCACTCTACATCTGGCCAATCCCGAATTCGGAGCTAGCTACCAACACCCTAATGACTCGCAATTAACTGGTGGTGAAGACTTCTTCACGCAAAAAAGGGCTTTCTCGATATCGAGAAAGCCCTTTTTCGTAACTGACACCTCTGTCTTAGGTGATGAAACAATGTAAGTCAACGAGCAAGAATATGCCGAGGTATGTCGCAGGCAGTTTACCATGGAAAATTGGCCTAGAAACAATGCCTGATTGGGGAGGTTGACACAAATATGCTCTCTATTGCCTGGGCTCCGCTGTATGCCCATCCGCTGCCTGCCAATCACCGCTTTCCGATGCTCAAGTATGAGCTAATACCCGAACAGCTTATTCGGGAGGGCACAGTGCCTGAAAGCGCTTTTTTTCAGCCCGTACCTCCCAACGACGAGGTTATTCTGCTCACACACAACGCCGGTTATTACCAACGGCTGCGCAACGGCGAACTGACGCGCCACGAGGAGCGGGCCACAGGCTTCCCGTGGAGCCCGCAGCTGATTGAGCGCGAAGTGACTATTCTGGGGGGTACCATACAATGTGTCCATCGGGCTCTAAAGCATGGGGTAGCGCTAAATGTTGCTGGCGGTACGCATCATGCCTTCCGCGACCGAGGTGAGGGGTTTTGCTTGTTGAACGACCAAGCAACGGCGGCCAACTACTTACTAGGCCACCCCGAGTTAGGCGTAAACCGGGTATTAATTGTGGACTTAGATGTGCACCAGGGTAACGGTACTGCTGCTATTTTTGAACATGAGCCACGGGTATTCACCTTCAGCATACACGGGGCCCGCAACTACCCGCACCGCAAAGAGCGCTCCGACCTTGACCTGCCATTGCCTGACCACACCGACGATGCCGCTTACTTGGCATTACTGCGTAACACGCTGCCCCGCTTGGTGCAGGAACACCAGCCCGACTTTGTGTTTTACCTCAGCGGTGTAGATGTATTAGCTACTGATAAGCTAGGCCACTTGGCTCTCACCCGCGAAGGGTGCCGGCAGCGCGACCAGTATGTGCTGCAAACTTGTTATCAGCATGGGCTGCCCGTGGTAGTGTGCATGGGCGGCGGCTACTCAGTGCGTATTGCCGATATTGTAGAAGCACATGCCAATACCTTTCGCGTTGCAGCAGATATCTGGGGATAGGATACAGGCTATGGAGTAAATGTGGTGGCTAGGCAGGTACAACTTCCTCTTTTACCTGATAATAACTTGCCAGCGGAATGCCCAGCGCCAACGTAGCGTGTAGCTGGTTATGCCAGCCGCGTACAGAAGCTGTTGCCACTCATGGCGCGTGAATGCTCTAGCTACTGAAAGCGGAGCATCATGCTGAACCAAGTAAGACCCGCGGAACAAGCGCGTAAGCCAATAGATACTGTAGTAGGCCAGGGGATGGCGGTGCAAATCATTGATAATGACTGCGAACTGGGCCTGCTGCTGCCAACGTGGTAGCATACTGGCTAGCTGCGTTGAGGAAAAATGATGGCAAAACAAGCTGGCAGTCAAAATATCATACGGCTGCTGCTGAAATTCGTCAGAGAAGATATCAGCTTGGCGATAACTGATTTCTGGGTATGCAGTACTTTTACTGGCAGCGTATTCCAGCATAAAGGGGTTAGCATCAACGCCTGTTAGCTCTACGGCTATCTGGTGTCGGCGGGCCCAGCGAGCAATCTGCCGTAGGGTGTCGCCACCGCCGCTACCTAAGTCGGCGAGGCGTAGTGGTCGGCCAGGGGGGAACTGGGAGCGTAGGCGTTCTAGCGCATTAAGGATTGGGGCATAACCACCCAGCCAGGTATTGATGGTTTCCAGCTCATCAAGATTGCGGCGCAGGTCGTCGGAAGCCAGAGTGAGGTCGTCCATCAGTTCCTCAGCCGTGGCACGCTGGGCTAAGTTCATGCGGCAAAATGCAGAAAGGAACAATACACTCTATAATACGCCTGGAGCGCTAGCCAATGAGCCTACCGGTTTAGTTGCCGTAGCGGTGGCTGTGGTATGGAGAGCAGCGGTTTCTGCCGTCACGGCTTTTAATAACATTGCCTCCAGCGTCAGGCCCGGCCCGAAGGCAAAGCTCAGGACGGGGGCGCCAGCGTCGGCAGGAGTTAGGCTGTGCAGGAGCTTCTGCAATACGAATAGCACCGTGGCCGACGACATATTGCCATAGTCTCGGAGCACTTCATAAGCGAACCGATTATCATGGGCGGATAGGCCTAGCTCCTGTTCGATGGTTTCCAGAATCTTGCGGCCGCCGGGGTGAATGGCAAAGGCATGAATGTCGGAAAGCTCCACGGGCAGATTTTCCAACAATTGATCAGTGAGTTGCCGGATGCCACGCTGAATCAGGTGAGGCACATACGACGACAGCGTCATCTCAAACCCAAAGTTATTGATGTGCCAAGCCATATCCTGGTGCCCATCTGGCTCTAGGCCACAATGGAAGGCTTCGAGGGCAAGACTAACCCCCTGTTGCGCAGGTTTACCCAGTACTATCGCTGCCGCCGCACCATCTCCAAACAAGGCGTTTGATACCAAGTGGTCATCCTCGTGGCTTTTTTGGAAGTGAAGCGTGCAGAGCTCGGTGCTCACAATCAGCACCTGGGCGTTGGCATCGGCGAGGCAAAAGGCGTTGGCCAGCTTTAGGGCATTCACGGCCGCGTAGCAGCCCATAAAATTCACGCACGTGCGTTGTACATTGGCGTTGAGGCCTAGCGCAGCTACTAGCTCAATATCTAGGCCGGGAGCATACATGCCCGTGCAACTCACCGTAACCAGATGTGTAATGCCACTCAGGCTTAAAGACGGCTGTTGGCGCAAGCACTCCCGCACGGCCTGCACGGAAAGGGGCAAGGCATGCTGCCTGTACTGCGCCATGCGCTGGCCTACCGTTGGAAAGGGCTCCAGATCAGGAGTGTTAGGGAAGAAGTCGTACTGACCTAGCTCGCGCCCATAATCTGGCAGAACCGAATAGCGCTGTGCAATCCCCGATACTCGATACAACGCGCGAAGCTTGCGCGTATCGGCGTCATTGAGCTGCAAAGCGCCCGCCATAAAAGTGGCAATTTGGGGCTGCGGAATACGGTGAGGCGGGTTGGCAGTGCCAATGGCACACAGGTAGCTGGTCATTAATCGAAGTTTACGCAAATTCCATGCGCTGCGCTGCCTCTAACTGCAAAATGCCAAATCCTGTAAGCGTGAGTGTAGTGAAGGTTGAGAGGCAATAGCTCTGACTGCGCGAGCAGAGTAGCCTAAGCTTGTTGAACTGGTGCTTCGCAACTTCTCCACTCTACAACATCCGCTTTACCTCCTTACCAGGCTTGTCCATGAGTGCGCTGCATAAGGGCCCTAATACCTGCAGGCCAAAAGCGCAAGGTGCCTACTACCGCTTCGCTTAGAACGGGCTGCCCGAACAAGCGCTGAATAGCTCGCCCCACCCGCAGGCGCTGTCCAAAGTGTTGCTGCCACTCACGCTGGTAGGCCACCTCCAGTGCCGGGCGCGCTAGGCCACCCTCTAAGAAGGCCGCGGTGTGGCGGGCAGCCACACTTGCCCCATGGATAGCCATAGCCATGCCATTGCCGCAGAGAGGAGTAATAAGCCCCGCGGCATCGCCGCACATCAGCACGTGGTCTTCTACTGCCTGCTTAGGCGCGAAGGATATTTCATTGATTACCTCGGGTTGTGGGTACAGAAACTCAGCTTCGTGTAAGATGCGCCGGAGGATAGGATTGCGAGCCAATACGGCTTTTTCAAGAGTGGGAATGGAGCCGTGCTCCTTCAGGTTACGGCGGGTGGTTAGGTAGCAAAAGCAGTATTTATCGTCCTCAATGGCCGAGATGCCCGCGTAGCCGTCGGCAAAATTGTGCAGGGCAATTAGGTCGCGGGGCTGATCGTAGTGCAGGTGATACTTCACGCCTATGTATGGCGAGCGTTGCTGAAAAAAAGCACGCTGCAGCTGCCGGTCCAGCGTGCTGCGCTTGCCGTAGGCCCCTAGTACCACTTTGGCTCGTAGTTGCTGGCCATCCTGCAGCTCCACTGTGTGCTCGTCGCTGGCTGCCTCATACCGAACGGCAGTGGCGGTGGTGCCTTGGTGTACGTCTACGCCTCTGGCTTGCACCAATCCATACAAATGGTCATCAAGCACGTAGCGACTGATGCCAAAGCCTCCCAGGTCAAGCGGCGCGGCTAGCACCCGCCCAGCCGGTGAGCTGAGCAGAAACTGACTGATGCGGGCCGGCGCCAGCTGGTTTGGTGAGGCTTCAAGCCGCTCTAAGTAGGGGAGCACCTCGTTGGAGATGTACTCACCACACACCCGATGAAAGGGATACTGCCGGCGCTCTAGCAGCGTAACTGCATAGCCTCGCTGGCGCAAGTCAAGGGCAGCGCAGAGACCTGCTAGGCCTCCGCCAATAATGACAACGTCCAAATTTATTCGTCAGGTAAATAGGTGAAACAGAAGATAAAACCTGTTCTTTTATCGAAGATGCGTTATATTCAGACGGAGCAAACAAAATACCCTGTTACCTTTGCCAACCTAAATTAGTGCCTCCCGTTATTGCTAGTCAGCGCTCCTACGCATCTCACCCTTACGCGCCTTTATGATGAAACGCTTACGCTTCTTTTGCTTACTCACCCTACTTGTTTGCGGCATGTTGCAACGGTCAGTGTCGCAGGCAGCGGCCCAGGCCAGCACAACACTTGCGGCTAAACCAACAGTGCGTCTCAACGGAGAGGAAAAAGCGCTGCTGGTGTATCCTAATCCCAGCACAGGTATTGTGCATGTTGCCATTAACGGGTTTGAGGGGCGGAAGCTAGAGTTGCGAGTGTTAAACGTAATTGGCTCAGTGTTGTATCGGGAGTCGCTCTCAGAGCTGAATGACCGGTTCGTAAAAGTGCTAGACTTAAGCAAGTTCACCAGTGGTCTTTACTACATCAAGCTAGAAACCGATTCGGGCAGTGAGATGCGCAAGTTGGTAATACGGTAAACAAACCACTCAGAGAATAACAGGTGAAGGCAGCCCGCAGGGCTGCCTTTCTTGTGTGTAGGCCACAAAAAAAGCGCTCCGAAACCGGAGCGCTTTCTGCTTGTCAGGGCAGTGCAAGGCTACTTAGCGGCCGTTGTTCGCCCGAACTGGTACTGGCTTCAGCATGTCCTTCACGTTGTTAACCGTGTCAAGAGCCAGCAGAGCGGTAACCAGCATTATTCCGAAAAAAATCAGGAGCGTCATACAAAAGAGAATTTAAGGCAAAAAGAATTCCGAGTACACCTGTTGAGTCACCAACAGTCTCTGGTACAAGGTACAATATACTAACCCCGAAAGCCATGCGGGAGTTTCAGCATAATTATGTGCTTTCTAGCAGTTGCTGCACCACGTAACGGGCATCGGCAGCAGCCCCACCCATTAACGCCGACCGGCGGCTAGTCAGCCAGTCGAGCCCTAAAAATGCTAGCCCAGGCACCGGCGAAATGCCTTTCGAGTGGCGAGGTGCACCTGCTACCGTAAGTGCCTGCGGTACGTGTAGCCAAGAATAATTGGGGCGGTAGCCCGTGGCCCACACCACAGCCGCCAGGGCAGGAGTGGTGGCGCGCTGCCCAACTAGGCCACCTTCGGGTGTGGCCGCCACTGCCCGGCCCATGAAATGCACGTTGGGCAAGCGTTGCAACCGCCGTAAATCGGCGCGTACTACGGGTTCGGGCTGCTGGCGCATGAATCGGCCCAGCCAGTTCTGGCTAGGCACCTGCAATAGCCCTGTGCTCAGCAGGGAAACCCACATAGCTGTATTATTAGGCATAGCGGGCGTTTTCTCATCAAAAGCCGCATACACTGTGTGGCCATGCATAGCCAAATCAGCAGCAATCTGTAAAGCAGAGTTCCCGCTACCTACTACTGCCACCACTTCACCCGCTAGTTGGCTTGGCTCAGTGTACGAACTGCTGTGAAACTGTGCTACAGCAGGCGGCAAGTTGGCGGCAAAATCAGGAATGCGTGGGGCCGTGTATGGGCCTGTACACACAATAACGCGGGGCGTTTGATACCGACTACCGGCAGCCGTCTGCACCTCAAAGCCGCCTTTAGTAAGCTGCACACAGGTAACTCGCTGGTTGGTCTCAACGGCCAGCTGAAAATGCTCTGCATAGGAGCGCAGGTAGTCAGCCGCTTCGTCTTTGGTAGGGTAACGTAGCTGCTTTCCTGGCCACGGCAACCCGGGTAGGCTACTAGCCCAGGCTGGCGAAAAAAGCCGTAAAGATGCATAACGTGAAGACCAGACGTGGCCTACCACTGGCCGCTCATCAAGCACAACGTAAGAAGCCTGCCGTTGCTGGAGATAATAGGCGGCCGCTAGGCCTGTTTGGCCAGCACCTATAACTACCGCATCAAGAACAAGAACCGCAGACGACATACACCTACCAACAGCCTTAGGCAGGAAATTCTTCGCGCAACTGACGAATTACCTCGTCAAGAGTGTGGCGTACTTGCGCAACCCACACGCCAAGCTGCGCACTATCAGGAGCATCCGAAGGAGCAGTAGCCCTTTCTAAATCACGTAGCACACCGTGTAGGCGCTGTACGCCTAGGCCATCAACTGAGCTTTTCAGGTGGTGAGCTGTTGCCGCAATTTGCACTCGGTCTGCTTTGGACAGGCTGGCCTCTAACTCCGCTACTATAGGGGGAGTGGTTTGGATAAAGATGTTCACTAAGCGCCGTACAAAGCCTTCATCAGCGTTAGTGTGGCGGCGCAGTGCGGTTAGGTCGTATAGGGGGGCTGCGTCGTCGGGAGCAGGCTGGGACTCTGGTATTGCTGTTGGTTCAGGAAGGGGTGGAGTTCCTCCACTCAGCAGGCTGGAAATTGTGCGAAACAGGTCTTGCTCGCGGAAGGGTTTAGAAAGGTAAGCGTTCAGACCAGCCTGCAAGTATCGTTCGGCTTCACCCCGCATGGCGTGGGCAGTAAGCGCCACCACTGGTGTCGCAGCCCGGGCCGCATCGGGGTGTTCGCGCAGCAGGCGCGTAGTTGTCACGCCGTCTAGGCCAGGCATCTGGATGTCCATGAGCACTATATCGTAGGTGCGGCAGCGGAACTTAGCCAGCGCTTCTGGGCCAGAAGAGGCCACGTCCACTTCTAGGCCCCATCCCTCCAACATAGTCCGCACCAGCAACTGGTTAACGGCGTTGTCTTCGGCCAGCAACACACTGCGGCGGCCAAGTGTCTGGTAGTCCGTAATGGTTTCTTCTACGATTACAGGCGCGTCGTCGGTGGCAACCTCAAAAGGCAGCGTGAACCGGAATATGCTGCCTTTATGCAGATGGCTCTCCGCCGTCAGCTCACCACCTAGTAGCTCAACTAGCCCTCGCGAAATACTAAGCCCCAACCCAGAGCCGCCATATTCACGGGCCGTACTAGCCGACGCCTGGGCGAAAGGCTCAAACATGGCCTGCAACTGATTTGGCGGGATACCAATGCCCGTATCGAGCACCGAGAACTGCAACTGTAGTGGAGCATCAAGCTTACTCACGCGCCGGCAAGTAAGTAGTACATCACCACGCTCCGTAAACTTTACGGCGTTGTTGAGCAAATTCAGCAGCACCTGCCGCAAGCGGTATGGGTCCCCAATTACCCGCATGGGCACCTCGGGAGGGGGCAATTGCAACCGAAGGTTTATGCCTTTTTCAGTGGCCGTATGAAGCAGCGACTGGCAGCTGGCCTTCAGCACCTCATCTAGCTGGAAAGGCATGGCCTCCACCCGGATTCGGCCAGCTCCAAGTTGGGCCATATCCAGAATGTCGTTGATTACTACCAGCAGGTTTTCAGCGGAGTGATGAATGTGCTGCAAGTACTGCCGCTGTTGCTCGTTTAGCGGAGTTTTAGCCAAAAGATCCGCTAGGCCCATGATACCGTTCATGGGCGTTCGAATCTCGTGGCTCATATTAGTGAGAAAGTTCTGGCGTGCCTGCGCGTTTTCTTCGGCTATTTCCTTGGCTTTCTGCAGGGCTTGCTCCGTTTCTTTCAGCGTGGTGATTTCATTGTCAACGCCCAGCACCTGCACCGTACCATCGGCCAGCAGGAAGGGCCGCTTAATGCTATTAAACCAATGCACCTGTCCTTCTGCCGACACAAACGTATCTTCCTGAGCTAGTTCCTGCTGGGTGCGGATTACCTGCTCGTCGGCGAGTCGGTAGCGCATCATATCAGGGTATGTTTTCTCCAGTTCCTCAATGGGAGTCTGTACCAGTTCCTCGGCTGTCAGCTTGTAGAGCTGGGCCGTGGCCTGGTTGGCCAGGACGTAGTTGCCCGTAATGTCCTTTAGGTAGATGAGATTGGGAGCCGTATCAATTACCTGCCGGAATAAACGGTTCTGCTCCGCCAGCCGGCGGTTAGCAGAGCGTCGCTGCTCATCGGCTACTTTCCAGCGCGTGATGTCCTCCGCCGAACCTACTACCTGGTGCACATTGCCATTAGAATCGCGCTCAAACGGTGTAGTGCTGATGCGCAGCCAGCGCTCGGTGCCGTTGCGGTGGTAGAGGTAAAACTCTAGGTGCAGCACGGCACCATCAGCAGCTTGGGCTACATCAGCGAAGTGCGCCCGCATGCGTACCTGTTGGTCGGGAGGAAGCAGGTTGGGTAGTACCGCCGAGCCCATGTTCTGCAGCTCCGCCTCCGTATAACCCAGCATAGTTTTGATGTAGCTGTTGCAATACACCGTAGATTGCCGCCGTACATCAAAGATGTAGATCAGGTTGGGGGTGGTATTCGTGACGCGGTCCATTAATAGTCGGCTCTGACGCAATTGCTCTTCGGTGGTACGCCGCTCAGTAACGTCAGCTACTGAGCCCACCACTTGCGATACTCGCCCTTTAGAGTCACGCATGAAACAGGTGCTTTTCAGGCTCATCCACCGCCAGTTGCCATCACGATGGAGCATGCGGTATTCTGAGGTAAGAACCTGGCTATCTTCTAAGGTTATCAGCAATTTCTGCCGACTCTGCATGGTACGCAGGTCCTCTGGGTGCAGCAGTTGCTGAGCCAGACTAGAGCCCATGCCCATTAATTCAGCCTCTGTGTATCCCAACATGGGCTCGCATTGCCGGTTGCAATACATGAGCTTGCCCGCCTCCATGTCGTAGAGAAACACAATGTTGGGTACCGTATCATTGATGCGAAGCGTGAATAGCTGATTTCTAACCAACTCTGCTTCTGCCTGACGACGGAGGGTGATATCCGTCAGGTACACATTGGCGCCATTCTCACGCCCAAGCGGGGCAACCGTCCAGAGGTAAAAGCCTCCATCTAGGCGCAGCTCAAACGTGCGGGGCTGCCCTTCATTAAGGGCTTGGTTGATTTCGTCGGATAACACTGCTCTCACGGAGGCCTCACTGGGCTGCTCCAGCGCTGCTAATGCCTTTGCGGCCGCTGGGTTGGCATAGCGGGCCTTACCCGTAGCATCAAAACGAATAATTGGCTGGGGGCTCTGCTCAGCCAGGTCCGAGAGTTCTTGTACGCGTTCTTGGGCCTGCTGGCGTAGGGTCACATCTTCGTAGCTCCAAATGTGCAGCACCGTCCGGCCATTCTGCACTACCGGCAGGTAGTCTTGCTGAATGATGGTGCCGTTGTTGAGCTTGAACAGTACACCACTTTCGCGTTGCTGGCCTAGGGTTGCTACGCGTCGCGCCTCTTGAAACTGAGCCGTATCCCGGAAGCCCACGGAGCCATTTTCCAACAATGCCTCGCTCGACCTACCTATGTAAACGCTGGGGTCTTCCGGCAGCCCAAACAAGTCACAGATTCGCTGGTTAAGGAGCGTTATCGTATGCTGGTAGTCCTCGGCCAGAATAGCGGTGCTCATGGTCTGCAGCAGCGCAGCCGCCTGAGCCGCAGCTGCTTGTGAGCGAGACTTAAAGTCTTGTAGCTGAACTTGCGCTTGCTGAGAAGACTGCTGGGCCTCCCGATAGGCCTGTTGAGTACGGCGCAACAGGCGGGCCAGATGTCGGTGGCTTATAGAGGTCATTGAGCAACAGAATAATGGTGAAGGTCAGCGTAAGCGGACCTCATTATTCTGAACCATACGATAAATAGTAGACTTACCGATCTGTAATTTGGCTGCTACCTGCAAAATATTACCATTATGGGCGTCTAGGTAGTTCTGCACGATGTTGGCCATTTGAATCCTGAGCGATTCATTGGTGACGCCATTGCCCATTTCGGCCCCATTTGTTGTCCCGTTGCGCAACGACAGATCTTGGGGTTGGATGATGTCACCATCGGCCAGAACAGCCGCTAGCTCCACCACCGCTTTTAGCTCACGCACGTTGCCAGGGAAAGCGTATTGCTGCAGCTTATGCTGGGCTGCTGGTGAGAGGGTGCAAGCCGGCATGTGATTCTGCTCGCAGAACTCACGCAAGAAAGCCTGCGCTAACACCAACACATCGTTCCCGCGTTCCCGCAGTGGGGGCAGCACAATAGGCAGGCCTAGCAGGCGGTAATACAGGTCTTCCCGGAAACGCCCTTCCTTTACTTCTAGGCCCAAGTCGCGGTGAGTAGCTACCATTAGGCGCGCATCAAACGGAATCCGGGCGCTACCTCCCACACGCGTCACCTCACGCTCCTGCAGCACCCGAAGTAACTTGGCCTGTAGGTTAAGTTCGAGGTCAGCAATTTCATCGAGGAAGAGCGTGCCTTTGTGTGCCTCTTCAAACCGCCCGATGCGGCGGCTTACGGCGCCCGTAAAGGCGCCTTTCTCATGACCAAATAGCTCGCTCTCAATTAGCTCGCGCGGAATTGCGGCTACGTTAACTGCCACAAAGGCCCCTTCGCGGCGCTCAGAGCGGAAGTGGATAGCTTTAGCCACCAGTTCTTTGCCCGTACCGGTTTCGCCGCTCAACGAAACGGTAATGTTGGTGCGGGCCGCTTTATCAATTAGTCCATAGAGCTGCTGAATCTGCGGACTTTCCCCCAGAATGGCTCGCTCAGGTGAGTACTTCTGGCCAATCTGTTCCCGAAGACGATTGTTCTCACGGGTCAAGGCCAACTGCTTACGAATGTTGCTTACGGTGTTCCATAAGCGGTCAACGGTTTCCTCGTCCTTTACCAAGTAATCGTATGCCCCTTGGCGAAGTAGCCCAATGGCGGTGCGCACATCTTCCTGACCTGAGATAACAATAACAGCTACCTCCGGTAACCGCTCCCGAATCTGGCGCAGTACTTGGTCGCCCTGCCCGTCGGGTAAGGAGTAGTCAAGCGTGATGATGTCTGGGTTATCAACCAGGTGATCTAGGCAAGCCTGGGCAGTTGTAAACCGCCGGATGCTGTAATCTGGATTTTGCGCGAGCTTGTATTCGAGTAGCTCGCCATACCAGGCGTTGTCTTCAACAATGAAAATGGAGACAGATTGTGAGGAGCTCATTGGATTAAAGGGATGCATGAGTCGAAGTAGCCGTAGCGCTGTTTCTTCGCTCGAAGAGGGCAACTAAGTAAAGTACTAATTCGGCTTAAGAGTTTTCGGTAGCTCAGGTGGAGTAAACAGTGCGTAGGGTTGCGAGTATAAGCGGGAAATATGGGCTTACCAAAATTTCCCGATATAAGAAGTTGAGTCTCTATCTGGGATTACATAGTGTTTTGCTTATAGATGTAAATTACTGATAATCAGGAATAAGGATAGGGGTGAAAATAGTGGTAATAGAATTGACTGTGAAGGAGACTAAAGCTCTCACTCTCAGGAACACTACTGCTTACACCTATTACTTTAACCCCTGCCTCATGAGATCAATGCTATTCACTCGTGTAGTTAGCCTCAGCTGTTTGCTGCTGCTGTTTTCAAGCTTTAGCAGCACGCTATTAGCTGCTAGCATACCCTTCTACTCAAACAAAGCGCAGGATTACCGCACCTGCACTACTGTAGGTGTAAGTCCCGTGGCCGTTACTACTTGTTACGGCGATGTAGACAACGTGGGACGGGCAGCAGATGCAGATCTTACGAACTACGCTACTATGCACATGCCATTGCTGCTCTTTCCCGTAGCAATTCGGATGGATATGCCAGCCGTTGTTCCGAAAGACTACCGGGCCGGAGTAGTACTAGGTAGCAGTACGGGCATTACAACTGTTGGAGCCGTGGTACTGCGTACTTACTTGAAAGACGCCAGTGGTACCTCACAGTTTCAGGAGGCGCGTATTGTGACTGACGCTGCCAAGGCAGTTTTAGGAACCTCTACCCCAGGGCGAGTTGAATTTGTGGCTACCAAGCCATTTAACCAAGTAGAAATTGAGGCAGGCGCTGTTATTAATGTAAGCTATGATATAAACGTTTACTACGCGTATGGAATTGATGCTAATGTAGTTACAACTGCTACTGGCTACGTTTCTCGTTTCAGCCAGAACCTGTCTAACTACTATAACACGGCTATTCAGCCAAATGGCGTAACAGTGTGCACTAATAGCAGTGTATCTAACCCAGGTAATGCTGTTGATGGTGACCTCACTAACTACGCTTCTTTTAGTTCACTGCTCAACGTTAACTGCCCTACCACCTTGCAAACGCAGTTGGAAGGCAAAGCTCCGGCCGGTTATCAGGCTGGTTTTGTTGTCGGTAGCGGAAGCTTGCTTGATGCAAAGGTGTTGTCGGGTCTTACGGTTACTACTTACCTCAATGGAGTGCCGCAGGAGTCAGGCAATGGAGCTCAGCTCTTGGATTTAAATGCTTTGTCTGGCGGCCAATATGCGGTAAGCTTCGAATCTACAAAGGCATTCGATCGGGTAGAAATCCGGCAGAATAGCCTGTTGGGCTTGGCAGACGATTTGCGCATTTACTATGGCTTTGGCATCGAACCACAAGCCTTTCGCGACCAGCAGCCCGTTCTGTCTAACTTCTCCAACGTTAATAATCAATACCAGACCAGCCAATACAAAGCAGGTAGCCTGTTATGTGTGAATTGCGGCATCACTAACCCTAACCAAGCTGCTGATAATGACCTTAAGAACAACTTTGCTCAAATTAATAGCGGGGTTGCAGTAGGTACTACTACCCGCCTGAAGGTGAAGTTGAATGGCACCGGCTTGGCTGGCAATACGGCGGGCATGATTCTAGGCGGTGCATCTGGCCTACTAGATGCCAGCTTATTATCCTCAATTCGGATTAATACCTACTCTGGGGGCACTGGGCAAAAGTTTGTAGAAAGCGCTAGTGGATCGAGCCTGCTTAACCTAGAACTACTGGCAGATGGGCGGCAGGAAGTATCCTTTGCTACTACGCAAGCCTTTGATTGGGTAGAGATTGAAGTGGCCAGTGGCGTTTCGGCCCTTGATGCCATGAAAATCTATTATGCCTTCGCCGATGACCGGCCTACCGGTTTCCCAAGCAAGATTGTCGCGCCAGCACCGCTGCCCGTAGAGTTGGTGCAGTTTGGCGCCAAGGCTGCCGGTACGGGGGTAGATCTGGCATGGCAAACCGCTTCTGAGCGCAACAGCAGCCACTTTGTTGTAGAGCGTGCGGCCGGGGCAACTAGCAAGGAGTTTACAGCTATCGGGCGCCTGGCCGCTGCTGGTAGCAGCACCTCTCGGCGCCAGTACAATCTGCGCGATGAAGAGGCCGGTAAACAAGGTACTACCGTGCTATACTACCGTCTGCGGCAGGTTGATGCCGATGGTACAGAGAGCTACTCCCAAGTGGTAGCCGTCAACTGGAAAGCGTTGGCGCAACAAGTGACATTGTATCCTAACCCCGCTTCTGGGGCAGATCAAGTGCGGGTATCACTACCCGAAGCCAGTGCCGAAGGAGGTAAGGTAATGCTGTATAATGGCCAAGGGCAGTTGGTTATTCAGCAAGCTGTAGCAAGCCGCGAGGTACTGTTGCCAACTACTGGCCTAGGCTCAGGAATCTATCAGGTGGTGGTGACGGACGCTACCAGCCGGCGGCTATCAGCGCAGTCGTTGGTTATCAGCGCCCGCTAGGCCACTAGGCACAAGGCCTTTTCTATTTACTATTTAACCCTATTCGCTACTATTTCACCATCCTTTATTTTATAAAAAAAGCCCCGTCGTTGCAGGTCGACGGGGCTTTTCTCATTTTGAACCATACGGTTGAGCCTTGCGAGCAAGACAATGGGACAGATTTTCAGGAGTCTAGCCGCAGTCCCAGCTAAACCTCTGTACCAGTAAAATACAATGCCATAAAACCATACACGCTACTTGTTGAGTGAGCGTTAATCCTATTTCAAGTAGTGGCATGAATAGAATTTTGCTCTAAGCAGAATGATAAACATGCGGTAATATATAACTCAGGGTCAGCCACCAACTTTGCTGCCCTTACGCCCTGCTCTGTTCTTTTTTCCTTCCAACCAACCCGTGTTTACATGAAGCGTACCTTCTCCCGCTTAGCGGGCTTGCTCCTACTGGGCAGCCTAGCAGTATCGTGTTCCAAGGATAGTGTAGCGCCAGCCGCCGGCCCTAGTGCCGCGGTCCAAACTGCTGATGCTACCGCTACCCGCGACAATAACCTGGCGCTTGGCAACCCTAGCGGCGCCGTAGCCGACCCTTCTTACTACTGGAATTACCTGGTCACAAAGTCCCAGTACACCATGTCGTACCACCGCGACCGGGGTACCCCAAACTGGGTGAGCTGGCACCTAAGCAGTGCCTGGTTGGGCAGTACTCCTCGCCAAGATAATTTTGCGCCTGATAATAGCCTGCCAGCGGGCTGGTATCGCGTTACTAGCACTAGCTACACGGGCTCCGGCTTCGACCGCGGCCACAATTGCCCTTCTGCCGATCGTACCGGCTCGGTGGCTGATAACTCGGCTACCTTTCTGATGAGCAACATGATTCCGCAGGCTCCGCAGAACAATCAGCGCACGTGGGCTGGGCTAGAAAACTACTGCCGTACCCTCGTAAATGCTGGCAATGAGCTTTACATCATCTGTGGTAGCTACGGCAAAGGCGGCACGGGATCTAATGGCTACGCAACCACGCTGGATGCTGGCCGAGTAACGGTGCCCACCCGAGTGTGGAAGGTGGTAGTAGTAATGCCCAATGGAACTGGTGATGCCACGCGCGTAACCACCGGTACCCGCGTTATTGCCATCAATACCCCTAATGACAACTCATTGGATACCAATTGGGGCGTGTACCGCACCACAGTGGATGCCATTGAGCAGGCTACCGGCTACGACCTACTATCGGCGGTATCAGCTTCCGTACAAAGCGTGGTCGAAGCCCGCGTAGACAACGGCCCAACCAGCTGATATTGCTAGACCCCCCTACAAAAACCCCGGCTACCGCAGAGCAGTGGCCGGGGTTTTTTATGATGGCTGTTGATACTCAGGAAAGTAAACCTAGAACCATAAGGCTCAGTTGGTCGGAGAACAGCCGACATTCATCTTTAAATAATTGTTATTAGTCTAAATACTCTCGTTAGGCTGAGTACATCTAGTACTTTTGCATCGAGTGAATGAGTGAGGTGGCCAAGAGCTACTTAAAAATTAGAAAGCCGCGCTGCAACGCGGCTTTCTGCTTTTTAGGGCCAGATATGCGCATCCTTAATAGTTTGATAATTCCGTGATAACGACTGACTAACATGTCTTTCGGATTTTTGAGGAATAGGCCTAGCCGGTTAGTGCGGTGGTCATTCTCCGGTTTTGTTGCGCATGAGCTTCTCCTCTGACTCCCAGCTGTCTTTCCCCGATTCGTTTGGCCGCCGCTCCGGCGAGTTCTTGCGGCCCCTGTGGTACCGGTGGGCGCAGTTGCGCAACCTGCAGCAGTTATACCACCGACATCAGCATCTGAACGGCCGCGAGTTTATTGGGCAACTCTTGCGCGACTTGGATATCACCCTGGCCTACGACCCCGCCGAGCTACGTCGGGTTCCGGTACGTGGGGCGTTTGTGGCTATTGCCAATCACCCCAGCGGCATGCTCGATGGGCTAGTGCTGCTCTACCTGTTGAGTGGAGTGCGCCCAGAGTTTCGGGCGGTGGCTAACGATATTTTGGCACCCTTACTGCCCAACCTGGCCGATCAGCTCACTTTGGTAAACCCTGAGCCGAATGCTGCGAGCAGCAATGTGCCCAGTGTACGCCGTTTACTGCGTTACCTGCAGAATGACGTTCCGCTAGGCCTGTTCCCGGCCGGTGAAGTGGCCTACCGATCTGGCCTCATTGGTCCCGCTCTCGACCCCACTTGGAACCCAACGGCCGGCCGGCTTATTGAGGCCGCACGCGTGCCTGTGGTTCCCATTTGGCTGAGTGGGCAAAACAGCGCGGCGTTCAGTCTGCTAGGCCTCTTGCACCCAATGCTGCGTACTGCGCGCCTGCCGGCTGAGCTGCTCAATAAGCGTGGGCAGACTATTCAAGTCCGCATTGGCCAGCCCATTGCCGCGGCTACGCTCACCAATGTGCCTGCGCCAGACCGCTTAGCTTACCTCAGGGCCCGAGTGTATGCTTTGAAGCCTGGTCTTGAAAAGGCAGCTCAGGGGCTGTTTCCCACAGTGTCTGCCACGGAGGTGGTAGCGGAAACGGAGTCTGCGCTACTTGAAGCGGATATTGCCCGGTTACGCTCCAGCCGATGCCTGCTGCGCCATCAACAGTGGGAAGTGTACGTGGCTAAGAAGGCAGAAATTCCCAACGTACTACGTGAGATAGGGCGGCTTCGAGAGCTCACGTTCCGCCGGGAAGGGGAGGGCACCCAGCAGGCCATCGACCTCGACCGATACGACGAATATTACCGGCACCTGTTTCTGTACGACCGCACTGCCCGGCGCTTGGTAGGAGCCTACCGCGTGGGCCGGGGCCGCAGCATTATGCAGCAGTATGGCAAGCGCGGCTTTTATCTGCATTCCTTGTTTCGGATGAAGAAAGAGTTGCGGCCGTTACTGCGCGAGTCGCTAGAGCTGGGCCGGTCGTTTGTGCGCGAAGAATACCAGAAGCAGCCGCTGCCCTTGGCACTGCTGTGGAAGGGTATTGCCGAATACATTGCCCGGCATCCCGAATATCGTTACCTGATTGGCCCGGTAAGCATTAGCAACCGTTTCGCGGCCGTTTCAAAAGCCGTGATGGTCGACTATCTGCAGCGCCATTGCACCGAGCCAAACTGGACTGGCCTAGTAAAGCCGCGCAAGCAGTTCCGGTATCGCCCCCTAGATGCCTCTGCTTCCAGCGACGTACTCCAGGCTGGCTTGGAAAGCTTACAGGATCTGCAACAGTTTATCAGTGGCCTAGAGCCTGGCGGTAGTGGTGTGCCCGTCTTGCTACGGCAGTACTTGAAGCAGAACGCCCGCATTATTAGCTTCAATCTGGATCCTCGATTCAGTAATGCTCTCGATGGCTTTATGGTGTTAGATGCCCGTGAGTTGCCCGCTCGTACACACCGCCTGTTAGAGCGCTACGCTACTAATTCAGCTGCCTAAAGGAAAAGGCAACAACAAAACGGCCCGCCTGCATTGCTGCGGGCGGGCCGTTTTGTTTAAGTAAAGAAGTGAACCTAGTTTTCGCCGGCTAGTCCTACGTTAGCATCAGTAGGCAGGCTGTTCATGTAAGACCGGAAGGCCATGGCGGCTTCGCTAGCCAGAGAGTTGGCCTGGGCAGTTACGCGGCGCTCATTATGCGTGCGCTCATTATTCTTATCAGCCCGTAGCTCAGTTAGGTAAACATCTATAGGCTTCGTCTGGCTCGGCTGGCCCGGATCGGGTATAATTTGGAAAGAACCTACGCTGTACTCATAGCCATTGTCGTTGGCGCGGAAGGTGAAGTCGAACAGAACGGTAAGTACCTGCTCGCGGCCTTTGTTGTCCACGGGCTTTACTTTGCCAGTACCCGTAAGGCGTACAGTGCCGGCAGCGGCATCAGCCTTCTGGCCGCTCTTGGGGCCGTAAGCAAAGTGGTTTTCCGTCCAGTCGAGCGCCCGGCGGTATAAGGCGCTGCGGCCAGCCCCGTCAGCGGGTACCCGCTCGCTGTACTCTACAGGAGCCGGAGCATCCGATTGAGCTCTCGTGGAAAGCGAGAAGAGCATAAGCCCGCACAAAAGAAAACCGAGTAGCAAGTTTTTCATAGAAGCGCAAAAGAATGAAGTGCCAAGTGAGTCGTTGCACAAAGGTAGCCGACATCTGTCGAATTGTACAAAACCTAAATAATTATGAATATGTTAAGATAAGTAACAAATGCAGGTTATCCAAATCAGCAATTGAAGGGCCAACCGTGAAATTTTGAAAACTGTTGCCTTTTCAAGCCCTTACGTAAGCTCCTCTCTTTATATAATAAGGGCTGGCTGATCTTAAATTGTATTATTGCAAGTAGAGGTAGGCCATATAAGAGATAATAATGGGCGCTTTTATGAGCGTTAAAAAGCAAAGTTACGGAGACACTCAGTTACTATAATTAAGGATTAGTGAAAATAAATTTGCTGAAATACAGCTACATAGCATACAAAATTTTGGCTAGTGTAAATCAACGGACATACTGAGGCAAGTAACATTAAGGTAACATAAACTTAACACGGCTTAGGGTGCTATACATGGGGTGAGTAGTACTTTTGCGTCGTGCTTCACCTCAACTACCAACATTTGATGGAGCGCGGGGCTTTCCATGAGAATGTCCTGCGAGATTACCGGAAGGTTGGTGCCCCCGTTGGTTTCGTTGCTTTTATTGGTTTTGCCCCGTTCACCGCTCCGGTTTCCGAAGCGGTTTTTTTGTGCCCTATCAGTTCGACAGGCCTAGGCAAAATAAGCGCACCCCCAGGCAGTTTCTAACTCATCAGCCCCTACTGGTAACCACCATGAACGACACCCCCCTCGGCCAACAGATGGTAGCCGCCGCTCTTGCTGCCACCCGCAACGTGAGCCTAGGCACGGACCCTAATGACATGGCCGTAATCGCGCAGTATGAAACGCACTGCGTATCGGTCCTAATCAACCGCGACACCATTATCTAGTTTGATTTCTTGGCAAGCGCACGGTTCTGCTGGGTGCGTTGCTTTTAGCAGCTGTAAGTTGTCAGATCTCACTACTGACAGCAGGCAGCTCCAAACACGAACCTAATAGCAGTAACCGAACTTCCCGAAGCCTGCCCAACGGCGGCAACGGGGCGAGGTGGCGCAAGATGCGGGGTGATAGATATCAGGGGGGATTCTGACGTAAGTCGGTCCGCGAATTGGCCACCTCGTTTTTCGGGGCTGCAAGAAGTATATTTAGCTGCTTGGGCTCCGGCCGGAAGTAGCGTCATCTGATTTCCTGGTGTGCGCCGCTACTGCAGGGCCGCCAGCGAAATCATAGCTTTTTAAAACCTATGCAACTCGGTAAACTCACGCTCCAGAACCCTGTGTGCCTCGCGGCCGCGCCCTGGCAGTTGGATGGAATAGGCTACGAGCGGCTGGGGGGAATTTTCACCCGCACCGTAACGATGGAGCCTAAGCCTGGGCTCTACGAAGAAGGAATTTGGCAGGTGGCAGACCAGACTCTGCTCAACGCCACCAACATGCGCACCGAAAGCGCAGAAATTCTGGTGCAGGAACACCTACCCAATTTGCGGCGCTACGGCGTGCCGGTTTTCGTGAGCATCACGGCTCCCGGCATCCCTGGTTTCCGCAAGATTGCGCGCTTCCTGGCTCGCGAAGCCGGCGACCTGATTGCGGGCGTAGAAGTGTACATTGCCCAACCTGATACGGGAAAGGGCGAGGAGCTCAACGCTAAGTTTGTGCGCGAAGCCACGCAAGCAGTACGCAATGAGCTAGGCCCTGAAGCCGCCGTAATCGTGAAGCTGCCGCCGTGGCCGGAGCACATTCGTGGCCTAGCCCTCGGGGCGCAGGCGGGCGGGGCCGATGCGCTGGCTGCTACTAACTTGCTCAAAGGACTGCATTTACCCGACGACGCTACTGCTGCGCCCGTGGCCGGTGGCCTATCGGGGGAGGCGTTGCGGCCAGTGGCCCTACGCTGTGTATGGGAACTAGCCCACGACGAAAACATTACACTGCCTATCTTCGGTACGGGCGGGGTGTTTACCGCCAGTCACGTTACGGACTATCTGCGGTGCGGTGCCAGCGCCGTGCAGGTGGCCAGCGGCGAGTGGCTGGAACCTGGCCTAGCCGCCCGGTTGTCTGCTGAGTGCGGCCACTTAATGCCAGAACCGTTACAAGCCCGGCCCTGAGCTTAGAAATAACACTCTGCAAGAATCATGTTTCTCAAACCGCAGGCCGCAAGGTTTGCGCTACTTCCCACCCATGGAAAAGCTACTTCACCGCGTACAGTACGCCAACACTCTGCTCTGCGTAGGTCTCGACCCTGTGGGCGATGATGCCCAGGTTGCGCGCCGCCTGGCTGAAGTAATTGACCAAACCAGCGAGTACGCTGCTGCCTTCAAGCCCAACCTGGCCTTTTTCCTGAGCCGGGAGGATGGGGTAAAGCTGCTGCGCGAAATGGTGCACCGTATCCCCGAAAGCATTCCGGTAATCTTGGATGGCAAGTTCGGTGATATTGCT
This sequence comes from Hymenobacter wooponensis, assembly GCF_004745865.1. Taxonomy (GTDB): domain Bacteria; phylum Bacteroidota; class Bacteroidia; order Cytophagales; family Hymenobacteraceae; genus Hymenobacter; species Hymenobacter wooponensis. The sequence goes on along the minus strand of NZ_SRKZ01000002.1, from coordinate 568,165 downwards.
AACACCGCTGACCACTACGCCCGCTTCTCCTACGATGTTATCGGTGCTGATGGGGTAACGGTAAACCCTTACATGGGCGACGATGCCATTGTACCCTTCGCCCGTCCCGGCAAGCTGGTGTTCGTGCTAGCTAAAACCAGCAATAAGCCTACTCACTCCCTGCAAGATGTAGCCCTCACCCGCGGTGGTACGCTTTCTGATTGCGCTGCCAGCGTGGCCCGCAAGCTGGATGAGCAGCACGGTGGCATAGGCCTAGTAGTAGGCGCTACCAATGCGGCAGCTGTAGCGCGCATGCGCAGCCTCACACCTGAGCAGTGGTTCCTGGTGCCCGGCGTGGGCGCCCAGGGCGGCGACCTGCAAGCCACATTGAAAGCCGGCCTCCGCCCAGATGGCTCTGGCCTCCTTATTAATACGTCGCGCGCTCTATGGCAAGCAGCTGATGCTGGCCAAGCCGCCCGGGAACTGGTAAAACAAATCAATCAGTTCCGACCGGTGGCGGTGTAGCGCGAACGTTGTAGTTCGCGCCTCCCGTCTTGTTCACGCTAACGCGAACTACAACGTTCGCGCTACACCCTATAAAAGAGTACTACCCTTGACTTCTTCCTCAACCACCTTCACCTCCGAAAACTTAGAGCAGCAACTGCTGCAGGAAGACGCGCTGTTGCGCGGGCACTTCCGCCTTTCCTCTGGGCTGCACTCGGATACCTACGTGCAGTGCGCCCGGTTTCTGCGCCGGCCTGACTTAGCAGCACCAGCTGCGGCGGAGCTGGCCCGGCAGATTCAGGAGGCAGGTTTGCAGCCTGATTTGGTGGTTGGTCCGGCTATGGGCGGTGTGGTAATTGGGTATGAGCTGGCTCGCCAACTAGGGGTGCCGGGCATCTTCACCGAGCGCGACGATACCGGGCAAATGACCCTGCGGCGGGGCTTTACCATCGAGCCCGGTCAAAAAATTGTTATTGCCGAAGACGTAGTGACTACCGGCAAGAGCACCAACGAAGTAGCCAAGGTGCTGGAGGGGCTGGGCGCAAAAGTTTTGGCCGTAGCAAGTTTAATTGACCGCACGGGTGGGAAAGCTGAGCTAACTTTTCCGAACTTTGCCCTGCTGCCGGTAACGGCGGCCACCTACGCACCCGATGATTGCCCGCTTTGCCGGGCAGGTATTCCGGTGGTGAAACCCGGCAGTCGGCCGGAAAAAGCGTTTTCTTAAACCTACTTCGCTGCAACCGGTAGCGAAGCAAGGCATTTTCGGCGTACCCTGCGCGGGTATGCTTCCTCACGCGGGCACCTTCGCCTAAGCGTGGGAAACCCGAAAAATAGATAACCATTCTCCTTTTGGACTCTACCCAAAGAACCATACAGCTTCTGCTCAAGCCCGGCCAACATGATGGCGAGGGCCAACGTGTAGCCGAAGCTGCCCAACGTCACCTAGGCCTCTCTACCGGCCGGGTGCAAAGCACCGCCCTCTACACGGTGCGCTACCCCGTGAGCGACGAGCAACTGCGCGACTTCGCCACCCACTGCCTGCAGGATCCGGTGCTGAACGATGTGGCCCTTGACGAGTTCCGCCACGGCTCCGAATACAAAAGCTACATCCTGGTGGCTAAGCTGCCCGGCGTAACCGACGATGAAGGCATATCGGCGCAGAACGCCCTCGGCGACTTCCTGAACCAGCCGCTGGACATCCATACCCAGCATATCTTCAGCAAACGGCTCTACTTCCTGGAGCACGAACTGCCGGAGAGTAGTCTGCGCCGCTTGGCGGAAGACCTGCTCGGCAACAAAATGATCAACCGCTTCGAGGTCGGCCCCATAGCCCAGATTCGCGACTACACGCCGCGGCCGGGCGGTGGGGCCGAGTCTATTACGAACACCGTGCGCCTCGTAGGCCTGTCGGATGAGGAGCTGGTCAAGCTGTCGAAAGACAACCTCTACGCCCTGAACCTGGAGGAAATGCGCGCCGTGCGCGACCATTACACCAGCATTGCCGAAGAGCGCCAAGCCGCTGGCCTGCCCCAGGACCCTACCGACTGCGAGCTTGAAATTGTGGCGCAGACTTGGTCGGAGCACTGCAAGCACAAGGAGTTCAGCGCCGTTATCAAGTACAAGGATGCGGACACGGGCGAGGAGTTTGAGGTTGACTCCTTGTTTAAGACCTACATCAAAAACGCTACCTCCGAGGTAGACCGCCAACTCCGCGCCAACGGCAACGACTGGCTGATTAAGGTGTTCAGCGACAACGCTGGTGCTGTGCGCATCAACCCTGAGTCGTTGTTCGTGTGGAAGGTGGAAACCCACAACTCGCCTTCGGCCATTGACCCCTACGGCGGAGCTATTACCGGCATCCTGGGCAACAACCGCGACCCGCTGGCTACCGGCATTGGGGGCGCGCGGCTGCTGTTCAATACCAACGTGCTCTGCTTTGGTAACCCCGAGTTCAACGGTACCCTGCTGAGCAACCAGCTACACCCGCGCCGCATTTTCGAAGGTGTGCGCAAGGGTATTGAGGATGGCGGTAACAAGTCGGGGGTTCCGACGGTGAACGGGGCCATTGTGTTCGATGACCGATACGCTGGCAAGCCGCTGGTGTACTGCGGCACCGGCGCCGTAATGCCCATGCAGCTAGCTGGCCTCGACTCGTGGGAGAAGAACATTGACGCCCAGGACCGCATCATCATGGCCGGTGGCCGGGTGGGTAAAGACGGTATCCACGGTGCTACCTTCTCCAGCATTGAGCTGGACGAAACCTCGCCCGCCACGGCCGTGCAGATTGGCTCGCCTATCACGCAGAAGCTGGCCATGGACTTCCTGATCCTGGCTACCCGCCGCGGCCTCATCAAGTGTAGCACCGACAACGGCGCGGGGGGCTTGTCTTCGAGCATTGGTGAGCTGGCTACTATCAGCGGCGGTGCCGTGGTGGAGCTGGAGAAAGTACCGCTGAAGTACCCTGGCTTACGCCCTTGGGAAATCTTCGTGTCGGAGTCGCAGGAGCGTTTCTCGCTGGCGGTGGAGCCAAGCAAGATGGCTGAGCTGATGGCCCTAGGCCAGGAGATGGAAGTGGAGCTGACCGACATTGGTTACTTCACCTCGGATGGCAGCCTCGACGTGCGCTTCGACGGTGAGTCAGTGGCACGCATCGACATGGAATTCCTACACAACGGCGTACCACGCAAAGTGCTGGAAGCCGAGTGGAGCCAGCCTACGGCTCAGGAACCCGCCTTACTCGCCGACCTCGATTACACCGACGTGCTGAGCCGCCTGCTGGGCTCGCTCAACATCTGCTCCCGCGAGTCGGTGATTCGTCAGTACGACCACGAGGTGAAAGGTCGTACCATTATCAAGCCGCTGATGGGCGCTACCGGCCAGGCTCCGCAGGATGCCGCCGTGGTGCGCTTCAACTTTGAGAGCTGGGAAGGCGTGGCCGTAAGCAACGGTATCCTGCCCCGCTTCGGCGACCTGGACGCCTACCATATGTCGGCTGGGGCGTTTGACGAGGCGGTGCGCCAGATTGTAGCGGTTGGAGGGAAGCTGCCCAACCTGAGCTATGGCGACGGCAACTTCTGGTCCGTAAACGACAACTTCTGCGTACCTGACTCGGTGTACGACCCCGCCACCAACCCCGACGGCAAGCTTAAGCTGGCTAAGCTGGTGCGCATGTGCCAGGCCCTGCGCGATGCTACGGCGGCCTACTGCATCCCGCTCACCTCGGGCAAAGACTCGATGAAGAACGACTTCAAGGCCGATGGCGTGAAGATTTCCGTTCCGCCGACGGTCCTGTACTCCATGACCGCTAAAATCGAGGACGTCCGCCGCACCATCACCTCCGACTTCAAGCAAGCCGACGACGTGGTGTACCTGCTGGGCGAAACCTACGACGAACTAGGCGGCTCGGAGTTCTACCAGCTCTTCGGTGAGCTAGGCGCCAACGTGCCGAAGGTTCGGTTCGAAGAAGCCAAAGCCCTCTATACCCTGATGGGTGAGGCCAACGAGAAAGGCCTCATCCAATCCTGCCACGACCTGTCGGATGGTGGCCTAGCGGTTGGCCTGGCCGAAGCCACGTTTGGCCATGGCTTTGGTGCTGACGTAGAGCTGCCTGCTACTGGCCTAGGCTTGTCGGCGCAGCTGTTTTCAGAGTCGCACTCCCGCTTTGTGGCCACGGTGGCTCCGGAGGATGTGGTGGCGTTTGAGCAGCGCTTTGGCACCCGTGCTACCCGCCTCGGCGTGGTAACGCAGGACGGCCAGCTCACGGTGCGCCACGGCGGCCAGACGGTCATTTCGGCCAGCACTGCGGCTCTACGCCACGAGTGGACGAATGGCCCAGTTAATCGACTTATCGGCTTCGGCCAGCACGAAGCGGCGCAATCCTAATGGAAGAACAACCCAAACTGCCGGACCTGAACACGCCTCCGCGCCCGCAGCACGACCATACCGCCCCCATCACCGATGCGGACGGCAGCCTGCACGTGCTCGGCTTCAAGAGCGTGGACGCTGGTCATGAATCTACTGAGCCCCTAGGCCACTCAGCCGAGGGAACTGCCGCCAAGCAAACAGTGCGCGCCCTCATCCTGACGGGCTTCGGTATCAACTGCGAAGAGGAGTTTGCCGCCGCCTATAAGCTGGCCGGTGCCGAGCCGACCATCGTGCACCTGAACCAAGTGCTGCACGGCCACGTCAGCATCCACGACTACGACATCCTGAACTTCCCCGGTGGCTTCAGCTTCGGCGACGACCTAGGCTCGGGCGTGGTGTTGGCCAACAAGCTGCGCTACCGCAAGAATGCTGAGGGCCGCACCCTGCTCGACGACATCAAGCAGTTCATTGCCAACGGTAAGTTCGTGATGGGCATCTGCAACGGCTTCCAGGTGCTGGTAAAGCTAGGCCTGCTCCCCAACCTGAGCGGGAACGTAACGCCGGAAGTAACCCTGACGCACAACGCCTCGGGCCGCTACGAAGACCGGTGGGTGCGCCTGAAAGTCAATCCTAAGTCGAACTCCCCCTTCCTGAAGGGCATCGACAGCATGGAAGTGCCCGTGCGCCACGGCGAAGGCCGCTTGATCATCAAGGGCGAAGAAACCCTGGCTGAAATCGAAGCACGCGCCCTGAACTGCCTGGCCTACACGGATTTCGACGGCTCGCCGACGGACGTGTACCCGCATAACCCCAACGGCGCTGACCTGAACTGCGCCGGCCTGACCGACACCACCGGCCAGGTATTTGGGCTGATGCCGCACCCTGAGGCTTTCCTGTCCCTCTATAACCACCCCGACTGGGCCCGGCGCAAGCGCCAGAACCCCAGCCTGAGTGAGGAAGGGGATGGCCTACGCCTGTTCCGCAACATTGTGGAGCATGTGCAGAGCCAAGCCGCCGCCGTGCCCCAGGAAGCCAGCCAGTTTTCATCCTAGACACCTCCGCATGCCGCCGACTTAGTGCCGGCTGCTAACTCGTCGTATGAACACCCTCAACCACTTCGATACCCCCCAGCTCGAACTCCTGCACCGCGGCAAAGTCCGTGATTCGTACCGTGCGCCTTCCGGCGAGCGTCTCATCGTGGTAACCGACCGCCTGTCAGCCTTCGACTCGGTGCTGGAAACGCCGGTGGCTCACAAAGGGGCGGTGCTGAACGGGCTGGCTGCTTTCTGGTTCGAAAAAACCCAGCACATCATCCCGAACCACGTGATTTCCCTGCTCGACCCGAACGTGACGCTGGCGAAGGAAGCCGAGCCGATTCGGGTGGAAATGGTGGTGCGGAATTACCTTACGGGTTCTATGCTGCGCGGCTACCAGAGTGGCCAACGTACCTTCTCTGGCGTGACGGTGCCGGACGGCCTAACCAAGCACCAACAGTTCCCCGAGCCCATCGTAACGCCAACTACCAAGGAGGAGTCAGACCGTGAAATCACGCCCGAGAACCTAGTGTCAGAAGGCTGGGTGTCAGCGGAGCTGTACGAGAAGATGCGGGTGAAGTCGCTGGAGCTGTTCAACTTCGCTTCGCAGTGGATGGCCGAGCGCGGCATCATCCTGGTAGACACCAAGTATGAGTTTGGCCTGCTGAATGGGGAGCTGATCTTGATTGACGAAATTCACACGCCCGATTCGTCGCGGTTCTGGAGCGCCGAGGATTACGCCCGAAACCCCGAGGCCGTGGAGCAGATAGATAAGGAGTACGTGCGCCAGTGGCTGATTGCTAACAAGCAGGACGGCCAGTACCCTCGCGCCCTCACCCCCGAAGTTTCCGCTGAAGCCACGCGCCGCTACCTCGATATCTACGAGCGTATCACGGGTGCCCCACTGCCCACCGCCAATGAAACCACTACTGGTGGCGACGTGCAGGCCCGCCTCATAAGCAATCTGGTACAGGCTGGCATCATGCAAAATGCCTGATAAGACAAGACAGAGCCAATGGACATTGCGAAACAGAAACAACTAGTGCAGGACTACATCGAAGCGTACAACCACTTCGATGTGGACGGTATGCTGCGACATCTGCACGAGGAAGTGGTGTTTCGCAACATCACCAACGGGGAAGTCGACCTGACGCTGACCGGTAAGGCAAACTTTCGTCAGCAGGCTCAGCAAGCTCTGCAGTATTTCTCCCAGCGTGAGCAGCGCGTCACGGATTGGCAAGCAGCCTACAACCGAATAGAAGTCCTGCTGGACTATACCGCCGTTGCCGCCATCGACTTTCCTAATGGCCTGAAAGCCGGCGACACCCTTCAGCTGCAAGGCAAGTCAGTTTTTCAATTCGCCGACGGTCTAATTGTCTCTATTGACGACATCAGCTAGACGCATCCTACGCCTAACTACCTATTCCTTTGAGCAACAGCAATAAAACCATAGTACTCCTCGGCGGCGGGGCCCGTGAACACGCAATGGCGTGGAAGCTGACCCGTGACGGCGCCACGGTGCACGTGCTGCCCGGCAACGGCGGTATCCCGAATAGCCATCCCGAAATCAGTGCCACAGACTTTCCGGCTATCCAGAGCTTCTGCGAGGCGAATGATGTGAAGCTCATTGTGGTAGGGCCAGAGGCTCCGCTAGCGGCAGGAGTTACCGACTATTTCGCCGGTTCTGATATCCGCGTGTTTGGCCCCAGTCGGGCTGGCGCAACACTGGAGAGCTCCAAGGTGTGGTCGAAGGACTTTATGCGGCGGCACGGGGTAGCAACGGCTATGTCGTGGCAGTACCGCAGTGATAAGCTGGACGAAGCCCGCGCCAAAGCCACTGAGCTGGATGGGCAGGTAGTAGTGAAGTACGATGGCCTAGCGGCCGGCAAAGGCGTGTACGTGTGCTCTTCTATTGAAGAAGCCCAAGCTGCCCTAGACGATTTGCAGCAGCAGCATACCGGCTGGTTTAGCTTCCTGCTGGAAGAAAAGCTGAGCGGCCCTGAGGTGAGCATCATCGGTATCACAGATGGCAACCGCGTGCGGCTGCTGGCTCCGTCGCAGGACCACAAGCAACTGCACGCTGGCGACCAAGGCCCCAACACCGGCGGTATGGGCGCCTACTGCCCCGTACCGTTTTGCGACGACAACGTGCTGGCCGCCATTCGCACCAGCATTGTGGACCCCACGTTGCTAGGCCTGCAAAACGAGCAGTTCGACTTCAAGGGCTTCCTGTACTTCGGCATCATGCTCACGCCCCAGGGCCCGAAGCTGCTGGAATACAACGTGCGCCTCGGCGACCCCGAAGCGGAAGTGTTGCTTCCTTCTATGGAAAGCAGCCTCCTAGAATTGATTGAGGCTACCCTCGACGGCACCTTGGCCCAAACCACCGTGTGGCAGCGGCCCGGCTATTACGTGGGCGTGGTGTTGGCCTCGGGGGGCTACCCCGCCGCCCAATTCCCAACCGGCTTTCCCATTACTGGCCTAGACCAGCTGCACCCGAGCATCCTGGCGTTTCATGGCGCTACCCGTCAGCAAGACGGCGAAATTCTTACCAGCGGCGGCCGGGTAATGGTACTTGTAGGCCACGGCAATGAGCTGGAAGAGGCTGTGAACCATGTATATCGGGAAGCAGAAAGAGTTAAATTTAAGGATGTGTACATCCGTACCGATATCGGCCAGCGGCCGGAACCGACCCTTGCAGGAAACTGGTAACCATAGCATCCGCAAACAGCGCCTAGCCATTTTGCTGTCGGGCCGGGGCTCCAACATGGTAGCCTTGGTACAGGCCGTGCAACAGGGCGTGCTGCAGAACCTAGCCGAGGTAGCCGTGGTGTTCAGTAACAAGCCCGATGCTCCTGGCCTAGAAACGGCAGCGGCTATGGGCTGCCCCACCGCCAGCCTCAGCAGCCAGGGCCGCAAGCGGACGGAATTTGATGCCGAGGTGGTAGAGGTGCTAGGCCAGTATCAGCCAGATTACGTGGTGCTGGCCGGCTACATGCGTATTCTGTCGCCTACGTTCATTCGGGCGTTTGCGGGGCGCATCCTTAACATTCACCCCGCCGACACCCACCAGCACCAGGGCCTGCACGCCTATGAGTGGGCTTTCGAAAATCAGTTGCCGGAAACCAAAATCACGGTGCATTTGGTTGATGAGGGCCTGGACACTGGACCTATCCTTGCGCAGCACCCCGTTGACTTGCAGGGCGCTGACACTCTAGGCGAAGTAGAGCGCCGCGGCTTAGCCGTGGAGCACTTTTTATATGCCGACACCCTGGCCCGCCTCATCCGGGGCGAGCTATCTACCCCCACCCCTGAGCCTCTGCTGCCTTTCGCCGCTGGTTCTTCTCCGCACGGAGAAGCAGCCGGTGGCTAGGCCACTTGTCCACCTCACGCCCACGATGCACCAACGCCCCGTTGGTGTTACACTCACCACCCCGGTAGCGGGTTTCACGCTCACTACCCCTTCTCGATACTTCCCATGTGCGGAATTGTAGGTTTTTACGGCCCCGATGACGTCGCCCACGACATCGTATTTGGTCTGACGGCGCTCCAGCACCGCGGCCAAGACGCAGCCGGTATAGCCACCTTCGACGATAATTTTCACCTCTGCAAAGGCAATGGCCTGATTTCCGATGTGTTCCGCCCGAAGAAGCTCAAGAAGCTAAAGGGCAACATTGGCATTGGTCACGCCCGCTATACCACCCAGGGCTCCAACGATGCGGAGCTGGCGCAACCGTTTACCACCAGCTACCCGTTCGGGCTGGCTATGGTGCACAACGGCAACGTCATCAACTTCCGCCAAGCCGCCAAGCGCCTGCACGAGAAGTACCACGTGCTGCCCAAGACCAGCAACGACCTGGAGCTCATTATGTACACCTTCGCCTCGGAGCTGCGCCTGAAGAACCTTGATGCCCTGTCGGTTATCGACATCTTCGACGCTGTAGAGACGACGCAGGAACTAGTAAAAGGCGCGTACGCCACTATCACCGTAATTGCTGGGCATGGCCTACTAGCCTTCAACGACCCGCTAGGCATCCGGCCGCTGGTACTGGGCCGCCGCGAGACGGAAAACGGGCCCATCTACGCCTTCGCCTCCGAAAGCACCTGCTTCGATTACCTCGGCTTTGAGTTCATCAAGAACGTAGGCCCCGGTCAGGCTATCTTCATCGATAAGGACTTCAAGGTTCATTATAAGAACCCCTACGCGCAGCCCAAGGCCTTCTGCGTGTTCGAGCATATCTACTTCGCCCGCGAAGACTCCACCATCCATGGCCGCCTGGTGGCTCGGGAGCGGGTGCGCTTGGGCAAGATGCTGGCGAAGAAAGTTATCGAGTCGGGTATTCAGCCCGATATGGTAATTGACGTGCCTTCGTCGGGGTACTTCTCAGCTTCCGGCCTGGCCGAAGCCATTGGGGTGCCCTACCGGCGGGCCATGGTGAAGAACAACCACATGGGCCGTTCCTTCATTGTGAGCAGTCAGGCCGGCCGCGAGGACATCGTCAAGAAAAAGCTTAACCCCATCCGCGAGTTTGTGGAGGGCAAGAAGATTGCCGTGGTGGATGACAGTATTGTGCGCGGCACCACCTCGCGGCGCATTGTGCGCATCCTGCGTGAGGCCGGGGCCGCTGAGGTATACTTCATCAGCAGCGCGCCGCCTATCATTTCGCCCTGCATCTATGGCATTGATATGGCCATGAGCACCGAGCTGATTGCGGCCAACTACACCGAGGAGGAAATCTGCCGCTACATTGAGGCCGACAAGGTGATCTACCAGTCGATAGAAGACCTACAGGAGCTGTTCTCCGAAGACAAAGGCCATGGCGGCAGCTGCTTTGCCTGCTTCACCGGCAAGTACCCCACCGGCGACGTAACTAAGTACCTACGCCACATTCAGGAGGAGCGCCAGAGCCACCGCCACGACAAGAAAGGCGATGCCAATGCAATGCCATCTGTGAGTGCCAAGGCTCCTGAGCCAACTGAGCATTAGATAACCACTAACTGTAATAACAACAGAACGTCATGTCGAGCTTGTCGAGACATCTCGCGTGCTGATGTTGTCACAGTAATCCAACGTCAGCACGCGAGATGTCTCGACAAGCTCGACATGACGTTCCAATACACATAGAAACTCAACGACGCATGTCATCCGACCTCAAAGCAACTGCCGGCTATTCTATTGAAGAAGGCAATGCCGCTTCTAAGAACGCCTACCACTGGGCTCAGAAAACCTTCTCAACCCGCGCAGGCAAGCCTGGTGAGCCGGCGCAGGACTTGGCTGGTGGTTTCTCCAACGAAATACGCTTTGGGGCGGAGCGGCTTGGTATAGGCTCTGATGGTATCGGGACTAAAATTGAGGTGGCCGAGCGCCTGGACCGTTACGACACGCTGGGCTACGATTTGATTGCCATGGTGGCTGATGATCTGGCAGTGGCCGGTTTCGTGCCCACCAACTTGTCGAACATCATCGACGTGAACACCCTCAACTACGAGGTGGTGGATGAGCTGATGCGCGGTCTGCACGATGCGGCGCAGTTCAGCCAGATTGCCGTAACGGGTGGGGAAATTGCCGAACTGGGCAACCGTATAGGCGGCTACCCCGGCGCCAAAATGAACTTCAACTGGTGCTCTACGGCCGTGGGCGTGTTACACCCCAGCCTGGAGCGGCCATTAAGCGGCGCCAACGTGCGCGCCGGACAGGCCGTGGTAGCACTTCGCTCGCCTTCTTTCCGCTCCAACGGCTACTCCCTGGCCCGTCGTGCCCTCACCAAGACCTTTGGGGAGAAGTGGCACGAAGCCCCCTACACTGGCCCCGACGCTCCTGAAATGGGCCAGACCTGGGGCGAGGTGATGCTGGCACCTTCCCTCATCTTCTCGCCCGGCGTGGCGGCGGTGCTCGATGCTGGTTTGCCTCTACACGCGGCCGCGCACATCACCGGCGGTGGTATTGCCGATAACTTCAAGCGTGTGCTCAAGAATGGCGTAGGTGCCGAACTGACCAACCTGTTCGAGCCCCTGCCCGCAATGCAGCAGCTAGCCGAGCTAGCCGGTATCACGCCCACGGAAGCTTACCTCTACTGGAACATGGGCAACGGCATGCTACTGGTAACCGACGAAGCCCAGGCCGAAGCTGTAGCCGAAACCCTACGCAACCACGGCTATCAGGCCCAGGTAGCCGGCCGCATCACCGCGGAAACCGACGTAGTACTGCGTGTAGGCGCCGGCGAACTGCGCTACGAGGCATAAGCCTGATTCGGGAGTAAAAAAGAACGTCATGCTGAGCTTGTCGAAGCATCTCTACCGGACAATGCGGCACGGTAGAGATGCTTCGATAAGCTCAGCATGACGTTCTTGTTGTTGGGCCAGCCCTCTAAGCTGCTAAGGGCTCAATATCAAACCCTGCTTGGGACACAGATTTCATAATTAGCTCAGGAATGGGGTTCTCGCCTTCTACAGTGAGAATCTTCTCGGGGCTGTTGGTGTCAACGTTCCACTTTTCTACGCTGGCTTCGGCGTCGAGGAAGGGAGTTACGGCACGCACGCAGTTGCCGCAATTGATGCTGGTTTTGAATTTCAGAGTTGACATGATAAGTAACGGTTGGCGCCGCAGTGGCCTATGAAAGCGGTCAGCGGCTGGTGAGTTGCTATAACAACGAATACGGCACAAAAGTAACTGCGGGGAAAGGCCTAGGAGGTATAGACAGTGGCCGAATAAGTATAGAGTTTTGCCGTATTTAGGGGCACATTTCTGTATGCTATGAAGCGTTATTTTATTAACCAAAAGGGTGAAGCCAACAAATTCTGGAATATCGAGATTGACGGTTCAGCCTATACTGTGACCTTCGGTAAGGTTGGGACGAAAGGCAGGGAAAGCTATAAATCATTCAGTGATGCTGCTGTCTGTGCTACGGAAGCGGCAAAGCTGATGCAAGAGAAGCAGAATAAAGGTTATCATGAGACACCAGAAAATGCGCCTGCTCCTGAAAAAAAGTCAATTGCATACCGACCAATGGACGAGATGCTGTTCTGGGAGGTTTTGGATTTATTGAATTGGAAAAAAGCCGGCAATGATGACGCCGTGTTGCTGCCGGCCGAAAAACGCTTAGCTACACTTCCACTGGAAGATATATTTGCTTTCGAGGACCTCTTGGCTGAGAAACTGTACCAACTAGATGGCGAGGTATATGCTGCTGCATGTTATCCAGGAGAAGGTACCCGGACAATTTCGGGTGATGCTTTCCTTTATGATAGATGCAGTGTGCTTTGTAATGGTCCTGCTTTCTATGAAGAAGTTCTGCAAGACCCTACTAAATGGCCGGTTGGATTAGAATTTGAAAGCCTCCTATACCTAGCAAGCAAAGCGTACACCCGAAAAACCAAGCAAGAAGATTTTCCACATATTACCCGCGTTTCCTATGAAACAGGAAGTAATTCTACTGGCTGGCCTTCCACAGAGTAACTTCCCTACGCCGGCCGCAGCGGGCGTTTCTCCAGAATCAGGTTGGTGCGGAAGGTATTCAGGGTTTCCTCTAGGCCTACGGGGTACACGTGTGGGTTGAGGAAGCGGCGGATACTAGGGTCGAGGCTCTGAACTTCGCGTTGGGCGCGGGTGCGACTCTCTTCCAAAGTAGGCAGCTCCTGCACGCGTTGGCCGCGCCGGAATACCGGCTGTAGCAACTCCCGGAAGGCAGCCCCGGCACGCACGGGGCGGCGGCGGGTGTAGTCGCTGGGGTCAATGAGGGTGAGCTGGTCGGGGAGGGGCTCCGCGATGTTGTAGAGCATGTCGGCGCGGGGCTGGCCTTTCTCGTTTTCGTAGCGGCGCACCTGCAGGATGCCGGGGATGCTGGTTTTGGCCAACTGCTCGGAGAGCTTGATGGTGAAGTCCCAGCCCGAGTCGTTGGGTTTGCGCAGGGCCGCCATTTTGTACACACCTCCTAGAGCAGGCTGGTCGTAGGCGGTTACGAGCTGAGTGCCGATACCCCAGGTGTCGATTTTGGCGCCTTGCAGCTTAAGGCTGGTGATAAGATTCTCCTCTAGGTCGTTGCTGGCCACAATACGCACATTCTCGAAGCCCGCTTCGTTGAGCAGGGCACGGGCTTCGCGGCTGAGGTAGGCCAGGTCGCCGGAGTCGAGGCGGATGCCGCCCAGCTCGTGACCATTCGCGCGCATCTGGCGCGCTACTTTAATGGCGTGACGCACGCCTTCCAGCGTATCGTAGGTATCTACCAAGAACACGGAGTCGTCGGGGAAGGCTTTGGCGTAGGCGGTAAAGGCTTCCACCTCATCATCGAAGGCCATAACCCAACTGTGGGCGTGGGTGCCTTTCACCGGGATGTTGAAGCGCTGCCCGGCCAGTACGTTGGAGGTAGCATCAACCCCGCCTAGGTAGGCGGCGCGGCTGGCGCTCAGTCCACCATCAAAGCCCTGGGCGCGGCGCAACCCAAACTCCAGCACCGTATCGGCACCGGCCGCTTCGCGAATGCGCGCGGCTTTAGTAGCCACCAGCGTTTGAAAGTTTACCAGCGTGAGCAGGGCGGTTTCTACCAGCTGCGCCTGCAGCAATGGGCCCTGCACCCGAATCAGGGGCTCATTGGCGAAGACCACAGTGCCTTCGGCAATGGCATCCACATCGCAGGTAAATTTTAAGTCGCGCAGGTAGTTCAGAAACTCCTGCGGAAACATGGCCGCACCTTTGGAGCTTTTCAAGCCGCCGAGGTAGGCCAGGTCGTCTTCGGAAAAGCGCAGATTTTCGAGCCAGTCGGCGGCGTAGGCCAGTCCGGCGCATACGGCGTAGCCCCCCTCGAAGGGCGGGCGGCGGAAGTAGAGATGAAATACAGCCTCACGATCTTGCATGCCTTGTTGCCAGTAGCCGTAGGCCATGGTAACCTGGTAGAGGTCGGTGAGGAGGCTGAGAGAGGGGGCGTAGAGTCCGGAGAGCGGAGCAGAATTCATGTGCGCAACAGTTGTGACGCCGTAGCTTACGCAGAATATTTCATTCTGTCGATGTTATGGCCTCATCTGTTTCTACCCGCGGCACGTCGGGCTTTCACCAACTCACGCGGCTAGCTACCTGGAAACGCCTGTCGCTGGGAGGATTACCGGCGCTACTGCTCTGCTGGCTCATGCCGGGTGCTTGGCCCCTGATGTTGCGCTTGCTGGGGGCCTGGGATGGATTTGCCGTCAGCACTTTGTTCATCACCTGGGCCATGATCCTGACGGCCGACGTAGGCCACATCCGCCAGATTGCCACGCGTGAAGACCCTGGTCGGGTGTTATCGTTTGGCGTAGTGCTCACGGCAGCTACGGCCAGCTTGGTAGCGGTAGTGCTACTACTCTCATCTATGCGCCAGGGAACAGATCCGCTGCTGATGGTGCACGTGGTAGTGAGCAGCTTAAGCGTAGTTACGGCTTGGCTGCTGGTGCACACGCTGTTTACCTTACGCTATGCTCACCTGTTTTATGATGCTGCCGATGCCAGCGGACAGGAAGGTGGCCTAGAATTCCCGGGTGACGAAAAGGAACCTGATTATCTCGACTTCGCTTATTTTTCCTTCGTTATCGGGATGACTGCCCAAACTGCCGACGTCAGCATTTCCGACCGCGGAATTCGGCGACTGGCGCTCCTGCACGGAGTACTATCCTTTGGGTTTAATACCGCCGTGGTAGCCCTAACCATTAGTGGCCTAGCAGGCCTGCTATAACGTAGGCTTACTGGCCTAGGCGGCCCGGCGCTGCCGATGCTGAAGCGGATGGGCTGTTTGGCAATAACGCTCCGCATCAAGCAACGAAGGCACTACTGGCGGGCAAAGCGTAGTAGGAAGTTTGGCCATTTGCTGATGAGCAGCGTCGCCTACGTGGCACAACACCATGGATACGTTGCGCATGCGGAGCCGACGGTAGGTGCGGACCAACACCCGCAACACGCTAAACGGCATCTTCGGCATATGGCTGCAGTCAATCCAGATGCTGTTTTTGCCACTGCGGCTGGCCAGTCGGAGCGCATGAGACAAGGGCGACAAGTCATCTGGCTCCGAATCGGTCAGAATCAGCAGATAACTCTGGGGCAGGATTTCGCGGTAGACTTCCATGGCTTGAGCACTAATGCGGCAGATACTCAAATATAGGCAAATGTAGTAGCCTGGTAATCAGGGTAAATACGGTATTACTTGCCGTATATTACGCACAGCTTATTAACGATACATGCACGGCGAAGTTGCGTACAGCCAGAACGCCGGCTGAACTACCAATGGCCGGAAGGGTTGTGAAGCTACACGCACAGAATCTGGCCCGGATGGCTACCACTACGTGACGTCCTGCGTATACACTTTATTTGCAGCTGTTCTGGCAAAACACTCATCTTCCTAACGCCTCTTGCGCGTACCCCTCCTATGATCCGTGTAATTCTGGCCGACGACCACACCATTCTCCGAGACGGCATCCGGGCCTTACTCGCGGGCGAGCCTGATATGGAGGTAGTGGGCGAAGCAAGCCACGGGCAGGGAGTACTAGATCTGCTGGCCGATACCTCCGCTGATGTGGTACTCATGGACCTGAACATGCCCGTTTTGGATGGGTTTGCCACCATGCCACTATTGCAAGAGCACTACCCCGGAGTGCGCGTGGTGGTTTTGTCTATGCTGGATAGTGAGAACTACGTGCACCGTATTCTGCAGGCGGGTGCCCTAGGCTATGTGCTAAAGAGTGCCGAAAGCAGCGAGATTATCTTCGCCATCCGGACGGTGGCGGTAGGCCACAGCTTCCTGTGCACAGAAGTAGGAATGGCAGTTCTTAACCGGCTAGTGAAGATTCCGAACGCAGATGCCGTGTTGGCCTCCCGTAAGTCCGGGGATCTTTCCAGCCGCGAAATGGAAGTGCTGCGTCTCATTGCTGAAGGCCTAACCAACGCGGAAATTGCCGATAAGCTGTTTACCAGTAAACGCACGGTAGAAACCCACCGGCAAAATATCATCGAGAAAACCCAGGCCAAAAACACGGCTGCCCTTATTCGGTATGCCATGAGCCAGGGCCTGATCGAATAAAGAAGTATACGTAGAAAAACAGAGGGGACCGGTACAAAGCGTAGCTGGTTGCATAGTGCCGTTTGGGTATATGAACTAAGCGTTCTAGCTTTTATGGTACGGGGAAGAGTTACTATTTTTTCGCCTGTCCGGCTCTGCGCTACGTAGCTGTACTTATTTCTGCTCTAGCTCTTATGCACTTGACTACTTCAAACTCAGCCGGTACTGACCCAAGGGCCGACAATCGTCACCGTCCTCCAGGGCGCGACACCTTTCACACCACTACTGCTCCGCTCATCGTCACGCCCACTTTTCTAACGCGAGCCGATAATACCCCTCGGACTGAGCGCCAGATTGATGAGGGCTCAAACAAGGGCCACCAGGGGCAGGAACTGGAAAGTCCTGAGGCCGAGCCGAACGAAGTAGCCCTGGAGACTAACCCCAATCTAAGCCTTGAGCACTGGAATGAGTATTGGCGCAAGGTGCACGGGCCCAAGTTTGCCTATGAAGAGCCGGGTACCGACAACGAACCCGTGCTGCGCTATGATCAGGTACACCGCGTGGCAGGCGGACCCTCCTCATTTTTTCACCCACCCTACCGGGCCATGACCCAGCCTGACGGCAAGCTGGTAGCCGACCCTTGGGCCCAAGTACCCGCCTACCAGCGCCCGCGCTTCGACGGCTTCGCTTACATTGCCTACGCGGCGGAAGCCGACATCCAGCGCGTGCTGAAGCAGGAGCAATATACTAAGCGCATCATTGCCGACGAGCAAACGGCATTTCGCCTGGTTACCCGTGAGATTACCCGAGAGTATATTTTGCTGCCGAGCGCTCAGCACCGCGACCCTATCAGCCTGGTTAAGATTCATTATAGGCGGCCTGAACTGAGCCGAGAGGCGTTTCAGCAGCGCCTGCTGCGGCAGCACGCCCCGCTGGTGCTGGCCCAGCCTGCCACGCACACCTATGTGCGTCGCTACGCTCAGCTCCACAATATTGGCTCCTCGCAGCAACCCGACCCCGAGGGCGAGTTGATAGATGCCATCTCGGTGTTGGCTTTTGCTAGTATGAACGACGTGGAAGACTATTTGGTGAGTGAAGACTACCGTACTATAGCGGCCGACGAAGCTGAATTTACTGACATCGGCCGCTCAGAGTACTGGACGGGAATCAACTACAGCGTCATTAACCGCCTGCTCCCCGAGTTGGCTACGGTGTACTAAAGTTCGGCTGAAATCAATAGTACAGCTGCAGCACATCTACATCACTCAAGCGTAAGGAAGCAGTTACCTTATTTCCGGTTTGCTGAAAACGAAGCGGGCCTAGCTCGGCGGTTTGCACCCGGCGCACGGGGCGGTCGGCAGTTACGGTTACTTCTACTTCCTGCGGAGTGCCGCGCCAGTTAAGTAGGGTCACGGCTACACCCTGAGCGCTGTAGAGAGCGGGCGCTTCTACCAGGGACTTACTGACACTAACAGGCAGAGCTACACCGGCATCGCGCACGGGCTGCACAATAAGCTGGCGCCAACCATCAGCAAAACCACTGGGTAGGCCACCCGTGTTGCCGGTAGCCGAGTGTCGGTACGACAAGCCAGGGTAGCAGGCAAAATGTATAATGCGCCCCTTTCCTACAAGCGTTTCAGTAAGTGCGGCTGAGCCGTCAGTAAAGCTGGAAGTAGTATGAGCGGTGGCAGCACCGCTGGGCTTCATCGTAACTTTCTCTCGCTCGCCAAATACTATAGCCTGCACACCTGCCAGGGTAATAGCGCCATTAGGCTTGGCGTCGGCGTACTGGTAGGCAGGCATCCGCACGGGTGCCGCAGGAGCTATACCGGTAGCCTGGTGTAGTAATGTCAGGGGCTGGTGGTATCGGTCGAAGGCGGCAGTGCCGGCTACTGTTACCAATGTGCCACCCTTATGTACCCAGTTCAGTACGGCTTCTGCCGCTTCAGTAGGCAGATCAGGGGCCGTTATATACAGCACTTTGGTTGCTTGGAAGTCGGGCTCCGTAAGTTTCTGCTCATCCACGAAGCGCACTGGTACTGCGCTGTGTTGCAAGGCCAGAAACAGACCGTGCATCTCTACCATGTAGCCCATGCGGCCCGCGTCCATGTAAGGGTTGGTGACATCAATAATGCGGGGTGGGGTCGGGAATTCTTCCAGATCCCATAGGGGGGAACTTTGGGGTGTAAGAATGGCTACCGGAGAGGTTTTCGCTTTGCCAGGATAAAGCAGGTCCTCAGCTTTGGCTACCAAGCGCATACCATTAGCGAGGGGCTTAAATACCGGCAGGTTCTCTGAGTAGCAATTGCCAGGGAAGCTGTATTCGGGGCCGTAGGTGAAGAATTGGATGGTTTTGGCCCCGTTGCCCACCAAAGCCAGTAGCTTTTGCGCCATGCCACCGGGGCGCTGCCCTGACACGCGAGGAATCACTAGAGCGCCCATTCCTACCTGGCCTAGCTCGGCGGCCGCCCGCAGGCGTGAAGCGTAAAATGACCATTGCGGGGCCATATCATCGCCAAACCAGTCTTCCGTAGAAATAGCGGTGGCGCCTCGTTCGCGCCCAAACTCCAGCCAGTCGTGCTGGCCCATGGCAGCATTCTGGTCGCTGCTCTTATCGTTATTACCCACAGGCCCCGGCTGGTAGGCCAGGCCCATGAAGTTATTGAAGTTGACCAGTACCGGCACCTGCGGACGAATCACTTCTTCGTACGCTTTTGTCACCTCCCCAAAAAAGTAGGCAGAAGCCCAAGGCACAAACCTATTCGACCAATAAAATAGCCGGCGGGAGGGAAGGTCTTGGTACTGTCGGCGGCCAATAAGCTTCACCTCGGCCCAGGAAGACTTGCCTAAGTCGGCAGGTTTCAGGCCGCGGTCATGGAGGTAGCTATGAAAAGCTGCTAAGGCATTGGGATCTTGGTTGAACTCATTGTAGCGGCTGGGGTAATACCACCCAGGCTCATCGCTGGTAACCCAAAAGCCAATGTCTTCCTTTTTCCAGCCAGCCGCCAATGCAGGCGTAATCTGGTCTTGCACAAATTTCTTAAACTCTTCATGCCGTTGAGGCCCGAAGTTGAAGGCATAACCAGGTGGGTTATACACCGCACCCCAAAGCTTCTTAATTCCCGCCTCTTTCACGGTAGCCGTAAGATTGGCTGGCACTGGGTGGAGGGCATTGAATCCTAGGCCACACAAACGCTGAATGCCTTCTTTCCAGCTAAGCACGTCATTGTCGGAGCCAATGTACCGCTCACCAAACAGGATTCTTGTGGGCCGCTCCTTCACTGGCAGAAAAGCTGCCTTTAGAGCCTTGTCATACACCCGTCGGCCATGCCCGGTAAAAGTATCAATGTGAATTTTCTTGTCGTCACCTTGCCACAAGATGAGGCCTACATTGGCACCAAATAGCTCTGCCGCTGTAGTTGAGGTCTCGCCACCTTCTATAGCACTTTGTATCTGTAGCTTCAGGACTGGGAAGGAAGCAGCTGAGGCGCTGGGCCCCACCGTTAGCCCCGTGACAACTTGCCAGAAAGGGTTGTTTGCGTTATTGTAGCTGGCTATGGCTTGTTCAATGCCTGCGCGAGTAGAGGGCACCCACGCACTCCAGGCCGGGCCTGAAAAAGTGACACTCTGTGGGTTGCCTCCTAGAGCTAAGCTAAACTGTTGGCCACTAGCTGGAGCTTTCCCATTGATGCTCGTGACAGAAACGCGCACTTTGTAATTAGGAACCTCTTTAGCTGCTGGGACGGCCAGCACTGGCAAAACCGACAGAAGCAGAAATGAGAAAAGGGTGAGAGGCCACCAGATATTTTTCATAAGCATCTTGAAAGCACATGCAGCAAAAAGGCCCATCCATCGGGGCTGGTCTTGTTCAGCGTTAGTGCCATAACGTGTTAGCCTTAGGCCTAGTCTTAAACAAGGTGCAAGTCTTCCCAGCGGGCTGACTTTCTACGTATTCTATTGGCATAATAAAGCCCGCCCCCTGGTAAAGAGAGCGGGCTTTAGTAGCCGCGACGGGAATCGAACCCATATCAAGCGTTTAGGAAACGCCTATTCTATCCGTTGAACTACGCAGCCTTGGGATAGTATCTTAACAAAGCTACGGCGAAAGGGGCGCTTGCCCAAACTTGTAGGCCACGTGCTGTCGTATAGGACACTAGGTGTACCTTGCCGGGAGTACTACCAGCCTTTCCCCTCTCTACTTCTCTCTTCTTGCCGCATGGGCTTGTTGGACGATATGCGCGCCGCGCGCCGGGCTGCTGGTGCGGGCCGTGCTCTTACCGCTGAAGCGGATGATGATGGCATGGTGCCAGCCTTGCTCTTCATCCCCGATATCAGTGGCTTCACCCGCTTCATTGAAGAGTCCGGTAGCCCGCAGGCACCGTTTCTGGTGGCCGATCTGCTGGAAATCCTCATTGAGGGCAACATGCTTGACTTGCAGGTCAACGAGATTCAGGGCGATGCGGTGTTGTTCTACCGGTTGGGGCCGCCCCCGCCCATTCGGGAGCTGGTGCAGCAGTGCCGCCGCATTTACCTTGATTTTCAAAATTATCTGCGGGTGGTGGAGCGCGACACTGGCTCGGAGCTGAGCGCGGCGCTGGCCGAGCATGTGCTGACGCTCAAAATCATTGTGCACTACGGCCGCGTAAGCGTAGCGCAAATTCGGGAGTACACTAAGCTGATGGGGCGCGATGTGATTGTGGTGCATCGCTTGCTCAAGAATAACATCATGGGCTCGGAATATATCCTCTTATCGGAGGGATACATTGAAACCCAGACCCCTGCTGATTTGGCGCGTAGTTTTTCCTGGACGCGCCTGCTCCACGGCTCTGCTTTTTATGACCACCTGGGGGAAGTACCCTACCGATACGCTCATCTCTCGCCGTTGCGCCTGTTGCTTAATGCCCCAGCCTCGGCTCACGATAAGCCCGCGCGTGGGTGCGTGCTAAAGGTGCGCCGGGCAATTAAGGTGCCCGCCCCGTATTTGCTTCGCATAATCAGCAATTTCCGGCTGCGCCCGCGCTGGATGGAAGGTGCCACTGCCGTACGCTACGATGTGACGAAGGCAGGGCGCCTGGGTACCAGCTATAAGGTAGACATCTTCCAGGGCCAAATTGACTTTCAAGCCATTCAGCGGTTTCAGGGAGATGAGGGCCAAATGGAATATGTAGAGAAGATTTCCCACTTTCGGCTTTTTCCGAACTCTCTACTGTTTTACTTCATCGAAGCCATCACCCTCGATACTTGTCTGCTCACGGTGGAATTCCGGTATGGCCACATTGCCAGCCATAATCGGCTTATCCGCTTTGGGCAGCTACACCGCATGCGCCGTTTTCTGGGTCGTTCTGTTAGTGGCCTAGCAAGCACGAGTGAGAAGCGTGCATAGCGAAGAAGAGGTGTTGAAAGAATAATCTGAAACGCCAAAAGCACAGCATCCGGAGCACTGCGAAGGCTCTACCCACATCAGCACGAACTGTTCTAGGCCAGTCGTTCCTGCGTGAGTAGAGCCTTCGCGGTGTTCCGGATGCTGTGCTTTTGCGCTTTATCTCAACTTACGACTTGTACAGGAGCACAATGCCGAAGGAGAGGGCGGTGAGAATGAGGCCTACCATGAAGATAGTGTAGCTCAGGCGCAGCAGACGGTATTTCCGGGTAAGCACGTCGCCGAGGTAGTAGATGTCCGTGACCATGTTGGTATACAGGGCATCTTTCTGGCGCATAATTTCAGTCATGCCATGCTGGAAGTCATCGAGGCTGAGCTTGCTGAAGTTACCGAAGAACAGCAGGTTTACCCGGCGGTTGGTCGCAATCTGGGGGCTGCGCTTGAGCCACTTGAAACTCGTAACATCTGGCTGGGCGCACAGAATGGCCGTTACCACCGAGCCAAGGGCGGTGACTAGCAGAATACCCATTGGAATGGAAATGACGGGGTTGCGCAACAGGCCTACGTTGCTGAGGGCCGCCGACTTGCTGCCTAGCTTGGCGCCGAAGTAGGTAATAATCAACGACATGAGCACCGCGTTGAGGCTAATCATCATGTTCGCCTTTTTATCGGCCATGTCGGAAAGCTTCATGTGGTTGCTGTACATGGTCCGAAACATCGTTTCGATGCCCCGTTTAGGCTCAGCAAAGGTGGCTTCGGCCTCCTCCTCCTTCTTTTTCTTCTTTTTCTCGGTCTTCTTCAGCTTGTCGCGCTGCTCCTTGATGTTAGCCTTGAACTGCTCTTTGTAGCGCTCCTTGGCGGCATCAGTATAATATTTGGAGCCCAGCAGGAAGTTAAGCTGCGTCTCGGCCCACTCCGTGTTAGAGTAGGTTTTGCCCAGCGTGGTTTCCCACTCAGTGCGAAGCAGCTCGGCGTTGGCGAAGAAATCCTCGCGGCCCAAGTTGCTCATGTCAGCATCCACTAGAAGCTGTTGCAACTCAGTCTCGCGAGCCTCATCGCGGTGCGTGGCCCGGATGATATCTTTGACCACGGCAATACGGTCGGCCGGATAGCCGTGGTCGGTGAGCCATTGCTCCGCTATTTCCATGCTGCGGTATTCGTGGCCATCGTACGTGTCCACGTAACCGGCATCATGAAACCAGGCCGCAAGAATTAGGGCTTCCTGATCGGCTTCGTTAAGGCCAGCGGCTTCAGCCAGTGCTTTGGCCTCCTTGACTACAACAGCGGTGTGCTTGGGAGAATGGTAGACAAGACGTGAAGGCAGCTGTTGTTCAAACAGTTGCGTAATATAGGCCTTTGCCTTCTTCACAATCTCAGCCTTGGCGGGTTTGAGCGTGGGGATGGTTTCCATGTAGCGGAAAATAATAAAAAAGTGCCGGCCAGCAGACCCGTACGGCTTAGAACGTAGCTGCGCTGTACAGGTTTTGCAGTGGGGAAGCCCAACCGCAGCCGGATGATTTGCGTAGGGCAGGCACCCCCTACTTCGTCTTGGAAAAGTAGCGGTAAACAGCAAGTTTATCGTATTTACTGCAACCCTACTTTCTGCCGCCTGTTAACTCTCGTATAGTAACAGCAAGTAACAGGCTTTTGCTCCTTTTTTGTTTACTCTCTCGCCCTTTATGAGAAGACATTTTCTGTCCTGCGGCCTGCTGATGTTATTGGCTGGTGGCACTATACCCGTGACGCTGGCTCAGAAGCCTGACCAGACGGCACACCCAACCCGACCTAATTACCGCAATGGAGGCGAAAACTGGGAGGCGAAAACTCCACCCGATAGCTCCACCATTCGCTATACTGTATTTCTAATTGGCGATGTGGGTAAGCCTATTGCCCAGGAAGAAGGGGGGGAGCCCTCGTTGAACTATATGCGCAAGCAGATGCTGGCCGCCGGCAACCGTAGCACTACGGTGTTCCTGGGCGACAACATCTATGAGTACGGAATGCCCGAAGAAGGGGCCTACGACCGGGAAGTATCAGAGCGACGTATCTCGGACCAGTTGGACATCCTGCGGAATTACGCCGGCGAGAAGTACATGATTCCTGGCAACCACGACTGGAAGCAGGGCTTACGTGGGGGCGTGGAGCAGGTAAACCGAGAGCAGCGGTTCGTGGAGAGTTACATGACCAAAGACTCGGTGGCTTTCTCCTACACCGGCGACTTCTTTATTCCTCGCGATGCCTGCCCAGGGCCCTTTGAGGTGCGGCTGCAGGATGACCTGGTGCTGATTGCGGTAAACTCGCAGTGGTTTTTGCAGACCAACGGAGAGCGGCCCTACGGGGCGAACAGCGGCTGCGGCGTAGCTAATGAGACAGATTTCTTCACCCAGCTCGAAGACATCATTGCCCGCAACAAGGATAAGAACATCATGGTGGTGGCGCACCACCCACTGTTCTCCGATGGCATCCATGGCGGCTACTTCACCTTGGGCGACCATTTCTTTCCGCTGTCTATCGTCTATAAGTATGCTTTCCTGCCTTTGCCCGTCATTGGCAGTATTTACCCATTTGCGCGCAAGTACGGGGGCGTGAGCCAAGACATTGCGCACCCGCTGTACCAGGCCTACAAAAAGGGGATGCTGGAGATTTTCCAGAAGTACCCAAATGTGGTGTATGCGGCGGGCCACGAGCACAATCTGCAGTTTTTCAAGGAAGGCAACCTCAACCACATTGTTAGTGGCTCCGGCTGTAAAACCCAGCACGTAAAGCCCGGTAACGGTGGTGATGCGCTATTCTCAGACAAAGAGAAGGGTTTTGCCCGCGTAAACTACTACCAGGATGGCCAGGTGTGGGTGGAGTATTTCATTCCGGAAGGCAAGGGTGAAACCGCACGGCGCGTGTTCCGCACGCCCATGTATGCGCTGCAAGCTGCCACGGCTGCTCAGGAAACGAATAGAGCGCCAGCTCTTAACCGCCCTAACTTCCGCGACAGCACCGTTACTACGGCTATCCACCCGCAGTACAATGAGGCGGGCAAGTTCCACCGTTTCCTGTTTGGGGACCATTACCGCAAGGAGTGGGCTACGCCCATTAAGTTTCCGGTGCTAGATCTGGCTACCGAGAAAGGTGGCCTAACGCCCTACAAAATTGGCGGTGGTAAGCAGACGGCCTCGCTGAAAGTACGCAATGAGGAGGGCCGCAACTTCACCATCCGTAGCCTCAACAAAGACCCTTCGGCGGTACTGCCGGAGGCCTTACGCACGGGGGCCGCGGCCGATATTCTGCAGGATCAGATTTCGGCCCAGCATCCGTTGGGTTCGTTGCCGCTGCCTCCGCTGGCTACGGCTGCGGGCATTCTGCACACCAACCCCGAGCTGCGCTACATTCCGCAAGACCCCTTGCTGGGTATCTACCTGCCGCGCTTTGCCAACACGCCGGGCGCTATTGAAGAAGATGCCAAGGACGACCAGAGCAACGTGGAAAGCCTGGGCAACGCCAAGAACCTGGTGGGCACCGATAAGGTGTTTGAGCGCATTACCGACGACAACGACAACCGCGTTAACGAGAAGGCCTTTGCCCGCTCCCGCCTGTTCGATATGTGGATTGGCGACTGGGACCGGCACGAAGACCAGTGGCGCTGGGCTGAGAAAAAAGATAAGGACGGTGACCGGAAATTCACGGCCGTACCCGAAGACCGCGACGTTGCCTTCTTCAAGGGCGACGGGTTGTTCCCGTATCTGGCCTCGCGCAAGTGGGCTATCCGGAACTTCCAGAACTTCGGGAAGGACTACGCCGACTGGAAAGGCCTCAACCTAACGGCTCTGAGCAACGACCGGGTATACCTGGCTTCGGTGACTAAGGAAGATTGGGTAAAGCAGGCCGAGGAGCTGAAGGCTTCCCTGACTGACGACGTAATTGAGAAAGCATTCCGGGAGCGGTGGCCTAAGCAGATCTACGACCTGCATGGCCCCGAGATTATTGCTAAGCTGAAAAGCCGGCGTGACCTGCTGCCCGAAGTAGCGGCTGATTACTATGCCATGGTGAGCCGCGTGACGGAGGTGAAAGGCTCTAAGAAGCGCGAGAAGTTTGTGGTGGAGCGCCTGCCCGATGATAAGACGCACGTAACGGTGCAGAAGATCAACAAGGAAGGGCAACTCACCAAAATGCTCTTCGACCGCACCTTCGACAACAAGGTTACCAAGGAAATCCGGTTGTACGGCTTTGCCGGCGAGGACATTTATGACGTGAAAGGCGACGTGAAGCGCGGGGCAAAGGTGCGCATCATTGGCGGCACCGATAAGGACAGCATCACGAACCGCTCGAATGTGTCGGGCATCAGCCACAAGCTGCACATTTACGACGCCGATACGAGCAACACCATTGTAGCCGGAAAGGACGCCCGCCTACGCCTGGAGCCCGGGATTGATGTAAGCCGCTACGACGTGCACACCCGCACCGACCGCAAAGACTATACGCTAAACTACCTGGGGCCCACAGCGTACTTCGGGTACAATATAGACGACCGGGTGTTTGTGGGCGGTGGCCTCATCTACCGTACCTATGGTTTCCGTAAGGAGCCGTACGCTACCGAGCAGAGCATAGCCGCCAACTACTCGCCTTCGCAGAGTGCCTACAATGTGCGCTACCTAGGCCACTACGTGGATATTTTCGGGAAGCTGGATTTGCGCGTAACTGCCCAGCTCTACGGCCCGCAGCTGCTGTATAACTACTTCGGCCTTGGCAACAACACCCGCAACCGCCTAGCCGAAGATAACGATGGAGGCGGCCGCATTCGTAACCGCGACATCAACGACACCTACCGCATCCGGTTCTCGCGGTTGTACGTGGCGCCTATGCTGGAGAAAAGCCTGTTTAGCTTCTTGCAGCTAGGCTTCGGTCCGCAGTACGACCAGTTCCGCGTCGACCGTGACCAAATTGGTAGTGAGATTGCCGCTGGCCTAGACGAGAACGGCAACGGCATCATCGGCACCTCGGCCGTGGGTATCCGGAGTTCCGACTTTGGGCTGAACCGCTACCTGGGTGGTAAGGCGTACTTGAACCTCGATGCCAGCTCTTCGCCTAAGAACCCGCGCATAGGCCTGCGCCTCTACAACTCGGCGGAGTATAACTACCAGCTCAACGGAGAGAAGCTCAGCTACGGCCGCCTAACCACGGAGGCACGGTTCTACCTCTCGCCCAACTTCCCCTTCCAGCTGACCTGGGCGGGCCGCATCGGGGCTAACCGCAACCTCGGCGACTACCGTTTCTACCAGGCTAATACCCTGGGTGGCACCACTAACCTGCGTGGTTACCGCCGCACTCGTTATGCCGGCCGCAGCTCTGTGTACGCCAACGGCGAAGTGCGCATTCAGCTCTTCACCTTCAATGCGTACTTGGTGCCCGGTAAATTTGGTATCCTAGGCCTCGCTGATGCTGCTCGGGTGTATACCCACTACGATACCCAGACTGGCCTAAAGGCCTTCCACACGGCCGTAGGTGGTGGTGTTTGGGTTGACATCCTGAAGCAAGCGGTTGTTAACGCTACCTACTCGGTAGGAGAGGAAAACCTGGTGTTTGTAGGCTTCGACTTCCTGTTCTAGTAAAATGGCGTGCCTTCGCTAGGAATAATGGCCTAGCAAGGCCGCCACCCTGCTTTTGCCTCATCCTTTTTCGCGAAAAGACGTTAAGGCTAGCCTAACGTCTTTTCGTCGTTTAGCTCCCTCCATTTTTCTTGTTATGACCGTATTCTCGACGCTGTTTAAGCGGGTATCTCGTCCGCTGACCATGGTTACTGTTCTGCTTGGAGGGGCGGTGGCTGCACAGGCACAGATTACGCCTACAACTCCACCAGTATATCCTCCACCCGCACCGCCAGCCGGTGATACAACTGCTGCCGTTAATGCCCAGGAGTTTGCTACTCCCTCGGTGCTGGGAATGGGACCTAGCAAAGGCCTCATCTTTCACTATGAGCGCATGCCCCGCTTCAACATCAACTCCGATGGGAAAGCAGTAGGCCTGAATGATTACCGCTCGCAGGCGGAGAAAAATGCCCGGTTGGTGATAAAAGGGTACATCCCATTCTGGAACCGCCCCCACCTTAAAGTAATATTGGGGGTCAACTATGAGCGGGAAGAGTTTAAGTTTCGTGAGTACCCCACGGGCTATGAGCTCTACGACAACATTGAGAACAAAGGCCTCAAAACGTTAGGAAGCCAAATAGCGGTTATCCGGCCCGTAAACGAGGTGAACTGGTACATTTTCCGCATTAAGGGTGAGCTAAGCGGCGACTACACTTCCTCGGAGCTAAGCGTGCGTGACTACTTACGAGTGTCTTCGGAATTTCTGTACGGCTGGAAGCGTAGCCCAACCTTTTCTTGGGGGGTAGGCCTGCAGCTAGGCTACACCTTTGGGCGACAGAGTATTTACCCGGCCGTGCTGTATAACCGCACCTTCAACAACCGGTGGGGGGTAGAGGCGCTGTTCCCGGCTCGCATTACTATGCGCTATAATGCGTCGCCGCGCTCCCTGTTCTTTGCGGGTTACTCCGTTGATGGTTTCAACTATATCATTAAGCTGCGGCAACCGCTGCGCCGCGAAAACGCCATTGATCTGCGTACGCTGGAGCTACGGGAAACGGAGGTTAAATTCCGGGGTCGCTGGGAGCGGGAGATTTATGACTTCCTGTGGTTTGGGCTGGAAGGTGGCTACCGTTACAACTACGCTTTCGATGCCTTCGACCGTACCAACGATAACCGGTTCAAAATCGTAGACAGTAAGCTAGCTGGCGCGCCCTACGCCTCGCTCGAGCTATTCATTGTGCCCCCGCGCAAATTCCTGAAAAAGACGGTAGATAAGTAATACAAGCCTTTATGGCTCATGCCAGGCTGCCACAGCCCAAGTACACAAAGGCCCCGGTGCAAACAAGCACCGGGGCCTTTGTACTACATAAGAATTAGGAGGCTAGGCCGGTTCCTTCAACGACTGCATATCAATGACGTAGCGGTAGTGTACCTCTTCGTCTTGCATCTTGTCGAAGGCCTTGTTGATGTCCTGCATCTTGATCATCTCTACCTCCGGCAGAATGTTGTGCTGGGCGCAGAAATCCAGCACTTCCTGGGTTTCCTGAATGCTCCCAATGAT
This sequence comes from Hymenobacter wooponensis, assembly GCF_004745865.1. Classification (GTDB taxonomy): domain Bacteria; phylum Bacteroidota; class Bacteroidia; order Cytophagales; family Hymenobacteraceae; genus Hymenobacter; species Hymenobacter wooponensis. The sequence continues at coordinate 539,252 of NZ_SRKZ01000002.1, read as the reverse complement.
GGAGCCTGCCACCGAGCGGCGGTGCATGGCCACCTCCATATTGTTGAGCGGCTTTTTGTAGGGCCCAAGCAGGCCTACGGCCACAATAGTACCATCGCGCTTCAGCAACGATACGTACTCGTTGATGTCGTAGCTATCGGGAATAGTGTTGATGATAAAGTCGAGGCTGAGTTCGTGCTGCTTTAGGGCGTCCTTATCAGAGGAAATAAGCACGTGGCGCGCGCCTAGCTTAATGGCGTCTTCCTGCTTTTCCTTGGTAGAGGTAACCACCGTTACCTCAGCTCCCATGGCGGCGGCCAACTGCACGGCCATGTGGCCTAGGCCACCCAAACCCACCACGCCCACGGCGTTGCCCTGCTTGATGTTCCAGTGCTTGAGGGGCGCGTACGTGGTAACGCCGGCGCACAAAATGGGCGCTACGGCTTGCACATCAAGCGTATCCGGGATGCGGAGCACAAACGACTCTTTCACCACAATGTCGGTGGAGTAGCCGCCGTAGGTGTTAAAGCCGCTGCCATCGGGCTTCATGTAGCCGTTGTAGGTGGCCGTCCAGCTTACGGGGCCTTCACAGTAATTCTCCTCCTTGTCGCGGCACGGCGAGCAGCTGCCACAAGAGTCAATCATGCAGCCCACGCCCACAAGGTCGCCTACCTTAAACTTAGTAACGCCGCTGCCGGCCTGCACTACCCGGCCAATAACCTCGTGGCCGGGCACGCAGGGGTAAATGGTGTTGCTCCAGTCGTTTTTTACCTGGTGCAAATCAGAATGGCACACGCCGCAGTAGAGCACCTCAATGTGTACTTCATCTTCTTTGGGTGCGTGGCGCTCAAACTCCATCTCAGACAGACCGCTGAAGATGGAATTGGAGGCCCCGTAGCCTTTAGCTTTAATACTGTCCATGCAGGTTAGGGTTGGTTGTGAGGAGGATAGTTCAGTTAACCTGTACGCCTGCCATAAGCAGGAGTTGGTACAAAGTTTCATGATGCAAGCCCCACCAGAAACCGACGGTACTGCTCCTTGCCCCACCAAAAAGCCCCATCTGGTAGGATGGGGCTTTGCGTGCTCTTATGCCTGAGAAAAACTACTTGCGCTTCTCTTGACTTAGCTTTTTCAGGTATTCATAGGTCTCAAACTGCGCCCGAACCTTGCCGGCCTCTACATCGTCTTGGCCGATGAAGTTGTTGTGGCAGTCCCGCGACTTCACGTTGTCTTGGCGCTGTAGGTCTAGCAGATGGCGTACTTCGGCCCGCAGGTCGTCTTGCAGAATGGGGAAGGCCACTTCCACGCGGCGGTCCAGGTTACGGGCCATCCAGTCGGAGGAAGCTACGTACACTTTCTCGTGCCCGCCATTGCCAAACACGTACACGCGGGCGTGCTCCAGGTAGCGGTCTACTAGGCCACGTTGGCTGATGTTTTCGCTCTGCCCGGGCAAGTCAGGAATCACGCAGGAGATGCCCCGGATCAGCAGCTCTATTCGCACACCTGCCTGGCTAGCCTCGTACAGCTTCAGAATCATGCGCTCATCCTGTAGGGCATTTAGCTTCAGAATGATGTAGGCCTCTTTGCCCTTCTGCGCCAGCGCTATCTCATGATCAATAAGGGCTACCAGCTTCTCGCGCAGCTCAAAGGGGGCCACCAGCAGGTGCTTAAACACGCCGGTTTTGTCTTGGCGGTCATGGAAATACCGGAAAACCTCCGCCACCTCATGGGTAAGGGCAGGGTTAGCGGTAAACACGCCGTGGTCAGCGTAAATCTGGCTGGTTACCTCATTGAAGTTGCCCGTGCTGAGATACGCATACAGCTTATTCTGGCCTTCTTCCCCGCGGGTAATCAGCAGTAGTTTGCTGTGCACCTTAAGGTCAGGAATACCATAGATGACGTTGGCGCCGGCCTTCTGGAGCTTCTCTGCCCAAAACATGTTCGACTCCTCATCGAAGCGGGCCTTTAGCTCTACCACCACCGTCACCTGCTTGCCGTTTTTGGCGGCTTTCAGCAGCGCCTTGGCCACCTCGCTCTTGCTGGATACTCGGTACAGCGTGATGCTGATGCCGCTTACCTGTGGGTCTTTTGCGGCTTCAGTAATCAGCCGCGTTACGTAGTCGAAGGACTGGTAGGGCGGGCTTAGTAGGTGGTCGCGCTGGGCAATGGCCGGCAGCAGCTTGCCCGTGCGGGGCAGCGTGGGATGAGGCAGAGGCGGCTGAACCTCGTACTTGAGGTGGGAGAGACCTAGATCAGGGAAGCCGAAGAAGTCGCGGAAGTTGTGGTAGCGGCTGCCCTCTACCAGCTCTTCCTTGCCAATGCCGGTTTTCTGCATAATGGCCCGCAGCACCTCCTGGGGCATGGCGGGGTCGTAGAGCAGGCGGGCAGGGTAGCCGGTTTCGCGCTTTTGCAGGCTGCTTTTGATTTTGGCGAGCATATTGCCCGAAACTTCCTCCTGAATGTCCAGCTCGGCATCGCGGGAAAGTTTCAGGGCATGCACCTGCACCTTCTCGTACTTCGGAAATAATTCTGAGGCCCCGCACCGAATTACGTCGTCGAGGAACATCACGTACTTCTCTTCCCCCTGAGCGGGCAGTTGCACAAAGCGGCTGCCGTGGCGCTTGGTGGGTAGCTCCATCACGATAATCCGCTCCTCATCGTGCTTCTTCTTGGCAAGCGGATGGCTGAGGAAGAAGGTGAGGTACACACTCTGGTCGCGCAGGAACAGGTGGTGCAGGTTATCATCGAGGATGATGGGCGAAAGCAAATCCTGCACGTGCTCACGGAAGTACTGCAATACCCACTGGTGTTGCTCGTTCGTCAGGTCGTGCTCCGATACCAAGTGAATGTGCTGGTGGCGCAGCTCCGGCAGAATGCCGTTGCGGAAGGTTTCGCCAAACTCCTGCTGCTGCCGGCCTACCTCGGCCAGCAGGTCCTGCAGCTGCACGGTAGGGTCTTCGCCCAGCTTGGCGCGGGTCTTTTTTTTCAGCTTCACCAGGCGGCGTAGCGTGGCCACACGTACCTTGAAGTACTCGTCGAGGTTGCTGGAGAAAATAGCCAAGAACTTAATGCGCTCCAGCAGCGGAACCTCCGGGTTCTGCGCTTCCTGCAATACGCGGCGGTTGAAGGCCAACCAGCTCAATTCGCGGTTTAGCAGCTGAGGACGAACCTGTTTGGTTTCTTCCATGAGAGAAGGGATGGTGATAATAGGATGCGGGGCCTGCAAATAGCGCACCTGCTTTGATGAGCTATTGAGCTATTGTTATCTCCTCATTAATTCTCGTGCCGAGGATGGTCGTAGAAGTAGAGCTCGGCGTTCGTGCGGTTTACGTCAACCCACCGGTCGCAGGTAAATTTCAGGCAGGCAATGGCCGCCGTAGTCATCTCCGGTATGGGGTTAGGAGAAAGCACGTTGGCAAACTCCGTGAGGGTATTGTTGTGGCCTACGAGCAGCACGGATTCGGCGCCATCGGGTAGCTGGCGTACTACATCAAGCAGGTCCATCACCTCGGCTTCGTAAATGCGGTCGATTACCTGAATTTTTTCGGGGGGGTAGGCCACCTCTTTGGCTACCAGCGCGGCCGTGCTCAGTGCCCGCACGGCGGGCGAGGCCACCAGCAAATCCAGGGTTATGCCTCTTTCCGCCAGCGCTTGCCCCATGGCGGGGGCATCGTCGCGGCCACGGGAGTTGAGCGGCCGTTCTTTGTCGGTTAGGTCGTCGAAGCTCCAGCTAGATTTAGCGTGGCGCATCAGGTATAGAGTCTTCATCGGGAGGAAGAGAAAGAGTGGGAACGAGTCCTTTACTACGGCGCCCGCCAAATGGTTGTGGCCTACGGTAGCGCTTACGCCAACGTAAAGGAACGGAACAAAAAGGACCCGCCGGCTTCGGCGGGTCCTGGAGTAGAAAGTTCAGGGAAGTAGCGCACGGCTAGGCCACCTAGGCCACCAACTAACAGCCTGGCCTACGGATGATAGGCCAGGCTGTTGGGGCATTTAGGAGAGGGGAGGCGAAACTATTCCTTGCGGAAGCGGCGGTGAATTGTGGTCTGACCGTCGGACAGGATAACGTGGTACAGACCGGCAGGCAGGGCGGCTACGTCAAGCGTAGTGGCATTTTCTGCACGCACCTGCTTCATTTCCAGGCCTTGTAGGTCGTATACTTTGGCAGCCCACTGAATGCCGGCTTCCTCGGTGCTCGGCTTTAGCGTGAGGCGGTTGCTGGTAGGGTTAGGATACAGCTCCACCTCAGCTGTTTTGGCTACCAAGGCAGCAGGGGCCGTGCCGCCGGCAGAAGTAAGCAACGAAGCACGGGAACCCCCGGAGGCAAACAGCGCATTAATGCGCGATGACTGGCCTTGGGTAAACATATACATGCAGGCATCATCGGTATAGTCCATGTAGTTCATGAACATGTCGCCGTTGGTCCCATTTGAGCAGGTCACGTGCGGGAAGGAGGGGCAACCGTAGTTGCTGGTTTGCTGAGTGGGCGTATCCGACACCAAGTCGTTGCCGCAGCTGGCATCACCCCAGATGTGGCGCAGGTTCAGCCAGTGGCCTACCTCGTGCGTGGCCGTCCGGCCTTTGTCGTAAGGCTTGGCTGAGCCACCGGGCAAAGAAGAATACAGCACTACTACTCCATCGGTGCTGGCTTGGCCCCCAGGAAACTGCGCGTAGCCCAGTAGGCCCTGGCCTAGATTACACACCCACAGGTTTAGGTATTGGCCCGCGGGCCACGCGTTGGCGCCACCACGCTTGGCGTTCTTTACCGCATCGTTAGAACTCCAGGACGATACTTTGGTTTGGGTGCGCTCAATCCCGTTGGTGGCTCTGCCATTTGGGTCGCGCTTGGCTAGCACAAACTGCACGTTTGTATTGGCGGCCAGCCCCGCAAAAGCGGTGGGTATCAGGCTGGCGTCGGTGTTGGTCTTCGAAAAATCTTGGTTCAGAACGTCAATCTGCGCCTGTACCTGCGCATCCGATACGTTTTGCGCAGTTGTGTTATACACCACGTGCACTACCACCGGAATGGTGATGGTACCCGCAGTAGCGGCAGTAGTAGACAACCGCCGAGCGGCCGCGTTGGCCTCAAATTTACGGGTATGAGCCTCAATGGCCGCCATGCGCTCCGGTAAACGTGGGTCGGCGGCAACTTGCGCCTCGTACACTTCCATAGTAGCGCACTGCCGGCGTATCGGCTGCTCCAGCTTAAAGCGGTCTGACTTAGAAAACTGCAGGTTTTGCGCTTGCGTGGAGGTGGCTAGGCCAGCGCACAGAAGAGCCAGCGTGAGGGAGTAAAAGGTTTTTTTCATGTAGTAGTTGGTTGTGGAAAGGGAAATGGCAAATCGTGAGGGATGTACTAAAAAATGTCAGTTATGGTTGTCATAATTTCAAGAAAAATCAAAATATAATAAAATATATTCAACAAATAGGGGTTCTTGCTGAAATTGAGAAGGGCAAGGGTTGCATTTAGCGCTGTCGGTCTTATCTAAAGACTTGCTTTAGTGTTCTGACTGGGGTTCAGCCAAAAACAAGAAAGCCCCATCGGCCTAGGCCAATGGGGCTTTCTGCTTGATACATGTTGAAGAGTACTAGTCTTCCTCGGTCTCGGTGATTGGATGCACGTTGGGGTAACGCTGCTGCGCAATAGCCGACACATGACGGACCAGCAAAGCACGTAACTCATCAATATTCTCGCGCTCTTGTGCGGAGATGAAGATAACCGGGTCGTGCATCTTGGCCATATACGTGGCCTTAAGCTGCTCTAGCGTAGGACGGGCGGCTGGGGCATCGTCGTCTTCGTTCATGCCTTCAAAACCACCATGATGCTCTACTTGTGCCTCAGGGTTATACAAGTCAATCTTGTTGAAGACCAAGAGCATGGGCTTATCAGCGGCCTCAATATCCTTGAGGGTTTCGTTCACTACCGCAATTTGCTCCTCAAAGGTGGGGTGCGAGATATCCACTACGTGCACCAGCAAATCAGCTTCCCGAATCTCATCGAGCGTACTCTTAAAGCTTTCAATCAGGCGGGTGGGCAGCTTGCGGATAAACCCTACAGTATCGGAGAGCAGGAACGGTACATTCTCAAGTACCACCTTGCGCACCGTTGAGTCGACGGTAGCGAATAGCTTGTTTTCGGCAAATACCTCCGAGCGGCTCAGCATGTTCATGATGGTGCTTTTGCCCACGTTGGTGTAGCCCACTAGTGCCACTCGCACAATGCCTCCCCTTGATTTCCGCTGCGTGTTGCTCTGCTTGTCGAAGTCCTTGAGGCGCTCCTTCAGCAGGTCAATTCGGTCGCGCACTACGCGGCGGTCAGTCTCGATTTCCGTTTCACCCGGTCCGCGCTGCGATACGCCACCGCCACGCTGCCGGCTTAAGTGGGTCCAGAGGCCGGTGAGGCGGGGCAGCAGGTACTGGTACTGGGCCAGCTCAACCTGCGTGCGGGCTGTGGCTGATTTTGCCCGGCTGGCAAAAATATCGATGATGAGCAGGGAGCGGTCTACGATCTTCACCTGCAGCTCGGCCTCCAGATTGCGCAGTTGAGAGGGCGACAGGTCATCGTCGAAGATGACCATACTGATATCCTGGTGCTGCACGTAGGCCTTAATTTCGGCCAGCTTGCCTTCCCCCACGAAGGTGCGGATATCGGGTTTTTCGAGGCGCTGTACGAAACGCTTGATGACTTTAGCACCGGCCGTTTCGGCCAGAAAAGCAAGCTCATCGAGGTATTCCTGCGTTTGCGTGTCGGGCTGGCGCTTATCGGGAACGGCCACCAGTACGGCGGTTTCCTGTTCCAGGGCCGTGTCGTAGGTGCCGTCTTGGTTGGCTTTGGCCAGAATGCGACCCGCACGACCTTTCACGCCATCGGTGGCGCCGGGGTGGCGGGTGCTGTTGCCAGGCTTGCGGCCTTTAGAGGCAGGTTTATTAGCCATAGGTAGTTAACTGCGTGGTAAGAGAGTAGGGTGGGATGAGAGGGGAGTAGCTAGTAAACGGAGTATTAGGTCAGGAAGATGCTGTGGCGCTTTATTGTTTCTTGAGAGTGAGCGAATAGGCCACTACCTGTTGAATTTGCTCTGGAGTAAGCTTATCGGCAAAGGCAGGCATTTTTTTGCTGATACTACCATTTGTAACCTGGTAGATGCGGCCCTGCTGGTTGAGGTTGCTCTTAGTAAGGTCGCGGGCACCGTTGAGGCCTAGACGGCCGTCGGCTCCGTGGCATACGGCGCAGTTCTTCAGGAAAAGGGCTTTGCCCTGCACCAGGTCGTCGGAGGGCGTTGCCTCATCACCCAATGCCGCCGCGGCAGCAGCGGCCATCTCCTGCGAGGTGTTAGGTTCCGCCAAGCGGGAAGGGGCTTCGGCATCGGGAGTGGCGGTGGCTTCGGCTAGGCCAGGGGTGGTGGCGTAGGAGGTGGCCGTAGGATCTCGGCGGAGGGCAACGCTGCCGGTTTCCGCTAGGCCATACACGTAACTAAACCCAAGTAAGGTGAGAACAACTCCCGGCTTGAATTGCCGGCGCATAGAAGCAATAGCCGCGGGCAGAAGTACCAGCACCAGGCCTAGCTTTACCCACAGCCAGCCCGGCGTGGTGCCGGGGTGCTGAGCCAGCAGAATGCCACCAGTGAGTAAAATCAGGATGCCTAGCAGCGAATCAGCAATGCGGGTGCGGGCACGTACAGCGCGTAATTGCTCCTGACGGTTGAGGAGCAGCAAAGCTGCTTTTACAGCATAAAACAGCAGAAACACCAGCACCACGAGCAGGTGTAGGCGCAACAGAATAGGAGAACCAGACATAGGCCGCAAAGGTACGGCTGCTGGCGCTTAGAGCAGGTAAGCGGCCGGAAATTCCAAAATGTAGCAAACAGAAAACGCGCCCGCGCGTAGGAACGCTACCTTTGTGCCCGCGTAGCCTCTTGGCGCCGCGCTTTACTACATACCGCTCAGAATGCGCGTTGCCATAGTCATCAATACAAGTTGGAATATCTGGAATTTTCGGCGCAGCCTAGTAGTGGCTTTGCAGGCAGCGGGCCACGAGGTGCTGGCCATTGCCCCGCCTGATGCGTACTCGGCGCGGCTAGAGACAGAGTTAGGCTGCCGCTACGTGCCCATCTTGATGGAAAATAAGGGTACTAACCCAGTAAAAGACGCCCAACTGGCGGCTCGCTTCTACAAAATTTACCAGCGCGAGCGGCCTGATGTGGTACTCCATTATACCATCAAACCAAATATTTACGGGGCCATTGCTGCCCGCATAGCTGGTATTCCTAGTGTAAACAACGTGTCTGGCCTGGGCACGGTGTTTATCGTGAAGAATCTGGTGAGCAAGGTAGCGCTAGGCCTCTACCGCTTTGCCTTCCGGTTTCCCAAACGCATCTTCTTCCAAAACGCCGACGACCGCCAGCTCTTCGTGGAGAACAAGCTGGTAAACCCCGCCATCACCGATCTGCTGCCCGGCTCTGGTATTGACACCAACAGGTTTCGGCCAGCGGCGGAATTCACCCGGCACACACCCTTTACCTTTCTTATGATTGCGCGTGTGCTCTATGAGAAAGGTGTAGAAGAGTATTTTGAAGCCGCCCGCATAGTGCGTGAAGCCATGCCCGGTACCCGCGTGCAGCTCCTGGGTGGCATTGATGAATCTGGTGGGGTAGGTGTGAAGCGAGTAGTGGTGGAGGAGTGGCTCCGGGCCGGGCATGTAGAGTACCTCGGCACCTCCGACAATGTAGCCGAGCACATTGCGCAGGCCGATTGCGTGGTGTTGCCTTCCTATCGGGAAGGGACGCCTAAGACTTTGCTGGAAGCGGCTGCCATGGGGAAGCCCATTGTGACAACCAACGTGCCCGGCTGTCGCGAAACCGTAGTAGACGGCCAGAACGGATTATTGTGCGAAGTGCGCAACGCCCAAGACCTCGCCGATAAAATGCTGCAGATTCTGCGCCTGCCCGATAGTGGCCTACAGCAAATGGGCCGTGCTGGCCGCCAGCTGGCGGAGCAAAAATTTGACGAGCAAATCGTGCTCAACAAGTATCTACGGGTGGTGGAAGACGTGCAGCCTGCGCGCGCCGCCGTCTCGAAATCTGTCTAACTTGCCCCTCTGAAGTCAAAAATATACACCTGTATGGAGATTAAGCATCATGCCCTGGCTGGGGTAGTTGAGTTTACGCCCCGCGTATTTGGCGATGCCCGCGGCGCATTCTTTGAGTCATTCAGTGAGCGAGTAATGCGGGATGCGGGCGTCGATGTGAACTGGGTGCAGGACAACCAGTCGCGCTCTATGCGGGGCGTGTTGCGGGGCCTGCACTTCCAGCAGCCCCCGTACGCACAAGCCAAGCTGGTGCGCGTAGCCCAAGGCCGCGCTCTTGATGTAGTAGTCGACATCCGCCGCGAATCGCCTACTTACGGGCAACACGTGGCGGTAGAGCTAGATGCTACCCGCTACAACATGCTGTACGTTCCCGTTGGCTTCGCTCACGGCTTTGCGGCCCTTGAGGATGACACGCTCTTCCTCTACAAATGCAGCAATTACTATCAGCCCAGCTCCGAAGGTGGCCTCCTGTGGAACGACCCTGCACTGAACATCCGCTGGCAGCTAACCGACCCAGTTATTTCTCCTAAAGACCAAATTCAGCCGCTGTTAAAAGACCTTCAGAGTCCTTTTTAGCGGTAAAGGAATGTGAAGTGGCCTAGGCATGTCACTGCGACTTGCGCCAAGGCAGTGTAGCTACTACTACTTCCTCTTCACTTCCAATGCTGTGATAACGAAAAGCCCTTACTTCCACTGTGGAGGTAAGGGCTTTTCGTTATCGCAAGGATTTATACTGCAAACAGAGTGGGCTGACTACACTGTTCTTCGAGTGCCTCGTCACACCTCCTCGTTATATCAGAACAATCACTCATTTAATCATTTGCCGTGCTACACTAGCTCCAGTAGAGTTTCCAGGCCCATGCCGCGAGAGCCTTTGATGAGCAGCTGACGATTGCGCAGTGGGTTGGCGCGGAGCCATTCGGCGGCTTCGGGCTTGGTGGCAAAATGCAGGAAGCCGTTGTGCTGAGCATGCTGCATGTGGGAGCCCACCAGCAGCACGGTCTCGATGGGTAGCTCCTGTAGCAGGTGGCCTAGGGCCCGATGTTCGGCTTCACTCTCGGGGCCTAGCTCGAACATGTCACCCAAGATTACGGCTTTGCTGGCGGGGCTGCCGGCACGGGCCGCGAAGCTGCGTAGGGCGGCGCTCATGCTGCTGGGGTTGGCGTTGTAAGCATCCAGCACCACCTCATTGTAGGCAGTGCGCACCAGTTGAGAGCGGTTGTTGGTGGGGGCATAGCCGGCCAGGCCAGCTTTGATGGCCGCATCGGGTACTGCAAAGTATGCGCCCACGGCCGCGGCGGCGGCCAAGTTCGGGAAGTTGTAGTCGCCCGTAATCTGGGCTTCCACCTGCTCGCCGTTGAACAGGCGCAGTACCACTTGTGGCGTAGCCCCTAACAGCTCAGCCGGGTAGGTATCTGCGGGGCCAGGGTAGGTAACGCGCTTCTCTACCACGGTGGCTAGGCCTGGTAGGCGCGCATCCAGCGTATTCACGAAAGCGGTGCCACCCGTGCTGGCCAGGTAACGGAACAGCTCACTCTTGCCTTTCGCAATTCCTTCCTCCCCTCCAAAGCCTTCGAGGTGGGCCTTGCCAATGTTGGTGATGAGGCCGTGGGTGGGCTCAGCCAGCGTACATAGCAGCTCGATTTCGCCCTGGTGGTTAGCGCCCATTTCTACAATGGCTAGCTCATGCTCTCCGGGCTGAATGGTTAACAACGTCAGCGGAACCCCAATGTGATTGTTGAGGTTGCCTTTGGTGTATTGCACCCGGTAGCGCTGACTCAGCACGGCGTGTACCAGCTCCTTGGTGGTGGTTTTGCCGTTAGAGCCTGTAATAGCCAGCACCGGAATGCTAAGCTGGCGGCGGTGATAGCGGGCCAACTCTTGCAGTAGCTCCAGCGGGTCCGGGGCAAAGGTGTAGCGGTCGGGGTCTTGGGCTACCAGGGCTTCGTCGTCAACCACGGCAAAACGGGCGCCGCTGGCCAGGGCCTGGGGTGCGAAGTCGCGGCCGCGGAAGCTGGGGCCGTTCAGCGCGAAAAACAAGGTGCCATTTTGGGGCTGCCGCGAGTCGGTGCTGACGCCCGTGGATGCCGTAAACCGGGCGTAGAGCGCCGCGAGATCTGCCATGCTGTTTATGCGTAACTTGGGAGCTAAGTGAGAAGTAGCCGAAAATACTCGTACTCGATGCGCCACTCTATATTTCTATTGCTGACGGCTGCAACGCTGGCCGGCGTTGCCCGCCAGGCGGCGGCACAAACTACTCAGCCATTCGGGTTTGAGTTCAAGGCTGTCGCAAAAGTAGTGCACGGCACCGATACGCTGCGTAATGCCTGGGCCGGGGGGCTAAACTCGCCCCAGTTTTCCAACATCGACCTCAACGGCGACCAGCAGCCCGACCTGTACCTGTTCGACCGCGCCACCACCCGCTCCATGACATTTCTGAGCGTGACCAGCGGCACGGGCCGTGCTTGGCAATACGCTCCGGAGTATGAAACGCTGTTTCCGAGTGGCCTACAAGGCTGGGTGCTGCTGCGCGACTACGACTGCGACGGCCGGCCCGACCTGTTCACGTATGGCAACGGCGGCGACATTCGGGTGTACCGCAACGTGGCGGGCACTAATGGGCAGCCTAACTTTCAGCTTACCACCAATCAGCTCACGTATTTTGACCCCTCGCCCACCGGCGGAAACGTGAATATCACTACCGGCGGCTATAACCTGCCCGCCATTCAGGACGTGAACGGCGACGGCCGGCTCGACATTCTCACCTATGATTTTGCCTCTACGTCGCCCAGTATCAATTACTATCGCAACTCTACTACCACGGGCTGCGGTGGGCTAGCCATGGTAGAAGCAACCAGTTACTGGGGTGGCATCACGGCGTGTTTGTCGGGCTGCACGGGTTTTGCCTTTGAGCCCGATCTTTGCCGTGCTATACCGCGCCCAAACCACACCGGCGGCTACAACTTGGAGGTAGTAGACCTGGATGGTGACGGTGACCTGGATGTGCTGACCGCCCGCGACAACTGCGCCGAGCTGATTAGCCTGCGCAACGATGGTACCTCGCAGCTGGCGCGTATGACCGCCGCCGGCATCAACCTGAACTTCCCGGCCAGCACTTCGCCGGTGCGGGTGCCCAACTTCCCGTCGGCGTACTTGGTAGATGTAACCTTCGATGGCCGCCCCGACATGGTGGTAGCGCCCAACCTCTACGATAACACCGACACCGTTGACACCCGTGCTTCGGTGCATCTGTACCGCAACACCAGCGCTTCGGGGGCTCCGGCCTACGCTTTCCAGCAGAACAATTTCCTGCAAGAAGGTATGCTGGACGTTAGCGAAGCCGCCGCGCCCACTTTCGGCGACCTAACCGGTGATGGCCTCGTGGATATGCTCATTGGGGGCACCAGCCGCAACACTCCCAACCAACGGTACCGGGCCACCCTGAGTCTCTACCGCAACGTGGGTACTGCTGGTAAGCCCGTATTTGAGCTGGTGACCAGCGACTACCTAGGCCTCTCGAGCCGCCATTTAGTGGCAATTAAGCCCGTGTTGGTTGATCTGAACCGCGATGGCAAGCTGGACCTGGCGTATACCAGCACTCAGCGGACCAGCAATAGCGCGGGCACCATCACAGACGCGGTAGCGCCCCTAGCAGTTATGCTCAACACGGCCAACGCAGGGCAAGCCGCCACCTTTGGGGCGGCTACTTTGCTGAGTACTATCTCTGCCACTGTTAATGATGGGCCCTGCTTCACGGATGTGGATGGTGATGGAATAGTGGACTTGCTGCTGGGCACCAACCTCAACTCTTCCGATATTCCCGGGTTCTCCCTGCGCTACTATCGCAACTCCGGCATGGGCAGCCTAAGCCAAGCCTTTACGCTGGTTAACAGTGACTACGGCCAAATCCGGGTGAGTGATGGTTCCCGCCCTGGTAACCTGCACCCCGTGGTAGCCGACTTCGATGGAGACTCTTTCCCGGATTTGCTTACGGCAGATGGCTCTGGCGAAATACGGCTGTACTCTAACTTCCGGGCGCAAACAGGGGCGTTTCTGCCTCGCACCGACTTGTTCTTTAACCCGCTGGTAGGCCAGTTCCAAAATGCCCGGCTCGGTGCAGTGTCCCGCGCCCGTTTCGCCCCGGCCGTGGCCGATGTTAATCAGGATGGTAGCCCGGAGCTTTATCTGGGAACGGAGGCCGGCGGAGTTCTCTCATTCAGTATTCGCAGCCGGGTGCTGACGTCGGCTCCTGCCGCAGCGGCGCTACCCTTGCAGCTGTACCCTAACCCCGCTACCACCGCAGTTACTATTGAGGCAGCGCGCCCCGTGCGGTTTACACTGCTAGATGTAACTGGCCGCGTACTCCGTCGGCAGATGCAGGTGTTGCGTACTCACACGCTCTCCCTGAGTGGCCTAGCCCCGGGCGTTTACCTCATCCGCTGCGAAACCGAAACCGGCGAACAAGCCGTCAAGCGCTTGGTAGTGCAGTAACCCCAAATTACGCCCGGCACAACGCATTCGAAGAAAAGCGCTACTTGCCGAGCCCATCAGTTCTACGCTAAGAAAAGCCCTTACATCTTGAGTAGATGTAAGGGCTTTACGTTTTCTGGGCCTGCCGCTGTGCGGAGCATGGCTAGAAGGGTTATGAGTTATGAGGCTTGAGCCTTTCTTGTGGTACCAAGGCCTCGCGGAGTTCAAATGGGTCGCCATCTGCCAGCGCCGGAAATCGCTCCCGGAAGGATTCAAGGTCGGCGCGGCGCAGGGTGCGGGTGATGCTGGTTTCTTGGTTGCCCACTTCCACTAAGTATTCACCACGCATATCCAGCAGGGCAGAGTCGCCGGCGTAGGCTAGGCTATTGCCATCGATGCCAACGCGGTTGACGCCTATGGTGTAGGCCAGGTTCTCGATGGCGCGGGCGCGCAGCAGCGTAATCCAAGCGGTACGGCGGGTAGCGGGCCAGTTGGCCACGTAGAGGAGTAGGTCGTAGGGGTGCTCGGGCTGGTTACGGCTCCATACCGGGAAGCGCAGGTCGTAGCATACCAGCGGACAAATGCGCCAGCCGCGCCATTCCTCAATAAGGCGTTCTGTGCCGGCCGTAAACACTTCGTGCTCTTTGGCCATGGTAAAGAGGTGGCGCTTGTTGTAGTAGCTGAAGGTACCATCAGGCCTCACCCAGAGTAGCCGGTTGTAAAAGCGGCCTTCCTCCGTAATTATAATGCTGCCCGTGACCACCGCGTCGCGCTGGGCGGCTACTTCCTGCATCCACTGCAGCGTGGGGCCATGCAGGGGTTCAGCCAGAGCTTCCGCGTTCATGCTGAAGCCCGTGGTGAACATTTCCGGCAGCACAATCAGATCAGTGCTGATGGAGATTTTGTCGATGTGCCGCCTTAAATCCTGGCGGTTCGTGTGCGGATCGTGCCAATGCAACGACGCCTGCACAAAGGATATGGTAAGGTCAGACAAAGCGGAGAATATTGCAGGTGACAGGAAGGCCGAGAGGCATATCAGGCAAAAGATACAGGAGAACCTCCAAAAAAGTGTGGTGTACTAACAAAGAGCCTAACTCTTTGCATGGCGTGGCAGGCCTACGCCATTCCTGCTCTAGCCTAGGCCATCTCGTACTAGACGCAAGCAATTTTGCTTCCAAAACCACGCCAAGCGGTGCTTACTAGGGCGGGCAGATGTGCCGCGCTTCTTTACCCACTAGGCTAGGCCAAGCCCTGCTGCAGGCGCTGAGCGGCGGCACGTAATGTGCTTTCCTGTTTGGCAAAACAGAAGCGCACCAAGCTGTGGTCTTGGCCGTCGTGATAAAACGCCGAAATGGGGACTACTGCCACGCCCGTTTCTTGGGTGAGGCGCCGGGCAAACGTTACGTCGTCGGTGCCGGGAGACAAAGCGCTGAAGTTCGCTACCTGAAAGTAGGCCCCCTCCACAGGCAATAGGCGGAAGCCCGTAGGCGCTAGCAGCTCCCGGAACAAGTCGCGCTTCTGCTGATAAAAGGCTGGTAGCGTTTCAAAAAGAGTCGCGTCCGGCAGCACATCTGCCAGGGCGTGCTGGGTAGGAGTGCTTACGCTAAACGTCACGAACTGATGCACGCGCCGCAGCTCAGTGGTGAGAGCAGGCGGCGCCACACAGTAACCAACCTTCCACCCGGTGGCGTGGTAGGTTTTGCCAAATGAAGAAAGCACAAACGCCCGCTCGCGCAGCTCAGGGTTTTGCAACACGCTGTGGTGGGGCTGCCCATCAAACACCATATGCTCATACACCTCATCGCTGAGTACGAGAGTAGTAGTGTCGCGCAGGAGCTCAGCTAGGGTGGTTAAGTCTTGAGGAGTGAGCACGGCCCCGGTTGGGTTGTTGGGCGTGTTGAGCATAATGAGACGGGTGCGGGGCGTAAGCGCTGCCTTTACCCGGTCCCAATCGGGCCGAAATTCGGGGAGAGTCAGGGGAACGTACACCGGCACGCCGCCCTGCAGCCGGATGGCTGGGCCGTACAGGTCGTAGGCGGGTTCCAGCACCAGTACCTCATCGCCGGGGTGCACTACGGCGGCCAATACGGCATACAAGGCCTCGGTAGCGCCGCTCGTGACAGTAATTTCCGTGGCTGGGTCGGGGGCTGCTACGCCGTACACGTGCGCCGTTTTCTGGCTGATGGCTTCGCGCAGCCGCGGTAGGCCAGGCATGGGGGCATATTGCTGGTGGCCGGGCGTAGTTACGTGTTGGGCTAGTGCGGCCAGTAACGCCTGCGGCGGGTCGTAGTCGGGGAAGCCTTGCGCCAGGTTGATGGCCCCATGTTCCTGGGCCAGCTGGGTCATCACCGAAAAAATACTGGTGCCCACGTCGGGCAGCTTGGAGCGGAGCAAAGGCGAGGCCATGCGGAATAGCTAGCTGAATAAGTAGTTCGCCAAAGTACGCACGGCGCGCCACGTGGCCTAGCGGCTTTTACGAAAGCTAGGCCTCTGCAAGCGCAGCACCAGTTGGTAGCCTATCAGCCGTAGGCCAGGTGGCCAGGGGTAGCTATAAGGGCATTGCGCTACCCTTCGTTACTAACGTCGCGCATGGCGCCCACCATACGCACGGGTAAACCAGTAGCATCGTGAATTACGCAGGCGCGGTCCTGGATGGTGAGGTAGCGGCCGTCGGCGCGGCGCAGGCGGTACGTCGATTCCAGCAGCTTAGAAGTGGTCGTCAGGTCCGACTGCACGCCGCTCGTTACCCGATCCAGATCATCGGGGTGAATAAGGCTCAGCCAGAAGGATATTGTTTCGGTGTTGGGGCGAGGTGGGTGGCCTACCAGCTGCCAAAACTCCTCGCTGTACCACATGCGGCCGGAGTTGATGTCCCAGTCCCAGATTAGGTCATTGGTGGCGCGGGCCATGAGCTCGAACAGCTCCCGGCCGCGGCGCTCCTGCATTTCGGTGCGCTTCTGCTCATCAATATCGGTGGAGGTGCCCAGCCAGCCCAGCAGCTCGCCGGTTATGGAATACAGTGGCACCACCCGATCGAGGTACCAGCGGTAGCGCCCATCCTGGCCTAGCCAGCGCAGATGCAGCTCCAGCGTCTGTCCATTGGGGAGGTGGCGCAGTTGAGCATCGGCGGCGTCGGCGCGGTCATCGGGGTGCAGATACTCTATAAACCCTCCATCGGTCAGCACATTTTCCGGCGCCCCAGTGTAGCTGAACCAACGCGCGTTGCAATGAATCACGGTGCCATCGGGAGTAGAGAGCCAGGCCAGATGAGGCAGGGCGTCGAGCATGGGCACGGGATGCAACTCCCGCATAAGGAGGCGGGCCGCGTCGGTTTCAACAGTATCAGACCAGAGCATGTGGGAGAGGAGAAAGTGCAATAAGAGCCAGTAAGATACGAGCTTAAGCTCAGGAAACAGTGGCGCTTGTAGCTACTTCTTCCAGGGGCCGCAGGTACAGCCGAAACGTAGTGCCCTCCCCAACCCGGCTTTCCACAGAAATGCGCCCCCCGTGGCTCTGAACAATACGATTCACCAAATACAAGCCCATGCCCGAGCCCGGCACGTGGTCGTGGAAGCGACGAAACATCTGAAACATTTCGCTGCCGTAACGAGCCAAATCGATGCCCACGCCATTATCCTGCACCAGTAGCACTGGCTGGTCGTTTTCCAGAATAGTGCTAATGTGCACCTGCGGCTGCCGGTCGGGGGAGGCGTATTTCAGGGCATTGCTGAGCAGGTTGTACAGCACGCTTTGCAGGTTAGGGCGCACAAAGGGTAGGGCCGGTACCGCCGAGAAATCCATGGTCACCTGCGCTTTCAGCAGCTCCAGAGGTTCTGCTATGCTAATGAGCACCTCCTGCGTCAGGGGGGCCAGCTCTACCAGTTCCAGCGGCACCTCGTGGCGCAGCTTCTGCACCTGCACCAGCTCTGAGAGGTCGTGAATGGTGCCGTAAATCTGGTGCAGCGCCTTCTCAAACATGGACACTAGCTGAACAGCATCCGGATCGTGGAAGGTAGCCGTCCGGACCAGCTCCTGGAAGATGCCGGCCATGTTGTTGATGGGCTGCTTCAGGTCATGAGAGGCCGTGTACACGAAGTAGTCCAGGTCCTGGTTGGTGCGGGTGAGCTCGGCGTTACGTTCCTCCAGGCGCTCTTGTACCCGCTTATAGTCGTCGATGTCGGTGGTGGTGCCAAACCAGCGCACAATGCTGTCATCAGCACTGCGCAAAGCATAAGCCCGGTGCAGATACCAGCGGTAGCGACCCGTGCGTACATCCAGCAAGCGGCTTTCCATGCTTAGGTTTTGGCCGGTTTGCATGCTGTGCTTGTACTGCGTGAATGCCTCCTCCACCTCATCGGGGTGGATCAGCCCGCCCCAGCCTTTTTGCAAGGTTTGCGCAGTGGGTACGCCTGTGTGTTCTGACCAGCGCGAATTCAGGTAGTCAATCTTGCCGTCGGGCTGGGCCGTCCAGACGATGGCGGGAATGGTTTCGGCTAGGAAGCGGAACTGCTCTTCGCTGCGCCGCAGCTCTTCAGCCAGCAGGCGCTGCTCGTGAATGTCGGTGCTGGTGCCATACCACCGGTGTAGCTTGCCGGCATTGTTGAGCGCGGGCACCATGCGGTTGAGGTGCCACCGATACTGCCCGTGCTGGTTACGCAACCGTATTTCCTGGGAATAGCCCCGCAAGGTAGATTGGGCCTGGGCAAAGAGCTCCTGGCTAGAGGCCTGATCAGCGGGGTGTAGCGCGCTTTGCCAGGCGTGGGCCAGGTCGTCCAACGTCTGGCCTGTATAGTCAAACCACTGGGGGCTAGCGTATTCCATCAGGCCATCGGGCCGGATAATGCTCGTCATCTGGGGCAGCGACTCCAGCATCTGGCGTAGCAACTCATCTTGGCGGTGCAGCTCGGCACCCAGGTCTTCCATGCGGCGGCGGGCCAGTACACGGTCCGTCACATCCACGGCAAATACCAGAATGCCCTGCATGTTTTGCTGGTCGTTGCGCAGCGGGCGGCACACAAAGTCGAAGTAGTGCTCCTGGGCGGGCGTATCTGGTTGGGCGGGTACCTCTACCAGTTGCTCATGGCCGCTGGCGGGCTCACCGGTGGTGTATACTTGATCCAGAATGTCGAGTAAGCCCTGCTGCTCTAGCCAGGGAGCCGCCGTGCGAGCCGTTTGCCCCGGTCGAACATGGTTGCCCAAGAAGCGGTTGAAATGGCTATTGATGAAGCTCACTACGTGGCTTGGGCCTAGCAGCGTGGCCAGGAAAGCGGGCACCTCGCCCACAATGTACTGGAGCTGCTGATCCTTCTCGGCCAACACCAGTTGGGTGCGCTTCTGCTCATCGATGTTGGTGCAGCTGCCAAACCACTGCTCCACCTCGCCGGCCGCATTACGCACTGGCAGGGCCTGCGCCAGAAACCAACGGAATTGCCCACTGCGGCTTCGGAGGCGATACTCGCATTCATAGGCTTCTCCCGACTGTAACGAGGCCTGCCAGCGTAGGTGAGTGCGTTGCTGGTCATCGGGGTGGAGCTGGTGCAACCACAGGCCGTCAGACGACAGGAACTTCCCATCTTCATCCATGTATTCCTGCCAGCGCTGGTTGAAATATGTAACACGGCCTTCCGCATCGGTCGTCCAAACGAGCTGGGGAACAAAATCGGCCAGCAGCTGGAATTGCTCTAGGCTCTGGTGCAGGGCGCGCTCCGTGTTGCGGGCCTGGGTTACGTCCTGCATGGCTCCCAGTATCCGGAGCGCCTGCCCCTTGTCATCGCGCACAATGTAGAAGCGGTCTACCACCTCGGCCCAAGAGCCATTGGCCCGGCGCAAGCGGTACTCCGCATTACCCGACGTAGCGGCCCCTGCCACCAAGCCGCTCATGTACACATGCAGGGCGGGGAGGTCGTCGGGGTGTACGCAGCTTTGCCAAAAGGCATAGGTGCTGGTCTCGGAGCTGACGGGGTAGCCAAACAGGACGTTGAACATCTCATTACGCCACAAGTGCCCGGTGCGCAAATCATGGTCCCAGATAATGTCGTGAGTGGCGCGGGCCAGCAGCGTGAAGCTCTCGTAGTTGAACTTGCCCTGCTGCTGCAGTCGCACCTGGTCGGTTACATCAAGGCACCGGCACAGGAGGTAGCGTAGGCCACCGGCTTCCGTAAATACGGGCTGCAGCGTCATTTGCCAGTAGCGCGGAAATACAGTGCCATCGGGGGCAGTATGAGTAAACTGCTGCGCTTCCAGCACCTGCGGTGCCCGTTGCTGCTGGGCTTTCTGCAGGGCCTCGTGCCACTCTTGATGCTGGGTGGGGCCCACCACGGGGCCCGTGGCTAGCACTTCAATAATAGAGCGCCCCGCCACCGCCGCCCGCTCACAGCAGAGCAGGCGGCACATGGCATCATTAAGGGCAAGTAGGGTAAGGTCAGGCCGCAGTACTAGGTGCGGGGAGGGCAGCACGTCGAACAAAAGCTCGAAGTCGACCAGTTCGGCAACCATAAAAGGAAATTGAAATACACTCGACCCCGGGGAGGCCGTCGGGCGCCTAAGGTTTTCAAAGATACGCGTCAAGGAGGGTTTCCCGTCGTTGTTCAGCTTCATTCTGCCAGCCCGTATTCACTGGCTTGCGTATCGGGCGGTCAAATAAAAAAGCTCCGCTTCATGATTGAAGCGGAGCTTTCTCAGCAGCGTAGCCGAATGGTGGCCTACTGGCCTAGAGCGGGTTCTTCAGCAGCTCCGGAAACTTGTGGCGAAACTTCTCCACTTTCGGGGTCGATACACTGCGCACGTAGGGCTCGTTGGGGTGGAGGCGGAAGTACCCCTGGTGGTAGCCCTCGGCGGGCCAGAACTGCGTGTAGGCCACTACCTGCGTTACAATGGGGTCAGAATACTGGTGGGAGGCATTGACGCGCTTAATGGCGGCATCAATGATCTGCTTTTCCTGAGGCGTGCGGTAGAAGGCAATGGAGCGGTACTGCGTACCCGCATCGGGTCCCTGGCGGTTAAGGGTGGTAGGGTCGTGGCCGGCGCGCAAGAACACATCTACCAGCGTGGCGAAGCTGATCTGCTTGGGGTCGTAGTAAATCTGGATAGACTCGGCGTGGCTGGTTTGGCCGCTGCCCACTTGCTCGTAGGTGGGCTTCGCTTCTTTGCCGCCGCTGTAGCCAGATACCACTTCCTTCACGCCCTTGAGCTCCTCAAATATCTCCTCAGTGCACCAAAAGCAGCCGCCCGCAAAAGTGGCTTCGGCTAAACCCTGCAGGTTTGTAGGAGCCTTGCCGGCCGTGGAGCGGCTAAGCGACTGCGCGTCGGCGGGACGGTCTTGGGTGCAGGCCATTAAAGTAAGCAGGAGGCCTAGCAAATAGGTTTTCAGATGTTGCATGATGACGTAAAATGACGTGTGGCCCATATACGGTAAGCTGAGCGTTATCGGACGTAGAGCCTGAAGGTTGCGCTGTAAAGTACAGTGGGCTTAAAATAATTCCGCTAGGCCAAGCACAACCTTTTTCAAGCCCAACCGTAAGGTCGGCCAGTGGGATTGTGACCACTACGTTGTATATGTCATTACGCATCCTGCACGAAGAGCCCTACATCACGATTGCTTACGACTATCTCAATGATTGGCTGTATGTAGATTGGATTGGGGACCAGGATTTGACGTCGGTGCAGACGGGGTGCCTCATGATGCTGCAGTTTCTGAAGACCGAGCGCTGCCGCAAGGTGCTCAACGACAACCGCCGCGTAACCAGCATGTGGGCCGATGCCGCCGAGTGGGGCGGGTATGAGTGGTTTCCGGCCATGGCCGATGGTGGCCTAGAATACTTTGCCTGGGTGTACTCGCCCAACGTGTACAGCCGCCTCTCCACCGACCTTACCCTGCAGCACACCACCCGCCCAGTTATCCTGACCTTCGATAATATTGATACGGCTTCATCCTGGCTGAAGCAGATGCTGTAGGGCCCCAGTTTAATTGTGCCGCTAGGGTATGCTGCCGGGGAGGCTATATTTACCAAGTCCACTGGTATAACTAGCTATACGTGTCCCATTCTCTGCGTCGTGGCGTTCTGACTGCCGCGCTAGGCCTTGCGCCCTGTTTGCCTGTACTGGCTCAAACGCTGCTGCCGGTGGGGCAGCAGACGCCCGCCTCCCTGCCGTGGTACGAGGTGCGCACGCCCCACTTCCGGGTACTGTACCCCACAGGCTTCGAGGCTACGGCTCAGCGCACCGCCCGGCGGCTAGAGCAGGTGTACCAGCCGGTGAGTGCCTCCCTCCAGCGCCCGCCCCGCCCAATTTCGGTGGTGCTGCAAAGCCAGAACACCATTGGCAATGGCTTTGTGACGTTGCTGCCCCGCCACTCCGAGTTCTACGGCAGCTTCCCCCAAGACCCCTTCCTGACCGGTACCCTCGACTGGCTTGATGAGCTGAGCGTGCACGAGTACCGCCACGTGGTGCAGTACGAAAAGGCTCGCCAGGACCTGGGCCGACTGGCCTACGCCGTGGCTGGTTACGGGGGCGTGGGCCTGCTGACGCTGGGAGTGCCCGACTGGTTTTTTGAGGGCGACGCCGTGGGCACCGAAACAGCCTTGACGCGCAGCGGCCGGGGGCGCATTCCTAATTTCGACATCGGCCTGCGCGCCAACCTGCTGGCCGGCCGTACCTATTCCTACAGCAAGGCCGTGGCCGGCTCCTTCCGCGACAATGTGCCCAACCATTATGTGCTGGGCTACTTCCTGACGACGCGCCTGAAACGTACCGCCGGCCCTACCGTGTGGAGCGACGTGCTCAATCGCTACTACCGGTTTCCGGTCTATCCGTTTTCCTTTTCAGATAAGACGCGCCGCCAGACGGGCATCCGCATCGACGACCTCTACCGCCGCACCATGCAGGAGCTGGATAGCACGTGGCGCCAAGAGCAAGCCCAGCTGGAACTCACACCCGCCACCGATCTGCGCCAGCAGGCATCGCAGCGGGTATTTACTGAGTACCAGTACCCACAGTACCTCACCGATAGTACCGTGCTGGCCGTGAAGAGTGGCCTAGGCCATATTTCGCAACTAGTGCGACTGAGCCGCCGGGGCCCCGAGGAGCAGGTCCACCAGCTAGGCCTCTGGAACAACCCCGAGATGCTCTCGGTGGGTGGAGGAAAAGTGGCGTGGGTAGAGTTTCGCTACGACCCGCGCTGGCAGCAACGGGTGTACTCGGAGCTGCGGGTGCTGAACTTGGCTACCGGCGAGCTCACGCGCCCTGGTCGGCGCACCCGCTACGCCGCCGCCGTGCTCTCGCCCGATGGCCAGCAGCTACTCACCGTTAGCACCGACTCGGCCTACCAGCAGCGCGTGCACGTGGTGAATGCTCAGAATGGCACCGTTGTGCGGACGTTTCCTAACCCTGAAAACTACCATTACCTGCAGCCCCGCTGGTCGGCCGATGGCCGCACGATTGCGGCAGTGCGGCTAGAGCCTGCGGGCAAAGCCCTGGTGCTGCTTGATGCTCAGACTGGCCTAGCCCGGACCGTGCTGCCCGCCGCCAACGACAACCTCTCTAACCCCCAGCCCTGGGGCGAGTACGTGCTGTTTAACTCCCCGCGCTCGGGCATCGACAACGTGTACGCCGTGCAAACGGGCACCGGCGAGGTGCGTCAGGTCACGTCTAGGCCTATTGGGGCATACCACGCGGCCGTATCGCCGGATGGGCAACGACTGGCGTTCCATGAGTTTCGGGCCCAGGGCAGCCGGGTGGTAGAAATGCCGCTAAACCCTGCTCAGTGGCGACCTGTGCCCGTGCTGGCTGGCAGTCCCGACCGCTACGCCGCAGAATTGGCCCAGCACGAGCCAGGCAAAGCCCTGGTGGGGCCTATCCTGCCCGGTCCCGATTCGGCGGCGGCCGCCTTGCCGGTTTCGCGCTACCGCCGCCTGCCTCATGCCCTCAACGCCTATAGCTGGGGGCTGGTGCAAAGTGCCTCGAGTAGCGACTTAGTGCTGGGTGTCCGCTCCCAGGATATTCTCAGCACCACCCAAGCGGTGGCCGGTATAAGCTTCGATGGAATAGAGCGCACGGGCAGCGCCACCGTAGACGTTAGCTACCAGGGCCTGTGGCCTGTGCTTGATTTGGGCCTGACCTCTGGGCAGCGCCGCACTTCTGTGCTCACCCGCGATGGGAACCTGCTGGAGGATACCTGGCAATACACGCGCCTCCTCACGGGTGCCCGCCTCCCGCTTGTACTAACTCATTCGCGCATGCAGCAGTCGCTTACAGTGGCGGGCTACTACCAGATGGAAAAAGTGCGTGATTATGATTTACCAGTGCGTGCCATTTCCGAAGTGGGCTTTGGGCGCAGCTTGCACGTATTAACGGGCAGCGTGGCCTACGCCCGCACCCTGCGGCAGAGCCGCCGCGATGTAGGGCCGCGCTGGGGGCAAACGGTAAGCCTAGCGTGGCGCGGCACGCCCTTTGGCACTGGCCTAGACGCTGAGCAGCGGAGCGCTCAGGCGGGGGTGTATCTGCCAGGAGTTGGGCTGCACCACAGCATTCGGTTGCGCGGCGGCTACCAGTGGCAGCAGCAGAACCAGTACCGCTTTGGCTCCACCGTATTCTACCCGCGCGGCCTGCGCTACGTGAGCCTCGACCGCATGAACGTGCTTAGCGCCGAGTATCGCCTCCCTTTGGCCGATGTGCACTGGGAACTGGGCCGCTGGCTCTACGTTCAGCGCCTAAAGGGAGTAGCCTTCTACGACCGCGCCGCCGGTAGCAGCCGCGTACCCCTGCCTACCGGTGAAACCCAGTTAGTGCGCCGCACCTACTACTCCACCGGCTTCGATCTGTCGTTTGTTTTCAACCCGCTGCGCCTGCGCACTCCGCTAGAGGCTGGGGTCCGCACGTTTTATAACTCCCAAACTCGCGCCTGGGAGCTACAAGGGTTGGTATTAGACGTGGGCTTTTAGCAAGCGTAGTGTGCTGTCTGGATAGAACAAATACAAATGAAAAGGCCGCCCTTCTCTCCAGAGGGCGGCCTTTTAGTATCCAGGAGAAAGAAGCGTTAGTCTTCGGCCCGGAAAACAAGGAGGGGTTGCTCCGACTCGGCCCCGTATAGGCGGAGGGTGCGGTTACTGATAGTGTAGCGGACCGTCTGGCTCAGGCCAGCAACGTAGGCATCTTCCGTAGCCATATCCTTACAGAATACATACGTGGAGCCATTGATAGGAAACCGTAGCGCTGGGGTACCAGCTGCCAGCTCATACGTTCCCCCAAGCTGATTGCAGTAGGAGTGAGCCGAGTATTTATTACTCTCCGCGAGCATAAGTAAGTCGGCCGTTGCATTCTTGGGCACCTCCTTACCGTTTGTTTCCGTCAGAATCCAGCGCTGATCTAGTAGGTACACCGGTGCGGGTACTGGCTCATCATCCTTGCTGCAGCTGCTGAATACCAGCGACAGAGAGAGCACCAGGCAGGAGAGTACTGAACGAACCATAAAGTAGCAGAAAGAGCGGTGGGAGGTATAGCCGGCCCTGGCCTAGGCCAGGGGCAACATGCAAGAGAGCCGCAGAAGCGCCAGACGGTTGCATGAGTGGTTGCAAGTACCGCACTACGCGCCAAAAACACACTTAAAACTCACATTTATTCCCAACTTTAAGTCCTATTCATTACCTCTCATTAGTTTCTATGAAATTATCCCAAGTGCAGCGATCCTGGAAGGTCGTAGTAGCCCTGGCGCTACTAGGGGCCGGAAGCGCCGCTTTTCAAGTAGCCGATACTACTCCCGCCGCCCAAATTCTAACGCGCCTGCAAGCTTTTTACAACGAGGCGCAGCCCGAGGTTAGCTACCTCCATCTCAATCAGGTGGCCTACGCTGCTGGCGAAACGCTCTGGTTCAAGGCTTACGTGATGAATGACCAGTCGCACCGGCTCGATTCCTTGAGCCGCGTGCTGTACGTAGATATGGTGACGCCCAACCGCCAGGTAGTTTTTCGCCGCACGCTCTCCCTGCGCGGTGGGTTAGCCGAGGGCGATATAGTGCTGCCCGACACGCTCACCCAAGGGGTGTATACCCTGCGCGCTTACACTAGCTGGATGCGCAATCAGGGGGAGGAACTGTTCTTCTCGCGCCGGGTACCGGTGTGGCAGGCCTCCTCAGAGGCCAGCGAAATAGGGTCTTTGAATTCTCGGGCCGCTTCCGTGGCCGCCAATGCTCGAAAGTATGCTCGCCAGCTAGAAGCTAATAGGAAACCCGATGTGCAGTTCTTCCCGGAAGGCGGCGACTATGTTGCGGGCCTGCAAACGGTAGTGGGGGTGAAGGCTAGCAACGCCACCGGCCAAGGCTTGGCGGTGAGCGGCCGCATCTTGGATGAGCAAGGCCAAGAAGCTACAGTCTTCACCACTCCCGCTTTGGGCATGAGTTCCTTCGGGTTCACGCCCACCGCAGGGCACCGTTACCATGCGCGCGTTACGCTACCCGATGGTAGCGCCGCCGAGTACCCCTTGCCCGGAGTGCAGCCAGCGGGCTGGCTCCTGAACGTGCGCGAAATTGGCACCGATTATCGGGTGTACATCCGGCACCAAGGGGCGGCTGGGGCGGCGCCCACCCCCGAACCGTTGCGGTTGGTGGCGCATGTGCGAGGTATGCCGGTGTTTGTGGGGGAGGGGAAAATTGAGGGTGCTCAAACCTTCCAGGCCTCTATCCCGAAGGCCAAGCTTCCAGCTGGGCTGCTGCACCTCACTGTTTTTGACGGTCAGCAGGTAGCGCAGGCCGAGCGCTTGGTATTTGTGCCCGAGGAGCAGGGGCTCCGGGTGACGCTCACGGCCAATAAGCCCACGTATCAACCCCGCGAGGCCGTGACGATGAACGTGGAAGTGCGCACTTCCACTGGCGAGCCCGCCCCGGCCGAGCTGTCATTGGCGGTAGCTAATACTGCTGGGCTACCCACTACGGGTACCACTGATGCCACCATGCAGTCGCACTTGCTGCTCTCCTCCGAGCTGCGCGGTTACGTGGAAAACCCCGCCTACTATTTCCGCAACCCAACCGCTGCTACCCATCGCGCCCTCGATGATTTGCTCATGACCCAAGGTTGGAGCCGCTTTGTGTGGAAAGAGCTGCTCACGGATAAGCCCACAACCGCCGATTTCCTGTTCCCGGCAGAACAAGCGCTCAGCCTGGGTGGGCAGCTGATACGCCCGAATCAGAAGCCAGTGCCAAACGGCTCCCTGACGTTGCTACAGAAAGATGCCAAGGCTGTTACTGTGGGCAACGCCAACGCGGAGGGGTACTTCCTGTTTCTGGGCTTCCCGGGGCAAGATACTACGCGGGTGCTGCTGCAGGCCCGCACAGAAAAGGGCAAAAGCAACGTTTTAATCAAGCTAAACGAGCTGTGGCCCGCGCCCACCAGGCAACTGCCAATGCCCCTGCTGCCTGCAGTTACCAACCCACAGCCAGAAGTACTGGCCTACGGACAGCGTAGCCGCCGCCAACAGGTGTTGGAGCGCCAGTTCCGGCCCGATACTACCAGCGGCATTGTGTTGCGCAACGTTACCATCCGGGGCCAGCGCCAAGCCCCACCCCGCGACCCTCGTTCGTTGCACAGTCAGGCCACCAACGTCCTCGACTTAAGCAAAATCCCGAATGCCAACTCCTACAGCAATATTTTCGACCTGATCCAAGGTAGGTTTGCGGGCGTGACGGTGACA
Organism: Hymenobacter wooponensis; assembly: GCF_004745865.1. Taxonomy (GTDB): domain Bacteria; phylum Bacteroidota; class Bacteroidia; order Cytophagales; family Hymenobacteraceae; genus Hymenobacter; species Hymenobacter wooponensis. The sequence continues at coordinate 512,041 of NZ_SRKZ01000002.1, read as the reverse complement.
CGCAGTGGCTTCTCTTATCAGGTCCTGATTCGGGGAATATCGTCCATTACGGGCTCCTCTAGTCCATTATTTCTACTGGATGGTATGCCCTTACAGGATGCGGACGGCCTATTAGGCATTCCGCCCAGTGATGTTGAGCGAATTGAGGTACTGAAGGGAGGCGACGCAGCTATTTATGGCTCCCGGGGGGGCAACGGGGCAATTGCTGTATTCACGAAACGCGGAGGCAGCAATGATGAAGCCCGTGGGCCGGCAGCAGGGGTTATTGTGCGCACTATGCCTGCTTTCTACCGAGCTCGGCAGTTTTACGCTCCTCAATACGTAGCTAACAGCCCCAAGCCCGATCCTCGGACCACCACGCTTTATTGGCTGCCGCGCCTACGGGTACCTGCCTCCGGCAACGCCCAAGTAACTTTTTACGCCTCCGACCAGGGTGGCGCGTTCCGGGCGGCTGTGGAGGGTATTTCATTTGGCGGCCAGCCCATTGTAGCTGAAACCAGTCTCACAGTGGCCGATAACAAGTAAGTCGTACCAATTTTGTAGAAATTCACGGCCCCGGCTCTCTAGCTGGGGCCGTTGCTTTGCTGCTCATGTCCCAAGTACCTCTGCTTACCGAACATGACGAAACGCTCACTTTTCAGGATCATTACCTGCGCGTACGACACCTGCGGCACGCTACCTCAGAAGCGGCTGGCGAGAGGCCTACGCTAGTGTTTCTGCACGATTCGTTGGGCAGCATTCGGCTCTGGCGCGACTTCCCGGCACACTTGGCGCTGGCCTTGGGCTGCCACGCCCTGGTATATGACCGCCGCGGTTACGGGGAGTCGGCGCCATTTGGGCCAGAGCCCCGCACGGTGGCCTACCTAGAGCAGGAAGCCTTACTGGTGCCTGCAGTGCTGCGGGCTGCTGGGGTAAGCCAAGCGGTGCTATTTGGGCACTCCGATGGAGGAACGCTGGCCCTGCTAACTGCTGCTCAGGAGCCTGGCGTAGTAGCTGCCGTAGTAACAGTAGGAGCCCACGTATTTGTGGAAGACGTAACGCTAGCTGGGATTCGGGTAGCCCAGCAACAGTACTCCACCACCGATCTGCCCCAGCGCTTAGCCCGCTACCACGGCACCCGCACCGAGCCGCTGTTCCGGGCTTGGGCTGAAACCTGGCTGCACCCCACTTTCCGCAACTGGAATATTGAGCGGTACCTGCCCCAAATTCAGTGCCCAGTGCTGGTAATGCAGGGCGCGGAGGATGAGTATGGTACCGCCGCGCAGGTAGAAGCTATTGCTACCCAAGTAGCTGGCACCGCACACGCAGTGCTACTACCTGGCCTAGGCCACACCCCGCACCGCCAAGATCCTGAGCAGGTACTAAAGCTTGCCGTTAACTTTCTGCGGGCAGTGTTGTAGTAGTGGTCATTTGTAAAGGCTAGAGGCACTAACAACTCATGCCCGTTAGCTGTAGTAAACCCAGAGAGGCCTAGAGCAAACCTGTGCTCGGGATAAGTTACTGGCGTACTGATTCCGCAACCAGGAGCAGCAGTGCCGTTAGACAGCAAGCATGTTTTCTTTCTTCCGAAAAAAGCCTGAGGCGTTGCCGTTCTCCGCTGCCATGAAGCGGGTAATCGGCGCCAGCCGCATTGAAGCGTTTCGGCTCGACAATGATTTCATTGCCGTGCCGCACTTCCTGCTGGCCATGCTGCGCGAAGAAGATGCTACCGTGGTGCCGGCATTGGAGCAGCTCTTGGTAAGCCCGGTTCTGTTTGAATACCGCTTGGCTACCGAGGTAATGGGACTGCGGCTAACCAGCAAACGTATTTCGGAAAGCTCCAGCCTGCCGCTCACCCTGGAAATGGAAACCATGGTGCAGCAGGCCCAACAAACGGCCCTGCTGCTAGAAGCCCCAGAAGTAGAGGCGCTCCACCTGCTGCTAGCCATGCTGCGCCAGCCGGGCAGCACCGCCGCAGTAGCAGCCGGTGAGTTTGGCCTGACCCACGATGTATTAGTTACGTACCTGCGGCGCGAAGAAGCAGGGGCTTCAGCCTAACCGCTCAACTACGGTTGAGCTGCGAAATCCGGGGCTAGGTGCGGTTTTCGCGCGTTTGGCCGAGGACCTCGGCCCATTGGCCGGGTGGGGTTATGTGTTGGCCGCATCCGCACATCTGAGGGAGAGGGTACGCGTATATTTGGTCAGAAGCCGGATAGTACTATACCGGTTTCGGGTAATGCCTTATTTCTTTCTGTTTGCCGATCATGGCTGAAATTCTGTTGCATTCTGAACCATACGGTGAAATTACGCTGTCTCCCGGCATGACTTGCATAATTGTACGTTGGCATGGCTTTGCTAATAGCCGAAACTTCCGGTTTCTGCTGAATAAAGCGCTGGAGCTTTACATCGGTTATGCCGAGCGCTATACCAATCTGGCCTGGCTCAACGATACGCGTTACTTTGGCGCTATGCTGACCACCGATCAGGAATGGGTGAATACTGACTGGAACCCCCGGGCCTATGCTGCGGGCATCCGGCAGGTGAATTTTCTCGCGCCAGCCAACGTGTTCGGGCAGATTGCTATTCAACAATACGCGCATAACACATCCAAACGAGACGATTATAAGCTGGAAATTCTGCACCACGCCTCCCTGGAGGAAGCCTGCCGCCGCTTAAGCGCCTTGTATTAAAGCCTAAAAATAGCAGCCTCAGCCATCCACGCTGAGGCTTTTTTGTGTCATACAATAACCAACTACAGGCAGAGGCAGTAGATTACTTAGAGGAAAGATTTACCAGTTAGCAATCTTTTTCACCAGGGGGCTGTTGGCCCCGAACAGATCATTGCTATCTTCTGCCATGCAAGTACTTAAGCTGACTCTTCTTACGGCCGCCTGCGCTTCTGCAGGCTTGGTTTCGACGCCCGCCTTGGCCTCCGGTGATCCGACGGCCACTACGTCCGTCACGGTAGTGGTATCGGCGCTGGCTTCTACGTCTTCGTCGGTGAAATTGTACTTCTACAACGTTCGGGAGAAATTCTTAACTCATGGTGGCTACGCGTTTATGCGCGTGGTAAAGCCCAGCGGGCAGAAGCAGATTACGCTGCCCGTTGATTTGCCCAACGGGGAGTGGGCCGTGGCCATTACCCAGGATACCAACAACAACGACAAGCTCGATAAGAACTTCATGGGCATTCCTACGGAGCCCTTTGCTTTCTCTAACAATGTGCGGCCCCGCCTAGCCCCGCCCGCTTTCGACGACTGCAAGTTTATGGTAGGTGGCACGGGCAAGGTGGTCAACATCAGTTTGTTGAAGATGAAGTAGCCTAGGCCTATAGCGCTGGGCAATTACTCTTTCCGGAAGGGGTGCGCTCCGCGCGCCAACCGTTCTGTTAGCTCCACGGCCCGGCGGGCGCGGGTTTCCGCTTGCCGGGCCGTGGCTATGTGCTGAGCTACCGCTCGGCGCATACTCCCTGAAAGGCGCTCAAACTGTTCACCAGCTTCGGGCCACGCTTCAAACGCTTCGGCCAGCTCTGCCGGCAGGTCTACGCGGTCGGGTTCCGGGTCAGGAGCCAGGGCAAGCCTAACATGCTGGCCTAGCTGCACCCCGGCGGCCCGGCACAGTTCTTTGTTGATCATGAGGTATCGGCCTCCGCCAGCCTGAGCCAATAGGCCTAGCCGAATGGGGTGGCCGTTGAGCGTGCCCATCACCCGCTTTGTTTTGGAGCCCAGGCTAGCCAGTACGAGGGGTGGCACTACCACAATTTGTGTGGGCATGAAGCTGGGGCCACCGTTTTCCAGATACGCCTCAAAAGAAATTGGATCAGACATGAGCGTGAACATACTCGTGGTTGAGGGCTGCTGCAAGTGTAGCCGATGCCCCAGCGGCGGGTAGCTTTGGGCACCGAATAAGTGCGGCAGTTGTTATGGTAAGAGCAGCTGAGAGGCCTAGCATGGCGGCTTACTGGTTTGAGCTACACTAGCTTCGGTTTTTAAACATTTCTTCTGGGCTGCGGCTTATATGCGCCTGAAATTGTAACCCCTTGTTCTCATGAAAATAGAAATCTGGTCTGATATCGTTTGCCCGTTCTGCTACATCGGCAAGCGGCGCTTGGAGAATGCGCTGGCGGCTTTCCCCCACGCCGATAAAGTAGAGATTGAGTGGCACAGCTTTGAGCTAGACCCTCAGGCGAAGCCCGAGCCCGGCGTGAGCCTGTATAAGCGCCTCGCCAGCAAGTACGGCAACACGGAGGCCTGGGCCCGGCAGATGAGCTCTAACATGGCCCAGTCGGCCGCTGAGCTGGGCTTGGCGTTTGACTTCGACCGTGCTGTGCATGCCAATACCCTGCACGCCCATCGCCTGGTACACCTAGCTGAACGCCATGGCAAGCAGGATGCCGCTAAAGAGCGGTTCTTCAAAGCCTATCTGGAAGAAGGCGAAGACCTCAACGACTTTGCTACGCTCACCCGCCTGGCTACCGAGATAGGCCTACCCGCGGCCGAGGTAGAGCGGGTACTGAACTCCGACGAGTTTACGCAGGAAGTGCGCCATGATGAGTACCAGGCTCGTCAGATTGGGGTGCGCGGGGTGCCGTATTTCGTGTTCGACGATAAGTATGCCGTATCGGGTGCGCAGCCGAGCGAGCTGTTCCAGGAAGTGCTGGAAAAAGTGTGGGAAGAGTCGCGCCCGCAGCCAGTGCAGCTGGCCGGCGCTGATGGCGCTTCCTGCGACATCGACGGCAACTGCTAGACCACTCCTTTAGGTAGAAACAACGTACGGCCGCTTCTCAACTGAGAGGCGGCCGCACGTTATTTCAGGGTGTAGGCCAAGTTACTACTTAAGGCCTCGATCCTCGAAAATGAGCAGCGGCCGAAGGGAGTTAGAGGCATCATATAGACGGAGCTCTTTACCCGAAATTTCGTAGCGTGCTGTTTTGGGCAGCGCTTCCAGGTACCTCGTTTCTATGTTCAGCGCTCCACAGGAGGCTTTAGTAGATGCCTGCGGGCTGATGGTGAGTACACCGGGCTCCTTGCCCAAGGTAAAGCTCCCACTATAAGAATTGCACGGCCCTAGGCCAGTAGTGCGTTCTGGGCCACCCGTAAACTCAATGTAGGAACGGTGAGTGTCGCTGTAGCTGGATGCTGACACAGGAAAGTCTTCAATCTGCACTACCATCCAACGGGTAGTGAAAAGTGGTGACTCTGCATTCTTGTCTTCGCAGCCGGAAACAAGAGCCAGGAGGGTGAAAGAGCCCAGAAGAGTAAAGAAATAGCGCATACGTAAGTAGGTAAGAGAGTAGCAAGTACTGATAGAGAGCCTGCCCATCCGCTAACGGTTGCACGTGCCCTACACCTACTGCGCCGGCTAAGGCTAGCGGCTGGCTAGGCCACTCTCGTAGCCGCTCTGGGCCAGAAAGGCTTTGGCGTCTCGGATGGATAGGATATCGGCCAGAGCCTGCTTCTTGTCGGCAGTTTTGTTGTAGTAAGCCTGGCAGATTTTATAGCCCACGTAGTAGCCCAGGTCGCAGGGCTTTTCGGGGGTTTCCTGGCTGCCGTTGGCCATCCAGTTGTCGGGGTTGGTGCCCAGCATTTCCTTCTTAAAGTCGGCCCAGAGTTCCTGCTCGTGCGCGTTGCCGTAGGCCTGCAGGCGGCTATTAGCTCCGCCCTTCACACCCGTCACCAGCTCAGATACAAAGTCGGCCATGCCTTCGCTGAGGGCGTAGCTGAGCAGGGTGCCATCCTGAGAGCCTTGGTTGCGGTGCACCAGCTCGTGCACCATCAACTCGGGCATCACCGTAACCGGAGCGCAGCGGTTGCGCTGCACCAAGCTCAGCTCCGACGTATTCACGCCCGGTCCATTGGCTACCTGGTCGGCCCCAATGAGCAGCCCCGCGTCCGACACAGTACCGCCCGACACCCAGCCCCCCACCACGAAATAGATGTTTTGGAAGTGCACATTGGGGTATAGCTCCTGAAAGCGCTTAAAGGCTGCTACAATCTGGGGCTTCTGTTTGGCAATAGACAGCGTGGTACCCTGGATAGATTGATAGTAGAGTGGCCGCCGCAGAATGCGTTTCGTGAACGAGGCGTCGTTCTTAATTTTCAGGCTGTAATAATCCTTCAGGCCCTCCGAACCCTTGTCAAAGTACTCGCGCCGGAAAATGGCGCTGGCCTGAGCCGTGTCGCGTTGGGCCGCGCTGTAGGCCTGCCAAAAGCGGTTGATATCCGTCGTGACGAGCTTCACGTCCTCGGGCCGCCGGATGAGCTGCTTTTCTTCCAGCTTGCGGGCCCGAGCCAGCAGCTTTGGCCATTGCTTGTTACCGTGCAGCAGGTTTAGGTCAGAGTCTTCTGCAATATGTTTGGCATTGACATAGCCCGCCTCAATGGCCTTCTCTAGGTTGGTTAAGGCATTGGGTGCATCATTCTGCAATCCGTAGTAGCAGGCAATATTATAGTAGCTGATGGCTTTGTACCTGGGCTTAGCCGTGGGCTCCTGTACCACCAGCTGATAGGCCTTAATCGCCTCCGGATAGTTCTTTTGTTTGCTGATCTGCTGGGCCCGCGTAATCAGCGAATCGGTGCGGGTAGGAGCCTGGGCGAAAGCGGCCGTACTGGCAGCCAGCAGGAAAAACGGAAGCAGATAGCGTTGCATAATTCTGACGTAACTACGGAGGTAAAGCTGTATGCTGGGGTAGATGGTCTGACTTCGGAAACCGTTGCTCAGCCAGTGCAAGCTGCACAAAAAAAGCGCTGCCTGGGTAGGCAGCGCTTTTTTTAAGCGAAACACGGGTGGCCTAGGCCACTTACTGTTGTACTTGCTCCAGCTGCTGAGAAATGAAGTCTACTTCCTGGGGCGAAAGCTGCACATCAATGGCGTGGGCATTCTGCACGGCCTGCTCGGCGTTGCGGGCTCCCACCAGCGCCACCGAAATGCCGGGCTGGGCCAGCGTCCAGCGCAGTACCAACTGGCCTAGCGTAGCGTTTTTGCTCTCGGCCATGGGCCGGATCTTGTCCAGGAAAGCGTTTACGCGGGTTACGCTTTCAGGCTTAAACAAGGGGTGAGTAGCGCGCAGGTCGCTGGCATCGAAGTGCTGGCCCGGCTTGATTTTGCCCGTGAGCAGGCCTAGCTGCATGGGGCTGTAGGCCAGGATGGCCTTGTTATTCTCGAGGCAGTACGGCACTACGTCTTTTTCAATATCGCGGCGCACCATGCTGTAGGGCACTTGGTTCGAGGCCAGGTTTACTACCTTCTCAGCGGTCTGCATCTGCTCTACGGAGTAGTTGCTTACGCCCACGGCGCGCACTTTGCCCTGCTCCACCAGGCGGGCCACGGCCTCCATGGTGTCTTCAATAGGCGTAGTCTTGTCAGGCCAGTGAATCTGGTAGAGGTCAATGTAGTCGGTGCCGAGGCGGCGGAGGCTGTCCTCCACTTCCTTCATAATGCTCTCAGGCGCGGCGTACTTATACACGTCCAGGTCGTGGCCGTTGTTGTCCTTGGTTTTCATGGCGAAGTCGCCCTTAGCCAGGTCCCAGCGCATGCCAAACTTGGTCAGGATCTGCACCTTGTCGCGGGGGAGGCTTTTGATGGCTTCGCCCACAATTTCTTCGCTCAGGCCCTGACCATAAATGGGAGCCGTGTCAATGCTGGTAACGCCCAGCTCGTACGAGGCGTGGATGGCGCCCACGGCATCGTTTTGTTCCGTGCCGCCCCACATCCAGCCGCCGGCCGCCCAGCTGCCAAACGTGATGCGCGAAACCTGCAATCCGGAGTTTCCTAATTGAATGTATTCCATGGGTAGATCAGTAAGTAAAGCGGACGAGTGCCCGCAGGTATGAGGGGAAGTAACCGGCGTGGGTTTGGCAATGTTGTAGTGGCCCAGACCGGCTACACACAATAAAACGGCCGCCTCAGAGCGAGGCGGCCGTTTTAGTACACGCTAATTCTAGAAAGCCAAGGGTTTACATAGAGCCGCTAGTGGTAGAAGACGAGCTGGTTTTCGTTTTCTTGCCGGTTGATTTTTTGGTTGAGCGGCTGCTGCGGTTCGACGAGCCCGAGCCCGACGTGGTGCCCATGGTGCTGCCCGAAGTAGACATGCCCGAACCGGACGTGCTGCCCGAGCCCGACGTGGTGCCCGAAGTCGACATGCCCGAGGTAGTACCGGAAGTGGTACCCGAGGTCATAGTGCCGGAAGTAGAGCCCGACGTGCTATACGTAGTGGAACCGGACGTGGTGCCCGACGTAGTGCCCATGGTGCCCGAAGTGGTACCCATAGTGCCCGACGTAGTACCGGAGCCGGAGGTAGTGCTGATGGTGCCCGAGGTAGTACCCATCGTGCCCGATGTTGTGCCCGATGTAGTACGCATGGTACCCGAGGTAGTACCGGATGTGGTGCCCGATGTTGACATACCCGAAGTGGTACCCGAGGTAGTACCCGAAGTAGTGGTCTGAGCGAAGGCAGAAGTAGCACCTAAAGCGAGGGCAGCAGCGAAAGCAAATGCAGTTTTCATAGGAAGGGTTTTGTTATTAAGAGAGGGAGTAGAATCTAGCCCTGTTAAGGGGTGTGCAGTAAATACGGGCCCTCCGGTGAAGTGTTATAGCTGTGAGGTAATAGTTGTTTATATGCAACGTATTGAATATCAGATAAGCTGAACTATGCGTGCCGTTGCTTGGCGGCCCAAAAGGGCCGTTTCAGCAGCAGCAACCACACTTTCATTTGCTGAGGTCAGCGCAGTTGGCAAGCGCAGAAACGTCAAGTATAAAATTCTGTCCTACCGGATTCTATACCGCTTGTTCCTGCAAAAACCGGGTGGAAGCGTAGCCGGCAAGCTATACAAGTAAGCTGCTGTGTGAGGTCTTAACGGTGGTCTGGTTGTTAGGCTCTAGGCCACCACTGCAGCTCCTTAATCTGCTTGGCTCAGCAGGCCTTTCAAACAAACAGATAGCTGCGCACAACACCAGTCGGAATTTCAGAGTAAGCCGATACGAATTGTGGCGCTTGCTTCAGGCAGCGGCCTATCTCCGCCCTCATTTCCTTTCTCCCCTCTAGTTAAGCACCCACGCCCATGACACCCCACTTCCTTTTTGCTACCGGTATTGAAAACAGCTATCCAACTATTCAGAACGGGCGGGTGCGGATGGATGAGATGGAGAAGTGTGGCCACTACAAGTTCTGGCAGAAAGATTTTGACTTGGTGGAAGAACTCGGAATCGGCTTTCTGCGCTACGGGCCGCCCATTCATACCACCTGGCTGGGCCCCGGCAAGTACGACTGGTCTTTCGCCGACGAAACGTTCCGCGACTTGTACCGGCGCAACATTGTGCCCATCGTAGACCTGTGCCACTTTGGAGTGCCCGATTGGCTCGGGAACTTTCAGAACCCTGATTTTCCGGAGCTATTTGCCCAGTATGCCCGCGACTTTGCCCTGCGCTTTCCGTGGGTGCAGCTTTACACGCCCGTAAACGAAATGTACATCTGCGCGGAGTTCTCGGCCCTGTATGGCTGGTGGAACGAGCAGCTGCAGTCGGATAGGGCCTTCGTGACGGCGCTCAAATACATTGTGAAGGCCAACGTGCTGGCCATGAAGGCTATTGCTGAGGTGCGGCCCGACGCGCTGTTCATTCAGAGCGAGTCGTCGGAGTACTTCCACGCCGAGAACCCCGCCGCCATTGGGCCCGCTGAGCACATGAACGCCAAGCGGTTTCTGTCGCTGGATTTGAACTACGGTCGGCGCGTTGACTCGGAGATGTATGAGTACTTGCTGGAGAACGGCATGACGCGGGACGAATACCACTTCTTCCTGCACAACCGCCTCAAGCACCAGTGTATCATGGGCAACGACTACTACAAAACCAACGAGCACCGCGTGAAGGCCGATGGTAGCACCAGCGCTTCCGGCGAGATATTCGGCTACCACGTCATCACGCGCCAGTACCACGACCGGTACCGCCTGCCCGTGATGCACACTGAGACCAACCTGTGGCAGGGCCCCTGCGGCGACGAAGCCGTGAACTGGCTCTGGAAAGAGTGGGCCAACGTGCTACGTGTGCGCAACGATGGGGTGCCCATTGTAGGCTTTACGTGGTATTCTCTCACCGACCAGGTGGATTGGGATTCGGCCCTGCGCGAGAACAATGGCAATGTAAACCCGCTAGGCCTCTACGACCTCGACCGCAACATCAGGCCCGTAGGAGAGGCCTACAAGCAGCTGATAAGTGACTGGCGGCAGGTGCTGCCGGCCCAGAGTGTGTGCCTGCAGGTGCCCATTGTGATGCCCCACGAAAGCAAGGAAGACTGGGCCGAAGACAAGAAATCAGAGGCCAAGCAGGCCAGTCAGGATTCGTCTACTGCGGCGGCCAATACCCCCTCCACTGCCTCTCTGTAAGCATTCATTTCCTATTCCACATCCCCTCAACACATGCGTTTCCAAGATAAAGTAGTTCTCATTACGGGTGGGGCCAGCGGCATAGGCCTAGCCACTGCCAAGCGCTTGGCCAGTGAAGGCGCCCGCCTTGTGCTGGTTGATTTAAGCCAGGAAAACCTAAATAAGGCTTTGCCGCAGGTAAAAGCCGCCGGCGCCCCCGATGCCTGGGGCAGCGTTTGCAATGTGGCCGTAGAAGCGCAGGTAGAGGCTTCGGTGAAGGAAACGCTGGATAGGTTTGGCCGCCTCGATGTCATCGTGAACAACGCCGGCCTCATGCAGTTCAAACCCCTGGAGCAGCTAACCGGCGAGGATTGGCTGCGCATCCTGAACGTAGACCTGCTGGGTGCATTTTACTTCACCAAGCAGGCGTTTCTGCACATGAAGCCAGGCGGCAACATCGTAAACGTATCCAGCATTCATGCCGTTGAAACGAGCCCGTTGGTAGCGCCCTATGCGGCGGCCAAGGCGGCCGTCAACTCGCTTACCCGCTCGGCGGCGCTGGAAGGCAAGCCTAAAGGCCTGCGCGTAAACTCCGTGCTGCCCGGCGCCATTGATACGCCCATGCTTTGGGAAAACCCCAACATAAAATCGGGCGTCGAGAAGATAGACCGCTCTGATGTGGGCCGCCCCGAAGACGTAGCCGCCCTCATTGCCTACCTCGCCTCCGACGATGCCGCCTTCGTGCAAGGTGCCGAAGTTAGAGTTGATGGCGGCCGCCTCGATCAGCTCTAGGCCACCTGAGTTGGCTTCGGCCGTTAAAAACTGTCATTCCGAGCAGAGCCGAGGAATCTGGGGGAGCTTCTAGGCCACTCCCAGATTCCTCGGCTCTGGCTTGATGCGCCACATGCTCGGGATGATGGTCCTAGGCCAGTACCTGCAGGGCGGCTAGCTCGGTCCGCAGCTGCTCCGGCGACTGGAAGTGCACCGTCTGGAGGCCTACGGCCTGGGCCGCGTGAATATTGCGCTCGTTGTCGTCAATGAACACGGCCTGGCCAGGCTCAATCTGGTAGCGCGTGAGCAGGGTTTGGTAGAAATCGGCAAAAGGCTTGCGCGACTTCTCGGTGCCTGATACCACAATGCCCTCGAACCAGTGCAGAAACTCAAACTGCTCCAGCGCAATCGGGAACGTCTCTTCCGACCAGTTGGTGAGAGCATAGAGGCGGTAGCGGCCACTGTTGCGCAGCTCCGTGAGGACATCTACGGTGCCCTGAATGGCGCCGCCCAGCATCTCGGGCCAGCGGCCGTAGAAGTGCTCAATCAGCTCGCGGTGCTCGGGGTGCTTGGCTACCAGCAGGGCCGTGCCCTCGGCAATGGTTCGGCCGGCATCCTGCTCCTCGTTCCAGTCGGAGGTGGTAACGGTGCTCAGGAAGGATTCCATTTCCTGCTCATCGGTGAAAAGCTGCTTGTAGAGGTAGCGGGGGTTCCAGTCGATGAGTACGCCGCCTAGGTCAAAAACAATGGTGGTGATGGGAGAGGAAGACATGCAAAGAAGTAAGGCAAGTGGAAAAGCACGCTAGCAGCCCAGAGGAGGCCTACAAGCGCAGTAATCCACAAAAGAAGCAAAAGCCGCTGTAGTAAGACAGGCCTAGGGGTACTTACTTAGGTTAACACTCTGTTTTCTTTCTGCGTACGAATGAGCTGTACTTCACCCTCGATACTCATGGCTCAAAACCAGAATTCTACCGGCAGCTCCGATTAGAGCTCCCCCGGCGGCCTGTCGCCCATTCCCAAGGAAGAGCTGCACCGCATCCTCGACGAAGAAAATATTGAAGAGAAAGACATCGCTAAAAAGGTTAAACACCTAGCCGACAGCATCCGCGAGACCTACGAGAAAGTATCCGGCGAGAAACTGAAGCCCGCCGATATGGAGCCTTTCCGGGAGCTGGTGCAGCGCGAAGCCGAAGGGTACCTGGCCCGCCGGCCCCACGTATAGGCCTACCGCTGAACCCCCAGGCGCAACTCCTCTACGGTGGAGTTAGTGCTTTTAAATAGTTCAGCTAGAAGGCTCTCCTGCACAAAACTTGATTGCTCAGGCCCTGAAACCTAGCCGCGGCAAGCGAGTATTAGAAGAAGGCTTAGCTGCTTCCACCTGGGGTGAAGCGGTGAGCCTTCTTCTCTTTTTTATCCGCACTCCTCACTACCTCCTCTATGAAAACAACTTTGTATGCAGCGCTGCTGCTACTCATTGGGCTGCTCAGCAGTTGCTCGTCGCCGGTTGCCGTTCAGCAAAAGCCCGGCGTCGATTTTAGCCGTTACCGCACCTATGACTGGGCGAAAACCGATGTGAAATCGGCCGACTCCCAAAATCCTATCTACAAAAGCTCCCTCAACGACGAGATGATTCAGAACGCCATCAATACCGAGATGGCTAAACGAGGCATCCGGCAGGTGCAGGGCAATGCCAAGCCTGACTTCTACCTCACGTATCACCTCTACATTGAAGAGGCCGAGCGGACCGTATCTAACCCTCCAGCCCCAGGGTATGCCTTCCCATACGCTATGTCGTATCGGGGCCGGTTTTTGCCCATTAACTACGGCTACTGGTACACTACTCCTTATTATAACACGGGGTACCGCACAGAAACGTACCAAGAAGGCACCATGATCTTAGACGTAGTAGATGCCCGCACGCACAACCTGGTATGGCGCGGTTCTATGGCCGACCCCGTAGGCAACCCCGCCCGCATAGGCGAGGAGTTTGCCAAGGCTTCCAAAGACATTCTAGACAAATTTCCGGTAGAGGAAAAGAAATAAGCACCTCTCATCCTTTCGTAAAAAGCCCCACCTAGTATGTAGGTGGGGCTTTTTTGTGACTGAAGCTAGGTGCCATGAACGATAGTACTTTAGGCCGCCTCTGTTAACTTATTTAGGAATTACTGAAAAGAGAAAGACCTTCGGGCGGTAGTGCTTATCTTGAACTATGCGCCTGCTTGCCCAAACATCTTGTTTACGTATTCAGTACGACGATCAGCATCAGTGGCTATATGCGCAATGGTATGGCGCGCTAAACGAGGCAGTAGCCAAAGAAGGCTGCGCCCTGCTACTAGAGCATCAGCGGGCCCAGCAAACTTCTAAGCTGCTCAACGACAACATCCTGATTACGCGCCCCTGGGCCGAGGGAATTAGTTGGGGCGCCCGCGAGTGGCTGCCCGCCATGGCTAAGGCGGGCTTACGGTACCTGGCCTGGGTGTACTCGCCGCACCTGCTGAGCCGCTTGGTGTTCGACCAGTCGCAGCTAGATGTTGTATTTCCGATAGCCACGGCCTTCGACGATGTAGCACAGGCCGTGGAGTGGCTCCAGAACCAGCAGCCTGAAGTAGGAGCCCCCCTTCGCACTAAGCAATGGTAAGCTGCTAGGCCACTACCCAATAAGCCCACGGAGTGGCCTAGGCTAGTACAATTTCACTGTTGCCTTACCCCAAGAAACAGCAGCTCTGCACGAATTGCTAGTAGCACGTGTGCACAGAGCACAGGGAAACTCTTCTGCCTAGCCAAGCCGCACACGCACAGGATAGCTTGGCTTGATAAAGGAGGTGGGCTTTGTTTTGTTATATTTACTGTAATTTGCTTTGCTGGGCGTTAAATAGGCCTGGTGTTGTTGATTCCATTTGTTTTAGGGAGCTGCGGCTTGTAGTCTGAGTTGGTATGAAAGAATTTTTACTTGCACTTTTTCGGAGCACACTGAGTTTTTTACTACTCTTTGCTCCTGCATGGGGATTTGGTCAGCAAGTGCAGAAGGTGGTTACTACGCACCAAAATCCGGCATACAAGGAGGAGTATTCGGTACTGAGCACGAACAAAGCAGTTAAACAGGGCGCTTACAGAAAGTACAGCGGTAAGAACAACCTGCTTCTCACCAGTGGCTACTACAGCAAAGGCCAAAAAGACAGCACCTGGACCACCTACTACCCCAATAGCGAAATTGTAAGGGAGCGGGGCTCTTATGAGCTAGACCAGAAGGTAGGCATGTGGGAGTTCTACACGCCTGAGGGTACCCTGGAACAGAACTACGACTACACTTACCGGCAGGTGCTCTTCAGTAAAGCCGGCACCAATGATAAATGTATATTCAAGCTGTGGAGCGAGGAAGACGACTGCCGCGACACGCTACACCTGGAAAGGAAGCCCGTGTACATTGGTGGCCTAGAGGCCATGCAAAGCGTAATTCGGGAGAATCTAAAGTACCCCGCTCAGGCTCTGCAGCGCCGTATCACTGGCACGGCCAAAGTAGCCTTCTTAATTGATGCCGAGGGCAAAACCTCTGACTATCGCGTGGTAAAGAAGCTAGGCGGTGGCTGCGATGCCGAGGCCTTGCGTGTGGCTAAGCTATTGCCTGCCACTTGGGTGCCCGCCCGTTTAGATGGCCGCGCCGTAACCGTGGTATGTGAGCTGCCTGTAGTGTTTGCTCTGCCAACGCCCGCCCAAAAAAGCCCGCCTGGCAAAAGCAGCAAGCGGAAGTACGTGGCCCGCTCTTCTTCCCGATAGCTTGCGTAAAGGCCAGCCTCCACAATGCCTGCTACTCAACCATAGGCTAGGCCATCAGCTTACTCGAACCAGTGAACCGTGAACGTGGTACCCTGGCCTACGGTGCTGGTAACTTCCAGGTGCCCACCCCTACTATCAAGAATGCGCTGGACTAAGTAGAGGCCAACGCCCGCGCCCGCTACTTGTGGGTTTTGACGCTCAAATAGTTGAAAGGAGGTGAAGGGGTCTTGCCGAAGCTCCATGCCTAGGCCATTATCCCGAACGGTGAGCTGAGGCTGCCCAGTTTCGGAGAGGGAGGTGGCAATCTGCACGTGGGCGGGGCGGGCGGGGTGCGTAAACTTAAGGGCATTGCTGAGCAGGTTGTGCAATACGCTCCGCAGGTTAGCGCGGCCGTACACTAGCGTAGGGGCGGCGCTCAGCTCCAAGTCAATAGTAGCCTGGGCCTCGTGCACCTGCGTACGCAGGCCCAGCAGAACCTCCTCTAGCACACTGCGCAAATCTAAATCCTCGGTAGGGGCCGCAAGCTCCCGCTGGTCCTGTACGGTAGCGGCTAGCTCTTGCAGGGTACCATCAAGCTGACGCAGAGATTCATCAACCATTTCAAGGAGCTGTTCCTGCTCGGAGTCTTGGAAGGTGGCCGTGCGGCGCAGCTCTTCAAACAGGCCGCGCAGGTTAAACAGGGGCTGCTTAAGGTCGTGGGAGGCCGTGTACACGAAGGTGTCCAAGTCGCGGTTGGTGCGGGCCAGCTCATCATACTGCGTCTGGAGCACTTCGCGCAGGCGGTGTTGGTCGTCTACATCAGTGCACGCACCAAACCAGCGTAGGCCACGTGAGTCGGCTAGTTGCCGCGCTCTAATGATGTGCCAGCGATACTGCCCATCGTGGCGGCGCATGCGATAGAGGCCCTCGTACGCGTCGCCGGAGGCTACACAATGCACCCAGCGGCGGGCGGCTGCGGCCTGCTCAGTGGGGTCGAGCAGGGCAACCCACCCCGTAGGGCCCAGCTCCTGAGCCGACAGGCCGGTGTAGTCGCCGGTGTGCTGGTTGTAGTAATCAATGAATCCTTCGGCCGTGGCCGTCCAAATCAGCTGCGGGATGCTGTCGGCCAGGAACCGCAGCTCCGCTTCCCCGCGGCGCAGGGCCTCCGCCAACTCCCGCTGGTCGTGTACTTCCGTCACGGCGCCGTGCCAGAACACGGGTTTGTCGGGGGCGTGCAGCTCCGGCAAAGCGCGGCTAAGCATCCAGCGGTATTGCCCATCGTGGCGGCGCATGCGGTACTCAAAGCTCCAGCCTACGCCCGCCGCGCGAGCCGCATCGGCCTGGTAGAGTACCCGCAGGCGGTCATCCGGATGAATAAGCAGGGGCCAAATGGCGTTAAGGTCGGCCGTGGGTGGCTGCCCCGTAAAGTAGTACCACTGGGGGCTTACGTACTCATATTGCCCGCTGGTATCCACACTAAACGTAATCTGCGGAGCAGTTTCAGAAAGTACCCGCAAGCGGGCATCAAGCCGCCGCGTTTCCAACGAAAGCTCGTGAGCACGCTGGCGGGCCTCTTCCTGCCCCGTAACATCAACGGCAAACAGCAGCAGGCCCTGGGGCTCGTCGTTTTCGTCGTGGAGGGGCTCTAAGGCTAGGTCGAAGTAGCGCTTGGCAACGACGCCATCGGTAGGGTCGGGGGCAGAAAAGGGGTAAGCTTTGGCTACGTAGGGCCGGCCCGTCTCATACACCTGCTGCATCACCTCCAGCAAATCGGCCGCTAGGCCACCCGTATGCTCAGCCAGCGGCTCGCCGGTGGGCGTGGCGCCGCCCAGCAGCATCTGCATCGCTTCATTCACGAAGCCGTAGCGCAGCTCCGGCCCCAAAAGGGTAGCAATGCCCGCAGGCATATGCCGGAGGATACTCTGAAGCTGATGATCGTGCATGAAAAGAGAGGCGGGGAAAGAGCGCTGCGAAAATAGGTGTGAGAAGGAGCAGAACCCTACGCTAGGCTGGGAGAAGGAGTAGTGGGGGTGTCGGCACCGAATACCGCCTGGCGGACCAGATCAACTAGCAGGGCATCGGCAATAGTCAGGCTTTCGGGAGTGGGGGGTACCTGATTGGGTAGCAGGAAGCCCCCCAAGGCCGTGAAGCCCTCACTTTCGAGCGGGTGAAAGGCCATAGACCAATCGGGGAAGCTGCGGCTGGGAATAGGCTTGTTCACCAGCTGGGTAACGTTAGAGTGGCGGCCGTCGCGGGAAATTCTCTCGTAAAGCGGATCAATAATACTTGATTCACCCTCAATCAGTTGCGCAATGTTGCCGTGGCTGTAAAACAGCACGCCGGTAACGTTGTGCAAGGCATTGTCGCGGCGGCACTGGTCAAGCAGCTCCTGCAAATCCTGGTCAGATAGCGGTCTGACTGCCCGGCTCATGTATACAATGTGGTTCATGCGGTACTGAAATAGGGCTTGCTGCGTGCTAGCAGTTACTGCTTACCTCCGGAGGAGCGAGCCAAATACACCGGGTAAGTCTGTAAAGTACGAGAGCTAGAACGTTAGCGGTTGTTAATAGTTGAGCTTAATTCAAACCGTACGCCCTAAACGATACGGGCGGCAGTTGCTGGAAGAAAATCAGGCTTCATAACTAAGCCAATGGAGTAGTTTGCCCAAAGGAATTGTCAACAAACCAGCCTAGTAGCCCGACGGTTGCACCACCTGGCTTACAGGAGCCAGCCCCAACCGGCGTGAGTTAAGAAGGGCGAAGGTATAATGAGCCGGCGTAATAGCGGCGCTAGAGCAGGTGCAGCCCATAGCCCAAGGCCAACTCCGTAACCGTTGCGAGGTGCTGACTATCGAGGAAGTAAACGCCTACGTTCAAGTCGTAAGCACTAACTAACACGGCGTCTAGGCTCTTTATGTAGAGTAGAAATGGCGTTTGCTCGCGTAGGCCACTGGTGCTCACGGCAATAAAGTTAGCCCAGCTCTCCAACGGTAGTATTGTGGCCGAGGTCGGCTCAACAAAGAATACCTCGCTGGTACGAAACAGGGACGCCAGCAGACGTACAAAACGGTCTTCCTCCTGCAAGTAAAATCGATACTCCTGTAAGGACTCAAGAGTACCGAAGCTGAGAGAAGCCCCGTCGGCTTCCTCCTCACTCAGCCAGTGGTCATGCGAAGACAGGGTGCGGCGCTGCACGCCCTCCTGAGACAATAGCTCCCCGTGTTCAGCCAGATGCTGAAGCAGCTTTTCCACGGATGGGTCTATCGGAGCGCTTGGCATATCACCTTAAATATAACGCGTTACCCCTTCCGTATGCCGCCTAGCGGAGCACAAAAGGGGTAGGTGGGTTATAGGTCTATTAGGTCCCAGTACTAGTGGCCTAGTGAACCCGCTCAAAAACGAGCTTGGGCGTCAGGGAATTATCAGGGCCGTAGAAGCGCAATTGCTCCCCACTGATTTCATAGCGGGCAGTGAGGGGCAGAGCGCTCAGGTAGCGCATTTCAATGGTTTGGGCCGGGCAAGTAGCCTTGGTAGAGGTTTGCCCGCTGATGGTGAGCGTGCCCGGAGCGCCGCCCAGGCTGTAAGTACCACCAAAGGAGTTGCACGGAGCGAGGCCTTCGGTCTTGTGGTTGTCGCTGGCCAGCAGCAGGTAAGACCGAGACGTTTCGGAGTAGCTGGAGGTAGCTAAGGGCACTTCCTCTACCTGCACTAGCATCCAACGAGTGTCTTCTAGCTGAGCGGCCGGCGGCGGAGTATCGGTGTCGCGCTGGCAACTAGTGATTAAACCTAGAGTAAAGAGAGATAAAATAGCTAGGCGCATAAAACCAAGGCGTAACGGGGGTAAGTAGTAATTAGATGACACGTTAGGTAATGAGGTTGCAAAGGCGCAACGGTAGTCGGCAATTTTCAGTGTGTACTCGTCTAAAAGCAGGAAGCCAGGAGCAGTTCTAACGCGGTGTCTTTGGGAAGTAAGAAGGCTGGAAAAGCCGCTTTCTAATAAGCTGAGCAATATCTAGGCCAGTCAGCGGGCCGTATGGGTGGAGAGTGTAATTCACCTGTGAGCCTGATCGTATATGCCACGTATCCTACCTCATCACTCGGTTGTTGAAACCCCGGCCATTCTACAACCGAAGCCAAGCAGCACCTTGCGTTGCGCAATGGCGGCTAGGCCAGTCTGGCTGCTTGTGCTGGGCTTCTTCCTCGGCAGTTGTGCCACGGCCAAGCTAGGGGCTAGTGGGCAGAAGAAAGTGCAGGGCAAAACCTACGTCATCATTGGCGCTTCCAGCGGATTTGGTCGCGGCATGGCCGAGCAGCTCGGCACCATGAAAGCGAACGTAGTGCTGGCGGCTCGCCGAGGTGATGTGCTGGAAGAAGTAGCCGACAAAATCAGGTCGGCCGGCGGTACGGCTTTGGTAGTGCCCACCGACATCAGCAAGCCCGAGCAAGTGCAGCGCCTTGCCGAGGCCGCCATGCAGAAATACGGCCGGGTAGATGTGTGGGTCAATGATGTGGGCGTGGGCGGTATCGGCCGTTTTTGGGAGATGCCCTTGGATGATTACTCGCGCATGATTGACGTCAACCTGAAGGGCATCGTGTACGGCAGTCAGGCGGCCATTAAGCTGTTTCAGGCCCAGGGCCGCGGCGTGCTCATGAATCTGGGCTCGGTGGAAAGCCACGTGCCCCTGGCCTACCACGCCGTGTACGCCTCCACTAAAGGCGCCATCAAAAACCTCGATCAGGCCCTCAACCAGGAGCTGCGCCTGAGCGGGTATAAGAACATTGAGGTAGTAACTATTGAGCCCTGGGCCGTAGATACGCCCTTTTGGGGCCACGCCGCCAACTACAGCGGCGGCACTCCCCGCATGGCCGCCATGGACCCACCCTCAAAAGTGGTAAACGCCATGGTGCGCTCCTCGGTGCGGCCACGGCAGGAGCTGCCCGTAGGCTGGAAAGCCCGCGGGGCCGTTACTTCCCACCGGGTGCTGCCTCACTTCACCGAGCGAATTTCGGGTAACATTGCTCACCGCTACCAAATAAAAACGGCCCCGCCCGCCCCGGCTACTGCCGGCTCGGTGCATCAGCCCATGGTTACGGGCCGCGGCGTAGACGATGGCGTGCGCCAGCGCATGAAGGAAGAGAAGCGGCAACGCAAACAGAAGAAAAACACTGGCGCTGCTGCAGCCCGCTAGGCCACTATAGTAAGGACTGAACTAAGAACAGCTGCCGGGCAGGAAGACGCGTGCGTCTTCTTACCCGGCAGCTGTTGTTTATATTCTGGATGGAGCCACGCCATACATTTTCTTGAAGGCGAAGGAGAAGTGGGAGAGGTCTTCAAAGCCTACTTCCAGATATGCCTCAGAGGGAGCCTTGCCCTTCTCCTTAATCAGGTAGTAGGCCTCCTGGAGTCGGCGCTGCAGCAGCCAGCGGCTAGGAGAGAGGTGAAAGATCTTCTCAAAATCGCGCTTGAAGGTGGCCAGGCTCCTGCCGTGAGGTAAGCAAACCGCCGCAGTTGCACATTGAAGTGAAAGTTGCGGCTCATGAAAGCCTCCAGGTCTAGCTTGCCAGGGTCCGAGAAATCGAACAGCACCTCCTTCAGCTCGGGGTTGCTCTTAAGCAGCAGCAGTATGGCCTCCCGCAGCTTTAGGGCCAGTAAGCCTTCGTTGCCGGGCTCGGTGAGGTGCTCGTAGGGCTGCAAAGAGGCCAGGTAGCTTTTATAGAGCGGGTTCATCTGCAGCTCCAGCACGGCATGGCCGCTGTCGTGGGGCTTTTCGGCGTGGTAGCCGTGCTCCAGGCTGAAGCGGCGCAGGGTTTCCTGGTCCAGCGTAACCGACAGCGACTTAAACACTCCATTCTCCGGCGGCTGCTTGTTGAACTTCACCAAATGGTTGCGCTTAACCAGCCGCAGGTCGCCCGCCCGGAACACCTGCTCCGTGCTGCCATCATGCGTGATAAGCGTGCCCGAGAGCTGGAAGCTCAGCGCATGCTCCGCCACAAACTGCTCCCCCGACCGGCTCTGGTTGTAGTAGCAGGAGTAAAGAATGGAAGGCCGCCCAGGAGCAGCAGAAGAGGCAGTCATGATAACCGAAGTGAGATATAGAAGGAGCAATAGGCCACCCGCCCAACGGTTGCGCTAGTCTGCGCGGTTATTGCTCAACAAATGTCCTGTTGAGCTGGCCGAGGCGTTATGATCCACCTTGTTGTTAAGATACAGCTTGCCCATGGGCGTATCCAGGAAGTTGCCGGCTTCGTCGTGGTCGGTGGAGAGGGTTACGGGCAACCAGTGCTCAAACTCTGCTTTGCGGTCAGCATCGGCTTTTTCCAGGAAGGCGGCGGCCTCACTGCCTAGCACCAGATGCACGGGCGGATTGGGGTGGCCTACCAGATCAAGTAGCACCTGTGCGGCCTTGGCGGGGTCGCCCATGGGCACAAAGTCTCCGCTGGCAAAGTAGTCGGCGCGTTGGTTTACGGCGGTGTAGTCCGCAATGGTGGGGGCGAAGGTCATGGAGGCGCTGGCCCAATCGGTGCGGAAGCCGCCGGGCTCCACTGAGATTACTCTGATGCCCAGCGGGGCAACTTCCTTGGCCAAGGCTTCCGTAAATCCGCTCAACCCAAATTTGGCAGCCTGGTAAATAGAAACCCCGGCATTGCCAATGCGCCCGCCAATGGAGCTGATTTGCAGGATGTGGCCGCTGCGCTGCTTGCGCAGGTAGGGCAGCACGGCGCGCGTAATGGCAATGGGGGCGTACAGGTTGGTTTCGAGCTGGCTGCGGACCTGCTCCTCCGTGTAGGCCTCGGCGGCCCCCGTGATACCGAAGCCGGCGTTGTTCACTACCACATCGAGGCGGCCGAAGTGGCCTACGGCCGCGGCAACAGCCTCAGTGATCTGGGCGGCGTTGGTTACGTCTAGGGCCAGGGGCAGCACGAGGTTGCCGTACTGGGCCACTAAATCGGCGAGCTGCTCGGGGTGGCGGGCGGTGGCGGCTACGCGGCCGCCGTTAGCCAATACTGCTTCGGTTAAGCTGCGGCCCAGGCCCCGCGAGCTGCCGGTAATAAACCATACGTTGTTCATGTCAGTGAGCTTTAAGTTCCTGACAAAGGTCTGGCCGAAAAGAGGGGGCAACTTTGCTGAAAAGCTCAAAGTGCCTTTGTTGAAAAGCTCACTTAATAGCTCGCTGTCAGTCCCGCTGGCTAGGCCACTATTTCAGGCCTTTTCTCCCTTCACCTCAAAATGAAAGAGTGACAGCCGCCCCACCCCCGCAGCTGGCGGGGCGTTCTGGTAAGGCGCAGAATGAGGCAAGCAGCTGCTACTTGCGGCAGTAGTACCACCCGCGGGCTAGGGAGCCCCATACTGACCGGATACGCATAGGCAACAAAATCAAGGAAGAGAGTGCAAATCGTCCTGAATGAAAGTATAGTCCAGGAACAATACAAGCTCATCATGATAATGTAACCTTGGCTGCGGTGCCTCATACGAGTCTGGAGCTGTGGAGCTTGCCGAGTAGAGGCAGCAAGAAGGTTGACTGTAAACGAACCCAATGGTGGATATAGGCCTAAGACTTTTTGGGCTCTCAAAAGCAAACCCTCGCCCATAGCTCTGCTAGGTTAATCTAAATTATACCCAATATTCTATGTCACAAATACAATGGTTGTTTCCTGGCTCTCCCCTATAAAACCCGCTAAACTTACACTTCCCGCTGCCACTAAAATGGGCAAGTGCTTCCCGTTTTAACGTCACAAAGACGGGGTGCTTTGCGCATTCGGCAGTACCATTCTTTTCCACACAACCATTTTCTACACACGCTCATGAAGTCAAAAAAAACCCCTCTGTCGGGCAAGTCCTGGCTGGCCGCTGGCCTCGTATCCGTTCTGGCATTGAGCAGCTGCGAAAAAAGCTTTGATGGTTCGGAAGCTGATAGCCTGTCGCAAAGTCAATCGTCGAATGCCATCGGGGAGCCGGGGAAAGACTACGTAGCCAACGAGCTGCTGGTCAAGTTCAAGGCGGGCCTATCAGACGAGGATAAGTCGAAGGCCTTGAGCCGCATTGGCGGCAAGGTGTCGGAGAAGATTCTGACCAAGGCCATGGAGCGGAAAGGCGACAAGGAAGGCTTGCTGGTGGTGCACACGCCCATGGCTGCCATAGAGGCCCTTAGCAAGATGAAAGGTGGCCTAGAGGTGGAGTACGCCGAGCCCAACTACATCTATACCCACACGGCCGCCACCAACGACACGTACGTGGCTAACAACTCCCTCTGGGGCATGGATGCCGCCAACCAGTACGGTAGCCAGGCTTCTACGGCCTGGGCCGCGGGCAAAACCGGCTCGGCCAGCGTGCTAGTAGGCATTGTGGACGAAGGTGTGCAGTTCGACCACCCTGACCTAGCCGGCCAGATATGGACTAACCCCTTCGACCCCGCCGACGGTATCGACAACGACGGCAACGGCTACATCGACGACATCCACGGCTGGGACTTCGACGGCAACGACAACACCATCTACGACGGTACCACCCGCGGCAGCTCCGACGACCACGGCACGCACGTGGCGGGCACCATTGGCGCCAAAGCCAACAACAACCAAGGTGTGGCCGGTATGAACTGGAACATCACCATCATCTCTACCAAGTTCTTGGGCAAGCGGGGCGGCACCACAGCCAACGCCGTGAAAGCCGTTGACTACCTCAACGACCTGAAAACCCGGCACGGCCTGAACATCGTGGCTAGCAACAACTCGTGGGGTGGCGGCGGCTTCTCGCAAGCACTCTATGATGCCGTAAATCGTGCTAACACCCAGAACATCCTGTTCGTGGCCGCGGCCGGCAACGGCGGCAGCGACGGTGTAGGTGATAATAATGATGCCGTAGCCAGCTACCCATCTAACCTGGACCTGCCCAACGTTATTGCCGTGGCAGCCATTACCTCCACCGGCGCTAAGTCGAGCTTCTCTAACTACGGCGCTACCACCGTTGATATTGGCGCCCCCGGTTCGGGCATCTGGTCGAGCACCGCGTACAACATCTACGAGTCGTACAACGGCACCTCCATGGCTACGCCGCACGTAACGGGCGCTGTAGCTCTGTATGCCTCACTGCACCCCGGCTCCACGGCCGCCATCATCAAAAACGCCATTCTGAGCAGCGCTACGCCTACCGCTTCGCTGTCGGGTAAGTGCGTAACGGGTGGCCGTTTGAACGTGAGCGGTTTCTAGTAACTGCGCTTCAGTGGCCTAGGCTACTCTGCCAACAAAAAGCCCCGCCAGATTTGGCGGGACTTTTTGATTTATACAAGTAACATAGGTAGGGTCAGCCTCTGCCCTCAAGATGTCTTCATTAGCTCGATAGGATGGGCTGATCTTGCTAGGCCAATAGGCCACTCTCAAGGGCTCTGGTTCTGGGCGTAGTTGGGGCGCAACTGGCCTACTGCAGTTCGCGGTAGAGCTTGTCGCCGATGAGCTCCAGGTCGCCCGTATCGGTGTTGGTGAGCAGGATGACGACCTTCCGAAACTCTGGGTCTGTGAGCAGCACCGAGTTAAACCCGTTGATGCTGCCGCGGCGCTCTAGCAAGGGCGTAGGAAAGTTTTATCGTTAAAGTAGAAGCCTAAAGTGGGGTAGCCGCGAATGCCGTCGATGTAGGTGGGCTTTTGCGGTTTGGTGAGGTAAGTGGTGGTACTGGCCGAGAGCAGCTTGTGCGCTTTTAGGCCCTGCACCAGCTTATACACATCCTCGGGAGTAGAGTAAATGGCCCCGGCACCTGCATAATTGGAGAGGTAAATGGGGGCGTCATTGAAGATGGTGTCGGTTTTGCTGCCTGCCCCAAATTTGTAGTTGTGGTAGCCGTAGGCCAAGTTAGGCGTCACCACGGCTTCGCGGATGAGGCCAGAGTCGTGCATGGCTAGCGGGGAAAAAATGCGCTCCTGCAGCAGTACCGCGAATGGCTTTTGCGTGACTACCTCCAGCACCCGCGTGAGCAGCACATAATCGACGTTAGTATAGTTAAAGGCCGGGGCTTTTGGGGGCTGGGGCCGCGCCACAAACTTCTGCACGTACTCAGTGGGAGAGTAGCGCGCTTTGTAGGCCAGTATGGGCTCGTTCTGCAACCCAGAATAGTGCGTCAGCAGCTCCAGAATAGTAATACTCTGGCACGCGGGCGGCAGCTCCGGAACGTACTGCGCTGCTTTATCATCCAGCCGAAGCCGGGACTGCTCCACCAGCTGCAAGACCAGAATAGCCGTGAAAGTCTTGGTCATGGAAGCAATTGGGAAGCGGGTGCTCTGCGTGATGGGCACTCCAAACTGCAGGTTTGCGTAGCCTTTGCTGGCCCTGACCACTACTTTCCCGTTGTTCACCACCAGTGCGGCTCCGTTGAAGTGGCCTGCCTCGTACTCCGCATCTAGTAGGCCACTAATCTTGTGTTGGGCAAGCACTGTGTGGGTAAGCAGGAGCAAAGCCGCCAGCAGAAATCGGGTCATAGAATAAAGCTATTGTATGCGAATAGAAGAGCAATAGAAAAGAAAGTAACGCAAAAACGAGCTGAACGCTACCATTGTGGGGCCTAAAGAGCAGCCTGTAACTGCATTCGTCAGAAGCGTTAGGAACGAGGACGTAGGCAAGCTCAGAACATGCTGGCACATAATTAGTATACCCCCAGTAACTGTTGTGCTACCCCGGCAGCAGAATGGGCCTAGCCCGCTTGTGCTCAGCTCCTCTCATGTTGGGGGCTGGGTGCCGCTGAGTAGGCTCTTCCTGGTGGGGTGTATTCTCTTTCCATTTCCTTCCGCGCATGAATCGTTTGTTTGTATTTCCGTCGGTGTTGCTGAGCCTGGGGCTGGCCTTAGGTAGCTGCAGCCAGAAAGCCACTGAAGCCACCGGCACCACCCCATCCGATGTTGCTATGTCTGCTGTAGCCCCCGACCCCGCCCAGCTCAACGGCCGCTGGCTGATAACCACGCTCAACGGTACTGCCGTGCCCGCGGGCGAGCCAGACCGGGCGGCCCACCTGATTTTTGATTCGGCTACCGGCCGGCTCTCGGGCTCTACCAGCTGCAACCGCCTCATGGGCAGCTATACCGCCACCGGCAACACGCTCACCTTTAACCAGGTGGGCTCAACGCGTATGGCCTGCGTGGGCCCAAATGTAGAGCAGCAGGTGATGACGGTTCTTAACACGCCAGGCCTTACCTACCAGCTCAGCACCGACAATCAGCTCACCCTGCTCTCTGGTACCGCCCCAGTGGCCGTGCTCATGCGGGAAGCCCAATAACCCCCATACGTCTAGCAGCTCATAAGAGCTAAGAGGTTGCTGGTTTGCCTCTTGTAGGTGAAGAGGATGCGTGTAGGCCTCTGGTAGTTTCCTGGCTTTTAGCTATATTCAAACTGTTCCATATTTGGTGGGGCAGATAGCTGGGCGCGCATGAAAAGGATTCTGCTGATTGTAGGGTGGTGGCTACTAGGCCCGGCGGCCGTGGGGCAGCAGCCCGCCGACATCGTATTGCTGAACGGTCAGCTGTTTACCTCTGATGCCACCCGACCTACGGCCCAGGCGTTGGCCATTCGGGGGGAGCGGATTGTGGCGGTGGGCACCACGGCGGAAGTCAGTAAGCTGGTTGGCCCCAACACGCGCCGGATTGATGTGCAGGGCCGCACTGTTACGCCGGGCTTTAATGATGCCCACAACCACTTCAGCCCTGAGCCCGCCGGCGTGCACCTCACGTTTAAAACCATGGAGCCCACCTGGGAGGAAACCACCCAGGCCCTTAGTAGCGCCGTGCAACAAGCCCCTGCCGGTACCTGGGTGTTCGGTTCGGTGGGCGCCACGGTAGTGCTCAATGAGCAGGTAACCCGCGCCGCCCTTGACCAGCTGGCGCCTCGCCACCCCGTGCTGCTGCGCGCCTACTACGGGCATGGCTACATTGCCAACTCCCTAGGCCTAGCCAAGCTCACTATTCAGGAGCAGCAGCCCGACCCCCTGGGCGGCCACTTTGAGCACACCAGCTCCGGGCAGCTCAATGGGCGCTTCTGGGAGTATGCCCAGTGGCAACCCAGCCGCACGCTAGCGGCCCAGGTGCCCGACTCTACCGTAATTAGAGGGCTGCGACAGATGGCGGCCGAGGCAGTTCGGATGGGGATTACCTCGGTGCAGCTGTTTTCCTTCATGCCGTTTGCGCGCTTCGTGCGCGTGCTAGGCCAGGCCAATCTTCCCATCCGGGTGCGCGCCATCCCGTTCTCGCCCACCACGCCCCAGCAGCGCGACCTGTCCGAAGCGCGCCAGCTCCCGCCCCCGGCCGCGCCTAATGCCAAGGTGAAGGCCAGCGGCATCAAGTGGGTGCTCGATGGCACGCCCTACGAGCGGGGTGCCGCCCTGCGCCAGCCCTACCAAGACCGCCCCGGCTGGACTGGCAAGCTAAACTTCTCCGAGGCCGAGGTGGCGCGCATGGTGCAGGAGTCGCTTGACCTGCACCAGCAGCTGCTGGTGCACTGCGCTGGCGACCAAAGCGCCGCCGTAGTGCTGCAGGCCCTGGAGCGTAACGGCCCCGCCGCCAGTTGGCCCGCCCGGCGCGTGCGCATTGAGCACGGCGACGGTGTAGTGGCCGACCTGCTGCCTCGGGCCAAGAAGCTGGGCGTGGTAGTGGTGCAAAACCCCATTCATTTCAGCGAGCCAGCCCTGTTTCATCAGCGCTGGGGCACAGGTATGCAGCCGATGCGCTCCTTTCTAACGGCCGGCGTACCGCTGGCCCTCGGCTCCGATGGGCCGCTTAATCCCTTTCTCAACATTATGCTGGCCAGCCTGGCCCCCAGCAACCCCGCCGAGGCCCTCACCCGCCCGCAGGCAGTGCAGGCCTACACGTACGGCTCGGCCTTCGCCGAATTCGCGGAGCGAGATAAAGGGCGCCTCGCCGTAGGTCAGTTAGCCGATGTAGCGGTGCTCTCCCAGGATATTTTCGCGGTGCCGCCGCCCGCCCTGCCCGCCACTACCAGCATCCTCACCATCATGGGCGGCCAAATAGTTTATGATGCCAAGGCGCTGAAATAGCCTGGCAATACGGGCCTAGAAGCTACAACCTCAAAGCCCACCTTGCTAAGCCGGATGCAAAGCCTCTAGCGTGTTGACGCCCGAACGATGTAGAGACGCCACACTTGGCGTCTCGGCGTATGCTGATGTTGTTTAGGCTGCGGTTCTCGGCCAGTCGCTCAACGCTGAGACGCCAAGTGTGGCGTCTCTACCTTGTTCCCACGTCAGCTTGCAGAAGTGCCCCGATAAGCGGACGCCAAATGAAGCATCATGTTCAGGAGTAATAGTGCCTTGTATCCCTTCTAGGCCACTCACTTCCAGCTGAGCATACTGCACGGCCTCATTACCTCTGGCCGCAACTACCAAAGCAAAGCCGCTCCCGGCACCCATGTGGGCACCAGGAGCGGCTGCGCGGTACGGCAGGCTAGAGCCTAAAAGCCTAAACCAATAGTAAACCCGGAAACGCGGCCGGTGAAGTCGCCGAGGCGCTGGGCGCTGCCGGTGGTGGTATTAATGCGGTAGAGGCCGGTGCGGCCCGCTACTTCCAGCAGGGCATAGGCTGCATTGCTGGCCCCCCCGATGTCAAAGCCAGTGGAAGCCTCCGCATTCACGCCTAGCGCGCCCACTTCCAGTAGCGTGCCGTCGTTGGGCGGCATCTGCCGGAACAGCTTGTCGCTGGCTACATCAATATCAAAAAGGGTAGTGGTGGCGGTGCCCGGTACGTTGTTGGAGTAGGCCGCGCCGGTAACGGCGGGCATGCCGGGGTTGAGGTTGCCATCTTTAAGCGCTACCCCGTCGGTGGGGTTGATGCGCAGGTTCTGGCCCGTGTTGCTGACCACCCGAATGCGGTCTACCGCCGGGTTAAAGTCAACCCCAAAGGAAGTGCCCTGCAGCGGCATACTGATGGTGGCTACCAGCGTGGCGGCGCCCGAAGAAGCGTTTAGCGTAAACAGGCGGCTGGCGCTGGTCACGGCGTACAGCTGCCCATTTACGGGCCGGAAATCAAGCCCAACTACGGTTTCGCCGCTACCTAGGCCAGTAATGGGCTTGGCAATGGAGGTGCCGGGGGTAGTGGGGTTGAAGATCAGGAGTTGGTTGCTGGCATTCACGGCGTAGGCCACTGGCTGGGTCGGGATGGCCAGGCCGGTGTACTGCTCGTCCTTATCGTACTTGGCCAGAATGCGGGCCGCGCCCGTGGTCAGGTCTACCTGGAAGAGGGTAGGCTTCTTGTTGACCTCAAACAGGCCTAGCGCCAGGTCGGTGCCGGGTACAATGTCGAAGCCGCCGTTGCCGGTTACCTTGATCTTCAGGTCGCCTACTTCTACCAGAACGCCATCGTTGGGGGGCATTTGCTTATAGAGCTTCTGCGAGGCAATATCAATATCGTAGAGCGTAGTGGTGGTGGCGCCGGCTACGTTGTTGGTGTACGCCGCCCCCGACAGCCGGGCCCCGTCCGCTCCCTTAATGGTGCCATCTACGGCGGCCACAGTGCCGGTTTCGGGGTTCAGGCGCAGGTTTTGCCCGGCATCCGTCACCACCCGAATGCGGTCTACGGTGGGGTTGAAGTCGAAGCCCGCTATTGAGCCGGTAAGGGCGGGGCTAAAGGGCTGGCTGCCAATGGCCCGCGCCGCGCCGGTCGTGGGGTTTATCACGTAGATGCGGCTGCTGCTCCCCAGCCCGTAGAGCTGGCCCGTGGCGGGGCGGAAGTCAATAGCCAGAATCCTCTCTCCGCTCTGCAACCCCGTAATGGCGGCTGAGTTAACCACCCGGTCGGGATCTGAACCCTCAAATGCATCGAGCCGCAGGCCTTCCGCCAAGGCGTAGAAGCGGAAGGGCAGGTCGGCCCGTTTCACGTCGCTGATGCCCTCGCTGCCGGCCGGAGCCATAGCATCGTCCGTTGCTTTCTCGCAACCCACCAACGCACAGAAGAGCCCGGCAGTAGCCACTAGCTGGCCGAAGTAGAACCTGTTTTTCATTTTAAGGAGTTTAGGTGAGATAAATCCGTGATGAAAAAAAGCTACGAAGTGAGTTGGTGAGCGGATTGCGGCTACATGAAAAAGCTGAAATTTAGTTAGTTAAGCTCCAGGGAAGGGTCGCCAAGAGGCTACGCCCAGGCTGCTGCGCCCAGTCTAGGCCACTAGCGCTGAACCAGGGGCCGTTACCTTCGCTCAAAACGGCCTTGTATGATAACGCTAGCCCCCCTGCAACCCGAACACGTAGGCCACTTCTATAAGTGGATCAAAGACCCCGAAGTCATCGAGTATTCCCTGTCGGCGTTCCAGACCATGACCACGGAGGCCCAGATTGACGCCTGGTTTGCCCGCACCCTCCGCGACGAGAGCAGCCTCAACCGGGGCATCTTCACCACCGATACCCAGGAGCTACTCGGCTACGCGGGAATCTCCGGCATTTCCCGGCTCAACCAATCGGGCGAGTATTTCATCTTCATAGGGGAGAAAGCCCACTGGGGCCGGGGCGTGGGCACCGAAGTCACAAAGCAAGTGCTGGCTCTGGGCTTTACCGAGCTCCACCTCAACCGCATCATGCTCACCGTCTCGGAGCCAAATGTGGGCGGGGTGCGGGCCTACCAGAAGGCCGGGTTTAAAGTGGAGGGCCGCCTGCGCGAAGCCTGCCTGCGCCATGGGCAGTTCCATGATAAGCTCATCATGTCGGTGCTGAAAGCCGAGTGGTAGCCGCCAGTAGCTTGCGTTTCGCTGATCAGATTGCCTCGCCCGTAGTCGAATGCTGGAGCAGGTCAACTATTCATTATCTCGGTACCCTAGGAACCCGGCTACCGCAAACCCTCCAGCGAAACCTGCTGCCAGCTCTGAAGGCACCGTGCAGCTGGACCGTAGCCGCGCCGCCGGCAAATCCGGCCCCAGTCCCATCTTCTAGGAAGTGCCAGCCAAGGCCAACGGCCTGAAATGGGTATTCCGCACCATTAAGAGCGTGTTTGGGCTATTGAAATTGGTCATGCTGAACTTACGGAAGCATAGCGTGTCAGGAGCCTTTTACCAAAACCAAACGGCCTCTTCGCGTAAAAAAGCCTTTCTGTTTGCGCAGAAAGGCTTCTTCCAAAACAAGTAACGGACGATTAGCGGTATTTCGGCATCTCCTCTCGCTCGGAGAGCAAGCCGGTGGTCAGCAGCGTGGCGCCGATGGCCAAGAAGGTGTTGCGTGCTTTTTTGTTGTTGGAAAAACCTAGGAGCCACGGCGCACCTAAACTGGTGAGGGCCGTCACCACATCGATGGCCAGGTGGGTTTTGTAGGGAACCGATTTTACCAGGCCCCACTCGGCGCGCGTGAAGGCGGTGAGGGCCAAGATGCCGCTGCCCAGCACGTAGCCTAAGGTAGCCGGGGTCTTGTCTTCGCTAAAGCCGATGAGCGCTGGGGCGGCGGCGACGAGGGGGGCGGCGGAATAGTCGAGGGCGCCATGCATACGGCGGGAAATGGGCTTGCTCATAAGGGCGATTAACGAGTAGATAAAGAGGAAGATGGGTGGAGGATTAACGGCAGCCGTCAGCCAAAGGATATGGTTGCGCTTGGCGTTCAGCACAACTGCCGGCGGCTATAGAAGCAAGGCGACCCAGTTGAACGTGGCCAGGTGTATTCTTCTATCGCCATAACTTGCCACTGCGCGTCAGTAAAGGGTTGATAGCCGTCAACCATTATGCGAACGGAAGCCTAGCAACTCCCGCCGCAACTCACTGACTCGCTTCTTTTATGCCCTCTTCATTTCCCAAACACGCTCTAAGGGTTCCGCCCTGGACATGGCCGAGAAGGCCGTGTAGTCTTCGACATCGTCCGATAAACACCTCTCGATTTACGGCAAAGCCAAAACCCGGCAGGAGATACGCAACGCCCAGAACCACTGTGCATCTACGGCCATCAGCCAAGCATCGTCGCGCTGTTGCAGCTCCCCACTTCCTGCACTGCATTATGCTCACCGTCTCGGAGCCCAACATAGGCGGAGTAAAAGCCCACACCAAGGCCGACTTCAAGCTGGAAGGTCGCCTGCGCGAAGCGTGCCTGCGCCATGGTCAATTCCATGATAAACTTATCATGTCGGTGCTTAAAGCCGAGTGGTAGCCGCCTACCTCTAGGCCACCTCCGCAGCCCAGACGAGGTAATAACGCCAGATCCATCGGACCGTCTGTGGCCGCAGTGGTGGGTTTTAGGAAACAACGACTAGTAGGTCGGGCAATGTATTCATGCGTCTGACCACATATGCCAAACTGTGAACAAGCTATGCTGCTTCTACAAGTGTTAGACTTAATATGATGGAAGTATATTGCTAAAGAGGTAAGAGCACTAGTGGGCAATTATGTTGAGGGTGTTGATGGCTCTGATAATGGGGGCCTTGGCATAGGAGGAGTAGATTCGGGAACTAAAAGCGCTTGTGCAATCAAGGCTTCAACTGGCTCTACCAAAGGAGTAACACTTTCTAAGAAGCTTTTCAGCGACACTGAAAAAAAATAGTTGAATTCATCCATTAAAAAGTATTCTTCTATGCTATGCCCCTCTTCTACAAGTTGCTTTATGTTTAGTAATCTTGTTTCTTTTGTTCCGTCAACTTTACGTCCTTCAGGAGTTAAATAGTCTTCTAATTCTCCTCTTTTTAAAATATATAAATTATGTTGATTGAATATATCATCTATTGCTTTGTATACCTTTTGCCGGAAGTTAGAATTGTTTTCATTCTCTAAATCTTTAAAGGTTATTTTCTTCTTGACTTTTGGTCTTAGGTATGCCCATAAGTTTAATAACTCAGATAGTTTAGAGTTGTCTGATTCTACTTCATCCATTTTCTGGCAAAATGACTTAGCATCTATACTCTTATCCGGATTTAGTAATCTCTTTTGCAAGTATTTGCTTTCTAATTCATCTATTATAGATGTTTTATCGCTTCTTATACTTCCGATATCTGGGTGTAGTGTGTGATCTAGGCCTTCAAAAAGGAAATCTAGATCTGCTAAAGCATAGTACGGTATTCCACATTCTCTTAATGCATCTGCTATTCTAAATATGTCGTTTTTGCCGTTGGCTCTGACAATTGTAATGTTGTATTCGTCTAACAATTCTCTGCTCTTTACAAATTTATCTACCATAGTTGGTAAAATAAATTTCTCGCCTCCTTCACATATTATGACTGTATCTGCGAAAAACATTTCGCTGTTCTCGCTTCTTAATAGAGTTTGTATTTGAGTTTTATTTTCTTTTTGTATATTAAAGAAATTGGATTTAGTTTTTCCATTTATTTTCTTTATAACTGAAATGTTGTTTAATTCGCCTGCTTTGATAAATTCTGTTGAATGTGTAATGACAATTACTTGGTTCTGTTTATCGGGGTTTGTATTTACAAATTCACTCAGTCTATTTGATATTACGCGCCTAGCCTGAGGGTGTAAATATAACTCAGGCTCTTCAATTGCTAATATGGTTGTATTTTGATGGAATAAGGTGCAGTAATATGAAAATAACCCAATTATTACAGCACTTTGTATTCCTGAGCCTTTGTTTTGTAAATTTGAATTAAATCCATCATTAACAAATACTTGTACTTGTTTGTAAATTTCTTTTGGGTCATGAAAATATTGAAAGTTTATGGAGGGGTCACTAAAAGCTATATTTATTTTCTTGCTAATATCCCTTGCTAAGGCGTTGTATACGTTGTTTCCTATTTTTTCTACTACGCTCAGTGCTGCTTTTAAAACACTTTCTATGTTATCTTCGGAATTTAGCTTGTCAACTTTTTTTTCGTTCCAAACTTTCTTTAATAGTTTTCCATACCACGACCAGTTGCTTGGCTTGAGTTGGTTAGCTGGTTCTCTAAACGCAGGCAAAATAGCGCTTGTTATAAGTGCATCCCTGAATATTGGTGAAATAGCCCATATTACATACCAAGGCGCATCTTTCTGCTGTATGCCAGACTCTTCTGTTACTGCTTCTTGATAGAAAAATCTGTATTCTTTTTCATAAGATGTATCCAAATCATTGCAAGATCTGGCGTAGAATAACACCATTATGCTATTTGCCTTCTTAATTGATTCTATAAGAATTGGTAGATTGCTTTTGGGTTTAAAATATGTTTTGTTTGCATAGTCGTTATTATAATATGCATCTGGATCAAATACAGTATGCTCTTGTACTATGTCAATTTGCCCTTCATTTATCCTGAAAGGTGTAGCCTTCAACTTTCCTCTATATACTCCCTTTATTTTGGCAAGCTCTTCCTCATTAATGTCTGTTTCGCGTAACTGGCTCAGTATCCAAAAATCCTCACAAGGGCCGTGCTCATGTTCGTGAAAATCTGTGTAGGATACATCAGTGTATAAAGGATTCTTACTTCCAAAGCTGATGTCTAATGCTTTTACTATATTGCTTTTTCCTGCGTTATTTTTTCCGACAACTACATTCTTTCCTTTGGTCAATTTTAAATGCAAGTAATCTATGCTTCTAAAATTTTTGATGTAAAGTGATTCTATGTACATAAAGTGCTAAAAATTAATAGTCCAGTAAGAATGCAAGTATACTATAAGCTTATGGTGAATCAGTCGCAGAAAAGACAAAAAAGCCTACTTTTTCACAAGTAGGCTTTTAGTACGAGTTTACTATAGTATTCTTATTCTACACCCCTACCTTCTCCTCACTCCCCAACTCACTCAGAATCCGTTGGGCGGCTTGCACGTTTTTCACGTCCTCGATGCTGATGATGAGCTGCTCCTTGCGCTCCTTCATGGAGGCTGAGCGAGGGTGGGTTTGCACGTAGCTGAGGATGTTGCCGAAGGTGTTGCTCTGGAAGTACCGCTCGTTGTTGGTGGCCGGGATGAAGCCTTTCAGCAGGTTCTTCTTCAGCGTCAGCTTCTCGAAGCCGGCGTGGCAGGCCTGCCAGCGCAGGCGCACAATGTCGGCTAGCTGCTCCACCTCGGCAGGCAGCGGCCCGAAGCGGTCCGTCATGCTGTTGAGCACCTTGCGCAGCTCCTCGGCGTTCTTGGCCCTATCCAGCTTGCTATACAGCTGCAGCCGCTCCGATACGCTTGTCACGTAGCGGTCGGGTATCAGCACCTGCAAGTCGGTCTCAATGTTGCACTCCTTGGGGGCACCCGTGCCAGCGGCTTCCTGCAGGCGCTGGGTAGGGTCGCCGAGGAATAGGTCGCGGAACTCGGTTTCCTTGAGCTCCGTCACCGCCTCGTCCAGAATCTGATGGTAGGTCTCGAAGCCCAGGTCGTTGATAAAGCCCGACTGCTCGCCGCCCAGCAGGTTGCCCGCCCCCCGAATGTCGAGGTCGCGCATGGCCACGTTGAAGCCCGCGCCCAGGTCCGAGAATTCCTCCAGGGTACTTAGGCGCTTGCGGGCATCACTGGGTAGGCCCGCCACCGGGGGCGTGAGCAGGTAGCAGTAGGCCTTTTTGTTAGAGCGGCCTACGCGCCCGCGCATCTGGTGCAGGTCAGAGAGGCCGTGCATGTGGGCCCGGTTGATGATGATGGTGTTGGCATTCGGGATGTCCAGGCCACTCTCAATGAGGGTAGTGGCCACCAGCACGTCGTAGTCGCCATCCACAAACTTCATCATGCGCTTTTCCAGCAGGTCGCCGTCCATCTGGCCGTGCACGTAGGTCACGCGGGCATCGGGCACCAGGCGCAGAATCATGTTGGCCTGCTCCTCAATGTCCTTCACGCGGTTGTGCACATAAAACACCTGCCCGCCCCGCTTCAGCTCGCGCGCAACGGTGTCGCGCACCAGCATCTCGTCAAACACGTGCAGCTCGGTTTGCACCGGCTGGCGGTTGGGTGGGGGCGTGGCAATTACGCTCAGGTCGCGGGCGCCCATGAGCGAGAAGTGCAGGGTGCGCGGAATGGGCGTAGCCGAGAGGGTGAGCGTGTCCACGTTCACCTTGATTTCCTTGAGCTTGTCCTTGGTTTTTACCCCGAACTTCTGCTCCTCGTCAATCACCAGCAGGCCTAGGTCCTTGAACTGCACGTCCTTGTTGGTGAGGCGGTGCGTGCCAATGAGAATATCGGTTTTGCCCTCCGCCACGCGGCCCAGGGTTTCCTTGATCTGCTTGGTGGTTTTGAAGCGGTTCACGTACTCCACCGTCACGGGCAGGTTAGAGAGCCGCTCCCGGAACGTTTTGTAGTGCTGCATGGCCAGAATGGTGGTAGGCACCAGCACGGCCACCTGCTTGCCATCGGCCACGGCCTTAAACGCCGCCCGAATAGCTACTTCCGTCTTGCCGAAGCCTACATCACCGCACACGAGGCGGTCCATGGGGTGGGGCACCTCCATGTCGCGCTTCACGTCCTCGGTGGCCTTGGCCTGGTCGGGCGTGTCCTCGTAGATGAACGACGATTCCAGCTCAGCCTGCATAAAAGAGTCGTGGGCAAAGGCGTGGCCGGGCGCGGTTTTGCGCTTGGCATACAGCCGAATCAGCTCGGCCGCAATGTCCTTCACCTTCTTCTTTACCGACTTCTTCTTGTTCTCCCACTCCGGCGAGCCCAGCTTGCTCATGGTGGGCGGCGTGCCCTCGGCTCCCGAGTACTTGGCAATCTTGTGCAGAGCATGAATGCTGACCGTCAGCACGTCGTCGTCGCGGTACACCAGCCGGATGGCCTCCTGCAGCCGGTCGTTGATTTCTACCTGCGTGAGGCCCGCGAAGCGCGCAATGCCATAGTCTTGGTGCACCACGTAGTCGCCGGGCACCAGGGTGCGCAGCTCCTTCAGGGTCAGGGCCTTTTTCTTGGAGAACTTCCGGGTTTCCTGGGCCCGGTAGAAGCGCTCAAACAGCTGGTGGTCGGTGTACACAATCAGCTTCAGGTTTTCGTCAATGAAGCCCTCGCGCAGGCCTAGCAGCATGTGCTGAAACTGCACGTTGTTGTCGAGCTCATCGAAGATGGTGCGGAGGCGGTCGGCTTGGCGCACCTGCTCGGCGGCAATAATGTTGGTGTAGCCCTTCTGCTGATTATCGTGCAGGTTCTTGACAATGCGGTTGAAGTCCTTGTTGAAGCTGGGCTGGGGCTTGCTGGTAAACTGGAACTCCTCGCCGGTCTTATAGTAAAACCGCTTGCCAAACTCCACCACCGCGAAGTTGTCGAGCAGCTTCTTGAAGCTCTTGCCCGACTCAAACAAGTCGGTGGGCTTGCTCACTATCTGCGTGCCGCCCGCTACTTCCAACAGCTCCTTAAAGTTGGCCTCGGCCCGGTCGAAGGACTCGTCCACCACATCCAGGGTCTGGCGCAGGTCCTTGGCCCAGATGCAGGTATTCTTCGGAATGAAGTCCAGGAAGGCCTCGCGGGTTTCCTGCAGCAGCTTGGTTTGCACGTTCGGGATGATGCTCACCTGCTGGCGCTTCTCCACCGACAGCTGGCTCTCGGGGTCAAACGTCCGGATGGTTTCCACCTCATCCCCGAAAAGCTCAATGCGGTAAGGCAGCTCGTTGGCGTAGCTGAAGATGTCCACAATGCCCCCGCGCACCGCAAACTGCCCGGGCTCATACACAAAGTCGGTCCGCTCAAAGTCATACTCCGCCAGCATGTCGCTGATGAAGTTCACGTCGAGCTTGTCGCCCACCTTCACCAGGAAGGTGTTGGCCACTAGGCTTTTCTTGTTGATTACCTTCTCAAACAGCGCCTCCGGGTAGGTTACAATGAGCGCGCCCGTCATGCCCGGCACCTGCCGCGGGGTGGCCTCGGGCGTTTCTGTCACCTCGCCCGAACCCAGCACCGCCAGCGGCGAAGCCGGCGCCTCGGCGGCCGCAGCCGAGTCGCGGCGGGCGGAGTTGAGGCGGTTGAGTACCTCGGCCCGCATGAGCACGTTGGCATTTTCCGTCTCATCGAACTTATAGGGGTGCTTGTAGGAGCTCGGGAACAGCAGCACTTCTGGCCCGTCGGGGAGCAGGTTCTGCAGGTCGGCCATGAAGTAGCCGGCCTCCTCCTTGTCGTGCAGAATAAACAGATGCGACAGCGCCCCGTGCGCTACCGCCGCTGCCACTACGGCATCCTGGCTGCCTATCAGGCCCCGCAGGCGCAGACGCAGCTCCGCGGCGCCCTTGTCGGAGTCGGCAGTAGCGGGCTTCGCCGCCCCGTGCAAGCGGGCCGACAAGATTTGGACATCGGTATCGAGACGGTAGAGACGAAGGAAATCGGAGACTTTCAAAGTAGGGGTAGGCTAGGGGAGGAGCAAAGGTAGAAGCCCGGCCGGATGGAAATCCGGTCGGGCACGCGGTAATATGGGCGCTTGCAAAGACGCGCTATTCAATACCGCCGCCAGCCCACGAAAGTTTCCGACACTTTTCAGCACCGCACTCGTATCTTCCCACTTCACGGCAGCGAAGTAGCCCCAGCGGGCATAAGGCTATGAGTAACAAGCAGAACGAGCAAGGAGCAGAAGAGTGGGATGCTATTCTGAATCAGTTGCGGCAAGTGCGCCAGCAGGTACAAGAGCAAGGCCCCCTGCCCGAGCAGGAAAAAGCCGAAGCCGCCGAAGCCTTTCGCCGTGGCCTGGCCCTGCTGGAAAGCCAGGTCCAAAACATCCAAGACGACCAAAGCGGCCTAAAAGGCAGTTCCGGCGTGTGGTAGGGCTAGAGTGCTAACTCGCGCTGGGGGACTGGCCTAGAACGACTCCACCAGAGCGATACACGAGAACGGGCATGCAGCACGAAGCCTCTCACCTGCTGACGTTGCCAGGCTACCTAATTCCTGTAGCACGTCATCTGAGCAGCGCCAAGGCTCCTACCACGTCAGCAT
Organism: Hymenobacter wooponensis; assembly: GCF_004745865.1. GTDB lineage: Bacteria > Bacteroidota > Bacteroidia > Cytophagales > Hymenobacteraceae > Hymenobacter > Hymenobacter wooponensis. Next base: position 473,435 of record NZ_SRKZ01000002.1, on the reverse strand, counting down.
GGGGCTCTAGGCCACTCGTTTCAACGTGCCAGGAGCCTTGGCGCTGCTTAGGATGACGTGCCAAAGCGAAATCCCGGGGAGCATGCGCCGACACTACTCCCGTACGGGTGTGCGAATAGGCATGTTAGAAGGCTGACTAGAACGCTGAAATTTGCGGTTGAACTTGGCCGTGTCCTTAATGGTAGAGGTGCCCGCAGAGGTAGGAGCTTTGCTCGCCGGCTTAGTAGTTTTACTTGACCGGGCGGGTGGAGGCGTTTTCTTAGTGGCCGCGGGCGTAGTTTGGGCATGGGCCGCTACGCCTAATAGCATTGCAGTGGCAACGAAAAGAAGCTGCTTTTTCATGATAATTGGCTGATAGTGAGAAGTGGATATGCTGATAACGCAAAAACACTCCTGTCGGGTGGCGGTTGCACCCTCGCCCAGCTACGCTGCAAAACAGAGGCCCGCACGATTCTCTCAACCACGGCGCTAGGCCACTCGTGGTAGCCCTGCCACGGTTGCGTGTTTATTAGACAAATTATATATGTAGCGGTGAGTAGTGGCCTAGAGAGCTTGCTAAATGCCGTTTTGTGCACTACTGAAAAATAAATAGTGAAATTAGGTAGGTAAGCAAAACCGTCTGCACTCTATCTTCGCTGTTTCCTCTTATAGCATAGTAGCTCCTTCTTCGTGCGCGGTTCCTCTCACTTGGCCATTGGCCTGATTACCGGCGTGGCCGTAGCGTACCTCATACCCGGCGTTCCGGTTTCGCCGGCTGGTATTGCCCTGGCCGGCTTCTCCTCCCTGGCCCCCGACCTCGACCACCCCGGTTCCCGGCTTAGCAAGCGCCTGGGCTTCGCTCAGCAGTACGTGCGCTGGGCCTTTGTAGTAGTAGCGGCTGGCCTGGCCCTCTACACCCACTTCCAGCTACCCCCCGGCCCCGACCGACGGATGGGATTTACCGCAGCGCTGGCATTTGGCCTCATTGGTGCGGCCATGCAGGGCGATTCCACCCGCAAGCTGGCTTTGCTTTTCACGGGCTTGTGCACCGTGGTAGCCGGTTTGTACACGGAGTTTGTGTGGCTGAGTATGCTAGGCCTGTTTGTGTCGGTGGCGCCCTTCACCTCGCACCGCTCCTGGACGCACACCATCTGGGCCACCGCCCTCTGGACCTACATCGGCCACCTCGCCGACCGCAGCCTGGGCTGGCACGGGGTAGCGCTGTTTGCCGGTGGCGGCTACGTATCTCACCTGCTGGCCGATACGCTCACCAAAGCCGGCGTAAAGTGGCTCATGCCCCTCACCGATTTCACCCTGAAGCTTCCCCTGATCAGAACGGGTTCCAAAAGTGGTAACATGCTGGAAGTCGCCATCTGCCTGGGCTATGGTGGGCTAGTGCTAGTTTTAATTATCGGAACGCTCTCCGTCTGAATTTTGGTAACTGGCGGGAACTAACTGCTCGAAAAGCCTGCTTTACTTTGTAGGGAGTAGAAATAGAAGTTGGTCTAGGAATAAGGCGATTTTGTATAGGAATATGTCATATTCAGAGGTTATTATCTATTCAACCCTTGGTTGTTGGTATCTTTGTTGAATCTTAGTGCGTGATGCCTGCTATATAGGGCCAGTTCAGAATTACAAGTAACGAAGAACCCTCCATAGAGCCACCAAGTGGTGCACAAACTAAGTCACTTGTTCAGCTTACTGGACAAAACTTAGTGAGTTTGTACTCCGTTTATAGGTTGGAAAATATATGTTGTTTAATATTGTATCTTGCTCAACCTAGCAAGATCTAGTTCTTATATACATAGCTATAACCTTATATAATTATGCGCAGCACGCCACTCCATTGTCTTCATAGTTTTCTCATAGTAGGGCACTCTACCTTTCGGTGGCGTACTCCTACCACTTCTGTATATGGTAGTCATGCATAGAAGTATATACACGAATTACGTGAGTAAGTGGTCAATTGTGAAAACCTCTACATGTATCTTTGACCGGGTCTCTGCCCGGTGCAGGACCCGCCGAACCGCTTCCCTGCCCTTATTTACCCCACACCTTTTTGCGCACAAACCGTTTCTCGTATGAACCAGATGAATAGCCCCCTGATTAGGATCGGCGTCTTCTATGACGGCAATTATTTCCTTAAGATCAGTGATTACTACTACTTCCAGCATGACCGTAAGGCCCGTATTAGCCTGGAAGGCCTCCACGAGTTTATCCGGCACCAAGTAGCTGAAGAAGAAGACGTAGATGTGCGCCTGGCACAAATTACCGATTCGCACTTCTTCCGCGGCCGCCTATCTGCTACCGAAGCCCGCGACAAAGACCGCCTGTTCCACGACCGGCTGCTCGACGATATTCTGATGAACCTGGGTGTAACCACCCACTACATGCCCCTGAAAACGCGCGACGGCCGTTTACAGGAAAAAGGCATTGATGTATGGCTGGCCCTGGAAGCCCTGGAGTTGGCTATGCACAAGAGCTTCGACGTGATTGTGCTCATCGCCGGCGACTCTGACTACGTGCCCCTGATTAAGAAGCTCAACACCGTGGGTACCCGCGTGATGCTGCTGAACTGGGACTTCAAGTACGTTGACTTCAAAGGCGAGAACCGCGTAACGCGCGCTTCGCAGCAACTGCTGGAGCACGTAACGTACCCCACCCAAATGCACGATATCATCGACCAGGGCCTGAGCTCCGGCGACGAGCTGATCGAAACGCTGTTTGTGAATACGCCCGAGCCGGTGGCTTTCCCCGCTGTGAAGCCCGTGCGTCCTACTGGCCCTACCGCCGCGGGTCCCGTTGGTACGGTTGGCATCAGCACCATCAAGAACCTGAAAAACGGGTTCGGCTTTGTGGTTATGCCCCCAAACAACCTGTTCTTCAGCTACGCTGATATGGCTGAGGGTGACTTCAACGATTTGCGTGAAGGCGACTGGGTAGAATTCACCGTAGGTCGTAACCACCGCGATGAAGACTGCGCCCGCCAGGTGCGTAAAGTACCAGCCCCGGAAATGGAAGAAGGCGACGAGTACGGCGACGAAGCCGAACACGAGTCGATCGACTCTCCTGACCGTCTCTAATTCGCTCTAATACCTCAGGTTCGGCATCCTGCATAAACGCCGGGCACCCGCTTGCAACACGGGCTGCCCGGCGTTTTTGTGCTACTCAGTTACCCGCTTTACTCTACTTACTCTCCTCCGCCTGCGGGAAAAGCAGATCGTGAAACTCGCGCTTGGTGGCGGGGTAGCGGTTGAAGGTGCCAAGGCCCCGGGCTACAACTAGGTTGTCGCGGGCGGGACAGGTAATGGTAGCGCTGCTGACCATGAGGGTTTTGCCGCTATGCTCTACCAGGCCATGGGCAACCAAGTGGTCGTGCAGGTGCACGGGGTAGAGGTAGTTAATCTTAAACTCCACCGTGGAGACTAACTCGCCGGCCGTGAAAGCCAGTGATAGGGCTGCCGCGCCCAGGGCTGAGTCCATGAGCCCCGAGAGTACGCCGCCGTGGCAGGTGCCAGGGGAGGAGAGGTGCTCCGGGCGCACCGTCATGGTGTACTGCACTTCTCCCGGAGTTTTCATTAGCAGCTCCATGCCGTTGGTGCGGCCGTAAGTATTAATGCGGTTGTACACGGCTATAAGGGTAGCCACATCAGGAAATTGCTCCATGAGAAATGTAGAAAGGGCAGGATGATAACGCTGAAAAGTTAGCGTACTTTAAAGAAACCCACCGTACTGCTATGGCCTCCTCCTCTGCTTCCCTCACCTTCGCTGAGTTCTATCCCCGCTACCTGCGCGACCACCAGCAGCGGGGCACTCGGGTGCTGCACTTCATCGGCACCACCTTGTTTCTGGTATTTGTTGCACTCGCCATTTTCCGGCAGCAGCCCTGGTTGGTGCTAGCCGGAATAGTAGCCGCCTATGGCTTTGCCTGGGTAGGCCACTTCTTCGTAGAGCACAACCGCCCAGCTACCTTCCAGCACCCCTGGCTCTCCCTGATGGGCGACTTCCGCCTCTACTTCGACTTGCTTCGCGGCCGGGAAAAGTTCTAGGCCACTAAAGGTCTTTGCGCATCAGGAAATGAGGCACCGTACCAAATAGCGTGTGCGAGGGTGCCACCACGGCATAACCCAGGCGCTCGTAAAACGGTACGGCTTGCTCCCGGGCATGCAGCACTACCTCCCTGAGCCCTTGCTGGCGGGCGGCAGCTTCTAGGTATTCCAGCACTTGCCGGCCCACCCCCTGCCCCTGTGCCTGCGGGTGCACGGCCATGAATCGTACTTGCCCCTGCCGGGCACCGCTGGGGTGTAGCCGCCCCACGCCCAGCGCCTGCCCGTCGGGGGCCAGGAGTAGGGCGTGAGTTGTGGTGGGGGCTGCGTCATCGTCAGCTCGCTCAGAGCCTTCGGGCTGGTCCCAGGGCTGCCGGAGCACCGTATAGCGAAGGCGGTAGTAGGCATCCCAGTCGGCGGGAGTTTGGGGAGTGTTGATGCTAGCCATGGAGCAGTGATGCGGCAAGTGAGAAGGCAGGCAGCAAGATAGGCCGCGAAGCCTTTATCCTTAGGTTTAGGCCACTATTCTGTGCTGTAGCAACTGGGGTAAACGCGTAAAGCAGGCCTAGGCAATAAGCTCTGCTATACCAATCCTGCTAACTTTCTACCTTTGGCCTCCCGCCCAAACTGGCCTAGCGGTTTGGCGTATGCACCTCCGAACGTTTCTTTCTCTTCTTATGGCCTCCTTCGATATCGTCAGCAAAGTAGATCCGCAAACCCTCGAAAACGCGGTAAACACTGCCAAAAAAGAACTCCAGACCCGCTACGACCTCCGCGACACCAAGGGGGGCATCGATCTGGATAAAAAAGCCAATACTATTCTGCTCAGCTCCGAAAACTCCATGCGCGTGAAAGCCCTGGAGGATATTCTGCTGGGCCGGGTGGTGAAGCAGGGCATTGATGGCACAGCCCTCGACTTCTCAGCGGACGAGCAGCCCAGTGGCAACCTCGTAAAAAAGACCATTAAGGTGCGGGCTGGTGTAGATAAAGAGGCCGGCCGTAAAATCGTGAAAGCCATCAAAGACGCCAAGCTGAAAGTGGAAGCCCAGATGCAGGACGACCAAGTGCGGGTATCGGCCAAGAAAATTGATGACCTGCAGGCCGTTATTGCCCTGCTGCGCCGTACTGATATTGGGCAGCCCCTGCAGTTCGTGAACATGAAGTCGTAGCAGGAAGTGATGGGAGGAGATAAATAAAAAGGAGGCTGAACAGAAGTAGATTCATCCTTCTTCGTCTTATTCTCTTCCTTACTTATCCTCGGTTTCCCTCATGCCCCTTACTGCTTCATAACTAGCCTACTTCACCACGCCGTTCATGGAATTCGACTTTTCAGTTTTCTCCAATCCCCAGACCTGGGTCAGCTTGCTTACGCTGACGTTCATGGAAATTGTGCTGGGTATCGACAATATCATCTTCATCTCCATTGTGGTGAACCGGTTGCCCCGCGACCAGCAGAAGCGGGGCCGCACCATTGGGTTGATGCTGGCGTTGCTATGCCGCATTGGGCTACTGCTGAGTATAACCTGGATTGTGGGCCTTAAAACGCCGCTCTTCCACCTGAATCTGCCTTGGCTGGAGGAGCCGTTCGGCGTGGCCGGGCGCGACCTAATTCTGCTGGCTGGTGGGTTGTTCCTGATTGGTAAGAGCACCACCGAGATTCATACCAAGCTGCAGGGTGAGGAAGATGAGACAGGCGCAGAAGGTGGTACGGCTACAATGGGCTCCATCATCATGCAGATTATCGTCATCGATATTGTCTTCAGCTTCGACTCCATTCTGACTGCTGTAGGCCTGGTAGATAATGTTCTGATCATGATTTTGGCCGTTATCCTGTCGATGGGGGTGATGCTGGTCTTCTCCGGCGTAGTTGCCGACTTCGTGAACCGCAACCCCACCATCAAGATGCTGGCCTTGTCCTTCCTGATTATGATTGGGGTGATGCTGGTAATGGAAGCCTTCCACAAGGAAATTGAGAAAGGCTATATCTACTTCGCCATGTTCTTCTCGCTGGTTGTAGAAATTCTCAACATGCGCCTCCGTAAAAAGGCCGCTCCTGTACAGCTGCGAGAATCACAGTTCGATTAATCCAGGCCTTATACGTAACGCCTACACACCACTCGGCCCCGTTACTGACGTCAGTAGCGGGGCCGAGTGGTGTGTAGGCGTTACGGGAAAGTTGCTTCCTGGAGCCGGCTTGCCTAAACCGCCAGCAAAATATACAGCACAATAGGCAGCAGAAACGCGCAGCCTACGGCGCAGTTGATGCTGCGCATGGCCGGAGCGCGCCAGAGGCCTAGGCCAGCTAACAAGGCCAGCAGCAAAGGCAAAAAAACGAAGTTGTCGTAGATCGTAACGCCGCCGGCATCCATTAGCAACTCTGGGTGGCCTACTGGGGCCGCTTTGCGAAACACGCCAAACAACATAGTCCGATCAACCAGGAGGTGTGTTCCCTCGGGCCAAGAGTCGGTGTCGGAGCGAAACTTAGCGTGCGTGGTTTGAATGATGGAGTGAGTGCCCATACTACGACCCCGAGCGTAAAGCGACACCGATTCTACGGTTTGCACCACTTCATTGGGCAGGTGCTCGGTCCAGAGAAAGTCGAGCGTCATGAGTAGCACCAACAGCATGGCTATCCGGCAAACCCACAGCGCGTAGGGGGCATAGTGCCCGTAGCGCTCCTCCGTAGTAGGGGGGCGGCGTGGCGCTGGTGGGCGCCCCCGCCGTCGCAGAGCCGGGTCGCGGTGGAGAGGCCTAGGCGGCTCTGCAGGGTGGCGCTGCGCCCGGAGTAGCGCGTCGTAGGCCTGGCGGCGCACGGGGTTACTCAGAATATCGTAGGCCTCATTCACAATGAGGTAGCGTTGGTGCGCGGCCGGGTCAGGGGTGCGGTCGGGGTGGGTAAGCAACACCAAACGGCGGTAGGCCCTGCGCAGCTCGTCAGCCGAAGCTTGCTCACTTACCTCCAGCAGGGTATAAAGGGTGCTCATAACATGGGCAGCAGGGCCACTAGAGCGGCCGTTTGGTCCTGCGCTCGGCGCACCGTCAGTTCCAGCAGGCGCCGATTAAGCTCGGAGCGGTGCGCCCGGTAAAAGTGCAGCTCCTCAGTGGTAAACAACCCAACCGCTAGGCCTATTAGGGTGTAGCGCAGCTTGGTATTACGGCCCAGTAGTTCTGTCAGAAGCCGTTGCTGCTCCGCCGCCTGCGCCGCCCGGAAGGGTACATGGTGGTCAGAGAGAAAGTCGGCAATTACAGTCAACAGATGCTCATTCTGCAGCTTCAGCACGGGCCGCAGCGTCCGGTGTAGGAAGTCGGCTACGCTGGCCACGGGCTCTGGTGGAAGCTCGGCGGCAACAGTGGGGCGTAGGGCAAGTAGTGCCGCGTCGGCGGCTGCTGTCGTGGCAGAATGAAGTTCAAACATTAACTCAAAAGGTAACCGGTGGGGACGCGAGATACAGGAGCAAGTAGCTACTTCTTTCTCCTTTTTAAAAGCTGATCTATAGAGTAGTACTAAGGGTACTTATTAGATAACCGCTCAAAAACAGAGAGGGTCAGCAAGAATAAAGCTGAGGTTGGTAGCTGCTTAAAACAACCAGCCTCATCCGCGTAATACACCATTGTGCATGAGTCTCTCCAAGGCAGGGGATACGTGGGGCACTAACAGCGCTAATTAAGAGAAGTATTAAGGATAAGTCACTTATCTTGAAAACACAGCAAAATAAATCCAAATGTGGTGCAAAAATGATAAAAAGGTTATGGTGTAGGATAATGGTACAAAAGCAAGGCAACGAGCACCTTTTGCGCAACCTATCTAACTAGCAAAAAGGTTGTGCCGTGGTGTTGAGTTAAGAGCCAGAAAGCTATAAAGCTGTTTACATAACAGATATCTTGTGATATTAGCAAGCAATGCTAGGTGCACATGCCCATTATAAACTCGCTTTTACTGTATACATCCTCAACGCAAGCTAGTAGCCAGAGTTTCGGTAAAATATAAGGAAATGCAGTTAGCAGGCCAGTAGAAAGTGAGGCAGGCGGTATACCAGCTTTAGGGCTGCAGGTAAGTAGGGAAATTATTAGGGCTGAAAGCGTTAATTTTAAAAGGTCATCCAACTTCACTCTTCTTCTTATCGATGAAAAAATTACTTTCTCTGGCGCTGTTCGCCTGTGGAGCAGTGATGCCCTCAATGGCACAGACGTTTGTGCTTGATCCACGGCCAGTTCCCGAGACGATATGCCCCGCCCGTCCTGAAAATATGTTTACCAAGGTAGCCGCGCCCACCGCCTACCTAGAATCTCAGCGCACGGGGCGCAAAGGCACTGCAGCATCTCGTATTGAGGTAACCTATACTGGCTTTACTCCTGAAGCTCAAGCAGCATTTCAGTATGCCGTTGATATTTGGCAGTCGCTCCTGAATACACCAGTTCCCATTCGGGTGCAGGCCACCTGGACTTCTTTGGGGACGAATACACTAGGCTCTGCAGGAACTACTGCCCTCTACGCCCGGATAGAGGGAGCCACGCGTAGTGATGTGCTTTATCCAGTAGCACTTGCGGAAAAACTTGCGGGCCGCAACCTAAACGGCCCCTCCAATCCCGACATCTCTGCTCGCTTCAACAACGCCATAAACTGGTACTACGGTACGGATGGTAAGCCCGGCGTCAATCAATACGACCTAGTATCGGTGGTGCTACATGAGCTAGGCCACGGCCTGGGATTTCAGGCTGGCACCGATTATTCCGTTGATGATAAGGAAGGGGGGTATACCGACCCTCCATTCAACTTCGCTACGTTTATCGAGAACCAAGCCGGCCAGTTAATTACGGATACCCGCTTATTTGCCAACCCTTCTACTGCACTAGGTACTCAGTTCATCAGCAATGGGCTGTACTTTGATAGTCCGCTGGCCAGGGCCGCTAATAATACTGCTAGCCCCGATAAACGGCCTAAACTATACGTGCCCACTACGTTCTCTGGTGGTTCCAGCATCTCACATTTAGATGAAGCTACATATCCTGCGGGTAACGAGAACTCGCTGATGTCGCCACAAGTTGGAGCCGCGGAAGCTATTCATGATCCAGGCCCCATTACGAAAGCTATTTTTAATGAGATAGGCTGGTTTAATACGGCTATCCGCCATACTCCGCTCAAAGACACGGAGACGGCGCAGAATTACGTAGTGAACGCTACCGTGCAGAGTGATGGTACCGTGACACCGGGTTCCGTGAAACTGACGTACAGCGTTGATAACGGCACCCCCACAACGGTGACCATGACTGGCACTGGCAATAATCAATATACGGCTACTATTCCTAATCCGGGCTTTGGTAAAACTGTTCGGTACTACATCACCGCTTCTGATGTGGAGACTGGCCGCACATATGCTTCGCCCGCGGCTACGCGTCGTGGCGTGCCCAACCAGTATCAGTTTGTAGTGGGTACCGACCTAACTGCCCCCGTAGTGAGGCATACGCCACCAACCTTTCTCTTCACTACAGATCTGCCTTATCAGGTCACGGTAATGGTTACGGATAACCAAGCCGTTAAAAATGTGGTGTTGGAGTATGATGTGAATGGCACTGCTCGTCCGAACGTCACCCTCACCCGTCAGAACGATTCCACTTTCGTGGGCTCCATCTCAACGGCGGCAGGCGCAATTGTATCCGGCGATATTATCAATTACCGGGTAGTGGCTACAGATGTAGCTGCGGCTGCTAACCGCACTGTAAACCCCGCTACTGGCTTCTATTCGGTACGCGTGGTGTCTATCAAGCCTGCTCAGGAAACGTACGTTAATGCCCTGAACAGCAATGTGCCGCTGGATTTTGTGGGTGATGGATTCACTATTTCGCAGCCTGCAGGCTTTACTAGCCCGGCAATCAACTCCGACCACCCCTATAAGGACGGTACGGGGGCCAACTCGGAGAGTAATAGCTTCTATAATCTGCTGGTGCCCATCATTGTGAAGGCTGACCCCGCACAAGCGATAATGCGGTTCGATGAAATCGTGTTGGTTGAGCCTAATGAGGCTGGTAGTATATTTGGGGGTACGGGCTTCTTCGACTTTGTAACGGTGGAGGGCAGCAATGACAACGGTGCTACCTGGAAACCCTTAATAACCGGGTACAACAGCCGCGATAAAGAAGCCTGGCTCACCCGCTGGAATAGTGCGGTAGATGCTAGCGGTAACTCCACAGCCGTTGGCACTCCTGATTTGTATGTTACGCGCTCCCTGAATCTGAGCCCCACCTTCGCGGCGGGTGACGTAGTGCGCCTGCGCTTCCGCCTGTTCGCCGACCCTGGTGCTCATGGCTGGGGCTGGGCCATTGATAACTTGGCCATCCAGAATGTGGTAACGGGTGTGAAGGAAGAGGTGCAGGCCGCTGGCCTAACTGTATACCCCAACCCCAGCGCTGGCCAGTTCACCGTATCGGCTAACTTCGCTCAGCCGGTGAAGGGCTTGCAAGTGGTAGTTCGTAACATGCTAGGCCAGGAAGTGCTACGGCGGGATGTGCCAAGTGGTACGCGCCAAGTAGCCATGCCCGTAGACCTGAGCAGCTTCTCTGCCGGTATCTACCAGGTTAGCCTCGGCTCAGGTAACGAAATGGTGTCACGCAAAGTGATGGTGCAGAAATAATACTTCTGCCCTAACTCCACTAAAAAGGCGGCTCCTAGAGCCGCCTTTTCTGTTTATTGATAAGTAAACTGGCCTAGGAGGCCCAGCCCATCTTGCTAATAAAGTCCCAGAGTACTACTCCCGCCGCTATGCTCACATTTAGGGAGTGCTTGGTACCAAACTGCGGAATTTCTACCGCGGCGTCGCAGAGCGCCAGTACTTCATCATCCACCCCAAATACCTCATTGCCCAGCACCAGTGCGTAGGCCTGTCCGGGGGTGGGCTGAAAAGAAGGTAGGGGTACGCTGCCAGTAGTTTGCTCTACGGCTACTACCACGTAGCCAGCCGCCTTGAGCTGCTGCACCGCTTCTACGGTAGTAGGAGCATATTCCCAGGTAACAGACTCCGTAGAGCCTAAGGCGGTTTTCGTGATTTCGCGCTGGGGTGGCCTACCCGTGATCCCACAGAGCCAGATTTTTTCCAGCGCAAATGCATCCGCCGTGCGGAAAGCCGCCCCCACGTTGTGCAGGCTCCGCACGTTGTCGAGAACCAAAGAGAGGGGGAATTTTTGCGTATTTTTGAAGTCTGCCACCGTCAGCCGGTTCAGCTCTTCCATGGAGAGTTTGCGCATAGTGCAAAAGTAGGAACGTCCGGCCGAGTGGCTGATGTTGGCAAATACAAAACCAATAGAACGTCGAGTTGAGCTGGTCAAACCAAAGGCCCGTTACGTCAAGCATCTCTACCAGTTCTAGGCCACTAGGGCAGCTAGCAGTAGGGAATTTAAGCCAGCTCAGCCCGACGCGAAATACATACTTCTGATCCTGTTCGCTGGCTCTGTGCTGGCGTTACTTCCTTGCTAGTGAAAGCTAAAGTCGCCGATCCTAACAAAAAGCCCATCCGCACACACGGTTCTCTCGGACCGGCTCCCGTGATTGATACGCCCCTGATGAAGCAGTACTACCAGCTGAAACAGGAGCACCCCGGCGCCGTGCTCCTGTTCCGGGTAGGCGACTTCTACGAAACCTTTGGGGAGGATGCCGTTACGGCCTCCCGTATTTTGGATATCACCCTCACCAAGCGCGGCGCGGGTACTTCTTCCGAAACACCCCTGGCCGGTTTTCCGCACCATGCGCTTGATAACTACCTGCCCAAACTAGTGCGGGCGGGGCAGCGTGTGGCCATCTGCGACCAGCTCGAGGACCCCAAAATGGCTAAGGGCCTGGTAAAACGCGGTATCACGGAGCTCGTGACGCCGGGCGTTAGCCTACACGACAACGTGCTGGAGCGCAAGAGCAACAACTACCTCTGCGCCGTCCACTTTGGTAAGCAAGAGGCCGGCATCAGCTTTCTTGACATCAGTACCGGCGAGTTCTTGGTAGCCCAGGGCACTATTGATTACTTAGGTAAGCTGCTGCAGAACTTTGGCCCGGCGGAAGTACTATTCTGCAAGCGTAGCCGCCGGGAGTTTGAGGAGAACTTCGGGCCTGATTACTGCCACTTTGCGCTGGATGAGTGGGTGTTTGGCTACGATTATTGCCACGACACGCTCACCCGTCATTTCAACACCACTTCACTGAAGGGCTTCGGTATCGATGGCCTACGCGAAGGCATCACGGCGGCCGGCTGCATTCTGCACTACCTCGCCGAGACCAAGCACACCGATGTAGGCCACATCGGCAGCATCGGGCGCCTAGAGGAAGATAAGTACGTGTGGCTCGACCGTTTCACGGTGCGCAACCTGGAGCTGGTGCTGCCCCAGCACCCTGGTGGGGTACCCCTCATCGACATTCTCGATCAGACCGTAACGCCCATGGGCGCGCGCCTGCTGCGCAAGTGGGTGGTGTTGCCTCTGAAGGAGCCTGCCCAAATCCAACGCCGCCTCGATACGGTGGAGGCCCTGCTGCAGAGCCCAGAGCTGCTGGAAAACCTGCTGCAACACCTACGTCAGATCAACGACCTGGAGCGCCTGATTTCCAAGGTTGCCGTGCGCCGTATCAATCCACGTGAGCTGCTACAACTGGCCCGGGCGCTGGAGGCCATTGCTCCTATGCGCGAGCAGCTAGCCGCTTCGGGTATCCGGGCGCTGCAGAAGCTAGCAGATCAGCTCAACCCCTGCACTGGCCTACGCGAGGAAATTCAGGCCAAAATTAAAGTGGATGCGCCCATTCTGACCAATCAGGGTGGGGTAGTGAATGATGGGGTGGATGCGGAGCTGGATCAGTTGCGCGAAATGGCCTTCTCGGGCAAGGACTACTTGTTCCAGATGCAGCAGCGCGCTATTCAGGAAACCGGTATTGGGTCTTTGAAGGTGGCCTACAACAAGGTATTTGGCTACTATCTTGAAGTTACCAATGCCCACAAAGACAAAGTGCCTGCCACCTGGATCAGAAAGCAAACCCTGGTAAACGCCGAGCGCTACATCACGGAGGAGCTGAAAACCTACGAGGAGAAAATTCTGCACGCCGAAGACCAGTTGTTCGTCATTGAACAGCGCATCTATACTGATCTGATGCTGTCGGCGGCCGAGTACGTTTCCCAGATTCAGCAGAATGCCCGCGCTATTGGGGTCACCGACTGCCTAGCTAGCTTTGCTGCTACTGCCCGCCAGTACCGCTACGTAAAGCCGCGCGTAGATGATAGCACTGTACTTGACATCAAGGCCGGCCGCCACCCCGTAATTGAGCGCCAGCTGCCACCCGGTGAGGCCTACATCCCGAATGACATCCGCCTCGACCAGGAGGACCAGCAGATCGTGGTGATTACGGGCCCCAACATGGCAGGTAAGTCGGCGTTGTTGCGCCAAACGGCCCTTATTGTGCTACTGGCCCAAATTGGCTCTTTCGTGCCAGCAGACGCGGCCACCATTGGCGTCATCGACAAAATCTTCACCCGGGTAGGCGCTTCTGATAACCTGAGTAAGGGTGAAAGCACCTTCATGGTGGAGATGACCGAAACGGCCAGTATCCTCAATAACCTTTCCGACCGCAGCCTGGTGCTAATGGATGAAATTGGGCGGGGCACTAGCACCTATGATGGTATCAGCATTGCCTGGGCCATTGTGGAGCACCTGCACAACTCACCCAAGGCACGCGCCAAAACGCTGTTCGCTACTCATTACCACGAGCTCAACCAGCTAGCCGATGATTGCTCGCGGGTACGCAACTACAACGTGGCTGTGAAGGAGGCCGAAGGCCGAATCCTGTTTCTGCGTAAGCTACAGGAAGGGGGCTCAGAGCATAGTTTTGGCATTCATGTAGCTCGTATGGCGGGTATGCCTACTTCCGTGGTGCTGCGGGCCAATGAGATTATGCACCACCTGGAGCAGGAGCGGGCCAGCGCTGGAGTAGAAGACGGGCCCACCGAATTCGATGACGTGCTAGCGGGCCTAGATGATAAATCCGGCTCTGGCAAACTGGTTCCTCTAAACGGCTTGGCCAATCAGGAAGTAGAAGCTCGCCGCGCACCCAAGGCCCAACCGACTGCCGCCGTACACAATGCCCCACGGCCTAGCCTGCAGCTGAGCATGTTCGAGCCCAGTGACCCAGCCCTGGAGCGAGTACGTGAACTGCTAGAAAAACTAGACGTGAACACGCTGACCCCTATTGAGGCGCTGCTCAAGCTTAACGAGCTAAAGCTAGCCGCCGGAGGAAAATAACAGGGTAACCTAGCCCTGAGTGCCGGGTAAGCCGGGGCTAGGCCACTCCCTTTTCTTCGATATCGTGAAAAATGCGAGGTGAAGGCTGAAATTTTTCTCCCTGAAAATCAGCTGAAAACAGCTTTTGCAGTAAAAAAGTAAAGGTTTTTTTGCGGCCACCTCTTGACAACAAGGATTCCTGTAGTACCTTTGTCACATCAAAACGCCACTACGGCGCCAAGATCAAAAGCGAGAGTAGCTCAGTTGGTAGAGCGCGACCTTGCCAAGGTCGAGGTCGCGAGTTCGAACCTCGTCTCCCGCTCCAAGAGGATGTTGCTGCTGCAACATCCTCTTTTTGTTTTTGGCTAATGAGGTTTAGGGCGCTACATTTGCCCACGCTTTATTACCCAGCTGCCAGAGTGGTGTAATGGTAGCCACGAGGGACTTAAAATCCCTTGTCTTCACGGACGTACGGGTTCGAGTCCCGTCTCTGGTACTGAAAAGGCCTTCTCATGAATTTGAGAAGGCCTTTTTATTGTTAGTAACACCTGTCCAATGCGGCGGTGCCACATGCTTACTGTGTGAAATAGGCCGCCCCTGAACGGGTCGACCAACTAGAAGCTTTGCTTCGGCGGGCGGGTCTGGGCTGGCGCCGAGGAAGAGGGGTAGGCAAAGAGGCTAGCTTTATTCTTTTAGGCAGTACTCGTGCTAAGTTGTTTAACCGAGGCCGTTCGGGGCCGCCAATGGCATTTTCTGCGAATAGTGCCGGGTGGCCGTTGCGGTCATACACCCAGCCTTGGTGTACCCAGCCCAGATAACGGCCATTGAGCGAGTAAACCAATTCTTCATCAAACCAGGCTACCACATTTCCATCCGTGTCATATAAGGCACGGCAGGCATCATCAGCATATACAACTTGCTTTCCGGCAGTGTTATAAAGGGGAATCATAATGTGCAATAAGTTATAGAGGTCAGGTATTGTACAAACGCAGTTGCCCATGGAGTCGGATTTTAGACTCGCCAACTTTTTTATCAGCAAACGACTGAGATTTAACAGGATCTGCGGCTTGGCTGGGTAGGGCTAAGCACCTCTGTTTTCACCTGAACCACTTCCCTTAGCAGTAACTAGGTCCCATTCAGGCTTATCAGCGACGTACTAGAAAGACTAGGAGTAGGCATAGGCCGTTATTCTGAGCGCACCCATAGTTTGAAGTGGCCTAGCATAGGCCTTGAAAGCAGCGTTTCTGCGCTGTGGGCTATTTGGGGCCGTCTGATTTGTTACCTTTAGTTTCTCGCGGATTCCGCGTTTCCTATGTCCCTCTCTTTTGTTTCTGACGCCCCAATGCCGGAGGTACCCGATTATCAAGTAAAGATTAAGCAAGTATTTGCTGAGGTAGGCAAGGTTGTCGTAGGCCAGCAGTACATGGTTGGGCGGCTACTGATTGGCCTGTTCACGGGCGGGCACATTCTATTGGAAGGAGTGCCTGGCCTGGCCAAGACGCTGACAATTAGCACCCTATCGAAGGTGTTGCACTTGCACTTTCAGCGGGTGCAGTTTACGCCAGACCTGCTGCCTTCCGACCTAGTGGGCACCATGATTTATAACCAGAACCAATCGGAGTTCGAAGTCAAGAAAGGACCCATTTTCGCTAATCTGGTGCTGGCTGATGAAGTGAACCGCTCTCCGGCTAAGGTGCAGAGTGCGTTGCTGGAGGCCATGCAGGAAAAGCAGGTAACTATCGGTGAGACTACTTACCCGCTCGATTTGCCCTTCCTGGTGTTGGCCACGCAGAACCCCGTGGAGCAGGAGGGGACCTACCCGTTGCCGGAAGCCCAGGTCGACCGTTTCATGATGAAGGTGTTCGTTGACTATCTGAAGAAGACGGATGAGCTGGAAGTCATGCGTCGAATGGCCAATATGAGCTTTGAAGGCGGGGTTAACCCTATCCTGACGAAAGAGGATATTTTCGGAATTCGGCAGCAGATCAACCAGGTGCAGATTTCGGAAACGCTGGAGAAATACATTATCGAGCTGGTGTTTGCAACCCGCAAGCCGGCAGAGTATGACCTCGCCGAGTTTCAG
This sequence comes from Hymenobacter wooponensis, assembly GCF_004745865.1. Lineage (GTDB taxonomy): Bacteria > Bacteroidota > Bacteroidia > Cytophagales > Hymenobacteraceae > Hymenobacter > Hymenobacter wooponensis. The sequence continues at coordinate 457,085 of NZ_SRKZ01000002.1, read as the reverse complement.
CAATACGTGCAGTTTGGCGTGAGTCCGCGTGCGAGCATTGCCCTGCACCGGGCAGCCAAAGCCGTAGCCTATCTCGATGAGCGTGACTACGTATTGCCCGAAGACATTAAGGAAGTCGCCACTGATGTGCTAAATCACCGCATCCTGCTTACATATGAAGCGGAAGCCGACGGAATTCGCACCCAAGATTTGATTGAAGCCATTCTGCGCAAAGTGCCCATCAGCTAGGCCACTTGAAACTGACTGTGCTAACCGAGCAGTATATATAAGGAGGTGAAACAGCTGCTGCGCCGAGTACTAGGGTTGCGCCCCGAAATGCCCCTGAGCTTTTACGCTCTCGACGTACTATTTCGGCGAGTGCTACGCCAGAATGCCGGCGTGCCGTGGGCGGTGCATCATACTAGCACAATCCGCACTCCGCATCGGTTGCAGGCTGGTCAGGGGTCCTTTCCCGGCGACTCCCCCGGCGTCTATATCAATGCTGATAACGGCATTATTATCGGCAGCTTTACCAACATTGGTCCTCAGGTAGGACTGATTTCCGCTAATCATGACCCCGTGCGCAATGCTCAGCGCCTGCATGCCCGACCCATACGAATTGGGAGTTTTTGCTGGGTGGGCATGGGAGCGGTGGTATTACCCGGAGTGGAATTAGGCGATTTTACGGTAGTGGGTGCTGGAGCCGTTGTAACGCACAGTTTCCCGGCGGGCCATTGCGTAGTGGCGGGCAACCCGGCGCGGGTGCTCAGATACCTGAACCAAGATGAATGCGATGCGCAAGCCCGAAGCGAATACGAGCGGCACGCTGCTGGGAAATAGCGCGTACATCTTTCTCATTCGTTTCTTCCCCACACTTGCCAGCGTAGCTGCATTAGTATGGCTGTCGCGGCATATGGCGCCTACGTACTACGGTCGGTACCAGAGTTTCTGGGTGCAGTGGCAAGTGTTGCAGGTGGTTGCTTGTCTAGGCCTGCCTACCGTAATTCTCACGTACCCAGCCGCGTTGGTAAATAGCTTGGTGCGTGGCATAAGCCGGCTCCAACTGTGCTTGCTAATTACCTCGCTCATGCTGGTCGCAGGCGGCTTTGCGGTATTGCAGTGGCAAAGCAGTTCTCCCTTCGAGCCTTGGCAAACGGGGGGATTCCTGCTGTTGAGCGTATTGGGGGCACTGCTGGAAGCCTATGCACTACTCGGCCGACAGTTTCGCTCCTTGAGCTTGATAAGTGTGGCTTACGCCGGGGCCTTCATGCTAGGCCACATTTTTTTGGTCGGGCAGGTTCTGACTAGTCAGCAATTAATGAGCATGCTGCTATTCTGCAACGTACTGCGTGTAGCCGCACTGAGTAGGTTGGCTCAGCAGCATTTTGATCGAGTAGCGGCAGTAGTACCCTCACCATTTAAAGCAGTGCGCCAACTCTGGCTGCATACTGCTCTCAATGATGGGGTGCAAATCCTGTTTCGTTGGATAGATAAGTTTATGCTCAACTTTCTACTTCCACCGGCTCTCTTTGCCCTGTATTTCAATGGCACCCTCGATGTGCCCTTTCTGCCCTTGTTGTTAGGAGCGGCCGGTAGTGGGCTACTGTTGCACTTCGGCCAGCCCAACATCCCCGATACTGAACGGGTGACTATGCTCAAAGAAGTAGGCACAGTGCTCGGCAGCCTCGTCTTTCCCCTATTCTTCTTTCTACTCTATTTTCGCTACGAGCTATTTGGTGTAGTATTCGCCCATCGCTATGATGCCGCGGTACCGCTGTTCCTAGTCTCAGGCTTAGTAATACCCTTACGCGCTTATAATTTCACGGCTATGCTTCAGCATAAGAGCCAAGGCCGCGCCATTACGAAAGGAGCTATTCTTGATTTACTGCTGGCACTTCTACTAATGTATCCGCTGTATAGGCTGCTAGGCCTGGCGGGAGTGGCGTTGGCCTTTGTAATCAGTACCTACTGCCAAGCCGCGTACTACTTAGCTCTGACTGCAAAACTGCTCCGCGTATCTTGGGTTGAGCTGTTGCCTTGGAAGATGTGGGCTAGTCAGCTATTTAGAGTAGGTATTGGGCTATTGGTGGTACATGAGTTATTAGCGAGGGTAGTTCCTGAAGTACTAGTAGTGTTAATCGGGAGTGGTCTTACCTGTTTGCTAGGCCTCTATCTGTTTTATAACGCCAGGCAGAGAGCCCAACTGCAGCCATAATCCCCTTCAGGCAACTGGATAGGCTTGTACACCTATACCGGTAGTGAAGTCGTTTCATTTCAAGTGTCTTTGTGTTCAAGCTTGGGGTTGCCGCGCTTCTAAGCAGAGTGTGACTACGCTACTACTTTAGAAGTAGCTAGTCATGCTGCTAGCAGGATGGGCTTACTATACGAATAGTTAGGTAGCGGTCATCAACGCTAGGCCAGTCCTATTTAATGCTAATATTGCTCCCGGGTCCTACCTATTCAAGAAGCCGACTACACTTCTCTTGCTTTGGCTGTGGCCTATTGTTTTTACGCTAAACCTGCTTCTTTGCCATGCTTCAATCCATGACCGGTTATGGTATCGCTCATCGCGAAACCGACACATACGCTGCCACCGTCGAAATTAAATCTCTCAACTCCAAGACGCTGGATTTGAGTTTGCGCCTACCACGCTTCCTGCAGGACCGTGAACTGGAAATCCGTAATCTGGTAACCAAAAGCCTTATTCGGGGCAAGGTCAACTTAAACTTAGACTTTACTCGTCCGCGCGCCGCCGCTCGCACCGGTGCCGTGTTAAATGAGGCCGTTCTAATGCTTGCCTTGGAAGAACTACGGCAGGCAGCGGCTCGTAGTGGGGCCTCAATAGAGCAGTTGACAGCTCTTGCTCACGCTCTACCAGGAGCGTTACGAATACCAGCCGATACAACTGCTGCCACTGAGGAGGAAGAAGATGTGCCGTGGGAAGAGTTGTTACCCTTGTTGCACGAAGCTCTAGATCGGGTAAATCAGTTTCGTCGTGACGAAGGACAAGCGCTGACCAACGAGATCTTGGGCTACGTTGACAAGATTCGAATTCAGTTGGCTGATGTGGAGCGCCATGACCCCACGCGCATTGAGCAAGTTCGTCAGCGCCTGCAGAATCATATGGCTGAGATAACAGGCAGTGAATACTTTAACCCCACTCGCTTCGAGCAGGAGGTGCTGTACTACATTGAGAAGCTTGACATTGCCGAGGAAAAAGTGCGGTTAGTCAACCATTTGCACTACTTCACCGAAACGGTGTACCTACCTGAGCCCACCGGAAAGAAACTTGCCTTTATTTCGCAGGAAATCGGACGAGAAATCAACACTATCGGCTCCAAAGCCAACGACTCTACCATCCAGCATCTGGTGGTTGGGATGAAGGAGGAACTGGAGAAAATCAAGGAGCAAATCAACAACATTCTCTAGGTTTTCGACTGCTACGGTACTAATAGCAGGAAGGCTAAATTGAATTTTGTGGATAGTAATAGCGGTAGGCTATTCTTGATAATAAATGGTATTCCTTTATGAATCTGATTGTTTTAATGGATAATTCTTTAATAGCTAAAACCGTCTGATTACGTTTGTCGTAGCTATTTCGCATAGTAAGTACGGCTACGGATAAGGTCGCTAAACTATTTTTTTTCAAAGTACTTGCGGTTTTAAAAATTGCACGTAAATTGTGTTATCCAAACAGAGTGCCTCCACAGCCTCAGAACGCAGATCTCCTTTTGAATTTCACCTTTTTTCAGTCTACAACTATGAAAAAAGCATTACTCGTAGCCCCTGTTTTTTGCCTGATGCTATTGCTGATGGCTGCTCGTCCCTTCGCTGAGGTTGAACTGATCAAGAAGCGCGTGCTCAGCGAGCGAGTAGAAATTCTTATCCCCAAGGGATTTGAAGTGATGAGCGAGCAGCAGATGGACTTTAACTATGCTAAAGCCCAAAGCCGCCCAAGCGTTATCTACACGAACAGCAAGGAAGCCAGCATCGCTTTCTCGTACACCGACAACACGGCCGATCAGGATATGATCGATATGTATGCCGACAACTTCTACAAGATGTACTCTAAGCAGTACAAAGAGGCCAAGTGGTTCAACCACGGCGTGAAAGAGGTGAACGGCCGTAAGGTTGGTTACATGGAATTGATGAAGCCTGAGCTAGGCCACGAGGTATACAACCTCGTATTCTTCACCGATGTGGAAGGCAAATTGCTGATGTGCAACTTCACTTGCGCTGACCGTCAGAAGCCCGAGTGGGAAAACGTTGCTAAGCAAATCATGACCTCGTTCAAGACGAACGGTTAATAGTAGGCTGAGCTACTAGCTTTTCACCACTAAATAAAAATCGGCGCCCTCCAGCTATCTAGCTGAGGGCGCCGATTTTTATTTAGTACTAGAGTCACGTGCGCAAAGCCATTCCTACAGTAGCCTTAAGAACAAGGGATAATAGTCTCTGCTCGAAAATGGGTTAGCAATGAGTCTATTTACGTATGGGAACTCTAGCGAGAGCTGGCTCCTAATGCGTTAAGGAAGTCTCGTAGCAGGCCAAATGCTCCTGTGAAGCCAGTAAGGGGAAGAGTAGCTGCTTGATCATACACATCGTGATAAGCGGTTGGGCCACCACGGGTGTAAAGAAAGAAGGCTGGAACTCCGCGCTCCGAAAAGAAGTAATGATCGGAGTTAGCGGCTCGGCCCCTGGCGGCTAGAGAAGGAAGGTAATGTCCGGCCTCGTTCAGCGTAGTGAGGAGTTGGTATTGCTGCTTAAATACCCGACCATTCACTACCGTAGCGCCCTCGGCTCCCGTGCCCAGTAAATCTAGGTTAATCAGGAAGCGTATGCGCTCCAAGGGCATTAATGGGTGATCTACAAAATAGTTAGAGCCTACTAAGCCCGCTTCTTCTGCTCCAAAGGCAATAAATACCAGAGAGTAATTCGGGCGGTTCTCAGATCGGGCATAGTGGGCTGCTAATTCTAGGAGCATGGCAGTGCCACTAGCATTATCGTTCGCTCCTGGGAAATACGTGCGCTGGCCTAGCATCCCTAAATGATCGTAGTGAGCCGTTACAACCAAGAAAGAATCTGGTTGGACACGCCCTGGTAAATAGCCGATCAGGTTCTGGGTTTGATATGCGGGCTGTAAAACAGCATCAAGCTGTAGCTTGATATTACGGGTCTGTGCAGGCCAACTTTGCGCGAGTACTTGCACTTGCGGTTGGGGCTGCTGAGTAGGAGCAAGTGAGGCCGTAAGCTTTTTGGGTACAAGCGTAACACGAGCCGCGGCCGTTAACAAGTGAGACTGCAACGCAGCGGGCAGCTGAGCGAGCCGATTTGCATCATGCTGGTGCAGCACCAGCACCCGCTGCCGGAGGTTGGTGGAGAGCAGATGCTGCTGGGCAGCCTCCTGGCTGAATACGAGGGTGTCGAGTTGGAAAACCTGCCCCGTTATGGCACCCGGCCCTGATGCTGGTTCCGCAATAAAATCATAACCAGGCCGGAGCGTTTTGCCATCAACATGCAAAGAGGCGCGCTTGGGAAATGTGTTGATGGGTAGCGAAAACGGCTGGCTGTACCCCGACGCTAGCGGTTGTAGGCCTATCTCCGCAAAGCGCTTCTGAATATAGGTAGCTGCCAGGTGTTCCCCCTGCTGCACATAGCCACGCCCGTGTAAGGCGGGCGAAGCCAAGGTGCGGATAGTAGCCCGCGCCCGATCCATATTCTGAGCTGCTCCGGTTGTGGCCTGGCCCCAAGCTAGTACAACGGCCGCGGCTACTAGGCGGAACTCACCAAAAATACCGGGCCGCCGCATTATCGCCAGAAACGACGAGTGACATACATAAGGCCTAGGCCTATGCCAGCGCCAATTGTATCGCTTATCAGATCAGACCATTCGCCGTGGCGGCCCAGCTTCATAGTCATCTGCAGTATTTCGATGATGGCTCCGAATGCGATGCAGGCTAGCAATACCAGGCCCAAAGCATGTCGGCGCAATGCAAGCCATGATTCTTGACGGCCCGCCGAGAAGTACGCCAACACGGCCAACACGGTGAAAACGCCCGCATGAGCTGCCGTGTCAAACGACAACAGCTGCCAGTCCGGAGTCTTGGGCATTTCCTCCGATGGCGTCAGAGTCAGCACTAACACCAGCGCCGCCCATGCCAGCGGCAGAGCCACAAAGGCTCGACGGCGGGGCAGGGGCGGCGCGGTACGTAGCATACGCAATAGAGAGGAGGGCTTAAGCGCCTACCAGTTCGCCGTAGGCTTCAGCAGTCAACAACGACTCCAGCTGGGCAGGGTTGGCAATCGACATCTTGATCATCCAGCCATCGCCGTAGGGGTCGGAGTTCACCAACTCGGGGCTGCCGTCGAGCTTTTCGTTGATCTCTAGCACAGTGCCAGAAATGGGGCTGAAAAGGTCAGATACCGTTTTTACGGCCTCTACCGTCCCGAACACTTCGCTCTCGGCTACTTCCTTGTCGAGGGTATCGATGTCCACGTACACGATGTCGCCAAGTTCTCTCTGAGCGTGGTCGGTGATGCCGATGTAGGCAACGTCACCTTCCACACGAATCCATTCGTGTTCTTTCGTGTACTTCAGGGTGGCAGGCAGATTCATGGGATGCGTTTTTGGAGAAATGGGGAGTGAAAGCGCTGTGGCGCGATGGTTCAAAAGTAAAGCTTAAATGATGGAATGCCGAAAATGTTCTTAGGAGAATTCGCTAGGCCACTGGTTGCAAACCACAGTAGGCTCCTAAAAAGAAGCCCTACCTGGCCTAGGCCAGGTAGGGCTTCTACATGCATTAGCTGCATCTTATTGTGAAAGACTATAGCGCAACTGAATGCCACCTTCTGTGGCCGTGTTCTTATACGCATTCTGTACCCGAGGAGTGGTGATGTTCTGGGTAAAGAAGAACTGCAAGTTGAGCCGTTGGTTCAAGATATAGTCAATAGTGGGGCGTAGCTGCATCTGCCGAGTGCCGTTGGTGGTCTGGCTAGATGAGCGTCCGAGGTTGGTATCGGTTACATCCAGAATGGCGCGCTGGACGGTATAGTTGTCGCGAATGCTCAAATCAAGCCGGACGTTTATCTCATTGCGCAGCACCTTCTGTTCACCCCCAATGCGGAACGGTACTCGAAGGCTATTGGTCACATACCCTAAGCGAAAGACCATTTCCTTGGAGCGCAATTCGGTTACCTGGGCGTTGGTAGTGTTGAGGCCTAGGGTACGATCTACGCGGTACTCTATACCGCCAGTGGTTTTGCCGGTGGTCTGGAAGTTCAGACCGATGAGCGGAGCCAGCCGCTCAGCAATGGTCACTTGTCCAATAACGTAGTATGGAATATACTGGCCGCTATTGTTGGTTAGATATGGTAGGTCTGGCTCCCGAGTGTAAGAAGTGGCTGTGGTGTATCCGTTTATGTTGTAGCTGGACGTGTAAACATGGTTGAAAGTAATGGAGCGGAAATACTGCTGCATGAACGGCAGATCAGCGAGGCCATTGTATTCAATTGTCCAGTTCGGGATAGGCAGCAGAGAGAAAGGATCAAATTTCTTGGCCTTGTAGCCATCAGACGATTTGCCTCGGTAGGCGTCTAGAAAGGCCGGCAGCAGGACATCCTGTGAGTTGTATCCGTAGCTACCGGGGTTGGTATTAGCCGCTTCTAACCGCTCGCGTACAGCGGCTCGGTTTTGCACGAATCGGTTGAATGCTTTAGACGTCTCACCGCTGGCATTTAAATCGCCGAACAAGGTTTGAACGGAAATGAAGGAAGTGCTAAACGTGCCCGAGCCCAGCGGGTTGCTGGCCTGCGGTCCAGTATTAGGAATGGGCGTCAGCTTAACTTCATCTATGGGAAGACGGTAAAATACCTCCCGGTTGCGCACCAGCTGGCGGCGTCCATCGAGGCGGATAATGAAGTTGCGGAACGGCTCCAGAGAAGTGCGCAGCGCCAGGTTCTCGGTTAGCAATGAGCTAAGAGGAGTATTCAAATATTGGCTGCTGTCAGTGTACCATCCGCGTGAGTAGGCCCGCTGGAAAAGTGCATCTAAATCATACTGCTTACCGAGCAAGAAGGGCACACCCGGAGCATTGAAGTCACTGTTCATGCCGAAGAAACGGGTGCCTGGTAAGTAGCCTGGTAGTAGCGTGCCGTTGCTGCGGGTGTACGTGAAGTTGAGCGAGCGGGCCGTCATTAAGGAACGCAGAACGGCTTTGAGTACCCGCAGCTCGGGACCTTTGGCTGTATCAGCGGCTGCCGGATCAGTCTGGGACTGGCCTGGTAATCCTTGCTTCGGCCGGCCTTTCAGGCTTTCGTCAGTACCACGAGGCGCGGGTGGAGGGGCGTTGTTGATGATATTGAGGAAGCGGACCTTGTTGTAAAGCTTCACCAAATCAATTTTACCATTCGCGCTCAGCTCTCCGTTGTTCTGAATGGTGTTACCAAGGTTGAATGGGGCAGTAGCAGTGTCGGCTAGGTTACCGGGGTTGATAGGGGCCCGTAACGCTGTGGAGGCCGCTTGCCAAGTATAGTTGGCTGCGTACCGGGCGTCGGCTGAGAGCCAGTCGGTGAGCGGGAACTTGTCTAGGGGGAGGCGGTAGGTAATAGCAACCGTTTGGTTGAAATTGGTAGTGCGGCCGCCGCGCTTAAACAGATTGTCGCGCAGTAACTCTCGGTTGCGCTTCGAAATATCATCGCCACCAATGGTGCGACCTGGGCCTTCATCTACTACTGAGCGGTTAGTGGCTGTGTAGTCCAACGCTAGAGCCTTCGTTAGATCCCAGCGCATATCGTAGATGCGGTTAAAGAAGAACGACTTCTGGAAGATGCCCGGGATACCGTCTGTCACGGGAACCTGACCGGGCTCCAACGTCCGCTGTAAGAACCGCTCGTTGTAACGGCGGTCAATATCAGCGCGGAAGGAGAAGCGCGAGGGGAGGGGAGTAAAGTTTACCTCCTGCAGCATCTTCAGGTACGGCGAGTCAAAGGCCTTCACCTTGGCCAGCGGCGTGTAACTTTTGGGCACTGTCTGGTACACGTAGGCCAGAGCGCCCGTGTACGTGCGGGTATAGTCGCGGTCGGTCCGAATATCAGTGTGTAAGCGCTCCGTGTAAGAGTAGCTTAGTGCAAAGTTTTCAATGTCGTAGGGGCGTACCTTCTTCTCAGGGTTGGTCCGCTCCTTGCGCACGTTTAGCACGTTAATACTGCGCTGGCTGGTTTGGTCAACTACCTCTTTCCGGTAGGCCGCTTTCTCTTCGCTGGTCTCAAACTTCTGTAGCGACTGCTCTAGCCTCGTGTCCGGGTCAAGTGGGTCATACTTGGGGGCCCGGGTTTCTACGCCGGCCTGAACCAGCACCGGCACGCGGAGGCCTAGCTTCTCTGGGAAAAACTTGTCGGCCGCGATAGTGGCGTTCAAATCACCACGGGCAATATTGTCGATAGAGCGCTGCTGAGGCCGGTCTTGTAGGCCACCAAATCCAGTAGTAATGTAATTGCCCGTAGCCGTGATGTTGGCTACGTCGGCCAGTTTAGCATTGAAACGCGCCGTAGCGGCCCAGCCGCTTTCGTTCTCGAAGTCGAATACTCGCAATTCATCCGCCCACAGCGTCAGGGTCTTGGGTGCATTGTCGTCACGCGGGTTCAGCATGCCAATCATCACGCCCTGTACCGCTGAAAGGTCAGGGTTACCCACTACTGTTATCTGAGCGCGGGTAACTGGGTCTACTATAAGGGTATAAGGGATGGCGTAGTCAATAGAGTTGGATGCTGCCTTATTGCGCGCCGACTTGGCATCAACGAAGGCTTGGAAACTCAAATCAATACGGTTTTCTATAGGCCAAATTGCATCCTGTGTAGTAGAGCCAGGCTGTGTAATGGTCAGCGGAACAGAGTATTCGTAATAGTTCTGCGTGTAGTCAGTACCGATGCGCACAAAAGCGCGCACCTCGCCACTCTGAACAGTGCGGTCTTCGCTTTCGGCGTGCAGGAACATGCGCAGGCGCTTGTAACGCAGCATGTTCAGGGTCACGTTCTTGTAGCTCGCCTTAGCAAATCCATCACGCAGGCCTTCTACCCGCAGACGTAAGCTAGACTCGTTCTGCTGGCGGTTTACGGTGCTAGAGCCAAATTCACGGTCCCGGTTAATGCCGGGCGGTAGAACGTAGGGAATAGCATCGGCGGTGGGGGTATTGCTAATACCGTTTTCCTCCAGGTTTACCGTCGAAATATCGAAGGCATCAGCGTCCGTGTCAGGGCTGAGTACTGGGCCCGGCTGCTGAATCTTATTGAGGTAGCGGCGCCACTGGTTGGCTACAAACTGCGGCTGTACCATGCGCAAAACCGTTGGCTGCTCCCACTGCGTGAGATACATGCGCAGGAATCGGATCGACTTGAAACCAAAGTCTTTGCCATTGGGCGTACCTACAACGCCGGTAGGCTGCCGAACCGGTATACGAAACTGATACCATGTTACATCATCATCGTTGACCTTAGATGTGACTTGATCGACGATATAGTTCTGGCCTACCGCGAGCTGGCCAGGGCGTAAGTTTAAGCGGTACTCGTAATAACGCTCCGTATCGGAAATAACGTTGTCGCGGTTCAGATCTTCCTTATCAGGATAGGCTGTGGAGCTGAGCTGGCTGCCTTCAGGAGAGTTATTCTCTAGGCCATTATAATCCTTGTAACGAGCCAGAATTTTGGCATCGGCCTGATCGAAGCTGGGGTCGAGGTGGTGGCGGAAGTTATCTGCGGCCGGGTCAGCAAAGCCGGCATAAGGAGCCGGAACACCCGCTAGGCCACGTTCACCATCATTGTTTACGCCATCTAGCCCTACGTCCTGACGAGCACGAGAACCGGCAGCGGCGTTGAACGCATCGGTAAGGAAAGGCTGACGCGACACCTGCCCCCAAATTGTTGGAGTTACATCCGATAGGTCATCGGTAGAGGGCAAGCCATTCTCAAATTCGTGTCGGTTGCCATCCTTCAGTACATCCTCCGACACGGAGCCCAAGTTGATGTACAACTCACCACCCGTGGTGTTGGGGGCGTTGTGGCCATCAGAGTCGGTAATGTTTGCTAGGCCATCCCGGCTGTTGATGAACGGGTCCATCATCCAGAACTCTAGGTACTCGATGTTGGCATTGTCGAAGTCGGTATCAAACGTGATTTCACGGGAAATGCCACCGAAACGAGCTGCGTTAGCCGAGCCTGCTACATTGGAGAACCGACGGCCATTGGTGCTGGGATCTACGTTAGGCGTGTAGTTGTACTGGCCACGTTCATCGGGGAAGTAGGCTAGGTCCAGGGAGTACTCGTAGGCATTGCCGGTGGTACCCACGTCACGATTAGGGAATATCTCCGTCCGCTTGATACCGCGGATATAGTGGTTGCGGATATCGTTGGCACCGATGTTACGCGGCCGGGCTGTACCACCAGTATAGTAGCTCTGATCAATAGAGTACCACGCCAGTTTCGCCCGGCGGTAAGCCGACTCTAGGCCAGTTAAGTTGCCTCCTAGCGCGGGAGGTGTAGCCGCCAGACGCCACGTGGTGGCAGAGTTAAGGCCACCAAGTGAGTAAGGCGTGCGGGAGTTCTCAAAATCATCAATGTAGGAAACCCCGGGCTCTCCGTTGCTCCCCAGCTTGGAGCGACCCGGTAAAAGCTGCGCAAATTCCCCACTGAATGCCACTGAAGATATTTCTTTAGTGGAAATAAAGGGCAGCATATCCAGATACTTCGTAATGGCCCGCGACTCGCGCCGAGCATTCACGTCGAACCCGTAGATGGTGTTGTTGCCAGGCTCGTCGCCAATGTTTACGCGGTTGATACCAGGGGCTTGGTTCTCGAGCAGGTGAAGTACTGTAGCGCCAAAATTCACATCAGGGCTCAGGCGATAGTCGAAGCGGGCGCCCACCAGCTTGCGCGGCTGCACCTGCACTAAGGCATTTTTCTCAAACTGTACCCGCAGCTCGTTTGCTGAGTTGAGGTAGCTAGGGTTGAGAATTTTTACAATAGCTTGATCATAGAATACCTGATAGTCGATGCCCTCTTGTAGCAAGGTGCTGCCTGCATACACCCGCACGGAGCCCTGAGCCACCCCGATACCGGGTAGGCTGATTTCGTTGGTAGCGGTGGCCTGAAATCGGCCGCGCAGGAAGAACTTATCCTTTTCCTGGCGCTGCTGAGCATCACTCTGTATCTGGGTATAGAGCTCCCGATACACGTATTTACGGGCCAGCTCTCGCTCGGCTTGGGCGTTGCCACCGGCCACGCCAGTAGTATCGAATTGGGCAGCCAGGTAATTGCCGAATGGCTGTACCTGCGGGAAAATGATCTTGCCTAGCTCGGTATCAATTGTGATGCCGGGGAAGAAGTCAAAATTGCCGTCAGGGTTACGGTCGTTGTTGGGGTTTACATTGTCGAGGTTCAGGACCTCAATCAGCGGCCGGTTCTGGATTTTGGCCCCTTCCTTCAGGGATATCAAGTCGACGCCCGTTACGTCGTCCTTGTAAACGATTTGGAGCTGGAAGTTGTCGCGGTTGAGCTGGCTGGCGTTCAGGGCATAGATGTTTTTCATCATCAAGTCCCAGGTCGGCAGGTTGCGGGTTTGCAGGTTGGCGTTGCCCGTTAGGTTTACGCTGGCGTCGCTGGAATCCACTAGGCCTACGGCGGGGTTGGTGGCCTTCAGCATCTTCAGGAAAATCACCTGATCCTGGCCTACATTGGCGTAATCTTCCACCGTCTCGCCCACCTTGTAGGTCTTGCCGTTGTAGATGTACTCAAACGACACACCCAGCACCTGCTCCGGGAGCAGCTGCGTGTTTAGCGAGATATAGCCCAGCTGTGCATTAAAGGTGTACTCGCGTGGGTCCAGCTTCCGGGCCCGAATGTGTTCGTAGTCTACGTTCTTGGCAAGGCCTAAGGAGTTTAGGTAGCCTTCTGTAGACAAATCATTCCGGGCCTCGGCATTAGGAGAGTTAGGCCTGATGATGCTCCCAAAGAGTGTATTGGCCGAGTTGTCGGCGGGAGTGTTAGGGCGGGTAGGTTGTTGTACAAACTGACGGCGATAGGTCCGAACCGGCTCGGCTACGTCCATGAGGGTAACCACGTTGCGTAGGTTATCGCTCTGTCGGTTGTCGTTGGTCACGTATACTTCCAGCCGCCGGATTTCTACCCCGCTCTGCACTGTAGGCAGGTTACGGAGGGCGGCATCATACCGGTCGCGGAAAAACTGCGATAGGAAGTAGTGCCGGTCGCGCTCATACTGGCTGGCTTTGAGCTCAAATTGCCGGCTCTGCCCGCCGTTCTGAATCCGGACTTCATCGGCCTGCCCGCGCAAGGTGCTGGCCACGGCCGTAACGCCTAACCGCCCAAACTGCAGCTGAGTTTTTACGCCAAACAAGTTCTGCCCGCCCGTAATGAGCGAGTTATTTAGGGGCAAGCTCACGTTACCCAGCTCTACCTTCCGAATGATATCGGTATCGAAGCCGGTGTAATCGAGCTTCATATTATTCTCGAAGTCGAAGGCAGCGCGCGTATCATAGTTGAAGCTCAGCTTCAGCTTCTCCCCAATCTGACCGGTTAGGTTGAGGTTAATGTTCTGATCGTACTGAAAGTCGCCGACACGTTGCTGCCGCAAAGTAAGCGTGGGGTTTTCATTGCGGTTGAAGCGGGCACCCATCCGTAGCGTCACGGCACCTTGCGGACGGATATCGACATAGCTACCCCCAAAAATCCGGTCGGCCATGGGGCCGAGGTAGATTTTAGGAATGAGACGCTGGCTAGCGGGCGTATTGGGGCTGCCGGCTACGCCCCCATTGGAGCGCTGCCGGAAGTAGTTTCGAACGGCCTGCTGCTGCTGCCACCGCGAATACTCCTCAAAGGTCATGCGGCTAGGGTCGCGGAAGTCTACTTCCGTACCCACCCGTTCCCGAATATCGAAGTTCTGGAGACTGTCGTCGGGCTGCACGTCTAGGTTCACGTTGCCGGGCAGCGGCAGTACCAGCGGAGAGCGACGGCGCTGCGGCGAAAACGGCGTGCCAATGCGGTCCTGCGGATTTACTTTGGGGCGCCGGCTAGGCCGGTAGCGCACCGTATCAATGCGGGGCGTGTCGGGAGAAACCGCGTGCAAACCCCGAGAACCGCCCGGTAGCCACGCCCAGAGCTGACGCATAGCAAACGGTTCAGCTAGTGTGCTGTTCGGCTTTGCTTGCGACCACCAAGCCACTAACGATACAACTGTTACCAAAGAGGTAACAAGAGACTTCTTACCGGTATTCAAGCGTCAATAATCCGTCGGAAAGGGGAGAGGAGATAGTTGTTGTAGGCCAGTCGAGGCAACCTTTCTCCCAGAACCCAGTATATGAGGGTGCAGAGTGAGAGGCGCCCATGACAGGCCTACAACATCACTGGCCTAATGAGACTTAAGAGCGAATTTAATCAATTCCTCCACGCTCAGATCGTTGCCGTGCTTGTGCTGAATTTGGTCGAGAGTCTTCTCGGCCGCAGCCCGCGCAAAGCCCAGCGTTACTAGAGCGGCTAACGCTTCAGCGCGGTTGGTATTGTGTGCCCGCGCCAGAGGTACGGTATCAATTCCTGCTTTGGCCAGCAACTCATCCTTCCGCAGCTTGTCTTTTAGCTCCAGCACTACGCGCTGAGCTGTTTTGGGGCCTACGCCCTTGATGCTCTGAATAGAGCGCACATCTTCCTGCACAATAGCCTGCCGTATTTCCCCAACGGACATGGAAGACACCATCACGATGCCCGTGCCGGGGCCAATTCCCGAAACGGAAATCAACTGCATGAACAAGGCTTTCTCGTTGGGGTCTAAGAAACCGTACAGCGTTTGCCCATCTTCTTTGATGTGCTGGTAGGTATAGAGTTTTGTTTTCTCGCCCTCGGCGGGCAGTTTGGAGTAAGTGGCTAGCGAAATCCGAACTTCGTAGCCCACGCCCATAATATCAACAATAGCAAGGGCGGCGTCTTTGTAGGCAAGTTTACCGTCGAGGTAGGCAATCATGTGGGAAAGGGATAAAGAGCAGGCACTGCTCCTAATGTAGGGAGCGGTAGAATAGAAGTGCCCGCAGCATGTTCAAGAACCAGTTGTTGGTCTAGCTGAACAACACGGCGCAATTGGGTTTATATCCCAAATCTACTGGCTTTTTGCTCAAAAAAATTGGTTTTACCCAAGAATCGTCCTCCCAGCAACTGCAAACCTCCGGCTCAGAAGCTTCTGCTGGCCTAGGGCCTACGCCGCCTTGTTTTTCTGCTCTATGTAGGCATTCACTACCCGCTCTAACAGGCTCAGGGGCATGGCTCCATTCTTTAGCACCACCTCATGAAAGTCACGCATATCAAACTTGGGGCCTAGCGCCTGCTTAGCCCGCTCGCGCAGCTCCAAAATTTTGAGCATGCCCATCTTGTAGGCGCAGGCTTGGCCGGGGTTCACAATGTAGCGCTCAATCTCAACCACTACATCAGACTCAGCTTGGCCGGTGTGGGTGCGCATGTAGTCAATAGCTTGCTCGCGGGTCCAGCGCTTGTCATGGATTCCGGTGTCTACCACCAAGCGCACGGCACGAAACAGCTCCGCCTGTAAGCGGCCTAGGTTGTCGTAGGGGTCTTGTTCAAAGCCCAGTTCCCAGGCTAGCTGTTCGGCATATAGCGCCCAACCCTCGGAGAAGGCGGTAAACGGAATAACCGTTCGAAAAGTAGGTAGCCCCTTCAGCTCTTGGGCCGTACTGATTTGGAAGTGATGACCCGGAATACCTTCGTGGTAGGCTAGGGTGCGCATACCAAATTTGGGGGTGGCCTTTATATCGTAGAGGTTAGTGTAAAAGGTGCCGGGGCGGGAGCCATCTTGGGCACCAAGTTCATAATACCCACCAGGGGCTGTTTTCTCCTTGAATGCTGGAGCACGCTGTACATCCAGCGCTGCTTTCGGGCGGCTATGGAAAGCGGAGGCCATACCTTGGTTGACCTCGCTTAGAATTCGCTTGTAGTCCGTCAGAATCTGTACTCGGCCCGAGTCTGTATCGGGGTACAGAAAGCGCGGTTCCTCATTTAGCTTCGCCATAGCTTGGCCCGGGCTGCCGCTGATACTTTGGGCTTTCAGGATGGTTGCCATCTCGGCCTCAATACGGGCTACTTCCTTGAGGCCTAGTTCATGAATTTGATTAGGGGTAAAATCGGTGGTGGTATTTTGCCTCAGGCAGTATGCGTAGTATGCGGCTCCATCCGGAAATTTCCACACGCCCGCATCTGTAGTGGAGCGGGGGCGCAAGGCCGTGAAGTAGGCTATCAGAGAGTGGTAGGCCGGATACACGGCTATCTTAATCTGGGTGTTGGCTTCGGTTAGCAGCTGAGCTTTTTCGGCCTTATCCAGTGTATTTATAGCATTCAGCTTCTCCGCGAACGAAGTATATAAGATGTTTTCCTCGGGCTTCTGCGCCACGAAGCCATTCATTTCCGTCAGTACTTTATCAATAACGAAAGTAGGGGGCACTACCCCGTGCTGCTCCCGAATCTTGAGCCCTTCCAACACCTGCGCAAACTGCGCTTTCACCTTGCTCAGCCGAATGGTATAGTATTCGGCATCGCGCTGGTTGTGCACTTGGTGCTTGGTGGCCATAAAGGTTGGGAAACCGTTCTGAACCCCGAACAGCTGGTTTACGGGGTAATCGTCATACCGAAACTTCTCGCCCTCATTGGCGGCTCTCATGTACCAGTCCAGAATATCGTATGATAATTTCTGCTGCGCATCAAAGCCGGTGGTGTCATAACTGTGCAGTATATCCAGGTTGCGGCGTAACCGCTTGGCCTGCTTGTCGTGTTCAGCCTCTGAGTAGTCGTCTAGCTTTTTATTATGAGCTTGGATGCCTAGCGGCTCCACTAAGCGAAATGTGGAAAGCAACTGTGGCATGTCAAACAGCAATTCAGCAAAAACCCGCTCGTAGAATAGGCGAATGAACACGGGCTTAAACCACACTACATTTACTACAAAGGCCATTAACAGCAGTAATAGTAGGCCAATAACACGAAGTAGAGCTTTTCTCATGCTTCAAGTATAGAGATAAGGCGCTGTAATACAAGTAAAAGCCCTCAGCGCCAGCGGCACTGAGGGCTTGATAGTTTCTTGCCAGAGCGGTAAGTGGCCTAGCGAAGCTTAGAGGCGGTTATGCAGGGTTTGCGCATCTACTACCGCAATAGAGGCAATGTTCACGATTTCGCGGACGGAAGCACCCAACTGCAGAATATGCACTGGCTTGCGCATGCCCATCAGAATTGGCCCGATTACCTCCGCGCCGCCAATTTCCTGAATCACTTTGTAGGCGATGTTGCCGCTGATTACGTTCGGGAAAATGAGGGTGTTGGCGCCGCCCTTTGAGGCCAGCTCTGAGAAAGGATACTGCTCTTGCAGCAACTGAGGGTTCAGGGCCGTGTTGGCCTGCATTTCCCCATCCAGAATCAGATCGGGGTAACGCTTTTTGGCTAGCTCGGTAGCTTTGCGCGCTTTATCGGGCAGGTCGCCGGGGTTTGAGCCGAAGTTGGAGTAGCTAATAACAGCCATGCGCGGCTCGGTATCGAAGAAGCGAACTGCCCGGGCTGTTAGACCGATGATATCTACCATTTCCTCGGCCGTAGGGTCGATGTTTACGGTCGTATCGGCAAAGAAGAAGGGGCCTTTCTTATGCTGGATGATGTACATACCCGCCACGCGCTTTACCCCGTCTTCTACCCCAATTACCTGTAGCGAGGGTAAAATCGACTTGCCGTAGTCTTTGCTTAAACCCGTGATGAACGCATCGGCCTCACCGGTTTCCAGCATCATGGAACCAAAGTAGTTTCGCTCCCGAAGCAGGCGGCGACCTTCGTAGAGGGTAATGCCTCGGCGCTGGCGCTTCTCATAAATGAGGTTGGCGTATTCCTCGCGCTTGGCATCATCTTCCAGAATATCAATGATCTGGCAACCTTCCAAATCAAGGTTGTTAGCCTTGGCAATCAGATCAATCTTCTGGCGGTTACCCAGCAGGATAGGATGCGCAATGCCTTCGTCGTGCAGAATTTGCGCCGCTTTGAGAATCTTGTAGTTGTCGCCTTCCGCAAACACCACCCGCTTGGGGTTGGCCTTGGCGGCCTGGGTCATGCGGTTCATGAGCTTCTGGTTCACGCCCAGGCGGTTGCGCAGCTGATCCTCGTAGGCCATCCAGTCTTCAATCTGGATGCGGGCCACGCCGCTTTCCATCGCGGCCCGCGCCACAGCTGGGCTAATAACCGTAATGAGGCGTGGGTCGAGGGGCTTGGGGATGAGATAGGTGCGGCCGAAGGTGAGGGTGTTATCACCGTAAGCCTTGTTTACCATATCCGGCACGGCGTCTTTGGCTAGCTCTGATAGAGCATGCACCGCCGCCAGCTTCATGGCCTCGTTGATTTCCGTAGCCCGCACGTCTAGCGCCCCCCGGAAAATATAGGGGAAGCCCAACACGTTGTTCACCTGGTTAGGATGGTCGGAGCGACCAGTGGCCATGATGATATCGGGCCGAGTGGCCAGGGCCACTTCGTAAGCAATTTCGGGGTCAGGGTTAGCCAGCGCAAACACGATGGGGTTATCGGCCATCTTTAGCAGTAGCTCGGCCGGCAGTACGTTAGCCGCGGATAGGCCTAGAAACACGTCGGCACCTTCCATCGCCTGGGCCAGCGTGCGGATAGGCCTAGTGGTAGCAAAGTGCAGCTGCATGTCGGCCAGGTCGGTACGCTCCGGGGTGATGATGCCGTCCTTATCAAACACTACCACGTTTTCTACCTTCAGCCCCAAGGCTAGGTACAGGCGGAGGCAGGAAATGGCAGCGGCGCCGGCGCCACTTACCACCATTTTAATCTCTTCGATTTTTTTTCCGACCAGCTCCAGGCCATTGAGCAGGGCCGCCGATGAGATGATAGCTGTGCCGTGCTGATCATCATGCATGAGCGGAATGTTCATCTGCTCACGCAGGGCCGTCTCAATTCGGAAGCATTCTGGCGCTTTAATGTCTTCGAGGTTGATACCTCCAAACGTAGGCTCCAGCGACTTCACAATCCGGATGAACTCATCCGGGTCGGTGGCATCAATCTCAATATCAAAGCAGTCGATGCCCGCAAACTTCTTGAATAGTACTCCCTTGCCTTCCATTACTGGTTTAGAGGCATCGGGACCAATATTGCCTAGGCCTAGTACGGCCGTACCGTTGCTGATAACACCAACCAGATTGCCCTTAGCTGTGTACTTGTATACGTCGTCCTTGTTAGCGGCAATTTCCTTGCAGGGCTCCGCTACGCCAGGCGAGTAGGCCAGGGCCAGGTCAAGCTGGGTGCTGACGGGCTTAGTGGGCACTACTTCTATTTTGCCGGCGGGCTCCTGAGAGTGGTAGTTCAGGGCGTCCTGTTTGTTTATTTTAAGCATACGCGGGTGGCAACGAGTGGGTACTCCAGAGGAGTTTAATAAAGCAAGTTGGGGCGAAATCAGCCGGAATCAAAGTTTAGGCGGCTTGCCTACCAAATAGGCGGGCCTTGAACCGCAGCGCCACCAGCCACAAAATAGGTGGCCTAGAGTTGACGGTAATTGGCTAAGTATGAGTGGCACATTTACACAAAAAGGCGGATGCTACTGCTAGCATCCGCCTTTTGTGTGTTCTGATCAGTAAGAGCTTAGCCCGCTACCAATAGCTTCTGGCCTGGCTTCACCTCATCAGATTTTAAATGGTTGAGCTGCCGCAGCTTCTCTACCGTTACACCCTGATAACGACGCGAAATGTTGTAAAGCGTATCGCCGGGCTGCACCAGATGTACTTTAGGATGCTTCGGCATCTTAGGTGCCGCTTCCTTGGGCTCGGCTGATGCGGTGCTACGAGCAGGCCTAGCTGATGCCAGAACTACGGTAGGGGCCACGTCTTCCTTCTCTTCCGTAGGATGGAGCACGAGCTTCTGACCGGGTTGGACGACTTCTGAAGTCAGGTGGTTCCAGGCCATTACCTGAGCTACCGTTAGGTTGCGCTCCCGGGCTATTTTCTCAATAAAGTCGCCGCGGCGCACGGTATAGTCGTCTAGTACAGGGCTATCAGCTTCGGAAGTACTGGTTGCTACGGGAGCAGCTTCTGTCCGGACTGGCCTAGCGGGCTTAGCGAGCCGGGGCGTTTCGGCCTTGGCTACTACAAGTGGAGCTTCCTCCTCTGTGGCGGTCTGAGCTGGGGCAACTGCTTGGCTTACTGAGCGGCCGGGTGGTGTTTGTGCAGCTTCAGGCACCCGAATGGAAGCCGGACGCGCTGTACGCGCAGCCACGGACGCCTGCTCTGGGGCAGGCGCTTGCTTGATTGGTACAAAAACTACCAGCTGACGGCGCGACGCTAGAGACTGACCTTTGGAAAGTTCATTCCACCGTCGGACTTGAGCCGGAGTTACATCGTAGCGCTCCGCTACGGCGGCTACAGTTTCGCCACGGCGTACGGTGTGGCGCACCCGTCGGAATCGTGGGGTGGTATCTACGGCAGCTTCGCGGGGAGCCCCCTCGGCTAAAAGGCTGCGTGTGGGCAGGGGTGTTACTCCTAGCAACGGAATGGGGCGTGGTGCTAAGGGAGCAGGTAGTTCAGCCATTGGCCGGCAGTAATCAAATAGGGTAGCCCTATCAACTAAAGCCAGAGCTGGCCGCACAGAAGTAGGCAGTTGCACCGCATACGGGCGGTAACCCTCTGGGAGCCAAGGCTTGCGCAGCTCCGGATTAAGCCGGGCCAGTGCCATAGAATCGGTGTAGCCACAGGCGCGTGCTAGACGGGTAAGGTCGAAGGCCCGACCACCCAATTGTAGCGTATCCATTGGCTCAGCATGCTGGTAGCGCAAGGTAGCGTCGTGCAACTGGTGTTCCTGCGCGTGCTTCATGGTGTACATGATAGCCGTGAAGGTGGGCACGTAGTTGCGAGTTTCAGCGGGCAAATTGGGGTATACCTCCCAAAAAGTCTTTTTACCGGTTCGGCGCATAACCCGCTGCATATTACCAGCTCCCCAGTTGTAAGCTGCCAGCACCATCTCCCAGTCGTGGAACACGCCGTACAAATACCGCAGATGCTTACAGGCAGCTTCTGTGGCTTTCTCGGGGTTCATACGCTCATCCACCCAATCGTCGCGACGCAGACGTAGGTCGTTGGCCGTAGGCCCCATAAACTGCCACAAACCCGTTGCGCCCACCCGTGACTTTGCCGTCGGAATCAAAGCTGATTCTACTACGGCTAGATATTTAAGGTCTGTGGGTAGGTTATACTTGGCGAGGTACTTTTCAAAAAGCGGGAAGTACATGTTCTCCCGCTCCAGTACCCGCTGGGTATAGGAACGTTGGCGCTCCGTGAATAACCGCACAAATGCTAGCACCGAAGCATTAAATGCGTGCGGTACGTCTGTTTCAAAGCAGCTTACTCGGTCTCCTACTAAGTCCCGCAGTTCTGGAGGCGTACGCAACCAAACTAACCGAGCCGAATCCAGGGGAGCAGGAATAGCTACCAAAGAGTCGGGAAGAAGCTCCAGCGTTACTTGTGAAGAATCGTTGGGCTGCGCGCTGGCATTCTGGGGAATCTGAGGACGAACCTGGGCAACACTGGTGTGGGCTAGAGCTGCCCCAACCAACACCGGAGCAACAGCGCGCAGCAACAATTTCTTCATCGTATCTCCAAGCTATGACAGAACAGGCGTGAGAGTCTCCGTTACAGATTTGGCAAAGGCCAGCAGATGCTCTTCACGGAAGGCTCCACTGAGAATTTGCAGCCCAATGGGCAGACCCTTAGAGTCCTCACCCGCTGGTACCGAGATGGCTGGTACGCCAGCCAAAGATGCTTGAACGGTAAAGATATCAGCTAGGTACATCGCCAGCGTATCTTTTTCATTCTCTCCAATGCGGAAAGCCGTAGCTGGCGTAGTGGGCAGCACCAGGAAGTCATACTCCCGCAGCAACTCATCCGTCTTTTCCTTAATCAGACGACGCACTTGCTGAGCCTTCGTGTAATAGGCATCGTAGTAGTCGGCACTAAGTACGAAAGTGCCCAACAGAATACGCCGTTGCACTTCTGGCCCAAAGCCTTGAGCACGCGTTTTCTTGTACAACGACTCTAAATCCGTGGCATCAGGGGCACGGTAACCAAACTTAACCCCGTCGTAGCGGCTCAGGTTGGAGCTAGCTTCGGCAGTAGTCAGAATGTAATAGCTAGGTACGATAAAGTCGAGATAGGGAAAATCTACGGCTTCTACTACGTGGCCTTGGCCCCGGAAAACGTCTAGGGCATGTTCTGTGGCCGCCTTGATCTCCGCATTCAATCCTGGCCGCTCCAAGCAGTCGCGGATATAACCAATGCGGTAATGCGGGGCAGGCTCTAGTAGCTGGCTATAAGCTGGTACTTCACGCTGGCTAACAGTGCTGTCGAAAGTATCGGCGCCAGCCATTACCTCCAGCAACAGGGCAGCATCTTCAACGGAATGAGTGAGAGTGCCAATCTGGTCGAAGGACGAGGCATAGGCAATCAGGCCATAGCGCGAAATGCGCGAGTAGGTAGGCTTAAAACCGACAATACCACAAAAAGCGGCAGGCTGCCGCACCGAACCACCCGTATCGGAGCCAATAGAGGCCAAGCACATATCAGCCTGCACCGCTACTGCAGACCCCCCTGATGAGCCACCCGGCACGCGGTCTGGGTCAATGGCATTCCGGGCGGGGCCAAAAAAGGACGTTTCGTTGGAAGCGCCCATGGCAAACTCGTCGCAGTTCTGACGTCCAATCAAGATGGCATCTTCATCGAGCAGGCGCTGCACAGCGGTACCCGTAAACAGCGACTTAAAGCCATCTAGAATATGGCTGCTGCTTTGCAGTGCGTGGTCTTTGTAGGCCAGTACATCCTTCAGGCCAATCACCATGCCTGCTAGCTTACCAGCTGTGCCAGCAGCTAGCTTGGCATCAACGGCCTCAGCCTGCGCACGGGCCTCTTCGGGCCATACTTCCAGGAAGGCGTTTAGATGATTGTTCTTCTGAATGTTATCCAGATAATACTCCACGAGCTGACGGCAGGTCGTGGTGCCTGCCGTCAGCTCGTTACGAACTTCCGTGAGAGAGGTAAAGCGTCTCAAATTGAAGAAAGAATTAGTTCATTTGATCGAGGCGGGGGCGCTCCGGAGTGGGCGTTACAGGCGGCGTAATTCCACCGTCCATGGGCGGAGCAAGCGGCGTTGCGGCGGGCGTCACGTCAGCTACCGGAGTAGCTTCAGGGGCTGGCGCTTGGTAGGCTACTGGCTGCGTGTATTGCTGAGGCTGCTGATTGAACTGCTGCTGATAAGGCTGCTGTGGCTGACCACTGTTTTCAATCTCGCTGCGAATTTCGCGGGAAGCATCTTTAAACTCCCGGATGCCCTTACCCAAACCGCGAGCAAGCTCCGGAATTTTGTTGGCGCCGAAGAAGATCAGGATGACAACCATGATGAGCATCAACTCACCACCACCTAGGTCACCCAGGAAAAGGAAGAATGGAGTATTCATGGCAGAACTACTGATTAACGGCGGGGTGCCGTGGGGTCATTGGGGTTTACCGGACGGTCACGGAATTCCGGCTTATCTTCTTTAGAGGCATCTTTGAACTCCCGAATGCCTTGGCCCATGCCGCGGAACAGCTCTGGAATGCGCTTGGCGCCGAAAAGCAAAATGATAGCAAGACCAATAAGCAGCAACTCGGTGCCTCCGAAGTTACCAATTCCGAGCAAAAGGGTGGCGAAATGCATAGTTGAGGATAGCCAAAAGGCCGTTTGGGAGTGTCAAAGCTGAACGTACGGATGTGTGTACGCTTCAGGATTGGTAAAGGTACCTCATAATTTCAAAATCAGTTCCCTGGCCTAGATGTACCTGACCCATCAGGTACATCTAGGTACTAATTTTCACACAGGTATAAGCTCCTTTTGGCGAGGATTTCATGCTGTTCGCCTTGCCAAATTGGGAAATGTTCCAGATGCTGTACTATTTTGTAAGGATACAGATAGTTAGGCTGCTTAGCATTAGCTACTCTGCTTTTAAGTAAAACCCCAAATTTTCTGTCTATTAAATGCCTGGTAGAACGCGTGCAACATCCGCGGGGGCAACTTACCAACCCTTAAGTCCTCTTGCCGAACAGGAGCGACTAGAGGCCCTGCGTGCTTATCAAATCCTAGATACTCCAGCTGAAGCGGCTTTTGACGATCTGGTTAAACTAGCTTCCTATATCTGCGGTACTCCCACCTCTCTAGTAACCCTGCTCGACTCTGAGCGGCAGTGGTTCAAAGCCAAAATTGGGATGGAGGCCGACAGCACGCCGCTTGAGCAAGCGTTCTGCCGTTATGCCATGTTTTCGGATAGTGTATTTGAAGTAGAAGACGCTAGCCAAGACCCCCTTTTTCAAAACAACCCGCTCGTTACTTCAAACCCGAGCATTCGTTTCTACGCCGGGGCACCTTTACTTTCCCCCGAGGGGCATCCGCTGGGCACTATCTGTGCCATTGATACAGTACCACGCCGGCTTAACCAGAAGCAGCGGGAAGCCTTGAGCGTTTTGGCCCGTGAGGTAGTAACTCATCTGGAACTGCGCCGCGCCCGCATTCAACTTCATTATGAACAGCAAAAGCTGGAAGAGCTACTGCGTATGACGAATGATACCGCTGGCTCTATGAATGTAGGAGGCGGACAAACTGAGATTTTTGTCAAGCAGGAGCACAAGCTGGTGCGCCTCAAGACTGCTGACATCCGCTACGTGGAAGCACTAGGCGATTACGTAAATATCTACGTGGGCCAAGACCGCTACACAGTGTACAGCACCATGAAGGAGCTGGAAGCAAAGCTGCCAGCGAAGGAATTTGCCCGGATTCACCGCAAGTATATCGTCCGCCTGGATAAGATTGTGGCCATTGAGTCTGACGCCGTTGTAGTTGAAGCAGGGCGCAATGCCGACCGGGTGAGTGGTGTGATGCCAGTACCCATCGGGAACTCCTATAAAGCCAACTTATTGAGTCGGCTTAATCTTATTTGAATAGTAGACCAGCCCTTTGCTAATTCTCTACTCAGACAGAGAGAAAGAGAAAAATGAGATTCGCCGAGAGAAATAGACATTTCGGCGAAAGGGAGTAGTAAGGGTATTCAAAGTCTCCTATCTTTCGTCATGTTATCGGGGATTGCCCCGGAGCGGGTGCAGCTTGCTGCTCCTGTTTCGGGGGAGGGATTACTGATAGCTAAGTTTGTTTTCATAGCTCAGAAAGACACCGTATCCTGTACGGTGTTTTTTTATGCCCAACCATAGCGCTATGCTTCAGCGCAAACAGAAAGCCCAGCACCTATCATAGGGCTGGGCTTTGAAGTTATAGTGGCCTAGGAGGCAAAATTACTTGCGACCCAGCCAGTTTTCAGGGTTGAGGTTAGAGCTATTGTGCCATACCTGAAACTGTACTTCCGAGGTGCCTTCGGGGTCAGTATATACTGTGCCAATAGGTTGGCGAGCTTTTACTTGCTGGCCCTCGGTCACACTTACATTGCGCAGCTTCGCGTACACCGTGAAATAGTCACCGTGCTGTACCATTACAATGTTGTTCATGCCGGGCACGTTGGCAATGGTTAGCACTTTACCATCAAAAACCGCGCGCACCTGCTCGCCGGCACTGGTCTGAATATCTACGCCACGGTTTTCTACCACCACATTATGCAGCACCGGGTGGTTGTGGCGTCCAAATCGCTGGGAGATAAAACCGCGCCCCACAGGCCAAGGAAGCTGACCGCGGTTTTCGGTGAAAGAAGATGCTAGAATAGCCGTTTCTGGGGTGAGCGTTACGCGGTCAACCCGTTCAACAGCGGCATTCTCGGCTGCTTCGGCAGCGGCAGTACTGGCCCGGGAGGGGGCCTCGCCGGGGCGCGGAGCGGCAGCAGGGTTATTCGCTCGAGCAGCAGCGGCGCGGGCTGCTGCTGCTCGGCGGGCTGCCAAGCGGGCAGCGCGGGCAATTTCCTCTTTTACTCTAAGCGCAATCAAATTGTCGAGCCGGCTGACAGCTTGCTGACGGGCTGCCAGTTCCTGCCGTAGGCTTTCTTCCTGTTGGCTGAGCTTGGTGACAACCTGGTCTTGTTGCGTTTTCAGCGTCAGAAGATTTTTCTTTTCCGAGAGCTGCGTGTTGAGTAACGAGCCTTTCTCCTGCTTCTTTTCCTTTAGGCCAGTCAGCTGCTCACTAAGGCGTTGCTGGGTATGGCTGATTTGAGCGGCTTGCGCTTGGCGTACTTCGGCGTACTGCCGAATATAGCGCAGACGCAGCATAAACTGGTTGAATGATTCTGAAGCAAACAGAAACATTACCCGGTTGTAGCTATTGGCTGTTTTGGAGCCAATATAGATTAGGCGGGCGTACTCCGCTTTTAATTGCTCTAAGTTCTGCTGGGTATGATGAACCTGCGTTTGTGTTTGCTGAACGTCATTTTCAATGTAGTTCAGCTCATTGCTAATATTGCGAATGACGCCTTGCTGAACCGTCAGCTTTTCTTTGAGCGCATTTAACTGGCCTACCGAAGCCTGCTTCTGACGTTGCGTCTGCTCCAGAATCTTGCTGGCTTCCTGAATGCGACGCAAAGTGGCACGCCGTTCCCGCTCCAGTTGGGCTTTTGACTTGCCACTACTGGAGGAACTGCGAGGTTTAGACTTGGTTCTTTGCTGCGCCAGTAAGGTGGTACTCGCCTTTACCGAAAACAGCAGGACTACTGGCAGAAGCAGCCAGGCCTTACTTCTTGCGCGCATAACCTTTAGGGACCGAGAAGGGGAAAGAAAGCCTTTCTTTGTCCAGATCCACATTGCGGTAAGATACCGTAACGCTGGCTGGGGCGCCTTTGGGTTGCTTTACCTTTAGAGCCGTGCCGTGAGCGAAGGGTTGGTTTTGCGGCGGCAGGGGCTGGAAGTCGGAGTAATCTACCTGTAGGCTGTTCTGGGTTTGCTGATCTTGCACGGTAAGCTGCTGCACTCGTCCCTTGCTCAGATCAATGAGTTGCTGCACCAATACTCCGGTCTGCTCATACTGCACGCGCTGCGTATCACCCTCAGTACTAACTGTAGGAGTAACTGTATTAGGTGGGGTGGCGGGCAGATAATCGCCAAGGAGCACTGCCTGCACGCGCTCAAACGTAATGGGCACGTTTAATATGCGGCTCAGGTAAGCATAGTCGCCAGAGTAATATTCGCGCTGCAGGGGAAACAACACCTTCACAGAGTCACGGGTGATGTAGGCCCGGAATCCTTCGATACCCAGTGACGCCGATAACCAGATAACGCTGTCTTTGCGCATGCGCACGTTTAGGTTAGCTGTTTGCTGTACTCCGGGAAAATCAATAGATACCTTGCCCTTAGCCTTGAGGTAACGGAAGTCTATGTTGGTAGCCTTCACCATTTCCGGCGCCTTCGTAGAAACGGTCTTGGAGGCTGTTGGAGTCAGCTTGCGGGTGCAGCTACTCATCAAC
Source organism: Hymenobacter wooponensis (assembly GCF_004745865.1). Classification (GTDB taxonomy): domain Bacteria; phylum Bacteroidota; class Bacteroidia; order Cytophagales; family Hymenobacteraceae; genus Hymenobacter; species Hymenobacter wooponensis. The sequence goes on along the minus strand of NZ_SRKZ01000002.1, from coordinate 429,601 downwards.
AGCACGGCGCCCAGCAAGGCCAGCGGAATACATTTACTCATAGAGTTTCTTGTCTTTAATCTTGCGGTCAATCAGTGGCGAAGCACCGCCCATTTTCTGGGCCCGCTGCCACTCCGCCAGTGCTTTGTCCCGCTCGCCCAATTGGTACAGAACGTCGCCGTAATGCTCTATTACGGTAGCGTCCTTGGTGGTTTTAAGCGCAAGCTCAAATTGCTGTCGGGCTCCGGTGTAATCTTTCAGCCGGTACAATACCCACCCGTACGTATCGAGGTAGGTATCATTATCGGGGTTTTGTTTGACGAGCTTACTGGCCATCTCTTTCGCTTTATCCAGCTTTTCGCCGCGCAAAGAAAGGTAGTAGCTGTAGTTATTCAACGCCTGTGCATTATTAGCATCGAATACCAAGGCGGCGTCATACGCGGCATCCGACTTGGCATAGTCTTTCAACTCGTGATAAGCGTCGCCGAGTTGGGTGTCGAACTGGGCTAGCAGTTCGGGATTATCGGTGGCTAGCTTGCGGCCGTATTCTAGCGACTTCACTCCCTTTGCCGTTTGCTTTTTCAGCATGTAGGCCACTCCGTTGTAGAACCACAGGGAGGCTTGATTGGGGAAAAGCTCCAGCGCCTGGTCGGTGTGGAGAAGGAGAGAGTCAACCTGGTTTAACTCGGCGTCAATCAGCACCACCTGCTGCCAGATCTGGAATTTGGAGTTATCCAGCTTTACGGCTTTGAGGTAATTGGCACGGGCTGCCGCTTTGTTATCGGTAATGGTTTGAATGTCGCCTGCAATGGAGAAGGCCTTGGCTTCTTTAGGATGCGTGCGGGTGGTGATTTCTGCTAGCTCCAGCGCCGACTGATTCAGGGCGGGGTTAGGGAGCTGCTTAATGTAGTCAACCAAAATCCGAACTTTGGTGTCAATATCGAGGCTAGGGCTCTCGAATGCCAGCTTAATCTGCTTCTGCGATTCTTGAGGGTTGTTCTGCTGCCGGTACACGTCGGCCAGAATCATGCGGGCCTGCGGACTAGACGGATCTTGCTTCAGGGCCTGCTGCGCTACTCTAATGGCATCGGGGTAGCGGTTGTTGGCAGCGTACATCTGCGCCTGCGCCAGCACGTACCGGATTTCATCAGGATTGGCCGCAATCAACGACTCGCCCTCCTGCAAGGCTTTATCCAGGTTGTTCTGCTTGAGGTAGATCTGTTGCTTCTTGAACGACACTTCGTCAATGGGCCCAAACTTCTTTTCGGCCTGCTCGAAGGTGCTCAGGGCTTCATTGAGCTTGCCCTGGGCCATATACAGGTCCGCCAGATTGAACAGGTAGTAGCCCGAATCGGGTACATCCTTGATGAGGGTAGTATATACCTTGATAGCCTGATCATACTGCTTCTGCGAGCTATAGATCTGGGCCAGCAACAGGTAGTAATACGCGTTTTTGGAGTCGAGCTTTACAGCCGTCTGCGCAAAATTGGTAGCGTCGCTGAGATTTCCACTCAGCAGATTGGTTTCCGCAATCTTATAGTTGATGGCAGCATTAGCCGGGTTGAGGGCGTAGGCCTTGAGCAAGCGCTCCAAGGCTTTGTTGTAGTCCTCGAGCATGAGGTAGCGTAGGCCATCCACAAAGAAAGCCTCGCTTAGTTCACGGTCTTTCTCAGAAAGTGGCCGCTTTTGCAGCTGCATCGACTCAATATCGGCGCGCTGGGCTAGGGCCTTCCGCTCCTTGCGGCTTAGCTTCTTGGATTTGGCCGCCTTTTCTGGTTTGCTAACGCTTGGGCTAGCACTAGGCTGCGTTGGGCGCTGCTGGGCATGGCCTGGCGCAGCCACCAACAGGCCTAGCAAGAAGAGGAATACGGCACCTTTACGACTCATGAACGGAGTAGCGCGGACCCGAAGGCCGCGGTTAGGGAAAGCAAGATACACCCTAGCACAAAATAGACGAGCCACACGAGCCCGCACTACTGCAACGTCAGGAGGCGCTAAAATATCACACGCGCAGTGTGTTGTAATCTCCCAGGCTCAAATCGTTGGGAGTGCTGGCTACAGTGGCAAAGTTGCCAATCATGGAGTTCGTAACGTTGGCGTGAAGCACGGAAGCCGATTGCTGCACAATGCTATTGGACACCACTGAGCTGCGGACGTTGCTCTGGTTGCCCAGCGATACGTGCGGCCCTACTACTGAATCTGTGATAATGGCACCTTCACCGATATAAACCGGTGGAATGAGTACGGAGTTTGTTACGGTAGCGGATTCGGCTACCAGGTTCTCGCCCCGCTCCTGCAGATACTCCAGGTAGCGCTGGTTGGTGAACACCGTTGCATCCTTATTGCCGCAGTCCAGCCATTCCGTAACGCGACCAGGTACGAATTTAGTACCCTTGTTCTTCATGTTTTCCAGGGCATTGGTGAGCTGGTACTCGCCTTTGTCGAGGATGTTATTGTCGAGCAGGTACTGGAGCTCTTGGCGCAGATACTCGCCATCCTGGAAGTAGTAGATGCCGATGATGGCTAGGTCAGAAACAAACTCCTGGGGCTTCTCCACGAAGTCGGTAATCTGGCCTTCTTCGTTGAGCTTCACTACACCGAAGGGCTTAGGGTCGTCAACGCGCTGCACCCAAATGGTACCGGGCACGGAGGTGTCGAGGGTAAAGTCTGCTTTAAACAAGGTGTCGGCAAAAGCCACCACTACCGGGCCGCTAAGGGCCGACTGAGCGCAGAGAATAGCGTGGGCCGTACCGAGGGGCTCATCCTGGTAGTGAATGGTGCCTTTAGCGCCTACTGATTCAGCAATTTTAATGAGGCTTTTCTCTACCTCGGCGCCAAAGCGCCCGATGATAAAGGCCACCTCCTCTACTTGCTCCCCGCAAACTTTGGCAATGTCTTCTACCAAGCGTTGCACAATGGGCTTGCCGGCAATAGGAATGAGCGGCTTAGGAACGGTAAGAGTGTGCGGGCGCATACGCTTGCCCATACCTGCCATCGGGACGATGATTTTCATAGGGAGTAGGTGAATTAGGGAGATGTGTAATCTGGTAGTACGAAAGGAATGACAGCCTGTTGGCTGCCGGGGATATTATCAGGAGAAGAGGCCTAGGCAAGGCTTTGTGATGCTGGGCTAGTGGACGCCGGTGCTGCCATAGCCGCCCGCTCCGCGCGCCGTTTCGGTCAGCGTTTCTACCGCCTGCCACTGCACTGTTTCGTGGCGAGCCACTACGAGCTGGGCAATTCGCTCGCCGTCTTGCACCACAAACTCTTGGTCAGAGAGGTTAACGAGCAGCACTTTCAGCTCACCGCGGTAGTCGGCGTCAATGGTGCCGGGGCTATTCACGAGCCCAATACCGTGCTTGTAGGCCAGTCCGCTACGGGGCCGCACCTGCATCTCGTAGCCCACCGGAATTTCCAGGAATAAGCCCGTCGGAACGAGGGCCCGTTGCAGGGGCTTCAACGTAATCGGCGCCGTGAGGTTGGCTCGTACATCCATACCAGCGGCGTGGGCCGTTTGGTACTCCGGCAAGGGGTGATGCGAGGTATTAATAACAGGAATTTGCATAAGGGAACAGCTAGCGGCAACGGGGCAAAGATAGGCCTAGCGCCTTGGCAGGGCACGCTCTGTGTAAAAATGTAAGGGAATTCTTGAAATTTTCTGACAAGCAGCCGCGCTAACTGCCGATAATCTAGGCCGTACGCAAGCGGTGAGGGCGCTCAACAAGCACTAATAGCGCTATGAATCCTAGCGTAAGTAGAACGTGAAAAGCATGCCGCGTCCAATACTCGCTCACCGGCACATACCACGCTACGGCCACTACCCCGGCGGCTAGGCCTATCCAGGTGAGCAAACGTACCACGGGATAGGGGACGGGGAAGTGATGGTTACCAAGCCACCAGCACACGGCCGCCATCGTAAAGTAGCAGGCCAGTGTAGCAAGTGCCGAGCCCATGTAGCCCAGTACCGGAATTAGCAGGAAGTTGAGTGCAATGGTAAGCACAGCGCCCCCAAAGCCAATGTAGGTGCCGTAGTAGGTCTTGTCGGTCAGTTTAAACCACACCGAGAGGTTCCAGTACACGCCCAGGAACAGGTTGGCCAGCAACAACACTGGCACTACCACTAGGCCTTCCAAGTACTCGGCGCGGTGCAGAAACATTCGCCCGAAGTCTTCCACATTTACACTCACCACCACAAAGATGATGGCGCAGCACAGCGTAAACCACTTGAGCACCATAGCAAAGGTGCGAGGAGAGTTTTTATCGGCGCTTTGAGCGAAGAAGAAAGGTTCGGCGGCATAGCGGAAGGCCTGCGTTACGAGCTGCATAAAGATGCTGAGCTTGTAACAGGCACCATAAATACCAACGGCTGTGAGGCTGCTTTGGCCCGGGTAAAAGTTATCCGGCAGCCACTTGGGCAGCAGAATACGGTCGAGGGTTTCATTCACCATGCCAGCTAGGCCCATTAGCATGATGGGGTAGGCGTACTTCAACAACGGACGCAAGGGCTCCAAAGAGATGCGGAAGCGAAAATCGGTCAGCTCCCGGCCCAGCAGCACCAGCGTCAGGAAGCTGGCAATCAGGTTAGAAAGGAATACGTAGCCCACGCCCATGCTGGGGTCGTACACGCGTGCTACTAACGGCTGTAGGCTAGTTAAGTACTTACCGGCCAATACATCGGGGCAGAACACAATGAAGAACAGGTTCAGAGCCACGTAGAGCAGGATATTGGCCAGCCGGATGCCCGCAAACTTGCGCGCTTTGTTTTCGAGGCGCAGGCGCGCAAACGGAATGGCCGCCAAAGCATCCATGCCCAAGATCAGGGCTATCCAGAGGGCATACCGTTCACTACTGGGCGGCAGGTTTAGCAGCCGCAGCAACACCGGGGCCTGCCACATAAGCAACGCCGTGAGCAGCACCGTAGAAACCAGTAGCATACTCATAACTTGGTCGTAGAGCTGGCGGCGGTCGGTGCCGGGGCGGTTGGCGAAGCGGAAATAGGTGGTTTCCATTCCGTAGGTGAACACCACGTTCAGGAAGGAGACGTACGCGTACAGGCCCGTTACGATGCCGTACTGCGCCGCCGCGAACCGCCCGGTGTACACCGGAACCAGCAGGTACGAAAGCACCCGCCCCACAATACTACTGATGCCATACACGGCCGTTTGCGAGGCCAGGCGCTTGGCAATACTCATGCAGAGAGAAGTAAAAGAAGAGAGTAATCTATAAGCCAGCGCTTTACTGGCCTAGGCAAACCAAGGACCTGATCAAGCTGCCACGGCTTGCCGTGCCAACCTGATCAGGTCCTGCTGAGGGTGCGGTACAACTAACCGACCATGTATTTAATTGCCCGTGAACTGAGCGGGGCGCTTTTCCAGGAAGGCACTGCTGCCCTCACGGAAATCAGCAGTACCAAAACACCGGGCAAAGGCATTGGCTTCCGTCTGATAACCGTGGCGGTCTTTATCGTAATAGGCATTAACGCACTCAATCACCATGCCCAGGGCCAAGGGGGCCTTGGTAAGAATGCGGCTAAGCAACTGCTCAGTAAATGCCAGCAGCTCGGCCTGCGGTACCACGTGGTTTACTAGGCCTAGGCGCAGCGCCTCATCGGCTTTCAGCATATCGGTGGTGAGCATGAGCTCCAGGGCTTTGCCTTTGCCAATAAGCTGAGTCAGGCGCTGGGTGCCACCATAGCCCGGAATGAGGCCTAGGTTTACCTCTGGCTGACCGAAACGGGCATTTTCTGAAGCTACCCGAATGTGGCAGGCCATGGCCAGCTCGCATCCACCGCCCAGCGCAAAGCCGTTTACAGCAGCAATAACAGGTTTAGTGCTTTCCTCAATCATGCAGAACGTTTCCTGCCCGCTCTCAGCTACCCGGCGCGCCGTGATTTCATCTTGAGCCGTGAGCTCCGCAATGTCGGCGCCAGCTACAAATGACTTCTCCCCACTACCCGTCAGGATAATCCCCCGCACCGCCGTGTCGTCGAGGGCTTGCTGCATAGCCCGGTGGATTTCTTGGATGGTAGCTACACTGAGCGCGTTCAGCTTGGTGGGGCGGTTGATGGTGAGACGCAAAATGCCCGTGGTGGCATTCAGCTCATACAGCAGATTATCGAAAGAAGCCATAGTAAACCAAAAGTATCAGTGATGCGGGCAAAGATAGGAGCTAACCTGATCCTGTGCATTTCTAGCCATTTGCGTGGCCTAGCACCCTGCAGAGCGGTAGTCTAGGCCACGTAACAAGTAAAGATGGCCTCTTTTGTTGCTCAATGACAGTGCGATAGGTAAATAAACCCGACCTATGCTCGTCAGTTAGTATCGCAATGTGTATATATTTACCCAGTTTGTTTTGTCCTTCTTAAACTATGCACTCTTATGGGCTTTGTTTCCGAATTCAAAGAATTCATCTCTAAAGGCAACGTACTGGATCTGGCAGTTGGTGTAATAATCGGGGGAGCGTTTGGGAAAATTGTTACGTCCCTGACCGACGACATTCTGATGCCCATTCTTGGGTTACTTACCGGCGGCCACGATTTTACTAACTGGTTTCTGTCGCTCGATAACCGGCATTTTGAAACCTTGGAGGAAGCTAAAAAGGCTAATGCTGCCACAATCAACTACGGCCTGTTTTTAAATGCCATCATCACTTTCCTGCTGATGGCTTTTGCCATTTTCTGGTTAGTAAAGCTAGCCAACCGCTTCAAGAAGCCTCAAGAAGTAGTTCCAGTAGAGCCAGTAACTACGAAAGACCAGCTGCTGCTAACAGAAATTCGCGACGCCTTGCGTAGCCGGCCGTAGCTCTAGGCCTCTTTCGTACCTTTGCCCGCCGACCTTCCTCGCTGAGAGAGGAGGTCGGCGTTTTTTTGAGTTTAAAGTGAGAAGATGAGTTCCGTCTGGCGAGTTTTCCAGCGTTTGGCAGTAGTACTGCTAGGTATAGTAGGGGTAGCGCAGCAGGCCAGAGCACAGACTAGCGTTCCATATCGGGTGCCGGTACCGCTACCAGCGTACAAGATTTCCGTTGAGGTAGATACCACCCGAGGATGGCGGAAGGGTGGAACTGGTACCCTTAACTTCAGTCAGGTGAGCATGAGCAACTGGGCCGCTGGGGGGCAAAGCTCCCTGTCATTGCTAGGCCTAGCCAATGTGTATTTGCACTACCGAGGGCCTCAGCACACGTTCGATATGTCGGGCGACTTGGTATATGGCCTGCTCAAGCCTGGCAAAGCGCGCATGCGCAAGAACGACGACCGACTGGAGTTGAATGCCCGCTACGGCCGACAGTTTACGGAGAAGCTCTCCTACACGGCCCAAATGAACCTGAAGACGCAGCTTACACCTACCAAATCTTTGGAGAAGCTTGATTCCTTGCTCTCACGGTTCTTTGCACCGGCGTATGTGCTGGCGTCCTTGGGCATTGAGTACAAGCCGAGCGAGGACTTCTCCTTGTTCCTGTCACCAGCTACTGGCAAGTTCACCATCGTTGCCGACCGTGGGTTGGCTGATGCAGGCGCCTTTGGGGTGCAAGGAGCGAGGCTGGATACGGCCGGCGTACGAGTGCGGGGTACTGGCGAGCGGTTTCGGGAAGAGTTAGGCGCCTACCTCAACGCGCGCTACCGACGAGGCCTAGGCCAGAACATTGTGTATCAAACGCGCCTGGAGTTGTTCAGCAATTACTTCCACAACCCGCAGAACGTGGATGTCAACTGGGAAAACGCCATCAACTTCAAAGTGAACAAGCTGATTAGTGCCAATATCACCACCAACTTGGTGTATGATGATGATATCCTGGTGCCCATTGATCGGAACGAGGATGGCATTCCTGATGACCGGGGCCGACGGATCCAGTTTAAGGAAGCTCTAGGAATTGGGCTGATGTATAAGTTCTAGGAAAATTTGAACTAACTTAGAGACAGGCCCGTTGCCGCGCTACAACCAGTTGGCCGAGTTCTTGTTTGCGCCGTACTAGGTACCTGTTTTCGGGTTGTATCATCTCTGTTCTGCATGAAAAAGTTGTTTGTTGCCACATTGGTGGCCGTTGCTGGTTTGCTAGCTGCTGCTCCTGCACAAGCACAGTCGGCGTCGCGTTCCGTCCTTCCTGAATTAGGGGGGCGTCCTGCTGACGAAGGAGGCGCAAAAAAGAAGCGTAAAGCTTCCGCAACGGATATTGCGCGCATGCAACAGCGCATGAGCATGAACCCCGATGATGCCAAGCGCGACCAGCAAATGGAAATTTTGGAGGCTCGCTCTGGTGGCACCAGTAACACTAGCTTTGGGCGCGCAGCTGGTCCGAGCCGTCAATATGAAAAAGGCTCTGGCGGCTTCACTGTTCGTAAGTTCAAAGACAACCGCATTGGTACTGCCCGGCAGAAGCGTGGTCAGACTCGCGCTGCCGGTTACGTAAACCCTAAAGGCAAACCACTAAGCCACAAGAAACACAAGAAGTTTTTGTTCTTCTAGTGTAAACCTCGGCCTAGGCCAGTATATAACAATGCCCCGGTGTGAAGTCGCACCGGGGCATTGTTATATACTGGCCTAGGCTATTAAAAGCGCCCCGTCAGGCCAAGCTTTAGGTAAGTCATATCGTAGCCGAGTTCTCCAAACGCGCCAATGTTCTTGGTGAGGAAGTAACGGGCTCCGGCAAAGACCCCAGTTTCCAAGTGTGCGCCGCCGTACGGATTGTCGGGGTCGTGCAGTTGCGCGCCATCGTACTTCTCGTTGTGCATCTCCAAGCGCATTCCAACGCTTACCCCTAAATAGGTGTCAATGGCAGAGTGATGAAACAAATCGTAGTGGTAAGTGCCTCGGGCCAATAGCATCAGCGTGTTCCACCGCGACTTACCATCAGTGTTGGGATACTGATAGGAGTATCCTTTGTAGCCTATCATGCCACCTACCCCAATAACTCCCGGCCCAAGGCCCTCTACCATTCCCTTCTCCGCAGAAACACTCATGGCTGGCGTCGACTCTAGGCCACTGCCGAAGCTATAGCCAGTGCCCAAGCCTAAGCCGGCATTCATCATGGTAGTACCTTTCTGAAAAAGGGCTCCCGTGTCTTGCTTAGGGAGAGGTTCCGGCGAGGTGGAAACGGGTGGAGTAGTAGAACTGCGAGCGGGTGCTGGCCTTGGTGCAGTTGTCTGAGTGGGTTTGTTTCCGGCACTAGTACGTTTGGTCGTCGGCTTCACTTGCGCCATTGCGTGCGTACCCGCCAATAGTAAAGGAAAAGCTAAAAGAGTGGCGGTAAGCGTCTTCATTGTAACGGGGTAAAGAGGGCTGTAGGGAATTCAAGGCTTATTTACTGAATAAATAGGACTTTGATTCAGGCTACAGGAAAGAGAGCAGGTATGCCATAACGAAAAAGCCCCGGCCTTAGTAGGCCAGGGCTTCTCTTTTATAGCAGCATTGCTGATTATAGCGTCCGCTTCACTTCTTTTTCTTCGAAGCCTTCGATGTTGTCGCCTTCACGCAGATCGTTGAAGCCTTTCACCGAAATACCGCACTCGTAACCCTGACGTACTTCCGACACATCGTCTTTGTAACGCTTGAGGTCTTGAATTTCGCCCGAGTACACCACGATACCGTCGCGCACCACCCGCACGCGGGTCTTGCGGGTGAAGGTACCTTCCGTCACCATACAGCCGGCAATGGTGCCCACTTTGGTGATGTTGAATACCTGACGCACTTCGGCGTTGGCTACCACTACTTCCTGCACCGTTGGGGCCAGCATGCCTTCCATAGCATCCTTCACCTCGTTGATGGCGTTGTAGATAATCGAGTAGAGGCGGATATCAATCTGCTCCTGCTCGGCCAGCTTACGGGCGCTTTGCGAGGGACGAACCTGGAAGCCAATGATGATAGCGTCGGAAGCCGAAGCCAGCAGTACATCCGATTCGGAGATGGCACCCACACCCTTGTTGAGGATGTTTACGGCCACTTCCGGCGTGCTCAGCTTCAGCAGTGAGTCGGCCAGTGCTTCTACCGAGCCGTCCACGTCACCTTTCACAATCACGTTAAGCTCCTTGAACGAACCAATTGCCAGACGGCGACCAATCTCGTCGAGGGTGATGTGCTTCTTGGTGCGCATGCTCTGCTCACGGGCCAGCTGCTGACGCTGCGTAGCCAGTTCACGAGCCTCACGCTCGGTTTCCATTACCTGGATCTTGTCACCAGCCTGCGGAGCACCAGTCAAGCCAAGCACCTGTACCGGGGTAGCCGGACCAGCGAGCTTCATCTTCTTGCCACGGTGGTCGGTCATAGCTTTCACACGACCAAAGTGCGGTCCTGCCAGAACAATATCACCCACTTTCATGGTACCAGTCTGCACTAGAATAGTGGTTACGTAGCCACGACCTTTATCCAAGGAGGCTTCGATAACACTACCAACGGCGTTACGATCAGGATTAGCTTTCAGATCCAGGATTTCGGCTTCCAGCAGAACTTTCTCCAGCAGGTCGTCGATACCTAGGCCAGTCTTGGCTGAAACTTCCTGGCTCTGATACTTACCACCCCATTCTTCCACCAAGATGTTAATCACCGACAGTTCCTCACGGACTTTGTCGGGGTTAGCACCTGGCTTATCGATTTTGTTGAGGGCAATTACAATCGGAACACCGGCTGCTTGTGCGTGGTTGATGGCTTCCTTTGTCTGTGGCATCACCGAGTCGTCGGCAGCTACCACAATGATGGCGATGTCCGTCACTTTAGCACCACGGGCACGCATGGCGGTAAAGGCTTCGTGACCAGGCGTATCAAGGAATGTTACGCGCTTGCCCGATTTGGTCATCACGTCGTAAGCACCGATGTGCTGGGTAATACCACCAGCTTCGCCTTTAGCTACCGTCGCGCTACGGATGTAGTCGAGCAACGATGTTTTGCCGTGGTCAACGTGACCCATGATGGTAACAACAGGCGCGCGAGGCTGCAGATCCTCTTCAGCATCTACAATTGTAACCTCAGCTTCATCTTCTTCAGCACTCAGGAACTCTACGTCGTAGCCAAACTCATCGGCAATAACCGTGATGGCTTCGGCGTCAAGGCGCTGGTTAATCGAGACGAACATGCCCATATTCAGGCAGACCTTAATTACCTCGTTCACCGACACGTTCATCAGTGAGGCTAAGTCATTGGCCGAGATGAACTCGGTTACTTTTAGAGTCTTAGCGTCGAGCTCGTTCTGAGCGCGTTGTGCTTCGCGGTCTTCCGCAACACCAGCCCGCTTGTCGCGGCGGTATTTAGCGCGGTTGTTTTGGTTGCCACCACGGCCACCGCTGAGCTTGGCCAGCGTAGCCTTGATTTGCTCCTGAATTTGCTTTTCAGTCTGCTCAGGGGTAGTAGCAGGTGCTGCCGTAGTGGGGCGATTACCGCCTTGGTTGCCACCAGGGCGGTTGCCGCCTTGATTGCCACCTCCGGGGCGGTTGCCACCGGGGCCATTGTTCTGGCGGTTAGCTGCTGGGCCAGTACCCGTAACACGGGGAGCTGCCGGAGCATTATTCTGACCACCACCTTGGCCACCTTGCTGGTTAGATGCACCAGGGCCATTCATCGGAATGCGCTGGCGCTTCTTCTTGTCGGCGCCAATGCCACTCTTCCGAACGTCGGAAGAAGCAACGGGGCGAGCTCCACGCCCACCGCCGCCACCGCGCCGCGATGAATCTAAGGGAAGTTCAATTTTACCCAATACCGTCAGACCTTTCAGCTGATCAGCCTTCGCAACGATGGTACCAGCAGGTGCTTCTTCCGAAGGAGCTGCCGGGGCATCAGCAGGAGGGGTAGATGCTGTGGGCGCCGGAGCGGGGGCTGCAGGAGCCGGAGCCGCTGGAGGCGTGACAGGTTGAGCAGGAGCCGCTGCTACGGGAGCAGGAGTCTCAGCTGGTTTGGGGGCTGGAGCTGGAGCGGCAGGCTGTGGAGCCGGCGCTGCCTTAGGCGCTTCTGCTACAGGAGCAGGAGCTGGCGCTGGAGCCACTACAGGGGTAGGGGCTGGCTTAGGGGCTTCCACCACGGGAGCTGCTGGGGCAACAGGCTTGGGGGCCTCCACTTTAGGAGCGGGGGCTTGAGGCTGAGAAGCAGCGGGAGCCGGTGCCGGAGCAGCAGGCTTCGGCGGTACCGGGCGACCCTTGGCGTCCAGCTCGATGCGACCAAGCACTTTCAGGCCGGGCACACGGTTGGGCTCCTCAGCGGGAGCAGCCGGTGCTGGCGCTGCAGGTGCCGCCGCTACCGGAGCGGGGGCCTCAACGGGCTTAGGAGCAGGAGCTGGGGCAGCGGGCTGAGGTGCCGGTGCAGCCTTGGGGGCTGCTACGGGTTCAGCTGGGCGCGCCTGGGCAACTGCTTCTTGCTCCGTCTGGCGCTTGGCCTGGCTGAGCTTCGCAGCTTCCATCTTGTCCTGTGCCGACGACTCAAAAGCTTTGTTCAACAGGGAAACCTGTTCCCCCGTCAGCTTAGTCGTGGGTTTATTTTCGATGATGTGCCCTTTTCCCGCTAGGAAATCTACAATTGTAGATAAGCCAACGTTCAGGTCTTTGGCCGCCTGATTCAGCCGTTTGGTTGCTGCTTCCGCCATTCTATGCTCGCGAACGATACTCGTATTCAGTTGCAAAGGTACTATATTAAATCTTGCCGGGCGACGTTAAATCCAGCCACCCGGCTATGATTTAACGTCCTTGCCGTACCGGCCGCCGCGCACTCATTGCGCGTCGCCGGAATTTTGGGTTTCTGCCTGCTCGTCTTCCTCTTGTTCTTCGAACTCCTGGCGGATAACACGGAAGAGCTCTTCTACCGTTTCTTCCTCCAGTTCAGTCCGACGTACGAGGTCTTCTTTATTTACGGCCAGCACGGCACGGCCAGTGTCAAGCCCAATTTTCTTGAGCTCTTCAATCACCCAGCCTTCAATTTCATCCGTGAATTCGTCGAGAGCGATATCCTCCTCGAAGTCTTCTGCTTCACGGAATACGTCGATTTCCATACCCACCAACCGCGAGGCCAGCTTGATGTTGGCGCCGCCGCGGCCGATAGCCAGTGAAACCTGGTCTGGCTTTAAGAACACCGAAACCCGACCAGTTTGTTCGTTTATTTTCATGGAGCCAATTTTAGCTGGCGAAAGTGCCCGCTGAATATATAGCTCCAGGTTGTTGGTGTAGTTGATGATGTCGATGTTCTCGTTCTCGAGCTCACGCACCACCGCGTGAATGCGGGAGCCTTTCATGCCCACGCAAGCACCTACTGGGTCAATACGGTCGTCGTAGCTTTCTACGGCTACTTTGGCCCGCTCGCCGGGCTCGCGCACGATATTCTTGATGGTGATGAGGCCATCATAGATTTCAGGCACTTCTTGCTCCATCAAACGCTCCAGGAAAGCAGGTGCTGCCCGGGAGATAATGATTTTGGGGGTGCCGTTGATTACTTCTACGCGATGAACCACAGCCCGTACGGTATCACCCTTGCGGTAGCGGTCCTTCGGTATTTGCTCGCCTTTGGGCAGTACAAGCTCGTTCTCATCCTTATCCAGAATAAGCGCTTCGCGGCTCCATACCTGGTACACCTCACCTACAACAATCTCTCCTACCTGGTCTTTGTAGGCCTGGTAGAGGTTGTCGCGCTCTAGATCTTTTACGCGCTGAATCAGCGTTTGGCGGGCCATGAGCACGGCGCGGCGGCCGAAATCTTCCAGCTTAATTTCCTCAGCCACTGATTCGCCTACTTCGTAGTCAGGCTCAATCTTTTGGGCTTCAGCCAGCGGAATCTTGTCCAGATCCCAGATGTCCTCGGAGTTGTCATCTACAATTTCGCGGTTGCGGTAGATTTCCAGGTCACCCTTGTCCACGTTGAGAATAACGTCGAAGTTGGAGTCGTCGTCGTACTTCTTACGAATCATTGTGCGGAACACTTCCTCCAGGATGCTCATCATCGTGGGGCGGTCAATGTTCTTGGACCGAGCGAAATCGGCAAACGATTCAATCAGGACGTTGCTGTTCATACTGATTTAGTTGTTGGTTAACTAGATGGCAGTTGGTGGGTTGTGCGCAACAGGCCTAGAGGCCGATTATCGGGCAACCGCCAGCTTATTATTTAAATGAAATCACTACCCGGGCCTCCTGAATATCCTGGAAAGGCACCAGAGCGGCGGGCAGGGTTTTCTTCTTGGTTTTCTCTTTCACTACTTCTGCCAGCTGAATGCCCTCAGCCTCTACGGCTTCTAGGGTACCGGTTTTCTCGGTGCCATCGGTGAGCTTAAGCGCCAAGCTGCGGCCTACGTGGCGGGTATACTGGCGTGGGTCGCGCAGGGGCTGGTCGGCACCAGGCGAGGTCACTTCCAGGGTATAGCTTGCGTCCTCGCCATAATGCTCGTCGATGCGGCGAGCTAAGCGGCGGCTTACTTGAGCGCACTCATCAATGCCTACGCCCTGCTCTCCGTCGAGTGTCACGGTCACTTTGGGCCGAATGGCATCAGATACGGTCAGGGAAACTACAAACAGACTTTCGTCGGTTGGCAGGCTGTCCCGGAGCAGTTCAGAGAGATGGGCTTGGTCGAGTTTCATGAATGGGGTGGCAAAAGAAAGAGGGGACTATCCGTCCCCTCTGTCGTGTTTGTAGTTTGCTGGTGCAAAGATAGGATAAAAACTCGCCGTATGCAAGCCTAGGCCGCCAGCAACCTGCTGAGGGAGTGGCCTAGCGCTTTACCTGCACCCACCCTTTCGCGGAACGGCCCTCCGTATCGCGTAGGTGGTAATAGTACATTCCGTCGGGAAGGTTGTCGCCGCGCCAGTCGTTGCGGTAGTCTTCCGTTTCGTATACCTTGTTACCCCAGCGGGAGAATACGCGCAAGCTAGCCGGCTGGCAGCTGAAACGAGGCATAAACTTATCGTTCTTGTCGTCGTTGCCGGGCGTGATGATGTTCGGCACGAACACGTCGCCTACGACTACGGGCACGAAGCCCGTCTCGACGGTGCAGTTGGAGTAGCGGGCCACTAGCTTCACATTATACGTACCGGCGTGTTCGAAAACGTGACTGGGAGAGGCTTCCGAAGATTTGGGCGAGCCGTCGCCAAAGTCCCACTCGTAGGTGCCACCGGCTAGCACTGGCTCAAATTGGCAAGTAAAAGGTGCTAGGCCAGTGTACTGCGGAGCGGTGGAGCAAGCGGGGACATTAAGCGGGAAATTGTTGGAAGGGGAGGGAGCGAGCACCACCTGACGCGTTGCTGAGTTTGGGCAGCCATCCAGCACATAGGTATAGGTCAGGGTGAGGATGGCACCTCGTAGTTTGGTATCGGGCGGAGTAAATAAGCCGCTTGGTGTGACTCCCGGGCCGCTCCAAGTGCCGCCAGCCGGGCTAGCTCCGAGCAGCTGTATCGCCTGAGTTTCGTACGAACACATGGTCAAAGCGGGGCCAGCACTGACTTGTGGTAAAGGTTTTACCACTACTTGCCGAGTGGCTACGCCGCAACCCAGCGTATCAGGCATTGTGTAAGTAATAGTATGCGTACCAGCACCTGCTTTCTTGGGGTCGAACAAATTCGCACCGCCTGTTATACCTGGGCCACTCCAGGTGCCCCCTGTGAGAGCAGCTTGGAGAGTGAGATTGTTGCCATTAACGCATACTGAAGGTACCGCATTGATGCTTATCGTTACATCGGGAACTACCGTGATGCGTAATGGACGCTTGCTAACGCAAATGCCAGTGGTGGCTATAGAATACGTGAGAATATTGCGGCCAACTAAGGCCGCCGTGGGAGTAAAGCGGTAACCAGTGGTAGCATTGCCTGATACGCCAGGGCCAGTCCAGGTGCCACCGGCTGGGGTGCCACCCAAGGCAATGGGGGCACCGCTGGCGCATACGTAGCGAGCCACGCCAGGGTCGGCCACCACCATTCCGAAGTCCATCTTGAAAGCGGCGTTGTTACAATTCCGGTTGCCGTTGCGCGTATTAAAATAGGAAGCGGTAGACGGGATGGGGAAACCCTGCGTGCCACCACAGCCGCCGCATACAGCTTGGTACACCATACCGCGCTTATCGAAACGGGAAGTGCCACCATCTACGTGCTCGCCGGAGCCCCCATTTTCTCCAAAGAAGGTAGCGTACTCCAGGTTAGCCATGCCTGGCGTGAATTGGGCCAGGTAAAAGTCAGAACCGTCGGTGGAGGTTTGCACGGCACCGCTGGTAACGGGTAGGCCTGCTGTGGAAGAGCTCCCGAAGCCGTAGCCGGCATTTGTGCGGCCGCCCCAGCCGCACACGTAGATTCTTTCGCAGTCATCGACCAGAAACGCGGTGGGAGAGAGGTCGTAGGCCGCACGGCCCGTGCCAAATACGGTGGAGTAAGCGGTTTGGCTCAGCGTAGGGTCGAGCTTATGAATGAATTGGTGGCTGTTGGCCCGCACGTAGCGACCAGCAGTAACGGGGTAGCTGCCGGAGCTCTGGCCAAGCAAGTACACATTATCATCCGCATCAAGCTGGGCAAAGTAGGCCTGGTCATCGCCCGAGGTCCCGATATAGGTAGATTGGCTGATAACGTTACCTGCCGGAGCAATGCGCACCACGAAGCCATTAACACCGGAAGGAGCCGTAGTAATCAGGCTGCCATCGGTCACTGGGAAGTTGCGGCTAGTAGTACCGCCGGCTACTACAATGGAGCGGCCCGCGCCCAGCTGAATAGAATAGGCTGCCTCTGCGCCGGAGCCACCCAGGTAGCTGCTCCACAGTAGCGTGGCCAGGTTTGACGTAAGCTTACACACTACCGCATTTGCGCCAGTCGGAGCCGATGCACCAAACCCATTGCGAGTGGGGAAGTTGGTACTGAAGGTGGTGGAGGCGATATAAACATTGTTATCTGCATCCGTAATGATGTCACCACGAAACTGGTCGCCGTAGTTATTCAGTAGAGCTTCAGACATGTTAAGCCCGTCGTTGCCGCTGCCACCTAGGTAGGTGGAGGAAACCAAAGAGCCACCATTGGCGCTGAGCGTAGTGATAACTAAGTCAGAGCCGTTGGCATAGCCCATGGGCGCGTTGTTGCCTTCAAACAGAGGGTCAGCATACTGACCTCCATTGTAGGTGCGGGAAAGAGCCTGCGCCGTAACGGGGTAGTTGCGTGAGCTGGTAGTGCCCAGAATTACCAACTCATTACGGCTGTTGACTACCAGACTATGCGGAACATCTACTTCGTTGCCGCCTAAGTATGTAGCGTAGAGTCGGGCAGCCGACCCTTTAACAGTTGTGTTGTACTTCAGAATGGCAATGTCGGCGGCGCCCGCATAAGTAGTTTGTGCGGCACCGGTAGAGGTTGGAAACCCAACCCCGAAGGCGATGCCACCCGAGTACATGTTGCCCTGGGCATCGTATGTGGCGGTGAACCCCCAGTTGTCAGCCGTGGAGCCAGTGAATGACGAAAAAACGACTGTTGGGTCGATGACGAGGGGCCGCTTTCGGTCATACTGGCCTAGACGGAAGGAAAGCACGTTGTTCTGAAGCTGAAAGGCACATTCTACCGGCTCTTGCTCCCCACTGGGGCTCGTTTGCCAGGCTTTAGGAGCCTGCTCCAGTACGTCGCCCACTGAGGTATGAATTTGTAGGCCACCTTCCGGCGTCAGGCGCACGGTTTCGGCGCCCTGGTAGCGGAGGCGGATGGCTTCGGGTTTGGCCCCGGCGCGCACAGTGAAGTCGTACTCTAGGGTTTGGGCTGCGTTTTCGTATAAGCGCACGTCAATGCCTGGGTATACTTCCTTGTATCGTGCTTGCCGAAAGCTACCTACCTGGCTAGCCCACTTGCTGGGGTCCTTGCCGAGGAAATAGTTGCGCACTTCTGAGGTGGCTTCTTCTCCCTGAAGGAGGGCGCGGGAGTTGCCGCCTTCGAAGTTTACGCGGTAGGCATGGGTGCGCACCTGGCCTTTGGCCGTAGCAGAAGTAGCCTTATGGTCGTGGTAGGCGCGCAGGGCGGCGGGGTCGGCGAAAGCGTAGGTGAAGCCTGTGGCAGTGAGGAACAGCCGCCCAGACGGCAACTCGGCCATGAAGCGAGCTTGCGCATCCCACTGGCCTTTGTTTTCCACAAATTCAAGGCTGCGGGGCAAAGGCGCAGCCACCTTGCTTCGGGGAGCCGAGCCACTAATTGCGGGTAACGCGGGCAGGCTCAAGAGTAATGTAACTAAATAAAAACGCAGTGTAGAAAGCACCATCAGCACAGTTGTCTAATAAGGGAGTGAAAGATACAACCAAACTAGGCTAACCTGCGTAGGGGCCGGCTTCGTAGCTCGGAACTTTTACCTTTGCCTCTAGGCCTATTTCCACGGAATTAACTTGTCAGTGCGTCGTTCATTTGCTTTTAAGTGCACTCTACTGGTAATCGGGTGGTTGCTGGCCGCCATTGCCTGCGTGCAGATTCCGGCTTACACCTTCTGGCCCGCATCTTTCGTGGCTCTCACCCTGCCCGTTGCGTTGGTGCTCAACCTGATGCTGGCCTTCTACTGGCTGCTGCGCGATTGGCGGGTAGCCGCGCTGCCGTTAGTAGTGGCCTTTCTCACGTGGCCGCATTTTCAGCGGGGGCTGGCGCTGCACCCTTTGCGCATTGCCACTGCCGCCGAGAAGCCAGGCCAGGTGGTGCGGGTGCAGTCCTCGAATGTGCGCATATTTAATGTGTACCCGCAATTGCGGGATGCTCAGAGCAACTCCTCGCGGCAGATGGTAAAGTTTCTGGCCGAAAACCCCGCCGACGTGCTCTGCCTACAGGAGTTCTACAACGAGCCTGCTGGCCACCGTTGGCAGGATGGGAGCTTGTTTCGGACAGTTGATAAAATTGGCCGGGATGCGGGCCGGGAATGCTTCTTATCCAAAACACTCACTAATAGTGCCGGTGCAGAGTTTGGCATGGCGATTTTCTCGCGCTTCCCGATCGTCAATCGGGGCACGATTAAGTTCGGGAAGCTGACCCAGAACCACGCCATGTGGGTGGACCTGCGACTACCGTCTGCTGACACGATTCGGGTGTACAACTTCCACCTCCAGAGCATGAGCATGGATGAGCAGGATATTGTGGATAGCTACTCTAGCAAAGCCGGACTCCGGCGGAAGGGCCTAGGCCTCATGCGCCGCTTCAAGCGCGGAATGGTGGCTCGTAATATTCAGATCGATACGTTGATTAACCGAGTTGAGCGCTGCCGGTATCCTATGCTGCTCTGCGCCGACCTCAACGACTTGCCCTACAGCTACAGCTACGATCAGTTAGCCGACCGTTTTCAGAATGCCTGGGCTACTGTGGGCAACGGCGTGGGCAGCACCTACAATGGCAAACTGCCTTTTGTGCGCATTGATAATCAGTTTGCCAGCCCTGAGTTTACGGTCGATGATTTCTGGGTAAACTATGAGATTCCCTACTCTGACCACTTCCCCACCACCGCTATCTACCGGTTGGGAAAGCCAGAGATTAAGTAAGCCAGTTTAAAGGAGGTGATACTATTGTCTCCATTGCAGCACTCCGTTAGATATAACATGAGGAGTTTTGTGCTGGGTACTCGTACTCTTGTACTAGCAAAGGAACTTTATAGACTGCGCAATTAGGTTTTTGTGCCGCTTGATGAACCTTTTGTACTTAGTTACAGAAAATTTGGGTGGTTTTGCAGCCATTTCGGGCTGAAAAATGTTGTAGACGGCTTAACGACTGGCCTAGCGAGATTCGGTTACAAAATCTGCGCAATACGCTGAAGCCGTCTTAATCCGTGATACTTTTGTCTCCTATGCAGCACCCACTTTCGCTTTACAATACCCTCACCCGTCAGAAAGCCCCGTTTGAACCCCTCAACGCACCCTTTGTAGGGGTGTATTTGTGCGGGCCTACGGTGTACAATGAGGCCCACATTGGCAATGCCCGTGGACCAGTGGTGTTTGATGTGCTGACGCGGTATCTGCGCTTCTTGGGCTACACGGTGCGCTATGTGCGCAACATCACCGACGTAGGCCACCTGGAGGGCGACGCCGATGAAGGAGAAGATAAAATTGGGAAGATTGCCCGGGCCCGTAAGGTAGAGCCCATGCAGGTGGCAGAAAGCTATACCAACCTCTACCAAAACCACGTGGAAGCGCTGGGCTGCTTACCGCCCGATATTACCCCCCGCGCCAGCGGCCACATCATTGAGCAGATTCAGATGATTGAAGAAATCATTCAGAACGGGTTTGCCTACGAGGCTAATGGCTCGGTGTACTTTGATGTGCCCGCTTATAACGCCGCCGGCCGGGGCTACGGCAAGCTCTCCAACCGCGTGGTGGAAGAGCTGCTGGCCGGCTCCCGCGACAACCTTGCCGGCCAGGAGGAAAAGCGCAGCCCCCTGGATTTTGCCCTTTGGAAACGGGCTGATGAACGCCACATTATGCGCTGGCCCTCTCCCTGGAGCGACGGTTTCCCCGGCTGGCACCTAGAGTGCTCGGCTATGAGCCGCAAATACCTCGGCGACGAGTTTGACATTCACGGTGGTGGCCTAGACCTGATGTTCCCGCACCATGAGTGCGAAATTGCCCAGAGCCAGGCCTGCAACCACCCCACCAACGAGGCCCGGGTGTGGATGCACAACAACATGATTACGGTGAATGGCCAGAAGATGAGCAAATCGCTGGGCAACTTCATCACCATCAGTCAGCTGTTTGAGGGCACCAATATCACCCTGGCTCAGGCCTACTCACCCATGACGGCGCGGTTCTTCCTGCTCCAGGCCCACTACCGCAGCACCGTTGATATTACTGACGAAGGCTTGCAGGCGGCCCGCAAGGGCTACCGCAAGCTGATGAATGGCCTGCGCCTGCTCGACAAGCTCAACGAAGCCAGCCTCTCCCCGGAAGTAATCAAGAGCCGCACCGTAGAGCCCCTCACTGAAGGCCAGGCCCCCGATACAACCAAGGGCGACACGGAACTGCGTAAGCTGGTAGCCGACTGCTTCGCGGGTTTGAACGATGACTTAAACACGGCTAAGGCTATTGCCAGCCTCTTTAATCTGCTGCGCAAGCTCAACGGCTTTTTCGCTAACCTAGCCACACTGGCTACAGTAAGCGCTGCTGCGCTGCAGGAAGCCACTGAGGCTTACCAGGCGCTGGTAGTAGATATTCTAGGCCTGGTAGATGAGCCACGCGCGAAAGCCGAGGACCTGCTGCGTCTGACGCTGGAATTCTACCACGAAGCCAAAGTCACGAAAGCCTACGACAAGGTCGACCAGATTCGGGCCGCGCTCAAGGAGCAAGGCATTGTAGTAAAGGACACCAAAGCCGGCATCGACTGGGCATATAGCGAGGAGTAGAGAGCACGCAAGTGTCCTTCCGCACATCAACTACCTTGTAGCCCGAAGCTCCAGCTTTGGGCCTCGTTGAACGAGCAGCAATGCGCCGGCGCAACGAGCACCGTTCAACGTCAGCCACGAGAGCGAAGCTGGAGCTTCGCACCTTACTTGCTTCTCCCTCATGAATCTTACTCGTCTTGCTCCCGCCGCTCTGGCCTCGTTGCTGCTGCTTACCGCTTGCCCGGAGAAGAAAAGCACCACCGAAACCCCTGCCACCACGGAGCAGCCCAGCACGCCCAAAGCACCCGCCTTCAACCCCGATTCGGCCTACGCCTTCACAGCTAAGCAAGTCGCGTTTGGGCCGCGCGTGCCCAACAGCACAGCCCACGTAAAAGCCGGCGACTGGATTGTGCAGAAGTTTAAGGCGCTAGGCCTCTCGGTGAAGGAGCAGCCCTTCACGGCTATGGCCTTTGATGGCAAGATGCTACGTTCCCGTAACATTGTGGCCCAGTATCAGCCTCAGGCCGCTCGGCGCATTGCCATTTTCACGCACTGGGATACCCGCCCCTTCGCCGACAAAGACAAGACCAAAAAGAACGCTCCGCTTGATGGGGCCTCAGATGGGGCCAGCGGCGTGGGCATTGCTCTGGAAATGGCCCGTGTACTGGCCGCTCAGAAGGATAGCTTGGCCCCTGGCGTAGGGGTAGACTTCATTCTCTTCGACTCCGAAGATTACGGCTACGACAGCAGCACCCAAGGTGAGAAGGAGAACCTGCTAGCCCGGCAAGAAGCTAACGGTCAGTCGAGCTGGTGCTTGGGCTCACAATACTGGGCCAAGAACATGCTACCCGTGGGCTACAAGCCCAGCTATGGCATCTTACTAGACATGGTTGGCGCCAAAGACGCCAAGTTCAGCCGCGAAGAACTCTCCCGCCAGCAAGCCCGCGACGTGGTGGATAAAGTGTGGAACACGGCCTCTCAGCTGGGCTTCTCTGACTTCTTCCTCTTCAACGATAGCTACGGCATCACCGATGACCACGTTTACACCAACCAGGCGGGAGTGCGCACCATCGATATCATCGACCACGTGCCGGTCGGCGACGAATACTTCCCCGCCTATCACCACACCACTCAGGACAACATGAGCATCATCGACAAGCGGACGCTCAAAGCCGTAGGCCAGACGGTGCTTACTACTATTTACGGCGAGTAGACCTAACTAGAGAAAAATAAAAAGCCCCAGCAGCAAAAGTTGCCGGGGCTTTTTGAGTGCGTAGCTAGAACTTAGATTAGACCAGTAATTTATAATACACCACCGTAGCCTCTAGCTCCCCACTGGGCACGCGAGCAAAAGCAGGAATGGCACCCACTGCAGTATAGCCGAGCTCTTGATAGAGAAGTTCCGATGGGGCACCTTGTAGCGTGTCCAGAACCAGAGTGGTGCGCTGGTGGAAGCGAGCTTCACGTTCTACTTCCTGCATAAGTCTTCGGCCGAACCCTTGCCGGTACACCATACTATTCACGAGTAGTTTAGCTACTTCAGCGCGGTGCAGGCCATTACTTTTCGTAGCCAAGTGAAGCTGAACGGTACCCAACAATTCGCTATCCTCTTCTGCAACCAATAATATAGTGTGCCCTGCTGGCAACGCAGCCTCTATGGTATCCCAATATGCCTGCGCTTCCTTGGTGGTTAGCGGCGGCAGGAAACCTACAGAGGCACCAGAGTCAACAGCATCCTGCAATAGCTCAATTAGACCTTCTCTATACTTCGAGAACTCAGGTGCTGAGACGCGACGAATGATGATAGACATAAGGGTTAGGAATAAGTGAGGCGGGCGCCGGCCGCATCTACGGTGAGGCGGGCTTCGCGGCCGCAGATCAGGGCCATGTTCTGGGGCTCGTGGCCTACGGGGAAACCGTGGGCGACGGGGAAGCCATACTTGCCGGCGTAGTGGTCAATGATTTCGTTGGGCGTCTGGCCGTAGGGTACGGTGTTGTCCTGGGGGTTGGAGAAGTGGCCTACGAGCAAGCCAGCCAGGTGCTGGAGCTTGCCGGTGCGGTCGAGGTGCACCAGCATCCTATCAATGGCATAGAGGTACTCGTCGATGTCTTCCAGGAAAAGAATGCGACCAGCGGTGGGGCAGTCGGAGCGGGTGCCGGTGAGGGTTTGGAGCAGGCTCAGGTTGCCGCCCGTTAGCTCGCCCGTGGCGGTACCGAAGCGGTTGAGCGGGTGCGCCGGAACGGTGTAGGCCACTGCCTCCCCGAACAACGCCCGCCGCAGGCTCTCCAATGATTCTTCGCCCGCCTCCTGATGGAACAGCATGGGCATCACGCCGTGGATGCTTTGGTGGCCTAGCGCCAGCAAATGGCTGTTGAGGGCCGTAATATCGGAGAAGCCGGCCACCCATTTCGGGTCCTGGGCAAAGCGGGAAAAGTCAATGCTGTCGATGATGCGCGTGGTGCCGTAGCCCCCGCGGGCCGACAGGATAGCTCGGATGCTGGGGTCGTCGAGTTGGCGTTGCAGGTCGCGGGCACGTACTTCATCGGAGCCGCCAAATTGATGGTGGGCGGTGGTGGTGCTCTCACCCAGTACTACCTCCAGGCCCCAGCTTTGCAGGGTGGTAACGGCCGCGGCCAGCTCTTCGGGCGAGGCTTTTCGGGCAGTACAAACGATGGCTACTTTATCGCCAGAACGAAGGGGGCGCGGCGCAGTGGCTGCCATAGGTAGAGAAGTAAAAAGCTTGTGGCAGACAAACCTACACAACCTCCACGGCAGATGCTATGTATAGGTATTTGTAAATATTGCAGCCGCGATTTTAGGATTGTTCTTTACTCAAGGGTTAGAAAATATGAAGCATTTCTTCTCGCTTATCCTCTGGCTGTCTATGGCGCTGGTAGCCCAGGCGCAAACCCGAATTGATACTACCGGCGGCCGGTATTACAAGCCCATCTTCAGCAACGTGTTGCGCACGACAACAGCCTATGGTGCCGCCGTAAACTACCTGGGCAATACGGCCTCGCTTAGCCTGGATTTGTATCAGCCGGAAGGAGACACCGTGAAGCGCCGGCCGCTATTGATATTCGCGCACGGTGGGGGCTTTGTTTCCGGTAATCGGACTGATCAGGACATCACGGAGCTGTGCAACCGGTTTGCCAAGATGGGGTATGTTACGGCCAGTATCGATTACCGCATCGTGTTTTTGCCCTTCGATACCATTAACCTAGGGCGAGCCGCCATTCGAGCGGCGCAGGATATGCGAGCCGCCGTGCGCTTCTTCCGCCAAGATGCCGCTACTGCCAAAGCCTACCGCATTCACCCCGACTTTATCTATGTCGGTGGTTCTTCGGCGGGGGCCGTTGCGGCGCTGGAAGCCGCTTACCTCGATAAGGATGCCGAAGTACCCGCCTACATAGGCCTAGCAGCTTTGGGCGGACTAGAAGGCGACAGTGGTAACCCCGGCTACTCTAGCAAAGTACGCGGAGCCCTCAACCTCAGCGGCGCCCTGGGCAGCCCCGCCTGGATAGAGGCTGGCGACGTACCCTTCGTGAGTATGCACGGCACCAACGATGCTGTTCTACCCTACGCGGGCGGCAAAGTGGGTAGTTTGCTACCGCCCCTAAAGGTATATGGTAGCGCGCCGCTGCACACGCGCGCCCTGGCCGTAGGCGTGCAAAATCCGTTTTACACCTTTAAAGGAGCCGGGCACGTGCCATTCTCCGGCACTACTGCCGCCCAGGTGGCCTACATGGATACCACCGTGCGTTTCGTGCGAGATTTCCTGCGCCCCTTGTTGCGTCAGCCCAGCACCGTTACGGTCAACAAAGCCAGCGCCAATGCGGCGCTTTTGCAGGCGTACCCAGTGCCCGCGTCCACTGCTGTGCGCCTAACTTGGCCTACCAGCACCGCCTTCCGACCCGCCACCGTTGAGCTACTAGACGCTACGGGCCGTGTGGTGCGGCGCATGCGCTGGGAGCAACCCGAGCTACTACTACCCCGCGAGAACCTCCGGGCGGGCACTTATATCATTCGCGCCGAAGGAATTGGTGCCCGTCGCGTAGTATTTGAGTAAGCTTCAGTAAAAGCAGTTGCATAGAAATATTATGCAGAGGCGCAATTGAGGCACCTCGAGTTCTAGTGCTGCTGTGGTAACCCCACCACAAAAGCACGTCATCCTGACGAAGGAAGGATCTTGTCACGTGAGCACGAGGCGCAAGGCCAGTCGTTCTATCCTGACAAGATCCTTCCTTCGTCAGGATGACGTACGATTTAGTGGGTAGCATCAATCCCAAGATTACACTTTGTAGGCCTATATGCTGGAAGTGGCACAGGAAATGTGGTCACCAATGGGCGGTGGCTTGCGCAGTATCTTTGCAGTGGGCGACGCGTGAGGACGAGCTACAAAACACGAATCTGGGCATGAAGTATTTCTGGTTGCTGGCCTTGCTAGCAACGCTGTTTCTGGCGCCGCTAACAGGGCGGGCGCAAATTGACACCACGCGCGGACGCTATTATCAGCCGCGCTTTCGGCAAGTGACGGTGCAGCGCGATGTGGAGTTTGCCCAGGCCACTACCTTCCTCGGTCGCACCCAAACGCTGTACATGGATGTGTACCAGCCCGCCGGTGATACCGTGCGGCGCCGCCCACTTATTGTGTTGGCCCACGAGGGCGGCTTCCTGACCGGGACCCGCGACGATGCCATCATGACGGCCCTCTGCACCCGGTTGGCTAAGCTAGGCTACGTTACGGCCAGCATCGATTACCGGCTCTATTTCTTCCCGTTTGACACCGTGGGTATTGGCCGGGCCGCCGTGCGAGCAACCCAGGACATGCGGGCGGCCATTCGCTTCTTCCGCCACGATGCCGCCACGGCCCGCAAATACCGGGTGCACCCGCAGTATATTTTCGTGGGCGGCAGCTCGGCCGGCGGCTTCATGTCTTTGCTCACAGCGTATATGGACAAGCCCGCAGAAGTGCCCGCCTACCTTGGCCTAGCCGACTTAGGTGGCCTAGAAGGCACCGGTGGCAACCCGCGCTACAGCAGCCGCCCTCGAGGGGTAGTAAATATGTGTGGAGCTCTAGCCGATTTGCGCTGGCTGCAACCCGGTGATGTGCCCGTGTGCAATATTCACGGCACCCGCGACGGTCTGATACCCTACAGCAAAGGGCACGTAGGCAGCCCCTTGCCGGCACAACGGGTGTACGGCGGTGGGGCCATCAGTGCCCGCGCTACAGCTGTGGGCGTGCCCAACGTACTGCGGCGCCTGCGTGGGGCCGGGCACGTGCCGTACTCCGTGGAGCCCGTGTATCTCGATACCGTGTTTACTACCGCCCGCGACTTCCTGCGCCCTTTACTAGGGGCCGGGGCACCGGGACCGTTGCTGGCCGCTGCCCTAAAGCCTCAGCCGCGGGCGGTGGCATTACTGGTTCCGCGCCGAGTGCTGTTGGTTAAACCACTTTCGCTGGAGAGTAGGCTGGTGCCAGTGGTTAGCATTCCTCAAGCAGCGGCCTCCGATAGTAGCCAGTTCGCCCCATCAAATTCAAACGAACAGCAATCGGCTAGGCCACCTGAGCCGAGCTTGCCGCCTACCAATCCCGCTTCTGAGCCAGTGCCGAACAACGCCCCGGCCTCTACCAGCAAGCCACGGTAGACCCCGCTAGGCTTATAGCTGATTGTAGCCCCGCTGCCATACTTTGTACCAGTACTTGTTGGCAGGGTAGCGCCGGGAAGACGTTACATTATTGAAAATAAGAGCCACGAGCAGCAGAATCACGGCGCCGGATAGCACTGGCATCAGTACATAATAGTAGCCTAGCGCCTTGATCTGCGACGAGCCCACGTTGGCAATAAGAGCGGTGGCGCCGCCCGGCGGATGAAGAGTCTTGGTCATTTGCATGCCAATGATGGACAGCGCCACGGCCAACGCCGATGCCAGCCACAACTCGCCGGGCACTAGCTTTTGCACCGTCACGCCAACCAGCGCACTTAGCACGTGGCCCCCAATAAGGTTGCGCGGTTGGGCCAGCGGGCTGTTGATAATGCCGTACACTAGTACTGAAGAAGCGCCGAATGAGCCAACTAACAGCAACGTATCATTCGGGCCCAGGTAGTGGCGGTTGAGTAACCCGATCAGGGCAATGCCAGCGAAGGAGCCCAGGAAGGTCCAGAAGTGCTCCTTAAAGTCGAAAAGGGTTTCTTGATATAGAATGTAACGCGCCTGCCGCGCGTGTTTCCGCAGTTTTTGTCGCATGCTAAGAAGTTGAACGTCTGGCAGCCCAGCCACTGGCCTACCAGATAGCACCAGCCTTCGGAGGCTCAAAATAGGGCCTCAAAGGTACTGTAAACCTAAAATCCCCTACTCAATAGGTATTGAGTAAGGGACTTCACTAGAAACTAGTAGCGGTAATCAAACACTACAACGACTCCTCTTCTACCACTGCCGCCACGGCCGTGCTGATGGGGCGCAGCTGCCCGGTGCGCACCACGAAGGCGCCATACTTGCGCAGCGTGTCGCGGTGGCGGATGAGGTTTTCCAGGGCCACGTAGCCCACCACGTACTCGTCCTCGTCGGCTTCTTCGGAAATCTCGCTGAAGTCGAGCAGGTCGATGAGGCGCTCCTCGTCGGTACGCAAATAGATTTCCACTTCCAGGTCGGAGGCATAGGCTGGTGCGCCCGCTGCGGCTTTG
This sequence comes from Hymenobacter wooponensis, assembly GCF_004745865.1. Classification (GTDB taxonomy): domain Bacteria; phylum Bacteroidota; class Bacteroidia; order Cytophagales; family Hymenobacteraceae; genus Hymenobacter; species Hymenobacter wooponensis. The sequence continues at coordinate 401,696 of NZ_SRKZ01000002.1, read as the reverse complement.
GGATACTGGTAGGCGAAGCCTTGGCGCAGCGCTGCCAGATCGGCGAGTACGGCTGAGCCGGTAGGGTGCCCGCCAGCCCCGCGGCCACGCAGGAACTGCTCGCCTGCAAAGTCGGCCTCAATTACTACGCCGTTAAACTCATGGTCAACGGAATACAGCGGCGACTCTGGGCCCACGAACTGCGGGGTTACTAGGGCCGTTACGCGGCCATCGGGGAGGCGCTGCAGGCCTGCCACCACTTTGATTTTCTGACCCTGAATAGCAGCAAAGGCAATATCCACGGCGCTGATGCCTTCAATGCCTAGGTTCAGGACCTGCTCCGGCTGCAGGAAAGCGCCGTAGGCATGCGCGGCCAGCAGCACGGCCTTAGAGCGCGGGTCAAACGCGCCCATATCCAACGATGGGTCGGTTTCGGCGAAGCCCTTGGCCTGGGCCTCCGCCAGCGCTGGGCCGTAATTGGAAGCCTCCTCGCCCATACGGGTGAGCACGTAGTTGGAGGAACCATTGAGAATGCCAGTCAGGCGGCGCAGGGGCTCGGCTCCGAAGTAGGCATCTAGCGTCCGAATAACCGGAATGCTGCCGCACACGGCCGCCTCATATAATAGAGTGCCCTGGCCTTCGCGCTGCAGCTGCACCAGTTCGGGAAGGTGGCGGGCCAGCATAGCTTTGTTGGCCGTAACTACCCGACGGCCGCGGCGCAAGGCGGCCGCTACGAGCCGGAACGCTTCGTCGGCGTCGTCAATTACTTCTACCAGCACATCCAGCGTGTCATCGGCCAGTAGGGCGTCGGCATCAAACTCAAACCGGTTAGCGGGTAAGGTCCGCTCCTTGGTTTGGTTTTTTACCACAATGCGGCTGATGTCGAAGCCCACTTCTGGCCGTTGCTGCAGGATATCATACAGGCCCTGGCCTACGCAGCCAAAACCAATCAGGCCCACGCGCCACGGCCGCGCAGCCGAGGGTAAAGTGCTAGACGGAGAGTTGGGGTGCAGGTTGGCTAACATAGGTTGGAGCGTAAAAGCGTTCTAAGAAGTGCGTGATCTGGGCGGTTTCAATCAGGAAGCCATCGTGGCCATACTGCGAGCCCATTTCCGCGTAGGTGGCGCCCTGAATGTGCCGGGCCAGCAGTTGCTGCTCGCTGGGCGGGAATAGCACGTCGGAGGTGATACCGATTACCAGTGTGCGCGCCCGAATGCGGCCGAGGGCGGCTTTTACCCCGCCGCGCCCCCGCCCCACGTTATGGGAGTCCATGGCTCTGGACAGAGTGACGTAGCTGTGGGCATTGAACCGCGCCACCAGCTTGTCGCCCTGGTAGCGCTGGTAGGAGCTGGCCCGAAAATCAGTGAGTACCGAGTCATCGGGCTCCGTCTGAGCTAGGCTGTAGGCCTCATAGCTGCGGTAGCTCAACAAGGCCACGGCCCGGGCGGCCCGTAGGCCAGCTGCGCCGCTGTTGGGCGTAGCGGAGGTGTAAGTAGGGTCAGCCAGAATGGCGAGGCGCTGGGCTTCGTTGAAGGCGATGCCCCAGGCAGAGTGCCGTGCGCTGGTAGCCAGCAGTACTAAGTTCTCACATAGTTCGGGCCGCTGAATGGCCCACTCCACCGCCTGTTGGCCGCCCAAAGAGCCCCCAATAAGCGTGTGAATGCGCGGCAGGGCCAAGTGTTCCCGCAGGGCTTCGTGCGCCGAAACCAAGTCGCGGATGGTCAGCAGGGGAAACTGCTGGTAGGCCACCTCTTCGGTTTCGGGGTTAGGCGTGAGGGGGCCAGTGCTGCCGTAGCAGGAGCCCAAAATGTTGGCGCAGACAATAAACCAGTCGGCCGGGTCAAAATGCGTGTCTTCCCCGAACAACCCCGGCCACCAGCTCAGCACATCGGCGTTGGCCGTGAGGGCATGGCACACCCACACCACGTTGTCGCGGGAGGCATTCAGCCGCCCGTACGTGTGGTAGGCCACTTCCACGTGCGGGAGCACGGTGCCGCTTTCCAGCCGCAGTGGCCTAGGTAGCCGGAAAATGTGTTGGTCGAAATCTGACATACTATTAAAAGCAAAAAAGTCTAGGCTAGAAGCTCTACTCAGTACACAAGGAGGGGAGCTAGTTCTAGCGTTTCCAAAGCCCGCGGGCTGAGCCAGTAGACGCTCTGGCTCAGCCCCGGCTATGGACGGACAGCTGATTTCAACGGATTCCTCTCTCACAAAAAAGCCGTTGGGCTGCCCGCAGTACGCCCGCTGAAGGTCAAGTTCTGGCTGTCATCCCACGAAGCGACAGGCAGCTGCTCAACCCCTCTCTTGGTTTTAGACCTCCAGCGTAGCGGCGTGCTCGGGTTCCGGCTCGGGCAGCAGTGTGCTGCCGTTGGAGCTGGCTTGTAGCGGAGCGGCGTTGCGCACGGCCTCAAAGGCTTGCTGCAAGTCGGCCCGGATATCTTCAAAGTGCTCAATGCCCACCGACAGGCGCAGCAGTGTAGGCGTTACGCCCGCCGATAGCTGCTCCTGCTCGGAAAGCTGCTGGTGCGTGGTGGCCGAAGGCTGGATGATGAGCGTTTTGGCGTCGCCCACGTTGGCTAGGTGGCTGATGAGCTTCAGGTTGTTGATGAACTCGGTAGCGGTTTCCTTGCTGCCTTTGATAGCGAAGGTGAGCACGCCGCCGTAGCCGCGCTTCAGGTATTTCTGGGCCAGTTTATTATAAGGGCTGCTGGCTAGGCCAGGGTAATTCACGGCCTCTACCTGCGGGTGCTGCTCCAGCCAAGTGGCCACGCGCAGGGCGTTTTCTACGGTGCGCTCTACACGCAGGCTCAGCGTTTCGAGGCCCTGAATCAGCAGGAAGGAGTTGAAGGGGCTCTGCGAAGGACCAAAGTCGCGCAGACCTTCCACGCGGGCCCGGATGATGAAGGCGATGTTGCCGAAGGGGCCATTCTTACCGAATACATCATTGAACACCAGGCCGTGGTACCCTTCGGATGGCTCCGTAAACTGCGGATACTTGCCGTTGCCGAAGTCGTACTTGCCGCCATCCACAATCACGCCCCCAATGCTGGTGCCGTGGCCGCCAATCCATTTCGTAGCCGACTCCACCACAATGTGGGCGCCGTGCTCCAGGGGACGGAACAGGTAGCCACCCGCGCCAAACGTGTTATCTACGATGAGCGGCAGGTCGTGCTTGTCGGCAATGGCCGCAATACGCTCGAAATCGGGAATGCTGAAGCTCGGGTTGCCGATGGTTTCCAGATAGATAGCCTTGGTGTTCTCGTCAATCAACTCCTCAAACTTCTCTGGCTGGTCGCCGTCGGCAAAGCGCACTTCGATGCCCAGGCGCTTAAACGCCACCTTAAACTGGTTGTAGGTGCCGCCATAGAGGTGCGAAGTCGAGACAAAGTTGTCGCCGGCCTGTAGGATGTTGTTGAGGGCAATGAACTGCGCCGCCTGCCCCGAGGACACGGCCAGCGCCGCCACACCGCCTTCGAGGGCGGCAATGCGCTGCTCAAACACGTCGGTAGTGGGGTTCATCAGGCGAGTATAGATGTTGCCGAACTCCTTCAGGGCAAACAGATTGGCGCCATGCTCCGCATTCTTGAAAACGTAGGAAGTGGTCTGGTACAGCGGCACGGCGCGGGCACCGGTTACGGGGTCGGGCTGCTGGCCGGCGTGGAGTTGAAGCGTCTCGAAGTGGAAGTTGGGCGTTGACATGACAGTTTGGTCTGTAAGGAGTTGGGGTAGGAAGAGAAAGCAAATGCTCAGTGAAGGGGCCACGACGAGGCGTAGCAGCAACCGCTCAGAACGCGCCAAACACGGCGGCTAGGATGCGGCGGGGCCCGGCAAGGTGGCCTAGGCGGCGCATCCAAGTGGGGCAACAGCAGGAAGAGGAGGAAGGGGGCGTTGCGGAGTCGGCCTACGGGCGACTAGCTACAGCAACAACAGGCGCTGCAACAGCAGCGCATTCGCATTCGCGCGGCAACGTGAGCAGCCACCAGTGCGGTGGGGGCAACACAAAAAACCATCGGCGAGGCGGCATGCAGCAAGGCAGCCGGGGCAGATGGGTTCACAAGGGCGAAAGCGAGGGTGTTTTCCATGGCACTCTGAGTTATATGCCCCGCCAGCAAAAGCTTGGTCGGGCAGGAATTGGCACCTTTCGCGCGGTCGAAGGTTGCCAGCGGGTCAGGGAGCCTGTTCTCTCGCCGCTTCTGTATAAATCCTATGAAAACTACTCTGCCGCGAGCAGAGGAGTACCGTGTTGGTGTTGCAAATGTATAGCCGGTTTTGATATCTGCAATAGATTGGCCAAATATTTTTTTGCGACAGGTGGTAGTGGCCTAGGTCTGCCATTGAATAATAGCAGTATTCTATAAGTGGTTAAAAATGAGCTTAAATAGATAGCAGCAACCATTTGATAGGCCTAGGCAATGGACAGGTTCGGCAGTTGTAGCAGTAGCGTGCTTTCAGATAATCCGTCAATAAATTTTTGAAAGCACCCGGAGGATGTAGCCCTTAGCGAACAAAAAAAGCCGCCTTATGACAAGGCGGCTTTTTGTATAATTCTAATGAGACGGAGTGGCCTACAGCTTGGGCAGCGTCAGGATCTGGCCTACCTCAATATGGTCGGGGTTGGAGCCGATAGTGCTCTTGTTGGCATCGTAAATCTGGTGCCATTTGGCAGCATCGCCATAGTGGTTTTTGGCGATTTTCGAGAGCGAGTCGCCGCTTACTACGGTATACGTTTCGCCTTGGGCAGCAGCGGGCTGAGCAGCCGCTTGGTTGGTGTTGCCGAAGAAATCCGTGGCGCCGCCAGCAGCTGGCTTGTTAGCGGGTTCTACAGGTTTTTTATCGCCGTCGTTGGAAAGGAAATCAAACAGTCCCATATCTACATGTAAGTTAAAAGTGAGGGAGAAAGAGCCGGTTATCAGACAGATGCAGTGCACCGGTACAAGCGTCTTACGCTGAGGGTCGCAATAAGTTGTACAACTACGGATGAGGTAAAATCCTAGGTAAACATCTTGGTAAGGGCTACCGTAGAAGCGCTGTAACTGAACTTTCTCCATGGGCTCTGCAGTAAGTGCTGCTGGCCTTTTTCATCCATCTCCCTATTCTCATGAAAACTCAATCTATCACCCTGCGCTACCTGGCCAGCCTGCTCATGCTGCTCGCCATCTTCACCACCTCGTGCGGCAGCAAAGAAGGCAAAGTAGAAGGTGTAAACATGCTCTACGGCAAAGACAGCAAAATCTGGAAAACCGATAAAGAGCTTGACGCCACCGGCGATAAAGTGAAGCAAACCGATGCTCAGGAAGACGAGCGCATCACGTTCTTCGCCAATGGTCAGTACAATATGACTTCGCCTGCTGGCGCGGTAAACGGCAAATATGCCTTCGACCAAACGGCTAAAACCATCACCATGACCCCCGAGGGCGCCGCCGAGAGCAGCACCTTCAACGTAGTAACCCTCACCGACGACAAGCTGACGCTGAAAAGCCCGGCTGGCGCTGAGTTGCGCCTCGAAAAGGAGTAGCCGCGAGCTAGTCTGAAAAACACAAAAAAGCCTTCCTACTCAACAGTAGGAAGGCTTTTTTGTGTTTTATGTAGCTGAGCAGGAGGGAGGTTTTGCCAAATGACTGGTTGTTACTCAAATCTATTCTTTCACCTGCACGCAGCCGGCGAAAAACTTGCCGCTGCATACCTTCCTTTCCCCTCCTGCTATGGAACGCTACAACAATCTCGACAAACAGTACATCAATGGCCATTGGAAAGATGGCAGCGAAGACGACCACATCCAGGACATCAACCCCTTCGACAATTCCGTGTTGCTTGATATTAAGTGCGCTGGCCTAGGCGAGCTGGATGAGGCCTACGAGGCTGCTCACCAGGCCGCTAAAACCTGGAGCGCCACCCTGCCCCAGGAGCGCCGCGACATCTTGCTGAAAGCCGCAGCCATTCTAGAGGCCCGCAAAGACGAGTTTGCCGAATGGATTGCCAAAGAAGCGGGCGGTGCCCACGCCAAAGGGGAAGTAGAAGTGATGCTGGCCCGCGAGGTTATTCTGGAAGCCTCTTCGTTTCCCAGCCGCATGCACGGCCAAATTCTGGCTTCCAGCACGCCAGGCAAAGAAAGCCGGGTGTACCGCAAGCCGCTGGGCGTAATTGGCATTATCAGCCCCTGGAACTTCCCAGTCCACCTTTCCATGCGCTCTATTGCACCGGCTCTGGGCTGCGGCAACACCATTGTAGTAAAGCCAGCCTCACAAACGCCCGCTACAGGCGGTACGCTGCTGGCTAAGCTGTTTGAGGAGGCGGGGCTGCCGGCCGGCGTATTCAACGTGGTAGTAGGCAAGTCGTCGGTTATTGGCGACCCATTTGTGCAGCATCCCATTCCCAAGATGATATCCTTTACGGGCTCCACGCCGGTAGGCCAGAACATTGGTAAGCTGGCCGGGGAAGGCCTGAAAAAAGTAGCACTGGAGCTGGGCGGCAACAACGTGTTCATTGTGCTGGAAGACGCCGATATCGATAGGGCCGTGGCGGGCGGCATGATGGGCAAATTCATGCACCAGGGCCAGATTTGCATGGCCATAAACCGCTTCCTAGTGCACGAAAAGGTGTATGATGAGTTCCGCGACAAGCTGGTGGCCCGCACCAAGGAGCTAAAGGTGGGCGACCCACTACAGCGCGAAACCGACATCGGTCCTCTCATTGATGAGAAGCAAGTAAAGCGCATTCAGAAGGATGTGGAGGAGAGTATTGCCCAAGGTGCCAAGCTGGAGTTTGGCGGCCAAGCCGAGGGCGCGGTGCTCTACCCCACGGTACTCTCGCAGGTGCGCAACGATATGCCCATCGCCCAAAATGAAATATTTGGCCCCGTGGCCGCTCTCATTCCCTTCAAGGACGACGAGGAAATGCTGCGTTTGGCCAACGAGCTAAACTTTGGCCTGAGCGGCGCCCTGCACACCCGCAACGTGGAGCGCGGCGTGCAGCTGGCCCGGCAGGTAGAAACCGGCATGATTCACGTGAACGACCAAAGCGTAAACGACGAGCCTAACGCGCCCTTCGGCGGCGAAAAGGAATCGGGCATGGGCCGCTTCGGGGGCGAGTGGGTGATTGAGGAAATGACCCGAGTGCAGTGGGTAACCGTGCAGCACACCCCACGGGAGTACCCCATTTAACCAATGTGTTACGGAGAGTCTGACCAAAAAACAGGTTGCTCCTAACCTAGCTGTTATGTCGAGCTTGCCGAGGCAGCTCGTGTGCTTATGTTAATCCTCAATAGCACGTCATCCTGACGCAGGAAGGATCTTCTCACAGCAGCACGAGGCGCTAGGCCAGTCGTTCTATCGTGACAAGATCCTTCCTGCGTCAGGATGACGTGCTCGTTGGCTGTTCTAGGCCAGTTGGGTACCACTTCAGCGTCAGCACGCGAGATACCTCGGATCCGCTCGACATGACAGGCTAGATTTTCTCACAGACTCAATTAATAAGCAAAAGGCCCGTTCTCTAGAGCGGGCCTTTTGCTTTGGATATTGGGAAAACGATATAGCTTGCCGCCGTAACTATATAGTATTAGTAGCTAGATTTTTATGTCAGAGAATTTGCGGTGGCTGGTAACCAGCTGTATATGCTTGCTGCTAGGCCTCCAGACTGGCCTAGGCCAAACCAGCATCGCGGGGCAAAGTGGCTTGGTAGTGCATCCTATCCGCATCCTATCCGCAGCAGTAGTGCCGCCGACACCAGCTTTGCCGATTTAGAATTTCTGAGTCAGGAAATAGGTTCGGCGCGGGTAGTACTGTTGGGTGAGCCGAGCCATGGAGAGGGCAACGTGTTTGAAGCCAAGGCGCGACTAGTGCGGTTCCTGCAGCAACGCATGGGCTTTACTACCCTGGGGATGGAAAGCGGCTTTTACGAAATGCACAAGGCGCAGCAGCAAATAGCTGCCGGTGTACCCGCCCAGGAAGCGTTGCAAAACAGTGTATTCGGCATCTGGACCTTCACTCAGGAATTTCAGCCGGTGGAGGAACTGGTAGCGGCGCGCAAGCTGCGCGTTATGGGCTTCGATCCGCAATTAACAGGCAGTTACGGCGAGGAGCTGGTGGATGACCTAGAGGTGTTTCTGGAACCAAACAAAGCCAGTGCCGCCATCAACTACGACTACCTGGATGAGGTGCTAAACTTCATGCAGCACTTCAATGGGTTTCCGGCCGGGCATACGCTGGCAGAGTGGGAGAAAAACCTGAAGCTAGCTGACCGCCTGCTGGCTGCTGCTACTCCCAGCCGGTGGGCGGAGGCGGAGCACTGGCGCCAAACCCTGCGCGGACTGCAAGCTTTGGCGCGCGACTACGTGCAGAACGACCCCTCGGTAAAGGACCGTGAAACCTTTGAAGCCCGCGACAATAACCCCCGCGACGCGCAAATGGCCGATCATCTGTTGTGGTATCTGCGGCAGCACCCTCAGGAGAAAATTATTTGCTGGGGCGCCACAGCACACTTCAGCAACCAAACGCAACTCATCGACAACGCCGAAATGCAGGCGTTTCGGCCCATGGGCTGGCACGTAAAGAAAGCGCTTGGCGAGCAGGCCTACATCCTGGGCACTGCCACTGCGGGCGGCAGCTACGGCGCCATTGGTGAGCCGGGTAAGGCCATTCCGGCGCCTCCGGTGAGTAGTCTGGAAGCGCGCCTGGACAGCCTGGGCCCCGAAATGTTGTTTCTCAATCTCCGGCAAAACTTCGGTAACAGTCACTTCAAGGCTTACTCTATTCTGGAATACACGCCTTTCATAGCCGAATGGGCGCAGGTAGTGGATGGGGTACTCTTTATGAAGACCACTAGGCCACCCCGGCCACGCCAGCTGCACCCTGCGGATGATGCCGCCTCACCCGTGGCGAGTGAGCCCGCAACCCGACCGGGCCAGCCCACTGAAAAAACTGTGAGCCAGCCCCCGCTAGTGTTGCGACAGGCTACCGCTAGGGCGGCCAGCTTAACAGTGAAAGGCAGAGTGACCGACCAGAAAACCCGCGGCCCGGTACCCTTTGCCTCAGTGGCTTTACTTGGCCTAGGCCTGGGCGTAATGGCTGATGAACAAGGGAATTTTAGCTTGACCATACCCCGTACTGCCCTCGGAGCAACCATACAGGTGTCAAGCGTGGGGTATGCTACGGCTACTGCTGCGGCCAATGCGCAACCTATTGCCGTAGCCTTAGCGCCCCAGGCCTATGTGCTCCGTGACGTACAGGTGAAAGGAGAGTCACTGGACCCGCGCCGGATTATGAAGAAGGTGCTGGCAGCCATTCCTGCTAATTATGAGCAGAACGACTATATGGCGCAGCTATACACCCATCGGCGCGTCAGCAACTTCGATACGCTCCAACATGAGATAGAATATACAAGTCAAATTTTTGAGCCAGCGGGCCATAAGCACTTTGCCGGGGGCTTTTTGATGCTGGAGTTGGGGCAGCAGCACCGAGTGCAGGAGGCCCAGGTGCTGGTAAACTCGAAGGCGCCGCTTGGTCGCTACGGGTGGTCGGAAGGCGGGCAAGGGTTTTATGCTTCTACCGCCGACCCGGTGCGCATTTCGCCGCTCTTCAAACGCGGGTCCCTGAGCAAGTTTGCCTGGCACCTCGATAGCGTGCAGGAAGGCCCCGAAACAGTGTATATCATCAGTTTCGCGGCCAAGCGTGCCAATCACCGCAGCACGGGCACCTACTTAAACTCTGGCTTCTCTGGGCGACTATATGTGCAGCAGCGTGATTATGCTGTGGTGCGGTACGAGGCCTTGTGGCAGGGCGATACAGTGCAGCAAAATGCGGTGGCGCACAAGTACTATGGCCGCCAAAACCAAATAGCCCGTCTCTACACCAACGTGTATACTGATCTGCGCACGGCACACGTGGTGACGTACCAAAAAGCCGCTAGTGGGCGCTACCATGTGGCTACCAGTGTAGGGCAAGCAGTTAGCGTGGGTCGGGTGCTAGGCCAAAAGCCTTTCTACTACCAAAAAGCCTGCGAGCAATATTTTAGTGTGCTCCCCGCTGGCACTCAGCTACCGCCGCTTGCCATAACCATTGATCCGCGATTAAAGGACAGCGAGATATATCTGCTCAACCACACTGAGTACCGGCCGGAGTTCTGGCGAACCTACCAGCGGCCTACCCCAGCGGAGCCGGCCCCTACACTCAACGCTACGAAGCCATAATCTCCTCGGCCTCTTTCTTACCGAAAATGCGCGTAATCCAGCGGGGCAGGAAGATGGCGCCCAGCACCAAGTAGAGGTAATACGTAACAATGCGGTAGAGCAGCACCATGAAATTGGTCATGGTGGGCGTGCCGATGAACTTGCCGAAGAAGGTAGGGAAGGCGCCCTCTGCAATGCCGGCCCCACCTGGCGTAATGGCAATCAGCAGGATAACTTTATAGGTGAGGTTGCGGCCAAAAATCAGCCAGAACTCTGCCCACGTGACATCAATAAATGCCGAAATCAGGCAGCCAATAACCAGGTAGCGCGCCGTCCAGACGAAGGCCGTGCTGAGGGCGGCGCGCAGCCAGTAGGCCACCCCATTGCCGCGTAACTGGGCAGAGGCCAGTACCAGCTCATTGCCGTGTTGGTAGGCTTTGTTGCGCCAGCGCCGCAGGCCCGCAATGGAAAACAGCCGGATAAACAGGCGGCGCACCGACTTAGGATTCACGAAGATGGCGTACACCATCAGAAAGGCGTAGGCCGACACGAACACGTAGCTCGCAATAAACGCCACCCGTAGCGTGGCCACTAGGCCACCTTGCAGGGCCTCGTGGGGGTAGAGCGCATCGCCCCCAATGAGTACCACCAAAGGCACTGCCAGCACATAATATAGGTTGTCGAGCATGGCCGTGGCCATGATGTAGGCCACTGACTTGCCCAGCGGAATGCCCTCTTTGTGCAGCAGTACCGGCGCAACGGCCGTTCCACCCACCGCCGACGGCAGCACGCACGACGAGAACTCCCAGATCATAATCACGTCGAGGCTGGCGCGCCAGCTCAGCACTTTCTGGGTGAGGTAACGGATGCGGTATACGTAGCCGGCGTCGCGGGCCACCAGCACCACGGCCATAATCAGGAGCCACACGGGCTTGGCATTGGCCAGCGGGGCTAGGTCGCCGGGCTTATAGCTGCGCCAGAACATGAAGCCCACCACGCTCAGCCCAATGAGTACCGGCAGAATGATGCGAGAAGGACGGAGCTTGTGGAGCAGCTGCTGTTCCTCGTTCTGCGGTTCCGTGAGCTGGGGCATGGACAAAAGGAAATAGGTGGGCGGGTAAAGGTACGGATTAGTGAAGGCGAGGATATTAAAGAGCCGTTAATTGACGGCCAGCTGATGAATGTCATGAACTAGCACGGTGAATTCTGTCTTCCCACAATGACATAACCTTGGTGTCTTGCTACGAACCGGTCGAGCGGAAAACCCGTACCTTTGCCTGTTGTACGCAGCTGGGGTTCGGTAGATGCTAACCTTTTACCTAACCTTACTGTTGAACTGCTATATATCCCCCTTTTGCCCTTGCCCTTATGATTGTCGAACCTGGTGAATTGCTGGCGGCTATTGACTCGCCCAACGACCTGAAAAAACTCAGTCCGGACCAATTGGTGCAACTGAGCCAGGAGTTGCGACAATTTATTATCGATTCAGTTTCGATTTACGGGGGCCACTTCGGGGCTTCCCTAGGCGTCGTGGAGCTGACGGTAGCTTTACACTACGTCTTCAACACGCCCTACGACCAGCTGGTGTGGGACGTAGGCCACCAGGCCTACGGCCACAAAATCCTGACCGGCCGCCGCGACCGGTTCCCGACTAACCGCCGCTATAATGGCATGTCGGGCTTCCCCAAGCGCAGCGAGAGTGAGTACGATGCCTTCGGCGTAGGCCACAGCAGCACCAGCATTGGCGCGGCCCTGGGCATGGCTGTGGCTTCGGACTACAAGGGCGAGTTCGACCGCCAGCACATTGCCGTGATTGGTGATGGCGCCATGACGGCCGGCATGGCCTTCGAGGCCCTGAACCACGCGGGCGTAGAGAAGTCCAACCTGCTGGTTATCCTCAACGATAACTGCATGAGCATCGACCCCAACGTGGGCGCGCTCAAAGAATACCTCACCGACATTACTACCTCCCGTACCTATAATAAGGTGCGCGACGAGCTGTGGAATGTACTGGGCAAGCTCTCAAAGTTTGGCCCAAACCCCCAGCAGATTGCCCGCCGCGTAGAGCAGGCCATGAAAGCCACGCTCCTAAAGCAAGGCAACCTGTTTGAGGCCCTGAACTTCCGCTACTTCGGCCCCGTGGATGGCCACGATGTGCAGCACCTGGCCACCATCCTCAACGACCTCAAGAGCATTCCCGGCCCCAAGCTCCTGCACTGCGTAACGGTGAAGGGCAAAGGCTACGCTCTGGCCGAGAAAGACCAGACCTTGTGGCACGCTCCCGGCCTGTTTGATAAAGTAACCGGCGAAATTCACAAGAAGACCTACGACAAACCCCAGGCACCTAAGTACCAGGATGTGTTTGGCGAAACGCTGGTAGAGCTAGCGGAGCAGAACGACAAAATCATGGGCGTGACGCCGGCCATGCCCTCGGGCTCGTCGCTGAACATCATGATGAAGGCCATGCCCGACCGCGCCTTCGACGTGGGCATTGCCGAGCAGCACGCGGTAACCTTCTCCGCTGGCTTGGCCACGCAGGGGCTTATACCGTTCTGCAACATCTACTCGTCGTTTATGCAGCGGGCCTACGACCAAGTGGTGCACGACGTGGCCCTGCAGAATCTGCACGTAGTTTTCTGCCTCGACCGCGCTGGTTTTGCCGGCGCCGACGGCCCCACCCACCACGGCTGCTACGACTTGGCCTACATGCGCTGCATTCCTAACATGGTGGTTTCGGCGCCCATGAACGAGGAAGAACTGCGCAACCTGATGTATACGGCTACCCTGCCCGAAAACGCCGGGGCCTTCAGCATCCGCTACCCCCGCGGCGAAGGCGTGATGCCCGAGTGGCGCAAGCCCCTCAAGAAGCTTACCATCGGCACGGGCCGCGTGGTGCGCGAAGGTGAGGGTGTAGCAGTACTCAGCATTGGCCACATTGGCAACTACGCCGTGAAAGCTACCCAGAAGCTTGCGGCAGAAGGCCTCAACCCCGGCCATTACGACATGCGCTTCTGCAAGCCCCTCGACGAGGAAATGCTGCACAACATTGCGCGCCAGTACAAAGCCATTGTAACCGTAGAAGATGGCTGTCTGCCTGGTGGCTTCGGGGCCGCTGTGCTGGAGTTCCTCGCCGACCACGGCTATAGCCTCCCCGTCAAGCGCCTCGGCATTCCCGACCGCATTGTGGAGCATGGCACTCAGGATGAGCTTTATAAGGAGTGCGGCTTCGATGCCGATGGCATTGCCGCCGCCCTCCGCGAAATGGCTGGTAAAGTGGTAGCCAAAGCTCCCGTAGAAACGGTGCTACTGTAAGCTGCTAGGCCAGTATAAGGTATAGAAAAGCCCCGCCGGATTTGTCCGGTGGGGCTTTTTTGTTGCTCATAATAGCAAGATAGCTAGAAGCAGAAAGTGTAGAGGCCTAGCAGACTTATTCCAGCTCTGTCCGCAGCGTGTGCAGCTCCTGGGTCATTTGCTCCGTCAGCTGTTGGAGCAGCTTGGTGGCCTCGGCTACCATGCTTGGGATGATGGTATCGTCGAAGGCGGCGTGCCAAGAGTCTAGGGTAGTAATAAGAGGCAGCATACGGTGCACCTGCAGATGCTCTAGGCTGGGCTTGAGCTTGTGAGTGGCGGCACGCAGCTCTACTACATCGTGGGCGGCGGTAGCGGCTTGAAGCTCCTGTATAGCCTCCGCGCAGCTTTCAATGAAAGATTCCAGCATGAGTACCGTGAAGGAGGCGTCGCCCTGCCCAATCTTACGCACGATATCCAAATTATAAAAAGGCTGGGTGTCGGCCTCTTCGGGTGCGGTGCTGGGGGCGGCAACTGTTAGCAATGCCTCTTGAGCAGCTTCTGGCAATATCCAGCGGCAAAGCATTTTCAGCAGGTCGTCTTCCTGGAAAGGTTTCGGCAGATAGTCGTTCATGCCTGCTTCCAAACACTTTTCCCGCTCTCCTTTGATGGCATTGGCGGTAAGCGCAATAATGGGCGTGGTAAAGTGCAGCTGCTGGCGCAGATGGGCGGTGGCTTCTAGGCCATTCATGATGGGCATCTGCACGTCCATGAGCACCGCCGCGAAGGACTGCTGCCGGGCCAGCTCCACAGCTATTACCCCGTTCTCGGCTTCCACTACCTCAAGGCCCGCGTTATGCAGAAAGCCTTTGGCAATCTGCCGGTTGAAGTTGTTGTCCTCTACCAGCAGAATCCGTTGGTTGCGGAGCTGCTCCCGAATGCTGGCCGTGACCAACGTTTTCTGGGGCAGATCATTGGGGGTGCCAACGAGCAAGCGCAACGTAAAATAGCTGTGCGTGCCTTCGTGCTTCTGGCTGTCGATGCTGATTTCCCCGCCCATCAGGTGCACCAGCTGGCGGCTGATGCTGAGGCCTAGGCCAGTGCCGCCGAACCGACGGGTAACGGAGGAGTCTTCCTGGCTGAACTCTTTGAAGATGTCAACCAAGTATTCCGCATCAATACCAATACCCGTGTCAGCTACTAGAAAGCGCAGGTCCACGTAGTCGTCAGTGGCTTGCTCCAGCGTGCAGGAAACGGTAACGGACCCCTTCTCGGTGAACTTGACGGAATTGCCGGCTAGGTTAAGCAGCACTTGCGTGATGCGGTACGGGTCGCCGAGCAGCACCGCAGGAATGCGCTCATCTGCCTGGGTATGGAAGGAGAGGCCTTTTTCTTCGGCCTTGAAGTGCAGGCTCTTTTCAATTTGATGCAGCAGGCCCGTCATGCTGAAGCCAATATGCTCAATGAGCAGCTGGCTAGCCCCTATTTTCGACAGGTCCAGAATGTCGTTGAGAATTACCAGCAGATTTTCGCCGGAAGTAGCAATGGCCCGCAGATACGTGTGTTGGTCTTCGCTGAGCGGCGTTTTGGCCAGCAACTGTCCCATACCCAATATAGCATTCATGGGCGTCCGAATTTCGTGGCTCATGTTGGCCAAGAACAGCTCTTTCGCCCGCGCCGATTCCTCCGCTTGCTCCTTGGCTTTACGCAGGTGTGTTTCAAGTTGCTTCTGGTGGGTAATATCCAGGAAAATCCCAATGCTGCCGTACACCTGGCGGTCATCGCTATAGAGGGGGGCGGCACTCACCAGCAGCCATTTTGCCTCCCCATTGTTCGCGCTGATGGGCAACTCGTAGGTTTCTGATATACCCTGCATTCTGAGAGTGTTGCGCTCCTCCATCTTGGCTATTTGCTCGGGGCTGAGCATCCGCGTCATCATCAGCTCACTGTCGAACTCATGGCTACAGTATCCTGTGATGTCGCGGAAGGTCTGGTTCGTGAACAGCACCCGGTTGTCGAGGTCCATTTCGACTAGGCCTAGGTTCATGTTTTCAATGATACCCCGGTACTTCTCTTCGCGGCGGCGCAGGGCGTCTTCGCTGCTCTTACGCTCCGTAATATCCTGGAACTTCCACAGGTGCCCAATGTAACGGTCGGCTTCAAATATGGGCACGAAGTCGCCTTGCGCCGTACGCCCATCAGCTAGTTCAAACAGCTCCGCCGTAACCAGTTCTCGCTTGCGTACGATGGCCTCGTAACGTTCCATAAACGCCTCCGGATTCCGAAAATGGTGCTTAATGGTTTGGCTGAGCAAGCTCGTGTCGTAGCCAATAAGCTGAGCCGGCGTGATGCCGAGGGTGAAAATGCGACAAAGAGCATCATTGGCCAGCACCACGCGCTGGTGCTCATCCTCCAGCATAATACCTTCCTGGAAGTTGGCAATAGTGGTGGAGAAGCGTAGCATGCTGGCTTCTAGTGCGGCAGCAGCCTGCTTAAAGGCCGAGATATCCGTATGGACCCCCGTCATAATGAGAGGCTGGCCTTGGTCGTCGCGTTGTGTAACCAGCCCGCGGGTGAGCACCCATTTGTACTCCCCATTGCGGCAGCGCAACCGACGCTCTACGGAGTAAATCGGAACCTCACCACGCAAGTAGGTAGCGGCAGCTTCTAGGCTTGGGTCGTGGTCGTCGGGGTGAACGTGATGCAGCCAGGAATTGGGCATCGCCCCCGCCTCGGTGTTGGCATAGCCCAGCATCTCATAATAGGCATTGGAGAAGTACTCTTCACCAGTCTGGTAGTTGAATTCCCAGGCGCCATCCCCGAACCGCTCCATAGCCAAGCGCCACCGCTGCTCGTTGGCCTGCACAGTTTCTTCGGCCTGCTTCAGAGCAGTTATGTCGGTGAGGAGTCCGCTGTAAAGTCGGCCCTCCGAGCTAGACTCTACTAACTGAGCGCTGCCCCGAAACCAGCGGACTGGCTGGCCTGGCACCACAAAGCGCCCCTCGAATGTCCATTCTGCATCGTGCAGGTGGGTGCGGCGCAAGGACTCCTGCCACTGAGGCTGGTCGTCGGGGTGCACAAAGCCCATTATCCCGTCGGCTTGCTCAGGAGTTATGCCAAAAATGCTCTGGAGCTGAGGGCTAATGTAGCTGAGGCCTGATGGGCCAGAATTCATCTGGCGCCATTGAAATAATACACCTGGTACATGCTCCGTGAGGTAGCGAAAACGCTCCTCCTGCTCCAGGGCGGCTTCTTGCCGTGTCGTAATATCCTCTAGCAGGCCTAGAAGAGAGCCGGCTGGTGAGTAGGGTTGTAGCTTTAAGTGCACCCATACGCGCTGGCCATCGGCCCGCCACAGGGGCACGTCAAAGCGTAATGGCTGGGTCACTTGCAGCAGTTGGCGGAGCTCTTTGGCGGGAACTCCACTCTCTGCTAGTGCTCCAATCAGCAAGTCAGGCGCCTGCTCGAAGCTTCCATAGCCGGTGAGCTGCTGAAAGCCGGAGTTTACCCAAGTTAGCTCGCCTTCAGCCGTTAGTAGAACTACAGCATCAAAGACTTCTTCCAGTAAAGCAAAGTCGGGTTTTCCGGTTTCAGGCGGAGAGCTGACAGTGGTTGACTTCACAGAAAAATCAAATGACAGGTGAAAAGCGGCATCGCGCTGATATATATAGTCAAGTAAGTTACTAAATACTGCCGCCCCAACAAGGCAAGCCCTAATGCCTTCCGCTGCAAAAGGAGGCTCAGGTATAGGAAAAGGGAACTGAAAAGAAAAAATAATTGATGTACGTACATCAATTAATCTTCGAAGCTGTATATTTGCATAGCAATTCACACCTAATTGCTGTGCAGCTTTTCGGCTACACCCTCAATAAGTCCAAAACCACTTTACTTTTTTCTTGCCTTATGGCTACTACCACTTGGGTTATTGACCCCACACATTCCGAGGTTCAGTTCAAGATCAAGCACTTGGTAATCTCTACCGTTACTGGCTCATTCAAGAAGTTTGAAGGCAAAGCTGTAACGGAGAACCACAGCTTCGAAGGTGCCCAAATTACCTTCGCCCTAGACGTGAACAGTATCGATACTAACCAGGAGCAGCGCGATGAGCACCTGCGCAACAACGATTTCTTCGATGTGGCTGCTTACCCTCAAATCACCTTCACTTCTACTTCGCTTACCAAAGTAGATGATGACGAGTACAAATTGGTAGGAAACCTAACCGTGAAGGACGTAACCAAGCCCGTAACGCTGAATGTAGAGTACGGCGGCACCGCTACCGACTTCTACGGCAATGAGAAAGCGGGCTTCGAGATAACCGGCAAAATTAACCGCAAGGAGTTTGGCTTAACCTTCCACGCCGTAACCGAAGCCGGTTCCATCGTGCTCGGCGACGAGGTGAAATTGTCGGCCAGCGTGCAATTAGTAAAGCAAGCCCAGGAAGTAGTGGCCTAGTCACTTCTTACCGAGCAATTACACCAAGAGCCAACGCCCACATGGGGCGTTGGCTCTTGGTGTTTTAGAGGTGAGTAGATACACCTTCTTCGCAGTGGCGACGAATGACTTTCAAAATACGCTGCTAAATCTCACTCATGACATGGTCGGTGCAAAGGACGGCGTAGGGGTTGAGCCGGGTGCTCAGGCGCGGCTGACTGTAAAGTACCAGACGGTTGCGGCTAAGTCTGGCATCTTCCAACTTATAGGTCCCACTTACACATCAAAGAACCTACTACCGCTACGTGCTCATCAAAGCCGGTAGTATCAGATTAAATGTGACGCTTGTAATTGTTATAAAAATTACGTGGGTTTGGGTGTAGATTGGTTAAGCGCTCATTTCACATATTATAGATAATTGAGCATTATTTTTATTTAAATGCGTCGAGTGAAAAATTATACTTTTTCATTAAGATGAAATTTTAATGAGGGAAATTAGAGTGGGAGCAGTAACAGAATATTAATCAGTAAATTTGGTTTGAATCGTGCTCTAATAGCTTCTAATGAAGTCATTAAGTGCATAGTGCGTTGCTTTAGATCACGCTTGTTCAAATGATATTGAATAGGCTAAAATAAACTTGGCACTACACAGGGTATTAACGACAGTTCACAACACGATCTGAGCTTATGTTACTGACTGTGTGTAGCTGTTGTCGCAATCGTCTATAAAAAAAGTCACAAAATAATTGGCTGATGCCATTATTTTTCAACTAGTATCCATGAGTCATAGATTCTTAGATGCTACTCCTGCTCCGCGCTTTATCTGCCCTCTTATCTGGCTACGCTAGAAGGGGATTCCGCTTTCTTCCTTTCCAAAAACTTCATGAAACACCAGTATACCTTCTGGAGTAGTATAGCTCTGCTCCTACTGTTATTGCCATTTGTTAGTAATGGGCAAGGCTGCGATAACAAAGTGACCATCTCGATTGGCGGTATTGGCGTACGCTCTACGCCAAACAGTACTACAGGGGCATTTGATTACTGCCCAAGTAGCGCTAGCAACTCAAATTCTATTGTAGCAAGTGGGTATTCTTCTACCCCTGGCTCAACTCTTACTTGGACAGCCAAGGATGCAGCTGGGAACATTACAGCTATTCCGGCTACCAGCACTACCGATAAAAATGGGACTTACAGCAGCATAAGCGTAAACCCTATAGTTAATACTACTTACACAGTTTCTTCTCAGAGCGGGTGTAAACCAAACGACCCGTCTACTGCCGCTTCAGCAGTTATTGCTCCTAGCCTGACCGTTTCATCCAGCGCTTCCTTAATATGCTCCGGTACGAGTACTACTTTAACCGCTACTGGATCAAATAGCGGGCAGTATACTTGGTCAGGGGATGGTATTGCCACCACTACCACCAGTGGCAGTTTAGAGGTAAGCCCCACCAAGACTACCACTTACACTGTAACTACTAATACTGCTTCGTGTGGTACATCTACGCAGCAGATAACGGTGAATGTTAAGGCTCTCACCGTTGCTCCAAGTGCTCCTGCAATCTGCTCCGGCCAGTCTATTAGCCTGGTTGCCAGCTATAGCGGCAGCTCCGTTACCAGCTACAAGTGGGAAAATGTGACTACCGGTGCTGTGTTGTCCTCTACTACGGCTACGCTTACAGTCGCTCCAGCTACAACAACACTCTATAAGGTTACTGCCGTTACTACCGACTGCTCTACCGTAACCCAGGAGGTCACGGTAGCGGTGCAGGCTCCTACCATTAGTGTCTCGCCCAGCAGCACTATCTGCTCAGGCTCATCTACCGTCCTGACGGCTAGCTCTGATAACCCTAGCACTACCTATCGGTGGGTAAACAAGAATGCCCCAGCCACCACC
The DNA here is from genome assembly GCF_004745865.1 of Hymenobacter wooponensis. Taxonomy (GTDB): domain Bacteria; phylum Bacteroidota; class Bacteroidia; order Cytophagales; family Hymenobacteraceae; genus Hymenobacter; species Hymenobacter wooponensis. The sequence continues at coordinate 381,942 of NZ_SRKZ01000002.1, read as the reverse complement.
CTGAGTACTGCGGCCAGCTATACGGCATCGCCTGGGGCAACTACCACGTATCAGGTTATAGCTACTACTTGCGGCTCCAGCCAAACCACGGATGTAACTGTAACGGTTACCAACACGGCTACTCTGCAGATCAACCCTGCCGCACCAACCATTTGTGCCGGAAACAGCACTACGCTCACTGCCGTTTCTAACGTAAGTGGAGCAACCTACAAGTGGTATGAAGGAAGCACTTCCTCAACCGTTATTTCAACCAATTCTACTCTGACGGTAGCTCCTGCCAGCACCACCACCTACCGGGTTGAGGCAGTTACTTCCTGCGGTAGTACTACGCAAAGTGTAAGCGTAAGTGTAACGCCAGCGGTGGCCGTAACACCCGTTGCGGTTACAATCACCAAAGGAAGCACGGCCACTCTCACGGCCAGCGGCAGCGTGAATGGCGTGTATACGTGGACTGCCACGGCTAATGGTAAAACTACGCCTATTACATCAACCTCCGCAACGATTACCGTTGCTCCGGAAGCAGCTACCACCGTCTATACTGTAACCGGAACTAACACAAACAACTGCAGCAATACGGCGCAGGCCACTGTTACGATGCCCGGGGGTGTATTGCCCGTAGAACTCATCAACTTTACGGCAAAGTGGAACGGTAAGCATGTTCTGCTGAATTGGAGCACAGCTTCTGAGAAAAACAATGCTTACTTCGAGGTAGAGCGCAGCCTTGATGGAACTGCCTTTGAGGTGATTGAAAAACGGGTTGGTGCTGGCACTACCTCTACCTTCACGAGCTATCAGTTCTCCGATGTGAGCGTAGCGCAGTTGGCTACCAGCTTGGTATATTATCGCCTGCGTCAGGTGGATATTACTGGAGAGGCCACGTACTCCATGATACGGGCAGTGCAGGTTACTAATCCTAGCAATGTGTTCAAGGTTGGGGTTTTTCCAAACCCTTACGAGCAAACTCTGGCGGTACAGTTTACCACTCAGCAGGCTGGGGCTGTCACGGTCACGCTTCGAAACATGCTAGGCCAGGTGGTGCTGTCGAAATCGTTAATTTCTGGTGTTGGAAATCAGGAACTCAGCTTGCCACAAGCTGCAAATCTGCCAAGTGGAGTGTATTACCTCACTATCCGGCAGGGCAGCCAGCAGCAAGTTGTAAAGGTTAGCCACCAGTAAAAATTTGCACTTACAGGCACAACAAAAAGCCCGAACCATGCATGGTTTGGGCTTTTTGTTGTGCCTGTAGTATCACGCAACTCCCTCCGCATATTCTTTACATTTGGCTTTTATCAAACTCAGCTAAGTAAGATGCCGCAGCCTACCATCCTGTTTCTACATGGCTTTGCCGAATCCCGCGCTATCTGGCAGGAGTTCACTCAGACCTTTCCTGCCCACTATCGGGTGCTAGCGCTAGACCTGCTAGGCCACGGGGCCAACACGGAAAACATCTCGGACTATTCTATGGAAGCGCAAGCGCACTACGTGGCCGAGCAGTTGCGGCAGGAAAGCATTGATGAGGTGTTGGTAGTGGGGCATAGTATGGGTGGCTACGTGGCCCTGGCTTTGGCTGAAGCGCACCCCGAATTTATAAGTGGCCTAGTGCTTTTTCACTCAACCGCCATGCCCGATACGGAGGAGAAGAAAGCAAACCGCGACAAAAATCAGGACTTCGTGCGGCGGCACGGGGTGCAGAAGTTTATGGGCTCATTCATTCGGCCGCTGTTTGCTCCCGCCAACCGCGACCAGCTGCAACAGGCGCAGGAGTTTCTGGAGGGCATTGGCAAGGCCACGCCCGAAGCTACCGTTTTGGGTGGCCTAGAGGCTATGAAAAACCGCCCCGACCGTACGGAAGTGCTGCGTACTGCGCAGTTCCCAGTGCTCTTTATCGGTGGTAAAGACGATGTAGCTGTGTCCGTCGAAAGCTTGTTGCCGCAATTGGCGCTGCCGGCGCAAAGCCACGCTCTGCTGTTGGCCGATGTAGGCCACCTCGGCTACCTGGAAAAGCCTGAGATAACGCGCCAGGCGGTACTGAATTTCGCGGAGCAGGTGTTGGCTAACTAGTAAGAAAAGGCGTAAAAAAAGCCCTCTGATGGGTTCAGAGGGCTTTTATTGCGAATGAAAGGCCGCTTACTGCACTGGCACCATTTTGTCGCGTAGGCTAGTAGGAACTTCCTCCACCGACATGATGCGCAGATTGGTTTTATCGGCGGGGTTGAAGCCTTGTGCGCTAGGAGCTAGTACTCCTTGCATATCGCGGCTGCTAATGCGGTACATAGCACCGGTGGCTGGGTCAACAATCAATAAACCAATTAAGCCACCGAACACGATGTTGCCAAAGTACCAGCCATTTAAGTCGGCTTCTAAGGTCATAACCTTGTCGTCGAAGCCTGGCTTGCTAAACTTTATCTGATAGCTGGCTTTAGAGAAGTAGCCGGCACCAGATTTCAGTGTCACGGCGGTCGGTGCTACGCCGGAAAACACCTCTTTGCCATTTTTGTCGGTGATGGTGACGTTGGCTCCTACAGGTACGCTGCTGATAGCAACAGGATAGCGGCTCTTACTTACAATTGAAGCGCAGCTGCCGAAGGCAAAAGTAGCCGCCAGGGCTAGGGGTAAAGTTAATTTCATATAGTAGAAAAAGGTATGAAGGGCACGCTAAACTCTAAGTGCTAAGGCTATAGCACAACTACGGTCCGAAGATATAGCGCTTCGGACCGTAGTTGCTGCTGACTATAAAAACATTTAAAATTATTCTTGTAGCAGGCCCATCTGCAGCATTTTTTCGGCAATCTGCACGGCGTTGGTAGCGGCCCCTTTGCGCAGGTTATCGGCCACTACCCACATGTTGAGGGTGCGGGGCTGCGTTTCGTCGCGGCGTAGGCGGCCTACCAGTACGGCGTCTTTGCCGTGAGCATCCTTGGGCATGGGGTATTGGTTCTGGCTGGGGTTGTCAACCACTTCTACGCCTTCAGTCTCGCGCAGAATACGGTACACATCTTCCAACTCAAATTCCTTTTCGAACTCCACGTTCAGGGCTTCGGAGTGGCCACCTACCACAGGAATGCGCACCGTGGTAGCCGTTACGCGGATGTTTTCGTCCCCCATAATTTTCTTGGTCTCCTTCACCATCTTCATCTCCTCCTTGGTGTAGCCGTTGTCCTCGAACACGTCGATGTGGGGCAGCACGTTCAGGTCGATGGGGTGGGGGTAGGCCTGGCTGGTGATTTCGCCGCCGGCACGCTCCTGCATGAGCTGGTCAACGGCCTTTTTGCCGGTGCCGGTTACGCTCTGGTAGGTGCTCACCACAATGCGCTGCACTTTGAAGTTCTCGTGCAGCTTGTTGAGAGCCACTACCATCTGAATGGTAGAGCAGTTAGGGTTGGCAATGATCTTGTCTTCAGCCGTCAGCTCTTTGGCGTTGATTTCGGGCACCACCAGCTTTTTGGTGGGATCCATGCGCCAAGCAGAGGAATTATCGATTACAACGGTGCCTACTTCGGCGAAGCGTGGGGCCTGCTCTTTAGAAATGGAGCCGCCGGCCGAAAAGATGGCCACGGCTGGGCGCGCCGCAATGGCGTCGTCCATGCTCACCACTTTGTATTTCTTGCCCTGAAATTCAATTTCCTGGCCTACCGATTTCTCGGATGCCACGGGCAGGAGTTCGGTGACCGGGAAATTGCGCTCGGCCAAGACTTTCAGCATTTCGCCCCCGACCAGGCCGGTGGCACCTACTACGGCTACTTTCATGAGTTTAGGTGTTTTACGAAAGCAAATGTACGGCGCGAAATTCTGGTTATATTTCCTTCCTGATTATAGAATTCCAAGCCTCTAGAACTTTTCAGTGGCCTCCTAGGCCACTAAAGTCCAGAGAGGCTGGCAATCTACCCCGGCGCGTAAGCTATTCAGTCTATTTTTCGTGAAGAAATGGTTACTCCTGCCGCTGCTTTTAAGCGCGGTTCCCGCTACGGCGCAACTAGTTGATACGTTTGCTGATGGCAACTTTACCCAAGATCCTGTCTGGGCTGGTGATGTAGCCTCGTTTCAAGTAAACGCCGCCCAACAGCTCCAAACCAATGGGCCCGCCGTTATTGGTACGGCGCTGCACTTGGTTACGCCTTGTGCGGCCACCACGGGCACTACTTGGGAGTTTTGGGCCAATCTGAAGCTGGCTACCAGCAGTGGCAACTACGCCGATGTGTGGCTAATGGCCGACCAAGCTGACCTGAAAGCCACGAGCACTAAAGGCTATTTCGTGCGCCTAGGTGGCGCGGCCGATAAGGTGTCGCTCTTTCGCAAAGATGCTACGGGTAGCCCAGTGTATGTAATCAATGGCCTAGATGGCACGCTGAAGTCAACAAACAACAATGTGGTGCGGGTACGCGTGACGCGCACTACGCAAAACGAGTGGAAGCTAGAGCGTGACTTGGCCGGTGGAGTGGCGTATGTAAGCGAAGGCACGGGCACTGATGCCACCCATCAGCGCAGCGCTTATTGCGGGGTGTACGCAACCTACTCGTCGGCCAATAGCAAGGCATTTTACTTCGACGATTTTCGGGTGACGGATGCCACGCCGCCCATGCTGGTAAAGGCCACCGTGCCCTCGGCCCAACAACTAGATCTGGTCTTCAATGAGGCAGTGGCGCTAGGCCAGGCGGTGAGCAATTACCGGCTAACGACGGGCCAAGCCGCCATTGAGGCCCAGCGCGATGCCACTGACCCGACTGTAGTGCACGTAACGTTTGCGGCCGATTTGCCCCTGGGCACCGTGACCGTAGAAGCCCGCAACGTAACCGATGCATACGGCAATGTAGCAGCCGGTCCGGTTACAGCTACGGTGCAGAACAACGGGTTTCCGGTGACGCCAAAACTCAACCAACTGCTCATCACCGAGGTTATGGCTGATGAAACACCAGTGGTAGGCCTGCCCGCCTCCGAGTTCGTGGAAATTCATAACCCTTCCGCTACCGCCTTGCTGGATCTGGCGGGAGTACGCCTCCTGAAGCCGGGCAGCAACACTGCTGCCGTGTTTCCGACGGGGGCAGTGCTGCTACCCGGCGAGTATGCCGTGGTGTGCGGTAGCACCCGGGCTGCACAATTTGTGGCCTACGGTAAGGTGTTTGGGCTGAGTAATTTTCCTAGCCTCACTAACTCCGCCGATCAACTAATACTGCGTGGCAAGGACGGCCGCACCTTGTTTGAAGTCAGCTACTCCGACACCTGGTATAAGGATACTCGCAAGAAGGATGGCAGCTGGACGCTGGAAATGCGAGACGCCTCTAATCCCTGCCAAGGAGGAGAGAACTGGTTGGCTAGCCTTGACCCTAGCGGCGGCACGCCTGGGCGGCGCAACTCCGTGCAGGCGGCCAACCCCGACCGTGAGGCCCCCAAGCTGCTGCGGGCATTGGCGTTGTCAGCTACCTCGGTGCGACTGATTTTTGGGGAGAAGCTGGATAGCACGGCGGCTGCTACGCCGGCGCTGTACACGCTAGGCCAGGGCCCAGCTATCACGCGGGCAGCTCCTGTTGGGCCAGATTTCCGGCAGGTAGACCTTGTATTGGGCGCTGCACTCACGGCCAACCAGCCAGTGACAGTTACCGTGCAACGGGCCGTAGACTGCGCCGGTAATGCGGCGGGCCCGGCTACCTCAGCCACGTTTGCTTTGCCGGTGCCCGTAAGCCCGGGCGATGTGGTGGTGAATGAAATTTTATTCAACCCGCGCTCAGGGGGAGTTGACTTTGTGGAGTTACTGAACCGCTCAACCAACTACGTGGATATGCGCGGCTGGCAGCTGGGTGGGCCGAAAACGGATGGCTCACTGGCCTGGGAGCTAATCAGCGCGGAGCCGTGCTTGCTGAGGCCTGGGCAGTTAGTGGTGCTGACCACCCAGCCAGAGGTAGTGCAAACACAGTATTCCACGAATGACCCGGCAGCTTTTCTGGCGTTGTCAGCCCTGCCCTCTTACCCTGATGCCGCTGGCCTAGTGGTGGTAGCTGATGCGCTGGGGCAGGAGCTTGACCGCTACGCGTACACCGAAAAGCAGCACCTCGCCCTCTTGGATTCGAGGGATGGAGTGTCGTTGGAGCGAATCAGGGCCACGGGGCCGAGCTTACCGGTGAACTTTCACTCGGCAGCCAGCAGTGTGGGCTATGCTACGCCGGGCCGCCCAAACTCACAGCAGCAGGCTGACCCCACGGGCACGGGCATCCTCACCCTGGAGCCAGAGCTGTTCACGCCAGATGACGACGGGCAGCAGGATTTCACCACCCTCAGCTACCAGCTGGATAAGCCCGGATACGCTGGCTCGGTAACTATTTATGATGCCCAGGGCCGCCTTGTGCGCCGGCTGGTGCGCAACGAAACGCTGCCTACCAAAGGCTTCTGGCGGTGGGATGGCCTCAACGATCAGAACCAAAAAGCTGCCGTGGGCTACTACGTGCTGCTGGTAGAGCTATTCCGGGCTAATGGCGGCGAAAAGCACGAATACCGTAAGACCGTGGTAGTAGGCACCCGGTTCTGAGAGCAGGCAGTGGCCTAGAGTCGGTGCTGAAAGCAGCGCTGAAAGGCCCGCTACCAGCTCGTATTTGTTTGGCTTTTTGGGAGGCGAGAACAAGGAATTTGCAAGCAAAAAGCTGCAGCTCAGCTATATCCTTTGAATTTAGAGGGCGTAAGAACAGGCATTCGTTCTCTCAAAACACCAACTAGCTATGAAAGTCATTTCACCTCGCGTGCACGGCATGCTTGATTACGGCACCATTGCCCTGTTTGCCCTCGCGCCCACCTTGTTCAACTTCGATGGCCCTTATGCCACGGCTTGTTACGTGCTGGCCGTTGGGTATCTGCTCATCACCCTCGCTACAGACTTCCCACTGGGCGTCATGCGGATGATACCCTTCCCCATGCACGGCGGCCTAGAGCTAGTGAGTGGCCTAGCGTTGCTGGCAGCTCCCTTCATCTTCGGTTTTCACGATGACAATACCGTAGCCCGCAATTTCTTCATGATCATGGGTATCATATTCCTGGGGTCTTGGATGCTAACGGACTGGCGTGCCGACACCCACACCCGCACCCAGAATAATATGATGCCTCATCATAACTAAGCTGATGAAGCAGTAATAACGAAAAAATCCTGTGGCCAGCGCCACAGGATTTTTTATTGCCCTAGCGCTAGATAGCAGAAGGTCAACTGTATCCTTGCGCTGCAGTGGCCGTATTTACTTGTATGGTTCCACCCAAAAATTCTATCGATTCATGAAAATCCTGTCTCCCGCCGCGCACGGCGTAGTTGATATAGCTTTCATCACTGTTCTCGCGATGGCTCCCATCATGTTTGAGCTAAACCCAGCCGTGGATACGGCTTGCTTTGTAATGGCCGGTGGGTATTTGCTGATTACCCTGCTCACCGACTTTAAGCTAGGTCTGTTCAAGGTGATTCCATTCCCGATTCATGGCTGGATGGACTTGCTCACGGGTATTGCTTTGCTGGCAGCACCGCTGCTCTTTAATTTTCCGGCCGACAGCTCAGAGCGTAACCTGTTCTGGGTGCTAGGTGCGGTGTCGGTAGTAACGTGGTTTATCACTGACTGGAAAGCCCACACCCGCAGCCTGATGACCGATCAGTAACCAAGGTAGTAGGCTAGCCTACGCAACACGGCCCCGGCTTCTGACTACCAGAAGCCGGGGCCGTGTTGCTATAAGCACATGCCTAGCGCCGGAACGTGAAACCCACGAAAAACTCCCGATCCATTTCTTTGCTCAAGGCCAAGTGCGCCCCAAAGTCGGCCTGCAGGTTCTTATTGATGCTGAAGATTGGAGCCAAATTAACGGAGGAGCGCCAGCCGGAATGCTCCGCGTCCCACTGCGTTACCCCTTCTACTAAGAAGCTAAACAGGTCACTGAACTCATGATCAAGGGCTACCGAGGGCATCACGCGCAGGTAATGATTGCGCTGCTCCTGGTCGTAGTTCACGTCAGACTCTATCTGCACATCAAGATTCCACTTGTGGGGCAGCATGATGTTAACTGGCAAGATCAATCCTCCTTCTATAGACCCGTTGCGGGCTTGTTTGCTTGTAGGAAGGCGCGTGTAGGCCACTATGCCCATTGCTACGGGGCTTTCTTGGTCATCGCCGAGGAAGTTGTGCTTCACCCGAATGGCTAAGTCCCCGAAGCCGCGGCTCTTGTCCCATTCCGATTGATGCTCGCCACGTTGTTTGCCAATACTATAGAGTGGTACTTCTATCTGCAGATCGGTGCGGCGGCTCAGGCCCATTTTGGCTACAGCGTAGGCCACGTGAAAGTCGCGGTTGCGCATAGTGTCCTCGCGCGAATTAATCAGGCGCACGGCATCGGTCTCAAGCTGAAAGTGGCCGGCATCTACAGTAAAGGGGCTTTCTGTTACGCCGGGCCGGTCGGGGCGTAACTCCCGGAGTTGGTTGCGGGGTACCGGGTGAAACAAGTCGAAGTGGGCCGAATCGTAGGGACTGGTCTTTTTAAGATCTTGGGCTGCTAGCTGCAGGGGAGCCAGCGCGCTCAAAAGCCACAAAAAAGCGTAGCGTTTACACATGAGGGGAGGAGTTAAGGGTCGTATTCCGCCCCTACGCAAACGCCTGCAGACTGGCCTAGAAAGCCACCGTTATTTTTAGGCTGAGGTTACGCCCCTGGTTATAGATGCCCCGCTGGCCCGTAGGCGAGGCAGCGTAGTACTCAAAGTATTTCAGCCGGTTAAGGTGCGACTGATACGTTGTGTTCAGCGCATTGTCGAGGTGTAAAAAAAACTGCAGCCACTCCCGTTTTTCAGGGCCAGTGGCTAGACCAGTGCCTAAGCCTACCCCCAGCAGTGCGTACCCCGCCGTGCGTGTTTCGGTGTTATCTACTGCGTAAAACCGGTTTTGGGGGGCGTTGTAGTCGAGTACGGCCCGCACGTAGGGGTGTAGCAAGCAGCCCCACGGCTTCTCACTTGTGAAACGCACCTCTGAGCGGGTACGCAGCGGTGGGATGAGCGGCAAGTATTTGGCCGCCGCCCCGTTGGCTTCCAGTAGCTGTGCTTCGCGGTTCAGGCCAGTTACGTAGGCCAGGCTATTGCCGAACGTAAGGCTGGGCAGTGCCCGTGGGTGCAGGTTTACAGTTGCCTCGGCGCCATAAAGCCGGGCCTGGCCCTGCTGATACTGGTAGGTAGCATTGCCTGGAACAATGACTACCGGCTGCCCATCGGGGCCATTCAGGCGGGCCTGGTAGATGTAGTTGTTGATGTCGTTGTGAAAAACGCTGGCGCTCAGCTCCACATCGGGCAGGTAAGCACTGAGCCCTAGGTCTTCCTGCAAACTGAACTCGGGCCCGAAGGTGCGGTTGCCCAGGTACACTATGTGGGCGCCCGGGTCGAGGCCATTGGAGCCCACTTCCGTGATGTTAGGTGCCCGGTAACCCCGCGCCACATTGGCCCGCAGCACCAACCGATCAGAGAAATTATAGGTAGCGCCCACGCTAGCCGACACGCCCCGGTAGGGTCGTTTAAACGCTGAGAATTGTGGCGCTAGGCCACTATTGGCGCCTACCTGTTGCGGAAAACCAGTGGCGGGGTTTTCTCCCACATAAAAGTCAGCCCACCGCAGCACGCGGGTATCGTAGCGTAAGCCCCCGGAGAGGTCAAGCTTGCCAAACGTCTTCTTCAGGAAGAGGTAGCCGCCCACATCAAAGAGCGAGTAATCCGGAATGGGGAAGTCAGTGGCCTCGCGGTTTGTATTGGTCTGGTACATCCCGTTCAGACTCAGTGTCGTCTCGATGCCTTGCCAGGCAGGGGCAGCGTAACGCACATCGTAATTGTAGGTGTTCAGGGCCACCGCTAGGCCTGCCTGCGTGGGCGCAGTAGGGTGGTTGTACTCGCGGCGGATGTTCTGTTGTGCCCCCAGCAGCGCGTGCAGCTCTCCTTGCCCAAGCCGCAGCCGGGTACGGCTAAGCAAGCGGTAGTGCTGAATGTGCTGGTGAAGCGGGTTGATGCGGTACGTAGCCAGGTCAGCATCAGGCACTAGGGGGCGGTTCTTGATGTCGTCCTGCTCGCCTTCCAAAATCTGGCGCGTGAAACGCCGGCTCAGGGAGTCGCGGCTGCCATCCGGAATTTCCTGTAGGTTGTTGTAGAGCGTGGCGTAGAGCTGCGTAGAGCCCCAGGTTTTCTCTAGGCCTGCCATAGCCGTTAGGTTCAGCTCCCGAAAGGCCGTGCCATATACCCGGCCCTCCAGCGCGTTGCGGTACGCTTGCGCCAAGCGGTAAGAGCCTCGCGCCGCATACTGCCAGCCGTTGCGGTTATAGTGCAGGCCTAGCGAGGTGCCAATCAGGTTATTATTGGTCTGATACTCAGTTAGTGCATCGCCATGCAGCTCACCGGCGGGGCCATTGGGTAGCCTCGGCAGCATGTTGATAACACCGGCTACGGCATCAGACCCATATATCAGACTGGCGGGACCTTTTACTACCTCAATCCGGTCGATGTCATATTGATCAATCTCGATGCCGTGCTCGTCGCCCCACTGCTGGCCCTCCTGGCGCAAGCCGTTGTAGAGCGTGAGTACCCGATTATAGCCGAGCCCCCGAATAAACGGCTTAGAGATATTGGGGCCAGTAGTGACGGCGCTCAGGCCGGGCACGCCTTTTACGGCGGCATCAATCACGTTGCTGCTGCCATTGAGGTTCACCTCGCGCCGGCTAAGCACGGCAATCGGGACTGGGCTTTTTCGCAGCTCCGTAGCCCGAGAAACTCCCGTTACCACCACCTCCTGCAATGCCGCCGGAGTAGGAGCCAAGCGCACCGAAACCTCCGCAGTTTGCCCGGCCACGATGGTCAGCCGTTGGCGTTGGGCCTGGTAGCCAATGCTGGAAAACACTACCTCGTGCGCTCCCGCCGGAATGCCTTCGAGAACATAGTGCCCTTGCGCATCTGTAGCAGTGCCCAAGGCGGTTCCCGGCAACACTACCGTAGCCAGCTCTAACGGTTGGCCTTCTGCCAGCACCTGCCCCCGGATGCTGCCCGTACCCTGCGCCGCTACCAGCAGCCCCGAGAAAGAAAATAGCAAAGTAGTGAGCAGGCGAAAAGCTAGTTTCATAATGAAAAGCGGTAGAAGGTGAGAACCACGCCGTACTGCCGTAGTGGGCGCAGGCTGGGTCAGTACAGGCCTAGTGGCTGCTCCCAAAGGCAGTAGTTTGTTTAAACCAGGTTAAATAAATATTTAGGCCAGTCTAAAAGTGTAAAGCCAAAAAAGCGCCGTGCTGGCTAGGCCAGGTACGGCGCTTTTTTTAGCTTACCCGAAGAAGGTTTGAAACAGTAGGTAGCCGTTCAGTAATACAATAATGCCCGATACGCTCCAGGCAATAGTCTGTAGCCAGGGCTTGTTCACGAAAACTCCCATTTTGGCTTTGCTGCCCGTGAAGAGCACTAGCGGCACCACCGCAAAGCTGAGCTGCAACGACAGAATAACCTGGCTTAGAACGAGTAATTCGCCGGTGCCTTTCTCCCCGTACAGCATGGCTACTATAAAGGCTGGCACCACCGCAATGCTCCGCGTGATAAGGCGCCGTACCCAAGGCTTCAGCTGTAGATCCAGAAAGCCTTCCATTACAATTTGGCCAGCCAGGGTGCCCGTGAGCGTGGAGGTTTGTCCGGAGGCCAGCAGGGCTACTGCAAACACCACAGAGGCCGCTCCGGCGCCTAGCACCGGCGCAAGCAGCTCATGGGCATCCGCAATATCAGCCACGTTTTGGTGGCCATTGCGGTGAAAGGCGGCGGCAGAAGTAATTAGAATAGCTGCATTCACAAAGAAGGCCAGAAACAAGGCCACCGAACTATCGATAGTGGCGAATTTGATGGCCATGCGCTTGCCGGGTTCATCCTGAGCAAAGGCGCGGGTTTGTACGATGCTGGAGTGCAGGTAGAGGTTATGCGGCATTACCGTAGCGCCCAAAATACCAATGGCGATGTAGAGCATCTTGGGCGTGGTCACGATCTGGGGCTGGGGTACTAGGCCTCCCAGAATCCCAAACCAGTCGGGCTTCGAGACAATGATTTCATACAGGAAGCAGCCAAAAATCACGGTCAGCAGGCCCGCCACAATACTTTCCAACACCCGGAAGCCCTTGCTCTGAAACAACAGCACCACCAGCACATCTAGGATGGTAAGCGATACGCCCCAGGTGAGCGGCAGCCCGAACAACAGGTTCAGGGCAATGGCCGAGCCGATTACCTCGGCTAGGTCACAGGCGGCAATAGCAACTTCGCACAGCACCCACAGCACCTTGGCCACGGGAGCGGAGTAGTGGTCGCGACAGGCCTGCGCAAGGTCACGGCCCGTCACAATGCCCAGCTTAGCTGCCAAGTGCTGAAGCAGCATGGCAAACAAGTTGGAAATCAGAATCACTGAAAGCAGCGTATAGCCAAAGCGCGAACCGCCTTCAATATCCGTTGCCCAGTTGCCGGGGTCCATGTAGCCCACCGCCACCATCAGGCCCGGCCCCCAGAAGGCCATCAGCTTACGCCAGAACGAAGCACTCTGCGCGGGCACCCGAATGGAGGCGTATACCTCGGCCAGCGAATTGTGCTTCCGGGCCCGGCGCCAGCCGGTAGCGGCCTGCATGTCCGCTTCGGAGGGAGTGGCAACGGGAGGAGTTTGTATGGCTGGAGGCATAGAGTCAGAGCTACTTGAATTCACAAAGTAAACAATTTTAGGGTCGTCTAAATTTATTTTTAAGACAGGTTAATTACTGCTTTTGTTTCAAAAAGTTGTGTCATCAGTGGCACGCCGGGTTTTTTACCTGAATTTTGTTGCTCGCTCCACGGTTACGTCCTCATGTTTTCACTTCCCCTCAAAACGCGCTACGGGCTATTATCGTTGGTTGTCAGCGTGGTGTTAGTGGCGATTAAGTTTTACGCCTACCTGCTCACCCGCTCCCAGGCCGTGCTTACGGATGCCCTAGAGTCCATCATCAACGTGGTGACAAGTGGTTTCGCGCTCTACAGTATCTACCTGGCCAGCTTGCCCAAGGATGAAAACCATCCGTATGGCCATGGCAAAATTGAGTACCTCTCCATCGGGTTTGAGGGAGCCCTGATTCTGACGGCCGGCGTGTATATATTCCGGTCGGCTATTCTCTCTCTCATGAATCCCCACGCCGTAGACCGGCCCGACTGGGGCATGGGCTTGCTGGCATTCACGGCATTGGTAAACCTGGTAGTGGGCTTCTTGCTGGTGCGCGCTGGCAAACAGCATAACTCGGTGGCACTGGTAGGAGACGGGCAGCACCTGTACATGGACTCGGTGAGTACCTTGGTTTCATGTGCCGCCCTGCTGCTGGTGCTGTTCACCGGCAACGTGCTGTTTGACTCCGGGGCGGCTCTGGTGCTGGGCGTATTCATTGTGGTGAATGGCTACCGCATGCTGCGCCGCTCTATTGGAGGGCTCATGGACGAATCGGACGTGAAAACGGTGAAGCAGGTAATTTCAGAGCTGCAGGCGCACCGCCAGCCATCTTGGATTGACGTGCATAACCTGCGCGTACTACGCTACGGCGCCGACTTGCACGTGGACTGCCACGTGACCATGCCCTACTACTTCACCCTCGATGAAACCCACAGCCAAGTGCACCGCATTGAGGAGTTTATAGCAGGCCGCTTTGAGGTAGAGGTAGAAATGTTTGTGCACGCCGACCCCTGCACCTTTGCCGCTTGCTCGCACTGCCACATGCCCGACTGCCCTGTACGGCAGCACCCCTTCAGCCAAGAAATTCCCTGGACCTTGGCCAACACCGTCAAAAACGAGCGCCATCAGTTACTGCTGGAGGAAGAGTAAACATCCGTCTCTTCCTCTGAGAAGTAGCACGTGAGGTGATCTACTTGTCGAAAAACCAGGAGTAGAGCAGCCAGAGCAGCGTCATCAGCCCAAAGACGTACCAGATCCATTTGTTGGATTCAGGCTCGGAGCCGCTTGTGCGCTCGCGGCGTTTCATGAAAGGAGGTAGCATAGGGAACAACGTATGCGTGAAAAACGTACCGCTTTTCCCATACGCACGGGAAGGGCTGGCGTTCCGGCTCAGTTTGCGGGTTCCGTGTTTCCGCCCTCTCATGGCTATTCCACCACCAGGCGCTGCGTAAAGCTACCCGCCGGGGTAAGCACCTGCGCCGAGTATATGCCGGGCCGCAGCCCCGCCACGGATACTTCTAATGACGACTGGCCCGCAACAAACCGGCTAGCCAAAACTAGGCGCCCTAGCGCATCACGCAGCTCCGTAGGCAAGGAGGCCGTAGCGGGCGAGGGCAACCGTAGCGTCACGCTACTTCGCGCCGGGTTGGGCCAGAGGCCTAGCACTTCCTGCCTAGCCGTGACAGTGGGAGTAGGCACGTAGGCCAGGTTTTCCAGTACCAGAATGCGGTCGTCGGTGGTGGCAGGGCCACCACGGCCGTCGCGGTTGCTGGTACTCACGTACACGCGCCCCTGGGGCGAAACGCAGATGGCCCGCAGTCGCCCGAAGGAGGTAAGTGTGAATACCCCTTCGCTGGCAGCAGTACCGGCTGCGTTAAGCGGAATTTGCGTGAGCTTATTTCCCCGCAGGGTAGCTGCAAGCAAGCTGTTGCGCCAGCCGGGTATGGCTGGGTGGTCGTAGTAGGTAAGGGCAGCAACCCCCACCGTAGGTGCCCAGGCAAAGATGGGCTCACGCACATTGTTAGCACTGCAGTAGGCCTGTTCGGAGGCGAGGTCGCAGAGGCCTTCCACGGTAGGCCAGCCGTAATTGCGGTTGGGCTCAATAATGTTAACCTCATCTTCGGCATCCTGGCCGTGTTCAGAGCTGTAGAGGCGGCCATTGGAGGCGAGTACTAATCCTTGTGGGTTGCGGTGCCCGAAAGTGTAGCTGGGGTTACCCGCCACCGGGTTGTCGGGCGGAATGGTGCCATCGAGGTTTAGGCGGAGGATTTTGCCGTTCAGCGAGGCGCGGTCTTGGGCAGCGGGGCGGTCCTGAGCATCGCCGGTAGTCATCAGCAGGGTGCCGTCGGGCAGAATGAGTAGGCGCGAACCGCTGTGCGTGCTCACGGCCGGAATGTTGCCCAGCAGCACGAGTGGGCTACCCAGCGTGCCATTGGCGTAGGTCAGGCGCACCAGCTTTTCTTTGTAGCCATTGTCGTTGTAGTTGTACACCACATACACGTAGGGCGAAGTACTAAACTCGGGGTGGAGCACCATGCCCAGTAGGCCACCTTCGGAGCTGGTAGCCACATCAGCCAGCGTAATAAGCGGGGTAACAGCCCCCGTGCTGGGGTTCACCCGGCTGATGCGCCCGCCCCGCTCGGTCATCCAGATAAAGTTATCGGGCCCCCAAACCAACTCCCACGGCACTACTAGGCCAGTGCTCAGCGCCGAAACCGTTACGGTAGTAGCGCCCACCGGAAAGGTGCCTAACACCGGTAGTGTTTGGGCCTGTGCAGCCGCGGTGCCAGTAACTAATAGGCTAGCAAGAAATAGAGTAGACAGAATTTTCATAGTCAGCAGGTTACTGAAGTGATAGAAGGCTTGTCTGATCAACGAATTATTCCGGCTCATGGATGAGGTAGGAGGTGCATTTCCTGCCGTACTTGCCGGCGCTATCGTCACCTGGCCTAGAACCACAGGTTTCCGTTGCTTACCTATGTTCACCATCAGTACCGACCCCACTAAGCTCGACGTCACGGTTATCCACCGCTACCTCTCCCAAGAATCGTATTGGGCGAAAGGCATTCCGTTGGAAACTGTGCAGCGGGCCATTGCTAATTCCCTGAATTTTGGGGTGTATGCCCCCAGTGGGCAGCAGGTGGCCTACGCCCGGGTTGTCACCGATAAAGCCACCTTCGCTTGGCTCTGCGACGTATTTGTGTTGCCTGAGTTTCAGGGCCGGGGAATTGGCAAGCAGCTGCAAACTGCAATATGGGCTCACCCGGAGCTGCAGGGGCAGCGCCGCTATCTGTTGGCTACGCTAGATGCGCATGGATTGTACCGGCAATTCGGGTTTCAGGACTTAGCCGCTCCCGAGCGCTACCTGGAAATTCGTCGGCCCAATCCGTACGGTACACCCACTGCCAATTAGCTGGCCTATAAAGGCGGGCTTCTGCACGCTTTGTAAATGGGGCCTAGCCCGTCAGATGCGCCACAAACCTAGCGTTCAGCTCCAGAAGCCATAGGTTGCGGAAAGCCGGTAACCATAGGCAGTATTGTGCCCGCGCTACATTTCTGGAAATCAATTGATTTAAGCGTTTAACCGCTTTTTGCTAAAAAAACTGAAGCTCCACTGGGGTATTCTATTATCTAGGGGTGGTATATTTCTATGCTGCGCCACCTATTTGCTCGTATCAGATTATGGTTATGAATACCACATTACCGGCCCGCTGGCATCAGCTGACGGCTCCTTTGCTCCCCGATCAGGAACGCCGTGCAGCCACGCTTAAGCAACTCACCGAGGCTTACCAAGCTTCTGACCGGCACTATCATTCGCTTCAGCACATCCGCGCTCTTCTCGACTGTGCCGACCGCTATTCTTCTGCTATCCACGATATGGAGGTAGTGCAACTGGCTATCTGGTTTCACGATGCCATCTATAGTACGCGCCGCGAGGATAATGAAGCTCGTAGTGCTGCCATGGCTCTGGAGTTTCTGGGCCACACTACGCTTTCTGCGGAACGCCGGCAGCGAGTGGCCTACCTGATTGAGCGAACCAAAGACCACACCCAGCCACACCCCACCGCCGACGCAGACCTGCATTTCTTCCTCGATGCGGATCTGCAAATCCTCGGGGCCCCAGAGGCCGACTACTGGCAGTACGCCCGGCAGGTGCGCCAAGAGTACCGCTTGGTACCAGACTTCCTCTATCGCCGCGGCCGCCGCAAAGTACTGGAGAAGCTGCTCACGGCTCCCGTGCTCTACCAAACCCCGCTCTTCCGCGACAAGCTTGATGCTCAAGCGCGCCGTAACATGCAGGCCGAGTTGAAAGCATGGGAAAAGGGTGGTCTGTAAGGCGGCTGTCAGCACAGATATAGAACAGATACAGAGCTGTTTCCGTGACATGTGGTGCCGCCCCGCTACACCCTAACTATGGCCAGCGCTATATCCTTGCGTACTTCGGGCAAGTCAACTGTCAGTTGCCCGGTGGTAGCCTGTAAGTATACTTGCCCCGCGCTGTCGCCCGTCAGGGTATTCCAGAGGTGCACCCGGTAGCAGCCTGCGTGCAGCCCTGGTATCTTGATTTGCACAGGCAGTGGCTTCACGTGTTGCAGCATGGTGCCGCCGCGCTTCTTAAGGCTGTCTTGGCGCAGTATCCAAACAATGGCCTGGGTTGCGTCGCCGCAGGCAAACCCAGCAAATGCCGGCGTAGATAGCTGTATCTCCTGATTCAGATTCCGGCGCTGGAAGCTAGGCCAGTGTATCAGCTCCACAAACGAAGCCAAGCTCTGCTGGGCCGCCCGCATACCGTGCGTGAGCACATGAGGATGTCGGTTAGGCCACCGCATTCCGCCGCCGGCCGCCCCAGAAGCCACATGAGCCCACTGCATGTGCCGGAAGTATTCATCATCAAAGGCCTCTGGCAACGTCCGATGCCGGTCTTTGAAGGTGTGAATAGGGCCATGCTCACTATCAAAAAAGGGGGTGGGCTGGTGCAGCTGTTCTAAGGCCTCCCGTACCAATGACCCCGTGTAGATAGCCGGTTGCACGGTATCCTTGGGGTGATCAATGGTGGCGGCATGGTAGAAGTGCGTAGTAGCGAAGTCGAGCTGCGGATGCCGAAAAATGACATCGGCTACGGCCGGGTGTTCATACAAAACTGGCCAGAACAGCGACACCGTTTGCAGATGCGTACGGCCATACAACTTGGTTTCTACTTCACGCAAATGGGTGCTAACCTCCGTAATAAAATCAGCGAAGCCATCCGTGCGGCCCTGGGCGTGGCGGGGGTGAATTTCGTTCCATAAATCCCAGGCGAAGAGTGCACCGCTGCCACCCCAGCGCTCCGTCGCAAACTTCAAGCGGTTTTTGATGGCCGCAAGTGTATCGGGGCAGAGCAACCATTGAGAATGGTGCTTACAAGGGCCACCATGTGCCTGATTGTACGGATGGTGGCGCCAGCGCTTCCACATCCAAAATGTGTCGTATGGAGTGAGAAGCACCCGCAGCCCATACCGTTCACACAGAGCAAACAAATCGTCCCAGAGGCGCACCATATTAGGTTGAAAACGCCCAACCGGCCGCTCAAGATAGCGGTTCTCGGTCTGACAGTACTCGAGCATAAACCGCAGGCACGTTACCCCGTGCGCCGCTAACCACGCTAGATGGCCCTCCACGGCCGCCATATTTTTTCGGCGAAACAACCCCGCAAAGTCAGGCCACGTGATGGCATCATTCTGCCCGATGGGCGTCCAGCTGGTTCCCTGTTCTGTGATGAAATATGGAGCATTTGGCGCTACCTGAATCCAGGGTAGGCGTTGAGTAAATAGGTTATGGGTAGTGGGTGCCTGAGAAGGAAGAAGCTGCATTATTAAGGCAGAGGGCTAGAAAAGTAGACTCAGTTTCTAAGCTAACCTTCAGCGCAAAAGTTCGAGTAGGCCACTCCTAACCGCAAACTGATGCTCAGTGACAGGGTGGCAAAGCCAATTTTACATAGGTAGCCTTTACTGTAGGCCTCTATCGCCGTGCAACGCAGGCAGTGGGCGTTATGTCCCTTGGCTGCCGTGACGTAAGTTGCAGTCTGGCTTAGCTATTTGCCGCTTCTATGTTGAAACGTATTCTCTTGCTGCTGGCCATTGCGCCGGCCTTATCACCTACTGTCCGCGCCCAGCAACTTGGGCCCCTGACCGTTGAAAAAATCATGCGCGACCCAGCGCAGTGGATTGGTAACTCCCCGAGCAATATTTCCTGGGCCGAGGACGGCAAGCGCATTTATTTCAACTGGAACCCTGAGAAAGCCCGCCGCGATTCCCTTTACAGCATCAGCCCCAGTGGGGGCACTGCCCGCAAAGTGAGCCAGCGGGAACAGCGGGAGCTACCAGCCGCCAACGGCGAGTACGACCAGCAGCACGCTCGCAAAGTGTACGAGAAGGACGGGGATATCTACCTGCTCGACCTCAAGACTCTGCGTGTGCGCCGTATTACCAACACCGCCGAGCGGGAGCTAGACCCCACATTTGCCCTGCAGGGCCAGCTCATCAGCTATACCCGGGCCAGCAATCTTTATACGTGGAACCCCGCCACTGGCGAAACCGTGCAGCGCACCGACTTCCGCCGCGGCAACAGGCCTACGGACGGCTCCACGGATATGGCCGATAAGTTTCTAAAGGCGCAACAGTTGGCGCTGTTTGACATCATCAAGCAAAAAGACCAAGATGTTAAAGCCCGGCAGCGGCAGCAGAAAGCCTTGGCGCGCCTGCGACCCAAAGCCATTTGGCTAGGCCAGCAGTCGGCGCGTAACCTGCGTCTCTCACCCGATGGTCGCTACGTAACCTACACGCTGGCTCAAGAGCCAAGTGGAGAGAAAGTAGCGTTGGTGCCGAACTTCGTGACGGCTTCCGGCTTTACCGAGGACATCAGCACCCGTACCAAAGTTGGTGCTCCCCAAACTGCTTACCAGCTAGGCCTCTACGATATTGGGCGTGACACCACCTTTGTGCTCGGCTACCGTGAATTAGAGGGGCTGGATGAGCAACCAGCTTATCGCAAAGAGTATCAGCTCCAGCTCAAAGCCCCCACGCCCGCCGATTCCGTTAAAGCTGCCACCGCCAAAAAAGAAAAACCAGCCACGGAGCAGCGCCGTGTGATTCCCTACGGCCCATTCTGGTCTGAGGACGGTAAGCGCGCATTTCTGGTTATCCGTAGCACCGATAATAAGGACCGCTGGATTGTTGGCCTCGACCCCGCCACCCAGAAAATCAATCTGCTCGACCGCCAGCACGACGATGCCTGGATCAATGGCCCTGGCATTGGCTACGACGAGGGCAACGTAGGTTGGCTGCCCGATTCGCGCCGAGTGTGGTTCCAGAGTGAGGAGACTGGCTACAGCCACCTCTACACCGTGGACGTAACCAATGGCCAGAAGAAAGCCCTGACTAGTGGCAAGTTTGAGGTGCAAAAAGCCCAACTCAGTCAGGACAAAAAGTCCTGGTACCTAACGGCCAACAAGGTGCACCCCGGCGAGCAGCATTTCTACCGCATGCCCATAAACGGTGGAGACTTAACTCAGATTACCTCTCTGCCCGGCGGTAGCGAGGTTACCCTTTCTCCCGACGAGAAGACGTTGGCAGTACGCTACAGCACCGCCAATACGCCCTGGGAGCTATACGTGATGGACAACAAGCCCGGCGCCAAAATGCGTCGCCTAACCCACAGCACCACCCCCGAATTTGAGAGCTATGCCTGGCGTACGCCAGAGGTCATCACCATCAAAGCTCGCGATGGGGCCGACGTGTACGCAAGGCTCTATAGGCCTACGAGTCCGCAGGCCCAAGGCCCAGCCGTAATTTTTGTGCACGGTGCCGGCTACCTACAAAATGCCCACAAATGGTGGAGCACGTACTTCCGCGAGTACATGTTTCACAACCTGCTGGTAGACAAAGGCTATACCGTGCTGGACATCGACTATCGCGGCTCTGCGGGCTACGGCCGCGACGTGCGCACAGGCATTTACCGTTACATGGGCGGCAAAGACCTCAACGACCAGGTGGACGGTGCCAAGCTCTTAACCGAGAAGTATGGTGTTAGCCCGCAGCGCATTGGCATATACGGCGGCAGCTACGGCGGCTTCATCACTCTTATGGCGATGTTCACCCAGCCCGACGTGTTCAAGGCTGGCGCCGCCCTGCGCTCCGTAACCGACTGGGCCCACTACAACCACGGTTACACCGACAACATCCTCAACGAGCCTTATAACGACTCCCTGGCCTACGCGCGCTCCTCGCCTATCTATTACGCTAATGGCCTAAAAGGAGCCTTGCTTATGTGCCACGGTATGGTAGATACCAATGTGCATTTCCAGGATATTGTACGCCTCTCTCAGCGCCTCATTGAACTCCACAAGGAGAACTGGGAGCTGGCAGTATACCCCGTTGAAGACCACGGCTTCGTGGAGCCCTCGTCGTGGACTGATGAGTACAAGCGCATCCTGAAGCTATTTGAGACGAACTTGAAGATTACCCCGGCCACTAGTGGCAGTACTGGCGGGCAGTAAAGTAGCCTAAACTAGCTAATCTGTCATAAGGCGCCGCCTTACCTCCAGTGCCCGAAGGAAATGCAGCACTCATCACTATAAGATATTCCTGTGCAGTACGATGGTAGCGCATTACTCAAAAGAAAAGCTGGCTATATAGGAACGCCCGTTCTGCATACTACCATATGGCCTAGAAGAGAAACCGAGGAAGAATAGGGTTGGGTATAATCGGGTTTGCTTCCTGGCAATAATTTCTTGCTGGGGTGTACTTGGCTAGAAGGATCAAGATGAATTCAGTCGTTTCACCCTTTCACCATCTAGAAAACTTGTAGCTTTGCGGCCCTGCCCGGCCTTTCGCTAGGGCGGGGCAGGGGCTGCCGGCCCCTCGCGTACTTCTACCTTACTAGCTGATGCCGTACTTGTTCACCTCCGAATCTGTTTCGGAAGGCCACCCCGATAAAGTAGCCGACCAGATTTCCGATGCCATCCTCGACGAATACTTGCGTCAGGACCCCACGGCTAAAGTCGCCTGCGAAACCCTGGTTACCACTGATTTTGCGCTGGTAGCCGGCGAAATTAAATCAACGGCCCACGTAGAGGCCGAGCCCATCATCCGGGAGGTGATTCGTCGCATTGGCTACAACAAGCCTGAGTACCTGTTTAATGCCGACACTTGCGAGGTAATGAACCGTCTGCACGAGCAGTCGGCTGACATCAACCAAGGTGTTGAGCGTGCCAAGCCTGAAGAGCAGGGTGCCGGTGACCAGGGCATGATGTTCGGGTATGCTACTCGTGAGACGGAAAATTACATGCCTTTGGCTCTCGACCTCTCGCACCGTCTACTGCGTGAGCTGTCGGCTATCCGCAAGGCTGGGCAGGAGATGACCTACCTGCGCCCCGATGCGAAAAGCCAGGTAACCATCCGCTACAACGACGACAACACGCCGGAAGCCATCGAAACCATCGTGGTCAGTACCCAGCACGACGATTTCGACCAAAACGAGCAGGTGATGCTAACCCAGATTGAGCAGGATATTAAGAACATCCTGATTCCGCGGGTGAAAGCTCAGCTCACGCAAGAGGTCCAAGCCCTCTTTACCGAGGATATCAAGTACCACATCAACCCCACGGGCAAGTTCGTAATTGGCGGTCCTCATGGTGACTCTGGCCTCACGGGCCGCAAAATCATTGTGGATACGTATGGCGGCAAGGGTGCTCACGGTGGCGGTGCTTTCTCCGGCAAGGACTCTTCAAAAGTTGACCGTTCCGCTGCCTATGCAGCCCGCCATATTGCTAAAAATCTGGTGGCTGCTGGCGTAGCCGATCAGGTGCTCGTGCAAGTGGCCTACGCTATTGGTGTGGCTGAGCCAGTTGGCGTATTCGTAACAACCTACGGTACTACTAAGGCTACCGGCTCGTTTGGTCACCAACTCACGGATGGTGAAATTGCCGCTAAAGTGCAGAGCATTTTCGACCTGCGCCCCTACGCCATCGTAAA
This sequence comes from Hymenobacter wooponensis, assembly GCF_004745865.1. Lineage (GTDB taxonomy): Bacteria > Bacteroidota > Bacteroidia > Cytophagales > Hymenobacteraceae > Hymenobacter > Hymenobacter wooponensis. The sequence continues at coordinate 359,252 of NZ_SRKZ01000002.1, read as the reverse complement.
GCGCTTAGGCCTGCAGAACCCCATCTTCGCTGAATCAGCTGCCTATGGCCATATGGGTCGTCAACCCGGTACAAAAGAAGTAAAACAAGCCGATGGCTCAACCAAGACCGTTGAGACTTTCACTTGGGAGAAGCTTGACTACGTCGATAAAATTAAGGCCGAGTTTGCGCTGTAGAGTAGCATGACCTTACAAAAAAAGCCCCAACTGGTAGCAGTTGGGGCTTTTTTATGCACGAAGCGGAGCTAAGTGGCCTAGCATAGCTGGCTAGGCCACCTACCTGGTATGCTTAGTGGCTCACAAGCTTGTCTTTATATTTGGTGATCTGACGCTTCAGACTGTCAGCGGCGGCATCAGCGGCCGCCTCAAATGTGCCAGCATCTTCCTGTGCGAAAAGCGTGGTACCGGGGACCCGAACCTTTACTTCCACCGTTTTATTATTTATACCATCCTTGTTATTCAGGCGCATAATCACTTCTCCTTCCGTGACGTGGTCATAAAAGGTTTCGAGTTTATCAAGACGCTTCTGGATGAAGTCAATCAGTTTTTGGTCGGCATCAAAATGCACCGATTGCATCTGTACTTTCATCGGATGTTGGGTTAAGGGTAAAAGAAAAATTAGGCCTTTGGGTGGGCCTTTTCAAACACGGATTTGAGCTTGTCAATACTCAAGTGTGTGTATACTTGGGTGGCCGCCAGATTAGCGTGGCCTAGCAACTCCTTGATAGCGTTTAAGTCGGCGCCTTTGCCTAGCAAATGCGTAGCGAAGGAGTGACGTAACACGTGCGGGTGCTGCTGACCAGACGCCGTAGTAATCTGGCTTAAATAGTGCTTTACCGTGCGATACACAAACTTTTCATAGAGCGGCTCTCCTTTGTCAGTAACGAGGAGTGCCCGGCGGACGTTGCTGTCAGCGCCAAATTCGCGTTGCTTATGCGCTATATAGTGTTCTAGCACTAAAAGCAAAGTGGGGTTGAGTGGTACGAGGCGCTGCTTGTTGCCTTTGCCTGTTACGCGCACTGTTTTGCCTGCTAAGCTGATGTCTTCGTGACCAATACCAATTAGCTCAGAGAGGCGGATACCGGTACCGTAGAGTAGTTCAAGAATCAGCTGGTCGCGAGAGCCCACCAAGTCCTGCGAAAATTCGAATGTATTGAGCAATCCGTTGAGTGAATCCTCCGCTACAAAGTCGGGCAACTTCTTGGCTACCTTGGGTGAAGTGATGCGCAACATGGGGTTTTTCTGGATGGCCCCCGTTCGCAGCAAATATTTGTAGTAAGAGCGTAAACAGGCAATCTTGCGGTTGACCGTGCGCGGGTCTTGGTGTTGCTGCATTAGAGCCACTACCCACGAACGAATTAGCATATGGTCCGCCTGCGTCGGATCCTGTAGCTCATAAGTGGTTTCTAGAAATGCAGAAAACTGCCGCAGATCGGTTTGGTAGGACAGTACCGTATGCGGACTATACCGCCGCTCGAACCGCAAATAATCAAAAAACAATTCCATACGTTAGGGCCCGACAGCTAAGCTGTGGATACCCAATGTATGGAATTCAATGGAAGAAAAAAATGAAATATACGGGCGCGAAAAAGCCGGCTGTTATGCTGCTAGAGCATAAATCAGCCGGCTTTTCTAGCTTATAGAAAGCTTTCTGAGACTATTGATTAGCCTCGTTACCATACGTTACCTGCTTGTAGATAGCTTTCTGCTTCTGCTTGCGGTTCGTGATGGAAGGCTTCTGGAAAAACGTGCGGCGACGCAGTTCTTTCAGCACGCCAGTGCGCTCGAATTTCTTCTTGAAGCGCTTGAGCGCACGGTCAACCGACTCGTTTTCTTTGATTTGTACGATGATCATATCTTCAGTGAGGTTGAAAACTTTCCTGGCTAGAGGGCTGCAAAGATAAGGAACTCTACGTGGTAGATGCAAATGGTTTACAGATTAACTAAGATTCAATAGTTTATCTATGCCATTCTACCGCTAGGCCACTATGCATGAAGCTTACTCTTATCAACAAGTCTCCTCTATTTTAGGATAGTACGAGCAATTACAAGCTTTTGAATTTCAGAGGTGCCTTCGCCAATTGTGCAGAGCTTAGCATCACGATAGTATTTCTCAGCCGGATAGTCCTTGGTGTAACCGTAGCCACCAAAAATTTGCACCCCTTCGTTAGCCGTGCGTACCGCCACTTCTGAGGCATAGAGCTTCGCCATTGCCGACTCACGATTAACATTCAGTCCCCGGTCTTTCATATCGGCAGCCCGATAGGTGAGCAGGGAAGCGGCTTCAATCTCGGTAGCCATATCGGCGAGCTTAAAGCCGATACCCTGGAAGTTGCTAATAGGCTGATTAAACTGATGACGCTCCTTTGAGTACTGCAGCGCTGCTTCATACGCTCCCTGCGCAATGCCCAAGCTCAAGGCCGCAATGCTAATACGACCACCGTCTAGTACTTTCAAAGCCTGCACAAAACCGTCACCTACCTTTCCAATGATATTTTCCTTAGGTACGCGGCAATCGGTGAAGATGAGCTCCGTAGTTTCAGAAGCGCGCATGCCAAGCTTATCTTCTTTGCGACCGGCAGCAAAGCCAGGCGTACCGCGTTCAATGATGAAAGCCGTCATGCCGTGAGAGTCACCTACTTCACCCGTCCGTGCAATAACTACAGCCACGTTGCCAGTCTTGCCATGGGTGATGAAGTTTTTAGCTCCGTTGAGCACATAAAAGTCGCCGTCTTCGATAGCTACGGTGCGCATATTGCCCGCATCAGAACCAGTATTGGGCTCCGTTAGACCCCAGGCTCCAATCCACTCGCCAGAGGCCAGTTTGGGTAGGTACTTGTGTTTCTGCTCTTCAGAAGCGTGTTGTAGAATATGGCCAGTGCAAAGAGAGTTATGCGCAGCCATACTCAGACCAATGCTACCATCAATCTTGGAAAGCTCTGCAATAGCTGTAACATATTCTACGTAGCCAAAGCCAGCCCCTCCATACTCTTGGGGTACTAGCACGCCCATAAGGCCGAGCTCTCCGAGTTTATGAAAGACGTCTACAGGAAACTCCTGGGATTCGTCCCATTTCATCATGTCGGGTTTGATGTACTGCGCGCCAAAATCGCGCACCATCTGGGCAATCATTGTCTGGTTTTCTGTAGCGACCAGTTCCATACGGGGTGGGAGTAAGGGTGGGGTGGGAATATGAACTAAACAGGACAGCGCCCGTTTTGGGTCCGCGAAAGTACGATTTTATAGAGGCAGAAGCCAGTACAGGATTTGGGGTTGAAGTGGCCCGGATTTTGAAAGGGCGCACCGATTCGGTTACTTTGGTAGTTCTTTCCCGGAATTCCTATGTGTGATTTTGGGTTTTCCATTAAGTCCTGACCTTGAACCCGGTTCTCCGGTTTGCATGCAAAAAAGCACGTTACCCCGCCTTCTGCGCCTATGTGTGTTATGCGTTTGCGCTGCACTGATCTCCTTTTCTTGCACCACTTCCAAGCTGAGGCAGCAAAATATTCTACTGCGAACTACTGGTGCTGGAGCCCTTGATACAGCACGTCTGCGGGATGTAGTCAATCGAGCTGAACGTAACTATATCATTCAGCCCAATGATTACCTGTACGTTCAAGTCGCTACTAACAAGGGAGAGCGAATTATAGACCCTAATGGGGAGTTAGGGTTCGGCTCCCCGGGAGGCGCAAGCGGTGGCAGTCGCCAGCCAATTACTCGCAGTTCTGGAGGTGGGCGTAATAATCAACAGCAGCAGGGCTCTGGTCAAAGCGAATTCCTAGTGCAGCACGATGGCATGATTAAGCTGCCTATGATTGATCCTTTGCGCTTGGCGGGCTATACCTTGTTGGAAGCAGATAGCGTACTACAGCAGCGTTACAGTGTCTACTATAAGGACGTATTTGTGCAGACCCGGGTAACGAATAACCGGGTTGTGGTAATGGGCGCAGTGGCTGGTGGACCAGGTCAGGTTATTCAACTGTATAACGACAATATGAACCTGCTAGAAGTGCTGGCTTCCGCAGGTGGTATTTCTGGAGGATATGTTGGTACTACATCTGCCAGCGGCCAATCAGGGCGCGCTGACAATATCCGTCTGATTCGGGGTGATTTAAAAAACCCACAAGTACAGATTATCAATCTAACTACTATCGATGGGATGAGACGAGCGAGTTTACAGGTTGAGCCCAATGACATTATCTATGTGGAGCCCATACGTCGTCCCGTATATGAAACGTTAAGTGATGCACAGCCTTATTTTGGCTTAATAGGAAGCGTAGTAGGCATCTTCACAACGTTTTTCCTTATTCGGAACGCTGTTAAATAGCGCTTCCATTTTTTAATTACTGAGCGTCTGCCTATATGGCTTTAAACGAAGAAGCTGATCTGGAAGAGTTAGTCCGTGGTGCCGGAGGGGAAGCGGATGAAGACCAAGGCGGCGGATTAGATCTGACTACTCTGGTAATGGTAGCTCGTAAGAGCTTACCCTGGGTATTGCTGCTTGTTATTCTGGGTCTACTGAGTTCTTGGTTGTTTCTTAGGTACACCAGCCCAGTATATCAGTCTACATCTCTACTTAAAATAGATGAAAAAACTGAAGCTGGCGTATTAGGGCTAGAGGGCTTAGGCAAAGCACCAAGTACAAGCCAGCTTTCTGGCGAAATTGAACTCATAAAGTCTAATTTGATATATCGCAGATTGCGCGACTCGCTCGATCTGGAGGTAAATTATTACGCAGAGGGAACTGTTCTAGAAACCGAATTATATCGAGCTGCACCCTTCAAAGTTGAGTACGAGGTCAGAGCAGGCGGTGCGGGACAGTTCAATTCTAAATTCGGACTGCATTTTTTATCTCCCCAACAAATAGAATTAACTTATCAAGAAGGCGGTCAGGAAAAAAGCCAGAAAGCTGCTGTTGGTGACCCGATTGAAACAGCCGGCTTTACCTTCAAGATTCTTCAGACTCCCCTTTTCCGTCCAGTAGATACAGACCGAAGCTTTTATTTTATAATCAGAGACGAAGGCTTCATAAATGGGTATCTAAGTTCTAATCTGCAAGCTCAAATAGTGAATCCGGATGCTAATACTATTAGTATAGCTTTCACTGATCATAATCCCCTTAAGGCGCATGATATTGTAAATAAAGTAGATACGGCCTATTTGGTTGAAAAAATCCAGCGCAAGCAGGAACAATCCGCTAAAACACTTCGGTACTTGGCAGAACAGTCAGAAGACAATCGCCAACTCTTGCGTCAAGCAGAAGAGCAACTGCAGGACTATATGAAGCAGAATAAGCTTTTCGATGCTGAAAGTGAACTCGGAAGCTTGACCACTTTATTAAATAGCCAAGAGGAAGAACGGCAGAAATTACAGGAGCAGTTATCTCTTCTACGAAGCTTGAATAGCCAGATAGAACAGAATCGTATCATAGCGGTGGAAGGTAGATCTGCTGAGCAAAGTATACCAGCCTTAGCAGAGGTGAAGGCACCTGAGCTCACAGAGCGCATTTCTGAGTTATACGGCTTACAACTAGAAATTAACCGAATTTCAAATTCATATACGCCCGCTACACAAGCAATTAAAAACCTACAGGACCAGATTGCCTTTGTTAAGCGTAATATCAATCAATTGCTTCGCCAGAACCAACAGCTTTTGCAACGGCAGTTGGATCAAATGAACGGTAAAGCGAATGAGCTACAGAGTCGTTTGGCCGAACTGCCAGAAATACGGACCCAGATCGAAAGGCTAAAGCGCCCTCGTGAGCTATATGAGAAGTATAGCATGCTCATGATGGACAAAACGCTAGAATACAATATTGCTAGAGCTGGTATCACAGCCGACTTTCAAGTATTGTCGCCAGCCAATTTACCCGGAGCCCCCATTGCACCTGTTCGCACAATGGTCTATGCAATTGGGTTGGCTGTGGGCTTGGTATTGGGAATAGGATTAATCGCTGTTCGATACCTACTACACAATACCGTTACGAATGTAGGGGAGCTAGAGCGCAATACGTCTTCTCCAGTGTTGGGAGTAATTCCTACCTACGACAAGGAGAAAATGTCGGTATCAAAGCTGATTGTTGATAAGAATCCAAAGTCGGCTATTTCGGAAGCTATACGCTCTATTCGGACGAATCTAGAGTTTATGGCTTCCTCCAAAAAGAAACGACTAATTTCTATAACTTCTACTGTTAGTGGAGAGGGCAAAACCTTTGTGACGGTTAATCTAGCCGGCATCATAGCGGCTTCAGATCAGCGAGTAGTAATCTTGGATCTAGATATGCGTAAGCCCAAGGTGAATCTAGCTTTCGAGGCTGAAAACACAAAAGGAGTTAGTACTATACTCATTGATAAGCATTCTTGGCAAGAGTGTATTCAGCATACTACCATCCCAACGCTAGATTTTATTTCTGCGGGGCCAACGCCACCTAATCCATCGGAGCTTATTCTGAGTTCACGGTTTGATGATTTGATAGAGCATCTGTATCAATTTTATGATGTGATTATCATTGATACACCGCCAGTAGGCCTAGTGACGGATGGCATCCTCATCATGCGTAAAGCGGATGTGCCTATTTATATAGTTAGGGCTAACTATTCGAAGAAGGCCTTCCTGAAAAACATCAATAAGCTGGTTCGTACAAACGGCTTCACCAAGATTACCACCATCTTAAACGATGCGAAAACCAGTGGCATGTATGGCTACGGGTACGGTTATGGGCAAGGTTACGGGCAAGGCTACTATGAAGAAGCTCAACCTCAAGCTGCAGGCGTAGTTGAAAAAATACGTAAGCGGTTTTCCTAACTTCTGGGCCTTTTCTTAACATGGCGTCCTTCCTTCAGAAACTCTTTGGCTCTAAGCCGCCAACTGCCTCTGAGGTGGCTGAGTCACTAGCGGTGCTAGGCGCAGACATGCATTCCCACGTGCTGCCTGGCCTAGATGATGGAGCAGAGACCATGGAGCAAGCTGTGGAACTGGTATGGGCCATGCAACAGCTAGGGTATCGCAAGCTGATTATGACTCCCCATATCATGGGTGACTTCTATCGCAATACGCCCGATGGGGTTCGAGGAGCATTGGCCGCGTTGCAACACGCTGTAGCAGCAGCTAGTATCACTGGGATTGAGCTAGAGTGCGCGGCAGAATACTACCTGGATGAATGGTTCGGACAGAAGCTAGAGGCACGAGAACCATTACTGAGCTTTGGCGGCAATAAGCAGTATGTGCTAGTTGAAACCTCTTACATCAACGAACCCTTTAACTTTGCCGATACGATGTTTCAACTCAAAGCACACGGATATCAGCCGGTGTTGGCACATCCGGAGCGGTACACGTATCTGTACGGACGGTTTGAGCATTTAGAAAGCATACGGGAAAGTGGGGTGTTCCTGCAGGTAAACCTCAACTCTATTGCGGGCTACTACTCAGCAGGTGCCAAACGAGTGGCCGAGAAGATGATTGATGCAGGCATGGTAGATATGGTGGGCACGGATGCCCATCATAGCAAGCATACCGAATTTTTACGCACTAAAGTCTTACCCAGTAGCTACCTTCAAAAGGTGCTGTCGTTGCCTTTACTCAACAATACATTGTAGTACAGCCACACGGCCTCTATCTTGCTTTGGTTTTCCGCCCCAGCTCAAATGCATGATTTTCGTTACCGGAGGTAGTGGCCTAGTAGGCAGCTTTTTGATTGCAGAGCTTATTGCGCGAGGCGAAAGTGTTAGGGCTCTCTACAGAGGCGACGTCGTTCCGCAGATACCAGCCGCCAGCCAAGTAGAATGGGTAGAAGGCGATTTGCGTGATGCGCTGGGCCTACGAGTAGCTTTGGAGGGTGTGACGCACGTATTTCATTGCGCGGGGTTAGTATCCTATGCTCCGCAGGACGAAACGGCTCTGTTGCAGGTCAACGTGGAAGGTACTGCCAACATGGTGGATGCCTGCCTGGAAAGACCAGGTATTCGGTTGGGCTATGTATCGTCAGTGGCAGCCTTGGGCAGTAAGACGGGAGAGCAGCCTGCCGGACCCGTGCAATTAGATGAAACCGCTAAGTGGGATTTGGGAGCGGAGCACAACGCCTATGCTACCTCAAAGTATTTGGCAGAGCTGGAAGTGTGGCGCGGCGTTTCTGAAGGGTTACAGGCCGTAGCAGTCAACCCTTCCGTTATACTAGGGCCCGCCGATTGGAACCGCAGCAGTACCCGTCTCTTCCGGTATGCTTATGACCAGCACGCTTTCTATACGCCTGGCAACATTAACGTAGTGGATGTGCGCGATGTGGTAGACATGCTTATGCGCCTGACATTGGATACTACCATTAGTGGCGAACGGTTTGTATTGAGTGCCCAGGCTGTACCTTTGCGGGACTTCCTCAGCCAGGCAGCCACTTGCTTCCGGCGTAAACCTCCAACTATAGCAGTGCCCGATTGGGCCGCTGAAACTATTTGGCGCTTAGAGCATGTGCGGTCTGTAATGACGGGGGCTAGGCCACTTATCACAAAAGACACCGCTCGGGCCGGACGTCGGCCAGTAGAATACCGCGCCGATAAGGTGCAGCGGGTGCTAGGCCAGTCGTTCCGGGCTTTACCGGATACCATAACCTGGTGTTGCGAGGGGTTGATGGCTAGGAAGCACGTAACCGAGCAGCTTGTCTAGCTAGTGGGTACGCTAGGCCAGTAAAAGAACTTTTAGGAAGCGAATTATGGCCTGAACCAGCGTGCCTCCGGTGCGGTTGTTGTATATTCAGGACCGACACCTTATTAGGGTGAGTTACGTCGCTCACCTTTGCGTAGCCTGCCAAAATGGCGGCTGCGTGCCGATTGTAGCAGCATGAGAATGAATGAGAATTTTGAGGACCGGGATGAAGTGCTGGATACTGTGCGCCGTTTTGAGCGGATGGTAGCCCAGAACGAACCCGTGTTTTTTGACTTGGCCGATTTTGAGAACATCATCGACCACTATACCACCAATACTCAGTACGACAAAGCATTACAAGCCTGCGAAGCAGCCATTGCGCAATATCCCTTCAGTACCGAACTACTCATTGACCGCTCCCAGGTACTAGCCATGAAGGGCGAGTACGGAGCGGCAGCTCAGCAGATTGAGGACGTCGCTCAACTCGACCCCGATAACCCTGATGTAGCTGTAACACGCGGCATAATTGCCACACAAAAGGGTGAGTTTGCTGAAGCAGTAGCATTCTTCCAGCAAGCAGCGGAGCGCACACAAGACCGCGACGATATCTTTTTCAACCTCGGACTGGCCTACCAGAGCTGGCAGAAGTTTAAGAGTGCAGCTAAGTACTACAAACAGAGCCTGCGCCTAAATCCCGATAACGACGTGGCCGTGCAGGAGCTCCTGTACTGCTTGGAGGTGAGTGAGCGGCTGGAGAAAAATCTAGAGTTCTTCCGGCGCTTTACCGATGACGACCCGTACTCGGCGGTAGCTTGGTACAACTTAGGACAGGCCTACTATCGGGCGGGTAAGTTCGACGATGCCATAAGTGCTTTTGACTACGCCATCCTCATCGATGCCAAGTTCTATGAAGCCCATGGTTTCCTAGCAAGCACGTATGTGAGCTTGGAGCGGTACCGCAAAGCAATCGAGGAGTTTGATCTGAGCTACCCTGAAGGAGAGCCAACCCCGGAGGCTCTATGCAATATTGGTGAGTGCTACGAGAAGCTGGCTGAATGGGATAACGCCCGTCGTTTCTACCAACGCGCTATTGACCTCGACGCCACTATTGACGAGGCTTGGTTTGGCATCGGCATTGTGATGAATGCCCAGGAGCGCTATTTCGAGGCTATTCACTTCTTTCGCAAGGCCGTGAGCCTTTACGAGGAAAGTGTGGAGTACTGGCTGGCCCTAGCGGCTGCGGAGTATCAGATTGGCAACGTTGTATCATCCATAGAGGCCTACGAGCGGGCTACCCAGGTGGCACCCGACAACAAGGACGCGTGGCTGAACTGGAGCATTCTCCTGTATGAGCAGGGTAACTTTGATGGGGCCATCGACTTGATGCGCAACGCCGTGGAGATTCAGCCGCTTGAAGCTGAGCTGCACTATCGTCTGTGCGCTTACCTATTAGCTGCTGGCCGCTACCGCGAAGCGTACCAGTGCCTGGAAAACGCACTAGTGCTGGACTTTGACAAGCACCGGTTGCTCTTTGACTATTTTCCGGAACTGGAGTCGCAGAAGGCGCTGGCAAAGCTGATTGATCAATACCGGAAGTAGCTCTGCGTTTGCTACATATAGGGAAGCCCCACTGGGTTGGTAGTACTACCAACCCAGTGGGGCTTTCAGCATTTTCAGCCGTTACAGAATTCGGGCGTACTTTTGAGCGCAGTGCTAGGCCACTATAGGTGATGTGGTAACTAACACAATCCGCTTGTCCCATTCTCCAGAAAGACAATTAAGAATGAATTACACCCTCAATCAACTCCCCGAGCGTACTGAAAAACCCCGTGAGCAAGGCTTTACCATGGTAATGGATAAAGGCCTGAGCGTGCGCGAGGTGGAAGATTTCCTGGAAGTAGGTGCACCCTATACCGATATTGTGAAGCTGGGTTGGGCTACCTCCTTCGTAACGCCAAACCTGAAGCGCAAGCTGGCAGCCTATAAAGAAGCTGGCATTCCGGTGTATTTCGGCGGAACACTGTTTGAGGCTTTTATCATTCGAAACCAGTTTGATGACTACCGTCGGCTGCTGGAAGAGTTTGACATGGAGTACGCTGAGGTATCAGATGGCTCCATTGACTTGAATCACGACCGTAAGCTGGAGTACATTCAGCAGCTTTCTAAAGACGTGAAGGTGCTGTCGGAAGTAGGCTCCAAGGATGCGGAGAAGATCATTCCGCCTTACAAGTGGATTTCGCAGATGAAAACCGAGCTGGAAGCTGGTGCCATCAAGGTAATTGGCGAAGCTCGCGAAGCTGGCAACGTAGGCCTCTTCCGCAGCACGGGCGAAGTCCGCTCCGGTCTGGTTGAGGAAATCCTGACGCAGATTCCCTTCGAGAAAATTCTGTGGGAAGCCCCGCAGAAAGCCCAGCAGGTGTGGTTCATCAAGCTGCTCGGTGCCAACGTAAACCTGGGTAATATTGCCCCCAATGAAATCGTAAGCCTAGAGACCATCCGTCTGGGCCTGCGCGGCGATACGTTCACGCACTTCCTCGATATGGATGCCGTGCACGAAGATTTTCGTCCCGAGAAGCCCACAGGCAAGCCCGGCACCTCGATGCCCCGCGGCTAAGGCGTTTTGTTCTATAGCTAAAGCCCAGTGCTACAATCGTAGCACTGGGCTTTTTTGTTGGCGGCCTCCGCCCCCTATGAGAGGTAAAGCTAGCATCGGCAAACGTGAGGTTTATCCAGTCCATAAATCAACAACCGTAACCAACTCAAAAGAAAGCAGTAAGAACAAGCTGAGCTATGCCCCACGTAAGGGTGCTCACCTATCTGTTTTTACCTCGCTTTCTAGTTGGAATGACTACACTTAAATTTTATCCGGCCGTGCTGAGTCTAGGCCTATTGGCTGCTTGCGGCGGACCATCTAAACAAGAGAAAGCCGAAGCTCAGGCTAATACGCCCGCCGACACGGTGGCCACTGCCGCCACTAATGTGAAGCTGCCAGAGCCATACGCGACGGAGTCAACCACCAAACGCAGCAAAGTGATTGGCTGGCCCCAGGGTAAAACGCCCACGGTGCCCGCGGGCTTTACTATTCAGGAGTATGCTGGCAATTTCCAAAGCCCCCGCTGGGCGTACATCACGCCCTCAGGCGACGTACTGATTGCGGAAGCTAATACCGTCCCGACCACCACAAAGAAAAAAGTAACGGCTGCTCTGGATCTGGACCCCTCAAAATCATTGCGGGAAACCAGTGCCAATCGGATTACGCTGCTGCGCGACACCAATAAAGACGGTAAGCCCGATGTACGCGAAACCTTCTTAGCCAATCAGAGCCAACCATTGGGCATGCTGGTGCTAGGCCAGTATTTCTACGTGGGTAACACCGATGGTGTGTGGCGCTTCCCGTACCAAGCCGGCCAAACGAAGATTACGGGTAAGGGCGAGAAGATTCTCAGCTTACCTAAAGGAGGCTACAACAACCACTGGACCCGCAACCTGCTCGCTAGCCCCGATGGTAAGAAGATCTACGTGTCGGTAGGGTCTGGTTCTAACGTGATGGAGCACGGTGCCGAAAATGAAGTACGTCGCGCTAATATTCTGGAGATAAACCCCGACGGCTCGGGGGAACGAGTCTACGCAAGTGGCCTACGCAACCCCGTAGGAATGGACTGGGCAAAAAGCACTGGGAAGCTTTGGACGGCGGTAAATGAGCGCGATGAACTTGGCGACGAACTGGTACCCGACTACCTGACTAGTGTACAGGAAGGAGCCTTTTACGGCTGGCCCTACTCGTATTTTGGCCAGCACGAAGACCCGCGCCGGAAGGGCGAACGGCCCGATCTGGTGAAAAAAGCTGTAGTGCCCGAAGTGCCCCTGGGGCCGCATACCGCTTCCTTAGGGCTTGCCATTTATGATGGGCAGGCTTTTCCGGCCAAGTACCAGGGCGGCGCCTTTATTGGGCAACATGGCTCTTGGAACCGCTCGGCCTTTTCGGGGTATAAGGTGGTGTTTGTGCCCTTCAATAACGGCAAGCCCACCGGCGGCATGGAAGACTTTGTAACGGGCTTTATTGCCAACGAAGAAAATAAAGAAGTGTATGGCCGCCCGGTGGGTATCACGGAAATGCCCGATGGCTCTTTGCTGGTGCTGGATGATGCCGGCGAAAAAGTGTGGCGCGTTGTAGCCATGTAGCGTAGCAGAGCATTGGTTGTGCTGCACGCCACGCAAGCCCACTAACCAAGGGCAGCAGCCGGGTGCTAGCTCCACAATAAAGAGGCCTAGAGCGCAACTAAAGCGTTTTTAGGTCTCTTTATTGGTTGATAGTTGCCGTATCTTGGGCCCCAATGAAGCAGCTGTTCACCTCATTGCGCCGGCTAGTTAGCTACGCCGTGCCGCTCACGCGCCGGGTGAAAACGGTGCACAGCGGAATAGCAGAAATTACGCTGTCCCAAGGGCACAAAACGCTTGATACGGCCCACGCCAACTATTCTTACGGCTCCTTGCAGCGGGTGCTGCGCTACGGTATCCGGTTCACTAAGCCTGAAGCGGCCAAGCAGGTGCTAGTGCTAGGCCTAGGGGGCGGGAGCATCGTGCAGGTGCTTCGGCAAACGCCAGAGTTTAGGGGGGCCATCACGGCCATAGAATTTGACCCCGTTATTATTCAGATTGCCGACGAGGAGTTTGGAGTGCGCCCAGATGATACCCTGCGTATTGTTTGTGCTGATGCATTTGCGTGGGTACCAGCGGCGCTTGATCAACAGTTCGACCTAATTATTATTGATCTGTTTCTGGACTTGACTATGGCATCCGGGTTGGGTGCCGCCGTATTCTGGGAGCATATTGGGCGTCTGCTGCCGCCGGGGGGCTATGTACTGTTCAATACGCTTACCGCCGATTCAGTGCTGATAGATGGCGAACCGGCCGTGGATTACTGGACCCAACAAGGATTTGATGTTCGAGAAGTAGAGGTGGAGCTACTCAACCTGCTTTACATCTTGCACAAGCCGGGCTAGGCCAGTAGCCGCGGTATTTCAAGTGCAGATTCTAACTCAACCTCTGTGGTTTGGGGCCCAAGTGCTTTCTTTGTAGGCTCAACCCTCACTCTATGGAAATTATAAAGCACCTGATTGACTTCGTACTGCACCTCGATAAGCACCTCACGGAGCTAGTGCAGGATTACGGCGTCTGGACCTACGCCATTCTGTTCCTCATCATCTTCGTGGAAACGGGTGTGGTGGTGCTGCCCTTCTTACCCGGCGACTCGCTGCTGTTTGCTGCGGGTTCCTTGGCTGCGCTGCCCGGCTCGCCTCTCAATGTATGGGCGCTCATGGGGCTGCTTATTGTGGCGGCCGTGCTCGGTGATGCGCTTAACTACCACATCGGCGACTATCTGGGGCCGCGGGTATTCAGCGGCAACTCCCGGTTTCTGAAGCGGGAGCATCTGGAAAAAACTCAGGCTTTCTACCAGAAGCACGGTGCTAAAACCATCATTCTGGCCCGCTTTATCCCTATTATCCGCACGTTTGCGCCGTTTGTGGCGGGCGTGGGCACCATGAGCTACACCAAGTTCCTGTCGTACAACTTGGTGGGGGCCGTGGCTTGGGTGCTACTCCTGACTGGGGCCGGCTACTTCTTCGGCTCTATGCCCTTTGTGCAGAAAAACTTCTCGCTGGTAGTGGTAGCCATCATTGTGCTATCAGTACTGCCAGCCGTGTGGGAGTTCTTCAAAGCCAAGCGCACTACGGCAGCCTAAGCGCAACGCTTGGCCTTCCCATAGTGGCCTACCGTGTTTATATCAGGTTCAGGGTAACAATCTGTTGAGTTACCGGTAAGAATAAAAACCACCCGTTGGCTTTGGGCCCGGGTGGTTTTTTTGTTGCTTTAACCTGGCTGACCCCAGTACTATCTTATGCGTGAATTTGGCTTGATTGGTCGCACCCTGCGGCACTCGTTTTCCCAAACATATTTCACTCAAAAATTTGATAGCCTTAATCTGGCCGACCACCAGTATGAGCTGTTTGAATTAGTGACCATTGATGAGTTGCCAGCGCTGTTAAGCAAGCACCCAGACCTGTGTGGACTAAACGTAACCATTCCGTATAAAGAGAAGGTCTGGCCCTTTCTCACCAAAGTAGCACCCTCAGCCGCCCGTGTAGGGGCAGTTAATACCATTGAGTTTACCAGTGATGGCCGCCTCATTGGCCACAACACCGATATGGTGGGCTTCCGCGACTCATTGCGAAGCTTCCTCTCGGCTGATTTTAGGGGGCGGGCACTGGTGTTGGGCAGTGGCGGCGGTTCTAAGGCCGTGGAAGTTGCCCTCCGCGACTTAGGTATTGGCTACTGGGTGGTATCGCGCAACCCGCTAGGCCCCGGTCTCACCTACGACGAGCTCACCCCCGAGATAATGCGCGAACATCTGCTCATTATCAACACCACGCCCTTGGGTACTTTCCCCGATGTACAGGAGTGCCCACCAATCCCTTACAACACGCTCAGCAGCCAGCACTATCTCTACGACCTGATTTATAACCCTCGTGAAACCGAGTTTATGAAGCGTGGCCAGGCCGTGGGTGCCCAAACTAAAAACGGCTTCGAAATGCTGTGCATCCAAGCCGAAGAAGCCTGGAAAATCTGGAACGGAGAAGTTCGGTAACTGAGTGAAGTGGCCTAGGATGACATGCAAGTAACGGCATGTACTTACTGCTGCCCCTGACCGCTGCCCCCACCGCCTTTAGAGTCGTCGTTGCGGATGGTGCGGCGTTGCCGCTGCCCGCCATCTACTTTGCCGAAGCGGTAATTGAAAGAAGCCCGAATAGAGCGCTGGTAGGAATAGAAGACGCCCTGGTTGATGAAATCGGGGGTGGTAGTGGTGCTACGGAACTCACGGCCGGGGGCCAAGAAATTATTGATGCCCACGGTGAAGTCGGCTTTCTCGGCTAGTAAGAGTTTCTTGGCGCTTAAGCCATAGTATAAGCCACCGGAGTAGCGCGTCTGGAGCTCCACACCGCCGGTCCAGAAGCCGCCATACCCTTGCAGGGTGTAGGTCTTACCGAGCTTATAAGAGGAGTTGACACTCATGTACATGCTAGCTCGGCGATTGGGGCGCCTCAGCACCGGGCTGCGCAGGTTGGTATAGTCGCCGCTTAGGTTGCTGCTCAGGTCCCAGCCCTTAACGGGTTTCCACGAGCCGTATAGGTTCACCCCATAAATAGAGGCCGTAGCTAGGTTTGCGTACGTTGTCTCGTTGCGGGCTAGTGCTTCATTGTACTGGCTGAACCGTTCGATAGAGTTGCCGGTGCGCCGCACGAAGCCTGAGGCATTAAAGGAGGTTTTCTCGCCAAAGGTGCTATAAGTCAGCTCTACTAAGTCTGCTATTTCAGGGCGCAGCTTGGGATTTCCGAAGTTCACCGAGTTCGGTGTCACTTGGTTCACGTAAGGGTTCAGGAAGTAAATCTGAGGGCGCTGAATGCGGCGCGAATAGCTTAGGCGGAGCGTTTGGCCTTCCTTTTTGAGGGTGCGGGTGGCGCTGAGATTGGGTAGCACGTTCAGGTAGTTGTTCTGGAAGCGGCCATCCTCACTCTGAAATTCCCCCTCAATGGCGGTGCGCTCTAGACGCGTGCCTAGGCTCAACGTATGTTTCTTGCCCAGCGCAAAGTTATACGTGCCATAGGCAGCCAGCACGTTTTGGTGGTAGTTGAAGCGGTTAGAGCGCAGAGCGCTCCGTACGAAAGTAGATTGCTCACTGGCAAGCAGCGTATCCACAGTGTAGTCGCTGCTGACTTGGCGGCGGATGTGCTTAGCGCCCATTTCCAGGGTGTTCTTCTCCCCAAAAGGCTGGGTGTAATCCGTCTGGAAAGTGGTTTCGAGGTTGCGGGCAAGGTTGTGGCTGGCTTCCTGGTATTCAATGGGGCCGCGCAACTCACTGGTCGGAAACTGGTCGAGGCGGTACTTTTCGCGGCTGCGGCTATTGGTATGCTGGGCCAGCACGCTCCACTCCCGGCGCGGCTGCTTCTCCCCAAAGGTGCGAGTGTAGCCCGCATTCAGATCGTAGTTGCGGCTCTCATCGCGGCGGTTGATGTCGCGGGAGTAGAGTGTATCCAGCTGCGACTGGCCTATGTACTGATTGAACAGCTCTTGTGGAGCGTTGCTCTTGTAGAGGTTGCTATTGCCGCTGAGGGTAAAGCTATGCTGGGGCGAAGGGTCGTAGGTGAGTTCCACTTGCCCGTAGCCGCCCTGGCCTTGGTTGCGCGAGGTAGTGCGCTCCGTTAGCTGACCTGTGGCCCCATTGGGCAAGTAGTTGGTGCGGTTAGTGCTGCTCTTAAACGGGTATAGGCTCTGGAAGCCGCTTAGCTTGGTGTTAATTCCGACCACGCCCCGCTTAGCATTGAGGGCGCCATTGATTCCTTGGTTGCGGTTGCCGCCGTTGATGCCCACGTTGCCACTCATGCCCTGCAGACTGTTTTTCTTCAGCACAATGTTGATGACGCCACCCGAGCCCTCGGCGTCGTACTTGGCCGAGGGGGCCGTAACCACCTCAATTGCCTTGATCTGATCGGCCGGAATTTGCTTCAGGGCATCGGCTAAGTTGCCTGACAGGAGGGCTGAGGGCTTGTTATTGATGAGAATGCGCACATTACTGGTGCCGCGCAATTGCACGTTGCCTTCCCCATCGAGGTTTACCAAGGGCGTTTTGCGCAAAATATCGGCGGCCGTGCCACCAGTGTTGCTGGGGTCTTGCTCGGCATTGTAAACCAGGCGGTCGGGCTTGGTTTCCACCACCGGTTTTTCGCCCGTTACGGTTACGCCAGCCAGGTTTTGTGCTGAGGCCGTCAGGGCGAGAGCACCCAGCTCAGTGGAAGCCTCTGTAACACTGACGGGCTCTACTCTAGTGGTGTAGCCGACAAAGCTGATCTGCAGCCGGAAAGAGCCCGCCGGAAGCTCTTTGAGCTCAAAGCGCCCCTGCTCGTCGCAAGTGGCTCCCGTGAGCGGCGCAGTGCCCGTGGCGGATAATAAGGCCACCGTGGCATATTCAATGGGCTTTTGGGTGGCAGCATCCAGCACGCGCCCTGTCAGGCGGCCGGTTCCCTTGGCAGAGGGCGCTGAAGTGGGAGCAGGGGAGGTGGTTTGTGCCTGGGTAACCGCTGCCGGCAGCAATGCCAGCAGCATCAGAGTAATGAATTGCTTCATCTAGGTAGGAAAGGATAAGCAGAAACGGATAAAGTAGCTGCCCTATAGAGCAGCGCACACGCTAATTGGTGGCAAGATGCATCAAACGTAGAGCTTATTTTATCTGAAGGGGCCTAGAAATCAACCAACGGCATCTTCGCGTTATACTAAACCCACTTCTACTTCTACCAGCCTAGCAGAGTAGCCTAGTGCGCCATCTGCCCAGTATTTCGCTGAAGCCAGCACTGGATTGATTGAAGCACCGCTGCCAGTGGTTGAAAAGTGCACCGCACTGGCCTAGGAATGGTTAATTTGGAGCTGGAAGGCGTGAAGTGCCCCCAGCTTGCGCATGCTTTATTCTTTCTCCTCGGCCCGCCGTCCTCTGCAACTTCCCCGGTTTCTGAAAAGCCTGCCTTGGCCGCATTTGGTGTGGCTAGGCCTGTTGCTGTACTTCGACATTCAGCTGCGGCTGCTGCGCGTTGGGCCGTTTCTGCCAGTGCTGGAAGACAACTTCTGGCTCAATGCCTTCCTGACGGACGTGCTCGACTCGGGCCTGTTCTATCTGAACTGGCTTTTGATGCCGCACCTATTCGTCCGGACGCGGCTTCCTGGTTATTTCCTCACGCTAGGCCTAGGCCTGGCCACATTTACGGCCCTGCGTATTGGCCTGAGCTATGCCTTTGAGGAGGTGAAGATTCAGGGCATCTCGCAAACGCTGGAGTACTATGTGCGGGTGCTGCAGTCGTACTACTTGCTGCTGGGAGGCCAGATTCTGCTGCTTAGCTTTTTCCTGCGGCTGGCTGGCGACTATCTGCGCGAGCGAGACGACCGGCGCGAGCTGGAAAAGCAGCACTTGCGCACTGAGCTGGCACTGCTCAAAACCCAGCTGCACCCACACTTTCTCTTCAACACGCTCAACAACATCTACTCCCTCACGCTGAATGCCTCGCCCCAGGCACCCGAGGCGGTGCTGCGCCTCTCGGAGCTTATGCGCTATCAGCTCTACGACAGCGCTGCCGACACCGTGCCGCTCGCCCGCGAAATCAGCCACTTGCAGAGCTTCCTAACGCTACAGCACTTGCGCCTGCCGCCCGACGAGGCCGACGAAGCTATTCAGTTCACGGTACTGCTGCCGCCGGGCGCCGAGTATGCTTACCAGCTGCCACCCATGCTGCTGCTGCCGCTGGTAGAAAATGCCTTCAAGCACGGCGACCTAACCGCTAGGCCACATGTAGTGCGCCTTTCCCTGGAGCTAGCCGATGATGGACAACTGCACTTCTCAGTACGCAACCGTCGCCTTAATGCGGGAGCCGTGCCGCCCGGCCGGGGCGGGGTAGGGTTAGCCAACCTCAAGCGCCGCCTCACTCTGCTCTATCCTGAGCAGCACGCCCTGGTGGTAGTGGAGAACAATGAAGAGTATTCCGTCCGAATGTCGTTGCAGCTGGATAGAAAGGCGCTTGCAAGCCCAAGAGCCGCTCCCATTCCGCAAGAGGTTCCGGCTTCTGGCGTGCCTCAGCCCCAACCACTGGCCTAGGCCTAGTAAGCAATAGTTAAAGGCTGCCAGGCTGAGCGCAGCTGTAGCATTACTACCGCTTCTAGGCCTGTAGTTAGCCTGCGGAGAGAGATGCTTTAGCTACGCTCTTCATGGCGTTAAAACGAACTGCAAAGTAGTTAAGCAGGCTACTGCACTTATTCACTCACTCGCTCATTCACTGTCAATGGAATCTGCTACCGCGCGCCGCCCGCTCACCTGTGCTATCGTTGATGATGAGCATCTGGCCCTGAAGGTGCTGGCCGAGTATTGCGGGCAGGTGCCATTTCTGGAGCTGAAAGGGCAATTTCATGATGCGCTGACGGCCGTAGCCTTTCTGCAGGACAACCCCGTCGATGTTGTATTTCTAGACATCCAAATGCCGCGTCTTACCGGCTTACAGCTGGCCCAGCTGTTGCCACAGCCCGGCCCGCGCATCATCTTCACCACCGCCCACCCCGATTACGCCGTGCAGAGCTATGAGCTGCCAGCCCTGGATTATTTGCTCAAGCCCATTTCCTTCGAGCGGTTTGTGCAGGCCGCCCACCGGGCCCGCGCCGCTCTAGGCCACTCGGCTGCCCCAACCGTGCCCGCGCCGGAAGCGGCTGCTGAAGCCCCAGCCGGAGAAGCCCTGTTTGTGCGCCACGACAACCGCTTGCGGCGGGTGCCAGTGGCTGATATTTTCTACGTGGAAGGGCAAAAGGAATACCTCATGCTCTACACCGGCGGCGGCAAAATCCTGACGCTACAGTCGTTTCGGAAGCTGGAGGAGCTGCTGCCGCCGGGGCGCTTTGCCCGCATCCATAAGTCCTACCTCATCAGCCTGCGCCACCTGGAGTACGTGGAGCGCACCCGCGTGCAGGTCCACGGCACCGCCCTCCCCATTGGCGAAACCTACCGCGATGCCTTCATGGAAATGCTGCGCTATCACAAGTATGTGTGAGGAAATGCTGCAGTAGCAGAAGGTAGCGAAGCACAAGCACGTCGTCCTCACGCAAAAAGGAGTTACTTCCATCAGCACAACGAGCTAGGCCAATTGTGCTAATGAGAGTAACTCCTTTTGCGTTAGGATGAGGTGCGTGAGTAGGCTGCTACTTCACAAGTTCACCTATTGCTGGCCTTGGCCGGTGCTTTCCCCTTGCTTCGTATCATCGTTCTGGATGCTGCGGCGGCGCTTCTGGGGCTGAGCAGTTGTCTTGCCGAAGCGGTAGTTGAACGCCAGGCGCACCCCGCGCAGGTAGATGTAGTTGTTGCTCACTTGGCGGAACTGGCCGGGGCTGTTCAGCTCGGTGCTCAGATTACGGGTGGCCGAGAGAAAGTTGTCGGCGTTCAGGGTCAGGTCGGCCTTATCCTTAAGCAGGTTCTTGCGCAGGCCCATGGAGTAAAAGGTAAAGGCAGCTTGCTTGCCCTGGAGCTGCACCCGTGGCGAGTTGAGGCCCCCAAAGAACTGCAGGCTCAGGCCTTTCTCGAATTTGTAGCTGGAGTTCAGGTTCAGGTTGTACATCACCCCATCGTTGTTGAAGCCCAGTGCGGGGCTTTTCAGCGACACGTAGTACACGTTCACGTTGCCGCTCAAGTCCCACTTCGGCACAGGCTTCACCGAGGTAAACAGCGACACGCCGTAGGTGGCATTGCGGCCAATGTTACGGAAGGTCTGGTTGTTAACCCCAAACTCATCCACAAACCGGTACGACTCAATGGCTTTGTTGGTGCGGCGAGCGTAGGTTGAGATGTTGACCACCGAGCCCTTAATGAAGGTGGTGTAGTTCAGCTCGAAGCTATGCGTCAGCTCGGGGCGCAGCTCAGGGTTACCGTAGCTCACGTTGAGCGTATCGGTGGTGTTCCGGAAGGGGTTCAGGTAAAAAATCTGAGGGCGCTGAATGCGGGTTGAGTAGGCCAGGCGCACGGTTTGTCCCGGCTTTTTGGGGTTCTGGGGCTGGAAGCTAAAGCTCACGTTCGGCAGCACATTGGTGTAGTTCTGCTTCAGGCCCGAGTTTTCATCCTGTTGCTGGGCAAAGCGGCCATTGATGCGCGTATTCTCGGCCCGGGCGCCGATACGGGTGCTCACCTTCTTGCTGATGTTGAAGCCATAGGTGCCGTACGCCGACAGTACATCCTGGTCGTAATCGAACACGTTGGAGCGGGTGTTGCTCAGAATCAGCGGGCCATTACCGGTCTGGTCCTCCGAAACGTCGTAGTCGCTGCTCACGCGGCGCAGGATGGCTTTGGCGCCTGTTTCCAGCGTGGCCGTTTCGGAGAAGGGCTGCACGTAGTCAGTTTGGAGAGTGGTCTCCAGGTTTTTGGCCAGGTTGAGGCTCCGCTCGCGGTAGTCGATGCCGGTTTCGGGACCGTAGCCAAATCCTTCGTTGTTGAACTGGTCGAGGGCGTACTCTTGGTTGTTGCGGTTGCGGGTATGCTGGGCCAGCACGCTCCACTCGCGGCGCTTCTGCTCGAAGGTGCGAGTGTAGCTGCCACTTACATCGTAGCTCTGAGTATGGAATTTCCGGTCGAAGTCGCGCAGAAACTCCTGCCGTACCGGAAAAAGGCTGTTGTTGTAGAGGCTCTGGTCGCCGCTGTTGCGGAACAGGTTGCCCTGCAGGCTCAGGGTCAGGTTGTGGTACTTGGCCGGGTCGTAGTCGAGGCCCAGGCGTCCGAAGCCGCCACCCCCAATGGTATTGCCATCCCCGTTCTGCACCAAAGAGAGCATCTCCTCGCCATTGGTTCCGGGCAGGTAGCGGCGCAGGTCGCTGCGGTTGGGGCTGTAGAACGCGAAACCGCTGACCGAGCTGCTCAGTCCCACTTTGCCCTTGCGGTAGTTGAGCGTAGCATTGCCGTTGGAGCTGCGCGTGCCACCCGCTAGGCCTACTGAGCCGTTCAAGCCTTCGAGGTTGTTCTTCTTCAGAATAATATTGATGATGCCACCGGTGCCTTCGGCGTCGTACTTGGCCGAGGGCGTGGTAATTACCTCTACACTCTTGATCTGATCGGCCGGAATCTGCTTCATGGCATCAGCCACCGAGGAGGCCACAATACCAGAAGGCTTGTTGTTGATGAGCACGCGCACGTTGCTAGTGCCACGCAGTTCCACGTTGCCCTCGGGGTCTACGTTTACCAGCGGTACTTTGCGCAGCACGTCGGCCGCAGTGCCACCCGAGTTTGTGATGTCTTTATCGGCATTATAAACAATACGGTCGGGCTTGGTTTCCACTACGTCCCGCTCGCCGGTTACGGTTACCTCGCCCAGCTTCTGCGCCGATGACTCCAGCGTTAGGGTGCCCAGGTCGGTAGCGCCATCCGTGATAGTAACGTTTTCAGTGCGGCTCGTGTAGCCCAAAAAGCTCACCTGTACCCGGTAAGAACCGGCAGCTAGGCCTTTGAGGTTGAAGCGGCCCCGGTCGTCGCAGACGGTGCCATCAATGGGCGTGTTGCCGGCCAGGGGCAGCAGGGCTACGGTAGCATATTCAACGGGCTTCTTGGTAGCAGCATCCAGAATAACACCCGTCAGGCGGCCAGCACCCTGTGGGGTTTGCGGTAAAACTGGTTTGGCAGCCGGCGCCTGGCCCGGCGCGCCTGCTGGGCGTGCCCCAGCGGGTGCACCCGCCGGCGGCGCAGTCTGCGCCATAGCAGGAGCCGACAACAGGCCCGTTAACAATAAGGATAGAGGTAGATAGGAGTTTTTCATCGGAGAAAAGCAGATTGCGATAGCAAAGAGCAGGTAAAAAGGAGGAAGTAGAAAGTGAAATCCGCTGAGCCGTTAGAAACAGGGGCTGAGTGGGAGAAGCGGAGTACTGAAGAGCCACGCTGGCGCAGAGGCACTGTTGAGCTTAGTAGGGTTGCATTAAGCCTGAAGAAATAGGTGGGCTAGGCCACTTAATCGGCGCGGCGCAGCTGGAGCAACACGTACCCTAGCAGTAGAGCGCCGGCAAACCACGCCAGGCTGTACCACTCGTGCTTGAACAAGGTGTGAGCTACCTCTAGGCCACCAAGCTTCGTCATTTTCATCTGCATGGTGGTGCCCAAGGGGGCCGAATACGGAATCTTGTCCACGTGCTCCCAGTTGAGCAGGGCAATAGTAGCTACCACGGCCCCCATACCCACGCCTACCGGCACCACGAAAGAGCGCCAGTACAGGCTCACGATGTATTGCACCGCCAGCAGCCCAAGCGTAGCCACGTAGGTGTGGCCAAACATCCAGAGTACCGTTTCCAGCGGTGCTTGGTGGTTCTGGAAGCCCAGCCCTGGCTTCACTAGGCCTAGCAGAAACCCAGCGCCCAGCAACAGACCTGCAAATAGAAGCAACGCCAGCATGTTGAGGCCCAGAAGCACCAGCAGCTTAGACACGAACACCGCTCCGCGGCCCACTGGCAAAGCAAAGAGGTGCTTCCAGGCCCCCGATTTGGTTTCGACGTTTACAATTAGGCTCGTGAGCAGCACCACAAACAGGGGCAGCAGCAAGGTGCCGGCCGTTTGCCAGGCCATGCTCACAAACTTCGGCCACGGATCAATGCCGCCTTTGATGATGTATTGCCCTTTGAAGTAGAAAATGCAGAACGTGAGCAACACAGGCAGCGCCCCACTGAACAGCGACAACCGGAGCGCGGCCGTGCGGCGCAGCTTCAGCATGTCGCCCGACAACGTGCGCTGCAACTGCTGCAGAGGTGAGGGAGTAGCCGGCAGGGCTACAGCAAACTCGGCGGAGGGTAGGGTAGCGCTCATATGGCGGCGTTGGTTTCAGTGAGGTGGAGGAAGGTGTCTTCGAGGCTGGGCTGCTCAGAGTGCAACCCATAGATGGGCTGACCGGCGGCTACCAGTGCTTCGGCCAGCGTGGCTACCTGCTCGCGGGAGTGGTAGGGCAAGCGCAGAGTGCTCAGGCCAGTAATAGTGGCCTCCCCGAGCAGCTGAGGCAGCAGGTTGCGGCAGGTGTCGGCGCTTTCCGTTTCCAGCACGAGGTGAGCCCGGCCAGTCTGGAGCCGCTGCAACTCAGGTAGGCTACCCTGGAAGACTAGTTTGCCCTGCTGAATAACACCCACGTGAGTGGCTACCTTTTCAATCTCAGCAATGAGGTGGCTGGAGAGCAGGATGGTAGTCCCCTGGCTTTGCAGGCGCCGCAGCAACTCACGCATCTCAATTATGCCATTGGGATCGAGGCCGTTAGTGGGCTCATCCAGCATCAGTAGCGCCGGGTTGGGCAGCAGGGCCAACGCTAGGCCTAGGCGCTGGCGCATACCCAGGGAGTACTCCTTGGCGGGCCGCCGGGCTGAATCGGGGCTGAGGCCTACCAGCTCCAGCACCTCGGCGGTGCGCGTGGCCGGAATGCCGCGCAGGCGGCGGGTGGCTTCTAGGTTCTCGTACCCCGTGAGGTGGTCGTAGAGCGAAGGGTTTTCGATAAGAGCACCTACCCGGCTCAGCAGGGCCACCCGGTGCTTGGCCAGGTCGTACCCGAAGAGCTGCACGCTGCCCGCCGCTGGCCGCAACAGGCCTAGCAGCAACCGCATGGTAGTGCTTTTACCTGCTCCGTTTGGCCCCAGAAAGCCGTAGATGCTGCCCGTGGGCACTTGCAGGTTAATATCGTGGAGGATAGGCCGCTTGCCGAAGCGGAAGGACAGGCCCTGGGTTTCCAGGAGCAATGTAGGTGTAGTCATAGCGCAGAAAGAATCGTCGAACTGGAAGCAAACCTAGGGGGCGCTCTATATCCTATTTCTGCTATTCAACCAACCCAAAGTGCCAAGCCCGTAACAGCTGATTTTACCCGCCAAACACTACCGGGCCGCCCCTCAGCTGGCCTAAAAGAGTTTCACGGGGGGAGAGGGGCCGTTGGCGGTCTATGTAGGTATGTTGATTGAAAAGCAACGCCATTGGCACGGGTAGAGCCGTATTTTTAGGAATGGAAATATCATCCGTACCGCTTGTTGGCCTAGGTTCAGAGGAAGCCGCTACCCGGCGTAGCTGGCGGGCCCGGCTCGGTTCCTTGCTGCGGCCCACCAACTGGTCGGCGGCGCCGGATGCCGGGCGGGTGCCCCGCGGAATTCATGCTTTGCTATGGCTATGGCTGCTGGCCTTAGATGGCCTAAAGCTTATCGGACCGGTTTCGGCCTTGCCACATGTGCCGGCAACAGCTGCTGAGTGGCAACCGCTCCTAAAACTGCTAGGCCGGTTGGTAGTAGAGGACCTCGCAGCTGCTACATTATTTTACGTGACCTGGCGCTGGCTCATCCCTCGCACGCTGGCCCGAGCCCAGGTAATTCAGTACGTATTGCTAGCGGCGCTGCTGGTAGGGCCATACGCACTGGTGATAGGGGAGATTACTTACCGCACGTCGCCGAAAAAGGCGGGCCGTACCTATCAGGTCACGGAAACAGCTCCCGGACAGAAAAAATCAGTTACTACCATTGTCAAGCCTGCCAAGCCAGCTATTTCGGAGGAGTGGATGCGGGTACTGGCCGCGGGGTTTGCGGGTATATTCATTGTGGGCAGCAGCTCGGCCCTGCGCATCACCGGCGACTACGTGCGTGGGCAGCGCAACCGCCGTGAGCAGGAGCGCCAGCAGTTGCTTACGGAGCTGGCCATGCTCAAAACCCAAATCAACCCCCACTTCCTCTTCAACACGCTCAATAACATCTATTCCCTCACCAGCCGCAAGTCAGACAAAGCCCCGGAGGCTGTGCTGCGCCTGGCGGAGATTATGCGCTACTTGCTCTATGAAAGCAGCACCGATATGGTACCGCTCAGCCGGGAGCTGGCTCACCTAAATGCCTTTCTGGACCTACAACGCCTGCGCTTGCCCGCCTCCGCGCCCGATGCCATCCGGTTAGACATCAGCGGTACCTCCCCCGATTGTGCTCACCCAATTGCGCCGCTACTGCTGCTGCCGCTGGTAGAAAATGCCTTTAAACACGGAGATTTGGCGGCTAGGCCAGTAGCCGTGCATATTACCCTAAATCTGACTCCTGATGGGCTGCTCCGGTTTTCGGTGCTGAACTATGTGGCCGACCCCGATGCCTCCCGTGACCTGCCTAAACAGCCCGGCGGCGTGGGCCTCGTAAACCTGCACCGGCGGCTTGAGTTGCTCTACTCCGGCCGCTACACGCTGCAGGTGCAAACCCCACCCGGCCAGCATCAGGTTACTCTCACGTTGCAAAACTGATGGCAGCAAGCTGGCAATTACTGGCCTAGCACAACCCTGCTCACACTGCTCAGGCAACCATTGAGGCTAAACTAGGCATCTGGTAGGCAAGCATCTGAGCAGAACACTGAAGGCCAGTATATTTACTCCACCTAGTTGCCCATCAACCATCAGCCCCTCATACCTTCCTTTCATGACCTGCGCTATCCTTGATGATGAACCTCTAGCCCTTGACCTGCTGGCTGACTATTGCGCCCAGGTACCTGGCCTAGAGCTGAAAGGGCAATTTGATGACGCCTTGGCTGGCTTGGCTTTCCTGCAGGATACGCCCGTGGATTTAGTATTTCTGGATATTCATATGCCGCGCCTAACAGGGGTGCAGCTGGCTCAGCTACTGCCCCAGCCCGGTCCGCGCATCATCTTTACCACGGCCTACGACCAGTACGCTGTGCGTAGCTACGAGCTAAACGCCGCCGATTACTTGCTCAAGCCCATTGCCTTTGAGCGGTTTTTGCAGGCTGTGCAAAAGGTGAGGCAGCAACTAAACGGGGGCGCCGCTGCTCCGGCTGCTACTGGCCTAGCCCCAGCGCCAGCCGCCCCAGCTGAGCATCAGTCGGCTTCTTCTGATGCAATGTTTGTGAAAAACGAGCACCGGCTGCAGCGCGTTGCCTTCAATGATATCCTCTACATCGAGGGCATGAAGGAATACCTCATGATTTACACCACCACCGGCAAGGTGCTCACGCTGCAGTCGTTCCGGCGAGTGGATGAGGTACTACCGCCCGATCGTTTCGCCCGTATTCATAAGTCGTACTTGGTAGCCTTGAGTCGCATCGAGCACCTAGAGCGAGGCAAAGTGCAGGTGGCGGGCCGCCTGCTCCCCATCGGCGACACCTACCGCGAGTCATTTGCCAGCCTGATTAAAGCCTATAACCAGTTGTAGGCTGAGTATATGCCCAGCAAAAAGCCCAGCCAGGATATCCTGACTGGGCTTTTTGTATGAAGTGAGTGAGCCTGATTATTTTGACAGCTTGCTGGCAATTTCGGCGGTGTGGCGGCCCTGGAAACGGGCGCCTTCCAGCTCGTTTTCGCTGGGCTGACGCTCGCCCTGACCACCGGCCACGGTGCTGGCGCCGTAGGGAGTGCCGCCCGTTACAGTTTCGTGGCCCGTCTGGCCCTGCCAAGCGTAGGGCAGGCCTACAATTACGAAGCCATGGTGCAGTAGCTCGGTGTGGAAAGAGCGGATGGTAGTTTCCTGACCCCCGTGCTGAGTAGCCGTGCTCACGAATACGCCGCCCGCTTTGCCTACCAGCTTGCCTTGAGCCCACAACGCACCCGTAGCGTCCATAAACGACTGCATCTGCCCGCACACGTTGCCGTAGCGAGTAGGAGTACCGAAGATGATAGCATCGTACTGATCCAACTCATTAGGGGAGGCTACCGGAATGTGCTCAAACGCTTTCTGCGCCTCAGTGGCCCCAATCTGATCAAGAATAGCCTGGGGCAGGGTTTCCGGCACGCGCTTAACCACTACGTCGTTACCAGATACCTGACGGGCGCCTTCGGCTACCGCTTCAGCCAGCTTATACACGTGGCCATACGTGGAATAAAACAGAACGAGGGTTTTCATATGGTACTGGATTTGGGTGAAATGGAGGAAGATGAAGTCTGCCAAACGTATGTACAGACACTAAGTTGCTGCAAGAGGCAGTAAAGAATACGCCAATATATGTACATACATTGTAATGTGGTATAAGGTTATTGTAGATAAAATGCGTTGGTCTGTCTAGTGCTTAGTAGCGCTATAATTCGGAAATTTTAAATTTATCGGGATGGTATGCAACCAAACAGACGTGACCCGGCATCTCCATCACAGAACGCCGCCCTACCTGCTAAAAGCGGCGTTTCAACTACCAGTTTAGCATCAAGCTTATCCGACTTTAGTAGCGTATGCAGCATTCTTACTTGCGCGGACATGAACCCCAGGAGGGGCCGGCCGCTGGTGAGCGTCTTACTACCGGACCCCGTGCGGGCCGGGTAACTCCATGAGCGCCTTGTCGGCCTCATTAGGAGGGGGCGGGCTGCGTAGCCTGTTACCGGGCCGAG
Source organism: Hymenobacter wooponensis (assembly GCF_004745865.1). Classification (GTDB taxonomy): domain Bacteria; phylum Bacteroidota; class Bacteroidia; order Cytophagales; family Hymenobacteraceae; genus Hymenobacter; species Hymenobacter wooponensis. The sequence continues at coordinate 330,701 of NZ_SRKZ01000002.1, read as the reverse complement.
CCACTACCACCAGCCGCTCGGAGTCCCTATCCTCGTCGTTATCCGCTCCTGTGCGTACTCTCACTCCGCCTTCGCAGCTCTCCGACAATGAGCTGCTGGACGGTTGCCTGTCTGGTAGCCGCCTGATGCAGAAATACCTCTACGAACGTTTTGCGGGCCGCATGATGGCCGTGTGCATGCGTTACGCCCAAACCACCTTCGAAGCCGAAGATGTACTGCAGGAGGGGTTTCTGACCGTGTTTAAAAATCTGGGCAGTTTCCGGCGAGAGTGCCCGCTTGAATTCTGGATTCGCCGTATCATGGTGAATGCCGCCTTGCGCCAGCACCGCCGCAACGCCCCCCTGGTAGCCGTCAGCGACGGTGGGGAATACCCCGAGGACCTGGCCGGCGAAGAGTTTACCCTCTCAAACTACAATTTCGAAGAGCTCTTGCTGATGATTCAGGACTTAGCACCGCGCTACCGCATGGTGTTTAACCTGTTCGCCATTGAGGGCTATGGGCACAAGGAAATCGGCGAGATGCTGGGAATTTCCGAAGGCACCAGCAAATCACAATATTCCCGGGCTCGGGCAATCTTGAAAAGTAAAGTAGAGCGCCTCGACGCTCAGCGTACTCATGGCTTCCGCTCCTAATAATATGTCTAACAACCCGCGCCCCTCCGGTGACCTGGAACATTTGTTCCGGCAAACCTTCGCGGAGGCCGAAATTCAGCCACGCACGAACCTCTGGGAACAGCTCGATCATGAGCTGGTAGTACAACAAAATGACTCCTATCGGCGGCGGCTGGTGGTACACCGTTGGGTGGCCGCCGCCTGCTTGCTGCTGGCGCTGGGCTTTGGTGGCTGGGCCGCTTTGTGGCAGCTGAATAAAGGCAAGGCTGGGCAAATAGCTTCCTCTGATGCACGTTCCGGTAACGCGGCAAGTGGCCTAGGCACTGGAGCATCTACGGAGGGTAGGGCAGCCCAAGCTGGCCCCGAGGGCTCTACAACTGAGCTGGCCACTACGGGGGCACAGCCTAACGCTGCTGGAGAAACCTCAGGCTTACTGGCAACTGGTCCGCTAGGCCAGTCAGAGGCATATACTTCGGCGGCAGGAGCTGCTGACAACATGTATGCTGCGGCCGGCGCAACTGCAGCTGCACGAGAACAGGCCTACCAGGCAGGGCACTTGGGTAGCTATGCTGCCACAAGCTATCCTAAGGACTATAGCCGCTCCGGCAGCGCTGCTGAGGGGGGCATTAACTATGGGTTTGCCTCACAAGGCCAGTATGGCGCCGCCACCGCCTCTGACCAGCTGATGGGCCTATCGTATCTGACGTCGCGGTTGCGTAGCTCTCTGGGCCTAGGCCTGCCTGATACGCTGAAGCCTTCCCTGCTAGCCCAGCCCGCTCCGGCGGCCAGCCAACTGGCGGCTGTAACGGCTCCGGAGCCGGAAGAGCGCGAGGCACCTAAGCTGTGGCACCGTTTGCGGGTAGGAGGCACCTATGCTGCTTCCGCCTACAATCCTAACATCAACTTCTCCCAGGCAGACAGCAAGCTCAAGGCGGATGCCTTAACGCTGGCCCTCAATAGCTACTACCGCGAGGATGCTGAAACGGAATACCGCCGCAACCTGCGGGCTGGCTTAGCCCAGCGCGTAGCTCTCACGGTTGATTATGCCATCAACAAAAAGTGGAGTGTGGGCTCAGGGGTTGAAGTAGCTGAGCAACGGGCCAAGTCCGCCACTTCTTATGGTTTCATTGACGGCAAGCAGGTACGCAGCAGTGACCTTGTACTGTTCAGCTCTGCAATGCGGGCACCTACTGCTCAAGTGGCCCGTACTACCTCGTACCGGTACCGGAGTGCCAGCGTGCCCGTGATGGTGCGCTATGGCTCAAGCAAGCCCGGAGCTTCACTGTACGCCAAAGTGGGTGCCGCCGTAAATGTGCTCTTAAACAGCCACTCGGAGCTGGAAGGCTCACCGGCAGTTACCCGCACCTACACCCTGTCTTCGCAGGATTCTCCCTACCGCAAGGTTATGACTACGGTACGCGGCGGGGCCGGTGTCCGCTATCAGCCTGCTACGGCTAAGTGGAGCATGGCCGTAGGGCCCGTAGCCGAAGCCGGGCTGACCACCCTCAACGCCCACCCCAACCAGGCCACCCTGCACCAGAGCCGCCCTTACTCCATAGGCCTAGAAGCTACCGTGGAGTTTGGCACCACTCGGCCCGTAGTAGCGCTGCACTAACCAAGTGACGTAAAGTCAACCGCCGGGAGTAGTGCTTGACTAGCTGGTTCTGTTAGGCTCGGGAACTTCCCATTCTACCAAATCATTCGCACGATTTGGGCTCTCCTCACCACCCTCTATGAATCGAACATTTACTTTTTTGGCAGCTTGGCTGCTCTTTCTAGTCACTGCCTGTAGCGCCGATTTATCGGGAGATGCCGCAACCGCCCCCTGCCCCAGCGACTTTTCTGCTACTCTCATTGAGCAGCTAAAGCAAAAGCCCAAGCAAACGCCCGCCGCTGAGGTTACGCAGTACACCTACAAGGGCAACACCGTGTACCTGGTAACGGGCGGCTGCTGCGACAACTACAACTACCTCTTCGACCACTGCGGCAACGTGCTGTGTGCGGCTAGTGGCGGCTTATCGGGGGTGGGCGACGGCCGCTGCACTGACTTTTCCACTACTGCCACCAACCCCGTACTACTCTGGCGCGACCCCCGGTAGCGATACTCTTATACCTACACAGTTTTTCACTTGATAGGCTATGCGTTTGCTGTACTTAGTGCTGGTTGTTGTGATGTTGGCTGGCTGTAGCAAGAAAGAAAATGAAGATATCCACCCGAAATTTGTGCCGGGGGAAATAATCTTGGGTGCTGAAGCGAGTACAACATTAGTGCAATTGTTTGCATTGGCTAACTCCTACAAGCTGCCTATAAAGCAAGTAGCGCCCTGTTTGTATACCACTACTGTTTCCAAGGATAGCGCAGACTATGTGAAGAACATAGTGATGAGCAAGGCCTACGGCAATACCCCGGAGTGGCCTATGTTTGTGCGTGCACAGGGAACCGGTTTGCAAGTTGGCGGCCGCTTTCTGGCGATGCCGTTGTCTGCCCAACAGGACTGGCTAGCGACAGTGCGCCAACTACGCTTACAGGAAGTGTCTATCACGAAATCATGCACTGTGCAAGTGCCGGTAGGAGAGGAGCTAGCCTACGTAGCGCGCCTACAGGCAACGCCCGGGCTAGCCTTTGTTCAACCCAACCATTACGTTCAGATTACATTGCACTAGGCCACTAGGCGTAGCATATGCAAAACCCATCTGCCAGCCAGATGGGTTTTTTCTTTTGCCAGGAAACCTCCCGTATTCTAATTCAGTTATCATAGGCTACCCTTTCTGGCCTATATTTCCCTGCATGGAATACCAACTGACCTCAGAGTTTAAACCCACCGGCGACCAGCCTACCGCCATTGCGCAATTGGTAGAGGGCGTTAACAACGGGGAGCCGGCGCAGGTGCTGCTGGGAGCCACCGGCACGGGCAAAACCTTTACTATGGCCAACGTTATTGCCCAAACGGGCAAGCCGGCCCTGGTGCTCTGCCACAACAAAACCCTAGCCGCGCAGCTCTACGGCGAGTTCAAGCAGTTCTTCCCCAACAACGCCGTCGAGTACTATATCAGCTACTACGACTACTACCAGCCAGAGGCTTACATTGCCAGTACCGACGTTTTCATTGAAAAGGACCTGGCTATTAACCAGGAAATTGAAAAGCTGCGCCTGCACTGCACTTCCACGCTGCTCAGCGGCCGCCGCGATGTAATTGTGGTGGCATCGGTGTCGTGTATCTACGGTATTGGTAACCCCGAGGAGTTCGGGAAGAATGTGATTTACCTGGCACCAGGCCTACGGTATTCGCGCAATAACCTGCTCTACTCTTTTGTGCAGATTCTGTACTCGCGCACCGAGCAGGAGTTTACCCGTGGCTCCTTCCGGGTGAAGGGCGACACCGTGGACATTTTCCCGGCCTACGCCGACCACGCGTACCGTATTTTCTTTTACGGCGACGAAATTGAGGCTATTCATAAGATTGACCCCGCGAGCGGCAAAAAGCTGGGCGACGAGAAGTCGGTGACGCTATACCCCGCTAACCTCTTCGTGACGGGCAAGGATACGCTCAACCAGGCCATCAAGGAGATTCAGTTTGACATGGTGCAGCAGCACGCCTATTTCGAGAAGGAGGGGCGCGACTCGGAAGCCAAGCGAATTGTGGAGCGCACCGAGTTTGACCTGGAGATGATTCGGGAGCTGGGCTACTGCTCCGGTATCGAGAACTACTCGCGCTACTTCGACGGCCGCCAGCCGGGTTCCCGGCCTTTCTGCCTGCTCGACTATTTTCCCGACGACTACCTGCTAGTAGTAGACGAGAGCCACGCCACCATGCCCCAGATCCGGGCCATGTGGGGCGGCGACCGAAGCCGTAAGGCGGCACTCATTGAGTATGGGTTCCGTTTGCCCTCGGCTTTCGATAACCGCCCGCTCACGTTCAACGAGTTTGAAAGCATGATCCGGCAGGCCGTGTTCGTTTCGGCCACGCCGGCCGACTACGAATTGGCTCGCGCGCAGGGTGTAGTGGTGGAGCAGATTATCCGTCCGACTGGCCTACTCGACCCCGAAATTGACCTGCGCCCCAGCGTGAATCAAATTGACGACTTGCTGGACGAGGTAGACAACCGCGTGAAAATGGGCGACCGGGTGCTGGTAACCACGCTCACTAAGCGTATGGCCGAGGAGCTGCAGAAATACATGGAGCGCTTGGGCATCAAGTCGAGTTACGTGCACTCCGATGTGAAGACGCTGGACCGCGTGGAAATTCTGCGCCAGCTACGCCTGGGCGAAATTGACGTATTGATTGGGGTAAACCTGCTCCGCGAGGGCCTCGACTTACCCGAAGTGAGCTTAGTAGCCATTCTGGACGCCGATAAGGAAGGCTTCCTGCGCGACCAGCGCAGCCTGATTCAGACGATGGGCCGGGCCGCCCGTAACGACCGGGGTAAGGTTATTATGTACGCCGACCGCATTACGGGCTCCATGCAGCGGGCCATTGATGAAACCAACCGCCGCCGCGCCACACAGCTGGCCTACAACGAAGAGCATGGCATTACGCCCCGCACAGTGCGCAAGTCTCGCGAGGCCATCATGGAGCAAACGTCCCTCTCCGATTACCGCATCCAAGAAGGCACTGCCTACGCTGGCCCCGATACTGATGTGGCCCTAGCCATAGCCGCCGAGCCGGTAGTGTCAGTAATGGCGCGCCCCGACCTAGAGAAGCTCATCAAGCAAACCGAGAAGCAGATGGAAGCCGCCGCCAAAGACCTCGACTTCCTCACCGCTGCTAAGCTCCGCGACGAACTAGCGGCCCTCAAGCAAGTATTGAAAACCAAGCGCGACTAATTCAGGCTGCACAGAAGTGAAATACGAAGAGCCCTTACGTAGAGCGGAAACGCTTTGGTAAGGGCTCTTCTCTTGTGGAGTTGTTCTCCGCTGTGTTTGAACTAGAGATGGTACCTGTGCTTGCCTTGAGCGCTCAGGGTAGTACTTCGGCACGATAGTAGAATGAAGCCCCTGGCCTAGCGACGCTTAGTCAGGGGCTTCGTGTATTCTTTCTTGCTACTGTATGTCTCTATTCTTACGCTTCAGCCTAGTATTGCCGGCCATGTTGATGTTGCGGCTTGGTGCGGCTCAGTCGCAGCCTGCTCACGAGAAAGTGCCGGCTGGGCCGTTGCCAAGGCTGCCGGAAACGGCCTTGCAGCCGGTGCTAATGAGTACCGTACTGCCTCCCGCCGCAGGCCAGCGGTATCAGTACCAGATAGTGCGTTTGTACAACGACCAATGCGTGTATCTGGCACCAGCTTGGCGGGGGCAAACGAAGCTGCAGCCTCCCAAGCAAGGCTTGTTCTCCAGCCCTGAGCCCGGCGAGGTAGATGCGCTGCTGATAGGGGCTCTGAATGAGCTGGCCCAGGACGGATGGGAACTGGTAGAAATCCAAACCTCAGCGCAGCCCGTGAAGGCCACACAAAAGATAGAAACGGCCCTGGCCTACAACGATCCGCAGCGCCCCACCTACACGGGTACTACCGCCATCGAAACGCTCAATCAAACGCGCTACCTATTTCGCAAGGCACTTACGCCGGCTTCTTCAGGACCACGCTGATACGGCCGTTGCGTTCCAGGTAGGCCCGCTCAACCTGGGTCACGTCATCGAGGTTGCCGCTGTTGCGCAACCCTTCCTGCAGGTCTTTCTCCGAGAAGCTCACCCGCCGCAGATTGAGGGGCAACGGCTGGCCATTGTCGACGAGTGGAAGCGCATTGCCCTTCACCAGCCGGCCCACCGTATCGGAGAAGAAGGAAATGTAGGAGAGCAGACGGTATAAGCCTATCAGCACGGCCCCCGTCAGTAAGGTAGCCCCAAAAGGGGAGGCCGCTACAATGGCGCGGCTCAGCACGGCCCCAAAAATCACCTTCAATACCATATCGAGGGCACTGCCGCTGCCGAAGGCTTGCTGCCCCGCTAAGCGTAGCAAGGTCAGGGCCCAGAGAAAAACGATGATAGCGCGTGCACACATCTGCAGGGTAGTGATGTTGTGCGAACTCGCATGAAGACCTAGGAGCTCGTTCAGGAAATGCATGGGAGGGGAGTTAACAGTTCGGTAACATAACTATACCCATCCCAGGTGTTCTGAGTTACTTTCTACTTTTCCGTGCACTTTGCAGGCATATGGCAGCCTACGCGGGGCTGTGTCAGGAGTGGCCTACCAGAGTAGCTTGTAGCCAATGCCACGCACATTTACTATCTGCACCTGCGGGTCGTCTTTGAGGTAACGGCGCAGGCGGGTGATGAACACGTCGAGGCTGCGGCCATTAAAGAAGCTGTCGTCGCCCCAGAGCTCTTGCAGCACGGCGGTGCGCTCCAATACCTGGTTGCGCTGGTCGTAGAGACACTTGAGCAGTTCAGCTTCGCGGTTAGTGAGCACTTCTTCGTGCAGGCCTAGCCGCAGGCGCTGCTTGGGGTGGTCGAACTGGTAACGGCCGATGGTGTACACGCTGCTAGGCGTAGCTACCGGAACTGGGGCACCCAGCCGAGCCCTGATGCGCACAATCAGCTCATCCATGCTGAAGGGCTTCTTGAGGTAGTCGCTGCCGCCCAGCTCAAAGCCCCTGACCACATCGGCAGGCTGAGAGCGGGCGGTGAGAAAGATAATGGGCACGGCCGGGTTGTCGCGCCGGATGATTTCGGCCAGCGAGAAGCCATCCAGGCGGGGCATCATCACGTCGGCCACCACAATATCGGGGCACTGCTCCCGGAATAGCTCCAGGCCTTCCTGCCCATCGGCAGCATAGCGCACCGTAAAGCCCCGGACCTCCAAGCTATCTTTCACAATCATGCCCAGGGCAGGCTCGTCTTCAATGAGGAGAATGGATGGCATGGAAGAAGGGAGGAATAAGTGATGATGGAAGATGATAGAACATCAACTCCCCTCCTCAGATGATTCCGTGCATAAAACGGAGTGGGGTTGGGGGCGGTTGATACCCGTTGTTTACCAGACCGTCGTTCTGAGCGCTGTCGAAGCATCTCTACCGCTGGCTAATCAACTGGCCTAGAACGTCAGCAATGAAGCGGTAGAGATGCTTCGGCAGGCTCAGCATGACGGTCTAGTGTAATCGTTCTAGGCCAGTCAACTATCCCCACTCCCTCCTCATCTGAGAAAGGGAATTGACGTTCTGGCGTCACCCAACCGGCAGCCACAGGGAAAACTCGCTGCCGTGGTTGGGCTCACTGCGAACTGCGATGTGGCCGCCGTGGCGTTCTACTACCTGTCTGACGTAGTACAGGCCTAGGCCAAAGCCTTTCACGGGGTGGAGGTTGCCAGTGGGCACGCGGAAGAATCGGTCGAAGATGGCGTCCTGGTAGCTCTTTGGAATTCCGATGCCGTTATCGCGGACGGTGAGGCGCCAGCCGGTTTCGTCGCGGCGGCCCCGAATGGCTACCGTTACCTGCTCGCGGGAGTACTTAATGGCATTGTCGATGAGGTTGTTGAGAACGTTGCTGACGTGCAGGCGGTCCAGATTCAGCGATACCGAGGGCTCCAAGTCCACCTCAAATAACACCGGCTTGGGCGCTTTCAGCTGATGGCGCGTTACCAACTCCTGCACCAACTCGGCGGGGCACACCAGCTCGGGATTGAGTTCCAGGGTCTGGCGCTCCTCCACGGCAATGTTGAGCACTTTCTCTACCAGGTCGGAGAGGCGTTGGAGCTCATTGCGGCTGATGCTGAGGTAGGCTTGGGCCTTCTGCGGATCATTGAGCGCCCCGAAGTTCTGCATGGCCTCTACCGCCGCCGACACCGTGGCTAGGGGCGTTTTCAGCTCGTGGGTCATGTTGTTGATGAAGTCGTTCTTGACTTCAGAGAGCTTCTTCTGCTTCAGGATAGTAGACAGCATCAGCAGAAAGCAACCCGTGGTGAGGCCCAGCAACAGCACCGAGCCCGCCAGTAGGCCACCCATGCGGCGCAGAATGTAGCTGGTAGGCGCCGGGAAGGTGGCCCGCACGTACAGGTTGCTGATGGGGTTGAGCGGCACCGGCGAGGTTTGAAAACCGCTTTGCGCTTTTGATAAGGCGGTGTGGCGCTTCTGGGCCAGGTGCGTGCGGTCCACAATGGGCAGGTGCAGCGTGTCTAAGGTGAACTGCATGGGCATATCGCGCAGCTTTAGCTCCGTTTGGTAGGCCTGTTGCAGGTGCTGCATATTCACCCGCTTGCCGTTTGCCCAATCGTCCAAGACCAGGCGCGACAGGCGTTTGGCTAGGGTATCGGCGGCAGCCCGGCGGGGCAATACCTCCTTCACGATGTCACGCCGCACACTAATACGAACCGGCCGCCGTCCTGAATCGGGCGTAGTGCTTCCCCTAGATTTCAGCACAATTCGGTCTAGGCCAGTGCCGTCGTCATACTTGTGAAAGATGACCATGTTGCCCGGCGCTCCTGAATCAATAAACTGGCGTGCGGCAGCTAACTGGTACTGCTGCACCACACCCAGCAAAGCTTCCCGAGCAGTGCGCTGAAACTGCGCCGAGGTGAGCTGGTAGGTATTGTACAGCCAATAGCCCTGGAACCCATTAATGCCCAGAATGCACAGCGCAATCAGCCAGAAGATAGAGCGGATGCGGCGTTTCATGGGTGGGTGGTTGTTGATTTCCAGTGGTTGATTGTTGGTTGCTGAATGTTGGATTGACGAGATGCTAGCTGTCGGCATCTAACCATCAACAACCAGCAACCAGCCCGAAAATACAACCTCCGGCGCGGGCTTGGTAAGCCGTTAACATACATTAACATAAAGTAACAGTGCTTTACATGGGCTCTGCGGTGCTTTGCAAGCGTCAACCACTTCTAACGCTTGCTCGCCATGAAAGCCCTTTTCTCCTTTTTACTCGTGCTCCTGCTGGGCACTGGCCTACGCTCCGCTGCTTCGGCTCAGTCGGCTCCTAAATCTGGCCGCATCCAGTACGAAGTCGCCCAGCGCGTCGATCCGTCGCAGATGCGCATTGTCATTGATGGGCAGGTGATAAAGCCTGGCAGCCCGGAGTTTCCCACCGACATTCCCGATACCCGCAATTTCGGCATGACGCTGAGCTTTGCCGGGCCCTACGCCAAGGAGGAGCGCCAAAACATGGCCATGCGCATCATCAGCGCCGGGCCAGGCACTGCGCCACAAACCACCAACCTCGGCCGCCCCTTCGAGGAGGCCGTGTACGTGGACATGAACAGCCGCTCCTACGCCACGGTAGTAGGCCTGAAAGACGGCGACGCCACCACTACCTACCGTACCGACGCGCCCTTCACCCAGCCCGAAGGCTGGAAAGACACCGACCAGACCAAAAAGATAGCCGGCTTTACCTGCCGCAAGGCCACCGTGCCCTTCCAGAAAGAAACCTACACCATCTGGTACACCACGGAACTGCCCTTCACTTACTCGCCCATCCGGGAGCTGCTGCCTACCCAGGGCGTAGTGCTGTCTGTAGAAAGCCCCAAGGAGCAATTCAAAGCCACCAAAGTAGACCTCAAGCCCGTACCCGAGGCCGAAGTGCGCCCCGTCGCTGGCGCCCAGCTCGTCACCACTGAGCAGCTCCGCGACCTACGCGAGAAAGCCCGCGCCAACTTCCGCCAGCGCCTCATGGACCGGGAAACCGGCAATTAGTGTGAACCCCACCCCCGGCCCCTCCCCTCCGGGAGAGGGGTGCGTTCTGGTAGCCATGATCAGCAGCTCATCATGCATTGCTCATTTCCCTCGCTTGGCACCCCTCTCCCGGAGGGGAGGGGCCGGGGGTGGGGTTCCCCGTCAGCACATCCTTGCTCAACCTATCCCCATGCGCTACATTCTACTTCTACTCTGCTGGCTGAGCCTGGGAACTGCCTTGGCCCAGAAACCCACAGCTCCCGCCGCCACTGGCAAAGCCCAGATTCTGGGGGCGGTGGCCGACTCGGCTACGGGCAGGCCGCTGCGGGAGGCTTCTATCTCCCTGCTGGCGGGGCGGGATTCGTCTTACCTCAGCTTCACGATTACCGATGGGGATGGGCGCTTTGCTCTGCGCAACGTGGGCAGCGGGCGCTACTTCCTGCTCGTTACGTTTCTGGGGTATAAAAGCCAGCTGCACCCGGTGAGCGTGGGCGCGGGTGGCCTAGAGGTGCCGGTGGGCACGCTGCGGCTGCGGGCCATGGCGCAAACGCTGGGCGAGGTGGTGGTGCAGCAGGAGCGGGCCCCCGTAAGCGTGCAGGGCGATACGGTGGCCTTCAGCGCCAAAGCCTTCAAAACCCAGCCCAACGCCGCCGTAGAATCCTTGCTGAAGAAGCTGCCCGGCGTAGAGGTAGACCGCGACGGCAATATCAAGGCCCACGGCCAGGATGTGCAGCGGGTGCTGGTGGACGGCAAGCCCTTCTTCGGCGACGACCCCAAGATGGCCACCCGCAACCTGCCCGCCGACATCATCGACCAGGTGCAGCTTTACAACCAGCGCAGCGACCAGTCGGCTTTCTCGGGCATTGATGATGGCACCCAGCAGAAAACCCTGAACCTAGTGACCAAGCGCGACAAGCGCAAGGGCTACTTCGGGCAAAACGGGGTAGGGGCGGGCACCGATGGGCGCTACCAGGCCCGGCTGGGGCTGAACCGCTTCAACAATGGGCGGCAGCTCTCGGCCGTAGGCCAGGCCAACAACCTCAACCAAACCGGCTTCGGCGACAACGGCAGCCCCGCGGCCGGCGACGCCAGCAGCGGCCCCGGCGGGAGTGGCCTAGGCGGCGCGCTGCCCGGTGGTTTCGAGGGGCCCGGCAGCGGCGGGGGCGGCCCGGTACGGATAGCTAGCGGCGGCAGCCGCCAGGGCCTGAGCAGTGGCACCGGGGGCGGCAACCAAGCCATTGGCGTTACGGAGGCGCTATCGGGGGGCTTGAACTACCGCGACGCCTGGGGCAAGCGCGCGGAGGTGGCCACCAGCTACTTCGTCAGCCGCAGCACCATCCGCAATGGCCAGCAGATTCGGCGCGAAAACGTGGCCACCGGCACCACCGAGCCGGGCGAGTCGCTCCTGACCCAGCAGCAGGCCGACTCCCGCAACCGCGTGCTCAGCCAGCGCTTTAACCTGCGCCTCGACTACAAGCTCGATTCCCTGACCTCCCTGCGCTTTACGCCCAGCCTGTGGTGGCGCCAGAGCAACGCCCTGAATATAAGCCAGCAGCAAACCAGCGTGGGCGAGCGGCAGCTCAACCAAAGCCTGAGCCGCTACCAGTCCGATGCCAACACCCTCTGGGGCGGCGGCAACACCCTGCTGATGCGCCGATTCGCCAAGCTGGGCCGCACGCTCTCGGCCAACCTCAACACGGTGCTCAACAACCAGGACGGCGACGCCCTCAACCAAGCCACCAACACCTTCTTCGCCCCCGACGGCACGCCCACCACCAGCCAGCTCAACCAGCGCATCGGGCTGGACAACCCCGCCCGCACCCAAACCCTGAACCTCTCGTACACCGAGCCCCTGAGCCTGCAGCACAAGCTGGAGTTGCACTACAACCTCGCCGACAGCCGCAGCCGCGCCAACCGCCAAGTGCGCGACTTCGACGAAACCACCGGGACGTATAGCAGCCTGAACCTCCCGCTCAGCAACCGCTTCAGCAGCAACTTCCGCACCCACCGCGCCGGCCTCACGCTGCAAACCAAGCGCCTGCGCTACACCTATGGCCTGGGCCTGGATGCCCAGCAGGCCGACCTGCTAGTGAACAACCAAACTGCCGACCTGGCCCTCACGCGCCGCTACCAGCAGCTGTTGCCCAACGCCCTGTTCAGCTACAACGGCAGCCGCAGCCGCACCGTGCGCTTCAACTACCGCACTCGCCTGCAGGCGCCCACCGCCGTGCAGCTGCAGCCTGTGGCCGATAACACCAACCCCCTGAGCGTGCGCCTCGGCAACCCCGACCTGCGCCCCGAGTACATCCATACCCTCACGGGCACCTACACCCAGTTCAACGCCGTGAACAACCGCAGCGTATTTGCCTCCCTCAACGGCAGCAAGGTGCAAGACCGCATTGTGTCGGCCACGTCGTTCAGCGCCCGGGGCGTGCAAACCACCCGGCCCGTAAATGCCGATGGCTACGCCACGCTCAACGGCTTCGCGTCAGTGGGGCAGCGCCTGGCCTGGCACAAGCTCAACCTGAACCTGACCACCAACGGCAACCTCACCCGCAGCCGCAGCTTCGTGAACGACCAGGCCAACGACACGCGCTCCTGGAACCTGGGGCAGGGCCTGAGCCTTAACTCCGCCTTCAACGACCAGCTGGAGCTCGGCCTGCGAGCCAACGCCACCTACCAGCGGGCCACCTACTCGCTGCTGCCCCAGCAAAACACCTCCTACTGGACCCAAACCCTGGAAACCGACCTGTTCTACCAGCTGCCCGGCAACTGGGCCATCAGCAGCGACCTGTGGCTGACGCGCTACGCGGGCCGCTCAGCGGGCTTCAACCAGAGCGTAGCCCTCTGGAACCTGGCCCTCACGCGCCAGCTCTTCAAAGCCAAGCAGGGCGAGCTGAAACTACAGGCCTACGACCTGCTCAAGCAAAACCGCAGCGTAGTCCGCAACGTGACCGATACCTACCTGGAAGACGTTCGCAGCAACGTCCTAACGCGGTATTTCCTGCTGAGCTTCACCTACAACCTGCGGCAGTTTGGGAAGTAGAGGCAGGAGCTTTCAGAAGTATTTAAGTTAGTAATGAAAAAGCCGCTTGCCTTAATTAAGGCAAGCGGCTTTTTATTGAGCGAGAAACGAGGTTCGAACTCGCGACCCTCAGCTTGGGAAGCTGATGCTCTACCAACTGAGCTACTCTCGCTGATGAAGGTTGGTAGAAGCAAAAGTACACGCCTAAAATCAATTTGCAACTGCCGCGGCGGGGGAAGTGAGCAGAGTTTTTCGCTGTGGCAGGCGGCTTTTCCGTAAGTAGGCGTTCTACGCTGCCGCGGGCCATTCCCGGCGCCCTGCCCATTGCCTCACCTCCAATAAGTTTCTCGTATGCCTTGGCCGCTTTCGCCCCCTACCCGCCGCCTGGTGGGGCTGCTGTTTCTGCTTTCTGGTGCTTTGCTCGTGATTGGGGAGGCCCTGCGTATGTACGTGCTCTACACCCTCTATGCCACCCAGGGCCCCAATGCCATTACCTCGGTCCAGATTGTCATAAACCTCACGCTGCTGGTGCTAGGCCTGTTGATGCTGCGCTACGGCTGGCGCGAGCGGCGCGGCAACGATACCGTAGATTAACGGCCTGCGCTAGTAGAGCTAGCCAGCAAGTTCCCCGCCTTAGCTAAGGAGGGGCCAGGGGTGGTGGAGTGGCCTAGAACGACTACCTGAACAGCCCTCCAGCTCGTCATGCTGAGCGGAGCCGAAGCATCTCTACCGCTTCGTTGCATTCTCCTAGGCCAGTAGTTAGCCAGAGGTAGAGATGCTTCGACAAGCTCAGCATGACGGGCTATGTAAAGAAGTAAGAAACGATTGTCAACCACCCCCAACCCCTCCTTTCCAAGGAGGGGAGCTTCGTTCTGCTGAAGCCGCGCTAGGCCTGTTACCTTTGCGGCTCTTTCCCGATCTGGTTTTCTATGACTTCTCCGCTTCGTATTCTGGTGGCTAAGCGCACCGCGGCCACCGCGGCCCAACTCGCCGAGCTGGGCCGGCAGACTTTCCATGAGGCCTTCGCGGCCCAGAACCGGCCCGAAGATATGGCGGCCTACCTGGCTGCGAGCTTCAGCCCCGAGCAGCAGCTGGCGGAGCTGCAGGACCCCAATACCGTGTTTCTGCTGGCCCAGCTGGTGCAAGACGTGGTGGGCTACGCCAAGCTCAAGCTCCACTCCACCCTAGGCCAGGAGGAAGGCAAAGTGCCCGAAGAACGGCTGGAGATTGAGCGCCTCTACATTCTGGAAGACTGGATTGGCACGGGCCTGGGCGCCACCCTCATGCGCCGCGCTATTGAGGAAGCCCGCCAGCAGAAGTGCCGGGCTGTGGTGCTGGGCGTGTGGGAGAAGAACACCCGCGTCATTGAGTTCTACCGCCGCTTCGGGTTCAAGCCCATCGGGCAGCACGAGTTCCGGCTGGGCCAGGACGTGCAGACCGACCTCATTCTACGGAAGGGCCTGTAGGGCAAGCGTGTGTCGCTTACCTTTACGCCTTATACCCCTTAGCTGCTTGCCCTTGAAATCAGTTTGGTATGCTTGTTCGGCGGAGCTGACATCCGCATTGGTAGAGGCGCGGCCGGGCCGGTGGTGGCTGAGCGCCGTGGCCCTGGCCCTCACCACGGCCTGCTCCACGGATAGCTCCCGCGACCAGCCCACCATTCCCCTGCCCACCGGCCACTACGAGGGACCCATCACCTACCGCGGCTCGGAGCTGCGCGTGGCCCTCGATCTGCGCGAGGCCACGCCCGGCCAGCTCCAGGGCGACATCAGCTTCCCCGAAAACCCCGGCCTCTCTTTCCCGGCCGGACAGCTGCGCTACAAGGAGCCCCAGCTGCGCCTGGAGCAAGACCCCACCCAGCCCGGCGGCATCAGCTTACAAGCCCTCCGCGAGGGCGACTTCCTGCGCGGCGTACTCAGTTGGGACAGCGCCCAGGTAGATTTTGTGTGGGTGCGTCGGGGCGAAGCCGCCCCGCGTGGCTACCGGGAGCAGGAGGTAAAGCTGCGCGATGTGGGCCTAGGCCAGTCGGCCACCCTGCGCCTGCCCGAAGACACCCTGCTGCGCCACCCGGCCATAGTGGTGCTGGGCGTGCCCGCCGCCCAAGCCGCCCGCCTGACCCGCCAGGGCTTCGTAACCCTGACCCTGCCCACCACCATCCCCACCGACTCCGGGGCTACCGCCGCTGTAAGCGCCGCCCTGACCCTGCTGCGCACCCAGTCCGCCGTAGATAGCAGCAAAGTAGGCCTCTGGAGCCGCGGGCCCGCCACGCCGTGGGCAGTAGCTGCCGCCGCGCAAGCCCAGCCCCAGGCGACCTTTGTTGTGCTGGAAGGCGCCCCCGCCCGCACCGCCGACGAGGCCAAAGCCTACCAGGTCCTGAGCCAGCAACGCATCCCCGCCCTAGGCCACTACGCCGCCCTCGACACCTCCCTCAACATCCCAGACAACTACCGCCGCCTCCGCGGTGTACTAGGCGCCCGCCGCAACGGTATGGTCCGCACCTACCCGCGCGCCACCGCCGCTTTCATCGTGCCCGGCCGCGCCGCCACCAACGGCCAGTGGCAGTGGCCCACGCCCGCCCCCGGCTACTGGGAAGGCCTAACTGACTGGCTCCGCCTAGTCACGAAGTAGAGCCACAAGAACGAAGCTCCCCTCCTCAGCTGAGGAGGGGTTGGGGGTGGTTGATAATCGTTGTTTACAGAGACCGTCATGTCGAGCTTGTCGAGACATCTCGCGTGCTGACGGTGCAATGCTAACCCAACCCAATAGCACGTCATCCTAACGAAGGAAGGATCTTCTTACTTGCTGATGTTGCAATAGTAATTCAAGCCCCTCTCCTGAGGGGAGGGGTTGGGGTGGGGTACCACGTTAGCACGACTGGCCTAGCGCCTCGTGCTGACGTGATAAGATCCTTCGCTCCACTCAGGATGACGTGCTATGAAAGTGAAGTGCGGAATAGGATGAACAACGAAGCGGTAGAGATGCTTCGACAAGCTCGACAGGATGGACTAGATAAACAACGCTCCGGTCAACCACCCCCAGCCCCTCCTCATCTGAGGAGGGGAGCTTCGTTCTGCTACCCTCTACCTAGCCTAGAGAATCAACAACCCCTTCTCCCGCAGCAACTGCCAGCTCTGCGACTGTAGGAACTGCTCGAAGTTCTGGCCTTGGGGGAAAGTGCGGGCGGCATCTTTCAGCAGGACCTTGGTGTCGTAGTCTGCCGTTAGACCTGATAGAAGCTCCTGGAGCCACTGGCCTATGGCAGCAGGTACTTTTACCTCGAAATCCTCGGCTTGCTCGTAGAAGGTGAGCACGGCGCGGGGGCCTTTCTTGCCGGCTTCCAAGGTCAGTTCCGGGGCGTTGCCCAGCCAGAACAGGCGCTGGTTCTGCTTCGCGAAATCTGGTTTCACGGGCTCCTGCAGGGCCTGCTGAATCAGGTGGCGCGGCACGGTGGGCTTGGGCACCCGGAAATCGAACCAGAAGCTGAGAGGCTCCTGCAGGGCCACGCCGTGTAGGTAGTTGTAAAGCGCTTTGGCTAGGCCAGGTCCGAACTGCTCGTGGTCGGTGCCGGTAGGGTCGTCGTGCCAGAGGTCGTTCCAGGCGAAGGGGCCAGGCTCGGGGCCGATGGGTTGCACCTTATACTTCTCCGGGTTCTTGCCTACGGGCGAGTGGGCCGTCATGGAAAACCGGTGCCAGTAACCGCTCTGCACAATGCCTGCACCAAACAGCTGGCGCACTACTTCCAGCGAATCCACGGTTTCCTGGGCGGTTTCAGTGGGGAAACCATACATCAGGTAGGCGTGCACCATAATGCCGGCCTGGGTGAAGCCATCCGTCACGCGGGCCACCTGGGCAATGGTCACGCCTTTCTCCATGAGGGCCAGCAGCCGATCAGAAGCCACCTCTAGGCCACCCGACACTGCTATGCAGCCCGAGGCGGCCAGCAGGCGACATAGGTCGGGGGAGAAGGTTTTCTCGAAGCGGATGTTGCCCCACCACGTAATGTTCACCTGCCGCTTCAGCAGCTCAATGGCCAAATCGCGCAGGGCCAGGGGCGGGGCAGCTTCATCCACGAAGTGGAAGCCAGTCTGGCCGGTTTGCCGCACAATCTGCTCAATACGGTCAACCAGCAGGGTGCTGGGCGCAGTTTCGTAGCGTGAGATATAGTCCAGCGTCACATCGCAGAAGGAGCAACGCTTCCAGTAGCAGCCGTGAGCCACCGTGAGCTTGTTCCAGCGCCCGTCACTCCAGAGCCGGTGCATGGGGTTCAGCACCTCAATCACCGACAAATACTCCGTCAGCGGCAGATCAGAGTAATCCGGCGTGCCCACCTCCGGGTGCGGAATATCCGGGAAAGGCTGGTTTACATACACCACCTCACCCGTCTCATTCCGCAGGAAAGTCCGCTGGAAGGGCAACTGGTGATTTATCAGCTCGTCATGCTGAGCCTGTCGAAGCATCTCTACTGCTTCGCCTACAAGATTGGGGTTAGCCAGAGGTAGAGATGCTTCGACAAGCTCAGCATGACGTTCTAATGCTGGTGCATACCGTCGTTCTTTTTCCTCCCTCAAGTGGCCTAGCAGCCGCAGCCACGGGCCTTCGCCATCATCGAGGGTCAGAAAGTCGATGTAATTGAAGAAGCGGGGCTCCTTGATCTGGCGCAGCTCGGTGTTGGGGTAGCCGCCACCCATTAGGGTTTTGGCCGTCGGGCGCAGCTCTTTCACACGGCCCGCTAGGCGGATGGCGCCATAGAGGTTACCAGGAAATGGTACCGTGAAACCCACCACATCGGGCTCGGTGCGAGCCACTAGCTCATCTAGTAGCTCCAGCAGCATCTGGTCGAGCAGGTTGGCGGGGGCATCCAGCGCCTCCTGCAAGCCATCAAACGTAGTGGCCGACATAGCCAGCTTCTCCGCGTAGCGTGAAAAGCCAAACTGCGGCCCCACGGTTTCCTTAATTAGGTCGCCGAGGTCTTCGAGGTAGAGTGTGGCCAAGTGGCGGGCCTGATCGGTGAGGCCCATGGTGCCGAAAGCGCTTTCCAGGTCGGCCACGTTATCGAAACGGCTGGCTTCGGGCAGAAAGCGGCTGTGGCAAATGCGTGGGGCCAGCGTATTGTCCTTGTTCTGCAGAAATCGGATGACCGGCTCAATGGTGCTCAGGTAGCTGCGGCGCAGGCGCAGCATCCGTTTAGCGTTGTCGCTCAGGTCGAAGCCGCCGGCCTCAATGGCCGCAAATACCCGCGCTAGGCCAGTCTGCGAGAACAGCTTCAACACTAGCTCTAGGCCTAGGTCAGCTTGCGTCACACTATAGCCACGCGAACCGAGAAAGCCCTTCAGGTAGGCCGTGGCCGGGTAGGGCGTATTCAGCTGCGTAAGCGGCGGGGTAATGAGCAGGATGCGAAGAGAAGATGTAGGCACGGCAGCAACAACCACAAACTAGCGGCAATGGTGCCGCAAAGGTACGGCCGTATATGTATGGTCTATATTTGACTTAGTATATCATGGCCTAATGCTCACATCACCACAACAACTTCCAAAGATTCCAGCGGCTGTCGCTCTTCAATGGATACAAGCCAAGCATCCTGTGCAGGGCTATCACATTGTTGGCCAGCTTAGCCTTCTCGGTTATCTCTACTTCGACTATCCCGTTGAAATAGAAAACTGCTGGGTAGATGAGTTAGTAGGATCGACTATGCATTACACCCACGCTGTAAGGCTGGTAAACTCACATTTTACACGATGCGAATTTGAGTTTGCTTACTTCACGCATGGATTGAGTATCGAAGGCTGCACTTTCGACAGTTACCTCGACTTTCAAGCAGGAGGCCACAACCAGCCAGGTTGTTTGGTACAGTTGACCGATAATATATTCAAGAGCTTCGTTAATTTCTTTGACTGCTGGTACAGATCTACTGTGCAGATAGAAAGAAACGACTTCCAAAAGGGAACTAACCTACTCGGTGCACCGCAAGGGTATTTAGTCCAGTTTGATGTGCCACCTCTGATTCAAAACAACACCGGTGACCTAAACCGAAACGATGAAGGGGATATACCTAGCTGAGCTACCGCACGCTACATCCGTTTCATCAAAGAAGGATTCAGGCGCAGATACACTTGGGCGGAAACGGGTGTGCGACCGTAGAAGTAGCGGATATCTGAGTCGGGGCGGTAGACGGTGGCCTGGGCACCCAAGGTAAAGTCAGTTTTTGCTACCTGGGCCACGCGGTAATTAGCGCCCACGGTCAGGCCGTGCACATTGTAGTTGGCGGTTACTTCCTCGTCGGCGGGCCCGAACAGCGGGATTCCCAGCTCTTCATTAGATTTCTGCACGAACTCGTAGCGGCCGTATACGGCGGGCTTGCCCAACTGCACATTGGTTTCAGCCAGCACGGAGTGTGAGGCGCTGCCGTGGCTATGGCCATCTGCCTCCACATGCTTATTCAACCCCCAAACCAGTGCTGAGGTGATGAAACGGTAGTCGCCCCACTGGTTACTTTGGATAATGGAAGCCGTAGTGCGACGCACGTTCTCATCTAGGTGCAGCTCCTCGGGACTCTTGATGTAGGCCTTCGATACCTGCAGGGCTAGGGAGGGCGTGGGGTTCCAGTTCAGGCGCCCGGCCCATGAGTCGGCGCGGGGCTTGTCGAAGCCGTAGCGGTGCTCATCAGGCTCCCGACCAGTAAAGTTGGAGCCTTCCAGCTTAAACTGCTTGTAGCGCAGGCCTACTGTAGCTACCCCAAAGGCAATGTGAGTAGCATCCTGCCAATGGTGGCCTAGGGCGGCATCGGGGTTGGGCATGGCCGAAATGCGGTGCATAAAGGCCACGGGCCCAATGGCCGGCTCACCCGGGTAGCCCAGGTACACAGTCAGGTCTACATCCTCGGTGAAAGCATGCGTATATGCAACACTTAGGGCGGAGAACAAGTCGTGGGGGTGCTGGCGGTCAATCAATGGCTTGCCCTTGTAGGCCTCTCCGCTCTGGAACAGCAACGGGTAGCCGTTGCCGCCTTCCGTGAGCGGGTCTAAGGAAATCATAGCCGTGAGGTTCAGCAGACCTTTCTCCCCAATGCGGCGCTGAGCCATGGTCATAAACCAGTTGGGAGCGTCAAAGGTGGTGCCGCCCCGCTGCCCATTACTTCGACCGATGTTCTGGTTGGTGTAGCGCAGGTTCAGGGCCCCGTGGTTCATAATCATCCACTGGCCCTTGTGGTGCATCCACATGAACATGGGTGTATTATCGGGGTTCCAGGCGGTGCCGGAACCGTTGCGGCTCATGGGCAAGTTGCGCGAGTAGGCGTGGCTCATGTTCATCCCCCCGTGGTCCATGCCAGCCATGTTACTCATATCGTGGCCCGAGTGGTCCATGCCCTGCATTGTCTGAGCCTTGCGTGAGGTATCGGGTGTGGCTGTCATGCCAGGCATAGTATGGCCCATGTGCTGGCTGTGGTCCACGGCTTTTTTGGCGCGGGCCGTGTCAGTGGGAGCGGCCATCTTGTGCATATCATGCTGGGCATAGGCAGTAGCCGAGAGCAGCAAAGCGGGCAGGAGTAGACGGGAAGAGCGCATAAAAAAGAAGTCGGGGTACTACAGCAGAATCACTCTGCAATAGTACCCCGACTTCGGAGTCAAAGTTTTACACGATTTGTGCTGGGCACGTGCAAGGTTGTGCCCGGCGCAGTAGCCTACACCAGTTGATCTAGCGAGAGGCGTTTGGGCATCAGGTCGCGGCGGAATTCACTTACTGAGCGGCCCGTTACTTGCCGGAACTGGTTGCTGAGGTGCTGGCCACTGCTGTAACGCATGTGCTCAGCTATTTCGCTCAGGGTCATTTCGTTGTAGCTGAGCATCTCTTTCACTCGCTCAATCTTCAGGCGAATGAGGTATTTCTCAATTGTAAGGTTGGCCGTGCGCGAGAACACCTTGCTAAGGTGCGAGTAAGTAGCCGCAAAGCGCTCCGTCAGGAAAGCCGATGTGGTAAGCGGCATGCGCGCCGTGCGCAGGTGTTCCAAGTATTCTACCAGGGCGGCCTTAATCTGTTCAGTCAGCTGATCAGCACGACCCAGGAGCACATCAAAGCCCGCTTCCCGCAGGATAGGAGCTACCGAGGCGGGGTCTACGGGCGTACTTTGATCTAGTTGCGCCTGACCGAGCTTTACATCGGTGGCATGATAGCCAGCTTGTTCGAGGAGGGTGCGCACGGCATCAATGCAGCGTGGGCAAACCATATTTTTGATGTGGAGGAGCGTCGTTTTCACGGGTGTTTAGTTGAGTCCAACCGCGTAGCGGTCCGCGTGGGTTTACGAGTGGAAGAAGGGGCAGCGGCAGAGCGAGGACGCCGAGTGGGAGCCGGCGGGGCCTCGGTCCAGGCGTTCCCGAACCAACTGGCGGCTGCCCAGGTCACGAAAGGCACAATGCCCAGAAACGTAACAGCCAACAGCCAGAAAAATACGAAAAATGCGCCAAACAGGCGGCCAAAGAAATGGTCCTGTACCCCAAACAAATACGCCACTAACAGCAGAGCCAGCCCAAAGCTGGTAGCAGCCAAGATAGCTGCCCGCCGCAGAAGCGGTTTGGTAGTAACAGACCAGGTGGAGGTACGGTTCATAAGCAGCCCAAAGAGGGGCGGCAAATATATTAGTTGCGTGGCGTATTGCGGAATACGCTGGGTGGGTCGCCGCGCTGAGGCAGCGGGTGGGGGTAACGTGTAGTCATGGTCGTGGTTTTATAGAATAAAACAGAACGGTAGCCTCCCCGTAACTCTCTCCTAACTCAGTAAGCCCAGCGCTGTTTCGTAGAGGCAGTGGTTGTACGCAAAAACCACGAACGAGGTCAGCCGTACAGCAGAATAGTTTCTCCTTTTCGTGCTTCTGTTCCCTACACCATGAAAACCATCATTTCACTTCGCTCAGTGGCTGCTACGCTGCTGCTTTCCTCAGCCCTTTTTACTACCGCCTGCGACACTGGCACCGATAAAGGTGACACCAACGTTGAGCGCGGCGACTACAAAAGAAAAGACCCCGATCCGGGCCACACTACCGCCTCTGACTCAGCTACCGCCGGTTTGCGCGGCGCTGAGGATACACGCCCAACTGGCCGTCAGCAGTACGAGGCCTCTGGTGATGCCCAAGACCACAACCGCGACGGTATTGCTGATTAACTAGCCGCTCAAATAGCTGCTGATAACCGATAAGAAACGCGAAATGGCCGGCCCCCAAAAGGAGCCGGCCATTTCGCGTTTCAAGTATGATATTGATATAAGTTGATATGATATTTATAAATAGTTGATGAGTGGGTAATTGTGGATAGTTGCTACAGCCCTCTCATCTTGCTCCTACTAATAGAAAACAAACCCATTCGGGCCGATGCCTACCGTGAATGAGTCGATGGCTGCGCCGTTGCTTTGGTAACGGATTACCTTATCGTTGGCTGTGAAGGAGCCGATGCCGCCATAAATCGTGTTGTCCTGTGGGTCGACGCCCAGGCCGTAGAAGCTCCGACGGATGAGCGGGTTAGTGGGCAGGTTTGCGTCGCCGATGCCCAGCGTGTACACTCCGCCCCGGTAGGTGTAGTATAGCTGGTCGCGGCGGCCATTAATGGTTAGCCGGCTAGGTGAGCTAGTGTTGGTTTCTACTTCCCGAGTCTGGGCCGTTAACTGACCAGGCACAATTAGGGATAGGCTGCCCTTAGTTGTTTTAGAGTAGTCGATGGCTGTGTAGTCGGCGTTATACACCACTTTACCGCCACTGAGCACCCACACGTTGCCGTTGCGGTCCGTCACGGCGCTGTTTGGGGAGTCGCCCACCGTAATGGTGCCTTCCACCGCGTCGGTAGCCGTGTTGATGACCGTTACGGTGTTGCCACCATTGTTGGTCACGTACAGGCGGTTGCCCGACACCGTTAGGCGCTCGGGCTGCGCACCTACCGCAATAGATTTGGTTACGGTGTTAGTCTTCAGGTTAATAACCGACACTTGTCCGTCGCCGCCGTAGGCCACTGTTTCCGTCACATAGCCTTTATCTGAAGAGGCGGCTACGAAATAGCGCGGCAGCTTCAGGCCAGTAATGGTAGCTTTCGAGCGAAACTTAGCCAGCGACACCACCTCTAGCTTATTGCTGTTGTTGACCACAATGTAGCCCAGGGAGTCCTGCACGGCCATGCTCTGGGCCACGTCGCCGAGGGGCCGGCCATTTACAGAAGTGAACAGGGTAGCATTGGTAACCCGGTTAGTAGCTTTGCTGAACAGACTGATATCGGAGTTGGCCCGGCGGAAGTTGCCCTCATTTACCACAAACACGCTGCTGGTCACAACGGGCTTTTCTTCGGGAGTGGGGTCATTATTCGGGTCGCAGCTAAACAGGGCAAGGGCGGCAGCACTGCTTAGTAGCACGCGGAATGGTAGGCCAGTAAAGGCGGAAAAAGACTTCATACTAAGTAAAGGTTGAGAAAGAAATGACGAAGAGATTAGTGCCACAGTAGTCGGAGGCTCAATGAGCCGTTGCGCAGAGGCATAGCGCTGTTCTGGTAGCTTTGGTAGCTGCGGTTGGTGAGGTTATAGCCCTGAGCCAGCACCAGCACTTTCCAGGTAGGCCCCACCGCCACGGTGCGGCCCACCGCCCCATTCAGCAGCAGATAAGAAGGCAGGAACTGCGTGGCGGAAGCATCGGTGTAGCGGTAGCTGGTAAAGGTGAGCGTGGTGCTGAGCTGCCAGCCGCGCCAGAGGTGGTCGGTGCTGAGGGCGGCTGCGTGCCGGGGCACAAAGGGCAGTTGCCGGCCTGTGGGGTCGGTATCGGCAGCCGTACCCTGGGTTTTCTCCGACTGAGTAAGGGCGTAAGACGCGCGGGCCGTGAGGTGGTAGGCCCCCGGCTCCCAGCCCAGCTGCGTGCTGGCCTCTAGGCCCTGAGCCCTTACCTGCCGCAGGTTGCGCGGTGACCAGTAGCCTGCTCCTGGCGTCCACTGCACCCAATTCTCTACCAACTGGCGGTAAGCTGTCAGCTCAGTGCGCAGGCGCAAGTGGGTGGGCGCTTGGGTAAACTCATGGACTAGGCCACCCTCGTAGCCTACACTTTCCTCGGGCAGCAAATTGGGATTGCCGCCGGGGCGCCAATACCGCTCATTGAGTGTTGGGGCCCGGTAGCTGCGCGAGGCACTGGCCTTGAGATTTAGGGCGTGGCTGGTGTTTTGCCAGGCTACCCACTCAGTGCCGATGGTAGGAGTGAGGGGGGGCTGTTGGCCAGGCAGCACTGCTTGGCGTACGTTCAAGGAAAGGCGTAGCCGGGGCCGTGGGTCGTAGCGTAGCAGCGCAAAGCCCGAGAAGCGGTTTTCAGTGCGCGGGCGAGTGCCATAGCCATCTACCTGGGCCGCGAAGTGCTGTGCTTCCAGCCCGGCCCGCAAGGAAGCATTAGGCGCCAGCCGCCACGTATGCTCGGCCTGGGCCTGGGTTGTATGCACCGTTGATTCGCTGAGGCCGCTTACATCATCGCGGTAGTTGATAACGTCTTCGAACCACGCCACCCGCGCTGCCCATTCGTGGCGGGAGCCTACATAACGGTAACCTGCCGTGAGGCGGCGACTCTGGTCCCGCTCGCGGGCATTGGTGTTGTTGGTGCCGATGCCCGGCTGAATCTGCCGGTCGGCGTCGGTGAGCCAGACGGCAGCCGTTAGCTCACTACGCTGGCCCAGGCGTAGCGTTAGGTCTTGCGTGATGCTAGCTTGCCGAAGTGCCGCGTTTTCCTGCTCGCGCCGTACTCGGCCGGCTGCTGCTCGCTCGTAATAGGCAAAATTATTTTCAGCTTGGCGGTATAGCAGGCTAGTGCGCAGGGCCAGCTTCTGATTGCTATAGCTAGCCTCTAAATTACCCGCCCGCAGCCCAAAACTACCGTAGTCGGCCTGAGCTGAACCGCGCCAGCCGGCATTCCAGCGCTCCGGCGCCGACAGTAGCACGGTGCCGCCCACAGCTCCGTTGCCGTATGTGGCGCTGGCCGGGCCGGGCTGAATAACTACTTGAGTAGCCCCACTAACCGGCAACAAGGCAAAATCAGCTTCACCCAGGGAAGGTAGGTTGATGTTAAACCCGTTCCAAAGTACAGCCGTGTGCCGGGCCGTAGTTCCTCGCAATGAAATGGAGGCAAGCTGGCCGGGCCCGTAGTTTTTGATGTACAGGGTGGTGCGGGCGCTTAGCACATCGGCCAGCGTACCGGTTTGGTAGGTGTTAAGAGCAAGGGAATCTAAAACCAGGCGGCGGCTGCCTACCGCAAAGCGGTCCAGTCGTAGGCCAGTAACCCGCACTGAGGGCAGCTGCTGCACCGTATCGGGGAGCAGCTGCTGGGCCGCGGCTGGAAAGGCTAGTGCTGCTAGGCACAGACCCGCCGCCGCTACCGGGGCCGCTCGCCGCCAGAACTGGCTATAGTGAACTACTTGCATCTTCCGAACTAAATTCTCGCAATCGAAAAATTCAGTTCAAAACCCTGAGCGTCCTGCGTCCGGCGAAGTGCCGCACCGCTGGTTCCCTGGGCCGAGGCCGAAAACAGATGAATATTCCGCGCCGCTGAAGCGCCGCCACTGCAATCATTCTCCGCCCTTCCTCCGAAGGCGCTGAACATTGGGAAATGTAAAGGCAGGTCTCCTGGCTTGCTTCGGGTCGGTCGCCTTCCCATTTCTCCGGCGCCTGCAGAGCGCAGCCGCTTTCCTCGAAACAGTGGCAGGGGGAATGACCGCCTGGTAAAAGAAGCGTACAGTTGCGGGGACAGCTCCGGCTTTAAACCGGATTCCCTTTTAAGCCTCGCCCCGCAGTTGGGGTCCGGCCACCTTTACAGCCGCAAAGATAGGCAATGTGGCCTAAGCTTCGGCTCCTCCGTATCCGGAGTTTATTCAATGGTGTGCCCTTAGTGCTTTTCGGCCGGAGACGCTAGAGGTTGTGCAGTGCCGTTCATTTACGCCCTTTATGAAAATCCCCCTCGAGTTTTACCGCCGCTCCAATCCCGTTGAAATTGCCCGTGAGCTAATTGGGAAGTACCTGTTTACCCAGATTGATGGGGTGCTGACCGGCGGCCGCATTGTTGAGACCGAGGCCTACGCCCACATCAATGACCAAGCCTGCCACTCTCATCTGGGCCGCTATACGGCCCGTACCAAAGTCATGTACGAGCCCGGCGGAGTGGCCTACACCTACCTGATTTACGGCCGCTATGTCCTGTTCAATATCATCACTAATGAAGCGGGCAAAGCGGATGCGGTCTTGATTAGAGGCCTAGAGCCTACTGATGGAATTCCGGAGATGCTGCTTCGCCGCGGGCTAAGCACCGTGCAACGCAACCTTACTGCTGGCCCAGGCTTACTAACCCAAGCCCTCGGCATCACCACTGCGCACTACGGTACCGACCTTACCGCCGATCTAATTTGGATGGAAGATAGAAGCGAAACCGTAGCTTTCGAAGATATAATAGCCTCTCCTAGAGTAGGTATTGATTATGCCGGCGAAGACGTGTCGCTTCCGTGGCGCTTCCGCCTTAAGGGAAGCAAGTGGGTAAGCCCCGCACGGTAATGCAGTGCCTGGGTAGAGTGGCCTAGGTAATCACTATAGATAGTTAACAGCGAATTAAGCCAAGGGTGAATACTATCCCTTTTGCCAATTGAGCAGCTGTATCTACTGAAAAGCCCTTACTTCTGCATCAGAAGTAAGGGCTTTTCAGTAGATAAATATGATGGCCTAGGCCTCTTTACAGTTTCTCGCAGACAAGCACCATCAGCTTGCCTTCTAGATTGGTGGTGGCAAAAAGATATAAGTCGCCGCCTTCGCGGATGCCGGTACGATGGCGGAACTCCGCTACAGTATCGGGGAAGTTACGGGTGGTAACGTGGGCACGGGCCTCAGGGCCTAAGTGAGCCCGTAAGGCTGTAGCATCATATTTTTCGGCCGCCTTAATCCGGAAAATTCGGCCCGGAAACTCTGGGCGCAAGATATCAGACGTATAGAGGTGGCTGTGCTGATGGAGCTTCAGCATCTCAAAAGCCGTCCCGACGCTGCGGAAACCGCCTGCTTTGAGCACTGCTACATTCGGCTCATAGAGGTACTGCTGCGGCAGGGCATAGCGAGCAATGGCACGGCCTTCGCGGGCTCGGTTTAGCCTGAATTCTTGCTGCTGACCATTTCTCAGCAGGTTAACCGTGAAACGTTCAGGGTCTACGGCAGGCTCGGGGCCTAGCTCATACAATACCTCCTTGCACTCGTTATCAACGGCTAGTACCCACAGCCGACGTACGTGGCGAAGTTCCTGGAGAGCCTGCTCAATATCGAGCATAGGTGAGGTTTTGAGCAGCACGCTCCGGCTCTTCTGCAGCAGCAGGGGCATGATGCGCAACACGTCCGGCTCGCAATCCTGCAGACGGAAAATCTTGCGGGCAGCGGTATCGCGCCGAGCGGGGTCAAGGTAGAGCCAATCAAAATGCTCCGTGGTGTTGCGCAGAAAATGCACCGCATCCTCGTTGTGGCAGACCACATTATCGATGCCTAACTGCTGCAGGTTATACCGTACCACATCTACCAGGGCCGCATTCCGCTCCACATAGTGCACCTCCGATACAGTGGCTGCAAAATGGGCAGAATCTACACCAAAACCACCCGTAAGGTCAGCAAGACGTTGCCCCTGAATTAGGCTAGCCTTATACGCTGCGGTGCGGGCAGAAGAGGCTTGCTCCACTGAAAGAGTGGGCGGAAAGATCAGGTCAGGATTTGCGGCCCAAGCGGGCAGCTTCGCCCGGGCTTTCTGGCGCGCCTGAATCTGGCGCACGAGGTCCGGGACGGGGAGGCCTGGGTATCGGCGGGCCTGTAGCGCCAGTTGAGCGGGGTCGTCGTGCAGATGCTCAGCAACATATTGCCGGGCCGCTGCCGGCAGCGGGTATTCCATGTAGGGTTCCTACGAAAAAACACTAGCCTTAGTCAGCATCTAAGGCAGAAAGGTTTATCAAACGTAAGGAGGAATCCGACAACTGACCACCAGAAGCTGGAAGTTAGTTGTCGGATTCCTCCTAAAAAGTCTTCTAAATACGTAACGCCAGTAATTCTAGCGCAGGTTCCAACTCAGTGCTACTTGCGGCTGGCCCCAGCGGCTAGCCGTTAGGCCTACGGTGCTAGGGCGCAGCATCTGCAGGGCGCCAGTACGGGCGGCGGGCAAACCAGCGTTATGCGCATCAACAGCCCGCTGGAAGTGCTCATTGGTGTGGCGTGAAATAAAAATGTTCGACAGCAGGCTGACGGCGGCCACTCCTACGGCTACTTTCTGGGTGTTATTGTGGTATTGCTGCACCTCAGGGTCAGAGAGTACTTGTTGACCATAGAGGCCTACGGCACCTACAAACGTCAGGCGCTCAGCCAAAAACAACCACTTCTGACGGCGGTAGTTGTTGAGCTCCTGCAATGCTTCTGGGTTGCCAGCTAAGTACGGACGTAGCTTCTGACCGAAGAAGCCCGCGCTCTTGTAATCATCATCTTTTGGGGTACCTAGGCCTGTAGCAAAGAAAAAATTCTTCTGCACCCCATTTAGTCCCCGTCCCTGGTCCTCCGGGCTAAGGCGGATCAGTGTGTTCGGCGACTGCTGAGCGTGGGCGAAAAATGTAATGAAAGCAAGAGGCAATAGGAGTAGTGCGCGGCGCAAGGTGCTAAAATTTGGAATCATCATAGATCGGAGCGTGTCAGCAAATGTAGTTGGCTAAACCACAGCTACCTAAGTCTCTCACCGAGAAAAAGGTGCAATCCGTCGAAGAAAAGTTTGCAAGCCAACTCAACAAAAGCCAATAGGCCTACGTTCAGTCGGCATCTTTATCAGCATTTCTTTCACCAAACTGTCCCATCCTATGAAAACCCTGACCTCCCTGCTCAGCCGCTCTGCTTTACTCGCGGCCCTGCCGGCTGCGCTGGCTTTCAGCTCTTGCTCCGACGATAAATCTGATCCGACTCCCGAGCAAGGTAAAGTGCTGCTGATTCATGCTGCCCCCTCTGCTAATGCGCGAGTAAAAGTGCTAGCAAATGATACAGAGCTGGGCCAACTCGATTATGGGCAGCTTAGCAACTACGTGACTGTAAACACCGGTACTCCATCATTGAAGATCAACGATGCCAGCTCTAACCAAACGGTAGCAACCAAGCAGGCCACAATCGAGAAAGATAAGAGCTACTCTGTTTTCGCGTACTCGCCTTCTACTGCGCTCGGCTCTGCCGATGCAATAGTAGTTCCTGACGATTTAACGGCTCCTTCCGCCGGAAAAGCAAAGATTCGGTTGGTACACCTAGGCCTCGGCTCACCAAATACAGTAAGCTTGGCTCAGCCAGCTGCCCTGACTGGCACTGTGGATATCATTCCCAATGTCGCCTTCGGTACGGCATCGTCTTTTGTAGAAATCACACCTAGTACGTACAACTTGGTTATCTCTACGGGCAGTGGTGCAACGGCTTCAACGGAAGTTACCGTTGGCGACGGCTCTGGCTCTGGTACAGGCACCAAAGCGTACGAAGCCGGCAAGATTTATACTGTGCTTGTGCGTGGTATCAAGAGTGCCAGCGTAGCTACTGACCTACGCACAAAGGCCATTGTTATTACTAATAACTAAGTTGCCTAACCTCAGGTGATTAGACAGCCCGTTCTCTAGTAGAGCGGGCTGTTTGCGTTTAAGTGCTTGTATTTCAATGGCAGAAGGAAAAGGTTAACAAATCAGCTACCTTTGTAGTTGATTCGAAAATATTCTCTGCATTATGGTTGAGACCAAGACCACGGCCTACGTTCCGTATAAAGTAAAAGACATGAGCCTCGCTGAGTGGGGCCGCAAGGAAATTCGTTTGGCAGAGGCTGAAATGCCCGGCCTGATGTCCCTGCGTGAGGAGTTCGGTAGCTCGCAGCCGCTGAAAGGCGCGCGTATTGCTGGCTGCCTGCACATGACCATTCAAACGGCTGTGCTCATCGAAACGCTGATTGCACTGGGTGCCGACGTTACGTGGTCTTCATGCAATATCTTCTCGACTCAGGATCACGCTGCTGCTGCTATTGCGGCTGCCGGCATTCCGGTATATGCTTGGAAAGGCATGAATGAGGAGGAATTCAACTGGTGCATCGAGCAGACCCTGTTCTTTGGGGAGAAGCGCGAGCCCCTGAACATGATCCTCGACGACGGTGGCGACCTGACCAATATGGTGCTGAACCAGTTCCCTGAGTTGGCTGCTGGCATCAAAGGATTGTCGGAGGAAACCACCACGGGGGTTCTGCGCCTTCTAGACCGCGTGAAGAACGGCACCCTGCCCATGCCGGCCTTCAACGTGAACGACTCGGTAACCAAATCGAAGTTCGACAACAAGTATGGCTGCAAAGAGTCGGCCGTTGACGCTATCCGCCGGGCAACCGACGTGATGATGGCTGGCAAAATTGCCGTTGTAGCTGGCTACGGTGACGTAGGAAAAGGTACTGCCGCTTCGTTGCGTGGTGCCGGTGCCCGCGTTATCGTGACGGAAATTGACCCAATCTGTGCACTGCAGGCCGCTATGGATGGCTACGCCGTGAAGAAAATGGCTAATGCCATCAAGGAAGCCGATATCGTGGTAACTGCTACTGGTAACTGCGACATCATCACGGAGGAAGCCTTCCGTGCGCTGAAGGACAAGGCTATCGTCTGCAACATCGGTCACTTCGACGATGAAATTGATATGGCTTGGCTGAATAAGAACTACGGCCACACTAAAGACACAGTGAAGCCGCAGGTTGACATCTACAATATCGATGGCAAAGAGGTAATCATCCTCGCCGAAGGTCGATTGGTAAACCTGGGCTGCGCTACCGGCCACCCCTCGTTTGTGATGTCGAACTCGTTTACTAACCAGACGCTGGCTCAGCTTGAGCTGTGGCAGAATGCTGACAAGTACGAGAACAAAGTCTACACTCTGCCCAAGCACCTCGACGAAAAGGTGGCCCGTCTGCACCTCGCCAAAATTGGCGTGGAGCTGGACGAGCTGAAGCCTAAGCAAGCAGATTATATCAACGTGCCCGTTGAGGGCCCTTTCAAGTCGGACCTGTACCGCTACTAGGCCATCCAGTTTAAAGTTTGTAACAAAAAGCCCCGCTCTACTGCAGAGCGGGGCTTTTTGTTAGTTGTTACGCAGCTAGGAAGAAGAAAACGCGCGATGGCATAGCACCACGCGTTCCTCTCTTTTGCTCAAGTAAGACATTATCTATAAAGTTGAGTAGGCTTTAACTATGCACATCATCCTAAAGCCAAATTGAGAGCTTGGGCATTATACTTAGTAGGTGTAGTGAATATATTTATATTTTATATATAAAGTTTGCTATTAAACCTGCGTTTTCCCTATTTAAGCAGGCTTTATCGACATGGTCACTAGTAGAAGTATTTACTGCTAGGAGTACATATTTGGATGAGGTGAAAAGTAATCTGGGGCTTGCTTTTGCTTGTTCATGGATGACTTCCCTCTCTATCAAGAACAATCTTTTGGAATTTATACAAGAATGCATCTATGATAAGCTACGTCTGGAAAGTCAGATTGCTGAAGCGCCCAAGATTCAATCTGTTTTGGCGGTATTGGAATGTCTGGCGTGGTAAAAAAGTAGGGAACTACTCAGAGATACCTACGCTCATACGCCAGTATGCGAAAGGGCACACCTTCGCTGATATTGGCTGTATGTGGGGCGTTAATGGAGAGTATGCTTTCCTCGCGGAGGAAGCAGGGGCCACGGCTGTAAAAGGAGTAGACGTGTTTGGCCCTACCCCTGAGTTTGAAGCCAAGAAGCGGGAGCGAAACTCTTCAGTAGAGTTTGTGTTGGGCGATATTGGTACTCAGGCAACACTCACGGAAGTAGGTAGCATTGAGGTCGTCTTTTGCGCTGGCGTTCTGTATCATCATCCTAGCCCTTTTGACTTGCTGGTAGCTTTACGGAAGGTCTGTAGCAAAACGCTCATTCTGCGAACCTCTACCATTCCTGAAGTAAAGGGCCTGCCCAACGCGGCCGTCTACTTTCCTATGCTCTCTGCGGAACAACGTAAGCTTTGGAACCTATCTAGCTTAGGGCTCTTAAATCAGGTGGGTATTACGAATGGTTTTGAGCCAGAGGAAGGATACGGAAACTGGTTTTGGGGATTGACTCCCAGTTGCCTAGAGTCTTTGTTGATAACTGCTGGTTTCAAAGTAGAACAACGGTTCACGGAGCCCTTTGCCCAAACGGTAATTTGTTCAGTTATCGCGCCGCCTTTCGTGCATGAGTTGCCAAATGAGCTAGATGCAAAAAGAAGCGCGGAAGCTATTTCATCCTTGGGAATTGCAAAACCAGCTTAAGCGCTCTTAAGCTAACTCACGTACGATTAGCCAGAATATATTATTGAACTCTTCCTTAGCTGCTCATCCATACGAAGCACGTTGGGGTTAATTAATTGGTGTCTGTTGAGTTGTTTACCGACTGATGAGCAATTGCAGATTGGTAGGTTTCTGGTCTGCTAGGCCACTGGCTCTAACTGTATACTGGCCTGCCGGTAACTGCGCTACGGGCAGGGTAAGTGTAGCAGCATCTGTTTCGGTACGGTACAGGCACTGGCCGCTAGTCGTAAACAGTTGTACTGTTCGCTTACCTGCCGCGGCGAAGCTTAATGTAGCATACTGCTGAGCAGGGTTCGGATAAAGTGCCGGAGCCGCCAGAGTAGGAGGTAAGGAGCCGCCGGCCACAGTAGAAGCGAACCGGTACACTGGAAAGCTATCAATCTCAGCGGAATAGAACTCGCGGAGTTGCCGCACATTAAACCGCAGTTGAATGGAATCATTAGTGGAGCTTTGGTACTGGACTAGCTCCGGGAAGGTGCCCCGCTTCACCACTTTCGACAAATCCATCATTTGCTGCCAGCCGGTAGCCAAGCCCTGCACCTCGTTACTGCGGATGCGTACGGCATGAACCCAGTACGTAGTATTCGTGTGGGGCTCTACTAAATAATACAGCTGCTTATGATGCAGCGCCCAGGCACTCAGTAAAGTGTCTTGGGTACCTGATTGAGTGAAGGTGTTGCGCTTTGATACGGGATCATACTGAACTTGCAAATTCAACGTGTCCTGTGCTGAGATAAGGCAGACTCGCGAGCCGAGCTTCTTTTCCAGATTTTGAGGCTGCTGGATCGGGAAGGCATTGAATGTAGCACTTGGGCTCTCGCAGCTAAGCAGGCCTAGTAAGGCTAAACCGAGAAAAGCAGAAGCGCGAGAGAAACCCATATCCGTTTGATTTGAAGTGGCCTACATCTTCTGTTCATGCTAGTTGCAGGCAAAATGTAACCTTCTATGAACGGTAGTGGAGGTATGCCTGTAAATCCCGAAGCCGATTAGCAGCCAAATTGCGGATATTTGCCCCTGTATGCCCGCTGTTTCGTTATCCGTCGTCATCATCACCTACAATGAAGAACGCAACATTGCCCGCTGCCTAGAGGCTGCGCGTGGTGTAGCCGACGAAGTAGTGGTAGTGGATTCTTTTTCTACCGACGATACCGTGTCCATCAGTCAGCAGTTAGGCGCACGGGTGGTTCAACACGCTTTTGAGGGCTATGTACAGCAGAAGAATTATGCCACCGCGCAGGCCACGCACAACCATGTCCTACAGCTTGATGCTGATGAAGTTCTCACAGCAGAGCTCCGCCAAAGTATTCTCGCTGCCAAGCAAAATTGGCAAGGTGCCGGCTACACTCTGGCCCGCCTTACTAATTACTGCGGCTCTTGGGTGCGCCACGGGGGCTGGTATCCCGACCGCAAGCTCCGCCTTTATGACCGCCGGCTAGGCCAGTGGGAGGGCCTGCTTCTACATGAGCGCTACGAGGTAGCGCCAGGCCAGTCCGTAGGAGTACTCACTGGCGATGCCTTGCACTACTCTTACGATTCCGTTGAGCAGCACGTACAGCAGCTTAACCGCTTCACTAGCATAGCAGCCGACGAGCTATGGCTGCGGGGTAAGCGTCGGGTTTCGCTTTTCCATTTACTACTGAAGCCTTGGTGGAAATTTGTGCACGGCTACTTCTTTCGGCTCGGCTTTCTTGATGGCTTTGCAGGGCTGAGTATTGCTACTATCTCGGCCTGGGGCGTATTTCTAAAATTCGCCAAGCTTAAAACCAAAGCTGCCGCATGAAGACATTTCTCATCAGCCGCACCGATGCTATTGGCGACGTCGTGCTTACCCTACCAGTAGCTGGGCGCCTTAAGCAGCTCTATCCGGGCTGTCGGGTGGTCTTGCTTGGGCGCACATACACACAAGCAGTAGCCGAGGCTTGCCCGTGGGTAGATGATTTTCTGAATTATGATGAGCTGTTAGTATTACCAGTGGCGTCGCAGGTGGCGCTGTTGCGTAGCCAACAGGCCTACGCTATGTTGCACATCTTCCCCAACAAGCTACTTGCTAGGTTGGCTCGCAAGGCTGCAATACCAGTGCGCATTGGCACACGCAACCGCCTATTTCACTGGCTAACGTGCAACCGTCTAGTTGCCTTGAGTCGTCGCCATTCACCGCTGCACGAAGCTCAGCTTAACCTGCAATTGCTGGAGCCACTTGGCCAGGCAACCGTGTTGCCGCTGCCAGAAACAGCTGCTTTGGTTTGCTTACAGGCTACAGTGGCTCTACCGGAGCATCTCCAAAAATTGCTGGCTGCTCGGCAACCCAAGCAATTAAACGTGGTACTTCACCCACGCAGTCGAGGTAGTGCCCGTGAGTGGGGGCTGCCACATTTCGGTACCCTAGCCCGGTTGCTGCATAAAGCAGGGCACCGCGTGTTCGTAACAGGTACCGCCGCCGAAGGGGAGGAACTGCGTGACTGGCTTCAGCAACACCAACACTTCCTAGCCGCTGACTTGACCGGGCAACTCAGATTACCCCAGCTTATCGCGTTTATTGGTGCCACTGATGGTCTTGTAGCGGGTAGTACCGGTCCTCTGCATTTGGCCGCCGCGCTAGGCCGGCAGGCGCTAGGCCTGTATCCACCTATTCGCCCCATGCACCCCGGCCGCTGGGCTCCCCTAGGGCCTCACGCTGAGTATTTAGTATTTGATAAGCCTAACTGCCAGGATTGCCGCAAGCAGCCGGCTATGTGTACTTGTATCAAGGCGCTAGAGCCAATACAGGTAGTAGCTCGTATCCAGACGTGGCAGGCCTTACCAATGGCGCCGGTTGCATCTACTGTTGTTAGCTGAATGGGCGCCCAGACTACAAACGCCTCTTCACGCGAACCATGGTGGTACTCCTGGTGGCATTCTGGGCTGTTATCACAGCATCTGCTGCTGCTAGCGTGTGCCGCGGGCGTCGCAGGCCTCCTTGCATCTCGGGCGTTGGTAGCGCTTAGCCCGGTAACGGGCGTGATAGCTGCTCTTGCTAACCCAGCGCTAGGGCGGGCGCTAGGCCAGTGGTTACGGCTACGCACTGTCTGGGCACCTGCGGCGCTGTATTATCTATTACTATTAAGTGGTTTCTACACTGAACAATGGGGCGTATGGCGCCACGAAACATTTCGCTTACTGCCTTGGCTTGGCGTACCACTGGCTTTCGGCGTAGCCGTACCACTTTCCCAACGGCAACGATTTGGAATAGGCCTTCTGTATGTTGGCGGTACTGTGCTTATAGGGTTAGCCACTCTAGGCCAATACTTCCTAGATCCGGCAGCAGCAAATAAAGCCTTCGGATTAGGGCAAAGCTTGTCATCCGTAACGGGCATTTTTCATATTCATTTCGGCCTAATGCTAGCATTAGCGGCCTTCTTTGCCCTCTTGTTGCGCCGGAATGCCCTTGTCGCTCCGGCCTTACGTCTGGGGCTCCTGTTGGCCGCAAGCTTGTGCGTTTTGACCCTGCACCTACTGGCCTACCGCACAGGGTTGCTGGTGTTTTACGTAATGGCGGTGCTCGATGCCCTGCATCTTATAATGCGGCGGCGTTTGCTGCTAGGCCTAGGGGTACTACTCTTGCTTGTAGCAGCTCCTTGGATAGCCTATCACACCTTAGGTTCTGTACATCAACGAATGGATGCTACCATCTGGGATGTCCAACAAATTCAACTCGGACATGATATCAACGAGTACTCCCTCTCTCGCCGGATAGCTGCTTGGCAAACTGCCCTTACCATTTCAGAAGCCCAACCGTGGCTTGGAGTAGGGTCCGCTGATGCGTATGTAGCAATGATGGATCAGTACAGTTGGAAGGATTTTGGCCTTCGGCCTGAAAACCGCGTAATGGTTCATAATCAGTACCTCCATCAACTACTAGGTGGTGGAATAGTAGGCCTATGTTTGTGGCTGCTGGTGCTATTTGGGCCATTTATGCAACCTAGCCTGCGGCGCAATCCGTACGTGTATCACTTCCTGTTGATGGAAGCTACCGCTATGCTGGTAGATTCGCTGCTTGAATTACAGATTGGCTTCAATTTGTTCGTGTTTCTCTACGGGTTTATCGTGGTGGCCACCGAACGCCGTGTTAGTCAAGAAGCTGAAACGCTAAAACCTTCCGCCCTTCCTACGGTATAATCCGTAACATCATTTGTCTATCGGCAGTATTTTTTCAATATTCAGCCGCAATTTCAGCGTTTATGAGCGACTCTCCCGAACGGGTTCCCAAACTGAGCAAAGAGGAAAAAGACCGGCGTTTTCAGGCCGAACTCATGCCTGTGCTCGATTCGCTATACAACTTCGCATTTCGACTTACGCTCGACGAAGATGACGCAAATGACCTCGTACAGGAAACTTATCTGAAAGCATATCGCTTCTTTGAGTACTTCGAGCAAGGAACAAACGCCAAAGCGTGGCTGTTTCGCATCCTGAAAAATTCGTTCATCAACGATTTTCGCAAAAAAAGTAAGCAGCCTGCTAAGGTTGACTACAGCGAAATCGAAGGGTACTACAACTCAGAAGACGTGGAAGCCGAAGGCGACGCCGGCAGCACTTCTTCTGACATGCGGCAGCAAGCCGTGCGCGACCTCATCGGCGACGAAGTGGCCAGCGCACTCAACTCGCTACCCGTGGATTTTCGTACTGTCATTATCCTCTGTGATCTAGAAGGGTTCACGTACGAGGAAATGGCCAAAGTACTTGATATTCCCATTGGGACGGTGCGCTCCCGCCTACACCGGGCGCGTAATTTCCTGAAGGACAAGCTTG
Source organism: Hymenobacter wooponensis (assembly GCF_004745865.1). Lineage (GTDB taxonomy): Bacteria > Bacteroidota > Bacteroidia > Cytophagales > Hymenobacteraceae > Hymenobacter > Hymenobacter wooponensis. Next base: position 293,317 of record NZ_SRKZ01000002.1, on the reverse strand, counting down.
AAAGATACGCTAAGTCGATGGGCTACGGCTCCGAAGACGGCGAAGAAACCGATTTAGAAGACACCGAATAAACTCCTGCCAGGAAACAGCTATGGAAACTACTTCTACAAAAACCAACCAGAGCGGGGCCACGTCCAATGCCCCCGACTGTGAACGCGTGAATACAATACTCGACCAAATTATCGTAGGCCAGGAGCCCACGGCGGAGGACGAAGATTACTTCGTAAATCATGCCGAAGATTGTTCCCCTTGTTTCGATAGCATCGATAAGCAGCGTGTTTTTATCGATTTCTTGTCGCAGCATGTAGGCCGCAAAGGCGCTCCTTCTTCGCTACCTAACGCAATTCTTGCGCGCGTTCAGGCAGAAATGGCCTAATTTTACCCCATGCAGGGTAAAATCATCGCCTTTTCGGCTCCCTCCGGAGCCGGCAAGACCACTATTGTTCATCGGCTACTGGAAAGAATTCCAGAGCTAAGCTTCTCAATATCAGCTTGTACGCGTGACAAGCGCGGCCGGACAGAAGCCAACGGTAAAGACTATTACTTCATCTCCGTTCAGGAGTTTCAGGAGAAAATCCGGCACGATGAATTCGTGGAATGGGAGGAAGTGTATGAAGGTGCCTTCTACGGAACGCTCAAATCTGAAATTGAGCGTATCTGGGAAGGAGGCCACCACGCCGTGCTGGACGTAGATGTTAAGGGCGGTTTAAGTATTAAGGAGTTTTACAAAGACCGTGCCTTGGCCGTGTTCGTAAAACCTCCATCATTAGAGATACTGGAGCAGCGTCTGCGCAACCGCGCTACCGATTCTGCTGCTAGCATTTCTTCTCGTCTCTACAAGGCCAACTTTGAACTAACGTTTGAAGATCGTTTCGATGTAACTATTGTAAACGATGATTTGGATCGAGCTATTGATGAGGCAGAGCAGCTTATCCGTAAGTTCATAATGGCTGAGTCAGAGATATTGTGAACAGTCCCACTTCGGAAAAGAAAGTTGGGCTGCTCTTCGGCTCTTTCAATCCCATCCATACTGGACACCTGATCTTAGCCAACTACATGGCTACCCACACCGACTTAGATGCGGTGTGGTTAGTTGTGTCGCCGCAGAGCCCATTCAAGGTAGGCCAGGAGCTGCTTCCTGAGGCCCACCGCTATGAACTGGTGCAATTGGCTATTGCAGGAAACCCCCGATTGGAGGCTCTCAACATTGAATTTGAGATGCCCAAGCCTAGCTATACCATCGACACACTCGATGAGTTGCACCGGCGTTACCCATTGTATCATTTTGCGCTCCTGATGGGTGAGGATAATTTACCTGGTCTGCCACGATGGAAAGAGGCGGAGCGTATCCTTAGTGAGCACGAGGTATATGTCTATCCTAGGCCAGGAGTGGATGTTACTGCAGTAAATGCGCATCCGGGAGTAAAAGTGGTAGATGCTCCACTGCTGGATATCTCGGCTACCTTTATCCGGGACTGCGTGCGAGAGCACAAGTCTATCCGGTATTTGGTTCCTGATGCTGTGGAGGCCCGGATTGAACAAGGTGGATTCTGGCGCTAGGCTAGTAGAGACATAGTAGAAGTTAAACTAAAAGCCCCGCTCATTCAGAATGTGCGGGGCTTTGTTATGAACTGAAGTTAGCTCAAATCAGATAGTCATGATCTCGCTTTCCTTCTTGCTTAGCAGATCATCTACTTTAGTGATGTAAGCATCAGTAGCTTTCTGCACTTTGGCTTCGGCATCCTTAATAGCATCTTCTGATGCTCCTTCTTTCAGAAGCTTCCGCAACGAGTCATTCACATCTTTCCGGATACCGCGAATGCGCACCTTGCCGCTTTCAGACTCTGACTTAGCCTGTTTTACTAGCTCCCGACGACGTTCCTCTGTCATGGCAGGAATATTCAGGCGTACTCCCTCTGCGTCTGACTGTGGGTTGAGGCCTAGGTCGCTGTTCTTAATAGCCTTGGCTATTTCGCTGATCATGTTCTTCTCCCAGGGCTTAATAAACAGCGTACGAGCATCTGGTGCCGATACGTTGGCTACCTGTGCTACGGGAGTAGGGGTGCCATAATAGTCTACCCGCAGCGAGTCGAGCATAGCCGGCGAGGCCTTGCCCGCCCGTATGCGCGTTAGTTCTACGCCAGTGTGCTGCAAGGCTTTGCCCATTGATTCCTCAGCCTCGTCGAGGTAAAACTTAATTTCTTCGTCCATATGTGAAGGAATGAAAAGTGAGAAATGAAAGTCTAGGCCACGGTTATCGCTTTACCTCAACTTTCACTTCATCATACTGATTGACTTGTGCTTATATAGCAGGTTGCAGGGTGCCGGGTGTAGAAGACGGTTGCGCTTCTGAGCCATTCATGCTCACTAGTGTACCTACTTTCTCCCCCTCAATCAGACGCTGCAAATTGCCTTCTTTGTTCATGTCGAACACAATAATCGGCAGGTTATTCTCCTTGCAAAGTGTGAAGGCCGTCATGTCCATCACGTTGAGGTTTTTTGCCATAACCTCATCAAACGTAATGTCTGGGTAGCGCACCGCCGTTGCATCCTTCTCTGGGTCCGCCGTGTAAATGCCATCTACGCGTGTGCCTTTCAGCACCACATCTGCCTCAATCTCGATGGCTCGCAAGGAAGCCGCCGAATCGGTAGTAAAATAAGGCGAGCCAATGCCGGCTCCGAAAATAACCACGCGGCCCTTTTCTAAGTGACGTAAGGCCCGGCGGCGGATATATGGCTCGCAAACTCGCTGAATGGTTACTCCCGAAAGTAAACGGGTGTTCACGTTGAGCTTTTCCAGCGCACTCTGTAAAGCCATGGAGTTGATGACTGTAGCCAGCATACCCATGTAATCGCCTTGCACGCGGTCTAAGCCAAATGCCTCTGCCTGTACGCCTCTGAAGATGTTGCCACCACCAATAACCACGGCTATTTCGGTGCCCGTGGCCGCCGCCGTCTTGATTTCCTCCGCGTACTGCATCAGTCGATCGGCATCAATACCGTACTGTTGCTGACCCATGAGCGCTTCGCCGCTCAGCTTTAGCAGAATCCGTTTATACTTCAAAACAAATGGGGTTAGGCGTGAAATGCGGTGTATAAGCTAGCCGTAGGCCAGTATCTATTGCAAGAGCAAAGGTACCAGATCCGGTTTTTTACGAAAGGGTGGCCTAGCTAAAGAGCACTAGTACTTGTCCTTTCGTAACGTTGTCTCGCAAGGTTACTTTGATGGCCGAGATAGTGCCCTCACCAGGTGCTTTTAGAATATTCTCCATTTTCATGGCTTCCAGTACCAGCAAAGGGTCGCCTTTCTGAACTACTTGGCCCGGCTCTACTCGGATGTCTACAATAAGGCCGGGCATGGGAGCCTTCAACTCATTGACTTTGCTGGCTGTGGTGTTGCTCATGCCCAGCTTGTCCAACAATAAGTCAAACCGGTCTTTGGCCTGCATCTCTAAGCGCTGCCCATTGAGCTTCAGAACAAAGGCCTTAGCAGAGTAGTCTACCGAGATAAGCTCAGCTGCGAAAGACTGACCTCCATATAAGATATGGTATTGCCCGTTCCCTAAGGAGGCTAAATCCCATTCAAATGCCTGGCCGTTTACAGTGATGGGGCCGCCGGAGCGGTAATCGATGTCCCAGACTTGGTCGGGACCGGTGCGTACCTGTAGCATGTGGGAGAGTATGGGGTAGAGCGGAAAAGGGCTTAAAGATAGGTCAAATCTGAAATAAATTCGGAACTTGACCTTTCATTCCCCTATTGCGTTTCTTCATGAAATATCCGGTCCTCGGTGCTCTTAGCCTGATTCTGACCTGTTATATAGTGGCCCCGGCCCAGACTACTACTACGTCTAAATCAGCCACTAATAAAACAGCTGCGCGTAAGAAAGTAGCTGCTCCCGCAGCAGCAGCTACCGCTGCGCCTGCCCAGTTGCCGGTGCCCAACTGGTTGCCACCCACAAGTCCTGTTCAGCCGGCAGCCACTATTGTTCACGATCTACTAGATACCAAGCTGGATGTCCGTTTCGACTGGGCCAAGCAGTGGCTATTAGGTACAGCAACTCTAACAGTTCGGCCGCACTTCTACGCGCAAAATCAGCTTGTTCTGGATGCGAAGGGTTTTGACGTCAAAAGCGTCGAGCTAGTGAATAGCAGCACTAAAAAAGGGAAAGATCTAAAGTTTACTTACGATAAGAAGAAGCTCACCGTCTCTCTAGATCGTTCCTATACCCGTACTGAGCCGTATCAGGTACGTATCCAGTATATAGCCAAACCCAATGAACTGCCCTCTACCGGCGGCAGCGAGGCTATTACGGATGATAAGGGGTTGTATTTCATCAATCCTCTTGGCATGGATAAAACCAAGCCCCGTCAGATTTGGACGCAAGGAGAATCAGAATCAAGCTCCTGCTGGTTTCCGACGATTGACAAGCCGAACCAGCGGATGACGCAGGAAATCAGTATCACCGTTGAGAGCGGATTAAAAACTCTCTCAACGGCTTGCTCACTTCCTCACAGCGCAACCCTGATGGCACCCGCACCGATGTTTGGAAGCAGACTTTACCAGCGGCTCCTTACTTAACTATGCTCGCTGTTGGAGACTTTGCAGTAATCTCCGATACATGGCGTGGTAAAGCTGTCAATTACTACGTTGATCCAGCGTATCAGCACACCGCTAAGCAAGTATTTGGTAATACTCCGGAGATGATGGAGTTCTACTCTAAGAAACTTGGTGTTGATTTTCCATGGGAAAAGTATTCACAAGTAGCAGTGCACGATTTCGTATCCGGTGCTATGGAGAATACTACTGCCACGACTATTCAACAGCAGCTTGTGCAGTTTACGAATCGCGAGTTACCCGATGTTAGCTATGAAACGGAGGCCGTAATTACTCACGAGTTGTTCCACCAGTGGTTCGGCGACTATGTAACCACTGAGTCATGGGCTAACCTGCCACTGAATGAATCTTTTGCTGATTACTCAGAATACTTATGGGCAGAGCACAAGTATGGTGCTGATGCTGCTGGCCTAGTGCAGCAAACTAAGCTCAATAATTATTTGCAGGAGGCCCAGACCAAACGAGAGCCCCTAATTCGGTACCGGTATGCAAACCGGGAAGACATGTTCGACCGGCATTCATACGACAAAGGTGGCCGGGTACTGCATATGTTGCGCAGTTACGTTGGCGATGAGGCGTTTTTTACTGCTCTAAACCGGTATTTAACCCAGAACAAGTACTCTGCTTCCGAAATAGCCAAGTTGAGAATGGCTTTTGAAGACGTGACAGGGGAGGACCTAATGTGGTTCTTTGACCAGTGGTTTATGCAGCGTGGCCATCCGGAGTTGCGTATTACCCACAGCTATGATAATGGGCAGGTGGCTTTACGTGTGCGCCAGGTGCAGGATACTCTATTTCAGCCAGTGTATCGTTTACCAGTCACGGTCACTACTTGGAGCAATAACCAGCCCACTGATCACCGTGTTGTTATTACTAAAGCAGATCAGACGTTCAAGCTACCAGCAAGCCAAAGGCCTAGTCTGGTTAAGTTCGATAACGAAGGTGTTTTACTAGCTCAACTCGATGAGGAGCGGACTCAGGATGAGTTGATCTACCAATACAATCACGCCCGAAGCTACCTACAGAAATTCGAGGCACTTGATGGCCTACGAAATAAGACAGCTGATCTTAACGTCAGTTCACTTTTCCGTAATGCTGTAAATGATAGCTTTTGGGCAGTTAGACAAACGGCTCTCGAAGGACTGCGTCGATACAAAGGAGCCGAAGGCAGCGCCGTTAGAAAGGAAATTCAACGCGCAGCACTTAATGAAAAGAAGGGAGTAGTACGGGCGGCGGCTATTACTACACTAGGCTCCTTCCCCAACGAAGACTTCAGCGAGGTGTACTCGGTTGCCCTGCGCGATAGCTCCTATCTAGTGGTAGGCGCCGCCGTCGATGCGCTAGCCAAAGCTCCCACTGTGGCTACTCGCGAACCAATCAATGCCCTACAGAATACCAAGAACCCGGCGTTAATTACTGCTTTGTCTAACTACTATGCTCTCAACGGCACAGCAGATCATTATCAGTGGTTCCTTGCCAGAAGCAAAGATGCCCCAGGGGAAGTACTGTATACCTTGCTAGAGAACTTCGGGACGCTTATGCAACGCATGCCCCCGATTGAGCGCGAAAAAGGAATTCAACGGCTAGAAACGCTCGCCCGTACTCACCCCATGTATTACGTGCGCTTAGGGGCGTATAAAGGATTGAATGAATTAGTAACTAGTATGCCGGTTCTCAAACCCACGCTTCAGGACATCCGCGCCAAGGAAAAGGACGAACGTCTAAAGTCGATCTACAGCCTCATTCAATAAGTGGAAATTTTTTTCGTCTTCGGCTGAAGCTGTTGCAGTTTGCTTGTTATAGAGTATCAGAGGGTTGTGAAGCAGGTTGGAAGAAGTAAGGAAGGATTAAGAAAAAAAGTCAAAACGTTTTTTCAATTAAGTCTTGACTTGCATCAGAAAGCCCTTAATTTTGCAGCTCCAATCACAACCGCAACGGCCTCGGCATACGGAAATGAAAGGATAAGTTTTTCGCAGAAGGCGGAGGATTACTTAAGCGGGGGCGTCGCATAGCGGCAATTGCGGGTGACTGTAACTCACCTCCTTCGGGTTCAAAGGTTCGAGTCCTTTCGCCCCCACATTTATGAGCTGATGTATCGATGAGGAATGAACTTGATTCGTGCTCTTCTTTCATAAGCTAAGTACGCGGGAGTAGCTCAGTTGGTAGAGCGGCAGCCTTCCAAGCTGCAGGTCGCGGGTTCGAACCTCGTCTCCCGCTCAGTGCATAGGTGATCTAGCTAGATCAGCCACATGTGGCAAATGTTCTTTCACTAGCATATCTTTGCCGAAAAAATAGAATAAGCCGTTTTAGCTCAGTGGTAGAGCACTTCCTTGGTAAGGAAGAGGTCATGGGTTCAAATCCCATAAATGGCTCAGAATTACGAGCACCAACGGAATAGCTGGTCTATTCTGCTGGATCTGTCAGACAAGTAAAGCGACGTGCAGTCCTCACTAAACGGAGCTGCGTTTCGCTTTCTTGCAGTATAGCCAAATCGCTTTTTCCCCCTCTTTACTTCAAAGTCTCTTAATCTCTGTTACAATGGCCAAAGAAAATTTTGATCGTTCCAAGCCGCACGTGAACATCGGTACGATCGGGCACGTCGACCACGGCAAAACCACCCTGACCGCTGCAATCACCACGGTTCTGGCGAACAAAGGTCTGGCCGCTAAGCGTGACTTCTCGTCGATCGACAACGCTCCTGAAGAAAAAGAGCGTGGTATCACGATCAACACCGCTCACGTTGAATACGCTACCGAAAACCGTCACTATGCTCACGTTGACTGCCCTGGTCACGCTGACTATGTGAAGAACATGGTAACGGGTGCTGCTCAGATGGACGGCGCTATCCTCGTAGTAGCTGCTACCGACGGCCCAATGCCCCAGACCCGTGAGCACATCCTGCTCGCTCGTCAGGTAGGTGTACCTCAGCTGGTAGTGTTCATGAACAAAGTGGACATGGTGGATGACCCCGAGCTGCTCGAGCTGGTGGAAATGGAAATCCGTGAACTGCTCTCGTTCTACGACTTCGACGGCGACAACATTCCAGTTATTCAGGGCTCTGCTCTGGGTGGTCTGAACGGCGATGCCAACTGGGTTCCCAAGATCGAGGAGCTGATGGCTGCTGTTGACAGCTACATTCCAATCCCTGCTCGTCTGACCGATCTGCCCTTCCTGATGCCAGTAGAGGACGTGTTCTCTATCACGGGTCGTGGTACGGTTGCTACCGGCCGTATCGAGCGTGGTATCATCAACTCGGGTGAGCAAGTAGAAATCCTCGGTATGGGTGCTGAGAACCTCAAGTCGACCGTAACTGGCGTTGAGATGTTCCGCAAAATCCTTGACCGTGGTGAAGCTGGCGACAACGTAGGTCTGCTGCTCCGCGGTATTGAAAAAGAAGCCATCCGTCGTGGTATGGTTATCTGCAAGCCCGGCTCGGTTAAGCCTCACCAGAAGTTCAAGGCTGAGGTGTACGTGCTGTCGAAAGAAGAAGGTGGCCGTCACACGCCATTCTTCAACAACTACCGTCCTCAGTTCTATTTCCGCACCACCGACGTAACCGGCATCATCTCGCTGGGCGAAGGCGTGGAAATGGTAATGCCTGGTGACAACGTAACCATCTCGGTTGAGTTGATCAACTCGGTAGCTATGGAAAAAGGTCTGCGTTTCGCTATCCGCGAAGGTGGCCGTACCGTAGGTGCTGGTCAGGTAACTGAAATCCTCGACTAGTTTCTGTTAGAATAAAATAATCCGCCCTCGATATTTTTCGGGGGCGGATTTGTTTTGTCTAAACACTTCAGTACATTTGCAGTCCCAATCCAGCACCTTGAAGGGTAGGGACGCATACACGGGCGTAGTTCAAGGGTAGAATAGAGGTCTCCAAAACCTTTGATGGGAGTTCGAATCTCTCCGCCCGTGCAAGAAACAAGGCTGCCAGTGCAGCCGCACCTACCAAGCCTAACCGGTGCCGCATCATGAGTAAGCTGACAAACTATTTCCGCGAAACCTCTGAGGAGATGCGTTACAAGGTAACGTGGCCTTCTATAGAAGAACTACAGAAGAGTGCTGGCCTAGTACTGCTCGGCTCGCTTCTTTTTGCAGCAGTAGTTGGCATTATGGATGTGGCGTTCAGCAAGAGCCTGGAAGCGTTTTACACTTCGTTCCGGTAAGCGGCAGAACACACGACGACAATGGGCGAGTTAAAATGGTATGTGGTCCGTTCAGTTAGCGGACAAGAGAAAAAAGCCAAAACCTACTTGGAAACTGAGATTGGTCGCCATGGCCTTTCTGATCTAGTACCCCAGGTGCTGATTCCAGTAGAGAAGGTTTTCGAAATGCGCAACGGCAAAAAACGTGTGCGTGAGAGAAATCTCTATCCTGGCTATATTATTATTCATGCTGATCTGACGCACGGAGAAGTTGATCATATTATCACGAGCACACCGGGTGTAATCGGTTTCCTCAGTGATAAGGAAGGGAAAGCAGCTAGTCAGAACACGAAGCCAGTTCCTCTGCACATCTCAGAAGTCAACCGTATCCTCGGTATTGTAGATGAGGCAGAAGAGCAGACGGCAACTCTCGAAACTCCATTCGTGGTAAACGAGCTGGTGAAGATTGTAGATGGCGGTTTCGCTGGTATGTCGGGTACTGTTTCCGAAGTTTTCGAGGAGCGTAAGAAGCTCAACGTAATTGTAAAAATATTCGGCCGTAGCACTCCCATGGAGTTGAGCTACACGCAGGTTGAAAAAGAATCATAAGCTGAACTAGACATGGAGAGCTTAGAACTGAGAATCGTCTGACTCTGAGTTCTAAGCTCTCTAGTCTAACTTCTGCACAAGCAACGTCGCCAGTCATCCGCTCCGGATTGGCGGTGCTTCCACTAGGAGCAATCAAAAAACTGAGGATGCTGCGTGTTACGATGCAGGGTCCGAAGCCTTTCAAACCAAATGGCCAAGGAAATTAGAGGTTATCTGAAGCTTCAGATAAAGGGAGGTGCCGCAAACCCTGCGCCACCGGTTGGACCTGCACTTGGTAGCAAAGGCCTTAACATCATGGAGTTCTGCAAGCAGTTCAATGCTCGGACCCAGGATAAGGCCGGCCAAGTTTGTCCTGTACTCATCACCATGTACACCGACAAGTCGTTCGACTTCGTTGTGAAGACTCCTCCGGTGCCAGTTCTCCTCATGGAGGCTGCCAAGCTCCAGAGCGGTTCGAAAGAGCCTAACCGTAACAAGGTTGGCTCGGTGACTTGGGACCAGGTACGCACCATCGCTGAGACGAAGATGCCAGACCTGAATGCTTTCAAAGTGGAGTCGGCAATGCTGCAAGTAGCCGGTACGGCTCGCAGCATGGGCATCACTGTGTCGGGCGCTTCTCCTTTTGCTGACTAATCTAACAACGGAGAAGAAATGGCACAAGTAAGCAAAAAGCGCAAGGAAGCCCTTGCTAAACATGACCTGACCGAAGTTCGGAATCTGGTAGAAGCAGCCAAAGTGGTAAAGGATATCACCTATACCAAGTTTGACGCTTCAGTAGATATCGACGTTCGCCTGGGTGTTGACCCCCGCAAAGCCGACCAGATGGTACGTGGCGTAGCCACGCTGCCCCACGGCACCGGCAAAACCGTTCGCGTTCTGGCCCTCGTTACCGCCGACAAAGAAGCCGAAGCTACTGCAGCTGGTGCTGACTACGTTGGTCTGGACGACTACATCGCCAAGATCGAGAAAGGCTGGACTGACATCGACGTTATCATCACGATGCCGTCGGTAATGGCCAAAGTTGGTCGTCTGGGTCGCGTACTCGGTCCTCGTGGCCTGATGCCTAACCCTAAGTCTGGCACGGTTACGACTGACGTAGCAAAGGCTGTTCAGGAAGTGAAAGCTGGTAAAATCGACTTCAAAGTTGACAAGACTGGCATCATTCACTGCTCAGTTGGTAAAGTGTCTTTCGACGAGCAGAAGCTCGCCGAAAACGCCATCGAAGTAATCCAGACGCTTCAGCGTTTGAAGCCTTCTTCAGCTAAAGGCACCTACATCAAGAGCATCACGCTCTCGAGCACTATGTCGCCCGCCGTTCCGGTTGACACGCAGGTAACTTCCGCTTAAGTTTTAATCAACACGACGATATGATCCGGGAAGACAAACAAGCCCTCGTCGACGAGTTGAGCGAGAAGTTCCAATCGCACAACGCGTTCTACATTGCCGATGCTTCGGGAATGTCGGTGGCGAAAATCAACGAATTCCGTCGCCTGTGCTTCAACCGCGGCATGGAGTTCAAAGTGTACAAGAACACGTTCATCCGTAAAGCACTCGATACCCTAGGTACCGATACTGCTGAGATGGACGCTGCACTGAAAGGCCAGTCGGGCATCCTGTTCTCGAAAGAGTCGGGCAATGCTCCTGCCAAACTGCTGCAGGACTTCTACAAAGCACAGAACTACGGCAAGAACGTAGAGCCGAAGCCTGCTCTGAAAGGTGCTTATGTTGATGCCAGCATCTACATCGGCGCTAATCAGCTGAGCAGCCTCAGCACGCTGAAAGGCAAAAACGAGCTCATCGGTGAAGTTATCGGTCTGCTCCAGTCGCCCGCCAAAAACGTTATCTCTGCTCTGTCGAGCGGCGGCAACATCCTGGCTGGCCTCATCAAAACGCTTTCCGAAAAAGAAGAGGTTGCAGGCTAACCGCTGCTCATCTTTTTCACTATAGTTTCCAAAAGTTCAACAACCCCTTTTTTAACAATCTACAGAAATGGCAGATTTGAAAGCATTCGCCGAGCAGCTCGTTAGCCTGACGGTAAAAGAAGTAAACGAACTCGCTACTATCCTGAAAGACGAGTATGGCATCGAGCCTGCTGCTGCTGCTCCCGTAATGGTAGCTGGTGGTGCTGGCGCTGGCGCTGCTGACGCTCCTGAGGAGAAGACCTCGTTCGACGTAATCCTGAAGTCGGCTGGTGCTGGCAAACTGGCTGTGGTGAAACTGGTGAAAGACCTGACCGGTCTGGGCCTGAAAGAAGCCAAAGAACTGGTTGACGGTGCTCCTAAAGCCCTGAAAGAAGGTGTTGCTAAAGACGAAGCTGAGTCGCTGAAGAAGCAACTGGAAGAAGCCGGCGCTGAAGTAGAAGTTAAGTAATTTCTGCTGCCTGCTCTTAAAACCAGCAAATATGGAGAGGCCTGGCAACTAAGCCAGGTCTTTTCCTGTTTGTAGGCAACAAACTAGTTGGAAGTTCGTTTGCACGCCGCTTTGCGGCTTTTTGTGCCTACGGACGCTGAAGCGCAAAGTTCTGCTTTGCGCTTTCGTGCGCCAACAACTTTCATTTTTTTCAAGGTAGTGGTGTTGCTACTACCCTGAACTGGATTCTCTCAGTGTCCATTTCCTAACCCCACATACATTGGCTACACCGAAAGCACAGACAGGCCTGCAAAAACTGCAGGCAGCTGACGAGCGGATCAACTTCGCCAAGATTAAAAAGGTTATTGAGTACCCAGATTTCCTGGACGTGCAGGTTCGCTCGTTCATGGATTTCTTCCAGTTGGAAACGGCTGCCGAGAACCGTACCGATGAGGGTCTCTTCAAAGTATTCGCCGAGAACTTTCCGATTTCGGACTCGCGCGAAAACTTCGTGCTGACCTTTATCGACTACCACGTCGACCCGCCGAAGTACTCGGTAGATGAGTGCATCGACCGGGGCCTGACGTACTCGGTACCGCTGAAAGCTAAGTTGCGCCTGGTCTGCAACGACACGGACAACGAGGATTTCGAAACGATTGAGCAGGAAGTGTTCTTGGGTAACATCCCCTACATGACCGAGAAGGGCTCCTTTGTGATTAACGGGGCAGAGCGCGTTATCGTTTCGCAGCTGCACCGTTCGCCCGGTGTGTTCTTTGCCCAGAGCAAGCACACTAACGGCACCAAGCTGTACTCAGCCCGTATCATTCCGTTCAAAGGTTCGTGGATTGAATTTGCCACGGATGTGAACAATGTGATGTACGCGTACATCGACCGGAAGAAGAAGTTCCCGGTTACTACGCTGCTGCGTGCCATCGGTTACGGCACCGACAAAGACATCCTCGACTTGTTCGGGCTGTCGGAAGAGGTGAAGGCCGATAAGAAGAACCTCAAGAAAGCCGTAGGCCGCAAGCTGGCTGCCCGGGTACTCCGCACTTGGACGGAAGACTTCGTAGACGAAGACACCGGTGAAGTGGTATCCATCGACCGGAACGAGGTTCTGTTGGAACGCGACTCTACGATCGAGGAAGAGGACATCGACGTTATTCTTAACGCTGGTGCCAAGTCGGTAATCCTGCACCGTGAGAACGTAAACATTGCGGACTACGCAATTATTTACAACACTCTGCAGAAGGACAACTCCAACTCAGAGAAAGAAGCCGTTGAGCAGATTTACCGTCAGCTCCGTAACACGGAGGCTCCTGACGAAGAAACTGCCCGCGACATCATCCAAAAGCTATTCTTCTCGGATAAGCGCTACGACCTCGGTGATGTAGGCCGCTACCGTATCAATAAGAAGCTAGGTATTGACACGAATTGGGATGCACGCGTGCTGACCAACGAGGACATCGTTCTCATCGTAAAATACCTGATCGGTCTGATTAACTCGAAGGCCATTGTCGATGACATTGACCACTTGAGTAATCGTCGTGTACGCACGGTAGGGGAGCAGCTGTACGCCCAGTTTGGCGTAGGCCTGGCCCGTATGGCGCGTACTATCAAGGAGCGCATGAACGTGCGCGACAACGAGGACTTCAAGCCAGTTGACCTGATCAATGCCCGTACCCTGTCGAGCGTAATCAACTCGTTCTTCGGTACGAACCAGCTTTCGCAGTTCATGGACCAGACCAACCCGCTGGCGGAGGTGACGCACAAGCGTCGCGTATCGGCACTGGGGCCAGGAGGTCTGTCACGTGAGCGTGCTGGTTTCGAAGTACGTGACGTTCACTACACCCACTACGGCCGTCTTTGCACTATTGAAACGCCGGAAGGACCGAACATCGGTCTGATTTCGTCGCTTTGCGTGCACGCCCGGGTAAACTCGATGGGCTTCATCGAAACTCCTTACCGCACTGTTGAGAACGGCAAGGTAGACACGACGGAGAACGTGAAGTACTTGACGGCTGAGGAAGAAGATACCCACCACATTGCGCAGGCCAACGCCCGCATCGATGAGGAAGGTAACTTTATCAACGAGCTGGTAAAAGGCCGTTTCGAAGGTGACTTCCCTGTGGTAGGTCCTGACGAGTACAGCTACATGGACGTAGCCCCGAACCAGATTGTATCGGTGGCTGCTTCGCTGATTCCGTTCCTGGAGCACGACGATGCTAACCGTGCCCTGATGGGTTCGAACATGCAACGTCAGGCGGTACCGCTGCTGAAGGCTGAGGCTCCCATCGTGGGCACTGGCCTAGAAGGCCGCGTGGCTATTGACTCTCGCACTCTGGTAGTAGCCGAGGGTGACGGCGTCATTGACTATGTAGATGCTAACCGCATCGTGGTGAAGTACGACCTGACGGAAGACGATATCCTCGTAAGCTTCGATGCTGAGAAGATTTCGTACGACCTGATCAAATTCCGTCGTACCAACCAGGACACCTGCATCAACCTGACCCCTATCGTGAAGAAGGGCGAGCGGGTAACCAAAGGTCAGCCCCTGTGTGAAGGCTACGGCACGAATAAAGGTGAGCTGGCCCTGGGCCGCAACATGCAGGTGGCGTTTATGCCATGGCAGGGCTACAACTTCGAGGATGCTATCGTAATCTCGGAGCGCGTAGTACGTGACGACATCTTCACTTCGATTCACATCGAGGAGTTCGAGTTGGAAGTACGCGAGACCAAGCGTGGCGAAGAAGAGCTGACCTCGGAAATTCCGAACGTGAGCGAAGAAGCCGTGCGTAACCTCGACGACAACGGTATTATCCGTCTGGGTGCTGAGGTTCGTGAAGGCGATATTCTCATCGGTAAGATCACGCCGAAGGGCGAGACTGACCCGACCCCGGAGGAGAAGCTGCTCCGCGCCATCTTTGGTGACAAAGCCGGCGACGTGAAGGATGCCTCGCTTAAGGCGCCACCTTCCCTGAACGGTGTAGTTATTGGCACCAAGCTGTTCTCACGTCCGAAGAAAGACAAAAACCTACGGGCTAAGTCGAAGAAGGAAGTAGAAGAGCTGAAGGATTCGTACGCTAAGGAACTGCGCGGTATCAAAGCTGTGATGGTTGACAAGCTGGTGCAACTCCTGGAAGGCAAAACCTCTCAGGGCGTGAAGCACAAGTTCGGCGACGAAATCATCTCGAAAGGAGTGAAATTCGGCAAGAAGAATATTGCTGAAAACCTCTTCCCCGAGAAGAATCCTTACAAAGACGAGAGCAACTACGCTGTTCCCGAAGAGGTGAACATGTTCAAAGATCTCGTGCTGGAAGGCTGGACTGCTGACGCTCGCGTCAACAGCATGGTGCTGGACTTGGTGAAGAACTACGCCAAGAAGCGCAACACCATCACAGCCCGCTTCAAGCGCGACCGGTTCACGCTGGAAGTAGGCGACGAACTACCCGCTGGTATCGTGCAGCTGGCCAAAGTATACATCGCTAAGAAGCGTAAGCTGAAGGTGGGTGATAAAATGGCAGGTCGTCACGGTAACAAGGGTGTGGTAGCCCGCATCGTACGCGATGAGGACATGCCCTTCCTGCCCGACGGTACTCCGATGGACATCGTACTCAACCCGCTTGGTGTACCAAGCCGGATGAACATCGGTCAGATCTACGAGACCGTACTGGGCTGGGCCGGCCTCAAGCTGGGCCGTACCTACGCTACCCCAATTTTCGACGGTGCTACCGAAGAGGAAGTATCGCGTGAGTTGACGGAAGCTGGTCTGCCAACCTTCGGTCGTGCTTACCTGCACGACGGTCTAACTGGTCAGCGTTTCGACCAGCCGGTAACCGTTGGGGTAATCTACATGCTGAAGCTAGGCCACTTGGTTGATGACAAGATGCACGCCCGTTCTATCGGACCGTACTCGCTCATCACCCAGCAGCCGCTTGGTGGTAAAGCCCAGTTCGGTGGTCAGCGCTTCGGCGAAATGGAAGTGTGGGCTCTCGAGGCCTTCGGTGCTTCCAACGTCCTCCAGGAAATCCTGACGGTTAAGTCGGATGACGTGGTAGGTCGCGCTAAAGCGTACGAAGCCATTGTAAAAGGTGACGTACTGCCCAAGCCGAATATCCCCGAGTCATTCAACGTACTCATTCATGAGCTACGCGGTCTGGCCCTGGAAATCACGCTTGATTAAGGTTTGAAAGAGGTGGCTGCTGATGCGCAAGTGTCGGCAGCCACTTTTCAAGTCTCCTATATAATAGCATACCCGCGGTTCGGGAAACTGATAACATCATCTGCTGGCGTCGTTCCGAGATATGGTCAGAATGGCAAACAGGCCTAGCAGAAGTTGGCCGCACCTTGATTCAGATTTCTGAGTCACCCGATTACCAGACCTGGCGGAAACCTACTGCGCGGCGTACCTATCCGACCCACAGAGCACTTTTCGCAGAGTCGAACTGTTATGTTCTTTCCGACCACTCTTAAGACTGGCGGAACCAACGAACAGATAAAAGCCACCAGCTAACAACAGCTACTCTACATGGCGTTTGCAAAAAACAAAAAACTGGTACAGGACTTCTCGAAAGTTACCATTTCGCTGGCCTCGCCCGAATCCATTCTGGAGCGGTCGAACGGTGAAGTTGTAAAACCCGAGACGATCAACTACCGGACGTACAAGCCCGAGATGGGCGGCTTGTTCTGCGAGCGGATTTTCGGTCCCGTGAAGGACTGGGAATGCCACTGCGGTAAATACAAGCGCATCCGGTACAAAGGCATTATCTGCGACCGTTGCGGCGTAGAGGTGACCGAGAAGAAAGTACGTCGGGAGCGGATGGGCCACATCGAACTGGTGGTGCCCGTTGCGCACATCTGGTACTTTAAGTCCCTGCCCAACAAAATCGGCTATCTGTTAGGCCTGCCTACCAAGAAGCTCGATCAGATTATTTATTACGAGCGCTACGTAGTAGTGCAGCCGGGTGTACTGGGCGAAGAAGGCGTGCAACAGCTCGACTTCCTCACCGAGGACGAATACCTCGACATCATCGACAAGCTCCCCCGCGAGAACCAGATGCTGCCGAACGAGGACCCGAATAAATTCATCGCCCGTATGGGTGCTGATGCTCTGCAGCTATTGCTGGAGCGCATTAACCTCGACGAGCTGTCGTACTCGCTGCGTGACTCTGCTGCGCACGAGACTTCGCAGCAGCGTAAGGCTGAGGCTCTGAAGCGTCTGCGTGTAGTGGAAGCTTTCCGTGACGCCGCAACCCGCGTGGAGAACAAGCCCGAGTGGATGGTAATCCGCATGGTGCCGGTTATTCCGCCGGAATTGCGCCCACTGGTTCCGTTGGATGGTGGCCGTTTTGCTACTTCCGACTTGAACGACCTGTACCGTCGCGTTATCATCCGTAACAACCGCCTCAAGCGCCTGATCGAGATCAAGGCTCCTGAAGTGATTCTGCGGAACGAGAAGCGCATGCTGCAGGAAGCAGTAGACTCGCTGTTCGATAACTCACGTAAGGTGAATGCCGTGCGTGCAGAAGGTAACCGTGCCCTGAAGTCGCTCTCTGATATGCTGAAAGGCAAGCAGGGCCGCTTCCGTCAGAACCTGCTCGGTAAGCGTGTTGACTACTCTGGCCGCTCGGTTATTGTAGTAGGCCCCGAGCTGAAGCTGCACGAATGCGGTCTGCCCAAGAATATGGCAGCTGAGCTGTTCAAGCCGTTCATTATCCGTAAGCTCATTGAGCGCGGTATCGTGAAGACGGTGAAATCAGCTAAGAAAATTGTTGACCGTAAGGACGCCGTAGTATGGGACATCCTGGAGAATGTGCTGAAAGGCCACCCAGTGCTCCTGAACCGTGCTCCTACGCTGCACCGCTTGGGTATCCAAGCGTTCCAGCCCCGCCTCATTGAGGGTAAAGCTATTCAGCTGCACCCGCTAGTGTGTACGGCTTTCAACGCTGACTTTGACGGTGACCAGATGGCTGTGCACGTTCCCCTGGGGCCGGCCGCTATCCTGGAAGCCTCTATGCTGATGCTGGCGTCGCACAACATCCTGAACCCCGCCAACGGCGCGCCCATCGCGGTACCGTCGCAGGACATGGTTCTAGGCCTGTACTACGTGACCAAAGGCAAGCGCAGCACCGAAGACGAGCAGATCCAAGGCGAAGGCCGCATGTTCTACTCCGACGAGGAAGTGGTTATTGCTATCAACGAAGGTCAGCTTTCGAAGCACGCTTATATTAAGGTGCGCACGAAGGTTCGTGACGAGGAAGATAACCTCGTAACGAAGATCATCGAGACGGTAGCAGGCCGCGTGCTGTTCAACCAGCTCGTACCAGAAGAAGTAGGTTTCGTAGACGAGCTGCTGACCAAGAAGAAGCTGCAGCAGATCATCTCGATGGTGTTCAAGCGTACGGGCATGGCCCGCACGGCGCAGTTCCTCGACGACATCAAGACGCTGGGCTTCCAGTCGGCTTACAAAGGTGGTCTGTCGATGGGTCTGGGCGACATCCAGATTCCGAAAGAGAAAGATGCCCTGGTTCTGCAAGCGCAGAACGACGTGAAGGCCGTTACTCAGAACTACCAGATGGGTCTGATTACCGACAACGAGCGTTACAACCAGGTTATCGACATCTGGACGCGCATCAACAACCAAATCACTGAAACCCTCATGGGTCGCCTCGAGAAGGAGAACCAGGGCTTCAACTCGATTTACATGATGATGCACTCCGGTGCTCGTGGTTCGCGTGAGCAGATTCGTCAGCTCGGCGGTATGCGGGGTCTGATGGCTAAGCCACAGAAGTCGCTGCAGGGCTCGGTAGGTGAGATTATCGAAAACCCGATCCTGTCTAACTTCAAAGAAGGCCTGGACGTAATCGAGTACTTCATTTCTACCCACGGTGCCCGTAAGGGTCTGGCCGACACCGCTCTGAAGACGGCTGACGCCGGCTACCTGACGCGTCGTCTGGTTGACGTATCGCAGGACGTTATCGTAAACGAGAATGACTGTGGTACTCTCCGTGGCATCGAGACCTTCGCTTTAAAGGATAACGAGGACGTGGTGGAGCCGCTGGCTGAGCGTATCCTGGGCCGTGTAGCAGTACACGACATCATTGATCCGCTGACCGACGAAATCATTCTGCCAGCTGGCCTAGAGATTACGGAGGAAATCACCCGCCGCATCGACAACACCAGCATTGAGTCGGTGGAAATCCGCTCGGTACTGACGTGCGAGTCAAAGCGTGGTATTTGCGCCAAGTGCTACGGCCGTAACCTGTCGTCAGGCCGCATGGTACAGAAAGGTGAGGCTGTAGGCGTAATTGCTGCACAGTCGATCGGTGAACCCGGCACCCAGCTGACCCTGCGTACCTTCCACGTGGGTGGTACTGCCTCGAACATTGCCGTAGAGGCTAGCCTCCGCGCCAAGTTCAATGGTGTAATTGAGTTCGAAGACATCCGGACCGTAGAAACTGCTAACGCCGACGGCGAGCCAGTGAAAGTGGTAATGGGTCGTTCGGGCGAGATTCGTATCGTGGAGAAAGGCACCGGCAAGGTGTTCATCTCAAACCACGTTCCATACGGCTCGTTCCTGCTGGTTGACGAAGGTCAGGAAGTAGAGAAAGGCCAGGAGCTGAACAACTGGGACCCCTACAACGCCGTTATTCTGGCCGAGTTTGATGGCACCATTCAGTACGACGCCATCACCGAAGGCATCACCTACCGCGAGGAGTCGGACGAACAGACCGGTCACCGCGAGAAAGTGATTATCGAATCGAAAGCCAAGGATCAGAACCCCTCGATCATCGTGCGCCCCGGCAAGAAGGGCGACATGGAAGGCTCGAAGGGCTACAGCATCCCGGTAGGTTCGCACTTGAACGTAGAGAACGGCGAGAAAATCAAGGCTGGTCAAATTCTGGCCAAGATTCCGCGTGCCGTGGGCAAAACCCGCGACATTACCGGTGGTCTGCCCCGCGTTACGGAGCTCTTCGAAGCTCGTAACCCCTCGAACCCGGCTGTTGTGTCGGAAATCGACGGTGTAGTAACCTACGGTACGGTGAAGCGTGGTAACCGTGAAATCTTCGTGGAGTCGAAAGACGGCGTGAAGAAGAAGTACATGGTGCCGCTGTCGAAGCACATCTTGGTGCAGGACAACGACTTCATCCGGGCTGGTATGCCACTCTCCGATGGTGCTATCACGCCGTCCGACATCCTGAGCATTCAGGGTCCTGGCGCGGTGCAGGAGTATCTCGTGAACGAGATTCAGGAAGTATACCGTTTGCAGGGTGTGAAGATCAACGACAAGCACATCGAGGTGGTAGTTCGCCAGATGATGCAGAAAGTGGTGATCCTCGACGCCGGCGATACGACCTTCCTGGAGCACCAGGTTATCGACAAGATCGTGTTCATGGAAGAAAACGATACCATCATCGACATGAAGGTGGTAACGAATGCCGGCGACTCGACCAACTTGAAGCCTGGCCAGATTGTGAGTGCCCGCCGCCTGCGCGACGAGAACTCCAGCCTGCGTCGTCGCGACTTGGCTCTGGTAGAAGTACGCGAAGCACAGCCGGCCGTATCGCGGCCCACGCTGCAGGGTATCACTCAGGCTTCGCTGGGTACGCAGTCGTTCATCTCGGCCGCTTCCTTCCAAGAGACGACCAAGGTGCTGTCGGAAGCTGCCATCCGTGGCAAGGCCGACGAACTGCTGGGCCTGAAGGAGAACGTAATCGTAGGTCACCTCATTCCGGCCGGTACCGGTCTGCGCGAATACACGCGTCAGGTCGTGGGCTCGAAGGAGGATTTCGAAGCCGCTCAGGCTGCGAAGACCGACGAAGCTACGGCTCCTGCCAAGCGCCCCGCCCGGGCCTCGCGCCGCGAGTCCGTATCGGAGTAGTTTTGAAGTAGCGTAAATAGGAGAAGCCGGTCGAAGCAATTCGGCCGGCTTTTTCTTTTTATTTGCGTAGGTGACACAAAGTAAAAGTTAACTCACCAAGACGCTTTTCATTTCATCATATGAATCAACCCAACCAACCCGCTGACCCTAACGCTCCGCAGCAACCTCAAGATCCTAATGCTATAAGCATAGAGCTATCAGAAGAAGTTGCTGAAGGACAATACGCCAACTTGGCGATGATTGCCCACAGCAGCAGCGAATTTGTCATTGACTTTATTCGGTTGATGCCAGGCCTACCAAAGGCAAAGGTGAAAGCGCGGATTGTAATTACGCCCGAGCACGCTAAACGCTTACTTACGGCGCTATCCGAAAACCTTGAGCGCTTCGAGAAAGCCTACGGTACCATCAAAATGCAGCCTGACGAGCAAGGCTACCCAATGGGGTTCGGTGGTAAAATAGGAGAGGCCTAGAAAACGGAATAATACAGCACAAGGAACGGCTTTTACCGAGAAGGTAGAAGCCGTTTCCTGTTTATGTTCAACTCTAAGCCAGTCATACCTCTAGTCAGCGACAATTACCTTTGCAGTATGAACTATCTGATCTACCTGGCCTACGGCTCAGCGGACATTCGTAACGAAGCCTTCTATAGTATCCTCTCTTATGATCAGGTAGCACCGAAGCGGCCGGATACACAGATTTTGATCTATACGGATGATGCTGCCCCTTTTCAGCAGGTGCTAGGCCACCGTCCCGATATTCAGTACCCAGCCGTGGAGCCGGAGCAGTGGCAAGCGTGGCGGGGAACAGTGAATAAAGTATATCTGCTGAAAATTGGCGTGTTAGAGCATGCCGCAGCTCACTACCCTGGCAACCTATTCTTTCTCGATACGGACACTATCTGGCGACAAGACCCCGCGCCCCTGTTCAAGCAAATTGCCGCAGGAACCTTTTACATGCACCAGAACGAAGGACGCCTGATCAGTGGGAATACTCTTAGCCGCAAAATCTACAAGCACCTGCGTGGCCATGAGTGGCCTAGCGGTGGTCATACTATGCGCGTAACCCCCAAAACTGAATTGTTTAATTCCGGAGTGCTGGCATTCCGCAGCGATAAAGCGTATCTGCTGAGAGAAGTTATGACACTAGCTGAGCAGCTCTACGCCACTTACAACAAACATATGATGGAGCAGCTGGCCTGGAGCCTGCGGTTCGCGGTGGAAGGCTCTATCGAAGATGTGCCCGACTATTTATGGCACTACTGGAATCTGAAAGATGCTAGGCCAGTCATCTCGCAGGTAGTAGCCAAGTATGGTAAGCAACCTCAACTGCTGGAGCAACTAGACAAGCTACATCTACCGAATTTGCATCAGCAGGAACTGGCCTACCGCAGTCTACCAGGCTGGCAACGGACGCTCCGCAAGATGATGGGGCAGCGTTGGAAGATGCCGCAGCTAGAAGTTTGAACTAGCAGTAGGGGAGGAGCGAACCGCTTGAAATGGTATTAAGTACCATTTAAACGCTACGGTAACCATTATTTAAAGCTAGGTAAGCAGCCTAAAAATTGCCTGTTGGGTTTCTCTAAAATTATCTATTTCAACCCGTTTGCTATTTCAACCCATCTTCTATACCTTTGCAAGCCTAATTTTTGGGAGAGAACCCTCCTTGACAAAACATTCCATAAATGCCTACTATCAACCAGTTAGTACGAAAAGGCCGCGAGAAGCTGACGACGAAGTCGAAGTCGCCCGCCCTTGATTCGTGCCCGCAGCGCCGTGGCGTTTGCACTCGCGTGTATACCACTACGCCTAAGAAGCCAAACTCGGCTATGCGTAAAGTTGCCCGTGTGCGTCTGACCAACGGCAAAGAAGTTAACGCCTACATCCCTGGTGAAGGCCACAACCTGCAGGAGCACAGCATCGTGCTGATCCGTGGTGGCCGTGTGAAAGACCTTCCCGGTGTACGTTACCACATCATCCGTGGTGCCCTTGACACCGCTGGCGTAAACGGCCGTCTGCAGCGTCGTTCTAAGTATGGCGCTAAGCGTCCGAAGCCAGGCCAAGCTGCCGCAACAGGCAAAGGTGGCAAACCAGCACCCGGCAAGAAAAAGTAATTGAACGAGTGAGGTAGTGCCCAGTGCCGGATAGCACATGGTTCTTATCCCACTGCTCGCTGCCTAACACTCATTTCTACACCCATGAGAAAGTCAAAACCAAAGAAGCGCATCCTCCTGCCCGACCCTAAGTTCAAGGAGACGCTGGTAACCCGTTTCGTTAACTACATGATGTATGACGGGAAGAAAAACCTGGCCTACACCATTTTCTACGATGCTTGCGAGCTAGTAGAGCAGCGCACGAAAGAAAGCGGCGTTGAGATGTGGCGCAAAGCCCTGAACAACGTAATGCCTACCGTAGAAGTTAAGAGCCGCCGCGTAGGTGGTGCTACCTTCCAGGTGCCTACCGAAGTTCGCCCTGATCGTCGTATCGCTGTAGGTTCGAAGTGGTTGATCCAATACGCTCGTCGTCGTGGTGAGAAAACCATGAAAGACAAGCTGGCTGGCGAAATCATTGCCGCTGCTAAAGGTGAAGGTGCTGCCGTTAAGAAAAAGGACGACACCCACCGGATGGCCGAGGCCAACAAGGCCTTCTCGCACTTCCGCTTCTAATTTAGACAGACAGGGGCTTTAGAAGTTGCTGCTCCGGGAATGAGAAAAGTGATTTTCGTGTTCCTCAAGCTCAACTACTGAAGTCCCTACGTCACAAAAAAAGCAATGGCTGTTAACAAAGACCTGCAATACCTCCGGAACATCGGGATTATGGCGCACATCGACGCCGGTAAGACCACGACTTCGGAGCGCATTCTCTACTATACCGGTAAAACCCACAAAATCGGGGAAGTGCACGAAGGTGCTGCCACGATGGACTGGATGGAGCAGGAGCAGGAGCGTGGTATCACCATCACGTCGGCTGCTACTACTACCTTCTGGAACTACCCCACCGTACAGGGTGACCCAACGCCGGAGACCAAGCAATACAAAATCAACCTGATCGATACCCCCGGTCACGTGGACTTCACCGTAGAGGTAGAACGTTCGCTGCGTGTTCTGGACGGTGCCGTAGCTCTGTTCTGCGCCGTTTCGGGCGTAGAGCCGCAGTCGGAGACCGTATGGCGTCAGGCTGACAAATACAAAGTGCCGCGCATCTGCTTCGTAAACAAGATGGACCGCGCTGGTGCTGACTTCTTCAAGGCTGTTAACGAGATCAAGGAGAAACTGGGCGCAACCCCCGTTCCGCTGCAAATCCCGATTGGCGCTGAAGACACCTTCAAAGGTGTAGTTGACCTGCTGACTGGCAAAGCCATCGTATGGGACGACGAAACCCAGGGCAAAACCTACAAGGAAATCCCAGTTCCCGAGGACCTCGTGGACACGGTTGCTGAGTGGCGTGAGAAGCTCGTGGAAAGCGTTGCTGAATACGACGACACGCTGATGGAGAAGTTCTTTGATGATCCAGACTCCATTACTCGCGAAGAAATGATGGTGGTAATCCGCAAAGCGGTTATCGACATGAAGTTCTCGCCCGTAATGTGTGGCTCGGCCTTCAAGAACAAAGGTGTACAGTCGATGCTGGATGCCGTTATGGCTTACCTGCCTTCGCCGCTAGATATGCCCGCCATCATCGGTACCAACCCTGACACTGGTGAGGAAATCGAGCGTCACCCCGACAACGATGAGCCCTTCACTGCTCTGGCGTTCAAAATTGCTACCGACCCATTCGTAGGTCGTCTGTGCTTCTTCCGCTGCTACAGCGGTCAGCTCGACGCTGGTTCGTACGTGTTCAACAACCGTACTGGCAAGAAGGAGCGTATCTCGCGCCTGATGCAGATGCACTCCAACAAGCAGAACCCCATCGACAAGATCCAAGCCGGTGACATTGCTGCTGGTGTTGGTTTCAAAGATATCAAAACCGGTGACACGCTGACCGACGAGAAGTCGCGCGTAGTACTGGAGTCGATGTCCTTCCCTGAGCCCGTTATCGGCTACGCCATTGAGCCCAAAACTCAGGCCGACGTTGATAAAATGGGTATGGCTATTGCCAAACTCGTGGAAGAAGATCCTACCCTGGTGGTACAGACTGACCCCGAGACGGGCCAGACCGTACTGAAAGGTATGGGTGAGCTTCACCTCGAAATCATCATCGACCGTATGCGTCGTGAGTTCAAGGTAGAGATCAACCAGGGTGCTCCTCAGGTGGCCTACAAAGAGGTTCTCACCAAAACGGTTGAGCACCGCGAGACTTACAAGAAGCAGACGGGTGGCCGTGGTAAATTCGGTGACATCGTATTCGAACTCGGTCCGAAACTGACCGACCCAGAGAAACCAGGTCTGGAGTTCGTGAACGACATCACGGGTGGTGTTATCCCCCGCGAATTCATCGCTCCGGTTCAGAAGGGCTTCGAAGAAGCTATGAAGAACGGTCCGCTGGCTGGCTTCCCCATTGAAGGCATGCGTGTACGCCTGTTCTTCGGTTCTTACCACGATGTTGACTCGGACGCCCTGTCGTTCGAACTCGCTGCTCGTGGTGGCTTCCGTGAGGCTGGCAAGCAGGCTGGTCCGAAACTGCTCGAGCCGATCATGGCTGTAGAGGTAGTTTCGCCAGACGAATACACCGGCTCGGTAACGGGTGACCTGAACCGTCGTCGTGGTATCATGAAGGGCATGGACACCAAGGGTGGCGCCAACGTTATCAAGGCTGACGTTCCATTGTCGGAACTGTTTGGCTACGTAACGTCGCTGCGTACCATCTCTTCGGGTCGTGCTTCGGCTTCGCTCACGTTCTCGCACTACGATCAGGTGCCACAGAACTTGGCCGAAGGCATCATCGCCAAGCAAAAGGGTAACGCCATTCGCTAATCCGCTTTCTCATTAATTGACATGAACCAGAAAATTCGCATCAAACTAAAATCCTACGACCACAACTTGGTGGACAAATCGTCGGAGAAGATTGTGAAGGCGGTGAAGGCTACGGGCGCTATCGTAAGCGGACCGATTCCACTGCCCACTGATAAGGAAAAATTCACCGTTCTCCGTTCGCCCCACGTGAACAAGAAGTCGCGTGAGCAATTCCAGCTCTGCACCTACAAGCGTCTCGTTGACATCTACTCGACCTCGTCGAAAACTGTAGATGCCCTGATGAAGCTGGAGCTGCCTAGCGGTGTAGACGTTGAAATCAAAGTCTGAGGACTGATTTCCCCGACTAATTAGGAAAAACACCCCATCAATTCTTCGGAATTGGTGGGGTGTTTTCATTTTAATCGGTGCAACTTGTGCCGTAAGATGTAAGCTCTACCGTATGATAGAGCTTTTGATAGCGGTAACTTTACTAGAAGCCCGCTCATTCCGTACCCGCTTGCATGCCCTCCTCACTCAGTTCACAACTGACTATCCCACGAATACTAACGGCTAGCACCGTTTTCTGCGCCTGCATTATTGTAGGCCTATTTACAAGCACATTCTTCCGGATTCTCCCGAGCATTGGTATAGTGGGAGTGTTGTTGTGTGGCCTACTCTCCTTTGTTCTCCACGGAGATTCCTATACCCGTAGCAGTAAGGCAGTATATCTGCCGTTTGTGCTCATTTATGGAATACATGCAGCATCAGGTCTGCTAACTAGCAACGCCAACTTGCGGGAGTACGAACGGGATATCGTGTTGCAGTTGCCGTTCTTGGCATTACCCATTGGCTTTTGGCTCTTACCCCCAATCTCAACCCGGCAACTACGTCTGCTTTGGTATTTACTGATACTAGTTACAGTCATAAGTGCTGCAATAAGCACGGGCAATTACTTGCTGCACATTGATGAGATCAACGAGTTATATCTGCGCTCAAAGGTAATGCCCACCGAGCCGGATCATATTCGGTTCAGTCTCATCGTTACGTTGGCAATAGCAGTGGGAGCAGTACTGCTGGGGCAATCTAAGATGGAGCCACGAACACGTAATCTGCTACGGGTAGCAGTTATAGGCCTGGCTCTATACCAGCATTTACTGGCTGTGCGAAGTGGCTTAGTGACCTTTTATATACTAGGAGGGATAGCCTTACTCTGGTTGGTCTTCTACCGACAGCAATACAAGAGAGCAACTGGCCTAGCCAGTATCCTTATAGTACTTCCACTATTCAGCTACATCTGCTTTCCAACCTTTAGGAATAAGTCAGCTAACACTAGAGAAGATGTAGGGCGAGTTGAACACACAGCTTCCGCTAATAACTACTCCCTAGTAGGGCGAGTGTACTCGTATAAGGTAGCTCTGAAGGTTGTTGAAGATAACCCCTGGTTTGGAGTTGGTAAGGCAGATATGGAGCAGGAGCTAGCTCGGCACTACAAGCAAGAGTTTCCCAATATTCAGCCAGAAGCTTACATTCTGCCACACAACCAATTCTTGTTTACGACTGTGGCACTTGGGTGTGTTGGTGTGGTCTTGTTTATTATTGGTTTCTATTATCCCGGCATCACGAGCGGCATGCGCTACGCACCGCTACTATTAACCCAATATATAATTGTTACTATATCGTTCTTAGTGGAGTATACCATCGAGACGCAAATCGGAATTGCCTTCTCGCTTTTCTTTCTACTGCTGGCATTAGAGGGCGCAAAAAGAGAAAATAACGAATCAGCCGATAAGCTTTGGCGCCCCTGCTAGAATTATTGGATTTTTCCGAAGCAATAGTTTAAGAATAACCTACGGGGTAAACTTATTTCATTGGGATTGAAAAGCACAAGAAAAGGGGAGGGATAGAGAAAGTCATTGACTACCAGAAAGAGAGGAGCAATAAAAGGCTAACTCTGTGATGCTGAAAATATTTCAGAAGGTAGGTAGCTTATCACAGAACAATTTCCTAGCTTTGCACTCCATTTCCGAAAACGCCACTTGGGCGTTTTCAACTGTGTCTTTTTCTAAAACCCCAATCGAATGCCTGGCATCATCGGTAAAAAAATCGGTATGACAAGCCTCTTCACTCCGGACGGGAAGAACATTCCCTGCACGCTCATCGAAGCGGGTCCGTGCGTAGTGACGCAGGTTAAGACCATCGAAACGGACGGCTATACTGCCATCCAGCTCGGCTACGGCGAGAAGAAAGCTAAGAACACCACCAAAGCACTGGCTGGTCACTTCGCTAAAGCCGGAACCACCCCCAAGAAAAAACTCGTTGAGTTCCGTACCGACGAGGTTGCCAATTTCGCCGCTGGCGCTACCATCGACGCTACCCTCTTCGAGGAAGGCGAATTCGTTGACGTAGTTGGTACCTCAAAAGGTAAAGGTTTCCAGGGCGTTGTAAAACGCTACAACTTCGCCGGTGTTGGTGGCCAGACCCACGGTCAGCACAACCGCCTGCGTCACCCCGGTTCTATCGGTGCTTGCTCTTGGCCTTCGCGCGTATTCAAAGGAATGCGCATGGGTGGCCGCATGGGTAACGACCGTGTGAAAGTGCAGAACCTAAAGGTGATGCGCATTGTAGCCGACAAAAACCTCATCCTGGTGAGCGGCTCGGTTCCCGGTGCCAAGAACTCTTTCGTGGTCCTGGAAAAATAACCTAGCAAATGGAACTGTCAGTATATAACATCAAAGGCGAAGACACCGGCCGCAAGGTTACCCTGTCTGACGCCATCTTCGGTCTGGAGCCGAACGAGCACGTGATGTACCTCGACGTGAAGCAGTACTTGGCCAACCAGCGCCAAGGTACGCACAAGTCGAAGCAGCGTAACGAAGTGCACGGCACTACCAAGAAGCTGAAGAAGCAAAAAGGCACCGGTGGTGCTCGTGCCGGCTCTATGAAGTCGGGTGTATTCGTAGGTGGTGGCCGCATGTTCGGTCCTCAGCCCCGCGACTATGGCTTCAAGCTGAACAAAAAAACCAAGCGTCTTGCTCGTCTGTCGGCTCTCTCGAGCCTTGCTAAAGACGGCAAAGTAGCGCTGGTGGAAAACATCACGCTGTCGGCCCCCAAGACCAAGGATTTCCTGGACATCCTGAACGGTCTGAAGCTGAACAACGGCAAGAAGACGCTGCTCGTAACGGGCGCAGTTGATAAAAACGTGGTGCTGTCGGCCCGTAACATCCAGAAAGTGAGCGTAGCTACTCCCGTAGCCCTGAATACCCACGATCTGCTGAACACCGACACGCTGCTGCTGTCGGAGGATGGCCTGACGGCATTGGAACAACTCTATACCACTGCTGAGTAATGAGCATCCTGAAGAAGCCCATCGTGACCGAGAAGGCCACGGCTCTGAACGAAAAAGGCCAGTATGCCTTCGAAGTAGCTATCGACGCTAACAAGGTTCAGATCAAAAAAGAGATTGAGCAACTGTACGGGGTAACGGTAACGGGCATCAGCACGATCCGCACCATCGGCAAGCTGAAATCTAAGTTCACGAAAGGCGGATCAGTATCCGGCCGTCGTGCACACGGCAAGCGCGCCGTGGTAACCGTGAAAGAAGGCGACGTTATCGACTTCTACAGCGGCCTGTAAGCCCGCCTTTTCGCAAAGAGCATTTTCTAAGCTAGAGTAATGGCACTCAAAAAACTAAGACCAACATCACCGGGTCAGCGCTTCCGCATTGCACCGGCCTTCGACGAGATTACTGCGTCGACGCCGGAGAAGTCGCTGTTGGCACCCATGAAAAACTCCGGTGGCCGTAACAACTCGGGCAAAATGTCTAACCGCTACATCGGCGGTGGACATAAAGCCAAGTATCGTATCATCGACTTCAAGCGTGACAAAGCTGGTGTTCCAGCTACGGTGAAGACGATTGAGTACGACCCTAACCGCACGGCTCGTATCGCTCTGCTGAGCTACGCCGACGGTGAAAAGCGCTACATCATTGCTCCTGCCGGTGTAACCGTAGGTGCAACTGTAGTGTCGGGTACGGGTGTGGCCCCGGAAGTAGGCAATGCCCTTCCCCTCCGCGAGATTCCGCTGGGAACTATCGTCCACAACATTGAGTTAATGCCCGGCAACGGTGCAGCTATGGCTCGGTCGGCTGGAACGTACGCTCAGTTGGTAGCCCGCGAAGACAAATACGCCACCCTGAAACTGCCTTCCGGCGAGATGCGCATGGTACTCGTTACCTGCATGGCTACGGTTGGTACTGTGTCGAATGGTGACCACATGAACGTACGTCTCGGCAAAGCCGGCCGTAACCGTTGGTTGGGTCGTCGTCCACGCGTTCGTGGTGTTGCAATGAACCCTGTCGATCACCCAATGGGTGGTGGTGAAGGTAAGTCGTCGGGTGGTCACCCACGCAGCCGTAACGGCATCTTCGCTAAAGGTCAGAAGACCCGCAACAAGAACAAGTACTCCGAGCAGCTCATCGTTAACCGTAAAGGCAAGAAGTAATCAATGGCACGTTCACTAAAAAAAGGGCCGTACATTGACTTCCGGCTCGAGAAGAAAGTAACGGCAATGGAAGAAACCGGCAAAAAGTCGGTGGTGAAGACCTGGTCTCGCCGCTCGATGATTTCTCCGGACTTCGTAGGCCACACCTTCGCCGTGCACAACGGCAATAAGTTCATCCCGGTATATGTGACGGAGAACATGGTAGGACACAAACTCGGTGAGTTTGCCCCGACCCGTAACTTCCGCGGCCACATTGCCAAGAAAGATAAAGGCAAGCGCTAAGAATGGAAGCAGTAGCTAAACTCCGTAACGTGCCTACCTCGCCGCGCAAGATGCGGTTGGTAG
Organism: Hymenobacter wooponensis; assembly: GCF_004745865.1. Taxonomy (GTDB): domain Bacteria; phylum Bacteroidota; class Bacteroidia; order Cytophagales; family Hymenobacteraceae; genus Hymenobacter; species Hymenobacter wooponensis. The sequence continues at coordinate 262,985 of NZ_SRKZ01000002.1, read as the reverse complement.
CCAACCTGGTGCGCGGTCAGAAAGTGACCCGTGCTCTCGGCCTGCTGAAGTTCGAGGCTAACTCGGGCGCTGCTCGCATCGAAAAGCTGCTCCTGTCGGCTCTGGCCAACTGGCAGCAGAAAAACGAAGACGAGCGTATCGAAGATGCGAACCTCTACATCAAAGAGATTTTCGTGGATGAAGGTCGCCAGCTGAAGCGTCTGCGTCCTGCCCCTCAGGGCCGTGGTCACCGCATCCGCAAGCGTAGCAACCACGTGACGTTGGTGATTGATTCGAAAGTAGCACCGCTGGGCAGCAAAGCTGCCGCTCTGCAAGCTGCTGAGACCAAGCCCGCCGCCACTACCGCCGAAGCTGCTCCGAAGAAGACTCGTCGTAGCTCCGCTAAGAAATCCACTGAAACCACGGCAGAAGCCACCGCATAAGCACTATGGGACAGAAAGTAAATCCGGTTGGCTTCCGTCTGGGCGTCATCAAAGGATGGGACTCGAACTGGTACGGCGGCAAGGACTTTGCCGACAAGCTGGTTGAGGACGAAAAAATCCGCAAATACATCAACGCTCGTATCCCGAAAGGTGGCATCAGCCGCATCGTTATCGAGCGCACACTGAAGCGCGTCACTATCACTATCAACACGGCTCGTCCGGGTGTAGTAATCGGTAAGGGTGGTGCTGAAGTTGACAAGATCAAGGACGAGCTGAAGCAGATCACCGGCAAAGACGTTCAGATCAACATCTTCGAAATTAAGCGTCCTGAGCTTGATGCTAAACTGGTAGGTGAGAGCATTGCTCAGCAGCTCCAGGCTCGTATCTCGTTCCGTCGCGCTATGAAGATGGCCATCCAGGCTGCTATCCGCGTTGGTGCCGAAGGCATCAAGATCCAGTGCGGTGGTCGTTTGGGCGGTGCTGAAATTGCTCGTTCCGAGCAGTACAAAGAAGGCCGCACTCCGTTGCACACGCTGCGCGCTGACATCGACTACGCTCTGTCGGAAGCACAAACTGTGTATGGCAAAATCGGCATCAAGGTGTGGGTAATGCGTGGTGAAGTGTTCGGCAAGCCCGACTTGTCGCCTAACCAAGTTCCCGCTAACCAAGGTGGCGAGAGCCGTGGCAACGACCGTGGCCCACGTGGTGAGCGTGGCGACCGTGGTGGTGACCGTGGCCCACGTCGTGACCGGAATGACCGTGGTGGCGAAGGCCGTGGCGGTGATAACCGTGGTGGTCAAGGTGGTGGACAGCGTCGCGGTGGCGGCGGTGGCCAGAACCGTGGCGGCCAGGGTGGCGGTGCTCCGCGTCGCTAGCCTTTTTCTCTTCTTTCGAATTTCAATTCAAGATAAATCATGTTACAACCGAAAAGGACCAAGTATCGCAAGATGCAAAAGGGTCGCGTGCATGGCTTAGCCCACCGCGGCAGCTCCATTGACTTCGGTTCGTTCGCTATCAAGTCGCTGGAACAGGCATGGATTACGGCTCGCCAGATTGAGGCTGCCCGTATTGCCATGACCCGCGCCATGAAACGCGAAGGTCAAGTTTGGATCCGCATTTTCCCTGATAAGCCGATCACCAAGAAGCCTGCTGAAGTGCGGATGGGTAAGGGTAAAGGTTCGCCCGAGTATTGGGTAGCCGTAGTGAAGCCCGGTACCATCATGTTCGAATCAGATGGCGTTAGCCTGGAAGTAGCACAAGAGTCGCTACGTCTGGCTGCTCAGAAGCTGCCGGTTCGGACTTCATTTGTTGTTCGTCGCGACTACGTAGAAAACAAGTAAGATGAAGAACGCTGAAATCCGTGCCCTCTCGCTAGAGGACCTCAAAAACCAGATTAAAGCTGAGCAGACTAACGGCCAGAGCATGCGTTTTGCGCACGCTATTTCTCCCCTGGAGAATCCGATTCGTCTGAAGCAAGCCCGCAAAAATGTCGCCCGTCTGCTGACCGAGTTGAAGCGTCGCGAGAACGAGCAGGCAACTAACACTGCTAACTAACGATGGCAAGCAACGAAGAACAGCAGGCAACGACCGCAACCGAGCGGAACCTGCGTAAAGAAATCATCGGCCGCGTTTCCTCCTCCAAGATGGATAAGTCCATCACGGTAGTTGTGGAAAGCAAAATGAAACACCCCATCTACGGCAAGTTCGTTACCAAGTCGACCAAGTTCATGGCTCACGACGAGAATAACGAATGCGGCGAAGGCGATACGGTTCGCATCATGTCGACCCGTCCGCTGAGCAAAAACAAGCGGTGGAGACTGGTAGAAATCGTAGAACGCGCCAAGTAAGATGATACAGCAAGAATCCCGTCTGACCGTCGCTGATAACAGCGGCGCCAAAGAAGTTCTCTGCATTCGTGTCCTCGGTGGCACGGGCAAGAAATACGCCAGCGTAGGCGACAAGATTGTAGTAGCAATCAAGTCGGCTATTCCTTCCGGCAACGCCAAAAAAGGCACTGTATCGAAGGCTGTTGTAGTTCGTACGAAGAAGGAAGTACGTCGTAAGGACGGCTCCTACATTCGTTTCGACGACAACGCCGCCGTACTGCTCAATAATAACGACGAGCCCCGCGGTACCCGCATCTTCGGCCCCGTGGCCCGTGAACTTCGCGAGAAGCAGTTCATGAAGATCGTTTCGCTGGCTCCTGAAGTTCTCTAAGCAATGGCAACGAAAACGAAAGCAACGCCCGCGAAACTGCATGTGAAAACTGGTGACACCGTTCTGGTGATTGCTGGTGACGAGAAAGGCAAAACCGGTGTGATTAAGTCGGTGAACCGTTCTACGCAGCGTGTTATCGTGGAAGGCCTAAACCTGGTAACTAAGCACAACAAACCCAGTGCTAAGAATCCCCAGGGCGGCATCACCAAGATCGAGTCACCAATTCACGTGAGTAACGTGAAGCGTGCTGATTCGACCAACGCCTAATCCGCTCTACGACCATGGCTCGACTCAAAGACAAATACAAAAAAGAAGTAGTACCCGCGCTCCAGGAGAAATTCCAGTTCAAGAGCATCATGCAGGTACCACGCATCACCAAGATCTGCATCAACCGCGGTATTGGCGCAGCCGTTGCCGATAAGAAGCTGGTAGATAATGGTGTTGACGAACTGACGACCATCGCTGGTCAGAAGGCCGTTGCCACTATCGCTAAGCGTTCGGTGTCGAACTTTAAACTGCGTGAAGGCATGCCCATCGGCGCCCGCGTTACCCTGCGTGGTGAGCAGATGTATGAATTTATGGACCGTCTGCTGACAATTGCTCTGCCCCGCGTTCGTGACTTCAAAGGCATCAACGACAAAGGCTTCGATGGCCGTGGTAACTATACCTTGGGCATCAAAGAGCAAATCATCTTCCCAGAGATTTCGATCGATAAGATCAAATCGATTTCTGGTATGGACATCACCTTCGTAACGACCGCTGAAAACGACGAGCAGAGCTATGAGCTGCTGAAAGCTTTTGGTATGCCGTTCGCTAACGCTAAGAAACAAAGCTAATGGCTAAGGAATCCATCAAAGCCCGCGAGCGGAAGCGCATCGCTCTAGTAGCTCGCTACGCTGAGAAGCGTAAAGCCCTCAAAGCTGCTGGTGACCTAGAAGGTCTGGACAAGCTGCCCCGAAACTCGTCACCCGTGCGTCTGCACAACCGTGACAAGATTGACGGTCGCCCCCGTGGTTACATGCGTAAGTTCGGCATTAGCCGGGTACGTTTCCGCGAGATGGCTCTAGCCGGCAAAATCCCCGGTGTAACGAAGTCCAGCTGGTAATACAGCTGTTGCTGCTGGATAAATTTATCAGGCAGTTCTATTTGGCAGGTTGCCGAAAGAAACCATTGGCCGAGCCTAAGTAAGTCGAGCCAAGTAGTCTTAACCGAAAATTTCGTCGCCACTTTCCGTGGCGGCGAAATTTTCCTATCTTTGCGGCTCCCTAAAAATGGGCGCCTCTTTTCTACAGAAATGAATACAGATCCAATTGCCGACTACCTGACCCGGGTACGCAATGCCATCAAGGCAAACCACCGGGTAGTAGAAATCCCGGCCAGCAACATCAAAAAGGAGATTACGAAGGTGCTTTACAAAAAGGGCTACATTCAGAGCTACCGTTTTGATGACAGCGCTGTACAGGGCACGATTAAAATCGCGCTGAAGTACAACCCCGCTACGAAGCAGTCTGCTATTACGAAGCTGGAGCGCGTGAGCACTCCCGGTCTGCGTAAGTACGCTCACGTAGAGAACCTGCCCCGCGTATTGAGCGGTCTGGGTGTTGCAATTCTGTCGACGTCGAAGGGCGTAATGACGGAGAAAGAGGCGAAAGCCGAGAACGTGGGCGGCGAAGTGCTGTGCTACGTCTACTAATCTGAAAGGAAAACGAGACTATGTCACGCATTGGTAAACTGCCCATCAGCCTGCCCGCCAACGTGCAGGTTGAAGTGAGCAACGAAAACACGGTAACCGTGAAGGGTCCGAAGGGTACCCTGGTGGTTCCAGTTGACCGCGACATCACCTTAGCTATCGAAGATGGCCAGTTAGTGGTAACGCGTCCGACCGAGCAGAAGCGTCACAAGGCTATGCACGGCCTGTACCGCTCGCTGCTGAACAACGCTGTTAGCGGTGTTAGCAACGGTCTGGAAGAGAAGCTGGAGCTGGTAGGTGTAGGTTACAAAGCCGCTATGGCTGGTACCACCCTCGAACTTTCTCTGGGTTACTCGCACAACATCTTCCTGGCTCTGCCTAAGGAAGTAACTGCAACGGCTGTAACGGAAAAGGGTAAGAACCCTATTGTTACGCTGACTAGCATTGATAAGCAACTGCTAGGCCAGGTGGCCGCCAAGATTCGCTCGTTGCGCAAAGTTGAGCCTTACAAAGGCAAAGGCGTGCGCTTCGTGGGTGAGCAGATTCGTCGTAAGGCTGGTAAAACGGCTTCGAAATAACATCACACCATGGCTTTCGATAAAGCAACTAGAAGAAAACGGATCCAGCGCATCATCCGCACTAAGGTGGCTGGCACGTCCGAGCGTCCGCGTTTGTCAGTGTTCCGCAGCAATACGGGCATCTATGCTCAGATTATTGACGACACGACTGGTCACACGCTGGCGTCTGCTTCCTCGAAGCACGTTTCGGTGGAAGGGGGCAACGGAGTAGCCCTCGCTGCCGCAGTCGGCAAAGAACTTGCTGCCCGTGCTACAGGAAAAGGAATTTCGAAAGTGGTATTTGACCGTTCCGGTTACCTCTACCACGGCCGCGTAAAATCATTGGCAGAAGGAGCCCGCGAAGGCGGCCTCAATTTCTAAATCATCATGGCAGAATTTAACACCGGCAACCGTGGTGGTAGCGGCGATAACCGTGGCGGCGGCAATGACCGTCGTGGTGGTGGCAATGACCGTCGCGGCAATGACCGTAACAATGACCAGTCGCGCACTGGTGATTCCGATCTGAAAGAAAAGGTTGTTGCTATCAACCGCGTAGCCAAAGTAGTAAAGGGCGGTCGTCGCTTCAGCTTCTCGGCTATCGTAGTAGTAGGTGACGGCAACGGCACCGTAGGCTATGGCCTAGGCAAAGCCAACGAAGTAACCGACGCCATTGCTAAAGGCATTGACGACGCTAAGAAAAACCTCGTAAAGGTTCCGCTGTACAAGCACACGGTTCCTCACGTGATGGAAGGTAAGTACTCTGGTGGTTTCGTGCTGGTTCAGCCTGCTGCTGCTGGTACGGGTGTAATTGCAGGTGGTGCTATGCGCGCTGTTTTCGAAAGCGCTGGTATCAAGGATGTGCTTGCAAAGTCGAAAGGCTCGTCTAACCCCCACAACGTGGTAAAGGCTACTTTCGATGCCCTTCTGAAAATGCGCGACCCTATGCAGATTGCACAGGCTCGTGGCATCACTCTCTCCCAAGTGTTTAACGGCTAAGAGCAGATGGCGCAGATCCAAATTAAACTCGTAAAGAGCGTTATTGACCGCCCCGAGCGTCAGAAGCGCACTATCAAGGCCCTAGGCCTAGGCAAAATCGGCAGCACCAAGGAAGTGGAAAACACGCCCCAGGTTGCTGGTATGGTTAACGCCGTGAAGCACCTGTTGGAAGTAACCGAACTTTAGGAATCTCCCGAAAATGAATCTCAGCAATCTCAAACCCGCCGTTGGCTCTACCCGCAATGAGAAGCGCGTAGGTCGTGGTACGGGTTCCGGCCGTGGTGGCACATCCACGCGCGGTCACAAAGGTGCCAAGTCCCGTTCGGGTTACTCCAAGAAGTCGGGCTTCGAAGGTGGTCAAATGCCACTCCAGCGTCGCATACCTAAGTTTGGTTTTACCAACATTAACCGCGTCGAATACAAAGCTGTTAACTTGGACGTATTGGCTGCTCTGACTGAAAACGGTAGCACCACTACGCTTGACAAAGACTTCTTTGTAAATGCTGGTCTGGCTTCTAAGAATGCCAAGATCAAAGTTCTAGGTCGTGGTGAAATCACCAAGGCTCTGGAAGTACATGCCCATGCTTTCTCTAAGTCAGCTGTTGAAGCTATTGAGAAAGCAGGTGGTAAAGCTGTGACGCTTTAAGCCTGATTGGCAATGAACAAGTTCATCACCACGATTAAGAACATTTTTGCGATTGAAGATCTGCGTATGCGGATCTTCAATACGCTTTTCTTCATTGCCATCTATCGGCTGGGTTCTTACGTGGTGCTGCCCGGAGTGGATCCGAATCGACTGAAGGCTACTACTGGCGGAGTACTAGGTATCCTAGATACGCTTCTTGGTGGTGCTTTCAGCCATGCTTCGGTATTCGCGCTGGGCATTATGCCATATATCTCAGCCTCAATCGTGCTGCAACTGCTCACGATTGCGGTGCCTTACTTCCAGAAACTACAGAAGGAAGGTGAGTCAGGTCGCAAGAAGATCAACCAATACACTCGGGTTCTAACCATCCCGATTGTAGCCCTACAATCCATTGGATTTATTGCTACGATCAATGCGGAGGCAATTACCAACCCTGGTCCATTCTTCACGATATCCACAGCCCTAATTATTACGGCTGGGACATTGTTTTGCATGTGGCTAGGAGAAAAAATAACTGATAAAGGTATCGGAAACGGTATATCCATGATCATCATGATCGGGATTGTATCTCGTCTGCCCGGTGCCCTGATTGGTGAAGCAACTGCTCGCACCATGCGTGGCTCGCTGATCTTCCTGATTGAGCTGGCCGTGCTGTTCTTAGTTGTAATGGCCGTTATTATCCTGACTCAAGCGGTGCGCCAGATACCGGTGCAATACGCTAAGCAGGTAGGTGGTGCTGCGCAGCTAAGCTCGCAGCGCCAGTACATCCCGATGAAAGTGAATGCTGCCGGCGTAATGCCTATCATCTTCGCTCAGTCGCTGATGTTCGTGCCTGCTATTGCAGCATCTGCTTGGAACAAAGACAGTGAGACTGCTGGTCTTATTGGTACATGGTTCCAGCCCAACCACTGGGTATACAACCTAGTGTTCGGTTTGCTCATTATCATCTTCACGTATTTCTACACTGCTATTAGTGTTAACCCCAATCAGATTGCGGACGACCTAAAGCGCAGTGGTGGTTTCATCCCTGGGGTAAAACCAGGACGTGATACTTCGGAATACATTGATGAAGTGCTTACTCGCATCACTCTGCCTGGTGCTGTAGCACTGGCAGCTATTGCTATCTTGCCTTCGTTGGCTACAGTAGCGGGTGTTACTCGTCCATTTGCTCAGTTCTATGGTGGTACTTCTCTCATCATTATGGTGGGTGTGGTACTAGACACTATGAATCAGGTGAAGAGCTACCTGCTCATGCGCCACTACGATGGCATGATGAAGTCAGGTAAAGTGCGGGGCCGCTCACAGAATATCGCCCTGGCTTCTTAGCAACATGATTGTTTATAAGACAGAGGAAGAAATTGAGCTCATGCGGGCTAGTGCGAAAGTGCTAGCCCAAGCCCACGGAGAGGTAGCTGGCATGATTCGGGAGGGAATTACGACGCGAGAGCTAGACCAGCGCGCGGAGGAGTTTATCCGGGACCACGGTGGGCAGCCTTCCTTCAAAGGGTACAATGGGTTTGAATATAGCCTGTGCATTTCTCCTAACTCAGTAGTTGTGCATGGTTTTCCGGGAGACTACACTTTAAAGAGTGGAGATGTTATCTCGGTAGACGCAGGCGTCTTGCTTAACGGCTATCATTCAGATAGCGCTTACACTTACCCAGTAGGGGAAGTGGCACCAGAGGTGCTTAAGTTACTGGAGGAAACCAAAAAGTCGCTGTACCTGGGTATTGAACAGGCAGTGGCTGGTAACCGGATGGGCGACATCAGCTTTGCTATCCAGAACCACGTTGAAAAGCAGGGTTACGGAGTGGTAAGGGAACTAGTCGGCCACGGAATTGGTAAGAAGCTGCACGAGCGGCCTGAAGTACCTAACTACGGCAAACGTGGAGCGGGACTGAAGCTGCAAACCGGGCTGACGCTTGCCATTGAGCCCATGGTAAATCTAGGCACTAAAAGCGTGGTACAGGAAAAGGATGGCTGGACTATCCGGACCAAAGACCTAAAGCCTTCGGCGCACTTTGAACACACAGTTGTTGTTCGCAAAGACAAGGCGGAAATATTAACCTCCTTCGAATACATAGAAAAAGCCTTACAGTAGCCTTATGGCCAAACAAACTTCCATTGAGCAGGACGGTGTCATCCTGGAAGCCCTTTCCAATGCCATGTTCCGAGTGGAACTGGAAAATGGTCACCAGCTGATTGCCCACATTTCGGGTAAGATGCGGATGCACTACATTAAAATTCTGCCGGGAGATAAGGTTAAGCTCGAAATGTCGCCCTACGATTTGTCGAAGGGTCGAATTGTGTACCGTTACAAATAATCTGACGACATGAAAGTCAAAACCTCCGTTAAGAAGCGTAGCGTTGACTGTAAGCTAGTTCGCCGCAACGGCAAGCTTTACGTCATCAACAAAAAGAACCCCCGCTACAAACAGCGTCAGGGGTAGTAGCACCAGACTTTTTAAAAAAGCACATGGCTCGTATTGCAGGGGTAGATATCCCAGACAACAAGCGCGGTGAAATCGCGCTGACCTACATTTTCGGCATTGGCCGTCCTTCTGCCCAGCAAATCCTCACCAAAGCAGGCGTTGACCTGAACAAGAAGGTGAAAGATTGGACTGAAGCAGAGGCTGGCGAAATCCGCGGCGTGATTGCCGCCGAGTTTAAGACCGAAGGTGTGCTGCGCTCAGAAGTGCAGCTGAACATTAAGCGCCTGATGGACATCGGTTGCTACCGGGGTCTGCGTCACCGCAAAGGTCTGCCAGTTCGTGGTCAGCGTACCAAGAACAACTCGCGTACCCGTAAGGGCAAGCGTAAGACCGTTGCTGGCAAGAAGAAGGCTACTAAATAAACCGTAGTGGGAATCGAAGTGTAGCTTCCGTTGTTGGGAGCACACTTCAACACCTCCCGCAGATTTTTGCGATAACCAAATGGCACAAAAGAGAAAAGACAAAGCCAAGAAGCGCGTTGTCGTTGTTGAGCCAGTAGGCCAGGTTCACATCAAGGCCTCGTTCAACAACATCATCATTTCCATCACCAACAACAATGGCCAAGTAATTTCTTGGGCTTCGGCTGGTAAGATGGGTTTCCGGGGTTCTAAGAAGAACACCCCCTACGCAGCTCAGATGGCTGCTACGGACTGCGGCAAAGTAGCTCATGACCTGGGCATGCGCAAAGCTGAAGTGTTCGTGAAGGGTCCGGGCGCTGGCCGTGAGTCGGCTATTCGTACGCTGGGTAACGTGGGTATTGAGGTAACGACCATTAAGGACGTGACGCCGCTGCCCCACAATGGCTGCCGTCCCCCCAAACGTCGTCGCGTTTAGTTTATTGAACAGGCCTTTTTAGGCCACCGGTGTCGGGTTTCTGATGCGCCTTTACTCCCCTGCAAGGTGCGCCTCCGGAGCCCGACACGCGCGGTTCAACCCCCACATCACTCAACAACCCCGAAATGGCACGTTATACTGGTCCTAAAACCAAGATTGCCCGTCGCTTCAATGAGCCGATCTTCGGCCCAAGCAAGGCACTCACCAAAAAAGCATATCCTCCCGGCCAGCACGGCCGTGGTCGTCGTAAGAAGCAAAGCGAGTACGCTGTCCAGCTGATGGAGAAGCAGAAAGTGAAGTACATGTACGGTGTACTAGAGAAGCAGTTTGAGAACCTGTTCCACAAAGCTGCTACCATGCCCGGCATCACCGGCGACAACCTGCTGGCTCTGCTGGAAGCTCGTCTGGACAACACGGTTTATCGTTTGGGCATTGCTCCTACGCGCCGTGCTGCTCGTCAGCTGGTTCTGCATAAGCACATCACTGTAAACGGTGAAGTTGTAAACATTGCTTCGTACAAACTCCGCGCTGGTGACGTTGTTGCCGTTCGCGAGAAGTCGAAGTCGCTGGAGGCCATCACTACGAGCTTGAGCGCCCGCAATGCACGCGCTTTCTCGTGGCTGGAGTGGGACGGCAAAGAAATGGTGGGCAAGTTCCTGAACGCCCCCTCGCGTGACCTGATTCCGGAGAAAATCACGGAGCAGCTCATCGTCGAGCTTTACTCGAAGTAATAACGAAAGCGGCCCAGGAGTCTGGGCCGTTTTCCTGCTTCGACTTTTCCTTTGTTATAAATGGATTTGGGTAGCAGGTAGTAAGGAATTAGGCTAGCTTAGTCGCATTCTTACTACCTGCTATTCACTACTTCAAACCGCCCCACTTATGTCAATCTTAGCTTTTCAAATGCCGGAGAAGGTCGTGATGGAGAAATCTGACGACTTCTACGGAACGTTTGAATTTAAACCGCTGGAGAAAGGCTACGGCGTCACGATCGGCAACGCTTTGCGCCGCATCCTGCTGTCGTCGCTGGAGGGCTACGCCATTACGTCGGTTCGCACCAGCAGCGTTCTGCATGAGTTCATGACCATCGAAGGGGTGATTGAGGATATGTCCGAAATCATCCTGAACCTGAAGCAGGTTCGCTTCAAAAAGGTTAGCGACGCTATTGAGGACAAAATCACGGTTCGTGTAAAGGGCCAGGATACGTTCACGGCGGGTGACATCAACAAATTCACCAACGGTTTCCAGGTGCTGAACCCGGACCTGGTGATTTGCAACGTGGACCCAGCAACCGAACTGGAGTTTGAATTCACGATTCAGAAAGGCCGTGGCTACGTTCCTGCAGAGGAGAATAAGCCTGCTGACCAAGTGTTCGGTCAGATTGCCATCGATGCCATCTTCACGCCTATCAAAAACGTGAAGTACAGCATCGAAAACACCCGCGTAGAACAGAAAACCGACTATGAGAAGCTCCTCATTGAGATTCACACGGATGGTTCTATTCACCCGGAGGATGCACTGAAAGGTGCCGCCAACATTCTCATTCAGCACTTCATGCTGTTCTCGGACAGCACCATGACCTTCGAAACGGCTAAGGCCGAAGAGGAAGAGACCGTGGATGAAGAAACGCTGCACATGCGTAAGGTTCTGAAGACGCCGCTGGCGGATATGGACCTGAGCGTGCGCGCTTACAACTGCCTCAAGGCTGCCGACATCAAAACCCTCGGTGACCTGGTGCAGCTGGACATGGCTGACATGATGAAGTTCCGCAACTTCGGTAAGAAGTCGCTGACCGAGCTGGAAAACCTCGTAGAGGAAAAGGGTCTGACCTTCGGGATGGATCTGGGCAAGTACAAGCTCGACGAAGAATAGTATCTCGTTTCAAGAAGGGGCTGAGAATGAAGAAGTGGCCTAGGACACTATTTCATCTCAGCCCCTTTTTTGTGTCAAGGTATTGAGTACCTTTGCACTCCCAATTTCACACTCTTAACCAGTGAGCCCAAGGGACGACGGTTCTAATGAGAAGGCCTAGCTTTCCGCCGTGGTCGTCGTTCGCAAGCCCACACCTTCATTTCTTTTTATGCGTCACGGTAAAACCATCAACCACCTCGGCCGTACGGCCTCGCACCGCAATGCCATGCTTTCTAACATGGCTTCTTCGCTGATCATGCACAAGCGCGTGACCACGACGGTTGCTAAAGCTAAAGCTCTGCGCAAGTTCGTTGAGCCCCTGCTGACCAAAGCTAAGAGCGACACTACGCACTCGCGTCGTCTTGTTTTCTCGGTTCTGGAGAACAAAGAGACTTTGAAAGAGCTGTTCGGTACGGTATCCGCTAAAATCGGTACCCGTCCAGGTGGCTATACCCGCATCATCAAGCTGAGCGAAAACCGTCTGGGTGACAACGCCGAGATGTGCATCATTGAGCTGGTAGACTTCAACGAGACGCTGCTGGCTAGCAAGACTGCTGTTGAAGCTAAAGCTACTACTACCCGTCGTTCGCGCGGTAAGAAGAAGGCTGATGCTCCTGCTGGCGAAGCTGTAGCTCCTGCTGCTGTAGTTGAAACCGCTGCTCCTGCTGACACTGCTACCACTATGGTAGAAGAAGGCGAGACTCGCGACGAAGCTAAAGCTGACGAAGAAGCTGCTTCGTAAGGTTAGCAACTCCTGAAATTGTAAAGGGACGTGCCGCAAGGTGCGTCCCTTTTTTCATTCTAGCGGGGCGCCTCATCCCCGGTCCCCTTTCTGAAGAAGGAGAAGGGGAGCCAGACATTGGAAGTGGCCTAGCTACAAGTGATGTTTATGGCACTTGGTTCATCCTCTATTTTGCCTAATTCGTCGGGATTCTACTGGAGTATAAAAGAAGTGGCCTAGGTAAGCAGGTGAATAGCGCGTGTTTTGGATGTATTCTCACTCAAAGCCCGACGGTATGAAAGCTTACTTTACTCTCCTTTTTTTGCTAGTGGCTCTGGGCACCAGCTTCGCACAACAAGCTTCAGTGAGCGGACAGGTTATAGATGCGCAGCGCAGGCCAGTGCCTTTTGCCTCCATAGCCTTACTTACAGCCACAGACTCCGTAGTGGCACAGGCAGCGCAGGCCGATGACCAGGGAGCCTATGCTATGAAGGGCCTTCGGGCAGGAGCGTACCGGGTAGCTGTAACGGCGTTGGGGTTTGGGAAGGGGAGGAGCGAGATTTTTACGGTGGGTAATACGCCATTGCGAGTGCCCAACATTGTACTGGGCTCAGCAGCGCAGGAGCTAAAAGGCGTGGAGGTAGTAGGGCGTAAGCAGCTGCTGGAGATGCAAGCCGGCATGATGATAGTGAACGTAGAGGGAAGCCTGACGGCGGGCTCTACGGCTCTGGAGGCCTTGCAGAAGGTGCCGGGCCTAGTGGTGATGAGCAACCGGATTAGTTTGGCCGGGCGTGAGGGCGTTATAATTCAGATTGACGGAAGAACTACCCAATACACCGATGTGGTGGGCGTGTTGAAGGATTTTCCGAGCAGCAGCATTGAGCGCATCGAAGTACTGACCCAGCCCGATGCTAATCACGACGCCGCGGGTAATGCGGGTATCATCAATATTATCCTGAAGAAAAATGCTGACTTAGGTACAAATGGCACCATTACGGCTGCTGCTGGCTATGGTCGCTTTGGGAAGGGCAGCGGCACACTCGATCTAAATCACCGCACCAAGCAACTCAACCTGTTCGGCAACTATAGCTCTACGTACCGCAAGACCTACGAGCAGCTGAACACGGAGCGGCGGGCTGCTGAAGCCGAGGGGAGCTACCGGCAGTCGAGCTACCAGCCGCGCACGGCCAACGTGCAAGCATTGCGAGCCGGGGTGGATTATAGCCTTTCGCGCCGGCAGACGGTAGGCCTATTGCTGAATCTCTACACGAACCGCACCCAGGTGAACGGGCAGAACCAGACAGTGGCAGACAACGGCACGGGGGTACAGACGACGAATACTACGCGCCGGGCAACTGACTCTTACGCGGCCAATGTGAACTATAAGCTACTGCTGGATACACTAGGCCAAGAGCTAACGGCAGACGTGGATTATTCGCGGTATGAGTCGGATAGCTATGGGCGGCTGGTGAATGAGGTGACAGCCGAACGGCAGAACCGGCAAGAGCGGCTGCAGAACGATCAGCTAACGGGTATAGGCCTACACTCGGTGAAGCTGGATTACCGCTGGCCAGTACGAGAGGGGCTGAAGGTTTCGGCGGGCATGAAGGCTAGCCAAGCTACCATTGCGAGTACTGTGCAGTTATCGGGTGGCAACCAAGAGCGCTACGATGACTTCCGGTACACGGAAAGCATTCGTGCGGGGTATGCGCAGGCGGAAGGGCGGCACTTAGGCTTTGGCTGGCAAGGTGGCCTACGGGGCGAGTGGACGAATACCCTAGCCGTATCGCAAGCCGATGGCCGGCGAGTAGCGCGCCAGTACGGGCAGCTGTTCCCGAGCCTGAGTATTGACAGAGTCGTGTATAAAACCGTGGCGCTGAACTTGTCCTACAGCCGGCGCATCGATAGGCCTAGCTACCAAGACCTGAACCCGAGCATTCTGTACCTGGACCCCTACACCTCCCAGCGCGGTAATCCGTTCCTGAAGCCGCAGTTCACTAACAATTACAAGCTGGCCCTGACTTACAACAAGCAGCCGTTCTTTCTGCTGGGCTACAGCCGCACGCGGGATGCTATTAGTTTAGTGACGGCTACCCAGGACAGCGCCGTGTACTCTACGTCGGCCAATCTGGATCATTTGGAGCGGTACAGCGCCACCCTGAACTTCCCACTAAACCTGGGCAAGCTGATGACAGGCTATGCCGGCGTGAACGTGTTTTACAATCAATACTTGAGTCAATACTTGGGCAGCACGTACCGGAACGGGCGGACGGCAGCCACCTTCTACGCCCAATCGAACGTGAAGCTACCGCAGGGCGTGACGTTTGAGGCCTCGGGCTACTACCAGACGGCGGGCGTGAACGGGCTGATCAATTTCAAGGCGTTTGGCGCTTTAAACCTGGGCCTGCAGAAAACTCTGCTGCATGAGCGGGCTACGTTGCGGCTGAGCCTAAACGATGCCTTGTTCTCGAACAAACAACGCGGCACAGTGCGGTACCAGGAGTTAGATGTGAACTTCCTGAGCTATGGAGAGAGCCGGCAGCTACGGGCCAGCTTCAGCTACAAGCTCGGTAATCAACAGCTGAAAGCCGCTCGTAAGCGCAGTACTGGCCTAGAGGAGGAGCGCGGCCGCGTGAAATCAGATAAAGAGTAGCATCTTCCGGTCGGCTATGAATACCTCCTCTCTGAAACCCTCGCGGTCTTACAACTCCGACCTCCTGTTGCTGGTGGTGTACTGGTTGCTGGCTGCACCCATTATCTACTCAAGCTATCGGCACGATTTCGGGGTGCAGCGGGCGCTGGCAGGCATTCTTTACACGATACTGCTTGACTCGGTGGCGGTGTACCTGCTGGTGTTTCAGTTTCTGCCGATGGCCCTGTTACGGCGCAATGCCGTAGTGGTGCTGGCTAGTGTAGTGGTGTTTGTGATGTTGGATGCCCACTTTTATTTGGTTGGCTACCAATTATTATTCAGCCAGCGACCCGTGCACTGGAGTATAGAGGAAGTGCTCAACGCCGTCATCCAGCACACCCAGAGTTACGGGATGCTGGGTATTCTGATGGCTGGCAAGCGTTATTTTGAGGTGCAGAGTCGCCTGCTCCAAACCCAAAAGGCCCAAACGGAAAGTGAGCTGCGCAACCTTAAAGCTCAGATTGACCCGCACTTCCTGTTCAACAACCTCAACGTGCTGCGCGGCCTGATTCAGCAGGACCCGGCCGAGGCTAATGCCTACCTGAGCCGCTTTGCCAACCTGTACCGGTTTCTGATTCGGCACAAGGAAGACGACTTTGTGACGGTGGCGGAGGAACTGCAATTTGTAAATGAGTACATCTACCTGCTACGCCACCGCTTTGGAGAGGCCTACGCGTTTCGGCAGGAGCTAGCGGAAACGGCAGAGTTGGAGCGGTTGCTGGTAGTGCCCGGCACGCTGCAGCTGTTAGTGGAAAACGCCATCAAGCACAACGCCGGCGACGAGGACAACGCACTGCTCATCACCATTAAAGTAACGGAAACGGAGCTGGTAATATGGCATGCGTTGCGACCCAAGCTGACGGCCGTTGATTCTACTGGCCTAGGCTTGGTGAACCTGCGGGAACGGTATAAGCTTTTGTTCAATAAGGCCATAGCGGTAGAAAATACTGGCACGGCATTCATTGTGACAGTGCCGGTGATGCGGCAGGCGCAGGTATATTCTGCGGCGTAGAAGACGGGCTAACTCAACAGGCGTACATGAACATTCTGATTCTGGAGGATGAGGAGCTGGCGGCTCGGCAAACGGTGCAGTTTCTGAAGCAGGCCGGTTTGGTAAGTGAAGCACCGCCGGTGTTGCGTAGCGTAGAAAAGGCCTTAAGCTGGCTGCAGACGTATCCCATGCCCGACCTGATCTTCTCTGATATTGAGTTGCTCGATGGGAATGTGTTTTCGCTGTATGAGCGTTTCCGGGTGACGTGCCCCATAATTTTCACTACCGCCTACGACCAGTTCTTGCTGGCCGCTTTCCGCGGCAATGGTATTGCTTACTTGCTTAAGCCCTTCGATTACGCGCAGTTTCGGGAGGCGCTGGATAAGTACCAGTTTCTGCAGCAGAGCTTTGCCCCAGTTGTGCCGGCTGCGGCTCCTGTGCTGAGTGCTGATATTGTGCGCGAACTAGGCCAGGCCCTGCGCCAAAATGCCCAGCCCCAGTACAAGCAGCGTTTTTCGGTGCGCATGCGCAACGGCCTGTATGTGCTACAAACGGATGAAGTGGCCTACGTGCAGGCAGATGAGGGCGTGACGTTTGCCGTGGATGGAGCTGGCACGCGCTACCCGCTTGGCGGCACGCTCACGGAGCTGGAGCGGCAGCTCGACCCTACCAGGTTTGGACGGCTGAACCGCTCGGAGCTAGTAAATATTGCCTTTGTGGAGAAAGTGGAGCCCTATTTCAATAACCGGCTGGCTGTGAAGCTGCGAGCCAGCAGCGTGACGCTTACCACTAGCGCCGCGCAGACCCCGGAGTTTCGGAAGTGGCTGGAAGGGTAGGAGTGGCCTACAAATACTACATAACCGCGTCATAGCGAGCTTGTCGAGACATCTCGCGTGCTGATATTGTAGTGAGTAACCCAATACACCCACACGTCAGCCTGAGCTTGTGAAGGACCTTATCAGGTTTGAACGACTGGCATTGCGCCTCGTGCTGACGTAACAAGATCCTTCGCAAGCTCAGGATGACGTGCTAATTAGGCCGTTTTAGGCCAGTCAGATAGAAGCACTGGCTATCATATGGTCTAGTGGCAAAAATAGGTTGTGTCTGCTTGGCCGTTTCTGATGCTGACTTTGCACTGGCAATATTTCGCACTGGGCAAAAAGGTCCAATTGAGTACCTTGCCGCCCCAACGCAACCGGGCCTAGTCGGGTTTGGATTGTGAAATTTCCCAAGCCATTCTATTCTTCCATTCAACCCATTTCTCATGAGTATCATCACCGAAATCCACGCTCGCCAGATCTTTGACTCGCGCGGCAACCCAACCGTGGAGGTGGACGTGACCACCGAAAGCGGCACCGTAGGCCGTGCGGCCGTACCCTCGGGCGCTTCTACCGGTAAGCACGAAGCCGTGGAGCTGCGCGACGACGACAAGTCGAAGTACATGGGCAAAGGGGTGCTGAAGGCCGTGGAAAACGTGAACAGCAAGATTGCCGAAGAGCTGATTGGTTTCTCGGTATTCGAGCAAGGTTTGCTCGATAAGATCATGCTGGAGCTCGACGGCACGCCTAACAAAGCTAACCTGGGCGCCAACGCTATTCTGGGTGCTTCGCTGGCTATTGCCCGCGCTGCTGCTGCCGAAGCTGGCATGCCCCTGTACCGCTACGTGGGCGGCGTAAACGCCACCACGCTGCCCGTACCGATGATGAACATCCTGAACGGCGGCTCGCACGCCGACAACAGCATCGACTTTCAGGAGTTCATGATTATGCCCGTGGGCGCTCCTTCGTTCTCGGAGGCACTGCGCTGGGGCACTGAAATCTTCCATCACCTCAAAAACGTACTCAAGAAGCAAGGCCTGAGCACGAACGTGGGTGACGAAGGTGGTTTCGCGCCGAACATTAAATCAAACGAAGACGCCATTAAGGTAGTACTGCAAGCCATTGAAACGGCTGGCTACAAGCCCGGCGACGACGTGATGATTGCCATGGACGCCGCTGCTTCGGAGTTCTACTCTGATGGTCACTACCACTTCAAGAAGAGCACTGGCGACAAGCTGACCTCTTCGGAGATGGTGGCCTACTGGACCGACTGGACCAAGAAGTACCCCATCATCAGCATTGAAGATGGCATGGACGAGGATGACTGGACCGGCTGGAAGAACCTGACCGACAGCATCGGCTCGACCACGCAGCTAGTAGGTGACGACCTGTTCGTGACCAACGTAAACCGTCTGCAGCGCGGTATTGATGAGCAGATTGCCAACGCCATCCTCATCAAAGTAAACCAGATCGGTACGCTCACCGAGACGATTGATGCCATCAACCTGGGTCGCCGCAACGGCTACAAGAGCATCATGTCGCACCGCTCGGGCGAAACGGAGGACAACACCATCGCCGACCTGGCAGTGGCGCTCAACACCGGCCAGATCAAGACGGGCTCGGCTTCGCGCTCCGACCGGATGGCGAAGTACAACCAGCTGCTCCGCATCGAGGAAGAGCTGGGCGAGGTGGCCTACTTCCCCGGCAAGAAAATGTAATTACGTTTGGCGCTAAGTGGTGCTGAGCAGTGTTTACGACGAAACGGTGTCGTTACCTACGGGTGGCGACACCGTTTTTGCGTAGTGTTGGTGTTAGCCGAAATCGTGATATTTGTACACATAGCTGCTCGTGGGCAGCTTCATTAGCCGCTTTTGCCATGAGTTTCTCCGATGCATTCAGCCGAGTGCCGCGCTTCCTGCGCAGCTTTTACTTCCTGACTGGCCTAGGCTTTCTGGTGTGGATGTTCGTGTTCGATGCCAACGATTTTGTGAAGCAGTACGACATGTACGCCAAGTGGCAGGAGCTGCGCACCGACAAAGAATACTACCTGCGTGAAATTGACAAAGTGAAGAAAGACCGCGCCGAGCTGCTAAGCAGCCCTGAGCTGCTGGAAAAATTTGCCCGGGAGAAGTACATCATGAAGCGCCCCGGCGAGGACGTGTTCGTGCTGGTAGCACCGGAAAAGGAGGAGTAAGTCCGGCCGTTGTGGCGTGGTAGTTGCCCCGGCTTTCTCTAATGAATGTACTTCGATCTTTCTCGGCGCGGTTCGCGCTGCTAGGCCTGTTGGTGCTAACGCCCTTGCTAGCACATCCCGCGCAAGCACCCACTACTCAGGTGCAAGTGGCGCGGCAGTTCTTACTGGCGGTGGTGCGTGGCGAATGGGCAGTGGCCTATGGGCACTTAGCCCCGGAAGTCCGGCAGGGGTTATCGGCCCAACAATTTCAAAAAGCCGCCGAGCCTCTGTACAAGCAAGCCAAGCACTACGGCCCTACTATCAGCCTCTACAAGCTAGGCTACCGCCTGCGCGATACCCAAGTGCCGCAACCCTTCGTGGCCTTCTCTTACAAAGCCGATACCCTACAGGCTTATCCGCACTTCCAACTCGACGTCACGTTCCGCGATTCCACGGCCCGACAGGTACTCGGTTTCGGGTTAGTACCGCTGGTGGCGCCCGTGAAATAACGTAGGCCACAAATAAAAAGAGCCTCCTCCAGTTTACCGGAGGAGGCTCTTTTGTTAAACCTAGCATTATATGGCTGGGTCGGTGGGCGTATTAGGGTTGTTAACGCGCTCTTGCTGCGGATAGGGGTAGAAGTTGCGTGTGCGTTCCGTAAGTGAGGCAGGTGGCGATGGGCGGCCAAAGCGGCGGCTATCATCTAGGCGTAGGCCACTTAAAAAGAGCTCAGCGCTGCGCTGTTTATACACTTCCAGCAGT
The DNA here is from genome assembly GCF_004745865.1 of Hymenobacter wooponensis. Taxonomy (GTDB): domain Bacteria; phylum Bacteroidota; class Bacteroidia; order Cytophagales; family Hymenobacteraceae; genus Hymenobacter; species Hymenobacter wooponensis. The sequence goes on along the minus strand of NZ_SRKZ01000002.1, from coordinate 243,066 downwards.
AAGGCATCTACCGTGAGAGGACTTGAGTAGGCTGGCAAACCAGGGTACACTCCAAACGGGTCACCAGACGTTTGGGTGCGCACCGCGTTGATATCGGTGAGGGCGGCTGCGATGTTGGGCGTGGCGGCCCGCAGGTTTGCCTCAGCTCGGATTAAGCGCATTTCGTCGGGCAAATAGGCAGGGATAGGGCTGGTCTGGCTGGTGAAGAAGCCAGCCAAGCTGCGGATGTTATCGGTACTGCCGTTGTTGTTGTCTGCCACTACAGGGCCAGTTAGGTAAAACGCTAGGCGTCCGTCGCCGGGTTCTACTAGGCTAGCGGGCAGCCCAAACCGGTCGCGGGGCCGGAAGTTGGTGCCGGGCAAAATGGTGAATTGATAAACCGGGTTCGGGTTTTGGGTAGAATAGGTGAATGCAGACCGTACCGTGAGGTTAACTAGGTTGGCGGCAGCTAGAGCAGCTGCATAATTGCCGGCCATGAGGTTGAAGCGGGCCCGGTAGGCCTGTACCGTGTTGGGTAGGTTAAAGTCGGGGCCAATTACCTGGGAGTTGAATTCGGCAGAAGGGGGAGTAGTGGCCAATTCCTGCGTTGCCAGATCAAGCAGGCGTATAGCTTCCTGCAAAAGCTGCTGCCGAGGAACGAAACCCGGGGATGCTTCGGCACTAAGTGGGCCTTGCTCAAAGCCTAATGCCACGCCGGCCAGGGCCGCTGCTTTGAATAGGTAGGCGTGCGCCAGTACGCCACTGCGCGCTGCCGCATCTGCACTTAGTACCGAAGGAGCGGCCGAAATCAGCTGGTCGGCAATAAGCACTACCCGGTAGTTGCGGGCAAACAGGGCAGAGGTATTGGCGTTACTCGGGGATAACTGCGCCCCACCTTGCTCCAACTCAGTGATATTGAAAAACGTGGTGATGCCCTTTACTTCCCGGCTTGTGGCGCCCGTAGTTAGGATAATGGGCTCTAGAGCTGCCGTGGAGTAGATCTGGCGTAGGCCTACACTCAAAGCGAAAAGGCCTTCGCGCGTAGTAGAGTTTGCGCATCAGTGGCGGCGTTGGGGTTAGGAAGGTCCAGGTCGCAGGCAGCAGTGCCCAGCAGCAGTCCTCCGAGTAATAATCCGGCCAGCAAACGGCGCGGGCTAAGTGAAAAGTGACGCATATCGGTAGAAAGCAAAGTCGGAGAAGTAGTTAAAACGACGCGTTGAAGCCCACCGACACCGAGCGAGGAATGGGCACCTCCACAAAGTCGAAGCCGCGCACGGCGTTACTCTGGCCTGCGGCACTTACTTCGGGGTCGTAGCCGCTGTAGTCGGTTATCACCCACAGGTTGCGGCCAGCTACAGAAAAGCGGAGGTCGCGCATGCCGAGAAATTTAGGTTTGAGCAGGTAACTGATAGAAGCTTCCCGCAGCTTGACAAACGAGCCATCTTCAATCCACCGATCAAACGTGTTGTAGGTGGCCACGCTGGTGCCTTTAGGTACCTCACCGCGCAGTTCCGGCTCATATTGGGCTAGCCCCCCGAAAATATCACGGCTGCCCACGCGTTGCGTGAAGTTAAATACGTCGAAATCCTGTTGGGTATCAAACTGCACCCGCAGGGAAAGGCGGCCATTGAGTAGGCCAACTTCGTTGATAAGTGAGGCCACGTAACGCGGATTTGGGTCGCCGAGAACACCGTTGAGTAGGGCGCCCGAAGGTTGCCCATCGGCGGCCCGTTGCGGTGTGTTGGCGGCGCCAAATGTGCCCTGAACGCCTCGCCTAACGGGTATAGGCCAGCGGGCGTGAGTAGCAGAGAACCATCGGGGTTGCGGGCCGAATAAGTGCCGTAGTATGTGCCTAGCGGGTACCCCTCAACACCGGCTACCAAGCCAAATCCGTTGGGGAAGGTCACAACCCCGCCCGGGATGTTGGTAATACGGTTCTTGTTGTGGGTAAACGTGCCCGTAATATTCCAGGTAACGCGCTCCGACTTCACGGCCGTAGCACGTATCAGCAGCTCCACGCCTCGGTTGCGCATGTTGCCGATGTTGTCGAAACGGTTCAGAAAACCAGAGCTGAAATTCAGGTCACGCTGCAATAGCAAGTCCTGTACTCGCTTGTCGTAGTAAGAAAATTCAAGGCCTAACCGGTCGTTGAGTAAGCTCAGATCGGTACCAATCTCAAACTCTTTCTGGCGCTCCGGCTTCAGGTTATTATTGCCTTGCAAGGTAGAAGTGCCTAGGCCAGGCAGGGCACCCTGAATTAAGGGGTTGAAATTGGTGAAGCGTTGGTAAGCGCCGATGGCCGTGAGGTTACCCGCTTCGCCGTAGGAGGCGCGTAGTTTGAATTGCGGCACAAAGCGGGCTAGGCCACCTTCTTTCCAGAAGTTTTCCTCCGATACCACGTAGGAGCCGCTGAGCTTAGGATAAAACTGAGTGCGGTTGTTGGCGCCGTACACAGAGGCCGCATCTACGCGGCCGGCAGCTGTGATAAATAAACGGTTATAGAGGCCAAACGTCTGCTGGAGGAAGGCCCCCTGAATGGTGCGCTCGGTACGCTCTTCTGTGGCTACGGTAGTACCATTGATTATTTCCACCACCGGTGCCAGGTTAATGGACTGAATGCCGGTTGAAAGGGCCCGCTCATACTGCAGCGTGCCGCCCGCCGTGGTGGTGCTGGCCAGCCACTCCGTAAAATCACGCTTGTAGCTAAACGTTAGGTCGTTGTTAACAAGAAAGGAAGTACGGTCGGCGCGGCGTGCTAGGCCTGTAGTATAAGTGGGAGCCGTGCTATTGGTTGGAATGAAGCCAGTGGCTACCTGGGTGCTGGCGTCGTAGCCCAGCACGTAGTCAATGGTGAAACCAGCAAAAGGGGTGAGATTTAGCTGAGCATCGCCGATGAAGCGGGAGGTACGTTGGCGGAAGTTAAAGCGATTGATGGCTTCCAGCGGGTTGGTGCGCGCAATATTGAGGGCGGTACTGGGGTAGCGGCCGGTTATTGGGTCGGGGCTTGGGTCAATAAAGTTGTTTGAGAAAATAAAGCCCGTTAGGGCACCGTAGGCTTCATTAATACCGCCGTTTGGTACCTCCCGACTTTGGCTCAACGCATAATTAGCTCCCACACTCAGGCTAGCTTTCGACCCCAACGTTTGCTGCAATCGCAGGCGCCCACCTCCGCGGTTGAAGTCTGTGTTCTTGACGATACCCTGGTTCTTGAAGTAGTTGCCAGAGGCGAAATACTTAGTGCCAGTGTTGCCACCCGTTACAGATACATAATTATCGGTGCCGGTAGCAGTGCGGAAAATCTCCTTCTGATAGTCGTAGCGCTGCACGGGCACCTGGCTCAGGTCGGTGGCGATGGTGTTAGTAAAACGCAATGGGTATTCGTTGTAGTCGAGAGTTTTACGGATTTGAGAGGTTAGGAACTGCGACGACACCGTTACTTGGGGCTTGCCTTCCTTACCTCGCTTCGTAAAAATTTGTACTACCCCATTAGAAGCCCGCGACCCATAAATGGCGGCCGCTGCCGCGCCCTTAATGACCTCAATACGCTCAATATCATTGGGGCTGATATCAACAAGACGGTTTTGCGCGTAGCCTCCCAAATCCAGCAGTTGGGGCGAGTCGTTGTTGATAATAACCCCGTCGATGATGTAAAGCGGATCAGAGGAGCCTGCCACGGTGCTTGGCCCACGTAGGCGCACCGAAATACCGCCGGCGGGGTTGCCGGAGTTCTGGGTAATTTGTACCCCCGCAAATTTTCCCTGCAAAGCTTGGTCAATCTAGGTAGGCACGGTTGTGCGCAGCTCATCTCCTGAAACTGTGGCAATGGTGTTACCGAGCTGCTTTTTGCTGGTAGCTACCGAGGTGCCTGTTACTACCACGTCGTTCAGCCGAACCAGGTCCTCGCTCAACGATACATCGGGCACCGAGATAGTAGTTTCTGTGCCTAGCACTAGGCGCCGCCGCACCGGGGTGTATCCTACTGAGCTGACTTCAAGCTGGTAATTTCCAGGTGCCAAGTTAGCGCTGAGCTCAAAGCGACCTTCTACATCTGAGCTAGCTCCAAGCACCGTGTTTAACAGGCGAACCGTGGTGCCAGGCAATGCTTCGGAGCGGGCATCGAGTACACGCCCCCGAATAGTGTAGCGCGTGTTTTGCGCCAGCGCAGGCAGCGTTTCTCCCAGAAACAGCAGGAGCAGCGCCATCCATACCCAGTGGTTGTGGCGCTTGGGGTGAGAGTAAGCGTGTGGCATAGGGGAACGGTTAGGGGTAAAAAAGAACGGCTTGCTATCAACTCTATTGAGCTGATAGCAAGCCACTAAACATAGCGAAAAGAAGACTTAGTTGTGTTTCTCTTATTAAGCCTACCCAGGAAACGAAATCTTGCCCATACTCACTGCAGGTACCCGTTGGCGCCCTGCACCAATGCTCACAGGCTGCCCAGCTACGGCTTCGTTGGCCAACAGCGCAAAGAGGATAGCCTCCTTGGCGTCAGGTAGTACTCCTAAAGTCTCAGTGGTGTCGAAGCGACAAGCGGGCAGGTGGCGCTGTAAGGCGGCTTGCAGTGCGGGGTTGTGAGCACCACCACCACTGGCGTACACGGCCAAAGCAGGCCTAGGACCAAAAACCTGCATGACGGCTCGGGCTACGCCAAGGGCACTTAGCTCCGTGAGGGTTGCCAACGTGTCTTCTAGGCCTAGGCTGGTGGTGTTACTGCGCTCCTGGGCTTGCTGCAGATAAGCCGGCCCAAAAAGCTCGGGGCCGGTGGTTTTGGGCAAGGTAGCGGCAAAGAAGGGGTGGCCTAGCAGCTCACTGAGTAAGCCTTCGTGTATGCGGCCAGCACTGGCTAGGCGGCCATCCTCGTCGTAGGCCAGTGTGGGGCGATGCTTGCGCACGGTGGCATCAAGTAGGGTATTACCAGGGCCAGTGTCGGTGCTGAAGGCCGTGCTGGCATCTTGGCCAGTGCGGGGAAGGTAGGTGAAGTTGGCAATGCCGCCCAGGTTAAGGAGTAGGCGCTCCTCATCGGGGCTACTGAGCAGGAGGTAGTCGCCGTAAGCGGCCAGTGGGGCACCTTCGCCCCCCGCCGCAATGTGCTTCTGCCGAAAGTCGCTCAGAGTAATGATACCAGTGCGCACAGCCACATGGTCGCCATCGCCGAGTTGTAGGGTGGCATTCAGGCTGAAATCGGGGAGTTGATGCTGGTGTTGGGGTGCGTGGTATACCGTTTGGCCGTGGCTGGCGATGAGGTCTACTTCCTGCGGAGCCACCTGCCACTGCTGCAGGCATTGCAGAATCATGTCGGCGTGTAGGTGGCCAAGCCAAGGGTTTAGCAGCGTTAAATATTCTAAGCTCACTTGCTCGCGCGCAAACACCTGCCGAATGCGATGATGCACATCCTCGTGGTAGGGCACGGTGGCGAAGTGCTCCAACTCCAGCCGGGTGCTGGTGCCATGCCCATGCAGGCGGCAAAGCGCCACATCTAGCCCATCCAGGGAAGTGCCCGACATTAGCCCAATAATGCGGCGGCTAGGTTGCTGAGCAACGTGATAGAGGCGGAGCAAGTCTGGATTCATAGATCAGCAAGTTCTTTGTACTGTTTACAACTGGGCTCCCTAGCCTAAAATATTTTTTATACTTCCTAATACTAAATCGTTGCTCAGAAAGGTAAGTTAACAACGTGTAGGCAAAGCAAAAGGGCTCTACCGACACGCAGCAGAGCCCTTTATGGAAATAGGGTTAAGGCAGCAAACGTAATGGCTTCTACCTACTCAGTTCCTGTTACTCAATTTTCTTGCCGGCCATAGCTTGGCTGATGCTGATGTTCATCACGCGTTCGGCGAAGGGGCGGGTGAGTTCTTCCAACTCATCAACGGCTTTCAAGATCGTGTCCTTGTCCTGAGTGGCGAGGGCCGCTTTGAGTTTTTCCACGCCAGCATTGGTCTGGCTGGTTTCATCTTCGGTGAGGTGCTGGCCGTTTTTGCTCACAAAACGCTCTACCTGATACAGCATTTGCTCAGCTACGGTGCGGGCTTCAATAACCATGCGGGCCGCAATATCCTCGCGGGCGTGGGTCATGGAGTCCATCAGCATCTGCTCCACTTGCTCGTCGGTGAGGCCATACTGAGGCTTAATCTCCACGGCTTGGCGAGTGTTAGAGCGCAACTCAATGGCCTCCACTTTCAGAATGCCGTCGGCGTTCAGGATGAAGTTCACATCAACCTTTGGTAGGCCTGCCGGCATGGCCGGGATGCCGCGGAGGGCAAACTCAGCCAGCTTGCGGTTTTCCTTGACCAAGTCACGCTCGCCTTGGTAAACCGAGATTTTCAGGTTTACCTGCCCATCCACGGAAGTGGTATACTGGCGGCCCGCTTTGGTCGGGATTTTAGAGTTGCGCGGGATGATGGGGTCCATTAGGCCACCCAGCGTCTCAATGCCCAGCGTGAGAGGCGTTACGTCGAGCAGCAGTACGTCGCGGCGGTTGCCAGCCAGAATATCTGCCTGGATGGCGGCGCCCAGCGCTACTACCTCGTCGGGGTTGAGGGAGTTGTTGGCGGGTTGCTGGAAAAACTCCGACACCGAATCATACACTAGCGGCACGCGTGTGGAGCCACCCACCAGCAATACGGCGTTCAGGTCTTCGGGCGTGAGCTTGGCATCGGCCAGCGCCTGCCGGCACGATACCAGCGTGCGCTCAACCAGCGGGGCAATTAGCTCATTAAACTTGGCCTTGGTGAGCGGGAGCGTGGTGCCACCAAAAGCAGCCGAAAACTCCTCGTGCTGGCTTAAGTGTTTCTTCGCTGACTCGGCCAGCAAGCGCAGCTCTTGTTGGGCACCACCATTATTAAACAGCAGCGTAGATAGCTGGTACTCGCCACTCCAGTAGTCAATAATAGCGCGGTCGATATCATCGCCTCCTAGGTAGGTGTCGCCGTTGGTGCTCAGTACTTCAAAGATACCCTGCTGAATGCGCAGAATGCTCACGTCGAAGGTGCCGCCACCCAAATCGTATACGGCTACCGTTTTCTCTTCATCAGGAGAGAGGCCGATGCCGTAGGCCAGGGCCGCGGCCGTGGGCTCATTCACAATGCGTAGAACCTCTAGGCCTGCCAGGCGGCCGGCGTCGCGGGTAGCTTGGCGCTGAGAGTCGTTGAAGTACGCGGGAACGGTAATTACGGCCTTGTTCACGGGCGTTTTGAGGGCGTGCTCGGCACGAGCCCGCAGTTCCTTCAGAATCTCCGCCGATAGCTCAATGGGAGAGTAGAACTTATCACCGACCCGGATTTTAACCAGGCCTTCTGAGTTATCATCAATGACCTTATACCCCAGGTCCTGAGCGTGCTGGCCTAAGTCTTGGTACGACTTGCCCAGTAGGCGCTTCACCGAGTAAATGGTGTTCTGCGGGGCAGTGAGCAGGTAGCTTTTGGCATCCGTACCCACAATGGGGTCTTCGCCACCCTGCGGAAAGTGCACCACCGAGGGCACGATGGTTCCGCGGCCCTGGTCGTTGATGGCCAAAGGCTGGCGTGTATCAGGGTGAATGTAGGCCACCAGGGAGTTGGTAGTGCCCAGGTCGATACCGACGATGATTTCTTCCTGTTGCAGGCTCCCGGTAGAAAGATTGATTGCGACTTTGGCCATATGTGAGCAGCGTGCCAAGACACGCGGAATAAGCGGAAAGAGGGGCGGAAAAAACCATAACAGGTAATCGGCCCGGAAGGCACAAAAGTAGCGAAGAAAACTGCCCGCCGGACGGAATAACGAATGGCCTCCTAATCTGAGAATAGCACCCCTGCAGTGAAAGGGCTGTTCAGAATGACCTCGTGTTGAAGTAGCCGTGCAAACGGAAAGCTTGCAATCGGGCCGGTAAATGCAGACTTTCGGGTCGAATCGTGCTGTTTGCTATGAATCTACTGCTACGCTTGCAATCTGTGCCTCAGTCGGTGGGTAAGCCCCTGTACTTAGCGGCTATGCTAGGCCTGTTGGCGCTCTTGCCGTCTTGCCAAACTTCGGTGGGCGAAACTACCAGCGCCTACTCCGCAGCCAAGCGGCCCACTGCTCCGGCCACGCTACCCGATTCAATTGGTACCGCAACAGAGCTGCCGGATTCCCTGCGCCTCACGCCGATTCCGGTGCTGGCAGGCGTGCCCGATTCTCTGCACCAGCAAATTCAGGCTCTGCATGCGAGTCTTGGCCCGGAAGCGGCCGAGCTGCGCCTGGAAGTGCTGGAACGGGCCTGCGTAGGCTACCTTAACCTGCGGAAAGACGGCCGCGTGAGCAAGCCCGGGGTGTTGGCCGTTGCCGACATGGACCTGCCTTCCTCTGAAAAGCGCCTGTGGGTAGTAGATCTGGCGGCTGGGCAATTGCTGCACCGCAGCCACGTAGCGCACGGAGAGGGCTCGGGCCACTTGCGGGCCTGGCGGTTTTCCAACGTTATGCGGTCGGAGTGCACTGCGCTGGGCTTTTACCGCACGCAGGATACCTACCAGGGTAAGCACGGCCTCTCGCGTCGCCTGCGCGGCCTCGACGTAGGCCAGAACGATAACGCCCTGCGCCGCTACGTGGTGCTGCACGCCGCCGACTATGTGAGCAAGCAGCACTTGGCGCGCTACGGACAAGCCGGCTACAGCCGAGGCTGCCCCGCCTTACCACCCGACCAATACCGCGCTATTATTAAGGCAGTAGGAGAAGGGGGGTGCTTGTACGTGAGTGGCCCAGGCCTAGAGTCGAAATGGCTGGATGCCACCGTAGCAGCGCAACAGCTAGCCTCCCGTGGGTGGCGGTAACCGTAGAAGTCTAATTGCCGAACTGGAAAAAGAGCACTGGAAACTATAAGTAGCTGGTTATCTAGTAAAAAAGCCTCGTCAGTAGATACTGGTGAGGCTTTTTTACTGGTGGCAACAGTTGAGCAATGACTGCGCTAATGGCATTGAACAGCCCCGTTTTGAAAGGCGGAGGGAACTCTGAGCTAGGCCAACAAGTTTTAAATACGGAAGCGACTATATCTCAATACACGATAGGGTGTATCGTTTGTTGGAGTAGTACGTATATCTCTCTGGCTCAGAATTACTAGTTGAGCCTATCTCATAACCGCAATATTTCGTGCAGATGGAAAAGAAGAGTGTAGTAAGTCGTCAGCGGCTTAAGCGCCGGGCCCGCCGGATGGCACGTCGGGTACTCCCGTTTGTGGCTTCGCTGTTCTTGGCTACGCCCCTGGCGGCTCCTATTGCCCGCACGCAGGCTGCTACGCCCAAAACTATGGCGCGTCGTGTAGTTGCGCCCGTACTCACCAAAGAGGCGATGTACAACCAGCGTCTGCATGATTTATACCAGGAACTAGGCGTGGCTCAGCAGGGCTTGCGCTACGATGTATTTGAGAAAGCCATGACTGGCTACCTCAACCTCGAGGAAGAAGGCAAGCTGAATAATGATAAGCAGTTGCTGACCGTGGTTGACTTTAGCTTGCCCTCCACCGAAAAGCGCCTGTGGGTGCTGGACCTGGCAGCCAAGCAAGTAAAGTTTCATACCCTGGTAGCTCACGGCCACAACTCCGGCGAAAACATGGCGACAAACTTCTCCAACGAGAACGAGTCGAACATGAGCAGCCTGGGGTTCTACGTGACCAAAGGCGAGTATACGGGTAAGCACGGCCGTTCCTTGAAGCTGCAAGGGGTAGATGAAGGCTATAACACCAACGCCCTGTCGCGCGCGGTGGTAATGCACGGCGCCGACTACGTTAGCGAAGACTTCATTAAGCAATACGGCCGACTAGGCCGTAGCTTGGGCTGCCCCGCTTTGCCAATGGCTGAGAAAGATGCCATTATTGAAGCCGTAAACGGTGGCACCTGTCTGTTCCTGAACGGCCCCGATCAGCAGTACTCGTCTAAATACCTAAACGAGGACATTGCTATTCAGCGGCTACTGAATGACACGCAAATGATTTAACTGGCCTAGTGGCCTAGAGAAATGAAAAGCCCGCTCTGCATTAGCAGAGCGGGCTTTTTTACGTTGAGGAAAGCTGGAAAGAAGCATTACAGCTTCACGCCAAACTTTGCTCCCACTGATTCCAGATCCTGTATGACCGGGTCGAGCAGTGGAATGCCTTCGAGCAGGCGCTTCCCACTCATCTCACGCTCTGGGTCGCCGGGAATGAGCACGTGCTGACCTTCCGTTGCGCGAGCGTTGCGGAAGGTAGTAATCCAGTTGTCCATGTGTGCCTTAAACTCGGCGGCTGGCCGGAAAGCATCTACGCGCATGGCCCCAAAGAAGTGGCCTAGGCCCTCACCAACTGGGTTGGCGGACGGCTGCAGGAAGGCCACGAAGGGTGGCACCCAAGGCCCGTAGTTTGCACCGCTCAGCACCGCCGAGAAAATATCTACTACTGCACCCAGGCCGTAGCCTTTATGAGAGCCGGTGGCGCCACCCAGCGGTAGAAGGGCACCGCCATTTTTCACAGCATTTGGGTCGGTTGAGCCTGTGCCATCGGCATTCTGGGCCCAGCCTTCCGGAATGGGCAGGTTCTTGCGCTGGGCAATTTCCAGCTTGCCGTTGGCGGCCGTGGTGGTAGCCATATCGAGCACGAAGTCGGGCTGGTCGCCGGCGGGTACGGCTACGGCAATGGGGTTGGTGCCCAGCAGGCGCTCCAGCGAATACGTAGGCGCTACTAGAGGCGAGGCGTTGGTCATGGCAATACCCATCATGTCGTGGGCCAGGGCCTTCATGGCGTGGTAGCCCGCAATGCCAAAGTGGTTGGAGTTCTTCACCGATACCCACCCGGTACCTACTTGCCGGGCTTTCTCCATGGCTACCTCCATGGCTTTAGGTCCCACCACTAGGCCTAGGCCACCATCGCCATCTACCACGGCGGTGCTGGGCGTTTCGTAGGTCACGCCCACGCGGGGAGTGGCATTGATGCGGCCGGCTTCCCAAAGGCGCACGTAGCCAATGAGGCGCGCAACGCCGTGGGAGTCGATGCCGCGCAAGTCGGCGGCTAGCAGCGTTTCGGTAGCCAGCGTGGCATCCTCATCAGAGCAGCCAATGCTTTTGAAAACAGCTTCTGTGAAGCTAAAGAGGTGCGTGTAGGATAGCGTAGTAGCCATGGAGAAATGTGGGGGAGAGCTTGAAGCCCTTTGCAGCATAAATAAGCCAGCTCGGCTAAGTGTTTCAGAGACCTACTGGCGAAAGTAGGAGCGGAGGTTACTGGCCTAGCAGCTCGCTCAGCAGGCCTTCTTTCAGCGCGTAAGCGGAGGCTGTAATAGTGCTAAGCCCGTAGGTGGTCAGCACGAAATCAATTAGCACGCAGGCAACCACTATCATATCGGCCCGCAGGGGCGTCATTCCGGGTAAGTTCAGGCGGCCGGCATGGTCGAGGTGCAGGAGCTGCTCGTAGCTGGTGCTAAAGCTTTCGAAGGAAATGCGGGTGGCGGGCGCAGCGTGTCCTACCAGCTCCGGCTGGTCAGCGCGGGCAGCCTGCAGGTCGCAAAGTGTATCGAAGGTGCCGGACGCGCCCACCAGCGCCGCAGGGCGGTACTGGTTTACGGCCGCCGTCAGGGGAGCCAGCACCTCCGCGAGGTAGGCTTGCTGGGCCTGCACGGCGGAGGCTGGCAATGGGTCGGCGGTGAAGAACTTATCAAGCAGGCGCTGAGCTCCAATTTCGAAGCTTTGCTTCCAGAAAGTGGTGTGCTCATCGGCAATGATAAACTCCACTGAGCCGCCCCCAATATCCATGAGCAGGTGCGGTACCTGGCCTAGCGGAACCGCCTTTCGGATACCATTGGCAATTAGCTCCGCTTCCCGGTCGCCGGGGATAACCTCCACCCGAATACCGGTCTGCTCGAAGATGTCTTTCACCAGCTCCGGGCCGTTTTTAGATACGCGCACGGCACTGGTGGCCGTGGCGCGCACTTCCGTTACCTGGTGCAGCTCAATTTCTTCTTTGAAGCCCAGCAAAGTTTGGAGTGCCCGCGCATAAGAAGCTGGCGCAATGTAGCCGGCACTAATGCCACCCTCACCCAGCCGCACCCCTACTTTGGTGCGCAGCAGCGTAATGGGCTCCTGATGCTTGGGCTCAGGCAACTCCACAATCAGCAAATGAAAAGTGTTGGTGCCCATGTCAATCAGGGCCAGACGACGGTGGCGGGGAGGTTGCTGTGACACAGAGTAGGTGATGAGGGTAGGGGGATATAGGAGGATGAAATGAAAGGAGGATGGAAGGTGCTATAGATACCAGGGTAGAAAGAGGTACGGTAAGAGGTAATAGGACAGATTAAATGCCTCTTCCTTTTCACTCAATCACCTTTTTGCCTTTCACCTCGTCACTTCATCTCTTAAGTAGCAAACCGGCAAAACGTACCGAGGGGCAATTTCCGCTCCCCGGCGTCGTGCAGGTAAATCTCTCCGATTTCACGCTTCTGCCGCATGCCTGGGAAAATTTCTGACACCAGGTTATCAAGAATCAGGGCCGAGAAGCCCAGCGAGTACAGGTTGATGAGGAAGAAGTGATCCTGCGGGTCGAGGAGCTCTTTGCAGAGCTTGAGCATTTCGTTGAGCTCATCCTCTAGCTGCCACTTCTCGCCGTTGGGGCCGCGGCCGTAGGCGGGCGGGTCGAGAATGAGGCCCTGGTACTTGCTGCCGCGCTTTACCTCGCGCCGCACGTATTTCATGGCGTCTTCCACCAGCCAGCGCACCCCATCCAGGTTAGAGGCCTCCATATTGTCGCGGGCCCAGAAGTTCACCTGCTTTACGGAGTCGAGGTGGGTAACATCAGCGCCGGCGGCTCGGGCGGCTAGCGTAGCGGCGCCAGTGTAGGCGAACAGGTTTAGCACCCGCGGCTGGGCGGCTTTGCGCTGGCGGGTTTGGTTGTAGATGAACTGCCAGTTGGGGTCTTGCTCCGGGAACAGGCCTACGTGCTTGAACGACGACAGCCCCAGCCGAAACCGCAGCTTCAGGCCGTCGGGCCGCTCATAGCCGATAACCCATTGCTCAGGGGTGTTGGGCTTTATCTTCCACTGACCACGCTCCTGGCTGCCTTTCTCGCGGGTGAAGGTGGCGTGGGCGCGCTGCCACTCACTTTGCGTCAGGTGCGGATCCCAGATAGCCTGCGGCTCGGGCCGGGCCAGAATATGTTTACCAAAGCGCTCTAGCTTTTCAAAGTTGCCCGCGTCGAGCAGCTCGTAATCGGCCCAGGGGCTGGTAGTGAGGAAAGTGTACATAAGGCTATCTTTACGCTGCCCAGCAGGGCAGGGCGGCAAAGGTACGGTATGGCGCTGTTCTAGGCGGTATTGTATGAGAACCAGTAAGCGGGAGAGAAGCCGATGAAAGAAATAAACCGATTACTCGACCAACTAAGGCGGGCCTACGACGGAGATGCTTGGTCAGGTCCTTCGCTGCAGGCCACCCTGGCGGGCCTCACGGTAGCCCAGGCGGTTGCGCATCCGCTGGCGGGTGCACACAGCATCTGGGAAATTGTGCTGCACCTGTATACGTGGCTGGAGACAGTGCGCCGTCGCCTGGAAACGAACACGCTGCTCGGTCCCACCGACGAAGAGAACTGGCCCCTGGTGCCCGCCGAACCTACGGAGGCCGCCTGGCAGCATGCCCAGCAGCAACTCCGGCAGGCTCACGAGCGGCTGCTGGACGCCATATCGGGTATGCACGACGCCGACCTGGACCTTTTCTTAGCACCCCTGCCTGAGTATTCCGCCGGCACGCCCGGCTCATATTACGTGCTGCTGCACGGGCTGGTGCAGCACAACCAATACCACACGGGCCAAATTGCGCTGCTGCGGAAAGCTTTTGCCTAAGAATTCTGTTAGTGCCAGTGGCCGGACGTGGTGGTCTGGGCCTGGCCGACCATCTTTGTTATCTTAATGAGATCTATGAGTACCACGCTACACTTCTACAAGTACCAAGGCACCGGCAACGACTTCGTGATGGTGGATGACCGCGCCCAGCAGTTTGATGCCAGCAACCACCAGCTGGTGCGCTTTCTCTGCGACCGGCGCCGCGGGGTAGGGGCCGATGGCTTGATTCTGCTCCGCCTGCATCCGCAGTACGATTTTGAGATGGTGTACTTCAACGCTGATGGGTACCTGGGCTCCATGTGCGGCAACGGCGGCCGGTGCACCGTTGCTTTTGCCCGGCAGATGGGCGTAATCGACACTGAAACCAAATTTCTGGCCGCCGACGGCCCCCACGAGGCCCGCATTGACGCCGACGGTACCGTGCACCTGCGCATGCAGGACGTGCTAGGCCAGCAGGAAGTAGAAGAATACGGCGTGTTTCTCGATACTGGCTCGCCCCACCTGGTGCGCTTCCAGCCCATGAGCACCCTGGCCGAGCTCAACGTGTACAGCGAAGGCCGCGCCATTCGCTACAACGACCGTTTCCGAGAAAAGGGCACCAATATAAACTTCGTGGAGGCGCCCGTAGTACCTAGCCAACCCTGGCAGGTGCGTACCTACGAGCGAGGTGTAGAAGACGAAACCCTGAGCTGCGGCACGGGCGTAACGGCAGTAGCCCTGGCCGCCTCGCGCCGCGGCGCCACCAGCCCCGTGCACCTGCGCACTCCCGGCGGCGATTTGCGCGTTGCCTTCGAGGCCAAGCCTGATGGCTCCTTCACCAACGTATTCCTGAGTGGCCCCGCCACCCGCGTCTTCGACGGCTCAATCGAGGTATAGCTCGGCCTTTAGGCCACTAAAAGTAAAGCTGTCATTCCCCGCGGAGCGAAGAATTTGGACTAACCCAGTGAGGCTAACCCAAATTTTTCGCTCCGCTCGGAATGACAGCTTTACTTATTTTAAGCAAACCAGACTCTAGGCCTGTCGGTCACCTTTGGTGAAGTCCAGCATCCAGCCGGGGTACTCGGGCGCAAGCTTGCTCACTTCATCCAGCTGCTGCAGCTCTTCTGGTGAGAACTGCACGTCCACGGCCTTGAGGTTATCCTCTAGCTGCTCCATTTTCTTGGCCCCGATAATCACGCTGGACACTACCGGCTGATGCAGCAGCCACGCCAGCGCCGTTTGGGCTACTGATACGCCTTTGGCTTCGGCCAAAGGGCGTAGCGCATCCACTATATCGAAGCCTTTCTCCTTATTCACGGGCGGAAAGTCGAAGTTGGCACGGCGGGCACCTTCTTCATTCTCGTTTTCGCGGGTGTACTTGCCGCTGAGGAAACCGCCGGCCAGGGGGCTCCAAACCATTAGGCCCACTTTTTGGTCTTGCAGCAGAGGGACCAGCTCCCGCTCTAAGTCGCGGCCGGCAATGGTGTAGTAGGCCTGCAACGACACGTATTTCTCCACGTGGTTGTAAGTGGAGTAGCTCAGCGCCTTCATCAGCTGCCAAGCGGCCACATTGCTGGCTCCAATGTAGCGCACCTTGCCGCTGCGCACTAGGTCGTCGAGGGCACGCAGGGTTTCTTCCAGGGGCGTGAGCGGGTCGTAGCTGTGGGTTTGATATAGATCGATGTAGTCGGTTTTCAGGCGGCGCAGGCTGTCATCTACCTGCTGAAAGATGTGCTTGCGCGTGAGGCCGGCATCATTAGGGCCTTCGCCCATTTTGCCGCGCACCTTGGTAGCCAGTACTATGTCGTGGCGGGAGAGGCCTAGGTTGTGGATAGATTGGCCCGTAAGCTCTTCGGATAGGCCTTCGGAGTACACATTGGCCGTGTCAATAAAATTGATGCCCGCCTCTACGGCGCGCTTGACTTGCTCATCCACGGCAGATTGGTCTAGGTTGCCCATAGCTGCCGCCCAGCCTTTGCCACCGTAAGTCATGGTGCCCAGGCACAGTTCTGATACCTTCAGGCCTGTATTGCCCAGCAGGTTGTATTTCATAGCAGAGAAGTTTAGAAGTGAATCCTTGTCAAACTCCCGGTTAAACCGGATTGTTGGCGTATAATTTCGGCTTCTACTCTCCACCTCCGCGTAGTAGCAGCGGGCCCGAACCTTGGCAATAGCCTAATAGGCCTAGAAAGCTTAATAAATCATATGCTCTCCTCCGACCTCGTTTTCCTGCGCCCCCTCGAAGCCGAAGACTTAGATTTTCTCTATGCGCTGGAAAATGACCCTGCCGTGTGGGGAGTGTCGGATACATTGGCGCCTATTTCTCGCTACACGCTGCGCCAATATCTCGATAATGCGGGAGCTGATTTTCAGGAGGTACGCCAGCTTCGATTAGTGCTATGCAGGCAGGATATAAAGATAGCGGTAGGTACATTGGATATTTTTGATTTCAACCCTCTACACCAGCGGGCCGGCGTGGGTATAACGGTGCTAGGCCAGTACCGCCGACAGGGCTACGCACGTGCTGCATTGGATTTATTGCTGCCCTATGCCCGCCAAGTGCTACGATTGCATCAACTATATTGCACTATTGCCGTAAACAACTTAGCTAGTGTAGCCCTGTTTAAAGTAGCAGGATTTAAGAAAGTTGGAGTACGCCGAGAATGGTTGCGCACGGCGGAGGGGTGGCAAGATGTGTTGGAGATGCAACACCTTCTGAGTAACTGACTATTTCTAGGCCAGTAAGCTCCAGAGTGCAAAACGCAGATAGTGAAGCTCGTCTATATCCTTTTACGGAGGGGGGCGTATAGAGACATAACCAGATAAGCACTGCCAGTTATTGCAGGTTCGTAAAGGGGCAGGGCCGTCTGTTTAACGCTTTATACTGTACCCTATGTCGCTGACCCCACCAGCGGAGTCACCCGTGCGTGCCTCTGCCTCCTCTCCCTCACCAACAACTTCTGCTTCTGCCGAAAACCTACGCTATGCCCTGCCCGATTTAGTTTGCTTTGCTCATTTGCATTGGGACTTTGTGTGGCAGCGCCCTCAGCACCTTCTTTCTCGCTTTGCGCAGCATGGCCGCGTGTTTTATGTAGAAGAGGCTTTCTATCACGCCGACGACCTCATTGAGCCCCACATGGAGGTGAAGGAGCGCCAAAACGGTGTTAAAGTTTTGGTAGTGCATCTGCCCGCCCGCCTGCGCGGCCAGGATGATGCCGCCGACCAAGCTCAGGAGGAAGTGTTGGCTAACTACTTCCGGGAGCAGCACATTGAGAAATACATTTTCTGGTACTATACCCCCATGGCGCTGGGTAAGTCGCGCTCCTTCCAGCCCGTCCTGACGGTATACGACTGCATGGATGAGTTGGCAGCCTTCAAATTTGCTCCACCTGCGCTGCAGGAGCGGGAGCAGGAGCTGTTCCGCAAAGCAGCGCTGGTATTTACTGGCGGCCATACGCTTTACGAGGCCAAAAGCCAGCAGCACAACGACGCGCATCCCTTCCCCAGCAGCATTGATAAAGTGCACTTTGGGCAGGCCCGGCAGCCCCAAGCCGACCCCGCCGACCAAGCCGGTATTGCGCATCCGCGCGTGGGCTTCTTTGGGGTGGTAGACGAGCGCTTAGACATTGAACTACTCCGCCAGCTGGCCGATGCTCACCCCGAGTGGCAATTTGTGATTATTGGCCCCGTGGTAAAGATTGACCCCGCCATTTTGCCGCGTCAGCAGAACGTGCACTACCTCGGCGGAAAAGACTATCAGGAACTGCCTTCGTATTTAAGTGGTTGGGATGTAGCAACGTTGCTGTTTGCCGACAACGAGAGTACCAAATTTATCTCGCCCACTAAAACTCCCGAATATCTGGCCGCCGGACGGCCAGTCGTGAGCACCCCGATCCGTGATGTGATTCGGCCCTACGGCGAATTGAACCTCGTACAGATTGCCGCTACGGCGGATAAATTCGGGCAGGCCATTGAAAAGGCGCTGACCCAGACCCAGGACGCCGACTGGCGCCAACGCACCGACGACTATCTGGCTACAATCTCTTGGGATCAGACCTGGGAACAGATGGTACAGCTGATGCAGCAGAAGCTTACGCCTGCTACCAGCAAACCGCTTACCGCAGCACTGTCTTAGTACTGCACTCTACTTACTCCATCACCTGTTCTTTCCCCCTCATTTCTTTCCAAACACCGCTTCGTTATGTTCGATTATCTCATCGTAGGAGCCGGCTTCGCTGGCAGCGTATTGGCCGAGCGGCTTGCGACTCGTTCCAATAAAAAAGTACTGGTGGTGGACAAGCGCAACCATATTGCTGGTAACGCCTATGACCATTACAACGAAGAAGGTATCCTGGTCCACAAGTATGGCCCACACATCTTCCACACCAACTCGAAAGACGTATTCGAATATCTTTCCAATTTCACCGATTGGCGCCCCTATGAGCACCGTGTACTGGCTTCAGTAGATGGCCAGCACGTGCCAATGCCTATCAACCTCGATACTATCAACATGCTGTACGGCTTGTCGCTGAACAGCTTTGAGGTAGAGCAATTCCTGGAGTCGCTGGCCGAAAGCGTGCCGGTTATCAAGACTTCTGAGGACGTTGTAGTAAGCAAAGTTGGCCGCGAGCTGTACGAGAAGTTCTTCCGCAACTACACCCGCAAGCAGTGGGGTATGGACCCCTCGGAGCTGGATAAGTCGGTAACGAGCCGCGTACCTACCCGCACCAACCGCGACAACCGCTACTTCACCGACACTTACCAGGCCATGCCGCTGCACGGCTACACCCGCATGTTCGAGAACATGCTCAATCACCCCAACATCAAGGTGATGCTGAATACCGACTACCACGACATCATTGACTTCATTCCTTTCAAGGAAATGATTTTCACGGGTCCGGTAGACGAGTACTTTGACTTCAAGTATGGTAAGCTGCCCTACCGCTCGCTGGAGTTCAAGCATGAAACGCTCAACACCGAGCAGTTTCTGCCAGCTCCGGTAGTAAACTACCCCAACGAGCACCTCTATACGCGCATCACGGAGTTCAAGCAGCTCACCGGCCAGCAGCACCCCAAAACCAGCGTGGTATATGAGTATCCGAAGGCTGAGGGCGACCCATACTACCCCGTACCACGCCTTGAGAATGCCGAGCTGTACAGTAAGTACAAGAAGCTGGCTGACGAAACGCCCAAAGTGCACTTCGTAGGCCGCTTGGCTACCTACAAGTACTATAACATGGACCAAGTGGTAGCGCAGGCTCTCACTTTGTACAAAAAACTCACGGAGAAAACCGAAGAAGCCCAGAAAGTTGTAAAGCCAGCTATTACGGGTTCGGCCTCCATCATTAACAAGCTCGTACCGCGCGATCCGGCCAAGGAATAGCGGTTTCTGTAACTGGCTGCCAGATGCTGTCATTCTGGGCTGGTGATGTGAGGTGTACTGGTTACGCAGGCCATTAGGCGTGCCACCAAAAGCTCCGCATCCCGGCCCAGAATGACAGATCTGTTTTCAGGTGTTGCTAACTCAACACTTGGCCATCTGAATCTGCGGCCGTAATTGAAAGCAGTATGGAACATGTAGAAATGTGGGGCGGCGTAGAATGCACCATCCGAAGAATTGGTGATGGGTATTCAGACCAACTTGTTAGCAGTGGCCATCGGGACCGGCTAGAGGACCTGGACCTAATTGCTGAGTTGGGAATCCGCAAGCTGCGATACCCCATTTTATGGGAGCAGGTAGCCCCCGAAAGTCTGGACACCCCCGACTGGACCTGGACGGATGAGCGGATGGCTCGTCTGCGAGAACTGGGCATTGATCCCATAGTGACGCTGCTGCACCACGGCAGTGGCCCGCGCTACACGGCGCTGCATCAAGAGAATTTTGTGTCGGGGTTAGCCCGCTTTGCCAAGATGGTAGCCGAGCGCTATCCCTGGATTAAGCACTACACGCCCGTAAACGAGCCCCTAACCACGGCGCGCTTCAGCGGCCTCTACGGCATCTGGTATCCGCACGGCCTCGACGACCAGACGTTCGTCCGCATTCAACTCAATCACATCAAGGGCACCCGTGAGGCCATGAAGGCTATTCGGGAGGTAACGCCCGATGCCCAACTAGTGCAGACCGAAGACTTGGGCAAAACACACTGCACGCCTAAACTGGCCTACCAAGCCGAGTTTGAAAACAATCGGCGCTGGCTGACCTTCGATTTGCTATGCGGCCGCATAACTGAGCAGCACCCCATGTGGGGCTACCTGCATGAACATGGTGCTTCTGAAGCGGAACTGCTAGATCTGGTGGCTGATCCGTTGCCGCCTGATGTGCTTGGTATCAACTACTACATCACTAGTGAGCGGTTTCTGGATGAAAACCACCAGCACTTTCCCGCGCAACACTTGCGCCAAAGCGAGGAGCGAGTTGATTACGCCGATGTAGAAGCCGTGCGCGTGCGCCTAGTGCAACTGGCCGGTATTCATGATCTGCTGCTAGAAGCTTGGGAGCGGTATCAGCTGCCCATTGCCATCACCGAAGTGCACCTACAATGCACCCGCGAGGAGCAGATGCGCTGGATACAATACGCCTGGGATGCCGCTAACCAACTGAAAGAAGAAGGCGTGGATATGCGTGCCATTACCATTTGGTCGCTGCTGGGTGCTTACGACTGGAACACACTGCTCACGCAGGATGGAGCCTACTATGAAAGTGGCGTATTTGACCTGCGAGGGGGAAGCCCCCGGCCTACCGCTCTTTTCAAAATGGTAAAAGGCTTAGCCACCGAAGGCCACTACGAACATCCGCTTCTGCATAATAAAGGATGGTGGGAGCGTGAAGACCGCTTCATCTACCATCATCACCGACCCACCACCAATACCCTTGAGCTATGAGAGTACTTGACCTACATGAAATAAACGCAGGCCTGCCCCCTGTGCAGCCTCTGCTTATCACCGGCGCCAACGGTACGCTAGGCCAGGCTTTTAAACGTATCTGCGTCCTCCGAGGTATAGAATTTGTGGCCTTGGGCCGCGCTGAACTTGACATTTCAGATCCACTGGCTGTAGAAAGAGTGCTGGCCCATTTCAACCCGTGGGCAGTAGTAAACACGGCCGGGTACGTGCGGGTTGATGACGCAGAGCAGGAATACGCGCGCTGCTACCGTGAAAATACCATTGGCCCTGCAATTCTGGCGGCCGCCTGTGCGTATCGGGATATCAAGTTGCTCACCTTCTCCTCCGATCTGGTCTTCGACGGCAACAAGTCGGAGGCCTACGTAGAAAATGACATGCCGCGGCCTCTTAATGTGTATGGCAATAGCAAGCGGCTAGCTGAGCGCGATGTGTTGCAACGGATGCCCGAGGCCCTGGTCGTTCGTACCAGTGCATTCTTCGGCCCCTGGGATGAGTACAACTTTGTGTATTCGGCTCTGCGCGCTGGTCACAAGAACCAGCACTTTGAAGCAGCCGACGACGTCTTGATGTCGCCCACCTACGTCCCTGACCTCGTTAATGTGTCGCTCGACTTACTCATTGATGAGGAGCGCGGCGTGTGGCACTTGGCTAACCAAGGCTCCTACACCTGGGCCGATCTGGCCCGTTTAGCCGCCGATATGGCGGGCTTAAATACCTCCTTTGTAGTGCCTCGTGCTATGCAAACCCTGGGCTTGGCCGCTGCCCGCCCTGCTTACAGTGTGCTCGGCAGCAAGCAAGGCAACCTCCTTCCATCCGTTGAAGAGCGCCTACATGGGTGTGTAGCGGAGGTAACGGAGAGCATTAAACAGCTGTCTGAAGAGCCGATGGCCGTTGCTTCTTAGCAGCTTGTCTAACCGGCGAGGCAAAATGGCCTCTTTAAAGTTTAAGTAAAAGAACACTCCGCCCTAAAACTCTTCCTTTCGTGGAAACCCCGCAGTCTCACCGAGGCAGCGGGGTTTCGTCGTTGTAGCCCTAGCGTAAGTGGCCTAGGCCAGTACCGTGTGGGAGTCGGGCGCGACCTGTAATTTGCGGGGTGTACTTCCAGCTTCTACGCTATGCAAAATAACTTCGACGCCGTGCGGCTAGGCCTAGCTTTGGTGGTCGTGTTGTGTCACTTGGCCGTGCTAACGGGGCTGCCGTCATTTCAACCTTTTCTGACGTACCTCTCGGCTGATTTTGCAGTGAAGGGCTTTTTCGTGCTCAGCGGCTGCCTGGTAACGCGCAGCTTTTTGAATAGCAGGTCTGGGCTTGAGTACGCTGAGAAGCGTGTGCGCCGCATTTATCCGGCTTACCTGACCACAATTCTGGTGGCCTGGCTACTAGGCCTAGCGGCTACGGCCTTGCCGCTAAGTGAATTCTTGCGTACTCCAGCCAGTTTCAAATACCTGCTGGCTAATGCTACCTTTCTAAACTTCTTGCAGCCTACGTTACCGGGCGTATTTGAGCACCACCGGGTGCCGGTAATGAACGCCTCCCTCTGGACGATCAAGGTAGAGCTATGCCTTTACTGTTGCGTGCCGGGGCTTGTGTTCTTATTTCGCCGAATTGGTCCGTACAAAACCGTGGTACTAGCTTTGGCTATTGCCTTAGTGTGGGAATGGCTGCTAGGCCAGGCTGCTGGAATAAGCCCCAAAATGGTGGCCGAATTAAGCCGCCAGTTTCCGGGTATGGTGCATCTGTTTGCGCTGGGTGCGCTATTCGGGGTTGAAGAGCGGCGACTAGGCCAGTACTTGGGTTGGGTAGTGCTAGGGGCAGTGCCGCTGTTTTGGCTGCTGCACGAACACAGCCTGCGCGCAGTGGTTGAGCCCATCTGCTATGCAGCCGTTATATTGTTTCTCTCCACTCGTTTGCCCATTCAACTCAACGCCGGAAAGTGGGGAGATTTATCGTATGGCACCTACTTATTGCACTTTCCTATCATTCAGATGTTTATTCATGCAGGGCTGTTTCAGCATAATGGGTGGCTGGGAGTAGTAGTATTGCTAGTGGTATTACTTGGCTGTGCGTTTCTGATGTGGCACGGGGTTGAAAAGCCCTGGCTTAAACGAAACTCGCATTACGTTGCGGCTCAAATAAGTAGTTAATAAAATCGGGTGCGCCCCTCAGGATCGAGAGCTTTTGAGCTGTCAGCCTCTGGTAAGTCGCACTAGCTAAAATCGGTCAGATTGACGGTGCGTTATGATATGGGACGATTTTGGCTAGAAATCTTGTAAATTTGAGGTGCGCCCCGGCGTTTCAATTAAGGTAAACCAGCATGTTTGATTTTCTAGGGAAAACCGTCGCCAAGATTTTCGGTTCTAAGTCGGACCGGGACTTGAAGGAGATTGTTCCGTATGTGGCGCTGATAAACGCCGAATATGCCAATCTGGCACAACTCAGCGACGACGAGCTGCGCGCCCGCACCGATGAGGTTCGGGCCCGGATTGATGCTCACCTCAAAAATATTGACGACCAGATTGCGGCCCTACATCAGCGTGTGAACGAAGATGCTTCGCTGGATGCTATCCAGAAAGAGCAGGTTTTCGACCAGATTGATGCCCTGGAGAAGCAGCGCAACAAGGAACTGGAAGTAGTACTCATGCAAGTGCTGCCCGTTTCTTTTGCCATTACCAAGGAAACCGCCCGCCGCTACGCCCAGAACGGGCAGCTGGTGGTAACGGCTACCGACTACGACCGGGAGTATGCGCGCCGCAAGAGCAACGTCACCATCCAGGGCGACAAAGCCATCTGGAGCAACAAGTGGCTGGCTGCCGGCGCCGAAGTAACCTGGGACATGGTGCACTACGATGTGCAGCTGATTGGCGGCGTAGTGCTGCACCAGGGTAAAATTTCGGAAATGGCCACGGGTGAGGGTAAAACCCTCGTATCTACGTTGCCCGCCTTCCTGAACGCGCTGGCCCGCCGCGGCGTGCACGTGGTAACCGTCAACGACTACCTCGCCAAGCGTGACTCGGAGTGGAATGCGCCGCTGTTCGAGTTTCACGGTATCTCGGTTGACTGCATTGATAAGCATCAGCCCAACACTGATGCCCGCCGCAAGGCCTACCTCGCCGACATCACCTACGGTACTAACAACGAATTCGGCTTCGACTACCTGCGCGACAACATGGCCCGCGACCCCGAGGAGCTGGTGCAGCGCAAGCACCACTACGCCATGGTCGATGAGGTGGACTCCGTACTGATTGACGATGCTCGTACGCCGCTCATCATCTCCGGTCCTGTGCCGCGCGGTGATGTGCACGAGTTCTATCAGCTGAAGCCCCGCATTCAGATGCTGGTGGATGCGCAGAAGAAGCAGGTGCAGAACTACCTGGTGGAGGCCCGCAAGCTCATCAAAGAAGGCAAGGACGGCCCGAAAGAGGGTGAGGGTGGCCTAGCGCTGTTCCGCGCTTATCGTGGCCTGCCCAAGAGCAAGCCGCTCATCAAGTTCCTCTCGGAAACTGGTATGCGCGCCGTGCTGCAGAAGACCGAGAACTTCTACCTGCAGGACAACCAGCGCCAGATGCCCCAGGCCGATATGCCGCTGTTCTTCACCATTGATGAGAAGAACAACCAGATCGAGCTGACCGAGAAAGGCATTGACCTTATCACTGGGCAAGGCGAAGACCCGCACTTCTTCATCATGCCCGACATTGGCTCGGAGCTGGCTGCCATTGAAAACAGCAAGGAGCTGAACGGCGAAGAGAAGCTGCACACCAAGGAGAAGCTCATGGACGACTTCCAGGTGAAGTCGGAGCGCATCCACACTATCAACCAGCTGCTGAAAGCCTACACCCTGTTTGAGAAGGATGACCAGTACATCCTCACCGACGACGGCAAGGTGAAAATTGTGGATGAGCAGACCGGCCGTGTGATGGAAGGTCGCCGCTACTCTGATGGTTTGCACCAAGCCATTGAGGCCAAGGAAAACGTGCGCGTAGAAGACGCCACGCAGACCTACGCCACCGTAACCTTGCAGAACTACTTCCGCATGTACCACAAGCTGGGCGGCATGACGGGTACGGCCGAAACCGAAGCCGGTGAGTTCTGGGAAATCTATAAGCTCGACGTGGTGGTAATTCCTACCAACCGCGGCATTGCCCGCAAAGACGAGCACGACAAGGTATACAAGACCGTTCGCGAGAAATACAACGCCGTAGCCGAGGAAATCCAGACGCTGGTGCAAGCTGGTCGTCCGGTGCTGGTAGGTACTACGTCGGTTGAAATTTCGGAGCTGGTAAGCCGCATGCTCAACCTGCGCAAGATTCCACACCAGGTACTGAACGCCAAACAGAACCAGCGCGAGGCTGAGATTGTAGCCGCTGCCGGTTACCCTGGCACTGTTACCATTGCTACCAACATGGCTGGCCGTGGTACCGACATTAAGTTGCGCGGCACCGCTAAGGAGTCAGGTGGCCTAGCTATCATCGGTACGGAGCGTCACGAGTCGCGGCGCGTTGACCGCCAGCTGCGTGGTCGGGCCGGCCGCCAGGGCGACCCCGGTTCTTCGCAGTTCTTCGTGAGTCTCGAGGATAACCTGATGCGCTTGTTCGGCTCTGACCGGATTGCCAAACTCATGGACCGCATGGGCCTGGAGGAAGGTGAGGTTATCCAGCACTCGATGATTACTTCTTCTATTGAGCGCGCGCAGAAGAAAGTAGAGGAAAACAACTTCGGCACCCGGAAGCGCCTGCTGGAGTACGACGATGTGATGAACGCCCAGCGTGAAGTGGTGTACAAGCGCCGCCGCAACGCTCTGCACGGTGAGCGTCTGGAGCTGGACGTGTGGAACATGATCTACGACGTTTGCGAGGACATCGTGGTAGGCCATAAAGGCAATAATGACTTTGAAGACTTCAAGCTTGCCGTTATCCGGGTATTCGGTTACGACACCCACCTGACGGCGCAGGAGCTGAGCGGCATGCAAGCCGGCCAGCTCACGCAGAAGCTCTACGATGAGGCCCTGGGCTACTATCAGAGCAAGAACGACTTCATTGCTGGCAACAACATGCCGCTGATCAACGACCTGCTCAGCCAGAATTCGCCCTACGAAAACATTGCCATTCCGTTCACGGATGGTCGCAAGCAGATTCAGGCCATTGCCAACCTGCGCCGCGCCCAGGCTACGGGTGGTCACGATGTAATTCGGGCTATGGAGAAGGTAGTGGTGCTGTCGGTTATTGATGAGGCCTGGACCAAGCACCTGCGCGCCATGGACGACCTGAAACAGGTAGTACAGAACGCCGTGTACGAACAGAAAGACCCGCTGCTGGTGTACAAGTTCGAGTCGTTTGAGCTGTTCAAGCAGATGATTGGCAAGGTAAACGAAGACACCATCCAGTTCCTGTTCCGCGCCGACGTGCCCATGCAGCCCGGCCAGGATGGCTACGACGAGCCCGAGTATTTCACCGAAGACGAGCTACCCGTTGCGCCGCCCATGCCCAAGCTGAAGGCCGAGAAAGAAATTTCCTCGGTGTCGTTGGGCGCTGGCCCCGAAGACCTGGAGCAGGCCGCTGGTCAGCCGCAGGTGCTGGAGAAGCAGCAGCCGGCTAAGTCGCAGAAAGTGGCTAACCGCAACGAGAAAGTGAGCGTGCAGTACATGGATGGCCGCATTGTGCGCGATGTGAAGTTCAAGTCGGTTGAAGACGACCTGCTGAACGACCGCTGCGTATTGGTTGACTAAGAAAACCAGGGTTTTATAAACGGGCCGCGTTTCCAATCCGGAAGCGCGGCCCGTTTGTTGTAGGGCACTTCGGCCGCTCTGCAGACCTTCCCGTATGGTTCGCGTATGAGCCTGTTATGTACCTACGTCAATCAACCAAACGCGCACTACCAAGTTCGCGCTACATCCCCCTACCTTTGCTCCGTGAACCTCGCCTCGTACATCGACCACACTCTCCTCAAACCTGACGCGCAACCCGAACAGATTGAACAGCTCTGCCAAGAGGCCGCCGAATACCAGTTTGCCAGCGTGTGCGTGCCGCCGTGCTACGTGCGCCTAGCAGTAGAAAACCTGCGAGGTACGGGCGTGCCAGTGTGTACAGTTGTTGGCTTCCCGCTGGGCTATGGTCTTACTAAGGTAAAATTCTTTGAAGGACACCAAGCCCTGTCGGAAGGCGCAACGGAGCTGGATATGGTCATCAACATTGGCGCTCTGAAAGCCGGTCGGGTAGAGGAAGTAGAAGAGGAGGTTGGAGAGCTGGCCGAACTGTGCCACCTGCGGGGTGCCATCTTGAAGGTTATTATTGAAACGGCTTTGCTGACGGAGGATGAAATAGTGCTGGCCTGCGAGATATGCGCAGAGGCCGGTGCCGATTTCGTGAAAACCTCTACGGGCTTTGCCAGCCGGGGCGCAACCGTTGCCGACATCGAGCTGATGCGCCAGTCGCTACCCACTCACATTCGCATTAAAGCTTCCGGTGGTATCCGCACCCGGGAAGCGGCGCTGGCTCTCGTGGCTGCTGGTGCCGACCGCATCGGCTCCTCTAATAGTCTGGTGCTGCTGGAAGACAACTCCCATGAAACACTCGCTTCGTAACGTGCTGCTGCTTTCCACCCTGTTTTCGCTGGGCGCCTGCGCTTCGTCGGGGCCGGCGGCGCCATCGGTTTCTTCCGCTCCGGACACCACACGCCGACCAACCTCGTCGGCTGCTGCGGCCCCCGCTGAAGACTTAAGTAAGTACCGGCCCGTGTTTGCAGCTCCTAAGGCGCCAGTAGCAGCGCCCGCTGTGGCGGCTAGGCCAGTAACGCCCACCAATCAGGTAAACGCCCAGATTGAGCAGCGCCTACGCGACCAGGCATACACCAACAAAAATGTGAAGTATGCCCAGGGCTTCCGGATACTGGCCTACGTAGGGCTGGAGAAGGAGCAGGCCATGAGCATCCGGCGGAACATCATCAGCCGCTACCCCGAGGAAACGGACTACCTGGCCTACAAGCAACCCATCTTCCGCCTCTGGGTAGGAGACTACACCACGCGGCTTGAGGCCGAGCAGGCCTTGCAGCGCATCAGGCTGCTGGCCCCTAAAGCGCAATTGGAGTCATCGCAGGTAGTGCTCAACAAAACAACTTTTTAACCGTGCCCACTACTCGGGTGCTGCAATGGGAAGAACCTGACTTGTTGCGAGGCCTGGCCTGAGTGCGGTATTTACATAGTCTCGATTCACTTTCCCGAGTATGCTGCATCTGATTACGCGCATCAAAACGCTGGCCGCAGCGGCTGCCACCGAAACTACAGCCCTGCGTGAGCATCTGCACGCTCATCCTGAGCTCTCTTTTCAGGAGTTCAATACGGTGGCCTACGTGACCAAGCAGTTGCAGGAGCTAGGCCTGCAAACGCAGCCCATTGCCAATACCGGCGTGGTGGCTCTTATTGAAGGCCGCAACCCCAGTACCCGCACCGTGGCCTTACGGGCTGATATGGATGCGCTGCCCATCACGGAGCAGAACGAGGTGGCCTACAAATCAACTACCCCCGGCGTAATGCACGCCTGCGGCCATGATGTGCACACGTCGTCGCTGCTGGGTACGGCCCGCATTCTCACCCAACTCCGCAACGAGTTTGAGGGCACCGTGAAGCTGATGTTTCAGCCCGGCGAGGAGTTGCTGCCAGGTGGCGCCTCCTTGATGATTAAAGAAGGCGTGCTCGAAAACCCTAAGCCGGCTAGTGTACTAGGCCAGCACGTATTTCCGCGGCTGCCGGCTGGTAAGATTGGGATTCGGGCGGGGCGCTACATGGCTAGCACCGATGAGTTGTACCTGACCGTGCGCGGCAAAGGTGGCCACGGCGCCATGCCCGAGCAGAACATTGACCCCGTGCTGGTAGCCGCCCACATTATTGTAGCCGCCCAGCAGATTGTTAGTCGTCGGGCCAACCCCAAATTGCCCTCGGTACTTTCTTTCGGAAAAATTATTGCCCAGGGTGCTACCAACGTTATTCCGAATGAGGTGTACATGGAAGGCACCTTCCGGACGCTGAATGAAGAGTGGCGCAATGAGGCCCACGAGCACCTGCGCCGCCTCTGCCAGGGCCTGGCCGAAAGCATGGGCGCTAGCTGCGAGCTGGAAATCCGGCGCGGCTACCCGTATCTGGAAAACGAGCCTGCCTTAACGGGCCGCGTGGAGCAGGCGGCTGTGGAGTACCTGGGCCGTGAAAACGTGGTGGAGCTAGATCAGTGGATGGCCGCTGAGGACTTTGCCTACTTTTCGCAGGCCACCAGCGCCTGCTTCTACCGCCTTGGCACCGCCGCCGCTGACGGTAGCAGTCGTTTCACTTCCTCAGTGCATACACCTACCTTCGATATTGATACCAAAGCCCTCGAAACGGGTCCGGGCCTGATGGCTTGGCTTACCCTGCGGGAGCTTGCTGAGCAACAGGCCTAGCCTTATTTCACCTCCTTATTAATGATACGTACCCGAGCTTATTTACTAGTACCAGCGCTACTACTGGCCGCCCTTACGGCTACTGCCCAACGGCGCCTAACCAGCAATACGGCATTACAACCAGAGCTGCAGGCGGAGCTGGCCCTACAGAATAACGACTACCTACTAGTAGGCGTAAGTGCCTTGAATGTGAACGGCGCCGGAACTACCTTCTCCGGCGGGCAGCTACGGCTAGGGTATGAGCACTTCTGGAGCGAGCAATGGAGTGGAGGTGCCACCTTACGGTTGCTACGTCAGTACGGCCAAGGGTACGGCGACTTCTTGGGCCAGCCGGGCAACATAGTACCGGGCGTATTTGTGCGCCACTCGGGTAAAATTAGCTCCTTCAATTTTGGGCAACGCCTAGGAGTAGAGTACGGTATCAGTACCGTGGATGTGCTATCTATTATCGAACGGAATAACCGTGCATCAGCCCGTTTGCGCCTTGATGTAGACCGCATTTTCCCGTTGGGCGAGACCGTGGCTTTGCGCCCCCGGGTAGCTTACGAAGCAGCCGCTTACCTCCGTTTTCAGCGGGATGAAAATCAAGTCAAGGAGCGCACCATCGATTTCGGGGTATTACGAGCCGAAGTGGGCGTACGCCTTTCGCCCCACGTTGACGTTACGCCCTGGGTAGCCTCGCAAACGGCATACACAGTGTTTGTAGCGCAGTATGACGCACAGGGGCGGCAGGTCAGTGGCGGCCGTACCAATCTCGTAACTCCCGTAGTAGGCCTAGATGCTCGCTTCACATTGTTTAGCGGCGATGCAGCACAGGAGCGACGTCAGCTCCCAACGCAACATTAAGTGAGATTGGTAGCGGCGTAGATAGCGGCTCTATATGCAAACCAAGGTATTGTAGGCCACTTGGCTGCGGTTTGTGCTTCGGCGCATCGTAGAGCCAAGTGGCCTAGCTACTTCCTAGATAATAGAAATGACAGTTTGAAAGTTATCGTGGGTGACAAATTGTCGCAGCTTTATAAATGGCAAAAATGCCTTTTTACACACTTTGAGTGATGTATTGGCTTGATCGGGAAACAATGCTGTATTGATGATTGCTAATTTTATGACTTTTTGTCTTGAAATAGCCGGCTAAAATCAAGTGGTACAAAATTTATTAAGATAGAGAAGTACCGCAAAGGGTACTTCTCTAACATTTGACTTTAGACCTTCAAACAGATAGTAAACCCATGGCAACTCTTCTGTATAACAACCTGCCCGCTCTTCGCCCTTCCCGCGCTATCAATTCAGTGCTGAATGAAATGCTGCGTGAAACTCTGCCTACCTCCCAGAAGCAGCCTTCCAAAGCTTTCGTGCCCCAGGCCGATGTACTGGAATCAGCGCAAGGCTTTGAGCTGCACCTGTTGCTGCCTGGCGTTCCGAAAGAAGCCATCAAGATTGACTTTCAGGAAGGCCAGCTGACGGTAAGCGGCGAGCGGAAAGCTCCTGAGGCTTCGGAAGAAGCTCCTAAGTTCCGCCGCGTAGAATCGGGGTACGGTACCTTCTCCCGCACCTTCCGCCTGCCCGACACGGTAGACGTAACTGCTATCGACGCGCAACTGGTAGACGGGGTGCTGCGCCTCGTGCTCCCCTTCGACAGCAAGAAGGTAACCAAGCACCAGATTGAAGTTCGCTAAGGCGAAAAATCTGTAAAAAAGGCACCTTCGCGGGTGCCTTTTTTCTTGGCCCGCGTGTTATTATACTAGCAGTTGAAGCTGGCAGCGCTGAGCCAATGGTTGAGATATTCTACCAACGGGCCGTTTTCATCCTTCAACAGCCATGCAACCGAATACGGGAGACCTGGCATCTAGCGTTAGTATGACGCCGGTTCACGGTTTATTCACCTTTCTGTTGTATTTTCAGTTCTGACTTCTCTTTCATTTCAATCTCTTTTATACCCATGCAAGCAAAACAAATGATGCTCGGCCTGCTAAGCTCCGCTATTCTGGGTGGCGGCGTGGCCGTGGGTGGGTACAAGCTGCTAGAGCCTGAGCGCAACAATACGCCGCAGGCTATTGCCGCCGATCCCAACGTTCGGTACACCAGTGAGTTGCGTAGCAGCACGTACACCGTGCCCGAAGGCCTGAACTTTACGGCCGCTGCCGCTTCGGTAACACCGGCCGTAGTACACGTAATGACCGAGTATGCCCCGAAGGCTAGCGACAATAGCGCGATGCGCATGGACCCATTCCTGCGTCAGTTCTTCGGTGATGACATTGATCAATATCAAGGCCGCGGCCGTTCGCAGGGCCCGCAGCAGGGTTCTGGCTCTGGCGTTATCATTGCGGCCAATGGCTACATCGTCACGAATAACCACGTGATTGAGAAAGCCGATAAAATTGAGGTAGTTCTCGACGACAAGCGCAAGTATAAAGCCACGCTGGTTGGCGCCGACCCTAACACGGACTTGGCGCTGCTGAAAGTTGAGGCCGATAATCTGCCTTTCATCCGGTACGGCAACTCCGACAACGTGAAAGTAGGGGAGTGGGTACTGGCTGTAGGTAACCCCTTCAACCTGAACTCGACCGTAACGGCTGGTATTATCTCGGCTAAGGGCCGGAACATCAACATCCTGCGCCGTGAAGACGGTATGGGCGTAGAGTCGTTCCTGCAGACGGATGCCGTAGTAAACCCCGGTAACTCTGGTGGTGCCCTGGTGAACCTGAATGGCGACCTGATTGGCATTAACTCGGCTATTGCTTCGCAAACCGGTTCTTTCGTGGGGTACTCTTTTGCCGTGCCTAGCTCTATCGTGAGCAAGGTGGTATCGGACCTGCTGAAGTACAAAGTGGTGCAGCGCGCTCTGCTGGGTGTACAGATTCGGGAGGTAGACGCTACCCTAGCCTCAGAAAAGAAGCTGAACTCGCTGAATGGTGTGTATGTAATGGGCCTAGGCAAAAACAGCTCAGCTGCTGATGCCGGTATCAAGGAAGGCGACATCATTACCGAAATCAACGGTGTGAAAGTGAATACCTCTTCGCAACTGCAAGAGCAAGTAGCCCGCTTCCGCCCCGGCGACAAAATCAAGGTGACCTACCTGCGCGGTACTGAGTCGCGAACCGCTTCTGCTACGTTGCGCAACTCAACCGGCACTACCGATATTATTCGGGAAGAAGTAGCTTCCACGGTGAAATATGAAGGTGCCACGCTGGCCCCAGTAGGCCGGCAGGAACTGAGCAAGCTTGGCATTGAAGGCGGTGCTAAAATTAACGGTATCAAGGATTCTAACTTCCGCGAAACTGGTATTGCCGACGGCTTCATCATCACCCGCATCGATAAGAACAAGGTGACCAAGCCCCAAGACGTAGCACGTTACTTGGAGGCGGCTAAAGAAAGCCAGGGTGCCCTTGTGGAAGGTGTGTATCCTGATGGCCGCAAAGCCTATTACCCCATTGGTCAGGCTGAGTAATCAGTTGCTGAACTAATTAAAAGCCCTCTGCTAGTATAGCGGAGGGCTTTTTTTATGGTTCTACCTACGCCAGCGTGAGCAGAAGAAAGCTAATGCAAGTGGCCTAGCCGAGTAGCCACTCCATGGCCGGGCCCTCCTCAATGAAAAGCTGAAGCTGGTAAGGCCGTTCGGGCGAGGTGCCGTAGGTGATATACTCCCGCTGGCTGGCTGAGGCCTCATACACTGTTAGTCGGGCCGGAGAGCAGTGCACGGCAATGCGCAAGGGGGCAGTAGCTACCTGTGCAGCCTCGGGAAAGAACGTGTGGGTGGTCCATTGCCCAAACTCTGGATCGAGGGAGTCGCGGCGCCTAACATCCAGCAGCCACCGCCAGAGGTTGTGGTGCTGAGCCGCCGTTAGTAAGGCCGAGAAGTGTTCCTTGAGTTGCTGTCGGGGTGCATCGTCAGCCCAGCGGGCTACAAGTATGCCTAAGTCGGGGCGAGGTGTGATGGTGACTAGTTCGGGGAGCATATGAGTCTATACGAAGGAGCACCGCGTATTGAAGAAATACTACTAAGATAAAAGCGTGAGAGGTCTCACCCAAGATAGTATTCTCATAGTGAGCGACTACCAATAATAGGCAGAGAAGCTCAAGAGGGGCGACACCTGAACCGTAGTAACCTACTACCGCTGCTGGTACGTTACGAAGAAAATAGTACGAACACTTGGTAATGCTATATGAAAATTTCTAAACACACTGATTTACGCGACGGCAGTAGTTGTGAACTAGAGTTTGATGAAGGAGAAGGGTGGCTCCGTGCCATTTGGTTAGGCTACGTTGACCCCATGGAAGCCTATAATGGGGCCGAGAACTTCTTGAAAGCCATGCAGGATCTGCATTGCCCGTATCTGCTTAACGACAACAGTAAGCTCTCCGGGCCCTGGTTTGATTCGGTGGAGTGGCTGCGCAGTGTATGGGTGCCGCGGGCCGTGCACCTAGGGCTACGCTACATTGCGCACGTAGTGCAACCCCACGACCTGCTAGATGAGGCCGCCAACACCGATGCATACGCTTTTGATGATCAGCTGCGCCTGCAGCTTTTCGATGACGTGCCTTCCGCCGAGGAGTGGCTGCGTGAAATGCGTGTAAAGCAACAGGTTTAAGAGTAGAGAAAGGGATAGTTGGGAGAGGAGCGGCGCAAGGGCCAGACCAAGCCTATTTTAGTAGCTTTGTCAGAGAGTTTTCCTTCGACTTGCCCACCCATCCCAATATCCCTTTCCCATGAAACAAGCCCTTGAAGAAGCGGCCGCCACTGGCACCGATGTACAGGACCACGACCACCACGGTATCCGGCAAGTGCTGCGGGAGCTAGGTGTAGAAGCACACAATGCCGCCTGGAGTACTGGCCTACGCTGGGGCAGCAGCACCGCTGAGAATACCCGCGCCATTCATTCACCCACCGATGGCCGCCTGATTGGCTCCGTGGCTTTCGCTACCGCTGCCGACTACGACCAAGTGGTGAAAACGGCCGAAACCGCCTTTAAAACCTGGCGCCTAGTGCCCGCCCCCAAGCGGGGCGAGATTGTGCGCCAGATTGGTAACAAGCTCCGCCAGTATAAGGAGCCACTAGGCAAGCTGGTGAGCTACGAGATGGGCAAAATTCTGCAGGAAGGCTTGGGCGAGGTGCAGGAGATGATAGATATCTGCGACTTCGCAGTAGGCCTCTCGCGCCAACTCACGGGCTACACTATGCACTCAGAGCGGCCCGCGCACCGCATGTATGAACAGTACCACCCGCTGGGCGTGGTAGGCATCATCTCGGCTTTCAACTTTCCGGTAGCCGTGTGGAGCTGGAACGCTATGCTGGCAGCCGTGTGCGGCGACGTATGCATCTGGAAGCCCTCTGAGAAAACTCCGTTGGTGGCCGTGGCTGTGCAGCACATCCTGAAAGAAGTACTACAGGAAAACGAGTTGCCGGAAGGCATCTTTAACCTGGTTATTGGTGATGCCGAGATTGGGGCTGCTATGGCTGCCGATTCGCGCGTGCCGCTGGTATCGGCTACTGGCAGCACCCGCATGGGCAAGAAAGTAGGCGAGGTAGTGGGGGGGCGCCTAGGCCGTGCCTTGCTGGAGCTGGGTGGCAACAACGCCATCATCCTCACCGAGCACGCCGACCTGGACATGGCCATGCGCGCCGTTGTGTTTGGGGCCGTTGGTACGGCTGGGCAACGTTGCACCACTACGCGCCGCTTAATCATCCACGACAGCATTTTTGAGGATGTGAAGGCCCGCCTGTTGAAAATCTATCCCAATCTGCCCATCGGTCATCCCCTGCAGGACGGTAACCTCGTAGGCCCCCTCATTGACAAGGCCGCAGTAGAAGGCTTCACTAAAGCCCTAGAGGCAGTGCAGCAGGAGGGTGGTAAGTTGCTCATTGGTGGTGAAGTGCTGGAAGGCCTTGGCTATGAGACGGGCACTTATGTGAAACCGGCACTGGTAGAAGCCCGCAATGAGTACCACACCGTGCAAGAAGAAACCTTCGCCCCTATTCTCTATCTTATTAAGTATAGCGGCGGGGTAGAGGAAGCCATTGCGGTGCAGAACGGCGTACGGCAAGGGCTCTCATCGAGCATCTTCTCCCTGAATATGCGCGAAACCGAAACCTACCTCAGCCACGCGGGCTCCGACTGCGGTATTGCCAACGTGAACATTGGCACCAGCGGCGCCGAGATTGGTGGCGCCTTCGGCGGGGAGAAAGAAACCGGCGGTGGCCGTGAGTCCGGCTCCGATGCGTGGCGCATCTACATGCGCCGCCAGACGAATACCATCAACTACTCCGACCAGTTGCCGCTGGCTCAGGGTATCAAGTTTGATGTGTAAGTAGCCTAAAGCCATTTACCCGCTATAATAGAAAGCCCGGCTGTTTTTCAGCCGGGCTTTCTGTTTCTAGGCCTGTGCTTACGTTTCTAGGAGCCAATTTTGATATCGCCGTGTCCCTTTGAGTATAGGATGGCAGGAGACTTCTGATAGATGATATAGTATACCCGGTAAGTGGTGTTGGGTAGAAATTTATCGGCAGGCAGGTCGAAAGGGAATAGTACATCAGAAACACTGAACGGACCATATTCCTGCTTTTCTACCACCTTATAGTTTTTGTCAACGAAAACCATAGCCCACATAGCTCCATAAGGAATGCCATAAAAGCCATAGCCGCCCTTTTGTGTAGTGGTGGGATTAGGGAAAAAACCACGGGGCTGAATACCTAGCGGAGAAGATGCGCTGAGCTTAACAGAGACCGTGAATAGCTTTTGTTCTTCTTTAGTCCAGGTTTCATCGGCTGTCCAGTCGCTGGGGTCCACTGTGCCATTGAGGCGGTTGCTGGCGTCGCGCTGCGTTATACCGTCGTTAGGGCCAAAGTCGATAGTGGGCTCAGCTTCTTTTTTGTCGCAGGCAGCTAGGCCAGTTAAGAAAACAGCGCCGAGAAGAAAATTTTTCATGAATGGGTTCGGATAGATAATTGGGTGACACAGTAGACCAAAAGGCACAAATTTTCAATAGGTAAGCCACTCCATGTGGTAAGAAGGCAACCACCAGGCCAATCGATAAGAAAAATTATAATGGAAGTGCCCGGCATTGGGCCGCTGAAGCTATTTGAACAATCTCCAATTAGCTGTTGTCTTGGAGACTAAGTGCAACCCCACTGGCCTAGGCCTGTCTTTCACTTGCTTACCGAATAGCACTCGCCGATTTAGCCCGGAAAAGTTGGATATTTACGATTCACACCTTTCCGAATCTCCGCCAACCCAGACGCAACCTATGGAGGCATTTGCATATACTGACATCAACGCTCCGCTGGTGGAGCGCTGCCGCCTGGGCGACCGGCGGGCCCAGGCTGAAATTTACAAGCGCTATTCGAAAGCCATGTTCAATGCCTCGCTGCGCATCACCGGCGATTTTGCCGAGGCGGAGGATGTGTTGCAGGAGTCTTTCCTGAGTGCTTTTCGCGAGCTGCACAGCTACAAAGGCGACTCATCGTTTGGCTCCTGGCTTAAGCGCATCGTCATCAATAAGAGCATCAATTGCCTGCGCAACCGGCGTCTACAACTGGTGCCCTTGGCTGACCAGCACGACAATGCTGCCTTCGACCACGACGACCACAGCCTAGGCCTCGATCCAGAGGACCTCTCGTGGCGGGCCGATGTAGTGCGGCGCTGCGTGCAGGAACTCCCCGATGGCTACCGCGTAGTACTGTCGTTGTATCTGCTGGAGGGCTACGACCACGCCGAAATTGCCAGCATTCTTCATATCACTGAATCTACTTCAAAATCGCAGTACAGCCGAGCTCGGAAGAAATTACTTGAATTAGCTCGCCAGCACGGCCTGTAGCACGTATTCGACAGCGTACCTGACACCGCTGCTTACTTCTAGCCCACAGCCTCGCATCGCCCACCACCCCAACGCAGACGAGACCAGGCATAGTGGCCTAGAGCGCTTCACCACCTGACATGAACGAGAAGAAAACCGGACTTGAATCCTTTGTTGAGCGCCACCGCGCCGACTTTGATGCGTTCGAGCCGCGCCCAAATTTGTGGGACGACATCGAACAAGAACTTGCCGCACCGGCTGCCTCCCTTGAGGAAGAAGCGCCGTTGCGGGTTGTAGCCCTGTACCCCGAAGAAACACCGGCTCCGCAGGCGCCCGTAACACCCACTACGCCGCCGGCTACCCGCACCGCTTGGCCATATGGCATTGCGGCTTCTCTGGTTGCTATACTGATGACGGGTTACTTCTGGCAGACGCAACGCCCCGCCACCATCTGGACGCGGGCCACTGCCGGAACTAGCCTGGCCGTGCCTGCACCAGCAGCCGGCAACAGCCAAAACTTCTATACGGGCCCTGGCCTGACGGCTACCGCTGCTACCGCTGGCCCAGAGCAACGCCTGGGAGGCGCCGTGCAACGCATGGAAGCCTACTATGCCGCCCAGATCACGGAGCGTCAGCAGGAGCTAAAGGCTCTGGATGCGGAAACTCCCGCGGCGCCGCGTGCCGATTGGCAGGAGGAGCTAACCTCCCTCGACTCAACGTACCGCCAGCTGAAGGTGGAACTCTACCGCAACCCAGAGCCCGATGTGGTGCTGGAAGCGATGAACCGTAACCTACAGATTCGGCTGGACCTGCTCACCCAACAGTTGCGCACGCGGGAGCGTATCCGCGATTATCATAATCAACCGTACATGGTGGCTGACAGCCGCCGGATGCCGTAAGCCATGGGTTCCCGTCATACTCTTGCTGTTCTAGGCCAGTGGCCGTGGCGCTTGCTGTCCGTAGTTGGAGGGCTAGCCATGGCGGCTGGTTCGGTGCAGGCGCAGGTGGCTGCCGACCCCATGACGGGTCCGGCAGTGCTGTACTACCCGCAGCCCAAAGACACGGCTTGGCCCCAGGGCCAGGGTGGGCCCGTTGATGCCTGCCAAGGCAGCACCGCGCAAGGCCCCCAAGATGATGCTCAGGTCCCAGCCGTTGAGAAGGTTCGGAAGGTAAGCCGCACTTTCGCCGCCAATGGCAAGCCGTATACTCTTGACACGCGCTACGGCCGGGTGCAGGTAAATGTGTGGAGCCGCAACGAGGTGCGCACTGATGTGGATATTATCACCCGCTCTGACACCGAAGAAAAGGCCCAGCAACTGCAGGATATGATTCAGGTGCAGGTGCAGGAAACAGACCCCGCAACGGCCGGCATCAGCGTGAAGTCACGCTTTGGAGCCATGCCCCGCGAGTGCTGGAGCCGCACCAAGCTCTATGAGGTAAACTACACGGTGTGGGTGCCCAAAAACACGCCTCTGCACCTGTACAACACCTTTGGTGAGGTAATCCTGACTGGCGACGTGAGCGGCGTAACTGATTTGGCGGTGGAATATGGTAGTCTCCGCACGGCTCGGTTAGATGGTCCGCGCAACCTGGTACGCATAAACAACGGGCAGTGCGCCATTCCTTACGTGCGCAAAGCCAGCCTCGACGCATCATACTCCAAGCTGCGCCTAACCGCCGGCGACGTGGTAGATCTGCGCAACAACTCCTCGGATATCGACATTGGAACGGTAAAGGACCTGACGGTGCACAGCAAGTATGGCGACGTAGCATTGGGCAACGTGAGCAATTTGCGCGGTACCTCGGGCTACTCGAAGTTTAGCATCGATAAGCTCAGCAACCAACTGGACATGACGGTGCAGTATTGCCCGAACTTTGAGGTGCGTAGCACGGGTAAAAACTTCCGCCAGATCAACGTGGATGGGGGGTACAGCACCATTCAGCTGAACTTTCCCGATGAAGCCGCCTTCAGGTTTGATGTAAACACGGAGCACGGTAAGCTGCTGGTAGATAAACGCCTGGTACGCGTAGATTCCGAAGAAAGCAGTGCCTCCTCCAGCGACATGCAGGGCAGCTTTGGCAGCGTACCTACCCGGGCCGTTGGCAACGTAAATATTAAAGTGCGCTACGGCAACGTCAGCTTCAACAAGTAAGCTGCGATACGGGCCCTCAGTAGCCTAACTACCAAAGAAAGGATCTACCCGCGCCTGAAGATGCCGTTGTAACAACGGCTCTTCAGGCGCGGGTAGATCCTTTTTGCGTCTGGATAAATGTGGGGCTGTTTACTTTGCAGGCATGATTCGACTTCTGTTGTCGGGGCTGCTGGCGCTGCAGGTGCTGGTGGCAGCGGCTCAATCTGCTCCTGCTATGTCGGCTAGGCCACTTCCTGCTTCTGCTGTTTCCTCGCCCATGCGGGCCTACGCCCTCCGTTTAAAGCCCGGCGAAGATTTACGACAGCAACTCTTCGCCTTCGCAGAGCAGCACCACATAAAAGCCGGCGCCATCCTCACGTGCGTGGGTAGCCTTACTACTACCAGCTTGCGGTTAGCTAACCAAGAGGAGCCAACGGTGTACAAAGGGCACTTTGAAATAGTGTCGCTGGTAGGAACGCTGTCCGTGAACGGGAGTCATCTTCACCTATCCGTTTCTGACTCTACCGGCCGCACCATTGGCGGGCACTTGCTGGACGGGAACATTATCTATACCACCGCAGAGCTGGTGCTGGGAGAGTTACCCGAGCTAGATTTTCGGCGGGAAACGGATGCCACGTACGGCTATAAGGAACTCAGCGTGTATCCGGCTGAGGCAAAGCCAGCGAAGTTCAAGAGAAAGCCCAAGCCGGTGCAGTAGTTGGGTAGGCCAGTAAGGCAGAGCCGGGAGCGACAGCAGCAAATCAGTATCTTTCAGCATGACTCCCCAGCCTACCCCTGCCCCCACTGACACGCCCCGCATGGCGCAGTTCCGCCGCACCATTCAGAACCCAATGAAGCTGCGGTTATTTATGCTGCGCAGCTTGCCCATGGCCTATCTGGCGGGCTTGCGAGTTAGGAGCCTGACGCTAGAGGAGGCTACCGTAACGGTGCCATTTAAGTACCTCACCAAAAACCCATTTCGCAGCATTTACTTCGCCTGCCTGAGCATGGCCGCCGAAATGGCGAGTGGCCTACTGGCCATGATGCACGTGCAAAGCGGCTCGCCGGTTTCTATGCTGGTGGTAGGCATGGAAGCTGAGTTCACCAAAAAGGCCGTAGGCCTCATTGCTTTTACCAGTACCGATGGAGCCGCCGTAGCGCAGGCCATGGCCGAAAGCCGCCAAACCGGTGAAGGCCGCACCGTAGTATGCACCAGCACTGGCCTAGACCAGGCTGGCGACGTAGTGGCCA
Source organism: Hymenobacter wooponensis (assembly GCF_004745865.1). Taxonomy (GTDB): domain Bacteria; phylum Bacteroidota; class Bacteroidia; order Cytophagales; family Hymenobacteraceae; genus Hymenobacter; species Hymenobacter wooponensis. Next base: position 202,814 of record NZ_SRKZ01000002.1, on the reverse strand, counting down.
TCTTCCGTATTACCTGGTCGTTTCGGGCCAAGAAGTAGTAAGGCGACGAGGTGCAAAGAACTACACGGGCACGTCGTGTTAAGAAGAGCGAATGATCTTGCTACAGTAGCACGAGGCACTAGGCAAGCCGTCTAAACGTGGTAAGATCCTTCGCTTTGCTCAGCATGAGGTGATGTTTATGCACTGCTTCACCTCAACTCTTTTACCTCGTAACCGCTTAATAAGCGCTTACTCCTCCCGCAGGCTTTCTTTAGTAATAACATCCACCAGGCCATCTTCACTTACTACGATGGCGAGGCAAGGATAAGGAGAACTATCCACGTACCGGACGGCCGAGTTGTAGCGGGCCCCGCGGGTGCTGTTCCCGTGGCCGGATGCTTTACCATCCAGAATTACCCCGATGGAATAACAGTAGGAGTCGGGGTCGAGCAGGACGGCGCCGTCGATAGCAGTTACCAAGCTAGTGATGAGCGGCGTGAGTGGCACGGGCTCAATGAGGGTGCACTGCAGCTTGAGACGGTCGGCTTCGGCTAGGGCCTCGGTGGTGATAACCAGCAGGGTACCGTGTTTCTGGCGGCTAGCAGCCTGCACCACGTCCCAGAGGCGTTCTACCTTTTCCAGGTCGGTCAGGTGGAAAGTGCGCTTCAGGTCGCGCCGAAACTTGTTGCGGTTGAGGTGAGTGCGGGGCAGGCTGGGCAAGCCGTAGTGCGCCCGCATGAGTACCTGCCCATCGTGCTGGAACTCCCAGGCATAATGGTTCACGAAGTTGATGACGAACAGGTCTTCGCGGGTGGTATCATAGTGGCCTATCTGGCGGCCCAGGGCGTACACGTTCTCGGCGTCGGCCAGCAGGCTCACATCCTCGGTTGTCATCTCCAGAAGCTTGCGCACGGCCCGGTAATCGGTGAGGGGAGTGGGGCAAGTCAGGGCGAAGATTTCGGTGAGGTTGGGGTGGCCCCGGCGCGCCAGAATCATTTTACCTACGCCCTCGGCACCTTCGTAGCGCAACGACGAGATGGTGTTGCAAGTGGCGAACAGCTTGGCCGCCGACGGATTCATGCCGATGTCCTGGGCGGGCGTGTCCATGAACAACTGGCCAGCGGCGCGCACCAACTCATCGGTGTCGCGGGGGCGCACCAACAGGCCCGAACCGGGCTCCGGCTCCGTTAAGGATTTCAGGCATTCCTCGTTGAAGCGCACAATAGCCGCTTTCAGCAGAGAGTGCGGCAGAATGCGCCCATCGGTATAAAAGCGGTTGGGCTGCAGCGTGGGGTAGCCGTTCATCACCTTGCGATTGAGCTGCAGCACCGGAATTACAAAGTGCTGGTCAATCTGAATGGGGAAGCCGGCAAATGATACCCGCTTGCCTTGGTTGTCAATTTCTTCCAGCACCTCCTGCACTGAGCGACGCAGCCCCATGGCGTGCTGGCGCCGCAGAATAACGGGTTCCGGCATAACCTCAGGGTCGGCGGGGGCCCAATCAGAGGTTAGCTGCAGATACTGGCCGCGGGCAATGGTTCCGGCAAATGCCGTAGCATCAAAGCCGCAATCTTCCGGCTCCAGGCACACCGTCGCCGAGTCCTCATCCGGGTCGGCGGGAATGGCCAGCAGAAACACATACGGGTCCAGATCGTCGTCGAGGGCCTCAAAAATGCCGGTAGCTACTACCTGCGCAGCCTGTCGGAAACGTGCTTGGTAAGGCCAGATGGAGTAACTATCGGGCAGGGGCAGGGGATGACCAAAAGCGACGGGCGGAGCCGAGATGAGGGGCAGGGGCGACAGCATCGGAAGGAGCGGAAAGGATGGCAGGAGCAGGGAAACCAGCGAGCCACTTAGTCATCGGCCGGTATGAAGAGGCAGACGAGCAACGGATAGATATATTTTAAAGAAGCTCTATAAACTTACCTGCGTTGCACCGCAAGCACGCTTTCAGAGCTTTAATTCGGGTTACAGTTGGAATACAACAGGTAAAACCATCTTTTGCTTCATCGGTTGGCCTTTATAGGTAGCTGGCTCCCATTTAGGGGCCGCTTTAATCAATCGAATAGCCTCTTCATCCAGCCCAGAACCCATGCGTTTGATGGGCTTAATATCAGAAAGAGAGCCATCCTTCTGAATCACAAACTCCATCATTACGCGGCCTTCCACTTTACGTTGGCGCGCTAGAGCTGGGTATTTCTGGTTTTGCTGAATCCACTCGAAAAAGGCATCGGTGCCACCCACTGGCCTAGCGGGCTTATCGGGCGTTACTACTTGCGTGGTAGAGCCCGCTGTGGCACCTGCCGCTGCTGTTCCTGCGGTAGCACCACCCTCGGTGCCGGGAGGTATTTGAAACGTGATGGGCACGGAAACGCGCTGACGCACCACTCCGCCCCGGTGCTGAGCCGGCGTCCAGCGGGGGCCACCTTTAATCAGCCGAATAGCTTCAGCATCTAGCTCCGGCGACACGGGCTGGGCCACTGCCACGTTGGAGATGGAGCCGGTTTTTTCAACCACAAACGTGACGTTCACGGTACCCTGGGTGCCTGCCTGCAGGGCTGCCGTGGGGTACTGCTGCTTGTCGGCGAGGTACTCAGCGTAGGCCTCTAGGCCACCCAGGGGCACAGCAGGTTTCTCCACGGCATCATAAATCTCGCTGGCTGCTGGCTGCTTGGGATACTTAAGCTTTTGCTGGGCGAAAGCGGGCGCAAGGGCCAGTGCGCTGAAGGCCAGCGCAAGCGTAACACGGCGGAAATTGGGCGTCATAGATATAGAAAAGGTGGGAGGGAAGCTAAAATACCAAGTGGGCTTGTGTCAACAACCGCACCAGCCCCGGTTCAGGTTCGCCGGTCATACAAAAAGCGCCGCATTTCGGTAGTTTTGGCGGTATGGCACCTGACGCAACTTCCTCGGCCCACAACTCTAGCCGCGCCCCCGAGCCGGTAGGCCTCTACCCCCACGCCCGGCGCGCCGGCAATCTGCTGTTTCTGTCCGGCGTGGGGCCGCGCCAGCGCGGCCAGCAACAGGTGCCCGGCGTGGAGCTGAACGCTAACGGCGCCGTAGTGGCCTACGACTTCGAACGCCAGTGCCACGCCGTGTTTCAGAATGTGCGCTACATCCTGGAAGAGGCCGGCGCCCGCTGGGAAGACCTCGTGGACGTAACCGTATACCTGACCAACATGCGCGACGACTTTGCGACGTACAACCGCCTCTACGCCGAGTATTTCCAGAGCAACCAGCCCTGCCGCACTACCGTGGAGGTAAACTGCCTGCCCACGCCTATTGCCATTGAGCTGAAATGCATTGCGGTAGTAAGCTAGACCGAAACCTTGTGAAACCCTTTATTGCGCAGCGGGCCAGCTGGGCTAGGTATTGTTGTGGCCTCCTAATAGTGCTGCTTAGCGTTACCCAAGGGCGGGCGCAGGATGTGTGGGCCCAGGTACGAGCGAAGCATATAGCCAAGCTCCAAAGCATGATGGGCGTGTATGAGGGGAAGCTCAATGGTAAATATCCCATCCGGATGGTCTTGCGCCCAGGCGATACGGATAGTTCGGTAGTAGGCACCTATTATTACCTCTCGAAGGGGAAGCCGCTGGAGCTACGCGGCTACATTCAGCCAAGTTTATCGACCCCGAGCATAGAATTGCGGGAGTTGGCCCCTACGGATACAGTACCTACCGGTTGGTTCAGTATCAGCTTGGGCACTGAGCCAGAAGTGCTAGGCCACTGGTACAACAAAGACGGCACTACGCTGCTGCCCCTACGGATGAAACGAATAAACGGGGCAACTCAACCAGCAATACCCTCTGTTCGTGTCAAGTCTAAAACCTATATCAAGTACTATACGGTACCAATAGTTACTGTGCCTAATGCTGCCTTAATGGCAATGCTAGAACAGTATTTCTCTTTTGAAAATCTCATGCATCAGAGCATAAGCAGTTTTCGCGAAGAGATACGTCAAAACCAGGAAGACGGAATCCACACGGGCCTACAAAGTATAGAGTACACTGAAAACCACAACGCCAATGGGCTTTTAAGCATTACCCTCCGGCGGGATGTAACAGGGGCCAATGCTTGGCATAATTATGAGTCCCAAACTATTGATTTAAACACCGGCTTCCCCATAATACTGGCTGACGAAATTCAGCCCCAGAAGCTTCAATCCTTCTTGGCACTGGGGGAGCAGAAGCTGCACCAAGAGGTGTTGAAATACCTCTCGGTTTCGCAAAATGCTTTAGAATCAGTTGATGAACATGGCCTACTCGAGCAGCACTTTATGGTAAGTAGCACTCAAGAGTACGCCGTATTTGGCAAGGAAATACAGTGTCATCATTCCGTGAATTATGACGCTCTGTCAAATATGATTTCCAAGTTATTTACAGATGATTTTATGGTGCATTTCACTACTGCTGAGCTGAAGCCATTTCTAAAACCGGAGAGCCCTTTACAACGATTACCCTAACTATTCTTTCTGTGCGAATACTTTATGCGGCAGCCGTCTTGATGGCCCTGTGGGGCTGCGAATCGAAATCAACTAAACCGGCTACCACGGTGGCAACTCCTGCCGCAGATACTACCCATGCCGCCCCGGCGCTTGGCAGCTATGAAGGCTCCATTGCTGGGAAATACCCGTTCCGACTAGCCATTACCAATCGGCTCAATAAGTCGGAGGTTGTAGGTATTTATTACTACCTGAAACAGCAAAAGCCCATCAGGCTCTGGGGAATTCTTGCTCCCGATGGCGAGATATGGTTACGGGAAATTGACCCCGAGCGCCCCGACACGGTGGCGGCGGGCTGGGGCCCTGGCGGAAAATCACGCTATCCGTTTGCGTATTTCCGGCTGCGCCATTTACCTCAAGGTGGCCTAGCGGGCACTTGGCAAGCCGCCAAATCAGACAAGCTGCTTCCGGTGCAGCTTACGCCCTATCAGGCCAGCAGCCCCGTACAGAAAGCCCACGCAAGTGAGCGAACCTATTTCGAGGAATTCACGGCCCCCGAGTTTACTGTAGCTGACATGGCCGTTACGGAGAAGCTTTACTGGCTCTTTGACATAGAAGACCTATCGGAGCAGACGCTAGAGGACCTGCAGGAAGAGCATCGGAGCCACAAAAACGGCGGTTTTCAAGGCTACGGCGGCATAACATCCGAAGTAACCTATAACGACCGGGGCTTGCTAAGTGTGTCGCTGCGTGATGAATACACGGCTGCCAACGTGAACAGCCGCTTTTGGACGAAGGTAGTTGACCTGCACACCGGCGAGGAATTGAGTGAAAGTGAGATTGATCCCGCTAAGCGACAGGCCTTTTTAGCCGCGTGCGAGGTGCAGCTTCAGCAACAGATCAGCGAGTACATCAGCAATTCAGGAGAAGAGCTTGACTCAACGGATATAGCGGGGTTACGCAGTCAGCACATTGGGACTGGAAACGCTCTCGGTGACATGCAAATAGCGAAAAACGATGTTTCCTTTAACCATTCTGTGGAGTACGATATGATGTCGAATTTCATTCGGAAGATGTACGCTGAGCAATTTCGCGTGTCTTTCACCTTTGCTGAAATGGCTCGCTATCTGAAGCCGAATAGTCCGTTGCGGCGGCTGCTGTAGCGAGGGATAGGCCTAGCGCGGGGCTGCGTACCTTCGTGGCTTCACTGAACCTGTTGCCGTGCCTGTTTCCCCTGCTACTCGTACCCTATCCGTTACGCCCGCCGAGCTTTTCCAGGAAAACCTGGCCCACTACACTGAGCGCGAAGCCTACTTTGCGGGGCGGCACCGAATGGTGGCCCTGGTGCGGCTGCTGGTGTTTGGGGGCGCGGCCGTAGGCGCGTGGCTGCTGTTTAGCAACGGGCAAGTGATGGCGGGCTTCGGGCTGCTGTTTGCGGCTTACCTGGTGTTTCTAGGCTTGGTGCGCTGGCATACTACCGTGGGCTACCAGCGGGAGCACCACCGCCTGCTGGCCCAGCTCAACCGCGACGAGCAACTTCGCCTCTCGGGTAAGCTCACCGGCTTCGACCCTGGCCTACGCTACCTTGATACCCAACACCCCTACGCCGCCGACCTCGATGTGTTTGGCAGCCACTCGCTGTTTCAGCTGCTCAACCGCAGCACCTCCCGGCTAGGCCAGGATTGGCTAGCTGGCTGGCTGCTGGCCCCCAGCCCGGCCGCAGCAGTGCGGGAGCGGCAGCAGGCCACCGCCGAGCTGGCCCCCGATGTGGCCTGGCAGCAGGAGTGGCAAGCCCGCGCCCGGCATTACGCCCGCCAAGAGTCAGATCCGCGCCAGTTTGCGGCCTGGCTGCAACTACCCGACTTTTTTGCGGGCAAAGGTTGGCTGTTGCCCCTGCTGATAGTGCTGCCGCTACTCACGGTGGGTGGCCTAGTAGCGCTATTAAACGACCAAGGCCCCTGGTATCTGTTCGGGGGCTTGCTGCTGACGGGCATTCTAAACTCTCGATTCCGGGTGCAGCGCGCCGACTACTACGAGCACGCCACCGCCATGCGCGACGCATTACGGGCCGCGCATGACCAACTGGCGCTGTTTGAGGAGCGCGACTGGCAAGACTCCGCTCTGCGCCGCCTCCACCGCACCCTGCAAGTAGCCGAGGGTGTAACGGCCTCGCAGCTGCTGGGCTGGCTGGCGCGCATTGCGGGCTGGTTTTCCCTGCGCCAAAACCCGGCCGTAGCGGGTACCGTGAATAGCCTGCTACTCTGGGACCTTTGGGGCATGTGGCAGCTGGAGCGGTGGAAGCGCCGCCTCGGCGGCAAGCTGGAGCCACTGCTGGAAGCCGCCGCCGAGCTGGATGCGCTGGTGAGCCTGGCCGCCTTCAGGGCCGCTAACCCCACCTACGCCGAGCCGGGGCTAAGCACTGAAGCGCTGGAGGTGACGGCCGAGGCGCTAGGCCACCCACTGATCTTCGACCACCAGCGCATTACCAATGATTTCAGCCTGCGTGGCCTAGGCCAGACGGCCGTTATTACGGGCTCCAACATGGCGGGTAAAAGTACCTTTCTGCGCACCGTAGGCCTCAATTTGGTGCTGGCTCAGGCCGGAGCAGTAGTGGCCGCTCAGAGCCTCCGGTGCAGCCCGGCGCAGGTGTACACGGCCATGCGCACCAACGACAACCTCGCCGAGAATACCTCTTCCTTCTACGCCGAGCTCAAACGCCTGCGGCTGCTCCTAGACTTAGCCGAAGCGCCCGAAGCCGCCCAACTGCCGGTGTTCTACCTGCTCGATGAAATTCTGAAGGGTACTAACTCCCAGGACCGCCACCGCGGGGCCCGTGCCCTGGTGCACCAGCTGCACAAGCGCCCCGCCAGCGGCCTTATCAGCACCCACGACCTGGAGCTAGCCGCTCTGGAGCAAGAGTTGCCGGGCACCGTTAGTAACTTCAGCTTCAATAGTTTTCTGGAGCCCGACGGCACCTTGCGCTTCGATTACCACCTGACCCCCGGCGTATGTAGGGCCTTCAATGCCAGCCAGCTTATGCGCCTGATGGGGATTATGCTGGAGTAAAGTAATTGGCAGACTCCCAAACTCATAAGTTTTCAACTAGATAACTGTGGAGCTAGCAACCTGCGTAGAGCACGTTGCGCGGTACTGCCTAGGCCACTTTAATCTGAGGTTAATGTGGCGCTCGTACTTTGCAACACGCCAGGTTTCTGGACGTGTTCTTTCGTCTGCTCTTTAACTTCCTCGTTGTGTACGTTCGTAATAATCTGCGCTGGCGCGTCATCTGGAAGTTTGCCTGGAAAAGCCTGCTGGTTTTTACATTTTACTCCATCCTAGTCTGTTTTGTCTACGGCCCGCTGAATCTGCACTCCTTGTCTATTCCGTGGCAACCGGTTTCGCTGTTGGGTACGGCCGTGGCATTCTACATTGGCTTCAAAAACAACGGCTCCTATGAGCGTTTCTGGGAAGGCCGTAAACTCTGGGGCGGCATCGTGAACAGCAGCCGCATGTTTGCGGTGGAAGCCTTGGAGTTCGTAACCTCCGTGGTAGACGCTCCGGGCGTAGAAGCCCCTGCCGCCTCAGCGCAGGAGCTTTCGGTGCGGCACCGCCGCATGGTGTACCGCCAAATTGCCTGGTGCAACGCCGTGCGCCTGAACCTGCGGCGCCAGCCTGAGCAATGGGATGCCGCCGTAGCGCCGTTTCTGGACGAACAAGAGTCGGAGCGCCTGCGGAAGATGGCGAATCCGCCGGCTCAGCTCATCCGTCAGCAGGCCGCCGATTTGCGGATGCTCCGCGAGGAGCGGGGTCTGCTCAACGACTTCCAGCACGTGCAAATGATACGTACCCTAGAGGTTCTGTACGATTTGCAGGGTGGGTGCGAGCGAATTAAAAACACGCCCTTCCCGCGCCAATACGCCTTCTTCAGCTACGTCTTCATCTGGATTTTTGTAGCCCTGTTGCCGCTAGGCCTCATCGGTGAATTCGCCAAAATGGGCCCCGACCATATCTGGCTAACGGTGCCATTTTCCGTACTGGTATCGTGGGTGTTTAACACCATTGAAGTGGTAGGCCACACCAGCGAGAACCCCTTCGAGAATGAGATGAACGATGTGCCCATGACGGCCATCTGCCGTTCCATCGAAATAGACTTGCGCCAGATGCTCGGTGAAACAGAAGTGCCCCCGAAGCTGGAGCCCGTCGACGATATCCTCTACTAGACAGCCTCTCCAACAGCTGTTTCTATGGCGCGAGCCGCGAGAAACGGGTAGGTCATCCTGCCCAATTCTCGCGGCTCGTGCCGTACTAGTACTAGGCCACCTGGGGTGTAGGAAGGTTGTTTTTGGGCGAGATCTGCAACCTCACGCTAGGGGGCAGGCTCTTCTAAGTAAACCTACCAGACCTATTATCTACGCTATGTGGAATCGTATTGCAGTGCTATGTGTAGTGGCCGCCGGAATCTCTGCCTGTAAGAAGTCAGATGCGGAGCCCAGCCCGAATAACCCCGTAACCGTTACCTACGCCCAGACGGTCTGCGCCGATCCGTGGGCAGTTTCCTCCACCAGCGCCAACACCGACGAAGGTTTTCAGCAGGTGGTGCAGCAGTATGTGGGGCAGAAAGGGGTGAAGCTGTACAGCATCAAAATCAGTAACACCGCCGTCCAGACGAGCACTTGCCGGACCTGCACCTGCCCAACAGGCCGGATGTTGGAGGCCAAAGTGGAGGCCACCGATGTGGCGGCTCTCAAGCAAATGGGCTTTAAGCAACCCTAAAGCCCCGGCAGGAGCAAGCTCAGCCTTAACCCGCCTTAAAAGCCTGGCGTAGAGTAAAGCTCATCCTTTCCTCTTGCTTCTATGGCTACTCCTAATCCTACCCGTACTTCCGGCGTTACTACTTCCTCCTGGTTTGGCACCAATGGTCCGCTTCCTGCCTTCACGCCCCTAAAAAAATCTATTACTACCGATGTAGTAGTGGTAGGAGGGGGCATTGCGGGCCTCACCACGGCTTACCTGCTGGGTAGAGAGGGAATGAAAGTAGTAGTGCTGGAAGACGGCGACTTGGCCAGCGGCGAGAGTGGCCGGACCACCGCCCACCTTTCCAATGCTCTCGACGACCGGTACAGCACGCTGGAGCAGCTTTTTGGAGAATCGGGGGCCCGGCTGGCAGCGGAAAGCCACGGTATGGCTATTACCCGCATTGAGGAGATAGTGCACCGCGAAAACATCGACTGCGACTTTACTCGTCTCGATGGGTACCTGTTTCTGCCCAAAGATGGCGACCCAAAGGAACTGGATGAGGAACTGGAGGCGGCCCACCGGGCTGGCCTGGCAGGTGTAAAACGGCTCAAGAACGCCAACACCAAGGGCTTTCATACCGGCGAGTGCCTTAAGTTTCCGAACCAGGGCCAGTTCCATATCCTGAAATACCTACAAGGGCTGGCGCAGGCTATTGTGAAGCAAGGCGGCAAAATTTACACCCACACCCACGTAGCAGAAGTGCAGGGGGGCAGCAAGGCCCGCGCCATTATCAACGACGAGGTGGATGTGCAGGCCCGGGCAGTAGTAGTAGCCACTAACACGCCCTTCAACGACCGGGTAGTGATGCACACCAAGCAGCACCCTTACCGCACGTATGCGCTGGCCGCTCGCGTACCGAAAGGCTCCGTAACCTTGGCTCTCTACTGGGATACCGCCGACCCATACCACTACATTCGGCTGCAGGAGCTCACCGAGAAAAATGCCCAGCACGATCTGTTAGTGGTGGGGGGCGAAGACCACAAAACCGGACAGGAGGAAAACCCCGAGGAACGGCTGCGCTGCCTGGAGGAATGGACGCGTGAGCACTTCCCGTCGGTTGAAAGCATTGAGTACCGCTGGTCGGGGCAGGTGATGGAGCCGTCGGATAGCCTGGGCTACGCGGGCCGTAACCCCCTCGATTCTGACAACATATACATCATCACCGGCGACTCAGGCCACGGAATGACGCATAGCACACTGGGTGCGCAAATTGTGACCGACCTGATCCAGAACCGCCCGAACCCTTGGGCGAGCCTCTACGACCCCGGCCGGGTAACGGTGCGCCCAGAGTCGGTGAAAGAGTTTGTGCGCGAAAACCTCAACGTAGCCGCCGAGTACACCGAGCTGCTCACGGGCGGTGACGTAAGCAAAGAATCAGAAATTGAACCGGGCACGGGTGCCGTGCTGCGGCGGGGTATTTCTAAGGTGGCCGTGTACCGCGATGATGCCGGACAAACCCATGAGTGCTCAGCCATTTGCCCTCACCTTGGGTGCGTGGTGCACTGGAACGGCCTGGAGAAGAGCTGGGACTGCCCTTGCCATGGCTCGCGCTTCACGCCGTTTGGGGAACTGCTAAACGGTCCTGCCAACTCCAACTTGGCGCCCGTAAAAGAGTAGAGGCCTAGGTTGTTGCCGGGTTGTCTCTTGCCTCCTCAAATCCTGTTCATCATTCGTATATGCCTGCATCCTCCAAAAAAACTGCCTCTCGCTCCCGCGCTCAGGTGCACTGCCCTAACCCGCAGGGTATCCTAATTCCAATTGGTGGCCACGAGCGCAAAGAACAGCTTACCCAAGCTGAAACGGGCAACAACCCCGACCAAGCTCCGGAACTGATTTTGCAGCGCGTAGTGGATGAGCTGCAGGGGAAAGGCCCCATTGTGGTGATTCCTACGGCAGCCGAAGAGGCCGAAGAAGCGGGGGAGGAGTACGTGGAAATCTTTAGGAAGCTAGGAGCGGCTCAGGTGGAAGTGCTGAACGTGCAAAGCCGAGAGCAGGCCAACGATGAAAGCCTGCTGAAACAGCTGCAACAAGCTAGCGGCATAATGTTCACGGGCGGCGACCAGCTGCGCCTCACGGCGCTGCTGGGAGGTACGCTACTGCAGCGCATCATTAAGGAGCGGTACACCAATGACCGGTTTGTGGTGGCGGGCACCAGTGCCGGCGCCACGGCCATGAGCACGCCCATGATTTACCAGGGCCGCAATGATGCCGGCATGCTCAAGGATTAAATTCACATTACCACTGGCCTAGAGTTCCTGCACGATGTGGCCATTGATACGCACTTTGTAGCCCGAGGCCGTATTGTGCGCATGGCCCAGATCATTGCTACCAATCCGGCCTGCATAGGCCTAGGCCTAGAGGAAAACACCGGCGTGGTTATCACGAAAGGATATGAGCTGGAAGTAATTGGCGACGGTATTGTGGTGGTGGTAGATGGCAATCAATGCTCCACTGACATTCATGAAGTGGCCCCCGGCAACCCATTTACCATCCGCGACCTGCGCGTGCATATGCTGGCGAAAGGCCAGCGGTATACCTTGCCCATTATGGAGCAAATGCACGTGTGAGCCCTGGGCTAGTCAGGAACTGTCTCACAAAAGCCGAGTCTGCGCTACGTAGGCTCGGCTTTTTTCTGGTAGTTTGGCCGGGGCGTCGGAGCCCGTCCGTAGACTGCGTCCTACCGTATAGCCGACACGTACCCGCACTCGCAGCCTGCTGCAATGAACGATCATACCCGAAATTTTCAGTACTTCTTTTCCAGCCAAGACTTCTCTGATGGCCTGCGGACCACGCTTTCCATCCTGATTCCGGGAGTAGCTTTGGGCATGCTAGGCCACCTCGACAGGGGCCTTACAGTATCGCTGGGGGCACTTTGTATTAGCATTATTGACTCGCCGGGCCCGGTAGTGCACAAGCGCAACGGTATGCTAGCCGGCGTGGCACTGTTGCCGCTAGTGGCCTTGCTCACGGGAGTGGTGCAGCCTTACCTGTGGTTGCTAGGCCTGGAGGTGGTGGTACTCAGCTTCGTGTTTACGCTGTTTCTGGTGTATGGCAACCGGGCCGCCTCCGTGGGCACGGCGGGCCTGCTGCTGCTCATTCTGATGATGGACCGGCACCTCTCATTTCTGCAGCTGCTCCAGTATGCCGGTCTGGTTACGGCCGGTGGCATCTGGTACATGACCATCAGCCTGCTTACGTACCAGATCCGACCCTACCGGCCGGCCCAGCAGGCATTGGGGGAGTGTATTCGGTCTATTGCTGACTTCCTCCGCCTGAAGGCGGAGTTCTACCGGACGGGCACTAGCCTGGAGGAAGACTACCGCCGCCTAATGGCCCAGCAAGTGACGGTGAATGAAAAGCAGGACGCCGTGCGGGAACTGCTGTTCAAAACTCGCCAGATGATTAAGGAGTCGACGGGTAATGGCCGGCGGCTGGTGCTCACCTTCGTGGACGTAATTGACCTCTACGAGCACATCACCGTGACGTACTACGACTACGCCGCCATCCGAACCCAGTTTGGTTCTTCTGGGGTGCTAGACGCCGTAGCGGATATGGCCGAGCTGATGGCAGCGGAGCTGGAAAACATAGGGTTTGCCATCCAGGCCAACCACGGCTTCCGGTCGCGCGTGAACCTTACCAGTGGCCTAGAGCAGCTCAAGGCCCGCATTGATGCTCTGGAAGACCCCGCCCGCCCTGGGCATACCTTGGTGCTGAAGAAGATTCTGGTAAACCTGCGCAACCTCAACCAGCGCCTCCAGGATATTCAGGCGTACTTCGATACCAGCGCCCCCACCCGCTCGAGCAGCGACCTGGAATTTGGCCGGTTTGTAGGCCACCAGAGCTTTGGCCTAGAGCAACTCCGCGACCATCTAACGCTTAACTCCGGCATATTCCGGCACGCCGTACGCATGACGCTGGCTTGCCTCATAGGCTTTTTGGTTGCCAAGGTGGTACTGCCCGGCCACCACAGTTACTGGATTTTGATGACCATTACCTACATGCTTAAGCCGGCCTTCAGCCTCACCAAGCAGCGCAATGTGCAGCGCGTGTTGGGCACGCTGGTGGGCGGCGTAGTAGGGGGCGTGGTACTATGGGTGGTGCAGGATAAAGTAGCTCTGGTAGTACTGCTAGGCCTGTTTATGCTCGTGTCGTTCAGCTTCACGCGCAGCAACTACATTGTGGCCGTAACTTTCATGACGCCCTTCGTGCTCATCCTGTTCAGCTTCTTAGGGCTTCACTACCTACAAGTGGTAGAAGAGCGCGTGATTGATACCGTCACGGGCTGTTTGCTGGCCTTTGGGGCGGCCTATCTGCTGTTTCCGCGTTGGGAGTCAGACCAGCTCCAAGACTATATGAAGCAGGTGTTGCAGGCCAATCTGCGCTACCTCCAAACCCTCTCCGAAACGCTAAACGGACTGCCCGTAGCCGTGGTAGACTACAAGCTGGCCCGTAAGGAAGTGTATGTAAGCTCCGCTAATCTGGCGGCGGCATTCCAGCGCATGATGTCGGAACCGCGTGGTAAGCAGCACCGCCCCAACGAAGTGCACGAGTTTGTGGTGCTCAACCACATTCTTTCCTCCAACGTGGCCTCCATCACCTCAGCCATGCTCACGGGTAGCCGCCGCCCGCCGCAAGTCCCAAGCCTGCTCAAGCCCGTTCGGCAAGCGCAGCAGTCGCTTTACCGCAGCCTGCGCGCACTTAATCCACAAGAGCCCGAGCTACCCACCCCACCTGACGGTACTGGCCTACCAACCGAAACAGCCGTTGATCCGCAGTTAGTAGAGCAACTTGATTTCATTCAGAAGGTTAGCACGGATATTCGCAAGGTGACAGAGGAAACCCTTAGCAGCGAAACCGCAAGCTAGGTAGAAAGCGGAGTGGCAACCTTGGCGCTATATTAGGCTGCTCAACTAGCCTATAGCACGTGAGAAATCTGGTATTGCGGGAAAGCGCGCCCTTGCGCTACGGTACGTTCTTCTACCTGTATGGCATGCAGGGCATTCCAGCCGGATTTGGCCTAACGGCCATGGTAAACTACCTCAATGCCCAGCACTTACCAGTACAACAAGTAGCAACGTTTACGGCGTTAATAGGCCTGCCCTGGACCATTCAGTTCGTGTGGGGACCATTGATTGACAAATACCAGTACTCCGTTATTGGTCATCGCAAGCAGTGGGTGGTACTCACGCAGTTGGTAGCAGTAGCCGCTTCCTTGCTGCTGCTGCTCGTACGGCAGCCGGTGGCGCAGCTCTCTCTGCTTACTACTGACTTTGTAGTGCACAGCATCTTCGCCTCCATTCAAGATGCCAGCGTGGATGCCATTGCCATTTCGGTGGTGCCCGAAGCAGAGCGGGGGCGCGTGAATGCGTGCATGCGGGGTGGCTTTCTACTGGGTATATCGGTTGGGGCAGCTGGCCTCTCGTGGGTGTTACACCAGTACGGCTTCTTCTGGGCTGCTTTAGCGCAGTCGGCCGCCTTGCTAGCTTTTACAGTCCTTACATTCTTCATCCGTCTCGACGCAACCGATCAACTTCTGCCTAGCCGAAGCCAGCGCCGTATTGCCCTGGCCCAAAACGCCGATAACCCACCAGTAAAGTGGTTGTTCCAAGAGCTGTTTCGGGCCATGATTGAGCCTCGCTCACTCTGGCTGTTTGGTGGTATTGCGTTGGCCTATATGTGCTTTAGTGTGTTCGGGTGGGCGTACTCGTTTCATCTCATTCGAGAGCTGCATTGGTCAGACAGTAAGCTCTCGTTGCTGCAAGGCAGCTGGGGAAGCATTACTGCACTAGGGGTAATTGGGGTGGGCGGGATAGTGGCCGACCGCATTGGGCCGGCTCGGCTTCAGCGGTGGGTACTCGGAGCGCTGGGCTGCTTTTTGCTGCTATTCTGCAGCCTGCACATTTGGTGGCAGCATGAGGCAGTAGCCACGCTAGGCCTGTTGGTCTGGAACCTCGCCGACCCTAGCCTGAGCGTGGCGGCGCTGCCACTGTTAATGACCCTGTGCCGCCCCCAGATAGAAGGCTCCCAGTTCACTACCTACATGGCCTTGGTAAATTTGAGTGGGGTATGCGGCTCCTATATTACCGGCTGGGCGCTAAACGTGGTGGCTGCTCCTGCGTTGGGCCTAGGGTGCAGCTTGGTGGTGCTAGGCCTGTGCTGGCAGCTGAGCCGGAGCAGGGAAGCACGCGTGCAGCCAGTGGCCCCACTAAAGTAGGTTACACTCACGGTAGGTTCTAACAGGGCAGTGCTACCGTAATGCGGCTACCGTGCTCTGAGCTATCAATAACCATGTTGCCGTGTAAGTATTCGGTGCGGGCTTGCACGCCGCGCAGACCAATACCCGAGCCCGGCGTGTGAGCCGCAAATCCCCGGCCGTTGTCTTCTACTATTATTTCCAGCGCAGTAGGGTGGCGCTGCAGGCGTACTGTTACTTCGGTAGCGCGGGCGTGGCGCACGGCATTGTTTAGCAGCTCCGCCGCAATACGGTAAGCAGCTTGCTGCACCACTGGTGGCAGCTGTTCCAAGCCATCGTCGTAATGCACGCGCACCTGCGGGTTACCGTAGAGGTTAAGCAGTTCAACCAGCGCCGCTATTGACTCCGTTAGGCTTTCCTGGCCGGGCTCAGCAGGCAGTAGAGCGTGGCTATAGGTGCGCACCTGGTCGCGGAGGTGGCGAAGTAGCAGCTGCGTTTGTTTACCGGCCGCCGCCGCTTCCGACGAGCTATCCAGCACTTTCTGAATAGCCGGGCTTTGCCAGGCCAGATTCAGCGCTGCCAGATTGGGGCCTAGGGCATCATGCAGCTCCCGCGCCAGTTGGGTGCGCTCCTCTTCCTGAGCCTCAATCAGGCGTGCCCCCAGCGCATTACGCTGGCGGAGCTGCCGCTCCCGCAAGCGGGCATTCTGGCGCAGGGTATGGCGGAACCGGCCCGTGAGCAACGCACTCAATACCAGCAGCTCAAAAAACAGGCCCCAGGCCAGCGGGTTCGGGTAAATGGGGTTGAAGCTGCTCAGGCCTACATGATTGCTCCAGAATATCGCGAAACCGGTAAAGAAGAACAGGTAAGTTAACGCGTAATATGCCGCCAGTCGGCGGCGGTTCTTTGTTCTGACCACAAGCAGCAGGGCTATCCAGCTGTACAGAAAAAGTGAGAGCAGCACCAGTTCTCGGGTAGTGTTTAGTACCTGCAAAAACGGCAGGCTATTGCGCACGGCCCACGGGAACAGCATTGCGTAGGCCACCACAAACCCCATAGCCAAGCCCGCGAGCCAGTGCCCTGCTTGGTGCAGCCTGGGCCAGCTTGTACGCAGCCTGAGAAAAAGCAGCATGATATGAATGCCTGCGGCGGCGGCTAGCACCGTAAAATTAAACTGCCCTACCGTCCAGATCAGGCGATATATGCCTGTGGGCAGCAGCATAGCGTCTAGGCCATCTTCCATCATCAGAAAGACGGATACGCACAGCACGTAGGCCACGTACCAAATATGAATTCGGTCGCGCAGGAAGGTGAACAGCACGAGGTTGAACAGCGCGCTGCTGAAGTAAAACCCCAGTAGCCACACCCAATGCCGATCAAAAGGGAAATTCATCTCCCATGCCAGGAAATGCTCGGCAGTTTCAATGTACGTAGGCAAATACAGCGCCCCGGCGTGCAGGTCGATGCGCAGGTACAGGTCGGCGGTTTCGCCGGGCTCTAGCGTGAAAGGGAAGCTGAGCGAGCGAGCCGGGAAGGTGCGCTCGGCCGCTGGTACCCAAGAGCTGGCGGCGCCCAGTAGCGTAAACTTTGCTTCGCCCTGCCGCCGGCAGTACAGTGCGGCGCTATCAGTAAAGTTGAAAATGCTCCATAAAAAGCGGAGCCGCTCCGCCTCCGTGTTACGCACCGTCAGGCGCATCCATACGCGCTCATGCAAGAGGCCTAGGTTAAGCGTTTTGTGCCACGGGCCTGCCCGAAATTTGCCCGCCAGCCACTGGGCTTCTGCCTGCTCCGGGTCAGGGGCTCTTGAGAATGGCTCCGTGTAATATCGATACGCCTCCGATATGTGCGGGCCCTTGGGGTCCTTCAAGAGTAGCGTGTCACGGACAGTGTGCGGTGTTTCCACCGCGTTACTCGACTGGCCAAGTGCCAACTGCGCGCCCAATAGCAATACAAGTAGTAAACGAAGCCACATAGCTAGGTGTGTGAGAGGGAAGCGCTACATTGGTAAATAAATGCAATTTGATATAGTTATAAAAATACTTTCCCTGCGCCCCAACTGTAATGATCAGTTGAAATGCAGGGAAGAAAAAGTAAAGAGCTCCGCTATTTCGCTAGCCTGTAAACCGTACTAAATAAAGCCCGCCTACCCGTAGTTAAGGTTAGAAGCGGCTATAGCGATATTCGTAACGCGTTGTCCGTCCAGCACTGCTATTGGTTTCGCTGAGGAGCAGCCCTTTTGATGAATAAGTCTTATCCGTTACAGTCCTAACGGTATCTGATGCCGGTTTGCTCGTTTGCGAGAGTGCCGGAAAAACGGCCATAAATTCTTCCCGAATTACACGGCCTTGAGCATCGTACTGATATGAAAACGAGCTGTAAGAAGAACTGGTGGTAGTCATAGTTCCATGCTCGCTTTCCTGTGTAACGGGCTTGCTTAGCAACTTGGTAGGGCTGCTATGCTCAGAGCGTATCAACCAGCCATTTTTATCATACTGTGAATAAGTAGAGGCTATATAAGAGCCCCGTAGGCCGTTCTGACGCAACAAAATAGCAGCATCGGATAGTCCTTGGCTACGCCATTGGCGTGCTCTCGCAGAGGAGTCTAGGAGAGCTTGTAGTTGGTTCTGGAAAGAAACTGTGCCATTTTCAATTGAACGTCCGTTTTGGACAATGGTATACATACTTTGATAGGCTTGAGCCTGCTGAGTGCCATCGTAGCCAAAAAAATCTACCCTAACAGTGTCGTGGCTCACATTGTAGCCACGGGCTGTTACCTGAGTTATTATTTGGCCCTGCTGATAAATAGGCTGATGTAATTGCGCCTCACTACTGGATATATTGCCTTGTCGTTGGTGTGTTACAGTGAGCAGAGGGACATCGGGTTTGCCAGCAGGTTGTCTGAACGAAGTGTATAGTCCCTTATCTGGATCTAACACTTCTCGCATGCTGTAGGGATATGTAGGCGTTGGCTGCTGAATAACTTCTACAAGTCGGCCGCGCTTATCATAATGCCGAATGATACGGGCCTTAGAGTGCGGATTGTACAACAAAACTTTATTGCCTTGGCGGTCAAGCTCCATATAATCCACTGAATCAACTTCTCCGATTTTATCGATCAACCTGACTTTGGTTACACTACGGATTTTGTTTCTCATGTAGTCCCGGCGCGTAAGAGAATCGGCTCGACCTAAGCGCGTGTTAGTGCTCGGTACATACGCCATTAAGGGTAGTTGTATTGGGGCCGACATTGTTATGCTGCTCTTAACAGGAGAACCAGGTGTTTGAGCCTGGGCATACACAGTGAGTAAATACAAGCCTAGTAGGCTAGCTATGCGAAGCAGTAAAGCCATTGAAGAAAAAATATGATCAAAGAATAACATAGCGTTGCCTGTAAAGGTATATAAGGCTAAGTCAGAGTAGCAACAAAAAGACCCTGCTGAGGAATTGAGCAGGGTCTTTTTGTTGCTAAAGCAAAATCTATTTGGCTGCTTGGCCTTCGGGCTTTAGAGTGCGGCTTAGCCAGTTAAAGAACACACGGTTCCACAGCACGGCGTTCTGAGGTTTGGTAATCCAGTGGCCCTCGTTGGGGAAGTACAGGAAACGGCTCGGGATGCCGCGCAGCTGCGCCGTACCAAACGCTTCCATGCCTTGGCCCTCGGGTACCCGGAAGTCCTTACCACCGTGAATTACCAGAATCGGCGTATCCCAGTTCTTTGCAAACTGCTGGGGGTTGAAGTCGGTGTAGCTCTTGTTGAGTGTAGCGTCCCAAGGAGTGCCGCCCATGTCGTGCTTGGCAAAGAACATTTCCTCGGTGCTGGGGTACCAGCTGGTGAGGTCGTAAAGGCCCGCGTGAGCAATAAAGGTCTTGAAGCGACCCTCATGCTTGCCGGCCAATTGGTACACCGAGTAGCCCCCGTAGCTGGCGCCCACGCAGCCGCGGCGGTCCTTGTCTACGTAGGGCTCCTGGCTCACGGCATCAATGGCGGAGAGATAGTCGCGGATGGGCTGGCCGCCCCAGTCGCCGGAGATGCTGTTGTTCCACTCCGTGCCGAAGCCCGGCAGGCCCCGGCGGTTGGGAGCTACCACAATGTAGCCGTTCGCAGCCAGCAGTTGGAAGTTCCAGCGGTAGCTCCAGCTCTGGGTAATAGGGCTTTGGGGGCCGCCCTGGCAATACAGCAGGGTAGGGTACTTCTTGCTGGCGTCAAAGTCAGGAGGGTAGATAACGTACACCTGCATCTGCTTGCCATCAGTGGTTTTCACCCAGCGGGCTTCCGATTTGCCTGTTTTCACGCCAGCTAGCTCCTGCTGGTTAATGGTAGTGAGCTGGGTTTCGCGGCCGGTTTTCAGGTCTATGCGCACCAAGTCGGCGGGCGTGGCTTGGGTGGTTTTGTTGGCCACGGCTACGTCGGCGCCAGCTAGCTCGAAGCTGTTGTAATTCTGGGGGCCTTTGGTCAGCTGTTTGAGTTTGCCGCCTTTGCTCGGGATAGAGAATAGCTGCTCGGTGCCTTCCAGCACACTTACGAAGTAGATGGTCTTGCCATCGGGGCTCCAGCGAATGTTGGCGGCCGCCTGCTCCGAGCCTTTCGTGATGTCCTCACGCTTCTTGGTTTTGAAGTCGTACACCACAATACCGTTGCGGTCTGATTCAAAGCCCGGCGTGGCCATGCTCAGCCAGGCCACTTTTGTGCCATCAGGCGAGAAGATGGGCTCGGTATCGTAGCCGCCCAAGCCTTCACTCAGGTTCTGGGTTTTGCCCTCTCTGATGTCGTAGAGGTAAATATCGGAGTTTGTGCTCTCGGCTTCGGCCTTGCCGTAGAGCTTGCGCGAGGTGTAGGCCAGTCGGTAGCCGTCGGGCGAAAACGCCAGCTGCTCTGAGCCGCCCAGCGGCTGTAGCGGCGCATCAAACTTCTCGCCGGGCATCACGTCTTTGCCGTAGCCGGTGGGCTTGCCATCGTCGCCAACTGGCTGGAAAAACACGTGGCTCGATTTGAAATCGTCCCAGGTGTTCCAGTGGCGGTAGTTCAGGTCGTCGATGAGCTTGGCGTCGGCTTTGGGCAGATCGGGGTACCAGTCCTGCACCGATTTGCCGGTTTTCACGTCCTGGGTATACAGAATAAACTTGCCCGTCGGCGCGTATTTCAGGTTGGCGAGACCCTCATCAGGAAATTCGCTGAGCTTCTGCTTGCCCGAGCCGTCGGCATTCATCACGTAGAGCTGGTCGGTGCCGCCTTCGCCCGAGAGGAAAGTCAGCTTGCCATCGGGGCGCCAGTTAATGGTATTCTCGGAGCCGGGGGTATTAGTGAGCTGCTTGGCCGCGCCGCCCGCCACGGGCACCACCCAAATGTCGGTGTTGCCCTTGTTCTCGCTTAGGTTGTAGCGCGTCACGGTGTAGGCCACCAGCTTGCGGTCCGGCGATACCTGCATCTCCCCCAGCCGGCCCAGCTTCATCAGCAGCTCGGGCGTGTAGGTGGTTTGTTGGGCTGAAGCCGCCAGCGGCAGAAAAGCCAGCGCAGTCAGAAAGGATTTTCTCATGGGAATTCAACTGGAAAGAAAGGAGCAAGTTAGGCAGAAGTGGCCTAGCGCACCCCTCGCCAGTGCCCCAACACATCATCCTAACGGAGAAAGGATATACTCACACCACAACAAAGGAACTAGGCGTTTCATGTTGCCTTGACAAGATCTTGCGCTCCACTCCGGGTAACGTGCGAGACAGAAGCCACACACCATTTTCTGGCATCTAGCCACCGCGTACCTTGCGGCCATGCCCGATTTTCGTCTGCGCGTTTTCCAGTCGGTAGCCCGCCACTTGAGCTTTACCAAAGCGGCCCAGGAGCTGTTTATTACCCAGCCCGCCATTACCAAGCACATTCGGGAGCTGGAGCGCAGCTACGCCCAGCGCTTGTTTGAGCGGCGTGGCAACCGCATTAGCCTCACCGAGGCCGGCCAACTCTTGCTGCAGCACGCCGACGCCGTAGAGAACCTGCACCAGCAGCTCACGGAACAGCTGCACTTGCTGCACGGGGCTGCCCGGGGCCGCCTGCGGCTAGGCGCCAGCACCACGCTCACCCAATACGTGTTGCCGCCATTGCTACCGGCGTTCCAAGCGCGCTACCCGCACATTGAGCTAAGCTTGCTCAACGGCAACTCCGAGCAAATTGCCGATGAACTGCTGCAAGGTCACCTTGACTTAGGCTTTGTGGAGGGGCGCAGCAAAAGCCGCGACTTGCATTACGAACTACTCTTGGAGGATGAGCTCGTGGTAGTCCGCAGCCCTGCTCTAGCGGGGCCCTCATCCCTCACGGTTGCGCAATTTGCCCAGCACCCACTCGTGCTGCGTGAGCGGGGCTCGGGTACCTTGGAAGTGCTGGAATATGCCCTGAAAGCGCATCAGCTGAAGTTTTCGGAGCTGAAAGTGGCCTTCTACTTTGATAGTACAGAGGCCATAAAGCTGTATCTGGCTGCGGCCCCCGGCTGCTTAGGAGTAGTGTCTAGGCGGGCGGTGGTAAAGGAGGTGGCCGCCGGAGAACTAGAAATCGTCGATGTGCCTGAGCTCCAGCTGTCCCGGCAGTTTGAGGCTGTGTGGGTGCAAGGCCAGCCGCTGTCGGCAGCGGCTACGCGCTTCCTGTCCTATGCGCACAAGCAGTACGAGCAGACTTAATCAAATTGTTCTTATAACTTTAAGTAATAGCTGATAACAATTATTGGTTATCTGGCGGTATGGGGGCAACGTACCTTTGGGAGCAAGTTACCGCCCCCATGAAAGCCACCCTCCCTCGCCCTACTCAACCCACGCAGACCCCGAACCTAGCCGCAGGTTTTTGGGAATCGTTTCGTCAGCCTCACCAACTGCTAGGCCTCTCTGTAACGGGGCAGCAAGGGGTGTTTGTCGTTTTTTTGTTGTTCTGCCTCACCCCCTGGGCTTCGCCACCCGTGGCGCTGGCGCTAGGCCTGGTGCTGGCCCAGACTGTGGGCAACCCGTTCATTGTTCAGACCCGCGCCCTCACGGCTAAGCTACTCCAGTACTCTGTGATAGGCCTAGGCTTTGGGATGAATGCACATGCGGCAGTGCAGGCCGGTCAGCAAGGTGTTCTGTTCACGGTGGCCTCCATTACTGGCACGCTGGTGCTCGGCTATTTTGCGGGGCGCTGGCTCGGGTTGGGGCGCCACGTGACACACCTTATCTCCTGCGGCACCGCCATTTGCGGCGGAAGTGCCATTGCGGCGGTAGGGCCCGTATTGCGGGCCAAGGAGGAAGAACTGTCGGTGGCGCTAGGCACGGTGTTTATCCTGAATGCTCTTGCGCTGTTTGCTTTTCCGCCGCTAGGCCACTTGCTGCACATGACCCAGAACCAGTTTGGCCTCTGGTGTGCCATTGCCATCCACGATACCAGCTCGGTAGTGGGTGCCGCCGCCGCCTACGGCGACCAGGCCCTGCAGGTAGCTACCACCGTAAAGCTAGCCCGCGCCCTCTGGATAATTCCCGTAGCGCTGGGCACGGCCTTAGCCTTCAAGCAGAAGGATGTGAAAGTGAAGATTCCGTACTTCATCCTGGGCTTCATCGCGGCTATGCTGCTCAATACTTACGTGCCAGCTCTGCAGGTAGCAGCTCCCACGGTGGTGCAACTGGCCAAGCTAGGCCTCACGGTAACGTTGTTCTTTATTGGCGCCGGGCTTTCCGCTAAAGCCATTAAAGCTGTGGGCCCCAAGCCGTTTGTGCTAGGTATAGTACTCTGGGCGGTGATATCAGTCGCCTCGCTCTACGTGATTCTGCACACAATCTAGGCCTAGGCCTCTCTATTACGGTTTCTGCTACCCGGCCGCGGCGGCTCCTGGGAAAGGTGCGTTTCTGCATCTTTCCCACACGATTGTAATCTCATCGATAAAGTCAGGAATTACTTAGGAAGTTTTAGATAATATATATTACTTTAATAATACTTGCGCAACAGTAACCAGAATAGGGGCGAGAGGGGCACTACGGTGCGGAGCAGTTATGAGCAACTGCTACTTGGAAAGGATGCGGACTACCGCTCCTTCTGCTGTGGACACCAGCCGCGTTAGCGAAACCGGCTGAAGAACGCCTGCCTGATATAAGAGCGGCACAAGTGCGCTAGGCCAGGTTCTGGCGGTCTGCTAATGATTCAGTCAGTTAGTCAGTACCCAAATCTGAGTGGCTATGAATACCTATTTCCCATCCCAGAATGGTGAGCGAGTAAACGATTTACTGTCCAGTAGTCCGTTTGCCGACGAGTCGGAGGAGGAATTTGCCGACGTGCGGTACGAAGATCTGCTGCCCCTGCAAGAAAGCTTTGGGGTAGATATGGAAAGCCCGTTTCTCTCGGAGCTAGAAAGTAACGGCGAGGTACACCCAATGCCCAACCCGCTGGCCGAGCAAATGGTGAGCATGCTGGCCGAGCTCCACGACCACGAATTCAACGAAGCCCTCTTTGAGCTGGCCAACGAGTTTGAGGACGTGGCGGCCACCCGATTTGCCCATGAAGCCGGTGAGTACAGCCTGCGCACGGTATCTGAGCTGCGCAACCATGCCGCGCCTCTCATCTACGAGCTGGAAACCATGATTAGCAACATGGCTACCGAGATGGAGCGCGAAGACATGGGCAGTAAAAGTGAGGCCGAGCTGGAGCAGTTCTTTGACCGCTACTTAGTAGATCATGAGGGATTTTCGCCCCGCTTTGAGCAGTTTTTTGGTAAGGTTTTCCGGGTTGTAAAGAACGTCGCCAAAAAAGCCATTGACCTCGGCAAAAAAGGCATTGCCGGCGCGGTAGATCTGGCCAAGAAGGGCATTGCCTTCGCGGGTAAGTTTCTGCCAATTGGCCTGATCATGAAAAAACTGGGGGCCTTGGTAAAGCCCCTGGTGCATAAGGTCATCAACTTTGCCATCAACCGCTTGCCCATTGTGCTACGGCCCATTGCCAAGCAGTTCGTGAACAAGCTCATGAACCGCGAGTCGTTTGAAACGGAGGGCACTTATGCCACCGAGGCCTACGAAACTGAGGCGGAGGCCGAGCAACCGACGACCTACGAGATAAACGAGATTCAAATGGAGTTCAATGCGCGGGCAACCAACCTGCTGTTTGCCGAAACCGAGCAGGAAAGCGAGGCCACGGTAAACAACTACCTCCAGGAGAATGAGCAGCCCCAATCAGAAGATGAAGCCGGCACGCTGGATGCGGCCCGTGAGCGGTTTGTGCAGGAGCTGAGTGAGCTGAAAGATGGCGAAGACCCTACGCCGGCTATTCAGCGCTTTATTCCGGCCCTGCTCCCCATTCTGAAGGTGGCCATTACCATTATCGGGCGCGACAAAGTTGTGAACTTCCTGGGTGGCCTAGTGTCTCAGCTGGTGGGCAAAATCCTGGGTAACACGCTCAAAACCCACCACCGGGCCCTCGGCAACGCCATTGCCGACATTGGCATGTCGATGATTTCGCTGGAAACTCCCGGTCTACAACCCGACCGACTGGCCTACGAGGCCTACGCTTCCACGGTGGAGGAGATTCTGACGGAAATAGGGAGCCGCCCTGAGAATTACACCGCCGAGCCGGAAGTGGTCCAGAGTCTGGTGAGCGAGGCCTTTGAAACGGCCGTGGCCAACAACTTCCCGACCTCCATGATGAAGGCGGCCCTGCGCCAGGCGTCGGGCAACGGCATGTGGTACAAAATGCCGCGGGCAAAGCGCTTTTACCGCAAGTATTCCACCGTGTTTAACGTCGTGATTGACGCCCGCACGGCCCAGCAGGTAAAATCCTTCAAGGGGCAGTCCCTGGCTAGTTTCTTTAAAGACAAGCTAGGCCTGCCCATGGGTAAGCCTGTGCAAGCCAAAGTACATCTCTACGAGGCTATTCGCTACACCAAACTGTCCATCATCTCGCGGCTGGAGAAGTTACCTGGCCTAGGCAGCTCAAACTGGTCGGCGTACTGCCAGCTGCACCCGCTCACGCCTACGGCCGCGGCCCTGCTGCTCAAGGAACCTGGCCTAGGCCGCGACGTAGATGCGCGGTTTCTACAGTCGCGCAACCTGATCAGTACGGGGCAGCGGTTTTACTTCCTAGAAATTCCGGGTGCTAAAGTGCATCCGCCCTACGGAGCCGGCAAGGTAAACCGGCCGCCCGTGCCCGTTACGCCCGGCACGCCCTGGACGCCGCCCAAAGTAGAGCCCGTAATTCCGCGCTCCAGTGATGCGCAATGCGTGCTGAACTTCCTCAAAAGCGAAATCCGCTTCAACTTCTTCTTCAGCGGTGAAGATGCCCGCGCCATCGGCCAAAAGCTCGGCAGCGGCGACTACCTATCAGCGGTGGGCACCATCCGGAACGTGGTGCGAGATATTCTCACCAATACGCTGCTGCGCAACGTGCCCCATAAAGTCAAGTTTGTGCACGAGGCTATGCCGGAGCTGTATCTGGAGAACTTTGAGCCCGCCCAGGAGCAGTTTCTGGGAGGTGTGGCCCGGGCCGCTGGGGGCATGCTGGTGAAGTTTGGGAAGGATGCGCTGGTGAAGGTGGTCGAGAAGCTCATCAACAAGTTCGCCGACATCGTCTACAACTCCATCATCACCTACCTGAAGTCGCGCAAGCAAGAGTTTGTCACGGCATCGGCTAACCAAAGCGGCGTTACGGTGAAGGTGATTTTCTCGAACGTGCCCATTATGTCGAAGCTGCGTCTGGTCATCAGCGCCATGAAGGGTACCACCAACCTGGGCGACCTGGCCGACTTTGTGCTGCCGTCATTGCCCACGCCTAGCATCATGATAGTAGGCGGGCGGCAGTTCGATTAAACGGCGGGCGACATGGTACACACGCTTCCACTTGTCAGCACGAAGCCGCTCATCCGGCGGCAAATCGGGCACTGGCTCCAGGCCGCTACCCGGCTGGCGGCCTACGAGCAGTTGGCCTCGCCGGGAGCCTGGGCCGGGGTAGACCAGGGCCTGGGCCTGAAAATAAGGGCCTTTCTGACCCAATCCATCACGAATCTGCTGTTGAGCGGCAAGCAGCTGCAAGTACAGCTCGACCAGGCCACTACCGAAGCGGCGCTGCTGGAAATCCGCAAGCAAGTCATTCGGTTTCGGAGCCAATACGTGAAGTGCGAAACCACCGTGCATCTCTACACCGATGCCATCAACTCACGCACTACGCCCCAGGTAGCGGCGCTGCTACGGGCCTGCGATGCCCTCTGCGCCCAAAGTATGCAAGAGGTGCTGAGTAAAGTAGGCAACCAGCCCGTGCCCAGCGTACTCACCTACATTGATAAGGGCCTTGGGGCGTCTATTATGAAAGCGGGGCTGCGGCTCTGGGACAGCTCTACCAGCCCGGTAGCCGTCATCAAGATAACGCGCCACAACCTGCTGCGCCCCACCTCGGCCATCCACGAAACCGGCCACCAGCTGGCCCACATTCTGGACTGGAACGAGGAGCTGGCCCGCGCCCTACGCACTGGCCTACAAGCCAAATCAGGCCTGGCGGCCGACGAGTATGCAGGCTGGGCTTCTGAAATTGCCGCCGATGCGTTTGCCTTTGTGCACACGGGCTACGCGGCCGTGGCAGCCTTGCACGATGTAATGGCCGGCGAGGTGTGGAGCGTGGTGCAGTACCACCTCGGCGACCCGCACCCCATCAGCTACCTGCGCGTGTTGCTGGCCACCGAAATGTGCCGCCAATGCTTCGGGCTGGGCCCCTGGGATGAGCTGGAACGGGCCTGGGTCGATTTCTACCAGATCAAGAATAGCGGCTCACATGCGGCTCTCATTATTCAGGCGTGTTTGTCGGTGCTGCCGCAGGCCGTGGAAATTATTCTGAGGCAGCGCTTCCGGGCTTTTGGCGGCCGCGCCCTCACTGAAATCGTGAACCCCCTACGCGTGCGCCCCGATGAGCTGGCCAAGCTAGAGTATGTGGCCGGGCCCGCCCTGTTTACCAACCACGCCTGGATTTGGAAGGAATGCCTGCGGCTGCTGGCCCTAAGCGGCCTGAAAATAGCCACCGCCGACGACCCCGCCCCTGAATATCAGCGCCAGGAAGAATGGATGCAGCGCTTGGGCTGGTCTGTGAATTTGAACTGATAACCAGGCGTGTTTTCCCCATACGCCCCTACACCTCACCACCCACTACCCCACGTCATGAGAAACGCAAAAGGAGTATTTGAATCGGAAGAGCCACAGAATTCGGAGTTTAACGGTAGCCCCGATTCCGGCCCCGATGTGCTGATTATTGAAACCGCCTCCCGCCAGGAAGTAGAGGAAGTACGAGCCGAAATGCACCGCTATAAGCAGGAGCTGCGGGAGCTGAAGCGCCACATCAAGGGTCGCAAAAACGGGGAAGACCCGCCAACGCCTACCACCCCTGACTTTCAGAAGCGGCTGGAAGTACTGTTGCGGGCCTACGTCAAAACCCGAGTATAGCTCGCACCCGTCGTTGCTTATTGTTCACCTTTAACTCTTCGCCACCATGTCAGCTACTCTAAGGTTGATCAAGGCGTATAACACGCTGTATAGCTACAATAGCACGGAGCGGCCCTATGCGCTGCCGAACTTTCGCAACGACGGCACGCCCTTAAATTCGCCCATTATCAAGCGCTGGACATTTCCCGGGCAGTTTGGGCTTGATGTAGCGCCCGGCCCGCCCGACTCTTTTCTCATCGACCTGAACAAAGACGACACAGAAGCGCCCAATGCCGATTCCATCCGGGCCTTTGTGTCAATGCCTGATGCGGGCGTGCTCGAAAATTGCATTGGTTACCACTGGTATGAGTTGATGTATAACATCAAAGGGGCCAACGTACCAGCCGCGGATAAATTTCCGCCCTACCACCTAATCTTCGCCTACCTCATCGAGCACTCGCGCATCTTCGTCATCTTCGAGCGCCTGATCATGAAGTTCAAGACGGGCGAAGACCTAGGCCACCCCAGCGCCTTCACGCGCGAGTGGATACGGAACACCGAGGACCTGTTTTACAAGGATGTGCACATTCCGCAGTTCCGCTCCGTGGTCACGGCCCTGGCTCCCAGCTTCGATGCTACCCGCCGCAATGCCTACTACCGCCTGTTTGGGCTGGAGCTAGGCCACGGTAATCAGGCCAATTCGCCGGTCAGCTTCGTAAAGCCGACTCACGCTAACCTGAACTTCGTAGGCCTGTTAGAGCACTTTTTGCGCGAAGTATGGCAGGGCGTCATCAACCACAAAAACACCAGTGGTGTTAATACCACTGACGTTATCTTTATTTCGGAGCTGGCACTGCAGCTCAAGGACAGCCTGCTGTCCCGCCGCAACGCCGATAAGAACCTGGAGTTCTATGAGAGCAGCAGCCTCTCGAAGGAAGAATTCCTGTCGGTGATTATGGCCGAGTGGTACTACCAGGTAATTGCTACCAACACCGAGCTGGTAAAGGAGCTGAACGCCGAGGCCGTCACGCCCTACGAGCGCCTGGCCAAGCTCGGTAAGCTGGTGGGAGTCACGCCTCACTCCAAAACCCACGACATCTTTGAGCTAGCACCCTTGCTGGCCATTCTGCTGCGAATGGTGGAGGAAGGTAAATATGATACAGCTGCTAATATCCAAGGGCTATTTGATCCTGGCGTGCCTAGCAACACGTTTGCTCAACAGATTTCGCTCATTATTAATTTATGGCAGAAAACTACGGGCACCAACCTCAAGCAGATGCCCAGTGCTCCCCTGCAAAATGGCGCGGCAAAAAACCGCACCATTGCCTTGATGTAGCGCACCCCCTTTCCCAGCACGCAAAAGCGGACGGCCCTGACGAGCCGCCCGCTTTTGCGTGCTGGGGAAGTGCAAGGGTACTACTTATCGGCTTTCTTACGGCCGAAGCCGCTTTTCTTGCCGCCGCCGTCTTGCTTATTAACGGTGGCCCAGGCGCGCTTTTCGGCTTCTTCTTCCGAAACGCCGCGCTTCTCGTAGCTTTCTTCGATGTGTTCAGCCTGCCGCTTTTGCTTGTCGGTGTAGGCCGATTTATCTCCTTGTGGCATAAGTGAAAGGGAGGGGAAAGGTGGAAGGTAGAGTAGGAGAGAGGGGTACAAGGCTGTACGCAAACACGGTGAGGCTGTTATGTCGAGCTTGCTCTCATGGCTTAACTGCCACTACCTATCTTCGCCCTCTCAATGTTTCTGACCTTGCTATGCGCCAGTTAGCCATCATTCCGCACCCCGACGCCAAAATCACGCTCTTCTCCTGGAACGGTAAGTACCTTATTAAGCTAGAAAAAGGCCCTTTTGAGCAAACCTATAAGGTGAGCGAGTTGGATCTGACCGGTGAAGAAGATGTGCACTTGCTCCTGG
This sequence comes from Hymenobacter wooponensis, assembly GCF_004745865.1. GTDB lineage: Bacteria > Bacteroidota > Bacteroidia > Cytophagales > Hymenobacteraceae > Hymenobacter > Hymenobacter wooponensis. The sequence continues at coordinate 173,108 of NZ_SRKZ01000002.1, read as the reverse complement.
ACGATGAATTTGTGCAGGCCGCCGTACGGCGCTTTGTGGGCATGCAGCAAGACTTGCAGGCGGCCTTCGACCGGCATGGTATCTGATAACCGTTTTTGGTTGTGTATCCTTGATTTTACTGTTTATGAATCGTCTTTCGACTGGCATACTGGCTTTTTTGGCGCTGATCCTGACTTCGGCTTCCGTGCAGGCGCAGCTGTATGATGCGCGCAACAGCAGCGTAAATTTTGAGCGCAAAGAGCGCGACGCCGTGAAGGTGCAAGTAGAAGGTACCGCCCAATGGACCCGCGACTTCTGGCAAGCCTGGCTCAAGGACACCTACAACATCCGCTTGAAGGGAGATGGTGTATTAGGTGTGGGCAAGAAAGATATTCTGGTGGCCAAGCAGGCACCCATGTCTAGCGTGTCGGGCAAGCTGGTTGATCTATATTCTACCATTACGGCTCCTTCCGATACCGTGTCGGAACTATCGGTATGGGCGGCCCTGGGGCCCGATGCATTTATTACCACGGGTGGCACGCCCTCTGAGTTTAGCTCCTTGCGCAACATTGCCCAGAGCTTTGCCGCCGCCGCCCGCGTAAAGGCCTATCGCGAGCAAATAGCGGAAGCTGAAAAGCAGTTCAAGGAATCGGAGAAGGAGAAAGAGAAGCTGGAGAAGGAACGCGCTTCCTTAGCTTCCAACACGCAAAGCAACCTCACCAAAATCGAGCAGCTAAAACAACAGAATGCCAACAACAAGCTCAAGTCGGCGGAAGACTCTGTGAAGCTCATCGACAACGCGCGGCTGCTGGAATTGCGTAAAGCACAGGTGGAGCGCCGCCGCGCCCGGCTTACCAACCTCGACCGTAAATAACTCCTTGTGCTAGCGCTGCTGGCCTCTTGTCATGGAAAAAGACCCTTCTCCCCTCGACACCCTGCGCCAACTGAAAGAGTGGCTGGATGCGGGCACCATTACCCCCCAGGAGTTTGAAACCCTGAAGCGCAAGCTGCTTTTCTCTGAAAATGCCAGCCCATCGGCTCCCGCGCAGCCCCCCGCTCCCGAAAAGCCCCCAGTAATTGCAGCTGACCAGATCTACCCAACCTACTCAGCACCGCCTACGCCAGCTCCGGAGCCTTCTAGGCCACCGGTGCCGCCTATAGCTCCTGCCTCCTCTACTACCAGTGGCCCCATTGAGGACCCCTTGCTACCGCCCGTAGGGCAACCTACCAGCACGTTAAGAAGAGAACCTCCCATCGTGCCGCCCACCCCACCAGCGCCAGAGTTTCTGCCGCCGCGGGAGACAGCGCGCCCCTTTACCGCCGAACCGCAGCCTGCGGAGGTGTACCCGGCTGACGAAACCTTGGAGGACGATACCTTTCCGCCACCCACCGATGCGGCATCGCACAACCCCCTAACTACCGTGCTCATTGTAGGCGGTATTGTGGCCTTGCTGGCGATAGTGGCCTACCTGATGCTGGGCAACAAACAATCGGAGCGGTTAACGAGTACGACCATTACTGCAGCCGACACCCTCACCACGCGTCCCGAAACCGGGCCGCAAGCTGAGCAGATTGACCTACCGCCTGCCGCAGCTCCCGAAACTGTTCGGGTGGCCCCGGTAGTGCCACCTACCCCGGCTTCTACCGCAGATACGGCCGCTGGGGCCGCTGCGCAAACGCCTGCCGCCACACCTGCCACTGCGCCCGTCACTACTCCTGATCCTACTACAGAGGCCGCCGCCCAAACGCGTATTCAGGGAGTGTTGAATTCGTTCTATGAGGATATGCAAGCGGCGCCTTTTGCCGCTAGCACGTACTTCGCCCCTCAGGTAGAGCGGTTTTACCTTATGCAGAATACTTCTCCGGCCGCCATCAATGATGAGCTGGCGAAAAGCTACTTCCCTGAGTTCTTGGAAGCGCAGAACCAGATTGAGCCCGGCACGCTGAAAATTAGCCCCCCCGTCAATGATGGCTCGCGGGTGGCTACTTATATCGAGAAAATTCAGTCGTTGCGGCAGTCTATGCAAAAGCACCAGCAAACCCGGGCGCAGGTGCGGGCGCGCTTCGATAAGAACTTCAAAATCGTATACCTGCGTCAGGAAAAGCTCCTCGAGAATACCTTCACGGAGTAACTTTACGATTGACTTTATCTGCCTAGGCCTGTCGCGCAACTGTGCAACAGGCCTAGGTCTTTCTTCCTCGATCTTACTCGCTGTGTTTATTTATACCGCTTGGCACCGAACGTTGCTGGTGCCGCTATTACTGCTGTTGAGCTCTTGCCTGGGAGTGTTGCGCCCCAGTCACCAGTTTGCTCCGGCCAAAGACGTTTCAGAAGCACCAGATTACCGGATGGAGGATAACTGGGCCGCCTTACCCGACCGCCTCGATTCAGCAGATGCTGTACCGCTCGGTACGCTGCTCCGCGACCGTCAGCGCGATGCTCCCGTGGATGTGTTCTTCGTGCACCCTACTACGCACCTGGGGCGGGGGCATTGGAACGCTGATCTGCATAATACCGCCATTAACCACCTCACGGATATCACTACTATCCGTAAGCAGGCATCTGTATTCAACAGCACAGCCCGCATTTACGCGCCCCGCTACCGGCAGGCTACGCTGTACTCGTTCTTCGATGAAAAAACGAAGAACGGAGAAGAAGCCATCGACCTGGCCTACACCGACGTTAAGGCGGCCTTTCAATACTATCTCGATAACTATAACCACGGTCGCCCTATTATTCTGGCGGGCCATAGCCAGGGTACCCGTCATCTCACGCATATTCTGCAAGACTTTTTCGACCACGACCCGAAACTGCGCCATCAGTTGGTGGCGGCCTACTTAGTTGGGTTCAATGTGCCCGAAGAGATGTTTCAGATCGTAAGGCCCTGCGAAGACTCAACCCAAACGGGCTGCTACGTAGCCTGGAATACCGCCGACTGGGGGCAGGAGTACGCTGCGTATAATAAAAGCGTGGTGACGAATCCGCTCACCTGGTCGCGTGATACTAGTACCGCCGAAGCACGCCTGAACCTTGGTGGTGTTCCGAGCACCTTCAACCGCCGCGATACCCGCGTAGTAGATGCCAAGGTGCATAACGGCCTGCTATGGGTGCATAAACCTATCCGCGACGGGTATCCGCGCTTCCTGCTGCCCGGCCGCCCCGAACTGCGCCATTCCTTCCACATCGCCGATTACAGCTTGTTTTACTACAACATCCGGCAGAATGCGGAAGCGCGCGTGCGGGCCTACCGCATAAAGATGAGCGGAGGATAGCTTACCGATCCAACTCAGCTAACCTGGTTGTACATACTGTCGGATAATCACCCAGGTTTATAGCCGGATTGTTAATAGAGAACTGGCTTAAACTTGACCAAAAAGCGTTTTCATCAAAGTGTTCAAAGTCAGTTGCAGCAGCCAAGGCAAGGGTATGAAGCAAATAGGCAACGGATCCAGCATAGTAGCTATGCGACAGCAGCTGTTGCTGATTCCATACTGGCTGTGTGGCCACCGGGGTAGTTCTTATTGTTAGCAAGAAATAGTATAACAGGTAACGATAAGCGTTTTTCCGGTTGTCATTCATAGCATGCAAATAAAGCAAAAAGCCCCATCAGCCAGCGGCCGGTGGGGCTTTTCCATACGCTAGCGCGAGTGTTTAGGCCAGCACGGCCGTCTGGCCTTTCAGGATCTGGCGAGCTACGGCCAGGTTCGTGTCGCGCGAGTTCACGGCCAGGTAGATGAATTTGTCCCCGGTGGGTGACAGCTTAATCAGGTGCAGCTGGTCGGTGAGGGTGAGCAGGATGTCTTGTACCGTCTGGTTCAGGTTGAGCGCCTTGATGGCCTTCAGTTTCTGCTTTACGACCTCCGTGTTGTAGGCAGCAGCAGTGTCAATGTCGAAATCAGACAGGTTCGAGTGAGCAGCCAGCGGCATGCCGGTCTCGGTCTCTACGACGGCGACAGCCAACAGGGTGGGCAGCTCTTCCAGAATTTCTTTAACGGTTTGTTTAGGCGAAGCCATGGGAAATGATGAAAATGATGTAAAGGGGTAATTACTCTGATTTAAGCAGTATGGCGGCGCAACACGTCCCGGGCCATGCCCAGGTTGGCATCAGCAAAGCGTACGGCCACGAAGCAGTACCACTGGCCAGTAGGCAGGGGCCAGACGGTGTGAAACTGGTCTTCCAGCAGCACGGTAATATCAGTTAAGGGGCCACCCGGAATCTGCTGCGCAGCCAGCGTTTTGGCTGTTAGCTGCAGTAGCTTGGCGTACCGCAAACTGATTTGATTGGGGTTGAGGTGGGCCTCTCTGGTATAGGAAGCCAACACCCGCCCGGATGACACTTCTACCACGCACGTGAGTAGCAGCTCCGGCATCTCGGCCAGGAGCTTTTCTAAAATTGTGCGGGCTTGTACACCTGCCTCATTGGACGTGCCTACCGTAATTTGGCGGATGCGGACTCTATTGAGGAAAGGAATAGTCATGTAATAGAAATAGCAGAAGATTTGCCACTGGGCAAGCTACTTAAAACTGCCACCAATGGTGCTTTTTCGTTTTAGCAGTGGTACGAGGTAAAAGGGTCACGTTGTAGCTGCTCTTACCATTCATAAGTACCTCTTCCTCTTTGTAGCCCGCGTAGGCATACTGCAGCTGCGTAGCCTTGTTAGCCGGAACTACGATAGCATAATTGCCATCCTTATCCGTCGAAACGCCGCGGCGATTAGCGCGGTCTAATACGGTAGCGCCTACCAGCGGCTTGCCGTCTTCATTCAAGATGCGGCCGCGCATGGTCACCACGCGTACAGCCGTTGCGTTAGCTGCCAGTGCTTCAGCCGCCTCGGCCTCAGCCACGGTAGCATCAGCCGTTATAGGGAAGTTTTCGGTTGGCGTAGTGGGCGTGTTCGTGCCGGCAAACACGGCACCACCAAGCAGGGCACTGCCTACCAGCAGCGCTGCCGCCCGCTGCCGGAACCGCTGTGGCTCGGTCCGAATCAGCTCGAACTGGCGCTGGACCCAGCCAACCGGGCGCACCTGCTGGCCCTGGTTCTTCAGTTCGTAAAACCGACGCAGGATGGCATCCGCCTGGGCGCTGTTGGTGTTCATGTAGGCGTCGACCGCCTCTGTATTCTCAATTGATAAGTCACCGCGTAAGTACGCGTCCCGATACGCCGGGAGTAAGTCGCCCGTGGTCGGGTGAAAAGGGTTAGCACTTAGTTTCATGCAAAAGGTAGTTTATGGTACAAGACACGAGGGGAGTCCGGGTCTTAGAGCGTATACAAAGGTGATATAGAATATTTAAAGGAAACAGTGTATATACTTGAATAACAGATAATTTATATTATCCCATTTTAGATGAAATAGTATTTATGCCCGTCTAAAGGGGGTATACGCATTATAAAGTGCTTTGGTTTTAAGATTAAATAAATTTCTATGACGTGTTATTTTCTTCGAAAGTAACAGATGTGTCTTCATTTTGGGATATAAATTAAATATTATTAATTTATACAAAAGCAATAATAGCTTTTGTAAGCTCCTCTGTATCTGAGTTAATATATAGGAAACATAATTTTATTCTCTGTTTGGGAATAGTAGAGATGTTATACAACAAGATAACTAAGCTGAACAGTAGAATTGTATAAATACAACAAAAGAGAAGCCCCGCCGGCTATTGCCGACGGGGCTTCTCTTTTGTGTTACTCTCTGAGTGGTTTAGCCTACGATGGCGACACGCTTGAACTCGGAAATAGTCAGACCTTTCGACGTCTTGTCGAGCAGCTGAGAGATAGTAACTGAGTTGTCCTTCACGAACTCCTGGTTGAGAAGGGTGTTCTCCTTATAGAACTTGTTGAGTTTGCCCTGAGCAATTTTCTCCAGCATAGCCTCTGGCTTGCCTTCTGAACGAGCTTGCTCTTTGCCAATCTCGATTTCGCGCTCGATGGTAGCAGCGTCAACGCCGTCTTTGTCAAGAGCAACTGGCTTCATTGCTACGATTTGCATAGCAACGTCGCGGCCAACCGAAATTACGTCGGCACCGCCTACGTTCTTCATGGCTACCAGAACGCCCTTCTTATTGTCGGAGTGGATGTAAGAAGCAACCTTCTCGCCGGTTACATTCTCGTAGGCCACTACGTCGAGCTTCTCACCGATTTTGCCCATCAGGTCCGTGATGTGGTCCTGTAGCGAACGGCCATCAGCCTGGGGAGCAGCTAGCAGCTCTTCTTTGGTAGCGGCGTTGGTCTTAACGGCCGTATCCAGAATCTGCTGAGCGAGGTTCTTGAAGTCTTCAACTTTTGCAACGGGCTCAGTTTCGCAAGCCAGAGCAATCAGTTTGCCGTTGGTGCCATCTTCGCTAACAGCAGCCAGCACGAGGCCTTCCGACGTGGTGTTTTCTGAGCGCTTGTCAGCGATTTTCTGACCCTGCTTGCGCAGAATGTCGCGAGCGGCTTCGAAGTCGCCTTCGGCTTCGGTCAGAGCTTTTTTGCAATCCATCATGCCCGCGCCAGTCATGGTGCGGAGCTTATTCACGTCTGCGGCGGTAATTGCTGCCATTGTTGTGAGAGTATATGAGGGTGTGAGGGTTATCTTACGTAGTCCCGAGTAGTGGCCTAGACCAGCATCGGGCAGTTAAAGAAAAAGGGAACATCGGAGCCGAGCGCTTCGCATGTTCCCTTTTTTCAATGAACAGGCAGACTATTCGTCAGCGTTCTGCTTTTCCTGAATGCCTTCCTCTTCAGCTTGCTTCTTGTCGGCATCCTCCTTGTCGACTTTCCGCTCAGAGAGGCCGTCTTCGATAGCTTTGCCAATCACCCCAACGATGAGTTGGATCGACTTCGAAGCGTCGTCGTTAGCAGGAATTGGGAACTGCACCAGCTCAGGGTTCGAGTTCGTGTCGCAGATAGCAAACACCGGGATACCCAGTTTCTGGGCTTCTTTCACGGCGATGTGCTCACGCTTCACGTCAATCACGAATAGAGCAGCGGGCAGACGGCTCAGGTCGGCGATGCCGCCCAGAACACGCTCCAGTTTCTCACGCTCACGCGACATCATCAGCTTCTCGCGCTTTGCGAGGGCGGCGTAGGCCGTGTTTTCCTTCACCATCTTGTCGATGGTGCTCATTTTCTTCAACGACTTGCGCACGGTGGTGAAGTTGGTGAGCATGCCACCCAACCAACGGTCCGTTACGAACGGCATTTTGAGGCGCTTAGCCTCTTCCGTTACGATTTCCTGCGCTTGTTTCTTGGTTGCCACGAACATCACCTTACGGCCGCTCTTAGCGATGTTGCGGATAGCCGCAGACGCCTGCTCGAGCGAAACGAGGGTTTTGTTGAGGTCGATGATATGGATGCCGTTCTTCTCCATGAAGATGTACGGCGCCATTTTCGGATCCCACTTGCGCGTAAGGTGACCAAAGTGGGCACCGGCGTCAAGCAGTTCTTTATAAGTGGTGGTCTGAGCCATGATAGGGGTTCCTCTGGAAGATTAGCGTTTCGAGAACTGGAACGAACGACGAGCTTTGCGCTTACCGAATTTCTTACGTTCCACCATGCGCGGGTCGCGGGTCAGGAAGCCTTCTTTCTTCAGCGCGGGGCGAACCTCCGTGTTGTCGCCTACGAGGGCTTTCGAGATGGCCAGACGGATAGCTTCAGCCTGAGCCGAGATGCCACCACCGCGCACGTTTACCTTGATGTCGTACTGTCCAACTTGTTCAACAGTAGCCAAAGGCTGGTTCACGATGTTTTCCAGGAGTTCGTTACCGAAGTACGTCTTCATGTCCCGGCCGTTGATAGTGATATTCCCTTGCCCGGCTTGCATGTAGATGCGAGCCACCGAGGTTTTTCTTCTACCAGAGGTGTTGGAAATTTCCATTAATAGAATGAGTTAGAAAATTGGGGAGCCGAAGTGGCCTAGAGGTTGGTGAGTTCAACAGCTTTGGGCTGCTGAGCTTCGTGGGGGTGCTCAGCACCAGCGTACACGAACAGGTTGCGGAATTGCTCGCGGCCGAGGCGGTTGCCTTGCAGCATGCCTTTTACTGCGTGCTCAATTACGCTGGCCGAGTTTTTAGCCTTTTTGTCGCGCAGGTTGATGCGCTTCTGACCGCCTGGGTAGCCCGAGTGCGAGATGTAAATCTTGTCGGTCAGTTTTTTGCCGGTTACGCGCAGCTTGTCGGCGTTGATAACGATAACGTTGTCACCGCAGTCGGAGTTGGGCGTGAAGCTAGGCTTGTGCTTGCCACGCAGCATGTTGGCAATCTGGCTGGCCAGACGGCCCAGCGGCGCAACACTGGCATCAACCACAACCCAGGCCTTGTCGGCATTGGCTTTGTTGACGGATACCGTCTTGAAGCTCAGATGATCCATTGGGGAGGAGGATAAGCGTTTGGAAATGAGGAGAAACCGAACACGGGTTCGGGAAAAACGGACACAAAGTTACCGCCTTCCTTCGAATATTCAAAGCTATGCTCTAATAATTGTCCCTGAAACACTTACTGGCGGCTTCGGGCTGATTCTCGAAAGCGCTTACCTTGCGGCCCGATTTTGCCGCCTATGAAGCCCATTAGTACGCCAGCCTCTTCTGCTGTATCTGTGCAAGCCATTTGGTGGCGCCGAGTCGCCTGGTCAATTTTAGCGCTTGGCCTGGTGCTACGCGGAGTAATCTGGCTGCAACAGCGCTCTTTATATCTCGACGAAGCCAACCTACTGCGCAACTTTACTGAGCGTTCTTTCCTAGGCCTGTTTCGCAACCTCGACTACGAGCAGTATTCACCGCCGCTGTTTTCCGTGCTGGTGAAAGGCTGCCTAGGCCTGTTTGGCAACAATGAGCTATCGGTGCGGCTGGTGCCAGTGCTGGCAAGTATGCTCACGCTAGGCCTGTTCTTTCGCCAAACGCGGCGCTGGCTTGCTCCACCGGTAGCAGTGTTTGCCTTGGGCTTTATGGCCTTCGGGAAGGTTTTCGTTGATTATGGCACCGTTTGCAAGCAGTACGCTACCGACGGCTTGGCCGCGCTGGCCCTGATTGAGGTGGCCTATTACGTGGGCCGCGTCCGGTTCGGGGCGCGTGAGGCTGGCGTGTGGGTACTAGTAGGCTGCGTGAGCATTTGGTTTTCTATGCCATCGGTATTTGTCTTGGCGGGAATAGGGTTGTGGTACCTGCTACAGGCCTGGCAGCGCCAAGACTGGCGGGCAATAGGGTGGGTGCTGGGGACTGGCCTAGCTTGGCTAGTTTGCTTCGGTGTGTATTACATGCTCCTGCTGCAGACTAACGTGGAATCGGACTATCTGCAGCAGTACCACCGTGAAATGTTTCTGGCTTTCCCGCCTCGCAGCGCGGAAGATGTGCAGCTGCTGTTGAAGCAACTAGGTGAATTGATCAATAAAACGGTGGGAAAAACTGCTTTGGCGGCGGGGCTAGCCATTATCTGCTTTCCGCTAGGCCTATCCCAGTTGCTACGGCGTCAGCATTTCCTAGCCTGTGTGTTGCTCTTACCAATAGCTGCCTGCTTGGCTGCTTCAGCCCTACATTACTACTCCCTCATGTCGAGGTTAGTGCTGTTTATGTTGCCGTTGTTGCTGCTAGTGCTGGGCTATGGGGCACAGTGGTTGGGGCAGCGGCACAAGTGGGCAGCTTGGACAATAGCTACCCTGGCAGTGGTGGTACTGGCTAATCAGCAGCAGTTGCGCTACCTCGGCAAACCATTTCAGAGTGATTATGCTGATGTGCGCTCCGCCCTGGAGGTTGTGGCCCAGCACCAGCAGCCCGGCGATGCGGTGTTTGCGTATTACAACGTGGCACCGGTTGCTCGCTATTATACCCAGGAGCACACGCCCCGGCTTACACTGCCTGGTCTAACCCTGCAGGAAGCAGGCCCGCTGCCGACTAAGCAGGACCCTTTTACCTACGGCCTGCTCACCTTGCAGCAGCAGGGTGCTCATCGCATTTGGCTGGTATATGACCGAGAAGACGAGGGACCTGCGCAGCTGGCAGCGGCCCAAGGAAAGGTGCTGGCGCGCTACCCCGTGTACCGCGGCTACGCGTTACTCTACGCACCTACTGCTCCAACTAGTCAATAGGGCTAGAACAGGGTGTAAGAAGCAAGCGCCCCCTCTCAATTGAGAAGGGGCGCTTATATGGTAGTGTGCTCTAGCGGTATTGCTGGAGGTTTTCCACCAATACCCGGAAGTCCTTGGGGTAAGGGGCCTCCACAGTTACCTTCTCTCCATTGAGCAGGCTGAAGGTAAGCTGGCGGGCATGCAAGGCAAACCGCTTGATGAACGGCTGCTCCTCCTCACCCTGCTTCATGTTGAACTTCTTCTTCAGCGAAGACAAGTAGAAATTGTCGCCCCCGTACATCGTGTCACCAACGATGGGCGCTTGCAAGTAGGCCAGGTGCAAGCGAATCTGGTGCATACGGCCGGTAATGGGCTGGCACTCCAGTAAGGTGTGGCGAGCATACGCTTCGAGGGTGCGCACCAGGGTAACGGCGGGCTTGCCCTTGTAGGCCAGTCGGGCTTTGCCTTTGGTGGTAGTTTCGATGCTGCGGTCTACTTCCAGGCCTTCGTACTCGTGCACTCCCCACGAAACAGCGTGGTAAATTTTCTTTACCTGCCGGTCTTCGAACTGCATAGCCAGGTGGCGGTAGGCCGCTGGGTTCTTGGCTAGCGCCAGCGAGCCGCTGGTCTCTTTATCCAAGCGGTGGCAGGCCTGGATATCATCGTAGTGCTCGCGGGCTAGGCGTAGGATGTTAGGCGCACCGCCGAACCGCTCGTCGAGGGTAGCCAGAAATGGGGGCTTGTTGATGACGACGTAGTCTTCGTCTTCGAACAGAATCAGGTCTTTGAACTCAGGTAGCTTCATAATGAGCTACAAAGGTACTTCTAAATTCTAGCTAGGAACTAAGGCAACTGAGGCGGCCAAAGCAAGCAGCTTGGCTTCTAGGCCTCTTCAGCTGCTACAGTCGGGCTTTTAGCCCGTGGCTTAGGAAGCTTGAACTCTAGCGTGGTACCCTGGCCTAGCTCGCTCTGCACCCGAATGGTTGACTTATGCGCTTCCACAATGTGCTTGCTGATGGCGAGGCCCAACCCAGATCCGCCGGCTTCCCGCGATTCCCGGCTGCGGCTTTTATCAATGCGATAGAAGCGCTCAAAAATGCGGTTCTGGTGTTGTTTCGGAATGCCTTCCCCATCGTCCCGGACGCTGATACGGATGTTCTTACCGCTCTCCACGAGAGCTACCGTCACATGGCCGTTTTCCCGGCCGTACTTAATGGCATTATCAATAAGATTGATCAATACCTGACGGATGCGGTTACGGTCGGCCAGCACGGGTAGGCCACCTGCCGGAAACTCCGGGGGCGACAGGGCCAGTTGTACGTTGCGCCGGGCAGCCTTCAGCTCCAGCTGCTCAAAGATGTCGTGTACCAGCTGCACCAGATCAAAGTTTTGCCGGCGCATGCGCACCACACCTTTTTCCAATTGCGAAATCGTGACCAGGTCTTGTACCAGTGCATCCAGCGCATCAAGGCTAGAGGCTGCTTTCTGCAGGAATTTCTTGCGCGTAAACTCATCCACGTCGTCATCGTCGAGAATGGTGTGCACGAAACCCTGAGCCGCGAAAATGGGGGTTTTCAGCTCGTGCGATACGTCGGCCAGAAACTCCCGGCGCAGCACCTGCAGGCGCTTCAGTTCGTCAATTTCCTGCTGCTTGCGCTGGGCCATGTCCAGAATCTCGTCGCGCATGCGCTTGAGGGGCTCCGGCCGAAACAGAAACTTGTTCGACATGCGCCTAAACTCCTTGCGCTTAATGTGCTCTAGCCCTTCGTAGATGTTGTTGATTTCCTGAAAAATCAGCGCCTCAAACATGAGGTAGAGCAGCAGAAAGCACGCGGCAATGCTAATGCCCGCCACCAGCACGCCTTCCCGCAGCGGCAGTGAGGGGCCTAGCCAAGCTAGTAGGCTGAGAATGGTAGCCACCAGCAACGACAGGAGTATGGCAATGGTACGGGAAGAGAGGTTCATTCTCTGAGTAAAGGCGCAAAAGGCTAGTGGTAATGAGCAAAAGTAGCTACCCAACGTTATGAAGAAAGGATCTTATCGGCCTGAACGACTGGCCTAGCAGTGGCTCGTTCAAGCAGGTAAGATCCTTTTTTCAAGTTGAGAGCTATGACGGGAGCTTAGTCAATGTTGAACTTGTAGCCCACTCCCTTGATGGTCTGGATATGATGGTCGCCGACTTTCTCGCGGACTTTACGCACGTGCACGTCCACAGTACGGGCCAGCACAAATACGTCGTTGCCCCAGATGTTCTGCAGCAGCTCGTCGCGGCCGAATACTTTATGGGGGGAAGCGGCTAGGAAGGCTAGAAGCTCGAATTCTTTCTTAGGCAAGCTGATTTTCTTGCCCTCCTGGTACACTGCAAACCCCGTGCGGTCAATTTTGAGGCCGTTGATTTCGATGCTGTCGGTCTGGACCTGGGGGTCTTTGTCGCGGCGCACGAAGGCGGCTAGGCGGCTCATCAGGGCGCGGGGCTTGATGGGCTTGGCAATGAAGTCATCGGCGCCGGCCTCGAAGGCGGCAACTTCCGAAAACTCCTCGGCGCGGGCTGTCAGGAAGATGATATACGTCTCCTTGAACTTCGGCATCTCGCGGAGCTGCCGGCAGGCCGCAATACCATCCAGATTGGGCATCATTACGTCAAGCAGAATGATGTCGGGGCCGAACTGCGGGGCTACCTCCAGGGCCTTGCGGCCGTCAGGAGCGGAGGCCACCTCGTAGCCTTCCTTGCGCAGGTTGTACTCCAGCAGCTCGACGATATCAGGATCATCATCGACTACCAGGATCTTGTAAGCGTTGGGGTTGGCGGTTGGCTGCACGGAGCGGGGCGGTTTAGGGTAAAACAGAATGCGCGAGTTCAAAAGTACCGCCGGCCGACGGGCGCGGCGTGTTACGTTTTCATTACCGCCGGCCACAAGTTTGCGTGGGGCAGTAGCAACAGCAGTGGTTTCATCGGATTCCGACCAGGAGGTTGCTGGGTGCCAGGGCGATTCGGTGAAATCCATACGGTGGAGGTTGAAATGTAAGGCAAAAAAAAAGCGACCCAGGCGGAGTCGCTTTTAAGCAAAGTCAATTTTTAGCTACCAGATTCAGACGGTTTCGCAGGCCTTGATACTTGTACATATCAACTTTTACGGCCCCCAAAACCAACTCCGCCTGAATCAGAACCGGAATCTTATTACGGTCGTCGGAGAGGTATACCGAAACGGCGTTTTCTCCGCGGAAGAGTTTATTGTCGGGCATTTTCGGGACGAGCCGAATGGCACGGATGGCGCCTGCCTTGGTTTCAACTGTTTCGCGGCCCTTGTAAATCACATCCATGTTGAAGACTTCCTCGTCAAAGAACCCCTGCACCTTGATTACTTCCCCAACTTTTCGTTGGTCGTAGTTGAGAGTGCGCAGGAAGTAGAAGCCACTGACGATGTCCTGAACGTTATTCGGGGTTTTGAAGGTGCCATGCTTCACGTTGTTCTTATCCCGCTTATGACTTTCGACCGAGGCCATGTCCTTGAGATGATCGAAGTCTACGGTTTCCTGCTTCCGATAATTCTTCTCCTCAATATTGCGGAAAAAGCGCTGGGGTAAGATGCTAGTCGTGTCGATGTAAGACCGCCACGTGTCCCGAATGCGCAGAAAATAATCGAAGGAGCCGGTAGTACGTCCTGTAACGGTGGCCCGGTAACAGGGGCGTTCATTTACACGGTGAATATTATCGGCCAGCTCAATTGTGGCTTCGGCTGCGTTAATTAGGCCATAGTGTACTTTGTACTGCAGTACTTCCCCTTTAGCGAAACTGTGGTTACTGATGGTACGTGTCGCGTCGGAAGGCCCGAAAGCCGTTAGCATGGCCGCTAAAGGCAGAAGTAGCGAAGGAAACAGGAGCCAGCGGCGAGTCATGTAATAGCGGCGAGATAAGGTATAGCCGATGCCTTCTCAAATGCGATGCCAGCAAAGATAATGGATTCGGTCAGGGCAAGGATACGTCTGTACGGAAAGCTCACTAAGAATGGTTTTAGCTGACTCACACAAGCAAAATATACAACAAAAAAAGCCCCACCGAATTATCGGCGGGGCTTTTCAATCTGCGAAGCGCAGGTGGCTTACAGGTCAACGGTTTCGTCGTCGTCCATGGAGCGGTCTTCGGGAATAGCAGCCAAAGCAGCTTCCGGCTCACCTTTCACCATGGCCCGAATTTGAGCCTCGATTTTATCAGCTAGCTCAGGGTTGTCCTGCAGAATGGTTTTTACACCTTCGCGGCCCTGGCCTAAGCGGTTGCCATCGTACGAGAACCACGAGCCCGACTTGGCAATGATGCCCATGTCAACACCCAGGTCCAGGATCTCACCTACTTTCGAAATGCCTTCGTTGTAGATGATATCGAACTCAATCACCTTGAAGGGAGGAGCTACTTTGTTCTTCACCACCTTCACCTTGGTGCGGTTACCGGTAACGTTGTCCTTGTCTTCTTTGATCTGGCCGATCCGACGGATGTCCAGACGAACCGAAGCGTAGAATTTCAAGGCGTTACCACCCGTGGTGGTTTCGGGAGAGCCGAACATTACGCCAATCTTCTCACGCAGCTGGTTGATGAAGATGCAAAGGCAGTTGGTCTTGTTGATGGTACCGGTGAGCTTCCGCAGTGCCTGAGACATCAGACGAGCGTGCAAACCAACCTTCGAATCACCCATGTCGCCTTCCAGTTCGCCTTTCGGCACCAGAGCAGCTACGGAGTCAATTACGATGATGTCGATGGCACCAGAGGAAATCAGCTGATCGGCAATTTCCAGGGCTTGCTCTCCGTTGTCGGGCTGAGCAATTAAGAGGTTTTCCGTGTCGATGCCCAGCTTTTTCGCATACAGCGGATCGAAAGCGTGCTCGGCGTCGATGAAGGCTGCGATGCCGCCTTTCTTCTGAGCTTCGGCAATTGCGTGCATGGTCAGAGTCGTCTTACCCGACGATTCTGGGCCGTAGATTTCCACTACGCGGCCTTTGGGTAGGCCACCCACGCCCAGGGCAATATCCAGACCCAGCGAACCGGTGCTGATGACTTCGACGTCCATCACCTTGTTGTCGCTGAGCTTCATCACGGTGCCTTTGCCGTAGTTCTTGTCCAGCTTGTCCAGCGTCAGCTGGAGGGCTTTCATTTTCTCGGCGTTGGCGTTGACGGCCTTGTCAGTGGTTGCAGCCATACTAATATAGGAGGGGGTTATTGAGAAATGCTTCTTAGGTTTGGTGAATGTAGCCCTTTTGGCTGGCTCGCACAATGTGGCGAGTGGCCTAGCGATACTCCACTGCCAGCCCCTTTTCGGGCCGGCTCATGGTAACGCCGCTGAGCTATATTTTGTGCCCACAATGCTAAAAAAATTCGTCGGTTTTAGGATGTTTTTTCTGTGCTAAAATTTTTAGGAAAAGGCTCGATTTATACCTCCCTGATACTGACCTTGGTAGCCTGGTTAGGCAGCACAGGGCAGAGTTTGGGTCAGCTAGATAACCGCGCCTTCACGCACTCCTTGCCCGTAGGCCCCGCATACGAACACCAGCTCCGGCTTGATGTGCAGGGCTTCTTGTTTAACAAAGACAATGAGTATTTCAACAAGATTGATCCGGGCCTGACCTACTTCGGGGCGCAGCTGGCGCCACGGCTTGTGTACTTCCCCTCGGCCAATCTTCGTCTGGAAGCCGGCATATTCCTGTGGAAGGATTATGGCACCCCGCGGCTGCGCCAAGTGCGCCCGTTGTTTACCGTAAAGTATCAGCAGGGGCGGCACAGCCTGTTGTTTGGTAACATCCAAGGCAACCTGTACCACGGCTACATTGAGCCGATGTTTGACTTTGAGCGGGTTATTACCAACCGGCTGGAAGAGGGAACCCAATATTTATATCAGTCGCCGCGGACCAATTTAGACGCGTGGGTAAACTGGCAGCGGCAACAGTACCGCTACAGTAATTTTCAGGAAGAGGTAGCGGGCGGACTAACGGCAGAACACCGGGTACTTAACGACTCTTCGGGGTGGCTGGTAGGAGTGCCGTTTCAGTTTACTGCTACCCATCGTGGGGGCCAAATTGATACGATTGACAAGCCCTTACAAACCCTGTTTAACGTGGCAACTGGCCTACGAGTGCGGCGGGCATTACCGTACAACTTTGTGTCTGCTGTGCATGCTGACGCCTACGTAACCTACTTCCACGATTACTCCTTCACCAAGGAGCTACCGTTCCAGAGTGGCACAGGACTGTACCTTAATGCCGGAGTCGACACGCGGCTATCCACTCTGCAAGTGGCCTACTGGCATGGTAACGGCTATATCTCGCCCCTAGGTGGGCGTCTGTACCGCTCCATATCCGTGTCGCCGGCCGACCCAGATTACACCGAGAAGCAGCGCCAACTACTGATTCTGCGCGTATGGCGCGACTACCGGCTGCCAGGCAACCTCATCCTGACTACCCGCTTTGAGCCACTCTACGACCTCAATAACGGCCTGTTTGACTTTTCTTTTGCCCTATACATGAACTTCAATCAGAGCTTTTTGCTCAAGAAGTTGCGTCATGAATCAAACTAGCTAGCATCAAGATTGAAGGCAGGCCTACGGAATTCAGGCGCTTTCATGCTGCTTCCGAATGTAATACAGAATAGAGCGGTTGGAGAAGGGCTGAAGCAGCCGAGGGCGCGGTGGCAAAGGAGTAAAGGCTACCGACTCAGCCACGGCACAGCTACGCGGATTATCCGCCCGGCATCGGATAAGTAACCGGGCAGCTCCCAATGTTTCAAATCCAAAGGGCACTACCGCCGCCAGGGCTTCGCGGGCGTATCCGTGGCCTTCGGCCGCGGCCGCAAGGTAGTACCCAATTTCAGCAGTGATAGGGGACGTCCAGTTGGGTTTAAGACTGATGTCGCCGAGGTAAGCGTGGCTCTCAGTGTGCCAAATACCGAACACATACAAGCGGCCTGCCGCCCAATCTTGCTCAAACATGGCCAGAACGCTAGCCGCGTCAGGAAGGCTTTTTACACTAGCCTCACGGCTGGGAAAAGAAGGGCGTAGGCGTGGGCGGTCCTCGTCAATTACCTGGAAGAACGCGGCTTGGTCGGAGGGTAAGTAAGGGCGTAACGTGAGCCGAGCCGAGAGCAGAGGCGTGTGGGCAGGAGCACGAAGCGGCAGTGAGGCGGCGTACATGATTTGGGGCAGTTGCCGGCCAAACGTCCGGTGAATAGGCCAGGAAAGGCAAGTAGGTTTCCAGGTGGCCTACGTAACAAAAACCTGACTGGCTACACATCGTTCAGGAAAATGGCTCAACTTATTCAGCAAGCTGAGCTAAGCGTAGGCCAGTAGTCGCGCTTCGTTTTATCACTCCATAGTTTACTCCGATGAAAGGAAGACTCGAAAATAAAGTAGCTATTGTAACTGGTGGTGGTTCCGGGATTGGGGAAGCCATCAGCAAGAAATTTGCCCGTGAAGGCGCGGCCGTAGTGGTCGTAGGCCTCGATTCGGACCCGGTGCGCGAAGTAGTAGACGAGATTTTAGCCGAAGGTGGCCGCGCCATTGGCTACCTCGCCGATATTTCCCTGGAGGAAGCCGCGGAATCTTGCGTAAAGGCCGCCGTAAAGGAATTTGGGAAACTAGATATACTAGTGAACAACGCCGGAGCCTTCCCAACCACTTCCACTATTGATAAGTATCCGCTGGAAGCGTTTGAGTATATGATCAAGAACAACATCTACTCGAACTTTATGATGACGAAGGCAGCTATTCCGCACCTGCAGAAAACACATGGCAACATTGTGTCGGCGGGCTCGGAGGCCGGCCACATGGGCGAGCCGCAGAACACACCGTACGGCGGCACCAAAGGCTTCGTGCATGCTTTCCAGAAGGGCGTGGCTGTAGAGCAGGCTAAGTTTGGCGTGCGCTCCAACATTGTAGGGCCGGGGCCTATTGATACGGCTTGGACTCATAAGGAAACTGGCCCTATGGATGCTAAGATGGAGAAGCTCACCACCCAAGGTGTGCCCATGGGCCGGCGTGGTACGCCAGAAGAAGTAGCCAACGTGTACCTCTTCTTGGCTTCCGATGAAGCTAGCTTCGTAACGGGGGCCATCTATTATGTGGATGGTGGCGTAACCGTTTCCAAAGGCCCACACGGCGATGAAGTACCCAGCCACCTCAAAAAGGAACCTGCTGGCGAGCTTAACCTGAAACACTCCAAAGAAGGCAATACCAAGGTGCGTAAGGAAGCCTCTGCTTCTATGTCGTAGCGCAACCAGCTCTGTGTCTATTAAAAACAAACGCGCCTCTTCCACGGAAGAGGCGCGTTTGTTTTTGGGTCCTGAGTGAGTGGCTAGGCCAGTCTTAGGCTATTTCTGCAGGGCAATTCCGTTGCCTGAGCGCGACTGAGGAGGGCTGCCTAACGCATGCTGGGTGCGCATTACATTCACGAGGCGAGCAGCTTCATTGAAGAACTCCAGGCGCCGAATTAGCATTTCCTTGGTCAGTACCCGACCTTCCGGTGTACGCATCATGGCCTTTTTGTCCTCCAGAATGCGCCGCATCGTGGCCTCCGTAGCCGACTCGTGCTGCAAGTACTGAGCGGCAAATTCGCGCAGCAGATCTAGGCCTTGCGTGGTGAGGCGGAAATGTTCACCACCTTGGTTCAGCACTTCGCACAGCACGTACACTTCAATTGGCAGTGCCGTGTTTAGGTGCGTGGTACGAACATCGAGACCTGCATCCAACGCATCGAGAATGATTTTTACGTTGCGCTCAAACTGCTGGTAGTAACCGGCTGCTTCCATTATATAGGGTATTGGGTATTGGTTTTGGGCCTTTGGGTCTGTGCAAACGGCAGCCTGTTGAAGGCTATAGCAGGCAAGTCAAAGGTTTATAACAACTCTTTTACAATCTGCTCTACAGTGACGCCTTCGGCTTCGGCCTTAAAGTTACGCACCAAACGGTGGCGCAAGATGGGCAGGGCTACTGCTTTCACGTCCTCAATATCGGGCGAGTACTTGCCGTTGAGCAGCGCATTGCACTTAGCGCCTACAATGAGGTGCTGCGAAGCACGCGGGCCCGCTCCCCACTCTAGAAGCTGAGTGGCACGCGCGCCGGCCCGGTCCGTATTTGGGCGGGTTTTGTGCACGAGGCTTACGGCGTACTCTACCACATTGTCGGCCACGGGTACGCGGCGCACCAGGTGCTGGTAGGCCTGTATTTCGTCGGCGTGCAGAATCTTGGAAACCGTTGGCTTGGTATCCGAGGTAGTATTCTTCACAATCTGCAGCTCTGCTTCGTAGCTCGGGTAGCCAAGCTCAATGTTAAACATGAAGCGGTCGAGCTGCGCTTCGGGCAGGGGGTAAGTGCCTTCCTGCTCAATGGGGTTCTGGGTGGCCAGCACGAAGAACGGGCGCTCTAGCGGGTAGCGCTTGCCGGCTACCGTTACAGCGTATTCCTGCATGCTTTCCAGCAGCGCCGCCTGAGTTTTGGGCGGGGTGCGGTTGATTTCGTCGGCCAGCACAATGTTGGCGAAGATGGGGCCCGGAACAAAGTGGAAGTCACGCTGCTGATTCAGGGTTTCCGAACCTACAATGTCCGATGGCATCAGGTCAGGCGTGAACTGCACCCGGTTGAAGGAGAGGTCTAGCGAGTCGGCAATCGTCTGAATGAGTAGCGTCTTGGCTAGGCCAGGTACTCCCACCAACAGACAATGGCCTTGCGAGAATACGGCCGTCAGCACCAGCTTCACCACCTCTTCCTGCCCGATAATCACTTTGCCAATTTCCTGGCGCAACGTGCGGTAGGCCTGCGCCAGCGAGTCGGCGGCTTCTTTATCAGATGAGAATGTTTTAGCCATAAATAGCGAAAGAGGAGAAGTGATGAGACGCCCACTGTCGGGCGGAAGCTGCACATGCAGCTTTAAAACACTAAAAGACATGAGAAGCCCTGCTTCCCATGTCTTTTAGTTCACTTCGGTCTTAGTTAACGGTAGTCAGTACTTGACAGTCGGCGTACTGCGGGTCTACCTCCAGATATACCGTGTTGCGGTTGGCGGCAAACCACTCATCCAGCGCCTTGTTCTTTTTCTCGTTGAGAGCAGCAGCGGCAATCTTCTGGTAGTCGTCGGTGAGGTTGGCCTGGTGAGGCGGCGTGTTCGACTTCAACCACAAAATGCGCATGGCATCCTTGCCATCATCGGTACGGTAAGGCATGGGTGCCGTGATGCTGCCCACCTTCATAGTATCAATGGCGAAGAAGATAGCGGGGTCTAGCTTGTCGAGGGGCAAGTAAGAGCTGCCGTCCTGGCGGTTTGCAATCAGGCCACCATTGCCGCTGGTTAGTTTATCCTCCGAGTTGTCCTTAGCGGCTTTAGCAAACGTAATACTGTCGCTGAGGATGCGGCGGCGAAGCTTGGCCAGTTCCTGAGCGGCTTCATTCGCATCGGCGGCGCCGGTTTCAGGTTTTAGCAGGATATGACGCGTGCTGAAGCTGTCGCCTTTGCGCTCAATGAGCTGAATAAGGTGAAAGCCAAACGGCGACTCCACTACCGGCGACAGTTGACCGGGCTCTAGGCGCAGGGCGGCAGCCTCATACTCAGGTACCAGCTCGCGGCGCTTAAAGAAGCCCAAGTAGCCACCTTCAGCCGCCGAGCCGGGGTCTTGAGAAAACTGCTTGGCTAGGGTAGCAAAGTCTTCGCCGCCCTGGATGCGGGCCCGCAGCTCGTTGAGCTTGGCCTGGGCAGCTTGCTTCGCCTTGGTGTTAGTCTTAGCAAACCGGATGATCTGGCCTACTTCTACCTCTGTAGAGTAGTAGGGCAGGCTATCCTTGGGAATCCGGTTGAAGAACTGGCGCACTTCGCGGGGAGTTACCGACACCTTGCCGGAAATTTTCTCCTGCATTTCCTGCTGCACCAGCTGCTCTTTCACCTGCACACGCAACTCTTCCTTAAGTTGCTTTACAGGCTTGTTGTAATACTCCTCCAGCTTCTTCTCCGAGCCGATCTGCTGGATGAAGTAGGCCATGCGGCGGTCTAGCTCGCTTTTCACCCGCGAGTCTTCCACCACTACCGAGTCGGTCTCGGCTTTGGCCAGCATGAGTTTGTTTAGGGCTAAGCTCTGCAGAATCTGGCAGCGCAGGTTGGGGGGCAGAGGCTTGCCTTCGGCGCGGGCCTGCTCCTGGGCGTAGAGAGCTTCCACGTCGGAGCGCAAGACAATCTGGTTGTCGACCTTGGCCACAATGCCATCGAGAACCTGACGGCCAACGGGGCGTGCCAAGCCCAGCTGTGCGTAACTAGCCGTAACCGATGCCGCCAACAGGGCCGCACTCAGGAGCACCCCACGGGCCGACGTATGCAAAAATTGAATCATGGAATTTTTACCAAGTAATGCCCGCATGAGCGCGTAAGCTCCGCAGGCCAGACAGCAGGCAAAACGCCAAAAGCCGCCCGTAAATTTCATCATAAATACTTTCTCTGGCAAAAACAACCCGAGGCCTCATCAGCGGCAGTGTGTTTGGGAGAAGAGCCTGCCAGCTGGCCTAGCGTTGCATGCCAGAAAAAGAAGATAGGAGCCCAAATGGTTTTCTAGTCCATTCAAGCTCCTATCAGCCATTGCGGGCGTTCTAGGCCACTATTGCTTTGTAATCAGCTTGTCTACCTCGGCCTGATTAATTTTAACTGGGTACTTCTCACGCAGCTGGGTTACCCATTCTTTCTCCAGGTAGTTCTGGTAGTCGGAGGTGGCCTGGCCACGGGCCTCGTTAAGAGTTTTGGGGCCAGCCGGCAGTTGCTTCTCTACTTGCACGGAGTAGTAGCGGCCGTCTTGCTGCGTGGTGTACGTGCCGGGGGCACTGCCCATGAACTGATCTACTGCCTTGTTGTCGCCCTTCTGGAAGCTGCGCTGCTGCACCTGCACCGACAATGGGTTCTGCTCATTCAGCAGGGCTTCCAGAGCGGCAGGGTTGGTGGTGGTTATATCAAACGTTACGTTGCTGGCAGTGGCGCGGGTGTCGGACGTAGCGGTGAGGCGGGCGGCGTTGGCTCCTTTGCTGCGCAGGTAGGCCACTACGCGGTCGGCGCGGCGGCGGGCCAAGGCGGGCGTTTCACCTTTCTTACTGTGGCCTACAACAGTCGTGCGGGTCAGCGTTGCGTCGTTTGCCAAGCGGAAGGCCAGTTCATCCAAGGCAGGCACTGCAGCTGGCAGCTCAGCCGAATTAGCTTTGAATGCAACTGGCACTGGTAGGCCACTCTTGAGCGGGTAGCTGCCGGCTTTCTGCAGCTGCTGGGCCTTAGCCAGCAACTGGGGCGAGGCCGCACTGATTACGGTAGCCTGAACGCGCGGCTCCCACTGGTACTTGGCCTGGTTGGCGGTAAAGTACTGCTGCAGGCCTACAGTATCCTCAATGGCTTTGCTCCATACCTTCTCATCCATCAGCTGGAAAAGCAGAATACCATCTCGGTATTCCTTCACCAGCATGCGGTAGTCCTCGTACTTGTTTTCCAGGTTGGCTTTTTCATACTCCGTCAAGCTCTGGTCCACGTACTGGTCGTAGAGCTGCTGCATGGTAAAGCGAGCATCGGCCCCGGGCCGCGGCTTCTGGTTTTGCTGCACGTAGGCCAGGAAGTCGGATACCAGATAAGGCTTGCTCTGAATGGTGAACAACGTTTGGCTGTCGCCGCCAGCGGCTTTCTTGCCTTTAGCAGGCGCTGCAGCTGGGGCCGGGGCCGTGTATCGGAAGCGGCCGTTCACCACGGCTGTGTCGGCTTTGGCGAAGGCATAGTCCTTGCCGGCCGAGTTCTCCGTAAAGTTGTTTTCCGTGCGTACGCGCTTCAGGAAGGCGGCTCGGTTTAGCTCGGCCCGCGAGTCTTTGGCCACCTTGCTTTTCAGCGTGGGCTCCATGGCCTCAAAGGACGGAACAGGCTGCTTTTCAATCAGACGGATAATGTGCCAGCCGTAGGGCGTCTGCACGGGCTTAGATAGGTCGCCGGGCTTCTGAAGCTTGAAAGCGGCTTCCTCGAAGCTCGGAATCATGCGGCCCGTACCGAAGGGCGGCAACTCCCCGCTGTTGGCCGCCGAGCCGGCGTCTTCCGAAAACTGCGCTACCAGCTTCTCCCAGTTCTCCTTGCGCTGCGTGAGGCGGCTGTAGAGTTCATCTACCTTCTTCTTGACGGTAACCGAGTCAGCCTTGGGCATACCCGGCGTGGTCCGAATCATGAGGTGGGCCACCTTGATTTCGCCCTGAGCGGGGCGCATATCATTCACCTTGATGATGTGGTACCCGTAGCGCGTGCGCACCGGCTGCGACACTTGGCCTACGGGCGTGTTGTAGGCCACTGACTCAAACGGATACACCATTTGCATGGCGGTGAAGTACCCCAGCTGGCCACCATTGTCGCGGGCTGAGGGGTCTTCAGAATTCTCACGAGCTACTTTATTAAAATCTTCACCGCCCGTTACGCGCTGGCGCAAAGCCATTATGCGCTGGTACACCGCCAGCGTATCCTTGGGGTCGGCGTCGGGCTGAACCCGAAGCAGGATGTGTGAGGCGCTTACCTCCTTGCTCATGCGGTCGTAGGCCTCTCGCACCAGCTTATCCGTCACGCTTTTTTCGGTCAGGTAGGGCTGGGCCAGCTGCTGCTTATAGCCGTCCAGCTCACGCTTGAAGGCTTGCGTGGTATCCAGGCCGCGCTGCTCGGCTTCCAGTACCTTAAGCTTAAAGTTGGTGTAGAGGTCGAGGTACTCGGCTACGCTGGCTTTGGTGCCAAACTCAGGGGCCGAGCTGTTATTCTTACGATATACATAGCTAAACTCCGACGTAGGAACCTGGGTGGAGCCAAGAGTTTCTACAACGGGCTGCTTGGCAGCAGCGGTAGTAGGTTTTGTGGTTTGGCAGCCGGCCAACAGCGCGGCGGCGGCAGCCGTACCAGCAAACAAAAAGCGGTTGTGCATACAGGAGGAAAGTATTCTTCTAAGCGCTCAAGCCGGCCGGAGTGTGCCCCGGACGTGGACGGCTGACCAACGCAATTTTACGGATTTTTTTCCGCCGTGCGGAGTTCGGCAATTTGCCAGCCAAGCATAAAAAAAGCACCCTAGAGTTGGGGTGCTTTCTTTTCTATCGTTAAAACGAAGCTTACGCTATTTTCTTGTACAGTCGGCAAATATTGTGGAGCCCTTCAGTGGTGAACTCCACGCGGTCCATGATGCGGTTCACTAGCATCATGCCTACGCCGCCCTTCTTGCCAATCCGGACGAACTCATGCAAATCAGGCTCGCGGTAGCTGGATGGAGAATAGCTCGTTGAACTTTCGTCTTCGAGTTCGATGCCAAATTCTCGCTCCTGCATCGTGAGCCGTACATCCAGAAACCGAGATTCGTCTTCGCTGTTGCCGTGAATAATGAGGTTGGCCACTACTTCATCGACCGCCAACACAATTTGGTTGATATGCAGCTCAGAGAGCTGGTAGTGTTCCAGAAATTCGCTCACAAAGTCACGCACTACCTTCAGGTTGCGGCGAGTGCAGCTGACTCTTATAGCGTTTTTCATTCTCTCCTGATAGTCCCGTAGGATTAAATAGCGGTGGCCTCGGCCTCTGACGGTACAATCGTCAAGAGAGAGTCTAAGCCTAGAATTTCAAATACGTTGTGCACTTTCTCCTGCATGTTGAAGAACACCAGTTTCACGCTGGCGTCTTGAAAGCGCTGCAGGTGCGAAATAAATACACCTAAGCCGGCGGAAGAAATGTAGTTCAGGCGCTGGCAGTCGATTAGGACCTTCTGGTTCTCCAGAATAGAAGGTTGGTTTAGTTCTGTGTCAAGCAATACGGACGAGCTAGCGTCCAGTTCGCCATCAAGAACCAGGGTGAGCGTATGGTCGGTGGTGTGTTGGTTGATTTTCATATCCCAAGGCTACGTTAAAGGGGAATATCGGGTTGGGAAGCCCGGAATTTAATGACGAGCAACGTCTGATCGTCATGCATGGGCTGCCCGCGGCTAAACTCCTCTAAATCAGCCAGGATCTTTTCTTTAATAACGGCCGCGTCCATGTAATAGGTTTGCTCCAGCATAAACTGGAGGCGGTCTTCGCCATACTCGTCACCGGCCGCATTGCGCGCTTCCACAATGCCATCGGTGTAAATCACCATTACGTCGCCAGGGTTGTAATCGTAGAACTGGTTCTTGATGTGTTTCTCGTAGGAGTCGTTGCGAATGATGCCTAGGCCGAGGCCAGCCGTATGGAAGTACGATACCTCTTCCTTGATGGAATGGTAGTACAACGTGTGGCAGTGACCAGCCCGGGCAAACACAAATCCGCCGTGCTCATAGTCGATAATATAGAGCGATGCCGTGATGAAGGCCGCTTTCTCTAAGCAGCGGGCGAGGGCATTATTGGCCTGCGCCATAAACTTGCTGGGCACCGGAAATTTCTCCCGCTCATTGCGCGCCAGCGGGTTTTCCTGCATCAGCGCATGGAAAATGCCCTTCATCTGAGCCACGTGGAAAGCCGCCGTGATGCCCTTGCCCGAAACGTCGCCGATAAGCACGGCCAAGCGTCGGCCGGGTAAGTGCAGGAAGTCGTAAAAATCACCACCTACCTCTTTAGCCGCCTGAGCGTGCGAGCTGATTTCAAACCAGTTGTCGATGGGTAGATCTTTCGGAATCAGGCTGTCCTGCACTGAGGAGGCAATCTTGAGCTCCTCTTGCACCAGCTGGTTCTGAATAGAAGCCTGCATCAGCTGCAGGTTTTCAATGCTGAGTACCGTCTGGCTCGTGAAGGTCTGCAGGATGCTCAGGTTCTCGCGGTCGAAGCCCTGGCGCTGCTCCTTGAGCATGTAGAGCGCGCCGTACTGACGCTTGCTAGAGCGCAATGGCATTACAATCAGCGACCCATACGGCAAGTCTAAACTCCGGAAACCAGCGCTGTTTTGCAGGTCGTTATTGAGATACTCAATGTGGCCTAGGTTATACTCCGTTAGCAGCCGCTGAATGGCGGCGGCTTGCTCGGGACTAATATGGTAGTGCTGCCCCGAGTAGTCGATGCCGTCGATGCTTTCTACTTCCAGCCAGGCTGCATCGGCCTCCACCGTTTGAATGGCAGAGTCGAAGAGCATGCGGTACACTTCCTCGGGCGTCTGACTTTTTTGAATGAGCTGAGTAAGACGTTGCAGGCTGAGTATCTCTTCGCGCTTCTGCTCAAATACGCCGGCGGTTGGCAGATTGAAGAACGTAACCATCAGCCCCATAAAGGCATAAAAAGCCGCGAAGAAGGCGTTTAGCACCAGGAAAGCGTGCTGCGGAGCCGGGGCTACCAGCAATGGGTCGTACTGAGTTTGCAGGAAATAGGCTGCAAATACGCCCATGGCCACAATCACGCCCGACTGCAGCAGCACGGCCTGAATCTTCTGGCGCCGGTTGAGGTAGGCCACCCATTTCTGGTGACTGCTGATATACACGCCCAGCACGGCCAAACCACCCAACAAGGCGGTAGTCATGCTATACGGCAACGACCGAGGCACCAAGCTCAAAAGCAGCGTAATGCCCAGCAGCAATTCAAACCACTCCCAAATACGGCGCAGGCGGGCCGATGAGCGGAAGAGCACCAAGGAGCGCCAGCTGTAATTGGTGCGGGCAAGAAAGAGAATAAACAGGCCTACGTTTACGGTGTAAAGCACCGTGAACAACAGCGGGCTGGTGCCGGGCATCTCGGCTTTTAGAAGCCGTTCTATTAAGTGCAGCAGTACACACACGGTGGCCAGTAGACCAGGACCGAAAAGCAGATTTCGCAGGAGGCCTACAAAATCAAGGCCACGCAGGCGGTCGGGGCGGGCGCGCTCCTGCAAGAATACGGCAGCGGCAAACACTGCCTGCACCCCCAGTAGCAACCAACCCGGAGGGGTACCAACTCCTGGTGCCAGCGTAGGGCGGGCGTAGAGAAGCGTACACACCAAGAGCCCAACCCAACTAAGCAAGGCGAATGGTTGCATAAAGGAAGATGACTTCCGGGAGAGGGACATGAATCCGGGTTAAGTACAGAGGCCTAGAAACCAGTGAGCGGGCCAAAAGGACAGCCAAGATACAGGGCTGAAGGCTAACTCTTATCGTGTACTAACGAAATTAGATGTTGCCCACAACTTAAGGCACTGGCAATGCGGCTTCAATGGAAACAAATTTGCCGATGACCCGCAAAGGCCATCGGCAAAACCTGTGAGCACCAAGCTCAACCGTAATTAGCGGCTGCTGTAGTTGGGAGCCTCGCGGGTGATCTGCACGTCGTGGGGGTGCGACTCGCGCAGGCCCGCGCCCGTGATGCGTACGAAGCGGGCGGTTTGCAGTGCCTCAATAGTGGCCGCTCCGCAGTAGCCCATGCCAGCGCGTAGGCCACCCGAGAGCTGGTAAAGAACTTCCGAGGCCAACCCTTTATAGGGTACGCGGCCAACGATTCCTTCTGGCACCAGCTTCTTCACGTCGTCCTCGGCATCCTGGAAGTAACGGTCTTTCGAGCCTTCTTCCATGGCTTCAACTGAGCCCATGCCGCGGTAGCTCTTGTACTTGCGGCCTTCGAAGAGCGTCACCTCACCGGGCGCCTCTTCGGTGCCGGCGAGCAAGGAGCCAATCATGATAGTACCAGCACCGGCAGCCAGCGCCTTCACCACGTCACCGGAATACTTAATACCACCATCGGCAATCAGTGGAACGCCAGTGCCTTCTAGGCCACGGGCGGCCTCTAGCACAGCAGACAGCTGAGGTACACCAATACCGGCAATAATACGGGTGGTGCAAATGGAGCCGGGGCCTACGCCCACTTTCACGGCATCGGCACCGGCATCAGCCAAGGCGCGGGCACCTTCGGCGGTAGCCACGTTGCCAGCAATTACCTCCAGGTTGGGGAAGCGCTGCTTGATGTTGCGCACCGCATCTAGTACCCCTTTGCTGTGGCCATGGGCCGTGTCTACGCTTACCACGTCTACGCCGGCTTCTACTAGTGCGGCAATGCGGTCCATGAGGTCGGCGGTTACGCCTACGGCGGCACCCACACGCAAACGGCCAAACTCGTCTTTGCAAGCGTTAGGCGTGCGGCGGCGTTTCCGAATGTCTTTATAGGTAATGAGGCCTACCAGACGACCTTCGGTGTCTACTACGGGGAGCTTCTCTACCTTCGACTCCTGCAGAATGTCCTCGGCTAAGTTCTGGTCGGTACCGGCATCGGCGGTTACCAGATTCTCGCTGGTCATCACCTCCGACACGGAGCGGGTCATGTCTTTCTCGAAGCGCAGGTCGCGGTTGGTCAGGATGCCTTTCAAGCGGCGCTGATCGTCCACAATCGGAATACCCCCGATGTTGTTGTTGCGCATCAGCTTCTTGGCATCGGCTAGGGTAGCGGTTTCTTCCAGCGTGAAGGGGTCCAGGATCATGCCACTCTCTGAGCGCTTTACCCGGCGCACAAGCTCGGCCTGGGCCTTGATGCTCATGTTTTTGTGAATCATGCCGATGCCACCTTCCTGAGCCATGGCAATAGCCATTTCGGCTTCCGTCACGGTGTCCATTGCCGCAGAAACGAAGGGAAGCTTGAGCCGGATGTTGCGGGTGAGCTGGGAGCTGGGGTCGGCGTCGCGGGGCAGTACTTCCGAATAACCGGGCAGTAGCAGGACGTCGTCGTAGGTAAGCGCCTCGAAGGCAATTTTGGCAGCGTGGTCGGCCATGGCAACAAGTAGGTTAGGTTCCGCTTATTGCCAGGTAAAATTACGTCGAATAATTGGGTTTCCGATTGTAGACCTTCTTATTTCCAAATTGTGCTTGTGTTAATTCTTGCGTGTATGCTGAGCAAAGCAGCAAGAGTTGCTTAGTACGGCCTACAAATAAAAAGCCCCAGTGAAGTTCACTAGGGCTTTCCGCTGAGGGGAGTTGGTGGGACTAGAAACGGGAATAGGGCTGCCCCAGTAGCACTGAGGCTGATGCTTTTACATAAAGCGCACAAATTTGCGCCCGTTACATGAGCAGAACATGAATGCACTCTATCAGCTGAAAATGATTCAGCTGCTGCAAGGCGGTGGTTCGGGAAAGTCAGGCCAATTCTAGGCCACTCAAAACCCTGGGCTATTTCGGGAGTTATAAGTCCCAGCCAGCCGAAAATAGCAGGTTGGTTTTCTCTCATTAATCCCCTCTGAATTTCATGGCAAGCACTAAAACCTGGTTTATTACTGGCGTCAGCACCGGTTTCGGTAAAGAGTTAGCTGAATATTGCCTCAGCAACGGCGACAAAGTGGCGGCCACCTTCCGCAAGCAGGAGCAGGCCGACGAATTCACGCAAAAAGCCGGTGAAAACGGGCGTGGCTTTGTCTGTGATGTAGTGCATGAGCAGCAGGTGCAGCAAGCCGTACAGGCCGCCATCCAGCACTTTGGGCAGCTCGACGTCATCGTGAACAATGCTGGCTACGGCTCCTTGGGCAGCATCGAAGAAATTGATGACGCTGAGGTGCAGCGGCAGTTCGACGTGAACGTGTTTGGGCCGTTGCGCGTGCTGCGGGCCGTGCTGCCCCACCTGCGCGAGCGGAAAAGCGGCCACGTACTCAATATCACCAGCATCGGGGGCCTGAAGACCTTCCCCGGCGTGGGCGTGTACAACGCCAGCAAATTTGCTCTGGAAGCCATTGGTGAGAGCCTGGCCCAGCAAGTAGCACCGCTCGGCATTAAGGTTACGAACATTGAGCCCAGTGGCTTCCGCACTGAATGGGCCGGCAGCTCAGCAACCTATGCCGATACCAGCATTGAGGATTACCGCTCCACTGTGGGCGAGAACCTAAAGGGCATTCAGAGCTACAGTGGCAAGCAGCCCGGCGACCCGCAGCGCGCTGCTAAAATCATGTTTGATGTAGTGCGCCAAGAAAACCCGCCCCTGCATTTGCCCCTCGGTAAAGCGGCCGTGAAAGGGGCCCGCGAAAAGTTTACTGGCCTAGTGAAAGAACTGGAAGCCGTGGCCGACCTCGGCGACTCTGCTGACTTCCCGGCCGGTGAGTAGTTAGATCTGCTTCAACAAAAAGCCCCGCAGTTGCACACTGCGGGGCTTTTTATTTAGATATGAAATAAGCCTGGCTTGTTAGAAAGCAGCGCCGATACTTAGTTGAAACTCGCGGATGCGGTATTCGGCATCGTAGGTGTAGGGGCCGTTTAGCACACCTTCAAAGTGTGAAGCACCCGGGATTAGCACATTATAAGGAGTGTCGGAAACCGTAGCAGAAAGCAGCAGCCGGTCGTTGGTGAAGTACAGGCCGGGCTGAATAAAGGTGTAGCTGTACCCGTCTTTGCTAAGATTCACCATTTGCCCTACTGCTACTCCGGGCATGAGGTGACCAGATGCACCAATATTGAATTGATAGTGAATGCCCCAGTCGGCGCGGGCGCGGGTTAGCAAGCGGCTGATGTGCTGATTTTCATAAGCTGTGATAATATCGTTTATAATCGTTTGGGTATAGCCGGTTTTGTAGTTCAGATGCTGCATATCCAACCCTAGCGTACCCGATAGCACCACGTGTTCCGAAAGAGGCTTAAATGCTTTTACCTGCATGAAGCCCGAAAACGTGTTTCGAATAGTCACTCTGCGGTCGGCTTCGGAGAAGGAGGGCGAGGTTGACTGGGGGCGGTAGGTTCCGCCGTAAGACATAGCACGGAAGTCGCTGATTTTTGGGCCTGCCTCGAAGTAAAACCGCCACTTGGTAGCATCCTGAGCCGCAACGGGTCGGGCCATGTGCAGGAAGATACCAAGCAAGGCAAAAGCGAAAACGTGTTTCATAACGGTCAAAAGAATTGGGAGGACGGATACGGATGGGAGGACAAGAATAAAGACTATAGCAGGCAAAACTTCAGGTCAGAGAAGGAAAAGCGCCCTCCAGGACGAAAAATACTGGTAAACCAGTAGGCTCAGAACCAGCTCTGCATCGAGCGCTGCGTAGGTTGACTTATCAGTTGCAGACGAATAGTTAACAGCTGCCCTACTGAGCAATAAGCATGGAGAACTAGGCTAGGCCAGTTGGCTAGCTAACAAAGCCGATGCTTGGTGGCCTACAGGCCATTCTGCTTTTTGGTACCCCGAATGGCTTGCGCCTCCAATGGGTTTTCGGGCCAGTAGTGTTTGGGGTAGCGGCCACGCAGCTCCTTACGCACCTCAAAGTAACTGCTGGTCCAGAAGCTGGGCAGGTCGCGGGTGACTTGGGCCGGGCGGTAGCCAGGCGAGAGCAAGTGCAACGTGAGTGGCACGCGGCCACCACCTACCGTGGGCGTATCCAGCAGCCCAAAAACTTCCTGCAGCCGCACGGCCAGCACCGGCGCCGTTGGCTCAGAGTAGTCCAGCCGGATGTTGGAGCCAGTAGGTACTTCGAGGTGGGATGGAGCTAACCGGTCGAGTTCCTGGCGCTGCGCCCAGCCACCGGGAAGGCGGTTGAGCAGGGCCTCACCTAGGTCTACCCTGCCTAAATCCGTCAGAGATTTTACGTTGGTGAGGTAGGGCCCCAGCCAATCCTCCAACTCATCCTGTAGCTGCTCATCTGCAACGCTAGGCCAGGTGGCCGGAGCCACATGATGCAAAAATGCCAGCCGCTCCCGCATATGCGTGGCGGCCTCGCTCCAGGGAAGGCGGCTAATGCCTGCGGCCCGCAAAGCGCCTAGTAGGGCCGATGTAATAGCTTCGGGGCTGGGATTGGGTAAGTTAGCTTCTGATAAAACCAAGGCGCCCAGGCGACGCAGGCGGCGCGCTACTACGCGGCCCGTGGCATCATCCCAGCGTACTTCCTCCAGGGTTTCTATCAGTGCTGCGAAGTGCTCTTCCAGCTCTGCCTTGCTTAACGGAGCTGCTAGGCCAGCTCGCGGTTGAGCAGCGGTGCCATCCAGCGCCGCTACGGCAAAGAACACATCCTGGGAGCTAAAAAACTCGGCGGGCAGCAGGGCGCGCTGGCCCGTTATCAGGCGTACGCGCTCTGGGGTTTCCCGCTGGCCTAGGCGGTCGGGGTAGGCGAGGGCGGCAAGCAGCCCCGCTACATCTGGCTCTATTTCTCCCCGTACGCCGGCGCGGTTGCGGAGCACGGCAGCGGCTTCGCGTACCCGGCGCACCGCTCCGGCATCGGGCTGCAGGCCAGGGAGTGGGGCCCGACCCGTTGCCAAAGCTTCCAGGCGCAGCCGCAAATCCGGCGGACCAAAGGACCCATCTGCGGGGCGTAGAATGTCGCGCTCGGTGAGCAAAGCAGCCAGGGCACAAGCCGTAGCGCCGTGGCCTATTTCCTTGCCACGCACTACCAAGTGCGCTAGGCGAGGGGCCAAGCCTAGGCCTGCCAGCAGGCGGCCGTGAGCCGTGGGCTGACCATCGGGCGTGAGGGCTTGGAGGCGCACCAGCAGCTCGCGGGCCTGGGCTAGAGCCGGGGCGGGCGGGGCATCGAGCCAGCGCAGGGCCGAGGCGTCGCGGGCTCCCCAAAGAGCTAGCTCCAGGGCCAGGGCGCTAAGGTCGGCGGTAAGAATTTCGGGGGCGAGATGGTGGGGGAGCTGCTCAAAGTCGTGGGCGGTCCAGAGGCGGTAGCAGGTGCCTGGCCCCAAGCGGCCGGCACGGCCCCGGCGCTGGTCGGCGGCGGCTTGGCTTACGGGCTCGGTACCCAGGGTGGTAAGGCCGGTGCGCGGCTCAAAGCGCGGCACGCGGGCATAACCGCCATCTACTACAATCGTAACGCCCTCAATAGTTAAGCTGGTTTCGGCGATGCTAGTGGCCAGCACTATTTTGCGGCGCCCACGAGGGGCCGGGCGCAGGGCCGCGTCCTGCTGCTCAGCGGGCAGCTCCCCGTGCAGCACGTGCACGTCAATACTATCAGGCAAGGAGGCAAGCTTATCTGCGACGCGGCGCTGGTCGGCTAGGCCAGGTAAAAACACCAGCACATCGCCGGTGGCGTGTTCCGCCAGAGCCTCGCGGATAATGACTGGCGTGAGGTCCTGCAGCTTCTCGTGGGGCCTGCGGCTGGCGGTGGCAGCTCGTGCCGGGCTCAGGTAATGTGTTTCTACTGGAAACATGCGGCCCAAGCTGCGCACTACTGGCGCCCCCAACCAAGCGCCCAGCCGGTCGGCATCCAGCGTTGCCGACATTACCAGCAGGCGTAAGTCGGGCCGCAACACGCTTTGGGCATCCAGCGCCAGTGCTAGGCCTAGGTCAGCCTGCAAACTGCGCTCGTGAAACTCATCGAACAGCACTGCTGCTACGCCCTCCAGAGCCGGATCGTCTTGGAGCTGGCGGGTCAGAATCACCTCCGTAACTACCTCAATCCGGGTTTGCGCTGACACTTTGCTTTCTAGGCGCATGCGGTAACCCACCGTTTGTCCCACGGGCTCACCCAACAGCTGGGCCATGCGCGTGGCCGCTGCCCGGGCCGCCAACCGCCGCGGCTCCAGCACAATAATGCGGCCTCCTTCCCGCCACGGGGCTTCCAGCAGGGCCAGCGGCACCACGGTAGTTTTACCGGCACCGGGCGGAGCTTGCAGCACAGCTATAGCAGAAGTCTCCAACGTTTGGAGCAACTCAGGTAGCGCGTCTTTTATCGGGAGGTCGGGGAGGAGCATAGCATATAGTTCAAGCATTTTAGCCCACCTCCCCGCAAACTTTGCGCGGAGGTATTCAGCGGAGCTGACGTAGGCCTAGTACACCGCTACCGACGGATCGACGCGGGTGCTCCAGGCATGAATGCCGCCGCGCAGGTTCAGGAGGTTGGTCATTTCGTGGCGGTGCTGCAGGTAGGCCAGCGCCTGCATAGAGCGCACCCCGTGGTGGCAGATGAGCACCGTAGGCCTATCGGGGTCAATTTCTTCTGCCCGGCTGGCCAACTCACCCAGCGGAATCAGGTGGCTGCCCTCGATGCGGCAGTACTCGTACTCCTCCGGCTGGCGCACGTCGATGAGCTGGAGGTCGTCGCCGCGCTGCAGGCGGGTGTGCAGGTCTTCGGGGGTGAGGTCAGGAATCATAAAGGGCAAGGCTGGCGGGGAAGAAAAACCGAGAGCAGCCGCAAAATTAACCCGTGGCGGGTTAGCTTTGGTCTTTGCCGCGCCACCCAACCCCAGAAGAGTGGCCTAGCTTGATCCTAACAGTGCTTTTGGTTTTGTCGCAGTCGTTATACGAACTCTGGACCTCCGCCGCGGGAAACACGCCCCTGGAGTGGGTAGCCGTACTCACCGGTTTTGCCTGCGTATGGCTGGCCGCCCGGGAGTCGCTCTGGAATTTTCCCGTGGCCATTTTCAGCTGCGCCTTATACATAGTGGTGTACTTTCAGCAGGCTCTGTATTCTGATAGCATGCTGCAAATCATGTTTATCGGCCTGAGCATGTATGGCTGGTATGAGTGGCTATATGGCGGGCGTAGCAAAACGGAGCTGCCTGTTTCGCACACACGGCGATGGGAATGGCTGGTATGCGGGCTGTTTATACCCGCTTTCACCTTTGGCTTTGGCTACTACTTAGATAACTATACACAGGATACGGTGCCTTACTGGGACAGCTTTACCACGGCTGGCAGCTTAGCGGCGCAGTTTCTGATGATGCGCAAACGCCTGGAAAATTGGTGGCTTTGGATAATAGTTGACATCATTTACGTGCCTATTCTGTGGCACAAGCAGCTTTACCCAACCAGCGTACTTTACGCGGTGTATCTGGGCTTAGCGGCCTACGGGTATTGGGAGTGGCGTCAAGCGCTGCGTAAGGCCGAATCTTCTTCTCTACTGCCGGCCTGATGCTGCGAATTGCCCTAACTGGCCCCGAATCGACGGGGAAAACTACCCTGAGTCGCCAGCTGGCCGAGCAGTACCACACTGCTTGGGCCCCGGAGTATGCTCGCCAGTACCTGGAGGAGCGCGGCCCCGAGTACACTCTCACCGACCTGGAGGCAATAGCCCGCGGGCAACTGCAGGCTGAAGAGGCAGCTATGCAGCAAGCCCAGCAGTTAGGCAAGCCCGTGGTCTTTCTGGATACCGACTTATCAGTGATAAAGATCTGGGCGGAGCATGCGTTTGGGCAGTGCCCCGAGTGGATTCTGCGCCAGATTGCCCAGCACCACTACGATTTGGTGCTGCTGCTAAACGTAGATTTACCCTGGGAGCCCGACCCGCTACGGGAGCACCCCAACCACCGGCAGTATTTTTACGACCTCTACCAGCGCGAATTGCACAGTCAAGTAGCGAACTTTGCCGAAATAAGTGGAACTCCGGCCCAACGCCTAGCGCAGGCCTGCTTTCATGTAGACGAACTGCTGCAGGCGGCCGAATCTTCCCGCCCCAATTCCGCGTAAGGCCGCTGACCGCTACTTGCTATCGAAATGACGTATTTCCTTGAAAACGAACAGTGCCGCGTAGGGATCAACTCCCACGGGGCCGAGCTCAGCAGCTTCATCCGCAAGGACCTTGACCAGCTGGAGTACATCTGGGAGGGCGACGCTGCCGTGTGGGGCCGCCATGCACCGGTGCTGTTCCCCATTGTGGGCCGCCTGCCGCAAGATGAGTTCCGCTACCAGGGCCAGACCTACACGCTAGGCCAGCACGGTTTTGCCCGCGACCAAGAGTTTCAGGTGCTGAACCATTCTGGTACGGCCGTAGCCTTCGAGCTGCGCGCCAATGAAGAAAGCCGCCGCAAATACCCCTTTGACTTTGTGCTGCGCATCAGCTACCGGCTGGCGGGTACCATGCTCACGGTGGGGTGGGAGGTAGGAAACCCCAGCTCCGCCGAGCTGCTGTTTAGCATTGGCGCGCACCCCGCGTTCCGCTGCCCTTTAGTTGAAGGCGAAACTTTTGAGGACTACGACTTCGTTTTCGATCAGCCGGTAACCGTTGAGCGGCATTTGCTGGAAGGCGGCCTCCTGAACGGGAAAACCGCAGCCTTGCTGGAGGAGCAGCAAACCCTACCCCTGAGCTACCCCCTATTCGCCGACGATGCGCTGGTGCTGAAGCATTTCGACTTCACCCACGTAACCTTGCGCAGCCGCCGCTCTGGCCGCGGGGTGCGGGTGCGCTTCGATGGTTTCCCGTTCCTAGGCCTGTGGACCAAGGGCGCCAATGCGCCGTTTGTGTGCATTGAGCCCTGGCACGGCATTGCCAGCTCCACCACCGACTCGGGTGAGCTAGCCGACAAAGAAGGAATTCTGACGCTGGGCCCCCATCAACAATTTCTCACTTCCTACAGCATCACTGTTGAGTAACCTTTTGGCCTGAATGTCAAACCAAGTACAAATTCGCCCCATTACGGCCGCCGAAACCTATCCGCTTCGTCACCAAGTGCTCTGGCCCCAGGAGTCGCCAGACTATATTAAGCTGAACTACGACGAGCAGGGCCATCATTTTGGGGCCTTCTACAACAACCAGCTGGTATCCGTCATCTCCCTGTTTATTGATGGCAATGTGGCCCGCTTCCGCAAGTTTGCCACCCGCCCCGACTGCCAGGGCCAGGGCATTGGCTCAAAGTTGCTGCGCCACGTGCTGGAGTACGCCCGTACCAAAGGCGCCCAGCGCATCTGGTGCGACGCCCGCGCCGTGAACGAGGCCTTCTACCGCGCCTTCGGCCTGGAGCCAGAAGGCAACCGCTTCTACCGCGGCACCATTCCTTACATGCGCATGGCCCGCGACCTGAAAGAGCCGGTGCTCTAGGCCAGTAACAGGCGCATGGCCCACCGGCCGAGACCATAATACACTAGAACGTCATGCGGAGCGCAGCCGCAGCGTCTTTACCGCAGTGCTTACAGTTGATTAGCTCCGGTAAAGACGCTGCGGCTGCGCTCCGCATGACGTTCTTTTTGATTTTAGATAGAGAAGTATTCCCTGGCTGGCCTAGAGCAGCATGGGCTCAGTAGGGCGCACGGGCGTACGAGTGGGGCGGCCGTAATCGGGCTCCCAGTCGTTGATAGGACGGGTGATGCCGGGGGGCAGGTCAAGGTCGGGCAGGCCATCATCGAGCGGTTCACCGCCCTCATCGTCGTTGTCGGGGGAAGGGGGCTGCCGAAACCGACGGCGCGGCGAGAGGAGGAAGTAGACCAAAATGGCCAAAACCACGAGCATGTAAACAATGATGTTCATGGTGAAAGAATAATTAAAAGGTCGGACGGGATGGGACGCAGCGAGCTATAGCAGAATAACGGAGGCCGCGTGCGAGTTGTTTTTGTTTAGGAAGATTTTCTGAAGGTCTGAGTCCTGCCTAAGTTACGTGATTATCAGGCGAAAGTAAAGTAAGTGTAAGCTCGCTGCTGATAACTGGCCTAGGCATGCCTACCTTTGCAGCTATAAGTTTTAGGGGTGCCTCTAGGCCAGTATGGCCGTAGCGGCTGAGATCATACCCATTGAACCTGCCCGGGTAATGCCGGCGAAGGGAACAAACGATCCGCGAACGAAACACCGAAGGTGCCGACCCCTGGCGCCGGGTCCGTTCCACCTTTCCAGTTGCATTGTTGAAAAATGTACTAACCACCGGAGTAGCCATTTTGGCGCTTACGGGCTCGGCATGGGCGCAAGGCCCCGTGTCCGGCACCATCCGCGATGCTGGCACCGGCACCGCCCTGCCTGGGGCTACCATTTTGCTTGATGGCTCGGCCGTGGCGGCCGCAGCCGATGGCTCGTTCACGCTGCCCGCCGTGGCAGCTGGCGCTCATGAGCTGCGCATCACGTTTGTAGGCTATGAGCCACTGGTAAGCCGGGTGCTAGGCCAGGAGGCGCCCCAGCAACTGCAGCTCACGTTGCAGCCTGGCGGCATACTCACCGGCGATGCCCTCGTTACTGCCTCCCGCGCCAATGAGCGCACGGCCACAGCTTATACCAACGTAAGCAAGCAGGAACTGGCCAAGCGCAACTTCGGGCAGGACCTGCCTTATCTGCTCGATCAGACGCCTTCCGTGGTAGTAAATTCCGACGCCGGCGCCGGCGTGGGCTACACTGATATCCGCATCCGGGGTACCAGCAACACGGGCATCAACATGACCATCAACGGGGTGCCCCTGAACGATCCGGAATCGCGCGGCTCGTTTCTGGTGAACCTGCCTGATCTGGCTTCCTCCGTCAGTAACCTGCAGGTGCAGCGCGGTGTAGGCACCAGCCAAAACGGCGGCGCGGCTTTCGGGGCCAGCATCAACATTTCGACCCTGGAAAACCGTCAGGAGGCCTACGCCGAAACCCAGAACACCTATGGCTCCTTCAATACCTGGAAAAACAACGTGTCGTTCGGGACGGGCCTACTGGGCAAGCACTTCACCGTAGATGGACGCTTGTCGCGGATTGCGACGGACGGGTACATGAACCGCGCTTCTTCAGATCTGAAGTCGTATTACCTATCGGCGGGCTACCAAGCCAACAACACGCTGATTAAGTTCATCACCTTCTCGGGCCGCGAGAAAACCTATCAGGCCTGGAACGGGGTGCCTGAGCCTGCCATTACCGGCAACCAAGCATTATTGCAGCAGTTCATCGACAACGGGGAGCTGAGTGAAGCCGATGCTGAGCGGGTACGCCGCGAAGGCCGCCGCTACAGCTACTACACCTACGACAACCAGACCGACAATTACCAGCAGAACCACTACCAGCTTCACCTTTCTCAGGGCCTAGGCCAGGACTGGAATATTGGGGCAGCGCTGCACCTCACCCGCGGCTTTGGCTACTACGAGAGCTACCGTGCGCGGCGCAAATTCACAGATTACGGCTTGGAGAACGTGGTAATTGGCGGCCAAACCATTACCCGCACCAACCTGGTAGACCAGAAGTGGCTGGATAACTATTTCTACGGCGGCACCTTTGCCCTCAACTACCAGCCTAAGCAGAATGACAAGCTGCAGGCCACGCTGGGCGGCGCCTGGAACCGCTTCACCAATGACCACTACGGCGAGGTAATCTGGGCTCAGTATGCGTCTAACAGCAATATCCGCCAGCGCTACTACTTCAACGACGCCACCAAGACCGATTATAACGGCTACGCCCGCGCCACCTATCAGGTGCTACCGCGCCTGGGCGTGTACGCCGACTTGCAGCTGCGCCACATTGCGTATGACATCAATGGCGTAGAAGACGACCAGAACGACGTAACAACCCGCGCCCGGTACACCTTCTTCAACCCCAAAGCCGGCGCTACCTTCTCCCTAGGTGAAGGGCAGCAACTCTATGCCAGCTACGCCGTAGGCCAGCGTGAGCCCGTTCGTGCGGATTTCACCGACCGCCCCGCCGGCGACCAAACTGCCAAACCCGAGCGCTTAGAAGATTACGAAGGCGGCTACCGCTTGTCGTTGCCAAATACCAATTGGCTGGGCACCAACACGGCCGTGCGCTTCGAGGCCAACTATTTCTACATGCACTACCGCAATCAGTTGGTGGCCACCGGCCAGCTGAACGATGTGGGAACGGCCCTGCGAACCAACGTGGCGCGCAGCTACCGCACTGGCCTAGAACTAACGGGCTTTGCCTCGGCCAATGACCTACTCAGCCTGAGCAGCACGCTCACTTTGAGCCGTAACCGCATTCTGAACTACCGCGACGTGACCTACGATGCCGACTACAACCCTGTAGTAGCGCCAGCAGGCCGGACCACTGCAGTATCATATTCACCGTCGGTAGTATCAGCACACACGCTGGAAGGGCAGCCGCTGAGTGGCCTACGGGTGGCCCTGCTCTACAAAACTGTTAGCCGCCAGTACCTCGACAACTCCACCAGCGAAGACCGGCGCATCAAGCCTTATCAAGTCCTGGATTTCCGGGTGCGCTATGCCATTCATCCGGTGTTTGCGAAGGAAATTGAGTTAGGCCTGTTGGTGAATAATGTACTCAACCGCCGGTATGTGGCCAACGGCTACACCTACGGCTACCCCGATGCCAACGGCTTGCAACAGACCTTTAATTGGTACTTCCCCCAAGCCACGCGTAACTTCTTGGCTTCAGTAGGGGTGAAGTTTTAGGAGTCATCCTAAGCTCAGAACAGGAGTTCATTCCCAAGTTTTCGGTTCTTACATCAACTAAACAGCCCTTACCTCCGCTAGGAGGTAAGGGCTGTTTAGTTGGAGCTTGAAATAGTTGGTTTGTTATGCTCCCTTGTGGCAGGTCTTGATCAAATAATGAGCCGCACGCCGCCCAACTCGGAAATCTGGTAGGGGAACCGGTCGCCGGGGGAGCCGATAAACATGAAGTTCTTGGGTATATTCCATTCTTGAGAGAGCCTATCAATAAGTTCCGGTCCGAAGCGGCCAGGCATGGTCACTACTTCTACCTCAATCTGTTCATACGCCCGGTCTAGCACCCGGATATCGTTCATGAGCTCCTGGGGGAAGGTTTCGCCCTCCTGTAGCATTGTCACAATTTTGAGTCGGGTAGTAAACTCGTTTTCAACCACGTAGGCCATCACCTTATTAAGGTTCGAAACGTTGTCGCCCTTGGTGAAAAACACGAATTCCTGCTGGTGCAACTGCCGCAGCTTGCGCCGGATACGCAGCCGCGCTATCCGCGAAAACCGGGGAGAATGCTCCGTAAACGACTCTATAGCCGCTAGCGTGAGGTTCAGGATGGCGGTTCGGTTGAGCATCACATACACCAGCACCATGGCAGGCAAAAAGTACTGCAGAAACACAATCAGGTAATCGGGGTGCAAGCGGACGTTGCCATAGAGGGCCAGCAAAATGCTGAACAGCGCCACCGCCACCGTAACAATACCCGCGTACACTGGCCGCGGCAGGTTGGGGCGCTTGCGCTTGAGCAGAAAGTTGCCCAGCGCAAAAAACGCCATCACCGATAGAAATGAAATGGTATATACTCCCGACAGTGGCCCCAACTGCCCATTGGTAATCAACAGTACCGATACGCACAGCAGGAAAAAGATAATCAGGATCAGGTAGTTGCTCTTGCGCTTGTTCTCCTTCAAGAAAGACTGCGGTAGAATGCGGTCGAGGGTCATGCGTTTCATCAGGCCGCTCACGCCCACAAACGAGGTGAGCACGGCTCCGCTAAGCACTGCCACGGCATCTATGGAAATGAGCGTGCCTAGCCAGCGGCCACCAGTTTTGGTGCCTAAGTAAGAAAGAAGCGTTTCGGTGTTAGGCCCAACCTCCGCCAGTGGCAGCGCCGCTACTGCCAAAAAGGCAATAACCGGATTGAAGAAGCTCACCACTACCCACATGTTGCGCAGGGTTTTCCCAAATACGCCGGGGGCCTGTTCTTCTACAAAGTTCGCGGAGCTTTCAAAGCCCGAAATACCCAACATAGCTGCACTAAACCCAAAGAACAGGGCCGTCAGCAGATGGCCACCCGGTACGGGCTGCGCGAAGTTGAAGGAGAGTGTACCAATGCCGTTGGTAGCCAGAAACCAGATGGTAGCTCCCACCAAGAGCGTAAGCGACGTCAGGTGCACTAGGAAAATACCTACTGCCACTTTCGCCGACTCGGAGATGCCCAGAATAGTGAGGGCCAAAAACAGGCCTAGCAGCCCCAGCGTAGCCCCAATGATTGGTAGCCCATGCCAGAGCGTGTGCAAATAGTGCATGGCCTCGCTGGCAGAAATTACGGCCGTGGCCATGTACGACAGAATGGTGAGGCAGGCTGCCAAGGCGGCATTACGCTTGCTGGTGGTGTTAAGCAGCACATTGTAGGCACCGCCATTTAGCGGTAGCGCCCCCACTACTTCACCGTAAATTTTGCGGAACAGGAATAATACGGCCCCCACCAGCAGCAGCGCCACCCAGGCATACTGCCCCGCATAAGCAATGGCCAGCGCCGATACGTACAGGCAGGACGAGGAGATGTCATTACCGCAAATGGCAGTGGCCTCAAGCTCGTTTAACTTCTTTTCGTGGCTCATAAACAGGTGGTAGCAGCAGGGTAGTAACCACTACTACGCAAAGAAAAATTTTGTATCGGTGCAGGCTGACAATACGTGACTTAGGGAGTGCGCTTACGCTCTTAAAGGGCAAGTGGTTTAATAAGGCGCGCCACAGTGGTAGCAATATTTTCTGCCACAATTAAGCTCAACACTAGTGCAATAAGGGTATTTGACCGGCAGGGGTTTTTGAATCTCGAAAAACGGTACTTTATTTATAAAAATTAGCGCGAAGCTATTTTTTCGGCATAACCTTTGCCGAATGCTTTGCATGACTTTTTCGGCCAGGAATCTGCCTCCTGGCTTTTGACGGGCACGAAATCGGAGGGCGGTTCTGGCATTCTTCCCCCGCACCTCGTGTCCCAAGACCCTGACTAGCCCCCTTTCTGGTCAGGGTTTTTTGTCTCTAGGCCAGTAGGGAGCGGGGGCCGGCGTTCCTTGCTGAAATGCCTATCTTTGGAAAGATAACCCCACCCACTTTCCTACTATGTCTTCGCAAGCTGACGTTCTCTCGCCCAAGGCTCAGGTACAGCAAAACAAAGGCTCCCTGAATGCCGCTGGCTTTACTGATTATTACGACATCGACGGTCTCCTGACCGAGGAGCACAAGCTCATCCGCCAGAGCATGCGCGACTTCGTGAAGAAGGAAATTTCACCTAACATTGAGCAATGGGCTCAGCAGGCACACTTCCCCTCGGAAATTGTGCGCAAGTTTGGCGAGGTGGGTGCTTTTGGGCCTACTATCCCCACGGAGTATGGCGGTGGTGGCCTAGACTACATCAGCTACGGCCTGATTATGCAGGAGATTGAGCGCGGCGACTCTGGTATGCGCTCTACGGCCTCGGTGCAGGGCTCCCTGGTTATGTACCCAATTTACCAGTACGGTTCCGAGGAGCAGCGCCGCAAGTACCTGCCCAAGCTGGCCTCCGGTGAGTGGCTCGGCTGCTTCGGACTCACCGAGCCCGACCATGGCTCCAACCCGGGCGGCATGATCACCAAAATCGAGGATAAAGGTGATTACTACCTGCTAAACGGCGCCAAGCTCTGGATCAGTAACTCTCCTGAGTGCCAGGTGGCCGTGGTGTGGGCCAAGGACGACACCGGCCGCATCCGCGGGGTCATCGTGGAGCGCGGCATGGAAGGCTTCACCACTCCCAAAATCCACAACAAGTGGAGCCTCCGCGCCAGCATCACCGGCGAGCTGGTGTTTGAAGATGTGCGCATACCCAAGGAAAACATCCTGCCCAACATCGACGGCCTGAAAGGCCCGCTTTCCTGCCTCGACTCGGCTCGTTACGGCATTGCCTGGGGCGCATTGGGTGCCGCTATCGACTGCTACGAATCAGCGTTGAAGTACTCGCTGCAGCGCGAGCAGTTCGGTAAGCCCATTGCCTCCTTCCAGCTCCAGCAGCGCAAGCTGGCCGAAATGATTACCGAAATCACGAAGGCTCAGTTGATGGTGTGGCGCCTGGGCATGCTCAAGAACGAAGGCAAAGCCACCTCGGCCCAGATTTCGATGGCCAAGCGTAACTCCGTAGAAATTGCCCTGGAAATTGCCCGCGAAGCCCGTCAGATTCACGGCGGCATGGGCATCACGGGTGAGTACCCCATCATGCGTCACATGATGAACCTGGAATCCGTAGTGACCTACGAAGGCACCCACGACATCCACCTGCTTATCACCGGCGCTGATATCACCGGGATTCAGGCGTTCAAGTAAGCTGCTTATTTGCTAAGTTGTAACGGCCGTTCTGGAAACAGAGCGGCCGTTTTTATCTATCTATACTGCAAAGAAGAACGTGCTCATGATAGGGTGGTTAATGTTATGGAAAGTTATTGCTTGCCATGGACAAAAGGTGCCAGAGGCTCTGCAGTATCGACTTGCTGCTACCATCGTCGAGGAATTACGCCCTATATCCGTTTTAGTGCCTGCTCAATTACTCGATACATTAGGAGTAAGAGTATATCTGTCAGACCAGCCAAGCTCATACCTACTCACAAAAACAGAGGCGTTTATGATGTCTGGTGCAGGAACAGATCAACATAATGCTTTGCGTCAGTATTTTAAGCTGGCTGATTTAAGCTATATGCAACATCAATTGCTGATAGCCAGAGAATTCAAGTTTAAACCTGGCCTGTTCTCGCAAAACTGGGTGCATATAATTACAAAGGATACGCTGACAGCACTAGGTGCCCAGTATAACAAAAGGCTAGAATCGAGTGAAGAATATAAGCGTTATGACTCCCTACTTCATCTATACGGCCAAAATCGTAGGTTCGCGATTTGGGGA
Organism: Hymenobacter wooponensis; assembly: GCF_004745865.1. Classification (GTDB taxonomy): domain Bacteria; phylum Bacteroidota; class Bacteroidia; order Cytophagales; family Hymenobacteraceae; genus Hymenobacter; species Hymenobacter wooponensis. The sequence goes on along the minus strand of NZ_SRKZ01000002.1, from coordinate 128,987 downwards.
ATGCTGTTCTCACGCGACCACAAAAGCGCAGTAGTTTCGGTGAGTTACTTTGATGGATGGGATATATGGGTATATGAAAAAGGCCCACAAGGATGGCGCCGAAAAGGCAAGCTGTATTCTGAAATTGACTAATCAAAGGGATATACTAGTAACACTTCATGAGGCTCGACTCAGTTGAGCTACTCGTAGCGTTTGAAGAGTTCTTCGATCTTCCGGTTCCTGACCCAGTAGCAGAAACTCTCGGGCGAGTAGGCGAGGTAGCGGCTTACTTTTCCCAGCAACTAGGCTGTAACCCAAGCTTCGCGCGCACGGAGGCGCATACTCGTCTACTAGGCCAGATACTCCAGTGCTTGTCTGCTGAAGACAAGGCAGCGTCTGGCGCAACGTTACTCCGCACATTGTGGCCAGAATCAAACCGCCAAGCGGTACAACAGCAACTACAGACCTGCCTGCATTTGGCTGTGCCAGATATATCGGAGCCAGCCTCACTTGTTGGGCCGCTAACAAGCTGGTGGCAACGGCTACTGCCATCGGTCATGCCAACTACGCATCCCCCAGAATGGGCCACTTGCACCGTTAATGACCTTGTGGATTGGTTGCTATCCGAAAACTACCAGCACCTGCTTTCTGCTCCCGCTAGCCTGTATGAGGTGCAACGGGTGGTAATTGGCATCACGGCTATTAAGTGCGGTATTGATGTGCCGGAAATCAAACTTACGGATAGTTTCTCTATGGATCTGGGTGTTGATTGAACGGGTCTAGAGCGGTTTAACGGCTACTCGACGAACCTATTAAACAACTGCGCCGCTCCAGTATTGGAGCGGCGCAGTTGTTTAATAGGTTCGTTAATCTCTACTTAACCATGGCGGCATCCTTGACCGGAAATTCCTTGCGGAACATGTACTTCACAGTGGTGCCTTCCTGCAAGGTGTTGATCAGCACCCAACCATTAGAACTCAACTCGTTTATCTTCTTGATTTCTGCCTGATATACCAAGTTGCGCGTGTAACGCGCCCGGCGCTGGGTTAGGCTACTAGAGTCGATGGCGGCGGCTTGGGTGATGGATGCGTTGACCGTCTTCTTGGGAACCGTCCAGCCAAATAACCGGAACTCCTCCGTCTTGAAGGAGCCATCAGGCTCGATGACCGTCAGGGATGGATAAGAAGTAGTATTGGAAACCTCCGCGCCCTCCCGCACAAGCATGAGGTATTTAGGAATAGATTGCTGTGCATACGCGGCACTGGTAGCCAGCACGAAGCTGAGCAGCAGAGAAACCTTTTTCATAATGGATAGAAAGGAAGTGGGAAATAGTTGGTGGTAAGGCGAACAGACTGCTATATACGAAAGAATGGATGAATGTAAGTAGGATGTAATCAGCCGGGCTACACAGCCGAAGCACATTGTTTGAATGCTACTCTCTAGTAGTTTACTGCTCAAGCATAACAAACCCAGAAACGCCGCTCGTATACAGTTGATTTCCATTCTAATCTACTGAGCTATGAGCACTAACGAAAAGCACGAAAACGCCGAGTCGCGGCGGCAGGAGCGCCGGGAGCATGACAAGGAGGAGTATCGCAAAGAAGGCATTGAGATGGGGCAGGAGGGCCCTAACCCCAATCTAGGCCACCACGAGCGTAGCCGCACTGGCGACGGCCGGTTTGTTCCCGACAGCGAGGCCGATAGTGGCTCAACCGACGGCATTGCCAAAACCATAGCCGGCTCGGGTGGCAACAACGGCGGCCGCTACCACTCCCTCGACGAGGTCAAGGAAAGCAACGTGATGGGCTCGAATGAGGGCGGTACCACTGGCGCGGCTCAGAGCCGCGAGCCGCAGCTACGCACGCCCAGCGCCCAAACTTCGCACACTAGTAAAGGCCCGCAGAGCGAAGGTGGCGAAAGCACCAGCCAAGGCAGTAAGAGCGGCAACCAGAGCTAAATATAAAGCGGCCTTCCTTAACTAAGGAAGGCCGCTTTATCTATCTGAGAACGTTAGCGTAGCTCGTCAAATGCATATTGTGCAGTGCTCCAGAACTCATCCAAGGCCATAATGCGTGGTTTGAAGAAGGAGATGAGCCTAGGCCAGTCGTCGCGGTTGAACAGGTTGACGGGGCGCAGCTCCTGGTAAATCCGGCTGATACTTTGACCGTTGGCATCTTCCACGGCAGGCTCCCAGATCCACTGTTCGTTCAGGGTTTCGTGCAGCACGAGCTTCAGAGCTTCAAATTGCTCAAAAAACAGCTCCCGGATTCCGGCATCAGGATGAGTAAGCTCAATGCCGATGGTGGCGTGGCGGCCATCGGCGTGCATGCGGAAGTACACGTGCTTGAGGCCCGTCTTATAGTTAATCCAGTTGGTGGGCATGCCTTCGGCGGACGGTACGGGCTGCATGTACTGCCCAAAGGTGGTCCAGAAGGCCTGGCGGAGTTGGGTAACTTCAGTTTTACTGTACATCGAAAAGAATGGCGCCAGCGTAGCTAGGCCAGTTTTGGTGAGTAGAGGGAAGTGCTACATGTACCCGCCGCCAGCAGGCGCGACAGATCTGCTCGTTCCGGTGTTATTTTACGGCTTCACTTCCTATTCCGCTATGTCTACGTCTTCTCCCGAACCTCTGATCTTGTTGGAATGCCTGGTAGCTGGTACCACACACCGCACTGGCCTACGTGAGCTTGAGCCCCAGCTGCAACCCAACCAGCCCCTGGCCCTCCAACGGGAGCCCGACAGCTCTTACGACGACTGGGCGGTGCGCGTGTACACCACCGGCCCCAACGCTTTCTGGCTCGGGTATCTGCCCGAGGGCCGCAACGAAACTGTAGCGCGTTTGCTGGATGCCGGCTACCCTGTAGTGGCTCGCCTCACCCACAAAGCGTGGGAGGAGGACTGGCTGCACCTGGAGATTGAAGTGCTCCTGGAGCGGGCCTAGGTCAATTTAAAGCGAGAAGGGTGGCCTAGAGCAAGTCAGCTAAGGCCATTACTTCTTCGCGGGCTTTGGCAATTTCCGGAGCGTCGGGGAAAGTGTGCTGCACCCAGCGGGTGAAGCCGGTTACCATCTCGCCCACGGCTTGGCGGTGACTGGCGGGCGCGGCTTCCGTGGTAGCAGGATCGGTATCGGTAGGGAGAACCGGAAACAGCTCCTCCAGCCCAATGCGCGTCATAATATCCGACACGAACACCATACCGCACACTTGCATTCCCTGGTAAAGCTGCACCAGCTCGGGCATTGTTAGCGACAGTTGCTCTTGGGCGTGGGCGCGGCCTAAGTGTTCTAGCAACGGTTCTAGTGCTTCCGGCTGCAGATTCTGCAACTGGCCTACGGCCCGCATAAACGGGTGGTCGGCGGTCTGCGGTAGGCTGTGTACGAGCAGCAAAGACAGGCGTAGCATCTGCAGCTGCGGCTCGGAAAGGCGCAGGTTGGCAACGGGCGGCACGGGGGCCGGGATGTGCGCTATGTACTGAGCAAAAACCTCCTCAATCTGCAAGCGGTGCAACCCAAGTGAGGCTGCCCCAGCCGGGGCGGGCAGGTGCTCTTCCAACGTAGTCAGAAACGCCCCGCTAAGTTCCAGGCAGTAGGTATTGAGCGCCATCAGCTGTTCCTCCTGAATGTGCATTTGCTGTTGCACGTAGGCCAGCACGGGCACAGCCAGGGATGTCTCCAGCGTCAGGCGGCCCAGCAGGAGCAGGTGATAGAGGGCCAGCGGCTCAGTACGGAGGGCTTCGAGGAGCGCCGTATGATCCTGAATGGTGTTCAACCGCTGAACGTCGGCCTGCTCTAGGCCAGTAAGCTGGTGGAGCTGGTGAGAAAATTCAGAGCTAGGCCGGCTGAGCAGTTCGGCCGCGGCCATACCGTGCAAGCTCAGGCAGTGAGCTAGCTGGTCGTAAAAATCAAGGGGGAGAGCGTCGAGCCAGGAAGAGGAAGGAGAAGGCATGCAGCAACAACAGATGAAGCCGCAAGTTACGGGCGCAGCAATACCGAGTTACGGTTAAGCTGCGGGCGCCCACCAAACGCGCAGTAGAGTGCGTCCTGGAGCTCTTAATTTTCACCAGATAAAATCAGCGTTTCAGCAGCGTGTAGGCCAGGCGCAGGGCCAGGGCTGGATGCACTTTGCGCTGCACCCCGGGGTCGGGCGTTTTGCTCAGGAAATTCTGCTCCGGCGCGTCGTAGAGGTAGTCGCCGGGGTGCTCGTTTTGGGTAGTGTATTCGGTTTCGATGCGCCGGAAACCCAGGCCTAGAGCGGCATCCAGCCAGAACCGCTGGCCTAGTCGGCGCATCATGCCGGCTTTCAGAGCGCCTCCCTCAATTGTTTTTTCAATGTGTGCCCGCTCGTAGGCCCTGAACTCACCGTTACGGTAGAAGTTGCCCTTGCCCAGGTCGTATTCCTCAGGAACATAAAACCCCTCAGCAGCTATATACCACTGTTTCTGCTCAGTGCGCGGGAAATAGTAGCGCGCCTCAGCCTTAAACTTCTGATAGCGCATATTCTCCTTCTTAGTGTTCCAGCTGAATAGCCGCAGTGGCGTAAACCGGAACCCATAGTCTAGCTCTAGGCCTATACGAGGCATGGGCCGAAACTCCGCGCCCACCAATACTGCGCTGGTGCTGGGGTCAAAAAGAGTAAGGGGTGCTATCTTCAACAGCAGTCGGTCGGTGGGCTGAGGGCGGGGAGCTACCGTTTGAGCCGAGAGCTGGTGGGAAAAGGCCACGCTGGCCAGTAGGAGATAGAAGTTGCGCATCAACAAATGGTGTAGCAGTCTGGCCTAGAGGGAATAGAGGCTGCCCGAAAATAGCAAAACAGATGTTTATAGCCTAGTTATTCAGGCAAGGAGCCGCTTATGATGCATGTCTTGCTAACAGCGTTAGTTAAAATAGGCTTTGGACAATATTTTTTGCTAAAGAAGGCACAAAGGCCACCGTTCGGGTGTTATCTTTCGACAAACAGAACCGACTTACGCTTATGCGCGAACCGTATATGACGGGTGGCAATGAACACTTCGACGCTACCGATAAAGACATTGACAAGGCCCTGCGCCCGCTTTCCTTCGATGACTTCACGGGGCAGGGTAAGGTAGTTGAAAACCTTAAAGTATTTGTGGCCGCCGCCAAGCAGCGCGGCGAGGCTCTCGACCACGTGCTGCTGCACGGGCCTCCCGGCCTGGGCAAAACCACGCTCTCGCACATCATCGCCAATGAGCTGGAATCGGGCATCAAGATGACCAGCGGCCCGGTGCTCGACAAGCCCTCCGACCTGGCTGGCCTGCTCACCAACCTAGAGCCCAACGACGTACTCTTCATCGACGAGATTCACCGCCTGAACCCCGTGGTGGAGGAGTACCTGTACTCGGCCATGGAAGACTACCGCATCGACATCATGCTCGATTCGGGTCCGAATGCGCGTTCGGTGCAGATTTCGCTGTCGCCCTTTACCTTGATCGGGGCTACCACCCGCTCGGGTATGCTCACCTCGCCGCTGCGGGCCCGCTTCGGCATCAGCTCCCGCCTAGAGTATTACGACTCCAAGCTGCTGACCAGCATTGTGCAGCGCTCAGCCGAGATTCTGGGCACGCCTATTTATGAGGATGCTGCCTTCGAAATTGCTCGCCGCTCGCGTGGTACGCCACGTATTGCCAACAACCTACTGCGCCGTACCCGCGACTTTGCCCAGATCAAGGGAACAGGAACCATAACAAAGGAAATTGCCCACTTCGCCCTGAATGCTCTGGACGTTGACCAGAACGGCCTCGACGAAATGGACATCCGCATCCTGACCACCATCATCGACAAGTTCAAGGGTGGCCCCGTAGGCCTGTCTACCATCGCCACTGCTTGCGGCGATGAGGCCGAAACCATTGAGGAAGTGTACGAGCCCTTCCTGATTCAGGAAGGCTTCATTAAGCGCACCAGCCGCGGCCGCGAGGCTACGGAAAACGCTTACAAGCACCTCGGCCGCCCCATGCCCCAGCACCTGCGCGGGAATGAATCAACGGGAGAGCTGTTTAGTTAATCATTACTTCCGGTAAAGTGGGAGCCAGACAGTAGCATTTATGCTACTGTCTGGCTCTTTTGCTTTTCAGATGAAGCTATTTTTTTCGGAGCATAGAAATAAAGCTAACCCAGCCTATTTTGAGGGAAATAAGACTGATTAACAGCATAGCAATAGCCGGATAGGTTTACTAGTAAGAATGTAGAAACAAGTGCTTGTAGTTAGTGAAATAGAATCCACAACTAATTCAGTAGTAATGAACACAGCTACCAATGAGGATAAGTCGCTAGAGCCGGCCTCCGACCAAGGTTCCCAGGCATTTTACCACGGTACCAAAGCCGACCTGAAGCCGGGAGAGTTAATTACGCCTGGCTTCAACTCAAATTACGGCAAGAGAAAAGAGGCGGCATATGTCTATCTGATGGCCACCCTGGACGCTGCCACTTGGGGCGCTGAGCTTGCCCTTGGCGACGGGCCCGGCAGAATTTACATGGTAGAGCCTACTGGCCCGATTGAAGACGACCCTAATTTGACGGACAAAAAGTACCCCGGCAACCCAACGAAGTCATATCGTACGCGGAGCCCCCTGCGGGTCATTGGTGAGGTTATAAAGTGGCAGGGGCACTCTCCAGAGCAACTAAACTCTATGAAGGAGCACCTGGAGCGGCTAAAGCAACTGGGTATTGAGGCAATTGAGGAGTAGGCATGGCTTCTCTTGAAGTAGCAAAGAGCAGCCGCGCCAGAATAGTAAAGCTGTACAAGCGAGCTACATACTGCTACGCCTTGCCTTTCATTTTCCTGATTCTGGCAGTAATAGGAATAGGGGAGGGGCTGTTTTTAGGTGTTTTCTGCCTGAGCTTATTGCCGCTTGCGGTAACTGGTCTCGTGTTCACTGGTAGAGGTCTAAGGCTTTCCTCTAGAAGCGGTGATTACGAGAAAAAAGATGTAGGCTTTGCCAACGTAATACTGGGGGTGATATTGGGTGGCCTAGGTTTGCTGGCCCTTGGGCTTGCCTATGCGTGAACCAGCCTGTAGCCAAGATAATACGTAGGTAGGTGCGTAGCTATTTGGTCACTATAGCATTAAAAAATCAAAAGCCCGGTAGAATGAAACTGTCTCTGACTGTAGCGTTACTTCTTCTTTCACTTACCAGTGCATTAGCGCAAAAGAAAAGCATGATGATTCGAATAGCTGAAATAGAAGTTAATGCAACTAGTTTAGAAGAATACAAGGCTATTTTAAAAGAAGAGTCCCGAGAATCAATGAAGTTAGAGCCTGGGGTTATATCTATTTATCCAATGTATCAGAAAGAAAACCCAACGCAGATACGTATTCTGGAGATATATGCAAGCAGAGCGGCCTACGAAGCCCATTTAAAAACGCCACATTTCCTGAAGTACAAGACAAGCACCCTGAATATGGTAAAGTCTTTAAAACTCACAGAAATGGATGCAATTGATGCTGAAGCTATGCCTCGCATTTTTAAAAAGATAAAGGAATAAAGCGCGCCAGTATAAAGCTTATGCAATACTATACCCGTGATGAACATAGAACAGAAGCCAAGCGGGGCACTGGCAGTTGATTAACTAGCATAAGTTCGCAGACTCAATAGGTAGCTCAGAGCTACGTGGGCAAGAACGCTTCTGTAGCAAAGGGTGTTTTGGCATTTCTAGCCGACCTTTGTACCCAATGCTCCCCACTGCTCACTATACTGCCTTCATTAAGCGCCGCGCGGCAGAGCTGGGCTTTATGTACTGCGGTATCTCCAAAGCTGACTTTCTGGAGGAGGAAGCGCCGCGCCTCGAGAATTGGCTGAACCGCCAAATGCATGGGCAGATGGCCTACATGGCCAACCACTTTGATAAGCGCCTCGACCCGCGCCTGCTGGTAGACGGAGCCAAATCGGTGATTTCACTGCTGCTCAACTATTACCCGCCCGAGGAAACCCAGCAGCCCGACGATACGCTCAAGGTCAGCAAATACGCCTACGGCCGCGACTACCACTTCGTCATCAAAGACAAGCTCAAGACTCTGCTGCAGGATATGCAGGCGGAGATTGGGGAAGTGGGCGGGCGGTGCTTTGTTGACTCGGCGCCGGTGCTGGACAAGGCCTGGGCTAAGAAGAGTGGCCTAGGCTGGGTGGGTAAGAACAGCAACCTGATCCGGCCCGGCGTGGGCTCGTTCTTCTTCATTGCTGAGCTGATTGTAGACGTAGAACTGGCCTACGACGGTCCCATTAAAGACTACTGCGGCACCTGCACCAAATGTATGGATGCTTGCCCCACCGGAGCCATTACGGAGCCCTACGTGGTAGATGGCAGCAAGTGCATCAGCTACTTCACCATCGAGCTGAAAGACCAAATCCCAAGGGAGGTGGAAGGCAAGTTTGGTAATTGGGTATTCGGCTGTGATATCTGCCAAGACGTGTGCCCCTGGAACCGGTTCTCGAAGCCTCATCAGGAGCCCCAGTTCAATGCGCACCCCGGTCTAAAAGACCTCACCGCCGGCGACTGGCGGGAAATCACGCATGAACTGTTCTCGGAGCTATTTAAGCAGTCGGCTGTAAAGCGCACGGGCTATGCTGGGCTTACGCGCAACATTCGCTTCGTAACGGGTGAGGATACACCTTTCATACCGGAGCAGTAGTGGCCTAGCCAAATTCTCTGAAAGCGAAAGTCCCCGTCCGGCCCGCCCAGAGTTGCTATAGCAACTCTGGGCGGGCCGGACGGGGACTACTCAGGTTGTAGGGCTTTGCGAGAGCCCTACGCGGTCTGTACGAACACGCGGTTCAGAATGCGGCGATACACCGTAGAGAACTGCTGGTAGCACCAGGATTTTAGCTCCGACAGCTCGGCCGGAACTAGCATTCGTAGAGCTTTGCGCAATTCCTTTTCGAACAAGATTTTGTCGAAGCTCACTTTGAGCAGGATGGTTTTGGCGTACTCAAGCATGGTGAAGTGGGTTTTCAAAAGCGGGTTAGAACAGAGCGGTTAGGTAATGTGACCTGCTATACGCAAGCCTTAAAAAAAGGCTATTGTTGAGAAGAACTTTTACCTAGGTTTATAGAAAGATACAAAAGATTGTTCGAAGGATACAAGCAAACGCTTGTTAGTTGTTCCATCTGGTCAAAATAAAAATGAAAAAAGGAACGGTTATGCCGTTCCTTTTTGTTTTAAGGCGCTTTTTAGCCTTGTTATGAATAGGTGAAGCTTCGCTAGTAGATAAACAAGCTGGCTACTTCGGTGGCCGTTAAGGCTTCCAACGGCTCATCGAAGGCCTCAGCTACTTTAGCCAAAATAGCCGCTTGAGAGAGGGGAGGCTTTGCAACGTTAATCGGCAAATTGTCCACGAAAGGCACCAGGTTATTGCCTGCTAAATATTGCGCAAAATTCTCTTCACCTGCGTAAGCTTTTGCCGCTACTGACCCAGCCGTTGTAATGGGGGCATCGCTGGAGCTGACCCAGCTTTTAACGGTAGCACCGCGCTGCCGCCGCATGGTGCGAATGTGTGAAGCATGACGTGCCTCCACTGAGTGCGTGCGTACTGCCGACTCGAGCAAGAAGTCATCAAACTGAATGAATTCAACTTGGCCTTTGTAAGCCCGCACGCCTGTATCTTCCAGCAGTTGCGCTACTCGCAAAAACGTATCGAAGTTGCTAAATACGTCGGGGTACAACGCTGCTTGGGAGCCATTCTTGCTGCCCGTAAAATCAAAGCGAGGGGCAGCCTCCAGAGTAGCTCCGGAGTTTAGGAGCAAACGGGTAAACAGATCCACATGCTGCTGTTCATGGGTCTGAATCGTTTGGATAGCAGCTCGGTTTTCCGTGGTACCAAAAAAGGTAAGGGGCTGCTGCAGCGCCTGTGTGTAAAACGCATTTTCAAGCTGCTCTAAAACAAGCGCTAGCTTCAACACATCTTGCACGGTGCGGCTGTCGCGGGCCGCGGCAGGTTGTGGCAGCGCCGTGAGCACAGCCGGCAACACGGCAGTGCCTGCTTGTGCGAGGCGGCGAAGGGCGGTGCGACGCGGGCCTGTTACTGTTAGGCTTTGAGTGTCAGTTTCGGCCAAGCGGGCCAGAAGTTTCAGAAAATCCATCTGGAAGAGTGGCTTAGGTAGTGATAGGAGCGGTGATAGTAGCCGGAACGAACTTGGCTATTAACTCAACCACTTCCTGCGGCGTTTTAGCAGTATCGAGGCCAGCGGTAGTGCCGGTTTGCGTTATTACATCGGATGCTGCGAAAGACCCCGGTTGAGCCTGATCACGCACAAAGGCCGCGTGGCGAGCTTCTACTGAGGCAATTTTAGCCAGTAGGGCCAGTGTCGTCGGGTTTGTAATAAGCTTCGCGGCGCCATTGTAGGCAGCTACGCCTGTGTCCTCCAGCGTGCGCGCGGCCGCATATACTCCAGCGCGGGTAGTGAGGGTAAAAGAGGAGAAATCAAAGGTGAGGCTGGTTCCCGCCGAGTCGAAGGCATTTGTGCCTAGCGCATACCGAAAAAATTCCCGGTGAATTACCTCATGGTCGCGTAGGTCCACAAAGGCTGCTTTATCGTCGGCGGTGAAGTCAGATGGAAAGGCATCAACTACTTTCTGGTAGAAGGCGGCCTCAATCTGCTCTAAGAGGTAAGCATAGTTCAGCAACCCATTGTCTGCGCTACCCAAGGTTAGGGTTGGAGTGGAAGACGTAGGCTCTGGGTCATCGTTATCGTTGCAGCCCGCCAGCACTAGTGTGGAGGTGGCAACGGTGGCACCAACCACACGAAAAAACGAGCGGCGACGCAACGTACGTGCCAAAAAGGAATCAGAAAATAGTGGCTCAGACATGCGTAAATTACTCAGCGGGCTCATCTTAGGCATCCGGCAGCGGGCGCCTGATAACAAATGTACTCCGATAAACCGGGATGCACTAAACAGCAGAGCCGCGGAGAACCTAAAAGGTTGTCTCGAAACCAAACAACCCAAAGAACAACAGCAAAAAGGCTGGCCTAATATTAGGCCAGCCTTTTTGCTGAGATAAGCTAGTAAATCCTTTACAGGTTACTCAATCAGGCCACCGGCCCGTGAAGCATCTGTTACTTCCGCCATGGTCAGCACTTCGTCAAATGCAGCGGCTGCGTCTGAGGCGGAATAACCACTGCCAAGCTTGGTTACGTCTACGCCAGCTTGCATTACATTGTCCTCACGTGTGGCACCAGTGTATACGGGGCCAAGCGGTGCGGGCAAATTGGAGTCAGCCGCTGGAATCCACGGAGCCTGCATACGCATGGTGCGAATGTGAGCCGCGTGACGGGCTTCTACCGAGTGAATCTGAAGAGCTACCTGGAGCAAGCTAGTAGTGCCAGCCATAGCGCCAATTAGGTTACCTGCCTGACCCTTATAAGCTCGTACGCCAGTGTCTTCTAGCGCTTGAGCATAGGCCAACTGAGTAGCGTAATCAGCAGGAAAAGCAGAGGCCTTAAACTTTACATTAGTTTTTGGTGTGCCTTTTAACGCGGTTACAGTATCAGTCAGCAATTTTACGTGCGCTGATTCGTGCTTCAGAATCAGGTTAATCGCCCCTTGAGGAGCACCAGTTGGTACTTTACCGGCAGCTACCATCTTCTTGTAGAAGTCTTCTTCCAGAAGCTCCAGCGTGAGGGCATAGTTCAGGACGTCGATAACGCCTGTGCTGGTGGTCTGGCCATATGCTTTCTGGAACAAAGAAGAAACGAAAGCAGGAGCGGCGGCAAGCGCACCTAATTTGGCGGTGTTGCCCAGGGTTTTGAATACTGCCCGGCGAGAGTCGAAGCGTCCCAGGACGTCGGCATCTACCTCCGACAGTTGCTCAATAATGCGAAGTATGTTCATGGTGAAGTGTCGTTGAACTGAGGAGAGATTACTTGCCTACGCTGGAAGCGTCAATCTTTTGTTGAATAAATGACTGGGCAGCGTTAATTACATCTACTGGCTCCATGGCTTTATCCAGACCCGTAGCAGCATCAACGATAGAGTCATCGGCGAAGCTTCCGTTGGCAATAAGGTCGCGTACGTAGGCGGCGTGGCGAGCCTCAACCGAAACAATTTTACCAGCAACTACGAGGTACGCAGGGGTTTTTAGGTACTTACCAGCGCCATTGTAAGCAGCTACTCCAAGATCTTCAAACGTCTTAGCCGTGGCCAATACGGACGCGCGCTTAGTAAAATCAATAGAGGAGAAAACGGGAGTCAGGTCCTGAATGATTTTGCCCGGAGCATCGCGGTTGATGGCCGCCTTCAGGAAGTCGCGGTGAATAGCTTCGTGAGCAGCAACCTGAGAGAAGTAGTCTTTCTCAACAGCCGAGAAATCGGCAGCTGGGGTAGCTTTTACCTGAGCATAGAAAGCCGCTTCTAACTGTTCTAGAGCATACGCGTAGTTCAGCACTCCTACATCACCGGAGCCTAAGCTAACCGTGCCGGGGGTCATGGAGTCGTTGTTATCATCGTCGTCGCAGCCAGACAGCAACAGTGCGGTAGCACCAGCAGTGGCACCAGCATACATGAAGAAGGAGCGGCGCTTGATTGGCGTATAAAGCGGCTTGGCGAATTCCGCGTCGTCTCCACCTGATTTGGTGATGTTAGACATAGGAAGGGAAAGTTTGGAGTGAGAAAAAAGTAAGGGCAATATTTATCCAGGCCACCACAGGGTAGCTTTTTTTGGATTTAGGCAAGTGCTTTAGGGGATTCTGTGTTGAGGTACGCGGGCCTGGAGAAAGCGGATTGCAGAAGGCCAAAATCTTGTAACAACGTTTTTCTGCGTGTTAGTAAGCCCAGCAGTAAAAGTGGCCACTGCCAAGGTTTTACGTAGATTTGGCCCTATCTCAATGCGTGCTGCTCATGCAGATTTTCTTTCGCCTTACTGTACTCATTCTGCTGTTGCTGTTAGGGGCGCTGCCTATAGCTGCGCAGCCCACAACCCCACGTGCCGAAGCTGAAATCGTGCTGGGGCCGTCGGCTTTTACCATTAGCGAGTATTTCACCATCAGCTTTCAGCTGCGCGGAGCACCCCTAGAACGCTATTCTGCTTTCCCCGAAATAGAAGGGTTCAAGAAAAGTGGCAAGTCTAGCACCACTACTACCCGCATTGTGAATGGTGCGCGCTCGACGGAGCTAACCATCACTCAGCGCTATGCTGCCTTTGAGGAAGGAGAATTTGAAGTCAAGCCCTTCACCATGACCATCAATGGGCTAACCGTGCGCTCAGCGGGGACTAAGCTTAAGGTAGGGCCCCAGGCCACGGCGCCGCCCACGCCGCCGGGCGGTGCCGCTCCACCGGCCATAGGCCTACTAGACCAGTTGTTTGGCAAGCCCAAGCCGCAAGATTTTGTGGAGCCCAAGGACCAAGCCTTTCTGGCTCTGCTACCAGACAAAACCCGTGCGTATGTGGGCGAAGGCGTCCACATTGGCTTGTACTTTTATCTAACGCCCCAAGACCAAGGCGTACTTGACTTCTACAACTTTGCGGGCCAGCTGCAAAACATCATCCGGCTGCTGCGGCAGCGGACCGTGTGGGAAGAGACGTTTGATGAACAGGAGATTGTGCCCGAAACCGTGCAAGTGGGAGGCAAGCCTTTTCTGCGCTACCGGTTGTACGAAGCCCAGCTTTACCCCCTGAATGCCCAGCCACTGAGCTTTCCCGTAGTGCCGCTGCGCATGGTGAAGTACCGAGTGGCCAAGAAGCCCGAGCCAGGACTTGACAATCGCATGGAGGGCTATAAAACGTACTTCACGGCTCCCGTTAATATTACGGTACTGCCCTTGCCGCCGCATCCACTGCGTGATGAAGTGCCCGTGGGCGACTACCGCCTCCGCGAAGCCATCAGCCGGACTTCCTTTCGCACGGGGCAAACATTCACGTATTCGTTCGTGGTGGAAGGGGAGGGCAACCTATCGGCGCTTAATATGCTGCCACTGGCCCCGCGCCCTGGCCTAGAAGTGTACGGCCCCGATGTGGAACAGAGTACTACCCGGCAAGGTGGCCGAGTAGGAGGGCGCAAAAGCTTCCGATACCGCTTGGTAGCGCGTAGGCCAGGTGCGTTGCCTTTCGATAGTCTTTTCTCGCTGGTCGTGTTCAACCCAACCACTGTGCGTTACGACACACTGCGCTCTGAACTGCACCCGTTGGTGCAGGGGCCGGTGCGGGAAGACCTCCAATTTCGGCCCGACCCTACTGATCCTTTCTACCAGGAGGCCTTGCGCGACGCTGACAATACTCCGCAGAAAATCACGGTGTATCAGGATGTTCGGCGCTACGCCAACGTGCTGCTACTAGTGCTGCTGGTGGGTGCCGCCGTGGGCTGGTGGCGCGCTAAAAGCTGAGCCTTTCCGAGAGAGAGCGACGGTAGAAGTAAGGTTGTGCCAGAACCAGCCATACCTTTACAGCCAGCTTGACTTGTTTCGCTGATTCAGCTGCCAAGCTCTTTCTTACTTCATCATCCATTCTGCTTCCGTATGAACACTTTCGGCACCCTGTTTCGCATTACCACCTTTGGCGAGTCACATGGTCCGGGAATTGGGGTGGTGATTGACGGCTGCCCAGCCGGCTTGGCGGTAGAAGTGGCAGATATTCAGGCCGCTCTGGATCGGCGTAGGCCTGGGCAGAGCGACTTAACCACGCCGCGGAAGGAAGCCGACCAGGTAGAAGTGCTGTCGGGCTTGTTTCAGGGGTTTACCACGGGTACGCCCATTGGGCTGTTTATCCGCAACCAAGACCAAGCCAGCCACGACTACTCCCACATTGAGCACGCTTACCGGCCCTCCCATGCCGATTTCACCTATGACCAGAAATACGGCCGCCGCGACTACCGAGGGGGCGGGCGCAGTTCGGCTCGCGAAACTGCGGCGCGCGTAGCTGCCGGAGCTATTGCCCAGAAGTTGCTGGAGCAGTATGGTATTCAGGTGAGCAGCTATGTGTCGCAGGTAGGAGCGGTGCAAGTGCCAGTGGGCTATGAGGCGCTAGACCTGGGGCTGATTGACTCCAACCCTGTGCGCTGCCCACACCCCGAAACTGCCGAGCGCATGGCCGAACTCATTCGCCAAACCCGCGACCGGCACGATACCGTGGGCGGCGTAGTAACGGGTGTAGCCAAGGGCGTGCCTGTAGGCCTCGGTGAGCCCGTTTTCGACCGGCTGCACGCTGAGCTAGGCCACGCCATGCTCAGCATCAATGCTGTGAAAGGGTTTGAGTACGGCTCTGGTTTTAGTGGGGTGCTACTCTTCGGCTCGGAGCACAACGATGAGTTCTATCGGGATGAAGCCGACCAGGTGCGCACCCGTACTAATCATTCGGGCGGTATTCAGGGGGGCATCAGCAATGGCCAGGATATCTATTTCCGGGTGGCGTTTAAGCCCGTTGCTACCATCCTGCAGCCCCAAAAAACAGTCAATGACCAGGGCGAAGAAATTACCCTCGCTGGCAAAGGCCGCCACGACCCCTGCGTACTGCCTCGTGCGGTGCCCATCGTAGATGCCATGACCAACCTAGTGCTAGCCGACATGCTCCTGCGCGCCCGCAGCAACAAGGCGTAATGTAAAGTACTAACTGAGCGTGGCCTAGGCCTGTTCTTATGCCGCCTTGCACTAAGCAACTTAGGCTGGTCTGTTCGTAACCCTCTAGTTTATGTCAAAGCCCTTACTTCCACTTTAGAAGTAAGGGCTTTTCTATACGTTCTACTGCTGGTTTCGAAGGGAGTATTAGTGCTTGCTGCCCAGAATACTGGTCTTTTCGCGGTGGCAGCATTCAACCCCTCCACTCATTCCGTCACCGGCGGTGCTGGGGCTATCCAGGGGGAAGGAGACCAGGTGCGCGGCTGCGCGGCCAGATCAAGGGTAGGGGCAACCAAGGGGCGCGGCGGGCGACGGTTCAGCTGCAGGTAGGAGTCGGCGTACACGTGCACCTGGCCTAGGCCACGGCGGCGATAGTCCTCGGCCAGGAAGTGGGCAAACTGCAGTACTAAATCGGGTTGGGCGGCCAGCTTGTTGCACTGGCGTGGCGTGAGGTAAGTGCTGGGCGCTACTACTTCCGTGCGTCCATCGGGAAGTACTACCCGGAAGCTAATGTGGCCCGACTTGCTGCGCAGCATCATGTGCCAGGAGAAGTGGTGGCCCTCCTCGGTCCAGTGCACATCACCTGGGTACAGAAAAGCCCGAAGTGGGACCACCAACTGAACCGCCACATACAGGCCTAGTCCTGTCAGCAGCAATGTGGTGTGGCGAGGGAAGACTGGCCGCCCGTTATGGAGGCGTACTGAAACGGCGGGTAAGCGCGGAGCCAGCCAGCGGCGCAGTCCGCGCAGGCGCCTAGGCCAGTCGGGGGGGAAGTACACGCAGGCCGTCATCATCAGTGAAAACCACGGAAAGGTGCCTAGCCCAAAGATGATGACGTTGGAGAGGTGGAAGGTAAGGGCTACTGCAAACATCCAGCGGCGGGTGCGCGACCAAAGCAGCAGGGGCGCCGCCAGCAGATCAAAGGCCAACCCAGCGTAGCTCATCACCCAAGGGGTAAGCCAGTGGCCTAGCACGGGCCCTAACAGCGGATAGGACGCTTTGGGAGCCATCCAGACCATTAGAGGACGCGCCAGCAGCCAGTCGGGGTTGAGCTTGGCAAGACCCGCGTAGAAATACACCACACTCAGCTGAAACATGAGTACGTAGCGCATCCAGGCCGGAACGGTGGCCGTGGGTGCTACGCGGCCGGCGCGCACATCGGCTGAATAGGCACGGTGGCCGGGCAGCACCCAGAGCCAGGCGGCTATCAGGCAATAGAGGTAGAGGTGGTTGATGTAACGCGTTTGCTCCGCCAGAAATAGCAATGTGTAGCAACTTGTGAGGAGAAAGGCGCTAAGCCGGTAGCGCCAGCCTGCTGCCACGGCTACCCCCGCCGCTACGGCTCCGAAATGCAGGCCCAGGCCTATGGCCGGGGGCCAGTGGGGCAGCCAGTCGAACCAGAGGTAGGAGAAGTTGAACCGCGGCTGCGTGTACTCGCGATAGTAGCCCATGGCCAGACTCCCCGCCATTTCCAGCGCTAACAAGCTGCCGGCCCCAATGCGAAACACCACCAGCCAGGCAATATCTACGGGGCGAAATAGGACAGCAGTAAGTCGACGGAGCATAGAGCCAAGTGTTTGTCCATCTTACGTACCCGCCCATACTCCAAGTTTGCCTTCGTGCTATATATGTACGTATGGGCTAAGTAAGGCACCCACCAAAGCTAAATAAGCTGAAGCCGCTTAGCGGTGTCAGCTAGGGAAAGCACAAGGAACAGGGGGCGGCTGCTAGAGAGGGTGAAGGCGGAAACTGATTTCTCCTGCAGTTAGTTATAGTCTAGATTCTATATCTCGCAAATTGCCGTGCGGCTGGTGCCTGCTTATCTTTCCGGCAACAACCCGTAGCTGCGCATACTTGCGTACTTTTGTAACTTCTGCCGCCTTGCGCGGTTGTACCTACCAGTCCGGCACTCCTGCCGACTACTTTTCTCCCGCTTGTCTCCAAGTCTTTCAAACATGGCTGAACAACTCACTGCCCCCGCTGCTCCGGTTTCTATTTACGCCGAAGCCAGCCCCAACCCCGAATCCATGAAGTTTGTGCTCAACACCCAGCTCCTGACGGACGGGGTGAGCGTAGACTATCCTAACGCGGAAGCTGCCGCCAACTCGCCGTTGGCCCAGGAGCTGTTTCAGTTTGATTACGTGAACCGCGTATTCATTGCTCAGAATTTCGTTACCGTAACCAAAGGCACTGACCACCAGTGGGCCCAGCTCATCCCCGAGCTGCGCACCTTCCTGAAGTCGTACGTAGAGGCGGGTGGCCCCATCTTCACCGTTGACCCCGCCGCCGAGCAGCAAGCTGCACAGCAGGCCGCCGCTACTGGCAACTCTTCAGAAGTTGATCAGCAGACCAGCCAGAAAATCATTGACCTGCTTGAAAACTACGTGCGCCCCGCCGTGGAGCAGGATGGTGGCAACATCACCTTCAAGAGCTACCAAGATGGCATCGTGACCGTGAACCTGCAGGGTTCGTGCTCTGGCTGCCCCTCTGCTACCGTTACGCTGAAATCAGGCATCGAGAACCTGCTCAAGCGCATGGTACCCGAAGTAAAAGAAGTAGTAGCCGAAGGCGTAACTGCCTCCTTCTAAGCATCAGCTGCCACATCGCAGCCCAACTAAAAGCCCCGGCCATTGCGGCCGGGGCTTTTTGCTTTTCCGGAGTGAGGCGGTAGGTGGCCTAGAGCCGAGATTTAAGGGTGAAATTGCGAGCCACGTTGAAACCAAAGTAGATGTCGCCCTTAAAGAAGTCACCGCTGGTGCGGGGCACAAAGAAGGGCTCAATCATGCCGCGGGAGTTCGTAACGTGGAGCTGAAATACGTGGCCGCCCGTTTCAATATCAATGCCAGCGGCCAGGGCATCGCGTAGGCCAGTAGTCCGGGAATTGGGCAAGCGGTAGAAGTACTCCAGGGTAAGCGCCAACCGTTTGGTAAGCTTCTGGCGACCCGCAAAACCAACTGCGTACACGTCATTCTCATCCGACTCAGTATCAACCAAATTTCGGTGGACTACCGTGGGGCTTACCTGCACTGAGAGGCCAGGTGTAAACTTGCGCGCTACCAGTGCCTGCCAGGTATAAGTAAGTCGGCGTGGCAAGGTATGGTCGAAGCCCTCATTGGTGTAACGTAGGCTGGTGAGAGCCGTAGCGCCCAGTAACGTTACGCTCACCGGGGCGGCGCCTAGGCCAGTGCTTTGGCGCAGGGCGCGGTATTTCACAAAGCCGTCAAACGTTTTTTCCAGGGAGCTGCGCCCAATGCCCACCGCCAGCCGGTCGGTAATGCCATACTCCAGCCCCAGCCGAATGGTAGCTTGGTCGAGGCCAAAAAAGTTGTACGCGCCACTATTGAGGGTGCCAAAGCGGTGCGAAATCAGAAAGATTAGCGTGCCGCCGCCTGGTGTTTCTACGGAGTGCCCATTAATTACGCGGGTACCTTTGAAGGTGGCCGCTACTGGTTCTCGTTTGGTGCTGTCGGCGGTTTGGCGCTCTAGGCCTTGAAGCAGGTTGTCTTGTGCTAGGCCACTATGCGCGTAGCACAGCAGGCCTAGCAAGCCTAAGCAGCGGAAAGGAGTCAGTAAAATCATAGCCATTGAGTTCAGGGGCGCGAAGCCATAGTCTGGATTGGGTCGGCGGTGAGGCGCACTTTCACCTGCACGCTCTTGGCAATGTGGTCGCGCACAAGGGCCGGAATCTCAATTTTATAGTCGGCGGGGGCTACATTGAAGGTGGCCTGCACCAGTAACTGTCCGTTTTGCAGTTGCACGGTGCCCGGCACGCGCACGCGGCTTGTTACCCCGTGAATGGTCAGGTCGCCCTCTGCTGTCACCGTCTGTACCTTGGAGGTTTCCCGCAGCTCGGGCAGGTTCACCTCCAGCAGCCGACCGGTAAAGGTGGCCTTGGGATAGCGCTCCGACTCTAAGTAATTCTCATTGAAGTGCTCCTGCATGAGGCTGCGCTTGAACTCAAACGAC
Organism: Hymenobacter wooponensis; assembly: GCF_004745865.1. Classification (GTDB taxonomy): domain Bacteria; phylum Bacteroidota; class Bacteroidia; order Cytophagales; family Hymenobacteraceae; genus Hymenobacter; species Hymenobacter wooponensis. Next base: position 109,489 of record NZ_SRKZ01000002.1, on the reverse strand, counting down.
CGAATAGGAATACTGAACGCTAGCTGGCTGGTTTGCAGATCCAGCACGGCCGAGGCTTGTTGACTTCGGGCTTCAATGTCTTCTAGTGGGCTAGAGGAGAAGAAAGAAATGACGCCGGTGCGCGTTTGGTAACGGGTATCCTGAGCCTGCACCCAATGGGCACCCAGGAGCAGCCAGCCTATCAGCAGCGGCCGAAAATAAGACGTGTTCATAGGCTAGCTAGTTATTAGGAGCACCCTGCCGCACCCAATACCGGATGCGGGCTATTTCACAGTCAGAAAGCTTGGTGCCCCCAACTGGCATGGCGGGGTAGCCGGGGGCATGAGTAATCACACCTACCAAGCGGCCATCGGTAGCCACACGCTGCACTTGGGTGTAGGTGGAAAGGCTTACATCGCCGCTGCGCAGGGTAGTGTTGTGGCAACTCACGCACCGCTGCTGCAACAGCGGTGCGACGGACGCGGAAAAAGTAACGGCCACAGTGTCGCAGGCCGGAGCTGGCGGGTTTTTGCTCAGCAGGTCTTCGGCGTTGTCGTAGGTGCAGGCCGGCAGCAGGCCTACTACTAGAAGTAGGCTAGGCCACCAAAGGCGCGGCGAATAGGGCGTCAGGGGCATACGCCCCGCCACCTTCTGCCTTGTTAAAGCACGTAGCTGGCTCATGGGGTTGCTACTTGCCATTTGTCACCTTCACTTACTAAGCCGTTACCTTCCACCTGTCCGCGAGTTTGGTTGTCGGCGGTGTAGAAATAGAGTGGTTTCCCTTTATAGGTGAGCTGCTGATTGGTAACAGTACCATCTCCATAAGGGCCGCTGGTAGTGGTGGAGCGCGTGATGGTGCCGAAGTCGCTACCCTTTAAGGCGGAGGGTAAGTTGCGCCCCGTGGTATAGAAGGGTGGCCACACGGTAGCGCAATTGCCTGTGCAGTTGGTAGCGAGGGTAGTTGGGTTGCGCTCGTCCTTGAGGAAAGTGTAAAGCGTGCGGCCTTTCGAGTCAATCAGAAAATTTCTGTTAGCGCTCTGGTTGGTTGATTTATCGAGGATGCTTTTTGTGGCTACCATCACTGAGTAAGACGGGCTAACAACGTACCAGACGTTGCCCACACCGTCGCCAGTGGTTTGGCCAGTGGCTTCGCGCACGTTCTGCCCGTTCACCAGAGGAGCGTAATAGTAGAGGGGCCACCCTTTGTACAAGGTCTGGGGCTTGCCGTCGGCGGTCATTTGAGTGGTAAAGTCGCTGGCCTGTAGGTCGCCACCCACCTGAATATCGGCCTCATAGAAAATGGGCCACACGGCCGCGCAGCCACCCGTGCATACGTTTTTGCCATCAGTATCGCGAGTAAAGTAGTACAGCGTGTTACCGTTCTTGTCAGTAAGAAAGGTGCCCAGGTTGGCAGTAGAGGCTACCTTGATTGTCGGGTCGGGCGTAACAGTTTGCTGTTCTTTTGAATCGCTGCAACTGCTGAGCAGGGGCAGGCAGCCGATCAGAAGGAGGAAACAGAGGCGAGTAGCCTGGTGGGCTGCCCTCAGAGAAAAGGTGTAGAGCATGGCTGTGAGTAGGTTAAGTGAAAGGAAAACAACTCCGAAGGCTGGCTTCAGAAAGGGCATAGCAAAGCCAGGACTTCAAAAAATGGAAGCCAATGGGGGCGGTTTCAGCGAGGCTAAAACCCGTTCAGAAAAGGGGAAGGAAGTGGCCTAGGGTGCCGGAGCTACCGTGCGAGTATGGCCTAGGCCATAGCGGAGGCCGAACAGCAGGCCGGTGCTGCTAAGCCGCATTTGCCCGAACCCGACGCCGTTCAGGGGTACGTTTAGGAAAGGCTCAGCCTGCACCACCCAGCGCGGTGCCACGTGCCGCTCATAGCCAGCTGCCAGCCGGAGCATCTGTAGCGCCTGCTTGCCGCCGTTAGGGTAGCTCCAGGTGCGGGCCACGTAATCGCCATTCAGCTCATAGTGGTAGGTGTAGCGCTCATTGCGCATAATCAAGGACGTGAGGCCCGCACTAGCATAAAATGAGTAGCCGGCGCGAGGTAATATTTCATACCGAATGTCCAGCGGAATTTCCAAGATGCGGCAGTTGGCATCTACTTCGTCCACAGGAATCCGCCAGGTCCAGTAGCCCGCTGGGGGCCGATAATCGGTGCCACGAGCTCCGTAGCGCTTTACGCTCCGCAGTAAGCCCGTTCGTACTCGCAACCGGGAGGTAAGGCGGTATTCGGCCACCAGGCCTACGGTGCCACCCGCGCGCGGGCTGGGGCTAGGAAGCACAGCTGAGAGCTCCGGCCCACCAACTATGCCCACTAAAAAGCGGTACTCTGGCTTAGTAGGCCGCCGCTTTGGCAGCAGAGAATCAGCAGAGGCAGTAGGGAAAGCAGTAGGAGCTGCCGGGTTAGCGGCAGAGGAACTAGCCACTGAATCAGTTCCGGAAACTGACGGGCTACTGATAGCCGCCATACCCGTTGCGGCCTGATCTGTTTCTTTATCAGCCGTAGTTGTTGGTGGGGTGCTATTAAAAGCCACTTGGTTCTCTGCTTCCGAAGTTGCCCTAGTGACAGCTTGAAGTGCAGCTGACTCAACAGCAGGGCGGTAAGTGCGGGAGCCACCAGCTGCCAGACTAGCAACTCCCGCAAACGACCTCCTCGGGCGTGAAAACCGAAGAGTCCGTCCTGACCGAGTTTCCTGCAAAGCACCACTAAACTCAGGCGAGCTGGTCAAGCTCGGCGCGGCATCGGTCACTAGTGGCCTATGGGCTAGAAATGATGGTGAGCTGGAAGATTGAGCTAGTGTAGTATGTTCCTGAACGGAATGCTGTTTGGTAGCTGCTTTGGTGGTGACGCCGGCCACGCTGGGTGTAGGCCTAGTGCCCACGGAGTGAGCAACTGGAGTGCTACTATCTAGGCCACTTGGGTAATGGTTGAGCCAGAACGCCAAGAATAACGCCACCACTCCTATCTCAGCCACAAACAAGCCGGTCACGCGCTGCCATAGTTGCCGCCGTTGCTGATGCTGCCGCGCCACCTCGTCTAGCTGCGTTTCTAAGCGCAGCCAGCCCCCGAGGGATGTCTCGTCGGGGAAGGCGTCGGCTCCCCGTTGGAACAGCCGGTCTAGCTCTTCATCTGACATATCCGGCGTACGCATGGTGTTGTTGGTGTTTAAGCAATAGTTTGAGCTGGGCCCGAGCCTTAAACAGGTTCGATTTAGAAGCACCAACTGAGATGCCTAACTGGTCCGCTATTTCTTCGTGCGAGTAGCCATCAATCACGAAGAGGTTAAACACGGTCCGGTAGGCGGGGGGCAGGTGTCCGATGAGCCGCAGCAACTCCTCAAAGGAAAGCGTATCAAGCGGCGAGCCGGAGGAATCAGGTGGGGCAGGTACAGCTTCCAGTTCTACCTGGAAAGCGTGGCGGTTGCGGGCCCGGAAATGGTCAATGGCCGTTCGCACCATAATGCGCCGCACCCAGCCCCGCAGCGACCCAGCCAGGTCGGGGAAACGCTCCGCATCGAAGCGTGGAAGCTCCTGAAAAACTTTAAGGAATCCGTCGTTCACGGCTTCCTGACTGGCATCTTGGTCGTGGAGGTAGCGCAGGCAAATACTGAGGGCATAGGCATAATGGCGCAGGTACAGCTGCCGCTGGCTGGCCCGGTCTTGCTGCCGGCATCCGGCAAGCAATTGGGTAAGGAGCGCATGTTCAGGGTTGGGAGTAACCACGGCAGCGGAGCGTCTATCTACTAACCCACTCGGAACACCCTTTCGAAAGGTTGCCTGAGTATGAAGAAAAGCTAACAAAAAAAGCCCGATCCTTCCGGACCGAGCTTTTTTACCTTCAGTGAGAGTGGCCTAGGCCACTTCCAGTACATTACATATTGGCCGTTGAGAGCTTAGGAGCACCGGCGTCGGTAGCCGTATTCAGGTTGGCTTTCTCCTTGCGGCCGTAGGTGTCCAGGATCAGCGGCGCGGCAATAAACAGCGACGAATACGTGCCGTAGACGATACCGATCAGCATGGCGAAGGAGAATGAGCGCAGGGTTTCACCGCCGAATACGTAGAGCACGCCTACCACTAGGAATACCGTGGTGAACGTAATCATGGTGCGGGAGAACGTGCTGTTGAGAGCAGGGTTTACTACCTGCGCAAACGTCAGGTGCTTGTTCTCGCGCAGGTATTCTCGTATCCGGTCATAGATAACGACGGTGTCATTCATCGAGAAGCCAATTACCGTGAGCACGGCCGCCACAAACACCTGGTCCATCTCGTAGTTCAGGCCTAGGGCCCGCGCAATGGGGAAGGTGGCAATTACCAGTAGCGCATCGTGGAACAGGGCCACTACGGCAGCCATAGAGTACTGCCATTTCTCAAAGCGGAACAGTACGTACACGAAGATGGCCAGCAGGGTTAAGCCCAGGCTCACTACCGAAGTTTTCTTGATATCGTCGGCGATGGTAGCGCCTACTTTCGAAGAGCTCTTGATAGTAGGAGCATCCGCCGCGTATTTCTTGGCTAGGCCAGTCTCAAGCGCAGTACGCACTTTCTTGTCGGCGTCGGTGCTTTCGTCAGCGGCTAAATAGCCCGTTGTGATACGCAGGCGGCTAGTGCTGCCGAACGTTTTTACCTCCGTACCAGCACCACCGAAGTAGTCGCTGGTGAGCAGGTCACGCACGTCGGAAGCCGGAACAGCTTTGTTGAAGTCCACGATGTACTCGCGGCCACCACGGAAGTCAACGCCCAGGTTTGGCCCGCCTTGCATTGCCATCAGGGCGAAGCCCAGCACGATAACCACCGTCGAAGCAATGTAAGCGTACTTGCGCTTGCCTACGATGTCGAAGTTGGTGCCTTTGAACAGGTGACGCGAAATAGCCGTGTCGAACGTGAGGGAGGTAGTTGCTTTGCCCTTGGTGAGACGCTCAATGATAAGGCGCGACACGTACACTGCCGACAGGAAAGAGGTGAATACACCAATACCCAGCGTAATAGCGAAGTTCTGCACCGGACCCGTACCGAAGAAGCCCAGAATCAGAGCAATGATCAGCGTGGTAACGTTGGAGTCAAAAATAGCCGAGAAAGCACGGCTGTAGCCTTTGCTGATAGCATCCTGCGTCTGCAGGCCGTGGTCTAGCTCTTCCCGAATACGTTCGAAAATCAGTACGTTGGCATCCACGGAGGTGCCAATTACCAGTACCAGACCAGCAATACCAGGCAGGGTGAGGGCGAAGGAGAACTGCGCCAACACACCCAGGATCAGGAACATGTTGAAGAGTAGGGCAGCGTCGGCTACCATACCAGCCCGGCCGTAATACACGGCCATGAAGATCATGATAATCACGAGGCCAGCCAGCGAAGAGTATAGGCCCTGGTTGGTGGCTTCCTGACCCAGCGATGGGCCAACTACAGCTTCTTCCACAATGCGGGTAGGAGCAGGCAGCTTACCAGCCTTCAGAATGTTAGCCAAATCTTGCGCTTCCTCAATGGTGAAGTTGCCCGAAATGCTGGAGTTACCGCCGGCAATTTCAGCCTGTACTACGGGAGCAGAGTACACGTTGTCGTCGAGCACGATGGCTACCTGACGGCCAATGTTGGCTGCCGTCAGCTTCTGCCACTTGCGGGCACCGCTGGGCGTCATCTGCATCGATACCTCGGCGCGGCCGCTGAGCTGGTCAAAGTCGCCACGAGCTTCGCTGATAACTTCACCACCAATAGGAGCCTCAGCCTCCCGCGACTTGCGGATGGCGTAGAGCTGCAGGTATTCCTGGCCATCAATTACGTCAGGCTTCACGCCCCACAGGAAAGTCAGGTTGGAAGGCAGTACGGCACGGGTGTCGGGGCTGCGCAGAACGGCATTCACGCGGGCGGTATCGCGCACGTTAGAACCCAGCGTGCCGGGCATGGTAAACAGGCTGGCTAGTACATTTTTCTTGGGAGCAGCCGAGTCGGTTTTAGCCGTAGCCGTTCCTTTCTTAGCCAGCTGGCTAGCCAGGGAAGTAGAGTCGCCGGCAGCAGCCTTGGCCGTGTCGGTAGTAGCCGTGGTAGTAGCAGCTACCGGAGCAGCAGTAGCTTCTTTTGCGCTCAGCACATCATTGAGCTGGTTCAGGTAAGGCGCGAACTCATCGGTGCGCCATACTTCCCAGAACTCCAGCTTGGCCTGGCCCTGCAACAGCTTACGTACGCGGTCAGGGTTATCTACACCAGGCAATTCTACCTGAATACGGCCAGTGCCCTTTACGCGCTGAATGTTAGGCTGGCTGGTGCCAAACTTGTCGATGCGGGAACGCAGGATGTTGAAGGAGCGGTCAATGGCTTCCTCAATTTCCTTGTTGATGGCGCTCAGCACCTTCGCATCCGAAGAGTTGATGTCGATGTTACGGCTCTTGTTGAGCGTGTTGGCGAAGATAGAAGCCAGCTTGCCGTTTGGCGCGGCATCGCGGTAGGTCTGCGCAAACAGGGTGGTGAAGGGCGTAGAAGGGCTAGCCTTCTGCAGCTCCTGGGCCTGAGCAATAGCTTTATTGAAGGCCGGATCTTTCGAGTTAGCCGACATAGCCCGCACAATCTCCACTGGCGATACTTCCAGTGTTACGTGCATACCACCGTTCAGGTCAAGGCCAAGGCCCAGCTCCGAGGTGCGCACATCCTTATAAGTAAGCGGCCCGAATACGGGCGCGCGCCACACTGAGTCGAGGTAGTGCTGGCGCTTGCCTTCCACGAGTTTGCCCCCGCGGCTGGCGTAGTTCACCGCGTCGCGCTGCACCCCTCGTGACACGAAGGTGAGCGTCAGGAAGTAGATGCACAACGCCGACACAATAAGCGTCAGCGTAATGACGAGTCCTTTATTTCGCATTAGTTAAAAAGTAGGTATTCTGAATCCGGGAAAGGCTGGTGCGGCGCGGCAAAGCTGCAGAAAAGCCAATGGGATACCGCTGTAGGCCAGTATTCCCTGCCGCATCAGCAACGGGAAAGCGTAACTGGGTATGTGCTCTTCAGCAGACTGACTCCGCTAGGGCGCGTGCGGCGACAGGGCGGCAACGAGCAGCCGGCTACGGAATAAATCCGGTACGGCGCTGGGGCGGGGCTGCAGCTCCACTAAACGAGCCTGCAACCGGTATAAGCTTACCTGCGGTGTGGGCAGGGGGAGCCAAGCATCAGCCGCCGGCGCCAGCAAAAAGACCAGCGGCGAGGTGGCTTCTAACGTTACACGCTGCTTTACCACCGCGGCCCGGGGGCCGGCATCTACCCGGGTGGCTTTACCCGCCGGCAGTACCCGGAGCGTAGCCACAGCTTGGTGATTCAGCGACAGCACAAACAGCACAGTGGCCGTGAGCAGCGCGAAACGCAAGCGAGGTAAAAAGGCGGATAGGAAACGCAAAGTCTTCAAGGGTAGGAATTACAAATATACCTTTTTGAGCAGCGCGGCGCAAAGTATCCTGCCATAGAGTGCTCTAAGACAGTCATTTTTTAGGCATTTTGCTACCTGGTACTATTATTATGGCTTGTATGAAAGGTGTTTGGATAGGTATCCTGTTGATGCTGGTGCAGATAGCGTGCCTAGGCCAGTCGGCTGGTATTCAGGCTACCGTGGAGCTCAACCGCACGTTCAGTCTGGTGCGGTTTGTTGATGTGGTGGCCGGCGGCAAAGGCTACCGGGGCACGCGGCAGCAATTTGAGCAAAGTACCTTCAACACGCCCGCCGCGCAGGCGGCCATCCGGCGCTACCAGCAGCTGCCCCGCGAAGTAGACTTCGAGTGGCCTGACTACCCCGCCGACCGCCTCGGCTCGTCGGGCAGCAGCTGGAACCTCTTCCTCAAGTGCGCCGCTGATGCCAAAGACCTCTCTGATCTGCAGCAGCGGGCCGTTGGCCTCATGCCCAACCAAACTCTCGTGGAGCTAGGCCAGGTGTATCAGGCCTTGAGCCCCGCCTTCGAGGAATTGCTCTGGCGACCCTACCAAGCCCAACTCACGCAGGAGCGACAGGCCTACCAAGCCTTCCTAGACCAGAAGCAACTGCTCAAGCACTTCACCCGACTGCGCACTTTCTATGGCAGCAGCTGGCCCGATGAGGTGCCGTACCGCATTATGCTGAGCCCGCTGCCTGGGCCTGCCACCACGTTTACCAACTCTGCCACGGTGGCCAGCAATATCGTACTGCTCGACTGCCACCCCGCCTCCACCGACTTTGTATCGGGGAGCACCATCATGTTTCATGAAATGAGTCATTCGCTTTCCATTCAGCAACGGCAGGAGTTGCAGCAGCAAGTGGAGCGCTGGTATCAGAATAGCGGCTCACCTGCTTGGCGCTATGCCTATTCTCTAATGGAGGAAGGCCTAGCCACGGCGGCCGGCGAATGGATTTACAAGCAACAAGCCGGTCAGCCCGAAGCCGGCGAGTGGTACAACGACGACTACATCAACCGATATGCTAAGGCGCTCTATCCGCAAGTGGAGAGCTACATCGAAAGTGGCCGCACCATTGATAGCACCTTCGTGCGACAAGCGGTTGCCACCTTCAATACCACCTTCCCGCAGGCCGCCACTGAGTACGTAAACCTCTTTCGGAAAGTGCTGTACTGGACTGATACCGACCCGGCCGCCCCGGCATTGCTGCCCTTCCGCGACGCATTTAGAAGCACTTATACGCTCACATCTACTCCTATTCTAAACAAAGACAAAACCCTAAGCACTGCTAAGGAAGGAGCCTATCTGCCAGTCGTCATCATCACGCAACAGCACGCCGCTACCTTGCGCTATCTGCAGCAGAACTGGCCTAGCTTGAGTAAACAGCGCCTGCGGTCTGAGCAAGACTTTGTGCTTAGCCTAACCGACAAAGCCGGACCGCTAATTCTCGTGAACGTGCATGACCGGGCTAAGCTGCCCGCCGCGGCGCAGTATTTGGAGAAGCAGAAAGCTATTCAGCCTAAGCAGCCGCTGTGGGTTTTTTAGGGGCTGATTGGCATGAAAAAGCCCCGCTGCCAAGTGAGGTAGCGGGGCTTTTATGCTTTTGCTAGGCCAGTACTTACGAAGCGCTAGTATGGATTTTACCTTTCAAGTAGCCTACTAACACGTCCAAGCCCCGGTCGAAGTGCCGATTGTTTGGAATGATAATGTCGGCGTCGTGTTTGAAGGGCTTGATGTACTTCTCGTAAGTAGGCGCCACGTGGTTGGTGTAGCGGTAGAGTACGTCTTCCAGGTCATAGCCACGCTCATCCCGGTCCCGAACGATGCGGCGCTGCAGCTTCACGTGCTCCCGGGCATCGATGTACACCTTCAGGTCGAGCAGCTTGGCTACCTCTTCGAAGTAGAATACGAAGATGCCTTCCACTACTACAATTGGGGCAGGCCGAAACACCAGCTCGGCGGGTACTACGTTGGGGTTATTAAACGTATACTCTTGCCGACGTACTTCCAGACCTTGGCTGATGCGCAAAACGTCAGCAGCATAGGCGGCCGAATCGATGCTGCTGGGTAGGTCAAAGTTCGTGACGCCCTGAGCATCTACCAGCTGGCTTTCACGGGGGTGATAGTAGTTGTCCTGTGAAATCAGGCAGATTTCTTCTTCGGGAAACGAAGCCAGCAGCCGGCGCAAAAAAGTTGTCTTTCCGGAGGCGCTACCGCCCGTGATACCGACGATGAAAGGGTGTTGCATTGGGGGTGGGAATAGGCCCGTACCGGCGGGGCCAACCCTGCAAAAGTAAGAAGTTTGCCGCTGAGTAGAAGACAAATCAGGCAAGAGAGCCCCGTAAAACTCTATTTCAGGTGCTGGTTTAGGAAGTACACCAGCTTGGCTACGGCGCGGCTACGGTGGCTAATGGCGTTCTTTTCAGGGAGGCTCATCTCGGCAAATGTGCGTCCGTTGCTTTCAATAGGCGAAAACACCGGGTCGTAACCAAAGCCCTCGCCTCCACGGACTTCACTGATAATAGTGCCCTCCACGGCACCGGCAAAATCATGCACTTGACCATTGGGGAGTACTAGGGCCACCACGGTGCGGAAGCGAGCTGAGCGGTCGGAGCGGCCACGGAGTTCCTGGAGTAGTTTCTGCACATTATCGGTTGCAGAACGTTGCGGCCCCGCGTATCGGGCCGAGTACACACCCGGCTCTCCGTTAAGCGCTGTCACTTCTAGGCCAGTATCGTCGGCGAAGCAAGCTACTCCGTAATGGTCCCATACATACTGCGCCTTCTGGCGCGCGTTGCCTTCTAGGGTATCCTGAGTTTCGGGAAGCTCCTCCTCACAGCCAATGGCAGCCAGACTAACCAACTCTACCGAAGCCGGCAGCAGCGGCCGGATTTCGTCCAGCTTGTGGGCATTGTTAGAAGCAAAGCAAAGACGCATACAGTAGGGGATGAGTGGAGTGACAAGTAGTGTGTACTGAGTACTACGTAATGAGTAGAAAGTTTAGGGTAATAAAGGCACTGCTAGCGCTGCCTAGGCCATTTCACTTATTCACTCATTTACCATGTCACCGTTAGCGGAACATCGACTTGATTGTGCCCCAAGAGCGCTGGAAGGCGCTGGGCGTTTGGTTTAAAACAGTGTGGAAGCTCTGCGGGCCAGCGGCAGTACGAACCTGGAGGCGGTAAGTGAAAGGCCCTCCGCTCAGACCACCATAGCTATTTTGGTCGATGTACTGATAAGAGCGCTGATTGCTGGGCTCCAGGCTGACGAGCTTGCTGAAACTAGGCTCGTTGTTGGCTTTCCGAAACAAGGTGTATTCCTGCACGCCTCCTTCACTATTTACTTCCCATTCCACCACCACGCTGGTATCGTCGTAGGTGGCTTGAAAGGACGTAACGGAGGCGCCATAGGCTAGCAAAACACCACTGCCGAGCAGCACAAGACAGGCAATAAGTTGGCGTGACATAGGCAAAGCAGGTAAGTAGAGCCGGGTAGATATAGATAGAGTAGCGGCCCAAACATAAGCAATTTCAAGAGCAGGGGTGGCTGCTAAGGGTTGCATGCACGGAAAAGTCGGCGCACATTTTTGATATTCCGGCGTAACGTGTACTTTTGCAGTCCCTTCCGCAAAATCGGCAGGCACTCAGGTACAAACGGTATTAAACCATGAAAAAGGACATCCACCCCGAGTATCGCGAAGTTGTGTTCCAGGACACTTCTAGCGGCTTCAAATTCGTTACCCGTTCGACGATGAGCTCTAACGAGACCATCACGATGGAAGACGGCAAGACTTACCCCGTCATCAAGGTGGAAGTTAGCAGCGAATCGCACCCCTTCTACACCGGCAAAAACGTGTTGCTCGACACCGCTGGCCGCGTAGAGAAGTTCCGCAACCGCTACCAGAAGAAGTAGTTCGCTACTGGCTCGTAGCCGTTTGCCCTATAAAGAAGCTCCTTTCAGCAATGGAAGGAGCTTTTCTTTTATCCGTGCGGGATGCCCCACGAATCGTATTTTTGCCCGCCGTACCTGGCTGGCTGCGTAGCTTCGCGGCTCAAAGAGTGGCCTAGGCCACCTCTCGCCGGCGCAGCATCTGCTTACATCCCTCTTCGCTCATGACTATCCTTCTTTTCGACGACCCTCTGATTCGGCCGCGCTTATTGCCCTTCACCTTCACTCGGCCCGTGGCGGCACTGCGGTGCGGCATCCTGACTATTGCCGAGAAGTGGCAGCACCGGTTAAACAGCGAGCAGGTAGGGTACCTCACGGAGGCGTACTTGCAAGCCAAATTTCCGGCCGGCAACACCCAAGGGCCCGCGCTGGTCATCAACGGAGCCATATGCCCCGATGATTTACTGGTGCAGCAAGTGCAAAACCTGCAGCCGGGTGAAGCTCTGTTTGATGAGCAAATGCTGGTGGCAGCGCACTTGGCGGATGCCTCCCAAGTGGCAGAATTGATTCAGGACGGTTTCCAGCGCACCCGCGACGTGGCCGAGCCGGTAACGGCCATCAAGGAGGTGTGGCACCTGTTCCTGCGCAACGGCGCCGAAATCCGTCGCGACTTCGATTTACTCACCAAAGGTCGCCAATCGCAGCCCGTGGGTGATGCGCATACCATCGTCTACGCTCCAGAAAATATCTTTATCGAGGAGGGGGTGAAGATCAGAGCGGCCATCCTAAATGCAGAAGATGGCCCCATCTACCTCGGCAAAAATAGCCAGGTGCATGAGGGGGCCATCATCAAAGGTCCGCTGGCATTGTGCGAGGGTTCCCACATTAACGCAGGCGCCAAAATGCGCGGCGATAACACCGTAGGCCCCTTCAGCAAAGTGGGTGGCGAGGTCGGCAACAGCATTCTGCTCGGCTACAGCAACAAAGGCCACGATGGGTACCTCGGCAACTCCGTGATAGGGGAGTGGTGCAACCTGGGCGCCGACACCAACACCTCTAACCTGAAGAACAACTACGCTGCAGTGAAAATCTGGAGCCATGCCGCTGGCCGTTTCGTAAATACGGGGCAGCAGTTCTGCGGCCTGATGATGGGCGACCACAGTAAGTGCGGTATCAATACCATGTTCAACACCGGCACGGTGGTAGGCGTGGGCGCTAACATTTTCGGGGCCGGTTTCCCGCGCACCTTCATTCCGAGCTTCAGTTGGGGCGGAGCCGCCGGCTTCGAAACATTCCGCCTCCCGAAAGTAGCCGAAGTAGCTGAGCGCGTGATGGCGCGCCGGCACTTGGCCTACGATGAAGCCGAGCAAGCTATCATGAGCCACGTATTTGAGGCCACCGTCAAAGATCGGGTGTGGGACCGCGCCGCGCCGGTGGCCCCTCAGGCCGGAGTTGAGCTGTAAGATATCCTGATGCGTTTTTCTGAAATACCTGGTCAAGAGAGCGTCAAACAGGTGCTGGTGCAATCGGTGCAGCGGCAACATGTGGCGCACGCCCAGCTGTTTCGCGGGGCCGAGGGCTCGGCGGCGCTGGCATTGGCTCTGGCTTACGCGGCTTTTCTGAACTGTGAAAACCGCCCGGCCGAGGCCGAAGATTCTTGCGGGGAATGCTCCAGCTGTCAGAAAATCGACAAGCTGATTCACCCCGACCTCAACTTCATTGTGCCCGTCACGACCACCAAAGCGGTGGCTAAAGATGCCATTAGCAGCAAGTTCGCCGCCGACTGGCGGACGTTTGTGCTGGCTAACCCGTACCAGGGGCTCAATGATTGGATGCAGCACATCGGGGCTGATAACAAGCAGGGCAGCATTTCCAAGGAGGAAAGTCTGCAACTGCTGAAGCTTGTATCACTGAAGGCGTTTGAGGCGCGGTTTAAGCTGGTGGTTATCTGGCTGCCGGAGTTGATGCACCCCTCGGCCTCCAATGCCGTGCTGAAGCTGCTGGAAGAGCCGCCACCTGCTACGGTGTTTTTGCTGGTGAGCAATGCCCCAGAGCAGTTGCTGCCTACCATTATTAGCCGCGTGCAGCCGGTAGTAGTACGCCCGCTCTCTGAGCTGGAGCTTACCAACTGGCTGCACGCGGTGCACCACGTGCCCGAGGCCAAGGCCCGGCAAATTGCCCAGTTAGTGGAGGGCAACCCCGGGGCGGCGCTAGCCTCCAAAGATGCCGCTACCGCCGACAACGACTACTTCACCTTCTTCGCCGACTGGATGCGCCTGTGCTTTAGCGGGAAAGTGGACAAGATGCTTACCAGCGCCGACGACTTTCAGAAGCTGGGCCGCGAAAACCAAAAGGAGCTGCTGCAGTATGCTCTCACGCTGCTGCGCAAGGTGCTGCTGTTTGGCGTCGATCCAAAGCTGGTGCCCCACCTCCCCACCAGTGAGCAGCAGTTTGTGCAAGGCTTCAGCCGCTTCGTGACGCCCCGCAACGCGGATACCATTGCCCAGGAACTGAACGAGGCGCACTACCACGTGGAGCGCAATGCCAACCCTCGCATGGTCTTCGTGGATACATCGCTCCGGGTGGCGGAGCTGCTAAAAATGGCCTAGAAATGCTGTGAAGCTCGAAAATATAGCTTGGTAAAAAGCTATAGCAAGTGCTAAATGTGGTATAGTCGGCCGGAAAGAAAGGAGGCCAGTATCTTTGCTAGGCCACTTGCGCAAGCGTAAGGCATCTGTAAAATAGCCTTGTCGGAACTGGCCCGCCGCAACCAACTGTTACCCAATGGTGGTCTAAAGAAAGGCGACATTTTTAATTTTTTAATCAGAATTCTTCTCGTGAAAAAGCCCATCCGCATCGGGACGCGCGGCAGCAAGCTGGCTCTCTGGCAAGCGAACCACGTAGCTGCTCGTCTGGAGCAGGCCGGTTTGCCCACTGAAATTGTCATCATCACCACCCGCGGCGACGTGGTACTGGATCGGTCATTGGACAAGATTGGCGCAAAAGGCGTGTTCACGGAAGAACTAGAGGAAAGCCTCCGCACCGGCCACATTGATATTGCAGTGCACAGCGCCAAAGATGTGCAGAGCACCATTCCAGCCGACTTGGAGCTACTAGCCTTTATGGAGCGGGAGCGGGTAAACGATGTCATCGTGAGCTTTGATCCTGACCTTGACTTGCAGCGCCCCGACCTTGTACTGGGCACCAGCAGCACTCGGCGCAAGGCCATGCTCAAGCGCTTTCTTCCGCATGCCACCACGGCTGAAGCCCGAGGCAACCTGCAAACCCGGCTGCGTAAGCTGGAGGAAGGTCAATACCACGCTCTGGTACTGGCCTACGCCGGCGTGCACCGGATGGAATATGACGGTCTGATCCGGCACACCCTCCCCGAAAACCAATATGTTCCGGCTACCGGTCAGGGAAGCGTGGCCATTGAATCGGCTCGCAACTTAGAGCCTAGCCTGAAGGCAGAATTGCAACGCGTGCTTGACCATCCCGACACGCACCTGGCCCTGGTAGCGGAGCGGGCTTTCCTGCGCACCATGGAAGGCGGCTGCAGCATTCCGTCGTTTGCGCTGGCTACGCTCACACCAGAGAGGCACGTGCACTTGCACGGCGGCCTCATCAGCCTTGATGGACAGCAGTTTATCGATGTAAAGCAAACTGCTCCGGCTGACGACGCAGAGGCACTCGGTATTCGAATTGCCGAAACTGTGCTAGCACGTGGTGGTCAGCAGATCCTCAACGACATCCGGCAGGTACGCAACACAGAGAACGTGGCGTAGCAGTAACCAATATACGCATTAACAAGAGAGGCCTACGCAAGCAAATTGCGTAGGCCTCTCTTGCTAGAAATATGCTTTGAAAGTGAGCTAGGCCACTTCACGCCGTGGGCCGCGGCCAAACAGGGCGTATAATACCAGGGCAAATACGGCGCCGCTAGTATCGGCTAGCATGTCCTTCTGGGCATCCCAAATGTCGCCTTGGCTGCCAAGGAAAGCGGCTCCGGCTTCTCCGCCGGCCGTGACGGCATACACCCACTCAATCAGCTCGTAGGTCATGGCCACGGTGCCAATCACGCAGAGTGGAAATAAGTAGCTAATAAAGCGGTTGCGGATAGTGCCGTTGCGGTCAGTAAGCTCGATGATAGGGTAGGCATAAAAGCCCACGGTAAAGTGGGCAACTCGGTCGTACATGTTGCGCTTGAAGCCGAACAGGTTGTTAAACCAGTCGAAGGGTACTTTCTCGAAGGTGTAATACCCCCCAATGGTGTGCATGAATAATAGCACGCTCATGAGGGCGTAGGCCAGGTTAGAGAAACGCACTCCGCGCAGGTACAGCACTACTAGAGCTACCACAATCAGGAAGATGGGAATATTCTCGGCCCACCAGGTGCTGCGCTCCGCTGGGTTAATGCCCAGCACTATAAACTCTATTAGGTAAATAGCTAGCAGCAGTTTCGGAAACCAATGAGGTGCCGGGGTAGTCGTGTCGTTCATGCAGGAAAGTGAGGAAAATAAAGAGGAGCTTGGCCCACATACGCGGCCCTTGGGAAATGGCTGGAAAATGTGGAAGAAATTTCCGGTCTTCGCCTCAGAAGTTGTAGCAACCCTTCCTACATCCGGGAGCGTCAGCGTGAGTGGCAGCAGCACCGAGGCTATCAGCTAAGCTAGTGGCACCTTAAAACCGAGGAGCTGTTCGGCCTCGTGAGCTTGCGAAATCTTGGCTGGGCCCCCCTAAAGCGGAACTGGCCGACCTGCTTAGTGCGGAGGGAGAAGGACAAGGGCTTATGCAGGAAGCATTGCAGGCAGTTGTGGCTTGGGCTATCCAGCAGCTTGGCCTAGCGCGCATCTACTGTCAGTTGCGTCCGGAAAATGAGCTAGCGCCCAGCTGATTCAGCGCATGTCTTTCCGCCACGAAGGCTGCTTCCGCCAAGATTACCGAGGCGCCGATGGGCAACTATATGATCTAGATCAATATGCTCTGTTGCGGGCAGAATACGTACTCTTGGCTGCCAAAAGCGCGTAACTTGGAGCCTCCGCTCTTTT
This sequence comes from Hymenobacter wooponensis, assembly GCF_004745865.1. GTDB lineage: Bacteria > Bacteroidota > Bacteroidia > Cytophagales > Hymenobacteraceae > Hymenobacter > Hymenobacter wooponensis. Next base: position 93,179 of record NZ_SRKZ01000002.1, on the reverse strand, counting down.
TCAAACAATTTTTTACATGAAGCTACTCTCTCGCATTGCCCTGCTGGTGTGGGTTGTCCTGCTATTTTCGTCCGACCTGGAGGCCGCCATATGGCCCCGCAAATCCAAGAAAGATCAGCTTATCACCATTAGCACCTCTCAGGGAGATATTCGGTTGATTTTATTCGACCAAACGCCCCTGCATAAGGCAAATTTCCTGAAACTGGCTCAGAGCGGGTTCTACAACGGCACCACGTTTCACCGGGTCATTCCCAACTTCATGATTCAAGGCGGTGACCCAAATTCCAAAGATGCAGACCCTGCAAATGATGGAGCAGGCTTACCGGATGAGAAGCGCATTCCTGCCGAAATTCGGCCAGAGTTTACGCACAAGTACGGCGCTGTAGCAGCGGCCCGCACCGGCGACATGATCAATCCGCAACGTGCCAGTAGCGCCTCCCAATTCTATATTGTGCAGAATCACAACGGCACCCCCCATCTAAACGGGGCCTACACGGTGTATGGGCAGGTGATTAGTGGCCTAGAAGTGGTAGATAAAATAGCCCAGCAGCCTGTAGCCGAGCGCAACCGGCCCGTAACCGATATCAAGATGACGGTGAAGGTAGAGAAGCTAAAAAAGAAGAAAATCACGGCGCTCTACGGCTACCAGTATCAATAGCAGCAACTCCCTATCGGCATGAAACTACTTATCACGGGCTCCAACGGCCTGCTCGGTCAAAAGCTGGTAGCCCTGCTCCACCAGCAAGCTGGAGTGCAGCTGCTAGCTACTTCCCGCGGAGAAAATAAGCTGGCTACCCTATACCCAGAGGTGCGCTTTATACCGCTTGACCTCACTGACCGCGCCCAGGTGCAGCAGGTGTTAGATGCTGAACAACCAACTCACCTTATCCACACTGCCGCCATGACCAATGTGGATGAGTGCGAGTTACACCATGAGGCGTGCTGGCTGAACAATGTAACAGCCACAGAACACGTAGTAGAGGCCTGTGAGCAGTTTAATGTGCACCTAGTACACGTGAGTACCGATTTTATCTTTAGCGGTGAGCAGGGGCCATTGACAGAGGATGCCATTCCCGAACCCGTAAACTTCTATGGGCAGAGCAAATTGGCCGCTGAGAAAGCTGTGCAGGCTTGCCGCGCCCCGTGGGCTATACTGCGGACAGTATTGGTTTACGGTACTGCTCATGAGTATGGCCGTACCAACATTGTGCTTTGGGTGCGTGACTCCTTACGGGCCAGTAAGCATATTAAAGTAGTTAGCGACCAACTCCGAACGCCTACATTGGCCGAGGATCTAGCACAAGGCTGTTGGCTAGCTGCCCAGCATAACGCAACCGGGATTTATCATATAAGCGGTCAGGAACTGCTGACGCCATATGAGATGGCTCTGCAAGTAGCAGCATACTTTAATCTAGATGCTTCACTCATCGAGAAGGTAGATGCCAGCACATTCACCCAGCCCGCTAGGCGCCCTCTCCGAACCGGCTTTATCATTACAAAGGCTAAAACAGATCTGGGTTACCAGCCCCACACTTTCGCCGAGGGTATTGCTCTACTGGCTCAGCAAACAACGGCCACTACGTAGCACATCAGGTTTAGCAATTGATGCTGTTATAACAAGTCTAAGAGCTGTCGTTGGCTACCGACTAGCCACATAATAACTGGCACGTAATGTTAACTCCTAGGCCATAAAAAAACCCGCAGACAACGCCTGCGGGATTTTCACACACCTATTGCAACAACCTTAAGATCAGGGATTCCCGCGAGCAACTGCAGGAGCCTGAGTCTATATTTAAAATTTAATGTCTTGCGGCGAGACCTCTCCGACGAGAAGTCCTCCTACTAAAACTGCTGTGCCATTGTAAATGGCGGCGGTTCCGGTAGTGTACGATAAAATGTCTCCGTCGATCGTTGTGAAGCCAGTGGCCGCAAATGTCGTTTGGTGTACTATTTCTTCAGGAAATACACCCACACGCCAAAGCTCCGACGATGATGAAAGAGCATGAAATCTGTAATCGTGTTTACAACTCAAGACAGTTGTGTGAGTCGGCTTCTTTCTCCTTTGTGCCGTTCCACATGACAATATTAAGGCGTCATAATAGGGCTGTAAAGGACACTTTTGCGCTAATTGTGACTTGTATTTGTCTGAGATAGATTATAAAATAGCGGGAAAGAACAAATTAAGGTTTTTGATTTCTGTAAAAGCTAAGGGCTTCTGAAGAGCTATATAAGCTCAACATTAGTAATATAAACGAGTTGATTCTTTAGAGGATTTTGTGAAAAAAGTGCTCATTTTGTGACATCTGTACTCGCTAATAAAGTTGAAGATTTTGCTTTTGTTAGCGCTTGCAGAGACCAAATGGTTAAGAATATGGCGGTGCCCGGGCACACAATCAGCCACCATGCCGTGGGAGCCAGCCGTGAAGAAGCTAAGAGCCTGCCCCAGCTAGCTACCTCAGGAGGGAGGCCCACACCCAGAAAGGACAAGGTAGTTTCCAAACCTATAATCAGTGCTATACTAAGCGGAATGCGCGCTAGTAGTACCGGCCATATAGTAGGCCAGATGTGCTTCCGAACGATGCGCAACGGTGGCAGACCTGCGGCTTCTGCGGCCATCACAAATTGTAGTGGAACGGTGCGCAACGTAGCTGCCCGCAGCAGCCGGGCAGGTGTGGTCCAGCACGTGATGGTCAGCAGAGCTATTAGCCCTGACAATGAGGGTTGCTGAATAGCTGCTACCGTCAGGATTAGCATTAGAAGTGGAATGGAGTCGAGCAGGGCAATAAGCGCCTGAATCATATCATCTAGTGGAACAGATAAGAGGTTGCTGCCCCATCGGGAACTGCTCAGCAGCCAGCCTAGCCCAGCACTTAGGCCTACAGCACCCACTACAAGCAAGCCCAGTGACTGCCACAGCGGCCCCATAAGAGCACATATTCCCGATACCATGAGTACTAGTGCGGCAAACCAGCCGTAGGCAATGCGCAGGCGGTTATTGCCAAAATAACCTGCTATAGCACCCAGTGTTCCGCCCAATATATTAGAAAGCAAGGCAGCCGGTAAGCTAATTTGCAGAGTCGCGCGGGCACCCGCTAGCAGACTAGCCCATACATCACGCCCCACCGGATCAGTACCTAGCCAGTGGACCGAGTGAAAGGGCGCGACTGTAGTAAGTAATAAATTGGGGGGAGGCGAAGACGTGGGGGCTATTGTAGCTCCCAGCAGCAACAGGAATAGCCAGCCCAAGGCTATGAGATTTATCCGCTGAAGTCTCCGTTTCATGCCGACAGCCTGATCCGTGGGTCAATCCACTGGTAGAGCAAATCTGCGAGGAGCTGGCTGAATAACCGAGCTAATGATACCAGCAGTACTGCGCCTAGTAGCACGGGGTAATCCTGCGCTGATGCTGCCTCAGCCAGCAACCGACCCATACCTGGTAGGGCAAATATCATTTCCACTACTACTGACCCCGCCACTACGTTGGGCACAAGCTCAGTGAGCAGTGGCAATACGGGTAGAAGAGCATTACGAACAATATGGCGCCGGACAACGGCGCGTGGCGCAACTCCTTTCGCACGGGCTGTGGCAACATACAAAGCGTGTGCTTCCATCTGTATAGAAGCATTAAGCTGAATAGCTAGGCTAGGCACACTCACCAAGATTAGGCTGAGTAGAGGCAGTACCAAATGGTATAGATACTGGCCTAGGGCACCAGTCCATGGCGAGAAAGAATCTATTGAGCCTAAGCCATATGCTGGAAACCAAGTGAATACGTCGGGGTTTGCAAACAGCAGCAGCAACACCAAGGCAATAACAAAGAGCGGTATCGATTGCACCACATATAGCGTGGATAAGATAGGGCTGCGCCACGCTGGGTGGGACCCTAGCCAAATACAGAACTCAAATGTTAAGGCTACTGCCAAGATAGCAGCTAGAAACGTGAGCGGAAGCGTGTACTGTAAAGCTGACTTAAGAAGATCAGCCACAGCGGCACCCTCCCTGTATGAGTAGCCTAAATTGCCGTGCAGCAGTGACTCTAGCCACCGGTGGTACTGGTTAGTCATGCCATGCCACTGCCATGCTGGTGCCGTAGCACCAGGTGGAGTAGAAAAGGACAGGTAGAAGAGCGGCACATCTACCCCGAACCGGTGCCGTAATAAAGCTTCCGTTTCGGCGCGCTCTGTTGCAGTAATAGTAGGCTGGGTGAAAGCTTCGTCTAGAACAGACCGAATGAGAGCATCGCCGGAGGCTAAACGAGAAAGCAAGAAAATGCAGGATATAATAGCCCAGGCAGCTAACGAAGTTCTGCCAAGCCGAAGCAGCAGATATCGGCTCAACTTCATAGTTAGTTGGCCACAGAATCAAGGCGAATGCTAGTAACTACATAGCCAGGCATCAGGCCCGATACAGGCACTTTCCCAAGACGCCTTGCTGCGGCTATCCGGTATTGCAGGAAATAGAGCACGGTAAGTGGCCGTTCTTCGTAAATCAGCCGCTGAAACTTGCGCAGTAGCTGGGCCTTTCTTTGTGGACTATTTTCTTGTGCTATATCCTCAATGAGACGGTCGCTGGAGGGAGTGCCAAACCCAGATGCATTATACAAGTCAGTGCTTTGAGAGTGTAGAATGGGCGTGAAATCATAAGCGAACGGCTGGCCATGCATGTTGCGCAAGAGAATCTGAACTTTCCCCTGAAGCACCTGCTGGCTCAGGAGCGAAGCTTCCGTAGGCCGCAGGTCTATGGGAATGCCTATGGTAGCTGCAGCTGCTTGAAATTGCAGCGCCGTAGTTTCGAAGGATGGTTCTCCGGCCCGGTAACTAATGCTAAGGCGAAGAGGCTGCTTGGTACCCGATGCGGAAGGTTTTACCCAACTACGATCTGGCTGCCGCTGCCAGCCCGCTTGCTGCAGCAGTCGCACAGCTTGATCAGGGCTGTGGGTCGGTAGGGGCAGGCTGTCATTATAGTATTGCTTTACACTCGGACTAATCAGCCCCACGCTGGGGTAAGCATGGCCTAGTTGCGAAGCTTTGATGAGCGCCGGAACGTTGAACAAATAAGACAGGGCCTGCCGGGTCAGTTGGTCTTGCAGAAGCGAGTTACGCATGTTGAAGTTCGCCGTTAGGCACTCATAAGAATCGGCAGTGAGAAACTGCAGACGCTCACGATCTGAAGGGGATTGTTGCAAGCGCGCAAATTCAGTGGCCGGAATCAAAGGGTATAAGTCAATATCGCCCCGGCGCAGGGCCAGCACTGCCGTGGCCGCCTCTGGAATTATCTGGTAATTGATGCGGTGAGGATAGGCCCAAAGCTGCGGAGGAGGTGAGGAAATCCGATCAGCCCACCACGTAGGCTTGCGAGTAAGGGTAAGTTGCCGACCAGGTTGCCAGTTCTCCAACTGATAAGGGCCACTCCCCGGAACCCGCTCCGGATGACGAGCAAAGTCACCCGCTAAGTAGCGCTGAGCAAAGGCTTGCACTACGGGCAAGGGTTTGCCCATAGCAGCCACTGGTATAGCTCGCAAAGTAGCCTCGGGGTCCAGTGCGTACTCAGGCAAAATGCTGAAGTCACCGGAGCTCCGGACAAAATCAATTGATTGTCCCCGGCACAGCAGTGAGAAACGCCGGGGGTCGTTGGCGTCGGGTAATATGTCGCGCACAAAGCCGAAACGCGCCTGGTCAAGCTCCGTAGGTAGCCCGGCGCAGTGCATTACCTTAAGAGTGAAAACCACGTCACTAGCTAGAATGGGCTTGCCATTATCCCAGGTTGCTTCCGGACGAACTTGATAGGTAACCTGCATGAGTGAATCACCGATGCGGGTGACCTGGGGGAAATCCTGCGCTAGCCATGGAACGTATTCGCCCTTAGCTTCGCTGGGTTGCAAAAGGCTGCAATGAAGTAAGCTGATAACTTCAAGTGCTCCGGACGTCTTCACAATCAATGGGTCAAGATTCTCGGGGTCACGAGCCCAGCGAATGCGTACTGCGTCGGGAGCAGATGAAACGGTTGTGGAGCAGCCTACCAGACTACTCCACAACAGCAAAAACAAACCAGCTAGAATTCTCTTCATGAACGGACAACTGTGCAAGCACTGCTGCCGGGCAAGTTACCATGTTTTAGCAGGAGACTGCTTATATATGAACAAAGCTCTACAGTTCTATCTGGAGGTTATGCAGTAATGTAACCGTCGCCCCAGCCGCTGGTACCATGATCCGCTACTGCCAAGTAACCGTCGCCCCAGCCGCTCGTGCCGTGGTCGGCGGCAGCCAAGTATCCATCACCCCAGCCACTGGTACCGTGCTCCACAGCGGCTAAATAGCCATCACCCCAACCGCTGGTCCCATGCTCAGCAGCGGCGAGGTAGCCGTCGCCCCAACCGCTGGTGCCGTGATCAGCGGTAGCGAGGTAACCGTCGCCCCAGCCGCTCGTGCCATGGTCGGCGGCAGCTACATCGCTTTCACCCCAGCCACTTTTGCCATGAAATGCTACCGTCAGATAGCCGTCGCCCCAGCCGCTCGTGCCGTGGTCGGCGGCAGCCAAGTATTCATCACCCCAGCCACTGGTACCGTGCTCCACAGCGGCTAAATAGCCATCACCCCAACCGCTGGTCCCATGCTCAGCAGCGGCGAGGTAGCCGTCGCCCCAACCGCTGGTGCCGTGATCAATGGTCACTGCGTTTTGCTTGGGAGAGGCTAGTTCACTATGTGGCTGGGTAGTTGCAACTGAAGAAGTCAGGCTAGAGAACTGGAGCAGAGCAACGGCGATGAAGTTTAACATGGTATGGGAAATATTTGTGGTTCAAGTGGTTGACTGACACAAATGTGGGGACCAAACCAGCCGGCGTAAAGGAAAGAAACTGGGTAAACGTGACGTGAAATTTTATGCCGTTCTGCGCTGCGGGTACGTAGTGAATAGCCTTTTTAAGAGCTTATACCTAATGTTGAGTAGTACTTGAAGTATAATTAATAGGTCGTTTTATGGCATTATTGTGACATAAAACGACTCAAATGGATAAAATTTATCTGATACAAAGGTGAGCAGGAGATTAGCCTATGGAAAGGATGTTTATGCTGTTTTTGTGACATAGCAAATTCATCAACTTATATTAGTATTATAGCCGCTGATACACTCTAAATGAGCTTTTCGTAATGGATGAATTGACTACGCTAGTAAAAATTGTGACAGATAGGCGACTAGCGGTGTTACCATTTCTAGATTTTTCTGATCGAAATGGAGCTAGCAAGGACTTACAGTTGGTGCGGCTACTGGAAAGCGACCCTACCATTACGCAGAACAAGATAGTTAAAACCTTATATGGAAGTACTGAGGCGAAGAGCCAAACAACTTTTCGTAAGCTTAAGTCTCGGGTACAGCAGAAGCTACTAAACCACTTGTATTTTCTGGATCATACTGATGCGCGCCACGTGGTGTCACGCCGGCATGAGCAGCATTGCCTAGGCTTGCTGCACCAAGCTAAAATTTTAAGTGGTGAAGCAGAATATAAGCTCGCTGAAAGGCTTTACCGGAAAGCTCTCACATTGGCTACGGAGGCAGAGCTGACCCAATATGCCGTGATGTGCGCAAGAATGCTGCGCATATTATATGCAGAGATGCGTAACCCCGCGCGGTTCAAAGTCATGAACAAGCAACTCAACGAGTTGCAAAAGCTATTGGAGCTAGAAGATGAAGCGGAGCAGCTCTATTATGAGATAAAAGTATTCTCTCAGCATAAAGTGCGGTGGCGCCAATTTATCCTGAAGCAACTTCCGGATTACTTAGAACGCCTAGAAGCCTTACATAAGAAGGCTAAGAGCTATAATACTTTCTACTTCCTGTACGTGACTAAAATGTCGAGGGAAGAGTTGACGGGTAACTACGAAGAGATTATCCGGCTGACTACGGCGACGGACAAGGCACTCAAGCAGGGAAAGATCAATGAGAAGCGTTTTGATAAGCGCTTTAACAACTACATGAGTGTGTATGCGCACTTGCAATGTAGAAGAGCCGAAAAGGGCCTGCAGTTGGCCGAAGAATACTTCAAGGATTTCCATTACTCTTCGGGCAACTGGTTTTATTACTTAGAGATTTATCTGCTGCTAGCTATGCATGCGGCGCAGTACGGACAGGCCTACGACTTGCTGCAGCAGGCACGCCGGAACCCTTATTACCGCAAGCAACGCCCCGCCGCACAGCAACGGTGGGAGCTGTATGAGGCTTACATTCAGCTGATCCAACCAGAACAGTCGCCGCTGAAAATGCGGCACTTTGCGCAACTGGTGCAAACCGTTCCCGATTATAGTCGAGACAAGCAGGGCTACAACGTAGCCATTCTAATTCTACAGTTCTTATACTTTCTACGCCGTCGTGATATTGAAGGGCTGCTAGCCCGCCTGGAGGGCTTGCGCAAGTACGAGCAACGACATTTGCGTAACCCTGCCACGCTGCGCAGTCAACTGTTCTTTAGAATGCTCTTGTTGACGGTTAAGGAAAACTTTGTGTCGCAGGCTTGCGAGCAGAAGGCACAGCCATTACTAGAGCGACTCAAAGTGGCTCCGCAGCCCGGTGAGGCCTACGGCGAGATTGAGATTATTCCTTATGAAAACTTGTGGCTCTTTACTCTCGATATTCTGCGCAAGCTGGAGGCAGAGCAAACTGCTGCTGAGCATGCTAGCCGTAGCTACGTGGGCTAGAGCCAACGGCGAAGGTTTACTTTGCTTATACTAAAAACTCCCTCCACTATGGTGCTGCCCTTTAACAGGCAGCACCATAGTGGAGGGAGTTTTAATGCATGGCCCCTAACAGGCCTAGCTGCTGATGAGTGCACAGCTAGGCCTGTATAGGCGCCTATTTACCAGTTACTTTAAACTCAGTACGGCGATTCAACTGACGGCCGCCTTTGGTGGTATTTGGTGCTACGGGCTGGGTATCACCATAGCCGGCAAACGTCAGACGATCTTTGCTAATACCCTTCTGTACCAGATAATCAACTACTGATTTTGCCCGGCGCTGACTTAAGTCTTTGTTATAAGCGGCATTCCCCACGTTATCAGTATGGCCTGAAATTTCCAGACGTAGCGCCGGAGTCTCGGTAAGGAGTTTCTGCAGACGCTCTAGTTCGCTCGTGCTTTCCGTGCGGAGGGTGGCTTTGTCGAAGTCAAAGAAGATGTTGTTCAACACTACTTTCACTCCGATATCGAGCTTCTTCAGCGCAATATCCTTCACCACTTCTGAGTAAGCGGCGCCAGCGGGCAAGTCAAAGTTTTCAGAGTGGAACAAGTATCCCTCTTGACGTACTACAATGCCATAGTTGATGCCTGAAGGCAACGACACCAGGTAACGGCCCGACTGTGCGTTGGCCCGGAACGAGGCAATAATTTGGTTGCGAGAGTTGTCGATTACATCAATGGTGGCTTCCAAGGGCTCCTTGGTCTTGTCGTCGGTAACGGTACCCTTGAGAATAGTCACCTGCGCCGACGCAATAGCTACCGGAGGTGCCAATAGGGTTTCCTTTACGGGCTGCACGCGTGAGGCCAGCAGTTGGTCTTCCTGGCTGAGCAATGGTTGCTTCTCGGGGCCCAGGAACGTGATTTGGTAAATATCTTTGGAGCCTAGGCCATCATCCCGGAAAGACGAGTAGTAGCCGTGGCGCCCTGAGGCGGATATCACAAAGAATACGTCGTCATCGGGAGTGTTGATGGGCCAGCCCAGGTTTTCGGGTGCGCTCCATTTACCATTTTCAAACACCGATTTAAAGATGTCGTAGCCGCCCATGGAGTTGTGCCCCTCCGAGGAGAAGTACATCGTCTTGCCATCGGGGTGCAGGAACACGCCTTCTTCGCCGTATTGGGTATTAATAGTAGGGCCGAGGTTGATGGCCGGGCCACGTCCGTCAATCTCAATCTTGTAAATGTCGCGGGCCCCTAGGCCACCTTCCTTGTCAGTCACGAAGAACAGACTGCGCCCATCCGGCGTGTAGGCCGCCGACGATTCGTGGGAGCGACTATTGATGCGGGACCCCAGCTTCTGAGGCTTGCGCCATTGCGTGCCTCGCAGGTCCGACTCGTGTAGGTCGCCGCCATTATCCTCCATGTACATGAGCATGCGCTGACCGTCGGGAGCAAGGCCTACGGTGGCATCATGCCCGTCGGTATTAACCGGCTCACCCAAGTTGCGCGCCGCCGACCACTCGCCTTGGCCAGTACGGGAGCTTTGATAAATATCTTCGAAGAAGCCCCCAGTTTCTGGGTCGTGCTGGCCACCGGTGGAGTTATCGCGCCGAGAGGTAAAGAGAATTACCGATTCATCGGCCGTAATCACAGGGCCATAATCGGGGTAGGGGGAGTTTACGCCAGGTCCGGCATTATCAATGAATACGCGAGTCGGTTTGGCGGCTAATTTCTGGCCGTATTCGCACTCTTTAATTTTCTTCTGAATATCCTGAGTAAAGGCCGCTGTGTTCTTAGAGCCGCTCGCTGGCGTAGCACGCTTGTACTCGGCAATAGCTTCTTGCCATTTCGCATTTAGGTGCAGGCCCCGGCCCAACAGGTAATGAATGCGCGGGTCTACGTCGGGGTTAAGCTGGTAGGCCTTCTGCAAGTAAGCCAGAGCGCGAGGCTTAAAGCCGGAGTGCAGATAACTGTCGCCGATGCGCAGATTAAGCTGGGCATTATTGGGGTTGAACTTCTGAGCGGCTAGGTAATGCGACAGTGCCTGCTCGTAGCGCGGAGGGTCCATTTCGTACCACTCATCGCCGGCCTTTATTTCTTTCAGGGCTGCCTTAAGGCCATCCTTATCATTGCCAAATCGGTCTTTGCTGAACTCTACGTTCTGTGCCTGGGCAGCAGTCGTGAGCAGCAGGAAGGCGAGTAGGTATCTATACATGAAGTTGGTAATCAGGAGTTGATGCTAACGGCAGTTCCCGTGCTAGACGCGGTTCGTGTAGCGGGAGCGGAGCCGCGCTTTCGTTAACTCGGCAATAAGTAGCAGCCTTTACTGGGCGCCACAGCCAGAGTTGGAAGCGTAGGTGTTACCCACTTCTAGGCCTAGTTCAGCAGCCTTGCGCCAGTCTTGGCAGGCTTGGTCAGGATGACGCAGCATTTCGCGGGCGTGGCCCCTGGTAAGGTAAGCCTCCGCGTACTGGGCGTTCAAGCCAATAGCTTTTGAAGCATCGGCTTCTGCTTTGGCGTAGTCTTCGAGCTTAAGGTAGGCGGCAGCCCGGTTGTTCCAGGCGTAGGCATAGTCGGCTCGTAACGCAATGGCCTTTGAAAAATCATCAACCGCTCCCTTAAAGTCGCCTTGCTCAAAACGGGTTGCGCCGCGGTTGGTGTAGGCCAAGGCATTATCCTGCTTCTTGCTCAAGTAGTCATTGTAGTCCTGCATGGCACCCTTTAGGTCGCCGGCGCGGCGCTTAGTGGCTGCGCGATTCAGCAAAGCCGGTAACAACTCGGGCTGCAGGCTCAGTGCTTTACTGTAGTCTTGAATGGCCGCGGGCAAGTTGTTGAGCTGGCGCTGGGCGCTGCCGCGGTCGTGCCAGGCGTAGGCATACGCTGGGTCGGCCTTGATAGCCTGATCAAAATCAGCTTTAGCTTCCTGATAATTACCTTTTTCGAACCGAAGAGCCCCACGGTAATACCAGGAAGGAGCATAGTCTGCTTTCAGCTCGGTGGCCTTACTGTAATCCTGCTCGGCTTCCGCCGACTGGCCTAGGGCTTCCCGCGCCTGCCCGCGCCCGAAGTACGGCCCAAACGTGTTGGGGTCGAGCTTAATAGCCTGGTCGTAGTCCTGAACGGCTGGCTGGTATTCCTTCAGCTCGTAGCGAGTAGTGGCCCGGTTGTAGTAGGCCTTAGCAAAGTCAGGCTTAGCAGCCAGAGCTTTGTCAAAATCCAGGATAGCAGCCCGGTAACTTTTCTGGTTGTACTTGGCCACCCCGCTATTGTAAAGCTTTTCGGCCAACTGGGCCGGTGGCAGCGTAGTGGCCCTGACCGTATCCACCTGCGCGTGCGCGGCGCTGGCAACACATACCAAAGCTGTAACGGCTAGTATATTTTTCAGCATATCATCCCGCCAGTTTCATTGACGCGGGTTAAATATAATTTTAATTGAGTCAAGCTCAGTCGAATACAGTTTAAATTATTATTTAATTGTACTATGTATATAATTAATATGCCGAACAAAGGGTGTGCTGCTGGCAGCCGGCTTGGTTACTGTGGTAGTTGAGTTCGAACCATTTCCTGCCATTCTTTCCGCAGGCCGCCAGAGTACACTGGTCGGTTAGCCCGCCGGTACCAATAAGCGGCGTTACCTAAATCACCTTCTTGGCGGTGGAGAAAGGCATGTAGCCAGTTGTGGAGTGGGTCGTGCTCATTGTCCTGAGCGATATCGTGGGCTCGGTGCCATTCATCGCGGCCGGCGTACCATAAAGCTTCTAGCAGCGGGGAAAGGCCTGAGGGGGCTTCGGTCTGCGTCTGAGAATCGATAAATTCTTTGTAAGTCATAGCAGGTCAAGTTGAGACTAGAAAGCAGTAAGTGTATACGCAAGTAGCCCGTGCTGAGCTTAAGTATCCCATCTACTACAAACGGAAGCGCGTTTTGCTTTAAAAAATAGAGTAGCCGCAAACTTCCGGCCGGTTCTGGGGGTTGATGGGCTGATTGATGGTCTGCCGGAAGAGTTTGCGTATTTTTGCACTTCCGACGGGCTGAATGTCAAGCCCTCGTTTTCATTAAAAGCCTAGCTTTCTCCTATGGCCACGTACCCAGAATACATGGTAGCCCCGATTCGTCAGGACCTCGTTGAGGCCGGTTTCGAGCAATTGATGACCCCCGAAGAAGTGGATGCTGTGCTCAACGAGCAGAGCGGCACCGTATTGGTAGCTGTAAACTCAGTGTGTGGCTGCGCCGCCGGTAAGGCTCGCCCCGCCCTGAAACTAGCTGTTTCTAGCTCCGACAAGAAGCCTAGCAAGCTAGTAACAGTATTTGCCGGCATGGAAACGGAAGCAGTAGCTAAGGTGCGTGAGCACCTGTTGCCTTATCCGCCCAGCAGCCCTTGCATCGCGCTCTTCAAAGACGGTGAGTTAGTGCACATGATTGAGCGCTACCACATTGAAGGCAACGACCTGATGCGCATTGCTAACAACCTGCAGGGCGCTTTCGAAGAGTACTGCTAAATCACACGGCCAACTCCTTATTTGCACTCAGCATTAAAGGACAGGCCTAGAAACTCAGAAGCCGCGTGCAACCTAGTGTTGCACGCGGCTTCTGAGTTTCTAGGCCTGTAGCTTAGCCTATTTCTTCAGCAGGAAGGGGCCTAACACCAGCGCATCTAAGCCGGAGCGGAAGTAGCAGTCTAGCGCATCGGTCGGGGACTCTACCATGGGCATGCCATTCAGGTTAAAGGAAGTGTTTAGTAGCACCGGTACTCCACTAAGCTTCTCAAAAGCCAGCAGAAGCTGATGAAACGCTTCATTTTCCTCCGCCCTTACGCTCTGCAGGCGGCCCGTACCATCGTCGTGCGTTACGGCGGGTAGCAGGCGTTGAGCGGCTGGCAATAGCGGAAATACCTTCTCCATGAAATAAGCTGTTTCGCCCGGAGGTAAGTCAAAGAACTCTTGCTGGCGCTCCACGGGCACGGCCGGAGCGAAAGGACGAAACCCTTCTCGGTACTTGATGCTGGCATTTACCCGAGTTTTCATATCGGGTAACGTTGGGTTGGCCAGGATGCTGCGGTGGCCTAGCGCCCGTTGGCCTAGCTCAGAGGCGCCCTGAAACCAGCCCACCACCAGCCCTTCATGTAAAAGTGCCGCGGTAGTCTCAGGTATTACAGCAGGTTGCTCGTAGGCCACTTTACGCCGCACTAGCTCACTCTCTATCTCTTGGAGAGAGTATTCCCGCCCATAAAAGTTATGAACGCAGGCTTGAGCGGCTGATGCCGAGTGGCCTAGCACGTACTGTCGGCCATAAAGGGCGCTGCCAACACTAATGCCCGTATCGTCGGGAGTGGCGCCGATGAACACCTCCTGATATGGCGTGTTCTTGGTCAGCTTGCCATTCAACACTGAGTTCATCAGCACGCCACCGCCCAACACTAAGCGGCGTTGGCCGGTGCGTGCGTGCAGGTTGTGCAACAACTCAAACACAACCTCCTCGGTAATGCGCTGAACAGCGGCCACAATATCAAACTCCCGTTGCGTGGGCTCAGTGCCGGGCGGCAGGGGCGGGCCTAGCAGTTCTATTAATTTAGGAGAGTAGTAATGTGGGGTAAAAAACAGATAAAATTCAAAGTAGCGCAGGTCTAGCTCATACTGCAGGCCCTGGACCTGAATTAGGGGGCGGAGCTGGTCGTAATAAGTCTGGGAGTTGCCGCGTGCCGCCAGCGCCATAATCTTCCACTCATCACTATTAGGCCGGAAACCCAAAAATTCTGTGAAAGCAGCATAAAACAGGCCTAGCGAGTGAGGAGTACGGTTGGCAGCCAGCTCCTCAATTCCGTCAGCCGTGACCGTGCCCAGTAGGCCAGTTGAGGTTTCTCCAAACCCATCGGCCACAAAGAAATCTGCCTCAGTAAAGCCCGAGGAGAGCCAGGCATTGGCTAGGTGGGCGCGGTGGTGGTCAACGTAGTGCAGCCGCATGTGGGCACCCGTCGCTCCGGTAAGCGTTTGCCCAATGCTACTGACACCACCCTGCAATGCAGCCAGCTCATTAAGAGTAAGCTGGGCTAGCTTGCCCCGGTCCTGAAACGCATCGGCCAATGTTTGGCGGGGCTGTAGCAAGTAGGGGGCTGGATTCCAGCCAATAAACACGTCCGTAATGTCTTGCAGCTTGATGCCGGCTGCCGCGCAACAGTACTGTATGGCTTGGCGCGGAAACGATTTATCCTGTTTTACTCGCGTGAGACGCTCCTCCGTAATGGCAAACTGCACTTGTCCATCTGGCCCGAGCAAGCAGGCTGAGGAATGAAATCCGCTGCAATTAATACCGAGAATAACCTGTGACATCAACGAGTACCTAGAAAACGCATGAACAACCCCGGGCCGAAACTACGCAATTTGGCCTGCCAGTACTTCTAGGCCTGTCAAGCTTATAGGTGGGCTGTAGGTTGAGGCACCTCCCAAAACTTCAGGGCTGGGTGAAGTGGCCTAGAACGCAAAAAGCCCCGCGTGGGCGAGGCTTTTTGAAATTACATGGGGCAGAGTTAGTTGGCGTACTCGCTCAGGAATTTGATGCGCATCAGGCGCAGATCTTCCTCCGTGTACTCATCAGAACCCAGTTCCTTCAGGGCCACCGCAATATTATCGGTGCTGGCCTGCAGGAAGTAGTCCGTGATTTCGTCCTGCCTATCTTGGTCTAGTACCCCGTCGATATAATAATCGAGGTTGAGCTTGGTGCCTGAGTAGCAGATGTGCTCAATCTCCTCCATCAGCTCTCGCATATCAATGCCCTTGGAAGAAGCAATTTCCTCCAGGTCCATCTTCTTATCGATCTGCTGAATGATGTAGATCTTGATCTTGGACTTATTAACGGCCGATTTCACTACCACATCGGCGGCCGTTATGATGTCATTCTCATCCACGTATTTCTGAATGAGCGCCAAGAAAGGAGCCCCAAACTTCTGGGCTTTGCCCTGGCCTACGCCACCTACGTGCGCGAGGTCCTCCATCTTCACGGGGAAGGTGGTGGCCATCTCCTTCAAGGACGGATCCTGGAAGAGGACGTAGGGGGGCAGATTCTTCTGCTGCGCAATCTTCTTGCGCAGCGCCTTCAGCATATCGAACAGCGTCTCGTCGTGACCCGCTGCCTGCTGGACTTCCTCTTGTTCCTGTTCTTCTTTCACCTCTTCCTCGTAGTTGTGGTCCTGAGTGAGCTTGATCGAATGTGGGTTCTCAATAAAGTCGATACCCTTCTGCGAAATCTTAATTACGCCAAAATTTTCGATATCCTTTTCCAGATATCCAGCCAATAGCACCTGGCGCAACAGAGAATGCCAGAACTGGGCATCGTGGTCCTTGCCCTGGCCATATACGGGCAGCTGGTCGTGGCCATAGCTCTCCACATGGGGATTATTCATCCCCATCAATACCGTTCCAATGTGGTCGAGGCCGAAGCGCTCTTCCGTTTGCACCACGGCTTTCAGCGCCATTACCACCTCGTTCTTGGCTTCGAAGCGGGCTTTGGGGTGTTTGCAGTTGTCGCAGAAACCACAGTCGGTGGGGTAGCTTTCGCCAAAGTAGTGCAGCAGCTGCTTGCGGCGGCACACTGCCGAGTCGGCGTAGTTGGCCATTTCCTGCAGCAGCAGCTTGGAGTTGTCGCGCTCGGTTACGGGTTTATCCTTGTTGAACTTCTCCAGCTTCACGATGTCGTCGTAGCTGTAGAACATGAGGCAGTCGCCCTCTAGGCCATCACGGCCCCCGCGGCCAGTTTCCTGGTAGTAACCTTCAATGCTCTTAGGCGTGTCGAAGTGAATTACGAAGCGCACGTCGGGCTTGTCGATGCCCATACCGAAAGCAATGGTAGCCACAATCACGTCGCAGTCCTCGTTTAGGAAGGCATCCTGGTTAGCCATACGCACGTGCGGGTCGAGGCCAGCGTGGTAGGGAAGGGCACGCACGTCATTCACGCGCAATAGCTCTGCAATTTCCTCCACCTTCTTACGGCTCAGGCAATACACAATGCCCGCCATACCCTTGCGCTGCTTCACGTACTGAATCAGCTGTTTCTTGGTGTTATGCTTGGGCCGAACCTCGTAGTAGAGGTTCGTGCGGTTGAACGAGGTCTTGAACACCGACGCATCGTCCATCTGCAGGTTCTTCTGAATATCCTGCTGCACTTTAGGCGTAGCCGTAGCCGTGAGGGCAATTACTGGCACCTGCACGCCTAGGCCATCAATAATGCTGCGAATTTTACGGTACTCAGGCCGGAAGTCGTGGCCCCACTCCGAGATACAGTGGGCTTCGTCAATGGCCACGAAGGAAATAGTAGCCTTCTGGAGAAACTCGATGGTTTCATCCTTGGTCAGCGACTCGGGGGCTACGTAGAGCAGCTTCACCTCGCCGCTAATAACATCCTTCTTCACCTTGTTCATTTCCGACTTCGACAAGGTCGAGTTCAGAAACTGGGCGTTTACGCCAAAGGCGTTAAGCTGATCCACCTGATTTTTCATCAGGGCAATGAGCGGAGAAATTACAATGGCTGTGCCGGGCAACACCAGCGCTGGAAGCTGATAGCATAAGCTCTTACCTGCCCCGGTAGGCATAATCACGAAGGTATTATTGCCACGGATGACATTCTGGATAATATCCTCCTGGACGCCTCGGAACTGACCGTAGCCGAAAACTTCCTTTAACTTGCCTTTCAGATCAGCCTCTTGCTTCACTTGATTTTTCACGGCGGCTGGCATAGACATCCTCACTTGCGCTGATTGGGGTTGCAGACTGGAGTACATACTTGAAGTTGCATTCCTAATCTAGACAAAATTAAGATAGAGAGCACAGGGCAGCGAGAGATTAAGCCATTTGGCATCGGCTAGCCGCCTCTTCCTTTCTATTTGATATCAAATTTAGATTGAAACAGCAGAACGACCCCATCCTAATTGCAAAAAAAGTGCTTCAGCAAGAAGCTGAGGCTATTCAAGTGGTGGCCGATGGCCTAGGCAACAGCCCGGATTTTGCACAATGCGTAGCTGCTATTCTCTCTTTGCGAGGTAGGGTGGTAGTTACTGGTATTGGCAAGAGCGCCCACATCGCCGGAAAAATTGTGGCCACGCTAAACTCCACTGGTACACCCGCCCTGTTTATGCACGCCGCCGACGCCATTCACGGCGACTTGGGCATGATTCAGGCAGATGATTTTGTTATTGCCATCAGCAAAAGCGGTGATACTCCCGAAATAAAAGTGCTGGTGCCCCTGCTCAAGCGCAAAGGGGTACCGCTGGCCGCATTAGTCAGCAACGCGGAGTCATACTTGGCCGTGCAAGCCGATTACGTGCTGCATGCTCCGGTCACGCGGGAGGCCTGTCCGCATAATCTGGCTCCTACAACTAGCACTACTGTAGCCCTGGCGCTAGGCGATGCGCTGGCCGTGTGCCTGCTGGAAAGTCGGGCCTTCAGCCGTCAGGATTTTGCCCGCCTACACCCCGGAGGTACGCTAGGAAAAGAATTGTACCTAAAAGTTGGTGACCTCAGCCGCCAGAACCAGCAGCCCCAGGTACCCGACGATGCTGCTCTGAAAGAGATAATTCTGGAAATATCCGGTAAGCGACTTGGGGCAACAGCGGTTCTTAATACCGCTGATGAGCTTGTCGGAATTATAACCGATGGCGACCTGCGCCGTATGCTTACCACCTTTGAAGGCCGCCTAGATACTGTTAGAGCCCTCGATATTCTTACGCCCGCCCCCGTCACCATCGATATTGATGACTTTGCCGTAGAGGCGCTGGCCCGAATGCAGGCCCGTAATATCACCCAACTGGTAGTAACTGATGCCGGTCGATTCTGTGGGTTTATCCATCTGCACGACCTGCTTCGGGAAGGGTTGGTGTAGTACCTACTGGATAATTAATATGCTTTTATGAATGCTTGTTTGTTTATTGCCTGCTTAGTTTGAGCACCTAGTCGTGCCGGAGTGCCTAGGCCAGTAGGGCTTACTGCTTGACGGCAACTCTCTTGTATATCATTTTCACCACTGTAGGGACTTCGGGCCCTTCTCCTATGGAACAGCACACCTACCTCGTGGTCATGGCTGGCGGCATTGGCAGCCGCTTCTGGCCCTTCAGCCGCACTCATCATCCCAAGCAATTTCATGATGTGTTAGGCATGGGCCGCTCCATGCTGCAACTCACCGTTGACCGATTTCGAGGCATATGCTCCCCCGAGAACGTGTTTGTAGTCACCAACCGCGACTATACCGACCTGGTACAGCAGCATTTGCCCGAGCTTCCGCCCAACCAAATTCTCGGTGAGCCCATCGGGCGTAACACGGCTCCGTGTATTGCCTACGCTAGCTACCGCATTGCGCAGCGCGACCCGGAGGCTGTTATTGTTGTGACCCCCGCCGACCACGCCGTGATGCACGAGGAGAACTTCCGGGATGCCATTCGCACGGCCTTGGGAGCGGCGCAAATGCACAATGTGCTGATTACGCTGGGTATCCAGCCTTCACGCCCCGATACCGGTTACGGCTACATCCAGTTCATTGATGAGAACGTCAGCTCCGATGATGTGAAAGCCGCGAAGGGTGTTGACAAAAGCAACTTCCCTAAGGGATTATTTAAGGTGAAAACCTTCACAGAGAAGCCCAACTTGGAGTTGGCGAAGATGTTCGTGTCTAGTGGCGACTTCCTGTGGAACTCCGGCCTGTTTGTATGGCGGGCTGATGCTATCATAAGCGCCTTCCACCACTACCTCAGCGATATTGCCGAGGTGTTTGATGAAGGTTACAATGAGTTAGGCACCGATCGGGAAGAAGATTTTATTACCCGGGCCTATACGCGCTGCCGCAACATCAGCATCGACTACGGCGTGATGGAAAAGGCCGATAACGTATATGTACTGCCCGCCGACTTTGGTTGGAGCGACCTGGGTACTTGGGATTCCTTGCACCGCATGGGCCACCACGACGCCGATGAAAACGTGGTAGACGGCAACGCCCTGCTCTATGACACGCGTGAGTGCGTTATTAAAACACCTTCTGAGCGACTGGTAGTAGTGCAGGGACTAGAAGGCTTTATTGTGGCAGAATATGACAACGTTCTGCTCATCTGTAAGCGCACCGAAGAGCAGCGCGTAAAAGAGTTCGTGGCGGACGTGAAATCGAAAAAGGGAGTTGGCTACAACTAGTTGTGGTTTAAACTCCAGCCAGTAGGCAAAGTAAAAGCCCTTACTTCTGTGCAGAAGTAAGGGCTTTTTAGTGGGTGAGAAGCCGGACAGCAAAAGCAAGACTTTGCAGAACCAGTGGCCTAGCCTTTCACCAAGCGCTGACGCAGCACCTCGTAGAGCATGATGCCGCTTGCTACGGACACGTTCAAGGAACTGATCTGGCCGGCCATGGGAATACGCAACTTGTAGTCGGCTATCTGGAGATACTCTGGGCTGATGCCGTCTTCCTCGCTACCCATGAGTACGGCCAGCGGGCCAGTTAGGTCAACCGCGCCGGTTTCGAGGCTGGAGTCGGTTTTCTCGGTACAAGCCACCACTTGCACTCCCGACTCGCGCAGGAACGTGAGCGTATTTTTTAGGTTGGCCTCGCGGCACACCGGAATCAGGTTAAGGGCGCCAGCGGAGGTCTTCAGGGCATCGCCGTTGATTTGAGCGGCGCCGTGGCTGGGCACCACAATGGCGTGCACACCTAAGCACTCCGCATTCCGGGCAATAGAGCCGAAGTTCCGAACGTCGGTGATACGGTCCAGCACCAGCAGGAGCGGTGTTTTGCCTTCTTCATACAGCCCAGCCAGAATGCTGTCCAGAGGCATGTAGTCGATGGGCGACACGTAGGCCACTGCGCCCTGGTGGTTCTTCTTCGTGATGCCATCGAGCTTCTCAATGGGCACCATCGACATAGGGATATTCGCAGCCTTGGCCAAGGCCTGAATATCCTGCGTCATGGAATTCTTCGTGCCACGCAGCAGGAAGATCTTATCCAGCGTGCGGCCCGCGTTCAAGGCTTCCAGGATGGGGCGCAGGCCGAAAATCATGTCAATGCTCCGGTCGGCGGCCGGGCGGTGGGGGTAGCGCGGCTTGTCGTCGCGGCCACCTTCGGGGCGGCGGGCGGGGCGCTCATCGCGGCCTTCCCCGTCACGCGCGGGGCGGCGCGGCGTCACGGGCCGGTTTTCGGAATCAAAAAATTGGCGACGCTCATTCAGCGGCCGGTCCGGACGGTTATTCCTTTTCTCCATTGCTCGACGGCGGCATACCAGAGACGTTCGTACTCGGGGCGGCGCACCAATTCATAGTGTTCAGGAGCAAAGGTACTTGGTTTAGCGCGGAACGTATAGGTCGCCGCTCTTTCTGGGTTGCTCCGATATACCCATTGTTCTTGGCCTACCTCCCGGTACACCGATTCTGGTGGCCCCATCACTAAGTATAGTAGGCCACGGTCAGTGAGCCAACCAGCTTTGTGGGCTGAAAATAAGCGGTTCGCCTCCATTACGCGGCCATAATATGTTCGGATCAGCTGCTTAGCCACGGCTTGGTTGCCGCCAGCTAAATCAAGCCAGAATTTATCAATGGCCTTCTTAGGATCAGGTGCATCAAACAGTTTTTTTCGCTCGGCCGAGGTGGTCAGGAACGTCAGTGGGGCAATCAGCTCATCGGCAGAGGTAAGCTCCGGGAAGCTGTTTTCCTCTACTAGTAGGCCACTCCATGAGGAATTGCTACCGGCCCGCAGCAGATACAGTCCGCTTGAAAGCTGCACTGCCTGGCCAGGGGTGAACGAGGCCGAATCAGTAAGAGCGAGGGTGCGGGGCTGAGCTAGCGATGCCGGATTTGACATGGGCGGCAGCGCCGGCTGGGAACTGAGCGGGTATCGCCGGGTCTGGAGCGGCTGCACCGTGCCATAGCTGGAAACCCCAAACGTTTCGCCCGCCCGCAAGTAGCGCCGTAGCAACGGGTGGCCTAGGGAGTCAGTGAGAATATAGGATTGAGTGAGCCGCGCGGGCGTGATGTTAAGCCAGAGGGCGCCGTCGGTATAGTCGGAGTTGGGGGGCGGGAGTGGGGTGTTGCTACTCTGCTGCTTGCTGATAGAGGCACTAGCAGAAGCGGGTATCAGGCTGGGCTGTACGCTAATAATCTGACCCAGCGGTACGCGGCTGAGGGGCAAAGCAATATCTACCCAGGTACCCCCAGGTTCTTGCCGGAAATGCCCCGGCCGCAGTTGAGTAGGGTATTGCCACTTAGGTTGCTTGGCTGCATAGCTTGCCCACGCGGCCACGTACATCACTTGGCCTGGCCTAAAATTATTGCCCGGAAAGCGGAGAAATAGACGAAGGCTGTCGCCCTCGCGGCGACTATCTACCAGAATTTGTCGGTCGGGCCGGTACTGCTCGGCAAAATCACGACGTGGAGCGGCCCAGAGGCCAGAGAGGCTACTCAGGCTCAGCAATACCAGAAGTAAAAAGGAGTGGATAGTTTTCACAGGCAAACCAGATAGACGCGTAACCAAAGTACGTAACCAATAAGACAGATGGGCAGAGCTTCAGGGCTAAGCTTTCGCTCTGCACTCTATTCAGAGGCACCACATGACATTTTGCTCAACCCCTAGGCCATTCTAGATAAAAAAAAGCCCGCTCTACTTCAGAGCGGGCTTTTGCAGGAGAAGTTCTAGGCCACTAGCGCATGTACTGCTGCAACAGGCCTAGGGCCTTGGCTGCGCGCGGCTGGTCGCCGATTTGCTGAGCGGCGCGGCCCACGCTGTTCAGCGACAGCAGGTAAGTCTGATACTCCTGATCGAACATGGCGCTATTGTGGGTGCTGTAGTAGGCGAGGGCCTGCTCAGCGCGGCCAGTCATGGTGTCCATAATTTCGTTGGCGCGCTGCTGTTCGCCTACTTCCACCAGGGCCGGAATGAATTGCGGCACATAGTAGTCGTACGGAACTGCTTTATCGGGCATCACGTCAAAGCACTTATCGATAACCTGTTTTGCCCGCGTCTTGTCACCCACGGCCAGCAGAGAGTTGGCCAGGCGCGAGAATTTATCGCGGTAGTTGGCCGGGAAGCGCAGGTTATTCTCGTCGTAGAAGATGTTGGGGTCGTTCAGCCCACGGTAGGCGAAGGTCTTCATCAGCTTCTCGTACATCAGGTCGTTGGTCACGTACCCTTCGTCGCCGCGGGGCTCATAGTTTGGGTCTTTAGCGGGCAGAATGCGGTAAGCCATGCCTTCGAGCTGGAAGTAGGGCTGCAGGCCCATGAAGTCGCGCGAGTCCACGGTGCTGGAGAAGTAGACCGGGCGCTGCCAGTTGTTGGTGGCCAGGATATCCAGAATGACGAGGCTCTTCTTCTCAATGGCGCTCTTGCTGACTTCCCACTCCATGCGGGGCACCAGCTGCTTGCGGCGCTCCGCCGGAATGATGCCCATCTTATCTACCGCTGCCGTGTCAATGGGCAGGTAGAATTTGCGCGAAGGGAACGAGAGCAAAGACTTTGTACCATCGCCATAAGACACTTTTAGCAAGTCACTGTTCTGGTTTACCAGCTGCATGAACTGACGCACATCGATTTCCTTCACGGCTGGATTCTCAGCGAAAGGCAGGTAGTCGTTGGTGCCTTGGGCGTAGTTAGCATTCTCCATCGAGATGGGCAGCGGCTGCGACTTGTAGGCGCGGCGCTTCATCTGATCGATGTACCAGTCGGTGTTCAGGTAGCTTAATACGGCTACGCGCACGTCGGTCCGAATACCTTCTACCTCCTGAGCATACCAGAGCGGGAAGGTATCGTTGTCGCCGTTGGTGAACAGAATAGCGTTCGGCGCACACGAGTTCAGCAGGTTCTTCGCCGAGTCCACGGAGTTGTAGCGGTCGGAGCGGTCGTGGTCATCCCAGCCTTGGGCAGCCATGATACCAGGAATCACCAGGCCGAGCAGCGTAGCCACAGCTGCCCGGGCGGTGTCGGCCTTCAGCGCCGTCTTCAGCAGGTCGGCCAACCCCAGTACGCCTAGGCCGATCCAGATGGCAAAGGCAAACGTAGCCCCCGCAAAGGTGTAGTCTCGCTCGCGAGGCTCAATTGGCGGCTGGTTCAGGTAGAGAACAATGGCCAGACCCGTGAATAGGAACAATAGGCCTACGATGAAGGCATTACGACCATCGCGCCGAACCTGATAGAACAGGCCGAGGATACCCAGAATCAGTGGCAGCGCAAAGAAGTGGTTGCGCGCCTCGCTGTCGGCAATACGCTCGGGCAAGCCCGCATTGCTGGCGCCAGGCCACAAAATGCCCGCCTGCTGAATGTCGCTTTCGCGGCCGACGTAGTTCCACATGAAATAGCGCCAGAACATATGACCCATCTGGTAGCGCGTCAGGAACGAGAGGTTCTGACCCATGGTAGGTTTCACTCCTTCCTGAATATCTACCCACTTCTTGTAGTAGAGCATGTGCAGCGGGTCGTTGCTGTACAAGCGGGGCAGTAGCATCTTATCCTCGGGCTGGTACTCCAACTCGGGGCGATATTCGGCTACCACGTACTTATCCCCCTTGCGCACGTAGCGGGGGGCGCCATCATTCTGGGCCACCGGCTGGGCATTGAACTGGGGGCCATAGAGCAACGGACGGTCGCCGTATTGCTCCCGCTTAAGGTAGCTCACGAAGGACAGCACATCCTCCGGATCGTTTTCATTGATGGTGGGGTGGTAGCTGCTGCGGATGGGAACAATCAGGTAAGAAGAGTAGCCAATCAGGATGAACACAAACGAGAGCATAGCCGTGTTCAGCAGACGGCTGCGGCGCTGGAACGATTGGCGGAAACCAAACCAGATTAGGCCCACAAATACTACCAGGAAGATGACGAGGCCCCAGTTGAAGGGCAGGCCAATGGAGTTCACAAAGAACACCTCAAAGTTACCAGCCAGCGTGGGTAAGCCCGGAATAATGCCGGCCAGAATCAGGCCTACAATCACGCTGCTGACGGCCAATGTAATAATGCCGCCCGTGAGGGTAGGGTTCTGAGTGCGCCGGTAATAGTAAATAAAGCCTAGGGTCGGAATAGCCAGCAGGTTCAGCAAGTGGACCCCAATGCTGAGGCCAATAACGTAGGCAATCAAAATCAGCCACCGATCCGAGTCGGCCTCATCGGCACGGTTCTCCCATTTCAGCATCAGCCATACCACCGCCGCCGTACATAACGACGACATGGCGTACACCTCGGCCTCTACTGCGTTGAACCAGAATGAATCCGAGAAGGCGTAGGCCAGAGCCCCCACGGCACCGGCACCCAAAATCAGCCAAGTTTGGCCGCTAGTTGGTTCTACGTTCCGGTCATCGTGCATGCCGGGGCGGTGCAGCACCAGTTTCTTGGCCAGCATGGTGATGATCCAGAACAGGAACAACACTGTGAAAGACGAGCTTAAGGCCGAGAGCATGTTCACCAGCACCGAAACCTTCGTGACATCGCCGAAGGATAGCAGCGAGAACAGGCGGCCGAGCAGCAAGAAAGTGGGGGCTCCCGGAGGGTGAGGGACCAGCAGCTTGTAAGAGCAGGCAATGAACTCGCCGCAGTCCCAGAACGAGGCCGTGGGCTCTAGCGTGAGGATGTAAGTAATGGTGGCAATGGCAAATACCAGCCAGCCAACCAGGGTATTCAGGTGTTTGTAACTCCGCATAAGGAATGAGTAGGGGCGGGGCGAGGTCCGCCCGTCGCAGCACGACGGGGTTTAAGTCAGAGATAAGAATCAGTGAAAGACCAAAAGTAGACAATAACTAGGTAGACAACTCCTTTCAATCAACCAACGGGTCAAACGTACTCTACCAACCCGTTAAAGTTGCTCAACCAACAGTTCGGCTCAGAAAACATCAAATCAGTAAAAAATGTGCAACAAGCCATTGACAGCCAGCAATAAAAAAGGCAGCCCCGCGTGAGGACTGCCTTTTTTATTGCTGGAACAATTTGAAGCTTAGTTTTGAAGAACTAGCCGCTTAGTGCTCATTACCTTGTTGTCGAGCACGAGGCTGTAGAAGTACATACCCGGGGGCAAGTCGGAAAGGTTGAGGGCCATTCCACCGTCGGCGGCTTCGGGGCGTAAAGACACTGTACGCACTTCCCGACCAATAATATTATTCAAACGCAGCTTGTAGTCGGCAGTGAATTTTTGACCTAGCGAAACTGTGACAAGGCCACGAGCCGGGTTAGGATACACTGACAGCGTTGGCGCTAAACCACGAGCAGCTGAGCTGGGAGCCGCAACAGTTGGAGACTGAGTAAAATTCTGATCTAAGCGCAGAAAAGAAACAGTAGGAGTAGAAAAGCTGTATTGAGGCAACGTATACCACGTGCGGGTTTCGTGCTTCGTGAGCAGATAGCTCGCTTTATCGGTATGCCAAGGCAAAGCGCCACTAGGACGATATGTAGCGGTAGCCGCCACTATTGGCAACTGCACGAGCAGTACCATAGCCAGGGAAAGAAAACGAGTAAATATGTTCATGGCATTAAGACAGAAAAACAGCCGCTAAAGCAGCATGTGAAAGGTAAGCGGAAGCTTCTACCAAAACTGGCAGTCATGATCCGTATATGCTACAATGACAAGCACCATGCCCGTTTTACACCGGAGCTGTGCCTTGTAAAGCAGTAGATGATTACTTAGAGCAGAAAGTTGCCCAAAAGGTTTAAAAACTATACGCTAAGCCAAAAATAATCGTTGGCTTAATATATAGAGAAAACTTTGTCATTACCGGATCTATCAAAGGTAGAGGGAAAAAATTAAGATAGGATTATACATAGCGAATTTCCTTTAAATCGAAGTAGCGCAGCTGCCCATTGATATGCAGTGCCAGCCGCCCAGCTTCATCTACTCCCACTATTATTCCACGTACGCGGCGGCCATCTACTTCGTACTCGTGCTCCTCCTGGTAACGGTAAAGTACCCGCAGATAATCATGGCGTAAGGCTCCTACGCGCCCGGAACGGAGTTGCAGATAACGGCGTTCTAAACTTTCCAGCAGCCGCGCGGCTACAGTAGGCAATTGGTAAGCGCGACCGGTTAGTTTAGCCAATGAGGTAGCCGTTGGCACGCCGAATTCTCGCTGGTTAATATTTAATCCTATTCCTACAATGCTATACTGAATCTTCAGGCCCTGAAGTGTGTTCTCAATCAGGATGCCACCTAACTTTTGGCTTCCGTAAAAGATGTCATTTGGCCACTTGACCCGTAACGCAGGGTCGGTGCCAAGCAAGGCCGTTGCCCAGTCGTGAATGGCTAGTGCAACAGCTTGGCTTAGCTGAAACTGATCAGCGGCTGGTAGAAATGCCGGCTGCCAGACCACTGACATCGTCAGGTTTTCCCCCGGAGCGGCTTCCCATTGGTTGCCACGTTGACCTCGGCCAGCGGTCTGTTTGTCGGTAATGACACAGCAGCCATCCGTGGCCCGGTTTTGGACAGCCAGTTGTTGTGCCTCCGTGTTTGTGGAGGCACATTCGGGCAACCAGACAAGCTGTTGGCCCGTGAAGAGAGTTTGGGGGGATATAGCGTCCACCTGATTTTCGTACTTTGTGACGTTCAAACCTAACAATACCCCATGAAAAGTACCCTGGTTCGGCAGGATTCGGACAAGTTGGCAGATGTAGTAGTACGCGGCATGCAAGAGAAGAAGGCATCCGATATCGTGGTACTCAACCTCAAAGACCTAAAAAATGCTGTAGCAGATTATTTTATTATCTGTTCAGCTTCCTCAGATACACAAATTGACGCTATTGCGCGTTCAGTTGAAGAAGAAGTAGAGAAGCTCATCGGACAAAACCCCTGGCAAACTGAGGGGCGTATGAACCGTGAGTGGGTATTGCTTGACTATGTAGATGTAGTAGTGCACGTATTCTTGCGCGACCGTCGGCAGTTTTATGCCCTCGAGGAGCTGTGGGGTGATGCTGAAATCACTTACGTGGAAGAAGAAACTGCCGCTTCGGTAAAGTAAATGCCCGCTGGTTGCGTCTAGGTAGCTGAGATGGTTCTGCGCCAACAAACCCAGCGTTGGCGTGTTCCGCTTTTGTTTTTCGCTTTAGTAACTCCTATTCATGCCTGATACAAGCCCTAAAAAGAAAAAACCCATGCTGCCTAACCCCGCGCCACGGCCCGGAATGCAGCTGTGGGTGCTGACGGGGCTGGTAGTTTTCATCCTGGGGATGATCTACCTCAACCGCAGCACTACCCTGATAGAAATTAAACAGCGGGATTTTGAGCAGATGCTGACTGCTGGCGACGTAGCTGACGTGTCGCTGGTCAATGACCGCCAAGTGAAAGTCACGCTAAAGCGCGAGGCGTTAGCCAAGCCTGAATACAAGCAGAAGCTTGTGTCTCGTGGTCCGCTTACTACCGCCAATGACCCCGGCCCTCAGTTTGGATTCCGGGTGGTAGATGGTAAAACGTTCAAAGCTGACCTGGATAAGCTACAGTCGACCTTACCCGCTGACCGGCAAGTAGGCCTGCGCGTAGCCGATGAAACCAGCTATGGTGACTATGTCACTACCTGGGGCTTTATGCTCTTGCTGTTCGTAGGTTTCTGGTTCCTGATGCGCCGCATGAGTGGTGCTGGCGGACCGGGTGGTCAGATATTCAACATTGGTAAGTCGCGCGCTGCTTTGTTTGAAGGCGGCGATAAAGTGAAGATTACCTTCAAGGATGTAGCTGGCCTAGAGGAGGCTAAGGAAGAAGTACAAGAGATTGTAGAGTTCCTGAAGAACCCTTCTAAGTTCACGATCCTGGGTGGTAAGATTCCGAAAGGTGCCCTGCTGGTAGGTCCTCCCGGTACGGGTAAAACCTTGCTGGCTAAAGCAGTAGCTGGTGAAGCTGATGTGCCGTTCTTCTCGCTGTCGGGTTCCGACTTCGTTGAGATGTTCGTGGGTGTAGGTGCTGCTCGGGTGCGTGACCTGTTCAAGCAGGCCAAAGCCAAGGCGCCCTGCATTATCTTCATCGACGAGATTGATGCTATTGGTCGGAGCCGTTCGCGTGGCAACGTACCCGGTGGCAACGATGAGCGTGAGAACACGCTGAACTCCCTGCTGGTAGAAATGGATGGTTTCGGCACCGACTCTGGGGTCATCATCCTGGCTGCAACCAACCGGCCCGATACCCTAGACTCGGCCCTGCTGCGCCCCGGCCGTTTCGACCGTCAGATCTCTATTGATAAGCCTGACATTAACGGTCGCACGCAGATCTTCAACGTACACTTGAAGCCACTAACCTTGGCTCCCGACGTAGAAGCGAAGAAGTTGGCTGCTCAAACTCCTGGCTTTGCTGGCGCTGAAATTGCCAACGTCTGCAACGAGGCTGCCCTCATTGCCGCGCGCCGCGACAAGAAGATGGTAACCATGCTCGACTTCACCGATGCCGTTGACCGTGTGATCGGTGGCTTAGAGAAGAAGAACAAGATCATCAGCCCCGGTGAGAAGAGAATTGTGGCCTACCACGAAGCCGGTCATGCTATTGCTGGCTGGTTCCTGGAGCACGCCGACCCATTGGTGAAGGTGAGCATCGTGCCTCGTGGCGTAGCGGCGTTGGGTTACGCCCAGTACCTGCCCCGCGAGCAGTTCCTGTACAACACCGAGCAGCTCATGGACGAAATGTGCATGACGCTGGGTGGCCGCGCCGCCGAAGAGCTGGTGTTCGGTAAAATTTCGACCGGAGCACTGAGCGACCTGGAGCGCATCACTAAGATGGCCTACAGCATCGTGACGATGTACGGCATGAATAATAAGCTAGGTAACATCTCGTACTACGACTCGAAAGGGCAGAATGAGTATGGTTTCTCGAAGCCCTATTCAGAAGCTACTTCGCAGATGATTGACGAGGAGGTACGTGGCATCATCGAAGGAGCTTACATCCGCACGAAGGAATTGCTCACGGAGCGTCGCCACGAGCTGGAGGTAATAGCCAAAGAGCTACTGGAAAAGGAAATTCTGCAACAGGATGACTTGGTTCGCTTAGTTGGCCCTCGTCCGTTCGACAGCCAGACTACCTATCAGGCCCACATGGCTGGCACCGACCGTAGCGAAACCTTGAGCGAGCGGAAGCAGGAGCACCCTGGTGTTCCGCTGGGCAATGACTTGCCAGATTTGAATCTGCCAGGTATCGATGGCCCAAATGATTCAACGAGCACCACGGAGCCTAGCGGCAGTGCCGTGACACCGATGTAGTCGATTAATTCAGATTAATAAAAAGGCCTGCTGTATTTAGCAGGCCTTTTTATTTGCCTGTGGTTAAGAAAAGCAATACAGTATTCTTGACTTATCGTGGTATCTATAAACCTATAATAAGCTTGGTTATTCTACAGTAATTTGAGTTACTATCATGTCGTTAGGTGAGCCAGGAGTAAGTGTTACACTCTGAGAAATAGGGACATTTAGCGTGATAGTTTGGCCTGTGGTGAGTGCTTTATCAGCTGTGACATATACCCAAAGCTTTTCACCTTTTACTCGGTTGAGTAGAGTAAATGATTTGGATTGCTTACCTCCAGATGTTTCAGCCCAAGTGATAGTTCCAGTTAGCTCATTACCGGATTTCGCTTCGGCTTCAGCTTGTGTTTCGGCTATTCCAAAGCTGCCAGTAGTTGTAGACTGAGCAAAACCTTTCATAGAGATGGAAACTATAACATTTTGTAGACCTTGTACAACCGGGCTTGGCATAGGGTTATTATCCTTACAACTCGATAAGCTGAGGGCTACAAGGCTCAAGCATGTGAGTGAATACAATCGTTGTAGTAGCATTGTTAAAAGAAAGAAGGTTTTAACGAAGATACGCAAACTGGCCCACAGCTATTAGCAGAAAGACATGGTAACACGTAGTGCGCGGCTTCTATCGCTCAACTGCTACCTTTGTGGTATGGCCGATACCTCTCGCGACATAATCCTGCGCCGCATTCGTGAGGCGTTGCAGAAGCCGGCAGAGCAACCCGCTCGGCCCGACTTCAGCGCTGCGCTACATCCTAGGCCAGTATCCGAGGAAGATTTGGCCATCGACTTCGCGAAAAACTTTGTGCGGGTGGGTGGTCTGTTTTACTACTGCGAGTCGGAAGAGCACTTTTACGATCAGCTATTCGCCTATAAAAAGGAGAAAGAACTGGAGCGGCTGTTTGTATGGGAGCCCGAACTGAAGAAACTCCTGCATGATGGAAACATAGTATTCCAAGGGGACGAAACCGAGTTTTTGGCGCATGCTGATGCTGGCCTAACCTCCTGCGAAGCCCTCGTGGCACGCACCGGGAGTATTCTGGTTAGTGGGGCGAGCAGCAGTGGCCGCCGGCTGAGCATCTATCCCGATCAGCATCTGGTGCTGGCCCGCACCTCGCAGGTAGTGCCTGATATTGGCGATGCCCTGAAGCTGGTGCAGCAGAAGTACGGCCCCGACCGGATACCCTCCATGATTTCCCTGACCACGGGGCCGAGCCGGACGGCTGATATTGAAAAAACGCTGGTACTCGGAGCCCATGGCCCGCGCAGCATTGTGTTGTTTTTGCTGGATGACGCGCCCGCCGCAACTACCTGACCTCGCGCTGCCTCCGGGCCGCAAAGTATATTTTGCCTCTGACTTCCATCTCGGAGCCCCCGATGCCGCCCGCTCCCTGGAGCGGGAGCGGCGCATTGTGCGGTGGCTAAGCATGGCCGCTCAGGATGCCGCAGCCATCTATTTGCTGGGCGATATTTTCGACTTCTGGTTTGAATACAAGCACGCCATTCCGCGCGGCTTTATTCGATTGCAGGGAAAGTTGGCCGAGCTTACCGATGCGGGTATTCCGGTGATTTTCTTCACTGGCAACCATGATATGTGGATGTTTGACTACTTCACTAAGGAGTTGGGCATTCCAATTTATCGGCACCCCGTGAGCCAGCGCATTGGAGGGCACCAGTTTCATATTGGGCACGGTGATGGCCTAGGCCCCGGCGACCATACCTATAAAGTATTGAAGCGGGTGTTTGCCTCGCCGCTCGCCCAATGGCTGTTTGCCCGCCTGCATCCTAACTTGGGCATTGGCATTGCCAATCGTTGGAGCCAGCACAGTCGCCTGCAAAATGGGGAAGCCGATAGCAAATACTTTGGCGAAGACGAGTGGCTGTTACAGTACTGTCGGGAGCTAGAAAGGGCCTTCCACCACGAGTACTACATCTTTGGGCACCGGCATTTGCCGCTTGATGTGGTCGTAGGCCCCGGTAGTCGCTATCTTAACCTCGGCGAATGGGTCAATTATTGCTCCTATGGCCAATACGATGGCACTGAACTGGCGCTGCGGCATTTTGAAGCCGAAGAAATTAAAAGCTAAGAGCGAGAAGTGGCCTAGCCACAAGGTTGGGCAGCTGACTACTGGCCTGCTAGGTATTGCTGCCAGCTTTGCGCTGCTACTTCCTGCTCAGGCCCAAACTACTGCTCCGGCGGCAGGCTCGGTGGCTCCCGCCGCCCAGGCCTCACCTGTAGTGACGGTACCCACAGATACCAAACCGACTACTCCCGGCACGTGGCAGCTTGTGCGCACTGTGGCCTTAGCCAAGCCAGGCCCCGCTTCCCTCGACCGGCGGGGGAACCTCTACGTTACTGACTCGCAGAATAATGTGCACCAGTACGGGCCCGACGGGCAGGCGCTTAATGTGTATTCGCCGCCGTTGCCTGGGC
This sequence comes from Hymenobacter wooponensis, assembly GCF_004745865.1. Lineage (GTDB taxonomy): Bacteria > Bacteroidota > Bacteroidia > Cytophagales > Hymenobacteraceae > Hymenobacter > Hymenobacter wooponensis. Next base: position 60,901 of record NZ_SRKZ01000002.1, on the reverse strand, counting down.
ACACGGCCCAGCTGGAGGCCTGGAACACCACTAAAATTTTGGTCTTTTACGATGACCGACAAGAGCTGGTGCTGCTCGACCGTTTCTTGGCACCCATCAGTAAACTCTCGCTACTGGACTATTTCGATGGGATGGTGCGCACCGCTACGCTAGCCCCCGACGACCGGTATTGGCTGCTGAACGAATCGGACCTGACGCTGCGGCAACTGGATGCAACTTCCGGCCGGTTTACCATTACCACGCCACTAGACTTGCTCATCGGGCGCAGCCGCCCCGACTTCAGATTTCTGCGCGAGTACCAGAACAACCTCTACCTGGTTGATAATAAGAATGGGGTCTATGTGTTGGATAATCTGGGTAATTATCGAAAGAAGCTGCCTTTCCCTGGATTGACTACTCTAGGTTTCCGGGGTGATGAACTGTATTACTTGGCCGCTGACGGCGTACATTTCTTTCACCTCTACACTCTGGCCGAGCGTAGGTTGGCACTGCCCGTCGCGCAACCTATAGAGGTGCGGCAGGTTTTGGTAGGTGAGCAGTATGCCTACGTGCTAACTGCCACTGGCCTACAAGTGTACCGCCTCTAGGCCAGTAGGTGGAGGGTACTGTACTGGTACACCATCTAGCTCTGCCCCAGGCAGCAGCTAGCCGGGGAGTTGTTGCCCATATAGCTAAGTAGGAGTGGGAGAATGAGTAAGCTCATCCATAACCCCTGTTCAGCTGGACCGTTAGGAGTGTAAGCCTACCGGCCCGCTGTCCTTTTCACTCCACAACTCCTACAACCAAGTTATGAAAGCACTCGTGTATCACGGGATGAAAGACGTGCGCGTCGACACCGTGGACGACCCCAAAATTGAAGACGCCCGCGACGCCATCATCCGCGTTACCAGCACCGCCATTTGCGGCTCCGACTTGCACATCTACAACGGTAGCATTCCGCAGCCCCGCCCAATGGTGCTAGGCCACGAGTTTATGGGTATTGTGGAGGAAGTAGGCAAAGGAGTAGGCGGCAAGCTGAAAGTAGGCGACCGGGTAGTAGTACCTTTTCCCATTGCCTGCGGTACTTGCTACTTCTGTAATCATCAACTGCCGGGGCACTGTGAGAACTCCAACCCCGAGCACTATGGGCCCGAAGGTGGCCTAATGACCGAAAAAGGTGGCGCCCTCTTTGGCTATACTGACATATACGGTGGCTACAACGGCGGCCAGGCCGAGTATGTGCGCGTGCCTTACGCTGATTTTGGCCCGCGCGTAATTCCAGATTCTTTAACCGATGAGCAGGCCCTGTTCCTGACGGACATTTTCCCCACTGGATACTCCGGTATCGAATGGGGTGAGGTGAAAGGCGGCGAGATTGTGGCCATTTTTGGCGCCGGTCCGGTGGGTGTAATGGCCGCTAAGTCGGCGTGGCTGCGTGGCGCTGCCCGCGTAATTATTATTGATACGCTGCAGTACCGGCTGGATAAAGCCAAAGCCTCTACCTACTCAGAAACCATACGCTGGGAAGATGCCAAGTCTACGGTTGAGCAAATCCGGGACATGAGCGGCGGCCGTGGCGCTGATGTGTGCGTAGAGTGCGTAGGCTTCGAGCCCGATCGGGACCTACTAGACCGGGCCAAAGCCGTGTTGAACTTTGAAAAAGGCTCTCCCAAAGTGCTTGAGGCCTGCATGAGCGCCGTGCGGCGTGGCGGTATCGTATCGGTGCTGGGCGTATATAGCTCCCCGTTTGATAACTTCCCTATTCATCAGTTCTTCGATAAGGGTATCACCATCCGGGGTGGTCAGGCTCCGGCCCAAAAGCATATCGATAAGCTGCTGCAGTACGTAATAGAGGGCAAAGTAGTCCTCGATGATATTATCACTCACCGGATGCCGCTGGCCGAAGCCGCGCATGGGTACGACATCTTCCGCAATAAGAAAGACAACTGCGTAAAAGTGGTGCTGAAGCCGTGAGTAAGGGCTTCGCTCATTGAAAAAAGGGCTGGCCTTTGGTCGGCCCTTTTTTGTGCCCTAGGCAGAAGGAGAGATATTAAGCACCAGGGTATTTATCCCTACATTTGAAAAGGAGGGCTTCGGGTCTCCTACCGCGCCGTCCTACCTTCATCACAACCAAACTCCTGCTATGTCTGCTGCTCTCCCGGCCTGCCGGCTTGTCCGTCGTTTTCTATTTGCAACGGCTTTAGGAGCAGCTATTAATTGGGTGTCAAGCACCAGTAAGGCCCAGAATACAGCACCAGAGTTGGTAGGAGCCCGCCGTCTTGCCCCAGGAATTTCGGCAGGGCGTGCCGTGCAAACTGTGCGCGTAAGCGTAACTGATGTTGCCGCTTTCCAAAAATGGCTGGCCCAGGAGCAGCCGGGTGCTATCGCAATAGCGGAGCCTCGGCAACCGAGAATAGTGCGTGTACAGGGAGCTAGCCCCGCAGTGCTGGCTGGCTGCCGCTGGGTGCAGTTTGTGGATACAGCCAACCGCAAGGCCCACGATGAGCGCCAGCTTAACGGTGCTGATTTCGCCGCCAACAAGGTCAGTCCCGTGCATAGCCGCTATCCGCAACTGACGGGTAGTGGCCTAACCGTGTCGGTGAAAGAGAACCCGCTAGATATTCAGGATATCGATTTCAGGGGGCGGCTGATAAATCCTGACCCACGGGCGGTTCTTCAGTCGTCTCACTCTACTATCATGGCCACTTTGATTGCGGGGGGCGGCAACTCTTCGCCCAATGGCAAAGGAGCGGCGTGGCAGGCGCGCATTGCGCAGTCAGACTATGAAAATTTACTGCCAGACGATGGCGCTCTACTAGCACAGCAAGGAGTGACCGTACAGAACCACTCCTATGGTGTAGGTATTGAAAATTACTACGGCCTGGAAGCCAAAGCCTACGATGAGCAAACCCGCCAATACCCGGCGCTGCTCCACGTATTCTCGTCTGGTAACTCCGGCAACCAAACCAGCACTGCAGGCCCATACGCTAATCTGCCGGGCATAGCTAACCTGACGGGCCAGTTTAAGATGGCCAAAAACGTGCTGCTGGTAGGGGCTACCGATGCGCTAGGCCAGGTAGCTCCGCTCAGCTCCCGCGGCCCCGCCTACGACGGGCGCGTAAAACCCGAGCTAGTGGCCTACGGCGACGGCGGCTCCTCGGAGGCCGCCGCGCTGGTTTCGGGAATCAGTTTGCTGGTGCAGCAGGCTTACCGAGACCAGCACGGAGCCGTGCCACCGGCCACGCTGGTGAAGGCCGCTCTGCTGAATAGTGCCGATGACACCGGTCGGCCAGCCGTAGATTTTGAGTCGGGCTACGGGCAGGCCGATGCCTTGGGCGCTGTGCAAACAATTCTGGAAAACAGGTTTTCGCAGGGCAGCGTAGGCCAGGGGCAAGAGCAGGTAATACCACTTACAGTACCCCCCGGAGCCCAGCAACTGAAAGTTACGCTGGTGTGGGCCGACCCCGAAGCCGCTGCCAATGCTCCCCGCGCCCTGCTCAACGACCTCGACCTAACGTTGGTGCGCCCCACCAATGGGCAGCGCTGGTTGCCCTGGACGTTAAGCGCCTATCCGCACCTTGATTCATTAAAGCTCCCGGCCCAAAGGCGCCCTGATCACCTCAACAACGCTGAGCAAATAACACTAGATGTTCCGGCGCCTGGCGCGTACGAACTGCACGTGCGGGGCTACCAAATTGTGCAAGGTCCCCAAGCCTTTAGTGTGGCCTACGAGTATGGGCAAGGCTTTACCTGGACGCAGCCCACTGCCGCGCGCAACCTGCCAGCGGGCGCCCCGGCTCTGTTACGCTGGCAATGGCTGGGCCCCGCCACAACTGCCCAATTAGAGTATCGTGCAGTTGGCCGAAGCCAATGGCAAGTGCTGAGCCCAGCGGTCAGCCTTGGGCAACAGTACTTCCTCTGGACCACCCCCGACACCACGGCACCCATGCAGGTGCGCATGCGTACTGGCACCGCCGCCTATGAATCTGACACTTTTTTGGTAGCTAGGCCACTGGCGCTACAAGTAGGCTATGCCTGTCCCGAGGAAACGCTGCTGACTTGGGCACGAGTACCAGGGGCCACCCAATACCAGGTATACAGGTTGGGCGCTACTCAGCTAGAGCCCTTCCGGCTGGTATCCGATACGGTTCTGTTCCTGACGCCAGCCGAAGCCGCCCAGCGCTACTACTCCGTGGCTCCCATTGTGCGAGGCAAAGTAGGGGAGCGAGGCAGTACCCCCGACATCACGCAGGAGGCCTACGGCTGCTACATCCGGTCATTCATACCCCGGCAGCTGGTTTCCGATACGGTGCAGTTTCAGTTGCAGCTAGGCACCACATATCGGTTAAAGACCGTGCAGCTTGAACGCCGCGAGCCAGATGGCTCTTTCCGGGTAGTCCAGACAATAGCGCCAGCGCTGAGTTCAATTCTGATTGATCAAGCTCCAGTGTCTGGTCGGGCCGAGTATCGGGTGCGCGTAGAGGCGCAAACGGGTCGTATCTATTATAGCGCCCTCGAAGAAGCCTTTTTTGTTCGCAAAACAGATGTGTTGGTTTATCCGGTGCCCGTGGCGCAAGGCGAGCCCCTAACGGTAGTTGGTCCGAAAGGGGAGCCAATTCGGGTGCGGGTGTATGATATGCTCGGGCGCTTCCGGGGGGAGGCTTCCGCCGATGGGGCCATCAACTCCATAGTGCTGCCCATGGTGGGCAAGGGAGCGTTCTTGCTGCGCATAAGTGCAGGCGCCAGGCCCGAGCAGACGCGCCGTATCTTAGTCTTGTAGGGCGCTGCATTAAGCTGCCCAGCCACTATGATAGGTTGGTTGGGCAGTAGCAAAGAAATCAACTAGCTCCGGCTTCGGTGACTAATAACTAGCACGTAGTCAGCCGCTCTATAAACACCAAAAAAGCCCCCAGCTCCAATGAGCTGGGGGCTTTTGCTAAGCTAACAGGCCACTGCTGGCCTAGCGCTTAGTACAAGTAGCTAAGCGCTGTGCGGTCGTTGGCATTGAACGGACGGTCTACGCCAGTGCCGATGCAAGCCAGCATCCAGGAGTTCGGATCTGGGCCCGAAGGAGTACCAGGAATCAGGATAGCGCCTACCGTGCTAGCACCTTCGTTTACAGCCGAACCACCGCAGCTATACTGACGGCTCATGTAGTCGGTGTGACGGAAGCCAATGCAGTGGCCAATTTCGTGAGCCAATACCGAGGCAATGGTGGTAGTAGCGTAGCTGGTGCCCAGAGCATCGGAGTTTACCAGTACTTGGTTATAGGGGTTGCCGCCCGAGGGGAAGCCTGCCGAAGCTAGATACGAAGAGCCAGTTGGAGCCTTGGTCAGAACGATGCTACCGCCCGACGTCACACGCGAGAAGCGCAGCTGTAGGTTTTGCGCATTGTACCGACGGATAGCCTCATCAGCCGCCGTAACATATGCTGAGGGCAAGGTAGTAGATACGCGTACCGTGATAGTGCGGGGCAGGCCCGTTACCAAATTGGTGGTGCGGTACTGCTCATCTTCACCTACGCGCATCACCTTGTAATCGGGCTTGCTGGCGAGCATGTCGTTGGTGAGCATAATGTCACCTTCTACCATTACGCCACCGTCAACTAGGCGCGCTTCAGCGGCTGAGAAGCCAAGTGCTTTGATTTGACCAATGGTGGTTTCAGACACTTCGTTCTTGACCTCAACATTGGCTTTTTCCTGGCACGATGCCAGTGAGAAAGCTGCCGCCGCAAACAGCGCAAGGGGGGTGAGTACTCTTGAATTTTTCATGTGTTTTGGTTGTGGTTAGTGAAAAGATCGATGAAAAGGTAGGGATATATTAATGACTTGTCAAAATGAGCGGGTCTATTTTGCCAAAATTATATACTAATATTAATAGATGTGTATGAAATAAAACAGGAAGTCTACAGGTGGGAATTTGAACTTTTCTATTTTGAGAAAAATAGAAGACCGTGAAACCTTCCACTACTATGCCACCGTTTAAGGCTGCTGCCTTAACTTGGAAGCAGCGACAAAGGGCAGAGTTTTGCGCACAAGGGTGGCTAATAGCCCTAGCCGGCCTTGCGCCGCCTAAATCTGTATCTTTGTACAAGACCATTTTCGTGCGGACTCCTTTCCTCCGCCTTACCTATAGATTCTACAAGCCGTGGCTTGCACTTCCTGCTCCTCCGGTGGAGGCTGCTCCACTACATCTGCCAAGGGCTGCGGCTCGAAAGGCAGCTGTAGTAGCGGCTGTACCCGCCTTAATGTATTCGACTGGCTTCAGGACCTCGACCTGCCCAGCGACTTTAAAGAATTCGACATAGTAGAAATCCGCTTCAAAGGCGGCCGCAAAGACTTCTTCCGCAATACCAGTCGCTTGCCCCTTATCACGGGCGACGCCGTGGTAGTAGAAGCCGCCAGCAATGGTTGGCACCTAGGCCACGTCTCGCTCAAAGGTGAGTTGGTGCGCCTACAGATGAAGAAAAAGAAGGTGCCACTTGACTCCAAAGACATCCGTGGCATTCTGCGGGTAGCTACCGACCAGGACGTGGAGCGCTGGAATGCCGTGCGTGACCTGGAAACCGGTACCATGTTTCGGGCCCGTTCGGTGGTAGATGAGCTGCGGCTCAAAATGAAGCTCTCCGATGTAGAGTACCAGGCCGACCGTACCCGCGCCACGTTCTTCTACTCTGCTGAAGACCGCGTTGACTTCCGCGACCTGATCAAGCGCCTCGCCGATGAATTTCGGGTGCGCGTAGAGATGCGCCAGATTTCCCTGCGTCATGAAGCGGGCCGCTTAGGTGGCATTGGCTCCTGCGGGCGGGAACTGTGCTGCTCTACTTGGCTCACTGATTTTAAAAGCGTAAGCACTACGGCGGCGCGTTACCAAAACCTCAGCCTTAATCCCGCCAAGCTCTCTGGCCAGTGCGGGCGCCTCAAGTGCTGCCTCAACTACGAGCTGGATACGTACCTCGATGCCCTGAAGGACATTCCGCAGGTGCAGCGCCCGTTGCTCACGGAAAAAGGCGACTACGTGCTCCAGAAGACTGACATTTTCAAGCGGAAGATGTGGTTTGCCGTACGCGGCGACAATAACTGGGTGGTGCTGCCCACTGAGCGCGTGCGCGAGGTGCAGGAAATGAACAAACGCGGTGAAAAACCCGAAAGCCTGCTCCCACCCGTGCGGGAAGAGGAAAAAGCGCCCGAGGTAACGGCTATTGTAGAAGGCTCCCTGGAGCGCCTCGACGATAAAATCAAAGGCTCTAAGCGCAGCAAACGCAAGAAGCAAAAGGATAAGTCTGCGCCAGCCGCTACTGCGCCAGCTGCCCCCAAAACTGGCCGCCCCGTCACGGGTAAAGTGGTTCCCGCCGATCCATCGGTGCTAGACCCTCAGGCCCCCGCCGAAACGTCGGACACCCCGGCTGGTGAAGTTCGCCGGCCTCGTGGTGCGGCGGCGCGGCCACTCAACCGCCGGGGCCGGGGCCGCGGCGAAGGCAAGCGCAATGATGCTGGGCGTGCCGGAGCCGAAGGAGATACCCCAGCCGGAGAAGGCCGCAACCCGCGTAATGCTGAAGGTCGGACACCGCGTGGCGCTGCACCGGAGGCGGGTTCTGACGCGCCGCGGGCTGCCGGTGAGCCCGGTGGCAATGAGCGCCGTCGGCATAACTCGCGGCGGGGCTCTAGGCCAGGTCGCTCGTCAGAGGGCGGTGCTACTCCTCCAACCCCAGCCTCGTAAGCTATGCGCGCTGTTTTTCGTCTGATGCCCATACTGGGCTTGCTAGGCCTGTTGGTGCTTACTGCCTGCGATTCAGGTCAGGTGTATGAAAAGAATACCGACCTGAAATCACCTTCGGGCGTGCCGTACGTGTGGGCGGTGCAAGAGAAACCCACATTTGAGTTTGAGATACCCGATACAACATTGCGGTATGATGTGTACTTCAATGTGCGCAATGCCTCAAACTACGAGTACTATAATCTCTATGTGAAGCACACCCTTACGGGCCCCGACGGGAAGTCTATCTCGCGGCTGCTGCACCAAATGCTGCTGATGGACCCTCAGACCGGTGAGCCGCGCGGCAATGGTACCGGCGACATTTACGACCACCAGTTTCTGGCCCTGCCTAACCAGCACTTCTCTCAAACTGGTCCGTATAAAATCATGCTAGAGCAGTACATGCGCCAAGATCAACTGCCGAATATCATGGCCGTGGGCGTACGAGTAGCTAAGCATACCGACGCTAAGAAATAGGCTCGGCGACTATTACACAGCAAGCCCCCGGCGGCAGGTATCGACCACTACCTGCTGCCGGGGGCTTGCTATTTAGCCTATGATGCGAGCTGGCTAGGCCATAAAAAACTGCTCCAGCCTACTGCCGAGGGGCAGAAGCTGGAGCAGGCAATAGGCGGGCCGGTGTGGGAAAGGCTAGATGCGCTCTACTTTAACAGCATTCTGACCTTTCTTGCCGTCGATGATGTCGAAGGAAACGCGGTCATTCTCGCGGATTTCGTGAATCAGACCGGTTTGGTGTACGAAAATCTCCTGGCCATTTTCATCCTGTACGATGAAACCATAGCCTTTCGATTCGTTAAAAAATTTCACTTTGCCAGTTTTCATAGCAGGTGTTAAAAATTGTGGGTGAAAGAATGCGGTAAAACTAAGGGGTATTTCCAAACTACGGAAACACGGCGGGGGAGAGAAAGGAACACATAGCGCGGCAGTGCGTATGAATTTACGCATCCTACTTGATATGACACTCTCCCATGCCAGAGCAACCTACTTCCCCGAACCAGAACCCCGCCGCCGCTAGCGAGTCGTTGGCCGCCTCCGAAACGAGCGTAGGCCAGGGTGGCCTAACGGATAATCAGAACCAGGATGAGCGCCCTAATCAGGACGCTAATCCGCATAATCTTCAGACACCGGCGAATACCACTGGCCAGCAGCCATTTGCAAACGACCGGAATCACGAAGAAAATGAGCTGCAAAGCCCCAGCCGGGGTGAGTTTGGGCGGCAAGCAACGCAGGGGGTAACCCAGGGCGGCTACGGCAATGAACTGAGCCGGGGCGCTGAAACCTACGCCGGTACGCTAAATACACCCGGTGCCACAACGGGCTACGACGGCGAGCGAGAGCAGAAGCCAGCTGGCTTTCATGAACCCATGGGCAGCCGCTATGGCGCCGAAGTGGACCCGGCCATCATCCAAGAAAACTCTGCAGTGAGCCCTGGTTTCGCCAACGATAATGCCGCTCCTAAAGGCCTAGACTCAGGATATAGCGAAAACTATGGCACTTCTTCCTTAGGGGGCGGAACGCAAAACGGTACTGCCGCCGCTCAGCCCGATGCCCAGCAACGTAACCAGTCGGAAGACTACCGCCCCGGCCACCCGGAGCAAGGCCCGGCTGGGCTAGATACCGGCCGCGGTGCTACCGGCCCAGCAAACGGCGACCAAGAAGCTGGCACCAGTAACACCGGTGGCACGCGTAGCGGCTATAATGCTACTGGCTCCAGCGCCCAAGGCAGCGACCAAAAAGGCTTTGGCTCTAAGGGAGGCTCCTACAACGATGAGTATGACTCTGCCAACAACAGCGGCCAACCGGGCTCGCCCTCGCGGGGCGACTACGACAAGCAGGATGCTGCGCAGAACTACGGTGGCGCAGCCGGTGACCGAAATAGCCAGCAAGAGTCGCCAGATTATGGCTCCGCGCCGCGCCGGGCCGAGTCTCATGATGAGTCTGCTACGCCTAAACCAGAATAGGTGCTAAGCCCAATCACGCAAAAGCGCCGCCTACTAGATAGTAGGCGGCGCTTTTGCGTGATTGGGCTTAGTCTTTTTTCTTGGCGTGGTAGATGCGGCCCTTCTCATTGCTGAGAATGAACTCCTGGTTGCTGGTAAACACGATGGCCTCGGCTTGGCCCGTGGAAGGAATGGGTAGGCAGGTTTTCAGGCCGTCGAAGAGGCGGCGGCCAGGCAAGCGCTCAATCATGTACACGTGGCCGTAGCCTAGCAGTGCCACCTGCCGCCCATTAGGGCTAATGTCGGCGGAGGTAATCCAAGTGTTGATCTTAAGACTATCGGCCAGGCGAGCGGTGTGGTGGCCTGGCTGAGCCGGCAGCACGTACTCCTTTACCCATTGGCCTGCGCCGCGGTTTTTGGTAAAGAGATAGAGACTATCCTGATAATAGTAAAAAGCCTCGCAATCGAAGTTGCGGTCGGGTTTGCGCGGCGGAAATTTCCGCTGGTCGGCATACTCAAAACGGATAGTATCAACCTGCTTTAAATCAGGGCCGCTGAGCCGGTAAATGCGCAGGTTGCGGCGCTTGTTTTGGTTATTGCCGAAGTCGCCAATGTACAGGCGCTTTTCATCGTCCTGGGTAAGGTCTTCCCAATCAATATTGATCAAGGGCGCCAAGTCTAGCGTTTGCAGCAGGTCGCCTTGGGGAGTGACTTTGTAGAGCCGAGACGAATTGCCTCCGTCGGCGTGGGTCCAGAGGTCACCTTCCGGATCGGCTATTTCCAGCCCGGAGCTCTCCGCCACCTGCTGCCGATTCAGGCGTCCTATCCGCTGAACATCGTAGGCCTGCTGCACTAGCTTAAACTCACCACGGCCCTTATCGGGACTACACCCACAGACCACCGATTGCAAAAAGACGAAAATGGGGAAGAGTTTATCGCGAAGCAGGAACAACATAGGCAGGAAACAGGCTGCTTGCTCAGCGCTTTACGAACAAGATAGGCCGAGCAAAAACAGGTGGCCGCCGGTAATTACGGCTTTTTTGCGGGAAGGGTACGTATCGGGACTTTTTAAGCGAGTATCTTGTTAGCCATCCCTCCGCCGTAATTACCTCTTAGGAATGCGTTTGGCTTCTGTTTTATTGCTCCTGACCCTGCTGGCCAGTCAGCCCCTTATGGCCCAGGTTTCTGTCCCGTCGGCCCCCGACTCAGTGTCGGTAGCAACTGCCCGACCAGGGCTAGTTTCTTGGATGAAAAAGCCCGCGGTTTGGCATACAGCTATTCCCGTCGGCCTCATTGGCCTTGGCTACATCAGCCGTAACGAGAACGTGCTGGATGAAATTAAGGAAGAGGTAGGGGAGGAAACGCATGAAGCTTTCCCCCATTTCCATACCAGCCTCGATGACTACAGCCGGCACGTACCCATTGTAGTGGCCTACGGGCTGTATGCTGGCGGCATGAAAGGTGCACGCGGCGTTGTGCCCTTCACCATTATTTATGGTCTCTCGCACGCACTAAGCACCGGGGTAGTCAGTAATCTGAAGAATGTCAGCCATACCAAGCGCCCAGATAATGCTCTGGACTTTAGCTCTTTCCCCTCGGCGCACACGGCAGAAGCCTTTATGACAGCCACATTGCTGTATGAGCAATTTGGCCGTACCCGGCCGTGGGTAGCAGTAGGAGGTTATAGTATTGCCACGGCCACTGGGGCCATGCGCATGCTCAACAACCGGCATTGGATTACAGATGTGCTAGCTGGGGCCAGCATTGGGGTGCTGTCGGCGGAGGCAGTTTGGCACTTGTATCCGGTGGCAGCGCATTTGCTGCCGGGGCATGTAGGAGAAAAGCTGCTTCTGGTGCCCACGTACATGCCCGGCGGTGGTATGGGTGTTTCGCTGGCCGTGAAAACCAAGTAAAGTAGCGGTAGGGTAGAAGCCCCTGGTTATAGCCTCTTTGTAGCCCCTTACATTGCGGCCTTGTGTGCGTTAGTCGAACCGCAGGTAAGGCCGCAGCTTTTCTACAGTAGCCTCATCGATGATTCGAATCTGCCGCAGATCAGCAGGCTGCCGGAAAGGGCCGTGCTGCTGCCGGTAGGCCACTACCACGCGGGCCAGGCGCTTGCCAATGTAAGGGTGCGCCTGTAGTACCTCGAATGGCTCAGTATTTATATTGACTGCGGACGGCGCAAAGGCAGCTCCCACAAACGTGTATTTACGCAGGCTGTCAACAAGATCAGGGGCATCGCGGAGACTGTAAATTTCGCCTAACTGCTCTTCCTGCGTGAAGCCACCCAGCCGCTGCCGGTACTCCACCACCCGCCGGGCGTAGCCGCGCCCAATCCCCCGTATCTGCATAAGCTGAGTGGTGTCAGCCAGGTTCAGGTCAAAAGCTGCCAAGTGCGTAGGCTTGCGGGTAAAGCCAGAAGTGGCTGCAGAATATTTGGGGAAACGTGAGTCTAGGCCACTTGTGCCATTCGCGTACTGCCGGGCTCCGCGGGCGGGTAACAACTCCGGCAGTTGCATAAAAGGGGCCAACCGGCTGTACAAAGAATCGGAGAGGCCATAAGTCCGCTTGATCTGTTCCTTCGCCTTGAAGCCACCAATAACATCACGGTAGTGCACCAACCGCCGCGCAATAAAGGCTGGCAACCCACGCGCCTGCCAGTCTAGTTCAGTGAGTTGGTTAGGGTTAAAGGGGGCAAGCGTAACCTGAGGCACGGTAGGCCGTGCTGCATACTCTCGGCGCGGGTAGCGCGACGGATAACGGCGAGGCTGCCGTTGTGCTGCCAACTCAGCGGCCCAAGCATTGAGGCGAGCTTGATCAGAAACTGGGTTATACTGCGGCAGTGCCGGCCGCAGCAGCTCAGGTAGCCAGAGGAGCAGCACCATAAGCAAGAGCAGCACGATAAACCCCGAGGTTTCCCGCCGAGAAAAACCGAAATGACGCCGAAGAGCTACCTGGAGCGGACTGAATAAAGTGCGTTTGCGGGCCCGAGAGGAAGCAGGTTTAGGGCGGGCAGTGCGCGGCGCGGTCATTAGAATAAGAGAATAAGTCGACTTATAGATACAGGGCAGGGAGCTGGCATTGCGCCCTCCAATAGCTTGGCTAATATAAGCTTAATGCGGAGTTAAGTCTGGGGAAATACGTGATAAAGCCGGTTGATAATCATATTTGCCGGTACGTATGCGTTACTAGGCCATGAGCTGCCCGTTTGGCTGGTGCAAGGGCTTTACTCATGAGCAATTTATGCGTACCAGTAGCCGGGCCGTTGGCTAAACCACGCCGGGCGCGTATCATTACATCTGCAATTCGCTTACTTATCAACTCCGCCATGTCTGCCACCACCCGTCGTACTACTGAGTTTCTGGATTCTCTGGCTGCTGACCTGCGCCAGGTGCGCGAAACAGTAGACCGGCGTTTTCGGCCCCTCACCGACGACCAGCTTAACCGCGGTCCGGGACCGGGCAAATGGAGCGTAGGCCAGTGCTTGGAGCACCTCAACATTGTGGGCGGGTTGTACTTGCCCGTCATCAGCAAGAAAATAAAAGCTGCTCAGGAGCGCGGCTCAAAGCCTGCCGAAATGGTGGCGCACGGGTTTATTGGCAAGAGAATGACCGAATCTATGCGGGTGCCCGCCACAGAGAAGGCCATGAAGTCGCCGCAGCAGTATGCGCCTAGCGGGTTCCGCTTGCCCCGTACGGTACTAGAGGTGTTCAGCCGCCAGCTTGATGAACTAAACGGCCTGATCGATCAGACTCGCGGCGTCAATGCCAACGCCATCCGCATTCCCAATCCTATTATTCCGCTGTTGCTGCCTCGCCTTACCGATGCGCTAGAACTATTGGTAGTGCACATGCAGCGCCATATTGCCCAGGCTGAGGCTGTGCTAGATGGCCAAGGTGTGAGCAGGGAGTAGCAATACCGGTTCTAAGCCGCTAAGCTCTAGTGGTGGTGCTCTTCTGGCGGGGGCGGTAGCTCCGCGGCAGCCCGGTGCAGTAGGGCCGTGGGTACGCGCGGGTAATGATGGTGCACGTGGTGGAAGGCAAACGACGACACTACCGGCGTCCAGACCTGGGCCACCGCTGCAGCTGCCCGCGCTGCTGGGTTACGGGAGGCCACGTGGTGTGGGATGTATGAAGCCCAGATGGGCATGGTAGCACTCATGAAGAATGCCACCCCCCAATAGACCAGGCCTACAACGGAGCCCGTCAGGAAATGCAACGCTACGAATGCCGCCAGTAGAAGCACTGTAAAAGCTGTTTCGAGCAGCTGAATACGACGGGTATTGGGAGCAATGCGCAATGACTCGCGGCGAAGCATCAGAATATGCCAGGGGCCTTGCCAGAGCACCCGAGAAAACTTCCAGTTGGCCGGTGCTCCTTCGGGGTCGTCTTCGGTGAGGCAGCGGCCGTGGTGCCGCAAGTGAGTGACTTGCAGGGCATGGCCACTTTTCAAGATCAACAGCCCGCTAAGTGTAAGAATACGCTCATTAACTGGCTTAGACAGGCCTAGGGCATTGTGCATGGCATCGTGCATTTGCACGAATGCCGCCAGGCACACCGCTACGGCCACCGGCACCGCCAGCCACCACCAGCCCACCGCGGCTAGGCCTATGTACAGCGCCGCCAGGGTCCAGGGGCGTGCCAGCTCCACGTACCGCTGGCCGGTTGTGAGTTGTAAGTGGGCGGAGGTGGCGGTAGACTTCATAAGCGTAGCAGTTAGCTGATAGAAAACACGTAGACTAGCGGAGCTGCCACAAGCATAGCAGGCAGAAACTGAAAGCTATTCGCGCCGCTCGTGGCGGCGGGGTAGCGCGTATTCTGGAATAGCCGTGGGTGCCACCGTCTCCCACCGGGGCTGGAAGGAGCCGTGGTATCCGAAGAGCTTGCCAAAAAGTTTGTTGCTGACCTCCACCTGAATGCGGTAGCAGCCGGCGTCGTCATCGTACCATTCCTCTACCTCCGCCAACCCCGAGAAAAGCATGGGAAACCGGAAGTTCAGGAGGCCTTCGTAGAAGCGTTGTTCCCCCGACCGCAGCTGTAGGCCACCTCGCTCCGTTACGGCCAGGTCAATATCTACGGCTAGGTGCTGGTGGGTGCCGAGGTAGTCTACAATGCGGTTGCGCTGCTGGCTCCTAATCATGGTGGCATCGAAGCAGCGGGTGTGTTTAGGAAACTGAAAGCGCCGGATCCAGGTCACGGTTTCGCGCCCGAGCGGGTCAACGTAGGCGTAGTTTTCAATGCGGAAGGGAATGTTCTGGCCCGCCTCCGGAAACATAATATTGCGCATCAGGCCCACCCGCAGGAAAGGTTGCGTGTAAAATGGGCCGTGCCACACCCGCTCCATGGTGCCCTCGCCAATGAATGCCCGTTGGTGCTCACTGGCAAAAGCTAGGCGCTCCTGAATGCGCGGGTGGAGCTTCTGAAAATCGGGGCCGAGCTGCTGCTGATAGATGGATTCCATGGATATATAGGTAGCAAGGGTTATTGAGGAGGCCGACGCAGGCAGCGGCTGGCGCTGGGTAGCTCATCGGATAAGGTGAGGAGGCCTACGGCGGCCAGCGTCATCATGCACAGGTTCAGCGTGAGCGGGTTAAAGGGGGCCACAAACACCATTGGCTGACTAAACAGCGCACCAGCGCCCAATACCACCAGCCCCACCATATTCAGCCAGTACACGGCCCGTAGGCCACTCCTTGGCAGCAGCCAGAACAGCAAGCCGAAGAGGATTTCACCTACGCCCACGGCCGTTGCAATGCCATGCGCCGCCGGAGCAGAAAAGCCTGCTCCCTGCAGAATGCGCAGCTCACCGGTATCGGGGAAAAGCAGCTTGGGTACTACGCCCTGGTAAATCCAGCTGAGGGCCAGCACCAGCCGCACCAGCCATTGCACCAGCGCCAGCCGCACCGACGTAGCGGGCCGGATGCCCTTTTCCAGCCACAGGCGCAGGCAGTCAAAACTCCAGGCTGTAGCCCACCCAATCAGCGGCCGGAAGGCTACTCGGTCGATGACGGCGCCCGGAAGGCCGAAGCGGGTTTGGTAGTCGTAGCCGGTAAGGAAGCGCAGGCCGTTGTCAGTAGGGATATATTTCCAGTAGCCCGCGCCCGTCCGGATCAGGGACAGCCACTCATCCGACCAGAACTTGAGCACCGAGGTCCGCTCACCATTTTTCTCCTTGGTGCCTACGCTTTCGCCTTTGCCCGCTACGCCCAGCCCAAAGCCAATGCGGGTGGCATAGAGGAACTGCTGGGGCTCAGCTTCAGTAGGGCGGGGCAGATAGCGAATTTCACTAAACCGTAGGTCCCACTGCTCATGTAATTCGGGCTGCTGAGTATGCGCCCACAGGGCATCCATGGGGCAATTAATATGCGCCTCAACGTAAATAGGAGGGTTTTTCAAAATATAGCGGCACCCAAGTAGTAATACCTAAGAAAGGTACTACTGTCGAGGCAGGTAGCCAAGCAGATTACGGTGATTTTATAGCTGATTTTCAGGCGGAGGCAATGTTTTTTACCGCCGTTGTTATGGAATCAAGCTGAACGAGGCATCTACTTTTTACCAACTTGCTTTTGCTATCCGTTCCTGACTTATGCGCTCCTTCCTGTTCAGCTTACTGCTCCTGCTGATGTTGTTCTCCACTGGCTCTTCCCAAACAACCCCACCTAGCAAAGGCGGCGGTAATAATGCGGCTACCTGGAAGAAGATTGATCAGCTGCTAGCGAAAGATCAGACCACTTCCGCCGGCAAACTGCTAGAGCCCATTTATCAAGCTGCCCGCCAGCGGCAAGACACGCCAGAATACCTTAGGGCCTTGCTCTACAAGCTGCGCCTGCTGGAGGTGAAGGAAGAGGATGCCGATGAAAAGGCTATTGCGCTGGTAGAAGTCAATCTGAAAACAGCCCCTTTCCCGGCTAGGCCTATCTTGCACAGCCTGCTAGGCCAGCTCTATGCGCAATACTACCAGCAGAACCGCTATCAGCTCTACGACCGCACCCGCACCGCCCCCAACTCAGCCGATGCCAGCGCCAACGACATCAGCACCTGGGATGCCGCGCGCTTGGGTAGCGCCGTAGTGCAGCATTACCGCGCCTCTCTTATGGATGAGCCCCAACGCCAGCAGCAAATGAAGCTGGCTGCGTTAGGCTATGCCGTGCGGGGCGGCGACGCCGAAAGTCGCGCTCTACGCCCCACGCTATATGATTTGCTGGCACAACGGGCCGTGGATGGCCTTCAGAACGAAGAGTTTTACGTGACGCGGCCCGCCGAGCAGTTTGAGTTGACGCGCCCGGCGTTATTTGGGCCAGCTGAAGAATTTGCCCGCCTCAAGCTGGAAGCCCCCAAAGCCGACTCGCTCAATGGGCAGTTCCATGCCTTGCGGGTGCTGCAGCAACTCACCCAGTTCCGACTAACGGATACCAAAAACCAGGCGGCCCTGGCCGATGTGGAGCTGAAGCGCCTGCGCTTCGTGAAGCAGTTCACCCAGCGCCCTGATGTCGACTCGCTCTACCGCCGGGCGCTGGCACGCGCCGCCGAAACGTTCCGAGCGCTGCCAATCAGTGCCGAGTTTACGGTGGCTGAAGCGCAAACCTGGGAGCAAAGCCAGCCTTCCAAAGCCCGAGAGTTGGCGCTGGAAGCCGAGAAGCGCTTCCCCAAGTCGCGCGGAGCGCAGCTGGCGCGGGATTTACGCCTTCGGCTGGAGGCCGTAGAGCTGCATTTTACAACCGAGGATGTTGTGTTGCCTAATCAGCCGTGGCTGCTGAAGCTGAACGTGCGCAACGTGCCGATGCTTTATGCTAAGGCCTACCGCCTCACCACGGCCCAGGCCATCCGCCAGTTGGAACGCCCCCGCGACACGGATGGCACCACCGCCAGCTTCCGCAAAACCTACGCCCGCGCCCTAGCCGCCGCGCCTGCCGCCACTTGGGCCCTGACCGTGCCTAGCCCCGCCAATTATAAGTCGCACACGGTGCAGCAGGCCGGCCCTGCGCTGCCACTAGGCCACTACCTGATTGTGCTGAGCACTTCTAACGAAAATTCTACTAAAGAACAGCCTGGCCTCACTACAGTTTACTCCACCCTGACGGTGAGTGAGCTGAGCCAGGTCCGCCGCAACGCTGCTGCTACCGAGGGCCCGGAGCTGCTGGTGCTGCATCGGCAGAGCGGGCAGGCGCTGGCCGGAGTGCAAGTGCTGCCTTTCTTTCAGTACTTTAACGGAACTGCTCGCCGCCATGAGCAGCAGCGCGGCAAGCAACTGCCCACTTCCGCCGAAGGACAGTTCCAGATTCCGCTAGGCCTCTCTATGGGCCAGAACGCGGCGCTCCGGGCAGTGCTACTCACCAAAGGGTCCGATTCGTTGCTGACCGAGGGCAGCGGCTACTATGGCCCGCGTCGCCCCAACCGGGACCAGGAACAGGCCCAGCGACGCACCTTCCTCTACACCGACCGCGCCATCTACCGGCCCGGCCAAACGCTGTATTTCAAAGGCATTCTGACCGAAACCCGCGCGGGCAAGTCGCAACTGCTCCCGAAGCAAGCTGTGTCCGTGCGCCTCGTAGACGTGAATGGGCAGACTGTGCAAACGCTGCCCTTCACCACCTCCGACTTCGGCTCTTTCCACGGCTCCCTGGTACTCCCGACTGGCTTACTGAACGGCGAAATGAGCCTGCAAACCGACGAGGGCAGCGTAGGCTTTGCGGTGGAAGACTACAAGCGCCCCACGTTCCAGGTTACGTTTGAGCCGGTGCAGGGCACGCCCATCCTAGGCCAGTCCGTGACGGTGCGGGGCAAGGCAGTGGCCTACGCGGGCCAGCCCATTGATGGGGCCACCGTGCAGTACCGCGTGGTCCGCCGCACCTTCTGGCCATTTTTCGGGCGGGGCTACGGCGGCAGTCAGCCAGAGCTGGAAATCCTCAACGGCACTGCCCAGACTGATTCGGCGGGTGGCTTCAGCATTACGTTCACGGCGAAAGGGGAGGCTCTAGGCCAGGCAAAGCGCGGACCCTGGCAGCCCGGCTACGTGTTTGAGGTAACGGCCGACGTAACCGACGCGGCCGGCGAAACCCGTACTGGCGAGCAGCGCATCAGCCTCGGCACCAACGCCCTAACCCTGCGTCTGGAGCTGCCGGCTCTGCTCAACCGCGAACAGATGCCCATACCGCGCCTGCTCAGCACCAACGCCACCGGCGAGGCCCTGCCTGCCCGCGGCCAGCTGAAGCTCTACCGCCTCACGCCGCCCGCCACTGGCCTACGGCCCCGCGCCTGGGACCGGCCCGAGCGGGAAGCCCTCAGCCGCGCCGAGTTTAAGCGCCAGTTCCCGCTCGATGCCTATGGGCAGGAGGATAATAACAGCACCTGGGCCCGCACGCTGGTGCTGGAACAGGCCTTCGATACCGAGAAAACCACTGCGCTACCTGGCCTACAAACGGCGCTAGGCCAGCAGCAGCCCGGCTGCTACGTGCTGGAAGCCACTGCCCCGGCAGTTGGAAGCGGGCCGCTGGTTACGGCGGAAGCACGGTTTACGCTGTACTCAGCCACCAGCAAGCAACTGCCTGTGCCCACCCCCGATTGGTTTGTAAGCCTACAGGACAGCGTGGTGCCCGGCCAGCCTGCGCGCTTCCTGGTAGGCAGCTCCGAAGCCGGCGCCCGTGTGCTGTTGCAGGCCGAAGCCAAAGGCGAAACCCTGCGCCAGGAGTGGCTCACGCTAGCGGCCGGAGAGCAGCGCGTGGTAGAAATACCCGTGACCGCCGCCCTCGATGGCAATCAGCTCTACGTTCACCTCACCCAAGTGCGCGACAACCGCCTCTACCTGCGCTCAGCCACCGTGCAGGTGGCTACGCCGCCCGCGCCGCTGGTGCTCAGCATCGCCTCCTTCCGCGACAAGCTCCAGCCCGGTCAGAAGGAAACTTGGCGCGTCACCATTCACCAAACAGTCGGCAAGCCCGCTCAAGCGGAGCTGTTGGCCACGCTTTACGATAAGTCGCTGGATGTTTTCCGGCCCCATTCCTTCACGGAGCTGGAGTTTCCCAAACCCTATTATCCGGCCTTGCTAGCCTGGCAGGGGCGGTTTGGAGTGGAAGCGTCAAACAGTTTGTCTAATCAAGTATTTGATCGAGTTACTAAAATTTCCTATCCTCATCTAAATATGTGGGGGTTTAATGGAGAAGATCTGGAGCAGTTCTTTACTCGTTCTGTAAAAGGCAATGCCGATAACCACGCTGACTTATCGGGTTTAGAAGTACAACAGGCGCTATCTGGACGAGCGGCAGGCGTAAGCGTCAGGATTAGAGGTAGTGCAAGCGTACCAGCTCCTGCCGCCATGATGGCAGCCGACTCCAAGCAGCTAAACGAAGTCGTGGTAGTAGGCTATGGCATCCAGCAGCGGCAAAGCATAACAGGAAGCGTCGCAACAGAAAAGCAACCGCAGCGCGACCTGACCGCCGTGCAAGCCCGCACGGATTTTCGGGAAACGGCTTTCTGGATGCCCGCACTGCGCACCAATGCCCAGGGCGAAACCATGCTGGAGTTTCAGATGCCTGAAGCTGTAACGCGCTGGCAGCTGCTGGCCCTAGGCCACGACCAGCAGCTGCACAGTGGCCTACTGACCCGTGAGCTGGTAACGCAGAAGCAGCTGCAGGTGACGCCCAACGCCCCGCGCTTCTTCCGCGAGGGCGACCAGCTGCGCCTCACCGCCAAGCTCAGCAACCTCACCGACCAGCCCCTGCGTGGCACGGCCCAACTATTCCTCTTCGATGCCCGCACCCAACAGCCGCTCGATAGCAAGCTGCTGAAAAGCGCCGGCCAGGTTGCCTTCGACCTCAAAGCCAACCAAAGCTCTGGCCTAGGCTGGGACCTCACCATCCCCGAAACTGCCGAGAATCAGGTGCCAATTGAAGCCATTACTTACCGCGTGGTAGCCTCCGGGCAGGTAACCGGAGCTGGTTCCCAGCTTTCAGGAAAAGAGCAGCGCAAGCAGCGCCGCCAGAACAAACTGGCAACTGTGCAGGACGGCGAGGAAAACACACTGCCGGTGCTGCCCAACCGGACTCTCGTTACCGAAAGCCTGCAACTGCCTGTTGTGGGGCCGGCTACGCGGGAATTTGAGCTAAAGAAATTGACCAGCACTACCTCTGCCACGCGCCGCAACTACTCGCTCACACTGGAAATGACTCTCAACCCAGCTTGGTATGCTGTGCAGGCCCTGCCTTACCTAATGGAATACCCCTATGAGTGCTCGGAGCAGGTATTCAGCCGTCTCTATGCCAACTTACTGGCTGCCAATATTCTGCAGAGCAATCCGCGCTTTAAAACCATGCTGGCCGAGTGGCAACGCGCCGCCCAGGCCGGCGACAAAGCGGCCCTCACTAGCAAGCTGGAGCAAAACCAGGAGCTGAAAAATCTACTCTTGCAGGAAACGCCCTGGGTGCGCGATGCTCAAACGGACACCGAGCACATCCGCCGCCTCGCGGAACTGTTCGATGAGCCCCGCCTCAAAGCTGAAATTGCCCGTGCCCTCACCAAGCTTGCTCGAATGCAGCAGCCCAACGGTGCCTTCCCGTGGTTTGAGCGCATGCCCGACGACCGGTACATCACCCAGCTCATTGTGGCCGGTTTCGGCAAGCTGCAGAAGCTAGGCGCCTTCGATGCTCGCCAGCAGCCGGAAGCCCAGCAGATTCTGCAAAAGGCCCTGGGCTATCTCGATGGTGAACTAGCGCGCGACTATACCGCCCTGCGCAAGCAACCTAAGGTAGACCTGAAGCAAAACCACCTAACAGATCTACAGATTCAGGCCTTGTATGCGCGCAGCTTCTGGGCTGCTCAGGCCGTAGCGAAAGATGTGCAGCCGGCTCTGGCCTACTATCAGGAGCAGGCCGCCACCTATTGGCAAGCCCAGACGCGCTACTTGCAGGCTCAGATCGTGCTAGGTCTGCATCGGCAAAAGAAGCAGCCAGCCGTTGTAAAGACTATTATGCAGGGACTCAGTGAAAATGCGCTGCATTCGGAGGAAATGGGCACGTACTGGAAAGAGGTGCGTGGCGGCTACTATTGGCAGGAGGCACCCACCGAAACCCAGGCTACCCTAATAGAGGCTTATGATGAGGTGCAAAACGATCAAAGGTCAGTAGATGAAATGAAGCTGTGGCTGCTCAAACAGAAGCAAACCCAGAACTGGGAAAGCACCCGCGCCACCGCCGATGCCTGTTACGCCCTTCTGCTACGCGGCTCCGACTGGCTCCAGCCTACCCAGCCCATTCAGGTGTCTGTAGGAGGGAAGCCCGTAGTGCCTACTGCTCAGCAAGCTGGCACGGGCTACTTCAAAACCACTTGGGCGGCCGCCGACATCAAACCCGCCCAAGGCAAGGTAACTGTGCAAAAGACCGAAGCTGGAGTGGCCTGGGGCGCACTCTATTGGCAGTATTTCGAGCAGCTAGATAAGATTACGCCCGCCGCTACACCCCTGAGCCTAGAGCGCCAGCTCTACCGGGAACAGCGTACCGCCGGCGGCCCCGTGCTCCAGCCCATTACTGCGGCCACGCCCCTGCGCGTCGGCGACGTGCTGGTGGTGCGCCTCGTGTTACGCTCCGACCGCGCTTTGGAGTACATGCATCTTAAAGACCAGCGGGCGGCAGGCCTAGAGCTTATTGGCCAGACTTCCGGCTATCGCTACCAAGGTGGCCTAGGCTATTATGAAAGCCCGCGCGATGCGGCCACCAACTTCTTCATAAGCTATTTCCCGAAGGGCACGCACACCTTTGAGTACCGCTTGCGCGCCGCACAGAGCGGTAACTTCAGCGGTGGCCTCTCGCAGTTACAGTGCCTATATGCCCCGGAATTTACGGCTCATTCAGCGGGCACGCGGGTGCAGATTGCGCCGCAGCCTTAACTAGGCAACCCTCGCACTTCTCGCCTGATTACAGAACCTAAAAAATCTTGCACTGAGCATCATCTTCGGAAGGATACTTAGGCTTTTTCGTGGTTAAAATGCGCTATTCAGTAGATGAACTGCGCATTGAGCCCGTTCGAGCTGAAGTGGGGTTGAGTCTAACAGTTATGAGCCTTACCTTTGCAGCCTTTCTCTTTCAGAATGATGATGATGCGTAAGCTATATGTGTTGATGGCCGGGCTGCTGTTGGGCAGTGTTCCGGTGCTGGCTCAGGGCGAAAAACAGCCTTCGGTTTCTGCTACCGTTACACCCACTGCACTGCCTGGGGAAGAAAAACTTTCGGCCCAGGAGCGGGCTGAGCGGGATTTTTTGATGCCCGTACGGCGTAAACAAGCAGCTGCCCTGCGCGCAGCCGCACACGATGAAGTAGCAACTCAGCCAGCGGTGGAGGCCACTGCCCGGGCGTTGGAAGCTACTCCAGCTCCCAAAACCGAAGAAGTAGAGACAAAGCCTACGTACCACAGGCGCTCTACCTCGTCGCATCGGAGCAGCTCTAGCCATAGCAGTCATCGTTCGAGCTCTTCCCACCGCAGTAGCAGCACGAAGCGCAAGTCCAGCTCCAGCTCCTCAAAAAAGAAAACCAGCAGCTCTAAAAAGAGCACTCATCGTCGGCGCTAGGTTGGCGCCAGACGTAGAAAAAGCCACCGGGCCCACCTGCATGAAGGTGGGCCCGGTGGCTTTTTCTACGTCTGGCTAGGCCTCTTGCTTTGGCAAGTAACCTGCCTACTGAAATCGTTCTAGGCCTGTTGAGGCATTAGGCGTAGCACTAGGCCATCAAGCCGCGATGTAACACGTACCTGGCAGGAAAGACGGCTGCCTTGGCTCATGACAGGCAGGCTTTCTAGCATATAGAGCTCTTCATCCGACGGCTCATCTAGAGCGGGGCCAGCCAGTACCTCAATATGGCAGGTGCCACACAAGGCCATGCCACCGCAAGTAGCCTGAATGTCGTAACCCGAAGCTTTCAGCACTTCCATCAGGCTTAGGCCCATATCGGTGGGCGCTATTACCTCACGCCGATGGCCAGGGGCCTCCTCTACATATACGCGTACTTCGTCAGTCATAATTTATCAGTTACCGGTTGCCAGTTGCCGGTTGGCACAGCATGTACTGGCAACCGGCAACTGGTAACTCAATTACAAGGTGGGTACCCCGTTTACGGTCGTGTACTTGAGCACGTATTTTTTATCGGGGTTGATGTATTTAAAGGCGCCCTGGCACATCAGCGCTGCCTCGTGGAAGCCGCAGAGAATGAGCTTCAGCTTGCCGGGGTACGTATTGATGTCACCGATAGCATAAATGCCGGGCTCCGAGGTAGAATAGTCCACCGTGTTCACCTTCACGGCATCATCTTCCAGCTCTAGGCCCCACTCACCGATAGGGCCCAGCTTGGGGGTAAGGCCGAACAGCGGAATAAAGCTATCCACGTGCAGGGTTTCCGGCTCGCCACTATTAGGCGTGATGGTTACGGCTTCTAGCTGCTCGGGGCCGTGCACGTGCGTAACGTTAGAAGAAAGTACTAAGCGTACTTTGCCGGCGTCGTGCAGGTTTTTCACTTTCTCAGCCGAGTCGGCGGCGCCGCGGAACGTGGTGCCCCGGTGTACCAGGGTTACCTCTTTCGCTACATCAGCCAGGAAAATGGTCCAGTCGAGAGCGGAGTCGCCGCCGCCAGCAATAACCAGGCGCTTGTCGCGGAACGTCTCGGGGTCGCGCACCATGTAGTACACGCCCTTGCCGCTTTCGTAATTCTCCAGATTTTCGATGGCGGGCTTACGCGGTTCAAACGAGCCTAGGCCACCAGCAATAGCAATGGCTTTGCACAGAATTTCGGTGCCATCGGTAGTGAATAGCTGGAAGGAGCCATCCTCGAGCTTAGCAAAACGCTCTACCCGCTCACCTAAGGTAAATGTGGGGTGGAAGGGCTCAATCTGGCGCATGAGGTTGCTCACCAAGTCTCCGGCCAGCACTTCCGGGAAACCCGGAATATCATAGATAGGCTTCTTCGGATATATCTCGGAGAGCTGACCACCCACTTGGGGCAGTGCATCCACCACGTGGCAGCGCAGTTTCAGCAATCCGGCTTCGAATACGGCGAACAGCCCCACCGGGCCGGCCCCGATAATGCAGATATCGGTGGAAATAGAATTCATCAGCAAAAAGTGAAAACAAACAAACGGCCCATGGCCATGCTCATAACAGCTAGCCAGGCAAAAACGTTGGGCTAGTGCGCAAGTGCGGGTGCAAAGATAGGCACGGCTGCGTCAGTGGCACAGCTTTCAGATACATCTGCTTTTCAATCGCTCCTTACAACAAAAAAAGCTCCTCTGTATGGAGGAGCTTTGTTAGTGCCTATGCAGGTTTTACCACGGACTGATGCCTGTTTCTGGGGCATTATCGTCGCTGAAAAACTGACTGGTTGGGCCATCAGGGCCTAGCATGGCCGCTTTCACCAAGCGAGCAGCCGCATCGGTCACGCTACCCGGCCCGCTATGATGATTGAAGTCGGTGGCAGTGTAGCCAGGGTCTACGGCGTTTACTTTGAAAGGAGTGTCGCGCAGCTCGTAGGCCAGCATCACCGTGTAGGCATTCAACGCCGTCTTGGATGGCATATACGCGGCACCCTTCACTGCGTAATATTTCCAGGATGGGTCAGTGTGCAATGTGAGCGAGCCCAGCCCCGAGGTTACATTTACAATTCTGGGCTCCGGCGACGGCCGCATCAGGTCAACGAAAGCCTGTGTTACCTCAATTACACCAAACACGTTCGTCTCGAATACCTCCTTGATCATGTCGATGCTGCTGGAGAGAGCTGGTTGCGACATGCCTCCCAGAATGCCAGCATTATTAATGAGCACATCTAGCACCTGCGTTTTCTGGCCTAGGGTCTCGCGGGCGGCAGCTATGGATGCTCTATTGGTTACATCTATCTCAATGGGCTCTACCTGAGAGAGGCCTTCTGCCTGTAGCTGGTCAACGGCCTGCTGGCCTTTTTGTAAATCACGGCTGCCTAAGTATACATAGTAGCCATTCTGTAGTAGCTGCCGAGCTGCTTCAAAGCCAATGCTTCTGTTTGCGCCGGTAATGAGTACTGTCTTCATCTGATTGTCTTTTAATGTTCGACAAGACAAAGCTACCGGGCACTGTTGGCGCCCCTGACACACATTTTACGGTGTTACTGGTACATTTTACGGATGGAGGTGCGGTACTCGGCCGGGGTGAAGCCCGTTTCGCGCTTGAAGAAACGGTTGAAGTAAGAAGTCTCTGCAAACCCAAGGTCAAAAGCTATTTCCTTTAGGGTGCTGTGAGTGTAAAAGAGCATGCGCCGAGCTTCCAGTACTAAGCGCGCATGAATATGCTTGATAGCTGGTTGACCGCTCTGAGCTTTTACTACCTCGCTTAAATGCCCCGCCGAAATATTGAGCAGCGCTGCATACTGGCCTACCTCATGCAACTCGCGAAAACAGGCCTCAATCTTGGCCTGGTAGGTTTTGAGCAACAGCTTATCAGCCGATGGCTCGGCGCCCATATACTGCTCGGTGTATAAACGGCTCAGGTACGTGAGCAACACCGTTAGGTAAGCGGTTAGCATCCGCTGCTGCCACTCTCCGGGGCGGTGGTACTCAGCATCAAGCTTGCTTAGCATCTCTTCCACAAAGTCCCAATCTGCCGGCGTAAGTAGCAACTCATGCCCATTTTGGGGGTTCTGGATGAGCGGCAACTCCCGCAAGGAAGCGTTCTGCTCCAACGCCAGAAACTCGTTTGTAAACGTTAAGAAGGTGCCCCAGAAGGGGGTGGGGGCCTCTTTTACCAGAATCTGGTGCGGGGCACTGAAGTACAGGGTAGTCTCTTTTCGCTCATAAGCCGTCATATCTACCCAATGACGGCCAGGGTTATACTTCACAAAAACCAGCAGATAATGTGCCTTACGGTGCGGTATAAGCAAATCCTCCTCGTACACCAACGCTCCATCGGAGCGAACTATGTTGAACAGGTTGTTACCGGCTGCATGATTCCGTTTGGAAGCATACACTGGTATTGACTGCTTGCTGCTGAGCGTATACATAGCCTAAAAATACTGCTTTGTTAAGAAGCACACCTATTTATAGTCATTGGCTCAGCATAAGCAGGGTACACAGTTGTGGCAACGCTACCAGCTTATTTTAAGAAGCCACTGAGGTTCCGTAACCCAGTAAAAAGTCTTCTGCAGCAGTAACATCAGTGAACTGACGCGTAGGTAAGGCAAAAAGCTGGCTTAATATGCGGTTTACGGGCGTAGGCGCTAGACCTGCCGGATATACTTCGGCCAGCATTGCAATACCTGCTGCTAGCATAAGGCCATAGCTGCGAAAAAAAGTAGGTAGTAAATCGGTGTTCGGACCCAGCGTACGACGAACATCATAGAGCACTGTAAAGCTAGGCTGCACCTGCTCTAACGCCCGCTCCCAATCTCCTAAATAGTAGGGCAGTTGCTTGGCAAAAGTCATTTCCTCTAGCTGCTCATAGAGCAGCATGTTGAGGCGCGTATCTAGATAGATACGGTATTCTGGGCGGTAAGCAACTAAATGCATGAGGTGTGTTACGTAGAGCAGAGCAGTACTTGATAACACACCTCTCAGGAAATAAATCCCAACCTTAAAAAACAGATGTATCTACACTGTATGATAGCAGGGCATGGTAGGTTCTAGAAGTTGAGGTAGGTCTAGAAACAAAAAAAGCCCTCAGCGAGATACTGAGGGCTTTTCGTGGTCGTGTAAGGAGTCGAACCTTAAACCTTCTGATTCGTAGTCAGATGCTCTATCCAATTGAGCTACACAACCATTTTTACCGTTTTGCGGATCGTTCTTCCGTTTTGGTTGTGCAAAGATAGCGGGTAAAATTCCGGTTGTGCAAGCCAGGGCTACTATTTTGTCCCTTATTTTTTAGGGAAAGACTGCAAGGTGCTGAATTTCAGGGAAATTTTTTTATCCTTTTCTTGCGCCCTTGCCAAGCGCCCGTTGCAAAGCCCGGTTAAAAAGGAAGTAAAGGCCAAACAGCGACACCACCACTAGGCCTATCACCAGAAGTTTTCCTGTGGTACCGGTATCGGGGTCGCGGAGCAGCGCAAAAACATCTTGGGCTTTGGTGCCGAGCCAGTAGAAGAACAAGCTGCGGGGCAGCATACCTATCACTGACGCTAAGAGGAAGCGGCGCCGGTCTACGCGCATAACGGCTAGCACGAAGGTCATTAGGGCGAAGGGGAGCACCGGCGATATGCGGGTCAGGATAATCAATTGCCAGCTCTGGCTTTTGAGTTCCTGCATCACGGCATCGGCTTTGGGGAAGTGGTGCAGAAAATTCAGCATCTTCCCATGGTCGAGAGAGGCGGCAATATGGTAGCCAATAAAGGCGGCCAGCGCGTAGGCCAGTACCATCCCCGGCAGCCCCGCCCACCCCAAATAAAAGCCGGTAACTAAAGCTACAAACGTTGTTGGAGTGAAGGCAAAAGCCATGGTAAACGCAATGGCTACAAAGTAGAAAACGCTTTGGCCAGCCGTTAGATGCTCCAGCAACTCCTGGTTACGGTAAAGCATGTAGCTGAGCGAGGAACTACCCAACACGGGTAGCACCACCAGCAAAAACATGGATAGCAGCGTGGAAGCGTTTTTCTGAAATAGCTCCTTGAGAAATGACATAGGCAGGTAAACAATCGGGCCGGCTTTTGTGGGCCGGCCCGAAGGTAAGAACGTAAGAATGGCGCCGAAGGCTACGCTTCAGGCTCCGCGTTGGGGGTGGGGCCGCCAGCCAGAGCCGGCTGTTCATTCCCCGTTTCGGTGGTTTTAGCCCCAAAGAAGCGGCGAATAGCCGTCCAGGCGCCAGCTAAGAGGGCCAGCACAACTTTCCAGAACTTTAAAATCAGGGCGAAGAAGCCCACCTTCGCCAGCACTTTGCCCGCAATAAGCCCACCAATGCCGTAGGCGGCTACTTCATCTAACTTGGGGTCGAAGTCGGCGTAGCGGAGGCCTTTGCTGAAGCTTACGCCTTGCATAACGCCGGGAATGCTGCTGCGAACCTCCGCCAGCTGCCCGGGCGTACCTACTGCGTTCAGTACCAGCACGCCCTTCCGGCCTAGCAGGCGCACGTTGTAGTTGAGGGTAGTTTCGCTTTCGTCGCCAAACTTTAGCTCCTTGGCCCAGTGCAGGGCGTTGAGCTGCTTATCGTAGAAGGGCTTAGCAGCCCAGCCCACCAACGTCACCGATTCGTAACCAGCTTCGGCGCGTTCCTTGTTGGTTTCCACTAGGTCCGACTGCATATCCTTGAGCAGGTCGTCGTAGTTGATGTCATCGGCGTCGTCATCCTTCACGTAGCCCATGGCGTCGTACTGAATCACAAAGGCCCAGTTGTTTTCATCGAGCGGGCCGCGGTCGGCGGGGAAGAGCATGCCCAGGTTTTCTGCCGTGGGGTTGCCCCAGAACTTGGTCAAGACCTTCGTGCTTTGGGGCACGTCGAGGTAGCGGAAGCCCTTTGGAACGTTGATTTCGCCCACCCCATCAGGCAACGTGACGTGGCCCGTCTGGTAATGCAATGAATCCTGCATGGCCTGCATTTTGGCTTTGTACAGGGCTACGGAGTCGGGGGGCGTGCTGGCGGCGCGGGCGCTTACGTGCAAACACACGAAAGCCCATAGGAGTAGGAGTCTTTTCAAGCGAATAAATGAAAAATGATGAATAGGATTTTGCCAACAAGATAGCCATCTGCCTGAACAACCTAAAACAAGAGAAGAAGTAAACTGCTTCTACAGCAGATAAACCGGGACCTGCCTGGCCTAGGCCACCTGCGCCGTACTCGCGTGCACGTCCCTCAGACATTCCTACCTTTGCGCCCAGTGTTTACGAGACGTTAACCTTCCGCATCCCGCCCCTATGAAATTCGGAACCAAAGCCATTCATGCCGGCGTGCATCCTGACCCCGAAACCGGGGCCATTATGACGCCTATCTACCAGACCTCAACCTATGTGCAACGCTCGCCCGGCGACCACAAAGGCTTCGAGTACTCGCGTACCCATAATCCTACTCGTACCCAGCTACAGGATGCCCTGGCTGCCCTCGATAATGGCAAGCATGGCCTAGCCTTCGCTTCCGGTATGGCCGCTATTGACTGCATTGTGAAGCTGCTGCAGCCCGGCGACGAGGTGATTTCCACCAACGACTTGTACGGCGGCAGCTACCGCCTCTTCACAAAGGTGTTTGCCAACTACGGCATCAAGTTTCACTTCGTATCGATGCACGATATGACACAAGTGGAGGCCGTAGCTAATGAGCGTACCAAACTCATCTGGGTAGAAACGCCCACCAACCCGCTGCTCAACATCATTGATATTGAAGCCGCCTCGGCAGTGGCCAAAAAAGTAGGCGCCCTGCTGGTGGTAGATAACACCTTCTCGACGCCTTACTTGCAGACGCCGCTGGACCTGGGGGCCGATATGGTGATGTACTCGCTCACCAAATACATGGGTGGCCACTCCGACGTTGTGATGGGCGCCATTGTGGTGAAAGATGATGAGCTGCACGAGCGGTTGCGCTTCCTGCAGAACGCCTGCGGGGGCACGCCTGGCCCCCAGGACTGCTTCTTGGTGCTGCGGGGTCTCAAAACGCTGCACGTGCGCATGCAGCGCCATTGCGAAAACGGCCGCGCCGTAGCTGAGTTCCTCAAGAGCCACCCCAAAGTGGGTAAAGTATACTGGCCCGGCTTCCCCGATCATCCGAACCACGAGGTAGCGGCCAAGCAAATGCGCAGCTTTGGTGGCATGATTTCCTTTGTGCTGGAAGGCGACCGGAAAGAAGACGCCATAGCCGTGCTCGAGAAGTTTGAGTTGTTCTCCTTGGCCGAGAGCCTTGGAGGAGTGGAAAGTCTGTCGGGGCACCCCGCTACCATGACCCACGCCAGCATTCCGGCTGAAGAGCGCCGCAAAGCGGGCCTTTCTGATTCCTTGATCCGCCTTAGCGTAGGTATTGAAGACGCAGAAGACCTTATTGAAGATCTGAAGCAGGCAATCGGCTAAGCCCAGCTATAGCACCTGAGGGGCTGACGTCTAGGCCTGTCTCGGGCCTTACTGCCCGCCACGAAAGAACATATAGAAACCCGCTTGGTACCTGGTGCCGGGCGGGTTTCTGTTTTGGCGCGCTCTAGGCCAGTTTAGGCAACCGCCTGCTGAAAAGTGCGCCGGAACTATACGCAATCTGCTTTGGCTATAGGGCCGTACATGCACCACCCTTATGGCTACTGCTTTTCTGCGCATGCGCTTTCTTCTGCTGCTCTTCATGCTGCTCAGCTTCGGCTGCGGGCAGCACACCTCCGATCCGGCCCCTAGTACTACGGTGCCGGCACCACCCGCGCCAACTGGCCAAGTGGTGAGCTTCCTGTCGCTCGGCGACTCTTATACCATTGGAGAAGGTGTAAGTGAAGCCGACCGCTGGAGTGTGCAGCTGGCCCAGCTAGGCCAGGCTGAGGGGTTGATGAAGCCGGATATTATTGCCCGCACCGGCTGGACCACGGCAGAGCTGCAAGCTGCTATCAAATCAGCGAACAATCAAAAGACCTACGACCTAGTTTCGCTGCTTATTGGGGTGAACAACCAGTACCGCCGGCAGCCAGTAGCTACGTACCGCACAGAGTTTCGGGAGCTGCTACATACCGCCATACGGTTTGCTGGCAACCGCCCCAGCCGCGTATTCGTGCTTTCCATTCCGGACTGGGGCCGCTCACCTTACGCCCGCACTTATAACCAGGCGCAGATTAGCACCGAGATTGATCAATTTAATGCAGTAGCTCAGCAGGAGTGTCAGCAGGCACAAGGGGCCTACCTCAACATCACCGACCTCACCCGCACTGCCGCCAACGACCCCACGCACTTTGCCCCCGATGGGTTGCATTATTCAGGTAAGCATATGCGGCAGTGGGCGGAGCTGGCATTGCCCGTAGTGCAGGGCCTACTGCAGTAAGCCTGAGGTGCTCAGGTATAACTCACCAGTGCCAAATTAAGTAAGCGAATAGTCCAGTGCGTTTTGGCACTAACTAGGTGGTAATGTACAACTGGGTTTACGAGACGTAGAACCAAGCCAGTAAACAGCCTAGAATTGATGAAGGTGCTACAGTGGCATCTACTCCCGATGGCGCCAGTGCCCTTCCTAAATAGCTGAACCGTGTGCCTTTGTAACGGAGAGCGTATTTTGGCTCGCGCATGTGCCATAAGGCACGTGAGAATGTACACGTAGCACTGTGAAACCTGACTCCTCGCTTAATCCGCCAGTAATGGGCAGAACCCTTCTGAAGATAGTAGTACTAGTGTGTGTTGTTGGGGCAGTGCTGTTTACTGTGGGGCGCCGCATATATCCACAACTGCAGGAAGAAAGCAGTGGAGTAGGTGCGCCGGCAACCCTGACTAGCAATACCAGTGACGCAGTAGAGGGGGCTGGGAAAATCCCGATTGATCCGCAGCGCTGGTACCAGCTGACCAATGCTCCCGATGGTATTCCGGCTCTCTTTGATGGCATTACTAATGCCAATATTTCGCGGGGCTGGGGAAAGCTGCTAGACCACTACGAGGCGTATTATCCCTTGCAAAAGGGTGAGTCGTTTGTGATTGAAAGCGTGAAGATGTACGATGGAGAGGGCTCCAGCTCCGAGGCGCCAATGGTGCTGTCTGTCATCACCGATGCCTGGGAGCAGATCCCGATTGCGAGGTTTACGGGAAGCGAATACCAAGAATGGGTAGGCCCCGACCCAAGTGAGCCCTCTGCTTATGCCCTGGGGCAGCCCGTGCGCAATGCGCGCTACTTGGTTATCACGTCGGGAGGTATCTACCCCACTGAAGTTGAGCTTTATGGCTCTTACAAAGCAGCCAAAGTGGCTACATCCCCTAGTGCTAGTACGCTAGCCGCGCAAAAAGCCGTGAAGCTGCGGCAGATGTTCGGGGTTAACGGGTTTGAGTGGAACTTGGAGGACGGCAATAATCCGGCGGAAGTAGATCCGGCTCGGCTTAAAGCTGTCAAGAACTTCAGCGGTATTCGGCATTATCTCGATTGGGAAAAGCTGGAACCTACGCCGGATACCTACACCTTCAATCCATCGCACAACGGCAGCTGGAACTACGATGCCATGTATAGCCGGCTTAAGCAGGAAGGGGTGGAGGTGCTGGTGTGCTTAAAAACGCTGCCCAAGTGGATGCAGGAATCGTATCCTGCCACAGAAAGAGACGCCGAAAACGTTCCGGCCCAGTATGGCAAAGACCTCACAGTTCCTGCATCGTACACGGAGCAGGCTAAAGTGGCCTTTCAGTTCGCTGCCCGCTACGGCAGCAATTCTACTGTGCCACGTAACCTGATGAAGGTAAGCACCAGCCCGCCTCGCTGGACGGCCGACCCCGTGAATGAAGTGAAGACTGGCCTAGGCCTCATCCGATACATGGAGTGCGACAATGAGCGCGACAAGTGGTGGAAGGGCCGCAAAGCGTATCAAACGGCTGCCGAATACGCGGCTAACCTATCGGCCTTTTACGATGGGCACAAGAATACGCTGGGGCCAGGTGTAGGCGTGAAAAATGCCGACCCCAAGATGCAGGTAGTAATGGGGGGCCTAGCCGCTCCTACTCCTGATTACGTGAAGGGTATGGTAGACTGGTGCCGCCAGCACCGCGGCTATAAGCCCGACGGTAGCGTAAATCTCTGCTGGGACGTAATCAACTATCACCTGTACTCCAACGATGCGCATACATCTCAGGGTGGCGAGCCAACACGTGGCGCTGCCCCCGAGATATCAGAAGCAGGGCAGGTGGCTAAGGCGTTTGTGCAAATGGCCCACGAATATGCTGGCGGAATGCCCGTCTGGATTACTGAAACCGGCTACGACCTCAACCAGGGTAGTCCGTTGAAGGCTATTGCCATCGGCAAAAAGTCGGTGCAAGAAACCCAGGCCGACTGGATTCTGCGCACTTCTCTGTTGTACGCTCGTTGGGGCGTGGAGCGAGTATTTCTGTATCAGCTCTACGATGACAACCCGCAAAACCCCACTCGGTTTGGCTCAATGGGGCTGCTCAACGGCGACAAAACGCCGCGCCCGGCGGCTCAATACGTCAGCCAAGCCAACAAGCTGCTGGGGGCCTACACCTACAAGCAGACTATCCACGCCGCCCCTATTGTGGACCGCTATGAGTTGAAAGGCCGCTCAGCGTACGTGCTGGTAGTGCCCGACGAAAAAGGCCGCACGGCATCCTACACGCTCAACCTAGGCCGCGCAACCTACGCCGACGTGTATCGGCCGGCCATTGGGAAAGAAACCATGGACAAGCAGCGGGTTACGCTCCAGCAGGGCAAACTACCCCTGCAAGTGACGGAAACCCCCGTGTTTGTATTGGCTCCCAGTGCTAAGTAGCTATGGAGCTACGGAGCAGTGTGCTAGGCCTGTTGACAGATAGCAGGTGAGCAACACTACCGAAACCGAAAACGGGCGGTAGAGTGGTCTAGGCCACTCTACCGCCCGTTTTCGGTTTCGGTGTGCTATACACTCTGTACGCGTTTGAAGGAGGCTAGGAACTTAGCTAGTAGTGCTTTGCACTCTGCTAGCCCAACTCGCATCATTTCAGTCAGGGAGAGAGACAGATCTTTCCGTAGCAACAAGTACCCGAACAGGAAGCCGGAGAGTACCGTGGGGAAGCTGGCAATAGCTACGCCGTAGATGCCGTCGAAGAGGTAGATACCCGCAAAGTCGCCGGCCACGTTTATTGTCAGCATCATAAACACCTTGATGAGGTTCAGGCGGGGCTTGTTGATAACCTCAAGGGTAATGCCAGTAAACCGGTCAATAGGGAACAAGATGGCCATAGCCATGAATATGCGGAGCAAGTTGGCCGCTTCCGTCCCAATGTACTTACTGCCACCCAGAATATAAATCGGGATTTCAGCCAGCAGAATGGTGCCTCCCACAATCGGTAGCAGCACCCATGTAACAATGCCGACATTCTTGGTGAGAATATTCCTTAGCTCGGCCTTATCGTTCTTGTTGTAGGCCACTGACAGCATGGGCATGGCCGTAGCAACGGAGCTGCCCACCAGCAGCTCAATAATAATCATGAAGCGTTGCGCCAGGTTGTACACCGCAAGTGCTGCTGGCCCGAGCATGAAGTTGATGATAAACGTATCGGAGTTGCGGAACAGCGTGGCGCCAATCTGGCTGCCCACACTGTACTTACCAAAGTGTGCCAGCTCCTTAATACACTCCATACTGCGGTAACGGATGTCTCCGAGCCGAGTGTAGCCTGCCATCAGTATCACTAAGCTGGTAATGGCCGCCGCAAACAGATTGGTGTAAATAACGTTGGTCACGTTCACCTTGTGCAGCAGCAGCAGGCCAAACAAGCCCAGCACCGACATGCTTAACTGCATAGATCGTAAATACAGCAGCTTATCGAAACGCTGATCTGCCTGCAGCACGCTCATTCCCACGAAGGAGGGCAGCATAAACAGCATAGTCACCCCCGACCACTTAATGAATAGGTTGAACCCCTCATTAGCCAGCGGATAGCTCACCAGGTAAGCTCCTAAATTTAGTATGCCAAACACCACGGTAATGGCAATACTGATAACCCACGTTGAGCCCATGACCTCAGCGGCGCGCTTGACGGCCGCGCCACAATACCACCGGGTAAAAGCAGTAGTCACGAAGCCCGAACGCAGGGAGTCGGCTAGGCCTAGGATGGAATTAAAGAACACGTAAGCGCCCAGCTCCTCTACCTTGAGGTAGCGGAAAAGGAGGCCGAAATACAAGATGTTGATTGCCTGCACAGTCAGATTGCCCGTAAGCGACATCAAGTGCTTGTTGCTCAGGAACGAGGCAATTTTACTGTTCAAACTATTTCCCATTGTGTGTGTTGAGTGCCGCATTCTGGCGCATGCAGTTATGCAACGCGGCTGAGATGTAGGTCGGGTTAGATGCGGTAGGCCTTACGCAGAACGGCTGTGCTACGACAAGGCTCCTTGCAGAGGTTAGGCACTTTTGACCTTGGCTCCGAGGTGCAGGTCGTAGTTGTATTTGACTTGCCGGAAGGCCATCCTGATCATAGCAATCAAGAAGTTGTCGCTGTTGCGCCAATTGCTTCGGGTAACGGTGCTGGGCTCTTCGGCAGAGTTTTCCTGCGTGAATAAATCGTTGAAATTATCGTAGAAAAGCCCCTTCCCGTAGTTCTGAATGAAGGAAAGGCACATGAGATACTCGGTCCGGTCGCTTTTGATGCCTTCCTTGTAGCGACCAAATTTCTCCATGAAAGAGCTCCGGCGCAGGTGCGGATGGTCGCTGTAGTGGTAGATCTTGGTGGTATTCAAGTACCACGGCTTATAGAGCATCTCCGAAAAACCTTGGCCGTAGGGCTTCAGATACGGATAGGCGTAATAAGCGTAGAACCGAACAATATCAATGTCCTCGGCCTTCTGCATGATGGCGTAAGCATCCTGGAAGTGCGGCGTAAATTGCTTAGAAGGCACAAAGTCTTCCTGCACATACAGCGTGTAAGGCGTAGTAACGGCATCTTGCCCCTTATTGAGGTTGTTGCCCAAGCCTTTGTTTACAGGAGTAGTTATCAACCGAAACTGAAATTGCTTCTGCAACTCCTGCAGTGCGTTCTGGTGCACGGGCTTGCTACCGTCGTCTGATACCACAATATCTCCGAAAGTGACTCCCAGATCGGCAAAATTGCGAAGCAGCCGCTCAATGGATTTGCTGCGGTTGTAGTGCGTAATCAGGAGCGTGACCTCAGGGAAACTAGCCGTTGTCATCAGTTCAGGAGAGTAAGAGAAAGGTTAACGCGAAGAGCAAGGCGCACAGTGGCCTAGATAGTAGTGGTAGGAACGGCCACGGCCCGTTG
The DNA here is from genome assembly GCF_004745865.1 of Hymenobacter wooponensis. Lineage (GTDB taxonomy): Bacteria > Bacteroidota > Bacteroidia > Cytophagales > Hymenobacteraceae > Hymenobacter > Hymenobacter wooponensis. Next base: position 24,378 of record NZ_SRKZ01000002.1, on the reverse strand, counting down.
GGCCTTGTCCCAGGCAGCAGGCTGAGAGTTGCGAATGAAGCGCCCAAAACCACGGAAGGCCGCTACGTTCATCATCGTGAAATACAGCGGGACTAGTGCCGCGCCGGCTTGCTTGCCGCGGGTAGCCATCCACCAGCCTAGGCCACTCGCCACGTAAAATAGTACTTGTAACGCCAGCAACACTGAGTAAATGCCGTGCTCAGTATAGGCCAGGTAGGCATTAAGCGGGAGTAGCAACGCCAGCAGGGCGGGGGTCAGGCTCCAGCGCAGCACCCGGTGCGAAACGTACAAAAACGTGACAATCGGCTGGCGTAAGGGGTTGAGCAGGAACGTGAGGCGCGACATGGCCTGCCAGCCGCCGGCGCAGATGCGCACTTTGCGGCGCATCTCTTCCTTCAATGAGGCAGATGGTGGCTCCATGGCATACGCCTTCGGCTCGTACACTACCTTGTAGCCCGCCCCAACAATACGCATCGACTGAATAAAGTCATCGAGGATAACGTCCTTCTCCAGCGGGTCAAACAGCTCCGTCCGGAATGATACTAGTTCACCAGCGGCACCCATTAGACTATAGATTTCCGAGTCGCAACGTTTCAGCAACGACTCATACTTCCAGTAAAGGCCTTCGCCCGAGCCCGAGGCGGTACCATCGTTGAGCACGTGCTTCTCTCCGGAAACTGCGCCCACCCGTGGGTCCTGATAGTGGGTAACCATGGCCCGCACAGCCTCTGGGTTCAGGAGCGTGTTGCAGTCGGTGAAAATGACGTAGGGGGTGGTAATGTGCTGAATAGCGCGGTTTTCGGCCAACGACTTGCCACCGCGTTCCGGAATGTGCAGGTGCTGTACTTCAGGGTAGGCTGCCAGCACTTCTCCCGAGTTGTCATTAGAGCCATCCGTGATGAACATCAGCCGCAGCTTGTCGGTGGGGTAGTCCAGCTCTTGGCAGTTGCGCACCTTAACCGCCAGAATATCCGCTTCGTTGTAGGCCGGTACTACCAGCGTAACCTCAGGCTCAAAAGTGGGTGAGAGGGGCTTCTGCGTAGTGGTTTTCCGAACCAGAAAGGCCCAAACTGCCACAAGCAGGCCGTAGCCCACGTAAGTGTAGAAAACAATGGCCAGAAAAAGCCAGAAACAGAATACAAGCATGAGCAGGAAACCTATGAGATGCGAATTAATTATTGATGCGCTGCAAAAAATATAAATGCACCGCGCAGCAGATAATTAGACTTTCAATTCTTAGTCTTGAACATTTATAGCCGGCCCCGTAATATATTCTGTCATATACTTCGTGTGAAGTTTTAACCGATTGAAGAAGGCTTGTATAATACTACCATCCTGCAATAGCTTTCGGGTAGAAGTGAAAACAATAGCTCTCGGGTCCGTTACCTGTTTTAGGTTTCCTCGTGTTTTCAGGCGAATAGCCATCCTGCCATCTTCTGATTCTTCTACGTTCTCAGCATTATTAAATGTGCGAGCCGTATGCGTTTTGAAACCGCCAGTTTCTCGGCCTATTTCAGTAACCAGGCCCATATTAAAGCCTAGGACATTTATAAATTCGCGGTGTCTTTTTCTAATAGCAATAAGAATATTGCCAATCATCTCATACACCCATAAACCCTTGCGGTCAGCGCCCTCGGCTGGTAAAAATGCATAACGACCATATACCCCCGTTATACCGGCCGATTTAATCATGGGCGCCGTCATGAGCTCAATCCAGTCTGGTGGATAAAACGTGTCGGCGTCGGCACACAGTAAATATTTGCCTTGGGCTTTGTATAGGCCTGTCTGCCGGGCATACGTTATCCCCTGCATTGGCTCAAAATAACTGGTTACCCCCAGCGTGTCTAACACCTGCTGAGTTGAGTCGGTAGAATTATTATTTATTACAATAATTTCTACTTTCAAAGAAGTGGTATTTGCCGCTAACGTAGAGAGAGTACGGTAGATATTATTTTCCTCATTCCAGGCCGGAATTACTACCGATACATCCGGAGAGGCATGCTTGAATTTACTTAAGCGCGTCCGGAGGTTTTCTACTTCAGCAGGAGTAAGGTCGGAAAAACCCTTATTCAAGAATAAGTGCTGCTGAATCCAGTTCGGGACAGAAAGCGGGGGCGTCTTCATATTTCGTTGTATTAAACCTAGTACGTAGGTTAAGTCCGCGTAAGCTTCTTAGGGAGAGGCTATTTAGGCAAATATGTTTTCCAGCCACTTATTAAGCGAGTAGTCTACTCGGCTGGGCTCCAGCTCTTTCTCTAAGAAAGAAGGCGGTAGCTTGATGTCATTTAAATCTATTATGGCTATTTGCTCTGGGTTGTAGCTTGGCTCTTTAGTAACCCAGGCATTAGTAGTTAATACTTTTTTGCCTGTGCCAATAGCATCAATTACCCGCATTGCCATTCCGGTTTGTTTGGCGTTGCTAACGTCAACAATTGCCTTCGATTTATTGAAAAGGGTAAGATATTCTTTGCGGCTCATTGGCGCAAAGCTTATTAAGCTCTTATCCAGTTTCGTGCCCTTTAGTCGTTCAATAAGATAATATCGATACGACATGTAGAAATGGCTATGCAGTTTGTACCCGTGTTGGTTGGCAAATTCCTTGAATTTAACCAGTCCCGCATAGCGCTCAGGTAAGTAAGAACCGAAGAAGAAAAAGTCTATTTCCTTGCGCTCATTCTTGGATTTGGTAGCAAGCTCTTTTACTTCATCAATGTAAAAAGTTGGGCTATACTTTATCCAAGGGTTTTGTTCTACGTCTTTGTAGTCAAAAGACAGTACTTTGTCAAATTCGCCGGTAATGTTGTAGCCATTTTCTAACTCAAGGAATGGGCTATTCACATTAGCGTCCCACTGATACATGATGGACTTTATACCCGGGTTCATGGCCTTTACTGCCCGCACAAAAGATAGTGGCATGCGTAGGCCTCGAATTACTAAAAAGTAGTCAAACTCTTTATTGGCTATTTTTTTAAGAATGGATGTGTAGTGTTTCTGCTGATATTCGTCAAGCCAAAAGGGTAAAAGCCGATTTACAATGCCATATTTAATAGAGGTGTCTCTTTCGGCGAAAAATGTAACTTCTGCGCCATGTTCCTCTATTTTCTTTATTATCTCTAAATGATATTCGTAAAACGCTACACCAATAAATAATACCTTTTTATTTTTGAAAACCTCCTGCAACATGAGTGCTCTGCGTTTGAGTGATGTTAGTGGCCTAGAGTACAGTTTGGGGAATTGGGCAGAGTAGACATGCAGTGGGGCGGTGCAAAGCCTGTGTTCTTCTAAGAAGCGGCTTGCAATGAGGGCTCCAGAGCATCGTAGATTTTAGAGACAACGGCCTCCCAGGTATGGCTCTGAGCGCACCGAATCCGTGCTTTTGCCACCGATTCGTCTTCCTCACTCAGGGCTTGCTCAAGTTGCTCCACCCATTCCTCGTGGGAGCTGGCAACTAACACGTGGGGTAAAAACATCTCCATCGCCTGAGTTTCGGTGGCCACTACGGGCTTGCCCATAGCCAGATACTCGTCTATTTTCAATGGGTAGTTGCCGATGGTGATTTCGTTAACAATCTGTGGGTTAATGCACACATCGAAATGCGCCACATAAGCAGGCAACTGATCCGGAGTTTTAGTACCCAGGAAATAAACGTTGGGCAGCTCATGCAACCGGCTCTTCTCAAAGGCCTCGTCTTCTGGCCCTACTAGCACGAGATTCCACTGGGGGCGTTGGCGCGCGATATGGATTAGTAAGTCGATATCTAACCGCAGCTCAGTGAGGTAGCCCGTATACCCAATGATGGGCCGAGCCACGGTGGCCATGTCCTTGGGCATGTCGTAGTGGCCATTCGACTGGTACAAGGACAGTACGCACCCCTGGCCTACGTCGTGACTTTGGGGGTTGAACTTACGCGCATAATCACGCAGCCAAACCGAGTTGGCCGTTACTACGTCCGCGCGTTTGATTAAATCTGCTTCCAGCCAGGGCCCATGCCGCTTAAAGTAGGGCTGGGGCAGCACAAAGTCGCGGATGTTGTAGATGTATTGTATGGGTTTAAGCAAATGGGGCAATTCCAGGGCAGGGTAAATTAGGCCATCCTGCAAGAAGTAGTAAGAGTCGAAGCCCAGCATCTTAGCGGCCTTCTGAATGCTACGAGCCAGTAGTCGGCCATTTACGCGATTCGCGGTTTTGAACAGGGGTTTAGAGGCCATCCAGTTGGCCGATAGAAAAATAACTCCCGTGTTGTATACCCAAATATTAGGCTCTACCTGCTCCATGGCCTCTGCCTGGCCTAGTACCACCCGCAACCGCTTTTGTATCTCAGGCTGCTGATAGGAGCGCAGCAGGGTGTTCATGTCTAGGGGCAGATTAACATAGAGTACTCGGTTCGTTTTGCTGAACTCTTTCGCCAGGTTGCGTGAATTTATGCCAATGGTTGTGTCCCAGGACTGTTGGGAAATGATGATGATGTTCTGGTTGTTCATGGGGCACACGTGAGTTGGCTGCTACCTGTTGGAAAAAACCTTCAGGCCTTTCCTTAGGCCAACAACAAAGCAGATCAGCGTTGGTAAAGCAATGAATTCCCAAGGCATACGGAGTAATGCTTAGTGCTGCGCGGCCTCGGCGCTGGTGGTAGCGTGCGGGGTAGGCAGAAAGGAGGTTTTGGCTTTTTTGGTCTGCAACAAGGCTATTACCATAGCTCCTAGTGCAATGGGCAAGTGCCATATGGCTTGCCCTACCTGCCGGTTATACATACGGCCCGGAAGCGAAATGAGTAACGACATTCCGGTGCCAAGCAGCAGGCCGGCCCAGAACAACGTAGGAGGCCCTGCCGGCCAACCCGGCAGAGAGAGCAGCAGAAACAGGCCTAGCACCCCTAGCAGCAAAATGCGGGGTACAAGCAGCGTTTGCAGTACTTTGTCAAAGAACTCTCCGTTGCCGCGCCAGAGCTGCACGGGCCCTTCCCAGAAGTATTTCTTCAAAAACTCAAGCTGAGCGGCAATCCAGCGGGTGCGCTGCGTGGTGAAGGCTTTAGAGTTTGGGATTTTCTCGTCGAACACGTAGGAGTTGGGCAGATAGGCAATCTTCACCCCGTCTTTCACGATGCGGAAGTCCATCTCCTTGTCTTCACCAGGAGTATCGCCAATATCTTGAAGTAGTTGCTTGAAGTACCCGTACTCGAAGGCCATACCAGAGCCAATCAAAGCCGCCGACATGCCCAGGCTGGCGTGGCCCTGGCGGAAAATGTGGTTGTTGATTTCCTCGTTGCAGGCATCGAGCACGGCAAAAGGTGAGTCAACGTTTTTGGCAGTGCGGTGGCCCTGTACTACTCGGTAGCCGGCGGCAAAAGCTCGGTTTACTTCCGTCAAGAAGCCAGTATCCATCACGTTATCTACGTCTAGCACCACGGCTACATCGTAGCTCTCGGCCGGGAGCGTCTGCAGGGCCACGAGCAAGGCTTTACCTTTCGTGCTCTTCTCGAAGGCTACCTCAATTACCCCAATGTTCTGGCTGCGCAGTTTTGCGACGGTGGCAGGCTGCAGGCCATCGGCAATAACGTGCACCTGCATCTGACCAGGGTAGGCGTGGCGTTTAGCGGCAGGAGCTGTCTCCAGAATAACGGCATCGGCGTGGTAGGCGGGAATAAGAACGCACATCCGCTGGAAAGCAGCCGGAGCTTTTTCCAGCGGCGCCAAAGGAGCTTGTTTCCAATGCCCCGCCAAAGCAAAAAACAGCAGGTAGAGTACGTTGAAAAGCAGGAAGAGGCCTACCGCATACAGCACCAAAGAAATTAAAGTAAGGAGTAGGCTCATCGTAAGTAATGATTTTGATGCACGTTGTGAGGCTGTAGGTGCCACTTAAGCCCCCGCCATAGTGCGCTTAAATATTTTTGCTCTAATCGTAGTGCATGTACGGCCACTTGTTTGGGCACAGCCACGAACAAGAAGAATAGCAGTCCGCTCCAAAACCGCATACCCGTTGAGTTACGACGGATAAACAGTAGCCGGTTGCGGTACATATAGTAGGTGCGCATCACGGACCCCTGGCCTACGGAGACAGACTCTTTGTGGTAAACGGTAGAGTCGCCGACGTAATGGCACTCGTAGCCGCCACGCTTAATCATCTCACACCAGTCCAGCTCTTCGTAGTACAGGAAGTAGAGCTCTGGCATGAGGCCTACTTCTTTGATTAGGCGCATGGGAACCATCATGGCTGCACCGTGGGCTAGAGCCGTAGGAGCCGAGGCGTTGTGCTGCCCGTGGTCCTTTTCCATCAGGCCGTAGGTTACGCTACGCCCGGTCCAGGGGTTGATGCCGCCACAGCCCGCGTACTGAATGAGGTTATCAGTGCCGTAGAAAATAAGCTTGGGGGAAGCAATGCCCGCCTTTGGGTTGGTCTCGAACAGCTCTACCATAGGCTCCAGGAAGCCCGGCTCTACCTCGGTGTCATTGTTGAGGAAGAGCAGATACTTGCCCTTAGCAGCGGCAATGCCCAGGTTGTTGCCACCGGCAAAGCCCAGGTTCTCGGCAGAGCGAATGACCTGCACATCCGGAAACTGTGCCTCAATGGGCGCAACCTCCTGCTCAGGTGAGGCATTATCAACTATAATAACCTCCACATTTGGGTACGTCACCCGCTGCAACGACGCGAGCATCTCGCAGGTCACGCGGGCCTGTTTGTAGTTGACCGATATAATGGAGACAAGTGGCCTAGACATGCTTAACTACTGCAGTAGAAGGAGGGGTGTCGAGCTCAGGGCCCAGAAAAACGAAAACCCAGGACAGGTAAATGATCATTGCCGACGGTATCTGGTTCATAACCTCGTTGCCGTAGCTAGCTACCAGAATGCCGCTGTAGCCTGCCGTCAGGGCCAGCAGCTTTTGGCGGAGTATGGGGTCGCGGATGCGCCAAACGATGCCGCAGCACTTCCCCAGGATGTAGACCATCATGCCAAACCAGATGATGAAGCCCACAATCCCATACTCTGCCCAGATCTTCACATAGAGACTATCTGGCTCAATGGTAGAAATGTATTTGTTAGGGTTGAACTCGTGGCCCCAGCGGCCAATTGTGCCTACTCCTTCGCCAAAGGGTTTGTCCTCTAGGAATTTACGCAATTTCATCTGATTGGAAAGGCGCAACTGAAAAGAAGCATCCTCAGGGTCGAGCGAAGACCGCAGACGAACAATGTCGGCATTGCCGCTGCCGATACTGGTGAATTTTAGTGCCCCAAAAGCGGCCCCAGCAACCAAGCATCCCAGAATTAGAATTTTGATTTGCTTGCTGAGAGCTAGATAGACAAAGAGACCAGTAGCTACCACAAAAAGAGCTCCTCGGGTACCCGATATGAGCATGCCATAAAACAGTAGGCCACTTGCTACCGCAAACAAAACCCGCTTCCACCAGGTGAAAGGGCCTAGAGCCAGTACCAGACAAATAAGGCCAATCTCAGCCTGCGAAGCACCAAACTGAGCGGCCTCACTATAGTAAGAAAATACCCGCAGCTTGCCCCAGATAAGGTGCGTACGCGCCTGCCCCGAGTCTAGCCAGTGTTGCTCGGCAGCATCTAGGCCGATGAACTTCTGCTTCATGCCATAAAGCGCTCCTAGCACGGAGAGCCCAATGATCAGAATAAGGAACAAGCGTAAGTCGCGCTGGGTATTGAACACGAGGAAGCCCAGCGGTACAGCCAGCACCCAATAGAGGGTAAGGCTGCGCATTTCATAGAACCAACCCGTGACGTTTGCCCCGGATGGATTAGCTAGCTGAAATACGTTGATGATAAACCAAAGTAGCGCCAGCAGGCAAATGTCGTTCTGGATGCGCTGCCACTGTACTTCTTCTGGGCGGAGAAGTACGGCCAGCCACGTGAGTAGCAGTACCCCATCCATCCCAAGCCCCAACGGAATGCCGGTAGCCAAATGGCGCCCAACAAAGCCCAGAAGGAAGCAGTACAGAATGTAGGCCACCATGCCCGTACGAGGGCTATGGAAAACCAAGTACAAGAAAAAGACCAGCAGCGGCAGCCCTAAAAGCACACCCGGTATCACCGGGCCCGCTATGCCAGCCAGCCAACCTGCTCCCAATGCTCCCAGCACCGCCGCCGGTAAGAGCCAGCGCGAGTTCAGTAGGTTTTGAGAAAAAGAGGGGGTGATTTTCATAAACGCAGGCAACAGTGCGGTTAGGAGGGAAGCGCCGCGTTAGCTCAGCGCTTCTTCGCCATCGTGCAAGGCTACCCCTGACAGTACAACTTCAACTGGGGCGGTAGTAGAGGCCCGCAGGCGCTCCACCGTTTCGTGGTCGGTCATGCGCCAAGCGCGGGTAGCAGGTACCGTCAGGAAAACAAGGTTAAGCTGACGCAATACGCCTACTGGCAATGCTTCTTCGCGCAGGGCAGGAAACTCAATAAGTACTACCTGCACATTGGGGGCACTCAGCTCAGTCATGCGCTTAGGTACAGCATGCTGAATCAGTTGGTCAAGGGGCCAACCCTGAACGGCCGCCGCTTCCGAGGGGTAGAAGAGGGTAGGAGCCTCTAGGGTTTCGTCATTGTCGTTGCCATCGGGGTAGAGGGCTAGCGTTTGAATCCCCATCTCGTGGCACCGCTGCGCCAAGGCCTGGCACAAGGTTGTTTTACCTTCCTGGCGCTGCACACTGAATACTCCCACTACGAAAGGAGAAGTAACCGGATTGGAGTTCGCCTTCAGCAGGATGTGCCGAACCAGCTGGTCGAGGCTGCGCTGCTGCGAGGCTTGTAGGAGCTTGGGAGCAGCGTGCGTATCCAGCATCATACCGGCAACGGGCAAGCCTATCCGGCGTGCTGCAACCGTTGGGTTCTTCAGCGACTTATCCAGCATTCCTAGGCCAATCACTAGGCCAGTAACGAATACGAAACCACCCACTCCGCTCAGCAACACGAGCAGCATGAGCTTGCTGGTCTTAGGACGAGCAGGCAGGTTTGGTGGGTCAATAATTTTCAGGTTGGCCGTGAGCTGGGTGTTCTGCTGCGAGGCTTTGCTGGCATTTAAGCTGTTTAGGACCGTCAGGTAATTCTGCTCCGCCAGTTCAATCTCGCGGCCAATACGCTTAAGCGTAGCCCCTAGGGGAGCCATACGCTGGTATTCACGTTCAAACTCCTGCTTGCGGCGGTTCATTACCTCCAGTTTAGCGCGGCTAGATTCTACCTGCACCATATCCTGTACCCATTCAGAAAGCAGATCCTGGTTCGGGACTCCCTCCGTTGAGTTGCTGTGGGCGTAGTAGTTGTCTACGTTAGCCTGAATAGCTTGGGCAGTTTTATCGGCTTCAGCCTGCAGCTGCTTTACTTTTGCTGCCGAGCCAGGCTCCTGCTGTTGGCTGTAAAGTTGCTGATCGGCAATGGCCGCATTTAGGCGAGCAAGCTTTTGCCGCTGCTTAATCACGTCTCCATTGCCAGACACTAAGGCCACTTGGCGGCCGCCCAGCTTCGTGTTGATGGCACGCAAAGCAGCTTGTGCTCCAGCGTACTGCTGGCTTACCTGCGAGAGTTCAGTGGCCAGAGCTTCTTTCTCTGTGGCAATGTTCTTTGACTGCTCCTCGTAATTGATAATGTTATTGTCGCGGTTAAAGGATAGGTTTTCGCCTTCGGCTTTCGCCAGGCGGGCTTTCGCCTGCTTTAGCTCCTCCTCGTAATACGCGATAACGGAAGAAGTTTGGCCTTCCCGCAGATTCTTAGACTGCTCCAGAAATACGTTAGTTACCAGAGCCAACGTAGTGCGGCACAGTTCAGGATTGTAGCTCTCAAACTGCAGCTTAATCAGGTCGCTGCTCCCAATGCGGGCAGCGGTCAGCTGAGTTAACGCATCAATAGAGTAGGTACCGTTGGTGGAGTTTACCAGCTTATACAGCGCGTTGGTATTGTTCGCCTGGGCATAGCGCCGCACATTTTCCAGAGTGGCCTCCTTGGTTGGGCCAGTTAGCTCCTGACGCAGTTTGGTCGGAACACTTTCCCGTAAGGCATCATACGGCGCTACACTCAGCAACGACGGTTGCTGGCTGGCTTGCCAGATATGAATAGCCAGCAGCTGATACACCACCTCCTCTTTAGTAGAGCGCGATGTAATTAGGTTAACCAGGTTGTCAAACGCGTTGCTCGTCTTGTTATAATCAGCTTCAGCATTGCCAGTAAGTGAGTAACCCGAGGCGATACCCGTATAAATGGTGGTATCTGAAGCATATACTTTAGGCAGCTTCCGCGCAAAAAAATACGTTGAGGCACTAAGTGCCAGGGGCACCAGTACTAGTAGTGGCCATTTCCGCGCCAGCAAGCGGAGCAAGTCAGAAAGGTTCATCGAGAGGTCATTAAGGAGGAGATCTTAGTACCTACCATTTCCTCCAGGATCATGAAGGCTGTATCGTATTGGGTACGAGCAGTTTCCTGTGAAACGGACAGCTCTGTGAGCTGATTACTGACGGCTGACAGAGCGGGAAGAGTAATCTGCCCTTGGCGAAACTGCTTTTCAGCGAGTTGATAATTCGTCTGTACCGTTACTAAAGCTTCTTGCCGTAAAGCCAGGGTTTTGCGGGCTAGCAATACATTTTGGTACAACTGAATTACTTCTCGGCGAAGTACATTTTCTTGCTCTTGGCGCAAGGCTTCCATGCGCTGGAAGTTCAGCTCCTCTTTTTTAATCCGGTTGCCGCGGTTTGTAAGCTGGCCGAGCGGCAACCCCACACTAACGCCAGTATTGTAGCGGGGGGCACTCGTAGTTCTGAACTGATTCGGATTGTCAATGTCGGCGGTGGTAATACTAGCCAAGTTGCCATAAGTATAGCTTCCGCCTAGAGCTACACTTTCCAAAATGTTCTTCTTCGCAAGCTTAATATCCTGTTGGCTAATTGATTTCTCAATTTCCATGGACTTCAGTTGCGATGAGTGCTTAACAGCGGCAGTTATCAGCAGAGGAATTGCCGTGTTAGGAGTGTCAAAGAAGGTACTTTGCCAGCTTTCGTTTGACGTAGTTTTGGCTTGGCCTAAGGCTAGTGTAGTGTGTAGAGCCAGTAAAAGGCCGCCCAATAACTTTTTCATTACACGTTTTCTTTCTGGAACAGAGCCGGGATTGTCTTGCAGACAATTTGTAGATCCTTTACTAAAGAGTAGCTTTTAGCATATTCAACATCTAATAGCTTACGCTCTTCGGCCGACATACTCTTGCTGCCACGCTTGCTCACCTGCCAGAGGCCCGTGATACCAGCGGGCGCCATAAAGCGGGCCGCAAACTCATCCGTTGTGATTTTTTCAGCCTCATACAGGGGCAAAGGGCGGTTGCCTACAATAGACATATCGCCGCGGAGTACGTTGAAGAGCTGTGGCAGTTCATCGATGCTGGTGTTCCGAATGAACTGGCCTATGCGGGTTACACGAGGGTCATTGGCAATCTTCACGAAGGCCGATTCAGCTTCTAGCTTTTTAGCAAGCTGGTGCTGGCTTTCGCAGATTACTTCGCCCTTGCTATCAATTAGTTGCTGCCGGCACGACATGCCTTGGGTGCGGCACTTGGGGCAGAGCGGAGAGATATAGGTAGCTTCCTGCTCGGCTGCGGCCTGGTATTGGTTGAGCCCCTTCATTGATGCCAGGAGTTTATCCGCATCTGGGCGCATAGAGCGAAACTTCCAGAACTTAAAGATTTTATAGCCCATGCCCACCCGGTAAGAGTAGTAAAACACGGGCCCCTTCGACTCTAGCTTAATAAGAATAGCAACTATCAGGAAAAGAGGCGATAAGCAAATCAACGCCAGGGTAGCGAAGACCACGTCGAAAATTCTCTTACCTAATAGGAAGCGCACCTGCGGCGGATGCTGCGTAGAGTTTGACTTCGCTTTCGGGGGCTCTACTGGAGAAGAGGGACCAGCGGCATTAGCGTCGTTAGTTGATGCAGGTGTCTGGGGCCGAGACCTATCCTTGGTTGTTTCTTGAAACAACAGGTTGGTGATAGTGGCATTCATAAGCTCTGAATTTTGTGTGTTGCACGGCTCAGGGAGATGGGAACGGGTGGGAGCAGAATAGTGCAGATATTTCTTAGCAAAAGTCAGGCCCGAACTCTATCGAGCAGCTTTTTTACTCGCAAATCGAGTTCTTCTGGGTTAAATGGCTTCACAACGTAGTCATCAGCACCTTGCTTAAGGCACTTGATTTTATTGCTGGTTTCATCCTTGCCAGACAGCATCACTAAAGGAGTGTAGCGGTGAGAGTGATGAGCTCGTACGCGCTTAATGAAGTCAAGCCCATCCATAACGGGCATCGAATAGTCAGCTACAATGGCATCGGGTGTGTTGCCCTCTTCAAGCCAAGTCATTGCTTCCGAGCCATTTGACTTCAGTACTACCTGATAATCAAAGTTGAAGTAGTGCTCCAGAATCAAGCATATCGACGGCTCATCGTCAACTATTAGTAGAGTCTTTCTCATATGAGTAGGAGTGTAAAGCAGGCAGTAAAAAGAGCACTATAACGTATAGCTCATCCTGCTTTACCAGGACAGAGCAAATATAATGTGGTAATAATTATAAAAGTAGCCGCTTAATACCAATTATCCAAATATATTTCTTTTACGGTGGAGCTTGCGTTTTACCGTAAAAAAACAATCTGGGATAAATATAAGGCTATTTGCGTGCCAAAAACCGTTTATAAGAGATTTATAATTTTGAAAATACAGACCTGATACGGAGGTCTATCTTCAGGGTTATACATTTTGGTGATTTTTGTATCAAAAGTTGGCTTAAAACCCCCAAAAGGCTGATTTTTTGTTATTTATACGGATTTATTTGTATTTGAATGGGCGTGTTGTACACCGCTTGAAAAGTCTGATATTATCAATTAATATAACTAAAATAAGTAGTTGCAATCGATTGCAAATGGGCTAACATCTTCTCTAAGTACGAGATAGATCAATTGACCATTGCTATACCAAGGCTGTTCCTGCTAACAGTGGCTTAACTTTAATATAAGATTAAGACAACTGAGCCAACTCTTGCGCGAACAGATCTACAAACTGCTGGGTAGCCTTGGAAACTGCGCTACTCAAGGGTTGTAGCTCATGTTTAGGGGCTTGCAGAGCGGCTAACTCTTCAAGACGCTTCAAATGACTTGTTTCTGGCTGAATGTTCAGGCTGCCAAACGTAGACTTCAACGTATGTGCCTCACGGGCTACATCCTCCCAGTTCTCTTGCTCTATGGCTTGCTGCAAGGTTTCAACCTGACCAGGAACGCGCTGAATAAACAACTCCAGCATTTTTCGGATGAACTCCTTATTAGTGGCCAACTTACCTAGCATATAGAAGTCGTAGCGCAGGTTGGGGTCGTGGGGCGGTACGGGCGGCGCGGGCGGCAACGGGATCTGCTGCCGCTGGCTCACTTGTGCCAAAAGGTTGTAAAGCTCCGTCTCGGAGTAAGGCTTAGTGAGAAAATCAGTGAAGCCGAGCTGCTCATACGAGTCTTCACTGATGCGAATAGCATCGGCCGTTAGCGCAATAATTGCGGTCTGCTGGTTGGGGTTAGCTTCTTTCCGCAGCCAGGCAGTAGCAGCTAGGCCATCAAGTTGAGGCATTTGCACATCCATCAGAATGAGGTCATACTTCCGCAGCTTCGCTTTGTTGATAGCTTCCTCGCCGTTCTGGGCTAGGTCTACCCGCACTTGCCACTGGCCTAGCATGGCCACAGCAATAAGCTGGTTAACGGAGTTGTCTTCAGCCAGCAGAATTGAGAGGTCTTCCAGCAGGTCGAGGGGCTGGGTTATCGAAGCCTCCTTCTGAATAGGCTCGTCGCTTACCTTATAGGGTACCGTGAAGTAAAAGCAGCTACCCTGGCCTAGCTCACTTCGCACTCCAATCTGGCCACCTTGCAACTCCACAATATTCTTGCAGATAGTAAGACCTAAGCCAGTACCCCCGTACAGACGGGGGATGCTGCTATTAGCTTGCTGGAAGCTATTAAAGATCAGGTGCAGGTTGTCAGCACTGATACCAATACCGGTATCGGCTACACTAAAGGTAACGGGCAACGTGCCATCCTCTGCCGCGCGGCCATCAATTGTAATGGTAATGATGCCTTGCTGAGTAAACTTAATAGCGTTACTGATCAGGTTTACCAACACCTGATGCAGCCGGAAAGGGTCGCCCTTGGCTTGGGGTAATTTCTCGTTTAGGTTAACAATGTGCAGTAGTAACCCTTTCTCTGCTATTTTGAAGCTCAGGGAGCGGGCCGCCTCCTGCACTATCTGCATAATGTCGAAGGGGATACTTTCTAAGTTAATGGTCCCGGACTCGATTTTGGCGTAATCGAGAATGTCGTTAATGATAACCAGCAGGTTTTCCGTGCTAGATTGAATCATCTCGACATAATCATCCTGCTCGGCTGAGAGTGAGCTTTTCTTCAGCAGTTCTGTAAGGCCCATCACGCCGTGCAAAGGCGTTCTAATCTCGTGGCTCATGGTGGCCACAAAATTCTGTTTTGCCTGAACGGAGTCTTCTGCTACACGATAGGCGCGTTTTAGGTCTGTTATATCAGAGGAGTAAGTGAGCAGAAAGCGCGACCCATCGCTACGCACCAGGGGGCTTTTGGTGGTGTAAAACCATACTGTCTGGCCATCCTTGAGCTGGTAACACTCCTCAAACGAAGTGGAAGCATCGGTAGGCCACTCCACAGATTGCTGGCTAATAGGAATGCCAGGTTGTTTTTCTTCCAGCCTATTTAAGTCGATACGCTGGTTTTGCAGGTGCAGGTAGCTCTTGTTTGTGAGCACGCAGCGGCCGGCTTCATCCTCCACATATATAAGGTTGGGGCTGTTGTCAATAACCTGACGCGCTAAGCCTTGCTGATCTTCCAATTGCTGCCCCGTGCGTTTTAATTGGCTGATCAGTTCCGTTAAGCTCTCGACGGCATTGGACGGGATGCGTGCCGTGGCTAGGCTAGTAGAAACGGCTTCAAGCTGGGCGCGCAGTCGGATTACCTCAGCTTCAGCAGCTTCGCGCCGCCGCCGCTCAGCAGCTAATTTTCGGATGGTCATGGTAAGGAGGCAAAAGGCCAATTAACCACAAAGTAGCACTCAGCAAATAAAAAACAGAATTTGCGCACTGGCATTGGACAGTAACAGTCCAAAATTTGGGGTGGTATTTTTCCGCAATGGATTGCGGTAGCTAGGCCACTTAAAGTAAACTAATGGGTTACTCGTCTGAGTAACAGCACTGCATAAGCGGTGACTACTCTGCATGAAAACTCCTTCCCGCTTCAACGGCAAAAAATACCTAAATACCATTCCCACCAGCATGTCGGCAAACTATGGTGTGATGCTCCGGCGGTGGTTAACTGGCAAAGAGGAGCGAGAACCCCGCACTCCGCTAGGGCCCTTCCGGGCCGATGTAGCCGCCCTGCACGAGCCCGTGCCCACCGATGCGCTGCGCGTGACGTGGTTTGGGCATTCCTCTACGCTTATTGAAATAGATGGCCTACGTTTCTTGACTGACCCCGTGTGGCGGCTGCGAGCTTCTCCGGTGGCTCTTGGCCCCAAGCGTTTCTTTGCACCACCACTGGCCCTAACCGAACTGCCGCCCCTGGATGGCGTAGTACTCTCCCACGACCACTACGATCATCTTGATAAAGATGCCATTCGGGAGCTAGCCCGCACTGGGGTTGCGTTTTTTTGCCCGTTAGGAGTAGGTGGGCACTTGCGGCGCTGGGGCGTGGCAGCTGCGCAAATCACGGAGCTAGACTGGTGGCAAGAGGTGCGCGTAGGCCACTCGCATACGTTGGCTGCCACCCCGGCTCGCCACTTTACTGGCCGCGGCCTCACCCGCGACAATACCTTATGGGCCTCATGGTGCATTCTGGGACCCAAACATCGCGCGTTCTTCGGCGGCGACTCTGGGCCTTTTGAAGCCGGCTTCAGCGAGATAGGAGAGGTCTACGGACCGTTTGACCTAGTAATGTTGGAAGTAGGGGCATACGATGAGCAATGGGCCAATATTCACATGGGCCCCACTCATGCATTGGCTGCTCACCAAGCTCTAGGTGGGGGGGCGCTGCTACCTCTTCATTGGGCCACGTTTAACCTCGCTTTCCATAGCTGGCACGAGCCGGCTGACCGCTTAGTAGCAGAGGCTAGGCCAGATGTTACCTTATTATTGCCCGCGCCGGGGCAGCGCGTAACCGTAGCCGAGGGGCCATTAGGCGCATACTGGTGGCAAGCTTATCTAACAAACACGCTTGGCGCCTTGGCCAGCAAATAGCAGGAGAGATAAAACAATTTACTTCGGTTAGTAGTAGTTGGCGTCAGATGCCGGATGCTAGGCCACTGCCTGCCCGGCTTTTTGTTGTTGCCACGTGAAAAATTCTCCCGCAGCTGCCCTGCATTTGCACGCAACCCGGCGGCTTGTTACCTGCTTGCCTCTTTCCGCCTATGTTCAGCTGCCCGTTGGTTTTGCTGCAGCGGGATGTTGTTGCTGTTGTTGACACGGTGGAAGGCTGCCTACGCGCAGCATAGGCAGAAGTAATCTGCCAAATTCCGGCTCTTACCATTACTATATGTTAGCTGAACACTACCGGCGTTTGCCTGTGGTTATGCGTATGTGCGCGAAAGGCCTGTAATGGGCATCGATGGTAAAGGCGCTTCATAAAGTTTTTATGTAGTAGGAGCCGCAACATGTTTTTCTGAGTTGACTGTCTCTTGGCTGCCATACACTGGCCTAGGAGCTGTGTAGTTGTTCCCCTTATTCGCTTACCTGTATGGAAAATCTTTTCTCTGCTCGCATTGGGCTAGTGACTGCCTTGTCAGTGACCAGTTTTGCAGCCGTGGCCCAAAATATAACCGTCACGGGCCGCGTCACGAATGCCGCTGGCCAAAGTCAGCCGGGCGTAACCGTGCTCGAACGCGGCACCACCAATGGCACCAGCACCGATGCTGATGGCCGGTTTAGCCTGAGCGTTTCGCCGGCTGCCACCCTAGTTGTATCGGCCATTGGCTCTACCACGCAGCAAATTCCAGTGAGTGGCCGCACGACCGTTGACGTGCGCCTAGCCGATAACGAAACTACCCTGAATGAAGTGGTGGTAACAGGCTCCCGTGCCGCCGAGGGACGGTCCAATATCCTCACGACCTCCCCGGTAGATGTTATTTCGGCCCGCGAAATCAAAGCCTACGCGCAAACCGATGTCACCCAAATTCTAACGTACATCGCGCCCTCCTTCCAGAGCACGCGCCAGACTGTTACGGACGGTACTGACTTCGTAGACCCCGCCACGCTGCGTGGCCTAGGCCCCGACCAGGTGCTGGTACTGGTAAACGGCAAGCGGCGCCACACCTCAGCACTGGTGAATATCAATGGTACACCAGGCCGCGGCTCTGTGGGTACTGATATGAACGTGATTCCGCCCGCGGCCATCAAGCGCATAGAGGTGCTACGTGAAGGCGCCGCCGCGCAGTACGGCTCCGATGCCATTGCCGGCGTTATCAACATTCAGCTGAAGGATGATACCACGGGTGTGCAAGCTAGCAGCACCGTAGGCCAAACCTACGAGGGGGATGGTGAGTTAGTGCAGGCCGATGCCAATGTAGGCATCGGGCTTGGTGGGCGTGGCTTTCTGGATCTGAGTGGGCAGTTCAGCAACCGCTCCTACGTAGACCGTAGCGGACGTGATACGGCACCGCTGATCTACTTGGGCACCACTACCGGTAACTACCCCAGCGGTTTGTCTGACGACCAAAAACGGGCTCTAAAAGCGCAGGACGATGCTTTGGTGGCAGAGCGTGGCTTCAACCGCCGCGATATTCGGGTGGGTAGCTCCGATGTGCGCACCTACGGCACCTTCCTGAATGCGGGCTACACGCTAGCGCCCAGCATTGGCTTAGAGGCCTACGTAGCCGGCGGGCTCACGCGCCGTACGGGGCGTGCAGGTGCACTTTATCGCCTGCCCAGCCAAGTACTTCAAAACGACCCCAGCATTTACCCCAATGGCTTCCTGCCTTTCATCAACAGCACAGTTGACGATGCCTCCATCATCACGGGCATACGGGGGAATGTGCTGGGCTTTGCCGCTGATTTGAGCAATACCTACGGCCGCAACAGCCTGCGCTACGAACTAGAAAATACCCTGAATGCCTCTTTACAAAACAGCCCTACCTCGTTCTACGCCGGCACACTGGTGTTTCAGCAGAATACAGTGAACCTGGGCTTTTCGCGCAAATTCACGAGTGTGCCCGTCATCAGCACGCTGAACGTGGCCTTTGGGGGCGAATTCAGGGTCGATAATTTCCAGATTAAACCTGGGGAAGAAGGATCCTATGCCGCCGGAACGCGCACTGTTAACGGCGCCCGGGCAGCCTTTGGGGCGCAGGGCTTCCCTGGCTACCGGCCTGCCGATGCTACCGACCGCACCCGCACCAACGTGGCGGGGTACATTGACCTAGAAAGCGACATTACAGAGCAGTTGCTGGTAAGCGTAGCTGGCCGCGCCGAGCGCTACTCTGATTTTGGCTCCAATGTGAGCGGCAAGCTAGCGGCTCGCTACAGCCTTACGCCCGATGTGGCCCTGCGAGGCGCCATCAGCAACGGCTTCCGGGCGCCTTCCTTGCAACAGCGCTACTTTACCAACTCCAGCACGCAGTTTACCAGCGGTGAGTTGCGCGACGTACTTACTACCAACAACGACGACCCTATTACGCGCGCTTTCGGCATTGGCTCGCTCAAGCAAGAAACCTCCAATAACTACAGCCTAGGCCTCACGGCGCGCTTATTGCGGAACATCACGTTGACGGTCGACGCCTATCAGATTGATATTGACGACCGAATTGTGCTCAGCTCCCAGTTCAGCCGGAGTACGGATGCCGTGGCGGCCATTCTCAATGCCAACCAGCGCCCAAACCAAAACCCAGTGCAGGGGGTGCAGTTTTTTGCCAACGCCGTGAACACCCGCACCCGTGGTATAGACATAGTAGCTAACCAGCGCCTAACACTAAGTGCTGACAGCCGCCTAACGCTGACGGCCGCGGCCAACTTCAACGAGACGAACGTGCGGAGCTTCAATAGCTCAGAGTTCATCGACAACAACGCCAGCCTGCAGAATACCCTCTTCGACCGGGCCCAGCGTGCCCGCCTCGAAAACGGCCAGCCCCGCAGCAAAATCAACTTAAGTGCTGATTACGGCTACAAAATCTTTAGCGTGAACGTGCGCACGGTGCGCTTTGGGGAAATTCAAACTAAAGATGCCAACCCCGATCGTTCGTACATCGACCAAACCTTCTCAGCTAAGTGGGTGACGGATTTGGTGCTGAGTGCGCAGGTGCTGAAGCAGGTGGGCGTGAGCATTGGCGTGAATAACCTGTTTGATGTGTACCCCGACCGTCTCTACCAGGACCCCAACAACAACGAGCAGAGCCTGAACTATACCACCCTAGACGCCACCAACCGTGGCCGCTTCCCCTATAGCTCCAACCAGTTTGGCTACAGTGGTGGGTTTTACTTTGGCCGCGTAAACGTATCCTTCTAGGCCAGTTCCCGCAATAGGCTAACCTTAATTATAGGCTGCCTCAGCATGTATGTGCTGAGGCAGCCTTTTTTGCTTGGTATGAAAGGAGGAGTAGGATGTGCTAGCCGTGCAGTAGTTCATGCTGGGCTTCAATATGATAACGTTGGTCGAGGAAAAGCAATATCTCGACAGCAAATAGTCAGTTGTCAATATTCGGTGATTATATTGACCAAAGTAAGCCGCGTCTCTGCCTGCCAAAATGCCCACTATTGATTTAAGTCTTCTTTGGCATTTCGCCCGCAACTCTAATTCTTACCATTCATTCCTTGTATGAAGAGACTACTACTTCTCCCCGCAGTAGCCATTGCCATTGTGAGCCAGGCGCAGGCCCAAAATATTACCGTCACTGGACGGGTGTTGGACAACAACGGCGCGGCGCAGCCGGGCGTAACCGTACTAGAAAAGGGCACCACCAACGGCACCAGCACCGATGGCAGCGGCCGCTACAGTTTAAGCGTACCGCCCACGGCCACCTTAGTTGTTTCGGCGGTGGGCTCGGCTACCCAGCAGATTGCGGTAAATGGCCGTACTTCCATTGATGTCCGGCTAGTGGATAATGAAACTGCCCTGAATGAGGTGGTAGTAACGGGTTCCCGGGCTACCGAAGGCCGTTCTAACATCCTGACCACGGCCCCCGTCGATGTGATTTCAGCCCGTGAAATCAAGGTGTTTGCCCAGACTGATGTTTCACAAATCCTGACGTATATCGCGCCGTCGTTTCAGTCGTCGCGGCAAGCCATTTCCGATGGCACCGACCATGTGGACCCCGCCTCCCTGCGTGGTCTAGGCCCCGACCAAGTACTGGTGCTGGTGAACGGCAAGCGTCGGCACTCGTCGGCGCTAGTGAACATCAACGGTACGGTAGGGCGCGGCTCCGTAGGTACCGACCTAAATACTATTCCGAATGCTTCCATCAAGCGTATTGAAGTGCTACGCGATGGTGCGGCGGCGCAGTATGGCTCCGATGCCATTGCTGGCGTCATCAACATTCAGCTAAAAGATGATACCACCGGTGTGCAGGCCAGCAGCACGGTAGGGGAGACTTATGAAGGCGACGGCCGCCTGTACCAAGCCGATGCCAACGTGGGTGTAGGCCTCAACGGCCGCGGCTACCTCGATCTGAGCGGGCAGTTTAGCAACCGGGGCTACACCAACCGCAGCGGCATTGATACGGCACCCCTCATTTATCTCGGAGGTAACGGGGGCAACTACCCCGGTAGTGCCAACACGGAGGATAAGCGTCGCGATTTGAAAGCCCAGGATGATGCCCTGGTAGCACAAAACGGTTATGACCGCAAAAACCTGCGGCTAGGCCAGTCGGAGGCCCGTAACTACGGGGGCTTCTTAAACTTTGGCTACAAGCTGGCCCCCGCCATAGGCCTAGAGGCCTACGTAACGGCTGGAGCCATGCAGCGGACGGGCAAGGCCGCCGGCTTCTACCGCTTACCCAACCAGATTACTCAGGTTGATGCCACCATCTACCCCAATGGATTCCTGCCCTTCATTAATACCACCATCAATGATCAGTCGATCATTTCGGGGCTGCGGGCGCGGGCGTTGGGGTTTGATATTGATTTGAGCAACACCTACGGCCGCAACGAAATCCGGTTCGACATCAGTAACACGCTGAATGCGTCGTTGCCCATTGGCATTAGCCCCACCAATTTCTACGCCGGCACTATTGCCTTCCGGCAGAATACCTCTAACCTCAACTTCACGCGGCGCTTCACTAACGTAGCCGTGCTGAGTACCCTAAACGTGGCCTTCGGCGGCGAATACCGCGACGACAACTACCGCATCAAAGCTGGTGAACGGGGCTCATATGAAAACTACGGCCGCGTCGTGACGCCGGGCACTCCGCCCACGTTTGCTGCGGCTGGCGCGCAGGTATTCCCCGGCTATCAGCCTTCTGATGCTCTAAACCGCTCCCGGCATAATGTAGCAGGCTACCTCGACCTGGAAAGCGACATCACCGAAAAGCTGCTGGTAGGCCTAGCCGGCCGCGCTGAGCGCTACAGCGACTTTGGCTCGAATGTGAGTGGTAAGCTGGCCGCCCGCTATAGCATTCTGCCCGATGTGGCCGTGCGTGGCGCCCTCAGCAACGGCTTCCGGGCGCCTTCTTTGCAGCAGCGCTACTTCACCAACACCAGCACCCAGTTTGTGCAGGGCGCCCCCAACCAGGTTCTCACCGTCAGCAACGACAACCCCATCGTGCGCAACAGCTTTACGCCCGGCGCCACTGGTCAGCAAGGCTTTGGGGTAGCGGCACTGAAGCAGGAGAAGTCGAAGAACTACAGCTTGGGTCTCACAGCTCGCATTCTGAAGAGCGGCTCTATTACCGTTGATGCTTATCAGATTGATATTCGGGACCGGATTGTGCTGTCGTCGCAGTTTAGCCGCGCTAATGCTACCGTGAATACCATCTTGGGTAATCTGCCCGTGAGTCAGGTGCAGTTCTTTGCCAACGCCGTGAACACCCGTACCCGCGGGATTGATATTGTGGCGAACCAGCGTATGCCACTAGGCCCTGGTAACCTGAATCTAACCGTAGCAGCCAACTTCAACGAGACCAAGGTGCGCAAGGTGAATAGCTCCGCCACCATTGATGCCGACCAGACTGGCCTACAGAATACACTGTTCGACCGTCAGCAGCGCGGCCGCCTCGAAAACGCCCAACCTCGCAGCAAAATCAACCTGACGGCCGGTTATTCTTTGGGCATCTTCAGCCTGGAGGCCCGCACGGTGCGTTTTGGAGCTGTGCAGTACAAGGACGCCCGCCTGGGCAGCCCCGCCGGCAACCCCAATTTCCTGTACTCCTCTATCGACCAAACCTTCCGAGCCAAATGGGTAACAGATTTGACCCTGAGCGCTCAGGTAACCAAGCAAATTGGCCTGACAGTAGGAGCTAACAACATCTTCAACGTCTACCCCGACAAATACAAGGTCGATCCGCGCAACAGTGCCACCAACTTCTCAGTCGACCCGCTGCTGAACTACAACTCCAGCCTCGACAACACCAACCGTGGCCGTACCATCTACAACCCCAACCAGTTCGGCTACAACGGCGGCTTCTACTTCGCCCGCGTCATCGTGAACCTGCCTACTACCAAGTAGACTGGCCTAGGCCACCTCAAAGCAAAAGCGCTGACTCCTAAGAGCCAGCGCTTTTGCTTTGAGGTGATTTTTATACGTTGACTTTCCTCTATTCCCGCACAAGTCGCACGAACTGTTGGCCATCAGCAGAGCGGGCGAAATAAATGCCAGGGGCTACCGAAGTAGCGGGGCGCCACGTAGCGGTACCATCGGGGCGGCTGTTTATGTATTCTACAAGCCGGCCTAAACCATCCGTTATCGTGACATGCTGTGAGGTGGCTACGCTGAATGATACCTGCGTGCGGAACGGATTAGGGCTGGCCGAGAGCACGAGTGGCTGTGCCCTTTTCGTCGACAAGACCTGATTGGTAACCCAAAAACTAAGGGTCCGGACTTCGCTGGCGTTGAGG
Organism: Hymenobacter wooponensis; assembly: GCF_004745865.1. GTDB lineage: Bacteria > Bacteroidota > Bacteroidia > Cytophagales > Hymenobacteraceae > Hymenobacter > Hymenobacter wooponensis. The sequence continues at coordinate 1,323 of NZ_SRKZ01000002.1, read as the reverse complement.
GGGCAACTGTCATCGGCAACGGCAACAGTGAGCCGGTAGCGGCCTAAAGGCAAAGTGGCTGGCACGGCCCACGTCAGGCGGGCCTGCGTAGCGTTTAAAGTTTGGAAGGATGCACCCGGTACAATGGATGGCACGTCGCTCACGAAGCGCAACTTCTGCCCAGCATCGGCATCAGCAGCTGTAAGAGTGAGGACAACTGTTTGGCCGGGATTCACTTTGATAACCTGTTCCAGTGGTTGTGTGGTAGTGCTGTTGTTTACGGTAAGGCCAGTGAAGGTGGGGTTGAGGTTGGTACTGCTACGGTTACGGTATGTCTGGTCGCGAGTAACGCTGCCAATCTTTGTCCAGATATTATTGAGCTTCCGGTATTCATCTACTCGAACAGGCATAATAAATTCACCTGTCTCGAACCGTGCCGAGGTAGAAAGCAATGCTCCAGTAGCAGCATCGATTGTAAAATGAGGAGCAGCTGCATAGGGGGATATTTCATTAGGGCATGCCGCTTGGTTGTGTTGCGCCGCTAAATTTTCTAAAGGTGCAACTGCTTGGTAGACTAATGAATCCCCATCTAAATCAAAAGCGCTAGAACTGTATTGATGGAGTTGGTTACCGCTCATATAAGGTAGCTTGTACGCGGTAAATACTGGTGAGTGGTTCACCAGTCCACTAGAGTTATCTAGAAAGGACTCTATGTATAAGTTATGTGAAGCCGACTGACCTATGTTATAAATACCAATAGACCGGCTCTCTGCGAAAGTGCTCAGTGTCCACCGACCAGCAGGTAATTCTACATCTCCTTCAAATACATGGGTTTCAAATGTGCCAGTAGTGCACAATACAACATCCGGAGCAATTCGACGTGTGCGCAGTAAATCGACCTTGAAGCTGCCAGGGCCTGTGCCATCGCAGCTATTTTTGCTGCAGAGAAGTGCCTTTTGCTCCCCAAACCGAACGTTCGTACCTGCGATATCCTGATAGAGTCGCATGGTGACATGGTAGCGGTTTCCAGCGCCCGTAATGGGTTCATACAGGATTTCGCCGCCAACAGCATGCGTGGCCCAAGCTCGTATGGTTAGGCAAAAACACCCTAATAGGAATGACAAAAAACGGAGGGTATTTCTTTTCATAAGAATAATTGTAAATGTTTATGTGGCAGTAATATACAGGAAGAGCGGCGCACGAAGGTTATGCGCCGACAGGGCGTACGCATCAAAACTAAGACGCTGTCTTGAGGGCTGACCTTTGTCTTGTTAGACATCGTTAAGCACTTCATGCTCAGCCAACTCCTTGTCTCATTCGCTACGCTACCGGACCCACGTTGTC
>NZ_SRKZ01000018.1 GCF_004745865.1 Hymenobacter wooponensis | reverse complement strand
TTTGTCAGTCTGTTCATAGCATTCTCCCGTCAGAATAACTCCGCACAGTCTGCCAGACACAGCAGAACCGATGAAGCGCTGGCGGTGCTGAAAGACAGCCAGAAACGGTGAACGGGAGCGGATTTTAATCCGGTGACGTGAGACGTTGGGCAAGCCGCAGGCGCGGCAGTGGTTTTAGCGGGTTTCGGGGCGCAGCCCTGAACCAGTCACGCAGCGCTAGCGGAGTGTATACTGGCTTACTATGTTGGCACGGATGAGGGTGTCAGTGAAGTGCTTCATGTGGCAGGAGAAAAAAGGCGGCACCGGCGCGTCAGCAGAATATGTGATACAGGATATATTCCGCTTCCTCGCTCACTGACTCGCTACGCTCGGTCGTTCGACTGCGGCGAGCGGAAATGGCTTACGAACGGGGCGGAGATTTCCTGGAGGATGCCAGGAAGAGACTTAACAGGGAAGCGATAGGGCCGCGGCGAAGCCGTTTTTCCATAGGCTCCGCCCCCCTGACAAGCATCACGAAACCTGACGCTCAAATCAGTGGTGGCGAAACCCGACAGGACTATAAAGATACCAGGCGTTTCCCCCTGGCGGCTCCCTCGTGCGCTCTCCTGTTCCTGCCTTTCGGTTTACCGGTGTCATTCCGCTGTTATGGCCGCGTTTATCTCATTCCACGCCTGACACTCAGTTCCGGGTAGGCAGTTCGCTCCAAGCTGGACTGTATGCACAAACCCCCCGTTCAGTCCGACTGCTGCGCCTTACCCGGTAACTATCATCTTGAGTCCAACCCGAGAAAGCACGACAAAGCGCCACTGGCAGCAGCCACTGGTAACTGGGATATACGAGAGAGAGATTCAGAGGTCTTGAAGTATGGGCCTGACTGCGGCTACACTGAAAGAACAGTTTCGGTATCTGCGGTCTCGTATACCCAGTTACCTGGTTAAGCAGTTCCCCAACTGACTTAACCTTCGATCAAACCACCTCCCCAGGTGGTTTTTTCGTTTTCAGAGCAAGAGATTACGACTGAAACGACAGGATCACAAGAAGATCATTAACTCCGAGAGTAGTAACCCCCACCATGTTTGCCTATCAACACACTTAGGAAACATTACTTGCGTTTAGTTATACGACTTCTAGCTCTCCATAACAGATCCTCATTTTCTGCTGATGGATTTCGACGGTATCGTTCCTCCGCTTTCCGTACTCCATATTCAGGAAACACCCTGACAGCAACCATTTGTATAAAGACATAACACACCAAAAGCAAAAATAAAAAACCAATAAACTCAAACATATATCACCCTCTTTTCTTCTCATTTCTCATGCGTGTAGCCACCATTATTTTATAGTTAGCACTCGTAGGGTTCTCCATATATTTACGGGTAGCACGTTCGACGGCAGATTCGGATGAACTAAAAAAAAGCATAAATAATTTAAATGCAATAACGGCGACTACCACTACACCAATAAATGTAAGCATCACTCTTACTCCTGTTATCAACATTAAACATAACATCCGTTGGCCGCACCGCCTCAAACGCCCTCAGCGCGTTTCTGAGGCCTCCGGCCTGAAACATACACCTTTCTGTGCCCATATCGAGAAAAAACGCCCCTGATGATTTCTGCGTACCTGCATGGCTATGCACGCGGGTGAATGGCAGACGATTTCGGAGTGTCAGCACCACTAAACCGCCAAAAGGCGCAATCAGCGGCGCGGCGCGCGCGGACGTGACCAGGCAAACTCGGACTGCTGCCGCTCATCCTCACGTAATGCACGCTGGCGGTCGGCGTAACGCTGCGACTCAATCTGCGCACGCGCTCTGTTCAGGACGATATGCCGGTTCGGCTGATTTAGCTTTTTGCCTGACGCTCTCTCAGCTGCGGCAATAGCATCATCAAGAAATTTTTTCTCTGCAGGTGTCAGGTTTGTCAGTCTGTTCATAGCATTCTCCCGTCAGAATAACTCCGCACAGTCTGCCAGACACAGCAGAACCGATGAAGCGCTGGCGGTGCTGAAAGACAGCCAGAAACGGTGAACGGGAGCGGATTTTA
>NZ_SRKZ01000017.1 GCF_004745865.1 Hymenobacter wooponensis | reverse complement strand
TAATACGGTTATCCACAGAATCGGGGGATAAAACCGGAAAGAACATGTGAGCAAAAGACAAAGACCCAGAAGAAGGGCGCGCGGGAGGCGTTTTTCCATAGGCTCCGCCCCCCTGACGAGCATCACAAAAATCGACGCTCAAGTCAGAGGTGGCGAAACCCGACAGGACTATAAAGATACCAGGCGTTTCCCCCTGGAAGCTCCCTCGTGCGCTCTCCTGTTCCGACCCTGCCGCTTACCGGATACCTGTCCGCCTTTCTCCCTTCGGGAAGCGTGGCGCTTTCTCATAGCTCACGCTGTTGGTATCTCGGTTCGGTGTAGGTCGTTCGCTCCAAGCTGGGCTGTGTGCACGAACCCCCCGTTCAGCCCGACCGCTGCGCCTTATCCGGTAACTATCGTCTTGAGTCCAACCCGGTAAGACACGACTTAACGCCACTGGCAACGGCCACTGGTAAGCAGGATGTGCGAGAGATGTAACGAGAGTTCTTGAAGTGGCGGCCTAACTGAGGCTACACTGAAAGGACAGTATTTGGTGACATGTCTCGCACAAGACTGTTACCACGGTTAGAGAATCTGCCAGGATTAACTAACCTTCGAAAAACCACCTGCCAGGGTGGTTTTTTCGTTTTTACAATAGTGAGATTACGACGAGACTGAATGAATCTCAAGATTTCATTTAGCCTGCCGCTCGATCATTCAAAGTTTTGAGGTAGCTTCATTGGGTCATGGTATCCAAGCTCTAAAAGCTTTATATGGTTCGGTGTCAGCCGCTGGAAATGAATAACCCAGTCAGAAACCTTGTATTTCCCATGAAACGTATCTTTAAAAACCGGATCGCCTAAATGAGCATGCCATAATTTGTTAGCTCTAGCATACTTCTCAATAGCTTCTTTGTTTTCGTAATGATCAGGCACTTTCCACGATGGCGATACTTTGCCAGTCCAAGCTGGATATCCTTTTAAAGGATCGCCAAAGAGATTGTATTTTTCAAAATGCTCAATGAAATCATCGATTTTATCGAGTGTTTTTGCAGAATATCTGGATGTGTAATAAAGGTTGAAGGTCTCAGAGAATGAGACAATATTCAATTGTGGATTTTGCGCGCCTGCTCCGCTGCCCATGCTCTTCTCTGCTCCCGACTTAGACCAGATGGCATTGTAACAGACTTCTCATTCGCTCTGGAAATCAACAGAGACAAGGATACGCCAAAAACCTCAATATCTTTAACAAGATCATGACGTTGTTCGGTTTTCATATCGCTAACTCCGTATCTAATTCAGGCAGGAAAAAATCTTTTCCTCGTTTTCAGAGTAGTCTTTTTTGGTTGCACAATAATGGCGCCAGTGTCACCCTATTCATATGAATATACCATATAATATATACTTTAAATATTTTGGGGCTTAGGAAAATCAATGACTTACTCCGTTAAGAATAAATGGAAAGCTGGCGGTTTGTCTCTTGGCTGGACAGCAGTGCCTACCGTATTGTTTTTTATACAAAACGAGAAAAAGCTAACTTCAGTGGCCTTTAACACACTACTTAACCTGATCGTTCACTGGTGGAGTTTGCAAGAGTGGCCGCATCCGTCAATGGAAAGTCTAGCCATACGTATGGGGGTTTCTGTACGGACTGTTCAGAGAGCTATCAATGATCTTGAAAAAGCTAATCTCTTGGACAAGAAACCAACATCGAAGAGTGATCGCCGATATGGTGGTCGCAATATTTATGATCTAACAAAGCTAGTTGACTACCTAGATACAATGGGTCCATCAGTAGCTGAACAAGTTAAGAAACCACGCCATAAAAAACCGGTATATACCGTAAGAAAAACGACAGCTTAAAAAAGCACAATGGAACTGAGCGCGAGCGATGCACGATAGCAAAACGATATATTACTTATTGCATTGGTCTTGGTAGCCCTGCTTCTGGCTAAACCACTGTCAGGAGTAATTGGCTTTGCCTGTAATGGGTTCATCGCTTCACAGTTAAAGTTATCGCATAGCTCATATATTTACCATAATCCCTTAATTGTACGCACCACTGAAACGCGCTGAACGCGATTCTGACGCAGACACCGCAAAAAGAGATGTTTTACCCCGGAAAAACAGGAAGGATGCGTCAGGATCGTTTTCAGCTCGCTGCATAGCTATGCATGAAAGCGAATGGTGATCACTTTGGGAGCTTACGGTGTTCATACCGTCAGTTTTCGACAGTTTTCTCTCCGGGAAGCTAATCTGCCATAAGCCTGGATAACAGGGCACGGTGATACTCCGTAATAGCGATCAGCACCTCCGCATACTCCCTGTCCCCGACACGCTTGCCGTCGATAAAGAGTTTTTTCTGTAACGCCCCCAGTCTCATAACTTCTTTCAGTACCCGATCATCAGTCAGTGAGTTAACTTTCTTACCGAGAGCTGCCGCCCGTAAAAAACCGGAAACGGTCTTGCCGCATTCAGCAGCCCTTTTTCTGATTTCCTGGTCTTCTTCTGCCGTCAGACGAACAGGGCGACTGATAGCCCGCCTGCGCGTATTACTTCCACTTCGTTTTGTCATAAAACATGGCTCCGTATCTGACATGGGTGTCGGGGCAAAGCCCTGACCAGGGCAATTGTAATAGCGTGCATGTATGCGCGGTATAACAATTGCACATCCTGTCCTGTCAGCAAGCTCGAATTACCGACAAAGGCACGGCAGTTTTTTGGCAGTGACAGTGTTGTCTGACAGAAATGCCCGTCAAAAAGCCAAGCGGCAGAATAGCGGCAGCAAAACAGTCGAAAAGTGGTACGCGATATAATCACACAACGCAGATGACAGACAGAACGGAGAAAACGAAAAGATGAATAAGCAGCAGCAAGCCGTACTCAACATGGCGGGATTCATAAAAAGTCAGAGCCTGACGCTGCTCGAAAAACTGGACGCACTCAATGCCGACGAACAGGCCGCCATGTGTGAGAAACTGCACGAACTCGCAGAAGAACTCCAGAACAGCATACAGACACGCTTTGAAGCGGAAAATCTTACCGGGATATAACGCATCCGGACAGGATGCAGAACGGCATAGAGGAGCGTAAGGAGAAAATGTCACATAAGGCGCTCTTCCGCTTCCTCGCTCACTGACTCGCTACGCTCGGTCGTTCGACTGCGGCGAGCGGTGTCAGCTCACTCAAAGGCGGTAATACGGTTATCCACAGAATCGGGGGATAAAACCGGAAAGAACATGTGAGCAAAAGACAAAGACCCAGAAGAAGGGCGCGCGGGAGGCGTTTTTCCATAGGCTCCGCCCCCCTGACGAGCATCACA
>NZ_SRKZ01000016.1 GCF_004745865.1 Hymenobacter wooponensis | reverse complement strand
CGTTACCTTATAGAAGTACCTTCCCGTACTGTCTTTCCTTTTATTCAGATTTTCAGAAGAAGAGGCTGCAGAGTTTCTTCTTCTACCTTGCTCCAAACGAGGAGCAAACGTTCTTTGACGTAGTGAAACGAGAGAGAAAAAGAAGTGCTACTCACTTTCGAGTGATAGCACGGAGCGTTTGGCCTACGGGCTAAACGACAACAGAAGTAAGCAAGGGCACACGGAGGATGCCTAGGCTCGCAGAGGCGACGAAGGACGCGATAAGCTGCGATAAGCCGTGGGGATGGGCACATACCAAGTGATCCACGGATTTCCGAATGGGGCAACCCCTTACAGTGAAGCTGTAAGACCTACTCTTTATGAGCTAGGGGCAAACCCGGGGAACTGAAACATCTAAGTACCCGGAGGAAAAGAAAATAACATATGATTCCCCTAGTAGTGGCGAGCGAACGGGGAGGAGCCCAAACCGGGTTGGTTACGGCCAGTCCGGGGTTGTAGGAGCCCAATATCTGATTGCATAACTTTAGCTGAACGACGTGGGAAAGTCGATCATAGAGGGTGAGAATCCCGTAAGCGAACTAGTTATGCACGGTAGGGATTTCCTGAGTAGGGCGGGGCCGGAGAAACCCCGTCTGAATCCAGCGGCACCATCCGCTAAGGCTACATACTCCTGCGAGACCGATAGTGAACTAGTACCGTGAGGGAAAGGTGAAAAGAACCGGGAATACCGGAGTGAAAAGAACCTGAAACCGTGTGCTTACAAGCGGTCGGAGCTTTTTAGTGAAGTGACGGCGTGCCTTTTGCATAATGAGCCTACGAGTTACTCCTCTCTGGCAAGGTTAAATGACTCAAGTCATGGAGCCGCAGCGAAAGCGAGTCTGAATAGGGCGCAGAGTCAGAGGGGGTAGACGCGAAACTTTGTGATCTACCCTTGAGCAGGTTGAAGGTTGGGTAACACCAACTGGAGGACCGAACCAGTTTCCGTTGAAAAGGATTTGGATGACTTGAGGGTAGGGGTGAAAGGCCAATCAAACTGAGAAATAGCTCGTACTCCCCGAAATGTATTTAGGTACAGCGTCGAGGTGGAGTCAGCGGGAGGTAGAGCTACCGATAGGACTAGGGGGTGTCACAGCCTACCGAATCCTGACGAACTCCGAATGCCCGTTGATATACTCGGCAGTGAGGCGTGGGGTGCTAAGGTCCCATGCCGAGAGGGAAAGAACCCAGACCATCCGCTAAGGTCCCTAAATTCGGACTAAGTTGAACAAAGGAGGTCCACTTGCTTTGACAGCCAGGAGGTTGGCTTGGAAGCAGCCATTCCTTTAAAGAGTGCGTAACAGCTCACTGGTCGAGCGAGAGGGCATCGATAATACGCGGGCATCAAGTCCGGTACCGAAGCGATGGATTTGCACTTTGTGCAAGTGGTAGGGGAGCATTCTAGCAGCGGTGAAGGTGACCTGTCAGGGTTGCTGGAGCGGCTAGAAAAGCAAATGTAGGCATGAGTAACGATAAAGGGGGTGAGAAACCCCCTCGCCGATAGACTAAGGTTTCCTGCTCAACGCTAATCGGAGCAGGGTTAGTCGGGACCTAAGGCTACGCCGAGAGGCTACGTCGATGGACAGCGGGTTGATATTCCCGCACTTATTCAGTGGAGTGATGCAGTGACGCAGAAGTGAAAGTACCGCGGGCGGACGGAAGTGCCCGTTAAAGTGCGTAGGTATTGGCTTGGTAGGTAAATCCGCCGAGTTAGCTGAAACATGATAGTACCTGGCGGCTTCGGCCAACGGGATAGTGTACCTAATCAGACTGCCAAGAAAACCTGCTAAGCGTTTACTGCTGAATAACCCGTACCGCAAACCGACACAGGTAGTCAAGGAGAGCATCCTGAGGCGCTCGAGTGAATCACGGCCAAGGAACTCGGCAAAATGGTCCTGTAACTTCGGGAGAAGGGACGCTTCCTCACAGCAATGTGAGAAGCCGCAGTGAAAAGGCCCAGGCGACTGTTTAACAAAAACACATGACTTTGCGAACGCGTAAGCGGAAGTATAAGGTCTGACACCTGCCCGGTGCCGGAAGGTTAAGAGGGGAACTTAGCGCAAGCGAAGGTTTGAATCGAAGCCCCGGTAAACGGCGGCCGTAACTATAACGGTCCTAAGGTAGCGAAATTCCTTGTCGGGTAAGTTCCGACCTGCACGAATGGTGTAACGATCTGGGCGCTGTCTCAGCCGTGAGCTCGGTGAAATTGTAGTCTCGGTGAAGATGCCGAGTACCCGCCACGGGACGGAAAGACCCCGTGCACCTTTACTATAGGTTGACATTGATGCTGGACAACACATGTGTAGGATAGGTGGGAGACTGTGAACCCGGGCCGCCAGGTCTGGGGGAGTCAACGTTGAAATACCACCCTTGTGTTGTTTGGCACCTAATCTGGAAACGGAAACAGTGTCTGCTGGGTAGTTTGACTGGGGTGGTCGCCTCCAAAAATGTATCGGAGGCTTTCAAAGGTCCACTCAGTACGCTTGGTAACCGTACGTAGAGCGCAATAGCAGAAGTGGGCTTGACTGTGAGGCTGACCAGCCGAGCAGGGTCGAAAGACGGATATAGTGATCCGGTGGTTCCGCATGGAAGGGCCATCGCTCAAAGGATAAAAGGTACGCCGGGGATAACAGGCTGATCTCCCCCAAGAGCTCATATCGACGGGGAGGTTTGGCACCTCGATGTCGGCTCGTCACGTCCTGGGGCTGGAGAAGGTCCCAAGGGTTCGGCTGTTCGCCGATTAAAGTGGCACGCGAGCTGGGTTCAGAACGTCGTGAGACAGTTCGGTCCCTATCTGTGGTGGGCGTTGGAAATTTGAGAGGACCTGACTTTAGTACGAGAGGACCGAGTTGGACTAGCCGCTCGTGCACCGGTTGTGGCGCCAGCTGCAGCGCCGGGTAGCGACGCTGGGATGAGATAAGCGCTGAAAGCATCTAAGTGCGAAACTCACCTCAAGATGAGATTTCCCATATACGAAGAGTCGTGGTAGACCACCACGTTGATAGGCGGTACGTGTAGAGGCCGAAATGCCACAGCGGAGCCGTACTAATGACTCGAACACTTCTATTGGAACACCTCCACATCACTTCTTTTTCTTTCTCGCTCACTGCGTCGAGATATAAGCAGTAGATCACTGAACACGATCTGCTGACGCCAGTAATGGTGGCTTTAGCCCGGGTGTTCACCTCTTCCCATTCCGAACAGAGTCGTTAAGCCCCGGAGCGCCCATGGTACTGCCTTCACCGGCGGGAGAGTAGGTCGCCGCCAACCTTACT
>NZ_SRKZ01000001.1 GCF_004745865.1 Hymenobacter wooponensis | reverse complement strand
TGACGCCAGTAATGGTGGCTTTAGCCCGGGTGTTCACCTCTTCCCATTCCGAACAGAGTCGTTAAGCCCCGGAGCGCCCATGGTACTGCCTTCACCGGCGGGAGAGTAGGTCGCCGCCAACCTTACTAGCTGCTGAGCCGCTTTTCCCGCGTGTGTGCTGCGTCCCGGACCGAGTCCTCGGGGGATGCGCCGCTGAGAGGAGGAGCGGCTCAGTTGCGTTTTCGGCCCTTCCTATTCCGGAGCTTACAGGAATAGAGCAAGGCGCTACCCAAGCAGAGGCCTGGCACTCACTGTGCTAGGCCTCTGCTTGGGTGCAGTGGTTGGTTTCTGTGCTGATGCCCTTTCAAGTGTCTTGCTTGAAGGAACAGGGCTAATGCATCGTATGCTAGGCTTCTCTTATTAAATCACAAGAGCGTTTGTGTTTAACTTATTGCAAGCGTGTGTATAAACAAAGAGGCCTAGCATCACACATGCTAGGCCTCTTTGTTTGTTGGCTTATGTTACTCCTGTGGTCCTGCTACTACTTCGATCATTTGTTCAGGTGAAAGGTACTCCTGAGCAAGCTGCCTTAGCGTAGAGGCATCTACTTCACGGGTCTGTCGAATAAACTCTGAGTAATAATCCGTAGGCAGATCGAAGAACACGATACTCTTGTACTTGTCACATTGTTCAAACACTGTGCTCAATTCATTGGCGAATTTGCCCGTCATGTAGTTCTTAACGGTCTGCAATTCATCAGCCGGCATTAGCTCTTCTTGTAGCAGCCGAAGCTCGTGATGCACCTCTTTGATAGCGGCACTGGCACTAGCCGCGTTAACGTCAGAGCCAATAACGAAGCTAGTAGCATGCTCTCTAGGTCCTACACTTGCATAGATACCATAAGTAAACCCTTTGTCTTCGCGGATATTCTTCATCAGACGGGAGCCAAAGTACCCGCCTAATACTTTCACTAGCACTTGGAGCTGGTGAGTCTGAGGATGCGTGTTAGAAGGCCACAAACGACCGATACGCAACGATGATTGCAAACTGCCCGGAACAGTGACGTAGTCGTGCGAGGGGCCGCTAATTGCATCGATTGTTATCGGTGATGGAACAGAGTAAACTGGCTTAGTACTGCCTAATACATGCTGCAGTAACTGCTCGTGTTGGGGCAGTACATCACCGCAGAGGAAAAGCTCAGCGTTAGAGAGTTGATAAGCTTTCAGATGAAAAGCTTTCACTTGCTCTGGTAGTACTTCCTGAAAGGCTGCTTCATTGAAAACAGTGCCGTATGGGAAACTAGAGCCGTATAGGTTTCGAGAAAACTGTTCGGCGGCTAGGTAACTCGTCTTCTGCCGTTCTATACGCACATTTTGAATTGTACGAGCCTTGAGCTGTGCTAACTCTACTTCCGGGAAAGTGGGCTCCGTAATTACGTCTAGGAACAGAGGCAATAACTTTTCCAAATGCCGGCTTAGGCAATAGAGTGTAAGCGTTGCACGATCAAAACCCTGCTCACATTCAAGTGAGGCGCCGTAGAAGGCTACTTCGTCGGCAATTTGGCGAGCGGTGCGGGTACGAGTACCTTCTAACAGCATTCGAGCCGTTAGGAGAGATACGCTAGATCCAGGCTCATACCATTTACCCGCCTTGAATACAGCTTGTAGCCGTATTACCGGTTGGGCCGCGTTGCGAAGAATATGTAAGCGTGCTCCATTAGGGAGCAAAAGCACGTCAGCCGCGGGCAGCGAGATGCTGGCCAGCGGCTGAACGGGAGGAGCGACTTTACGGTCGAGCATTCAGAAGTAGTTTAGTTGGTAGGCGCTGTATCGGAGGTGCCAAAGGCCTCTTCGAGCGCATTCACATTAAAGTGTAGTGAGATACGGATTGTGTTGGCCAAAGGGTTATTTTTCTCATTGGGTACCAGATAGGCAGCATCCACCCCAAGTACGTTATACCGCACGCCAGCTCCAAAGCTCAAATACTGACGGTATCCTTTGTATTGGTGCTCATAGAAGTAACCCACACGGGCCATCAGCAGGTCGTTGTAAGCATACTCTACGCCAGTAGAAAGGTTAATCTCGCGCATTTCTTCCTTGAAACCGCCAGGCGCATCGCTAAAGGAGCCTAAAATAGCGCTAACAATCCCTTTCTGCGCACGGCGGGCATTTTCATCCAGTACTGACTGCTTACCAATATTGGTAGGGTCATTTACGTCGTAAAAGGGAGTAGGAACCAGCAGCTTGTTTGCATCAAAGGCCAGCGTGATCTTATTATATGGATCAAGCTCCTTGGTGATAGCCGTACCAAGCTTTAAGTTCATCGGTAGAAAGTCTGGCTGAGCAGCATCGGTATAGGAAATCTTATTACCGATGTTAGAAATAGCACCGCCCAATGCCAAGTTATATTCACCGCCCCCAATAGTGAGGTCCTTCGTATAGTAAGCGCCTAAGTCAACCGCTACTGCTTGGCCAGGTTTAGTATCCGTTAGGCCACCAGTAAGGTTGGAACGTATGTAGCGGGCATTCAGACCGACCCCGAAATTGTCACTGAGCTTAAGGCCGTACCCTACCGCAAAAGAGTACTCCTTTGGGTTGAAGGTGGGGCCCGCTATATTCTGCGCATTGCGGAATTGAATGGCACCTAAGTCAAAATACATTAGGGTAGCAGACAAACCCGAACGCTCACCAATTTTGAAGGTAGAGCCTAGGTAAGCCAAGCCCATGTCGTTAGCTAAGCTTGACTGCCACGGCGTGTAGGAAGGAGAAAAGCTATACTTATAGCGTACAAAGCCAAGTTTACCTGGGTTGTAGTACCCAGCATTTGCATCGGGGCTGAGAGCAACACCAGCCTCGCCTAAAGCAGCAGAACGAGCATCGGGGCTGACGGTAAGGATGGGAACAGCCGTAGTAATGGCGTTAGACTGCGTTTGGGCCTGAGCGGTGGCAGCTAGGCCTAGTAGGCCAGGAAGGATGGCTAAACGCAGGGGCAGCTTTGTCAAATTCATGGACAGCAGAAAGGTTGTGGCGGAAGGTAGGCGAAAAGCCGCAGTTTTAGTTGAGGATGACAAGTTTTTCGTACTTAGATGCTGTAGTGTTATCTCTCTGCGAGCGTACGCTCACGCGGTAAACATACACGCCACGGGCAAGCTGGTCGTGGTATTCATCGCGGCCATCCCAGCTAATAGCCGCTATATGAGAGCCGCTAGCTCCGAGGGAGGTACCCTGCAGCGTGCGAACCAGTTTGCCAGATACGGTAAAAATCTGCACTTGTATTTCCAGCTCCTCTCCACTACGGTTATGATCGAAGTGGAAAGTAGTAGTAGTAGAGAAAGGGTTAGGGTAATTGAGTACATGCTGCAACGCTAGCTTATCCGTAGCTGCAGCAATAAACTCAATGCTTTTCTCCGCAGAATTATTGTAGGTATCCCAGGCTTTTACTCGAAGAATGTGGGGGCCTGTGGTCAAATCCTTAAACAGGTAGCGCACCTGCCCGCTCTTAAAGTCATTTAGCTCAGAAGTATAAAAGGTGTTGAGCACCGTAACCTTGCTGGCATCATTATCAAGGGTGGCAGTAATGTCGTGGCCAATACCAGAGCCAGCCGTGTTAATACCGCTATCATCCTTGAGTTTGCCAAGTAGAGTAGTGGTAGTACCCGTGAGCCCACCGAACACGAATTGTTCATTGTCCATGAACAAGCGGATATCGGGAGGTAGGGTGTCGCGTAAGGCAGAAGCGGCTGCACCACCTACTGGTACTAAGCGGGAGCCGTGAGCGTCTTGACGTTGCCCCTCGCTGTATGCATATAGGCTAATTTTCCCTAGGCCTAGGCTATAGTTGATATCCTTGGGGACAACAAAGTTAGCGGTAAACTGCCCATTAGTAACAGTTGCCTGGCCATCGTAGAGGACGTTTTCGCGAACAGAAAAGCTCTGCTTGGTATCAGTGGGTTCGTTAACTAAGGTGGAGACGATGGCGGGCTTCTCGTACACCGTTATCTGCGCGGTACCGGTAAAGGTGGTGTTACGCTGCCCGTTGAGGCGCAGCTCACCGCGGAGCACCACGGGACTGAGCGCGCTAAGTGTATCAGTTTGTGCAGCAGTTACCGGTTTGCCATTAAGCTCCGTCAGTACTACCTGTTGCTCGGGGTAGGCTAGGCGCATGGAGGGGTCACCTAAGAGAGCATAGTTGCGGTTGCCGTCGCCGGCTAAGGCTGCATTCTTGGCCATCTTAATCACGTCACCTAAGCGCGGCATGGTGCCATCGGGGCGACGACGCAGAACGTCATTTAGAAACTCTGTGGCCAGAAATTGATTATTGGAGGCATATACTACTCGTGTGGTAGTAAACAAGCCAATAGCTCCGCCCTCAGTGTCAGTTAAGCCTTGTTCACCGGCGGAGGTGAATTCAGGGTTATCATAGGTGCTAAAGTCGCAAGTGCCGGTGAAAAGGAAGGCCAGACGGTTGTTGTTTTGCAGCCGAAGCAGAGAAGCAGTAACCAGAATCTGCTCATCGGCCCATTGCTTAGGACTGCCATGCCCAATGTAGGTAATGAGCAGAGAGCCCTGTTCAAACGACTCGTCAACGGCTTTTTCAGCTTGGGGCGAACGTTGGCCGGCCGCTACTATCGTTTGAGGGTACATATCTAAGTACACCTTCCGGATATTGTAGTCGGGTTCCTTGGCCTCGATCATGTTTGCCAGGGGCTCGGCACCCTTTAGGTCAAACAAGTTTTGGTCACCGTCGTCCGTAACGAAGGTGAGGCGGTTGCGCCACTTGCCATATGCTGCAGGCGCATCATAGCTTTTTAGCTTAGCCACCATCAGCTTAGCCTGATCAGCGTTGCCATACTGGCCTACAGGCGAGCGTACTGGTAGCCGGCCGATACCAATGTCAAGCATCTCAGAGCTAGAGCCCGGTAGCCAAGCGCCCTCGTTATCGTCGAGCAGGCCGTAATAGTCATCGGAGGAGTAGCTTATCCCCTGGGCATTCGGGCGGCTACCCTGCACGGGGTCAAAGCTTTCCTGTGACTCATACACTGGTACATAATTCTGTGCAATTCGGTCTGCGTCGCCGGGCAGCCGGTCTTTCCACCATGTTGGTAGTTGCGTCTTGTCGTTGGTAGGATCAGACTTATAGTCGTAGGAAGCATCACCAAATAGAAGCAAGTACTGCCGCCGGCTGCCGGCGGAGCGGTCGTACACCATCTTCATTAGGTCGCGGATGGCCGTTACGTCCTGTCCGCCGGAGCTGAACTCGTTGTACACTTGGGTGGTGGTGACCACCTGAGCCGTAAGGCCATCGTGCTTACGACGGTGTTCGGCCAACTCCTCCGCCTGAGCCAAGAATGTAGGGTGCGTAACAATTACTAGGTCCAGCTTGCCATCGAGGTTTAGGGCGTGCAGGTTTTGCGCTGGCACGCGGCCAAATGTGCGTGGCGTGGGGAAGCTGGCGCTAGAGGTGAAGGCTACGAATTCTCGGAGAGTATCGGTGCGGGCTAGAAAACTGCCGCTGGTAAGTGCCACTGCGGCTGGTACCCGAGGGTTGGTGACATCCCACACTGTGGCGCCGGTTGCGTTGCTGAGGTCAAACTGACTAACAGCATTGGCTTTGATGTTATCGAAAGAGCGAAACTCCAGTAGGCTGCCGTTGAAGCGGAGTTGGCGCTGGGCATTTAACTCTAGGTAATCGAGGTAGCCTTTCGCTGTAGGGTCGGTGCTGCTGTTGTACGTGAGGCTTACCTTTATTTCAGAGGGCGAGGTAGCAGGCACCGAGTACGTGAACGTAGTAATGTTGGTATTAGCTACCTCGGGGTAGGAGCCAGGGTAGTTATTAATGCCGCTGATTATCTGGTTGCCCGACGACTGGGAGTTAATAGCGGTCTGAAAGAAAGTAGCCGCCGGCGAAGTAGCAACGACGGAGCTAGTCACCTGAGCGGTAGTGCTCGGCACCAGATCAGTAACCGGGAACGAGAACGTATTTTGACTACCTCCAGAAAACGACTCCCCCAGCCACACCCGACCTGACTTCAATAGGTTGAATAACTCACGTTCGTAGAACTGCCGGTCGGTGAAGGTGCTGATACGAGCCGAGGCAATGCCACTTAGAGCCGGTGCAGTGGCTACTCGGCGACCTACTGTAGAGCTTACCGTCAGGAAATAGTAAGCTGTATCAGTATAAGGGTTGAGCTGATGACGGAAGCGGAGATTGTTGCCATCTTGGCGCCAAGTGTGCGGCCCGCGGGCATAAAACAAGAAGAACTCGTTGTCATCAAACGCGGCATTGCCATCGCCAACAAACTGAATGGCGTTTTCCGCTAGGTCGTCGGGGCGGTAGGCGCTGTTGGCTTGGGGCAGGGTGCCCATGGCATTGCCATATAAGCGTAGCCGGGCAGGGTCCAGGCTCTGCACGTTGAGGCCTAGTGCCCGCAATGTGGGCTTATCGAGCTTATACATTCCATTGGCCGGAACCCCAATCTTAAACCATTCGCCAGAGCTGAGCACCGAACTGCGCGCATACGTACGGCTTTGCGTGCCGCGCTGCGCCTCGTTGGAAAGCGTGTAGGCGTAGGAAAACGACGTGAGCTTTTCTACTTGTCCCGTTTGGGGGTTGCGGCGAAGCGGCTGCACGGTGAGCAGCGTAATGGCCCGGCGCTGCTCCGTACCGTGGAATAGCGTTACTACCGGAATGGTAGGCAAGGAAGCTAGGTCTAGCTGCCGGGCCTCCAGGGGCGTAGCGGCACTGTATACGGCATCGCGCAGTTGGCCATCGGCAATATTGCCCTCTAAGCGGCGCTGATAGGTGCCTACTTGGTCGCCGAAGCGGTACACGGCCTCCTGGAAAGTGGGCACTCGTCGTTGCTGGCCGCGCACAAGCACGTCGGCCGTGCCATTCCAAGTGATAGTACTCTGAACAACTTTTTCCGCGGATTGAGCTGCCGCCGGAGCTACTAACCCTAGAAAGGCCAGGCAGGCCAGAATCCAGTTAGTAAAGAGGCGCATAAAAAGGACTCATACACAGAAAAAATAGAGGACAGTGACTTTCGCTGCCAACAGCCTCGGCAGGCCTACAGTTCAGAGTAACACGCTTTCTTAACTGTCGGATTTCGGAAATATTGTGGCTTCTGTATAGAGAAATATTAGGCCTTGGCGGGGCGTACTAAAGATAGGAGTACGTACAGCAGAATGATCAGCGGAATGGCCGCAAAACCAAGCACCACCAGCAGCACAAAGCTCATCAGTAGGAAGATAAACCGCACTGAATTATCCTGCCACCGCAGGTTCTTGAACTTCAGCGCAAACAGCGGCAATTCTGCCACCAGCAACCCCGATAGAATTACTGATAGCGCCAGCAGCAGCCACGGATTGAGGATAATGGACGTTAGGTTAAAGGAATCGTGCTGCAGAATAAGCGGTAAGGAGGCAACCACCAGCGTACAGGCTGGAGTAGGCAGACCAATGAAGGAATCTGACTGGCGCGTATCGTTGTTGAACTTGGCCAGCCGGAGGGCCGAGAAGATGGTAACGATAAAGCCCGCGTAGGCCAGGTAAGCCGGTACGTTTACATCGGCTAGGCCACCCTGCAAGAGTTTGTAGAGCATAACGCCCGGCACCACTCCAAAAGAAATCACATCGGCCAGCGAATCGAGGTCTTTGCCAATCGGCGACGACACATGCAAGGCTCGGGCCAGCAACCCGTCAAAGAAGTCGAATACCGCCGCCAGCACTACAAAGTAAGAAGCGTAGACTAAGCTGCCGCCGGGGGAAAGAATTTGCGTGAGGGCCAGGCAGCCAGAGAATAGGTTTAGGCAGGTAACGGCGTTGGGGAGATGCTTTTTCAAGTAGGCTGCGAGTGAGTAGAAAGCAGATAGGGGAGTGGCCTAGCGGCCGGAGAATAGCAGTTATTGCAGGAAGGGATTAGAGCGGCGTTCCGCCCCCACCGTGGTAGCAGGGCCGTGGCCGGGGTAAACAGTCACCGCATCCGGCAGGGTTAGCAGTTGAGTCTTGATGCTCTCGATAAGCGTAGCATAGTCACCACCGGGTAAATCGGTGCGGCCGATGCTGCCTTTGAACAGCACGTCACCGCCAATTACGGTTTGCGTAGGCTCGTGGTAGAAAATTACGTGGCCGGGAGCGTGGCCGGGAGCAAAACGCACCTCTAGCTCCGTTTCGCCAAAGCGCACCGGCTGGCCGGGCGTTAGGAAGCCGGTGGGCTCAGTGGTTTCAAAGCGCGGAAAGCCATAATTAGGAGCGTAAGTGGGCACGGCGCGCAGAGTGCTCAGGTCACCATCGTGAATCAGGAAGGGCACCTTGTAGGTATCCACAATAAATTTATTGCCGAATACGTGGTCGATGTGGCAGTGTGTATTGAGCAGCAAGACTACCTCTAGGCCATTATCGGCAATGAAGGAGCGCAGCGCTTCCTGCTCAGCCCGCTCGTAGCAGCCGGGGTCGATAACCACGCACTGGCCGGTGGTATCATGCAGGAGGTAAGTATTTTCGGAAAACGCGTTGAAGGTGAATCCGGAAACGGTCATACGTAAGTAATAATAGGCCTAGAACATGCCAGGCCCAATGAAGCGGGTAAGTTACGCAAGTGGGGGCAAACGTACCTGGCCTAGAAGCAGCACGGTTTTAAACTAGCAGCAAGCGGAGTTCTCAGAACCTCACTTACCTTGCCACTCATGAAAAGTGTGGAATACCTCATCATTGGGCACGGCATAGCAGGGGCCACCTTGGCGCAGGAATTGCGCGGGCGGGGCCGCAGCGTGCTAGTACTCGATACCCTCCAGCCCAACTCGGCCTCAAATGTAGCGGCGGGCCTGATGAACCCGGTAGCCGGTAAGCGCTACGCCTTGGCGTGGCGCGCAGAAGAACTGCTGCCGGCGGCCACCCAATTTTACCGCGAGCTAGAAGCCCGCTTTCAGCAACTATTTTTCTACGAAGCCCCCATTCTCAAGCTGTTCTCCTCGGTGGGAGAGCAGAACACGGTGCTGGCCCGCAGCGCCGACCATCCGTGGGGAAATTTTGTGCCGAATGCCGACGTAGCACTGCCCCCCACACCGGGGCTGCGCGATGAATTTGGGGGATTACGCATTGAGTGCGGTGGCCACGTACTGGTGCGAGAAGTGCTGGCGGCGCTGGCCAACGAAGGAATTAAGGACGGCTGGCTGGAGCACGAAACTTTTGCCTGGGCCCTGCTTGTTCCGGCTTCGGACGGCGGGAGTGGCTTCACGTACGCAAACCGTGTGCGGGTTCAACACGTTGTGTGTTGTGAAGGAGCCGCGGCCGTTCAAAATCCGTACTTTCATTGGCTGCCCCTCACCCCCAACCAGGGTGAGGTGCTGACGGTTGAATGCCCGGGTCTTTCTGATCAATATGTTCTAAATAAAGGGGCCTACGTGGTACCGCTCGGCAACGGGCAGTTCCGGGTGGGCGCCACCTACCGCTGGCCACCCTTCGCGACAGGTATCACCCCTGATGCTCGGCAGGAACTCAGCCAGCGCCTGGAAGCCATGACCGACCAGCCGTTCCGGATAACGGAGCAGCGGGCTGGTGTGCGGCCCGCCGTGCGCGACCGAAAACCGCTGTTGGGTACCCACCCAGCGCTGCCGAACGTGCATATTTTTAATGGCTTTGGTTCTAAAGGAGTGATGATGGCGCCCCGTTTGGCCGCTGTCATGGCTGACTGGCTGGAAAATGACGTTGAGCTGTGGCCCGAGGTCAATATCCGGCGATATTCTGCGTTATATTCTCCGGCACCTGCAGCGGCGGGCGCAGGCTCTTGATTCTCGCTCTTAGCGTTTTAGCTTTCGTATATGAAGCACTTGTCCTTACTATCACGGCGCGGCTACGGTCGGCCGGCTGGCTTAGCAGTTGTAGTGCTAGGCCTCCTGCTTCCTGGGAGTGCAGCCCTGGCTCAAACGGCCCAGGAACCCTTTGGGCGGGTCCGGATTCAGTATAAGGAGTTCAACTGGCTGCAGCTCAGCACCCAGAACTTCACTATCTATTATTATGCCGGCGGAGAAGGCAACGCCCGCCATGCGGCTGAATACGCCGAAAAGGAACTTCAGCGCATTACTGGCCTGATCGGGTACTACCCGTATTCGAAGACCACCATCATGCTCTATAACTCCGTGGGCGACCTGCGGCAGAGCAACATCGGGCTGGACTCCGACAAGTATCAAACGGGCGGAGAAACATCCCTAACGCGCCTAACAAAGGTGCAGATTGCCTTCGAAGGTCAGCAGACGCGGTTCAAGCAGGATCTGAGCAACCGTATCACGCAGGTGCTGCTCAACGACATGATGTATGGCGGCTCGCTGAAGGAAGTTATCCAGAGCACCTATCTGCTTCAGTTGCCGAACTGGTTTATCAGCGGAGCCTCAGCGTATGCCTCCCAGGGCTGGAGTGTAGAGATGGACGAGTACATGCGCACCATGACCAAGGCGCATGACAACAACAAGTCGGCTCCGTTCTTCCTGCGCAACCCAGAGCTAGCTGGCCAAAGCGTGTGGAATTATATTGCAGAGCGCTACGGCTACACCAGCATCCAGAACATCCTCAACCTGACGCGCATCACCCGCGACGTGGAGGTAGGTATCAGCTCCTCGCTGAACGTGCCCTACAAGGTGTTTCTGAAAGACTGGCTCAACTACTACCGGCAGCTCAATTCGCAGCCCCAAACTGCTTACGTAGAGCCCGACGAGGCCCGGCGCGTGGCGCGCAACAACCGTAAAGGCGTGCTATACTCGCAACCGGTAGTTAGCCCAAACGGGCAGCGCCTGGCCTACGTGCAGAACGACCGGGGGCGCTACCGTGTGCTAGTAGTAAATAAGGATGGGAGGGGACGCGACGTAATTCACCGTGGTGGCTATAAAACACCTGACCAGGAAGTGGAAACCCGTTTGCCAGTGTTGGCGTGGCGTGGCAACGGGCAGGTAGCAGTAGCCGAGATGATGAAGGGCGACATGACCCTGCAGTTGCGGAGCGCTGATGGTGGCCTAGCCAGCATGACCAGCCGGCTGAAGTCGCTGCTGCCCACCTTCGGCAAAACTACTTCCATCTTCTCGCCTTACTCCCAAATCAACAACCTGAGCTACTCGCCCGATGGCAAGGCGCTGGTGTTTAGTGGCGTGCGCAACGGGCAAACGGACCTGTATTTGTTGCGAGCCGGTAGCCGCACACCCGAAAAGATTACCAATGACATTTTTGACGATGTCGATCCGACCTTTCTGCCTGGGGGCGGCGGCATTGTGTTCAGCTCTAACCGCTGGCTTGACTCAGCGGGCACGGCGCGTGGCAGCTTCAATACCATCGTCAACAACTACGACCTGTTCCTGTACCACCTCGATGGGCGGGCAACGCCGGTAGAGCCGCTGGTGAGCACTATTTCGAATGAAGGCAGCCCGCGGGCTATTTCCGATTCAGAAGTGCTGTTTATAGGAGAGGAAAGTGGTGTACGTAGTTTGTACCGGCTCTCGCTAGCTACCAAGCAGTACCGCCCCGTTACGAGCTTCCTGCCGAATATTAAGCAGTACGACTACAACCCCACAACCGGTACGTTGGGCTTTGTGGCCGCAGATGAAGCACGTGATTTTGTTTACGTGTATCCTAATTACGCCCTGCCAGAAAACCTCACGCTGTATAAAACGGCTCGTCAGGAAACGCTGGAGGACCGCTCTAAGCCCGCGCCCGCAAAGGCTACGCCGGCCCCAAGCCCCACGGCACCTACTATTGCTAACGCACAAGAGCAGAATCAGAGCCAGAATCAGAGCCAACAAGGTGCGGGCACTGAGCCCACTGCACCTCGCCGCAGCGATGGAAGGGTAAATACTACTGACTACGAGTTCGACGAAGACATCCCGGCTTCGCGCGGCAGCGCACCCCGACGTTCCCGTCCGGCTACGGTAGTGGCGCTGCCACAGGCTGCTCCAACGCCCAGTACAGGGGTAAATGGTCCCTTCCGCTACGATACCCGCTTCAGCATCGATAATGTGGTGTCGTCGTTGTACGTTGATCCGCTACTGGGCTTTGGCGTAGTGGGGCAAGCCAATATGGCCGACCTTTTCGAAGACCATCGGATTCAGGCCGGAATCTTTGCGCTGACGGACTTACGGACCAGCAACATATATGCGCAGTATATCAATCTGAAGCATCGGTACGATTGGAGCCTCGGTTACCAGAAGCAGGCCTACTTCTTCGACGATAATCGTGGCCGAACTCGCTACGGGCGCCACGAGGTGTCCCCAACACTGGCCTACCCACTCACGCACAACCTGAGTGTACGAGTTGGTCCTCGCTTCGTGAATGTGAGCCGGCAGGTATTCAGTGACCTCAGCAATACCGAAGATATAAACCGCAGCTACCTAGGTGCCGCCGGAGAATTAATCTTCGACAACTCAATTGCTACGGGGGTAAACATGCTGGAAGGCACCAGAATGAAAATTGGCTATACCAAACTGAATTCATTGAATAATGGCACACCTAATTTCGGTAAGGTGTACATTGATCTGCGGCACTACCAGAAGATTCATCGCCAGTTGATATGGGCCAACCGCGCTAGCTTCGGCCAGTTCATTGGCGGCGGAAATACGCGGCCGGAATACCGCCTGGGTGGCATGGATAACTGGCTGAACAATGATTACGAAGGCGGGCGGCCAACTGACCTCCAAGATCCTACCCAGATATTCTACCAGCAGTTTGTGACCAACCTGCGCGGTTTCAACTATAACAAGCGCACGGGTCCAAAATATGTGCTGTTCAATTCTGAGCTGCGCTTACCAATCATCCAGTACCTCTCGCGTAAGCCAATTGAATCGGGCTTCTTCCGCAATTTACAGCTGACGGCCTTCGGCGATATGGGTACTACGTATGCTGGCTCAAACCCCTTTAACGAGAATAACTCGTTTAATACGCAGGTTACGGGCGGAGCAGGCAACCCTTTTACCGCTACAGTAGTGAACTTCCGTAATCCGTTGCTGTACGGCTACGGCGCCGGTATCCGTAGCACTATACTTGGCTTCTACGCAAAAGGCGACGTAGCGTGGGGCCGCGAAGACTACACTGAAAAGGGGCCTAAATTCTACCTGACTCTAGGGTATGACTTCTAAAAGCCACTAATTCCAAAAAGCCGCAAGGGCCTTCTACCGTAAGCGTAGAAGGCCCTTGCGGCTTTTTACAAGCAAATAAATCGGCCGTTAAACGGGCACGTAAGAGCAGAGGTTACGCTATTCCCAGTTGAAGGGCCGCTAATCCGAGAGTTGGGTTGTATCTTTGCGGTCCTGTTCACCAGCCCTGTTGCCGTGCAGCTCCTCCGCGAGATTTGGTATTTGATGCAGAAGGACTTCCGCTTGGAATGGCGGCAGCGTGCTGCCCTCAACGGGATGCTGCTGTACGTGGGTAGCACTGTATTTGTGTGCTACCTAAGCTTTTCACTGCGCGGAGGCCAGCTGCCAGCTCCTGCCTGGAATGCTTTGTTCTGGATTGTGCTACTGTTTTCGGCGGTGAATGCCGTAGCAAAAGGCTTTCTGCAGGAGAGCCGGGGGCGGATGCTCTATTACTACACCGTAGTTAGGCCTCAGGCTGTTATTCTGGCCAAAATCAGCTACAATGCCTTGCTGCTTCTAGGGCTAGCATTAGTAGCCTTTTTCCTCTACGCGCTAGTTCTTGGTAATCCGGTGCAAAACGTGGGCCTCTTCGTGGGCAATGTCTTGCTAGGAGCGGTGGGCTTTGCCAGTACGCTCACGCTAGTTTCGGGGATTGCAGCCAAAGCAACTAATAGCAGCACCTTGATGGCGGTACTAGGCTTCCCGCTAATGGTGCCAATGCTGCTGCTACTTATCAAGGTATCGAAGAACGCGTTGGATGGGCTGGAGTTTGAGGCTAGCCAAAGCTCTCTGCTCACGCTAGTTGCCCTTAATATGATTGTGGGGGCCGTTTCTTATCTGTTGTTTCCTTTTTTGTGGCGAAGCTGATGCAAAAGGGTAGCAAACAGCTGGCTACAGCCAGCCAAGAAAATAATGTTAAGGTCCCGGAATACTTCAACCGGGCCAGCTGTTATGCAGTAGTAGCGCTGCTGCCGACAACGTATTCGTCCTTCAGCAGTCAATTTTAACTACGCGCTTCTCATGAGAAATAATTGGTGGAAAGCTTTGGCGGTGGTACTGCTGCTGTACGTGGGCATAGCCGGACTGTTGATGCCGGTGCCGCGGCTGGCTATTCTAAACGAGAGCATCCGTAACCTGTATTTCCACGTGCCCATGTGGTTCGGGATGACGTTCATTTTAGTTGCCTCGGTGTATTACTCCGTGCGCTACCTGCGCACTCCAACTCCTGAGCTAGATATCCTGGCCCATGAATCAGCTAAAACGGGTATTCTGATGGGCGTGGTAGGCCTGGCTACGGGCAGCATTTGGGCGCGCTACACCTGGGGTGCATGGTGGACTAACGATCCTAAGCTTAATGGGGCCGCTATTGCCATGCTCATCTATGGGGCATACCTAGTACTGCGTTCCTCTTTCACTGATGAGCAGCAGCGGGCCCGCATTTCGGCCATCTATAACATCTTCGCCTTCGCTACGGCGATGCCGCTGTTCTACATTCTGCCCCGCCTCACCGATTCTCTGCATCCCGGTGCAGGTGGCAACCCAGCTTTTGCCAAGTACGACCTCGATAGCAACATGCGGCTGGTGTTCTACCCAGCTGTGATAGGCTGGACGCTGCTGGCCTTCTGGTTGGCGCAGGTAGCCAGCCGTCTTTCGCTCCTCAAACTGAAAGTATATGAAAAACAGCTTGCCTAAGCTACGTTCTGCCCTGCTGCTCCTGCTAGCCCTGGTGCTGCCTGTGCTGCACGCCGCAGCCCAGGTTACTGCCTCAAACGAGCCCGAAATGGCCGACGCCCTGCGCCACGATGGCAAAATTTACGTGGTAGTGGCCGTGATTACAGTTGTATTGGCGGGGCTGCTTTTCTTCCTCATTTCTCTTGACCGGAAGTTGAGCCGGCTGGAGAAAGAAGTGAAAGACTAGTCCGGTTTCTTTAGTATTTGTGCGAAGGAAGAGGTGATATAAATCATCTCTACACAGTTGATTTCTGTGGACCTTTGCTGTCTTCTTTGTTGTTCCGATTACCGACTCAACTAGGGTCGTCCTGTTGCACCGAACATGAAAAAAGCACACATCCTCGCCATTACCGTCATTGCGATGGCCATTGGTATCATTATGAGCGCCGCTGGTGATGCCAGCGTATACGTCTCATTCCGTGAAGCTCAGCAGCGAGCGGCTGAAGGAAACTTGACGAAAGTGCACGTGGTAGGCCGCTTGCCCCGCGATGGTCGCCAGAACATTATGGGCCTGGAGTATAACCCTACTCTCGACCCCAATTACTTTGCTTTCACTCTAGTTGATACCAACCGCATTGCCCAGCGTGTGGTGTATTTCAACCCCAAACCTCAAGATTTCGACAAGTCGGAGCAAGTGGTGATTACGGGAGCTATGCGCAACAATGTGTTTGTGGCTGACAAAATTCTACTGAAGTGCCCTTCCAAGTACGTGGAGAAGGATATCAAGGGCGCCACTGCCTCCGTCAACTAACTATATTCTATGACGAATGAGCACGCAACACGTCGGGTAAGCCAAGCAGCTGGCTGCTTTTGGCTACGCGTGTTACTTGCTCAGCTAGTTATAGCTACTTGCTTCGTAGGGGTAGTGGCGGCGCAGGCTCCAGTACCGAACGACGACATTGAGCAGCGGCGTGTGCTGCACACCAATGAAACGGTTACTTCTTCTACGGCGGGCTGCACGGTGCAGTGGAAGTGCGTGGATGAGCGCCTAACCGGCAAGTGCATTGAGTACCACAACGACCATTGGTTTGAAGTCACGCCAACCAATACGGGGCGCTACTTCATCAACATCAGTGCCCAGCGGTGCCGCGATACGCGCGGCGTGCAGTTGGTAGTTCTGACGGGGGAGCCGTGCCAGCCGAAAACTTACCAACTATTGACGTGTGCTTCATTAGGCAGCCAAGACGATGTGTTTGTGACGCTTGAGGAGCTGCGGGCGGGGCAGCGCTATCTGCTGAACGTAGATGGCTACCTGCACGACTTCTGCTCCTTTCAGCTTACAATGAGCGACAAAGCGCAGGGCGTACCAGCGTTGTTGCCTCCTAATGTGGCCAGTGTAGCTCCTACCGTTAGCCCCCTTGTGAATCTGCAGTGGACGCTGCCTGACTCCTTGGCTAGCATCAGCCGGTTTCGAGTGCTGCGCCGGGAGGTAGCCGAGTTTCGGGCAACTGAGCAAAATAACCAGCCGGTGCAGCGCACCACGTACGGTGCCGCCGGAGTGGCCTACAGCTACCAGGAAACGCTAAATAAGCCGGGCCGCTACCTCTACCAAGTAGTAGCTGAGGGCACCGATAATCAGCCGCCGGTGTTATTGCAGCAGCGGTGGGTGGCCTACAGCAAGCTAATGCCCATGCAGCGCGACACTTCCTTGCGCTACCTGCGGGTGCCGCTAGGCCAGTATAAAACCGGCGCTAAGCTATCGGTGGTAGCCACTGATGCAGCTTCGGGCCGAGTGATGGGAAACCGTCAGATTATCAAACAGAAAAAGATTGAGCAAATGAGCCTGCTGCCGGTTGTACTTTTGCAGCAGCAAGGTGTTCGGGAGGTGCGGGTGCGCATCACCCAAACCTACGGCCCCGGCCAACCCCCAACTTCAGATGAGCTGACACTCTTGGTGCCGGCCCCATCTTCTTCCCAGTAACATCAGAACCCCGATTCTCATGCTAAATACCTTCATCGGCGACGCCGGGCACCTGAGTGTCATCGTTGCTTTTGTGGCAGCCACGGTAGCAGCGTACTCCTACTACATGGCCTCCCGCAACCAGCCCCTCGGCGAAACCGATGCCTCCTGGCTGCGGATCGGACGCGGGGCTTTCTTGCTGCACGGCGTAGCAGTGGTATCCGTCATTGCGTGTCTGTTCACCATCATCTACACGCATCGCTACGAGTACTACTACGCGTGGAGCCACAGCAGCAACCACTTGCCAGTGTACTATATGATTTCCTGCTTCTGGGAAGGGCAGGAGGGGTCTTTCCTGCTCTGGATTTTCTGGCAGGTAGTGCTGGGCTTCCTCATTATGCGCTTCAATAAGCGCTGGGAAGCTCCCGTAATGGCCATTTTCGCGGGCGTACAGCTATTCCTCACGTCCATGATCCTGGGCGTAGTGCTGGGCGGTGTGAAAATTGGTTCGTCGCCCTTCATTTTGCTGCGCGACTTTCTCGACATTCCTGTTTTCAAGACCAACCCCAACTTCATTCCCAAAGACGGTACCGGCCTGAATGCTCTGCTCCAGAACTACTGGATGGTTATTCACCCGCCCACCCTGTTCTTGGGCTTTGCTCTTACGCTGGTACCGTTTGCCTTTGCTATTGCAGGCCTATGGAAGGGTGAGTACACCAAGTGGGTGCGCCCAGCCTTGCGCTGGACGCTGGTAGGTGGCCTAGTGCTGGGCGTTGGTATCATGATGGGTGCTTATTGGGCCTATGAAACCTTGAACTTTGGTGGTTACTGGAACTGGGACCCGGTAGAAAACGCCGTGTATATTCCGTGGCTGGTGCTGGTGGCATCGCTGCACGGGCTGGTGTTGTGGCAGCGGAGCCGTACCGCTTTGCGCACCTCCTTCGTGCTGGTGATTACCACCTTCCTGCTAGTGCTGTACGCAACCTTCCTCACCCGTAGCGGTGTGCTGGGTAACGCCTCGGTGCACTCTTTCACCGACCTAGGCCTCTCGGGCCAGCTGATTATCTACCTGGGCGCTTTCGTGGTGCTGGCTATTGCCTTATTGGCTTACCGCTGGAAGCAGATTCCTATTTCCGAGAAAGAACTCACTACCTACAACCCCGAATTGTGGGTGTTTGTAGGCGCTACAGTACTATGCCTTGGTGCCTTCCAGGTGTTGGTTACCACGAGCATTCCAGTATATAATGCCTTCTTAGGTTTCATTGGTGTTAAGTCGAACTTGGCCTTGCCCGCTGATCAGATTCAGCATTACACTAAAATTCAGCTGTGGATGGGTGTGGGTGTAGCCTTCTTCTCAGGTTTGGCGCAGATCATGTGGTGGCAGAAGAACGACAAGTCTTCACTCACCAACTCCCTCACCGTTCCTGGTATCCTGAGCCTGCTCAGCGCGGCCCTCGTCATTCTGCTGGTCCAGTACTTTGGCATGACGATGAACCTGACCTACATCGTGCTGCTTACCACTGGCATGTTTGGGGTGCTGGCCAACCTGAGCATGGTGCTCACGCTGATGCGGCGGAAGGTAAGCCTATCGGGTGGTGGCGTAGCCCACATTGGTATTGCGCTTATGCTGCTGGGTATCCTGGCCTCGGCTGGCTACTCCAAGATTATTTCGCAGAACGTATCGGGTCTGCTTTATTCGCGTGAGTTCCCCGAAGAAACCAACCGCGACAACGTGTTGCTGTGGCGCAACGATAAAGCGCCCATGGGCAAGTACGATGTGAGCTATACTGGCCAGTACCTAGATGTACCCAAAGTGCCCGGCTATGTAGACAAGCAGCTGCTATTCCGTACGGCTGACGAGTACAAAGCGCTGGCCCGCGCTGATATTAAGCGTGGCGACAAGGTGTACTACAAGGCAGGTGATACGGTGGATATCCTCCCCGAAAACACGTACTACCGCGTAGAGTATAAGGACCGCAAGACCGGAGAGGCATTTGTTCTCTACCCACGGGGGCAAGTGAATGAGGAAATGGGAGAGGGCCTGCTGGCTTCGCCCGACATCAAGAAATTCCTCGACCACGACATCTACTCGCACATTAGCGCCGTGCCTCCACCCGATAAGGAAAAGGATTGGAGCGAAGTGAAGGAGCACGTTCTGAGCGTGGGCGACACCATCTTCCTGAACGACTACTTCGCCGTATTCCGGGGCGTTGAGCCTGCCCACCAAACCGCCGGTCTAGGCCTCACAAAAGGTGACTTAGCTATCCAAGGCGACTTCCTAGTGTTTGGTGAGAATCGCCAGTACCATGTTCACCCTGTGTTTGTAGTGCGCAACCGCATGATTGGCCGCGTACCAGATGAGGTAGATGACCTAGGCCTACGCCTGAGCTTCCTGAACGTAGATCCTACCAAGGGCAAGTTTACCTTTGGTGTGAGCACTGCCCAGAAAGATTATATCATTCTGAAAGCAGTAGAGAAACCCTTCATCAACCTGCTGTGGAGTGGAACCTTGCTCATGGCTGTTGGCTTTGGCATGGCTATCTACAAGCGTCGCCGCGATGTAGAAGTGGCCTTGAAGCCTACTCAGCCGGAAGCAGATGCTGCTCCTCGGCCGCGCCCCATCCAAAAGAAGCGCCAAGCTGCGTAGCATCTTAGGCTGTATAAGCATTATTAAACTGCCCCGATCATTGAGTGGTCGGGGCAGTTTGTGTATAGGTTCTTTAAGAAGGATCTAGGAGGTGTCAACTTCAAGGCCCTAGCGCAGAGGTACAAATACCTGCTGAATGCAGAAGGTAGGCTGCGTCTTGCAGCTATTGGGTTGGCTGCTCTAGGCCACTCTTTCTGGCAAGCAGACGCTCACATTTTTATGCATTCTGCGCCTAGTAGTTAACATTAGTTGACCATAGCTGACAGGTAATAAGTAGTCAGCATAGGGGCAGTAAAAAGGGACGCTAACTAGCGTCCCTTTTTACTGCCCCTATGCTCAAGCAATGGGTTATTTCTGCACTACAATGTTTCGAATCATATAGTCATTGCCAGATAGAACCTTCATGGTGTACATGCCACTGGCCAGAGTAGAAAGGTCTATTCTGTTCTCGGAGTTGTCGCGGATAGTAGCCGTGTGTACCCGCTGGCCTAGCAGGTTAGTTACTTCTACCTGCATGGCGCCTTTCGCATTAGCGCCGCGTACTTCCACCGTAAACATGCCAGCCGAGGGGTTAGGATAGACGTTCACCGCCCGCACCAACGCATCTGAGAGACCAGTTACCACCGAGTTGATGGAGATATCGTCTACGTATAAGTTAAACTGGTCAGCTGCGCTGTAGGCGTGGAAGCCAATGTAAACAGTGCCGTCAGCACCGGGGGTTATTGGCATTACTTGGGTAGCGCCCGTACCGCTCGTAGTAGTTACCAAGGCCGTATTGGTAATGTTCTCGTTTCTCCACAGCAAGTTGGTTTGCTCAGCAGGCGTGGTGCCAGTACCATATTTCACTTCCAACTTCTCGGAGGTGGGAAACTGGCCTAGGTCCGTCTTGTATTTAAATGATAGCTGATAGCGCGAGCCAGCACGCAAGGCCAAGGCTGGCGTGAAGAACCAGTCATCGCCGCCTTTAGTAGCGTCAGCACTGTTGTAGCCATACATCATGGCGTTAGCCAAGGTATTGGTAGGGCTCACTACGGTAGTAGGAACCCGCCAGGTGTTGTTATCACCATTAACATCCGCTACTGTGATGCCGCAGGGCAGCGTAAGTCCGGGGGCTATCGTATTAAAGTTCTCGGCGTAGGGGAAGTTAGCAATAACCGGAGGCGTGCAAAGGGTAGTGAAAGCAACGGGGCCTGAAAGAGCACTTTGATCAGTAGCTGAGCAATTGGCCCGGATATATAGATCATAGGTGGTAGAAGCCGTTAGGCCAGTCAGAGTGTAGGGCAATGCATTTGCCGTCACCAATGTTCTGGCGGTGCCGTTGGGGTCAAAGCCCCGTGGACCATAAATGATGGTGTAACCTGTGGCATTAGCCGTGCCCGTAGCACTCACCACAACGGTAGTAGCTGAGGCATTAGAAACTGTTACTGCGGAAGGTGGTGGGCAAGTGGGCGGAGCACCAATGGTTGCATCGATAAGCAGACGCCCCAAATTGTTGCCGGATACGTCATCTGGCTGACCTCCTGCCAGATCAATTATGTAGTAAGCCCCTGAGCGCGTAGGATTCTCTACCTGAACGCCAATTGGGTAGTGGGCCGTAGTGCTGGCGGTTTGTGCAATGCCAGTATAAAAGTCGCCCGTGGCTACCGGTACGGGTGTTGAGAAAGGAAAGGACTTAGAAGTAGCAATATCAGCCGCCGTAACCACATAGTCAGGAGTACGACTAATGATGGTGCCTGCATTGTTGCAAACCACCGCATAAATCGTTTTGCCAACTGAGTTCGGATCATCCAGACGAACAGAGATAGATGTTACCGTGAGGGGAGTGCTGGCTATGAACTTGGTAGCAAGTATGCCTGCATTTGTACCTAAGCCCACGCTGTTTCCCGACGCAGGCTGGGAAGGGTTAGCGTAAGAGTAGGTATCGGTAGTTATTTGCTGGGTGTATGTAGCGGTATTGTTCGCATTATCGTCGTCGCTGGCTATGGTAACCGTTACGTTGTTGGTGCCCGTAGCCGTGGGCGTAAACGCATCAAATGATAGGGTGCCTGCTATGCCAAGCCCTAATGTGCCAATAGTCTTGGTGTTAGTGAAGCTGTTCGCTCCGGTTACCGTAACCGTGACGTTGACGTTGGTCAGGGCGGTGGTGCCTAAATTCCGGACGAAGGCCCGAATAACATGAGGGGCACCGTAAGGAACCGGCAGTTTACCTAGTGTGTAAACCGCCGATATGCTGGCATCTCTAGCCTGCTGCGGGTTGAAACGATACGTGCGGCCTGCATCAGGCAGCACTGATAAGCGGATATTATGCGCATTGGTAGTGGAAGAGTAGTTAATGGGCATAAAGCCAGTGCCA
The DNA here is from genome assembly GCF_004745865.1 of Hymenobacter wooponensis. GTDB lineage: Bacteria > Bacteroidota > Bacteroidia > Cytophagales > Hymenobacteraceae > Hymenobacter > Hymenobacter wooponensis. The sequence goes on along the minus strand of NZ_SRKZ01000001.1, from coordinate 1,450,067 downwards.
CTCCAAGCTTGGGCTGAGCCCTTAACCGCCGTAAGAAGCTGGTTATTGGCGGTGCCAGAGCCTTTCAAGCCTACCCCTACATATTTGAAGTTGTTAGGACCCGCACCTGCCGTAGCAGAGCCATACACAAACTCTACCCGGTTAGTCGTCTCGTAGAGCTTTACCTGAAACTGAAAGTTATCAAGCTGCTTGCCAATGGAGCCTGAAGCCTTGTCGCTTACGTTTTTCCATTGAATAGTGCAGACCCGATTAGGAGCTGCACCGGTGGTAGCCACTCGGTATTCAGCAGTACCTGCCGTAGCTGATTCCAAATCGACATTGAAGGGCAGCAGCAGATTGGTTTCTGCGGCGTTGTTAAGGGGGCCACCCGTAGAAACCTGTGGCCCAGAGAAAAAGAAAGGAGCCGCAGGAGCCGTAGTGCCTAGCTTAAGGAAGCCGTTCGTGTTCAGCACAAAATCAGTGAACGACTGACCATTGTAGCTGAATGTAAATCCTATAGGCTGAGCTGCTGAGTTAGCATCGTCGGTATTGGGTGTGCTGATTGTCGTACCAGTAGCACCCAAGTCGGTGTAGGTAGTGGTAATATTGGAGGCCCCCTCCGGGATGTAATTTAGATTTTGGGCCCGGGCGGCCGTGGCTCCTAGGCCTAGTAGGCCTGCCAAAACCAGCCTTCGCCAGGATGCTGTATGTCTTAGTACGTATGAGTTTTTCATAGAAAGAACAAGAAGAAAAAAGCGTAAATGCGAAAAGCAAGAGTAAGTCGAGCTGATATACAAGTTGTTAAAATATGCACTAAAACCTGTTTAATCCTAAATAAACCCGCAATGTTCTCCCTTTTTTGTTAAGAAATTTGAATCAACGTATGAGTGAAAAAGAGCTTCTGAGCCACCGAATTGTTCTACTGGGAGCAGGGCGGGTAGCTCAACACTTAGGACCCGCCCTTTTCCGAGCCGGATATCAAGTGGTGCATGTATGGAGCCGCACAAATGCTACTGCCGCTGCCTTAGCTAAGCAGTTGCCAGGCGCAACCGCCTCGATAGACCTCACGCAACTGCCTGTTGCCGATATATATATAGTAGCCGTGTCTGATGCTGCTGTGCCAGCAGTACTAACGGCGGCGCACTTCCCGGCTGAAGCGCTGGTGGTACATACTGCCGGGGCTTTGCCACTAAGTGTTTTTGGAAAGTGGCCTACCATCCGAGGAGGGGTGCTTTACCCCGTGCAAACGTTTAGCCCCGGCCGCGCAATAGAGTGGCAAACAGTGCCGCTATGCGTAGAGGCGGCTGATACGGTCAGCGAAGCAACGTTACTAGGCCTGGCTAACACGCTAAGTGCCGATGTGCGACTGGTAAATACTACCCAGCGGCTGCGCCTGCACATTGCAGCCGTGTTTGCCTGCAACTTTACCAATCACTTACTCGGCATCAGCCACGCGCTACTGACGGAGGATGGATTACCCGTGGAACTGCTGGCTCCGCTGGTACGTGAAACCATTGACAAAGCCTTGGCAGAGCCGCCCTTCAGCGTGCAAACTGGCCCAGCGGCCCGCCACGACCAGCCCACGCTGACTCACCACGAAGCTGCCCTAGAGGCCTATCCTGACTGGCAAATGCTTTATAAACTACTGTCCGACAGTATTCAACGGCAAGCAAGGGGCAAGGCGCAAAACAACGAAGGGGCTTTTTAGCTTTGATTCCGGGGGAGGGGTATGTACCTTCGTGCCCGCATTTTGCCCGCTTCAACGCGCTACTCGTGAAAGTCGTTAATATCACCTTTAAGTTTCAGGACGGCCAGCCCGATCAGACCCACGTGGCCGCCCAGGGCGAATCTGTACTCGACGTTGCCCTCAACAACGACATCCAGCTGCAGCACAACTGTGGTGGAGTGTGTGGCTGCAGTACCTGCCACGTCTATATTCTGCAGGGAGAAGAAGATCTCCCGGAAATCAGCGATAAAGAAGAAGACTTCATCGACCGGGCTGTTGATCCCCGGATCAATTCGCGCCTTGGCTGCCAGTGCGTAATGCAGGGTAACCAGGACGTGGTGGTGATGATTCCGCCGCAGAACTTCCTAGGCCACTAATCCCGAGCTGCCAGTGGCGAGCCGTCTGATGCAGATTTGTTCTGCAGGCGTTTTCTAGCAACTGGCAACTTCTAACTGACAACTGTATCTAATGAACCACTTCGAGCCCCCTATTAAGTGGAGCGACCATGAGGATATCGCCATGGCGCTGTACGAGAAGTTCGGTGACGACTTCAACGAGGCTAAAATCTACCGCATACGCTTCACCGATCTGCTGGAGTGGGTACTGACATTGCCCAATTTTGAGGGTACCCGTGAACAGGCCACCGAGGGTCACTTGGAGCAAATTCAGGCCAAGTGGGTGTACGAGTGGCGTGATAACCAATAAGGTACTGGCCTAGCACCGCCTCGGCGCTTAACTATGCGCTTTCTGCGCCCGGCACCGCTCCGGAATACCTTTTGTCATCTTATATGAGTGAGCAGACCACGCCTGACTTATCAGTTATCAAGGCTTTTGTGTTGGATGTAGATGGTGTTCTGACCGATGGAACCCTACTGGCTTTCAACTCCGGTGAGCAGGCCCGGGCCTTTCACATTCGAGATGGTTTTGCCATTCGGCATGCCTTACGCCAAGGTTACCGCATTGCGGTTATCTCGGGTAGAGAAGAAGAAGGCGTTCGGAAACGGCTGGAGTCGTTGGATATCCGGGACATTTTTCTGGGCGTGGATGATAAGATGAAGATCTTCAACAACTACATCAACACCTACCGCCTCGACCCCGCTAACATTGCCTACATGGGCGACGATGTGCCCGATGCTGAAGTAATGCGCCGCTGTGCCGTGGCCGCTTGCCCCGCCGATGCCGCCCGCGACGTGCGCGAAATCAGCAACTACACCACTGCGCTGCGCGGTGGGCACGGGGCCGTACGTGAGCTGATTGAAGATGTAATGCGCACTCAGAAAACCTGGTAGGCCAGTTCAGGTAGCTAGTTATCCAGCAGTACATAACAAGAAGAAAAGCACAACCCCGCCCACTTTAGGCGGGGTTGTGCTTTTCCAAAATCCCTCTATATTTACCCACCAATCATTCACACCATTTCTTTTTATTTCATGAAAACAGGAACCGTAAAATTCTTTAATGAGTCGAAGGGCTACGGCTTCATTACGGAAGACGGCTCGAAGGAAGACTTCTTCGTCCACATTACCGGTCTTAACGGGGGCCAGATCCAACAGAATGACCGCGTTGAATTCGAAACGCAGGAAGGCCGCAAAGGTGTTAATGCGGTGAATGTGAAGAAAGTGTAGACTTCGGTCTGCTCAGATGATTGTAACAACTGAGCAAAGCCCCTCCCGCTACCGGGAGGGGCTTTCTATTGCTAGGCCAGTGTACCGGTCGAGCTTCAGGTAGTTCGTTCGTTCGTCTTCCTATTTGGCTGGGGTGCATCTTTGCAGCCACTACTAGTATTGTTTCTATTCTAATGGCTGCCCCTGAACATCCCCGCTCCAACCAGCCGCCCGCAGCGGATACTGGCCCCTGGCGGCAGCTGGCCCTCCTGATTCGGCTGCCCAACCTGCTGATTATGGCCCTGTGCCTGCTGCTGGTCCGGAAGGCCTTGCTGCTGCCCGATGCGCCCTGGTCGGTGGTGCTGGACCCGTCCTTTGCGCTGTTGGCCCTGGCCGCACTAAGCGTGGCGGCCGGCGGGTACATTATCAATGATTACTACGACGTAAAGATTGACGCCATCAACCGACCCGACCGGTTAGTAGTAGGAAAGGCGGTAAACCGGCGCCACGCAATGGTAGCCCACTTGTTACTATCGGGGCTGGGAGTATTGGTGAGTGGAGCACTGTCGCCGCTACTGGGGCTAGTAAATTTAGGCTCGGCGCTCTTGCTATGGGGCTACTCTGTGCGATTCAAGCGGGTGGCCTTGGTGGGCAACGTGAGCATTGCTGCTCTCACGGCAGCGCTGGTACTACTGCCAGAACTGCAATTGCGGGTGGGTACCAAACCGGTGTGGTTATATGCCCTGGCGGCTTTTCTGCTGACGGTGGTGCGCGAAATAGTAAAGGATATTGAAGATATGCGCGGCGATGCCGCGCACGATTGCCGCACGCTGCCCCTGGTGGTGGGGGTGCTGCGCAGTAAATGGGTGGCGGGGTTTTTTCTGGCTTGCCTGGTAGTGCTGGTGTTGGGGGTAGAAAAAGTACTGGTCGAAGCCGAGCACTGGGCACTGGGGCTATGGTTATTGCTACTGGTGCTGTTGCCGTTGGGTTGGCTGGCGGCGCAGCTGCGGCGGGCCGACCGGCGGCGGCACTTTGCGCAGTTAAGTACTGGGTGTAAGCTGGTGATGTTGGCGGGAGTTCTCTCCATGCTATTGGTAGGGTAAAACCGCAAAGGCTACTGTTCCGTTAGCTGAGAAGTTCGGTCCTGAACTACAGCTTGTTCAGCTGCGAGCACAGGTCCTAGGCCTATACCCTTCACTTCTTCCCAAGCCATCCACGTATGCGCTTTCTGTACTCGCTGTTAGCGCTAAGCTCGCTGGCCGCCCCCGCTGCTCTAGCCCAGTCGGCCCCTGTTACTCCCGATTCCACCACGCTGTGGGCGTCATCGGTAACCCCTACTACTGCTGAAGATCCTGCGGAGGGCGCGCCCGTGGGTCTGAACCGGGCGTTGGCGCCTGCGCCCGTCAAGCTCACGCCTTCCGATCCTAATAAGCCCAGCTTTATTCCGGTGCCCATTGCTTTCTATCAGCAGGAAACTGGTTTCGCAGGTGGCCTAGCCATTTTGCCCGTGTGGCGGTTTGGGCAAGATACCATGGTGCGTAAGTCGAATGCCCGGTTGATTGCCTGGATTTCGCAGAAAAAGCAAACCACGGTGCAGTTGACGCACACGGTTTTCACGCCCGAAGAGAAATTCTTCTTCTCTGGCGAGTTAAGCTACTACGACCTGGTGTTTAACTACTACGGTATTGGCAATAACACCCGTAAGAGCGACGAAACCCAGATCAAATACCCGCTGTGGGTGTTTGATGAAAAGGTGCTGGCCAAGGTAGTACCCAATCTGTTCGTAGGTATTCGTTACCGCTTCACAGACCTGGGCACCGTAGAGCTGAAAGATCCGCAGGACCCGGTTAATAACCCTGCAACGCAGTACTACAATATTCCGGCCTCTCAGCGCGCTGGCTACCGGACATCGGGCGTGGGTCCGGCAATTCTGTATGATGGCCGCGACAATGTGCTGGCAACCTACACGGGTAACTTTGTGGATGCACACATCCTGTTCAATGGCGGTGCACTAGGTAGCGACTACAAGTTTACGCGCTACATGGTGGACGCCCGCCACTTCAACCCACTGTTCGGGACCAACAACACCATTTTGGCGCTGCAATTTTTGGGGCAGTACCACACGGGTAGCGTGCCGTTCCGGGAGTTAGGTGGCATGGGTGCCACGTTGGGCGGCTCGCTCTACAACAATGCCTATCTGATGCGCGGCATTTATGAAGCACGCTTCCGTGACCGTCAGTTTACCACAGCCCAGGCTGAAATCCGGCAGAAACTATTCTGGCGCTTCGATGGGGTAGTGTTTGGCGCGGTAGGCCAGGTAGCCCCGCGCTTAGGCGATTACACGTTTGAGGATACCAAGTTTGCTGGTGGGGTAGGAGCCCGTTTCCGCTTCAACCGCCGCGACCGGCTCAACATTCGCTTAGATTACGGTGTCGGCTCCGGCGGCAACTCCGGGATCATCTTCGCCGTGGGCGAAGCGTTCTAAGCTAACCGACTCACACGCAAAAAAGGCCTTCCTACTTAGGAAGGCCTTTTTCGTGTATAGGTAGGATGCGCACCAGCGGCCCAAATGAAATGCTGTCAGTATACAGCGCAGTAGTTCATCTGCATGAGCAATTGGGAAGGGGAAATTGCCCAAAAGCTGAACAATATTAATACTGTTCAGCTACGTAAAAGGAGCTATGTGCTCTTTACTCCCCTCTCGATTTCATACAGTGCAGGACGTAGCCGCTGGTCCGGCCTCAGTAGCTAACGTGCGGGTGGCTAGGCCACCTGCCGCCAGCTTGCGAACGGTGGTGGTGGTTCCGGCCAAGGATGAGGCCGAGAATCTGCTGGCAACTCTAGCGGCCTTGGCCGCCCAAACTACCTTGGCCGGTGAACCCCTCAACCCAGCGGAGTATGAAATACTCGTGCTGGCCAATAATTGCCTTGACGAGACAGCCGCATTAGCGCGTGAGTTTGCCAGGTGTCATCCGGCGTTGGCTGTGCACGTGCTGGAAATAGAGCTGCCCCGTGCTGAAGCCCACATTGGCAAGGCCCGGCGCTTGCTTATGGATGAAGCCTGCCGCCGGCTGGAACTGGCGAACAACTCCGGCAGCTTCATTGCCAGCACCGACGCCGATACGCTGGTAGCCCCAACCTGGCTGGCCGCCACGCAGGCTGCGCTAGCCCAAGGGGCCGATGCCGTAGGTGGCCGAATTCTGATGCACATGGCAGTTGCTTCCGCTGCCGACGCAGCTAGGCGCTATCAGTTGCAGGATACAACGTATCAACTATTGAAGGCCCGTTTAGAAACCTTGCTTGACCCGGCAGAATCTGATCCGTGGCCGCGGCATCACCAGCATTTTGGGGCGAGCTTTGCCCTAACCCCTGCGGCTTACCGCCGGGTAGGTGGCCTACCAGTTGTGCCGTATTTAGAGGATGAAGCGTTATACCAAGCCTTGCTGCATCATGACCTGCGGCTGCGCCATTGCCCACAGGTACGGGTGTACACCTCTAACCGGCAGATGGGGCGAGTTGCAGTAGGCCTCTCCTGGCAATTGCGGCAATGGGCGCAACTGGGCCAAACGCAGCAGGAGCCGCTGGTGGATAGTCCTGCCCGGTTGGTTACGGAATGGAAGGCTCGCTTTGCTTTGCGTGCCTTGTGGCAGGGCAAGCCCGCCCAAACAGTGGCGGAAACGCTACCTGGCTTGGCCACCTTGCTAGGCCTACCGCTTAAGTCGCTTGAGCAGCAAATGCGTGCTTGCCTAACGTTCGGACAGCTGTGGAGTTGGGTTAAAACATATTGGGCAACACATGGCCGCTGGGAAGCCCAATGGCCTCCTATGGCCCTAAGTGACGCCATTGCCTACTTGCGCCGCGAGCTGGTGATGCACAACAACGAACAAAAGCGCTTGCCAGAACCAAGCCTGAAGTGGCCTAGCGCTTGCTCTTAAGTTTGGAACCCGCTACAGTTTAACCTATCAGAGATGCTAAACAGGCCTACTGCTGCTCAAATAAATCGAGGCGGTACGTTTCGTGGCGCTGACTTTTCAGGTGGTTCAGAGGGCCCCCGGGGGTAGTGAGGTTCAAGAAAAACTCGTGCACATCATCGCCGGTCAGGGGATAGTCGTGCACGGGAGGCGTCCAATGAACGAGGAGCAAGTGTCCGCCGGGGCGTAGTGTCTGCAAGATGTGGTTGCTAGTACGCAGCAAATCAGCCGGGCTCCAGTAATATCCCACTTCTGACAGTAGCACTAAGTCAAATGAGCGGCCCCTCGGGTACTCATCAGGTAGCTGCAACTGCTGAAACTCCACTTGAGGTAATTGCGCACAGCGCTGCCGGGCTTTATCTAGCGGTGCCTTGGCCACATCAATAGCGAGGAGGTGCTCACATCGGGCCGCTAGCTGCTGAGTCAGCACGCCCAAAGAGCAACCAATTTCAAAGGCCTGGGCATACTGGCTGTGCGGGAGTGCTGCCAGCGTAGTGTCATACTTCTGCCGCTCATAGGCGCTGGTTTCAAAGCCCCAAGGATCTGTGTTGGCCTCATATACGGCATCGAAGTAATCAGGCGGAAGCGTGTTAGGCTGGTTGGGGTTAGGACGGAGACGAGACATGGGGAGGGGAGAATAAACACGCTGATAGAGCCCGAATGAGGATCAGGACTTTGCTTGAAAGAACACTTCTACTGGCCTATCAAAGTGCGCCAGCATGCCAGCCGCCAGGGTAAAGCCGGCCGGGTCATCGTCGATGGGGCCACCAGCCAGCTGGGAGCGGTGAGCGGCAATGGCCTGCTGCTTTTGCGGCAGCACGGAGCGTATATCTAGCCGGAAGCCGTGAGCTTCGGCGGGCTGGGGGAGGTCAGCGGGGGAAGCCCGCTCCCAGGCCCACACTACATATTCCAGCAGACGAGGCGCGGTTGGGAGTCCTGCTAAGGCTGCCCGAACCAGCTGGCTGGTAGCCCGGTGGTCAGGGTGAGGGTCGCGCCGCCAAGGCACTAGTACCGTTTGGGGTTGCGTGGTAGTAAAAAACTCCTGCAAGTGGGCGGCGGCGGCGGCACCAAGCGGGGTGTCGGGGCCGGGCACCGAGCCATCTGGCAAGCCTAGCGTGTGCAGGGCTTGGTCTGACAGGCCTAGCAAGCCTAGGGCTTCGCACAGCTCTTGTTCTCGCAACGCACGGCGCGCGGCAGGCGGAAACTTCTGGGAATGGGGGTGCGACATAGTTCCATCGCTAACCAATACACACCATGCGGGCAGGCCTACCTGCCGCAACAAGGTGAGCAGGCCACCGCAGCCCAGGGATTCATCATCGGGGTGCGGGGCTACCACAACCGTAGGCCCAAAGGTGCGCACGGCGTCGGGAGGGTAGAGTGGAAGGCTCTCAAACAACAGCTGGGAGGACACGAAGGGCTCAGTCATTCCACAGGCGGTAAGCAGGGCGCGAGCTTTCGAGCACAAAACGCCCAGCATCGGCTTGCGCGGCGTCGGGGGCAGGCTGGCGTAGGTAGTGAGTTAGGTCGCGGTGCATACGCTCAAAGGGCTCGGGGCGCAGCAGGCCACGGGCGCCCACGCAACGTTCCGCCAGAGGCAACACTCGCAGGCATATTTCTTCAATGGCCGTACGCACCATGTTGGCATGGGCTACGGTGGCCTCGGCAGTTGCTGTTGCGCGGGCCTCGTGCTCGGCGGCGGCACGTAGCCACTGGCGGCCGCTTTCTATCAGCAGTGCCATTTCGCCCAGGCGCTGCCGCTGATAAGGATCATCGGTGCGGCCCAGCTCGCGCAGAAAGCGGCGCGTTTCATCAAATATAGCCTCGGCGCCGCCCAGCTGCACAGCCGCAAAGCGAGTAGCCCCACCACTAAACCAGGGCTGCCGATAATAGTCGCCGGGGCGGCCTAGCAAGTCGTCGTCGGCTACCTCTAGGCCGGTAAAATCAACCCGGAAGCTAGCTGTGGCCCGCATCCCCAGGGGGCGCCAGAAGGAAGCGTCTAGACTGGGCTGCTGCTCATCGGTGGGCAAAATCAGCATCTGCCAGCCCCCATCAGGGAGCTGGGCTGTGAGCAAGGGCCGGGTAAGGTGGCCCGCCCCCGATCCGAAGGTTTTGCTGCCATGCAGGCGGTAGCGGTTATGTGCTAGTGGCTCCAGTTTTACGCCGTCGTGCGCCTCCGTATTCCAAACGCCAAATAAGTGCCCGGCGTGGGCCGCCGCCGCCCAGCGGGTAACCTGTTTCGGCTGCCCAAAACGCTGGAGTAAGAGTAGGGCGTTGACGTGCCCCTCATATATGCGGCCCACTGCCAAATTTCCGCGCCCAATATGCTGTAAGGTCTGAAGTAGTGGCAACGCTTGGGAGGAGTGGCCTAGGCCAGTACCCCGCAATGCGGGAGGCAGTGCAGCAGTCAGCAGACCAGCTTCACGCATCCACTTGAACTCTTCGGTTGGGAAGCCGCCTTCTTGGTCAGAAAAAGGGGCCTGCGTGAATAAGCGTGGGGCCAAGCTGGCGGCAGCCTCTACACTTACTTCTGCTGAGTAAAGTGGAGGCTCCGGGAGCGAGCTAACGGCCGGCTTTGGGCGCGCAGCAGTGGCGGGTGAATGTAGGAGTGTCTCTGACATGATGAAGATTCAGGCGGATGCCAAACCGAGCTTGGCGGGGAAAAGAGCAACTGCCTGGTTTGATCAGAACAGAGGAGCTTGAGGTATATACGGCAGGAAATAGGAACTGGGCAGTAAGAAAATTTGGTGCAGACAATCGTGCATAAATCGCGCGCTCAAAGCTCGAAAAGGCCCTAAGCGGGTGCCCTGATAGGTGGGGCGTAACAATTCCGTAACATAGTTGGGTGGCAGCACGCCCGAGGGGTTCCTACCTTCGCGGCGCATTTCGCCTTCATCCAAGCTTTATTGCCATGCCTTCGCAGCCCATTCGTTCCGCCCTTATCTCTGTCTACTACAAAGACCGCCTTGAGCCCCTAGTGGCCCTGCTCAAGCAGCACGGCGTGACGATGTACTCGACGGGAGGAACTCAGCAATTCATTGAAGAGCAGGGTGCGCCGGTGACGGCCGTAGAGAGCCTGACGGGCTTTCCGGCCGTGTTCGGGGGCCGGGTAAAAACGCTGCACCCCACGGTATTCGGGGGCATTCTGCACCGCCGCCACGAAGCCAGTGACCTAGCCGAAGCTGAGCAGCACCAGATTCCGCCCATTGATTTGGTTATCGTTGACCTGTACCCGTTTGAGGAAACTGTTGCCTCCGGGGCCGCCGAGCAGGACGTTATCGAGAAGATTGACATTGGGGGCATTTCCCTGCTGCGCGCTGCCGCCAAAAACTTCCGCGATGTGCTGGTTGTGAGCAGCCGCGACCAATATGCGGCCGTGACGGAGTTGCTGACCACCAAAAACTGCGCTACCGACCTCGAAGACCGCCGCCACTATGCCGCCGCCGCTTTTGAGGCCACCTCGCACTACGATACCCAGATTTTTCGCTACATGGCTCAGGGCACGGAGCTGAGCGGCACAGCCCTGAAAATTAGCGAGAAGCCCGCCACGCCTCTGCGCTACGGCGAGAATCCACACCAAGCCGGCACCTTCTACGGCGACCTATCGGCCCTCTTCGACCAACTCCACGGCAAGCAGCTTAGCTACAATAACCTGGTAGACGTAGATGCTGCCGTGCTATTGATGCAGGAATTTGCCGAAGGTCCCGCCGCTTGCGCCATTCTCAAGCATACCAATGCCTGCGGCGTAGCCCAAGCAGAGACGCTAAAAGAGGCCTACCTGAATGCGCTGGCCTGCGACCCTATATCAGCCTTTGGGGGCGTTATCATTGTAAACCGGGCGGTAGATGCCGCAACGGCCGAGGAATTGAACAAGCTCTTTTTTGAGGTGCTGATTGCGCCCGAGTTTGCCGAGGACGCCCTGCCCATTCTACAGAGCAAGAAAAATCGCATTCTGCTCCGCCAAAAGCCCGTTGATTTCCCCACGAAGCAAGTAAAAACCCTGCTCAATGGCCTGATTGAGCAAGACTTTGACCGCGTAATTGAAGGTGCCAACGAGTTCCGCACGGTAACTAAATCGGCCCCGACGGCCGAGGAAGTAGAGGCCCTGGAATTCGCTATAAAGGTTTGCAAGCACACCAAGAGCAACACTATTGTGCTAGCCAAGGCGGGGCAATTGCTGGCATCGGGTGTAGGCCAGACCTCCCGAGTAGATGCGCTGAAGCAGGCAATTGAGAAGGCTCGCGCCTTTGGCTTCGACCTGAAGGGCGCAGTAATGGCGTCTGATGCCTTTTTCCCCTTCCCCGACTGCGTAGAAATTGCGGGTGAAGCTGGCATTCGGGCCGTAGTGCAGCCCGGCGGCTCTATCAAGGACGCCGACAGCATTGCCGCCTGCGACCAGCTAGGTATGGCGATGGTAATGACCGGTGTGCGCCACTTCAAGCACTAAAAAATACGGGCAAGATCAGGGCTAGGCCAGCAATGGCCCTAGCGCTGGCAACCTCTTGATACTAAAGCAGCCTCGGGCACCAAACTGGTTGCCGGGGGCTGCTTTATTTTGAGTAGCTGGACTGTAGCCAAGAAGCTTTATCTTGCCTGCTCCACAATGAAAAGCCACTCCTGACGTTGGGAGCTGCACATTATTGGGCGGCCTGCGCTTCATAAGTAGATCTTGCTTCACTGTCGGTCTACAATGCTGAGCCGACATGCCGGGCTTCGCCGAAACTTGCTTACTTTTGCCCCCACTTTTGACGGGCGCAACCAGCCCGTTCTCATTCACTTGCCGTAACTCGATGGGTTTCTTCAATTTTCTGACCAGCGATATTGCCATTGACCTGGGCACGGCCAATACCCTCATCATTCACAACGACAAAATCGTGGTGGATGAGCCGAGCATCATTGCGAAAGACCGCACTACAAATAAGGTAATTGCCGTGGGCCGGCAAGCGCAGCAAATGCACGAGAAAACCCACGACAACATCAAAACTATCCGTCCGCTGAAGGATGGTGTTATTGCCGACTTCCACGCCGCCGAGGAAATGATCAAGGGCATGATCAAGATGATTGACACGCGTACGCGGCTGTTCCAGCCCTCGCACCGCATGGTCATCTGCATTCCTTCGGGCATTACGGAGGTAGAAAAGCGCGCCGTACGTGACTCCGCTGAGCACGCCGGGGCCAAGGAGGTCTGGATGATTCAGGAACCCATGGCCGCCGCTATCGGTATCGGAATTGACGTGGAGCAGCCCGTCGGCTCCATGATTATCGACATTGGAGGTGGTACTACTGAAATTGCCGTTATCGCGCTGTCGGGTATTGTCTGCGACCAGTCTATCAAGACGGCCGGCGACGTATTCAACCAGGACATTCTTGATTACATGCGCCGCCAGCACAACCTGCTGATTGGGGAGCGGAGCGCCGAGCGCATCAAGATTGAAGTGGGTGCTGCCCTCACGGAGCTGGAAGTAACTCCGCCCGACTTTGAGGTGCGCGGCCGCGACCTGATGACCGGTATTCCGAAAGTTATCAAGGTGACCTCGGCTGAAATTGCCATTGCCCTGGATAAATCGGTAGCTAAAATTGAGGAGGCCGTATTGAAGGCGCTGGAAATCAGCCCGCCTGAGCTTTCCGCCGATATCTACGAAAACGGCATCCATCTGACCGGCGGTGGGGCCTTGCTGCGTGGCCTAGACAAGCGCTTGGCCGTGAAAACCAAGCTGCCTATTCACATTGCCGAGGATCCGTTGCGTGCAGTAGTACGCGGCACGGGTGCTGCCATCAAAAACATCCTCGGCTTCCGCGGGGTGCTGCTTACCTAATCTTTTATTATCAAGTAGTTGAGAAGTGAGAAGGAAGACTAGGTGAGCAGTAACAACTTGTTGCTGTATCTCACGAGTCTTCTTTCTCACTTCTTACTTCTCAGTTCACGAATGCTGTGGGTAACTTGTTCGCCTTTCTGTTTCGCTACCGGGGTATCCTCGTGTTTGCGCTGCTGGAAGTGTTGAGCTTGTTTCTGCTGGTGCGCAACAGCGCGTATCAGCGGGCCGCGTTTTTCAACTCAGCCAACAGCTACGTAGGCCAGGTACTGGATCTGCGCACGCGCATTTATGACTACTTCCGGCTGGTAGAGGTAAATCATGAGCTGGTAAAGGAAAACGCCCTGCTACGGCAACAGCTCTATCGCTCCGACCTAAGCGGCCGGCAAGCTGATTCCTTACCCGTTAGCAAGGATAGCGTCACGCAGGCAAGACTTGCCCTCCTGGGCCGCCCCGATTCCTTGCTGCTAGGCCTCCGCCAGCTTCCCACCCGTGACCCCGATTATCCCCTAATTCCGGCCCGGGTGGTAAGCAACACCCAGCGCCGCGTTGATAACTTCTTGACCCTGAATGTGGGGGCCGTAGATGGGGTGAAACCCGGGATGGGCGTAGTGGCGGCTGCGGGCGTGGTTGGCCGTGTGCTGGTAACAAGTGAGCATTATACTACCATTACCTCGGTACTGCACTCCAAAACCGCTATATCATCACGCATTCAGCGCGATGGCACCATTGGAACCATTCGTTGGCTTGGAGATGACCCAGCGTATGTGCTGCTGGATAACATTCCACGCCAAAACAAGCTGGTGCGCGGCGACACGGTAGTGACATCTGGTTATAACGCTGTGTTTCCCGAGGGCATAATGGTAGGAACCATTGAGTCGTTTGTTCGGGAGCCCGACAAAAACTTCTGGACGATTAAAGTGCGGCTCGCTGTCAATTTCTCTAACCTGACCTATGTGTACGTGGTTAGCAGCCGTCCTAAAATTGAGCGCGATACGGTAGAGGCTCGCGCCGGCGTGAAACCCGAAACCGACGATCAGCCATGAGCGGAGTAGGAACCATTCTGCTACAAGTGCTGCGGTTTGCGCTCTACGTAGGCCTCTACGTGCTGCTTATCAGTGGGCCAGACTTTGTGCTGTTTAACCTAGGCTGGTGTTTTTTCTACTTAGGCTTCCTGCTGTTCTTGCCTATTAGCACGCCCATCGTGCTGCAATTGCTGCTGGGCTTCGTCATGGGCTACACCATGGACGTGTTTTTCGACTCGGGTGGGGTACACGCCGCCGCGGCCGTGCTAGTGGCCTACCTGCGCCCCTGGGTGCTGCGCCTGCTCACCCCCCGCGACGGGTACGATGCCCAAGACTCAGTGAACATTCACCAAATGGGCGGGCAGTGGGTTATCGTGTACCTGCTGCTGCTGGTGGCTATTCACCACGCCGCCTTTTTTCTGCTGGAGCTGGGCAGCTTCCAGGTACTGGGCCTCACTTTGCTCAAAATTCTGGTGAGCACTCTGTACACGAGTGTTGTATTCCTGATTATTCAGCTGGTGTTTTTCCCCACGCGCCGCCGCAGCCGGTAAGCTCGGGAACTTGCGGGCGGCGATACGCTTTGTATAAGCTCCGCCGTACGGCGCAAGGGCCGCGGCAAGTGCTAAACCAAGTACGGCAGCCTCCAAGGGGTTAGAGCAGCATGCTGTCTTTCTAACCCCAGAGACTAGCAGAGGCGAGCATTCGTTGTACCTTTGCAAATCCGGCCGATGGGCCGTAAGTGCTTACTTCTCAGAATCCACCGCTTTGCAATACCTCGAAGGCCGCAAATACGTGGTCCACGCCATTTTCTTGGCCGTGGCGCTGCTCTTCGCGGCGCGCCTCTTTTACATTCAGGTGCTGGATGGCAGCTATAAGCTTGCCGCTGACCGCAACACCCTGCAGCGCATAGTACAGGCTCCGTACCGGGGCCTGATTTACGACCGCAAGGGTCAGATTTTAGTGCAGAACACCCCGGTGTACGACCTCATGGTGGTACCCCGGGAGGTTAAGAAGCTGGATACCGCTCGCTTCTGCCAATTGCTCCAGCTGCCCCTTGAGGAAGTACGGGAGGGCATGAAGGCGGCACGGGCGTATAGCCGAGTGAAGGCCTCGCCGCTGGTGCAAAACCTAAGCACTCCTGAGCTGGCCGCCATTCAAGACAACCTCATCGACTTTCCGGGCTTCAGCATCAAAGCCCGTATGGCTCGCTCTTACAATACCAAAAATATGGCCCACGCCTTGGGGTATGTAGGAGCCATTACACCGGCCTTTTTAGAAAAGCCGAAGTTTTCCAAGTACATGGCCGGCGAGTTCTTGGGTATTACAGGCCTAGAGTCTTTCTACGAGCCCCAGCTTATGGGCCGCCGGGGTGTGCAGTACCGCATGGTAAACGTGCGGGGCATTGAGAAAGGCGCCTTCCGGGGGGGCGAGTTTGATACGCTCTCCATAGCCGGGCAAGACCTGCACCTGAGCATTGACTCCGATCTGCAGGCCTACGCCGAGCAGCTAATGGCGGGCAAGCGCGGCTCGGTAGTAGCCTTAGACCCTAAAACCGGCGAAATTTTGGCGTTCGTATCGGCGCCGATGTTTGATCCGGCTACTCTTTCAGGCAAGGGCATGGGCAACCGGTATATGGACCTGCTCAATAATCCAGAGCGCCCCCTGTTCAACCGCCCTCTGATGGCAACTTACCCTCCCGGCTCCACCTTCAAGCTGGTGAACGAGCTGGTGGCATTGCAAATGGGTGTGGTAACACCGCAAACAGGGTTTGCGTGTAATTGGAAGCTGGTGCGCTGTACCCACCGCCACGAGTACCCCAGTAACGTAGGTATTGCCATCAAGAACAGCTGTAATCCCTATTTCTACCAAGTGATGCGGGCAGCGGTGCTGCGGGGCCGCTCGGCTAACCGCTTCGAGGACGCCCGCCTAGGCCTAGGTGAATGGCGCCGGAAGGTGATGCAGTTTGGGCTCGGCGAAAAGCTCGGCGTAGACTTATCGCAGGAGAAAAGAGGCTTGATACCTTCCCCTGATTTCTACGATAAGCGCAATGGCTATCACCGCTGGAACTACCGCACGGTATACTCACTCAGCATCGGGCAGGGCGAAATTGGTATTACTGGCCTACAGATGGCGAACATCATGGCAACCATTGCCAACCGGGGCTGGTACTACACCCCTCACTTTGTGAAGGGGATTGGGCAGGGCGGACCACTTCCGCAGTACACGGTGCGCCACACCGTAGGTGTTGACCCCATTCACTTCGACGAGATTATACCGGGGATGCAGAGTGTGGTAGATGGCCGTGGAGGTACTGGTGGCAACGCTAGCCTGCTCGACGTGGGCATTTCCGTAGCCGGTAAAACGGGTACCGTGCAAAACCCCCACGGCGATGACCACGCTACCTTCGCGGCCTTTGCTCCGGCTGAAGACCCGAAGATTGCCATTGCCGTGTTTATTGAAAATGCCGGTTTCGGGGGCAGCTCTGCCGCTCCTTTGTCGGCACTGCTGATAGAAAAATACTTGCGAGGCAACATTGCCCCCTGGCGCCGGCGCTGGGAAGGCTGGCTGCCGGGGCCCGCAGAACGATTCGTGAAACACCACTAAGCTGGTATTCCAAACCAAAAGAAGTTTTTGGAGCCTGCTGCAGAAGGTAGCTTTCAGGTACTCCTCAGAATAAATCCACCCATATGCCCACTTCACCGGCCAGATATTCGCGCAGCATCGACTGGATAACGGTTCTCATTTATCTGCTCATGGTGGGAGTGGGGTGGCTGAGCGTGTATGCGGCCAGCTACTCACCTGATGCGCCCGAAAATCCGTTCAGCCATTTGAGCTTCCAGGAATTGATGGCTTTCAACTGGTTCAAGCAGATTCTGTGGATTGGCACGGCAGTGGTGCTCATTGTTGTGCTGCTTGTTATCGACTACAAGGCCTACGATACCTTCGCGTTTGTGCTCTACGGGGCCATGATTCTGCTGCTAATTGTTACGCCGTTTATTGCTAGGCCTATTGCTGGCTCACGCTCTTGGCTGGAGTTAGGCCCGGTGCGTTTGCAGCCCGCTGAGTTTGCTAAGTTCATTACGGCTCTGGCGGTTTCTCGCTACATGGCGGGCATTAACCTGCGCCAGCAAAACTTCCGCGACCAGCTGGTGCTAGCGGGCCTCACCTTGCTGCCTCCCTTGCTCATTATTGCCGCCAACGAAACGGGGCAGGCGCTGGTTTTCGGTGCCTTCCTGCTGGCTTACTTTCGGGAAGGCATGTCGCCGCTCATTCTCTTGATTCTGGCCGCAGCAGGTGTCGTGCTTATTCTTTCGCTGCTGGTACCTAAGCTCTGGCTGGTAGGTGCCTTCACGGTGCTGCTAGGGCTAGTATTTGCTTTCAACACCCGAATATTCCGGCATCATTTGGTACTAGCGTTATCGGTGTGGGCCGTGGTAGTAGGTATGGTGTTCGGGGTAGACTTTTTCTTTAACAACGTGCTGCAGGCCCACCAGCGCAAGCGTATCGAAGTACTCATTAACCCCTCCGCCGACCCCCTGGGTGTGGGCTGGAACGTGACGCAGTCGAAAATTGCCATCGGTTCAGGTGGCTTCGCGGGCAAAGGCTTTCTGCAGGGCACTCAAACCAAGTTCGACTTCGTGCCCGAGCAAAGCACCGACTTTATCTTCTGCACGGTAGGCGAGGAGTGGGGATGGGTAGGCACCATGGTGGTTATCATTCTATTCATGGTTTTGCTGGGGCGCATACTGTACGTGGCGGAGCGGCAGAAGTCGGTTTTTGGGCGCACGTATGGGTATTGCGTGGCTAGCATCATCTTTTTCCACTTCTGCGTCAACATTGGCATGACCATAGGCCTAGCGCCCGTGGTAGGGATTCCGCTGCCCTTCTTCAGCTATGGTGGTTCCTCCCTCTGGTCCTTCACCACCCTGCTTTTTATTCTGTTGGCCATTGATGCCTACCGCAAGCAAGACCTAGAGCGCTATTAAGTACTCAGGCCTAGGAGCGCAGCCAGCAGCTTCGCAGCGCTACCTGTATCTCTTCCACTGCAACTAAAAAAGCCCCTACTGCTCAGTGTCGTCTGAGCAGTAGGGGCTTTTAGCTGGGCTTGATGAAGTATGCTTAGGCGAACTTACGGTCAATGAGCTTTAGAAGCTTGTTTACGTGTTCCTCCTTGCGCGACCAGTTATACTGCGCCGCCAGGTTTTCCGTCACGTAGCGCTTCGCTGACTCCGCATTGGGCAGCGTATCTAGGTGTTGAATCACTGAGTGATACTCCATATTCTCCCCATTGAATAGCTCATTGATGAAGCTAAACCGCTGGTTGATGGAAATGGCCTCCCGCAATGACTCTACTTTAGGGGCTTTTTCTGCTAGCGTGGCGGCGGCTGGGCGCTCTTGCCGCAGGGTTTCGCTGAGTGAAGGAGCTGCCGGCTGCTCAGCTTGCAGCTTAGCGTAAAGCGGTACTCCAGCTGCCGGAGCCTCCTGTACCAATGTGCGCGGCTCCGAGGGAGTAGCTGGTGCTGCAGGCGCTTTAGGTTCTGGGGCGGGTGCTGGAGTAGGAGCTGCTGCTACGGGTGTAGGGGCAGGCGGAGCGGGCGCAACCTTTTCAGGAGCGACGGGTGCCGGCGGTACTGCTGGCGCAGGAGTGGGAGATGGAGTTGGCGCAGCCTCCTCAAACAAATCAGCCTCAGTGAGCGGGAGCAAAGCGTTAAACTCCTGTACAATAGCAGCTAAAGGCTGCTGGTCTTGGGCGTGCGACTTTACATACAGGCGGAAGCGGCTCAGCAGGTAATCACGCTCCTGCACTTCATCCGCGGGGAGGGTATCTAGAAAGCCCGCGAACAGGGGCTTGTTTACTTCCAGATAACGCAATGTGTCGCGAAGCTTCTCCGGGGAGGTTGAAGCCTGCTCACCTACTAGCTTCTGCACGAAGGTTTCAGCGGGATCAATGCCGCCCAGTAGCGTGTCGCAGATGGCTTGAGCTAGCAGCGGCTCAAATACCGGCCGGCTTAGCTTGATGCGCCGCGAGAGCACGTTCATAAACTGCGTAAGGGCCTGGCGCACTTCCGCATCCTCGAAATCAAAATAGGGGCTACGGAGGTTACCCATTTCCAACATCCACTGGCCTAGCAGCTGCTGCACCACAAACAGGTTTACCTGTCGGATGGGGGTAAAGCGCAGTACGGCCGGGCCGTCGAGCGTAGCCGTAGGGCGGGCTCCGAAGTGCTGGTCGCAGAGCAGAGCGGCCAGCAGGCGCCCGTAATGTTCGCGCTTGGCGAGGCTATATTTGTTATTCATTGAAAGCCTGATTCAACGGGCAATTTAGGGAAAGATGCCCACTCTAACAGTTCAAAATCTGCCTGCTGCTCCGGTTTCGGTACTGCCTGGCGCTACGTTGCTGGCCGCGCTGCAAGCCGCTGGCCACGACTGGATGCATGCTTGTGGGGCCAAGGGCCGCTGCACCACCTGCCGCCTGCACGTACTCAGCGGAGCCGACCTCCTAACGCCGCCTTCCGACGCCGAGTTGCGCTACCGCGCCCTGGGCCGCTTGCTGCCCACCGAGCGCCTCACCTGCCAAACACGCCTGCCCGCTGGCGACGTAGTAGGCCGGGTACCTGAGCCCGTGCAGTTCCCGCACGTGACCTATCTCAACGACTTGCCCTAGGTACTTGGTATCGGGTGGTCTGCCAAAAGTGGCTAAGCCAAATAGGTGCGCGGCATTCGACTGATAGCAAGCCTTTTGCTGTTGGCAACCGCCGGCCTGGTAGCCTCGCTTCAAGGGAAAATGGCGAAGCTGGCTTTGAGGCTAGCAGCTGAAAGCTGTACTTTAGAGGTTCCGAAGGTCGTCAGGCTCCTGACTCTTGCCCACTACTAACTGACAAGTCTGTGTTTATAGAACCCCGCGTTGGTACGGGTCCGGGCGTAGCTCGCCGGGGCTGGATTGAGGTTGTCTGCGGCTCCATGTTTTCGGGTAAAACCGAGGAGCTGATCCGGCGTCTCAACCGTGCTAAAATTGCCCGCCAGCGGGTTGAAATCTTCAAGCCCGCCCTCGATACCCGCTACCACGTTGAGGACGTGGTGTCGCACAATGCCAATAGCATCCGCTCCACGCCAGTGCCCGTAGCCCAGGAAATGCTCCTGCTGGCTGGCGGCTGCGACGTGGTAGGCATTGACGAAGCGCAGTTCTTCGACGAATCACTGGTAGACGTGTGCGTGCAGCTGGCAAACCAGGGCACTCGCGTGATTGTGGCAGGCCTAGACATGGACTTCCTGGGTAAGCCCTTCGGGCCGATGCCCGCGCTTATGGCCGTGGCTGAGTTCGTGACCAAAGTGCACGCCATCTGCGTGTGTTGCGGGGAAATAGCCTCCTACTCTTTCCGTGTGGCGGCGTCCGAAGACAAGATTTTGCTAGGGGAGACCGATGCGTATGAGGCCCGTTGCCGCTATTGCTTTCAGGAAGGCATGAAGGAAAAAACGGCTGAACCCATAAGCAAAGCCGCGGCCCGCTAGGTAGCTCTAAACGGCAAGGCCAAGCACAGCAGAGGGCCCGGCACTCTCTAGGCCACCTCTGTTGCTGTTCTAGCCCACACCATCAGCTTTATACTAGTGCTTACAAGCTTAAAGCTGCACTAAAGCCTGCGGCTCGTCGTTACCTTGCCGGTTCGTTATTCGCGTCGCAACTTCCTGCCGATGATTCTACTACTACGCCTGCGCCGGGTCGTGTTCAGCCTCGGCTTTCTGCTGTTAACGGTGCCTGCGGCTCTAGGCCAGTCAACGGCGGGCTTTGGCGACTGGCAACTGCACTTACCTATTAACCGGGCAAAGTCGTTAGCCGATGTGGGCAGCCGGGTATATGTGGCTACCGAAGATGCCTTCTTCTACTTCGATAAGGATCTTAACACCACCCGCTTGCTTTCGCGCCGCGATGGTTTGCACGATGTAGGCGTCAGCACCCTGGCCTACGACTCCGTGAGTCAGCAGGTAGTAGTGGCCTACCGCTCTACCAACCTCGATATCCTGCGCCTTTCGGATGGGGCCATCCTCAACCTGAATGATATTGCCCGCAAAGAGATTCAAGGAACGAAGAGGATCAACCAGATCAGCATCAACAACAAAATAGCTTATCTGGCGTGCAGCTTCGGGATAGTGGCGGTGGATTTAGTGAAGCTGGAAATCCGCGACTCATATACCAATATTGGGCCCGGCGGCACCATAGTGGAGGTGTATTCAACGGCAGCGGCCAACGGAGTACTTGTTGCGGCCACCTCGGCCGGTGTGCTGCGCGCCCGCCTCACCGATAACTTACTCGATTACCGCGTTTGGACTACTGATTTTGCTCCCCGCGCTGGCAATCCCTTCCGGACGCTGGGGGTGCACAACGGGGTTGTGTACCTCGGCATCAACGGCGACCGGCTTTACGGCTACAACCCCAGCCAGCCAGCGCAAAGTTGGCAGCCTGTGGGGGGCGTAACGGGCGTGGAGTTTCGTCAGCTGTCTTCCTCCCGGGCGGGCTTGCTCGTAACCGATAACCAGAAGGTTTCGGTGCTTAACCCCGCTACCGGCGTTGTAGCAAATACGTTGCGCCCGGCCCTGCTCCAGAATCCGCAGGCTGCTGTGCGGGCCAAAGATGGCAACTACTTCCTCGCTGATTTTGCCAACGGGCTGCTGAAGGTATCGGCTACTGGCCAGCAGGCAGAGCAGTATCTGACCAACGCTCCCGCCAGTACCAAGTCGTACAGCGTGCTGGCCGATGCCCGCACGAACACGGTAGACATCTTCAGTGGCGCCTACAGCGACCGGTACGTGCAGGAGCGCAGCCAATTGGGTTTTTATGAGTACGCTCAAGGGCAGTGGCAGAATATTACTTCTGCTTCGCTCTCGGCTGCTCAATATCCCAACCTGCTTGATCCGGTTCGCGGCACCCGCACGCCCGATGGTACGCTCTACGTGGCCAGCTACGGCAACGGCGTGCTGGAGTGGAAGGGGCCGGGTAATTTTCGGCTGTTTAATCCGGTGTCAGGCTTGCCCAACCCCTTGCGGTACCCTGTCCCAGTGGTGGGGCCTCCCGTTGATGCCACGTATACCCGCGTGACTGATGTGGTAGCAGCGCCCGATGGTAAAGTGTGGGTAGTGAACCGCCACCAGATACCAGGGCTCTCTGGCGTGTTTACATTTGACCCCGCGGCCAGCACCTGGGCCATTGTGCCGTACTTTAGCGGTAGCGAAAACATGGAGCGCCTTGCTCTGGATGACGTGGGTGGGGTCTGGATATCAAGAGCCCGGGCGCCCGTAGGTACTCAGCTCGGCTTAGTGGCCTACAACCAGGAAAGCCGCACTACCCGGTCTTTCTCAGAAAGCGAAGGCCTGCCGTCGGGTGAGATCTATGACATTGTGAAAGATCGTCGGGGAGATATTTGGGTGGCGACCATCAAAGGGCCTGCTGTCTTCAACGACCCTATTTCGGCCTTCGACCCCAGCACTGGCCTCGGCTTTCAAACGCCATTCGTGAGTAGGGGGGAGGGGTCGGGCTTCGTGGCCTTGGGTGGCGAAGCCGTACGCGCTATTGCCGTAGACGGTGCCAACCGCAAGTGGTTTGCTACTGACCGGGGCTTATGGCTATTTAATGAAGATGCTACTGAAGCGCTGGAGCATTTCACCACCGCCAATAGCCCCTTGCCCTCCGACCGGATTGTGGATGTGGAGGTGAACGACAAAACCGGCGAAGTCTTCGTGGCTACCGATGCCGGGGTAGTGGCCTACCGGGGCTCCGCTACGGTTACGGAGGGCAAACCCAGCTGCGCGAAAGTGTCCCCTAACCCAGTCCGCACCAACTTCACGGGGCAGGTAGGCATCTCAGGGTTAGCCAACAATGCCCAGGTAAAAATTACCGACGTCACCGGCAAGCTGGTCTATCAAACCCGCGCCACTGGTGGCACCCTAGTCTGGAACCTGGCCGATTACAACGGGCACAAAGTGCAGTCGGGGGTGTATCTGGTTCTCTCGTCAGATGCCGATGGCAAGAACGGCTGCATCAGCAAAGTGGCCGTGGTAGAAAAATAGCGCGGGCCACGTAAATAGTGGCCTAGAAGCTGTTTTTGGGGAACGGGCGAGCTTACAGCGCTTGTTCTTATTTGCTGGGCCAGCAGTAAGGCTAATTGGCCAACCTGGGCCCGCAACCGTACTTAAGACACCACCTAAGCTCCCCACTGCATGTTAATCAAGACCCGCGGTATTGTTCTTAACTTCATCCGTTACCGTGAAACCAGCATAATTGCCCGGATTTATACCGAACGGCTGGGGCTGCAGAGCTACCTCGTAAATGGGGTGCGTAAGGCTAAGCCGCCCGGACGCATTGCGCTTTTCCAGCCTTTCACCATGCTGGATCTGGTGGCCTATACCTCGCGGCAGGGGGGCATTACGCGCCTTTCCGAGTATCGCTGCGCGGAGCCCTTCCGCACGCTGCCCTACGATGTGCGCAAGAGCAGTATTGCCCTGTTCCTCTCCGAGGTAGTGAGCCGAGTGTTGCTGGAAGAAGAAGAAAACGAGCCGCTCTTCAATTTTCTCCACGACTCTATCCTGGCCTTCGACCGGCAGGAGGAAGGGTTTGAGAATTTTGCCTTGATATTTCTGTTGCAGCTAAGTCAGTACCTAGGCTTCGGCCCCGAAACCGGTGAGCAGATTACCTCCCAGGTAGCCTTTGGCGCAGAGGTACCCGGCGCTACCATCGGACACGGCCCCACGGCCCTGCGCTTCCAGGAATTCGAGCAGCATTTTGATGATTTGCTTCGCACTCCAGACACCGCTCAAATCCCCAATGGCCGCGTTCGGCGGGAATTGCTGGGGGTGCTTATTCGCTACTATCAGCTGCACGTAGAGCGCCTCGGCGACGTTCGTTCCCTTTCTGTTCTGTCGGAGGTGCTGGCGGAGCTGTAATGAGGTATAACGTACCAGGGGGTGGAATACCAGCTTGTGTACACTTAACACCAACCGGATATTCCACCCCCTGATACGTTATACCTCTTACTTCACATTCACCAGTTCCACGTCGAAGCGAAGAATAGCATTCGGGGGGATGTCGGCACCAGCTCCGCGGGGGCCGTAGGCCAGGGAGGAAGGAATAAGCAGTACGGCTTTGCTACCCTTGTTGAGCAGGGCAATGCCTTGGTCCCAGCCCGGAATCACGCGCCCCTGGCCTAGTGGAAATTCAATTGGCTGGTTGCCATTGCGCTCCGACGAGTCAAAGACTTTCCCATCCAGCAACATGCCCTTGTAGAGCACAGACACGGTTTGGCCGGCCTGGGGCTTAACGCCCGTGCTGGGTTTCGTAACCACGTAGTAGACTCCGCCCGGCGCTTTTACCCCTTTCAGCTTGTTCTGTTTAAGGTAGGCCTGAATGCGAGTATCTTCCTGCACCAGCCGCTGAGTTGCCTGCTGTTTCTCTTTTTCCTGGGCTTGGCGCATCATTTCCTGCACCTCCTGCATGGCTGCCTCCTGGGTCTGGATCTTGTCTACTTTAGCCACCACCACGAGGGTATTGCCTGCCTTCCGGATGAAGGGCGGCACGGGCTGCCGGAATGACTTGGCAAATACTGTATCGGCATTGAAGCGAAATACCGCTGAGTCGCCGGGCTGCAGCAAGGATACCGCCTCTTCAATACCGCCGCGCTGAGCGTTGCGAATCGTATCGAGAGGCACCCGAGCGGGCTGACCACCGGGCTGCTGACGAGAGCTCATCAGCACCGAGTCGCGGCCAGTGCGGAACTCCATGTGCAGGCTAATGATTTTGCCTATGCGGCTGGCATAGGTTGCGTCACCGGTGGGTGCTTGGGCAGGGCGGCGCACGTATTTACCGTTTTCCCGTTGATAAATGCGGTACTCTACACCAGAGCGCAGCCTGTTGAAGCTGTTCGGGTCGCCTTGGAAAGACATTAGGGCCGCCATGCCCAGCAACGTAGGCCACGCGGTAAGTATACGAGGGAAGGAAAGCATACAGAGTATATTATGCACTAGGCGTCAATTGATACCTGTGCAATGCAAAACAGAGCCGGATTTAACTTTATGATTGTACAACATGTGGCCCCGCCGTCTGCATCATACAGATCAGCGGGGCCAGCACGTAGTAAACTATCTTACTCTTAAAATCTCCACTTCAAACACCAGGTCGGTTTGTGGTGGAACTAAGTAGCGGCGGTCGTCATCCGGGTCCCGGACGCCTTTGGCCGCGTAGGCTAGTCGGGCCGGAATCCAGATGCGGGCCCTAGTTCCTTCTGGCAGCAGCTGCAACGCCTCGTCCCAGCCCTTTATTACCTCTCCTCGGCCTACGCGTACCTTCAATGGTCCCCCTTGTTTCACGGAGGCGTCGAAGACGTGGCCATTCGGTAGGAAGCCGGTGTAATGCACCGTTACCTTGTCGCCGGAGTGAGCGGTGGGCCCATTACCAGGGTGCCGCACCGCATAGCGCAGCCCCGACTTAGTTTGCGTTGCCCTACCTAGCAGACTATCAGTTGGGGCTTGAACTGGTGTAGTAGGGAGAGCCTGCTGGCCTAGCACCGGGCTCATAACTCCTCCTGCTCCTAAGAGCAATGCCAGTCTCAAAAACCAGTATTGAGGAGTACAGACCATGTAGGGGTTTATTTAACGTCGGTTACTTCCATATCGAACAGCAAAGGCTGTGCTGCAATGCCTTGAGAAGCAAGTAAGAAGGCTCCATTAGACATAGTTGCCAAGCTTGAAGGTATTAAAAGGATTTTCCGATCACCTTTTCGCATAAGCAGAGCAGCTTCCTCCCAACCAGCAATGACACTGTTTGCTCCCGACACAAAGTTCAGGCAGCCACAAGCTGTCCGGTTGTTGCTAGAATTGTCGAATTCCTGGTTCTCGGTAGTTTCACCGATGTACTTTCCTACGTACACAGTAGTAACTTTCTGTCCAGCTTTGATTAGAGGGTTGCTTGCAGGACCATCCGTCACGTTTATCAGATAAAGGCCGGTAGAGGTGCGTGTATAGCTGGAGCCGTTGATGTTGTGCCGAGTTAAGTAGGCTTGGATGCTAGCTTCATCAGCGGCTTTCTGTTGTTCAAGGAGTTTCTCGGTCTGCTTGGCTATGCTGCCTTTCGAGTCGCAGGCAGAAAGAACTGGTGCCGCTACTAATAACAAAGCGGCTAACCGAAGTACTAGGGTAGG
Source organism: Hymenobacter wooponensis (assembly GCF_004745865.1). Classification (GTDB taxonomy): domain Bacteria; phylum Bacteroidota; class Bacteroidia; order Cytophagales; family Hymenobacteraceae; genus Hymenobacter; species Hymenobacter wooponensis. Next base: position 1,423,773 of record NZ_SRKZ01000001.1, on the reverse strand, counting down.
GCGAGCCAGGGAAAATACGTTACGCATGGGGTGAAGCAGAAAATAGTAGCGAAGCCAACAACAGGTTCGCCGTCCTGAAATTACTTAATATCTGTCAGCTCGACATCAAAGCGCAACACCGAGTTAGGTGCAATAGGCCCAACGGCATAAGGACCATAGGCCAGGCCAGAGGGAATGAGAAGCGTAGCTTTACCGCCTTTGCCAAGCAATGCAATGCCTTCATCCCAGCCAGCAATTACTTTCCCCATGCCAATAGGAAAGTTGAACGGGGTGTTGCCGCGGCTGGCCGTAGAGTCAAACACTTTACCGTCGAGGGTTGTACCCGTATAGAGCACGTATACCATCTGACCTTTCACAGGCAGAGGCTGCGTTCCAGGTTCAGTAATCACAACGTACAACCCTGACGCCTGACGCTGAGCCGTTAAATTATTGGCTGCGATATAGGCCTTAATAATTTCCTCATCGCGGGCCGAATAATCAGTGGTGTCTAATGCCGGGTCGTTGTTTTTCATACAGGAAAACAACAGTGGCGAAGTGAGCGAGAAAAACAGCACGAGTAGCAACGTCGGCCGTAAACGAGAAAACAATAGGTGCTTACGCATAGAGAAAGAGGCTGTCAAAGTGGAGATACAAAAAGCCCCGGCCCGGTTGCACCGGACCGGGGGTAATGTGCTAGCCGAATCGGTGCTTATCGACCCTGCTGTTGCTGTTGCATTTGCTCAATCTGCCGCTGAATGTCAGCCTGGCTAGGGCCAGCGGGCTGCGGCGGTGCATTCTTCACGTCTACTAGTTCTACATCAAAGCGCAGAACAGCATCGGCCGGGATGTTAGCCCCCGCACCGCGCTGCCCGTAGGCCAGCGACGAAGGAATCAGGATAGTCGCTTTCGAGCCCTTGTTCAGGAGCGGAATGGCTTTATCCCAGCCTGGAATTACCTGGCCTACGCCAATGGGAAACTCAATAGGCTTGCCGCCGTTGCCCTTAGCTGAAGAGTCAAACTCTTTGCCATCGAGCAAGGTGCCTTTATACTGTACCGACACAATCTGGCCAGCCTTGGGCTTAGCACCCGAGCCGGGCTGCGTCACTACGTAGTACACACCTGAAGTGTCTTTCTGAGCGTTCAGGTTGTTCTTCTTGATATAGTCCTGCAGTACTACGTCGTCTTTCTTAAGCTGCTGCTTAGCGTAGACCTGCATTTTCTTCTGCTGCTCCACCTGCATCTTCTGCACGTCGGCCATGGCTTCGTCGCGGCTCTGGATCTTGTCCACTTTCACGAACATGGTCATGGTTTTACCGGCTTTCTGCATGAAAGGCGGCACCGGCTGGCGGAACGACTTAGCGAAGATGGTATCTACATTAAAGCGGAACACGGCCGAGTCGCCGGGTTGCAGCAAGGAAATAGCTTCTTCTAGGCCACCCTTCTGGGCTTTGCGCACGGAGTCAAGCGGCACACGCACTGGGAAGCCCATCTGCTGTTTACGCGAGTTGAACAACACCGAGTCTTTGCCGGTGCGGTACTCCACGTGCAGCGCCATGATCTTGCCAATCCGGTCTTTGTAGGTAGCGTCGCCATCCGCGCTAATCTCGCGGGAGTCGTACTTGCTGCCTTCTTTTTTGAATACTTTGTACTCGATGCCCGACTTGGTTTTGGCGAAATCGCCGCCGCCCTTGTTGCAGGAAGCGAGGCCCAGAACACCAGCAGCGAGGGCCAGGCTCAGAAAGTTGCGTTGGAAGAGCATGAAAGGGTTTAGGGGGTTAGACAAACTATGCGGCCAAGTTACGCCGAATTATGCCGTTGGCGGCACCACCGCCAACGGAGCCGTAACTAGGTCGGCTTGGTACTGTGGAAGGAGGCCCAGAAAGCGGTCTACTGTGCCGTTGAGCGGAATATGGCTGATTCCGCCTGCTGCATTATGATGGCCACCGCCCTCAAAGTGACGGCGCGAAAACTCGCTCACGGAGAAGTCTCCAACGGAGCGGAAAGAAATTTTAATGGCTTGGCCCCGGTCAATGAATACAGCCGCAAATACAATGCCCTCAATGCTCAGAGCAAAGTTTACAAGCCCTTCGGTATCACCAGTTTTAGAATGGTACTGGCGCAACTCGTCGGCGGTAATAGCAATGTAGGCCGTGTTGTACTCGCGCAGCACCACTAGCTTATCTTTCAGTACGAAGCCCAGGAAGCGCAGGCGCTCCTCAGAATGGGAATCGTAAATGCGGCGGTGTACGTCGGAGAGATTAATTCCTGCGTTGAGCAGCTCGGCAATAATTAGGTGCACATTGCGGGACGTGCTAGGGTGGCGGAACGAGCCCGTATCCGTCATGATGCCGGCATACAGGCATTCGCCAATACCCGTGTCAATCAGGTTTTGGTCGCCCAAGTCTCGAATTACTTCAAACACCAACTCAGCGGTAGCGGCTGCTTTGGAGTTGGAGTAATCGAGGTCGGCAAACTCCTCGGGTTCCTGGTGGTGGTCGATGAGCACCTTGGTGCCCGGCGCCTGCCGCACGTACTCACCTAGCTCGCTAATGCGGCCCAGACAGGAAAAGTCAAGGCAGAAAAGCACTTCGGCCGTGCCGATGATTTCACGCACCTGCGCATCATTTTTGCGCGGTTCGTACACTACCACTTCGTCGTTGCCGGGCATCCAAGCCAGAAAGCTCGGATAGTCGGAAGGCGTGACAACCGTAACGGAGTGGCCCTTCTTGCGAAGGTAGCCCGCTAGGCCTAGGGAAGAGCCCAGCGCGTCGGCGTCGGGCTTGTGGTGTGTGGTGATGAAGATCTGCCGGGGCTGCGCTAGCAGCTCCTTCAACTCAGATATTGTGGACATTGCCTACGGGGTAGGTGACTGAAATTCGGTCGGTTAGGCCGCGTACAAAGACGGCAAAAGTCGGAAATAATCCGGGTATCAACAAAACCGGCCTCAGATTGGTGCATTTAGCTGGTTGTTAACTCCGTAACGACTAGGCCTAGGAGCCGTAAGCGTTACCTTCTGCATAAAAAGCAGAAGCAGTAGCGCCGAGATAAGGTTCAATAATGGGAGCGGTTCGTCAATAGCATTACCTGTAGAGGGCCCTTGGGCCTTGGGTGAAAACCGTTGGGGCTTCACCACACCAAATAAAACGGCTACTTTTGCGGCCGCAAACTTCCTGTTTGTGGCTCCTCACGATTTTATTCCAACCCCAACTTTAGCCCCACTAGTATGGCCACCAACCGCACGTTCACGATGATTAAGCCCGACGCTACCCAGGAAAACCACATCGGTGGTATCCTGAGCATGATCGAAGAGGGTGGTTTCCGCATCGTGTCGCTGAAAAAAGTACGTTTGACTCCTGAGCGTGCTGGTAAATTCTACGAAGTACACGCTGAGCGCCCTTTCTACGGCGACCTGGTGAAGTACATGTCTTCGGGCCCCATCGTGGCAGCTATCCTGGAGAAGGACAACGCCGTAGCTGACTTCCGCACCCTGATTGGCGCTACCAACCCCGCCCAAGCTGCTGAAGGCACCATCCGTAAGAAGTACGCCAAGAGCATTGAGGCCAACGCCGTGCACGGTTCTGACTCCGACGAAAACGCACAGATTGAAGGCGACTTCTTCTTCTCGGCTGACGAGCAATTCTAATTGCCCTAGCGCCTATATTGCGCAAAAAAGCCGCTCTGCGTACTGCAGAGCGGCTTTTTTTATTGGCAAAAGTCTGGGAGTAGCGCTGCTTAGTTTGGGTCGCCCTGTATAGTGACCTATAATTAAAGCCGCAGGGTATACTTTGTTATCCTTATATATTTTAATGCGATTACGGTAAAAATCTTATTGCGCCGAAAGTCTGCCTTGTTCAGTTTGTTGAGCAGGAAAGGTTGGGCCGCTGCCTCGCACATAGGCATCGCATGCGGTGATAAGGCGTTGCAGTAATGTCTGTAGACCCCCTCAAAGCGGCTGATCCTGATTTACTATGCCTCTTTCGATGGCTGTAAGCCTAGTTAACTGAACAGCTGATTTTCTGTTGCAAGCTTTCTTTCCCAAGCGCTGGTGTGTACTGCTAATAAATTTGAGATTGCTGGTAAAGTCCAACTTGAGTAGCAGTACCTTTGGCTTGCATCAACTAGTCTTCTATCTAATTATCCATTGAATGCGAAAACGTTTACTGCTGCTACTACTTCTTACAAGTTGCTTATCGGCCTTCGGACAGCTTCGTGAGTTTCGTTTAGAGCGAATGCTCGGTACTCCCCTAGACCTACCGCTGGATATCAAGCTGGACCAAGCCGGCAACATGTATGTGCTGGATCGTTTAGGGATTACCAAGCTTGACCCGAATGGTCAGTACAGGGGAGTGATTCCCTTGCGCTCTGCCACGCGCACTCCTGATTGGAGTGCCCTGGCATTAGATGGCCACGGGAGCATTTATGTAGTAAACCAAACACTGGGCTTTATTCGAAAATACAGCGTTGTCGGCGATTCACTTACGCAATTTGGGACTCAGGGAGCAGGGCAGGGGCAACTGCTGCAGCCCAAAGGAGCAGCGGTAGACGCCGCCGGCAATATCTACGTGGCAGATTCTGGCAACAACCGTGTGCAGAAGTTTGCTGCGAACGGGCAGGTAGTGTGGGTGTATGCTCCGGGCGGCAGCTTGGCACTGGTACAGCCTACCGATGTGAAGCTTGGGCCGGATAACAACGTGTACGTGCTCAACCGGGATTATACCGCCGTGAAGCTTAGCCCATCTGGGCAGCTCCTGAACAGCCTATCGTTGCGGGTACCGGGCTCTACGCTCAATGACCAAAGCAATGGGATGCTGTTGGATGCAAGCAACAACATCTACCTGGTTAGCTCACGCCTGAGCTACATCCAGAAATACAGCCCACAGGGAAACCACCTTGAGGCTTTCGGCTCGGGAGCCCCTACTTTTTATGGGATTCATGCAGCCCTAGGCATAGATGCGACGGGTAATGTGTACGCCGTTGATGCTACGGATCGGGACCCTAGCTTCAGCACTATTCGCAAGTATAGTGCTACGGGTAGTTTGGTGCAGCAATGGGGCAATGAGGCCGTGTTAGGAAACTATCTGCGCCTCGATCAAGCTGGTAACCTGTACTATTATGATGCTAAACAGCAGAAGATAGTTCGGCGCAATCCGGCTGGTCTGGAAGTAGGAGCATTTGGGTCACGTGGCTCAGCTAATGGCCAATTTAACGGCCCCGTGACCAGCATTGCCTTGGATGCGCTTGGCAATGTGTATGCCTTGGAAAGCGGTGAACCGCGCATTCAGAAATTTGATGCCCAAGGCCGCTTCCTGAGCAAAATTCCATTACCCAACCCGCAGACAAATCCCAATGGGTATTGGCCCACCGACCTTGCAGTTGATGCTATTGGTAATCTGTACGTACTCGATCATTATAGTGGGGTGCGTAAGTACAGCCCGCAGGGGCAGTTTTTGCAGAATATAGGGGCAGGTGGAAGCGGCAGCTGGCCTGGGCCCGGACCCGGAAAGTTCTATGCTCCGCGAGGTGTGTTGGTAGACATTCGTGGCAACGTGTATGTGCTAGACGGAGCTGGGAGCCGGGTACAAAAGTTCACGTCTACTGGGCAGCTCATCCGGGAAGTGGTTTCAGTGTTTCCACCCTCCTTTACCGGTTCGGCTTCATTAAGTCCTTACGATGCCGGCTTTGCAGTTGATGGAGCGGGCAACATCTACGCCAGTGTGGGCAAAGATGACTTCGTGACCATGTATGCCGCTAACAGTAGCCAGCAGAAAAAGCTGCCTGTACGGGCCAACTTGCTGGCCATAAACTCAAATGGTACCCGGCTTGTGACGGGTATGGTAAACAATGATGTTCTCCGGTTTTATACCGCCACTGACCTGCACCCCGCTAACCTGATTACAGGCAGGGTGTACCAAGACCTGAATAACAACTGCACGCCAGACCCGACGGAGCCGGGGCTACCAAACATGGTGATAGTGGCCGAGCCGGGTAACTATTATGGCCTTTCAGACGAAAATGGCAACTACAGTATAGAGGTAGATACCGGCACGTTTGTTCTGCGCCAGATAGTGCCTACCCAGCAGCCAGGCCACATAGTTCAGCCGCTTTGTAGCAATTCAGTGCCCCTCCGGTTTACCTCCTACGGCACCTCAGTGGTAGGTCCTGATTTTGGTGACCGAGTAAGCGCCGCATCGTACTTGACCATCAACGTAGCTGGCCGCCGTCGCCGGTGCGCCCGGAACGTCACTACTGTTTCGTACGCCAACATTGGGTACGCTGCGGCAAGCAATGCTGTGGTTAAAGTAGCCTTGCCGCAGTACGTCAACTTTCTGCGCGCCAATGTGCCCCATACCCGTGATGCCGCAGGCAACTACCTTTTTGAAGTGGGTACCCTGCAGCCCAACCAGCGCGGTATAATCAGCATTGAGGATTCCGTGAGTTGCGGTAATACAGGCATTCGGGGCCTTACATTATGTACCAAAGCCTGGATTACTCCCGGTAATACGTACCCCACCTCCTCTGGCTGGGACCAGGCTTCCCTCACCGTCAGTGGCCATGAGCAAGCTGGTAACCAAGTGCGCTTTGTGGTGCGCAATAGTGGCCTAGGCGCTACCACCGATAGTGTAGGCCTACGCATTTACCAGGATGCGCAACTTGCTTTACAGCGCAACATATCGTTGGCCTCGCGCGACAGCCTAGTATTTAGATGGACGGCTACGGGCCCAGTCGTCCGCATCGAAACTGACCAGCCTGATCAGCATCCAACCAGTAGAGTGGCCAGTGCCACGGTGGAGCTACCCGGGCTGCGCACCAGCTCGGCGCCTAGCCCAGCTATGATGGCAATGCCTCCAGCGGAAACCGCTCCAGAAATGGCCGAAGATTGCCAGCCCATCCTCGACTCGTATGACCCCAATGATAAGCAAGTAGTGCCCGTAGGCGTCACGGCCCAGCATTTTACGCCTACCAATCAGGCCTTGCGTTACCAAGTGCGGTTTCAAAATACCGGCAATGATGTGGCCTACCGGGTAGTGGTGGTTGATACGATTTCGGCTGATCTGGACCTGAGCACTCTGCAAATAAACGCGGCGTCACATTCATACCGGCTTGCGGTAGCAGGCCAGCAGCGCCCGGTGCTCACCTTCACCTTCGACAACATTATGCTGCCCGACAGTGCCAGCAACCCCTTGGGTAGCAACGGCCTGATACAGTTTAGCATCCGGCCGAAGGCGGTGCTTGCGGCCCGTACCCGCATCGATAATTTCGCTGATATTTTCTTCGACTACAACGAACCAGTACGCACGAACACAACCACCAACCGTATCTATGATGTGCCGCGTACGGTTGATCCAGCCGTGGCGCTTTCCTATTCTGATGTGCTAGCGCTGCCCGCTATTGCCAGCGTAGCGCCTGCGGAAGGCCGCTTCGGTACGCTTGTTACGCTTACCGGCCGCCATTTCTTACCTACGGCTACGGCAAATCGTGTTGTTTTCGACGGAGTAGCAGCGCCTGTGCTGAGTGCTACGGCTACCACACTCACGGTACGGGTACCAGCCGGAGCTACTACTGGCTCACTGGTGCTAACCACTTCTGATGGCACAAGCCGTAGCAACTTCACCGTATTTCAGCCGCCGACTATCACGGACGTTGCACCCAGTGAAGGACGCCCGGGAACTGTTGTCACAGTAACGGGTACCCATTTCTCAGCTTTGGCTGCACAAGACACGGTTGAGTTTAACGGGGTAGCAGCTCGCGTGCTGCAGGCTTCTGCTACTACCCTACAGGTGGAGGTGCCTGCTGGAGCTACGCTGGGCAAACTTCGGTTGCGTACGCGAGGGGGAGCAGTGGAAAGCCCGCAAGCCTTCATGGTGTGGTATGCGCCTACCCTTACGGCCGTAGCACCGGGTAGAGCCAGTGTAGGGGCAACGATAAGCCTAAGTGGTACAAACTTCTCCACCAACGCCGCCCGCAACGTGGTTACGTTTACTGGCGGCCGCACGGCCCAGGTGCTGCAACAGGCTGCCAGCCGCAGCTTGCTGGTGAAAGTACCCGCTGGAGCTCAGTCAGGCCAAATTAAGGTTCAGACTCCAGGGGGTGAAGCCATGGGTGCCGCTGATTTTACGGTTATTCCCGCGCCTACTATCACATCCTTTTCGCCGCAAGCGGGAACGGTAGGAACCCTGGTGACCATAGAAGGGCGAAACTTCCATGAGGAAGGAAAAGCCGATTCCATCTATTTCAACGGTGTGGCTGCGCAAGTACTGGAAACCTCGGCTACTCGCCTACTAGCTTTAGTGCCCCGCGGAGCCAGCACGGGCGCCTTAATGGTGTCGGGGGTGGGAGGCCAGGGGCGCTCCTCTCAGAACTTTACTGTCACGGCACTTGCTCCTCATGATGCCGTTGTGGTGTATCCTAACCCTACGCAAGGAGATGTGAAAGTCAATTGGCAGAAAGCAGATGTTACGGTACAGCAGGTGTGGGTGTATGATGCCCGTGGTAGCTTAATCAGCAGCCAAACGGCATCTGCGGCTGTGGGCGATGAACTCACACTGCCACTAGCAAGGCATCGGGCCGGGTTGTACGTAGTGGTGGTGAAAACTGCAAAAGGCCGGATTATGAAGCGTATTACTGTGCTGTAGTAGGCCCAAAGGAATGCCGTTTATTATCTGATGGCGTTCCTCTATGGTGACTATGCTCAGCGTAATTATTCGTCTCATGCAGCAGCCTTGTATCTTAAGGAGCTTAGCTTAAAAAGCAGGATTGAACGGGGCCTATATCTCTTTCTGCATCCGTGAGTAGCTCTAAGCATCAGAGCCTCTTATATTGCACAAAAAGCCGCTTTGCTGAGTGCAAAGCGGCTTTTTATTTATACTGGTTTAATGCCAGATTTATACTGAATATGTACTGAGGAGCTTACTTATGCACTCCGAAACCGATGCGTTTGGCAGTTTTACCTACCTCATATTCTCCCTCTTCACGGTTATAGATATCGGCTAGTACAGTGGCAGCTCCCAGTACAGAGTGGTGGCCTAGACTGCTAGCTAGGGCTTCGGCTTTAGCCTCGGCAAGGGGCTGAAAATGATATGCTGCAATTAGCCGGCCCTTGCGCAATAGCGCGCTGTCGATGCGGGAGAGGTCGGTATTGAAAGTGCACACTACCTGAATATGGAAGCAGTCGGCTAGCAACCCGTCGGAGAGGTTGAGTAGGTTGCTGACGGCGCTAGGGCCACCGCCGGCCGCGTCGCGCTTGGTCAGTAGCGCCTCCGCGTCCTCAATGATGAGGATGGAGTTGGTATTATCGTGGAGCAGGTTGATAAACTCGGGGTCGGCGATGCGGGCAGCTAGGTTGGGCGGAATGAACAGCTTGGGCTTATCAGTAAGGCCGCAGAGGTGACGAATGTAGCTGGTCTTGCCAGTGCCGGGCGGCCCGTGCAGAATAACAATTCCTTTGTCTTGGGGCTGCTGCAGGCGCCGCACAATGGTCTCGTGGGCGGGCAGCAGGTCGTCGTTGTAGTGAGTGCTTAGGTCCAGTGCCGGAATCTTGATGTCGAGGGGCGTGAACTCCAGGTCGTTGTAGGCCAGGCGCAGCACGTGAATCCGCTGCCGCTCTTGCTGCCCGGTTTCAACGTGTGCCAGTAGCAGTTCACGTAGGGCCGCCAGTTCGGCTGCATCGGTGGCGGGAGAGTAAAAAACCTGTACGCCCCGCTCATTGTAGGTCCCGTAGTCGCCGACAAGCAGTAGCAGGTGCGGGGCTAGCCGCAGCGCCCATACGTTTAACTCAGGATCTTGGTCTACCTTTTCAATGTATACTGAGTGGGCTACGGTGGCCTGCTCCAAGTCATAGCGAGCACCAAGAGCCTGCAGTACAGCCGTGCGGGCGTCGGTATTGGCCAGCTGAAAGATGAGCTTGCGCGGCAGCACACCAAAGTGCTGGTTAAACCACGCCAGTGGGAGAAAGTAGTTTGTACTATCGAACGTATCAGCACAACTGGGCGCTGAGGCAGAAATAATGGGTAATTCTGTACTCATATCTGACTGGATAAAGGAAGAGAAAATGGCTGCGCCGCCCGCCCCGCCAGATGGCGGCACGGGCGGCGCAGGTTAGCTCATTATGCGTATGGTAGGCCTAGGCCGGCTCCACCGACAACAAGTGCTCGGAAGGCTCGGTATCCTCAAGCTGCTGCGGATTGTGCTTGTGCTTGAAAAGAACAACGAATAGCACCGCAATAACCAGGGCGTAAGCAGCAAATGCTAGCCAGATGCTGTGCCAGTCCTTCGTGATACCGTCGGCAGCGGTGAAGTACTTCTCGATAACGATGCCACTCACTGAACTGCCGAGCACCGCGCCGAAGCCATTGGTCATCATCATGAACAAGCCCTGGGCGCTGGCCCGGATGGACGATGCCGTCTGGGTTTCGACGAACAACGAGCCGGAGATGTTGAAGAAGTCGAAGGCCATGCCATACACAATGCAGGAAAGCACAATCAGCCAGATGCCGGGGTTATCGGGGGTGCCGTAGGCCAGTAGGCCAAAGCGCAGCACCCAGGCCAGCATGCTGAACAGCATTACTTGCTTAATGCCAAAGCGGCGCAGGAAGAAGGGAATAGCCAGGATAAACAGCGTCTCGGAAATCTGCGAGATAGACATGATGATGGCCGGATACTTCACCGCAAACGTATCCTGGTAAGCTGGCACCTTGTCAAAATCGTGCAGGAAAGTGTCGCCGTAAGCATTGGTGAGCTGCAGCGCCGCGCCCAGTAGGAGTGCGAACAGGAAGAAGGTCAGCATCTTGGTGTCGCGCAGCAGGGCAAACGACTTGAGGCCCAGCACATCTACCAGAGAACGGCTCGGCGTGTCTTTGGCAGTGGGGGGGCACTTGGGCAGCGTAAATGAGTAGAGGCCTAGCAGAATGGCCGCCGCGGCTGCCACGTAAAACTGGTTGGCTGATTTCTCGAAACCTAGTAGGCTCACCGTCCACATGGCCACAATGAAGCCAACGGTGCCCCACACCCGAATGGGTGGGTAATACTTAACCACATCATACCCCTCGCGCTTCAGCACCGAGTACGACACGGCAATGGAGAGGGCCAGCGTGGGCATGTAGAAGATCATGTTCAGCAGAATCACCCAGAAAAACGTGCCGGGGTCGGCCACGAAGGGGATAGTGAGGAGCACTAGGCCACCCAGAATGTGCAGCAGTCCATAGAGCTTCTCGGCGTTCATCCATTTATCGGCCACAATGCCCATGAGGGAGGGCATGAAGATGGAGGCAATGCCCATGGTGGAGAAAATAGCCCCGAATTGGGCCCCCGACCACTGCTTGGTCTGGAACCAGTACGCACCGATAGTTATCAGCCACGAACCCCAGATAAAAAACTGTAAAAAGCTCAGAATAATGAGACGCAGCTTCGTACTCATGTAATTGCGGTTGAAAAAAGAAAGGGGACAGTATTTTGAACCTAAAGATACAAGAAATCTTTCCTGGCTAAGTGCGTAGGCCAGCCGGCCTTGGCCTGTGGGTGGCCTAGCCAAGCGCCTCATATTTGTTGGATACGCCTAGGCAAATAAAAAGCCCTTCCGCGTGTGGCAGAAGGGCTTTCACAAGAACTAAGAAGGGCTAGAGGGTTAGCCAGCCTCCGAGAAACGACGGTTTACTTCGTCCCAGTTGATAGCGTTATAGAAGGCCGCGATATAGTCGGGACGGCGGTTCTGGTACTTCAGGTAGTAGGCGTGCTCCCACACGTCGAGGCCCAGTACGGGGGTGCCTTTGCAGCCGGTGTCGGGCATCAGGGGGTTGTCCTGGTTAGGCGTAGAGCAGATCTGCACCGAGCCATCGGCCTGCTTGCAGAGCCACGCCCAGCCAGAGCCGAAGCGCGTAGTAGCGGCCTTGGTGAATTCTTCCTTGAACTTCTCGTAGCTGCCGAAAGCCTTGGTGATGGCCTCGCCAATAGCACCGGTGGGCTCACCGCCACCGTTGGGGCCCAGAATGGTCCAGAATAAGGAGTGGTTCCAGTGGCCACCGCCGTTGTTGCGCACCGCAGCCGGAGCGGCCGCAATGTTGTGCATCAGCTCTTCCAGCGACTTACCTTCCAGCTCCGTGCCCGCAATGGCATTATTGAGGTTGGTTACGTAGGCCTGGTGGTGCTTGGTATGGTGAATTTCCATCGTCTGCGCATCAATGTGCGGCTCCAGAGCATTGTAGGCGTAGGGCAGTTGGGGCAGTTCGAAAGCCATGATTGGAATGTGTTTGTAAGGTGGAATGAGAGACAACTCCTTATGCCTGGCCTAGCGCTTCAGGAGAAGCAGCGGCCGGGCGTCAGGTTATAACCGCTGCAACCCACTTAGGGTTACGAACGCGGCCAAAAGTAGCCGATTACCGCTTATCTCCGCTTCCGGGCAAAGAAATCCTGCATCAAGGCCCCGCACTCGTCGGCCAGGATGCCCGTTACCAGTTCCGATTTGGGGTGGAGCAGATTGCCGTGCCGCCGAAAGCCAAACTTGGGCTCATGGGTGCCATATACCACGCGCTTCACCTGAGACCACGCCGTGGCCCCCGCGCACATCACGCAGGGCTCTACCGTGACGTAGAGCGTGCACTCCTGTAGGTACTTGTTGCCGAGATGGTTGGCGGCGGCCGTAAGGGCCAGCATTTCAGCGTGGGCTGTTACGTCGCGCAGCTTCTCGGTTTGATTGTAGGCCCGGGCAATAATCTGGCGGTCCATCACTACTACCGCTCCAATCGGAATTTCTTCTTCCTCGAAAGCATACCGGGCCTGCTTTAGTGCCTCGCGCATGTATTGCTCATCAGAATAAAGAGAAAGAGTCATACGTGGTGTATTTGCGAAGTTGTGAAGAAGGAAGGTGGCAAGGCTCTTTAGCACCTCATCCTGGCGCAGGCAGGATCTTTCTACATTAGGCCAGTACTCTGCCAGTGTGAGAAGAACCTGCCTGCGTCAGGATGAGGCGGTTGAGCGGCTGATGGGCTGAGTGACTATACGACTCTACTACCTCACCGCTTATTTCATGTTGATGCTAGCCATAACCCCCTGAGCTACGGGTTGCCACTGACGCTGCTCCTCAGCCGGGGCATCAAACGTAAATACGAAAAGCTGGTCGCCCTCAATGGCGTATTGCACCATCTGGTACTTGCGGATGGGAGCCAGGTTGCTGCCGCGGCGGTTATCGGTGACCGTCGAGACAAACTCCAGGGCCACAAATTCGCGCTTGTTCACGGTGCGCACCTCTTCCTTCAGAAACTCCACCTTGGAGTACATGTTCTGAATGCTGGCTTTGTAAATCTTGAGCAGCAGCGGATAGTCGCGGTTGCTGAAGGTGGTAGGTTTCTGCGCTACGCTGAAGTCGACGCGGCCATTGGGGTTGCTGAATACGGCCAGCGGTTTGCGTGGGGCAGGATATTTGGCCGCAATGCCATCGTCGGGGAGGGGTTGAAACCCTTCGGGCACGCCCACGGAAATATTTTTAGTAACGGCCGTCTTTTTCAGCTTAGGGCCAGCAAAGGCTAGCAAAGCACCTAGCACCAGCAGAAGCGGCGCGGCCCGGAAAAACTGCAATACTTTCATCAAAAAGGAAGTAACAAGAGTCAGAAGAAGCCCTAGGCCACCTGGGCGGCGGGCAATAAAGCAAAGCTCCGAAACCAGAACGATTTCGGAGCTGCAGAAGGTGCCAAGAGTGGCCTAGCGGCGCTTTTTAGATACCGCCGTTGAAGGGTACTTGATGTTGACCTTCTTCCAGTACACGTAGTTGCCAGTTTTGGCCTCTACCAGATAGGAGCCTGCCGGAATGCGGCCCAAATCAACTGGCTCACCGGTGTTGTTCTGGGGGTCAAGAGCGGTAGTGTACACTGGTACCTTTTTATAGTTGGTCATTACCAGGGTGCCGGGCACGGTGAACTGCTGCGTGAAGCTGAGCATAATGCGCTGCCCGTCAGAAGTCGGGAAAATATCAATGCCCGAGAGTGTTTCTACCCGCTTGATGGGGCCATTCAGCGTAACCGGCTCAGCAGCAGCCTCCGACTTGGTTTTGATTTCCGTGCCGTTAGCAGTCTTGGTTTTGGTTTTCACCTTGGTCGGCGACGTCTGAGCCTGGGCGGTAGAGAAAGCCAGCACAGCGGCAGCAAAGAATAAGATACGTTTCATGTTCAGAAGAAGACAGGCAGAATAGCAGAAAAGCAGTGTTATGAAGGCGTATTGCAGATTCCGGGCCAAAGTTAGTGGCCTAGCGCCGCAATGGTTTCTGGCCGCAAAGGTAGCAAAGCTGTAGTTGGTCTTTTCCCAATAAAAAGCCCAGCCAGTAACGGCTGGGCTTCTATATCTAGGCCTGTTAAGGTATCCAGAACTGTCATTTCGAGCGAAGCGAGGAATCGGGATCAAGCTTCTAGGCCAGTAACCCAGTTTCCTCACTTCGCTCGCAATGACAGACGAGCCTGGCTACGCCTTTTTCTCTTCCGGTGCCTTCACGTTGTCGTTGGGGTTACGGTCAATGAGCTTGTTGTACGGGTCGATACCGACCCGCTCTGGCTTCTCGGGCACTGTAAATTCTAGGCGGTTGCGGCCAGGGGTAAGGCGGCGCTTTTGCACCATGAGCGGCACATCCTGCCACTCGCCGTTAATCTTTTTGCGGCCTATTACGCCCACATCAATAAAGTCGCGGGCTTTCGAGTCGGCAGTTTCGTTGCCCAGTGAGTCGGCGTAGAGCTTCTTGGTATCCACCGTGAACTGCACCCGGTACTGCCCGTTCGGGAGCTTGCGGTATGTAGCCGAGTCTACTTTATTCTCATAGAGCGTAATGCGCTCAAACAGATCCGTCACCACGTATTGCAGCGAATCGGGCGTGTGTTTGCGCATAAAGCCCACAAACTCTACGGAGTTGGTGAAAGGGGGGCGCTGGTAGGCCACTTTATCGTGGTACTCCTTAAGGGCGTCGTTTACGGCCGCTTCGCCCAGGTAGTCCTGCAGGGCATACATCACCAACGAGCCCTTGCGGTAATGAATGTAGGGCTGGTTTTCTACCAGGTACAGTGGCACTTCTTTCTTGCGCTCCGTGGTGCGGCCGGTGAGGTAAGAGTTGAGCTCAAATTTGAGGAAGCGCTTCATTTTCTCCTCGCCATAAATGTGCTTCATCACCATCAGGGCACCGTACTGGCTCAGCGTTTCCGACATAAGCGTGCCGCCTTGCACGTCGCCGCTCACAATCTGGTGGCCAAACCACTGGTGCGCCACCTCGTGGGCCGTCACGTAGAGCGGGTAGTCAATATCCTCGGGGTCAGTAGAATCTACATGGGCCACGAAGCCGATGCTTTCGGAGAACGGAATGGTGTTAGGGAAGCTCTGCGCGAAGCTGCTGTAACCGGGAAACTCCAGAATCCGCACCTGCCGGTGCTGGTAGGGGCCGAAGTTAGCCGTGTAGTACTCCAGGGCCTTTTTTACGCCCGTGGCCATGCGCTTGAGGTTGTACTCGTGGCCGGGCTGGTAGTAAATCTCAATGGGTACGTTGTTCCACTTATCCTTATACACCTCGTACCGGGCTGAGAGGAAGGAGTAGAAATTCAGAATAGGCGCATCCATTTTGTAGTGGAAGTAGCGGCGCCCATCTTTCGTCCATTCCTTCTGTAGGTAGCCCGGCGCAATGGCAATTTGGTCGGGGGAGGTGCTGAGGGTGGCTTCAAACCGAATCCAGTCGCCGTCGCCGCTGATGTAGTTCCGCATGCGGGCCGCCGAATCATTTACCGAAGCCATGCGCGGTTTGGGCTGCAGGCCTTGCTCTTTGCGCACATCATCGTCGCCGAGCTCGTAGCCCTCTTGGTAGCCGATGCGGGGCAGCTGGGAGTTGTTCACGAATGTGCCATTGTATACCACGCTGGTATTGGATCCGTTGTTCTCGAAGCCAGGGTTGGTGTAGGCCAGGTCGAAGTTCAGCTGCACCGAGTCGCCGGGCTGCAGGGGCTGGGTGAGGCGCACAATGCGGAAGTCCAGCTCATCTAGCTTATCATGCAGTACCTCCTTGCCGGGGCGGGCCAGGGTCATTTGCTTGATGTCGGCCTTGCCGTTGCTGAGAATCTGCACCGAGTCGATGGACTGGGCGCTGCGGTTCAGCAGCCAGTAGGAACCCCGGTACCGAATGTCGCGCTCTTCGGGGAACATATCCACCGCCACGTTTACGGCCACAATGCGCGGCTGCGGCCGTTTGGCGAAGCGCTTGTACGTCTTCTCATAGCCAGCCTGCAGCTTCTGCTGTTGGGCAGTGGTGCGGTAGGTGTTCAGTACGTTGGTATTATAGAAGATGTAGGCGCCCAGGCCCGCGAAAGCCACCAGTGCTACGCCCGCCAGCACGCGCAAACCCGGCGAGAAGCTACTCTTGAACTGCTGCCAGCGCCAGGAAAAGCGGGTTTCGGTGCCCCTAGGCCACAGCAAGCTGCTGCCCAGCGCCAATAGCACCGCAAACAACGCCCAGTACACCTTAAAGGTGAAGTAAGGCAGCACAAAGTGACCGTAGCCATTCATGGCTGAGTACTGCGCGCCGGGGTCGGAGGCATAGCTGTAGAGGTTATGCTCCAGGCCTAGCTGGCCCTTGAAAATGTTGAACAGGTAGTACACGATCATGATGAAGTGCCCCATGAACTTATTATTCACCAGCACCTGTACCAGCATGGCCAGCACGCACATCAGCAGCATATTAATCAGCTGAAAGCCGAACAGCTCCTTCACGTACACATCCAGCTCGTAGCGGAAATAGCCCATGCCGGTTTGTAGCAGCAGCCCGCAAAGCATTACCAAGGCCAGCAAACCCACCTGAATCAGCATCAGAGCCCCCAGCTTGGCCACGAACGGCACCCAGCTGGGCATGGGCATGGCATCATAGATCTGATGAATATTGGAGTCCCGCTCGCGCCACACCAGCTCCCCCGAGTAGAAGGTGATAATGATGAGCTGGAACAAGGCGAAGGTGCCCACCAGCAACTGCACCACCACCGGCGTAACGGGGTAGGTGTTTGTGCCATAGATTTTCCCTACCTGTAGCCCCGAAATCAGCAGAAACAGCAGGCCCGCCCCCAGGATGCCAATAAAGTAAACGCTCCGGATGGTGCTAAAAAACTCCAGGCGGAGCAGGCGGCCCAGCTGGGCCCACGCTAGGCCAGGAGTGAAGCGCGGCGTGACAGTAGGCAGCTGTAATGAGGTAGGAGCCGCTACTACACCCAGCGCCGCTTTGGGCCGCGACCCGGAAGCGCCTTTATTAGCGAAGGAAAACTGGAAAAAGACGTAGCACGCCACCAGCGTCAGCAGGCCTACGGTGCCCCACAGCAGCCGGTTTTGGACCATATAGGTCGTCCAGGATAGCAGCTGCGTATTGCGCTCGGCCACGGTCCAGTAACGCTGGGTCAGGTCGATGGCGCTGGCACCCAGCGGGTCCATCAGGTTCTTCAGCGTTTCGCTATCCAAGTTTTGCTTAATGTTGGCGCTGATGGTATATAGCACCAAGAAAAGTACCCCACCCAGGTAAATAGCCAGAGCCGACCTCGATAGCGTAGCACCGGTAAAAAAGATAGCGCCCGTCAGAAACAGGTTGGGAATAACAATGAGCAGATAGGGCTGCAGGTAGGTGGCCAGATGGTTCGGCCCCAGCTTGGCCGGCAGCATCGTAGGCCAATAGGTTGCCAGCCACAGGCCTAGCGCGGCCCCCAGGAAAATGCCCACCGTCACAACAAACGAGCCCAGAAAGCGCCCGCCGAGGTAGCCAAACTTGGTGATGGGCGTGGTGTAGTACAGGGAGTGCGTGCGGTGCTCAAAGTCGCGGTACACCGGCGTACCCATCATGGAGGAAGTAATAAAGCTCCCGAATAGGCTCATGACCATCAGGATGGCCGTAATCTGGTAGGGCGAGTTAGCCAGCACCCGACCACCGCCTCCGCCCACGGTCACGTTGGCGCCAAACACGCCGCCCACGGCTAGCATGAGCAGGAAGGCCATGGCCGTCAGCAGGATAAAGTAGATGTACGTAGCCGGTCGTTTCAGGCGGTACCGAATTTCAAACAGGAATATCTCTCGAAACATAGTCAGTCTCTTTTGGGGTGTAGGCCAGTGCCTGACGTATGATTATCCTTGCGTTACTGCTGCGGCTACCTGCTCGGCCGCGTGAATGCGGGCGAAATACACGTCCTCCAGCGTGGGCTCTACGGCCTCAAAACCATTGCCGGGCTGCGCAAGGCTGTGCACGTGAATGATGGTTTGGCCCGCAAACAGGCGCGACGAAATCACGGAGAACTGCTGCTGATACTGGCCTAGCTCCTCTTTGCTCACGCTACGCCGCCAGATCTGTCCGCGCATTTCCTCAATGGCCTGCAGTGGGTCGCCGGTGTGCAGCACCTGGCCTTTGTTGATGATGGCGAACTGTCGGCACAAGTCCGACACATCGGACACGATGTGCGTGCTCAGAATTACGATGCGGTTCTCCCCAATTTCGGCCAGCAGGTTATGGAAGCGGTTGCGCTCAGTGGGGTCGAGGCCAGCGGTGGGCTCATCCACAATGATGAGCTTAGGGTCGCCGAGCAGGGCCTGGGCAATGCCAAAGCGTTGCTTCATGCCGCCAGAGTAGCCGCCCAAGTTCTTGTTGCGAGCTTCCCACAGGTTGGTTTGGTGCAGTAGCGCATCTACCACTTGCCGCCGCTCACGCTTATTGCTGATGCCTTTCAGCACCGCAAAATGCTCCAGTAGCTCCGCCGCCGATACTTTAGGGTACACGCCAAACTCCTGCGGCAGATAGCCTAGCACCTGGCGTACTTGCTCCGGCTGGCGCAGCACGTCAATATCCCCGAGCGTAATGCTGCCCGAATCAGCTTCCTGTAGTGTAGAAATAGTGCGCATCAACGACGACTTTCCGGCGCCGTTGGGGCCTAGCAAACCAAACATGCCCGGTGCAATGCGCAACGTCACATTATTAAGGGCGCGAGTGCCATTGGGGTATGTTTTGGAGAGGTGTTCAATAGCCAGTTCCATGAGAGCGGAGCGAAAGAGTATGGTTGACAGATGAATAGGGGAGCCGGACTGTTGGCAGAATGACCTATCTCAAACATAGAAAAAGGGGTATGAACACCTTCCGCTTTTCAACCAACCCGGCTTTAGAGAGGGGCAACGGGCTTGCGAGCGAAGTTTCCTGGTGAGTGCTGCTGAGCAAACGCATAGATTCTCACACGGCGGTGCCCTAGGCCTGTCTGCATTCTGCGGCAGGTTTGCGGGAAATCCGTTGGCATCTTCTAGTATCTTCGTCAAAAAATAGACTTATGCTTCGTTCTCATACCTGCGGCGAACTGCGCGCCGAACACGTTGGTCAAACCGTAACCCTATGCGGCTGGGTGCAGCGCACCCGCGACGCGGGCGGCATCTTCTGGATTGTGCTGCGCGACCGGTATGGCCTCACGCAGCTGGCCCTGGAGGAAGGCGTGGAGTCGGCTGAAGTGCGCGAGCAGGCCCGCCAGCTAGGCCGTGAATTTGTCATCTGCGTGACCGGGAAAGTGGCAGAGCGCTACTCCAAAAACGACAAGATGCCCACTGGCGACATCGAGATTCGGGTGGAGAAGCTGGAGGTATTGAACCCGGCCAAACTGCCGCCCTTCCTGATTGAAGACGAAACCGACGGCGGCGACGACCTGCGGATGAAGTACCGCTACCTCGACCTGCGCCGCAACCCCGTGCGCCAGAACCTGATGCTACGCCACCGCGTGGCCCAGGCCACCCGCCGCTACCTCGACGGCCAGGCGTTTATTGAAGTAGAAACCCCCGTGCTCATCAAGAGCACCCCAGAAGGCGCCCGCGACTTTGTGGTGCCCTCCCGCATGAATCCTGGCGAGTTTTACGCCCTGCCCCAGTCGCCCCAAACGTTCAAGCAACTGCTGATGGTGTCGGGCTTCGACCGGTACTTCCAGATTGTGAAGTGCTTCCGCGATGAAGACCTGCGCGCCGACCGCCAGCCCGAGTTCACCCAGATTGACTGCGAAATGTCGTTTGTGGAGCAAGAGGACATTCTGAGCACCTTCGAAGGACTGGTGCAATACCTGTTCCGCGAAGTGAAAGGCCTGGAAATCGGGACGCTGCCCCGCATGACCTACGCCGATGCCATGCGCTACTACGGCAACGACAAGCCCGACACGCGCTTCGAAATGAAGTTTGTGGAGCTGAATGACGTAGTGAAAGGCCACAACTTCCCCGTCTTCGACAACGCTGGCCTAGTGGTGGGCATCAATGCCTTCAATTCGGCCGTGTACACCCGCAAGCAGCTCGATGAGCTGACGGAGTTCGTGAAGCGCCCTCAAGTGGGTGCCACTGGCCTAGTGTATGCCCGCATTGAGGCCGATGGCTCCGTGAAGTCGTCGGTGGATAAGTTTTACTCACAGGAAGCTCTCCAGCAATGGAAAGCCGCCTTCAATGCCCAGCCCGGCGACTTGCTGCTGGTACTGGCTGGTGAGCCGAACAAAACCCGCAAAGCCCTCTCGGAGCTGCGCCTGGAAATGGGCCAGCGCATGGGCCTGCGTGATAAGGACACCTTCTCGGCGCTGTGGGTAGTTGACTTCCCCCTGCTTGAGTACATCGAAGAGGAGGGCCGCTACTTCGCCATGCACCACCCCTTTACCTCTCCTAAACCCGAGGATGTGGCCCTGCTCGACAACCCCGACACCATCGGGGAAGTGCGCGCCAATGCCTACGACATGGTAATAAATGGGGTAGAAGTGGGAGGCGGCTCCATCCGTATCCACGACCGCGCCGTGCAGGCTCGCATGTTCTCGCTGCTGGGCTTCTCCGATGAGGAGGCTAAAGCGCAGTTCGGCTTCCTGCTCGACGCCTTCGAGTACGGCGCGCCGCCCCACGGCGGCATCGCCTTCGGCTTCGACCGCCTCTGCAGCCTCTTCGGCGGCGCCGACTCCATCCGCGACTTTATCGCCTTCCCCAAGAACAACTCCGGCCGCGACGTCATGATCGACTCACCCGCCCAGATTTCAGACGCGCAGCTAAAAGAGCTGAGCATCAAGACCGATGTGGTAGCTGGAAAGTAAGAGTGCATGATTTAAGAACGCAAAAAGCGGTTCCTGATGCATCAGGAACCGCTTTTTGCGTTGTTGGAATATATACTAGAAACCCAGGCCAACGGCCATGGCCTGCAGAGGCTTGGGTAGGTCGGCGCCTTTGGTGGCTGCTCCGCTGGTCAGGTTAATGGTGTACACGCTGGCGGTGGTGCCCACCGTCAGGACGGCGAAGCCAGTGCCGCTGGTGCCGCCAATGTCGAAGCCGTTTACGCCCGTTGTATTCACCCCGAGGGCGCCAATTGATACCAAGGTGCCGGCGTTCGGTGGATCTTGGCGGTAGAGCATATCCGTGTTCGAGTCGATATCAAACAGAACCGTAGAGGTGGCACCCGCAAAGTTGTTGGTATAGGCGGCGGCCGTTACGTTAGGCGTACCAGGGTTCAGCGGGCCGTCTACAATGGCCACGCCATCGGCAGGGTTTACGCGTAGGTTGATGCCCGTATTGCTTATAATCCGGATGCGGTCTACAGTGGGGTTAAAATCAAAGCCAAACTCGGTACCAGTGAGTGGCAGCGGCACACCTGCTCCCACTGCCGTAGCTGCCCCCGTAGCAAGGTTGATGGTGTAGAGGCGGTTGGTGCTGCCCAGGCCATACAGTTGCCCGTTAGCTGGCCGCATATCGATGCCTACAATCCGCTCACCAGTCTGCACGCCCGTAATGGGCTTAGCTACCTGCATAAGTGGGCTGGTAGGGTTGAAAGCCACAAAGTTGTTATCGGCATCCACGCCGTAGGCCACTGCCTGGGTAGGAATGGCTACCCCAATGATATTGCTGGAGAAATCATCGTAGCGCGTGGCCTTGCCTGATGCCAGATCAATTTTGTATAAGCCAGAGCGGTTATCGACCGTTAGGGCTGCAAACGCTTCGTTGCCATTGCCCCCAATATCAAAGCCCGCCATTCCAGTGGCATTTACTCCCAGGTCGCCAATTGGCACAAGGGTACCATCGTTGGGTGGGTCTTGCCGGTAGAGCTTGTCGGTGGCTGGGTCAATATCGAAGAGGGTGGTAGAACTTGCCCCCGCCATGGAGTTGGTGTAGGCCACTGCCGAGACCATAGCGCTGGCAACACCATTGATGTTACCGTCGGTAGCGGCTACGGTGCCAGTTTCGGGGTTCAGGCGAAGGTTCTGGCCCGAGCTAGTCACCAATCTAATGCGGTCAACAGTAGGGTTAAAATCGATGGTAGCAGTGGTACCGTTGATGGCGGGCGTAAAGGCCCCTGAGCCAATCATGCGAGCCGCGCCGGTAGTCGGGTTGATGACATACAAGCGGCTGGTGCTTCCCAAGCCGTACAGCTGCCCGGTAGCCGGCCGGTAATCAATACTCATAATTTTCTCCCCACTCTGCAGTCCGGTAATGGCTAACGGCGTAGGTGCGCTTCCCACATTATTAGCATTCATCTGCAACAACTGGTTGTTGTCGGAAAGAGCCTGAAATACCAAGTCACTCTTGGGGGGAGAAACATCGTCTGAATCTTCATCACAGGCAGTAAGGGCACCGGCCGTTCCGAGCAGTAAAGCAACCAAACGAGCGTTGTTAAGAAAAATCTGTTTCATGGTCTGGGATAGTGTCTTGATTATGTCGAGGCTTACGAGTCGACCTGAACAGTCAGATTGTAGCGGGTGAATATTTAATGTAACCAATTGATTTATAGGCGTTAAAAAGAAATTAAAATGGGTTTGCTACCCTAATTGCGTATGTATCCAAGCCCGTTAAAGCAGATAAGCAGAGCACGCAGCTGCCGACATGCAGACGCTTGATTGCTGAATAATCAGCAATGGATGTTTGATTTTAGATGAAGTATTTAGATATTTATCTAAATAACAAGGTGCATTGAATACCCTCTTTAAAGCCCTCAACGACCCCACCCGGCGGGCCATTTTGGAACTGCTGCGCGAGCGGCCCCTCACGGCCGGGGAAATTGCCGACCACTTTACGTTTTCCAAGCCCACCATCAGCCATCACCTCGATCTGCTCCGGCAGGCCGATCTGGTGAACAGTGACAAACAGGGCCAATTCGTGACATATACCCTTAACATGACGGTGATGGACGAGCTGCTCGGATGGCTGCTGCAGTTTAAGCCGTCGTCAGACTCTACCCCATGAAATCTTCCTTCTCCCTGTGGCAGTTGCTAACGCTCGCGGCCGTTCTGCTGCCGGCACTCTA
The DNA here is from genome assembly GCF_004745865.1 of Hymenobacter wooponensis. Taxonomy (GTDB): domain Bacteria; phylum Bacteroidota; class Bacteroidia; order Cytophagales; family Hymenobacteraceae; genus Hymenobacter; species Hymenobacter wooponensis. The sequence continues at coordinate 1,400,540 of NZ_SRKZ01000001.1, read as the reverse complement.
CCTGGCCTACACCTGGAACTCCTTGCCTGAGCAGATACCGACGCACTTTGGCGCCGATGGGCAAGCCAATGGGTTCACTGACAAGCACACTATGTGGTTGCCCTGCGTAGCCTTGCCGCTAGGCCTATACTCGCTCCTCCTCTTCCTGCCTCGCTTAGATCCTAAGCACCGGCTTGATACCAAAAGCACCAATTTTCAGAAGCTCACGCTGGCCCTGGTAGGGCTTCTGGCGGGCCTTAATATTCTGAGTCTGTACGCCGCACTGCACCCGCAGAAGCACCCCGGCCAGCTCCTACCCGTTGTGCTAGGCCTGTTTTTCGCGTTAATAGGAAATTACCTAACCACTGTGCCCCCTAATTATTTTGTAGGCATCAGAACACCCTGGGCACTGGAGTTTCCTACCAATTGGGCGCGTACGCACCGGCTAGCAGGCCGCTTATTTTTTCTCACTGGTATGCTCAGCGTTGTGCTAGGCCTAGTATGGCCGGGCGAGGTGGCCACTGCTGCCTTGCTCATCGGTATTTTAGGTACCGCAGTAGGAGCGTATATCTATTCGTATTGGCAGTATCGGCAGGAGCAGAAACTTGCAGGTACGGCCTGAAGCCCTACCTGTCTTCGTTTAAAAGCGGTAAGCGTGCTTTACGCGGAGCAAGTCACGCTAAATTTCTGCGCATCTTGGTGGCAGACGGAAATAGCGTGTGTTTCTCTCGAGTTTGGGTAATGAGCACTGGAAGAGCAAGTTGCTGCTGAGCTCTAAAAGAAAAATTGTTGTGAATAGAAGATTAATTATTGATATTTATATCGCATTGGGTTTGGAGCTATCGGCTGAGGAGTTGGGTAGTTCTGGGCTCTGACCTAATCTATTCATACTAACCTGTACCACTATGAGCAAACCTCGACGCCAACTACTGATTACTCTGGTGGGCCTTTGCCTGAACAACAGCCCAGCCTTGGCCTAGAGTGTACAACCATTTTAGGCTGATGCCTTATCAGCTTTTCCTTGCTAATCCTCACTTGATGCGCGGCTGTGTATAGCTGGGTACCAAGTGAGGATTTTACATTGGATGCCAGCCCTAACCATGAGCATAGTCTGGGAGGGAGGAAGCCTACCGCTAAGTGGTGCTCCTAATGGCTGAGATGTTCTGATATCTACGCCCAATGATGATAATCAGAGCAAGAATGTAGCCCAGGTATATTACGAGGAGACGACCGGCCTCGCATTACCCGCAAGTCCCGACTGCTGCTCAAATTCCGGGGTGATAATCCTGTCCCAGACGATGCCGTCCGCTGCACTTATGAATAAACTGTTGTTCCAAGGCGCAACTTGTCTGGCAGAATCTGCCGCAAGTTGAGGCGCGTCTCGCGTCATCTAACTAAAAAAATCACTGTGAAGTCAAAGTAGCTACTAGCTCACCCAAACCAGACAAGAAAGGGCTGATACCTAGTAGCCTAGGCCATTCTTATCAGCCAGAGTATAGATGAGCTTGCTTGTGCAGAATGGGTAGGTGCTTTGGGTTGATTTAGTAATAATAATTAGTGAAATATTATTGTTTTTAACTAATTGGGTAACTTGTGTGTATCATCCACTTAATGTGTTGTTATGATGGAGCACAAAGTGTTGGACCTAGTGAGGAGCTGTTTCTCTAGTGACGCTATCGGGTTATTAAGTACAACGTTTACCGTTGAGGAGGAGAGAATCAGGCAGGGACTGCGCCAAACCATACCTTTAGCGGTAAACGGTTTGCTGGAAATAGGCAAGCAGGATGGGTCCACTGATGTTATAGGCCATCTGGCTCAGGAAGCAGTGGCCGCTGGCCTACCTGAAAATGCTGAGGTGCTACTCACTACGGATTGGGCTAGCCGTTGCTCCACCTTAATGCAAGATGCCCTAGGCCCAGCCTATGGCATGACGCTGCATTGCCTGTCTGCCGCAACGGGTATTCGGCCAGTAGAAGATACCACGGTGTTGGGCTACACGCTGGCCTTCACGTTAGGAGCCTTAGGGAAATATGCCAGCCGGTACGAGCTGCCCGCCTTCGGGCTCTTGCACTGGTTGCAGGCCCAGGAGGGAGAGATTTTACAGGCAGTGCCAGCGTATAGCCGCGTTCCATCTACTCAACAGCTCGTAAAAAGGGAGCCGTTAGCGCCTGCTACAATTCCAGGAGCTGGAGGTGTAGCGCAAGCCCCGGTGCGGGCCCCTGAGGGGCTAATGAGTAGAAAAGGGGGAGCAGCGCCGGCGCCGTTTGGAAGGGCTAATCAAAGCAAACCGCATCATATGATGCGGTGGCAGTTGGCAGGCCTGTTGGTGGTAGCCCTGGGGCTAGGTTACGTAATTGGGCATGACCCAGAGCCACCCATAACCAAGGCTAAAGCAGAAAGCCCAGCTTCGACTGTGGCACTTATACAGCGTACAGAAACGGATGCAGCGCCGCGTAGCAATGTCACCAGTGTGGAGCCTAAGGCCGCCGCTGAGCCACTGCCTCCCGGCCACTACGACCCTACCGCCGATACCTACATCTACGATACTGGCCAGCCTACAACTCTAAGGTTAGCTGATGGCACTACGCTCAAGATTGGGGCAACTTCTACCGAAAGCCAACTATATAAGTTTCTGAGTGACCCGAGCATGCAGGTAGATTCCGTGAACCGCACGAAAGGATGGATCAACTGCGACCGAATTTATTTCGAAAAGGGGCAGGCTATCCTGACCGAAGGCTCTGGCGAGCAACTGCGCAATATTGCCAGCATTCTGCGAGCCTTCCCGGCGGCCCGAGTAAAGTTTGGAGGCTACACCGACAGCACCGGCAACGCTCTTACTAATTTTCAGCTCAGCGAGAGTCGGGCCAAAGCGGCTATGTTGGCCTTGAGTAGCATCGGCATCGATATGAAACGGCTAGAGTCAAAAGGCTACGGGGGAAAGTTCTTCCTGACCACCAATGCCACTCCGGAAGGACGCGCCATGAATCGGCGCGTCAGCCTGCGCGTGATCAAGAAGTAAGACTAAAGAAAAAGAGCGGCCCACAGGCCGCTCTTTTTCTTTAGTCTATAACCGGAGAAGTGGCTTAGAGAATGCCGCTTATTAAGCCGGGCAGCACTCCGAGTACTACCGTCAGCAAGGCCAGCACAAACAAGGCAGCCGACTGGAAGGAACTAACTAGAATCGGCTCATCAGTCGTCACATCCGTTTCGCGCATGTACATGGCGATGATGGGGCGCAAGTAGTAGTAAATGCTCACCATCGACATTACCACCGCGAATACTACGAGGCCGATGTAGCCGTTTTCTACTGCCGCCGAGAAGATGAAGAACTTACCAAAGAAGCCCCCCGTGAGCGGAATCCCGGCCAACGACAGCATAGCTACCGTCATCACGAAAGCCAGCAGCGGATTGGTTTTGGCTAGGCCATTCAGGCCATTGTAATCTTCACGCTGGCGCTGATCAGCTACCAGCTTCAGCACTCCAAAGGCAGCTACCGTAGCTACTGAGTAGGCCAGGGAGTAGAAGAAGATGGCATTGGCAGAAGCACCTTCCAGCTGGCCGTTGAAGGCCACTAGGCCAATCAGCAGGTAGCCGGCGTGCGAAACGCTGGAGTAGGCCAGCATACGCTTCACGCTGGTTTGTGCTACGGCACCTACGTTACCCAGCAACAGCGTGAGGGCGCACATGGCAGTAAGTGTGGGCAGCCATACACCTTGAGCCGAGGCTGCCGGGAACACCTGCACCATGAGCTTGAGGAAAGCCGCGAAACCAGCTGCTTTTACCACAGTGCTCATGAAGGCCGCGAAGAAGGTAGGCGTGCCTTCGTACACGTCGGGCGTCCAGAAGTGGAAGGGGGCCGCCGACACCTTAAAGCCCATTCCCACCAGCATCAGCAGCATGCCGATATAGAGCATGGGCTGCAGAGAGTCGTTGATGGGGTTTTGAACGGCAAAGCTGATGTCCGATAGCTGGAACGTGCCCGTTGCACCATACACAAGCGCAATACCAAACAGCAGGATGCCAGTGGTGAACGAGCCCATGAGGAAGTACTTCAGGGCAGCTTCGTTGGAGCGCAGGTTACGCTTATCAGAGCCAGCCAGCACGTACATAGCAATGCTGAGAGTCTCGATACCCACGAACAGGATGAGCAGGTGGTTGTAGGCCACCATCATCACGGCACCTACCAGCGAGAATAGCAGCAGAGAGTAGTACTCGGCCAGGTTGGCTTCACCGTCACGCACAAACTTTTGCGAGAAGGGGATAAGCAGAAACGTCGTTAAGATTACAACACCAGTAAAGGCCACCGAGAAATTATCGATGACCAGCATGTTGTTGAAGTACGATTGGGCGCCCTCATTCCAGTCGATCAGGTTGATGCCGAACACCAGCGCCAGCATGAGCATGGCGGCGGGCAGCAGCAGCCGGTTGGAGCGCAGGAACCCGAGGAACAGGTTGCCGAGGCCGAGAACAGATAGCAGGATGATTGAATTCATGTCGTCTCAATGGAGCGCGTGGCGAAGGCCTTGCTCTACCAGCTGTTTAGCGTTTTACCACCTCGTTCAAAATGTTCATCACGCTGCCTTCCGACAGGTGCAGGAACATGTTCGGGAACAAGCCAATCCAGAAAACTAGCACGATGAGCGGTACCAGCACGGCCAGCTCGGCACCGGTCAAGTCGGTGAACGTCGCGGTGAAAGAAGAGTCGGGGCCCAGCATCACGCGCTGGAACATGCGGAGTAGGTACACGGCCGCCAGAATGATAGTAACCCCAGCAACGGCGCCCATCCAGGCGTTATATTCATATACCCCAGCCAGCAGCAGAAACTCACCCACGAAGCCGTTGGTAAGGGGCAGTGCTACCGTACCCAGCAACAGCACCAGGAAGCACACCGTCAGGACTGGCGCCTGACGCGTTAGGCCACCTAGGTCGGCAATAGTACGGGTGCCAGTGCGGCGCTCAATAGCATCCGCAATGAAGAACATGCCTACCACGTTGATGCCGTGAGCCAGCATCTGAATGCTAGCACCCTGTAGGCCTATTTGCGTGAGCGAGAATACGCCGGCAGCCATCAGGCCAACGTGCGAAAGCGAGGAGTAAGCAATCAGGCGTTTCACGTCCTGCTGACGGATGGCAATGATAGCGCCGTAGATAATGCCGATAATAGCGAGGATGAGCACGAGGTTCTGCCACTGGCTTACGCCCGACGGTACCACTGGCAGTAACCAGCGCATGCAGCCGTAGATACCCATTTTCAACATGATGCCCGAAAGCAGCATGGTAGCCGGCGCCGGCGACTCGGTATAGGTGTCGGGCTGCCAGGTGTGGAAGGGGAAGATGGGCATCTTCACAGCGAAGGCCGCAAAAATCAGCCAGAACAGCCACGACTGCTCCTGCACGCTCAGGTTTAGGTTATAGAACGAGGCAATGTCGGAGTTGTGGGTGGCTAGGCCACTAGCGGCCGGGCCAGTCTGGAAGTAGAGGTACACGAAAGCGGCCAGCATGAACAGCGAGCCAACAATAGTGTAAAGGAAGAACTTGAAGGTCACCTTCGCGCGGTTCTCACCGCCCCAAACACCGGCTAGGAAGTAAATTGGAATGAGGGCTACTTCCCACATGAAGTAGAACAGAAAAGCATCCTGGGCCGTGAATACGCCCACTAGGCCAGTCTCCATGAAGAGCACCAGCGCGTAGAACACCGACTCATTCTCAATCTTGCGGCGATAAGCAGCCAGCAGAATGATGGGCACCAGGAACGTCGTCAAGAGCACTAGCAGGAGGCTGAGGCCATCCATGCCCACGTGGAAGTTGATACCCGCGGAGGCAATCCACTCGTGATTGAAGGAGAATTGTCCGGTGTGGTTGACGTTAAAGGTCAGGGCCGCGTAAACCGCCAGCACGAGTTCGACCAGCGCCGCGCCAAACGCCGCCACCCGGGCAGCGCCGCCTTTAAAGAAGTGCAGCAGCAGGGCGGCCGCCACGGGCCAGAGTAGGAGGATAACAGTCAGCATACGTTATCTGGATGCGGATGAAGCCGGCGAGAAGCGTCGGGTCCGGCCGTCAGAGGAAGTTTAGAATTTCACGTAGTTCAGCGCCAGCACCAGCACAATGCCTACTACCATCAGGATGAGGTAGGTTTCCACGGAGCCGGTTTGCACGTAGCGCAGCAGTTGCCCGCCGCCCATCGTGATGCGGCCTAGGCCATTCACTACCGGATCAATGATGCCATTCTCCACGAAGCGGTACAGCCCTTTCGAAAGACCCATGATGGGGCGCACGAACAGGGAATTATACAGCTCGTCGATGTAGTATTTGTGGTACACCACGTTCTCAGGAGCAGAGCGCTGCGCGTCGTCCTCGGCGGGGCGGGTGCCACGGCTCACGTATTGCACGTAGGCCAGGATAATGCCCAGTACACCGGCGCCTACGGAGAGGCCAATCAGCATCAGCTCGGTGGCGTGGTCAACCTCCCCGGCAAACGCCTCAGGGTTGATCGTCTGTGAGTAGGTGAAGAGGGGCGCGAGGTAGTCGGCGAGGTAGTGCTTGCCCAGGAACATGGGGGCTCCCATGAAACCACCCACGGCGGCCAGAATAGCCAGCACGATGAGCGGCAACGTCATAGAAGCCGGCGACTCGTGGAGGTGGTGCTTCTGCTCCTCGGTGCCCCTGAACTCGCCGAAGAAGGTGAGGAACAGCAGGCGGAACATGTAAAACGCCGTCAGGAAGGCAGTGAACAGGCCTACCACGTACAGCACCTTGCTGTGCTCATACACGTGGGTCAGAATTTCGTCTTTTGAGAAGAAGCCAGCGAAGGGCGGGATGCCCGAAATAGCCAAGCAGCCAATCAGGAAGGTGATGAACGTAATAGGCAGCGCCTTACGTAGGCCACCCATGCGGCGGATGTCCTGCTCGTTGCTCATGGCGTGAATCACGGAGCCAGCGCCCAGGAACATCAGAGCCTTAAAGAAAGCGTGCGTGAGCACGTGGAATAGGGAGGTGCTGTAGCCCATCACGCCCAGAGCCAGGAACATGTAGCCCAGCTGCGAAACGGTAGAGTAGGCCAGTACCTTCTTAATGTCGTTCTGCGCCAGACCGATGGTGGCGGCAAACAGGGCCGTAGCTGCGCCGATAATGGCAATAACTTCGAGCGTATCGGGGGCCAGCGTGAACAGCACGTTGGCGCGGATAATCATATAGATACCCGCCGTTACCATAGTTGCGGCGTGAATCAGGGCCGAAACCGGAGTAGGGCCGGCCATGGCATCGGGCAGCCAGGTGTAGAGCGGAATCTGTGCCGATTTACCGGAAGCACCCACAAATAGCAGCAGCGTAATCACCGTCACCACGCCCACACCATACGTGCCGAACTGGCCTAGCGAGGCTTTTTGGAATACCTCAGCGTATTGTACCGAGCCAAAGGCGAGATAAATCAGGAAGATACCGAGCAGGAAGCCCAAGTCACCCACGCGGTTGATGATGAAGGCTTTCTTGGCGGCATTGTTGTTGTGCGTTTCCTTGTTCCAGAAGCCAATAAGCAGGTAGGAGCAAAGGCCCACACCTTCCCAGCCGATAAATAGAATCACGAAGTTGGCTCCCAGTACCAGCACCAGCATCGAGAACACGAAGAGGTTCAGGAAGGCGAAAAACTTGCCCACGTTCTCATCGTGGTGCATGTAGCCAATACTGTACACGTGAATCAGGAAACCAACACCCGTTACGAGCAGCAGCATAATCAGGCTGAGCTGGTCGATCTGGTAAGAGAAGGGAATCTGCATCGTGCCGACCGAAATCCAGTCGAACAGCGTGACGGTGTAGGGGTAGCTGAAGTTGGCAAACAGCATCGCCGAAATCAGGAACGAACCCAGCACCGTGGCGCTACCGATAATACCGGCCACCGTGCCGGAAAGCCGCTTATTCAGCAGGCCGTTCACCAGGAAACCCAGGAAAGGCAGCAGCGGAATCAGCACGTACAGCAGGGTAGAGTACGGCGCGCCGGCTGCAGGAATTACTTGCGTTACTTGTTCTTGCATAAGATTCTGCGTGAACCTCTTTACAATCCCTACCTGAGCGAAGGACCTGAGCTATCACCACAACGCCCTACAGGACGTTGCCAGAGCAGCCTAGGCCTCTTTCCCGGAGGGGTTGGGGAGAGGTTAGAACTTCAGTCGGTTTAGCAGATTGACGTCGGTATTCTGGAGGTTTCGGTAGATCATCACGATGATGGCCAAGCCCACGGCCACCTCAGCGGCGGCTACTGCCATGATGAAAAACACGAAGATTTGCCCGTTGGGGTCGGCGCGGTAGGCCGAGAAGGCCGTCAGCAGCACGTTCACGGCGTTGAGCATCAGCTCCACGCACATAAAAATGATGATGGCATTACGTCGGGTCAGAACCCCTACCACGCCGATGGAAAACAGGGCAGTGGCGAAGAAGACGTAATATTGGAGAGGAACCGTTTGGATAACCTGCGGTATGTTCTGGTCCATGCGGTGGGGCTGACAGCGAAATAAAGCAGCAGGCGGAAGCTCAGCTACTCGTTAATTAGCTGGCAAAGGTATCCTGAAAATTGGAAAACGCCACCTTAAAATCCACTAGCTGTATATGCTACTATAGGGGAAGGTGCGCTGCCTCATAGAGCCATCCAACTACAGTCGGCCTGAAATCTGCCAAACTAGTTCTGTCCAGCCCAACCTAGGCCACACCGCTACGGGGCATGAAATAAAATGTTGAGTGCAGATCAAGTAATTTGGAGGCCTATCCGTCTGCCTTTGTAGAATGGAAACGCACCCTCTCACTCTCGCGCTCGACGCATCGCGCCCTATGACGGCAGGCTATCAGGACCAGCAGATTCAGGAGGCCGTGCGTGCGCAGCGCGGCCGGCTGCTGCAGTTCATCCGCCGCCGCATTCCTGATCCGGCCGAAGCCGAAGATGTGCTGCAGGACGTCTTCGCGGAACTGGTAGAAAGCTACCGGATGCTGAAACCGGTGGAGCAGGCCGCGGCGTGGCTTTTCCGGGTGGCCCGCAACAAAATCACGGACCTCTACCGGAAGAAAAAGCCTACTTCCCTGGAGGATGAACTGCTGCCGACTGGCCTAGGCGACGATGAAAACTCTCTGCTGCTGGCTGACATCCTGCCCGCCCCCGACGATGCTCCGGAGAATCGTCTGCTGCGTGAGACCTTGATGGAGGCCCTTACCGATGCGTTGGCAGAATTGCCAGCCGCTCAAAGGGAAGTATTTATCTGGCACGAACTGGAGGAAAAAACTTTCCGCGAGATGGAAGAAGAAACAGGCGTTCCACTCAAAACCCTCATTTCGCGCAAGCACTACGCGGTTCAGCACCTGCGCAAGCGCCTGCAAACCCTCTACACCGAACTGTTCACCGACTGATGCTGCCGAGTTGATTGCCCAATGCCTTGCTTTCCAACAGGGCCTTGCCTCTCAACCTCTTGAATTGCCCTCTCAGCATCAACCTCTCCCACTCATTTAGTTGCACACTCATATGAACCGCTCTTTTTGGCTGCTACGTGGCCTCAAGTTTATTCTCTTTGCGGCCCTGTTTGTGGCTGCCGCCGGTTACCTCACCATGACGCTATGGAACTGGCTGGTACCTGACCTCTTCCACGGGCCTTTTATCACCTTCCCCCAAACGCTAGGCCTGTTAGTGCTCACGCGCATTTTGTTCGGAGGCTTTCGGGGCGGCCGGCCCGGTGCCTGGAGCCGTCACCGCCGCGCCTGGCGCAACAAGATGGAGGCTCGCATAGCCAGCCTCACGCCTGAGGAGCAAGAGAAATTCCGGCAGAAGATGCAGGGCGCTTGCGGACCGGCTTGGATGCGGCGCAAACCAGTCGAAGAATCTCAGCCGCTAGTCTAGTTACAGCACTACAAGCAAAAACGCCCACCATACAGGTGGGCGTTTTTGTTATCACTTACTCCGCATCTTCTTTTATTCTGCTAGTGAAGTATGTGGCCTAGAGGTTACCCTTTATGCCAGTTCAAGAGGGTGCGCAAGTGAAAAAGTGGTGACGGCGAAGGATGAACTGCCTGATCGATGGGTGCTGTGGATGGTGACTTAACAGGAGTAGGGGTGGGCTTCTTCACCGCCTTACCCCGGTTTTTAGCTACTGACTTAGAGCTACGCTTTGCCTTTACGAGGGGCTGGGGAGAAGATGTGCGAAATTGCAATACGGGGTTGCCCTCCAGCGTATACACCGGTTGCTGGCTGGTTTCATTTCCCAACTTGTATTCCACCACGCGAGCGTAGTACGTATGGCCTGGCCGTAGGCCAGTTATAGTCACCGTGCTATCTGTGCCTGCCGATACCACGGAATTTCCTGTGCCAAGCACATCTCCCTGGCCAAAGATCTGGCCGCTGGCGTATGTATGGCCATCATTCGGGAAGGCATTAACAGGCTGATCTTCGCGCATCACTACCAACCGGTGCGTGCCATTGCCATTATGCCAACCCAGGGTAGCCGTGCCAGCAGTGGCCTTGACTAAGCGTAAGGAACTGGCATTTTGTTCCGGGGGGAATAGATCGTGCGTAGGCCAGTTATTGGTGCTCGTAATGCAGTCCCAACCTAGCTCTTCCACATCGTTCCAGAAACGATTCGTATTAGGGCAGGAGTTTAGCAAAATGGCCCAAGTATAGCCTTCGGAGTTGCGGGCTAATATGCTGGTAGAGCCATTCAGGCAGCCCGTATGCCACCACACATTATGCTTGTTTATCATCCACCCTTTCGCATAGCGCTTAGTAGCCTGCGAGGGTGCCGTCATGGTATCGAGGGTGGAGGGGAGCAGAATATCAGGCCGGGTGGGGGACCCATCTACGGCCATGAGCAGGCGCACCAAGTCGCGGGCCGTGAACAGCCAGCCCCCGTGGGCGTTCATTGCCTCCAGGTTTGCCCCTCCATAGGCATACGGTACTTTCTTGCCCGTACCGTAACACGACTTCTTAGTAGTTGAGCAGAAGTACTCAGCCTCGCGCTCCAGCTTGTCGGCAAGCAGATTGTGGCCCAGATGGGCCTCCAGCACGCCGCTGGGCTCTAGCACGTTTTGCCGCACCCAAGCTTCGTAATGCTGACCAGTAATTTTCTGGATAATCTTCCCTAAGACCAAATACCCAATATTAGAGTAAGAGAAGCGGGAGCCAGGTTTGAAGTTAAGGTCTTTACTCAGTAGAAAGCGCACGAGTGTAGAGTCTCCCACGGGGTTGGGCACGTGCATGACCTGCGCTACGTGCAGGGGGAAATCAATTGGGTCGGAGCCATCAAAGCCATCTACTCCGGCATTTCGGTTCCAGCCCGCAGAGTGCTCCAACAGTTGCTGCACCGTGATGTCGTAGATGCGCTTGTCGGTAATGACGCTGGTATAGTAGGCGTCGTTGAGGTAGCCTTCGGGACCAAAGGCTTTGTGCTGAAGCTCCAATCTGCCTTCCTCCATCAATTTCATGATGGCAATAGATGTTACTGGCTTCGAAACACTAGCCACTCGTAGCAAGTTGGAAGGCTCCATTAGCTGAGAGTTGCCTAGGTCGGCGTGGCCGAAGCCCCGGGCATAGACTAGCTTGCCTTGCCGGCCAATGGCTACTGAAGCTCCCGGAATTTTCCAGCGCTCCATGAACTTTTGAACCACAGCGTCGCATGAAGCAAGCTCTGGGCTCGATACTCCAGTTTGTGCTAATGCCGGGAAAGCCAATAGGCCTAGTAGAAAGGCCAGCAATTTCTTCACAGAACCAACTTGCTGTAAGAGTGAGGTAAGCAGCCTGAATCATCTCCTTTTGAGACTCAGCTGTTACAGCAATTTTATTAGATAATTCTGAGAAAAGCGCTAGTAGATTAAAAGAAGAAATTAGATTTTTTTAGGAAAATGAGTCTCGCTGACCGATTGACAATTAGATGGTTATATAGGAGGTTAAATAAGCTCTGTAGAGTACTTAAAAACAAAACCGGCCGCTGAATTGTCAGCGGCCGGTTTTGGATTAAAGGAGGTAGTATACTAGAAGTGTCGCTCTCCCACTTCGCGTTTGCCTAGCATTACGGCACCCACCATAGCTACTAAGAACAGCACAGAAGCCAGTTCGAAGGGCAATAGGTATTGACGGTAAAGCACTAGGCCTAGCTGGTCAACCATACCAATCTGTGAATTGAAGGTAGCAGCATCATAGCCTGCTGGGTGCACGTCGCGCATAGCAGCCACCATAATCAGCAGCAATGAGCCACCAGCTACGGCAGCGGCTATCTTGGCTAGAGCGGGCTTGTGGGGCTCCGTATCCACGTTCAGGTTCAGGAACATTATCACAAACAGGAACAGCACCATGATGGCCCCGGCATATACGATGATGTTCACGGCCGCTAGGAACTGCGCGTTTAGCAACAAATAGTGTCCCGACAGTGAGAAAAACGTCAGAATCAGGAACAGCACGCTGTGCACTGGGTTCTTGGCGAATACCACACCCAGCGCGCTGATCAGCGCCACAAACGACAGAAAGAGGAAGAGTGGAGACATACTACGAAGTTGATGTTGTCATCCGAGCAGAGCGAGGAATCTGGGGACTGGCCTAGAGGCTAACTCAGATTCCTCGCTTCGCTCGGAATGGCAGTATATGATTAAGCCGGTTGGGCCGCAAGCTTGTTGCGCAAGGCATCAGCTTGCTCGGGCGTCAACTGAATGCCACGTACGGAGCGCTGGTCTGGCGACACTGGCTCAACCAAGCGGTCTTTGCCGTACACAAACTCGTCGCGCTCAAAACGTGGGGGTGCCATTTTATCGGGCTGCAGGTACACTGCTGCTTTCGGGCAGGCTTCCTCGCAGAGGCCGCAGAAAATGCAGCGCAGCATGTTTACCTCGTAGCTGATGGCATACTTCTCCTCGCGGTAGAGGCCTTCTTCGCCTTTCTTCCGCTCGCCAGCTACCATAGTAATGGCTTCGGCGGGGCAGGCTACGGCGCACAGGCCACAGGCCGTGCAACGCTCCCGGCCCTGCTCGTCACGCTTGAGCACGTGCAAACCGCGGAATACGGGCGAAAATGGGCGCGTCTCCTCGGGATAACGAATGGTGGCCTTCTTCATGAAGAAGTGCCGCATCGTGATAGAAAGCCCTTGGAAGATAGCCGGCAGGTAAGCCCGCTCAGCCAGCGTCATAGGCTTTTTCTCTAGTTTCTTGGCTCGGTTGGTGAGTTGCATATAGATAGTCCTTTTGCCTGCCTCTTATAGATGCGGGCAAAGTAGTGGATGTTACTGAATCACCCCGAACAGGATGAGCCCGCCGGTGATGAGAATATTGATAACGGCCAGCGGAATCAGAATCGTCCAGCCCAAACGCATCAATTGGTCATAGCGGAAGCGCGGGAGGGTCCAGCGAATCCACATGAAGAAGAAGATGAAGCCGAAGATCTTGGCGAACAGGCCTAGGGTACCCAGAATGGTAATTAGGTTCTGAGCCGAAGTTAACTCCCAGCCCTGGCTGTTCACGAACCAGTCGCGCAGCTCATATTGGAAGGGGAAGTTGAAGCCCCCGAAGTACAGCACGCTCATCACGGCCGAAACCACGAAGATGTTCACGTACTCAGCGAACAGGTACAGGCCTAGCTTCATTGAAGAGTACTCGGTGTGGTAACCACCCACCAGCTCTGTTTCGCACTCAGGCAAGTCGAAGGGAGTACGGTTGGTTTCAGCGAAAGCACACACGCAGAAGATGATAAAGCCCAGCGGTTGCTTCACGATGTTCCAGAAGTGCCACTCGCCGGCTACCGACTGCTGCAGCGTGATTTCGCGCAACGAAAGCGTACCCGACATCATCAGCACGGCAATCAGGGCCATGCCCATGGCCAGTTCATAGCTAATGTTCTGCGAAGCGGCCCGCACGGCACCCAACAAGGAAAACTTGTTGTTGGAGGCCCAGCCACCAATCATAACGCCGTACACCCCTAGCGAAACCACGCCGAAAATCCACAGCATACCAATGTTCACTTCAATGCCTTGCAGGAAGAAAGCGTTGTTGCCGAAGGTGAGGTTGTTACCAAACGGAATTACGGCTGAGGACATCAGCGCCGTAATCATAGCTAGGCAAGGACCGAATACGAACAGCGCTTTGTTAGCGCCACCGGGGAAGAACTCTTCCTTGGTGAACATCTTCACGGCGTCGGCCAAGGGCTGCGCTAGGCCATATGGGCCCGCACGGTCGGGGCCTACACGGTCCTGCAGGAACGCCGCAATTACGCGCTCAGCGTAAGTGCAATAGGTCGCAATCAGCAGCGATACTGCGAATACAACGAAGATGACAATGGATTGCCAGCCTAGTGCGGGTAGTTCAATCATTGGAAAGGTTAATAGCTAAAAGGCGTCCGTTGTGTTTCGCTTAGCTCCGCACAACGTTTGTTTATTTAACCGAGCTTAAGCGGAGGGTTCTTAGCCAGTTCGCGCTGCGTGCTTTCGGGTAAGTCGGCCACTACCGACTGGTTCAGCACAGGCAACTCGTAGTGGTTGGCCGAGATTACCGAAGAGCGGTCGATATGGGCTGGGCCTTCAATGGTCCAATCCGCCGTTTCCTTCTTCTCAAAGCGGCACTCGTTGCAAATCCACTCTTTTACCTCGCCGTACTCATCCTTACGGGCGGTTACGCGCAATACGTCCTTGCCTTTGTACCACAGCACCACGTTGCCGGAGCACTTGGGGCAGTCGCGATGAGCATTTACCGGCTTGGTGAACCACACCCGCTGCTTAAAGCGGAACGTCTTGTCGGTAAGAGCACCTACCGGACACACGTCAATCACGTTACCGGAGAAGTCATTATCGATGATGTTCTCAATATAGGTGCCGATTTCAGCAGCGTCGCCGCGGCCTAACACGCCGTGAACCCGGTCGCCTTTGGCAATCTGGTCGGCAGTGTATACGCAGCGGTAGCACAAGATGCAGCGCGTCATGTGCAACTGAATCAGCGGCCCGATATCAATCTTTTCGAAGGTGCGGCGCTCCTCCTGGTAGCGAGTCGTGGACACGCCGTGCTCGAAGGCAAAGTTCTGCAGGTCGCACTCACCAGCCTGGTCGCACACGGGGCAATCCAGGGGGTGGTTGATGAGCAGCATTTCTACGATGCCCTTGCGCACGTTCAGTACTTGCTCGGAAGTCGTATTCTCGACAACCATGCCATCCTGCACGGGCGTCACGCACGAAGCCACCAGCTTGGGCATTGGGCGTGGGTCTTTGGCCGAGCCAGCGGCTACGCGCACGAGGCAGGCGCGGCACTTACCACCCGATCCTTTCAGCGGCGTGTAGTAGCACATGGCCGGAGGAACGATGCTGCCCCCAATCTGGCGGGCTGCATTCAGGATAGTGGTTCCGTCCGGAACTTCTACCTCAACGCCATCAAAGGTTATTTTAGCCATTATTCAGAGCTTCCGGAAAAGGAAGAGAAAGTCAATTACTAGAAATTAAGCCAGTACTGCCGCGCCAGGATACACAGCCCCCGGCTGAGCAGCTTGCTTAGCGTGGGTTACGTGCCACTCGAACTCGTCGCGGAAGTGACGCACGGCAGCAGCAACCGGCCAGGCAGCCGCTTCGCCCAGTGGGCAAATCGTGTTGCCTTCAATTTGCTTCGCCACGCTTACCAGCAGGTCGATGTCTTCCATGTGGCCGTGGCCGTGCTCGAGGCGGTGCAATACCTTCTCCAGCCAGCCCGTGCCCTCACGGCAGGGAGAGCACTGCCCGCACGACTCGTGGTGGTAGAAGCGGGAGAAGTTCCAGGTGTTGCGCACGATGCAGGTGGTCTCGTCCATGGCAATGAAGCCACCGGAGCCCAACATAGTACCCGTCACGAAACCACCATCAGAAAGCGACTCATAAGTCATGAGGCGGTTTTCACCGGCAGCAGTCTTTAAAATCAGTTCAGTGGGTAGAATCGGAACGGAGGAGCCACCAGCCACAACAGCCTTTAGGTTCCGGCCTTTCCAAATGCCACCGCAGTACTCATCAGAGTAGATGAACTCTTCAACGGGCAGGCCTAGCTCGATTTCGTAGATGCCAGGCTTGTTAAGGTGGCCGCAGGCGGAAATCAGCTTGGTGCCCGTGCTCCGGCCAATACCAATCTTGGCGTACTCGTCGCCGCCTTCATTCACAATTACCGGCACCGCCGCAATCGACTCCACGTTGTTTACTACCGTGGGGCGGGCGTAGAGGCCCTGCACAGCCGGGAATGGAGGCTTGTTGCGTGGGTTACCACGCTTGCCTTCCAGAGACTCCAGCAGGGCAGTTTCCTCACCGCAGATGTAAGCTCCCCCACCGGGGTGCACGTGCAGGTCGAGGTCGTAGCCCGAGCCCAGAATGTTCTTACCAAGGAAGCCAGCGGCGTAGGCCTCTGCAATTGCTTTTTCCAGGATGCGCAGCACGTACAACAACTCGCCGCGGATGTAGATGTACGAGGTATTAGCGCCCAGCGCGTACGAGCTCGTAATCATGCCCTCGATGAGCAGGTGAGGCAGCTTCGACATCAACTGACGGTCCTTGAAGGTACCGGGCTCCGATTCGTCGGCGTTGCACACGAGGTAACGCGGTACACCTTCGGGCTTCGCCAGGAAGCTCCACTTCATACCGGTGGGGAAGCCTGCGCCGCCGCGGCCCCGCAGGCCCGACTTCTTCACTTCTTCCACCACCTCGTCGGGGGTCATGGTCTTGATGGCTTTCTCCACCGAGCGGTAACCGCCGTGTTTGCGGTATACCTCAAATGTGTCGATGCCTTCAACGTTAATATGTTCGGTCAGCAGTTTGCGTCCCATAGGTTCAGAGCTGAAAGACGTTAGTTGTTGGCCAGCGCGTTTGGTAGGCCAGTTTCTTCCCACGGCAGGGCGGGGCGGTGCACTTGGTTGCGCAGCTCCGTGAGCATGGCATCCACCGCTTCCGGCGTATCCAACTGCTCGTAGTACTTCTCACGCACCTGCACGATGGGGGCGAAGCCGCAAGCCGCCAGGCATTCCACTTCCTTCAAAGTGAAAAGGCCATCTTCCGAAGCGGGTCCACCCACTTTAGCACCTGTAATGCGCTCCAGATGGGCAGTCAGCTCGTCGGAGCCGCGCAGCATGCAAGGACCCGTGCGGCAGATTTCCAGCACGTGCTTGCCTACCGGCTTCAGGTTAAACATGGTGTAGAAGGAAGAAACCTCATACACCTCAATGGGCTTCAATCCGAGGGTTTCAGCTACCAGGTCCTGTACTTCGGGGCTTACCCAGCCACCAAACTCGGCCTGGGCAATGTGCAGCACCGGCAGCAGAGCTGATTTCCGACGCTCGTCGGGGTAGTGGGTGAGCAGACGCTTAATTTCAGCCTGCGCGGCTTCAGAAAATTGCGGCTTGACGGCAGTCGTCTCCATAAAAGTCAAATTCAGCAAAAAACTACGCGTCCAGCTCGCCGGCGATAACGTTCATCGACGACAGCGTCACGATGGCGTCGGAGAGCGTTTGACCAGTTACCATTTCGGTGTAGGCCTGGTAGTAGATAAAGCAGGGGCGGCGGAAGTGCAGGCGGTATGGCGTGCGGCCTCCGTCAGAAATCAGGTAGAATCCTAGCTCACCGTTGCCACCTTCTACGGAGTGGTACACTTCACCCACGGGCGCTTCAATCTCACCCATGATGATCTTGAAGTGGTAAATCAGGGCCTCCATGTTCTTGTACACCGCCTGCTTGGGCGGCAGGTAGTAATGCGGAGCATCGGCGTGGTAAGGGCCTTCGGGCAGGTTTTCCAGCGCCTGATTGATGATGCGCAGGCTCTGCCAAATTTCCTCGTTGCGCACCATGAAGCGGTCATAGGTGTCGCCCTTGGTACCTACCGGAATTTCAAACTCGAAGTCTTGGTAGCTGGAGTAGGGGTTCATCACCCGCACGTCGTAGTCGACGCCAGCAGCACGCAAGTTCGGGCCCGTGAAGCCGTAGTTCAGAGCACGCTCAGCCGAAATACCACCCACATCGACCACGCGGTCCATGAAGATGCGGTTGCGGTTGAACATCTTCTCGAACTCCGCCATTACAGCCGGGAATTCCTTCAGCCACTTACGCAGCTTCTGAATGGCCACGTCGGAAAAGTCGCGCTCCATACCGCCTACCCGGCCCATGTTGGTCGTGAGGCGGGCGCCGCTCACTTCTTCGTAGATTTCGTACACCTTTTCACGCTCCTCCATGAGGTAGAGGAAGCCGGTGAAGGCGCCAGTATCTACCCCCAGAATGCCGTTGCAGATGAGGTGGTCGGTGATACGAGCCAGCTCCATCAGAATCACACGCATGTACTGCGCGCGCTTCGGAACGGTCACGCCGAGCAGCTTCTCTACCGTCATGTGCCAGCCCATGTTGTTGATGGGCGACGAACAGTAGTTCATCCGGTCGGTGAGAGGCGTGATTTGATAGAACGGCCGGCGTTCGGCAATTTTCTCAAAAGCCCGGTGGATGTAGCCTATGGTAGGAACGCCCGACACAATCCGCTCGCCATCCATTTGCAGGATGTTCTGGAAAATGCCGTGCGTGGCCGGGTGCGTCGGGCCCAGGTTAAGGGTCGTGAGCTCCTGGTTGAAGTCGTTTACCGTAGGAGCCAGTGGGTTGAGCTTGGATTGCTGCGCCCGGGCTTCTTCGATGATTTTATG
Source organism: Hymenobacter wooponensis (assembly GCF_004745865.1). Lineage (GTDB taxonomy): Bacteria > Bacteroidota > Bacteroidia > Cytophagales > Hymenobacteraceae > Hymenobacter > Hymenobacter wooponensis. The sequence continues at coordinate 1,381,941 of NZ_SRKZ01000001.1, read as the reverse complement.
GGTGCCTTCCAGCGTGTCGTTTACTGCCATGATAAGGAATCAGGGGCCTAGCGGCCGAAGAAAAGGTCGGTTTTGTCTTCGCGAGTGCCATCCTCCAACGCGTATTCACGGCGCATGGGGTGGTAGTCCATATCCTCCACATTCAGGATGCGGATGAGGTTGGGGTGACCCGAGAAGATAATACCGTAGAAGTCGAAAGCCTCCCGCTCCATCCAGTTGGCGGTGGAGTAGAGGTCGGTCATCGTGGGCACTACCGGGTCGGCAATCGGGAAGAAGATCTTAATGCGCAGCCGAATGTTGTTGATCAGGCTGTGCAGGTGATAAATCATGCCCAGCTCCTTGCCCTCGTTCTCGGGGTAATGGATGCCGCACATGGTGGTCAGGAAGTTCAGCTGAAGCTCCTGGTCCTGCTGTAGGCCACTGATGATATCGTGGATACGTTCCCGCGTAGTGGTGACGGTCAGGAGGCCATAGGGCTCCTCCACATCAGTGAAGGTGTCAGCTCCGAACAGGCGGTGCAGCAGATCGAGCAATTGCGCGTTTTTCTGCGCTGCCGGGTCGAGAGCAGCCGCGGTTTCCTGAGCGGCCGGGGATTCTTCGTTCTGTTCAGCCATTCTTGTGTGAAGAAGCTAGGAGAATGTAGGCAGGAGCCGGAAGGTGCGAGAAAGGTTTCGGCCTTCCAGCTCCTGACGAAAGGCTCCTTACTTGATGTTATAAGAGGCCAGCAATGCCTGGTATTCGGGCGAGTTGCGGCGACGGAGTGATTCGTTTTTAGCCAAGTCCTGCACGCGCATCAGGCCGTCTAGCACCTGCTCGGGGCGGGGCGGGCAACCGGGCACATACACGTCAACCGGGATGATGCGGTCGATGCCCTGCAGCACGGAGTAGGTATCGAAAATACCACCCGAAGAAGCACAGGCACCCATAGCCAGCACCCAACGGGGCTCAGCCATCTGCTCGTACACCTGCTTCACGATGGGCGCCATCTTCTTAGCAATAGTGCCCATCACCATCAACAGGTCGGCCTGACGAGGAGAGAAGCTAGGGCGCTCCGAGCCGAAGCGGGAGATATCGTAGTGTGAGCCCATGGTGGCCATGAACTCAATACCGCAGCACGAAGTAGCGAAGGGCAGGGGCCAGAGCGAGTTAGCGCGGGCAATACCCACTACTTTCTCCAGCGACGTAGCGAAGAAACCAGCGCCTTCTAGGCCATCTGGTGCATCCACCATTTTGATATCAGGAACTCTATTATCCATGAGAGAAGGTCAGTTACGAAAGTGGAAAACTCCACTTTTTGAACATCAGCCGGAAGTTAAAAGTTTGCCCGTATTAGGCTTCGTTCCAGCGTAGTACCCCTTTTTTGATGACATAGGTGAAGCCGGCCATTAGCAGGGCCAGGAACACAATCATCTCAATGAAGCCGGTCTGGCCTAGGGCGCGGAAGTTCACCGCCCAAGGATACATGAAGATTACTTCCACATCGAAGAGCACGAACAGGATGGCCGTGAGGAAGTACTTCACCGAAATCGGGGTGCGGGCATTGCCCACCGATTCGATACCACACTCAAAGGCTTCATCCTTCACCACACTCTTGCGGCGCGGGCCTACAAGGTGTGATACCACCATGGCGAAAGCTACGAAGGCAATAGCCAGTACAAACTGCACGATAATCGGCAGAAAATCAGAAGGCTGGTAATTAGTTGGAACTGCGAGAAGCATAGGCGTCGACAGGTAAGGGCCGTTCAGCAACGGCATGGAAGGCAAAGGTAACGCGAAAAGCGCGGGGAACAAAGGTGAAACACGGCAGTAGGAGAAAGGTCACAGTAGTCGGCTTTAAGCTTGCAATCACCTGATGTCCGAACTACTCAGGTGATAGTGTATTCTCCTCTTTAGAAGGGCGAGGCTAGAAGGAGGATGGTGTAAAGCAAGCCTTGTTTCGGTAGGAAATAAACAAGGCACGGCTCTAGAGATATAAACTGAAGATTCTTACCATGCGTGAGACAGTGATTTAACTAGCCCAACGTGCGGTTCAGCTAGTGCTGGTTGTTTCTTCATGAAATTATCTGCTGCTTTCGCTGCAATGCCAGAAGCTGCCGTGCACAGCCGTCTGGTGGCCTAGTAGCAGCTGTCTGCTCTTGAGCTGATCAGCACCAACATCTAGTATTTCCGTGCTAATTAAGAGTATCCCCGATTTTTGCCTGCAATACGACGAGCTTCTAGGCCTGCTACGCCTGGAGTGGATTTCGGCCGGCGATACCCATACCCTACAGCATAGTGCAACCCAGCTACTACTGCTAGCTCAAACTTTACGGGTGCAGGTGCTGCTGCTCGATATGAACACCGTTCCTAATATTTCCATTGACGATGAGCTGTGGTTAGGTACGCACTGGATGCCTGGTATTGTACAGCTCCCGCTTCGGCACCTAGTGTTAACTATCGACGGCAGCCAGGTACATAATCAATTGGTGGTAGATGCGCTGCATGATTTAGTACAGCCTGCTATTCACTTTGAGTCCCACTATTTCCCTACCCCGGAGGCGGCGCTAGAGTATTTTGCCGAGGGCACGAACCGCCTACCTCAATTGCTGGCTGAATGGCGTGCCCGCTAAATAGAGGATGAGTATTAACCGTATGGGCCTAGGTAGCAACCGCCTCAGCTTTATACAACGAAGGAGGATATCAAGTGACGTTAAAAGCAAAATACCACTCCAGTTTCCTGGAGTGGCATTTTGCTTTAACTAGAGAGTGGCCTAGAAACCGCCTTGGCCGGTGGCGTTCAGGTTTTCGCCGGTTTCTACGCCCATAAAGGGGTAGCGGTAATCAACTGGTGGCACGAAGGTTTCTTTGATAGCGCGCGGCGACACCCAACGGAGCAGGTTCAGCATGGAGCCGGCCTTGTCGTTGGTGCCAGAGGCGCGGGCGCCACCGAAGGGCTGTTGGCCTACCACGGCGCCGGTGGGCTTATCGTTGATGTAGAAGTTGCCGGCCGCGTGCACCAGCTTCTTCGAGGCCAGGTCAATAGCATACCGGTCTTGGGAGAAGATGGCGCCGGTGAGGGCATAGGGCGAAGTGCCATCTACCACGTCCAGAATCTTCTCGAATTCCTGCGAATCATAGACGTACAGCGTGATAACGGGACCGAACAGCTCGTCGCACATCGTCACGTACTTGGGGTCTTTGGTCACGATGATCGTGGGCTCAATGAAGTAGCCTTTCGATTTATCGTGGCCACCGCCCGCAATGATTTCCACACCTTCGTCCGCTTTGGCGGCATCAATGTACCGAGCTAGCTTATCGAAGGAAACCTCGCTGATAACGGCGTTAACGAAGTTCGAGAAGTCTTCCACGTCGCCCATCTTGATGGACTTCAAGTCGGCTTGCAGATAGCCTTTCACTTCGTCCCAGATGTTGCTCGGGATGTAGGCGCGGCTAGCCGCCGAGCACTTTTGGCCTTGGAACTCAAAGGCGCCGCGGGTGATGGCCGTAGCCACCTGGCGGGGATGCGCCGAGTGGTGGGCCAAGATAAAGTCCTTACCGCCAGTTTCGCCCACGATGCGCGGGTAGCTGCGATACTGGTGAATATTCTGGCCAATGGTCTTCCAGATGTTCTGGAACACGCCGGTGGAGCCAGTGAAGTGAATACCCGCGAAGTCGGGGTGCGAGAAGATGATGTCGCCGGCTACGGGGCCATCTACATAAATGAGGTTGATAACACCGTCGGGCACGCCAGCTTCCTGGAATAGCTCCATCAACACCTGGGCCGAGTAGATCTGGGTATAGGCGGGCTTCCACACCACCGTGTTGCCCATCATGGCTACCGAAGTAGGCAGGTTGCCGGCAATAGAGGTGAAGTTGAAGGGCGTGAGGGCAAACACGAAGCCCTCCAAAGGGCGCTGCTCCAAGCGGTTCCACATGCCGGGCATCGACTCGGGCTGCTGCCGGTAGATTTCTTGCATGAAGTAGGCATTGAAGCGGAAAAAGTCGATGAGCTCACAAGCGGCGTCGATTTCGGCTTGGAAAGCATTCTTGCTCTGCCCCAGCATAGTGGCCGCGTTCATGCGGGCGCGGTAGGGGCCAGCCAGCAGATCGGCTGCCTTCAGGAAGATGGAAGCACGGTGCTCCCAGGGCAGTTCAGCCCACTGGGTGCGGGCGGCCAGAGCGGCCTCAATGGCCTGATGCACGTGCGAAGCGTCACCCTCGTGGAAGTGGCCTAGCGTGTGCTGGTGGTCGTGGGGTGGAGAAATACGCTGGGTGTTGCCGGTGCGTACCTGCTGACCACCGATATACATCGGGATGTCGCGCTCAAGTTGCTTCAGCTCCTTCAGCGTCTTGATCAGCTCAATGCGCTCGGGAGAGCCAGGAGCGTAGCCTTTTACCGGCTCATTGATGGGGGTGGGGACGTTAAAAAATCCGGTGGCCATAGGAAGGCGGAGTTAAAAGTTGCTGGTAAAACGGTGAAAGGGGTGGTGGGGCAAAGGTAGCCAGCTACAGCAAATGATAGGACGTAAAGCATCATGTAGGAGAGATGCCCGTAAATACTGACTCATCCGTTAGCATGCCTTCCTAAATCCTATGGCTACTTCAACCAGCACCACCTATACCAACCCTATCTGGAACGACGACTTTCCGGACCCCACCATTATTCGAGCAGAGGATGGCTTTTATTATGCCTATGGCACCCAAACCAAGCGGGAAGGCATCATCATCAATCTGCAGATAGCCCGCTCCACGGATTTATTGCACTGGGACTACCTGGGCGAAGGCCTACCGGAAAAGCCAATCTGGGCCAGTAAGACCCAAAAGATTTGGGCCCCCCACGTGAGTGAGCATGGCGGCCGATATTATCTCTATTACTCAGCCAAGCACAACACCAAGCGTGGCTTGTGCCTAGCCGTGGCCGTGGCAGATTCTCCGGCAGGCCCGTTTACAGATATCGGGGAGCCGCTGCAGTGCGGTCCAGGGTTCGTAAACATCGACCCCATGGCCTTCGATGACCCCGCCACCGGGAAAAAACTCTTGTATTGGGGATCTGGCTTTGGCCCGCTAATGGTGCGGGAGTTGGCCGATGATCGAGTATCGTTTCGGCCGGGCAGCAAAACGCGTAAGCTGATTCACCCGGCCGGCGCCGGTGACCCCAAGCGTTACGATCAACTGGTGGAAGGAAGCTGGGTAGTGCTGCGCGATGATTGGTACTACCTGTTTTACTCCGGTAACAATTGCTGCGGCGACGATGCTCACTACGGCGTGCTGGTGGCTCGGTCGCGCTCCGCTACGGGGCCCTTCGAAACCTTAGCAGAAGCCACCGACGACCCGTATCGGATGCTGCTCGAAAGCAACGACCACTGGCTGGCTCCCGGCCACAATTGCGTAATCAGGGATGCGGCTGGTCAGGACTGGCTGGCCTACCACGCCATCGACCCGCAGCAGCCCAAGTTCGATGCTATTGATGCTGAACAAGGATACTCGCGCCGCGTGATGCTGCTGGACCAGCTAGAATACGTGGACGGGTGGCCTAGGCTTGTCACGGGAGGTACCCCTTCGTTTAAACCACAGCCAGGGCCGGCCGTCTAAAGATGAGTTCTGAGGCTTGCTGGAAGCGGCTGAGGCAGTGTAGGCCATGACCGCCTATTGATAACAGTTGGTGTAGTTCGCTACAGCCTATCGTAAAGCGCTAGGCTGTTCGGCGGAGGCATCAAATTGATCCTGAAATGAGCAGTGCCGATATTGCCGGGCTAAATGGACCCGTGGTTGTGTAGTGTGCTTTGGTTGTAGGCCACTAGCCCCGGAACCCAGTTACTGCTTGCTCTATGCCCTTTTTGATTTCTTCTGAAACCGCCTCTTGTCTTTTCTATCATAGCTCATTACTCAGCTTCGTGAGCAAGCGGGTAACTAAAAAGGGAGGCTTGGTGTGCCTGATACTCATTGGCCTTTTTGCTGGGGGCGCCCGTGGGCAGGATAGCACCAGCCAAGTAGTGGTAGCACCAGTAGCAGTTCCTGAGCGGGAAGAAGACACTGCCCAGCGGGTTGAACAGGCCTACGTAGTGCTGGGGCGTATTAGTGGCGCCGTACGGCGTGGCGCCGACACGGAGGAAATAACCACGGACTTACCCGTGGTGGAGGGTAATCTGAAGACCATTCACCAGAACCTAACCCAGTATAGCAGCGTCATCAATCTGAAGCAGGTGCGCATGTTTGACGTGCTGCTGGCCGATATGCAGGAGCAATTGGGTGGCTGGCGCACCGACCTAGCAGCCCAGAGCAAGCGCCTCACGCGCATGCAAGTGCAGCTAGATTCTCTGGCGCAACACGCCATTCCCGATCAGCCAGACACAACTACTGCCCTCGGCCGCTCCACCGAGCGGCTACAGCGCAAGCAGCAGCGGGCCAGTCGGCTCCTGACTCAGACCCAACGCTTGGTAACGCAACTGCAAACCCGGGTATCTGACTGCTACATTCAGGCCCTCGAGTTGCAAGATGAAGTCCGGGAACAGTCGCGCCGCTTTACGCGCCGTACCCTGGAGCCGGGCAACCCGCCCCTCTGGCGTGCCACCGCTGCCGACGCTACCCAGCAAGCTGCTGCTGGGCAACTAGTGCGTGAGTCATACTCCAGCCAGCGCCGCTTGCTGCGCTATTACTTCGTGCAAAACTGGCATTTTGGGGCTTGGATGGGCATTATTGGGGTGGTGTTCTTCCTCTGGGTGCTACGGAACTTCCGGCAGGTAAACGCACACCCGCTAAGCCCCGAACCCGACCAGCAACCCTTCCGCTACCTGCGGCCAGTGCCTGTTGTGGGCACGCTGGTGGTAGTATTCAGCATAGCTCCGTTCTTTGACCTCAACCCGCCCGCGGCCTACACCGATTTGTTGGAGCTGCTGTTGGTAGTGGCCATGAGCTTCTTGTTATGGCGCAGTTGGCCCCGGCGTCAGTTTTGGTACTGGCTGGCTATTGTAGGCCTGTTCTTGGGGCTGACGTTTACCTACGCGGCTAACGAGCCTGGGCCCGGTATGCGCTGGGCTATGCTATTGCTGAACTCAGCAGCCATAGCCGTGGGGCTGGGCCTGCAGCGGGAGCTGCGCCGAGGGCCTAAGCTGGCAGTATTTGTGCCGCCCGTGATTTGGCTATTTGTAGTGCTCAATTTGCTGGCAGCGCTGTGCAACCTAACCGGCCGACTGAGCTTAGCCAAGGTGCTGAGTAGCAGTGGTATTTTGGGTCTTACCCAAATTATTTCTCTGTCGGCTTGCGTGCGGCTGCTTACGGAGGGCTTTCACCTGCAGATGCAGCGCAGCCGCCTAGCCGGAGGGTTGGCCACCCGCTTTAACTTCAAGAAAATTGAACAGGGCTTGCGCACCGTGCTATCGGTAGCCGTAGTGGGGCTTTGGCTGATGACGTTCACCGCCAACCTCAACATCTTCCGTCCGCTATACCATTTTCTGGAGCTGGTATTAACCACTCCTCACCATTTGGGCAGCATGACGTTTAGCATCGCCAACATCGTCCTTTTCTTCGCCATAATATACGCCTCGGTGCTACTGCAGCGCTACGTAGGCCACTTCTTCGGCGAAACCGATGATGAGTTTAATACCGACCCCGATCGGAAAGGCTCGTGGCTTGTTGCCATTCGCTTGGTGCTCCTGGCCGTTGGTTTTATACTGGCTGTTATGGCTTCTGGCTTGCCCCTCGATAAGATTACCATTGTGGTAGGGGCCTTGGGCGTGGGCGTAGGCCTAGGCCTGCAAAACATCATTAACAACCTGGTATCGGGTATAATCCTGATTTTCGAACGTCCTTTTCAGGTCGGCGATTTCATTGAGGTGACGGGCAAAACAGGCCGGGTGAAGGACATCGGCATTCGGGCTAGCAAGCTGATTTCGCAATCGGGATCCGAGATTATTGTGCCCAATGGCGACCTGCTTTCCGGCCACGTCATCAACTGGACCTTAACCAACAACCACATTCGCGTGGAGCTAGGCCTCAAGCTAGCCCCCGACTCCGACCTAGACCGTGCCCGCAAGATTATTACGGAAGAAATTCAGGCCAACCCCAACACCCTCCACAAGGTGGCTCCTGAAATTCTGCTTAGCAACGTAAACGGGCAGGTGTATGAGTTGAAGGTGCTGTTTTGGATCAACAATATCCGGCAAGAGCAGGTCCTGAAAAGTGAGATTCTGGCCGGTATTCATCGCCACTTCGTGCAAGAGGGGCTTAAGCTCAGTTAAGGCCGGCAACGGTCAGCTACTCAGCAAGCTAGATGCAGAAGACAATAGAGTTTTGCAGCTCGTCGCCGTCGTAAAGCGTCGCAATGCCCACTTTCGTGGGGTTGGGGTCGAGCAGGGCAGCATTGTGCTTGGGCGAATGCTGGTACGCCCGCAGGATTTGATCTTCGATGCTGCGCAGATCTTTGGCGCGCATCCCCCGAAACCGGACGCAATTTTCGAAGCCGTAGCTCACATAGCCGGATGCCTTTTCGAAGCGGTGCCCAACAGCTAGTAGCCGCTCCCGTGGGGTAGCGTACTGCGGGTGGTAATGGCCGTGCGTATGATGCGTGAGGTTGTAGGCGGCCTGCAGCCGGGCAGCCCGGCACGCGGTTTCGCTCAGCACTAGAGGGGGCAGCCCAGCTTGCCGCCGGTAGCTATTCAGCTGTTGCAGCAACGTGGGCGTAGTGCGTACGTCGGTCCAAGTGGCTCTGGTGGCAGTAGGAGCGGGGGCCGAGGCTTGTGAGAGGGTTGAGAAAAGAGAGAGTACGAGAAGTGGCAGGAACTTCATGGGAGGTTGAAGAACGCAGATACTACAGCTAGGCCACCTGCTACCAAGAATCAGGAGCAGGAGCCAATTAGCTAAACGCAGAGGAAATAAGGGGCACGCGAAAACGCGGACGGCAGCAGGCAACGACGTGTAGCCGCGGCGTCGGGAAGGGCAGGAAGGTGGCAGCAGCAGTCAAGAAAACTGACCAGCCTACTGCGCACAAAAGGAGAAAACTAGCTGCGTTTGAGCATGCAGAAATTACCAATAACAAAAGGTGGCCTAGCCAATACTGCTCGGCTCGGCCCATCTGTCAGCACAACGCTAGTGCTGCTGCGGCTAGTATATCTCTACTCCTGCATAAAGTGTATAATAGCTGAGAATTGACATCTAGCTTTGAGAGCAGGGAACACAACTCCTGCTTGGAAGTAGCAGACTGTCTTATTTGGTAAATAATTGGCAGATCCTCAGCGCCATAGGGGGTCTTCTTCCGTTGCCCTAGTAGCACCAAACCCATTATCGAGAATGGAATAAATGAGGATGTAAGCTATAGGTAATGGCAGGGCTGCTAGCTGGGTTGATAGCCACCATCACATTCGGGGTTATCACCTGCTAGGCTCTTTGCAACAGGCTGCTGTAGCATCTTTATCCTGGTCCACATTTTCGTGGAGATGCGCCGCATAATTGTTTTATAAGCTTTTTAGCAACTCCTGTACTTGCCGTTCCAGGTCCTTGAAGGATCCATTGTTGTATAGCGTGGCAGTAAAGTGGTGGTACTGATCGAGGGCTGTTTCGCTGGGGTGCTCATCGTCGCGGGTGCCGTCGCCGCGTTGGTGAAGTGGGTCGCCTTCCACTCGAAACATCAGGCCGCCGCGGCTGCGGATAAGGTCGGCTTCGTTAGGGAAGCGTACATCAGGGATTATGGTGAACTGCTCAGCGGGCAGCTGAGAGAAAAAGGCTTGTACCCAAATATCAGGCTCCCAGTGGCGCAGCGCTAGGCCTACCTGCTGGAGCATTTCGCCGCGCGTCCGGCCGAAAGCGGGCAACACCTCCTTTTTACCCTGCTGGGAGAAGTAGGGCGCTGTGCCTTCACCGGCCAATGCCGCGCATACCGCTTTGATGGGCTCCCCTACGGAGCGAATGTGCCAGCGGCGCTCTGGCTGCAGCTGTTGGATCAAACGAGCTATGGTGTCTTTGCCGCTGCCGCGCCGCCCCGAAAAGCCAATCAACTTTATCATGGGGGCAAAGGTAGCCAGGTTGCGTCGGTTAACGTCCGAAGCTCTATACTTGTCTTCTATCTAGCTCAACCAGTACCTCTACTGTATTTATTATGCGTACTATCTTAGGTTGCCTATCGGTGCTGCTAGTTGGCTGCACACCTACCACATCTACTACGGCTCCACCCCGGCAAGTCACGGTGGTTGGCTACGGAAAGGTGTCGGCGTATCCTGATGAGGCAGAAATCACCGTGGAAGTATCATTTACCAAGCCTAAACTGAAGGAAGCCGCGGCAGAGGTACAGGCCGTTATTACGCAGGTGAACGGCGTAGTAAAGCCATTCGTCAAAACGGAACAAGATCTGCGCACTAGCACGGTATCAACCAACAAAGCCTACAACTACCGCAACAATAAAGAGATATTCACGGGCTTCCAGGCCACTCAGTCATTAACAGTAAGGCTGGCTGACCTGAAGCGTTTGGAGCCGTTTATGGAGGCTTTGCTACAGACCCGCATCAGCAGCATCCGGCACTTGAGCTATTCCCATACCCAAGCCGACAGCCTACACCGGGAAGCTACTCTGATTGCGATGCGTAATTCCCTAAAAGCAGCAGATAAGTTGTGTGCTGGGCTAGGCCAGAAGCGAGGTGCCGTGCTGCAAGTGGAAGAAAAAGTAGGCGAGGAGGCCAGCAATGGCAGCTGGGGAACCAGCCAGCCCGTGGAAATGGAGCTCTACGGCAAAGTTATAGGTGGGCGTAGCTTCCGGCTGACTCCCGAGCTAATTGAATATGCTGGCGCCGTGCAAACGGTAGTGGCGCTAGAATAAGTGGCCTAGAGAATTTCCTTCAGCTCACTCAAGCACGCTATTTCGTAGGTGGTCTGGATGGCGTGGCGGCGCTTTTCGGGGTTGAAGTACACTTGGTCGAGGCCGGCATTGTAGGCACCTAGCACGTCGCACTCCAGGTTGTCGCCAATCATTAGGCTTTCAGAAGCGGTGGCACCGGTGCGCTCCAGAGCATGCTGAAAAATGCGGGTATCAGGCTTGAGATGGCCGCAGCACTCGGAGGTGATGATTTCCTGGAAATAGTGGGTCAGGTTTGAAGATTTCAACTTCACGTGCTGAATATCTTTAAAGCCATTGGTGATAAGGTGTAACACGTACCCTTTATCGCGCAAGTAATCCAGTACTTCATGGGTATAAGGGAATACCGCCGACTTTAGGGGGAGGACATTGGTAAACTGCTCTGAAATGTTAGCCGGCGAATCGCTTTCCGAGAGGCCTAGCTTTACAAACGTGCGCGGGAACCGGCTGGCGCGGAGTTGCTGCTGGGTGATTTTATTGCTCTGGTACAAACGCCACAAACCGTGGTTAATATCGGAGTACACGCGGATAAACTCATCGACCGTGAAGGTGCCGTAACGGCTTAAATCATGGTGCTCAAATAGGTAGCGCAGCGTTTCATCGGCATTGGTTTCAAAGTCCCAAAGCGTATGATCGAGGTCGAAGAAAAGGTGACGGTATTTCAAGGTGTCAGGTGGTGAGTTTATAGGGTGATAAGGCTACAAGAGCATCATGGCGAGGGCAATAGAGGCTTCACGCTAAAAATTATCAAAAGCCCCAGAGCTACAACGCTGGCACACGAGATGTCTCGGCCAACTCTGCATGACAGTGTTTGGGAATGGTGTTCTGGTAGCGTCAGGACGCGCAAGTAATTGGCCTGCTAATCTTAACGGTTGCTTATTCAAGTAACAGTCGTTTAAGAACATGGCCGTCGCCTAAGTGTTCCCGCACGATGTCGGCAGCGTCTTTGGGCTTTACATCGCCGTAGTACACGTTATCGGGGTAGATGGCAACGGCGGCGCCGGGGCCTTTCTTGCAATGCTTGCACAGGTCGAGGCAGTTGCAGGTTTGTACCCGCACCTTGCTGCCGGAACCGCCGGTGAGTAGTTTCTTCAGGCCCTGCTTCTTGAGCTCTATCTTAAAAGCCTTTGCCACATCTTTTCCCACATCATCTTTTTGGGCAGTACAAACAAAGACGCGGGTAACGGCAGCAGCTGATTTCACGGGAGGAAAAACTAATGGAAAGTAAGGGAGGCAGTGGCCTAGCGCTCCGTGGGAAGCCCGGTCCAGCGCCGATTTTGCAGCTTATACGCGGCCAGCTCCCGATTCGACCAGAGGGTTTGGTAGATCTTCTGGTCGTGCACTAACTGGGGGTCGCGCTCCATGTACCCGAGTAGTTGGTGAACGAAGTCTTGGGCTTCATCCTTAATGAAGTAGAACACCCAATTATCGAGCCGCCGAAAATTCACCAAGCCTGCATTTTTCAGGTAAGATAATTGCCGAGATGTTTTCGTTTGGGTGAAGTCCAACACCTGCTCGAGGTCAGAGATGCACATTTCTTGATTGCGCCAGAGCAAATGCAGGATGCGCACCCGGCTATCGTCGCCGAAGGCTTTGAATAGTTGCTGACCAAATGCAACGGTAAAGTGTTTCAGGCGCATCTTTAGCTGGGAAGGGCAGGAGGAAGGACCGGCGAGAGTCGGCTCGAATTTACACCAAACCGACCAGAGGCCCCCAAAAGAGCCGTATACTTGTAATCTGTAACGCCCTGTATGTCTGCTGTGGTTCGATTTCGTTTCTTTTCTCTACCAGCGCTGTTTCTGCTGGTCTTTCTGGCGCTAGGCCTGTTCATGGCACCCAGCAGTGCCCAGGCTCAGGGCCAGCGCCGCGTGGTGCAATTCACCGGCATTGTGGCCACCGGCGACTCCCTGCTGGGCGTGCCGGGCGCGGCCATCTTCGTGCCCAAAGCTGGCCGTGGCACTGCCAGTAATTCCTACGGCTACTTCTCCATACCAGTACTGGCCGGCGACAGTATTGTGATTCGGAGTCTCGGCTACCGCAACCAGTATGTAATCATCCCGGAGGATTATCCACGCCAGAGCTACTCCGTTATCGTGTCACTGCGCGAGGATGCCACGGTGCTGCCGGAAGTCAGAATCTTCCCGTATGCCACCGAAAAAGAGTTTAAGCAGGCATTCCTGGCGCTGAACTTGCCCAAAGAGCGTGGCTCCAGTGCCGCCGAAAACCTAAGCGAGCAGGTGATGCGCCGCATGTTTAACAACCTACCCGTAACCAGCACCGGCAACTACCGCCAGACCATGCAGAACCAGCAGTACGACCAGTCGCGGCGCATGGGCACGGCCCCCACACCCTACACCAACAACCCGCTCCTGAACCCCTTCAGCTGGCTGCAGCTGATCAACCAGGTAAAGAGTGGCGAATTCAAAAAGAAGGAAGGCGTAGACTACTAGGCCTAGGCCACTGCTGCAGTACGCAGGTACTAACCCAGAAGAATTATAAGGCCCTTATCTCTGCTCAGGAGGTAAGGGCCTTTTGCTAATTGCAACTTTTGAAAAGGGTAAAGCGGCTTAACATCGCTATACTCAGTATGCTTGGCCCTGATCGTAATTACATTATCCACCTAAAAGCAAGAAGCTCAACCACAACCTACGCCCGCTTTTTACGGTACAGGATTATGGCACTGTTGCCACAGCACGCCGCGCCAGTGCGGCCAGCGCTTTCCTGTTATGGATACCAATCTTCCCGTTACTTCTCAACCTCGCATCGTGATTGTGGGCTGCGGCTTTAGTGGGCTACGGCTCGCCAAAGAGCTGGCTGATGCTCCGGTGCAGGTAGTGGTCATTGACCGTAATAATTACCACAACTTCCAGCCCCTGCTGTACCAGGTAGCTACTGGCGCCCTGGAGGCCGATAACATTGCGTATCCCATCCGCAAGATCTTTGCCGGGCAGCACAACTTCTTTTACCGCATGGCCGATGTGCAGCGCATCGACCCCGCCAGTAACACGGTAGTCACCAACATCGGCGACATCCGCTATGACCACTTGGTGCTGGCTACCGGCTCGCTCACCAACTTTTTTGGGCTGGAGAGCATTGAGCGCAACGCCATGCAGATCAAAAGCATCCCGAACGCGCTGAACCTGCGCAGCTTCCTGTTCCAGAACTTTGAGAAGGCTCTACTGAAGGAAGACCCCGCCGCCCGTCAAGCCCTGATGAACGTGGTGGTAGTAGGTGGCGGCCCTACAGGCGTGGAAATTTGCGGCTCGCTAGCCGAGATGCGCAAAGACGTACTGCCTAAAGACTACCCCGAGCTCGACCTGAAGCAGATGGAAATCTATCTGGTGGAAGCTGGCGGCGAGGTACTCGGGCCCATGTCGAAACAGTCGCAGCAAAAAGCCAAAAAGTACCTGGAGGATATGAACATCCATATCCGGCTCAACACCTCGGCCAAGCGCTACGAGGACTGTAAGCTCTACACCTCTGATACCGAATTCATTCGCACCGAGAATGTGATTTGGGCCGCTGGTGTGAACGGAGCCGATGTACCTGGCCTACCCGCCGAGGTGGTGGCCCGCAATAAGCGCGTGAACGTTGACCACTTCAACCGAGTACAGGGGGCTAATAACATTTATGCCATTGGTGACTTGGCCAACATGATTACCGAGGAAATGCCCCGCGGCTATCCCATGCTGGCACCTGTGGCTATTCAGCAGGCTGAGCAGCTGGCCCACAACTTTAAGCGCATGCTCAGTGGCCAAGCCCTCAAGCCGTTCCACTACGTGAACAAAGGCAGTATGGCTATTGTGGGCCGCAACCGCGCCGTAGTTGACCTGCCCGGCGACAAGCACTTTGGCGGTTTCCTGGGCTGGCTGACTTGGCTGTTTGTGCACTTGATGACGCTGGTTGGCTTCCGTAATAAGGTGGTGACGTTTGTAGACTGGGCTACCAGCTACCTCAGCTCTGATAAGGCCCTGCGCCTCATCATTCGCCCCTATAAGCGTAGTGACTTTAAGGATGACAAAGGCAAGGCTACTGCGGAGCACATGAATTCTACTCCTCAGTATAACCCCACGCCGCCGGCCATTCAGGAGCCTGTTAAAACACAGGCCTAGCAAGTGAAAAACTATAGCCCCACCCACAAGGTGGGGTTTCTTTTTGGAGCCTGTTAGCTGCTGTGGTATACAGTTTCTAAACAAAAGCCTTTAGATTAAGGGCCGAAACTACAGTAGGCGCTTTTCTGAATGCACAACTTGTTGCCCATTGCTTTTGCTTTCCTGGTTGGAATGGGCCACGCATTTGAGGCCGACCATCTGATTGCCGTAAGCACCCTGGTGGCTCGCCACGATAGCCGGTTGTTAGCCGTGAAAGATGGCCTCTATTGGGGCCTAGGCCACACCACTACGTTGGTGGTGTTTGGGGGGCTGCTGCTGGGTACTCGCTTAACGCTACAACACTCCAACTATTTTGAAGCCGCCGTGGGGGCCATGCTGCTCATCATGGGCCTAAGCCGGCTCACCAACAAAGAGTACTACCGCAAAGGCCCACCCGCACGCTATCGGCGCAGCACAGCCTACGCGGTAGGGCTGATACATGGCTTGGCGGGAAGCGGCGCGCTTGTTTTACTGGTGATGGGCAGCATCCCGAGTATCGGGTTGGGTATGGCTTACCTGCTGCTGTTTGGGCTAGGGTCGGTGGTAGGCATGTTGGGCGCCACGGGCTTGATGAGCGTACCGTTCACCCAGCGCATGCGCTTTAGCCATACGCTGCGCGTAGGAATGGTGGTAGCCTCGGCACTCGTGAGCATGTGCTATGGTGGCTGGATGCTCTACAGCAATTTATTCAGAAGTGAGCATGCAGAGCTAAGAACTCAGCGTAAGTACGCTCCAACTTCAGTATCCCTGGCTCACCCTACTTTCCTCTTTTCCGCTTCTAAGTTCTGGCTCTCTTATCTCCGCGCTAAAAGCTATGCATCTCTCGCCCAAAGACCTCGATAAGCTGGTGCTGCACCAAGCTGGCGTAGTAGCGCAGAAGCGCTATGCTCGCGGGCTGGCCCTGAACTACCCCGAAGCTGTTTCCTTGCTCGCCACGCAGCTTCTGGAGTTCATCCGCGATGGGGAAAGCGTGGCAGTGCTCATGAACAAGGGCAAGCAGATCCTAGGCCACCAGGATGTGTTGCCGGGCGTAGCGGCGCTGCTGGCGGAGGTGCAAATTGAGGGCACCTTCCCCGATGGCACCAAGCTCGTTACCGTGCACTACCCCATATGCCACGAGCAGGGTTCTCCGGAGCTGGCGCTGTATGGTTCCGGTCTCACCCGCGTTCCTAGGCCAGTTACCCCCGAACCAATTACCACTTCGGAGCCCGGCGAGTACCTGCTGTCCTCGGAGCCACTGGTTCTGAACGAAGGTCGCGAAACCATAACTGTAGAGGTCCTCAATCGCGGCGACCGGCCCGTGCAGGTCGGCTCCCACTACCCGTTCTTCGAAACCAACGAGGCTCTGGAGTTCGACCGGGAGACAGCCCGCGGCTTCCGCCTTAACATCCCCGCCGGCACGGCCGTGCGCTTTGAGCCCGGCGAGCGGAAGCCAGTAGAGCTAGTGGCCCTGGCTGGTGAGCGAATCGTGTACGGCGGTAACGGGCGGATCAGTGGGAAGGTGGATTAATCTAGTTCTTCAGCCCGTCATGTCGAGCGGAGTCGAGACATCTCGCAGGCTGACGTTGCAAGTTCGATCCAACGATTTAAGCGAGATGTCTCAACTCCGCTCGACATGACTGCTAAGAGCATTCTGACTACTTGAGTAGACTGTTAAACACAACTAGAAATCCTTATGCCCCTTTCCCTCGACCGGCGCGCGTACGCCGACATGTACGGCCCTACTACCGGCGACCGGGTACGCCTGGGCGACACCGACATCGTTATAGAGGTGGAGAAGGACTTCTGCACCTACGGTGAGGAATGTAAATTCGGAGGTGGTAAGGTGCTGCGGGACGGGATGGGGCAAGCGGCTGGGATTCCGCAGGCTGAGGCCTTGGATCTGCTTATCACCAATGCCCTGGTGCTTGACTATACCGGCATCTATAAGGCTGATATCGGCATCAAGAACAGCCGTATCGTGGGTATTGGGAAAGCGGGCAACCCGCATATTATGCCCAACGTGACGCCCGGTATGGTGGTGGGCGTGACCACCGAAGTTATAGCCGGTGAGGGCCAAATTCTGACGGCCGGTGGTATTGATTGCCACATTCACTTCATCTGCCCTCAGCAGATCGACGAGGCCCTGGCGTCGGGCGTGACGACCATGCTGGGCGGGGGCACCGGGCCTTCATCAGGCACCAATGCCACTACCTGCACACCAGGCGCTTTTTACATTGAGATGATGCTGAAGGCCACGGATGCCTTTCCGCTCAACTTCGGCTTTCTGGGCAAGGGCAACACCTCCCGGCCCGAAGGCCTGCATGAGCAACTGGATGCCGGTGCGGTAGGCTTTAAGCTGCACGAGGACTGGGGCACCACGCCCGCCGCCATCGACACGTGCCTGAGTGTGGCCGAGCAGTACGACGTGCAGGTTTGCATCCATACCGATACGCTCAACGAAAGCGGCTTTGTGGAGACTTCCACCGCGGCGTTCAAGGGCCGTACCATTCATGCCTACCACACCGAAGGTGCCGGCGGCGGCCACGCCCCCGACATTATTAAAATCTGCGGGGAGCCCAACGTTATTCCGTCGTCCACCAACCCTACGCGGCCCTTTACCATCAATACTATTGACGAGCACCTCGACATGTTGATGGTGTGTCACCACCTCGACAAGAACATTCCCGAGGACGTGGCCTTCGCGGAGAGCCGCATCCGGGGCGAGACGATTGCCGCCGAAGACATTCTGCATGACCTGGGCGCGCTCAGCATCATCTCCTCCGACTCGCAAGCCATGGGCCGGGTGGGGGAGGTGCTCACCCGTACCTGGCAAACGGCCCACAAAATGAAGGAGCAGCGCGGCCTGCTGCCCGAAGATGCAGAACGGGGCGCCGACAACTTCCGGGCCCGCCGTTACATCGCCAAGTACACCATCAACCCGGCACGAGCCCACGGTTTTGCGGAAGAAATTGGGTCGGTAGAAATCGGAAAGCTGGCTGATCTGGTCCTCTGGAAGCCGGCGTTTTTCGGAGCACGGGCCGAGATGGTTATCAAGGGCGGCGTAATTGTGCGGGCGCAGATGGGCGACGCTAACGCCTCTATTCCCACTCCGCAGCCTTCCTTTTCTAGGCCTATGTTCGGGGCCTACGGAGGTGCAACGGGTCCTACCTCCCTGGCCTTTGTATCGGCGGCGGCGGTGGAGCATGTGCGGGCTTCGTATGGGCTGAAGAAGGCGGTAGTAGCCGTGAAAGGCTGCCGTAGCGTCGCCAAGAAGGATATGGCCCTCAACGACTACCTCCCCAATATTGCCGTGGACCCGGAAACGTACCGCGTTACCGTCGATGGCGTGCACCTGACCTGCGCACCTGCCACTAGGTTGCCGCTTACGCAGCTGTACAACTTGTTTTGAAAAAAGGCATGTTAGCCAGGAACGATGTAGAGACGCGACACTTCGCGTCTCCTCGTTGAACGATCCATGTTGAACAACTGGCCTAGAACGACAGACGACGCTGAACGGTACGAGACAAATAACATCAGCACGCGCCGAAAAGCGAACCGCAGGTCGGCGAAGTCAAGTGTCGCGTCTCTACATCGTTCTTCTGCCAGCATACGGGGTGGATTCGGTTTAGCCGCATGACAGTTCTGGTGTAGTCGTTCTAGGCCACTTCAACCACCCCTAGCCCCTCCTCATCTGAGGAGGGGAATTAGCTCTCTAGCATTAGCATAACTTTCTCATGTCTTCTCGTCTTGCTCGTTTGCTGCACTTAGCTGACTCGGCTTTGCCGACGGGCGGGTTTGCGTATTCGTACGGGCTGGAGAGCAGCCGCACGTTTGGGCTGATTCGGCATCCTGCTGGGTTGCGTAATTACCTATACTCGTATCTGCAGCAGGTTATCAGTCTGGATGTGCCCTTCCTGAGCTCCTGTTTTGCGGTAGAGTGGCCTAGGGAGGCGCAACGGCTGCGCGGCATCGTGGAGGAATATGATGCCATGCTTCTGGTACCGGGCCTGCACCGGGCCAGCTTAGCGCAAAGCAAGAACTGGCTAAAGCTGCTCACCTCTTTCTATCCGCAAAGTGGCCTAGGCAGCATCCAGGCCTGGTTTGCAGCGGAAGAGCTGCCCTTGCATTTTGTGCTGGTGCTGGCCCTGTCCCTGCGGCAGCTCGGCTACAGCTGCTCAGAACTGCATGCACTGTATCTGCACCTGATGCTACGCGACCAAATCAGCGCGGCTATTCGGTTGGGCTGCTTAGGGCCTATGGAAGGCCACCGCCTCCAGCACGATTTCTACTCTTTGTTCGACCACATGCTGGCCGGGGCCGAAACGGCCGACTACCGCACGGCCACGCGCTCCGCCACCCTGCTCGATGCAGCTCAGATTCTGCACGAGCAGGTGTATTCCCGTCTTTTTCAAAACTAGCTGTTATGGCCTTTATCGATAAGCTGGCACTGCTGCTGCACGGTCACGCCCACGAATCCTACGAGTCGCCGGGTGATTTTGCCCAGCGCGAGACGCGGCGGCTGCCGCCCTACCGCAACTTCCGGAAGCGCGCCTTCACGGTGGGCATTGGGGGGCCGGTAGGCACCGGCAAAACGGCTCTGCTCAAAGCTCTGTGTGAGCGGCTTCGCCACGAGTTTGAGCTGGGCGTGGTCACCAATGACATCTTCACCAGCGAAGACGCCGAGTTTCTGATCAGGCATAGCGCCCTGAGCGAAGACCGGATTGTGGGGGTAGAAACCGGGGGCTGCCCGCACGCGGCCATCCGGGAGGATATTTCCCTCAATATGGACGCGCTGGAAGGGTTAATGACCCGCTTCGACAACAAGCTCGATTACCTGTTTGTGGAAAGCGGCGGCGACAACCTAGCGGCCCACTTCAGTCGGGAGCTGGTTGATTACTCCATTTATGTCATCGACGTATCGGGCGGCGACAAAATTCCACGCAAGGGTGGGCCTGGTATTACGCAATCCGATCTGCTTGTCATCAATAAAACCGACCTAGCTGAACTCGTGCGCGCCGACCTGGGTGTAATGGACCGCGACGCCCGCAAAATGCGCGGCGAAGGTCCTTTCCTGTTTGCGAGGGCCCTGCATGGCCTAGGCTTGGAGGAAATCATTGCCCACATTCACGCGGCTAAGGCGCGTGCTTTGCAGCAGGTGCGCGAAGACCGCCGGTAGATGGTTGCAGGCGTCTCGGGGTGGCCCAGAATGGGCCTAGGCCACCTGCGTTTTACGCCGTGAAGAAAATGCGCCGCCGGTACAGCACCGCCAGCAGCAGCACCCATAGCGAGGAATACACTACCGCCCAGGTGAAAGACGCGTGGGTGGGATTAGTAAAGAACTGGCGGCATAGATTCTCATATAACCAGTCGCGGGCGTAGAAAACGGAACCATCGGCGTGGTGCAGCTTGAAGCGGGTGAGGACGCGCTCCAGCGCTTCGTGGCCGAAGAACACCAACAAGGCATTGCTTCCGCAGGCGATGAAAATCCACGTCCAGCGCCCGCGCCAGCCTTGTACATCGCACAGGAAATAAAGGGCACCCAGCACTATGCCGCCAATACCCGCCGTGTACACCACGTACGAGCTGCTCCACAACGATTTGTTGATGGGAAACCAGCCGTTCCAAATCAGGCCCAGCACAATAGCGCCGGCGCTGACCACAAAGAGCCACACCGTTTTGGTAGGAGCATCGGAGCGGGTATTGCGTAGCCACTGGCCGGTGAGCATCCCCAGCAACCCCGTGCCTACGGATGGAATAGTGCCCAGTAACGACTCCGGGTCCCAACCTTCTTGGTCCATATTCAGGTGGTGCTGCCCAATAACCAGCCGATCGAGCCAGGCGCCTAGGTTGGTCATCTTATCGAGGCTGGGGTGGCCTAGATCGGGAACCGGGACAAACTGCAGAAGTAGGTTGTAGCCAACCAGCAGCACCGCCGCTAGGGTGAGCTGCTGCCGCCAAGTAAGTTTAAGAAAGCACAGCGCACAGATACCGTACACCACGCCCAGGCGCTGCAATACCCCCAGAATACGGAACGAGGTGAAGTAGAAATTGGGAAGTAAGCCAATCAACAGGCCTAGTACCACCATAACCAGCACGCGGCGGCCCACTCGCAGTAGCACCGCCGAGTGGCGGCTGGGCTGCTCCCGCACCGAGGCCAGCCCATATACCACGGCCACCCCCATAATGTACATGAACCACGGAAATGCCAGGTCGGCCAGCCGGCAGCCGTTCCAGTCGGCGTGGATAAGCGGGGAGTAGTAGTAGCGCCAGTCGCCGGAGTTGTTTACCAGCAGCATGAGCATAATGGCCACCCCCCGAAATACGTCGAGGGAAACCAGCCGGGTGGTAGCCGAAGCCGTGACCGGGCTATCGGCGGCCGGGGCCGGGTTGGGTAGAGGGGCGGAGCTGGCAACCGGCATGAGTATGGCTAATAATGGATTGACATTCAAGAGGTCATGTAGACCAGGTAAAGATAAGATAGCTTGCCCGAGCACTAGCTATAAACCGTTGCCGCGCTGGCTGCCAGAAAGACTAGCCTCAGCCGCTACTGTGCTTTAAAACAAGAGGTGTTGGAAGAAAGTCCAGTCCCAGTCGCTGGTGCCGTAGAAGCAACGGTCGAAGTTAAAAGACAGGCGCAGGTTGTAGGCCACTAATAACACCAGAACTACCCCTGCACTCCAACGGAGGGCTTTCTGGCGCTCGGCCAGGTAGGCCACTACTGCCGCCAGGGGCCAGGCCAAAATAGGATAGAGCTCCACGAACCCCCGGCCGCCGTAGCCGCAGCCCAGCGCATACGTCCACCAGGTCGCATACAAGTAGGTGGCCACCGCCCAGATGCCCAGCGTTAGGGCGGCCCAGCGCAAGGAGCGGCGCGCCAGCAGAAAGCTGCCAGCCAACGCCAGGAGCAGCAGCGGGTTGTACAGAAAGCTACCGTTGTTAGGCGCAAACCACAGTGCTGCCAAACGCGGCGACAACCAGTGAGAAAAGCCTTCCTGCCCGTATGAATACAGTAGCCAGCTCCCCCTTAGATAATGGTAGTAGGCCAGTTGCGGCAACCACAGCACAATACCCGTGAGTAATAGCCAGCCCGCCAGTCGGAGCACGGTAGGCAGGTGCCAAGCGCGCTGGCCCGCGGCGCCGGGCACGGCGGGCCATGCCAGCAGGGGCATCGCCAACACCAAGTTCAAGGGGCGTAGTATGGATATCAGGGCCAATGTGAGGGCTAGGGCTAAAAGCCTACGGTTGGAAGTAGCTGCTTCGTACCAAGCTGGTTTGGCGGGGTTAGCCAACAAGTACAGCAGCAGCGCAAACGCCGCGAAAGAGTACGCGTGCGACATACCCGTTTCAATCACGCCGTAGTACCATAGGTTGGTGCCCAGCCCCAGCAGCAGTAGCGCTAAGCTGGTAACCCCCGCCGAGAAATAGCGGCGCAGAGTGCTGAACAGCAGCCACAGGCCTAGCACGAAGTATGTAACGCCCGCCAAGTCAATGGCCTTATGCTCAGGCTTGGAGTAGCCGCTTTTATCGGGGCTCAGGGAGTGGCCTACCAGCCAAAAAGGCGTTTGCAGCAGGGCTACGCCATAAGGGTACTTTGTCTCGACTTTGCCGGTGGCACGGTGCAGAACAAATCCGTTTCCCGTGGCTTGGTCTACTGAATCGGGGAATGCGCGCGCATCAAAGTGGTAGCGAAACGTGGCCGGCAGATACACGTTGTAGCCCGCCTTATCGGCCCATAGCTCACTATGGTAGGTGAAGAGGCGGGCCTTGGAATGACGGTTTAGCGTCAGGAAAATGCACAGGCCGTAGAGCAATACAAAGCAGATAATCTTGATGGGTAACTGAGTCGAGAATACGCTCGGCTTAGAACGAATTGCCATAGGGATAACCGCGGGGAGTACGAAGTGGTGACACTACTAGTAGTGCAATATCTTACTTTAATTCTGGCCTCAGAGAAGAGCAGCAGGCCCTGATCAATACTTGCGCTGGCCCGGGTGGTGCGCCAGCAAGGCATCCTGCTCCAGTACCTGGCCTAGGCGCTCGTAAATTGGCTGGAGGGCCTGACGGCTGGTGCCCAGCGCCCGTAGCACGTATACACCGGGTTTTGCTGGCGTCAGTGCTACCACAAACTCCTGCTCCGACAAATCCTCGGGCAGGGCCTCGCGGCTGATGGTTTGCAGGGCCTCCAGGGTGCGGGCTAGCGCGTAAAATCGGTCATCCTCGGGGTGGCCTACGAGGTACACTGAGAGCGTGGTTTGGTAACGGTCGAAGTTGGCGGGAGAAGTGGCAATGTGCTCTTCGGGCCGAAAGGCAAACCGGTCGAGGACAGTAAGGCGGCCCGCAACGGTGATGCGCAGCTCCGACTCAAACGAGGTAAAGGCAAACTGCTCCCCATTATCCATGCGGCCCGAGTGAAACCAGTCGGCCAGCAGCAGCACGGCATCGGGGGCCAGGTGCCAGTGCTGGCGCTGGCGGTAGCGGCTGTGCTCCTGCAATACCACGGGGTCGGGGAGCACGGCAGCCAGGGCATTGCCTTCCAGGGTTCCTTCAATGAGTTGCTCCGCCACCTGCCCATTCACTGACCGGAAAATTTTGGTGTTGGCCTGGGTACCCAGAAACAGGCGCGTACCGGCGTGGGCCGTTAGGTGAAGCCGGATAACGTCGCCGGCCACCATGCCGCCGCCGTAGCTGGAAAGCACCACATAGCAGCTGCCCGCTGGGGCGCGCGGGTTCAAAATCTTGAGCGGCTGCACGTTGCGGCACGCCGTCAGCACCGACTTACCCCGCACCTGGGACACGGCAATTTCACTCCAATCAGCAGCGGCGGGCGTAGGTAGCATGAAAGTAGATGAAGTGCTGAGTGAGGAGATAGTTGAGCCAGCGCGGTAAGCTAACCCCGGTGGAGCAGCGCAAATATGGCCCGCTAAGCGCTACGGTGGCACTTTCTAAACCGCAACTCCTGAAATTTCTTTATGCATACCTGCCCTCGGAGGTAGTATCTTTAGAAAGACAAGACCTGCAAAGCGCAACCGGCCGACTCTAGGTTGGTCTTTTGCTCTCACTTCCTTCCGTTGATGAAACATCTACTACCTCTTTTAGGCCTACTATTGCCCCTTGGTGTAGCGGCCCAAAACCCAACGCCGCACCCCCTCACGGCCCGCGACTTGCAGCAGCTGCGCGACGTAAAAGATGCCCACTTCTCGCCCGATGGCCAATGGGTAACCTACGTGGTGAGCCAAGCTGATACAGCCGCCGATAAGGGAAACGCCGACGTATGGATGGCCCGCTACGACGGCACCCGCAACCTGCGCGTAACCACCAGCCCCGATAACGAAACCGCCCCGCGCTTCTCGCCCGATGGCCTTTACCTGAGCTTTCTATCTAGTAGGGGAGAAGGCGAGGAGGGCCACGCCCAACTCTGGCTGCTAAACCGCAATGGCGGTGAGGCCGAGAAGGTAACCAAGCTGAAAGGCAGCGTGTCGGACTACGTGTGGGCGCCCGATGGCAAGCGCCTGGCCCTCATCATTCGCGACGCCGACCCCGATTCTCTGACGGCGGTGCAGAAGGCCAAGAAGAAAACCCCGCCCGTTATTGTGGTAGACCGGTTCCAGTTCAAGCAGGATGTGGATGGTTACCTCAATAAGCAGCGCCAGCACCTGTATGTGTTTGATGTGGCGGCCCGCAAGCTGTCCAAACTCACGTCGGGGGTATATGATGAGTTTGCGCCCTCCTGGAGCCCCGATGGTAAGCAGCTGGTGTTCGTGAGCAAGCGCGGCGAGGATCCCGACCGCCACGACAACTTCGACCTCTACGCCATTGACGCCACGCCCGGCGCTCAGCCGCGCCAGCTTACCACCACCGACGTAGCTGACAGCGCCCCCAGCAACTGGAGCGGCCGCCCCGTGTGGAGCCCCGATGGTAAGCAAATTGCTTTCGTAGAAGGTGCCCCTAAAGAGCAACTTGTGTATGGCCTGCACCAGCTGGCCGTAATCCCGGCTACCGGTGGCACGCCCAAGCTGCTCACTAGTGGCCTAGACCGCAACACGCTGAAGCCCCAGTGGGCTAAGGATGGCAAGAGCATTTACTTCCTGCTTGAAGACGACCGCGCTCAGGTGCTGGCCCGCGTGCCCGCTACCGGCGGCAAAGTAGAGCGGGTGCTGGATGGCAAACGCGAAATATCAGAGTTTGAGGTAGGCCCCAAAGGCCAGGTGGTAGTGGTAAACAGTGAGCCGCTGCTGCCCAAGGAAGTGTTTGGGTTCGAGAAGAAAGCCCTGCGGCCGCTCTCTAAGCAGAACGATGCTTGGCTGAAAACTGTGCAGTTGGGAGCCGTAGAGCCTATTCAGGGCAAAAGCAATGATGGTACGCTAGTGAGTGGTTTTCTGGTGAAGCCAGTGGGATACCAGGCCGGCCAGAAGTACCCCACGGTGCTCCGGATTCATGGTGGCCCAGTGTCGCAATTTGCGTACAGCTTCGCGCCGGAGTGGCAGGTGCTGGCGGCGCACGGCTACGCAGTAGTGGCCAGCAACCCCCGCGGCAGCTCCGGCCGGGGCCTGGAGTATTGCCGCGCCATCTACGCCGACTGGGGTAACAAGGACTCCGAGGATGCCCTGTCGGTAGTAGACTACGCCGTGCAGCAGGGCATTGCCGACCCGGCCCGACTAGGCGTAGGCGGCTGGAGCTACGGCGGCATCCTCACCGACCACCTCATTGCCCGCGACAAGCGCTTTAAAGCTGCCACGAGCGGCGCGGGTATCGCCAACGTGCTGGCCGGCTACGGCACCGATCAATACATCCGTGACTATGAAACGGAGCTGGGCACGCCCTGGGACCACACCGATGTGTGGATGCGCATTTCGTACCCGTTCTTCCACGCCGGCCAGATCAGCACGCCCACGCTGTTTCTGTGCGGTGAGAAAGACTTCAACGTACCCTTGCTGAATACCGAGCAGATGTATCAGGCCCTGCAAAGTCTGAAGGTGCCCACCCAGCTCATCATCTACCCCGGCCAGTTTCACGGCATCAGCAAGCCCAGCTACGTGAAAGACCGCTACGACCGGTACCTGGCCTGGTATGACAAATACCTGAAGGCGAGCGGCGCAACAGCCGGTGGTCAGTAGGTGCCAGAAGTAGTCAATAGAAAAGCCCGCTACACAACTGTAGCGGGCTTTTCTATTGACTACTTCTGGCACCTTGGCGCTTCAATCACAAACTGGGGCACGTTGTAAATGGGATAGATGGCCAGGCACATGCGGGACGTTTCATCTGCCGTGCCATTCCGAAGACTGAATTGGATTATCTGTCCTGGCTCCACTTTCGCGTCAGGGTATGAAGAAAAGGTACCGAACACGTTCTGGTACTTGCTACTATCACTGCTCAGCGGCCGGCCAATGGCGGGCCCATCCAGTAGTTCTATGAGCACCCCATTGCACGGTGTGTTCCCTAATACTTTGCCTCGCACGCAGGCCAGTGGTAGGGTGGCAGCTTCTTCTTTCTGGCAACCGCTCAGCGAGGCGGCAACTATAGACAGGCCTAGGAGAGCCGAGGAGTAGAGTGTGCGCATAAATTGGGTGGGGTTCAGTACAGACTTAGGAGCCGAGGAAGTGCGCTAAGGTTGCACGTAGGCCACTCCCCTTACACGGCAAATTCGCTCAGGGCGCGGTACACGTCGTAGATGTGCTTGTCGTTGCGGAAGGTTTTGCTGATGGGCTCCGTCTGGCCGCGCACCCAAATCTTCAGCTCCGCATCCATATCAAAATGGCCGGTAGTTTCCATCGAGAACCGCTCAATGCTGCGGTAGGGGAGGCTAAGATATTCGCGCTTTTTGCCCGTTACGCCCTGTTTATCCACTAAAATCAGGCGCTTGGTAGTAAACACCAGCAAGTCACGGATGACGGCGTAAGCGTTACGCACTTGCTCGCCGGGGGCCAAGAGTTGGCTTAGCTCTAATTGAATTTGTTGGGCATCGGTTTCGGAGGCATTACCGAGGATGGCATCAAGGAGTCCCATGGGTTGTAAACGTAGGAGATGGAAGGATGCCTCAAGCTAGCAAGAAAACCCTCGAATCGGGTGGTATAATCTTGTTAGATAAGCTGGATAACTAGCAACCCGAGTGCTGCCAGTTGAGCTAGGACATAACCTATACTAAATAATAGGATAGATATAAGAGTAATTGACTTTTTAAAAGAATGATAGTTTTATTGTCAAATTGATCTAAAAACACTACTTATTTGAAAAATATAATTTATTGATAATTAGAGTTTGATTATATACATATGTTTAACAAGCTGTTTTAGCGTTTTGAATTAATTTTAAAGCCGTTAATCGTTGATACATAACATTATAGTAACACTGTAAAGATTTTAGTTTTATAGGTATAATTCAATTTGTTGAAAAGTGATATACCTTTGCGGCCCTTTTAAAAAAGGGGCTTTTTTCAACAAACGTTTATCTATGAGTAACTTACGTTTACGCCATTTGGTGTTGCTGATTCTGACGTTACTGTCAGCGAGGTTGGGCATGGCGCAAAGCACCACTGCTGCCATGAGCGGCACAATTACCGACCAGTCGGGCGCTGGCCTGCCTGGGGCCACGATTATTGCGGTGCACAATCCTACCAACACCCAATATATTGCTCCTACTAACTCAGAAGGCCGTTTTAACCTGCAGAACATGCGGGTAGGTGGCCCCTACAGCGTACGAGTGACGTTCATTGGGTACAAGGATGTAACCCGTGAAAACATCTTCCTGACTCTGGGGCAGAACCAGCGCCTCGATATCAACCTCAGCGAGGCCACAGAGCAGCTAGCAGATGTACTAGTGAGCACCCGTCGCGATGGCATTATGAACGCTAGCCGCACTGGTGCTGAAACCCGCATTTCGCGCGAGCAACTGCAGCGCCTGCCCACTCTGAACCGTTCCCTGAACGACTTTACCCGCCTCACGCCCCAGGCGAACGGTGGCACTAGCAACTCGATTGGCGGCGCCAACAACCGCTACAACAACATCACCATTGACGGCGCGGTAAACAACGACGTGTTTGGTCTGGCCCCCAGCGCTACCCCCGGCGGACAGGCTGGCACCCAGCCCATTGCTCTGGACGCCATCCAGGAAATTCAGGTGGTTATTGCTCCCTACGACGTAACCCTGGGCAACTTCACCGGTGGTGGTATCAACGCCATTACCCGCTCGGGCTCGAACGACTTCTCGGCCTCCATCTACGGCTTTGGCCGCAACCAGAACACCATTGGCAAGAGCGTGACGGAGCCCCGCACCAAGGCCGATGAGTTCTACAACTACCAGACTGGTGCCCGCGTAGGTGGCGCGCTGGTGAAAGACAAAGTCTTCTTCTTCCTGAACGGTGAAATTGCCCGCGCCAGCACGCCGCTGGGCTTCGACCCCGGTACTTCGGCTTCCGGCATCAACCCCGCTACCCTGGCTACGATTGCTGATTCGGCCCGGCGCAAATACGGCTACGAAGTGGGTAACTACGGCAGCGTAACCAACCGCACCGAAAGCAATAAGATCTTTGGTCGTCTGGACTTCAACCTCTCGGAAAACCACCAGCTGACTATCCGTCACAACTACGTGGAGGCCTTCGCCGACAACCTGACTCGCTCTTCCATCAACTTCCGCTTCGGCAACAACGGCTACCGTTTCAGCAACGTAACCAACAGCTCGGTAGCAGAATTGAACAGCCGCCTCGGCCGCTTCTCCAATAAGCTGTTGCTGAGCTACAGCCGCATTCGTGACCGTCGGGATACCCGCGGCACCCTGCTGCCCTCCTTCAGCATCTCCGACAACGGCAACACCTACATCTTCGGTACGGAGCGTAGCTCGGCTCTGAACAGCCTGAACCAGGATATTGTAGAAGTAACCGACAACCTGACGGCCGCTTTCGGTAAGCATACCCTCACGGTGGGCACGCACAACGAGGCCTTCAAGTTCCGCAACCTGTTCATTGCCGATGGCAATGGCGCTTACACGTTCTCCTCGCTGCAGAATTTCTACAACGATAAAGCTACCCGCGTACAAGCTGCTTACCCCACCACCGGTGATGGCGCTGCGGCTTTCAAAGCTATGCAGCTGGGCTTCTACGTGCAGGACCAGTACTCGCCCATCGAGAACCTGCGCCTGACCGCTGGCCTACGCCTCGACGTGCCCGTGTTTACCGACAAGCCCGTGTACAACCCCCGCGTGGCTAGCCAGACGGCTTTCGCCAAATACGGCGACATCAACACCCAGAACATGCCGAACGGCCAGCTGCTGTGGGCACCTCGCCTGGGTTTCAACTACGATGTGAACAACGATGCGAAAGTGCAGCTGCGCGGCGGTACAGGTATTTTCACGGGCCGTGTGCCCTATACCTGGATTGCCAACAGCTACACCAACAGCGGTATGATTCAGGGCAACCTCGATATCAACAACGCCTCGTACAACTCGGCTAATCCTAACACCCCCCGCTACCTCTCGACCATCGAGACGGACATCAGCAAGATTCCGACTACCTACAGCTCAGGTGCTGCTAAAACGGCCCAGATCAACACGCTGTCGAAAGACTTCAAGCTGCCCCAAGTGTGGCGCTCGAACCTGGCCGTGGACTTCCGCCTGCCCGGCGACGTGCTGGCTACCCTGGAAGGGGTATACTCGAAGACCATCAACGATATCTACTACCAGGACGCTAACCTGGCGGCTCCCGTTGGCAAGCTGGCTGGTCCCGACCAACGCCCTGTGTACGCCGGTGGCAACGCCCGCCGCGTAGATCAGAACTTCACGAACGTGTACGTGCTGCAGAACACCAACAAGGGTTTCCGCTACAACTTCACGGGTCAGCTGCAGAAGCAGTTCTCGGATGGCTTGAACACGATGGTGGCCTACACCTATGGTAAGTCGAAAGACGTGAACAGTGGCTTCAACACTACGGCTTCGTCGAACTTCGGCTTCAACCAGATCATCACCGACCCCAACAACCCGGAGCTGAGCTACTCGCTCAACGACCGTCGTCACCGCTTGCTGGCTACCGCTGGTTACACCTTCCACTACGCCGGCGACAAACTGGCTACCACTATCTCGGCGGTGTACGAAGGCCTATCGGGTCAGCCGCTCACCTACGTGTACGGCAACAGCACCGACCTGAACGGCGACGGCAACAACGGCAACGACCTGATTTACATCCCCCGCGATGTACGTGACGCCAACGAAATCAAGCTGGTATCTACCGACAGCCGCACCCTGGCTCAGGTACAGGACCAGTTGGAGGCCTTCATCAACAACGACCCCTACCTGCGTAGCCACCGTGGCCAGTACGCCGAGCGTTTTGCCGCTCGTCTGCCCTGGACGCACCAAGTGGATATTCGCGTAGCCCAGGACTTCAACTTCCAGGCAGGTGGCAAGAAGAACACCCTCCAGGTGACTTTCGACGTGATTAACGTGGGCAACTTGCTCAACAACGATTGGGGCCGTCAGTACTCGGTACAGAACAATGCTACCGAACTGCTCCGCGTAGAATCTACCGGCAACGGTGTGCAGCCTACCTTCTCATTCCCCCGCACCATTGCTACCCGCACCAATGCCTGGGACGTGTCTAACCTGACCTCGCGTTGGCAGGGCCAGCTGGGTGTGCGCTACATTTTCAACTAAGCGCTACCTAGTAGTACTACTCCGCACAAAAAGCGGCCGGCGAAATTCGCCGGCCGCTTTTTTTATGTGGTCCAATGAGCAGTAATCTCGATTTATAAAGCAGGCTGTACTGGCGCTAGGCCAGTCCTAATGATTTCTACAGTAGGTAGTCATCCAGGAACTCTTCTATATATTCTAACTCCAGTTTCTCAAGTTGCTTTTGCCTGACGGTATCTTCCTTGAGCATATGCCAATGCTTCCTTATTTTAAGAGAGTCTGCAAGGGCTACTGTGAATTCAGTATCGTCTATAATCATCCAAGCCATCTGGCGAGCTTCGTAGCCATGATAGAAAAGAATAAGGCATATCTCCTTGAACAGATTATTGCAGTCGAAGTGGCCTAGAGCATAAACTAAGGTGCCATTAGCGCCTATATTTTCTGTCTTTAAAATAGCATGGAGCAGCGGTTGAACGGCTCGCTGGTCCCCAATTTCGATAATCCCACAAGCCGCTCGGTTACGTATCAACGGACGGGTTGATTCCAGCAAACCTACATAGAACTGAAAGACCTCTTCGCCCCCTATTTCAGTCAACTCGGCAAAGGCTGCACGCACAATTTCGGTGTCTTCACTGAAGACCTGAGCTTGTAGAGTAGATAGCATAGAAATAAAAAAACAGCCGGACCAAACGGCCCGGCTGTTCAAATCTAGTAGGAAGAAAGCTTAGTTACCACCGGTAGCACCGGTAGTACCACCGCTCTGCTTAGGCTGCTGCGACGACACGTTGCGCTGCTGCATGGGGTTCTGCGGGGCGGCCTGCTGTTGCTGCTGGAACAGCTCGAAGCGGGAAGGCGCCAGCTTGCGCGGGAAGCCGTTGTTTGAGAGGTCTGTGTCGGCGGTTTGCAGGTAGGGGTCGAGGGTGAACGAGGCCACGGGCTTCTCGGTGATGAACACCTTGGTTATCTCGGCGTTGTTGCGGCGCCAGATTTCGGCCGGAATGTTCACCACTTCGTTTGTGCCGTCGGCGTAGGTCATCTGAATGATAACCGGCATCACTAGGCCACCTAGGTTCTTCAGGTTCACCTGGTAGAAGTTGAGGCCCTTCTTCAGGATCTCCTGCTGCTCGGGCTTCAGCTTCGACACGTACTGCTGGTAGCGGGCCTTATCGGTTTCCGATACCGCCAGTGGGTCGTAATTGTTGTAGAAGTCCTTCAGCTCGGGGCGCTCGTCCACCAGCGTTTTGCTGATATCCTGGAGGTTGCGCTGCTGCGAGAGGCTCTTGGGAGCGGCGTTCAGCTCCTCGCGGCGGGCGGCATTCTCAATGTCGGGGTTCTTGGAGTCGACTTTGTACCACTGCACGTTTTCGATGCTCAGGTCGGTGTGCTCTGTGCCGTAGAACCAGCCACGCCAGAACCAGTCGAGGTCCACGCCCGAAGCATCTTCCATGGTGCGGAAGAAGTCGGCGGGTTTGGGGTGCTTGTAGGCCCAACGCTGGGAGTAAGTCTTGAAGGCGTAGTCGAATAGCTGACGGCCCATTACGGTTTCGCGCAGAATGTTCAGGGCGGTAGCAGGCTTGCCGTAGGCATTGTTGCCCAGCTGCAGCACCGTCTCCGAGTTGGTCATGATGGGGTTCTGCAGGTTCGGGTTCATGGCCATGTAGGGCACAATCTGAGCCGGCTCGCCGCGGCGCGAGGGGTACCCCCGTTCCCATTCCTGCTCCGTGAGGTATTGCATGAAGGTGTTCAGGCCTTCATCCATCCAGGTCCACTGGCGCTCATCGGAGTTCACAATCATCGGGAAGAAGTTGTGGCCTACTTCGTGGATAACTACCGAAATCAAGCCATACTTGGTAGCCGAAGAGTAGGTGCCATCAGCCTCGGGGCGGTAGCCGTTGAAGCAGAGCATGGGGTACTCCATGCCGCCAATGGGGCCGTGCACGGAAATAGCCACCGGGTACTCATAGGGGATAGTAAATTTAGAGTACGTCTTGAGGGTGTGGGCCACGGCCTGCGTGGAGTACTGGCCCCACAGCGGGTTGGCCTCCTTGGGGTAGTACGACATAGCCACGATGGGCTTGCCCTCAATCTTGAGACCCATGGCGTCCCAGATAAACTTCCGCGAGGAAGCCCAGGCGAAGTCACGCACGTTTTTGGCGTCATAGACCCAGGTCTTGGTGCCTTTGGCGCGGCCTTGCTCGGCTTTGGTGGCCTCGTCCTGCGTCACGATAACCACCGGCTTCGAGGAAGCTTTGGCCTGGTCGAAGCGCTTACGCTGCGTAGACGTCAGCACCTGGTCGGGGTTCTGCAGGGTACCGGTGGCGCCTACTACGTGGTCGGCAGGAGCCGTAATGGCCACTTTATAGTCGCCGAAGGGCAGCGTGAATTCACCCTGGCCTAGGAACTGCTTGTGCTGCCAGCCATTCACGTCGTCGTAGACGGCCATGCGGGGGTAGAACTGCGCAATTTCGTAGAGGTAGTTCTTGTCCTGCTCGAAATACTCGTAGCCCGAGCGGCCCCCGGTTTTCTTCTGGTCGTTGACGGTGTAGTGCCACTTCACCGTGAACGTAACGGACTGCTTGGGGGCTAGCGCCTGGGGCAGGTCTACACGCATCATGGTATAGTTGATGGTGTGCGGCAACTGCTTATTGCCACCCTTCATCCGGATGTCGTCGATCTTAAACGAGCCGTCGAAGCTGGTGCGCTCCAGGTACTCCAGCGTCTGGAACGACATTTTATCCCGCAGCTCCGCCGTTTGGGTGGAGGCCGTCATCGACTTGGGGTCGTAGATGTTGGCGTCGAGCTGCAGCCACAGGTAGCTGAGCTTGTCGGGCGAGAGGTTGGTGTACGTGATATCCTCGGTGCCGCTGATGCTCTGGTCGGCATCATTGAGCGTTACCTTGATGTTGTAGTCGGCGCGCTGCTGCCAGTAGTCGCGGCCCGGGGCGCCCGAAGCCGTGCGGTACGTGTTAGGCGTGGGCAGCTCCTGGCCGAGCTGGGCAAATTTGTCGGTGCCGGAGTTGGTGTTCTGCGCCAGCGCCGGAGCGGCCAGCAGAGCCACCAGCCCAGCGGCCAGCAGTGTAGGTTTCAACATAGTATGAAAAGGGGAGTGAAAGACGCCGGAAAGAAGCGAAGATACTGGCCTAGCGACTTATATCCTCGCGTGCCGCGAAAGACACACACCGGACTGGCGCGTTGCACGCATAAGAGTGAACGAGTGAAGTAGAAGTGATGAGGAGGTTGGGGCGGGAAGTAAACAGCACGTCATCCTGAGCATGCGCAGGATCTTACTGTGTTAGCACAAGCCTAGGCCAGTCGGTAGCTGCACTCAGGATAACGTGCCGTTTACTTCCTCATCACGCAGTCACTTACTACTGCATCTGGCCTAGCAGCAGGATCAGAGCAATACCTAATGCGGCGCCACTAGTGACGAGGAGCCAGTCGCGGCGGGCAGCGTTGAATACGCGCAACACCAATAGGCCTAGCAGCAGAATAATGCTTACAATGAGCAGCTGGCCCAGCTCTACGCCAACATTAAAAGCCAATAGCTCCAGCACGGGGCGGCTCTGGTGGCCTAGCAACTCACGGAGGTAGCTGGAAAAACCCAGCCCATGAATCAGGCCGAAGACGGCAGCCAGCAAGTTGGGTAGGGTCAGTACAATCGGCCCTACGGTGTCGCGGCGGTTGGGGCTGATGCGGGTAGTAGGCCGGCCGGCCTGCAGCAGGTTTGCCAGGCAGGTAATGATGATGGTAATGGGAATCAGAATCTCGATGAGCTTGGGCGAGTAATTCACCACGCCCAGCGTAGACAGCGCCAGGGTAAGGGAGTGGCCTACGGTGAAACTCGTGACCAAAGCCACCACAGGCTTCCAGTCGCGCAGTACGTACGGCGCGCACAGGGCCAGCAGGAACACCATATGGTCGTAGGCGCTCAGGTTGAAGATGTGGTAGAACCCGAGCTGCAGATACGTTTGGAATACCGACATGCGGCAAATCTACACGACCTATCGGATTAGCGCGCTTTTACCGCCCCAACAACTCAGTACTGAACGGCAGTAGTGGCTGCTCACAGCAGCAGGTGGCCTACGAAATAGGAGTAAGTGAAACGGGCTGTTCCGGCATTAGAAGAGGGGTAAGGCGGTCAGTAGGAACTGCACTGATCAACAAGCAACTTGAAATCTAGTCTCCTTAATTTCCACTTGGTTGACCTACGCAACCAGGCCGTTTGGCTTCCTGCATGAGTGAGTAGGGCTGTTGAAATGAGGTGAAAAGATAACTATGTATGTAAATTGCTAATAGTCATAGTGTTAATTGAATGACGTTATTAAGTTGGGATTTATGGAGGTATAAATAGTATTAAAACTATAATAAGTTAGTGTTAAGGGCTTACTGATGAGCTAAATAAGCCATTATGAGAGGCTGTAGGCCTATTCTAGTTAGATGAATTCCATGTGAATATTGTTGTTTTTTTATGTATAAAATATTGTCATGAGAAAATAAAATATAGGAAATAGACAACAAAAGCTACTATTTCAAATCATTCAAGCCTTTCAATCCACAACCGTATAGCACATGACGAAATTCTTACCAGTACTGGCTCGGCCGGTGATGGTGGGCGCGTTGCTTTTAGCAGGGTACTCCTCCTTCAGCCAGGGCAATTTATCATCCGCGAAATCTGAGAGAAAAGCCGCTCCGCAGGCTATTCTAAATCACTTCAAAACCAACAAACAGACCCTGCAGCTCACGGATGCCGACATTGCGGACATTGTGCTGAGCAGCGAAACCACCTCCAAAAGCGGAGCAAGACATCTGTATTTGCAGCAGATGTATCAGGGCATTGAAATTCACAACGCCATCAGCACCCTTACCCTGAGCAAAGACGGCCAGGTGCTGAATGTGGCCAACCGCTTCGAGAAGGACTTAGCTAAGCGGATCAAGACCAATAAAGCCAAGGTTACGCCCGACGCCTCGGTGCGCACGGCCGCGCGCCATCTAGGCCTCTCGCTCAAGCAGTCGCTGGATGTGCAACGCCGCGCCAGCGGCAACGATAATGAGATGGTATTCTCAACGGGTGGCATTTCGCTGGAGCCCATTCCGGCCAAGCTGGTGTACCAGCCCCTGGAAGATGGCAGCCTGCGCCTGGCCTGGGAAGTGTCTATCTATGAGAAGGACGCTCTGAACTGGTGGAACGTCCGGCTGGATGCCAACACCGGCGAAGTACTCGACCAGGATAACCTGGTAACCCACTGCGAGTTCGACAATGATGGTCCTGGTGGCGTGCCCCTGCGCGAAACCGCTAGTGCTCCTCGTGCTACTGAAACCAAGCCGTTCAATTTCGCTACGGCCATGATTGAGGCCACCAATGGCAGCGGCTACAACATTTACCCGCTGGTAACGGAAAGCCCTAACCATGGCCCCCGCGTGTTTGTAGGCCTAGACGCTGCCGATAAGGACGCTTCGCCCAAAGGCTGGCAGTACTCGCCCGAAGGAGTTTCAACCAAAACTCGCGGCAACAACGTCTTCGCCTACGAAGATCCCGACAACAAAAACAACTACACGACCAGCTACTTCACCGATGGTGGGCCCGACTTTAAGTTTGACTTCCCCATCGACTTCAGCAAGCAGCCGGTAACCTACCGCGACGCGGCCATTACCAACTTGTTCTACTGGAACAACATCATGCACGATGTATGGTATCAGTACGGGTTTGACGAGGCTAGCGGCAACTTCCAGTACGACAACTTCGATCGGGCCGTGGGGGGCGTAGACCCCGTATTAGCCGAAGCGCAGGACAGCCGCAACATCACGGCTACCCGCAACAACGCCAACTTCTCAACCCCCCGCGATGGTAGCGCCCCTAAGATGCAGATGTATCTGTGGGCTGGTATTCCGGACAAGGATATGTTCCGGATTACGTCGCCTTCCACGCTGGCGGGCAGCTACCCCGCGCAGCAGGGCACGTTCAGCAAGCCTTTGTCGCCGGAGCCGGTAACCGGCAAACTGGTACTGGCTCAAACCACCGCAGCAGTTAGCGCCGAAGGCTGCTCGGCCTTCACCAACGCCGCTGCTATTGCCGGTAACATCGCCGTAGTATACCGCGGTACGTGTGGCTTTGCCGATAAGGTGCAGAACGCCCAGAAAGCTGGCGCTATTGGCGTAGTAGTAATCAACAACGCCCCCGGCGCCCCCATTGCTATGGGTGGCACACCTACGGTAGCTACGCCCGCCATCGTTATTCCGGCCGTCATGATCAGCGACGTTAGCGGTGCGGCAGTGCGGCAGCAGCTGGATGCTTCGCAGGAAGTAATAGTATCCCTCAAAAACAGCAGCGTAGAACTGGATGGCGACTTCGATAACGGCATCATTGCCCACGAATATGGCCACGGCATTTCTAACCGCCTGACCGGCGGCCGCCTGAACACCAGCTGCCTGGGCAACGCCGAGCAAATGGGCGAGGGCTGGAGCGACTGGTTCGGGCTGATGCTGACCATGAAGCCCGGCGATGTAGCTGCTAAAGTGCGCGGCATCGGTACGTATGCTTCGGGCCAGCCCACCACGGGTAACGGTATCCGTCCTGCGCCTTACACCACCGATTTCAAGGTGAACTCCTACACCTACGGTGCTACTAACAACACCACACTAGCCGCTCCGCACGGCATTGGCTTCGTATGGTCTACGATGCTGTGGGACATGACCTGGGGCATGATTGACCAGTACGGTTTCGATGCTGACCTCTACCACGGCAAAGGTGGCAACAACATGGCCATGCAGCTGGTAATTGATGGTTTGAAGCTCCAGCCCTGTCAGCCCGGCTTCGTAGATGGCCGCGACGCCATTCTGCTGGCCGACCGCCTCAACAACGGCGGTGCCAACCAGGAACTAATCTGGCGGGCTTTCGCCAAGCGTGGCCTAGGCTTTAGCGCCAAGCAGGGCATGACCACGAGCCGCACCGACCAGGTTGAGGCCTTCGATATGCCTCCGCTGTACGCTTGCTCGGCGCCTACTATTAAGGTAACGCCTGCTACCGCTGGCTTTAAAGGTGCCGCTGCTAACACTATCTACCTAGGCTATGGTGCCCAAACGGTAACGCTGGAAGCCAGCGGTGACCCAACCTTCGCCTACACCTGGACCGTTGCTGGCCCTGCTACCACCGGCCTGAGCAGCACCACGGTTGCTAACCCCGTGTTCAAGCCAACTATGGCTGGCATGTACACCTTCACGGTAACGGCCGTTAACAGCGACAAGTGCACCCGCACCGCCACGGTCAAAATCAACGTGATTGACGTACGCTGCGGCAATAAGAACGACAAAGTTCAGGTGTGCCACAAAGGTGGTAATCTGCTCTGCATCGGAGCCGACGGTGTGGCAGATCACTTAGCTCACGGCGACATGGTAGGCACTTGCGAAGATGGCAAGAGCTCTGGCCTGCTGGCCGACGAAAGCGCTGCGGAAAGCATGAAGCTGACGGCCTCACCCAACCCCACCAACTCAGCGGCTAACCTGTCGTTCACGCTGGCTCAGAGCGGCACCTACCGCCTCGAAGTAGTAAACCTGTTGGGCTCGGTAGTAGCCGTGGTAGCCGAAGGCAACGGCGACGCTGGGGAAAGCTTCTCCTACCAGTTCAACAGAGGCAAACTGGCCTCGGGAGTCTACATCGTGCGCCTGACCTCAGGTAAGCAGAACAACTTCACCCGCATCATGCTGCAAGATTAGTGGTCATACCCTAACCTTATCAATTCTCTTGAAAAGAGCCCCCGACAGCGTCAGGGGCTCTTTTTTATGCATTTGACGAACCACTGTTTCGGCTGGTAAGGGAGAAGTGCTCGTCAGCCACGCAATGGGCGAAAAGCCTATTTGTTCTATAATGTGATGTCCTATGAATAGGTTAGTTGCTTGAAACAAGCTTGAAATATTCGAAAGCTGGCAATTGTACTGTAGGCCACTTGCTGCTAACTTACAGGCTAATTAATCTTAGTACTAATAATATTTAATATGACTAAACCACTACTGCTTATTGGTCTACTAGGGCTGTTTGCCGTAACCGCACGAGCGCAGGGCAATGGGAGCCACCCTTCCGAAAAATTCAAGCAACACCTGCGGGCGCAGTACCTACATAACGACACGGCCCAGGCCATCATTAATCTCTACAGCCGCCGACAGGGTGGGGGAGTTGTCTGGGTTGGCTCAGCTATTTTAGCAAGTGCCCGGCTAGCAACTTCCAGCGGCTCATCCGTGACAACAGGTAGTGGAATGGTAGTGCGATCAGAGCCCCCCGACCCGGGGGTAGCCTTCCTTTTAGGCCTTCCGGTGGCCGCGTATGGGGTAGGCAAGCTGGTACATTACAGCAATGGAAAGCTCGAGAGGACGCTAACAGCCTACGCCGCCGGGCAGCCCTTACCCAAAAATCTGCGCCGCAAGCTCAAACCGCGCTTCTTCAACCAGCCCATCATTCAGTATACGCCCGTGCAGGCCGCTACTGTCAAGTAAGATAAGCTACTAGGTGCTATGGGTAAATTTCTAGGCCTGTTGCTTGGGCTGTTACTGTGGGAATCCTCGCTCTTTGCCCAGTCTGCACAACCGGCCACATCTTCGGCAGCAGTATCTGAAGCGGGGGCTGTGCTGATAGCCAACGGGTGGTATTTACCGCGTTTTGAGCCGAAAGGCACTGAGCGCGATACTACTGGCGCCTTGCTGGTACTGTTTCGTCAACGCCGGGCTGTGGGCTGGTTCTACACCATACCATTCATTGTAGGTATGTCGCTGGCCCTGCCTGTTTCTTCTACTGATAGCTACGGACAAACCACCGTGGCCGAAAAAGCTATTTCGCCGCCCCTCGGAACGGCCATCCTTGGGGGGACGGTGGTAGGCTTCATTATGCATGCCACCATGCTGAATAAAGCCCATCTGCGCGCCGTAGACCTGGC
Organism: Hymenobacter wooponensis; assembly: GCF_004745865.1. Lineage (GTDB taxonomy): Bacteria > Bacteroidota > Bacteroidia > Cytophagales > Hymenobacteraceae > Hymenobacter > Hymenobacter wooponensis. The sequence continues at coordinate 1,342,459 of NZ_SRKZ01000001.1, read as the reverse complement.
CTACGCTGCCGGTACGCCCGTTCCGGCCAAGTACCGGCGCCGGCTAAATGCTGCCCACTTTACTGAGGCCGCTTACATCCGGGAGGCATTGCGCCAACAAATGGAGTGGGAGCAACTGCAGACCCAGCGCACCCCGCGCTAGGCCAGTTGGCTGAGAATTAAAAACGTGGTCTTACGCATGAAGTAGCAGTCAGTGTCATCTATATTAGAGTCAGTTAGTTGTCTATCTACTTGGCTTTGATTAGTATGAAAAAATTACTTCTGCTTATTGTCTTCCTGCTGGCGCTTATCAGCTCTGGCTTCTCCCAAAAAACACTGCCTGCAACCGGGGGGTACCTCACCGATTCTCTGCACGCTACAGTGGCCAGAGTGCCCTTGCCAGATAGTGTGCGGCAAGCTGTTCACAAACTCTTCAAATGGGGCCGCCTGTATAGCACAGTAGGAGCAGTTAGCGGGGGTGTTATGGTGGCTAGTGCTACCACCTATATTGCAAACCGTAAGGATGATTGGGGCACCGGCGTAGACTTATGCCTAGGAACGAATGCCATGGTCTTCGGCACCATGGGTATGGTGCGCTTCAGCTGTAAGCGCGAACGGCAGGTGCTAGCCGACTTAGAACAAGGGCAACCTCTGCCGCCAGATGTAGCCCTCTGGTTCCCCTTCGTAACCAGAGATAAATAACATATGAAATAGACAAAAATACCCCATTAGTGCAGTGCCGACGGAATACTGCATCTGCGCAAGATTATCCAGAGGCGCTAATAGTATAACGGCTTCCCGTTCCAGTTGAAACAGCTGAGCAGGAGGCTAGCAGTTACAAAGGCAATAGTGAGCAATACCCATAGTAGTAGTGCATTGATAAAAACAAGTAAGTGATTTATACCAAACCGATGAGAGTAAAAGTAGTGCTAGGCCTGTTGAGCCTCCTGACCCTTTCAGTTGAAGTGACAGCACAAGTGCCAGTGGCTCCAATTGCGAACCGGGCTCTTACACGGGCAGACACCCTGCAGGCATTACATAGCTTATACCAAACCAAGCGGCGCACCGGTAAAGTGATGACTGGCCTAGCAGGTGCTACGCTGGGTACGGCGGTGTATTCGGGCGCACAGGTACCTTTGGGCGGCAGTATCATGAGCCCTTCCAGGCCGGACGAACGAGAAACCACGTTTGCAACAGTAGCCATGGTGAGTGGGCTGGCCGGGATTGGTCTGGCCATTTTTGGAGTGGATACCTGGAGCCAGCATACAGAAGCACACGAACGAGAAGCAGTAGCCTTAATTGAGCAACGAAAAGCGCTGCCGAAACACGTGCAACGACAACTACACCACCGGCTGCGACGACTAGCAAAATAGCCAGCTCACATAATGCAAAAAGCCCCGTTGGCAATCAGCCAACGGGGCTTTCTATCTATACAACATGCTCTTACATGCCGGGAATTTCCACGTCCACATTTACGAAGCGGATCTGGCCGTCTTCAAGCACAGCTTCCACTACCGCGTCCTTGCTTACGCGGCCCGCGAGAATGTCCTTCGACAGCTCGTTGAGCACTAGGCGCTGAAGTACGCGCTTGAGTGGCCTAGCGCCAAACTGCGGGTCGAAGCCCTGCTCGCCTAAGTAGTCGAGTACCTCGTCGGTGGCTTCCAGACGGATGCCGGCTTCTTCCAGGCGCTGCTGAATTTGCTTGAACTGGATATCAACGATCTTGCGGATCTCACGGCGCTTCAACGGCTGGAACATCACAATCTCATCGATGCGGTTCAGGAACTCGGGGCGCATGTGCTGCTTCAGGCGCTCCACTACTTCCTCGCGGGTGCGGTCTACCACTTCCTCGTGGTTGTACTCATTCAGCTCTTTGAAGTTCTTCTGAATGATATCGGCACCTGTGTTTGAGGTCATGATGATGATGGTGTTCTTGAAGTTCGCCACCCGGCCTTTGTTGTCGGTGAGGCGGCCATCATCGAGTACCTGCAGCAGAATGTTGAACACGTCGGGGTGGGCCTTCTCAATTTCGTCGAGCAGAATCACCGAGTACGGCTTGCGGCGCACGGCCTCGGTCAGCTGCCCACCTTCGTCGTAACCCACGTATCCGGGAGGTGCCCCAATTAACCGCGACACGGCGTGGCGCTCCTGGTACTCGCTCATATCGATGCGCACCATGGCGTTTTCATCGTTGAACAGGTACTCCGCCAAGGCCTTAGCCAGCTCGGTTTTACCCACGCCGGTAGTGCCCAGGAAGATGAACGAGCCAATAGGCCGCTTAGGATCCTGTAGGCCTGCCCGCGAGCGGCGCACGGCATCGGAGATGGCTTCAATGGCTTCGCTCTGGCCGGCTACGCGCTTGCCCAGCTCGCCTTCAAGGTTCAGCAGCTTCTCGCGGTCCGACTGCAGCATCTTGCTTACCGGAATACCGGTCCACTTGGCTACTACCTCGGCAATGTCCTCGGAGGTTACTACCTCTTGCAGCATGTGGCCACCATCTTTGTTCGCGGTGGCTTCGTCCTGGAGCTGTTTCAGCTGCGCTTCGGCTTCCTGAATTTTGCCGTAGCGCAACTCAGCTACGCGGCCGTAGTCACCCTGGCGCTCGGCCTGCTCGGCTTCTACTTTGTAGCGCTCAATGGCTTCCTTCTGCTCCTGAATGCCCGTAAGAACGCCTTTCTCGTTTTCCCACTGGGCCTTCAGCGTATCACGCTTGGCAGTCAGCTCACTCAGTTCTTTGCTGAGCACGGTTTCACGGTCGTGGTTTTCCTCCCGGCGGATAGCTTCGCGCTCAATTTCCAGCTGCATAATGCGGCGCTGCACCTCATCGAGCTCCACAGGCATGGAGTTCAGCTCAATGCGCAGCTTGGCGGCGGCCTCGTCCATTAGGTCGATGGCCTTGTCGGGCAGGAACCGGTCGGTGATGTAGCGCGAGCTTAGCTCTACGGCAGCAATTACGGCGTCGTCCGTGATTCGCACGCCGTGGTGCAGCTCGTACTTCTCCTTAATGCCGCGCATGATGCTGATGGCATCTTCCGTGCTCGGCTCATCCACCATTACGGCCTGGAAACGGCGCTCCAGGGCCTTGTCTTTCTCAATGTATTTCTGGTACTCTTTGAGCGTGGTAGCCCCAATGGAGTGCAGCTCACCGCGGGCCAGGGCGGGCTTGAGCAGGTTGGCAGCGTCCATGGCGCCTTCGCCACCCCCGCCGGCCCCAATCAGGGTGTGCATCTCGTCGATGAACAGAATGATCTGGCCTTCGGAGTCGGTTACTTCTTTGATAACGGACTTGAGGCGCTCCTCAAACTCGCCCTTATATTTGGCACCCGCAATGAGCAGGCCCATGTCAAGAGACATGATGATTTTGTCCTTGAGGTTCTCGGGCACGTCGCCGGCCACAATGCGCTGGGCCAGGCCCTCTACAATGGCGGTCTTACCTACGCCGGGCTCACCGAGCAGCACGGGGTTGTTCTTGGTACGGCGGCTCAGAATCTGGAGCACGCGGCGGATTTCCTCGTCGCGGCCGATAACCGGGTCCATCTTGCCGGTGCGCACCTGCTCATTGAGGTTGCGGGCGTAGCGGTTGAGGCTCTGGTACTGGTCTTCGGCGGTCTGCGAGGTCACCTTGCGGCCCCCGCGCAGCTCCTTAATGGCCGCTTTCAGGTCTTTCTCGTTGAAGCCGGCGTCCTTCATTAGGGTAGCCACGGCGTCTTTACCGCCCAGCAGCCCCAGCAGCAGGTGCTCCACCGACACATATTCATCGTCAAACTCCTTCAGGAAGCCGGTAGCGCGCTGCAGAGCCGCGGCAGCTTCATTGGAGAGGTAGGGCGAGCCCCCGCTTACTTTAGGGTAGCCCGTTACAATGGCATCGAGGCGGGGCGTGAGGATATTCAGGTTCACACCCAGCTTCTTGGCCAGAAACGACAGCACGTTCTCGTCGCTCTGGAAGAGGCCCTTCAGCAAGTGGCCGGTTTCAATGGCCTGCTGCTGGTTGCCCCCGGCAATTTCAGTGGCCTTCTGCACGGCCTCCTGTGCCTTAATCGTATAATTATTGAAGTTCATGGTTGCTAAGATCTAGGTAGGTGCTTCGGGTTAGGAAGTTCTACGTGATGCTTAGCAAACGGGGTGCAGAAGAGTTTTTGCTGACGTTTTGTCGGACTGTATTAAGGATGGTTTATGTTATTATGACAAAAAGTCATTCTTAGAAATATAGTTGAAGCTCGGGTATACGCTCAGGATTTAGGTCCGCGCCACATGTAGCAAATCTAGTTAAGTATTCACTGTTAAAACAAATCCATTTGCGCCCCTTATATCTGTTTTTAAAGTCATAAATGATGACAACATTATTGAATGTGCCTATCAATTTGCCATTATTATATAGCGTCTTTCTAACACCAATACCGCTTCTATTTTTTATATCAACATAAACCAGATTACTGCTGAATACAGTCTCCTGTTTCTCATATAGCACCAAAGCGTCAATTTCTCCAGTGCACTCTTGGGATGAGCAAGCTGTTAAAAAGAGAGCTGTGACTATAAGTAGAACCTGATATTTTATCACTGCTAGTCTGGATAAAGAAATCGCAAAAAGTGCTGTGCAAGAAGTCGACACTACCCAATCCGAATCTGCGAAACCACAGGTCGCAATGTGTCGCTAAGGGCATTCGAGAAGTCCGGGTAGAGCGCCTGAAACATCTGCTGGGCTTGCTGGAGCAAGTCGGGGTAGTGGCCTAGCGAGGCTTTGTTGAGCAAAAGATACGCATTGGTTTCAGGGCTGTGTTGGTGGTCCCACCGTTCGGGCGGGAAAAAGTCGCGGGCCAACTGGGAGTAGATGCGGAAACGTTGGCCGTTGACAGTGTTTTCTCCTTCTTCTGGTTTGAGGGTGCCAATAAAGCCTCCGGAAGCTAGCGGGTCGCGCTTGAGGAGGTACAGCATCACCGACAGGCAAGTATTGAGGATACGAATAGCTTCGGCGGGTCCGTCGTTGGTTTGATAATAATACCTGGGTTCCGGGTCTTGCTGATAGCGATGCTCTTTGAGATAAAACTTGAGCACGTAGATATGGTGCTGGTATTGCTCAACCTGAATAAGGTAGTGACGCCCCTTCATCGTTTTGAACGGACAGATAAACCGCTCAAGCAAAAAGCCGCCCGGGGAGTAGGGCGGCTCTTCACGAATAAAGCGGAACGGGTAGGCGTTACCCGGAAAATCAGCAGGAATCAAAATAGATAGGGGTATGCTTTACGGCGCTTGGCAGTCAAGTCCTCCGGCTGCACCGGCCGGAACGCCGCTACCGGCTGCACCGGAGCCTGTGCTTTAGCAGCAAGCTGGGCAATTGGCTTAGGTGTGCTAGCAGAGGTGGAATTGGGGTTTTTCATCAAAACAAAGCTACCTAATTGTTCGCAAATAGTGATTGCTGTCAATAGTTTAACGATACTGATAATTCTTGGGTTCATACTTCACTGTAGAGTGAAAGTAACAATATAGGTCAGGTGGCTCTTCTAGGCCACTTGCCGACTCAACCGACAGCCCGGCGAAAACGATGTTCAGCAGAATCAGCACCACTCCTCAATTAAGCTCGGCCTGTCAGATCGTAAAGGAATAGCGAGTTGGGTAAGAATCATTGCTGGAAACGGCCCCGTCATTCAGTAACGTCTCTTTACCAAACAAGCCCCACCGAACGGGCTCCTACAATTAACGGAGCTAGTTCGGTGGGGCTTGAAGGAATTGTCTAGCAATTGGACAGCCTACATGGAGTTAGTCCTTACAGCTTGACGCCTTGCGCCTCTAGTTGTTTTTCTGATGCGGCTTGGTTGGCCGTGAATTGAGCGTGCTGCTCGGGTGTGCGCGTGGTGCCGAGGCTAGCCAAATGCTGCTGCACTTCGGCGGCAGGTAAGTCGGTGCAGTACAGGGGCGAGCCGGGCTGCTGCCGCCACGACTCGTGCAGGCTACCACCATCTATGGCGTCGAAGCCTAACTCCTCCACCAGAGCCATTGCTTTCTGCTTGGCAGCGGCATCGTCGCCGGCTACTGTCAGTGCAATGCGGCCGGGTGTGCCAGCGGGTTGGCCGTTGTTCTCGAGGTTGGCGGCGAAGATGTTGTTAAACACCTTCAGTACTGAGCGGCCTAGATGCTGCTGCACCCATTCGCTTTCGGTTAGGTCGCCGGTTTCCAGCTCCGGTATCTGGCCATCGCGCAGCAAGGGGTAGTAGTTGCTGGTGTCAATTACCGGCACGCTGGCGGGTACATCCGCGAACAGGTCTTTGGGCAGGTCGGGGATTTTCTTCAGTGGTATGGTTACCACAATGATGTCGCTACCGCGGCGAGCCGCTTCCTGGGCTGTTACGGGAGTAGCGCCCGTTTTTTGGGCTAAGTCCGTCAGTGTTTCGGGGCCGCGGGAGTTGGCAATGTACACCGAGTGGCCTAGGCTGGTGAGGCGCACGGCCAGGGCGCTGCCGATGTGGCCAGCCCCAATGATTCCAATGTTCATACGTAGTAAGTTGGGCTAATAGTCTGTGAGCCGCTTTTTGCGGACGGCGTCGTCGGTGCTAAGACCACCTGCCCGTCAGGATTGTTTCGCTTGTGAACCTTGCCTGCACAAAGCAAGCTGGGTACGCCATAGCTACTCGCAGAAAGTGAAAAGCTTACGTTTTTTAACAGCTCCTCTACGGGCCCAAGATTAGGTGAGGCACCCGGTTTAAACCACCAAAGGCCGCAGCGCACGAAAAGAAGCGTTACTTCCTTTCGTGCGCTGCGGCCTTTGAAATAGGGCTACTTCAGAGCTAGAAGGCTGATTGCCCCGAAACTTATACTAACTGGTTCTGTGAGCTAGTAGTGCTGGCTGAACGTTGAAACAGCCAACCCGAAAGCGCCCACAGCCCGGCAAAGAGAGTATTCAGCACAAGTACCATCAGCACACCTCGGTTAAGCTCAGGCCGCCAGATGAACATAGCTACGAATGGCACGGCGAACTGCGTAAGGGCGGTAGCGAACATCGCCTTCGCCATTCCTTGCGCCTGGAGTTTCGCCAGGATGGCCCCAATGAAGCCCACAACCAGTGCTCCGGCATAGAGCAAATTGGCAGGGTTGTCCTCGCTACCGATAAATCCTACCGCTAGGTTGCCCCACACGAGCAGGAGAGAGGCTGCTACCGCCACGCCGGCGCCCAGTTTATAAGCGCCATTGCGGCCTCGGCTCGCTATTAGTAAGTATAGGAGCCCGGCAACGAGCAGCAGGATACCCGCCATCACAAATTGGGAGGTTGTCATAGGAGTACTAGGTAAGGTGCAGAGAAGATGCGGTTTAGTACACTGCCACGCTAGGCCAGTTGCTGGTTGGAGTTAGTATTGCTGGCGCGGCGAAACAGCCAACCCGAAACGGCCCATATCGCGGCGAAGACTCCATTGGCTACCAGCACATTTATGAGGTGGACGTTGGGTTCGGCGGCAGCACCTGTGGGCTTCCAGATGAAGAGGGCAATAGCCGTAACCACGATATAGGTTAGCGACGCAGCAAACATAGCGTTAGACATGCCCAGGGGCCGAAAGCGCGCCACCACGGCTCCAATGAGTGCCACCGCCAGCACGCCCAGGTACAGGAGGTTAGCCGGGTTGTCTTCACTCCCAACGAGGCCTACGGCCATATTCGCCCAGAGCAGCAGGAGCCCCGCCGCTACGCCCACACCAGCGGCCAGCCGGTAAGCCGTGTTGTCGCCCATCCGCGAAATCAAGACGAACGTGAGGCCCGCGCTGAAGAGCAGGATACCAGCGAACAGGAAGTCGCCGGGGCTCCAGAGCATACCCGGAACAAACAATTTGGCCGCAAGAGGAATAAGCAGCAGTAGACCAGTGCCAAGCGCAACGCGCAGAATGCTTTTGGTGAGTGTCATGGTGAGTATGGGTTTGATTTACAATGAGGTAGAAGAAGTTTGCATGCGGTAGATGCTGCCGGCTGTGAGGGGTTGCTAAGGCTGCAAATGAGATTGGAGCGCAAGGGTAGATGGCGGCAGTAGCATCACTGTAGGGGCCACTGGTGCGCCATTATTAGCCGACCTGAAGTAAGTAAAAGAACTTTGTATTTCAAAGTGTATATGGTGTCTTTTGCAAGGCAAGTATTAGGTATTCATAAATGAGGTGTAAGCCCTCGTGATACAGCGCTGCCTTATAGGGTAACGCTACTCGCGGCTGGTTCTGGGTTGGCTATTAGTTTACTCGTAGGCCAGGGCAGTGCTGTTAGAACAATAGCGTAGGGGCACCTCCTGAGGCTTGTACTAGTGGAAGTGAAAAGCCAGGGGAAAAACAAACGTTACTACTAGTGCCCACATGCCATAAATCGGCAGAAAAGAAACTACGCTTTCCTCAATTTTATCGGTTTCTCTACTATCATTTGTCGCTTTAAACAGGCGGTAGGTTACTAATAGAAGATTTGTCAGGATAAGAACATTGCCACCTAAAACTGCCAACCTATTAGGCGTTATTCCCCATTCAGAAATTCTGAATAAAATAGCAGATAGCGCTATACCGTTTACAAGGATGGTAACAATGGATAGAGCCAATAATAAAAGGTTCGTCCATTTATTGCTTGAGCTTTTTGATGCCTCTGCAACTGAGAATACTATCAGAGCCATTACGCCAAGTAAGAGCGCATTGAAAATTAATAAGAACTCCCGGTTGTTGTACGGGTCCTTGCCAGTATATAGTACTGCCGCCAGGTACACGAGAAGCATTATTAACACCAGCGGAGTAAATATTTTCGCAATTACTGGCGATACTTTATTTACCAATTGAGGATTCGTTTGAATCAAATAAGTACAGACAATTGGAGCAGCCGCAAGCCCCCAAACCACAATATATTCCGTGTAAAACGTTTCTATATGCAGGCCAATGAGCTGGAACAGGCCTAGCGTAACGGCACTCATCAAACCGCCCGCAATCAGGATAATGGTGGTCATAACCACTAGGTCACCATTGTAACGGAGGAAGTCGAGGCGCTTAGAGGTGCTGCTTGGGGTATCTCCCAAATATGTGAACCCCAGCACCGCCCACAATAACAAGGGCAGATGAATACAGGCTAAGATAAACGTGTCACTCTTATCGTTTCGGGGTAACAGGTTGATATAAACAGCCGAAGCCAGCGTAATAAAGGCTGCAATTATTATTGTCTTTGTGGGCAGTTTTTGCTTCCAGAGGAAATAAATAGTCAGTAATGGAAATACTATAAAGGCAATATTTCTAGGATAAAAGAACTCTGGATCAATAAGGAAGACGCTAGGAATTTTTGCAATAAGTCCTGCAGCAGTAGCGGCAAGCAACACAAAGGCTATTTCTTTTTCAGTTCCCCAGTAAATACCCTCATGCTCAAAGTTTAGCCTCTCGTACCAAATCTGAGCGACGGTATTTTCTTTAACGCTAGGATAGATAGCGTTAAATTCCTTTTTAAAGGCAGTGCTGTTATTCCTGTAGAGCTTTTCCAGCTGCCGAGGATTATCTAAGTTCTGAAGTACTTCGGCTTTCATATCAGGTTTGCGTTGAGTTGCTCGGTGACTTCTGAGTGAGGGACTATGTGGGCTACATAAGCGGGCAACTACTGCTGCTCCTGAAGCGCTTTGTGGTAGGCCACCTCCGCTTTCTGTATGTCTTCCAGGTAGCCTGCCCGGTCTAGAAAAGGAGCTACTGGGTCGGGGGCAGTGGCGCGCTCCTCAAACTTGCGCTTTAGGCTAAAGGGCCGCGCATGGGAGGAGAGATAGATGTCGGCGGGCAGGCGGCGGAGGGTTGCGTAGCTGCGTTCCAATTCCTGCCGCAGTGTAGCATCATACCTCCAATTAAACAGGGAGGTGGGCATGGGCAACGATAGACTGCCTACGCTAACCACTAACAGTTCCCGGCCACCGTCCCGAACTGGAAATGCCCACGTGGTGCAGCCCGGCGTGTGGCCGGCCGTTACGTGCGCCGTGAGCTGAATGGGCCCCAGGCTAATTTGTGCGCCATCTTGAAACCGGTGAACTATGCGGGGCGCGGGGTACCGCATGATTCCCAAATAGACTAATCCGTTCACCGGGGCCATATTTCGGGCACTAACCCCGCCCGAGGAAATGATGTCGGCGTCAGCTTCACTTACCCACAGTTGCGCCCCTGAGGCCTGCTGCAACGCTGCTAGGCCACCGGCATGGTCAAGGTGGGCGTGGGAGTTGAGCAGGATTTTTACATCCTTGATGTTGAAGCCCAGGGTAGCAATGCTTTTCAGAATCATGGGGGCGGTGCCGGGATAGCCGCCATCAATCAGCACGTGGCCTTGTGGGCCAGTGAGCAAAAAGGAAGTAACGTCACGGGTGCCCACATAATAGAGGTTGCCGGCAATGCGGAAAGGCTCCCGAGGTAGCTGGCCGCCACGGTCAGATGCCTCTTTCCATTTACCCAAGAGGAACACTATACCCACGGCAAGCAGGACTATAGCCCCCAACCACAGTTGCCGCCTGCGGCTCCTGCCTCTCTGTGGTTTTGCTACTTCTACCATGGGTGTAGTGCTAAGGAGGTTGCGTATTGCGATGCCTGTGGTAAGGCTGGTGTAAAAGTACTTTGTAATTCAAAGTTTGCAAACGAACCTCCATAAATTTTGTTTCCACAATATCTACTTCAGCAACTTAGCAGAGTACTTAACCGGATAGCTGGGAGCTGAACCAGGATCTGAACAAAACGAGCCAATCGGGCTTACCCTTACGTCGGTTTGTGTGAGCACCTTGCTTGCTAGCATTGTTGGCCTGGTATGAGATAAGGAGTGGCAGTAGCCCTTTTCTTACTGGGGGCAATGTTGGGATACACTAGCAGAGTGGTCTGCAAACAGGCCTAAGGCTTACTGGAGATTCACGAAACAGGAATGCTTGTTGTTTCTCTCAGTGATTTCTGACAAAAGTTAAAAGCTGATCAATACATTCGTTCAGCAGAGGCAGATAGTAGTCTGCTATCCTGTTTTTCCGCCGCCCTATCCGCACACCATGAGCACCAATCAGGAACAGCAGCCCATTATGCACCGCGAAATAGGAGAGTTTGAAAGCACCCTCCGGCAACAGGGAATACATGCGGCACTTAAGTATCTTAACCACCGTACCCCGCACCAGTATACCGGCATCTTTCGCTTCGACGGCGACATGTTGCGCAATGAGGTACTGTTTGACCGGTACAACCCGCAGCTGCTGAAGGGAAACGATACTCCCATGGTGGCCACGTACTGCTCCCTGGTGGGGCGGCAAGAGGCTCCTCTGGAAATCACGGATGCTGCCACAGACACGCGCGTAAAAGGCTTGGTTGATACTCCCGTGGTTTCCTACTGCGGTGTACTGATTCGGGATGCGACGGGTAAGGCCTTCGGGACCTTGTGCCACTACGATATGCAGCGCTGCGAAGAGCGAACCACCGACCTGCCCCTGCTGCAAGCCGCTGCCGAAATGCTGTATCGGCACCTGCGCCCCCACGACGCGCACGCGTAGGCCACTCAGGCGCGAGGCTCTGACAAGGCTAGCACGCGCATAGCAGTAAATAAAAAACGGCTACCTCCCTAGTGGGGAAGTAGCCGTTTCGCTTGCGGGTTGGGTAGAGGCCTAGCCTTGCAAAGACGTAGCCGCGGAGCTCAGCGTCTGGCCCAACTGCTGCAGCTGCGACTTCGCATCGGGCGTGGCGCTTTCGGCGGCTTTGGTGGTGTGCTCGCCCAGCGTCTTCAACGAATGGCTGATCTGCGAGCCGTTGCCGCTGCCAATGGCGCTTTTTAGGTTTTCTAACTCTGAAGAAATGGCACTCAGCGCGGGGCTACCGGCTCCGTTGAGGGTGGAAATCCAGCTATCGATGTTGCCGGTCGCAGCCGGAGCGGCGGCAGTTAGGCCACCGTTCAGGGCTTGCAGGGTGTCGTTTAGCTGGCTGTTTGCTTGTGAGGTGGACGAATCCATAATGGTAGGGTTTGGTTGGTGAAGAATATGTACCTCTAGGACCGTATTCTGCTCGTATTGTTGAGCAAGAAACACGAGAACAAACCGGGGCAAAACAAACACGCCTGTAAACGGTAACGCGCTGATAGGCTTCTAGGTAGGCCTAGCGAAGGAGTAGTAACTGTGGAGCTGCTGGCCCCATAGGAATAAGCCCCGGAATCTTACACATTACTTTTTGCTAGCGAAAACTTAATGATGATAATTCGGGCTTTTTAAACCGATAATATTCTCACAAACAAGTGTTTGTAAAGGCAAGGCCGGGGTATAAGAGAGTAGGAGCATGAACGGAGGTCAGAGCCTGCCTGCGCGCGAGATGTGAGTGGTGTGAAGTAACGTGCGGGAGAGGCCTAGGGCTAAACGCAGGATGTGCTATATTCAGGAAATCACTATTCCCCACCAGCCTAAACTCATTCGCCTTATGAATACGGAAACACTGCTCGGTCCCTTGAAAGACGCCACCCGCCGGGAAGTGGGCGGCGTGCAGGTAGATGTGGTGCGCACCGGCAACTCCCGGGTGAAGCGCGTGGTGTATCCGGTGGGGTTCCGGTGGTCGAAGGATCTGAAGCCAGTAATTGGTACGGAGCTGTGTCAGCACGCGCACGTTGGGTTTCTGGCCACTGGCCGCTTGGCCATTCAGTACGCCGATGGAACGCTAGAGGAGTACACCGCCCCGCAGGTAGTAGCCATTGCGCCCGGCCACGATGGCTGGGTGGTAGGCGACGAGGCGGCCATTCTCATCGAGTTCGACTTTGAGGGTGAAACCGTGGAGCGTTTAGGCCTGAAGCGGCCGTGAAGGAAAGCTACACTGCTGCCACCGAGCCCAGCCGCTGCTTCGCCTCGCTACTGGCCCACATAGGCCAGTACGTGGGGCTCAGCGAGGCGGAGGCTGACTTACTTCAGACCTACCTAGGCCACCGCACTATTGCCCGCAAAGAGCATTTGCTGACCGAAGGACAGGTGTGCTCAGCCACTTATTTCGTGCAGCAGGGTTGCCTGCGCACCTACCTGGTGAATGAGAAAGGCACAGAGCAAACCATTCAGTTCGGCATCGAGAACTGGTGGCTCACTGATTACGCCAGCCTCGATAATCAGGAGCCTTCGCAGTTCTACATTCAGGCGGTTGAGAGTACGGAGGTAATTGTGTTTGAGAAGCGGGTGCAGGAAGAAGTGTTGCGCCAGCTGCCGCAGCTAGAGCGGTACTTCCGCATTCTGCTGCAGAAGTCGGCAGCGGCGGCGCTGTTCCGCGTAAAGTTTCTTTACACTCTCTCTGGAGAGGCCCGGTACCACCATTTCAATGATCGGTTTCCGGAGTTTGTGCAGCGAGTGCCGCAGTATATGCTGGCCTCTTACCTGGGCTTTACGCCGGAGTTTCTGAGTAAGATCCGGGCGAAAGTGGGGCATCGGTAGCGGCCAGCGTTTCTTGAACTAGATTAAGTTTTCCCGAGCTGCGGAGGCAGAACTTTGACGCATACTTCAACCCAAACCCCTTTTGAAGATGCGACTCACTATGCAAGCCACCGAGCCAGAGGCCTACAAAGCCATGTTTGGTCTGGAGAAGTACCTCAGTACTTCCAAGCTCAGCGCCGCCCACAAGCACCTCATAAAAGTGCGCGCCTCACAGCTGAATAAATGCGCGTACTGCATCAACATGCACACGCAGGAGGCCCGCAAAGATGGCGAAACGGAGCAGCGGCTGTACCTGCTCTCCGCCTGGCGCGAAACCAGCCTGTTTACTCCGGACGAGAAGGCCCTGCTAGCCCTAACGGAAGAAGTAACCTTCATTGGTCGAGCTGGGGTTTCGGATGCCACGTACCAGCAAGCTGCTGCTTTATTTGATGAGCACTACCTGGCTCAGGCAATAATGGCCATGGTGGTTATCAATGCCTGGAACCGCATTGCTATTAGCACGGAGTTACCGCTGGCTTAGGAAAGCTAATTGGGGCGCTAGGCCTGTCCTGAGTGCACCCAGACTTCCAGCTCTGCGACCGGCGCTTCCGCAAAGCACTGGCCTAGGCCTACTGCCGCTAGCCGGGCTTTGAGAAGCTCTCGGTAACGCAAGGTTACGGCAAAGCTCTCAGTGAAAGGAGAGGGGGAAATATGTACAGCCGTGGGACTAGGCCACTCTACCTGCACCAGCTGGTGCCCGGTAAATGCGAAATAGTCGGAGAAGGGGATGCCGGCCCGATACCAGGGGTGCTCGTGCTCTTTGCTGGTGCCCGGCTCATTGAGGCAGAGGTAGAGCGAGAGGTTATCGGCGAAGCGCAGCAGCCGCTTGTGAAACTCTAGGGTGGCTGCCATAGCGGGAGCCATGAGCTGGAGCTGCTGCTTGAGGCGGTTCTGGCGCTCAGTTTCCGTGCGCAAGAACTGCTGGCCGGCGGGGCTCTTGGCTAGGTCAGGAAAACTGGTGTAGTGCAAGCTGCATAGCAGACCCGCATAGGGCGCCAGGTGCTCTACTTCCTCAATGCCCTGTTGATAATGCTGCACTTTCGGCGCGGTGGGGTAGTCCAAGAAAGAGTGTGGAGCCTGAGCCTGCTCGTTCCAAATGGGGGCCGCATCCAGCGGAATCCAGGCGCGGTCATGCTCCCGAACGGCTAGTAGCACCTCTGGCCGGTAGCTGAGACCTTCGAAATAGGCAAGCTGCCACTGCTCCGCCAGTCGGCCGGAAATTTGGGCGTGGTCGTGCTGAGCGAGGCAGATGAAGCTGGTAGGGGTTTCCCGAACAATCATGGCAGGGCTGAAACAGTAGAGGCAAGAAAGCCAACTGGCCTAGCAGCAGTAGTGGCCACTGCTAGGCCAGTGCAGGGCTAAACCTGGGCGGCTCCTATGACTGGCAGCGCACCAGGTACCACGCCAAGGCCATTACCAGCGCAAGAGAGCCGAAGCGCAACAGCAGGAATACCCAAGTGGGCAACTCAGGTTTTTGTGGAGTGTGGGGCATGGTAACAACTACGTCTGGCCTAGAGGTACGCACCCCACCAAGGATAGATACGCTGGGTGGATAGGTAACCCTAACCTACCCAACTGAAGACTTTCAAAAACAAGAACGCCCCTCCGCCACAAGGCGGGGAGGCGTTAGGGGAAAGTGGGAGAGGTAGCTACTTGGCCGTAGCGTGCAACTGAGTATTCATGAGCGTGGCCAGCACTGAGTCGGGGAGAACCAGGCTGGAGAAAAAGTTGACCTTGGCCCCCAGTGTGGGTAAGCAGCGGGCCGCGCCATCCATCAAGGCATCATAGCCTTCTTCAGCCACGGCGCGGGCTGAGGCCGTATGAGCCGCCGCGCGGGTATGCTCAGCGTGGGCAGTGCGGAAGAAGTTGGTATCAGTAGGTGGGGGGCAGAGAATGGTCATAGTCACGGCCGACTTCTGCTGTTTGAGCTCGTGCTGCACGGCTTCAGCAAAGCTGAGCACAAAGGCCTTGGTTGCGGCGTACACCGCCTGGCAGGGACTGGGAGAGAAGGAGGCCACCGACCCTACCTGCAGGATGCGCCCCTCGTTACGCGCCACCATCTCGCGCAGGTAAAGCTTAGTGAGATGTACTAGGGAAGTGGCATTCACCTGAATCATGTGAAGCTCTGTTTCCATGTCGGTGTCGGTGAAGTAGCCAGTTTCGCCGAAGCCGGCATCATTCACCAGCACATCAATCCGAAGTCCGCGCTGCGTGGTTTCGGCGTAGAGCTGCGCGGGCGCATCGGGGAGGCTCAGGTCGAAGGGCAGCAGCAGAATGTCAACGCCCATGAACTCCTGGTGGAGCAGGCGGGCGGCTTCCTGCAACTCATCGAGGTGGCGGGCCACAAGCACGACGCGGTAATCGTCGCGCGCGAAGCAACGAGCCAACTCCAACCCGATGCCGCTGGAGGCACCGGTAATCAGGGCGGTTTGTTCGTTCATGGCTGATAGGCTTAAGGTGAAGGGGGTGTATCCTTAATTTACTGATAATAAGCCGGATTAGCTTGTAAAAACCGGCTTATTATCAGTGCCTTTCAGCTTGGTCTATTTCTGCTGTTGCTCAGTATGGACGTAGCCATTAGGCTGCCGAGGACAGCATAGTATTCTGCAGCAGCCAGTGGTAGAGCCGGTCTACATCGTCTTTCCGGAATAACTCAGTACCGGGGTTCATGGTAGCAGCCGTACCACAGGCTATGCCTAGGCGTACTGTTTCGCGTACGGAAAGGCCCGTGGAAAGCCCATATACCAAGCCGGCCACCATACTGTCGCCGGCGCCTACGGTACTGCGCTTCTTCACGGCGGGTGCTGGTACGTGGTCAACAAGGTCTTTGGTAACTACGCAAGCTCCCTGGGGCCCCAAAGACGTCACCACAATTTCGCATTTGCCATCCCGTACTAAGGCGTGGGCTGTTTGGGCTACAGCTTCGTTGTCGAGCTCATCAATGTTGGCCATGCGGCTCAGCTCGCCCACATTAGGCTTGGCCAGGTACACCCCTTCCTCCAGCAGCCGGTACAACGCGGGGCCGGAGGTATCAACTACCACTTTCACGCCACGGGCTTTAGCCGCCTGCACAATTTTTACCAGAAATTCTGGCTCTACGCCGGGCGGTATGCTGCCGCTGATTACCAAAAAATCAGGATTGCCGGGCAAGCTCTTGAGGGCTGTGAGCACCTGCTGTTGCTCTGTCTCAGCCAGCTCGGTGCCCGGCATCCCGAAGCGGTATTGATGGCCCGTAGAAGCATCTACCACAATGAAGTTTTCGCGGGTCCGGCCAACGGTTACCACCGGCTGCTGCAGAATATCTTCCTGGCTCAGGAGTTCTTGTAGCAACAGGCCAGCGGGGCCGCCTACCGGGAACACCGCTACCGATTCAGTCCCCAGCCGCTTAAGCGCCCGCGAGACGTTGATGCCGCCTCCGCCGGGCTCAAACTTGGGCGGAGCACACCGCAGCTTGTGGTCTGGGATGATCTGACCGGTGGTAGTGCTCTTATCAACGGTAGGGTTTAGGGTAAGCGTGACGATGTAAGGCATATAAAAGAAGAGGCGTGTGGAAGGCTAGGTCAGTGCTTGGTATTGGGTTGTACTAACAGCTGGCCACATGGTTACACTAGCAGTGGCCGCTGCACGGGTGGTTTTCCCGTAAGCAGATGCATGGTGGCCTTGGCTAACTGTACGCAAGGCGCCACCGGAAACTTCCAGAATTGTCCGTCCTTTGTGCGGCCTATCCTTTCTTGTTCGAGCTCTATGCAGGCTAGTTCCCTTTCCTTGAGAACCGTTGATGTAACGCGCTACGTTACCCCGTTGCGCGAAGGAGGCTCCTTGCCGGCCCTTGTGGAGGCCGACGATGGGTTTATGTACGTGGTGAAATTCCGGGGCGCCGGTCAGGGCGTGAAGGCCCTGATTGCCGAGCTGGTGGTGGGCGAAATGGCCCGCGCCCTAGGCCTACGGGTGCCAGAGCTAGTATTTTGCCAGCTCGACGAGGCCTTTGGCCGCACCGAGCCCGACGAGGAAATTCAGGACCTGCTGCGCTTCAGCACCGGCCTTAACTTGGCCCTGCACTACCTCTCCGGCGCCAGCACCTTCGACCCCCTGGTGAACACCATCGAGCCTACCATGGCATCTCTCATTGTGTGGCTCGACTGCCTCACAATGAACGTAGACCGCACGGCCCGCAACACCAACCTGCTGATGTGGCACAAAGAGCTGTGGCTGATTGACCACGGCGCGGCGCTGTACGTGCACCACGCCGGCCCCGGCTGGGCCGAGCCCAAGCCCCGCCCATTTCCGCAGGTGAAAGACCACGTGCTGCTGCCCCAAGCCAAAGAGCTGGCTGCCGCCGATGCGCTAGGCCACTCCCGCCTGACGCCCGACGTCATTCGGGCTATTCTGGCGCTGGTACCGGCCGAGTGGCTGACCGAGCCTGAGGTAGATGCCGAAGTACAGCGGGAGAATTATGTGCGGTTCCTGACGACGCGTCTGGCCGCCTCCGAAACCTTTGTTCAGGAAGCCGAAAATGCCCGAAAAGCACTTGTATGAATACGCCGTGCTGCGCGTGGTGCCACGCGTAGAGCGCGAGGAGTTTCTCAACGTCGGCGTAATCCTGTACTGCTCCTCCCAGGGCTTTTTGCAGGCCCGGTTTGAGGTGCCGGAAGCCCGACTGCGCGCTTTTGCCGGCAATGAGCTAGACCTAGCGGAACTAACGGAGCGCCTACGCTCCTTCGAGCGAATTTGCAGGGGCCGCAAAGAGGGCGGCCCCATTGGGCAGCTGCCCCTGGCCTCGCGGTTCCGGTGGCTTACGGCCACGCGCAGCACCATTGTGCAAACCTCCCCCGTGCACCCCGGCATGTGCGAAGATGCCGAGGAAACATTGGCTCGTTTGCACACCCAACTAGTGTTGTAGCGGGAGCACCACACAGGGAGTCCGACGTATAAATGGCTAGGCTGCAGGAGTATATTGTTTTTGGTGAATGTATTGCCTATATTCAGATACACAATGCTTTACACCAAATACAGCCATGGAAACGAGACCAAGACGCTATGTTGGGTTAGGCCAACGCCTGAGTAATTTACCCTGGTGGGCTTACGGGCTCATCATCCCAATAGTATATATGCTAGGGTGGGTGCTGCACTGGATAGGCATCATTCCTGGCAAGTAAAGTGGCCTAGAAACAGCTAAGAGGTCTGAGTTGTCCGGCTGGCGCTGGACTACTCAGACCTCTTACTCATTTATTAGAGCCAGTTTCCCTAGTTAGATGAAAAGGGAAGCTAGCACTAAGCTGTAAAACAGTAGGAGCTGCCACCCAGTAACCGATAGTGGCCTAGGCGTTTGTTCTCAATGAGGTAGCTGGTGCCACCGGTGCCGCGGGCGAAAGTTGCTGCAGGAGGGAAAGCATCAGATGATAAATTTCCTGGAGCTGCTGCGGATCGGTGATGGCTTGCTCTTTGGTGAGCGTGAGAAACAGCTCATCAACGTTGTCGTGGTGAGTGGGGGCCAGCGACAGGCGTAGCTCTTGATATTTCTGCAGGGTTTCGCGGAGCACAGGGTCGGAGAGGAGGCCTTGCAGGGCGGCGGGGTCGTTGGTAGTAATAATATAAGCGGGGTCCAGTTCGGGGTAGCCTAATTGCACATCCGTTAGGCCTAGTAGCTTGCCGATTTCATGAATCCAGTCCTGCTCATGCAGGGCAAACCGTAGCTCTACGTGAGTGGGTACCGGGGCCGTGAAAGTGGTTGTCTCGAATCCGCCCTCGAATCCGCCGCCTAAATCAATGTCAAGCTCCAGCCGGACGGTGTAGCCCTCTTGGTGCAGGTCGGCCGTGTATTCAAACAGGTTGGCCTCGCGGGCCATATCAGCGGCTACTTGTTGCCACAAGGCGTCTTCAGAGTCGGCGGAGAAGGAGCGGATAGTATCCATAGGTAGAGAAGGTGGGAAGTAGGGAAGAGGATTTGCTACCTACTCTTTGAATAGCCCATAGGTTACTACTCAAAATCAAGGTGCGTGTTAAAAAACGGTAGCACTTGCTGGTAGATGCGGCCCGTACGGCCCATAATGCGGCTGCCGTGGGTGCCCTCATATTCCTGAGCCGTGTGCCGCAAGCCAAAGCTATTGAGCCAGGAGCTAAATGTGTAGCAGGTAGGCGGGATATGGCGCACCTCATCCTGGGCACCCCAGTCGAAGGCTAGTGCCCGCAGCTGGCGCAGCGCCGCAATGCGGGTTGGGAGCTGCGCGATAGGGGTAGAACCCACCCAGCGGCCTAGCACTGCATCGCGGCGAGCTACACTGTCGGGGCCCAATGAGCCGGGCAACTCGGCCCCAAACGGCTGATTTTTGGGAGCTGCCGATAAGGCCCGGGAGAGGGATACGGTAGCCAAGGCCACATGGCTGCCCTGCACATCGGCAAAGCTCTTGGCCCGCAACGCAATGGGTAGGCCAGGGCCTGGCAGATAGCTGGGGTGTGCCCCCAAAAAGGCGGGGCTCAGGGCATAAGCCGCTGCCCAAGTACCAGGAAATTGCATGGCCAGCCGAATGGTGCCACCGCCTCCCATGGAGTGCCCAGCCAGGCCGCGGCTGCCGGGGCGGGCCAGCGTCCGGAAATTCTTGTCGATGAACTCCACCAGCTCCCGGGCGGTAAAGTCGGCCCAGGGGCCATTGGTGGCAGAGTTAACGTACCAGCTACCCCCAAAGCGCGTTTGCTCGTTGGGAACCACCAAAATGAAGGGCCGGATCTGGCGGTCGGCAATGGCTTGATCCAGCAGGGCCTTCATGCCATCCTGATTGAAGATCAGGCTGTCGTTCCAGGTAAAGCCGTGCAGGTAGTACACCACCGGGTAGCGCCGTTGCGGATGCGTTTCATAGTCGGCCGGCAAGTACACGCTCACGCGGCGGCGCGGATTTTCGCCGCCGGGGTTGCCACGCAGCAGCTTGGAGTCAAGGGTCTTGACCACCACGCGCCCGGTTGCGGGAGCGGAGGCGGTTTGGGCCGTGAGCGGAAGAGCAAGCAGCCAGCAAAGCGCGAGCAACAGCACCGATTTCAGAGAAGGCGCGAGGCCGCGCGTAGGTAGTTGAGCTAACATCTCTGAGTTACGCAGTAAGGATCATGAAGTGAGTAGTAACCATGGCAAAAGGAAGGTATACAACGCGGCAGTACTAGACTGACGCCAGACAGAATAGTGGCAGCTAGCACCACCCAGCAGCCTTCTTAACCTAAGTAGTGGAGCATAGTTAAAACTAGTTCCCCCTCCTCAGATGAGGAGGGGCTAGGGGTGGTTGAAAGGTTAGAACTAAAAACTAGAGCTAGTTATCGTTCTAGGCTAGTCAACCACCCCTAGCCCCTCCTCATCTGAGGAGGGGAACTAGTTGTAGCTGGACTCCACTACTTGAGTTACTTATACAACAAGATGGCTGCCGCTGACAGATTTCTATCGGCGGCAGCCACAGTAAGATTGCCAATCAACTGGCTAGTGAAGAGTGGCCTAGGCCACTTAGATGAGCTTGTCTGGCGTGATGGGTAGCTCCCGCACGCGCTTGCCGGTGGCGTTGAACACCGCGTTGGCAATGGCAGGGGCTACGCCAATGATGGCAATTTCGCCGATGCCTTTCGTGCCGAGGGAATTCACGTAGGGGTCGGGCTGGTTCACGAAGGCCACTTGCACGTCGGGCGCGTCGGCGTGCACGGGTACGTGGTATTCGGCGAGGTCCTTGGTGACGTAGCGGCCGAACCGGTCGTCGATGGCGGCGTGCTCGGTGAGGGCCATGCCAATACCGCCCACGGCGCCGCCCTTCATCTGGTTGCCGGCGGTTTTCTCGTTCACGATGGTGCCTGCATCGGCGCAGGAAACCAGCTTGCTCACGCGCACCTCGCCGGTCAGCTGATGTACCCGCACCTCGGCAAAATGCACTGAGAACGAGTACATGGAGTAGTTTTTCTGGTTGTCGCCCTCGGGCTTCGACTCCACGGTAACGAAGCCCCCATCGGTCTGCTTCAGCAGATCGGCGAAGCTGGCGCGGGCGCCGGGGTTGCCGTTCAAGCTGATGTGGCTATCGGCAAACACCACGTCTTCCTTCTTAGCCGAAGCAAAGGCCGTATTGCCGGTGGCCGCCATGGTGCGTAGCTTCTCTTTCAGCGCCAAACAGGCTTCCTGCACGGCGGGGCCCACCGTATTTACAATGGCCGAGCCCCCTTGGGTGGGGGCCTGCGCAAAGTCAGAGTTGCCCCACTCAAACCTAATTTTGTCCGGCGACAGGCCTAGCGTGTCGGCGGCAATCTGCGTCATGGCCGTGCCAGTGCCAGGCCCAATATCCGTCACGGCGCTTTGCAGCAGTACCGTGCCGTTGGGCAGCAGCCGGATGTTGGCCTTCGAGGAGCCGCGGTGTGCCCCGAAGGTGCCCACGCCCATGCCGTAGCCTACCAGCCAGTCACCATCGCGCAGGCTGCCGGGCTTCAGCTGGCGCTTGTTCCAGCCCACGCGCTCGGCGCCCATCTGGTAGCACTCCTTCAAGAACTTGCTCGACCACGGCTTGCCGTTTTCGGGGTCCTTGTCGGTGTAGTTGCGCAGCCGGAATTCCATCGGGTCGATGTTGAGCTGGTAGGCCATTTCATCCATCGCCGACTCTAAGGCAAACGCGCCTGTGGCCTCCCCTGGGCCGCGCATCCAGATGGGCGTGCTCACGTCGAGAGCGGCAATGCGGTAGCGGGTATTAACGTTCGGCGACTGGTACATCATGCGGGTTTGCTGCACCGTCGATTCCGTGAACTCCTCGTAGCTGGAGGTCTGCCCCACCGCTTCGTGGGTAATAGCCGTGATTTTCCCGTCAGGGGTAGCGCTCATGCCCACTTTCTGCCAGGTATGCGGGCGGTAGCCCACCATGGTGGTCATTTGCTCGCGGGTAAGCACGAGCTTCACCGGCCGGTTCACCTTGTGCGCCGCAATGATGGCGGCCGACTCGTGGGGCCAGCTGTGCAGGGCATTGCCGAAGGCACCTCCCACGAAAGTGGCAATAACCTTCACATTCTCTTCGGGCAGGCCCCACTCTTTGGCGAAGTCGCGCCGCGTAGCCATGGTGCCCTGCGTTTTATCGTAAAGCGTCAGGCGGTCAGGGGCTTCCCAATGCGCAATGATGGATTGCAGCTCCATGGGGTGGTGCACTTCCGTCGGGATAACGTACTCCGATTCGAGCTTCACCGCCCCCGTTTTGTAAGCGTCGGCGGTGCCGCGCACGTAATCGGCCACTCCTGATTTTGGGTTTTTCTTCGCCTGAGTAGGCACGAAGGCCTGCTGCACGCCCACCGTCATGTCGGTTATGTGCTTGTCCTGGTCGTACTGGGCTTTTACCAGGCGAGCGGCGTAGCGGGCGCGTTCCAAGGTATCGGCCACCACTACCGCAATCGGCTGGTCGTTGAAGCGAACCAGGTCGTCGTGAAACACCTTTAGGCGGCCGCCTACGGTCTGGGGCTGCGAGGGGTCTTTGCCAGTGGGAACGAACCCCGGGACTTTGGGCGAGTTGAAATGGGAGATAACGGCCAGCACGCCGGGAGCCCGCTCGGCGGCGCGGGCATCAATGCTCTTGATGCGGCCCTTGGCAATGGTGCTACCCACGAGCACGGCATAGCTCATGTTGGGCAGGTTGTATTCGGCGGAGTAGAGGGCCGCACCCGTAACCTTGAGCCGGCCATCCACCCGGTTCATGGGCTTGCCGATGTTGTTCTTGGGAGTGGGGGTAGTATCCATAAAAAACGAAGTGCGAAGTGAGTGTCCGACTGGCCTAGACCAGCTTATCGGGGGTGATGGGCAGCTCCCGCACGCGGGTGCCGGTGGCGTGGTACACGGCATTGGCTACGGCGGCGGCAAAGCCTACCAGGCCAATTTCGCCGAGGCCCTTGGCGCCCGTGGGGCTGATGATGGGGTCGGGTTTGTCGATGAACTGCACGTCAATCTCCGGCATGTCGGCGTTGACGGGCACGTGGTATTCGGCTAGGTCGTGGTTGATGAAGTTGCCGTAGCGGTGGTCGATGACGGCTTGCTCCATCAGAGCCTGCCCAATGCCCCACACCACCGCGCCCAGCACTTGGCTGCGGGCCGTGGTGTGGTTGAGCACCCGCCCCGCATCTACCACCGACACCACCCGCCGCACGCGCACCTCACCAGTGAGGGCGTGCACGTGCACCTCCACGAAGTTGGCGCAAAACGACTTACCCGAGTGCTCTTTCAGCTCCGGCCCGCCCTTCGACTGGCGCGTTACTTCCAGCATGGGCAGGTTCTGCTGCTTGAGAATATCCTGGTAGGAAACCCGCTTGCTACTGTCCTGAGCCAGCTGAAGCTCCCCGTTGAGCGCCACCAAATCGGTGGGCGGGGTGTTGCTGAATGCCGAGCCGGCTTGGCCACGTGCCAGGTCCTGCAGCTGTTCGCGTAGGGCTACGCACACATCGTGCACCACCGAGCCAACCGACGTAGCCGTGTGCGAGCCAGCCTGAATAGGTGCTGGCGGCAGGGCCGAGTCGCCCAGCTCAAACCGAATGTTCTCGGGCGCTACGCCGCTGGCATCGGCGGCAATCTGGGCCATGATGGTGCCCGTGCCAGGGCCGGTATCGGCGGTGGCGCTCTGGATGAGCAGGGTGCCATCGGCCATCAGGCGGGCCTTGGCAGTGGCTTCTTGCCGCTCTGATTTGTAGATGCCCGAGCTCATACCCTGGCCTACGAGCCAGTCGCCCTGCCGCGTGGAGCGGGGCGTGGGGTTGCGCTTGCTCCACCCGAAGCTAGCGGCGCCGCGCTCGTAGCACTCGCGCAGGTGCTTGCTGGCCCAGGGCTTATCGTTCTCGGGGTCGGTTTCGGCGTAGTTGCGCAGGCGCAGGGCCACGGGGTCCATGCGGAGCGCGTAGGCCAGTTCGTCCATCGCCGACTCCAGAGCAAAGGAGCCGCTCGATTCGCCGGGGCCGCGCGTCCAGCAGGGCGTGCTCACATCCAGGGGCACCACCTTGTACACCGTGTTCATGTTGAGCGTGTGGTACGCCGACTTGGTGGGGTGCACAATGCGCTCGGCAAACTGCTCGTACTGCGAGGTGTTGCCGAATGCCTCATGCGTAACGCCCACCAAGGCTCCATCCGGAGTAGCCCCCAAGCCCATCTTCTGCATCGACCTAGGCCTGTACCCCACCAGGTTAAACTCCTGCTCGCGGCGGAGCATCAGCTTCACGGGGTGGCCTACGTGCTTGGCTCCGAGGATAGCCGCTGTTTCCTGGGGCCAGATGCGCGAGGAACCCCCGAACGCCCCGCCCACGAAGGGCGAGTGCACCAGTACGTTCTCCTCGGGTAATTGAAACATGCGCATCAAGTCCTTCTGGGCCAGTTTAGGGGCCTGCGTTTTGTTGTAGACCGTCAGCTTATCACCCTCCCAAAGCGCAATAGCCGCGTGCATTTCCAAGGGGTTATGCACCTGAATGGGTGTGCCGTACTGCTGCTCGATGTGCACTGGGGCGCTGCGGTAAGCGTAGGCCTGTCCGCGGGCGTAATCCTTTTCCTTCTTGGGCTCGGTGCCTTGTTGCAGGTTGGCCGCCAGATCGGTTTGGTGGGGCTGCTGCTCGTAGGCCACTCGCACCAGCGAAGCAGCGTAGCGGGCCTGTTCCAGCGTCTCGGCAATGGCCAGGGCCACGGGCTGGTTGTAGAAGTGAATCTGGTCGTCGTAGAAAATCTTGATTTCCTGACCTTCTACCCGCGGGTTATTACTGGCTTTGGCATCGGAGTAGCCGGGTACTTTGGGGGAGTTTCGGTAGGTGATAATAGCCAGCACGCCCGGGACCTTTTCCGCCGCAGCCGTATCCAGCTCCTTGATGCGACCCCGCGCCACCGTGCTCGTCACTAGTACCCCATGCTTCACACCCGCCACCGAGTGCTCCGCCGCGTACCGCGCCGCGCCGGTCACTTTCAGCCGGGCGTCTACGCGGTGCATCGGGCTGCCGACGGCTCCTTCTTTGGCGGTTTGCTTGGGCATGGGGATGGGTGATGGAGGGGTGAATTACTTCGTTCTGTAGTGCGCCTCACCCCCCGGCCCCCTCTCCGAAAAAGGAGAGGGGGAGCCGAACGGGAAACGGGTTGTAATTGGCCCGCTTTGGATGAGTAGTTAAAAGCAGAGAAAGAGGCCTAGAACGATAACTAGAGCTAGTCCCCCTCTCCTTTTCGGAGAGGGGCTAGGGGTGAGGCGCACTAGAGCTAGAAAAACTCTCTAGCCCACTGCGGTGGCGTTCTTCAGGGCTTGTATAATGGAGTTCGGGCCTAGCTTCAGCTTGTAGGCATTGTGCTTGAAAGCCTTGGCGTCGCGCATAGCGATGGCGGCGGCTTGGCGGAACGTGTCTTCCGTGGCGGGCTTGCCGACCAGGAATTTCTCGGCCTCGTTGAGGCGCCAGGGCTTGTGGGCTACGCCGCCCATGGCTAAGCGGGCATCCTTGATGGTGCCATTGTCGAGGCTCAGGGCCGCGGCTACGGATACAAGCGCGAAGGCGTAGGAAGCTCGCTCGCGCACTTTCAGGTAGTGCACGTTTTTGGTGAAGGGCCCGTCGGGGATGTCAACGGCGGTTATCAGCTCGCCCTGCTCCAGGTTGGTGTCTTTCTGGGGTGTGTCGCCGGGGAGGCGGTGGAAGTCGGCAAAGGGGATGCGCCGGTCGCCACGGGGGCCGCTGACCAGCACCGTGGCATCTAGCGCCACCAGGGCCACGCTCATGTCGGAGGGGTGCACGGCAATGCACTTATCGGAGAACCCGAAAATGGCATGCATGCGGTTGATGCCTTCCAGAGCGCCACAGCCCGAGCCTGGCTCGCGCTTGTTGCAGGGCATGGCCGTGTCGTAGAAGTAGTAGCAGCGGGTACGCTGGAGCATGTTGCCGCCCACGGTAGCCATGTTCCGCAGCTGCGCCGAAGCGCCGGCTACGAGCGCCTGGGCCAGCAGGGGCTGCTTTTCCAGCACCAGCTTGTCTTCGGCCACAGCTTTGTTGGAAGCCAGCGCCCCGATGCGGAGGCCGCCGTTTTCCTTCTCAATCTTGTTGAGGGGCAGCTTATTGATGTCGACCAGCTTCTGCGGGGTCATCACTCCCCGCTTCATCAGGTCAACGAGGTTGGTGCCGCCGGCAATGAACTGAGCCGAGGTGTCCTTGGCCAGGGCATCGATGGCCGCTTTCTGCTTAGTGGGGCGAACGTATTGGAACTGGTTCATACTTTCTGACCGCCGTTTTTCACGTCCTGAATGGCCGCTACAATGTTGGAATAAGCGCCGCAGCGGCAGATGTTGCCGCTCATGTACTCCTTAATCTCGCCCTCGGAGCCCGCGTGGCCCTCCCGGATGCACGCCACCGCCGACATAATCTGGCCGGGGGTGCAGTAGCCGCACTGGAAGCCGTCGTGCTTCACGAAGGCCTCCTGCATGGGGTGCAGTTTGTCGCCATTGGCCAGGCCCTCAATTGTGGTGATTTTCTTGCCGTCTTCCATCACGGCCAGGCGCAGGCAGGAGTTTACCCGCTCACCATCTACGTGCACCGTGCAGGCGCCGCACTGGCCGTAGTCGCAGCCCTTTTTGGTGCCCGTGAGGTGTAGTTGCTCGCGCAGCAAGTCCAGCAGCGTGGTACGGGGCTCCACCGAAAGTTTGTGCTTTACGCCGTTTACTTCCAGCTTCAGGGGTACTTTCTCGAAGGCGGCCGCCACTTTCTCATCCCACTCCGCCGAGGCGGCGTGCAGCACAGGGCCGGGGGTGAGGGCAACGGCGGTAAGTAGGCTTGATTTTTTTAGGAAATCCCGACGGTTGCCGTCGTGGTCAGCGTTTTCCGGAGGAGTTCCAGGGTTCTCGTCTGCCATAATACAAATGATGAGAGCGGGGCTCAAGAGGCCCGCTGATGAGTAGTGGTGATACTTGCCGCAGATGCTACAGCGGACTGGAAAAGAAACGCGTCAATCCGCACCGTTACCGTTTAGACACAGATTTTGGTTTACGTAACAGCTAGGGTGAAGTTGGGCGAGCGGCGAGAAAAGATTGAGTGAAACAGGCCTAGGCTGATGCCCCAAAGCCACTAGGCTAGGGGGCTGCGTAGAAACTCCGCTTACCAATGCTTCTGCCATGCCCGCTATCCACATCGGCTGCTCTGGGTTTCATTACCGCGACTGGAAAGGCGTATTTTATCCGCCAGAGTTGCCTCCGCGCAATTGGTTTGGGTATTACTCCACCCAATTTAATACCCTGGAGTTGAACGTTACCTTCTATAAGATGCCCGAGCTGAAGGCCTTAGAGAACTGGTACGACCAGAGCCCCGAAGGCTTTCAATTTGCCGTGAAGGCCCCGCGCATCGTCACGCACTACAAGAAATTTAACGCCGAAGCCGAGCCCGTGCTGGCCGATTTCTACGGCACCGTGCGCGAAGGCCTGCGTGAAAAGCTCGGGCCGGTGCTGTTTCAGCTGCCGCCCAAAGCCGCGTACACCGAAGAATTAATGGAGCGCCTGCTGGCCAACCTCGACCCAGAGTTTACCAATGTGGTGGAGTTCCGCCACCCCAGCTGGTGGGAAGGGGAGGTGTACCGGGAGCTGGCCCGCCACCACATCAGCTTCGTGGGCCAAAGCCACCCCATGCCCCTGCCTGATGACGTAGTAGCCAATACTGATGTGGTCTATTACCGCTTCCACGGCGTGCCAGAGCTGTACAAGTCATCGTACAGCAAAGAGTTTTTGCAGCGCATTGCCAACGAAATTCAGGCCGCGCCGGGCGTGAAACAGGCCTACGTGTACTTCAACAACGGCATCGGTGGGGCCGGCGTGCTCAACGCCTACGAGCTACGGAAGCTGCTAGGAGATACCACCGGAGTGGCCCAGGGCTAGCTTGATAACAAGCTCAACGCTACCAACCTCCATAAGTAAGAGGTCGTAGGTCAGAGATATATACCCCGTCGTGCTTCATCTGGCGCCCTCTTGTCGAAGCATCTTAACCTCTGACTACTCAACAGGCCTAAGCCTATTGCGAAAAGCGTTGCAGATGCTTCACTCAGCACGACGAGTTAAAGTGAATATCACCCTACTATGAAAGCACTTGCTATTGGCTTCTTGACTGCCCTCTTCTTGCTCATCGGCCCCACGGCTATGGCGTGCCGGGTGTGCAGGCCGCGGGTGCAGGCTGCCATTCATACGCCGGAGTATAGCGCCAACCTACTTACGCTGCTGCTACCCGTGGGGGCGCTGCTGTTGTTGGCCGCGGGCGTGTTTTATGCGCCACTAATCAAAGCTCGCTTCTTATCCTCTACTTCCCATGGCTGAACAGCTACACCGCGGCCCGCTTATTTCGGCGGGCCTATTGATTGGCGCCGGGTTGGGCGGCTTCGTCGATGGCATTGTGCTCCACCAGATTCTGCAGTGGCACAATATGCTCTCCGCTAAGATGCCGCCCGATAACCTAGTGGCCGCCAAGGTGAATATGTACTGGGACGGGATGTTTCACGCGGCCGTGTGGGTGATGACGGCCATTGGCCTGACGGTGCTCTGGCGCGTAGGCCACCGCCGCGACGTACCGTGGTCGGGGCGCACGTTCTTTGGAGCGTTGCTGCTGGGCTGGGGCTTGTTTAACGTCATCGAAGGCATCATCGACCACAACTTGCTAGGCCTGCACCACGTGTACGAATACACTGACAACAAGCTGCCCTGGGACCTGGCCTTCCTGGCACTCGGCGTTTTGCAGCTGGTTGCGGGGTGGGCCTTCGTCCGGGCTGGCCGCTCCGATACAGCCGTGCGCGGTGAGTACAGCCGGGGTAACACGCAGTAAGTCTACCCCAGCACACTTACATAGCACGTCATCCTGACGAAGGAAGGATCTTATCACGTCAGCACGATGTGCTAGGCCAGTCGTTCTAGCACGGTGCATTGCCCCCGGCCCCTCTCCGAGAAGAGAGAGTAAGAGCCTGAAGTTCATGGGTAGTAAAACTGCTATCGTGAAGGACGTGCGTACAACCTTATCACTTCACTCATTCACTCATTCACCACTTCACCGTCCATGTGGCACATTGGCTGTTCTGGCTTTCACTACAAGCACTGGCGGGGCGTTTTCTATCCGGAGAAGCTGCCCCAGCGCCGGTGGTTTGAGTTTTACAGCCAGCACTTCCAGACGCTGGAGCTGAACGTGACCTTTTACCGCTTCCCCCAGCTCTCGTTTTTGGAGCCGTGGTACCAGAACAGCATCCCGGAGTTTCGCTTTGCAGTGAAAGCACCCCGGCTGATAACGCACTACAAGCAGTTCCACGACACCACCCAGCTGCTGGCCGACTTCTACGGCACGGTGCAGGAGGGTTTGCGCGAGAAGCTTGGGCCAGTGTTGTTTCAGCTGCCGCCACGCATGACCTTCTCCGAGGAGCGCCTACAGCGCATTGTAGAAAGCCTGGACCCGGCCTACCAGAACGTGCTGGAATTTCGGCACCCAAGCTGGTGGGAAGGGCAGGTATTTCAGGAACTGTCGCGCCGCCGGATTGCCTTCGCCGGCCAAAGCCACCCGCAGCTGCCCGATGACGTGGTAGCCAACACCGACTTTCTGTACTACCGGTTTCACGGCACGCCGGAGCTGTACAAGTCGCCGTACAGCGAGGAGTTTCTGCGACGTATCGTTTCCGAAGTGCAGGCCGCTCCGCAGGTAAAGCAGGCCTACGTGTACTTCAACAACGATATCGATGCCTCCGCCATCGGCAACGCCAAGCAGATGCAGGCGCTGGTAGGTCAGGGCTAGAACTGTCATTCCGAGTGCAGCGAGGAATCTGGGGAAGTGGCCTAGAAGCTAGCTCAGATCCTGCCTACGGTCGGAAGAACACCTTTAATCAGCCAGCAAGCCTTGTTCTTTCAGCCAGTCGAAGATTAACTGATCGACGGCCGATACTTCCGGGCGGTTTCGGTAGGTGAGCCAGACTACTTCTTCAATCTCGGCGGCCGCTTGGAGGTGGCCTACGTAGCGGGCCTGGTAGCAAGTCATGCGCACCAATACGTCGGGCGCGTGTCCGTGGGCTGGGGCTTCGAAAGTGCCCGCATAGGTGATGCTGGTAGGTTCAAGGTCAACAGTAAGCTCCTCCTTGATTTCGCGCAGCAGGGTTTGCACATCGGTTTCGCCCGCTTCTCGCTTGCCGCCGGGGATATAGTAACGGTCTTTGCCCCGGCTACGGGTGCTCAGGAGCTTGCCGTCTTCCAGGTGCAGCTAGGCAATTTTATCGATCAGTTTCATGGCACGTATAGGCAGGTGAAGCAGTGGCCTAGGCCAGTCAGAAGGTAAGAAGTAATACCGGAGAGGGCAACCGAATGCAGTCCGAAAGCTACTGCCGGGTATGCTTAACTCTGTGCTTAAAGCTGCGTTAGATCATAACATGAGCCGCGCATTTACCAAAGAAGACGATTCTCTCGAAGCTCCCATTATCCCGCCACGGCCGGCGCTGCCGGCAGGGTCACCTAACTACGTGACGCCAACTGGCCTAGAGCAGCTCCGGGCCGAGCTGGCTGTTCTGGAAGCGGAGCGCACCATTGCCGAAGCCAACCGTGAAAACGAGGCTGACCGCACCCGGCAGCTCACTTTGCTCAACGGCCGCCTCACGGCTCTCAACGCCCGCATTGCCAGCGCCAAACTGGTAGACCCACGCACTCAGCCCGCGAAAGAGGTTCGGTTCGGGGCCACCGTCACTCTCGTAACCAAAAGTGGCGGCCAGCCCGGCATGGAGCGCCGGTTTACCATCGTAGGCGTGGATGAGGCATCCGTAGCAGAAGGAAAAGTAGCTTTTGTGGCACCCATTGCCCGCGCAATACAAGGCGCCAAGCTCGGCAAAACGGTTACGCTGCGTTTGGGGCCAAAGGAGGAAGTGGTGGAAGTAACCAGCATTACCTACGAAGTGGCCTAGCGCGCCTTATTAGCAATCCTTTATACCAATGGTACGTCTATACCAATGGTACGTCATGCTGAGCCTGTCGAAGCATCTCTACTTCTGACTAATTACTGGTCTAGAACCACAAAGAAGCGGTAGAGATGCTTCGACAGGCTCAGCATGACGTACTGTTGGTACCGTTCATTGACAAGATCCTTTGTCGAGATAATGTGCAGTTATGAAGAGCAATGCTTAATACCCACGGCTCAGCTCTACCTGATTTTCCAGCGGCCGCTGCTGTTGCAAGTTCTGGAGGTTGCGTAGCAGAATCCGCACTTTGCCTTCGTCCTCTTCTGGTTGGCCACCGCCGCTGTGCTGGGTGAGCAGCACGTTGGGCATGTCCCACAGGGGGCTATCGGTGGGCAGGGGTTCCTGGGCGGTTACATCGAGCACGGCGCCGCCTAGGCTGCCGGCTTGCAGCGCAGCTATTAGAGCGGGTTCATCGGTGGTATTGCCGCGGCCCACGCTGGCGTAAATGCTGGTGGGTGTCATGGCCTCAATGAGCTCGGCAGAGAAAAAGCCTTCGGCGCTGCCGGGTAGGCAGTTGACTACGGTATCCGTTTCAGGCAGCGCCGCTTGCAGCTCTTCCTTGGAGTGAAGCTGGGCCTTTGGGTCAGTGCGGGCCAGGAACTTGATGGCGCTGGTAAAGCCGGAGAGCTGCTGAGCCACGGCCTGGCCTATGGCGCCGCTGCCCAGAATAATCACCCGCTTGTTGCGCAGTAGGCCAGTCTGCTGCCGGACGGGGGCACCCACCCATTTCTTTTCGGTTTGCCACACCGCCAGCTGTGGAATGCACCGGTACACCGCCAGCAGCCCTGCCAGCATGGTTTCGGCGCAGGGCCAGGCAAAGAAGTCGCCCACGTTGGCTACCGGGCAAGTTACCTGCACCTCGCGGTACCGATCGATGCCTGCCGAGTCTATCTGCCAGAACTGTAGGCCACTTGGGGGCGTGGCAAACCACTCAACGGGCGGGTTGCCGAGAACCACTTCGGCCTGTTGGAAACTGGTTTGCTGCTGCTCGGGTGCCAGGTCCTGCCTGAACGTCGAAACTACAGTGGAGGGAAGTTGTTGAAGCAACAGGGCTCGAGCCGAGTCGGAGAGGAGAGGGTAGACAAACAGACGCATACGTCCCATACTACCGTAACCGGGCCGATGGTTGCACGGCCGACCTCAACAACTACCAGCCCAAGTATAGGCGGGCGGCGCCTAATCCGAACTAACTCGTTGGTACGTACCTTGTCTCAGCAACCTCACCACCCCCTCAACTTCATGGAAGAACAAATTCAACAGCAGGTACAAGAGTACTACGGTCAGCAACTGCGTACCAGCCAGGACCTAAAAACCAATGCGTGCTGCACCGATGATATTCCGGCGGAGCACAAGCAGATTCTGGCGCAGCTAGAGTCAGAGGTGCTGGAGAAATATTACGGCTGCGGGGTGTGCGTGCCGCCCGCCGTGGAAGGCTGCACCGTACTCGACCTGGGCAGTGGCAGCGGCCGCGACGCCTACCTGCTGTCGAAGCTGGTAGGGGAGCAGGGCCACGTTATTGGTGTAGACATGACCGAAGAACAGCTGGATGTAGCGCGCCGCCACATTCAGGCCCACACAGAGAAGTTTGGCTACCGCCAGCCCAACGTGGAGTTTCGCCACGGCTATATCGAAGACCTGCGCACCGCTGACCTCGCCGACAACAGCGTGGATGTGGTAGTAAGTAACTGCGTGCTCAACCTCAGCACCGATAAAGAAGCTACGTACCGCGAGATTTTTCGGGTGCTGAAGCCCGGCGGCGAGCTGCACATTTCCGACGTGTTTGCCGACCGCCGGGTGCCAGAAGCCCTGCGCCAAGACCCGGTACTTTATGGCGAGTGCCTCAGCGGCGCGCTCTACATCGACGACTTTCGCCGCTTGCTCCTGAACCTGGGCATCCGCGACTACCGCCTCACCGCCCAACGCCGCCTCAGCATCGGCAACCCCGAAATTGAAGCCAAAGTCGGCAACATCAAGTTTTATTCTCTGACAGTACGAGCCTTCAAAATCGACCTCGAAGACAAGTGCGAAGACTACGGCCAGGTAGCCATTTACCAAGGCACTGTGCCCGGCCAGCCCCACGCCTTCGAGCTCGACGACCACCACCGCTTTGAAACCGGCCGGCCCATGCTCGTGTGCGGCAACACCGCCGACATGGTAAGTCTTACGCGCTACGGTGCTCACTTTAAGGTTCTCGGCAACAAAGACCAGCACTTTGGCCTGTTCCCTTGCGGCCCCGGTCCAGCCTCTGAAAGCACTGGCTCCAGCGACGCCGTGAGCTGCGGCTGCTAGGCCACCCTTGCACTGTCCATTCCCACGCAGAGGAATCTGGACACCGGCCTAGCAGCTAATTCAGATTTCTCGCTGTGGTGAGAGTAACAGGGCAGGCTAACAAAAAAGCCCCTGACGTTCGTCAGGGGCTTTTTTGTTAGCTCAACGCTAGCACTACTTCTTGTAGGCCTGGTAACGAGCGGGGTCTTTTTTCTTGTCTTTGCTGCGGCCAACGGCACCACCGGCAGCAGCGCCTACTAGGCCACCTACTACGGCACCTTTACCGCCGCCTAGCACAGCACCGGTTACTACGCCAGCCCCGCCACCAATGGCAGCGCCTTTGCCTTTTTTACTCCAGCCTTTCTTGGGAGTAGTTTGAGCATCGGCGGTTTGAGGGGCGGCAGTGGCACCTAACAGTAAAACGGCCGAAAACATGGCGATATATCCTTTGAACGTGTTCATAACGTGTGGGTTTTAGAGGGAGGAAATGGTACTTAGGCCTTAAAACGTAAGTGCTAAAGTTCAGGTTGTGTCAAGAGGCTGTGATTATACAAAGGCTTACAGCTAGGTAGTTATCTGATACTTGCAGGCAAAAAAAAGCCCCCAAGCTGTTGAGCTTGGGGGCTGCGGAAAAGAGGCCTAGGTTAAGCTTACTTCACAGGCGTATTGTTGGCCTCAGGAGTAGCCGCCGGGGCCGCAGGGTTCTTCACGTATTTGTCAAGCCAGGAGTTCATCTCCCAGAGCATGTGCATGATGGACTCGCGGGCGGCGTAGCTGTGTGATTCTGCGGGCAACACCACGTAGCGCACAGTGGCGCCGTGGCCCTTCAGGGCGTTGTAGAACCGCTCGCTCTGGATCGGGAAGGTGCCGGAATTGTTGTCGGCCTCGCCGTGAATCAGCAGGATTGGCGTCTTGATCTTATCAGCGTAGTTGAACGGCGACATCTGGTTGTACACCTCCGGCGCTTCCCAGTAGGTGCGCTCCTCACCCTGGAAGCCGAAGGGAGTCAGGGTACGGTTGTAAGCCCCGCTGCGCGCAATGCCAGCCTTAAACAGGTCGGTGTGCGCCAGTAGGTTGGCCGTCATAAAGGCTCCGTAGCTGTGGCCCATTACGGCTACGCGCTTGGTGTCTACCACGCCCAGGCGGGCCCCTTCGTCAATGGCAGCTTTGGCTGAGGCTTTAAGCTGCTCCACGTACGTATCATTGGGCTCCTTGGTGCCTTCGCCCACAATTGGAATGCTGGTGCCCTGCAATACGGCGTAACCCTGCGTTACCCAGAACACGGGAGAGCCCCAGTTCAGGCGCGTGAAGGTGTAGGGTGAGCCTTTCACCTGACCAGCATCTTTCTTGTTTTTGAACTCCACGGGGTAGGCCTCCATCAGGGTAGGTAGGGGGCCATCTTCCTTCTTGTAGTTCGGGGGCAGGTAAAGGTTAGCCGTCAGTTCCACGCCATCAGCGCGCTTGTACTTGAGCACTTGCTTCTGCAGGTTGCCCACGCTGGCGTACGGGCTAGTAAACTTGGTAAGCGGCGTTACTTTGGTGCTGCGGGCGTCGCGCAGTACATAGTTGGGAGCTTCTTGCACCGACTCGCGGCGGGTCACGAACTGGCGCTTGCTCACATCCAGCAGGGCCACTGGCACCTCGTAGTACGGGGCCTCAGAGCGCCACCATCGCTGGCTCTTTTTTGTGCGCACGTTCAGCTCGTCCACGAAAGGCCGGTCACCCTCTGCCGAGGCGCCATTGCCCAGTAAATACACGGTTTCGCTGTTGCCATCGGTGGCTAGCACGTAGCGACCCAGGGCGTTGCGTTGCACGTACGGGGTACCGGGGTCGGCGTAGGTATCCTGGGTAGAGCGGTCAAAGAGAGGAGTAAGGGAGGTCTTGGTAGCCAGGTCCAGCGTCCACATCGTTTCGTGGCGGTCTGACCAGCGGCTGCCTTCCACAATGGCTAGCTTATCGGTGCCCCAGTGAATATCCTGGAAGCGCAGGGGCAAGGCGGCCAGCTCCTGGGGCTGCCCATCAAAGGGGGCCGGCAGGGCATAAATTCGGTCGCGGATAGGAGCGGCTGCTTTAGGGTCGCCGCCGTCCTGGGCTTCTACCCAGAACACGGTGTTGGGAGCGTCTTCGCGCCAGCCATGGCGGCGCTGCCCGGTGGGCACGGCGTCGAAGCTGGTGGGTACGTTATCAGCCAGGGGCAGCTCAGCCAGCTCTTTCACCACCAACCCTTCCAGGTTAATAATTTCAACCCGCATCGGGAAGCTGCTCACCGGCAAGGTGTAGGAGTAAGGACGGTGGCGCTTCTTCACCAGAATAAAGCGGCCGTTGGGTGAGGGCGAGGCCTGCTGCACAATGCCCGGCTGGCCTAGCGGTGCCATGCGGCCATCAAGCCCCACTTTTACTACCTGGGCCAGACCGTAGTAATCAAACAACCGCTCGTCAACGGGCGTGTGGAGCAGGTCTTGGTACGTACGAGCTCCGGCAGCTTTACCGGCGTTTTCCTGAATAACGGGGCCAGCCGGTGCTACCGTGGTGCTGGGGGCGTCGCCGCGGCCACCCACCACGGCGCGGGCAATAATGGTTTTGCTATCGGAAGTCCACTCGTAGCTAGAGCCGAAGATGCCGTTCAAAAATAGGTTGGGCACCAAGCGGGCCGAGGCCGTTGCCACGTCCACCAGCCAGAGCTCAATATGATTCTCGGTAGTATGGGTAAAGGCAATCTTCGTGTTGTCGGGCGACCATTGCACCTCGCTTATGCGGGCTTTGGCCGGCAGCCCCTGCACCAGTAACTCCTTGCCCTCCGGCAATTTGCGCAGGCGCAGATTGGTTGAATAACTCACGCGGCTGCTCCCGTTGGTGCGCGGGTTGATGCGCAAACCAGCCAAGCGCAGTTCTGGCTGCGACACATCGGCAATGGCGGGCATGGCCTGCACATCCTGGAGCAACATCCACTGACCGTTTGAGGCGAAGCTTACCCGCGGAATGGGAGCTGCATCTACTAAGTTAGCAATGGCTCGGGGAGGCATCTGGTAGGGTAACTCCTGCGCCTGGGCCAGACCAAAGAGAGTACCGCTTAAAGCCACTGTGAGGAGAAGTATTTTCATAAAGTCAATTCGGGAAGCAAGCGAGATTTATATACAAATGACGGAACATTGCCCCAAATTTTCTACTAATACTTGCAACCTATCAGCTAGTTGCGGTACAATAGCCCGCTTTTTAGAATGCGGCCTGAATACAAAAAAGCCTTTCCCGTATGAGAAAGGCTTTTTACTGAGATGATTCTGAGAAGAGCTAGTGGTTGATGGGAGCCTCAATTACAATGAATTGGCTCTCGGCGCCGCACTCAATGGTGAGGTGGCTGGTTTCCCACAGGCCAATGCTTTCCCGACGGGTTACGGCTTGGCCGTTCACCGTCAGCTGCCCCTCCATTACGAAGATGAAAACAGCCTTGTTGAGCGGGTTTAGCGAATATTCCAGCGTTTGGCCTGCCTCGTAGTAGCCCAAAGAAAGCTTGGCGTTCTGGTTGATCCAGCAGTGCGCCGTGCCCTCCTCGTTGCTGACCACGGTGGTAAGCTGATTGCGGCGCTTTTCTGCGGGGAAATGGCGGCGCTGGTAGCGGGGCGTCACGTTTTGCAGCTTGGGCTCAATCCAGATCTGGAGGAAGTTCACCTCGTCGTCGCCCACATTATGCTCCTCGTGGCGTAGGCCACTGCCGGCGCTCATAATCTGCACCCAGTCTTTGTGCACCACTTCCTTGTAGCCGAGGGAGTCAATGTGGTTCATGCTACCGGCCAGCATAATGGAAATGATTTCCATGTTGGCGTGGGCGTGCAGGCCAAACCCGTTGCCAGGCTTCACAAAGTCATCGTTGAACACGCGCAGCAGCCCAAAGCCTGAGCGCTCGGGGTTGGCGTAAGGGCCAAAGCTCAGCGAGAAGTTGCTCTGCAGCCAGCCAATGTCTTTGAGGCCACGGTCGGCGGCGGAAATGATGCGGAAGGGCATGGCTTAGGCGGGTAAGTGTTGGTTGAAGGCAATATCGGCGTGGTGCTTGCGGGAACGTGGGGCTTTCTCGCGGCTCAAGAAGGGCTCTTCCAGCAGCTCGGCTTCGCCGATGTACCCCAGGGCAATGAATACTACGGGTGTCAGGCCTTCCGGCAGCTGAAACACCTCGGCAGTCTTGGCGCGGTCGAAGCCGCCCATAAAGTGGCCGTGCAGATCTAGGGCCGTGGCTTCGGTAATGAGGTTAGCGTTGGCCATGCCCACATCGTGCAGCGCGGCGCCATTGGGCGTGCCGTTGTCGTAGTGCGTCTTAGCCAGGGACAGAATCAGCACAGGCGCATTCTTGGCCCAGGGCTGGTTGCCCGGCAGCAGGCAGTCTACCATTTTCTGGAAGGTTTCCTGGTCGGAGCGGTGGGCGTAGATGTAGCGCCAAGGCTGCTCGTTCATGGCGCTGGGAGCCCAGGAGGCTGCCTCAAACACTTGGTTCAGTGCTTCTTGGTCTACGGGTTTATTGGCGAAAGAGCGGGGGCTCCAGCGCTTGCGGATGTTTTCCTGAACGGGGTACGAAGTGGTTGCGTGTTTCATGGGATAGAAGGCATTCCGGCGCCCTGGCCTGCTAGGCCAGAGCGGGAATGTTCTGATGTAAAATCAATAAAAAGTAGTGGGCAGATAAGCAGCGGTATCATCACCCGAAACCGGGTAGAAATGTTTCACCGCTGCCGCCGGCTCCCAACTGGCCTAGCTAGGCGGCTGACCCATCGGCTAATCGTTAGCGGAGGTCCATGGGTACTTCCATCAGCAGCAGGCGGGTAGCAGAGTCGCCTTTTACGGAGAAGGAAGCTGTATCCCATATCCCAAAGCCGTCGCGGCGGTGCAGGGCCTGGCCAGCCACGGTGGCGTCGCCTTCCAGCACAAACACATACACGCCGTTGCCGGGCTTCTTCACTTGGTACTCAGCCTCAAAGCCAGCGTCGAAGTCGGCTAGGTGGAACCAAGCATCCTGATGAATCCACACGCCTGCGTCGTCGGCATTAGGGGAGAGCACCTGCTGGAAGCGGTTGTGGCGGTCGGCGGCATCAAAAGTCTGCTGGTCGTAGCGGGGCTGCACGTTGCGCTTGTTGGGGAACACCCAGATCTGCAAAAACTTTACTTCCTCGGTCTGGCTATGGTTCTTCTCGCTGTGCGCAATGCCCGTACCGGCGCTCATCACCTGCACGTCGCCGTGGCGGATGATGCCGTAGTTACCGGCGTTATCCTTGTGCTCCAGCGTGCCCGACAATGGAATGCTGATAATTTCCATGTTGTCGTGGGGGTGAGTGCCGAAGCCCATGCCCGCCGCCACGGTATCGTCGTTCAGTACGCGCAGCACGCCAAAGTGCACCCGCTGGGAGTTATTGTAGCCAGCGAAGCTGAACGTATGGTAAGAGTTGAGCCAACCGTGGCTGGCGTGTCCGCGCGTGTTGGCGGTATGGAGGAGCGTTTGCATATCGAGTTAAAATGTGGCCTAGGCCAGTACTAATGATTCAAAGGTATGAATAATATATGTACATACATAGGTTGGCGTCCAAAAGTTCTTTTCCCTGCTATATATATTGTTAGTTGTGGCCTGGGCTTAGTGAGAGTAGAATGTTACTTGCATAAAAAAGCCCTTTCCTCCACAGGAAAGGGCTTTTTATGCAGTTGTTCTTTACTTAGCCAGCACTAGCCGTTTTGTGCTCAGCAGGTAGCCGGCCTTATTAAGCCACTGCACTACATACATGCCCGGCGCTAGGCCAGGTAGTGATACCGTAGTTGTGCCGCCGGTAGCGGGTTGTTTCAGTTGTTCGCGGCCCATTACATCCACCACTCGAAGCTGAGAACCTGCTGGCGTAGCGGCTGGGAGTGTCACGTGGGCAACGCCTGTGGCCGGGTTAGGGTACACCTGCCAGGCACTCGAGGGTACGGCAGTCTTGGCGGCCAGGGTCCGGCACTGCAGTACGGCCATGAAATAGCGCCATAGGTCGGCATCGAAGGAGGAAAGGGCTAGCGTGGGGTTACCGGCATCTTTGCCCTGCCGCACCACTACCAGTCCCAGGCTGGGCACCACGTAAATCTTCTGGTCGTTTTTGCCGAGGGCAGCAATCAGATCGGCGGGAGCGGTTGGAATGATAGGCCCTTGAAAAGTGGTTTGCTGCGGGCCCGGCAGCTTGTGTGAGGGCTGCCCATTGAGCCACCACAGATAGCCGTAGCTGCGGTTGAACGCTTGAGAGGGCGTAGTCATCTGGCGGAAATAGGTGGTGTCGGTCAGGATGCCCGTACCGTTCCACTGCCCACGGGCCAGTATAAATAGCCCAAACCGGGCCATATCGCGCGCCCTACTGTAGTACACGTCGTTCACCCATAGGCCATTCATGCCCAGGCGGCTAGTCAGTTTCTGGGTAGAGTATTGATTCAAGGTGAGGCCACTGGCCCGCGCTACAACATCCTGCAGCAAGCGGTAGGGGCCGGTGTGGTAAGCCCAACGGGTGCCAGCATCGGCGCGATAGGTGAGGCAAGCGGCGGCCGTGCTTTCATTGTCGCAAGGTAGTGGCGGCGTGTCGGTGAGGCCAGTGGTCATGGTGAGCTGGTGGCGTACCGTAATCAGCCGTTCCTTGGCTGCGGGTGCAGAGGACCAGCCGCGGCCCAGCGTGCGCGAGGTGCTATCAGAGAGCCGGAGCAGGCCCTCCTGCTGGGCTAGGCCTATTAGTACCGCCGTCAGCGACTTGCCCGCCGAGGCCCAGTACCACGCAGAGTCGGCGGTGTAGGTGCCGTAGTAGCGCTCCACTACCAGCCGCCCGTCCTTCAGCACCAGAAAACTTTTGGTATTGCGCCGGCCCAGAAAGTTCAGCAAGGAGTCGAGCTGGGGTTGGCACCAGCCCAGGCTTTGGGGCGATGTAGTGGCCCAGGCGCCTCCCGCCGGGCTAGGCGGAAAGTAAAGCGACGTCTGCGCCTGACTGGGGTAGGCCAGCAGCAGCCCAAGTACCAGGAGTAGTCGGAGTAAAGTAGTCCGCATAAGTAGCCGTTTAGGCCTTGACAAGTGGAGAAGCCACAGGTTTAATTAAACATTAAATATACTGTATAAAGGGCTGCGCCCGAGCTATGGTACGCCCCTATAGTGGGGTGGCGTAGCCCCAAGTTGAGAAGGGTGGTGGGGCTCTTAAAATGCGCAGAAAACAAGTGCACTAGGGTTGAGGAGGACTGCCCTAGCTGGGCCTGTCTCGCGCGGCTTAGTAGTGCGTTCCGTAACGTGGTTCTAGGCCAGGTTGATGGTCTTTTCCTTCCTCAGCGGAAGAGGAGAAACCCGCCTTCTGGCGCTTAGGTATGTGCAGAAAGTACTGCTGCTTAACTGCACGCCGTAGATTTGTCTTCTGCTGCACACTTTGCGGCTCGGCCTGCCTATGGACTTTCCGGTTGCTCCTGTTGTTTCGCGCCT
This sequence comes from Hymenobacter wooponensis, assembly GCF_004745865.1. GTDB lineage: Bacteria > Bacteroidota > Bacteroidia > Cytophagales > Hymenobacteraceae > Hymenobacter > Hymenobacter wooponensis. The sequence continues at coordinate 1,301,413 of NZ_SRKZ01000001.1, read as the reverse complement.
GGCGCCCACGCCCAGCGGTTTTTTGCACCTGGGCAACGCCGTTAATTTCACCTTGACCTGGCTGCTGGTGCGTCGGGCTGGCGGGCAGTTACACTTGCGTATTGACGACTTAGACCGCACCCGGTTCCGGCCGGCATACTTGGAGAGCATCTTCCGCACGCTCGATTGGCTTGGCCTCAACTACGACCACGGCCCCACCGGCCCCGATGATTTCGAGCAGCACTACTCCCAGCGGCACTTCCTAGGCCAGTACGAAGCGGCCTTGCAGGCCGCATCGGCCGCGCACCCCGGCCTGTTTTACAGCTGCCGCTGCTCCCGCACCGAGCTGGCCCGCTTAGCTCTGCCTGATGGCCGCTATCCGGGCACTTGCCGCCTGGTAGAGTTACCTACTGAAGCGGCTGATACCGCCTGGCGCGCCTATGTACCAGAAACCACCCAAATAGCCTTCCCCGACCTTTGGCAGGGGCCCGTAGCTGTGCCGCTAGGCCAGGTGCTGGGCGATTTTGTGGTGCGTAAGAAAGACGGAGTTGCCGCGTATCAGGTAGCCTCGGTGCTGGATGATTTGCGGCTGGGCACCACCCTCATTGTACGGGGCCTAGACTTACTGCCCAGCACGGCGGCCCAACTTTGGCTAAGCCAGTATCTGCCCCAGGCGCAGCAGTTCTACCAGATGCAATTCCTGCACCACGGCTTGCTGCTGGATGCGCAGGGGCAAAAGCTTTCTAAATCAACCCAAGCCGGCCACCAGCGCGGCATTATGGAAGAAGCCAGCGGCCCGCAGGTGGTATATGCTGCCGTGACACGGGTGCTAGGCCTGCCAGCAGAAGCGGGAGAGTCGTTGGAGAGCTTGCAAGCAGCCCTGGAAAGGCTTGGCTAGTACTAGGGCGCTTTCATACTGAAGCTCTGCAGAAGTATATCCTGCTAACTATCAATAACGTGCCTGGTTAACTTAAATGAAGAAAAAATTAATTGTATACAGTACCTTGCTTTGCATAGTACAGCGTGTAATTTTAGTTCGTTGTCCGTTTCACGGTTCTTAACTACACTTTTCAATATTGCTATGCTCTCCGCACCTGTAGTCCGAGTGTTTCTGTTTATGCTGCTGTGTGGCCTAGGCTACACTGTTCAGGCTGAGTCTGGTTTTGCCGGGCTTGTAGCTGGAAAGCACCACGTAGGTGTGCGCATTGTGCAGCAGTATGATTATGCGCGGGGCTACAAAGGCAGCACCGATCTGGTCACGGGAAAGCCAACTACCGGGGAGCGGGCACGGCCAATTCAAACGCTGGTGTGGTATCCCGCTCAGAAAGGAGGCACCCCCATCCGCTATGCCGATTATGTGCGCTCAGAAGCCACCGACGAGAACTTTACCCTTGCCGAAGCCGAAGCGGATGCGTTTTTAGCCAGCAAACGCCAATGGTTTGACGCGAAGGTGGGGCCAAAACAAGCGCAAGCCCTGCTCAATCAGCGCATGTGGGCTGTGCGCAATGCCCCAGCCGCCGCCGGCAAGTTCCCGGTAGTTATTTACGCTGCCGGTGGTGGTGGAACAGCCTACGAAAACGCCGACCTGTGCGAATATCTAGCCAGCCAAGGCTATCTGGTGCTGGCCAGCCGCAACCTAGGCACCCGCACCCGCACCCTAAACATCGACGAGCAAGGCCTTGAAAGCACCGCCCGCGATATTGAGTTTCTGCTGGCATATGCCCAAACATTGCCCCAGGCCGATATGGCCCACATAGCTGTCGTCGGCTGGAGCTGGGGTGGCCTAGCCAATGCCTTGGTTGCCTCCCAAGATTCTCGCGTCAAGGCACTGGTCAGCTTCGACGGTACCCAGCAGCGGGAATTCGCCCAGGCAGTATCACGCACGCAACTTAACGTGCCATGGCTGTACGTGCAGCGCCGTCCTGAATCGGTGCGGGAGCTGAGCGCCAACGGAATGGAAACTTCGTCTATTCTGCTCAACGAGGCCAAATATGCTGACCTGTACCACGTGGTGATGAACCCCATGGAGCACCCCGACTTTATGTCGTTAGGCCTGCGCGCGGCTCAGCAACAACTATCCAAGGACTATTCCCGAGCTGAAGTGGAAAAGGCGTATTACTGGACCTGCCAATACACGCTACACTTCCTGAACGCCAACTTAAAAGGTGATGCCACCGGCCGCCAGTTTCTGGACCGCACGCCCACGCAGAATGGCGTGCCGGCCCACATGGCCCGCCAGTACCACTTGCCCGCCCAGCTGGGCCCGGCGCCCACACAGGCTGGCTTTGCGGCCGCGCTGGCTACAGAGGGCTTTGGGCACGCGTTGGAAATTTACCGCCGGATGCAACAGCAAGATGCTTCATTTACCCTCTCCGAAGGGACTATCAATACCTGGGGCTACCAGCTAATGCGCAACGCCCACGACCTACCGGCTGCGCTGGCCATCTTCCGCCTCGGCACCGAGCTGTACCCCACCAGCTTCAATCTTTTTGATAGCCTAGCGGAGGCCGATGAGCACAACCAAGACACCGCTTCGGCCATTGCGCACTACCGCCGCTCACTGGAGCTGAACCCGCAGAACACCAATGCAACGCAACGCCTGAGAGTACTTGGCGCTACTGCAACTGGCTCTGCCAGTAAGTAGTCTTGTTAAGGTATTAAGGGCCTTTTTGAGTGGTCGTCGGGTTGTGCTGGCCGAGAACGGTGTAGCACTAGATTTGCTGAACTAGCCAAAAGAAGTGCGGTAACTTAGTTACCGCACTTCTTTTTTAAATTCTTCGGCCCAATGGTCGGCGAGGCGGGTGGGCTCGGGGAGCTTGTAGCCGCGCAGGCAGGCCAAGGTCAGGCGGGTGGCGGTGGCCTGGTCGCAGCGGTGGCCGGGGCTCACAAACAGCGGATTTACCTTGTCTTTGCTACGGATTACCTCACCCAGCAGGTCGCCGTTCTTATCTGTGAGGGGAGAAATGCTGCCCTTGGTCAGGCCGGGCTCGTGGTAGTTGCCGGTTAGCTTCTGCTTGGCTACCCCAAAAGTGGGCTTGTCGAGCAGCACGCCCAAGTGCGCGGCAATGCCCATGCGGCGTGGGTGCGCAATGCCGTGGCCGTCCACCATTATCACATCAGGCTTCTGCTGGAGCTTCTCGTAGGCCAGTACCACGTTGGGTGCTTCGCGGAAAGAAAGCAGCCCCGGAATGTAGGGCAGCTCCACTACGCTGGTAGAGTACACTTTCTCCACGATTTCCAGTGTGGGGTAGCGCAGCAGCACAAACACCGACAGGATGGTTTCGGGCGTGGGAAACGACGAGTCGCAGCCGGCAATAAAAGTGGGCTCGGCGGCCAGCGGCTCCTGGCGTACGCGGCTGCGCATGTCTTCCTGCAAGCGCGTGAGGTCTCTGACGATGGTGGGGTCAGCGGGGGGAGTGTAGGGACGGAAGTAGGGCATAGGGGCACGGAAAGGGGGAGCATAGAAGTGTACTGCTGGAAGGCCACGCAGGTTCTTTGTTCAGCGCAGCGGTCTTGAAAAAACAAGCTCATCAGCCAACGCGAAAGAAGTGGTAGGCCACTTTGCCCAACAGCCGGGCATTAACCCCGGCTTCGGCGGCTACGTTAGTGGCCTACAGACTCTCTGCACTCTCCCTGCTATGACCAACAAACCCGAGCAACCCGCCCACACCGGCAGCGGCCCCTTCTTTGAGCGGCGCTACTGGGTTGATGTGCAGCACCCGCGCCAACCGGCCCCGGAGCTGTTTCGCAACGTAAAAGACAACATTCCGGAGTACTCACCCGACCTGCTGGCCGACTTCAAAAAAGAGAAAGGCCAGGAGCACGAACTGAATGTGGATGATGAGTTTAGCATCAAGATTCTGGGCCCCTGGAACGGAGATGTGCGCGTTTCCGAGATAGGAGCCGATTACTTTGAGCTGGTAACGCTGGAAAACCATCCTGAAGCGGGTCGCATTCGGTTTATACTGTGCCCCCATCCGTCGCTACCCGATACCATTCGCTTCGAGATTCACTCCTGGGCCCGCTCCCGCGACGGCCTCGTGGCCTTCACCTACGACACCCTGGGCATGGGCAAGCGCGTGCAGCAGCAAACCTGGGAAACCTTTTGCCAGCGTGTGGGCGAGAAAAGCGGCGGCCTCTTGTTGGGCCCGGTGCACGTAGAGACGGTAAAGCAGTCCGACTCGGAAACCAATGTCTCGCGCGATGCCTAACCAAGCTCCACTCTATGAGCGCCAAAAAGCTCGCCTAGAGGCCTACGCCAACGCCGGCGTCAACTTTGACCTTGAGCGCACCGCCGACTATACGCCCGAGAACGGCTGGCGCGTAGACGACTACGAAACGGAGCTGCCCGCCGAGCAGCCGGGCCCCCCGGCTGCGCAAGGCTCTTGGGCGGCGGCCCGCGAGGTACTACGCAACTACACCTTTCCGCCCCCCAATCTTATTACCGGCATCTTCCTGCCCGATCAGCCCCTGGAGCAACGCGTGATGGTGCTGCGGGGGCAGTTTTTGTTCTTCACCTTCTGGTTTGGGGTGCGCATTGGAGGCGTTACGGATGAGCAGCGCACCCTGCCCAACGGCGAGACCGAGCAGGTGTGGGGGTATAACTACCGCACTCTGGAAGGCCACTTTGAGCGTGGGCAGATTGACTTCACCATCCACAAAAACCTCGTTACGGGCCGGATTATCTTTCACATTCACGCCTTCTCCCAAACCGGCCGCATCCGTAACCCTTTCTACTGGATTGGCTTCCGGCTGTTTGGGCGCATGCTCCAGAAGCGGTTCTCCCAGCAATCAATGAAGCGGCTGCGGGCTCAGGTGGAGGAAATGCTGCAGAAAGGGTGGCAAACCCCCAACACCCAGGAGGCGCCGCCAGTGCAGCAAGCCGCAACGCAGCACGACGCCCAGGAACAGATGGACAAAGCCACTTCCTAGGCTGAGAGGACAACTAAAATTTGATCGTCCTGTCAAGTGGAGTCGAGACTTTTCGCGTGCTAAGGCAAGAACGATGTAGAGACGTAACATCTTGCGTCTCATCGTTGCTAAGGTTGTTAAGCCTGCCCAGTTCTAGGCCTGTCATTCTAACCGGAGATTCCAACTGTTGCGTTTCTACATCGTTCTTGCCTCAGCACGCGAGATGCCTCGACAAGCTTGACACGACGTTTTCTCTCGTGTATCGCCAACGCCGCGTAGGCCACTCCTGCCGCTACCGCAAGCGGGCGTACAGGCCAATGCCCAGCACTACCAGCGCCATGCCTAACCAGCTGATGGGCGAAGGGAGCGGCGCGCCCAGCAGCGTAACCTCCAGGGCTACCGTGGCCAGCAGCTCCACCGACTGGGTTGCCTCCACCGCCCCAAGCAGCGGGGCATTGTTGCCCACCAGCGCCAGGGCGTAGTAAAACAAGCTAGTGGCCAATACCCCGGCCAGCAGTGCAATAATGAAGGTGTAGCGCCACTGCTCGGGTGTAGGCCCTGGGCCCGTGGCTAGACCTATCCCCGACAGCACCGCCCAAAAAGGTAGGCTCCCAAGCGTGAGACCCAGCACCATCTGGCCAGCGTTCAGGCGCACCGGCTGCGTTTCCAGAAACACTAAAATCTTACGGTTGGCCAGTGGGTACAGGAACGTAGATAGCACCGTTAGGCCAAACCCTAGCAGGGCGCCTGCGGAAAACCCCTGGCGGAGATTATCAGCCTGCATGAGCACAATGCCCACTACCACCAACGAAGCCAGACGCAGGGCCCGGAAGTTGAGCGGGGCGCGGTGGTCGTGGTACACGAAGGGCGTAATCAGCAAGCCAGAGAGAAGTACCAGCTGAAACGAGCCTGCCACCAGCCAGGCCGGGCTGAACTGCGCCGCCACGGCCACCAGTGAGTAAAAGAGCCCCACGCCAATAGTGCCCCACAGTACCCACGTAGGCCAGGTGCTGCGCCAAAAACGCCAGAAGGCCGGCCACTGCCCACGCACCAGTAGCCACCCCGTGAGCAGCACCGCCATGTAGCAATAGCGCAGCACCGCCGTCCAGACCCAAGAGCCGCCGCTGGTGGCCATGAGCCGGTTTAGCAGAAAGGTGGAGGAGAAGAGGCAAGCTCCCAGCGTGCCCAGCACAATAGCCCGCCAAGCGGTAGGAGAAGGAGGTGAGGCAGTAGAAACAGTCATGAATACCTGCGCGCCGCAGAAGACGCTCGGAACAAAGCAACAGAAAATAAAGAAGCCCACGGCCGCCAGCACTGACGGACCGTGGGCTGTAAGCAGGCCGCTAGGCCAGGTGCGCTACACGTTTTCAGCCGGTCCGCCGCCGTGAATCATGTCGGAGACAATGCCGCGGTTCTTGGTAACCTCGGCGTACACCACTCCCACCAGGTGGCCAACAGTAAAGGCTATGACCAGGTACATGGTAAAGTTGTGCACCTCTTTTACGGTATGCTCCAGGCGGTGCAGAAACTCCACATCATCGGCGTAAATGAGCACCAGCCCAGTAACCACCATCACCACCAGCATGAGGTAAAAAGCCAGGTAGGAGTACTTCACCAGCAAGGAGTGGCGGGCATCCTGCAAATCGGAGCCACGCTGCCGGAAAATCTGCCGGGCCACGCGCAGCTTCACCCCAAAGCGCTGGGCGCCTTTCTGCACCATCTCCACCGCTACGCGCAGTACCAGCAGGGCCGTTAGGGCCACGCCCAGACCAATGTGCCAGTCCCAGATGCGGTGCGATACAATGCGGGTGAGGCCGCGCTCTTGCTCACGCGAGAACGTGACGCCTTCTTTGCTGAGTACTTTTTGAAACTCCGGCCCTGCGGTTTTCATCTTCACAATCACGAAGAGAAATAGAATCGTAATCAGCAGCCCTGAGACTACGGCGGCGTTGGCCCAGTGCCAGAGGCGCAGGCCTAGCGAGTTGCGTTTCAGGCCGGTTATGGGTGATGCTTGTTGGGTTTGGGGAGCCATGAGTAGGAAAAAGAGGGGAGTGGCAGCGGGTGGTAAGGTACAGCACTACGCGGAGTTACGCCAGGCAAACACAGCTATTCGGCCTGTGGGGTTGCAGCACCGCCCAAACCTTATTGCCTGTAGCCCGGTTTAGAGGCTTCGCACTGTTTTTTGCTCTTCCTCTACAACCAACTAGTATGACTGATGCTAAAGGCTACGCGGCTCCGGCCGTAAATGAGCCCCTCGTACCCTTCGATTTCCAGCGCCGCGACGTGGGCGCCCACGATGTGCGCATCGAAATTCTCTACTGCGGCGTGTGCCACTCCGACCTGCACCAGGTGCGCGACGAGTGGGGCGGCTCCATCTTCCCCATGGTACCGGGCCACGAGATTGTGGGCCGCGTGGTAGAAGTGGGCGCGCACGTAAAAGGCTTTAAAGCCGGTGACCTGGCCGGCGTGGGCTGCATGGTAAACTCCTGCCAGCACTGCCCCGAGTGCAACGAAGGCCTGGAGCAGTACTGCGACGAAGGCTTCGTGGGCACCTACGGTGCCCAGGACCGCGACAGCACCGTGACCTACGGCGGCTACTCTAACCACGTGGTAGTAACCGAGAAATTTGTGCTGCACGTATCCGAGAAACTCGATTTGGCTCGCGTGGCACCGCTGCTGTGCGCTGGCATCACCACCTGGTCGCCGCTGCGCCAGTGGAAGGCCAAGGCCGGCGACCGGGTAGCCGTAATGGGCTTGGGTGGCCTAGGCCACATGGCCGTGAAGTTTGCCGCCGCTTTGGGCTGCGAAGTAACGGTGTTCAGCACCTCGCCTAACAAAGAGGCTGACGCCCGCGCCCTGGGCGCCCACAAATTCGTGGTAAGCAAAGACCAGGAGTCGATGAAATCGGTGTCGAACTACTTCGACCTGATCATCAACACCGTGTCGGCTACCATGGACCTCACGCCCTACATCAGCACCCTGCGCCTCGATGGCACGATGGTGCTCCTCGGTGTTCCGCCAGAAGCTCCCCAACTGCACGCCTTCAACCTCATTGCCAAGCGCCGCCGCATTGCCGGCTCGCTGATTGGTGGCATCCAGGAAACCCAGGAAATGCTGGACTTCTGCGCCGAGCACAACGTGATGTCGGACGTGGAAGTGATTCCCATGAACTACATCAACGAGGCCTACGAGCGCATGCTCAAGTCCGACGTGAAGTACCGCTTCGTGCTGGATCTGGCTACTATTTAAGAAATAGGATATGGCTGCAATAGCCCCCGTCCTGTCTCGACAAGCTCGACAGGACGTTCTATAGGTAGTTGTGTAAGTCATAAAAAAGCTGGCTCACCCTTCGCAGTTGAAGGGTGAGCCAGCTTTTTCGTTACAGCAGTGGCCTACACTACTAGAGCTTTCCGAACACGTACGGGTCGTACTCCACGTAGTCGTTTACGCGCAGCTCTACGTTCTTCACTTTGCCGCCTTCTACTTCAAACTTGGCGGGCATTACCCCAAATACCAGGTCCGAATACGTCGTTCGGAACTCCTGGCCATCCATATAGTCGAGGGTGGCGGTGAGGCCTGGGTGGGTCGGAAACTGAATCAGAAGCTGCTTGCCTTTCTGGCTGATGGTGATGTGGCCGAACAGCTTGTTCTCGAACTCGCCAACGTAGGCGCTCAGCGGCAAAGCGGGCTTGTTCTTTTTAGCAACCCGGGCTGCTAGCGCCTTGGTTGGATCAACTTGGGTAGCCTCATACGCCTGCTTGCGCTTTAAGCCTTGGGCGCTACGGTCTACGTACGGTACGCCCAGGTAGCTGTCGAGCAGCTGGTAGCGCAGCAGCTCAAAGAAGCTCTGGTTGTCGTTGTTGGTGAGAATGGCAATGCCTAGGCCAGCTTCGGGCACAAAGCACACATTGCTCACTTGCCCCGAGGCCCCGCCGGTGTGCCAGAACGTTTGCTGGCCGTTGTAGTCGGTGGCCTCCACACCCAGGCCATAGGTGGTGAAGTGCGTAGGATAGATAGTTGATTTACGGCCGCTGATAATCGTGTTGGCGTCGCGGGTTTTGCGCAGTGCTGCCCAGGGCATCACCTGCTTGCCCTCGTAGCGGCCACTATCCAGCTGGAAACGCAACCACTTGCCCAGGTCCGTTACGTTTGACACTATGCTGGCACAAGGGCCCATGTTGTCCCAGTTGTCAAACGGCACTTTTGCCAGCGGCCCGAAGGTGTTGGAATACGCCTGAGAAATGTTAGGCCGTTGCGCAAAATTCGCCCCAGATACGAACGTGTTGCTCATACCCAGCGGCTGCAGAAAATTCTGCTGCACGTAACTCTCCCAGGAGGTACCGCCGGTGGCGGCGGGTATTACCTCGCCCGCGGCCACAAAGCCGGAGTTGCTGTAGCCATAGTCGCGCCGAAACTGGCCGCCGGGCTTCATCAGCCGCATGCGCCGCACAATTTCGCCCCGCTCCAGATTAGACTTAAAGAAAGAGAAGTCGCCCTGAAAAGTCTTAAAGCCAAAGTGGTGGCTCATTAGGTCGCGCACCGTGACCATTTGCGAGGCCAGCGAGTCGTAGAGCCGGTAGTCGGGCAGGTACTTGGTTACTTTCTCCTCCAGGCTAATCTTCTTTTCTCCATCTAGCTTAGCCAGTGCCGTACCCGTGAAAAGCTTGGTGTTGGAGGCAATCATGAACAAAGTGTTGGCATCTACGGGCTCAGGCTTGCCCACTTCACGCACGCCGTAGCCTTTCTGCACTACCACTTTTCCGTCTTTCACCACCACTATGGCTAGCCCAGGAATCTGCCATTGGCGCATGCCGCGCCGGATGTAGCTATCGAGACTGTCGGTTACGAAACGGTTGGGGGAGGAGGTAGTTTGAGCCTGTGCCAACGTACCCAGCAAGAGGACGCCCGCCACCAGGCCAGTCCGAAGAAAAGAAAAATTCATAGTGAGGAATAGAGAAGCTGTCAGCCGCCGATGGCCGCGTCAGAAAAGCTTAAAGCTAACAGCCCACCGCCAGACTCCCACGGGCCACAAGCCTATTCCTCCTTTCAAGAAGTGCTAAAAGCTGCTAGCCTCTATCTCAACGTCGCGTAACAAGTGAAGCAGTTACTTACTCAGTACCACGCACTCATGCACTGGCGGAAGCTCTAGCAGTTGGCCGTTTAAGGTAAAACGTATTTGTTTCAGGTACACACCATCGCACCGGTCGTTTCTCTCTTTGAACTCCAGCTCCGTATTCCGCACTTCAAATGTGCGTTGGCTAGCCGGCACCACAATCCGGTAGCCAGGCCAGGGCGTTTGGCCGCCCACAACTTTTCCCAGATACAGCTGCAGGCTATTAGGTGGCATAGGATAGATGGTGAGAATTTGCCCACTCGGAGAAGGTCGGGTACCCGGCAGCGCCTGTCGAAACGTGTCGAGGGGCTGGGTCAGATCAGAATTGGCGTAGACTACAGCATAGGCTGTTTGTACCTCCTGCTTGCGAAATCCGCGTCCGCCTGCTGTAGTGTCGGTGTCAAACCGAAAGAGCAAGAAAGCATGGTTCTCCGTAGGCACATCCCAGCAGCAACTCGTTGCCAATATACTAATGACCCCAAGTGCCAACAGGTTGCGAAAAGAATGCGTAACTATCTGCATAGGCCTAGGAGACAAAGAACTAGCACGAGGTTGCACGCCGGCGCCTACTCTTTCTCCACGGGGTACCGGAACGTGCCTTCCATGGTGAACCGCTTGCCGCCGCGGCCCGATTCGCAAACGGTGCAGCGGTAGGAGCCAGCCAGCCAATGCTTCTCGCCATTCACGGCCGTGATGGTTACCGAGCCGGGGTTGTCGGGGCAGGATTTAGAATAGGCGGCTGTGCTGCCGAAGCGGTACGAGGCGTCGCGGTTGCGGCCACTCAGAATTTCCTGGAAGCTATAGGTGCCGGCCTGAATGGGAAACCGGTCAATCAGAATGGTAAGGCCTTCCCCATCGGGGTCGTCGGCCCGAATGATAGAAAGGCGCAATGTGCGCGTATCGCTGAGAAAAAAGCGGGAGCTGGTAGTGTCGGTAGCTACCACCTGCCCATTAATGCGCAACGTGAGCAAACGAGCCGAACCAGAATCTTGGCGACCGGGACCAGCCGCCGCACCTAGCAGCGGCAGAAACAAGAGAGGGAGAAAGCGCTTCATGGCCGAAAACAGGCAATAATCAGCCCAGAAGATAGTAGGTTTTACAGAACGTCCTGCTGAGCACAGTCGAAGCATTTTGCTCGCGCCGCTCAGCAGGACGTTCTTCTTTACTATTCGCTATTTATTAGGGCTGTGGCAGTCTTCCTGTACTCATTATTCCCAGCGGCCGGGGTACTCGCGCAGGGCCACTTCCAGGCAGTCCATGGCCCGGTTGATGACGTCTTGATTTACTACGTAGGCCATGCGCATCTGCTGGCGCCCTAGGCCAGGGGTAGCGTAAAAGCCCGAAGCCGGCGACACCATAAGCGTTTCGTTGCGGTACGAGAACTTCTCCAGCAGCCATTTCGCAAACAGATCGGCGTCGTCTACGGGCAGGTGGCAGAGCACGTAGAACGCGCCGCGCGGCAGGGGGCATTGCACGCCGGGCATACCGCGCAGGCGGCTTACCATCAGGTCGCGGCGGGCTAGGTACTCCGCCTTGGTATGGTCGAAGTAGTCCTCGGGCAAGTCGGCGGCGGCTTCGGCCAGCAGCTGGCCTAGGCCAGGCGGGCAAACCCGCAGCTGAGCCAACTTGAACACAATGTCGCGGAGAGCCTTGTTCTTGGTTACAAATGCTCCAATACGAGCTCCGCAGGCACTGTAGCGCTTCGAGATGGTGTCAAGGAGCACAATGTGGTCGTCGGCGCCTTGCAAGTGCAGGGCACTGGTAAAATCAGCATCGTAGCAAAACTCCCGGTAGGCCTCATCGGAGAGCAGAAACAGGTTGTGGCGCACGCATAGGTCCTTGATCTGCTCCAGCTCCGCACGGCTGTACACGTAGCCGGTGGGGTTGTTGGGGCTGCAGATGAGGATAGCCTTAGTGCGCGGCGTGATCTTGCGCTCAAATTCCTCAATGGGAGGCAGCGCAAAGTCATTTTCAATATGCGAAGCCACGGCCACCACGTGCGTGCCAGTTGAAATGGCAAACGCGTTGTAAGGCCCGTAAAAAGGCTCGGGCACAATAAACTCGTCGCCGGGGTTGAGGCAGGCCAGTAGCGCAAAAGAAATGGATTCGCTGCCGCCCGTGGTCACCAGAATATCCTCCGCGGTTACATCCAGGCCCAGGTTCTGGTAATAGCCCGCCAGCTTTTGACGGTAGCTCACCGTGCCCGCCGTAGGCCCATACTCCAGCACCCGGATATCCGCCTGCTGCACCGCCGCCAACATGGAGGGGGGCGTTTCAATATCGGGCTGCCCGATGTTGAGTGGATGCACGATGATTCCGCGCTGACGAGCGGCATCGGCGAACGGACTGAGTTTGCGGTAAGGGGAGGCTGGCAACGCCACGCCACGCTGCGAAAGTTGAAGCATGGCCTTAAAGTTAAGCCCTCACCCTCTAACCAGCTTCTTTTCCATGAAACTAATGTAGCCTAACAGGCAGCCGTACGGCTCAAACGAGAACGTGTTGAGGCAGTTGAAGTGGCCTAGCGCCACTACTTGAGTGCCCCATCAGGCTGAAGGAGGGCCCTGATGCGTGTGACCAACTGGCCTAGCGCCCTAGCCTTGATAATAAGGTAGAATGCCGCCTATGTTAGGAGGATGTGTAAGTGCATGGCGTAACCGAACCTCCTAAAACTCCGCAACCCGCGCCCCACTTCAGCGGTTACTGCTGCATGACTCCCGCTACTCTCCCCGAAGTTTGGCTGCGTGGCCCGCTGCCCGATGTGCCGCCGCTGCTCCAGCCACTAGCCCACGCCCTGCTCCAGGCCCGCGAGGAAGTAACTGCTGCCCTAGGCCACTTCCCCGACGAGCTGCTGGCGGCCCGCCCAGCCGGTGTGGCTTCCGTAGGCTTTCACCTGCGCCACTTGGCCGGGGTGCTAGATCGGATGCAGACTTATGCTCGCCAGCAGCCGCTATCGGAGGAGCAGTTCCGCTACCTCGCCGCGGAGAAAGATGGCCCCACTGTGCCAGGCACTGCAGATACTACGGCCGCACTAGTAGAACGCTTCCAGGAAGCGGTAGAGCACATGCTGCACACGTTGCGCACTACGCCGGAGGAAATATTGCCGGAGTTTCGGCCCGTTGGGCGACAGGCGCTGCCCAGCACCGTGGTAGGCCTGCTGACCCACGCCACCGAGCATACCACTCGGCACGTAGGCCAGTTGCTCGTGACGGCGCGGGTGGCGCAGGCCGGTATTCTTTAACAGGCAGCCATGTGGCAACAACTTATTGCCTTCCTGATACCACCCAAGAAAGCCGTTACCGCCATGCAGGTGCCGCCCGCTATTGCGGAGGGTACCGCTACCATTGCGCAATGCCAGCAACTGCTGCTTAGCCAACTACAAAGTGGAGAGTATGTACTGTCCTCATCCGACAAGGAAGGCCACCGGACGTTGTGCTACTACCGACGGGCGTTTCTCTACGCAGAAGTAGGAGATGATGGTACCAGCCTGTTGCGCCTGGCCAACGAGCAGGTAATGCTGGATTATGTATGGCGCAGCAACGCCAGCAAGCTGGTGCAGGTAGATGGCAATTACCAGTGGAGCTACGACCTAACGGAAGAAGAAAAGCTGGAAAGATGGCAGGCAATTGTGGCTCGTTTAACCCCTTTCACGGCGGCAAGTAAGCGTTTTGTGGCCCAGGTAGTAGCCGATTTTGCCGCACTTGAGCGGGAGTGAGTGGGGCCATTTCCTTGGGGCGGCTGTAGCACATGTAGGCCACTAGTCCCGCTACTCGGCAGTAACCCGCTCACCATATGCTCGTTGGTATAAGCTTCCGATACTCTGATTACCAACCAACGCTATGGAAAACAAACCAACCTCCCTGCCACCTCAACAACAAGATCAACAGCCGGGTATTGAACAGGAAATGACGCCAAAGCCGGAGTACATTCGGCCTGGGTACAAAGGCAGCGGCAAGCTCCAGGATAAAGTAGCCCTCATCACGGGCGGCGACTCTGGCATTGGGCGCGCTGTGGCCGTGCACTTCGCGCGGGAAGGTGCCGATGTGGCCATTACGTACATGCCCCACGAGGAGCAGGACGCCTACGAAACCCGCCAGCTGGTGGAGGCCGAAGGACGCCGCTGCCTCACCCTCCCCGGCGACCTGCGCGACCATGATTTCTGCAAGAACATTGTGAGCCAGACGGTGGAAGAGCTAGGCGGCCTGAACGTACTCGTGAATAATGCCGCTGAGCAGTTCCCCAACACTGATGTGGCAGAGCTACCTTACTCGCAGTTTGAGGATACCTTCCAGGTTAACTTCTTTTCCTTCGTGCGCGTGACCCAGGCGGCCTTGCCCCACATGAAGGAGGGCGATTCTATCGTGAACACCTCCTCCATCAATGCCTACCGCGGCAATCAGCAGCTCGTGGATTACTCTTCTACCAAGGGTGCCATCACGGCGTACACTCGCTCCATTGCCCAGCAACTTGCTGAGAAGAAGATCAGGGCTAACACAGTGGCCCCCGGCCCCATCTGGACGCCCCTCATCCCCGCCAGCTTCCCACCCGACAAAGTAGCTTCCTTCGGCAAAGACACCACCATGAAGCGCCCCGGCCAGCCTTCTGAGGTAGCGCCGGCCTATGTATTCCTGGCCTCGGAAGATGCTTCCTACATTACGGGCCAAGCCATTCACCCCAACGGGGGCGAAGTACTGAATACCTAGGCCTGTGCCGGCACCGTCATCAACAAAAAAAGAGCACCTCACGGGGTGCTCTTTTTTTGTTGCGCAGCGGCAGCTAGGCCACTTACTCAAGTGGCAGCCGGCTTGTCAACGTACTGACGCACAGAACGTGAGAAGCCCAATAGGGCAAAGGCTATGAGATGAAGCGGGGCTATTAGTAGAAAACCAACTCTGCTGGGCGAATGCGAAAAGGCAAAAACGTCTACGCACAGGTACAGAATGGTCAGGACAAGCAATATGGCCCGCGCCGGACGCCAGCGCAACAGCATAGCTATAATTAAGAGCACTACGCCTGTAGTACTGGTAGAGAAGTGGCCCGATTCGGCTACAAACAGTTCCTTAAACCACAAGGGTAAAGCGGCGCTAAGCAGCAAGCAAATAGCAACTACAATAATTAGTTGAGCTCCTTTATCTTTTCCGGGGGTTATCATTGGAATAGGTCATTAAGTATCAATAGCTAAGATACTCATAGGCGCGTAAATCCTGCTAAGCCTATACACCAAAAGAGGACGCCGTTGCGGGCGTCCTCTTTTGGTGTTGTGCGCTTGGGTAGGCTGGCTACTTATTCAGCATCAGGCGTAAGGTCTGCACCTCACCATTCAGCACGAGGCGGCCGGTATAGAGGCCTGGAGTCAGAGAGCCGCCCTCCAGGGTAAACTCGTATTCCTGACCGCTCTGGGCTATGCCGCTGTAGAAGGTCTTCACTACCTGGCCTAGCGAGTTGTATACCTGCAGCTGCGCTACGCCCGTTTTGGCAGCACGGAAGTGAATCACGGTCCGCTCTGTGAAGGGGTTCGGGTAGGCCTCAAATACTGCGGCCTGGGTTGCCACACCAGCTAGCACCGCACTAGACTCCGACGTGCTCTTAACACAGTCGCCCAGCTGGTCGCCGTGTTGTAGATGGTCAGCTACATCAGAGGCTTCTATGCAGACAGCGCTGCCTTTGTGGCACACCGTTACTTTGTTGCCTTTGTTGCCACAGCGTACGTCTACTACCGTCAGGGTTACGCTTTGAGTAGCGGTGCAGCCTGAGGCGCTCGTTACGGTAACCGTGTAGGTGAAGGTGCCAGGCTGGCTAGCAGTAAACACGGGGTTAGCAATGTTTGCATTGCTTAGGCCAGCAGCCGGGCTCCAGCTGTAGGCCACGCCACCAGTTGACGTGAGGGTAGCGCTCTTCGGTCCGTAGCCCAGGTACAAGGTAGTTGCTACGCCACCCGTGAACACGTTGGAGCCGGGAGTAACAGCAATAGTTGGCTTGGGAATTTCACCCGTTACCGTAACGGTAGCCGTTGCAGTAGCCGTATTGCCGTGGATGTCGGTAACGGTGAGCGTCACGGTGTTCTCCCCAATGTTGTCGCAGCTAAACGTGGTACGGTCTAAGCTCATGGATGCAATACCGCAGGCATCGGTGCTGGCCTTGTCAACCTGGGCAGCCGTAATGGTAGCTGAGCCTTTGCTGAGCGCCACCGTCAGGTTTTGCGTCAGTACGGTAGGCGCCTGCTTGTCTTCTACTGTTACCGTGAAGGTCTTTGTATCGGTGCTGCAGGCGTTAGCTGCGCTGGCAGTAACCGTAGTAGTACCTACCGGGAACAAGTAGGGCGAGGTGATGGGCGTAACTACACCGTCTTTCACGATGGTGTACGTGATGGCCGGAGCCGGCGCGCCCGTTGCTGTGGCGGCAAAGGCTACCGAGGCCCCGCACTGATCGGTGGTGCTGCTAACCGTGGCAATAGTAGGCACCGACAGAACCGGATCGAGGCAGGTGAGGCCGGTACGCACCACCCGGTACGTATTGCCCACCCGAATGCCATCTACCGTCAGCACTGGCGAGGCCGAGCCCTGGCGCAAGGCCACCGACCCAATGTTGTCGTTGGGCGCAGCAAGCGTGCCGGTTTCAGTGGCACTGGCCGAAGCCGTAGCTGGCTCCTGGTTGGTAGTAGTGGGGTTAATGAAGAGTTGAGCAGTGCTGCCTGCCTCATCAAACGTGTACTTCAGCACTACCAGATAGGTCGTATTCAGGTCGTACTGAGCCGGAGTATAATCAGCGGTGCCAGAGCCACTGCTCACGCCAAACTGCAGCTTATTGGAAGCATCCTTACGCACAAATACCCGGCCGCGGAACGTACTACCAGTTACTTGTGGGCCCAGGTGGAAGAAGTAGTCACCGCTGGTTGTAACGCTGGCTACGTTCACCAGGAATGAGGCATACACCGGGGTGCGGCTGTATACCGGGCTGAAGGTGCGGTTCACATCTTCGCCACTACCCGTTAAGGCCGCCGCGTTGCCGCTGTTGGCGCTGTAGCCCTGGTAAGAGAGGGGCTTCGCTACCACCGCTACTGATTTGGTGCCCGCCCCGCTGTGCGCCGTCCAGTAGTTGGCCGTCAGGAGTGAGCCCACTGGGTATTCGAAGTTCTCTTCCAACAACAGGGCTATTGGAGCAGCTTCAGTCGTCTGCGTCAACGTGCCCGGCGCGGTTGTCAGGTAGTTTTCGGCGTAGGGCGTATTGTTATCGTTGAACGCGAAAACCGTGAAATAGTAAGGAGTATTAGCGCGGAGGTTTGTCACCGTTACGCTAGATCCAGTGCCGTTGTACACTACATAGTTGCCTTTGCCCAGCACGCTGCCTTTCCCGAAGGCTGCATCGGCGGTGTAGGTGGTGGCATCGGTGGGCTCCGCATCAACGGGTGCGGCCAGGTGGGCTACTACCAGGTACTTGGTAGTACCATTGCCACCGGTTAGGTTTAGTTGAAGCGAGGTGGTAGTTACGGCACTAGCCGTGAGGGCAGCCGGAGCAGTAGGCTCCGTGGCCAGCGGCACGGCCACTGTGGTAAACGTCACCTCGTCGCCGTAGGCCGTGCTAGTGCCGTTGGTGGCGTAGGCGCGCAGGTAATACGTAGTGCCGGGCAACAGCCCCGTAATAGCGCTGTTGAACTCACCCGAGCCGGCGCCATCTACAGTGCGGGTGGTACCCAACACAGGATTAGAGGTTTTGCTCCATACTACCCCGCGGGCAGTTACGGCACTGCCGCCATCATCGGCAATGGTGCCACCAGTGGTAACGCTGGTAGGCGTCAGGTTCGAGACAGCGGTAGTAGCCAACGTGGCGGGGTAAACGGCCGCAATGCCTGTGCCGCTCACGGCTACCGATTGGGTCGGCAGACCGGCGCCAGTTACCGGAATGCTCGCCTGGGCGGGCTGGGCATCAGTAGGAGTAAACCGTACGTCAATAGTGGTGTTTGGTACTGTGCCATTCACGGGTGAGAGCACAATGGAGCAGCAGGCGAAGGGGTTAGTGCCCGTCCGGATTTCAAAACCAGCTGGGGGCGTAATGGTGAGGTTATCCGTTAAGCTAGTGCCGCTAACAACAAAGCTCTTTGGAGGAGCACCCGCGCCCACGGCTACACTACCGAAATCGGGTAGGGTGGTTTGCGAAACACTAACAACGGGGGTAGCTGCCGGAGCAGTAACTGTTACGGTGATGGGGCTGCTGGTGCCCACTACACTACCACACGCAGTGGCAGTAGTGGCCTGCGCTACCAGGTAATAAGTGCCGGCGCCGGGAAAATCAGTGGCTTTCAGCTGGTAGGATGCCGTAGTAGCTCCGGCAATAGTCGTGAACGACTCAGTTGGGCTGGTGCTATACTGCCACCCGAAAGTGGAGCCCGCTGCTGCGGTAGCCGTTAGGATTGCGCCCGAACCGGCAGCAGGAACAGTTTGCGCCGAAGAAGGCGAAACCGTAACCGTGCTGGTAGCTGGCGTGAGGCTGACACTCAGGTCAGAACTGTTAGCAGACCCAGTAGTGGCGGGAGCATCGTTCAGAACTCGCACCCGGTATTGGGTACCGCTGGCTGTGCTCGCCGGAATAGTAGCCGAAATGGGAGAGGAGGAGCCGCTACCAATGATGTTGGAAGAGGCGCTGGCCGGAAACACCCCGCTGGCATCAGACAGTTGGACCTTGTACGTCCCGGTGAAGGTGCCCGTGCTGGTGTAGGCCACTTCAAAAGCTGGGCTGCCTGCCGTAGTAGTCACGCAGAACGAGGCCGCAGATACGCTGCCCGTGGTAATAGCGGCTACCGGTGCTGGGGGCTGACTGCCAGAAAGGGTGGGCGTGATGCTGAGGTTGTCTAATCCCAGTCCGACCGTATTGGTATTGCCAGCTCCTACGTACGACCAGCGCAAATACGTGGTAGCACCAGCCGGCAGGTTTAGCCCACTGATAACTCTGTTTTTAGTGATGGAATAAACAGGCGTAACCAAGGCCGTGGTGGCATCCACGTATTTCTCAGTAGCAGCCACGTCCTGCGTCCAGGTAATTCCGTCAGGGCTTGTGAAAAACTGCCACTCGAAGGCCGTAGTGCCACTACGATACTTCTCAATATCGTAGGCCACTGCCAGGTCAGTGATGGTAGTGCCAGTGTTGTTCTGCACAGCCAGCAGCAGGTGGCGGGGGGCAGCAAACGAGCCACTTGAGAGAAAACCCAGGGCTCGGTCAGTGGCAGAAGCCGCAATGCCGTCGGCAAAGTTGTAAATGCCGCCCGCCGAGGAGCTATTCATGGCATTGGTACCAGAGGTGCCACCCACCCGGGTAGTAACGCTAGTATTGGCGGGGTTAGCGTACGTAACGCTCGGGCTGGTGCTCGTGCTAAAGGCCACCACAAATCCCTTGGGCACCTGAGTGCCTAATGCTGTGCCTAGGCCGTTAAAGTTCTCGGTAACTGGCGTGGCGCTGGTTAGTGACAGCGGAACGGGGCCCTGAGCTTGTGCCGAAAGTGCGGTGGCCAAAAGGCCCGTAGTGGCTAGGCCAGTCAGGAGCCCGGTAATCAGCTTTCTAGTTCGCCCGAAAAGGGAAGACTGATTAGAAGTGTTATTCATATGATGACAGCAATGCCGCAAAAACCAATGGAGAAGTGAGACAGGAGGGGAGGCCTAGTTGGTAGGCCCCGCGTCAACTTTCGATTCAATAGCTGCCTGCACTTCCACGGGCAGGGCCGAGAGCAGGTCGTAGCCGGTAGCGACCTCAATGGCATCAACTGTGGTGCGGTAGGTGCCCCAATCGGTGTTGCGGATGCCGTTGGTGTTGGGCATGTCAATGGCAATAACGCGGGTGGTAGTCGAGATGCGCGCTACATCATTGTCGCCCACGGGCAGGATAACCAGCACCTTCCAGGTGCGGTTGGGTACCGTAACCCGGCCTTCGTCAATAGTGCGGGCCAGGCCATTGCTGCCCGTGCCGCCTATGCCGTAGCTGCCACACACGATGTACACTTCATTGGTGGGCAGAAATGTCCGGGCATAATTCTCCAGATTGGCCCAGGGGCCTTGGTTGTTATCCGGGGCCTGGGGCATCATGTTCGTCATCAGGAACGTAGCCGAGTTATTCTCGTCGCTGGAAGTACGGTCGGCGGATGGGCAGTTGTGGCCCCGGTCAAATCCGCTGCCCACGTAGCTCCTATCCGTCACCTGATACCATCCGGCCGGCAGCGAAGTGTCGTTGCGGAAGTCGTCCTGCCGGTCGCTGCTGCCGCGGTCTGCTGCATCTAGGTGCCAGCTTACCCAGTTGGGCTTGCCCTGGTCGCGGTTGTAGCCCACCACGTACTGCGGCTTCACTAGCAGGTAGTTGTTGGGGTAGTTTAGGTCGGTGGCGGCACCGCTAGGGTTGCCTAAGGCCAGGTTAACGTTATCAGTAGCGGGAGGCGCAATACCGAAATCCGCTACCGCGAAATCGTCAATGTCTAGGCGGGCTGCGCCGCCGGAGGTCTTCCGGATTTCAAACTTGACCTTGCCGGAGATATTCACGGTAAAGGCGGCCGTCTGGAGCGTGGTGCTGGTGGTGAAAACCGTGCTGCCCACCTTCGTCCATTTGTTGCAGTTGCAGGCCTCGGGCTGCGCCCAAAGCTCCCAGCTGCTGCTGGCATCGGTACCGTAAATAGCATGCTGCACAGTAACGGTAGAAGCTCCGTTGAGTGCAAAAAACTCCATTGTCAGGCGGCCGTTCTTCTGCAGGCGTACGGCCTGGGCCCCGTTCTTACGATCTGCCTCTGCGCTGCCCAGCACCGCGTCGGTTAGAGTCCAGTTGCCGGTAGTCAGGGCTACGGTGCCGTTGGGGTAATCTGGCTTGCTGCCAGTGTCAAAGGTTTCCTGAACATCGGCCGCGGCTAGCAGCGGGCGTAGCGCCAGACATGGCAGGAGTAACCAACAGTGCAGAGCACGTCGTAAAAATTTTGGCATACACCAGCAAGAAAAAAACGTGAGAACAAGTTCCGCGCTGATTATCAGTGCTTACGGAATTGCAAAATTAACCTGATTATAGGACTTGACTATTGCCAAATTGTTAATAATTATGGCTTATGGATAAATATTAATAAAATAGTACAATCATATATGCCAGTATAATACCATTGGAATTATACAAGTGCTTATAAACTTGAAGGTTAGCGGAGCATGCGGCTGCGGGCTTAGCTAAAAGAACGCAGGCTTCTTGCATGAGGTACTGTTCAGGCCAATAAGCCCACTACTTAGCTAACATTTGCCCTCCGCAACCTGTCCGCACATCGCTCACCACACGCAAGTGTAGTAGGGTGTTACTCAGCTAAATACAGTTCTATTCCCTGCTTTTTGTTCTATACAGGCCTACCTCACTTACCCTAATTGATAGGAAGAAGTGGAGGCCCTCGGTATCCAATAAATCCTACTTAGAACTTGGCCTTGGATGCAGCCTAGGCCACTCATTGGTGCAAGTAAACAGAGGAGTAGTCTAATCAATGCATACTAAGTAGCCCTAGCGCCACCTGCTATCTAGGCCACTTCAGCTAGCCGGGCGCTATTCCTGAAATAGCTTTTTGTCGGCCCAGAAGGTGCCAAACGGCACCACCGATACCACCAGTGCCAACAGCGCCTTCCGCCACGACCAACTGCGCTCAATGCCAACCTGAATGACCAGCAATACATACAGCACGAACAGGACACCGTGGCCCATGCCCACCATACGCACCGCTGCGGGCTGACCCGCCAAGTACTTCAGCGGCATGGCAATACCCAACAGCACCAGAAAGGATACGCCTTCCAGAAAACCAACCACACGCAAGCGCCCCAGCGGAGTACGTAACAAAGAAGCAAGCATAAACCCAACTGCAACTGATGAAGCTGCAAGATACGGCCGCCAACATTCCCGTCTGAGATAAAACTAGGAGCCACCCCATTACTCAAAGAGCTAAGAGCGGCTGCTGGAGTGGCCTACTGATTAATAGTAGAGTAGCATGAAAGACACGCTGTAGTGAGGCCACATAGATAGTCCAGTGGCCTCATATCTATTTATGACTCCTACCTGTGCGCTAGGCCATTCGCAGTCCAAAATACCTATATAGGCAACCCTATATGCCATAGGTGCATCTTGCCCACATAAGCACTGAGCAGGTTGCTCATCCGCACTCTCCCATGAAAACAACCCTACACTCCACGTGGCTTGGCCGGGTAATAGCCGTTCTGCTACTCCTGAGCTGCTACTACACCCAAGCCCAAACCCCCGCCGATACGCTCGACGCTTTTCTGCTGGCCCGCATGCGCCAGCAGCGGATACCTGGCCTACAGCTGGCCGTAGTGCGCCAGGGTAAAATTGTGAAGCTAGGCCAGTATGGCCTGGCCAACCTCCAGGATTCATTGCCGGTAACCCGGCAAACCCGCTTCACCATCAACTCCATCACCAAGGCCTTCGTGGGCGTGGCCGTGATGCAACTGGTAGAAGCCGGTAAGCTCGACTTGGCGGCGCCCACCTCGCGCTACCTGAGTGGCCTACCCGCGGCCTGGCAGCCCATAACCGTTCGGCAACTGCTCACCCACACTTCCGGCCTGCCCGATATCATGTCTGATGACGATATGGTGACGGAAGCAACTGCCAGCGCCGCCTGGGCCGCTGTACAAACCAAGCCCATGGACTTCCAGCCCGGCGAGAAGTTCGCTTACAACCAAACCAACTACCTCTTGCTGGGTAAGATCATTGATAAGCTCAGCGGACAGCCCTTCGCACAGTTTATTCAGGAGCGCCAACTGAAAGTGGTCGGGATGCCGCGCACCGTGTTTGGCGACGCCCACGACGTGATACCCCACGCGGCCCGCGGCTACACCTTCTACCACATGGTAGATGGGAAGATGGGCCGCTCCAAAGAGTATCGGAATGTATTTGAGATGTTCCCGCCTTTCCTGCGCACGGCCGCCGGCCTGAATTCCACCGCCGAGGAAATGGCCCGCTGGGTAATTGCCCTGCAGCAGGAAAAGATGCTGAAAGCCACCAGCCTGCCCACGCTCTGGACGCCGGGCGTCCTGAACAACGGCACCCAGCGGGGCTTCAGCGGATTCCTCAACGGCTATGCGCTGGGGTGGCCTACCATCTCCCGCCCCGAGCACCCCGCCGTAGCGCCGGTAGGAGGGGGGCGCAATGCCCTGTTTGTGTACCCCCAGGATGATCTGGCCATCATCGTCCTGACCAACCTGCAGGGCGCCAACCCCGATAACTTCGTGGATGAAATAGCCGCCCACTACCTCCCCGACATGCGCGCCACTGCCGGTTTCGGCCTGCCGCCCACCATCCGGGCCCTGCACAACGAGCTCCGCAAGCGCGGCTTCGGGCAAGCCACCGCCCTGGTGAAGCAGGAAAAGAAAAAGAACCCCAGCTACCAGCTTCTCGAGGACGAGGTAAACGCCTGGGGTTACTTCCTGCTGAAACAAGGTAAGCCCCAAGACGCGCTGGAAGTGTTCAAACTCAACGTAGGCCTCTACCCCCAAAGCGCCAACACGTACGATAGCCTCGCGGAAACCTACGCCGAACTTGGCAACAAAGAGCTAGCCACCAAAAACTACCAACGCGCCCTGGCCCTCAACCCCAAAAACACCAGCGCCGCCCAATACCTGCAGAAGCTACAGTAACTGTGATGTCTGAATAAATTATCATAACAGTCTAAATGTTAGTGTATTGCAGGTGCTTGTAAGCGTGCTAAAAGTCACGCGTAACCCTATTTCGATACGGTAGTCAACTATGGTGTACCTACTATTGGCGTAGAAAAACCGCAAGCAAGACTATGAAAGCATACCGCAGTATTTTCAAAAACACGCTGATTCTATGTTTTATATTCATAGCATCGAGTTGCATGAAGAAGGAAGAGGATCCGCAGCCCACACCACCGTATTATCAATTTACTCCTGAAGACTTACAGTGGTTAAAATTTAATACAGGAGATTTATGGGTTTTCGCTAACGCTTCCGGAAAACAACAGCAATACGTTATTGATGAAATAAAGAGAGAAATTAAACAAAGCTATATGCCAAGTAATTTCGGTGGTATCATCGCTGCTCCTCCGAAGACTACTTATTATTACGACAAAGTTGAATTTGCTATACGAAGACTTGATACCCTTGCTTACAATCGATTAGAATTTAGGAAGTCTCTTCCCGCAGGAGCAGATGACAGAAACCCTCCTAATAGTGAAGGAGAGTTTGATTTCGGAGGATTATGGAGAAATTATTTAGGTGGACCAGTATTTGAAGGCGTATATGGTAATCTAAATGTTCAGCCAAGCCAGCTTTTACCGCAAATAAGTTCGCCATTAGATTTAAATGGTAGGCATTATAAAAAGGTAATTATGATTTCTACTGATTTATCAAATGAGTATAAGGGAGGGAAGTCTTATATCAGAACCATTTATTATTCACAAGAAGAAGGAATTATTCGTATGATAAGCGCATCCGGTGAAATATGGGATAGACAATTTTAACAAGAAACCCCGCGCCAGCCTTACAGCCAACGCGGGGTTTCTTGTGTTTAATTGGCTACTGCCAAGCTACTACATGCGGTTGATAATCTCGTCGCCGAACTCACTGCACTTCAGCAGGGTGGCGCCTTCCATCAGACGCTCGAAGTCGTAGGTAACGCGCTTCGAGGCAATGGCGGCTTCGAGGCCTTTGTAGATCAGGTCCGCGGCTTCCTGCCAGCCCAGGTGCTCGAACATCATGGCCCCGGAGAGTATAACCGAACCGGGGTTCACCTTGTCCTGGTTAGCATACTTGGGCGCGGTGCCGTGGGTAGCCTCAAAGATGGCGTGGCCGGTCAGGTAGTTGATGTTGGCGCCGGGCGCGATGCCAATACCACCCACGATGGCAGCCAGGGCGTCGGAGATATAGTCGCCGTTCAGGTTCAAAGTCGCTACTACCGAGTACTCGGCGGGGCGGAGCAGGATCTGCTGCAGGAAGGCATCGGCAATGCTGTCCTTGATGAGGATTTTGCCCCCGTCCAGCGCGGCTTTCTGCTGGGCGTCGGCTACTTCCTGACCCTGCTTGGCCAGCACTTTATCGTACTGCGCCCAGGTGTATACTTTGTCGCCGAACTCGCGCTCAGCCAGCTCGTAGCCCCAGGTTTTGAAGGCGCCCTCCGTAAACTTCATGATGTTGCCCTTGTGCACGAGCGTCACCGAAGGCTTGTTGTGCGAAATGGCGTACTCAATGGCCGCGCGCACAAGCCGCTCCGTACCCTCCTTTGATACGGGCTTAATGCCGAACGAAGAAGTCTCGGGGAAGCGGATTTTCTTTACGCCCATCTCGTCCTGCAGGAATTCCAGCATTTTCTGGGCCTGGGGCGTGCCGTTCATGTACTCAATACCGGCGTAGATGTCTTCAGTGTTCTCCCGGAAGATCACCATGTCGGTCAGCTCGGGGTGCTTCACGGGCGAAGGAACGCCGTCAAACCACCGCACGGGGCGCACGCAAGCGTACAGGTCCAACTCCTGGCGCAGGGCCACGTTCAGGGAGCGGATACCGCCGCCCACGGGAGTGGTCAGGGGGCCTTTGATGCCCACCAGATAGTCGCGGAACGCGTCCAGGGTTTCGTTGGGCAGCCAGTTACCCGTCTGCTTGAAAGATTTCTCACCAGCCAATACCTCTTTCCACACCAGCTTCCGCGAGCCGCCGTATGCTTTCGCTACTGCCGCGTCAAATACTCGCACGGAAGCCGCCCAAATGTCCGGACCAGTACCGTCACCCTCAATAAAGGGGATGATGGGTTGATCTGGAACATTCAGCTTACCGTTCTTGATGGTGATTTTCTCTGCCATTGGAAAAAGTTGTCAGGTGTTAAGTGACAGTTATTTAGGAGTTGTGGGTTTGGTGGTACCGCTCGGCCAGCCCATGGGCCGCCGAAGGGTGGGGGTTAATAGCCGAAAATCTCTTTCAGCGTAAGTTGCTGGACCTGGCCGTACTTGGCCAATTCCTTGAAATTGAGGCGGTCCTTAGAGCCAATCACCAGAATGGTTTGGTTCTGACCTTTCACTTTAGCCTGCTGAAACTTCTGCAGGTCTGAGAAGCTCATGTTCTGAGTCTTCTCGTACACGTCGCGGCGCACATCGTAGTCGAGGCCCAGGCGCTTAGCCCGCTCGTAATTGAACAGCACGTCCGACTTGGTGATGCGCTCCGTAGCAATGCTGTTGCGGATGGCGTTCTTGGCAATCTGCAGGTTGGCTTCGGCCACCGGCATGTCGTTCAGTAGGGCTTCCATGCCGGCCATAGCCTCAGGTAGCTTGTCGCTCTGCGTACCAATGTAGCTGAGGTTGTAGCTGCTGCGGCCCAACTTGTCGGCGTTGGCGTAGCGCGAAGAGGCCGAGTAGGCCAGGGCCTTCGACTCGCGTAGCTCCTGGAATACAATGCTGCCCATGCTACCCCCGAAGTACTCGTTGTACAGGCTCACCGTCGGCACAATATTGCGGTCATACACGTCGCCCTTGGTTAGGAACAGGATTTCGGCCTGCACCATGTTGTAGTCTACCCAATAGACCTTGCGCGAGTTCATGGGTTGCTCCGCGAAGTCTTTGTTGGCCGGCACCGGCTTAAGGGTAGCGGGCACCTTGTGGTCGGCGTTCAGGGTAGTGACTAGGCCAGTAGCCGGGCGCGGACCGTAGTACAGCACGCGGTGCTGGTAGGTCGGAATCTGCTTGATGAGGGAGGTCAGCTGCTCGGGCTTCAGAGCCTTTAGCTCCTTCTCGCTCAGGCGGCTGGTGAAGGGGTTCTTCGATCCATACTTAGCGTAGTTCAGCATGGCCTGGTTCAAGATCACGCCCTTGTTAAGCTTAGCATCCTGGCGCGACTTCAGCTCGCCGGCCACCATGTTCTGCAGGGCGGCGGCATCGGGTTTGGGTGCGTTCAGCAGGCTCTCGAACAACTGTAACGCCGGCTCGAAGTTGCTGTCTAGGCCACTCAGGCTCACGAAAATGCGGTCCTGGCCGCTGCTTACGGCGAAAGAGCAGCCTAGCTTATAGAACTCCTGCTGGAGCTGCTCGGCGTTGTACTTGCCGGTGCCCAGGTACTGCAGGTAATCGGCGGCCAGGCCCAGGCGCGGGTCGTTGTTCGTGCCCATATCGAGCACGTAGTACAGGTTAAACAGGTTGTTCTCGGCGTTGCGGGTGTAGAACACCGGCACACCCGAGGCCAGCTTGGTTTCCTGAATATCCTTCTTGTAGTCGAGGAACACCGGCTGCAGTTCCGGCGTGGTCATGCTGGTAACCTGCTTGTAGAAGTCAGAGGCTACCTCGCGGTTCACGGGCACCGGCGTAATGGCTGGCTTCACCACCTTCACCTTGTTGGGGTCCTGGCCAGTGCGCTTGTACACGGCCACGTAGCTGGGGCCATAGTACTGGTTGGCCACGCGTACCACTTCCTCTTTGGTAATAGTCGCGAAGTCGTCGAACTGCTTCAGGTAATCCTTCCAGTCCTCGCGGGCCACGAAGGCCTCCACGAAGGCGCCGGCGCGGGCCTCGTTGCTCTCGTAGCTTTTGGTGCGCTGCAGCTGCTCGTTGTTGATGATGGCCGGAATCAGCCACTCCGGGAAGTCGCCCTTCTTTACCTTCTCCAACTGGCCTAACAGCAGGTCGCGCACCTGCTCCAGCTTTTGGCCCTGGCGCGGCGTAGCGTACAGAATGTGCGAGGAGTAGTCGTTGTTGATATCGGTGAACGAGGCAGCGCTCAGTACCACCTGCTTCTGGTTCAGGTTCAAGTCAATCAGGCCAGCCTGACCGTTGGTCAGGATCTTATCCATCATGCGCAGCACCAGCGCATCGCGGGTAGCAACGCCGGGGAAGCGGTATCCAATCATCACGTTCTCCGCATCGGGGCCAATTACCTCCTTCACGATGGGAGCAGTAATAGGAGCTTCCTTGGCGGGAGTAAAGGCCGGTACTGGCTTGCTTTGCAGCTTGCCGAAATACTGGTCTATGATGCGGATGGTCTGGTCGTAGTCCAGGTCGCCGGAGAGGCACAGGGCTACGTTGTTGGGCACGTAATACTGCCCGAAGTACTTCTTGATTTCCGTGATGGACGGATTCTGCAGGTGCTCAATCGTCCCGATGGTGGTCTGCGTGCCGTACTCGTGCTTCTGGAAGAGGTTACGGTTCAGCATCTCCAGCTCCTTGCGGAAGTCGCTGTCGAGGCCGCGGTTTTTCTCCTCATATACTGCTTCCAGCTCCGTATGGAACAGGCGCGGCACCATCTCGCCCAGCCGCTCGCTCTGAATGGCGGCCCACTTCTCAATTTGGTTACTCGGAATATCCTCCTGGTATACCGTCTGCTCTACCGAGGTGTAGGCATTCGAGCCCTTGGCCCCAATGGCGCCCATCACCTTGTCGTACTCATTCGCCACCGCGTACTTAGCCGCTACGCTCGATACCGAGTCGATTTGGTGGTAGAGCTTCTTGCGGCGGGCAGGGTCTGTTTGGGCACGGTACTGCTCGTAAAGCGCCTCAATCTTGTCGAGCTCCACTTTCTCGGCGGCCCAGTTCTGGGTGCCTAGCCGAGAGGTGCCCTTAAACACCATGTGCTCTAGGTAATGCGCTAGGCCAGTGGCGTTGTGCGGGTCATTCTTGGAGCCAGCGCGCACGGCCATATAGGTCTGAATGCGCGGGGCGTCATCGTAATCGGAGAGGTAAACGGTCAAGCCGTTATCCAGGGTGTAAATGCGCGCTTTGAGCGGGTCACCCTCTACGGTCTGGTACTTATATTCCTTCTGCGCAGGAGTGGCGCTAGAGGCGGCCGGAGCAGTGGTAGCAGTAGTGGCGGCAGGCTTGCTGGTCTGGCATTGAGTAAGACTGAGCGCCGCGAAGGCCGGGAGGAAAAGCAGGAAGGGTTTTTTCACAATATACGCGGACGCAACAAGCAGGGCCTAGGAATAAAGGAATCAAAGATAGGCGGCCCATCCTGGAATAAAAAGCCTAGCCTGAACGCCGCGCCCTAGAAGTGCGAAATTTTGCGTATGAGAAATGGGGGGGTAATAGCTCCGTTTTGACTTACATAAAGAAGCCCACCTCTCAGATGAGAGGTGGGCTTCTTTGCACAGGTTTGATGAGCAAAGTAAGCCTGTAGAAGTGGCTAAAAATCGGCGTCCAGCCCCAGCCGCTGCTTCATCTCGGAGAGCATGGGGTACTTTTCCATCAGGTACTCCAGCTTGTCGGAAGAGGTGTAGAGCTTGCGGCCAGTGTCTACTTGTTCGCTTACCTCTACTTGCACGTTGAGGCGGGGGTAGCCAGTGCGACGGCGCAGCTCACCCAAGAAGCCCGCCCGGAACTCGTTGAACTGATCTTCCTGCACCGGATTGTCCACGCGAAGCAGGATTACGTGCTGCTCATTGGCGCGCACGGGACGGTTGAGCACACTGTACTCACTCATGCTGTTTTGCTTGCGCTCTTCCAGCAGTTCTGCCCATACGCGCTGCAGCACCTCATCATTAACAGGCGCTAGGCCAGTAGTAGGGCCGCTGGGCTCACTATCAACCAGTGCAGCCTTACCGGCGGCCTGCTGCTCCATCTGGGCCTTCAGAGCATTGAGGCTACCTAAGCCCGGAATCTTGCTGCCTAGGCCTATGGGTTTACCTGTGGGCAGCCCCGGGCGGGGCGGGGGCAAAGGTGCAGCTGTTACGGGCGTCTGGCCGGGCTCGTGGCCAGCTACGCTAGGCCTGCCAATCTCCACGTGCGGCACCGTGTCGCGCAGCTTCTGGGTGGTGGGGGCAACCGTAGCGGCTTCGTTCTCTATGCTGGGTGTGCTGTGCAATTCTTCCACACCGCTTTCCACGGGCACAATGGGCTCGGGGTCGGCGGGAGCATGAGCGAGTGGCCTAGCCGGCTCAGGGGCTGGGCTGGCTGCTGCCACTGGTGGGTTAGCCACGCCGTTACCGTTAGCAGAGGCGTAAGGAGCAGGTGCTTCGGCTGTGCCCGTAGTGCTGAGCAGGCCATCCGTAGCCGGGGCGGCGGCTGGCGCTACGCTACTTTTTTTTTTCGCCTCGCCGTTATCTGACGATGCCCGTGGGGTGCTGGTTGAGGTGGGTTGGGCATTGGCCGCGGGGCCAGCGCCCATGTCGCGGGCAAACTGCACGGCGCCGTTTAGGTAGGCCAGCTTCATCAGCATCAGCTCCACGTGGAGGCGCTGGTTTTTAGCCTGCTTAAACTCTCGGTCGCACTGGCTTACCAGGTTCAGGGCCGAAAGCAGGAAGGCCAGCGGCGCGGCTTGGGCCTGCTGCACGTAGCGCGCCCGAATGTTGTCGGATACCTCCAACAACTGCACCGTCACGGGGTCTTTGCACACCAGCAGGCCGCGTAGGTGCTCGGCCGCCCCCACCACAAAGTTGTGCAGGTCGAAGCCATTTTGCACAACCTCCTCCAGCAGCAGCAAGGTCTGCGACAGGTTTTCCGTCAGCAGAGCATCAACGAGCCGGAAGTAGTACTCATAATCCAGAATGTGTAGGTTCTGCACTACGTCCTTGTAGCGCAGATCATGACCTGAGAAAGTCACCATCTGGTCGAACATGCTCAGGGCATCACGTAGGCCACCGTCAGCCTTCTGGGCCAGCAGGTGCAAAGCGTCATCCTCGGCTTTGATGTGCTCCTGCGTAGCCACGTAGCGCAGATGCCCCCGGATATCATCGACCCGAATTCGGTTGAAGTCGAAGATCTGACAGCGCGAGAGGATGGTCGGGATGATCTTGTGCCGCTCCGTGGTGGCCAGAATGAAGATGGCGTAGCTTGGCGGCTCTTCCAGCGTTTTGAGGAAGGCATTAAAGGCCGCATTCGAGAGCATGTGCACCTCGTCGATGATGTACACCTTGAAGCGACCCTGCTGCGGGGCGTAGCGCACCTGTTCCACTAAGCTCCGGATGTCCTCCACCGAGTTGTTGGAGGCTGCATCCAGCTCATGAACGTTGAACGAGGCGTTTTCCTGGAAGGCCCGGCAGGAGCTGCACTTACCGCAGGCTTCCAGCTCAAAGGGCGTATTATCCGGGTCGGCGGCTTGCTGGAGCACATCGGGTACAATCTCGGGCTGGGCTTTCAGCAGCTCCGAAACTGGCCGGCCTTTACGCACGTGCTCCTCTACAAACTCGCAGTTGATGGTCTTGGCTAGAATACGCGCACAGGTGGTTTTACCCACTCCGCGCGGACCACAAAACAGAAACGCCTGCGCCAGATGCTGGGAGGCAATGGCGTTCTGCAACGTGGTGGTAACGTGCTGCTGCCCAACTACGCTGCGAAAGGTAGCGGGACGGTATTTCCGGGCCGAAACAACAAAATTCTCCATAAGTCCTGGCTACAAAGATACCCCGAAAAGCCGGGGTTTGGAAGCCAGGCCGGTGGCTTATTACCCCGCCACCCCCAATACTCGGCATAGAGCCGCCGTGCGGTTATCCACCTCTAGTTTGGTGTAAATATTCTGCAAATGGTTTTGCACCGTCCGCGGACTGATGCCGCACACGCGGCTGATTTCCTTATCGGGTAGGCCGTGCATAAGGTGGCCTAGAATTACGGATTCACGCGGGGTAAGCTCCTGCGTAGCTTGTGTGGCCGTCGGCGGCACTTGCTGCCGCAGTTCACGCAGGGTTTGGCTCAGCCGCACGGCGGCCTGGAAGTGGGGCACCAGCAGTTGTAGCAAGGCTTGGTCGGTGGCCGTGAAATCTCGGTGGGAGCGATTAACGGCGCAGGTAACCCGGCCGTAATGTGCTACTGGCAGGCCTACTACAAGCTGATGGGTGATGGCCAGTGGCCGATAGAATTCATAATGCAGCGCCGTATCCTGAAACCGGCTAAGCGGTACCACATCGGAAGTGCGCAAGGGCTGAGCGAAGCCCTGCTCCATAATGGCCGGGAAGAGCGGATGATCCAGTAAATGCGTAGCTAGGTGAGAGAAGGTCAGCGCCGAGAACATTGCCTCCGGGTACGCCCCCAAGTGGCCTACGCGCCCACTAGGGTCAAGTCCATCAAAGCATGCCGTTTCGGCCTGAATGACTAATGCCGCTGCCTCCGACAACCGGTCAAATAACGTGGCAGGCTCCAGCTCGGCGTAGATGAACGTGATAGCCTGATTGAGGCGCAGAAAATCGGTGGTGCGGAGGCGAAACATGGCAGAGCAGATAAGGCGGCCAGGGGCAATCCAGAAAGAATAGGGTATAGGTAATATTACTCATTTTCTGGATGATAGCAGCGCGTAGCTTTGGTCTTAGCCGAGTCCAGACTAGAAATCTAGTGGTCAGCGGGCATTGCCTCCGATGCAGTGCATTCAGCCCTGAGTGAGTGGCCTACCATTGGGGTTCTACTCTGTCCTTCCACATCCTTTCCACTTTATATCCTCATGCCTAAATTTCTATGCTCCCTACTGGCGCTAGGCCTAGTAGCAACTGCCGTACTAGGCCAGCCCTCAGCACCCTCCGTGCCCGCCACTGATACCTATTTTGGCGTGAAGGTGACGGACCCATACCGCAACCTCGAAAACCTTACGGACCCGGCCGTGCAAACCTGGATGAAGGCCCAGGCCGCCTACGCCCGCCAAAACCTCGATGCCATTCCGGGCCGGCAAAAGCTCATTGACCAGATGGTGGCATTTGATAAGCGCAAAGCCACCCGCGTAACCGACCTGCGCGTGGCCGACAACGACCGGTATTTCTATTTCAAGTCGCGACCCGAAGACCAGCAGCCCAAGCTCTATTGCCGCGAAGGGTATACCGGTTCCGAAACGCTGCTCTTCGATCCTGAGACGTTCGAAGCCGGCAAGCTATTTAATATCAGTGGGTTTGCTCCCAGTAACGACGGCTCCAAAGTATCGTTTGGCATTACGGAGAAAGGAGCGGAGCTAGGCCGCATGCTCATCCTGGATGTCAAGACGCGGAAGCTTTACCCCGAACAGCTGCCGCTCACGCGTGGCGGTGGGGAGTGGCTGCCCGACAACCAGAGCATTACCTACCTGCCCTATAACAATGCCGACCTCAAAGACATGGCTGCTCGCCAAAACACTCAGTGCCGCCTGCATCGGGTGGGTACGCCGGCCAGTCAAGACAAGGTAATTTTCTCCTCGCAGCTGTATCCCAAGCTTGGCATCAAGCCTTCTGAGTACCCCTACGCGGGCGTAGACCGAGACACCCGACTGGCCTACGGCTTCTTGTATTCCGTGGACCGCTACCTGCACGCCTTTTATGCTCCGGCTGCCGCCCTAAGCAAGCCAAATGTGCCCTGGCAGACGCTGTTTCGGCCCACCGATGAGATTACCAACTTCGTGTCCGACGACCGATACATCTATTTTGTAACCTCCAAACATACGCCGCGCCAGAAACTAATGCGTATAGCCGCTGCCCGCCCCGAGGTAGCCACGGCCGAGGTGCTGGTGCCCGAAAGTGCTAATGAAGCCATCATCGACGAACAGCTAAAAACCACTAAGGATGGCCTCTACTTCGTGCGCTCCCGCAACGGCGTGCAAACCCGGCTGTACTTTGTGCCGAAGGGCTCGAAAACGGTGCGCGAGCTGAAACTGCCACAAGCGGCGGGTCGGCTGGAACTGGTAGCCAAAAACGCTCAGTCTCCGGATTTATGGGTGACTATGGGTGGCTGGGCTACTGATCGGCAGCGCTACCGCTACGACCTGGCCGGCAGCAAATTTGTGCCCGAGCCGCTGTCGTCGGAGGTGCAGTACCCGGAGTTTGCTGATCTGGTAGTGGAAGAGCTCATGGTGCCCTCGCACGATGGCGTGCAAGTGCCCCTGTCGTTGATTTACCAGAAAGGGTTGAAGCGCGACGGTAGCGCACCTACCCTGATGGTTGGTTACGGGGCGTATTCGCGGGCGATAGAGCCCACCCTGATGCCGTCGTATTTGCTCTGGCCACAGCAGGGTGGTATTCTGGCCGTGCCCCACGTGCGCGGTGGGGGCGAGCTAGGCGAGGAGTGGCACAAAGCCGGCCAGAAAACCACTAAGCCCAATACCTGGAAAGACCTTATTGCTTCGGCTGAGTATCTGGTCAAAAACCAGTACACCGCCCCCGGTCATATTGCTATCAACGGGGGCAGTGCCGGTGGTATCCTGATTGGCCGCGCCATGACCGAGCGGCCCGATCTGTTTGCCGCTGCTATTCCGGAAGTGGGCTGCCTAAACGCGGTGCGCATGGAAAACTCCCCCAACGGCCCGGTCAATATCCCTGAGTTCGGGACCATGGCCAAGGAGGATGAGGCCAAGGGACTACTGGAGATGGATGCCTACCTACACTTGCAGCCTGGTACAAAATACCCGGCCACGCTGGTTACGGCGGGCTTCAACGACCCCCGCGTTATTGCTTGGCAACCCGCCAAGTTTGCCGCCCGCCTGCAAGCCAGCACCACCTCCGGCAAGCCCGTGCTGTTCTTCACCGATTACGAAGCCGGCCACGGCATCGGCGACTCCAAGCAGAAGCAGTTCGAAGTCATGGCGGATCTGCTGGCTTTCGGCCTCTGGCAAACTGGGCAACCCGGCTTTCAGCCCAAAAGCGCCACTATGAAGTAGCTGGCAACACCTGTAAAAAGCCCGTTATGCCGAGCGCAGACGAGGCATAACGGGCTTTTTACAGGTGCTCTACCAAATTTCTAGGCCACTTTACACACCTTGCTTTTCACCGAATGAAGTGGCCTAGCGGGAACATTTTCGGCCCCAAGCAACGTTTTCTCCCTGATGTGCGTACATTCGCACCCCGCCTTTCGTGGCGGGTCTCGTTCTTTCTAAATTGGGGCTGACCGGAATTGACAGCTTGTGCAGGTCGCGAGTAAGCGTGTCGGGAGTTGGATAAATCTCCCGCCAAAAATTCATCCAAACAACAACCGGCGAGTATAGCTACGCCATGGCTGCCTAGTCTAGGTACTAAGCACTGTCATCGTCCCGCATCCGTCCTCCTTCTCACGGGTGAGTTCGGGGCGTCGTAAGTAGTAGGATAGTCCTGGGGGCGCTGCGACCCTTCGGCGAAACTAAAGCAGATAAGGACAAACCAAGGGCCTGATGTGCGCCTGGAATGTCTCGAAAATTCAAGCATAGATACACACGTAGAAAGCTCGACGGCTTCCTTGTCTGGACCAGGGTTCGAATCCCTGCAGCTCCACCCAAAAACAAAACCCGCATTTCTGATTCAGAAATGCGGGTTTTGTTTTTTCAGGCCCGATGGAAGAGGTGTAGAGACTAATCAGCCGCTACCGATGGCTCAAAATGCGAGTCAAGCGGCTTTTAGGAACTGTATTATCGTGCTATAGAGGACGGAGCTGCTCGTTCAAAGAGCGGGTCTTCTCCGTAGTAACGTTACCTGTATGTAGGGTTGACTTCTTATCTATCAGCATGATGTGGCACTCTTGCTCGGCCACGGGATTGTGCTCAACCCCCTTGGGCACTACGTAGAGGGCGCCCTCCGGCAACTCAACGGCTCCCTGCGCCAGCTCAATGCGCAAGTGGCCTTTCAACACGAAAAAGACTTCATCTTCGTGCTCGTGGCTATGCCAAGCCAGGGAGCCGTGTACTTTGGCCACTTTCACGTAAGAGTCGTCAAACTCAGCCACTACTCGCGGCGACCAGTACTCGGTGAGGGAGGCCGCTACTTGCTGCAGCGACGGAAGGTCAGTTAATGCTTGCATGAGGAGCATAGGATAGAATAGCGCCGGTTGGTGCGGTACTGCACAATGGCGGAGGGGCTAAGGTATGGTATTTCCATTGGAGCCTAAAGGGCAGAATTGCGCCCTGGGGTTATTATCAGATAAGCTGGGGAATGGTTGCTAGCAAGGGCTAATCTTAGCTAACGTGGTTGCTTAAAGCAGTCGAAAAACGACCATGTGGAGCTTATTGAAACATTACACCTGCAGTGAAAATCAAGTTGGCACTGCAGGTATAATGCTACAATAAGCTCCACAGAACGCTCTTGATTGGCAAGTCAGCTAATTACTGAATTTAGCTGGCTTGACTCAAACGGTTACGCTGTCAAGACCTTTTTGTAAGGCAGTGGACTGGAATTCGGGCAGCTTCACGCCTTCAGCGCGGGCCACGGTCACGTCGGTCATGCCCAGGAATCCCAGCATCCAGCGCAGATACGGCGTAGCAAAGTCATAGGGCTGCATAGGCCCTTCGGAATAGATGCCGCCGCTGGCAATAGCCAGGTACACTTTCTTACCCGTGATAAGTCCCTCCGGGCCGGTAGGAGTGTAGCGGAACGTAATGTTTGCCCGCGTCAGGTGGTCGAGCCACGACTTGAGCGAGGAAGTAATGGTAAAGTTGTAGAACGGCACTCCAATAACGAGAGTATCGGCCGCCATTACCTGCGCAATTGCCTCGTCGGAGTGGCGCACGGCCTCCTGCTGCTCAGCCGAACGGCCTTCGGCGGGTGTGAAGTAAGCCTGTAGGTGGGCTTCTTCAAGGTGCGGGAAAGGGGCCTTGGCCAAGTCACGTGCAACAACCGTACTGTTGGGGTGCGCGGCGGTAAGCTTGTCAATGATGCCCTGGCTGAGCTGCGTGCTGTAGGACTCGGCCCCGCGGGCGCTGGAAATGATGTGCAAAATCTGCATGAGGTGAGGGTAAATGAGGTTGACACTGTAGGGCTACCCGTCCTTGGTACATTGGCCAAGAGCAACTGCCCGTTCACTGAGTACCAAAGCGAGTTTTCTGGTACTCAGATTACCTCAAGTAATCAACCCATCCGATTGTTAGTATCTTGCCGCAACTACAGATTACGTGGCCGTAGTCTGATTACCAGTAGGTAACCAGGAACAATGGCGCTTCCTGATAGCATTCTCTACTCCTATGACTGCCCACAAACTTTCTGAGTGTGCCCTAACGATGCAGGCTTTGCGCAACGCGTTGCTGGTGCTTAATGGTAAATGGAAACTCCAGATCATTGTAGCGCTCAGCACGGGCACGCGGCATTTCCGCGGGTTGGAGCGCAGCGTGCCAGGTATCTCCACCAAGGTGCTGGCCAAGGAGTTGAAGGATTTGGAAGCGCATCAGTTTATTGCCCGCACGGTGCACCCTGGCCCTCCGGTAGTGGTAGAATACCACGTCTTACCCTATGCCCGCTCACTTGATCCCGTTATTGAGGTCTTGAAAGCCTGGGGTATGCAGCATCAGCAGCGGCTGGAAACTCTTCAGGCAGCATCGACAACTGCGAGCTAACCCAGAGCAAGAGCAACTCTTGCTCTTAATAAAGGTGATAAGGCGAGAAGAGAACTAGCTGAACCTAGCCAGTCTGCCCCAACTAACTCTTGCTTTCAAGATCTTTGCACTGTAAAGTGCCAGGCCTAAGTAATGGCTTTGTCGTCGTGTGGCTGCTCCAAGGGCTGGCTGATTCTGCTGCCGCCAATGATGGAGCGGAGGCCTTTGTCGTAGCTGAAGTAGCTCCAGCTCCAGTTCAGAAACACCGCGAGGCGGTTGCGGAAGCTCACCAACGACAGCACGTGCACAATACTCCAGGCTATCCAGGCTAGTAGGCCACCTAAATGGTATTCGCGGCCAAAGAGCTTGACATCGGCTACGGCGTGGTTGCGGCCAATAGTGGCCATGCCACCTTTGTCATCGTAGCGGAAGGGCTGCCGGGGGCGGCCAGCCAAGTGTTCGGTCAGGTTCTGAGCTAGTAATTTGCCCTGTTGCAGGGCGGGCTGCGCTACCATGGGGTGCCCGTCGGGGTAGGCTTCACTTAGCATGGCGGCAATGTCGCCGATGGCAAATATGTTGTCGTAGCCGGCCACCTGGTTGTATTCATCTACCTGGTAGCGGTTGCTGGGCAGCAAGCTCTCGGGACGTAGGCCACTAATGGGGCTGCCCGTAACGCCAGCTGCCCAAATGAGGGTGCGAGTAATGAGTTTTTCGCCGGTGTTGAGCGTAACGGTATAGCCATCATAGGACTTCACGCGCCGATTTAGCCACACTTGCACTCCAAACTGCTGCAGATACTCCAACGACTTTTGGGAGGCCTCCTTCGACATGCCCTTCAGCAGGTCTGGGCCGCTCTGGATCAGGTGTATATCCATCTCCTTGAAGTCTATTTCCCGGTAGTCGCGCGGGAATACGTGGGTGCGCAACTCACTGAGGGCACCCGCAATTTCAACTCCGGTGGGGCCACCGCCCACAATTACAAAATCGAGCAAGCTGTTGAGCTGCTCCATGTCGCCGAGCTGCAGGGCTTGCTCAAAATTGGCTAGCACGGTGTTGCGCAGCTCAATGGCATCGGCTACGCTTTTGAGTGTAATGGCGTGCTTTTGCATCTGGGCATCGCCGAAGAAGTTGCTAGTGGCACCAGTAGCCAGCACCAAATAATCGTAGCGCAGCATGCCGATGGATGTCTCCAGCAGGTGCTGCTCGGTATCAACTGATTGGACCTCGGCCATGCGGAAGAAGAAATTCTCCTGCCCATCCAGAATCTTGCGAAACGGCGACACGATGCTATCGGCCGCTAGGCCTGCCGTAGCCACCTGGTACAGCAAGGGCTGGAATGCATGGTAGTTCTGACGGTCGATAAGCACAACTTGGACGGGGGCGTGCCGCAGCTCCCGGGCCAGCTCTAGCCCCGCAAACCCACCTCCCACAATAACTACCCGCGGTTTGCCTAGGTCTTCAATCTTGGTTAAGCTATCCATAAACAACGCGGGCGCAAGTACAGTAGGGTAAGGGGAGAAATGCAGAGGGTGGGTACCAAAGTAGCACGGCTGCAAGCTAATGCATAGCACCTTACTACATAGCTCAACTGCTTACGGTGGCCTAGCGTAAAACGATACCTTTTAGGCTGTGCACAGGCTGTAAACGCTATAAGCCACTGTGAAGAAGGTTAATGGGTGGCCTAGACAAGGAGCCTCTACCTACGCCTCACAGCTAATCCTCTCAACGTAAAACCACTACTCCACGCCGCGGCCCTAGGCCTATACAGCCCAACGGCTTCTGATGCAGTGCACCAGAAGCCGTTGGGCTGTAAAACAGGGTAGGTTAAGCGTCTTGCTCTAAGTCGCCACCAGCTCTTAGCAGGAAGTCGGCTAGGGCAGTAAGGGAGGAGCGCAAGTCGCCTTGGGCGGTGGCTGCTACCTGGGTAGTTTGGCTGCCGAGCATGCTCAGGGAGCGGCCGATTGCTTTACCATCTAGGCCCTTGGCACCCACGCTAAGCATCGATTGCAGGTTGCCCAACTCCCGGTCGATGTCTTGCAGGGCCGGAATGCCGCTTTGCTGCAGCACTTCCTGCCAATCATCAATAGTAGTATTAGCTGTGCTGAGCGGAATGCTGGTTAGGCCACCCTGCAGGGCGCGGAGAGTATCGTCAAGCTGTTTGGTATCGGGGGTATTCGAGGATTTCGCCATGAGGGAAGTCAGAAAGAAAGGTCGGTAAGAAAGTGAGTTAGATAGGTAATGACTGCGGGGTGGCAGAAGTAGGAGATGCCAAGCCAAGCTCGTGCAGAATAGCTACGGCGCGCCGGGCACTAATTTCCTTGTCCTTTATCTCCAGCATGATGTCGGGGTTTACGCCTTGCAAGTGCGTAAGGAACTCGCGGAACAGCTCCTCCACCAGAGAGGATGTATGCTTGCCCTTCCGCTCACCAGGAGCCTGCGAGCTATAATCCATCATCATGGTGCCGTCGCGCTCCGGGTGCCAGGTGCTGGCCGCCAGCTGCAGGGCTTCGGACATTGGCTCGCCGTGGTTCAGGCACTCATGATGGAAATTGTCGAACAAGATTGGAATACCCACCGCCTCATGCACCCGCAGGCAGTCCTGCAGACTAAATAGCCGGTCATCGTTCTCGATAACCAGTCGGGCCGTAACGGCCTCCGGCAGGCGCCGGTACGTGTCAATAAAGCGCGAAATGGCCAGCTCCCGGTCGCCGTATAAGCCACCCACGTGTATCTGGAGCTTATGCGTGCTATTGAGGCCCATCAGGTCTAGCATGGAGCCCTGGTAAACCAGCTCCGCAATGCTCCGCTCCACTATGCCCGCATCGGGTGAGTTCAGTACCACAAACTGGTCGGGGTGAAACGACACGCGCATATTGTGCGCTTTGATGTAGTCGCCCACCGCCCTAAACTCCGCTGCGAAGTGCGTCTGCCAGGGAAAAGTATTGACGGGGTGGGAGCCAAAGGGCACCACGCCCGAGCCAATGCGGAAGAAGAGCATACCCTGGGCTACGTTAAACTCCAGAATGCGCAACAGGCAGTTCAGGTTATTACGCACTGTGAGCTCCAGGCGCTCATCGGTATAAGAAGCCAGCCGAAATGTGCTGGTAGAAGTGCAGTCCAGAGACTCGTTTACGCAAGGATAGCCGATTTTCATATATCGGCTGTACGTAAGAAATAGCGAAATGGTGAGTTTGTGAGGTGGTGAAGTGAGCTGGTGAGGAGGCAAGTGGCCTAGTATGTCATTGCGAGGACGCACGACATTCCGCGGAGTAACACTTTACTTCCTATTTCCTTAACTACTTCACCTTGTCATCGCATCACTCATACCCGCGGTTGTCCTTGAAGTTCTTGTTGTACTTCTGGCGGGCCTGGCGGGCCTTTTCGGCGTTTTCCTGGGCCTGAATCTCTATCATTTTCTGGCGTTGCTTGCCCTCCCGCGAGAACTGCTCATAGATTAGGCTGATTGGGCTACCAATAGTGGGCGTAGGCGCTTTAGGTGCCGTAGAATCGACGGGGAAAAGCGGTTTTGGCGCTGGTGGGCGCTTTACGGCACTAGTGGGGGCGGTGCTAGGCCGCTTAATGTTACGAAGGGCTTTGTTGATGGCGGCGCGGTCGGGGCGGCCCTCTGTCACGCGCACTTCGCCGAGCTGCACCGTGTCTTGCTGAAGCTTGATTTGCACGATAAGCTGAGAAAGGCCGGTGCCTCCCAGGGGCAAACGCTGCGGCTTAAAGCCTACGGCCCGGAAGATAAGCGTATCGGTTCTGGCCGCCGAAATGCTGAAGTCGCCCTCAGGATTGGCCAGTACCCCCTGGCGGTTGCGCTGAATAACAACGGAGGCACCCGGCACCGGTTTGCGCGTAGTGGCATCAGAAATGTTACCCGTCACGCGGACTTGCGCTTTAGCGGCACCCGCACCCAGCAGCATAAGCAAGAACAGCAATAGCCAGCGGCGAAACATACTATGAGTGAATCCAAATAACATCAACGCACAAACTAACGCAGACCAGGCGGTAAAATTCACTTGCAACCTACAATAAGCCAGGTTCGGTCGACGGACAAGTGCATAAGGGAGACGAAAAAAGCCCGCACCGTTGCAGGTGCGGGCTTTTAAAATGGATACTAGCCAATAAGGTGGCCTAGCGAGTTAGCTATTTGATGACGGTTTTGCCGCCGTCCGCTGGTTTGGTTTTGATAGTGGCATCATCGGCATCAATCTTCGCCTTGTTGCCTTCTGAGTCTTTCAGCTTCACGTCGCCGTCGCGCTTGATTTTTACTTTGCCATCGCCGCTGCCGCTTGCCATACCCGATTCGGTAGTGCTGCTGGTGCTGCTAGTAGCCGAGTTGCTCATGGAAGAGGAATCCATGCTGGATGAGGCCGACATATCGTCGTCCATGTACCGGTCATCCATGTACTCCATGCGGCTCGACTCATACGCTGAGTACTGCGTCGGATCGGTAAATACCGATTTCATTTCTGCATCGGAGGAGGTGTACACGTCGCGCATCGCGGCGGCCATGCCCGTGGTGTCGGTGGCGTACTTCTGCTGCAACTCGCCAATGCGCTGGCCGCGCGTGATGTATACCGTCCGGATTTTGGTGCGGGTAGCATCGTCGAGCTTCATTTTGGCGGCCATGTCGGCGGCCATGCGGTCGGCGCGGCGCTGAATAGCATCTTCTGAGTACGATGTGGTAGTCGTCGTTGTGGTGGTCGTGGTAGTACCGTCGGGGGCCGTAGTGGTAGCGGTGTCTTCGGTTTTATTCTGCGAGCACGAAGCCATCGTGAGACCTACGGCGCACGAAAGCAAAAACAGAGTCTTTTTCATGGGAATGAGAGAGTTGAGAGAGGAACTGGGAGGGAGAGAAAATTAATAATGCGAGATATACGCCTACTGTTCTGCTCTGGTTGCTACATACCTCGTAACGGCCCACAAGAAAGGCCTCCCTTCAGATGAAGAGAGGCCTTTCCGGATGATAAACGCACTATTTAAATGCAGGGGAGTGGCCTAGGCGCGGCGCAGCTCAAACACGGTAATCTCGGGCAAGAAGCCCACCCGGCCCGGATAGCCAATAAAGCCCAAGCCAGCGTTAACGTACAGGTATTGCTTACCTCGCTGATACAGCCCGGCCCA
This sequence comes from Hymenobacter wooponensis, assembly GCF_004745865.1. Lineage (GTDB taxonomy): Bacteria > Bacteroidota > Bacteroidia > Cytophagales > Hymenobacteraceae > Hymenobacter > Hymenobacter wooponensis. The sequence goes on along the minus strand of NZ_SRKZ01000001.1, from coordinate 1,259,140 downwards.
CTGCCGGTAGGCATACTGCACCGGGCTCCACTTGAGGAAGGGCAGGTTCACGCCAAACTGCATACCGTGAGTGTGGCCAGAAAGCGTCAGGTCGATGTCCTCGTACTGGTGCACTTCGCCATCCCAGTGAGAAGGGTCGTGGGAGAGCAGGATCTTGAAGGGCGCATCAGATTGGGCGTGGGCTTTGGCGAGGTTGCCGTACTTCGGGAAGCCCATGCGTGCGCCCCAGTTCTGCACACCAATAATGGCAATCTTCTCGCCGTTGCGCTCAATGTGGTGGCTTTCATCCATCATCAGCTTCCAGCCAATTTTGGCGTGGTTCTGCATCAGGCGCTGCAGGTTAGCCTGCTTCGCGGCTAGGCCACCCTGGTCGGCCCAGTTGATATAGTCAGCGTAATCGTGGTTACCGAGGATGGAGTAGATCGGCAGATCGGACTTGATGCCCGCCAGCGTTTCAATGTGCTCCTCCACCTCATGGGCGTAGTTGTTTACCAAGTCGCCGGTCATGAACACGAGGTCGGCGTTCTGCTTGTTGATCATGGCCACGGCACGCTGCAGGGGCTCTTTCGACTGGAACGAGCCAGTGTGCAGGTCGGAAATCTGCAGCACCTTGAAGCCATCGAATGAAGCGGGCAGGTTAGGGAAGCGCAGCGTCACGCGCTTCACGGTGTAGTCGGTGCCGCCCTTCACCATGCCCCAAATCAAAGCCACGAAGGGAATAGCGCCCAACACCAGCGCCAGACGGCTGATAAACTCACTGCGGGTAATAGCGGGGCTCTCGGGAGAACCGCTAGGCCTATTGCCCAGGGATTGGGCGGCCCACCGCACCACGCGCACAAGGTCTTCAAGCAGCAGCGGTAGCAGAATCACAATTTTGGCCGCAATCATGGCCAAGAGCAGCCCACCGAAATAGGAGCGGAAAGAGGCGTGCTGAGTCCGGTTCATAATGGCCCAGATGCCCAGGACCCAAATACTCACGGTTAGCAGCCAGTAGATAATGCTGGCACTGCGGCGGGCCAGCGGAGTGGCGCTCTGTAGCGCAGTACGAACGGCCTGTAGGCCATACACTTCCGCCGCTACAATCAGCAGCAGAAAGAAAATGCTAGAAAGGGAACGGGACATAGTGAGGATAGAAACTCCAGGAGCGGCAGTTAGTTTGTGGCCGCGCGTATGAACGCAGACGATGGAGTCAGGTTTTTGCTTTATTTTCCGGTCGTTACAACAAGAGTGCCTTATGCAAGAGTTTGACAATCTGGCTGAAAATCTATCCGATACCCCCGCTGACTCCGCCGCTCCTATTCGCTACGAAACCCCTTCCGCATTTGGTATCAAGAGCTGGGCCGAGGAAGACCGGCCCCGGGAAAAGCTTATGCAAAAGGGGCGGGCCGCCCTATCTGATGCTGAGCTTATGGCCATCCTGCTCGGCTCTGGCACCGCCAAGCTCTCGGCAGTAGATGTAGCCAAGCTGGTGCTCAATGCCGCCAACAACGACCTAAACACGTTGGCTCGCTTCCCTATTAAGGAGCTGATGCGCCAAAAGGGCATTGGCGAGGCCAAAGCCATTACCATTGTGGCCGCGCTGGAGCTGGGCCGCCGCCGCAAAGAGGCCGATGCCGCCGCCCGCGTTACCATCACCAGCTCCCGAGATATTCATCAGCTCATCCGGCCCCACCTGCAAGATTTGCCCCACGAGGAGTTCTGGGTGATTCTGCTTAACCGCGCCAACGTGGTGATGCGCAGCGTGAGCATCAGCAGGGGCGGAGTAGCCGGCACCGTGGCAGATCCGAAGCTGATTTTCAAGGAGGCTCTGGAGCAGCTGGCCTCGTCTATCATTTTGGTGCACAACCACCCCAGCGGCAACCGCAACCCCTCCGCCGCCGACATTGCCCTCACCCGCAAGCTCAAAGAAGCCGGCCAATTCCTCGACCTGCCCGTGCTCGACCACCTCATCTATACCGACCAAGGCTACTTCAGCTTCGCGGATGAAGGAATGCTCTAGGCCAGTGTCGGGCAACCAGGACGTCCTATCAAGCTGGTAGAGACAGTTCGCGTGCTGATGTTGCAGTAGTAAACAGCGGGCCGGCCTAGAGCAGCCTACTAGCACGTCATCCTGACGAAGGAAGGATCTTGTCATGAGAGAACGACTGGCCTAGTGTCTTGTGCTCACGCGAGTAGATCCTTCGCTGTGCTCAGGATGACGTGCTGTTGAGAACGAACGTCAGCACGCGAGATGTCTCAGCCAGCTCGACATGATGGTCATTACTTAACAATTAGCAACCCGCATCTACCCGCTACCTTTGCGCTTATGCGCATTAATCCCAAACTTCTTATCGGCATCGGGCTGCTGATTGTCTTCGGCTACTTTTTCAAGGATCTGGTTTTTAACGATGATCAGTACGCGGCCCGCCTGCGCAAGGCCCGCAAGGAAAAGGACGATGGCTACCGCCGGGTGCAAGGCTCACCGCTCAGCTCTGAGCAGCGCCAAGCCTTTGATAGTTTGCGTTACTTCACTCCCAATAAAGAGTACCGGTTTGAGGCACAACTAGAAGCCTTTGCCCAGCGCGACACCGTGCCCATGACGCTCACCGATGGCAAGGCCGAGAAGTACCTGCGCTGGGGTCGGGCATCCTTTATTCTGAACAAGCAGGAGTATAAGCTCACAATGTTCCTGAAAGCCGACGGCAAAGACTCCACGCTGTTTATCCCGTTCACTGACCGCACCAACGGGTTTACTACCTACGGCGGGGGCCGTTACCTCGACGCGGCGCTGCCCCAAAACGGCGCCACCGACATCGTACTCGATTTCAATGAGGCCTATAATCCGTACTGCGCTTATAACAGCGGGTACGCTTGCCCCGTGCCGCCCACCGACAACCGCCTACCCATTGAAATAAAAGCCGGCGAGCAGGAATTTCACGACCACTCCACTCACGCGGAAGGCGAAGGGCATTAGGTAGAACTGTCATTCCGGGAGCAGCGAGGAATCAGGGGCAATTAGTTAAGAGGAATACCCCAGATTCTTTGCTGCGCTCGGAATGACAGAGTGGCCTAGGCCACTCCAGCCCGCTGCTCCGCAATAGGCCTAGGCCACCTTTTCGGCCGCCAACCCAAATCCGTACCTTTGCTGCGCCAGGAAACTGGCAACCGGCAACCGACAACTGGTAACTCCATCATGAAAATATCCCTCGACTGGCTCCGTACGCTCATCCCCACCGATAAACCCGCCGAGGAAATCGGCAAGCTGCTGACTGGCTCCGGGCTGGAAGTGGAAGGGATTGAGGAGCTGGAGAGCGTGCCGGGTGGCCTACGCGGCCTGGTACTCGGCACCGTACTCACCTGCGAAAAGCACCCCGATGCCGATAAGCTCAGCCTCACCACGGTAGATGTAGGCGACGGCACTCCCCGCCAGATCGTGTGCGGTGCCGCCAACGTGCGCGCCGGCCTGAAGGTGGTAGTAGCCCTTGAAGGGGCCGAGCTGCACCCCACCGAAGGGCAGCCTTTCAAAATCAAGAAGTCGAAAATCAGGGGTGCAGCCTCCGAAGGCATGATTTGCGCCGAGGATGAAATAGGCCTAGGCACCTCGCACGCCGGCATTATGGAGCTTGACACCGAGCTTCCCAATGGCACCCCCGCCGCCGACTACTTCGGCCTGGGCTCCGACTCTGTATTCGAAATTGGCCTGACGCCGAACCGCGCCGATGCGGCTTCCCACTACGGGGTGGCCCGGGAACTGCGCGCCCTGCTGCGCCAGCCCTGCCACCTACCCGATATCAGCCAGTTCCACGCTCCCGCTGAGGCGGCCCAGAACATCAGGGTAGAGCTGGAAGATGCCGAGGCTAGCCCACGCTACGCCGGCTTGCTGCTGGAGAATGTGCACGTAGGCCCCTCGCCTGAGTGGCTGCAGCGCCGCCTGCGCAGCATTGGCCTTTCGCCCATCAATAACGTGGTGGACGTGACCAACTTTGTGCTGCATGAGCTAGGCCAGCCCCTGCACGCCTTCGATGCCGACCAGATTACCGGTGGGTTGATCAGGGTGAAGCGGGCCGAAGCCGGTGAGAAGTTCGTGACCCTAGATGGCCTAGAGCGCACCCTGAAGGCCGAAGACCTAGTTATTGCTGATGCCAATGGCGCGCCCATGGCCTTGGCCGGTGTGTTTGGGGGTAAAACCTCCGGCGTATCGGACCAGACCACCCGCATCTTCCTGGAAAGCGCCTACTTCCAGCCAGCCGCCGTGCGCAAGAGCGGCCAAGTACACCAGCTCAAAACCGACGCCTCATTCCGCTTCGAGCGTGGCACCGACCCGCACATGGTGCCAATCGCCCTGAAGCGCGCCGCCTTGCTGCTGCAGGAAGTGGCCGGCGCCACCGTGGCCGCCCCCGTGGTAGACGTGTACCCCACCCACATTGGGCACATGCCCGTGCGCCTGCGCCTGCCCCGCGTAGAGAAGCTCGTAGGCCAGTACATTGCGCCGGAGCGCATCCGTCAAATCCTCACTGACCTCGATATTCTCATTGCGGAAGAGCTGCAGGACGAGAAAGGGCAGGCCGAGTGGATTCTGTCGGTGCCGCCGCACAAGGTAGATGTGACCCGCGAGGCCGACGTGATTGAGGAGATTCTGCGCATCTACGGCTACAACCACGTAGCCCTGCGGCCTCACAACTCGGCATCGTTCCTGGCCAAGTTCCCGAACCCGGACCCGGAAATCATCCGCCAGAACACGGCGCGCCTGCTCAGCGGGCAGGGCTTTTCCGAAATCATCACCAACTCCATCACCAACTCCCTATATTTCCAGAAGGAGGGTGAGACGGACGAAACGCTGGTGCCCCTGCTGAACTTCAACAGCGCCGAGCTGAACGTGATGCGCCCCACCATGCTGCTCAGTGGCCTAGAAGTGGTGCGCTACAACGTGAACCGCCGCCAGCGTGACCTGAAGCTCTACGAGTTCGGCAAAACCTACCACCGCCTTGCCGATGGTGCTTATCAAGAGAACAACAAGCTCGTCATCTACATAACTGGCAACACCGCCGCCGAAACTTGGCAGCAGAAGTCGGAGAAAGCTACCTACCACCAGCTGGCTGGGGCGGTGCAGCAGGTGCTGGCCTCGCTAGGCTTCCCGGCCCCCACGTCGCAGCCGGTGCAGCACCCATACCTGGCCGGTGGCCTCACGCTGCAGGCTCAGAACCAGCCCGTAGCCCAACTGGGTGCGGTATCCAACGCAGTACTCAAGCGCCTCGATGTGTCGCAGCCCGTGTGGTACGCCGAACTGGATTGGGACTGGCTGATGCGCAAGTACAAGAACGCCCTGGTAGGCCGTGAGCTGCATAAGTTCCCGGAGGTGCGCCGCGACCTGTCATTGGTAGTAGACAAGACTGTTACCTTCGATCAGCTCCAGCAGATTGCCCGCCGCACCGAGAAGAAGCTCCTGCAGAGCCTCAACGTATTCGATGTATACGAAGGCGAGAACCTGGGTGCCGATAAGAAGTCGTACTCCGTGAGCTTCCTGCTCCAGGACCCCACCCAAACCCTCACCGACCAAGCCATCGATGGCGTGATGCAACGCCTGATTGCGCAGTTCGAGAAGCAGGCCGGGGCCCTGATTCGGAAGTAGAAAGCAGGCCTAGCAAAGGCGTTAATTATTCAATGGCTGTCTTAGTATAAGTCAATAGAAACCAGTTTATTTACCCGTCGTCTGTCGCAGATGACGGGTATTTTTTTGTCTTATTAATTCGTGTGTATGTCATCTCGTTACTTTCTAGGCCTACTAGGCTTGGTGCTGTCGGTCGGTCCTGCTATGGCGCAGCAAAAGCCTGCTAACTCTTCCACTTCTAAAGCAGCGGCAGCTTCTTCCACCGGTACACGGTTGGTAGAGAAAGTAACGCGCAAGGGAAACGAACTGGTTATTCCCTACGAGAAGTACGTCCTGCCCAATGGTCTCACCCTCATTGTGCACGAAGACCACTCTGACCCGCTGGTACACGTAGACGTGACCTATCATGTGGGCTCGGCCCGGGAGCAAGTTGGGAAATCAGGCTTTGCCCACTTCTTCGAGCACATGATGTTCCAAGGCTCCGATCACGTGGCCGATGAAGCGCACTTTAAGCTGGTAACGGCCGCTGGCGGCGACCTGAATGGTACTACCAACCAGGACCGCACTAACTACTTTGAAACATTACCCAGCAACCAGCTGGAAACCGGCCTGTGGCTGGAAGCTGACCGCATGGGCTTCCTGCTGGATGCCGTGACCCAGCCAAAGTTTGAGACCCAGCGTGCTACGGTGAAAAATGAACGCGGCCAGAATGTAGATAATCGCCCTTATGGCCGAGCCTACGAAATAATTGGGCGTACCACGTTTCCTTATGGGCATCCGTATTCGTGGCCAGTTATTGGCTACCTCGACGACTTGGACCGGTCCAACGTCGACGACCTCAAGAACTTCTTTCTACGTTGGTACGGTCCCAACAATGCTACCCTCACTATTGCTGGCGATGTGCAGCCTGCCCAGGCCGTGCGGCTAGCTGAGAAGTATTTTGGGCCCATTAACCGCGGCCCGGCCGTGCGCAACGTGAAGCTGCCCGCGCCGGTACTAGGCCAGAACCGGTATGTAAGCTACGAAGACAACATTACCCAGCCCATGCTGATGTTGTCGATGCCCACAGTACCAGTTTACCATCCCGATGAAGTGGCTCTGGATGCTGTAGCTGACATGCTGGGCGGCGACAAAAACAGCCTGATCTACAAAAACCTGGTAAAGAACCAATTGGCGCCCGAGGCCTTTTGCTACCAAAGCAACTCGGAGCTGGCTGGCGAGTTTGTAATTGGCGTAATGGCCTTTGAAGGGCAGCGCCTCGACAGCGCCGAAGCCCGGGTGCGCCGCACGCTGGTGGAGTTCGAGAAGAAAGGGATTTCTGCGGCTGATCTGGAGCGCTACAAGACTCAGGCTGAAGTTAACCTGATCAATAGTCTCAGTAGCGTCAGCTCCAAAGCCAGCAGACTGGCTCAGTACCAAACGTTGGCCGGCAACCCCAACATGCTGCCTCTGCAGTTGCAACGCCTGCGTGCCCTCACGCCGGCTACGGTTCAGGCTGCTTACAACAAATACCTAAAGGGCAAGCCTGCTGTTATTCTCAGCGTAGTGCCTAAAGGGAAAAATGAATTGATAGCACACGCCGACAACTTCACGATAGACAAAGCCGGCTACAAAGCCCCCACGGATGAGTACGCGGGCCTTAAGTACGTGAAGGCCAAAGACAGCTTCGACCGTAGCAAGCAACCCAAGCCGGGCGCCAACCCTGTGCTGAAGGTGCCCGCATACTGGCAGCAGGAGTTGCCTAATGGTCTACGCGTCATCGGAACCCGCAACGACGAGGTGCCTACCGTAACCATGTTGCTCACTATTCAGGGCGGACAGCGCTTGCTACAGGCGCATCCTGATAAGGTAGGCTTAGCCGAAATGACGGCCAAGATGGTGAATGAAGGTTCTCAGAAGTACACTACAGAAGAGCTGGAAGCGCGTTTGAAAGCCCTTGGTAGCAGCATATATGTTACTGCTGGCGACGACGATATTAAGGTGTATGTGCAAAGCCTGACGAAAAATCTGGACCCTACGCTGGCTCTGGTAGAGGAGCGGCTACTGCACCCTCGCTTTGACCCCGCCGACTTCGAGCGCCTGAAAAAGCAGCAGCTGGCCATGGTGAACGACTTCCAGAGCCAAGCCCGCGTGGTAGCCGATTTAGTATTCAACGGACTGGCCTACGGACCCGGTAATGTAACGGGGGTGGCAGTAGCAGGTACGCCTGCTAGCATCACCAGCATCACGCTCGATGATATAAAGCAGTTTTATCAGCAAAGCTTCGCGCCCAATGCCAGCTTCCTGACCATCGTCGGCGACGTAACGCAGCAGCAGGTGGCCCCAAAGTTAGGGTTCCTGCAGGCATGGCCTCGCCATGAGGTGCCGGCCCTAGCCACCGCACCTGCCGCTCCGCAGCCCGATAAAACCAAACTCTACTTTGTAGCCAAGGAAAACGCGCCGCAGTCAGAAATCCGCATTGGATACCTCACGGCCCTGCCCTATGATGCTACCGGCGACTACTACCGCGCCACCTTGGCTAATTACCTGCTGGGTGGCGCCTTCAATTCCCGTGTAAACCTGAATCTGCGCGAGGACAAAGGCTATACCTATGGTGCCTTCACTGACTTCAATAGCACCCGTTTCGCCGCACCTTTTACAGCCCAGGCCGGCGTGCGTGCTGATGCTACTGCTGCCTCCGTGCGCGAAATGATGAAGGAGCTTACCAACTATCGAGAGGGCATTTCGGCCGATGAGCTACAGTTTCTGCAGGCATCTGTGGGCCAGAGTGAGGCACTCAAGTATGAAACTGGCCGCCAGAAGGCCCAGTTCCTGAGCCGTATGCTGGAGTATAACCTCAAGCCCGATTTTGTGGAGCAGCAAGCAGCTATTCTGCGCCAGCTCACGGCGGCTGACGTGCAGGCCGCTGCCCAAAAGAACCTGCCCGTTGACAAAATGTATATTGTAGTGGTTGGTGACCGGAAGTATTTGCCTGAGCTGCGGCAACTAGGTTACGATGTTGTTGAGACTAGCTTCACAAACAATGTTGTGGCCATGGCCACTCCCGCAACTGCCGTAGTGCCTGCTGCTATGCCCGAGGGCAAAACGAAAACAGAGGATGCTAACGGCCAAAAAGTGAAGACCAAGCGAAAGTCAGGCAAGTAAGAAACCGTAGGCCACTTGAACACTCTCCTTGGGTTTAGCGTTTTCCTGCGGGAGCCGCCAGATCTGGGGAGAGTGTTTGTGCGGTTGAGGTTTGTTACCTTCACCAAAAAATTTCTCTCTGCCAATGGCTTCTTCTAAGCAGCTTGCTCAACTCGACCGCCTGGAGCGGCAGGTGACCACCTTAGTGGCTGCCTATCAGCAGTTGCGCGAGGAGCTAGCCGATGCCCAGACCACCATTCAGCACTTACGGGCCGATGTGCGGGACCGGGAGCGGCAGTTGAAGGATTTCCAGAATCAGGAGAATATTGTTAAACTTGTCAATACCATAGCAGGAGAACCTGCCAACACCAACGAGCTGAAACTTCGCCTTAACGAATACATCCGCGAAATAGATAAGTGCCTTGCCTATTTGAGGGAGTAACCCACCAAACCCACCGCGCCCTATAGTACTGATGTCTGATCTATCCATTAAAATCCGCGTGGCTGACCGGGATTATCCGATGCGGGTAAGCCCCCAGGACGAGGAACGCCTGCGCATGGCAGGCCGCCTGCTCAATGAGCGGCTGAAGGAATTTCGGGAGCAGTACGGCATTCAGGACAAGCAGGATCTGCTGGCCATGATTGCCCTATCTACAATGGCTGACCGCCTGAAGGTCAGCAAGGAAAAGGACGGGACCGATGCGGCCCTGACTGAGCGCCTCGCGCGCCTGGACGAGCTGCTGTCGGGAGTGGTGCTGGTCTGACCCCAACTTGGTCAGGGCCGGCGCGAAGAGTGAGCCCGAAGCGGGGCAGGGCAATCGGCTCTGCCGGTCGCGCGGGCGTTGGCTGTGCTTTCATGCTATGGGTTCACCTTTCCAAAAACCATAGCTCATGTCCACCACTGTTTATATTGTTCTCGCCGCTGTGCTGGCCCTTGTGGTCGGCATCGTGGTGGGGCGCCTGCTGGCCGGAAAGGCCCGGCAGGACCACGAAGCCGACGCCAAAGCCCGGGCCCAGCAGATTCTGCAGGACGCAGAACTGCAAGCCACCCGTACCCGCGACGAGCGGATTCAGCAATCGAAGGATAAATTTCGCAACCTTAAGCAGGAGTTTGAGCAGGAGAGCCGCCGCCAGAAGCAGGCCCTCGAACAGGAACTAACCGACCGCCGTGCTGCCGTAGTAGAGCAGGAGCAGAGCATTAAGCAGCTCACCCTCACCACCCAAAAGCAGCTAGAGCAGATTCAGCGTAAAGAAAAAGATCTAGAAGCTACCCGCGAACGAATTGAAACGCAGGCGCAGCAGCAGCGCGAAAAGCTGGAGGCTCAGGAAGAAAAGCGTCGTACCGTTCTCGAAAACCAACTGGCCAAGCTAGAGCAGCGTGAGCAGGAGGTGGAGCAGGAGCTGGAAGAGCGCACCCAAGACCTAACCGCCAAGCAGCAGCAGGTTCTGCAGCAGCTCGAAGCCATTTCGGGTTTGACGGCCGCTGAAGCCCGCGAGCAGTTGGTTGAGTCGCTCAAGAACGAAGCGCAGATTCAGGCCAGTTCCTACATCAAAGATGTAGTAGCCCAGGCTAAACTGACGGCTACCAAAGATGCCAAGAAAGTAGTGCTGGAAACTATTCAGCGCACCGCCGCCGAGCACGCCATTGAGAACTGCGTATCGGTGTTCAACATCGAGTCCGACGACGTTAAAGGCAAAATTATCGGCCGCGAGGGCCGCAACATCCGGGCGCTGGAAGCCGCTACCGGCGTTGAAATCATTGTAGACGACACGCCCGAAGCCATCATCATCTCGGGCTTCGACCCCGTGCGCCGCGAAGTGGCCCGCCTGAGCCTGCACTTGCTGGTGAAGGATGGCCGTATTCACCCCGCCCGTATCGAGGAGATTGTGGCTAAAACCCGCAAGAACATCGACGAGGAAATCGTGGAAATCGGGGAGAAAACTATCATCGACTTGGGCATCCATGGCCTGCACCCCGAACTGATCAAGATGGTGGGCCGGATGCGTTTCCGCTCCTCGTATGGTCAGAACCTGCTGCAACACTCGCGCGAAGTAGCTAACCTTTGCGCCACGATGGCCGCAGAGCTAGGCCTCAACGTGAAGCACGCCAAACGCGCCGGCCTTCTCCACGACATCGGAAAAGTAAGTACCGAAGAGCCCGAGCTGCCCCACGCCATTCTGGGCATGGAGATGGCCAAGAAGTACAAGGAGCATCCCGATGTGGTAAACGCCATTGGTGCCCACCACGACGAAATTGAGATGACCGCCATGATTTCGCCGCTAGTGCAGGCATGCGACGCCATTTCCGGCTCTAGGCCAGGTGCCCGCCGCGAGATGATGGAAAGCTATATCAAGCGCCTCAAGCAGCTGGAAGAAACCGCCAACGGCTTCAAAGGAGTGAACCAGTGCTTTGCTATTCAGGCCGGCCGCGAGCTGCGCGTAATGGTAGACGCCGAGAACGTAACCGACGAGCGTGCCGCCGAGTTGAGCTACGAGATTTCGCAGAAAATCGAGAAGGAAATGCAGTACCCTGGCCAAATTAAAATCACGGTTATCCGGGAAATGCGCGCCGTGGCCTACGCTAAGTAGATACACAGTCAGCCTAGAGCTGTAATACGAAAACCGCCCCTGTAGCTATTTGCTGTAGGGGCGGTTTTCGTATTGGGGTTTACTAGTCTTAGTTCTCAACTAAGAGATATTCTTTCGCTGGTCTACCCTAGGCCTTCTCCAACTTTGCAAATAGGTTATTCAGTGACTCAGCCCAGGTAGGGTGGGCAAATACCATGTTCTGAAGTTGGTCGCACGTGATTTTGCCAGCCATAGCGAGCTGAATCATTGACATGATTTCGCCGCCTTGCTCCGAAAATATAGTGGCCCCAATGATGTGGTTGTGCGCATCTACCAGCACCTTCATGAAGCCTTCTTTATTACCGGTTTCACGGGCGCGGCCCACGTATTGCACGGGCATAGTTGCTACACGGTAGTCAAGCTTTTGCTCTTGGGCCTGTTTTTCTGATAAGCCTATACGACCTAGCTGAGGCTGAGTAAACACTACGTAGGGCAGGGGCCGATCTTTGGCGGAGCGCCGTTTGCGATGGATGATATTGTCGCGTACTACGCGGTAATCGTCGTAGCTGAGGTGGGTGAACTGGGGGCCGGGGTGCACGTCGCCGAGAGCATATACACCGCGCACGTTGGTTTGCAGGCGTTCATTAACTAGGATATACCCTTCCTCGTTGGTTTCAATGCCCGCAGCTTCTAGGCCTAGATCATCGGTATTGGGCTTCCGGCCAATGGCCACCAGCAAGTGAGAGCCGCGCAGGCGCCGCTCACCAGCCGCAGTATGAGCCGTGAGGGTGTAGGCACCTTCTTCATTGCGGGAAACGCGTTGCACATAGGCGCCTAGCACGAACTCTACGCCATCGGCCCCTAGCTGCTCCTGCATGGCTTCGCAAACGTCATTATCTTCGCGTTCAAGCAGTTGCTTGGCGTGTTCAATGATAGTAACGCGGCTGCCGAAGCGGCGAAACATTTGCCCGAACTCCAGGCCAATGTAGCCACCCCCCAGAATAAGCAGATGCTCTGGCAGCTCCTGTAGCTCCAGAATGCTCTTATTGGTCAGAAAGTGGTTGTCAGCTAAGCCTTCAATGGGCGGAATAGCCGACTCAGTGCCGGTATTAATAAAGATGAGTGGTGCCTTCAAGTCGTGCACCTGGCCATCGAGGCCCGTTACGCGCACCGTTTTAGGCCCCGTAAAGGTGGCGTGCCCGTGTAGCACAGTGATGCCCGAGTGTTCCTTTGTCAGGTTCTTGCGTACTCCATCACGCATTTCCTGAATGATGGTGTCTTTGCGCGCCATAATTGCCTTGAAGTCAACTTCGGGCGGAGCAGCATGTACGCCGTATTCCTGCGCGGTGGCTACTTGGTGCACCCGTTCGGCGGAGGCCAGCATGGCTTTGACTGGTGAGCAGCCATAATTGATGCAGGAGCCGCCCAGCAAGTATTTCTCCACTATGGCTACTTTGCGTCCGGCTTTGGCTAGGGCGGTAGCAAGAGGATTTCCGGCCTGACCGGAGCCAATAATCAGGGCGTCGTAGGAAATAGGCATAAAAAGCAGAACTTAAGGCTTTTGAGTTGTCGTATTTGTGCGCTGAAGCTGAACAGCTACTGGCTATACGGCCTGGCCGCCCTGATGACTACACAACGAAACCGCTCACTTGCCGTTCTGCCCCTGATTACTGGTCTTTTTCAGCCTATGCTTGCTTCGCGTTACTTGCGCCTGTTGTTATTCGTTGTGTTGCCGTGCCTGAGTGCCTGCTCCTCCTTGTACTTCCCGCCGCCGCCCCAGGTACCGTTGCTCACCCAGCAGGGCGAGTGGAGCGGCAGCTTGCAGACTAATTTCAGCCAAAACACCAGTGTGCAAGGAGCCTACGCCGCTACCAACCACCTGGGCATCATGGGCTCGGCCTCTTTTCTGCATACTGATAAGAAGAAACGGGCCGAAGACCACGATTTTGGCGAAGTAGGCCTCGGCTACTACACCCGCATCCGGGATACTCGGGTGCTGGAGTTTTACGGAGGCGTGGGTGTAGGCAAAACGAAGCGCATTGAGCGCACGCCCGACGAAGGCGTTACACGTACGCTGGAGGGCAACCTGACCAAGTACTTCCTCCAGGCCAACTATACCTCTAAAGACCACAAGAGCTTCCATGTGCTGGGGCGCGACTGGCCCGTTAACTACGGTACCGCCTTGCGCATCAGTTACATGCAGCTTGATAAGTTTCGGCTCGATGGCCAAGCACACGCCCCCGAAGACAATGTTTTTCTCGAGCCTATTACGTACACCCGTATTCAGTTGGTGGGGCCGTTGCAGTTTCAGCTTATCAGCGGTAGCAACTTTGGCCTACGCCACCGGAAGTACCTGAAGGCAGCTAACTCGGTGTTTCAGTTTGGTATTGTAGTGAACGTGGGCGGGCAAGAGGGCAAGAAATAACTATTCAAAAACTGCATCAAGTAATATTCCTGACTGGCCTACCCGGTTGCGGCGCCACTGCTGCGTCGCGGTATCGCGGTACCAGCTCTCGGCGGCAGAAGAGTCAGGTTGAGTGGCTTGCAGTACAGGGAAGCCGCTGGCATCTGCTATGCGAGTAGATGTGTTAGGTTGCGTACGGTGACTAATTTCAATGCGGAGCTTACCATCAGTTTCTGGTGGTAGTAGCCGACTAGCGTATTCATCAGCCGACTGGCCTAGGCACTCAATCACAATAAAGAAACCTCCCGTTGGTACTACTAGGTGCGCCGTAGGCCACTCTAAGGTGAGGTGGTTGCGGGCGCGGCGTAAGTCAGCGGTTGAGAGCAACAGGCTAACTGGCAGTAGGTTGTCATTGGCAGGAATGCCAGTGGTGGCTACAGAGGCAATTCGGATCTGCAATTGCCCTTCGCGTAGTTGATTTGTGTGCCGTAAGTGCAGGCGTATCTGCCGCAACTCGTGGTACTTCTCTCGGGGCGCGAGAAACCGTACTGCAGTAGCACCACCTGGAGCTGTAAGGTGCCAGTTTTTACGGTCGCCTCGGCCAGACGCCACCACCAAGTGGCTGCTCTGGTTGCTAACCTTAACATCAGGTAATGCCACAATGGGTGCAACCTGAGCGTAACCTATGTGGGCAACAAGCAGCGCTAGGCCAGTGAGCAAGAAACAATACCTCATATAATAGTGAGCTAAACTAGCTGGTGAGAGGTTGCAGCTAGGGCGGCTTTTATAAGAATAGCATAGAACGCCTGATTATTTCTGAAGTCTAATTACAGTCTTAATAAAGCTGCTAAACTAAGCCGTTACATGAGTTTCTGCGTGAGTTAGCTTACTCAGATAAACTCTAACCCAAGGAGACGTTAATTTCTGAATGAGCGGCCAATCTGAGTACTTAGCTTATATAGCAATTAACTTTTATGAAAAGATATCTATCACTGTGTTGGATTGCGCTTACCGGTTGTGCTGTGTACGTGCCCACTGTACCCAGTACGCCGTTGCTGAAGGAAAAGGGAGATATCGAGGTTACAGCGGCAGTGCGTGGCTTAACCAGCTTTGAAGGAAGCGCTGCGTACTCGCCTGTGTCGCATTTGTTGGTGGTGGGCGAAGTGGCCGGGCAGAGTAGCCAAGGCAGCGAAACGCGCAACAACGCAACGTTCAACTACCGTAACTCGCACCGGCAAGCGGGGCTAGGCCTGGGTATGTACCGCATGATTGGGAAGGACAAAGCTACCTACTTCGGCGCTATTGGCGGAGTAGGGTTTGCACGCACTAATATTTATGACGCTAGTGGGAGCGTGCTTCTACCATTATTTGGCTCATTGGTTCACTATGAAGCCAATTACACCCGTTACTACGGCCAACTATACATTGCCAAGCAAAGCGCTGGGCGGAGCTATGGCTTGTCTCTAAGAAACACGTTTGTAAGCTACAGCAAGCTGCTTCGCAACGATGAGCCTCATCCGTCTTCCAACCGCTTCTTTCTGGAGCCCACCTGCTTTGTGCGCATTGGCGAAGGGGCAGTGCAAGGGCTAGGCACTTTGGGCTTCTCTATACCGGGCCATGCGGAGCGCCAAAATCAGGACCGGCGAAATATTACGCCAACTACTATGCTGATAAGTGCCGGAGTGGTAGTACGGCCGCAGCTTTTCTGGAAGCGTAATCAACCTCAGAGCCCAGAATAAAGAGTAACAAGCCCGCCTCAGCGAAAGCCGATGCGGGCTTGTTTTAGCTACTGGCCTAGAAAGGCACCGCTGAGCGCGGAAGCAGGCTCAAGATGCCAAGGGCACTACTGCTTTGGTTTGCTCTCAAAGAAGGTTTTGAGAGGCTGCCTAAATAACCCGTTCGTAGTTCCCAGGTAAACCGTATCGCCAAGCTGAACTAGGTCAGTAAAGTCAGCTTGGTTCAATCCGTCGCTTTTCAACTCGCGCACCCGATATCTAGCGCCCTGCCAGCGAAGAGTGTACAATACGTTATTGGTTGCTCCGTGTGAAACGCCTACTATACTATCCCCGACAGGGTAGAAAGTACTACTGCGAAAATAATTAGGTAGTCCTGTACTACGTTGCCAAGTCTCCCCGTCATCCGTTGAGGTCAAAATGCTGTACTGATAATCACCCTGTATGGCATAGAGAGTACCACGGTCTTTGTAATAGGCAGTGGTAAACGTTTGTGGGGAATTGACCACTTTCCGTACTGTCCCGTTTTCGCGAATTTTATAGATTCCATCATTCGCATTAGAAACCAGGAAATAATCATCGATAACTGAAATTGTATAGAAGTCGCTGGTATTATCAAGTGGTATAGAAACCGTGCGCGATGTGACTTCGACGGGGCCCCGGGTTCGGGTGGGTAACGTGAGCTTGCTGAGAACAAAATGCAGAGCTCTATCTCCAGAAATAGTGGTATAGCCAACCAATGAATAATTGTTGCTGCTAATGGCTCCGAAAGCAGCATAAGGGCTATAACGGTTGTTGACGAATCTATCCGCCGTTTTATCGATTCGTCGCAAACGAATCTCTGATATCTCGTTAGAAAACGGCGGGTTAGCCGTAGTGTACACATTCAAAACAGAGTCGCCTACCTGTGTCGGCTTCAGAAATAAGCTGGCGTTCATGGGTAAGCGGTTTTTGATGTCGTAAGGCAGCGGGTCAGTTGTGTACGACTTAATCTGAAAGTAGCCCTGATCAGGTGGCCTAGGAACGTTTGCCAGCGGCGTAACGTGGCCAAAAATGCCCGGCTGCTGCAAAAAAAGCGTCTTCTTATCCGTGGTGAGCTGGATGATAATTTTTTGGCTGCCGCTGAGTTGCTTTACCTCCGACCAACTGTAGGTGGGTTCTTGCACCACAATCTTTTCAACCTCTTTGGTACACGCCGTTGCGCCGGCAACCCCGATGATGGCGAGTAATAATTTAGTAGTACTGTGCATAAGACGTACGGAATAGTGAACTGAGTAATAAGAGCCAAATATGGGCTGGTAAAGCTTAACCAACAAAAAAGCCCCGACGCGCGTCGGGGCTTTTTATATCTGGTATTGGTCTAGCAATTACTTGCCGCCTAGTACGCGCAGCATGGTGTCACCAATTTCGGCGGGAGAGTCTACTACGTGGATACCGCACTCGCGCATGATGGCCATTTTAGCCGCAGCCGTGTCATCGGCGCCGCCTACAATAGCACCAGCGTGGCCCATGCGGCGGCCGGGAGGAGCCGTCTGGCCAGCAATGAAACCAACTACGGGCTTCTTGTTGCCGGTTTCCTTGATCCAGCGAGCAGCTTCGGCTTCCATGCCGCCACCGATTTCACCGATCATCACGATGCCTTCGGTTTCGGGGTCGTTCATGAGCAACTCCACGGCTTCTTTGGTAGTGGTGCCAATGATCGGGTCGCCGCCAATGCCGATGGCCGTGGTCTGGCCTAGGCCAGCTTTGGTGAGCTGGTCAACAGCTTCGTAGGTCAGGGTACCCGACTTCGAAACGATACCGATTTTACCTTTCTGGAAGATAAAGCCAGGCATGATGCCCACTTTGCACTCGCCGGCGGTCATTACGCCAGGGCAGTTTGGCCCGATCATGCGCAGACCCTCACGGCCCTTCAGGTACTCCTTCACCGCAATCATGTCCTTGGTGGGGATACCCTCAGTGATGGTCACGATAACTTTGATGCCTGCGTCGGCGGCTTCCATGATAGCGTCGGCGGCGAAAGCTGGGGGAACGAAGATGATGCTGGTGTCAGCACCCGCCTGCTCTACTGCTTCGGCTACGGTGTTGAACACGGGACGGTCGAGGTGCTGGGTGCCGCCTTTGCCGGGGGTTACGCCGCCTACCACGTTGGTGCCGTACTCAATCATCTGTTGGGCGTGGAACGACCCTTCCGAGCCGGTGAAGCCCTGCACAATCACTTTGGAATCCTTGTTAACCAGAACACTCATAGAAGAAGAGTTAGAGGAAGATGCGGGTTGAGGGTGGGGAATGCCCGCCAGCCGAAGGCTAGCGGTGTGCAAAAGTAGCCTTTTTTGGGGCGGAGGCAAGCCTGTTACCGTTTCGAACTATGTAGTAACAGGCTTAGGCCTATTCTGGCCTGCTTCACCTAAAGCAAGGCAACCTACTGGTACTCCAATGTATAGTATTTATTGGTGCTCATCTATAACTTTTTTTATTGGGTTGAGTTTCAGGGAGAAGTTAAAAACGGCTTCTGAAGAAAGGTAAGAGCAAGCTAATGCATGCTAAGGGCTAGGCGCGCTGGATAGCTGCGCGGTATTCGGCGCCAGGGATAGAAGCCAACACATACAAATTATTGGGTCATGAAAACCTTGCGATTTGCGCTGCTTTTAAGCTTCTGGTGGTGCTTGGCAGCCTGCTCCGATAAAGATTCTGAATCGCCGAGCAACACTCTTGCGCTTCCGGACGCTGGAATATCTCGTCTGGAAACGGCCCAGGATCTGGACCCGCTGCTTAACCAGCTGGGAACCGCCCGTTACGCGTTGCTAGGCGAGGCCTCCCACGGTACTGCGGAGTTCTATACTTGGCGAGCAACCCTGAGCAAGCGTCTGATTCAGGAGAAGGGCTTCACCATGATTGCTGTGGAGGGCGACTGGCCTGACTTGTATGAGCTGAATCGCTATGTGAAGGGCGTTAGTACAGCCACTTCAGCAAGGCAAGTGCTGGAGCGGTTTGATCGGTGGCCTACGTGGCTGTGGGCAAACCAAGAAGTGGCAGACCTGGCCGAATGGCTGCGCACCTATAATAAAACACAGCCCGCAGCTCGCCAGGTAGGGATATTCGGGTTAGACGTGTACAGCCTATGGCCCTCCTTGGAAAGAATCCGGACTGATTTTGCCGAAGCCGATCAAGTAACGCTCAGTGCGGTTGAGGAGGCTCTGGCGTGCCTGCAATCTTATAATCGCAATGAGGAGGCCTATGGAAGAGCTACACTGCAGGGAGCCACGTGTGTTACGGAGATAAACAACGTGCTGGCGGCCGTGCGGAATCAAATGAAAAGCTTGCCCAATAACCACATAGGCGCATTCAATGCCGAGCAAAATGCGCTGATTGCTGTGAATGCCGAACGCTATTACCGCACGGCAGTACGCAGCAACGCCGAATCCTGGAACATCCGCGACCGGCATATGACGGAAACCATCAACCGGCTGATGAGCTTTCACGGCCCGGAAGCCAAAATCATTGTGTGGGAGCATAACACCCACGTAGGCGATGCTCGCTACACTGATATG
Organism: Hymenobacter wooponensis; assembly: GCF_004745865.1. Classification (GTDB taxonomy): domain Bacteria; phylum Bacteroidota; class Bacteroidia; order Cytophagales; family Hymenobacteraceae; genus Hymenobacter; species Hymenobacter wooponensis. Next base: position 1,240,174 of record NZ_SRKZ01000001.1, on the reverse strand, counting down.
GCGCAGTACGGAGAGATAAATGTAGGCCAGCTTGTGCGCGAGCAGCATGCTGCCGAAGGCGTATTTATTGTAGGCCAGGGTACTTACCAGGGTACGGTGATTGCCTCGCCATATTGGGGCGGCGCTACTACGGTGATGCAGGTGCCGGCTGCCAGGACAGACTCTTGGGAAGCGGCCCTACATCAGAAGGAGCCTCGCAACAAGCTGATTCTGCTACAGCCCTGGCGTACTGAGGCCGCTCTAACCAATAAACGAGGCCACCGCGCCATTGGAGTAGTGTATAACCCTAGTCAGGAAGCTGGCAACTATGTGCAGAGCGACTTGCCCAACCGGTACGATGCCTTTCTATTCACAGATCAAACGCAGGCCCTACATCCCCTCAACACCACCGGAGGCCGAACGGCGGCTTCGGCACCTGGTAGCGTAATGGCGCAACTACAGCGGGCCGCGAACTATTAGGCCGGGTAGTAAAGTCAGAGAGGAAAGTAGCTATCTGCTTAAGGCTCCCAACCGAAATGCGTACCTTTGTGGTCCTCTCTCACAAACCGCATACCCCACCCCCATGTACTTGAACAACATCGTTGAGGCCATCGGCAATACGCCTTTGGTAAAGCTCAACAAGCTTGCCGAAGGCATAAAAGGCACCGTATTGGTGAAAGTAGAATACTTCAACCCCGGCAACTCGGTGAAAGACCGGATGGCGTTGAAGATGATTGAGGATGCAGAGAAAGCCGGTCTGATTCAGCCCGGCGGCACCATCATTGAGGGTACCTCCGGCAATACCGGTATGGGCCTGGCGCTGGCCGCCATTGCGAAGGGCTACAAGTGCATCTTCACGATGAGTGACAAGCAAAGCAAGGAGAAGCAGGACATTCTGAAGGCAGTAGGTGCTGAGGTAATCGTGTGCCCCACCAACGTAGCCCCCGACGACCCACGCAGCTACTACTCGGTGGCCCGCAAGCTGAACGCCGAAATCCCGAACTCGCTGTACCCAAATCAGTACGACAATATGTCGAACTCGGCGGCGCATTATGAAACCACTGGCCCCGAGCTGTGGGAGCAAACGGAAGGCAAAATCACCCACTTTGCGGCGGGTGTGGGCACCGGTGGCACCATTTGTGGTACGGCCAAATACCTGAAAGAACAGAACCCTAACCTTGTGACGGTAGGCCTCGACACCTATGGCTCCGTATTCAAGAAGTACAAGGAAACCGGTATTTTCGACGAAAACGAAATCTACCCGTACAAAACCGAGGGTATCGGCGAAGATATTCTGCCTAAGAATGTTAACTTTGACCTGATTGATCTTTTCATCAAAGTATCCGACAAAGATGCTGCCGTCATGACGCGGCGGTTGGCCAAAGAGGAAGGCTTATTCGTAGGCTGGTCTTGTGGGTCGGCAGTATTCGGGGCCTTGGAATATGCTAAGGAGCATCTGAAGGAAGACGATACGATGGTCATTATCCTGCCTGACCACGGCACTCGCTACTTAGGTAAAATCTATAACGACGACTGGATGCGCGAACAAGGCTGGCTCTAGGCCAGTTACACTTGTGCCTCTTAAACTCCGAAAGCTATGGCTCGCAAACTGCGTAATGTTGTACTGGTAGACGACAATGAAACTACCAGCTTCCTAAATAACCGATTGTTGAGCCGGCTCAACGTAGCCGATCAGGTTCACACTTTCTCCAAAGCGGATCAGGCTTTTCAGTTCCTGTGGGGCGAAAACCCCGCCGATAACCCATCGAAGGATGTACCCGAGTTGGTATTCGTGGATCTGAAAATGCCCGGCATGGATGGCTTTGAGTTCTTGAAGCTTTACAACGAGTTGCCCGCCAGCTCGCGCGAGAAAACCGTGATGGCCGTGCTCACCACCTCCATGCATGCCGCCGACACCGCCCGTGTTGCGCAGTATGAAGGCGTAGAGTACCTGGCTAAGCCTCTCACGGAAGAGAAGATGCAGAAGCTACTGGAAAAGCGTTTCGTGAACAACTAGAGGCTTCCACTTCCTAAGTAAAAAGCCCCGTTACCACATCTGGTAACGGGGCTTTTGTTGTTGAAGTGGCCTAGCGAATAGGTAATACTACAGCCCGTCATGTCGAGCTTGTTGAGACATCTCGCGTGCTTACTCTGCAATGGCAACATCCCTGAAAGCGCGTCATCCTGAGCTTGCGAAGGATCTTTTCACGTCAGCACGAGGCGCTAGGCCAGTCGTTCTTGCTTAATAAGATCCTTCGCAAGCTCAGATGACGTGCAGATATAAATAGGATACTTCTGCTTGGCTACACCACCGCTTCTACAAACCGGAAGGCCTCGCCATCAAACAAGCCTTTGTCGCTGAGCTTGAGGCTGGGGATAACCAGCAGGGCCATGAAGGAAAGCGTCATGAATGGGGCCTGGAGGGGCGAGCCGAGCTGTTTGGATAGGGCATCTACAGCGGCGTAGGCCTCTGCCACATGGTAACCTTCCTGATCCGACATTAAGCCAGCCACAGGCAGAGGAAGCACCAGCTCCTCGCCATCAGGCGACACGACGGCTAGGCCACCCTGCGCCGCAATAACCAAGTTCACGGCGCGGGCTAAGCTTTCATCGTCGCAGCCTACGGCAGTGATGTTGTGGGAGTCGTGGCCTACGCTGCTGGCCAGGGCGCCCCGCTTCAGCCCGAAGCCCTGAATGAACGATACCGCCGGGGCTGCCGGCCGATAGCGGTTTACTACCGTGAGCTTTAGCACATCCTGCGCTATGTCGGGCAGCACTAGGCCACTCTCCACGCGGGCCGGCAAATCGTGGCGGGCCGTGATGAGCTGCCCATCGAAACACTCAATAACGCGCACTGTGGCCGCTGCCTGAGGGGCTACCACCTGGAAATCGGCGGGCTGCACGGGAGTAGTGTGGAAGTTGTTTACCACCGCTACGGGCACAGCAGGAATCAGCGTTTGGCCCTTTTCAGCCACCAGCTCACCATTCAGATACGTTTGCTGAACGCTGAAATCGGTGAGGTTATCTACCACGATAAAATCAGCGGGGTCACCGGCGCGCAGGAGGCCTACGGGCAGGTTGTAGTGCTCTACGGGGTTGCGGCAAGCTACGCGCAGCACCTGTAGCACATCTTGGCCGCGCGCCACTGCCCGCTGCACCAGCTGGTTGATATGGCCTAGCACCAAGGTGTCGGGGTGCTTATCATCAGAGCAGAACATCATGTGCTCGTGGTGCTCGGGGAGTAGGTCAATGAGGGCCTCGAAATTGCGGGCGGCGGAGCCCTCGCGCACCAGAATCTTCATGCCCACGGCGAGCTTATCCAGGGCCTCTTCCGCCGTGAAGCACTCGTGGTCGGTGCTGATGCCGGCGGCCGCATACTGGCGGGCGTCTTCGCCGCGTAGGCCAGGAGCGTGGCCATCTACAGGGCGGCCGTACTGCTGGGCCAGCCGGATTTTCTCCATCACGTCGGCGTCGCGGTGCAACACGCCGGGCCAGTTCATCATTTCGGCCAAATAACCAATTTCGGGGTGCTCCTTGAACAACGTCTCAATGTCGGCGGCGGTTATTTCGGCGCCGGCGGTTTCAAAGGGCGTAGCGGGTACGCAGGAGGGGGCCCCAAAGCAGAACTTGAAGGGTACTTGCCCGCCATTTTCCAGCATGTATTTCACACCCGCCACGCCCAGCACGTTTCCAATCTCGTGGGGGTCTGATACGGTGGCTACGGTGCCGTGCACCACGGCTAGGCGCGCAAACTCAGAGGGCACTAGCAGGGAGCTTTCCACGTGCACGTGGGCATCCACAAAGCCGGGTAGCGCATAGGGTAGCGCGGGGTCGGGGTTGAGAGCACCGGTGGGAGCAATCTGCTGGATGCGGCCAGCAGCTACGTGAAGCGTGGCGGGGGTTATCGTATTGGCAAACAGGTCGATGACGTTGGCCTGGAGTTGAAAATCAGCGGGCATAGGGCAGGAGAAATGCGAAGGTAAAGTTGAGTTGGGCAGACGGCTAACGGGTAAAGAACCGTATATTTGCCGAAAATCTGCGCTGTGAGAAAGATTGTGACTTTGCTATTAGCTGCCTTAATTGGAGGCACTGGCCTAGCTTCAACGGGCTGCGCCAGCCGCACGCCCCAGCAGAAGAAAACTTCATCCCTCAAGCGGAAAGCCAAGCTGGGCAAAATGCCTTGCCCTTGTGAAAGCCACTAACGCACTGCACTACCAGCAGGGCGCTTTGCCACACAAAACATCCTCTATCCACCAAGCACGTGAAAAAAACTTTGCTGTTTAGCTTGTTGACGATGGCGGGGTTAGGAATGGTGGCTCCTGTGGCAGTGGCTCAAACTAAGCCGGCGGCTTTCCCGGCTCCAGGCACTTACGACCCCTTTACGCCCGACCCTACGCAGGTACGCCAGACGGATGGGCACGCCGGATCTTTTCAAGACCTGCAAGGCCATTGGCACGCCGTGCAAATAGGCGAGTACACCGCCTATAAAGTTTACATGAACACCGAGGGCAATACCTACCAAGCGTATTTGCCTCGCGAAATCAAGGCCTTCGTGAAATACCCCGGCGATACCCTGGTTTCTTTGACTGGCCTAGCCAGCCACTCGAAGCTACGCGGCGGGGTGTTTGGCATGCAGCAGTTCCGCGGGGCGGGGTTGCAGATGGTTGACTACAGCTACACGCGCCGCAGCCTGCTGGAGCGCGTGGTGGGGACGCCGACTCTAACAATCCGGCAAGCCGCTGGCCCTTGGCAAGAAGTGCCTCGGTCGAAAAATGCGTTCCAACAACTGTTTCTGACGCTGCTGGCCGATGATGCACGGAGTGTAGCGGAACTCAAAACCGGTCGCCTGCGTCCGGGGCGGGATGCCGCCCGATTGCTCACAGATTACGCTGATTCCCGCGTGACGCAGCAGTTGCGCGCCGTTGGAACAGTGGGTCGTCCTTAACTACTACAGTTGCCTATGCCTTCAGAATCGCCCCTTGCCTCACTCCGTGCCGCCGCCGAAGGTGTACGCCAGCAGCTTCAGGTGAATGCCTTTGATGCCGCGGCCGTCCAACGGCTCGCCGACTTTATTGAGCAGCAGCGCCCTAGCATTAAAGACTCGGAGAAGCAAGGAGTAGTTACGGCGCTGGGGTGTTTCCTAGGCCAGTGTTTGGTAGATACCTACGGCGGCACCTGGGCTCAGGGCCCCGATAAAACCACCGGCGTGGGCATCAACCGCGCTTATTTTTTTAACCCATTCTTCCGCGTGAGCGAGCAGCTGGCTAAGGGTGAAGCCGAGTCGGTTGTGAAGTTCTTCGCGGGCATTCCTGAGCGATTGGCCCTTAAGCCCGTGCGCAAAAACTGGATTTCGTGAGCCCTTTAAGCCTAACCGTACCCAACGACTTTGTCATGCGGAAAATCGTCATTGCCATTGATGGCTACTCTTCGTGCGGCAAAAGCACCACAGCTAAGGCTGTGGCCGCTGAACTGGGCTACGCCTATATTGATAGCGGCGCCATGTACCGCGCCGTAACCCTTTACCTGCTGGAGCACAACATCAGCTTCGACGATTTGCCCCGCATTGAGCAGGCCCTGCATGACATGCACATCTCATTTAAGCGTAACCGCAAAACCGGCCGCAATGAGCTCTGTCTTGATGGTGAAATCCGAGAGGATGAAATCCGGCAGATGCGCATTTCTAACTCCGTGAGTGAGGTGTCGGTGATTCCAGCCGTGCGCCACGCCTTGGTGCGGCAGCAGCAGCGCATGGGCCGTAAGCGGGGCGTGGTAATGGATGGCCGCGACATCGGCACCACCGTATTTCCTGATGCAGAGGTGAAGGTGTTTATGACCGCCGATGTGCTTACGCGGGCGGAGCGCCGCCAGGAGGAGCTGGCCCTGAAGGACGAGCACGTACCCGTGGATGAGATAGTGGAGAACCTGCGCAAGCGTGACCACATTGATTCTACTCGGACGGAAAGCCCCTTGCGCCGCGCCGCCGATGCTGTGCTGCTGGATACCACTCACATGATGATCGACGAGCAGGTTGATTTCGTGCTGGAGCGGGTATCGGCGAAGTTATTTACCCTAGCCGTTACTTCCGACGCGGATAGCTCCGAACGGAATGGCGGCGAAGCGGTTGTTAAGGAGTAGGGCCCGATAATTGCACCTGTTCGACGGTTGCTTTGTTAAGAGAACACATGAACGTCACCATCGATAAAAATTCTGGCTACTGTTTCGGCGTCGAGTTTGCCATCCAGATGGCTGAAGACGAACTGGCCCACGACGACATCTTGTATTGTCTCGGCGATATTGTGCACAACCGCATGGAGGTGGAGCGCCTGCATGCGCTAGGCCTACGCATCATCGACCGAGAGCAGCTGGAAGAGCTGCACGACGCCAAGGTGCTCATCCGGGCCCACGGCGAGCCGCCGGAAACCTATGCCCTGGCTCTGCGCAACAATATTGAGCTCATTGACGCTTCATGCCCGGTAGTGCTTAAGCTGCAGAACCGCGTGAAGCACGCTTTTGATGCCACCACGCGCCAAAACGGACAGGTAGTGATTTATGGGCAGCCCGGCCATGCGGAGGTCATTGGCCTTACCGGCCAGACCCGCAACCAGGCCCTCATCGTGATGACAGAGGCCGACCTGGACCAGATTGACTTCGCCCGCCCGGTTACGCTCTTCAGCCAGACCACCAAAAGCACCGCTGGCTTCTACCACATGAAGCAGGTGATTGAAGAGCGTATTGCCGCAGCTGGGGGCTCTTTGGAGGCCTTCGATGCCAACGACAGCATTTGTCGGCAGGTAAGTAACCGCGAGCCGGCATTGGCCAAATTCGCCGTCCAGCATGACGTAATCGTCTTCGTGAGCGGCCGTAAGAGCTCCAACGGCAAGGCCCTATTCTCGGTAGTAAACAAAACCAACCCGCGCAGCTACTTCGTGGAAAACGAGCAGGAGCTGCAGGATGAGTGGTTTCAGGGCATGGAGTCGGTCGGTATCTGTGGTGCCACCAGCACCCCCATGTGGCTGATGCAGCGCGTGAAGGACCGTATTGAAGAAGTGACAGAGATGAAGCTGGCCTAGCTTCTTCCTGCCCCCATACGATAATAGAACAGCGGCTCACCCGGTTTTTCTGGGTGGGCCGCTGCTGTTTTAAGGAGGGCGGGGTAACTTGCGGTGCTCGGCCCGCGCCTGTTCCGTAGGCCACTAGCTTCGCTCATGAGTCGTTTATTCAACTACTTTCTCAACGGATTTCTGGTTGTGGCGCCGGTCGGCCTCACGCTCTATATTCTGTATGCCCTACTTCGCTGGCTCAACGACCTGTTTGCGGGCTTGAGCTTTGATGTACCTGGCCTAGGCCTAGTAGTGGCCGTTGTGCTGATTACGCTAGTGGGCTTTGTGGCGAAATCCTTCCTGGTGCGGCCCTTCCTGATTATCATGGAGCGGCTGCTGCACCGCACGCCGCTGGTCAGCATCATCTACTCCAGCCTGAAAGATCTGTTTGACGCGTTTGTGGGCGACAACCAGAAGTTTAACCGGCCGGTGCTGGTGCGTATGAGTGCCACCGAGCAGACCTTCAAAATGGGTTTCGTAACCCAGGCCACCATGGCTGCTATTCACCGCGACGACCTGCTGGCGGTGTATTTCCCGCACTCCTACAACTTTTCCGGCGAGCTAGTGCTGGTGCCACCCACCCACGTCACCTACCTTGATCTGCCCAGCAGCGAAGTAATGAAGTTTATCGTGTCGGGCGGCGTGTCGCGCCTAACCTAGCTAAGCACAGCCAAGCCACAATTCCACGCAGTGGCCTAGCGGACCTGCTGTCGACTTTCTGCTATTAAATGCAATAGCTTTTGTGGGCACTTACAGGGTAGCGACGGTGTTTATACCTTGTTGAAAACGCACCTAAACTACCGTAAATATGGCACCGGCCCGAAGGTTGTACTAGCCTTTCACGGGTACGGGCAAAGCGAAGGACACTGGCGGGGCCTGATCCAGTTGCTGGGCCCTGAGGTGACCGTGTATGCCTTTGATCTGTTTTACCACGGCGGCAGCCGATTAGCTAAACAAGACTCTCCGCTAACCAAGCAGCGGCTTGCTGAGCTGCTTCAGACGTTCCTCGCTGAGCAGGGCATTGAAAGCTTCAGCCTGCTGGCCTTTAGCATGGGTGCCAAGTTTGCCCTGACCGCCGCTGAGTATTTCCCCGAGCGGGTGAAAGGCGTGTGGTTAATTGCTCCCGATGGTATTGGGTCCCAGCTATGGTACACGCTAGCTATGCGGCCGCCGTGGATGCGAGGCTTGTTGGGCCGAGCGGTTCTGCGGCCCCAGCGCCTGTTGCGCTTCCTCAATACCCTCCGGCAGCGCCGCCTGCTCGACCCCAACCTCGTGCACTTTGCTCAGTGGCAGCTCGATAGCCGCGAAAAGCGCCTGCGCATTTACCGGAGCTGGACTGCCTTCCGGGGGCTAACGTTTGACCTGAAGCGGCTGGCTCGCGTGCTAAACCAGCACGCTATACCTGTTACCTTCTTTTTAGGGCGCCACGACCGGGTGATTCCGCCAGCCGGCATCCAGCAGTTTGCTGCTACTTTATCGAAAGCAGACACCATTCTGTTGAATACCGGCCATGCGGGACTTATCTACGATGTGACAGCCTACCTACGTCAGCATCCGCAGCTTATGCCTCGTGTGGCTGTGGCCTAGCAGGGCTACAGCTCGCTGGGCTTGTGCCGAAGAATTCGGTGGTCGATGGAATACCGGCCGGGACCTACAATCATGAAGAACAGCATGAGAGCTAATACGGCGGCGGATACCCACAGCTCAATGTTACCCAGCGTTAAGCCATTCTGGGTGTTTACAATGAAAACGGCGCCAATCAGAATAGGAATCTGAATAAGCAGCGCAAACCGCGTTAGAAACCCGAAGGCAATCATGAGCCCGCCAATGATGTGGAAGGTGCTGAAAAAGAGGGAGGCTTTTCTGAGGTGGGCCAGGCTTTCCTGCTGACTGAGCAGGTAGAAGACGTCGCTGGAGTTGTTTAGAAAAGAAACGCCTTTAACGAACAGAAACAGGCCTAGCAGAATGCGCAAGCCGTCCATCCAAACTGGATTGCTGGCGCTGTTTCTGTTTTTACGTTCGGCCATTGGGTGGGGATTGGAGACTTCCATGGCGCTACAAGGTTAGAGGGTGGTTGATGGGTGGTTTCTAAAGTTACCATTTTCTGCGCAAAGAAAATCGTGAAAAAGAACCGCTTAGGCTATTGAAGCGCCTGCTCATATAAGGTAAAGCTCTCCTCGTCGAAGACCACGAATACCACTTCTTGGGGCTGCGCGTGCAGCCTCATAAACTGCCTGACTTCCTGCACGGCAATGGCTGCAGCATCTGGCTTGGGGTACCCATAGATGCCCGTACTAATGCTGGGAAAGGCTACACTGGCTACTCCTTTCTCTTGGGCCAGTTGCAGACTGTTGCGGTAGCAGTTGGCCAGTAGCTCTGGCTCGTGCAGGTGCCCGCCGTTCCACACGGGCCCTACCGTATGAATAACGTAGCGCGCGGGCAAGCGGCCAGCCGTAGTAAGTACGGCCTCGCCGGTAACTAGGCCACTCCCGTAGTGGCTAGCACGTAATTTCCGGCAGGCCTCAAGTATCTCGGGGCCCCCGGCCCGGTGAATAGCCCCATCAACGCCACCACCCCCCAGCAAGCTAGAGTTGGCCGCATTCACAATGGCCTTGGTATCGATGCGGGTAATGTCGCCGCGGTGCAGCAGGATACGGCCGAAGGAACGTGCTTGGATGCGCCAGTTGGTAGCGGGAGAGGGGGTAGGCATGAGGTGGGAGATGAGGTTGTGTAGCCATATACGACGGGGTAATTGGCGTTGGTTAAGGTGGCGTTTCCACGGTTCAACCTAGTTTTTCAACACTTCAGGTGTCAGTATTGCTGCTTGGTTAACTATGAATTCTGGAATGAAGGCGGAACCTATAGGTTTGAGCATTCAACCACGCCAAACTCCTCTACTCATGGAAACTCCTGCTCGCGACCCCCACCTGTGGCGTATGGCTAAAGCCCGTGCCCGCTTCAAATCACATCTGTTTACCTACGTCACGGTTAACCTGCTGTTGTGGAGCATCTGGGCCTTGACCGACCGTAGCTTCAGCCCCCTTCCTTGGCCCGTGTGGTCTACTCTGTTCTGGGGTATTGGGGTGGCCATTCAAGGCTTCTCTACCTATGGCAACATGGAGCGGGGGCAACTCTCGGAGCGGGAATACGAGCGGCTCCTTCGCCAGCGTTCCAACCAGCTGTAGTAATCGGCAAGGCTTCAGACCAGCCCGTTCCGTCTGTGCGGGGCGGGCCACTTGGTGTAGACTAGGCCACAAACTACCGCCGCCCTGCAACCTTCCGGTTGGGCTGAGGGTTGGGTTGGTATGACGATAAAGCGCCGTTTCTTTCCCCTGCTGCTGGCTCCACTGGTCCTCACGGCTTTGGCTCCCAAGCCGGCCACTCCTGCCGCTGATGTAAACCTCAGTAAGATCAAGCTGCCCGCCGGCTTCACTATCAGCTACTTTGCCCAGGGCGTAAAAAGCGCCCGCGAACTGGCGGTAGGCCCCGATGGTACCGTGTACGTGGGGACCAAAGACGATAAAGTATATGCCTTGCCCGACCGCAACAAAGATGGCCGGGCCGATGAAGTAGTTACCATTGCCACCGGCCTGAACTCGCCCAACGGCGTGGCTGTGCGCAATGGGGCGCTCTATGTAGCTGAAATCAATCGCATTCTGCGCTACGACAACATAGCTCAGCGCCTGAAGCAGAAGCCCAAGCCGGCGGTGGTCTATGATAAGCTGCCCAATAAAGACTGGCACGGCTACCGCTACATCGCCTTCGGGCCCGATGGCAAGCTGTACGTGCCGGTAGGTGCGCCCTGCAACAGCTGCCTGCCAGAAGAGCCCATCTATGCCACCATCAACCGCCTCAACCCCGATGGCACTGGCCTAGAAACCTTTGCATATGGTGTGAGAAACACGGTAGGCTTCGACTGGAGCCCCCAGGATAAGGCATTGTGGTTTACCGACAACGGCCGCGACATGCTAGGCGACAATCTGCCCGCTGATGAGCTGAATCGAGCGCCCAAGCCCGGGCTGCACTTCGGCTTTCCGTATTACTTCGCCGGCGATGTGCAGGACCCCGAGCTAGGCAAGGGTAAATCGGTGGCTACGTACGCTAAGCCCGCCCGTAAACTGGGGCCTCACGTGGCTGCGTTAGGTATGAAGTTTTATACCGGCAAGAAATTTCCAGCCCAGTACCGCAACCAAATCTTTATTCCTGAGCACGGCTCCTGGAACCGCACCACCAAGCTAGGCTACCGCATCAGCTTGGTGCGGCTTGACGCTACGGGCAAGCAAGCCCAGAGCTACGAGACCTTTGCCGAAGGCTGGCTGCAGGGTAAGCAAGCCTGGGGGCGCCCCGTGTGTTTGCTGGTGCTGCCCGACGGCTCCTTGCTCGTTTCTGATGACCAGAACGATGCCGTTTATCGTATTAGCTACAAAGGGTAAGCAGGTAGTGGCCTAGGCCTCTTCATCAGAGCTGCATCGTAAACTCACCACTTCCATTTCACCATCTCACAATTTCACCCTTACTTGCCGCTCATGAAAAAGCAACGTGAGCCGAAGCGAATGGTGGGGCGACGGGAACTGGTTGATTTTCCTGCTTTCCAGTTGTGGGGAGTGGAGGCCAAGGTGGACACCGGAGCCTATACCGGAGCTATTCATTGCTCTAACATTCGCGTTGAAACCCTGCCAGATGGCCAGCACTACCTGCACGTACAGCTGCTTGATACGCTGCATCCCAATTTTGACGGCATGCACATGAAATTCGCCAACTTCTCCCTGCGCGACATTCGGAGCTCCAATGGCGAGGTGCAGAAACGGTACGTAATTCAGGCCGCTATTCGGCTGTTTGGGCAAGACTATAGCACGGAGTTTTCGCTTTCTGACCGCTCCGATATGAAGTATCCGGTGCTTATTGGGCGTGTGTTGCTGCGTCAGGCCCGTTTAGTGGTCGATGTAGCTCGTTTGAATCTGTCGTATAAAAGTCAAATAGCTGCTGGCTAGAAGCCGTGCCGCTTGCGGGGCGCCCTGTATCTTTGCGGCGCGCTTCTGCTCTACTATCCTCCTCCAAGCATCTATCTAATGAAACTGGCGATTCTCTCGCGTGAGCCGAAGCTATACTCGACGACGCGCCTCGTGGAAGCCGCTGAACAACGCGGCCACGAGGCAGTGGTCCTAGACCATCTGCACTGTAACCTGGTTCTTGAAAAAGGTAAGCCTGGTATCATATACGAAGGCAATAAGCTGGAAGGCTTTGACGCTATAATCCCCCGCATTGGAGCTTCCGTAACGTTTTATGGCTGTGCCGTGGTGCGGCAGTTTGAAATGATGAAGGTGCGCACGGCCGTGGAAAGCCAGGCCATTGTGCGCAGCCGCGACAAGCTCCGCTCCATGCAGATCTTGAGTAGGGCCGGCGTGGGCATGCCCAAAACGGCCTTCACCAACTACTCCGATGAAGTGCCCGCCATGATTCAGCAAGTGGGTGGCGCGCCGGTAATCATTAAACTACTGGAAGGTACCCAGGGCTTGGGCGTAGTACTGGCTGAGTCGGCTAAAGCGGCGCAGTCGGTAATTGAGGCGTTCCACAACCTGAAGGCGCGCATTATTGTGCAGGAGTTTATTGCGGAGAGCAAGGGGGCCGACCTCCGGGCCTTCGTGGTGAATGGGGAAGTGGTGGGCGCCATGAAGCGCCAGGGTAAGGAGGGCGAGTTCCGCTCCAACCTGCACCGCGGCGGCTCCGGTACGCTGGTAAAACTTTCGCGGGCCGAGAAGGCAGCCGCCCTGCTCGCCACCAAAGCGCTAGGCCTGGGTATTGCGGGCGTAGACATGCTGCAGAGCAAACGTGGGCCGCTGGTGCTGGAAGTAAATTCTTCCCCTGGCCTAGAAGGTATTGAGAAAGCCACTGGCCTCAATATTGCCGGCAAAATCATTGAGTACACCGAGCAACTCTCCCAGAAAAAGAAGTCGAAACCTAAAGCGGTTACCACCTCTACTCCGGAGGTATTGCCTGACACTCAGGCGGACTAGCCAGGAAAGGTAGGCCTACAGGAGCCGCTATAGTCTTTAGCTAAAGCAATAACACGTCATCCTGAGCTAGAGCAATGCATCTGGTTAAGGGTAGTACAACTGGCCTAGCGCCTCGTGCTACCCTAACCAGATGCATTGCTTTTGCTTGGGATGATATGCTTCATAGCTGGCACAAATAGCTACTACAAGTTCAGGCTGACAAGCTACTGGCCTAGGCCTATATTCGGTTGGAATGATAATTGACGCTGATAAGGTCTGCTCAACAGTTCAGCTTCGGTATATTCACCGAATTGGTGTGAGCTGTAGTGCTACACCTTGCCCTGTACTGCTTTGGTAACTGATTCCTCTGCCGCGCCTACCGATTTATTGCTCAATGGTCTGGTCATCAAACCGGGGCAGTCTGTGCTTACTCGGTTGGTTATCTCCCGGCTGCCATCGGGCACCGTAATTGACATTCCCGTGCATGTGTTCCGCTCCACGGAGCCGGGCCCTACGGTGTTGCTCATGGCCGGCATGCACGGCGACGAAGTAAACGGCATTGAAACCATCCGGCGCATGATCCGGCGCAACTTGCTGCACCCCCTGCGCGGAACTGTCATTGCCATTCCTATTCTCAACATCTATGGGTTTTTGAACTTCTCGCGGGAAGTGCCCGATGGTAAAGATGTGAACCGGTCGTTTCCCGGGAACCCACGGGGGTCGTTGGCCAGTCGTGTGGCGCATCGCTTCATGCGAGAAATCATGCCCCTTATAGATTACGGCATTGATTTTCACACGGGAGGCGCGGCCCGGGCCAACATTTCACAGGTGCGCTGCCTGTTGCACCAAGACGAGGAAACCGACGCCCTGGCTGCGGCATTTGCGGCTCCCTTCACCCTGCATGCTTCCCTGCGGCCCGGCTCCCTGCGCGAAACCGCCATGCAGGAAGGCCGCCGCATTATTGTGTACGAAACGGGTGAGTCGTTGCGCTTAGATGAGGCGGGAATTGAGATGGCCATTGCCGGTACGTTCCGGGTGCTTCATCATTTGGGAATGGTAGAAAATGCCCCGCCTGCGGCAGCGGCCAGCGTGGTGTGCATGCGCTCTACTTGGCTGCGGGCACGCTACGCGGGGCTTTTCCGCAGCGATGTGCACCTGGGCGACTACATCGAGAAAGGACAAGTGTATGGCTCAGTGGCGGACCCGTACGGGGAAAACTCCGTGCGCCTAGAGTCGCCGGTAACGGGCTACATCATTGGCCTCAACCATATGCCAGTGGTAAACCAGGGTGATGCCCTGGTACACGTAGGGCGCACTGATCTGTCGCCGAGCCGGGTTGATTTGGCAGCGCCTTACGATGAGAAGCCCATGAAGCCTCTGGAAGTGGAGGAGTCGGATGAGGACGAGGAGCCCGCAGATGGACATTGAAACTCCGGCCTAGTACAATCAGCGGGGCTTTTTTCGTTTCTTTGACCAGCGCTGCTTACGGAGCAGCTTTGTTTCTCTCTTATTTCTCGAATGAAAAACTCTCTTCAACTGGTAATTAACGCGGTACTGGTCTTGGCCGTCGCGGTTTTATTTTACCTGCACTTTGCCAACAAGCCTGCCGCTGCCCCCGCCCGTAAGCCCGTGGCCGCAGTAAAAACGAATGACTCAACGGCTACCCCCGTTACCACTGAAGAGCCCGCCGACCTCACCGCGGTAGCCGACACCGACAAGGTGGCCTACGTAGAGTCGGGCAAGTTGCTGGATGGTTACCAAGGCATGAAAGATGCGCGCCGCAGCTTTGAGGCAAAAGCTAAACGCTGGGAAGCCCAAAACCAGAAACTGGTGCAAGGCTTCCAAGGCGCCGTGCAGAAGTATCAGCAGCAGGCGGCTGGCATGACGGCCGAGCAGCGCGCTAGCACCGAGCAGCAATTGCAGGGCCGCCAAGTGCAGGTGGCGCAAGAGCAGGAAAAACTGCAGCGCCAAGCCCAAGAAGAAGAAGGCAAAATGACCCAGCAAGTGCTGGAGCGCATCAATAAGCAAGTTGAAGTGTACGGCAAGCAGAACGGGTACCGCCTCATTCTGATTGCTGCCCCCAGCGGCACCATTGCCTACGGCCGCAAAGATTTAGACATAACTGCTCCAGTGCTCAAGCATTTGAATGCTGAGTATAGCAGCAAGAAGAAATAAGCCCTACTATAAGGTAGTTCTCGTTTAGAAGCCGAGGTGTACACGTAGTGTAGGCCTCGGCTTCTTGATTTATATAGGTTTTGCTTAATGTTATTATAGAATACGTAGCGTGCTGATGATCAGAATAATGTGTCAAAGAATGGAGCAGAAAGCCTTATTCCCTCTAGGCTAATTGCACAGAGGCGCTATATAGAGTATGTTATATAATTTCAGGATGGGTAAGGCATACTGTTTAGAAGGGCTTCTGCCGAGGTAATAGCCAGAGGGTTAAGCTATGAAATTTAGCTTATGCCATTAAACCCCAGGATTTTCCAGTCGTCTAACAGGTAGATCAGTCACTCATTAGGTGACCTCTCTGCCCTATGAAAAACTACCTGAAATTTCCTGCCTTGTTTCTGGCTCTTATACTATCCGCAGCCACTCTCACCGGCTGCGTAGCCACCGCTCAGCCTGGCGTAGTAGTAGGGCCAGCCCCCACACCATATCCCGGCTATGGTTACGGGTATGGCTACCCCTATAGGCCTAGGCCCTACTACCGTCCGCGCCCAGCCCGGGTAGTAGTGGTTGAGCCACGTAGGCCAGTAATGGTGCAGCCCCGCCGCCAAGTGGTAGTGCCGGCCCAACGGCCTTACTACAATAGCTACAATGTGCGTCCGCACCGTTCTTACCGCGTGAGGTAAGTAAAGGTGAAACAAAAAGCCCTCCTGCAAGCGCAGGAGGGCTTTTTGTTTGATTGTAGAGTAGCCTTTAGTGGCCTAGAAAGCAAAGCGTAGGCTCACGGCAGCGTCGTTGTAGAAGCCGGTGTAGCCATCAAATACTTCGAAGAAAGGCTTGTAGTCAACACCAATCACGAAGGGTAGGTCTTCCATTTTGTATTCCAGACCCAGAATCAGGTCGGCGCCACCCACGATGTAGTTGGTGTCATCGTACCAGTAGTTACGATAGTAATCGTACTTTTTGCCACGCAGATAGCGGGAGTCGGTGAAGTAGTAGCGGCCTTGGTAGGAGCCAATGTGGGCTCCGGCGCCATAGTAGAACTGCAGGCCTTTGAAGTCAGAAACCGGCACGTGCTTTTCCAGCAGGAGCGTCAGGCGGCCACCACGGGCAGCGTATTCACGCGTCAGAAGGCCTTCGAAAGCCACATTGTTTTTGCCGCTCAAAAAGTGTTTGAACGTTAAGCCCGACGACCAGCCGCCGCCGCGTAGGCCTATGCCCGTGCTGTAGCCAGCTCCGCCGCCACCGCTGCTTTTTTTCTTGCTCTGCGCGTACGCTCCTTCAACACTACCCAGTAAACCCAGGAACAACAAAACTAAAACCAGACGCTTCATGCGTGAAAATAGATAAAGAGGAAAAGTGGACTTCCGGCAAAAGTACAAGTTGCCTTCGAATTTCACCCACTTCTTTTCGCTACCTATCTCCTTCGCGAGCAATTGCCTCGGAGGAATGAATACGGATACCACCTCCATCATCCTCAGCGGCCCGCAACATGGCGCGTGCTACGGCATCGGCGCTAATGGCCCGGTAAAGGCGCAAGGGGCCTATCAAAACGGGTTGCAGAACGCGGAGTAGAATAGCACCAATTTGCTCGCCAAGGCGCTTTTTAGGGCGTTGGCCCAACAGTAAGGATGGGCGGAAGATATGGATGGCCCGGAAGGGAGCTTGGCGCACGGCCTCCTCCGTATCTCCCTTCACCCGGTTGTAGTAGAAATGCGAAGTAGCATCGGCGCCC
Source organism: Hymenobacter wooponensis (assembly GCF_004745865.1). Lineage (GTDB taxonomy): Bacteria > Bacteroidota > Bacteroidia > Cytophagales > Hymenobacteraceae > Hymenobacter > Hymenobacter wooponensis. The sequence goes on along the minus strand of NZ_SRKZ01000001.1, from coordinate 1,223,198 downwards.
ATAGCAGATACAAGTAAAAACTGGGCCGCAAAGTTGCCAGCCGTAAGGGCAGCTAGCTTTACTACATACAAAAAATCTACTTGGTAAAACGCTTCCTTGCTGCCCGCCTGCCGCAGCGTAGTGCCCAGGCAGCAGTACACATCATCGGCAATGAGTTGCAGGCGGTGTTCCTCCAGCTGCTCGAAATCGAAGATGCGCTGCTCCAGCTTGGGGTGCACTATAGGAAGCGGGCGGCGACTAACGGCAATGACGCGGGCATAACGGTCGGAGGCAAGGAGCAAGGGCAGGAGCTGACTGCCCACTAGGCCACTAGCCCCGGCAATGAGAGCGGTTTTCTGCATGACAACCCGCGCACGGCGGTGATGAAGTGACTTCCGGCGCGTATGAGGACTACGTAAACCGACTGCAGATCGGTGCGCCATTGCCCCGGCAGATACGGAAAGTCAGTTGAGCGTTGCCTGCACGTGAATTTCCGGGCTCGAGTCAGCCGCAAGTGGCCTACCTGGCAGCGAGGGTACACCCGAACAACTATTCCGGGTGTACCCTCGCTGCCAGGTAGGGACTAATATGAAAGCCCCTTCTTACATTATTTGCCCGCAACCAACCGCGTTTGCTCGGGCTCTAGTTGCACTTGACCACGCTTGTAGAGAGTGCCCAGCGCTTTCTTGAAGACTTTCTTGCTCATACCTAAGCGCCGGTAAATAGCGTCGGGCTCACTTTTGTCGCCGAGGGGTAAGGTACCGCCGGCTTGGCGCAGAGCATCAAGCAAGGTGTCGGCAGCGGCTAGAGCCTCGTCGTAACCGATGCGCTGCAGGCTCAGGTCGAGCTTGCCATCGGGCCGGATCTGACGGATGTAGCCCGTGTGCACGTCGCCGAGGCGTAGGGGCTTGAACACTTCATTGTGGTAGAGCAGGCCCTGGTGGGTGCCATCTACAATCACCTTATAGCCCAAATCGGTTTCTTCGGCCACAAAAAGCTCTGCGGCATCGCCCTCCTTGCCAGGGAAGGGGGCATCACTCAGAAACCACTCCCACTTCGCAGAGGCTACAATGCGGTCAGATGTGTCATCGAGGTACACAAACACCGTGGCCCGCTCGCCGGGGCGCAGGTTGCGGCGTAGGTTACTGTAAGGGAGGAGCAGATCTTTTTCCAGGCCCCAGTCAAGGAAAGCTCCGGTAGAAGTAACGTCGCGGACGGTGAGGGCAGCAAACTGGCCTACACGGGCATACGGCTCCAGCGTGGTAGCAATAAGGCGGTCCTCAGAATCGCGGTACACAAATACGCGCAGCACGTCGCCAACCTGGGTGCCTTCGGGGATGTACTTGCGTGGAATCAGCAGGTCGCCGTCGTCAGAAGTAAGGTACATGCCGAAGTCGACCTCGCGGGCTACTTCCAGTTCGTTGAAATCACCAAGGTTCATAGTTCTCCGATTATTGCTCGGTAGCTCACAAGTGCTACTTGCACCCTGAGCCGTTGGGCAAAGGTACTTTTGAAAATGAGGAATGCAGCCTAGGCCACTACAGGCCTACGCCCGCCCGACCGGCCGGTTTAATCTACGCCTGCTACTGATAGCGCACTGCCCCTGGCTGGCCGAAACTGAAGTCGCTGAAGTCGTAGTACGGCCGCGAGTTCTCGAAGATGCGGATGCCATTAGGCGTACTCATGCCGCGCGGGTAGAAACCGAAGGAAATCTGGAAGGTGCGCAGCGCGGCGTATTCATTCCGGAACCGTAGGCCTATCCCGAAGCCCGTGTAGGGCGCATCATAAAGCGGCAGCGGCCGTTCTGGGTCTTTGGCGTTCAGCCAGGCAATATCGGCAAAGGCAATAGCCGCCATCCGGAAGCCTAAAAACGAGACCGGCGTGAACATGGTCGTTTCGTAGTTTAGCACTACCCGGCTGGTGCCCAGCAACAGTTCCCCCGGCCGGAAGCCCCGTAGGCCATGCTCGCCCTCAATACTTAGGGGCCGCTCGCCTACTTGCCGGTTAACCCCAATGATGTTGCGCGTCCAGAGGAAGTGGCGCCACTGGTAGTTGCCGGTGTGGTAGAGGCGCGTAAAGTACAGCAGCTCTAAGCCCACCGAGCCCTGCTGCCAGTCTTGGTCGTACACGCGCTGGTAGCTGCCTACTTCTCCGTTCACATAGAGGTAGCCATGCTGGGGGCTGTAGCGGGCGTAGGCCAGTCGGGCACCATAGTATCGGCGGTTGCTGCGCTCATTAAACTCATAGCCAGTGGTGAGGCTGGCCAGCGTACCCGTGGGGATGTCTTCGGTGCGGCCAAAGCCAAACAAGTATTTATCCTTGTAGTAACGGCGCACACTGTACCCAATAGTGCCCAACATCAGGTTGGAGTTGTAATCATTGGGATAGGCGCGGCTGTCGAAGCTGGTGCGGATATTTCGAGCCGAGACAATCAGGCGGCCGGGGTTCTCGTACCCCAAATCGTAGCTGCGCAGGTGAAAGGCCCGGCCCAGCCAGGCGTCCTGCACGTTGTAGCGCTGGGCCTTGAAAACGTAAGGGTCTTCCTCGGAGCCGTCGCCGGAGGTGGCCACCAGGCCGTTCACGCGCCGGTAGCTGATTGAGCCGGCGTAGCGCGTATTTACCGAGTAAAAGTCGCGGCTGAAGCGCAGGGTAGATTCCTCGTTGCGGGTCTCATTACGATACAACGCTTGCCCATAAAAGAAGCTGCGAAACGGCACCAGGTAACTGCCAATGTACCGCCAGCTTTGGGCGCCCGGGCCCGTGTCGGTGCGGCCATAGTCTAGGCGGTTCCGGATCTGGTGGCCCTGGCCTAGGAAGTTGATGTCGCGTAGGCCTATGCCGCCGGCTCCTACATCGCGCAGCTGAAAAGAGCCGCTGATGCTAAACACGTCCTTCGTGATAACCTGAATATCAACGCTGTCGGCCGTGGAGGTGCGCTCGTTCACAAATACCCGAGCATCCAGAATTTCCGACGTTTGGCGCAGCAAGCGCTCCGATTCCGACAAATCCTGCGGCTCTAGCTCATCGCCCACCCGAAATAACAGCACCTGCCGGATGCGCGAGCGAGTGGTCTTGATATGAAAGGTATTGCCAGTTTTCTCCAGAATGTTGCGCGGAACGCGCGTAGAGTCGGTAATGCTGAACCCAAAGGCATCGAGGGTGCGAATGTTGATGCTCCGCACAATTTTGTAGCTGTGCTGATCAAACTGGCGGTCCAGCAGCACGGCATCCAACCCGGCTTTGTCCTCGCGCCGTTCCGTAAAGTTGAAGAGCGCGGAGGCAGCTTTCCCGGCAATGGTCTTACGCTTAGTGTAGGCTTTAAGGCTATTAAGCATGCGCTCCTCATCGAAGCGGCGGCGCAGAGAGTCGCGTCGGGCGGCTGGGCGGGTAATGGTATCGGCGGGAGCGGCAGCCGGGGTAGTTTGGGCAACGGCGGGCACAGGGAGGCCTAGGCCTACTAGCCACCAAAACAGCCCCAAACACACCAGATACTTCATAGGTCAATAATAGCCCGCAGCTACCCTTATGCAAGGTACAGCTTAACCCAGTTTTATGCTTGATTTCCCGCAGTAGCCAACCGCATTTTACTTGCTAAAGAAACTGTGTAGTGCTAGGAAGAAAGCGGACAGTAGTGGGAACATTTCTAACGAAATTAGTCTTAAGATATATTGCGCAATCCGCCGCAAGCTGCTATTTTTAAGCCGACAAACCGCCCCGCATGAACGAGCGTATCCAGGAAAAGCTAAGTATTTTGGCAGATGCCGCGAAGTACGATGTATCGTGCTCCAGCAGCGGCGGAAAGCGCAAAAACGAGAACAAGGGCCTGGGCAATGCTGAAGGCATGGGCATCTGCCACAGCTACACCGAGGACGGCCGTTGCGTGAGCCTGCTGAAAATTCTGCTTACCAACCACTGCATTTTCGATTGCGCCTATTGCGTGTCGAGGAAGAGCAACGATGTAAAGCGCGCCGCCTTTACGGTGGACGAAGTGGTGGACCTGACCATGAACTTCTACCGCCGCAACTACATTGAGGGCTTGTTCCTGAGCAGCGGCATTTTCTCCTCGCCCGACTACACCATGGAGCGCCTCGTGCGCATTATCAAAAAGCTGCGCACCGAGCATAAGTTCAATGGCTACATTCATGTGAAAGCCATTCCAGGTGCTTCGGAGGAGCTGATCCAGGAAGCCGGCCTCTACGCCGACCGCCTGAGCGTGAACATTGAGCTGCCCTCGGAGATGAGCCTGACCACGCTGGCCCCCGAGAAGAACTACCAGGAGATTCTGACGCCGATGGCGCAAATCCGGGACGGCATTCAGCAGAATAAGGAAGAGAAGGCACTATTTAAGAAGGTGCCCCAGTTTGCCACGGCTGGCCAGAGCACGCAGCTCATCGTGGGCGCCTCAGCTGAAAACGACCACCAGATCATTCAGCTCACCGATTCGCTTTACAAGGGCTATGGCCTGAAGCGCGTGTACTACTCCGGCTACATCCCGATTACTGACGACGCGCGCCTGCCCCAACTCACGCAGCCGCCTCTGATTCGGGAGCATCGCCTCTACCAAACCGACTGGCTGATGCGCTTCTATGGTTTCCAGGCCGATGAAATTTTGGACCCCGAGCATCCTTTCCTGGACCTGGAAGTGGACCCCAAGCTGGCCTGGGCCCTGCGCAACCGCCACGTGTTCCCGGTAGATATCAATACCGCCGACTACGAGATGATTCTGCGCATTCCGGGGGTGGGTGCCCGCTCCGCTAAGCGCATTGTAGCCGCCCGGCGCTTTTCTCCCATCACCCTTGACCACTTGCAGAAGTTTGGCGTGGTGCTCAAGCGTGCCCGCTACTTCATCACGTGCCGCGGCCAGGCCCTGGAGAAGCGCGACTACGATGAGCAGACCATTCGCCGCCAGATTCTGTTTGGGGCGGGCTCGGTACGCTCGGCTCTGGTAACGCAGCAGCTAGACCTGTTCGCGCAAGCCAGTTGACCCACCGCTGGGATATGTGCTAAGAGTAAAGGAGAAGGAGAGGTGGAGCGCAGGCGCAAGTGGCTGATCAGTAAAGTAATCTGAAAACATACTCACCAATAACACCCTAGTAGCTCATTCCTAACTACCACCACAATGACTATCTCTCATCGCGCCGCCGACGCGTCGGCCGCCTCTGCTAAAGCCGCCAAACCTATGAAAGTAGCCCGGATTGCCTGTTGCTGTAAGCTCGCTGATTTACTTCCCTTGGTACAGCAGCTGCATCAGGAAGCTGCCCGGGCCCACGCTACCAAGCAGGGGCAGCGCTCGGAGGCTGCATAGAAAACGGCTACTACGCGCAACCCCGGCCCTGGGGAAGTGGTAGGAGAGAGGGTGGCTTATGAACTTGATTATACCTTCGTTCGCACCAACGGCATTACGCTGCATGTGGTGCAGTGTGGCCCGGCCGAGGGGCCGCTGGTGATTCTATTGCACGGCTTTCCGGAGTTCTGGTACGGCTGGCGCCATCAGATAGAAGCGCTGGCCGCCGCCGGCTACCGCGTATGGGCTCCCGATCAGCGTGGCTATAACCTCTCTGACAAGCCCTCACGGGTGCAAGACTACCGCATAGAACAGCTAGGTGCCGATGTGCTAGGCTTGCTAGATGCGGCGGGAGAGCAACAAGCTTTTGTGGTGGGGCACGACTGGGGTGCGGCTGTAACGTGGTGGCTGGCAGCGCATCATCCGGAGCGGCTGAAGCGCGTAGCTATCCTGAATGTGCCGCACCCGGCGGTGCTAGGCCAGGCGCTGCGCCGGGCACCCGGGCAGTTGGTTAAGAGTTGGTACATATTCTTCTTTCAGCTGCCCTGGCTACCCGAGCGGCTGTTTCGGCGGCGGCAGTTTCAGTTTGGCCGTCGCGCTTTGCGCGGGACCAGCCGCCCGGGCACGTTTACCCGCGATGATCTGAAGCACTACGTAGCCGCATGGTCTCGGCGTGGCGCCCTTAGCGCTATGATTAATTGGTACCGCGCTGCTTTCCGTAAAGCCAAGCGCGTAGGCCAGGTGGGGCGCATTACCATTCCGGTGCGCATGCTGTGGGGCCGCCAAGATGCTTTTCTGGAGCCGGAGCTGGCGCAGTTAAGCGTAGGCCAGTGCGATAATGCCGAGCTGACCTACTTCGATACAGCCACTCACTGGCTGCACCAGGAGGAGCCCGCCGCGGTGAACAAGCTACTTCTAGAGTTTCTGGCTGCAGAGCCTACTTCTTCTGACTGAACCAGCATCCATGAGTCGTTCTCTCACGCCAACCCGTCGTTCAACTTCCTCAACACCGGCTGCCGCAGGAGCTGGCGGCGCAGCTCGGTCAAATGTAACGGCACTGACCAATCCGCCGCTGGACTACGTGTATGATGGGTCGTTTGAAGGGCTGCTTTCGGTGCTGTTTGCCATTTATGACCGCAAAGCGGCCCCTAATACCATTCAGCCACTTGGTACGGTGCAGGGCGGCCTTTTCGCGCAGCCAGTAGAAATTGACACCGACGAGGCTACTGCCACCCGCGTGTGGGAGGGACTGCTACGGCACATGGACCAGGAGGCTCGCACCCGGCTGTTTCACACGTTCCTCAGTGAGCAGCCCGACCGTGAGTTGCTCATCTTCCGCTACGCCGATTTGGCCATGCGCACCGGCCGCGACATTTCCGACAATTACACCGACGAGAATGTGCGCCGAGTGGCCCACATTGCTCAGCAGATGTACCGCGAGAAGCACCGCATGGAGGCCTTTGTGCGCTTCGAAAAAACCAGCGACGAGCTTTTCCACGCTACTATTGACCCCGACTTTGACGTGCTGCCGCTCATTGCGCCCCACTTCACCAAGCGTTACGCCGACCAGCGCTGGCTGATATTTGACAAGCGCCGCCGCTACGGCCTCTACTACGACCTTACACGCACCGATGTGGTAGAGTTTGAAACCAACACAGCTCAGCGCAACACCGATATTTCAGCCACCGTGCTTGATGAGCGGGAGCCGCTGTTTAAGCTGCTCTGGCAGTCTTACTTCGACCACGTGAACATTCCGGAACGCAAGAACATGAAGCTGCACCGCCGTCACATGCCCTTGCGCTACTGGCGTTACCTCAGTGAAAAGCAGCCCCGGGAGCAGCGCTTTGAGCCCATCAAAAACAAGCGCCCGCCCGGCAGCCAACCGGCTCTAGGCCAGTAAGTGAAGTGACACTGTGTGCTACAATAGCAGGTGGCCAGCTCTACGCAGGATAGTGGCCTAGGAGCAGCCTAAACATAACCGTAACAAGGAGAGTGGAAATTTGCTGGTTGGCCGATAGGTGAAAACCCTAAATTGCGGCCGAAACAATAGCAGATGGCCGCATCATGCGGATAGCCGTCTGCGCCGTATTCTCGGCCTAACGCTTACCCTAAATCTCTCCGCAGTAATGAGTAAAATAATCGTTTTTGGTGCATCTGGTCAGCTGGGGCAGTGCCTGCAGCATGTGGCAAAAGAAAGAGGCATTACTGACATCGTGTTTCTGCCCGAGGAGCAGGCCGATATTCTGAAGCCAGAGGTATTACATGCCGCCTTTGCCGAGCACAAACCCGCCTACTGCATCAATTGCGCTGCTTATACTGCCGTAGATAAGGCAGAAGATGACGTTGACATTGCCCGCAAAGTAAACCGTGATGGGGTAGCCAACCTCAGCAAGCAATGCGCCGAGTTCGGTACCACGCTCATTCAGATATCCACTGATTTCGTGTTTGCTGGCACCGGCAACGAGCCCCTCACGGAAACCGATGAGGCCGCGCCCATCAGCGTATATGGCCTCACGAAACTCGAAGGCGAGCAAGTAATTTCCGAGTACACCGAGAAATTCTTCATCCTGCGCACCAGCTGGCTCTACTCTGAGTATGCCAACAACTTCGTGAAAACCATGCTGAAGTATGGCCGCGAGCGGGACGAAATGAAGGTTATCTGGGACCAAGTAGGCACACCCACTTATGCTATTGACTTAGCGGGCTGCATCCTCACCATCACCGAGACGCAGAACCAGCAGTACGGCATCTACCACTACAGCAACGAGGGTCTGACCTCGTGGTACGACTTCGCAAAGGCCATTTTCGAGCTGAGCAATACCACCGTCCGGACGCTGCCAATCCGTACGTCCGAGTACCCTACCAAGGCTACCCGCCCGGCGTATTCCGTAATGGACAAGTCGAAAGCCAAAGCGCAACTCGGCGTATCCATTCCGCACTGGCGCGAAAGCCTGGAGCTGTGCATTAGCCGCCTAGAGGCCTAGGCAGTTTCAGCGTATCGAGTAAAGCAAAAGCCCCGACCAATGGCCGGGGCTTTTGCTGTTTAGGACTACTAGAGGCCTGGAAGATGGTGCGCAACACTCGCTTTAGGCGGCACGGCCAAGCTGGTGCAGGATGCGGTAGTGGGAGCGAAGCGCAGAGAGGAAGGAAGGGTTTTCCAGGTACGGAAGCTCAAATTCAAGAGCCGTTTGCTGCACAATTTTGGACAAGGCCGGATAGTGAATGTGGCAGATGCGCGGAAACAGATGGTGCTCAATCTGCCGGTTTAGGCCGCCGCACAAGAAGCCAGCTATGGCACTGCGGGGCGCAAAGTTGGCCGTGGTCCGGAGCTGATGCACGGCCCAGGCCTCCTGTACATCACCCGTTTCATCGGGAGAGGGGAAGGCCGTACCTTCTACCACGTGGGCAAGTTGAAACACCAGGCCTAGCACCAGCCCTTCTACCAAATGCAGGGTTAAAAAACCGATGATGAACTGCCACCAGGTAATATCTAACACTACCAACGGCAGCACAATGAACAGCAGATAGTAGAGCGCCTTGTAAACGAACAGATTGACGTACTCCTTGCGCGGGTGCCGTGGGGTAGGGTGCTGCCCGATTTGGGGTTTGAAAAACTTGATGTAGTCTTTACGCAGTACCCAGGAGAGCGACGCTAGGCCATACAGCGGGAAGGCGTACACATGCTGAAAACGCTGCCAGGGTCGCACGGGCTCTTCTTCTGACAATCGAATCAGCCCCGGGGCCACCTCAATATCTTCGTCGTGGCCAGGGATGTTGGTATAGGTGTGGTGAACGATGTTGTGGGTAATCGTCCACACGTAGGGGTTGGCGCCAATCAGGTTGAAGAGCAGGCTGAATACTTTATTCACCCGCTTGTTAGCTGAAAAGGCGCCGTGCAGGGCATCATGGCAAATATTGAAGCCAATGAAAGCGCAACAAGCCCCCAGCAGCCCAGCCAGGCCTAGCAGTACCCAAGGTCCAAACTGACCCGAGATGATCAAGCCATAGAGCCCGGCAAACGCCACCAGGAAAAAGATAGTTTTAGCCCACATGGCCCCATTGGCGTGCCTGGAGAGCTCCTGGCTGTGGAAGTACTCATCAACCCGCTCGCGCACGGTGGCGAAGAAAGTTGAGCGGTTGGCGTTGACAAATTTGAGGGGTTTGGTCATCAGGAACAATGCTATGCTAAAGCAATGCACACTGCCTTGCCCATTATTAAGAAGAGTAAATGTATTGGTTCTAACCCCAACAGTAGCCAGAAAGGTCCAGCAGGGCGGGTAATTATGAAATTGCCTAGTTCCAATGCTGTTTTTTAGGCTTATAGGTGGCTATCAACACAAGGCAAGAAGTAGGCTGTAACAAACAGACAACCTCGTCGATAGGTCAAGCAGGCTTATATACAGCAAAGCCCCGGCGGAGTAGCCGAGGCTTTGCTGTTACAGTAGGGATGGGGAGAATTAGCGACGGTAACCGTAGTCGCGGCCGTGGTCATCGTGGCGGTGCTGGGCTTCCCAGCGGGCGCGCTCGGCGGCACGCTGTTGCTCCTGCCGACGCTGGGCTTCTAGGCGGGCCCGCTGCTGGGCGGCAGCTTGGCGCTGGCGCTCCAGTTCATACTTGCGCTGAGCGGCTTCGCGCCGGGCCCGCTCTACTTCGGCTTTGCGGTCGTAGCGGATGGCTTCTTTGCGGGCTTTGTAAGGATCAGAAGGGGCAGCTGCGGCAAAGGAGGCAGAGCTAGCAAACAGGCCTAGAGCGGCAACGAGAGAAAAGAGGGAGGCTTTCATGGCTTAAGAAATAAGGAAGAAGTGGAAAGGAAAGTAGCACTGTGTGCTTGCCTGACTACTTGCAAGCCGTGTGCCGTGTGCTTGCCCAGGGCGGGCTCCCGGCCTTTCTTCTCTTCCAATAGGGCAGTTTTATCGTCTTACTCCCGCCTTTTCTCTACCAAGAGTTAGCCCTAGGCCACCGGGCTAATAGCAGCGCGCCCATAAAAGCGGTTTAGCAGGTAGGCCAGCACCACAAAACCCAACCCTACACCACACACGCCGGTCCAGTGGAAATGGTCCCAGGCAATACCGCCCAGGAAGGAGCCCATAGAAGCCCCGATGAAACAGGCCGTCATGTACACGGTGTTTAGGCGGCTGCGAGCCTCTGGGCGCAGCGTGAAAATGCGGGCCTGGTTGGAAATGTGCGTCATCTGCTGGCCGATGTCGAGAATAATTACCCCCACAATGAGGCCTAGCAAGTAGTAACCCCCGAAGCCCAGCAACAGGTAAGCCCCGAGGAACAACAGAATCCCGAGGTTGAGGGCGTAGTCAGCGCCTTTAGTGTCGGCGCTTTTGCCCGCGAAGGACGCCGCAAACGCCCCGCTGGCCCCGATAAGCCCGAACAGGCCCGCAATATCGCTGCCGTAGCGGTAGGCGGGGCTTTCCAGGAAGAACACTAGGGTAGTCCAGAAGGCGCTAAAGCCGGCAAACATGCACGCGCCCACCAGCGCCGAGCGTCGCAGTACCGGCAGCTCCGTTGTGAGCGTCCCCAACGACTTCAGCAAACTACCGTAGCTACCCGCAAACTGAGGCTGGTTGCGCGGCAGCATGCGGGCCAGAATGGCCGTAAGCACCACCATTACGCCGGCGCCGGCCCAGAACATAGTGCGCCAGCCGAAGTGGGCGCCCACATACCCACTAATGGTGCGCGAGAGCAGAATGCCAATCAGTAGGCCACTCATCACCTTGCCCACTACCCGGCCGCGCTCCTCGTCGCTGGCCAGGGAGGCGGCCATCGGAATCAGGAGCTGAGGTACCGCCGAGAAAATGCCGATGAGCAGGCTGGCCGCGGCCAGCAGGGCAAACGTAGGAGCGAAAGCCGCTCCAGCCATGCACACTGCCGAGCATAGCAGCAGCACCAGCGTCAGGCCTTTACGCTCCCGCTTATCTCCCAGCGGCACCACAAACAACAGGCCTAGCGTGTAGCCAACCTGCGTGATGGTAGCCACGAGGCTGACGTTGCTTTCTGACAAGCCAAAGGTGCGGCCAATTTCGGCCAGCAGGGGCTGGTTATAGTAAATGTTGGCTACCACCAGGCCGCAGGTAATAGCCATGAGCCAAACCAGTGCCGGAGCCAGGGGGGCGGAAGGGGTAGGACGTACGTCCTCTGTCACAGGCTGAGCTTCAGCCGCTGCTACTTCTTTCATGAGGCAAATAAGAGGCGCTGCAGAAAGAGCAACGGCCTACGTGGCCTCAGTAACAGGTTTCTGACGCAGAAGGTTATAGCTGGCAACAACTTGGTGGCCTAGCCCAACATGGTAAGCTGGTATCAGCAAGCCGGAAGCCGGTGCTATACGCCGTACTGCTTTTTGTACAGCCCAGGCGTTACGCCTTCGTATTGCTTGAACAGCTTCTGAAAGTAGGCCGTGTTGTTGAACCCAGCCCGGAAGCACACATCGGCTACGGTTGAAAGCGGGTTGCGAAGCAGGCGCTTGGCCTCGGCCAGGCGCTCCTGAATGATATACTCGACAGGGGTGAGGCCTAGCTCGCGCTTAAACACCCGGAAGAACGTGGCTTTGCTCATGCACGCCAGCTCGCTGAGCTTTTCCACGGTGAGCTGCTCAGTGAGGTGCTGCTTGATGTACTGCACCACGTGGGCGAAGCGATGGGAGGTGAGGTGCTGGGCGTAGTTATGGAAGAGGAGCTGCCGGGCCTGGGTTTGCATCAAGCGCACCAGCATTTCCTGAATAGTGAAGCCCGCCAGCACATCCTTCACGCGGCCCGTGTCGCGGGAGAGCTGCACTAGGCGCTCTAGGGTGCCGGTAAGCTCGGGCGTGTTCTGGAAGTGAGCATGCTCGGTGGTGTCGAGCTGCCAGGGGAGGTGCTCTTCGGCGCGGGGGTGTTGTTCGTTGAGCAGGTCAACGGTTTGCCGGATGGTATCGGTAGGAATGGCCACGGCCAGACACTGCGTGGGGTGAGCCTCATCGGCCTCCGGGAAATCAATCACCATGGTTTGATTCTCTCCCACTATCACCGACTCGCCGGGCAGGTATTCAAAGGCGGGTTGCCCGGCCAGGTGCATAATTTTCTTGCCGCGCAGCATAGTAGTCAGGACCAAGTTGCCCATGCTCAATGGCACCCGGTGCGCGGCCTGATGGGTTTCAAACACGTTCAGCTCGAAGGCTTCCAGCGCGTACACTGTGCGGTTTTCCACCAGTGTAGAGAGCTGGTCGGGGTGGTGCAGAGCAATAGGAGCGGGCAGGTGGGAGGTAGGCATGGGCTGTTTAGTAAAACTTTCTTGCCAGGATGAACGCGCAGGTAGTACAAGATAGTGAGTCATCACTTAGTATGCTACCACATTGCGACGATAGGTGGCTTTTGTGAGAGGATAGGTGAACCGTAGCCCGGAATAAGAAACCTAGCTTGGATTATCCAAAACCAACATCCCACTCGCACCATGGAAACCCTAGAAAAACCCACCACTCTCGTTGATCGGCCCAAGTTCAAGTCCCACTACGACAACTTCATCGGCGGCAAGTGGGTGGCTCCGGTGAAAGGTCAGTACTTCGAAAACCCGTCGCCCATTGACGGGCAAGCCTTCTGTAAAGTAGCCCGCAGCACCAAGGAAGATATTGAGCTGGCGCTGGATGCGGCGCACAAAGCCTTCGAAACCTGGAAGCATTCTTCGGCCACCACGCGCAGCAACATGCTGATGAAGATTGCCGACGTGATTGAGCAAAACCTGCAGCACCTGGCCGCCGTGGAGTGCGTGGAGAATGGCAAGGCCATCCGCGAAACCCTCAACGCCGACCTCCCGCTGGTGGTAGACCACTTCCGCTACTTCGCCAGCGTTATTCGGGCCGAAGAAGGCTCCGCTACGGAGCTGAACGAAACCACACTATCACTGAACATCAACGAGCCCCTGGGCGTGGTAGGCCAGATCATCCCTTGGAACTTCCCGCTGCTAATGGCTACCTGGAAGCTGGCTCCGGCCCTGGCCGCCGGCTGCTGCGTGGTGATGAAGCCCGCCGAGCAGACCCCCGCTTCCATTATGGTGCTCATGGAGCTGATTCAGGACCTGCTGCCGCCCGGCGTGGTAAACGTGGTGAACGGCTTCGGGCTGGAAGCGGGCAAGCCGCTGGCCTCGTCGCCACGCATTCAGAAGGTGTCGTTTACGGGTGAAACCACTACGGGCCGTTTGATTATGCAGTACGCGTCCGAAAACATTATCCCCGTGACGATGGAGCTGGGTGGCAAGTCGCCGAACATCTTCTTCAAGTCGGTGATGGATGCCGACGACGATTTCCTCGATAAAGCCATTGAAGGGGCCGTGATGTTCGCCCTCAACCAAGGCGAAATCTGCACCTGCCCCTCGCGCATGCTGGTGCACGAAGACATTTACGACGAGCTGATGCCCCGCGTGATTGAGCGCGTGAAGGCCATCAAGCTGGGCAACCCGCTGGATATGGAAACCATGATGGGTGCCCAGGCCAGCAACGACCAGTTCGAAAAAATCCTGAGCTACCTGGAAATTGGCAAGGCCGAAGGTGCCGAGGTGCTGACCGGCGGCGATGCCTACCACCAGGAAGACGGGGCCTTGGCTGAGGGCTACTACATTCAGCCCACCGTGTTCCGGGGCCACAACAAAATGCGCATCTTCCAGGAAGAAATCTTCGGGCCGGTGCTATCGGTAACCACCTTCAAAACCACCGAGGAGGCCATTGCCATTGCCAACGACACGCTTTATGGCCTAGGAGCCGGCGTCTGGACCCGCGATGCCCACGAGCTCTACCAAGTGCCCCGCGCCATTCAGGCCGGCCGCGTGTGGGTGAACTGCTACCACGACTATCCCGCGGGTGCGCCGTTCGGCGGCTATAAGTCGTCGGGCTTCGGGCGCGAGAACCATAAGATGATGCTCTCGCACTACCGCCAGAACAAGAACATGCTCATCAGCTACAGCCAGCAGAAGCTGGGCTTCTTCTAGGCCAGTAACCGCCGGAGTCTGCGGAAAGAACAACGTCTCATCACTACAGAGTGGTGAGACGTTGTTTCATTTACTTGAAGAATAGCAACTTGTTGTAGGTAAGTACGTCTTTATCTGAGCAATATTTTATCTCAGCTAGTATGCATACTATTCCGTTAGCCGCAATAGTTACCGGGCTTTGGGGCCTGACCAGCCTCGCTGCTCACGCGCAGAAATTGCCGGTGCCAGGCCAGAAAAATCCCGACTGGAAGCTGCAGAAAACGGAAGAGCTCTTCTCTTCTGAGTTGCTGGCCGCGCAACCTAGGCCAGTGCCCATGCCGTCGCCTAAAATAAGTGGTGGTACCCTCGACAGTGCTGGCAATTGGCACATTCTATACGACCCCAAGCATAACATCCGATACAATCTGAAAGAGCAGAAACGCGGGTGGGTGCGCGTGCAGAACCTGGAAACTGGCACCGTCTACACGTATCAACGTGCCCCTGAAAGAACCGGAAAACTCAAAGCAAATTGAGAGTGGCCTACGCATAAGCGCGTACTATATGCAGCTCGCTAGGCCTGTTTGTAAGTAAACTCCGACCCCTACGTATGTCTACTGAACCCACCCCACGCGTGCTGGTAACGGCCGCCGCTGAAGCTACTATCGATTTATTACGCGATGAGCACGGCCCCCTCATGTTTCACCAGAGTGGTGGCTGCTGCGACGGATCATCGCCCATGTGCTTCGCGGCCGGCGAGTTCCGGGTGGGTGCCAACGATGTGTGGCTAGGCCAGATTCACGGCTGCGACTTCTTTATGAGCGCCTCGCAGTTTGAGTACTGGAAGCACACGCAGCTCACCGTCGACGTGACCAAAGGCCGGGGCGCAAGCTTTTCTTTGGAAATTCCGCTGGGTGTACGGTTTCTGATTCGCTCGCGCCTGTTCACCGAAGAAGAGTCGGCGAATATGGCCCCAGTTTATGATGGCGAAGAATACATAGATCGGCGGGTAGCGGAGTAGCAAAACCCTATAAACGGTCGAGATTGTAGTAAGATATACGGAAGGGAACCCGTATAAAAGCGGAATAAAACCCGTATTTCCTGCCTGGTAAGAAGGCGGGAGGAGGGCGTATAGCTATTCAGGGCCACTAATAACAAGCAGTGGCCTAGCGAACTATCCTTTCACCCATCATCTTACCACCTCATGTTTTATCACGACCGAGAACTCCAGTACAAAGTCCGGGTTGACAAACCCAACCCCGCATTTGCGCGCATGCTGCAACAAGCTATTGGCGGCATCGAAGGCGAAATACGGGTATGTCTGCAGTATATGTTTCAGGCCTGGGGTGCCCGTGGCCCAGTGAAGTACCGCGACATGCTGCTGGAAACCGGCACCGAGGAAATGGCGCACATCGAGATGCTGGCTACGGCTGTGGCCCTGAACCTAGAAGGTGCCCCCACCAGCATGCAGGATGAGTTTGCTAAGGATAAAGTAGTGGGCGCCGTGCTGGGCGGCATGGACCCGCGCCACATCCTGTCGTCGGGTATGGCAGCCATGGCCGTTGACTCCAACGGGGTACCATTTAACGGCTCTTGGGTAGTAGGCAGCGGCAACCTGGCCGCCGATATGTACGCCAACGTGATGGCCGAAAGTACGGGTCGGGTGCTGGCTACCCGGCTCTGGGAAATGACCGACGACCCCGGTATGAAAGACATGCTTTCCTTCCTGATTGCCCGTGACACCATGCACCAAAACCAGTGGTTGGCTGTGCTGGAAGAACTGGGCGGCCTTCACGGCGTGCACCCCATCCCGAACTCTTTCCCACAAAGCGAGGAAGTAAAAGACTTCAACTACGCCTTCGTGAGCACCTACATCGGCAACCAAACCACCGAGGGCGGCCGCTGGACGCAAGGCAACTCCATTGACGGCAAAGGCGAGTTCCACCTGAAAAAAGCCGCTCCGCTGGGCGGTGAGCCCAAACTGGCTCCTCCAGTACCCGAAGGTCACGCGCAAAAAGAACAAATGACCATGGCAGATACGGTAATTGGCACCGTAGCCGATAAAGTGAAGGGTGCCATTAGCGGCAGCGGTGGCTCACCTGAATAGGTAATTGCTTTACCACCATCAAACAAAAGAGGCCTGGCAGTACTGCCAGGCCTCTTTTGTTTGATGGGTTATAACGAGGTATACTTGGTTAGCGCACCTTCACGGGTAAACCTTCCAACTGCACGTAGCTGAGTTTCCAGTTATTGTTCTTTTGTTTTTTCCAAAGTAGGATAAAGTTACCTTCGCCTTCACCGTGGGGCTGGCCGGGAGTTTCGGGCAGCACATCCGTGGAGAACGTGCCGGCCTCGTAAGCAATATTATCACCGGCACCCGTGCTGGTGGTGTAGGTCTTCAGGTCGGAGATGGTACCCATGGTAGCGCGCACCCACTTGTCCGATACTTCTGACTTGCCGTTGAAGCGCGTTTCTCCCTGGGCGTACTGTACGTCGTCGGCCAGCAGCGTATCGAGGGCGGCTGTGTTTTTGGCATTCCAAGCCCCAATGAACTGTTGGTTGAGCGTTTGCACGTTTACAGCAGTGGCATCAGTTTTCGGACCGGAGCAAGAGGCCAGCAAGGCGCCCCCTAGTAGGAGGCCAAGAAAGGGTTTCATGGAAACAAGGGTTTGGTAAGAGAGCAGAACGAGAAAGAAAATGCTAAGTAACACAAAGCCCAGGTACTACGACCTGGGCTTTGGGCAATTAGATAAAAGAAAGATTACCAGCTCTTACGACGCACCTCCGAAGAAGGGTAAGCAGCATCGCGCTGACCGAAAGCCGAGTTAGGCAAATAGGCCGAGTTCACGGCAAACGTGCTAGGAGCACCGGGAGAAGCAAAGCTGTTCATCATGGCTGGGGCAGCAGCGGCAGGAGCAGCCGTTACAGGGGCAGCAGCGAGGGCAGTGTTTGCCTTGCTACGAGCAGCACCTTGGGCTAAGCCTTTGCGATACGCAGCGGCACGCTGCTGCTCAGCCCGACGGGCGGCGGCTACGCGAGCAGCTTCGGCGCGGCGCTTGTTATCAGCATTACGGCCGATAGCGTAGCCTAGGCCACCTCCGGCAACACCCCCCACAGCACCACCTACTACGCGGTTTTTCTTGTTGATTAGCGCACCGGCGGCAGCGCCACCAATACCACCAATCACGGCGCCTTTGGCGCTAGAGCTAATTCTATTCTGCGCTTGCGCATACCCACTGAAAATAGTGGTGAAAAGAATTACAAAGGCGAAAATTACACTGACCTTTTTCATGACTAAAAACTTTAGGGTTCAGGAGGCTTGTGTTTAACTGTGATAATTGCATTTACAAGCACCATGCCAATACGGAAGCAGCTTGCATGAGGTTAATGCTTGAAACCAGAACGCTACTATCATGCCAGGTCGGAGAAAAGCCTTGTTAAACTCCGTGAGGGCTGTTTAGCGTATAGCTCTTCCATGGAAGAACAGTGGCTGCTAAGTGTGCGAGAGAGCGTGAGCCTAACGGGGTTGGGCATTTTACTGTTTCCAGCCTCAGAGGCCACGCAGTTAAGCAACTTTGCTTTACACACTGCCCTACAACTGCGCTTGCGCCAGCCCAATGGCCTCGAGGAACGCTCTATAGCTACGGTAGAAGAAGTTTCGCGGCCTAGCAGCACCGCAGAGCCCGGCCTAACTGAACGCGTGTTGTTGCTCACGCAAGAGAATACTGCTATGCCACCGTCCGGGACGGAAGTGTGGTGGACCGGAGAAGAAGCACCTTGGTGGTAAGCAAAGCGGCGAAACGCGCTAGGTCAATGATACTTTCAACGATATTATAACTGTCTTTTAACAGGATTATTTTGGGTTGAACGGAGGGTGTTGTAGCGCTTGTTGGGTGCTGGTAGTTGCTTGGTAATGAGCAATATTATGTGATTAACGCCTCTGATAGCCGATCTGGCGGCATTAGGTATTTTCTATTTTTATCAACCCGTAAGTAGAACTATCTTGCTGCTTCGTAGCATAGCTGTTGGCCGCCCCTTGATGAAGAATTATCTACTTGCTTCTCGGATTTTAGTACTGCTTTTGATTCTGCAAACGGTTAAGCCGCTTGGTAGTCTGGCCCAAACCTCGGAGCGTCGGACTAGCATAGGAATTAACGCCAATGTGCTGCAATACAAAGGCGACTTTGGCTCCGACTACTGGAAGTTTACCAACAGCAAGCAGTATACGCCCGGGATAGCGCTTAACCAGTACCTCACCAAGGGCCTAGATCTGAATGCCCAGCTTTTTTACGGAGAGCTATCTGGACAAACCACGCCTACTACTCGTTTTACTACCACGTTGGTCAACGCCAATGTGGCCTTTAAGCTGAAGCTCAATAATGGCTGGGCGCTGAAGGAAAGCTTTCCTATTCAGCCCTACCTGCTGGCCGGCGGCGGCTGGACTTTCGCTAGCCGCGCTGGTTTGCCCGATAGCAATCAGTTCGAGGAAAACCACAGCTACCTGGATGTAATGATGGGGGCGGGCATTAACGTGCGCCTAGGTGGTGGCGTAGGCCTATTCGTGCAAAGCAGCCAGCATATGCCCATGGGGGCTAACCTAGATGGCTCACTAGAAGCTAGCACGCCGCGGTGGTCCGACCGCTTCCTACAGCATACCGTCGGGCTGACGTTTAACCTCGGCCAGACGCCCGACGAGGATGAGGATGGCGTGCCCGATGCCAAGGATAAATGCCCCAATACTTCCCGCGACGTAGACGTAGATGACCACGGCTGCCCCCTTGACGATGACGAGGATGGAGTGCCCAACTACCAAGACCAGTGCCCCGACCAAGCTGGTACAGCACAGACCAACGGCTGCCCCGATACCGATGGGGATGGAGTAGACGACACGGACGACGTATGCCCGGAGGTGGCCGGGAAGCCCGAACTGCGAGGCTGCCCCGATACGGACAATGACGGCATTGCCGATCAGGAGGATAAATGCCCCAACACGCCCGCCGGAGCAGATGTAGATGGCAGCGGCTGCCCTACGGCCCCCGTAGTGGCACCGGCTACCCCTGAAGATACGGACAAGGATGGAGTGCCTAATGCGGAAGACCGCTGCCCCGATCATGCTGGCCCAGCTACCAACCAGGGCTGCCCAGAGATAACGGCTACTACTCGCCAACGCTTGCAGGAAGCTACCAAGCTCATCGGCTTCGAGCTAAACAAGGCTACCTTGCTGCAGGCTTCTTCCCCCACCCTGGATACCTTGGCTCGCATTCTGAAACAGTACCCCGACTACTCCCTGAGCATTGCAGGCCACACTGACAGCCGTGGACCTGCGGCCTTTAACCTGCGCCTTTCGCGGGAGCGGGCGGCCGCCGCTGGCCGCTACCTACTTACCCAAGGAGTGGCCGAAAACCGTGTGGAACTGCGTGGCTACGGCTCCCGTCAGCCGCTTACTACCAACGATACCGAGGCGGGACGCACGCAGAATCGGCGCGTAGAGTTCGACTTGTACCTAACCGGCGACCCTAGCACCGCTCAAGTAAAATACGGGGCTGAGCCAACCGTTGCTCCCGCCGTGCCAGTTAAGCCCGCGAAAGCAATTCCGGGTAAAAAGCACACTTCCTCGAAGCGGGCAAACCAGAAAGCTGCGGCCCGCAAGCAGCCGCAGCGCCCAGGTGCTACGAAGGGTGCGGCTACTCCTAGCCGTACCAAGGTGGGTAGCAAAAAAGCAACTCCCTCAACAGTACGCCCCACTGCCACGAAGGGTAAGTAGGAGGTTTGAGCCTCTGGTAGTGGCCTAGCCATGGTGCAAGTTGAGCGGTGGACTATTGCTAGACGCCGTAGGCCTGTAATGGCAAGCGCTTACTCATTAACCGGCACCGCTGGCTGCGTTTTACCGGAGGTAAGAGTAGCGCCTACGCTGGCCAGCACAATAAAGCCCACGGCCAGCCACTGGCTGCCAGTGAGGTGTTCATCGAGCAGAAGCCACCCCGAAACCGCCGCTGCCACCGGCTCCAGGCTCATCAGGATGCTGAAGGTGCGGGTGGGCATTGCTTTCAGCGCTTGCATCTCAAGCGTAAAGGGCAGCACACTGGAGAATAGAGCCAGCAGGCCGCCTAGCAAGAGTAAATGCGGCGTTAGGTTGGTAAGCTGGCCACTGCCCAGCCCAAACGGCAGAATCAGTAGACTAGCCACCAGCATTCCGATGGCTACCGCCACCGAACCAGGCAGTACGGCGGCCGTGCGCTGGCCTAGCACAATGTAAATGGCCCAGGCTGCGCCGGCTGCCAGGGCAAACAATAGGCCTAGCACATCAAGGCCGTGGCCGCTCCAGGGGGCAATAAGGGCAATGCCCGTTCCTGCTAGCAGCACCCACACCACATCTGTCCAGCGCCGCGAGCCCACCAGCGCTAACGTTAAAGGCCCCACAAACTCCAGCGTGACGGCCAGCCCCAGAGGAATGCGAGCCAGGGCACAGTAAAACAGAAAGTTCATGCTACCCAAGGCAAGGCCATAAGGCACCACGGCGCGCCACTGCTGAGGCTGCAACCGTCCGAGGTGAGGCCGCACGGTCACTAGCAGCAACAGGGCCGAAAAGCCGATGCGTACACTAGCCGTACCAGCCGCGCCGAGTGCAGGAAATAAGCCCTTGGCAATAGCAGCCCCACCTTGCACACTTACAATAGCGAGTAATACCGCAGGCAGCGGCGGTAATGTAAAGCGGCTAGGGGAGGAGGGCATGGGTACAGCGTAGGGTGCGGGCATTGAGGCAACAGCGCCATGCCCGCGCAACGAAGGTAGAAGCAGAGCTACACTTTATGCCTGCCGTAAGCCCCAATTCCTTATTCGCTAGCCCAGCAAACCCACGGTTCTTAGCTTCTTTAAGGAGTAACACAAGCCCCATTCTATGGCTTTCCGTGTATCTTAGTAAAGCATATAGGTTTGTTAGCTATTACCCATGCATTTAGATAATCAGCCAATCGATAGGCCTGTTCACGCAGTGGTAGATCAAGAACTGCCGGCCGCTTTATGGCAAGACATGGCCACCGCAGAGTCGTCGAGCAAAGAATTAGGTAAGCGAGATAAATTGGCGGTGAAAATAGTCTCCACTGCTACCAAGCTTCGCCCGTTGTTTGAGTTACTGGAAAGAATTCAGCCGCACCTAGAGAATGACTCTGTGTTTAGCTCGCGGCGAGAAAAAATCAATGCCCAGGTAGCCATTGTGCGGGCGCAGCTGAAATCAGAGCAGCCCAAGCACAAAGCCATTGCCGATGCCTTTCACACCATAGGTGAGTTTGTGCGGGAAGAAGCCAAAGAGGTTACCAAAGACGAAGTGAAGGAGTCGGCGAAGCGCTTTGTGCTGGCCACCGTGAAAAATGCCCCATCCATTATAAGCGCCGCCCAGCAGGCCCGGGCCCTGTACTAACGTACTGGCCGCTGAACCCGCTAGGCCACTATTTGAGCCAGCCACCAGCCTCCAGCCAGTTCTGCAGTCGGTCGGTCCAGTTGTCTTTGGTGGTCTTGTTATTCATGCCAAAGCCGTGGCCGCCTTGAGGGTACAAGTGCATTTCTACCGGTACGTTGTGGTGCAGGCAGGCTTCATAAAACACCAGGGCGTTCTGCACTTTCACCACTTTGTCGTCTTGGGCGTGCACCAGGAAGGTGGGTGGCGTTTGAGCAGTTACCTGTAGCTCATTGGAGTACAGCTTGGTTTGCTCCGCTGCGGGCTTTTCCCCGAGCAGGTTAGTGCGGGAGCCCATGTGCGTCAGGCTATCGGAGAAGCTGATAACGGGGTAGATCAGCATCAGAAAATCGGGGCGCACAGAAGTTTGGTCCTTCACGTCGCCAACTGGCCTAGCGAAGTGCGTACCCGCCGTAGAAGCCAAGTGGCCGCCTGCCGAAAAGCCCATCAGTCCCACGCGGGCAGGGTTGATGGCGTACTCGCTCGCCTTTTGCCGCACCAGCCGGATGGCCTGCTGGGCATCGAGCAGCGGCGTAATGGACTTGTCGGTTTGGCTTGCGTCGAGGGGGAGGCGGTACTTCAGCACGAAAGCTGTGATGCCCATCTCATTAAACCGCCGGGCTACATCGTGGCCTTCGTGGTCCATGGCCAGCATGGCGTAGCCGCCACCGGGGCAAACGATAACCGCCGTGCCATTGGGTTTGGCCGGCTTATACACCGTAAGAGTGGGCTGTACTACCTGCGAAATGCGGGGGCTGCCATCGGGCCTCTTGGTTACGGCCTCTGCCGTTTTGCTCGGTTTAGAATTGGGTACAGCACCCGAGTAGAGGGGAATAACCGGTTGGTTTTGAGCGTGCGCGAAGGTCACGGTGGTCAGGCAAGTGAAAAGGAGGAAAACTAGTTTGCGCATAGCAGGAAGGCAGTAGAGTAAGCTGTGGCGCTAATGTAAAAAAGAACGTCATGCTGACTAGGGTAGCAGCATGACGTTCTTTCTTATTTCAGCGGAGTGGCCTAGGCGGGGCTAGGTACAGCCGAATGGTCGCCTTCACCGGGGCCTTCTTCTTTGGGGCCGCCGTGCTCTTCATCGGGCTTGTAGTTGGCTTCCAGCTCAGCTAGTTTCTCTTTGCCGTAGGCGAAGCGCGTGATGAGCACATACAGCACCGGTACAATAAAGATAGCCAGCAACGTAGCCGAAAGCATACCACCCAGTACCGTCCAGCCAATGGTCTGGCGGCTTTGGGCACCAGCGCCAGAGGCAAATACCAGCGGCAGAACGCCCAAAATGAAGGCCAGCGAGGTCATCACGATGGGGCGCAAGCGTAGTCGCACCGCTTCCAGGGTAGCATCCACCAGCGGCATTCCCTTATCAACCCGCTCTTTAGCAAATTCGATAATCAGAATGGCGTTTTTAGCCGACAGACCAATCAGCGTAATCAGACCAATCTGGGCGTACACGTTGTTGGTGAGCTTGGGCAGGAAAATGAGCGCCAAAATAGCGCCAAAGGCCCCCAGGGGTACGGCCAGCAGCACCGAGAACGGCACCGACCAGCTCTCGTAAAGCGCGGCCAGGAACAGGAACACGAAGGTGAGCGACAGCGCAAAAATGTACACCGTTTGGCCTCCCGCCAACTGCTCTTCGCGGGTCAGGCCCGAGAACTCAAAGCCGTAGCCAGCCGGCAATGCTTGCGCCGCCGTTTCCTGCAGCGCTTTGATGGCGTCGCCAGAGCTGTAGCCTGGCGCGGCGTTGCCGTTGATTTCTGCGGAGCGGAACAGGTTGTAGTGCGAGATGAGCGGGGCACTTTCTGAGCGTTTGTAGCTTGTGAGCGTGCTCAGGGGCACCATGCCCCCCGAGCTGTTGCGCACGTAGTACTGGCCTAGGTTCGAAATATCGCCGCGGTACATAGAGTCGGCCTGGGTTACGACGCGGAAGTTGCGGCCGTAGACCGTGAAGTCGTTCACGTAGGCGGAGCCGAGGTACGTGCGCAGGGCGGTACCGATGTCCGAAATAGAAACGCCAAGCTTTTTGGCCTTCTCCCGGTCAATTGTCAGCTCGTAGCCCGGCGTGTTAGCGGTGAAGAACGAGAAGGCGCCCGTAATTTCGGGGCGCTTGCGCAGAGCTCCCAGGAAGTTCTGCAGCTGCGCGTCGAAGTTCTTAATGTCGCCGCCAGCTTCGCGCTCCTGCAGTACAAAGGAGAAACCGCCTGTGTTACCGAGGCCCGGAATAGCGGGCGGAGAGATAACTACAATGTTAGCCTCTTTTAAGTAAGCCAGGCGCTTCTGCACGGTGGCAATAAGGCCCTGCAATTGCAGCTCGGCATCCTTCCGATCTTCCCACGGTTCGAGCTGGCAAAAGACGGTGCCGCTGTTCGATTTTGAAGAGAAGTTTACGGCGTTCAGGCCACCTAGGCCAGCATAATGGCGAATGCCTTTAGTCTGGCTTAGCTCCTTCATAATGGCATTCAGCGTGCTCACGGTGCGCTCCGTGGCAGAAGCCTCGGGGAGGTTGAAGGTGATAATGATACGGCCTTCATCCTCAGTTGGAATAAAGCCGCCGGGCTTCTTGGCAAACAGCAAACCGGTGCCCGCTACAATGCAGACTAGGATGATAACCACGAAGCGGGAGTGTTTAATGCCCCGCTGCACGCCGCTGCTGTACTTGGAAGTAACTCTCTCAAACCAGTTGTTGAACTTGAAGAACAGCTTATCCAGGCCCCTCGACTGCTCTCCACGCTTGTGAGGCTTAAGCAGCAGCACGCACAGAGCCGGCGTGAGCGACAAGGCCACGAAGGCGGAAATGATTACTGAAATAGCAATGGTAATAGCGAACTGCTGGTATAAACGGCCCGTGATGCCGGGGATGAAGCCCACCGGCACGAACACCGCCGCCAGAATCAGGGCAATGGCAATAACCGGGGCCGATATTTCCCGCATAGCCGCCAGGGTGGCGTCCAGCGGGTTCAAGCCTCGCTCGTTCATGTTGTGCTCCACTGCTTCCACCACTACAATAGCGTCGTCTACCACAATACCAATGGCCAACACAAAGCCGAACATGGTGAGCGTGTTGATGGTAAAGCCCAGCGGAATGAACATGATGAACGTTCCGATGATAGATACGGGAATTGCCAGCACCGGGATAAGCGTGGAGCGCCAGCTCTGCAGGAACAGGAACACCACAATAATTACCAGCACCAGCGCCTCTACCAGCGTGTGCAGCACTTCCTCAATGGACACTTTTACCACGGAAGCAGCCTCGAAGGGCACTACGTAATCAAGGTCGACGGGGAACTGCTTTTTCAGCTGCGCCATCGTGGCGTTTACGTTTTCGTAGGTCTCCAGAGCGTTGGCGCCGGGGGCCTGGTACACCAGCAGGTAGGCGGCCCGCTTGCCATCCACGTAGGAATTGTTGGCATAGTTAAACTTACCCAGCTCCAGGCGCGCTACGTCTTTGAGATATACCACGGAGCCATCATCGGGCCGGGTCTTTACGATGACGTTGCCAAACTCCTCCGTATCAGTCAAACGACCTTTCACGAATACAATGTACTCGAACGTCTGGCCCTTCTGGGAGGGCGGGGCACCAATGGAGCCAGCCGCAATCTGGGCGTTCTGCTCCTGAATAGCGGCGGTTACTTCCTGAGCCGTAACACCCAGCTGGGAGAGCTTATCGGGGTTGAGCCACACGCGCATCGAAAAGTCATCGGCGCGGGATACAATATCACCTACCCCCTTCGTGCGCAGCAAGGCGTCCTTGATGAACACGTTGGCGTAGTTGTCGAGGAAGGTGGTGTTGTGGGTGCCTTTGGGGGCGTACAGAGCCACCAGCATCAGGATGCTGGGGTTACGCTTCCGTACTACTAGGCCTAGGCGCTGCACTTCCTGGGGCAGCGTAGGCTGGGCAATGCCCACCCGGTTCTGCACGTCGAGGGCGGCAATGTTGATGTCGGTGCCCACCTCGAAGTTCACGGTCATACTCATCTGACCGTTGCTGGTGCTATTACTCTGCAGGTAGGTCATGCCGGGCGTGCCGTT
The DNA here is from genome assembly GCF_004745865.1 of Hymenobacter wooponensis. Lineage (GTDB taxonomy): Bacteria > Bacteroidota > Bacteroidia > Cytophagales > Hymenobacteraceae > Hymenobacter > Hymenobacter wooponensis. The sequence goes on along the minus strand of NZ_SRKZ01000001.1, from coordinate 1,197,513 downwards.
TACCTGCACTTCCACGGGCGTGGCTACCGTTTGCTCTACCGTTTGGGCATCGGCGCCGGTGTACGTTCCGCTCACCGATACGGTGGGCGGCGTAATTTCCGGATACTGGCCTACGGGCAAGTTCAGGATGGCCAGCACCCCCACCAACACAATCACCAGGGAGGTGACAATGGCGGTAACGGGGCGCCGGATAAAGGTTTCTGCAATCATGATGAGGCTGTTAGCGGATGCGCTTAATAGGCGTAAGCCTGAGCTTAGCTTCCTAGCTCAGCTGAGTGAGAAGGCTACACTCAGCTGTATTAATTAACTTATTTGGCACTGCCGCCAGCCGGGGGCGTGCCGGTACCGGTGCCAGTACCCTGGGTGTTAGCTCCGGCGGGAGCACCGGCCTGAATCTGGCCGCCATCGCGGAGGCGCTGCAAGCCCTCGGTAACTACTTGGTCGCCGGGCTTGATGCCTTCCATTACCACAATCTGGTCGCGCAGGCGCGGGCCCAGCTGCACTTTGCGCTGGTGAGCCTTGCTGCTGTCGCCGGCCACGAAAATGAAGTTTTCACCCATCTGCTCCACCACTGCTTTGTAGGGCACCACCACGCGGCGGCCCGACTGCCGGTTGAGCACGCGCAACACAGTGCTCATGCCATCTTTCAGTTGGCGCTTGGGGTTAGCAAACTGTACCCGAATCTGCACCGTACCCGTTTGCTGGTTCACGCCCCGGTCGATGGCGAGAATTTTACCGGGCTGGTCGTAGCGGGTGCCGTCGGGCAGTACCAGGCGGAAGGTAGAGTCGCCCTTGCCGCCAGCCTGGCGCTGCAGGTCAGCAAAGCGGTTCAGGTCTGATTCCGTGATAACAAAGTCAACGCCCATAGGGTCTTCGGCGCTGATGGTGTTGAGCAGAGTAGAGCCAGGGCTAACCTGCGAGCCAAGGCGCACTTGCGAGATACCAATGCGGCCCGAAAAGGGGGCTCTGATGAGCGAGTAGTCGAGGTCGGTGCGGGCGGCAGCTACGTTGGCCTGGGCTACCCCTACTTGGGCCTGAGCCGTGGCGTAATTGGTGCGGGCGTTGTCCACAATCTGGCGGGCCACGGCGTCTTGCTCCAGTAGCCGCTCGTAGCGGTTAAGGTTTACCTGGGCGTTCTGCACAGTGGCCTGGGTGCTGCGTAGGCCTGCCAGCGCCTGCTGGTAAGAGGCCTGGTACTTGCGGCGGTCAATCTCGTAGAGCGTTTTGCCCTTCTGCACCACATCACCTTCCTTGAAGAAGATATTGGTAATGAAGCCCGCCACCTGGCTGCGCAGCTCCACGTTGTTAATGGCAACTACGGTAGCCGGGTACTCATCGTAATACACGGCGTCGGTGGCTTTGGCTTCTACCAGCGTAACGGGTGTGGCCGGCGGCGGGCCAGCCGCTTTTTCATCTTCTTTTTTGCCACAGCTAGCCCCGGCAAACAGGCCGGCGGCGTACGAAAGGGCAATAAGGGTCTTCTTCATATACATACGAGAGGCAGCGGAGGCTTAGAAGGAAGTGGGCAGGTTGCCCTGGGCGCGCAGCAAATCAACCTTGCTGCTGAGCACCTGGAAGAGGGCGCTGTAATAATTAAGTTGCGCCGTGCGCAGGGTAGTTTGGGCTACAATCACATCGAGGTAGGTTTTGATACCCTCCCGGTATTGCAGGTCCACCACGGAGTACACCTCTTTGGAGAGAGCCAGATTGCGCTGCCCAATAAGGTAGTCGGTGTAGTATCCTTTGTAGGTAGAAAGCGCCTGCTCAAACTCCGTGTTGATGCGGTTGCGCGCCGCCACAATATCCTGGTCGATGCGCTGATCAGCGAGCCGCACCCGCCGCAGGTTCTGGAGGCGGCGTGTGCCCTGGAATATGGGCAAGCTCAGCTGCAGGCCCGCGTACGAGTTAGGGAAGCGCTGGCTATATAGGTCGCTGAAGTTGTTGTTTTGAAACACGGCGTTGTAGTTGCCAAACGCCGACAGCGACGGCAGGAACCCGTAGCGGTAATAGTTGATTTGAGCTTCCTGCAGTATTTTCTGGGTTTGCAGCTGCTGAAGCTCAATGCGGTTAGTGGGTTCCAGCGTCACGGTGGTATCCAGAATGGCTTCGCGCATAAGCTTCAGCGTGTCGTACTGCAGGGCCAAGGGCTGCGCACCCGGTACGCCCATCAGCTCCTTCAGATACGCCGACTTTGCCTTGATGGCCTCAATGGCCTGCTTGCGCGCCGCCACGGAGTTATTGAGCAGAATCTCAGCCTGCTTATAGTCGGTTTTGTCTACAATGCCGGCATCATAACGGGCTTTGGCATCCTGTAAGCTGCGCTGCAGCCGCACAATGTCCTCGTTGAGAACATCCAGCTGACGCTGAGACAGCAGCACGTCGTAGAAAGCCTTGCTTACATCGCTTACCACATCAATGCGCACTCCCACGGTGTTCTGCTGATAGAACTGGCGCGAGGGGCGGGCACTACGCAAGGCCAGCAGCACATCGTTGTTGTAGAGGGCTTGGGTGCCGGCTAGGCCTAGAGTAGAGGTGTTTTTAAGGCCAATTTGCCGCGGCACGTTCACGCCATCCGCGTTCGGAAATACGGTGTAAGGCAGCTGGAAATAGTGCTGCCCCGTGGCGTTAAGGTTGATTTGTGGCAGCCAGCCGGCCAGGCCAATGCGGATGTTGGCCTCATTCGTCTCTTCGTCGATGCGGGCTTGGCGCAACGCCGGCTGGTTTTGCAGCGCAAAGTTTAAGCACTGCTCCAGCGTAAGCTGACCATTGGGGGGAGGAGGGGCCGTAGGCTGTGCCCACGACCAAGCCGGGGCTAACAGAAGTAGACCAAGCAGTAGCCGAAGCGCCCGTTTCATATGTTTCATATTCTAGTAAAAGCAGCTACTGCACTACGTAGCTCAAACCCTGCTGGCTAACGTGTAAGCCAGTCTTCATTCCAGACATCACGCGCAAGGACACTTTTACCGCCCTGCACGCTGCCCATAACCACTATTTTTATTTCAAAAACTCGCGCACCTCTTGATAGTCAGTATAGTATCCGATTAAGATTTTTCGGTACTCAATACTTCCTCCGGGTAGGATTACAAGGCAGGTAAACCAGCATCTTGTTAAAAGGTTATGCCTCTCGTAAAATGATTTTAACTAACAGGTGTATGTTTTTAGAGTGCAAATGGTAGGAATGCTATCATATAGTAGAGCCAACAAGTCGGCAGTAGCTCTAGGGCTATTGTGCTTATCCCTTGGTATGATATTCTCCCTTAAAGTGGCCTAGCCACGTTGCAAAGCACAGCTGAAACCAAGCCCCTTCTCATTCATCAAGAGGTTAGAAGTGCCAACGCGCTGAGTACCTAAACCCTCATGCTGAGCTTGCTGCCTATAGCAAACCACCTAGCCTAGGTACACGCACCAAAGCAGCAGAGATGCTTCAGCCAGCTCCACATCACGGGCGGGAGAAAGGTGGCGTAGGATGGTTCTAGGCCATATGAATAGGCCTAGCCCCACGCAATTTGCAGCGCAGAATCATCCTCCTAGAAAAGCAAGCAACTCCAATGCATTCCGACCAGCTAGAGTCAGACGGGGGTAGCTATTCACCTCGGCTACTGGCCTAGTCCAGCTCCGTCACCGTGACGAGTACATCGGTGTTGCGGCCGTGGTCGTCGGCGCAAGAAATTTTTAAGGGGCCGGGTGGTGGTTGAATAAAGACCCGCTCGGTAGCGGTGGCGGCGCGCAGAAACTTGTCGTTGACGTACCAGAACACTTGGCGCACCTCGTTGTCGGTGGTGCAGGTGAGCAGCAGCTGTTGCTTTTCGTGGCGGTTGAGCACGTACTCGGTGTTGGCAGTGGGGGAGGTAATACTGGGGGCGCGTTCTTGTCCGCCGCGCACCAATTGGCACTGCGGGTTATGCGGGGGCAGGCGGCGGTACGGGATGCCTTGGGCTTCCTTATATGCGGATACTTCTGGCAGTAGGTTAGGGTACAGCTCGCGCCGATACCCAGCCGCCGGTGCGCAGGCCCGGCAATAAGTGAAGCTGCCATCGGCCGAAACCAATACCTCGCGCTGGTGCTGGCAGCGCTGCCCATGAGATATGTTCGGCAGGAAATAATCAATCACCTGGTTTGGGCAGTTCTCGCCCGGTACTAGGCCACTCTCAGCGCATACCAGCCGGAAATCGAGCGTGGCCGGCGGCACAAACCAGTTGTTGGGAGAATTGTAGGCCACTGCATTGAACAGATCGAAGAGCAGGGGCGTGGCTACTTCGGCTCCGCTGAGCGCCGGGCTACCCTGCCCGCTGAAGTTGCCCACCCACACGCCAATGGTGTACTGCTTGTTGTAACCAATGCTCCAAGCATCGCGGCGGCCGTAGCTGGTGCCGGTTTTCCAGGCAATTTTGGGCAGCCGCATGCTACTGGCCGCGTTAATGGGGAGGTCGGGGCGGGTGAGCTGCGCCAGAATATCGGTGATAAGGAATGCAGAAGCCTCTGAGATAAGCGGAACCATGTTCGTTGGCTCCCGACCCACTGCGAGAGGGGTAGAGTTTTTGGACGAATTGTCGGGCCCCTCCTTTCCCTGAGCGGAGGCAGGCAGGAGAGAAGGCAGCCGGTACTGCAACTGAGCATACTGGCCACCATTGGCTAGCGTCACGTACAAACTGGTTAGCTCCTCCAGGCTCGCGCCGCATCCGCCCAGGATGCTGCTGAGGCCTAGCCGCGTGCGGTTGCGGGTTACATTCTCAAAGCCAGCCTGACGGAGCTTATCGGTGAAGGCTGGTACACCCAGCTGGTTGAGCACCCGCACAGCCGGAATGTTGAGCGAATAAGCCAGGGCCCGCTCCAGCGTTACCTCGCCGTTGCAGTGCTTATCGAAGTTCTCGGGGCGGTAGCCCTGAAAGTTGGTGGGTACATCGGGCAGCATCTGCTTGGGCGTAACCAAGCCCCTATCCATAGCCAGTGCATACAGAAAAGGCTTCAGCGTGCTACCCGGCGAGCGGACGGCCAGCACTCCATCATTCTGCCCCCGGCTGGCGAAGTCGCGGAAATCGGCGGAGCCCACGTAGGCCTCCACCTGCCGGGTGCGGTTGTTCACTACTAGCACAGCTGCCTGCGTAATGCCCAGCTCCTGGAGGCGGCGCACGTAGTTGCGGGTTAGCTCTTCGGCTTTGCTTTGCTTGTTGCGCTCTAGGCCACTCCGGATAATGGCCTGCCGCGGAAACTGCCGCACCAGCCGCCGCGACAGATGAGGGGCCAGGGCGGGTGCCGCGTGGCGCTGCACATCCAACGGCTCGAGCAAGGCATACTCCACGTCTTGCGGCGGAAATAGCCCGGCCGCCCCAAAGCGCCGCAGCCAGCGGTTGCGCTCGTGCAGTACGGCCGCGTTGTTTTTGCCTAGCACCAACCCTCTAGGCCTGTTCGGAATGATGGCCAGCGTTACCGTTTGGGCCAGGGAGAGATAATCGGGCGTTTGCTGGAAGTAGAGTAGCGCTGCTGACTTCACCCCTTCCACGTTGCCACCGTAGGGCACTAGGTTCAGGTAAAGCTGCAGAATCTCCTCCTTACTGTAGTGCAGCTCCAACTGGGTAGCACGAAGCATTTCCAGTAGCTTGTTGCCGAAGGTGCGTTCTTTGGGCTCCAGTAGCCGGGCAACCTGCATGGTAATGGTGCTGGCCCCCGTAGTACGCCCCGTGCCGAAGAGGTTACGCCCCGCGGCGTGTACCAGTGCCACCGGGTTCACCCCCAAATGCCACCGAAACCATCGGTCTTCTTTCTCCAATATAGCCTTGCGCAGCACGGGCGTAATCTCGCGCAGCTCAGTCTTCATCCGCCACTTTTGGGTGGGGTTAAGGTAGGCGTGCAGCACCGTGCCATCAGCTGCCAGCACAATAGGCGAATAGTGGGGCGCAGGCGGCAGCGGAAACGCCAGATTCAGCCCGAGTAGGAGCAGCAGCACCAGGCCTACGGCCGCCAAGACACGCGAGATAGTACGCCGATTCATACGCTCAAATATACCGGCTACCTCATAATCGTGGGGCTCGTTCAGGAAACTGGCACTCCTACGGTATGCACAGTAGCGCCCAGGGACGAAACGAAAAACGACGACTGTGTTTGTTGCTTATATGATAGTATTTAGTTGATATAGTTATGATTTTTACAATTGAAGTCACATATGATTAGCAAAATTTTAATTGGGGTGAATCCAGCCTGTAATTATGGTCCGTAGGTATTCCGTGACAGAGCAGCGCAAGTAGTTCCTGCTGTTGATTGACTTTGGCCTCCCAATCAACTAAATGCTTGCCGCGCTACAGTCCTCTTTTCACCCTCATCCCTTCCCTATTCCACAACCCTACATGAAAAGTAAATTTCTCCTCTCGCTCGCGCTGGCTGGTGCTAGCATCAGTGTGTCGTTTGGGCAGGCAACCGTCGACCCCGAGTTGCGGGCAGCCCTCACATCCAATCCCACGGCGCAGGTCATCGTTACCTTCAAAGGCAATGGGGCCCCTGGTCTTACCCAGCTAGGCCTGTTGCAACGGTTGGGCATTACACGCGGTATTACACTACAGGCGTTGCCGGTAGCTGGGGTAGTGGCTACGGCTGCCCAGGTAAATGCGCTGGCGCAAAACCCCGAGGTGCGCTCCCTCTACATCAACAAGCGCCTAGACTATTACAACTACGACGACACCAACCTAACGGGCGTGAAGCGCCTGCGCACCGACTAGCAGATGACGGCCCGCAATGGTGGGCTGCCGGTTTCGGGTAAGGGCGTGGGGGTACTCATCAATGATAGCGGCGTAGATGGTACCCACGAGGATCTGAAGTTTGGTACGCACCTGGTGCAGAATACGCTGGGCTCTACCAACCTCAACTCCTTGAGTGCTATGCTACCCGTTACCTACCTGGAGGGCGTGCCGAACACTGACTCTAACTCCGGCCACGGCACGCACTGCGCCGGCACGGTAGGCGGCACCGGGGCGCGCTCAGGAGGTAAGTACGAAGGAGTAGCGCCGGGCGCTTCGCTGCTGGGCTATGGCTCGGGAGGGGCGCTGTTGGTGCTCGATGCCATGGGGGGCTTCGACTACGCTCTCACCCACCAGTTTCAGTACAACATCCGGGTAATCAGCAACTCCTTTGGCAGCAGCGGCGACTTCGACCCCAATGACCCGCTGAACGTGGCCACCAAGAAGTGCTACGACCGCGGCATGGTGGTTGTGTTTGCTGCCGGCAACGAAGGCCCCGGCGCTGATACGCACAATCCCTACGCCATTGCGCCCTGGACTATCTCGGTAGGGGCCGGCGACCGAAACGGACTGCTAGCAGAGTTTTCCTCGCGCGGGGTGCGGGGTGAGCAGGGCACCTTTACGGTAGATGGCGAAACCTGGACCTACAAGAACGAGCCCGTAATTGTGGGTCCTGGCGTAGATGTAGTTTCTACTCGGGCCATTGCTCCGGTATCATCATTGGGCATTCAGACGGATGCTGAGGTGTTGACCCCAGCAGAACTTCCTTTCTATACCCACAGCAGCGGTACTTCTATGGCTACGCCACACGTAGCAGGTATTGTGGCGTTGTTGCTGGAGGCCAAGCCCACGCTGAACCCGGCGCAGGTAAAAGAGCTACTGCAGAAAACGGCTACTAATATGCCCGGCCGTCAGTCGTGGGAGGTGGGAGCTGGCTACGTAAACGCCTATGCCGCCGTAGATATGGCGTTTCGCTCGGCCACGTATGGCTCTACGGTCAACGCTAGCCGCAGCTTCAACAGCAGTGTTGATGCCCGGACAACGGCCATACCTTTCACCATCAACTATAACCCCGCTGGCCGCTGGCAACCAATTTACCTTCCCGGTAGGAGCCGGTACCAATAGCCTGGAAGTGAAAATCTCCTCTACGGGCTTGCTGGGAGAGACTGGCAACCTCACCAACCTAATTCTGGTTGACCCCAACGGCGTGCAATACCGCTCGGGTACTCCCGTAACCTTCACGCTCTCCACCGACCGCAGCGTGGCAGTGGCCTCACCCGTAGCGGGCACCTGGACGCTGAAAGTTGATGGCTTGCAGGGCGTGGACCTGCCCGAAACCATTAACGGCAACATTACTGTGCTAACGGCCGCGGGCACTACTAACCTGAACGACATTGTAGGCCACCCGGCGGAGGCATCCATCAAAATGGCCGTAGCTAACCGGCTGGTTGATGGCCTGAGCAACGGCTTCCGCCCTGATGCTCCTCTTACCCGCATCCAGCTAGCCGACTACCTGCTCGTGGGCCAGGGCATCCGGCAGCTGCTGCCCTTCAGCGGCGCCCGTTCTTTCACCGATGTATCAACACCTGCCGAAATACTCCTGACGGAATCAGTAGTAGCCAAAGGTGCCGCCCTGCGCGACCGGTTTAACCGGGCTAGCGGCGTGATGCTACCCACCGCTACCGGCACGTTCTCGCCGAGTGGCCTAGTGAACCGGGCCTCGCTGGCTTACTCGCTGGTGCAGAGCCTGGGCTTCCAGGAGCAGGCGCTGGCCCGCAACAGCCAGCCCCTGACGGTGCAAGTAAGTGGGCAAACCATTCCGGTTGATGATGCCGCCAACGTGCCAGCCGCACTGAGGGGCTACGTGAGCATTGCGTTAGAGTTGAATCTGATTAATGCCTACTACTCGCTCAGCCAAGGCCCCTACGACCAGCAGCCCACGTTGCACGCCACTTTCAAGCCAGCTCAGAACGTGTCGCGCGCTGATTTTGCCGTCATCGTGAGCCGCACGTTCTCGCAATATGAAGCGCAGACGCAGCCAACTGCTCAGGCAAGCAGCAACGCTACGGCCCTGGGTACTGCTTCTGCTTCGGCTATGGGCGTAAGCAAGGAAACCGTTGCGTATCCTAACCCAGCGGCTAGTACTACTACCCTCAGCTACTACGTGGCCCAGGAAGGACCCGTGAGCGTGGAGGTGTATAACACGCTAGGGCGGAAAGTACAAACGCTGGTGTCGGCCTCTGAGGCTGCCGGTGGCCATCAGCTCCAGTTTGATGCCCGCAGTTTAGCTCGTGGCACCTACCTGTTCCGAGTAAAAACAGGGCAGTCGGTTTCTACTACCCGCCTATTGGTACAATAAGCACGGCACTACCTAACCTGTAAAAAGGCCTGCTCCAAATGGAGCAGGCCTTTTTTATTGAACCGCCTTGGACTGCCAAGGGGTGATACTGAGGCATTATTTAGGTGGCTCGGGCACTTCTACTTGCAGCTCAAAGTCGCGCTTTGGTGGCGCGTTGTTATCAGTTGCGTTCCGGTACAAGAAGCGTAGCGTCGTCTGGCCCGGGTTGAGGGCCTGGAACTGAAACGTAACATCTTCCTCCTTGCCCGTTTTCTTTGGCTTCTTCCTCGTCGGTGCAGCGGGCGGCGTAATGAGTTGAATAACGTTATCGGCAATGGGCATCACCTCCCATTGGTACTGAGAGCCCGCCGTGTTATCAAGCCGAATAGCCAGCTGGTCGCCCTTGTTCACTTGCACGCGGCTGTGGTTGCCATACTCCGTTACGTTTACGTTTTTGGCTACGCCTGGCTTGTCAATAGTGACGAACACATGAAAGAAGCCGTTTAAGCTGGAATAGCTGGTCCCCGGTTGCGCCGACACCAAGGCTAAGTCTAGGCCACCAGTGCCAACCGCCTGAAAGTGAATTTCGAACGTAGCTGGTGCTCCGGGTACGCCGCTGCTTAATCCCGGCAAACTGTGAACCGTTGATACCGCCAACTGCCCCGGATATGCCTGGGTTAGGCGCCAGCCGAAACGCGGTGAAATGGTTGGCAGCCGCACAATCAACTGGTCGCCTACGTTGAGCTGTACCTGTTTGCCGTTGTCGTTGGCATTGAGAGTAACAATATCAGCCTGGGCTACGGTTGGTTTCAGCAGCGCTACCCCGAGTAGGAGTAGTATAGAAAAGCGCAGAAAGGCTGCAGTAGCCAGGGAAGTCGGTTTCATATAACTCACAGTTGCGCAAATGCATAACAGCAACACAGCCGGCTACTTGCGAAGTGCCGGCTGCGTGAAAAGCGGTAATAAGCTGTACGCGTGTAGATGGAAAAGGCTGCGGTTGAGCTAACTCGCTAGGCCTAGTGTCGCTATCTGGGACTTACATTTCGTGAATCCAATAACGAACCACTTTCCCATTACTGAATTGCAACGACAGCGCGTCACCATCAATAGGAATGAGTTTGGGTGTCATGCCTAAATAATACTCCCAAGTAGCATCACATTTAGATTCTGTATTAGGTGCTCCCAACAATTCAACCACTTGTTGTTCGGTAAGACCAACCAGCTTGTGAGAAGCCACTAAATCGTCTACTAGTTCATGCCGTTTAGGCAAGTTAGTAGCCCAATCTGCTTTGTTGAAATCCCGATGTGGGTAGTACAGATAGAGCGCAAGAAATAAATTGGGAATTGCCACGCAAAGCAGCGGAGTAATAAGAATAGCTGCTGGAAGAGCTATCCTAGTCGGCCGCTGCATTGATGGCCAGAAACGAGCAACCAGGTAAGTTGCTGCTCTGAAAACAAGCAGGCCTAGTAGACCCACGCATAGCAGCAAGACTGTGTAGAATAGGACGGTTTGCCAGAGCATTGCCAATAGCATACAAATAAATTAAGAAGGTTTACCGCACCCGCACCACGCCGCTGCCGGCGTAGCTGTGGTACTCCGCGTTGTACATGGCGTCGGCGCTGACGGGGCCTAGCTTGAAGGTGCCTTTGCTGACGGCGCGGCAGAGGTAGTAGAACGATTTAGGCTCGGTGGTGACGGTGGTGAACAGGTTGATCCGGTCGTCGCGCACGTCGAGGTAATCGGGTTGGGCGGCGTCCTTGGCCCAGGTCAGGTCCCGGACGGCCCCGATGCGTGGGTTCTCAATTTCCAGGCCGGCGGGCAGTAGGTCAGTAATAGCTACGTTCTTGACTTCTCCGGCTGACTCGGCTGATTGGATGGTGATTTTGACAACTACCAGGTCATTTTGCTTGAATGAGGTAGAACCAACCAGATTGCCGTTGCGGTCCAGGAACTGGCGGCGCACTTGCAGGTAGGCGTCTTCCTCACGCACCTGGCCGGTGGGCGAAATACCCTCGGTTTCCCAGAAGTAGTAGAGGCTGCCTTTGCCGCTGGTGCGCAACTGCAGCTGGCGGTTGGCCACGTTGCTTACCGTTAGGTCTTTGCCCGAGAAGTTGCCGATAGCCTTGCCATCAGCCAGCAGGCTAGCTACTACCGTGCTGCCGGCATTTTTCTTCGCCAGCTTACCCAGGGCCAGCAGCGCAAATGACCGTTCCTGGGTATTGAGCCAGCCGGCCTGCTTTACCTGGCGGCTGAGCTGGCGGGCCAGGATGTTTACCTGCGGGTTAGCAGGGTCGGCGGCGAGCAGGGCGTTGAGCACCAGGGCTTCGTCGCGGATGGGGGAGGAGAAGGCCCCATCTAGCTGGCGGCCGGCGATGCTGGGCGCGGCCCCGAAGCGGGTGGATACCGTACTCTGGTAGCCGCGCTGGTTGCCGCTCAGGGCGAAGGCCGCCGCCAGCAGGTAGCGCGAATCTTCGGCCAGCTGGGGGCGGTTGGCTTTATAGTAATTGAGGCCCACGGCATCGGGGCGGCCGGCCAGGGCCAGCACGTAGAGGGAGTAGGCCACTTCCTTCTTGGCCAGCGTTACGGGTTGAATTACACCACCGGTCTGGATGATGTTGTAGGTGTCGGTTTCGCGCTTGCGCACGCGGACTTGCAGGTAGCGCAATACTCGGTCGAGCACGTTCTTGTTGACGTCGAAGCCGGCTTGCTGGGCTTCCAGCAGGAAGTGAGCGGCGTAGGTGGTGGCCCACCAGTTGTCGTAGTCGCCGCCGGGCCAGTAGCTGAGGGAGCCGTTGTACATCTGCTGGGCTTCCACCTTCCGAATGGCTTCCTGCACGTGGTAGTTGGGGTTGAACAGGCCGGCCTTGCCAGGTTTGCCCGTTTTCTGGCCTAGCGTAGCGGTTAAGTCACCGTAGTACAGCTGCGGGAAAGCGGCCGACACGGTTTGCTCCAGGCAGCCGTAGGGGTACTGTAGCAGGTAGCGCAGGTCCTTGGCAAACTCCGTCATGGGCGAGCGGCTCACCACCAACTGGCTCCGCAGCGACGAAGGCAGGAAGTCGGTCCGCAGGTTCAGCTGCTGGGCCGCGCCACCCGCCACCACGCCCGACCCCGTGCGCTTCTGCAGCGGCGAAGCAGGACGGATAGGTAGCTCAATGGTTTCGGTGAATTTCTCAATTGTCTTACCGTGCCCATCTTGATGAACTGCTGTTACTATGAAATTCGAAGTTCCAATAGAGTGTTGAGCCAGAGCGTGGAATGTTAGCCGATGCTCACTGTTTGGTGCTAAGCCAAAAGTGGTTTGCTCACCGGGAATCGTACCTTTTAAATCTCTAGGCCCATTAATAAAGCCTTTGTTTGAGGCACCGAAATAACTTTTTAGTGGGCCGTTCGAAGACGTAGTAACCGTGACGAACATCGGTTTACCCGTCGTATTCGTCAAGGTTACGGGCACGTCAATCGTGTCGCCGGGGCTGAGGAAGCGGGGGAGGGCGGTGCTGATGACAACCGGGTCGGCGACGCGCATGGCGTGTTCGGCGGAACCGAAGGCGTCGTTCTTGTAGGCCACTGCCATGACGCGCACGGCCCCGCTGAACTGAGGCACTTGCAGCTTGTAGCGAGCCTTACCGCTGGCATCGGCGGTGAGTACACCGCTCCATTTGGCGAGCAGCTTCACGCGGCGGTTGGGCACGGGCGTGGTGCGGCGCGAGAGGTCGTAGCCGTCGCCGCCCGTGCTACTGGTCCCGGGTTCGGGCAGTAGGAAGGGATACACGTCGTAGGCCTGTACTTCTAGGGCGCGCTTCTGGTAGAAGTAGCCATAGGGGTCAGGCGTACGGTAGTCCTTCATCTGCAGAATGCCCTCGTCCACCATAGCCAGCGTTACCTGGGCACCGGGGGCGGTGGTTACTTCAATGGTTTGGGCGGTTTGGGAACGACTTTGCGCAGGCGCTTTAATAGCCACTTGCAGCTTGGCGCCGGGCTTCTCTACTGTCAGCGGCACGAAGCCGCGAGCTACTGTGAGAGGTAGTCGGTTGTCCCTGATTTCGCGGATGGCGGTGGCCGTCACGTACACGTTGGGCACGTGACCGGTGCGAATGGGAATGCTCACGCGGGCCGATTTCTCGTCGGTGTTCACGTAAAAGTGGTCCAGCACGCGGTTGCGCTCCACCGTCACGAGCACGCGGCCGGGGAAGGGCGTTTTCAGCAGGAGGTTGGCAGTTTCGCCGGGCTCGTACTTGGCCTTATCGGCCTCAATTGTCACCTCGCCTTCGTTGTTCACCTCGAAGGAGTTGCTCTGGGTGTCGCCGTAGCCGTAAGCGTACACGCGCTGAGCCACGTAAGTCACGGCCCCTGGCCTAGAAACCCGGATTTCGTACTCACCCGAATAAGTGGGCGTGAAACCCAGGCCGGCATCGGAGCCGCCGCTGGCTACCGTCACGGTGCGGCTCAGCACCACCTGCTCGCGCTTCTGCGAGTTGTAGATGTAGCGGCCGCCCTGACGCTCAATCACGGTTTCCCAGAGCAGGCGCACTACGCGCACCGTGGCCTGGGCCGAGGTCGGCGTGCCGGCTGGAGTGAGGGCCACCAGCCGCACCGGCAGGGCCTGACGGGTCTGCACCAGCTCATCCATATTCTTCACCCCAAACAGCACCGGCTGGGTCTGCACCTCAAAGGTAGCTAGGCGGTTTACGGGGCGGCCGGTTTCATCGAATACCGTCGTGAAGGCTGCTCCTTCCAGAATGCCGAGGTCAGAATAATCGGGCACCTCGTAGGTGGCGGTGCCGCGGCCGGCGGCGTCGGTAGTGCCTTCGCGGGTGGTCTTCTCGAACCGGTCGGATATCGGCGTGGAAACCTGGTCGCCGTAGCTGCCCCGCTGCCGCTCGCCGCTGTTGATGGCAAAGGTGTAGTCGGTGTAATTCTTCGGGGTAAAGGGTTTTTCCTTCAAGGAAAACTCTACTTCAAACTTGCGGTCAGCGGCGGGTGGGCCAAATAGGTTCTGAGCTGTAATCAGCGCCGAAATAGCCTGTCCGGGTTTCACGACAGGCCTAGAGGCTTTCACTGTCACCTTCATGCGGTCCGGAATAAACTCCTCTACCGAAATCTGGCGGGAGGCCAACAACACGTCGTTGCCCGTCAGCACTTCCAGGGTGTAGAGGCCGGTCATGACGGCGGGAGGCAGCAGGAAGCGCGCCTCGAAGGAGCCGGCCGCGTTCAGGGTTTTCTGCAGGCTGGCGTACTCCTTGCCGGTGGGCAGCAGCAGGCGGATTTTTACCGGCAGGCCCTTGGGCGGCGCCTGCCAATCCTCGGTGCGGATGACGGTGTTGGTCTGAATGGTGTCACCGGGGCGGTACAAGTCCCGGTCGCCGTAAAGGAAGGCCTGGTAGCAGGCGGCGTTGCTTTGTAGGCCACCTACCTCGAAGCGGGAGGTTTCGACGCGGCTGCGGCTCAGATCGAGGAAGGTGAAGTCGTTGCCTTGCTGGGCCATCACCATGCCCAGCTTAAAGCGGCTATTTTGGGCGGTGCTGTCGAATTTTGCTACCCCGTCGCCGTTCGTCAGGCCAGTGCCCATCACCTGGTTGTTGGTGCTGATAAAGCGCATTTCCACGCCGCTCAGCGCCTTGGCGTTGCGGATGGAGTTAGCAAACACCAGCGTGCTGCCAGCCTTGCCCTGCTTCACAATCAGGCCAATATCTGACACGGCCACAAGCTTGCTCACCTGCAGCCACTGGCGCTCGGTATCCTGCACCTTAATGATGTAAAGGCCCTTCAGCCCGCCCGAAAACTCCAGGTCCTTGAGGTTCAGGTTCAGCAACCGCAGCCCCTGCGCCTTCGGCAGCCCCGACACGGTGTAGGTGCGCTCCGTAAGCACATTGCCCAGGTTTTCCACATCGTAGTACTGGTAGGAGCGGTCCACGTACCCGCCTTCCTCACTTTCCTCTTCCTCACCCTCCGATTCTTCCCCGTCGTAGCCGGGGTAGCCGTACTGGGTGCCGCTGCGCAACAGCTGCTGAATATTGTTGGCGTACACTTTAGCAATGGTCACCTTCACCTTATCCACCTCATTGATGCGCACACCCAGGTTGCGCGAACCTAGTGCATCAAGGTACATGGCCTTCTCGGCGCTGGCAAAGCTGATGGTTGGGCGCTCATCGGAGAAGCTCACCGTCTGAGTAAAGTCCTCGCTGAGGTGCCCACCTAGGCCACCCCGCAACCCCTGCCGCAAGCTCAACTGGTAGCTTTTGCCCACCTCAAAGCCACCCTTAAGCCGGAAGCCATTTTCCAGCTCTTCCACCTCGTAGGCAACCTGCGGCGACACCGACAGGGCATTATGCAAATCGCCCGTGGTGACCGGCTGACTGGTCAGGATGGTGATAACCGGGTCGGCCGCTTGCAGGGTACCGGTGATGGCGCGTATTTCCAGTTCCTCCGGGTCGGGTACCTGCACCTGCTTTTCGTAGTCGGCAGTAGAGGCCTGGTCGCTGCCCTGGGCCCGCAGACCCTGGCCTAGGGCCACGGTAAGGGGCGAGCCGGGGCGCACCTGCTGGTTGAGGCTCACGCGCACCACTTGGCCCGGCTCCCCACTCACCTCGAAGGCCACGGGCTGCCCGTCCTGGGTCACGCGCAGCAGGGGCTTCACATCGGCGGGCTTTACGCTGTAGTTGAAGGGAAGCTCCACGCGCATTTCGGCCGTGCCGGCGGCCCGCTCCGAGCGGCCCCAGAACGCCTGGGGTTCCTGCAGTTGTAAGTAGGGGGTGTGAAACTTCTGACGATTCTCAGGTAGCTCTACGTTGTGTTTGCCTTCCGGCAGGGCTTCTTTGCGCAGGGTTGCAGTGAAGGCGGTGCTGGGCTTAAAGGGCGTGGTAGGCGAGAAAATCAACTCTCTGTCCGAAGTCCACTTGAACTTGCCGCGCATGGCCGGCTCAAACTTCACTACCTGCACGGTATCCCAACGGTCCTGCTGCTCGGGGCTAGCCACGGCATCGGCAAACTGAAACACCAAGTTCTGGTACGGGTCAATTTCCTCGCCGTTAGGGTCCTGACCAGCATCGGAGCCCGACTTAGAGCAGGCACATAGCAAAGCCAGCAGCACCAGCAGCGGCAGGCGAGAAACGGAGCGGAATAGCATGGATAGGGAGGAGCTTAAATAGACGCTGGAAGGTATATAAAAACGCGAATGTATAATGTGGTTTACTTCCTGGTAAATTGGCTAAAACTTCAATAGTTAGGATTTGAAATATGCCCGTCGCATTGCCCTTAGATGCTTCAGATGAAGATATATTAGAAGCAGTTCGCATATGGGTGAAGCTGCTAGAGCTGGAGAGGTACGAGGAGGCCTTCCAGTACACATTTCAGGATCCTTATTATGAATGGACACCTGAACTAATGAGAGATGTTATTTATGGATATGGATTTCCGGAATACGAAGCTGACTCAGAAGTCTACAAGGTCACTTCGATGGAAGAAGCTGTGACAGATGGTAATAATCCTTATGCGGAAATAGACTTCCACATGCCTCGAAAGCACAAAGTTGAAAACGTATTAATAGTTGCAGAAATATGGTTTAGTCTGCCTCTGAACGGAAAATGGAGTGACGTAACGGCTACGTTCAACGTGTTATATATGCCAACCTCTGTTTCCCTTGAATTACAGGAAATACATGTCTTTTAATTGGCTTTATCAATTTAAGTATATACCCTTAAAAACACCGTTGTACACATTATACTTTGGCAATGCATGCACCAGAAGTAGGCCATGTGTGTAAACCTCGCAACGCGCCTGTTACTTTCGTGCCCATGCAGCAACCCAATATCCTTATCGTGCCCGGCTTGGGCAATTCTGGTCCAGAACACTGGCAAACTTACTGGGAGCAGCACTACGGCTACTCGCGCGTGCAGCAAGGAAATTGGGACCAGCCAGTACTCGCGGATTGGGTGCAGAACTTAGAAGACGTTGTGGCTACGGCTGGACCCGACGTGGTGCTGGTTGGCCACAGCTTAGGCTGCGTTACTATCGCGCATTGGGCCAGCACTACGCGGCACCGCATCAAAGGTGCCCTGCTGGTTGCTACTGCCGATGTAGACCGCGCTGATATGCCCCCAGAGGTAATGAATTTTGCACTTATCCCGCTGACGCGCCTGCCGTTTCCAAGCATTGTGGTAGCTAGCACCAACGATGAGTACATAACGCTGGAGCGGGCGCAGCACCTTGCCGAGGTGTGGGGAAGTCGGTTTGTGAACGTAGGTGCGCTAGGCCACATCAACTCCGCATCCAGCCTCGGGCTGTGGCCGGAAGGGCATGAGCTGCTGCAAGAATTGGTAGAGTAGAGGGTATTGAAAGCTAAGGCTAAACTAAGCTCCCCTCCTCAGATGAGGAGGGGCTGGGGGTGGTTGAACAGTCGTTGAACGATAACTAGCTCTAGTTTTAAAATCAGTTCTAGGCCACATCAACCACCCCCAACCCCTCCTCATCTGAGGAGGGGAGCCTAGTTATAAATTTTAGCTTTTACGCACCTGCCCATCACCTCTTACCTGCCACTTGTAGCTGGTGAGTTCCTCTAAGCCCATGGGGCCGCGGGCGTGGAGCTTCTGGGTGCTAATGCCAATTTCGGCGCCGAGGCCGAACTGGGCGCCGTCAGTGAAGGCGGTGGAGGCGTTGGCGTACACGGCCGCCGCATCTACTTGGTTCAGAAACTGCTCGATGTGGGCGGTATCTTCCGAGATGATGGCCTCGCTGTGCTTGGAACTGTGGGCGGCAATGTGGCTTAGGGCCTCGTCTAGGCCTGTTACGGTCTTAACGGCCAGCTTCAGGGAGAGAAATTCGGTGCCGAAGTGCTCTTCCATGGCGGGTTGCAGTAGCTCGGTGGGATAAGCGCTGTTTAGGGCTTGATGGGCTTGGGTATCAGCATAAAGCAGCACGCCCGACTGGCCTAGTGGGGCCAGCAGTGAGGGCAGATCAGATAAACGAGCCTCGTGTATTAGCAGGCAGTCGAGGGCATTGCAGACGCTGACGCGGCGGGTTTTGGCGTTGTGAATAATGGCTTGCCCCTTCACCAAGTCAGCGGTTTCGTCGAAGTAGGTGTGCACGATGCCGGCACCGGTTTCGATGACGGGCACTTTGGCGTTTTGGCGCACGTAGTCGATGAGCTGCTGGCTGCCGCGCGGAATCAATACATCTACATAGCCGATAGCCTGCAGCAAGGCTTCCGTGGCCTGGCGGTCGGGGGGGAGTAGCGTGACGCTGTTGGCGTCAAGGCCATGCTGGCCTAGCACCCGCTGAATTACCGTGCTGATGGCCTGATTGGAGTGAGCGGCGTCAGAGCCGCCTTTAAGCAGGCAGGCGTTGCCAGTCTTTAGGCAGAGCGCCGCCACATCGAAGGTCACGTTGGGGCGGGCTTCGTAAATAACACCCACCACGCCCAATGGTACCCTGATTTTAGACAGGTGCAGGGCATTGGGCAGCGTCCGTTGCTGCAGTACCTGGCCTAGCGGCGAAGGGAGGAAGGCCACGTTGCAGATGTCCTCGGCAATAGCAGCTATGCGGGCTTCCGTTAGCTTCAGGCGGTCGTATTTCGGATCATCCGGCGCCATGCGCGCCAGGTCCTTCTCATTTTCTGCGAGCAGAAAAGGGGTTTCAGCTACGGCGGCCGTGGCCAGGTCTAGCAGCACTGCTTGAATGGCTGCGGCGGGAACCTGGCCTAGGGTGCGGCTGGCTACTTGTGTTGCCCGGAAAGTATCTTGAAGCGACATGGTTGTATAGCGAGTGCGGACGAATACTTGGCGGCTTGTACTGAACTTTTGGGTGTTATGTTATTGACAGTAGTGTTAGGCTTGTTGAAGGTATCCCTCAGTAATTACTACACCCACTCGTCATCCTGACGAAGGAAGGATCTTCTCACGATAGAACGACTGGCCTAGCACCTCGGGCTGACGTGAGTAGATCCTTCGCAAGCTCAAAATGACGTGCTAGTATGGTTGACAATACAACATCAGCACGCGAGATGTCTCGACAAGCTCGACATGAATGATGGGTGCGGGTGCGTTTCAATAGTCAGCTAGCGGAAAAATTAGCTGATTTCTGCCGACAGAAACAGATAGTCATAATGTACTAGGGGTTTCTGGTTTTGGTGGCCTAGCCGTTCGAGTGCTTTGTCGGAGCTGTATTCGGCCATGCCTAGGCCAATGGGTTTGCTGGTTTCATCCAGAATCCGGATGATGTCGCCCTTCTGGAAAGTGCCCATGATGCCCAGAATGCCGACGGGCAGCAGGCTGGTAGCTTTATGCGGCTCCGTGAGGGCCGCTTTGGCCCCGGCATTGATCTGCACGGCGCCTTTCGCGGCCAAGTCGGAGTGGGCAATCCATTTCTTCTTGCTGGAGGCCGTTTTGCTGGGTAGGAAGCGGGTGTTCACCACTTCCTGATTGAGCAGGCGGGGCAGGATGTTCTCGGTCTTGCCGTTGGCAATGTGTACTGCAATGCCCAGCTGCGCCACTTTATGGGCCATGTGGCACTTGGTAATCATGCCGCCGCGCCCGAACTGCGAGCGTTGGGTGGTCACGAACGACGAGAAGCTGGTGGTAGTAGGCTCAATTTCCGGAATCAGCTCGGCGGCTGGGTCCTGGGGGTTGCCGTTGAAAATGCCGTCCACGTTGCTCAGAATCAGCAGGGCATCGGCATTGAGCATAGTTGCTACCAGGGCGGCCAGCTCATCGTTGTCTGTGAACATCAGCTCCGTGACGGAAATCACATCGTTCTCATTTACAATGGGAATGATGCTGTTCTGGAGCAGGGCCCGGAAGCAGTTCTGCATGTTCAGGTAATGCTGCCGGTCGCGGAAATCTTCCTTGGTTACTAGCACCTGGGCGCAGAGCAGCTCGTGGTGGCCTAGCAGCTCGGCGTAGGTAGCCAGCAGCTTCACCTGGCCTACGGCGGCCAGCACCTGCCGGCTCGTCACGGCATCGGCCTTTTCCGGCACCTGTACCAAGCTGCGGCCCGAGGCCACTGCCCCCGACGACACCACAATCACTTCCTTGCCCTGCTTTTTCAGGCCGGCAATCTGCTCTACTAAGTGGCCTATGCGGGCGTGGTCGGGCAGGCCGTTGGCCTGGGTCAGGACGTTGGAACCGATTTTGACAATGATCCGGTGGTAAGGAAGCGCCATAGCTGATCAATAGGTTCTGGGCCGTAAGGTAGGGAGAGAGAATTGGTTGACCATATCGGCCCGCGGCTCGTTTACTAAGTATGCATCATCTCCGAAGTCATGGGGGCAGGCTGCTGATAGCGCTGCTCAGTCTTACTGCCTGCGAGCATTCCAACTCGCGGCGCAGCCCGCAAGCCATGGCTCTTCCTTCCCAATCTGATACCACTATGGGTGCCGATCAAAACCGACTCTATGCTGATGTGAAGTTCCTGACTTCTCTCAAACCTGCCCGCCACTACCGTAATCTACGGTCGCTGAACGAGGCCGCCGACTACATAAAAACGGAATTTGAGAAGCTGGAAGTAGAAGATGGCGGGGTGGAGGAGCAAACGTTTAAGGCCGATGGACGGCAGTACCGCAACATCATTCTAGCCTTCGGCTCCCGCGATGCGCCCCGCCTGGTAGTGGGCGCCCATTACGATGTGTGCGGCGAGCAGCCCGGCGCCGACGATAACGCCAGCGCCGTGGCGGGCCTGCTAGAAACCGCGCGCCTACTACACATCTACGGTTCTAATCTGAAGTATCGGGTAGAGCTGGTGGCCTACCCCAACGAGGAGCCGCCCTACTTCGCCACCCAGTACATGGGCAGCGCCGTGCACGCCAAATCTCTGCACGATGCGGGCGTGACCGTGCGCGCCATGCTGTGCTACGAGATGATTGGCTACTTTAAGGATGAGCCCGGCTCTCAGCGCTTCCCCAATGAGCAACTGGCGGCGCTGTACCCCAACACCGGCAACTTCATCACGGTGGTGGGCCGCACCGGCCAGGAGGAGTTTACTGAGCGCGTGCAGGCCCTCATGCAGACCAAGGCTAAAGTAGATGTGCAGCGTATCAACCTGCCCGCCGAAATGGGCCTCGCGGGCCTCTCCGACCACCGCAACTACTGGAAGTACGGCTACGAGGCCCTCATGATCAACGACACCTCTTTCCTGCGCAACCCCAATTACCACCAACCCTCCGATACCATCGAAACACTCGATTTCAAGCGCATGGCGGAAGTAGTGAACGGTACCTACGCCGCTATTCTGGGCCTGTGATGAAGTATGGAGTAGCATAAGGCGCTACAAAAAATCGGGGCTGGAATAAGCAGGCGGTGCCACTCACTCCAGCCCCGATTCTTGCTTAGCTTATAGAATCGGCTACGTTTTCTTCCGAGATATCCGGCTCGGCGGGAGCCTCAACATCTGGCAGGGAGAATCGGCCCTTGAAGCGGGCGTAGAGCGCGTTCATCCCCAGCAGCAGCACGCCCATCAGAATAAACACAATGGCCCGCGTGATGGTACCGTGTTGGCTGAGGTCGTAGAGCAGCAGGCGGCCGAAGCACAGCGCGGTGCCCGCCAGCGAGAGGTAGCGCAAATCCTGGCGCCGCAACAGCAGGCTGCTGATAAACGCCGCCAGCACTTCTAGCATAAGCAGCACCGTGAGGATGGAGTTATCGAAGGACTGCAGCAACAGTAGCGTGAGCACCCCGAAGGCAGGGTAGAGCAGCAGTGGTATCAGCACTGAAACCGGTAGCCGACCCAGGGCAGCCAGCGGGGCCAGCAGGCGTGGCCAGGTGGCTGTGGTAGTACTCGGGAAGTGCTGTAGCGCCACGGCGGTGTAGGCGAACAGGCCTACCGTGGTGGCCATGGTGGTGAGGCCCGCCAGCGTGAATAACTGACCCGGGGCCAACATCGTCAGGGCTACGTAGCTGCTCCACACTACCGCCGCTCCAAAGTACAGCAGCCCGTACACCCGCACGCGCCGCAGCCGCAAGGGCAGGTACTGCCCACCCAGGGTGAGGGTAAAAGCTGCCGCAATCCAAAGCGCGGAGTGCCACTCCAGCTTCAGTTCATGCCACACCGTAAAGCTGCCGAACAACAGTACCGCTTCCGGCAGTAGCGGGTGCAGATAGCGCCATGAGGTATACACCGGAGCCGTGGCGGGTGGGCGTTGCCAGGCCCAGCCTGCTAGCACTATCAGCAACGCCCCGGCGGTGAGGCGCCGCACTGGCCAGCCCAGCAACACATCAGGGGAGTGGGAAACCAACTGTCCGAAGTGGCCTAGGAAGGCTACCACCAGCAACGCATACGTGATATGCAGCAGGAAACGGTCGGGGGAGCCGGCGCGGGTGAGGGCATCACTGGAGGCAAAACGGCGCCGAATTAGCTGCGCCGCTAGTGCCGTGACGGCGGCCAGCAGAGTCCAGGCCAGAATGGGCAAGGCTTCAGTGCGGGGTACTAGGGCAGCCCACGTAGCCACCAGTAGCTGCAAGCCACCCAGGTAAAGCCAAGGCCAGCGCACGTGTTGTTGCTTGCCTTCCCACCACGAACAGGCTAGGCCAGCGACCGGCACAGCCAGCATGGGGAGCAGATACCCAAGCACCGGCCCAGGGCTGAAGTTAGGGCCAACCGGCAGCACCTGGCTCCATTGCAGGGCCTGATAACCAACGGTGGCCACCACCAGGCCTAGCCACAAGCCCGGCACCTTTCCGAAACGGCGAGTCAGGAGCAAGGCCACGCCTAGTCCGGCCGCCGCCCAGCTAGCCCAAGTGTGCAGGTACACCAAGCTGCCCGCGGCCAGCAGCTGCACCCCAGGCAGCAGGCTCAACAGCCGGAGGCGGTAGAGAGTGTTATAGGAAAGCGGGACCAGGTCATGCACCGGGGCGCCCCGCCGGGTGAGCAGCAGTTGGGTTCCCAGGGAAGCCAGTGCCGCCACTACCAGCAGCCCGGCCCGTTGAGAATTGGGTAGTAGGCCAGGGCGATACACGAGCAGGGGCAGTGCCGCCGCCAGCACCAGGGCCACGTAGAGCAGCACGCGGTAAACCAGCCACTCTGCCCGCCAGGCGAGTATTAGCGTCATACCCAGGACTTCACTGTACAGTAGCGTGCTGGTGGCGGGCCACGAGAGGCCTAGCTCATGCAAGCCCAGCACAGCTACCATCAGCACCAGTTGACCCAGCAGCAGGTGAGCCGGCCGGAACCAACCGGTATTGCCACGCAGCCACACGCTTACCCCAAAGAGCAAGCCCGCGGCCCCAACGGCGCCGCCCAGCAGCGGTGCTACCGAGGAATGGCCTAGCCCGAACAAGCCTTGCAGGAGCAGGCCAGTACCCGTAAGATAAAAGAGCACCGTGAGCACCTGCAGCCCCACGTACAGGGGCTGGGAAGCCGGCGTCAGCAGTTGCGTAAACCTAGGGAGGCGAGCTGGCAGGGTAAGCAGCACCGAGCTGGCTAGGCCAGTCATCAATAACAGGAGCATCCGGGTGTGCAGCTCTTGCGCGGGCACCAGGCCAAACTGCTGCAGGGTAGACAACATAAACCAGCTGCCACTCAGGAGCGTGAAAATTAGCAGAATATAGTAGGCTGACCGCTCCCGTACCTGGCCTAGGCGGCCCGCCAGCAGGAGGGTTTCCAAGTAGAGCAAGGCAGTAGTAGCCGGCCACCCGAGGCCCGCCTTATGTAGCCCAACCAATGCTACCGTTAGCAGAGTCTGACCCGCCAGTAGGTGCATGGTGCTGAACCAGCCGCGCGAAGTGCGTAGCCACCACGCCACTCCAAACAAGGTACCGGCCGCCAGCGCGGCACTGCTCAACAGCGTGACTACTGCGGGGTGGGGCAGGCCAAAGAGGGCCCGCAACAGCAAGGCTGCCGCTCCCATATACAAAGCGCCCACCAGGCCCCCAAAACCACGGTATAGCTCCTGGCCATTGGTGCCGGTTTCCTGCTCAAACAGGGGCTGCCGCCGCACTAGCTGGTAGTAGCCTGCGCCTAGCAAGCCCGAGAGCAGTAGCAGCAGGGCATTACGATACAGCTCAACGGCTGAGTAGGAGCCAATCAGGCTGATATTGAGCACCAGCAGTGCCCCAGAAGCCAGCAAAGCACCCACCGAGGCCACATTGAACACCATCATCTCCCGCTCTCGGGCCATGACAAATGCCACCAGCAAGGTTTCCAGCAGCATAAAGAGCAGAATGAGGGTGCCCGAAGCATGCCAACCCTGCAGGGAGAAAGCTGTGAACAGCGCCAGCATCAGGGAGATGATACTATCGGTACGGAACAGCCAGTGGATCTGCAGTTGCCGGGCCTGGCGCGCCACCCAGAAGGTGAGCACGGCACCCAGGCCTAGCGGCACCGTTTTCCAGGGCGAGCCCGTGCTGTACTGGTACAGGTTGATGCCGAGGCACGTCCAGTTGAGCACGTGAGCGGAGAATAGAAGCGCATCAAACCGGGCGTGGGCGTATACCTTCCGGTACTGCACCACGGCCGCCGCTACCCCCACCAGCAGCACTAGCGCCATGGCAACTAATCTGGTTGAGCCGGCGGCACTAGGCACAGCGTGATGCCAGTACTGATGAAATACGAAGAAGCTAACAATGCTGAGCAAGAGCTGGTATTTCCAGCGTTGGCGGTAGGTAATCCCGATGCTGAACGCCGTAACCCCCGCCGCGGCGGCCAGGGTAAGCAGCGTGTGCGGCAGTACTGCTAGCGCCACTAGGCTAAGCACCCCGTGCAAGGTGGCCACTGATTCGCGACTGGCATCCCAGGCCAACCACAGATTGGCAGCCACGCCCGCCAATAGCAGCAGATAACTTAGCGGAGGACCCGCCCACTGCAGCCCTGGTACGCTCACAGCACCCACGCAGGCAAAGAGGAAAACGGCCGCCGCGCTACTTTGCAGCCACACGTGCAGCTGCGCCGCAAATGGCTTAGGGCGCAAGTAGTAATGGAGGCCTAGCAGCACGCCGGCAAAGGCCGTAATCATGCCGAAGCGCATAGGCGCACTCACGCGGAGCGCCGTGTAAATACCCAGGAAGCCAATGCCCGTCACGAGGATAATGGCACCAAGGATGCCGGTCCAGTTATCAAGGAGCATCTGTTCAGCGCGGTCCCACCAGGTTGGGCCGGCCGGTGCCATAGCCGCTACTGGAGTTGGAGCCGGCCGCTGAGCAGGACGCGGCGGCAGAACCGGCGCAGGTACTGGCCTAGCCACCGGAGTTGGGGCCGGCTGGGGTTTCAAGGCAGGTTGCTCAGGGGACGGTACAGGAGGAGCCGGCTTAGGTGCGGGCGGAGTAGGCAGAACGGGTGGCGCGGGAGGAGTACTAGCCACGGAAGGTTCCGGTGCGGGAGCCGGTGCGGGTGCCACGGGGGCCGGAAGGGGTGGCGCAACGTCCACTAGTGCGGGCGGGGCTACGCCTGGGGCCTCCGCCGGGGCCTTGTACCATTCTGCCGCCGTTGGAGGAACTGGCGCTGCTACAGGTGCGGCAGCAGTAGCTAGGGGCGGAGTAGGTGGGCGTGGGGGAGCGGATTGAAGCGTGAGCAACTGCTGGTGCAAGCGCTCAACAGTCAGCAGTAGCTCCTGGTGCTCGTCCTCGCGGCGCTTCAGGCGCTGACCCAGCTCCCGGACTCGTTTGGAAAGGTTCTGATACAGCAGGCCGGCAATAATGACGACCAGCGTAAGCAGGGGGGTATCCATACGCTAATGGGGTAAAGAATAGAACATAACTGGCCGCCGTCGAGCGGCCGATAATTGCGTAGGCAAGGCGCGGCAGGTAGCATAATCGCCGCAGCTCATAGCCCACAGTAGGATAGAGAATGGAAGCTACAGATTGTTCTTGGAATAATGATTAAGTGAATGACAAAATTTTACACATTTATTTTTTTGATTGGTAACATGGGAGCTAAAAACAATCAGGGTTTAGGGGGATAGAATATTGACTTATAAGATATTGTGTTCTTATGTTTTTCAGCTTCCTGGTTAGCCTTGAGACAAAGGGTGAACTTGGTTACTAAGTAGCTGTAAAGCATGGTACCTCTACTCACATGGTCTTACTGTTAAATATGGAATAGGCTTAATGAGGTGGGCCTTTCCTAGGCTTGTCTAGGCCACTTGCTTGGAGTGGCACTCACGCTTATTGGCTGATTTGCTTCTTACTTTGCCCCGGTAACTCAGCGCACGAACATGCTTTCCCACCCGCACGAAATCTTCCTGGAAGTTGCTCGCCAGCTCAGCTTTACCAAGGCGGGGCAAACGCTGTTCCTGAGCCAGTCGGCGGTAAGCAAGCAGGTAAAGGCGCTAGAAGAGCACTACAAAACCGGGCTGTTTGAGCGTCTGGGCAACAGCGTGATACTTACGCCAGCCGGCGAGCTGCTCTACCGCAAGCTCTTGGTGGCTAAGCAGCTGCAGCATGAGCTGCACCAAGAGTTCACGGAGCTCAGCCCCGACTTCTCGCCCCAGGTCCACATGGTCATTGGGGCCAGTACCACTATCTCGCTGTACGTGATTCCGCCGGTGCTGTCGGCGTACCTAGGCCAGTACCCCAACACGCAGCTTACCCTCAAAAACCGCAACTCCGAAAACATCCTGAAGGCCCTGCTGGAACATGAGATTGACCTCGGCATCATTGAGGGAATTCACAAAGTCAGCAATGTTACCTACACGCCGCTGCTCACTGATGAAGTAGTGGCAGTGTGCTCGGGGCGTAACCCGCTGTATCGGCAGGAGCTAGAGGCGCGGGATTTACTGCGCGTACCCGTGGCCCTGCGCGAAACCGGCTCCGGCACGCTGGCGGTGCTGGAAGAAGCTCTGGCCGAAAAGCACATTAAGGCTACAGACCTACCAGTAAAAGTGCGGTTAGGCGGCACCGAGGCGCTTAAAAACTTTGTGCGGGTAGATACTTGCCTAGCGTTTTTGCCGCGTCAATCAGTGATGAAGGAACTGGCCACAGGGGAGCTGATGGAAGTAAGGGTGCGGGACCTCAACCTGGTTCGGCACTTTGATTTCGTGCAGCGCAAGGGTACCGAGAACAATGTGCCCTACCGCGACTTTGTGCAATTTGCTCGCCGTTACTATTCCCGGAAGGAATAGCCTATTCCAAATAGCCGTTTGTTTTAGAAATAGCAGCCGGGGAGTTTTGCGTTGAACTCTCCGTTATGCAAACTCTCCTCGACACCCAAACGCGCCTGCAGGATCTGCACTGCGCCGCCTGTAATACGCCTTACTCTGCCTTCCAGCTTCAGCGGGTATCCACGTGCTGCGGCCAGCCGCTGGTAGCCCGTTACGATCTACACGAGCCACTAACCCGCGCATCGGGCATCGACCAGGCAGAAAACTCCATGTGGCGCTACCACTCTCTGCTGCCCCTCCTCGACGATGCCAACCGCGTGAGCCTGGGCGAGGGCTGGACGCCCATGCTGCAGCTCCAGCGCCTAGGTAGCCGCTATGGCCTCCGCGACTTGCGCCTGAAGGACGAAGGCCTGAACCCCACCGGTTCCTTCAAGGCCCGGGGGCTGAGCATGGCCATTTCCAAAGCCAAGGAGCTGGGCGTTACGGGCTGCATCATTCCCACCGCTGGGAATGCGGGCGTGGCCATGGCCGCCTACTGCGCCCGTGCCGGTATGCGGGCTGTGGTGGCTATGCCTAGTCACACGCCTAAAGCATTTAAAGAGGAGTGCTACTGGTACGGGGCCGAAGTGCACCTTGTACATGGCCTGATCAACGACTGCGCCGCCCGCGTACGGGAGCTCAACGCCGACAACTCCTTGCTCGATGTATCGACGCTGAAGGAGCCTTACCGCCTGGAGGGCAAGAAAACTATGGGCTACGAGCTGGCCGAGCAGCTTAACTGGACGTTGCCCGACGTGCTACTCTACCCCGCCGGTGGTGGCACCGGTCTCATTGGCATCTGGAAAGCCCTGCGCGAAATGCAGGCTTTAGGCTGGCTCCCAGCCGATGCCAAGCTGCCCCGCATGGTGGCCGTACAGTCGGCTAACTGCTGCCCGTTGGTAGAAACCCGCGCTGGCCGGCAAGCTAACTGCCACAGCTACGTAGGCCAGCCCACCATTGCTAACGGCCTGGCGGTGCCCCGCCCCCTCGGCGAGCCGCTGATGCTGCAGGTGCTTGATGAATCAAATGGCCTGGCCGTAGCCATCACCGACGAGCAGATGCTGGAAGGCATGCGGGAGCTAGCCCGCCTAGAGGGCATGTTTGTAGCGCCCGAGGGCGCCGCCGTCTGGATGGCCGCCCGCCAACTACTAGAAACCGGCTGGCTGCGTCCTGAGGAGCAAATCCTGCTACTCAATACCGGTTCCGGCCAGAAGTACCTCGACAACGTGGAGGGCCGATACTAAAGCTCCCCAATTCCACAACCTACCTTATTCACGGACTGGCCTACGGCATCTCACTAGATGTTGTAGGCCAGTCCGGTGTGTATAGGGCAGGTAAGTAAGGTACAGCTAAGCGAGGCATTGAGGGGAGTTAAGGTCACTGACTGGCCAAGTAATTCTTTTGATCAGATAACGTAGGATCTATAAGGCTGGAAGGTCTCGCTATTCTGCTTAATAGCAGGCTCCGCCCTTAGCTAAGGATGGCATCAGATATTTAAGGCACTTCTTCATAACAGTGAGGGTGTAAATTACATAGTGTAGAATGTTACTTAGATAGTATATTTTATGAACTGACCCTAAAATTTAGAGTGTGAAAGAAGTAAATAGGTGTTTTTGATCTATCTTGCCTATGAAAATAGGGGATGATATCAAAAATGAATCAAATGAAGTCTGACGCACCTGCTCTCCGGCCTAGTTTCAGTTTGTTTGCACTGATTGCACTGCTGGGCCTAGCCATTTTGGCTGCGGTTGCCCAGGTACCGCACCCAGCAGCGGCCCCCGGCACGCTCAACGCCGCCGATGTGGCCTGGATGCTCACGGCAACTGCCTTCGTCTTGATCATGACGCCGGGCTTGTCGTTTTTTTACGGCGGGATGGTGCGCCCCAAAAACGTGATCAGCACCATGCTGCAGAGTTTTGTAGCACTGGGCGTGATTTCTGTTCTGTTCTACTTCGTGGGCTTCTCGCTCTGCTACGGCGACTCCTGGCACGGGCTCATTGGTAACCCCCTCACGTTTGCCATGTTGCGCAACGTGGGCACGGCGCCTAACCCGGCTTTTGCGGCCAGCATCCCGTTTGTACTCTACTTCGCATTTCAGCTCAAGTTTGCCATCATCACGCCTGCCCTTATCACAGGCTCTTTCGCCGAGCGCGTGCGCTTCAAAGGGTATCTGGCGTTTATGGTGCTGTTTAGCCTGTTCATTTATTGCCCCCTGGCCCACTGGACGTGGCACCCCGAGGGGTTCCTGCATAAGTGGGGCGTGTTGGATTTTGCGGGTGGCACGGTAGTGCATATCTCGGCGGGCGTTGCAGCGCTGGCCGGAGCTATGGTGCTGGGCCGCCGCTCAGCCAACCTGCGCCCTACTTCGTTTTCTACTCCCAACGTGCCCTACGTAATGCTGGGCACGGGGCTGCTGTGGTTTGGCTGGTTTGGGTTCAACGCCGGCTCGGCGCTAGGGGCTAACGAACTGGCCGCTGTATCATTCGTGAATACTAACCTGGCCTCGGGTGCCGCCCTCATTGCCTGGATTTTGGTGGAGATTGTGCGCGGCGGTAAGCCTACGGCTGTAGGTGCCTGCACTGGTGCGGTAGTAGGCCTAGTAGCCATTACGCCCGCTGCTGGCTACGTTGATTATGGCCAGAGCATTTTGATTGGGGTGATTGGTGCCCTGGTAAGCCACGCCGCTGTACACTGGCAGAACAGCCGCACCACCATCGACGATACGCTGGACGTGTTTCCTTGCCACGGCCTCGGGGGCATTGTGGGTATGCTGCTCACGGGTGTTTTCGCCGCCAAGGATGGTTTATTCTACGGCAAGACCAGCCTGTTTGGGTACCATGTTCTGGGCCTCGTGATTGTGGTGGCCTACTCTTTCATTGGGGCTTGGGTGCTGCTGAAAATTACCGACCGCATCTTCGGGCTGCGCGTGAAGCTGCAGGAAGAAGAACTTGGCCTCGACCTCAGCCAGCACGAAGAATCTACCTACCACATCGACGAAGAATTTGAGCGCACGTATCGCCGTGAGCCAGTTACGCAAAACGCATAATTAAGCTTTTATACGCCTGCTAGGCCATTGGCAGGGAATTGATTACAGTAAAATTAGGCGTGGGAAGAAAAGGCCACCGGGTGGGGAACCGGTGGCCTTTTCGTGTGTAAGGAGGTGAGCTTAAGTGAGCTGTTAGCTCATCGCCGTCGTCCAGATAAACAGCAGCCAAATAATAAATAGCAGCCCCATAGTACCGGTATGGGCCTGGGAATCGGGGGCAACTAGTTGCAGCCCGCCACCCAGCAGGCCTAGTAGAATCAGCGCCACGGTAGCAGCTAGGGCCCAGCGCTGCGTCCGTTTGGGCACGCGCGGGCGTAGAGTTACCATTAGCGGGAAAATGGCCGCCAACAGGCCTAGGCCGATGGCGCCAAGCCAGGCTTGATGGGCCAGGGAGGAAACAGTAAATGCCGCCGTTGCCGCTACCAGCACTACCACAAAACCCAGTGCCTGTCGGCGCTGCTCGTCTGAGAGGGCATGGCGGCCGTAAGGGTTTAGCAATAGCAAGCCGTTGAAAAGCGGGTCGGCAAACCAGCTCATGAACACGAGCGGCAGGTACAGCGGCAGCAGCAGCGGCACAAAGCGCACCAAGATGTAGAGGCCAATGAACAGCACCCGCCGCGCCATGCCATTCAGGTTTTCGCTCCAGACGGTAAACCGCAGGAAGGCCCGATACAACCAGTAGCGAGCTTTCAGGGCTTCTACTAGGCCACTGCGGGCGTACTCCGAAGTAGGGGACAGCCGCAGGGCATTCCGAAAATGTTCCAGCGCCTCTTTATGCTTACCAGTTTCCAGCGCTACCCAGCCAGCATCGGCGTGGGTGCCGGCATCGTCGGGGTCGTAGTGCAGGGCTTGCGACAAGGAGCTGGCGGCATCTTCAGAACGGCCCAGGCGGGCTAAGCAGCGCGCCCGCAGGCCCAGGCAGTCTACGTGCTCGGGGTCGTAGGCCAGTCCCATTTCGGCGGCGCGCAATGCGGCGCCCCACTGACCTTGCGTGAAGCGCAGAATGCCCAGCGTGTGGTGGTAGTTGGGGTCGGTGGGGTCAAGGGAGAGGGCCTGCTCAATAGCCTCACGGGCAGCCTCAGTGTTCTGCAGGCGCTGCTGAGTCAGGCTCAGGAGGTAGTAGGCAAAATCGTGCTCTGGTGCCAGGCCTACCGAAGTTTGGGCGTGCAATAGGGCTTCCTCGTTGCGGTGCTGCTCCAGTAAGGCAAGCGCCATCAGGGCATGCGCATGGGCATCGTTAGGGTCGGCGTGCAGCACGCGGTGCAACTCCTGCTCGGCCTGCGCGGCGCGGCCCTGCCGGAGCAGCAGCAGAATTCGGTCGGGCCAGTTGGGTTGTTCCATGAAAAAATGATGGGCTTGGAATGCAGCAGGCAAGATACTATCGGAGTGTTCTACCCGCTTGGGTAAAAGGTACGCCCCGGACCAGACAGTAAAAGAGCAGGCCATTGCTTACCAGCACGGCAGGAGGCCCCCACGGCCACAGAGCTGACCAGAGTGAGCTGCCCAGGCTGGCTACCAGTACCAAGGTAGCCAGCAGCAACCACCCCGCTGGTGATTTATCGGGCAAAGGCATTTCCGCTGCACTTTTCAGGGCTTGACCAATGCTCATTACTAATATGGTCAGGCCCCCGGTCAGGCCAGGCCCCAAAGCACTGTCGGGAAAGCCTAGCTTCAGCATAATCCAGATGACAGGTGGTAGAAACGCCACCAGCAAAAACACGAATGAAACCACGGCACCATATCGGTAGAAGGTTTCTCGCAGGTAAGAGGGGGCTCCAGCTGGCCGATTGCGTAATTGCCGCACCTCTGGATGTAACCGCCAGTACAGGGACTCAAACCCCAGGAACAAGAGAAGCGGAATGCACAGGAGGGAAAGCGGTATCAGAATCAGAAAGAAGTGGCCCCAGGCCCGCAGTACTCGGTTTTTGGTGCCTTCAGAAACAAACGTTAAGTACCGGTTGAGCCCATGGGCTAGGCGGCCTATTTTGGATTGATAGCGCAAGGTCTGCGACAAGCCCTGGTGCACTTTTGAGTTGGTAGGGTCCAGACGCAATGCCTCCTGATAATGTGCTTGAGCCTGGGTATACTCTTCCCGCCGTAACGCCTCCTGGCCTAGCCATTGATGAGCCACCGACGATTGAGGCCGCAGGCTCACCAAGTAGTGCAACGTACTGAGCAGAGGGTCCCATTGCTGGAGCAACTCCTGCGCCTGTGCAAGCTGCGTTAGGCATTCTACGTGCGCGGGGTCATAGCGCAGGCCCATTTCAGCCGCCGCTTTTGCTTCGGTGGGCCGCGTTGTAGCGTTGAGTATCCAGGCCAGAGTACCTAGGTACTTGCTATTGATAGGGGAAAGGCGAAGTGCTTCCCGGATATTCGTTTCGGCTAGGGCAGCCTTGTCGGCGTTGGCTTGCACTAAGCTAAGCATATAGAAGGCCTCGCTTTCCTGCGGGTTTAGCCGGATAGCGCTGTTGGCCGCTTCGTCAGCTTCTAGAAGCCGCTGCTGCCGAAAGAGCGTAAGAGCCAGCACTACATGCGCAAATGCGTGGCGCGGGTGCTGAGCCAAGTGCTGGCGTACCAGCCGTTCAGCCTGCTCTGGCCGATTTACGGCTAGTAAATGCTGCGCCGCTTCCTGCCATTGGTCGGTTTCAGCGTGATTCATGCTGCTACTTAAACTAAGCCTACGCCGAGGGCTTCTTGATGCCGAGGTACACCAGAATGTCGTCGTAGAGGCCGCCTTCGTTGGAGTAGAGGGCGTAATTTTTGGCCGTGGCAAACCACTCCCGCGTGCTGGGCCGCACCTTCCCAATAGCATCCTGCAGGGTGCGCTGCTCCAGCGGCAGCGGTTTGCCGGCCTTCATTGATTCGCGCAGGCAGCTTTCAATGGCTACGTCTACCACGGCCTTCAAATCGGCGCCGGAGTAGCCGGCGGTTTGAGCGGCCAGCTTGGGCAGGTTGATAGACTGGCCTACGGGCTTCTCGCGCAGCAGCAGCTCCAGCACGGCGGCACGGGCGGGCTCGTCGGGCGGGGTAACCAGCAGAATCCGGTCGAAGCGGCCGGGGCGACGGAAGGCGCCGTCGAGCTGCCAGGGGGCGTTGGTGGCGGCCATGATGAGTACTCCCTCGTTGGAGCGAGTGGCCCCATCAAGCTCAGAAAGGAACTGGTTGATAACGGTGCGGCCCGCGCTCTGGCGCAGGTCGTGGCGGTTGGCGGCCAGGGCGTCTACCTCGTCAAAAAACAGCACACACGGCGCCTGTAGGCGGGCCTGCTCAAAAATCTGGTGCAGGTTCCGCTCACTGTTGCCCAGCCACATATCCAGAATGTCGTTGATGCCGACATGAATAAACGAGGCTTTCACCTCACCGGCCGTGGCCCGGGCCAGGTAGGTTTTGCCGCAGCCGGGCGGGCCATAAAGCAGCAGGCCGCCGCCCGTGGCTTTGCCGTAGGCCTTATACAAATCCGGGAATTGCATGGGGTGGATGATCTTCAGGCGGATTTCTTCCTTCAGACTTTCCATGCCGCCCACGTCCGAGAAGTTGATGCTGGGGCGCTCTAGGCCACCAAACAGCGTCTGCTCGTTAATGAGGTCGTTGGGCGCGGTGTGGTGCTCGGGGGCCGCGCCGCCCTGGGCTGGTGCCCGGCCGCGCAGGCGGGCTGCCAGGTCGGCATCTTCCAGGGTAGGGTTAAAGGCCAACGCGGTTTGATAAGCCTCTATGGCGGCCGTTAGTTGGTCGGTATCAGCCAGCAGGCGGGCGTGGAGAAGGTGGGCGCGGGCGTGCTCGGGCTGCGCTTCCAGCAGTTCTTCCACCACTACAAAGGCCGCCGAGGTTTTGCGCAAACCCGCATAGGTTTCGGCTAACCCTAGCTGCAGATCAGCATCTTGCGGGGCTTGGCGTAGGCCAGTCCGGTATAATTCTTCGGCTTCGGGCAGGCGGCCGCTTTGCAACAGCAAACCGGCCACGTGCTTGCGCAAGGCCAGGTTCTCGGGTGAAAAAGCTAGGGCTTCTAATAGCGGTTGGATAGCTGCGGAATCGGGAGGAAGGGCCATAATGGATGCTCTAATCTGATACCGCAAGCTACGAAGGAGGCAATTGTGAAGTGGGGAAATTGTGAAACGGAGAGTTCAATACCCTACTATCATGAGGAAGCACGACGCGAGGGAAGTTCACAAAGGCACCACTGCACAATCTCACTGTCTATTCGCCCATTTTGCTCAGCACAAACGACACAAGAAAGCCTAACACCGTGATAAGGCCAGTGAAGTTATGGGCCACATCAAAGGCCTCCGGAATCATGGTGTCGGCAATCATGGCCAACACGGCTCCGGCTGAAACGGCCATGGTGGCAGCTAC
The DNA here is from genome assembly GCF_004745865.1 of Hymenobacter wooponensis. Lineage (GTDB taxonomy): Bacteria > Bacteroidota > Bacteroidia > Cytophagales > Hymenobacteraceae > Hymenobacter > Hymenobacter wooponensis. The sequence continues at coordinate 1,162,995 of NZ_SRKZ01000001.1, read as the reverse complement.
CACATTGTCGGAGAAGCCACTGAAAATGGTGTAACCAAGCAAAGAGGACAGGCCGGAAATAACCATAATGCCGGCCCAGAGCAGCAGTACATATTGCGGCGTACGGCCTGCCTTTTTCATGCCCGCTGCGCTGGAAAGCCCTTCGGGCAAATTGGATAGGAAAATAGCTACCACGGCTACCATACTCACGGCCCCGCCGGCCAACATGCTCAGGCCAATTACAATGCTCTCGGGAATGCCATCGAGCAAGGCACCAATGGCGAGGGCCATACCGTTGTCATCGCCCGAATCAGTTGCTTCCTTCTGGCCGGAGTTAACCGATGCCCGCTCTTGCTTCTGCTGGTCACCGGAGCGTTTGCGGTGTTTGGCACCGTGGCGGGCCAGCAGCCAGTTGGCAAACGTGTACGCGGCGGCACCGCCCACAAACCCGATGGCCGTAGCATCGAAGCCGCCTTTCTCGTAGGCCTCTTCCATGAGTTCCAGGGAAAGAGTTGAAATCAGAACGCCGCTGCCAAACGCCATAATGGCGGCTACCAACCGCTGCGGAACCTGCAGAAAGTAGCCAATAGCCGCGCCAATGAGCAATGCGGAGCCCGATACCAGGCCCCAAAAGCCGGCCACGGCCCAGGTAGGAAAATTCATAAAGAGGGGAGTTGAGGGGAGAAAGAGTAGGTCTTGCCCCTGAGGTACGGCCCCCCTGGCGTGGAGTTTTGCGAAGAGAGCTAGGCCTCTCGAAACTGCTCCAGAGTGGCGCGGAAAGCGTCTTCTGTTAGGCCCTCCACTTCTACCTTCTTAAACGGGGCGGTATGGCCTGCAACCAAAGTGAGGCTTGATTTCGCTACCCCAAACACCTCCGCCAGGTACGCCAAAAGACAGGTGTTGGCTTTGCCATCCTGCGCGGGCGCTTTCAGGCGGATAGTAACAGTGCCATCGGGCGCAACCGAGAGATGGTTGGCGCGGGCGTTGGGCTTGGCTTTGAGATGAAGAACAGGCACTTACTAAAATCAGGCGGGAGAGTTGTAGGCGTCGTACACGTTCCAGGCCCAGATCAGGAAAGGCACCACCAGCGTCCAGGCCAGCAGAAAACCCAGCACACCGCCTACGGCCCAAATCAGAAACGCTTTAATAAACTGACCTTTCACCAACTGGCCTAGGCCAGGAATGAAAATGGAGAGAAGAGCGGGTAAGCCATACGTCTGTTGCATAATTGACAAGCGAAAAGGACGAAGAAAGTGGCTAGATCAGCAGGCGGCTGTCACCATGAGCGGCAAACTACTCAAAATAACGACGGTTCTGATACGGGGTTGTGGTGGGTGCGGGCCTGGCCCGTGGGGCAGCGCTCCAGCAGTACGCAGCGCCCGCAGGCGGGCGTGTGGAAGTAGCAGCACTTCTGCCCATGAAACATAAAGGCCTCGTGGTGATCATACACCTGCTGAGCATCCCAGCCGGGTGGGAGTAGGGCCTCCAGCTGAGCATGAGCAGCAGCTTCGCCCACTTTGGGGCCAATGAGGCCCAGGCGCTGAGCCACGCGGTGGTGGTGACTATCTACGGGCATAGCGGGCCGCCGCATGGTGCTGAACAGCAGCACAGCCGCACTGGTTTTGGGCCCTACGCCCGGTAGCGCCTCCAGCCAGGCCCGCGCTTCGGGAATGGGCAGGTCGGCCAAGAACTCCAGGTTGCAGGGGCCGCCGCAGCGGTGGCCTACTTCCCGCAGCACATGTTGCAGGCGGGGCGCTTTTTGCTCGGGCCAGGTACACGCCTTGATAGCCTCCTGCACTTCCTCCGTGGGAGCATCGCGCACGGCGTCCCAGGTCTCAAACCGGGCCCGCAGCTGCTGGTAGGCCTGGTGCGAATCTTGGTTGCGGGTGCGATGAGAAAGCAGTGCGCTGATGAGCTCACTGAGCGGGTCTTTGGTGCTGAAGAACCGAAACGGAGCACCGTACTGGGTACAGAGCCGCTCATGGGTCCAGAGGGCCAGGTCGCGGCGGGCATCGAAATCAGCAACGGAGGGTGGGGTAGGCTTCACCAACTTGCCTACGCGCAGAGCCGCGGTTGAGGTTGGGGAAAGCCAAAATAGTCCTGCTCTGGCCTCGGTGGTTATAGCACAGGGCCCAGTACACGTGAGCTAGGCCACTCTCCGGAGCGCGCATTAAGTGCCAGCCTCAAGGCGCTGTGGCCTCAAGAGTACATGTAGTGGCCTAGGCCACACGTTAGTGCGGCAACTGACGCTTAAAATGAAGCTGGAGAATGGTATTGATTTTCTCCTCGGTTAGGGGTTTGCTTGCGAGGCCGGCAATTGGCAGCTCATGAAGCCGGGCCAGGTCGCGGGAGTGCATGCTCGTGGTTAGCACTACAATGATGATGGCCTCTCGGTGCTCCTGAGGCAGCTGCTGGTAGGCCTCCAGAAATTCGATGCCATTCATGGCGGGCATTTGCACATCCAGCAGAATGAGGGCCGGGCACGAGGTAGTGGGCGCCACGCACTGGCTCTGAAGTAAAGACAAGGCTTCGAGGCCGTCGCGGGCGATGATAAACTTGTCCGTCACATTCAGGGAGCGGAGCAGGGACTCGTTGAGGTAGTTAGTCGTGGCATCATCATCCACGAGTAAAATGCTGGAGAGCTTTTGCAATAGAGAGGAGTGTTAGGCGCTGATAAACGCCGAGCGGTCGGGGGCCAGAGGCAGCGTGATGGTGAAGGTGCTGCCCGTGTTAGTGTCACTGAGTACTCGTACGTTGCCGCCCGCGTTTTCAATAATTTTCTTCACCATATACAGGCCTACGCCTGCCCCCTCAACGTGGCTGTGTAGCCGCTGAAATAAACCAAATAGGCGTTGCTGCTGCCAGTGCTCCAGGCCCAGACCGTTGTCTTGTACCTGTAGCTCTACGCCATCGGCCTGCCGGCGCCCGTGAATATGAATCATCGGCACCCGGTCGGGGTGGCGATACTTGAGGGCGTTGCTGAGCAGGTTATACATCACTGAGCGCTGATTTTTGGGTGAAAGTGGGAGCTCAGGCACTTCGGTTATGCTTACGGTGATGTGGGCGCCAGTTGCCTGCAGCAGCGGCGCTAAGTCCAGCTGTACGTCGGCGATGGTGGCGGCCAGCGTCAGGCTTTCTACTTCTGTGCTGCTTTCCTGCTGCAAACGGGAGATGTCGGTCAGGTGGCCAATGGTCTGCTGGAAGCGCGTCACCGACTCCTTCATCATGCTTAAAATCCGGGGCACCGACTCGGCCGTGGAGTGCCCGCGCAGGTCGCGGCTGAGCGCATCAAGCAGGCCTTCAATGTTGGTGATGGGCACTTTCAAATCGTGGCTGGCCGTGTACACAAAGGTGTCCAGGTCGGCATTGGTGCGCGAGAGTTGTTCGTTGGTGTCGCCCAGCTCCTCATTGCTGGCCCGCAACTCCTCATTGATAGACGCTAGCTCCTCGTTAAGCTCCTGCACTCGGCTGCGAGAGAGAACCTGCTCCGTTACATCAAGGCCAAAGAGGGCAACCCCTGCAATGCCGCCCTGCTCCAGATAAGCCTGGTACGTAAAGTCGAAGTAGCGCGTAGAGGTAGCCTGCCCATTAGGGGGCGTGATTGTGACGGGCACTTCCGTCTGAAACTGCATGGTGCCAGTCTGGTATATCCCATCAAATAGGGCCAGCAGCGCCTTGGCCTCAGGCTGCACCTCGGCCAGCGTGCGGCCCCGAAGCTGTTGGCCAGGAAACAAAGCCTGGTAGGCAGGGTTGAGGTAATCGATGCGGTGGTCGGGCTCCCGCAGCAGGCAGATAACTGCCGGCGACTGCTCAAAGAGCTGAAATACGTTTTCGCGTTCCTCCTTCTGGCGTCGTACGGCGGCCTGCAGGGTGTCGGTTTGGCGGCGCGCCAGTACCTGCTTGGTGGTGTCTACGGCAAACACCAGAATGCCCTGGGTTTGTCCTTGGCCATCTAGCAAAGCTTGGTAAACGAAGTCCAGATAATATTGCTCATCCTGGCCCATGTTGGGGTTGTGTAGCAGCATGGCTATTTCACGACCCACAAACGGCTCGCCCGTGGCATACACCCGATCAAGCAGCTTAACGAACCCCTGCTCTACAAGTTCCGGCAACACCTCGGCCACAGAAGCGCCAAGGCGGACACGACCGGCCGTGAACGTGTCGTAGTAAGGATTAAAGAATGAGTAGCGATGATCAGGCCCACGGAGCGTGGCTACCAACGCAGGTACCTGGCCTATGATCTGCTGTAACAAGAGCTGCTGGTTTGCCAGCTGATGCGTGCGTTCCAGCACCCGAGCTTCTAGGGTGGCATTCAGTTGGCGAAGCTGGTGCTGGGCGTACTCCAACTCCACGTTATTAGCCAGAATTTCATCGTTGGCGGCTTGTAACTCCTCATTAAGCAAGCTGGTTTGCTGCTCCTGGGCTTCTATGCGCTGCCGGTTCAGTACCTGCTCAGTTACCTCAACGGCTACATCCAGTACTCCTTGCACAGTGCCCTGCTGATCGAAGAAAGGCTGATACACGAAGTTGTAGTAGGAGGTCATTAACTGCCCATTGCGGAGCATGTGGGCGGGCACCTCCTTACCAACATAGGGCACAAGGGTTTCACTTACTTGCTGCATGATCTCCTGAAAGCCTTGCCCCTGTAGCTCTGGCACCGCCTCTAATAAAGGACGGTTCAGGACCTGCTCTTGGCTGCGCCCCCACATGGCGCTGAGTAAGGGGTTGGCGGCAGTAATGCGCAAGTCAGGCCCTTCAAACAACCCAATGGCCACAGGAGCTTGCTCAAGCAGAGCTTTCAGCTGCAGACGCTCACGCTCCAACACGGCCAGTGCTGCTTGCTCGCGGGCCTGGGCCCCTGCCAAATGGGCCGCCGCCTGATGGCTTGCGGTTACGTCGGTCACGCTATGAACAAAGCCAATAACCGTTTTATCGGGGCCAAACACAGGGGTGTTGAGCGACTGCCAGTACCGTTCCAGAACCGCATTGGGTACCTCCGGATTTGGAATGCGGTAGTGCTGCACGGGCATTTGCTGGGGCTGGCCCGTTGTTACTACTTGCTGCAAAGAAGCACGCAGGTTGCTCATGGTAGCGGCCTCAGGTGTGCCCGGCTCCGCCGCAAAGGCATCAAGCAAGAAGTGGCCTACCAGCTGGCTACGGGAGATGAACGTACTGGCTAGGTAGGCATCACTGACGGCGGCAATGCGCAGGTCGGGCGTGAGCAGCAGATAGGCGCCGGGCAGGGCTGCAAATACCTCCGGCAGCATCCCTAGGTTGTGGAGGAGGGAGGAGGCTGGTTGAGTGGGCCCAGTAGCTGATGAAGACAAGTGCTCAGTAGACATTTGGGCAAACAACCGGTGGTTAAGCAGCAAACCGATATCGGCTGTACGGTAGTGTTGCAAAATTAGGCGACAACTCCCGTCGTAAGTTGCCTAAGCTCGACAATAAATTCTACGGTGTGCCAGCACTTGGTTGAAACGCAAATTCTGTTGCCTAACCGTAGCGGTGGGCACTATAGGGCCAGCCAAGCGAGTGCAGAAGCGGCAGGCGCAAAACGACTTTTATGAGCCTGGTGCAATGAGCAGTGAGGAGTAACCCCGTAAAAAAAGCAGCAGACCACGTGGCCTACTGCTTCTATATTTATGGGGGATGAAACCCCAGTAGTCTGTTCCTGCGGCCACGCTAAGTGGCCTAGGAGAAAAGCGAAAGATTACTGCCCGCGGTTGTAGAGCAAAATAGCCTGCTTGATGTTGTTCTGCTGCTTACCCCCAATAACCAGGGGCACAATGGCCAGCGGAATAGCGGCGTATACCAGCGGCGACACGGCAAAGCCGTTGCTACCCGAGAAGCTGGAGAACGTACCAGCCAGCATCAGGCCACCGGCCGCAATGTAGCTGAGCGTGGTGTAGGTCTGGTAGCGGCGGGCGTCCTGCAGGAGCTTCACGCTGCCTGGGTTGTCGGCGGTGGCTAGTTGCAGGTTTTTGAGGGTGAGGTTCTCAATGGGGCCATTGTCCTTGCTGAAGTAGTCGGTTTTCACGGTGCGGTAGCCGCCGTAGGGGTAGCCCCCATACGGATACCCGCCGTAGCCATAGCGGCCAAAACCGTAGCCACCCAGGCCGCCATAGGGGTTGTTCATGTACTGCGTGCTGGTGATGGAGTACAAGCTGATGCGGCCTACCCGGTCGCGGCGCAGCGTAGACTCGCGGCTGGAGCGGCCCGGCAGCGTGGTCCGCACGTAAAAGCCCGTTTCATCCTCGTAGTAGCGCACCTGATCAAGCTCAAAGCGCTGCTGCCCATCTATTAACAGGAAGCTACGCCCAAATACGGGTTGCTTGATTTCTACATCGTAGCCGCGCACTACCTGGCCCGTTTTCAGGCCCACGGCGTAGCGCGTAGTGTTAGCAGATGGAATAGCCATTTGCTGCCGACGTTGCTGCTGTTGCTCGCGCTCAGAATCGGGCACGGCGGGCGGGGCAGCCACGGCGCGCTGCTCTGTGGCTACGCGGCGGGCAGTGTCAGCGGGCGCAACGGCCGAGGACGGTAACACCGCCGGCGAGGACGTAGCAGGGGGAATTATAGGAGTGGTAGCTGGGGGCGGAGTAGGAGCACCGGGTAGCGTGTTAAGCTGCCGGGGCGTCTCTTGGGCCAGAGCCGAAACAGAGAGCGTGCAAAGCACGGCCAGTAGGAGAGAGCGGAGCTGCATATAGGAACTTAAGGTAGCAAGAAACCAAAAAAGCCAGGAGCGAGGTGGAATTTAGGTGAAGACTGCACCGCCGCTGCTCGCAAGCCACGCCGCCGAGGCTGCTTGAGCAAGCTGTTAGCAACTTAAAAAATGTACGCAGATTTTACGTACGGCCGGAGCAAGGTACCTCAACTGAAGAGACACTACTAGTCGCAGGATCGTGCCATGCGGTTAAAAGTTGCAAGCGGCCTCTACCAACACTAGCGGGAGCATTCATCTACCTCATCATAACGCGTAAGGAATCAGGGTAGTGTACTGAGCGGCTTGGAAAAATACAGCCCCTGCTTACGCCGCCCGCAAGCTATGGCATAGGGGCCGTGGCTACTGGCCTAGAGGCCCTCTATACGGTGCTTATTATGGGCGGTAGCGGCGGGCTGTCGGAAGCTGCTCCCAAGGTTACAGGCCTAGGCCAGCCAACCAGGAGGATACAAAAAACCGGCGCGTCTCCCTGTAGGCAGGAAGCCGCGCCGGTCGTAGGAAACCAGGCTTTTGTTGGGGCTATTTCAGCAGTTGCTCCAGCAGGTTCATGCTATCTACCATGTTGGAGCTGGTCTCAAAATCGAGGGGCTTAAGAATGTAGCCGCTCACGCCCAGATTCTGCGCATTGAGGCGGTCAACGTCCATGCCCGAAGTAGTAGTGATGAACACCGGAATCTGGCTGAACTCGGGCATGCTGCGTAGCTCGGCCAGAAACTCGTGCCCGTTCATTTTGGGCATGTTCAGGTCCAGCAGAATCACTTCCGGCAGCGGCCGAATAGGCTCTACATCGTTGCGGCCCAGTAGCAGGTCCAGGGCCTCAATGCCATTGAAAGCCGTGTAGAGTTTATGCGGCACGCTGAAACGCTCGAAAGCTTTCTGGGCCGTCATGGTATCAAAAAAGTCGTCTTCGACTAACAGTACTGAACGCATAGGGGAGTAGTAAGGCCTGGCTAGTACGGGCTAGAGCACTGGCTGAGCCACGGGTGTGGGCTGCTTCGGCCACGTAAAGATAAAGGCCGTGCCCTCGCCTTCCGCGGAATCTACCCGAATACTGGCTTTTTGTTCGTCGAGAATTTTCTTGACGATACTTAGCCCGATGCCCGTGCTTTCGGCCGTATTTCGGTCGCGCAGGGTTTGAAACATCAGGAAGATTTTCTCGTGAAACTGGGGCGCAATGCCGGGCCCATCGTCACGGACGGTAAACTCGTAGTCGTTCTTCAGTTCTTGGCAGCTTATGGTAATAGTGCCTTCCGACTTATGATGGTACTTGGCGGCGTTGCCCATGAGGTTGGTAAATACCTGCTGCAGGCTCAGGCGGTCGGTAACCAGGGTAGGCAGAGAAGTGGCCGTTTCCACCCGGAAGCTCTCGGGTACTACCATTTCCTGCACTTCGCGCACCAGCTGGCCTACGTTTACTTCTTCTAGCTTTTGCTCGGTGCGGCCCACGCGGGCGTAGGCCAGTAGGCCATTGATAAGGTCCTCTAGGCGATGTAGCCGGCCCTTCATCATGTCTAGGTATTGCCGCATTTGGTCGCTGAGCTCATTGGTCAGCTCGCTCTCAATCCACTTCACCACCGTTACCACGCCGCGCAATGGCGCTTTTAGATCGTGGGAGGCCACGTAGGCAAACTGGTCGAGCTCCTTGTTGCGGGTTTCCAGCATGGTAAAGTTCTCGTCCAGGGTTTGGGTCATGCGGTTAAGCGAGGTGGCTAAGTTGCCCAAGCTGTCTTTGCCCCGGTCCTTGATTTTGACTTTGTAGTCACCCTGCACTACGCGTTCGGCAAGGCTTTCAATCAGCTGAATACGGCGCGCCACTTCCTCGTTGGTTTGCGTGAGTTGCTGCTGCAAGTCGGCGTTGGCCTTGAGCTCCCGGTAAATCTTGTTGAAGAGCCACAGCACAATAATGGCCGCCAGCACCGCCGATACAATAATGGCGGCAGGGGTAGTGTGCTCGTACATTCCTTGTCGCTGCCGACGCTCCCGTAGCAACCCTTCCTCCTCGGCCTTCATGTGCTCAACCAACAGCCGGAGCTTCTCCTGCATGGCCCGGTCGCCGATAACCAGGCGCTGCACCGCCGACACTGAAGGCGTCTCCAGCAGGAACGTGCTGAGGTACCGGGTTTCCTGGGCAATAATTGTCTTTAGCGTATCCAGGCGCATCTGCTGCGAGGGGTTGTCCAGCGTCAGGTTGCGAAGGGTGTCGTAATCTATGCGGGCCTGCTGAAGTACGTCCTGAAAGGTCGATTTCTGAGTAGTGTCATTCAGCAGCAAATAACCGCGCACTTGGCTTTGCGCGTCGCGCATACGCATGCGTAGGTCGGAGGTGCGTTGCAGAACTTGGTAGGTATGCTCAACCCGTTGCGTGTAATAGCTGAGCTGCTGAATGCTGTACCAGGCCAGGAGGGAGGTCAGCAGCAGCACGCTCAGGGCAATGGAAAAGCCCAGAATAATCTTGGTGTTAAGCTGTAAGCGCATGCAGTTGTGGGGTGAAAAAAGCTCCGACTGCAATGATACAAGCTGGAGCACAGTAGTGGCCTACAACGGCGCGCTGTACTGGCGGGTTGACCTGCGTATCTTCGCGGCGCCAGTGCACTTGGCGCATCCCTCACGAGGACGCCAGAAAGCACCTCCTATTCCTTCGTTTGCACCCCGCTGTTGCCATGCCCGACGCAATTACCAGCCCCCAGAATCCGCGCATTAAGAACCTGCTGAAGCTCCAGCAGAAATCGTCGGAGCGGCGGGCCCAGGGCCTCACCATCATTGAGGGGCTGCGGGAGCTGACCATTGCGCACGGCGCTGGCGTGGCGGTGCCCGCCTTGTTTGTCTGCGCTGAGCTGGCCGGCGAGCAGCGCCAGCAAGAATTGCGCGCCTTGTTTGGGAGAGAAACGGAGTGGTTCGACGTGTCGAAGGCCGTGTTTGAGAAAGTGGCCTACCGCGAAGGCTCCGATGGGGTGCTGGCCCTGGCTAAGCCACCCCACCTAACGCTACCAGAACTAAAGCTACCTGCCGCCCCCTTACTGCTGGTGCTGGAAGCGGTGGAGAAGCCCGGCAACCTAGGCGCCATTCTGCGTACCGCCGATGCCGCCCAAGCCACCGCCGTTATCGTCTGCGACCCGCGCACCGACCTGTTCAACCCCAACGCCATCCGTAGCAGCATTGGGTGCTCGTTTACGGTGCCCACTATTGCCACCACCCGTGAGGAGTTACTAGCCTGGTGCCGGCAAAACGGCATCAAGACCTACGCCGCCGCTCTCACCGACCGGGCAGTGGCCTACACCACCTGTGACTTTCGCGGCCCCACGGCCTTGGTAATGGGTACCGAAGCCGATGGCCTCACGCCCGAGCTTATGGCGGCCTGTGACCATACCATCATCATTCCCATGCGCGGCGCCATCGACTCACTCAATGTCAGCACTGCCACCGCAATCCTGACTTTTGAGGCGGTGCGGCAGCGGGAGGGTTAGTTTCGCTGCTGGCGCCAGCTCCAAAGGGTAGCGCCGAGAAGTACAGTCGCACCTATTCCCATCACTCGAAGCATTGCTGCCAGAGAAATAGGGTATAAAAGGCTGCCCGTAAGTAGGATGCCCAGGCCCAGCCACCAAGTGCCTTCCAAAGCCGAACCGGCGGTCAGCCAAGGTAATGTATGAAGGTCCTCGGGTCTTCGCGGAGGATAAAGCAGAAATTTAAGCCGGTCAAAATCGTGCAGTAGCAGGCCTATAGTCAAGATCAGAAAGCCGCCCGTAAGTGAAGGAGTACCTTGCCAGCCCAGCGACCAAGTCAGGAATATAATGTTCAGCCACATGGGCACCAGCAATACGGCGCCCAACAGTGCAAAGCGGCCAGTTAGCAGCAGGGCACCAATTACAAGTTGAGCTACTCCAATGAACTGGGCAAAGAGAACTAGACCATGCTCAGTAAGAAAAGCATGATTCATGGGTGGGCCCATCAGCCCTGGCAGGTGGTTGTCGGAGAGCTTATATAGGCCACCTCCCAGCATAAGCGCCCCTAATAGCAGCCGCGCTGCCACCACATACAAGCGCCGCCACCAGCCACCCAAGTATAAGGCAATGACTACCGCCGCAGCTGGTAGCACCAAGGTTAGGACATATAGTATCGACACCTCCATGTCAGGCAAGCTACGGCAGCTTTCGAGACTTTGGATAGAAAGTTAGCAAGTGCAACAGAAGAGCAGGCTTGGTGGCAGTTAATTAAGTCTTCCTGCACCAACACTAGTTCTTTCGCCATAGTCGCCGCACCCGAGACAAGGCAAAGCAGTGAAGGTCGGCGCCATATCGCTCTAGCCAGAGTTGGGGCTCAGGGATCTTAACGGAAGGAAGCATGCCAGAATTGAGGCGCGAGGAGTGGCCTAGGGAAGCGGTGGGCTACACAGGAGCCTGCTTAGTGGCCGGCGTGCCAGTCGTAGCCTTGCTCGGCCCAATAATCGGCGGGGCGCTGATGGAGGAAAGCTATGGTGCCAATGCGCTTCAGGTGCTTGATACCGTATTTGAGGGGCGTAACCAGCCGCAAGGGCGCCCCGTGCTCGGGCGTGAGTGGCTGGCCATTCATCTCGTAGCAGAGTAGGGTTTGTGGGTGCAAGGCACTCTCTATATCCAGGCCCACGTAATACTGCTCATCGGGGGTGAAGAGGCTTACGTAGGGCGCTAGGCCACTCCGGCGCGGGTCGGTGGCCAGCGGGTAGCGCTGCAGGAAGTCCGAGAGCCGCGCCCCGGCCCAGCTCACCACCACGCTCCAGCCCTCAATGCACTTCAGCTCGGTGGTCATTTCCACCCGTGGCAGGGCCTGAATATCAGCCAGCGTAAACTCCTGCGCACGGGCCGGGCCAGCGGGGGCATACCCCAGCACCCGCAGGCGCCAGGCAGCCGCATCAAGAGCCGAGCGGAGGCCGATGTCGCCGTTTACGCGTGGGGCACGGGCCTGAGCCTTCGGGAAAACCGGGGCTAGGTGGGCATTGCTGAAATATTCCTGCGCCAGCTGGCCGTTGGCGTCCAGCACCCGGCGCAGGGGCCACGGCACCCCGTCGTCGGTGGGGCGCGACACGAGCCAGCGCCACCCGCCCAGGCCCGCTAGGCCAGTAGCGGCCAGCAGTAGGAAGGAGCGGCGGGAGCGGCGCGTGGCCTCGCGCTCCACAGCCGCATCGTTGGGGGCTTCAGAAGAGGGAAGGGGAGTAGAATCAGCCATGGGTTAGGCGGAAAGAGGAGGCGTAATGGAAGAAGCAGACGCGGGCTGGGCAGCAGGAAGGGGAGCAGGCGGAGGCACTTCTACCACCTCAAACCCCGCTAACATTGCCCGGAAGTTATTCCAGCCCGCCCGAACTACCTGGGCAATGTGCACCACGAAAAACAACACGTACCCAATGGTCAGGATAAAGTGCTCGGCGCGGGCCCACTCATAGCCGCCCAGGGCGGTAGTCAGCCAGGCCAGCTGGGTGGGTTTGTAAATGGCTAGGCCAGTCAACAAAGAGCCCGCGCCCATCAGAATAACGGCGGTATAAGCAATCTGCTGGGCACCGTTGAACTTGCGCGCCGGCAGCGGCTCCTGGCGCAGGCCCAGGTCGTGGCGCACTACCTGCCAGGCTTCGGCGAAGGAATGCCGCGAGGGGAGCAGGGCCCGCCACTCCCCCGAAATCAGCGTGTAGGCCACGTACAGCAGCCCGTTGAGAGCAAACACCCACATCAGCACAAAATGCCAGGCCATGCCCTGGGCCAGCTTGTGGTCGATGTGGAAAGCCTGGTAGAACGACTTTGGGAAGAACTTCAGCAGCGTAGTGTGGCCCCACCCCAGGCGGTACACGTCGTTGGCCCAGTAAATCCAGATGCCGCTCCAGATCATCAGAGCCAAAACCGGGAAATTGACCCAGTGAAACCAGCGAATGGCCAACGGATGCTTCTCAACGAGCTGTTTCATGGCGAAGGAGCAAAAGGTGAAGGTATGCGCTTGATAGTCAGGATAAATTATCGTTTTTTAATGATAAGGTGGCCTAGCGCCAACGCTGTGATGAGCTACCAGACCGAGAGAACAACTGAGGAGGTTAGCTGTAAGCAGGTAGACGCTGAGCGGCCGGCATCCTTACAGCACCAGCAGGCTTAATTTTTTAACTGATGTAAGGTAACGCCTGGTTGTTCGTCAATAGATGCTGTAGTGCCTTCTTTCATCTTACCCTACTCATATGTTCCGTTCTGTCCTTGCGCTGTGTGGCCTAGTGGCCGTAGGTGGCTTGCTAAGCACTTCTGATACCACGCCGCCCGTGGTAGGTAACCGGGTGCCGGTAGTGGTAGAGCTGTTCACCTCCGAAGGATGCTCCAGCTGCCCGGCGGCCGACGATGCCCTCCGCCAGCTGGAAACCGCACAATCGGTGGCGGGAGTGGAAGTATTGGCACTCGGGGAGCACGTAGACTATTGGAACCGACTAGGTTGGAAAGACCCATTTTCTGCGGCCGCTTTCACGGAGCGGCAGCGTCAATATGCGGCAGCGTTCAACACCAACAGCTACACACCGCAAGCGGTAGTTAATGGCCGCACTGAGCTAGTCGGGAGCCGACAATCAGCTTTGGGTACGGCCATCGAACAGGCTGCTAAAGCTCCCCGAGCGGCAGAGGAGCTTACCTGCGCCGGTGCGGCCCTGCACGTGCGCGTAGGCCAGCTACCGGCTGGTACGGGCGCGAGCACCGTGTTGCTGGCCTTCACTGAAACCGGTCTCTCCTCGCAGGTAGGGCGCGGGGAAAACTCAGGCCGCCTGCTGCGCCACGCTGCCGTAGTGCGCGAGCTGCGCCCGTTGGGCAGCATTAAACCCGATGGCACATTCGCCGCCACGCCGCCCCTGGCGCTCGACCCCAAGTGGAAGGCCGCCAACCTGAAGGCCGTGGTGCTAGTGCAGGAAAACGCCTCGCGCCATATTGTAGGCGTGGGCAGCCTACCCCTGCGTACGCCGTTAGCTGCCGTAAACTAGCTTTTGCTATAGCCAGGCCTGTTTAAGCACTCTCTTGTAAGGGCAGTACCTTGCCGCATGAACTCTTCGCGGTATATCCTGCATATCATGCTTTTCCTGCTCGGTTTGCCCATGCAGCCCTTTGCGCAAGAAATACAGCAGTGGCCACGAAACGATCTTACTGGGCGGGTAGAGTTTTCCGGAGTGTTGCCTTGGCCAATCGCGGCTCCCTCCTTGGAACAGCAACAGGCCCTCGTGCGGCAGTGGTACACTACGAAGCTCTCGCCGCCAAAGCCCGGCAAATTCGCGATGCGAACTACCGCCCTAACCACGTTTGCAGGACTGCCGAACCAAGCCTATTTTGATTCACTCACCTATGAGCCCACCTCAACTGGTGCCGTAGACTCTGTATACGACTGGAACATCTGGCGCCTGATCTACCAAGTACACTTAACTCCCACTCCCCACGGACTGGCATATCGGCTTTCCGAGTTTAGGGCCGTGGCGATGGTATATGATACTGGTAGTGAAGCGCGACTGGAAGAGGCACTTCGTCTGTTTCCTAAGGAAATGGCGGTGTTTCATCGGCGTGTGCGAAGGGCACTGGCAGGTTGGTAAACAGTGCGCTGGTAGATCGTCCCTGATAAAATCGATGAGTGAACAACGCATACCTGGATTTACTTCATCTCACACTGTAAAAACCAATCTAAGCTTATACAGCGGTCAGCAAATATAAAATGACTTATTAGACAGCTTTAGGAATCAGTGCGGTTATTGGCACGTTCAGCGTTACGCCCTGTATAATACTTTACCGAGGAATGAGTTACAGTCATAGCGTTAAAAACGCATCACAAAGGGCTATTTTGTAAACTAGGCCTATATTTTGTGCGGCCCCTATCTTCTATCATTTGTTTCGACTGCTGCTGCTCACCAATAGCTACATTCACGCGTTTTACGCGAAATGGTCGCCAGACCCAGCTTTTCAGGCATGTCTGGTAACGGTGCTACTTATATTCTTTAATATCCTTGAAATTCTGCTAGTTGTAGCAGGCATTTCCGGCGTGTCCTTTCGTGAGATGGTCTTTGGGGATAGGGTTCCAACGGGCAAAGCCGAACACGCATTACTTGTAATACCCCTATTAACAGTGTTGGCGATTATTAACTATGGGCTAGTGTATCACCGCAATAAGCACCACGAGTATTTCTTCCGCCTCTCGCATGAGAGCCAATACGTTCGTCACCGGGACTTTTATGTTTTCTGGCTTTACTTCCTTCTAACAGTCTTGCCGTTAGGATGGTGGCTAATACAAAGTATAGCCAATATGCAGTAATTATTAGAGGAAACTAACCTGAAAAGCAGGTTTAAGTAAAAGATGCCTACTGCTTCGTTTCGGTGGGAATAACTCCCCCTCCCTGAATACCTCGCCCAGCGCTTTTATGGGCGTGAAAAGTGATGGTTTTGAGCTGCCTAGCGTAGGGCAATCAGCGTGGTACTTTATGGGGACAAGCCACCACGTTGAGCATGTATGAAATGTATGCTTGCGGGACATTTCCGAAATCTTGAATGGTAAATGGGCTAGTGAACGCACCTAGTACTACAAAGCTGGTTGGCCACCAGCCATTGAACAGATTCGTGACATTCACTGAAAGGAGTGCTTGCTCCCCCTCAAGCCAGTGCCACCACGTCATCACCTGTGCACAAGTGGCCCAAACTTGAATAGGTTGTTTATCATAGCTTCGCGCTTACTACCTGCCTCCTATACATGGACCTAGAACCCACTACCTACCGTATTCGGGCATTCTCGCGGGTCGCTTATGGACTGCAAATGATTGCGCCAAGTGTGCTCGCTTTTCCTGTAATGGCCCTCTTACATATCAACGATCCGTGGCTATCTATCGTGTGTTTTACTGTGGTTACAATTGGGTTATTTCCGGTACTGGGCTTGTTGAAGTACTTCCACGTACACGTCGTTGTTACCGCCAAAGAGCTTACGTGCACCCCCGTCAGCCGTCTGTATGGCCGGGCTCGTGTATTCACGTGGGCAGAGGTCACTGACTTTCGGCAAGTAGAGAGCCCGTATGAAGTTGAAATACTCGAAATATGGCACCCCCGTCGGTCCGTTCTTCTAGCCCATAGAAAGAAAACCACCGGAGATGACTACCACCTGCTCATTGGTCGGCTCTGCTCCTTCACTGGAATACAAAATTCAGGCTCATGATGGGCACCTTCCTCGGCTCTGCTGTTCGGCTTACCCCACACGCGGCGGGGAGATACTTGGCGCTGTGTCTGTTACTCTGGTTGAGAGTCCGGCTACGGCCGTAACTGCAAGGAATGTCTAGTACATCCTGCCACTTTGAGGACTGATAAACGACTATTATTGGCCCTTACTTGAAGGAAGTTATAAATCGTCTATAATCGTACTCTGCAAAGAAGGCTATCTGTCTGCCTCGTCTGCGTAGTGTAAGCCTGTTTGCGGTATATGCGCAATAGAATAGCAATTTGGAGTGCTGAGCAATATGAGTGAAGCCCTCTTGCATTAAAGCGCTTAACCCAAGTGTAAAGCAAGGCACGTACAACCGCACCACTACTGCTATACGCGCTTCAGGCCCATTACTCGCACATCAACTCCGTCGGCGGCCAATAGGTGAGGTGGCCCAACTGGCGTGGGCAGGCCGTGGCTCTCTACCAAGGTAGAGTCCCAGTGGTGCAGGGTGGCTTGGCGCAGGGGCCAGGGCTCGTGCCAGAGCGTGCCGCGCCAGAGGTTTGTCCCTTTGATATCGTGCATAAGGTTGGGGCCCGAGGTGTACAGGTGGTAGCGCTCGGTAAGGAAGTATTCCAGCGAGCCAGGCTGAGCGGGAGGCAAGGCAGCGCCGGGCGTCCAGGAGGCTGCAAAGGTGGCCGGCGGCATGCGGCGGTGCGTGCGAACAGACTGGAAGTGCAGCCCATCAGCTTGCTCAATAAACGACATGCGGGCGTGCAGATACGGCAGATGAAACAGCCCCCGCGCCAGCTCTACGGCTACCGGACTGTTGGCATCAAGGGAAAGAAACCACACGCCCGGAATGCCATCAAGGTGAGCATAGGTGCGCACGTTCAGCTCGTGCAAGGAGCGCAAACCGGGTACCGCCGGCAGGCCTGGGGGCCGCACCTGGCTCATAGAAAAAGGTACCACTCCCAGCCACGCCTGCCCCTCAAACAAATCCAGCTCTAGGCGCGGCGGCAAGTAGGGGCGCAGCACTTCGGGGGCGGTAGGCCAGTGAGCGAATAGTAATTCACTCCACCGCTGATGCAGCAGCGGAATACGGGTGGGGCGAGCGGGGTGAGCTTCGGGCATATCCTAGCAACAACTCTACAGAGTTTCTAGCTGTGTTGTTGAGGGAAAAGTAGGGGAGAAGCTCGAGAGTTCTACTAAAACTTGGCCGTGGCTGAGAGGTTAATCACGCGGCCTTCAATGGGGGCCCAGAGCTGGCGGAAAGCGGGGTTGGTTCGGTCGCCCGACCAAATGGTTTCCTTGCGGGTTTGGCGATAGTCGAGCAGGTTCTCACCGTTCAGTACAAAGCTCATGGGGCCAGTACTGTAGCGCACCATGCCGGCCATAAACAGGTAGCCCGGCGTCAGGGGGCCGTCGTCGCGGTGCTGGCGGCCGGTGTAGGCCGCTTCGATGCCCGCCCGCCAGTGCTCGTTGAACTCACGGGAGAGTACACTGGCCAGCTTGTCGCGGGCAATGAGGCTGAGACGCGGGTGGCCAGGCAAATCGAGGCGGCGCGCATCGGTAAACACGTAGCCCAGGTAAAGCTCTGTTTCGTTTTGGCGCAGGCGCACGTAGGTCTCGAAGCCGCGGGTGAGGAAAGGCTGGTCAGCGTTAGAAAACGTGATATAGCTCGTTCTAGAATCTGTGTTAAGCAGTAAGGGGTGCTGAATCTGGGTCAGGAAAAACGACTGGTTGATGGTGATGTGCAAGGCTTCTTCGCCCTGGCCCGCCACGGCCGCATAGTTCACATCCCAGTTAGCACCCGTGGAGCGCTCGGCCTTGTTGGCATCCGTGAAGGGCAGCACCCGGGCAAAGTCACGTTCATCTAGCTCATTCACGAAGAAGGACGGCGCCTTATAGCCTAGGCCACCCCCGAGGCGAGACGAGAAGTGGTTCCCAAGCTTTAGCAGCGCACTCAGCCGGGGCAGCACAAACGTGCCATAGCGGTTGTGGTGGTCGATGCGTAGGCCACTCTGCAGGGTAAAAGCAGGAGTAGGCTTCCAGTCGTCCTGGGCAAATACGCCGGGCGTCACGTAGTCGTAGGCGCGGAGCTGCAGGCCTTGCACCAGCACCGGCCGAAACGACTCGCCCGTGACGTTAGCGCCCAGCACCACATCGTGGTGCGAAAGTTTGAGGAGCTGGCTGGCCTCGGTGTAGTAGGAAAGCTGGCGCGCGTTTAGGCCGGTAGTATTGGTGGTGGCGTTGCGCTGAAAACTGCTTAGGCTGGCTTTGAGCACCAATTGGTCGCCCCGCTCAGCGGTAGTGCGGTCGTAACGGGCATCGGCAGTGTGGCGCCAGCTGTCGTTGTTGATAAAGAACTGGTGGGTGGCGTCGGGCTGCTCCCGTAGCACTTGCATATCGCCACCGCGGCGGCGCTCGTAGGTGCCGGTGTAGCCAATCACCAGCTTGCTTTGCTGGGAGGGGTAGAGGAACAACCGCGGGTGAATGAGCACGCTACCCAGGCGCGGCACATCGGAGTAACTATCCCCATTCACATCAACGGCTTGCTGGCGGGTGCCGCCCACAAATAGCGTGTAGCCCACTCTCTCGTTGCGGCCCGAGAAGAAGCCATTGAGGTTGGACTCGCGCAGGGTGCTGAGGTTGGCTAATACCGTGCGCTCAGGGCCGCTAAGCTGGGGCTCCTTGGAAATCAGGTTGATCATGCCCGCAATGGCACCACCCCCATACAGCGTACTGCTGGCTCCTTTGATTATCTCCACCTGGCGCAAATCAAGCGGCGGAATCTGCAGTATCCCGAAGGAACCCGCGTAGCCCCCAAACAGCGGCAGCCCGTCGCGCAGAATCTGGGTGTACTTGCCCTGCAGGCCCTGAATGCGCAGGTCGGCGTTGCCGGTAGTGGCCGAAGTTGGCTGAATCTGGATGCTGGCCACGTCGCCCAGAATGCTGGCCACGTTGCCAGGCTTAATGCCGCTTTCCTCCTCCAGCTCCTCGGCGCCCAACACCTCAATGCGCGTGGGCAAATCCTCGATGCGGGAGTTGGTGCGCGTGCTGGTCACCACTACTTCTTCCAGGGCATTGGAGTCGGGCCCGAGCAGCACGGTTAGCGGCTCCCCGGTTTGTGGTAAGGCTACCGTAATGGTTTTCACGCGGTAGCCCAGGTAGCTAAACACCAGCTCGGCAGTAGGCCCCGAGATGTTGTCCAGCGTGAGCTGACCTTGCACATCGGTGGCACCGCCGTTGGGCGTGCCGCGCACAGCCCCACTGACACCCACCAGCACCTCTTGGGTGAGGCTGTCGCGCACTACCGCACGAATGGAATATTGGGCTAGCGCTGCCGGACCAACCAACAGCAGCAGCGCCAAGATGAGAAACCGCATAGGAAAGGGAATATACGGTACAAGGTTGCCAGGCTATATGAAGAATGGCTGAAGTGTGACCCCGGCCCCGGCCCCTCCCCTCCGGGAGAGGGGTGCCAGACGAGGTTAATGAACAATGGCTCTGTTGCTCATTGCAGCCAGAACGCACCCCTCTCCCGGAGGGGAGGGGCCGGGGGTGGGGTCCCGCTAGGCCTGGTGCCAGTGCAACTCACCTTGGCGGGCGGTGGCGTGTACCTGCAGGTCAGCATCAAACAAGAAGAAGTCAGCGGCATAGCCTTCCCGCAACTGGCCCAGCCGATCATCCAGACCTATAACCCTGGCCGGGTAGAGAGTGGCCATGCGTAGGCTTTCCTCCAACGAGAGGCCTACGTGCTCCACGCAGTTACGCACGGCTTGGGGCATGGTCAAGGCTGAACCTCCCAGGATGCCCTGTTCGTCCACGTAGTGGTCGTGGCGCAACTGGAAGCGGTAGGCCCCGTGGGTGCTGTCGGTAACGGCATCAGTGATGAGGAATAACCGCTCGCCGAGAATTTTCTGGCTGATGCGCACGGCGGCAAAGTCGCAGTGAATATCATCGGCAATGATACTGGCGTGGGCCTCGGCAGCATCGTAAATGGCGCCTACCATCCCCGGCTCTCGGCCCTGCAGCGCCGACATGGCATTGAATAGGTGAGTAGCGGCCGTAAAGCCCTCCCGAAAACCGGCAGCAGCCTGGGCATACGTGGCGTTAGAGTGCCCCGCCGATAAGACTACGCCAGCCTCTCGCAGCCGCGCTACCACGGCGGGTGTGGCTACCTCAGGGGCCAGGGTCATGATCTTCAATACGCCATCGGCCAGCTTTAGCAGCTCGTCTATTTCCGCTACGGTGGGCGCGTGAATGAACTCCTCCTTATGGGCGCCTTTCTTAACGGGGTTGATATAGGGCCCTTCCAGATGAATGCCCAACAGGCCTAGCGCCGGGTATTGGCGCTGAAACTCCCGGCCCACTTCCAAGGCTGCGCGCATCATCTGCCAGGAGTTGGTAGGCATGGTGGCCATGAAGCCGGTAGTGCCGTGGCGGAAGGTATGCTGTGCCAGTGCCTCCAAGGCTTCTAGGCCAGGTGCCACCGAGAAAAGCTGCCCCGCCGCCCCGTAAATCTGCAGATCAAGCAGACCCGGCGCTACGCTTAGGCCCCGGCCGTCTACTACGGGCCCATCGGTTGGTAAGCCAGGAGCATCGGGCAGGAAGGCACCGATTTTACCGTTCTCGACTAGCAGGGCATGTTGGGTGAGGACAGCAGTGCCAGTGTAGAACGTGCAGTTGCGGAGCAGGTAGCGCATGAGCAAGGGGAGAGCAAGGTGGAAGCATGGAACGGAAGCAGGCAGCCAAACGACCAGTTTCACGGATTGTTTCGTACAAGCCTGCAATCAAAACTACCTATTTCATGTCCATCGAACACCGCACCATTCATGTGCACGGGCGCGTGCAGGGCGTCTTCTACCGCCAAAGCACCCGCACCGAAGCCCGCCGCCTAGGCTTATCGGGCACCGTTTGCAATAACCCCGACGGCACCGTGACCATTGAAGCAGAAGGCGCCCCCGACGCTTTGGATGCCCTAGAGGCCTGGTGCCACCAGGGCCCGCCCGCTGCCCACGTTGAGCGTGTGGCCGCAAAGCCCGGCCCAATACAAGGCTACGAGGAGTTTGAAGTAAAACGAGAGGCCTAGGCCACTTGGCGGGCTTTCAACCTTAACCCATAAGCAGCCCGGCTGGGCAGATACAACGAGTGCATCTGCCCGGCCGGGCTGCTTGAGAAAGATGTTAGCTTAGTTCTCCACTCTCTTGAGCGTGGCGTCATGGCCGCGGTGGGTGCGCTCGAAGATGAGCGGGAAGATGAAGAGCGTAAGAATGGTGGACGTCACTAGGCCACCAATTACCACAATGGCCAGTGGCTTCTGGGTTTGGGAGCCAATACCGGTGCTGATTGCAGCGGGGAACAGGCCGATAGCGGCCATCATGGCCGTCATGAGCACAGGGCGGATGCGGCTGGTGACACCCTCGTAGATGGAGGCATCGAGCGGCATCTTTTTCAGCAGATTCTGCTTGAATACGGTTATCAGGATTACCCCATCCTGAATACAGATACCGAATAGGGCAATGAAGCCAATGCCGGCCGAGATGCTGAAGTTGGTACCCGTGAGCAGCAGGGCCGCAATACCACCCGTAATGGCAAAGGGCACGTTCAGCAGCACCAGGCCCGCATCCTTCATATTGCCGAACAGCACGAACAGGATAAAGAAGATCAGCAGCAGCGAGATGGGTACCACCTGCGCCAGGCGCTCGGTGGCCCGCTGCTGGTTCTCGAAGTCGCCGGCCCAGGCGTAGGTATAGCCCTTAGGCAGCGGCACGGCCTGGTTTACTTTGTTTTGCGCCTCCTCAATGGTGCTGCCCATGTCGCGGCCGCGCACCGAGAACTTGATGGCAATAAAACGCTCCGTGTTGTCGCGGAAGATGAGCGACGGACCGGTGAGCGTGCTGATGGTGGCAATTTCGCGCAGCGGAATCTTGGTGTCGTTCATAGTAGGCACCATCAGGCGCGCAATTTCCTCCTCACTCTTGCGGAACTCGGGCAGGTAGCGCACCCGGATGCTGAAGCGCCGCTCGCCGTCGTAGAATTGGGTGGCTTCTTTGCCGCCGATGGCCATTTCCACCACCGCATTAGCGTCGGCGGGGCTCACGCCGTAGCGGGCCATGCGCCGCTCGCTTAGGTCAAGGCGCAGCTCAGGCTGGCCTACGGCATGCACAATGCCCAGGTCGGCAATGCCTTCCACGGTACTTAGTTCCTTGTACACGGCATCGGCCTTCTGCTCCAGAAACTCCAGGTCTTCGCCAAAAATCTTCACCGCAATGGAGCCTTTCACACCCGATACGGCTTCTTCCACGTTGTCCTGAATGGGCTGCGAGAAGTTGAAGACCACGCTCGGAAACACGTTTAGCTTTTGCTGCATGCTGTCGATGAGGGCGGCGCGGTAGGCGGGGTCCTTCATCTCAGGCGTGTGCTTAGTATCCACGTGAAACTCCACGTTGTAGAAGCCGGTGGGGTCGGTGCCGTCGTTGGGGCGGCCGGTCTGGCTCATCACCTGCTGCACCTGCTTAAACGAGAGCAATGACTCCCGCATCTGGTTGCTCATGGCCACCGACTTATCCAGCGAAATGCTCATGGGCAAGGAGGCGCGCACGTAGAGCGAGCCTTCATCCAGCTGAGGCAAAAACTCGGAGCCCAGCAGTCGGAACGCCCCAATGCCTACCACCAGCCACACCGCCGCCACCAGCAAACTGATGGCCTTATTGCGGTACACGCGCCGGAAGATGAACAGGGCCCCGCGGGTCACGAAATCCACGAAGTAGTTGTGCTTCTCGCGCACGTTTTTCTTCAGCATGATGCTGGCCAGCACGGGCACCAGCGTGAGCGTGAAGATGAGCGCGCCCAGCAGGGCAAAGCCCAGCGTCCAGGCCAGGGGCGAGAACATTTTGCCTTCCACTTTCTCAAAGGAAAAGATCGGCAGCAGGGCCGTGATGATGATGAGCTTGGCCGTAAAGATGGTTTTGCCCATCTCAGTACCGGTCTTTTTGATGAGGCCGAGCTTGGCCAGACGGTTGAATTTCTCCATGCCTACCTTATGAGCCTTGTGGTCGAGGGCCACGAACAAGCCTTCCACCATCACCACGGCCCCATCCACGATGATACCGAAGTCAATGGCGCCCATACTCAGCAGGTTGGCACTCATGCCCTTCAAACGCAGGCAGATAAAGGCAAACAGCAAAGCCAGCGGAATCACAACCGACACGGTAACCGTGGTGCGCCAGTCGGCCATGAATAAGAACACCACCACCGTCACCAGCAAAATGCCCTCCAGCAGGTTGTGCATCACGGTATCGGTGGCGAAGTTGATGAGCACTTCCCGATCGTAGAACAGCTTGATTTTGACGTCGCCGGGCAGAATTTTCTCGTTTAGCTCCGTGATTTTTGCCTTGATGCGGGCAATAACTTCGGAGGGGTTTTCGCCCTTGCGCATCACCACAATGCCCTCCACCACGTCGTTGTTGTGGTCGAGGCCTACCTGGCCTAGGCGCGGCAGCGCCGACTCGTGCACCTCGGCCACGTTGCGCACCAGAAGGGGCGTGCCGTTGATGTTCTTGATGATGATGTCGTTGATGTCGTCGAGCTTGGTGAGCAAACTGATGCCGCGCACCACGTAGGCCTCGCCGTTCTTCTCAATCACATCACCACCCACGTTGATGTTGGAGCGCGACACGGCCTCGTATACGTCGAGGGGCGTGATGTCGTAGGCCTGTAGGCGGCGGGGGTTGATGCTCAGTTCGAAGCTTTTCACCTCGCCCCCGAAGCTGTTCACGTCGGCCACCCCGGCCACGGCTTTCAGGCGGCGCTCAATCACCCAGTCCTGCAGGGTTTTCAGCTCCCGCACGTCGCGGGTTTTGCTGGTGAGCGTGTAGCGGAAAATTTCGCCCGTGGGACCGTAGGGCGGCTGCACCTCGGGGTCGACGCCATCGGGCAGCGCGGCGCCGGGCAGCAGATTGTTTATCTGTACCCGGGCGTAGGCATCGTCCACCTCATCGTCAAAAATCACCTTCACCACCGACAGCCCAAAAAGGGTGGTGGAGCGGATGGTGTTCTTCTTTTGGGCCGGGTTCAGGGCCACCTCAATGGGCAGCGTGATGAACTTCTCAATCTCCTCAGCGGAGCGGCCGGGCCACTGCGTAATGATGGTTACCTGGGTATTGGTTACGTCCGGAAACGCGTCAATGGCCGTGTGCTTATAGCTATACACGCCAGCGGCAATCACCAGCGCCGTGCAGAAAAACACGAAGTAGCGGTTGCGCAGCGAGAAGCCCAGAATACCTTGAATCAACTTATGCATAAGCGGGGGAGTAACGGAAAACCAGCGGCTGGCCACCCTCCTGGGGTAAGGAGGGCGGGGTAGGCCAGCAACATGGTTGTGAGTAGTGCCAGAGACCAGAAGCAGCGCCGCACGAAGGCTCCTTTGACCCCTCCTGAAAAAGGAGCGCAGCTCGCTTCTGGCCCTGGACTTTATAGCAGAAGCCTCGCCTGCGGAGGCTTAATGTGGGTTACTTGTTGAGCGCGTGATAGAGCAGCAAGGGGTCTTTGCTGACTACCCGCTCGCCGGGTTTCAGGCCCGTGCGCAGGTACGTGACGCCGTCGGCGCTGCTGGTGGGCGTCACGGTGCGGGTTTCAATGTTGTTGCGGTCGTGGAAGACCAGCACGAAGTTGCGGCTGCGCTCAAACACCAGCGCCGACGAAGGCACGCTCAGCATCACGGAGTCGGTGTGAGAAGTGAGCGTGACGTTGGCAAACATCTCGGGCTTAAGCAGATTGCCGGGGTTTTTCAGCCTGATGCGCACCTTCATCACTTTGCTTTCGGGGTCGAGGGCGCTGTAGGCGTTATCAATGGTGCCCTGGTATTTCTTGCCCGGAAAGGCCAGCGTAGTAACCGTAGCCTGCTGGCCGGGCTGCACCTGGGCAATGTCATCCTCAAACACGTTGGCCGTCACCCACACCGATTTTAGGTCGGAGATAGTGAACATGGTCTGGTCGTTGTCGGGCCGGATGAGGGTGCGCGGGTTTACCGCCTTCTCCACCACGAAGCCCGCTTCGGGCGCCTTCACCTGGTAGCGAGACGGGCCGTTGGCGCTGCGGGTGCCATAGATGTTGCCCACGGCCTGGTTGCGTTGCACCTCGGCGCGGGCCTTCAGCACCTCCTGCTTGGCTTCTTCCAGCTCCCGCTCCGAGGCTAGGCCACCCTGGTACAGCTCCTGGGTGCTGGCCAACGCCCGCTGCGCCGTGGCCAGCGTGGCGCGGGCCGCCGTCGACTCATTCCGGAAGCCAGCAATGTCGGAGCTTTCCAGCTCGGCCAGCACCTGCCCGGCCTTCACATACTGGCCTAGGCTGGCGTTTACCTTCGTGACGATGCCGCTGACCAGTGGGAAAATCTTGTTGACGTGCTCTTCATCGTAGGCCACTTTGCCGGTGAGCTTGAGCTCGGCCCGCATTGGGGCCCGGCGCACCGTGTCGAGCTGCAAGCGGTTCAGCAGGGAGTCGGTGAGCACGAAGGATGGCTCCGGGGCTGCAGCCTTGTTCGTATCGGGGCTGCTGCAGCTCGTCAGGCCAGCACTCACCAGCGCCAGGAGCATGCAGAGCCCGGAGGGTAGCCAGCACCTGGTGGGGCGGTTAGTGAAAGTCGTAGATGGGCGGCTAGAAGCAGATAACCACATAAGGTCTGAGGGATAGTGAAGGAGGAGCGCCCGGCCGGCCTGAGCCTGGCCGAGCTAAAATTGAGTGGCGCGGATGGGGCTGCTTACCACGTAAACACGCGGCGGCCGAGGCGCTGATTGAGGCTTTCGAAGGCGTTGAGCTGGTCGGCGCGGGCATCGTTGAGCTGCACCATGTTGTCTTTGTAAGACTCCAAAAAGTCGAGAAACTCCAGCGTGCCGATGGCTTTGCGCTGGTAGCTGGTGAGCACGCCCTCCAGCAGCTTATTGAAGTCGGTGAAGTACTCGCTGGGGAAGCTGGTGGCCAGGCGCTCGGCCTCGGCGGCTTTGGCGTAGGCCTCAGCTACCTCAGTTTCCACCTCCGTAGCGCGCTGGTTCAGCACCTGCTCACTGGCCCGTATCTGAGCCTCCGCCGACTTGATGTTGCCTTGGTTGCGGTTGAACAGCGGCAGCGGCATGCCCACAGTAATTCCCGTGTAGTTCTTGCCCACGGCCCCATTGAAGTCGTAAATGCCGCCCACCGTGAGGTCGGGCACGGCCAGCGACTTTTGCACCAGTAGGTTTTGCTGCTCCTGGCGGGCCGTGGCCTCCGCCGCCCGTAAATCGGGCCGGCTCTCACGGGCAATTTCCAGGGCCTGGGCCAGGGGCAATGCCTCTAAGCGCAGGGTGGTTACCGGATTAACCGTAAGCACCGGCTGGATGGGGCGAGGCGGGCGGCTGCCCAGCAGCAGGTTGAGGGTGGCCTGGTACTCGCTGATGTCATTTACCAGCTCTTTCCGCTCGCTTTCCAAGGAAAACAAAGCGGCTTTCAGGCGCACCACTTCTTTCAGGGCCACGTTGCCGCGCTCCAACTGGGCCTGGTACACCGTGAGGGTGCGCTGCAGGGCCTCGCGCTGGCGCTGGTACACGCCCAGCGTTTGCAGGTCATAGTGGAGCTTCACGAAGTTGCTGCGCAGCTCATACTGCAGGGTGCGCACCAAGTCGTTGAAGTTGTGGCCCTCAATCTCGGTGCCAATGCGCTGATACTCCACGTTCTTGCGGCGCTTGCCGCCCAGCAGAATCAGCTGCTGGTAAGTGGCTACCCACTGCTTGCGGTCCTCGTTAGTCTCGAAGAAGCGGTGGTTATAGGGGTTGTACGCGTTGCGCTCAACAGAAATTTCGGGGTTATCAAACAGGCGCGCCTGCACCTCTTGGGCCTGGGCCGCCGTGATGTTGAACTTCTGAGCCAGCAGCTCAAAGTTGGTGGCCAGGAAGCGTTGCTCGGCCTCCGCCAGGGTCAGGCGAAGCGTATCGGTGGGCTGCGCCACCCCCACGGGCGTAACTAGCGCCGGGGGGGCAACCTTGGCGCGGGTTGGCCCAGGTGCCGCCAGTAAGGCAAGGAATAACAGATTGAAAAACAGATATCTAAGCATGAGTCGCGGAGTAATCCGGAATGTTCATGCAAAGGTACCGGGGCTGGTAAAGCGCTAAATTACAGGGGTATTAGAAGTCCATTAGATCGGTATTAGAAAGCTCGCCAGCTTACTGGCGGGCGCACCTCCCTCACCATCGTCTTTAAACCCCTGCGGCTCTCGGGCGCTAGGCCACTAGCGGCAACACCACGCGCATGGTAGTGCCTTTGTGCAGCTCCGACTCAATTTCCAAGTACCCGCCGTGCAGGGTAATAATCTTCTCGGCTAATGCTAGGCCCACGCCGAACCCCCCGAACGACCGGGCGTTGGTGGCCCGGAAAAACGTCTGCCGGACGTGCGCTAAGTCTTCGGGTGCAATGCCAATGCCGTGGTCGATGACACACAAAGAGACTTGATTGGCTTCGTAGGCCAGGGTGCACACTACGGGGTAGTTGTTGGAAAACTTGCAGGCGTTGCTGATCAGGTTAGTGAGAGCAAGTCGGAACAGATTTCGGTCGCCAGGAATGGTGAGGCGTTCTGCATCTTCAGGCAGCTGCTGCACCTGAATCGAGACCTTGCAGTCCAGCTGTACCACCGATATTTCTTCGCAGGCCTCATACAGTACCTCATCCAGGCGAAGCGAGCCACCTACGGGCAGGGTTGTTTCGTTGGCATCCAGTTGAGCCAGCTGCAAGAGCCGGTTTACAATGTCCTTGAGTTTCTGCGCTTCTATCAGCGAAGAGTGCAGGGCCTCTTGGTACATCTCGGTGGGGCGCGGCCGGTTCAGGATAATATCCATCTGCCCAATCATGGCGGTGAGGGGCGTGCGCAGTTCGTGCGAGGCATTGGAGATAAAGCTCTGCTGCTGCCGAAAAGCAGCCTCCAGGCGCTGAATCATGAGGTTGAAGGTTTCGGCCAGCTCCGTCAGCTCGTCGCGGCCTTGGCCTACGGGTACGCGCAGGTGCAGGTCAGAAGCCCCAATATTGCGAGCGTGCTGCACAATGTGGCGCACCGGCTCCAGCGCACTTTGGGCAAAGATGCGCCCTAGGACAAAGCTCATAGCTAGGCTCACTACCAGCACGCCGGACATCACCAGCCGCAGGTAGGCCAGTCGTTCTAGCCCGTTCACATTGACAGCCGATGCCAAAATTCTAAAGTCGCCCTGGTTGTCGTGGTAGAAGAGGCCTACAGTTTGTCGGTCGTTCTGTATCACCGAGACCTGTCGCTTGCGGAGCAACTGCTGCAACAAGTCATTGGGGAAGCTACTGGGCTGCTCTAGAAACCGGGCATTGCCCTGTGCATCAAAGATGCCCACGTGTTCTTCGGGCAGCTCCTGCATAAAGCGCCTTTGCACCTTTTCCGTGGCGGCTCTACTTTGCTCATCGGCTTCCAGAAACAGGGCCCCTGTAATGCGGGCCCGTTCCAATAGCCGTTGCTCAAACAAGTGTTGAGTGCTTTCTTTCTCCAGGTAATAAATCACGCTCAGCCCCATAGCCATGAGCAAGGCTACCAGCAGCGTAAATTGCAGGGCTAGCCGGGTCCGGATGCTCATGCGCCAGGCTCGTCGCGGAGCACGTAGCCCATGCCTACCACCGTTTGGATCAGCTGGGTGTTAAAGGGCTTATCGACCTTGTTGCGCAGGTAATTGATGTACACATCTACCACGTTGGTGCCCGTATCGAAGTTGAGCGTCCAGACTTTCTCGGCAATTATTGGCCGCGACAAGACCTCGTTTTTGTGCTGAAGTAACAGGTGCAGCAATGCAAATTCGCGGGCAGTGAGCGTAATCAGTTGCCCAGCCCGCCGCACTACTTTCGTGAGGGGATTCAGCTCTAGGTCAGCGGCCACCAACTCATCCGTAGCGCGCGGCCCGGCCCGCCTAACAAGGGCGTGCACGCGGGCCATCAACTCGCGGAAGGCAAACGGCTTTACCACGTAATCATCGGCACCCAACTGAAAGGCTTCCACCTTGTTATCAGTGGTGCCCAAGGCGGTAAGCATCAAAATAGGCACCGTCGCGTCGCGCTGCCGAATCAGCTGGCACAGCTCATACCCATTGAGGTAGGGCAAGCCTACATCAAGCAGAATGATATCGTACCGGTTGCTAAGGGCCAAGTGCTGGCCTACCTTGCCGTCGAACGCTACATCTACCTCGTGCCCATCCTCCTCAAAGCCCATTTTCAGGGTCGAGACTACTTTTAACTCGTCTTCTACCAGGAGGATTTTCATAGGGACTAGAGTGGAAAAAGGGCAACCAAAATGGGCTTACATCATGCCGTAGCGTAATATGGCACCTAGAAGTAATGCCCCCGCAAAGGTACCGGCACTGCCTTCCTGATGGTATTAGAACTCTATTAGATTAGATCGAGCACAGCCACTCGGGAGGTTTTACAACGCAAAGCTGGTGCCTATGGAGCCGGAATATTCAGGGCTGCCAACAGTCCCTGCATCTCCTGGTTAAGCAAATAGACGGCCGACTGTAACTCGTTCAGCATGTCGGCCCGAATCACTAGTTGTTCAGCGGTGTACTGGCCGCCCGACCCAAATAGAAGCGTGGCCAGTTCCTGGCCTGCCTGGGCTTCGGGCTGGGTTAGCTCGCCGTAGTGCTCCCACCGCTTACGGGTGTTATAGGCAATGCTCTGCTTGCCGCTGTTGCTGAAAGCGGGCGTGATAAGCATGTACCACACACTAGGCGGAAAAAGCACAGACGTTGGTTGCTCTCGCCAGACATCAGTCAGCAAATTGCGCGGGTGCATGAATTCCACCGAGTGTCCACCAGTCAATGTCAGCAGGCCCAGCCCCGCCGATAGTAAGCCACCTCCTATACCCAGCGTGTACTGCGCCGCTTTGTTGTCAAGCACAGTGGTGCCAATGCCACTAGATGCCCCAATGCTGATAGAAAGCACATTGAGCCGTTGCGTGCGTCGGTCATCCTGTGTCCGGAGGTAGGTGGCAATTTGGTCGGCACGTTCTCCCTCGCAGTCCAGTTCAGCCGCCACGCTGGCTATGCTGGTGCTTACTAGGGCTATCTGAGCGAGAATACGCTGACGTAGATCCAGCAAAGCTACTTCTTCAGTGAGGGGTGAGTGTTGGCGCTTCTGGTTTTCCAGTGCCACCAGTTGCTGCAAGAGCGGTAGAATACCCACGGCGTTGGCGGTTTGCAACGTGCGCTGCGGATAACGCGCTAAGAGTGCAGGGGTAAGAGCGGCTTCAAAATCACGTACCGGCACAAACGCTGAGTCGTATCGGTAGGGGGTAGGAGGGTCGCAGTAGCCAGCCGCAACGCGCAGGCCAGTAGCCGGGCGCGTACCCACACAGGCAGTAAAGGCAAGCAGGAGAATACAGCAGTAGCGTTTCAGCATATCGTCAGGTAGAAACTTTATTTCCTCGGTTATCAGTGAGGAAACGAGTTGCCCAAAAGCAAAAAGGAGCACAACCATTGGTTGTGCTCCTTTCAGTACGCTGAACTAGAAAAACTAGTCTACTTTCTTGGCCGAGCGCAGACGCTCGTTCTCGTCGAGCAGGATTTTGCGCATCCGCATCGACTTGGGCGTCACCTCCAGGTACTCATCCTTCTGGATGTATTCCATGGCTTCTTCCAGTGAGAACTGACGCTTCGGGATAATCTTGGCGTTGTCGTCGGAGCCGGAAGCACGCATGTTGGTGAGCTTCTTGCCTTTCTGGATGTTGATGGTCAAGTCGTTGGGGCGGGTGTGCTCACCGATAACCTGGCCAGCGTACACTTCCTCACCTGGATCAACGAAGAACTCACCGCGGTCCTGCATCTTATCAATGGTGTATGCAGTGCCAGCACCCGTATCCATCGAAATCAGCGAACCAGAGATACGGCCCGGAATCACGCCTTTGTACGGCTCGTAAGCCGAGAAGCGGTGGTTCATGATGGCCTCACCAGCGGTGGCGGTCAGTACATTGTTACGCAGACCAATCAGGCCACGAGCGGGGATGTTGAACTCCAGGTGCTGCAGGTCGCCCTTGGGCTCCATGATGGTCAGCTCGCCTTTGCGCATCGTCACCAGCTCGATAACCTTACCAGCAGTTTCCTCTGGTACGTCAACTACCAAGTGCTCGATAGGCTCCAGACGGTTGCCGTTCTCGTCTTCACGGAACAGTACCTGGGGCTGGCCTACTTGCAGCTCGAAGCCTTCGCGACGCATGGTCTCGATGAGAACTGACAAGTGAAGAATACCACGGCCGTACACCAGGAACGAATCCTCGCGGTCGGTTTCCTTTACGCGCAGAGCCAGGTTTTTCTCGGTCTCTTTGAACAGACGGTCGCGCAGGTGACGCGAGGTCACGAACTTACCTTCCTTGCCGAAGAACGGCGAGTTGTTGATGGTGAACAGCATGTTCATCGTCGGCTCGTCGATGCTGATAACCGCCAGTGCCTCGGGGTTTTCAGCGTCAGCCAGCGTATCGCCGATGTCGAAGCCTTCGATACCCGTTACGGCGCAGATTTCGCCCGAGCTAACCTCGGCTACTTTCGTGCGGCCCAGGCCTTCGAACACTTGCAGTTCTTTGATTTTAACCTTCTTGATGGTGCCGTCGCGCTTGATCAGGCTCATGTTGGCGCCTTCTTTCAGCGTACCGCGGTGCACGCGGCCGATGGCGATACGGCCCACGAACGACGAGTAGTCGAGCGAGGTAACCTGCATCTGAGGAGTGCCGTCAAGTTGAGGAGCAGCCGGGATAGACTCTACTACTGCGTCGAGCAGCGGAATGATGCTATCGGTTTTGGTTTTCCAGTCGGTGCTCATCCAACCCTGCTTCGACGAGCCGTACAGCGTCACGAAGTCCAGCTGATCTTCCGTAGCACCCAGGTTGAACATAAGGTCGAACACCTGCTCGTGCACCTCGTCGGGACGGCAGTTTTCTTTGTCGACTTTGTTTACCACCACGATGGGCTTCAGGCCCAGGTCGATGGCTTTGCCCAGCACGAAACGGGTCTGGGGCATGGCACCTTCGAAGGCATCGACGAGCAGCAGTACGCCGTCGGCCATCTTCAGTACGCGCTCCACCTCACCACCGAAGTCGGCGTGACCAGGGGTGTCGATGATGTTGATTTTTACGTCTTTATAACGTACCGATACGTTTTTCGAAACGATGGTAATGCCTCGCTCACGCTCCAGGTCATTGTTGTCCAGGATGAGGTCGTCGAACTGCTGGTGCTCGTCGAACAGCTTGGAAGCGTGAATGATCTTGTCCACGAGCGTAGTCTTGCCGTGGTCAACGTGCGCGATGATGGCGATATTGCGAATGTTCTGCATACAAAGGGTTTTCCGGGCGCAAAGGTACGGAATGTTTACCGCAAAAACTTGCGGGTAATTAATTGTTAATGAGCGGGGAAGAAACGGCGCGCGGATAGCAAGACAACTACTTGGGTAGCTGAGGTTCCCCAACGGACTGGCCTAGAACTTTCTGCTGAGCCAAGACCGAACTGTAGACCAGCTCCGTATGTTGTGCAAGTAGCCCGCCTGAGTGCGCTAGGCCACTTCTCTTGAACTTCTTTTTCTCACTACAACCCATGCGTTCTTCCCTTCTGATTGTGCTGCTTTCTGCCCTGACGCTCAACTCCGCCTGCTCGCAAAATAAGAGCAAGCGCGACGCGAAAATGGACCTCGCAGATTCGCCCCGCCCCGTAACCAATCCGTCGGCATCAGCTAAAGCATATCCTAAGCCCAAGCTCGTCACAGGTAAGCCCGACGAATTCCCCGTTCGTAAAACTGATGCGCAGTGGAAAGCCCAGCTTACGCCCGCGCAGTATTTTATTCTGCGGGAGCAGGGCACTGAGCGGCCTTTCGTGAACAAGTATGCCAACAACCACGAGAAGGGCAACTACTACTGCGCCGCCGACCACAACCTGCTGTTCTCCTCCGAAACCAAGTTTGAGTCGGGCACGGGGTGGCCTAGCTTCTGGGCCCCGGCCACCGAAGCCAGCCTGAAAGTAACCGCCGACAACAGCCTGGGCATGAGCCGCGACGAATTGGTGTGCGCTAAGTGCGGTGGCCACCTAGGCCACGTTTTCGATGACGGCCCCAAGCCCACCGGCCAGCGCTACTGCATGGACTCCGATGGCATGATCTTCGAAAAGACGAAGTAACAGTGTGTCATTCCGAGCGGTAGCGAGAAATTTGAATTAGCCTCTAGGCCTATAGCCTGATTCCATTTCTCATGCTTGATGCGCGACATGCTCGGAATGATAGCTCAACTGTAATTTTGTGGCGGCCCGCTGGCAATCCAAGCCGGCGGGCCGTTTCGTTTGTTGTGGCCTAAAGCGAAAGCTCAGCCGTATTTTTCTCTTTGCCTTATGTCAACTCAAGTTCATTCTGATTCGATTGCCGAGCTGCAAGATGCCTTAGCACCGGCCCGCGAGCAGCTTGTGGCCCATGGTGTATACCAGTCGTTGCACTCGCTGGAAGATTTGCGCGTGTTTATGCAGCATCACGTGTTTGCGGTGTGGGATTTTATGTCCTTGCTGAAAGCCTTGCAGCGGGAGCTGACCTGCGTGGAGGTGCCGTGGGTGCCGCGCGGCAACCCCGCCACGCGTCGCCTCATCAACGACATTGTGCTGGAAGAAGAAACCGACGTAGACCCCGAGGGCAACCCCGCCAGCCACTTCGAGCTCTACCTGCGCTCCATGCGCGAGTGCGGCGCCGATACCGCGCCCATTGAACGCCTGCTGGCTGCCCTGGCCGAAGGCCCTTCCGTAGGCCAGGCGCTGGAGCAGGCCCAGGCGCCCGCCTCGGTGCGGGAGTTCGTGCTGGATACATTCCGCATCATTGAGTCGGGCAAACCGCACGCCGTGGCGGCGGCCTTCACCTTTGGCCGCGAAGATGTAATTCCCGACATGTTCCGCCACTTGGTAGGCGACCTGAGCCAGCGTTTCCCTGGTCAGCTTGATACGTTCACCTACTACCTCAACCGCCACATTCAGCTGGATGAGGAGGTGCACACTCCACTGGCCCAGCAAATGGTGCGCGACCTGTGCGGCAATGATGCGGAGCGTTGGCAGGAAAGCCAGGAAGTAGCCACCCGCTGCATGCAGGCCCGCGTGGCTCTCTGGGATGGGATTCGCGAAGCTCTAGGCCAGCCTAAAGTGGCATAGAGCAGGCCCGGAACTGTCATTGCGAGCGTAGCGAGGAATATGGGTCAAACCATTAGAAGGCAAACCAGATTCCTCCCGCGGCTCGCAATGAAAACTTACGCCAACTTACCAGCGCCACGGCGCGTTGTAGCAAGAGCTCATCCACTGCCGGATGGGCTCTTGTTGTATTGTGTGATGAAGTTTCGAGTTCTGTTCCGTCCGCTGCGTGCGCTGGTGCCATTACTAGGCCTGTGGCTATCTGCCTGCACTGCCACGCAGGAAAGCGCGGAGGAGCGCCCAGGGCGCCTACCCACGGAAATCCGCACCGATGCCGACCGCCAGGCGGCTTACAATAGCGGTGCCGGCTACGGCGGCTCCGTGCCAGATGCCACGCCCGGCCGCGTCCCAATCCGGGAGCAGGCTAGTGGTATCAACTCCCGCAAGCGCCCCGAGAGCCTAAACACCAACGACAATAACAACACGACTCCAGAAACCCGATTGCGGCGGCTCAATGGCGCTGCGGTGGATACCGTGCGCCTGCCCGTGGCACCTAACTAACCAGGGGTAGCGTGAAGCAGAAAGTACTGCCCGTGCCCAATTCGCTTTCTACCCATAACCGGCCGCCCTGGCTGGTAATAAACTCGCGAGCAATGCTCAACCCTAAGCCAGAGCCACCACGGTAGCCGGTTTTGTCCGGAATTTGGGCAAAGCGCTGAAAAATTCGGTCGTGGTGCTCGGCGGCAATACCAGGTCCGCGGTCTTGCACGCACACTTGCACCAGCGCCCCCGCTACCTCGGCCCGTACGATGAGGCTTTCGCCCGTAGGGGAGTAGCGAATAGCGTTAGCAAGCAAGTTGATAAGCACCCAGGTAGTTTTTTCAACGTCGGCGTAGGCCTGGGGCAGGTTAGGAGGGAGGTCGATTTCCAGGCGCAGCTGCTTGTCATCCAGTTGCGCCTGCACCGTATCGGTGGCGTAGCGTACCACTTGGCCCAGATCAGTGGGGTGTACATTAAGCTGAATACCGGCACCGGCATCGAGGCGAGACACATCCAATAGCTCACTTACCATGCGCTGCAAGCGCTGCGTTTCCTGCCGAATGCTACTAGTAATGCGCTGGCGCTCGTCGGCGGGCACGCGCTCATCCTGCAGCAGACGCAGGTTGATGTTCATACTCGATAAAGGCGTTTTCAGCTCGTGCGATACGGTAGCCAGGAAGTTTGATTTCACTTGGTCCAGCCGCTTAAAGTCAGACACGTTGCGCAGGGCCAGTATGTGGCCTACGAACTGCATTTCATCGGCGGCCTTATTGAACGAGACAATGTCGTGGACGGTGAGGCGGAAGTACGCTTCCTCGTTGTTCTGCGTGATGGTGAACAGCGGCGCTTCGGCCAGGGCCTGCTGGCGGCGCGGCGCCTCCAGGGGCGTCAGCAAAGACCGGAGCAGGTCGTTCTGTGTCGCCAGTTCATCAGCGGGCTGCCCTACCAGCTGAGCAACCGGCACGCCCAGCAGCTCGGCGGCCGTAGGGTTGGCCAGCAAAATGCGCCGGTGCTGGTCGATGAGCAACAGGCCTTCATCGAGGCTGTTCACTAAGCTTTCCATTCGGTTGCGCTCCGTAATCAGGTCGGCAGTGGTGGATGAGCGGAACTCCTGCAGCCGCATCAGTAAGTTGTTGAAGGCACTGGCTACGGTGCCAAACTCGTCGTGGCTTTCTACGGGGATGGTCTGGTGATAATTGCCCTGGCTGGCGTGCCGGATGGCGGCTGTTACTTTGCGCAGTGGCGTTACGGCGGCTTCGGGTACGCTCAGTACCAGGCCCAGGCCTACCAGCAGGGCCAGAGAAATGCAGGCCAGCAGGTAGTGGCTGGCACGCTCAGTGGCTTGATTAGAGGCGGAATTCTTCGTGGTGAGGGCCCGCACGTTCAGGTCAATCATGCGGTGAGTCTGGGTCCGCAGTTCTTCCAGTTGGGTTTGCTGAGCTGCGGCCGGAGCCGTCGCTATGAGTTGCTGGTAGGCAGCCAGATTATGCGTCAGGGAGTCAACTAAAGCCTGCTCGCCGGGCTCAGTGAGGTTGCCGGCCTCACGGGTCAGGGCCCGCTCAAACCGGGGCAGCGCATCGGGGGCCGTCGGGGCCGTTTCCATCTTGTCGAGGGCCCGCAGCATCTGCTGGCCCAGCTCAATGGTGTAGAAGTTCGCCCGCAGAACCGTGCGTGAATTGGCATCGAGCCGCTGCACCGCATAGTAGGCGTAGCCGCCAATAATCAGCAATAGCGCCAGCATGGCCACGAAGCCCAAGGTAATTTTGGTTTTGAGTTGCATGACGCAGAAATCTTGATTGTCAGGCGAAGAAAGAGCAGCAGAACGGTTGGTTAGAGCTTGTTGACAGTAGCCTGAAATCGTGTTCTTAAATTTTCTAGCCCGTCATGCTGAGCGAAGCTGAAGCATTTCTACCTCCAGCTAATTACTGGCCTAGAAAAGCGGTAGAGATGCTTCGGTCTTTGGCTTGATGCGCCACATGCTCAGCATGACAGTCTGGTTGCTTGCCGTCCACACTCTTCAGTACGTGACCAAAAAAATGTCGAGCTCCAGGCCAGAACGGGCCACCGCCCGCACCAAGTCCTGCGTGACGCTCCGGTGGCTGATTTTCTCCCACAGGTCTTTCTCGCCCGTGACGCCGCACACGAGCAGCGTGGCGTTTTTCTCGCGGGCCACCCGCTGAATGGCCCCCACCACGTCGTCGTCTTTTACGCGCAAAATTTGGGCGCCCAGCTCGGTAGCCAGCTGCAGGTTGCCCAGCAAGTGGCGTTGCGTGGCCAGCCCAATCCGCTCCGCCGATTCGCGCGTGGTCTGCACGTAGAGCACGTACCAGGCCGCGGCCGAAAGGCGGTCGGCGAGGCGGGAGGTTTTGCGGATGATTTCCTTGGCCGCGGCGGCGTTGGAGTTGATGCAGGCCAGAAGTCGGTCGGTGGTGCGGCGCTCCGGTGCCACCGGCGCGGCCCCACCCGCGTCCGACTCAATCTGGTGGCCTAGCAGCAACGATACTTCCCGCACGGCCAGCTGCCGCAACTGCAGCAGGTTATCGGGCCGGAAAAACCCTTGCAAGGCCGTGGGTACTTTCTGTGGGTCGTAGATTTTCCCTTCTTCCAGGCGAGCCCGTAGCTCGCCCACCGTCAGGTCTACGTTTACTACCTCATCGGCCTGCTTGAGCAGCAGGTCGGGCACGCGCTCTGTCACGTCGATGCCCGTGATGCGCAGCACCTGGTCGTGCAGGCTTTCCAGGTGCTGCACGTTCAAGGCCGTAATCACCGAAATCCCCGCCTTTACTAGTTCTTCCACGTCTTGCCAGCGCTTGTCATGCTGCGAGCCGGGCACGTTGGAGTGGGCTAGCTCATCTACTACCACTACGGCCGGCCGGCGCTGCACAATGGCCGCCACATCCATTTCTTCGAGGGCGCGGCCCTTATAAAACAGCGTTTTGCGGGGCACCTGGGGCAAGTCGCGCACCTGGGCCACGGTTTCGCGCCGACTGTGGGTTTCGATGTAGCCCAACACCACATCTACGCCGTGCTGGCGCAGCTCGTGGGCTTCCTGCAACATGCGGTAGGTTTTGCCTACGCCCGCGGCTAGCCCCAGGTACACTTTCAGCCGCCCCCGGCGCTTCTGTTGCACCAGCCGCAGAAACCTCTCCGCCGAATGGTCGCGCGTGTTGTCAGCAGATAGATCGTCGGGCGGTGTCATGAGCGGGTAAGAGTGGCCTAGAACGACAGGGCAATGCTGGAGGTAATGTTGCCGTAGTTGTTGGTAGGCTGGCCGTTACGATCCGTCAGAAAATTCTGGCCCGAGTGAAACACGCGGCCTTCTACCCGGAATGCCACGTTGCTGGTGGGGAGGTAGTCGAGGTTGAGAGAGGCCGACTTCACGTTGAAGTTGGCGTCGGTGGCGTTGGGCGAGATGGAGTTGATAATGACGCCGTGGTCGGCGTAGTAGTACTCGGCGCGGCCGGCGGCGGCCCATTTGTCGGCCAGCTTGTAGCGCACAAAGGCGGCACCGGTGTGCCAAGTATCAGCTTTGCTGCCGCGGGTGACTTTTTCCTGCTTGCCCACGTCAAACACGCCCGCCACACTTAGGCGGTCGGTGGCGGCGTAGCTAATGTAGAAATCGTGGTAGTAGCGGCGACGCTTCGTTAGGTCCTGAGGCTGCTCGTTGCCGTAGAACGTGCTGCTGTTGATGAGCAGCTTATCCGTGGGTTTCCACTGAATTTGGGTGCCCACAGCTTTCTTCTGGTTGTTCTCCCGGATGTTCTGCCAGCCATTCAGCACCAGCGCCGTCAGCGTCAGCTTGGGGTCAACTTCGTAGGTGAAGCGCGCCCCGGCTTCGTAATAAGGCGAGTTTTCGGCCATCAGAGAGCGAGTAAGGGTCCAGTTGTCTTTGCTTAGGGCTGACTCGAAGCCGATGTGAGAGCCAAAGATGCCTACATCTAGCCAGGCTTTTTCAAACGGCCGAAAGCCCGCGTAGGCCTCATAAATGTGCTTGAATACATGGTCTTCATTGGCATAGTTGGCCGCCACGTAAGTACCCGCGTGCAGGCCTAATGCCCCCCGTACCTGCCCATTATCATAGCGCATCCCGAGCACAGCATTGTTCACCGTAAACTCGTTTTGGCGGTTGTGAGAGTATAGGAAGCCGGGCCGTGTATTGGAAGCCGCGTGCTTGATATCGTAGCCGTAATATCCATCCACAAACCCATATGTGGTGAGCGGTTTGGCAGTGGCCTCAACGGGAGCCACAGCCGGCGGTACTGCCAGGGTGGAATCAGTAGTTGGGGTGGTTTGAGCCACTACGGCGGAAGCGCTGAGCAGGCCTAGGGCGAGAAGCGAAAGAGCTTTCATGAGAAGAGGACGCCGCAAATCAGTTGTTTGCCAGCGCGAAGAAGGGAGAAATAGCTGTAGCGTAACGATGCGCTAAAGCAACAGAATAAATATTGAATGCAATACCACCTAGGCCCCTACCGGCCTTGCAGGGAATCGAGGGCCAGGTTCAGACGCAGCACGTTCACTTTGGCGGGACCGAAGAATACAATGAGCGGCTCTTCTACCTGAGCAGCCACCAGCGCCCGAACTTGGGCAATGGGCAAGTTCCGCAAGCGCGCTACCCGCTCTATTTGCGCATAAGCCCCAGCTGGCGAGAGGTGTGGGTCGAGGCCGGAGCCGCTGGCCGAAACCAGCTCCGCGGGTACATCTGCACGCTTTATAGTGGGGTTCTGGCTCAGAAACGCCTCCACTCGGGTGTGCACCGTAGCTAGGTACTCGGGGTTACTGGGGCCTTTGTTGGAGCCACCCGAGCCATCGGCGGCATAGTTCACGGCGGAGGGGCGGGAGTTGAAGTATTCGGGCCGGTCGAACTTCTGGCCTACGTTGGCAAAGCCGACTACCCGGCCGTTGTGCGTCAGCTGCACGCCCTGGCCGTGGCCGGGCACTATTTGGGCCGCGCTCCACACCAGCGCCGGGTATATGAGGCAGCACAGCACGAGCATGGCTGCGGAAAGCCGAAGCGCCGGAAAAAAATGCGTTTTCATGAGGTAAGAGGGAATGATGGGGTAAGCGGCGAAGGCCGCAATGCAAATCGGCGGTTGGCTACACAAACACGCCCACCAGCAGGTCAATCAGCTTGATGCCAATGAAGGGGACCAGCACCCCGCCCAGGCCATATACCAGCAAGTTGCGGCGCAGCAGCGCCGAGGCACCAATGGGCTTGTAGGCCACACCGCGCAGGGCCAGCGGCACCAGCGCCGGAATAATGAGGGCGTTGAAAATCACGGCCGACAGAATAGCCGACTGCGGCGAGTGCAGGCCCATGATATTCAGGGCGCGCAGGCTCGGAATGGCCACCATAAACAAGGCCGGCACAATGGCGAAGTACTTGGCCACGTCGTTGGCGATGGAGAAGGTAGTGAGCGTGCCACGGGTCATGAGCAGCTGCTTCCCAATTTCCACTACCTCAATGAGCTTGGTGGGGTCGTTGTCGAGGTCGACCATGTTGCCAGCTTCCTTGGCGGCCTGGGTACCGGAGTTCATAGCTACTCCCACATCGGCCTGGGCCAGGGCGGGGGCGTCATTAGTGCCGTCGCCCATCATGGCTACCAGTTTGCCTTCCTGCTGCTCCCGCCGGATGTAGGTCATCTTGTCTTCGGGCTTGGCTTCGGCAATGAAGTCATCAACGCCGGCCTTTTCCGCAATGAATCGGGCCGTGAGCGGGTTGTCGCCGGTCACCATCACCGTCTTTATACCCATGTTGCGCAGGCGCTCAAACCGCTCCTGAATGCCAGGCTTAATAATATCCTGCAACTCTACTACGCCCAGCACCCGGTCGTTTTCGCTTACCACCAAGGGCGTACCGCCGTTGCTGGCAATGGTTTCCACACGCTGGGTGGTTTCCTGCGGGAAGGGCTGGTTGGCTTTGTTGACAAGCTGCCGGATGGCGTCGGAAGCGCCTTTGCGGATGCGTAGGCCACTGGTCAATGTCACACCGCTGCTGCGGGTTTCGGCCGTGAATTTGATCAACTCAGCGCCTTGCAGGCGCGGCTGCAGAACCTCGGGGCTCACCTGTTGTTCGCGGGCCAGCTCCACAATGCTCTTGCCCTCGGGCGTTTCGTCGGTGAGGGAGGAAAGGGTGGCAAATTCGATGAACTGCCGCTCGTCTACGCCGGGGGCAGGCCAGAAGTGGGTGGCTTTGCGGTTGCCAATGGTGATAGTGCCGGTCTTATCCAGCAGCAGCACGTCGATGTCGCCGGCGGTTTCCACGGCTTTGCCGCTCTTGGTAATCACATTGGCCCGCAGGGCGCGGTCCATGCCAGCAATACCGATGGCCGAGAGCAGCCCGCCAATGGTGGTCGGAATCAGACATACGAACAAGGCAATAAAGGCCGAAATAGCAATGGGCGTGCGGGAGTACTCCGCGAAGGGCTGCAAGGTCACGCACACTAGCACGAACACCAGCGTGAAGCCCGCCAGCAGAATGGTGAGGGCAATTTCATTGGGCGTTTTCTGCCGTGAGGCGCCCTCCACCAGGGCAATCATCTTGTCTAGGAACGACTCGCCGGGGGCCGTCGTCACTACTACCTTAATGCGGTCTGATAACACCTTGGTGCCGCCCGTCACCGATGACTTATCGCCGCCAGCTTCCCGGATTACCGGCGCCGACTCGCCCGTAATGGCCGACTCGTCGATGGTAGCTAGGCCTTCGATGATTTCCCCATCGGTGGGAATGATTTCGCCGGCTTCTACCAGAAACATCTGGCCTTTTTGTAGCTGCGACGATGAAACAGAGCTGATGTTGCCTTTTTCATCGATAACGCGGGCCGGCGTTTCTTCGCGGGTTTTGCGCAAACTTTCGGCCTGGGCTTTGCCGCGGGCCTCAGCAATGGCCTCAGCAAAATTGGCGAACAGCAAGGTCAGGAACAGGACCACAAATACGGTGAAGTTGTACCCGAACGAGCCCTGCGTGGCATCGGGGTTCACCAGCAGGCCTAGCGTCACGAGCAGCATGACTACCGTTCCAATTTCCACGGTGAACATCACCGGGTTGCGGAACATCACGCGCGGGTCCAGCTTCACGAAGGCCTGCTTTACGGCCTCAGAAACCAGCGCGGGTTGAAAGAGAGATTGTTCTTTGGAAGACATGAGAGGGTAGAACTCAGAGGGTAAAACCTAGAGCTAGGAGGTAAAACGAGGGAAAAAACTCCGCTCTAAGACGGCCTAATACAGGCTAAAATGCTCGGCCAGTGGGCCTAGGGCTAGGGCAGGAAAGAAGGCCAGGGCCGCCACAATGATGATGACAGTTAGTACCATCACCCCGAAGGTGGCGGTGTCGGCGCGCAGGGTGCCGGCGCTTTCCGGGATGTACTTTTTGCTGGCAAGCAGCCCCGCAATAGCTACCGGCCCGATGATGGGCAGGAAACGCGAGAGCAGTAGCACTACGCCCGTGCTGATGTTCCAGAACGGTGTGTTGTCGCCGAGGCCTTCGAAGCCAGACCCGTTGTTGGCCGAGGAGGACGTAAACTCATAGAGCAGCTCCGAGAAGCCATGGAAGCCGGGGTTAGCCAGCCAGCCAGCATATTCGGTGGGGTTGCCGGCGTAAGTGTGGGCGGCCAGTGCTGTGCCCCCCAAAATCAGCAGCGGGTGCAGCAGCGTGACGATGACGGCAATCTTCATTTCCCGGGCCTCAATTTTCTTTCCCAAGAACTCCGGGGTGCGGCCCACCATCAGGCCGGCAATGAACACGGCAATAATGAGGTAGGCAAAGAAGTTGAGCAGGCCTACACCGCAACCACCGTAGAAGGCGTTGGTCATCATGCCCAGCAATTGGCTCATTCCCGAAAGCGGCATAAAGGAGTCGTGCATGGAATTGACCGACCCGCAACTGATAACCGTGTTGGTGATACTCCAGTAAGCAGATGCCGCCGCGCCAAAGCGCATTTCCTTGCCTTCTAATGCTCCTAAGCTCTGGCTGATTCCTATGCTGGAAATGGCGGGGTTGCCATGCAGCTCGTAATACACCGTAGGGGCAAGCAACGCCAGAAAGCCAATGGTCATCACCCCAAAAATCATGTAGGCCAGGCGGGGGCGCTTTAGGTAAAAGCCCAGCGCGAACACCATGGGCATAGGGATCAGGGCCAGCGCAACGTTTTCAACAGCGTTGGTGAAGTAGTTGGGGTTTTCGAGCGGGTGAGCAGAATTAGCTCCGAAGAAGCCGCCCCCATTGGTACCTAGCTCCTTAATAGCCACCAGAGCTGCCACCGGGCCCCGGCTCACGGCTACCGAATCTCCCTGCAGCGTAACCAGTTGCTGCTTGCCATGCAGCGTCATGGGTGAGCCGTTAAAAGCCAGAAGTACTCCGATAACCACGCACAAGGGCAACAGCAAGCGCGTAATACTCTTGACGAAGTAGTTGTAAAAGTTGCCTAGCTTCTCGGTGCTGCGGTTTTGTAGGGCATTAAATACCACCACGGCGGCCGCTAGGCCCGTAGCCGCCGTCACGAACTGCAAAAACATGATGACCACAATCTGCGAGAGATAAGTCAGGCCCGACTCGCCGGAGTAGTGCTGCAGGTTGCAGTTTACCAGAAAGGAAATAGCCGTGTTAAAAGCTAAATCCGGCGACATGGAGGCGTTACCATCAGGATTTAGCGGCAGGCTGCCTTGGGTGCAAAGCACCAACATGGCCCAAAAGAACCACACCAGGTTGATGGTGAGCAGCGCTAGTAGGTGCTGTTGCCAGCTCATTTCTTTTGCGGGATTGATACCCGCCACGCGAAACAGGCCGCGTTCCAGCGGAGCCAGGAAATCGGTGGGGGTACGGTCGCCGCGGTACATGGCCGCCAGGTAGTGGCCTAGC
This sequence comes from Hymenobacter wooponensis, assembly GCF_004745865.1. GTDB lineage: Bacteria > Bacteroidota > Bacteroidia > Cytophagales > Hymenobacteraceae > Hymenobacter > Hymenobacter wooponensis. Next base: position 1,119,587 of record NZ_SRKZ01000001.1, on the reverse strand, counting down.
GGAATAGCCAGCGCCACCGTAGCCAGAAATATGGTGGCAATGCCGAGAAGTTCAGTGTTCATGTAAGATTAGGTAAGTAGTCGGCTGGCGCTGAAAGGATAGTCGAAGGCTCTGCACGGACGCCGACGAACGGTTAAAAGCGTTCAGGGCGCAGTAGCACGTAGCTGAGGTAGCAGAAAGTGGCCAGCGCCAGCACAAATAGGATCATCATCATGGTGAGAAGCGGTATGTCAGTTTCAGATGCGCTTAAACACTTCGACGGATTTGTAGAAGAACCAGAAGCCGGCACAGCCAACGGCCGTGAGTAGCGGAATCAATAAGGCAGGTGCCATAAGCAAGTGTGGTTAAGCGTGTGCCGACCTGCTTACCAATCCCGGCCCGAGTTACTCTGATAGTAGCCTAATGCTCTATAAGTGATTGTTGGTCAGTTTAAATAATTTGCTGAGGCAGAAAATAGGAGAGGCCTAGACGCAAAAAACCGGGTCATTCTGACCCGGTGTGTCGGTCAGAATAACCCGGTTCGATAGGGTGGAGGAACTGCGGTAGCTGCCTCGGAAAGTAGAAAGAGCTACTTGATATGCTGCGCCAGCATGGTCCTTAAGTCAGCGCCTTTAAGGTTAGCGGCTATGATTTTGCCGCTAGGATCAATCAGGTAGTTCTGCGGTATACCGCGCACCTGGTACATTCGGGCAGCTTCATTCTCCCAGCCGCGCAGGTCCGATACCTGCGTCCAGGGCAGCTGATCATCCTGTATGGCCTTCACCCACTTTGCTTTATCCTTCTCATTATCGAGCGATACGCCCAGTACCTCAAAATTGCGGCCCTTGTACTCGTTGTAGGCCTTGGCTACAGATGGGTTTTCCTGGCGACAGGGGCCACACCACGAAGCCCAGAAGTCAACCAGCACGTACTTGCCGCGGTAGTCGCGCAACGATACGGTCTTGCCCTCGGGAGTTTTCTGGCTGAAGTCAGGAGCCTGGGCCCCGATGGCCACGGCTTTTAGACCGCGTACTAGCTCCCCATATTCCCGACCCTGGGGGCTGTTCTTAAGGGTTGGGCTGAGCGCCTCATAAAGTGGGCCTACCGTGTTGTACTGCGGTAAATCCATCATCTGCATACCCAGTAGAGCATCCAGGCTGGCCCATGAATTTGGGTTCGCCTTCACGAAGGCATAATGGGCATTGGCAATCTGTTTATTGACTGCTTCAAACTTGTCCCTCATCTGCTCTTGGTAGGCGGGGTCCTTTCGTTGCTGTTCTGTAGCCTTCTGCGCCTCAGCTCCAAATGCCTCGATTTTGGCGAGAACAGGTTTTATCGATTCACCAAGTCGCACATAATCTGTGGTAGCTGGGCCGCCCTTTAAGGTGGCATGTGCCAGTGAGTCGGGACTGGTAACGAGCAGGGTGCCAGGCTCCAGGAAAACGCGGGTGCGGTCTAATGGACCATACATGCTAGTCAAACGGCCCTTGGGCCGGAAAACAAGGTCGGCGGTAATGGGCACTTCCGTGGTGCCCTTTAGTTCAAAGACGCCGTTCTTGAGGGTAGCTGAATCCGCAACGGTCATTCCCCGCACCAGGTATACTTTGGCAGGCGCATTCAACGTGCCAAGCTTGCCCTTGATAGTGAAAGGCGCTGACGTTTGCGCGCTGGCCAACCACGGTGCGAACAGCAGGAGGCCTAGTAAATGCTTCTTCATAGATGAGGTGGGTATAGGATAGAACGTGAACTGATAAGTAGGGCTCTGATCTGCAGAGTACTACCGGAGTAAGTAACGGATAATAACGATGTAATAATATAACGCTAGGCCACTCAGGGCATAATTTCTTACATAGCCTACAACCCGTACTCTTGAATCTTACGGTAAAGTGTTTTGGTGCCGATGCCGAGCTGGCGGGCGGCTTCCATCTTATTGCCACCGGTTTCCTGCAGCACCAACCGGATCTGCCGCTTTTCCAGCGCCCGCAACGACCTGTCAGAAGCTTCGTCGGCGGTGGCCTCAGGGGCGAAGTGGTGAAACTCGGCGGGGAGGTCGTCGATGGTAAGGGTGTCGCCGTCGGCGAGGATGGCGGCGCGCTCCAGCACATTTTTCAGCTCCCGCACGTTGCCACGCCAGTCGTGGCGGCGGAGCTGGTCCAGGGCTTCAGGCTCTAGGCCACTCAGGCGGCGGCGTAGCTTAGCGGCGAAGAACTGCAGGAAATAATTGGCTAGCACGTCCACATCATCGCGCCGCTCGTTGAGGCCCGGCACCGGCACCGTGAATACAGAGAGGCGGTAGTACAAATCGGGGCGGAAGTGGCCTAGCTCGGCTTCCTGGCGCAGGTTGCGGTTGGTAGCGGCCACAATGCGCACGTTCACGCTGGTAGGCTTGGTATCACCCAGCTTGGTGAACTGTTGGGTTTCGAGTACCCGCAGAAACTTGGCTTGCACGTTCAGCTCCAACTCCCCAATCTCATCCAGAAACAAGGTGCCACCGTTGGCTTCCTCCATCAGGCCCTTCTTATCAGCCAGCGCCCCCGTGAAGGCACCCTTGCGGTAACCAAACAGCTCCGACTCCAGTAAATCCTTCGGGAAAGCCGAGCAGTTCACCGCCACAAACGGTTTGCTCCGGCGCGCACTCGCCTGGTGAATAGCCTGGGCAAACAGCTCCTTGCCGGAGCCAGTGGGCCCTTCCAGCAGCACCGTGCTATCGGTGGGGGCGGCGCGCTGAGCTAGCTTCTTGGCCTGCTCCAGGGCCGCCGAGTGGCCTACCATGCTCTCGAAGCTGTGCTGCAAGCCCACTTTCTTCTCCAAGTCGGCCACGCGCCGCTGCAAGCGGGCCTTTTCCGCGGCCCGATCTACCACTACCACCAGCTGGTCGTCGGAGTCGCCCTTGGTCAGGTAGTCGAAGGCGCCTTCCTTCATGGCCCGTACCCCATCGGGAATAGTACCATAGGCCGTCAGCAGAATAACCTCCGCCAGCGGCGCGGCCTGCTTGTACCGGGGCAGCAGGTCGAGGCCGTACCCGTCGGGCAGCTTCACATCCGACAAGACGACCAATACTTCCTCCGCGTACTGCCGCAGCGCTTCTAGGCCTCTACGGGCGTCAGGGGCCTGTAGCACCGTGTAGCCCTCCAGCTCTAGCATGCGGCTGATAGCTTGGCGAAGGGTGGCTTCGTCGTCGATGAGGAGCAGAGTGCCACTGGGCATGGTGCAAACAGGATAATTGTGAGCTATGAATAGGGCAGCAAGGTAGGCACCCCGTTGGGAAGGAGCCTAGGCCAGTCTGTTGAAAGCAAAAGGCCCGTCGCCCTCCTAATGGAGAGCAACGGGCCGGTGCTAAGCAGTAAACGTAGCTTACTGAACTGTGTCGCTGCTAGTGCCTTCGTTTGGTTGGGCTACGCCGTTGCTGTTTTGGCTGGGGGCTGCGGGTGTGCGGCTGGCAGCTGAGCGGTTGCGGGTTGTGCCACCTGCTGAAGCTGCCGGAGCAGCTGCCCGCTTGGCTACTGGCCTAGGCCGGGCCGCTGCGGGAGCCGGCACTACGGGCGGGGCAGCGGCGGGGCGTGAGCGAGGAGTTTTGGCCACTACTGGGGCTACAACATCCGTAGAGATGCTATCAGAGGCGGCCGGCGTGCCGTTTTCGTGGTGTTGCACAATGGAGTGCAGAGCTTGCTCAAACAGGCGCTCCGTGTCGGCATCGAGGCGGCGAGTAGCTTCTTTCACCACTTCCTGGAGCTTGGCTTTCGTTTCCTTGCGAATACGCTTCACCATTTCCTTCATGCGCATATCCAGCTCCTTCTGCAACTGCTTGGCAGCCGTTTTAAGCGCCTTCTTCTGATCTGATTTCTTGCCAGTGCGTGGATCTGAAAGGCTAGCGGTGCTAGCTTGCGCGGCTTTTGCGGCTTTACGCTCTGCCTTCTCCGCGGCGTTCTTCTCCTTTTTGCCCTTTTTAGCAGGTTTCTCCTGATCGGTGTTTTTCATGACTGAATAAGAGTGAGGGGTATGGTGCAGGTGTATGTTCAGCTAGATACGGGTAAACTCCGCAGTAGTCTGTTAAATATAGAAGGATTTGCAGGTTCCGTTGTTTATAGAGTAGCCGCCGCGCACCTTTCCTCTTTTTTACTCGTTCCTTTGCGCCCGAATAGTCTGCTCCGGTGGCCTGTTTCATTTCTGAATTTCCGAATTCTCTCTCATGTCCAGCATTCCCCAACGCTATACCGTTACGGCAGCCCTGCCGTATGCCAACGGCCCCGTACACATCGGCCACCTGGCCGGTGTATACCTGCCCGCCGATATTTATGTGCGCTACCTGCGCGCCCAGCAGCGCGATGTTAAGTTTATCTGCGGCTCCGATGAGCACGGCGTGCCTATCACCATCCGGGCCCAGAAGGAGGGTGTTACGCCTCAGCAAGTGGTAGATAAGTACAATGCCATCATCCGCGACTCCTTCCAGGATTTTGGCGTGTCGTTCGATATTTACTCGCGCACTTCCTCCAAAACGCACAGCGAAGTGGCCAGTGGCTTCTTTAAGAAGCTGTATGAGGAAGGCAAGTTCATTGAGCAGACCTCGCAGCAGTACTATGATGAAAAGGCCGACCAGTTTCTGGCCGACCGCTACATTGTGGGTACCTGCCCCAACTGCGGCAACGAGAATGCCTACGGCGACCAGTGCGAGAAGTGTGGTTCCTCGCTGAGCCCCACCGAGCTCATCAACCCACGCTCTATGCTCTCCGGCAACCAGCCCGTGCTGCGCGAAACCAAGCACTGGTACCTGCCCCTCGACCAGTACGAACCCTGGCTGCGGGAGTGGATTGTGGAAGGTCACAAGCAAGACTGGAAAACCAACGTGTACGGCCAGTGCAAGAGCTGGATTGACCAGGGCCTGCACCCCCGCGCCGTAACCCGCGACCTGGATTGGGGCGTGCCCGTGCCGGTGCCCGGCGCCGAAGGCAAAGTGCTGTACGTGTGGTTTGATGCGCCCATCGGCTACATCTCGGCCACCAAAGACCTGCTGCCCGACACCTGGGAGACGTACTGGAAAGACCAGGGCACCAAGCTGGTGCACTTCATCGGCAAAGACAATATCGTGTTCCACTGCATCATCTTCCCGGCGATGCTCAAGGCCCACGGCGACTACATCCTGCCCGATAACGTGCCTGCCAACGAGTTCCTGAACCTGGAAGGCGACAAGATCAGCACTAGCCGGAACTGGGCCGTGTGGCTGCACGAGTACATGCAGGATTTCCCCGGCCAAGCCGATGTATTGCGCTACGTACTCTGCGCCAACGCCCCCGAAACCAAAGACAACGACTTCACCTGGAAGGACTTCCAAGCCCGGAACAACAACGAGCTGGTCGCCAACCTGGGCAACTTCGTGAACCGGGCCCTGGTGCTTACCCACAAGTTCTTTGGGGGCCAGGTACCCGCCGCCGTGGGCTTCACTACCGAAGATGAGGATGTGCTAGGCCAGTTGCGGGAGTTCCCGCAGCGCGTCGGTGACCTGATAGAGGCCTACCGCTTCCGCGATGCGCTCAACGAGTTGATGAACCTGACCCGCCTCGGCAACAAGTACCTCGCCGATACGGAGCCTTGGAAACTCATCAAATCGGATGAAGCGCACACCGGCACCGTGCTGCACGTGGCTCTGCAACTGGCCGCCAGCCTCGTGACGCTCATGGAGCCCTTCCTGCCGTATTCGGCCCAGAAGCTAGGCCACATGCTGAATCTGGCTCCCGGTACCTGGCCTAGCGCCGGCCGCCCCGACGCCCTGGCCGCTGGTCATCAGTTGGGCGAAGCCGCGCTGCTCTTCACCAAAATTGAAGATTCCACCGTGGAAGCTCAGGTGCAGAAGCTTCTCGACACCAAGAAAGCCAACGAGCTAGCCGCTGCCGTAGCCGCACCCGCCAAGCCTGACGTGAGCTTCGAGGACTTCCAGACCATGGACCTGCGCATTGGTACCATCGTGGCCGCCGAGAAAGTAGCCAAAACCAAGAAGCTCCTTAAGCTCAGTGTAGACTTGGGTTTTGATGAGCCGCGCACCATCGTCTCGGGCATCGCCGAGCATTTCCTGCCCGAAGCCCTCGTAGGCCAGCAGGTGCAGGTACTGCTCAACCTAGCCCCCCGCGAAATCAAAGGCATCCAAAGCCAGGGCATGCTCCTGATGGCCGAAAATGCCGATGGCGTCCTGAGCCTCATGCAACCCAGCAGCCCCGTGCGCCCCGGCTCTGGGGTAGCCTAGCCCACCTCTGGAATCAGAAAAAAGCACGTCATCCTGAGCAGCGCGAAGGATCTTACAACACCTGAACAATTGACACAATAACGTCTTGTTCTTTCGTGATAAGATCCTTCGCGCTGCTCAGGATGACGTGCTTTTGTTATTTACTCACTAGTGGCTTGGGCCAGTCTCTACTTCACATTAACCACGTTCATGGCACGCTCTAGGCCTACAGTGCCAAACAACAGCACGGCTTCGGCGGCTTTCTCTAAACGGCCTTCCAGATCAATCTTTTCGTCCGCCGAGAAGGGGCTGAGCACATAATCTACCTGCCGGCCTTTGCTGAAGCTGGAGTCGATGCCGAAGCGCAGGCGGGCGTATTCGTCAGAGCCAAGGGTTTCCTGAATGTGCTTCAGTCCGTTCTGCCCACCGGCTGAGCCTTTGCCTTTCAGACGTAGCTTGCCGAAGGGGAGGGCCAAATCATCCGTCACTACCAGCAGCTGCTCTTTCGGAATCTTGAGTGTGCTGAGCCAGTGCGCGGCGGCTTTACCGCTCAGGTTCATGTAAGTGGTTGGCTTGGCTAGGACAAACGTGTGGCCTTTGTGCTTGATTTCGGCGGTGAAGGCGTGGCGGCCCAGCTCAAAGCGAGCTTCGTGCTTCTTGGCCAAGTAGTCGCCCACCATAAAGCCTACGTTGTGCCGCGTATCAGCATACTCTGGCCCAATGTTGCCTAGGCACAGAACAAGAAACTTCATAAGATCATGGATTTAGACGGATTGAATGGATTTAACGGATTCGGTTGTCGGCTTGCGGTTTGCCTCCTTTGCTGGCTAAATGAGTGGCCTAGGCTAGTGCGCCAGCCTAATCAAGCAGACAATAAAAAAGCCGCTCTGCTAGAGCAGAACGGCTTTTTCGGTAGACGGGATAACTCGGGCACGACATCCGTGTAATCCGAAAAATCCGTCTTAATCCGTGATTTATTTGTCGGCCTGCATCTGGCCTTTCAGAGCACGTGGGATGGTTACGGTAGCAACCGGAGCCAATGGGTTAGTGAGGATGGTGTAGCCGTTAGGCTCAACCTTGTTCACCTTAACCGATTTGCCAAGCTCGAGGTCCGAGATGTTTACTTCTACGGAATCGGGCAGGTTCTCAGGGGTAGCCTTCACTTTCAGCTTACGCAGCTTGCTAACCAGCTTGCCACCAGCCAGAACGCCGGGCGAAACGCCAACGAACTTAACAGGAACTTCCATTTTCACTTCTTTGCCTTCCTGCAGCTCTAGGAAGTCAACGTGCAGCAGCATTTCGTTCACGGGGTGGAACTGAGCGTCCTGCACGATAGCGCGACGGATGTCGCCTTCGATGTTCAGCTCAACGATGTGAACTTCAGGAGTGTACAACAGTTCGCGGAAGAGGATAGCTGGCGAGGAGAAGTGAATCTGCTCGGTGCCGCCGTACAGTACGCAAGGAACGTACGAGTCCAGGCGCAGCGCCTTGGCGTCCTTCTTACCGAGATTCGCTCTTTTAAACCCTACAATCTCGAGGCTTTTCATAAAAGTGTGCTTTTGAGGAAATAACGCTCACCCACAGCAGGTAAACGGGCCGCAAAGATAGGCCTATTGTTTGGGAAAGAAAAGGCTATATATAAAAGAACCTCATCTGCCAACGAGTAGGCCCAGTCAGTGTGCCTGTAATCATCACCATACAAAATAGCACGTCATCCTGACGAAGGAAGGATCTTAGCACAAATGGACCAGTGGCCTAGAACAGCTCGGTCTAACGTGCTAAGATCCTTCCTTCGTCAGGATGACGTGCTTTATGTGTTAGTTATAGCCAGAGCCAGTACGCATGCTAGCCCCGTCTGCAACTCTAACGCGCCACGTGCTTAGTAGCACGTTCTTCGACTAGCTTATATAAACAGCGAGCTAATCGACTCGTGCGTCACCACATTGCGGATAGCTTGTGCAAACAGGCCCGCCACGGAGATAACCTTGATCTTGTGGTTCTCCTCTTTCAGCGGAAGCGTGTCAGTAATTACCAGTTCTTCCAAGGCTGAATTGCGGATCCGCTCGTGGGCAGGGCCGCTTAGCAAGCCGTGGGTGATAACCGCGCGTACCGATTTAGCGCCACGCTCCATCAGCAGCTCCGCCGCCTTGCAGATAGTGCCAGCCGTATCCACAATGTCGTCGACGAGCACGACGTTCATGCCAGCTACATCGCCAATTACCTGCATAGAGGCAATCTCATTGGCCCGCAGGCGCATTTTGTCGCAGACTACAATCTCGGCCCCAAACTTCTTAGCGAAGGCCCGGGTACGTACCACGCCCCCTACGTCGGGGGAAGCAAAGATGAGGTTGTCGAGGTTTAGCGACTTGATGTAGGGCGCCGTTACCGTAGCTCCGTCGAGATGATCTACCGGAATATCAAAGAAGCCCTGGATCTGGCCGGCGTGCAGGTCGCAGGTCATCAGACGGTCGGTGCCAACGCTCTGTACAATGTTAGCCACTACTTTGGCCCCGATGCTCACGCGCGGCTTGTCTTTGCGGTCTTGGCGGGCATAGCCCATGTAGGGCATTACAATGTTCACCTTATAGGCCGAAGCGCGCTTGGCTGCGTCTACCATCAGCATTAGCTCCATCAGGTTTTCGGCCGGAGGGCTGGTGCTCTGAATCAGGAATACGGCGCAGCCGCGCACGCTTTCATTGAAACTGGGGCCAAGCTCCGTATCGGCGAAGCGCTGGATGCTCAGGTCGCCGAGGGGCGTGCCATAGGCGGCGGCAATCTGTTCACCCAGTTCGCGGGAGGCATTACCCGCGAATATTTTTACCTGCTGTGACATGGGGGTAGGGGGTAGAGGAGGAAAAGCAGCCACTCCAGCGTGCGGTAAGCGACCTAAGCAGCTCAAAATTAACTGTTGAGGTTGCTTGCCGCACTCAGAATGGGTAAAAACTGAAAAAGCGAAAGGCGCCGACTCTTCCGGAGGAGGAAGAATCAGCGCCTTTCGCTTTACTTAGTCGGTTGTCCGACCAGGGCTCGAACCTGGACTTTCTTGAATCAAAATCAAGCGTGTTGCCAGTTACACCATCGGACAATTTCCCTTGCGGTAACCAAGTGGTTGTGCCGTTTCGGTGTGCAAATGTACCAAGGCTTTTTTTCAAGGCAAATATTCTTGCAAAAATTTTTTGCGAAAGTTTGGGCTGATACAGCTGAAAAAGGCCTTTCTGATCTGATTTTCAGCCTCTCAGACGCTGAAAAAAAAGTTGGTGGCTGCGGCTCGTCTGCGCCTTTGGCAATGCCGGGATTAAGCCGTAGTTTTGCGGCCTCAAACGTTGCACCCCATCCCTTATATAAGAACGCAATGGCGAATACCGGCAAAATCACCCAGGTTATTGGTCCCGTCGTGGACGTAAGCTTCGCGGGTGAAGGCTCTAAGCTTCCCAACATCCTCGACGCCCTCCAAGTCACGAAAGACAACGGCCAGGTGGTGATTCTGGAATGCCAGCAACACCTCGGCGAAGACCGTGTGCGCACCATCGCCATGGACTCGACGGAAGGCCTGACCCGCGGCGCTGAAGTTAGCGACCTGGGCGCCCCCATCTCTATGCCCACCGGCGACAGCATCAAGGGCCGTCTGTTCAACGTAATCGGTCATGCCATCGACGGCATTCCGCAGCCGAACAGCACTACCCGTCTGCCAATTCACCGTCAGGCTCCCGCTTTCGAAGAACTCGCTACTTCCTCAGAAGTGTTCTTCACCGGCATCAAAGTAATTGACTTGCTTGCTCCTTATGTAAAGGGCGGTAAAATTGGTTTGTTCGGTGGTGCCGGTGTAGGCAAGACCGTACTGATCCAGGAACTCATCAACAACGTAGCCAAGGCCTACTCGGGTCTGTCGGTATTTGCTGGCGTAGGCGAGCGTACCCGCGAAGGCAACGACTTGCTGCGTGAATTCATCGAGGCCAACATCATTCGCTACGGCGAGGAGTTCAAGCACTCGATGGAAGAAGGCGGCTGGGACCTCTCGAAAGTTGACCAAACTGAGCTGGAGCAGTCGCAGGCTACCCTCGTGTTCGGCCAGATGAACGAGCCCCCCGGAGCCCGTGCTCGTGTAGCCCTGTCGGGTCTGACGATTGCCGAAAGCTTCCGTGATGGTGATGGCACCGGCGCTGGCCGCGACATCCTGTTCTTCATCGACAACATCTTCCGCTTTACCCAGGCTGGTTCAGAAGTATCGGCTCTGCTGGGCCGTATGCCTTCGGCCGTAGGTTACCAGCCCACGCTGGCTACTGAAATGGGTGCCATGCAGGAGCGTATTACCTCTACCAAGCGTGGTTCTATCACCTCGGTACAGGCAGTATATGTACCTGCCGATGACTTGACTGACCCGGCTCCGGCTAACACCTTCGCCCACTTGGATGCCACTACGGTATTGAGCCGCAAAATCGCCGAGCTGGGTATCTATCCCGCCGTTGACCCGCTGGACTCGACCTCGCGTATCCTCGACGCCGCCGTTCTCGGCGACGAGCACTACAACACCGCTCAGCGTGTGAAAGAGATTCTGCAGCGCTACAAAGAACTGCAGGACATCATCGCCATCCTGGGTATGGACGAACTCTCCGAGGAGGACAAGCAGGTAGTAAGCCGCGCCCGTCGTGTGCAGCGCTTCCTGTCGCAGCCCTTCTTCGTGGCTGAGCAGTTCACTGGTCTGAAAGGTGTACTGGTTGACATCAAAGACACCATCAAAGGTTTCAACGAAATCATCGACGGCAAGTACGACCACCTGCCCGAGGCTGCTTTCAACCTGGTAGGCAACATTGAAGATGCCGTAGCCAAAGGTGAGAAGCTGATGGCGGAAGCCAAGTAATTTGGTTGTTGATTGTTGGAAGTTGATTGCGCGCCATTCAGCTTCCAACAATCAGCTGTCAACCATCAACAACCAACGATATGCATCTGGAAATCATCACGCCGGACCGGAAAGTATTTGAAGGCGAAGTTTCGTCGGCTCAGTTTCCGGGTACCGATGGACTGTTTGAAGTTCTGAACAACCACGCCCCACTTATCTCGGCCCTGAAAGCTGGTGAAGTAGTGGTGAATGGTGGCGCCGGCCGCGAGTCGTTCCGTATTGAGGGCGGCGTGGTAGAGGTGCTTCGCAACAACGTAATCGTGCTGGCTGAAGGCGCTTCGGTGTAATTTAAGCTCAGACACATGGTAAAAAGCCTTTCCTTTGCGGGAAAGGCTTTTTTGCTTTTAGCCTGGCCTAGAGCAGCACCCACTGCTCCGCCACTACCCGTTTTCTATTCTCGCTTCGGCCCCCTCACTCCGCATGGAAATCCACCCCAAAATCACCCCTATTTATCAGACCTCCGTTTTCAAGTTTGATGATCTGAATGAGCTGGAGCAATACTTTGGGGAGCCAGGGAGCCGCTACATGTATTCGCGGAATGGCAACCCGAATTCAGATGAGCTGGCGGAAGCGGTAAATAAGTTAGAGGGTGGGGCAGGAGCCATTGCCACGGGCTCGGGTATGGCTGCCATTTTTGCGGCCCTGCTAGCCTTCTGCCAAGCCGGCGACCATGTGCTGTGCGCGGCTGATATTTATGGCGGCTCCTCGAGCCTGCTAAACGCGGAGCTGAGCCGCATGGGCATTACAGTTACCTACGTGCCCTTTGAGCAACTCTACGACCTAGGCCAGTACGTGCAGCCCACCACGCGCCTGCTGCTAGCCGAAACGTTGAGCAACCCACTGCTGCGCGTAGCAGACTTGCGCCAGCTCGCTACTGAGTGCCATAAGCATGGCTTAAAACTGGTTGTAGATAACACCTTCGCCTCGCCCATTATTACGAAGCCGCTAGGCTTGGGGGCCGATATTACGCTGCATAGCGTAACCAAGTATATCTCTGGCCACTCCGATGTAACAGCTGGCGTAGTGGTGGCAGCCGATGCAGAGGTAGCCGCCCGACTCAAGCAGATTGGTATGCATTATGGCCTTACCCTAAGCCCCATGGAAAGCTGGCTGGCTGTGCGGGGGCTTAAAACCCTGCGCCTGCGGGTGCGGGAGCACAGCCACAATGCGCTGGCTATTGCCCGGTTTCTGCAGGAGCAGCCTGCTGTGCGGGCCGTGTACTACCCTGGCCTAGAAGGACACCCCCAACATGCACTCGCAAAAGAGCAGGGCCAGGGGTTGTTTGGGGGGATGATGTCCTTCCGCTTAGCCGACGATGCAGCGGTAGTCAATGGCTTTATGCAGCGGTGCCAGCGTTTCCCATTTGCGCCATCGTTGGCTGGCGTCGATTCTTCACTGTCGTATCCGCTGGGTACCTCGCACCGCTACCTCACGGCGGAGCAGCAGCAAGACCTGGATATTACGGTTGGGCTGATTCGCCTGTCAGTGGGAATTGAGCCGGTTGAAGAGCTGCTAAACGACCTGCAGCAAGCTCTCAAAGGCTAGGTGCTTTTATACTTATGTAACTTTTCTTGTACCAAACTTTCGACGGTTTGTGCCACTAGTACTGCATAAGGAACTTTATGTACTGGCCTAGCATGTTTTGTACTGATTTAGCTAGGCTTCTTTGCTTCTCACAGCGGCTTTAATCGCGTCGGCAACCCGGTGCAAGTCAGTTTCTGTGAGTGCAGACCCCGAGGGTAGGCACAAGCCGTGGGTAAATAACTCCTCGCAAACGCTGCCGCCGTACATGGGAGCCGCAGTAAAAAGCGGCTGCAGGTGCAGCGGTTTCCACAGCGGCCGGCTCTCAATGTTATGGGTTTCCAGATGCAGTCGCAATTGCTCCGGGGTAGTAGTGGTGTGAGCTGGGTCGAGGAGCACGGTGGTAAGCCAGCGGTTAGAACGGCTGCCAGCGGGCTCCGTCTGGCTGATGGCTAGGCCAGGTACGGTCTGCAGGTTGAGCTTATACCACAAGTAGGTTTCGCGGCGCTTTTTTACTCGGTCTTCCAGCAGCTCCATCTGGCCCCGGCCGATACCCGCTAGTAGGTTGCTGAGTCGGTAGTTATAGCCGATATCGGAGTGCTGATAATACGGTGCCGGGTCTTTGGCTTGCGTGGCCCAGAAGCGGGCTTTTTGTGCCCACTCCTGGTTGTTGGTAACCAAGGCACCGCCCCCGCTGGTAGTAAGTATTTTGTTGCCGTTGAAGGAGAAGACGCCCACGGCCCCAAACGTACCCAGCGGGCGGCCATCGTAGCGGGAGCCAAGCGCTTCGGCGGCATCTTCCAGAACCGGAATGTCAAACTCTGCGGCTATCTCCAGTACCTCCTGTATTTTAGCTGGCATACCGTAGAGGTGAACCAGAATGAGTGCTTTGGGCGTGCGGCCCTGCCGAATCCGGTCTTCGATGGCCTCACGTAGCCGCTGCGGGCAGATATTCCAGGTGTCTGCTTCGCTGTCAACAAAAACCGGGGTAGCCCCCAAATAAACGATGGGGTTGGCCGTGGCCACAAACGTGAAGGATGGGCAGAGTACTTCATCGCCGAGCCCTACACCTAGCAGCCGTAAGCCCAGGTGGATGGCTGCCGTGCCTGAGGTAAGCGCCACACAATGGCCGGCGCCCGTAAATTCGCAGATGTCGCGCTCGAAGCCATCCAGATTTGGACCGGCCGGCGCGACCCAGTTGTCCTCAATAGCTTTGTGCAGGTAGTTTAACTCGTGGCGGCCGAGATGGGGAGGAGAAAGAAAAATCCGGTCGTAATCCTGACTGCGCATAGAGAGGGGTAAGCTGAAGCAACTCGTGTCGGGTAAGACCGATGCCGTACCCGCAAGATAGGAATATCAGGCAGGGGCCTAGCCGCTTATCGGATATCTTTCGACTTTAAGCCTGCTAACCGGGCTGCAAGAAGCATCGGACTTACGTAGCTATTTGTGCTGCTTAATGGCATGGGCCGGAACACCTACGGCCGTACAATCGGCCGGTAAATCGCGCACGGCCACGGCGCCGGCCCCAATGATGGTGCGGGCCCCGATGCGCACCTGGTTGATGACAGTGGCGTTAGTGCCCAAGTACACACCTCGTTCCAGATACGCCTCGCCGCCCACGTTGGCATGCGGCATGAGGGAGCAGAAGTCTTCCAACACGGCATCATGGCCGATGGTGCAGCCGAGATTCAGCAGCACGTGGTGGCCTAGCCGAATGTCGCAGGTGAGCACGCAGCCCTGACTAATGATGCAGCCGGGCCCAAACTGCAGCTGTTGATAGGGCTGGCAGGCCACTCCTGGGTGCACAAGGGTAGCGAAGGTGAGGAGGGGAGACGTAAGTCGAGCGGCCAGCGCGGCCCGACTCTGTCCATTCCCCACGGCAATGATGACGTACAGCGGCTCGGGTGTTGCGTTCAACTCAGTGCTAGAGCCCAGGTAAGGCAGCCCGTGAATAGTAGGAGTGGCCGGCGCCCGATCATCATAGAACCCCTGGATGTCCCATGTTAAGCGAGCTTCGTTGATTTGGCGCGCCAGCACCAGCACCTCCCGGCCTAGGCCACCAGCGCCCACAATTACCAGACGCGGTAGGGCGTCAGCTGGTGGTAGCATAGTTGGTTCTGAGAGGCTGGGGGAAGGCAGCTGGGAAGTGCTCATGTGGTGCGAGATGAATCGGGGGAAGTGGGGGTGCCGGTGAAAGCGGTAGTAGTAGCCTGCCCAGGAGCGGTAATGCCCGAAGCCCCCAGTACCCGCGAGGCGGTGCGCCACAGAATACGTAAATCAAGCCAAAAGCTGAGGTGATCTACGTACCAGACATCAAGCGCAAACTTCTGCTCCCAGGAAATGGCGTTGCGCCCATTTACCTGAGCCCAGCCCGTGATACCTGGCCGAACCTCGTGGCGGCGGGCTTGCTCAGGGGAGTACAGCGGCAAGTATTGCTCTAGCAGTGGCCTAGGGCCCACCAAGCTGATGTCGCCGCGCATCACGTTCCAGAGTTGGGGCAGCTCATCCAGAGACGTGGCCCGCACCCAGCGGCCGAGCCGGGTAAGGCGGTCTGCATCGGGCAGGAGGTGGCCTAGCGCATCTCGATGGGAGGTCATGGTCTGGAGCTTGTACAGCACGAATATCTGTCCGGCCAAACCTGGCCTACGCTGGCGGAACAGCCACGCACCGTGGTTCTGCGCGGCCAGCACCAGCGCAACCGGCAGCAGCACAGGCAGGCTCAGCAGCAGCAGTGGCGCTGCCAGGGCCGCATCGAGCAGGCGCTTGCCGTAACGGGCGTACCAAGAAGCAGATGAGGCAGAAGACATGCAGGACAAATCTACTTGTCTTGGCCGACAGATAGCGCAAGTAGCAGCAGAGCGCTAGCTTTGCCGCATGCTCGTTTTCCCCAATGCCAAGCTCAATCTAGGCCTCTATATCACGGGGCAGCGCCCCGATGGGTTCCGCAATCTTGAATCGGTGTTTGTGCCGCTGCCCTGGACCGATGCGTTGGAGGTGCTGCCCGCCGCTGAAATCAGCCTCGCCCTCACCGGCATCCCAATTCCTGGTGAGCCGGAAACGAACCTGTGCCTGCGGGCCTACGAGCTGCTGAAAACTGATTTCAACCTGCCGCCAGTTCAAATGCATCTGCACAAGCTGGTGCCCATTGGGGCTGGCCTGGGCGGAGGCTCTGGCGACGCGGCCTTCGCCTTACGCGCCCTGAACGAGCTGTTTAAGCTGGAGCTACCCACCGAAACGCTACAGGCCTACGCCCGCCGCCTGGGCTCCGACTGCGCCTTCTTCATCCAGAATAAACCCGTATTCGCCTATGAGAAAGGCGACGTATTTGAGGGTATTTCGCTAGATCTGACGGGCGTGGCGTGCAAAGTCGTGTATCCAGGCCTACACATCAGCACGGCCGAGGCCTACAGCCGCGTAACGGCCAAGCCGCCGCGACACGAGCTACGGGCTGCTCTGGCGCAGCCCCTGGAAACCTGGCGCGAAACCGTCAGCAATGACTTTGAGGATGCTCTGACGCCATTTTACCCGGTGTTGGGCGAAATCAAGCAGGCCCTGTACGCTGCCGGAGCGGTTTATGCTAGTTTATCGGGCTCGGGCTCGGCTGTATATGGGCTGTTCCCTGGCCTAGAAGTGCCGCCGCAAATAGCCTTGCCAACAGAATATACCGTATGGGACGGTCGGCTATAAGCTGCACCTTAGTCAGGATAAAAAGGAACGACCTGCTTTACTACGGCAAAGCAGGTCGTTCCGAAAACTTATTCTAGAGAATTATATCACTGCCTCCACAGGCTCTGGCTGGCGTTGGCGGCGCTTATTCCACTGTTCAATGACGGGGTGGATAAGCACACTGAATAGAATCACTAGCGTACCGAGGTAGAACCCATTCGACATCTTCTCCTGCGAGCCAAAAATTAGCACAGCTAGCAAAATGCCGTACACTGGTTCTAGGTTGATGGTGAGGTTGATAACAAACGCTGAAAGGCGCTTCATCAGCTCCACTGATGAGGAAAAGGCATACACGGTGCAACCGCCAGCCAGCACCAGCAGCCACAGCCAGTCGAAGCCACGCCAGGCTAGCTGCAGGCCAGTGCCGTTGGTGAAATAGTGGCTGTAGATGGGGAAGAAAAGCGCAATGCTGAGGCAGGCGCCGCTCATCTCATAAAACGTGAGTCGGAGCGGGGCGTGGCGTTTCACCAGTTTCACATTTAGCACGCTGAAGAGCGCCGATAATCCTGCCGAAAGGATAGCGACCAGCAGGCCCGCCATTTGATCAAACTCGGCCTGCGATACCAAGTATAGCCCCACCATCGTCAGCAGGCCTAGGCCTACCTCGTAAAACCGGATGCGTCGCCACAAAATTAGGGGCTCCAGGAACGACGTCCAGAGAGCCAGCGTAGCCATGCCAGCTAGGCACACGCTTACGGAGGAAAGGCGCGCGGCCAGGAAAAAGGTTATCCAGTGGGCTGCTACCAACACGCCTACACCCAACATGCGCAAAGCCTCGCCAGCTGGTACCCGCCACGGCTGCTTACGGGCGAGCAGCAGCACCGCTAGGCCAGTAGCGGCCAGCAGCGTGCGCCAAAAAACCAGTTCCACCGGCGGCACTGAAATGAGCTTGCCCAGAATGGCCGTGAAGCCCCAGAGCAATACAATGAAATGCAGGCGAAGGTAGTCTTTGAGCATAAGGGGAGGTGGTGATTTAGTAACTGAGTGATAAAGTGAGTTTGACATTCGATTAGCTCGAACCGCGCCATACGCACAGTGTAGGCCACTGGCCCATTCCATTCACTTAGTCACTCAGTTACTAAATCACTTTTATTGCGGAACGACGCGGTACAGGATAAGGCCGATGCCAGTAAAGACAATGCTGGGCACCCAGGCGGCCAACAGCGGCGGCAATGTGCCTACTGAGGCTAGGTTGCGGCTCAGAATCACAAAGATGATGAACACGAAAGCCAGCACGAAACCCAGCGCAATTTGCCCGCCTACGCCGGCCCGGCTCTTGCGGGCGCTCATAATTACCCCTATCACCGTCAGGATGAACATGGCGTAGGGGTAGGCGTAGCGCTCATACTTTTCGCTCAGGTAGAGCTGGGTATCGTCGGCGCCGCGGTCAATTTTCTGCTGAATAAACTTGTTGAGCTCCGGCAGCGTGAGGGTTTCGGCGAGGCGGTAGGTGCTGGCGAAATCCTTGGGGTAGAGGTTGAGCGTGGTGTCGCGGGCGGGTACGCTTTTCAGGGTTTCCTTTTCGCCGTTGAAGGTGCGAATTAGTTGGGGAGTGAGTTTCCAGGCGTGTTTGGTGGAGTCCCAGCTAATGGCTTCGGCGGTGAGGCGGCGCTTGAGCAGAGTGCCTTCCACGGTTTCCAGCGCAAACTTGTAGCCCACGTTGTTCACATTGTCGTAGCTCTCCATGAAGGCGTAGGAGTTGGGCCCAATCTTGAAGTGCACATTGCGCCCGCTAAAGCGGTAGGGGTTCTTGATATAGGCCTTCTCGAACTGCACGCGCGTTTTGTTGGCAATCGGAATCAGCCAGCCCGTCATGGCCATCGTGAGGGCGCCCAAAATAGCGCTACCCATCACGTATGGCAGCAGAAACCGTTTAAAGCTGATGCCCGAAGCCAGCATGGCCACCACCTCGGTGCGAGAGGCCAACTGCGCCGTCACGAACACTACCGCAATAAACACCGTGATGGGGGAGAGTAAGTTGGCGAAGTACGGGAACAGGTTCACGTAGTACTCCGAAATGATCTGCCAAGCCCCCAGGTCGTGCTGAATAAAGTCGTCGTTCTTCTCCGTGAAGTCAATCACGCAGATAACGGACACCAGCAGCACTACCGTGAAGAAAAACGCGGTGAGAAACTTCTTGAGAATGTATTTATCGAGGAGTCTGAGCATTGGTGTTCAAGAGAACAAACCGAGGTAGTTGAAGGGGAACGATTGATAGCGTTTAACACCAAACGGAAAGAGGCCTACAATCGTGTCATCACCTGCTTCACCATCTTCTCCTTCCACTCGCGGAAGGTGCCAGCTAGGATTTGCTGCCGGGCTTGCTTCACCAGCCACAGGTAAAAGCTCAGGTTGTGAATAGAGGCAATCTGGGGGCCCAGCATCTCCTTGCTCTGGAACAGGTGGCGCACATAAGCGCGGGAGTAAAACGTGCTCACGTAGCCGCCCAACTCCGCATCAATCGGCTCGAAGTCCTCGGCCCACTTCTTATTGCTGATGTTCATGATGCCCTGGGTGGTGAACAGCATGCCGTTGCGGGCGTTGCGAGTGGGCATCACGCAGTCGAACATATCTACGCCTAGCGCAATGTTTTCGAGGATGTTAGCCGGCGTGCCCACACCCATCAGGTAGCGGGGCTTGTCCTGGGGCAGAATGTCGCAGACGATTTCCGTCATCTCGTACATCATCTCGGCAGGCTCGCCCACGCTCAGGCCGCCAATGGCGTTACCCTCGCGGCCCTGCTCGGCAATAAACTCCGCCGACTTCACGCGCAGGTCTTTGAACGTGGAGCCCTGCACAATGGGGAAAAGGGTTTGCGAATACCCGTAGTGGCCCTCGGTGCTGTCGAAGCGCTGAATGCAGCGCTTGAGCCAGCGGTGCGTCATGTCGAGGGAGCGAGCGGCGTAGTCATACTCGCAGGGCCAGGGCGTGCACTCGTCGAAGGCCATGATAATATCGGCCCCGATGGTGCGCTGAATGTCCATCACGCCCTCCGGCGAAAACAGGTGCTGGGAGCCGTCAATGTGAGAGCGGAACTTCACGCCTTCCTCCTTGATCTTGCGCGTGCCACTCAGCGAGTACACCTGGTACCCGCCCGAGTCGGTGAGAATGGGCCGGTCCCAGCCGTTGAACTTGTGTAAGCCACCTGCCTTGCTCAGCACGTCTAGGCCAGGGCGCAGGTAGAGGTGGTAGGTATTGCCGAGGATAATCTGGGCTTGAATATCGTCCTTGAGGTCGCGCTGCTGCACGGCCTTCACGGTGCCCGCCGTACCTACGGGCATGAAAATGGGGGTTTCAATGGCGCCGTGGTCGGTGTGCACCACGCCGGCGCGGGCTTTGGTATGCGGGTCCTGAGTTACTAAATCGAAGGTCATTCTAGCAGAAGTGAGTTGCAGCTGCAAGGTGCCGTTGCCAAGCTTGAGGTGTTTCAACTAAACAACCTGGCAGCTAGCAACCCGCAACCCGCAACTGATCCAACTACAAAGGTACTCTGCCCACCCCGAATGCCTACTTTTGCGGACTAATTCACGTTCTGCGCTTTGTCTTTTCACGTTTCCCCGGCCCTAGGCCTGTTGCTGCTGAGTATAGCAGTGCAGCTGTACTATGTGGCCTACTACTTCTTGCCGTTTGCCCGCCGGGCACCCGAGCCCACCGAAGGACCGGCCCCGGAGCCCGTATCAGTGCTGGTGTGCGCCCATAATGAGCTGGAAAACCTACGCCGTTTGCTCCCCCTGCTATTGCAGCAAGACTACCCAGCCGGTTTCGAGATTATTCTAGTGGATGACCGTTCCGAGGATGACACATTTCTGTATGTCCAGCAGCTCACGCAGTACTATCCGCACGTCCGAATGGTCACTGTCAAGAATACGCCTGACGGTTTGTCACCAAAAAAATACGCCCTTACGCTGGGGATAAAAATAGCCCGTCACCCGCGCATGCTGTTCACCGACGCCGACTGCATTCCGGCCACCAATCAGTGGCTCAACTATATGCAGCGCGGCTTCGGGCGCCCGGCCGATATGGTAGTGGGCTACTCGGCCTACGCCCCGGAGCCTGGGTTTTTAAATAAGCTGATTCGGTTTGAAACCTTCCTGACGGGGGCACAGTATTTGTCTTTCGCATGGCGTGGTTTTCCTTATATGGGAGTCGGGCGCAACCTAGCCTACACGCGTCAAGTCTTTCATTCTACCAAAGGCTTTGCCTCCCACATCCGTAGTCTCGGTGGCGACGACGACCTGCTCGTGCAGGACGCCGTGACCCAAGGCGCACGGGTGGCGGTAGTGGCGGAGCCGGGGGCTCACACCCTGAGTGAGCCGGCGCAAACGTGGGGGGCATGGTGGCTTCAGAAGCGCCGGCATCTCTCCGCGGGGCGCCGGTATAAACTCTCTGACCGTCTCCGGGTTGGTATCTTTATAGGCGCCAACCTGGTTTTCTATGGCACGGCAATCGGCCTGCTATTTTCCCCGCTCAATTGGGTATCTTTGGCTATAGCCTGGTGTATTCGTACCGTGTGCGTCACGGCAGTATATGCCCGGCTTGGCCGCCGGCTCGATGACCGGTTGCCGCTAGCGTGGCTGCCACTCCTCGACGCTGTCTATTTTTTTTATTATCTCGCTCTGGGAATCTCGCTGTTCCTCTACCGCACTCTCCGATGGAAGTAAATAATCAGGAAAAACAGTTCTCCGCCAAAGCAAAGCATGATTTCAAGCTGATTCGCGCTGCCGTAGAGCAAGGTGATGAAAAGGCGTATGCTGAGCTGATGCAGATTTATAAGAAGCCGGTGTATCACGTGGTGCTCAAGATGGTGCGCAACCCCGATGATGCCGAGGACCTGACAATCGAAGCATTCGCGAAGGCGTTTAAAAACCTGCACAAGTTCAACCCGGAGTTTGCATTCAGCACGTGGCTGTTCCGCATTGCCACCAACAACTGCATCGACTTCATTCGCAAGAATAAAATCAAAACGATGTCGATTGACTCCGCTATCAAAATCGATAACGGCGACGAAATCACCATTGACTTCCGCGACCAGAACCTGAACCCCCAGGAGTCGGCCATCAAGAACCAAAAGATCGAAATCATGCAGCACGTGGTATCACGGCTGCCCGAGAAATATCAGCGCCTCGTAACGCTCCGTTACTTTGATGAGCTCAGCTACGAAGAAATTGCCCAGGAGCTGAAAGCTCCCCTCGGCACCGTGAAAGCGCAACTGCACCGCGCCCGTGAGTTGCTCTATGACATGGTGAAGAACAAGAAGGAAATCATCTAGTGTAAAAGCCCTGGCCTAGGCCAGGGCTTTTTTTATGGAAAACACATTGGGTAGCAACATTACCTTTGCGCCTACGATGGATATTATCAACCACTACTTCCCACACCTCACAGAACAGCAGCGGCGGCTGTTTCAACAGCTCGAAACTGAATTCCGCATCTGGAACGAGCGCCTCAACCTAGTGGCCCGCACCGATGTCGACAACCTTGCCGAGCGGCATTTTCTGCATTCATTAGGCATTGCGAAAGTGGTGGAGTTTCCGGCGGGTGCGTCGGTGCTGGATGTAGGAACGGGAGGTGGCCTACCGGGCCTGCCGCTAGCTATTCTGTTTCCGGAGGTGAAGTTTCACTTGGTTGATAGCATCGGCAAGAAAATTCATGCTGTGCAAGAAATGGCCCGCGACCTAGGCCTCTCCAACGTCACGGCCGAGCAAACCCGGGCTGAGCAGCTACGCCCGAAATACGACTACGTGGTAAGCCGCGCCGTAGCCCGCCTAGCCACTTTCCATACCTGGATTGCGCATCGCTACAAGCCCAACGGCCACGCCAACAGCGGCCTCTATTATCTCAAAGGCGGTGACCTAACCGAAGAAATTGAGGAATCAGGGTTGAAAGCCACGGTTCATGATCTAAAAGAGTTCTATCAGGAGGAGTTCTTCGAGACGAAGAAAGTAGTTTACGTACCTGCCAGTTCAGCTAAGCAGCGCTAGGCCACTCCTGAGAGGATGGTTGGCCAATTCTTGCATTTTCAATACAACGCCATAGCGTAGCAAAAGCCCTTGTTTCTCTTATGAAGCAAGGGCTTTTGAGTTATAAAGAGCATCCAGGAAGAGGCCTTGTTTCTAAATTTTCCTGAAGAGTAGTAACGCAGTGGACTATAATCGAGCATTCTGTACCTTTCTGTTGATATATCAACTATATTTACATCAACTATAGTGTGCCATATGATTGTAGATACCCCCACTCAGACTGTTCTCTACACGCTTGAGCAAGCCATCAAAGCGTATCGTAAGCTGTGTCAGCATAATCTGGATGCTGTCGCCGGTGATATTACGGTAGATCAGGCTCTCACTCTGATAGTGCTGGATAAACATCCTTCCCTCAATCAGCAGCAAATTGCCGAGCTAGTCTTTAAAGACAAGGCCTCCATTACCCGCATCATTGAGCTCTTAATTCAGAAAGGATTGCTGACCCGGGAGTTGCACCCCACGGATCGTCGCAAGTTTGCGCTGTCCATTACGGCACAGGGCAAACATATTTTGGCCCGCTTAAGCGACACAATTCTACTCAACCAGCAAACGGCGCTGGCAGGCCTAGAGCAAGCAGAACTGCAGCAGTTCCACCAGACTTTGCAGAAAATTATTGCCAACTGCGTAGCGCCGCCACCATGCGCTTAGCCCTCATTACTTTCTTGATTTGGCTATTGGGCGCTAGTTCTGGTTTAGCCCAACAAGGCGTGCAGCAACGGTTGGCAGCCTATATGCAGGGTCAGCATGACATCAACCACTTCGCTGGGGTAGTGCTGGTTACCCGTCACGACTCCGTACTGTTGCACCAGGCCTACGGGCTAGCCGATTATGAGTGGGCCGTGCCTAATACCCCTGACACTAAGTTTGCCCTGGCCTCCATCACCAAATCCTTCACGGCCGTAGCTATGTTGCAGCTGGCGGAGCGGGGCCAACTGCAACTCACAGACAAACTCGATAAGTTCTTTCCCCGCTTCCCTAACGGCCACGCTATTACTCTGCACCAGTTGCTGACCCACACTTCAGGGCTGGCCCTGGACTTTGAGTCGCAGTACCTGGACCATACGGCAGTATCACGCGACTCAGCTTTAGCCTTTATTCAGCGGCTGCCCGTGCAATTTCCGCCCGGTACTCGGGTAGGCTACAGCAATGTTGGGTATTACCTGCTAGGCCAGATCATTGAGAAGGCCTCCGGTATAACCTATGGAGAGTACTTGCAGCGCAACATCCTCGATGTAGCCGGTATGACTAGCACCGGTCTAAACAGCAATACCACCCTAGTACCACGCCTGGCCCGACTGTACTACCGAGAGGGAGGAGCATTCGTGAAGAACCCTTACATCAACTGGGACCTCAACTTGGGGCACGATGGGCTGTACTCTACCGCTGGCGATTTAGCCAAACTGACCCAGGCCCTGCAAGGAACAGCGCTACTGTCAGAAAGCTCAAAGGCGCTCATGGTCACTCAGCACAACAAGCAGTTTCCAGGCAATGGCTTTATTGACCGGTACGGGTACGGGGTGTTTGTGAATCCGTACTATAATCAGGGCCATTACCTACTAACCCATAGCGGAGGCTTCTTTGGAGCCATGACCACTTGGGACCGGTACCCCAATGACGGGATTTTGGTAATAGTGCTGTCGAATAATGAGGCTGAATCACATTGGATCAGCTACGGACTGGCGGCCATTCTATTCGGCAAACCCGTGGAGGTGCCCTACAGCCACCAGCCTATTACGCTAGCACCGGCCAGTGTGCTGCCGTATGCGGGACAGTATGGGGCGGTTACTATTCTGCACGCTAACGGCCAGCTGTATCTGCAGGATATGAAAACGCCCTTGGTGGCAGAGTCACCGCGCAAGTTCTTTCGTCAAGACAATCCCGACCGCACAGTAGAGTTCTTAACTACTTCCAAAGGAAGGGTGTACGCTCTAGTCTTAACGAAGGGCGGAGTAAAAGAAACAATGCTCAAACAGAAGACAGCTCGCCAATCAGAAAGAAACCAGGGCGCACTATAGAGAACTGGTTGTCATTACTGCCCACTGGCCTAGGCTGGTACTTCAGCGGTCAAAAACTGCACAGCTCGTCGTTCAGAGTAATAAGCACCATCGGGTGTGCCCTCAGCAAAGCCCACATGGCCGCCGTCCGAAGGCGTTTCCAGAAACACATATGGGCTCTTAGCAGCTACGTCCCTCGGAAAACAAGTAGGGGAGAGGAACGGGTCGTTCTGCGCATTCACAAGCAACGTGGGCACCTGAATGTTGCTGAGGTAGCGCCCGGAGCTAGAATGCTCATAGTAGTCATCGGCCGATTTAAACCCATGCATAGGAGCCGTGAAACGCTCATCAAATTGAGGGAAGTCCTGTAGCTGATCTAGGTTGTGCAGATCTACCTGACCGGGCAGCAGTTCCGCCTTCTGCCGCATTTTGGCGCGCAGGCTCTTTAGGAACCGGCGCTGATAAATCCGGTTTTCCGGACGAGCTATCTGGTAGGAACTAGCCTTCAAGTCAGTGGGTACAGAGAATACAGCAGCTCGCTTTACCTCTTGAGGTACTCGTTCTGGTTTTTCGCCTAAGTATTTCAGTGTAACGTTGCCGCCCGCCGAGAAACCTGTGAGATACACCCGGCGGTAGCGGCCGGTGCTTAAAGCATAACGGACTACGAAGTCCAGATCATCGGTATCGCCGAGGTGGTAAGAGCGCAGCAAACGGTTCATCTCACCGCTGCAGCTACGATAATTCCACGCTAGGGCATCTAGGCCAGCTTGGTTTAGAGCCCGCACCATGCCACGCACATAGGGCCGGGAGGCATCGCCTTCCAGACCGTGCGAGACGATGGCGAGCCCATCAGAAGCTTGATCAGCCGGCTGCCGCGACCAGTCGAGGTCCAGAAAGTCACCGTCGTTAGTTTCTATTCGTTCGCGCTGGTAGCGTACGTCCGGCACTGTCCGCCACAAGCTCGGTACGATGGTCTGCAGATGACCATTGAACAGGTAGAACGGAGGTTGGTACGAAGAGTTAGCAACGAGAGGCATAAGTCAGCAAGCAAAAGTGAAGCGTCAGTCAGATAAAATAAAGCCTGAGTAATAAGTATGCATGCATACAAATAAGATCTGGCAATTGTTCTTGTTATACAGTGATTTATGGGATTATGTAATATAATATTGTTGCGTTTGCTGTTGCAAATAGTGTAAGGGTTTTTCGATGCTATAATCTCAGCAGTAATAGGTTAAAAGATGAGCTTAGTGCTTGATAAGCAATAAAAATATTTACTATTTCTAATAAAACGCGTATACCCTTACCTAAGTCCTAACTCTCTACACTATGAAGACAACAAACGTATTTCCACAGTTTCTTGTAGCCAGTGCTCTACTATTTAGCACTGCTTGTTCTACCTCAAATACTGGTGCCGGCTCTGGTACGACATCGGGCAGTTCAGCTGGCTCTGGTATGAATACGGACGCTACCAGTGGTTCAGCTGACACTGGGGCAACCTTAGGTACCAATAATACTGGTACCGACATGCGCTCTAGCAGCTCCTACCCAGGCACAACTCCTGTAGGCGGAACATCTGCCACCGACATGACTGCCTTTATGGGCACATTTGCCACCATGCAGGATCCAGTGTTTCTGATGACAGCCGCCAGCAGCAACTTGCTGGAAATTCAGCTAGGCCAGGCAGCGGCTCAACGCGCTTCAAACGCTGAAGTAAAGCGGTTCGCACAGATGATGGTGGACCACCACACCAAGGCTACGCAACAGCTTAAAAGTGTTGCTACGCCTCTAGGCGTTACCATGCCGCAAACCCTAATGCCCATTCACCAAGCTATGGCCGATAAGGTACTGGCCAAATCAGGTAAAGAATTTGACGAGGCCTACATGGATGCCATGGAAACTGCCCATAAGATGGATGTAGCCATGTTTGAGGTAAAGGACAAAGCGGCAGACACCCCAACCGTGAAGTCCTTTGCTACTCAAACCCTTCCGATGCTACGCTCACACGAGAAAATGGCTAGTGATTTAGAGAAAAAGGTTGATTAGCCTTTCCAAACAAGTTGCTAGGCTAGTTATGCCTTAAATGAAATCCCTGCCTGTACCAACACAAGCAGGGATTTCATTTGAGGCACAACTGGCCTATAAGGGTAACTACGGTTGTATTTCCACTAAACCACCATGTTAGAGCTACTATTGCTCCACTCATCTACATTGAGGGTTTGCTATTTCAAACCAAACCCTTACCTTTGCCAACCCAATTGAATTGATTTCGAGCAGAAGACCATTTTTCTTAACCCATGGCAAATCATAAGTCGGCCCTGAAGCGTATCCGCTCCAATGAAGCGAAGCGCGTGCTGAACCGTTACCAGGCTAAATCCACTCGCACCGCTATCAAGAAGCTGCGTGCTACCACCGATGCTTCGGCTGCTCAAGAGCTGCTCCAGAAAGTATCGTCGATGCTGGACCGCTTGGCCAAGAAGAACATCATTCACAAGAACAAAGCCGCTAACAACAAGTCGAAGCTGGCCAAGTTCGTGAAGACGCTGGCTGCCTAAACGGCAAAACTGGCGTTTCTGCTCTTTTATAGAAAAGGCACCGTGCTGCAGCGCGGTGCCTTTTCGTGTATAGAAGCCTAGCACTTTCTGAAGTGGATCTCAGCAACGTGCAGAGCTAGATAATGCATCATACGTGCGTAGCATGCGAATGCTAGGCCAGTTGCTAGGCACAAAACAGAGTATTTGAGGCTGCAACACTTTACTCAAAAGAGTTACTGCCTACTAAGCCTACACACAACCACACAAAAAAGCCCGGCCGAAATATCAGCCGGGCTTTTTTTAAGCAGCGGAAGCGCTAGGCCACGCTTACTTTTACCATGTTGGTTTTGCCCTTCTCGTTGATCGGCATAGAGGCGGTGTTGATAAACACATCACCTTTCTGCAAATGCCCGGAAGCAGTCAGAGCATACTTGATGTCTGAAACGGTACCGTCGGTGCTGATCATGCGGTCGTAGTAGAAACCACGCACACCCCAGATTAGGCTCAGCGTAGTCAGCAGTGAACGGTTATCGGTGAAGATAAAGATGTTCGCCTTGGGCCGGTACTTGGCAATCTGGAAGGCCGTGTAGCCACGGTGCGTCATACCGGTAATGGCTTTGGCGCCGGTGTTCTTGGCCAAGTGGCAAGCCGCCGACAGCACGCTATCCACCATGAAGGTTTGTGAGGTAGGGTCGATGGGGAACCAGTGGTTGTAGAGGCTCGGCATACGAGTCTCTACACTCATAATAGTGGCCACCATTGAGCGGATAACCTCCGCTGGGTAAGCACCCACGGCCGTCTCAGCAGAAAGCATTACAGCATCAGCACCGTCGATTACAGCATTGGCTACATCACTGGTCTCGGCGCGGGTAGGGCGGGGGGCCGTAATCATGCTCTCCATCATCTGAGTAGCTACGATAACGGGCTTGCCAGCCTTATTGCACTTCTCCACAATCATCTTCTGGGCCATTGGCACCTCCTCCATCTTCACCTCTACACCCAGGTCGCCACGGGCCACCATTACGGCATCGGTCAGTGCAATGATTTCGTCGAGGTTCTTGAGACCTTCTGGCGTTTCGATCTTGGCAATTACTTTGGCGGTCTTGCCACTCTCCGCAATCAGGCCTTTGATGAAGCGAATATCTTCGGCACGACGGGCGAATGAGAGGGCAATCCAGTCAACATCGTTCTCCAGACCAAACTTCAAGTCCTCAATATCCTTCTCGGTCATCGATGGAGCGGATACTTCGGAGTCGGGCAGGTTAATGCCTTTGCGGGGCTTTACAGTGCCACCGTAGATAACCTCTACGTCTACTTCTTTATCACGGTCGGTAGCCAGCACGCGCAGCTCAATCTTACCGTCGTCGATCAGGATCATGTCGCCGGCCTTTACGTCGCGGGCTAGGCCTAAGTAAATCGTGCTTAAGCGCGTGGCTGTAGTAATTTCCTTCTCACCACACACCAATTTAATCCGGTCGCCTGCCTTGATTTCAACGGCACCGCCTTCTACTTCACCCAGCCGAATTTTTGGGCCCTGCAAGTCCTGAAGCAGGCCTACGTGGGTGCGCATATCCTTATTGAGGCGGCGCACCGTGTTAATCACCGACAGATGGTCTTCGTGGCTGCCGTGAGAGAAGTTCAAACGGAAGACGTCTACGCCTTCGCGGATGAGCATGCCCAGCTTTTCGTAGGTATTAGAAGCCGGGCCAACGGTGGCCACAATTTTGGTTCTATTAAAATGCGGACGAGGTTCCATGCAGTGAGGTATGGGCTGGTTGAAGAGATTGATATGTCGGTTCCAAAGCTGGCAGCCGCGCAGCAAAGGACCTTCTTACGTGAGCACAGGACGCAGAAACAGAGGCTCTGTTGCAGGTGTGGCAGACGTGAGAAGGTCCTTCGCTGCGCGTACGCTAGGTAGGAAATGGACGCAATGGAAGCTCAAAAGAGCAGATTTTCTTTGAATTTTAGGTCATTTGGGTCCAACTGACTAACCAGTTGCACCTCCGGCAAAGCGGTTAAACACGAGAGCAAAGCCTCTGCAGCTAGTACGCCCGTGCCATTGCTTACCTGCAGCAAGTAATCGTACTCTTTTATGTCGGGAGCCAAAAAAGGTTTTTTCAGGGGCGACGGGTCTACGGAACGGTTGCGCAACAGGCGCAGCGTGTAATGCTCAGTAGCATGCAGGTAGTTGCTGATAACGAGGCGTCCACGGGTGAGCAGGTCGTAAATTAGGTCCTGCTGTTTCACCAAACGCAAGTGCAACAAGCGGTTTAGCGTCCAGGCCAGCGTGTGCTCCCGCGAAGACGAAACGAGCCCGAATAGGTCGAAGTCGCAGTCATATTCTACGTCTAGCGTTAAGGTTTTCATAGGGCGTAAAGGGGGGCAGAGGAGGCAAATTTAAGCAGGCGAGCGGCCCTATGGAACCTCCACGGTCATAATCTTGTACCCGGAAGATTAGGGGGGCGAAGTTTGACAATGTTAGGGAAGATGGTGTTATTTGTGCCGAGTTTTCCTTAAACCCCCACGGAAATGTCTGAAATTGCAGAAAAAGTAAAAGCCATCATCATCGATAAACTCGGCGTAGAAGCTTCTGAAGTAACCCCCGAAGCTAGCTTCACCAACGACCTGGGTGCTGATTCGCTGGATACTGTTGAACTGATTATGGAGTTCGAAAAAGAATTCAACGTGTCTATCCCTGACGACCAGGCCGAGAACATCGGTACCGTGGGCCAAGCCATCAGCTACCTCGAAGAGCACGCCAAGTAGTCCAAGGCAAGCTCTTTACCCTTTGAGTGCTTACCGGCCGGCTCGCCGCCGGCCGTTTTGCTTTCTTACCATTCCTTTCTTTCGCTTCTCTGAGCCAGCCTATGTCTCTTCGGAGAGTTGTCGTGACCGGCCTGGGTGCTATTACCCCGCTCGGCAAAACCGCCCCCGCCTATTGGGAGGGCCTGAAGGCCGGCGTTAGTGGCGCCGCGCCCATCACCCGTTTCGATGCCACCAAGTTCAAGACTCGCTTTGCGTGTGAAGTGAAGGATTATAATCCGGATGATTACTTCGAGCGCAAGGAAGGTCGGAAAATGGACATCTTCACTCAGTTTGGCCTGATTGCCGCCGATGAGGCCATTCAGGATGCCAACCTGGAGGGAGTGGACAAAGACCGTGTGGGTGTCATTTGGGGCTCCGGTATCGGGGGCCTTACTTCCCTGCAAGCTGAGTGCATTGCCTTCGCCAATGGCGACGGTACCCCTCGCTTCAATCCTTTCTTCATTCCGAAGATGATTGCCGACAGCGCGTCGGGCAATATTTCCATCAAGCACAAATTCCGCGGTCCGAACTTCGTGACGACTTCGGCTTGTGCATCATCTTCTGATTCCATCATCTCCGCCTTCAACTACATCCGCCTGAACATGGCTGATGTAATGGTAACGGGCGGTTCCGAAGCAGCTGTCACTGAGTCGGGAGTGGGTGGTTTCAACGCCCTTAAGGCCATGAGTGAGCGCAACGACGCTCCCGAGCTGGCCTCACGCCCTTATGATAAGGAGCGAGATGGTTTCGTACTCGGCGAAGGTGCTGGTGCGCTGGTGCTCGAAGAGTATGAGCATGCCAAAGCCCGCGGCGCGAAAATCTACGCTGAGCTCATTGGCGGCGGTATGTCGGCGGATGCTTACCACATTACCGCCCCCGACCCCGAGGGCAATGGCGTAGTGCTGGTGATGCAGAACGCCCTGCGCGATGCCGGTATTTCACCCGCAGATGTAGACTACATCAACACCCACGGTACCAGCACCCCCCTCGGCGACGGGGCGGAGGTGAAGGCTATCCAGAAAGTGTTTGGTGAAGATGCCTACAGGCTGAACATCAGCTCCACTAAGAGCATGACGGGCCACCTACTGGGTGGTGCTGGCGCCATTGAGGCCGTAGCTTGCATCCTGGCGATGCAACACGACCTCGTGCCACCAACCATCAACCACTTCACCGATGACCCGGAGCTGGATCCTAAGCTGAACTTCACGTTCAACACGGCTCAGCCCCGCGAGGTAAACGTGGCGATGAGCAATACCTTTGGATTCGGTGGCCACAACACGTCGGTCATCTTCCGTAAAGTTCGCGACTAATGCCAAGGCCCGGTCAGCCCCTTCCGTTGTTCGGCTTTTTTCGCCGACTGTTGGGCCATGACCGGGCCTTTCGGCAGGCTATTGCCACCGTTACGGGCAGCACGCCGGACAATATCCGGCTCTATCATCTGGCGTTTACGCACTCCTCCATTATTCGGCAGCAGCCGGAGGTAGGGCGGCACCAAAGTAATGAGCGGCTGGAGTTTCTCGGCGACGCCGTGCTGGGCACGGTGGTAGCGGAGTACCTGTTCCGTAAGTTTCCCTATGAGCAGGAAGGCTTCCTGACGGAGATGCGCAGCCGCATCGTAAATCGGGAAAGTCTTAATGGCTTGGCTTTAAAAATTGGCCTCGATAAGCTCGTGCAGCTTGACCCCGCCCAAGGCCGCGCCGCCCGTTCGCGCTCCGTGAATGGCAATGCGCTGGAAGCGTTGGTGGGAGCTATTTACCTCGATCATGGCTACAAAACAGCCCGCAAGTTTGTGCTGAGCCGCCTGATTAAGCCGTTTATCGATGTGAAGTCGATGACGACGACGACCACCAATTTTAAAAGCAAGCTGATTGAGTGGGCTCAGCGTAACGGCCGCAACATGCGCTACGACCTAACCGGTGAGCCTAGGCCAGGTGGCGTTATGGAGTTCTCGGCTACGGTAGTAGTTGACGAAAACCCCGTGGCAACCGGAATGGGGCTCTCGAAAAAGCAAGCCGAGCAACTAGCGGCCGAGCGCGCCCTAGAAGTATTAGGCGTCTAGGCCACTTTGCTGGTCATAAATCGTAGGCTCTGGCGTTGGTCAGGGCTTTTTGCGTTTTGGGAGTGGCCTAGCGGCAACCTGATCTGGGGAAATAGAGTTGTTTTGCAGAACGATCTTCCTTTTCGATTTCCAGACCCATGCGAATAGCCGGCGCCGCCATCAACCAGATACCTTTCGACTGGACCCATAACCTGCGAACCATCCGCGAAGCCATTGAGCAAGCCAAAGCCTCCGGTGTGCAACTGCTTTGCCTGCCCGAGCTCTGCCTGACGGGCTACGGCTGCGAAGACCTGTTTCTGAGTGAGTGGCTGCCCCAGTCGGCACTGGAGCACCTGCAGCAGGTGCGCCCCTGGACCGATGGTATTTGTGTGGTGGTAGGCCTGCCCGTACGACTTAACCACCGGACGTACAATACGGCGGCTGTATTGCGCGATGGGCAGATTCTAGGCTTTGCTGCCAAGCAGTTTCTGGCTAACGATGGTGTGCACTACGAGCCTCGCTTCTTCCACCCATGGCCCGCTGGTGAGACAACTACTGTACAGTGGGAAGGGGAGGAGTGGACGCTGGGCGACATGATCTTTGAGCACCAGGGCGTAAAGTTTGGCTTTGAGATTTGCGAAGATGCTTGGCGGCCCGATGATGTGCGGCCCGCTTGTCGCCTCAAGGGCCGGGTGGATATGATTGTGAATCCATCGGCCAGTCACTTTGCCATGAGCAAGACCGACCTACGGTACAAGCTGGTGCTGAATGCGTCCCGCAATTTCAATTGCACGTACCTCTACGCCAACCTACTAGGCAACGAGGCCGGTCGTATTATTTACGATGGTGAGATTTTGGTGGCTCGCAACGGGCACCTGCTGCTGCGCAACCAACTCATGAGCTTCAAGGAGGTGGATATGGAATGCGTGGACGTAGATTTCGCTACGGAGCAGGTGCGCGCCGAGGAAATTCAGCCATTGCCCACTCCCGACGAGTACCGGGAACTCAACCAGGCTCTCAGCCTGGCACTGTTTGACTACCTGCGTAAAGCCCGGAGCCGTGGCTTTGTATTAAGTCTGAGCGGCGGCGCCGACTCCGTAATGTGCGCCGTAGCCGTAGCCGAGCTAGTACGCTTAGGCACCGCCGAACTAGGCACCGCCGAGTTTATGCGCCGGGCCGGGTGCTTTACCACCGAAGACATTGAGGCGCTGGCTGGCCCGGTAGCGCCCGTGCCCGACCAAAATGCCCCGGGGCCTAAGGATGCCTCGCACTCAGAGCCTGATTGGGAGCAATCTCGCGTAAATCAGCAGCTCACGGGCCGACTACTTACCTGCGCCTATCAAGGCACCGTTAACTCTTCCGACGACACCTTTAACTCGGCAAAAGAGCTGGCCGATTCTATTGGAGCCGTGTTCTATAACTGGACCATCGACGATGAGGTGACGGGCTACGTGGGCAAGATTGAGCACGTGCTAGGCCGTGAGCTAACTTGGAAGACCGACGACTTAACCCTGCAAAACATTCAGGCCCGGGTACGCGCCCCTGCTATCTGGATGCTGGCCAACATCCAGAATGCGCTGCTGATGACCACCTCCAACCGCTCAGAGGCCAGCGTAGGCTATTGCACAATGGATGGCGACACCGCCGGCTCCATCTCGCCTATTGCTGGTGTTGACAAGGCGTTTGTAAAAGATTGGCTCCGCTGGGCCGAAACGGCACTGAACTACCCTGCTTTGCGCCACGTGAATGCGCTGCAGCCCACCGCCGAGCTGCGCCCACCCGAAGACAAGCAGACCGATGAGCGGGACTTGATGCCGTACCCGCTACTCAACCGCATCGAGCGGCTGGCTTTTTACGACCGGCTCAGCCCGCGTCAGGTATTCAATGTGCTGCAAGGAGAAGAGGCCGGTACTGACCCTGAACTGCTGAAAACCTATGTGAAGCGCTTCTATAGCCTCTGGAGCCGCAACCAGTGGAAACGCGAGCGGTTTGCTCCTGCTTTCCACCTCGACGACTACAACGTGGACCCACGCTCCTGGCTGCGCTTCCCCATCCTGAGCGGCGGCTACACTGAGGAATTGAACGGCTTGTAAAGGCCCTTGCATAGGTAAGCTGCGCGCGGAGTTTGGAGAGGCTGCTAGGCCACCTGCCAGATTCCGCGCTTACCTTGACGTAACACTATAGGCGCAGCTAAAACCGTTTCCGTACTTTCGGGCCTGTATTCTTCCTTTTCTGCTTATGAGCTTTCTAAGCGCTATTCTCTGGAGCCCCGACCCCGATATCGTTAACATCGGGCCACTGACGTTGCGTTGGTATGGATTGTTGTTTATGTCGGGCTTTGTAGTCGGCACATTTATTCTGTCGCACATCTACAAGTCGGAACGTACATCGCCGCGTTGGGTTGATGTCATTACCATTTACGTG
This sequence comes from Hymenobacter wooponensis, assembly GCF_004745865.1. Classification (GTDB taxonomy): domain Bacteria; phylum Bacteroidota; class Bacteroidia; order Cytophagales; family Hymenobacteraceae; genus Hymenobacter; species Hymenobacter wooponensis. The sequence goes on along the minus strand of NZ_SRKZ01000001.1, from coordinate 1,085,441 downwards.
CTGATTGGCACGGTGCTGGGCGCGCGGCTAGGCCACGTGTTCTTCTACGACTGGGCTTCCTACAAAGACCAACCCTGGGAAATCCTTAAGATCTGGCACGGTGGCCTAGCTAGCCACGGAGCCACCATCGGTATCATCTTCGCAGTGTGGCTGTTCAGCCGCAACAACAAGTTTGATGTGCTCTGGACCCTCGACCGTATTGTGCTGGTAGTAGCCGTGGGCGGTGCCCTCATTCGGATGGGCAATTTGATGAACTCCGAGATTGTAGGCCGCCCCACCGACAAGCCCTGGGCCTTCGTATTTCCGCGCGATGTAGAGCACCTGCAGCCCTATAGCCCCGACCAACCCGTGCCCGAAGGTTCTTACCAAGTACAACGCACGCGGCAGGCCGATGGCAGCATAAAAGTAGATGCGCAACCGATGAGCACCAGCATAACGCCGGGCTCGGAAGTAGCCGTACCTCGTCACCCTACCCAGATTTACGAGTCGCTATTCTGTGTATTCCTGTTCGTGCTTCTCTATGGCATGTGGAACCGCACTAAGGAGCGCACCCCGCGCGGCCAACTCTTCGGGCTGTTTGTGGTGCTGCTGTTTTCCTTCCGCTTCTTGGTAGAGTTCCTGAAGGAAGACCAAGTAGCTTTTGAGAAGGGCATGACCCTGAATATGGGGCAGTGGCTGAGCGTCCCCTTGGTATTTATTGGCCTCTACGTGTTCTGGCGCGCCGGCAAGAACCCCAACAATCCCTACGGCTACGCTCCGCGTGACTTAGGGCAGGAAGAAGCCAAGGAGGCAATTACGTCCCGCTAGGCTAGGTTAGTGGTTCTTACATAAATAAAACGGCCCCGCTCTCACCTGAGAGCGGGGCCGTTTTGCGTACCGAAAGCTAGGCCACTAGGGGCGCTTACCTACGGCGTTGAGATCTTCGAAGGCCGACTTCAGACGGGTTACGAAGGTCTTCTCACCTTCGCGCAGCCACACGCGGGGGTCGTAGTACTTCTTGTTGGGCGAGTCTTCACCGTTGGGGTTACCAATCTGGCTCTGCAGGAAGCCTTCATTCTTCTGGTAGTAGTTCTTGATACCATCCCAGAACGCCCACTGCAAGTCAGTGTCGATGTTCATCTTGATGGCGCCGTAGCTGATAGCTTCGCGGATTTCCTCCTGCGAAGAGCCCGAACCGCCGTGGAATACGAAGTTGATGGGGCGCTCATCGATCAGGTTAAACTTCTCCTTCACGTACTCCTGCGAGTTCTTCAGGATAACAGGCTGTAGCTTCACGTTGCCGGGCTTATACACGCCGTGTACGTTGCCGAAAGCGGCCGCAATAGTGAAACGGGGGCTGATTTTGCTCAGCTCTTCGTAAGCGTAGGCCACTTCCGAAGGCTGGGTATAGAGCTTGCTGGAATCCACATCGGAATTATCCACGCCGTCTTCCTCGCCGCCGGTTACGCCCAGCTCGATTTCCAACGTCATCCCGATCTTGTCCATCCGCTTCAGGTACTCCTTGCAGATTTCGATATTCTCCTCAATAGGCTCCTCCGATAGGTCGAGCATGTGCGAGCTGAACAGGGGCTGACCGTACTGAGCAAAGTGCTTTTCGCCAGCGGCTAGCAAGCCATCAATCCAGGGCAGTAGTTTCTTGGCAGCGTGGTCGGTGTGCAGAATCACGGGCACACCGTAGGCCTCAGCCATCAGGTGCACGTGCTGGGCACCCGAGATACCACCGGCAATGCTTGCCTGCTGCTGGTCGTTCGGGAGGCCTTTACCAGCGAAGAACTGGGCGCCACCATTAGAAAACTGGATGATAACCGGCGAGTTTAGGTCGCGGGCAGCTTCCAGCACACCGTTCACCGTATCGGTGCCGGTTACGTTCACGGCGGGCAGGGCAAAGTTGTTTGCCTTGGCGTATTCGAAGAGCTGCTGCACTTCGTCGCCGTGCAGCACACCGGCGCGTAGGCCAGTAAGAGTGGATTGTTCAGCCATTTGCTGGGGGATGATGACGCGGGCTAGGGGAAGGTCGCGCCGGGTTACGGAATCAGAAGCCAAACTTAAGGAAAGAACAGGGCCTATCCATAGCTTAACAAGCAGCAAGGCTAAAACCTCATTGCTAATCAGCCATGATTAGGCCCTGATAGTACAAAATAGTGGCTTCTAGAACGTGTATTCGTAGAGAGAGCCTTGCTCGCTGCTGATATAGAGCGTGTTATCATCCGTAAAAACAGCGCCCTCCGTTTGCCCCGCTCCGGACAGCGAGATTTGCCGGGGTGTTGCCTTCAGAATATCAGCCAGGTTGCTTCCCTCCAGCACAAACATTTCCTGGCGGCCTAGCAGCACCAACCGGCGCCCGTTGGGGCTGAGTGCAGCATCTGTCACCTGCCCCGGAATAGCTAGCTTGGTGAGCAGCTTAGCAGTGTAGGAGCCTGGCTGATCGGGCACGGTATACACCTTGCTGGTAGAGGATTGCGCCCGGTCTTTGGTGAACATATAGATCTGGCCCTGGTGCCACAGAGTGGCTTCACAGTCGAAATTTCGTTCGCTTTTAGAGGGCGGGAAGTCCTTTTGGTCGGCGTATTTGAGGTGGATATCGGCTACTTGGTTAGGTGCCTCTGGCTTGAGCCGATGAATGACCAAGTTTTTTCGGGTGTTGTTATTGTTGCCCACGTCACCGATGTACACGTAGCCTTTGTCGTCGCGCGTGACGCTTTCCCAGTCGAAGCTGTCGGTCTGCACTTCAATTTCTTCCAGCAGCTTGCCTTTCGTATCCACCTTGTAGAGGATGGGGCGGTTGCCATCGTCGCCGTGCGTGTAGAAGGAGCCCGGCTGGCCAGTAAGTGCCAGCCCCGAGCTTTCGGGCACCTGATCGAGGGTGCCTACCTGGTTTAGGTTCTCAATGTCGGCTCCCTTTTTTGATTTCTTGTCTTTCTTCTTGCCGGATTTCTCCTGCTTTTCGGGTTTGTCTCCGGTCTGGGCTTCGGAACAGCTACTGCTCAACAGGGAGCCGGCAAAGAGGGCAGCAAGGAATAGGATGCGCATAAAAAATGTTAGATGTCAGAAAAACGCGGCAAACCAAGGGCTGCCGCGATACACAGCAATTCTATACGCAGGAGCGAGGAAATGGTGAATTAGAAATATTCTACTCACATAAGTAGCTCTACCTGATTGTTAAGGAACGGGGTCATAACCACTCCCTCCCCACGGGTGGCAGCGACTAATGCGGCGCAGCGCCAGCTGCCCACCGCGCCATGGGCCGTATTTGTGAATGGCCTGCACCGCGTAGGCTGAGCAGGTGGGCATATAGCGGCAGCTGGCCGGCGTGAGGGGCGAAATCAGGTGGCGGTACACCCAGAGCAGGCCTAGCAATAGCTGGCGAAACAGGTACGACATACCCGCAAATAACCGCAACCCGCGCCGAATGATTGCAGCGGGCGGAACTCACTACTGTAAGCTCCCGCGTGTTAGGCAGAGAACTGCGGCCACTCGCCGGGAACCGGGCTTTTTGTAAATTCGCCGCCTGGCCTAGCCGGATAGTTTCCTTCTCTTATACCACCCCATTTTATGCGCAAGAATCACTGGGCGAAAGTCCTGCTACTGACGCTGCTGCTACCCCTTGCGGCCCACGCCGACGAAGGTATGTGGCTGCCCCTCTTCGTGAAACGCCTCAATGAGGCCGACATGCAGAAGAAAGGCCTCAAGCTCACGGCAGAAGAAATTTACAACGTCAACAATGCCTCGCTCAAAGATGCCGTAGTGCAGCTTGGGGGCTTCTGCACCGGCGAGTTTGTGAGTAAGCAAGGCCTGCTCCTGACCAACCACCACTGCGGCTACGATGCGCTGCAAACCCACAGCACGCCCCAGAACAACATCCTCCAGAACGGCTTCTTCGCTACCACCCCGCAGGAAGAGAAAACCAACCCCGGTTTGTTCGTGGATATTCTGGTGCGCATGGAAGAAGTGACAGGCAAGGTGCTGGAAGGCATTACGCCCGGCACGCCCGAGCCCGAGCGCATAGCCGCCGTGCAGAAGCGCCAGCGCGAGCTAGCCGATGCCGCCAAAGAAAACGGCCAGTACGTGGCCTACGTGCGAGACATGTTTGGTGGTAACGAGTATTACCTGTTCGTGTATCAGCGCTTTGGCGATGTGCGCCTGGTAGGGGCACCGCCGGAAGCGGTAGGTAAGTTTGGCGGTGACACCGACAACTGGATGTGGCCTCGCCACACCGGCGACTTCTCGATGTTCCGGGTGTATGCCGACAAAAACAACAAGCCCACCGCCCAGCCCCAGGCCGATAACGTGCCCTACGTGCCCAAGAAGCACCTGCCCGTAAGCCTGCAAGGCGTGAGTGAAGGAGACTTTGCCATGGTGTTCGGCTTCCCGGGCCGCACCCAGCGTTTCCTGCCCGCTGCCGGCCTGCAGATGACCCTGGACCAGACCAACCCTGCCCGCATCAAGCTGCGTGACACTCGCCTGAAGCTTTGGAAAGAGGATATGGACCAGGATGCGGCGCTGCGCCTGAAGTATGCCTCGAAGTACGCCGGCATTGCCAACTACTGGAAGTATTACATCGGCCAGAACGAAGGCATGAAGCGCCTGAAAACGGTAGAAGCCAAGCAAGCTGAGGAAAATTCTCTGATGCAGTGGATTGCTCAGGACCAGAACCGTGCTCAACAGTATGGTGAGGCTCTAAACACCATCAACCAGGCCTACGCTGGGATGCGCCAGTACAACCTTAGCTCGCAGTACGTGCAGGAAGCCGCCTTCGGAACGGAGATTGTAACGCTGGCTGCGCGCATGATGCCGCTCTACACTACTCTGAAAAACTCACCCACCGACAAAGCAGCCATCAGCAAAGCTGTAGCCGATCTGAAAGAGCCCGTAGCCGAGTACTTCAAGGACTACAGCGCCTCCACGGACAAGAAGGTGTTTGCCGCTCTCATGGGCCTCTACATGCAGGATGTGCCCAAAGACCAGCAACCCGACGTGTTCCAGACGGTGCAGAAGCAGTACGGTGGCTCTATGCAGAAATATGCCGACTACGTGTTCAGCAACTCCTTCCTGACCTCAGAAGCTAAAGTGAATGCCTTCCTGGCTAACCCTACGCTGGCAAAGCTGGAGGCTGATCCTGGCTACAAAACGTACCAGTCGGTGTACACGAACTATGTGCAGAACGTTCTGCCCAAGCTGCAGGGCCTGCAGGCTGGCCTGGGCCGTGCCAACCGTCTCTATGTGGCCGCCTTGCGCGAGAAGAACAGCCAGAAGGTGTACTCACCCGACGCTAACTCTACCATTCGTCTCAGCTACGGCACCGTGCGCCCCTACAAAGGCCGCGATGCAGTGGCCTACGACTATAAAACCACGGCTCAGGGCATTTTGGAAAAGGAAGACCCCACCAACCCCGAGTTTGTGGTGCCCAAGAAAGAGCTGGAGTTGCTGAAAATGAAAGACTATGGCCGCTTCGCTGATAAGCAGGGCAACCTGCCCGTATCTTTCATTACCGACAACGATATCACGGGCGGCAATTCCGGCTCACCCGTTATCAATGGCCGTGGTGAGCTTATCGGCATTGCCTTCGATGGTAACTGGGAAGCCATGACCGGCGACCTGGCCTACGACCCCGAGCTCAAGCGCTGCATCAACGCCGACATCCGGTACGTGCTCTGGTGCATTGAGAAGCTGGGAGGTGCCAAAAGCCTCGTCGACGAAATGACCATCGTCAACAATGGCCCTAACCCTGGAGTAGGCCCCGCCGCCTCTGCCTCCGCCGACATGAGCGATGTGGAGAAGATGAAGGTAAAGACCGAAAAAGATGGCAAAACCAAGATCAAGCGCAAGAAGGACGCCGCTATGCTGTAAAGGCTGCTTAGCTACTGGCAGCTAATGAAAAGCCTCTGTATCAAGTGATACAGAGGCTTTTTTATGCCATTGATCGAATAAGATTGTTAGAGGTGGAGCGTGTGATTATTTTGCTGCAATAGAATCTTTTATAGTTGATTAGTAAGTATTGATGGTGAAACTATACATAGTAAGTTCTCTGCTCATTTTAGGAGCAGGAGTAGAAGACGTACGAGCGCAGGTAAGCACACTCGGAACCGGAGGTGCCCGCGCTGCAGGCCTAGGCCAGGTAAGCACTGTACTGGAAAACGACGTTTGGGTGGCTACAAACAATGCTGCGGCGCTAGGCGGTTTAACACGCCCCGCCGTAGGGTTTGGAGCCGCGAACAAGTTTTTGCTGCCTTCCCTCAATACAGCTTCTGTCGCAGTAGCAATGCCTCTAGGCCACCGGGCTACCGCAGCCGGAACGGTTGCAGGTGTTCCGGCTGCGGTAGCTGCGGCAGAAGTTCCGCGCTTTGGGGTGGTGGGCGTCACGGCCCAGCGATTTGGGGGTAAGCTGTATTCTGAGCAAGCGCTGGGAGTAGCTTATGGGTACCAACTGGGCACGGTGCGCGTTGGGGCCCGTGTGGAGGTGTTGCAGATAAGCCTAGAGGGGCTGGGCAGCCGCCGCACTGTGGCTGCCTCACTGGCAGGGCAGGCAGATATCATTCCGCACAAGCTAACGTTTGGGGCTACGCTCTATAACCTCAACCAGGCTCGGGTGGCGTCTTATCAGGATGAGCGGGTACCCACAGTGCTGCGGGCAGGCTTGAGGTGGCGCGCTTCGGAGAAGGTATTGGTGCTGGCGGAGACGGAGAAAGATGTGGAGCAGGATGCAGACTTTAAGACTGGGCTAGAATATCGCCCGGTACCGGTGTTGGCGTTGCGAGGTGGCCTAGCAGCACTTACTCACCAGACTACGGGTGGTGTTGGGTTTCGAACAGGGGCATTTCAGGTGGACTATGCCGCTGCGTGGCAGCAGTCTTTGGGCCTTAGCCAACAAGTGAGCATTGTGCTACAGTGGGAGCAACGGCAGCCATGAAGCGCATTTTGAGGGCAATGATTGGACTAGGCCTGTGCCTGGGCCTAGCTAATTTGGCGCAGGCACAAGAGTATCCGCGGCCGGCAATACCCGACCTCGACCGACTTACCCAGGAGTTGTTCGCCGAAGTACAGAGCGACCAAGTGCCTTATGAGGATCTGTATGAAACGCTGCTGCAGTACTATCAAACGCCGCTCAACCTCAACACCGCAACCCGCGAGGAACTGCGGGGCTTGCTGCTGCTCTCAGAAGTTCAAATTACCAATTTGCTTGAGCATAGGCAGCGTACGGGCGGGCTGCTGAGCCTGTATGAACTGCAGAGCATTGATGGGTTTGACTTGCGCACCATTTATCGGGCCGCGCCCTTCGTGACGGTACAAACCACAGACCCCAATGCCACGCGAGGCCCGCTGTGGCAGCGCATCCGGCAGGAAGAGAATAATGCCTTGTTTCTTCGCTATGAGCGAGGCCTACAGCAGCGGCGCGGTTATGCGGCGCCCGATACCGTGTCTGGGGGGCGGCCCGCCACGCGCTACCTCGGCTCGCCGGATAAGCTGTTGGTGCGCTACCGCGTGAGTAGGGCCCGTGATTTTAGCCTAGGCTTTACGGCCGAAAAAGACGCCGGCGAGCCATTAGCCTGGAGCCCCGCCACCCGCCGCTACGGTGCCGATTTCTACTCCGGCCATTTCATGGTACAGGAGCGTGGCCGCCTCAAATCCCTTGCTCTCGGCGACTACCAATTGCAGTTTGGGCAAGGGCTGTTGCTCTCGTCGGGGCTAGCGGTGGGGAAAGGGGCCGAGACTATCACCACGCTGCGGCGCAGCTCCGTTGGGCTAAGGCCATATTCTTCAGTATTAGAAAATACATTCTTCCGGGGGGCAGCGGCCACCGTGGCGGTGAATGCGACCATACGAGCCACGGCCTTTATATCTAGGAAGCGAGTAGATGCTAGTTTCGCCCAGCGCCAGGATACGCTCGAAGACTATACTGAAGTAGCATCCTCACTGCAACTGACGGGTATGCACCGCACACCATCAGAGCTGGCGAACCGGAAGGCACTCCGCGAAACAGTACTGGGTGGCAACCTAAGCTACGCCAGCCTCAGTGGTGACCTGGCTCTAGGCCTCTCGGCCATCAGCACACAGTTTGATAAACCATTGCTGCGCCGCACTGAGGCATACAATGCCTATGAGTTTAGTGGCCGCCAAAACCTAGCTCTCAGTGCTCACTACAGCTACGTGTGGCAAAACCTGCTGCTGTTTGGCGAAACAGGGCGTAGCAGCAGTGGTGGCCTAGGCACTGTGAATGGCCTACTGGCCAGCCTCGCCCCGAACTTAGATGTATCGGTTCTTTACCGTTCCTACGCCCGAAATTTTCATTCGTTCTATGGTAACGCGCTAAGTGAAAACACGCGCAACATCAATGAGAATGGGATATATTTGGGCATGAAATTGCGGCCCCTCGCGCGGTGGGAGGTCTCCGGCTACTACGATCAATTCAGCTTCCCGTGGTTGAAATACCAAGTGGGCGCGCCCTCACAGGGCCACGACTGGCTGCTGCGGGTAACGTTTAGCCCCACCAAAACCAGCCTGCTCTACGCCCAACTGCGCCAACGCACCAAAGCCTATGATGCGGATACGCTACGCGCGGCACCCTTGCCGGTGCCCACCCAACGGCAAAACCTCTTGCTGTTGTATGATGCTAGCCCATTGCCCATCCTTAGCCTGCGTACCCGCGTGCAGGGCACGCAATACCGTGAAGATGATGGGGCGCGCCGCCGCGGCTACGTGCTGGCTCAGGATATAGCGGTGAGCCCTCGGCCTCGTCTGCGCCTATCTGGCCGGTACGCTCTCTTCGATACCGACGACTATGATACCCGGCAATACGTGTATGAGCAGGATGTGCTCTACGCATTCTCAGTGCCCGTGCTAGCCGGGCGTGGCACCCGCGCCTACGTGCTCGCGCAGCTAGAGGTGAACCGCCATCTTACGCTCTGGCTGCGCTACGCCGAAACGCATTATCGCCACCAGCAGGTTATCGGCTCAGGGCTGGAGGAGATTCAGGGGCCGCGCCGGTCAGATATTAAAGCCCAAGTTCGTTACCGGTTTTAATCTCGGTTCTAAACAAAAGGCGGCTCCCATCTAGGAGCCGCCTTTGTAAGTAATAGTGCCTGCTATTCTATTGCTTCAACAAGCGCACTACTGCCGAGCCGTTGGGCATGTCGAGGTGCAAGGTGTAGACGCCGTTGCTGAGGGTACTCAAGTCGAGGGACTGATTAAGGGTAGCGGTTCCTTTAGTGAAAGTCTGAGATGAAATGGTGCGGCCTAGAGCATCCGTTACGCGCAACGTGATGGCGCCGCGCTGGGTATTGCCAATTCTTACTTCAAACACTCCCTTGCTGGGGTTCGGGAATACCTCTATGCCCTGCAGAAGCGCCGCATTGCGCACGGCCGTGATGGTAGAAACAGTCTGACAGCTTTCGTTGCTGTAACCGGAGTTGCCGGTGCTATTAATGGCCCGCACGCGGTAGCAGTAGCGGCTATTGGTACTCACCTGATCGGTGTAGAACGTGCTGTTGGCAGGGAGCGTGGCAATGCGGGCAAAGGTTCCGTTATCAGTTGAGCGTTCTACCTCAAACCCTGTTTCGTTAGCTGAGGCATCTAGCCAAAGCAGGTCTATGCTGGCGCGGTTGTTTGATGTAACCGGTGCCTGAGTAGTAAGAGAGGTAGGGGCATTGGGAGCCGCCGCCAGCGTGCACAGCTCTAACGACCAGCCCGTGAGGGTGCCACCGTTGCCAGAAGCATTGTCAGAAATGGTTAGGGTCCAGTTGCCGTTGGCGGGCGAATTTAGCAGCGCGCTCAACGCATTGGCCGGCCGCACAGTACTGCCACTAGTAAGCGGACAAGCCAGAGCCGTGGGGGCAGCCTCATCAAAACTCAGGTCAAGGTTAGCTGTTCCGGCGCAGAGGCGCGAAAACAGGACCACCCGGGCCCCAGCTGGGTTCGTGAGTGATATCTCCAGCTCCCCAACATTCGGATGGGTAATAGCCAGGTTACGAATTCGCAGGTCAGATACCCGCTCAGTGTTGGTAATGTTGATAACAGAGGTAACGGTGGGCGTTCCGGTGGCCGAAATGGTTACGGGAACAGCGGCCGCAGCTACAGTCTGGCAGTTTTGTACACCCGTCTGGAAAGGTATAGTAGCGGAGTACGGTGCTGCTCCGCAGGTACCTACTCCCCGTACCCGAAGGTAATAGGTAGTGCTGGGCAGCAGGCTGGCACCGACCGTGAGAGAGGTGCTGGTAATGCCCGTTAGGTTAAGTACTAAGTTGGTAAAGTCCGGGTCGGTGGCTAGTTGCACGTCGTAAGAGGTGGCGTTGGGCACCGGATTCCAGGCGAGAGTCGGGCGTAATGTAGTGCGCGCAGATGCTGCCGGGGTGGTAATAACCGCCGCCTGAGTGGTAGCGGGCAACACCGTGAAGCGGAACTGTTGGCGTTGGGTAATGCCGCCGCTGGTACCCGTGAGCGTAGCCGTATATGTGCCAGCTGGCGTAGTTGCCGAAGTATTGATGATGTATGTAGTGGAGTTGCCCGGGCTCAGAGATGTACTACCAAACGTTACGGTAGCGCCGGCAGGCAGATCCGTGGCGCCCAGCGTAATCTCCCCGGTAAAGCCCTGCAAGGCTCCTGCCGCAACCGGCAGGCTTACGGAGTTGGTGCCAGGGCATAGCACCGGAATGGTAGGGTTAGCCGCAGCGGTCAGGTAAAAGGTAGGACCGGTGGGTACCTGAATGGTAAAATTCTGATTTGAGATATCGAAGAATATGTTGCCCGTGGCCTGCACCCTGATTCGAGCAGTGCTAGTGTTACCCACGCTGGCGGGGATGGTAACTGTTTCTACACCATCATTGGGGGTGCCAGCTAGCAGCGTAGTGGGGTAGGTCAGGCCACCATCGGTGGAAAGCAGAATATCCACATTGGTCGCATTGATAGGGGCCGCCGTGGTGTTGGCCACGTTCCAGGTAACCTGCTGCGGAGCCGTAGCCAGCCATGTGGTGGGCGTGTTGGGCAGCGTCACCACAAAGGGGCCTGCGCTACCAACCACTACCACGTTCATGGAGTCATAATCGATACCTCCGCCCCCCACGCGGTTATCGCGGGCCACCAGGCGAAAAATCAGGCGCCGCCCGTAAGAGGGTAGCAGTTCGCCAATTGTTTGGGTGTTGTTAATCAGGCTGGTGAGGCGAGGAAAGTTGCGGGTAGGGCTAGCCGTGGGGGAGAAGAAGCGGAACAACGGGGCATCGCCCGAGGGCAAATTGGCGGAGCCCGAGGGGCCTAGGTTATACTGTTCCCAGGAATAGGTGAGGGCATCGCCGTTGGCGTCAGTAGCTGAACCCGTGAGCACAAAGGGAGTGCTGATAGGAATGGCGTAGTTACGGCCTGCATTAACCACAGGCGGTGTGTTGCCAGTGGCAGTATTCACCGAGCAGTTGCCGGCTCCATTAATGTGCGATACAATCTGATCAAAACTGCGCGAGTGGAAGTACGGGTCAGAGTTGGGCTGTAGGTTGTCGTTGCCGCAAATGCCGGCGTAGGCCATGATGCTAGTGCCAGAGCCAGGTTCGTAGGCTGAAAAGGCTGAGCGGTTGCCGCCTCCGCAATTGCCACTAACGCTATTGAACGTGTGGTCGGCACCAAACTGATGGCCTATTTCGTGGGCTACAAAGTCAATGTTAAAGGCGTCGTTGATAGGAGCCGGTAGGCCAGTTACGCCTCGAGCTTTGCCCTGCGTAAAGCTGGCATTGGTGGGCAAGCACACAGAGGGGCGTTGGGCTATACCGCCCCCACCCGTGCTGAATACGTGCCCAATATCGTAGTTAGCTTCCCCAATGATGGTGCTGATGTTTTTCTGATTCTCATTCAGCATCACCTCCCCGTCATCATTCGTGTAGGGGTCGGTGGCGGGGTCTAAGTAAATTAGCTGGTCTGTCTGCGGAATCAGCACCAGTCTCACGGCCAGCTCTTGCTCGTAGATGCCGCTCACCCGGTTTACTGAGGCTACCATGCCCGCCAGGGCACCTTCTTTGGTGCCACCATAGTAAGTGGCATACTCGCCGGTGCAGGCCAGCGCCATTCGGTAGGTGCGCAGGGTGGTGCCGTTGGCTACCAGGGCGCGGTTAGCTACTGGCGCAGTGGTTCCCAACTCGTCGGCACTGGGTGTAGCACACACAAAGGTGAAAGTACCTCGGTTCATAGAGCGGCGCTCAAACACTAAATGCGTATCTGAGCCTTGCCCCGCCGGGTCAATGAATACCGTTTTGTCAGATGCCAGAATCATGGCGTGTAGGCCAGCCGGACTCACGTCGAGGCGGGCAGTGGCGGCAGGGTCATCGATGCCCTGGGCCGCGTACGTCCGGATGGAAGGGTAGCGGGCCGCCAGGGCTGGTGCCATAACGGGCACTTGCACCACACGAAAGCGCTGGGAGGTGCCATCAGGCAGAGGTAAGGAAACTACAGTAGCAGAGCTGCGGGCTCCTCCCTTTTGCTGAGCCGGAGCTGTATTCAGGACCTCACGAACGGCTTGGAGCTGAAAGCTAACCGCTCTGAACTGAGACAGGGGCTGCGTTGCCTGTCGCGCAACGGCCGGCACCTGAGCATCAGACCACAGTACGCGTTGGGCTGTGGCAGACTGTGATACGCTCAGTGTAGCCACCAGTAGGCCACCCAGCAAGGCCGGTTTGCCGGACTGCCGGAGTAGAGTAAGTCGTTTGAACATGAAGGCCTGAAAGAGGGGAAGGAACGTACCAGCGGAGAGGTACGGGTAGTTAACCTAATGTAAGCGTTTTACGCGCTAAATAGGGCAAATATCTGCAGCTTAGCCTTCTCGGTAGATGTTCGGGTAGTTTTTCTAGAGTGGTCAGCTTGATCCTGCAAGTAGACTCAGTATAACGGAAGCCACTGCTCACTAATAAGAAAGCCCACTGTGTGCGGGCTTTCTTATTAGTGAGCAGTGGCTTAGGCTGCACTAGAGGTGCACGCCCCAGTCTGCTAGGTATCGGTTTTCACGAGTACCACCTGGGCTTTATCCGCCGCGCTGATTTTACGCCGGAACTCCCGGTACGCCTGGTACTCCGTAGGGGCAAAGCGCGTGCGCGGCATGAGCAAGCGCCGTACGTAAAGCAGCGTGCCATCGGGAAGAGGCTGGAGCTGACTAGAATAAGTGCCAAACACGGTGGTCAGCTGCACCGGCGTAGGCAGGCTCTCAGGCCGGAAGCCTGCGGGCACGTGAATGCGTACGGTATCCGAATACGTAAAAGCGTTGTCGAGCCAGATGGGAGTGCGTCGTTCCCCCACGGTAGCGGGCAGGGCACTCCAGCGGCTCAGCAGGTTGGGAGTAAGAAAGGCCCGTTTGCCCGACACGGAGGCCCAGCCCGGCAGCGTGAGGCCTAGCGTTTCGGTGAGAGCCGGCACTGCAGCCCGCTGGTCGGCCGCGTAGGCCAGCTTATTGATGCTGAAATTTGAGAAGGGTAGATGCTCCGCTATGTACTTCTTCTGATCGGCAGCATTGAGCGCGTGCGTAAGCTGATCGTACATATCTTGCTCTAGGCCAGTGCGGCGTGTAAGGATGCTGGCTGTAGCATTGCCTGTAGCATCCATGAATACCTCGGTGCGCCGCTCACGGCGGTTGTCAGGGGCTTCGTAACGAGGGGTGCGAACCAGCTTGCCGCCTTGCGGCGTGATGAGCAGGGCGTGGCGGTTGCCGGTGAAGCTGCTCATATACCCAAATGGGTTGGTTTGGCTAGTGCATTCCAGCCACACGGTATCGGGTTTGGCAGCCTTCTGCAGGGGCACGCATAGCACTACGTGGTTGAACTGCTGGCTCGGGAAATCAGTCCGAATGTCAGGTGCATCGGCTCGTACCAGGGCGCAGTAAGAGGGCAGATTAGCCGCTTTCAGCAGCGCCTGGCAGTAGTTGGTAAGGGCTTTGCAGTCGCCGTAGCCGTTGCTGGCCACGCTGCTGGCCGGGAAGGTTTGCCAGCCCCCAATCCCTAATTGTACCGAGATGTAGCGCGTATTTGCCTGCAGCCACTCATACACCTTCCGGATGCGGGCCCGCTCATCGGGCTCTTGCTGCACTAAAGCGGCAATTTTGGTGCGTATCGCCTCGGGCAACTCATCGCGCCCTAAGTTCAGCTCATAGTTCCACTGGCCTAGCGTTTGCCAAGAAGTGAGCATGCCGGTGTGGCCCTGCACCTCAAAGCTGCTAGGGGCAGTGTATACTGTGGGGGTAATTTCCGTGATAGGTGGCCCGTCAACTTCTTCTTCTGTGGCCGTCAGGCTGCTCAGTTGCCACTCGTAGGCCTCTAGGCCACCAGGCTGGGTTGATTTGCGCAGGGCTACGCCTGAAGGCAGGTCGCGCTCTTTGTAGCGCAGTGGCAGGTTAATGGGCGTAAGCACCCTGAAGGAAGCATGTTCTACTGAAACCTCCTCGTCATCTTGGGGGCGCCAGGTAGGATAGAACAGCGTGTTAGTAGAGGCAACTTCGTACTCAAACTCCACCGTGTAGGGGTACACTGGCTGGCGCAAGTCGGCGGTGCGGCCCCGGCCATCCGTGGCTAGGCTAAACCCATCAGAAAGCGCAATGTCTTTGATGTCCGCGGCTCGCAGGGAGCGTAGCAGGCGGCCCTCGGCGTCGTACACGGAGCCGCGGAAGTAAGTGACGCTGTTCAGTTGGTCGTACACCACCACTTCGCGCCCGTAGCGGGAGCCCGCCTCATCGAGAATAGTCACGGCCCGCCGCACAGTTTGCACCGTGCGCCCAACAGACTTCACCAAGAAGGTTTCGTCGGCGTCGCGGATTACGGCGTGGGCATTTTCGCGCAGCTCGCCAGCCATGGCCGCCACCGGGTACTTAGGGGCAGGCCCGGCCAGTAGGTCTGTTGGCAGAAACGCTGCCCCAGCCAGCAGACCTAGCCGCGTTCGGGCCCAGAGAGTTGAAGTCATCTTCACGATTTTCTCTTCAGAACAATTTGCTCCATTTGCTTGGCCACCACCAACCGGTAAAACTCGCGCAATGAGCTGTATTCTTCGGCGCTGTATATCGGGCGGCTCAAATTCAGACGGCTTGTGATTTGCAGTACGCCCGCATTAGGTTGTGCCTGGAATATAAAGCGTCCACCATTATCAGGAAGCGCTAGTGAGGCTGGTTTAGGTAGTTCCTCCACCTCGTACCCAGAAGGCAGATTGATGGTGAGCACCAGTATCTCATCAAGGGGGAAGCCGAAGTCTACCGGAAACAAGCGGCTCTCATGCACGAAGGGGTTGCGGGAATTGCCGAAGTGCTGCAACGGGCGCAGGTAAAGCGTGCCTGCCGGCGCCTCACCCCCGGCTACCGTCATTTCGTAGTCAAGCGTGAGGGGCTTTTCTAGCACGTCGCGCTGCAGAAACTGGTACTTGTCTATGCTCCAGCCCTCACGGCCTTTGAGCAACTCTTCCACAAATTTCTTTTCGCCTTTGTCGCGCAACTTGTCACGCTGCATGAGGCCTGCGTAGCCGCCGTGCTCAGCGTGTACTTTGCCTACGTAGCCGCCCTTTTCATCCAGCGTGAGCTGAATTTGCTGATACTCTGTCAGGCGGTGCTGGGGCGCCAGGCTAATCCAGCGGGAGGCCGAGGCCGTGGGCATAATCAAGCGCCCTACGCTGTTGAGGCAGCGAGTGGGCAGCATCCCTACCGGCAATAACTCATCGGTAGCATCGGCCAGCACCTCTTTTCCATCTGGTAGCGCTACATGAGCTACTACATAGTTGAAGCGCGAGAGCAACGGCATAATTTCTGGCTCCACGAACCCGTGGTCGCGGGTGCTGAGCAGTACCGGGTTGGCTTGAAAACCGGCTTCGCGCAGGGCCGCAATCAACAACAAATTGACGTCGGCAGAACTGCCCCGGTGTTGGTCATAGGCTTTGCGTACTGGGCCAGAGCTATACATCCAGTTGTGGCCGTCGTACTTCACGGCCTTGCGTACCAAGTTGTGGATGGCAGCTACCTGAGCGGCAGGCGTAGTCTCCTTGGCCATCAGAGGAGTAATCTGGTCCTTGAGGAAGCTGCAACGCTTTAGTTGAGTACCAAAATTCTCATTGTTGATAAGCTCCTCATTAATCTTGTCCCAAGAGTTAGCTACGGCCCGGTAAGGCTGGTTTTCCCATTGCACACCGGCCAACTCGAAGTCAATACGAGCGATGTAATCCTTCGAAGATGTCATGAAGGGCTCGTCGCGGAAAGCAGGCACGTTTTTCATTGCCCAACGGTGCTCTTTGACCTCCACGGGTACAATGGCGCTAGAGCTCGCAACGCGCTGAACATTAAAGCCACTGCCTACAAAACCACCACCTTCGCGAAGAGTAACTTGCATGCTGCCCGTAGTATGCTCCGATACATCGACGTTAGCATACCCTTGCATCATCATCTTGTAGTCGTAATACTTCGGAATGCTGGCGCGGTACTCGCTCCAACGCACCGGAATATCATCCTGGAACTGCCAGTCCTGGAAGTTGAAGGTGAAGTCGGAGGTGACGGTGTAAGCGTATTCTATCACCGAGTTCTCGCGCACGTTGGGCAGCGTAAACTTGCGGATGGTAACGTTTGGACTCGCCTCTTCCCTGAAAATAGCTTCCGATTCTAGCTTCTCCTTCACCATCTGCCCGTTCACCATATTGTAGGTGAAACCACGCAGCTTAGTGAGCCTTTCCTCGCTGGTGTTCTTATGGTAAAGGGGCACTTTCACCGTGGCGCGGTCGTAGCCCGATTTTTTGAGGATTTTGATGCGGGTTATCCGGTCAAAGACGATGTGAAAATCATCGTCGCTGAATACAAAGCGGGAAAAGCCGTAGTCGCAGAGTACCACGGCTTCCGCAGTACTGTCGCCAACGAAGCTTTTGGCTTCAAAATCCTCCGGATTAGGCTTCCCGAATTTGATAGGCTCAGGGGCTTGGGCCAAGGTGGGCACAATGGCACCACCACCTAATACAGCTAGCAACGCTAGCCGTCGCAGTATAGGTAAAATCATATAAGGTAGGTTAGAAAGGCAATCTTGGCACGCTGATCCGAGCTAGTAGCTGGAGTAGACGATAAGTAGGATATAGTAAAGCGGGGGCTAAAGCACTCAGATTAGGTATAAAGGTGAGAAATATATGGTTGTGTTTATGTGCCTGATGAAGAAAATATGAAGCGTCGGGAAAGTGTGGTATAATTCAATCTGTAGCGGCAAATTTTTATGACCATGCTTGTTGCCTGTACCTAAGAACTACAGCCTAAAACATCTGTCTTTTGCAGAGGGTACAGGAAGCCAAGGTGATAAACCGACGTATATAAACAGCCGGCTCTAGGCCTATTTGCGGCGCACCACAAGCATCTCGGCGCATTTGGCCGTAGCCTGTTGGTGCAAGGCACGCAGGGAAGTATACTCGCTAGGCGTGTATTCGTCCTTCATGAGTTGCAGCCGAGTGACGAGCTGCACCGTTTCGGGGGTAGTTTGCGAAACTTGGTAGAGGAAACGGCCGCCATTGTTGGGCAAGGACAGGGCCACCGAAGCTGGCATTTCCTGCACCGTATACCCCGCCGGCAGCGTCAGCGTAACGAGCGACGTGTACTCGTGCGGCATTCCAAAGTTGACGGGGTAACGCCGTGTCTCTGATGTAAATGGGTTTGAGACGGCGCCTAATGATTTTAGAAGCGGGATGTAGAGCAACTCGGGCTGTTCTTCCGGACCTGCGAAATTCAGATTCATTTCGACTGCCAAAGGCTTGTGCACCGAATCGGCGTTGAGCAGGTTGAGCTTAGATGGCTGCCACTCCGACCAGCGGTGGCCTAGCGAAGCCAGATACTCACCAGAGGAGCTTTGCCGGATTTGCCGGCGCGCCTGCAGCCCCGCATACCCTGCGTACTCCAGCTTAGTGGTTCCCTGCAAGTCACCCTGGGGCGTAAGGCGCAGCCGAGTAGTCCAGAGCTCAGTATAGGTGGTGGCAGACTTAAGTGGGA
Source organism: Hymenobacter wooponensis (assembly GCF_004745865.1). Lineage (GTDB taxonomy): Bacteria > Bacteroidota > Bacteroidia > Cytophagales > Hymenobacteraceae > Hymenobacter > Hymenobacter wooponensis. Next base: position 1,067,500 of record NZ_SRKZ01000001.1, on the reverse strand, counting down.
CCCACCGTCCCGCGGCATTGGCCAGGCAGCCCTGCCCATTCAGGCAGCGCTCTGGCAGCACGCCAAAAGGCAAACTGGGCTCGGTGGCATCTAGCAGCACCTCGGTATTGTTGGGCAGCGCCAGGTGGGCAGCCACGTAGTTGAACTGCGTGATAACCGGCAAATCGGTTTGCACCATGCCGTGGCTGCGGGTGCTGATGAGCAGCGGTGTGGCCTCTAGGCCTGCTGCCCGAAGCGTTTGAACTAGCAGTAGGTTCACGTCGGCGGCGTTACCGGAGTGGCGCTCAAAGCTCCGGCGCAAGGGCTGCGACACAAACACGGCGGGCTGGTCGTTGTATTTAATGCTGCGCTGTACCAAGGCCAGCACCGCCGCCGCCCGGGCCTTCGGATCGGGGTAGCGTGCTTTTAGGCTTTGCGCATCGGCTGCCAAGGGAGCAGTGCCAGAAATGGCGTTGCCAAATTCTTCATCCTGTTGCAAGAGCTTCCACAGGGCGTCCCACTTACCGGTTACGTCGTGGTAGTCGTTGCCCGAGAAGTTAGTGCCGGCCAGCTCAAAGTGTACGCTGCGCAAATAGTCGTGGTCGGTGGTCATGAAGGGCTCCTCCCGAAAGGCAGGCACATCTTTTAGCACCCAGCGCAATTGCAGGGCCAGCCCAGCAATCTGGGAGTTAACGCCCGGTGCTAACCCTTCGCCTGCCGAGGTATAGCTAGTGGAATAGGGCACCGTGAGGGACTCTTGCACGGCAAAGGGCAGGTAGCCGCGGGTAACAGTTTTGTAGGAATAGAACTGCGGAATGTTAGCTCGGTACTCGCTCCAACGGACCGGAATCTCGTGCTCAAACTGCCAGTCCTGCAGATTAAAGATGAAATCGGAGGTAACGCTGTAGGTAAATTCCACGATTGAGCCCTCACGCACGTCCGGCATCGTGAAGGAGAACTGCACGTGGTTTTTATCGAGCTTTTCCTTCGCTATCTGCGGATCAGCCACCAGCTTAGTCTGCGTCACGCGGCCATCCTTCAAGTTATACGTAAGGCCTTTGAGGGAGCTGATGCGCTCCTGCTTGTTGTCGCGGGTGTAGAGCGGGATGCGCACCGTGGCGTACTCATAGCCTGCTTTCTGATGAATGCGCAAGCGGGCCGTACGCTCAAATACTACCTTAAAGTCGCCGTTGCCACCCACTATTTTGCTGGTGCCATAGTCGCAGAGGTATTCGGCGGGAGCGGTGGTACTATCAGTAGCAGTTGGTTGAGCCTCAAAATCGGCCTTCGTTACGGTGCCGAATTTGATAGGAGGAGCGGCAGCTTTTTGTGCCAGCGCGGAGCTGCTCAGTAACATAGATAGGCCTAGCGCCCAATAGCGAAGGGGTAAAAATAGCGACATGTAGAAAGTAAGCTGAATATATAAGCGAGGCCGCACCTAAGCAGTGCGGATTTATGACAAAGAACTAGAAACTAACTCACAGTAACTATACTGGGCACTACCTGTAATACCTAACCAATTGCCCACTGACAATGAATTTGCTGTGGTGTTTTATAAGGGGTTTATTTCTTGGATACTACATAAAAAGGGTCGCCCTTCCAGAATCCATATTTAAAAATCTCTTCATCAGAGAATTCAGCAGTATAATCATCGATAAGTACGTCAAACCCGGCCTCTTTTAATTTATCGGCATAATCTAACCCATAAAGGCGTACATGATCATTAAGCCCGAATATTCTCTCTCGCTCTTTCGGATCGGTTATAGTTAAATCCTCGTGCGTTACGGCTTTTGTTGGGTCTAAAGCAACCTGAAGAATACCCCATCCGCCGGGTTTGAGCATTTTATAGACGTTATGCATAGCCGTTTTATCGTCCTCGATATAGGCGAATACATGATTGCAAATAATTACATCGAAGGTGTTATCAGGAATATCAGGACTCAAAAGGTCCAGATATTTTGTGCCTTTTCGATAGAGGTATGGTAAAATATCAGCCGGGTAATACTCTATATTAGGCTCTTTTTCAAAGCGTTTGAAAAACATGTCTTCCGGTGCAACATGCAAAAGCTTCAGTGGCTTAGAATAAATATCAGTTTTAGTTTCGAGGTACATCCATAATGCCCGGTGTCTTTCTAAGCTTTCGCACTGAACGCACCAAGAATTTGGCTTTTTCCAAATACTAAATGGCGCAAACTCACGAAACGTACTTTGGCAGCAAGGGCAAATAACTTTATCGCCAGCAAACTTAAGACGTAGGTAGGCCAGTCTGATTTCGTTAGGGATTTTAAACAAGATGCCTAAATCGGCCTTTTGCTTAGTTGTTAGCATACTTGCGTAGCCATTACAGGTGATGTACAGCCTAAAGTACTAGAATATGCTAATTAAACCAGGTAAAGTGAAATTTAATATGATATTCACTTTACATAGTTAGTAGTTTACCTGACTCTTATGCTTGTTTAGAGTCGGGTATGTGATGGACCTGTGAACTACTATACGTTCAGCCAACGGCTAGGCCACTGCTGGCTTTTCGCGCACAGCCACTATAAGATAAGCTAGGGCCAGCAGCACGCAGCTAGCACTGAGGGCGTGCACGTAAGGCAAACGCGCCGAGAGGTTGCTGTATATCCAACCGGCCAGTAGAGCGCCTAGGCCTATGCCGGCCTCCAGGGCAATGTACATGGTGGCCACGGCGCGGCCCCGGCGCTCGGGGTGGCTCAGGTCGATGGTCCAGGCGTAGAGGGTGGGGGAGTTGAGGCCGGTAGCCAGCCCAAACAGTACGGCCGCCGTCAGGAACAGCAGGGGCGTAGTGGCAAACGATAACAGACCTAGCGCCACCATCAGCAGCCCCGACGACCAGCGCAGCACCGGTACGCGGCCGTACGTGTCGGAGGCGCGGCCCGCTACCAGGCGCACCACCAGCGAGGCTACAGTGTAGCAGGTAAAAAACAGCCCTTTGTTTTCGATGCCCAGCAGTCGGCTCTGGTCGGGAATGACGGTGAGCACGGCACCGTACGGGAACAGGCACAGCAGCGTCACGAGGGCCGGGGCCAGCACGCGGGGCTCCAGCACTTCGCTCCAATCCAGCTTCAGCAAACTCCAGCTAAATTTCTGACGCTGGGCCTGGGGTAAGGTTTCCGTCATGGTACCCTGCACAATTAAGCTCAGCAGAGCCATACCCGACGAGGAGTAGAACATGGTGTTAAGCGAAAAGTGCTGAGCCAGTAGGCCACCAATGGCGGGGCCGGCCGCCATACCCAGGGAGCCCGCCACGCCGAGCAGGCCCATTGCCTCGCCGCGCCGCTCATACGGGATAATATCCGCAATAAAGGCGGCGGTGCCGGTGGGCTTGAAGCCCGTGCTGAAGCCGTGCAGCAGCCGTAGCAACAGAAAGCCAGTAACAGTGGTGGCCCAGGGGTAAAAAAAGCCGCAGATAAAGCACACTAATGAGCCAAATACCATCACGGGGATGCGGCCTACGGTATCGGCCAACTTACCGCTAAAGGGGCGCGAAAGACCAGCGGTAAGCGTGAAGAGGGCAATGATGAAGCCTTTGTAGTCGGCGCCGCCCAGGCGGGTGAGGTGGTCGGGCAGTTCCGGCAAGAGCATGTTGAAGCTCATGAAGAACAAGAACGACGACAGGCACATCAGCCAGAAGCCGATGGTATACGTAGAAGAGCGAAAAGAAGGCATGAGTTACGCTAAGCGAATAGGCTACAAAGGTAGGATGCCCGGCGAGGACGCCGCAGAAAACTCCCAGTGCTGCTAGCCGCGTGCAGGCAGAACCCCCAAATTTTATAAGCTGTATTTTGAACAGCCTACTGGCCTAGCTGGTAGTTTAGGCAAGGTTTCCATCCTTAAATTCCGATACCATGAGTCAAGAACCAGAAAACCACACCGGATCCAATGGTCATGCCAGCAACGGCAATGGCACAGGTACGGCCGTAACCGGCGCCGGAACCTCTGAGGATACGCGTACGGCGGCTGGGGAAAATGCCCAGACGCTGACCACCCGCCAGGGACACCCGCTAACCAATAACCAGAACACCCGCACCGTGGGTAACCGTGGCCCAGCCACGCTCGAGAACTATCAGTTCATTGAAAAAATCAGCCATTTCGACCGTGAGCGAATCCCGGAGCGCGTAGTGCATGCCCGCGGTGCCGGCGCGCATGGCGTATTTGAGGCCTACGGTAAAGTAGGCAATGAGCCCATCGAGAAATACACCCGTGCTAAGCTGTTCAACACGGCGGGTAAGCAAACGCCCGTATTCGTGCGTTTTAGCACGGTAGGCCACGGTGGCCACTCGCCGGAAACCCTGCGCGACCCGCGCGGTTTTGCGGTGAAATTTTACACCGAGGACGGCAACTGGGACCTAGTAGGCAATAACCTGAAGGTGTTCTTTATCCGGGACGCCATGAAGTTCCCAGACCTGATTCACTCCCAGAAGCCCGACCCAGTACACAACCGCCAGACTGGGGAGCGGATTTTCGACTTCATCTCGAACACGCCGGAGGCCATGCACATGGTATCGTTCCTGTTCTCGCCCTGGGGCATCCCGGCTAATTACCGCCAGATGCAGGGCTCGGGCGTGAACACATACAAGTGGGTAAATGCGCAGGGCGAAGCCGTGTTGGTGAAATACCACTGGGAGCCGCTGCAGGGCATCAAGAACCTAACGGCGCAGGAAGCAGAAGCCATTCAGGCTAAAAACTTCAACCACGCTACCCAAGACCTGTTCGAGCACATTGAGAAGGGCGACTTCCCGCAGTGGGAGCTGCGCGTGCAGATCATGAGCGACGACGAGCACCCCGAGCTGGACTTCGACCCATTGGATGACACCAAAATCTGGCCCGAAGACCAGTTCCCGCATCTGCCTGTGGGCAAGATGACGCTGAACAAGAACCCCGAAAACTACTTCGCCGAAGTAGAGCAGTCGGCGTTTGGTACGGGCGTACTGGTAGATGGCCTCGACTTCTCCGACGATAAGATGCTGCAGGGCCGCACTTTCTCGTACTCCGATACGCAGCGCTACCGCGTAGGCACTAACTATTTGCAGCTGCCCATCAACGCGCCTAAAAAGCACGTAGCCACCAACCAGCGCGACGGTCAGATGGCCTACCACGTTGACTCGGCGCCCAATCAGAACCTGCACGTAAACTACGAGCCCAGCAGCCTCAACGGTCTGAAAGAAGCACCTCGCTCAGCCCCCGACCACATGCCGGAATACACGGGCCGCCTGATGCGTCAGACCATCGACCGTCAAAACAACTTCAAGCAGGCCGGCGAGCGGTACCGTCTGCACGAAGATTGGGAACGTGACGACCTCATCAACAACATGGTAGGCGCCCTAACGGATGCCAACCACAAGGTGAGCGACAAGATGGTAGAGCTATGCACCAACTGTGACCCTGATTGGGGTCGCCGCTTGGAAGAAGGCTTGAAGGCAGCCCGCGCTGGCAAAAAAGCCGAAGGCGGCAATCAGTACAATGAAAGCAAAGGCTCTGATGCCGTGGCCGAAGCTGAGGCTATTGCTCACGATGCGAAACCATATTAATCCTCCATCTGGATTGAAGACAAAAAAGGCTCCTACTACGGTAGGAGCCTTTTTTGTTGGGGTGCATGCCCTTAAATTCTAGGGGTTGATGGGGGCTGACTGGCCGACTGTATCCGTTTGCTGTACTTCCGTAGCAGGTTCCTCAGAGGTTGCTTCAGCTGAGTCGGAGACGGGGGGTATTGCCTCAGTCGCTTTAGGAGTGGTTTGCTCCGGAGAAGAGCGTTCTTCGGTGGTCACATCAATTGTATCAGGCATGATGTCCTCAATAGTAGGCGGCGTGGCCTCCGACTCATCCGTTTGCGCTTCGGGTTGATATTGAGGGCGCGCAGCAGTGCGGGCGGGCGTTTGATCTTGCTCCTGCAACAACCTCTTCGACGACCGTACAATAGCCCAACCCGCCAGCGCCACGCAGATGAGTACTGCCACCACCAGCGCAACGCGCGGCAGCCGCAGGTTAGTGGCCTGCAGGCGCCGTAGCCCATGCAGAGGGGACGCAGTTTGAGGCCGCGCTGGTACAGTGGCGGCTTTGGAGCTGGAAGGTACAGCTGGCCTAATTGTAGCAGCAGGCTTGCGCGCCGCCGCAGGTGGCACGGGCCTAGCCGGAGCCGCTGGGGTACTTGGGGTAGCTGCAGGCGCCGGGCTGGGCGGCCGTTGCTGCATCTGCTCAATTAACTGGCCTAGCTGCTGAATACGAGCGTCTAGCTCCCTGTTGCGGGCGTCGGCTTCTGCCCGCGCCGCGCGGATGGCTTCTTCTAGCGCTGCTTTTTCCTGGCTTTCCTGCTGTAACCGGGCCCGCAATTCAGCGGCTTCAGCGGCGGCAGATGGAGCCTGCTCTAGCTGGGCCCGCAACTGCGCAATACTTTGCTCGCGCTCAGCCTCCCGGGCCTCCATAGCCTGGCGCTGGGCGTTTAGCTCGGTGTGTACCTGTTGGCTAAGCTGCTCCAGCCGTTGCATTTCTTGCTGGCCCGCGGCTACGGCCTCGGCCGGAGCTCCGTACGGTGCATCTTCAGGAATATCTACGGCGCCCAGCCAGTACCAGAGCTGGCGGGCCTTCTGTTCCCAAAAGCCGGGCTCAGGAGTATCACTAAGCGTTTCGCCAGCTGCTATGCTCGCCGTCAGGTCGTTAGCCCAGGTTAAAAGCTCATCGTCGGAGAGGTTGAGCTCGGAGTGGCCTAGCTGCCGCAGGCGGCGGGGGAGCTGCGTAGTGGTGCCCAGAAGCTGAAAGTTCTCGGCACCCGGCTGCCGCCGCAGGTAAGCCTCCACGCTCGGCCCGAACTGCACGGTATCAGCGAAAAGGACAATGCCCGTGATGTATTCGGGCAGAATAGAGGTAGAGGGCAACTGGTCAGCCAGCCAAGTGGCCACGGCTTCCTGCTGGTGCAAAAACTGCTCAAATGGGTTAGCTGCGTGCTCGTCGCCGTGCAAGGTGTAGGAGCCAAGCTGCCAGGCGGCATCTGGCTGCGTGGAAATCTCCAGTAGGCCCCCTTCGGGCACAAAAAGCAGTACCGTAATGCTGCGGGGGCGCACCACTAGAGCATCAATCACCTCTCCTTCTACCTCAAAATTACCGAGCAGCAGCGCAGTGGTAGGGGTGGGGTCGGCTAGCAGAGCGGCGCGCACTGCCTCATACTGGGCTTGGCGAGCCGCGTCAGCGAAGGGAGTATAGAGGAGGCTGTGCAGCATGCGGGAGGTGAAAAAGAAAAAGCACTAGGTGCCTTGGTAGTGGCTACGGAAGCAATACGTAATAGCGCGCAGCTTCGTCCGGAGGTTAGCCAAGAACGGGACTGGCCTAGGCGGCTCTCAGGTGCTTACCTATAACGCTACTGTTTCTGGCTGCATTATACAACACGGCGGCGGGAGTAAGCAGGCTTCGGAAGTAGTAGGAGAATGGTATGAAGCTCTACTGCAGCAGCCGCTGCCTAGCAGAACCAGGCAAGAACTGCCTCTAGGCCACTGCCTTGTCGCCGGAAATACTGCCAAAACGGCCGCGTTTCGAATTCGGCGCGAAGTGTGCCGTACAGTAGTATATGGCTCGTTCTGATTCTTTTTTCTCTACTATATCTGCTAAGAAACCACGCCCCGATGGCAAGCCGGCGCTTTCGGTACAGGAGCGGTTTTCGGCTCTGAAAAACCTGCCTGAGTTTCTACGTCTGGTTTGGCAAACTAGCCCGGCCTTAACCCTCGGGAATATAGGCCTACGCTTACTACGCGCCGCGCTACCAGTGGCCATGCTTTACGTAGGCCAGTTAATTCTCGACACGGTAGTGCAGCTGAGCCGGCAGCCCGCTGCGGAGCGGGCATTGGCTCCGGTTATGGGCCTAGTGGCGCTAGAATTTGGCTTGGCTATTCTGTCGGATGCGCTGGGCCGTGGCGTGGCGTTGCTAGACTCGCTGCTGGGTGACCTGTTTGCCAACCAAACCTCCGTGCGCCTGATGGAGCACGCCGCTGAGCTCGATCTGGATCAGTTCGAAGACAGCGTGTTCTATGACAAGCTGGAGCGCGCCCGGCGCCAAACGCTCTCCCGCACCGTGCTCATGGCCCAGGTACTTAGCCAGGCGCAGGACTTCATCACGATGGCGTTCCTAGCCGTCGGGCTCACGGCCTTTAACCCCTGGCTGTTGCTGCTGTTACTGGTAGCCGTGGTGCCCGCTTTCCTCGGCGAGTCGCACTTCAATGAGCGCAGCTACTCGCTGGTACACGGCTGGACGCCCGAGCGGCGGGAACTGGATTATCTGCGTCAGACCGGTGCCTCCGATGAAACAGCCAAGGAGGTTAAGATCTTTGGGCTGTCGGGCTTTCTGATTGACCGGTTCCGGACGCTGTCGGATGAGTTTTACCAGAAGAACAAAGACCTCGTGATTCGGCGGGCTGGTTGGGGCACGTTCTTCGCGGCCGTAGGAGCAGGGGGCTACTACGCGGCCTACGTGTACATCATCAGCCAAGCTGTGTACGGGCGCGTGAGTATTGGGCAGCTTACGTTTCTGGCGGGCTCGTTTGGCCGGATGCGCGGGCTGCTAGAGGGTATTCTGAGCCGTTTCAGCTCTGTGGCCGAAGGGGCCTTGTACTTGCAAGACTTCTTCGATTTCTTCCACCTGCAACCCCGCATCCGGCGCGATGAAACGCAGCCGGTGCGGCCGTTTCCGCACCCTATCCGGCAGGGATTCACCTTCGAGAATGTAGGCTTCAAGTACCGCAACGCCGAGAAGTGGGCCTTACGTAACCTCAACTTCACCCTACAAGCTGGCGAAAAGCTGGCCCTGGTAGGTGAAAATGGCGCCGGCAAAACTACACTTGTGAAGCTGCTCTCCCGGCTCTACGACCCCACCGAAGGCCGCATCCTGCTCGATGGGTACGACCTGCGCGAGTACGACCCCGCCGAGCTGCGCCAGGAAATCGGCGTCATCTTCCAGGACTTTGTGCGCTTTCAGCTACCGGCTGGTCAGAACCTTGCCGTAGGCCGCATTGAGCAGAAAGACAACCGCCCCCGCATTGAGCAGGCGGCAGCCCAGAGCCTTGCCGACTCCGTTATTGCCAAGCTGCCCCAGGGCTACGACCAGATGATTGGTCGGCGCTTCAATGGCGGCGTCGACCTTAGTGGGGGCGAGTGGCAGAAGATTGCGCTAGGCCGCGCCTACATGCGCGAGGCCCAACTACTGATTCTCGACGAGCCGACTGCGGCACTCGACGCTCGCGCCGAGTACGAAGTGTTTCAGCGTTTCAACGACCTTACCCAAGGCAAAACTGCCGTGCTTATTTCGCACCGGTTCAGCACCGTGCGAATGGCTAACCGGATTCTCGTAATTGAAAATGGGCAGTTCGTGGAAATCGGAAGCCATGAGGAGTTACTAAGCAAAGGTGGCCGCTACGCAGAGCTGTTTCAACTGCAGGCTGCCGGCTACCGCTAAGATGTGATAAACACGAAACAGGCCTAGAAATATTTCTAGGCCTGTTTCGTGTTTATAAAGCCGCTTGAGTACGCGAGGTATCAAATAAATTCAGCATGTATGGTTGATATTTGTAAGTGCTTACATAAATACTTTTATTTGTGCTATGAAGTTCTTCGATGAAGTAGGTACCGCTGCGCTGGGGAGTAGGCTGCGGCGTTTGAACGATATGATGACCAGTCAGGCCACAGAAGTGTACAGCTTGTACCACGTGCCCTTTGAGCCCCGCTGGTTTCCGGTGTTTTACACGGTGGCATCGGAGGCTGGCCGCCACATTGGTGATATTGCGGAAAGCATTGGTCAGACCCACGCGGCAGTAAGTCAAGTGGTGAAAGACCTGGCCAAGCACGAGTTAGTAGCCGTGCAGCGAGCCGAGGTGGATCAGCGCCGCAGCGAAGTATCGCTCACCGACAAGGGTGCCGAACTGTGGACGGCCCTGCAGCAGCAGACCGCCGACGTGCGGCAGGCCACGGAAGAACTGCTAGCAGAAACCCGGCACAACCTATGGCTGGCCCTAAGTGAGATGGAGTACGCGTTGTCGCGCCAGAGCCTAGCGAGCCGGGTGAAAGCCATCCGCGACGCGCGCGTGGCGGGAGAAGTGCGGCTCTTGGAGTACCAACCGCAACACCAACCCGATTTCAAGCGCCTGAATGTAGAATGGATTGAGCGCTACTTCCGGGTAGAAGAGGCCGACCTTAAAGCCCTGGACCACCCCGATGAGTACATTCTGCAGCGTGGCGGCCACATCCTGCTAGCCGAATACCAGGGGCAGATTGTAGGCACTTGCGCCTTGTTGCGCATGGAAGATGAGACCTTTGAGCTGGCAAAAATGGCCGTTTCGCCCACTGCGCAGGGGCTGGGTATCGGGTTTCGGTTGGGCGAAGCCGCCATTGCCAAAGCGCAGGCACTAGGGGCCCGGCGCCTTTACCTAGAGAGCAACACCAAGCTCACACCGGCTTTGCAACTCTACCACAAGCTAGGCTTCCGCAAAACCGTAGCCGGGCAGCCTTCCCCCTATGAGCGCTGTAATATCCAGATGGAAAAGCTTCTCACTGCCTAAATAGGCAGCTGTTAACCTTGCTATCCTACTAGCTCTAGTTACAGCATATGCTACTACCAGCCTGCAGTAACTGAGCATAGCGCTTGCATTACCAACACATCCGTAATTTGGTTTATGCCTATCTCGTTTCGATTTCTGCCCGACTTGCCGCCCGTTGGCCCAGACTGGAATAACCTGCTTGCGCTGCTTACTGCCATCTTCTCCCTGGATGATCAGGCGCAGGCGGCTGAGCTGCGCTACCAACAGGCCCGCAGCCCGGTGCAGGTATGGCTGGCAGAAAGTGAAGGAAAGCTAGTCGGCTGCAAGCTGGGCTATGAGCGCAAGCCAGGGCACTATTACAGTTGGCTGGGTGGCGTAGAACCTGCTTTTCGGGGCCAAGGCACCGCGGCCGAGCTGATGCGCCAGCAGCATGCCTGGTGCCAGCAATGGGGCTATCAACGCATCCGAACCCAAACCTATAATCAATGGCGCGGCATGCTACTGCTAAACTTGCGGGTAGGATTCGATATTGTGGGCACCATGCAGGGAGCGCACGGGTTGGTTATCGTGCTGGAGAAAGAACTTGCGGCTCCCGAAACGGCTGAGGCACAAAGTTATGCTACAAAGAAGTAGTTGATATTTGATAACGAGCACCGTACCTTAGACAAGGTTCCACCCTGTGCTTTCTTGTCTATGAAACTGTTTGTACTTCTGTTAGTAGGGCTCAGTATGGCCTTATCTGGATGTCTGATGTCCCGGGAGGCTCGTGTAGAGTCCGACTATAGCTTTTCCGGGCAGTTCCGGCGCTACCGTACCTATGAGTTTGTAAGCGGTGATGGTATTGCCTCCGACACCAGCCGCCTAGGTGAGGCCGTGCGCGACGCCATCCGGACCCGCATGAAGGTACAAGGCTACCGCCCTGCCAAGCGCCGCCCCGATCTGCTGGTTAACTTCCGCCTATTTGAGGGTACCATGCGTTTTCGCGGCTACCAACAGCCTGATTTCTCCCGCTGGGTAAAAACGGGCTACGCCGATGACGATGAAACGCCCAGCGACCAGCGCCAAGGCTACAGCCCCGTCAGGATGCTGCTGCTGGATGGTACCTTGCTGGTTACCCTCATCGACAACCAAACCAACCGAGCCGTCTGGAACGGCTATGCTTCCGGCGTTTCCGTGCCCACCGGCCCACAGGGCGAACTAATTCTGCGCCGTTCCGTGCGCTCCATCTTCGACCAATACCACATCTTCACCGAAGGCTACCTGCAAGGCAATAATGGCGGGGGCAGTAGTGAATAAGTGAGTCGTGGTTGGGTGAAGTGCCATTGCGAGCAGTGCGAACCAAGCCTTCTGTGTTTGTGCGCAAAACATTGATTTATTCAAAAGCCTTTACATCCCCAGCGGAAGTAAAGGCTTTTTGCTGTCGAAGATTGCGCACATTGAGTGCGAAGGATTGTATCGCCCTTCGTCCTCGAAATGATACTTCACTCATTCACCTTTCACAGCTATTCCGCACCTGAATAAGTTCTGCGGCTATGCTGATGGCAATTTCCTCTGGGGTGCGGCTGTGAATAGGTAGGCCTATGGGGGCCGATATTTGAGCAAGCTGCTCCTCGCTAGCTCCCTCGCTGCGAAGAGTGCCCAGTAGCTCTCCTATCTTGGCTTGGCTGCCTAGTACTCCCAGGTAGCGAAGCTGGTGGCCTAGCAGCTGGCGTAGCACTACCAGGTCGGAGCGGTACCCAACGGTCATGATAAGCACGTATTCATCGGGGCCTTCCGGAATTTCTGTGGCTATGGCATCGTAGGCCACCGTGCGCTTGTGGTGGGGGAAGGGGTTAGCGAGTAGCGTTGGTAGATCCAGGCGGTCGTCGAGTACCGTTAACTCAAAATCCAGCGCCGCCAGCACACGGCACAGTGCCAGGCTCACGTGCCCGGCCCCAATGATGGTTGCCCGCGAAGCAAAGCCCAGACGCTCCTGATATTGCCACTGCTCTCCCGCCTGAAATGTAAATCGGGTTTCACTAGTTGGCACCGGCAATACTTCTAGGCCAGTAGCCGCCGATAACCTCAGTAGGCCACTCGTGTTATTGCCCAGCGCTTCCGCGCACTCCTCCACCGCTGGCAGATTCGCCGGAGTCAGTGGCAAAAACAGCACCCACTGCTCACCTGAGCAAATCATGCCCGAGCGGTCAGTGGGAGAGTCTTTGCGGTGAATTTGGGGGCGCAGCAGTGGCCTAGGCTCCGGCTCGGGAAGGCGGGTGCGGGCCAGTTCTACAAACTTGTGCTCCATCACGCCGCCTCCAATGGAGCCGGCAGTAGTATCGGCCGTTACACTCATCTTGAAGCCCTGCCGGCCGGGGCTGCTGCCCTCACTGGCCAGTACGCATAGCAGCGCTACCGGTACCCCAGCCCGCAAGCTGGCGGCCGCGTGTTGCCAGACGGGTAAGTCGCGCGGAGTGGCAGGCGAGGCGTAGGAGTGAGTATCCAAGGAGAGTGTAGTTAGAGGAAGAGTACGGGCCCAGCGGCTAGCCGTGGTAAGGCAATAGCTAAAGTGCGTGCTACTTTGCCTGTTACCAGTTAGCGCTAAGGGCGTAGTACACGGCCATGACGCCCGAAAATAAGGCGCTGACCAGAAAGCGCCGATCAGCTGGCAGCTTGTTCTGAATGTAGTAGTTCACCAGCAACGACACTGGCGCGTTCAGCAGAAACGAGCGGGCAGCCATCGGGAGCAAGTCCCAGGTTATCTGATCGAGCTGGCCCGAGCACAAGCGAATGAATACGAAGTGGCGCGCAATCCAGAGGGGGTTGAAGTAGGCCAGCGCCAAAGAGGCCCGTCGGAGCTGGGCCGTCCAGCCGGGGCGGTGCGGCACACGGTGGTCAATCCAGCGGAAGTAGGTGGGTACTTCCCAAGCGTAAATAGTGCCCGCAATAAAGGCAATGCCGAGCAGGCGGGACCAGGAAAAATCGTGTTGGAGCAGGGCCGCGGCTGTGTCGCCGGCGGCGTAAATCAGGGAGCCACGGACGTGGTTACGGTAGTTGAAGCGCAAGCGGGGGTGGTAAGTAAAACGTCGGGGTAGAGGCTGAGCAATACCTTTTCGGGGGTGATGGGAGCGGAAAATGGGAGGGTAGCGCCGGGACGGAAGCTGCGGATAGCGTCGCGCACGGCAAAGTAGGCCCCGATGCCATACATCAGGGGTGGTTCGCCCACGGCCTTGGAGCGCAGGATGGCGTTGGGGTGGCCGGGCGTATCCAGGAAGTGCACAGCAATGGTTTTGGGCGCTGAGTACAGGTCAGGAATTTTGTAGCTGTTGAGGGAGTTGCTGAGTAGGCGGCCTTCCCCGTTGAACACCAGCTCTTCCAGCGTCATCCAACCAATGCCCTGCACGAGGCCACCTTCAACCTGGCCCCGGTCGATTTGTGGGTGCAGGCTCTGGCCGAAATCGTGCGCAATCTGCACCGCATCGAACGTGTAGGTGCCCCGGAGGCAGTCAACGGTGACGGTAGTGAGGGCCGTGCCGTACACGTGGTAAGCAAAGGGGTGTCCCTGGTTGGTTTGGGCATCGAAATGGATGCCGGGTGTGGCATAGTGGGCGTTTTCGGTTAGGCTCACGCGCTGCCAGTAAGCCGCGGAAACCAGCTTCTCCCAGGTGGTATCGGCGGGCGTGCCGGCAGCTAGCACCTGCTCGCCTTCAATGGTCAGGCCTTCATAGTCCATTTGTAGCTCGGTGGCCGCGAGGCGAAGCAGCCGCTCGCGCAGGGCTAAGCAGGCCATTTCGGTGGCTTTGCCGTTGAGGTCGGCGGTGGCGCTGGCGGCCGATGGGGAGGTATTGGCTACGCGGGTGGTGTTGGTGCTTTCCACCTTCACGCGCTCCGCCGAAATGCCTAGCGTGCGCGCCGCCACCTGCATAATCTTGGTGTTCACGCCCTGGCCCATTTCCACCGCGCCCGTGCTCACGCCCACCGAGCCATCGGTGTAGATGTGCACCAGCGCGCGGGCCTGGTTCATGGGCGTTTTGGTGAAGCTGATGCCGAAGCAAATGGGCATCACCGACAGCCCTTTCTTGAACTGCTGGTTCCGGGCGTTGAAGGCTTCTACCTCGGCTCGTAGGCCAGGGAGGTTGTAGATACTGGCGGCCGTGTCCCAGGCCTGCTCGGCGTGGCAGCCCTCGGTGGGCTGGCGGTAGGGTAGCACGTCGCCCTCACGCAACAGGTTGCGCCGCTGCAACTCCGCCACCGGTACGCTCAGCTGCTCGGCCGCGCACGCCAGCGCCGACTCCATCACGAACATACCCTGCGGCCCCCCAAAGCCCCGGAAGGCGGTATTGGGCGGCAGGTTGGTGCGACAGCTGTAGGCCGTGGCCGTTACGTTCGGGATAAAGTAGCTGTTGGTAGCGTGAAACAGCGTCCGCTCCAGCACGGCCGGCGAAAGGTCAGCTGCGGCGCCGGCATTCTGGTAGAACGTAGCCTCGTAGGCCACTAGCTTCAGGTTCTCATCAAACCCAATTTTGAAGTCGGAAGAGTAGGAGTGGCGCTTGCCGGTCATGCGCATGTCAGCCATGCGGTCGAGCACCAGCTTCACTGGCCTACGTGTTGTAAAGGCACCCAATGCGGCTAGGGCGCCCCAGGTCGTGGCCTGGTCTTCTTTGCCACCGAAACCGCCCCCAAGGCGCGTAACATCTACTTCTACTTGGTGCATGCCCACGCCCAGCACCCGCGCCGTGTGGCGCTGCACGGCCGTGGGCCCCTGGGTAGAGGATACCATGCGCACCCCGCCCATTTCGGTGGGGAATGCGTACGCACCCTGTGTTTCAATGTACAGATGCTCCTGCCCGCCCGACTCCGCCACGCCCTCAAACACGTGCGCGCACTGCGCCCAAGCCGCCTGCGTATCACCAATCTGGAAAGTGCGCGGTGGTACAATCAACTCATCCTGAGCGGCCGCTACGCGCGGGTCGGTGATGATGGGCAGCGGCGAAACTTCTACGCGCACGTGGCCTAGCGCGGCGTGGGCCTGATGCTCGGTTTCGGCCAGAACCAACGCCACCGGCTGCCCGCGGAAGTGCACGTGACCTTCCGCCAGCAGGGGCTCATCGGGCACAATACCGCCAATCTGGTTTTCCCCCGGAATATCCTCTGCCGTGAGCACGCGCACCACACCGGGCAGATTGAGCGCGGCGGTAAAGTCAATGCTCAACAGCTTGCCATGCGCCACCGGCGACTCCACCACGGCCGCGTACAGTGTGCCCTGTTGCACCGGAATATCATCGAGGTACTGCGATTCGCCGCGCACGTGGCGGGCCGGGTCGAGGTGATTCATGACGGAAAAAATAACGCGAGGCTACTGCAACGCGATTGATTGAGTAACTGGCCTAGGCCAGTTGGTGAGTAATTGCGGCTGCTCCAATACGTTCGCAGCATGTCCTACTGAGCTTGTTCACGTATCTCTACCGCATCATAACTATTAGCCTAGAGTTCTGTAACGAAGCGGTAAAGTGCCTTCTAGCACTGGCTTGATGCGCCACAGGCTCAGCAGGACGTTCCCTTTTGCGTTGCTATAGCAAGTCAGCCAAGCTCAACTGCTCAGGAAAGAACTGCAGAAAATGGGCGGCCAGCAGCTGCCGCAGCAGCAGGCGCTTGTATTGCACAGTGCCGCGCACATCACTGATTGGGCTGATTTCCTCTTGCGCTAGCTCCAGCGCCTTACGTACTACTGCGGCGCTGATTTCACGCCCAACTAAAAACTCGGCCGTACGCGGCAGCACTAGCGGAACGGGGCCCACGCCACCGGCCGAGAAGCGCGCGGCTTCTACTAGGCTACCCTGCACCCGCAACCACGCCGCCGAGTTCACGCTGGCAATGTCGAGGTGGGTGCGCTTCGAGACCTTCTCGAAGTTGAAATAGTCAGTAGTTAGTGGCGCGGGGAAGCGGAATTCTAGTACCTGTTCATCAGCGGTTTTGGCCAGCTGCTTGTACCCCAGGTACAGCTCCTGCAACGGCAGCTCGCGGCGCTGGCCTAGGCCAGTATCCTCCAGCGTGAGGCTGGCCCCGAGAGCCAGGAACAGAATGGTTAGGTCGCCGATGGGGGAGGCGTTGATGAAATTGCCAGCCACCGTACCCATGTTGCGGATAGGCGTGCTCGATACTAGTTTCAGGTGCTCGGGTAGGCGCGGCAGCACTTCCCGCATTAGCGCAGACTCCATCAGCTCTTGCGCTGTGGTGGCAGCACCTATCACAATGCTGGTGCCCTCGCGCCGAATGCCGCGGCGCTCTGGCTGCCCGTACACCAGCTGCACCGGTATCTCGCGTAACTGCTCCGGGCGTTGCACCAGCAAATCGGTGCCACCGCCCAATACTTGAGCGCGCGCTGCCGTGGCTGCGTCTAGGCCAGTTACAGTGACGGAATGACCATTTTGCGGTATCTGTACGCTTACTGCCGAAGCCTCAATGGCGCTCCGCAACGCCATAAGCTTGACCGGAATTTCCTGGAAATACGTTGGCACAAAGCCCTGCTCTGCTAACCAAGCCAGCGGCTGCTCCTGCGGCCGCGCGGCAAGTTGCTCCTGCAAGTACAGCGTGGCCCGCTCCAGCGACTTGTAGCCCGTGCAGCGGCAAATGTTGCCATCAATGGCCGCCAGCGCCGTTTCTGGGGTGCCGGGTTTCTGGCTGAGTGAGTGCCCGGTTAGAGACATCACGAAGCCTACCGTGCAAAACCCACACTGCGAGCCACCCTCCGCTACAATGGCTTGTTGCACCGGCGTGAGCGTGCCCCGCGCCGCGTTAATGCCTTCCACCGTTACCACGTGGCGGCCGTGGGCATTGCCCAGCGGCGTCAGGCACGACGTCATCGACTGGTAGGCCACCGTTTGCTCGTCTGGCTGCAGCTCGCCCACCAGCACGGTGCAGGCTCCGCAGTCGCCTTCCCGGCACCCGATTTTTGTGCCCGTCAGGTGGCGGTTGTAGCGCACGAAGTCAAGCAACGTACTGCCAGCTGGCTGGGTAGTGCGGATGAGCTGATCGTTGAGGTAAAACTGAAGCATGGGCAAGGCAAAAAACAGAATCGGAAGGGAAAGTTACGGCTTTTTAGCCTTTCGACGTAACAATTCGGTAACATGACGGCTGGGCGTTGGAAGGGATGCCAAGCCCCTAGATCAGCCAAAAATCAGCGCACGTGTACGCCTACTCAACCAAGCTGCTCTGCCCAGAAGCGTACTGTCAGGAATGAAATATAAGTCAGAATGCCCTGCTGCACAATGCTCAGCACCAGCCGGCGTTCAAGCACGCGAGGGCCGGGTGGCTTGAAATATAGCCCCTACCCCCTATAAGGCTACGCGCGCTTTGCCTACTTTCGGCCCGGTTTTCGCCAGCAGCCCGCTCTGTGGCTGTAGGCCAGTTCTTCCTTGTTTCGCTCTTATGAAAGCATTCTCCTCTCTCCGCTCGGTTTCGGCGCTGGCCATGGTGGCCGGCCTGCTCGCTACAGCCTCCTGCACGGCGCCCCGCGCCATTGTTAGCACTGGTAAGGTAACGCCTAAGGGCGAGTTTAAAATTGGTGGCAACATGGCCTTCAATGTGCCCACCGAAACTATCAGCAAGACCGGTTCGGCCCTGATTACCGCCGCCCGCGAAACCGCCAACAAGGACACCGTACGCTACAACCAAACCATTGAGAAACTGCAGGTAGCGGCCCTAGCCTTCGTGCTCGACCCTGTGCGCCCCTCCTCCGATTTGTATGTGCGCTATGGCCTGGCAGAGCGCCTAGATGTTGGCTACAAGTATGCTTTTGGCTCGCACGTCTTCGACGCCATGTACCAATTCATGGGCACTACGGGTACGCCTGAAAGCCCCGGCAGCCGCGAAACGGGCGTAACGTACGGCAGCATCGGGCTACAATACGCTACCCAGCGCGCCAAGCTGCCCAGCGTGCCCTTCCTCGATAACGTGAACGATGTGCTGGGCTTCAAAGCCAGCCGCCACGACTTAATTATCCCGCTGGTATTCAGCCAGTCGTTTGGACCTGAGGAGGAGATTGGCGCCATTTCGTATGGTGTCATGTACGCCCACAGCTTCTTGCGCTACGGCTTCGAGCCACGCAACGTGTACAACGGCCCCGGCAGTGGCTCCGTCGCCGATAAGATTCCAAACTTGCCCGTAGCCAAGCAGAACTTTTCCTCGTTTGGGGGCTTCATCAACGTGAAGCTAGGCTACCGCTACGCTTACGTTATCCCGGCTCTCTCAGTGTACTACCAGAACTATGGCGAGTACCAGCTGCTGAACAACCGCACTGCCTCGTTGAAAGGCGTAACGTTCATTCCAAGCATCGGCCTACAGTTCCGCGTACCTACTTCGCGCCGGTAATCTAGGCCACTAGCAGAAAGTAAGAAGCCCGCGTACTGGTGTTCTTGGCCTGAGCCAAGCGCAGTACGCGGGCTTTATTGTGGTGGGGTAGGTAGGGTAGTGGCCTAGCAGTTAGTTGGGCAAGAGCTGGTCGAAGTACCGATTCAGTACTTCCGTAATTTTCTCGCGAGTCAGGGGTTTGTTCACAAACTCTGCCACAGGCAGGTGCTGGGCCATTACCAAGTCCTCCTCGAGCTGTGAGCTGGTGAGCAGCACAATTACGACCGACTGACGCGCTGGAACCTGCACAAAAGCCTCCAGAAACTCGAACCCATTCATCACTGGCATATTCACATCCAGCAAAATCAGCGCTGGGCAGGCACCTTCGCCAAAGGAGCAGCGCGTTTGCAATAGGTCCAGAGCTCGTTGTCCGTTTAGTGCCACCAGCACTTCATCACACACATTTAGGCGCTCAAGCAAACGCCTATTGAGGTAGTTGGTTGTTGAGTCGTCATCAACCAACAGAATAGCAGGAAGCATAAGGAAAGGGAAGAACTAACGGATGTGTGCTGTAACATAGGAAGAAATCCTACGGCAAGTATACTCGAAAGACTGAGCCGCGGCCGAGCTGACTTTCTACTTCTAAGTGTCCGCCATTGTTGGTCACAATCTTCTTGACCATGTAAAGCCCCACGCCAGAGCCCTCCACGTGGTCGTGTAAGCGCTGGAAGAGCCCAAAAAGCTTTTGCTCCTGCTCCAAACCTAAGTTTAAGCCAAGTCCATTGTCTTGCACGCTAAGCACGTGGTAGCCACCAGCTCGGTAGCAGCGCACTTGCACCACCGGCGGCCGCTTTGGGTGCCGGTATTTCAGAGCATTGCTGAGTAAGTTATATACAATGCTTCGCAGATTTTTCTCGGCGAAGTTCAGAGTGGGGCAGCCGGCCAAGTCTAGATTAATCTCTGCCTTGGTAGTGCTAATTACGCGCTCCAAATCCAGGCATACCTCCTGCACAACATCGGCCACCACAAGGCTGATGGCTGGTTCGCTATTGGCCTTTTGCAGCTTTACTACCTCCGTCATGTGGGAAATGGTGCGCTTAAAGCGCTCTACGGCCCCTTCCATAAAGTTGAGCAGAGGTGGAATGTCAGAGGCCTGTGGAGGTAGAGCTAGCTCTTCCCGCAATGCAGTTAGTAGCGCCTCAATGTTGCTGATGGGCGTTTTTAAGTCATGGGAGGCAGAATAGATGAAGTTGTCGAGGTCGGTATTTACGCGTTCCAACTCCTGCTGCTGTAGTTGTTGGGCGTGGATATCAGTGCTGGTGCCCATCCACATGATTATCTCTCCGCTGATGCTACGCAGTGGAACCGTCCGGGCCAAATGCCAGCGATATTCCCCGTCGTGGCCCCGTCTCCACCGAACGCGCAGATCGGGCGTGGGCTCCCCGGTTTCTAAAGAATGCCGCCACGCGGTTCTGGCCTGCAGTTGGTCGTCGGGGTGCATGTAGGGAACTACTCCCTCTAGGGCTAATTGCTCCGGGCTGGCACCTGTGTAGTCGGCCCACTGCCGGTTATAGTAGGTGAAGGTTCCATCGGGGGAGGCCGTCCAGGCCAGGTGGGGCAAGTTCTCAAGCAACTGCGCAAATCGGGCGCTGCTTTCTAGCTTCGAGAGGTGTTCGGCGGCTTGGCTCCGCTGTAGTCGCCAACTGGCCAGCCCAGCTACAAAAAGCGTCAACGCCAAAATCAGCGGGTAAGTGAGGCGAGCATAGTCATCGGAGCGCTGCCGACGCACGACCAGCAGGTGCTCCTCTTCGGCTTGCAGGCGCCTAACTAGGCCACGTAACTGGTCCATCAGGGCCTTCGACTGCCGCAGGTCAGCTACGTTGTAGCGCTGATGGCTTTGGTAAGCGGCCAAATCAGCCTGCAACAAAGCGTAGTTGCTGGCTACGAGGGCTTGCAGCGTGTCGAGCCGCCGTTGCTGCACCCAATTGTCGGCGGTAAGGCTATCGAGGGCTCGTTGCTCCTGCGCGGTGCGGCGCTCGGCTATGCGCAGCGGCTCCAGAAATGCGTCCTCGCCGGTTAGCAGGTAGCCACGCTGGCCCGTTTCAGCGTCCTTCAGCAACGACATCACACTTTCCAGCCGCACCAATACCACATGGGTATGCTCTACCCGGGCTTCATGATCTAGAAGGCGCGCCAAGCTCCGGTAAGTCATCAACGCTACCCCTACCAGCAGCAGGGTTGCCACCGCATACCCACTAAGTGAACTTCGCCAGAGTGAGATAGGAATCTTCATTCTTACAATAAGTAGCTATACGCCTAATATCAGCTGAATATAGGGGCATGCGGAGCACTAACGCTCATTACTTTTGTACTTTTAGCTGTTTCGCTTCGGGCACATCTTGCCCATTGTGGCGATGAAGAGGCTTAAGCCATCAACCGAGGGCCAATGGTCTGGGACAAAAACTTCACTTTAGCACGCCAGAGATATCCTCAACAGTATCCTCTATGAATATTCTCTACGGAGTGCCGGGTGAAGGCCTAGGCCACGCTACCCGCAGCAAAGTAGTTATTGCGCACCTGCTGGAGCAGGGCCACAACGTGTGCGTGGTAAGCAGCTCACGCGCTTTCCAGATGCTGGCAGCAAATTTCCCTGGCCGCGTCCACGAGATTCGGGGGTTTCACCTGGCCTACCGGCAACTTACCGTTTCCAAGCTGCGCACTGCGGCCCTAACCTTGCGCACAGCCCCTGAAAACCTGGTAGTAAACTTCCGCAAGTACCAAGAGCTGCTCTGCGACTTTGAGCCCGAGCTGGTGATTTCTGACTTCGAGTCGTTTAGTTATTTCTTTGCCAAGTGGCGCCGAATTCCGGTTGTCAGCATTGATAACATGCAGATCATCAGCCGGGCTAAGCTAGATATTGCCGTGCCCGCCTCAGAACGGGGCAACCTCACCGTAGCCCGTGAGATTGTGCGCGCCAAGCTGCCTCGTAGCCATCATTACCTGATTACCAGCTTTTTTGCGCTGCCGGTTATTAAGGAGAATACTACGCTGGTACCACCCATCATCCGGCCCGAAATTCTGCGTGCTAGGCCAAGCGCTGGTCAGCATGTACTAGTGTACCAGTCGGCCACTACGCAGAAAGACTTGGTAGCTCAGCTCCAGGAACTGCCGGGTCAAGAGTTCAGGGTGTACGGGTTTAACAAGGAAGAAACCCACGGCAACGTGCAGCTACGCGCCTTCAGTGAACAGGGCTTTATCGACGATTTAGCTAGTGCCCGGGCAGTAGTAACCAACGGCGGCTTTTCCCTGATCAGTGAAGCAGTGTACTTGCACAAGCCCGTATGCGCCGTGCCTATTCCAGCGCAGTTTGAGCAATTTCTCAACGCCGCCGAGATTGAGAAACTAGGCTACGGCCGCCACTTCAGCGCCATCACCCCCGACAATCTTAGGGCCTTCCTCTACGACCTCAGCGGGTTTGAGACGGCGCTAAGCGGCTACCAACAGCAGGGCAACGAGCTGTTGTTTGCCCAGCTCCAGCAAGTGCTGGCGGGCGTGCAGGAGGTGCTCCCCCAGCGTTAGGTGGCCTACTGATAACACAGGCAACACTAGACTAGTCGCCGGTTGTTCTGCATAAGGATAACCGGCAATGTTGGGTTCTAGGCCAGGGGAGGGCAGTAAAACCGCTTCTTTTCAGGTGTATTCGCCTCTACCTCCGCCGAAACCCGTATTTTGGGCAACCATGAATTATTCTGCCTTCTGCCGCATGGCGGCTACGGTTGCTAGTACGGGTTGCGCGCTGCTGCTGGCCTGCACCGCTCATCCGCCGGCTGCTACTGCTCCCGCTACCACCAATAAGTTCACCCAAGATGCCACCCTGCGCCAGATAGCCACGGCCCAGGATGAGCGCAACACGGCTGCGTTGTTACCCTTCTTGGAAGGCCCAGAGGCTAAGTACCGCCGCGAAGCAGCTATGGCTCTTGCCTCCGTGCAAAGCAAAACGGCCACCAGTGCTCTGATAGCTCGCCTGCAGGATGTAAGTGTGCCGGTGCGCCAAGCGGCAGCATACGCGCTGGGCCAAACCGCCGACTCAACCGCTGAGGCTAGCCTGAACAACTATATCCTGCAAGAACCCGACCCTACGGTGCGGCGCTATGAGTTGGAAGCGCTCGGCCGGTGCACTTCCCGCGCTGGGTTAGGCACTCTGGTGCGTTTGCCAGCTGCCTTAGCTACGGATACGGCCGCGCTCAGCGGACAAGCGTGGGGCCTTTACCGGGCGGGCCTACGGGGGCTTACTTCTGAAGCGGCAGTAGCCCGGCTGGTGCAGTTGCTGGGCCGCACCAACCCCTACGGGGCTCGCCTGGCTGCTGCCAATGCATTAGCGCGTACTCGGGGGCTTAACCTGGGGCCATATGCCATGCTCATTGGGGCAGCAGCGCAGCAAGACCCACATTATGCTGTGCGTAGCGCTGCCGCTTCGGCGCTGGGGAAGGCAACGCAAGACCCGGTAGTGCCTGGCCTACTGGCCAGCTTATCGCGCCGCGACCCTGACTATCGGGTGCGGGTGAGTGCCTTGCGGGCCATGAACGCAGCCATGTACGCCCCCGTGAAGGAAGCCGCCTGGGCGGCACTAACCGATGCCAATGCGCAGGTGGCCTTGTCAGCAGCAGAATTCTTTCTGGCTAACGCCACCAATGAGCCGGGCTCCCTCTTTTTAGAAAAGGCTGATAAGTTGCCGCAGTGGCGCGTGCGGAGTACTCTGTTGGCGGCCGCGCTAAAGCAGGAAACTACGGGCCGCGAGGCCGTGCGGTCGGCGGTGCAGGCGCGCTATGCCACCGCTACCAGCCCCTACGAGAAAGGATACCTGCTGAAAGCACTAGGCGAGGACCCGGCGGCATTTGAGTTTGTGCGCCAGGCCACTTTCGCCCCCAACCAGTCGGTGGTTATCGGGACCTACGGGATGGAGGCACTGGTGGCAATGCGCAACCAAGCCGATTTCCCCGTAAACCAGCACGCCGAGTTTGCGCTGACGCTACGCCAGGGGGTACTTAGTCAGGATGTGGCTCGCATGGGCATTGCCGCCGAAGCCATCCGCGACCCTAAGCTCGACTTACGCCGTCTGCTGCCTACTGCCGATTTCTTAGTGCAGGCCCGCGACCGGCTGGTGCTGCCCCGCGACCTGGAGGCTTGGCAGTCGTTGCAGCAAACCATCGACTATTTGCAGAAAAAGAAAGCCACGCCCGTGCCCGTGGCCACGGCCGCCACGCACCCCATAAATTGGAGCTTGGTGGCAGAGTTGCCCGCCGCTCAGCGCGCCGTGGTGCACACGGAGAAAGGCGATGTGACACTGCGCCTGCTGGTTGAAGACGCGCCCGGCTCAGTGGCTAGCTTCGTAGAGCTCACGCGCCAGGGCTTCTACAACGGCCGCAATTTTCACCGCGTAGTGCCCAACTTTGTAGCCCAAGGCGGGTGCCCGCGCGGCGACGGCTGGGGTAGCTCCGACTACAACCTGCGCTCTGAACTAGCCGACCGGCACTACGGTGAAGGAGCCGTAGGCCTAGCTTCCGCCGGCAAAGACACCGAAAGCTGCCAGTGGTTCATCACCCACGCGCCCACCCCCCACCTCGATGGTCGCTACACCATTTTTGCTCAAGTAGTGAGCGGAATGGATGTGGTAAGTAAGCTTGAAATCGGTGACCGAATTGACAAGATTGAATTGGTTCGGTAGTAATAGTAAAACCAAAACGGCCTCCCACACAGGGAGGCCGTTTTGTTAAATGCTGGGTGTAAGAGAAGCCTATTGTTTCACCAGGCGTATGGGCTTGCCGCTGCTCTCTAGGCCAGTTACCTGAACAAGGTAGGTGCCCTTCGCTAATTCATCTGAGAGCTGTAGAGTTACCTCCGTGGCGTTGGCGGGCACTATTTGGGTCAGCACGAGGCGGCCGGTCAGATCTAGGAGCTGAACGTGGGTAGCCGTTGCCAGGGGGCGGGGGAGGGCTAGTCTCACGTGTTCGGCGAGAGCTGCAGGGTTGGGGTACACGCTGATGCTGCTGGCTAAACTAGAGACGGAAAGAGTTACAGTGGCCACTGAAGAATAGGTGCTCTTGCCGTCAGTATCTTGCTGGCGCAGGCGGTAGTAAAGTGTTTGATCGAAGAGGTTGGGCTGATCGGAGTAGGTGTACTCTTGCTGTTGGCTGGTGCTGCCTTTGCCTTGCACGAAGACAATTTGCTGCCACTTTTTTCCATCAAGGCTGCGCTCTAAACCAAAGCCCTCGTTATGAAGCTCCGTAGCCGTAGCCCAACGCAATTGTACGCGGCTGTTCCCTATAGGCGTGGCCTGAAACCGCACTAGCTCAACCGGGAGGGGAGGAGCGACGGAGCCAAACGTGAAGGCGCCAAACTCGCTTACAGGAGCAGCCGATAACACAGAGCCAGCGGCAAGGCTACCAGCGAGGCCGCCGTTGCCTTCGGTGCTCCAGGCAGTGCCATTGAAGCGTGCCACCTGCAGATTAGGAGAGAACTCAGTAATGCCGCTGCGCGCGCCATTCTCCCAGAAAAGCTGAACTTGCACGTTATCGGTGCCCGCTGTGCGGTTCAGGTTCCAGTATTCCACGCGGCTTACCGTTCGTAGCGGGCTAGTTATTTCCGCGCTAGCGTAGGCCGTTGGGAAGTACTCCGCGGTGAAGCTGGCTGTAGCAGTAGATGGGGCGGTAATACCCAGGCGAGCCCAAAATGTGTCTTTCCCAATGGGAAATATGAAGGCCGTGTTGCCAATCTTCTGCACCGGGCCATTCACGAAGGACGTGCTGCTGCCAGGCGTACTGGTAGCGGTGGGCAAAATGGTCAGCAGGTTAGTAGCAGTGGAGTTAATAAAGCCATTAACCAGCGCTAAGTTGCCATTGATGCGGAGAGGTGAGCCGAGAGTTACCACTTTGCTCAGACCATTCAGGGTTAGGTTTTGGATAGTAGTCGGTGAGCCCGAATTCGTCAGGGTCAGTGATTTAGCGATAATGACATCCTGGTCATACATGGCCGCAAACATGTGCACCGTTCCGTTCTCGGTCACTAAGTTCACGCCTTTCTGCAGGCAGGCAATTGGACCCGGAGTAGGGCAAAACCGGTCAACGTTCAGGAAGGATAAATCTGCCTGGAAGCCCGGAGTAGCCGAGGCATCAGTGCGGGAGTTGAGGAACGGAGAGTAGGTAATAAAACCAGTTGGCTCAAAGGCGGAAAGTGACGCAAAACCTGTCGGTCCACCCAGTGTCACCACACCACCGTTGGTACCGTCGGCTCCCCGTACGGCCTCAAAGGAGTTGGATCCTAGCCAGTTCAGACCCGCTTCTACCACCTTGGTTAGGTTTACCGCTCTCAAAGCAGTAGCACAACTATCAATGCGATTGTAGCGGATGCTGTCGTTGATAGAAACCACTCCGGTGTTTCGGTCGATGTCGAAGAAAGGGGTGCTAGTGGTTGTAGTAGTAGCGGGCCGGTCCTGCACCTGCACGCCCCGCTGGCATTGGGCAATAATGTTATTAAATACCTTGTTGTTGCCACCTTCCAGCACCACGCCAAAGCCATTGATGTTAAGCAAGGTAGCGCCTAGGCCAGTTGACAAGTAGCCCCGTACAGTGTTGCTCTGAATGAAGGCGCCACCGGTTTCCAAGTCGCCGGTAATGCCACCGCCGATACCAATAACATTCCGGTCACGGTCAACAAACGCAATACCCGCGTTATCGAAGCTAAGGTTCGTTGGCTGGCTTAGGCCTCGCGCTATGTAGTTATTGCGCACCACAAAGCTCCCTGCCCCTTTCCCGAGACCAGTGCCGGTGCAAGCTTTCAGCTCCATGCCGTTAGAGGCATTGTCGCGGATGGCATTATTCTCAATCAGGGCGGCAATGCTGGTATATACACCACTGGCCCGCTCGCCGGCCGCGCCCAGCACGGCCAGGGCCGCCCCAGCATTCTGAGTAAACTGGTTGTTTCGAATAGCCAAGCCGCTTACGCTACCGTCGTTGACGTCTAGGCCACCCCGGCGGTTCTGCTCAAAGCGGCTGTCTTCAATCAGAATGTTTTGTTTATGACCGTTTACTATGAAAAGTCCGCGGCCCGCGCCATTGTTATTAGTATTGGGTGGCAGAGCATTTTGCGCCGCCCGTACCCGCCGAAATGTAAGGTTCTGAGTGCCACTCAGGCTGTTCCAGAATATACCAGTCTGTCGGTTAGAAACAGCTTCCACATCCTCCACCACAAAATTACTGGTAGGTCCGCCCGAGGTCAGAATGCCAAAGTCATAATTGCGCACCGTAAACTTGGAGAGCTTTACCGGAGTGCTCGATCCGCCCGCAGCCGTAATAAAGAAGCCAGCTTCCTGCGTTTGGCCATTGCCAGCTGCTAGGCCACCATCGAAGATAGTAGCGCTGCCAGCGCCCTGCAGGCTAACATTTTTATCCAGCACTACCCGCTCTGAGTAAGTGCCTGCATCAATATAGATAGTAGAGTTGGGGCTGGCGGCTTGTAGGGCCGCAGCTACCGTAGCAAACGGAGCACTACTAGTACCATTGCCAGTGGGGCTGCCCGGGGCGGTGGTGTACACGTCACCCGCTGAGCCTAGGTCGTTAACGTACAGGGATTGAGCAGATGCTGTTACCTGTAGGCCAGGCAATAGCAGGCCTGCAGCCAGCAGGAGTACTGATTGGTTCATAGCAAAAGTGTAAGAAGCGGTGGTGCTTGCCTGGGAGCAAAGCACCTCAGGTGAGAAAAAACACGTCCTTCAATTGCCTGCTTAAGCAGTGCTGCGCATATCTCCTGCCACGTGAGATCATGCCCCGTCGTTCTAAGAATAAGTTATCTATAATCGACTCGATAAGTAAATAATTTTCATAATTAATTAGCTTATGTTGTGACGCAGATGCTGCTAGTACGTGCGCCACTCTCAACTTGTTTTAACCCAAACAGCTAAAAAAAAGCCTAGCTCTGAGTAAGAGCTAGGCTAGGGTTTGTGCAAGCTAATCGCAGCCAGCAGGGCTACACTATTAGTCCTCGTCGCGGCCGTGAACCTGGGCTGGGGGAGAGGTAGCTTCTACCGCCGTGAAGGATTCCAGAATCTTATACGTGTGAGAAGAACCCTTAGGCACTACCCAGGAGTTGCCGGGCTCCAGTAACACCATCTGCCCCTCAATGTGCAGTTCTGCGCGCCCTTGCAGTACGTACCCAACCGTTTCGTACGGACGGGCGGTAGGCTCCTTGGCCTCTGCCGGCGACTCGTTTTCCCACATGCGCATGGCCACGTGCTTGCCTGAGGCCAGGTATTTTTCACCCTCGGCTCCTTTAGGTGAGTGCCGGGAATCTACTTTCGTGATGGTCGTATCAGACATAGTGCCGTATGATTAGGTAAATGGAAGGGAATTGATAGGCTAACGCAAAGTCATCTGTAGCGGTTGCTGCCGAGGCCAAGCCTAAACCTTCCGGCCCGCAAGGGGTTGCTGACTGGGCCTAGGCCTATATCTTACGGCTCAGCAGAGCTAACGCTTGCTAGGCCACCCTTGTAGTTTCACATCGCATGTCGCACGATGCATTCATTCAGGCGCTAACTCAGGCTCATCAGCAAGCCGCTGCGCCACTGCCCGGCCCAGGATTTTGCCACCTCGCCGAGCAACTCCTCAATTTGCTGTTTCCGGAGCGCGCTGAGCGCCCCCTGCGCAATGCCGATGCTGTTGCGGCTACGCTAGGCATCTGGCAAGACGACCTTACCACCCTGCTGCTGGCGGTAGAAACCCCACAGCCTGCCGCAGAGCTTGCCGCCGACTGCGTAGCCAGCCTGCCTGTGCTGCGGGAAATGTTGCTGCTCGATGCCCAGGCCATTGTTGCCGCCGACCCTGCTGCAGAAGGCCTGGCCGAAGTTGTGGCTACCTACCCGGGCTTCTATGCTATTGCCCTGCACCGCTTTGCTCACGGCCTGTACCAGCGCGGGGTACCCCGGGTGCCGCGCCTGCTCAGCGAGTACGCCCACCAGCGTACGGGCATTGATATCCACCCAGGCGCCCGCATCGGCCGTTCCTTCTGCATCGACCACGGCACGGGTATCGTAATTGGCGAAACGGCCGTAATTGGCGCCCATGCCAAGGTATTCCAGGGCGTTACGTTAGGGGCCCTAAGCGTGGCCAAGCACCTACAAGGCATCAAGCGCCACCCAACCATTGAAGACCATGTGGTGATTTACGCCGGGGCCACTATTTTGGGCGGCAATACGGTGGTCGGCAGTCATAGCATCATTGGCGGCAATGTGTGGCTGACGGAGAGCGTGCCCTCGCATTCGCGGGTGTACCACCGGGCCCAAATTCAGGTTACGCGTGCCGAAGACCCTGCCGCCGACATCACGTTTTCCATTTAAGTATCATCTCACACAGGCCTAGAAAAGAATTTGTAGCCCCTGGGCCTGTTATTGACTTTTGCCACTCCCTAAACCTACAGCCTACCCCATGAAAGCTAATTCCATTCTGGATACCATCGGTAACACGCCCTTGTTGCGCCTCAACCGCCTTTTCGCTCACCGCCCCGATGTGGAGGTATGGGTGAAGCTGGAGCGCTCAAACCCCGGTGGCAGCATTAAAGACCGCATTGCCCTCTCCATGATTGAGCAGGCCGAACAAGATGGCCTCTTGAATAAGGACTCTTTAATTGTAGAGCCTACTTCCGGCAATACGGGCGTAGGGCTAGCCATGGTAGCAGCCGTAAAAGGCTACAAGCTCACGTTGGTAATGCCCGAGAGTATGTCCATTGAGCGGCGCCGCCTCATGGCCGCCTATGGAGCCAACCTAGAGCTTACGCCCCGCGAAAAAGGTATGAAAGGCGCTATTGAAAAGGCCGGCGAAATTGTGCGCGACACTCCCGGTGCTTGGATGCCCATGCAGTTTGAAAACCCCGCCAACATTCGGGTGCATGCTGAAACTACGGCCCAGGAAATCCTTCGCGACATGCCCGAGGGCTTCGACTTCCACATCACGGGTGTAGGCACCGGCGGCCATATTACAGCTGTGACGGAGGTGCTCAAGCCCCTGTTTCCACGCATGAAGACTTTTGCCGTAGAGCCTGAGCTTTCTCCCGTAATCAGCGGTGGTGCTCCAGGTCCGCACCCCATCCAGGGAATCGGCGCAGGTTTCATTCCTGCCAACCTGCACCGTGAAGTTCTCGACGGTACCATTCAAGTAAGTCAGCAAGAAGCCTTTGATATGGCGCGGCGCGCCGCCCGCGAAGAAGGCATTTTTATGGGCGTATCGTCCGGAGCATCTCTGGCCGCCGTAGCCAAGAAGCTTGATGAAGTGCCCGAAGGTGGTCGTGTGCTAACCTTCTGCTACGATACGGGTGAGCGGTATCTGTCGGTAGAAGGTTTGTTTGTATAAGCGACCTTCTAGGCCAGTACATAATAGAAAAGGCTCCCCGCATGAGGAGCCTTTTCTATTATGTACTGGCCTAGGCCTAATGCACTTTGTGAAAACAGGCTCACTTGCCATTTCTAATTTCTCTGGACTAAAAAGTAGAAATGTATAGAGCTACACAGCAGAAGCTAAAAACAAAAAAGCCCAACCGTAAGGTTGGGCTTTTGAGAACGGAGTGGAGAATATCGGAGTCGAACCGATGACCTCTTGCATGCCATGCAAGCGCTCTAGCCAGCTGAGCTAATCCCCCGTTTTATAGTTGCCGCCCGCCGGTTGCGTTTGGTGTGACAAAAGTACGCCGGCTTTTTGAATCTGCAAGAGCCGCGCTCAAAAAAACGCAAAAAAGATGTGGTCTAGGCCACAAAAAAAGTGGGCCAGCGCTAACGCTAGCCCACTTTTTAAAGGTAACCTGTTGGCTTAGTTGAAGATATAGCGCAAGCCAATCTGCCCCTGCCAACGCGAGCCAATACCACCGGTATCGTTGCGGAAGGTTTTTGTGAGCGGTACCCCCGGCGTAGTAACCCCACCTGTTGCAGTACCAACCGGGTTGGTCAGGTAGCGGTACTCAAACACGGGCTGACCTTGGGCGTTATAGCCATCGAAGGTTAGCGGGTTGACGCGGTTAGCCGTCTGGAACACGCCCCAATCGCTGTTGATGAGGTTGCCCACGTTGAAGATATCCAAGCTTAGCTGCAGCGTGTTGCGGTTCTCACCGATGTTGGTGAATACATCTTGTAGCAAGCGTACATCTAGGCGGTTCTGCCAGGGGCGCACAGCACCATTACGCTCAGCGTATTTACCACGACGGTCGCTCAGGTATTTGTCCTGATCGATATAGGCATTCAAATCAGCCCACTGTTGAGCAGCCGTGTATACGCCACCACCTTGAGCCGCCGTCAGATTGATATCACGCAGGTTGATTTCGCTCTGGTCGCGCGGTACATACATTAGGTCGTTCGAGGTCTGGTTGTCGCCATTCATGTCGCCCGAGTACACATAAGAGAAGCGGCCAGCAGGAGCAGCTTCGTAGAACAGCGATAGAGTGGTGCCCAAGTGGCCTAGGTATTCTCTCCGGTACGATACCGAACCGATTACCCGGTGCTGCTGCAGGAACTGTGAGTAGCTCAGTGCTGCAGCGTTCGGGTCGCCCGAGATAGAGCGGTCACGCCAGATTGACTGGGCAATCGAGCCACCATCGTTAACCGAGCGTGAGTCGGAGTAGGTGTAAGCGGCGCTTAGGTAAAGTCCGTTGTTGAACGACTTCTGAAGCTGGGCCGTCAGGGCGTATGAGTAACCCTTATTAGTGTTCTTCATCAGGATGGCATCACTGATGTTCGGACGAGCCGCCGTGTTGCCACCTTGGGAAGCCGGCACTGCCCCGTAAATCTGGTAGTTGCGGTTAGCAGTTACCAAACCAGCATTTGCACCCGTCTGAGGAGCCCCGAAGGTGTAGAAAATAGGGCGGTTGTCGGCACCGTTGGCTCTAGCAAAAGGCTCGGCCTCGCTGCCCGGCAGGTTCACGTTCTGGTGATAAACGGCATTGAGATCCTTGGTGTAAAAGGCTTCCAGCGTACCGATAATGCCGCCAATTAGCTGCTGGTCTATAGCAATGTTAGAACGCCACACCTGCGGAAACTTGAAGTCTTTATCTGTTACCGCCAAGTTGTAAGCCGTGTTAGCCGTGGCGTTCTGCGGACGGTAAGCGTCTACGTTTGGGTTAAAGTAGGAAGGAGTACCGGGAGAGGTAGGTGTAACTGTGGTGGGGTTGATGGTGCTGGAACCGCTCAGGCTGTAAGAGCCGAACTGCACACCATTGTTGCTGGCCTGGTTGGAAAGCCATACAAACGGTACGCGACCCGTGAAGATACCGGTACCACCCCGCACCTGCATTTTCTTGTTATCCATCACGTCCCAGTTGAAGCCAACGCGGGGCGAAAACAGCACGCTTTTCTTCGGTACGGAGCTTGTATTGATTTTTACCCCGTCGCGGAAGGTCAAGTTAGCCGCGTTGTCATTCTGAGGCAAATCTGAAGTAAGGAAGGGCAAGTCAGCGCGTACACCGTAAGTTACACGCAAGTTATTACGTGCCGACCATTCATCCTGCAAGTACAGGCCTAGCTGAGCGGCCTTAATGTCGGCGAAGGGAAACTCTCCACCGGGCAGGGCCGAGTACTGCAGGTTATAGCGTGCTGGGCCAGGACGGGTAGCGCCGGCTGCTAGCGGAGTATACGTAGCCGTACTGCGGTTGTAATCAAATCCTGCTGAAGCGTAGAAATCTTCGAGGGAGTTGAACGAGTAGTTGCCGTAGTAGTTCGGAGCAAAGCCATTACGGAACTTGTAGTACTCGTTGTAAGTACCCAGCGTCACGTTGTGCTTGCCCAAGTACGCCGTGAAGTTGTCACCCACCTGGAATACATCCGAGTTCAGGATGTTGAATGCCGAGAAGGGCTCGTAACCAAAGGATGTCAGCGAGTTAGCAGCGTTAATGCCGTTCAGAGCAGCCGTTGAGGTGCTGCGGCCTTCGCTCGTGCCAATGTCAACCAACGGGAAAATACCCCCGCTGCTCTCGCGGAAGTCGCGGAAAGCAGAGTAACCTGCCGTCAGGTTGTTCGAGAACTTACCACCACCCAAGGTGCTATTGAGTTCCGCGATAAACGAGTTCAGGTTGTTGTTGATCGTGTAGTACGACGACGAGAAGGGCAGACCGAACTGCGACTGCGAGCGTTGGTTATTGATGGCGCCCGAGGTGCTTGGTGGAATATCCGCGTACGACTTCAGGTAGTTGTACTTGATATTAAAGCGATTATTCTGGTTGATATTCCAGTCAATCTTAATCGTAGCCTTGTCGCTGTTCGAACGGAGCTTGTAGTTCTCGAAAGCACCCGCGTTGTAGCCATACTGCTCCTGCAGGAAGTTGCCCAACGTTTCCAGGTCGCGGGCCCGGGCCTGCGAGGTTTGGGAGCCGGCAACTGGCTGCGAGTCGGAACGGTTGGCTGTAAAGTTGCCGGTTGGCGGGTCGTTACGACGCTCCCGCTCCGCATTCACGAAGAAGAACAGCTTATCCTTGATAATGGGACCACCCACGCGGAAGCCCTCATTGTGCAGGCGGAAGTTGGGATAATCTTGTTTGAAGTCGCCTACCTTCTTACCTACTAGGTCCTGGTCGCGGTAGAAACCATAGATGGAGCCCGAGAATTTGTTGGTGCCCGAACGAGTAACAACGTTAATACCAGCACCCGTGAACGAGCCCTGACGAACGTCGTAAGGAGCAATGCTTACCTGAATCTGGTCAATAGCGTCCAGGGAAATAGGCTGAGCACCAGCCTGACCACCTACCGTCGACTGCAGACCGAAGGCATTGTTGAAGATTGCGCCATCAACAGTAATGTTGTTGAAGCCGCTATTACGACCACCGAAACTCTGGCCGTTCGCCTGAGGCGTAAGGCGAGTAAAGTCGTTCAACGAACGGTTCAGGGTAGGCAGACGCTCAATTTGCTCGCGCTGTACTGTAGTTGCGGCACCTGTCCGGCCAGCATTAATAACTGGGTCCTGACGACCACTTACTACTACTTCGCCTAGCGTCTGCTCCGATTCGCTCAGGTTGATGTCGAGGCGCAAGTTCTGTCCTAGCGTCAGGAAGATGTTCTCCCGCACTGATTCTTTGTAGCCCACGAACGAAACGCGAATGGTGTAAGGGCCACCAACACGCATATTCTGTAAGTTAAAACGGCCTTCCGAGTTAGTGGGGGCCACGTACTGGGTGTTGGTGGGCGTGTGCACGGCAATAACCGTAGCACCAGGCAGGCCTGCTCCCGACTTGTCGGTGATAACACCGTTCATAGCCGAGGTAGTAGTACCCTGCGCCCAACCGAGGTGAGCTGACAAAACCGCCATTGGCACTAAAGCCACAGAAGCGTAAAGATTGCGTCTCATAAGAGGAGATTGATGAAAATCAGACACAAAACTACTAGGTTGATTCTTGTGGTTAATGTTATTTTAATGTTACCAACTTAAAGCAATAGCTTGCTATGATAGGGCTGTTAACATATTTATAACTTTGCTTATTTAGCTGCAAATCAATTCTTTGGAATAATGTATAAGTGGGTACTCACTATCAGCCTGCTACCTTTCACCATCGTTCATTCTTGAGTCATCAGCTAAACCACAAAATACTGGCACAGTGTAAGTGGCAGGCAGTGCTATGATGTGTGAAAGGCCAACAGATAGTCGAAATCGGTGAAATAGCAAGCGGGCCACTAATACTTATAAGCGGTTCAGTTTAAAAACAAACTGTAGGGTGAGGCGACAAATACGCAGGTGCAAAACCCGCATTAATATGTAGTCGTTTCCGGGTTTCTGCTGAGAGCAAACAGCTTCATTATCTGGAGCTTTGTCGTTATAAACTTGCTTATTAATAGTACGCCCAATATGTTGACTGTGCATTTACACGAAGCTGGCTTCTTTCCAATCAGCTGGGATGTATCTGACCTCGCACCTGGCACAACTTATGTGCGGCCGAGCGCTGGTGAGATACTACGGGTCTTTGTACCTACCGCTGGGGGAGAGGTTGAAGTTTATAGCGGCAGCTTGTTTGAGGGCAAACTGTGCTACCGCGGGCCAGTCCGCACTGAAGCAGAACTGTTGCGCCTAGTGCACCTAGTGAACAGTGAGTGGCGCACGCTGCAAGTGGCCTAGGCCCGCCACGCTAACAGGCTGCAGTGGGGAGAACCACGGGAAAGGAGGGGAGCAGGAGTAGAATAGCTTATGCGAATACGAGTTTGCCGAATAGCAAAATCCGTATTTATAGCACTGCTACGCGCGAAATCGGGCCGTAAAAAAGTTGTCACTTGAGCTGTAGGCTACTGCCTCAGACTCGCAGTTCCAACCCTAAGCGGTGGTGCCATTGCTTTTTCAAGCCGTAGGCAACTTCACGCTCCGTTGGTCCCGTTACTTCTTTTCTCTTCTATGACGACCCACTCTTCTGCCCCTAAAGGCCGCCTGTTAGCAATTGGTGGCCATGAACAACGCAAAACCAAAACCGAAGGAGATACCAGCATCGAGCAGTCGGCTGATTTTATTCTAGAGCGTTTTGTTAATGAATTATCATCTAAAGAAACCGTTGTCGTTATTCCTACGGCATCAGAAGAGCCTGATGAAGCGGCTCAAGATTACATAGATGTTTTCTCTGAGCTAGGTATTAAGAACGTTGAAGTGCTCAACATCCGGAGCAGAGAAGAGACCAAGGACCCCGAAGCCTTAGCCATGATTAATCGGGCCGATGGTATCATGTTTACCGGCGGCGACCAGTTACGTCTTACCTCCATCTTCGGCGGTACAGAGTTGCTTAAGCGCATGGCAGAGCGGTATCAGCATGACCCGATTGTGATTGCTGGAACCAGCGCCGGAGCGGCCGCTATGAGCACGCCCATGATTTATCAGGGTCGCAATGATGCTGGCTTCGTTAAAGATGAAATTCACATTACCACGGGGCTGCAGTTCATGCGCGATGTGGCCATTGATACGCACTTTGTTGCTCGGGGGCGGATTGTGCGCATGGCGCAAATTATTGCCACCAACCCCGGCTGCATAGGCCTAGGCCTGGAAGAAGACACTGCCGTGCTCGTAACGAAAGGCCGAGACTTAGAGGTTATCGGTAACGGCTTAGTAGTGGTGGTAGATGGACATGAATGCACGGGCAACACTATTGCAGTGATTAAGCCCGGCGAAGTTTTTTCGATCCGGGATTTACGACTGCACCTACTTGCTAAAGGGCAGTGCTATACCCTGCCTGTGTAACCTGCCACGGCGTAAAGAGTAGCAGTGTGTAAGTATACCAGCGCCAGCATGAGCATGGCCTTTTCATTTGCCAGATGTCCCGTACCATAATAGTTTCTAATCGGCTGCCTACTAAAGTGCAGCGTACTGGTCAGGGCCTCACGTTTCAGCCTAGCGAAGGCGGGCTGGCTACTGGCCTAGGATCCATTTATCGGGCCGATGACAACGTATGGGTTGGCTGGCCCGGCATGTTCGTCGACGACCCTAATGAGCAACAACAGGTAACTGAGCGCCTGCAGGCAGATAGTATGGCCCCAGTGTTTCTCACTGAAAGTGAGATTCATGACTATTACGAGGGGTTCAGCAATGGTACCCTGTGGCCTACGTTCCATTACTTTAGTGAATATGCGCTCTATGAGCAAGCACATTGGGAGGCCTATGTAGCAGCAAATAAGAAATTCTGCCGGGCAGTATTGGAGCTAGCTGGACCTGATGATACCATCTGGGTGCACGACTACCAACTGCTGCTGCTGCCGGAAATGATTCGCCGCGAGCGGCCCAAAGCAACTATTGGCTTTTTCCTGCACATTCCGTTTCCCTCGTATGAGTTAGTGCGGGTACTGCCGTGGGGAGCCAAGTTGCTAGAAGGAATGTTGGGGGCCGACCTCATTGGCTTCCATACTTTCGGCTATCAGCGCCATTTTATTAGTGCCGTTTCGCATATGCTGGGCTACCCTAACCAGAGCGGTCAAATAGATACGCCTAGTCGTCCCGTGCTCATTGATGCGTTTCCCATGGGTATTGACTACCAGCACTACGCGGAAACAGCTAACTCAGAGGCAGTAGCCCAGCACGTACTGGCCTACCGCGAGGCTCTGCGCGAAGGACGCATCATTCTTTCTATTGACCGACTGGATTACACCAAAGGCATTGCCCAACGATTACGGGCTTTTGAAGGGCTGTTGGAACGCTACCCCGAGTGGCGTGGGCAAGTCAGCCTGCTCATGGTAGTGGTACCATCTCGCGACCAAGTGGCTCAATACCAGAGCTTGAAAGAGGAAATAGATGAATTAGTAGGCCGACTGAATGCCCAATACAGTACCATTTCCTGGACGCCTATCCATTATTTCTACCGTTCCTTCCCCTTCGAAGAGCTAGTCGCACTTTACCGTTTGGCTGATATTGCCCTGGTAACGCCCGTGCGCGACGGGATGAATTTGGTGGCCAAGGAATACATTGCTTGCAGAAACGACGAGCGTGGAGTCCTGATTCTAAGCGAGCGGGCCGGTGCCGCCCAAGAGCTGTCGGATGCTTTGCTTATCAATCCTACCGACACCAACCACTTGGTTGATGCACTGAACGAAGCGCTGTTAATGCCCGAGGAAGAGCAAGCCACCCGCATGAGCCATTTGCGGGCACTGGTAAAACAGTACGATGTATTTGCCTGGACCAAGCTATTCATGGATCGACTGGCCTATAGCAAGATCAAGCAGCATATCTATACTACTGATTCCCTGGATCAGGAGGCTAAAGCTTACTTGCAAGCAGCGTATGAAACGGCTACCAGCCGGTTGTTGCTGCTAGATTATGATGGTACGCTAGTGCGCTTCCATTCTAACCCGCAACGAGCTCAGCCTGATGAGGGGCTACTCCAGTTATTAAGCTCTCTAGCTGAAGACCCGCGCAACCGCGTAGTCATCATCAGTGGCCGCGACAGAAGTACCTTAGAAAAATGGCTAGGCCACTTGCCTGTCGACTTCATTGCCGAACATGGTATCTGGCTGCGTCGCGCCGGAGAAGACTGGCAGCTCTTTCAGGAGCTTCGCGCCGAATGGAAACGGGAGTTACGCCCTATTATGGAGCTATATGTGCGCCGTACTGCTGGTTCTTTCGTGGAGGAGAAAGACTACTCTCTTGCCTGGCACTACCGGCGGGTTGATGCCGACTTAGGAGCCGTTCGGGCCCGAGAGTTACTTAGCCACCTTTCCTTCATCACTTCCAACACTGATTTGCAGGTGCTGGAAGGAAGTAAAGTGCTAGAAGTGAAGAATGCCGGCATTAATAAAGGCACTGCCGTAGCGCGTTGGCTAAACCAGGAGACCTCAGAATTCATTCTAGCCATCGGTGATGGTCGCACCGATGAGGATACGTTTGGCGTATTGCCGCCTGAAGCTTACACAATAAAAGTAGGTAATGCTGCGCGGTCATTAGCCCGTTACTGCGTAAGCGATTCAACTACCGCACGCAGCTTATTGCAGAGCCTATTAATAGGTGAGGAAAAAATAATGGCCTAAATACTTAGGCCATTATTTTTCCACGTAGGTCCCAATGGCTGGACTTGACTTCCAGGCTACCGGGTTGGCGTTTTATAGTACGGGTGTATCGCTCCCCCGCAATTAACCCGTCAGGCCGACGCTTACCAAAGAACAGGGTTACTGGCTCTCCGTGTTCGTTTGTCACGAAGGTGATATCATACCCTTTAAATACATCATCAATTCGAGATGAGGGTTCAAAGGTCTTGCTGAGCTTCTTATCTAGTTCGCGGTGCAATGGCATGGCAAGGAGGAAATAGTTTCCCTCCATTTACGACAACTTCTTTAGCTGGATTCGAGAAAACAAAGAAAAGCAAGGCTAGCCCAACTGTAGAAAAATACAAAAGCTGAACTATTATAAAGTCTTCAGTCTGTAAGATAAGTTATTGAGTAACCAGCAAGAACAATGATATCTGCTGTTTACAGCTGAGCCTCCTAAGCGTGTAATGCTGACTTCGTAAAGGACAAAAAAAGAGGGCTGACGAAAACGTCAACCCTCTTCAGGTACTTAATCAACTAAGCTTAGTTGAAGATGTAACGCAGTCCAAACTGCATGTAGTAAGTAGAGGCCAGAGCGTTGTTGTAACGGAACGTATTGGTAATGGGCTGACTACGGTCTGTAGCTAGACGGAAGGTAGGCTTAACCGTGCCACCAGCCGTGTAAACCGGCAAGTTTGGGTTACTTGACGGAGCCGTTGTATTAGTTGGAACAAGGATAGAGGCATTGTTGAACTGTTGTACCAAGCCCCAGTCTTTGTTGAGAAGGTTGCCAAAGTTGAAGATATCCAGCGAGAATTGTAGTGTGTTTTTCTTACCACCCAGATCCGTGAATAAATCCTGTGCAAACTTGATGTCAACTTGATTACGCCAAGGAAGTTTAGCTCCGTTGCGCTCAGCATATTGACCTTTGCGCTTCTTCAAATAGTCGTCTTGGTCAATGTACTGGAAGAACAACTCCTTCTGACGTGCGGCCGAAACAATGTTTGGCGCAGCAGTAGTACCATAGTTGAAGTCAGTAAAGATAATTTCTGACCCATCTTTCGGTACGTAGATCAAATCATTGGTCTGACCATCACGGTTGAAGTCAGCTCCATAGATATACGAGAAGCGACCTTGTGAAGAGCCTTCGTAGAATACTGAGAGAGTAGTACCCAAGTGACCGATATACTCTTTGCGGTAAGAAAGCGAAGCAATCACCCGATCCGGTACAGCGAAGCCAGAATAGCTTAGTTCCGGATCGTTCGAATTGTTCACGATAGGAGTACCTGACCAAGTATTCAGCAACTGGTCACCACCACCATCAAATAATACCTTCTGCTGGGTACGTACGTAGGCTACCGAAGCGAAGAGACCGTTATCGAAACGCTTTTCCAGTTTGGCAGTTCCTGACAAGTAATAGCCTTGGTGACGGTTGTAAAGAACTACCGTATTGAAGGCTTGCGTACCACGGGTGTCGCCAGTCCGGACGGGCTGGTTAGGCACCGGGTTGGTAGCGCTTACTGTAGACGACGTTAAGGGGTTGATAAATCGGTCACGGTTCAATACTGGATATACTGGGCGGTTATCTGGGTAGCCCGCAGTATTCAAGGCTGTTGGATCTACTAAGTTGGGGTTACGACCCAATGCTATTGTGAGATCCTTGTTGTAGATACCTTCCAGAGTACCAACGATGCCGAATGGTAGTTGGACATCAAGCGCTAAGCTGCTCTTCCAAGCCTGTGGGTTGCGGAAGTTTCGGTCGGTAGCACTGAGGGTAGCAGGAACCTGTGTGCCAGGGGTTGGAACCGTCGAAGGGCGATAAGCCGCTGGGTCAGGGTTAAATTCTTTAGGAGCGTCAGCCCCTGATGCAGTAGTCGTAAACTGGATCAAGCCAGCATCACCTGCTTGCGACACAATCCATACTGTGGGTACGCGGCCAGCGAAGATACCGCTACCACCACGCAACTGCAGGGTCCGGTCACCTTTAATGTCATAGTTGAAACCGATACGGGGCGACCACAATACGCGGTTCTTTGGTAGAACACCCGTGTCAATCTGCTCATTGTTAGCGAAGCGTAGGCCAGCTACCAATGGATGCGTCTGAATTTCTTTAACATTCAGGTAAGAGTTCAACTCCAAGCGTAAGCCAGCTGTAACGCGTAACTTCTCGCTCAAGTTAATTTCATCCTGCGCATAGGCAGAGTACTGAGCAGTTTTAAAGCGAGGATATGCCTGCTCGTAGCCAGGTAGTAATGAGTAGGTTAGTGCGAAATCACGGGGCTGCCCTCCAGCTTTGAATTCATCCCATGAGTTATACGTGTAATAGCTAGTAGCGAAGCGCTGGAAGCCATTCTTCGTGCTCTGTAAGTCGAACTGAACACCTGCCGTAAGGTTATGGATACCCGCCGTGTAGTTAACATAGTCTACCGCCGAGTACGTTTCCACATCACGCAGGTTACCAAAAGTGAAGGGCTCATAACCAAAAGAGGTGAGTGGGTTTACCCCCGTGGTATAGGTGCCGTTTGCATTACGCGTTCCATCGAGAATATCTACAAATGGGAACACTTCACTGTTTGAGCTGCGAGGGTCCTTCTGGTGGGTATAGGTACCACGCAGGGTATTGAAGAACCTCCCGCTAATAGTGGAGTTCAATTCAGCTGCCAGTGAATAAAAGTTGCTCTCCTGAAAGTAGTTGGAGTTGGAGAACGGCAGGGCAAAATTACTTGTCCGGGTATTAGAGAAAGCTGTTAGTGGGCTGCGTGAGGTACTCACAAAGCTCGGCGACTTACTTTCTACTTGGCTATAGCGAACTGAGAGGCGGTTGTTAGTATTAATGTTCCAGTCAACACGGCCTAGTAGAGTGGTACGGTCAGACTTAAACGAGTATCCTTGATAAGGACCAGTTTCGTAACCGTATTTCTCACGTAGGAACGAACTTACCTCGTCGAGGAATGCTCCTGAAGGCCGTACTACGTTGCTGGGCGTACCAGCAGCTCCATACACCTGGCCCGCAGTGGCAACTACGTTTTGCTGGCCTGGGCTAGTACGGTCCAGTTTCTCT
Source organism: Hymenobacter wooponensis (assembly GCF_004745865.1). Lineage (GTDB taxonomy): Bacteria > Bacteroidota > Bacteroidia > Cytophagales > Hymenobacteraceae > Hymenobacter > Hymenobacter wooponensis. The sequence continues at coordinate 1,026,099 of NZ_SRKZ01000001.1, read as the reverse complement.
GCATTAACAAAGAAGAAAAGCTTGTCTTTAATTACGGGACCACCGAAGCGGAAACCATACTGCTTTTCGTTCAGATCCTGTTTAATGAAAGTTTGGTCGCCAACCTTGTTACCTTGTTGATTCTGATTACGCCAGTAAGTGTAAACTGAGCCAGAAAAGTCGTTGCTACCAGAGCGAGTAACGGCATTGATAGCACTACCAATGAAACCGGATTGACGTACGTCGAAAGGAGTTACGTTAACTGAAATCTCCTGCACGGCGTCCAGTGAAATTGGGTTGCCGTTTGCTGGCAGGTTACCCCCAATACCAAAGTTGTTATTAAAGTCCGCACCGTCAATGGTGATATTGTTCTGACGGAAGTTACCACCACCGATTGCGCCAGTACTACCAGAGTTTGCTTGAGGCGTCAGACGCGTAAAATCATTCAAGCTACGCTGAATAGTGGGCAAACGCTGAATCTCCTGCGTGCTGATGTTCGTAGTAGAACCAGCACGCTCAGCATTAAGTACCGAGCGGGTGTCGTTGCCCCGTACTACTACTTCACCCAGCGTCTGTTCCGAGTCGCTCAAGTTGATATCGAGGCGCAGGTTCTGTCCTAGCGTCAGGAAGATGTTTTCACGAACTGCCTCCTTATAGCCGATGAAAGTTACGCGGATGGTGTAAGGGCCACCCACGCGCATGTTCTGCAGGCTGAAACGACCTTCCGAGTTAGTAGGAGCAACGTACTGCGTGTTTGTTGGAGTGTGCACGGCAATAACCGTAGCACCAGGCAGGCCCGCTCCCGACTTATCGGTAATAATACCGTTCATCGCCGAGGTGGTCGTGGCCTGGCCCCAGCTTAAGTGGGCTGACAAGACCGCCAGTGGCACCATGGCCATTGAGGCGTAAAGATTGCGTCTCATAAAGGGGGGATTGGTGAAAAAGTGCTGTGTGAAAGGCTACTAAGAAGTAAAAGACTCTACTATATTTTGAGCTACCGTCGAGTTTCTATAAACTCTTCTGGTACACAAGGTTTGTTTTCGGGCACAAAGGTAAGAGGCAAATTCACAACTTTGGTCGTACTGCCTTAATGAATCTGCTTAGATAGTAATCCGATTCTAACGCATTCTCGATTACACCTAAAGAGCTGGAAGAGTGAATGAACTGCACGCTCTCATCTGAGGCTTCTGTTACTAAACCAACGTGAGTAATAGTTGAACTGCCAGGCGAACCTCCGAAAAATACCAAATCGCCGGGTTGTAGGTTCTGGGGCTTCACTGGGTCTCCCCACAGCGCCTGCTCATTGCTAGAGCGGGGAATGGTTACGTTGATGGCTGCAAACGACATGAACAATAACCCGGAGCAGTCCATGCCGAGCCGAGTAGTACCACCAAATTTGTAAGGTGTTCCTTCAAATGAGCGAGCCGTTTCAATAACGGAAGCAATTTCACGCCTCAAGTTAGCTGGGGTGGGTCGCGCGTTAGGTCGTTTCACCACTACTTTGCTCTTACCAGCTGCCGTAGCTATCTTAGCTTTCGACTTATTGGCGGGTGAAATACCGCGTCGTCGCTCGTTGGCCTTGATCCGAGCCATATCTCGGGCCGAGTAATATCGGCCGTTTCGGTAGTTTACCTTCTTGGCACCGCTACACGCAGCCAGCCAACCTAGCAGTCCTATCAGTAGCACTGGCAGCCACCGGCGCCAGTGCGCCGAATGCCGTACCTTCGTAACGTGTTCCCGCATCGGTGCAAAGATAGGTGAACAGGTCATTTTGCTCCTCTATATATGGAATATCAAGTTTTAACCCCATCATTAATCGCCCAGTTTGAGGCCATCGTTGGTGAGGCGCACGTACTCACAGCCCAGCGCGTAGAAGCGGACGTCTATGCTGATTATGGCCGCGACCATACAGAAGACTTACACTTTGCTCCCGACGTTGTGGTGCGCCCGGCAAACGCCGAAGAGGTAAGTCAAATTGTACGGTTGTGCTACGAGTATCACATTCCCGTTACTCCCCGTGGTGCTGGTACTGGCCTATCGGGTGGGGCACTTCCCATTCATCATGGGGTAGTGCTAAGCACTGAGCGACTTAACCGCATCATTGAAATTGATGAGCGCAACCTGCAGGCAACCGTAGAGCCTGGGGTAGTTACGGAAGTGTTTCAGAATGCTGTAAAAGAAGTAGGCCTCTTTTATCCTCCAGACCCCGCTAGTAAGGGCAGCTGTTTTCTGGGGGGCAATCTTAGTGAAAGCAGTGGTGGCCCTAAAGCAGTAAAATATGGCGTCACGAAGGACTATGTGCTGAATATGCAAGTAGTACTGCCCACCGGGGAAATCATTTGGACCGGGGCTAACACGCTAAAGAACGCCACCGGCTATAATCTTACGCAGCTACTGATCGGCTCTGAAGGTACACTGGGTGTTATTACACGCATTGTTTTCAAACTGCTACCTTATCCACAGCAGAATCTTCTTCTCTTAGCACCCTTCCGCGATGAGAACGAAGCCGCTACGGCCGTTTCGGCTATTTTCAGAGCTGGCATTGTACCATCTGGCCTAGAGTTTATGGAGCGCGAGGCTATTGAATGGTCATCGCGCTACCTCAACATCCCGCTCAGTTTGCCAGCCGATATTCGGGCGCATTTGCTTATCGAATTAGATGGGCAGGACTTGGATCAACTATATAAGGAAGCGGAAGCTGTGTATGCAGTGCTGGAAAAGTACGACGTAGACGAAATTCTGCTGGCCGATACGGCAGCTCAGAAGGATGATCTGTGGCGCATTCGTCGTAACATTGGGAATGCCGTTCGCTATAACTCCGTCTACAAGGAAGAAGATACGGTAGTACCTCGTGCCGAACTGGCCACGCTGTTAAAAGGAGTAAAAGAAATTGGAAGCCGCTACGGCTTTAACTCGGTTTGCTACGGTCATGCCGGCGACGGCAACCTGCACGTCAATATTATCCGAGGCGAGCTGGATGATGAGATGTGGCATCGTGGCCTACAGGAGCCAATCCGGGAGTTATTTCGGTTATGCGTGAGCCTAGGAGGGACTATTTCCGGTGAGCATGGGATAGGCCTAGTACAAAAGCCTTACATCGGTATTGCCATCGGGGAAGCGCAGCTCAATCTAATGCGCGGCATCAAGCAAGTATTTGATCCGCGAGGCATAATGAACCCTGGGAAAATATTTTAACCTGTTTTGGGTTTTTCTCCCACAAAAAAGCCTCTCAATCATGAGAGGCTTTTTTGTGAGTATCGCAAAAAGGTGTTTTAGCAAATATTAGCTTTGATCGCCTTTTAACTTGTCTTCGCCACCATAGGGCGCACCTGCTGTAATGTCACCACGTAGGCCTCCTTGGGATATGCCCGGCTGTGAGGTCGGCTGTTGCGAGAGCGTAGTATTGTCATTCGATTGAACCTCGGGTCCGGAACTGGAATCAGCTCCACCCACCTGAGACCCAGTAGCGGGTTGTCCGTTGCCCGTAATGACTGTGGTCGATTCCCCCACTGGACCGGCTATTTCGGCCACCTTTGCAATATATTGACGACGGGCATCATCATGGCTGACCCCTTTGTATTTGCTCCAGGCATCCCATTGAGCTTGCGAAAGACCTTTGGGGCCATCCGGGTTATCGGGCGTATCATCGCCTACTTCGTCACGTTCAGCGTCATGGTCACCATCTGTCGCTTGCTTATATAAGCCGTAGAGGTCCGTCATATGTGCGGCGGCTTGGTCACCGGGAAGGTTATCTACACGCGAAACAGCCGCTTCAAACTCTTGCTGCAGAGTCAATTGATCTTGTAAATTCATGGCTATGGTCGAGGTAAGGATGGGAGAGAATCTACAGGGTGTACTAACGTGGCACGGCTTTGGTTGCGAGCGGCGGCCGTAGTTTTTCCGAACTCAAGTCCTGATAGTTCGTACTTTTGCCCGCCCTATGTGTGGAATTACCGGAGTATTCGCCTTTACTGACGCAGGCCGCAGCGCGCTGGCCTCATTGCACGCCTCAACCGACGCTATCATTAGCCGAGGCCCCGATTCGCAGGGGCACTTCGTCTATGACCGGTGTGGCCTAGGCTTTCGTCGTCTAGCTATCCTTGACCTCACCGCCGATGGTAATCAGCCCATGACGGATGAATCAGGTCGTTATACTATTGTCTTCAACGGCGAAATCTTTAATTTCAAAGAGCTGCGCCAGAAGCTAATTAGCAAAGGCCACCGCTTCCATTCGCAGACTGATACTGAGGTAATTCTACGCCTGTACATCTCTGAAGGGCGCAGCTTTATCAAAAAGCTGAATGGCTTCTTCGGTTTTGCTATTTACGATAAGGAAGAAGACTCCGTCTTTATCGCCCGCGACCGGATGGGGGAGAAGCCCCTGCTCATTTATCGTGATGAGGACAAGCTTCTTTTCTCCTCAGAGATGAAGTCGCTATTAGCACTGGGAATTCCGCGTAAGCTGGACTACGTAGCCCTCAGCCATTATCTACAGCTTAATTACATCCCTGGCCCAGCAACAATTTTTAAAGGCGTTAAAAAATTGTTGCCCGGCCATTATCTGTATATAAAAGGCAAAAAGGTAGTTCGCAAGCGCTGGTACAAGATCCCCTACGACCCTAAAAAGGTTGAGAAGAATAAGCTAACGTACGAGCAGCAACAGAAGAAGCTAGTGGAGTTGCTCGATGACGCTACTGCCCGCCGGCTGGTTGCCGACGTGCCGCTTGGCGCTTTCCTAAGTGGAGGTATTGATTCCTCGGTCATCGTTGCACTGGCGTCGCGTCATACGCCTCACCTGAATACGTTTAGTATCGGCTACCGCGATGAGCCTTTCTTCGATGAGACGAAGTACGCCAAGCTCGTAGCTGATAAGTACAAGACGAACCACACCGTCTTCTCGCTGACGAATCAGGATCTTTACGATCATATCTTCGATGTCTTGAACTACATCGATGAGCCTTTTGCTGATTCATCAGCTCTGGCAGTCTATATTCTTAGTAAACGTACCCGTGAGAAAGCTACCGTAGCCTTATCTGGTGATGGCGCTGATGAGCTCTTTGGCGGCTACAATAAGCACATGGGCGAATTTCAGGTTCGCCAGGGTGGGTTTAAAGCTGAAGCCGTAACTGGTCTAAACCTGCTGTGGGATATCCTGCCAAAGTCACGTAATTCTTTCTTCGGCAATAAAATCCGTCAGTTTCAACGCTTCTCCCGCGGCATGCTTAGTGGACCCAAAGACCGCTACTGGGATTGGGCCTCCTTTGCCTCTGAGAAAGATGCTCGTAACCTGCTTAGTGCCTCCGCCCGCCGTAAAGTAGGAAAAAAGCTAGCCGATAAGCGCCGAAAAGAACTGCTGGAGGACCTGCACAGCGACGGTGACCTCAATGAGGTTCTGCTCGCCGATACGAAGATGGTACTGCCTTACGACATGCTCACGAAGGTGGACCTGATGAGTATGGCTAATTCCTTGGAGGTGCGTCCTCCCTTCCTGGACCCCAACGTGGTCAACTTCGCCTTCTCCTTGCCCGTCGAAAGTAAAATCGACGCAAACATGAAGAAGAAAATAGTGCAGGATGCCTTCCGCCCCATGCTCCCGGAAGAGCTATATAAGCGCCCAAAGCACGGGTTCGAAGTCCCCTTATTAAAGTGGTTCCGTGGTGAGCTACGCCCGCTGATTGAAGATGACCTGCTCTCTGATGCTTTTATCGAAGCACAAGGAGTATTTGATGTAGCAGCTATCCAAGCGCTAAAAACGCAATTGTTTTCGCGCAGCCCTAGTGATGTACATGCCCGTATCTGGGCATTGATTGTATTTCAGTGGTGGTGGAAAAAATGGATGATAAGCTAATTATCCACAGTTTTTCAACTTCGATTTTACCAACTTCTTGATGATCAATACTACAACCAACTCAGGGAATACTGTGCATTTTCCGCCTAAAAAGCTCTCCATTGTCATTCCAGCTTATAATGAAGGCTCTACTATTCATCTGATTTTAGATCATGTTAAGGCTGTAGAGTTGATAGGAGGAATCGAGAAAGAAGTGATTATTGTGAATGACTGTTCAAAAGACGATACCGAAGAAGCTATTGGACGCTACATGAGGGCTAATCCAGAGTTGCCTATTCAATATCGTAAGCACCAGGTAAATCAAGGTAAAGGAGCTGCTTTACATACAGGTATACGGGAAGCTACTGGAGACTATATTATTATCCAGGATGCTGATCTAGAATATGATCCAGAAGAATATAATATTCTTCTGCGTCCTGTATTACGTGGAATGGCTGATGTTGTGTATGGTTCACGGTTTATGGGTGGGAAGCCTCACCGCATTTTGTTTTTCTGGCATAGCATCGGGAATCACTGGTTAACAATGCTTTCTAATGCATTTTCCAATTTGAACCTCACAGATATGGAGACTTGCTATAAGTTATTTCGCCGTGATTTAGTCCAAAATTTAAAACTTGAAGAAAACCGATTCGGCTTTGAACCAGAAGTAACTGCAAAAATTGCCAAGATTCCTAATGTCCGTATTTATGAAGTAGGTATTAGTTATTATGGGCGAACATATGCTGAGGGAAAGAAAATCGGGTGGCGTGACGGATTCAGGGCAATATATTGTATTATAAAATATGGTATCGGTAAATAATATGCTTGTCGATGCAAAAATGAGCAGCAGAATAGCAATTGCTGCTTTGATATCGATATTCATTAGAATAATACTTTTTTTCATTATATATAAAGGGAGTCTGCTTTTGAACCCTGATGATGAAGGGGTTTTTTACATAGCTAAAAATTACATTGAAGGGCATGGGTATACTGTGCTAAGAAATGGTATATATGAGCCTTCTGCTTTCCATGCATCTACTCCTGTATTTATCTACAAGTGGCTTATTCAAGCCGGAATAAGTAAAAATGCTTGGAGTTTGTTTATATGTATTTTTTCTTTGTTCACGTTCTTTATATCGGCTTTTTATTTTTATAATTTATGTGTCAAGTTTTTAAATGGTAGAGTAGCTTTTTTCGCTACTCTTACTTATTTGTTTTATCCTTCGGTGCTTATTTATGTAGGTACTTGCATAACATATGAAAACTTTGTTATGCCAATGCTAGTCATAACAGTTTTCTTGCTTGTACATACGTATCAAAAAGGAGAAATGAAGCTAAATGATTTTCTATTGCTATTATTACTTAGTTGCATAAGCTGTATTTTTAAGTCTAATGTATTATCTGTGTATGTAATTTTGTTTTTTTTATCTACAGTCATGAATTTGTTTAAGAGGCGTTATGGCCTTGCAGTATCTCTCTCAATCATTAGTGTTATCGTAAGTATAGTACATATTCCAGTGTTGATTAAAAATAAAGATTTATTTGGTGAGTATATTCTAAGCACCCAATCTGGATATGAACTATTACAAGGTCATAATCCTACCGCTAGAGGAAGTTGGATGGGTAATTGGCGTGAAAAGAGCAGTCCTATATACAAATACGCTCACGAAAATATAGTTGGTATTGATAATATGAATGAATTTGAAGAGAGTATTGCAAGAAAAAAATTAGCTGTTCAATGGATTAAATCTAATCCATTGCAAGAGGTCGTTTTGTTGGTTAGGAAATCTATTATATATTTTATTCCTCAAAACTTGGAAATAGTGCGAACATCTAGTTTTTATAATCCTATAAATTTTGCTGTTCATATACTGTTTATTAGCATGGTTCTGTATTTAATTTTAACCAAGAGTGTATATGAAGAAGATTTTATTTTAATTGCACCATTTATTGGCTCATTCGCTGTTACATTGCTGTATTTTGTTGGATATAGATGGCGCTACTATGCTGAACCCTTTATGATATTATATGCTTGGAGAATGATTGATGTAATGAATCAGTATTATAATGCCAAGAGACAAATGTCTCAACTTAAGTAGCCCCCTTTCTCATATTTCCCTTTCATATGAAAATTGCAGTAGTAGGTACCGGGTATGTAGGTCTTGTCACAGGCACATGCTTCGCAGAAGTTGGCATCGATGTAACATGCATTGATATTGACCAGAAAAAAATTGACAACCTCCACAAAGGCATTCTGCCCATTTACGAGCCGGGCTTGGAGGAAATGGTTTCTCGCAACGTCGCGGCAAACCGGTTACACTTTTCTACCAATATTGGTGAGGCTATCAAAGATTGTGATGTTGCATTCATTGCTGTTGGCACTCCTCCCGGCGAAGATGGATCTGCTGATCTAAAATATGTACTGGCTGTAGCCCGTAGCATTGGTGAGAATATGACCAACTACGCAGTTATTGTAACCAAGAGCACAGTGCCTGTTGGTACGGCGGCTAAGGTGCGTAAGGAAATAGAAACAGCTTTAGCTAAGCGTGGTGAAGACATTGAGTTTGATGTGGCTTCCAACCCAGAGTTCCTGAAAGAAGGTGCTGCTATTGACGACTTCCTAAAGCCTGACCGTATTGTAATTGGTGTTGCATCTGAGCGGGCAGAGGAAATGATGAGCCGCTTATACAAGCCATTTCTGCTGAATGGTCATCCTATTATCTTCATGGATATTCCTTCCGCGGAGATGACCAAGTATGCTGCCAACTCGATGCTGGCAACCAAGATTTCGTTCATGAACGACATTGCCAATCTGTGCGAGATTATGGGGGCCGACGTGAACATGGTGCGCAAAGGCATTGGCTCAGATGCCCGCATTGGCACCAAGTTTATCTACCCTGGTATAGGATATGGCGGCTCGTGCTTTCCTAAGGATGTAAAAGCGCTAATTAAAACAGCGTCTGAGAATGGCTACAAAATGCAAGTCTTGCAGGCCGTAGAGGGCGTAAATGAGGCGCAGAAAGAAGTGCTGTTCAGCAAGGTAAAGAAACACTTTGGATCGGAGTTGAAAGGCAAGAAAATGGCCATTTGGGGCCTTTCCTTCAAACCCAAGACAGACGACATGCGCGAGGCTCCTTCCTTGGTAATTATAGAAAAGTTGTTGGCTGAAGGCTGCACAGTTTCGGCTTACGATCCGGTCGCAATGCCCGAAGCAAAGCATACGCTTGGTGACAGCATTACCTACGCAAAAGATCAGTTCGACGCTCTCGTTGATGCTGATGCTTTGCTTGTCGTAACTGAATGGCCGGAGTTCCGCTCACCTTCATTTGAGGTAGTAGGGCGTTTACTTAAGCAAAAAGTGATCTTTGATGGTCGTAATATCTATGACCCGGCGGAAATGAAGGAAGCCGGCTTTGCTTACCATTGCATTGGTATCCGTACAGCCCATCATGAGCCGGCTTTGAAAGAAGCATAAGCCTTCTGTTAAGCTGTACACAAAGCCGTCAACTTTCTAATCTACCTACTATGTCTGATAAAAAACGCGTACTGATTACTGGTGGAGCGGGGTTCTTAGGATCTCACCTCTGCGACCGGTTTCTGGCCGAAGGATACCATGTCATTGCCATGGATAACCTCATTACTGGTGACTTGGCTAATATCGAGCACCTGTTCGGTAAAGAGGACTTCGAGTTTCACCACGCCGACGTATCCAAATTTGTTTTCGTGCCTGGTAAGCTGGATTATATCCTCCATTTTGCTTCGCCAGCATCGCCTATTGATTACCTTAAGATCCCAATTCAGACGCTGAAAGTAGGTTCTTTGGGTACGCACAACTTGCTAGGCCTAGCTCGCGTGAAAGGAGCTCGTATGCTGATTGCCAGCACTTCTGAAGTATATGGAGATCCTGAAATTCACCCTCAGGTAGAGGAATATTTTGGCAACGTAAACCCCGTTGGTCCTCGCGGTTGCTATGATGAGGCTAAGCGTTTCCAGGAGGCTATTACAATGGCCTACCATAACCACCATGGTCTAGAAACGCGCATCGTACGCATCTTTAACACCTATGGTCCACGGATGCGCCTCAACGACGGTCGCGTATTGCCAGCATTCCTTTCGCAGGCCTTGCGCGGCGAAAATCTGACGGTGTTTGGTGACGGCTCACAAACTCGTTCATTCTGTTACGTTGATGACCTCATTGAGGGTATTTATCGGTTATTGCTGAGCGATTATCCATTGCCTGTGAACATTGGCAACCCCGATGAAATCACCATTAAAGAGTTCGGTGAGGAAATTGCCAACCTGATGGGCGTGGAGTTTAAACCTACTTACCAGGAACTTCCCCAGAATGACCCAATGAAACGCAAGCCGGATATCACTAAGGCTAAGGAAATTTTGGGCTGGGAGCCTCAAGTAGGTCGGGCTGAAGGCCTGCGCCGGACGCTGGAATACTTTAAAGAGCATGTGCAGGGCGTTACCGCCGGGCAGGTGAATAATACCCCACGTTCCTTCTAAGCCACTAAAAACGTGTAGTAAAAAGCCGGCTGCCTCAGGCAGCCGGCTTTTTACGTTCTTTGAGGGTAAGAACAACACGCTGTAGTGCATGACTAAGCCGTATCTACTTGATTTTCCTAAGGTGGGCGCCCCTGATATTGGTTATATATCGGTAGGGGAAGTAGTGGCTTCCATTCCATTTGAGGTGAAGCGAGTTTTTTGGACGTATCATACGCCCGAAAGCATTGTGCGCGGACGCCATGCTCATCACCAAACTGCGCAGGTGCTAGTTGCCGTATCGGGGCGCATTATAGTGATGACGGAACTGCGTGACGGCGAGATACAAACCTTTGTGCTAGAGAGACCCGATCAGGGAGTGTATATTCCACCTTACTGCTGGCATACCATGCAGTACTCGCACACGGCAGTACAGCTGGCACTAGCCTCTACCTTATATGATGCCACTGACTACATCCGCGACTACTCCGAATTCAAACAAGCATGACCACCAGGGAATGGCTACTAAATGAGAGGGCAGCGCTACTGCCCTTTTATTCTCCGTACCACATGTTGCAGCAACTGCCAGATCCGACGGCTTCTTGGCAGTTGGAGCGTACTCAACTTCTACAGTTTGGAAGTGGTGTAGATGAGCATTGTTGGTACAGCGAAAACGGTTGCTGCTTCTTGTATACTGACCTGCGTTGGGACTCTGCCTTCTTCAAACGACCTATGGCTAAGCTCCGAGCTATCTTATTTGATAGCGCCAGAAATCTACGTGCTGCTTGTCGGAGCTTTACTCGTCATCTTGCTTCTCTGGGCATTCAGCACTGCATAACAGAAATTCCTGCCGAAGATACGCAGGTGCTGCAGGCTCTAGGCCACTCAGAGTGGCTGTTAGTGGAAACCAGGCTGCAATATGTGCATGAACATCTGGCGGCACTTCCACCCGAGCGCTATGCAGTTAGATCAGCCATACCTCAAGAGCAGACATTGCTTAGTAGCATTGCCGCAGAGAATGCTAACCCCTTTGATCGATTTCATGCAGACCCATTCTTTTCTAAAGTAGAGGCCGATGCCTTTCTGGGGGCCTACGCAGCAGCTGCCGTGAATGGCTACTGCGATGATGTGCTAGTTCCTGATGAAATAGGAATTCCATTGGATAGTTTTATCACCGTAAATTATCAGCAAGTACATACCGCCACGTTAGGCCTAAAAATAGGACGCCCGGTAGTTATGGCGGTAGGGCCTCAGAACAGAGGGTGGAGCCGCAAACTGCTGGCCGAAGCATTGCATAGAGCACACGAGCATGGGGTAGAGGCTATAGTTTCTACTACACAGGCTACTAACAAAGCAATTATTCGCAACAAAGAAAAGTTAGGGTTTCGTTTAGCTGCCGTAACGCACATTCTTAGTTGGTCTGGCCGCTGAATAAGCTTCTTTGAGGCTATAAGGTGCCGGTTAAGCAAATTGTATTGCTGCGTATCTTGCCAGCATGCCCAAGATTTCTCTCATTATTCCCTGTTACTTCAATGAGTCAAATATTCCGGTAACAGGAGCAGAGTTAATTGCAAATGAAGCGCGGTTTCCCGCAGAAGTTAACTTCGAGTATGTTTTTATAGACGATAGCTCTGGCGACAAGACAGTGGAAGCGCTGCACCACTTACGCAGCCTCTACCCCGACCGGGTATGCGTAGTGGAGTTAGCCGGTAACGTAGGAGCACATAATGCCGTGGTAGCTGGCCTAGAACATGCCACTGGAGACTGTATAGCTGTATTGGCCGCCGATTTACAAGATCCACTATCCTTGCTGGTCGAGATGTACGGCTACTGGCGGCAAGGCATACGACTCGTGATTGGTAACCGGCAAGATCGGCCAGAAACGGGGGTGCAGCGTTTCTTGGCAGCTACCTTTCACTGGCTTATGAAACGCTTTGCTCTGCCGAACATTCCCTCTGGAGGCTTTGACTTTGCATTGTTTGACCGGCAGGTGGCAGTGGAAGTCTTAAAAATGCAGGAGCGCAACAGTAATATATTCTACCTAATGCTGTGGCTAGGCTACCCGTACGTAAGCATCCCATATGTGCGCCGCCCACGCCAGCTAGGCCACTCACGCTGGACGCTGGCGAAGCGGATCAAGCTGTTCGTTGACTCCTTTGTATCCTTCTCATTTCTGCCTATTCGGCTGATATCAACAGCGGGTATGCTTCTGGGTACACTGGCACTGCTCTATGGCACGTATATTATCATCCTGCGCCTGCTAGGTTCATCAGAACCCACTGGTTGGTCGTCGCTCATGGTGGTGCTGCTATTCGTTTCTGCGTTTCAGATGCTGGCGCTCGGTATCATTGGCGAGTACGTCTGGCGGGGCCTTGATGCTGCCCGCAACCGGCCACTGTATGTGGTTAAGGAAGTGGCCGAGCCAAAGCCTTCAACTGCTCGAAGTACAACGTCAGCTGACTCGCTATGAAAATTCCTTTTCTCTCTTTCACTGGTCAACATGATCCTATTCGAGCTGAGATTTTAGCAGCCATGGCTCGAGTATACGATAGTCACTGGTATGTGCTAGGGGAGGAGGTAAAGCAATTCGAGCAAGAATACGCGGCCTTTAATTCTGTGGCATATGTACTAGGGGTAGCAACTGGGCTTGATGCACTGCACCTATCTCTGCGTGCGTTAGGCATCGGGCCCGGTGATGAAGTATTGGTTCCAAGCAATACTTACATAGCTTCATGGCTGGCTATATCTTATGTGGGCGCTACAATTGTACCCGTCGAGCCCCGGTTACTTACCGCCAACATGGATCCAGATAAATTGCGGATGGCAATTACTGGTCGCTCCCGTGCTATCATGCCAGTGCACTTATATGGGCAAGCCTGCGAGATGAAAGCTATTATGGAGGTGGCGCACCAGTATCAGCTGGCAGTAGTAGAAGATAACGCGCAAGCCCAGGGTGCTACCTATCAAGACAAGCTTACCGGAAGTTTTGGACATATGAATGCTACTAGCTTTTATCCCGGTAAAAACTTGGGTGCTCTAGGGGATGCTGGTGCCATAACAACTAATGATAGAAGTCTTGCTCAGCATCTAACCAAACTGCGTAATTATGGATCCGGTCAGAAATACCACAACGAGCTTGTAGGATACAACTCGCGGCTGGACGAGTTGCAGGCAGCCGTATTACGAGTCAAGCTACCGTATTTGGCCTGCTGGACTGAGCAACGCCAACAAGTTGCAGCGTGGTATTCTAAAATATTAATGGATGTAGCCGATCTCGTGCTACCACAAATAGCACCCGGAAGTACACATGTGTACCATGTGTACGTAGTGCGGAGCACTCGCCGTGATGCGCTGCAACAATACTTGGCTGAGAAAGGAATAGAAACGCTTATTCATTATCCAATTCCTCCGCATTTGCAGCCAGCCTATCAAGCGTTAGGATTTCACGAGGGGCAGTTCCCGATTGCCGAAGAACTGGCCCGCACTAGCTTAAGTCTTCCTCTATGGCCCGGAATGACGTTTGAGCAGGTAACTTTTATTTGTGCTTGTATAAAGCAGTTTTTTGCTACTACTCATTAAACTTCTATGCCTATAGTAAAGGCCCTTTTAGCAAGCCAGAGTCTACTGTCTATGGCTGCCTACCTGACTGCAGTAAACTGCTAACATGAGAATAGCTAGCTTTGTAGCTTAAACTAGAATAATGCTGCTCCTCTGACAAGGCGTAGTTAATAGATAAACTTTATTCAAATTCCTCCTGTGAAAGTTGTGATTCTTGCTGGTGGCCTAGGTACTCGCCTTTCCGAAGAAACAGTGCTCAAGCCTAAACCAATGGTAGAAATTGGTGATATGCCCATTCTTTGGCATATCATGAAAATCTATTCAGCACATGGCTTTAATGACTTCGTTATCTGTCTCGGGTATAAGGGCTATGTTATCAAAGAATACTTTGCCAACTACTTCCTGCACAAGTCAGACGTAACGATCAACCTGAAGGAGAATTCATTACAGGTACATGATAGCTTTGCAGAACCTTGGAACATCACGCTGGTAGATACTGGCCTAGAAACCATGACGGGCGGCCGTATTAAGCGGGTGAAGCAGCACATCGGCAACGAAACCTTCTTTCTAACCTACGGCGACGGGGTGTCGAATGTAAATATCAAAGAGTCGCTGCAGTACCACCAGCAAAGCGGAAAGCTCTGTACCGTTACGGCTGTGCAGCCCAGTGGCCGCTTCGGGGCCCTGAATTTTGGTGAGCAAGACCAGGTAACCTCCTTTACGGAGAAGCCCAAGGGCGACGGCGCCTGGATCAACGGCGGCTTCTTCGTGTGTGAGCCGGGCGTAATTGACTACATCGAGAATGACGCGACTATTTGGGAGCGGGAGCCACTGGAGCACATTGCCGCCGATGGACAGATGCAGGCCTACAAGCACCACGGCTTCTGGAAGCCCATGGACACGCTCCGCGATAAAGTAGAGTTGGAAACCGACTTGCGGAACGGAGTAGCCCAGTGGAAAACGTGGTAAGGATGGATTTACAAACTACTTATCAAGGCAAAAAGGTATTTCTGACCGGCCACACTGGTTTTAAAGGGGCGTGGCTGTTGCAGTGGTTACACTTGCTCGGGGCCCAGGTGAAAGGCTATGCCTTGGCTCCTGAGCAGCCGGAAGACCTGTATAATCTGATTCAAGGGGACACACTCTGCGAATCAGTCCTTGCCGACCTGCGCGACCATAAAAGGCTAGAGCAGGAAATTGTAGCGTTTCAGCCTGATTTCATCTTCCATCTGGCCGCTCAGCCCCTGGTACGGCTGTCCTACGAGATTCCGGCCGAAACCTTTGCCGTAAATGCCATTGGCACGGCGTACGTGCTCGATGCCGTGCGTAAACTGGAGAAACCCTGCACCATTGTTCTCATCACCACCGACAAGGTGTACGAGAATAAGGAGTGGGTATATCCCTACCGCGAAACTGACCGCCTAGGCGGCTACGACCCCTATAGCGCCAGCAAAGCCTGCGCGGAACTGGTCATTAATTCTTACATCCAGTCGTTTTTTAACCCGGCCGCTTATGAGCAGCACCGCAAAGGTATTGCAGTAGGAAGGGCCGGAAACGTAATCGGTGGCGGCGACTGGGCCAAGGACCGCATTATTCCGGATATCGTGCGGGCGCTACGGGCCGAGCAGCCCGTGACAGTGCGTAATCCGAAAGCTGTGCGGCCCTGGCAGCACGTGCTAGAACCCCTAAGCGGTTATCTGTTGCTCGGTGCCAAGCTTGCCGCCGAACCACTCAGCTATGGAGGTGCTTGGAATTTCGGGCCTTATGCAGAGGATAATAAGACGGTGGGTGACGTAGTTGAAACAGCTGTTTCTATATGGGGTAGCGGTAGCTATGTGTCGCCACCTTTAGTTAACCAGCCGCATGAAGCAGGGCTCTTAAAGCTTGACATCAGCAAGGCAACTAGCGAACTACGTTGGTTGCCTAAGTATACGTCAAAGGAGGCTATTTCAGAAACCATTAATTGGTACAAGATTTTCTGTAATAATCCCTCAAATGCATCGGAGTACACAATAGAGGCCGTGCAACGTTATGCTTCACTATGAAGGTAGCCATCATAGGTTCTAACTCACTTCTGGCCTCTTACGTCATTGATGAGTTTTCCAAGGAAGAAAATTACCAACTCGTTCTTTTTGGCAAAGAAGCAAAAGATGACGAGCGAGATAATATTATATTTAATTTATTCCAATATCCTCAAATAAAGGTAGAGTTATCCTCTTTGCTTGACTGTGATGTAATTGTTTATTGTGCTGCTACTGGTGTTCAAGCAGGTGGTAAAGCCGATAGTGATATTATTTATGATGTGAATGCGTTTTACCCCATAAAAATACTTAATTATTTAAGCGAAAATGGTTTTTCAGGGAAGTGGGTCAGCTTTGGGTCTTACTTTGAGATAGGTGATACAAGTCAGGTTTCCCCTTTAAATGAAGAGCAGGTTTTGTCTAGTTATTTTAATATACCTAACCATTATTGCTCTTCTAAACGATTGCTTACGAAGTTTATAGTAAATAATATCTATAACGTAAAGGTATTTCATTTCGTGCTTCCAACTATTTACGGAGAGCGTGAGAATCCGAATCGACTCATTCCTTATATAATAAACTCTTTACAGAAGGGGCAGCCTATGAAGCTAAGCGCTGGTACTCAAATTAGACAATACTTGCACTGTGCAGATGTTGCATCAATGGTAAGGCTAATCGCTGAAAATGACTTGCCAATAGGTATCTATAATTTGGCAAATGAGGCGCCTATTCAGATTGCTACTTTAGTAAAGTATATATTTTCTATTTTCAACCGTGACGCTACTCCCTTTTTAGGTACAGCTAATACTCGGGATGAAAGCATGAAATATTTAGCTATTAGTTCTGAGAAAGCTTCTGCGCAAATACCAGAATGGAGGCCTTCCATAGGAATCGAAGAAGGTATTAGGAGATATATAGGCAGTTTGTCTAGTTAATTTGGTCTAAATAAAAAAGGTCTCTGTTGCTAATCGATGTTACAGGGAATAAAATTTTCACACCATGTACAAAAATTTTAGCGACGAGTTACAGCAGCTTTTAACGCAAAAAGCGGAGGCTAACACCACTAAAAAATTCATTCCCGGTCAGGATTACTTACCTGTCACTGGCAAAGTATTAGATGCAGAAGACCTTCTGTATGGCGTAGATGCTACGCTGGATGGTTGGCTCACTACCGGCCGCTTCGGTCCTAAGTTCGAGCAGAAGCTGGCGAAGTGGTTCGGCTGCAAGTCCTCTATTCTGGTCAACTCGGGTTCGTCGGCTAACCTGGTGGCGTTCTACACGCTCACGTCGCCCAAATTGGGCGACCGAGCTATTAAGCCCGGCGATGAGGTAATTACGGTGGCAGCGGGTTTCCCAACCACCGTAAACCCTATGATTCAGTTTGGCTGTGTGCCGGTGTTCGTAGACGTAGATATCCCGACTTACAACATCAAGCCTGAGCTGATTGAGCAAGCCGTAACGCCTAAAACCAAAGCCATCATGATTGCGCATACGCTGGGCAATCCGTTCAACCTCGACGAGGTAATGCGCGTGGCTCAGAAGTACAACCTATGGGTGATTGAGGACGACTGCGATTCTCTGGGCGCTACCTACAATGGCAAGAAAACAGGCACCTTCGGCGACCTGGCTACGCTCTCGTTCTACCCGGCCCACCATATCACGATGGGCGAGGGCGGCGCAGTACTGATCAACAATATCCGGTTGAAGATGCTGGCGGAAAGCTTCCGCGACTGGGGCCGCGACTGCTACTGTGAACCCGGTAAAGATAACACCTGCAACAAGCGTTTTTGCTGGCAGCTAGGCCAGTTGCCCTACGGCTACGACCATAAATACACGTACTCGCACATCGGCTTCAATTTGAAAGTGACCGATATGCAGGCCGCCATTGGCTTAAGCCAACTCAACAAAGCCGATCATTTCGTGCAGCGCCGTCGGGAGAACCACGCCATGCTGTACCAGAAGATGAAGCAGTTTGAAGAGCACTTCATCCTGCCCGAAGCCACACCCAACTCCGATCCGAGCTGGTTTGGCTTCTTGCTGACCATTCGGGAAAACAGCCCGATTGAGCGCCAAGATCTCATTCAGCACCTAGAGGACCACAAAATCGGGACGCGCTTGCTATTTGCGGGCAACCTGCTTCGCCAGCCGGCCTACCAAAACATTGAGCATCGAGTAGTAGGTGGCCTAGAAAACACCGACACGATCATGAACCGCTCGTTTTGGTTAGGAGTGTGGCCTGGCCTAGAAGAAGTACACTACGACTACATCGTGGAAGTGCTGGCTAAATACTTACAGACGGTCGGAGTAGGAGCAGCGAAGTAGAGATACGATGATTGTAATTCTTGGAGCTGGCCTAGCAGGGATAAGCGCTTCCTATCATATTGGACATGAGCGGTGTGTCGTATATGAGCAGAATACCTACGCGGGTGGACACATCCACAGTGAAATCCGAGATGGTTTCACCTGGGATGAAGGCCCGCACGTCTCATTTACAAAGCATGAGTACGTACGTAGCCTATTTGCTGACAGCACTGAGTATGTAGAGTACCCCGTATTCCCGGCTAACTACTACAAAGGCTCTTGGATACCGCATCCCGCTCAGACCAATCTGTACGCCGCTCCACAAGCTGTGAGAGAAGAGTGCGTCAGGGATTTCTTGGCGATGAGGGAGGCAACCGAAAAGGCGGAATTCGCTTCAGCTAACTACCAGGAGTGGCTGGAATTTGCATATGGCAAGACATTCGCGCAGCAATTCCCGGCTGCTTACACTAGAAAATACTGGACCACTGAGCCTTCTAACTTAACAACAGATTGGGTAGGTGGTAGAATGTACTTCCCGGCAGTAAGCGATGTGCTAGAAGGTGCTCAACACCCACTAGAAAAATCAACTCATTACATAACTACCGTTAGGTACCCTAAGCAGGGTGGGTATATTTCCTTTGCCCAAAAGATGCTAACAGGAGCAAATGTAGAGTATGGTAAAAAGGTGTCTTTTACCTCTTTTTCTGAAAGAGTAGTTCATTTTTCTGATGGTACTAGTATGCACTTCAATACGCTTGTTAGTACTATCCCTTTGCCAATACTAATTCAACAGAGCGATGCACCAGCAGAAATAAAACAGGCTGCTAGTGAACTAAGCTGCTCTTCTGTATTATTGGTAAATATCATTGCTAATCATCCAACCCAACGAAAAAATAATTGGATGTATGTTTATGATGAGGATAAATATAGCTCTCGCATAAATTTCACAGAGCTGTTATCTCCAGCTAACGGTGTTGAAGGGAAAACGGGTATTCAAGTTGAAGTGTATTTCTCGAAATACAAAACCGCCAAAGAAAGCCAGGAAGAAATAGCTGCAGCTGTCAGTAAAGAAATGGTCGAAATGGGGCTGGTAAAATCACTACAACATATAGATGCTGTGCATACCAAATGGTCGGCGTATGCGAATGTGATTTTCGATCATTCTCGAAGGGAAGCACTAAATACTATCTATACCTGGCTAGAACAGTTTGGCTTGGTAAGAGAGGATGGTGATTTAGAACCAATGGTGGACTGGAATGCCAAATTTGGTGAAGAAAAGTCAGCAAAGGATGGCAGCCTATTTTTAGCTGGTCGTTTTGGCCAATGGAATTACTTCTGGTCTGACGATTGTGTGTTAAGAGGGAAGTATTTAAGCACTGTAATTTAATCAGATTTTATGCCCAAGGTTTCGATAATAATTCCTACTTATAATAGAGCAGCATTTCTAAAGGAAGCTGTGGAAAGTATCTTGTCTCAAGATTTCCAAGATTTTAATATTGTTATAACTGATAACGCATCTTCTGATAACACCAAAGAGACTGTATTAGGATTTAAGTCTGATAAAATAATTTATCATAGGAATGATGAAAATCTTGGGGTTGTAAACAACCATAATAAAGCACTTGAGCTAGCTGATGGTGAGTATATAGCTATATTTAGTGATGATGATTTAATGTTTAAAGGAAGTTTAGCCAAAAGGGTGGCTGTATTGGATAATAACAAATCTGTTGTTCTTGTCCACTCAAATATTAAAATAATTGATGAAAATAATAAAATAGTAGATGAAAGTCATTGGGGGAAATCATATTCTAAAAATTGGGATAAATTTCATAAAAAAGATACTTTAATTAAGGGAGATGTGTACTTTAAAATATTGTATTATGAATGGAATGTGATTTCCATGCCTGCAGTTATGTTGCGTAGTTCAGTGATTAAAAAATCTGGTGTATTTGATATTAATACTAAGTATTTCTGTGATTGGGATATGTGGTTAAGAGTGTGCTTATATGGGGATGTGTATTATCTAAATGATTTTCTTGTTAATTACAGAGTGCACAACACGAATACTATTAAAGAGATAAATACAGAGATTAGTAAAAATGAACTTGCTTTAATTAAAAAGTCTCTCTTTGAAAAAAATGCCATTCGCCTCGAGAAAATGGGGGTTAATAAAGGTGAAATCAATAGTACAATAGATAAGCAGATTGCAACTTATCCTATTGCATATGTTGATAACTCAATAATATCTAGGGTAAGAAGGAAGTTAGGATCAATCTATAGAAGAATTCTACATTAAATTTTTACAGGCCAAAAGGAGGTTTCATGAGAATTGCATTCATAAGTTTTGAGTACCCACCAGATACTGCCGTAGGGGGCATTGCTACCTATGTTAATCAGGTGGCGAAGATGATGAAGAGTCGGGGGCACGATGTGGAGGTGTTTAGCGCATCGCCAACTCGTGCTGTATCCGAGGAATACGAAGGCCTGTTGGTTCACCGGATTCATACCAATAACACGCAGGCGTTTCCGAAGCTGGTGCTGCCGGTTTTTGAAGAGCGGCATCTCAAAGACAAATTTGATCTGATAGAATCGCCAGAGTATAAAGGCGACGGATATGAAATAAAGAGGCGTTTCTCAACCCTACCTATGGTAGTGAAATTGCATACGCCAACTCAATTCATCCATGAAATAAACTTCACGTACAACATTCTCTTATCTGGCTCTCAAAAGCTCAGATACATACTAGGAGGCCTACTAAGAGGAGAAATACGCCAACCTTACTGGAAGCAACATATCTGGAAAAAGGATATCAATGATATTGATTACCAGGTAACAGCTATTGCCGATCAAATTCATACGCCTTCCATTTCGCTTGGAGACCACGTGTCTGAAAAGTGGGGTATACCTAGAGAGAAAATATTCAACGTCCCTTACCCCTTTATACCTAATGAGAAGTTCCTAGAAATTCCAATTGCAGCGAATCCAGTCACTAAAAAAGTTACATTCATTGGGCGGCTAGAAATACGGAAGGGCTTGGTAGAATTGACCAAGGCCATTCCGTATGTATGCGAGGCTGTACCTGATGTTACATTCACCTTTGTTGGAAAGCCTATAGCATCCATTGTCCCAGGCATGATGATGGATGAGTACATCAAGAAGAACTTGCCAGGCTATGAAAGCAAGTTAGAGTTCACCCAAGCTATTGCCCCCGAAATTCCTAAGTTATTAGCCCAAGCCGACGTTTGCGTATTTCCGAGTATATGGGAGAACTTTCCTAATGTGTGCTTAGAAGCTATGAGTGCCGGTAGGGCCATTGTGGCAAGCAAGCAGGGAGGGATGTATGATATGCTCAGCTCACCCGAAGCAGGTTTACTAGTTGACCCTATGCAACCTCGTGAAATAGCAAATGCCATTATTAAGTTGCTAAAAGATCCTGAACTACGTACTAGCTTAGGAAAAGCTGCGCGTCATAAAGTGCTGCAAGCGTATAATCAAGAGAAGATAGGGGGGGTAATGGAAGGCTATTACAACCAATTAGTATTAAAAACAGCTAGATAATTGGGTTTTGCCTTTGCTTTTAAATCATGAGCTTCAACCGTGTGGTAGTTTCAATAATTATTCCATGTTACAACCATGGCGCCTACATTCAAGAGGCTATTTCGAGCATTGAGCAAAATGCCGGTGATCTTGCCTATGAAATAATAATCGTTGATGATGGATCAACAGATGAACTAACTAAAACAAAAATAAAAGAACTGGCAACTCAGAAGTACAAAGTTATTCAACAGCCCAATGCTGGCCTAGCCGCAGCGAGGAATAATGGTATAGCTTTAGCGAAAGGGAAATATATTCTTCCTTTAGATAGCGATAACAGGCTACATGCTAATTATCTCACTAAAGCTGTTGCTATATTGGATGATGACTCGTCTATAGACGTTGTTTATGGTAACTCTGTGTTTTTCGGTGAAAATGATGGCGTACGAAATGTTGGTAATAACTATGTTGGTGAATTTGATTTTAATCGTATGGTTGACTGCAACTATATTGATGCTTGTGCTATCTACAAGAAGTCAATGTGGGAAAAAGCAGGAGGCTATGATGGCAATATGCCTGCCATGGGGCATGAGGATTGGGAACTGTGGGTTAATATGTTCCTTTTAGGAGGAAGATTTTATTTTCTAGATGAATTATGCTTCTACTATAGAGTAACTATTGGTTCGATGTTAGTCACAAATGTCGATAATAAGCATGAGCTAAATAAAGAATATATTTATAAAAAACATAGCTATAAAATTGTTTCACATCTACTCCACGATTCTAATAAGTTTAACTATATCAATAAGCACAAGGCTAAAGCTATTGTTAAGCTGCTGTTAGGGCGTGGCTTGTAAATTACAGTCAATTTATGCTCTTGTAAAGTATAAATTGCAGGTAATTAAAATAGCGTAATTAAGTTCGCAGTATATGTTGTGGTATGCAATATTTACATTGTAAAATGCAGTATAAAAACATTGCGTTGTGTTACTTGTAAGGAGCATTGCGCAATGCTTTAGTATTGGTAGACTATTTATCGCGCTACCATATTTATTTGTAAATAGTAATAATTCTGCATTGATCGAACTACAATATAGACAGCCAAAAGAGTTGAGAGTGAACTTCTAGATATCTAGAAGTTCACTCTCAACTCTTTTGGCACCTGGAAGTCGTCATGTAAAGGCGTATTATTAATATAGAGACCTTACGCAGATAGGATGGAGTTGTCGTATATAATATAGTAATAAATGTTAATCGATATACTCTAGTGAGAATCTCATATCTGAAATTAAACTAATAATAAAGGTTATCTTTTTAAAAGCTGCTTAACATGATATAAACTGTCCTTTTTAAAGGGTTGTAGAAGGAAGAGATTATAAACATATTTCGCTATTACCTTTCGCTTTACGGAAACTTCCTTTAATCTGTATATAAATTTGATGTATAACGCCTCGTTGATGAGCTTCATTTCTTCTTCACTATACGTGGTTTTACCTAATGGTAATTCCTTGCTTCTCTTTTTATAGTACTTGAGAGCGTTCTTTACCCAGCTACTATTTAAGGTGCCATGAGAAAAGTGTTCTATTAGTATATCAAAAGTTACACACACTCTATGATTTTTATAAACTTCACTGCAAAAATCAACATCATAAAAATGAAATTCTGGGAAAGTTTTTTCATCAAAAGGGCTTTGCTGCCATATTCTGCGACGTGTGCAAATCCACACACCATCTAAAACTACTACATCAGAGAGTGATTCATTATTAGGATTCTTATAAAACTTTTCTTGAATAGTATCTTCTACAGTATGGGAAATATAAGTTCTGTTGTTGCTTTCTCCGGTTTCCCACCATGGGCAAGGTGCAACAGGCACGTAAGTGCTACCGGCTACTCCAATCGCCCCGATAGATTTATCTTGGAAAGTTCTCACTACGATAGTACCCCAGTTAGGGGTTAGAAACTTGATATCCTCGTGCATAAAGCAAAGAATATCATATTTGCTTTGTTCCGCTCCTGCATTGTACGCTGCACAAATTCCGTACTTGCCTTGACTATTGTCTATAGCAATGATCTCGTAAGGAACGCCAATGGTAGCTTCTACATCCTGGCTGACATCACTTAGAGTTTGCGGGTCACGTGAGCAGATTACTATTGATATCATGAGCAGGTTATGGCCTAAATGCCTTTGAGAAGGTCCAAAGATAAGTAAGCTATAGCTTTGCAGTACGAAGCAGTTTGATTAGACAAATACTAACCTGTCTTGGAACGTTTAAAAATCTTGTTCTATCAGTGATTTTATGCAACTGATCGAAAGAAGTAGTTGAGTAAAAAAGACAATATGAAGTATTGCCTTACTCTACTCATAATCAGTAAAATATTCCTAAGAGGCTTGTTGCAAATCCTCAAGAAAGATACGTCAGCTCTTTAAGCTGATTGTGTATGCTAAGCAGCCGCTGACACACTGCAAACAGACGTGGCCCATGCCCAGAGAATAATATCTGTCTTGCTCGGCCGCTGGCAGCGCCGGCCCTTAGCTGAGGCCGTGCTCCGCAGGGCGGAAAGTGACAAGATGAAGCGCGCTCGTGCGCCTAACTCAAATGCATGGATCAGGAGGAGAAAACGCCGTGACTATTTTCTCGCAGCTACCTCAATCATGAGCAGTGCCAGTTTATCGAGCAGGTTGCGGCCACCGCTGCTTTTTGCACCATTCCCTGCGCTATTGTTCATTAGCGCGATGGTCATCCGCGGCAGGTGGCGGACTGGTACCTCGCTAACAGATATCTTCGCGCTGACGTTCACAGCCATAGAGTAGGCCCTGACACTGCCGCCGTTATCCATCAGCAAGCCTAGTTGTCTACGCTAATCGCGGTAGTCAATACACCAGCCCAGTTTGCCGCGAACGCACATCTCAAAAGTGCCGGTGCTAGTTATCAATAGCCGGCTGTACCGCGGCGTATACTAACACCTAGGAGGCTGGTTGGAGCACGCTCAAAAGCGAATTGTAGCCCCACGGCGGCACCATTTGCTACTTCGAAGAAGCCCGATTGGAGTAGCCTACCATCTCGATACATACTTCAACCTCGACCGGCGACCCTCTGCTCCAACCTGCCGCTCACCGCACCAATTTGAGTACGACTTCCAGGTCAATATATCTTAACTTCCTGTCCGTTTTTACCGGACTACTCCAGAGTAAAGCATAGCAGTGTAACTTTGCTTATAATTTACGCAATCAGAGTTCATTGTTCTCATGTCTGTAGCTACGTTAAGTCTCATCATTGCTTCAAAAGACCGTAAAGCTATCCTGGCGGTTACTCTAGAAAGAGTTTACAGAGCCTTGAAAGGCATCGAAGCAGAGGTGCTTATTATTAATGATTCAAAGACAGAAAGCATTTCTCTTCCTAATGAATACAAAGATAAAGTTCGGGTAATTGACAATCCGAGAAGTGGTGTGGCTTCAGCCCGTAACCTTGGCGGTAAGCAAGCCGCCGCCGACTTGCTAGTATTCATGGATGACGATATGTGGATTAATGCAGATAACATCAAGGCCACTTTAGAGTTGCATCAACAGTACGCGCATCAGCCAAAGTGCTTTAACTTAAACTGGATATATCCGCCAGAGCTACAGGCGTATGTGCAGAGTACTCAATTTGGGCGTTATCTGCACTACTATGGTTTTGATTCTTTAAAAGGATGGTGTCGCGGATTACCTTGGGACGACCAACAATTGTTTGCGGCTACCGGGGTTACGAGCCAATATCTTGCTATTCGCAAAGCAGACTTCGAGCTAGTAGGCGGGTATAACGAGAACTTTCCTCATGCAGGATTTGAGGATCATGAATTTAGTCAACGGTTAGAAAAAAACCATATTCAGCCTTATATCTACCCTGCCAGCACAATGTATCATAATGAGGCTGATAGAATGAATGTTCAGGCTTGGTTATCTCGTCGGCAACGTGGAGGTGAAACGCGACGAGTAGCAGTTGAACTTGGTCATATCGAATTAGCATATCACTACGGGTTCTTGAAGTCGGGTGTATATACTACAACCGCAGTGTTGCGTCCACTCTTAATGAAGCTACTTACACTCATACCTAATAAACAAGCATTCGATCCTTTATACTTTCGAATTACTAATCTATTGCTGGGAACAGCCTTATACACGGGATACTACAAAGGTTCTCGCACTGAGTAGACCTCTGGAAGCATCTATCGCTAGGGTTTGCCTATCTTTGTGGTTCAAATCTTGAGAACTCTCGACTCAGGGCCACCATGTTCAGCTTGTAGCGAAAAAAGTGCCTATTACAAGGTTGACGATATAAGTTGCAGCAGAGGCATTTTCATTTACACAAAAGAATGAGCCAAGGTATTATTAGCGAATCGGTTCGCAATTTCCTGTTCTATTTGTCCAGTGTTCAAAAGCGCAAGGCTGCCTGGATGTTTCTGCTATTAATATTGTCATCTGTAATAGATGTATTTGGACTAGCCTCACTGGTTCCCATTATTATAGCTGCTTCGCGCCCGGGTTCAATTTTTCGTAACTCTATTACTAATTGGGTATATCATGCTTTGCATTTTCAATCGGAGAAAACATTCCTAGTCTTCCTGATTATAGGATTAATAATATTCTTTTTGGTTAAAAATGCATTTACTACTTTAGTAAATTATCAACAGGTGCGTTTTACTGCTGAAATTGCTTTGAAGGTAGTTAATAACCAGCTTGGTAAGTATAATAATCTGTCGTTTTGGGACTTTAGCAGAGTAGGTACTTCTAATCTTATTCATTACACAGTTGGAGTGCCTCAGATTTTTGTGAATGGAATAATAAGGCAGTTGTTTCAATTTTTTTCTGAATTAGTTGTAACTCTAGTTATCGTAATTGCAATATTAATTTATCAACCAGCTTTATTTCTTGTATTAGCAGTAGTGTTAGGCCCTGCTACTTCTCTCACATATCGTGTACTGCGCAATAGGTCCATGCGTATAGGCATCAGAGCAGATGTCTTGAAACCGGTTACTTTCAAACTAATGTCAGAAGCCTTTGCTGGATACGTTGAGCTTAAATTAGCAGGCAAACAATTTCAAGTCAAAGACAAGGTGCTTGAGAACCAAGAGGAACTACAAGATTTAGAAGCTGTTTCTTACTTATATAGCCAACTGCCGCTCAAAATGATTGAGATGGTGGCAATTCTCGCAGTTGCTACTATTTTTCTATACTCCCTTCTGATCTCAGAAAATACTGAAAATTTGGTAACTATTATCGGCTTGTTTGCAGCTGCAGCATACCGTTTGATGCCCTCTGTTAATCGCTTGATTTTGTCCTTGGTTTCCCTAAAGCAACATAGGTTTGTATTCGATAACTTAAGCTTGCATAGGCATTTGGAAGAAAAAGTAGCACCGTTACAACAGCCGTTGGTATTTGAACATTCAATTGAATTACGCAACGTCACTTTTGCATTTCCAGAAACAATCAAACCTGTCCTTAACAATATATCTTTTAAAGTAAGCAAAGGTGAGCGTATAGGGTTAGTTGGATCTTCTGGTTCAGGAAAAACTACGTTGATGAACCTATTGCTTCGCTTTTATGAAGAGCAACAAGGTCAGTTACTCATTGATGGCCATCCGTTAACTGAGCACAATCTGGACGCTTGGTATCGTCTTGTGGGCTATGTAAAACAAGATACTTTCTTAATGGAAGCATCTATTCGGGACAACATAACTTTAGCCGACAAAAATGTGGATGAGCAACGGTTGCAATATGCCATTGAGCAGGCTTCATTAGCTGATTTTGTACAATCACTACCCGATGGGATAAATTCACTTATTGGAGAACGAGGTTCACGTCTTTCTGGTGGACAAAGGCAGCGTATTGGCATAGCACGCGCACTTTATAAGCGTACTGAAATCCTACTTATGGATGAAGCAACCAGTGCACTTGATAATGAAACTGAGCGGGAAGTGAATGAAGCTATAAGTCGTTTAGCTACTACTGATATAACTATTTTTATAATAGCTCATCGAATCACAACCCTACGTGACTGTACAAAAATATATGAAATGAAAGACGGTAGGTTAATTGCAGAACGAACGTACGATGAACTTGTAAGAAATGTCCTCGCCAACTGAGTGCTTATTGTAAGAGTTCTTTGATATTTTCTTAACTGCTTTCAGATAAATTTACGTGTTGCAACATGGCTTCTGCAAAACCTAAAGTAACTGTTGTAATTCCGAATTATAACCACTCTAAGTACCTGCCTCAGCGAATTGAAAGTGTATTAAATCAGACAGAAGAAGATCTAGATATTCTTATTTTAGACGATTGCTCTACAGATAACAGTCGTGCTGTGATTGACGAATATGCTCAAAAAGATGACCGAATTCGTACAATCTATAACGAGCAGAACAGCGGTAGTACTTTTAAACAATGGAACAAAGGGTTTGCGGAAGCCCGGGCTCCGTACATCTGGATTGCAGAAAGCGATGACTATGCCGATCCTCGCTTCTTAGAGGTCCTAACTGCCAAGCTTGATGCTAATCCTAAGATAGGAATAGTGTACTGTATGTCTACTGACGTAGATGAGAATGGCAACTTAAATCATATCAACCATCGCCTTGGTTTCAGGCGCACTGACCCTCAACTGTGGGAGCAGGACTTTGTAATGCCTGGTCTAACGCTAGTGCAACGCTATATGCCGCTGATGTGCGTTATCCCTAATGCCAGCGCTGCTGTATTGCGTAGAAGCGTGAGTGATCAGGTTGGCCCTGCTGATGCGACTATGAAACTGTCAGGTGACTGGTGGTTCTGGTCTTGTATGCTTGCCATAACGAATGTAGCTTTTGTGGCCGAGCCATTAAACTATTTCCGTCAGCATACAAACAACGTGCGAAGCGCAACTTTGGTGAGCGGAGTAGCTTTCGCTGAAGAAGCAAAAATGATGGTTAAACTTAAAAGGTTTAATCCTGATCCGGCCTTATATAAGATAAAGGTAAATGGTCTATTGCCAAAATGGTTTTATGGCATGGTTAATTACCGGATTCCGTTACAACGTAATTATGAGATATATCACAATCTAGCACAAGTTTATCCGGGCTTTGCGAGGAAATTCGTCAGGGAATTCTCAAAATTTCTTTTTAGCAATAAGTTGAGTGGTATTCGGCAGTTTGTAGGTGATAAGATGCTAGCAAAAATAAGTAGATAAATAATGCTTTCTATTTGCAAAAAGTTTTAATTGCTCTTCTAACATAAGGAATTCTACACAAAGTGGCTTCTTCTCCAGTTCGCGTTACCTATGTAATCGCGCATATAAATAAGGCCCTATCGTTTGAATGGATTGCTTCCTTTTTAGATAAACAAAAGATCGAGCTTTCATTCATATTGCTAAATACAGTAGATACGGAGTTAGAGCGTTTTTTGCGTGAGCGTGGTTTGCCAGTGGTGAGAGTGTCATACCGTGGTAAATCTGATTTATTCAGTGCTATTGTTGCGGTAAAGGCGCAATTAAAGCGATGGCAGTCTCAGGTAGTACACACACACCTATTTGACGCTAACGTAGTAGGTCTGTTGGCTGCTCGGTTCTTAGGCATTCCCAAGCGAATTTTAACTCGGCACCACTCAACCTACCACCACCAGTACTTTCCCCGGGCAGTATACTACGACCGTTTTACGAATACATTGGCTACTCACATTGTGGCTATTACCCAGATGGTGAAGCAAGTCCTAATAAAGCAGGAGCAAGTTTCACCAAGTAAAGTGCGGCTTATTCATCATGGCTTTGACTTAGCCATGTTTATGCAACCCCAAGCCGATCAGGTAGCTGCCTTGCGAGTTAAATATGCAATAAATGACTCTTACCCAGTCGTAGGAGTAATAGCCCGGCAGACTGAGCTCAAGGGTATTCAGTATATCATTCCCGCCTTTGCAGAGTTGCGGAAGAAGTACCCTAAAGCCCTGCTGGTGCTAGCCAATGCCCAAGGAGATTATCATGCTCAGGTTCAGGCTTTGCTTCAACAATATCTCTCCAAGGATGCTTACAAGCAGGTACCGTTTGAGAATGATTTGGTGTCATTATATCAACTATTCGATGTTTACGTTCACACACCAATCGCAGATCATAGTGAAGCATTTGGGCAGACATATGTGGAAGCGCTGGCTTCTGGAATACCTTCTGTATTCACGCTGTCAGGAGTTGCGCCAGAGTTTATTCGACATGAAGACAACGCTTTAATAGTGCCCTTTATGGATAGTGAGGCCATATACAAAGCAATAGAGCGCTTGCTAAGCGATCCAGTATTGTGTGAGCGGCTGCGAGTAGCTGGTGTTAGTGTGGTGGCAGAACAGTTTACTCTAAAGAGATATCTTTGCGCTTTGGAACAGCTGTATTGTGAATAGTAGCTCATTTCTTGACAACTCTGCAATACATACTTCAAGCTCTTGTACCTTCTTTGCTATTATGTATCTACTTGTAACCCAGTCCTTTGGTAAGGAAAGCGAATATAGACGAGCTGTCTTCGCAGTTCTAAGTTTTTGGGCGAGATACAGTGGAGATAAAAAAGTGGTTAAAACAGTAATCTTCACTGACAACTCCACTTTCTTTCAGCAATACCTGTCAGACATTGATGTGCATTATGTACATCTAACTCCTGAAAAGATGAAGAGCATGCGTGGCAGAATTGATTTTCTACATCGCATGAAGATTGCGTTGATTGAGGAAACGTTTCTGCTGTATCCTGAGGCAACAATACTTTATATCGATTCTGATACTTTTTTTATTGAAGATGCTACGCTATGGATGAAGTCTTTCACCCCCGGAAAAAGCTTTATGCACTTATTAGAGTATCCTTTCGAGTCATGCCGGGAAGCGCCATTACCAGCTGGACAGACGCAAAGAGCATTTCTAAATTTAATTGAGAGTAAAACATTTATTACAAGCCAAGGTGTTGAGTCATATACTGCTCAGCAAGCTTCTTGGAATGCTGGGGTTATGGGTTTGCCGTATCAGGTGGCATCATGGCTACCTGATGTATATAGTTTGACAGATGAGTTTTACCCACCTAGCAAAAGTCATGGGAGTGAGCAGTCTGCGTTTTCAC
This sequence comes from Hymenobacter wooponensis, assembly GCF_004745865.1. Lineage (GTDB taxonomy): Bacteria > Bacteroidota > Bacteroidia > Cytophagales > Hymenobacteraceae > Hymenobacter > Hymenobacter wooponensis. The sequence continues at coordinate 995,304 of NZ_SRKZ01000001.1, read as the reverse complement.
TCATCCTTCAAACTCGTACTCAACTAGAGCCCTGTGATCAATATGTTTATCATTATTGGCATAGAGTACAAAAAGAAATTATTGATTCGCTGCTGCCAACATATCTAAATAAACAATTCCAATCAAGAAATATAGAAAAAAAACTATACGATATCAAAAAGTACTCTACTTCATTACCAATACTATTTGCTACACATCACTTGGCCATAAAAGATCATGCTATACAGTCTTTTAATGAAAAAAAATATAAGTTAGGTTATTACTATTCATTTAAACTTTTGTGCCAATTTTCGATAGATATGGCATTTTTAAAGGATTTGCTGTACCATTCAAAGCAATTTTTTGCCCAATCTAAATGAAGAATGAAATAAAGGTGGGTTTTGTGGTTGCCTACGATTGGTATCTATTAGAACAATCTTTGCCAATAGTTTATGAAGATGCAGACAAGATTTGCATATCTATTGACAAAAATAGAGTAGGTTGGTCAGGAAAAGAATTTTTATTTGACGAACAAGGTTTTAGAAAACTTATAAAGAAATTAGATTACAAGAATAAGATAGATGTATACGAAGATGTGTTTTACAAGCCCGAGCTTACGCCTATTGAGAACGATTCAAGGCAACGTCAATTGATGGCTGAACACCAGGGCCCTGGAGGGTGGCACGTGCAGCTTGACGCAGATGAGTATTTTGTGAATTTTGGAAAGTTTGCTCAATGGCTAAGAAATTCAAGCTTCAGTTATCCAGTTAATATAATTTGCCCATCTATTACATTATTCAAAAAACTAGAAAAAGGTTTTCTGGCCGTTGAAGCAGAAAAATTTGCTTCTTCAGAAATAATTGGAGCTGCAACTAATAAGCCAGCTTATAAACATGCTAGGATTAGTGATTGGTTTAACGTGTTGGTGCCTTACGAAATAATTCATCAATCCTGGGCAAGGACTTCACAAGAAATAGAACAAAAAGTTCGAAATTGGGGTCATTCTAATGATTTCGATATAAACGGATATATAGAATTTTGGGAAAGTTTGACGGAAGATAATTACCGTGGCTTTGTGAATTTTCACCCTATTTATCCAAGAAATTGGCCAAAATTGATATTTATAGAAGGAGATTCTATAAATGATATTGTGAATTATTATGTGAACAATCCTTTAGAGCGACCTGGTCAATTGGCTTTGGCTATGCGTAATTCTAGATGGATATCTAGAATAAAAAGTGTGTTTAGTAGATTTTTTCCGTCGGCATGATTGATGTTTCTGTTGTTGTAATCAATTATAATACCTATGCATTGACAAGGCAATGTATAGCTTCGGTATATGCGAATACACGAAATATAAGCATTGAGGTAATTCTTGTAGATAATGCTTCTACACAAATAAACCCCTCTTTATTTAAGGATGAATTTCCTGAATTGATTTTAGTTCAAAGTGTAGAGAACGTAGGGTTTGCCGGTGGTAATAACCTAGGTATTCAACGTGCGACTGGACGCTATATACTGCTACTTAATAGCGATACATATTTAAAGGATAATGCAATTCACAAGGTATTTGACTACATGGAGAGAACTCCGGCTGCAGGAGTTGTTTCGGCCAGGTTAGTATATCCTGATGGTCAGCACCAGGCGGTAGCTCAACGTTTTCCATCAGTTTTCGTGCCTTTAGCGGAAATACTTCGACTTCAAAAGTTGGTTCCGAAATCTATAAGCGGGGAAATACTGCTGGGTGCTTTTTTTGATCACCAGAAAACTGTTAAAGCAGATTGGGTATGGGGAGCTTTTTTTATGTTTTCGGCCTCTATTTTGAATCAATTACCAGGGCAAAAATTAGATGATAAATTCTTTATGTATTATGAAGATATGCAGTGGTGTTGGGATATTAAGAAGTTAGGTTATGAGATTCACTTTTTTGCTGATGCTGAAGTTGTTCATTTAATGGGTGGAAGCTCAGGTGCTAAAAACGAAATGATGTTAAAGAATGAGCAAATTTTTATGAAAAGCAATTATGGTTATTTGCATAGAGTTATGATAAGGCTTGTGAATAAATTGTTGTAAGACCAACCTTGGAAAGAATGGATTCGACTTTGCCAGCGGTACATGTGGCACTTGCATTCGATAAAAATTATCTGGCGCAATTTTATGCACTAGCAAGTTCTATTTATGATAATAATAGGCATAATTTAATATGCCTGCATGCTGTGGTTAGTGGAATTGATGAAGATTGTAAAAGTTTTATTCAGCAGTGGGTTAATTCATTTAATTCGAGCATTGTATTTTATACAATTGATCAGGATATAGTTAGCAAATTCGTGCTGTCTGGCACATGGACGGCAGCGGTTTATTATCGACTTTTCTTTCCTTTTTTAGTGCCAGAGTCGGTAGAAAATCTCCTTTATATAGATACAGATACACTTGTAGTAGGCGATTTGCGGCAATTTAGTTTGCTTGAGCTGGAAGGGAGGCCTGTAGCTGCTGTCTATGACAACTGGGTGAAAAATCAGCCGCTGCTTGGTATAACACAAGAGGGAGATTACTTTAATTCTGGTGTGTTATATATGGATTTAGCTGAGTGGCGTCGGCAGCAAATTACTGAAAAAGCATTTGAATATTTATTGCAGTTTCCTGAGAGAATTAAGTTTGTTGATCAATGTGCCTTAAATGCTGTGCTAATAGGCAATTGGAAAAAAATTGATTCGCGCTTTAATACTCTTTATTCATACATTCCTGAAGACTTATCACATAAGCAATTCAACCGTTTCTTACAGGATAAAATAATTTTGCATTTTACTTTACAACGTCCGTGGACGATGCTTTGTCAAAATAGGTTCAGGTACCTGTATCAGGATTATTTACAGCGCTCGCCCAGTAAGAATAAGAAAGTGTATTCTGATTTTTCTATATCGAAAGTTCCTGCATTGCTTCGTATTCGCTTGCGTGAGCTTTACATGGATAATCCTGCCTTAGGCCAACAGTGGCGACGTATTAAAACGCTGCTGCGTTAAGGTGATTTTCTCTTGCTAGCTTTCTCAAGAATGGTGTCTCCTTATTTTTCTGTTGTCATTCCGTCTTACAATCGAGCAGATTTCGTGACTGACACAATTAAGTCTGTTTTTAGACAAGAGTTTAATGACTTTGAGGTTTTATTGGTGGACGACGGAAGTACAGATACCACAGCGGAGGTAGTTGAGCCTTTGCTGGCGGATAGGCGTTTGCAATATCTGCCAAAAAAGAATGCCGAACGGGGGGCAGCTCGTAACTATGGTCTAGCACATGCTCGTGGTAAGTATGTTTTGTTTCTTGACTCAGATGACCGATGGCACCCAAATCATTTAGCTGTACTGTATCAGGCAATCTATGAGCAAGATCAGCCCAACTTCATTGCTTGTAAGTTTCAACTAGAGCGGAATGGGCACCTGATTGATAGTGACCTTGCTACTCGGCCCGCTAGCTATTATGGGCTCGACCTATTTCTGCATGGCAACCCTGTGGCCTGCAATTTTGCTGTTCGCCGAGAAAATCCAGGGTTGATTCTCTTTGAAGAAGATAGAACCTACGCTTCAATAGAAGACTGGATGTTTATGCTGCAGAATATGGAGCATGATCAATTATACTTAGTTGACGCGGTAACAATTATCATGAATGACCATGATAGTCGGTCGATGCGGGCTGACTATCGTACGATGACAAACCGCTGGCTGAAGTTGCCACCTTGGTTTGATCAACATTTGCACCTGACGGTGGAGCAGCGGCAGCAACTGCTAGGGCACATTTACTACCTTTGTGCTATTCATGCGTATGCTGCTGATGCCCGGGCAGAGGCGCTGCAATACGCGTGGAAAGCGTTGCCAGCATTATCTGCTCGGCAGGCGACCATATTAGTGGCCCGCTGTCTGATCGGTGTTGGGGGAGTAAACCTCCTGAAGAAGGTTGCCAAACGCTCTTAATTGCTCGTTCTTCGCATGTTAACCGGGCCGCTTACTAGCGGCTCTTTTCTTGTCTATACCTTTTTTTCTCCCATGTGCGGTATTGCTGGTTTTTTGAATCGTACGTCGGCCTCATCTTTCACGGAAGAGATGCTGCGGAATATGACCACGTGTCTGGCACATCGGGGGCCTGATGCGGATGGCTTTTATTTTGATGGGCAGATAGGCCTAGGCCACCGGCGCCTAAGCATCCTGGACTTATCCTCGGCGGCCAATCAGCCGATGTTTTCGCACAACGAGCGTTATGTTACTATTTTCAATGGAGAAGTCTACAATTTCCAAGAAATACGTGACCGGCTAGGCTTGCACATGCGCACAACTTCCGATACAGAGGTGATTCTGGAGGCCTTTGTAAAGCTGGGGCCTGATTTTGTGCAGGAACTCAACGGCATGTTTGCTATTGCTATCTATGATAAGCAGACAAAGCAGCTGGATGTCTTTCGGGACCGACTGGGCAAAAAGCCCATCTACTATTATTTGGAAGCTAATACCTTCGCATTTGCGTCGGAATTGAAATCCCTGGTAAATCTGGCGTCTATCCGGCAACGACTAACTGTAGATAAGGCCGCTGTAAATCAATTTCTATACCTCGGTTACATTCCGCGGCCCCGTTCCATCTACAATGAAATTAAGAAGATGGATTCTGGGGCTCACATTCGGGTGAATGGGAGCCAGTTCAACGAAGAACGCTACTGGAAGCTAGAAGAGAAGATTGGCGCTGAAGTGCTGCGGGATGAGCAAGAGGCTAAAAAGCAGTTGCATGACCTCGTGCATAGCTCCGTGCAGTACCGTATGATTGCCGACGTGCCTTTCGGCACCTTTCTTAGTGGCGGCATTGACTCTAGCCTGGTGACAGCCATGGCGCAGGATGTGTCGGCCACACCGGTAAAAACTTTCTCGATTGGCTTTGACTCTGCTAAGCACAATGAGTCGAGCTACGCAGCGGCAGTTGCCAAGCATCTCGGCACTGATCACCTTAGCTTCACGGTAACGGAGCGAGAGGCCCGCGACAGCATGGCGGAGCTGGCCACTATCTATGATGAGCCGTACGCCGACTCTTCGGCGGTGCCGACGCTGATGGTATCGAAGCTGGCCCGGCAACACGTAACCATGGCACTGTCGGGGGACGGAGGGGACGAGCTGTTTCACGGGTACGGCATGTATACCTGGGCCAACAGGTTGGCTAAGGGTAGCGTGAACCTGTTGCGCCATCCGGCTCGGCTTGTGATGCAGCAGATGAACAACCGCTATAAGCGGGTGGCTGATCTGCTGAACTATCCGGCCCAGGAGCGGCTTCGCAGCCACATATTCTCACAAGAGCAGTACCTGTTCTCAGAAAAAGAAGTTGAGAAACTGTTGCGGCCCGGCATGAGCGATCTACCTGCCCTTCCCGAGCAGTGGCCTAGCCCGCGTACCTTAACACCCGCTGAGCAGCAGGCCATCTTCGATATGCAGTATTACCTGCAGGACGATTTATTGGTGAAGGTGGACCGGGCATCAATGCGTTATTCGCTGGAAACGAGAGGGCCGTTGCTCGACTATCGTATCGCGGAGTTTGCCCTCAACCTGGACCCGGCCCTGAAAGTGAAGAACGGGGTCAGTAAGTATCTGCTCAAGCAGGTGTTGTATGATTACGTACCTGCGCACATCTTCGATCGGCCGAAGTGGGGCTTCTCTATTCCGCTGGGAACTTGGCTGAAAAAGGACTTACACTACCTTATTGAGGAATACTTAAATCCGACGGTATTGGAGCGCGTAGGCTTTGTGCGGCCAGAAATAGTGCGGGAGCTAGTGCAACGCTTTGAAGGTGGCGAAGACCACCTCTACAACCGTGTGTGGCTGCTGATTGTACTGCACCAGTGGGCTGCCACGCATCAGTTGACTGCTTAATATTCTCTCTTTACACAGTACCATGAGTTCAACTGCGCCCCGCGTTCTATTTATTTCTTACGACGGCATGACAGACCCGCTAGGCCAGTCGCAGGTACTGCCGTACCTGGTGGGCTTGTCGCAGGCTGGCTATCAAGTTACGTTACTGTCTACCGAGAAGAAAGAGCGGTTTGCTCAGCACGAAAAAACTATTCGGGAGATAACTGAGCGGGCGGGAATTCGCTGGGAGTACATCTTTTTTACGCGGAAGCCGCCCGTACTTGCTAAGTTCTACGACCGGTATCAGCTGCGGCAAAAGGCGCTGGCTCTGCATAAGGAGGTGCAGTTTGATATGAGCCATTGCCGCAGCTACGTCAGTGCAGAGGTTGGACTTTTATTGAAGCAGAAGTTTGGAGTCAAATTTCTGTTTGACATGCGCGGGTTCTGGGTGGATGAGAGGGTAGAAGGGGGCATGTGGAATTTGCAAAGCCCCATTTATCGCCGCGCTTACCGCACGTATAAGCGTAAAGAGGCGGAGTTTATTGCTGCTGCCGATGGCATCATTAGCCTGACGGAAAACGGCAAGGGGGAAATGCAGACTTGGGCTTCCTATCCTGGCACGCCTATCACCGTTATTCCTTGTAGCGCCGATTTTTCAGTATTCCCCTTGCTGACGGTTCAAGACCGGCAGATAGCACGTCAGAAGCTAGGTTATGGCGCGGAGGAGTTGGTGATTAGCTACTTGGGGTCAATTGGAGCGTGGTATCTGCTTGATGAGATGCTAGCTCAGTTTGCCGTGATTAAGCAGCAGTACTCAGGCGCAAAAATGCTGTTCATCACGCAAGAGCCGAAGGAAATGGTACTGGCAGCAGCGCGTAAGGTGACTGGCCTGGCCGAAACTGACTTTATTGTGAGGCCCGCCACACGTAAAGAAGTGCCAGAACTGGTGGCTGCCTCTGATCTAAACTTGTTTTTTATCAAGCAGAGCTATTCTAAAAAAGCCAGCTCACCCACCAAGCTTGGGGAAATTCTAGCTATGGGCTTACCTGTCATTTGCAACGACGGGGTGGGTGACGTAGCCGATATTATCAGGCAGACGGATGGCGGTACTGTGGTGTCTGAACTGAATGCGGCCGGCTACGAAGCGGCGGCCCGCAGCATTCCGGAACTGCTCAAAAAAGACGGTGCGCGTCTGCGGCAGAAAGCGCAGGAGTATTACGACTTGGAAACGGCTATTGGGCGGTATCGGGGCGAGTATAGGCGCCTGCTAGGCCAGTAGGCGTGTAGCCCGCTTGAATTATTAGGTAGTGTAAAAGTTCAGCACGCAGTTGATGATACGGGTCTGCTGCTGTTCACTTAGCTCAAAGTATAAGGGCAGGCGCACTAGTCGTTGGGCGTAGTTCTCCGCCTGGCCTAGAGCTGGTCCCGCGTATCTGGGATGAAAATATGGACTGCTATGAAGCGGTTGGTAGTGAAAAACGGCAAGAATGTTTTGATCAGCCAAGTGTTGAATTAGCTGCTGTCGCTCTTCTACGGAGCGGCAAATCAGGTAAAAAATGTGGCCATTGTGGGCGCTGGCGTAGGCCGGAATAAATGGGAGCTGTAGGCCTATACCAGCCAGGGGAGCAAAAGCCTGCTCGTAGGTTGTCCATTGCTGTAGGCGCCGCTGCAGGATGCGCTGGCGCTGCTCCAACTGGGCCCACAGGAAGGCAGCTGTCATTTCAGACGGCAGAAAAGATGAGCCAATATCAACCCATTGGTACTTGGCCGTTTCGCCCCGGAAGAAGGCGGCGCGGTTAGTGCCTTTCTCCCAAATAATTTCGGCCCGGTCGGCAAATTGAGAATCGTTGATGGCTAGTAGGCCACCCTCGCCGGCACTGATGTTTTTGGTTTCGTGAAAGGAAAAGGCCGCCAAGTGGCCTATGGAACCCAGTCTCCGGGTTAGGTGATATGATTCAATAGCTTGGGCGGCATCCTCAATCAACACGAGGTTGTGTTGCTCAATTAAGGGGAGAATAGCGGCAATGTCGCAGGCTACTCCGGCGTAGTGTACTACTACTACGGCGCGTGTCTTGGGGGTAATCAGCCGGGCAATTTCTGCGGGAGCAATGTTGGGGTGGTCAGGGCTGCTATCGGCAAACCGTAAGGTGGCGCCGCGCAACAGAAACGCATTGGCGGTAGAAGTGAATGTGAAGGATGGTAGGATAACCTCGTCGCCGGGCTGTAGGTCTAGTAGCAGCGCCGCCATCTCCAGTGCTGCCGTGCCACTATTGGTCAGCAGCGCCCGTGTGAATCCGTATTCCCGTTGGAAAAAGTCTTGGCAGCGTTGTGTAAAGATGCCGTTGCCCGATAGCTTTCCTAAAGCGGCTGCTTCCGCAATGTAGCGCAGCTCATTTCCAACTAGGTAAGGCTTGTTAAACGGAATATAATCGAGCGAAGTAGAAGGCATACTACGACGTAGTTTCGGCAATTACATACAAGGGGCGGTTACGAACTCCCTCGAACGTTTTACCGACGTAAAGACCCACGATGCCAAGTACCGTTATAATGATACCTGAGAAGAAGCTGATCGAGACAATCAGACTTGCGTAGCCTAACACGTCAATTCGACCTAGGAAAGCACGAATTAGCATAACTAAGCCCAAGATAAACGCACCACAAGCCAGTAGCAGACCTAAGAATACAGTCAAGCGGAGAGGTTTGTCAGAATTAGATAATAATATATCTAAGCCCAGTTGAAACCGACGTGATAGGGTATAAGAAGGTGGCCTACCGTTTACGCCATGCGGTACGGAGAGGGAAGTTTGTCGAAAGCCAGCCCAGCGTACCATAGTAGGGAAATACCGCGTGCTTTCCTGGAGTTGCAAAACGGTATCAATGAGCCGCCGATGATAAATGCCGAAGTTGCCTACCTCCGGGTCCTGATCCTGACCTGTGAGGTAACCGAGGACACGGTAGAAAGCTCGCGCTAGCCAGATTGTTAGGAATGTATCGGTACGCTGACCACGCCTAGCTAATACGGCTTCATACCCTTCCTGCGCTTTTTTCAACAGACGCCCAATTTCTTCGGGCTGGTCCTGTAGGTCGCAGTCCATTACAACTATCCACTCCCCCCGGGCCGCTGCCAGGCCCGCCGTGATGGCGTGGTGTTGCCCAAAATTTCGGGAGAGCCGGAGACCTATTACCTGCGCGCTGCGGGTAGCAAGCTGCTGAATGATTGGCCAGTCGGGCGTAGGACTACCATCATCTACCAGAATAATTTCATATGACAGCCCTGCACCTGCCAAAGCGGCCTCTAGGCGGTGAACCAGCTCGAGCAGCGTGTGCTCGGCGTGATACACCGGGCTGACAATGGAAAGGTAGGGGGTAGGAGACAGCATGCAATAAAGGCTCAGGCATCGGTGGCACGGAAGCTCCCAGATGTGTATCAAAGATACTAACGCGCGAATGCGGGCCTAGCATCTATAACACGTAAGGCATCTTGTACCTTTGTCTGCTACGCTCGGACTTGCCAGTAGGCTAGGCCAGTATCTTTTGCTTCTAAAGAAATATGAAAATACTTTTTGTGGTGCCGTATCCGGCAGGGAAAGCACCTTCTCAGCGCTTTCGGTTTGAGCAATACTTACCGCTGCTCACGGAGGCAGGGCATACGTGGCTGCTTGCTTCGTTTATTGATCTAGCTACCTGGGATATTCTGTATAAGCCAGGCCATGCATTCGCTAAGGCAACAGGTATTGTATTGGGCTTTCTGCGCCGGTTTGCCTTGCTATTCAGTGTACCTCAATACGACTACGTATTTATTCATAGGGAAGCCTCGCCTATTGGCCCGCCTGTATTCGAGTGGCTAATAGCTAAGTTGTTACGAAAAAAGGTAATCTACGACTTTGACGATGCCATCTGGCTACCCAATACCTCAGACGCAAATAAGATAGTAGCTGGAGTGAAGTGGCATCATAAGGTGGCAAGTATCTGCCGGTGGGCTTATAAGGTGAGCTGTGGCAATGAGTACCTAGCTGCCTACGCCCGGCAATTCAACAGCCGGGTAGTAGTAAACCCCACAACGATTGATACGGTGCATCTGCACAATAAAGTGCGCAATCAGTTGACTCCTGACCGCTTAGTAATTGGCTGGACGGGCACCCACTCCACGCTAAAGTATATAGAGCAAGTGGTGCCCGTACTAAGCAAGCTGGAGCAGGAATTTGACTTCGAGTTTCGGGTCATTTCCAATCAGCCGCCGCGTCTGCCGCTTAAGTCGCTGGTGTATGTGCCGTGGAAAAAGGAAACCGAAATTGCGGATCTACTGCACTTTCATGTGGGCTTGATGCCACTGGAAGACGACATTTGGGCCAAAGGAAAATGTGCCTTTAAAGCGCTTCAGTACATGGCTTTGGGGGAGCCGGCACTAGTTTCACCAGTAGGCATGAATACTGAAGTAGTACAGGATGGCTACAACGGCTACGTCTGTTCAGATGCCGCGGATTGGGAAAGTGCCTTGCGCAAACTGCTGCAAACGCCTGCTTTGCGGAGCGAGCTAGGCCACAATGCGCGTTTAACTATTGAGGAGCGCTACTCGGTAACGGCTAACCGGCCCAATTTTCTGGCGTTATTCACTTGAACTGGCCGCCGCGAAACCACCCGCTTAGGTGCTCTCGCTTTAAATTGCATAATATAAAGTGCGCCCAGGTAAAAGGGCATCAGCGGAATTTTGTAGCGTACTAATGTGCCAAAGTTGCCGCTATTTACGCCCACTCCGATGGCGAATATTATTGAAAAAATAAAGCAGAAGGATAATATTGGCTCACCACCAATTAATTTAAAGCTTTTTAAAATACCTGTCTTGTAAAATAAACTAACAGTGAGGTAAATAAATAGTGTAGCCTCTAACGCCGATAGTAGCATCACAGGATTTCGAGCTTCAAATAGAAAGGGGCGAAAAAGAGATACTACTATTGCCTGAGGCGCCACTTTTACAATAGAGGACGCAGAGCCATCAAACTCGCCGATGTTATACGCCGAGCCACTTGCTACCTGTTGCGTGAGATAGTAGTTGTTGATTTTACTCCTCTCACCTATTTTTTCAATATCGTATTTTTCATCTCCGGCTGTAAGACTGCTAGCACCCAACGCTCCTACCACTATCCCTAGCCCAATAAATAGAGGCTTTAGAATAAGGCGTAATGCACTTGACTTGATTTTCTGGTTGTACTCATTGAATACCCAAAAAAGTGCTGGCGGAAGAAAGGAGAGCAGAATATATATCTTAACAGAAGCGATAATGTAAGCTCCTAATATTCCCATTGACAGAGCAGTAGCCATGTTGCGAGGACGGATTATCGCATGATAAAAGCCGTAAAACACCCAACCTAAAGCTCCCATACACAGGGAATCCTTGCCTAAGCCAGACCCCCAAAAAAATACAGATGGTAAAAAGAATACAGCTATGGCAAGTTTTTTATAAGCTAATGGAAATATCCTTATGAAAGTGAGGTACATGGCCCACATTCCTGTGAAGCTAAATAATGCAAAGCACAAGCCAATTACGGTGTATGTATTAAAGCAAAATAGAGCGAAGAAAGAGGCAACTTTTATTACAAAAAATTCAGTAGGAGCTCGATACCATTCCATCATAACCGCGTAACGGTTAGTTTCTGGATCGTATTCGCCATGTGATAACAGTAGTTTTAATCCAACTGTTAGTGAATCTGTAAAAGCTCCATAAACAGTCTTTACATGATTAAAATAGTTGAATGTATCTCCACCGCTGTAGTAGAATTGATATATTAATCCTAGCCCGATAGCTCCTAAAAATTTAACCGAAAGGGCTGGAATAAAGTATTTTCTTGTTAGCGCGTTAGTGAAACGTTTGCGTAGCGCAAATGCTAACCCATAGAACAGGCCTAGATATAGCGGGGTAAGAAAAAGGTCTTTTAATTCCATGCGCTGAAGGCTACTGTTTGTTCTTCTTTAAATACGCTTTCGCCTCATTGTATTGTTCCGAATTGCGCTCCGATTTATCGCGAACAACAGAATAGTAGCGTATTGCGGCTTTAGTGTCCTTTTCTTTATCAGCCATACGTGCAAGGGCAAGGTTGGCATACAGGTAAAAGCCACCACTAGTCTCGGCTGTACTTTCTGCGAAAACGATGCAGCGTAAGTAATAGTCTTTGGCCTTTGTGAAGTCCTTGTACTTGTTCTGCATTAGCCAGCCTAGAAAGTAGGTGGCATAGCGTCCACTTATGGCTTCATAGCCGGGAAGGCCCTGATTTAGCTTGTCAAGAATCTCTCGGCTCACTCGTTCGCATTCCCGAAACTCCCCCTGGTTAAAGCAAACCAAGGCATAGAATCGCTGGCAGTAGGCATTGTCAGGGTAGGTAGAAGCCATATAACGAGCAATGGGCAAAGCCGCTTCAGGCTTATTTTCCTCGTTTAACAGGATCTTCATCAGGAAAACCCGAGCCTCTGGGCCTACATAAAATCCGTTGTCGGCAACGTTGCGAAGCTGCTGCAGGCCTAGAGCTTTATTGCCTTTGGGGAAGAATAGCAGAACCGGCTTCAGCAGCGTGTAGTTATCCGGAATCCAAACGGCGTAATAGTTGAACAGCGCTTGGCCGAACAGGAACTCCGGGCTTAGCCCATTGGCTTCCTTGCTGATTTCAAGATATTCTAGAGCACGCTTGGCACTGACAGTAGCCTTGCGCCAGTCGTGGCGGTCGGCGTGCAGGCGACCATCAAAACCGTACGCAGCAGCTAAGAAGAAACAAGCTTCGTAGTTGTGTTTATCGGCTTCGTAGAGCTGCTCACCCTTCGTGATGGCCGTATCCATGTAGGCGAAAAACAGCTTGTCATACTGTTTCGTCTGGTTGTTGGTCGGGACGATTTTCCACCAGGTGCTGAGGCCTAGCAGAAAGTAAGGCATAGGGTGGTTCGGATAGCGGCGCCGCAAGGAGCGAAATTGGCGCTCAGCCTTGTCGTACTTGAAGTTGTATAGGTTATATACTGCGCCTTCAAGCTCAGTCTGGATATCTTTATCTAGCAAGAGCCAGCCCTTTGTATCAACAGCATTAGGTGCAACATCTACGTTCTCAAGTTGCACTTGCCGAGTTGTGTCTGGTAGGGGAGAATGGTTTGTTCCGGATTGCTGTGCCCAAACCGATAATGGCAGCAGGAAGAGCAACAGGATAAAACGGAGTATTTGAATCATAATCACTACTAATGTCGACTTCGCCCTTACACTTCTAGCTGGCGAAACTGCCTCCGGAAAGGCTAAATTAGGACTTTTATCCTGGTTTTGGACAAATAAGCCCCGCGCTATGAAGCTTTTACACACCCTTTGTCAGATTGCAGCACCCTCTGGCAATGAAGCCCCTTTATCTGAATACCTACTAAACTATATTCAACAGAATAAGCAGAGTTGGCAGAATCAACCAACCGTTGTATATGGAGAAGAGTTTCAGGATTGTATTATTCTTGTATTTGGTAAGCCGCGTACGGCAGTTTTTGCGCATATAGACAGCATTGGGTTTACTGTCCGGTACGGTAATCAACTGGTAAGAATTGGAGGACCGGATGCTGAATCGGGCTATAGGTTAGTGGGACAGGACTCACAAGGGCCAATAGAATGCACACTTATAGTAGATGAGCGGAGTGGAGCATTGAGCTATGTGTATAGTAGAGAGATTGAACGAGGTACTGAGCTTACATTTCAGTGCGACTTCCGGGAAACAGACACTACTGTACAGAGTTGCTACTTAGATAATCGGCTAGGAGTGTGGAATGCGCTCCGCTTGTGTGAGACCCTGCAAGATGGCATCGTTGTTTTCTCCTGTTGGGAAGAGCACGGTGGCGGATCGGTGGCCTACTTGGCTAAATACATTTATGAAACTTATGGCGTACGGCAAGCCCTGATTTCAGACATCACATGGGTAACAGAAGGAGTGCACCCTGGCCAAGGCGTCGTTATTTCCCTGCGCGACTCTCTTGTTCCGCGCCGCAGTTATGTGGAGCGCATCCGACGAATTGCGCAAGCAGCTGGCGTGCCGCATCAGCTGGAGGTAGAAGGTAGTGGCGGCTCTGATGCTAAAGAATTACAGCATGGCTCACAACCTTGGGATTGGTGTTTTGTGGGAGCACCAGAAGATAATGTGCACTCGCCGGATGAAATAGTAGATAAGCGCGACATCGAAAGCATGCTCGCCTTATACCAAGTCTTGATGCAAAAGCTATAATACGTATAGCCCCTTCGTGACGAAAGAGCCGCCTAGTAAATCCTGGGCGGCTTTTTTATGTGCTGAAGGGGAACGGCGGAGCGGCAAAGCTTCCTGTTAGTGACTGAAAGCTTGGGGATTAGGCAATAACTTCTATTTTACCTTCAGAATCCAGTTCCGTCAGTCTCCAACCCAATACCTCACCCTATTCCCACCGTGTATGATGAATGTTCTTTACGTGGTGCCAGCGCTTGGTGTGCTGGCTTTGTTGTATACCTGGGTGCGCTCAGGCTGGGTTTCTCGTCAGGATGCCGGCGACGAACGAATGCGCACAATAGCTGGCTACATCGCTGACGGAGCCCTCGCGTTCCTGAAAGCGGAGTACCGGGTGCTGACGATTTTTGGATTGATTGCAAGTGCTTTCCTGTTCTACCTGGGAAGCACTGGTGAGAAGTCGAGCCCCATTATTGTGGGGGCGTTTCTGGTGGGGGCGATATTCTCAGCGCTGGCGGGCTTTATTGGGATGAAGATTGCCACTAAGGCAAATGTGCGCACGGCGCAGGCCGCACGTACAAGCCTGAGCAATGCACTGAACGTATCATTTTCGGGTGGTTCGGTCATGGGAATGGGGGTAGCAGGCCTAGCAGTGCTGGGCCTGGGTTCCTTGTTTATTATATTCTATCAGATGTTCGTGGTGAGCCGGAATGGCGGGGCCAATGGCGTTGAGATGGAAACGGCGCTGGAAGTGCTAACGGGTTTTTCGCTGGGGGCTGAAAGCATTGCGCTCTTTGCACGGGTAGGAGGGGGGATATACACGAAAGCTGCCGATGTGGGGGCCGACCTCGTGGGCAAAGTAGAGGCAGGCATTCCGGAAGACGACCCCCGCAACCCCGCTACCATTGCCGACAATGTGGGCGACAACGTGGGCGATGTAGCTGGCATGGGTGCCGACTTGTTCGGCTCGTATGTAGCCACCATTCTTGCCACCATGGTGCTGGGCCGTGAAGTAGTAGCCCGCGGAGACCAGTTTCAGGGGCTTTCCCCCATCCTGCTACCCATGGTCATTGCGGGGATGGGCATTCTGGCCTCGTTGGTCGGAATTCTGATGGTGCGGGTGAAAGAAAATGGAAACGTGCAGGGAGCCCTCAACCTGGGTAACTATATCTCAGTGCTGGTATCGGCGGTGGCTTCCTTCTTCATTATACGCTGGATGCTGCCAACCGAGGACCTGACTATCCGTGGCATCACTTTCAGCGCCATGAACGTGTTTTATGCCGTGCTAGTAGGCCTAGTAGTAGGCACTCTCATGAGCATCATCACGGAGTATTACACTGCTATGGGCAAGCGACCGGTGCTAAGCATTGTGCGGCAGAGCAGCACCGGGCATGCTACCACCGTAATAGGTGGCCTAGCTGTGGGCATGGAGTCAACGGTGCTGCCAATTATAGTGCTGGCGGCGGGCATTGTGCTCAGCTACGAGTGCGCCGGCTTGTATGGAGTGGCTATTGCGGCGGCGGGTATGATGGCCACTACGGCCATGCAGCTAGCCATTGATGCTTTTGGGCCTATTGCCGACAATGCTGGGGGTATTGCCGAGATGAGCGAGCTACCCAAGGAAGTGCGGGAACGCACCGACATTCTGGATGCCGTAGGCAACACCACTGCCGCTACCGGCAAAGGCTTTGCTATTGCCTCGGCGGCCCTCACATCGCTAGCCTTGTTTGCGGCATTCATGGGCACCGCCAACATCTCCTCCATCGATATTAGCAATGCGCGGGTACTGGCCGGTCTGTTTGTGGGAGCCATGATTCCGTTCATCTTCTCGGCGCTGGCAATTTCGGCGGTAGGGCGGGCGGCCATGGCCATGGTACAGGAGGTGCGTCGGCAGTTCCGGGAGATACCGGGCATTATGGAAGGAACGGGTCGGCCGGAATATGAGAAGTGCGTAGCTATTTCTACCCAGGCAGCTATCCGCGAAATGATGCTGCCGGGCGCAATTGCATTGATTGTGCCCATTATCATTGGCTTTAGCTTTGGGCCTGAGGTACTAGGCGGCACATTAGCTGGCGTGACAGTTTCGGGTGTGCTGATGGCCATGTTCCAGAGTAATGCCGGTGGCGCCTGGGACAACGCGAAGAAGTCGTTTGAAAAGGGGGTAATGATTGATGGCAAGATGGAGTTCAAAGGCTCCGATGCGCACAAAGCCTCCGTTACCGGCGACACCGTGGGCGACCCTTTCAAGGACACCTCCGGACCTTCCATGAACATTCTAATCAAGCTCATGAGCATCGTGTCCTTGGTAATTGCGCCGCACATTGCGGCTCCTAGTAGAGCAGTGGCAGAAAGGCAGCCGGCTAATACGGAGTTGCAAGCGCGCCCCAACGTCAAGTACGCCGACCTAGCACCCAAGGCAACTAATGCCATTTTTGTGCTCATGCGTCAGCTCTAGATCTTGAGGTAAGTATGCTGGTTACTAAGCCAGTAGAAGAGAGTAGGCTGCGCCTCCCCGAGACCGAGTAAGGAGGAAGGCTCCTGGATTAAGCCGCCTGGCCAGACGAGCGGGGCGGCTTTTTCTACTACCTTTGAGCTCATGTTAGCTCAGGGCAATAACCCCACACGGATGAATCCGGATCATATATCGCTGCACAACAAGCAGTTCGAGCCATACCTGCCGGCAGCAAAGCTTACTACTGCCATTCAGGAGCTGGCTGCCAAAATCAACCAAGACTACGCTGGTCAAACGCCGCTGTTTGTTGCGGTGCTCAATGGCTCCTTCATGTTTGTGGCTGATTTGATGAAATACATACAGCTCGATTGCGAGGTGTCGTTCGTCAAGGTGGCTTCTTACCAAGGCACCAGCAGCACCGGTACGGTAAAAGAAGTGCTAGGCCTGTCTGAGGAGATCAAAGATCGGCACGTCATCATTCTGGAGGATATTGTAGATACTGGCCATACCATGCGGATGCTGCTGGACACGTTCAACGATAAGCAGCCAGCTTCCCTTGAAGTAGCCACGCTATTCCTGAAGCCAGAGTGCCTGCAGCATGAGTTACCCATTCGGTACGTGGGGCTCAGTATTCCCAACGACTTCATTGTGGGCTACGGCCTTGATTATGATGGCCTAGGGCGCAACCTGCCCGACGTCTATAAAGCAGTATAAGGCGCCGTCCAGCTAAAATTCGCTGGGCTGCGTACAGCGGCTTACCTCCGCATTGCTTATCTTTCCCAACCACCTGTTTTTCCCTTCCCTCGCGAAATACCCGCTTGCCATGCTGAACCTCGTGCTCTTCGGCCCTCCCGGTGCCGGTAAAGGAACGCAAAGCCAGAAGCTCATTGCTCAATATAATCTGGTACATCTTTCCACCGGCGACCTGCTTCGCGCGCAAATTGCGCAGGGCACAGAACTAGGCCTACGGGCAAAAAAGCTCATGGACGAAGGTCTGCTAGTGCCCGATGAAGTGGTAATCGGCATGATCGACCACGCGCTCAAGAATAATAAGCAAGCAGCCGGCTTTATTTTCGATGGCTTCCCACGCACAGTGCCTCAAGCCGAAAGCCTCGACCAACTGCTATCTATCCATGACACGGGCGTATCGTGCATGGTGGCGCTAGAGGTAGCGGAAGAAGAGCTAGTGAAGCGTCTGCTGGAGCGCGGTAAGACTTCTGGTCGGCCCGATGACCAGGATGAAACCAAAATCCGCAAGCGCGTGACCGTGTACAATACGGAAACAGCGCAGGTGGCCGGTTACTATGCTAAACAGGGCAAATTTCACTCCCTAAATGGCATTGGCGCGATTGAAGACATCTACGGTCAGATCTGCGGCATCCTGGATAAGCACCAGCCTGCCACGGCCCAAGATAGCCGGCAGGCAACCGACGAAGTAAAAGCGTAACTTTGCAGTTACTACCCGCTTGGGTAGTGGCAGAATCCTCTGTCATCCTGACTATTCCGCACGATAAGCGGAATAGTCAGGATGACTTTTTTTAAGTACGCGCAGCAGCATGGCTTCCAATAATTTCATCGATTACGTTAAAATCAACTGCCGTTCCGGGAAAGGAGGGGCTGGTTCGCACCACTTCTTCCGGGCCAAAGGCTTACCTAATGGTGGCCCTGATGGGGGCGACGGCGGCCGGGGCGGTCATATTATTCTGGAAGGCAGCTCCCAGCTTTGGACGCTGCTGCACCTGCAATACCAAAAGCACCTGATTGCCAAGCCCGGCGAAAACGGCGGCGAAAACCTGCGCACAGGGGCCCAGGGCGAGGATATCATTATTCAGGTGCCGCTGGGTACGGTGGCCCGCGATGCCGAAACTGGCGAGAAGAAGCTGGAAATAACGGAAGATGGGCAGCGCCTGATTCTGACTCCCGGCGGGCGCGGTGGCCTCGGCAACGACCACTTCAAATCGGCTACCAACCAAGCGCCCAGCTACGCCCAACCCGGCGAACCGGGTATTGACGAGTGGGTGGTTCTGGAGCTGAAGCTGCTGGCTGACGTAGGCCTGGTGGGGTTTCCGAATGCCGGCAAAAGCACGCTGCTCTCCGTAGTATCGGCCGCTAAGCCCAAGATTGCTGACTACGCCTTTACCACGCTCACGCCTAACCTGGGCGTAGTGGCCTACCGCGACTATAAGTCGTTTGTGATGGCCGATATTCCGGGCATCATTGAAGGAGCGGCTGAGGGCAAAGGCTTGGGCACGCGCTTTCTGCGCCACATTGAGCGCAATTCCATCCTGCTGTTCATGATCAGCTGCGACTCGCCCGATATTGCCGCCGAGTACCAGGTGTTGCTGAGCGAACTGGAACAGTTTAACCCAGAACTGCTGGATAAGAAGCGGCTGCTAGCCATTTCGAAATCTGATATGCTTGATGAGGAGCTAGAGGACGAAATCCGCGGGACGCTACCCACAGATCTGCCGTCGGTGTTTATCTCTAGCCTTACCAACAAAAATATCCAGAAGCTGAAGGATATGATTTGGGAGGCGCTGCACGCAGAGTAGGCATTATCTGCTACTGGCTAGCTTTAAGCGTGACAAAACCTGGTACACGACTTCGGGCTCTATCTGCGCATGATAATTGAAATGCAGATAGAGCGTGTTGGCGGCAAAATCCAGGTGGGTGAGAGTAGGTGCTTGCCAGCAAAGAAGCTTTGCTTCTGTCCACTGCTGCGCAACTACTGCTACTGGCCTACCAGATTCTACCGACCACGTTGCTTTGCCGCCGCTAATGGTAGCTAAGTACGACTGCGCAAGGATAAGCCGGAGTATTTCAGCCACTGAAGTGTGGTCAGGGACTATGAAGCGGTAAGTGTGCGGTGCGTTTGCGTCGTCGCCGGCGGCTACACTGTCACGCGTAAGGCTGATGGTCATGGTGAAGCAGATATGTCGGACCTAAACTACCAGAACGGTGCAGTTACGCCACCACGTCTGAACTAACTACTAAACATCTGTGGTTTCCGTGCCACAATGGCAGCCATTGTGGCTTTGGCAAACTCCTTGCGCCCTATGGTTCCACCTATGTCCTCAAGATTCAACCCATTCCGACGATTTCAAGCGAAAATGGCTGACGATAAAACTCCACAATCCGAAGAAACTCAATTCAACCAAACGGCTGACCACGTAACTGGCGAGCTGCCCCAGGAGCCTAACGCCCCCGAGATTGGGGAAGTAGAAGCCACTGACGGCGATGCCCAAGCGACTGGCTCTGGCGCCGATGCCGAGTTGAGTGCCCTGAAGGACAAATACCTGCGCCTGGCCGCCGAGTTTGAAAACTACAAGCGCCGCACCACCAAGGAGCGCGCTGACTTGTTCAAGACTGCGAATCAGGAGTTGATGGTGGCCCTGCTGCCCGTGCTCGATGATTTTGACCGGGCCCGCCATCATACTAAAGACACCGAGGATGCTAACGCCGTGCGCGAAAGCATTGATATTATTTCCAATAAGCTCCAGAAAACCTTGAGCCAGAAGGGCCTGGCCCCAATGGAAGCCAAGGGTGGTTCTTTCGACCCCGAGCTGCACGAAGCCATTACCCAGATTCCGGCCCCGTCGGAAGACCTGAAAGGCAAGATTGTAGACGAGATTGAGAAGGGCTACTACCTCGGCGACAAGGTAATCCGCCACGCCAAGGTGGTGCTGGGCCAGTAACCATAAACGACGCGCATTTCTATTGCCATGGCAACGAAGCGAGATTATTATGAGGTGCTAGGCGTAGCCAAAAACGCGTCGGGCGATGAAATTAAGAAGGCGTACCGCAAGGTGGCCATCAAGTTTCACCCCGATAAAAACCCCGACGACCCCACGGCCGAAGACAAGTTCAAGGAAGCTGCCGAGGCCTACGAGGTATTGTCGGACCAGAACAAGCGCGCCCGCTACGACCAGTACGGCCATCAAGGCATGGGCGGCAACGGCGGTGGCCCGAACATGGAAGATATCTTCTCGCAGTTCGGCGACATCTTCGGGGGCGGCGGCTTCGAAGGCTTCTTTGGCGGCGGAGGTCGTGGCCAGGGTGGCCGGCGCGTACGTAAGGGCTCCAACCTGCGCATCAAGCTGAAGCTTGATTTGGAGGAGGTAGCCAACGGCGTCGAGAAGAAGATTAAGGTGAAGCGCTACGTGGCCTGCAACACCTGCTCGGGTACAGGCGCCAAAAACGGCACCGACATGCGCGACTGTGGCACCTGCCACGGCCAAGGTCAGGTGAAGCGTGTGGTGAACACCATGCTAGGCCAGATGGTGAGCACGGCTACGTGCCCCACCTGTAATGGAGAAGGCAAAGTGGTAACCAGCAAGTGTGATGTCTGCAACGGCGAAGGCCGCCAGCTCCACGAGGAGGTAATTCCGATCAATATCCCGGCCGGGGTTGCGGAAGGCATGCAGCTTTCCATGAACGGCAAGGGCAACTACCCCGAGCGTGGTGGCGTGGCCGGCGACCTGCTCATTCAGATTGAGGAGGAGCCCCACGAACTGCTCAAGCGCGATGGCAACAACATCATGTTCGAGCAGTACATTTCGTTCGTGGATGCGGCATTAGGCGCGAGCATTGAGGTGCCGACTATCGAAGGCAAGGTGAAGATCAAAGTGGAGCCCGGTACCCAGCCTGGCAAGATCCTGCGCCTGCGCGGCAAAGGCATCAAAGACATTAACGGCTATGGCCGCGGCGACCAGCTCATTCACCTCAGCGTTTGGACCCCCAAGAACGTGACCGGCGAGGAGCGGGAGCTGCTGGAGAAGCTGCGCAATGCCCAGAACTTCACTCCGAACCCCGGTAAGAATGAGAAAGGCTTCTTCGAGAAAGTGAAGGAGTACTTCCAATAATCACGGAACTAGACGGATTCATCGGATTTCGTTTCAAGAAAAAACAGCCCGCTTTCCAACAGAGGAAAGCGGGCTATTTGCTTGTAAGCCAAACGCCTTAGTGCGGAGTGGCCTAGCCCTTATCAATCAGTTCAAGTGCTTTCTCTAACAGTTCATCACGGCCTTCTCTGATGCCTTGCACAGTGGGGCGCAGCTGAACATCGGGGACAATGCCGATACGTTGGGTTTCGCGGCCATCGGGGTAATACACGCCGGTACCACTGATGCGGGTTACCAAATTACCAGGCAGTACAATGCGAGATACATCTCCATCGGCACCAGCAGTAGGGCTACCCAGAATAATGGCATGTGGAGTAGCGCGTAAGGCCATTGCCGTATACTCAGCCAAGCTAATAGAGGTCTCATCTACGAGGACTATCAGCTTGCCCGTATATGGTGTGCCAATTGGTTTCAGGAATTTGCTCGAGAACCGCAGGAAGCGGCCGGGGTAGCTGATATCAAATTTGGCAAACTTCGCGAATGCCTTGGGCTTTGTAAGAAAATAGCCCGGCAGCTGCTGCGTTGCAGAAAAATCCGTGGGATAATTCCGGATGTCAACCACCAAGCCTTTGGTGTTCTTGAATGTGCGGAAGATGGTAGGTAGTTGTTGCTGCTTGGTTTTCGCCATCGTCAGGTACCCGATATCTGGCTTCAAGAAGCGGTAAGCACTATCAGCGGGCTGAGGGCGCACCGGGGGCAGCTTATCCAGCAAATACCGTGGGGCCGACACCGTCAGTGGCTTTCCGGCGCGCAAGAGTTGTAGCTGCGTTTGGTCGGTGTTGCCACGGAGTAGGTCAGAGGCTAGCATTCGCAACTGGCCCGCTTCATTGGAGCCAGGCGTGAGAGGTAGGCGTTGCTTCACGATATCTACTACCGATACCCCATCAATATGCGTGAGAATGTCGCCGGGTTCCAGCGGAGGACGAGGTAACAGGCCATCCTGTCGCACCCGGAGCACCACAGCTTGCCTATCGATGAACTTGACCGCAGCCGGCACAATATAAGCGCCCATGTACTGGTCCAGTGTAGCATCGGGGTTGAGGGTGGCATGGCCATCGTGGATGCGGGCCAACAAACGTAGAGTTACTAATCGATACTGGAGCGCATTGGGGGCTTCCACGAATTGCGGCAGAAACTCGGGTAGCACCTGTTGCCAGTTTTCTCCGATGGCATATTTGTATGGAAAGAAATACTGAATCATGTTCCAGTAGCGGAACAAGGCCAGAATGCGTAAACCAGCATCGGGGTAGGTGTGCGTGGCGTAGGCCTCTTCGTGCGTGAAACCAGGGCTCAAGACATTGCCTTCAGCCACATAGTAATGGGAGCCTTGGTTCCGGTTGTGTTTTAGGTAGTCTAGTTGCTGTTGAAGTTCAGCGGTGTAGAGCCTGTTATCTGTTAGCCACACTAAATCGGGCTCCTGGCGCACCGGTAATGCGGGTCGTTTGGCGCAGGTAGCGCACGGCGCAGCGGGACCAAGCTTCGCAATCCACTGCCCTAACAAGGCACTTCGCTCGGCTGTAGTACGGCTAGCCAAGGCGGCTGGCAACACCCGAAACAACTCTTTGTCCCAGTCAACTTGTCCTGCGGCCACCACCGGATGATAGTACTTCACGAAGCCCCACACCTGGCCTAGCGCTGTCAGGTTTTCGAGCTGCTGGGCTGTTAGTTTAGATAAGACAAGTCCGGAGCCTTTCTGGAATGCAGTGTCAAGCGAAGCCTTGTAAACGGGGGCCTCCTTAGGGGCTGCCGGGGTTTGCGCCTGAGCTGCCAGACTTAGCAGCATACCTAGGCCACTGAGTAGGCCTGCTCGCGAAAAAATGGGCATAAAAATAGGCTGGATGAATACGTGTAACTGCATCTGGTAGTGAGATGCGCAACCAGCAGAGACAGTTGGCTGGCCCAGGAAAATTAGTTGGCGCTAGGCCAATGAAAAAGTGTTGCTACAGAACAGTAAAAATAATTTCTGGCGCGGCTGTAATGACTGGCCTAGACTGCCGACATATGGAGTGTACTTTGCCTTCCTCTCCTCCTCGCCGTGCCAACGCTATCCTCTGCCGAGCCGTTCGTGTCCCAGGTAAAAGCGCACCAGCCGATGCTGCAGCGCATCTGCCGGATGTACTGCGCTGATCCCGACGACCGCCAGGACCTGTACCAAGAGATTGTGCTGCAATTGTGGCGGGCTTATCCGCAGTACGAGGCCCGCGCCAAGTTCAGCACCTGGCTCTACCGCGTAGCCCTGAACGTGGCCATTTCCAACCTGCGCCAGCGCACTCGCCGGCCAGTAGCTGAGCGCTTCGGTGATACCGTACCGGATGTGGCCCCGCCGCTCGACACGGGCCCCGATGCCGAAGATCTAGGCCAGTTGTACCAAGCCATTGAGCGGCTCTCGGATGTGGAAAAAGCCTTCGTACTGCTGTACCTGGAAGAGCGCACCTACGAAGAAATGGCCGACATCCTGGGTATCACCCAAAACAATGTGCGCGTGAAAATGCACCGCGTGCAAGACAAGCTTCGCCACTTGCTAACCCAACCTGCCTAATGGAACTCGATAATTTCCGCCGCCGCTGGCAGGAGCAGCCATCGGACCCGGTACCTACTCCCGAAACCACTGAACAGATTTTACGCGCTATGTTAGCCCAACGCACCACCGGACCTATTGCCCAACTAAAGCAAAATGTTCAGCGGGATATGAAGCTTAGCATTCCTATTCTGTTTCTGAATCTTTTCAACGTTCTCAACATCGTCAACCGGAAGAGCCTCACTACCGAAACACGCTTCATGTTTGTGGGACTAGTAGCGGCGTTGCTGGTAATGCTGGCGGCGTCTATGTACCGGCGCCTGCAGCTGGTGCGACAAATGGAAGACAGCAGCACTGACCTCTACAATCAGCTGAAAACTACTTCCCATAAGCTGCGTCAAGTGTTGCGCACGAGTTGGATGATGGGCATTGGGGTACTGCTAGTGGTGTGCGTATTGTTTTTGTACAAGACGCACGCAGAGCTGCTGGCTTACCTGAGTCCTGGAGCCGAACATTGGGGCCGGAGCGTTACGGTGTTCGTTTTGGGCTGCATTGGGCTTGCGCTTTTGCTAATGGCGCTGTTTGCCGTGGGCAAGGCCAAGCAGCAGCGCCGCTACGGCCGCTACCTCGACCAACTGGAAGGAGCCCTACGCGAGCTAGAGGCCTAGAGAAAGCCGTTCAGGCCAGGTTTATGACAGTTCAGGCTAGTATTCTGCCGGTTGGTTGGAATTTGTATGCCTGCTTTATCGGGTTCCTGTAATATTACATACACAACTAATTCGCCTTTCCGCTGTGAAACCACCTATCCTCGAAGTGCGCGACGTGCGCAAGCAGTACGCCGCCCATACCGCCCTCGACGGCGTGAGCCTGTCTGTGCCAGAGGGCTCCATTTTCGGGCTGCTGGGCCCCAACGGCGCCGGTAAAACTTCCCTAATCCGCATCATCACCCAAATAACCGGGGCCGACGCGGGCGAGGTATTGTTCCGGGGCGAGCGGCTGAACCCCTCTCACATTGGGCGCATCGGCTACCTGCCTGAGGAGCGCGGCCTCTACAAGAAAATGAAGGTAGGGGAGCAGCTCATGTACCTGGCCCAGCTCAAAGGCTTGAGCAAGGACGAAGCCCGGCAGAAAATCAAGGGCTGGCTGGAGCGCTTCGATATCAAATCTTGGTCGGAAAAGAACATTGAGGATCTAAGCAAAGGCATGCAGCAGAAGGTGCAGTTTATTGCCACCGTGGTGCATGATCCTGAGTTGGTGATTCTCGACGAGCCCTTCTCTGGCTTTGACCCCATCAACGCCAACTTGCTCAAGGACGAGATTCTGGCCATGCGCAGCAGGGGCACCAGCATCATCTTCTCAACCCACCGCATGGAGTCGGTGGAGGAAATGTGCGACCATATTGCCCTTATCAACCGCAGCCGCAAGGTGCTCGATGGCTCCGTACGCGAGGTCCGCGACGCCTACCGTGCCCAGACCTACGAGGTAGAAGGCCAGGGCCGCCTGATGGTGATGCACCCCGATTTTGAAGTGCTCAAGCACCAAGAGCGCGAAAACGGCCACTTCTACGACATTATTCGCTTGCACGGCGGCACCACCCCCAATGACCTGTTGCGCTACCTCATTGGGGCCGGCAGTGTGGAGGTGCATGCCTTCCGGGAGTTAGTGCCCAGCATCAACGACATCTTTATCCGGCGGGTGCGCGAAACTCAGCCTGACTACGTGCCCGAAACCGATACCGCCCTGGCCTAGCGCGAGCCACTTTTCCTTCTGCATCTGAAACTATCCTTTACCATGTCTAAAATTTGGTTGATTGCGCAGCGCGAGTACCTGACCCGGGTGCGCAAAAAGAGCTTTCTGATTATGTCGTTGCTGGGGCCGCTGCTCACGGCCGGCATTTTTGCCGTGCCCGTGCTCATCGCTACCCTGTCGGACAAGGACAAGGTGGTGGCCGTGGCCGACGCCGGTGGGTTGTTCGCCGACAAGCTGCCCGAAGCCCAGAACGATATCACGTTTAAGCGTGTGTCGGCGGACTTGCCTACTGCTAAGGCTGAGTTCAACAAAGCTAAGTACGACGCCCTGCTGTACGTGCCTAAGCTGGATATAGCTAAGCCCGATGGGTTTCAGGTATTCTCGCGCAAGGGCCTGGGCATGTCATTGCAACGGGATATTGAGCGTTCCGTTGAAAATGCAGTAGAGGCCCAGCGCCTTAAAAACGCCGGCCTCGACCAAGCCGTGCTGAAGACTATGAAGGCCGACGTGAGCCTGAAAACCATTAGTTTGAGTGAAGATGGAGAGCGGAGCTCCAGCACTGGTGTAAGCACCGGAGTGGCCTACGCATGCGGTTTCCTGATTTACATGTTCATCTTCATCTACGGCATTCAGATTATGCGCGGGGTGATGGAGGAGAAGACCAACCGCATTGTGGAAGTGGTTATTTCTTCAGTTAAACCCTTCCAGCTGATGATGGGTAAAGTGCTGGGCATTGCCGGAGTAGGATTCACGCAACTAGCCTTATGGGTTGTTCTGTCGTTTGGCATCACTTCTGCCATTGCAGGCTCTGTCAGCCCCGACAAAATTGTGCAGAATCGCGTGGAGCGGGTGAATGCCGCTGCTGGTGCCACTGCCACGGTGCAAGCCAAAAGCACCAAATCGGAGGGCAACGAAATTGTGAAGGCATTCAAAGAAGCTGACCTTAACTTCGGGTTGATTGCCGGCTGTTTCCTGTTCTACTTCCTGGGCGGCTACCTGTTCTACGGTGCCTTGTTCGGGGCCATCGGCTCGGCCGTGGATAGCGAAACGGATACTCAGCAGTTCATGATGCCCGTGACCATGCCCCTTGTCCTCACTTTCGTGGTGGCCCAGGCTACCCTCACCACCAACCCCAACGGACAGGTAGCATTCTGGATGTCGATGATTCCGTTTACCTCGCCCATTGCCATGATGATGCGCTTGCCCTTCGGGGGAGTGCCCATGTGGCAGCTAGGCCTGTCGATGCTCTTGCTGATTGCCGGGTTCTTGGGTACCATTTGGCTGGCCGGCCGCATCTACCGCGTGGGTATTCTGATGTACGGCAAGAAAGTAACGTATGGGGAGCTCTCGAAGTGGCTTTTCTATAAAGGCTAGGCCAGTATCCGACTGATTGAGTACTGAACGCAGAAAGCCCTGGTAGCTGTTGTACTGCAGCCGCCAGGGCTTTGTGCTACCTTTCGCCGCCGGTTTACAAGGCCGGTATGCTTTGCTTTTTGCCAGATGATCAGAAAATTCCTGCTGCTCCCGTTGCTTTCCCTGCTGCTCAGCTTTACGATGAAGGATGATAAACCTGCCTACCGCCTGTTCACGGCCGCCGGCAAAGCGGTGGCCTACGACAAGATGCTGAAGGAGCTGGCCGCGGCCGATGTGGTGTTCTTTGGCGAGCAGCACAATGACCCCATTGCCCATTGGCTGGAGCTGCAGCTCACCAAAGATTTGCTGCGCCTGAAGCAGGGGCAGGTGGTACTAGGCCTAGAGATGTTTGAGCGCGACGTGCAGCCGCTGGTAGACCAATACACCACCGGCGAGTTAACCGATAAGGAGTTTGAGGAGCAGAGCCGCCCCTGGCCTAACTACACCACCGACTATAAGCCCCTGGTGCAGCTGGCCAAACAGCAGAAGTTCCGAGTGATAGGCACCAACGTGCCGCGCCGCTACGCCACGCAGGTGGCAAAGGGCAGCCTCACGGCGTTAAATGACTTACCCGCGGAAGAAAAGGCTTGGTTGATGCCGTTGCCCCTCACCGTTGACTATGAGCTACCCGGTTATAAGAACATGGCGAAAATGTTTGGGGGTGATGCTGCCCACGCCGCAGGCGTCCAGAACATCATTCAGGCCCAGGCCCTTAAAGATGCCACCATGGCTCACTTCCTAAACCAGGGCCGTCCGGAAGGGCATCTCCTGCTCCACCTCAACGGCAGCTACCACTCCGATAACCACGATGGTATTCTAGCCTACTTGCGCCAAATCAATCCGAAGCTTCGCGTACTCACCATCAGCACCGTGCTGCAGGAGCAACTAGGGAAGCTGGACAAAGAGAATGAGCAAAAGGCTGATTTCGTGCTGGCAGTGCCCCAGGACATGACCCGGACGTATTAGCAGTAGTTAAAGAGCGAGACGGAGTTACTGTTATTCCGACGAAGGAGTAAGCTGGCGGGGCTTCTAGGCCACTCCGCAGGTTCCTCGTCCCTGGCTTGATGCGCCACATGCTCGGAATAACAGCAAGCCTTTTTAGGTAGCACCCAGAGTAGCACCATACGCCACTGTACCAATTCAAGTGGCCTAGGCGTAGAAAGTATCCCTTACCAATCTTCATCACCATGCTTTCGACGCAGAATTACGCCGACCTTCCAGATAGAGAGACCTTGCAGCGCATTGCCAAGGCCGTAGCCGCTCTCGATGCTATTGTTTCGCCGGAATGGGAATACCGCTATTACTCATACAACCCAGAATGGGGGGAGGGGGAAGAGTCGTTTGAAATGAACGATGGAGAAGGCGACCAAATGCTGGTGCTCTTCCGCCCCGATGGCTGCGTGATTAACGGGTACGGCGAAGGGTTCGATGAGCCAGTGATAGAGGACGTAACCCGTGGGTTACCGGCTATCTACCATGAGTTCATCTTTGGGGAGCCGGTGAACTCCATCGGCACCACCTTCTGCCTCTGGACGAATGAGCAAGGCGAGTGGCAAACTGGCGAGCTTACCACCGACGAAGACGGCTCCGATGAGATGCTGGGCATTTTCGACGGCGACCCGCAAACTTATATAGCCTGGGCCCAGGAGTATTATGAGCCAGAAACCCTACCGGAAAGCGGCATCTCCCTGGAGGCCGTCCGGCAGGTATATGCCGGCGAAACGCTCAGCCGTGAATTGGTGCTGGCTATAACCAAACACGTACCTGACTGGGAACAGCTCCGGCAAGACCTCACGGCAATTCAGTATCCCTTCAGCTTCGACTAAAAAACGGTTGAGCTTAGGTAGCCGGTTGCCTATATATCATAGGAAATAACCAGTAAGGCATAACTTTTTTCAGTGTTTTTTAACCGTTGCTACCTCTAAGCTTTCAGGCTAGTGAGCAAAGCTGATTGCCTGATTAAGCTTAGGGTTACGTGTGTGCTAAGTGTATTGGCAGTAGCTGAAAAAGTCGTTTGCAGGCATTTACAAGGGTTTTGCAACTAGACTCAGGGCAACAAAGTGCGTATGTTAGGGTATTCTAACCGCCTTTCGTCTGCCTATCGTCCGAACTCTACTTCTACTGCTCCGCCGTATTTCAGTTTTGATTGAGGAGGCTCATCCGAGAGTAGTTGTGGTATGGACTAATGAAGCGAAAAGCGGCTGCCCCCAGGGGTGGCCGTTGTCGTTTCTGCCCTTGCCTATTGCTTTGCCCCGCTCTAGTTCTTTCCACCAATACCCACCAAAACACCATGAAAAAGTTCTTACTAACTACGCTGGGCGCAGCCGCCCTGGCACTGCTAGGCCACCACAAGGCCGACGCCCAAACCTATCAGCAGGTATGGGCCGATGAGTTTAACACAGGCATCAGTTCCAGCTGGGTATTTGAAACCGGCGGAGGCGGCTGGGGCAACAATGAGAAGCAGTACTACCAGCGCGCCAACGCTACTGTGGTAAATGGTATTCTGCAGATTACGGCCAAGAAGGAAAATGTGGGCGGCATGCCCTACACTTCCTCCCGCATGAAAACGCAGGGCCTAAAGGAGTTTAAATACGGCAAAATTGAGGCCCGTATGAAGCTCCCGCTAGGCCAGGGGCTGTGGCCCGCCTTCTGGATGCTGGGCTCCAACATTAACACTGTAAGCTGGCCGGCCTGCGGCGAGATTGACGTGATGGAGCACATCAACGCTGAAAACAAGGTGTACGGCACCGTGCACTGGGACAGCAACGGCCATGCTGAGTACGGCGGCAACATCATCACCACGCCCCAAGACTACCACGTGTATTCCATTGAGTGGGATGCCAACGCCATCAAGTGGTTTGTGGATGGCACCAAGTACCATGAAATCAGCATTGCCAACGGCACGGGTAGCACCGAGGAGTTCCAGCGCCCCTTTTTCCTGCTGCTGAACCTGGCTGTTGCTGGCAACTGGCCTGGCCAGACCGTGGATGAAAGCAAGCTGCCTGCTACCATGTACGTCGATTACGTGCGGGTGTACCAGCTGACCTCTACGCCACCTCCTACTACCTCGTCCACCACCATTCAGGCCGAGTCGTACAGCTCCATGAACGGCGTGCAAACCGAAGCCTGCTCTGACACGGGCGGCGGCCAGAACGTGGCCTACGTTGATGCCGGCGACTGGATGGCCTACAGCAACATCAATTTCCCCACCTCGGGCGCTTATACCATAGAGTACCGCGTGGCTAGCCCCAGCGGCGGCACCCTGTCGTCGGATTTGAACGCGGGCGCCATTCAGCTCGGCAATACGGCCATTCCCGCCACCGGCGGCTGGCAAAACTGGACTACCGTTTCCAAGACGGTAAATGTGAATGCCGGCACCTACAACTTCGGGGTGTTTGCCCAAACCGGCGGCTGGAACCTAAACTGGATTCGGATTATCAAGGCCGCTACTACTGCCCTGACTGCCACCCAAACGGCATCGGTGGTGAGCACAGAGTCGGCTAACCAGCGGGCTACTGGCCTACAGGTGTACCCAAACCCCGTGGAAAATGGCAACCTGCGCATTCAAACTAACGCGCAAGTAGCGGGCAGCCACTACCAGATTGTAGATGCCGTTGGGCGGACCGTCAGCAGCGGTCAGCTGCAGTCGGAAAGCATTGACGTATCGGCGCTCAAGAAGGGGGTGTATCAAATTACGCTTACTACCACTGATAAGCAGCAGCTCACGCAACGCTTCATCAAATAACGCGTCCGTAGGGCGGTCTTTCTGAGCTATTTGCTGGGCACTGTCAATGAGATTGGCAGTGCCCACTTGCGTTTATTAGGGCGTAGAAGGCTCAGCAGTGGCGGGTGGCGCTTGAGACCACACCCGTAACGCCTGCACCGCCCGGTGCCAGCTCTCAATCCTGGCTTGAACGCCAGGCTGGGTGGCTTTGGGGCTAAACGAGGTGTCGGACTGGCCTAGGGCCTGCAGCCCCTCCACACTTTCCCAGTAGCCCACCGCTAAGCCGGCCAAGTAAGCAGCGCCCAGCGCCGTAGTTTCGGTCATGCGCGGGCGAGTAACTTTCGTATTGAGCACATCGGCCTGAAACTGCATGAGCAGGTTATTAGCCGAGGCACCCCCGTCTACGCGCAGCTCCGCAATGGGCAGGCCAGAGTCGGCTTTCATGGCATTGAGCACGTCCATGGTTTGAAAGGCGATTGACTCCACGGCGGCCCGCGCTATGTGCGCCGCCGTGGTGGCCCGGCTCATCCCAAAGATGGTGGCTCGGGCATAGGGGTCCCAGTAGGGAGCTCCCAACCCAGCAAAGGCCGGCACGAAGTACACCCCTTCCGTGCTGCTGACCTGCTTAGCCAGCTGTTCTACCTCCGCTGAGGTTTTAATGATGCCGAGGTTATCACGCAGCCACTGCACCACGGCCCCCGCCATGAAAATGCTACCCTCCAGGGCATACTCTACCTGCCCGTTGCGTTGCCAGGCCACCGTAGTCAGGAGGTTGTTGTGCGAGGCTTTGGGCGTTGAGCCGGTGTTCATCAGCATGAAGCAGCCGGTGCCGTAAGTGTTTTTGACCATGCCGGGGTGCGTACACAGCTGCCCAAACAAGGCCGCCTGCTGGTCGCCGGCAATGCCCGCAATCGGGATTTTGGAGGCGAAGACGGTGGTTTTGGTTTCGCCGTATACCTCGCTCGACTGCCGCACCTCGGGCAGCATGCTCCGCGGAATATCGAACAGGCCTAGCAGCCCCTCGTCCCACTGCAGCGTATGAATGTTGAAGAGCATGGTGCGGGAGGCATTGGTAACATCCGTGACGTGCAGCTCGCCTTGGGTGAAGTTCCAGATCAGCCAGCTATCCACGGTGCCAAACGCCAACTCACCAGCCGCAGCCTTTTTGCGGGCTCCGCGCACATTATCCAAGATCCACTTCACTTTACTGGCCGAGAAGTACGCATCCAGTAGTAGGCCAGTCTTGCTTCTGATCAGTTCTTCGCGGCCTTCGGCGCGCAGCTGGTCGCAATACTCGGCAGTGCGGCGGTCTTGCCACACAATGGCGTTGTAGAGGGGCTTGCCGGTTTTGCGATTCCAGACTACAACCGTCTCGCGCTGGTTGGTAATGCCGATGGCGGCAATGCTCTTGCCATTCTTGCCGGCCTTCACCGTCGCCTCCGCCGCCACGCCCGCCTGCGTCGACCAGATTTCCAGTGGGTCGTGCTCTACCCAGCCCGGCTTGGGAAATAGTTGGGTGAACTCCTTCTGCGCCTGCGCCACGATGCGGCCTTTCTTATCGAACAGAATAGCGCGGGAACTGGTCGTACCTTGGTCGAGAGCAAGGATGTATTGCGGCATTAGGAAATGGGGTAGAGGTGGAGAAATTGTTAACAGTAGCCGTCATCTCGAGCTTGTCGAGACATCTCGCATACTGACTATGTAGAGACACATACTTGTGTCTCGTCGTTGAACGATAACGCTGGAACTACTGGCCTAGAACGACGCTAGCTAAACAACATCAGCACGCGCCGAGACACAAGTATGTGTCTCTACATCGTCCGCACGTCTGAAGCATGACGTTCAAGAGTAATCGAGCTAGGCCAGTCCTAGCTTGCCTGCCGGTTTATCTTTCAAGATATAATGTTGAGCCACCGCGGTAAACGCATCTATTTGCTGCTGTTGCCACTGCTGGTCTTTACCGAGTTCCTGGGCTAACAACGCGGCTACTGTTGGAGCCATACGCAGAGCGGCGCGGGCATCTAGGAACAGCACGCGCACGCGCCGGGCTAGTACGTCTTCCACGGTGCGGGCCATTTCGTGGCGGGCAGCCCATACTACTTCAGCTTGCAGGAATTCTAGGGTTTTATCCAGCTTCTGGCCTAGCTCGGGGCGCTCGGTTATGAGTTGCTGCAGGGCTGGTAGGTCAGAGCCGTACACGTAGAGATGGCTGCTGTGGTCGGGGGTGGGCTGGGCGCCGTGGATGGGCAGGTGGGCGGTTGGGCTGGGGGCGAGGGGCAGCTTACTGAGGGCAATAGCCCGATCTACCGTATCCTGGGCCATGCGGCGGTAGGTCGTCCATTTACCGCCCGTGATGGTAATAAGACCAGCTTCTGAAACGAGGATTTTGTGGCTGCGCGAAATCTCCTTGGTCTTCTCAGAGCCGCCTTGTGGTGCCGCCAGAGGCCGCAGACCTGCGAAGATGCTGAGCGCGTCGCTGCGTTGGGGGGCGCGGGTGAGGTATTGGGCCGTGGTGCGCAGAATGAACTCGATTTCTTCCTCCAGAGCTTGGGGCTCCGGGCTGTGTTCGTTGAGTGGAGTATCCGTGGTGCCCAATACCACGCGGCCGTGCCACGGTACTGCAAACAACACCCGACCATCTTCGGTCTTAGGAATCATCAGCGCATCGTCGCCGGGCAGAAACGACTTCTCCACCACTATATGCACGCCCTGGCTGGGCCGCACCAGCTTGCGGGCACCCGGCTGATCCATCTGCAGGATGTCATCTACAAAAATGCCAGTGGCATTAACCACGGCTTTTGCTCGCAGCTCGTACGTAGCACCGGTTTCTTCGTCGGTAGCTGTTACGCCCGTAACCTGGCCTAGTGCGTCTTTCACTAGCCCGTGCACCCCGAAGTGGTTAAGCAATACTGCACCCTGCTCAATGGCTGTTTGCGCCAGGTTGATAGCCAGGCGGGCATCATCAAACTGCCCATCGTGGTAGAGCACGCCGCCGCGCAGGCCTTGGGCTTTGATATTACTTAGGCGCTGCAGAGTTTCTTCCTTGCTCAGGTGCACCGAGGCTCCCAGGCTCAGTTCGCCGGCCAGCAGATCGTACATCTTAAGCCCGATGGTGTAGAATGGGCCACCCCACCAGTCGTAGTTCGGAATGATAAAGTCCTGGTTCTTGACGAGGTGGGGCGCATTCTTTAGGAGCAGGCCCCGCTCATACAACGCCTCGCGCACTAGTCCTACGTCGCCTTGGGCGAGGTAGCGGACGCCTCCGTGTACCAGCTTGGTGCTGCGGCTGCTGGTACCCTTGGCGTAGTCTACCTGCTCTAGCAGTAGCGTTGTGTACCCTCGGCTAGCGCCGTCGAGGGCTATGCCTAGGCCAGTGGCGCCACCGCCAATCACGAGAAGATCCCAGAGGGGTTGCGTGCTAAGCTGCTGCAGAAGGTGCTCGCGCTGGAAATGAAGTTCGGGTGGGGCTTGCTGCATAGATGAGGTAGTAAACCCGGCTCAATGGCCTAAGTCACTCTACTACCTCAACGGATTGCCGCGGAAATAGATAATTTCAGCCGTTTTCAGTAGCTGGCAAGCTGCAACAACGTCGTATGAACGCACTTCTCATGCTATTCCGCGAGGCACAGGTAGCAGATATTCCGCAGCTCAGCATAGTGAGGCTCTCGGTGCAGGAAAACCGATTGTCTAACCCTAATAAGGTAACGGAACAAGACTACATCAACTACCTTACCCAGCGCGGCAAAGGTTGGGTATGCGAAGTGAATGGCACTATCGTAGGCTTTGCCATTGCCGATGTGCTAGGCCACAGCATCTGGGCGCTTTTCGTGCACCCTGAGTTTGCCGGGCAGGGTATCGGCAAACGGCTGCATGATCTGATGCTCGACTGGTATTTCGATCAAACCTCCGAAACCATCTGGCTCAGTACCGCCCCCGGTACCCACGCCGAAGAATTCTACCGCCGCCAAGGCTGGCAGGATACCGGCCGGACCAAGAGCGGGGAAGCCCGATTTGAAATGACGGTAGGAGAGTGGAAAGGCAAAAAGAGGCTAGCTGATTAAGGGCGAATAAATACGACTAACACAGAATAGAGATGGGAATCTTCGATTTTTTGAAAGCGAAAGGCCAGCGTTCAGAGCCAGAGCCGCAAGACGCCAACTTTCCACAAATGCTCACGGCTAAGTTGCTATTTGCGGAGGCGCCTGTGTTCGACAAGCAGGCCATAGTAACAGAGCTTAAAAAATCCTTTCAAAGCGTAGACAGTCCAGATCTAGATGGATCGATGTTGTTCTTCTTTCCCAACACGAAGGTTTCTTTTACGGATGGAGAAGTGGCCGCCCAATGCACCATATTCTTTCCTGATAAAGACAAGGCGGGTGTAAAAATGCCTGAAGAAGCACTGCAGCAAAACTGGCATTGGGAAGAAGCTGCTGAAACTGCTGCTGCCTGCCGCTACGAGGTACTACTTTCTGATTTTATGACTCGGCAACTGGATTATAAATCCAGGCTTGAGTTATTCATGCAGTTCCTCGTAGCCGTAACCAAAGCAACACGGCCGCAGGCTATTCACTCAGTTGGGGCACAGAAACTCATTGCACCTAACGATTTGATGGATTCTTGGGAAGCCAATGGTAGGAGTACACTGCACAGTTTAGTAAACGTGCGGTTGTTCAATGTCAGCAATGGTTCAGCAGGTGAGACTGTGATGGATACCGTTGGAATGCACCTGCTAGGCCTTCCCGATTTTCAGATTCGTTTTACTGATCTGGACCCATCAGCGGTAGGGTCGCTGCTTTGGAGTTATGCGTACTACACGTATAACAAAGGAGACGTGATTACCGATGGAAGCACAATCCAGGGGTTGCAGCAAGGTTCTAAGTGGAAATGTGAACGACAGGATTCTATGGTAGCGCCAGATCGGCTGGTGCTTACTATACAGCCGGCTTAATTCCGATGAGGTAATAGTATCCTAGATGAAGCAAGTAGTAGTTAAAAGGGTGCTCATGTTGTGTTGGGTGTGGCTGCTTGCCTTACCCGCCGTCGCCCAGCCCAGCTTTACCGTCGTGCCGCTGGGCGTGAAAGGTGGCCTACAGGAAAGCAACCTCTCGGCCTATCTGGTAGCTCCAGCGGCTAGCAGTTCCTATGTTTGCCTCGATGCGGGAACCGTGTACAGCGGCGTCGAAAAGGCCATCAGCAACAAAGTATTTTCAGGGCCCGCTGGGGAGGTAGTACGCAATCAGATTAAGGCCTACCTGATTTCCCACGCTCACCTCGATCATGTGGCTGGTCTGCTCCTCAATGCCCCCGATGATACGCCGAAAAGCATATATGGCCTTCAGAGTTGCCTCACCACTATTCAAAACGATTACTTCAACTGGCGGGCCTGGCCGAACTTCGGCGATGGTGGCAACCCGCCAGCTCTGAAGAAATACCAGCTGCGGGAGCTGGTGCCCCAACAAGAAACAACGATCGAAAACACGCCCCTCCAGGTGCAGGCGTTTGCGCTCAGCCACGGCAAGCCCTACCAAAGCGCGGCTTTCCTGGTGCGCAGCGGCAGCAGCTATCTGCTCTATCTCGGCGATACTGGCGCCGATGCCGTGGAGCAAAGCCAGAACCTGCGCACGGTGTGGCAGGCCGTGCAGCCGCTGCTTAAAGCGCGACAGCTAAAGGCCATTTTCATCGAAGCTTCCTACCCCAACTCCCAGCCGGAGAAGCAGCTGTTCGGCCACCTTACGCCGGCCCTATTGATGCAGGAACTAGAGGCGCTAGGCCAGTTGGCCGGTCCGGCCGCGTTGCGCGGGCTGCCCGTTGTCATCACTCACCTCAAGCCCTCCCCCGGCAACGAGGCCCTCATCAACAAGCAGCTCACTGAGGAGAATAAGCTTCAAGTGAAATTGGTCTTTCCGGAGCAGGGGCGACGGTTGGAATTTTGAAGTGGTTTGTGAGATAGGGGATAGTAACAGAACATCATGGGGAACTAGTTGATACATGACGTTCAGAATTGTTTCTGCACTAGCTTAGCCGCATGCTTTTATCCAACCTCTGCAAATCAGCTCTGAGCTATAGCGTGCTGCTCTTGCTACTTCTCACAGCACCATCAGCTCACGCGCAAAGTCAGCCGCCGAAGCGCGAGCCCTTCGTGCTAGGCCACATCGACCGTATTAAATCGGTGCAGCTAAACGAAGAGCGGGTGCTCAATATCTATCTGCCGGAGGGGTATGATGCCGATCCGAAAGTGAAGTACCCCGTGATTTACCTGCTGGATGGCTCTGCCGATGAAGACTTCATTCACATTGTAGGCCTAGTGCAGTACCTGACTTTTCCTTGGATTGATGTGCTGCCGAAGTCCATCGTAGTCGGCATTGCAACCGTGGATAGACGGCGCGACTTTACCTTTCCAACCCACAATGCAAAGGATCTAAAGGACTATCCAACTACCGGTAAGTCGGCGGCCTTTATGCGCTTTATTGAGCAGGATTTGCAGCCCTACGTGGAGAAAACCTACCGCACCAATGGGCAAAAGACCATCATAGGCCAGTCGTTGGGCGGGTTGTTTGCGATGGAAGTGCTACTGAAAAAGCCCACGCTGTTCAATACGTACATCATTGCCAGCCCCAGCTTGTGGTGGGACGATGAATCGCTGGTAGCGCAGGCTCCCGGGTTGCTCAAGCAATCCTCCAAGGCCGCGCCCGCCAACGTGTTCGTAGCCCTCGGTAACGAAGGCCCTGAAATGAAGAAAGCCACGGAGACTATGGTTGCGACCCTACGTGCTACTCCCGCCAGAGTGAGCCGCATAGAGTACGTCCCATTGCCCGAGGAAACGCATGCTACTATTCTGCACAGGGCGGTATACAAAGCGTTT
This sequence comes from Hymenobacter wooponensis, assembly GCF_004745865.1. Lineage (GTDB taxonomy): Bacteria > Bacteroidota > Bacteroidia > Cytophagales > Hymenobacteraceae > Hymenobacter > Hymenobacter wooponensis. The sequence continues at coordinate 957,635 of NZ_SRKZ01000001.1, read as the reverse complement.
GAAACGCTGTATAAGAAGGCGAAATAGGGGCTCGGCATTGGGTAATACAAAACTAGTAGCGGGCAACACTGGCCTAGCAGGCGTGGAAAGTGGCAGCGTATCTTTCCTTATTCATTCCTGCCCCGTTTATGAAACAACTTTCTTTTCTGCTGTTGGCTGGTTTACTGGGTGTTGGTGCCCAGGCGCAAACCGTTCACTCACCTAGCAACAAGCTCACCCTCAGCTTCCAACTCAGCCCCAGCGGCGAGCCAACCTACCAGCTCCGCTTTGGCGCTAGGCCAGTACTGAAGCCCAGCCGCCTCGGCATGTTGCTGCAGGGCCAGCCGGCACTTGACAAGGGCCTGACCATTGCGAAAATCGATTCCAGTCAGCACGACGATACCTGGGTGCCCGTGTGGGGTGAGGTGAAGCAGATTCGGAACCGCTATAAGGAACTGGCCGTAACGCTGCAGCAACCTGCCAACAACGGCCGCCGCCTGGTGGTGCGCTTCCGCCTCTACGACGATGGCCTAGGCTTCCGCTACGAGTTTCCCCAGCAGCCCGGCCTGACCTACTTCGTGGTGCAGGAGGAGAAAACCGAGTTCAACCTGCCCGCCAACCACAAAGCTTTCTGGATTCCGGGCGACTATGACTCTAATGAATACGCCTACAGCACCACGCGCCTGAGCGAGGTAAATACCACGCCCATTGAGCCTATTCAGCTAAAGGCCGCCCCCCAGCGCATCCAAACGCCACTCATGCTCAAGTCCGACGACGGGCTATACGTGAATATTCACGAGGCGGCGCTGGTGAACTACCCGGCTATGATGCTGAACGTGGACACCAAGAGTTTTGGGCTGAGCAGCCAACTGGTGCCCTCCGCCACTGGCGCGGCTGCCTACCTGCAGGCGCCCGAGCACACGCCCTGGCGCACCATCGTGGTCAGCGACAAAGCACCCGAAGTGCTGGCCAGCAAACTCATCTTGAACCTGAACGAGCCTACTGCCTTCGCCACCACCGACTGGATTAAGCCCCAGAAGTTTGTGGGCGTGTGGTGGGAGATGCACGTGAACAAAGCCAGCTGGAACTACGCAGATACCAGCAACATCAAGCTGGCCGGCACCTACTGGAGCAAGCTGAAATCCAACGGCCACCACGGCGCCAATACCGCCAACGTGAAGCGCTACATCGACTTCGCCGCCAAGCATGGCCTAGCCAGCGTGTTGGTAGAAGGCTGGAACGTGGGCTGGGAAGACTGGGCCAATAACTGGAAGGAAGAGGTGTTCGACTTCGTGACGCCGTACCCCGATTTCAACGTGCCGGAGCTACAGGCCTACGCCGCCAGCAAGGGCGTGAAGCTGATGATGCACCACGAAACCAGCTCCTCGGTCACCAACTACGAGCGCCGGCAGGATGCTGCCTACCGCTTCATGAAGCAGTATGGCTACGACGCCGTGAAAACTGGCTACGTGGGCCGGATCATCCCGCGCGGGGAGCACCACGATGGCCAGTGGATGGTGAACCACTACAACCGCACCGCCCAGAAAACCGGCGAAAACCAGATCATGGTGGACATGCACGAGTCGGTGCGCCCGACTGGCCTACACCGAACCTACCCGAACTGGCTAGCCTCGGAAGCGGCCCGCGGCAACGAGTTCAACGCCTGGAGCACCGGTAACCCGCCCGAGCACGAAACCATTCTGCCCTTCACCCGCCTCATGGGCGGCCCCATGGACTACACGCCCGGCATCTTCCAGATCAAGCTGGAAGGCTGGAACCCCGAGCGCAACCAGGGCAAGCAGGTACACACTACGCTTGCTAAGCAGCTCGCCCTCTACGTGACGATGTATAGCCCCGTGCAAATGGCCGCCGACTTGCCTGAGGCCTACGAGCAGCGCCCCGACGCTTTCCAGTTCATCAAGGATGTAGCCGTGGATTGGGACGACACGCGCATTTTGCTAGCCGAACCCGGCGACTACATTACCACCGCCCGCAAAGCTAAAGGCAAGGAGGAGTGGTACCTGGGCTCCATCACCGACGAAAACGCCCGCACCCAAACCGTTAAGCTCGACTTCCTAACGCCCGGCACCAAGTACGAAGCCACCATCTACGCCGACGGTAAAGGCGCCTCCTGGGACAAGAACCCGCAGGCCTACCAGATCCGCAAGCAGAAAGTAGATAGCAAAACCACACTGAAGTTGCAGCTTGCTCCCGGCGGTGGTGCGGCGGTAAGCATTAAGCCGCTTAAGTAACTTACACTACTGCCCTAGGCCACAACATCGTTTCCTACCTATCATTTCTACCTAATCTTACAACGTGTATTTCCTTAAAAGTGCTTTTCAAAAAGGCCTGATGGCGGTTCTGGCGGTTGGGCTGCTCACTAACTGCAAGTCTGACCCTCAGGTAGACCCAACGCCGACGCCGGCCCCCGCTAGGCCTACGCAATATGGTACTCCGTTTACCGGCGTGCCCAACCGCGAGGATGCAGTGATTTATCAGGTAAACATGCGGGCCTTTAGCCAAGGCGGCAACTTTGCGGGCGTAACGGCCCGGCTCGACTCCATTAAAGCGCTGGGCGCGAATGTGGTGTACCTGATGCCAATCTACCCGATTGGGACGGTGAAGGGAGTCAACTCGCCCTACGCCGTGAAGGATTATCTGGCCGTGAATCCAGAGTTTGGTACCCTCACCGACCTAAGAGCTTTAGTAGACGGGGCGCACAGTCGGGGCCTGAGCGTAATGCTGGATTGGGTAGCCAACCACACCAGCTGGGACAACGCCTGGATTACCCAGCACCCCGATTGGTACTTGCGTAATGCTGCCGGCGCTATTCAGAGCCCGCCCAATACGAACTACACGGATGTGGCCCAACTGGATTTTGCCAGCCCCCCCATGCGCCTAGCCATGATTGACGCTATCAAGTCGTGGGTGTACACGGCCAACGTGGATGGATTCCGGTTCGATTACGCCGATGGACCGCCGGTTGGCTTTTGGAAGCAGACGGTAGATTCTCTGCGCAACATCAAAACGCACAAGCTGCTGTTACTGGCCGAAGGTGCCCGCAACGCCAACTTCTCCGCCGGCTTTGACTATAACTTCGGCTCAGAGTTTTACGGTGGGTTCTGGGATGTATACCGCCGCGGCAAGCCCGTGTCCTCCTTCAATGGGCTCAACAACAAAGAATACGTAGGCGCCGACGGTACTCAGCAAGTGGTGCGCTTTACCACCAACCACGACGTCAACGGCTCCGACGGTACTCCTGAATACTTGTTCGGCGGCGAGGCTGGGGCTATGTCCGCCTTCGTTATTGCCTCTCTCTACAAAGGCGTGCCGATGATTTACAACGGGCAGGAAGCAGGCATGACCACAGCTATTCCGTTTCCATTTACTTCCGTGAAAATCAATTGGGGCGCGAAGCCCGGCGTGACGAAGGCCTACAAGCAATTGCTGGCCATCAGGGCCAAAAGCCCCGCTCTGCAGCACGGCACCACCACCGATTATAACGCCCCCGATGTGTGCGCATTCACCAAAACTGCTGGCAATGAGCAGGTGTTAGTACTGGTAAATGTGCGCAACAGCGCCACCCAATACAACGTGCCTCCCGCACTAGCGAATGCTACCTGGACGGATGCGCTGCAAGGCGGCTCCGTAACGCTAAGCAACCGGATGACCTTGCCTGCCTATAGCTATAGGGTGTTGAAAAAATAAAAAAGCCAGTTGTATAGCCCTGTTTGGAGCAGCCGGTAAAGCAAGAAGCCCCAGCCGTATGGCTGGGGCTTCTTGCTTCTATTGACCCTAGGCCACTATTGCCCCGGCGAGTACGTTCGCTCGGCATGCTGCTTCACGTCTTCGGGGTAGAAGAGCACATCCTTAAAGTTTTCCTCGGCATATAGGCCTGCTTGGTCGGTGAAGTGCGGAGAAGAGGGCTGGTTGCTGTTACCGCCGGCTAGTACGGAGCGGGCTTTAACCCGTGGGCCAAACTCCACCACTGCAATAAAGCTGTTCCCTACGCTGCCGTAGCGCTTCTTGGTGCCAGGGTAGGAGCGGGAGCCAAAGGCGGCCAACGAGCCCCAGGCAGAGGAGGTGAAGGCTACCGGCAGGCTGGGCTTCTGGTCATCGTAGGTTTCCTGGATGTTGCCGGTGAGGCGCTGGAAGCGATTCACATCGCCCCAAGGCTTTTGCCAGGTGCCGAAGTCGCGGGTAAGCTCATCGAGGGTTTCCTGCAGGGCCGCTACCTTCTCCTGAGGTGTGGTATTGGCGATGGTGAACTTGACAAGGCTGATGTAGTCCAGCACCTGGTTGGCGGGCACCCGGGGACGGCTCAGGCGCAATATTCGCTCTCCCCAATACGTAGCCAGTGTCTGGGCTACCGAGGTTTTGCTGTAGCGCTTATCCCAGGCCTGCAGTTGCTTCATAGCTTCTAGCAACTCCCCCTGTGGCGGGTTGGGGCCATCGGTCACGCTTTGGAAGTCCTTGCCTAGCGCTGGAATCAGCTCCTCAAAACCTGCCAAGTAAGGGTCTTTAGCGGCGGCAATCAGCGTATCAAGCGTGAACATGGGTTTGCGGCTGAGCACACGCACAGCGTTGATGCCGCGGTAGTTCTCCGCATCGGGGGCCATGTAGGTGGGGTACTTGGCTTTGCTAGGGCTGCTAGGCCCCGATACGGTGTAAGGAGTAGAATTGCAGTTCTGAATGAAGCCGCTGGCTGGGTTCATCACCTGCACTATGTCGTTGGGCTTATGCAGGCCTTTCCAGTCGGTTTTGGGGTTGCTGCCATCTACCGGCTGGCTCCAGTCAAACTGCGGGTCGCGGCGGGGCATAAAGTTGCCGTGCCAGTAGGCAATGGTGCCTTTGTTGTCGGCAAATACCGTGTTATTAGAGGCGTTACCGTTGAGCTTAAGGGTCTTCTTGAAGCTGGCGTAGTCGGTGGCCTTAGTGCGCAAGTACGACTGCTCCAGGGCTTCCAGCGGCGTATCCATCATACGCACGGTCACCCACTTATTGTCGCTCTGCTGGCCTACCACAGGGCCGTGGTGGGTGCGGTAGGTGGTAAACTCTTTTCGCACCATTTTACCATCCTGCAGGTAAGGAATCGAGACGGTAGTCACCTGCACCGGGCGCAGCTTCTTGCCATACCGGTAGTAGTACTTCCCATCTTTCTTCTCAATGGTCTCCAGGTACTCATCCATGGAGTCGGCCTGGCTGGAGGTGTGCATCCAGCCGCAGGTTTGGTTGAAGCCCTGGTACACAAAAAACTGCCCCCAGGTCACGGCGCCGTAGGTGTTCAGGCCGGCCTCGCTGGTTACCTGCACCTCGGGACGAAAGTAGAACGAGGTGTGTGGGTTAATAAGTAGCAGGGCGTGGCCGCTGGCACTTTTGGCCGGGGCAATGGCAAACCCGTTGGAGCCCACCGGCTCCCGCTCGGCCTGCTCGAAGTCGGGCCGCTGCCAGGAGGTAGACTTACGGTTGGCGTAGAAGTTCTTTAGCCGCTCCAAGGGTACCACGCTGATATTGCCGCCAATGCTGCCTTCACTGAACATGAGCGGCATCCAGGGCTGAAAGCGGCGCAGCAACCGGGGCTTCACGGTGGGGTGGGAGTAGAGGTAGTAGTTGGTGCCATCCGCGAAGGCATTCAGCAACTGCTTCATCCAAGCCGGGCTTTTCTGGTAGATGCTGATGGCCTGGGTGCTGTCCATGAACAGGCGGGCCCGCAAGTCATGGTAAATGGCTGATTCGCCTTCTACTTCCGCCAGCCTCCCAATGGCGTCGAGGTAGTTCGTTTCTACCCGCGGGAAATCGTCTTCACACTGCGCGTAGAGCAGGCCGAATACCGCGTCGGCGTCGGTTTTGCCCTGCACGTGCGGCACACCCCAGTTGTCGCGGGTAATGATGACCTGCTTGGCTTGCTGCTGCCAGCGGGCTATTTCAGTGGGAGTAAACGTTTGGGCTTGCGCGCCTACTGCTGTCAGCAAGAGGCCTAGGGGTAAGAAGGAACGCATCGGAAGAAAGAAGAGTGGAAGTAGCATTTCGAGCTTCTGCATATTCAGCAGCCACAAGAGATGCTAGCTGATCGGGCCGAAACACTAACTTACCGCCAATATCTTTTATCGCTTCAATACAACAAAGTATCATGGTCGAAGTAGCCAAGGACGGCGACAACGTCTTGTTCCAAGTAAAGGGCTTGCACAAGCTTTGGGCGTTCAAAAATCAACTGCAGATTCCGCTAGGCCACATCAAGAGCATCCGCCAAGACCCAGAGGTTCTGAAAGGGTGGTGGAAAGGCTTTCGAGCTCCCGGCACACACATTCCGGGCATCATTGCGGCGGGCACTTTCTTGCAGCAAGACAAACGCATTTTCTGGGACGTGCACCACGCTGAAAATGCCCTGATTATCGAGCTTGAACACGACGAATATGATGAACTGATAATTGAGGTAGAAAACCCTACGGCTGTTATCGAGCTGCTAAGCCCCACCAAAGTGTAGTACTGTTCACTTCTCAAATTGAGAGAGTACAGAGCTAATACGCGAAACCAGATAGCAGCAGGAGTATAGGTGTCCTGTTTTGATACGCGCTAGAATTTTTGTTATAAAATTTGTAACTATTTCGCTGGTTGATCTTAATGTTCAGTGGAATTATATGCAGGTTTTACAACGGAATAATGTGCACGTGTTAGGCCAAGGCCCGCAGACAATGGTATTCGTGAATGGGTTTGGCTGTGATCAGAGTATATGGCGCTATATCACCCCGGCCTTTTCCAATCCGGAGCAGTTTACCCTCGTGCTCTACGACCACGTTGGGGCCGGGCAGTCTGCCGCGGCTGCGTATGAGCCCAGTAAGTATGCCTCTCTGCAAGGCTATGCGCAGGACCTCATTGAAATCTGCGAGTACTTAGACTTGAATGACGTAATTCTGGTTGGGCACTCCGTGGGCAGTATGATTGGGATGCTGGCCGCAATCACTACGCCTAACCTCTTCAAACAACTACTGATGCTATGCCCTTCCCCTTGCTACGTTAATCAGGCAGGGTACCATGGCGGATTCGATCGGGCAGATATCGAATCTATGCTAAAGTTCATGGAAACGGACTACGTAGGGTGGGCCGATACGTTTGGCCCCTTTATTATGGGTAACCCAGATCGGCCTTCGTTAGCTGCTGAGCTCACGCATAGCTTTTGCCAGACTAACCCCGCCATTGCCCGGCAGTTCGCCCGAGTCACGTTCTTGTCTGATAACCGGATCGATGTTATGAACTTACAACAGCCCTGCTTAGTAGTGCAGTGTGAGGAAGATCTCATTGCTCCCCCAGAAGTAGGTGAGTACTTGGAAGGAGCCTTGCCCGATGCTTTACTGGTAACGTTGCCCGTAACGGGGCACTGCCCACAGCTAAGTGCCCCCGCCCAAACGCTCTCGGCCATGGAGATGTTTCTGGCAGCCTAGGCCTATCAGCCTGTATGGTGACTAAATGGGCCCGTGGAAAACAAACAGGCCTGCCCCGGATAGGGCAGGCCTGTTTGTTTTTTATGCAAGTGCTGATTAAGCCGAGAACGAGGAGCCGCAGCCGCAGGTGCTCTTAGCTTGGGGATTGTTGAAGACAAAGCCGCGAGCGTTCAGGCCATCCTGGAAGTCAACTTCCATGCCCATAACGTACATGGCGTGCTTCTTATCCATGATGAGCTTAACGCCGTCGAGGTCGAAGGTTTCGTCCTGGTCTTTGGCTTTATCGAAGCCGAGCAGATAGCTCAGGCCGGAACAGCCGCCGCCCTGAACGCCTACGCGCAGACCGTATTCGGCGGGCACGTTTTTCTCGGTGAGAATATTCCGGACCTCCACCAAGGCGCGCGAGGTGAGGGTAATGGGAGCAAGTTTCGTGGAGACGGCCGTTGCCATAGTGTGTTCGTCGTTAGAGAAGTAAGGCGACAAAGATACAAAGACGGCGGCAGTAGCAACATGCTTCGTCGAGGACGAGCGGGGCACTACCGGAGTACGTACTTCGTTTGAGACCTTAACAACAAACAGGGGCCTACGGTTCACCATCTATATTTGTGCAGCCCTAGGCCACTATTCAGCGTATTCATGAATACTGCGGCAGCTACCGTTACTATAGGTTGCCAGCCATTGCTCACTGAAATTTTTCTAGGCATCTTTCTGATTTCTCCAGCCTCCTCTACATCTATAGCCCCTCATGGATTCTACCGCGTACTTCTTCGACCTGCTCAAGATTATTCTGCCGGCACTCATTGTAGCTGGCATCATTTACTTCCTCTTTCAGCAGTTTCTCGAAAAAGAGCAGCAACGCCGCTTGGTTGAGCTGCGCATGGAAGCCAGCAAAACCACCCTGCCGCTGCGGCTGCAGGCCCTTGAGCGCGTGACAATGTTGCTAGAGCGTATTACACCCAGCAACTTACTGGTGCGCGTGAGCAGCGCCGGCATTTCGGCCGTAGACTACCACCGCCTGTTACTCCAGGAAATTCGGGCGGAGGTAGAGCACAACCTGAGCCAACAATTATACATGCAGCCCGAAACGTGGGCCTACGTGAAGCAAGGCCAGGAAAATGTGGTAAACCTGATCAATAACCAGTTTCGTGGCCTCCCCAACGCGCAGCAAGCGCGTGGCCCCGAGCTAGCTAAGCGCATCTTAGAAAGCCTGATGACCGATGAAGCCGACCCCACGGCACAGGCCCTGCTGGCTGTGAAGCGCGAGGCTGTAGCCATGTTTTAACACCCGTTAACACAGTCATTCCGAGCGAAACGAGGAATCTGGGACTTGCCTAGAGAGGCTATCCAGATTCCTCGTTTCGCTCGGAATGACTGTGTTAGACCAGCTTCTATCTTACCGGCTGCCCATGGGGGCAGTAGGGCGGGAACGAAGGTCTTGCTTCATTTCCTGCTCCTTGAGTTTTTTGCAGGTGATGAGAACGAGGGCGTCGCCGCTCATGGCGTTTTCGTCATAGCTCATGTGCACCCGTTTCGCATTCCAGGCGTAGCGCTGAGCGAAGCGGTTGTTTTGCACGCCGGGGCCAGCCTGCTCCTGCAAGGCTTCCAGTACACTTTGGCTGTTTATCTGACCGTGGGTCTTCAGCATTACCACGGCAAGCTTGCCTTGATAAAACCCATACGTGATATCGGCTACCTCACCGCTGCCAAGCTTCTTTTGCTCGCCGGTGCGCCGGTAGTATTGCGTTTTACCAGCCTTTTCGGCCAGCACCATATCCTTGTAGCTAGAAACCGGGGTTTCGAAGCGGGCTCCCTGAAACCCGTAGGTTTCATCGAGAGTCTGTAGGCTTGGTGCGCTGTCTTGGGCCATGGCGGCGGCCACTGGCACTGTGAGTAGGCAAATAGCTACGGAGAGAAATTTCATAAGCAAGTAAAATACGGCAGCAAACCCACCGGAAACGGATAGAGTGGTATCCCGTCGGAATACCATGATGCAAATAAAGTATAATAAATGAGCCCAGAGAGCCTCGCTGGGCCTCCGGGCTCAACAATAACTTCAACTTGTGCCTATACTGTTGCTAACTGAGCATCGATAGCGCGCTGGTAGCAAGCTTCATAGCGAGGAACGATATTATCGACTGCAAACTCCTCCGCGCGGGCGCGGGCGGCTTCCTTGAACCGAGGCAGGTTGTCGTCATCGAGAACGTAAAGCGAGTTTTTTACCATATCAGCCACATCACCTACGTTGCTGACCATGCCGGTTACTCCGTGCACGTTCAGCTCGGGGATGCCACCGGCGTTGGTGCTGATAACTGGCACCTCGCACGACATAGCTTCCAAAGCCGCCAGGCCAAAGCTTTCTTTCTCCGAAGGCATCAGGAACAAGTCGGCAATGCTCAGCACCTCTTCCACGGCTTCCAGCTTGCCCAGGAAGCGCACATCGTTGCTCAAGAGGCCTAGGTCGCGGCAGATCTTCTCAATGCGGGGCCGGTCGGGGCCGTCACCTACCAGCAGGAGCTTGGCTGGAATTTGCTTGCGCACTCCGTCGAAGATGTGTACTACATCCTCCACACGCTTCACCGAGCGGAAGTTGCTGGTGTGTACCAGCAGCTTTTCCCCATCGGGGGCAATGGCTGCCTTAAAGTGCCCCTTATTCTGCTTCTTAAAGCGCTCTAGATTGATAAAGTTGGGGATAACTTCAATATCCTTCTCAATGGCGAAGTACTCGTACGTTTCGCGGCGCAGGTCCGCCGAAACCGCCGTCACGCCATCTGACTGGTTGATGCTGAAGGTAACCACCGGCTCGTAGCTGGCGTCTTTCCCCACCAGCGTAATATCGGTGCCGTGCAGGGTGGTAATAACGGGCACCCGAATGCCCTTGGTAATGAGGATTTGCTTGGCCATGTATGCCGCCGAAGCGTGCGGAATGGCGTAGTGCACGTGCAATACATCCAGCTTCTCATTCTGCACAATGTCTACCATTTTGCTGGCCAGCGCCAGCTCATAGGGCGGGAACTGGAACAGTGGGTACGGGGGAATATATACCTCGTGGTAGAACAGGTTCTCGTTAAAGAAATCGAGGCGAACGGGTTGGCTGTAAGTAATAAAATGGACGCGATGCCCTTTTAGGGCTAGGGCCTTGCCCAGTTCAGTTGCCACGACGCCGGAGCCGCCGAAAGTAGGGTAACAGACAATGCCGATATTCATGGGAGCTTCAGCTAGCGCCCTACCGCGGCGGGTATGGGCGAAGAGGGGAGTGAGAAAGTGAAACGGGGTAACCTCAACGTGCAACGGACACAGCCGGAGCCGGACCGTTGCGGCAGCTAAAGGAAGCTCCGCATTAAATTTTGGTTACGTACCTACCCCAGAAATGTAGGCGGCACAAAAAACCGGCGGCAAGTCATCCCGCTTGGATGCCTTGCCGCCGGGGCAGATCAGAGAAGCAAAAGAGTCTGACAACAGATCATGTTTTCTGCAACGACTTGTAAATCACGTCGTGGATACGGGTGCGGATGTTGAACTGACGCAGCTTGTTGTTGCCAGCGTCGGGGTACACTCGGTTAGAAAGAAAGATGTAGAGGATTTTGTTTTCGGGGTCCATCCACACGCAGGTTCCCGTGAAGCCCGTATGGCCAAAAGTGCTGGCCGGCGAGAGGTTGCTGGTCGGGCCTTCTGGCTTCGATGGGTCGCCCCGGTCCCAGCCTAGGCCCCGGCGGTTGCCGCCCTCTTTGCTGTTGGCAAACTCCGATACTACCGGAGTCTGGAAGAATTTCTGCCCACCGTAGCGACCATTCTGCAGGTTCATCTGCATGAGAATGGCTAAGTCGTTGGCATTCGAGAACAAGCCCGCGTGGCCCCCAACGCCGCCGAGCATAGCGGCCGTTTGGTCGTGCACGTTGCCTTGGAGCAAGGTATGGCGGTAATACGTATCATTCTCGGTAGGGGCAATGCACGACTTCGGGAATTTCTCCAGTGGGTTGTACGTCATGGTGCCCAAGCCAAGAGGCTGATAGAAGCTCTTCTGCAAGAAAGCGTCAATTGGCTGCTGGAGCAGCTTTTCTGCCACGCGCTTCAGTACAATAAAGCTCAGGTCGCTGTACTCTACGGGGTACTTGCCTTTCACCTTTGGCAGTAAGCTAGAGCGCTGCACCCACACCCACACAGAGTCATCGGCCGTTTTTAGGCTGTACATCTCAGGCGTTACCTCCCGGGGGAAATCGGGGGAGGCAGTGCTGGCATAGAAGGTAGGCTTCGGGCCATTCTTCGTTACCGTCTTCTCCCAAGTAGTGATGCCAGGCTTAAGTCCTGCCTGGTGCATGAGCACTTCCCGCACAGTCATCTCGCGCTTGTTTGTGCTCTTCAGTTCTGGCAAATAGGCCGATACACGCTCATCCAGGCTGAGCTTGCCCTGATCTTTCAGGTACATGATAGCCTGTAGCGTGCCGGCCACTTTCGTCACCGACGCCAAGTCGTAGAGGGTGCTGCTGTTTACTGGCTGCGACTTATCGTACGTGCAGTAGCCATAGCTCTTATCAAAGACCACCATCCCGTCTTTGGCCACCAGAACCTGGCAGCCCGGTGCGGCCGCGTAGGCCACCGACTCCAGTGCTACGTTATCAATCTGGGCCAGCACCCGCGAGTCCAGACCGGCCGCTTCGGGCGTTCCGTAGCGCAGGCGTTTGTAATCCGGAGTAGGAAGGCCTTGGCCTGCTTTCAGAGTTTCTGATACCGTAACGGGCAGCCTACCCTTGGCGGGAAGAGCCCCAAACAAAATCTGCGGCATCACCAGCTGCGAAGCGTAATTATCCTCATAGCCGCACACCAAGGTCCGGGCGTCGGCGAGGCTTTTTAGAGCATATGCGTTGCCGAAGGCCACTACCACCGTTTTGATGCGTGGGTTAGCCTGGAGGTCTTTTAAAAACTTCAGTGCCCCATCCCCAATACCATAGTTATGGGTGGGCGTGTTGTTCATGTTGTGTAAGCTCACCACCACCACATTATAGGGCGTGAGGCGGTTGAGCAAACGGGCAAACGACGAGTCGGGGGCGTAGCGGTTGGGCACGGCGTATACGGGGCCGCTTTGGTACTTGCCCATAATCTCCTTGTAGGTCGGGGCGTCGGAGCCGATGGTTACGGCGGCGATGCGCAGCGTATCAAGGCGCAGGAAGGGGAGGAGGTCGTCGTCGTTTTTAACTACCGTGGTAGCGTGCTCATAAATCTGCTGCTGCACCGTGCGGCTAGTGGGCCGGTTGAGGTTGGTCATCAGATTAGGCACATCAACGGGGCGGTAGCGGTTGAGGCCCGCCCAGTACTTGGCGCGCAGGATCTTGCGTACCCGCGCATCTACATCGGCCTGCTCAATTTTGCCAGCGGCTAGTATGTCCTTGATCTTCTGGATAGCCATCGGTACGTCTTCCGAAAACAGAAGCACGTCGTTCCCGGCAGCTAAGGCCAGGGCATCTAGCTCACCAGGCTTGTAGAGGTTGGATACGCTCTTCATGTTCAGCGCATCCGTAAACACCAAGCCGCGGTAAGCCATCTTATCCTTCAGTAGGCCAGTCACCAAGTTTTTGGAGATGGTGGCCGAGAGAGTCCGGACAGTGTCGAACAGGGGCATGTAGAGGTGGCCTACCATCACGCCCATCACGCCCGCCTCAAACGACTTCTGGAAGGGGTATAAATCCACGCTGGTCAGGCGGGCCATATCAGAGTTGATAACTGGCAGAGCCACGTGCGAGTCCACGTCGGTGTCGCCGTGACCGGGGAAGTGCTTCACTACGGCCATGATGCCGTGGTCTTGTAGTCCTCGGATGTAGGCCACTCCACGTTTAGCTACCTGCTCCTTGTTCTCGCCAAAAGAGCGGTTACCAATAACTGGGTTGCTGGGGTTCGAATTGACGTCGATAACGGGCGAGAAGCTCACGTGCACCCCCAAGGTCTTCATCTTCAGGGCAATTTCGCGGCCCATCTGATACACGTACTGGTCGTCGTCCATGGCACCCAGAGTCATACCCTTGGCGAAATGCATAGAGCTGTCGAGGCGCATATCCAGGCCCCACTCAGCATCCATAGCAACCAGCAAGGGCACCTTGGCACTGGCCTGGTAACGGTTAACCAGAAGAGCCTGCCGGCGCGGCCCCCCCTGCAAGAACATCAGTCCGCCGATGTTATAGTTCTTTACCAGGAAGTCGATGTACTGAGCATGCTTGCGGTCCTTGTTGGAGTACGCCGCCACCATAAACAGCTGCCCCAGGCGCTGGTCGGGCGTCAGGGAGTTGAATACACTATCGACCCAGTTTTGCTCCGCCACCGACATAGGGCGTACCTCTTCTACCCGAGGAGCGGAGGAGGAGATGATTAGACCCGTGATGGCCAGGAGGAGCAAGAAGAGTCCAATCCGAAAGTCTTTGAGCATCGGCTCCCGTAGTTCGTGCTGAGGTTAATATAAGGTGAAAAGCGAGGCAAAAGCCCTACTTTTGCCTCCTCCTAGAAGCGTGTGAGGAGAGTGTTCCGGCTAGGTGAGGAGCCCTTTTTACTGGCCCTCGTGCCTTGCCTTCCCAAGCTCCTAACGTATGCGCGGAAGAATCCGTCCCATGCAGCACACACAAAAGTTGGCCGCAAACTTACGGATATTTTCCCGACGCCGGTTGTTATCAGGCGGATAGCTGTCAATTTCAGGCCAGCGCTTCACCTCTTTTTTCTTCTGATTTTAGTTGTTTATGGCGGATATTATTCAGCTGCTTCCCGAATATTTAGCCAACCAAATTGCCGCCGGTGAAGTAGTGCAGCGCCCGGCTTCGGCGGTGAAAGAACTGCTGGAAAATGCCGTAGATGCCGGTGCAACCCAAGTGCAGCTCATCATTAAAGAAGCCGGCAAGCAACTGGTGCAGGTAGTGGACAATGGCACTGGCATGTCGGCTACTGATGCGCGCATGAGCCTAGAGCGCCACGCCACCAGTAAAATCCGCACTACCGACGACCTGTTTCGGATTCGCACTTTGGGCTTCCGGGGCGAGGCTCTGGCCAGTATTGCGGCCGTGGCCCAAGTGGAGTTGCGCACCAAGCAGCGCGGCCAGGATACCGGCAGCCTGCTGCTGGTAGAAGGCTCCCAGATTGCCAGCCAGCAACCCGTAGCTTGCCCCGATGGCACGAGCATCAGCGTGAAGAACCTGTTCTTCAACGTGCCTGCCCGTCGCAACTTTCTCAAGAGCAATGCGGTAGAAATGCGCCACATCCTCGACGAGTTTCAGCACGTGGCGCTGGCTAATCCGCAGATCAGCTTCTCGCTGTTCCAGAATGATCTGGAGGTGTTTAACCTGCCGGCCGGCAAGCTGAGCCAGCGTATTGTGGCCTTGCTGGGCAATGGGTATAAAGAGCAACTGGCTCAGGTGGAAGAGGTGACGCCTTTTATATCGGTGAAAGGATATATCGGCAAGCCCGAGTCGGCGAAGAAGAGCCGCGGCGACCAGTTTTTCTTCGTCAACAACCGCTTCATCCGCTCGGCCTACCTCAACCATGCCGTGCTGACGGCCTACGAGGGCCTGCTGCCCAAAGATACGCACCCGTTCTACGTGCTGTTCCTGGAGCTCGACCCCAAGACCATCGACATCAACGTGCACCCCACGAAAACTGAAATCAAGTTTGAGGACGAGAAAACCGTGTACGCCATTGTGCGGGCCGCTGTGAAGCAGAGCCTAGGCCTGCATAACATGGCGCCGTCGCTGGACTTTGAGGGGGACGTGAACTTTGCACCCATTCAGCCCCTACGCCTTTCGGGCAACGAGCAGAACCCCTTCGCCGGCGACTTCAAGCCCGACGCACTAGCCTCAGCCGCCGCCCGCGCCGCCAGCACGCCTAGCAAGACCGAATCGAAGCCGGGGCGCTCCGATGCCTATGAGCGCCAGCTGCCGCCCCGCCCCACCGACCAAGCCAAACGTGAGCTGGAGGAGTTCTACAAGAGCCTGCAGCAAGTGAAGGTGCCCGACATTGAGCGGGAAGCCACGGCTGTTGGGGTGCCTGTGCCGTCGGCTGCGGCCATCACCGCCGCGCGCCAGGCCGAGGAGGCAGCCCAGCAGCCAGCACCGGAGCTTCCGAGTAGCTTTGTGAGTGGCCTAGCCACGCCTACGGAGCCAGTAGGCCAGGTGGCCGCGCCTTTTGTGCTGCCGGCTCCGTCGGCCGCATCCCCTGAACTGCCCTTGCGGGAGTCGTCATCTAGCACAGCGCCCGGTAACAAGGTGCTGCAACTGCACCAGCAGTATTTGCTGGTGCCCGTGAAATCGGGGGTAATGCTGATTGACCAAGTAGCGGCCCGCGAGCGGATTTTGTTTGAGCAGTACGCGCAGGCACTCGAGCGAGACACCAGCGCTTCGCAAACGCTACTGTTCCCGCGCACGGTTACGTTCACGCCCCAGGACTTTGCTATTCTGCGCGAGGTGGAGGAGCCCTTGAAAGCGCTGGGTTTCCGCTTCACTGATTTCGGTAAGTATACTATTGCAGTGGAGGGCATCCCGGCGGATGTGCCGGCCCGCGATGAGAAGGAACTGCTGGAAGGCCTGATTGAACAGTTCCGGACCCACGCCGGCCCGGTGAAGCTCGACCGGCGAGAGCAAATGGCGCGCGCCCTGGCCCGGCGGGTGGCTACCAGTGCCGCGGGCAGCCGCCTCTCTGAGTTTGAAATGACTGCGTTGGTAGACAAGCTCTTTGCTTGTTCAATTCCGAATTACACACCCGATGGTCGCCGCACCCTGGTGCTCTTAGAGCTCAGCGAACTGCAGGCCTTCTTCACCCGCTGAGTATCCTAGGCCACTCAGGTAATAGAGTACTGAAGTCATAAACGGACGCCATGCTGAACAGAGGGGAAGCATGACGTCCGTTTAACTTTCTAGCTTTACCATGTAGGCCTGTTCTGGCCAAAAGTTGGGTGGGGCCGTAATCAGCAAGAGCAGCAAAAACGACTGTTCATTAAACCTGCGCCTCACGACCACTCAGCGCAATTCCGCGATATATGTTTCAACTGACTCCAATGGTCCGCAACTTGCTCATCGCCAACGTGGTGGTGTTCTTCGTTGCGATGCAAGTAACTCCGCTTGGGTTTCTGGCTCTTTACCCTATCGGCTCGCCGCTGTTTCAGCCCTGGCAGTTCCTGACCTATATGTTCATGCACGCCAACCTTGGACACATCTTCTCCAATATGTTAGGTTTAGTGGTGTTTGGCCCCATGCTAGAGCAACGGTGGGGCGCAAACCGCTTACTGACGTACTGGCTGATCTGTGGCCTAGGAGCCGGCGTGCTGTACAACGGCCTGCGCACCTATGAGGTAAAGCAAATGCGCCACGATATTGAGGCGTTTCGGGCGGAACCGACCGACGTTAACCTGATGGATTTCGTGGACCATAATGCGTCTGATTACCGCGACCAATATGCCGTGGTAGCTCGCCAGCTACATGCCACCCCCGATGATCCGGGCTTAATCAAGAGTGCCCTGGATAGTATGGAGTACATGTATGAGCGAAGCCTGAGCGGGCCCATGGTGGGTGCTTCTGGGGCGTTGTTTGGTATTATGATAGCCTTTGCCTTCTATTTCCCGAATACGCCGCTCATCATCTTTCCGCTGCCGGTGCCCATAAAGGCCAAGTATTTGGTGTTTCTGTACGGTCTGTATGAATTCTACCAAGGCGTGCACCGGGCCCCAGGCGACAACGTGGCGCACTTCGCGCACCTCGGGGGATTATTAGTGGGGCTAGTGGTGTTATTAATCTGGCAGCGCAACCGCAACCGGATGTACTAGGCCAGGCAACTGCTCAATATCTAAAACCTAGTGCTATACTTGCCAGTCTTACCGTCAGCTTGGCAGGAAGACTGCGCCCGCCGAAAGGTTGCCTGAAAATTGCGGCATCTGCTCGTATCATCCGGAATAGCGGGCCGTTATGTAGTGGCCTGCCTAGTTCTTCCGTTCTAACCCTCTTTGTCCACCTATGAGTATTGCCAATGACATCCGCACTGCCTTCAGCCGCCGCGACAATGCGCTCAATCAGCTGCTGCTGATTAATGTGCTGGTGTTTGTAGGGCTGGTGCTGATTGAGGCCGTAATGCGTTTGACTGGTACTTACCTAGAGTACTACCCCAACGTCATTCGGCAGTTTCAGCTGCCCTCGGATATGCCCGCCCTGCTCCGGCACCCCTGGACGCTGCTGACTTATGCTTTCACCCACGAGAGCTTTTTCCATATTCTCTTCAACCTGCTGAACCTGTACTGGTTTGGTGCGCTAGTACGCGAGTATCTGGGTGATAAGCGTTTAGTAAGCCTTTATGTGCTGGGCGCACTGGCCGGAGCTGTTCTGTTTCTGCTGGCCTTCAACCTGATTCCGGCCCTACGCATGCACTTGGGCATTCCGCTGTTGGGGGCGTCGGCGGCAGTAACGGCCATTATCATGGCCGCCGCCACATTGCTACCAGAATATACCTTCAATCTCATCCTAATTGGGCCGGTACGTATTAAATACATTGCGGCCGTTGTGATTCTGCTTTCAGTTATTGCCATTAACCAGGGCAACCCTGGGGGTGGCATTGCGCACATCGGAGGAGCATTGGTCGGCTTCCTGTTCATCAAACAGCTTCAGGCAGGCCGCGACCTAGGCCGGCCTGTCCAGGCCGTGGGTGAGTTCGTAGGTGGCCTACTGAGCGGCCGCCCTCGCCTGCGCGTGACGCACCGTAGCCAAGCGGCACCCGTCGCGGCGCCTGTGAAGAAAGGCACTATGCCCAAACCCGAGCAGGATGAAATAGACGTAATTCTGGATAAGATTTCCCGCTCCGGCTATGAAAGCCTGTCCAAAGACGAAAAGCAGAAGCTTTTCCGGGCTAGTCAGAAATAGAGGCCTGTAGGGTGATTAAAAATTAGAAACATAAAAGCCAGCGGAATTTTGTTCTGCTGGCTTTTATGTTTCTAGGCCTATCAGCAAAGTGAGAATAGATAGCTACTAAAAAACCGGCCGTCCCACGAGAGTGAGACGGCCGGTTCAGAGCCTTCGGGAAAAGCAAGGAGCTTAAGCAGTTGCCTTGCTCATGTTGTCGAGGGCGTCCATTACTTCTTTTACGTGGCCGCGCGAAGTTTCCAGCAGCGCCTTCTCCTCGTCGTTCAGCTGCAGCTCGATAACTTTCTCGATGCCATTTTTGCCGAGGATAACGGGTGCGCCCAGGTACACGCCGTTGATGCCATACTCGCCCTGCAGCTCAATGCACACGGGGAACACGCGACGCTGGTCGCGCACAATGGCTTCTACCATCTGAGCAGCAGCTGCGCCCGGAGCGTACCACGCCGAGGTGCCCATCAGCTTTACTAGCTCACCGCCACCTACGGCCGTGCGCTGCACAATAGCGTCGAGCTCTTCTTTGCCAATGAGTTCAGTTACGGGGATACCGCCTACCGTAGTATAGCGGGGGAGGGGTACCATGGTGTCGCCGTGGCCACCCATAAGTACGGCCTGAATGTCTTTGGGGCTTACGTTAAGCGCCTCAGCCAGGAACGCGCGGTAACGAGCCGTGTCGAGGATGCCGGCCATGCCAAACACCTTCTCGCGGGGCAGACCCGAAGTGAGGTGCGCTTGGTAGGTCATCACGTCCAGTGGGTTTGAAACCACAATGATGATGGCGTTGGGCGAGTATTTTACCACCTGCTCAGTTACCGTCTTCACGATGCCTGCATTGGTAGAAATCAGGTCGTCGCGGCTCATGCCGGGCTTGCGGGGCAGGCCTGAGGTAATTACTACCACGTCCGAGCCAGCGGTGCGGCTGTAGTCGCCGGTTACGCCTACGGTGCGGGAATCGTACCCAATGATGGGGGCTTTCTGCCAGATATCGAGGGCCTTGCCTTCAGCGAAGCCTTCTTTGATGTCTACCAGTACAATCTCATTAGCAATTTCGCGGGTGGCCAGTACATCAGCGCAGGTTGCGCCTACGTTGCCAGCTCCAACTACGGTAACTTTCATTGGGATGGAATATGGGTGTGAGATGTGGGTTAGACCGTAAAGCTAACCGAAAACCGGTTCTGGTAAAGTTAGAGCCGGCGAAAGTTCGCCTCTAGCCCATAACCTCCTCTTTAGAAAGCGAAAAAAATACTGGCCTAGCTTCCAGCAAAGAGCTCACGGAGGGGGACTAGCTCTTAGTATGCTGAGGGCAGAAGACCTAACTAGAATCTCATAGCTATACTAAGGATGGGGCCATACGTATTAGCTCTAATATGGTTTAGCGCGAGACCATAAGGGGCCCTGTGCCTCGTAACAATATGGCTACAATAGAGAACCTGGGCGTTACATGAACCGGCATGTTAAAATAGGGATAATACAGGTTTAACTTATTGAAAATAAGACAATTTTGGCTTGCTTGCCCCCCTAATAGTACTCTGCGAATCAGGTAGTTGGACGTAACAATTCAGTAAACAAAGCGGCACATTGTGGTAATAAGGCGGATCTACCTTTGCCGCCACTATGCAGGACACAATTACCAAAATCACACTCGTTTTTCTGCTGTTTTTCGGGGCCCTGTCGTCGGTAGTGGCGCAGAGTACGGGCAGCATTAAAGGAACCATCACCGATGCCCAAACCCAGGAGGGAATTGTAGGTGGCACGGTACATCTGGACAAATCAACAATTGGCGGCCCCACCAATGTGGATGGCCGCTTTTCGTTAGAAAAGGTGCCAGTGGGCGAGTACACGCTTATCGTGTCCTCGGTGTCATACAAGACAGCTACCATCCAAAAGGTAGCGGTGAAAGCCGGTCAAACCACCACCGTTAACTATAAACTAGAGTCAGATCAGCAGCAGCTGAACGAGGTTGTGGTAACGGGTGTGCGGCGCACTAACACCGAAGTCTCGGTTATCTCGGAAATCAAGCAGGCTAACGTAGTAGTTAGCGGGGTTTCCTCGGAGCAGATTGTAAAGACTCAGGACCGCGACGCGGCCGAAGTAGTGCGCCGCATACCGGGCGTAACCATCGTGGATAACCGCTTCATCCAGATTCGGGGCCTCAGCGACCGGTATAACGCCGTGTGGCTGAACGATGTATCGGCACCCAGCTCGGAAACCGACCGTAAGTCCTTCTCCTTTGACATTGTACCCAGCTCTCTGCTCGACCGCGTGCTGGTGTTTAAAGACCCCTCGCCAGAATTGCCCGGCGACTTCGCGGGTGGCCTAGTAAAGGTATACCTGCGCAAGCCCGCTCAGAACGAGCGACTGTTCACGGCCAACTATTCATCCGGCTACCGCAACGGTACTACGGGGAAAGACTTCTTCACTGATAAAACGCAGGCCGGCGACGCCTTCGGCTTTGGGGCCGTTAAGCGCCAGCTGCCCGGCGGCTTCCCCGAGCTGAGCACGGCCTATCAGCAGTACGAGCGTGACTTCTACGCCCGGCAAATCGAGAACACCTTCCCGATCTACAAGCTGAAGGCCATGCCCGACATCCGCTTCAACGCGGCCTACATGGACCAGATCAACCTCAAGAATCTGTCTATCGGTAGCATCACGTCGGTGAACTACACCAACACCTTCACCCGCTTCCACATCGACCGCAACCTCTACGACGGAGCAGGTCAGCGTACGGATGCTCTTAAAGATGATCAGTCGTCGAACAACATCCGGCTAGGGGCTATCCAGAACTTCAACGTGGTGCTGGATAATGGTGGCCGACTGGAGTTTCGTAACCTGTTCAATCAACAGTCGCGCAACCAGGTAACCACTCGCCGGGGCTTCGACAACGATGGCCGCCCAGTGCGCAACAGCTACCAGCTGGGCTACCAGGGTCGTACCACGTACACGGGCCAGCTTGCCGGCCAGCATGCCTTCAACGAGGATAAAACGAACTTTGACTGGGTAGCGGGTTATGGCTATTCTAACCGAAACGAGCCCGACCTGCGTCGCGTGTCATATCAGTCGATTCCGGCGGCTACGGAAGGTGGTGCACCCACTGAAACGGTTTTGACTCCTGGCAGCGGCCAAGTAGACGTAAACAACGCTGGCCGTCTGTACCAGAAGCTGAACGAGTACAGCTACACTATTAATGCTAACCTGAAGCAGAAGGTTAAAGTAGGAGAGCGGCAAGTAGAAATTGGCGCTGGTACCTACTTAGAGTACCGCAAGCGCGACTTCCGCGCCCGCGCCTTCGGCTACTCCCTCAACGCTGGTGGCCTACAGGGCCTGCGTAATGAAGCCGTGGGTAACATTTTCGATCCGCAAAACATTGGCACCGACGGTTTCCGCCTGACGGAAGATTTGAACTCGACCTACCGCTACAACGCTACCAACGAACTCGAGGCTGCTTATCTGTCCTTCAACATCCCTCTGACCGAGCGACTAAAGCTGGTTACGGGTGCCCGCTACGAGCGTAACGTGCAGTCTATCTCCACCGGCATCAACGGTGAGCCGGTACAGCAAGATGTGACCACCAACTTCGTATTACCCTCGGCCAACTTCAGCTACAACTTCAACGAGAAGAATCTGCTTCGCGCCTCCTACGGCCGCAGCCTCAACCGCCCCGAGTTCCGCGAAGCGGCTCCCTTCTTCTACTATGATTTTGACTTTAGCGTACTCAACTACGGGTCGCTATACCTGAACCCCGGAGCACCGCTGAAAGTCGCCACCATCGATAACTTCGATCTGCGCTATGAGCTGTACCCTTCAAGTGGAGAACTGATTCACATCGGAGCGTTCTATAAGAACTTCACCAACCCCATTGAAAATACGGTAGTTCTCACCACCAACCTGGCCTACACTTTTGCCAATGCCCCTAGCGCTTACGCCTACGGACTTGAGTTGGACCTGAAGAAGAGCCTGAACTTCCTAGATGATGCCTTCGGTACGACGGGTCTGCGCAACATCTCGGCTGTATTCAATGCCTCACTGATCAAGAGCCAAGTACAGCTCGGCGACAAGTTTGTGGCCTGGGACAACAAACGCGCTCTGCAAGGTCAGTCGCCCTACGTGCTGAACGGTGGTCTGTACTACAACACTCCGGATAACAGCTGGCAGGTAACAGCCCTCTACAACGTGTTTGGCCCCCGCATCCTGTTTGCTGGTAGCAATGATTACCCCGACGTGGTAGAAATGCCCCGCCACACGGTAGACCTGTCATTGACTAAGACGGTATCTAACCGCCTGACCCTGAACGCGGGTATTCAGGACTTGCTGAACCAGAAAGTAAACCTGGTGCAGGACTTCAACCGCGATAAAAAGTACGAAGCCAAGAACGACCCCTCGCTTAGCAGCTACCGCCGGGGCACTTATTACACCCTAGGCCTGCGCTTCAACCTGGAGCCCCGCGCCCGTCAGCTTACCCCGCTTCCATAATCTGCACACCTTCTTCTTTCCAACACACTTCCTAGTCTGCTTTTCATTTCACCCCTTCGTATGAAAAAGAATACCCTTTCCCTTGCCCTGGCAGCTACTCTGCTAGCTGGCCTGGCATCGTGCAGCAAGGAAAACACCACGCCCGCTCCTAATGTACAAGGCGGAGGTACTACCACACCCGGCGGCCCAACTACTCCTAGCACGGGCCAGCTGGTTACCGTAGGTGGTAGCGGCAAAACCTCCATCACTACCAACACCACGTGGTCGGCCAGCAACAAGTACCTACTCAAGGGGTTTGTATATGTGAAATCTGGAGCTACGCTTACTATCGAGGCAGGCACTATCATTAAAGGCGATAAAGACACCAAAGGCGCCCTGATTATTGAGCCCGGTGCAAAAATTATGGCAGTAGGCACGGCCGACAAGCCGATTGTTTTCACCTCTAATCAGCCCAAAGGCTCGCGCAACTACGGCGACTGGGGTGGCGTTATCATTGCCGGTAACGCTCCGCACAACGCCGTTACTCCAACTGCGCAGCCAGTGGTAGAAGGCGGCGTAGACACCAAATACGGCGGTGACGTTGCCAACGATAACTCTGGTACACTGCAGTACGTGCGCATTGAGTTTGGCGGCGTGGCTTTCTCGCCCGACAACGAAGTGAACGGCCTGACCCTAGCCGGCGTAGGCAGCGGTACTACCATCGACCACGTTCAGGTGTCATTCAGTGGCGATGATGCTTTCGAGTGGTTTGGCGGTACTGTAAACGCTAAATATCTAGTGTCGCACCGCACGTTCGACGACGACTTTGATACCGACAACGGCTTCTCGGGCAAAGTGCAGTTCGCCGTTTCTCTGCGTGACCCATTGCAGGCTGACCAGTCGGGCTCCAAAGCCTTTGAGTCGGACAACGACAGCAAGTCAAACCCTGTTACTCCCCAGACTTCGGCAGTATTCTCCAATATTACTGCTGTTGGTCCCATCATCAACGCAAGCGGCGGCAACTATAGCCCGCAGTATACGGCTGGCGCCCATATCCGTCGTAACTCGAGCATCAGCATTCTGAACTCGGTGATTATGGGCTACCCCACCAACGTGCTGATCGATAACGCTATGACGGCGGGCAATGCTGCCAACGGCAACCTGCGCTTTAAGAACAACATTGTGGCTGGCAGCCTCACAAATTCGAACTCTGCCAGCGGCCAGCGCAGCATTATCTACATCCCCGGTACCGGTGGTGGAGGTAGCTTAACGACCAACAACGTCATGGGCTCCGACTCATCGGCTTGGGGCAGTGCCGTAGGTCCGCTGACTTGGCTGAAAGCGAACGGCAACAAGCGCTACACCACGTCAGATAACGTGCAACTGCTGAATCCCTTCAGCTTGACGACGCCGAGCTTCATCCCGCGTAGTGCTTCGCCAATTGTAGCAGCAACCGGTGGTATCGCGCCTGACTTCACCGACAGCAAAGTGACGGATAGCTTCTTCACGAAAGTAAACTTCGTAGGTGCCTTCTCGGGTTCGGGCGCTTCCTCAGACAACTGGATGGCTAACTGGACCAACTTCGATCCGCAGCAAACGGACTATTAAGTATAGATTCCTATAAAAGCGTACTGAATGAAGCCCGGGCTACGTGTAGCTCGGGCTTCTTGCGTTAGACAGGAGTAGTAAACAACGTATCCCATCCGCAGGAGAACCGCGTACTCATGGTGGCCTAGCCTGTTTACGCACGTATGAAATTGCCTGTAGACCGTTACGTTCCCCGCACCCGACGAGCAGTTGGTAGTTTACTTACGCTCCACGATGCGCCATGGCGCTGGAAAGTAGGCCTAGAGGCCAGCTTGGCCATTGGCTTACCTGTGGCGGCGTTTACCTTGGCAGGTTACCAGTCATGGGGCTTGCAGGCGGCGCTAGGAAGCTTCACGTCACTTTATGGGGCCTCACTAGGCCGCCAAGACCGAGCCCGGCTACTGCCTTTTGTTGCGGCGGGCCTGGTGCTGGTCGCAGCGCTGGGCATTGCATGTGCTGGCCATGAATGGCTGACCGTAGCTTGCTTGGTGCTGGTAAGCGCGCTGGCCTCTACACTAGTACTAGGCTTTCGGCTAGGGCCGCCCGGCCCGATGATGTTTGTGTTGGTAGCTGCCGTGAGCGGCCACATTGCTGCACCGGTAGAGCTAGATGGGGCTGCCCAACCTGGCCTACGGCTATTGGGGCTGGTGGCCGCAGGAGCCGGACTGGCCTACCTAGTAGTTATAACGCCGCTGTTGCTGCCAGGGAGGCACTATCCTGCATCGGTGGGGCTACGCGTGTTACTGCCGCGGTTGGGTTTTGACAAAGATACCGCGACCGTTGCGCTGCGGGTAGTGGCGGCCGTATTAATTGCCAGCGTGGTAGCTAGGCCACTAGGCGCGCACCGGGTGTACTGGGTGGTGTTGGCGGCCGTAGCGGTGCTGCAATCCAGTCCTTCGCGGCAGCTCACCGGCCTGCGGGCGGCACACCGGGTAGTGGGCACGCTGCTGGGAATAGGGCTGTTTGAGTTACTCTCCTTAGTACACCCGACGGGCCTAGGCCTAGTGGCCGCGCTGATGTTGCTGCAAGGCGCCACTGAAGTAGTGGTAGCCCGGAATTATGCCTTTGCGCTGCTTTTCATCACGCCCATTGCCCTGCTAAACGCCACTGCAGGCCACGCCGGTAACACGCTAGTCACAGTAGAAGGGCGCGTGCTGGATACCCTGCTGGGCGCCGGCATCGCGGTGGTGCTATTCTGGCTAAGCGAGTTGCTCTTGCGCCTCCGCGCCACTAAGGAAGCTAAGTAGCCAAAGCGCTACGACTTACTCATGAGTGTATACTAACCAAAAACGGTCATGCTCAGACAAACTAAGCATGACCGTTCTTATGAGCATATAGTACCCACTAGGCCTAGGCCACTACATCCGCTTAACTACCAACACGCGCTCGGTTTCCTCGGTCACTTTGAACCGCTCGTCGGGGCGGAAGCCGATAACCCAGGCAATCTTGCCATCGGCGGAGCAGAGCACCTGCACGTTGTCTTTGAGGTTGAGTGGCACCTTCTGGTCGATGAGGAAGTCGGAGAGCTTCTTCTTGCCTTTCATGCCGATGGGCATAAACCAGTCACCTTCCTGCCAGGCCCGCACAATGAGGGGAAACTTCAGCACATCGGCATCCAGGGCGGCTACGGCTTTGCCGCGCGGAATGTCGAAGCCTTCCGCCACCTCGTGCAGCTCGGTGCGCAGGTGCAGGCCGTCAATCTTGAGTGCTTCCTGGCCTAGCACCAACTGGTGGGTGCCGAACTTCGTGAGGTTGCGGCGCGTGATAACCAGCTGCTCCCGGTCCTTCACCAGCCGGTGCGTCGGCGACTCAAAGCGGCGGCCCGGCTCGGCCCCGAAGCTCTGCACGATGTCCTTGGTCATGATGTAGGAGAAGCCGAAGGGGCGCAGCAGCTCGTGCAGCACCAGGGTGGTAGCGGCCGTTTTCTGTAGCATCCGGATGTCCAGGTAGGTGGCGTCGGCTTCCTCGCGCTGGGCCTGGGCGGCGGTGTCCTCTACGTAACGGCGCACAATTTCCTCGGCCCCGCCCACCCGCTCGGCGGTAATCTGCAGGGTCTGGTCGAGGTTGGGGTTAATGTCGCGCAGCACGGGCAGCACCTCCAGGCGCAGGCGGTTGCGCTGGTACACGGGGCTGTCGTTGCTGGCATCTTCGCGCCACATCAGGTGGTGCTCCACCAGGTAGTCGTACAGCTCCATTTTGCCGATGGGCAGCAGGGGACGTACTAGGTAGCCGTTCTTGGGCCGGATGCCGTGCAGGCCGGCTAGGCCAGTGCCGTGGGTCAGGTTGAGCAGTATGGTCTCGGCGGCGTCGCGCTGGTGGTGGGCGGTGGCAATGTAGGCCAGCCCCTGGGTCTGGCGCAGGCGCTCAAACCACTCGTAGCGCAGGGCGCGGGCCGCCATCTGCGTGGAGATGCCTTCTTGCTCGGCAAACTGCTTGGTCTGGAAGAACTCGGCGAAGTAGGGCACATCGTACTTCTTGGCCAGCTTGCGCACGAACTGCTCGTCGGCGTCGGCCTCCTCGCCGCGCAGCCCAAAGTGGCAGTGGGCTATGGCAAACGGCTGGCCTAACCGGTGCAGCACATCGGCCAGCACCACCGAGTCCATGCCGCCGCTAACGGCTACCAGCAGGGTATCAGTAGGGGAGAAGAGGTCTTGTTCTTGTATGAAATGTTGAATGCGGTCGAGCATGGGGAGGTTTGGGCTGCTAAAGACTAAAAGCTAGTTCCTCTCCTTGACGAGGAGGGGCTAGGGGTGGTATAGGTGGCCTAGAACGATGACTAGAGCTAGTTGCTAGAGGATGTTTGACGCTACGGTCGACCTTCCCTAACCTCTCCTCATCTGAGGAGGGGAACTAGCCTTTAGTCTCTAGCTTTAGAGGCCAGCCAGAGTTGCTACGAACTGGCCTAGGCCTGTACTATTCCACAAAGAAAACCGTTACCGACGGGCCTTCTGTACCTTTGCCCCGAAATGTCATTCCCGAAGTCACTTTTTCTTCTGTTTTTCGCGCTGCTGCCGTTGCTGGCAATGGCCCAAAATCGGCCCGCGAACCGTACCAGCGGTCAAGCTTCGCCACTGCCTAAAGGGCAGCCGATTGATCTGATTAGTGCTGGCCAGCTGCAGGGTGGTTCGTTCAACGGCGTCCAGATCCGGAAACTGCTCGGCAATGTAAGCCTGAGGCAGGGCACCACGCTGCTCTACTGCGACTCGGCCTACCAGTACACCGAACGCAACGCTCTGGAGGCGTTCAGCAATGTGCGCATCATCCAGAACGACACCATCACCATTACCGGCGACCGGGGCTTTTACGATGGTGATACCCGCAAGGCCCGCATGACCGGTAACGTGACGCTGCGCGACCCGCGCATGACGCTCACCACCCAGCTCCTCGATTACGACCTGAACCGCAACCTGGCCTACTACAGCACCGGCGGACACCTCCAAGACCCCGAGAACACGCTCGATAGTCAGTTTGGCTACTACAGCACCGCCACAAAAGTATTCAGCTTCAAGCGCGACGTAAAGCTGATTACCAAGGAAAACACCATCGATACCGATACGCTGCAGTACAACACCATTACCA
Source organism: Hymenobacter wooponensis (assembly GCF_004745865.1). Classification (GTDB taxonomy): domain Bacteria; phylum Bacteroidota; class Bacteroidia; order Cytophagales; family Hymenobacteraceae; genus Hymenobacter; species Hymenobacter wooponensis. The sequence continues at coordinate 929,737 of NZ_SRKZ01000001.1, read as the reverse complement.
AGGTGGCCTACTTCTTCGGGCCCACGCGCATCAAGGGGCCCCAGGGTAACCTTTACGCCGAGAATGGTAATTACAACACCGTAACCAAAGTCTCGAACTTCGCCCGCAACGCTAAAATTGAAACGCCCAACTACCTGCTGGGCGGCGACAAGCTGTTCTACGACGAAGCCCGGCAGTACGGCGTAGCCACCGGCAACGTCTCTATGACGGCCAAGAAGGACAACATTGTGATTCGCGGCGACGTGGGGCGCTACTGGCGGGGGCAGGGGAGAGCCAAGATTTATGGCACCCCAGTGATGCGCAACATTAACGAAAAAGATACGCTGTACCTGGCCGCCGATACGCTGGTGAGCCTGGAAGGTAGGCCACCTCTAAACAAGGCCGGCGTAATCTATGCCTACCGGAAAGTCCGCATTTTTCGCGCCGACCTGCAGGGTATTTGCGACTCGCTGACCTACGACCGGCAGGACTCCATCATCTATCTGAGCCATGACCCGGTGCTCTGGAACAATAAGAACCAGCTCACCGCCGACAGCATGGAGATTCAGCAGCGGAAGGGCAAGATTGACCAGATGCGCCTCTACGGCCACGCTTTCAGTATTGGCCAAGACACCCTGCTAAACTTCAACCAGGTGAAAGGCCGCAACATGGTGGCCTACTTCGGGGAGAAGGCCATAAAAAAAATTGACGTGCTTGGCAACGCCGAGAGCCTCTACTATGCTCTTGAAGGTGACACGGCTGTGTCGGGCGTTAACCGGGCACTTTCCGCCACTATGGCTATGCGGTTTGCCGAAAGCAAGCTGCAGACCATTACCTTTCTCACCAATCCGGATGCCAGCTTCATTCCTCCTAATGAGCTGAAACCAGAGGACAGCAAGCTTCCCGGCTTTCGGTGGCGACCTAAGGAACGCCCCACCCGCCGCCAAACGTTAGGAAAGCACTTTGCCGCTCCGCCCAAGAAAAAGGCTCCGGCCAAGAAAGCCCCCGCTAAGAAAAAAGCACCTGTTAAGTCCAATAAGAAACAGCCAAAACCTGCTACTCCCGCTCCAAAAGCGGTTACGCTAAAAAAGTAAATTGACGAATAGCCGGTTTATCCGATGTCTGCTCCGGTGGGCTCCTTCCGACTATCTGTGAATTAAGACCATTTCGTTACCTTTGCGCCCCTTATGCTCTCTTTTCGCCCTACCTTCTTTGTTCTGTTATTGAGCGCGTTGCTGCTCGGCTCTTGCACGGGCTATCAGAAGCTGCTCAAGAGCAGCGACGTGAACAAGAAGTACGAAGCCGCTATTCAGTACTACGATAAAGGCGACTATTTCAAGGCTGGCACGCTGCTCGAAGAGCTGATTCCGCTGTTGAAAGGCCGCCCCGAGGCAGAAAAGGCCCAGTTCTACTTCGCCAATACCAACTTCAAGCAGCGCAACTACACGCTGGGCGCTTACTACTTTAAGACCTTCTACGAGACGTACCCGAACTCGCCCCTAACGGAGGAGGCCATGTTCCTGCACGCTAAGTCGTTGTTCCGCGACTCGCCGGAGTTTCAGCTCGATCAGACCAACACGTTCACGGCGCTGGAGGGCATTCAGGAATTCCTGAACCGCTACCCCGAGAGCAAGTTCCGGCAGGAAACGGAAAGCATGTCGCAGGAGCTACAGAAGAAGCTGGAGAGCAAGGCTTTCCTCAGCGCCCGCCTCTACTACGACCTGCGCTACTACCAGTCGGCCGTAACGGCTTTCACCGGCTTCCAGCAGCAGTTTCCTGCCTCGGCCTTGAATGAGCAGGCTGCTTATTACAAGCTGAGTGCTCAGTACGATCTGGCTAAGGAAAGCGTACCGGAAAAGCAACGTGAGCGATACCTGGAGGCTATTGCCTTCTACCAGAGCTTCATTGACACGTATCCGCAAAGCAAAAACCTCAAAGACGCCGAGCGGATGTACACCACCGCCCGCGCTGAAGTAGACAAGCTGAAGCCCGCCGAAACCACTGCGGCCAAGTAAATGCACTGGTGTTGGGAGCTGTTAGGTAAACACTAGTAGATTCTCAAAAATCAGCACATTAGCACCCCCACATCAATCATCAGCACATCAGAAGATCAAGTCATATGAAAACTCCTAACAACGTCTCCGCTTCCATCGTGACCCGCAACATGTCGGAATTCGCTAACGATACCGGCAACGTATACGAGAGCATCGCCATTATCTCGAAGCGCGCCAACCAACTGGCTGTGAAGCTGAAAGAGGAGTTGAACGGCAAGCTGGCCGAGTTTGCCACTACTGTTGATAACCTAGAAGAAGTATTTGAAAATCGCGAGCAAATCGAGATTTCGAAGCACTACGAGCGCCTGCCCAAGCCTACTAACCTGGCCATTGAGGAGTTCCTGGAAGGCAAAGTGATGTACCGCACCGAAGAGGAAGTGGCCCAGCTGCCAGAAGCTCGTCGGGCTGAGTAGTCTGCACGGTTTCTACACAAGCACATATGTCGTCGCTGCACGGGCGTAAGATTTTGCTGGGCGTTTGCGGAAGCATAGCGGCCTACAAATCGGCGTTTTTGGTGCGGCTCCTGGTGAAGGCCGGGGCGGAGGTACAGGTTATCCTGACACCCTCGGCCCCGGCCTTTGTCACGCCCTTAACGTTGGGTACGCTGTCCAAGAACCCAGTACTGCAGGGCTTCCTGAAGGATGAGCGAGCGGGAGAGTGGCACAACCACGTGCACCTCGGCCTCTGGGCCGATGCCTTGGTGATAGCGCCCACTTCGGCCAATACCCTAGGCCACCTGGCCAACGGCCTCTGCGATACCCTGCTTGATGCGGTGTATCTATCGGCTCGCTGCCCCGTGTTTCTGGCTCCCGCCATGGATCTGGATATGTACCAACACCCCGCCACTCAGGCTAACATAGCGCGCCTGCGCCAGTACGGCAATACCGTTTGGGATTCGCCTGCCGGTGAGCTAGCAAGTGGCCTAGCCGGGCCCGGCCGCATGCTGGAGCCGGAAGAAATCCAGGCTGAGCTGGAGCAATTTTTTCTATCGCAAAGCACGTCATTCTGAGTGCCGGATGGATACAGTTACGATTGAGCGAGTGGCCTAGTATCTCGTGCTGACGTGACAAGATCCATCCGGCACTCAGGATGACGTGCTATTTTACTTCTTACCCACCATAATGCGCGTCCTTATCACGGCTGGCCCCACGTATGAACCCCTTGACCCCGTTCGGTTCATCGGCAACCATAGCACTGGCAAAATGGGCTACGCGCTAGCCGAGGCGTTTGCTGCAGAAGGGGCAGAAGTAACGCTGGTGAGTGGGCCAACTAGTTTGCCTGATCCCGCGCACCCGCGCATCGCCATCCAGCGCGTACAAACCGCCGATGAGATGTACGCCGCCGCCGCTGCCGTGGCGCCGCAGGCAGACATATGGGTGTTTGCGGCGGCCGTGGCCGATTACAAGCCGCGTCATATCGCTGAAAACAAGATTAAGAAGGAGGGAGACACCCTCACGCTGGAGCTGGTGAAGAACGTAGATATTGCCGGTACGCTAGGCCACACCAAGCGCCCTGAACAATATTCTGTGGGTTTTGCGTTGGAGACGAATAACGAGCAGGCCTACGCCCTCGACAAGCTCCGGCGCAAGAATTTCGACCTCGTGGTGTTGAACTCCTTGCGTGATGCCGGAGCGGGCTTCCGCCACGATACCAACAAGGTAACGCTGCTGGAAGCCGGAGGGCAAATGACTATCTTTGAGTTAAAGCCCAAAGTTGCCGTGGCCCGCGACATTGTTCAGACTGTTCTTGCCCGCTACTCCCATCATGCGTAAGTTTTCTCTGCTACTCCTTCTGTTACCGCTGCTGCTGGCTGCCCCGGCCCGCGCCCAAGAACTCCTGGCCGAGGTGCGCGTCACGACTGAAAACGTGACCATTGCCGACCGCCAGCTGGTGCAGCAGATGCAGAACGACATGCAGACGTTCCTCAACACGCGCTCCTTCACCCGGCAGACCTACCGCCCTCAGGAAAAAATCCGGTGCCGCTTTTTTGTCGGTATTACCGAGATTCCGCAGAACGGCACCTACCGCGCTACCGTGCGGGTGCTAAGCACGCGCCCTGTGTATGGTACCGGCTACGAGACCAACCTGCTGAGCTACGCCGATAAAGGCTGGATCTTCAATTACACACCGCAAAACCCGATTGACTATTCCGAGAATACGTTCGTCGGTAACTTGTCCTCGCTGCTGACTTTCTATGCCTTTACCATTATCGGTATGGACCAAGACAGCTTCTCACCCCTCGGCGGCTCCCCCTATTACGACCGGGCCCGGATTGTGCTTACCAATGCCGCTTCGCAGAACTCCACCAATGAGCAGGATGCTGGCTGGAAAGATACTGAGTCGGGCAACCGTTACTGGCTGCTGAATAATCTGCAGGACCCGCAGCTGGAAGCTTTCCGGAGTGGCATGTACGCTTACTACCGGCAGGGTATGGACATCTTCATCACCAAGCCCGAAGAAGCCCGCGCTAACATTGCTACGGCGCTACAAGGAGTGCAGCAAGCCGTGCAGCGTAGGCCAGGTACTTTGCTGGCCCGGGCCTTTTTCACCACAAAATCCGACGAAATAGCTAACGTATTTCGCAGCAGCCCCGACCAGCAGCAGAAGGTACAGGTAGCAACCATGCTAACGGAAGTTGACCCGACTAACTCCGCAAAGTATCAGGCAATTATGCAGCAGCTGTAAGCCGTTGAAAAATTCTGTTGCGAATTTAATTGGTAATTAGCTAAATGAGTTAGTAGCTTTGTAAAGCTACTACGCCCGCTTTGTTTTGGCTGGCGTAGTAGCTTTTCTCTTTGTCAGCTACGGCCGTATGCCCGGCCCTCATTTGGTTTGCTATGCTGGTTGACCTTCGCATTCGCAATTACGCCCTGATTGAGCAGCTGGAGCTGCGACCCTCGGCTTTACTTAATATCATCACCGGTGAAACCGGCGCGGGCAAGTCCATCATGCTCGGCGCTATAGGCCTACTGCTCGGCAACCGCGCCGACTCGCGCATGCTCTTCGATACCGAGAAGAAATGCGTGATTGAAGGCCAGTTCGATATCTCCAACTATCAGCTTCAAGATATCTTCGAATCCGAAGACCTCGACTACGATACCCAGTGCATTCTGCGGCGCGAGATAAGTCCGGCCGGTAAATCCCGGGCCTTTGTGAACGATACGCCGGTCACGCTGGAAACGCTGCGAAACATTGGCGCCAACCTGATGGACATTCACTCCCAGCACGACACGCTGCTGCTGGGTGATGCCGTGTTCCAGCTAAACCTACTGGATTTGTACGCTGGCCTAGTGCCCACCCGGGCGCAGTACAGCAACGCCTACCGCCAATACCGCAAGCTGGAGGCCGACCTGAAAGCGCTGGAAGACCAAGTAGCCCAGGCTAACAAGGAGCTCGACTACCACACATTCCTGCTCAATGAGCTGGAAGATGCGCGCCTCGACAACGAAAACCAGGAGGAAGTTGAGCAGGAGGTAAAGCAGCTGGAGCACGCCGAGGAAATCAAGTACAAACTGACCCAAGCCCTGCAAAGCCTAACAGAAAGCGAGTATTGCGCCACGAGCTCCTTAAAAGAAACGGCTACACTCTTAGGCCAGGTAGCCGCTTATTCTGACTCGTTTAAGGAGTTGAAGGAGCGCTTAGATAGCTGCCTGATCGAAATTCATGACATCTCTGATGAGATAGAGGCCGCCGAGCGCCGCACCGAGGGCGACCCCGCCCGCATTGACGAGCTGCAGGGTCGCCTGAACGTGCTCTACAGCCTGCAGCGTAAGCACCAGGTGCGCGACGTGGTAGCCCTTTTGGCCGTGCGCTCAGAACTGCGCGACAAAGTAGGGTCGGTGCTTAACCTGGACAAGCAAATTTCTCGCCTCCGCCGCGACGCCGAAGCTGCTCTAGCTACTGTTACCAAGCAGGCCGCCCGCTTGTCAGAGTCGCGCCGTAAGGTATTCCCCAAGTTTGAGAAGGAGTTGGTAGGCCTGTTGGCCGAACTGGGCATGCCGCACTCGCGCATTGTGGTGCAGCACCAAGCCGGCGCACCCGCTGCTAGTGGTACTGATATCATCAGTATCCTATTCACGGCCAACAAAGGTGCCCAGCCCCAGACGCTGAGCAAAGCGGCCTCAGGCGGTGAGTTCTCGCGCCTCATGCTGTGCATCAAATACATGCTGGCCGACAAAACTGCCCTGCCGACTATCGTGTTCGATGAGATTGACACCGGTATCAGTGGGGAAATTGCCGTGAAAGTAGGCCGCATGATGCAGCAAATGGCCAAAAAGCACCAGCTTATTGCCATTAGTCACTTGCCCCAGATGGCCGCCGCCGGCGACGCGCATTACTTCGTGTACAAGGAAGACCGCGCCGACCGCACCGTGAGCCGCATCCGGACCCTGGAATTAAACGAGCGCATCCAGGAAATTGCCCAGATGATTTCCGGCGCCAACCCCAGCCAGAACGCATTCCAGAGTGCCCGCGAGTTGCTCGCCATGCGTGGGGAGGAGTTGGTGGGATAGGGCTGCTATGAGCTAGAGAGGTAATGGTTATATTGCCTTCTATGAGTCAGACAGTGATAAATTCTGCGGCAGCAACAGGTATACTGCGCGTGCTGAGGCCGATTGCCAAGCTGTACCCATTTTTCTGTCTAGTCTACATGTTTACAGGGCGGCCGTTGAATCTGCTTTCCAACCGACAGGACCAAGCAGTTGTAGCAGGTGGCTTGATTTTGAATCTGTTGAACGCTTACGTCCTATTTATGAAGAGGCAGACAAGTCTTTTGCTTCTTCTCGTTGGGTTGATGGCAACAGGAGTGGGGCTCTCTATTTGGTGGTGTCTATTTGCATAAGCAAGGGAATGGCTCTGTAAGGCTAATTGGTGTAGCTCCGTTATCTTAGCACTCGTCATCTACTCAGATTCCAATGTCCAATAACCTACTCGCTGGCAAGGTCGGCATCATTTCTGGTGCTCTTAACGAAGAATCCATTGCCTGGAAAGTAGCCCTGAAGGCTCACGCCGAAGGTGCCCGCTTTGTACTCACCAACGCGCCCCTGGCCATGCGTATGGGCGAAATCAATAAGCTTTCGGAGCAGTGCAACGCGCCCATCATTCCGGCCGATGCTACCTCCATGGAAGACCTGGAGAAGCTGTTCAGCGGTGCCCAGGAGCAGCTCGGCGGCAAAATCGACTTCGTGCTGCACAGCATTGGCATGAGCGCCAACATCCGCAAAGGCAAACACTACGGCGAGCTGAACTACGAGTGGTACCAAAAGACGCTGGACGTGTCGGCTATGTCGCTGCACCGCATGCTGGCCGTGGCCGAGAAGCAGGATGCCTTCAACGAGTGGGGCTCGGTAGTGGCTTTGTCGTACATCGCCGCTCAGCGAGCCTTCCTCGATTACACTGATATGTCGCAGGCTAAGGCGATGCTCGAGAGCATTGCTCGCAGCTACGGGCAGCGCCTTGGCAAGCTGAAGAAAGTGCGCGTGAACACCGTGTCGCAGTCGCCCACTAAAACTACGGCTGGCACTGGTATCAGCGGCTTCGACGCGTTCTATGAGTACGCTGACCGCCTGTCGCCGCTGGGCAATGCCCCCGCCGAAGCCTGCGCCGACTACTGCATTTCGCTGTTCTCGGACTTGACTCGCTACGTGACCATGCAGAACCTCATGCACGACGGTGGCTTTAGCACCACCGGCATCTCCGAAGAAATTGTAGAGCTCATTACCAACAACAAGGCCTAGGCCAGTAGTTATTCTCCAACAAAAAAGCCCGGCCATAAATGGTCGGGCTTTTTTGCTGCGTCAGGCAGTTAGAAGAAGGTGTAGCTTACGGTGGCCGAAACCTCGCAATAGCGGCGCAGCAGGTTAAGTCCCAGGCCTGTCTGAAAGGTGGCAGTTGGAAACCTAACGCTCTTGGTCAGCTTACCTTGCCACTGCCAATATCCCGGCCATCGGGTTGCGTGTAGTTCGCTAGCCAGATCTATAGTATTGGGAAAGAACGAGTGCGAGAGGCCTAATCCAAACCCATAGCCAGTACTGGCGGTGCTTGTCTCAGCATTATGTATGGGCTGGTACTGAGCATAGCCGCCCTTTACCAGCAAGGTAGGCATCCGTACCATGCCGAGCCGGTAGATACTCACCCCAAAGGTGACCAGATAGCTGCGGAATCTGGCGTTGGCTGGCTCCGCTTGTAATTGGTTGTAGGCCACTGCCTCGGTTATACGCAGGCGGTTATGGCTTACTAAAGCTGGCAATTCAAGGTGAGCACTGAGCGCATAGTTCCGATGCAGGTTTGTCTGGTAGCTGACTCCTGCCGAGTACGGCCGGTGAAACAGGCGCGGATGCTGCAACAAGGCTCCAAATGGAGCATACCGGACTCCACTGGACAGGCCTAGCACAAGCTTAGGATAGACCGGTAAATCACAGAATTCGCGGTTGTCGGCTTCCAGCAGAAAGATAGAAAAGCTCCCTGCAGCCACCCGCGAGGTCTGTGTAACGCAGCCAATAGCAGATACTTGGAGCGTCACGCTATCGGTACCGGAGGGCACTCCCAGTGTAAAGTTGCCTAGAGCATCGGCCGACATGCCGTTGGATGTGCCCTTCTGCAGAATGGTGGCTCCCTGGTAACCCAGGCCAGTCGTAAAGTCGAGGACGCGGCCCGACACGCTGGCTTGTTGGCCTAAGGCAGGTTGTAGTAGCAGGCAAAAGACAATTAGTAGAAGCTGTTTCATTCGGGAGGTGGGTTCAATTGTTCTCTCGATGCTTGATACTATTAGATTCCATATCGGCAGCGGAAACCTATTTAGAGCCAAGCTCCTGCGTATCATATATAGGGCCGCTGCGTAGGATAGGAGAGCTCATAAGGTGGCTCTAGGCCACTTCCTCTGACCTGAACCTTTACTATGCCTCAGATTCTCCGCGACCCCAGTTTCGACAGCACCTTGGATTTGCTGCGCGAAGGCTACCCGTTTCTATATAGCCGCAGTCAGCGCTTCAATTCCGATATTTTCCAGATTTGGCTGATGGGCATGAAGGCCATTTGCCTGCACGGGGCCGAGGCAGCAGAGCTATTCTACGACCCCAAGAAGTTCATCCGGACGGGTGCTATTCCGCGGCGGGTGCAAACCACGCTTATGGGCCTGCACGCCATCCAGACCCGCGATAATGAGGAGCACCGCTGCCGGAAGGAGATGTTCATGTCGCTGATGACGCCCGGCAGTCGGCATCGCCTGATGACCCTGCTAGCCGAGCAGTGGGAGGCCTATAGCCATAAATGGGAGCACCAAGACCGAGTAGTGCTGTTCAAGGAAGCACAGGAAATCATTTGCCGAGCCGCTTGTGCCTGGGCCAATGTGCCGCTGCAGGAAGAGGAAGTAAGCCTCCGGGCTCAGCAGTTCGGCAAAATGATTGATGGCTTTGGGGGCGTAGGCCTCCGGCATGGTCGCAGTAAACTGGCGCGCATTAACAACGAGCGATGGATGCGCGGCATCATCCGAGACATCCGCTCGGGGAAGTTGCCGGTGCAGGAAGGCACGGCGGCTCACACCGTGGCCTGGCATCGGGAGCCCGATGGGGAGCTGTTTGACGTGCAGATGGCAGCCATTGAGCTGATCAACGCCATCCGACCCATTGTGGCCATTGCTAGATATATCACCTTCGCGGCGCTAGCTCTGCACGAGTTTCCGCCCTATCGCCAGCAGCTGCGCAACCCCCATGAGGATTATGCCGAGCTGTTTGTACAGGAAGTGCGCCGTTACTTCCCCTTTACGCCATTTGTGGGGGCCATTGTACGCGAAAACTTCACTTGGCACGGCTTTGCCTTCCCTAAAGGCACTATGGTGCTGCTCGATGTGTACGGCACCGACCGCGACGAGCGGCAGTGGGAAGACCCAGAAGTATTCTGGCCCGAGCGGTTCCGCCATTGGAAGGAGAACCCCTACAACTTCATCCCGCAGGGTGGGGGTGGGTACCTAACCGGCCACCGTTGTGCTGGCGAGTGGATTACCATTGAGGCCATGAAACAGGCCGTGGGTTTCCTCAACGACAGCATTACCTACGACGTGCCGCCCCAGGATCTAAACTACGACCTAGCGCGTATGCCTACGCAGCCCAGGAGTGGGTTTATAATTACTAACGTACGCCGCACTGGAAAAGCCGCCCCAGTAGCTGGGCTGCCCAGTGCAACCACTGCAGCTGCTGGTGGTTGCCCATTCCACCACGGCTAGTGGCCTAGGCCACTCTGTGCTTAGTACATACTAAGCTTAATCAGACTTAGGCAGCCGCTCAGCCAGGTAGTAGTACGGCTCGAACAGGTGGTTCTGGAATACTTTGGTTTTGTCTACAGGGAAGCGCTGGTAGTAGGCGGGAGTGGACAGTAGGATGATGGGCGTGCCAGCGCGCATGTAGTTGCTGCTGGGGTAAAAGGCATTCGGCTGATAATCAGGGAGCTGTTTGCGTACTTGCTTGGAAACCAATGTGCCCAAGTACTTCTGGTAGCGTCGCTGGGCTTTGCGTGCTGGTTTGGCTAGCTGGTTGAACAGGTACCGTAGCAACAGGCGCTGGGTTAGCTTCTGTTTGCTGATAGTGGCTTGGGCATCAGTGAAGGGATTTACCGGGTTGAAGTCGGTGAGCGTTTGCACGCTGAGCGGCACTTCCGGCACCCAGTCGGCGGAGTTGACCACGTTGAAGCTCCAGCCGCCCTGGGTGAGAGCCTCAAAGTCGTAGGCGTAGTAGAGGTTGCCGGGCTTAGGAGCCGCGCTGCAGTAGGTTTTGAAGCGAATGGTGGCCGGCAGTTTCTGGTGTTGCTGTAGGGCGCGCAGGTGGGAGGTGAGCAAATAGGCAATGGCCCCGCCCTGGCTGTGCCCCATAATGATGACGTTGCGGATACCACGGCGGTGGCAGGAGTCGAGCTTGGCCACCACATCATCAGCTAGGTAGGCCATGCCCAGGAGCCAGCCCGCGTGCACTGCCGCCTGCGGGTTCTCCGATAGCGCATAGGGAAATGTGCGAGTAGGGGAGAGCCATAGCTCTCCTTTGGCCGGCAGCATGGCCGCGTAGAAGTTCTCTAGCCAGCTGGCCGAGTTGGCCGTAGTGCCCCGAATGCTGACCACCGCCACGGAGTCGGGGCTGGTCCAGAGCTCCCACTGGTTATCGAGACCTACCACGGGTGAGCGGTAGGCGTGGCGGAAGCGCGTAGGCCGCGGAATTTGGCCGAAGAAGGAGGTGTCGGCCAGGCGGGCGTGCAGGCGCAGCAGCTCTATGTACTCGGCTTTCTCGAAGCCGGGCCGTAGAGGGCGAGCCTGCACTGCGGGGGCCGGAAAAGCCAGTAGCAGCAACAGCAGGCTAAGCAGGTACGCATATCTCATAGTGGTAGTGGCCTAGATGAGCGGTAGACTGTCAAGCAGCACAAAGAATACAAGCTTCATTGGTGCTGGTTGTTTGGTAGGCTCTGACAAAAAAGCTGGCTGCCAGTGACAACGTTCCCGGCAACGTTGCCAACGAAATAGCTTCGTCTTTGCGCCCAGCCGCAGCAGCTTTCCGCTATTATGGCTCTCTTTCCTACCTCAGTCTTTAGCTAAACCACTCTGCGTAAACTCCCACCATGCCTCGGATTCTGCTTTCCCTGTTTTGGAGCCTGCTGCTCCTGGTTACTCTCAATACCCACGCCCAAAGCCAGGTGGCGGCCGGTGGCCCAATCATTGTGGCCCAAGATGGCAGCGGGCAATTCAAAACGGTGCAGGAAGCCGTGAATGCCGTGCCTGATCAGTCGCAGAAGCAAGTAATCATACGGGTGAAGCCGGGTGTGTACAAGGAAAAGCTGGTAGTGCCCGTACTCAAAACGCACATCTCCTTACTTGGCGATGACGCTGCTACTACCATCATCACCTTCGACGACCACACCGGCAAGGGCGATATCAATACCTATACCTCGCACTCAGTCCTGATTCAGGGCAACGACTTCCGGGCCGAGAATATCACCTTTCAGAATACAGCTGGGCGGGGCGTAGGTCAGGCAGTGGCCTTGCATGTGGAAGCCGACCGCTGCGTGTTCCGTAAATGCCGCATCGTGGGCGACCAAGACACGCTATTTCTAGCCGCCGACCACACCCGCCAGTATTTCCGCGATTGTTATATCGAGGGCACTACCGATTTCATCTTCGGGGCCGCCACGGCTGTTTTCGACCGTTGCAACATCTTCAGCAAGAAGAACTCCCACATTACGGCGGCCTCTACACCGCAGGAGCAGGCCTACGGCTTTGTGTTCCTCAACTGCCGGCTGCTAGCCGATACCACACAAGACAACAATGTATCGCTGGGGCGGCCCTGGCGGCCGTACGCCAAGGTAGCGTACCTGAATACCTACATGGGCTCCCACATCCGGCCCGAAGGCTGGGACAACTGGAAGAAGCCAGAAAACGAGAAAACTGCTTCGTACGCTGAGTACCGCTCCTCGGGGCCTGGCGCCCGGGTAGGGCAGCGGGTGAGCTGGTCGCGGCAGCTCACGGCCAAAGAGGCCAAGCAGTACACGCTGAAGAACATCTTCGCCAGTCAGCAGCCCTGGAACCCCGAAATGAAGTAGACAGTGGCCTAGAAGGCAAAGCAGGTTTCCACGGTTACCCCCATTGCCGGGAAGCTGAGCAGCAGCGCTACTACAATAACTTATCCGGGGAAGGTACCGTTGATAGAATGCACCAAACCGGGTGCCCATTATCAACTCTGAATATCTCCCGCACATGCAGGCGCAACACTCCATAGAACAAGTGCTGGACACCCAGCAAAAGAAGCTCGCATTCTTCCAAAACTTAGTACTGATAGCTGCTGCCGACGGCAAGCTGGATAAGGCAGAAAGCCAGTTTCTACTACAAATAGGTAACCGGCTAGGCCTCAAATCAGAAGAAGTGCAGCCCATTGCCGACAACCTGGGGGTGCTGAGTTTCATTGTACCGGCCGATGGCTTACAGCGTACCATGGAGCTGCAAACGCTGGTACAAATGATGCTGCAAGACGGCAACATTGATGCCCGCGAGTACGGCCTGTGCATGGAGTACGCCAACCGCATCGGCTACAGCAAAGACATCCTTGATGATATGGTAAGCCAGCTGGCTGGTGGCAAGCCCTTAGGTAACCGCAACCCGCCTACCGTCAGCTAAGTAACCTGCGTTGCGAAGCAGGTAAAAAGCTAGAGCTAACGGCTAGTTCGCCTCCCCATCTGAGGAGGTGTTAAAGGTCGAGGACTGGCCTAGAACTGTTATCAAAGAACGCCATGTCGAGCTGGGCGAGACATCGCGCGGGCTGACGGTGGGCAGGTAGCTCAACGATTCGAGCGAGATGTCCTGACTAGCTCAACAGGACGTTCTTGGTAACAACGATTGGTTAACCAGCCCCAGCCCCTGCTTCCCAAATAGGGTGAACTGGCCGTTAGCTCTAGTGCGCTACTTGTACTACGTAACAAGCCCAGCGCGCCGTGTTGCTAGGCTACTTCAGTTAGGAATCGAGTCAGCGGCCTTTTACGCCGGGGTAAAGCTCTGGCACGGCGTCGCTCTGGACGAATTCCTTGGTGCGCACGTTCATCAGACTAAGGCGGCCCGAGTAACCGGCTCCCTGGTCGAGGTTCCAGACGTTGGCCCGTTGGCATGGTAAAGTGCTGGCGGGCCATGTGGGTGTATGGCCAATAAAACACTCCGTGTAGTGGTGGGCTTCCTGCCCGTAGCGCCACAGGTCTCGGTTCCAGATCAGGTCAAACGGTTCTTGCTTAGCAATAGAAATGGTGGGGTCGTAGCCGCCGTGCACGTACAGGTTACGGTTTTCGTCTTCGAAGTAGGGGCGCTGTTTGGCGAAGAAGGCTTGGAAATGCTTCTTAATCTGCTCTTTGGGGCCTCGCTGATATGCCATGTACGTGGCTTCGCCGCCCTGCCGAAGCCAGATTCTATACGCGCGTTCAAGCGGCAGCTCGGTGGCCATCCACTCCGCAACCCACCAATCGTGGTTGCCCTGCAGCCAGATGCTGTTCGGAATGCGCAACAGAAGCTCCACGCACTCAGGCGTCTCAGGCCAACCATCGGCCACGTCGCCCAGATGGATTAGGCGGTCGAGGCCAGGCCGAAAAGGGCTGCGTTCCAACACCTGGCGGAGTGCGCGATAAGCACCATGAATATCTCCGAGTACATACGTTTCCATGACTACCCACTACGGCAAGACTCGGCCAGAAGCTGCAGTGGAGCTAGTACTTACCAGATTACAGACGAGCTTAGGGCCAGCAGAATGAGTACAAGCTTACTAATACCACTACACCGATGAAGATTGAAGACGCATACAACGAGTGGGCTAGTAGCTACGACATAAGTACTAATAAAACCCGGGACCTGGAAGCTCAGGCTATTCGGGCTACCATTCCTCCTGGCCCTTACGCAGAAGTAATTGAGCTGGGCTGCGGTACGGGCAAAAACACCCAGTGGCTCGCGACCCAAGCCAGCCACCTCACGGCCGTCGATTTATCGAAGGAGATGATGGACCGCGCCCGTCAGAAGCTGCCGCATCCGCACGTCAACTTTCAGCCCACTGATATTACCCAGCCGTGGTTTTTTGCCTCCCGCCCTGCCGATCTGCTGGTGTGCAGCCTGATTCTGGAGCACATTGAGCACCTGGATGCCGTATTTGCGCAGGCCCGGCAGGCCCTGCATGTAGGGGGGCTGTTTTACGTGGGTGAGCTGCACCCTTTCAAGCAGTACCAGGGCACTAAAGCGCATTTTGAGCGAACCGGGGGCTCACTCTGTGAGCTGGAATGCCACATTCACCACGTTTCTGACTATACTGAAACCGCTCGCCACCACGGCCTCCGGTGCGTGCGCCTGCAGGAGTGGTTCGATACGGAAGACCGAACGGGCACGCCGCGCATTATCTCCTTTCTGTTTCAGCGGGAGGACTAAGAAGTAATTTCAACCAAGAGGCCTAGCGCCAGCCTCGGTTGTTACGCTAGGCCTCTAACCCGTTTCGGTTGGGCGCTGCCAGAGGCCTAGCGCTTTCTTGAGCATCCTCGGCGGCCATGAAAGTACGATTGTGGTAGTAGCTGGTGCGCACGTTGCAGCTCACGTTGGCGCGGGCCAGCACCTGGGCAAAGGCCCGCGCCAACGTGAACTGCTTATAGCGCCATGTGCAGCGTGAGCGTTAGAAGCAGTGGCCGGGAGCAAACCTAGCGGCAACCGCCCCCTGCCAGCTGCCAGCTAGGCCAGTTTCTCCAGCTCATTCAAACGAGGTGGCCTAGCGGGGCATTATTGCTTGCGCAGGGCTAGCTCGTTTGTCTGTACCACCACGGTGTCGCCGGGAGCCAGGGAGTTGCGCAGATTGGAGTTCAGGCTATTCCAGTCGTTGCCGTAGGATGTCCAGCACCAGCGCCCATTTGTGGTAGACTTACCCAGCCAGCTTAACAGCGAAAGGACCGGCTGACCCTTCTGGATGGCGAGCATCCGTAAGGGCCGCTGCCGACATAACTGCCCGTAACCACTTGACGATGGTATGTTATAGCACTTACTGGCAGGCTGGTGTTGCCGAATCTTATCAGGAAACGCACTGCATGGATTGGAGTTATACCCCGAGCCCGAGCCGTAGACCATAGACGAATCCAGGTCTGAAAGCAGATAGTATTGCCGGGCGCGGGTGGTAACCTCTAACTCTATCATATAGTCGTTGGCGCCGGGCGGCACCACGGAGGCGAGCGTTACGCGGTTGTTCTCGCGGAAGTGCAGTTCCAGCGCAGGTCCCGTCAGGACACTGTCGCGGCGCATAAAAATTGTGGAAGCTCCGTTCAAACGCCGCAAAAAACGGGTGATGGTCGTTTGATTGGTATTTACGCCACTACTCGTGTACATCTGTATTGCTCCGGCCTTCAAGGTTGATTCAGTACGATACTGACCCGTCAGCATTGGTACGGTTTCATCGTCTTTGGAGCAGGCGCTAAGCAGCAGCGCAAGGGCAACTATACGGGTAGAAGGTATCTTCATGGGCAAGAATAAAATGGATTATATAGTTCGGCGAAGATAGGATATCTCTAAGAGGCGTAACACATCTTCTCAGCATATTCTGCTGAGTGTACGAGGCCGGCGAGAGGGATTTGCGCGGGCTGCGTAAATACTACTCATCTTGATATTGCCAGCGCAAGCAGAATATTTGCGCTAGGCCACTTGCCCCGTTGCGGCCAGCTGCTGCAAGAGGCCTAGCGCCTTTTTCGCATCTTCGGCGGCCACAAAAATGTGGTCGTGGTAATAGGCGGCTATTACGTTACAGCTTACGTTGGCTTGCCCGAGCACCTGGGCAAAGGCCGCCGTTAAGCCCACTGCTTCTAGTGCCGAGTGTACTGTTAGGGTTATCCAAGCAGCCCGGAAGGAGTAGGGCAGGTGGAGGCGGTCGGCGGTGGCTTGGGGCAGAATGAGTGTAATACCCTCACGTTCCCGGAACATGCCAAGGCACTCCCCAAGGTCTAGGCCGGTGAGCGAGGCTACGGTGCAATACACGTAAGTGCCCGGCTGCAGCTCGGGCCTCATAGTGCGGATCAGTTGAGAGAGGTTGGTTTCGCCAGTAGACATTAGATGAAGTAAAGGGGAGTAGGAAAGCAAGCAGCCCGCCTGCAAACTACCAGTAAAACTAAGCCGGCGCCCATCGTTAGTGACGGGCGCCGGCTCGATTTCCGTAATGAAGGAGTAGCCTAGCTTTCTTCTGTAACTGGGGGAGTATCGGCCTGCGTGGTGGCTTCGTAGGTATCCGCGTACTTGAAGTCATCAAGCCAATAGGCGGAGCTCACAACCTCAAATACCACGGCGGTTTCAGTGCGCTGACTGGGGTGCAGTTGCCAGATAATAGAAGAGGCTTCGGGGAAGCTGGCACCATCCAGCTGCTCATGAAACAGGCGTTTCAGCAGGGTATTGTCGGGCATGCCTTGGCTTAGCAGGCGCAGCAGCGGCGCCTCCGGGTTAGCGTCGAACAGCTGTAGGCCAGTAGCATCAGCTGCCGTCAGCTGTACTTGAAATTGCACGGCTTCGGCCCGCGGAAATTTGCCGTTGTAGGCGGTATACAAGAGCTGCGTGGCCTTGAAAAAGCCCTCATGCTGCTCCAGCTCCGGGTTTTCCTCCCACAGCTTTTCCGTGAGCATCTGGTGAGCCAGGTTCTCAATTTGACCCGTGGTGAGCTGATCGGCAAACAGATACTCTAACACTAGCTGGGCGGCCTCAGTGGGCTCCAAATCCGTTAGGGCCATGTGCGTCATCTCCTGCAGTTCTTCTGGCGCTACCTCATCGGGGTTGTCGTAGCCGGTCTTGGCTAAAAGGGCTTTGTAATCAGCGGGCTGCCAAGAGTTAGGTATCTCGGTTAGTGAATCGAAGGATAGGCGCTCTACGGTGAATGTTTGCATGGAGTAAGTTCTGAGAAGCGGCAGCAAATAGCCGCTACAGCGCAGAATGCCCGCGCCGTTCTAGTTCAGCTTACGGCATTGCCCAGCAAACACCCATAAAAGAAGGAGAATAAAACCAACAGCCTCAACCAACTACCTGCAGCGCTAGGCGCCCTTAACGAGCTGGCACTGGCACAGACTTGGCCCGAAAGAACTCATCTACCTGGCGGTTGAATTCATCGGCGTGCTCGTGCAAGGTGGCGTGGCCGCTGTTGGGCACTATCCAGAGCCAGGCGCGCGGTAGGTTCTGGTAGATAGCTACGGTATGCTCCGCTCGAATCACGTCCCGGTCGCCGGCAATGATGAAAGCTGGCGCTTTAACTTTTGCCAGGGAAGCCGGGGAAATGTGCGGGTGTCGCCAGTCGAGCAGAAACACCTTCCAGTCGTTTCGGCGGGTTGGGTCAGTGAAAGTTTGGGTGCGGCCCTCCTGGTAGCCACGCTTCATCTGCTGCCATAGATCTGGCGTGAGGGCCGTGGAGTCGGGCCAGAGGTTAGCGCCGGTGGCGGCAAGGCGTTTTACTTTCCCAGGGTGGCGCTGGGCCAGTACTAAGGCCGTGATGCCACCATCACTCCAGCCCAGCACATAGGCAGAGTCGAGGCGCAATTGGGTGAGCAAGGCCGCGCAGTCATCAGCCATCATCTCAAAGCTCAGCGAGTCGGTCCGGTCCACGGATTTGCCATGCGCCCGGCTATCCAGGGCCAGTACGCGGTAGTGCTTGGCGAAGTACGGAACGGTTTTCTGGAAGTCTTTGCTGCTCCCGCCGTTACCATGGAGCAACAGCAGGGGCGCTCCTGTTCCATAAGCTTCATAGTACAGCTTCACGCCGCGCACCATAGCGTATTTGCCAGCGGCGGGGTTGTTACCAACCGGTGCCACCTGGCCTAGCGCCAACCGAGTGAAAAGCAGAAGCGTCAGGAATAGGAAACGAGGCATAGGCTTGACGTTCAGAAGGCTAGGCTAGGTAGGAACGTTAAGCATTAAGGTAAGCTATTCGAAGAATTTTCTGTGTGCCAGGTGGTTTCATACCAATCTGACACGCCATTAACGCCCAGTTCAAATTCAGTATGCCTATTAAGTACCTGGGCTTTGTGGAAAGTATACTCTCCTACTTTCAGTATGGCCGGTTCTAATAAATCCCATACGTCTTCCTCTGTTTCATCCTCCCAATCTATAGCAAAGCATGTATGGTTCGTCTCTTCAAAATCACGTAACTCGAAATCCGCTGGATTATCATTACGTCCATCAACCGGAGCATACTGCTTAGCCTTTTCATACTCTTGCTTAGCTAAATAGGCATCCTGATAGCTCTTCATCAGCTGATTATAATGTTCTATGCACTTATCAGAGTGAATCTTACTGTCGAAACTGATAGCGCTAAACTCAGCACCTGGATCCGTCCAGATACTGATTGTATAAATTTCCCATTCCGGATACTCCCTTTGCATTCGTTCAATGGCTTTGTTAACCATTGTTGTCATCTCAGCTAAATACTGGTTCTGATTAAATTTCATTGATAAAGGTGACTTTATAAGGGGGTATCAAGCGTTGGCTCTTTAAATCGTGTAGTAGCGTGGGCCAGTTAAAGCCAAACAATGATCAATTGGTAGAGAAGCCTCTTAGACCCACTTTATCGTTTCTGCAAGTACAGCAAGGTAGACTGGTTAGATGGGCCGTATTTGTCGTTTATAAGGAAGTACCCGCCTTTGTAAGCCGCCAAGCCCTCCCAGTTGTAGGTCATGTATTCTCGGGGTAGTTCAAACAGGGGCTTCCAGCTTACTTTGTTGCGCTTATAGCGCAGGCTGATCAGGCGGCAGTAGTTCTGGTATTTGCCATCCTGAAGCACTAAGCGGGCGTTTGGGTCGGGGGCCGGCGTGCGGTACACCCGGTCGTCGTCGCCGTTATAGAAGTAATTGATGGCCGTGAAGCGGTTTTTGCCTTCGTACACCAAATCCGTTACGCGGAAGGGCAGGCGGGCTACGGGCACGTACTGCGGAATATCGGGCAGGTCGGTAGCATCCGGGATGCGCAAGGCGTAGTTGTCGTGCGTGAAGTAGTTGTATTCGAACAGCAACAGCAGACTCTTATTGTAGCCCGTAGCCGCCTCGAAACCTGCATTATGAATGTGCGAGCCATCGGTAAGGGCAGGTTTGGCCAGCGGCACCAGGTAGCGCGTATCAATAGTGATGGTAGCGCTGGCATCGTCTACGGCACCCTTAATCAGGTAGCAGTAGGCTGAAGGCGTGGTGGTTTCGATGGTGAAATAGGCTGTGCTGCCCACCATGGTAAGCCCCTCCAGCCCTTCGTATACCTGGCACAGGCTATCGATGTGGGCTCTGACTTTATCCAGATTACGGATGCTGTATTTCTTGTAGGCCACCTCCTGCGACTTCTGCGCCAGCTGCCCATCAATGCTAGCCAGGTCTAGGGCGTACACCTTGGCCTCAGCGCGCTCCTGCAGCCGGCTTTCTCCCAGCAAAAACAACTGGCCCCCGCGAATAAACAGCCCGGAAAACTGGTTGTTCCGGTCGGCAATTTCCTGGGGTAAAGTAATGGTACGGGGGGTGAAGGGTGCTTTCTGGGCCCAGGCAGTAAGGCTTGTGCTTAGCAAGGCCGCCAGCAGGAAGTGTTTCATATGAGCAAGGCAAATCAGCCGTCAAAGGTAGGGCCAGCGCCACACATGGCAACGGTGCACTGCCACTTGACGCCCTAGGCCAGTACAATGCGCTTGGGCGCCATTTCTACTGCATAGTCCTGCATTACCTGCCGCAGAATCTCCATGTCGCGGGGGCAGTGCTCTGCAAATTCCTCCCAGTTAGTCAGTGTGAGCACCGGCGGCATTTCCACAATAGCTATGATAGAGTCCCAGAAGGCATCCCAGCTCGGGCCATACCATTCTTCAAACCCCAGCTTTTCCTTGAACAATTGATGTATGGCGGCTTTGCTGGTTATGCCGGTCAGGTCAACAGTCATAGTGAATTGATACCTAGTTGCGAGCTATGCCGGACTCGATACGCATTGCATGCGCAATTTTGAAAGACAGAATTTAAGTTATGGACGTAGCTCATGCACCCCCCTTTTGCCATTCATTCCTAATCTTTTTACCGATATAGTTCCACTGCTGAACCTCAGTACAACTACCGCTGCTACCTTATTGTCAACCTTTTCCCACAGTAGCCTGCTGTCAATATTCTCTTTCAGACGTAGCTTCTTAGTTTTCAGATTAGTATCGTTTTTTACGCTAAGCAAACACGATTGGCCATTTCTGTCAACGATAATTTGTAGCGCGAGCGTCCCTATTGCGCTTTTCGTTTCTTCTTCATTTAGCGCATGAGTAACAATAGCTATAAGAGTCTGATTATCGACTTTAGCGCTGATACTGTCACTCTCAAGGCTAAACTGATCTGTAACGCACCCCTTAAATTTTTCAGGAAAAAGATTTTGTCCGTAGCTACTGGTTATTAGCAAGCTACATAAAAGGGTAAGTGCGAATCGAGTAAAATATGAATTTTCTAGAGTTAAGCGGTAGTGCATATTATGCGTATCAACGAATTTTTGAGGGTAGTCAAAGATATGGGGTATCCTACTCCCAGCTAGCTACTAATGCTATTCACGCCGCCGTATCACTCACTTCATCCTCGTCATCTACCATCACCCGAGCCAGCTTCTCGATGTTAAGGCTGCGGGCCGAGGCGTCGAAGATTTCGCGGTAGGTGCCGCGCAGGTCGTAGAGCTCTTCGTGGGTGCCGCTTTCTACCATGCGGCCCTGCTTCATGACGTAAATGCAGTCGGAATCCACGATTTGGGCGAGGCTGTGGGAGATGATGACCACCGTGCGGCCCTTCTTGATGGCATCAAGTGAGTTCTTGATCTGCTCGGTGGCAATGGCATCGAGGGAGGCGGTGGGCTCGTCGAGGAAGATGATGGGCGGGTTTTTCAAGAACAGCCGGGCAATGGCAATGCGCTGTTGCTGCCCACCAGAAAGCTGCTGGGCATCCGATTCATACTGCTTCGGGAGCTGCATGATCTGCTCATGGAGGTAAGCCTGTTTGGCGGCGGCCTGAATTTGCTCGAAGGTGGCATCCATCACGCCGTAGCGGATGTTTTCTTCAATGGTGCCCTTGAAGATGTGGTTCTTCTGGAGCACTAGGCCTATCTGCTGGCGCAGGGCGTGCGTGTCGTAGTCGGCCAGGGGCTTGCCATCAAGAAGCATGTTGCCATGGTCGGGCTCGTAAAATTTGCAAAGCAGGTTGATGATAGTGCTTTTGCCGGCGCCCGAGAGGCCTACGAGGGCCGTAGTTTTGCCCTCTTCAATAGTCAGGCATACATCGTAGAGGGCCTGGGTGCCGCTGGGGTAGGTGAAGTCCACGTTGCAGATTTCGAACCGGCCGCGCAAGTGGTCGGGCTGCAGGGTGCCCGTCTGCTCAGTAGCGTCGTCGGCGTCGAGAATGTCGAAGAAGCCCTCGGAGTAGGTGAGAGCGTCGTTCATCTCATCATAAATGCGGTGGAGCTGCCGGATGGGCGCCGATACGTTGTTGAACAGCAAGATGTGGAACATGATGGCCCCAATGCTGATTTGCCCATCGAGTACTAAGTAGGCCGTCAGAATGATGATGAGCACCACCCCAATTTGCTCGGTAAACGTCTTGAGGCCGTCGTAGAGGAAGTTGGTTTTGCGCGTCTGGAGCTGGGCCTCTTGCAAATTGCGCTGTAGGCCTGCCTGCTTCTGCTCCTCGTAGTCTTCGCGCACGAAGCTCTTGATGACCACCGCCGAATCAATGAGATTCACTAGGCCTTGGCTCTTGGCTTCGCGTAGGCCCCGTAGGGCGCGACGGGTGCCGTTGAGGCGGTCGGCCTGCCGATAGCTCAGCCAGAAGTACACCGGCAGCACTGCCACCGCTACCAGGCCTACGTACACGTTGTTCATGAACATGACCACCAGCGCCACAATGGCATTGGCGAAGAGTGGCAGAATATCAATGAAGAAGTTCTGCACCAGCTTCATCAGGCTTTCCACCCCTCTGTCAATGCGGGTCTGGAGCTTGCCGGTCTGGTTGCCGTTGTCGGCGTAGAAGCCCAACTGGTAGCCCAGCACCTTGCGCACTGCATCTTGCGAGAGCGTGCTGCTTACGTTGATGCGGATTTTCTCGCCGTAGTACTTCTGCCCGAACTGGATAAACGTGTTGACGATTTCCTTGCCCAGCAATAGCGCGCTTACCAGCAGCAGCAGGTTCATGCCCTCCACTAGGCCCTGGTTCCGGTCGAGCAGGCCCTGCACCGTATCCACAGTGTAACGCAGCACAAAAGGGTTTACCTGAGCCGCCAGAGAGCCCACCAACGTGAGCAATAAAGTGCCAATTACCAGCGGGCGATATGGGCGGACGTACGGAAAAAGGCGCTTTATGATCTCCCAGAGGCTCATGGGGCAAACGGGCTAGGTGAGGGGTAGCCGTTTAGACGCGGGAGCAGGGTGTGGGGTTATTCGTTTAGGTAACTGTTGCCTTCAGCATACAGGTCGAAATCAATGGATACGGCTAGGTTGCTGATCCGCTTCAGCGTGGGCGCATCTATAAAGTGCCCGCCTAACATGCCGTTGCCATTGTGAAAATAGGATGCCACGCGGATTACACACTCGGTTTGAACTGCTAAGGCTTGGATACCTTCGACATCCTGTTCTAGTAAGTCAAGTAAGTTGCAGAGGTGGTTTTCAAAGGTGTCAGGCTGCTGATCAGGCTGAAAATAAATAGCGCTGTGACTATGGTTAATAGATTTCCGGCGGATGTCTCCCTTAGTATACTGTCTTATCGGTGTAAGAGAAGTTAGCATCAACATTTGGGCAGAAGTCAATTCCTCGGAAGTAGCCCGGAGCCAGATGTCGTGAAAATCTTCCGTGTTAACCCATATAATTTTAGCAGCAGTGGTGTCGATGCCGGTAGCTAAGTAAAATCTGTGCTTCTCAACTGCCAGATAGGCTGTCACAAAGCCTACTGCAGTCTCTACTATTCGCAGAATTACTGGCAAATCTTCTTCGTAAAGAATGCGGTGAACAACCAAAAATCGCTGGGTCAAGCCGAAGGTTGGGTTGGCTAATTCTTGCGCAAGCAGTTGTTTGATTTGCTGTACAGTCATTTTAATATACAGCTTGGTCACATAACCACCGCGTAGTGGTTCATCTCCTGAATGCTCTGGTAAAACGGCTTCACCAACTGGAAAAACGCCCCAAACTCTGGGCTTTTGCGGAATCCGATGAGGTGCTGCTCCACAGAAGTCCACTCAATGCGCCAGATGAAGAGAGACGGGTCTTCTTCACAGTGCGCGAGCTGGTAATTGAGGCAATCGGGGGCAGCTGCTAGCAGTTGGTGAGCACTGCGAATAGCCTCCATGAAGGCTGGCTGCTGCTCCTCGGCAATACGGTAGCGAATGTATTCAACGGTCATATCGGTGGCGGTTAGAGTGCTCCCGAGAAGTTACCCTTTTCGCTCCGTTTTGCGCAGGAATTTGATGAGTGCTGGGAAATAGTGCTGCGGGTCGTCCCACATGGCGTAGTGTGAGCCTTCTGGGCAGATGTAAGCCTGGCAGTTGGGGATGTGCTTCTGCATGTAGGCAATGTCCTCCAAGGGCACAAAGTCGTACTTCGAGCCTATCACCAGCGTAGGTGGCTTAATGGAGGCAAGGCGCGACTCAAAGTCCCAGGAAACCATGGTTGGTAACATGTAGCCCGCGTATTTCCGGACGATGTGGGCCTGGCTGCGCGTGAAAACGGGCGGCTCTGGCGTCAGGCGCATCATATGCAGGCTGCGGAATTCAGTTTGTACCGCAGGCGTAATGAAGGTAGATAGTGTCCGTAGGCCCATGGTGTCTAGGCCAGCAACGGTTTTGCCATCCTTGGCTGCGTGGCGCCGGATGATGTCGGCGTACTGGCTGTAGCGGTGTTTGTTGAACACCGTGGCTTTGTACCCAATATCGGAGGTGATGAGGCCCTTGAGGTGCTCGGGATATTTGGCAGCGTATTCCAGCGCCAGCATACCGCCCCAGGAGTGGCCTAGCAGATAAAACTGGTCGAGCCCGAGGCCTTGGCGTACTTGCTCTACCTCCTCCACGAAGCGCGGAATGTTCCAGACGCTCTTGTCTTCGGTTTTGTCGGAGTGGTAGGAGTTGAGCTGGTCGTAGTAATAGATTTCTACCCCTTCCTTGACCAGATGCTCTGGGAAGTTCTCAAAGTACTCGTGGGTGTTGCCGGGGCCGCCGTGCAGCAGGAGTAGCTTGATTTTGCCAGCTCCAACCTTCTGCGTCCAGACCTTATACTGCCCGTCAATGAGTATTATCTTCACGCCCGGGGCTTTCATTTTGGCGATGTAGCTACTGTCTTCCGCTTGGGCGTTAGCCAGGAAAGGAAGTAATATCAGGCAAGACAGAACAACGTATCGGAACAGCACAAGGGATAGGTAAAGCGTGATAAAACGAACAGAACGGCGCAGGCAAGCAACTTGCCCAGCGCCCTGAAGATGCGGAAAGTTTTAGAGTATAAAGCACGCAGCAGAGCTTTCTACAAGAAGCTACTGATGCGTAAATAATAAAACGCCAGTGGCCTAGCGCAGCCCGGTAGCCAGCTTAAGGCTCAGCCAGGGGTGCGCTAGGCCACCAGTAAGTATAGGCGGGCACTTCGGCCGTTGGGGCTTATAAAGTGCTCAATTGAAGTTTTCGGCTAGTACTTGCTTTACCTTATCTTCAGTTAGGGGCTTGCTCAGAAACCCTGCCACGGGCAATTGCTCCAGCCTCTGCAGGTCGCGTGGGTGCACAGAAGTAGTAAGCATAACTATTACAATGGCGTTGCGCTCAGCTAACGACAACTTCTGGTAGGCCGTCAGAAATTCAAAGCCATCCATCAGAGGCATGTTCACATCCAGAAACAGGAGTGAGGGGCACGTTTCGCTGTTGTCCTGACAGTGTTTGTCTAGTATCTGCAGGGCATCACGGCCATTTAGCGCAACCATTACCTGATCGGCAAAGCCCATTTTCTCCAGCAGCTTGCGGTTGAGGAAGTTCGTGGTCGGGTCGTCGTCGACGAGGAGAGTACGGGGAAGGGTAGGCACCATAGAGAAATTAGGAAGAGCAAAAGAAGGACTGGGCTAGCGCTTGAAGTACACGGTGAATGTTGTGCCTTGACCTACTTCACTGTGTACTTCAATTCGGCCACCTGCGTTTTCAACCATGCGCTTTACCATGTAGAGGCCTACGCCCGAGCCCTCCACGTGGGTGTGCAGGCGCTGGAACATGGCAAACAGCTGCCGCTCCCGCGTAAGGTCAACCCCGAGGCCGTTGTCCTGTACCTCCAGCACCAGATAATCAGGCTCGGCACGCCCTCTGACGTACACCTGCGGGGCCCGCTCAGGGTGGTGGTATTTGAAGGCATTGCTGAGCAGATTGTACACAACTGAGCGCAGGTTTTTTTCCGGAAACATCACCGTCGGGATTTCCTCAACTGTCACATGCAGGTGCCCATGAACTTCCTGCAGCAGCGGTGCCAAATCTAGGCGGACTTCTTCAATCACCTGCGCCAACGGCACCTGAATAGCCGGCTGATCATGCTCTTTCTGCAGCTTACTAACGTCGGTCAGGTGCTCAATAGTGCGGGTGAAGCGGTCCACGGAGTCCTGCATCAGCTCCAAGATGTAAGCTACCTCTCCCAACTGGCTTGGCGGGGGCAGCTCACTCTGCAGTGTGTGCAACAGGCCTTCTATATTGGTGATGGGGGCTTTTAGGTCGTGGGAGGCCGTGTAGATGAAGTTATCGAGGTCGACGTTGGTGCGGATGAGTTGTTCGTTGGAGGCGCGCAGGTTGGTGTTCAGGGCTTGGGCTTCGTCGCGGGAGATGCGCAGCTTCTTGGTGAGGCGCTGCAGGGCTAGCTCCGCCAGCCGCTGCTCGTGCACATCAATCACCGTACCCACAAAGCCCTCAAACTCGCCTGCGTTATCAAAGCGGGGAGTGCCGGAGTCGCTTACCCAGCGGTAGGTACCATCATGGCGGCGCAACCGGTAAAAGCAGTGGAAGGGGATATGCCGGGCGTTGGCGTCTAAAAAAGAAGCGCTGGCAATACCGGCCTCATCGGGGTGCACGGCATTCAGCCAGCCCACGCCTAGTGCTTCTGCCTCCGTTTGCCCGGTGTAAGAATACCATTGCTGGTTGAGGTACACACACTGCCCCTCCGGATTATTTACCCACAGCATGGCCGGCACGCTGTCGGCAATTTGCCGGAACGACTGCTCGCGCTCTTCTACTACGCGCCGGGCCAGCACCTGATCGGTTACTTCGTGGGCGAAGACCATGACGCCGTCCGCAACGCCATGTTCGTTTCGGCGAGCCTGGTACGTAAAGGTGAAGTAGAGCTCTTCTAGTAGGCCACCTTCTTGGCGAGCCAACATGAGAGGCATGGCCTCTGCCACGTAGGTTTCCCGCGTGGTATACACCTGCTGTAGTACGTCGGGAATGGGTGAGCTGGCCAGTTCCGCAAGCGCCTGCAGCACCGGGCGACCTAGCAGCTCGCGGCCCGGAAAGATCGACTGGTACGCCGGATTAACGAGCTGGAATACCATGTCTGGGCCGGTTAGAATGGCAATAGGAGTGGGCGCCTGCATAAACAGGTCGTGAAGCTGGCGCTGCTGCGCCTCCCGGGCCAGCCGGGCCAGCACCTGCTCCGTTGCATCGTAGGCAAAGATGGAGATACCCACAATCTGCTCCCGCTCGCGGTAGGCCTGGTAGGTAAAGGTGAAGTACACATCCTTGGCCGGGAGCCCCCCTGGTTGCTCTATGCTCAGCAGCAGCTCCGTGCCAAAAAAGGTTTCGCCGGTTCGGTATACAGTATCCAGGAGAGCCGAAAAGCCCTGGGTAACCGTTTCAGGCAAAGCTTCCGCTAATGACCGGCCCACCAGTTGCCTACCCGGGAATAACTGCTGGTAGGCCGCATTTACGTACTCAAAGCGGTGGGCAGGGCCCCGCATCAGAGCAATGCTGGCTGGCGTTTGCTCAAATACCTGATAGAAGGTTTCCCGCTCCTGCACCCGGCGCTGGGCCTCTTCCAAGAGGGCATTCTGGCTGCGTGCTAACTCAGCATGGTTTGCCAGCAACTCCTCATTAGAGGCTTGCAGCTCCTCGTTGGTAGCGGCCATTTCCTCGTTAATGGCCGCTAGTTCTTCATTGAGGGCCTGCACTTGTTCGCGGGCCTGCACCTGCTCAGTTACATCAGCCACCAAGCTGTAAAAGCCGGCTACCACCCCATCGCGAACGTCGGGAACGTAGCTAGTGCGTATGTGGCGAATGAAGTCGTGCCGGTAGGGCATGGTCACGTCAAAGTCGAGCCGCTCGCCCGCCAGCGCCCGCTCCATATAGCCTTTGGCCCGCTCGTAGGCCTCATCACCCAAAATTTCCCGCACCGGCCGATTCACTAACTCAGCAGCTGGCAGGCGAAACCACGTTTCGTAGGCCTGGTTGGCAAACTGGTAGCGATGCTCTCTGTCAACGTAGCTGATAAGCACGGGCAACGAGTTGGTCAGGAGCTGCAACTGCCGGGTTATTGCTTCGCTCTCTTCGCGGGCCACTACCTGCTCGGTTACCTCAAAGGCAAACACCAGCACGCCGTCAATGTGGCCGGTTCCGTCGTAGCGAGGCTGCTGAATGTAGTTGAAATACCGGTTCTCCAGCTGACCATCAGTTGGGCGAGCAATGGGAACCAGAATGCCTAATTCTCTATGGGTAATACCCGTGTCGTACACCAGCCTCAGCGTCCGGTAGGTCTCGTGGTTGGCAATTTCAGGGTAGGCCTGCAGAAAGGGTTTGCCCAGTAGATCGTGGTCGGGGAACAGCTCTTGATAGCCAGGGTTTACCAGCTCAAACACCAAGTGTGGCCCCGCCAAGATGCAGATGGCAGCAGGAGCCATCATAAACAAGTTCTTCAGGCTAGCCTGTTCACGCTCGGTCTGGGCCTGCACTTGCTGCCAAGCTTGGGTGCGCTCTTGTACGCGCGCTTCTAGCTCCTCATGTGGTGTGCGAAGCGCGGGAACAGGTGCGTCACTGCCAGGCTCTGCCGCTTGAGCTTGCTCTGCCGCTAGGTCTGGAAGCGCAATTATCTGATGCAGTAGGTGGCTTACCTGGCCGTCGTCATCCAACACGGGCGTATTGCGCAGGCGCCAGAAGCGGTTTACAAAGTGGCCGGGCTGCTGCGTATTGGGTACCTTGTAGGGCTGAGGCGGGAGCTCATGCGGCTGGCCGGTAGCCAGTACCTGCGCCAGTGAGGCTTGGAGGTTTGGCGTGGCTGGGGCCAGGCTAGCCGGAAAAATGGTAAGCAAAGACTGGCCTAGGAGAGCCTCCTGCGTGGTGAGCATTGTGGCCAGATAGGCGTCGCTGACGGCCTCCACCACAAAGTCAGGTGAGAGGAGCACGTAAGCCTCGGGCAGCGCCTTGAAGATGGGAAGTAGTGCTGACAGATCAGACCCGAAAGCAGCAGAATTCATGAGCAGGTGATATCAGCAGGAAGTAAGGCAACCGCTCAGAAAGCCAAGTGGCTTTTCAGACAAAAACTCAACAATATTAAGGCATCGAATTAATGTTACTGTAATACGCTACTGTAGGTTTAGCTTAAGAAGGATTGCTTCCCCTCAGTGGCCTAGTTCAAGCTGCTACCAAGTGCATGGCAACGGCGGGGATTTGGCCGCATCTCTATGATTAAGGTGCTAGGGAGTTTAGTTGTTTGATCTGGCGCAACGCTCGCGCAATTCTGGTTACTTTAGGTACCGAAGCTTCTTTCTTTCCTCCATAAATCTCAATGAATAAACTAACCTTACTCACCTTGGCCGGCAGCCTCGCCGTTGCCACTCCTGCGCTAGCCCAGCAAACTGAAAAGCTCGACCAAGCTGCTCTGGCAAAAATCAAAGACGAAGGCCTCAACCGCTCTAAGGTGATGGAAACGGCCTTCTACCTCACGGATGTGTGTGGCCCACGCCTCGCTAACTCCGAGGGGTTGCAGCGTGCCAATGAGTGGACGAAAAAGCAGCTCACCAGCTGGGGCCTGGTAAAAGCCAATGTGGAGCCCTGGGGCACTTTCGGCCGCGGCTGGGACATTGAGAAGTCGTATGTAGCCATGACGGCGCCCTACTACCACACCCTGATAGGGGCCCCCAAAGCCTGGACGCCCAGCACCAACGGTACCCTGAAAAAGCAGGTGATTGTGGTGAAAGCAGCCACGGAAGCCGATTTAGATAAGTACAAAGGCCAGCTGCGCGACAAAATTGCCCTGCTAGAGGTGCCTAATCCGCCCAAACCTTCCTTCGAGCCCGACGCCAAGCGCTACACCACCGAGGAACTGCAAAAAATGACGGAAAAGCCAGCCGCTCCGGCTGCTAATCCTACCTCCGACGCCGACCGCATGGCTACGTTCCGGGCCCGTGCTGCCCTGCGCACCAAGCTCACGGAGATGCTACAGGCCGAAGGTGCTGCTGCTGTACTGAGCACCCGCGGCGGCTCCGATGGCACATTCTTTACCTCCAACGGGGCGCCCTATGCTGCCGATGCCAAGCCCGTACTGCCGGAGTTAGAAATGGCTCCCGAAGATCAGCTGCGGCTCATTCGCCTCTCCGAAGCCGGCATTCCGGTGGAGATTGAGCTGGAAACCCGCACCCGCTTCCAGACCCAGGATCTGAAAGGCTACAACGTGGTAGCCGAGATTCCGGGCACCGACAAAAAGCTGAAAAGCGAAGTGGTAATGCTGGGTGGTCACCTTGACTCCTGGCACGCTGCTACTGGCGCCACCGATAACGCCGCCGGCTGCGCCATCATGATGGAAGCCGTACGCATCATCAAGGCTACCGGCGTGCAGCCGCGCCGCACCATCCGGATTGCTCTATGGGGCGAGGAGGAGCAGGGCTTGTTTGGCTCGCGCAACTACGTGAAAAACCACTTCGCCGACCCCGCTACCATGAAGCTGCTGCCCGAGCACGAGAAGCTGGCCGCTTACTTTAACCTCGACAACGGCGCGGGTAAAATCCGGGGAATTTACGCCCAGGGCAACGAGGCCGTAATGCCCATCTTCCAGCAGTGGCTGCAGCCTTTCGGTGATCTAGGAGCTACTACCGTGTCGCCGCGCAACACCGGCGGCACCGACCACCTCTCCTTTGATGCCGTAGGCCTGCCGGGCTTCCAGTTCATTCAAGACCCCCTGGATTATGGTACCCGCACCCACCACACCAACATGGACACCTACGAGCGCCTGCCCGCCGACGACCTGAAGCAGGCCTCGGTGCTGGTAGCCTCCTTCGTATACCAAGCCGCCATGCGCGACCAGAAGCTGCCCCGCAAGCCGCTGCCTGCCGCCAAGCCAGAAGCACAGCGCCTCTAGGCCAGAAGCCCCTAAAAAAGAACCCCGTCAGGTACTGCCTGACGGGGTTCTTTTTTAGGGGCTTCTGGCCTAGAACTTCACTGGCCTAGCAGGGCATCCAGTAGTCTATGCGTACCAATTTGCCCTTGTCGAAAAAGAGTATCCAGCCATCATCACTGGCTGTTTTTCCGGTAGGTAGTTCTACCGCAGTGAGCTCGCCCAGATCCTGCACGTTGATGGTGTGCTGGTCTTTTACCGCTTGTGGAAATTCCTTGGCTAGATCTTCCAGCGTGGTAGCCTGGCCTAGGCGCATGGTTGGCGTGTGCAGCGAGAGCTTGGGGTTATGGCGAAAATCCAGAGTCCCGATTACTGCCGTGTCGCCGTACACTTCCAGTAGGCTATTCTTGAAGTAGGCGTACTTGAACTCCTTATCGTAGAAGGAAACGCAAATGTCGTCCATATTAGGGCTGACGATGCTATCGGGCTGGCCTAGCAAGCGGTACAGCGCAGCCGTTTTGCCTACTAGCGGCTGAGTTCCGTTGATAGTAGCGGTTTTCCACTCTATGAACTCATTGGGGGAAGGGGAGTAGGCCACTTCGGGCTCTACTTCTGAGGTATCAGCGGCTTGCCTACGGGCTTCAGCTCTTCGTGCGGTGGCCGTATCCTGCCGTGAGCCAGATTCCTGACACGCAGTTAACGCTAGGCCACCAAGTGCGAAAGCGATGAAGCTAGTGGTGATTTTATGAGAGAACTGGGACATAGGGCTAGCTCAGCGTTGATTTAAAGAGCTTCAAGGTCCGGTCCCAAGCTAGCTTGGCCGATTCGGCGTTGTAGCGGGCGGGGGAGGAGTCGTTGTTGAAGGCGTGGTTTACGTTGGGATACACGTACTGCTCATACTTCACACCGGCGGCTTTCAGAGCTGCTTCGTACGTAGCCAGGCCCGCATTCACGCGCTCATCCAGGCCTGCATAGTGCAGCATAAGAGCCGCTTTAATGTTGGGAACCTCTTCTGCCGGAGGCTGGGTGCCGTAGTAGGCCACTGCCGCATTAAGCTTAGCATCGTGAGTGGCGAGGCTGTTGGCCATGGCTCCACCCCAGCAGAAGCCCACGCAACCCGTTTTTCCGTTGGAGTCGGGCCGGGTGCGCAGGTAGGCCAGGGCGGCCAGGTAGTTGTTTAGGTTTTGCTGCTTGTCGAGCTTGCCGATGAGCGTGCGACCTTCGTCCTCGTTAGCAGGAGTGCCACCAAACACCGATAGCGCATCAACGCCCAAGGCCACGTAGCCCGCTTTGGCTACGCGCCGCGTAATGTCCTTAATGTGCGGCGTAAGGCCTCGGTTCTCATGAATCACCACCACCGTCCCCCGCTTCTTATTGCCCTTGGGATGTACCAAGTAGCCTTTCATCGTTACACCAGCGTCGCCGGGCCAGGTTACTTCCTCCGTTACGAGGTTGTCATCGTCGGCGGAGATGGTGGCGGCCTTGGCGTAGCCGGGCTCCAGCACTACCAGGGCGGCCGTTGCCAGGGCGGTGCCGCCGGCTAATTTTACTAGGCGCTCCATAAACTCCTTGCGGGTTAACGGGGCGTGCGTGTACTCATCGAATAGGTTAATGATGCGCTGATCCATAGAGCAGTAGAAAGGCGGGAGATGGGGGGAAGGTAGGCAATACCCGGTAATAGGTCGGCACCTAGGCCATCTACTACCCAGGAAGAATTATTCCTCTTCCCGGTTCACCGTGGCGGGGCTGAAGGCCGGCACGCAAATCGACCAGTACTCACACTCCGCCTCAAAGGGATTGGAGTAGCGCACCCGCGCACCCGCCTTTATCAGCAACGACTCGCCGGCGCCCAGCTCAATTACGTCGCCGTCCACTTCAAACCGTTTGCGGCCCCGCACTACTATCGTTACCTCGTCAAACTCCGGAGTTTGGTGGGGCTCACTCCAGTGCGGGGGCGCTACCATATGGGCCACGCTGTACTGGCCGGTGCCGGTGCTGGCGTGCCCAATGTGCTCTTCAATGAGCTTACCATCAGTGGTAGGAACAATAAAAGGGTTCTGCTGGCGGAAATAGCGTTTCTCAGACATATGGGATGTTGCAAAAAGAATGGGTGGCAGAAGGTAGTGAGACTTACTTATTGGCGCACGGGCCCTTCGTGAAGCTCGTTACGCCGGCATTGGTTGCGGTGCACGCGTTGCCATAGGTTTTTCCATCGCAGCCGCACACGGGGTCGTACTGCATAGTGCACATGGCATCTGCGTTGATTTTACTGGGGTCGATGCAGGGTTTTTGAGTTGCTACCGCAGTGGGGCGCTGGCAGGTAGCTAGCAAGGGCAGTAAGGCAAGAACCGTTATAAGGCTTTTCATGGCGAACGAATATGTTTGAGCTGGCAAGAAATCAATAAATCAGCTCCCAATACGCTAACCTGAGCCGTAGGCTGGCAGGTACTGCATATATTTTGTGTTAACTATTTTTACCTTGTCAGCATAACCTGAGCTGAAGAGCTTCGTATAGTTCGAACATTGGTACCTACACTATCCGGAAAAAAGCACGCTGCTTTCGCCCAAAATACGCCGTAGGTCATAGCTCTTGAACCCTAATTTTTCACTCCCTTTCTCTCTCCACTATTATGTCGTATCACGAAGAAGAAGACAACTCGGGTAAGATCCTCCTCGCTGCTCTAGCTGGTGCCGGTGCCGGTATCATTGCTGGTCTGTTGATGGCTCCCGACAAAGGCAAAGCCACTCGTGAAAAGCTCGGCGCTACGGCTACTAAATACAGCGGCCAACTCGGCGAGCAGCTTTCTAAATATGGCGAAGACCTCGACTCCCGCTTCAAGGGCTACATCGAGAAACTCGAAGACCTTGGCCTGACCGGCGCTGGCAGCAAACTGAAGCTGAAAGGCGACTGGAATGAGTCGAAAGGCAAGCTGAAGCAGCAGTATGCTCAGCTCACCGACGAAGACCTCGAGTACACCGAAGGCCAGGGCGATGAGCTCGTAGGCCGTCTGCAAAATAAGCTGGGCAAAGCCAAGGCTGAAGTAGTAAAACTGCTGAACGACCTGTAGGCCACTCCGCCCACTAAAAAGCCCCTGCTTTCTACAAGAGAGCAGGGGCTTTTTTTAACCGTTATACCACTAACATGGTATATAGCAGTATGGCCATGGGTAACGCCCGGACCGCTTCACCTCACTAACCGTTTATTCCCATGCAAGACACAAAAGGCAAAGTTATTCTCTCGCTGCTGGCTGGTGCCACCGCTGGCATTGTAGCCGGCTTGTTGCTGGCTCCCGAAACGGGCGATGAAACGCGGTCAGGGTTAAAGAAATCAGCTTCAAAACTGAGCGACGACCTCAGTAAGCTGCTGAAAGAGGGCCTCTCCCGCGTGAACTCGCTCAAATCAGATGCGCCCGTATCGGATCAGCAGCAGGCTGACCGTTCCGCGGCTGATAACCTGCTGA
This sequence comes from Hymenobacter wooponensis, assembly GCF_004745865.1. GTDB lineage: Bacteria > Bacteroidota > Bacteroidia > Cytophagales > Hymenobacteraceae > Hymenobacter > Hymenobacter wooponensis. The sequence continues at coordinate 895,450 of NZ_SRKZ01000001.1, read as the reverse complement.
GCTCCTTGGATAGGCCTAGTGGCCCCTCCATTTCCGAAGCTGGCTTCACCCACGATGGTGACTCCGACTACGATGGCATAGGGGGTGACGCGCGGCACTATCCGGGCTCTATTCATTAATTTTTTCGCGCTACCCGTAACCTTACGCTAGGCGTCGCGTTAAAGAATATACAACCAGCTTAAATCGAAGACTGGAGAAGGTATTGGAGTAAAATTGCCGACCGTAGAGCTTCTGACAGGATCTGGTCAAACAACCCGTCAGTAAAATCGTACGCTGTCCATCGCACACTTCTTCAATATCCCCTGTTGGACTGGTAAGTTGATTGTATTATAAGGAAAGCCTCCCGCATTTATTTTAGCGGGAGGCTTTCTGATTTTTTACCGGTTTGGGTGCGCGGGTCAAGTACTGGCCTAGCACGCTTTATTCCTCCAACGGAGCGGCTAACTACCCATACAGCATTCTGCACCTGCGAACCGGATGTTAGCTTTATTCAGGCAAGTGCGTCAGGTAGAGTGCTTCTTCGGGCGTATGTGGCAATGAGGCGAAAGGTATGGCGCTAGGCCACCTCAGTTCAACTATTTTGTGGACGCAAGTGGCCTAGTGCCGGCTCTTCTAAAATTTTCCTGGGTAGGCGCAACCTTGCTTGGCCGGTCCCGTTAAAGAATACATAACCAGCTTGATAGAAGTTGGACACGCACCTGTCGTAAAATTGCCGGCTGTAAAGCTTCTGTTAGGAATTGGTTTAACACTCCTGAGAGTAAAATTTACTTGCCCATCGCAAGCTTCTGCAGGCAAAGGCTGTTCAACGGACCAATAAGCTTGTTAAAAAGAAAGCCTCCCGCCATTCAACTAGCGGGAGGCTTTCTCATTTTATGGCCTAGGCCACCTGCTCTTAGGCTTCTGCCTCGGGCTTAGGGGCGTTTTCCGATTTCGTGTACTCGGGCTTCATTTGCGGGAAGAACAGCACATCCTGAATAGAATTCGAGTTGGTCATGATCATGCTCAGGCGGTCGATGCCGATGCCTAGGCCTGCTGTTGGCGGCATGCCATACTCCAGCGCGCGCAGGAAGTCCTCGTCGAGTACCATGGCTTCCGTATCGCCGCGCTTGCCTAGCTCCAACTGCTCCTCGAAACGGGCCCGCTGATCGATGGGGTCGTTGAGCTCCGAGAAGGCGTTGCAGATTTCCTTGCCGTTGCAAATTGCCTCAAAGCGCTCTACTAGGCCTGGCTTGCTGCGGTGCTTCTTCGCCAGCGGCGACATTTCCACCGGGTAGTCGGTGATGAACGTGGGCTGAATCAGCTTGGGCTCTACGTGCTCCCCAAAGATTTCGTCAATGATCTTGGCCTTGCCCATGCTAGGGTCAAGGGCCACCTTCAGGTCTTTGGCGGCAGCGCGCAGTTCTTCCTCGCTCTTGCCATCAATGTTGAAGCCGGTGTAGTGCTCAATTGACTCCGCCATGGTGAACCGCTTCCAGGGGCGCTGGAAGTTGATAACGTTCTGGCCCACCTGCACCTCAGTTTTGCCGTGCAGCGTGAGGGCTACACGCTCTACCATTTCTTCCACCAGATCCATCATCCAGTAGTAGTCTTTGTAGGCCACGTACAGCTCCATCTGCGTAAACTCGGGGTTGTGGAACCGGCTCATGCCCTCGTTGCGGAAGTCCTTCGAGAACTCATACACGCCATCGAACCCACCCACAATCAGGCGCTTCAGGTACAGCTCGTTGGCAATGCGCAAGTACAGCGTCATATCCAGCGTGTTGTGGTGCGTTTTGAAGGGGCGGGCGGCGGCACCACCATACAAGGGCTGCAGGATAGGGGTTTCCACCTCCAGGTAGCCTTTGTCGTTGAGGTAGTTGCGCATGGCCTGCACTAGCTGGGTCCGCTTCACGAAAGCGTCGCGCACGTGGGGGTTCACCACCAGGTCTACGTAGCGCTGACGGTAACGCTGCTCGGGGTCGGTGAAGGCATCGTAGGTGATTTTCTCACCGGTAGCTTCGTCTACGCGCTCTTTCACCACGGGCAAGGGGCGCAGGCTCTTGCTGAGTAGCGTGAAGCCGGTTACATGAATGGAGGTTTCACCTACCATCGTCTTGAACACGTGGCCTTTCACACCCACAAAGTCGCCAAGGTCTACTAGCTTCTTGAATACAGTGTTGTAAAGTTCCTTGTCCTCGCCGGGGCAAATCTCGTCGCGGTTGATATAGAGCTGGATGCGGCCCGAAGCGTCTTGCAGCTCAGCGAAGGAAGCCTTGCCCTTCACCCGAATCGACATCAGACGGCCAGCTATGCTTACGTCCTGGAAGTTATTGAGCTCAACATGGTAGTTGTCGAGAATCTCCTGAGCATAGAAATTTACTTCGTACAACTCGGACGGATAGGGCTCGATACCGAGCTTCTGAAGCTCTTCTAGTTTATTGCGACGAATTAACTCCTGTTCGCTGAGGTGCTGCATGGGTCGGGGCGTAAAAGCAAGGCCCACGAGGGGCCGGAAAAGTCAAGCTGCAAAAATAGCGCGGCCGGAACACTTATTTGCATAAACCGGCGAATTGATAGATAGTTGGGTGTCCTACAAGCAAAAAGCGCCGCCCTACTAGGGCGGCGCTTTGGTATATATGGAGTAAGACTACAAAAGATCGGTTAGGGCCGCTTAGGCAGCCACACGCATTGTGGGCTCCTGATCCAGCAGGATGGGCTCGATGCGCGAGTGCAGGCGCTCTTCCACAAAGGAGTGCTGCAAGTGCTTCGGCAGTTCGGCTACCATCTTCTGATACCGCTCTAGACCCATGGCCTTAGCCACGTACGTTTCGTGGATGCCGTTGAGGTAGCTCACAATATTGAGCAGCGACTGATGGAAGAGTTTGAAGTCAATTTCAGCCTCTACGTAACGCTCAATCTCGCGGCTAGTCTGCGAAATCTGCAGGCGGCCCAGCAAGTCGAAAACAGTGGTATAGCCTAAGCGCCACGTAATCTGCTGCCAGTGTGATGCCGTCCACTTGTCCAGCACCTTGCCAGTCTTCTGGCTGCGGAGCGCGGTGTTAGGGTTAGCTTGCACCTGCTGACGCGTCCACTGGGCCTTCATCTTGCGCGTGGTACGCAAGAACTGACCAATCTGAGCTTGGGCATCAATCTCCTTACCGGCAATGTGCAGCCCAGCCTTGTAGCCAGCGAGCGGCAACCGGTGAATGCTAAAGTCGCCGTAAGTACCAGCAGCGTAGAACGATACTGGCCTAGGATACGCATTGCGCACTACCAAGCGGCCCACCTCGCGGCGGATCAGGGATGGATTGTTACTCCGCACGCCAGCCGTGTACAGGAAAGCCTGTAGGCCAGCCATGATGGTATGATAAGCCTGAGGGAACGTCCAGTGCAAGGCATTGCGCAGGTAGTCTTCATCACCCAACTCTGCCGTTGCACGCAAGGCGTACTCAGTGCTCCAGCACGCGTGCAGCAACTTAGCAATGGCCTGCTCATCGGCTTCCACTAGCTCTGCCTGGTGAGCCCGGAAGAAGGGGAGATGCTGCAGGCCACCCAGCGCGTCGTCGCCTTGCTGAATGTGGTAGTTAATAGCAAAGAAGTAGTTAAGGAACACCTGGGCCGGAATGGATTTGCGCCACGTTTCCTCAGCCTGCTTCTGCTCCTCTGTTACGAGAGGAATGATTGGAGTTTCCATGTTCATCGTCGTCATGCTAAGTAAACAGGTATGAGCTGGTTTGAGTTCTTATTTGCTAATGTTTTTGACAATTAATTTGGTATTTTAAAATACTGAATACCAATTGATTATAAAATTTAATAGTGGAGTGATATCATGTTGTTGTTGGTGTCTATTTGCTAATTTAAATGGCTGAAATTTGTTAAGCAAATACACTGTGATAATCTTATATCACAAAGGCAGGGGGCACAAAAAAGCCCCTTGCACGGTAGTGCAAGGGGCTTGAAGAGTGGCCTACTGGTCTAGAGCTTAGATCTGGTCTTTCAACACGGCTACTGCTTCACGCAGCGTGATGTCTTTCTTCAGAGGCTTAGTGAAGCGCGAAGCACGATTCACTTTAATGGTGTCAGCACCCTGAGCGCGCAGGTCAATTGCAAGTGGGGCAATGGCCATAGCTGGAGCTGCATTCTGGATAGCTTCGTACTTGTCAGACTCAACTTTGGCTTGCTGCTGCTCAACGCGGTAAGAAGCCAGCTTCAGCGACACTTTCGTGTCGTCCTTACGCTTCACCATCCGCTGTACCATGCCCGATAGTTGCTTGAAGCTAGGGCTAGCGGCTACGCGAGCCGAGCTAGATTGCTTCAGCTTATCAATGGCCGGAGCAGATTTCCAAGCGCTGTAACGAGCAGGGCTGATTTCGTCCCACTTCAATGGGTAGTCCGACTCTTTCTCGCCTTGGTCGAGGTAGCTATACGCGTCGGGCAGTACAATGTCCGGAATCACGCCTTTGAACTGAGTAGAACCACCGTTGATGCGGTAGAACTTCTGAGTAGTCAGCTTCAGCGAGCCGAAGGGCTTGATGCTGTTAAACTCAGCTGGCATTGCGTCATCCAGGTCAAAAACGCGCTGCACGGTGCCTTTGCCATACGTGCTGGCTGAGCCCATGATAACACCACGCTTGTAGTCCTGCATAGCAGCGGCCAGGATCTCAGAAGCAGACGCGCTGTACTTATTTACTAGCAGTACAAGTGGGCCACCATACTGCACGCGTGGGTCTTTGTCATTGTAAACGCTAGCAGCACCCTGGCCGCCGCGCACCTGTACAACAGGGCCGTTTTCAATGAATAAGCCAGCCATTTCTACTGCATCCTGCAGAGAACCGCCGCCATTAAAGCGTAGGTCAAGCACAATGCCTTGCACGTTTTCTTGCTTCAGCTTTTCCAGTTCTTTCTTCACATCAGCAGCCGAGCTACGGCCCCCGTTGTCGTTGAAATCAGCATAGAAGGAAGGCAACTTGATATACCCAATCTTCTTGCCGCCGTCGTTTATAGTAGCCGATTGAGCAAACGTTTCCTCGATAACCACCACATCACGAATGATGGAGATGATCTTGGTGCTAGCATCGGGCTTCTTTACAGTAAGACGAACCTCCGTGCCTTTTTTGCCTTTGATCAGCGTAACAGCCTTATCAAGGCGCATGCCTTCAATAGAAACTGGCTCAGCAGCGCCTTGTGCAACCCGCAGAATGATGTCGCCAGCTTTCAACTCGCCCTGACGGTAAGAGGCACTACCCGGAATGATGTCGGACACCTTAATCTGACCATCCTTTTCCTGTAACGAAGCGCCAATACCCTCGAAGCGGCCAGTCATGGCTACATCAAACGTTTCTTTATCGCGCGGAGCAAAGTACTCCGTGTGAGGGTCGTAGGTATTTGCAATGGTGTTTGCGTACGTGGCCAAACGGTCGTTGGCATCAGTCTGCTGCAAGTCGCGGAAGTAATCATCGAAGTACTTCTGTACACGCTTACGGGCCTCAGCTTCCATCTGCTCAGGCGTGCGTACAGGCTCCGAAGTAGTTGTAGAAGAAGGAGTGGCCGAAGTAGAAGCCAATGGCTTGTCTTTCTTCTTAGTCTGCTCGTCCATCATTTCTGATACGCGTACCATTGTCTGATACTTCAGAAACTTGCGCCACTCTTCGCGTTGGGCAGCAGCATTGGCTGGGAAGGTGGTCTTGTCAGGCTCAGTTTCGAACGTCTCCTCGGTGGTGAAGTCGAAAGGTTTGGCCAAAATATCGTGGTAAAGCGTCTGCACATCCTTCACGCGCTGATCCATGAGCTGGGTGCTCAGGTCCAGAAACTCGTGGGTGCCGCGGAGCACTTCGTTATCAATATCGCTTTGGTACTTGCGCAGCTGATCCACATCAGACTGCAGCAAGAACTTTTTGCTGGAATCGAGGCGCTTGAGGTATAAATCGAATACCCGCTTCGAAAAAGCATCATCGATCTTTTCAGGCTGGTAGTGGGCGGCGCTCAAGCCCTGCAGCATAGCCTTAATAAGTACCTCGTCTTTTTGCGGGGTGCGCGCATCATTTCGCTGATACAGCTTATAGGACGCCAGCACGAACACTGCCAGCAGCACCGAGGCATATAGGCCTATCTTAATTCGAGTGGAAGACATGAAAAGTCGGTAATGAAATGAAGGAAAGTCAATGGTACGCTAGAAGCCTACTAGCGCTTTACGCGCTCTAATCGGGGCTAGTTGTACCTAAAAACGCTCGGAAGCAATAAATAAGTGCCCAACTCCAGAGTGCAGGTCAAAATAAGAAAGAAGTTTAGCCAGCCCCGTTGCCACCAACTGACTAGAGGTAGTTGACAAGTGCAATTTACCTGCCTAAAACAAAGAAGCACCTAAAAAGTGAGTACTCCATGAAGGGTCATACAAAAAACACTATACAAAAATAAAGGCCCTTCCCCCGGAAGGGAAGGGCCTTTATAAGCAGAACAGTTGTTACTACTTAGTAGCGACGTACTTTGTCGCCGTTGTTGCGACGGAACTCGTCTTCAAAGTAGCGGGCATCCTCATCGCTGCGGTGCTTTACACCCATCACGATGTTGCCACCTTTGATGTCGCTTTCGTACTCAGCGGCGTGCTCTTCAGGAATACCCGAGCCTACTAGGGCACCTACTAGGCCACCCGTCAGACCACCAGCACCAGCGCCAGCCAGAGCGGCAGCGATAGGACCAGCAATTACGAGGCCTAGGCCTGGCAGAGCTACTGAAGTACCGATAGCAGCAATAGCACCAATTACGGCACCAGCAGTACCACCTATAGCGGAACCTACACCAGCACCTTCCATAGCTTTGTCGCCCAGATCGGTGTCAGGAGTGTTGTCACCGAAATGACGCTTGCGCGTATCATCCGACATCAGCACGTTTACATCGTCTTTCGAGTAACCACGCGATGAAAGCGATTGGTAAGCACGCTCAGCGCTGTCACGGTCACGGAAAGTACCGTAGGTAGTTGAGCCCGAACCCGAGCCATAAGATGTGTTGCTACCAGTTACAGCACGGCCAGCGTCGCCAGCGGCGTTCTGTACGGCATCAACACCAGCACCTACTACTGCACCAGCGGTGCCTGCAATGGCAGCACCTTTAGCAGTAGCATCGTGGTCGTGGTGAGGATTGGTATCGCCTGAGTTAGTCAGTGGGTAGTTAGAGCTACCAGTGGTTGCTCCGCTTACGCTAGAGTCGCCAGAAGCAGAGTTGCCCATGTTACCGCTAGAGTTGCTTTCGCTACCGGTGCCATAGCCGGCACCAGCCGAGCCAGTACCATAGTTTGCGCCTGAACCTGTACCGCTATTCGTGGGGTTGATTGAATCGTTGGTGTTCATGAGGTGGGAAGTAAAATGAATGAATAGGAGAGAGTAACCACCTGCCGTTGTACAACTTTTGGAAAGGAAAGTACAACAGCGGTTTCAGGATAGCTTAACGGGAGGAGCTTAACAGGGTTACATAAAATTTAGCTCTTCCTCTCTCTACTCTTCTTTTACTAGGCCACTTACAGCCAACGTAAATAGTTAAAAATCAGGCGAATTGCTTAAAATTATCTTCGTTCTGCCAGAAAGCTCGACATTCTTTGCGAAGCTCCTTTAAAAAGTCTTCTTGCTGTTTTAAGCTGCGCCATTCACCTAGGCCTAGCCGTTCACACAGTTTATAAAAATTGTCGCCTTGTCCTTTAGAGCCCTCTACTTTCACTAAGCAGCTAATAATGGGACGACCAGCCCGAAATTCGTTCTCAGAGATTTCTGCTAGAAGCTCATTCAGGCCAGCTTTTTCGTGAGATATATCCAGGTTCAGGCCTAGTTCAGCTTCCTGCACCAAGTTGAGGTAGCTAGTGGTGCCCACCTGGGTGCGGGCAAAGCGGATTAAATGGCTGCGTACTCGGCCGATCATGAGCAAAATGGAATAGGGGAGCGGAATCTACCAAAAAAAAGCGCCCGTCCAATCAAGAGTGAATTGAATGGACGGGCGGCCGCTAACCAAAATTATGCCGTTAAAGGCAAAACACTATTTCCGACGCTTCCGGCGGTTCATTTCTTTTTGAATAAGTAGAAACTCCCGGCTGGTTTGGCCCGCAATAGCTGTGTTCTCATCAGCTCGGCGCAGCAGGTAGGGCATAACGGCCTCTACGGGGCCATAGGGCACGTACTTAGCCGTATTATAGCCAGCATTAGCCAAGTTATAAGTGAGGTTATCACTCATACCATACAGCTGGGCAAACCAAATGCGCTGATCGTTGGGCTGCAGGCCCTTCTCATGCATAAGCTCAGTGAGCAATAAGGAGCTGGCCTCATTATGCGTACCGGCGCAGATGCTGATATGGTCGGCATGCTCCACGCAGAAGCGCAACGACTCATTATATAGATCGTCAGTTGCCTGCTTAGTAGGGTTAATGGGGTTGCTTCGACCCTGCTGCTGGGCTACGCGGGCCTCTTTTTCCATGTAGGCTCCTCGTACCAACTTGCCACCCAAGAAATAGCCACCCTTCACTGCAGCATCATACGCTGTCTTGATAGCGTCGAGACGATCTTGGCGGTAGAGCTGGTAGGTATTCCAGACGATGGCCGACTCACGGTTATAGCGCTGCATCATCTCATAGGTGAGCTGATCAATAGTTTCCTGGAACCAGCTCTCCTCAGCGTCGACGAATACCCGCACGCCATATTGATGGGCCCGTGCGCAAATGGCGTTAATCCGCTTCTTACTGCGCTCAAAGCTGGCCTGTTCCACTTGAGAAAGTGCTGTGCCAGCCTGTACCTTCTCCAGAATCTTGCTGTCGGCTAGGCCAGTAACTTTGAATACCGAGAACGGAATGTGCTGAGAACGGTGCGCCATGTCCAGCGTAGCCAGAATCTCGGTAGTAGTATCGTCGAAGCTCTTGTCGCTGCCTTCGCCCTCTACAGAATAATCGAGGATGGTACCAATACCGTAACGGCCAAGCTCCTGAATAACCGGCAGGCATTCCTGAATAGTCTCGCCGCCACAAAACTGCTCAAATATGGACTTTTTGATCAGGAACTTGGTGCCCGGCAGGCTCCACTTAAGCGCCGTTTTCATCAACCCGCCGCCAGTTTTAACCAGCGAGTTGTTGTTCATGGCCGCGAAAAGCGCGTACATTTTGCGCAGTTCGCCATCAGATTTAGCCGCAAAGGCAACAGCGGTGTCGTCGAAGGACAGCTGCGGGACGTGGGTTACAGACATCGGGTGGTAGGTTGAGCGCGGAATGGGTGAGTTTCGCGGTGCGAAGATAGCCGTAAAACACCGTTTCGGCGGGGATAGTTACCCTGCCTGCTAGGTCTTTTCTGGTAGCTTGCCTGTTCCCTAGGCCTCTTAAAGTCTGTAGCAGCAGTTCAGCTGCGACTGCCAGCGCAGTGCTATTGTTCCGTGAGTTTGGCCGCAGCTACTTGCGCTTCTGAAGAGCGGCTAGAACGGCGGTAGATGTGCGCGCCAGTCTTACCCGAGGCATCTTCCATAAGCAAGCGGTTACCCTGCACAGAGTAAAATTGGTTGCTCTGGTATCCCCGATAGATAATCATGTGGCGAAACGAGTGCTTATGCCCAGCCCGGTGCATAGCACGACGGACCGAAAAGGCGGCAGCACTGCGCAACGAACCATCCTCATAAAAGCGCGCCCGCCCCCGGCGGTCAAAATCAACCCATACCTGATGGCCTGTAGAGGCCGGGGTAACGCTCGTGGTAGCTTCCCCAGTGCTTTCAACCCACTCCCAGCGGCCAACTAATTGTTCTTCGGCAGTGGGCAGCGAATCACGACTGCATGCACTAGTAAAAAGCATAATTCCAGAGCCGAGCGTGAGCATTACACGACGAACGACGGAGCACATATTATAGAATAGAGGTTAAGTTGCAGTACTATGAGTAGGTAAAGCATAGAATAGTTGCATCAAAGCAAGCTATTTTTGCTTGATTTTCCACTCATTGGTAGAGTAAATCTTGAAATAATAACTGTCGCCTTGAATAACTCTCTCTATATAGGGCCAGAAGCACTTCCTGCCTTGGCAGAAATGGCACGTAGGCCAGCCGTAAGCCAGGTTTGGGTGTTGGCAGACTCCAATACTGCCCGCCAGTGTTACCCCATGCTAAAACCGCATCTGCCGGCTGAACATACCCTCATCGAGATTGCCGCGGGAGAGGAATACAAGACCCTAGCCACCTGCGAAACCGTGTGGAACCAGCTGACGGAGCAACGCGCCGACCGCTATGCGCTGCTGCTTAATTTGGGAGGGGGAGTAGTAACCGATTTGGGGGGCTTTTGCGCGGCGCTGTATAAGCGTGGTATTCGCTTTGTGCAGGTGCCTACCACCTTGCTGGCCCAGGTAGATGCGAGTGTGGGCGGCAAAACCGGTGTAGATTTTCTGGGCTTTAAAAACCACTTAGGCGTATTTCAGGAGCCAGCTGCCGTGTGTATCGAACCGCGTTTCCTGGAAACTCTCGACCCACGGCAACTGAAATCGGGCTACGCGGAGGTGGTCAAGCACTGGCTGATAGCCGACGCCACAGCTTTTGCCGAACAGCGGCAGCAGGGCATGTTTGTGGAGGACTGGACGCCTATTATTCGCGAGTCGGTAGCCCTGAAGCAACGCATTGTAGAGCAAGATCCTTTAGAGAGTGGCCTACGCAAGGTCCTGAACTTTGGGCATACCGTAGGGCATGCCCTCGAAAGCTACTTGTTGTTGCAGCCGGGGCGGGAGATTCTGCACGGCGAAGCCGTGGCTGCTGGTATGGTCTGCGAAGCCTGGCTCAGCCACCAAAAAGGCCTGCTCAGCCCCGAAGAGCTAGATAAGATTGAAACCTTCCTGTTTTCGATCTACGACAAGGTGCAGTTTGTCACGCTTGAAACCGACGCCATTGCGGATCTTGCACGGCAAGACAAGAAAAACGCGGGCTCCATCATCAACTGCACACTGCTTGAGGCCATCGGCCGAGCCGTGTACGACCAGCCAGTAACGGTAGCTGAAATAGCTGAGTCGTTGCGGTACTACCATCGGTTGTAACTCTAGGCCACTTGGAAGCTGCACACTTGCTTCCGGCTAAGCTGAAGGATACTACCAAATTCCATTTCATTTCTCATAAGGTTCGGAGCTTCTAGTCTGAACCATAAATACAAGTGCCATCAACACGTCAATTTCTCTTTCCTGGACCGGGGAGCCGCTCCGCGGAACGGCCCAGCTTCCTGCCTCTAAGAGTGAAAGCAACCGCGCTTTAATTATCCGGGCGTTAGCGGGCGGTGGACAGCTCGACAACCTCTCTGATGCGAACGATACGCAGCTCATGCAGCGGCTGCTAGCTAACCCCGAAGCTCCTGCCTTCGATGCGGAAGATGCTGGCACCGTCATGCGCTTCCTGACGGCTTACCTCGCCATGACGGGCCGCCAGACGGAGCTTACCGGCACCGCCCGTATGAAGGAGCGGCCAATTGGCATCTTGGTTGATGCTCTGCAAGAACTGGGTGCCCGCATTGAGTACCTTGGCCAGGAGGGATACCCGCCTCTGCGCTTACTAGGGCGCACACCGCAGCCCGCCACCGACGAGTTCACCGAGCTTACCGTACGTGGTGACATTAGCAGCCAGTACATTTCGGCCCTCCTGATGGTGGGCCCAATGCTGGCGAGTGGCCTACGCATCTGGCTGACGGGTAAAGTTGGCTCACGCCCTTATATCCGCATGACGCAGGCACTCATGCAACACTTTGGTGCGCAGTGCCGCGACTTAGGTGAGGTGCTGGAAGTACGCCCCCAGGCCTACCAGCCCACCGACTACACGGTGGAAGGCGACTGGTCGGCGGCTAGCTATTGGTATGCCCTGGTAGCTCTGGCCCCTGCGGGTTCACACATCACGCTGCCCGATCTGCGCCGCCACTCCTGGCAGGGCGACCAGGCCATTGTAGGCATCATGGAGAAGCTGGGGGTGAACACAGAGTTTCTCGCAGGTGAGGCAGTACGGCTAACCCAGACCGGAAAGACCCAGGAGTTTACCCAGGACTTTACTGATTGCCCTGATCTGGCCCAGACTGTAGCTGTAGTGGCTGCTGCCCTGGGTGTGCCCGTAGTGATGACTGGCCTAGAAAGCCTGCGCATCAAGGAAACTGACCGCATTGCGGCCTTGCAGCAGGAGCTAGCCAAGTTTGGCGGCTCGCTTACTGATGAAGGAGAAGGCCATTTCCGGGCTTCATCCGAGGGCTTCCAGGTGTCAGGTCAATCTGTAGCCACCTACCATGACCACCGCATGGCCATGGCCTTTGCCCCGCTAGCTATGCGTGGCCCTCTGACTATTGAGGCTCCTCAGGTTGTGCGCAAATCATACCCGCAGTTCTGGTCAGAGCTAGAGAAGGTAGGATTCAGTTTGTAAGCGCAACACTTTATCAAATTATCAAAGTAAAAGTCCCTGACCACGCATGGTAGGGGCTTTTACTTTTAAGGCTGCTGCCTGAGCCTTTGGAAATACGACGCGGTATGGCGCAGGCGGCTGCCGTACCAGCTAAACAGCTCTCCATCTACAATCCGAATCTCAGATGCTGGGCAAAGCTCCTGGAACTCGGCGAGGTGCTTTTCACTGAAGGGGTACGGCTCCGAGGACAATAAAATCTGTTGCGGAGCCGCCGCCCGCAGTTGATCTGCGCTAATTTCAGGATAGCGACTAAGTTGGCCGAAGGCATTTTGAAAACCAGCCCGCGCCAGCAAATCATCAATGAAAGTACCATTGGCAGCTACCATGTAGGGTTTGCGCCAGATGAAATAAGCGGCTGTTTTCAACTCTGCTGCCGGTGGCAATGCTGCCAGTGACGTTTGAATCTCACTGGCCAGGGCATCGGCTTGCTCTTTCCGGCTCGTGAGCAGGCCTACGCGACGAATCATATCCAGTGATTCATCCAGCGTAGTGATGTCACTCATCCAGACTGGGTACTTGGTGGCCAGTTGCTCAATGCCCTCTTGGTAGTTTTCTTCTTTGTTTCCAATGATAAGGTCTGGCTGTAGCTCCTCGATTTTCTCCAGATGAAAGTTCTTCGTGCCCCCGATAACAGTAGCTTTTTCGCGGGCATGAGCCGGGTGAACGCAGAACTTCGTCACGCCCACTACCCGGTCGCCTAGGCCTAGATCGTAGAGTAGCTCCGTCTGGGAAGGTACCAGCGACACAATCCGCCGCGGAGGAAACGGCACGGCCACTCGCCGGCCCATTTGATCGGTGACGGTAAGTGGCAGACTGGGTAAGGGAGGAAGAAGCATAATGATAAGATGGGAACAGTTAGAAGCACTACTCTTCTAAAGAGAGAAGGATCTTGCCGTACTTGAAAGACTGGCCTTGCAAGCCCCAATCAAGTGCAACAAGATCCTTCGCAGGACTTAAGACCAGTAATGTGGCCTAGCTGAAGTACCGGAAATCGTGGCCGTCTTCAATGCGCAGTAGCGTTTCGTAGATGAGCTTCGTTACGCTGTCCACGTCGTCTTTGTGCACCGTTTCAACGGTGGTGTGCATATACTTAAGCGGCAGCGAAATCAGGGCAGAAGCTACGCCAGCATTAGAGTAGGCAAACGCATCGGTGTCCGTGCCAGTGGCCCGAGTGGCCGCTGCCCGCTGGAAGGGAACCTCCGTTTGCTGGGCAGTTTCAATGATCAGGTCACGCAGGTTGTTCTGCACCGCCGGGCCGTAAGTGATAACCGGACCCTTGCCGCAGAAAATATCCCCCGACGTTTTCTTCTCATACATCGGCGACTGTGTATCGTGGGTCACGTCTGTGATGATGGCTACATCAGGCTTAATACGGTGGGCAATCATTTCGGCGCCGCGTAGGCCTATCTCTTCCTGCACGGCATTCACAATGTAGAGGCCGAAAGGCAGCTTCTTATCGTTCTCCTTCAGCATGCGGGCTACTTCCGCAATCATGAAGCCGCCAATGCGGTTGTCAAGAGCCCGGCCCACGTAAAACTTGTCGTTGAGCACGGTGAACTCGTCCTCAAACGTCACCACAGTGCCCACGTGAATTCCCATTTCCTCTACCTCCTCCTTGGAAGATGCGCCGCAGTCGAGGAAAACGGTTTCAATGGTTGGGGCTTTGTCCTGCTCCACCTTACGCACGTGAATGGCAGGCCAGCCAAATACCGCTTTCACGATGCCTTTTGTCGTGTGTAGGTTCACCCGTTTGCTGGGTGCTACCAATGGGTCGGAGCCCCCGTTCTTGCGCAGATAGAGGTAGCCCTCTTTAGTGATGTAATTGACGAAGTAGCTGATTTCATCAGCGTGAGCTTCAATCACCACTTTGTACTGAGCTTCTGGGTTGATAACGCCCACCACGGTGCCATAGGTATCTACGAAATACTCGTCGATATACGGCTTGATGTATTCCAGCCACAACTGCTGACCTTCTTTTTCGAAGCCAGTAGGAGAGGGGTTATTCAAGTATTTCTGGAGGAAGTCGAAGCTCTCTTGACGCATTAGACGTGCGAATTTTTAGTGACAGGCGTTGGGTAAAACAACAGCTAGCAACAAGCGTGCGCAAGGCAAGAAGTTACGCCAAAATAAATGTAGATACATGCCTGTTGTCAACTTAGCAGGCTATAGACTTTAGAGCGGGATGTTTCCGTGCTTCTTACGAGGGAGTGTGTCTACTTTGTTCTCCAGCATTTTGAAGGCACGAATCAGCTTATGCCGAGTCTGAGAAGGCAGAATTACCTCATCCACGAAACCACGATGAGCCGCCCGATAAGGCGTAGCAAACTTCTGCTGGTACTCATCTACTTTCTCCTGCAGCTTTGCCTCGGGGTCTTCGGCCTGGGCAATTTCACGCTTGAAGATGATTTCGGCCGCGCCCTTAGCACCCATTACAGCAATTTCAGCTGTAGGCCAGGCGTAGTTCATGTCGGCCCCAATGTGCTTGGAGTTCATCACGTCATAGGCCCCGCCGTAGGCTTTGCGGGTGATAACCGTAATGCGCGGTACAGTAGCCTCACAGAAGGCGTAGAGCAGCTTGGCACCATTGGTAATAATGCCACGCCACTCCTGGTCGGTGCCGGGCAAGAAGCCGGGTACGTCTTCTAGCACCAGCAGCGGAATATTAAACGAGTCGCAGAAGCGCACGAAGCGAGCAGCTTTGGTGCTGGCATTAATATCGAGCACGCCAGCCAACACAGCCGGCTGATTGCCTACAATGCCAATGCTGCGGCCACCCAAGCGGGCAAAGCCTACCACAATGTTTTCGGCGAAGTTCTGGTGTACTTCCAGGAAGCTATCGGCATCAATGATTCCCTCAATTACCTCCCGAATATCATAGGGCTGATTGGGGTTCTCAGGAATAATGGAGTCCAGCACTGGCCTAGCTTCGTCTAGGCCACTCTCGTAGGGAAGGGCCGGGGCAGTTTCCTCGCAGTTCTGTGGCATGTAGCTCAGCAGACGCTTGAGGTAGTTGATGCACTCCACTTCATTAGCGCAGGTAAAATGCGTCACGCCGCTTTTGGCCGAGTGAGTGCTGGCGCCGCCCAACTCCTCGCTGGTCACATTCTCGTGAGTTACTGTCTTCACCACGTTGGGCCCGGTCACGAACATATAGCTCGTGTCCTGCACCATCAGAATAAAGTCGGTGATAGCGGGAGAATATACTGCGCCACCGGCGCAGGGGCCCATAATGGCCGACAACTGCGGTACTACTCCCGAAGCCAGCGTATTTTTATAGAAGATATCCGCGTAGCCACCGAGGCTTACTACGCCTTCCTGAATGCGGGCTCCGCCGGAGTCATTGAGGCCTAGCACGGGTGCGCCGTTCTTCATGGCCAGGTCCATAATCTTCACAATCTTCTCGGCGTGGGTTTCACTGAGTGAGCCCCCGAATACCGTAAAGTCTTGGGAGAAAACGTACACTAAGCGGCCATTAACGGTACCGTAGCCCGTCACTACGCCGTCGCCGAGATAATACTCTTTATCCAAGCCAAAGTCCTTGGAGCGGTGCATCACAAACTTGCCAATCTCTTCAAAAGAGCCCTCGTCGAGCAGCAAATCAATCCGCTCACGCGCGGTGAGCTTGCCTTTTTTATGCTGGGCATCAATTCGGGCTTGGCCACCGCCCAGTAAGGCTTCTTGGTTTTTACGGTCGAGGATTTCGAGTTTGCTCAGTTGGGCGTCAGTGTGCAAGTCAGACATTGGATGGGCTTAGGGATGCAGAGTGGGTGCTTTATGTAGGAAGCCAAAGGTAACGCACCCGCAAAGAAAAGCCGCACCAGAATTCTGATGCGGCACAGTCCACGTCAGCAACGATGTTTAACGTCAAGATGCCAGCATTTGATGTAGCGCAAGTACTCACTCGATAAACGAGACTTACTGGATGATGGCAAGAGTCCTTACCATAAAAGTACAAGAGGCCGGCTCCTTTACAGAAACCGGCCTCTTGTATTAACTACTGACGATTACTCGCCTTTCTTCTTCGTGTCCTTCGGCTCATCGTCCGTTGGCTCTGGGGCTTCCTCGGGCCGCTCGTCGCTGGCTAGGTTAGGCGTTTCACCGCTCTTGCTTACGGCGAAGGTTAGCTCTTCAGCACCCTCAGCGTAGTCAGCCGTGATAACGTCACCCTGTGCGATTTCAGCCTTCAGGATTTCCTCGGCAATCGGATCCTCGATGTACTTCTGGATGGCCCGGTTCAGCGGACGTGCACCGTATTTGGGATCATACCCTTTCTCGGCTACGAAGTCCTTAGCGGCGTCGGTCAGCTCTACACGGTAACCCAGCGTCTGGATACGGCCCAGCAGTTTCGACAGCGAGATGTCGATGATGCGGTGGATGTCTTTTTTCTCCAGGGAGTTGAAGACAATCACGTCGTCCAAACGGTTGAGGAACTCTGGCGAGAAGGTTTTCCGCAGAGCGTTGGTGATGGTGCCCTTCGTCAACTCATCCATGTTCTCCTGACGAGCCTTGGTGCCGAAACCAATACCAGCACCGAAGTCCTGCAGGTCACGTGCCCCAATGTTCGAGGTCATGATGATGATGGTGTTGCGGAAGTCAACCTTGCGGCCCAGGCCGTCGGTTAGGATACCGTCATCCAGCACCTGCAACAACAGGTTGTATACGTCGGGGTGAGCCTTCTCAATCTCGTCGAGCAGGATAACCGAATATGGCTTGCGGCGGATTTTCTCCGTCAGCTGACCGCCTTCTTCGTAACCCACGTAGCCGGGAGGCGCGCCCACCAGGCGCGATACGCTGAACTTCTCCATATACTCCGACATGTCGATGCGCACGAGAGCATCTTCTTTGTCGAAGAGATAAGTAGCCAGTACTTTGGCCAGCTCCGTCTTACCAACACCAGTCGGGCCGAGGAATACGAACGAGCCGATGGGCTTCTTCGGATCTTTCAGACCTACGCGAGTACGCTGGATGGCTTTCACCAATTGCTTGATGGCCTTGTCCTGCCCAATCACTTTGCCTTGCAGCTCTTCGCCCATGTTGAGCAGCTTCTGGCTTTCGTTCTGAGCTACGCGGCTTACCGGAATGCCGGTCATCATGGCAATTACTTCTGCCACGTTTTCCTCTTTCACGGTGTAGCGCTTCTTCTTGGTCTCCTCTTCCCAGTCCTTCTTGGCTTGGTCGAGCTGATCAATAAGCTTCTTCTCCGTGTCGCGGAGCTTGGCAGCTTCCTCGTATTTCTGCGACTTCACCACGCGGTTTTTCTCCGTCTTGATGTTCTCAATCTGCTCTTCGAGCTTGAGAATATCCTCGGGAACCACAATGTTGTTAATGTGCACACGAGCACCAGCCTCATCGAGAATGTCGATGGCTTTGTCTGGCAGGAAGCGGTCAGACATGTACCGGTCCGACAGCTTTACGCAGGCCTCAATGGCTTTGTCGGTGTACACCACGTGGTGGTGGTCCTGATACTTGTCTTTGATGTTGTGCAGGATTTCAATCGTCTCCTCAGGTGAGGTCGGATCTACCATCACCATCTGGAAACGACGGGCCAAAGCGCCATCTTTCTCGATGTACTGACGGTATTCGTCCAGCGTGGTAGCCCCGATGCATTGAATTTCACCGCGGGCGAGAGCGGGCTTGAACATGTTGGAAGCATCCAGCGAGCCTGAAGCACCACCAGCACCCACAATCGTGTGGAGCTCGTCGATGAACAGAATCACGTCGGGCGACTTCTCCAGTTCGTTCATTACGGCTTTCATGCGCTCCTCAAACTGACCGCGGTACTTGGTACCAGCTACCAGCGAGGCTAGGTCAAGCGTAACTACGCGCTTGCCAAACAGCACACGTGATACTTTCTTCTGGATGATGCGCAGGGCGAGGCCTTCGGCAATAGCCGTTTTACCAACACCAGGCTCACCAATCAGAATAGGGTTGTTCTTCTTGCGGCGCGACAGAATCTGAGCAACGCGCTCGATCTCCTTCTCGCGGCCTACAATGGGGTCGAGCTTATCTTCTTCCGCCAGCTTGGTCAGGTCGCGGCCGAAGTTATCGAGCACCGGAGTGCGCGATTTCTCGCCTCCTTTCTTCGGAGCAGCTCCGGCGCCCGCACCACCGCGGCCGGCCGAGCCTCCAAAGAGGCGGTCGTTGTCGTCATCATCGGCCTCTGGGCCGTTGGTGGGGTTGTTCGCCGTGTTACCGTGGTAGTCCAGCGAATCGCGCACAGATTCGTAGTTCACCTTGAATTTGCTGAGAATTTGAGACGAGATATTGTCTTCATCGCGCAGAATTGACAGGAGTAGATGCTCCGTGCCAATAATTTCGCTCTTGAAGATTTTGGCTTCGAGGTACGTGATCTTAAGAACTTTCTCGGTCTGTTTCGTCAGAGGGATAGAGCCCGTGATGCTCGTGCCTTGCGTGGCCGTATTACGGGTGGCTTGCTCTAGGGCATACTTAAGCTCCTCCACCGATACACCCAATTTCTTGAGCAGACCAATGGCAGTGCCTTCCCCTTCGCGAATCATGCCCAGTAATAAGTGTTCGGTACCGATATAATCGTGCCCGAGCCGGATGGCCTCTTCCCGGCTCAAAGAGATGACCTCTTTGACTCGATTTGAGAATTTAGCTTCCATGCAGATAAGGTAGTGAAGAAATACGGAACCCCGCAAGCGCTGTTTACGCGAATTCCGGGGATTGGGCCGCTAGTATCTGAAACAGATGGGAGCGGGCGAAGGTTCGGGGGCGACAGTTACACTACGCAAGAAAACTGCCGGCGGCCGGTCCCTGCATAAAGAGCAGGTCTAAGATGCTGAGTCCCGGTACAAAATCTTTACCAAACGTCTGAGAGTAGGGCCGAACCGACGTCCTGTCAGGTTTGGCATTCTCCCGGGCTTTTGGTGTCAGCCAATCCCGCCGATCCTGCCAAACGGTACCTGTTGAAGTAGGCAGCGGAGCAGCAGAATAGGAGGGGAGGTATTCGGTGGTAAGATGGATTGGGAGGGGTAAGCGCAGACACCGCAGGTAAAAGCGCAGGAAAGCCAGATTAAGCTCAAAAAGAAGCTGTGGTTTCTCTACGTAAATATCGTGCAGATAGTCGGCGTAATATTCAAAATACGGTGTGCCACCATAAGCGGTTTGCAGCGTGCGCCAGTGCTGATGTATCCAGTTCTGACGGTAATCAATTTCAATGGTAGAAGTAAGGACTTTTTCGCTACGGTTGCCATCTACCACTGGTACAGTAAGGGGCTTTACACCCTGCGCCGTGAGAATAAGGCAACGGTTTCGGTATGTTTGCTTCCGGTAATGTTCTTGGGTTTCCAGCCACAGTTCTTGGGCTCCCAGCAACTGACTAAAAAAGGCGAGGGGAGGGTGGTACTGTGATTCAGAAACAAGCAACATGCTGGAAAAAGTTTGGTGTTGGCTACAAGCTATGAAACTGAGCCGCGTTTCAAACTGTAGTGGCGTCGGGTATGGCACTTTCAGTTCCTGCATGGCACACTAAAACTAGGGTAGTGCTAGGCCAGTCAGGAGGCGCAGATATGCCTGAACCATTATCCTGCCGGTAATCTTTTGCAGCCAACCCTCTACCTTTACCCCGACAAGCTGACATGATGCGTACGTTTCTTACTCTTCTCCTGATATTAACTGCTCTGCTAACGCAGGCTGCCGCTCCGCCGCAGCTCTTGCTGGACGTGGCCTGCTTTCGTAATGAAGACCAAGTAGTAAAAGGCGGAGTAGTAGAAATTTATGCTACCGTGTCGGGGCAGGCTCTCACCTACATGCGCCGGGGACCCAAGATGTTTCAGGCCGCGGCTACCGTAACCTTAGAAGTTATCCGGCCCGATGGCAGTGCGGCGTATCAGGAAACGGTGACTTTGAAGCCGCCAGTGCTACGTGACACAACGGCAGCTATTAAGAACCCGATCAGCTTTCAAAAGCGCATTGTGCTGCCAGATGGCACTTACACGTTGCGCGGACAGGTGCGCGACCAGTACCGGGCTGGTACCGCCAGCATCACCGATTTGCCGCTTATAGTCAAGACAACGGCAACCAAGCCTACCCTTAGCAGTGTGGTAATGCTGGCCAAACCTGCTAGCCGCACCGTAGCAGAAGCCAATAATTTCATTCGGAACGGCTATAGCCTCACGCGTACCCCAGGGGGCTTTTATTCAAGAGGGGCAGAGAAGCTTAATTTCTACGCCGAGCTGTACAATGCGCCTATTGGGCAGCCGCTTACCGTTCGGTACCGAGTGCGCACTGTAGGCGGCGCCAAAGATGCTGCCTCAGCAACTAGCCCAATTACTGGCCTAGAGGGTCGCCCTACGCCCGTGCTAGGCCAGCTAGATCTGACCAAGTTACCAGCGGGAGAGTATGTGCTAACCGTTGAACTTCGCAATGCCAAAAGCCAGGTGCTTTCCTCGCAAACGGCTAAACTGCGCTACAATCCGGCTGATTATGCTCCGGCCGGGGCCGTTATGCCCTAATGAATTTTACTAGTTCCTCTGCTCGCCCATCTGGCGCTGCCTTTCCTTGGTACTATCGCCCGCTAGAGTGGGTGCTGCTGGCTATTGCTAGTTTGCCTTTGTCAGTACTATACGGAGTGGCCTACGGGTTTTATCTGCTACTGGCCTACGTGGTGCGTTACCGCCACCGGGTAGTAGTGCAGAACCTGCGCAAGTCTTTTCCTGAAAAATCAGAGACTGAAATTGCGCGCTTGGCGCAGCAGTTCTACCTGCACTTTTCTCAAGTGATAGTGGAAACACTGAAACTCGCAACCTTATCTGGTGAAGAGCTTAGGCGGCGAGTGATTTTTCGAAACCCGGAAGTGCTGGAGCGGCATTTTGCTAAGGGGCGCACGGTGCTAGGCCTGTCGTCGCATGCGGGCAACTGGGAGTGGGTATTGACCTCAGGAGCGGTATGGTTATCGGCCCACGTTGATGGGGTATACAAGCCGCTGAGCAACGTCTTCTTTGAAAACTATATGTACCGGCTGCGGACCCGCACCGGAGCTGGCCTAATTCCCATGCGCGATACCCTGCGCGACATGATAAAGCGGAAAGGCGAAACCAGAGTGATAAGTCTGTTGTCAGATCAGGCAGCAGGCCCCGAGGATCGGCCGTACTGGACAACCTTTATGCAT
Organism: Hymenobacter wooponensis; assembly: GCF_004745865.1. Taxonomy (GTDB): domain Bacteria; phylum Bacteroidota; class Bacteroidia; order Cytophagales; family Hymenobacteraceae; genus Hymenobacter; species Hymenobacter wooponensis. The sequence goes on along the minus strand of NZ_SRKZ01000001.1, from coordinate 873,921 downwards.
CAGGAGGCGGGGTTTTATACCAGTGCTGAGCGACTAGCTACTCGGTTTAACTGCCCTGTAGTGTACGTAAGCATTCACCGAGTGCGGCGCGGGCATTACGAAGTGGTGCTAAGTGACCTTTACGACGGGAGCACGCCAATTCCTCCTGATAGTTACCCCATAACGGAGTCATTTGTGCAGCACCTGGAGCAGACTATTCGCGAAAACCCCGTTGCTTATCTCTGGACTCACAGGCGCTGGAAACACAAACGCCCCGTTGCACCTATTGCTAACTGACCAACCCCGATTTAAAACAGAAGAGGCCTAGCAACTGCCAGGCCTCTTCTGTTTTCTATGACTAGCATAGAAGTAGGTTTAGAGGTACTGCTCGATATCACCAGCGCCTTGGCGGATGATATCGAAGTCCTCATTCGTGCAGTCGACAACCGTGCTAGCCACGTTGTTGCCAAAGCCACCATCAATCACCAGATCTACCAGGGAGCGGTATTTCTCATAAATGAGGTCTGGGTCGGTGCTGTACTCAATTAAAGTATCATCATCGTGAATTGAGGTGCTGACAATAGGGTTGCCCAACTCCCGCACTAAGCTTACGCAGATCTGATTGTCAGGAACCCTAATGCCCACGGTTTTGCGCTTCACTCCGCCGTACCGAGGGGCCTTGGCGCTAGCCTCAAAGATGAAAGTGAAAGGGCCAGGCAACGCCTTCTTCAGCACTTTATAGACCGGCGTAGTGATACCGTGCGCGTAGTCGCTGATGTGAGAAAGGTCGGCGCAGATAAACGACAGATTTGCCTTATCGGGGTGGATGCCTTTAATCCGGCAGAGTTTTTCTACCGCTTTCGCATTGTGAATGTCACAGCCCAAGCCATACACAGTGTCGGTTGGGTAGATGATAACTCCGCCGTTGCGAAGCACTTCTACGGCCTGTAGCAGGCGGTTTTGAGGCGGGTTATCGGGGTGAATGCGAAGCAGCGTAGCAGCCATGGTTGAATCTGGATTTGGGGAAACACCAAGCCCAATGCCGGCGGGCATCGGGGGCGGTCAATGTACAAGGTGAGAAAGTAACCTGCTACTCTTTTCGATAAAAATGCAGGTTGAGTTGCGCTAGGCCACGCAAGAAATCAAGGGAACTGGCCTACAGAAGAGTAACAGCAGTTTCTGGGACCAGGTAATGATTTCCTCCAGCAGCTAGTAAAATAGCAGGCCTAGAATGAGAGTACAGCAACTCCGGGGCGTGTAGGTGGGCTGCGAAGCCTACTGGTAATTGGCAAACCTCACCCTGCGGCATAGCCACGGATAACCCGTACTTTTGGCAGCCAAATCCATTTCTACGGTGCCAAGTGGCCTACCCGGAAATGGAAGTGCCCCCTGTACTTACTGATTCTTACTTGCCATATGGCCAAAACCCGCATCGATTATAAAGCCAACGCCACGCGGCGGCGAAACCGGTTTGCCTACGTTACCGGCATTCTTGGGCTGATTCTCATTACGTTCTCCTATTATTTCTACCAGGTTTTCTTCACGCCGAACGTAGAAACCAAGGGCCGCCCTACGTATGTGCTGGTGCGGAAAGGCGAGACGGCCAAAGCAGTGCTTGATTCCATTGACGCCAGTGGCGTAATCGTGGATAAGCTTTCTCTGCACTTTGTGGCGCGCCTGATGAAGTACGAGAAGCTAGTGAAGCCCGGCCGCTACGAGCTGAAAGACGGCTACACCAACCGCGAGTTGATAAACAACCTGCGCACGGGCCGCCAGTCGCCCTTGAAGCTTACGTTCCAGAACATCCGGCTGCGCGAGGATCTGGCTCGCAAGCTGAGCACTGCAATCGATGCCCGTCCGCACCAGTTCGACTCGCTGCTGAGCAGCCCTAGCTATACTAAGAGCTTGGGCTTCGACACCACCAGCATCCTGTCGATGTTCATCCCGAATACCTACGAGCTCTACTGGAATACTTCCGCCGACAACCTCATGCAGCGCATGAAGAAGGAGTACCAGAAGTTCTGGACGTCCGCCCGCGACGCCAAGCGCGAGAAGCTAGGCCTCACTCGTGCTCAGGTGAGCACCTTGGCCAGCATTGTAGAAGCTGAGCAGCAGCAGCACGCCGATGAGCGCCCCCGCGTGGCAGGCGTCTACCTTAATCGCCTCAAGCGCGGCATGAAGCTGCAAGCCGACCCCACCGTGGTGTACGCTAACCGCGACTTCACCATCAAACGCGTGCTCAATGTGCACCTTGCTAAAGACTCACCCTACAATACCTATAAGTACGCAGGCCTGCCTCCTGGCCCTATCAATTTGCCCAGCATTGCCAGCATTGATGCTGTGCTGAACCCGGAAAGCCACGATTACCTGTATTTCTGCGCCAAGGATGACTTCAGCGGTTATCATGCCTTTGCTCGCAATGAGCAGGAGCACCTAGTGAATGCCCGGCGCTACCAAGCCGCCCTGAGCCGCGCCGGAATCATGAAGTAAATTCAGCTGTCGGTTACCCATTGGGCGTTGCAGTAAAGTAATCAACCCCAAGTAACTGCCCCTGATACCCTAAACTCCTTACTGACTTATGTACGCACAAGACACGCAAATTCGGGTACGGTACGCCGAAACTGATCAGATGGGCTACGTCTATCACGGCAACTATGCCGCGTACTTCGAGGTAGCCCGCACTGAGGCTTTCCGTCAGTTGGGTATCCGGTATAAGGATATGGAGGCCGATGGGGTAGGGATGCCCGTGGGCGAGATTAGAACCCGCTTTCGGCGCCCTGCCCGCTACGATGACCTGCTGACAGTACGCTTACTGCTAAAGCAGCCTGCCGATGGTACGCGCGTGCTCTTCGAGTACGAAATCTATAATGAGTCTCAGGAGCTACTCACGGAAGGCCACACACTGATGGTGTTTGTGAGTATGGCCACTGGCCGGCCTGTGCCCATTCCAGCCAGTATTCAAGAGAAGCTAGCCCCCTATTTCAGCGATGATGAAACCGCAGGCCCTCTTACACCGCCGGCGGAGAAATTACCCGAAAATGCGCCTGCTCCAGCTGCTTTTCTCAAGGGAAATGAGCCCAAGGGAGCATAAGCAACCGGAGCCAATATGGGAGAGGAGCATAGGGGCTAGGTGAGTCTGATGATAGTTCTGATTAGCTGAACTGCAGTAGTAAACTGTTCTAACTATGAAGTAGGGACCTCTCTGGGCTTCGGTAGTGTTCTAGAAAAGTCAGGTAATTCATACTTCCCTGTTTAGCTCAAACTGCCTCTGCTAGGCCACTTACTTATTGTATCGCATGCGTCTGCCCGTCCGCCGTTACCATCTGCCAGATGTGCGCCGCCGGCGTAGCTACCGCCGGTTTATTGTTTTTCTGAAGCGGCTCCGCTTTCACGATGGCAAAGCTTCCGTCTATGATGTAGTAGATAGAATGCTGCAGGAGATTAAGCTGGATGGCCTGACCAAACGGGCCAGCTACATGGCATTCAACTTCACAATTGCCATTTTCCCCACCATCATCTTCCTGTTCACGCTCATTCCCTACATCCATATCCCTAACCTGAACCTCGACATCCTCCAGTTCCTGTCTGATTTAATTCCGCAGGAGATGTACGTGGCCGTTTCGGGTACAATCGAGGATATCGTGAACATTCCGCACGGAGGGTTGCTCTCCTTCGGTTTCGCCATGGCACTGGTGCTGAGTTCCAATGGTATTATGGCATTGCTCGATGCTTTTGAAAAGAAGTATCCTTCCTTCAAGAAGCGCACCTACGTTCGCAAACGAGTAATTGCCACCTTGCTTACCATTGTGTTGTCCTCGGTGCTGCTGTTTTCAGTAGCCAGCATCTTCTTCGGAACCTATATCATCGACGCCTTAGTGTATCATGAAATCGTGCCTGAGGCCATGACCGACCAACTCATTGCGCTGTTGCGCTACGGCTCCGTGGTAGGCTTGTTCCTGCTCACTACCTGTTTGGTATATTACTACGTGCCCCCGGTTCATGATAAGTGGCCCTTTATCTCTACCGGTGCAGTGGTGGCTACTCTGCTGATCTTCTTAGTGTCCTTTCTCTTTATTCTCTACGTCAAGATCTTCGACAGCTATAACCACTTCTATGGCTCCATCGGCACGCTGGTAGGCTTTATGGTTTGGCTTGACTTCGTGTGTATGACCTTGATTCTCGGGTTTGAAATCAACGTAAGCATTGATGCAGTGACCGGTAGGTTGAAGTTAGGTAAGTAGTTGACAATGAACCGGTGCCTGAATTTTAGCGGCGTTGAGCATCAGAAATTATGAAAAATGTGGCCTAGAGGCTTGCACTAAGCGAAGCCGCCTGCTACTTTTGCCATCCCAAACCGCTCATTTGGGGTCACAGAGAGGTGGCAGAGTGGTCGAATGCGACGGATTCGAAATCCGTTATACCGGCAACGGTATCGGGGGTTCGAATCCCCCCCTCTCTGCAGAAGACTTTTTCTTACCCAGAAAAGTCTTGCCAGTTCAAACCGTGAACTGTATAATTGGGTATAACATCTTATTAGAGGAGTGGCAGAGTGGTCGATTGCGGCGGTCTTGAAAACCGTTGAAGGTTAAACTTCCGGGGGTTCGAATCCCTCCTCCTCTGCATCTTAGTTTCTTAGCAGCCCCGACAGCCACTGTCGGGGCTTCTTTTTTGCCCTTAGCGCGCTGGAAACGGCGTTTTTGGACAAATAGGGGCGTGTAGAATTCGTGTACCTATTCATGTACACGCAGAACTTACGGTTACACAGCCTCCAATTGTGTATCCTTCCTCCAATAAGCTTAGTAAAATTGCCAATCAGTTTAGTAACACGATTGGCTATGGCAAGTACTATGTTCGTTCGTTTCATCCTGCGCAAGAATGTGCGCCACCCCGACCGGGAGGGTACGCTCTATTGCCGCGTGACTGTTGATAAGGTAGAAGCTCTCCCGTTCGCCACCTCCGTTAAAGTGTTCTCAAAGAATTGGAACCCCGGCGGGCAAGTGCTAAAGGGTCGCACCGAGTCGGCCCAGCTCGGCAACAATGAGCTGACCAGAATTCGCAACGTCTTCGAAGGCTACCGCAGCGAGTACAACCGTGACAAGATCAACTTCACGGCCGCAGGCCTGGTGAAGCGCTATAAGGAATCAACGGGCAGCCGGCTCAGCCTGCTGGAATTATTCGATGCCTTCATTGAGGAGCGGACCGGGCTGGTAGGCACCGAGATTTCAGCCACTACCTTGGGCGTTGACCGCACCCGGCGCCGGGCCCTAGCGAAGTTTCTGAAAGCGCGGGGTGAATTGACGCTGCGGCCCGAGAGCTTTACGCTGAATTACTGTGATGCCTACGTGCATTGGCACCGGGTTGCTGAGCACAATGGCCACGACTACGCGCAGAAGTCCCTGGGGGCGGTGCAGCAGGTACTGCTCTGGGGTGTGCGTCGGGAAATTCTGCGGGCCAACCCGATGAACGGCTATGAGTTCCGGAAGGGCAAGGATAAGGAGCTAGTGTTTCTCGATACCGAGGAGCTGGGCCGCATCAGCTATTACCCATTTCAGCTCCAGGCCCTGCGCTCTGCCGCGTGGTGCTTCGTATTTCAGTGCTGGACTGGCCTGGCCTACGCTGACTTATGTAACCTGCGCTTGCCTCGGGATATTGAGCGCGGCACGGATGGCCGGCGGTGGCTGCGCATTACCCGGCAAAAATCCACGATGATGGATTCCTATGAGTGCTTGGTACCATTGCTGCCCGAGGCCGAACGCATCCTGACCTTGTGCGACCAGCAGCTACCCGTGCGCAGCAATGCCAAGTACAATGTGCACTTAAAAGAGGTAGCGGCTATCTGCGGACTATCTGTCGAGCGGCTTACCACGCACATTGGGCGGAAGACCGCCGGCGTGCTGCTGCTCAATGCGGGCGTCCGGATGGAGGTAGTAAGCAAAATCCTAGGCCACAAGAGTATCCGTATCACCGAGAAAATATACGCGCGCATCTTGGACCGTACAATTGCCGAGGATATCGAGCGCGTATTCGGCACCCCGCGTACAAGCCCACTAGATATTGCACCCATGCGGCTGGATAGGGGAGGGGCAGCAACGGGAACGGATGGTGTAGACTGGACGCCCGCCACGCCTGAGCAGTGGCACAAGGCTGGGCCAGCTGCCACAGGGGATGCTGGTTTTGACTCGATGGGGTAAGTAGCGTACGTTTTGGCTTTTGCTAGCTTTGTTAGTAAGATTGTGAAAAGCCAAAATAATTAGCCATGCCTATCGGAATGCTGTTGCCAGAGAACACCCAATATATGCGAGGGGTGCAACGACGATTACACAATCGGCGGATTGCCATGATAGTTACTCCAGCCGGAGAATATCAGATGCACTTCACCCGCTTGATTGACCCAAAGGAGGCAGAGAAGATGCGGGCAGAAGGGTTTATTGATACAGTTGATAACCAGATTATTCGGAATCGTATATGGTTTTCCGTTGTAGTGCTTACAGCAGAAGCATTTGAGGCTATAGTGTGGTGCCGAGAACAGCTAGATGCACGCCGCCAGCGCAAACGCTAAGCTTATGATTACGCCCAGTCCAGAGAAAATAGCCCAGGCCTTACAGCGGCTAGAAGCGAGCACGTACTTAAAAGATCTGCATGCTGAAGTCACCCTACTAGACGAGGAAGATCATGTGCAGCGGTGGCGTGAATCCACAGGAGACGAGATGCTCGACCAGTCTATCTCCGTATGCCACATGATGTTTGAACGCGACTCACTGCATGCACCTTGGCGGTACGTAGGGACTAAGAGTGCTTTTTAAATGCCTCCCTTTGTTCGCTACCAGTACGACCTGCGCAATGTGGTGCGGGTGAAGAGTGACCCGCAGATCGCATGGCAAGTGACGTGGCGCGGCTCGCTGCTGTGTGATGACCGGATACGCAGGCCCGTGTACCGGTTGGATAATGAGTACTGGGATGTGTACTTTGAAGACGAATTAAGGTCAGCTTGGAGTTCGTTTTAGATTGATTAGTATATGTCTGTTAAAGAAGCATTGGTGTGCTTTTCCGTTATGGCAATTTGTGTCATTGCCTTTTTAATTACTAGGCCAGCATTAGGCTCAGAACCAATTTTAAAAGACACTTCTTTAACTGATTGGCTCAGTTTCGGAGCTTCTGTCGTTGGGATATTCTTTGTTGTTAAGTCGCTTCAAGCTCAAGCTGCTGTGAATAAATCCCAGTTTGAGTTATTTAGAATAGAGTCTAATAGAGCAGCGAGAGAAATAAGACCTTTCGTTGAATTCTCATTTGTTGAGAAAAATACTGCTAATAGCGTTGATGAATATACTTATAGAATCAAGTCACTCAATGCAGCTGCAAATGACATTTGCTTCGAATACTTAGTAATCAATGGGATGCTGAATTGCTCCCCTATATTCTTTAAGGGTTCCTCACACTCGTTTGCTGTTGATGAGGAAAGACTGTGTTATATACAAACACCACAGAACGCCCAGTTTAGCATCAAATTCACGCTTCATTGTCTTGATGTTGCTGGCAACCACTTTTTTAAAGGCATCGAATTAAGTAATCAACCTAACCTTGAGGCCGTTTATTCAAATAATCAAGACAATAAAAGACTGTCTGAAAATGTAGTGTTAAAACATCCCGGTGTTACTAAAGACAGTATTGGTTCTGGCAAGGCATATGGGAGTATGCATAGGCTGAATACTTCTTTTAACACCTCTGAAAGATATACTGGGTACAATGGGCGACCAGTGTAAGCATAACTTCCTGTTTAGATACTTATATGACCATCGCCATTATTGGCTCTAACAGCCTACTAGCGGAATACCTGATTGAAGGCCTAGCCCCTCAGCACGAATTGATCTTGTTTGGGCGGCGTTCAGCTGGCCACCAGCATGCGTTTCACTACTTTAACTATCCGGATTCCCTACCCTCTACTGAGCAACTGATGCAGGCAGAGTGCATCTTTTACACAGCTGGTGCCGGTGTCCAGTCGGCTAAGGGCGAAAGCAACGCCATGGGCTACGCTATCAATGCGCTGCTGCCTCTTCGTTTGCTGACTGAGCTAGAAGACGCAGGATGGCCGGGCAAGTGGATCAGCTTTGGTACGAGCTTCGAAATAGGCGCCACGGATAGCCCCGAACCGGTAACAGAGGAAAGCCTCGTGCATTCTACGCGGCCTTCTGCTAACAATTACACAGCCTCCAAGCGCATCCTTACCCGGTTCATTGGAGAAACACCGCTGAAAATAAAAGCCTACCACTTGGTGCTGCCGGCCATGCTTGGGGCGAAAGACCGGGAGAGCAGCCGGTTAGTGCCATACCTAGTGCGCTCCCTAGCCAACGGCGAAGAGGTAACACTTGGCTCAGGCCAGCAGGAGCGGCAGTATATCCATGCCTTAGATATTGTGGCCCTGTGCCGCTTACTAGCGGAAGGAGATTATACACCGGGCCTCTACACCGTAGGACGGGCGCCACTGGTGAAGGTCGCGGACCTTATCCACACCATCTTTCAAGCATTCGGTCAGGATGCCAGCACCTGCCTCGGCACCTCTACCCGCCGAGATGATGACATGAAGGTGCTGCTGCTCAGCGGCGAGAAGATCAGCCGGGAAATACCCGAGTGGCCTGGTGCTACTATCACGCTGCAGCAAGCAGTAGCGGAATATTTGGCGTAGCCACGGCAGCAAAAAGACCTGTGCCACATTGTGGTACAGGTCTTTTTGCTGCCGTGTAATGGCCTCTACCGGCTAGCATTCATGTTGTAATTAGCCCGTATCGTGATTGTGCCATCCGTTTCGGTTACGGTATGGCAGCGTATTACGGCCAGTTCTGGCTGCGTTTGCACGGTATAGGTGGTGTTGTATACCAGCCGCTCAGCTGGGATGCAGTCCACTACCTTTCCTTCATAGGTGTCCACCTGCACGTTATCAGTGATGCGGGATGAGACCAGTTTTGCTGGGGCATAACACTGTAGGCCAGTTACCTCTGGACCATGATTCCAGTATTGCCCAATAGCAACGGGGCTGAGTTGACCAGGCAGCAGGATAGCTTTAGTGGCCTTGGCGCTTGGCTGGCTGGGAGCTACGTCGGATTGCTTGTCACAAGCCGAGGTCAGCAGGGTGCCAGCTAGTAGCATGGTGAGGGCGAAAGTAGAGGTGTGTGCCATGATAGTGAGTGGGTTAAATGATTGTATATCATGAATCTACCTCACTGTTAATATAATTAAAATAGCTCTAGGAAAGTTTATATATACACCTAGGCAAGGGACAGAACAACCTAATAATTACCTAAAAGTTTATATTAATTATTGTTATGATTATAGGTAACACTCAAGTAACCTTATGCGTAAACGTGGATAGGTATCACCTTTAACACCTACTACTATGCTACTTCCTGGCACACTTGGCACCGCTACCGTGGTGCGCCGCTAGAAGAAACTCTCGATAATAAAAAAGCCCCACCTACTACAGTAGATGGGGCTTTTTTATTAACAGAAAGGCTACTAGTAGATTCTAGCCTGATTATTTTCGTCGATGGAAAAATAGGTGCCGTTATCGAAGATACTGGGAGCTTTCTCAGTACGCTGCTGGCGAGAGGCTACTACGGCTTGGAGCGACTGACCGAACGCTTTTGCTCTGCCTTCTGCTTCTATCGAAGCATCACTGCCCAAGCCTTCTGATTCAAAGTAAGCTTGAATTGCTGGAGTGACAGAAGCGATAAACTGATCTAGCGGGGTATCCTGAGTTATATCTTCCATTCTGCTAATCTAAAGAGAATCTTCTTCACACAGATAAAGTAAAAGCCCTGAACTACTTGGGGTAGCCAGGGCTTTCGTTTGTCGTTATGGAATTGGGGGAGGGCTGCAAGGTAGAGAAAGTCCTCAAATTCGATGACTTTTATTAGTTATACTTCTTATTAGATAAAATCATTTAATCGAAGAAGCCGGGCTGCAGTCCCGGCTTCCCTCCGATACAAACCTCGGCATGGCTGCGCAGCCATTCGGGTTACCGTAGGCAGTGGCCACCACCAAGTGAACACCGCCTACGATTCTATTAGGCCAGCTTCCAGCGGGCCGGTACCCAGGCCCACTTGCTGGCATGATTGCGAAGTATCCAGCCGCCCGTAGCACTGGCCAGCACCAGCACGGCGTACACGTACCAAGGCGGGCCTACCTCCTTTACACTAACCGAAGGTGTGTTGCCCTTGCCGATGCCAGCGGCCCCACCATCGGCGCCGGCTTCGCGGTTGTCGGTGGCTTTGTTCTGCTGGCCCAGCTGCACGGGGGCTTCGGTCTTCGAGGGCACAGCCGCGGTGTTGCCTGTGCCTTCTTGAATGATTATGGTGCCTTTGTTCTTGAACTTTCCCGATGAAGCAAACACCGAGGCTACTTTCGAAACTGCTGATTTAAGAAAACCCTTCTCTTTGATTGGAGCTAATGAAGCAGGTTTTGCAGCGATGTTCGAACTGTGTTCTTTGCCCAAGTCAGATGAGGGGTTGGAAATATTACTTTCCAAATAATTGGCTGCTTTATGCGGCTGGTCGCGCTGGTAGTCTAGCTGGGACAAGGCCACATCAACGGGCTCCTGCCCGGGAGCTGCAGTGCCCTTGGGTAGCGCGCAGGCCGTTACGCTCAGCATGACGGATAAGAGTAGATAATGCTTCATCTCAGTAATTCCAGTTAGCCGCCGCGTAGATGTCGGTGGCAGCGTAAAACGTGCGGTGCATACCGGCATTAGTACCCCGCCCCTCATTACCACCTATACACCAAGCCCCGCGCGCGGGCCGACCCTTGCGCACGGCTCGGGCCAACTCCACGCAGGCCGTAATGTGCGCAATGCGCCCCCGGCTGGCAGAGTAAATGCCAATCTTGTGGCCTACCTGTACACTGTCAAAGCTGCCCACCTTGCCCTTGAGCACGTTGCGCTTGGAGTCGAGGAACCAGTTATAGGAGCCGCCAGCACCTTTCGGCCTCGGAAGCCCGCAGCGCTTTTGTGCTTCGGCCTGGGTGAAGCCGCACCACTCGTTGCCGCGTACCCCGCCGTTTTCCAGAATAATTCGGGTAACTGCTGGGCCATCGTTGCGGCCGGTGGCCTCCCGTATCCAGAGGTTAGCGGTGAGCCATTGGGTTGTACAGGCGGCGTTCTGGGCCTGTAATGCCCGGCTGGTTTGGGCTTGAGCAGCCCACACTGCCACCAAGGAGTAGAACAGCCAGAAGCCTAGCACGCGCCAGATAAAGCGGTGGTGCACTCTTGTTGTCATATCACTTGTCATAAAATGCAGCCGCGCATTTTTTTTGTTAAAAAGGCCTTCAGTGGTCACTAAAAGCATTTTCAACCAGATGCAATGGCGCTATTTTTTTGTTATACAATAAGCGCAGCCGCAATGATGGAAGCGCAGGCCAAGGCAATGAGCTGCCAGCGGCCTTGCTGGTATTCCTTGAACCGTTCGTACCCGCTTAGGTAGCCGAACTCGCGGGCATAGTATTTCTTCGCCCATCGCTTGGCAGGCTTTGCTGTGATGCTCTGAGCCAGCCATACGAGGCCTATAAACAGAAAGAAGTACCCAGCGGCAAAAAGGAACTTGCTCCCGGTGCCCGCTGGCACCCAGCCACTAGCCTGCTTCACGGTATCAACCTCGGCGCTGGTCATGTTGTCGGGTGCTTTCTGCGCTACCTGGTGCAGGTCTACGCCGTTGAGGGCAGCCGTTACCTGCAGCAATACCTGCTGGCCATAGAGCACGCCGAGGCCAATGGTGAAGAAAATCAGAAAGGTGAGCCAGTTGCTACGTAGTGAGCTGATGAGGCGCTTGAAAAGAGAGGATTGCATATGTATTAAGAATTGGGTTTGAATTTTCCACTAGCCTTCTGCACTTCGATGAAGACATCGAAGGCATGCACGCTTTTGCGTAGGACTTCATTTTCTTCTTCCAGCTTATCCTGCCGCTCTTTCAGGTAATCGACGACAACCCGATCTTCCTTGCGCTCCATGCGCATTTCCGTGACCAGCTTGGTCAGGGCCAGCACCGCTTCCTTCGTATCCTTATTCGTGGCGTCCGTCGTGGCCTGGTTGCGGTTAATAAACCACAGCACGAAAGCCAAGCTCACGGTGATGAATCCCCCCACTACCACGTTCGGCACGGCCAACGCAGCATCCAGCAGCACAACAGAGAGGGTATAAGTAGGAAGCACGGCGATACAGGCAGCTAGAAACGGGGTTGGGAGAAGAGGTAAGCCAGCTACCACCTGTTGCCAGCTGGGCGGAGGCCAGAGCAGCGGGTAGCGAGGGGTGTAGCGTGGTAGGCAGATCGAATAGGTCATGGTGCTAGGCGTTGGTCAGACGGGCACAGAGAAGCGAGAGGCAAGCGGGCTACTTGCTCAGCACCACCGTAGCAGTGCCGAGCGTACCAGGTAGAGAGTATGGGGCTTACTTGGCGGGAATCACCAGCAGTAAGCTGTCAGGATTGCCCGTGGTGTACTGGCCTGTGCTTCGGATGCGCAGTACATAGTTGTAGTCCGCACCCGCCTTTCGGGGGTAAGGATAGGATGGGGTGAAGTGCGTCTGCCCAGCTGGGAATAGGAGTGGCGTAGGGTTATTAGGGTCGCTCTCTGGATAGAGGTTCAACACGCCATCAGCCGTAACCTGAAGGTAGAGTTGTGTATCCACCGTAAATGGAGTAGACACCTGGAAATCAAGGTTAACATTCTGCGTATCGGCCGTTTGCGCTCCTAATGTTCCGGTAACTGTTAGCGTTGGCAGCGAGCCGGAAAGCGTACCCTGTGCGCTCACCACGAAAGAGCTTTGCCCCGTTTGCGGGTCAATGGAAACGGAGGGGTTGTCCGTGCTCAACACCTTCCAGCCCACCTCATATCGGTTGGCTTTCTTCACCTTGCCCACGGCTTGCAAGGCGGGTGGGATATAGGAAGTCTGCCCGGCGGGAACCGTAATGGTATAGAGCCCACCGTCCTTGTTATTGTCGTTGAACAGCGCGCCCCCACTGATACTGTTATCGTAGAATTGCAGCGTAATGGCCGTGGCTTGTGCTACGGGTGTAGTTAATATGCCCGCGACAGCTAGGTCTATACTGTTTGTTGTTTCATTACTGCCCGTAATGCGGATACCGGCGTAGGGCACCCCTGGAGTTGCCACCTTGGGCACTACAATTAAATCAGGTCTACCAGCGGGCCACAGCGAATTGTGTCGCACGATTATTCCATTGCCCGCCAACGGGTTTAGGGGGGTAAACGTGTTGAATGCGGCATTAGCCCCGAAATAGTTTACCCCTGTAGAGCCGTATAGATCGGCGGTAAACAATTCGTCGTTACCGAACACATAGCGTGAAATACCCTCAATAGCCTGATTAGCTACATTAGGGTACGTTACGGCACCGTAGCCAGTAAACGGCTGCGAAGAAGTACAGAGGCCTATTTTATCCGTTGCTTCATTTTTAAACAACAGGTGATACAGCCCATCTTTGAAATACAAGAACGGGTCAATAATATCTACTGGAAATGAAGAGCCAGTTATTTTGACTGGGGTGCCTACTGTTGGATTAGAGGAGAATAAATTATTTACTGGAACCGCCCAAATCTGGAAATACATCACCTCCTCATAATTCGTAGGCTCTTTTTTCTCATTAGTTGAGTGGGCGTAAATAATATAGTCCTGGCCATTAATAACGGTCAGTTTAGGACTCCAGCTCGTAGCCAACGGGTCCGTAGAAACGACCAGATTTTTCAAGAATTTCCAGTCGCGCCCGTTTCCGGAAGGGCTAACTGCCAGCGCAAAGTGTCCGGTATTATTATAGAATTGCCCGGTTATAATGTTGGTGTGCACCATTACCTGAGCAAAGCCACCAGCTGCCGTGTAGCGCTCTAACACGTTGGGGTCGCGTACGGATCGCCCGGCCACTCTATCCGTGTAAGTGAAGTTGTTGACTAGCCGCTGATTGCCTAGCACGCCCGCGTACATTCTTGGCTCCTCGCTAGCAGCGTCGAATGAATAGGTAACAAGACCATCGTTCGGGAACGTGGCGGCAATACCGGGGCCGGCTTGCACTGGAGCAGCCGTAACCGTTACGGTACGCACCGGCGAGATTTTAATGGTGTCTGTATTGTCAGTTACCGTGTTAGTCAGAGCGTAGGAGCCCGCAACAGTGGGTGTCCAACTGCCAGAATAAGAAGCGCCACTACCTGCATACACCTGGATTACTTGCCCTGTGTTAGTATTTTCTGCCTGCACCAGCAGTTCATAGGGGCTAGTACCTCCGCTAGCTGTCGCAGTAAAGGCCAGTGCGCCACCCACCGCAACCGTGCTGCCACTGGGAAGCGTCAGGCCAGCAGCCAGGACAGAGGTAGCGGCATTTACCGTCACCAATACATCATCCGTTTTCTGCCCGTTCTTATCGTCGGTAACGGTCAGGCGAAACTGATAGATGCCCGCGACCAAGCCGCTCACCACAACATTTTGTGTGGAAGCGGGCATGCCCGTAGCATTATTAGGACCGGTGATCTGGGCCCAGCTGTACGAGCTGATAGTGCCATCACTGTCTGAGCCCGTACCCAGTAGCGCTACCTGATTGGTAGGCAGCTGCAGCGTGATATCCGCGCCCGCATTGGCCGTAGGCAGCATGTTTGCCGCCGGTACCGTAACGGTGAAATAGAGCGTCGCCGTGCCCGCGCTGGTCGTCGCCGTAATGTTGCCCGACGTGGCGCCCGCCGGTACGGGTACTACGATCTGGGTCGCCGTAACGCTGACGGGTGCTGCGGCCGTGCCATTGAAGGCGACCAGCGCCCCCGTCAGGTTGGTGCCAGTCAATACTACCTGCGTGCCCACCATGCCACTGGCAGGCTGCGCCTGCGTCAGCGTAGGACCAGGCACCACCACTGGCCCCGTGAAGGCCGTGGCATTGCTCACGAACTCTCCGGCGGGCCTGCCACCGCTGGCCTTCACGCGCGCCCGCACCGAGCCCACGCTATGCGGGCCGGTGATACCGGGATAGTAAATGCGCCCGCCCTGCGAGTAGATATCCGTCGGCGTACTGAAGCCTGCGGCTACGTCAGCCTTTTCCAGCTCGTAGTCGGAAGCCGAAGCATAGCCGGGCACGGCCAGGTGCGAGAAGATATTTCCTACGTCGTCTACTTGCGCACCCTTCGGGGCCGGCGGCACCGTCACGGCTACACCATTAGCCACTTGCTGCAGGAGAAAGGCATTCACGTCATTCTGATTCGTGAATTCCGGATGGGTACCGTACTGGCCTTCCGTGATGGTAGTAAAGCCTACGTTCTGGGGTATTTCGCTTTTCAGCGCGTAGTCGTCAATAATGCCATCCAGGGCACTGATGACGGGAGCACTGCGCGTTACGTCGGCCGGGCCACCGGGTACTACTTTAAATACAAGTCGAATGCGTTGCTTGTGCTGGGAGCGGGAAGCCATAGAGGGCTAGAATAAGAAGATGATGTAGCTAGACGGGAATGAATTGGACCCCACCGCGGCCCCGCTTGCGGCGGGTTGGACTGCAGGTAGTCGCTACTGTGCCCCGATACACCCGTAGCGCTGCTTCTAGCCGACCCCGCCGAATAGAAGCCTTGGCCTCGGCATCCGCCTTCAGCTCTACCCGCTCGGTGCGGCTGATGGCCTGCGTGTCGGCGGCCATATACTCAATGCCATTCGGGGTAACGTGAATACCGTGCATGCCCAGAAAGCGGCGGTAGGCCTCCAGTACCCACAGAGGGCGAATCTTTTCAGCAAACAGCTTCTCAAACAGGGCCGACCAGTTGGCGCGGGTGGTCAGCAGCGCAGCCCGTTCCGCTTCTGTTAGCAGTTCCAAATCATACTCCCATGCTTCCAAGATGTAGGGCTGAATCAGCGCGTCAGCCACGTTCTGTGACATCGGCGTCAAGTCCTTGAAGTCGGCTTTGGTGATGGGTAGCTGGCTCATGTAGCAGGCGTAGGAGTAGGAGTAGTTTTCGGGCCTAGGCCAATCAAGCCGCGGCGCTCATCGGGCGTCATATCGGCCAGCACCTGGTTGGCTACCAGCGCGGGCAAACCAGCCAGGGCCTGCAGGGTGCGCTCGGCATCCGTCGACTGTGGTTTCTCCAGCTCAGGCAGGCCACCGAAGGCCCGGATTTCATCATCGGTCATTTTGCCCGCCACCGTCGGATCGAGGTAGTCCACTGGGTTCAGCGGCTTCACGCTCCAGTCCGACAGCTCTGGATACAGCTTAGCCAGCGGGGCAATAATGGAAGCGCGGGCCGGCTCTACCGTCAGGTTGAACAGCTTTATGCTGTTGACGATCTGTTGATTATTGCCCAGCATGCCCGCCTCGGCCACCCCGATGAGCACCGGCGGTACGCCCATGTGCCGGCACACCGCGCCCGTGATGCGGTTGCGCATGTCGGTCAGGCCTTTGGAGTTGGGGCCCTTGTCGATGAAGTCAATCTTGGGCGCCTCCTCCTCTTTCTCCACGGCCAGCACCAGCACCGAGGATTCGGACTCGCTGCCCTTCATGGCCTTCACGCCCTTCTTGATGTCGAGCAGGTCCGGCGACTCCACATCGGGCGCGTCATCCATCGTCTGGCCTTCGCCAGGCACGAAGTCCGGATCAGCCTCGGGGCTGTACTTGGCTCCGATAACCGTCATCACGGCATCGGGAAAGAAGCCGTTCTTGGCCTGCTTCTTATCGAAGCGGGCCAGGGCCGCATCCGTCTCCAGGTCTTCTTTGGCGGCGTAGTAGCTCGGCACGGGGTACTGGGTGCGCCCGGGCCGCGCCTCAAAGGAAAAGACCAGGTGCCCCCAATACCCGGCCTCCGACTGCACGGCAGCCAGCACCTCCTCCGCAATCTCCTCCTCCGAAGCCAGCGGGTTGAAGGGCAGATACACCCGGTTATCAGCAGCCGAGCGTTTCCCCTCGCTCAGCCCGTAATTCACTACGAAGCGCCCTAGTCCGTCCTTTTCCCGCCGCAGGCAGTCCGATGGCTCCACAAACACATCACCACGCTGGCCACCGTAGGTGTAGCGTACTACGAGGGCCACGCCGAGGCCTGCGCCGGCGTAGTGCTTGGCCTCCGCTAGCAGATCATTGAGCGTTTGCTCATCGTTGGCCCGCATGGTCGCCGTAGCCTCCGAGGCAAAGCCTTTGCCGCCAATAAACTGGGCAATGCGCGTCACGCAGGCTTCTGCCGTGCCCGAGTCGTAGAGGATGCGCAGGCATTCCTGGGGCAGCTGGTCACTAGCACCCCAGCTCACGAGCTTGAGCTTTTCGCCGGGGCCACCCGCAGGGATGGCCGGCGCATTCAGAACCGAGGAAGGAGCGCCAACGCGAAGCAGGGAAACGGTAGAAGTGCGGCGGCGCTTAGCCATGGGGAATGTCGTCTGGCAGTGGGGAAAGAAAAAGGCCGCTACTCAAGTAGCAGCGGCCCTTTTTCGTGGTTGAGAGGGGACTAGCTTAGTCCTGCAGGTCGAGCTCAGCCTTCTTGGCGGCAATCAGCTCCTTCAGCTCTTTCGCAGTCTTGGCTGCATCTGGCTCTTCGCCGAACAATTCTTTGTAATCGGCTACGGCCTGCTGCTTTTCGGTCAGCCGCGGCTGGCTGGGCTCTGACTTGGCTGCTTCTTTCTTCACGAAAGCGTGCTCAAAGCCGTTTTTAATGAAGAATTCCGCGGCTTCGTCGGTCAGGTTGTCGGCCGTTACCACCGAGCTGAATTTTTCGTGCACGAATTGCTCGTTTTCAAAGCCGGGAGCGAGGCTGTAATTAGAATCTGCCATGAGTTCAGGATGTAAAAGGCGAAGGGCTTGGCGTTCGTAAGCTTCTAGGATGCCCACGTAGCCCGAATAATTGCAGTTGGTGCAGCCCGCCGCAGAGCCGCCGGTGATGAGCGCGTAGAGCGCGTGTAATTCGGCTTTGCCTGCGTTGGTGTGCCGCTTGGAGAGCGAGAGGCTAAGCCAGGCTTGCACCCGGCTTAGCGTTTCGGCAGTGTAAGCGACAGCCACGGCTTAGGGAACAGGCTCCTCTACTACCTCCGCACCCGTTACCAGGGCATCCAGGTAGGCGCGGGAAGCCGCCAGCTGGCTCTGGCCACCCGAAACGGGCGCCTCGAAGAACATCGGGAAGTCGTCTTCCTTGCCGGTGAGCGTGGTCTTCATGATGTTGTTATCATCCGTCAGATTCGTGCCCGTCCCGTCTTCGCCTGTGCTGGTTTCGCTGCCGTACTTCTTGAAAAACACGCGGATATCACCACCCGCCGTTTCCTGAAACACGACTTTGGCATCGGCCTTCAGGAACTCGGTCAGGGCGTTGAGCCCGATCTGGTCCTTGTAGCGGTACTCCTGAATGAGCGTCTGCTCTACCTCGGTGCTGCCGTTGTCGGTGGTGTTGGACTTGTTGGCGCCACTGCCACGCTTGGGCCGGCCTACGGCCTTAATGCCCTTTTCACCCGCCTTCAGGCCAAAGCCCGAGAGCGCACCCGTGGTGCTGTTGAGGGTTTCGGCGCCGGTGAACTGGTCCTGCTGGAATACCCAGCTGTTGCGGTTGATGCCACCTGACTTGCCGCACTTGGAGCTGGTGACACTTTTGGAAATGCGGTTGCAGATATCTTCTGCCATGAGTTCGGTTCTCCTTTCGAAATGGCCCTAGGCGTTGCTGCACCTAGGGCGGGTTTCACGAATGATTCAGTAGCAGACTAGACCGCGAACGATACGAGGATGTCGTAGGCGAAGCCCGAGCCGAGGCGGAAGAGCACACGCCACCAGTTGATGCGAGTGCGAGCCTCGTACTTGAACTCGGCTGTCGTCATATCCGACTCCAGGTCCGTAGCCCAGATCAGGTTTTTGGGCGCTGTGTACAAAGCCAGGTGAGGCGAAGCAGTAGAGAAGTCCAGCTTCATGAACTGCTCCCACACTTTGAGTTCCTTGATCTCAATGCCGTCGTAGTAGTAGGTGCGGGTGCCCTTCTCGTACTCCAGCTTCTGCGAGTTTTCACCGTCAGCGGGCGCATAGGCAAACTTGAGCAGACGGTACAGGCTCTTGGTGAGGTAGATGGCTTTCTGGGCATCATCCACATCCTGCAGCTCATCCGAGCAGTTGGTTACCAGGTCTTCCAGCACCTCGAAGATTTTCTTCGGGTCAGCCTTCAGCGCGGCGTAGTCGATAGCAGCACCGCGGTAGGTACCGGTGGCACCCGTGGCGCCGGCCGTGGGCGCAGCAGCCAGCAGCTTTTTGCGCAAGCCGTTGGTCTGGTTGTAGTCCTTGCTGGCGCTGGCTTTGTCGCCGAGCATCCAAATGCGCAGGGCATCACCGTACACCACCGGGTTTACCTGGTCGTTCAAGGCCAAGTCCAGCAGGTTGGCAAACTCGGGCTGATTGCCCACGGGCACCTTGGCAATACCACCCTCGGCATAAGCACGTACCAGCGTTTCGATTTCCGTACCAGTCAGGTCAGAATCTGTCGCGTGGCCCGCGTTGAGCATGCCTTGCAGGATGGTATTAACGAAGGTTTCGGCGCAGTCCTCATCCTGAGCCATCAGCGGATCAACGCTGATTTCGTTGGTCTTGAAGGTGGCCAGCGCGCCGGTGCCCTGGAATTCGCCGCAACCGGTGTCGCGGACGGTCACCTTGTTTTTAGCCAGCAGGCCCTGCATGAGCACGCTGGTCTTGATGTTTTCCACTACCCGAATACCTAGCTCCTGGAGCGTAGGAATCTTGCGGGCGGGCATGGTCACAACGGCTACTGGGGGCCGGTAAGAGGGAATATTCTCGAAGAACATAACACGAACAGGTAAAAGGCGAGAGAAGAAAAAGCGAGAGGACGCTTAGCCGACAGGCTACAGGCCAGCGTGGTGAGCAGCTTTCGGACGGGGCGTGTTGCTATTCTTCGTGTCCACCTGGGGGGCAGCACTAGCACGGGCCGACGGGCGGGGCGTAGGCGGCACGGTCTTGTTAAACTTGGCCTCCATCGTGTCCAGACGCTGGGTAAGAGGCGCAATGGCAGCGGTTACGGCAGCCGTAATAGCTTCCGTAGTGGTAGCAGCTGCCTCCGTAGGAGCTTCGCCCTCATCGGACGCATCGCTTACCGACTCCGCAACACCGCCAGCCACCACGATTTCGCGGCCATCTTCGGCTTCATAAGTGGCATCGGCCGTGGCGACACTCAAGGCCTCATCGTTGAACACCTCTTTGCCTTGGGCCAGTGGGCCATCGGTATAGAGCGTACCGGCACCATCCGCCAGCACGGTAGCCGTAGCTTCAGCGGTTACCTCGGTGGTATCAGCGGCACCATCAATGGTGGCTTTTACCCCAAGCTTTTTGGCCAAGTCAGCTACGATTTTAGCATTGGCTTTCTGCTCGGCAGTAAGGGGCGTAACTTTCTTGGCGGCTGTCTTAGCAGCGGCCGGGGTGGCGTTCTTGGCCATAGGTTTAGGGGAAGCGTTAGCGGCGGGCCGCGAAGCAGCCGCCTTGGGTTTAGGCGTATTGAGGGCGTGCACAGTGCGCTTATCGGCGCGGGCTACGGCCAATTTGAAATGCTTGAGCTTGGCCTGAGCCTCTACTTTGGTTGGGGCCTTGGACTTGAGCGGGTTGACCTTCGTGACGAATCCAAAGTCAAGCGCTTCCGCAGCGGTCATAAAGCGGTCTACGCTCACCAGCTGACGCACCTCCTGCTCACTCTTGCCGGAAGCAGCCACGTACACATCCACAATGGCTTGCTCGTCCCGGTCAATGCGGTCGGCGTCGGCGCGCAGATCTTCCGCCCGTTGCGAGTAGGTACCACTGGGATAGAGCGGGCGGTGAACCATCCACTGCGCGGTATGCTCCATCTCTATCTCGTCAGCAGCTAAGGCGACGATGGTGCCGGAACTGGCCGTAATACTGAGCACGTGGGCGCGGATGGGCAGCCCCAGGCCGCGCAGGTAGTTGTAAATTTCCAACGCGTGGCGCACCGAGCCACCGTAGCAGATGCCGAATTGCAGTAGGATGCTATCTACCTCAATGCCCTCGTATTCGGCGTACTGCAAGTGCATGCGAATATCCTCCACGGTAAAGGAGGGTATCCACTCGAAAAAGTCCCAGTCGATACCGCCAGGGCCAATGTTTTCGGGTACGGGAATGACGAGTTCGGGCATGTTGCGGGCGCCTATTGGGGGCGTTGCAACAAAGAAATCTCCACTTCTTGGGGCAGTGCAAATAAGGCCGGAACTTCACCGGCATACCACCGGCAGGGTGCCGGGATTATTTTTCTATGGAAGTCAATCCGCCGAAAAACACGGTCAAACGCCTCAAGGAACTAGCTGCTGCGGAAGGCATTCCGCTCAACTCCTTCCTCACGCCGTTCCTCAACGACATTGCCCAGGGTCGCCTCGTGCGCGTACCCCATTACCCGGCTCCTGCTAAAACACAATCCTAATGGCTGATGCTTCCGAAGTAGTACTCCTGCGAGTACAGTTGGAATAACCGTACTACTGTGAGTACAGTTTTTATTTGCTATATTGATAGCATGAAAAAGCCAAATGAAGCAGCAAGTACTGTACCTGTAAAACGAGGCCCCAGGCCTGGCATGCAGAAGGGAGCCCCTCCATTAATTCCGACAGCAGAAAAAATAGCACGGCTTGTTTCTGTGCATAATGGCAAATATGACTATAGCCTACTGCCTAGTGTATTCAGGGCAACCGATAATATACCAGTGCTGTGCCCTGATCATGGAGTATTTAATCCTAAATATCATAACCATGTAAATGGTACAGGTTGCCCCAAATGCGCAGGACAGCTAAGCCCCGATGAATTCGTTTTGAAATTCAAAGAGGTACACGGTAATAAATACTCTTACGCTTTGTTGCCACAAACATTTGGCATGAAAGAGAAGATTACTATTACCTGCGCTTTGCATGGCGCATTCGAGCAAAGGGCGCATGCGCATTTAACAGGAAGTGGCTGTATGCGTTGCGCAAGAAGCCAGCCTAGGAATCTTTCTGGATGGACTAAAACGCGGTGGCTTGCTCTTTCCGCTAATAGAATAGCTAAGTTGTACTTGATACAGCTGGAAAGAGAAGGCGAGGTTTTTTATAAAGTTGGTATAACATCACAGGATATATCTAAGCGCTTTAGCGGAAGGTTAGATGCTAATTATACATTAATCGAATTATTAATTATTGAGTCGCGAGATGCAGAGTATATATGGAATTTAGAACACCATATAAAAAGAGAATTTAAAAATATAAAATACAAGCCTAAACAAGTCTTCAATGGTAGTGGCGAATGCTATTCTGACTACTTGCCAATTGCGTCTTTTCTCAATTTAGAAATACAAAAATTAAAACCCGATGGCTGATGCATCTGAGGTAGTTTTGTTGCGTGTGCAACTTGATGAGGGGAAGACGAATGACCGGCTCAAGCAGCTGGTCTTAGATATCGAGAAAACCAGGGCTGCCCAGCGGGAGCTGAATGCCGCCCGCAAAGTGGGCAGCGTTGATGATGCGGCCTTTGCGCGGCAAACCGTAGCGCTCAATGACCAGCTCAAGAAGCAGCGCCAGGAACAAACGGCACTAAGTAAGAATCTGGAGTTGTACAGCACCGCCACGAAGGGCGTAGCCGACTCCTACCAAGCGCAGCAAGCCCAGCTCAGCTTAGCTCAGCGCCAGTACCAGCAGCTAGCGGGCTCGGCGAACAACAGCACCGAGGAAACGCAGGCACTGGCCAAGGTCATTGATGAGCTACGCGGCACGCTCAAAACGACTGATGCCGGCATGGGCCTGTTTGTCCGGAATGTGGGCAACTACGGCGGGGCCATTGAGCCGCTGATTGCGGAGATGAAGCGCCTGGAGCTGCAGCAAAAGAACCTGACGCAGGACAGCCCCGCCTATGAGCAGCAGCGCATGAAGATCGTCGGCTTTCAGCAGGCCATCAACAAAGCAGGTGCGGAAGCGGGCCTGACCTATGAGCAGACGCAGGCCAAGCTGACTAGCTACGGCGACAGCATTGCGCCCGTCATTCAGAACCTGGTGCAGCTGGAACAGGAGCAGCAGAAGGTAGGCGAAGGCAGTGAGCAGTACGCCCGCATCGGCTTCCAGATCCAGAAGCTTAAGAAGGAGATTGCAGAGCCCCTGCCCGAAGTAAAGGTGCCTACTGGTAGCTTCGAGGAGCTTACGGCCGAACTGGTGAAGATCAGGGCTCAGCAGCAAGGCCTAGCCGAAGACAGTGAGGCCTATACCGAACTGGAGCGCAAGGCCACGGCCTACGGGGTCGCTGTGCAAGCCGCCGGCGCGAAGGCGGGGTTGAGCTATGAGGAAGCACAAAAGAAAGTAGCGGAGTACTCGGCAGCTATTGAGCAGGCCACCGCCGAACTCGTGAAGCTGGAGCAAGAGCAGAGCCAGGTATCCGAGAGCAGTGAGGAGTATAGTAAGCTGGGCTTTCAGATCCAGAAGTTGAAGACCCAGATTGCCGACACCGCCAAAGAGCCCGTAAAGCTGGGCACGGCCGTAAAGCAGGTAGTGGGTGACGTGGAAGTATTCGGTGTCAGCCTCAACAAAGTCAGTGAGGCCAAAGCCAAGTACACCCAGGCTGCCAACCTAGCCAAAGCCGCTACAGTGGCGGAAACCGGGGCCCTGGGTGCCCTGCGCCTAGCGCTCATTGCCACCGGTCTCGGGGCACTGGTGGTCGTGCTGGGCAGCGTGGTGGTATTCCTGACCAAAACGGCTGAGGGCACCCGCCTAGTGGAGAAGGTCATGAACCAGCTTGGGGCAGCGGTGAATGTCGTGACGGACCGGCTTGGTGCCGTGGGCAAGGCCGTAGTGCAGGTGCTCAGTGGTGACTTCACGGCGGCGGCTCAAACGGCAAAAGGTGCCCTGACGGGCATCGGTGACGAAATAAGCCGGGAGATTACGCTTACTGGCGACCTGACCAAGCGGCAGCAGCAGCTAGACCAGCAGCGGCGCGTGAATGCCGATACCAATAAGCGCCTGCTGCGGGATGAGGAGAACCTGAAGAACATTCGGGATAATGAGTTTAACTCGCTGCAAGTGCGCCAAAAAGCCAATGAGGATGCGTTTAAGGTGGAGCAGGCCCGCGAAGGCATTCTGGTAAAGCAGGCCAAAGAGCAGCTAGCCATCTACAAAGAGCAGATTGCTCTGCGTGGTGGCGCTGCCAAGGCGGGTGCCGAACTGCTCGATAAAGAAGCCGAGGCCCGGGCGGAACTAGCCGACCTCGAAGAGGATGCCGCTGGCCGCCGTAACGAGTACATCACCAACCGCTTTCAGCTCACCAAAGAAGGGCTGGATAAAGAGAAGGAAGCCGAGAAAACAGCGGCCGACGCGCGGCAGAAAGCAGCAGATAAGGCCCTAGCCGCGCGGCAAAACGAACTGAAAGTACAGCTCGGCTTTCTGGACTTGGAGCTAGCCAAGGTGCAGGCCAATTCCGAGGAGGAGTTGAACATTCTGCGCCGGAAGCTGGACACGCAGCATAAGCTAGACTTAGCCCAGAAAGACATGACGACTCGGCAAAAGTCCTTGATTGATGCCAAGTATGAGGCGGATAAACTCAAGCTGGAAACCGACACCGAGCGCAAGCGGGCCCAGGAAGGCCTGCAGGCGGAACGTGATTTCGTCGCCGGGGCTCTAAGCGTGGCCGAAGTAGGCACCCAGCAGAAATACGAGCTGAGCCGCCGGGCCCTGGAGTTGGATACTGAGTTGCAGCTGGCTGCCCTAGATGTACGGGAAGACAACGCGGCCAAAGAGTACGCTATCCGCACCAAGCTGGCCGCTGACCTCAAGCAGCTAGCCACCGACAATGCCGCTGAGGAAGTCGAGCGGCAGCGGGTAGCCCTGGACGAACGAGCTCAGCTGCTGACGCTGGCCACTGATCGGCAGCTACTCGGCCTAAGCCAGGAAGAGGCCCGGCGCGTGCAACTGTCGGAGGGTTTCTTAAATGCGCGTAAAGCGGGCATTCTGGCCGAACGGGATGCACAGATACTCGGCACCAAAGAAGGCAGCGCTGAGCGCTTGCGCATCGAGCAGGAAACGGCAGCCCGACTGCTGGAGCTAGACCGCCAAACCACTGAGGGCCGTAAGCAACTCCTCGGTGAGCAGTTTGAGGCTATTGCGGCGCTAACGGCTAACTCGGTCAATAGCCTCAACACCATTCAAGAAGCAGCCAAGTCGCAGGCCCTGAACCGGGACAGTGAGCAGATGCGCCGCCAGTTGGCCGCGGCCGGCGACAATGCCGAGCAGCGGGAGAAAATCCAGAAGGCCCACGCCCAGAACCAGGAGCGCATTGAGAAAGAGTATGCCGAGAAGCGCCGCAAGATTGCCATTGCCCAGGCCCTGATTGATCTGGCCAGCGGCGTAATGCAGATTCTACGGGCTCCCGCGGCGCCGTTCGTCGAGCCGTTTGCTACGGTAGTACGAGGCGTGCAGATTGGTCTGCTCACGGCTACAGCGGGCGCGCAGATTGCCGCTATCAGCAGCCAGCGGTTTGCCGAGGGGGGCGTACTCAACGGGCCCAGCCACAGCCAGGGCGGCATACCATTGGTGCACCGCTTGACGGGCCGGCCCATGGGCGAAGCTGAGGGGGATGAAATTATTCTGACCAAGGGCGTGTGGCGTAGCCCGCTGCTGCGGCCCCTGGCTTCTGTGCTCAACGTGATGGGTGGCGGCAAGCCGTTGGCTCCCTCGGGGCATATGGCGCTGGGTGGCGTGGTACAATCCAGCTTCGTGCGCGAGTCGGTAAAGGGGCCGGCACCTGCGTTATCAGCAGAAGAGGTTGGAGCGGGCGTTGTAGCCGCCATCCGGAGAAGCGGGGCCATCAAGGCCACCATCGTAGATGTGAAAGAGGGATTGGCCCGAGATGAGTTCACTCAAAGCATGTCGAACACCTAGAAGGTGATTTATTCCTAAAGCAAAAGCCCCAACCTATGCAAGGTTGGGGCTTTTTTCATTTATTTCTTAACGATTCTTCGAAGGCCTCAACCTCTTTCTTTCGGGTTGTAGCAACCCGATCCCAAGTCTCTTTGCGCACTTCCATATTGTCTTTACCTGAGTTATGCGCTAATAAATCAGATTGAATGTTTAATGAAACCGTGAGCATTGCTTTCACGTCCAAAAGCATATTGATCGTTGCAATGTCTGGGCGGAATGTCAAATCTTCGTTATTCTCTGCCATATAAAGAGGGTTTAGTTGACTGCTAACTTAACGAAAAGCCCCGGCCTGTGTAGGTCGGGGCTTTTGCTTTATTGAAGTCGAATTGGGGCTCCTTCCACATCTACCACGTTTTCCCAGTCTTGCCAAAATTCTTCTTGGATGCTGTAAGTGATTCTTTCATAGGCGGTGGTGGCTGTGCCTGGCCCGCCTTCGATTCCAACTGTTAGATATTCAGGATTAGGTAGTGGAGATAACCCAACTTGGTAGCGAGTCCCAGGCACTGGCTTATTCATTCCTGATTTTCCTTTATAGGTTGCTTGAGCTTTGGTGAAATCCTTTAACGTATTCTTTTAAAATTATTATTTACGATAGGCGAACTTAATAAAATTCGGGTGGCGTAGTAGCTGTCACGTTGAACTCACCTTCGAAGAATTCCAAGCCGATAGCGGGCTGGGTAGCCGAAACCGGCGGGGCCAGCAGCGACGGGTGCAGCCGGCACAAGGCCACCTCGGTAGGCCTATCTGCGCTGAACTCAGCTACTTGACTGATGGCAAAGTAGTCGCCTAGCACCCCGTCCCAGATAGGCATCGTGTAGTCAAGGGCGGCAATGTCCTGCTGGGTCAAGCGGTACCGCTCTTTGTGGTAGCGGGCTTCCAACAGCATGGCCGCCAGCCCCCGCCAGTAACGAGGCAAGATGCAGCGCTGCAAGTCCAGCTCTACTTGCGCCGTAGCATCGGCGAAGTAGCTGAGCACGGTTGACACGGTGCGCGTGCCTAGCAGGTAGCGCAGCACCACTTGCAGCGGGGCCCCGGTGCGCAGGGTCAGGCGCGGTACCACGTCCTGCTGATCGTAGGTAATAGTACCACCCGACTCATTGCGCTTCCAGTTGGGAATTTTCAGCCCACCGGGTAGTGCTTGGCTGTTGCCCGTAGCCGCAAACGGCAGCGTGCCCAGGCTAGCTTCAGCGGGTAGGTTCTCGTCAGCCACCGCCAAATAGCCATCGGCGTAGCCCTTGGGTATCACCTTGCCCACGCGGCTGCTGGCCTCGGTCACGTCGTAGCTGTCTACGCTATCGGTCGTCCAGCGCAGCCAGTTTTTGCGGCCGTAGCTGCCAAAGCGAAACACCACGTCCCGCGCTTCGCCGGCGGGCAGAAACGGGGCATCCCGCTTGCCTGTCCAGTCCAGCGCTTTCGGGGCATTGTCGAGCACCGTACCCGACAGGCCCAGGTGCAAGTGACTGTCGTACGCATCGGTCTGCACCGTAAGGCCGAGCAGCTGCACGATGGTTTTGAAGAAGTCGAGCTGCTTCATGTCGGGCAGCCAAGCGGCTAGGTTGATCTGGCCCCCGGGCGGCACTTCGCTCACTACCTCAATCTTCCACTGATCGAGCGGGCTGGGCATGTCGAAGGGCCCGTACTGCTGGCCCGAGAACAAACCGGTATAGAAGCCCCAGCGCGCACTCACGAGGCTCACGCTTTCCAGCCGCAGCACGCAGTAGATTTCGTCGCCAGCGGCAACGGGCTCCCGCGTAGCGGTTACACTAGCCGAGACGAGGTGATTGGAGCCCGTGCCCACTTCTTGGGCGGTACCCTCCACCCAGAGCAGCCCGTTTTTGTAGAGTGAGAGGCGGGCGCGCACCTTGCCGAGGCGTACCTCGAAGTCCACGTTTACCCTAGCTTCGATGGTGAGCAAGCAGGCCGTGTCTGGCACGTAGATAGTGAACGGATACGTTTCGCCGTGCTCGGAGAACGTGCGCTCGATGAGCATGCCCGGAATAGTGGGCGTGTGAAACGGGTCGGTACCGGCGGGGTGAAACGTAAAGGGCACCTGAAATTCCAGCGGATCACGGGTAGCCGCTTGCCGGCGTGGCACAATAGGCTGCTGTGGATGCCCGGCCACCAGTTGGCGGGCGGCTATAAAGTCAGCGGGGTAACCGGCCACCTGCGGGGAAGGCACGTTGAGCCGCGAAAACAACGGCTCCTGGCTCAGGTCCGTCGCCGTAAACTCCGCTTCGGCTAGCATCTGATCCCAAATGAGTTGGGCTGACACCGAGGGCAGGCAGATGAACGGGTTCAGGGCCGTCAGGTCCAGCGGACGGCCGCGGTCCAGCACCTCATAGCCCCAGCCGTGCTCCTGCCAGTAGGCCAGCGGCAAGCGGCTGGCCACGTTATCGAGCGTCCAGAGGTGATTGAAGCGGGAAAAGTCCAGCTCCTGTAGCGTCTTGTCGCCTAGCTGCTCAATGAAGCGGCGGTTACCGGCAAACAGCTGCACCTGGTACTTGCCGCCGGCGTAGCCCTTCACAATGAGCAGGGCCAGCGGCATGATTTCCACGCCATCACTGAGCAGCGTGGCCATGAGCTTGCGGTAGGGAATACCGGCCAGGGTGCCGCCGTAGGCTGCGCGGCCCAGCAGTTGGTGGTTTTTCTGCGTACCAGGTAGGCTGAACTCGGGCGAGAAGTCCGATTGGATGGTGTCGGGCTTGGTGAGGTCATTGGCCTGAAAGCTGGGCAGGATAACCGTATCCGGAGAGAGGTCCAGGGCAATGCCGCCGACGAGGAGTTGATTGCTCATGAGGGATATTTGGCGTTATAGGCATCCCATTTGGCTTTCCACTCTTCCCTGGCCTGTTTGTTCTCCAAGTCAGACTTAGTGGGCATAGGACGAGGCGGCGGGGGTGGAAATTCAGAAAAGCGGCGAAAGGCATGGTTCTTCGCTTTGCGGCTTTCATTCACCATTACCAAAAGCCAGCCCATCATCAAGAGGCCTAGCAAGACAATTACAATAGCCACAGCTGCTTCTGGTGTAATCATGGCATCATGCGCTTTAAATCTTCGATCATTACACGCATCATTTTGCGCATAACTATTCGGAGAATGAGGTTTCCGTTCACGTAGCCCCGTTTCATCTTGAATGTGGGCAAACCTGGGTAGGCTGTTTCGCTGTTCAGTCGTTTCATTGCCCTTGCACGTACTGAGGCACAGCCTCGGTGAATTGGATAGTGGCCTCATAGCGGTTGCGCCCTTCGCGGTAAGCGGGAAAGCTGCCGCCCTTCAGCGTAATGGGCACCCAGGTAGTACCCGGCCCCTCGGGCTGGTACCAGGCCTGCACCGAGCGCCGCAACGTACGCAGGCCCTCCGCTAGGGCGCGCTGGCTAAACACGCCGCTGCTGGCCTCTACGACTTGCCGAGACGCTGTGCGGCTGCTGTAGCGCAGCTGCTGGGTGGTAGCCTCCAAGTAGCTCTGACCTTCGCCTACCTCATCACCCAGGGCGTGATTTCCGGCAAATACCCAGTAGCCGAAGCCACCTCCTGGGGCCAGCCACGCCACCGGTAGCCCGTAGCGTGGGCACGGCAGGTTCACTACGCGAATATCCTTGGTGCCGTCATTGGCCGCGGGCCGCGGCGTAACCAGCCCAAAGCGGCCGCTCGGGTCTTCATCCAGCGCATACACTGGAAAATCATACCCGCCCCACACGGGCAGCGTCTTGCCGAACGGCGACAGCGGCAAGTCACTACCACGCAGCAGCTCCAGCGTCACTTCGTCCAGTGCTGAGTTCAGCGCATAGCCCTTGGCCACGGAAGCGCCGCCTACCAGCAGCTGGAAGCCCACGAACAGATCGGACGTATGCGCGGTGGCGCTGTTCAGGTCCAGCCGCCGGGCACCCTGCTGCAGGCTGCCAAGCTCAGCGCGCAGATACGGGGCCAGATCGAACGTGGCCAGCCCCGAAGGCGCTACGGTAGCCCGTAACAGCGCCACGCGCACCAGTGGCCTGCTAGCAGCCAATGGGTGGCCTACGGGGTAGCCGGCCAGTAGCTCAGCGCTGAGGTAGGCGGGCAGCGGGTCACCAGCCGGGGCTACCGTTACCTTCACGCCCTCGGGGCTCCACGCGCCTACCCAGCGGGGCGCGTAGCGGCAGGTACCGTTGTCTTCGGTGGCCAGCGGGTTGTAGTTGGTGGCCTCTTCATCCATGCAGCCCAGCACCACCAGCGCGGGCGCAGTAGGCACCGTGAACAGGATTTCGGGGCTGATGCCGAGTTGGCAGCCCTGCGCATCCTGCACGCGCAAGGCGTAGTTACCCGGCGCTAGGTTCGTGCCGAGCAAGCCGGGGGCTACTTGAAACAGCGAGAGCACAAACGCGCCACTAGCCGCCTCGTGCACGTTGACCGTAACGGTGGCCGCCGAGGTGGTGGCCTCGAACGATACCGAGCCAGGCGCGCCTGGGCCGCTTGGGGCTTGGGGCCGAATGTTCTTAATGGCCAGGTCGCATACATCCGCTGGCGCATAGGTGACGCCGCCCGCTCCGTCATGGTACACCGTCACGTACTGCCCAGCGTACTGTGCCACGTAGCCCGCTGCGGCGGGGTCGGTGGGTACCGTGTAGGCATCCAGCGGAGTATCGGTGGGCCAGCTGTAGGCCTGCGGCTCGGGCGGAGCTCCGGCGTAGCCCCCCATATAGCTGGAGGGTTGCGTGCCCGCCTCTACGGCCTTGGCTACGTCATCCCAGAAGGAGTAGGTGTACTCGTACTGAATGGTATACACGCCCGGGTTTTGCGGATCATCTTGCCGCGAAACCTCGGTGTATGCTTCATAAATGCGCTTCAGGGCCATATCAGGCAGCTAAGACGGTGCGTAGTTCGGTGGCAATGGCCACCATTTCGCCCGCGGCAATGCGGGCTTTGAGGGTGTTGAGAAAATCAGTCGTCAGCACCTTATCCAGTAGGCCAGAAGGCTGCTTGAGCCGGTAGAGCGCCGTGCCCTGCTTGTGAATGTTGTAGGCAGCGGCGTAGCCGAACTGTTTGAAGGTCATACCATCTCGTAGCTGTAGACCCTTGTCCTGAGCCCACTGCTCCAGAATGGTATGCAACGGGTCGCCGCCGGCACTACCGCCACCCCGGGTAGGCCCGCGGCCGGTGAGCAGGGTCTGCATGTGGGCGGGGCCCAGTACCTGGCCGAAATCGTCGCCGTGCTCTTCCCGAATCTGCTGGGCCGTGCGGCCACTGGCATAGGCAGGCTTGCCGTACGGCGGCTGCGGGTGTGACTTCAGGGCTTCAATGGTCAGCTCTACCAGTTCGGGCATGGACTTGGCAAAGGTCGCCTCGGCACTGGCTAGCATGGTGGTGTTGGTATTTCAGGGCGAATGACAATAGCCGAATACATCAGCCTGTTAAGCAAATCATTGTCTCGCTGTTTATCTGCTTGCGATAACTCTATGGAAATAGGAGGCAGCTCTATTGGCTTTAGTGCTTCAGCCAATCGCTCGGGTGTCATTTCTGCCGCTATTTCTAAGAAAAGGGCCCGATGCTGTTCAGGAGTGCTTAGCATACCACGAGACTGTGCAGGGTGAAGTTGACCAGGTAGCCTGTACCGATGGCCGCGCCCTTCCGAAGCACGGGGGTGCGGTCCATAGCATCATCGACTAGTGCCACGTCGGCATCCTCTTCCGAGGCCAGTAGACCGTGAAACTTCTGGGTGAGCTTATCCATGGCATCTTGAATGAACACGGAGTCAGCCGAGCCGTTTTCGTGCTCATCCTTGCCGTAGAAGCACATAGCCACCTGCGTAGTGATGGTGTTGCCCTTGATGCGGCTGGGCATCAGAAACAGGTGCGCCTGGGGAAATGCGGCGTTGTAGTTGATATCGGCCTGGGCCTGCTTGCCATGCCAGAAGGAAGCGGCCCCGGCGGCCAGAGCCTGGGCTTCGAGGTAGGCGACGATTTCGGCGTGGGTCATGCTACTTCTGAATAGGGGTCAAGCAATAGGCTGTTTCTGGCAAGCCGCGTAAGCCAGTGCGCAAGGGGTGCGGATCGTGCACTATTTGCATGTCCCGGCCAAAGCCTACTACTGCATGGTGCATGATGCTGCCATCTGGATAGAAGCGCGGAGAAAGGCCCGATGCCACCCAATACCCATCGAGCATTTCAAGTGTGCCTGGTGCCATTTCGCGGCCTTGGCGCACGGCTTTCAGGTCTATGGTGTCCCATTCATACCCTTGCTCTCGAAACCAACGCATCATTTTCAGGCCCCAATCTGGGCCCGTAGGCGTTCCGTCTTCCTCGAAAGTGAACATGGGTATCTCTGACGGGTGCTGCTTGTCTAGGATGCACGCAAAAGCAGTGCGTAGGCAGTCGCCAAAGCCGTGCTCTGCCACGGTATAGAGTTGAGTTAATTCGGTCATGCTTGCTCTCGTAATGCCCGGCGTTGGGCGG
Source organism: Hymenobacter wooponensis (assembly GCF_004745865.1). Taxonomy (GTDB): domain Bacteria; phylum Bacteroidota; class Bacteroidia; order Cytophagales; family Hymenobacteraceae; genus Hymenobacter; species Hymenobacter wooponensis. The sequence continues at coordinate 841,617 of NZ_SRKZ01000001.1, read as the reverse complement.
CGGTGGTGAAGGGGGCACTGCTGGTATGCCAGGCGTCACAGCCTCGGCAGAAGTACACCCGGATTTCATGGCGACGATCGGAGGGGCTGCGGCGGGCGCGTTCTACCACGCCATGCGCTTTGCTCTCGCTGAGCTTCTTCTTACCGCAGGGCCTAGGCGGGTCGCGGTACCGGCGGCTCATGCGTCATAGGGCTGCAGTGGCACAGTTTGCCCAGCCAGCGCGTGAGTGCAGTCACTCAGGAATTGAATCTGCCCATCCCGAACAAAGGAGTGGCAGATGTAACAGCAGACGCTTGCGGGCGCTGGGTCGTCTGGGTGCTCACGGTTATAGTCGCACCAGCACCGACCACTATAGCCAGGAATGAAGTGCCCACTACGAATGAGTAAGCTTGGGCTAAATGTTGGCCGCTCAGGGTTGCCGTTGTAGCTCCACTTTGCACCATTGCCATTGGCTGTAACAGTGTTTACATAGTGGTCATGATTGCACCCAGGGCAGTTAAAGCGGTAAACGCCTGGATCATTTTCGATGGGCTTGAGTACTGAATTGCTCATAACTACTTGGTTTTCTCTCGGTGAATCTTGGCTAGCCTGCGCTGGTAAGCCGCTTTGGCCTGCTCTACTCGCAGCTTGCGGTACACGGTATCGGCGCTCAGGGCGTAGAGGTCGGCCCAGGAGCAGCGGAAGGCGCTGCTGAGCGCATCGACGGTAAGCAGCGGGCCAAAACGCTCCCCCAGTTCTTCCAGTCCGGCTTCCAACTCGTCATCGTCTGGCTCGGCAGCGTCTTCGGGACCTGCGGAGTGGCGCTCATGGAAGTCAACCACCCCGCGTAGATAAAAAGCACGTCGCTCAGGCACTGGCCTACGGGCTGCTGCAGAATGGCCTGGCGCATTTGCTCCTCCTTGCCCTGGTCATTGCGCCCGTACACCTCGCGGGTGCGGTAGAGCGCGTACAGGTAGGGCGCGTAGAAGATGTGCGGCTGGTCGGGGTGCTCTTCGATGTACTGATTGGCCAGCACCATCTGCCCGTAGGTGGCGGCGCCCGGGTCGCGCATGCCCTCCGACAAGGGCGGGTCGGGCAACTCGGCAGCGAAGGCCAGCAGGTTGATGAGGTAGCCCGCATCGGTATACACCAGCCGGTCGAGCTGGGCCTGGGTGATGCCGGCCAGCTGACACACAGCCGGCTCCTCGCTGCACTGGTAGTCGATGTACTGCTGCAGCGTCACATCATCCCACGAGGTCGGCACCTGCAGGGTGATGGTTTCGGTGCCATCGGCAGAGGTAAGGCTAAGCTCGTGGCGCATTAGGCGTTAGCCGCCTCCCTGCGTGCTTCATCAAGTTTATTACCCAACCCATCAATCAATGCATCCAAGATGCGGTGCCGAAGCTTTGGAGTTTCTACGCGCACTTCTACTACACCGTCCTCTGTCTCAACAGTAACTAGAACTATACCCGTGGAACTACTAATGCCAACGATGCACAAATCCTCTTCCAGGCGGGCAACCTTCTCAGCAGGAGTTTCTAACTGAATTTCTTCTGACATATCTGTAGAACTTATTGGACGAGTGAGGATTTAGCGGAGCGGCGGCGGGGGGCCAGCGCAGCAGGTAGCTTGTTGAGCACCACGTAGCGCACGGGGTCTATACAGTGGTTGAAGGCGTCCACGGGCTCATTAGTAGGCTTACCTGTGGTGCGGTCTACCTTCCATTTGTAGTTATCCAGCTCCTTGCGCAGGTGCACCGAGCGCCGGGTGACATTGAGGCGGTACCGCTGTAAAATTTCTATGCCAGCACGCACCGAGTCGGGGCCCTTTAGCGCTGGCTCAATCAGGCGGAAGCCGAGCCGCCGTAACTCTTCGATGCTCTTAGGCTCGGCTGAGTCGGCTATCATCACCTTCAGCGTAGCCGCAGGGTCTTCCGCCAGCAGGCGGCGGTGAATGTCTGGGTTGGTCAGGCCTTCTTCGTAGAGCACCTCATCCAGCCACAGCTCCCCTCCGGACAGGTACACATCCACGGCTGTCGTGGGGTCGTTGGTAAAGCCGAAGTCCATGCCGCGCCCGATAAAGCGGGCCCCGGCCGGAATGTCCTCGTAGTTGCAGAGCACCGTGTTGCGAAGCACTAGGCCTTCAATCTTGCCCGTCTTGCCACGTGCGTACACCTTCCACAGCTCCAGATCCTTTTCCTTCAGGCCTTCGATCTTGGCTCGCTGCTTATCCAGCAGAAAGGGGTTTTGGCGGTGGTCACTGATCAGCAGCTCCACACCGGACTTGCCGATGATGTCATCATGCACCCAGAACTCGGCGTTGGGGTTGTAGTCGATGAAGGCCTGCTCTTTGGTGCGTAGCTCCAGTTCGTCATAAATGGGCTTGGGAATGCCCTGGGCCTCATTCAAAAACAAGAAGTCCCGCTTACCCGACTTGGCATCCTGCGAGTCCTCGTAGCTCTTAAACTCCATCACACACCCATTGTGGAATTCGAAGATGCGTTCCGACTTGTTGTAAGACTTGATGAGGCTTTTCAACTCCTCGGAGTTGTTGTAGATGTCGAGCGCATCACGCAGGGCACCCGCCTTCAGGTTGGGAATGTCCTGGCCAACCACTGTGCACACTTTGCTGGTGCGCTCCGAGAGCTTCTGAAACAGCACCTGCAGGATGGAGTACGTCTTACCCGAGCTGGTACCGCCCTGGTTGACGACAGTATCGGCCGCGCTATGGTAGTTGTCCCCGAAAAGGCGTCCAGACTTAAACATCGTCTATGTCCTTTTCTGACCGGGCAATCGGGGGGCCAGTGTTGATAATCTCAGTCTTCGTGTGGATGACGGCCGTAGTGGCTGCTTGGCTGTTATCCTTCTCGAAGATGCCGCGCACCCGGCCCATATCACGCAGGGCCGCAGCCGAGTCGTAGAACTCGATTTTGGTACCGAACTCCGAGGGCTGCCAGGACTTGATGCGGTTGCCTTCCTTGGCTTCGGCAATCTTCACGAGGTCCAGATCAGCGCGCTTCACCAAGGTAGGAGGCCCGGGTACCATGATGAAAGCATCAGGATTGCGCTCCAGCGTCATCTGGTGCTTCAGCACATCTAGCCGCTTCCATTTGATGGAGCGGCGCTTATCAGCCAAGTAATCTTCCTTGGCCTCATCGACTAAGCCTAGCACTTCGGCCGAACGATGGGCGTATTCTTCCTCAAATGCAATTTCCTCCTCCAACAGACGGATAGTCTCTGCTAACGGCTGTGGAACACGGGTCTCTTGCTCTACCTCTTTGACTGTTATAAAGTCATTGAGGCGGGTTTCTGCCATGTCACTGATGAGTTTGGTGACTTGCCCAGCGGACAAGCTCAACTCATTCAGCCGCTCATCGATGGCGGCTTTAACCTTAACATTTCTTAACAACCTGCTGGCTTCGGCGGCGGCAGTCTTCTTGGCATAACCGGCCCGAATTCCCGCTTGAGTACCATTCCAGTCTACACAGTACTCTTCGACGAAGCGTTGCTGCTTCGCTGTGAGCTTGGGGGCTTCAGTAGACTGCGGTTCGGGAGTGGTGGACATACACCAAATCTCCCCACAGACCGGGCCTTACGCCGCTTTTCGCCGGGGCTTTTGTTGCAATGCTGCGGGCTGATTGGACACGGGTAGCTCGGCAGCCAAGGTGTAGAGGTCCAAGTACTGCTGATGCGGGGTAATGCGGAAGATGATGCGCGTGACGGAGGCGGGCTGCTCCCGGAACAGTTCGGCGGCACGGTAGGGTGCCGAGAAGCGCAGGTGGCTGCCGTTGCGCCCTCCCTTGAGCAGGTTACAGCAGGCCCCAGCGCGGCGGTCAAGCTGCCAGCTGGCCCGCGCATTGACCGGCGGCAGCAAGTCTACCTGCAAGTGAGTATCGTGCATCAGACGGGTTGCTTCCCCGTTGAGGTTGATAATGCCCGAACGGTATACGGTAATCATCGGAACATCCTGGATAAGGGGCATAGGGAGAGAGCGTAGCAGTAGGGAGTTAGGGAGCGGTAACGAGTTGGATAGCTTCGTCGGGCGTGTGCACAATGTGGTAAGGAGAGCCGCGCCACGTGCTGCGGAACTCTTCTTCGCCGGCGGTCAGCTGGCGTTTGCTGGGCGGCTGCTCGGGGTCTTTGACTTCAATCAGGAAGGTGCGGCCGCGGTAGCCGACCAACAGATCAAAGCAGTTCTTGAGCTGATGCGTGTAGAGGACAGAAGCGCCAATGGCCCGCAGCGCTTGCACGACTGCGGGCTGGTTGGCATCGACTCGGGAGGCAGTGCGTAGGGCCATTAAGGTTTTCGGTAATGCCGACGGATTGCAGAAAGCGTAAGACGTGGCTTGTATCTAGGGTCTGCCAACGTCACTTCCCATGTGTTCCAGTAGCCGTTAGAGTTCTGAAAACGGGGGTAGAATTCGCCAACAGTGCTGAATTCACCGGGTTTAGTTGAGGACTCAAGCTTAGTGCCTGGCAATAAATCAGATGTCTGTATCAGCTTAGACTTACTCATTATTACCTCCTTCCTCACACATTGCACACCCATCACAACTGAGCGGGCTGCACGTCGGCGCCGGCGTATCGGAGGCAATTACTGCCACCGGCTGCATCCACGGCAGATCAATCGGGTGCTGCTGGGCCAGCTGCTCCAGCGCGGCGGCATCGGTGGCGGGGCGTAGCAGGGCGGCAGCCTGCTCTACTCGGTCCTCAAACTCTTCGTGCAACAGCACACCAGCGCGGCTGGCACTTACTGCATAGTCGAGTAGTTTAAAGGCTTCCTCAATTGAGGCCTCGGTATAGGTTGGGGTAGTGCTCATGTGGAGAGTTTGGCTTGACGCCGTTTGATTTCGTTGTTGATCAGTTTCACGGTCTGGGCATCGGTGGCGTAGATGCGCAGTAGGCGTTGGAGCTCATCTAGCTTCTCGCTCCGGAGACGGGAGATAATTTGAGTGTTAGCGCTCATGGGGCATACTGGGCTATCCAGTCAGCAATAGCGAGGAAGAGTTGGTAGGCCACTTGGGGTACTATGGCGTTGCCGTGTGCTTTTATCTCAGGATCTACGCCACGCTTGCCCAGTTTTCGGGGTATCCCATCAGGTATTCCGTAAGCCTCGGGCAAAGCCTTTTTCCCGTAAGTGCTGCATATTGCTCGGCTAGGTTCCCATTGGGATGCCTGTGGAATCGGCCGGCTAATGATTTGGCTGAGAATGAGGCTCTCTTCTCCCCGTCCGAGGCCGTTGGGGTAAGCCACAATCCACGTCCTCTCACGCGGGTGGGGGGCACCAAACCAATGGGCTGGCATATCACACCACTCCGCATCGTACCCGATTTCGGCAAGGCTTTGAAGGATGATGTTGAGCCCTTTGCCGCGGATTGCTGAGACGTTTTCACCGACTGCGAAACGAGGCTGCAGCTGTTGGATGATCCGATGATTTTCCCACCAGAGGCCAGTTCGCTTGCCTGATAATCCCTGCTCAGTATGGTTTCCTCCTGAGCTATGGGTTCTGGCGTGGCTGGCATCTTGGCAGGGGAACCCACCGCAAACAAGGTCAATTGCTCTCCGCCAAGCGGAGGCAGTAAAGTGGCAGATATCACCATAGAGAACGGAGGTCGGTTGTGGCTGGCCTGGCTTCCATGCTTTCCACGCATCGATGATGGTGGTGAGCTCAGCGGCGCTCAGGTCTTCAGCAGGTACACACTGGAAATTTTTAATCAGCACCTGGCGGGGGAATTCTTCCCACTCGCAGAAGACGGCGGTGGCCCAGCCCATCCAATGCGCGGCGAGGGAAAATCCCCCAATACCTGCGAACAAGTCCATTACTCGCATGGTGTAGCATCTTTAGCGTAATCGAATTGCCGATGGCAACTGCGGCACATGCGCTTGTAATCCTGCGGGTCTTGGTAGTTGCCGGTTAGGTTGGCCCAATCGTAATTCGCAGATTCATCCTCTGTGCCACACACTTCGCAGCGCATAGGCTTACCGCGCAAGCTTTCTACCCGATGGTGGAAAGCAGTATAAGAGGCATCGCCAGCCTTCCACATGTGATTGGCTTCGCCGCGCTGATTGCGCTTTGCAGCAACACGAGCGGGGATTTCCAGCTTTTTCAGCCAAGCGAAAACCACCTTCTGCGAAACGCCAAGGGCTTCTCCGACCTCCTTTTGACTCAAGCCTTGTTCGTGATACATCTGCATAAGAAGTTCACGTGCTGGTACAGGTGTTGCGGTGTGTTGATTTGCCATAACTTTGATGTAAATTGTTATGCCTAAGTTACCACACATTTACCACACTTCCCAATGGCAAAGAAGAAAAGAACCTCGTTTGCGTTGTCTGAGCAGGCATTGGCTACACTCAAAGAATTATCCGAACAACGTGGCCTAAGCATGGCCTCAACGTTGGAGGTATTGATTCGAGAGGCCAAGAAATAGCCGCCGATGCCGGCGAAGAGGCTGCATAGTCTCATCAGGTAGTAGCGTGAAGGGTTGGGGGGTAGGCTATGCCGCGGCACTTTGACCACGGCGGTACTCGGAGATGGCATCTAGGGCAGCTTTGTTGCGCGTTTCCCATGCCTCGTCTTCCATCTGTTTAAGCTGGGCTTCCGAGAGGCGGGGTATCAACTCCCGCACCTGCTGGGCATAGCCGACCTCATTCATCTGGCCTAGGCGCTTGGTAGCGGCATCAATGGAGCGGGCCTGCTCTACTTTGAAGGCCTTGCCGCGCTGGCTCAGCTCCTTAGCCACCTCTCGCATGTCGTCGGGCATGGCAGCCACCTTGGCCAGCTCGGCTTCGCGCTGCTGCTGTTCTTGCGCCACCTGCTGACGGGTGAAGTCGTTAAGGGGCTGGTAGCCGAGTTGCACGAGTTCGGCGGTGGTGAGCTGGTTGATGATGTTCTTGCCCGACTTCAGTTGCTCGTGCTCGTGCGTAGCCTGGGCATTCACTAGCGGCGTCCGCACCTGCTCATCGTAGGCCGTCAGCCAGCTGGTAATGACTTGCAGGTCCAGCCGGTTGTAGTTGGTACCCCACCGGCCCCGGGCGGCTTCGCGGAAGCACAGCACTACCTCATCGAACTTCAGGTAGTAGAACTGGCGGAGCAGCTGCGGAATGGCCAGCGAAATCTGCATGGCACTGATGCCGTTCTGCACGTTGATCTGCTTCAGCGTGAAGGCCAGGGCAAACGAGAGCGCATTCACGAACTCCTGCCCACCTTCCTTGTTGAGCTTAGCTAGTGAATTCGACTGCAAAGCCTTCTGAGGCGTCAGGCTCAGGGCCTGGCTCGCGTAAGTCGCCGTGTCCTGACGCAGAAGCGAGATAAGCGTTGGCGGCGAGTATGTCGCTAAAATCGAGGTCTTTGCTGTGGAAGCCGGAACGTGACCGGCCTGTGAGGTTTGCGGTAGCATTGGCGGAATCTTTTGGAGGGGTGGTAATCAGGCCCGCTTTAGAGTTGTTGGCATCATTTTCCAGGAAGCGCTGGGCGTAGTTTTGCCAGCCCTGTTCGTCGCGCACTGGCATGTTTTCGGCTTTCAAAGCCATGTGAGCGAGGTAGTGAGGCAGGTAGGCAGCACCATACCCCAGGCGCTGAGCCAGGGCGCGTAGGCCAGCCTCGGTAGCTGCCTTGCTATTGGCGAAAGGAAACTTGTGCCCGGCTGCGGCCGGCGCCCCCCCCAGTGTGCGAAGCCGACGCGGCCGAACGATTGGCATTCACTGAGGCTTGCAGCTCGTCGCGTTGGCGGGTAACTTCTTCTAGGTCGGAAACTACCTGAGCCTTGCTCCTTGCTAGCTCGATGGTGGCCGTAACCAACTCTTGTATTTTTTTTTCGGCGGCGGCGAGAGCGGAGCGAAGCGCCTCCCCCTCCACCTTGTTCGTACTATGGTCGTTCTTGGTCGTAGACAAGTCTCCCCACTTCTGGGGTGACCCTATCCCCACTTCTGGGGATACCCTATCCTCACTTCTGGGGTGAGGTATCCCCACTTCTGGGGTATCCCCACTTAGTACTGGGGTATCCCCACTTAGCGGAACTGGGGATAGTGCGGCGGCTACTTCGGGCACATACAGTGCCCGCGTTTTTGGGGTCGGAGTGAGCAGCCGGCGGTTAGCCAAATGCGGGAATACATCACACTCTAACCAGCCACCAGAGACGAGGCCAGAGAGCAGGCGGGAAACGTTTTTACCCGTCATGCCGAGGCGTTCTGCTAGGTAGCTGTTGGTAGCGTCACACTGCCGGCGTTTGCCGTTCTCATGCAATTCGCACACCTCCACCAGCACCGACTTAGGCTCGGAGCGGAGGCCGCGAATTTGGTTGATAGCTTGGCGAATCGGGTACATGCGACGTGGTAGGGTGGGGGGAGTAGAGCCGCCGGCGGTTTCGGCTCGGTGGTAGCGGTTCGGGGCGGTGGTCATGGTCGCTCTGGCCTAGGCGGGTTCTTATGCACTGGGGGAATCTCAAATAGGCTGGCCTGTACCACCGGGCGAAGGGAAGGGTAGAGGGTGTACATATCCTCAATCAGTTCCTCAATGGCTGCTATCCGGTGGGCGGCATCCTCCGGACTTATGCCGGTCTTAGCGTCCTTGCGGTGCTTATCGATCCAGTGAGGGTACACCCGCCGCCGGGTGCTCAGCTCCCGTAGCAGCTCGGCTACGCGCTGGGCTGGGGTTGTCTTGCTAGGCACTGGCCACCTCCTTTCTTTGCAGCTGCCATAGCTTATCTAGCAGATAAACTAGGCCGCAAGCATGGCGCTGGCTTTGCCACTGGGTATATACCCGCGCTACTGCCTCCTCTGGCATAGCAGCAAGACGCCGCCGTACTTCTAGGATTTCCCGCGCTATGTGGCTACGCATGTTGGTAAGCCACTCTTGCCTGCGCATCGTTTCAAAGCTTAGCGCCTGCTCAGCATTCGTGTACCGAGGGGCTGTAACCTTAGCCGGGCCAAAGAATTCCGCAAAAAGTGGTGGCGTTGCGGCTTGCGCCTGCTTAGTGGCCTTGGCTGCCCGAGCCATTTCATTTGCTGCCCGCCGAGCACTGTTGGCGGCGGTCCGTTCGGACAGGGTAGCATACTTGGCGAAGGGGTGGCCTATGATATACCACACCCGCCCAGCAGCATAGATGCTGTAATTCTGAGGGCTTACTCTACGGCCGGGCAGATCATACGAACGACGTAGGCCGTTGCTAGGGGAGAGCTCGAATACTTGGGCCTGTGTGGCAGGACCAAAGTAACCCGCTGCCAACTGTGCCAAGTCCTCAAATGAGGGCACAGGAGCAGGCGTAGGCACATATCGAAAGGTTATGAGAGGCTTATACTCTGGCACCTCAAAGCCTAACCACAGCGCTTGTTTGCGCATATCTTCGGAAAGCTTGCCAGCTAAGGCGCGTTCCCGTATTTGCTGCTGTGCGGCTGGCCACAACTCACCAGCGTTCTTAACTGGCTCTGCTGTTTCCAGACCCAGCAACTCTCTATGCAAACTGCTAACAACTACCATAATTACAATCAGTTAGAAGAGGCACGAATAAGCCCCGCCACCGGTGGCAGCGGGGCAAGTGATTAGGCAGCCTGGGCGGAGGCGTTTTTCAGAAGGGTTTTGCGCGCTTCTTTAGCGCCGAGTACATCAATCTCCTTCTGATAAGGCTTAGCCTCTCCGAACCAGATACCCTGCAACTCATCTAGTGTCTCTGCACTGTTAATCAGATCAATGATTAAGGCCACCGATAAGAAGTCTTCAGCGGCGCGGTTTGGGTCGGACTCTTCGGAGGCTACCATTTGTGGCGAAGCCGGCGCGCTGGCCTCTTGTGCGGCCGGCTGAGTAGGGCGGGGCTTCTCGTCTACTACCTGCGCACTGGTCTCCTGATCTGCCATTTCCTCAGCAGGCGTAGCCTCATAGCCAGCAGCTTTCATCAGCCAGCCTAGCGTCAAGCGGTAGGCCTTACCGACAGCGCGGGTCTGGGCCATTGAGCAGATAGCGTAATCGGCGAAGCTGCGCTTGGTGTGCTCCTTATTAGAGCAGGTGGCAAAGCCCCGGCCTACGATGTCGCCCGTCTTTACATTCACCAGCTGCACGGTAGCGGCCCATTTGCTTTCGGCCTCAGAGCTTTTATCCTCAATGCTTTCAAGTACAGCGCTCAACCCGAGCAGGGTACCGGCGAACTGCCAGGCCTCGACGTTGGGGAACTGCTTGCCCTGAATGGTGCTGGTCAGCTTATTGTCACGGACGAACTTTTGCAGCTCAGTGGCCAGCGTAAGCGCATCATCGGCGTTGCCGAGGGTAAGGCTGCTCACAGTGGTTTTAGCCTTCGCTACTTTGGTATTCGGTTTTTCTATCTCAGTAGACATATATTTGCGGCTGTTAAGACTTTGAGTATTAGGCGGCGCTACCTTCCGAGGGGTAGCGCCGCTACTGTTTTAGGGGCGGGCGTCACTTGGGTACCAGCCGTATTTTGGGAGCGGCACCTCCTTGTCCTGTAGCAGGCCTAGTGCTGGCTTAGCCTTCTTAGGTTGGGCCATCTTGCAGCTACCGAGGATGGTGAGCAGGATGCAGCCGAAAAAGACGAGTAGCCAGTAAGCAGTGGCGCGGGTAGCTTTTTGCTCAGGCGTGGGGGCGGGAAGGTGGTGGCGTATCATTTGGCGGCAGTGGCTTGGATGGTGACGAGCAGTAGGGCCAGCGGCCCAGCGTAGGCGATGCGTCCGACTTTCATAGCCCAATTGGCTTTGCGTGGCTAGAAGCCCGCATGTCGAAATTCTGCAGTGCGGCTAAGGCGACAGCTGCTACTTCGACCAGTTCCTTGCGGTATGCCGCTGGATTGGAATGAGGGTGTGAGGCATCGTTAAACTGCATCTCTACACACTCCTTGGCCACCTCCCCAACCTCTTCTGATAAGATGAGAAACCACTCAAACGGGGGCCGATTCTGATAGCCGAACTTGTTATGCTGACGAACTCGCTCAGTCAACACGTCCTTAATAACATCGGCATGATAGAAGGCCATGCTCTGCACATCGCCACTGACTACAGGTGTCGAGAGCATTATTTCTACCTGTTCAATCTCTTCCTTGCTTACCTGGGGCTTAAGCAGGCTAATGATGTGGGATACTTGATCTGCGTTTAGCATCTTTGCACTGTTAATGAATTGAGTGAATAGCCCGCGGGATTCCGGCCTGCGGGCTGTTTGTTTTCTAGGCGGTAGGCTGCATGTTCACTGGCTCACCGAAGGCCCGCGCAAATGCTAGGCTGCGGCTACCTTCCCCGGCGGCGGTTCCGCGCTGCTTAGCAGGCAGGACCAAGCCGACACGGGCAGCTTCCAATTCCAAGCAGGCCTGACGGTATGAGGCTTCGGCGTTGTAGAGGGCTTTGGCAGCGGCAATGCGCTTGGCTTCGGCGATGGTGATGAGGACAGGTTTCATCGCAGCAGGATTAGAACTTCTTCATGGATGCTACCTGCTGTTGCAAGTCCAGCACGATGCTGGCCAGCCGGTTAAGGGAGAGATCAGCAATCGGGAAAGTGCTGCTGATGTAGGACTTGGCTTCCCAGATTTCCACCACATCTTCTACATCAATGCTGTAGGGCGAATACAGCGGGTTATCAGAGTGCAGGGCCAGCGTAGCCGAGTCTTTGAGGCGGTTGAAAACCCGCTTGAACAGAATGCCTTCCTTGCTGCTGACCACGATGCAGGGCGTGCCATCCTTAATAGTCATCCAGTCGGAGACGTAGCGGCCAACGATTACGGTGCCACTGGCTATAGGCAGCATGGAGTCACCAGTAATTTCGAAGGCGCGGTAGGTGCCACCCTGGCCTAGCATGGGTAGGCGAAACTTGGGCAGCTCTTGGAGGTAGTCTGGGTCGGCGTAGCCGTTGAGGTAGCTCATAGGGGTAGGATTAAGCGGCTATTGGTAGTTGAGTGCGGCTAGCTTGGTAGCGCTTCTCGGTTTCCTTGCGCACATTCTTGAGCCAGCGCAGTAGCTCACTCCAATCGGAGCGGTTTTCGAGGGAATCGAGCAGAGCGTCTATCTCGGCTTGCGAGTACACCCGAGCAGCATTCTTGGCCTTGGTCTGCTTGTAGATGAGCTGGCGTAGCTCAGCCAGCACGACGAAGGGGGCTAGCTCAGGCTCTTTGCCGCAGCGGATAGCGTAGATGGTTTCTGCTATCCGTAGGCGGTCCTGCCACTCCGAGGGGTTGACGTTGCTCGGCATTAAGGCGAAGGCTTCCCAAGTGGCAAACTTGCTGTCACTGTGGAAGAGCAGGCCGTTGAGGCGTTGGCGTTCGTGATAGCAGCCCATTGCCTTAGCGGATGATGGCCAGCGGCGAAGCTTCGCCCGGTACCTCAATGAATAGTTCGGGGTAATGCACCTCAGCTTCTTTGCGCCAGTCCTGGCCTAATGCCACATATGCTGTGGTCAGGGCGGTGGCAACTGCCTTGCGCAGACAGCGATGCACAGGAGCGGTGCGTACCACTGTGGCCTGTAGGCGGTCAGCCTCGTCTTCGCAGTAGGTGTCGGGCTCAGTGGCACCCGCTGGAGTAGGCCACATCTGCGCAGGGGCATTGCTGGTGGTAGCTACTTCGAAGTGGGTGACTTCGGCTGGCATCAGATGGGAGGGAGGGGTAGTGGTGCACATATCGTTAGTCTTAATGTTAGGTTTTGTTTCTACAAACATATCGCAGCAAAGGTTACAAAAGCTAACAAAGACAGATAAATTTTTTTAGGCTGCTGGCAGCCCCACCTTAGCCCCTTCTTGCTCCAGACGCAGTTGAGCCTCAGTCAACGCCTGTTTTTCTTTGTGCACATAGATGCGCAGGGCTGAAAGAACCAGAGCATCTTCCTTCCTGCCATTCACTGCGTTACGGATTTGCCAAGGCGTTAAGTGAGGCAGTAAATCCTTCACTCCTTTGCAGTAAGGCTTTCCATTTAGCTGGCTTCTAAGACTTTTCATCTCCTCACCGTAGGAGAGAGGAGTGGTATTTGTCTGTGGAGCTTCAATTGTTAGAGCCATATTGTTGCATGTTTGGTTGGCATTTGTAACCTTTGTGAGCCTTTGCTAGTCTTTGTATTTAAGAAAAGGCATACAACGTGTTACGTTGCCTAGGGCCATAAAGGTACAAAACCTAACAAAGAAAGCAAAACTTAAACCCTGCATACTATGGATCAATCTTTCGGTCAACGTTTGGCCACGCTCAGAGGAGAGCGCGGCTGGACTCAAGAAGAGCTGGCTGATGCGGCTGGACTCAATCGGCCTCGTATTTCTCTTCTCGAAAATGATGAAGTAGAAAAGCCGCGGGCTGGCACCGTACAGAAGCTGGCAAAGGCGCTCGGTGTCCCTGCTACAAAACTGGAGGGGAGTATGGCTGTAGTCCGCAACACTAAACCAGCGGACCCAAAGCCTAATACTATACAGGCTACTTCGCTGGCCGTGGTGGCGGAGACGACGAACGATGAAGTTGCTTACTGGAAGCGAGAGAACGAATCGCTAAAAGAGCAGCTCAGTTCCGTGAAAGAACAATTGCAACAGGCCTTAGAGCAGATCAAGCAGATGGGCCAGCAAATGCGCTTCGTCCAGCAACTGATGGAAAAGTCGGGGTCTTTTCCAACGGGTAGCCAGGAAGCAGCCGATACGTGTGTGGTGCGTCAACTCGTTCCATATGCCGACGGCCTGGTTACCCCCTTACCTATGGCCTTGTAGACGTTTCTGGTACACACCCGGATATACACGCTCTACAGCAACTGGTAAGCTGCTAAGAAACAATAAGATAGGGCAGGGGTATCGAATCCCTCCTCCTCTGCAAAAAGCCTGATTTCTTTACAGAAGTCAGGCTTTTTTTATGCCTTGCTTTATGGCTAGAGCGCAGGTGAATTGATTGGTAATTTGGTGGCTAGGCCACTTTTAGTTGAAACGACGCCTCAAGAAAACGAAGCCATTCTTAAGCTGGACAACGCGGATGCGGCTTCTCCCGTTTGCCGTGAACTGACTCTCAATTTCCCCGCCTCATGCATCGCCTGTTCCTGCTGCTCCTGTTGGTGCTGCCTTTTTCCTCGTCAGGTTATTCTGTTCTCTCTCACCAGGCCAACATCGACTCTACCTGGAACCGCTGCTTAAAGCCTTTTCTGGAAAAGCGGTATCCTGGTGCAACGGAAGAACAGCTAGTGGAAGCCAAAAGCTACGCTTATGGGGGCTCGATTATTCAAGATATGGGGTTTTACCCGTTCGGATCGGAGCTGTTTACCAATCTTACGCACTACGTCCGGAGCGGTGACTTTGTCCGGAACCTGTTGGATGAAGCGCACAACCGCAATGAGTATGCTTTTGCGTTAGGAGCACTATCGCATTACACGGCCGACATTGTAGGCCACCCCGAGGGCACAAATAAAGCCATGCCCTCAGTGTACCCCGATCTGCAACAGAAGTTTGGGAACAATATCACCTACGAAGAGGCTCCTATTCAGCACACCCAGCTGGAGTTTGCATTCGACGTAGTGCAGCTAGCTAGTGGGCGCTACCGCTCTGCTGATTATCAGCGGGCAATTGGCTTTCAGGTGAGCAAGCAGGTGCTGGAGCGGGCCTTTAAAAAGACGTATGGCCTAGAGCTGGGCAAGGTGATATTTAACGTAGACCTGGCTATTGGCTCTTTCCGGTTTGCGGTACGTTCCCTCATCCCAATTGCTAGCCGAGCCGCTTGGCAGTCGCAGAAAAAAGAAATTCGTCGGTTAAGCCCGCGGGCTCGGCGTCGTGAGTACGTATACAAGCAAAGCGAGCATCAGTACCGCAAGCAGTATGGTACCGATTATCAAGTGCCCGGTACGGGGGCACGGGTCTTGTCTTATTTCGTGCGGGTGTTGCCAAAAATTGGCCCTCTGCGGCCTTTTGCCTTCAAACTGCCTACCCCTGAAGCGCAGGAACTCTTTCTCGCCAGCTTCCGAGATGTAAGTACGGAATATTGTCGCCGCGTAGAGCTGGAACCCAAGGATACACTTACTGCTTCTACCCAGGTATTGCCTAACACTGATTTTGATACCGGCAAACCTACGCAGGTAGGAGAGTACAAGCTGACAGATGAGGCCTACGGCGAGTTAGTACGCAAACTGGCAGAAAATAAGTTTGAGGGAATGACCCCGCCGCTAAAGCAAAACATCGTTACGTTCTTCGGGCCAAGTCCTAAAACTCCGGTAGACGAAGACGAGAAAAAGGCCAAGACCCGCGCAGAGACCCTGCAAGCGCTAGGGCAATTGAAAAGCCTGCAGCTTAAATAACAACAGTAAGGGGCGGCTTTCTCTACTACTAGAGAAAGCCGCCCCTTACTGTTGTTATGATTTGGGTAGCGCTTTAGTAAGCTTTATAGGCTTTGTAAGTCCGGTATACGGGGCGGTGGATACGGTTCTGACCTTTGATTTTGGCCCGTACACTAGGCAATAAGCGGCCGTGCTTCCAGAAGGGGAGAACAGAAGCGGAGGCTTGAGGTGCACTAGCGAGAAGAGTACCAGCTATGAGAGAGAGAACCAGGAAAAGGCGGCAGAAAGAAGCAAACATGACAATAGGTCTAAGAGAAGGGAGAGAGTAATACTTCTTTTCCATCAAGCCATTCCGGATCAGCTCTGACGTAAAAGGTTCCCAAACCTACCTCCTAGGCCACCTGTCGTGCTGCAATTTTCGGTGGGCCAAAGTAGCTACCCGCCAAATGGTGCTTTTTCCTAAGCGAATGAATAGGTGCTTCTTAATATTTGGCTATAGCCCTCTGCAGAGGGGCCTGTACAATATAAAACGACAAAGGGGCCGCCACTGCGGCCCCTTTGTCGTGGGAGGTAAGCAACCCGTTGTGGGCTATCAGTGCTTATCGGTTATTGCGAGGCGCTTTGCTGTACAAGGCCACTGCTTAGCCGTCGGAGCACAATCTCTGCCTGCTTGGCTTGGTAACGAATATCTAACAAGCGTACTTCAGCATCAAGCTGAGTGCGTTGGGCTTCGCGCAGTGCGATAGGAGTGAGGAGGCCTAGCCGGTACCGTTCTAGCGCAATGGCAACGTTCTCGCGGGCCAGCAAAATGTTAGTTTCTTCCAGCTCAAGAAGCTGTAGCCGATTTTGGTACTGAGCGTAGGCCTGTTCCGCTTCAGCATCTAGCTGGAGCTGGGTTTGGTCGAGTGCCAAACGGCTCTGTTCCTCCGCAATGCGGGCGTTTTGCTCAAGGCGGGTGCGGTTAAAGCCGTCAAAAATCGGCACTGAGGCTACCAACCCATAGTTTAAGCCATAGTTGCGGCTTGTGTTCGTGACGAGCTGGGAGCCGAAGAAGGCTGCTCCGTTGATATTACGGTTTAACCCGTAGCCGGATGTAAGCCCAACCTGTGGGAACCGAGAAGCACGTACTAAGCGCCGGTCATAGGTAGCCACATCAATGTTGGTGCGTGCCTGCTGCAACCGTGGGTTGTTCTGCCGTACTGCCTGCAGAACGGCCTCCCGGTTCAGATCCTGCGCCACAACTATTGAGTCCTGAGGCTGAAAATCTAGGCCAGGGCTACGCCCCAATAAATTATTCAGATTGATTTTGGCAGTTCGAAGGGCTTCCTGCTGCTGAATTAGGGCTGAGCGGTCGGCGTTGTAATCTACCCGCGCCGTGAGTACTTCCACTTTCGCACTTACTCCTACATCTACCCGGGCCTGCGTAAGATCAATACGCGCCTGCCCAATTTTGAGAGCTTCTTCAATAGAATTGATTTTGCCTGACTCCCGCACTACTACAAAATAGGCGTCGGTAATGCTAGCCACGGTTTCTTCTACGGTTGCCCGCGTAATCTCCCGTTGGCTCTGCTCTAAAGCCTTTAGCCGATCATACGCAATGAACATCCCCAAACCATCAAAAATCGTCCAGGTGGCGGCAACGTTTGCATTGAGCAGGTTAGACTTTGCCCCATTGGCGATACTAGGCTCAGGGCGACTGGATGACTCCTGTCGTACGTTGTTGCGGTTGAATGTGCGAGTGAGGTTGCCGTTAACCGTTGGCAATTGACCCGCGTTTCCGCGCGTTACATTGTTCGCAGCAATTCGCTCATCCTGCCGCGACAGCCGGATGTTATAGTTGTTTTCTATGCCCATCCGGATAGCATCCGCCAGCGTTAGGAAAGGGGCGGGAGCAACGGTTTCTGGCTTTTCAGTTTGAGGCTTACTCTGGGGCTGAGTGGCCGGCTGTCGGGAAGGGAGTACCGGCTGCTGCGCCAGCAGGGGGAGGGGCGCAGCAGCAAGGCAAACAGCAATCAGGAAAGAACGATGCATGGAGGGATTCAACGGCAAATAAGGAAGCGGCATGAAAGCAGGTACTTCTAATTAAGCCGCTACGGCTTTTTCTTCAGCAACCGGTTGTTTGTGCTTCTTCGCAGTGGCGAAATACGAATACATAACCGGTACCACATACAAGGTTAAGGCAGTTGCGAAGAACAAGCCACCTACCACGCCAATACCCATGGCCCGCCGGCTAAGGGCGCCCGCACCAGATGCAATAGCAATTGGCAGAATACCCAAAATGGCGCACAATGAGGTCATCAGAATTGGGCGGAAGCGAGCAGTGGCTCCTTCTATCAGGCCAGTCATGTAGTCTTTGCCATGCTCCACTTGCTGGTTGGCAAACTCCACAATCAGGATACCGTTCTTGGTTACCAGGCCTACGAGCATGATAATGCCAATTTGAGAGAACAGGTTGAGCGTCTGGTTGAAGTACCACAAGCTTAACAGCGCCCCCGATAGGGCCAGCGGCACCGTCACCATGATGATAACCGGGTCGCGGAAGCTCTCGAACTGCGCCGCCAGTACTAGGTAAATCAACACCAGGGCCAGCCCAAAGGCAAATACCAGCGACGAGGAGCTCTCCTGGAAGTCGCGGGAAGCACCAGCTAGCTCCGTCGAGAAAGTTTCATCGAGGTTTTTGTCGGCAATGGCCTGCATGGCCGCAATGCCGTCGCCGAGCGTCCGACCGGGTGCTAAAGAAGCCGAGAAGGTGGCGGAGTTATAGCGGTTGAAGCGGTAGAGCTGGGGTGGTGTGCTGCTTTCCTCCAGCCGAATCACGTTGTCGAGTTGAATAAGCTCTCCATTAGCATTCTTCACCGATAGCAAGCGAACATCCAGCGGCTGGCTACGGTCTTCACGCGCCACCTGGCCTATAATCTGGTACTGCTTGCCTTCGCGGATGAAGTAGCCATAGCGCTGCCCGCTAAGGCCCGATTGCAGGGTTTGGCTGATGCTCTGCACTGAAACGCCCAGGCTTTGCGCCTTTTCCCGATCAATATTTACGCGCAGTTCGGGTTTGTTGAACTTCAGGTTCACGTCCACGAACTGGAACGTGGGGTCTTGACGGGCGGCGTCCAGGAATTTAGGTACCGCAGTGCGCAACTTATCAAAGTCCTGGGTCTGGATAACGAACTGTACCGGTAGGCCACCTCCGCCGCTACCAATACTCTGGTCTTGTGATACCGAAGTACGGGCCGCAGTTAGGCGCTTCACTCCTGCGCTGAGTTTGTCAGATATCTGCTGCTGCTGCAAGGGGCGCTTGTCTGCATCCAGCAGCAGTACGCGGGCCGTACCAGAGTTAGAGCCACCACCAAACCCAGGCGACGTAACGGCAAACACGCTACTGAGATTCTGCTGGCCCGTAGAGTCCATTGCCAACTTGGTGAGCTGGGCCATGTAGGCATCCATAAATTCAAAGGAAGCTCCTTCGGGACCCGTAGCGTTAATGTTTACGCGGCTGCGGTCCTCCACTGGGGCCAGCTCCGAGGGTATGGTTTTCATAAAGAACCAAATACCCACTCCGGTGCCAGCCACCACCAGCCACGCTAGCCAGCGATTCCGCAGGAAGGTTTCTAGGCTCTCGCGGTAAGACCCAATCATCTTCTCGAAGAAAGGCTCCGTTTTGCGGTAAAACCAGTTGTGCTTTTCCTCCCGCTTGAGCAGCAGGCTACACATCATGGGCGTCAGGGTCAGCGATACGAAGGCCGAAATCAACACCGAGCCAGCTACCACAATGCCAAATTCCCGGAACAGACGACCGGTTATACCCGTCAGGAACACGACGGGCAAGAATACGGCCGCCAATACGATAGTCGTACTGATTACGGCCATCAGAATCTCTTCGGAGCCCTTGATAGCCGCTGTTTTGGGGTCTTCGCCTTCCTCAATACGGGAGTAGATGTTCTCCAGCACCACAATGGCGTCGTCCACAACTAGGCCAATAGCCAGTACGATGGCCAGCAGGGTGAGCACGTTGATGGAGAAGTTCATCAAGTACATCACGAAGAAGATACCCACCAGCGAAACCGGAATGGCTACTACCGGGATGATGGTAGAACGCCAGTCGCGCAGGAAGAGGAAGATGATGATAACTACCAGCACGAATGCCTCAATGATGGTATGCTCTACCTCATTGATGGATTTGCGAATGAAGACTGAGTTATCGAAGCCAGGCTTCAGCACTAAGTCTTTCGGGAGGTCTTTACCATAAAGGTCAATACGCTTATTGAACTCGTCGGCAATATCTATCTGGTTGGAACCCGGCTGCGGAATTACTGCTAGGCCTACCATGGGTACCCCGTTTACCTTAAAAATGGTTTGGTCATTTTCAGGGTAGAGCTCTGCATAGCCGATATCAGATAAACGAACCAAAGACGACTCATCCTGACGGATAATCAGGTTGTTGAAGTCTTCGATAGTGGTCAGCCGTCCCATAGTCCGGAGGGTAAGCTGGGTGGCCTCACCTTGCACGGCGCCGCTGGGCAACTCCACATTTTCTCGGGTCAGAGCAGCCTGCACATCCACCGGCGATACGCCGAGGGCAGATAGCTTCACGGGGTCCAGCCAGAGGCGCATAGAGTATTTCCGCTCGCCATACACTCGTATCTCAGATACGCCCGGAATAGTTTGCAGGCGCTCTTTCAGGGTGTTGTTGGCATAGTCGGTCAGCTCCAGCAGGTTGCGCCGGTCGCTGCTGAGGTAAGTCATCACAATCGGCTGAGAGTCGGCGTTAGCCTTGCTCACTACCGGCGGGTCAATATCGCGGGGCAACCGCCCCTGAGCCCCCGATACCTTATCACGAACGTCATTGGCCGCCGTTTCCAGGTCAGCATCGAGGTCAAACTCAACCGTAATCTGCGTGCGGCCGTCGCGGCTGTTGGAGGTTAGGTTTTTAATGCCCTGGATACCGTTGAGGGCTTCTTCCAGTGGCTCGGTTACCTGGCCCTGCATTACATCGGCGGAGGCGCCGGTGTAGCTGGCCGATACTGTAATTATAGGAGGGTCAACGCTCGGGTATTCCCGGATGCTCAGGTAGCGAAACCCAATCACCCCAAAAATCACGATGACCAAGCTCATCACAATGGCGAGCACTGGCCGGTTTATACTGGTGGAGGATAAGCTCATACGTCAAATACACAGAGTGTCTCGCGCTAAAAAACGGGATGGCTAGCACGGGGAGGAACGGCTACTGCGAGACACCGCGCCGTACGTTACCAGCCATCATACTACTGGTTTACTTAGTGACTCTTACCGCGTCGCCGGGTTTAACCTGCAGGATGCCGGTACGAATTACTGTGTCACCCACGGCTAGGCCATCGGTTATCTGAATAAGCTTGGCAGACCGGACCCCAATCTTTACTTTCTTCGGCACCATCTTGCCTTTTTCCACGGTGTATACGCTGTATCCTGCTGCCTCCGGCACCACCGATTCAGTGGGTACCTGTAGCGCCTGCGTCGATTCACCCAGTTGCAGATTTACCTTCACAAAGGCACCAGGCCGTAGCTCGTTGTTTGTGTTGGCGTAGCGGGCGCGCACGGTTTGGGTGCGGCTTACAGGGTCAATCTGCGGGTCAAGGGCATATACCTTGGCCTGAAACTTCTTGTTGGAAGCCTCATCCGTAATTGTAATCTGGTCATTGGTCTTTACCAGATTGGCAAAGCGACTAGGCACCGTGAAGTTGATTTTCACCGGCTTCACCTTCGATAAAGTGGTGATTTCAGCGCCAGGGCTAACATAAGTGCCCACCGTGGCAGTGGTCAGGCCTAGCACGCCATCAAAAGGAGCCCGCACATAGGCCTTGGCCAAGGATGCGCGCAAGGTCTGCAAATCGGCCTGGGCCGTGAGCAGTTGATTGTTAGCCTGCTCATACTCCTGGGCACTGATATATTCCTTATCTAGCAGGGTGCGCTGGCGGCGCTCCTGGTCGCGGTACAGCTTAATGTTGTATTCCTGCTTGCGCAGGTTCGACTGAATTTCATCGGCGTTGATGCTGAGCAGCAACTGGCCTTTGCGTACGGGCTGCCCTTCTTTGATATTGAGGTGCGTAATCTTGCCCGATATTTCGCTTTTAATAACTACGGATTCCTCGGCCAGAATAGAGCCGGTGGCAGCTACCTCGTCGGCTAGGTTAGTGGCCTGTACCACGTATACCTGCACTGGCAGCTTTTGGCCGCCCCCTTTACCACCCGGAGCTCCGCCGCCGCCTGGGCCGCCTTTGCCTCCGCCTGCTGCGCCCTTACCACCCCCGCCTTTTTCTCCGCTTTGAGAAGGAAAATACTTCATCTTGACGAAGACCAGAGCTGCCAATACTGCCAACGTGATGACCAGCCAAAGTATGCGCCGGCCGCCGCCACCAGAGTTCGAGGTAGGGGTTTCAGTAGCAACTACTTGTTGTTCGCGTTCTTGGGTTTGCATGAAACTAGGGGGTGGGGCCCAACTTGATAAAACAGCCCACACTTGGGCAGCAAAAGTTGACAACGCTAACCGCCGGATTTGGGTTTGCTTTTATCCGAAAGGGTAGAGGAGCAACGGGGATAAGACACAAAAAAAGCCTGCGGGTTGCAGGCTTTTTAGAAACAAAGTGCTATTCAGAGCACCCGCAAGGGCGAATGGGCAAACGAGGTATCTGCCAAAATTATTTGCAAGTACAGTCGCCTGCCCCTAGGCCTCTTACATAGCTTTCTGGTTGATATAGGACTTGGCCAGATCATTCAGCTTGGTATCGGTCAGCTGTTCTTCGTCTAGGGTCTGGCGCAAGAGTTGAGCAGCTTCATCGTAGCCAAGGCGCTCGGCGTAATGTGCAGCCGTGCCGTAGCCCGAAATCTCATAGTGCTCAATGCGTTGCGAAGCAGCAATGATAGCCGCATCCATCACCTCATCCGTAGCATTTTCGGATAGCGTTTTCTGGCCTTCTTTGATCAAGCCTTCCATGGCCTTGCAGGTTTCGCCATCCAGATCAATGTCCATCGACTTGCCGATGCGCTCTAGGCGTTCTACTTGCTGTTGCGTTTCTTTCAGGTGACGTTCAATACCTGCGCGCAGACGTCCGTCTTTGGCGGCGGCAGCCATTTGAGGAAGCGCTTTTACCAGTTGGTTTTCGGCGCTGTATAGATCTTTCAGTTCGTGTTGGAACAGGTCTTCTAAGGTTTCCAATTTGTCAAACATAGCTAGGTAGGTGAAAGGTGGAGAAGGACAAAAAGCAGGGCTCAGCTGCTAGCGCTAAGCCCTGGTTCTTACGTCCAGTTTTAGGAAGGGGTTGATATAAAAATCGGGCTTTTTGATACTGTTGAGCTTGTTTTCAAGTATATCCTAGGCAAGTGTTTACCCGTATCTTTCCGCCATGAAATCTTCTGCTGATCCTGCTCCTGCTGGCCGTAATTTTTTCGAGGATGTGCACGAGGTAGTACGCCTAATTCCGCCTGGCCGGGTAAGTACCTATGGCGCCATTGCGCATTACCTGGGAGCTCGGCACGGGGCCCGCATGGTAGGGTACGCTCTGATTGCGGCAGCTCCAGCACTAGGCCTAGAAAAAGTGCCGGCTCAGCGTGTTGTTAACCGCAATGGGTTACTAACGGGGCGCCATCATTTTGCTACCCCTACTGCTATGCAGGAAGCCCTAGAAGCAGAGGGCGTGCGGGTAGAAGATGACCAAGTAGTAGAATTCAAACAGCTTTTCTGGGACCCTTCCGTGGAGCTGGAGTGAGGCAATTACCCAGATGCGGTAAAGCAAACATCCGTTTCGCGACGAGCAGTAGGCGTATCCTGAATGGAAGCTGCCTAAGCTGGTTGCGAAACGGATGTTTGCGTTGAGGATAGTGGCCTAGAGCCGGGCAGAGATGATGCGGCTAGCGGGCGTGTCTTGGCCTAGCACGCTGAGAATACTACGGTGTACTTCCTCTGGGCTGGCATTTTTGAGCAGGTAGCCGTGGGCTCCTTCGGCCCGGAGGCTGTCAATAAGCTCGGGCTCATCGTGCATCGAAATGATGATGGTACGTACCTGCGGGTATTGCACGCGCAGCAGGCGTACGGTTTGTAGGCCATCGAGCACGGGCATCTGCAAATCCATGAGTACCACATCGGGCACGATGCCCTGATCCAAGCGCTCAAGGGCTTCCTGACCATCGCCGGCCTCGAAGGCCACAACCATGTTAGGGAAGCCGCTAATTAGGGCGCTTAAGCCTTTGCGAAACAGAATATGGTCGTCTACTACGGCCAGACGAATCGGAGGTGTGGTCATGCAAAGGTGAGGGTAGGGGGCTGACTTGTAGTAAGATAGGGGATGGGCAAGGAAATCCAAACTCGGCTACCCTCTCCCGCGGCCGACTCGTGGCGAAGTGTTCCGCGTAGTACGGCAACTCGACTGCGTAGGTTAGTGAGGCCTAGGCCAGTACGCATGCCAGCAGTAGGGGGAGCTTCTGCAGTAGTGGGGTCAAAACCGATGCCGTTGTCGGAGTACTGAATGGACAAATAGTCGGCCCCAAAGTCTACTTTTATTTCAATGAGCGCCGCATGAGCATGACGTAGGCCGTTGCCCAGCAACTCCTGCACCACGCGGTACACTATTAGTTCATACTTCGGGTCGAGACGGCGCGGATTGCCCAATTGATCGAGCACCACATGGGTAGGGCCATCAACGGGCATGGTGCGGGCTAGCGCATCTAGGGCAAAGGAAAGCCCAAATTTCTGAAGGGCTGCCGGCAATAGGTTTCGTGATATGCGCCGAACTTCACTGATAGCTTGGTCGAGCAGGGCGGAGGCCTCGTGCGTTAGATCAGGTTGGGCAAGAATATTCAAGTGTAGCTTCACAATAGCTAGGGTCGTACCTACGCCATCGTGCAGGTCGCCGGCAATGCGGCGGCGTTCTTCTTCCTGCGCTAGCAGCGCGGCTTCAAGCGCCTGTTGCTGAGCAACATCTTGCAGGGCCTGGAATTCTTGCTGTTGCTGCAGCAAGCGTCGTTGGTAGCGTACTACGAAGCCCACGATGCCTAACGCCAGCAGCAGCAGGATAGGCGTAACGAGAACCAACGGGATAAGCGCGTCGGGCATTAGTAGTAAGCAGCAGCCAATAAGACAATATTCAGTTTCCCAAGATACTAGGTTTTATCCGACTACATGCTCTGAAAGTACCCGTTACCACAGCGAAACAAGAGGGGAGGCTATCCTAGCTGCGATTGGAGCTAACGCAGTAATGCAGCGCGTTGCGTAGCGGGCAAAAGGAATAGCACAATAGCACAGCTATGATAGTAAACAAAAAGGTAGTTGGATCTATTCGAGCGATATAATTAATTATTAGTGTAATAATTTAAAAATTAAATATTTATTTACAATTTAGGTTGTATTTTTATTGTGAAAAAATTAAATATAAATAAGGATTAATAATAAAGTTAAGTATTCAGATATTCTCAATGTTAGCGTGTGTATGAATTATCGGTAATTGTAAAGGGTGAATATTCTAAATTAGCATGTCAAGCCAGCTTACTGGATGTGATAGGCTGAACTAAGTAAAAAGCCCGAGTGAGTAGTAGCGCTAGAACAAAAACTAAGGTGCTGCTAATTAGGTAAATCAAACGTGCATAGAGCTCGTTATTAGTAGTGATAAAATGGTTGGTGAATAAAAATACTGTTACTGTGCCAGCTAGATATAATAAAATGCCAATTGAAGCGACAAAAAGTGGTGTTCGTAATAAATGTGAGTGTTTCTGTGAAAACGCTGCTTCCTCAAAGTATGAAAGGATAAGCCCTGTGACTAGAATGCTTTCTGCGAGATTGGTGTATGAGTTTATTTGTTGAAATCCTTCGAGATAAAAAGAGTCTAATAGAGCAAATATTATAAAGCCAGCCATCAGAATGTGAATTGTTTTTTGCTGTCTGCGATGCGGTAAGGCATCATGAAATACCTTCAAATAAATAAGCGATTCAATGAAGGTGCTGAGGTGAGCAATAGCAAGATTATAGTGCCATAGATAAATTCCTAGCTGCATCATCCAGTACATAAAGAACATCCAGGCTGGAACAAAAACCAAGGCGTACAGGCTGCCGTGCAGGCCTGTACGCCGTTGCCAGGCTATGCTTAGGGGGATGAGCATGGCGCAGTAAGCCACCATCTCTCCATAATTGCAGAGATTGATGAACCAGGGGGCTAGTTTGGTCGCTGGCAATTAGCTGTTCAACGGGTTATCAAGGCTGCAGCACGGAGGGCAAGGCTGCGTTTCCGTTACAACAGTGCTCTGAGCTTCTTGAGATGATAAGCTATCGGTTGTGGCGGCTCGAAGAGCAGTAGTGACGCCAGTAGCCGAGAGGATATCCTGCTCGTCGGCGTCGATGCCCACAAAGATTAATTTGCGGTTGCCCTCCTCATCTAGGCCATAGTAGGCTCTGATACCCTCGCAGCCGGGCTGGTTCAGAATAGCCTCCAGTTGTTCTTTTTTGATGCAGTGTCCTTTAGGGGCGCCAGGATTTTGTGCTCGGTAGTTGCGCGTCCATTGGCTGGCCTTATCTAGTTCCGAGGATGAGTCAGTAGAAGGTGACTTCATAGGTGCTAAGTAGGGTAGAGAAAATTAGAACGGGCAAATATATGGTACTCTCAAGCACAAGTAGAAGAGCAAGAGGTAATATCTAGAAGTGACCTATAGTGGCAGTATGGGGCAACCGGAACGAAACGAGGAAGCTGAAGTTACCCTTGACAGGTAACTCAGCTTCCTCGCTTCGTTCTTGCTTTAAGAACGCTATAGAACTGTTACTAGGCCTATTCCTCGTCTAGCTCATCAGAGTCATCTTCATCATCGAGATTTTCAAATACCTGGTCAATGGCCGACTCAGCGGAGCGAAGCTTCTGCTTGCAAAGCCGAATGAGCTCAGCCGAGCGTTGGACGCGGGCCGTGAGGTCGTCTACGTCCACAGAATCAGTTTCGAGCGCGCGCAGGATGGTTTCGAGCTCTTCGATGGCCTGGCGGTAGGTGATGGGTTGGGGCATGAGTAAAGCGAATACGCTAAGACAAGAACAAGGGAAGCTGACCTTCGGCGGGCAGGTTAGTGGCCTTGCGTGAAGAGGTGGCACCAGCGGGTTTAGGCCGGGGAGGGGCCGCAACAACGGCGGCTAACTCAATGGGCTGCTCTACCGGCGGTGAGGCAGCGGCAGCAATCTGCAGCCGCAGCAGCCGCAGCAGCCGCAGCTCAGCCTGGTGCAGAAGCCGCTCGGCGGCTAATTGCAACTGGAAGCGGCGGCGCAGCAACTGCTCACAGCGGCGGCGATGCAAGCGCCGGAAGCGTTGGGCCAGTGCCCGGCCAAACGTGCGCAGGCGGCCTTCTTGGCTACGTAGGCCAGTACGGGCGGCGCGGTGCAGCTGGTGACGGCGGCGGGTAAGTTGCTGTTCCTGCTGGCGCAGTTGGGCTCGGGGCGCCGCTGCCGCCAACCTGATGCGGTGATGGAGGGTTTCGCGGTGCTCCTGCAATTGCTGGCGGGCATTCTGATGAGCCCGGCGTAACATCCGATGCAGGCTGTCGGCGGCATCTTGCACGCGGGCCTGGGCCAGCTCTCGGATGCGGCCTCCGTAACCATCTAAAGCAGCTTCTAAACGGGCGAGGCGTTCAATGAGAAAAGCGGCAACCGCAGTAGGTGTTTTAAGCGAAGTATGCGCCGTGAGGTCAACAACTGCTTCATCGCGCTCGTGGCCGATACCGGTGAGAATGGGCAGCGGGAAAGCCCCCACAGCGGCGGCTAGGCCATAGTCGTCGAAAGCCAGCAAGTCCGTTTTGGCACCCCCGCCCCGGATGATAACCACGGCATCATACTCGCGGCGCCGCACTTTGATGGCAGCCAGTGCGGCCCGGATACTGGCCGGAGATTCATCGCCCTGCATAGAAGCGGGGAAGAGCGTTAGGGCAAAGTCATAGGGAGCCTCCCGCAGCTGCTGCACGAAGTCTTGCCAACCGGCAGCCGTGGGGGAGGAGATTACCGCCACGCGCTGCACCCCAATGGGGAGCGTGAGGCGGCGCTGGCGCTCCAGCAGGCCCTTTGCTTCCAGCTTGCGTAGAGTTTCGAGGCGCTGCCGGGCCAAGTCGCCGACGGTGTAAGTGGGGTCGATGGCCACCACATCAAGGGAGAGACCGAACTGCTCGTGGAACTTCACCTGCACGCGCAGCATCACTTTGAGGCCTACTTTCAGGGCTAGGCCAGTCTGTTGCTCGAAGGCGGGAGCCAGCTGCTGGTAGCGCTGGCTCCAGATGGTGGCGCGGGCCTGAGCTTTCAGCTGCGCCCCGCGGCCCGTGGTATGCTGGTCGGTGAGGGTGAGGTAGCAATGGGCCCCATCGAAACGGGGAGCCGTGAGGTCAGCAATTTCAGCTACCACCCAGTAAGAGTCTGCGAACCGCTCGCTCAGGGTTTGCCGCACGCGGGCCAGCAGCTCAGCCAACGGCAGGGCAGCAGGGGGCGATGCGGAAAGCCCAGGCTCGGGGCGGCGGTTATACAGCGGCATAGACTGCAAGTTACGGCGAGAAGTGGTGAACTGTGAACTCGGAAGTACCGGAAATAGTGCGCTAGGCCAGAGAAGTTCCCGCTGGGGCAGGCCGCAACCACCAGATGTGCACCTGTACCTGAGCCGTGCAACGCTACCTGGCCTAGCTCCGTCCTTGCGTTCCGCAAGAGCCCCTTCGGCGATAACCCACCCACCGCATAACATGGCTTTTTCGCTTACCTTGCTCAGCACATCTGCACTTATCCAACCCACACAGTCTCCTTATGAAAAACCGTAATAGCCTGACCCTAGCGGCCGTAGCCGCCGCTGGTTTGGCCCTGGCGGGCTGCGCATCGAGCAAAACAACTGCTCCTGTAGCCACCGCTGCTACTACCGCCCCTGCAGCGCCCGCTGAAGAAACAGTAACGCCTGGCGTAGGCCTGAACGTGGCTAACGTCGATAAGTCAGTAGACCCTTGCTCTGATTTCTACCAATTTGCCAGCGGCAATTGGCTTAAGAACAACCCTATTCCGGCTGCCGAAGTACGCTGGGGCTCTTTCAATGAGCTTAGCGACAAGAACAACGCCGTAATGCGGCAGATTCTGGAGGAAGCTGCCAAGAACACCTCCGCAGCGAAAGGCTCGAATGAGCAGAAAGTAGGCGACTACTATGCTTCGGCTATGGACACCATGGCCATTGAAAAAGCGGGCCTGAAGTACCTGCAGCCTGAGCTGAACCGCATTGCCGCCATCAAAGACCTGAAAGGGCTGCAGGCCGAAATTGCCCGTCAGCAGCTTTTGGGTACCGGCGCATTCTACGGCGAGTATGTAGGCCAGGACGAGAAAAACAGCACTGTGTACGCCGTGCAAATTGGGCAGGGTGGCCTATCGTTGCCCGACCGCGACTACTACCTGAAAGACGATGCCCGCTCCAAAGGCATCCGGGCGGCCTACATTACCTACCTGACCAATACCTTCAAAATGCTGGGCGACTCGGAGGCTGCTGCCGCCAAGAACGCCGCTACCGTGATGCGCCTGGAAACGCGCCTCGCCAAAGCCAGCAAGAGCCGCGTTGATCTGCGCGACCCTTACGCCAACTACAACAAGATGACGGTGGCCGAGGCCAACAAGCAGTTCCCTAATCTGGGGCTGCCCGCCACGCTGCAAGCGCTGCAAGTTGGGTCAGCTAAGGAAATCATTGTGGGGCAGCCCGCCTTCTTCAAGGAAGAAAGCGCCATGTTGAAGCAGGAACCCCTCGGCGACCTGAAAACCTACTTGCGCTGGCACATGACCTCGTCGCTGACCTCGGCCCTGCCCAAGGCATTTGGTGATGAGTCGTTCCGCTTTGCGCAGGTGCTCACGGGTGCCAAAAAGCAGCAGCCCCGCTGGAAGCGTATGAACAGCGCCACCGACCGCGCCCTGGGCGAGGCATTTGGCCAGCTGTACGTGGATAAGGCTTTCACGCCCGATACCAAGCAAAAAGCCATGCAAATGGTGGCTAACATCCGGGAGGCCATGGGTGAGCACATCCAGAAGTCAGACTGGATGAGCGAGGCTACTAAGAAGGAGGCCTTGCAGAAGCTGAATGCCTTCACCGTGAAAATCGGCTACCCCGATAAGTGGAAGGACTACTCTTCGCTGAACATCTCGCGTGAGTCGTACCTGAAGAACGTGCTAGCCGCTCGTCAGTGGGCCAGCATCGATAACTCTAAGCACTTTGGCAAACCCATTGACCGCGGTGAGTGGGGCATGACGCCGCCCACAGTGAATGCCTACTACAACCCGCCGATGAACGAAATCGTGTTCCCGGCTGGCATCATGCAGCCCCCGTTCTTCGACCCCAAGGCCGACGACGCGGTAAACTATGGCGGTATGGGTGCGGTAATCGGCCACGAAATCACGCACGGCTTCGATGACCAGGGCCGACAGTACGACTCGCAGGGCAACTTGCGAGATTGGTGGACCAAGGAAGATGCGGCCAAATTTGAGCAGCGTGCCGATATGGTGGGCAAGCAGTACTCCGCTTTCTCGCCCCTCGACTCGGTGTACGTGAATGGCAAACTGACGATGGGCGAAAACCTCGCCGACCTCGGTGGCCTGAACATCGCCTACACGGCTCTGGAGAAGCAATTGCAGAAGCAGTACGGCAACGGTGCTCGTCCTAAGTTTGATGGCTATACTCCTGAGCAACGCTTCTTCCTGGCCTGGGCTCAGATTTGGCGCACCAATGCCCGCCCCGAATATCTGCGTCAGCAGGTTATGACCGACCCGCACTCTCCGGGCCAGTTCCGCACGGTTGGCCCCCTCATGAACATGCCCGAGTTCTTTGAGGCGTTCGGCTGCAAGGACAACGCCAAGATGGTACGTGCCCAAGCTGACCGCGCGAAAGTGTGGTAGGCTCCGGCCCGCTTGTACGAGTACTTAGAAAGGTGGCCTACACTGTGTAGGCCACCTTTTTTGTGTCTCGTCCCGTTACGTATTATTCCTTATTAGCTTGCCTCATGCAAATCATACCTCGCTTACTACCTGTGCTGCTAGCTGGTGCTACGCTCGTTAGCAGTTGTAACTCAACGCCGTCCTCAGAGCAAGCGGCTGCTACTACCCCACCCGAAGCCCCGCCGGCAGCCACAAACACTGCCGCCGCTTCGGCAGATACTACACTCTCCGCTCAGCTACAAAACCCTAAAGTGGGCGACGTGTATGTGGTGCAGTTTCAACCGCGAAACACCACCGAGCAACGGTACTACTTCTATCAGGTGTTTGCCGTTCGGCCCAATGAAGTGGATTTGCATCCCGCTAAGCAGGAAGCCAAGGACCCGCAGGCGGATACCAGCACGCCGGGGTTCTTTAGCAACGATGCCAGCAACATGATGACCTACACCCGTGCAGAAGCCCGGGAGCTTCTGCAGGAACAACCCGGCGACGTGCTGCACACGCGCCTGATAGCCGTACGGCGGTTGTAACTTAGCATCAGTAGCACAACATAAACGCCCGGCTTCCTGAGGTTACTCAAGGAGGCCGGGCGTTCAACTGCAATGAGGAAAGGTTCTGTAAATGAGCTGACTACTTCTTGGGCTCAATCACCTCCATTTTAATTCGAACGTCTTTTTTCGGCCAGTTGTAGGGATCCAGGGGCTCGTTGGCAATCTTGTTAATTACATCCAAGCCCTCAATTACTTCCCCAAAAACGGTGTATTCGCCGTCTAGGCCAGGTGTGCCGCCAATGGTAGTATAGGCACGAACCTGCTCGGGGGAAAGGGGGCGGGGGGAAGAGGCTTTGGCCTCGGCAGCCGTCATCTTTTTGCCCTGCACAATGTAGAAGTCGTTGTTAGAGGAAAGCTTGCCGGGGTTCTGAGCACCATCGTAGCGCGCCATGGCCAGGGCACCGTACTTGTGAAAGTGCTCGGGCTTCACTTCGGGCTTGAGGTGGTACTCCTTCATTGGAATAGTGCGGAAGTTGGAGTTTCCTCCCTGAATGGCGAAGTCTTTCACTACCCGATGAAATACCGTTTCATCAAACACCCCTTTGCGGCTTAGCAAGAGGAAATTGGCTTTGTGCAAGGGCGTATCGTCATAGAGCCGAATGCGCATATCGCCGAGGCGCGTGTGCATAATCACCTCAGAAGCGGGGTACTCCTGCCCGTAGGCCAGTATCTGACGTTCCGCCACGCCCCCCGAATCTACCAGGGTCATAAGATCGGGGCCGGGTATGGGAGCCGGAGCTGCCGGATCTTTGGCCGTTTCGGGTTGGGCACGGTTACAGGCAGTGGCTAGCAGGGCGCTAAGCAGGAGCGTGGCAGAAAGGAGTTTCATAGGGAGCGGGCAGAAAGGGAGGCCTAGGCCAGGTAGCAAACGGGCAGAAACGCAAAAGGTGCGGCCTCCCGAAGAAGACCGCACCCAAAAATAGCCGTTTGCGCTTAGCAGAGAGGCCTAGAGCTTTATACCAAGTTTCTTGGCTATATCAGCAAACATTTGCGGGTCGTAGTCGTCGGCCCCGGGAGAGTTGAGCTGGGGCTCTTCTTCCAGTTCTGGGTAAGGCACGCCTTCAAAACCACCTTGAATTACTTCCAGTGGCTGCCCATCCTCTGGGTGGGTGCCATTCCAGATAATGCCTGCTTGCTTGTAATCGTCGGGGCTGAAGGTGTAAAGCTTAAGGTGCAGCTTCTGCTGATCTTGCAGCTTCTTGGCTTCTGGGAATGCATCATTGCTTAGCTCAGGCACGGGCACCAGTTTGCTTACTTCTACACCCGTGAGCTTCTCAAGAGCTTTGGCGTAAGCTACTACGTGTAGGCCACCGCGTACCAGCAGATACCCTACCATGGTACGGGCGCAGGGGTCCGATACCATTTCGTACACGCGCATTTTGTTGGCGCGGGCACCGCATTCCAGAAAGAAGTTGTGCAGCAAGTCGAGCTTTAGGTTGCCGCTGGCATGCACATTATGGCCCGTCCAGGGGTTGCCCATGGAGTCGACGGGCAATGCGGCCTGGGCGCTGCTCAGAAAATGGTAGCTGTTACGAGCATCCGAAACGCCAGCTAGTGGAGCCGGTACCGGATCTTTACCCCGGGGCGTTTGGCCCGTCAGTAGCAGATTGATAGCGTATGATACGGCTTCAATGTGGCTGTATTCTTCCGCCGCGATGCTGCACGTGAGGTCGTAGAATGGCCGCAGGCGGTTACGACCGCGGAAGTTGAACGACTGAAACGTGTAGTTCATCAGGGTCGACATTTCCCCGTACTTACCGCCCAATAGCTCCTGAATAGCAGCTGCATCATTGGGGGAAGGGTTTTTGGGTTTAGGCAGCTCCACGGCCAGCCGGTCATAACGCAGAATCATAGCACCTTCTGTTTAGGGTAAAAAAAGAACACTCCGCCAGCAGCGGAGCTTTTCTAACGGCCCAGTCTGCCCATAAGTTGAAGAAAGCCCGAATGTTATCGTATGTATAAAGGTCTATATATGAAACAGTTGAGCTTGTGATGTAGCCTCTCGTGGCTAGGCTTACTTCTGATAATATGCTTCTGCGGGCTCTCTTAATCAACCGCAAAGCCCAATGCATTGCCTGACCTAAACAGGTACAAAAAAAGCGGCCCCGAAATAGGAGCCGCTTTCTGTAAGGCTTACGTTAGACTACCAGCCTGACCCACTTGGGGCCCCCCAGCCATCATCGGCTTTCTTTTTAGGAGCGGGAGCTGCCTTCGCCTTTTGCTTTTGAGTAGGGGCGTCGGGCGTCTTGGTTTTAACTTTCACTTTGTTGGTGCCGGCCGGTACGGCTGGTGCACCTGGTACCGGTGAACCGGTAGGAGTAACAGCGGCCGGAGCCGGCTCTTCCTGCACCGGAGCCATATCCTGCGCGGCATTGATGAGGTCGGGGCGGGCTTCCTGCTCTACCTTTTGCAGCGACAACAGCATCTGCTGGCCTACCAACTCATTCTTATCCCAAGCCTTCAGCTCCACTTCCAGCTTTTCCTTTTCTGCTTTGCTCGGCTTCTTGGCCATCATGCCGTCGAGGTCGGGGCTGCCAGCATCTTTCCAGGCTGTCAGCCACATTGAAGCTACCATGGTTGGAGCCTGCTTGAGGCGGTAGGCCACCATGCCACCCACTTTTTCGTGGTATGCATCGGCAAACGCATCAGAGTACGAGCGGCGGGTTTTGCCATACTTATGCGAAAACACGTACTTCTGCTCCGTCGTGAACTTGTTGTTGAGGTCGTCTTCGTAATCAAAGGTGGCGCCCAAGAAGCCGTATGAGTCCTGCACTACCTGCCAAATAGCCGTTTGTGGGTCTTTTACATACTTGGCGGCTTCAGAGTCCAGCTTGTACTTGGCAATGTTGCGCTCTGGCAGCTTGCTTTCCCATAAGGCATGAATGCCGGCCTGGTTCGTAAGCTGACCGTCGTAATTCTCAGTGGTGTGCAAGGGCACATAGGCATCGGCAACGTAGTGGCCTAGGTCGGCAGAAAGCCGCACAATAGCTACCGTGTCGCGTTTGCGGAAGGCTTCGGTGAGCTGCTCCTTCAGTTCCATTACCGTCCAGGGCACCGTACCATATTTGCGGAGGGTGTCGGCGGTGTATTTGGCAACGGCTTTGTCGTAGAGCTTCGGCATCAGCCCGAAGGGGTTGTCGCCGTAGTGGTCCATATCGATAAAGTGCTTTGGTGCTTCTGCTGGGTCGGCTTCGCGACGTTCATCGGCGGCGGTGCTGCGCTTCACCAGCTCGGCCATGTGGCGGTAGTAGAAGCCGCGCATAGACGAGGGGAGGGCGTATACCGAAATCTGAGCAATGGTACGGTGACCAAAAAAGCCCCACCCTTGAGACAGTAGCGGGCAGATCAGGACAACGAGAAGTGTGAGGAGCAGTTTTTTCATAACAGCACGAACAAGCCGCAACCCGCGGCACAGCAAAGTTCGGGAATTTGACGAATCAATGAGGCAAGAATTGTAGTTTTTGGCGAAGTGGTGACCTAAAACCACTTAGCAACGCTTCGGATGGGTGTATCTTTTCACTTTTCCCGCGTTAGATGCCTTCTACCCCCCTTAGCTCCTCCGCCCATTGACTACGATTTCCCGCAAAAAAATCAGCTACACCATTGGGAAGCCCCTGCGTCAGTACCTGCACCAGTACGACCGGGAAACGCGCCTACCGGTAACCTACGCCGACCTTACCCGCACCAGTGGTAGCTTTCCGCTCCTTGATCGGCAGGAACGGGATACGCTCTGGGAAACGGTGTTTTACGAGCCCCAAGCCCTACGTGAGCTAAGTGAAGGCCTTGCCCAAGTGTACGCCTTGCTCAAGACGGGAGGAGACTTATCTTTCACTGACCACTTGCTGGCCGACCGTATCGACTACTGCCGCTTCGGAAACAGCAACCCGTTTCGGGTGCGCATCGTGAATCAGCTCAACGACAACTACGATTACTTTTACGTGAAGCGGGCCGATGCCTCGCGAGTGTATGGCCTAGAGCTAGAGCATCTGCTCTCGCCAAATAGCATGAACTACCTCGTGCACGGCGATACCCTCATTGAGGAGCATATAGCCGGTATCCCCGGCGACGATTTTATCCGCGACCATCTGCAGCGGCCCCACCTCAACCAGGTGCGCATTGCCAAGGAGTTTGTGAAGTTTAACGAGCGGTGCTTTGCCCGTTTGCTGGGCGATATGCGCGCTTACAACTACGTGATAGTAGTAACCCCCGACTTTGAAGACGAGCAGTACCGGGTGCGCGCCATCGACTTTGATCAGCAGAGCTACGAGGGCAAGAAGACCATGTACATGCCCCAGTATTTCAAGGACAACCGCGAAGTGGTAATGCTATGCAGCAAACTGCTAGAGCCCGAAACCATTCGGCAGTATCAGGCGGAGGAGCGTACCCTGATGGCCCGGCGCGTACGCTCTGAGCGTTACCGCCTCAAGGATCTAATGGACTGCATGCGCCGAGACGAAATATCGCCTCCAGAGAAAGTAGATCAATTAAAACTAGAACTGAACAAGCATCACACCACCGATCTGTTCACGCCTTGCCGCAGTATTGGAGATGTGGTACGCCTCAATCTGCAGCTAATGCTGGTGGGGCGCGCCAACCGACGCATACAGGCCTAGGTGGCCGGGGCCACCTGCTCGCGGTCTAGCAGTTCAGCTAGCTTACGATAGATGAACTCCGTCGCCTGTTGCCGAATGGCATCGCTGTTCCCATTAAACTGCTCGCGGTACTCGTGGGCATGGCCCTTAAACAGTACGGTCACGAAAACGGTACCCACGGGCTTGTCGGGCGTTTCTGACTGGCCGGGGCCGCACAAGCCCGTTACTGCCACGCACACGTCGGCGTCGGGGAGTTGGCGGTGCAGGCCCTGGGCCATCTCGTTCGTGGTCTGCTGGCTTTCGGCGGAGTAGGTACTGAGCGTAGCTTTCTTTACGCCAAGCAGCTGTTGCTTAGCATCGGTATGATACGTCACCACGGAGCCCAGCAGTACCTCACTCACGCCTTCGGCCGGGGCTAGCTGAGCTGCTGCTAGGCCACAGGTGCAGCTTTCGGCCAGAGCAAGGGTAAGCTTGTGCTTGATGAAATCCTTGATGAGAACTTCTGGGTTGGTTTTTTTCATAGTCAGGAAGAGCAGAACAGCGCTGAGGATACGGTGCAGCCTACTAGCAAGGTTGCTACTGTTCTGCTGCCTGAGGCTGCTGGGAGGTGGCCTAGCAGCACTTTCGCGGATTGTTCATTGGCTGAGTCCTCCGCGAAAGTTGCTTTTCCCGTAGGCCTTATTCCTGCCGATAAACTGTGCCTTGCTTCATTACAAAGCGTACCCGTTGCATCACTTTAATGTCCTGAACCGGGTCGCCGTCTACCGCCACAACATCAGCCAGTTTGCCCGGCTCCAGCGTGCCCAAGTTTTCTGACTGGCCTAGCAGCGTGGCGGCATTAACCGTAGCCGCCCGCAACGCCTGTACAGGGGGCATACCAGCCTCTACCATGTACTGAAACTCCAGGGCATTCACACCGTGCCGGAAAACGGCCGCATCCGTACCAAACGCAATCTTAACGCCCGCCTTATACGCCCGCCCAAAGGTGCTCTGCAGCTTTGGGCCAATGCTGATGGCTTTGGGCGTAACCAGAGCTGGGTAGTAGTTAGGAATCTTGGCTGAGTCGGCGACGGATTTGCCAGCCGTAATGGTGGGCACGTACCAGGTGCCGTTTTTCACCATGAGCTTCATGGTTTCATCGTCCATGAGCGTGCCGTGCTCAATGCTAGTGACGCCCGCTCGAATGGCGCGCTTCATGCCTTCTGCTCCGTGCGCGTGGCAGGCTACCTGCAGGCCTAGGTCGTGGGCCGTTTCCACAATTGCCCTGATTTCGACTTCCGTCATCTGCGCGCTGCTACCATCTTTCGCCACCGACAGGACCCCACCAGTAGAGGCAATCTTGATGAGGTCGGCACCACGCTTGTACTGCTCCCGCACTGCTTGGCGGCACTGGTCGGGGCCGTTGGCAACTCCATCAGTAGGGCCCGGAATGCCCATTAGGTCGAGGCGGTAGCCATTAGTGGGGTCCATGTGGCCGCCAGTGCCCGAAATAGCTTTGCCCGCGGTGAAAATACGCGGGCCTACCACCTTGTTTTGGTTGATGGCATTTCGCAGGGCCAGGTTCACGCCCGAGCCGCCCAAGTCGCGCACCGTGGTAAAGCCCGAAAGCAGAGTTTTACGGGCATGATCGAGGGAGCCAAAGGCAATGTCGGCGGGGTTCTGGGTGAGTTCTTGCAGGAAGTTGTCTTTGCTGGTTTCGCTCTCAAGGTGCACATGGCAGTCAATAAGGCCAGGCAGCACAGTGCGGTTCTTCAGGTCCACCACCTTGTCCGCTGGGCCTGCGGGGGCAGTATAGCCCCGTTCTAGGGCCACAATGCGGCCTTTCTCCACTACCAGAGTCATCTCCGTTTGGGCGCGGTCTTGGCGCATGTCTAGCAGCCGCCCACAGTGTAAGTAAGTTTTTTGCGCCCAGGCTGGAGCAGCACCGCACAAGGCGCCAGTAAGGAATACGGCTGTAAGAGAGCGGAGTAGAGGTGAGGCCATCGTAGCAGAGTAAGAGCGTAAGTGAGAATCAGAAGGCGGAATATACACGGTAAATAAATGCTGCATGCAGCACAAAATTGCCGGAATCCGTATCTTCCCACCCGGCTCCGCCGTACCTCGCATCAATCACCTCACCTGTTTTTATCTAGCTTCCCTAATGGCTACTTCCGCAGAATTCGAAGCCGCCGCGCAACGCGCTCAGCAGCTTCCCAGCAAGCCCTCTAACACCGTATTGCTCCAACTCTACGCTCTCTATAAGCAAGCCAGCGAAGGCGACGTAGCCGGCGACCGTCCCGGCGGGTTCGACTTCAAAGCCATTGCCAAGTACGACGCCTGGGCTTCCCTCAAAGGCAAGTCGCAGGATGAAGCCCGTCAGGAGTACGTAGCACTGGTTGATTCCTTGTTCCAAGGCGCTTAATACGTTTACTGCAGATGGCTCACAGTCATCCGCGGTAAAGCAAAAGGCCGGCTTCCTGATCCAGGAAGCCGGCCTTTTTGGTAGTTACTGGCCTAGAATTAGCCGAGGGGCTGACCACCAGCATCAGGCGCTGTGGGAGGCGTAACGGGCTTGGGGGCTGCGGGAGCCGGCAAGTCAAACGCTTTGGCATCGTGCTCAAAGTGCCCTTTGTGCGAGCCGTCGCAGAAAGGCTTATTCGAGGAGAGGCCACAGCGGCAAATGCTGATTCGCTCCCGACCGCCGAGGCCATAGGGCTGGCCTTGGGCGTCTACGAGTTCGAAATCGGTGCCCTCCACGCGGAGGGAGCCATTGCTTAAAACGGTGAGTTTGGTGGCCATATGGTGAGTTTGTGAAGTGATGAAATTGAGAGGGGGAGGCAGTAGAGTAGTAAAGGTGTGATGCCCTACAATGGCGAAGGTGCTGCTTTGGCGGAGTTAAGAGGACTATCTAGGTATAGGCCACTCGCACAGCAACCCATACATGCACATCTTTGCTACCTTGGCTTAGCGGAGTTCTTTACGCATTACGTAATCATTCATCCAGTAGGGGCCAATGGGAATATCTTCCTCGTGATGGCGCTGGAAGCCCTGGCGCTCATAAAAAGCCAGCGCGGGGTTATGCCGGTTTACGTTCAGCTCCAGCACTGAGCCACCGGCTTGCCGCACGGCATCCTCCACGGCCCGAATCAGCAACTGCCCAAACCCCCGGCCCTGGTGCGAGGGGAGGATGTAGATTTTGTTGAGGTGGTAGGCGCCAGCTTCAGTCTTGGCGGAGTACGAGGCAAACCCGCCGGCCTGGCCATCGTCTAGCAGCAGCAGGAACTGGTGGCCCTGCTCGGTCATCTGGCGCTCCAGCGAAGCCGGCGTGTAGATGACGCGGTACATATAGTCGATTTGCTCCTTGGAGATGATGAACCGGTACGTAGGCTCCCAAGTGGCTTCCGCCAGCGCAATAATCGTGGGAATATCGGCCAGAGTGGCCGGATGAATGGTAATGGGCGCGGCGGCAGAAGCTGACATAGCGAGCAAAAAACGGCATTATTTCGCGCAAAACCGAACCTAAATCAGGGATTGGCCCGTTTTTGGGACAGAAAATGCGAGCTACGGTATACGGGGTAGTTTGCCTCAGCCGTTATTTCCCGTTCGCTCACACCTTCTCCCGTCCTATGAAAAAGATCCCACTTGTTGTGGTTGCCAGCTTGCTCACTCTTTCCGCAGCAGTAGCCCAAAAAACAACTTCAACCTCCCGCCCCAAGGTCAGCACCACCTCGGCCGTGGAGCGCGACCTGGATATGTTCAGCGACTGGGTTAATGACAAGATTGACCGCGCTGCGGCGGATATTCGCCGCGAAAAGCCGCGCATCAACGCCGAGTTTGAGCGCCAAAGTAAGCGCATCGATAAGGCGGTAGACAGCCTTACAGTGGAAGGCAAGCGCGAATACGACACGCAAAAGACCCGTTATAAGAAGTGGTCGGCTAAGCAAGATAGCCTCGATCAGGCAGCGCGCCAGCCCGAAACCTCCGTACAGGCCCAGCGCCGCTTGCTGGGTGAAGACGTAGTGATTAGCCGGGCCCGGGCCACCGAGCTGCCCGACCTATATTCTCGCTTGGTAGAAACCATGCGCGATAAAAAGAAGAACTGGACTGCTGCTGACTGGAGCGCAGCCGGTGCCGTGCTCAGCAACCTTAACGCCCGCTACGAACAAGTACGCACCGACTTGCCGCTGGAGGAGCGCCTGCGCATCCGGACCCTGCAGGGAGAATTCCGGACGCTAGAGAAGGCCCGCAACGTGAAAGATGCCATTAATGAGCAATAGCCATGTGCTAGAGCTTTTGTAAGCCGCTAATTGTGTGCTAGGCCAGGTCGGCGGCTGCTCAGAAATTGGGTGGCCGCCGATTGTGCTTATGGGAGCAGGTAGCTAGGCCTGTGCTGCAAACCCGTGGCCTGTATTAGGGTTAAACCGTACTTGGCTGTTCAGCCATTTGCTGGCGGAAGGCACATCGTAAAAAAGCCGAATAGGAATGTGCCGCGCTACGCGCTCTGAAAAATCTCTGCTAGCATAGTGAGTACCTGCGTCGGGGCTGAAGACGTAGGCCACCGCGCGTAGCCCCTCCAGCAGCACCTGAGGCAGCCAATCAAACTCCAGCCATTCCATCGACTCAGTCCAGTCGCCGGTGGCATGGCTTTTATCGTTGAGCAGCACCGATATGTTCAGTTGCTTCTGCACTTTCAAAAACTCCTGTGCCACATAAATAACCTCGCGCCCAGTGATGTTGCCAAACCATTCTACGTGCAGTAGTTCTCTAGTGGGAGCGTAATAAAGCTCTACCAAGCGGTTGCCATGCGCATCGCACATGGAGCCGATATGCTGTAGCTGGATGCGGTGCATAGAATAGGGTTGGTTGTGGTAGGTGGGATAGGAGCAGGTAGGTAATATAGTCAGTTTTCTATTAGAAATCTGCTACTAAAATGGCCATGCTGGTTCAGCCGCTTCCGTTACTTTTGTAGCTTAACCTGATCTGCTCACTTCTCGCATTCTCCGCGCTTCGCTCATGCACATTGCAATCGTCGGCAACATCGGAGCCGGCAAAACCACGCTGGCCAATAAACTGGCGCACCATTTCAACTGGGAGGTTTTTCTGGAAGATGTGGACCACAATCCCTACCTGAAAGACTTCTATGATGACATGCCCCGCTGGGCATTTCACCTGCAGGTATACTTCCTCAATAGCCGCTTTCGCCAAACGCAGCACATCAAAAAGCTGCAGAGTGCCAGCAAAGGGGTAATTCAGGACCGTACCATTTACGAAGACGCCCACATCTTCGCGGCAAACCTGCACCAGTCTACCCTCATGTCGGAGCGGGATTACCAGAACTACCTAGGCCTGTTCGAGTCGATGATCAGCATGGTAGATCCACCGGATCTGCTGCTCTACCTCCGTGCCGACCTGCCCAAACTGGTGCAGCAGATTGAGCGCCGCAACCGCGACTACGAGAACAACATCAAAATAGAGTACCTCAAAAACCTCAACGAGCACTACGAGCACTGGATCAGTAACTACAAGAGCGGCCGGCTGCTCATCGTGGATGTTAATAACCTCGACTACGTACACAACCCCGAGGATTTGAGCGTCATCATCGATAAGATCAACAGCACGCTGTTCGGCCTCTTCTAGACTAGAAGGCAGATCAACATGCTGCGCACAGCCAGGAGCGTGCATCTCGTCTATTGCTGCCTTATGCTTATGGTTAGCTAACCAAAATGCCCGGACTTCTTACGCAGAAGTCCGGGCATTTTGGTTGGTAAAGCTTCTAGGCCTATTGGTAAAAACTTCAAGAATCAGTTCTTGCTTCAGTGCAGTTACTCTACCGCCATTGCCTCGTTTAGGAAGTGAACGAACGGTTGAGCGGCTTGCCAGGCAGCCAGCACCTGCTGCGGGAAATCGGTGCGGAGTACGTCTTTGTCGGAGAATGATTGCCACACGAAGAAGCTCTTGAGGCGCAGCCACTCAATGTCTAGGTCCGTACGGTCGTAACCCTTTGGAGCGGTTTTAAGAGCTTGGCTTTTGTCTAGGCCACTCGGGAAGTGGCGCAATAGGTCTGGGCTCTGGCGCAGGGCATGAAACTCAGTGGGGTTGTAGTGAATTTCCTGCCGGATGCGGGCCAACTGGTCGGCCTCCGGTTGCCAGCGCCCGGCGCCTACGTAGGTCTCGCCTCCCGGCTGCAGGGCAATAAAGTAGCCAGCCCATGGGCTATGCCGCCCCCCGCGTTTAAGACCCGCCCCCATATGCTTCTTGTATGGCTCATCACTTTGCTGAAAGCGGTCGTTCTTGTTGATGCGAAACATCACGTCTTGAGGAGTAAGCCCCAGCAGGTCGGGTTCCTGCTGCTGCACTCCCCGAATCAGCTCCGCTACAAAATCAGTGTACTCCGCGCGGGCCCGGTGATAGTCGGGGCGGTGCGCGTCCATCCAGGCTTTGTTGTTGTTCGCAGCCAAATCGCGCAGGAAGGATAGAATGAAAGCCCGTTGCATACTCAAGGTTGAAAAGGTTAGTAGTGCTGGGCCAAAAGTAAAAAAGCGTGCCCCGCACCGGGTTGCGGTACGGGGCACTTGCCGTGGAGGTTGGCGCCTTGCAGGCCTAGTGCTTGCTCATCGGTTGCGAGGTGCTAGGATCGATTCGGTCGTTGAGAGCCCAGCTGAATGAGAGGTATTCAATGGTAGCAGTAGGCTCTACTGGTGTGCGGGCGTAGCGGTTAATAAACGCCAACAGCTCCGATGGCGAGCCAAAGTCCTTGGCGTACGCATCAAAAAGGCCAGAAAGCTTCGCGTGAGCTGGCGTGAGCTGGTTGAAGTTGGAGTCGTTGAGGAAGCGCCGTGTTTGGGAGTCAAGTTGCTGGTTGAGGCGGCTACCATCGTAGGCCTCTTTTAGCAGAGGTGCTTCTGATACAGCAGCGTATATGAGCCCAAAGTGAATACGAGGATCAGGGGTGGGGCCACTCAACTTGTCGCGCTCAATCTGGTTGAGTGAGTACGTCTGCCCGCCTACATTCACTACCGGCGCATCCCACGGCGACTTCGTGCCGCCCAGTACCTTCACCCGAATATCGTTAATGCTGCTGACGGGGTAGTACTGCAAAACCAAGTAAGCAGCAGAAGCATTGTACACGTTCAGCCAAAAGGCCTTGGTTTCTTGGGGCGTCCAGGTAGCGGAGGCGGGCGTAACCTTACGTAGGCTCGTTAAATAGTCCAGCAGTTGATCTTCGTCCTCCATGAGCCCTTGGTAATCAAGGCGGCCATCGAAGGTTACGTGACGGGTCAGCAAATCGCTCCACGTTTCGTGGAGCTGTTGGAGAGGTTTGTAGTCTTCGGCGCGCAGAGCAACCGGCGCCAGCACTAGCAGCCAGAGTAGCCAGGCATAGCGTGATAAAGAGGGGAATGCAACAGGCATGGCGGGGCAGAACTAATAAAGAGCGCGGGCTATACTTTCCGGCAGGGCTCTATCCATAAGGTAGAGGCATTGCCTTCAAACGCACTTGGCAGTAACTCAATATGATAGATACTGCTAGTGATTAGCTGTTCAAAATTATATGAATTATCATCTATAAGCTAAGTGCAAGATGATAATCCGCTATCCTGTATGTGTTATATGTAAAATACATAAGTATAAAGCTATGCTCGAGAGTTATTTAATATGGGTTTGTATTAGTTAAAGGCAATTATTATTATCATTAACGTTATTGCGCTGTTAAATGTAAAAGTTATAATAATTATATGATTGAGCAGCATTTTACTATGACTTGTAGGTTAGCACTGACACAGAATCACCTAAACGAATGGTACCCGTAGCAGGGCCAGTTACATTTTGGCCAAACTTGACCTTTCCATTTTGAGTACGGAAGCTGGCTAAGGTACGCAGAGGCTCACTTTGTGGATCTTTCAGCCCGGTTTGCTGGTCAATGGTGGTGAGTACGCACCGGCTACAGCCCTTGACAGCCCGAAAGGTTACCTCCCCAATCTGAAAGTCACGCCAGCTATCTTCGCTGAAAGCCTCGCCGCCGCTGAATACGAGGTTAGGTCGGAAGCGGTCCATGTTTACAGGCTCCGCCAAGCGGGTGTTGAGGTCGGCTAGGGAGTTTTGCCCAACTAACAGGTAAGGATACCCATCAGCGAAGCTTACGAGCGTGTTGATAGGGTTGTACTCGGGCTCTGCATCACGGCGCACCATATCCGACATATACACCAACTTACACGACTGGCCTAGCGCCTCAGAAAGCCACTCATCGCATTCAGGACGGGCGCGCCAGGCAAATACCATATCATCCCAGATGGTCACGAACAACGTTTTTTCTGGCGTCGCCTCAAAAGGCACAAACAAAGGCAGTAACTCAGGCCGCTCATTGTGGCGCAGCAAGAACCCATTGTAAGCGGGCTCTACTTTCAGGTGGGCCATGGCAGCCGTCTGGCGCTGCGTCATGAACTGATTGCGCTCATTCACAATCAGCCAGCGCCGGTCGTGGCGCAGGCCGCGGGTATCGATGTGTGCTTCGGTGAGGCGAATACCGCCTAAAGACTTTACGGGGTAGATATAGAGAGCGGAGAGTTGCAGAGCCATACCTCAAAGGTAGAATGCGAATAGGTGAAGTTGGTGAGAGAAAGTGAAGAGCAACTGAAGGCTCACTAGTCTTGCGGAGCGGCAACTAGTAGTGCTCAATGGCTTAGAGGGTGGGATATATAAAAATCCCGGCGCCGCAGACTGCAGCGCCGGGAGGCGTAAGTTCGGCTTGGTAGTAAGGGGTTATTCCTTCACGAACCGGCTAGTCTTGGCTATTGGGCCATCACCTACCACCCGCAGAGTATAAATGCCCGCTGGCAAATGGCTTATGGCTACAGTTGCTTGTGCTTCGGAGAGCTGTTGCGTTGCTACACGTTGCCCTTTGGCGTTATAAATATCAACGGAATGCTTCCCATTCTGTAGGCCACTTATTGACAGTGAAGTTGTAGCCGGCGAAGGGTATACTGCAAACTGTGCGGCGGCTTGGTCGCCTACCTTTACAGGTACCACCGCTGAATAAGTCACTTTGCCATCAAGGTCTGTTTGCGCTAGGCGATAGTACTGCATACCGGCTCCGGCAGAGTGGTCGAGGTATTCATAGGATGAAGTACGGTCGGAAGAGCCTTTGCCTTTAACAAAGCCCAAGGCCTGCCACTTGCTATTGGGCAATTGGCGCTGCACCTCAAAGCCTTTATTGTTTAGCTCAACAGCCGTGGCCCACCGTAAACGCACCGCCTTTTCTTCAGCCTGACCAGTAAACTGGGTCAGTTCTACCGGCAGAGGTCTACCCTTGGCAGCCAAAGT
This sequence comes from Hymenobacter wooponensis, assembly GCF_004745865.1. Lineage (GTDB taxonomy): Bacteria > Bacteroidota > Bacteroidia > Cytophagales > Hymenobacteraceae > Hymenobacter > Hymenobacter wooponensis. Next base: position 797,067 of record NZ_SRKZ01000001.1, on the reverse strand, counting down.
CCAAACTCCCTGTAATTCAACACCACTTAGTCTAACCGTGTTGTTGCCAGCGTTAAGGCCCGTTCTGTCACGGCCTTCTTCAGCAAACCCTACACCCGCCAAGCTGATGGTAGGCGGGAGAGTTGATTTGAAAAAGGAAAGTTGTCCTTCAGCAATTGTATTCTTCTCCGGCTCGGCGTAATGAAGCGTCATAACTACATCAAGGTCGTTGCTCTCAACAGTGCTAGGCTTCACAAAGAAAAATCTGCTGACGGTAGTGTTACCAGTAGTGCCCGTGTAGGTTTGCCCTGTTAAACGAGTAACAACCGTGCTTCCGGGAAAACGAGTGCTGCTACTACCAGCTTTTAAGTCCAACAGCAAACCCATATTCCCGAAGCTGTATAGACCATCCTTGTCTAAGGTCGTCGTCATAGCAACTTTACCCGATATGTAGCCATTGGCATTGCTATTCGTCTTATCGTTCTCTTCCTCGTCGAGGATAGCGTACTGATCAAGTATAACGGTGTTGTTTCCCGTATTAATGGTGGTGTTTCTCACGTAGAGGGTGCCGTTCACCGTGAGATTGCCCGCAAGCGTAACCTCTTTCTTTCCCGTATTAACGGCGTAATTAAAGAACGTGCCGCCGGGAGTGGTAGTAGCAGTTGGAGAAGCTGTATAGCTTAACCGCCCAAAAGTTGGTGCGTTTGACGGCGTAAACACATTGTAGTAGTAGGCATAATCCGTCTCGGTTTTGTTGATTACTGGAGCCGGATTATTAATGGCAGTCTGCAGGTAGGCTAGCCATTCGAATGTAGAGGGTTTGGTGCCAGTATTAAAGCTTGACCAAGGAATGCGAATCTCTCTGCTATTAGCCAATGATAACACATCTGATGCAGTAGGAGCAGGCAAGACAGATGGGCGCCACTCAAAACCTTTACCCGTTGATTCAGCAAACTGTACTAAGCTGCTTGTTGCATTGGTGCCAACGGTTACAGCTACGTCAGCTGCAAATGGAAGTGTAACGCTACTTCCTTCAATACCCGATGTGATGCCAGCGCTAGCCTTTGTGTTGAAGTAGAGTACTGCCGGAACCTCTGCGGCAACACCTTCCACTCCTATATAGAGATAAGTATCATCAAAGGAGAGAAACCAGCGAGTGCCACCTAATGCCAGTACGCCACTTTCTACCCAGTTTTCTCCTTTGGAACCGTACTCCGTAGCAGTTTCACTAGAGTAACTGATGGTACCATCAATCTTGGGGGGAACCTTCGTTTGAGCTTGCGTGGAAGTTGTGACTGCTCCACCGAGCGCCATTGAAAGAAATAGGACTCGCAAGTGTTTGTATAACTGTTTCATAGCTATCGGAATTTGATGGCATAAAATTATAAAAAATATGGCTATTCGCATTTTATTTTGAATAAAAATAATAAAATGCAATTGCGCATGAGGTTAATTAACTTATAAAAATTATAAGCATAGTTCAATTAAAAGCAGCTCACAGATCATATTTTTACCAATCAACAAGCTTTAATTCTAAGTAATCACAGGGGTTAGAGTTGAGATGAATCTACTTCTAATGCAAAAGCCGACTTTCTCAGGAAAGTCGGCTTTTGCATTAGAAGTATTGTGTTTATTACTGTGCCGTTTGCTGGCGGGCTAGCTCCACGGCCCGATAAAGGTTTACCACGCCGCCCGTTTCTGATAGTTCTCGGAAGTCAACCAGCTTCTTAGTACCGGGTTGATGTACTTGCGTGTGTACGGGCTCTGCTGACTGCAGGATGATGCGCTTGAGCTGGGTTGAAGTTAGAGAAGGGAAGTACGATTTAAGCACTGCTGCTATGCCGGTTACTACGGGAGCAGCCATACTAGTTCCGCTCTTGTTGGCGTATTTGCTGCCCGGAACAGTAGAGTAAATCTGGTTGCCGGGCGCAAAAACATCTACGGCGTGGCGGCCATAGTTGGAAAATTCAGCTGTTAAGTCGGCATCATTGGTGCGGGCGGAGGCCCCCACAGTTATCATGTTCGGAATGCGCTGCCCGTTCTGGAATACAGGGGAGGGGTACTGCATTTCCTGATCGAGGTTTTTGCTTTCATTACCGGCGGAATGGACCAGCAGCACGCCTTTAGAGCCAGCGTAACGGATGGCTTCTTCTACTGCCGCCCGCTGCGGTGAGTAATACTTGCCAAAGCTCATGTTGATGATGCTAGCGCCGTTGTCTACGGCGTACCGAATGGCATTGGCCACGTCCTTGTCGCGCTCATCCCCATTGGGCACGGCGCGCACTGCCATCAGGCGCACGTTGGAGGCTAGGCCTAGAATTCCTAGGCCATTATCGCGGTCGGCACCGATGATGCCAGCCACGTGGGTGCCGTGGCTGGGCTCGGGGCCATAAAGATCGTGGTTGCCATAACGGCGCTCCTTCACGTCGTTGGGGTTGTCCTTCACCACCCCACGCGGGTCGAACTTGAGGTTGAGACTATAGTTAAGCTGATTTTTAGTATCGTTTAAGGCTTCCTTAATTTCCTCCAGTACAGCTTCCAATGAGGGGTAGCCAGCTTGCAACAAGTTTTGGTAGAGGCCCTGGGTAACGGCCAGCAGTTCAGGGTCGGTGGTGGGAGGGTGATGCAGCGTGGCTGTATCCAGCGCGGGCACGTTGAGCGCTTGCTTTACGGCCGCCACTCCCTGCTGATTCTCCGTGTAGGCCTGTTCAATCTCCTTCAGACGCTGAGTATTTTCCTTGAGCTTATCATTATAGCTCTTGTTCACTTTCACGTAGAGGTCGTAGTCGGCGCGTTGGGCGGCGGGCACGGTAGTGCGGGTTTTGCCCTTGAAGCGCGGTTGGAGTCGGGCCAGCATACGGGTGTCCTCGTAGGTGTCGATATCCACGTTGCGGCCGTCGGGGCCACCCAGGAAGCTCCAACCGTAAGCATCATCCACGTAACCGTTCTGGTCATCATCCTTGCCGTTGCCGGCTATCTCCTTGGGGTTGTGCCAGAGCATGCGCTTCAGATCCACGTGAGCCGTATCAATGCCGGCATCAATAATAGCCACGGTGACGGTGGTAGAAGCCCGGCCTTGCAGCAGCTCCGAATAAGCCCGGGTAGCACTCACGCCCATCACCCCGTCCAGCTTCGGATCAAGCAGATACCATTGAGGTGTAGTGATGGGTGCGGGGGCCGCTGGGGCAGGCGCTGGGGTCTGAGCCAAGGAAAGAGTGGGCAGCAACAGGCCTAGAGCCAGAAGGCGCAACTGAGAGGGAAGGGGAAAGGACATGCGGAAAGGAACGCGGACGTATTTCGTAAAACGGCCTATACGAAGGCGCGTGAAGTCAGGCTATAAATTTCAGGGCAGATAAAGGTGCGAAGGTACAGACGTGGGCTAGGCTTCTTCAGACGCATACGGCCACCAGTTTATATCTGAGCCCACTGCGACAGTAGTACTTGGGGCAAATGGCGCTAGGCCACCGGCCGCTACCCGTTTTGCCATGGAGTGGTCTAATATCTCATCGGGTATATTGCGCGTACTAACCACAGTTGTTAGCAGTTCGGGGGCTGCCTATAAGGCGGCTCTGAGTAACTGGTACCGCGTTCATCTTTCACTTTTTAACAGCCCCGCCGTATGCCCACTTATGATGATATCTTCAACAATAACCGCCAATGGGTAGAAACGCATACCGCGAGCAACCCCGCCTTTCTGGAGGCCTTAATATCTGATCAGAAGCCTGATTATCTGTACATCGGGTGCAGCGACAGCCGCGTAACGGCGGAAGACCTGATGGGCGTGAAGCCAGGAGAAGTGTTCGTGCATCGCAACATCGCCAACTTGGTTAATAATATTGACCTCAACGCCATGTCGGTGATTGAGTATGCAGTGCGGTACCTCAACGTCAAGCACATTGTGGTGTGCGGACATTACGGGTGCGGCGGCGTAAAGCATGCTATGCAGGCCAAAGATTTGGGGCTGCTAAACCCATGGCTGCGCAATATCCGCGACGTGTACCGGCTGCATCACACGGAACTGGATGCCATTGAGGATACTACCGCGCGCTACAACCGCTTGGTAGAGCTGAATGTGCAGGAGCAGTGCGTGAACGTGGCCAAAACGGCTGTAGTACAGCAGATGTACCTGCAGAAAGGCTACCCAACCGTGCACGGCTGGGTGTTTGATTTGCAAACCGGCTTGCTGAAAGATCTGAACCTAGACTTCGAGCACATTCTGCACGACATCCAAAAAATCTACGACCTCAGCGCCGACTCGCAATGGGTAGATGACTCACCTAAGATGTCTTAGATAGTGGTTTAAGCAGTCAATAAACGGCCGGGGAGAGACGCACCAGACGTCTTTCCCCGGCCGTTCTGGCGTTCAACGGAACCCAGTGCATTAGCAAGGAACTCTTGATAGCCCGCATAGTGGCCTAGGAGCCAATTCGTTTTTCATTTAACCCGCAGATTACATACGGTAGTAGGCTTCAGCGGGGAGGGGAGTGGGCACATCGGTATCTCCGAGTAGCTGCTTAAGGTTGATTTCGATGTTGCGGGCAATCGTTGTGACGGGGGTATCAGTTGGGCGATTGTTGAACGGGTCTTGCAGGTAGCGGGCCGTGCGCTCAAGCAGGAAATAGGTGGTGGCAATGCCCAGCAGCAGCGGCACCTCCCAGCGCCCAATTGTTTCAACCAGGCCTAGCGATAGAGTAATGAGGAACAGGTAGATAAACAAATACACCATCAGCCGGTAACTGGTAGGAAATATCGTGCTGTTGATGCGTTCCGCGCGGCCCATAGCATCGCAGAGGCGTACTTGGGTGGCATCAAGCTGCACCTGCTGGAAGCTGTTGATGGCGTCTTGCTGGTAGAGCTCTTTAATTTGGGCAGCGTGCAGGTCTAGCAGCGCTAAGGGCTTGTTGCTATGCTGCTGAAGGTAGGCCAGTTCGTGCGCCGAAAGGAATTGCCCCAGCGACTCCATCGGGTCTAGCCCCCGCAACGACTGGCCTAGGCTGTAGCACCAGGCTATCTGACGGTAGGCCAGGGCCTGAATGGAAAGGGCGGGCGGGAGCGAAGCCGTATCCGCCACAAAGGTGCGGGCTTGCAGCACCAGTGTGCGCGAATCATTAGTAATAGCACCCCACACTTTGCGCGCTTCCCACCACCGGTCGTACGACTGGCTGATTTTGAATGCCAGGAGCAGCGAGATTGACCCACCAAGTACCGTGGGTAGTTGCAGAGGTATCAGCGGAATGTCCTGTGCCAAAAATTGCTTCAGCAGCTGGAATATCACGGATATGATAAACACCCGGATAAGATCCGGCAGGATATCTCGGAAGATATAGCGAATGGGAAGTCGGGTGTCTAGCAGCATAGGCAGGCAGGAAAGGTGGCGGAAAGCAGGTACATACAGGTTAACGACTAGAAAGAGACTAGGGATGCCTCCGGAAAGGAGAAGAGGTTACTGCCCGTTCCTCACCGCAGTAGGAGCCTAGTTCACCTTAGCCTGTGAGTGACTTATGCTATGAAACGCTGATGCTGCTCTTGTAAAGTCATAATCAGCATACTGCGCTTCGGTTGAGTGGCCTACTCCCGAGCCTGGGCAACTCCTATTGTGCGGGTACATGTGTGGCCAGAAGTGGCCTAGAACAGTTTGGCGCTTCGGTGGTTCTGCAACCTCCCGGCTAGGCCTGTATCTTTACCGTCCTGCTATTACTCCTGACGTTCCTCCATGCGTATTCGCTCCTTTCGTGCGGCCTTTTGGGCATTGCTCCTCACTCAGGGCTCTCTATTCGTTGATAAAGCCGCTGCTCAGGCTCCTAAAACTTATTCGTCCTCGGAAATTTTGCTGGGCCTCAAGAAGCTCAATGTGCTGGGCTCGGTGCTGTACATGGCCGCCCACCCCGACGATGAGAATACCCGCCTGATTGCCTACATGGCCAACGGCCGCCTCCTAGAAACTGGCTACCTCAGCTGCACCCGCGGCGACGGTGGCCAGAATCTCATCGGCCCGGAGCTACGCGAACAGTTGGGCGTTATCCGCACGCAGGAACTGCTGGCGGCCCGCCGCACTGATGGGGGCCGCCAGTTCTTCACTCGTGCCAATGACTTCGGCTTCTCGAAAACTTCCGAGGAAACCTTCACCATCTGGGACAAGGAGCAAGTGCTGGCCGATATGGTGTGGGTGATCCGGCAGCGTCGGCCCGATGTGCTCATTACCCGCTTTCCGCCCGACGCCCGCGCCGGCCACGGCCACCACCAGGCCAGTGCCATCTTGGCCGCTGAGGCCTTTGATGCCGCCGGAGACCCCAAGCGCTTCCCTGAGCAGCTGAAATACGTGCAGCCCTGGCAGCCCAAGCGCCTGCTCTGGAACACCGGCAGCTTCTTCGTGAAGCCCGGCGAAAACATGGACGGGTATCTGAAGCTAGATGCTGGCGTTTATAACCCGCTGCTAGGCCAGAGCTACGGCGAAATTGCCGCCCGCAGCCGCTCCCAACATAAAAGCCAGGGCTTCGGCTCATCGGCAACGCGGGGCGAGGCGCTAGAATACCTGCAATATGTGAAAGGCGACAAGCCCAAGGCAGACCCTTTCGAAGGCATTGACATGAGCTGGAACCGCGTGCTCAATGGGGCGGCCGTAGGCAAGCTGATAGACGAGGTTATCCGGAAGTACGACCCCAGCAACCCGAGCGCCAGCGTGGCCGGGTTGCTGAAGGTGCGGGAAGGAATTCTGAAGCTTGACTACCAAGCCAAAGCACTAGGAGGTACCGGAGGATTTTGGCTGACGCCGGAGTATCACTGGATCAAAACCAAGCAGGAACAGATTGAAGAGCTTATTCGGGCTAGTCTAGGCCTGTACATGGAGGCTACTTTGCCTGAGCCTACGATTGCCCCTGGTCAGGCCGTAGCAGCCCGCCTTGATGTGCTCAACCGCTCGGCAGTGCCCGTAACTGTGCGAGGAGCCGGAGCCCTCGGGTTCGGGCGTGATACTACGTTGAACACCACTTTAAGTAATGAGAAGACGCTTTCCTTGCGCCTGCCCCTCCGATTTGCAGCGCAGCTTTCAACGTCGCAGCCGTACTGGCTTCGAGAAGCAGGCACTGTTGGAATGTACCGGGTGCCCAGCGAGTTGCTGCTCGCGGCGGGAGGTGAGCTACGAACAGCGCAAGTTCCGGGCGTAGCTACTGTACCTGCCCAGCACTTGCCGGATGGTGGCGGAGGGAAACAAGTACAAGAACGTAATGCCATGTTGCTGGTCAACCAGCAAAACCTTATTGGCTTGCCTGAGAATCCAGCTTCTGCTTACATAGGCTTGCAGGTAAACGTGTTGGGTACTCCGTTGTTCTATAGTGTTCCCGTTCAATACAAAAGCACTGACCCAGTAGAAGGAGAGAAGTACCGCCCCTTGGCTGTAGTGCCCCCCGTAGCCGTGAACATCGGCGGCCGCGCTTACGTCTTCGCTGACGATTCACCTAAAACCATTCCGGTAACCTTACGCGCTGGGAAAGCCAGTGTGAAGGGAAGCGTGGCACTTACTCTGCCGACGGGCTGGAAAGCCGAGCCGGCCAGCTTCAACTTCGATATATCCAGCAAAGATGCCGAGCAGACCGTACAGTTCCGGGTGCAGCCCGGCGCGGGCGCAGCAGAAGGCAAAACCGAGCTACGGGCCGTAGCTACCGTGGAAGGTCAGCAGTACTCGCGCGGCTACCAGGCCATCGCGTACAACCACATCCCGACCCAGATTCTCTTTCCCGAAGCCGTGGCCCCGCTCGTAAAGCTGGACCTCAAGCGCAAGGGCCAGGAAATTGGCTACCTCATGGGCGCCGGCGACGAGGTGCCCGACGCCCTGCGCCAGATCGGCTACAATGTAACCCTGCTCAAGCCCGAGGACATCACCGACCAGAACCTGCGCCGCTTCGATGCCGTGGTGCTGGGCGTGCGGGCCTACAACACTCTCGACCGCCTCAAAACCCTGCAGCCCACGCTGCTGCGCTACGTGGAAAACGGCGGCAACATGGTGGTGCAATATGTGGTGAACCGCGGCACCGTGATGCCCCAGATTGGGCCGTACCCGCTCACGCTGTCTGCCGACCGGGTGACCGTTGAGAATGCCGCCGTTACCTTCCTCAACTCCAAGCAGCCGCTACTGAACTCGCCCAATAAAATTACCGCCAAGGATTTTGAAGGCTGGGTGCAGGAGCAGGGCCTCTACTACCCCTCCCAATGGGATGCCAAGTACCAAACCGTTCTTAGCTCCCACGACCCCAACGAATCGGCCAAGGAAAGCGCCATCCTTGTGGCTGATTACGGTAAGGGGCACTACATCTACACAGGCCTATCCCTGTTCCGGGAGCTACCGGCCGGCGTACCCGGCGCTTACCGCCTGCTCACCAATATGGTGTCGTTGGGGAAATAGGTTGTTAATAGTAACTATACTGTCTCAGGCCCGCACGCCTTTCTAAAGGAAGTGAAAGATGACGTGCGGGTTTGAGACCAAGCAGTAACCTGTTTTCTATATCTATGCGCTATTACTTACGGCTGCTACTGTTTGCTACGTTACTCCTAGTGCCGCTCATATTGCTCTGTATTTCATTGCTAGATAAGCCGGTGGCGTTGTTAATGCACAACAAGCAGCCAGTAAGAGGTGTCTTTGAAGGCGTGATGAAGGGCACAGATTATTTGTGGTTCGCGTCGCACGTTTCCGGCCCGCTAGGCCTGCCGTGGGTTTGGCTGCTGTTGCCCCTGCTGTTTCTGGGGTCGTGGTTGTTACGCTGGCAGCACGCTACCATCTGGCTGGTGATGTTGCTGACCTGGGTAGGAAGTGAGGCCTTGGGCAATATCTTGAAGATGTATTTCAACCGGCCGCGGCCCGAGGTGCTGTGGCTGCACACCGCCCCCGACGCTGCGTTCTGGCAGCCGTTAGGGCAGTACGACGCCTTTCCGTCGGGGCATACCGCCACCGTAGCGGGTATGCTGTTGCCGCTGGCTCTACGGTTCCCGAAGCTGCGGCCCTGGCTGCTTGGCGTGATTGGGATGGTGGGGGTAGGGCGAGTGGTTCTGGAACTGCACTGGCTCAGCGACGTGGTGGCGGCTGTTTATTTGGCAGTAGTGCTTACTTGCCTCGTTGAAATTGGGACGTGGTGGCTGCAGCCAAGCTTACGACGCGAGTTGGTTTCTGCAGCCCCTGATGCAACTTAGCGGCGTATTTGTTGCCTCTTGCGTACCCCAACCCGCCCATTTGTGCCTGACCACCCCACCCAGTCTCCCGAAAGTGTAAGCTCAACCGCTGAGCCGGCGCCACCGTTGCTGCCCTCGTGGCGGGCGTGGTACTGGCTGGTGTTGGGAGCCTTGGCCGCCGAAGTAGCGTTCTTCACCTACCTCACCCGGCTGTTTGCATGAGTCTGCTGGATTGGCTGGTGCTGGGCAGCACACTGGCGTTTATTGTGGGCTACGGCACCTGGCGCACCCGCGGCCAGCAAACCATGGACAGCTACCTGCTCGGCGACCGACAGGCCCGCTGGTGGGGCATTGGGTTGAGCATCATTGCCACCCAGGCCTCGGCCATCACCTTCCTGAGCACACCGGGGCAGGCCTACGACGACGGCATGCGCTTCATTCAGTTCTACTTTGGCCTGCCCGTGGCCATGGTGCTGATTGCCGTTTTCGCGGTGCCCATCTACCACCGCCTGCGCGTATTCACCGCTTACGAGTACCTAGAAGGCCGCTTTGATAGGCGCACCCGCACGCTGGCGGCGGCCTTATTTCTGGTGCAGCGGGGGCTCAGCAACGGTTTGTCACTGTATGCGCCGGCGCTGGTGCTGTCGGCCATTCTGGGTTGGAACGTGCACATTACGGTGTGGCTGATTGGCGGGCTAATGATTAGCTACACAGTAGCGGGCGGGACGCGCGCCGTAGCCGTTACGCAGCAGTGGCAAGTGGCCGTCATCTTCACGGGTATGGTGGTGGCGGGCTACTTACTAGTGCATTATCTGCCCGCCGATATTGGCTTCACCGATGCCCTGCAAGTGGCAGGCCACCGGGGCAAGCTAAACTTAGTAGACTTTCACTTCGACTTCAAGGAGCGCTACAGCTTTTGGTCGGGCATGACAGGCGGCCTGTTCCTCGCCCTGTCGTACTTCGGCACCGACCAGAGCCAGGTGCAGCGCTACCTAACCGGGCGCAGCATCACGGAAAGCCGCTTAGGCCTGTTAATGAATGGCCTCGTGAAGGTGCCCATGCAATTCGGGATTTTGCTGATTGGCGTGCTGCTGTTCGTATTTTATCAATTCAACGCTCCGCCGCTGACTTTCAACCGCCCCGTGCGCGAGCAGGTGGCTCGGCAAGCCCAGCGCGGCGACACGCTCCGATTGCTGGAGCAACAGCATGCTACGCTGTTTGAAGCGCGCCGCGAAGCTACCCAAGGCTTGGTAGAAGCGTTGCGGGCCGGCGATGAAGAACGAGTAGCCGCTTCCCAAACCCGTCTGCAAACCACCGATGCCGCCAGCAGTGGCCTACGCGTAGAAACCCAGAAACTGCTCAAACGCGCCGTCCCTACCGCCGAGGCCAAAGACACCGACTACGTGTTCCTCACGTTTGTACTGAAGTATATGCCCCACGGCTTCGTAGGCCTGCTGATTGCGGTGGTATTATCGGCGGCCATGAGCAGCGCGGCGGGCGGCCTCAATGCTCTGGCCTCTACTACTATCATCGACTTGTATCAGCCCGTTAAGCCCGGCCTGACGGAACGCCACTACGTGCGAGCCTCCCGCTGGGCCGCCGTGGGGTGGGGCGTGCTAGGTATTGGTTTCGCCACGTTTGCGGCGCAGCTGGAGAATCTCATTCAGGCCGTGAACATCCTGGGCTCCCTGTTCTACGGTACGATGCTAGGGATATTTGTGGTAGCCTTCTTCCTGAAGCGTGTAGATGGCCGCGCCGTTTTCTGGTCGGCCATCGTTGCGCAGATTGCCGTGTTGCTACTTTACTGGCGCACCGAAATTGGCTACCTGTGGTTCAATATCATCGGGTGTGTGCTCGTCATGCTGGGCAGCGTTTTGATGCCAGCAAAGCGAGAGAAAGCTGCTTAAAAAAACGCTGAACCCTGCACGCAAAAGCACGTCATCCTGACGAAGGAAGGATCTTTGCACGCTGGGACAACTGACCAGAGCCTGTTCGTGCTAACGTAATAAGATCATTCCTTCGTCAGGATGACGTGCTTTTGTAGGCTTAGTGGCCTAGGCCAGTTTGCTTACAGCTTGCCGGCTTTCTTAGCGTCGGCGATGATGCCGTCGTTCAGCTTTACGTAGTCGGTGTTTTTAGCTTCGGCGGCAAGTTTCTTCGACTGCTCGGCGGCCGTTACGGTGCCTTTGTAATCCTTCATTTTCATGCGGATTTTGGCCTCCGTGTGCACGTTCCAGAACTTGGGGTCTTTCTCGTTAGCCTTCTGAATCCAGGTCAGAGCCTGCTTCAGGTCCTTGTTGTTGTCGTAGTAGTACACGGCCGCAGCAGCCATGTCGTTGGCACTAGCGCTGCTGTTTTTGATGACTTTCTCGTCGATCTGGGCCATTACTTTGGAATCCACATCAGACATCACCTTGAACTTAGCACCGGTCTTATCCCACAGGATTTCCACGTTGGCGGTAGCAGGCGTAATGTCGGAGAACTCAATGGTGAAGGTTTCCACCTTGTTAGCCAGAGCGTAAGGCTTCACCGTGAAGCGGGCTACGTCGTCGGCATCTTTAAAGCCCTTCACATCGGCACCCTGCTTGGTGCTTTTGTTGAGCACCACAACCCAGGAGGTCTTGCCGGGAATGGTATAGAGACCGTACTCGCCGGCCGGTACTTTTTTGCCTTCCACCGTCACGTCATCCGAGAATTTGATGCTGGTGGTATTGTTGGCACCCGTGCGCCAGCGCTGACCAAAAGGCACAATGGCTTTGGTGGTAGAGTCGCCGAAAACCGGGCGGCCTTTCACACCGGGGCGCGAGTAGGTGATGGTAACGTCGGTGAGTCCTACGCGCTGCTGCACGGTGCTTTTAGGGCTGGCGGCGGGAGTAGAAATCTGGGCTTGCGCGGCGCTAGCCAGCAGTAGGCCGCTTACCAGCAGCGTAGAGCCCAGCACGCGCGATGACTTCAGGTTACTCGTGATGATCATAGAAGCAAGACTAAGAAAAAGAGAATGGGATGTGGGGGTAAAACTAGGGAAAAGCAAGCAAAAGGCGTCTTCCTTATTCTTTTTCACCCGCTTGGCTAGGTTTATTTTGCTAATAAAGTTGGCAGGTGTAGGGTATTTTAGCCCACTGGATACTTTGGTTTCACACGCGGCGCAACGAGACCTGGTGCTGCGCCAACAACTGCTCCACTGCCGAAAGAGTGGCCGGAGCTTGTAACCGCCGCAAATCAAGATAATAGCAGGCGGCCTGGTTGGGGTAGAGCAGCAGCCAATCAGGCTGCACCAATACGGCCCGGTTGATAGTGGCCAATTTCCCCGAGAACTGTCCTAGGCCACTTCGTCCTTTGATTTCCTCGGCAGTCAGGGTGAAGTCGATGGGTTCTTTTAGTACCGTGTTCTTTTGGTAGCCTCGCCGCAGCATCCAACGCACAAACCACGTGCGCAGAAGCGCATACAACAGGCCTACAACCAAAAGCGAAGGCGCTGACCAAGACGTGAGCTGCCACCCATCCTGCTGCAATTGGGCTAGCAAGCTGATGCTGAGCAATACGAGGGCTGCTATCAGAATCCAGTTGTTGCGGCGGGTGGCGGGCTGTTGACGCCACAGCCGGAAATTCACGGCCACATACTCATCGGCCGACATAGTTACTTGGGAGAACACGAGGGACTGCATGCCCGCAAGGTCGCTCATTCAGCGGGAATGGAGCGTTGGGACAACATATCTTGATAAATCAAACTCGCTCTACTTTTAGGTTGTACCTGTTGATATTTAGAGATTGAAGTAAGTGAAGCAGTCCCCGCACATCAGCGGCAGAAGTTTGAGCGTCAATCCGTAGGTCTACATATCCTTTACGCTGATACTGCTGTTGCGCCACGTTTTGGAAAGCCTCGACATAGTCTAGTAGTTCATTGTTGGTAGCAGAAGTTGGAATGCCGCGCTGTAGAACCGCCCAGCGCTGCTTGGCTGTCATATCCAAGTAATTGGGTAATTGAGCTATTGGTAGGCCTACATAGGACAGATGCGCCGCTTCCCATAGTTGTCGGCTTGTGATGCAAATGCCATGGCGAGCCGCTACGCGCTCCAGCATGAAAGCTTGCAGTACCTCTTCGGTCGAAACGTAAAGCTGGCGTTGTGCATCGAAAGAGATAGTTAGGATTGGCCCTTCTCTCATAGTGCACACGGATGTACTACTAGCTGAAGGTAGGCGCAATGTCGGCGCTGTGTAATAAGAAAAGGGCGCCGCCGACACCAGTAGTCCACATAACAGAAACAGCAAGCTGCCCCAATGACCCAAAATCAATTTGGGTGCGTCCGGCAAGCTGCGGTAACGGATAATACGAAGCTGACACATAGCATGATCTAGTTTATTCTTCCACTATAAGGTATATCCGATTGAAGCCATGCTGTTGAAACAGCCGGATCATAGACTGTATCTGAGGGGCTGCAATGCTCTTATCAGCTCGCAGAGCTAGATAAGCAGATCTGCCGAACTGCTGCCGGGTAATCTGCAAGCCAGCAGCTATATATTCTCCTAAATCCTCAACATTTGATAGGCCGGGAACAACGCTGCGCCGCTCTCGCTCAGTTGTTGAAAGCCATTGGGGTAGTTCCTCTATTCGGTGGCCCAAGTAAGGTGTTTTGTCTAGTTCACTTAGTTGAGTAGTAGTAAAATAGATACCGTGCTGCTCAGCAACTTGCCGAATCAAAGATGATTGTATCTCTTCGTCTGCTTGGAGAAAAATATGATTATTGGCATCAAGTGAAATGGTAATAGGATGTTCTAGACCTCTATAGCAAAAGGATGAGGAAATTGTCGGCAGCCGAACGTATGGATCAGCAAACGGAGAATTTAATCTGCCAGCCAGCATATAGCAGAGCACTAACAGCAATACGCAAAAGAAGTAACAGGTCATACCCCGCGGCGTACCAACAACGTGATGACGGCGGTGAGAGAAGATGGCCATAGCTGTTGAATGCGTTAACTATCAATATAACACTTATGTATACGAAAAAGGGCGAAGCACATTGCCTCGCCCTTCCTTTAAAATTCGTGTGACTCGATGAATCCGTCTAAATCCGTGCTCTAGCTTAGTTCAAACTGCAGCTTCAGCAGGTTAGCGTATATGCCGTTTTCGTTGTGGGCCAACTCATCGTGGGAGCCCTGCTCTACAATGCGGCCTCCATCGATGACCAGGATCTTATCAACTTTACGGATGGTGCTGAGGCGGTGGGCGATGATGATGCTCGTGCGGTCCTGCATGAGCTCATCCATGGCGCTCTGCACCAGCTTTTCGCTCTCCGAGTCGAGGGCGGAAGTGGCTTCGTCGAGGATGAGAATGGCGGGATTTTTCAGGATGGCGCGGGCAATGGCAATGCGCTGGCGCTGGCCACCCGAGAGCTTTACACCCCGCTCACCTACCAGCGTGTCGAGGCCTTCGGGGAAGGTAGAGATGAACTGCCAGGCGTTGGCCTTGCGCGCAGCGGCCGTGATTTCGGCGTCGGTAGCGTCGATTTTACCGTAGGCAATGTTCTCCCTGATAGAGCCCCCGAACAGCAGCGTTTCCTGAGGCACAATGCCAATGTGGCGGCGCAGCTCCGTGAGGTCGAACTGGCGCACGTCGCGACCATCAATGAGGATCTTGCCGCCGCTTAGCTCATAGAACTGCATCAGCAGCTGCACAATGGTGCTTTTGCCGGCGCCAGAGGGGCCTACCAGCGCAATTTTCTCCCCGGCCTGAATACCAAAGTTGATATCCTGAAGCACGGGCAAATCGGGGCGGGTGGGGTAGCTGAAGGCCACGTGGCGGTAGTCGATGTCGCCGCGCACTTTGAGTGGAGTAGTGCCAGGCTGGTGGGTAGGCTCGGTAGGCTCATCAAGAATTTCCAAGATACGCTCCGATGCGCCAAGTGTGCTCTGCACCTTTCCATACAGTTCGCCTAGGCCTGCCACTGATGCCCCAATGAACATAGTGTAGAGGGCAAACTGCGTAAGGTCGCCGATGGTCATCTGGCCGGCCTGTACTAGAGTGGCAGCCCGCCACAATACCAGCACAATACCTCCAAACAGGCCAATGATAACGAACGACACGAAGCCACCGCGGTAGAGGTTGCTGCGTAAGGCCGCCCGCACCGTTTTAGTGAGCGAGGAAGTATACCGCACCGTTTCAAACTGCTCGTTGGTAAAGGCCTTCACTGTGTTGATGCCCTGCAGGGTTTCTTCTACAATGACGTTGGTTTTGGCTAGCTCATCCTGCGTGAGTTTGGCCAGCACTCGAATTTTTTTTCCGAATACCATGGCCAACACCACAATAGGCGGGAAAGTGAGCAGCATGAACATCGAGAGCTTCACCGATACCACCATGATGAACACAATACCCGCCACCAGCGTCATCACTTGCCGAAACAGCTCCGCCAGTGTGAGGGAAAAGGAATCTTGAATGATGCCTACATCGGATGTAATGCGCGAAGTAATGGCACCCACCCGGTTTTTCTCGAAGTATGGAATGGGCAGCGACACAAACTGGCGGTACAACGCCTGCCGGATGTCGCGCACTGTAAATTCGCTTACCTGGGTAAACAGCCAGATGCGCCCGAAGGAAAAGATGCCCTGCAGCAGAATCAACAGCGCAAAGCCCAGTGCAATCTGATTGATGGTGACGGCGGTACCATTGGGCAGCACTACAGGGTGGCCGCTAGCGGTATCAGCGAGCTTTCCAATTAGCCAGGGAAAGGCCATAGTGCTTGCGCTAGAGAGCGTCAGGAGCACCGTGCCAATACTGAACTTGGTGCGGTAGGGAAGCGTGAAACGAAAAATGCGCAGTCCCTGCCGAAAGCTTTCCTTAGTTAATTTCTTCTTGGGTACATCCGGGTCAAGGGTTGTACCACTGGTATTCATTCCACTTCGGGCCATTCTCTTAGAGAAGTCAGAAGTGAGAGGTAGGAAGGGTCGTTCGGGCGACGATGAACGGTTCCTCTTTCCTACCTCTCACTTCTCATGTCTTATAATTCAATTATTCAAATTTCGGTTTGCCCTGCTCCACCTTCAGATTCTCCGAGTTGCCGAAGGGGATGGGCAGCCGTACTTGGGTAGCAATGGGCTGCCCTTTGCGGGTAGCCGGTTTCCAGGCGGGCATCTGGCCTAGCACGCGCAACGCCTCCGTGTCGCACTCCGGGGAGAGGGGTTGGAGGACGGTGGGGTTGGTCAGGTGTCCGTCGGCTTCCACCGTGAAAGTCATCACCACGTTGCCGCTAACCTGCTTGACGCTGGCCGCCTCGGGATACTTTAAGTTCTGCTGAAAAAACGTGTTCAATCCTTGTGCTCCGCCCGGAAACTGCGGGGGCGCATCGGGGCGGTTTGCCGCGGGCTTGGCCTGGGCCTGCATCCGGCCAGCCTTCAACTCGATAGGTTGCTTGGTGGTAGCTGGAGAAGCAGCAGGAGTAGGCTGCTGGGTTTGCGCCTGCGCCGCGGCGCCCGAAGCTACGAGCAACAAGATGAAGAAAAGATGTTTCATAGGGCAGTAGTTGGAGGCGTTGGTGCAACGTGAGACTTTCACCTGTCATTCCGACGCAGGAGGAATCTGGAGAAATAAGCTCAACGGCTTTAACCCGGGTTGCTCCTGCGTCGGAATGAAAAGCCAAGTAGCTCGGCACATTCTAGATGCAAAGGTACGTCTCCCTAAACAACCCCTATGCAACAGGGTTCAATTCTGGTACGCGGGCGCGAGAAATTGCTAGCAGGCCCACAAACGTAAGCAAGCCGTTCAGAATCAGAATCTCAAAGCCGAACTCATAGCCCCACCAAGCCTTGGAGTTGGCATTGATAAACCACGTTACCAGTGGAGCCGCCACGCACACGTAGGGCACGAGGCGGTCGTGGAGGCCGCGGCTGGTGAAAAGGCCAAACGAGTAGAGGCCTAGCAGCGGCCCGTAGGTGTAGCCAGCGGCTTTGAACACGGCCGTAATGACACTCTGGTCGTTGATGGCCCGGAAAATCAGGATAATGACGATGAGCACCAGCGAGAAGCCAAAGTGGGTGAGCTGGCGCACGCGGGTCTGCTTTTTCTCCTCATACTGCTTAATATCGAGCATATCGACGCAAAACGAGGTGGTGAGGGCCGTAAGAGCTGAGTCGGCGGAGGCGTAGGTAACGGCAATAATACCCAGTATGAACACGATGCCTGCGAACAGCGAGAAGTGGTTAGTAGCCAGCAGCGGAAACACGTTGTCGCCGATTACTTTGCCGGTGGCGGGGTTAGTGGGCAGCGTAATACCCTTGGCAGCGGCAAACTGATATAGCAGCACGCCCAGCGAGAGGAAGAATACATTGACCACCACAATGGCAATGGTAAACCAGAACATGTTCTTCTGGGCATCCTGGAGATTACGGCAGCTCAGGTTCTTCTGCATCAAATCCTGGTCTAGGCCAGTCATCACGATGGTGATAAAGGCACCCGAGGCAAACTGCTTCCAAAAGAACTTGTCGTCTTTAGGGTCGGAGAAGTAGATCTGCGACATGGCACTTTCCTTCACCGTTTTCACGAGCCCGGCAAAGCCCAGGTTCAGCTCATCGGCCATCAGGTAAATGCTCACGGCCACGCACACCAGCATAGCCATGGTCTGGAAAGTGTCGGTCCAGAGGATGGTTTTAAGGCCGCCCCGGAACGTGTAGAGGTAAATCAGCAGGATGCTGATGCTCACGGTGACGGCAAACGGCACGTTCAGGCTGTCGAATACAGCTAGCTGCAGCACACCCGCAACCAGAAACAGCCGGAAGGCCGCGCCCACGGCCCGAGAAATCAGGAAGAAGAAAGCACCCGTTTTATAGCTCCAGAACCCAAAGCGCTGCTCCAGATAGGTATAGATAGACACCAGCCGCAGCCGGTAATACATGGGCATGAGCACCGTGCCAATAACCAGGTAGCCCACAATGTAGCCCAGTACCACCGCCATATAGCTCCACGACTGCGTGGCTACCATACCCGGAATAGAAATGAACGTGACCCCCGAGAGTGAAGTCCCAATCATGGCAAACGCCACCATGTACCACGGCGCGTTGCGGTTCGCAATGAAAAACGATTCGCTGGTGGCCTTGCGCGACGTGAGCAGCGCAATGATAACCAGCACCACGAAGTAGCCCGCAATCAGGCTCAGAATAAGGGTAGGAGACATGGGTGAGTTGCCAGTAATGAGTTGCCGGTTGCCAGTTGGGTTAGGACCAGTAAGCCGGGCGGCAGTCAGGAATAGTAAACACCAAAGCTACCAACTAGCCGTCAACAACCGACACTTGAGTACCGGAAACCGAATCCATAACCGGTGACTCATAACTGGCAACGGGTAAACGCTACTCCCAGTCCTGCCAGCGGAGCACCTCGCCCACGGCGGGAGCGTGCAGCTCGCCGCGTAGCATCTGGCCATTGGCTACCATCTGTAGCTCCCGGAGCGGCTCGGAGGCGGGCTCGTCGGAAAGGTCGAAGGTGCCGTAGTGCATGGGCACCACGTGGCCGGCTCGGAGCTGGTTTACCGCTTTGGCGGCCTCGTGGGGGTTCGTGTGGCTCATGTGCATCATGAAGGCCGGCTTGTAGGCCCCGATGGGCATAAGGGCAATATCCAGCGGGCCGAACTGCTTTTCAATCTGCTCGAAGTGGTCGGCCATGGAAGTGTCGCCGGCGAAGAAGAGGGTGCGGCCATCGGGCGTCCGGATGAGGAAGCTGCCCCACAGCACGGTGTTCAAATCAAACAGGCCTCGGCGGTGCCAGTGAGACGCGGGCAGGTAGAACAGCTCGAAGGGTGCCTCGGGGCCCAGGTCAAACTGCTGCCACCAGCCGGCCTCCTGCACGGGCAAGCTGTGGGCCATACCGCGCACCAGCTTCTGCATGCCCAGCGGCCCAAAGGCCTGCAGCTGTGGGTTCTGGCGCGCCACCAGCTTAATGGATTGCTCGTCGAGGTGGTCGCGGTGGCCGTGGCTGAGCAGCAGGTAGTCGATGTTCACCAGGTCTTCGGGGCGGCAGGGCAGGGGGTGGCGCCGGCGCAGGCCCAGCGACGAAAATAGCACAGGGTCGGTGAGGATAGTTTTGCCACCCACGCGCAGCACAAAGCAGGCGTGGCCTAGCCACACCAGCCCATCTTCTTGGCTTTGTAGAAATGCAGTGCAGTTTACCACTTCCGGCACCCAGGTATCGGCTTTCTTTTCTTCTTTCTGCGGGTTCTCGGTCAGCTGCCAGCGGATGACGGTGCTAAAATTGGGCTCGTAGAGCTCCTCCCCGTTGCAGTACTCGCTGCCAATCATCTTGTTGCCGGGGTAGTTAGGCTTGATAGTCGAAAGCTGTTCGTTGCGGACGTAGCGGGCAGCGGCCATGCGGAAGGGGAGTAGCAGGAAAAGATGGAGGCAAATAAACAACAAACCACCCGTCATCGAGGATGGCGGGTGGCTCAGAAAAAAATTAGGAAGTGCTAGTAGCCAAAGGGCATGCCCGGCGAATACATGGGTGAGTACCCCGGGTAGCCTGAGGTGCCGTTACTCATGCGTAGGCCACCCGATACCGAGAAGTTCTCGGTGATGTGGTAGTCGGCCCGCAGGTTTACGCCTGAGCCCATATTGCCACCGAAGCCCGCGTAGGGGTTTACGTTATAGCCGCCGGGCGTCAGGTCTTTCCAGGCCGAGCCGGTGAGGGTCAGCCGGGGCGACAGCGCATATTGCCCGCAGCCCTGAATGAGCATGCGGTTCATGCCATAGTAGCCCGGTTGCGAAGCCCGGTAGCCCACCTCAGTACCGGGGTAAGCGTAGCCGTAGGCCACTCCGGGCGTAGTGCGCAGAAATGTGGCACCACCAAACACCGAGAAGCGCTTGGTAACCTGATAGGCCATGGTGGGGCTAATGTAGCTGGCCGAGCCAAAGCGCCCGGCAAACATAGCTCCCGCATTCAGGCTGAAGGAAGTACGCTGGCTGAGGCTGCCTAGGCCGGGAGCAGGCGTGCCGGCTGCCACGTACGGTAAGGTTTGGGCCGAAGCCGTAGCACCCGCAAACAGCAGGCCGAGCAGTACAAGAGAAGAACGTAGCATAAGCAAGGGGCGGGAAGCAGAGTTTCCTTTCACAAGATACGCAACATCAGTGGAGCAGGCTGCGTGCCCTCAGTGAAAAAGGAACCAGAAAAGTAGTAACGTAGCAGCTGCTTAGCTTCGCTATACGATGTCAGAATTTATTTCTTACCAGCGCTTTCCGTCCCTAGAGGTAGCGCAACCCCTGTTAGATATTCTGCGCCAGCGCGGTATTGAGTTCGAAACCGGCTTCGACCGGCCCCGGCTTGATGTGACGTTTGCCTTTAACCCCACCGATACTTATTTCGTGGTGAAGCTGCGCCAGGAGAATTTTGAGGCAGCCCGACTGGCAGAAGAGCAAGCCAACGAGACATTGACGGCCTCCGTGCCCACCGACCATTACCTCTATAGCTTCTCAGATGATGAGCTGATGGAAATTCTGGCCAAGCCCGATGAGTGGAACAACCTCGACGTAACGCTAGCCCGGCAGCTCCTGCGCCAGCGCGGCCACGACGTTTCACCCGATGTAGTGCAGCTCCTGCGTCAGCGTCGGCTGGCAGAGCTAGCCAAGCCGGAGGAAAGCCAGAAAACCTGGATTTTGGCCGGCTACCTCATGGCAATACTTGGTGGCATTGTAGCGGTGTTCATTGGCTGGCACTTATTTAAGCACCAGAAACAGCTGCCTACTGGCGACAAGGTATTTGCCTTCGCGCCCACAGATCGCCAGCACGGGTTACGCATCTTCATCCTAGGCATTCTCGGCACCATCTTCTGGACTGGCCTACGCATCTATTACTACTAGTGCAGTAGCAAGGGCTAACTCTCCGCGAGTGCCGCCGATGGCTCGGCTTGCCGGAGTTGTTGTCGGGCCTGCCAAGCTACCAGTGCCAGGCAGCCCGCAAACCACAGCCAAGGCAGCCGCAAGTCTATGATGGATAGCGCTGCCAGCACTAGCGTGCTCACGAAGCTGGCCAGACCCTGCACGGCCTGGTTCAGCCCAAATATTTCGCCACGGTCGGCCACGGTGGTGCGTTGAGCTAGCAACCCTTCCAGCAGCCCTTGAATCAGGGAAAGCGTGAGGCAGTCGAGGGCCGTGAGCACGTACAGGCGCGTGACCGACTGGCCTACGAGCCCATACCCCACTAGAATGGGTACGCCCAAAACGGCCAGCCAGAAGATAGCGCGGCGCTGGTTGAGGCGGTCGGCAAGGTAGGTGTAGAACAAGTAGTTGATGACCACGCTCAGCACTCCAAAAAACATAAAGAAGTACGCAATGCCGCGGGCATCCAAGTGTAGCTCCCCGATGCTAATAAAGGGCACGAAGTACGTGTAGTACCCCGTGCTCAGCGTAAGGACAAGCTGCATCAGCACAATGGGGCGCAGGCCTCGGTCGGGCGTATCCTGCTCCCGCAGCCGTTGCCACAGCGTCAGTGGGTTTATGGCCCGGCTTAGTTCGGCGCGCAACTTAGGGCCGCGCACGGGTGTGCGCTGGGTATGGGTTTCGCGGAGCAGCAAGCTGAGCCCCACGTTCAGGGCGGCCAACGCTACGGCCAGCGCTACCACGTAGGCCACCTGCTGGCTGGGCTCTACCTCCCAAAGCGTTAGTACGGCGCCGGAAGCCATGGGCCCCAGCACGAAACCCAGGGAAATAATAGCGCCCTCAATCCCTAGGTTCCGGAACAGGCGTTCCGGTGGTGAGATATCGGTGATGGCCGAGCGAATGGTGGCGTACATACCGTTGGTCAGGCCGTCGCTGAAGCGGTTTGCAAAGTACAGCGTGGCCCGCACCGGGAATAGCAGCGCATTAGCCAGCAGCGTGCCCACCGCCGACAGCACCAGAATAGGCCTGCGCCCCCAGCCGTCGGAGAGGCGCCCCAGCACCGGGGCCGAAAATAGCTGCACTCCTAAGAACATGCCGGTGCCCAGCACCATCCACAGCTGCGGCCGCGCCAGCCCCCGCACAAACTCCGGCAGCACCGGGCCAATAGCCGCGCCAATAACCACGTCAAGGAGAATAATACTATAAATCAGCCAAAGGCGACGGTCGGGGGGCATGGATAAACGGGGGTGAACAGAAGGAAACGCAGATATTTTTCAGTCTGATGTAGGGGTTTCGCTATATAGAAACCACTGAACCTGTATCTTGGCATTGTTTAGTTTTCATTCCTACTCTCTATTTCCGTTTATGGAAAACGTTACCCCTGAAGAGCAAGCAGCTTATCAGCCTGAAATACATATCAGTGCCGAAGAAGCCGCCCAAGTACAAGCTAACTTTATGCGGCAGGTGTACGCCTGGATGGCCGGTGCACTAGCCCTTACGGGTGGCGTGGCCATGCTGGTAGGCTCATCGCCGGAAATTATAGAGCTAGTTGCCGGCAACCGCCTGGTTTTCTGGGCGCTGTTGCTGCTGGAAATGTTTGTGGTCGGCTACATCTCCGCCCGTGCCTTTGAAATGTCGGTAAGCTCGGTAACTGGTGCTTTCGTAGCGTATTCGGCCCTTAATGGCATCACGCTCGGCATCATCTTCCTGGTATTCACCGCCGATTCTATTGCTTCCACCTTCTTCGTAACGGGTGGCACCTTTGCCGTGATGAGCCTATATGGTTACTTCACCCGCACCGATTTATCGCGCTGGGGCAACATCCTGTTTATGGGATTGGTAGGACTCATCATTGCCTCGGTGGTAAATCTGTTCTGGCTGAATTCACTGCTCTACACTATCACTTCCTTTATTGGCGTGATTCTGTTCGTGGCCCTAACCGCCTACGACACCCAGAAGCTGAAAGCCCTGGCCTTCGTAGGCCTCGGCGACGAAGACACTGACCGTAAAGCCGCCGTGCTGGGTGCCCTCACTCTGTACCTCGACTTTATTAACCTGTTCCTGTTCCTGCTCCGCATCTTCGGCCGCCGGAAATAAAACTCAGCAATTAGTCAAGCACGAAACAGTCAATCCGGACATTGTCTGGATTGACTGTTTTTTTGTGGGCCTACAGGAGCAACTTCGTGGGCGGTTTGGTACCAAAAGCACAATTGCAGCGGCGCACAGGCTGAACGGTAGAAAACTTGGTTTCAGATTTTTAAAACCTAAAGGCCGTTTTAGTTGTCTGTAGGCCTATCCCTTGTACGGGATTCCCCGCTATGAATTCAAAACGCGTATTACTTCCTCTCACCTTGGGAGGATTCGGCATTGGCATGACCGAATTTGTCATGATGGGTATTCTGCCCGACGTAGCCAAGGCCCTGCATATTTCCATCCCCACGGCCGGCCACCTCATTTCAGCTTACGCCCTCGGCGTGGTGGTGGGTGCCCCTTTGATGGTGGCCCTTACCAGCAAACTGCCTCCTCGCAAGATTCTAGGCCTGCTCATGCTGATTTTTGCGGTCGGCAACGGGCTGTCGGCGATAGCGCCCGGCTATGAGTTGATGCTGCTGACGCGCTTTATCTCGGGGCTTCCGCACGGGGCGTTCTTTGGCGTGGGTGCCGTAGTAGCGGGCCGACTGGCAGAGCCGGGCAAAGAGGCGCAGGCCGTGTCCATCATGTTTGCGGGCCTGACCATTGCCAACATCATCGGTGTACCAATTGGTACCTATCTAGGCCACACCTTCAGCTGGCGCATTCCGTTTGTGCTGATAGTGGTGGTAGCCCTACTCACCGTAGTGAGCGTGCGGCGCCTGTTGCCCGAGCTACCCGCTCGCGAAACCAACCTGCGGCAAGAGTTTGTGGCCTTTACCCGCTTAGAGCCCTGGATGATTATCGCCATTACCATTCTGGGCAACGGCGGCTTTTTCGCCTGGTTCAGCTACATCGTGCCGCTGTTTACGGAGGTAGCTGGCTTCAGCCACAACGCCGTGACTATCCTGATGGTGCTGGCGGGCGTGGGTATGGCCCTGGGTAACATGCTCGGCGGTTGGCTCACCGACCGAATGTCGCCGTTGCGGGCTACCACTTGGCTACTGCTGGCTATGGCTGCGGCCTTGTTCACCATTCCGATGGCGGCCCAGCATCAATGGTCTACGGTGCTCATCACTATGCTCACCGGAGCCTTGGCTTTCTCCACGGCGGCTCCCATTCAGATGCTGATGATTCGGGCGGCTAAGGGCTCCGAGATGCTGGCGTCGTCACTGAGTCAGTCGGGCTTCAACACCGGCAATGCGTTGGGTGCCTACCTGGGTGGCCTACCCATTGCTGCCGGCCTGGGCTACACTTCGCCGGAGTGGGTGGGTGGTGCGCTGGTAGTAGGCGGTGTTGCCTTTGCCGTGATGCTGGTACTGCGTCGCCGCCGGCAGGCTCAAGAGGAGGTAGTCGCCGTAGCGGCCTAGGGCAGTATTGTAAACGTAGCCCGGGCGTCTGCTCGTACCCAATAGCAAACGCAGCCAAAGTGACGCGCTATGCTAACGGGTACGAGCAGACGCCCGGGCTACGTTTGTTACCGGCTCTGGGTTAGTACCTCATATGCGCTGGTCCAGGGCACGTCGGGGTAGCGGCCGTTGTCCAATGGATCGTTTTGCACGCTAAACATGCTGAGCATGTACTGCATCTGCTGCCAGTTCGCGTAGAGTTCTTGCTCGCCCGCCGGGTTGGCGGCACGGGCGCGCTGAATGTGGCCGGCTAGATCGGCCCGGCTGCCTAGCTGCACCAGCCTGAAGGTGCCGCGCCCAGCTTCTTCAGCCACTGCAGCCAGTTCGCGGGGGCTGATCTGGAAGCTGGCAATGCGCAGCAAGCGCGGAGTAGAGTCGTCGAGGGCAGCGGCGGCGGTAAACGCGGCGGTGTCATTCATGGTGGTGAAGTCGATGCGCCAGTCGGCATCTTCCCAGTACCCTACTTGCTGCTGCTTGAAATCGAGCAAAGGCATGCCGTAGTTCAGCAGCTCCCCAAAGCCGCCGTTCAGGATGGAAGTAGCGGCAATCGGAGCCTCGTCGAGGTGGGTCTTAAACTCCCGGCGCAGGTCGAAGTTGCGGTTTTGGCCAGGGGGGATCTTGGTAAAGTCGCTCGAAAAATCTGAAGGAATAAAGCGCGGTACGCCCGCTGCCACGGCTGCCTGCAGCAGCACCCGCTGGCCCTCCACGATAACATCGTGCAGGCCCGCCACCGCCGATACCACGCAGTCGGCTCCCGTGCAGGCTTCGGTCAGGGCCGCAACATCGGCCATATCTACCTGTAGTACTTCTGCCCCACGCTGCGTTAGCTGGGCTACTTTTCCGGGGTCAGACTCCGCCCGCACAATGGCCCGGACGGAAGCGCCCCGATCAAGTAACGCCTGCACAATGCGGCCGCCCAGGTTACCGGTTGCGCCGGCTACTACAATGGTCTTGCTCATAATAGAGAGGAAAAATAAGTTGAAAATGAAGGATGGGTTGAATAGCTCGGCCGCTAAGCCACGCACACGTTCGGCACCGCCACTTTGCGGTAGAGGTGGGGCATGGCCACGGTGCTGGAAGGGTAGTTGGCCACCCGCTGCTGAAATGCCGGGTTGCTAACGGCCGCTCGGTAGTGGGCCACGCTCTCCCACACGGCCTGAATCACAACCATGCCGCTGCCGGCAATGCCGCGGTACACCTGGGTGGAAATCTGGCCCGGCTGGGTCCGAAACTCCCGCACGATATTGCCCCATTCAACTATGAACTCATCTACCTGGTCGGGGGCCACATGGAAGGTATTTAACAGTGTAACAGGCTCGGGGCTGTTGTCCTGGAATTGATCGGCGTGCGAGACGTGCTCGTCCATTTCTTGCATGGTAAACATGGGAAGGTCGGGTTGAAATGAGAAAAGAGAAGGCTAGGCCACTGCCGCTGCGGCGGGGTGTTTTGCTGGGTCAGGTGTCAGAAGGCCAGGCTGCTAGGCAAGGGCTGGGGTGGCGGTGTCGGGGCTGGTAGTTGGCTGAGCCAGGCGTTTCGTCCAGAGCCAGTAAGAGGCCACCGTTAGGAGCAGCAGCACCAGGGCCGGCAGAGCGGCGGCCACCGGGTCATGCGCGCCCACGTGCACGGCCACGGCGCCCAGGCTGTAAAACAAAAAGCCTGCGTAGGCCCCCACACGCAGATGCTCGCGCGGAACCAGCAGAATGGTGAGCACGCCCAGGATTTTCAGTACCCCCAGGAACGGCACCAGCGCAACCGGAAAACCCAGGTGCTGCATGTTCTCAACAATAGGCGCGGCCAGGGCTACATCGCCCAGCCCTGAGCCGAGCATGGCCACCGACAGGAGCCCGGTGGTGAGCCAGTAGAAAAGGGAAATGCGTTTCATAACAAATTCAGTAGTAAGGATGAGGAAAGGGAGAAGGAGGCTAATCAGGTGGCCTAGACTTTCAGCTCGCCCTCCACGCCATCGTCCAGGGTTTTGCCGGTTACCAGGGAGGTAGCTATTTTCAGCAGGGCTACCATCTGGTTGTGCTTGGTGTCCCAGTAATGAATCACCTCGGGCTGCACGCGCACCAGGGTCAGATCGGGGTCGTCGGGGCCGCCCTGGAACCAGGTTTTCACGAAGGGGTTCCAGTACTGCTCAATCTTAGCCCGGTCGCGCGAAACGGTGGCGCGGCCGTAAATACTGAGGTACTCCGAGGCGTTTTCCTTGCAGAAGTAAAGCTGCACGGCCGGGTCGGTGGCCAACTGCTGATTTTTGTCGGAGGAAGCGGCACTGAAGAAGTACAGAGCGCCCTGTTCGTCCACTCCCTGCAGGGCCATCGGGCGGCTGGGCGCCGGACGGTTTTCCGTGAAGGTGGTGAACATGCAGATGCCGGTTGCCAGCTCCTGCAGCTTGTGCAGAGCTTCGGGGCCGGCCAGGTTCCGGATGTGGTTGTCTTCGTCGTGGCGGGGATCTTGCATGGCAGTAGAAAGGATAAAGTGGAGAAGGATAAGAGAAGAAGGCAGGCGCTGGCAGTGGCAGAGCTCTAGGGGCCGCCGGGTGGCCTAGAAATGAAGAGAAGTCTGACCTATGACCGTCTGCTGTTGTTTTGTGTGCAGCAGGTCGTTAGCCCGTAGCAGCTGAACAAACCTTAAAGAATGAAGTGTAAGTGGCGCAACTGGCTGCGACTAAAGTCCGAGTTATAAGGGCGCATCGTGCGCGAGGCGGCGCAGGCGCCGGGTTTCAAGCCAGTAGGCCAGGGGCAGCACCACGGCCAGGGCCGCGTCGAAGTACAATTGGCGGGGCGGGTCGTTGGGCTGATAAAATTCAGGGTCGATCAGTGCGGTTCCCGGAAACAGCAGGGCCCCGGCCTGGGCAAGCCAGTACACCGCCGCGAATACTGCCGCCAGCTTCAGGGTAGCCCGCTTATTGCCCCGCTGGCCCCACAAAAACCACAGGCTCAGGGCGCCCAGGATGGAGCCCAATAGCATGGTTTGGGCATTGTGAAACTTGGCGTGTGCCGGCCAGCGCGGATTGAAAATGTGGGTTTCATTCCAGTCGGCGTAGTAGGCTCCCCACATGGTCATGAGGGCCACCAGCGTTAATATCCACTTGCCAATCGGAAGCTTGTTCATGCGTTGATAGAGTGGATGGTGAATGGGAAATAGACTGACAATCAGTTGATTTATGCTATTGAATAGTTGTTTTAAACATTTGTTTAAAGCATGGATAAAAAAATAGGGTTTAGGTTTGAACCTCGGGCCCAAACAGGTAGCCTAGTATCATGTCCTTGATTACTTGCTGGTGCTGATTGATTACTTCCATAAGCTCCTCATTAGTCATGCGCAGGGAATGCGTAATAGATGCCCGGCCCACAAACGGATAGTGCACATTGCTGACAATCACCATGATAATTTGCAGCGGCTGAATGGGCTTGATCTGTCCACTATCTACTGCTTCCTTCACTTGGCGCGCAAAAAGAGAGTCGGGCAGAGCAGGGTAGGGTGAGGAGGCCGTAGGCGTTTCAGTAAACAGGTCGGGGTGGCGCCGCATCTCGTGCATAATGAACAGCGGTAGATCCGGGTTTTCCACCACTAGCTCGTGCTCGGCCTCAATCAGGCGCAGAATCTTCTCCCGCAAGGGAATATCAAGGTGAATGAGGCTGTTGAGCTTGGCGAACTGTAGGCGGTGTAAATCCTGAAACGTAAGCTGAAACAGCTTCTCCTTGCTCCGGAAATAGTAGTTGGTCATGGCCACGTTCAACCCCGAAGCTTCGGCCAGGTCGCGCGAGGTAGTGCCATCATAGCCCTTCTCCAAGAACACCCGGCGCGCCGCCTCCCGGATGCGCTCTTCAGTAGATAGGGTGGAGGAAGGGGCTTCTTTCATGGAGAAATAGTAGGCTTATGGGCCAAAGGTAAGAGGTATATTATAGCTAAACGGGTGATTTAAACAAACGTTTAAAAGTTTGTAGTCTTTGTTTAAGGAAATGGTTAGTGTGCCAATAAAGACTAACAACCCACATTGTAACTGAAAATAGCTAGGCTACTACCCGCAGCTACGTTAAGGCAAACCTTCCGGAGAGGGAGGTGCTAACGTAGCCGCGGCTAGTGGCCTAGAGATGAGCTCAGCTCACCAGGGGTTACTTACCGACGGAAAGGCGAACCTGCTTGGTTTGAGCGCCGAGCACCAAACGGCACAAATACAGGCCGCGTGGCAGATTACGGCTGTCCAGGGGAAGTTCATACTGCTGTCCGGCCTCAACCTGCCCGTTGAAAAGTGTGGTCACGCGCTGGCCTACCTCGTTGTACACTACCAACTCAGCTTGCCCCGAACTAGTGGCCTGGAAGGAAACAACCGCGCGCTCTGTGCTAGGATTGGGATAGGCAGTCAACTCCGTGGTCATCGCCGACAGGCTGGGCTGGCTACTGCAGTGGCCTAGCTGGTCGCCGGAATGGTGCTGGAGGTGGGCTGCTACCGCGCTGGCCGCAATGCAGAGTTCCTGCCCATTGTGGCAAACCAACACCTTGTCATTCTTTTTGCCATTGCCGCAGCGCGCATCTACCACCGTCAGCGTCACGCTGGTAGTGGCCTGGCAACCGGAGGCACCAGTAGCGGTGAGGGAGTAGGTATAGGTGCCAGGCGCAGTAGCCGTGAAAACTGGCGTAGCACTAGTTGGGTTGCTCAACCCGGCGGCCGGGCTCCAGCTGTAACTGGTTCCGCCACTGGCTGAGAGGGTCACGCTCTGCGGGCCATACCCCAGGTAGAGGGTGGTAGGTACTCCGCCAGTATACGTACCGCCAATGGGCTGCACGGCAATTTGGGGAGCAGGTGGGTTTCCTATTACCGTTACCGTTATAGGGGCCGTACTTGAATTGCCATTTACATCGAAGACGGTTAGCGTCAGGTTATTAACCCCCAGGTTCTCACAGCTGAAGTTGGTCTGACTCAGCTGCATTCGGCCAATACCGCACGCATCGGTGCTGCCTGCATCGGCATCAAGCGGGGAAATTGTAGCCGAACCGTTGAACAACGCCACTGTTAGGTTGCGGGCTACAATAGTGGGGGGCGTCACGTCAGTCACGTTGACGGTAAACGTGGCGCTGCTCGTGCCTACACCGCTGGTAGCAGTAGCCGTAACAGTGGTTATGCCCACGGGAAAAACGTACGGTGAAGTAATAGGCCCGGCAGAAGTGGCATAGGTGATAGTAGGAACCGGCGACCCAATAGCCACCGCCTCAAACTCTACCCGAGCCCCGCACTGGTTGGCTGGTGCCGTTACGCTAATAGGGGATGGGGGCACCACCACTGGGTAGATGATGCCTTTCTGGGGTTGAATGTACTTGACGGTGGCGTAGTCGCTGATGCTTTTGATGATAGAGCCGGAGTACCCCGTCACGTACACATTGTTTCTGGCATCGAGGGCTAGGTTGGTGGCTTTATAAATACCTCCCGCTGGCTCAGGGTACGTGGCCGCCCAAATCTGCTGACCATCGGGGGAGTATTTCAGCGTAGCGTACTCGCCCGTAGGCCCACCGCCGTACGTGGCGCCCGTCACGTACACGCTGCCAGTGGGGTCCACGGCTATATCAGAGGCCCGATCAGAGCTGTACATTGAGCCTACATACGTGGCCAGCCACTGTTGCTGGCCGCTGGAAGAGTATTTTAGCGTGGCGTAGTGAAAGTCTGAGCCGCCGGTCACGTAGGCGTTGCCATTGGCATCTACCGCTAGGCCAGTTACGCGGTCAGATCCATTGCCCTGACCATTGAAGCGAGCAACCCAAAGCTGCTGGCCATTGCTGTTATACTTAAGAGTGGCATAGTCTTCCTGACCCCCAACCGGTGTGTCAGATATGCCCGTCACGTACACATTGGCCGCGCCATCAAGGGCTAACTCCACGGCTTGGTCGTTGCCAGAAGAGGGACCATCGTAGCGCGCCGCCCAGAGTTGCTGGCCGCTGGGCGAGTATTTCACCGTAGCATAATCATCACGGGTGCTTCCGTTGGCTGAGGTGCCGGTTACGTACACGTTGCCGGCGGCATCCAGGGCCAAGTCAACGGGCTGATCGGCTAAGTTGGCGGGGCCATCGTAGAAAGCCGCCCATTGCTGCTGACCGCTGGCAGAGTACTTCACCGTAGCGTAGTTTACTTGCCCACTGCTGGTAGTGGTAGTGCCCGTAACATACACATTGCCGACGGCATCCAGCTTCAGGTTAGTAGCGCCGTCTCCTTTGTCGCCGGGGCCATTGTAGGTGGCCAACCACAGCTGCTGACCGCTGGGAGAGTATTTTATGGTAACGTAGTCGAGGCTACTTGGCGTGGTGTAGGAATAGCCCGTTATGTACACGTTGCCGGCCGCATCTACGGCTACATCACTGGCTGCATCAAGGCCATGGGCGGGGCCGTCGTAAACGGCTACCCACATCTGCTGACCACTCGGAGAATACTTCACCGTGGCACAGTCGTAGTTGCCAGTGACAAACGAGTGGGAATACCCCGTCACGTATGCAAAGCCGTTCGCGTCCACTACCATCGCCTGGGGCAGGTCGTCGGAACTGGGCTCCTTGCCATTATAGTGAATGGCCCATTCCCGGCTCACGGGGCCAGTAGTAGCTGCCTGTTCCGTGATGCCCTTGCCTGAAAGAGTGGCGGCCGAACCTGACCTTGCGCCACTAACAGGTTTACTAACGGCGGCAGACTGACTTATTGCAGACTGCTTTATGCCAAGAAGTGTTTGAAGCAGCTCCGCGGCAGTAGGGGGAGATGCTGGCTGCTCTACTTGCCTTGCTGGGGCAGGGCTTTGTTGTTGGCCTAGAGCTGCTGGTGCACAAAGTGGCAACCATCCTGCTAGCAGCAGGAGACGCGTAAAGCTTGTTTTCATAAGGGTGGTTAACTATGTAAAGAGGGGAAAAGCTGCACTAAAACGTACTCACGGCAATAAGAGGAACTTCTCTTTGATAAGGTATGGATTTTCAAGTAAGATATTAATAATGTTAGTTGCAATATGAATATTTTGTAAGCATTGGAATTGATTGGGCTACTTTTACTGATCAAGTAACGCTTATAGACATGATGCTTCCTAATCTGCCCACCACCTCCCCCGATGGCCGTTGCCCCTGGGCGCACCACAACGAGCTAATGCGGGATTTTCATGACTATGAATGGGGTGAGCCGGTAGCCGAAGCGGGTATCCTATTTGAGTATCTGGTGCTCCACACGTTTCAGCTGGGCTTCGATTTTCCGGTGGTATTGAAGCGGCGCGAAGGGTTCCGGGAGCTGCTCGCCGGCTTCGACCCGGAACGGTTGGCGAGGTTTGGGGAGGAGGAAATAAGTGAGCTGCTGCTGAACCCGCGCATTCTGCGCAACCGCCGTAAGCTGGAGGCCACCGTGCAGAATGCCCAGGCATGGCTGCGGCTACGGCAGGAAGTGGGCGGCGATGCGGGCTTGCTGCCGTTCTTCTACCAATACGTTGGCGGCCGTCCTCTTGATAATCAGCGTAGCGAAACCAACGCGGTACCCGTTTCTACGCCCCAGAGCGAAGCCATGAGCAAAGACCTGAAGCGGCGCGGTTTCGTGATGACCGGCCCCGTCTCGTGCTACAACATCTTGCAAACCGCTGGCCTAGTCAACGACCACCTGGTCAGCTGCCCGCGCCATGCAGAATGCGCCGCCTTAGCCACACCGCAGTAATTACTGCGTAGGCCTATAAAAGAAAGAGGCTGCAGTACACCGCAGCCTCTGAACGAATTTCAGGTAGTCTTTAAAGCGTCAGCCAGCTTATCTGCGCAGTTAAAGGGTTTATGTAAAGCAAATACGTCACTGTATTGAATAGCAAAGCATATCCTTAGGTGACTCGCTATTAGCGCAATGGTGCGGTAGTTAGGGGCGTAACGGGCGTCTGCTGGGGGCGCCGGCCTTGAAAATCGGGCATAGAAATGTTGGGCAAGCGGGGCAGCACGTACCGGGCAAAATAGTCAGCTTCATCTAGCAGCGGATAGCCGGAGAAGATGAAGGCGCGGAAGCCCATATCCATGTAGCGGTTGATCTTCTCTACAATCTGGTCGGGCGTACCCACCAGGGCCCCACCAGCTCCGGAGCGGGCTTTGCCAATGTCGGTCCAGAGCAGGGGCTCTACGAAACCTTCCATATCGGCGTGCTCCCGTAGCTGGTTTTGGCGGTGCACCCCCAACGACCACGAATCCTGGGCGCGGCTCTTGATTTCGGCCCCTTTCACGGGGTCAAACTTCGACATGAGCTTGCGGGCGTAGGCGCGGGCCTCATCTTCGGTCTCGCGCACAATCACGTGAATGCGGAGCCCAAAGTCGATCTGGCGGCCGTGGCGGGCGGCTCGGGCGCTCATGTCCTGCATGGTTTCGTAGAGCATTTCCTCGGTTTCGGGCCACATCAGGAACATGTCGCAGTACTGCGCGCACACCGCACGTGCCCCTTCCGAAGTGCCTCCAAAGTACAGGAGCGGGCCGCCGTTCTGCTGGTAGGGCTTGGCGGGGTCAGAGGCCATGTCAAACTGGTACAGCTCGCCCTTGTGCACAATGCGCTCCTGCGTCCAGGCCTGTTGTAGAATCTCGATGGTCTCGGCGCACCGCTGGTACCGGAGCTCCGGCACCTCCCGTAGGCCAGGTAGGTCGGAGTTGATGATGTTGATGGTGAGCCGGCCCTCCAGCATGTGGTCTAATGAAGCCAGGGCCCGGGCCAGCATGGGCGGGTGAATCTCACCGGTACGGATGGCGGTGAGCAGGTTGATGCGCGACGTTTGGGGTGCAATGCCAGCCGCAAACGTCATGACGTCTTGGCCTACCGTATAGGAAGTAGGCAGCAAAATATTGGAATAGCCCAGGCGCTCCGCCGAGAGCGTGATGTCGCGGCAGTGGGCCCAGGAACTGCGGTAGGCCCCATCGAGCACGCTCAGGTACTGCGTATCGCCCCCGCAGAGGTCATCGAACCAAGAGATTTCAGCCACGCGCTGCGGCGTGCGAATGGCCACCGACGTGATAGGGGAAGAGAGAGGCATAACGTGAGAATGTAGAGAAGCAGAGTACGAGGGAAGAAGTATTGGATCGGGAACGTCGTCGGAAGGAATATAGACGATGACTCCTACCGGTCCTGTCGAGCTGGTTGAGACATCTCGTGGGCTGACGTTGAGATGCTTGCTCATCAATCTAGCACGTCATCCTGAGTGCAGCGAAGGATCTTGTCCCGTCAGCACGAGGTGCTAGGCCAGTCGTTCTATCGTGATAAGATCCTTCGCTGCACTCAGGATGACGTCCTTCTTCGGTGGATTAGCATTACAACGTCAGCCCGGGAGATGTCTCGACTCCGCTCGCCAGGACGTTATTCCTCAAACGGCCAAGCAGAGAAGACCTCAGGACGGCACAGGTTTACGTCGGTTCCAGATGAAGTACAGGCCTAGGCCACCCGCTGCAAACAGCGCTACGTCTCGGGCCTCGTTGCCTTTACTGCTGACTAAAAGCCACACGCACAGGCCTACGCAAAGCAGGGCAACCAGCCCGCCACCGGCCACCCGAAATGGCGCCGGCTGGGCCGGGTAGCGTCGGCGCAGCACCGGCAGGGCCGCGCATGTAAGCGCGAAGTAGGTAAGCCGAATGATGGTGCTGAGCGTGAGAGCATAGATGAAGGTGCCCGATATGGCTAGCACGAGCTTTAGCCCCGCTGACACCAGCAGGGCCACGTGTGGCGTCCGGAACCGTGGGTGCGTTGCGCCAAAAACGGCCGGTATCTGGCCTTGTTCGGCTAAGGCAAAGAGCAGCCGGGGCCCCGTGAGCATAAGGGCATTGAGCGTACCCAGCGCCGTAAGCATGGCTGCCGCCGCTACAAAAGCCGCGCCCAGCGGCCCCAGAAATTGCTGGGTGGCATCGGCCAAGGGCCGTTCTGAAGTGGCCAGGTTGGGCAGCGTGCCAATGCACACCACCTGCACCAGCAAAAACAGCACGGCTACTGTGGCAATGGCCGTGAACAAGGCGAAGGGCACGTTCCGTTGAGGCTGCTGAATCTCGGCAGCGGGAATTGCGGCCACATCAAAGCCGGAGAAAGTAAAAATGAGCAACAAGACTGCCCCCGAGAAGCTCGTGTAGGTGGGCGGCACCGCAAACGAGAAAGCATGCCAATCGACGTAGAATAGGCCTACGCTGGTGAAGACAACCAGAACCAACAGCTTGCTGACTGTAAATAGATTGTTAACCAGCGAAGCCGTGCGCACGCCCACCAGGTTGATGAGGGTGAGGCTGCTGACCAGCGCCGCCATTAGCGCCGCCCGCCCTAGGCCATGCCCCACTGTAGGCCAGAAGTACGCGGCATAATCAACGAACAAGTTGCAGAGCGCCGCAAAGCTGGCCAGCCGCGAAATCCAGAGTAGCCAGCCGACCTCAAAGCCCACGAGTGGCCCAAACGCTTCCCGAGCATACAGGTATGGCCCGCCCGCCCCGCTAAACCGGCTGCTGACTTCGGCGAAACACAGGATAATAAGCGCCACAATGGCCGCACTGGCGCCGTAGGCCACTACGCTGTAAGCACCCACCAGGGCATAAATCTTGGCTGGCAACCCCAGAATACCGGCGCCAATGGTGATGTTGATAATAAGGGCGACGAAGTCCCAGCGGCGGATGCCGCGTACCAAGTCCGGCCGGGTTCCGGCGGAGGTAGCAGTCATGCAGAATCAAGTAAAGCGGGAAAGAAAACTAACGTGGCCTAGGGCCACCATCACAAGGCGCTAGCGTAGTGCACGGCAACAACAGCAACAGTTTTCGATCAGCGTTACGGGCAGCATGTAACTGGGAAAAGAAGAGATTCTCGCTGGTTTTTGGGTGCCTACTTTGGTCGCTAGGCCACCTGAGTAAGCGGGCAAATATAGTTAAGCAGGCATCAGCACCAAGTTTTGCCCGCGCTTCGGCTGAGAGTTTTTGCGCGAAAAAGTTCCGGGCTAAAAACAAAAATTTGGATTTATCAGAAATGCGCCTGTACATTTGGCATACCAATTCTTTCACCCACAAAGGATTGTTTTTATACAGAGGCGCGGAGAGACAGGCTCTATGAACCGCCGACAACCCCCGGAACATCCGGAACGGTGCCAAGTCCTGACCATATAAAAACAACAACGCCGTGAGCACCTTCACCAGCCTTGCCGTCCGAAACGCCGCGCCCAACGCCCTACAGCATGCGTGTTGTAGCATGATGCGTTCAAGCGTCTGTATGCAGATGCGGGCTGTGAGCTGCTAAGGACCAGGGATTCCCTCGTATTCTTTTTGCTTGCTCCTGTAACAGAGGGTAGTAGCGCGCCTGACTGTTACACCAACTCCTGACCCAGGAGGTAGTCGATAACGCCCGCTCCGTTCCGGACGGATGGCGTGCGCGACTCCGCCAGCTGAGGTCAGTCCTTCCTTCATTTTGGTGCCCAAATTTTCGTTGAAGCTCTCAACGGAATGGCCTTCCTGTGCACACATTTTAGGCTTGAAGGAAGGCGTATTTTCTGCCGTAGCTCTTCTCAAACGAGCTTTTTGACGCCATCAGGAGCAATTGAGCGAATCGCTCAGCGCGGTTTCGCGGCTCCACTTCCTTCTCCTTTCTGATATGAAATTATTTACTCTACTGGCGGTGCCAGGGGTGGTAGCTG
This sequence comes from Hymenobacter wooponensis, assembly GCF_004745865.1. Classification (GTDB taxonomy): domain Bacteria; phylum Bacteroidota; class Bacteroidia; order Cytophagales; family Hymenobacteraceae; genus Hymenobacter; species Hymenobacter wooponensis. The sequence goes on along the minus strand of NZ_SRKZ01000001.1, from coordinate 760,922 downwards.
CGCTTGCCCCGGCGAGTTTCGCCCAATCCACAACGGGCCAATCCATCACAGGTACTATCACCGACGCCGCCGACCGCAGCCCCTTGCCAGGCGTCACCATTATTGTACGGGGCACCACCGTTGGGGCTACTACCGATGGTAAAGGCCAATTCTCTCTCACTCTGCCCGAAGGCAATAATACGTTGCTGATTAGCGCCATTGGCTACCAGGCGCAAACGTTGAACGTTACCTCCGGGCAGGTGCAGGTTGCCCTGCGGGCCGATGTGAAGCAGCTCTCGGAAGTAGTTGTTACCGGCTATAGCGAGCAGAACCGCAAAACACTCACCAGTGCCATTAGCTCCGTGAATGGCGAGGCGCTGAAGGACATTCCGGCGGCCAGCCCCGACCAGCTGCTGCAAGGTAAAGCGCCCGGCGTGCAGGTGTCGGCTAACTCGGGGGTGCCGGGCGGGGGCATCTTTATCCGCATCCGGGGCAGCAACTCCGTGAATGCCAGCAACGACCCGCTGTACGTGGTAGATGGCGTATTCATCAATAACACCAACCTGATTGCAACTGGCCTAGGCAACCAAGTTTCATCGAACCCGCTGGCCGACCTGAATCCGCAGGATATTGAGAGCATCGAGATTCTGAAGGATGCCAACGCCACGGCCATCTATGGCTCACGCGGGGCCAACGGAGTAGTGCTGATTACCACGAAGCGGGGCAAAGCCGGCGACAAGACGCGCATCACCTTCAACACCTACCACGCCTGGTCGAAAGCACCTAACAAGTACGAGTTGGTGACCGGGCAGGAGCTGGCCACGCTGGAAAATGAGCGGTTTCTCAACGATGGTGGCAATCCGGCTCAGTTGCCGTATCGCTCGGTGGCCTCCGGTGGGCGGGGCCTGCCTGAGGAACAGCAAACCTACGACCGGCTCTCCGATGTATTCCGCACGGCCCAAACGCAGAGCTATGAGCTATCGGCGGCCGGTGGGTCGGCCAAGACCCAGTTCTACATTGGGGGCGGCTACTTCAAGCAGCAGTCCATTGCTAGGCCTACCGATTTTGAGCGGTTCAGTCTGCGCGTAAACCTCGACAATTCGGTCACCGATAAACTGCGCATCGGGACCAGCACGGCCCTCACGCGCACTCACCGCAACGTCAGCAGTAACGACAACAACCCGGTGGGCGTCATCAACTCGGCCCTGTTTCCGCGCACCAACCTGCCGATTTACAACCCGGACGGGAGCTACGCCAAATATGGCTCTTTCGACAACCATCAGGCGCTGATTGACAACCTGAACAACGATGCGGTGGGCTCCCGCGTCATCTCGAACGTGTACGGGCAGTACCAGTTCGGCAAGCACTTGACCCTGCGCAGTAGTTGGAGCATCGACTTCAACGACATGTACGAGAACAACTTCAACAACACGCTCATTCTGGCGGGGCAGCCGCGCGGTACGGCCTCGTCGTTTCTCTCGCGGGATATCACCCTGCTCAATGAGCAAACTCTCAACTATAGCGTAGATCTGGGCGAAAACCACTCACTGCAGGCGCTGGTGGGCAATACCCTGCAGAAAAACACCTTTCAGCGCACCAGCTTGGCCGGGCAGCAGTTCCCCAGCAACGACCTGACCAGCATCGCCTCGGCGGCCACCCAAACGGGCTCGTCGTCCCGCTCCCAGGCTGGGCTGGTCTCTTTCTTCGGCAAGGGCACTTACAGCTTCAAGCAGCGCTACACCGCTGATGTAAGCCTCCGGGCCGATGCGTCCTCGCGCTTCGGGCAGGACAACCGCTGGGGCTACTTCCCGGCAGTGGGCGTGGGCTGGCGCCTGGGCGAAGAGGAGTTTGTGAAGAACCTGAACGTGTTTCAGGAGCTGAAGCTGCGGGCCAGCATCGGCAAAACCGGCAACCAGGCCGGCATCAGCGACTTTGCGGCCCGCGGTCTGGTGCAGGGCGGCGCCAACTACCTCGACCTGCCGGGCACTGCCCCCCTGCAGCTGGCCAACCCCAACCTAAGCTGGGAAAGTACCCGGCAGTGGAACGTGGGCGTAGACGCCGCCGTGCTGCAAAACCGGGTGCTGGTCGAGTTCAACTACTACGACAAGTATACCTCGGGACTGCTCTTGAACGTACCCGTGCCCCGCAAAACCGGCTTCTCTTCGGTGGTGGAAAACTACGGAGCCGTGAGCAACAAAGGCCTGGAGCTGCAGGCCACCGTTAACTGGCTGCCCAAGGCCGCGGTGCAGTGGAGCACTACCTTCAACGTAGCCCGCAACGTCAATAAAATTGAAAAGCTGGCCGCGCCCATCACCAGCGGCTCCCGCGACATTTTCCGGCTGGAGGAGGGTGCACCACTCTATTCCTTCTGGCTCTACCACCAGACGGGCGTGAACCCGGAAAATGGGGATGCCCAGTACGAGGACGTGAACGGCGACGGCCAGCTCACGGTGGCTGACCGCAAGCTGGTGGGCAATGCCTGGCCCAATTACTTCGGGGGCCTCACCAACTCGGTAAGCTACCGGGGCTTTGACCTGGGCTTCACGCTCAACTTCGAGCAAGGCGCGAAGATCATGAACATGAACCGCTTCTTTCTGGTGCACGGCGGCACCCAGAGCAACATCGGCTACCTGCGCGAGCAGCTCGACCGCTGGCAGAAGCCCGGCGACATCACGGATATTCCGCGGCTCACCACTAACCCCGCCAGCAACAACTACGGGGGCGTGGTGCAGAACCTGAGCGACCGGTACCTGGAAGATGGCTCCTTCCTGCGCCTCCGGACCTTATCCCTGGGCTACACCGTGCCGAAAGACGTGGCGGCCAAAGCGCGCCTGAGCAGCCTGCGGGTGTACGTGCAGGCGGCCAACCTCTTCACCATCACGCCCTACTCCGGCCTCGACCCGGAGGTGAACTCCCAGAGCGGCGTGAGCAATACCAAAAACATCGACTGGGCCACCGTGCCCCAGCCCCGCACCTTCCAGGTGGGCCTGACGGTCGGACTATAAGCTGTTGACTTCGATGAAAAAGACCCTATACCGCCTCCTGTTTGCCGCGCAACTCTCAACCGCTGTCTTAAGCCTGACCGGGTGCCAGGATTTGCTGGACCCGACCCCGGTGCAGCAGCTGCCCGACGATAAGGCCATTACCGATGCCGGCAGTGCCCGCTCCGCCACCATTGGCGTCTACGACCGGGTGCAGGCCTACTACCAGCTGAACTGGCCCGTGCTGGGCTTTCTGCCCGGCGAAAATGTGCGCTTCAATGGCACCCTGAACCAGTTTCTGCAGATTGATCAGAACCAGCTCAGCGCCGACAACGTGCTCATTACGGAAGCCTGGACCCAGATGTACCAAGCCGTGAATGGCGCCAACAATGTACTGGCGGGCGTGCCAGGGGTGAATGACCCGCTACTGACGACGGCCGAGAAAAACCAGCTGCAGGGAGAGGCCTACTTCCTGCGGGCCCTCGTGTACTTCGATCTGGCGCGGGGCTGGGGCGGTGTGCCGCTGGTACTCACGCCCACCCGCACCAAGGAAAACGGCCAGGGAATTGGGCGCAGCACCCAGGCCCAGACCTACGACCAAGTGCTGGCCGACTTAACGCAGGCCGAAGCCTTACTGCCCGATGGTGCCACCCGTAACCGCGCCGTGCAAACCACTGCCCGCGCCCTGCGGGCCCGCCTGCACCTGTACCGGCAGCAGTGGACTGAGGCCGAGGCCTATGCTACGCAGGTAATTGCCAGCAGCAACTATAGCTTGGTTACACCTTACCGCACGATTTCCACGGCTCCTTTCCTGAGCCGGGAGTCCATCTTCGAGCTGACGTTCAGCAACTCCGACGCCAACTCCATGTGGAACAACTGGTTCCCGAGCGCCCTGGGTGGGCAGTTCAACTTCCAGCCCGTACCGGCGGCCATTGCCTTGCTCAATGACCCGGCCGTGGGCGGGAGCCGCTCGGCCCTGCTTGCTACCACGACCATCGCGGGCAGCCCAGTTACCTACGGCAACCTCTACAGCCGCTCCGCCCAGCGCGACGACCCCAGCTACGTGCTGCGGCTGGCGGAGCAGTACCTGATTCGGGCGGAGGCCCGGGCCAAGCAGGGCAAGCTAACCGCCGCCCTGGCCGATCTGAATGCCGTGCGCAGCCGGGCCGGGGTGCCCACCAGCACCGCCGCTACCGCCGAGCAACTGCTGCTGGCGATTGAAAATGAGCGCCGGGTGGAGTTTGCCTTCGAGGCCGACCGCTGGTTTGACCTGGTGCGTACGGGCCGGGCCGGCGCAGTGCTGGGCGTTACTGACCAACGTCGCTGGCTGTTCCCCTTGCCCTTCAACGACCTGGTGGCCGACCCCAGCCTGACGCAAAACCCCGGCTACTAGGCTAGGTAGCTCGCATTCCTCTGACTACGACCTGCATTTATCATGTTGAAATCAACCTTTTTTGGCGCGCTACTTAGCCTAAGCCTGGCTTCGGCTGCTCCCGCGCTGGCGCAAAACAAGTATTTCTTCCCGGCGGCTACCGGCGGCAGCTTTGACCCCGCCGTGCCCACGCCCGAGCAGTTTTTGGGTTACCCCATTGGCTCGCACTACACCCGCACCGACCAGATAGTGGCCTACCTGCGGGAGCTTGATCGGGTATCGGATAAAGTGAGCCTGCGGGTGCTGGGGAACACCTTTGAGGAGCGCCCGCAGGTGGTGGCCACCATCACGGCTGCGGAAAATCAGCAGAATCTGGCGGGGTTGCAGCAGGCACGGCGGGCCCTAATGGACCCGAAACTGGCCGCCCCCGACTACCGCAAGCTGCCGGTAGTAGTGAGCCTGAACTTTGGTGTGCATGGCAACGAAAGCAGTTCTTCGGAAGCCGCGCTGCTGCTGGCCTACTACCTCACGGCCTCTACCTCGCCCGAGACCAAACAGTGGCTGGAGCAAGCCGTAATTACCATCGACCCCCTGGAAAACCCCGATGGCCGCGACCGGGCTTCGCACTGGTTTGATCAGAATAAGTCGTGGCCCAACGTAACCGACCCGCTCGACCGGGAACACACGGAGGCTTGGCCGGGTGGGCGCACCAACCACTTCTACACCGATCTGAACCGCGACTGGCTTCCGCTGACCCAACCCGAAAGCCGGGCCCGGATGGCCTTCTTCCACGAGTGGTACCCCAACGTGATGATTGACTTTCACGAGATGGGCACCAACGGCACGTACTACTTTGAGCCCTCCAAACCATTCAGCACCGAGAACGACCTGATTCCGCGGGCTACCTATGAAGTGCTGAACGTGCACATGGCCAAGTATTTCGCCAAAGCCCTCGACGACTTGGGCTCGCTCTACTGGACCAAGGAGCAGTTCGATAACCTCTCGCCCATCTACGGCTCCACGTACCCCGACTTTCAGGGCGGCGTGGGCATCACGTTCGAGGTCGGCAGCTCCCGCGGGTTGGCGCAAGAAGGGACCAACGGTGTAGTCACGTTTCCATTTACCATTCGCAACCACGTGGCTACTGGCATAGCCACCGTGCGCGGAGCCGTGGAGGAAAAGGAGCTCTACCTGCGTCATCAGCGGGATTTTTTTGCGTCAGCTCTCACCGACGCCCGCAAGTTCCCGACCAAAGCCTACGTCTTCGGCAATGCCCAGGACGAAACCCTGACCAACAAATTCTTGGCACTGCTGCTGCAACACAAAATTGAGGTGCACGAGCTGGGCAAAAATGTTACGCTGGATAAGCAGGAGTTTAAGCAGGGCAAAGCCTACGTGGTGCCCACCAGCCAGCCGCAGTATCGCATCGTCAATTCCTTGTTCGAGGAGCTGACCACCTTCCACGACAGCGTGTTTTATGACGTAACGGGCTGGAGCCAGGCCCATGCGTATGGGCTGGCGGTGTCGAAACAAAAGAACACAGGCCTAGTGCAAGGGGCTCTTGTTTCGTCGCCTAAAAATCTGGCGGGCACCGTGCAGGGCGGGCAGAGCAGCTACGCTTACTTATTGCCTTGGTCTGATTACAATGCTCCCCGTACGCTGGTGGCGCTGCAGCGGGCCGGCATCACCACCAAAGTCAGCTTTAAGCCCTTCAAGGCCGGCACGGCTAAACAGCCCATCGACTTTGGCTATGGCACCCTGGTTATTCCGGTGGCGGCCCAAAAGCTCCCCGCCGATTCTGTTTTTCAAATCGTGAGCCGGTTGAGCCGGCAGCACCAGGTAACGTTTACTGGTGTGGGCACTGGCTTCAGCCTGGGTGGTATTGATCTGGGTTCTAACAATGTGCGCACCGTGCCCGAGGCTAAGGCGGCCATTCTGGTAGGAACGGGTACCACGGCCTCGGAAGTAGGGGAAGCGTGGTTTGTGGCTAATCAGCAGCTAGGCCTACCGTTGAGCAAGATTGAGCTGAGCAACTTCGGGAAGGCGCCATTAGGCCGCTACAGCAGTATAGTTCTGGTGGGTGGTTCGTACACTAGCCTCGACAAAGCGGCCGTGGATAAGCTGCGGCGCTGGGTGCAGGAAGGCGGCACGCTCGTTACCCTGAAAAACGCTTCGGAATGGGCCATCAAGCAGGGCATTGTGAAAGAGAAGCTGCTGATTCCGGCTAATGGAGGTTGGGCCGATACCACCGCTTTTGCCGTAGCGCTGGCCGAGGCCACGCCGCCCGCTCCCAAAGTAACCCAGCGGCCCAAACCGCAAACCTCCTTCGCCCCCCGGCGTGCCGACTTCGTAGGCCAGGAGCAGGAGGGAACCCGCGCTATTGCCGGCTCTATCTACCTCACCGACATCGACATTACCAACCCCATTGGGTTTGGCCTCACCAACCGCCGCCTCTACGTGTTCCGCAATGGTACTACGTTCCTGCGGCCCAGCCGCAACCCCTATGCCACGGTAGCACAGTACACGGCGTCGCCGCTCGTGAGTGGCTACGTATCTAGAAACAACCTGCAGCAGATTCGCAACTCGGCTGCGGTGGTGGTTAGCAAGGTGGGCACTGGTCGGGTGGTGCTCTTCGCCGATGACCCCAACTTCCGCCACTACTGGCACGGCACCTCGCGTCTGTTTACCAATGCGGTGTTGCTCGGCCCACTGCTGAACCTGCCCGACGGCCCGGCCTCCATTACTGCGGAAGAAGAATAGCGCACCGCTAGGCCACTACCCGCGGCTGCGTCAGTTCATTACCCGAGGTAAGAAGTAGCACAGCCGTGAATAGTGGCCTACAAGCAAGTTTACCCAGTATACTTCTGGCGAGCAGTTACCTTTAGCTGCTTCCGTCAATCATCCTGATACTTGCTTTATGCGCACATACAATTGGGCTATTCTAGGCCTAGGCAACATTGCTCACAAGTTTGCAGAAAGCCTCGCGCTGCTGCCCAATGCCCGGCTCCACGCGGTAGCCTCGCGTGATGCGGTCAAGGCCCAGGAGTTTGCCGCCAGGTTCGGAGTACCTCATGCCGTGGGCAGCTACGATGAGTTACTGACAGTGCCGGACATAGATGCGGTATACATTGCTACGCCCCACACCGAGCACTACGCCCACACGCTCCTCTGCCTGCGCGCCGGATTGCCCGTGCTATGCGAAAAGCCTTTTGCCGTGAATGCCCAGCAGGCCCAGCAGATGCGGCAGATTGCAGAAGCGAAAGGCATTTTCCTGATGGAAGCCTTCTGGACGCGCTTTTTCCCGGCCATCCATAAAGCGCTGGAGCTGGTAGCGGCCGGTACCATCGGCGAAATCAAGCACCTCGCCGCCGACTTTGGCTTTGTGGCTCCGTATGTGCCGGAAGGCCGGCTGTTTAACCCAGCCTTGGCGGGTGGTTCCTTGCTAGATATTGGAGTGTACCCGCTGTTTATCAGCAAGCTTTTCCTTGGTGAGCCTCAGGAGATACGCGCCATAGCCACCCGAGCCGGCACTGGAGTAGACGTGAACTGTACTATGGCCCTGGCCTACGAGGGTGGGGCCACGGCTAGTCTGTTCTCTACTTTGGCTGCTCAAACTGATAACCAGTGCATTCTCTACGGCAGCCACGGCCAGCTTCACCTCACGGGTCGCTTCCACGCCGCTAGTGGCATCACCCTGAAGCTCCCAAATCAGGAGCCGCAGCATATCCCCTGCGAAAAGCAAGGGTACGGCTATCAGTACGAAGCCGAGCACGTGCAGCAGTGTCTGGCGCAAGGCCTCACGCAGAGCCCCTTGCTGCCTCTGCAGTTCACGCAGGAGCTAATGCACCAGCTAGATGCTGTGCGCAAGCAAATCGGCCTGCGCTACCCAATGGAGTAAGCAGGCTAGTCAAGTACCAGCAAGCTAAATAAAAAAGGGGCCACTGAATTCAGTGGCCCCTTTTTCGTGGGTATAAGGGTTGGGCGGCTATTTAGGAGCTAGCCAAGATCTGCGTCGCAGACAAGCCATTACTTGGCTTTGCCTTTCAGCCATTCCTCCCTGAATTTCTTCTGGGCTTTGGTCACCGGCTTTTTCGCCTGTTCGTAGGGCACCACTTCGAGGTCGGAGTTTTCCTGGAGAGTAACCGGCACGGTGCGCACCCCGTCGCGGGCGCGGGCTTCCACCTGAATGATGTCGCCGGGTTTGTGAGCTGCCAGGAGCTTTTGCACTTCCTTGGCATTGGTGGGCTTGCGGCCATCCATCTTTAGCACCACATCTTCCCGGTCGAGGCCGGCGAGGTAGAAGGGGCTGCCTAGCAAGGTAGTGCCCAGGGTAGCGCTGCTGTCGGGGTTGAACTGCATGCGGGCTTCCAGCGTGGCCTGCCCTGCCTGGGCCCGGCGCACCAGTAGGCCAGCGGGGGCCAGGAGCTGCTCGTAGTTATGCGCCTCGTGGCCGGTGATGTACTGGCGGAAAAACTGGCCGGCAAAGGTGGTGTCCTTGGTTACCTGGCCCAGCACCCGTTGCAGGTCGCGGAGGGTGTAGGGCTTGGCAGGAGCGTAGTTCTGCTGCTGGCCGTTCTCTTTCCAGAGGGCGCGCATATACGTGTCGAGGTCGGTTTTAAAGCGCTGGCGCAGCTGCAGATCCAGGGCCAGGGCATTGCCCGCCCCGATGTAGTAGTAGCTCAGGTAGGTGTTCGAGCGGTTGTTGGGGTCGATGGCCGCAGCGGCATCCACGAAAGGCGCCTGCTGGCTCATGTACACCGGCGAGTAGCGCTTCGGGCCGGGCATGGTCAGCATGGCATCTACGATGCCGCTGAGGGCTTCTTGGCAATACTGCTCGTCGGTGTAGATGCCGGCCCGGCGCAGCAGCAACTCGCCGTAGTACTGGGTGAAGCCCTCGGCAAACCACAGGTTACTGCTCATATTGGCCCGCTCGAAGTCAAAGGGCTCCAAGTCTTTGGGCCGGATACGCTCTACGTTCCAGCTGTGGAAGAACTCGTGGGAAACCGTGCCCAGGTTGTCGAGGGCGCCGGGGCCGCGCAGGGGGCGGTTGCTGGTGAGGCTGGTGGAGTTGCGGTGCTCCATTCCGTCGCCACTGGTCTGGGGGAGGTAGTTGGCCACGAAGGTGTAGCGCCCGAAATCGTAGTCGGGCAGACCGCCGAAGATGGCGGCGGCTTCCTTCACTACTTTCTTTGTGTTGTTGGCAAAGGCGTCCAGTTCCGCATCGGTGCCATCGTGCAGCACCTGCATCTCAATGGTTTTGCCCTGTTCCTGCCAACTGCGCACCTTCTGTGGCCCCAGCGAGGTGGGTGAGTCCATGAGGTACTGCAGGTGTGGAGCGTAGTAAGTGCCTTTGGTCGCATCGGGGCGCAGCTGCGAGGCTACTGTCCAGCCTTGGGGCAACTCAAACTTCACCTCCGCCGGGCGCTGCTCTAGGCCACGGGCAAAGGCCAGCGTGGCGGGCATGTTTAGGTGGGCGTGGCGCGAGTCGATGCCGGCGTAGGTGCCATCGGTCCGGTCACCGAAGAGGGTGTAGGTGAAGCGCACGGTGCCATCGTGGCCGGTTACGTCCCAGCCGTAGGGGTCAGGCTTATTTACCGCCAATGCTTTGCCTTTGGAGTCAGTGGCCTGCACGTCGTACACGTTCTTCGCAAATTCATGCAGGGCGTAGCGGCCGGGCGAGGAGCGCGCCATGCGTACCTGCAGTGTGCCGGCGGGCACCTCGGTAAACGTAACCGTCACGCGGGCCTCGTGGTGCATAGCATTGGGGAAGGCCACGGAGTATTGCACGGGGGCCTGAGCAGCGGCCGGGCGGCCAAGGGCCAAGGGCAGGCCTAGCAGAAGCAGGGCAGCGGTTTTCCGCATCATATTAGGAGAGGAGAGAAAGGAAATGGAAAGCTGCCTAAAGGTAGCTTTTGCGATGAAGAGGCTGCAAGCCGACCACATAAATCCGCCGATACACTTACTGCCACACCGTGGCCTCTACCATTCCGCCAAAAAAAGCGCCCAGTGGCCGGGCCGATAGGCCTAGCCGCTGCAATTCTGTTTCAATGGGTGGCCTACGGCGGGCACTAATGCCAGTGGTCAGGCCGAAGAAGGCGTACATGGTGGCTAGCAACCCCCGTTGCCACCAGGTTTGGGGCTGAGCAAAATCGGCGAGGAGCCAAAGGGCCCCGGTCCTGCGTGCGGCGTACAACCTAGCAATGAGCTGCCGCAGTCGGGTGGGCTCGAATAGGTCGAGGAAAAAGAAGGTAATAATGGCCTCAAATTGCTCCTGGGAGAGCAAAGCTGCTTCAGTTCCTAGCCGAAATTCTACTTGCTCCTGCCTCGTAGGCCAGTGCTGGCGCAGAAACTCTTGGCTGCGACGTAGCATCTGAGGAGATGCTTCTAGGTAGAGCACCCGAGCCTGCGGGCGCTGACGCAATATTTCCCCGAGCACCCAGCCGGTACCGCCACCAATAACCAAGATACGCGGTGCCCCTGCTGGCAAGCCGGCTAGGGCTGCCTGCTGCGCCTGCTGCAACGCCCGGCCATACACCAAGCGAGCCAGCGAATCATAGAAAGCGGCAACGTAATCGAAGCCGGAGTCGGGGAGGGGCATCAGCGGTGGAAGGAATCAAGCAGACTACGTAATTCGGCCGGAAGGCACCGAAATGTCGTAAGAACCACGTCAACCGGAACCTCTCATCCTGGTTTTATTGCTGTTTATTCATGACCAACTCAATTCGTCGACTACTAGCTGGTGTCACGCTGTTCTTCACGGAATTTGCCATTACGCTGATATTAGGCACGGTGGGGGTGGTCATCTTTCTCGCGCTAAGTAGAGAGGTATTCGATCAAGACGCCGCCACCTTTGACGCCGGAGCTTTCCGCTGGACGCGCCAGCTATTTGGGCCCGAGCGGCAGGAATGGGTACAGGGTATCACGTTTTTGGCCTCGCGCAACTTTATTACGGTGATGGGGCTACTACTGGTAGCGTGGCTGCTGGTACGGCGGCGCCGGTGGTACTCCTTGCTGGTGCCGGTAGTAGCGCTGGGCAGCATTACGCTCAACCTAGTGCTGAAACAGTTTTACCACCGTCCGAGGCCATTGCTGCCGCTAGTTTCGGCTAGTGGCCTAAGCTTTCCTAGCGGGCACGCCATGATATCGGCCTCTTTCTATGGTCTCTTGATTTATCTGGTACAGGTGCACGTTCGCTCTAAGGCGCTGCGTTGGGGCCTCACTACTGGCCTAGCGGTTCTTATTATCCTCATCGGGCTAACCCGGGTGTACCTGCGGGTGCACTACGCCACCGACGTACTGGCGGGCTTCACGGCGGGCTTGGTCTGGCTGGTGGTAGCTATTCCGCTTCTGCGGCAACTAGAAATTAAAGCAAAAAAGCGCTTCGGTAAGCAAGTGCAAGCGGCTGAAAAACAGCCTATATAACTCAGGAAGCAAACTTTTGTGGTTAAGTTTTTATTGTTTTTTAAGCACAAAGCTTGACACACGTCGAAAAAGCCTCCTATCTTTGCAGCATCAAATGACCACCACCACGGCGGTCAACTGATAAAAAAGCTGCGCTTGTGGCGAAATTGGTAGACGCGCTGTCTTCAGGCGGCAGTTCCGAAAGGTGTGAGAGTTCGAGTCTCTCCGAGCGCACAAAAGCCGGTCCAGATATGGACCGGCTTTTTTGTTTTCTGGTCGTCTGCGCTCTAGGACTCTCCAACACCCGAGGCTAGGGCTGCGTTGGATAGTGGAACAACTCTCCGGCTATGAAAAGATTTGCTGCCCGATTCACGGCTCTGTTTAGCTTCCTGACTTTGGAAATAGCAGTGGTCGGACTCGTGTTTGTCGCATCGGCTTTGCTGTTCTTTTACCTGACGCGCGTGGTGTTCGTGCAGCACTCCGTCGACTTCGACCAGTGGGCTTTTGCGCGCATGGATGAGCTCCGGAATTGGTGGCCGAGCCTCACTAGCGGGGTGGAAGGGGTGACCTTCTTCGCGTCTCTCCCCTTTCTGGTAGGAGCCGGTATAGGCCTACCGCTGCTACTGCGGAGCAGAGGCCACCGCCGCGAAGGCCTGGAGGTTTTTTTGGCAGTAGCGGGAGCTTCCCTACTAAATCAGCTGCTAAAAGCGCACTTTCAACGGGCGCGCCCTAGCTCAGCGCTTTTTCCGCAGGCAGGGCTGAGCTTCCCGAGCGGGCATGCCATGATAGGCCTAGCCCTATATGGGTGCGTGGCTTGGCTGCTCTGGCGGCACCAGCGCCACCCGCTGTGGGCAGCTGGGCTGCTCGTATGGGCCATACTCATTGGGCTCACCCGCGTGTACCTGCACGTACACTACGCCACCGATGTACTCGCCGGTTTTGCCATCGGCTTAGTCTGGCTGATTTTGCTGCGCACGGCGTTGCGGCTGTGGTGGCGGGAGGAAGTGAAACTATAAACTAGTGTAAAAGCGAAGCAGCAGGTGGCCTAGGCCACCTGCTGCTTCGCTTTTTATTCGCGTTGCTATACCCTTACAACCGTACTTTCACCCGCAAGGCAAGCAGGCCTTTTACTCCTTGCAACTCTTCCAGCTCCAGTTCCTCAATGCCGGGCTCCAGTAGCCCACGGTCCTGCAGATAGTCGATGTACTCAAAGTACTCGTCGGCTTCGCGCTGTTGTGTGTACACCAACGCAATGTATCCTGGCTGAGTTAGCCGTTCACCCGTTCCTTGCACCGTGGCTTTATCAATACGCTTTTTGATGATTTCATAGCGGATGTTGTAAGCTCCATCTACATCAAATTGGCGTTCATCCTGCCGGAACCGAATGTTGAGAGGCTGGCTATGGATGAGAATAAGCTGGGTCGTTTCCAGGGGCAACGGTAGCTGCGACTTCAGTGCGGCGGTCCGGCGCGTGATTTCCACCATCACCAGCAGTTGCCATAGCCTTAGGTTTTTCAGAAAAACCAGATCAAACGGTTTGTTCTCTACCAGCGAAGCACCCACGTAGATGTTGTGCTCCACGCCATCGGTCTTGAAGCGCTGGAAGTAGTGCGGGTACATGTCCTGGGCCTTGGCTTCTTCCTCATCAAGGTAGTCGCTGACGGCATCGTTGAGGCGGGTGGTGCTTTCCTCAAAGTCCTTACGCCGTTTGTAGAGGATGCCCAACTCCGTATCGATGTTAGACCAATACTCTTTGATGACGGGCCGCAGCTCCGGGGCATTTTGGGCCAGGTAATTGAACAGCGGCTCCACCTCCATGCGCAACGACTCGAAAATGCTCACTTCGTCGCCGGTCAGGATGCCCTGGCGCAGGCGGCGCAGGTTCTTGCTCACGTAGAACTTCAACTCGTCGAGAATAGGCAACTGTTGAAGCTCAGAGGCCTTTTTGAGCACCTTATTGGCCAAAGTCAGGTGCTCAATTAAGTCGCCCTGGATGGCTTCGTTGCGGGCCGTGCTGCTACCCCGGATGTCGGAGGAGCCGTGCAGGGGATACACTTCGTGGAAGACGATATCTTCCATCTCTGCATTCTTGTTGCCGTCCTCAATCTTTTGCAGCAAATTCTGGGCGGCATCGGTAAAACGCCACTCCATGGTCGGGTGCAGGGCCGTGAATTTCTCCTTGATAATGGCCTGCACGCGGGTCTGGATTTCCTCAGCGTTGCGCTTTACGGCCACCGCAAACAGCGGCATAAACTGCGTTACATTCTCCAGGCTAAACTCATCAAGGTCGCCTACATTGGGCGAACCCAGCTCTAAGAGGCCTACGGTATCGTCGCCGTAGGGCAGCAGAGCCAAAATGGCTGACCGAATACCGAGACTTAGAATTTGCTGGCGCAGATCTTCCGGAATATCAGCTTTTTCTACGTCTTCCAGCACCAGGGGCTGGCGGTCTTGCCAGAGCTGGCTGTAAATCTGCCGGAAGCCGGAGCTGGCATCTTGGTTGTGGAGCTGCTTGGTCAGGAAGCTGTGGTTGATTTTACGTCCGAAGTCTACGAAAGCTTTCTTTTTTTCGTCGTAGGCCGCAATGCCCAGCTGCAGGAAGGGCCGCCCGAAGAGTACGCGCAGCTTCTCCTGAATTTGCTCGAGTCGGTCGGAGGCCTGTAGTACGTCGCGCTCTAGCAGGTCGTACTTCAGCTCCGAGAGAATTTCCTGTTCCGTGACGTCGACCAGCTGCAGCAGGTTGAAGCCCGAGAGCTCAAAATGCTCCGGCGGCAACGTTTCCTGCCAAATATCGGCCCGGTGCATGTTCCGGGTAAGGTGCTCTAGTTGCTCCGGGGTCAGCGTGGGCTTCTCACCGTGCACAAGTACCTCCAGAAACGTAGAGTTGAAGTTGACGCTGTAGTGACGGTAAAGGCCAATGCTGTAATCGGGAACCGTGAAAATAATAGCGCCCTGCATAGGAATGTGCACCCCGTATACCTTCTCCAGAATAAGCTGGTAGGCCATACGGGTAGTGTACACCTCCAGGGTGTGCACATCAATGTTAAGCGGCTGCTTAATGGTTTGGCCCGCATTAAGCAGTACTTCTTCAAAGCGGGGAGTATAGTAGAAGCTGTGGCGTTGAAACGGCAGAATAGCGCCGCTGATATCCGTCTGGAAAGAAGAGGAGGGGAATACCGCCAGCATCAGAGTCTCCACCAGGTCGCAGTTGCATTCCAGCTGAGCCAAATCCGTGATGGGGCCGCGGCACCAGTCGGCCTGTGCTACCTGCTCGCCAATAAAGCGGGCCAATTGGGCCACGCCGGCGTTAGAGGCATTCTCACGGTCTTTCCAGTACGCAATGAGAGGCTCCAGGCTAAGGGTAGTCTTGAAGGGAAATACGGCCGAGGCCGGGCGGGCAACAGGTTCTTTTAGCATAGAGCCAGAGGGCAAGTACTCCAGAAATCAGTGCTCAACATCGCGCTGGTTGGAGATGATACGTATACGCGCCGCAGCTCTGTGGCGTTGAAACATATAGTGCCGCTTGGTAGGCCACAATGCCTAAAAGCACTAGCGTCTCACCACAAACGGAATTGGCTGCTTAGGATCTTCTGGGTTAGTGGCAATAAAGGGCGACGCTAACCCTTTAATATACACCTCTCGTTTGGTATTCTCGTAACACGTGCAGCAGCCATCAGCTTTAAACTCACCAGCTACATCCACTTTTTCCACTACCACCGAGTCAGTCACCACCAATGATGTTGAAGGCTTCTTGCGGGTAGCTAGGTACAGCTTATAGCTATACTGATCAATTCGCCTACTTTTGTTTGCCACGAAAGGACTAGTATTGTTGATGATAATGGGCTGCTCGCGCGCTTGTTTTGTCGTTCGAGCTATCACAACCGTATCACGCGTCGGCCGTTTGGCAGTATCTCCCAGCACTCGCCGCACAGCATACACGGTGTCAAAGTCCTCGGGCTTAAAAGGAAGACGCGTACTAGTGCTAGAAGTGGTGTCGAATTTAAACGCAATGCCGTCCGCGTTGCTATCGTTGCAATCGCAGGCAACGGAGCCACAACAGGCCGCAACAAGCGCAGCAGTAGAAAGGAGCAAAAACCAGGTAAGGAAGGAGCGCAGCATAGGGGCGTAAAGATAGGGCTACGTTGGCACCTAGCCCACTCTAGGCCAAGCCGGCAGCAACCCACGAAAAAGCCAGCCCGATAGTTGGGCTGGCTTACAAACGTAACCGGTAGCGGAGATATTGAGTTTTATTTTCGCAGCGTAGCTTAGAAGTGGCCTAGCATGAGAACAAACTCTACTCCTTCACGAAGCGCTTGGTTTCAGCTGCGCCTTTCGTCGTGATTTTAAAGTAGTAAGTGCCGTTGGTTAGGTCGCTCAAGTTCACTGGCAATGTGTAAGTGCCTTTTTCCTTGTGCGCTTCCTGAGCCACAGTACGCACCATATTACCCATGCTATCTAGCAAATCAACCGTCACGGGGCCGGCTTTTTTTACTTCATACTCCAGTTGGCTAGTAGGGGTAACGGGGTTTGGGTACACAGTACTACCAGCGCCGCGGGCTTCGGTAGCAGCTGGCGTGTTGGTCTTCATCAGCAGGAACATGGCGGGCCTGAAGTACTGCGCGGTGGGGTTGTTGTGCCGCATTTTGCCTCCCACGTGCTTGCGGCGCTCCTGCTGTTCGGGCGTGGTGTTTTGAGCTATTAGGTTTTTTAGATCTGCGGTCCATTTTTCGCGCTGGGGCTGCACTTCCTGCGCTAGCTTGGCAATATCGCCCTCGTACTTCTGGGCTAGTTTACCAACCTCCTGCAGCAGGGCCTTCTGGTCGTTGCGGAGCTGCTGCAACTGCTGCTTCTGCGTGTCGGTTAGCTCTGGGCGGGTGCCCTGGGGCGCACCCGCGGGCCGGAAGCTCTGGCGAAGAGCCTTGCCGCGCTGGCGCAGTTCCTGCAGCTGAGTGCGGTAAATAGCCAGCTGGGCCTTATCGGAGGTGCTGAGCTGAGGCTCTAGTTTCTGACGCTGCTGGCGTACCACGGGCAGTACGTTTTGCTGCACGTAGGCGACTACAACCCGGCGGTTAGGGCGCGCTTGGCCTTGCGTATTCTGAGCGGGCTGGGCCCAGGTGCTGAGGCTGGTCAGGAGCGCTACCAGCAGGAGGCCTAGGGTTTTGAATGAAGTTACTTGCATGGGAAATGATGTGGGAGAATGTAGTTCAGCTAGCTGGTTTTGCTTCATAGATGCTTGTGGGCCAGCGGAGTTTAATGGGCCCATAAAAAAACCGTCTCGACCAGAAGCCGAGACGGTTTGAGTGCAACGATTTACGGCCAGCAGTGGCCTAGCGCTTACCGAAACGTGTCGTTGGTGTCGATAACCTTCACCTCTGTCACGTTAAGTTTGTAATTGGCTACCTCCGCATCCTCGGCTACTACAGCTTGCGGTAGGCCCGCCTTCACCACGTTGGCGTAGCTCATGGGCGAGGGCGTGTTGTTCTTAAGCACATCGGCCAGAGGTTGGGCTTCGCTGTCGTCGGTCACGATGGTTACGTACATGTTCTGCACCTGCCAGTGCTTGCGCATGGCCCGGTTCACATCATCGAGGGTGATCTTGGCGAGCTGCCCATCTACCTCCTGCAGCCAGTCTTTGCGGCCGTAGAAGCGGGAGTCGAGCAGGAAGCCGAGCTGCTTGGCGGGCGTGGTGCCGTAGAGCTTCACGTAAGAGCGCAGGAACGTGCGGGTGCGCTCAAAGTCTTCCTTGCTCATGCCGTTTTTCACCACGTTGTCCATTTCGCGCACGGCCAAGCGCAGTGCGAAGGGGGCATGGCCTACGGTGAGGTTGCCTAGCTCGGAGGGGTATTGCTTGCGCAGGCCTTCGGCAATCTGCACGGGCCGTAGCCAGATGCTGGTGTAGTTGGCGTGGCGCGGCACCCCGGGCACGGGCAGCATATTGTTGCCGCCGGCCTCATACCACTCAATGTAGCTGTAGTCGCCGTAGTTCATGGAGCGGGTCGTCCGGATTTTATCGTAGAGCTTGCCGTAGCTCTTCCGGTGCTCGCCCAACCAGGAATTGGCCACCATCAGGGCCGCAAAGTCGTCTTGGGCGCGTGTGGTCTGGATGGGGAAGCCCGCGTACACCGCCGAGCCCAGAGCATCGGGCTTACTGATGATTTCCACATGGATGCCCTTGGGCATGGCTGCTACCGGTACTGGCACCTTCACGGTGCTTTTGGGGAGCTTGGCTAGGTCGCGCTCCAGCTGTTTGGCGAAGGAAGCCGGGTAATTGCCGGCTAGGCCTATCGTGAGATTGTTCTGGCCGAAGGCGCTGGCGTAGTACTGCTTTACATCAGCCAGCGTGATGCTTTTTACGCCTGCGGCCGTGCCGCGCGTCATGTGCTGGTAGCGAGTACCCCGGAACAGCTGGTCCTCCAAGGCAAACTTGCTGTAGTCTTCGTCAGAAGAAGCCCGAATAAGCTGCTCTACGTAGTTAAGCTGGTTGCTCTTAAGACGGTCGAAGTCTTCCTGCGTGAACGAAGGCGTCAGCATCAGCCCCCGCAGCACAGGGTAAAACTGATCAACAAAGTCGCGGTGAAACTCAAAGGTGAACGTGGTGACCTCCTTGTCAGTGGTAGCGTAGTAGCGCGCCGCCATAGGGTAGAGCAAGTCCTTGAGCTGGGCGGCCGTCAGGTCTTTGGTGCCACCCTCAGTAAGTAATTGGCTGGTGAGGTAAGTGAGGCCTTCTTTGCCCACGGGGTCGGCGGCGGAGCCGTTGCGGAACTGCAGCTTTACCACCACCTTGGCGGCGTTGGGTTGGCGCAGCTCTACTATCTCGGCGGCGCGAGCAGGGGCCACTGCGGCTGGTCCTAGCAGGGCCGCACTCAGCAGGAGGCGAGAAACTATATGTTTCATGGAGGTGAAATCAGGGAAGAGAGAAAAAGAGTACCGTTGCTGTTCAGCTAAAAGAAGCAAGCATAACTAAGGAGCAGTGGCCTAGTTGAATGCTCACGCTGATCGTTAAAGCAGCAGCGGGCGTATTACTGTAGGCCACTCGTAGCACCCGGCCCGATGGTGCCTACCGTCAGGCCCGCGGGCACGAAGTACTTCTGCGCCACGGCCTGAATATCAGCGGCCGTTACTTGGTCGTATTGGGCGTAGAAGCGGTTCAGCGACTGTACATCACCCGTGAGCCAGATAAACTGCGATAAGGCATTGGCCACTTGGTCGGGGGCATCTAGGCCCATCAGGAAGCCATACTTCAGTGCCGACTTGGTATCGGCGAGGCGCTTGGCATCCACGGGCTTGGTTTTCATTTCCTCCAGTGCCTTGGTAATCTGGTCTTTCACGTAGGCCATATCCTGGGGCTTCACCACCGAGGCCCGAACGGTCATCAGATACGGGTCGCGGGTGTAGTTGGGCGAGCCACCCACGAAGCGCACCTTCTGCTCTTTCACTACCAGCTGCTGATACAGGGGCGAGTTTTCGGCGAACAACATCGTGGTTAGCACATCGAGAGCGGGCAAGTCCTTGCTCTGGTCGGAGAAAGCCGGCCCACGGTAGCTCAAGCTCACCAGCGGCGGGAAGTTGGCGTTCTGGATGTGCACTGCCCTAGGGGCCGTTTGGGCGGGCTCGGGCGTGATGTTCGGCTGGTAAGTGCCGCGCTTCCAGGAGGCGAAATACTTATCGGCCAGCTTGTTCACATCTTCCGACTTCACGTCGCCTACCACTAGCAGGGTGGTGTACTCGGGGCGGTAAAAACGGTCGAAAAAGGAGAGAGAATACTGGTACTGGTTGGGCATGTCCACGATGTCTTTGAAGAAGCCCATCGTGGTGTGCTCGTAGGTATGCTTGTCGAAAGCTGCATCGGCCACCTTCTCATTCAGCTGGGTGTAGAGCGAGGCAGAGTTTTTGGTGTACTCGCCCTTCACGGCGCCGGCTTCGGCCTTGAAATCGTGCTCGGAGTATTTCAGGTTCTGAAAGCGGTCGGCCTCCACCTCAAACATCTTTTCCAGCATGCGGGCGTTGCCGGTCATGTGGTACACAGTGCGGTCGAGGGAGGTATTTGCGTTGGCGGCGGCCCCAATGCTTTGCAGCACCTCATCATACTGCTCCTTGGAGTACTTCTCAGTGCCCCGGAACATTACGTGCTCAAAGAAGTGCGCAAAGCCCGTGTGGCCCGGTTCCACCTCGTCGCGGGAGCCCGCACGCACTACCAGAAAGAAGGAGGCCAAGCCCGGCGAGTCAAACGGCACCGTAACCACGTTCAGGCCATTGGCTAGCTGTTTTTGCTGAATAGGGTAGGGGAAAACGGACTTGGTACTAGTGGCCGCGGTGGTAGGTGAGGCAGCGGCTTTCTGCGCGTTGGCAGCTGGGCTAACCAGCAACGCCGTGCTCAGCGCCAAGGCCTGCAATGCGTGTTTCATGGTGAAAAGGCAATGAGCGTGAATGAGACCAGACTTGGAGGGCTGGCTGCCGCAAAGTAACCATCCGGCCCGAGAAGGTTGCAGACAACAGGCCTAGGCCAATGGCCTCACCCGCTCACTACGAGTTGCCTTGAGCGCATTGGAAGGGGCGCAGAAACACAATTCCCGCATCCAAGCGCTGAGGCGGCCAGATGCGGGAACGGGTGTAGGTAAGAGCAGGGAGAGAGTAGTAAACTAGTTATCTGTTGGTGTGTGCTGTCCCGATTAGTTCTTCGCTAGGACCAGCGGCCAGCAGTTGTGCACGCAGACTAATGGCCGCCGTATCAAGCTGGGGGCGAATTTGGTCTAGGGCTAGGCGCAGGCCTTGCACGTCGGAAATGCGGGGAGCACTGGTTTGGCTATAACCGTTGTACATGGCAACTCGCACTTTGCTACGGCCGGTGCCCGTGTAAGAACCAATTACCTCGCCCTTGGAATTGATGATTTGCACTTCAGCTTTCACTTCTGTGCGGTACCACTCCAGAGGAAGGCCAAATAAGCTAGGGGTCATGAGAGTGGCCATCTGAAATGCCTGCAACCCTCGGCCGGTGCGCGTAACTTCCGCTTGCGTTATAATAAGCTTAGCATAACCATACTCTACGGTATCAGCAGGCTCAGCTGTATGGTAGGCCAGTTCTTGGCGGAATACCTTGGAAGCATCATCTGGGTAGGCCCCTTCCGTGGCATTTAAGGGGCCAGCCTCCACCACTTGTTCTAACCGCGGCAACTTCCCAATGGAAACTGAGTGGTTGGAGTGAACTGCGCTATAGAGAGCCTCTTCAGTTGATTTGCAGCTAGTGAACAGCGATGTAGCCAGTAGAAACAGAAGGGAGTACCGATTCGCGAAGTTCATAGGCAGGATGGTTAATAGGCTAACTTCTAGAGGCAACTCCAAAAGTAACGCTATTTGTTTCGCAGATAGATGGATTCAAATATAAACATTTAATTAAAAAATAGAACATGCTGAATGCAATTTTTAATGATATGCATTAGAGCATGTGGCATATAGGTTTACTGCAAAACAAAGCCCCGCAGTTTACTAAAACTACGGGGCTTTGTCTACAAAATACTGGTACTGATAGTTTAGTGCGCCGAGTGCGCCAACGCACTATCCGTTTCGGCCAGCTCTTCCAGCGGAGGCGCCACATAGTTGTCCACAAACTCGCCTTCCCAGCGGGCTACTACTGCAGTAGCCAAGCAGTTGCCGACTACGTTTACGGCGGTGCGGGCCATGTCCATGAGGGCATCAATGCCGAGGATAATGAACACCGGCCAAGCGGGGAGGTTGAACGAAGCTACCGTAGCCAGCAGGATAACCAACGAGGCGCGCGGTACTCCGGCCACGCCTTTACTGGTTAGCATGAGGGTGAACACCATTACCAACTGCTGACCGAACGTCAGTTCTATGCCCGCCGCCTGGGCCACGAAAATGGCGGCCAATGAAAGGTACAACGTGGTGCCATCGAGGTTAAACGAGTAGCCGGTAGGCATCACGAAGGCCACAATGCGGCGCGGTACGCCAATGCCAATCATGGCTTCCATGGCGCGAGGCAAAGCAGCTTCTGATGAGGTGGTAGCAAAGGCAATACTCACGGGCTCGGCAATAGCCAGCACAAAGCGCTTCAGCGGGATGCGGGCAATCAGCGCAATGGGCACCAGAATCAGTACCAGGAATGCAGCCAGCGCGCCGTAAAGCGTCAAGAGCAGCTTGAAGGCATTATATAAGGGAGCAAAGCCCATCTTGCCCACTGTGTAGGCCAGGGCGCCACCTACCCCAAATGGCGCAAAGAACATTACTACGTTGGTGAACTTAAACATCACCTCTGATAGGCTCTCCGTGAGCTGCAGCATGGGTGCCCGGTGCTTCTGGTGCACCATAGCCAAGCCAATAGCGAAGATGATAGCAAACACTACTACCTGCAGCACTTGCCCCTCCGCCACTGATTTGGCAATGTTCTCGGGGAAGATGTGCAGAATAATGTCCGCAGTAGTCTGCTTTACAGTGGCAAGCTGCTCGTTATCAGCCTGAATGCCGCTGCGGTCTACGCCTTCGCCAGCGCGCGTTAAGTTGATAGCCCCCAACCCGATGAACAGGGCAAATGTGGTGACTACTTCAAAGTAAATCAATGCTTTAAGCCCCATTTTACCCACCTGCTTGAGGTCGGCGTGGCCAGCAATACCTACTACCAGGGTGGCAAATACCAGCGGCGCAATGATGGTTTTTACCAGGCGCAGGAATACGTCGCTAAGCACTTTTAGCTGCACGGCTTGCTCCGGGAAGTCGTGGCCAATTTCTGCTCCTACGAGCATGCTTACCACAATCCAGAACGTGATGGAGCGACGCTGAAAGCCCAGCGCTACTGCCGCCGCAACGGCCAGCCAGCGGGCCGCCATGGGTACCGCGTTGGGCAGTGCTACCACCTGATAGGCCGCCAGGGCCGTTAAAATGGCCGCAAGAACAAAGAGAATAAGAACAAGAGGTGCGAGTCGCGAAAACTTCATGCGCAGCAATCAGGGAAAGAATATGGCGGGAATACGGCAAAGATAGGTTTTTGAGCCGGGCAGTAGCACGTGCCCCATTTGAGTTTACGCACAACCTCGGTATTACCTCATGTATCTCTAGGCCACCTGCTGGCGTATCGGGGGCGGCGTAGTACCTTGGCCTTCGCCTTTCTGTTCCTGCCCTCGCCCCATGCTCACCTGGTCTCTTGTCCCGCTGGCGCTGCCCTTGCGCTACACCTGGAAAATAGCGCGCAACGCTTCTACCTTCAAAACCAACCTGCTTCTGAAAGTACAAGACCAGGCTGGCCAGGCAATTGGCTGGGGAGAGGCCGCCCCTAATGTGCGTTACGGCGAAACCCCCGAAGGACTGCAGGAAGAGTTTGCGCAGCTCCACATGGCTGGCCTAGGCCAGTGCCACACCTTAGAGGAGCTAACTAGCTTTTTGGCGGCTCACTCCCCGGCCCATGCCTTACGTTTTGCGTTAGAGTCGGCGTTTGTGCACCGGGCGGCCGTGCTGGCGGGGCAGCCGGTAGCGCAATGGCTAGGCCTCTCGCCCCCCGCACCAGCCGTACCCACCGCCGTTACCTTGCCCATTATGGAGCCTGGCGCCGTGGCCGAGTTCCTACGGGTGCAGGGGTACGAGCGTTTCCCCATGCTGAAGGTGAAAGTAAACCGCGACGGGGCCGTGGACCTGCTGCGCGAGGTCACGCGCCTGCTGCCCAATCATCTGCTTATAATCGATGGCAATGAAGCCTGGACCGACGCCGACAGCTTGCGCCACTCGTGGGAACAAATCCAAAGGCTGCCTGGCCTACGAGTACGCCTCTTGGAGCAGCCCCTGCCAGCCGCCTGCGCCGACGACTACCGCGCCCTAAAAGGTCAGTTGGATTGCCCCGTCTTCGCGGATGAGTCGGTGACTGATGAGGCAGATTTCACGGAAATAGCCCGGCAGTTCGATGGCGTAAACATGAAGCTGATGAAGGCGGGCGGCTACCTCAATGGCCTGCGCATTCTGCGTGAAACTCGCGCCCACGGTCTCCAGACCATGCTGGGCTGCATGGTAGAAACCTCCCTGGGAATATGGTCGGCGTTGCAGGTCAGCAGCCTCACCGACGTGTGCGACTTAGATGGGTTTCTGGTAGTGCAGAATGAACCCTTTAAGTTAGTAGGAGAGGAGCAGGGTCACTTGCTACCGTATGGCGCCTGGCCTACTATAACACCATAAACCCACTGCCCACCCAAGCAGCAGGTGCTCAAGCTGGCAGCGGGTGGAGTACCTACTGGTTACTTTAATTTTTCGTCTAGTGCTTTGATCTGCTGGTCTAGCTGGCTGGTATCGACGGGGCGCTGACTAGAGGAGCTCATCAAGCAGATTTTCTGATTTAGGAGCTGGATTTTTTCGCCCATAAGGCTGATTTTCTGGTTCAACTCCGTGAGGCGTACCTCTACGCCTGCCGTGCTATTAGGAGCCGGACGGTTATCAACGTATTGCTGAAATTGGGAACTAGCAGTATTGGCTGGCTCGTTGCGCGCCTCTGCGGCACTACCAGGCGTAGCGAATACAATACCGCCGTCCATGCGCACGTAATCACCTTCTTTTAAAGTTGTTATTTTGCCTCCGGGTAGCTCCACTATGCCACTCTTATAGTTGATCTTGGTGCCGTTAGAAAGCACTACATTCTTCGAGAGTGGGGTAGGGCGCTTGCCTTGCACCAGCACTACCTGTCCGCCTTGCATCAGAAAGCGGTCAGTAGAATTAACTTCTTTGGCCCCGGCCGGCATTTTTGGCGCGGTAGTGGTTTGAGCAAAACTAGGGGCTGCCGCTAGCAGGCCTAGCAGCAAAAACAGGGAGAGAGGGAGCTTTTTCATGGGAATAGGGAGCTTAGATGCCTTGCTTACGATATTTGCTACCTGGAGGCTGCATCAGAACAGTAGTCGTGATTAAAAATAAATTTGCTGAATGGTGTTGCAACATTAAATGTATGTACATATATTTGCATCATCATTCAGCATGACCCCATGCCTGAGCTATGAAAATTGAGGACGAAATTAAACAGCGCACTTTCCGAGACGAGTACCAAAAAGCCTACATCAATCTGGTGTTTACTTCCGGCTGGCTGCAGCTGAAGCAAGGGGCAATGTTCAAGGACTTTAACCTGACTTCCCCCCAGTTCAACATTCTGCGCATTCTGCGCGGTCAGCACCCCAAGCCGGCCACGGTAAACATGCTGATTGAGCGAATGCTGGATAAGACCAGTAACGCTTCCCGCATTGTAGATAAGCTGGAAGCCAAAGAGCTGGTAACCCGCAAAGTATGTCCTAGCAACCGCCGCGCCGTGGACATTCGCATCACCGACAAAGGATTAGAGCTGCTTACCAAGCTCGACGACGTAGTTAACTCCCAGCAACTGGGAATGAGTAATTTAACTGCTGAGGAAGCCTCGCAACTCAGCGCCCTTCTTGACAAAATCCGCGACTGACGTCTTTCAGTTAACTCCCTTTACCACTTCTATTTCAATCATGAAAAAGATCGTTCTGCCGGCCCTGCTGGCCGCCGCTTTGTTTGCTGCTCCCGCCTTCGCTGGTCAGCCAGTTGCAAATAAAGCTGCTGCTAGCGCTGTAAAGCCTGCCGACAAAGTTTACAAGCTGCAGCCCCAGCTCAGCACCTTAGGTTGGGATGGCAAAGCCGTAACGCACGGCCACAATGGTACCGTACAGTTTTCGGGTGGAGAACTGCTCGTGCGTGGCAACCAGCTGGTAGGTGGCACCGTGACGGTGGACATGAAGTCCATCAAGGCTACCGACATCAAGGACGCTGATACCCAAACCAAGTTTATGGGCCACATCACCTCCGATGACTTCTTTGGTGTAGCTAACAACCCTAACGCTACGTTCAAAATCACGAAGGTGGCCTACATCAAAGGTGCTGCTGCTGACGCTAACAACGCCAACATCACCGGCGACCTGACTATCAAAGGCAAAACCAACAGCATCACTTTCCCCGCCAAAGTGGGCGTGAAGAACGGCGTAGCTGCCGCCAGCGGCACTGCCACCGTTGACCGTACCAAGTTCGACATCAAATACGGCTCCAAGTCGTTCTTCGACGGCATCGGCGACAAAGCCATCAACGATGACTTCACGCTGAGCTTCAACGTAATTGCCAAGTAAGTAATACTGGCCTAGGCTACTTACTTATACCTAAAAAAGCCCCGTCAGGATTCTGGCGGGGCTTTTTTGCGCTAGGCCTATTGGGGTAAGCGACTTTGGCGCTCAAGCATCTGCTGTTGCAACTGCTTGCTGAGCGGGGCCGTGGGTTGTTGGGCAGGGGCTACGCGTAGATTCTGTAAATCGAAGCGCAGCCAGTAGGTGCCGTCGGCGTGGGTAAATTCCCGGTCCTTGTTCACATCGGGGCGCACCTCGGCTAACAGCACGTTCGTCTTGGGTAGAATCTGCCAGCTCACTAGATCTGTCCCATCGGGGGTGAGTTGGTGTAGTTGCTGGCCGCTCCGGTCCGAGACGTATAAGGCACTAACGTCCTCCTTGTCCTGTTCTCCGTCACCGTTGGTGTCGGCCTTCATGATGGTGTAAAATAGGTAAGGCCAGCGTGCGTCGGGTTTCTTTTCGATATCTATATCCGCAATAACAAATCGGCTGTGAGTCAGCAATAAGTGCTCAGATAAGGTTGCTTTTTGCAGAAAAACCAGGTTGTAACAGGTGCCCTCAATGCCGTTACGGTCAGAGTCGCTTTCGTAGGATCCGCTGGAAAACGTTCGGCTGCGGGCTGCACCATCTAGGGGCACTACGGAAACAGGTAGGAAGTACCCGTCGGTGCTATCGAGGTCTACGGGCCGGTTGTAGTGCACTCTGAATTCCTTGGCTACTTTGCGGGCAACGGCCGTGTCGGGGGCGGCTTTTGAGGAAGGAGAGGAAGCGGAACGAGTGGCTGAATTATCGGAACAAGCCACCAAGCTCGCTAGAGAAGCGGCCAAGGCCACAGAACGTAAAATATACATGCTAGTAGTACTGCTAAAAATAGAGGCAGCAAGTAACTACTAATCCGGCAACACTAGCTCCCGAGGCAGCTCGAACTTGAGGCTGCGGCTCTTGCTGCGGGCGTGGAGTTGCTGCAGGAAGTCGTCTAGCTCGGCTTTGTACTCCAGCCACAGATCTTCGTGTAGGTTTTGTAATACCAGTTGGGTGGTGCGAGCTGCTAGGCGGGCCGTGCTAGTGTAGAAACCGCCATACACACTCTCAAACTGACCGGTGTAGTTGGCAAAGATGTGCCGTAGGGTGTAGAGGTTCAGGTCTATTTCCAGGCGTTTATCCTTGGTGATGCGGCGGGCCCGGGCTACTTCCTTAGTGGCTTTCTGCAGAGCCTTGGTAAGGCTGCGGTTGAGCAGGCGGCCCGTGGCGCCTACCGCAAACAACTCATGAATCTGGTCGGATGTCTGCTCAAATACCGTTTCTACCGTTACATCCGGCAGCAGCTCAAAGCTGAGGGTGTCATACAGCTCGGCGTCGCGGCGGGCAGCACGCAGGAGCAGGGCTTCCTTTTCTTTGTCGGATAGGCGCTTGAGGGCGCGCTTAAAATCAGCGGACGGAACGGGCATGCTAGCTAGGAGAGAGTAGGTCGAGCTAAAAATACGTTGGAAAATAAATAGTGGCCTAGAGGGGTGATAAACTGCTTTTGCCTATATTGCTAATGAAATTAGTATCCACCATCATTAGTAATGATTCTAAAATCTATGGCCACACTCACCATTCAAGATGAAACCGCTACCGGCGGAGTTCTGCACCGCATAGAACTGGAAGTACAGCAGGAGATGCTTACCGTGCGTGAGCTTATTGCCCAACGGGTGCACCAGGAAGTAGCTGCCTATAACAACCGGCAGTCGGGGATCTTTCATGGGCTAGTGCAGCCCACCGATTCGGAGCGAGTACTCAACGGTTTTCGGATGCGCCAGCCCAAGCCTATTGATGCCGAGCAGCAGCTGTACAAAGCCCTGGAAGGCTTTCGGCAGAACGGTTACTTCGTGTTAGTTAACGATCGGCAGGTAGAAACCCTCGATGAGGAAGTATGGCTAGGTGCAGGTGCCACGGCAAGCTTTATTAAGCTCACGCCGCTAGTTGGTGGATGATAAATTTATCCATTATTCTTTCCGTGACTTTGTACGCTCTTTGGCGTGCTTTATTTACTCATCGTGTCTCGCACTCTATGTTAAGTACCAAGCTATATTCCCTGCCCGAACTGTTTGCGGATACAGGTGCCGAGCAGGAACTACGCCCTGTTCTAATTGCCCTGACCGAAGAGGCGAGTGACAAGCCGTATACCATCAAAATCACTGATCTGCCGGCTTATGCTACGGTATGTGAGGAGAGTCCCCGGTTTCGGGGAAGAATAGCCTTGGCTTTAACCCAGGCCATGACTGAATGCGTCCGTCAGCAGAATTTTCAATTACGGTTTACTATGACTGATATCCTAACCGCGCTGATGCGGACTCGCATGCAGCTCAGCCAAGAGGAATACGTGAATCTATTCCGCGGCTTTGGCCTGGATTTCAGCAAGACAGACTACGAGGCCCGACGCACAGGCCTAGGCCTTTATCCGTTTAGTTTGACGCTAGGCCAGTTACAAAAGCTGCTTAAGAAAGAGGACATTCAGGAGGCAACGCGGGCGTATCTCTTGCAATTGCTCAATTACCTGGAAACGCACCATCTTAACGAAACTAAAGCGAGTGTAAAAATCCGGGAAATGCTGGGTGTTACTGAACCAGAGCAGCTGCCGAAGCTCGTGTTTCCCACAAATGATGCGTTCGGGCAGGCGCTAACCGAGTTTGTACGCACCCTAGAGAACGGGCCGGAAGCTGGGTCGTGGATGCGGCTATTGCAGCTGTGCCAGAAAGCCACTGGTGCCCAGCCCACCGCTAAGTTCCAGAAGGAGGCAGGCGCCGCGGTGGCGGCAGTAGGAACCGAGCTGGTGGCGTCGCACATTGAAGTATGGCTGAGCGCACTGGCTAAACTTCCCGTGCAAGAGCTCAACCGCACCAATACCTACGGGGGCCATACCTACACGTACACGGAGAGGCATTTTTTGAGCGGACCCAACCAAGAGTTGGCGAAAGGGCTACTCTGGATTAGTGCCTCGCTGCTAACCCCAACCATGCTGCACTCGGTAGCCGAATTGGCGGCCAAGTGCTACCGCAAAATTCCGGAGAAAGGCCAACTTGCGGCTAGCCTGGGCAATGCGTGCGTATGGGTATTGGCGAAAGGCGGCTTGCCGGGCGTGGCGCATTTATCGCGGCTGCATGGGGTAGTAAAGCAGGCCAACACGCAAACGCTTATCGGGCGCAGCATTGAAAAGGCAGCCCTGGAGTTGGGCATGACGCCGGCTGAGCTGGAAGACATGGCCGTGCCCGATTTCGGCTTGCAAGGCGGGCGGGCTGAGTACACGCTAGGCGACTACCGGGCCGTATTAACGCTGGTAGGAGGCAAAGCGGAAGTGCAATGGAGTAAGTCGGGCAAGCCACTAAAGTCGGCGCCAACTGCCCTAAAGAGCACCCACGGCCAAGAGCTGCTAAACCTGAAGCTAGCCCAAACCCAGGCGCAGCACGCCTACTCCGCCCAGCGCGACCGGCTCGACCGGAGCTATGTAGCCGACCGGCGCATTACGTGGCCTAGGTTTCGGCGCTACTACATGGAGCATGGCCTCATGGAAAAGCTGGTGCACCCCCTCATTTGGCGTATCCATCACCCCGATGGTTCTCATCAGGATGCCCTATGGCTACAGGATGCTTGGCGAAATGCACAGGGCAAGGTTGTACCGGAGCCCACTGACGCGGACACCCTGCAGCTTTGGCACCCCGTGTTAGCGGCCACCGAAGAAGTGCTGGCCTGGCGCACCTTGCTGGATGAAAACCAACTGCGCCAGCCCCTAAAACAGGCCTACCGTGAAGTATACTTGCTTACGCCGCCCGAAGAACGCACCCGCACATACTCCAACCGGATGGCAGCTCACGTGCTGCGGCAGCACCAGTTTAGCTCGCTGGCCAAGCTACGCGGCTGGCGCTACAGCCTCATGGGTGCTTATGATAAAGGTTACGAGTCGGATGCGGCCACGCTGGAGCTGCCGGTGCAAGGCCTGCAGGCGCAGTTTTGGGTGAGTGAAGTGAATGCCGATGAAGCCTGGAATGCTACCGGTATCTGGAACTACGTCAGCACCGACCAAGTACGATTTGTGAGGGGCGAGGAAACGATATCGCTGCCGGAGGTACCACCCCTGGTATTCTCCGAAGTAATGCGCGACGTAGACTTGTTCGTGGGCGTTGCCTCAGTGGGAAATGACCCCCTCTGGCGCGACAACGGTGGCCTACCCGTTTACCGTGACTACTGGGAAAGCTACAGCTTCGGGGAGCTTGGCGAAGTGGCAAAAAACCGTAAGCTGGCCCTGGAGCGTCTGGTCCCGCGCCTGAAGATTGGTAAGGTCAGCGAAATCAAGGACCGGTTTCTGGTAGTGCGCGGCAAGCTACGGACCTACAAAATCCATTTGGGCAGCGGCAACATTCTCATGGAGCCCAACGACCAGTACCTCTGTATTGTACCCGACCGTTCCGTGAAAACCACCACCGATGTATTTCTGCCCTTTGAGGGCGACGCTGTGCTGTCCATTATCCTCAGCAAAGCCCTGCTGCTCATGGATGATGACAAAATCACGGACGCAACCATAGTTCGTCAAATCAAGCGATAGCGCTAAACGATAAGAAGGACCTTTCTCAGAGGAAGCGCCGGGCCGCTAGGCCAGTCGTGTTTCTGAGAAAGGTCCTTCCTTATTGCGTTATCAAGGCTTAGCTACTGGCCTAGAGCTTCTCGTCGAAGTACTGAGTGATTTTATTGTAGAGGTGGACGCGGTCTTTGCCGCCCACGTTGTGCGGGTGGCCTGGGTACACGAAGTAATCGAGCTGCACACCTTGGTCTACGGCCTTTTTCAGGTATTCGAGGCTGTGCTGCCACACAACTACATCATCAATGGTGCCGTGAATGAGCAACAACTTGCCCTGAAGCTTATCGACGTAGTTGAGCAGGTTGGCCTTCTCGTAGCCTTCGGGGTTTTCCTGGGGCGTGTCCATGTAGCGCTCTGTGTACATGATTTCGTAAAGGCGCCAGTTGATAACTGGGCCGCCGCCCACGCCTACTTTGAAGGTGCCGGGGCTGCGCGTCATCATAGTTGTCGTCATAAAACCGCCAAAGCTCCAGCCGTGAATACCTATGCGCGCTTGGTCCACGTAGGGCAGGCTCTTGAGGTAGTCAATTCCCTTTAGCTGATCGGCCATTTCTACGGTGCCCAGCTGCCGGAAGGTAGCCCGCTCAAACGCCGAGCCCCGATTGCCGGAACCGCGTGAGTCGAGGGTAAATACCACGTAGCCCTTCTGGGCCATGAGCTGCATCCAGAGGTTGGAGCCACCCAGCCAGGAATCGGTCACGAGCTGCACGTGTGGGCCACCGTAGAGGTACACCACCACTGGGTACTTCTTGCTGGGGTCGAAACCGGGCGGCGTGTTCAGGCGGCAGTACAGGTCCGTCTTGCCATCATCGGCCTTGATGGGGAACAGCTTGGTTTCACCCACCTGATAGTCGGCAATTGGATTTGGGGCCGTCAGCACCGTTTGCTTGACTTGGCCATTGGCTAGGCCTATAACCTTGATGGTGCGAGGAGTGGTAGCGTTGCTGAAGACATCGAGCAGATACGTGCCGCTAGGGCTGAGCGTGGCGGCGTGGGTGCCCGCTTGCGGAGTCAGGTCGCGCACCTTGCCACCGTTTAGGCTTACGCTATACAACCGGCGCTGCATGGGGCTAGCTGCCGTGCTCTGAAATACTACTTCCCGGTTTTTATTAGCGAAGCCCAATAAGTCCGTTACCTGCCACGCGCCCTTGGTTATTTGGCGCAGCAGCTTGCCGCTGGTAGAGTAGAGGTAGAGGTGATTGTAGCCGTCGCGCTGGGTTTGCCAGATAAACTGGTCGGGGTGGCCGGGCACGAACGTGAGCGGGTGCAGAGGCTCCACAAAGGTCTTTTCGTCCTTTTCCTCAAACAGCGTTTTCACGAAGGCCCCAGTAGCAGCATCGTATTGGTTGAGCTTCATGTGGTTCTGCGCCCGGTTGAGCACCGCCATGTATATGCTCTTCTCGTCGGGGCTCCAAGTGATATTGGTTAGATATTGCTCCTTGGGCTCACCAGTTTGTAGGAACACAGTTTTGCGGGCAGCCAGGTCGTACACGCCCACCGTTACCTCATGGCTGTTGTCGCCAGCCATGGGGTACTTTATGGGCACAGCCTTGGCGGGCTCGGGCTCAATAGATACGATGGGGTAGTCCGTTACCATGGTCTGGTCCATGCAGTAGTAGGCCAGTTTGCTGCCCGTGGGGCTCCAGAAGGTGCCCTTCGTGATGCCAAACTCCGAGCGGTGCGCGGCTTGCCCATTCACAATGGCTGAGTTGGTTTCCTGCGTCACAGCCTCGTTTTCACGGCCGGCCAGTGAGATGTAAAGGTTCTGGCCTTTAGTGTAGGCCACTCGGCTCTTCGTTGGGTCGAGGTCTACATTGGCGGCACTCTGGTCGTAGCTAAACAGCGCAGCAGCCTGCTTGGAGGCCGCATCAACGCGGTATACTTTGCCAATGCGCGTAACCAGAAAGCTCTGCGGATTCACCCAGGTTACGGCCGGAAATGCCGAAGCCTTGACAGCCGGCGCACCGGCCGCCTGCAACGACTGGCCTAGCTCGCCAAGGGAAAGCACGGCCCTTACTTGGCCACTAGCTGAGCCACGTACTATCTCGTCTTGGCCGTTGGTGGTGCGCAGGTAGCTGTATTCATCCGAGGAGCCCGGTATCCAGGTGAGCTGACGCAGGTTTTCTGGCTGAAGTTGGCGGTTGAGGAAGGCGTCTTCCATGGTGAAACGCTTCTGCTGGGCCAGAACCGGCAGGTACGCCATAACAGCCAGCAGCAGGAAAAGCCGCCGGTGAGCAAAACGGTGAAGCATAGTAGTGGAAAGGGTAGCGGAATGAGACCTGAAAAGTACATCAGAATTTCAGAGCAGTCTAGCTAGGCCACCCTGGAGAGCAGGTACCTGCCTGTACTTTGGTTCTATTCAGATTTTACAATGCTTGCCCGAAACGATTCTGCTGCTCAGGTGGTTATAGTAAACCAGTTTAGACTTTGAAATCCGGCTTTCTGCCTGTTTTTACGTAGTTTTGTGCCATGAACAGTAAACCGCAAATCGAGTACGACGAGGACGTTCTGCTCCTGGAAGAGACCACCGACGTGCGCGACCTGGTCGTGTATAATGATGACATTAATACCTTCGACCACGTCATCAGAACGCTCATTGATGTGTGCGGCCACGAGCCCGAACAGGCTGAGCAGTGCACGCTCCTGATCCACTACAAAGGCCAGTGCACCGTGAAGCACGGCGCCTATGACGAGCTGGCGGCCATGTGCACCGCTATCCACGACCGCGGCATTTCAGCCGACATCGTATAGCTGGGAGCCGACGAAAAAAACTGTCATCCAGGACCTGCGAAGGGACTTATCACAAGGAAATTATTGTTTAGATATGGGCCTTGTGAGCAACCCTCGTACGCCCTGGATGACAGCTCTTTTTACAACTTGTTGATCTGAATGGAATTCCCTTCCAAATTGATAGAAAACGCCGTTGGTGAATTGTCGAAGCTGCCGGGCATCGGCAAGAAAACGGCTTTGCGCCTCGCGCTCCACCTACTGAAAGCCGAGACGGATACTACGGCTTCGCTGGCGGAGGCCCTGGCTAAAATGCGCTTCGAGATTCGCTACTGCGATACCTGCCACAACATCTCGGATACGCCGGAGTGTGCCATCTGCGCTAACCAGCTCCGCGACCAAAGCACCGTGTGCGTCGTGTCGGATATCCGCGATGTTATTGCCATTGAGAATACCGCGCAATACCAAGGTATGTACCACGTGCTGGGTGGCGTGATTTCGCCCATTGAAGGCATTGGCCCGGCTGATCTAACCATTGACTCTCTACTGCAGCGCGTAACCAAAGAAGGCTCTGAGGTACGAGAAGTCATTCTGGCCATCAGCCCCACGATGGAAGGCGACACCACTGCCTTTTACCTGTCTCGCAAGCTGCGCGACTTACCTGAGGTGCACGTGAGCAGCATTGCCCGTGGCATCCCGATGGGCGGTGAGCTAGAGTATGCCGATGAAATCACATTGGGCCGTTCCATAGTGGAGCGGCAGCGGCAGGCCCGGTAATAGTTGGCGGCCACTAAACAAAAAGATAACAGTTACTTTAAAACAGCCCGTAGACTTGCTCTGCGGGCTGTTTTTGCGTCTGGACTCACCGTACCCAATTAGCTGAACAATAATAATAGGCCTACGGAAGCTGACAGATATATAAATTCCGTAATAATTTGGCACACGTCTTAGAAATAAGGTAGGTAGGGTGCGGCTAATCTTAGTACATTTCGTAACCCTTTCCACGCCCCCGCGCTTGTGCCTGCTCCTGTAAAGCTTTCTGTCATTATCGTTAACTATAACGTCTGCTATTTCCTAGAGCAGGCGTTGTTGTCGGTGGAGCGGGCGGTGGAGAAATTAGGGGAGCCAGTGGAAGTATTTGTGGTGGACAATAACTCCGTGGATGGCTCGGTAGCCATGGTGCGGAATCGGTTTCCGGATGTAATCCTTCTGGAAAACCACCACAACCCTGGTTTCTCCAAGGCCAACAACCAAGCTCTGAAGCAGGCTCGTGGTGAGTACGTGCTCTTGCTCAACCCCGACACCGTAGTAGAAGAAGATACTTTTCTGCGGTGTTGCGAGTTCATGGATGCTCACCCTGATGGGGGAGGCCTAGGCGTAAAAATGCTGGATGGGCAGGGCTGCTTCTTGCCGGAAAGCAAGCGGGGCTTGCCCACACCTTGGGTGGCCTTCTACAAAATGTTCGGGCTGGCCAAGCTATTTCCAAAGTCGCGACGGTTTGGGCAGTACCACCTGGGCTACCTTGATAAGGACGAGAGCCACGAAGTAGCCGTGCTCAGTGGAGCGTTTATGCTCATGCGCCAGACGGCCCTGGCGGAAGTAGGCCTGCTCGACGAGGACTATTTTATGTACGGTGAGGACATTGACCTCTCGTACCGCCTCACGCAGGGAGGTTGGAAGAATTACTACTATCCTGGCACCCGCATCATCCATTACAAGGGGGAGAGCACCAAGCGCACGAGTGTCAACTATGTGTTTGTGTTTTACCGGGCCATGGTCATCTTCGCCCGCAAGCACTTCGCACCGGGTCGGGCGGGGGCGTTCAGCTTCCTGATTAACATGGCTATCTGGCTGAGGGCCGGGGCGGCACTAGGCCAGCGCTTCTTCACGCAGGCTACGCCCGTACTATTAGATGGTGCTATGATCTACGGGGGGATGTACTTCCTGAAAACCTACTGGGAGGAAAACCACCGGTATGTGCGCATCCCTTACCCAGAAAAGTACATGCTGGCCGCCGTGCCGGTCTATATCTTGTTCTGGCTCGCTTCGGCTTACCTAAGCGGCGGCTACGATAAGCCCACAAAAACCAGCCGCATCGTGCGGGGTATCTTCATCGGTACCGTGCTTATTTCTGCGTTTAGCAACTTTCTGGACGCCTGGCGCTTCTCCAAGGCGCTGATTGTGCTAGGCGGAGCCTGGAGCGCCGCGGCGCTGATTGGTCGGCGTATGGTGCATAACCTGGTGGTGCACCACAAGTTCAGTTTGGCAGTGTATCACCAAAAAAACGTCGCTATCGTAGGCTCCCGGCAGGAGAGTGAGCGGGTGCGGCAATTGCTAGAGCAGTTTGGTGTGCAGGTACGCGTTATTGGCTTTGTGACGCCCGATGTAGTGATGGTGCCTTCGCCCAACTTTCGGCGCACGGCCGTAGGGGCTGCCACTGTATGGGAAATGACGGAAGCTGCCCAAGCCACCACTGCCGCCGAAGACTTGCTGGGAGAGGTGCGGCAGCTGGAGGATATCATCCGGATGTATGAGCTGAATGAGCTGATTTTCTGCGGCCGAGATTTATCAGCCAGCCAGATAATTTCCCTTATGGTGCGCCTGCCTCAGCATCCGGAGGTGGCCTACAAGATTCTGCCCCAAGACAGCGAATACATCATTGGCAGCTCCCGCAAGGATGCCCCCGGCGACTATTATACCCTTGACATTACCCTGAACCTGGTGCACCCTCAGCACGTGCGCAATAAGCGGCTGCTTGATATGTTCACTAGCTTACTGCTCTTGGTACTGCTGCCGTTAGTGTTGCTATTTCAGCGGCACAAAGCCGGGTTTGTGCGCAACTGCTTTCGGGTGCTGAGTGGCTCGCGCACGTGGGTAGGCCTGCGGTATGCGGCGGCTCCGCGGCGGTTGGCCCGGGCTATTCTTTCGCCTGCCGATGTTGCTCAAGCAACTGCGGCACTCTCGGAGGCCACCCGCCGTCGGCTGGAGCTACTGTACGCCAAAGACTACGTTACCGGCACCGATTTGCGCATTATGCTGCGCTGCTTTCGGTGGCTAGGGCAAGAGTAACGAGGCGGTAGTTGTGCTTTCTCCCGCCGGTCCGAATGCGTACCTTCCCGTACCTTTGCGTCCATTCCCTATTCCTCATTTCCCCGATGCCTTATGTCTGACGCTACTGCTGCCCCTACTGCCTCTGTTATATCCGATCGTATCAATGCCATGCAAGAGTCGCAGACTATTGCCATGGCCAAAATGGCGCGGGAGCTGGCAGCTCAGGGCGTCGACGTGATTAGCCTAAGCTTTGGGGAGCCTGACTTTCAAACCCCCCAGTACATCAAGGACGCCGCTAAAAAGGCCCTTGACGACGGCTACACCTTCTACACGCCCGTGCCCGGCTACCCCGATCTGCGCCAGGCCATCTGCGACAAGCTCCAGCGGGAAAACAACCTGGCCTATAAGCCCGAGAACATTGTAGTAAGCACCGGCGCTAAGCAGTCGTTAGCCAACGCCGTAATGAGCCTCGTGAATCCCGATGACGAGGTGATTGTGTTTTCGCCTTACTGGGTGAGCTATGAAGAAATGGTGCGGCTGGCGGAGGGCAAAACCGTTACGCTGGTAGGTTCTCTGGAAAATGGCTTTAAAGCCACGGCTCAGCAGCTGGAAGAGGCCATTACGCCACGCACCAAGCTCGTAATGTACTCTTCGCCCTGTAACCCAACCGGGGCCGTGTTTTCGCGGGAAGAGCTAGCGGCCGTAGTGGAGGTGTTGATGCGCCATCCGCAGATTTATGTGCTGGCTGATGAAATCTACGAGTACATCAACTTCGAGGGGGAGCACGTAAGCATGGCGCAGTTTGACGAAATCAAAGACCGCGTAATTACGGTAAATGGTTTCTCGAAAGGCTATGCCATGACGGGCTGGCGCGTGGGGTACCTGGCCGCCAACAAGGAAATTGCCTGTGCCTGTGAGAAAATCCAGAGTCAGATTACCTCAGGCACCTGCTCCATTGCCCAGCGGGCGGCCCTGGCGGCCCTGCAAGGAGGCCGTACCTCTGCTGATGAGATGGTAGAGGCCTACCGCCGCCGCCGCGACATGGTGCTGGAGCTGGTGAAAGATATTCCCGGTTTCCGGACGCCCACGCCTAGTGGTGCCTTCTACATCTTCCCCGACGTGAGCGGCTACTTTGGCAAAACCACGCCCGAGGGGAAAACCATCAACTCTGCCTACGACTTGGCTCTCTACATGCTACATGATGGGCACGTGGCCGCCGTAGATGGCGGCGCTTTTGGGGCGCCCAACTGCCTCCGGTTTAGCACTGCCGCTGCCGATGAAAAGCTGCGGGAGGCCTTTATCCGAATCAAGTATAGCTTGGCAAAGCTGGTGTAACCCTGCCCCTAAGCCCTAAACCAAGAACCACCGACTTGCCGTCGGTGGTTCTTGGTTTATAGGCGGTGCATTTTCCGGCGGTCGACTACCTTTGCGGCTTCTTTACCAGATTTTCCCGTAATGCCCGCTGCCGTACCGCCTGCTTCTCTGCCCGAGCTTTTTGCCGCTTTCAACGACCTCACTGTCCTGATTGTGGGCGATGTGATGATGGACGCTTACGTGTGGGGCAAGACCACCCGTATTTCGCCAGAAGCACCCGTGCCGGTTGTGAATGTGAGCCGCACGGAGCAGCGCCTGGGTGGAGCGGCCAACGTGGCCCTGAACGTGCAGGCCTTAGGTGCTACCCCCTTGCTGTGCGCCGTAATTGGCGACGACCAAGGAGGCGACCAGCTCTTGGAACTGCTGCGCACCACGGGCCTGTCGGCCGACGGTATTGTGCGGAGCCAGCACCGGCCTACTACCGTGAAGCAGCGCATTCTGGCCCACGGTCAGCAACTCCTCCGCATTGACTCAGAAGTAGAAACCGACCTGAATGAGGAGGAAAATCGTGGCCTAGCAGAAAGCTTTGAGGAGCTCTTGAGCCGCGCCGATGTGGTTATTTTTGAGGATTACGATAAGGGCGTACTCAATGAAAAGAGCATTCAGCACTTCATCCAACTAGCCCGGCAGCAAGGAGTTCCTACCGTCGTCGACCCCAAGAAGAAGAACTTCCTGGCCTACCAGCACTGCACGTTGTTCAAGCCCAACCTGAAGGAGCTGCGCGAAGGCCTTAAGCTGGAGTTCGGCGACACCGATGCAGAGAAGCCCGCCTTCGAGGCCGCCGTAGCTCGTCTGCGGGAGGTACTTACCCCCGAAATTGTGCTGGTAACACTCTCGGAGCGCGGTGTGTTTGTAGAAAATGGGCAGATGAAGCGCACCTACATTCCAGCCCACTTGCGCAGCATATCTGATGTTTCTGGTGCCGGTGATACCGTTATCAGTATTGCCGCGTTGTGCGTGGCGTTAGGCCTGCCAGCACCCGTTACAGCAGCCCTGGCCAACCTTGGCGGCGGCTTGGTTTGCGAGCAGGTAGGGGTAGTGCCAATTGAAAAACAGCTATTGCTAGAAGAAGCTCAGAATGTAGGCCTAGCGTTATAACAGCGTCACAGAAACAAAAAAGCCCGTCGTCCTTTTCAGGTGACGGGCTTTTTTGTTTCTGGAGCCTTGCGT
This sequence comes from Hymenobacter wooponensis, assembly GCF_004745865.1. Lineage (GTDB taxonomy): Bacteria > Bacteroidota > Bacteroidia > Cytophagales > Hymenobacteraceae > Hymenobacter > Hymenobacter wooponensis. The sequence continues at coordinate 722,144 of NZ_SRKZ01000001.1, read as the reverse complement.
GCGGTTAGCGCAGCTTAGGGCTGTATTCCTTTACCGTCTCAATGAACACCTTCACGTTGTCGGGGTTGGTGTCGGGGTAGACGCCGTGGCCTAGATTGGCGATGTGGCGGTGTGGGCCAAACTGGTCGAGCATGGTGATAGTGGCAGCGCGAACCTGCTCCGGGGTGCCATAGAGGGCGCAGGGGTCGAGGTTGCCCTGCAGGGTTTTGTCGCCTACCAAGGGGCGCACGGCGCGGGCATCCTGGTTCCAGTCGAGGCCGATGGTGCGGCAGGGGAGCTGGGCGAAGTCTTCTACGGCCCAGAAGGCACCTTTGGCAAATACCGTAACGGGCACGTCGGGGATGGCCTGGCAAATTTCGGCGATGTAGCGGGTGCTGAATTCCTGGTAGTGGGCCGGCGGCAAAATACCCGCCCACGAGTCGAATACCTGCACAATGTTGGCGCCGGCCTGCACTTGTGCCCGCAGGTAAGCAATGGTAGTATCCGTGATTTTGCGCAGCAGCTGATGCGCCAGCTCCGGCTCGGCATAGAGCATCCGGCGGGCTTTGCTGAAGGTTTTGGAGCCGTGTCCTTCCACCATATAGGCCAGGATGGTCCAGGGAGCACCGGCAAACCCGATGAGGGGTACTCGCCCGTTGAGGGCGCGCTTGGTTACGCGAATAGCCTCCAGCACGTAGCCCAGGTGCTCTTCAGGGTCGGCCACGCGCATGCGGGCTACATCTTGGGCCGTTTTTATGGTTTCCGGAAACAGAGGGCCGCGGGCTTCCACCATTTCATAGGTCAGGCCCATAGCCTCAGGTACCACCAGAATATCGGAGAAGATAATGGCGGCATCCACGTCAAGCGCATCGACGGGCTGGATAGTGACTTCAGCGGCTAGCTCGGGCGTTTCTACCAGCTCTTTGAAGCCGCTGAGGCGGGCCCGCAGGGCACGGTATTCGGGGAGGATGCGGCCAGCCTGGCGCATGAGCCACACAGGAGTGCGCTCGGTTTCTTCGCCACGGGCGGCACGGAGGAGGAGGTCGTTCTTCAGCATAACTGCCGCAAAGGTAACCTACCGCAGTCAGCAATAAAGAATGAGCAGTGAAGGAATACCTATTAGGGTGCGTTTTCTCGTCGATAGCCTTTAAAATGCAAGGTTAGCTCCGGCTCTTTTAGGGCTTATGTGCTGCAACGATAAATGACAATGGTGCACCGGTCATGCAGAAACCCTACGAATGTGTAGGCATCTACATTTACCTGGCCCCTGGCAAAGGAGTAGACATAGTCACTGGGCTTTATGCTCTGGGTAGCATACTGAAACTCCTTGCTGCTCACGAAAGAAGAATCAGTGGCCATATGAGTAGGCCGAAAAGCAGAATCAGCCCTCAGCTTCTTCAAAATAAGGGTGTAATCGTCTGTGCTGACTTTTATGCGGGCACAGACAATATAGTTGCCATGTGGGTCAAGGCCTGATTCGTCTCCCCGTATTATTTCCCCAGATTCTGGGAAAGGTAAAGCGGTGATGCGTACAAACTCATCTTTAAGCTCACCGTCAAAGAGAAAATAGAAAGAGTAGATGAGAAGTATCCAGAAGATAACAAAGCCAGCAAGCAGCACCTGAACTACAACTGCGGTCCATCGATAATTCTGTGACTTAAACCATTTGACAAGCCACCATAGGCCAGCTGCTGGAAGCAGGACTACAATTGCCACACATAGGCCTAAAAGAAACAAAAGGCCGATGACTTCACCCATACTTTTCTACCGGCTCAGCCCAGGAAAAAGTGCCGCAATGGCTGTAGCCAGGAAATTCACGCCAATAGCCAAAGTGATAAATCCCATGATACGGGCCAGCGCCGCCATACCAGGACGGCCAAGGAAGCGCGTAAGGCGGAGCGAGGACATAAGGATAATATAAGCCGCCAGCGCTACCAGCACGAAACCCAGCACAATCATCCCCATATCGAGGAAGCTGAGCTTTTCTGTGAACAGACCAATGCACACGGCCATGGAACCGGGCCCCGATAGCATGGGCATGGCCAGCGGCGTGAAGGAAATATCATCCTTGTGCATACTCTCCTCCAGGGTGGCCTCCGATACCTTGCTGCGGTTGCCACCGGGCGTGAGCAAGTCAAAAGCCGAGCGCATGAGCAAAATACCGCCCGCAATGCGCAGGTGGTGAATATTTATGCCAAAGAAATTCAGCACGTACTGGCCCGCGAAGAACGATACCATCAGCACCCCAATCATGTACAAACAAGCTCGTAGGCCAGTATTGGCGCGTACGGCGGGGGTGTCGTCCTCGGTGAGGGTGAGAAAGACCGGCATAGCCCCGAAGGGGTTCACAACCGAGAATAAGGTGGTAAAGGTGGCAAGCAGTATCTCCATAAGTGAGGCGGGCACTTGGGGCCTCACCAAAGGTACGAGCCTTTGAGAATCAGCAAACAAGGAAAACGCTATGTTTGGTGAAAGAACCTCGTGCGTAGGAGCGCGTAGAAGCACTGTCTAGCCGGTTCTGTCCTGTTTTCGTCCTCTCTCCCCATGAGTACAACACTTCCCATTTCTTCCCCGGCCGAGGTAACCTCTCCGGCCGATACACCGCTGGTAGGCATTATTATGGGCTCCCAGTCTGACCTGAAAATCATGTCGGCAGCGGCAGAGTTTCTGCGGCAGTTTGGCGTGCCCTACGAGATAACGCTAGTGTCGCCGCACCGCACCCCGCACCGGCTGATTGAGTACGCCGAAACCGCCCGCAAGCGTGGCCTACGCGTGATAATTGCTGGTGGTGGGGGCGCCGCTCATCTGCCGGGCATGATAGCGGCCTTCACTACACTCCCCGTGATTGGGGTGCCTATCAACTCCGTTACTTCCCTGCACGGCCTAGACTCTATCCTGTCGATGCTGCAGATGCCGGCGGGCGTGCCCGTGGCTACTGTGGCGCTAGATGGAGCCGCCAACGCGGCCGTGTTGGCCACGGAAATGTTGGCCATTAGCAATGCCCGACTAGCCGACGTGCTGGAGAAATACCGGACCTCACTGAAGGATAAAGTGATGCGCACAATTGAAGAGTTGCGGAAGGGAGGGTTCAGCGACGACTAAGGTGGCCTCATTTTCGCCTGTTGCTTCCCTGTCTCACCACATCTCTCCCCACCCGTGCCTGATCTTGATGAACCCCTCTGGCTGCTAATAGCCCATAGCCTGGCATTTCTGCTGGCTATTGTTTCCTTGATTGCTACGCTTTTGCCGCTGCTGCGCCAAACGGCCTGGTGGATCAGGGTATTTGACTTTCCGCGCCTGCAGATTGTGGCCGTGGCTCTGCTGTGCATAGTGGCTGGCTTGCTGCTGGGCTGGCATCAATTCGAAGAGAACTGGGGGCTGATTTTGTTGGCTGCCCTGGGTATAGCCGTGATATACCAGGGCATCCGGATTCTGCCGTACACGCCTCTGGTGCGCAAGCAGGTGGGCGACAGCACCCTGAAAGACGGGAAGCGCCACCTGAGCTTGGCCGTGATGAATGTGCTGCAATTCAACAAGCAAGGCGCAAAAGCCCTGGCAGCCCTGCAGGAGTCTGACCCCGACGTGATAATGGCGGTGGAAACCGATGAATGGTGGTACGGGCAGCTGAAGGCGCTGGAAAAAACGCACCCCTATACCTGCCACGAGCCGCTAGATAATACCTACGGGCTGCTCTTTTTCTCGCGCCTGCCCCTGCGAAACTGTCAAATCAAGTACCTGCTTGATGATGATGTGCCTTCTCTGCACACGCACGTACAGCTGCCTGATGGCAAAACCTGGGTGCGGTTGTTTGGGCTGCACCCCAAGCCCCCAGCACCCGCTGAGTCTAAAACCAGCACCAAGCGCGACGCTGAACTGCTGCTAGTGGGCAAGGAGATTGAGCAGCGGGAGGAACCAACCATCGTGTTTGGGGATATGAACGACGTGGCTTGGTCACACACCTCTGAGCTGTTCCGCCGCATTAGTGGCCTCATGGACCCGCGCGTGGGCCGCGGCCTGCTGCCCACCTTCCACGCCGATTACTCCCTGTTGCGCTGGCCGCTCGACCACGTCTTCGTGTCGGCGGACTTTAAAGTGGACGATATGGAGCGCCTGCCCTACGTAGGCTCCGACCACTTCCCGATCTACATCAAGCTCAGCTACGAACCCCACGACAAGCAGGAGCAGGAAGAAAATCAGGAGCAGGCCGACGCGGAGGACCACCAGGAGGCCAACGAAAAAATCAGGGAGGGCTTTGAGGAGGAAACCGAAGAGGAGCTGGAAGAGGCCAGCAGTGAAAAGACCGAAAAGGAACTCACTACTTAACTAAGCGAAACGGCAGCCACAGGCTGCCGTTTTGTTTTCAGCCTCTAAGTCGCCTCATACAGCCACGCCATCTGACCGCGGCTGACGGAGTCGGGGAGGAGGCGCATGACAGTATTGCGTAGGCCAGTCAGCAGCGGGTTTTCCCACTGGCCCACCTGGCCTAGACGCCAGGAGGTCTGCACAATGCGGGTAGTGCGTGGCAGGCGGCGGCGCTCAAACTGCCGAAAGGCAGACCTGGTATCAACCTCGGCGCTCAAGCAAGAGGATAGCACAGCGGCGTCTTCTAGGGCCATGCCGGCACCCTGCCCCATGTTGGGCGTGGTAGCGTGGCCGGCATCCCCGAGGAGAAGCACGCGGCCGTAGGCCAGGTGGCGCAGGGGCTTCAGATCCAGAATATCGTTCCAGAGTAGCTGGTCGTTGCGGGTGAGGCTGAGCAGGTCGGGAATGGGCGCATGAAACTGGGCAAACTCCCGCTGCAAGTCTGCCACGCGGTATGCCCGAAACTTTGGGTTTTGCGGCTCCGGGCTGTTGAGGCAGGCAAACCAGTATACCCTACCGCCGCCCACCGGCACGTACCCGAAGCGCCGACCCCGCTCACCCCAGGTTTCACCTGACTGGCCTACTGGGAGCTGCAGCCGTGAGGCATCTACTATAGCCCGCCAGCAGGTGTAGCCGGCATAGCGGGGCTCTGCGTTGGGCAGCAACTGCCGCCGCACCCGGGAGCGTAGGCCATCGGCGCCAACTAAGAAATCAGCTGTAGCAGTGGTACCGTCCGCGAAGTGAACTGCTAGGCCAGTAGAAGTTTCCTCGAAGCGCTCGAATGGCTTACCAAGCACCACCGTACCCGTGGGCAACTTACGCAACAGCACCTGCTGCAGTGCGGCCCGATGGATACCCAGGTTATCGAACCCGAGCTTTTGAGTGAAAACGGAGGTGTCGGCGGCCTGGAGCACGCGGCCTTGTTGATCCAGCAAGTTGAGGTGCAGCACAGGCGTGCCGTGTGCCTGCACTGCTTCGTGCAGGCCCAACTGGTGCAGGGCGCGCATGGCGTTGGTCCCTAGCACTACCCCGGCTCCTACTTCGCGCAGCTCCGGCGCCGCTTCGTACACGCGCACCGAGTGGCCTAGGCCTAGCAGCGCATGGGCAGTGGTTAGTCCGCCAATACCGGCTCCTACGATGAGAAAGTTTGCCATTACGCTGTGAACTGGCCTAGCAACTGAGAATTACTACGGGGCAAATCTAGGGGCGGGCGCATGGTGATTTAGTGAAGCCAACTGCTGCCGAGAGGAGCAACGAGCGGTAGTTATAGGGTGGGGGAGAATACGTAGGGTGTGGCCCCACGGTACCGGATCAGTACGGGTAATAGCGCAAAAGCGGAAAGCTACGGAAGAGAAAATACGAGTTTTCAGCTCCTGGAAACCCGTAGTTATTCGGGAGAAAAAGATACCGCACTGCCGTTTATCTGAGGGTAGATGCCTGGTTTACCAGTGCCTGTTACTTTCTCATACTTCAGTCACCCTCACATATGTCTGCTACGCTTAACTCCGTTGGTACCAGCCGCCCAGCTATTTCGGCTCTTACGCCCATCGATTTGGATACGGTAGATGCCATCCAGGCTATCCGAACGCTAGCCCAGCAACCCGAGCATGCCCGCTCTAACTTTCTGGTGGATTGTAGCCAATTAAAGTGCCTGCGTTCATTGGGGGTTAGCTATGTAGTATCGCAACTGCTGTTGCTGCATCAGAGCGGCTCGGGGGTGTGGCTGTGCAACGTGAGCCCAGTGCTGAAGCGCTGCCTAAAGCTGCTGCGCCTCGATTCTCTCTTCCGCTCAGTGTAATGGATTTTGACAAGGCCGAGCGCTTTGTCTTTCTCTGCCGCATGCTGTCGTCACCTGAATGGCCGCATGAGGTGTAGCCCGGGCTAGGCCTATGCTGCAAAAAACGCAACAGGACGCCGTAGTAATGCGGGCGTCCTGTTGCGTTTTTATTGTTGGCTGTACCTAACCAGAGATGGCCTAGCGAGCTGGCAAGCCTTCTTCTGTCAAGGGTAGTACTACCGTGAAAACACTGCCTTGGCCTTCGGTGCTTTCTACCGAGATGGTGCCCTGATGCAGCTCTACAATGGTCTTACACAAGAAGAGGCCTAGGCCAGTAGTGGGCTCCCCGCGCAGGCCCGGGCGGCGAGCTTGCGTGAACCGCTCAAACAGCGCGGCCTGCAAATCCTGCGGAATGCCAATGCCCTCATCGGCCACCTTTATGCGCACACAATCAGTGCAGGGCTCTAGCTGCACCGTAATGCGGCCTTCATCTGGCGTGAATTTCATGGCATTTCCTACCAGGTTGGCCACCACCTGCACAATCTTTAGGCTATCTACCTCAGCGTATAGAGGCCCCGGAGGCGCTTCGTACTGCAACTGTTGGGTTTGGCGGCCAGGAGCACGCCGGAAAGGCTCCAGGCACTGACCTAGTTTCTCTCGTAAATCAACCCGCTCACGCCGGAGCGCAACGCTAGAGGATTCCAGAAATTCCTGATCGACGAGGTCGTGGATGAGCTGCACGCTGTGCTGGCTGGTTGACTGCATCAGCTGGAGCATCTCTAGTACCCGCGGGTTTGATGCAGGCTCCAATTCATCCTGCACGTAAGTAGCCAGCTGCTGCACCATAATAAACGCACCGGCCAAGTCGTGCGCCAGAATTTCCAGTACTATGTTCTTCTTGCTATTGAACTTGAGCGCGTTTGCCTCGTGCTCCTTCGTGAAGCTGATATCTCGGAGTATGCCGCCCAGCCAACCCTTGCCTTGGGGTTGGTGGTGCCAGTATGGCGTCAGGCAGAACCACTGGTCTGACCTATTGGGGTGGGCCAACCGGAATTCTATATCGTCGTGGATTCGGCCCTGAGTCCAGAGCTGCCAGTAGCGGCGCAGCACAGGTAAGTCATCGGGGTGGAGGCGGGCGAGTAAGCCAGGCAGTTCCTCATTTACACGGTCAGAGTGGCCTAGCAGTAGTTGCTCATAGGCGCTATTGACAAAGACAATCAGCTCTGCCTCCACATCATAAATGAAGTGAATATGCTGACTGGCTTCAGCCTGATTTAAGAAAAAGGTGGCAGGCTCAAGCATCACATAACCAGAGTGTAGGATAGTAAGTCCTACTTCTAGGCCTCTGATTTTGTTGCGAGCCAGCTCCTGCGGAAATAAATAAATCTACACTGCGGCCTCCAGCTTGCCCGGGGCGCGCTAAAGCGTAGTAAGTGCTTCACTTTTTGATAGGAGTATAACTATCAGTCGATGGGGATATGGGATAGAATTAGAAGTTCTCTTACCAGATCTAGGCCACCATTGGCGCCGCCGCTAGGGTGGGCATCACATTCGGTGAGTAAGATCCTGAGTGACAAATTCGGGTGGGCCTAGGCTTGCTACTAACTCCTCCACCGGAATTTCGCCTAGCGCATATAATTCAAATAATCGCAGTTCGCAGGGGGTGGGGTATAAGTGCGTCCCCTCCGTAAGCGTAAGCAGGAGCGTCAGCAAGCGCCGGCGGCCTTGCTCGGTAGTAAGCAGGGCAGGCTGCTGAGACGACCATAGGGAGAGCAAATCTTTCATAACTGAAGTTCGCCCTGCAGCAAGTAGCATGCAACCGAATAAAAACGGGTTTTAGCGAGTCAGAGTACTAAATCCCCCCCCCCTATAAAATACGTAGGCGCGTAGGCTAATGCATTCTATGACAAATATTTACTTATAACGGGCTGAGTATGGGGCATTGAGCTGTGGGCACAACTACCGCTCCGTAGTAAAGGCTTTATACCTAGCTACACTACCTACTCTTACCTAAGCCAAAACGGCGGTAAAAGGCTCAAGAAGCTTAGAGTTGCTGACGAGCGCGATGGATTGATAAAAAATATAATACCGAGGAATCCAAGCTCTAGTGAAGTATCTATAAAGCCAGATATAATAATTTGAATTATAGAATGATATGAGGTGAAAAGTGCTTCCGGGTAGTCTAGATGAAGATTTGCTTCATGTAGTCTTCATGCCGCACCAAGTGCTTTGTATCACCAACCTATGACACTGGCACTACAGCACGCACATTATCCCTCTTTTCCGCTGGCCCTCAATGGGCTTCTGCTGCAGTAGCCTCGTCAATTAGCAAGTATGTACGAAGACAAATTAGGTAGTACCCTCCAGCCCACTAAACCGGTGGTCTGGCACCAACCACAGTCGTACTGGCACTCGGTTACGCCGCTTACGTGCCACCAGCTTTACCCGGTAGCATCAGTACTCACCCCGCTACTGGCCTAGGCAGGCCCCGCTCCGCATTCTATCCCACACATCACAATATCCTCTGGATCACCAAACGCCGGTTAAGGCATCTAAGACCCTTATGAAAGGAAGGTTCGCGCTCATGTGTATGGGCCTAGGCGTCTTGTATTCCGCTACAAGCTGCTCAGAAAAGAAAGAAGAGAAGGAAGAACAAGTTAAGTTTTTGGTTACCAGTCCTTGGCAAAAGGACACGACCATCACGAAGGAGTACGTTTCGCAGATCCATTCCATCCAGCACATTGAGCTGCGCGCCCTGGAAAAAGGCTATCTGCAGAAAATATTCGTGGATGAGGGTCAGCAAGTGCGGCAAGGGCAGGTGATGTTCCAAATCATGCCGATGCTCTACCAGGCCGAGCTGAAAAAATCGCAGGCCGAAGCCAAGTTCGTGGATCTGGAATACCAGAACACCAAGAAGCTGGCCGACAACAACGTGGTGTCGAAAAGTGAGCTGGCCCTTTCACAGGCTAAGCTGGAGAAGGCCAAAGCCGAAGTGAACCTGGCCGAGACTCACCTAGGTTTCACCACCATTCGGGCGCCCTTCAATGGCATCATGGACCACTTCCAGGCCCGGCTAGGCAGCTTAGTGGATGAGGGCGACCTGCTGACTACGCTCTCCGACAACAGCAAAATGTGGGTGTACTATAACGTGCCGGAAGCTGAGTACCTGTCGTACAAAGCCCACGCCGCCAAGACTGATAGCGCCATGCGCGTGAAGCTGAAGATGGCCAACAACGAGGTGTTCCAATACCCCGGCGTAGTGCAAACCATCGAGGCTGACTTCAACAATGAGACTGGCAACATTGCTTTCCGGGCCACTTTCCCCAATCCTAAGGGGCTACTGCGCAACGGCGAAACCGGCAGCGTGCTGATGACGGTGCCCATGAAAAATGCCATCATCATCCCGCAGAAAGCCACCTTCGAGGTTCTGGAAAAGAAATTCGTGTACGTGGTTGACAAGAACAACGTGGTGCACCAGAAGGAAGTGGTAGTGGCATCTGAAATGCCCGACCTCTACGTGGTATCTAGTGGCCTAGCCGCCTCCGACAAGATCATGTTGGAAGGCATTCGGAAAGTGAAAGACGGTGATAAGATCAGCTTCACCTACCAAGACCCCAAGTCGGTCGTCTCCCACCTCAAAGTGTACTCTGAATAGTAAGGTTGTTAGGGGTTGATTGTCAAAGGATAGTGCAAATCCTGTACTAACCATTGGCAATCAGCTACTGGTAACAAACGTCATAAACTATGTTCAGTAGATTCCTTCGCCGGCCAGTGTTTGCCATCGTGATATCGGTGGTAATCATGTTCCTGGGTGTTCTGGCCATCAAAACCCTTCCCAACTCGCAGTTCCCGGAAATTTCGCCGCCCATGGTAATGGTGAGCACGGCATATCCGGGCGCCAGCGCCAAGGTACTAACCGAGTCGGTGCTTATTCCGCTGGAGCAGGCCATCAACGGCGTGCCCGGCATGAAGTACATGACCTCCGATGCCGTATCGGCGGGTGAGGCCAACATTCAGATCGTATTTAACCTGGGCACCGACCCGGAGCAGGCGGTAGTAAACGTAAACACCCGCATTGCGCAGATCCTGAACCGCTTGCCGGTGCTGGTGCAGCGCGAAGGCGTGGTGGTAAACCGCGTGGTACCGAACATGCTGATGTATGTTAACCTCTATAGCAAGGACAAGAATACCGATATGCGGTACTTGTTCAACTATGCCGGGGTAAACATGCTGCCCGAAATCCAGCGTATCGACGGTATTGGACGTGCCAGCATTCTGGGTTCTCGCCAGTACGCCATGCGCGTGTGGCTGAAGCCCGACCGCATGCGGGCCTACAACCTCTCCGTGGATGACGTGATGGAAGCCCTCAACGACCAAAGCGTAATTGGCTCGCCGGGCCGTATCGGCCGCTCTGACGGTAAAGAAGCCTCCGCGCTGGAATACGTACTGACCTACAAGGGCCGCTTCAACGACGTTGAAGAATACAAGAACGTTATTATCAAGGCCAACGCCAACGGTGAAACGCTGCGCCTCAAGGATGTGGCCAACGTGGAGTTGGGCTCGGAATTCTACGACATCTACTCCAACCTCGATGGCTACCCCTCGGCGGCTATCATGCTGAAGCAGACCTATGGCTCCAACGCCAGTGATGTAATCAAGAGCGTGAAAGCCAAGCTGGAGGAGCTGAAGAAGACCATGCCCCCCGGCATGGACTACAAGATCAGCTACGACGTATCGAGCTTCCTCGACGCCTCCACCGAAAACGTAATTCACACCCTGCGCGACGCCTTTATTCTGGTGGCCATTGTGGTGTTCCTGTTCTTGGGCGACTGGCGCTCTACGCTGATTCCAATCATTGCCGTGCCGGTGTCGCTGGTAGGGGCGTTCATTGCCATGCAGGCCTTCGGCATGACCATCAACATGATTACGCTCTTCGCCCTGGTACTGGCAATCGGTATCGTGGTCGATGACGCCATTGTGGTGGTGGAAGCGGTGCACGCCAAGATGGAGGAAAAGCACCTTTCGCCATACGGCGCGGTGCGGGAGGTAGTAGGTGAAATCAGCGGCGCTATCATTGCCATTACCATCCTGATGACGGCGGTATTCGTACCGGTAGCATTCATGAGCGGCCCGGTGGGTATTTTCTACCGGCAGTTCTCCATCACCATGGCCTCGTCTATCGTCATCTCGGGTATTGTGGCCCTGACGCTGACGCCGGTGCTGTGCGCCATGATTCTGAAGAACAACCACGGCCAGCCTCGCAAAAAGACCCCCATCAACCGGTTTATTGACTGGTTTAACCGGGGATTCGAGCGCCTGACCGGCCGCTACACCAACATTTTAGAGAAGGTAGTTGACCGTCGGGTATTCACCTTCGGTATTCTGATAGCCTTCGGCTTCGGCATCTTCGGTATCTCGTCCACGCTGCCTTCCGGCTTTATCCCAGCCGAAGACCAAGGCATGCTCTACGCTATCATTCAAACGCCTCCTGGCTCAACGCTTGAGCGTACCAACGCCCTGTCGCAGCAGCTTTCGAAGCTAGCAGAAAAGGTGCCCGGTATCGAAAGCGTGTCGTCGCTAGCCGGTTACGAAGTGCTTACGGAAGGTCGCGGCTCCAACGCTGGTACCCTGCTGATTAGCCTCAAACCATGGGAAGAGCGCAAGGAGTCGGTGCACGACATTGTGATGAGCCTAGAAGAAAAGGCCAAGGAAATTCCTGGCGCGACCATCGAGTTCTTTGAGCCACCAGCAGTACCCGGCTATGGCGCCGCAGGTGGTTTCCAGCTGCAGCTGCTTGATAAAACCGCCACCGGTGACTACAAGGCGCTGGAAAAGGTGAACGAGGACTTCATGGCCGAGCTGAAAAAGCGTAAGGAGCTCTCGGGTCTATTTACCTTCTTCTCCGCTAACTATCCGCAGTATGAACTGCAGATCGACAACCAGCTGGCTATGCAGAAGGGCGTAAGCATCGGCAATGCCATGAACACGCTGAGTATCATGATTGGCTCGACTTACGAGCTGGGCTTCATTAAATATCAGCGCTTCTTCAAGGTGTTCGTGCAGGCCTCACCCGAGTACCGCCGCCTACCCAAAGACGTGCTGGATATGTGGGTGAAGAACGACAAGGGTGAAATGGTGCCGCTCTCGGCTTTCATGAAAATTGTGAAGAGCCAGGGCGCCAACGAAATCAACCGCTACAACATGTACCCCACAGCTTCTATCCGCGGCGATGCAGCAGCGGGCTACAGCTCAGGTGAGGCCATCAAGGCCGTGCAAGAAGTAGCGGCCAAGACCCTGCCCCGCGGCTACGACATCGACTGGGGTGGCCTATCGAAAGACGAGGTGAGCCGTGGCAACGAGGCCATCTATATCTTCCTGATTGTACTGGGCTTCGTGTACCTGGTACTGGCCGCACAGTACGAAAGCTTCCTGCTGCCACTGGCGGTAATCCTGTCGCTGCCCGCTGGTATTTTCGGTTCGTTCCTGCTGATCAAGACCATGGGTCTGGCCAACAACATCTACGCCCAGGTAGGCCTAGTAATGCTCGTAGGCCTATTAGGTAAGAACGCTGTGCTGATTGTAGAATTCGCGGTACAGAAGCACGAGGAGGGAATGTCAATTCGTGATGCTGCCATTGAAGGTGCTAAGGTGCGTTTCCGCCCCATCCTCATGACCTCGTTCGCCTTCATTGCTGGTCTGATTCCGCTGGTACTGGCCCACGGCGCTGGGGCTATTGGTAACCGCACCATTGGTACCTCGGCCCTCGGGGGCATGCTGTTCGGTACCATCTTCGGGGTAATTATTGTGCCTGGTCTGTACTACATCTTCGGCACCCTGGCTTCCGGCCGCAAGCTGATTGGGGATGAAAATGAGCACCCCTTGTCGGAGTTTGAGCCGCACGTATTAGTTGAAGAACATGCTTAAAAGACGCATATATCAAAGTCTCACGGCCGCGTGCCTGGCTCTGACGGTGGCGGCGTGCAAAGCGCCTGAGCTGGTACAAAGAAAAGAGAACCGCACGGTGCCTACCAGCTACGGCACCGCCAGCGCAAGAGACACGGCTAGCACAGCAACGGGCCAGTGGAAATCGTTTTTCACCGACCCCAACCTGGTTGCGCTTATCGATACCGCGCTGCAGCGTAACCAGGAACTGAATATCTCGCTGCAGGAAATCCAGATTGCCCGCAACGAAGTACAGATCCGGAAAGGGGAGTACCTGCCGTTCGTAGGCCTGGGCGCCAAGGTCGAAGCCGAGAGGCCTAGCCGCTATACGCTCCAGGGTGCCACGGAAGAAGCTATCGACATCAAGCCGGAGCACCGCAACCCCGACCCGCTGCAGAATTACCAAATCGGCGCCTTTGCCAGCTGGGAAGTAGATATCTGGCACAAGCTGCGTAACTCCCGGAAGTCGGCAGCCCTGCGCTACCTGGCTACGGTAGAAGGCCGCAACTTCACGGTGACCAACCTGATTGCCGAAATTGCCAACTCATACTACGAGTTGCTGGCCCTCGACAATCAGCTGGCCATTGTAAAGCAGAACATTGAGCTGCAAACCAATGCCCTGGAGCTGGTGCGACTACAAAAGGAATCGGCCCGGACGACGGAGCTGGCCGTGCAGCGTTTTGAGGCCCAGGTGCACAACACCCGCAGCCTGCAGTACGGTATTCAGCAGCGCATCACGGAAACCGAGAACCGGATTAACTTCCTAGTCGGCCGGTATCCGCAGCCCATCGTCCGCGATGATGCCTCGTTCAATGAGTTGGTGCCAACGGTAGTGCAGACGGGTGTTCCTGCGCAGCTGCTACAAAACCGGCCGGATATCCGGCAAGCGGAGCAGAGCCTAGCCGCCGCCAAGCTGGATATTCAGGTCGCGCGGGCCAACTTCTACCCGGCTCTGCGCATAACGGGTGGCGCTGGCTTCGGAGCCTTCAAGCCCGGCCTTATTTTCTCCACGCCCGAGTCGATGCTGTATTCGTTGGCCGGTGATTTGGTAGCGCCCCTGGTAAACCGCAACGGCATCAAAGCCGTGTACGGCAACGCCACCGCTGCGCAAATTCAGGCCGCCTACAACTACGAGCGCACCATCCTGAACGCCTACGTGGAAGTAGCTAACCAGCTCTCCAACATCAACAACCTGGCGAAGAGCTACGACGAAAAGGCCAAAGCCGTACAGGCCTTGAACCAGTCAAGCACCATTTCTAACAGCCTCTTCCGCTCGGCCCGCGCCGAGTACACCGAAGTGCTCTTCACCCAGCGCGACGCCTTGGAATCGAAGTTCGACCTGATCGAAACCAAGATGCAGCAACTCAACGCCTCGGTAAATGTGTACCGGGCGCTGGGTGGCGGTTGGAAGCAATAGAGTGGCCTAGGCCACCTCGTAGGCCAGGTATAAAAAGAAAAGCCTCACCACATGGTGAGGCTTTTTGTTTGGCTTGCTACTGAGGTAGAAAAGAGAGAAGGAAACGTGTATTTCTAGGTTTCCTCCTGCAGAGTTCTAGTCAAATTGCGCCTAAGCGAAGCGGTAGATTACTAACTGCCTGTGGCATCTGGGCCGTCATCCCGCTCCAGCGTATACAAGGGCCAATTTACTTTCAGGGCAAAACATCGGGTGTTGGCTGTGTGAGCTAAAAGAAACTTCTCATGCGCCGCAGCTTCTTAGAGGTGATTACTGGTCAGCGGACGCTTTCCAGTTCTAGTACGATCTTTCCGATCATCTCGCTTTTTTCAACTAGTTCGTGGGCGGTACGAATATTCTCGCTGGTTAAGCCCGGCAATGTTTTCTGCAGGGTAGACCGGATCTTGCCTGCTTCTACCAACTGCGTAAGCTTGCGCAGAATCAACCCTTGCTGCTCGGGGTGCTGGTTGGTGAGTACTCGGGCAAATACATTTTCTAGGTGCACCGAGATAGAATAAGGCGTTAGGCCGCTGACGTCCAAGCTCTGGTGGGCATCCAGCAGGGCGAGGTGTCCGTAGGCCTTGAGCAGTTGCGGCATGGCGGCTAAGTGGCTGGCGGAAGAGCGAGTAGCCAGCACCATATCTACTTTCTCAATGCCCCCCTGCGTCAACTGCGTGGCGAGGTCCTGACTATGGTCCAGCACCACATCAGCGCCCATGGCCTCGACCCAGCGTTTGGATTCGGGGCGCGACGCCGTAGCAATAACCACGGCGCTGGTGTGAGCTTTCAGCAATTGGACAGCAATGGACCCAATGCCACCGGCACCGCCCAAAACCAAGACGGTATTCACCCCCGCCGGTAACTGATTGTCGCTGCGCAGCAAGGCGCCCCAGGCCGTCTGGAAGCTCATAGGCAGCGCCGCAGCTTCCGGAAACGACAGGGTGGAGGGCTTATGAGCTACCACCCGGTAATCGACTGCTACGTAGTCGGCGTAATTTCCGTCCCGCGAAAGGTCACCGGCGCCATATACCTCGTCGCCCACTTGAAACCCCGTGGTGAGTGGCCCCACTTGCTCGACGATGCCGGCAAACTCCCAGCCCAAGGTTACCGTCTGACCCGGGGCAGCTGACCGGAACCGGCGGATAACTGTGTCACCGGGGTTCACGGCAAAGGCCCGGACGCGAATCAGCAAATCAGAATCTCGTAGCGTGGGCACAGGCAACTCTTGCAGGTCAAGAGCAAAATCGGTCAGTTCGTGGGCGTTTTGATACGTTAAGGCTTGCATGACTAATTATTTAGCAGTGGATTAAGGGTAGTGGGCGCTTGCCCGCTAAAGGAAGCCAGCTCATTTCCCAGCCTGCCCAGGTCAATAGGGCATTTTTATTGGCAAATCAGCTCGTTTGTAATGGCTTGGCGCTAGGCAACCGGCTGCTATGCACGCGTTTGATGCCTGCTCGCCCTAGTCTACAAAGGTGCTACTAGCTAGAATGGAGAGGTTCGCGTTGATGAGGATGGGGCCCTCACAGAGAAGGCCATGCACCAAGCATGGGCAACCGCGGTCAGCCAGTTATGCGCCTGGGAAATAGGTCGCTTTCAAGTATTCCTGCAACGAGGTGGGCTTGTGGCCCAACAACCGCTCGACGGTACCGGGTGTACCAGCTAACATGCCGTGCTCAGCGGCGGCGGCCCACTGGGCCAAGAAGGTAGCGACGGGCTCGGGCAGGCCGGCGGCAACTAACTGCGCGATATAGGGCGCGGGCTCGCTGTTGTGATAGGTGATGGGCCGGCCCGCCAGCTTGGAGAATTCGCGGGCAACGTCGTGAAACGAATAGGCTTCGCTCCCGGTCAGGGTATACTCTTGGTTGTTATGGCCTTCGCTAGTGAGCAGGGCGGCCGTAGCGGCGGCCAACTCGGTCCGCTTGACGAAGGCTATTTTGCCTTCTCCGGCCGGGACACGTATTTCGGATTCTGGTACTTCGCTGCCAATCAGGTAGGCTAGGCCTTCGAAGTAGTAGCCATTGTGGAGAATGGTGTAGACCAGCCCCGACGCTTTTAGGTAGGCTTCTGTGGCCCGGTCGCTTTCCGTAACCTCAGGCATCACAAAGTCGGAACTGCGCTGAATGCTGGTGTAGAATAGGTGCTTGACCCCAGCTTCCTTCGCAGCGTCAATAACGTTGCGGTGCTGACTTAGCCGGTCGGTAAAGGCTACTGCAGACACCAAGAGCACCTTCTCAACGCCCTGGAAGGCGTGCACCAGGGCAGGGTAATCGAAGTAGTCGGCCTGCCGGACGTCGACACCTCGCTCCGTCAGGTCCGTAGCTTTGTTCACGTCGCGCACCAGGGCGGCAATTTCCGTGGCTGGGGTGGTCTTAAGCAAGCACTCAATGGTTTCGTGGCCTAGGCCACCGGTGGCTCCTGTTACTAAGATCATATGAAGCAGAAATTTAAAACCACGACTGCGTGGTCGGCAAAAGGGTGATGCAGGGAGAAGAGGATCGGGCTCCAACTGCCCGGAAGAAGGGTGTTGCACAAGCTATAAGAGGTCGTGCGCAAGGGGTTAATGAGCAAAGGCGCTACTCCTTTTGTTGAATCGGAGGGGCTGCCTTGCTGTGAGATAGGAGAAACAGCTATATTTACTTTCGATTTGCAAGTGTAAGCAAGAATCCAATTACTTGCAAATTGCAAGTGAAAAAATATCTGTCATATGAAAGTGCTCAAACAGCGTTCTACTTGTCCAATCAGCACCGCTCTCGACGTGCTAGGGGACAAATGGACCCTTCTTATTTTGCGGGACATGGTGTTCGCGGGCAAGTCCACGTATGGGCAATTCCTGCAGTCGGCGGAAAAAATGGCCACCAACATTCTGGCCGACCGCTTGGCGGTCCTGGAGTCGCAAGGCATTCTGACCAAAGCTGTAGCTGCCGATAAGAAATCGAAGTTCACCTACCGCCTGACTGAGAAGGGAGTAGATACCGTTCCCCTTATCATTGAGCTCGTGCTGTGGGGAGCCAAGCACTGCCCAACCATCGTCGACTCGGGCTTATTGGCAGAACTCCAGGGTGAGAAAGACGCGGCCGTCGAGAAGTATAAGCAGCTCGCGCGCGAAATGGCCCGCGCGTAAACCAACGGTTGGTAGGAGGGAGGTAGTGGAGCGAACATCGTAGGCTAGCTGGTAAAGCAGATGCCACCTCAATCCTTTGGCAGAGTTGGTATTTGCGTTGGTAGCCGCTGCCTTCTAGGCCTGTTGTGGTAGCAAAGTAGCCTGCTGAGCAAAGTGTATTCGGCCTTTTAAACAAAGTGCCTAGGTGTGAGGCTAGCTACCTTTGTAAGGTCAATAACCACTCTCCAAACGTCTCTAACCGAAATTCCTCATGGCAAGCAAGCTGCTTAACCCCAACGCAGAAATGGTGGTTGTGTGTGGTGGCGATGCGCGTTACCAGGGAGAGGCTGCTTTCGAGGAGCACATCTTGGTTAGTGTACTGGCTGGTGAACTGAAAGTGGTACAAGCCGGGCGCACCCTCCACTGTGGAGCGAGTGACACGGTGCTGTTGCCCAAAAACCAGCCTGCAACACTGATCAAGAACCCGAAAGACGGCGTAGCGTACCAAGCCGTGATTATGAAGCTACCCACAGCTTTGGTACGGTCGTACTACGCGGAAAATGTGCCAGCGGTGGCTCGGTCAGCTTCCAGTGATGTTCTGGTATACCCCAAAAACCCGCTGTTGCAAAGCCTCTTTGCGTCACTGCTGCCTTACCTGGAGCTACAGCACCCGTTACCTGAAAAGCTTTTGGCCGTGAAGATTGCGGAAGTAATAGAGATACTACGCAGCCTTGACCAGAACAGCGACGGGGTGCTGGCCGATTTCTCCGAGCCGGGGAAATTGAACTTGGTGGAGTTTATGGAAGCTAACTATATGTTCAATATCTCCTTGGCCAAGTTCAGCTACCTGACCGGCCGCAGCCTAACCACCTTCAAGCGAGACTTCAAAAAGGCCTTTCAGCTGAGCCCTCAGCGCTGGCTCACGCAGAAAAGATTAGCCCTAGCCCACTACCAGCTCGCAGAAAAGAAAAGAAAGCCCATTGAGGTTTATCTGGAAGCAGGCTTTGAGAACCTGGCGCATTTCTCCTATGCGTTCAAAAAACACTTCGGCTACTCCCCAAATGCCTTGGACAAGCAGAGAAAGGCTACCGAGCTGACCCTAGTAGCGTACTGACCTCCTCCCAAGCCAGGAGGCGCTACGGGTGGTGAACTGGCCTAGAACGGTATAGAAGCCCGTCATGTCGAGCTTGTCGAGACAACTCACGTGCTAACGTTGCCACACTAGCGGTCATGCTGAGCTTGCCGAAGCATCTCTACCGCTTCGTAGCAGAGGCCTAGAACAAGCCTTTCATGCGTAATAAGATTCTTCGCGTTGCTCAGGATGACGTTCTAGGGTAATCATTCTAGGCCAGTTCAATCACCCCTAGCCCCACGCCGCTTGATGCGCAGAACCATTTGTGGAGAGGAACTACCTCTAGCTTTTCGTCCTGCAGCCTAAGCTGCACACTTTTCTCTGAGAGAAGACGCCCCTGTACATAGGGCTCATACGGCTCCCTTCACTTCTGATAAATCACACTAAAAGGCATTCGCAAATGCCTTACGGATAGGGCTATGTCCTTACCTCAGTAGTCCGGCTAGAATGATTCTGTCGGTCTTTTTCTTACCTAATTCAAATAAAGCAATGAAGTCAGCATTGGTCACCGGTGCCAACAAAGGCATAGGCCTAGAAGTAGCCAAGCTACTCGCTCAGCACGGATTTTTCGTGTATATCGGCAGCCGTAAGTTGGAGAGCGGCGAAGCCGTAGTAGAACAGCTAAAAGCCACCGGGCTTACTACCCTCGCAGCTGTTCAGTTAGATGTCACCGATCCCGATTCTATCCAGGCCGCTCGGGCGACGATTGAGGCAAAAACACCCGTGCTGGATGTGCTGATTAACAACGCCGGCATTTCCGGTGGTATGTCGCAGTTGGCCCGGCAAACTACCCTAGGCCAGTTTCAAGAAGTGTTTGCCACCAATGTATTCGGGGTGGCTGGGGTCACGCAGGCGTTCCTCGATCTGCTGGAAAAGTCACCGGAGCCCCGCATCGTAAACGTAAGTACTGCTATGGCGTCCCTGACGCTGTCCGCCGACTTCGACAATGACAACTTCGTCTTTCGACTCCCGGTGTACCAAGCCTCGAAAGCAGCCCTGAATATGTATACCCTCAACCTGGCCTACGAGCTGCGCAACACGCCATTCAAAGTCAACGCAGTGTGCCCCGGCTACACTCAAACCGATTTCACGGGTCACCAGGGCACTAGTACGGCAGAAGAAGCCGGGCAACGTATCGTGAAATATGCGCTGCTTGACTCAGATGGGCCAACCGGCAAGTATTTCAGTGAGGAATACTTCCCGGCCCCGGCCACTTGCCCTTGGTAAATCTTAAATGGTTCAGCATAGGTAAGCGTACGATAAAGAACGTCATGCTGAGCTTGTCGAAGCATCTCTACCGCTTCGTTGCTGTTCTAGGCCAGTGTGATTGGTCAGAGGGAGAGTTGCTTTGACTCCGCTCAGTAGGACGCTTAAAAACTACGCTTATCTATGACTGAGTGACTAGTAGGCGTTAAAATAAAAAAGGCCCAGAGCAATTGCCCTGGGCCTTTCTTATGATTTAATCCTCAAGAGGACTACTTGCCTACTTCTTCGTAGTCAACGTCGGTTACGTTGTCGTGGGGCTGACCTTGCTGGCCGTTGCCGCCGGGCTGGCCGGCACCGCCGAAGGGGTTGCCACCGTCAGCACCAGGCTGGCCGTCGGCGCCACCTTGGGTAGCGGCGTACATTTCCTGCGAAGCAGCCTGCCATGCACCGTTAATAGCCTCCATAGCGGAGTCGATAGCGGTGATGTCTTTGCTCTCATGGGCCTTCTTCAGGTCAGCCAGAGCATTTTCAACGGCAGTCTTGTTGCCAGCGCTCAGCTTGTCGCCGTATTCTTTCAACTGCTTCTCCGTTTGGAAAATCATTGAGTCAGCGGCGTTAACCTTACCGATGCGCTCCGTCTCCGCTTTATCAGCTTCGGCGTTGGCAGCAGCTTCGTTACGCATGCGCTCGATGTCGGCGTCGGTGAGGCCCGAAGAAGCTTCGATGCGGATCTTCTGCTCCTTACCGGTGCCTTTGTCTTTGGCCGATACGTGCAGGATACCGTTGGCGTCGATGTCGAAGGTTACTTCGATTTGCGGAACACCACGGGGTGCTGGCGGAATCGAGTCGAGGTGGAAGCGGCCGATGGTGCGGTTCTGCGAAGCCAATGGACGCTCGCCCTGCAGGACGTGAATCTCAACCGAAGGCTGGTTGTCAGAAGCAGTGGAGAAAGTCTCAGACTTCTTGGTAGGAATGGTCGTGTTCGACTCGATCAGCTTGGTCATTACACCGCCCATCGTTTCGATACCCAGCGAAAGCGGGGTCACGTCGAGCAGGAGCACGTCCTTCACTTCACCGGTCAGTACACCACCCTGGATGGCAGCGCCCACGGCTACTACTTCGTCGGGGTTAACACCCTTTGAAGGCTTCTTGCCGAAGAACTTCTCTACCTCCTCCTGGATGCGGGGGATACGAGTTGAACCACCTACCAGGATTACTTCGTCGATGTCGGAAGTGCTCAGGCCAGCGTCTTGCAGCGCCTTTTTGCAGGGCTCCATCGAACGACGTACGAGGCTGTCAGCCAGCTGCTCGAACTTCGCGCGGCTCAGCTTTACCACCAAGTGCTTGGGGCCCGAAGCGGTAGCCGTTACGTAAGGCAGGTTGATTTCAGTCTCCGAAGAGCTCGACAGCTCTACTTTGGCTTTCTCAGCAGCTTCTTTCAAGCGCTGGAGGGCCATAGCGTCTTTGCGCAGGTCGAGGCCTTCGTTTTCGCTGGCGAAAGTCTCCGCCAGGAAGTTGATGATTACTTGGTCAAAGTCGTCGCCACCGAGGTGGGTGTCACCGTTGGTGCTCAGTACTTCGAATACGCCATCACCTAGTTCCAGAATCGAGATGTCGAAAGTACCACCGCCAAGGTCGTACACGGCAATCTTCTGGTCTTTATGCTTTTTATCGAGACCGTAGGCCAGTGCAGCGGCGGTAGGCTCGTTGATAATGCGCTTTACATCGAGGCCGGCAATGGCACCAGCTTCTTTGGTAGCCTGACGCTGGGCGTCGTTAAAGTACGCAGGAACCGTAATAACGGCTTCCGTTACGGGCTGGCCTAGATAATCCTCAGCAGTCTGCTTCATTTTCTGAAGCACCATAGCGGAGATTTCCTGGGGCGTGTACTGACGGTCGCCGATTTGCACAGCTACCGTGTTGTTAGAACCACGCACCAGCTCGTACGATACGTGCTTCGACTCTTCAGTTACTTCACCGAAGCCGCGGCCCATGAAGCGCTTGATCGACTGCAGCGTATTCTTGGGGTTGGTAATGGCCTGACGCTTCGCGGGGTCACCTACTTTACGTTCGCCTTTACCGTTATCGAGGAACGCCACGATCGAGGGAGTCGTGCGGCGGCCTTCGCTATTCGGAATTACCACCGGCTCGTTGCCTTCCATTACGGCCACGCACGAGTTGGTGGTGCCGAGGTCAATACCGATTATTTTGCCCATGTGAATGGTTATGGTTTAGGAGTTGAGATGTCAGATATCAGATGCGAATCACTCGCACCGGGGGAATTACAAGACGCGTACCAGCCACCGAAAAGCAACTTATTTGTGACAGATTGTCACTTTTACATACTTCACCGAATTGATTCGCGACGGTCTGACTTTTACGAGAAAATAGGACAAGGGATATGCTGACAGCTGGGCAGATGATCAGTAGAGGGAGCTAATAGGATAGAAAAAGCAAAAGCCCCAACTGAGCAAGTTGAGGCTTTTTAAAGGGTATTAACCGAAATTTATAAGGTAGCAACCAGCTCCCGCCAGGCGGTAAGCTCCGGCATACCCGGCTTGCGCTTGCCGAACAACAGCAGCAGGTTGTTGCCCGCCGCATCGTACAACTCCACCGACGTTACAATGCCATTGGTAGTGGGCTTTTGCACGGCCCAGGCTTGGGCAATGTCGCCTACCTTTAAATGCAGGTTGAAATCGGGGTCGAGGACGTTCAGCCAGGGGCCAGTGGGCACAATGCGCTCCGTAAGACCCGTGTGAATCTGAATGCAGCCGCGGCTGGCCACGAAAATCATCACGGCCAGCTGCTGCTCCGAGGCAAGGCGCAGCGCCCGGTTGATGGCAGTGGTATCGAGTTGGCGCAACAGCTCCGGCGGGCCCAAGCGCAAGGCCTGCGTGCGGCTGACATTGAACTGGCGCAGCAGGCCAAAAAACTCGTGCGTATCGGTCATGCCGCGCCACGCTGCCCGAAATCCTTCCGAGTCAATGCTGGCGTCGTCGGCTTCGGGCGTAGGAGCGGGGGCCGCTTGGGTGGTGAGGGTAGTGGGCTGGCCGGTGGCCCGAAATTGGTTTACCAGGGCGTCGTAGGCCAGATGGTTACTTTCTTCGAGCAGGTATATCTTATGCACCGCCTCGCCATCGGCCGCGAAGAACTGCAAGCTGCGGCGGCCGTTTTCATCCACGGCAAAGCCAAACTCCCAGTGGCCTAGGAACAGGCGCAGGTCGATGTCTTCGCCTAACACCAGGCCTACGTGCCCATTCACGGATACTTTTTGGTACTCGCCTTTGCGCTCGTGCACGGCGCTGTCGTTGCGGGTGAGGGCCATCACGCGGCCCAGGGTGGGCACTTGCTTGAGCAGCGCCCGGAAGTCGTTGCTCAGGAACGTTACGGGGGAGTCGGCTAGGCCAGTGCAGCGAGTAGCCAGCAGCTCGGCTTCGCTGACGCTCAGGGCGCGGGCGGCGTCGCGGATGCGGCTCTTGAGGTTTTCCTGCTGATACTGCTGCCAGCGCTCGGCTAGGGTAAGAGTGGCGGTGAAAGTCTCCATAAAAAGTAAGGTCGGTAGTTTACATGAGAAGATGAGGCGGGTACCTTACACCGCGCGGCGCGGGCAAGGCACAATGAGCGGACAGCTCAGGTGAGGGTGGGGCAGGAGCTGCACATCTATCTGAAAGCCGCGGTGAATGTTCTCGCAGGTTAGCACCTGATCAGGCGGGCCGTAGGCCACTGGCTGGCCCTCAGCCAGCAGCAGAATACGGTCGGCGTACTGGGCGGCCAGGTTCAGGTCGTGCAGAACGGCAATTACTCCGAAGCCCCGCAGCACCAGGTCGCGGGCAATATCCAGGGTGTGGTGCTGGTGGTGCAGGTCGAGGCCGGTGAGGGGCTCATCGAGCAGCAGAAAGCCTTCCCGGGCTTCCCACACCTGCGCCAGCACCCGGGCCAGCTGGGCACGTTGCTGCTCCCCGCCCGAGAGGGTAGGGTAGCTGCGCCCCGCCAGCGCCGAGAGGCCTACGGTGCTCAGGGCAGCTTCTACAATCCAATGGTCGAGGGCAGTGGGCTGCCCCTGGAAGTGTGGGTAGCGGCCCATCATCACCAGCTCCGCCACCGGAAAGGCCAACGACAGCGTGTGCTGCTGGGTAAGCACTGCTCGGCGGCGGGCCAGCGTGGCGGCCGGCTGCTCACTGAGCGGTTGCCCATCGAAGCGCACTAGGCCACTGGTGGGCACTATGTCGCCGCTTAGCAGGCGCAGCAAGGTAGATTTACCCGCCCCGTTGGCTCCCACCACGGCCAACAGTTCACCTGGGCGGGCCCGGAAGGAAACCTGTTGCAGCAGGGTTTTTCGGCCGGTTTGATAGGTTAGATTTTCAACGTCGAACATGATTTTTTCGGCTTAAGAGCGGCGCTGCTTTTGTTCGCGCAGCAGAATCCAGAGGAAGGCAGGGGCGCCAAGCAATGCCGTGAGAATGCCAATGGGCAGCTCGGCTGGGGCTACAATGGTGCGGGCCAGGGTATCGGCCAGCACCAGCACTATTGCCCCGCCCAGGGCGGAACCTGCCAGTACGCGGCGGTTGTCGGGCCCTGCTACCAGGCGGATCAGGTGGGGCACAATCAGGCCTAGAAACCCAATAGCACCCACTACCGCCACGCTCGCGCCCACCGCCAACGTGGATAGGCCAATTAGTTGCCGCTTTAGTCGGCCCACGGGCAGGCCTAGGTGAGTGGCCTGGCTTTCGCCCAGGGCCAGCAGATTGAGCGGCTTGCCCAAGCGTGGCAGCCACAGAAGCGGCAGCACCAGGAAGGGTAGGAGCCGCAGCACCGTAGGCCAGGAGGCGCCGCCCAGGCTGCCCAGTCCCCAGAACGTGATGCTGCGCAATTGCTCGTCGGTGGCTACGTAGGTAAGCAGGCCGGTGCAGGCACCAGCTAGGGCATTGATGGCCAAGCCCACCAGCAGCATAGTGGCTATTACCGTGCGGCCGCCCTCCCGCGAAATGCGGTACACCAGAAACGTAGTGCCGCAGGCACCCGCAAACGCTACCGTCGGCAGCAGGTAAAACCCCAGCGCCTCGCGCACCGCCGCCAGTCCCGAAAATATGGCCAGCAGTTTCACCTCTAGCACAATGGTAGCCACAGCAGCCAGCGAAGCCCCGGAGGATATACCTATCAAACCAGCATCGGCCAACGGGTTCCGGAACAGACCTTGCATGCTGGCACCCGCCAAGCCCAAGGCCGCCCCCACTAGCACCCCCAAACACACCCGCGGCAACCGAATAGCCCAGAGCACGGCCTCCTGTTGAGGCTCATAGGCTAGGCCGGTACTCACACCGAGCTTATGCAGCAAGATGCCCACCACGGCGGGCACCGGCACCTCCACGGCCCCCACACCGGCTCCCACCAGAATAGCCCCTATAAGCAAGATGGCGAGGCTGGGGAGCAGCAAGCGCTGGCGCCTTAATACCGTAGGCTGGCGCCCAGGTAAGGCCTGGGGTGGCGGCGTGGTTACGATAGGGGCCGGAGCCTGGACGAGGGTAGGCATCAGCAGCGTTATTTAAGTTTACTGGCCAGCTCTGCCGTGGCCTGGCCCAGGCGAGGACCAAACCCCGTGAGCAGCTGCCCATCCATTTCTACTACGCGGCCGGTGCGGCCCGCAGCAGTTTGCGCTACCCCCGGAATCTGGAGCAAGCCCGCTTTGCCACCCAGGCTGTCTAGGCCACTATCGAAGAGCAGTAGTACATCGGGGTTGGCGGCCACCAGGGCTTCGGCCGTGAGGGGCTTGAAGTCGGAGAAGCCGCTGGCGGCGTTGCGGGCGCCGGCCAATTGCAGCGCTTTTTCAACGGAGGTGCCCTGACCCGCTACCATCATGGTGCCGGCCCCACGCGCATAAATGAACAGCACCTTGGGGGCGGCGGTGGCTTTCTTCACTTTGCCCAGATCGGCGTCTAGCTTGGCCGTAACGGCGGGCACTTGGGCCATAGCGCCAAAGGTGGCGGCTACGTCCCTGATGAGCTGCTTGGTGCCGGTTACGGAGTATTCCTGTTTGAATAGATGTACCTGTAGGCCTGCTGCTTTCAGCTGCGCCGCAACTTCTGGTTTCAACGACTCAGTAGTGCCCACCACCAGGGTAGGGTTCAGGGACAGCACGCCCTCAGCGGAAATATTGCGGTTGTGGCCCACCTTGGGCAGTTTGGTCAAGGCCTCAGGGTAGGTGCTGGTTACATCCACGCCCACCAACTGCGCTTGGTGGCCTAGGGCACAGATAATTTCACTGACGGTGCCATTAAGCGACACAATACGGGTAGGAGCCGGCGTGGCCGCCGCAAAGCGCCCCGGCACTAGCAGGACCAGCACCAGCGCGGCCCGCAGAAAAGAAAGGAACTGTTTCATCGGAAAGAAAGAGAAAGTTGTGCCGACAGCGGGCGGCCCGGCGGTAGTAAGCCCCCGCAGCTCGCGGTAATCCGGGCCGCCCGCGTCGGACTTATTTTAGGTTGGTGCTGCCGTCGGGTTGGTACACGTAGCGGAAGGTGTAGTAGCCGCTGGGCTCGGTGCCGACCGGAGTGGCAGGCGCGTCTTTGTAGTAGCTCACAATTTCCACCTTGGCATACTTGCCGGTGGCTGTGCGAATGAGCAGCACCCGGCCCGCAATGGGTGCCACCACGTGGGTGGTAGAGTTGTAGTTGTACCAGCCATTGCCTGAGCCCGTCGGAATGGCTTTAGCCGTGGGAGTATCCTGCTTGTAGTCGGTAGTAGGGGCCGTAGTCACTTCTGAGAACAGGCCCTCTTTCACGATAGCGCCGCCCTGGCCAGGGCCGCTGCTGCTGCCGTTAACCAGAATGGTAGTACCGCGCACAGCCAGGTCCCACTTGGTAGTAGCCGAGTCGGTGTAGGCCACTGTGCTCTTGTTGGCCAGGCTGTAGAAGGCATAGTGCCTGGGAGTGCCCGGCTGACCGGTGGTTGGATTGGTGGTGCCGGGTGCGGGCGCCAGGTTGCTGGCCGTTTCCGTTTTCAGCGCCTCCGCCGGCTTCACTTCGTTATCGTTGTCATCCTTGGAGCAGGCGTTGAAAAGGAGTGTAGGACCGGCTAGGGCCATCAGCGTGAAGCGGGAGAATAATTGGGTCATGTGTAAAGAGGTGATGAAGTGATAGGGTGATGAATGAGGTAGGGAGGGGAGTGCGGCTATTTCTGGCCCAGGGCTACGGCCACGCTGGCGTAGTACAGGCGCCCCGGCACGGTGCTTAGGTAGGCGGGGTTGGTGTAGTTCAGGGCGTTGTCGAGGCCGGCTTGCAGGGTGTAGCGCTGGCGAAAGGTTTTGGCGGCGGCCACATTCAGGAGCCAGTAGCCCGGCACGTATTCGTTGGCGGCGTCCAGAATCAGGTTGCCGTTGCGGTCCTGAAACCCATAGCGGCCCCGATACACGCCCCGCACACTGCCCGACCAGCCAGCGGCTTGGTTTTCGTAGAAAAGCTTGACGTTGGCTGTGTGACGAGAACGGTTGTAGAGGCCCCCATAATCCGCCTCCCTGAGGCGTATGGTTTCCAGCGTTTGCGGGTCGCGGCGGTAAATGGAGCCGGCTTTGAGCTGGGCCAGCACGGTGCGGTCTTTGGCTATTAGATATTGGTAGCCGGCGCTCAGGGTCAGATACTGACCTAGAAGGTAGCGGGCATCGGCTTCCACGCCCTGCGTATAGGCCCGGCTCACGTTGCGGTAGGAATACACCGACTGCCCATTGGTTTTCTGAGCCACGGCGGCCGTTTCAATCAGGTCGTGCAGGTCGTTATGGAAGAAGTTGGCCGTTAGGCGCAGCTTGCTGGTTGGGTCCAGTTGAAAGCCGGCGTTGTAGGCCCGGGAGCTTTCGGCGGTGAGGCTGCTAGCCTGCTCCAGAAGGGCCGCATTAATCAGCGGCTGGCCAGTGGCTGGGTCCACGGCAATCTGCCCCTGGGTTACCAGTTGGGCCACTTTTTCCTGCACCTGGTGGGTGCCAAACACGCTGTAGCCCACGGCCGGATTAGAGAAGTTGAGGTAGAGCTGGCGGAAATCCGGCGCCCGAAAACCGCGGCCCGCCGAGGCCCGCACCGCCAGCCAAGGCCGCACCTGGTAACGCCCCGAGAGCTTGGGGCTGAGCTGCCCCCGGTACTGGTTGTGGCCATCGTAGCGCACCCCGGCCACCAGGTTCAGGCCCGGCAGGGGCGCCCAGTCGTCCTGGAGGTAACCGTAGGCCGAGCGCATCTGCTGGCGCTGGTCGTAACGGGTAGCTTCCACCGACTCTAGCAAGTAACCAGCCCCAGCGGTAAGGGTGTGCTTGGGGTGGAGGCGCCAGTCGAGCTGCGCTTCGGGGCGGGTGAAGGTTTGGTGGAAGTAGCTGGCGTCGTAGTAGGCGCCGTCAGTGGTGTAAGTGTAATTTTCCTGGGTGCGGTAGCCGGCGTGATAGAAACGCAGCGTGCCAAAGAGTTTATCCGAGAAGCAGCGCGTGAGGGTAGGGTTCAGACTGAAGTCCTGCTGGCGGCTTTTAAGGCGGACCGGCGCCGTTTGCCCACCTTCCGTGCTAATGGGTAACTCGCTGCGTTGGTTTTCAATAAAGTAGCGCCCCGAAATGCTTAGGGTAGTCTTGTCGTCGAGCTGGTAGGAGAGGCGGCTTTGGCCGGTGTAGCTGGCAAACGGCGGCACGGTGGCTTGGCCGCTGGCGGGCTGCAGAGTGTAGCCCGCCGAGCTGTAGCGGTTTCCGAATACCGTGATGCCCAGGCGGTTTTGCTTGAGGTTAAAGGTGCCGCCTACATCGGCTGTGCGGTTGGTGCCGTAGCGTAGGCGTACTTCGCCGCGGGTGCCGGGCTGGGGCTTTTGAGTGATGATGTTCACTACCCCCGCCAGCGCCTCGGAACCCCACAGCGCCGACGCCGGGCCTTTCACCACTTCTACGCGCTCAATATTGCCCACTGCCACCCGCGAGAGTTCCAGTGTGCCGGCGGTGCGGCCAATCAGCGGCTCCCCATCCACCAGAATCAGGGTGTACTCGGGGTTCAGGCCCTGCATCTGAATACCGCGCCCGTGGTCGGCTACTACGTTCAGGCCCGTCTGCTCGCCTAGTACGTCGGAGAGGCGCAGAGCACCCATGGTTTTGATTTGCTGCCTGCTGACCACCGTTACCGGAATAGGGACCTCCGTTAGAGCTTTTTCGGTGCGGGTAGCTGTTATCACTACCTCCCGCAGCCGCAGATGCCGAGTGCTAGTATCAGCGGGGGCTTTCTGCTGTTGGGCCCAGCTGACAGCTGGGGCCAGTAGCAGAGCAAGCAAGAAAGTAGGAGTGAGGGAACGATGCATTTGCCAGTGAAGCCAGCAACTCCCGCTTTTCAGAGCAAGAGTTGCCTATGTTTCTTATTTAGATAATTTCTAAACAGTAGCAAATGTATAAGGTAGATTACTGCAGTCAATGCTTATTTAGAATTAGTTTAAATAAACTTGCTATTGTTAGGATGGGTTTTCTACCTTCGCCTCGTTCACCCACAAAAGGGCTCTTATTCAGGATTTGCGAATCCTGAATAATCCCTTCAGCCTGTATGCGCAAGCACCATGGAATGCGGCCGCAGGACGTTGTTTTGCTGCTAAAAATCAGCCTGCTAGAAAATAAAGCGTGGCAGGGCAAGGAGTTGGCTGTGGCGCTAGGGCTCAGTGCCGCGGAAGTTTCGGATGCCCTCCGGCGCTGCCAGTTCGCGCGCCTACTGCATCCCGAGCACCGGACCATCAACCGTCCTCGCTTGCTTCGCTTCCTGTTGTATGGCCTGCCCTGCGTATTTCCCGTTGAGCTAGGCGCCCACCAACAAGGACTGCCGATAGTGCTGCCACCTGATAAAGGGTGGCCTACACTCTCAGAAACGTATGTGTGGCCCTCTGCCGATGGCCCTGCCTGGGGAGCCACTATTGAGCCCTTATACCCAGGCGCCGTAGTGGCCGCCCGCCAGGACGCTGCCCTGCACGAGCTACTAACTCTGGCAGATATGTTGCGCCTCGGCAACCCCCACCTGCACCCCACTGCCAAACAGCAGCTACGCCAGCTCTTGCTGGTGAACTAGTAGAGAAATCAATGGGGGCTACTGAGTGGCCGCAGTACGGTTACCTGGCGCAGGCAAGTGTTGTAGCGCCTGCGTAATAGTCTGCTCCCATAGCGCCTGGTGCTTGCGCCAATAGGGCTCGTGGCCGGAGCCGGGGAAATCCTGCCGCAGCTTAGGGCCGCTGAGTGCCGCGAAAAGGGCATCGGTTTCTTGGCGCGTTACGCGCGGGTCGGCAGTACCCCACATGAGGAGGGTAGGTGTGGATATATGGGCTGCATACCGCGTGGCATCCAGATTAAACGCCCAGAAGTTGTTCTCTAGGCCACCCCAGAGCACCAGCAGATTCGCCATGGGAAAGGGTGGGACACGCATAGACCGAAAGCGGCTCTGGGCGGTTTTGAGCATGCTGCCATAGGGGCATTCTAGTAGGTTTGCAGTGGGGCGCACACCTAGTTCGGCCTCGGCGCGCAGCGTAGCCACCGCGCCCATGGAGTTGGCATAGATGAACACGGGCCCTGGTCGGTGCTGCAGCCACCGGACTACCGTTGCCACGTCTTCGGCTTCATGGTGGCCTACGGTGCACACGTTGCCCTCTGAGCCGCCGTTGCCCGCAAAATCGGTGAGCAGCACGGAGTAACCGAGATGGCGGAAGGTGGCCGCTTCGGTCAGGAACTTACCCTTGGAACTGGTGTAGCCATGAAGTAAGGCCACAGTGCCCTTGGAGTGGGGTACGGCGCTGTACCAGCTTTCCAGTCGGCCGTTGGGGCCGGTTAGGTAAATTGTCTGGTAAGGGAAAGGTGGCCTAGCGTGATTAACTGGCTTCGGATTCTTGATACCTGTCAGCAGCACCCATACCTTCTGCGGCCCCGAAAGCTGCTCGGGATTATCCGTGTGTAGGCCACTCTCTGTGGTGAAATGGGTGAAGCGCCAAGCATGAAAAGCGGCTACCAGGTTCATAAGCAAGAACCCGATAGCTAGCAGCCAGCCGAGGCGAATCCGAATCCGACGAGACATTGCGACAATGACAGAACGTGTCATTCCGAGCGGAGCGAGGAATCTGGGTCAAGCCTCTAGGCCCTTACCCCAGATTCCTCGCTCCGCTCGGAATGACAATACTAGCGTGTATTAGCCGCGCCCGTTGCGGCCTCCACCGGCTGGCCCAGGCTTGCGGCCCGCGCCGCCACGTCCGGCCGATTTAGGGCCGGGCTTGCTGCCGGTTTTACCCGGTGTTGCTTTGCCGCCAGCCGCTTTACCACCCGTAGGCTTCGCCCCAAAAGTCTTGCCGCCCCGGCTAGCACCTCGGCTACCGGCGGCACTGCCTTTTTTGGCATCGGCACCTCCGCCGCTAGAACCGCCACGGTTGAAGCCGCCCGCACTATTTGGGCTTGGTTTAGCCGAAGCCGGGCGCACGCCACCAGGCCAGTACTCCGACTTAGCGGGCGTTTTAAACGTGCCAGCGGCAGCCGTTTGGGCGGCCATGTCGTCGGTAAGCGCTTTCACCTCGGCCGCAGTTAAGTCGCGCCACTGGCCGGGCTGGAGCTTGGCTACTTTCAAATCAGCAATGCTGACCCGGACGAGCCGCAGGGTGGGGAAACCTACAGCGGCCGTCATTTTACGCACCTGCCGGTTCATGCCCTGCGAAATCCGAATTTGGATCCAACTGGTGGGGATGTTGGCCCGGAAACGCACCGGCTTGCTCCGCTCCCAGAGCGTTGGCTCTTCGGAAAGCAGTTCTACTTCGGCGGGCGAGGTGTAGCCGGTTTTCAGATCAACGCCCCGGCGCAGATTTTCCAGCGCCTCTTCGGTGGGCACGCCTTCTACCTGCACCCAGTACGTTTTAGGCACTTTAAACCGTGGCTCCGAGAGGCGATGCTGCAGCTGCTTATCGTCGGTAAGTAGCACCAAGCCCTCGGAGTCGTAGTCGAGGCGGCCAACGGGGTAGATGTTTGGGATGTCAACAAAGTCTTTGAGCGTCGCCCGGCCTTTTTCGTCGGTGAATTGGGTGAGGACTTCGTAGGGCTTGTTGACGAGGATGTAGCGCATGGCTTAGCGGAGTGGCCTAGGCTTGCGCCGGAGCCGTGATGGGTCCGATGAATATCGGACGAAACGGAAAAAAGTCCACAAAGGTACCAGCTCCTACCCGCACTAGCGCAGTGCGCCCACCGATTGTTGCTGTACCTGCTTCAAGCGCTTCTGCCGCACGCTTTCAGCCATCAGTAACCGCACTTCGCCATTGGGCCGCACCACATATTCGCCACTATCCCGGATCATTTCGCCATCGCGCATCTCGTCGCGGTAGTCGTGGCGCACCAGAATCCCGATGCGGGCAGTGTCGGCGGCGGTAGGGGCGGGCGGCGCGGGTGCTCCGTTGATTTGGGCCAGCTCAGCCAGATACAGCAACGAGTCGCGCTTGGTGTAGGGCTTGAGCTTGAACTTGCCCGGGAAATAGTTGGCGGCATCACTGACACGGTTGCGCACGAAGTCCTGCACGGCCAACTCGGCCTGCTTATCGGTCGACTTCTTGCAACTACCCAGTAGCAGCACGGCAGGAAGTAAAAGGAAAAGAGTGGTTTTCATCACTAGAAAAAGGTATCGGGCTTCTATGCTATCCGCCTCCGGCAATGACCCAAATGAGGCTGTGCCAGAAGGCGGAGCAGGAAAAGTACTTGGAGTGCTAAACGCCGCCGGAGTATTTACGGGTGGCCCACTCCACCGTCAGGAGGCCTAGCAGCAGGAAGAACAGCCATTTGAGGTTAATAAGATCCTTCAGATCTTCCTGCTCATAAATAATGGGCTTGTAGTTGGCCTTCTGAATATCCTGACTGAGCTGCTGAAACTGCGCCGGGTAGTAGAGCCGCTGCCCACTGCGGCGCGCCAGCTGGTAGAGCAAGTTGTGGTCGGCGCGCGACTGCAGGGCTTCCAACTGCTGATCCTGCACCAGCACCTCGCCGCGGTCTTGCTGCGCCTGGCCCCCGAGGGTAGCGCGGGCTACATAGCGGTATAGGCCACCGGGCAGCGGACCAACATGTAGGGGCGCACCGTCTTCGCTGTTCGTGAAGGTAAACGTGCGGTTTTTTTGCTGCTCGTCGGTTAGTGTGAGGGTAATCTGCTGGCCGTAGATGCGCTCAAAAATGGCGTTGTATGTCTCAGCCCCGAAGGTGATGTCATCCTGAGAGGTGAAAGCATCTTGCGTGGGGTACACGTCGAGGCGCTTTTTGTTGGCATTTTGGGTGAGCAGCTGCAGCGTCCGGATGATGAGGCGGTCGTAGGCCTCGGGCCGGTCGTCGTGCTCCACGGCTTCCTGCAGGCGCCACTGCCAGCTGCCATCGGTGAGCAGGGTAGCCTGCCGCTGGGCCGGCGTACCCCCGAAAACCAGCAGGGGCTTCTGCGTTTTCACGCGGCCCACCTGCTGCCACAGGGCAGCTTCGGCCCCGCCACCCAGGCGCACTTCCCCGAAGGGTACTGGCGCGGGTGGGTAGGCAGTAAACCGCTTTAAGGCATCTTCCTCAAACGTGAAGCGCGAAAAGGCCGAGTTGAGTGTGGGCGTCACGTCGTCGGTCTGCTGGCCGCGGGGCTGCACCGTGAGGCCGGCGTTTAGGGAGTTGTACGCCCCAAAATCTGACTGTGCCCCGAGAATGTAGAGTGCGGGCAGGCGCCGCGTGCGCACCAAGTTCAGTACCTCTTGGCCTAGGCCACTCTGGGAAGGCAGTTGGTGCAAAATGGCCACATCATAGTCCTGGGCCTTGAGTGGGGCAATACCGGGCAGGTAGGTGGTTAGGTCGAAGTTGTCGTTGGTGATGATGGCCGCGCGCAGGGCTTTGAGGTCAGGGTGGGGGGCAGCGCCGGCCAGCAGCACGCGCAGCTTGCCCTTCACCACTTCCACGTAGGCAAACTTGGCGTTGTTGAGGTCAGTAAACTCGCCGTCCTGCTTCTCAATCACCACTTCGTAGCGGCGTTTGCCGGGCGCGGGCGCCGTAATGAGGAAGGTAGTTTTGGTGCGCCGCTGCCCGGAAGGCAGGTTTACGCGCTTGGTTTGCAATATCCGGCCGTTTTCGCGCAGAATCACAGTAGCTACCTGACCCGCAAACCCATCGTAGGCCACCTCCGCCTCAATGGGGAACTGGTTGCCACTAAAGGCCACGCGGTTGTAGGTAAGCTGGGGCAGACTTAAGTCCTTCTTAGCAATGGTATCGCCTAGGGCGAGGCTGTAAATGGGGAAATTGTAGTCGGTGTACTGAGGCGCGCGGCCCTGGTTTACGAGGCCATCAGAAGCCAGGACCACACCGGCCAGGTTGCGGCCCTCGTACCCTTCCCGAATGGTGGTGAGCAGGCCATCGATATCCGAGGAGGCAGCCTTGAACTGCAGCGAGTCGGGACGGACTGGCCTAGCGGCATCCAGCACCCGCGTTTCTACCCGGAA
This sequence comes from Hymenobacter wooponensis, assembly GCF_004745865.1. Taxonomy (GTDB): domain Bacteria; phylum Bacteroidota; class Bacteroidia; order Cytophagales; family Hymenobacteraceae; genus Hymenobacter; species Hymenobacter wooponensis. The sequence goes on along the minus strand of NZ_SRKZ01000001.1, from coordinate 687,739 downwards.
ACCCCGGCCGCGCAAGGTTTCGGCCAGTTTAGTTAAGCCCTGGGTGGTTTGGCCTAGCACCGCCGTGGGCGTAAACAGGCCTACCGACTGGGAGTTATCAACAGCCAGCACCACGGTAGGCGCTTCGGTGGTAGTGGTGGTCGTCCGGATGAAGGGTGAGAGCAGCAGGAAGCACAGGAAGCTTACTACCGCAAAGCGCACGAAGGCCAGCGCATAGTTTACGGCCCGGCTCCAGGGCGCTTTAGCCGAGTAGAGCAGGGCCGCGTAGCCCGCGCCTACAGCCAAGCACAAGAGTATAAACCAGGGAGAAGCAGATAGTAGCAAAGGCAGAACGGTATAGCAACGCAATCAAGAACCCGGTTTATTGCGGCTTAGTTGCGTGGCCGGGGCAGGAAGGAATGCGAAGGTAGGGAAGATGCAGAGGGAGTGACCGAGAAGAGTAAAAAGCAATATCTTGGTGAAGATATTAATCAGAACGCCCTAACAGGCATCTATCTTCTGGTGGTGATGTATTATTCTTTCTCCAAGGCTATGATTGTGGGTGCTCTGTTATGGGGTAGCTGTGGTACATATTCGGCACTTGCCCAGACGGCAGATAAGGCGCTAATAGTTGCGCAACAGCAATTACTACGGCAGGAATATGCCGCCGCCAGCGCTACGTACCAGCAAGCCCTAAAGCAGCAATCAGGTGCCGCTCACGACTATTACTTCGCAGCCCAAGCCGCCGCCAAAAACCACGAGGCCAAAGCAGCGCTTGAGTTGTTGGGCCAAGCAGTATCCAAAGGCTTCTTTCGGGAGCAAGAACTCCAAGGCACTGCCGCCTTCGCGAGCCTTACCACACAACGTGACTGGACGAAAATTCTCGCCGCCGCTCGTCAGAAGCAACGGAAGCACGAAGCAGGCTTCAATCAGCCGCTAGTAAGGCTGCTGGAGAAAATGCATTATCAAGACCAGCATTACCGCGTAGTTGCCGAGGAGGCAGACCGCCAATATGGAGTAAATTCACGCGCTGCTCAGGAGGCTATGGCTCAGCAAGGTGCGCTTGATCCGCTCCTCATTCGCCAGGCTGATAGCTTACTTACGCGTAACGGCTACCCAGGCAAAGCGCAGGTAGGGGAGTATCAGAAAGGAGTAGTATTCTTTATCATTCAGCATACTCCAGACGAAAAGTACCTGCCCTTATTGACCGCGGCAGCTGACCGGGGCGATATATCTTGGTCGGCGCTGGCACTGTTAGTTGACCGGCTGAAAACAGAGAAAGGAGAGAAGCAGGTCTACGGGTCTCAGTCTCATTTCTGGCCTGATGGTCGCAAGCAGTTGTATCCTATCGAGGACGAGCCTAACGTAAATCTGCGGCGAGCTAAAGTAGGAATGGTACCACTGGAGCTCTATCTGCAACAGCATGGTATTACGTACCAGGTGCCTACGGCTGCGCATAACCCAAACCCGCCAGAGCTGTACGTGTCGCCTCAAGCCAGGGAAGAGTATAAGTCACCGGTAGAGCTAATTGGAAGCTACGAGGAATTGTGCACTCGACTTACCTATCCTGCGCAAGCCAGGAAGAATAAAGTGACTGGCGATGTAGTTCTGCAAATGGTCATTGACCCGCAAGGCGTACCACAAAAGGTGCTCGTGGTAAAAGGGTTGGGGAGCGGCTGCGATGAAGAAGCCCAACGTGTTATGCGCACCGCTCGCTTCACTAACTCGAGCGGTGAGGACCACGAGATTCGGATGAGCCTGCCGTTTTCCTATGATAAAGCTACCGCGGGTTCGGGCAAGTAATCAGTATAAGGATAGGACTGGCCTAGTTTACCGTCATCAACTCTTGGCTCTCCAGCATCCGCACGGGAGAAATAACTTTTTCATTTAGCGGAATACGCTTGCCGTAGCGCTCCTGCAGCTTGGCTTGCACGGCGGGGTGGCCTAGGTCGAACTCGCGTAGCGTCTGCAGCTTTCCAATTTCGCGGCCGGTTGCTTGCTGGTACATCTTCCAAAGCAGCTCGGAGCAGTAAATACGATCATCAGACCAGCCGAAATAGAGGTCATAGTTCTTGCCGCGGTACTGTTCACCAGCGGCTTGTAAGCGTTATAGTGCTGCGGGTGTTAGCACGGTTTCGGCATCGCGCAGGCGCTTTACTACCACTTTACCATCTTTGCCGCGCGCAGCCCAGGTCGCCAGGGACGTTTCGCTCACAGGCTGTACGGCCTCAAACACGCGCCACTCGCCCTCTTTCCGAAACAGAATACCGCAGTGGCTGTAGGGTGAGTGCGTGGCGAGCTGAATAGCCTGGCTCTGGGCCGATTGGGAGGTTTGGAAAACCAAGTCGCCGTTGCGAAGCTTGGGTGCCAGTTGGATCACCATTGTCTGGGCCGCTTGCGTTTGCTGATAGCGAGCCAGCCGGCGGTGCAGGCGCGGGTAGGCCACTAGTGATGCGGTGAGTAGCAGAAACAGAGAGAGCAGAACGAAGGGCCGGGACATAAGTAGGATAGGAAATAGGTAAAGTTATAATTGACAAAGAAAATGACAATTCCAATGACGAAGATCAATGGTTGATGCTAATTGTGGTCATAGAAATAGAGTGCCAGAACCCCAACATTTGCTGTCGCAATCATAGTCTGGCGTTCAGGTCTTATTTCTCTTTCAGCTTACAATGGCGTATACTTTAAACAACCCCGCAGGCAAAGTAGTAGATGGTATCATCAAAGACTTGTCTAACCTACTGGCCGTGGCCGTCGTAGATATTAACTCGGGCATGAGCTTGGCTTCACACTCTAACTCGCCCACTATTAACCCCGACACGGCAGCGGCTTACAATACCGAAGTAGTAAAGCAGAAGCAAAAGGCCATGTCGGCCCTGAAGCTGCAAGGCGAAACCATCGACGACATTCTGGTCACGATGTCGAATCAGTTGCACTTGCTGAAGCTGACAGATGCTGGTACCAAATTCATTTATCTGGTGGTGAATGCGCGGGATACCAACCTCGCCATTGCACGCGAGGTGCTGCGCAGCCACGTTGCGCAGCTAAACTAAGGCGCTACTGCACCACAAACAACAATGCCGAGCCTGCACAGGCTCGGCATTGTTGTTTGTAAGTTTATAAGGGGGTGGCCTAGGTCAGCATGCCACCGTCTACCTGCAGCACTTGGCCGCTGATATAGCTGCTGTCGTCGGAGGCGAGGAAGGCAGTGGCTTTGGCCACGTCTTCGGGGGTGCCGCCGCGGCGCAGCGGAATAGCCTTGCGCCACTCATCAACCTGCTTGGGGTCGAGGGCACCCGTCATTTCGGTTTCAATGAAGCCCGGCGCAATGGCGTTGCAGCGGATATTACGCGAACCTAGCTCCAGAGCTACCGACTTCGTGAAGCCGATAATACCAGCTTTGGAAGCTGCGTAGTTGGCCTGGCCAGCGTTGCCTTTGATGCCTACTACGGAGGTCATGTTGATGATGCTGCCGGCTTTGGCGCGCATCATGGGCTTGGTAGCGGCTTTAGTCAGGTTAAACACCGACTTCAGGTTCACGTCGATTACCTGGTCCCACTGCTGCTCGCTCATGCGCATGAGTAGGCCGTCCTGGGTGATACCGGCGTTGTTCACCAGCACATCCAGCTTGCCGAACTCGGTTACTACATCTTCCACCAGCTTCTCCGCCTCGGCGTAGATAGAGGCATCGGAGCGGAAACCTTTTACTTTGGTGCCGTGGGCAGCCAGCTCTTGTTCAAGCTGTTGGCCTTTTTCTACGCTGGAGAGGTAGGTGAAAGCCACCTGAGCGCCCTGTTGGGCGAAATACACCGCAATGGCGCGGCCGATTCCTTTAGAAGCACCCGTAATCAGGGCCACTTTTCCTTCGAGCAGTTTCGTCATGGAGGCGAAGGTAACAACGAAAGCCTATAGGCCACTCAGGTAGTCAAAGTGGAAATTACGTGCTCAATGAGGGCTAGGCCGTCTGGCCTACATCAGCTTTAGCCAGTTCGTCGCCATCTCTTGGCTATCGAAGGCCAGCACAATGGGGCGGGTGGTATGTTGCAGAGAGAGGTCGGCGGAGAGGCGGCTATACACGTTGGGCGAGTACACCCAGGCGAAATACTCCAAGCCTGCTTCCGCCATAAGTGGAAACCACGTGGCGCCCACCCATTCCGAGGCATCGCTCCACATGCTCGTGACTTTCGTATTGTCGTTGAGGACTTTAGAACACCGCTCATTGCGCAGCAGATCGAGCATGCGCAGGCAGCCCCCTTGCACAGAATCGAGGCTTTGGTCGCCCGTCCAGTCGGCGTACAGCCAATCGTGATGGTAGTCGTAGAAAATTGAAATAGTAGAATCTTGGTGCAGTAGGCGTAGGGGCATAGAACGGGAGCAAGGAAGAAATAGAGAGCAAAGTTATGGCACCTTATGCAGCAGTATGCTAGCAAAAGGAACTACAAACCATCTTAGTAAAGAAGCTGGTAGAAACGTGTAATTCCGCCGTAGGTTGCCGTTACGCCTCGTTATCTGTGGTTGCTATGGACTTATATAACGGATAGGAGGTTGTGGTTACTGTTAATACATGGGGCTAGGCCACGCTGATCTTGCCGCCGGCATCTGCTGGGCTGGTAGGCTGGCCTACGGTTTCTGGCTTGTATCTTCGCCGCCAGTCTATGCCTGACACTGCAATCTGTATTCTGGGTGCCGGCCCTGGCGGCGCCACGGCGGCGCTTCACCTAGCCAATGCTGGCCACCGCTGCCTGCTCCTCGACCGCGCCACCTTCCCCCGCGACAAAGTGTGCGGCGATGCGCTCAGCGGAAAAGTCATCAATGAGCTTCGCCGAATAGGAGAGGAGTTGCCCGACCGCCTAGCCGCCGAGCCCATTCAGCTGCCTAGTTGGGGCATTGATTTCTATGCTCCTAATGGTCGCCGGCTAGCCGTGCCATTTAAGCCCAAGTACAACGCCGCTACCGACCGCTCAGCCGGCCACATCAGCAAGCGAATTCACTTCGATAACTTTCTGATTGAAGAAGTGCGGCGCCGGCCCGAAATAGATTTCCGCGAAAACGTAGACGTAGCCCGGCACGAACAGCTGCCCGATGGACGCTGGCGCCTGCTAGGCCAGTCGGGCGAGGAGCTTGCTGTGGTCAAGCTACTGTTAGTGGCTAACGGGGCACAATCTAGCTTTGCGCGGCTGGTTGGCGGCCACGAGCTAGAGCCTGCCCACCACTGCGCCGGCCTGCGGGCTTACTACCGCGGCGTAACTGGCCTACACCCCGATAATTTCATTGAGCTGCATTTCATCAAAGATTTTCTACCCGGCTACCTGTGGGTGTTTCCGCTGCCCAATGGGGAGGCCAATGTGGGCGTAGGCATGCTTACGGAAGCTGTATCCAAAAAGAAAGTGAAGCTGCGGGAGCGGCTAGAGGAAATGCTGCACACCCACCCAGCCCTTAAAGAACGTTTTGCTACCGCAGAGCGCCTGGGCCCCGTGCGCGGCTTTGGGCTGCCGCTAGGCTCCAAGCGTAGGCCACTCTCGGGCGCCGGCTACCTGCTGCTCGGCGACGCGGGCTCCCTCATCGATCCATTCTCCGGCGAAGGCATCAGCCACGCCATGGTTTCCGGCCGCCACGCCGCCGACTGGGCCGGTAGGGCTTTCGAGGCGCAAAACTTCACACCGGAGTTTCTGAAGGGCTACGATGGCGCCGTGTATAACCGCTTGTGGCAGGAGCTGCGCCTAAGCCGTGGTATGCAGCGCCTGCTCAACTATCCGTGGCTGTTCAACTTTGTGGCCAACCGCGCCGCCAATAATCCCACGCTAGCTGAAACCATCAGCAACATGTTTCTGGACCTAGACCTGCGCGAGCGGCTCCGCAAGCCCAGTTTCTACGTGAAATTGCTGCTGGGGAAGTAGGTGAGGTTATGTGGTGACGAGGTAATTGAGGTATGAAGCAAAAAGCACGTCATCCTGAGTGCAGCGAAGGATCTTATCACGGTCGAACAAACCGGTCTAGGCCAGTTGTTCTCGCGTGATAAGATCCTTCCTTCGTCAGGATGACGTGCGAGGATGTATACTCAATCGCTAAATCACCTATTTCCCCGCGTAGCGGCGCAGGCTCTTGGCGGCATCGGGGTTGAGCTGGGCGGCTTTTTCCAGGTCGGCGCGGGCCTCGTTGGGCTTATTGATGGAGGAGTAGCTGATGCCGCGGTATTCATAGGCATCAGCGTAGTTAGAGTCGAGGGCCAGGGCTTTGGTGAAGTCCGGGATGGCGCTCTTGAAGTTGAACATCTGCATCTTGGCCGCGCCTCGGCCAAAGTAGGCCTCCTTGTCTTCGGGGTTATACTTAATGGCTTTGGTAAAATCGGAGACAGAGGGCGCGTACTGCTTTAGTTTGAGGCGGTTGAGGCCCCGGTTATAGTAGGCCTCGGCATTAGTAGGCTTCAGGCGCAGTGCGGCGTTGTAATCCGTAATAGCATCGGCGTAGTCCTTCAGGTGGCTTTTGGCCTTGGCCCGAGTCAGGAGTGCATCAAAGTTGCGGGGCGTACTTTTCAGGATGGCATCTGCTGACCGGATTTCGGCTTTATAATCGGTAGTTGTTTTACGAGCAGCGGCTTCTACCGCAGTGGGAGTAGCGGGCGCCACTGAAGCGGCTACAATAGTGGAGGCAGTGCCAGCCGTATCGGCGGCGCGGGCAATGGCCGTTTCGCGGTTGATGTTGCGGGCCGCAGAGGTAGTGGGCCGTTCCGCTTCGGTAGTTCGGGCACACTCGGTTGTCAACAAGAGAGTGGCAAGAGATAAAAGAGGAAGTATCGGTAATTTCATCGGAAGTGGCAGAGTGAGAAGGCGCTGGGGAAATTGGTTTTCCTCCGCATACGGCCCCTTGTACGCGCAGAGCAAGGCGAAGGCTGAACAGTAGGCCATAATTTTATAGCCCTAGGCCAGCAGGGAAAGCGGCGGGTAGGTGTGGAGTTGCGTAGCGTGCCTATCTTTGCCCGACCGCGTCCGAACCCTTAGGAACGGCGGGGTGTTTTCCCTTCCAAACCTTCAACCTGTACAACATGGCATTGCAATACGACCTGGTCGTTGTCGGCAGCGGCCCCGGCGGCTACGTAGCCGCTATCCGGGCTTCGCAGCTTGGTCTGAAAGTAGGCGTGGTAGAGCGCGAGTCGCTCGGTGGTATCTGCCTCAACTGGGGCTGTATCCCAACCAAAGCCCTGCTCAAGAGCGCCCAGGTATTCGAATATCTCAACCACGCCGGCGACTACGGTCTGAAGGCGGACGGAGTGGGCTACGACTTTAATGCCGTAATCCAGCGCAGCCGCGGCGTCGCCGACGGCATGAGCAAAGGCATCAACTTCCTGTTCAAGAAGAACAAAATCGACGTGGTATCCGGCACCGGCAAGCTGACGGCGCCCGGCAAGGTGGAAGTGACCAAGCAAGACGGCTCGAAAGAAACCGTAGAGGCGAAGTCCATCATCCTGGCTACCGGCGCCCGCTCGCGCGAGCTGCCTGCACTGCCCATCGACGGCAAGAAAATCATCGGCTACCGCCAGGCTATGGTGCTGCCCCAGCTGCCTAAGCGCCTCGTAGTAGTAGGCTCCGGCGCCATCGGCGTGGAGTTTGCCTACTTCTACCGCACCATGGGCTCTGAGGTGACGGTGGTAGAGTACCTGCCCCGCATTGTGCCCGTGGAGGACGAGGAAGTATCGCGCCAGATGGAGAAATCCTTCAAGAAAATTGGCGTGAACGTGCTCACCAGCGCCGAAGTAACCAAAGTGGACACCAGCGGCGAAGGCTGCACCGTGACCATCAAAACCGCTAAAGGCGACCAGCAAATTGCCTGCGACGTGGTGCTTTCAGCAGCTGGCGTAGTAACCAACCTGGAGAACCTCGGCTTGGAAGAGCTGGGCATCAAGGTGGAAAAAGGCCGCGTGATTGTGGACAACTACTACCAGACCAACGTGCCCGGCGTGTACGCCATCGGCGACATCGTGCCCGGCCCGGCATTGGCTCACGTAGCCTCGGCCGAGGGTATCATCTGCGTGGAGAAAATTGCCGGCCACCATCCCGAGCCGCTCAACTACCAGAACATTCCCGGCTGCACCTACGCCTCGCCGGAAATTGCCTCGGTAGGCCTCACCGAAGAAGAAGCCAAGAAACAAGGCTACGATATTCTGGTGGGCAAATTCCCCTTCTCGGCCTCGGGCAAAGCTTCTGCCGGCGGCGTGAAAGACGGCTTCGTGAAGGTGATCTTCGATAAGAAGTACGGCGAGTGGTTGGGCGCCCACATGATTGGTTCCAACGTGACGGAAATGATTGCCGAGGTAGTGGTTGCGCGTAAGCTCGAAACCACCGGCCACGAAATCATCAAGTCGGTGCACCCGCACCCCACCATGTCGGAAGCTATTATGGAAGCTGCCGCCGCGGCGTATGGCGAGGTAATTCACCTCTAGGCCACCTTACTCTTGGCAAAAGAAAAGCCTCGTTCGGTCAGCCGAACGGGGCTTTTTTGCGTTATTGAGCTAACGCTTTCAGTCTTGGCTTAGCCATGAATTCTGCTAGTCTCCGCCCTCTATAATCCTCTCTTTCTAATGGCTTCTATTACCTATCGTACTCTCTTTATCGTGCTGCTGGCTGGTATGGGCATTGTGTTGCTGGCAGGGATCCTTAAATCCAACCACATGGCGGGCGCCGACATAGTAGTTATTCTAGGCCTAGCGATTCAAGCCGTGGCCGGCATTATGATGGTCTGGAAGTTTGCCAGCCGTTTGGATAAGTCGGAGTAAGTTTTAGAAGAGAAGTGGCCTAGTTATAGCGCTATTGCCGCGCATTGTTTGAGTGTAATCTCCAGTATTCTATTTGCCACCAACCGGTGAAATAGGGAAGTGTGAAATAAGCCTAAGTAGGATATTTTTTCGGGGGAGGAGTGTTCATATGGTCATTCCCACCTGTGCTCTATTTTACTATATGCCTACTTCTCATTCTGTTGCTGAAGAGCCGTTGCTCGATGTATTAATTGTTGGCGCTGGACTGTCTGGTATTGGTGCTGCCTATGCCTTGCAGGAGCGGTGCCCTGGTAAGCGTTACGCAATTTTAGAAGCGCGCGAAGCGGTGGGCGGTACGTGGGACTTATTCCGCTACCCCGGCATCCGCTCCGACTCTGATATGTACACGTTGGGTTACGGCTTCAAGCCCTGGAAAAACCCCAAAGCCATTGCCGACGGCCCAGCTATCCGAAGCTACATTGAGGAAACGGCGCGGGAAAGCGGCATACTGCAGCACATCCGCTTTGGGCATGAGGTGGTGGGAGCCACCTGGTCGAGCCAGGAGGCGTACTGGACGGTGGAGGCAAAGCACCGGCCTACGGGTAGCTCTCGGACCTTGCGGGCGCGCTTTCTGTATGTGTGCAGCGGCTACTACAGCTATGAAGAGGCTCACCGCCCCGAATTTCCGGGTGAGGAGGAGTTTCAAGGTACCGTGGCGTTGCCTCAGTTCTGGCCCGAGGAGTTAGACTACTCCGGCAAGCGCGTAGTGGTAGTAGGCAGCGGCGCTACGGCCGTAACACTGGTACCAGCCATGGCTCAGTCGGCGGCGCACGTAACCATGCTGCAACGCACCCCATCTTACATTGTGGCTCGCCCCTCAGAAGATGCTATTGCGGCCAAGCTGCGGCGGTATTTGCCGGCTCGACTGGCCTACCGGGCTACCCGCTGGAAAAACGTGCTGCAAAGCATCGTGCTCTACCGGATAGCGCGCAGCAAACCAGAGCTAGCCAAGAAGCAGATTGTGCAGCTGGCCCAGCGGCAACTGGGCCCCAGTTACGATGTAGGCACGCACTTTACACCGAGCTACAAACCCTGGGACCAGCGCGTATGTGTGGTGCCCGATGGCGACTTATTTCAGGCAGTGCGGGAAGAAAAGGCTACCGTAGTAACCGATGAAATTGAGGGCTTTACTGCCACTGGCCTACGGCTGAAGTCGGGCCAGGAACTCCCGGCTGATGTAGTAGTACTGGCTACAGGCCTGAAGATTAAGCTCCTAGGTGGGATGAAATTAAACATCGATGGCCGTCAGGTAGAACCGCACCAGACGATGGCCTACAAGGGCATGATGCTCAGTGATGTGCCGAACTTTGCCATGGCATTTGGCTACACCAACGCCTCCTGGACGCTCAAAGCCGACCTTACCGCGGGGTACGTTTGCCGGTTGCTGCGCTACATGGACCGCCATCACATTGACATTGCCGTGTCGCGCAAAGATGAACAGGTGGAGCCAGAGCCTTTTCTCAGCTTCACCTCCGGCTACGTGCAGCGTGCCCAGGATATTTTGCCCAAACAAGGCTCACGGCGGCCCTGGCAGGTGTACCAGAACTACCTGCAAGACCTTTTAACTATCCGCTATGGTCGCATTGCCGATGGAGTCATGTGCTTCGGGCCCAAAGGAGTGATGCCATGAAGCTGAAAGACCGGGTAGCCCTCATCACCGGGAGTGGAGGCGGTATCGGCCGGGCTATAGCATTGGTGCTGTCGCGGCGGGGCTGCCATCTGGCCTTAGTCGATATCAACGAGGAAGCCTTACTGCAAACCGCAGAGCAGGCGCAACTGCTGGGCGTGCAAGTCACCACGCACCCGCTAGACGTAGCCGACCGGGAGGCTATCCGCCAGTTACCCGCTGCGGTGCACGCAGCGCACGGGCGGCTGGATGTGCTCATCAACAACGCCGGCGTGGCGCTGGGCGGCACGTTTGAGCAGGTAAGCGAAGCTGATTTCGACTGGCTGATGGAAATTAACTTCCACGCGGTGGTGCGCCTGACGCGGGCCTGCTTGCCTCTGCTGCACCAGAGCGACAACGCCCAAATCGTGAATATGTCTAGCCTGTACGGGCTGATTTCGCCGCCCGGCCAAACGGCGTATTCGGCTAGCAAGTTTGCCGTTCGTGGGTTCTCCAATGCCCTACGGCACGAGCTGGAGGGCACCCCTATTGGTGTGAGTGTGGTGCACCCAGGCGGAGTGGCGACTGCTATTGCCAAAAGCGCCCGAGTGCCGGGCAGCGTATCGGCTAAGGAAATAGAGGAGGAGCGCAGCCGCCACGAAAAGATGCTGCGTATGACGCCCGAAAAAGCCGGTGAAATCATCGTAAGAGGCCTAGAGCAGCGGCAGGCCCGTATTTTAGTCGGGGCTGATGCCAAAGCCGTGGCACTACTAGAGCGTTTACTGCCGGTGCGCTACTGGAGTATCCTGAAGCAGGCTTTTCGGAATTGAGCAACTGGCCTAGAACGCTGTAGAGACGCGACACTTCGCGTCTCGGCGTTGCTGATGTTGTTTACTCGGCATCGTTCTAGGCCAGTCGTTCACATGGTGTCGTTAGCGCCGCCGACCTACGGTTCAACGATGAGATGCAAAAATATTGCGCCTCTACATTGTTCTAGGCCAGTTGCTCATGCGCTATCGTTCAACACCAAGACGCGAAGTATCGCGTCTCTACATTGTGCAGCCTAACATTTAGCCACAAAAAAGCCTAGCCGTTAGCAACGGCTAGGCCTCTTGGGCTCAAGGAGAAACTATAGGCCTAGCGGCCGCCGGGAGGGCAGTTTTCTTTGAGGAATTTGGTGTAAGTAGAAGCCAGGTGGCGCGTAGTGCCTTCGCCTTCCGAGATGCCGTGGGTCCGGTTGGGGTAGGTCATCAGCTGGAAAGTTTTGTTGTTTTTTACCAGCTCATTGATCATCTGCTCGGCATTGTTGTAGTGCACGTTGTCGTCGCCGGTGCCGTGGATGAGCAGCAGGTTGCCACGCAGGTTTTTGGCGTGGGCTAGCGGCGAGTTGTCTACGAAATAGTGCTTGTCTTCGGGCAGTAGGCCCATGTAGCGCTCCTGGTAAATGTTGTCGTAGTTGAGCTGGTTATCAACGGCGGCAATGGAGATGCCCGTTTTGTAGATCTGGGGATATTGAAACAGCAGGTTGAGGGTAGAAGACCCCCCGCCGCTCCAGCCCCATACCGCCACGCGGCTGGTATCTACGAAGCTGTTTTTGAGCACCTCCTTGGCGCCCATGGCTTGGTCGCGGATGTTGAGGCTACCGATATTGTGGTAGATGGCCTTGCGGAACTCACGCCCACGCGGAGCCGGCGCACCACGGTTTTCCAGCGAAGCATAGATGTAGCCATCATCGGCCATGCTGCCTTGGTAGAGGCGATTGAAGCCAGTCCCGAAGCGGTCCGTCACGGTTTGGCTGGCGGGCTCTCCGTACACGTAGAACACGATGGGGTACTTCTTAGCTGGGTCGAAGTTGGTGGGCTTCACCATCCAGCCATCCAGAGTCACGCCATCAGCGGTTTTCACCTGGAAGAACTCCACTTTCGGCAGCTTCATGCTCTTGGCCTGGGCGGGCGTTTCGCCGCCGTTCAGGCGCTGGTGAGCGGGTAAGGAAACTACGTCGGCTACCGGAAAAACGGTGCTGCTGGAGTAGTTGTGCAGGGCAATCTTACCGTTCGGTGAGATGTCGTAGCTGTGCGAGCCGGCCAGGCTTTGGGGCGTCACGCGGGTGGCTTTGCCGCCCTTCAAGGGTACCTGGTACAGGTAGCTTTGGGTGGCATTGGTGGGGGAGGCCATGAAGTAAATAGTGCCGGCCTTCTCATCAATGTTCTCGATGCTAATAACGTCGTAGTCGCCCTTGGTCAGCAGCGTGGTTTTGCCTTTGCGGTCGATGTTGTACAGGTGGCGCCAGCCATCCTTCTCGCTCGACCACACGAAGCTCTTGCCGCCGTTGATCCAGTTCCAGCCCACGGCACCTTCTTTGGCGTCAATCCAGGCCTTATCGGTTTCGCTGTAGAGCGGGCGCACGGCACCGCTGGAGGCAGTAGCCATCATCAGCTTGCTTTCGTTCTGGCGGCGGTTCAGCTGCTGCAGAATCAACTCGTCGTTGCCGGCCCACTCCATGCGCGGAATGTAGTGCTGCACGGCGTCGCCGGGCACTTCCATCCACTTGGTAGCGCCACCCGCCACGGGCACTACGCCTACGCGGCAGCGGCTAGGGTCTTCGCCTACTACGGGGTACTCCACGGGCACCGTAAAGGGGTAGAGGGCGTCGGTGGTGTTCAGCATCAAGTAGTTGCGGGTCTTGGTAGCATCAAGCTGCCAGTAGGCCAGCTTCTGCCCGTCGGGGCTCCAGCGAAAACCGTCGCGGCAGTCCAGCTCCTCTTCGTACACCCAATCAAAGGTGCCGTTGATGAGGCCCGTGGTGCCATCAGTGGTGAGCGGGGTGATGGTGTTATCGGCCAGGTTCTCCACATACAGGTTGTGCTCGCTCACGTAGGCCACCTTGCTGCCGTCGGGCGAGAACTTGGCAAACATCAACGACGACTCCGGGCGGCCTTTGCCCAGCTGCGTCAGCTTCTTGCCATCGAGATTATACACCCAGTAGTCGCCGCGGGTATCGTAGCGCCACACTTTCTTGGTGTTGGTGTTGAGCAGCACCTGGCGGCCATTGTCGGAGAAGGCAAAGCGCCGCACTTTCAGGGGCGCCGACTGCCCGGCGGGCGTCAGCTGCTCTTTGCTGATGAGGGTGACGGACTTGCTGGGGTCGCGGGCGTCGAGCTGCACGATTTCGTCGTTCTGCGTCCGCATGTAGCCGTAGCCATCTTTGGTCCATTGGGTGCCCGGACCTACTTGTGCCAGCGTGGCGGAAGCTCCCGTTAACAGAAGGAAAGCAACCATGCCGAGCCGGCGAACTGCGTGTTGTAGCATGTGGGAAAAGAAGGGTTTGAAAGCTGAAATTACAGTTTGTAGGCCGAAGCTGAAATAAGCCGCAAGGAGCGAGGGTGTTGCGGGGCCGGCAGCAAGGCTCAACTGTGTTGTGTAGACACCGCTAGGCCGCTAGCGTTGCAGGAAAGCTGAAGCAGTTATCTGATTTTCTCCAAGACCAGGCCTAGCCAGCACCCCTAGGCCACTAATCCTGCACCGACTCCAAGGGCACGGCCGAGGCTACTGGTTGGGCCTTGGGCTTGCGGCTAACCAAGAATACCCCACCAAAAATCAGCAGCGCCTGTAGCGCCTTGGCAGGGGTGAGCGTGTCTTTGCCCAGGCTCACGGCAATAAGCACGGCCAGCGCCGGCTGCAGGTAAATGTAGGCCCCCAGCAACGAGGGCGAGGCGTATTTCAAAGCCCAGTTATTGAGCAAGTAAGCCATGATGGTAAGACAAATGACCATGTAGCCAATGGCCAGCCAGATGCTCGGGGGAAAATTGGCATAGTCGGGCTGTTGCACCTGCTGCCAGCCAGCGGGCACGGCCAGTACAGCCCCTACCAGAAAAATGCGGGCCAGCACCGTGAACGGGTGGTACTTGCGCATCAGGGGCATCACAATCACGAGGTACACGCCAAAAGCCGTGGCGTTAAGCAAGATGAAGACGTTGCCTAGCATGGTGTCTTGCCCCGGCGTGGTGGCCCCGTGCCCCCGACCTAAAATAATGAGGGCCGCCCCCACGCCCGCTAGGCCTATGCCCAGCAGCCGCGGCAGCGTCAGCCGTTCGCCCAGCAGTACCACCGAAGCCAACACCGTCACAATAGGAGCCACTGTTTGAATGAGAGAGGCATTGATGGGGGAGGTAAGGTTGAGGCCGGAAAAAAACAGGAGCTGGTTCAGGCCGATACCCAAGAGGCCACAGGCAATAGCACGCAGATTATCGGCGCGGCCGATGATACGGTCCTGTGGGGCAACTATCCGGCTCAGGATGCCAAAGAAAAGGGTGGCCCCTACAATCCGCAGCAGTACCAAGCCAAATGGGCCCATGTACCGGGGCATCACATCCTTGGAGATGCTGTAGTTGGCAGCATAAATCAGGGCTACCACAAACAAAGCGGCGTGAACTCGTACAGCATTTTTCATGTGCCGTAAAGGTAGCGCTGGGCCGTGCTTCCACTTTGCGTTTCGTAAAACGATTTCTGGCATGACCCCATCCCTGGCCTACGCTACCTTTGCTTAACACTCTCCTCGCTATGTCAACCGGCTCTCTCTTCGATTCTGACCCTCAACCCGCCTCGCAGCCCGCCGCTTATACTCCCCGGCCGGGTGCGCCGCTGGCGGAACGTATGCGCCCCCGTACTCTCGAAGAGTACGCCGGGCAGCAGCACCTCATTGGGCCTGAGGGGGTGTTGCGGCGCTACCTGAATGCCGGCCGTTTGCCCAGCCTGATCTTGTGGGGCCCACCAGGTGTGGGTAAAACCACGTTGGCCAATCTGCTGGCGCATGAGCTAGGCCAGCCCTTTGCCTCCCTGAGTGCCGTGAATGCGGGCGTGAAGGATGTGCGCGACGTGATTGAGAAGGCCAAGCGCCAGCGCGGCACGGTGCTGTTCATTGATGAGATTCACCGCTTCAGCAAATCACAGCAGGATGCGCTGTTGGGGGCCGTGGAGCAGGGTATAGTCACGCTGATTGGGGCAACTACTGAGAACCCATCTTTCGAGGTGATTCCGGCCGTGCTGAGTCGGGCGCAGGTGTACGTGCTGGAGTCGCTCAGCAAGGAAGTGCTGACTGGCCTGGTAGATAAAGCCCTGGCCGAAGATGAGATTCTCAAGCAGAAAAAAGTGCGCGTAGCGGAATACGGCGCCCTGCTGATGATTTCGGGCGGCGACGCGCGTAAGCTCCTCAACCTACTCGATATTGTGGTAGAGGCCAGCCGCCCCGACCCCAAAACCGGTGAAATCGTCATTACCGACGAAGGCGTGCAGCAGTTGGCCCAACAGCACCTCGCGCGCTATGACAAAGGCGGCGAAATGCACTATGATGTTATTTCGGCCTTCATCAAGAGCATCCGTGGCTCCGACCCCAACGCCGCGCTCTACTACCTGGCCGTGATGCTGGAAGGGGGCGAGGACGTGAAATTCATTGCCCGCCGCCTGCTCATTCTCGCCTCCGAAGACGTAGGCCTAGCTAACCCCAACGCGCTCATTCTGGCGCAAAGCTGCTTCCAGGCCGTCACAGTTATTGGCATGCCAGAGTCAGATATTATTCTGGGGCAGACGGTGGTATACCTCGCTACTTCGCCCAAGAGCAATGCCAGTTATAAGGCTATCCGGGAGGCGCGGGCTCTGGTACGTCAGCAGGGCGTGCAGCCCGTCCCGATTCCGTTGCGCAACGCCCCCACTAAGCTCATGGAGGAACTGGGCTACGGCAACACCTACATGTATTCCCACGACTACGAAGGCAACTTTGCCTATCAGGAATTCATGCCTGAGCAGCTCAGCGGCCGCGTCTTCTACCACCCCGGCCACAATCCCGCCGAAACCAAAGCTCAGGAGCGCCTCCGCCACCTCTGGGGCGAGAAGTACGGGTACTAATGGTGATTGAGTGATTGAGTAAATGAGTGAGTGTTTATACCCTAGCACGTCATCTTGAGTGCAGCAAAGGACCTTACCACGTTAAAACAGATGGCCTAGCGCCTCTTGCTGATGTGTACAGATCCTTCTTGCGTCAGGATGGCGTGCTTTTCACTCTTTCACCCATTACCTCATTCCTGCATCACTCATTCACTCTTTCTTGCCCGTTCAGGCCACAAAAAAGCCGGTTGGTTGAATACCCGGCGGGGCACTTCAAAAGCCTCTACATTTGTTAAGAGACCTAAGTAGCTATTCTTTCTTTTTCAATGAGACAATTTTTTAAATACGTGCTGGCCACTCTCACTGGCCTAGCGCTTTTTGCCGTGTTGGGTTTTCTGCTGCTGATTGGACTGATTGTGAGCTTGGCTTCTTCCGATAAGGAAGTAACCGTGGCCAGCAACTCGGTGCTGGAGCTTACCCTCGACAAGCCCATTGGGGAGCGGGAGTTCAACAACCCGTTCTCTAGCCTCACCGGCGGGCAGAGCAGTTCGATAGGCCTAGACGAGCTGAAAGCCGCCATCCGGCGCGCCAAAGCAGATGACGATATCAAGGGCATCTTCCTGAACCTGGAGTTGGTGCAGGGCGGTATGGCCTCAATGGAAGAAATCCGGCACGAGCTACTCGACTTTAAGAAGTCGGGTAAGTTTATCGTGTCGTACACCGATGCGCAGTCGGAGAAGAGCTACTACTTGGCTTCCGTGGCCGATAAGCTCTACCTGAACCCTCAGGGCACGCTGGAGTTCAATGGCCTCAGCTCCGAGACCATGTACTACAAAAACCTGTTCGACAAGTTGGGCGTGCAGGCCCAAATCTTCCGGGTGGGTTCGTTCAAGAGCGCCGTGGAGCCGTATTTCCGTACCAGCATGTCTGACTCGGCCCGCTTGCAGACGTCTTCTTTCCTGAACTCGATCAACAACGCCATGCTGGCCGACGTATCGGCCGCGCGTAAACTGGCACCGGCCCGCGCTAAGGTTATTTCTGACTCGATGCTGGTGCACAATGCCGACGATGCCAAACGTCTAGGCCTCGTGACAGACCTGGGCTACTACGACCAGGCCACCGACTACATGAAGGGCAAGCTGGGTGTGAAGAAGGATAAGAAGCTCAGCCTCGTTACCCTCAGTGACTATAAAAAGGCCGACGACCAGGACGATGAAGTAAGTGGCAACCGCATTGCCGTAGTTTACGCCGAGGGCGACATTGTAACGGGTAAAGGAGGCAACAACAGCATCGGTAGTACCCGCTTCGCCGAGGCCATCCGCAAAGCCCGCCTCGACGATAAGGTGAAGGCCGTGGTACTGCGCGTAAACTCGCCTGGTGGCTCGTCTCTCGCCTCTGATATCATTTACCGCGAGGTAATGCTGACCAAGAAAGTGAAGCCAATTATTGCCAGCATGTCAGATGTGGCGGCCTCAGGTGGCTACTTCATTGCCATGGGGTGCGATACTATTGTGGCACACCCAACCACCATTACGGGCAGCATTGGTGTATTTGGTGTACTGCCTAACATTGAGCCCCTGCTGCGTGATAAAATCGGCATCACCACTGACCGCGTAACTACCGGCAAGTTCTCCGACTTTCCTACCATCACGCGGGCACTCACGCCGTTTGAGCAGAGCCAGTTCCAGGCCGAAATCAACCGCATTTACGCCGACTTTACTACGAAAGCCGCCGCTGGTCGCCATATGCCAGTAGAGCGCCTGCGCCGCTTGGCTTCGGGCCGGGTTTGGTCGGGCTCGGAGGCGAAAGCCCGCGGTCTGGTTGATGTGCTGGGCTCGTTTGATGATGCCTTGCGCATTGCTGCCCGCCGTGCCAAGCTGAAGGAAGGTGACTACAGCATTCAGCGCCTGCCCCGCCAGAAGTCTTTTGCTGAGTCTCTATTCAGCAGCTTCAGCGATGAAGCCCGTCTGCAGCTAGTAAAGCAGGAAATGGGCCCTATGTACCCCATGTACCAGCAGTACAAAACGCTCACCGAGATGAAAGGCGTACAAGCCCGCATGCCGTTTGAGATGAACATTCAGTAAGCACTGCGCACATAATGAAGAGGACTGCTAGCGTATGCTAGCAGTCCTTTTTTATTTCCGTACTGGCCTAGCAACACCAATTGTAGCTTCCCTACCACTTGGGGGTAGCCTCCCTTTAGAAAAGCACGTAAGTAGCGCTTCCAGATCACCATTCTTTACCACTCTGCCTCAGCTATTGCGTAAGTAGTACCTTGCAACCTAAACTGAACCATACGCATGCAGCAACTCCGCGAAGCCGCCGACTTCCTCCGCCAAACTCTTCAAAATTTTCAGCCCGAAGTAGGCATCATCCTCGGCACTGGCCTAGGCGCGCTGGTAAAGGATGTGGAAGTCTTGCATAGCTTCTCTTACGCTGACATTCCGCATTTCCCCATTTCAACTGTGGAAAGCCACGCGGGTAAGCTGCTAGCCGGTACCCTGGCGGGCAAGCGGGTGCTGGTGATGCACGGCCGCTTCCACTACTACGAGGGCTATACCATGCAGCAGGTGGTATTTCCGGTGCGCGTTATGAAGTTGCTCGGGATTCAGAAGCTGTTCGTGAGCAACGCCGCCGGTGGCCTAGACCCCGACTTCGACTACTCCGACCTGATGCTGATTGAGGACCACCTTAACCTGCAGCCCACGAACCCGCTTATCGGCAAAAACTTCGATGAGCTGGGGCCCCGCTTCCCCGACATGATGGAGCCCTACGACCTTGGGTTGCTCCGATTGGCTGAAGAAGCTGCCCAAGAGCTTGGCCTAGGCCAGTACATGCGCCGTGGGGTATACGCTAGCCTTTCGGGGCCAATGCTGGAAACACCCGCCGAGTACCGCTACCTGCGCACCATTGGGGCCGACGCCGTGGGCATGAGCACCACCCCGGAGGTAATTGCCGCCGTGCAAATGAGCCTGCCCGTGCTAGCCGTATCCGTCATCACCGACCTGGCCTCGCCGGGCAAACTCAAGAAGGTAGATATTGCCGACATCCTGCGTACGGCCGCTGTTGCCGAGCCCCGCCTGACAGCTTTGTTCCGGCGCGTGCTGGAGAAACTGTAAGAAGCGCTCTGCCAGCCTAAGTTTCAAAGGAAAGCCCCTCTGTAGTTCTACAGAGGGGCTTTCCTTTGAAACTTAGGCTAGACAACAGGTGAATAAAATACCTATTGCTTAGCCGTGAACGTGTAATTAGTGGCTTGCCCGTTTTTATCTAGACGGCTGTAGTACAACACTTCAGGGTTAGCTCCTTGCAAGGTGTATTCCTGAGTGTCGCCTTTGTGATCCACTGTATGCAGTGTACTGTTGCGGGTACCCATCAACATCCAAGTGCCTTGGTAGTGTGTTTCATCCGATAGCAGCGTTTGGGTATAGCTTCCATCCGTTTGAAAGCTCAAGCTGAACCGGTCTTTAATATCGTTGCCCTTTACCGTTTGGGTGCTTGTTCTGATCTCTTGTAGCCACCAGGTGCTGGTTTGGGTAAGCTGAGTAGCCGTGAAAGTTGGCAGCGGCGGTGGAGTACACCCACAGCTTGGATCAACGAAATGGTCGCAGCCGGTGGTTAGGCCAGTTAGCGCGAGCAGTAATGCTAGGAAAGGAATAGTAAGCGTACGGGGCATATACAGATGTATGTAGGGATGGATAGATACTAGCAAGAGCTAGCATCCAGCCCAAAGGTTGTATAGCCCAGAAAGTAATTTTCTACTTTAAAATGATGCGCTGGCGCTGGTAATTCAGGATGGTGAAGATGCCAATACCACCCTCAACAGTGCTTCTGATGGCCGAGGGTTGCGCAAAGGGGTTGCCATTGGCATTGCGGGCATCATCAACAGATTGCAGAAACTGGAAGTAAGGACGGTCTAAGTGATACATCGTCACGAAGATGGTGTCATTAGGCGAGAACTGGTAGGAGGTGCCCAGGCTCAGAGGCTGCCCGTTAGACAGTCGGTCTTCAACCGTATACTCCACCTCGGGGTCGGTGGCTACTGAGCGCTTGTGCACTTGGTAGCGGTAGAAATCGACGGTAGCGGCGGGGTCACGAAAGCTGGCTAGCACATAAGCCTTGCGCTGGGCGCCGCTCAGGTCATTAAACTTATACTCTACATTATCCAGAGGCACGGTGGCGGGCATGGTGGCACTGGCGGTTACGCGGCGGCCCTGGGTATCATACACCTCCAGGCGGAACGTATCGCCGGGGCGGGCCGTGATGCGCGTACGGCCCGTGTGGGTGTAGCCCTTGTTGGTGTTTGGGTTGACGGCGGGAGCATACGCGAGGGTATCGCGCCGGCCGTTGGGCATGGTCAGAATTACCTTTACCCCCTTGGGTAACTCCGCATCGGGAGCCGACAAATACGGCACGCTCTCCGTCACCGATACACGAGGCAGGCGGTTGTTTTCCAGATAAGACTCCACCACCAACTGCGCCGGGTAATTGGGCAGCGCTACGTCAATGTCTTTCTGCAGCCCGCAGCTTGCCAGTAAGAGGCTCCCGGTTAAGAGGGCAGCGGGCCTGAGGCGCATTAAGGGACTCGATGAGAGGCCTACGCTATATGGAAACGACATCATAGGGCCTTAAAACTTGAAGTTGTAGGTCACCGAGGGGATGACGGGGAATAACGACACCTGACGGGCGCGGTAGCTCAACACACGTGCCGTTTCCTTGTCCTTGATCTGGTCGAAATACACGAAGTACGGGTTGCGCCGATTGTAAGCGTTGTACACGCTAAATATTAGGTCCGACTCGCCGCCTTCCCGGATAGGCCGCAGCTTATATACCAGGCCTAGGTCGAGGCGGTTGTATGGGGCCAGCCGGTACGTGTTGCGCTGCGGGTACACGGGCACTGCTGATGGATTAGCGCCAAATATGTCTTGAAACACAAAGCGCCCTAGTGGCAGCGTAGTAGCCTGCCCAGAGGTAAACACAAATGAGCTTGTGAGGTTGATGCGGTGTGTAAGCTGGTGCAGCACAACCACCGTCAAGTTATGACGGCGGTCATAGTTGGGGTAGAACGTATTACCGTTGTTGATGCCCGTGGTACCGTTCTGCGGTGGGAAGCGGCGCTTCGTCCAGGCCAGGGTATAGCCTATCCAGCCGGTGGTGCGGCCAGTCTTTTTCTCCAGGTACAGCTCGTTACCATAAGCCCAGCCTCGGCCAAACAAGAATTCTGAGTCGAGGTCGGGGTTTACGAACAGCTGAGCCCCATCCCGGAAATCAATTTGCCGCTGCGCCCATTTGTAATACAGCTCATTGGTAAGCAGGTAAGTGCCATCGCCCAGCAAAAAGCTCACACCAGTGGCCACCTGCTGGGAGCGTTGGGGCTTTACGGAAAGGCGTGATGGATACCAGATATCTGTGGGTAAAGAGGCGCCGCTGTTCGAGACCAAGTGCACATACTGGTACATGAGGGCGTAGTTAGCCTTCAGAGAAATTTTGGGCGTGAGAGAGTAGCGCACGGCCGCCCGGGGCTCTAGGCCACCAAACTGGTCGGAGCCGCTCTGAAAACCTGAAACGCGGAGACCATACTCCAACTGCAGCTTATCGGAGGCCCGGAAGTTATCGGAGGCATACACGCCCGCCTCCTGGCCCCGGTAGTTTATATCAGACCCAAAGTTGAAGGAGTTATCCTCGGCTCCTGCCTTCAGGCGGCCCGTACCAAAATGGTGGTCGGTGAAGGCGGCTCCAAACTTCACGGCGTGCCGGTCGTTGAGCGCATAGTCAAAATCGGTGCGGAGAGAAAAGTCCCGAATCTCGGAGGACAGGTCGAAGCTGAACTGGTCGAGGGCGTTACTGATGCGGTAGTCGTAGCGTGTGAAGGACGCCGAAGTATTCACATACAGCCGTTTGTTGAACACGTGGTTCCACCGCGCCGAGGCTACCGCATTGCCCCAGCTGAAATCGAAATTGAAGCCATTGGTGGAGTTAAACCCAAACACGTCGTGGCCAAGGTATCCGGTTAGGAAAACGTTGTCTTTAGCGCCCAGCTGGTAGTTGGCTTTGGCGTTGAGGTCGTAGAAATAGTAGTCGGGGATGGGGTTCCAGTCTTCTTTATCTTCGTTCAGCTTATTGACCTGGCGCGTAAATACATCGAAATACGTGCGCCGACCCGACACCAGCCAGGATCCCTTGCGGTTTGGCAAGGGCCCTTCCAGCGTCAGTCGAGAGGAGATGAGGCCTAGGCCACCACTGGTCGTAAATTTCTCAGAGTTACCGGGCCGCATCTTTATATCTACCACCGATGAGAGCCTCCCACCGTACTGAGATGGGAAGCCGCCCTTGTACAGGTCCACACTCTGTACGGCATCGGGGTTAAACACCGAAAACAGCCCAAACAGGTGGCTGGGGTTATAGACTACCGCATCATCTACCAGAAACAGGTTTTGGTCGGCTGAGCCGCCGCGCACAAATAGGCCGCTGGTACCCTCGCCGCCGTTCTGCACACCGGGCTTGAGTTGGAGCGTTTTGAGCAGGTCTACCTCGCCAAAGAGAGCCGGAAGTAGCTTGGCCTCGCGGCTAGTCAGGCGCTCCACGCTCATCTGGGTGGTCTGCAGTTTCTCCTTAAGGGTACCGCTACCTTCAATCACCACTTCTCCCAGCGTGTTATTGTCTGCCTGCAAAGAAAAGCTGAGGCGCTGGTTACGGGTAAGAGCAATCGTTTGGGTCTGGGGTTGATACCCGATAAATGAAACCGTTACCTCTTGTGGCCCGGTGGGCAGCAGCAGTGTATAAAAGCCCTGGTCGTCGGTGGTGGCGCCTAGGCCTAGGGCTGGCACCGCTATGGTAGCACCAGGCAGCGCTTCGTTGGTACCTGTAGCACGCACGTAGCCACTTAGTGTGAGCTTTACCTGGGCTACTACTGTGCTGGGCAGAGCAAGTAGGAGTAAACCCAGCAATAAGTAGAATAAGCGTTGGGGCATCAGAACGGAGTAAGAGGAAGGGCAGGGGTAGAGTGTTCTTTCCAAACGCTTTGGTTCAGTAGGAAGTTTGCCCCGCCCCAGTGTTAGCTGGCAACGGAATATAATGCTTTAGCAGACAGTACTATACTCAGCGGGTAGGGTAAGGCTAACCAGCTCTAATCATACCAAACGAAGCCAAAGCGCGCAATAGTCTTCAACAGAAGAATACTGCATGCTCTGGCTCCGATCAGAAGGCTAGTTTGTGGAGGCTGATGTTAGCTCATTACGCCCTGTAGTACTTGGCTTAGCTGAGCAGCGGGTACCACACCAGCCTGCCGCCATACTGGCTGCCCTTTATGAAACAGGATTAGCGTGGGAATACTCTGCACCCGGAACTGCTGAGCAGCAGCCTGGTTCTTGTCAACGTCTACCTTAATTACTTTGAGCTTGCCTTGGTGCTGGGCAGCCACCTGCTCCAGAATAGGAGCCATAGTTTTGCAAGGGCCGCACCAGTCGGCATAAAAATCAACGAGCACTGGCATGCCTGGGCTGTTAATCAGTTCGGAGAAAGATTTCTTGGCCATGGGATAAGAAGCTAGAACAAACAAAGGGAACGGGAGCTAGCGGGCTCCGGCTCTGTTGTACGGAGTTTGCGGAACTACGATGGAGCCGTGGCCTAGCAGGTAGGGGCATGGCTAAGCCACATCTAAAACGCAAAAAAGCCCGGCGCTGCAACGCCGGGCTTTCGCAAAAATAGTGAGTGAAGGGTGGGGAGGGTTAATTTTTCCCCACCAAGGTAACATCATTCGCGACTTCCGAAAAATTAAATCTGCCGCCAACGACTTTTTTTCCTTTCACTTGGCATTCCCACGTGTACTGACCGGGCTTCGCCGTTGCCGCTTCACCTTTCTCGGTCTTGAAATAGTCTGCCTCTGAAGCCTCGGAAGGGAATACTACGTCAATGCCTTTTGCTCCTTCCGAAATTTGGCGCACCAAGGTGTATTCTTTGCCAGTAGCTTGGTTGATAACCACAAACTTGGCCGTGTAAGCTCCGAGCTGACCAAACTTGTCTAGTACTCCTAGCTTAACGTAGGCATCTGTGGATACCAACCAGGTTTGGGCCCGAGAAGTGGTGGGCGCAAAAACAATCAGGGCCAGCAGCAGGCCAGCTACCCGAAGAATGCGTTGAAAAATTGCAGGAGTAGAAATGTGCATACAGTATGATAAGAAGGTGTGAAAAATCAAAGAATGGGTAGGCCCTCGCTAGCTGAAGAAGTGACCTGAAAAACGGAGCCATTCAAGGAATACTACCGTTAATTGAGTTCAGCATATGATTGGCCCGCAACCAAATATAAATACAAATCAAAAGCGGCAACAAAATTATATACAGTTTTTTTGATGATAGGATTACGCCAAGATTTAATTGATGGCGTAAATCATCAGTTAGATGTAGTACCACTTGCTCAATACATGACACGCCGACGCTCCGCTCCTCCTTATACTACTGTAGCTGTATCTTCTGAGAAAACCTGTGAGCTTTGTCTCCGCCAAGTCCGCCATGTATCGCGGCACCATTTGGTGCCGCGGGAGGAGGGAGGCCGCTACGGCCCAACCGTTGACCTCTGCCAGCCGTGCCACAGTACAGTGCACCTATTGCTAACTAACCGTGAGTTGGCGCGTCGTTATCCTACCGTGGAGGCACTGCAGGGTGCCGAAGAGTTACAGAAGTATCTGCATTGGGTGCGGCGCTCACGCGTGGAGCATATTTCTAATCGTAGAAGGAAGTGAGTCTACCTGTAGCAGCGGCTATAGGTGAGCGAGGGTAGTTGCTTTTCTCCTAAAAACCTGTTCTTCATACCTGCAAAAGGTATTGGCTTTGTAGCCAGTGACTTTAGTGCCAGTATTGCCTGTTTTTGTGTAAAAAGCATGGCAAGAAATTACTGATTATCTGTTATTTAGTAACTTTGTTGTATGATATAAAGTCATGCTGTACTTTGTTGGGTTTTAATGTGATTAGAGCTTATGCATAGATCTTTACTCATTAAAAAAGTTCTACTATTCACTTTACTGGTACTGTTTGCGCAGATCCTGAAAGCTCAGGTTCTCGATACTGCTAATTTGAAAAAGATAGAACTAGACAATGTCGATATCGCACCCGCTGCTCTAACCTCGGGTTGGCTGCTAACGAACCAGGATATTCAGATTGAGCTCGACGGGGCAGTACAGAACATCTACAACTCCAAGCACGACAAGGCCGAACGGCAGTTTCGCTCCCTGGGCCGGCGCTACCCGCACCACCCCATGCCCGATTTCCTGCTCGGGCTTAGCACTTGGTGGAAGATTCTGCCGAGCAATACGCTCAACAAGCAGTACGATAAGGTCTTCTACACTTACATGGACTCTGCCATTGCGAAGGGGGAGAAGCTATACGAGGCCGATAACAAGAACTATGAGGCCTGTTTCTTTCTGGCCGCCGCTTATAGCTTTAGCGCCCGTCTGCAGGCAGAGCGCCACGAGTTGCGCAAAGCAACCGTGAACAGCAAACGTGCTCTCGATTATCTGGAGTTAAGCAAAGAGGCCAATGGCCTCAGCTCAGAGTTTCTCTTTGGGCAGGCTCTGTTTAACTATTATGCTTCCTGGATTGCGCTAGAGCACCCTTTCCTGCGCCCCATTCTGCTGTTCTTTCCCAAAGGAAACCGCCAACTGGGTATTCAGCAATTGCGCAATGTTGCTGACAACGCGTTTTACACCAGCACCGAATCGAAGTATTTTCTCCTACGGATTTTAGGTAGTGAGCGAGAAAACCAGCAGGAGGCAGCCTTGGCAGTAGCTAAAGACCTGGTAACGCGCTACCCCGATAATGGTCCCTTTGCACGGGAGTATGCCCTGCTTTCTTTTGAGCAAAGCCGATTTCGGGAGTGTGAAAGAATAAGTCTGGATATTCTGGACAAGCTCAACCAGGGGTATCCAGGGTATGAAGAGTTAAGTGGTCGGTACGCCACGTATTATTTGGGATGGATTCAGCAGACCAAGTACAAGAACCGCACGAAAGCCAAGGAGTACTACCAGCGGTGCATTGTATTCTCGGAGCTAACGGAGCTAACCCAGGGTGGGTACTACCTATACGCCAATTTGAATTTGGCGAAAATGGCAGTAGATGAGAACAATACCACCGCTGCTCGGCGCTATTATCAGGTAGTACTTGACAAGGCTGAACGAACTTCTGCGCTGTACCAGGAAGCCAAAGACTATCTTAAGCAAACCCAGCGGGCCGCTACTTCTTCTAGCAGCAAGCAGGCGTACTCCAGAGCTCAATAGCCTGAGCAGGTCAACGAAGGACAGTTCGTGCTTACCTGAGTTCGGAAATTTGGAAATACGGATAGAGCAATTTGCCGTAAGCGAGTGGTTGGGAGAGGAGTACATTTGTGCTTCTCCATATTGCTGTATCCAGTCTTCCGCGCTTGAAAACCTTCGTTCCGTTCTCGCAGCTACGCCAGCGGCCAACTATCATCGTGGATAGCACTGGCCTAGGGGCTGCCCTTACCCTAGCGCACTGGCGCGGAGCCCCCACCCCCGAAGCCCTGCGCGACGATACCAGCGCTGGCTCGGTGCTACGCGCCTTGCGTGCCCCAACTACGCCGGGACTGGAAGCAGAGGCAGTTACGGCCAACCACTTTGATGTAGATGGGTTTGTGGGCGTGTGGAGCTTGCTGCACCCAGAGCTAGCCCTGCAACATGAGCACTTGCTGCGCCTCACTGCTACCCTCGGCGACTTCCGCGAGATTGAGTGGCACGACCCATTGGCAGAACATGCTTTGAAGCTGGTGTGCTGGCTAAACGCCGAGGAAAAAGCTCGCTTCTACGAGCCCTTTGGTGCGCCAGCCCGGCGGCGCCGCGAGGATGAGGCTTCAGCAGAGAAGTTTGATTGGTTTCTCCCGCGCTTTCGGGAAATATTAGAAAACCCCGAAGCCGGCCGGGCTGCTTGGGAGCCGGAAGTAGAGCGAGTGCGGCATGCCATAGCCATCATGCAAAGCGCCCGTACCACTGCGCACGCGTATCCTGAGATAGGCTTGCTGGTGGTGCGCACCCCGGAGCCGTTACCGTACTACGCGCTGTTTGGGCCGACGGCTGGGTTTGATATGGTGCTGAGCCTGTACGATGATAACCGGTACGAATTCGAGTACAAGTACACAACCTGGATTGACCTGGAAAGCCGCCCCACGCTGCCACGGCTGCCACTGACAGGCCTAGCCAGCCGCCTCAACGCCCTAGAGCAAAGCCCACACCGCTGGACGTATGATGGCGTTACGGATACGGGGCCTTTGCTGCGCCTGGAGGGCAAGCGCCTCAATAAAGCCCAGCGCTACGCCGACCCCGACCAGCGCCCCATCTACTCCTCTTTCATAGCGCCCAACGTGCTGGAGCAGGAAGTAGTAGCGTTCTTTAGGGAGAAGTACGCTGGTATTCAGCCCCGACGCTACTGGACATGGGCTGAAGTTCGGGCAGCCGGCGATGCTGTGTCGGGCTAAGTAAAATAGCGGCCTCTAGGCCACTACCAGCCGGTAGAGGGAGAAGTAAGCATACTCGTACGGGCTCGGCCCAACGTATGGGCCCCGCATCATTAGGCATACACTTGCTTAGGTTCTGCTTATATTATATGACCTCGCCAAAGCCGACGATCTGTAATGTGCTGATGCCGCCGGCTCCTTTGCGCACGTTAATCTGCGTAGTAACGCGCTCCTTCAGGGCCTCCACGTGCGAGATGATACCGATGGTTTTGCCGCTGCCTTGCAGCATCTCCAGCGCCGAGAGGGCGATGTCGAGCGTGTCGGGGTCGAGGGTGCCGAAGCCTTCGTCGATGAAGAGCGTGTCGATTTGAGTTTTGCAGCCGGCTAGTTCCGATAGGCCTAGAGCCAGCGCCAAACTCACCAGGAAGCTCTCCCCACCCGATAGCGAATTCATAGAGCGGGTGCTGCCAGCCTGGTATTCATCCAGCACCAGCAGATCGAGGTGTTCCTCGGGATTACGCAGGATGCGGTAGCGGTCGGTGAGGCGAAGCAAGTGACGGTTAGCCAAATCTACGAGGCGGGCCAGGGTTAGCCCCTGTGCAAACTCACTGAACTTCTTACCATCGGCAGAACCAATGAGCTCCGTGAGCTGCCGCCACCGCCGGGCTTCTTGCTGCTGCGTGGCCAACTGAGCGGCCAGCGAGGCGTGGCGTTCTAGCCCCGCCCGATGATCGAGCAGGCGTTGCTGGCGCTGGCCAAGCTGCTGGTTGAGACTAGCAAGTAACTGGTTGGTGCTGCGAAGCTGCTGCTCAACCGACTCGGCAGGCTCTTGGGTGAGGGAGCGGGCCTGCTCGTGCTGCAGCTGCTGGGCCAGCTCGGTAAGGGTTTGCTGGGCCAGAGCCACATCATGCTCGTGCTGGCGCAGCTGCTCGGCCAGGCGACGCACCTCCGAGTCGGGGAGGAGCAGGGCGGCGAGGGCCGCTGGATCGGGGGCTAGGCCTGCCGCCGTGAGGGCCGCCGTGAGAGTAGCGTGCTGTTGTTCGCGGAGGTGCTGCTGCTGTTCCGTATCCTGCTCGCGCTGGCGTAACTGGGTGGTGGCAGAGGCCAGGGCCGTTTCCTGCTGCTGTAGCTGCTGATCGGCCTGCTTGAGTTGGGTATCGGCTTGGCGCAGCGTATGGTCTAGCTGCTGGCGGGCCTGGGCTACATCGGGGCCGGCAAACAGCTGCTGGCGCTGCTTGTCCCTAGCTTGGATAGCCTGATGCTGTTCTAACAAGCCTTGCTTGTTGGCGCGCAGCCACTCCTGCAGCTCCAGCTTTTCTTCTTCGGCCCGGGTAGCTTCTACGCTGATGCCTCGCAGCTCAAGATCTGCCTTTGTGCGCTGCTGGTGCTTTTGCTCAAACTCCGTAATGCGCTGGCGGGCCTGGTCCATCAGGGCGCGCCCATTCTCCTCCGTGAACACCATCCCGAAGTTTTGGAGCTGGCTTTGAATCATGATGCGAGCATCTGGAACACGGTCTTCGGCATCGGCCAGCGCCAGCGTCAGCTGAGCTACATCTTGGCCGTAGGCTTGTTGCTGGCGAGCTACGGCCTCTTGCTGGCTGCTGGCCTGGGCCAAGCGGTGTTCGGCGGCCGTGCGCTGGTCGCGCAGTTCCCGTAACTCCTGTACTAACGCCTTAACCTCCTCGGCAGCGGCTTTTTCGGCGGTTTCAGGCAAGAGCTGAATAGTATCCGTAGCGGAAGACTCAGGCTCTGGGCCCGTTTGCTCCAGCATGGTTACGTAGGTGTTCAGGCGGTTGTAGCGCGCCCCCAAGGCCCGCACGTGCTGGCCTAGCTCATCCTCGCGCTGCCGGTCGTGCTGCAGGGAGTCCTCGCTCACGCCTAGCACGCCCGCCATATAGGGGTGCTCGGTGGCCCCACACACCGGGCAGGGCTGGCCGGCCTCCAGCAGATGGCGGGTATCGGTGTGGTTAAGAATGAGCTGCTGCATCTGCAAGCTGCGGCGCAGGTCGTCCCAGTGCTGCTGTTGCTTCTCCTGCTCCCGCTGTAGGCCACTCACGTGGTGGCGCAGGCGGTGCAGCCAAGTATTGCGGGTGAGGGTAGCAGTTTGATAATGGGCCGTGAGCTCCTCCAACTGGCGCTGCGCTTCCGCGGCTACCTGCTTATGGCGGGAGGTTTCGAGGGTCGCCTGCTGCTGGCGTTGGGTGGCTTCGTGCAGGCGAAGCCGCAACTGGCCAAGCTCGCCCTTCAGGTGCTCCCAATGCTGGAAGTTGGCCGAAAGCTCGGGCAGAGTAGCGGCCAGCTCGCTTACATTAGCGTTCAGCTCCAGCCACTTGCTAAGGTCCCGGACCTGCTCACGCAGCTCACGCACCTGTCCGGCGGCTTGCTCTGCGCTGAGCTTAAGGCGCTTGCACTTTTCGTTTTTCTCTTCGTATTCCTGCTTGCCGAGCAGCAACTGCTTTTGGGCTTCCTGAATCTGAAAATCTAGCTTTTCGGCCTCCAGTAGCTTGGGTTCCTGCTCCCGGCGGGTAGCTTCTGCTTGCTCATAGGCGGCTTGCGCGGCAGCGCGGGCAGCGTAGGCCTGTTCGCGGCGCTGCTGAAGCTGGGGCAACCGCTCACGGAGCTGGTCGGCTTCTTGTCGCAATTTTCTGATCTGCTCGTCGGCCTGGCGCAGCAGCGCCCAATCCGTGGCAAAGGGAGCGGCCTGGGAGTGTAAATCCATGCGCTGGCGCAGGGGCGCCAGGGTGTCGGCTTGGGCAGTTAGCTGCTGCAGGCGCAGTTGGCTACGCTGCTGCTGGCTCTGCAGCTCCTGCAGGCGCCGGAGCCAGCTCTGGGCATCTAGCAGCCGCTTTTGGGTGCCGGTTGCCGTTTCCAGCTGCTGCTCCAGTTCTTTAATTTCACCTTCTAGAAAAGCCACCTCCTCAGGAGAAAGGAGCACTACCCCGGCCAAGCCGGCTCGCAAGGTTTCCACCTGCTGAGTTTCATGCTTAGCGCGCTCAAACGCCGCCCGCGAGATATCCGAGTACTTCTTAGTGTCGGTGATCTTTTCCAGCAGCTGCGCCCGCTCTCCGGCCGTAGATTTCAGAAAGCGCGTAAACTCCCCCTGCGCCAGCAGCACCGAGCGCAGAAATTGCTTGTACTCTAGGCCACTCAGCTCCGCTACGCGGGGCGGCACCTTAGATTTATAGTCCTCCAGAATTGGCCACTTATCGGAAGCTTCGCCGTTGGTTGGCTCGGGTTGCTCGCTGAGCTCCATAGTGGGTGGCTGCAGCTTGCCATCGGGCTTTTTGCGGGCCCGGTACTGGCCCCACTTAGAGCGGTAGCGGCGGCCATTCACCTCAAACTCCACCTCGGCCCAGCTTTCGCCCGTGCCATGGCTCATGGCCTGCTCAGGCCCTCCGGCTTCGTGACGCGGCATCTGACCATAGAGGGCCAGCGTAATGGCATCGAGTATGGTAGTTTTGCCGGCTCCCGTGGCTCCGGTGATGGCAAACAAGCCCGAATCGGCAAGCGGGGCCTGGCCAAAGTTGACCTCATGCTCCCCGCGTAGGGAGTTCAAATTATAAAAACGGACGCGGAGGATTTTCATACGGAGCAGTAAGTCGCGGAAACAGATGCCGCGCCACGAACGGACACGACCACCTAGGCCACTACAAAGTTAACTTACCACGTCCGCAATACATTCCTGTCAGCTCTGCCAATGGTGCCCAGGCTCAACTTCAAACCAGCAAAATACGGCTCCCAAGCCAGAACTCGTCAATAACCATCAGGATGCTAACAGGGTAAAGTGTAGGGTACCCTTGTTGATATTGTGATGAAATTACCTAAGCATTTGATTTCTGGTAGCCTGTTGCTGCTGGTTCCCGCAGCCATGAGTTGCTCTATCTTTCAATCGGGCTCCAGCTCAAGTGGCGGCACCACTTCCGGCTCCATGGCCAGCTACGATTCACAGCAAATAGAAACGCTCCGCAGCGAAATCTCGGAACAGGAGCGCGTTACGAAAGAAGCCAAGCTTCGCGCGAAAAGCGAAGAGGAACGTCTTTCAGCTAAAAAGCATCAGCTTAAGGCCGCAGAGCGTGAGCAGAAAGCCAACCAGATCGGCTCAGGAAGCTAAACCAGGCTTGGTAAGTAGAACTCCTGAAAAGCAGAACATGCTTTTTTAAAGCGGCTCGCCAAATTTTGGCGAGCCGTCTTCATGCCAGGTGAAGGGTTTTGCGCGTATCTGACGGGCCCAGCCGGCTTGGCTGCGCCGGGCCGCGTGATAAATGATGTAATCTTGGCCGGCCACCTGCACGAAGGAGGCATGACCGGGGCCGAAGATTGTATCCGTCTTGGCGAATACTGGCCTAGGCTCCTTGCGCCAGGAGCTAGGAGAAAGTGGGTCGCCGCCGAGGTAGGTGAGCTGGCCTAGGCAGTAATCGTCGGTCCAGCTGCCGCTGGCAGAGTAAATAATGAAGACGTGCCCATTGCGAATTAGTGCCTGCGGCCCCTCGTTTACGTGCGGATAACCCTGCTTTTCCCACTCGTGCTCTGGCCTGGAAATGCACACCCGGTCGGAGGCAATGGTCCAGGGGTTGGTCATGCGTGCGATGTAAATGTTCTGGCTGGTGTTGGCGAAGCCTTCCCACCCCGACCAGATGAAGTACAGCTCTCCGTTGCTCATCGGCAGCACGGAGCCGTCAATGGCCCAGCGATCCGTCGGAATCTGGAGTTGGCCTTTGAACTCGTAGGAGCCCAGAGGGTTGGTAGTAGTGCTCTGCAGGGTAAACAGGCGCTCCTCGCCGTTTTTGGCGTTGTACAGGGCAAAGTACACGTACCATTGGCCGTCAATCAATTGTAGCTCGGGCGCCCATATTTCCACAAAGTCGGGTGTGTTTTGCGCGCTGCCAGGCCACACCTCCACGAGTTCAGCAGAGGCCATTTCGGCGAGGCGGTCAAACTTCCCTACCAGAATCTTCTGCTTCAGCCTGTCCACGGTGCAGTAGTACAGGTGGCCCTCATGGGCAATCACCCACGGGTCTTCCCCATCGGGCACCAGCACGTGGGTTTGGTCGCCGCTGGGGGGCAGGGCCCGGGCTTTTCGCGTTAGCTCATTGATCTCGGCTACCGTCATGGGCGCTAGTTGCGCCTCTTGGTAGATATGGTCGTCGGGGGTGTACATAGCCAGGGTTTGGGGCCAGATAACAGCATCTAGTGCTGAGTGTAGCAGCCTAATAAGTAAAGCAAGTGGCCTAGAACAGGCAGTGCTCACCTGATAAGCCGCTGCACTCAACTCCGGATGAGAAGAATGACACTAGCAAGTAATGAGCGGCCAGCTTAGGCTTCGCCCATCATCAGGCCCTCAATGGTGTGGCCTTGCACAATAGGTTCTAGCTTATCTACCAGGCGGCAGGTGAGGTGCTGCTTCAGGCTCTCGGGTAGCGTTGCGTAGAAGGCGCGTGTAATCTGCAGGTCATGGCGCTCGGCGTTGTTGGCGGTAGGAGCATCCACGCCCAGCACCAGCGCCGGCCTCGATTTAGTGGAGTGGTTGGCGGTGCCGCGGTGGATGGTGAGGGCAGAGCGGGCCGAGATGTCGCCCATTTGCGGCATTTTGCGCTGGGCGCGCTGCTCGTAGCGCGAACTGTTGGTTTTGGGCGGGAACATGCCATGCTCGAAGTCGATGGGCAGGTCCCACTGAGTGCCGGGCGCCACTTCAAACGGGCCCATATCCTCAGTTACATCTACGGTAGTGAGGTTAAAGGCCAAGGAATTGAGCCGGCGACCGATAATGGTATCATCGGGGGCCGGAAAGTCGCGGTGCCAGGGCTGGTTCACGGCCCCCGGGTTGGGCACGTCAAACCCAATTTCCACGATTTTATACTCCGGGCCCAGTACGGCCTTGCACACGGTGGTCACCCAGGGGTGCGTAGCCAGCTCCACAAACCCGCGAATGTCTTCGGGGTGAATCTCCACGTAGTGCCGCTTGGGGCCGCGGCCCAGGGCGCCGCCGGGGCGTTGCAGGGCTTCATCGTAGAGGCGCAGTACGTCCTCGCCGAGTGTCTGGGCCCACTCGCGGCTGAAGGCTCCTTTAAGACCAATGATACCGTCGCCGTACAGGCCGCCCATAATCTGGGCAATGTCGTAGGTGGGAAGGGTGAGGGTGTTCATTTCAGTTGTTTCCATGCTGATCTGCGGTTAGGGCGTCGCTTCGAAGTACCAACTAGCAGCCTCCCGCATTTGCCGATGGGTAGCCGCTTGCTGGGTACTCAATTTCTAACGGAAGTTGCTAGCCTTTAGTGGCGACCAGCACCGGAGTAGCAGGATTTTATACTTGTAGAAGCCGCTTTGGTGAGTGAAAGCAAGCTAACTGCTCCGCCCTGTGCGTGCAGGGCCTTCTATTATATTAGGGTGATTTCCAGACCTGGTATTATCCTCTCACTAGCTGCTACTCTACTATGCTCGCGCTACATCGTATTGGCTTTGCTCTCATGGGCTTTTCGTTGCTGATTGCCGCGCCGAGCTGCTCAACCACCCGGCCTGCTGCCGTACCGCCTACCATGCCGGCACCGGTAGCTCCGGAGCTGTACCGCACCATTGCCCGCCTCGATAGCGCGATGTTCGTGGCCTTCAACCAACATGACGTAGCCCAGCTGCAAACCTTCTTCGCCGAGGACCTAGAGTTTTACCACGATAAAGGTGGCCTAGCCAATTTTGAGCAGACCATGCAAGGCTTTCGCAACCTGTTTGAGCAGAATAAAACTACTGGCCTGAAGCGCCAGCTCGTGCCCGGCACGCTGGAGGTATTTCCCATCAAAGACTATGGCGCCGTAGAAACTTATCAGCACCGTTTCTGCCACGTGGAGAATGGCAAAGACGACTGCGGCACCTTTAAGAATATGATGGTGTGGCGCCTCAAGGATGGTCAGTGGAAAGTAACCCGGGTGGTAAGCTACGACCACTAACTTACCCGTGATGTAATAGCCAATGGTTGAGCTGTACCGTATAACCGTTGAGCCTGAGCCAGCTCCAGGCCTCCGCTTTATCTGGTATAGCACAAATCCTATGGAACCCAATTCAATTCCCCGACAGCCAACCCCGGACCCCAATACCTTGCCCACGAAAGGCACCTCTGATACGCAGCGCTCCGATGCTGATACCGGCACCAACCTGCCGCCACCCGAGAGCACTGCAACTGCCCCGCCAGTAGCCTCCGACTCTGATACAGAAGAGACCTCCAGCGCAGAAAACGAGGCAGCCGCAGACACGCCTACCGACGCTTCCACTAATGTGCCATCAGACTCAAGCCCTGATGCAGACCCCAGCGCCAGCAATACCAGCAACGATGAGCCGCTGTAAAAACCACCTACACGCAACAACGCCCGGTGCACTGCACCGGGCGTTGTTGCGTGTAGGTGGCCTAGCGATATAGGGTTTCGAGCAAGTATACGGAGAGCCATAGAAGCGCGACACTTCGCGTTGCGGCGTTAGCTCCGCTGCCTCTCGGGCGCTGATGTTGTTTTTGCTGCTGCTCTAGGCCAGTCTGGCGCCGAAACGCGAAGTGTTGCTTCCCTACACCGTTCTGTCTGATTTCTACAGCAACAGCTGACCTATTGAGCACGGCGCTTTTCGTCTTCGGCGCCGGTGCGGCGGTTAGCGGACGTGAGCTTGTCATTGCCAAGGCGCCAGCCCAAGGAGAGCGTTACCACGCGTGAATCGCGGCGGAGGAAGAGGTTCTCCTGGTAGTTGTTGTAGCGCGACACGGCTCGGAGCGGTGTGGTATAGAACACATCAGTTGCCGCCAGCTTTAGGGTAGCTTTCTTATCCCAGAGGGCTTTCTGCACGCCTAGGCCTAGCTGGCCGAAGTCATCGAAGAGAAAGAAGCCCACCCGCTGCCGGGAGTTATAGTTGCCATTTAGCTCGGCGCCCCAGCCTTTGCCGAAGGTGAAAGTGCTATTGGTGCTCAGCGTAAAGGCTCCTTGCCCGCGGCTGAGCGAAGTGCCTGCCAGTGAGCCTTGGTAATGGATGTAGAAAAACACCGCGTTGTTGTAGATATTCCACCATTTAGTAGGCGTGAGCGGGGCTGTGAGGGTGAGAGCCGCATAATGCTGGCGGTCAAGGTTCACGTACATTGATACGGTAGAGGTGTTGGACTCGGGCTGGGCTACGTCGGTGAGCGGGTTGTTGGTGAGGCTGTAGCTGAGGCTGGTGGTGAACTTTTGCTTGAAAGTGTGGCCTAGCTCTAGGTTATAGCTGGTTTCGGGCAGCAGGTTGGGGTTACCCTTGCCCGATGTAGTGGGGTCGATGATGAAGCGGAAGGGATTGAGCTGGCGGTAGGAGGGGCGGTTAATACGCCGGCTCAGGGCCGCCGTAAATTCGTGCCGGTCGCTGGCAGTGTACTTCACTGAGGCGTTTGGGAACAGCTGGTAATAGTCGCGCCGGAAGTTATCCGAAAGCACCACCTGTTTGCCGGTGGCGTGGGTTTGCTCGCCTCGTAGGCCTGCCTGCAAATTCAGCTTGCCCACGTTGTGAGTCATGCTCACGTAGGCCGCCGAGATAAGCTCGTCGTAGCGGAAGCGGTTGGTGCGGCCCAGGTCTGTGGTTGTTACGCCTTCCACCGTGTTTTCAAACAGAATGTCGTTGTCGGAATACACGCGGCTAGCTTTGGCGCCAGCTTCCAGGGTGGTTTTGGCACTCAGGGCCTGGGTGTAGTCTGCCTTGGCGGCCATAATGATTAGGTCGCCGGTTTGGTCGCCATCAAGGCGCGCCTCCGGCCGACCCGACAGCTCATAGAACGTGGTTAGGCTCTGGAGGCGGTGGGTGTAATAGCTGGCGTAATCTAGGTCGGCGGTCAGCTCGCGCTTTCCGGCGGTAGTTTCGCTGAAAGTGTGCTTCAGGTTGAGGTTGCCGGTGATGTTGGGGTTATAGCCTTGGCCCGTACTACGAGCCGTGTAGTAGTCTACCACCTGCCCGCGGGCATCATAAAACGTGCTGGTATTAGTGCCCGAGCCGCCGGGGCGCGGGTTCGGCACCGAGAACCCCGTTACCACGCCGCCCAGGGTGGTGTTCTTAGAAAGTGTTACGTCGGTACCCAGCCGCCAGATCAGGAAGTGGTCGGAGCCGATTTGGTAGTTGCGCTGGTCGGCGGTGCCCAGCAAAACCGATTCGCCGTCGCGCGTTTCGTAGAAGGAGCGGTAGGTGTTCCGAACGCCGAAGTTTTGGCGTTTGGTGTAGGTGGTAGAAGCGAATAGGTTCAGGCCTTTACGGCGGTGGTTGCCCGACACGCTAGTGGTAAACTTTCCAAACTCTCCGCGGCCGTAGCTGATGTTGCCGTTGCCGTTGGTGCCCTGGCGCTGGTCTTTCTTGAGGTTGATGGCAATGATGCCCGCGCCACCCTGCGCATCGTATTTGGCCGGCGGATTGGTAATCAGCTCAATGCTCTTCAGTTGATCGGCAGGCAAGGTCCGCAGATAGTCCGCCAGCTCGGTGCCCGTCATGGGCTGGCGCTTGCCATCAATGAGTACTAACAAGCCCTGCCGGCCCCGCAGGGCCAGGTTGTCGTTGGCATCCACGGTTACGCCGGGGGCCCGGCTGAGCACATCCAAGGTAGAGTTGCCGGCGGCCAGCGTCGAGCCTTCCACGTTTACCACCGTACGGTCGGCCAGGCGCTCAAACATTGGCTTCTGGCCTACCACTTGTACCTCCTTGAGTTGGGTGGCGGCGCTGGTTTTCAGGACGAGAACGGGAACCGTGGCACTGCCGGTTGTAAGCTCAACCGCGCTGCTCCAGCTGCGAGAGTAGCCTAGCTGAGAAGCGGAAACCCGGTAGCGCCCGGCCGCTACCTGCTCGAAGCGGTAGGCGCCTTTAGCATCGCTGAATTCCGTTTTAACTACCACAGAGTCGGCGGCGCGATGCAGCGTTACAGTGGCATAGTCAACGGGTGCACCTGTTTCCGCTTGCACTGTGCCGGCAATGGCGCCAACGCTTTGCGCCGCGGCCGGGCCAGCCGTAAACAACAGCGCTAGGCCAGTTATAAGCCCTAAAACTAGCGTGCGAAGAATAAGGTAGAGGTTGCTTTCCAAGGCGGTGGGTCGTTAGGGGGTGAGAAAGAAGTCGGTAGCAGGTAAAGCACTCCCTGGAAAGCAAAGGCAACACCGAGCCACGACGCTCATTTTTGAGCATCGGTGGGGCAAGAGCAAACCAAGAAGGGTAGGTGGCGCTAAATCAACTCAGGTCCCTAACGCCAAGGGTATATTGAGGCAGCAGCTAGAATGCAGGCGTGGAAACTGCGCGATTTCTCAATCGTTACAGGATCTTAGAAATTTTTTTCGCCCTCGGCAATAAGAGGTTCTTGGCTTTCGTAAGCTTCCAGACTTGTAGACGTACTTTCTATCTTCGATACGACCGTTGCCTTATCTCTCCTCTTATCTAGTGCTATATGAAGTTTGCTCTGGTATTCCTGCTGGCTTTATGCATCGCACACCTTGCACCGGCTAAGTGCTCTACCAACGGCCTATCCTTCTGGCCCGCTAGTAAAAGCATCAAGTCGAACTCCGTGTTGATGATTGAAGGCTATGCCAATAGCCAGCGTATAATTCAGGGGCTAGGCAC
This sequence comes from Hymenobacter wooponensis, assembly GCF_004745865.1. Taxonomy (GTDB): domain Bacteria; phylum Bacteroidota; class Bacteroidia; order Cytophagales; family Hymenobacteraceae; genus Hymenobacter; species Hymenobacter wooponensis. The sequence goes on along the minus strand of NZ_SRKZ01000001.1, from coordinate 649,426 downwards.
CTCGTACGAGGCATTTTTTCAGCTTGGCTCTCAGCGTTTACCCCTGCAAGTGAAGGAAATACTGGTAGGCCAGTATGGTCTAACGCAGGGTATTCTGAAGCTCAATGCCCATGTAAAAGTGGGTGAGCAATACGAGCTCATTATCCGTGGCAAGGGCGCCGAAACAGGAAATGCTATGGAGAGCCCCACAAGGTTTGGCCGGGATAAGGTCTTTTATACCATTGAGGCAGGCCTAGATCAAACACCGCCCGCTTGGGTGGCTCCACTCCGGGAAAAAGCCAAACACTATGTGGAAATGGGCTGCGGACCTGAAGTGTCGGTACAGTTCACCGGGGTTGTCCATGAACAGTCGGAGTACTTAGTTAAAGCCGCGGTGAAGGACCTGAGTAGCGGCAAGACAACTGTCTATTACCTACAGCCCGATAAGACGGGTCTCGTATCGGTGGGCCACGGAATGTGCGCCGGGGCATTTGAACTGGAGAAAGGGAAAAGCTTTGCAGCAACATTTAGCCTGTTAGATGCCTCAGGCAATAGTACGCCCTGGGTCGGCCCAACAGTACTGTTCACTCGGCCAGAGCTGGCTGGATAATAGGGAGTTTTCAGGACTTGGATTGACGCGCTTCTTATCTTTATCAGCAAGAGCTAGTGGTTCTCAGAAGAGCCAGCTGATAACACAAAAGCCCCTCCTCAAGCCATTGCTAGGCCAGAGGAGGGGCTTTTATATAAAGAGCAAGCTCTACTGATTAGGGATATTGAAGCTCTGGGTACCGGTGTTTCTGCCCTTATTACGGTTGTACAAGTAGGCTGCACCGGCGGCCAGAAGCGCGCCACCCATCAGCTTGCGGTTGAAGCCGCCGCCTCTGCTGACAGTATCTGAATTAACGGAAGTGTTTCGGGCAGAGTTACCTCCAAACAGGCCCGACAGTAGGCCACCCATTGTGCCGCTTGGTTTGCGGTCAGAACCAAATATGCTCATGATTGACAAGGGAAATGGTGTAGGTCTATAACGCATCAAACGCGTGTAGGGTTAGCCTAACGTAGTGGCCTAGGCATACGGAAGTGCGCAGCGGACACCATTTATACGGCCGGGGCCCTCTGTTTTTACTCCGGAAAGAGTAGGCCTAGGTGATTGGCTAATGGATAGCAGGAGGGAAGTAAGAAGCAGAAGAACCTAGTTTAGGTAAACTCGTGCTAGATTCGGTCCCGACTCTGCCTTTCCAACCCCTCTACTCTATGAAATTCCTCCTCTGCCTTTCCCTGCTCTCGCTTTCCCTCGGAGCCTACGCTCAGACTACCAAACCCATCAAAGTAGAAGTAAAAAAAACTGAAGGGCGTTATGAGTTACTCCGCGGTGGCCAACCATATTTCATTAAAGGGGCCGGGGGCGGGCAGTTTCCCGAGCGGGTAAAAGCATATGGTGGCAACTCTATTCGGACTTGGAGCACCTATGGGGCCGAAAAAACCTTAGCAGAGGCGAATAAGAACGGCCTCACTGTGATGATGGGCCTAGATGTAGCCCGCGAGCGGCATGGCTTCGACTACAACGACCCCAAAGCCGTGGCCGATCAGCTGCAGCGCCTGCGCGCCGATGTGCTCAAGTACAAAGACGACCCTGCCCTGCTGTTCTGGGGCATTGGCAATGAGCTGAACCTCGACTACACCAACCCCAAGGTGTGGCAGGCGGTACAGCAGATTGCCGAGATGATTCATGAAGTAGACCCCAATCACCCCACCAGCACCGTATTGGCTGGCCTCAACCAGAAGGAGGTGAACTACATCAAGGTAATGTGCCCGGCCGTGGATATCCTGAGCATCAACACTTACGCCGGGCTGGCCTCCATCCCGCAGCAGGTGCGCGACCAGGGCTGGACAGGCCCTTACGTTGTAGCGGAGTGGGGCCCCACCGGGCACTGGGAGAGCCCCGTAACGCCCTGGAAAGCCTCCGTAGAAGAAACTAGCAGCCAGAAAGCCGCCGTGTACCAGAGCCGCTACGAGGCCTCTGTGGCGAAAGACAAAACCCAGTGCCTGGGTACCTATGTGTTTCTGTGGGGCCAGAAACAAGAGCGTACGCCCACTTGGTATGGCCTCTTCACGGAAGACGGGAAAGAGTCAGAAGTAGTGGATGTAATGCAGTACTTGTGGAGTGGCAAGTGGCCTACGAACCGCGCTCCGCACCTGGCATCGTTTCTTTTGAACGGCAAGAAGGCCACCGACAACGTGTATCTGCTGCCCGGCCAGAGCGTACCCGCCGTTGTAGCCGTAACAGACCCGGATAAGGATGCTATGACTTACCGCTGGGAACTGCTGCCGGAAAGCACCGACCTTAAAACCGGCGGCGACCGGGAGGAGCGCCCCAAGCCGATTACTGGCTTAATTCCGGCTGATGCCAAGGCGCAAACTCAGCTTAAAGCCCCCACTACAGAAGGCGCTTACCGCCTGTTTATCTATGCTTATGATGGGCACGATAACGTGGCTACGGCTAACATTCCGTTTTATGTGAAGGCGAAGTAAATCAGTCAAAGCCTATGTCTTTCACCCTTCGCGCCTGGTCGCCCGATGACCTGCCTAGCCTTGTTCGGTGCGCCAACAACCCAGCTATTGCGGGCTTCATGAACGACCAATTTCCGCATCCTTACACCGAGGAAACCGGCCGTAATTTCATTGCAATGGCCAGTCAGGAAGACCCGCTACACATTTTTGCCATTGAGGTAGATGGGCAGGCCGTGGGTGGCATTGGCATTCACCCGCGCACGAATATTGAGCGCAAGAATGCCGAAATGGGGTATTGGCTGGCTGAGCCCTTCTGGGGGCGGGGCATCATCACTGAAGCAGTAAAGCAGCTAGTGGCCTACGGCTTCCAAACCTTCGACATCAACCGCATTTTTGCCCGTCCGTTCGGTACAAACCTAGCCTCACAGCGTGTGCTGGAGAAGGCTGGGTTTGTGCTAGAGGCTCGCTTTGACAGGACGTTCTTTAAGAACGGAGAATACGTAGATGAGCTGGTGTATGCCATTAGACGCCCTGAATAAACAGAGGTCATGCTTGATCTGGCGTCCGCTCACCGAAGCATTTCCTATGGCTAACTACTGGCCTAGGCCTATTGCAATGAAAGCGGTAGAGGATGCTTCGGCTCCGCTTAGCATAACAGAGTGAATTAGGAGCTGGCGAAAAGTGGCCTAGAGGCTTTCCAGCAGTTCATCAAACGTGCGCAGTAGTTCGCTGCGGCCTTCCTCGGGCTCGGTTTCCAGGCGTTGCTCAAATACCTCGCGCTCCGTGAAGTCGTGGAGGCTGCGGGTGAGGGGCTCTTGCGTTTCTTCTTCGCCAAGGGCGCGGAGCTTCACAAGACGGAAGTGGCGGCGGGCCAGCACTTCCAATTGCTTGCGGTCTAGCTCCTGAATCACTTTCAGCAGGGCATCGGCTACTTCCAGCTGGGTTAGCTCGGAGTGAATCTGCACATCGGCCCAGGCTGGTAGCAGGTAGCCAGTGTTATCGTAGGCCTGTAGGCCAGCAACTACTTCCTCCAAAGTGCCGTGGAAGCGGATGAGGCGGCGCGTGCCGGGCACTTCCAGCGTTTCCAGGGTGTGCAGCTTACCTGCTACAAACTCTAGAAGCAGCACCTCTTTGGGGTGGCCAATTTCAGAGAATGACAGCGGAATAGGAGAGCCGGAGTAACGGATATGTTCGCGGCCACCCACGCGCTGTGGGCGGTGTAAGTGGCCTAGTGCCACGTAGTCAAAGACTTCAGGAAAATGATCGGCGGTAATCTGGCCTAGATTGCCTACGTGAATGGTGCGCTCCGAATCGGAAGGGGCGGCGCCGGCGGCGTAGAGGTGGCCGGTGGCCAGCACCGGCAGGCCTAGGCCTTTGAGCTGCCATACCTGCTCCACGGCAGCTAGGCGGGCGTAGTGGTCGGCAATGCCTTGTTTGATGCGGGTTTCACGCTCCTCGGCGGTTTCGCCCGGCACCGACAAGCGCACGTCCCGGTCGCGCAGAAAGGGGGCCGCGCACACTACTAGGCCAGGTTTGCCGGTGGCATCGTCAAGCACTAACACTTGGTCTTCAAAGCACTCGGGTACGCACCCCACCACGTGCACGCGCAAGTGGCGCAGCAAGCGGGCCGGGGCGTTGAGAGTGGCCGGGGAGTCGTGGTTGCCGCCCACTACCACAATATCGCGGCAGCCAGTGCTGCGCATGTTCAGCAGGAAGGAGTAATACAACTCCAACGCCTGGTTGGAAGGAGAGCCAGTATCGAAGACGTCACCAGCAATAACGAGCACTTCCACGCGCTGCTCGCGCACCGTTTGTACCAGCCACTCCAAAAAATGGCGGTGTTCCTCGGTGCGTTCGTGGCCACTGATGAAGCGTTGGCCCAGATGCCAGTCGGCGGTGTGTAGTACGCGCATAGCTACAAAAATACAGTTCTTCTGCCTGAACTGCTACAGCAGGAGTATGCCCGGTGTCTAACTGACGGTCAAAGCACCCCGCAAAATAGCGCGCCAATGCTATGTTGAGAGCATAAGTTCTGGTTGAGGTTGATTGTATGTTATTTTATGAATATATAGAGGAAATATTGCAGTGGTTATAGAACGCAACTGGTTTCATGCTATGTGTAACCGGGGCAGGCCATGGGGGAGCAACTGGTAATTCGGGCTTTCTGATGGCCTTGTATACTTCTAGTTTAGGAAATGTTGGGCCGTTCTTTGGCGGTTCTAACTCGTTGGTGCTTACCATCCCTTCAGGTTCTTCATGCCAGAATATGCCGATATCTTTCCTCATTCGCCGGCGGCGGTCTGGGACCGTAACCAGGCCCTGCGCAGCCTGAAAGATTACGTTGCTATTCGGTATTATGGCTTCGCTGAACGTGGGTATCGGCGCGTATTCGCGCGGCTGCATCCCGAGTGTATTCCAATCATAGTCATCAATTTCAACCGACTGGAAGCCTTACAGCAGCTGATAGAATGGCTCCGTAGTAGCACGAGCAATATTAAAATCATTGTGCTGGATAATCACTCTACGTTTAAGCCGCTACTGGCCTACTATGCCTCCTTGCCCGCCCAGGCCGTTGAAGTCATTTATCTGAAAAGGAACCGCGGACCGCAAGCGGTTCTGAAGCTCGTGCCGTCGCTCCGCCGATTTCACAAATACGTCGTCACCGACAGCGACTTAATTCCCTTCTCCACAACTCCGGGTGATATGCTGGCTAAGCTCTCCGATTTGCTGGACCGATACCCCGAGTACAACCATGCGGGCGCCTCACTGGAAATTGCCGATCTGCCCACCTGTTACCCTTTTCACCGGCAAGTACAGGAGTGGGAAGGCCGCTATTGGGCCCATTTAGTAAACGGAGAGGCCTACGAAGCAGCCATCGACACCACCTTTGCTATGTACCGCGGCAACTCAGACCTGCGCCGCCTACAACCTGCTCTGCGGCTGGCCCGGCCATACACCCTAAAACACGTAGATTGGTATGTGAACCCCGAGCAAGTGTCGGAGGAATATGCTTACTACCTAGGCACTTGCTCATGCGTGGCTACTTGGGCCACCAAATGGAATAGTGAGCATTCGTGAGCGGAGGAAGCGCTAAACGCACGCTTTAAACACAATACCTTGCTCTAGCAGGCGCTCCACCACGGCGTAAAAGGCGTGGCTGGTTTCGGCGTGGTCGTGGAGCAGAATGATTTCTGCTGAGCCTGGAAACGACAAGCCATACGCCGCGGCAGGCACGGGGCCTCTGGGGTCAGGTGGGGTTGGGTGCTCTAGCCGAGCCAGAATACTGGATAGCGTGTGTCCGCCCCGCCAAGAGGGTGTTTGTAACAGGCTCCATTCCAGCACATCAAACGTCCAGGGCCAATCTTTTTCTTGCTGGTAGGCCTGTAAGTAAGAGTAGGTGATATCTAGGAAAGGCGGGAACTGGTAGCCTAGGGCGTGTAGATAGTGCTGAATAGCCGCCTCGCGGGCTAACCCGCGGGTGCGAGCTTGGCGCACGCGCTCCGGGAAAAACCGTCGTACCTGCTCGGCCAGGCGGTGCCACCGGCGCGTGCTCGGTGGGCCTGAGCCTTTCCACCGCGCCGACTCGCCCTGTAGCAGGTGGCCTAGCTTCAGGTCGCCCCGGTCGCCGTAAGGAAAACGGAAGTACTTGTGCTGCCATGGCACGCCCGCTCGGTTGTACACCGCCGCTAGCACCGCATCGGTTTTGCGAATCTGCTCCTGACACTCAGCTAGTGAAATGGTGGAGAAGGAGGGATGATCGTAAGAATGATTGCCCAAGATATAGCCCAACTGCACGGCCCGCACGGCAGCTTCTGGCTGTTGCGCCAGCAGGTCGCCGCGGCAGAAGAACACGGCCGGAATGCGTTGCTGCTGCAGGAATGTGAGCTTCGCGGTAAAATCCGACGAAGGCGCGTCGTCGATGGTAAGGTAGGCCACCTTTTCCATGGGCAGAGGACCGGATGGTATACGAATGCCGGAGTGGGGTAAATAGCTAAAAAAGCGCGGAGGCCCCAAGAGAATGTCCTCCCTGAACCTCCGCGCTACTGTATGCGGCTAGTAACAACGTAAGTGGTTAGTGAACCACTTGGGGCTGAAACGTGGAAATGGCCTCACCCAAATCGAACACTTCTGCGCCTGGCAGGGCCGCCTGCAGAATGCTGGCCCCAGCCGCTGAGCGGTAACCACCAGCACAGTGCACCAAAATAGGTTTATCAGTAGGCACCTCTTGGGCCCGCTCCCGCAACTCCGGCAGCGGAATCAGCAGGGAATTTTCAAAGATGGGCTGCTTGGCTTCCGTGCGGTTACGAATGTCTACTATCGTGAACCGTTCGGGTTGCTCTCTCACCTCCTCTACATGTACTTCCGGGCTGGTAACAGGTAGTAGCTGGGGTGTCAGGAGAGCCCCTCGTACATTGCCCTCGTAGCCAATTTTAGCCGTTTTCCGGATAACGGTGTCTAGGCCTATCTGAGAATCGGCGAGCAGATAAAAGGGCTCTTTGGGGCCTACTATCGAGCCCAGCCAGGTTTCAAACTTGCCCCCATCCATCAGGTTGATGGCACCAGGCAAGTGGCCGGCCCTGAATTGCTCGGCGGCACGCGTATCAATTACCAGCACGCCGGGCTCCAGTTCCTTCTCGCTGTAAATGCGCGGTACTGCCCGTATGCTGTCCTCAAAAGGCAGGGCACCTTGTTTGTTCAACAGCACATCGTGGCCAAAGTACTTGGGCATGAAAGGCTGATCTTCTAGCAGCACCTTCACGAACTCCGCTTCCGACATGGGCTGCAGTGCATAGTTCGATTTCAACTCCTTGCCAATGGTGCTGTCTAGGTCGGGGCTGGTGGTTTTGCCGCAGAGCGAGCCAGGGCCGTGGGCCGGGTACACGCGCGTGGTAGGCGGCAGGGTCATGAGTTTATTCCGAGTGCTGTGGTAGAGCTGAGCCGCCAGCTCTTCGCGGCTGTGGCCACCCACGTTATCGTCCTCGCGCAAGTCGGGGCGGCCTACATCGCCCACAAATAAGGTGTCGCCGGTAAACACGGCGCGGGTCTGGCCAAGCTCATCCATTAGCACAATGCTGATGGAGTCAGGGGAGTGGCCAGGAGTATTGATGGCGTGCAGCTCCACAGTACCAAGCGAAATACGGTCGCCCTCGTCGAAGTACTGGTGTGGGTAGCCGGCTTTTACCAGCTTGCTGACGTAAATGGTAGCGCCTGTTTCCTGGGCAATTTCCAGGTGGCTGCTCACAAAGTCGGCGTGGGGGTGGGTTTCAATAACCCCGATGATCTTAGCCTCGTGCTCGTCGGCGAAGTCGTAATATGGTTGGGGGTCACGGGCGGGGTCGATGATGACCACTTGGCGGCCGCAACGCACGGCGTAGCTCGCGTGAGCCAGGCCTTTGTCGTAGAACTGCTGAATTTGTACCGACGTGGTACTACTGGGCAGAGGACTCATGGGTGTAGGATGTGGTGAATGCGCCACCGTGGGAGCAAGCCCTGACGGGGTGCACGTTTTCAAATATACGCAGCCATAATTGCTATGCTATTGGTTGAGCTCATAATGTCAGGCTAGGCATAGCGTAAGCCACTGAGTACAATGAAGCTACTAAAAACGGATAGAAAGTAGGAGTGATTCGCGAAGGACTAGCGCTTTTTCAATACATCATGAGTAGCTAGGCCAGGTACAGACATAAAAAAAAGCTCTGGCGGTAGGCCAGAGCTTTTTTTTATCAGTGGGGCAGCGAAGACTACGATTTGGCTTTCATCTTCATTTTACCTTTCTGCATACCTTCCTGATGCCTGTCCATTTGCTGGTCACGCATCTGGGTGTACTTGGTCAGTTGCTCGGGCGTAAGCACTGCCTTCAACTGGGTATCGTACTTGTCGCGGGTAGCTTTCATGGATTGCATAGCCGCCTGACGGTCAGTGCCAGCCGAAGCATTGCCGCGTGCTGACTGCAGCTCCTGGGCCTCGGCCAGGGCAATGCTGCGCACCTGCGTGGTTTGGTCGGCGGAGAGGCCTAGCTGCTTAGTCAGGTGCTGAGCCTGCATATCAGCGCGCTGCTCGGGCGTCATGTTCATACGGCCCTGGCCCTTCTGGCCCTGACGCAACACCCGGGCGTTGGCTGGAGCAGTTTGGGCAGCAGCTGAACCGGCAGTAAGTGCAACGGCGGCGAGGAGGACAAGCATCTTTTTCATAATTGTGGAGTCTGTGTGGAGAGTTACGGCTGGTTAGAGAGCCGCGCCAGGCCAGGGTTTAAAGGAGGGCCCAAAAACTGGTTTGCAACATCCCTGCCAGCGTCAGCAATCAACAGAAAGGCCTATATTCGGGCCACGTTGCCGCTTGCAGACGGCTTTTATTGTAAAATCTTCACCTCACTCACCTTTTTCTTTCCTCTCTCACAACCTATATGGCAAATATTTTCGCCAAAAAACCGCTGTCCCAGCTGCTGGGTGAAGCCAACTCCTCCGGGGAAGGCTCACTAAAGCGCACATTGGGAGCGGCTAACCTCGTGGCCCTAGGCGTGGGCGCTATCATCGGGGCTGGCTTGTTTGTGCGCACCGCCGCTGCTGCCGCGCAGGCAGCCGGACCGGGTGTTACGCTGGCCTTTATCGTGGCCGCTATTGGCTGCGCTTTTGCAGGCCTTTGCTACGCCGAGTTTGCGGCCATGATTCCAATTGCTGGCTCAGCGTACACCTATGCCTATACTACCATGGGCGAGTTTGTGGCCTGGGTAATTGGCTGGGCTCTGATTATGGAATATGCCCTGGGGGCCGCTACGGTAAGTATTGCCTGGAGCGAATACCTCAATAAGCTCTTAGAAGTCTTTGGCACCCGAATACCCTTTGAGCTGTGCCACGCGCCCAGCGAAGGGGGCTGGCTGAACCTGCCCGCGCTGTTGGTAATCATTGCTCTGAGCTTGCTGCTCATCAAAGGCACCCAGGAGTCGGCTACGTTCAACGCTATTATTGTGGTGGTGAAGGTGGTTATCGTGTTGGTATTCATTGCCGTAGGTTGGCAGTTTATCGACCCCGCTAACCACACGCCCTACCTGATTCCGGCTGATGCAGCACCCGTAACTGATGCCGCTGGCAAAGTAGTACACGAGTACACCAACTGGAACAAGCACGGGTACGGTGGTATCCTTGGTGGCGCCGCCATCGTGTTCTTCGCCTTCATTGGTTTCGATGCCGTGAGCACCGCCGCCCAGGAAGCCAAGAACCCCAAGCGCGACATGCCCATCGGTATCCTCGGCTCACTGGCAGTCTGCACCATCCTCTACATCCTGTTCGGCCACGTGCTGACGGGCGTTGCCAACTGGCGTGAGTTTGCCGACCCCGCCAAGGGCGGCGAGGCTTCAGTGGCCTACGCCATCCGGGAGCATATGCCCGGCTACAGCTGGCTGTCTACGGCTGTTACGGTAGCTATTTTGGCCGGCTTCTCTTCGGTAATCTTGGTAATGCTCATGGGCCAGAGCCGCGTGTTCTTCTCCATGGCTAATGATGGCCTCATGCCGAAGGCTTTCTCGGAACTGCACCCCAAGTTCCGCACTCCTTACAAGTCGAACTTGGTGCTGCTGGTATTCGTGGGCGCTTTTGCTGCTTTCGTGCCTGGCTCCCTGGCCGGCGACCTTACCTCCTTCGGTACGCTGCTGGCCTTCGTGCTGGTGTCAATCGGTGTATGGCTCATGCGTAAGTCTGACCCCAACCAGCACCGCCCATTCCGCTCGCCGCTTTCTTCGGCTAGCTTCCCGCTTGTACCAATCCTGGGTGCTGCCATCTGTCTGCTGATGATTGCTGCCCTCGACCTGTTCACCCTGAAAGTGGCTATTGGCTGGATGATTCTGGGCTTCATCGTCTATTTCATCTACGGCAAAAACAACTCTAAGCTCCAGCAAGGCATTGTAGTGGTGCCCAAGGAGATGGAAGAAGAATTCTTCATCGAGCCCCTCGACAAGAAATAACCTGCTAGGCCACTAGCGCAGCAAAAGCCCCGTCGGATTATCCGACGGGGCTTTTTTTGTGAAGGTCGAGGGGGCTGAGTAATGCAAGCAGCGCTACTTGGCTTCTTTTACCTCGCTTTGCAGCTTCAGCACCTTGTCGCCGTTTTCCTGCACAATAAGGAAGGCCGGGTTCTGGGGGGTACCGTTGCGGGTGATTTCAGCGCCCTGCAGTTTGCGGGTTACGCTCTCTTTATGGGTTTCTTCTATTTTGCCGGTGGCCGTGCCAGTGCCATATTTCCAGCTGACTTTGGTGCCTTTGCGCATGACTGAAGTGCTTGATGAGTTGCGGGATACAGGAACATACTGTAGCGGTGGCCCTAAGGTTGAGGTGGCCTAGTAGTGTTGATAGTATTATGCGCAGTTTCTTTAGCTACATTTGGTGAGGTCGGTTCTGCCGATTCCCCAACCATAAGCACTTCTCTATCTCCCAACTCTACTTCCGCAACCTTATGCACATTGACCTGCGCCGGCTTGGGCTGGCGGGTGGCCTGCTCGTGGGCAGCCTTTCGGTGGCCTATGCTCAGTCGAGCACGTTTCCGCGCAATGGCGTCTACGACGACCGGCCCGGCCTGTTCGCTTTCACGCACGCCACCATTTATACTGACTACAAAACCCGGCTGAATGATGCCACGCTCATTATTCGGGATGGGAAAGTAGAAGCCGTAGGCCCCAACGTGAAAATTCCGGCTGGGGCCGTGGTGCAGGACCTGAAAGGCAAGTTCATCTATCCCGGCTTCGTGGACCTCTACGCCAGCTACGGCGTGCCGGAGGTAAAGGCCCCTGAGCGCCAGGGTCGCCGCGGTGGCCCTCAGTTTGAAAGCCAGAAAACCGGTGCCTACGACTGGAACCAAGCCGTGCACCCTGAGGTAAATGCCGCCGAGCTGTTTAAGGCCAACGCCGAGCAGGCCGATGCCCTCCGCAAGTTGGGCTTCGGGGCCGTGCTCACTCACCAGCCCGATGGCATCGTGCGCGGTACGGCTGCTCTGGTAAGCCTGAATACTAACCGCAAGGAAACCGAACTGATTCTGCAGGATCACGCCGCCGCGGCATACTCCTTCGATAAAGGCACCAGCACCCAGGATTATCCTTCGTCGCTGATGGGCAGCATTGCCCTGCTGCGCCAGAGCTACCTCGATGCCGACTGGAACCAGCGCAACCCCGCCCGCGAGCAGAACCTCTCACTGCGCGCTTTAAATCAGCAGCGCAGCCTGCCAGCCATCTTTGAAGTACGCGACAAGCAGAGCCTGTTGCGCGCCGACAAAGTGGGGGATGAGTTTGGGGTGCAGTACATCATCAAGGGGCGTGGTGACGAATACCAGCGCCTGCCCGACATACAGGCCACCAAAGCGCCGCTCATCCTGAGCCTGAACTTCCCCGATCCGTACCTCGTGGATGATGTGTACGACGCTATTCGGGTGCCCCTGCAGGATCTGAAGCACTGGGAAATGGCGCCCGCCAATGCTGGCCTAGTGGCCAAAGCTGGTGTGCCCTTCGCCCTGTCCGCCGCTGACCTCAAGGACAAGAAAAAGTTCTTGCCCAATCTGCGCAAAGCCATTCAGTACGGCCTCACGGAGGAGCAAGCGTTGCAGGCGCTTACGGCCACGCCGGCCATGCTCGTGAAAGCTCAGGATAGGGTAGGGGCTCTGAAGCCCGGCATGCAGGCCAACTTTCTGGTGTGCTCCACCCGCCTCTTCGCCCCCGAGAGCGTAATGCTCGACAACTGGGTGCAGGGTGAGCGGTACCAACTCAGCGAAATTCCGAATGACTATCGCGGCGTGTACACGCTTAAAGTTGGTAATCAGCCCGAGATAAAGATGTTGCTGGCCGGCAAGCCGGAGGCGCCAGAGGTAAAGATCGTGAAAGCTGCCGCCGATACCGTGAAGGGGAACCTCAGCGTGAATGGTGAGCTGGCTACACTGGTGTACAACCCCACGCCGAAAACCAAGGGCAGCGGGGCAATACGACTCAGCGGTTACTATACGGCCGATGGCCGCACATTTCAGGGTGATGGACAGCTCCCCGACGCTACAAGTATCAAGTGGAGCGCCCAGCGCCAGGAGCAAGCCACCCGGGCCGCCCGCCGCGACTCGGCTAAGGCCCCGGAGCCGGTGCAGCTAGGCCAGTTGCAGTACCCCTTTGTGGCCTACGGCCGCCCAGCGGTACCAGAGCAACAAACCGTCCTCATCAAGAATGCCACCGTTTGGACCAGTGAAGCCCAGGGCAAGCTGGAAAACACCGATGTACTGCTGCAGAACGGCAAAATTGCCAAGATTGGGCGCAACCTCTCCGTGCCCAGCGGTGGCCGCACCGTGGACGGTACCAGCAAGCACCTTACCCCCGGTATCATCGATGAGCACTCTCACATTGCCATTTCCGAAGGCGTGAATGAAGGCACCCAATCAGTAACCAGTGAGGTGCGGATTGGCGACGTAGTGGACGCCGAGGACGTGGACGTGTACCGCGACCTGGCTGGCGGCGTAGTAGCCGCCCAGCTGCTGCACGGTTCTGCCAACCCTATCGGGGGGCAATCGGCCTTGATTAAGCTGCGCTGGGGCCAAACCGCCGAGCAGATGCAAATCAAAGGAGCGCCCGGCTTCATCAAGTTTGCCCTCGGCGAGAACGTGAAGCAAAGTAACTGGGGTGAGGCCAACATCCTGCGCTTCCCGCAAACCCGCATGGGTACTGAGCAGGTATTTGTGGATGCCTTTACGCGCGCCAAGGAGTACGAGCAGGAGTGGAAGGCCTGGAACAAGCTCGGCAAGGCCAAACAGAAAAAAGGAGAGGCCCCGCGCCGCGACTTAGAGCTAGAGGCGCTGGTTGAAATTCTGAATGAGAAGCGCTTTATCACCTGCCACAGCTACGTGCAGTCGGAGATTAACATGCTGATGAACGTGGCCGACCGGATGAACTTCAAGGTGAACACCTTCACCCACATTCTGGAGGGCTACAAAGTGGCTGATAAAATGAAGCAGCACGGCATCAATGCCAGTACCTTCTCCGACTGGTGGGCGTACAAAAATGAGGTGCGCGATGCCATTCCTTACAATGCGGGCATTATGCACAACGCGGGCCTTAACGTGGCCATCAACTCCGACGATGCCGAAATGAGCCGCCGCCTAAACCAGGAAGCCGCCAAAATAGTGAAGTACAGTGGCCTATCGGAGGAAGAAGCCTTTAAGCTGGTGACAATTAACCCAGCCAAAATGCTGCACCTCGATAAAAACATGGGCAGCATTAAGGAGGGCAAGGATGCCGACGTAGTGCTCTGGAGCGACAACCCGCTGAGCATCTATGCCCACCCAGAGCGCACCTTCGTAGATGGCCGCCTACTGTTTGACGTGGAAAGCGACCAGCAAATGCGCCTGGAGATGCAGAAAGAGCGCCTGCGCATTGTACAGAAAATGCTGGAGGCCAAAAAGGGCGGCGCGCCCACGCAAATGCCCTCGGCACGCCCCAACCAGCACTTCCACTGCGACACCGTGGGCGAAGAGAAGGAACTGGACCAGTAGTGGCCTAGGCCACCGGACCTACACTAAAAATCAACTTTCGGGCCGCAATAAGAGTGGCCTGACAAGCTAAACCGACTATTCATGCGTATCTCCGCAGTACTTCTTTCTCTAGGCCTGCTTGCTGCCGCGCCCGCGCTGGCGCAGGTACCGGCTCCGGCCCCACCGCAGAGCAAGCCCATGCTGCTCGTGGGCGGCACCTTACACGTAGGCAACGGCACCGTGGTACCCGATGCCGCCGTGGCCTTCGACAACGGCAAAATCACGTATGCTGGAGCCCAGAGCGGCTTCAGCCAAGACAAAGCGGGCTACCAAGTGGTAGACGTAAAAGGCCAAGAGATTTATCCCGGCCTGATTCTGCCCAACACCACGCTCGGCCTCACCGAGGTAGAAGCCATCCGGGCAACCGTGGATGAGCGCGAGGTGGGCATCCTGAACCCGAACGTGCGCAGCATCATTGCCTACAACACCGACTCGGATATTCTGCCCACCGTACGTACCAACGGGGTGCTGCTGGCGCAGATTACGCCCCGCGGTGGCCTACTCTCGGGCCAGAGCAGCATTGTGCAGCTCGATGCCTGGAACTGGCAGGATGCCGCCATCAAAGCCGACGATGGCCTGCACCTGAACTGGCCCCAGATGGTGATTAAAACTAACCCCACGGAAGACCCCAAGCAGGTAGAAGCCCGCGAGAAAGGCCGCACCGAACAGCTCCGCCAGCTGGAAAGCTTACTGTCAGAAGCCAGCGCCTACCGCCAGCAACCTGCTTCGCGCAAGGAAAATCTGCGCCTCACGTCGCTGGCTGGCCTTTTTGATGGCTCTAAAACGCTGTTCATTCATACCGACTACGGTAAGGAAATCGTGGAATCGGTGCGGTTTGCCAAACGCATGGGAGTGCAGAAAGTGACGCTGGTAGGCGCCCGCGACGCTTGGATGATGCTGGACTTCCTGAAGCAGAACGATGTGGCCGTCATCCTCTCCCGCATTCACGCCCTGCCCCGCCGCGAGGGCGACGATTACGACCTGCCCTACAAGCTACCCAGCCTGCTGCAGCAAGCGGGCGTGCGGTTCTGCCTCGACTATGAAGGCAGCCAGGAAACCTCCGGCTCCCGCAACTTAGCCTTTATAGCGGGCACGGCAGCGGGCCACGGGCTCACCAAAGAGCAGGCTCTCACGGCCATCACCCTGAGTCCGGCGCGTATTCTAGGCCTCGATAAAGACTATGGCTCACTCGAAGCTGGCAAAAGCGCCACGCTGGTAGTAAGCCGCGGCGACCTGTTGGATATGCGCACCAACGACGTTACGCAGGCCTACATTGATGGCCGCGCTTTCCGCCTCGATACCAAGCAGACTTACCTACGCGACAAGTTTAAGGCGAAGTACGGGCAGCGCTAGGCCAGCTGTACCATATTGGGAACAACGGGAATTGCTGGCGACAACTGGCGGTTCCCGTTGTTCTTTAGGGCTATTCAGGGAAAACAGAACTTTGTTGAATACAAGTAAGTTAAGTGACGGATCTTTGAATATAGACCATCTTATATCTTTGGATGCTTCTGGGAAACTCGTAACTTTCTTCTTAACCAAAATGGAAACAGCTAGCTAGTCTTTAGTTACTCTGTTCTTACAGTTGAAGGAGCAAGAAATAGTTGTTGTTCTGTTGTTGAGATTTTTGTCTGCTTAATTGATGCACCTATGCCCACCTCTAATCAAATTCCGTTGCTACTAGTCGATGACCACCCAGTGGTGGTAGAAGGCTTGAAAGCACTGTTACGTACGGAGGTAGACTTACCTGTGGCGGCCCAGGCCTACAGTGGCGATGAAGCCCTGGATGTACTGACACAGCACCCTGAAATACGTGTAGCAGTGCTTGACCTTAACATGCCTGGCATGACGGGCGTGGAACTGGCCTACACGATCCGGCAGACTTACCCTAAAATCAGGATTTTGATTTTGAGTATGTTCCATGACCACGCCTCCGTGGCGGAAGTACTGGAAGCGGGTTGCGCGGGCTACGTACTGAAAACGGCCTCTAAGGCGGAGCTATCGGGTGCTATTCGGGAGGTAGCAGCTGGCCGGACGTACTTTAGCAGCGAGGTGGCCGCTACCGTGCTGCAAAACATTCAAATTCCGGCTTCGCGGGAGCAGATAAGAGAGGCCCGGGCCTCTGAGCTTACCAACCGAGAGCGAGAAGTACTACAGCTTATTGCTCGCGAATACTCAAATTCCCACATCGCCGAAACGCTCTTCATTAGTGAGCGAACGGTAGAAACGCACCGCAAGAACATTCTCACCAAGACGAATTCTAAATCAGTGGTGGGCCTAATTCAGTATGCACTGCGTAATAGATTAATTTCCTAGGCCACTACGGGAAGCGTGGGAGGCAGAATTCGGGGCGAAGGAAGTTGAAGACGGGACTTAGCGGCTGCAATAAAAGATAGGAGTAGAAGCTGCTGTTGTTTGGTAAGTGAGGGAGCTAGAACACCAGCTTTTGGTGATAATTGAACAGCTTGTCTAGCAGATCAGCAAACCGGCTACGAAGCCGGCAGTGGCAGTATAACTATGCTTGGATATTGTATTTTTTTAATCTAGTTGACCGTTAGACTGAATGCTTAAATCTGCTTATAGGGTATATGGTGCTTGATATTAGGTAATTGTAAAAATTTTGACCGGAAATAGATTAATAATTATTCAAATAATTATTGAGTTAGTCACAGAAATCCATCGGTAAAATGTATCCGTACTGGCACGGAGATGAAAATACGGGGTGCCACGGATTTACATTATAGTAAGAAAGGATATACCTTAGCAACGTTCAATTCAATGATGATTTCATCATAGTAAGCGTAGCATCCTATTCGTTTTGCCTTTCAAACAGCGTAGCATATTCTGTCTTAACCAGCTTCTGTAACCACTAACTGCAACAGCTCATGGCTTCCAAAATCCTTTCCTTCATCTGTCATGTTCCCGGTACTATGCCCGGTTCTTACCCTGCAGTACCAACTTCGACTTCGTCTAGTCGCAGTGCCGACCGCAAAGTAGAGCCTAAGGCTGCCGGAGGTCATTTTACCGCTATCTATGAGAATGAGCGCTTTGTGCGCTTCAAGTACATTAACAACGCTAGCTAATCTGCTTATTGATAAAACGATACTATACGTTATTACATTAGAAGCGCCGCTTTTCCCTTGTGTGGAAAAGCGGCGCTTTCTTGTGCTAAGCCGGTCGCGGTACAGATTTCGGCTAACTTGCACCTATGTCCATCCGTTCTGCGTGCATGACAAACACCGTCACTCGTTTCTTGCTGCCCTTGCTGGCAGTGTGGTTAATTACCTTCTCAGCTGCTGGTCAAGCGGCTTTTGTACCCGATGAAACCGCTTGGTACGGGCTGATACCCCGCAGCAGCGGCCGCTCGCTGGATATTGCCAACTCCTCTACTGAGTCGGGGGCAGCAGCCGTGCAGTGGGAGTTCACGCACTCCAATAGTCAGCAATGGCGCTTCACCCGTGCCGCAGCTGGCAGCGACTTCTACCGCATTGAGGCCCGCCACAGCGGTAAATGTCTCACCTTAGAAGGCACCGATGAAAACGCTCCGCTCATGCAGCGCCCCTGGACCGGCAGCTTCTATCAGCAGTGGAAGCTGATTCCTTCGGGCCCCATGGGGAGCTTCATGCTGGTAAGCCGTGGTAATGACAAATGCGTGGCCCTGGCAGCGGCAGACAAATTCAATGGGACGCCCATTGTAGGCCAGCGCATTATGAACCGGGCTTCGCAGCAATGGAAGCTGTTTAAGCTGCGGTTGAACTTAGACCCTCGGCAGCCTGGTTTCGGGAAGCCTGAGCCTCTAATGAGCCTGAACACGCCCGGTGGCAACGAACTTCAGCCCGTGCCTACTCCTGATGGGAAAATGCTGTATTTCGTACGTACTCGCTACTCGGGTAACACTGAAGGCGTTGCTGAATCAGGCGATATTTGGGTAAGCACGGCTCCGTCAGCCAATTCTAACTGGGCTCCGGCCACTCGCCTTGATGCCCTAAATACTCCTCAACATAATGGGGTGATGGCAGTAGTAGGCGCCAATGGCGAATCGTTGCTGGTGCGCGGACGCTATGAGCGCGACGGTAGCTACCGCGATGAAAGTGCCAGTAAGGTGGCGCGCAACCTGCAAGGCAAAAACGTGCGCCCCGCCGCCCTGATTATTCCCAACTACTACTCGGCCGGGCCAGCCACTTCGTTTTACATGACCCCCGACGAGAAGTTTCTGCTGCTCTCGCTGGAGCGTGGCGACTCGCAGGGGGGCAACGACCTATACCTCTGCAGGCCTACCGGCGACAATGCCTGGAGTGAGCCTATCAGCCTAGGCGACGTGGTAAACTCACCAGGCTATGACTTTGCGCCTTGGCTGTCTGCGGATACTAAAACGTTGTACTTCAGCTCGTATGGCCACGCCGGCTTCGGCAACGCCGATATTTTCGTGAGTCAGCGGCTTGACGACTCCTGGACGCGGTGGTCGGAGCCGCGCAACGTGGGCGCCCCACTGAATGGGCCGGGGTTTGATGCATATCTGGCTCTCTCCGCCGATGGTAAGCAAGCCTTTTATGCCTCAGCTCCCACACCCAACAGCCCCGCTGATCTGTTCCGGACAGCGGCTGGCGTAGCGCCCACCGATACCACGCAGGCTCCGCCGCCCACCGAGCCCGTAAACCCCGCAGTAGCAGCCCGGATTCTTTTTACGGGCCGCACCCTCGATGCCAAAACTCGGCAGGGGCTGGGCAGCGAGGTTAAAGCCATTCGCCTGGGCAATGACATGGCATTTAACGCCACGGCCCGCACCGAGAGCACCGGGGGCGCCTTTCAGATGACTCTACCCCCCGGCAGTTACCGCCTGCTGGCTACCCGTGCCGGCTACCTCACTGCCACCGATACAATAACCCTCACTGCCGGCTCTTTGAGCCGGGAACTGTTGCTGGTGCCAGCGGCCGTTGGCTCTAGCCTGGAGCTACCTACGCTCATCTTCGCGCAGGGCAAATACAGCCTACTGCCCGCCTCCTACACTGAGTTGAACCGCCTGGCCCGCACTCTCCAAGACAACCCCACGGTGAATATCCGTCTGGAAGGACACACGGATAACCAAGGTGATGCCAAGCTCAACCAGCAACTCTCTGAAACCCGCGTGGCCGAGGTGAAACGCTACCTGGTTACCAGGGGCGTGAGTGAAAACCGCATCAGTACTATTGGCTACGGCGGCAGCCGCCCCCGCGCCAGCAACGACAAGGAGGAAACTCGCAAGCTTAACCGCCGGGTTGAATTCACCATCACAAAGTAGCGCTCTGTAGGCCACTAGCCAGTCTTGTTGCCCATCTCAGCTCCTGACGCTGGCCTGCCGCGTAGCTCTAACCAGCTCCGGGGGCCTGCTACAGGAGCTGAGTTCGTTTTAAACGGTTGAAGGTGGCTCTGCGTATTCGAAGCATACGTGAGGCCTCGCGGGAAATGCCTCACCACAAGTAAAGACACTGGCCTAGCCGATCTTGTCTGGCCTATCCCCACAACTACACTCTGCTACCGCTATGCGCGCCCTTATTCAGCACGAAGCCACCTTGCCTAACCTGCCTTCGGCTTCCGGAATTGAAGTGGTGGGGGAGGTGGCCTACATCATCGGCGACGACTCACCTTTCCTGTACCAGCTGAATGCTGCTTCCTTGGCAGCAGGTGAAAGAACCTCGCTGTTTGAAACGGTACACTTCAGCACCGGCCGCATCCCGAAAGACCTCAAGCTGGACCTGGAGTGCCTCACGGTCATCACCACCGACACCGGGGAAACAGGGCTGCTTCTGATGGGCTCGGGCGCTACATCGGCGCGGGAGCAGGGCTTCTGGGTGACACTAGCTAAGGAGGGAAGTGTGGGCTCTACGGTGTATCCGGTGTCGCTGAGCGGATTGTACGCGGCCTTGCGCCAGCACTTACCTACGGGTATAACCCTGAACCTGGAAGCTGTGGCGGCTACCCCTGCGGAGCTGATTATTTTCCAGCGGACGGTGGGCTCGGCAGCGGGCAACTTGGCGTTTCGGATGCCGCTGGCGCAAACGCTGCACTATCTCCACCACCAGACGCAGGCAGTGCCTCCCATCCAGACTCAGTTTTACGAACTGCCTACCATTGATGGTAAGCCCGCGGGCTTTTCGGGCGCTACCTGGTTTGGTGACCAGCTTTTCGTGACTGCCTCGGTGGAGGATACTCAGGATGCCGTGCAAGATGGCGCAGTGTTGGGCTCACTGGTGGGCATTGTGGACTTAAGTAAGACATCGGCTAGGCCTGTACCCGTAACGCTGGCCCGTTTGGAGCTACCCAACGGACAGGCCTACCGGGGCAAAGTGGAGAGCGTGGCCGTGCGGCGCCGGGTGAGCAGCCACACCTACGAGCTCCTGCTCGTTACCGATGATGACTTGGGCGGCTCTACCGCTGTAACGGCTGTTCTGACGGTATAAAAAGAACTGCAGCTGCCTCACTGCGGCTCAGAACTGTACCCATGATTTTGCAGTGAAAAGCTCAGTAAAGCGGGAATGGAAAGGTGGCCTTTGCTGTTGAGTGGGCAGCGCTGCATGCTGCTTTTCTCAGCTGATTAGATGGTGAGAAAGTAGTGTTGCTCTACGGCTAAAATTGCCGCGCTACAACCATTGTCTTTCCGTCATTATTCCCTGCATGATTGTTTTCGAGACTCGTTTTCTATATCCCGTAAGTGCCGTTCGGCTTCAGGAGGAAGAAGGGATTTTGCCCGCTGAGTTTTTACAAAGTATTGCCACGCTCCGTCCCTTCCTGGAGAAGGAGAAAGCCTACGGGGAAATCTGCTCCACGAGCGTGCTTTCGCCGAGGGGGCGCCAGCTGGTCATCTATTACCGCAAAACTTACTCCGCTGATGCTGGCTTTGTAGTGGAGATTCTGGAAGCCGAAGTAGCCAAGTCGCTGCCCGCCGCACAGGTGGCCTAGCGCTGCTTCTTCAGTAAAACACAGCCCACGGTCCTGCTGCCCATTAATAATTTGCGGCGGCAGGGCGTGGCCTATTTCTAGGCCACTCTAAGCGGGTTGAGCAGAAGCCTATGAAGCTGGTCTGGTTAAGCTGAGCCGAAGCAACTCTTTCGCTTCAGGGAATATCCTACGCCAGTTAGCTTGCTGGATGCAGAACTGCTGTTGGCTGCGCTCAGCCGAACGCCGCTACAGGCTTTCTATCTAGATAACCTAACAGGCGTCGGGGCCGGCGGTAGCGCCCAGAGAAACTTGGTTGAGCTGCTGGCGCGCCAGTTGCCAGTTGGGCAGGAAACGGTCCATCAGGCCCCAGAAGCGGGCATTGTGGTAGCGCTCATGCAGGTGCACCATCTCGTGCACTACCACGTACTCTAGGCAGTGAGTAGGGCGCTTAATTAACTCTAGATTCAGCCAGATGCGCTGGGCACGGATATTACAGGTGCCCCAGCGCGTTTTCATTTGCTTGATGGCCCAGGCTAGGACCGTAACGCCTACAATGGGCTCCCAGTAGGCCACCATAGCTGGCAGCTGCTCCTTCAGCCGCTCCCGGTACCAGGCAGTCAACACTTTGGCGCGCTGCTCGGTGGTGCTGGCCTCGCGCACCCAGAGAGTAAGGCTCTGCTCTTCTTCCTGCAGCTCCACGCGGGGCCGGCCGGTGGTCAGGAGTACGTGCAGGGTGTAGGCGCGGCCTTGGTAGAAATGGGTTTCGCCGGAAACGTATTCCAGGGCAGTGGGCTTCTCACGGGCTTCGAAACGGGTTTGATGCTTCTCAATCCACGCGCGGCGGCCCAGTACCATCTCCCGGATGGCGTCGTCGGAGGTGCGGAGGGGAGCCGCCACCCGCACGCGCCCACCGTGGGCGTACACCGTCAGGCGCAGGGTGCGAATGTTTTTACGGATGATTTCCACCCGCAGATCGTCAATTTGTAACTCAGGCATACGTAGCAATCTGCTAACTATTTTCTGGCTGGCCAAATGCGCAAGAACCGTCGGGCCAGCCTAGGGTTAAAATGGCTAGGCCATCAGGCAGCGGCAGAGAGTGGCAGCAAGTGCCTACCTTGGGTATTCATCCTCCTTTCCATCCTTGTTCACGTATCCAGCATGCATCATATCATTTATATGAGTCGGGGCTCCCAGTCCATGACTGACGACGAGCTGCGCACCCTTCTGCAGCAAGCGCGCAGCGCCAACGAAAAGCAGAATATCACTGGCGCCCTGGTGTACGGCGACGGGCAGTTTATGCAAGTTATTGAGGGCGAAGAGTCAGTGCTGGCCGCTTTATACGCCAAGCTGCTCACTGATCCGCGCCACATGAATGTGGTGAAGCTGGCCGATAAGCAGATAGCGCAACGCAGCTTCGCGGAGTGGTCAATGGGCTTCCGGCCGGTGTCAGCAGAAGGCTTCACTGAACTAGCCGGCTACGTAGAGCCCGACGAGCTCGACCTACGTGTACCCGGCCTCAGCTCAGCCGACACCCTGCTCCTGCAAATGATGAAAGTGTTCGTGCTAAGTCCGCTGAAGGACTAAGTGGCCTAGCTATTTCCTGGCGCAGCACTGGCCATCCGAGAAGCCATGAGGCGAGCAAACGGCTGTTACAGCGTCGTTTGCTCGCCTCGTTTGGTATAGCTAACTAAGAGCCATTCTACATACTGCCGTCGGCTACTGGCTAAGCGCCTGCAGAGCAGCTATGGTTTTAAGGGCCACGTGCCGGTTTGGGTTTTTGCCTTCACACTCCTCATAATAAGCAGGTGCATAGAAGGATGTCACCTTAACGGCCCGCTTGTCGATCAGGTAAAACGTGTTTTCATCTCCGTCCTCAATCACGCAATGACCTGAAGTCCTGCGCGGATGTTCGTCGCCCTGCACTTGCCATAGCTGGGCCGGAACCACCTCATGCCAGCAGTGGCCTAGAGCCGGCGCCGACGCTCTGCCCGGCAGAAAATAGCGGTTAGTATCAGGCACAGCTCTGCTAAAGGCTAGTTCCTCCCTGGAAAATTTCTGTACCAGCCCTCCCGGAAAATACCGGCCTCTGGTTTCTTGATAGGGGCTGGCGTAGGTGAAAAAGTACACCTGATCTTTAAGCTTAGCCAAGATTAGGTAGTTGGGCGAGTTGTTCCAGCTACTGCCACGCTGGTAGATAATGGTGCTGTCGTAGTGAGCCTGGAAAAAGCGGTGCAACGGGAAGACCTTAGGTGTTGGTTGGGCCGCGAGGGGGTAAATAACCAGCAGCCAGCAGCTGGTGGCTAGCACTGCATAGCGAATAAATAGGGTAAGCATCAGGCGTTGAGCGATAGAAGGAGCCAGCAATTAGCTCCCCAAGGTATCATGCATCTGTTACGCCACGCTACATTCCTTTAGCTGGTTACCTACGCAAGCACTGCCGCTAGGCCACTCCACCCAGTACACACCGTCATTCTAAAACATCATGTCGAGCTGGTTGAGACACCTCACGGGTTGACGTTGCTATTACACCGGTACCATTACATTATCCTGAGAGCCGTGAGAGGCTCTAGGCCCATCAGGTGTGATAAGCTCCTTTATCAAGATGACGTGCTGGGGTTTGGGTATCAAAATCCTGCGCCTGCTCAGGTTAGCAGCTTTTTATTCTTTTTGATACAACTGTTCATGGCGCTTAGGGCTCTCTTGGGTGGCTATGTATTTATTTCTTCACTCCCACCTATCTCTTATGCTCGTGCGTCAGGTTGCTTTCTGTGGACTATTACTAACTGTCCCGCTTGTTGGGCTCGCTCAAACCGCTGAGCCGGTACCGTCCCGGTTCTATGTAGGCCTATCGGCCTATACCAGCGCTTATCAGAGAGGGAGCCGTCAGTTTGGCGGGAACACATTACCACCGGTACAGGCCACTCTTGGGTATCAGCTACATCCGCGGTTAGCCTTACAGGCAGGGGTGGCCTATAATGTTGGTAAGGGTTCTGTATCGGGCCTTTCCCATGATTTCAACGGCAATATCATCGGCGACTACAGGTCAGTCTACCGCAACGCTACTTTGTCGATATCAGCGTTGAGCCGCTATACGCTCACGCGTACACTCAGCCACCGCTTCCAGGTAGATGCGTTAGGGGGCTTCACCCTCGAACACCAGACATTCCAGAACTCCGGCTACTACACAGATACGACGCAGCCCAACGGAGCCAACACGTACGATTTAAGCTCAAGGCGAAATACTTACCTGCTGACCGTGGGCCCAAGCCTGCGCTACCGCGTGAGCCCTAAAGTGGAGCTAGTAGGGGAGGGCACCATTAATGTAGAAATGCGTGCCCCGCGAAACATAACAACTTCAGGAGCTTTAGGCGTGCGCTATCGGTTTGGGCGGTAAGAATAACAGGAGCACCTTTCGGAATCGTTGCCATAGTGTTAGCCTGTCTCCCGGTACGAGGCTGGCCTAGTCAGTAAGAGGAAGCAGGCTCCTGTTTATGAAGAACACGTGGTGATAGTTGCGCGCAAGCCGGATTAAGCTATATACCCTGGCTGCTTTGCCGGCTTTTAATCCATTATTCTTTTTCCCTCCATGGTCACTCCCCAAAACCTCATCAAACAAGCCTACGCCGCATTCAACGCCCGCGATATTTCCACGGTTCTTGCCACGCTCCACCCGCAGGTGCGCTGGTCGAAGGCCTGGGAGGGCGACTATGCCACGGGCCACAACGAAGTGCGAGAATATTGGCAGCGGCAGTGGCAAGAACTAGACCCCCACGTTGAGCCCACGAGTATCCGCGAGCGGGCCGATGGAAGACTGGAAGTTGCGGTGCAGCAACTAGTGAAGGACAAGCAGGGAAAAGTGCTCTTTGAAGGCCTAGTAAAGCACCTTTACACCCTACGGGATGGGTTGCTACAGCAAATGGATATTGAGCAAGTGTAGCAACTGATGCTAAAATACATCCACTGCAAAACGCCAAAAGCTTGAAAGGGCCGCTTCAGTTTGCTGAAGCGGCCCTTTCAAGCTTTTGGCAGGCTTTACACCTGTGCAGTACCCAGAGCCGGGGTCGAACCGGCACATCTTTCGATATCGGTGTTTGAGACCGACGCGTCTACCGATTCCGCCATCTGGGCATCTCGTTCCCACAACTCAGGAACGGGTGGCAAACTTAGTGAGACTTTCTTTAATGCGCAACAAATAGCGCTTTTTGAGATAATAAGTTCGGATTTGCTGAAGAGCCTGGGGGCGCGTATCCACGGGTAATCCCTCATAGCCAGCCAGAACCGGCTCAATGCCTGCATCGAGGGTATCGGATAAATCTTTTACGTCGTTTTCTACGCGCTGCATGATTTCGGGGTCGGGCTCAAACTCTAGCTCCATAAGCTGTTCGTTGAGGTCCATTACCTCCATCAGGAAATCAGGGGGCAGTTCCTGCTTGCCTTCTTCCAGTAGCCCGTGCCGGCCCAGGATGTAAGCCATGCGCTGGTCGGGGTCAGAGAGGGTACGGTAAGCGTTGGTGTTGAGTGTGGCCAGGTGCAAGATTTCCTGCTGGCGCTCTGGGGTGGCCGTAGCATGAAAATCGGGGTGATATTCGCGACTGAGGGCGTAGTACTTGCGCTTGAGGGCAGCCTCATCGGGGCGGAAGGTTTCGGGCAGTTCGTAAAATTCGAAGTAGTCGGAAGTCATGATAGGTCAGGAGGGAGGAGGTAAACCGCTAAAGTGGCCTACGGCGTTCGGCCAGGTTAGGCTGAGGTGTATAAGCCGGCGGCCGGCAGTTTGTTTGCCGTGAGTAAAGGCAAGGAGGTGCAGAGAGTGGCCTAGGTAGTAAGAAACTCACCCCTATAAGACCGTCATGTCGAGCTTGTCGAGACATCTCGCCTGCTGATGTTGCCATTGTAACCAACTGGCCTAGAACAGCCCATTTAGCACGTCATCCTGAGCTTGCGAAGGATCTACCCACGCATGAACGACTGGCCTAGCGCCTCGCGCTGACGTGACAAGATCCTTCGCAAGCTCAGGATGACGTGCTTTTGTGTTGGGCTACCATGGCAACGTCACGAGAACGTCATTCCTCGACTGCGCTCGGAATGACGTTCTCGTGACGTTCCTTTTGCGGCCTTTCACATACATTAGGCCAGGTCAGCAGGGAGAGTGGCAGCTTCTACGCGGTGCACGGAGAAGGCAATGGGCGCGGCAGAGAACAGCTTTTTGGTGGCGGGCCACACTTGCCCAAACAGCTCGGAGCGGCGGTAGGCGTTCAGCGCATCGGCGGAGTCCCAGTGGCTGTGGGTGCAGTAGACGTTGGGCAGCTCCGCATCTTGCCATAGCTCCAGAAACCGGCACCCCGGCATCTGCCGGATCTGCTGCTCCGTCTGCCGGAAAATTTCTAGGAATTCAGGCACCCGCTCCGGGGCAAACGTCATGCGCACAATTCGAATCAGCATAGGAAGTAAGCGGCTAAATTTCTGGGCGAGAAAAAAGGAGGCACCTACTGACACGATGGCAGTAGGTACTTAACATAATATAAAAACAGATTTAAAAACTGCTTTAGAATCAAATAAAGCAGGTTTTTAGTGGCTTAAGCTTCAGTGGGGAAGCGTACATCTACCTGCGAATCGAAGTAGAGGCCTAGCAGCTCGGAGGCGTTTCCCTGGTTGATGCCAATGCACAGCTGGTCTTGGCTGTTGAAGATGCACACCACTTCGCCGGGAGGAGCGGCCTGAAAATGCGGGGCAATATCGCGGACGGTTTCGCGGGCGAAGTGGATGGTGCTGGGGCGGTTGCGGCCCAGCACTTCCACGGCTGTGCGGGTGATGTTGGTGATGAGGTTGCCGTAATGATCCACGTGCACCACGTGGCCCGTGATGCGGTGATCTTGGAGGCGGAGCTGGCGGTTGAGGAGCTGGTAGGCCTCGGTGGTGATGGGGCCCAGCTCTACGAGGGCGCCACCCTTGGCCAGGTGCACGGCGGCGGGGGCCAGTAGGTCGCGGGTGGGGGAGGCCGTAGCGTTGGTGCCGGCTCCCAGGCTCACGAGTTGCTCGGGCTTGCCATCGCAGAGCAGAGGCAGGATACCGTTATCGGCCGAGACAAAGAAATGGCCCTCGTGCTGAGCGGCGTGCCAGGCGGCGCGCGGTGCCCCCAAATCATTGACCCCAATCAGGTGCACGGTGCCCACCGGGAAGTCGCGAAATACCGCCGATAGAACGTGAACGGCGTGCGCGATGTTAAAGGGTTCAATGGCGTGCGAAATGTCCAGCACGGGAATGGCGGGGGCCAACTGCAGAATCCGGGCTTTTACAGCCGCAACGTAATGGTCGCGGTAGCCAAAGTCAGATAGAAACGTAATCAACCCCATTGCCTAAAATTCTCAGTTATTCGTACTATTGCCAGAGGCCGTGTGAGGGCGGCAAAAGTAGGCGTTTTGCCGCGAAATGGGAGAAATAAAGTCAGTCGGACTTTTGTTGTTCTCTTGTTACGCTGCCGGACGGAGCGCCATTCCCCACGTAGATACCGGCAAGTTTATATTTCTTTCGTCACAAAATTCCCTCAGATTGGTCGAGAAAATCATCACGCTCGAAAACGTGTCCCTGGTTGAGTTTCTGGGGCCCGATAACCAAAACATCCGTCAGCTGGCGGCTGCATTCCCCGGCAGTAAAATTATCTCTAGGGGCAATGAAATTAAAATTCAAGGCCAGACGGCCGTTATCAGCCGCATCAACGAGATTCTGTCGGCGCTACTAGAGCATTATCATCAGTACGGGCAGATAACCGACAAAACGGTATCGCAGTACCTAAGCTCTGCCGACGAAGATCAGCAGGATCGTTTGCTGGCTGCCTCACCCGATGTAATTCTGTTTGGCGCTAAAGGTGGTATTATCAAAGCCAAAACTGCCAACCAGCAGCGCCTCGTGGATGCCGTGCTTCGCAATGACCTCGTGTTTGCGCTCGGGCCGGCCGGTACGGGTAAAACCTATATTTCGGTGGCTTTGGCTGTACGAGCGCTCAAGAACAAGGAGGTTAAGAAAATTATCATCTCCCGCCCCGTGGTGGAAGCCGGCGAAAGCCTCGGTTTCTTGCCCGGCGACATGAAGGAGAAGGTAGACCCTTACCTGCGCCCGATCTACGATGCGCTCGAAGACATGCTGCCGGCCGAGAAATTCAAGCTCTACCTGGAGAATAAAACCATTGAAATTGCCCCCCTGGCCTACATGCGCGGCCGGACGCTGAACAATGCCTTTGTGCTCTTGGATGAAGCCCAGAACACCACGCCCTCGCAGCTCAAGATGTTCCTGACGCGGATGGGACCCTCGGCCAAAGTGATGGTGAACGGCGACCGGAGCCAGATTGACCTGCCTACCAAGCAGAAGTCGGGTCTGATTCAGGCGCTGGACATTTTGAAGGACGTGAACGGCATCGGCTTCGTAGAAATGACCGCCGACGACGTAGTGCGGCACCGCCTCGTGAAACAGATTGTGCAGGCCTACGACAAGTTTGATGTGCAAATGCAGAAGGACCAGGCCAACCGTCCGCCCCGCGAGTACCAGCCCTACCGGCGCCCCAACGGCCCCGGGATGGCCGCCGCTGACCCAGGCCGCCACCCCGACGCCCGCCGCGAAGACGACGGCATGCAGGATCTGCCCGTAAACCACGAGCAGCTCTAGCATCCCGCTAGGCCAGTCTAGGCCACTATACCTGAAAAAAGCTGCTCCCTTGGGAAGCAGCTTTTTTCTTTTCCGTCCTACTTTCGCACGCTCACCCAGCCCGCCCCCACTAGGCGGCTGGGCTGTTACCATCCTACACTCATCCTGCTCATGAACGTCCAGCGCATCACTTCCCCTCAGGACCTCGACGCCGCACTGGCTATTCGGCATACCGTATTCGTGCAGGGCCAAAACGTGCCTGCCGATCTGGAGAACGACGCCCACGACCGTACCGATGCTATCCACTACCTGGCTCGCACCCCCGATGGCACCCCCTGCGGCACTGCCCGCTGGCGCCGCACCGATAACGGCGTGAAGCTGGAGCGCTTCGCCGTGCTAAAGCAATTTCGCAACCAGGAGGCCGGTGCCGCCCTGCTCGCCAATGTCCTCCAAGACGTGCACGCCGCCTACCCCAACGCCACAGTGTACCTACACGCCCAACTCCCCGCCGTGCGCTTCTACGAGCGCCACGGCTTCGAGAAAGCCGGCGACCGTTTCACCGAGGCCGACATCGAGCACTACAAAATGGTCTGGAAACGCCCAGCCTAGTGGCCTAGGCCAGTCAGTTGTAAACTCACTGAGGAAAGAACAACACTCCCCTCCTCAGATGATTTCGCGCATCAAGCGGCGTGGGGTTGGGGGGTGACTACTCGTTGTTTACAGAAACGCCATATCAAACTGGTTTAGACATCTCGTTTACTGATGTTATGCCAGTATCAAACTTGCCTAGGGCACTACACTCGCACGTCATCCTGAGTTAAGCGAAGGATCTTGTCACCTTAGCAGGATATGCTAGGCCAGTCGTTCTTACGTGGTAGGATCCTTCGCTGTGCTCAGGATGACGTGCGGGTTTAAGTAGTAGCAGCACGCGAGGTGTCTCTACAAGCTCGATATGGCGACCTTCTTTAGTCGTTTGAGATGTGATACAAACGCTTCGTGCTTCTACAGAACAGTAGAAGCACGAAGCGTTTGTATTTCACCTGCTTTTCTGCATTTTGCCTAGGCTATTTGGGGCCGGTTGACTTACAGCCAGTTCTGCAGATATACTGGTGCCTGATATAAGTGTAGGACATGATTAAGTGGGCTCCGTATGCCTTTGTGCGGCTGGTGCTACCCCTGATGGCGGGCATTCTGACCTACCTCTATTTTGGCAGTAAGCTGCCCCCTATGCTGTGGGCCGTGACTGGCCTAGCAGCATTGTACATAGCGGTGCAGATTTGGGCTGCCCGCCAACCCGCACCAGGAGCTACTGATGCCGCCGGTCTGCTAGCCGTGCTGACATTGTACGTGGCCGGCATCAGCCTAACGCAGCAGGCCACGGAAAGCCGCGCCACCAACCATCTAGTCCGTTACGGGAGCCGCGTGGAGTTTTACCGCGCCGTGGTCGACGACTACACTGTAGTGCGCCCCGCTACCTACGCTACCACCGTGCGCGTTTCAGCAGTGCGGGTAGGAGGGAAGTGGCTACCCGCCGTGGGCGGTATTCGCGTGTCTATTCCGCGTGACACCGGCGTAGCAGCCCCGCAGTACGGCGACGTATGGCTGGTACGCGGGGCACCCTCGCCCAGCAAGCCACCCCTCAACCCCGGCGAGTTCGACTACCGCCGCTACCTGGAATACCATCAGGTGTACCACCAGCACTTCATCCACCCCGACCAATACCGGCTTCTGGCGGTGGCCCCGCCCAATGCACTTAGAGCCATTGCCATGCGAGCAGTACGGGTGCTGGATGGGGTGTTTCGGGAGTATGTGCACGAGAAGCGCGAGTACGCCCTAGCCTCCGCGCTAGTGCTAGGCATTAAGGATGAGGTAGACCAAGCCACCAAACAGGCCTACGCCAATACTGGCACTACCCACATCATGGCCGTATCGGGGTTGCAGGTGGGGCTGCTGTTTGCGGCCGTTACGTGGCTGATAGGCCTAGTGCCGGGCCGACGCGGGCCGTGGTTCCGGATGGTGACAACTCTGCTGGGACTGGCTGTCATTTGGAGCTACGCGTTCCTGACGGGGCTATCGGCGTCGGTACTGCGGGCTGCCGTGATGTTTACATTCGTGATTCTAGGCCAAGCGGTGGGCCGCCGAGCCAACATGTTCAATACGCTGGCGCTGGCGGCTTTTGCCCTGCTATGTTATGACCCGTACCTGCTCTGCGATGTGGGCTTCCAACTATCGTTTCTGGCGGTGCTCAGCATTGTGTACCTGCAGCCGCGCATTGTGAGCTGGCTTGAGCCACGGGAGTATTTCCTGGATCGGCAGCGGCCCTGGCAACCTAAGGCAGTGCGGCGGCTGTGGGCGGCAACGGGCTGGGTAACCGATAAAGTCTGGCAGGCCACGGCGCTTTCTCTAGCGGCACAGGTGGCTACGTTTCCGCTAGGCCTCTATTACTTCCATCAGTTTCCGCTGGGCTTTCTGTTTTCTAACCTGGTGGCCGTGCCCATCTCCAGCGGCGCCGTATACGTAGGCCTCTTGCTGTTGCTGCTGAAGGGAATTGTGGCCTGCGTGGGGCTCGTGTCTGGCCGCTTGGCGGCGCTGCTAGAGTGGGCGCCGCGCGCAGTGGCCTACGTGTTTGAGCACATGATCTGGCTCTTCAACGAGTACATCTTCTGGATTGGCCGCCAACTACCCGGCGCCCTCATTTCCGGCATTCACGTAACCGCCCCACAGGCTTGGCTGATTTTTGCCGTAATTCTGACTCTGCTGGTGTTCTTCGCCGTCAGGCGGCTGGCCTGGCTGGGGCTGGCGTGTAGCCTGCTAGGCCTATTCGCCAGCAGCCGGGTGTGGGCCGCCCGCCAGCTTGCTCCCGATAAGCAATTGCTTGTGTACAGCATTCCGCGCCGTTCCGTGCTGGGCTTTTGGCACGGAGCCTCCGCCGACATTGTTCCTCTGGATTCCTTGCCCCTCACTGAATCGGAGCGCACCTACCGCATTGTGCCCGGCAGCATTCTGCGCGATGCCCGGCAGGTGAGCTACCATCCAGGGTGGCAGGGCGCGCCGGTGCCGGCACAAGTGGCGGAGCATGGCCTGACGTTGGCCACCTGGCACGGGGTACGGCTGGCCATTGTGAGTAGCCAGCTCAGCGCCGCCCATCGGCCCACGCCCGTTGATGTAGTAGTGCTGCGCCGCAATGCCCGGGTGCGGGCTGGAGAGTTAGCCGAAATTTTTGGTACGGCCGCTCCGGTGGTGTTTGATTCTTCCTGTAAAAGTTGGTATGTAGCTCTACAGGATTCTGTTTTGCAGATTGCTGGTTTTCAGACATATGATGTTACGGCACGGGGCGCTTTCGTCGTGCACCTGCCGAGGTAGGTGGGGGTAGAATGCACATTGGCCGAAACTTCTAGGCCACTCCCTACGCTATAGACTTTATTAGTAAGAGAAATTTTGCTGATTAGTGGCATGTACGCTTCTTAATCTCAGCGCTGGCAGTGGGCTCGGGTAGCTTGCTTCGGTGCTGCCTCCTTTCACCGCTTCTGCAACGCCCATGACCATGGATAACATGCCTACTCAGGAACTGGAAGACCTGCGCTACATCCGCTACGAGGCCCAGAATTCCATTGGCTATATAACCCTCAACCGCCCCGATAAGCGCAACGCGCTCAACGCCGACATGGTGTCGGAGCTTAAGCAGGCTTTCGAGTTTGCCGAGGACGATGAGACCTGCAAAGTAATTGTGCTCCGGGCCGAGGGGGACGTTTTCTGCGCCGGCGCCGACCTGGCCTACATTCAGGAACTGCAGGGGTTCAGCTACACCGATAACCTAGCCGACTCCACCCACCTGATGCAGCTCTTCCACCAGATTTACACCCTCAACAAGGTGGTGGTGGCCGAGATTCAGGGCCACGCGCTGGCGGGTGGCTGCGGCCTGGCTACCATCTGTGACTTCGCTTTTGCGGCACCAGAGGCCAAGTTTGGCTATACGGAGGTGAAAATCGGCTTCCTGCCGGCCATCGTCAGCGTGTTTCTGTTGCGCAAGATCGGGGAGGCCCGTACCAAGCAGCTTCTGCTAACCGGCGACGTTATTTCGGCGCACACTGCTCAGGAGTTTGGACTAATCAACTACCTGGTGCCGCGCGAGGAGCTTTCCGCTAAAGTGCACCAATTTGCCCGCCGGCTGTGCGTCGAAAACTCCGCTCAAAGCATGGAGCTGACCAAGGAAATGCTGGCGCGCATTCCGGAGATGCCTCTGGAAGATAGCCTGCGCTATACAGCCCAGCTAAATGCCGAAGCCCGCGGCACGCTCGACTGCCGCCGGGGAATTGCCGGCTTCCTCAGCAAAGAAAAAATTACCTGGGATAACTAGGGTTCGCCTGGTTATTCTGTAAGCCAAGCCCCGCCGGAGGTCAGCGTCTGCTGGCTCTGGGCGGGGCTTGTGCTTTACTGATCAACTACATAATTTATTCGGCTTCGGCTGCAAACAAGGCAATGGTGTGGCCTAGGCTCTCTATCTTTCCTCGTTAAAATTTTTCAAACTTCTCAAGTTCCTCCGTAGTTAGACCTGTATGACAACGCTGGCAGCCGTGGCCGTTACGACGGCTACCTTTCTCGGGATGGAGTTTGTGGCTTGGTTTATGCACCGCTTTGTGCTGCATGGGCCCCTGTGGTTTTTGCACCGCTCCCACCACGTACGCCACCCGCATACATTTGAACGCAACGATTTCTTCTTTCTGTTCTACGGTTCGCTGTCGATGCTGTTGATTATCTACGGCTCTGAAAGCAAGGACTTCCGGTACTGGATGGGAATAGGCATTGCCACTTATGGCACGCTCTACTTCTTCGTCCACGATGTGCTGATTCACGGTCGGATGCGGTTCTGGCGTAAGTCGCGCAATGCGTATTTGCGGGCCCTGAACATGGCGCACAAGGTGCATCATAAGGCTACTGGCCGCGAGGGTTCCGAGGAGTTTGGACTGCTGTGGGTGTCTCCCAAGTATTTTATGCTGGCCCTGCGTAAGCCTGCCCCCACTCGGGTACTTCGCCAGCGGCCTGGTTCAGTGAGTAAAGTTTAAGTAGAGAGGGAGAACGACCGTGGGACATTTTTCCATCAGCGACCTGGAGCAGCTGTCTGGCATCAAGGCGCATACCATCCGAATTTGGGAGCAGCGCTACGGCATTTTGCGGCCGGTGCGCACGGCTACCAATATCCGCACCTATTGCGACGATGATTTGCGTCGCCTGTTGAATGTGGCTACTCTCTACAATAGAGGGCACCGCATTTCCCAGATTGCGCGCCTCTCAGAGCCGGAGCTAGCCAAAGCCGTTATATCCTGTGATGAGGACGCCAACAACTGTTGTCAGCAAGTAAACGGACTGCTAGCGGCCATGCTACGCATGGATGAGCCTCAGCTGAGCTGCCTAATGAACCGAGCCGTATGCAACATGGGCTTCGAGGCGGCCATTTTGCACGTGGCCTACCCATTTCTGCAGCGCATTGGGGTGATGTGGCAAGCGGGCAGCGTAAACCCTGCCCATGAGCACCTAGTTACCAACCTGCTCCGGCAAAAAATTATGGCCGGAATCGATAACCTGACGCCGGCCCAGCCAGCGGAAGTGAAGCGCTGGGTGTTGTTCCTACCAGAAGGGGAGATGCACGAGCTGGCCCTGCTGTTTATGAACTATGTCCTGCGTGTGCGGGGGCACCACGTGCTCTACCTGGGTCAGAATCTCCCTATCAGCGAGCTAAAGTCCATCAACGATACGTACCAGCCTTTCGCGCTTTGCACCGTGATGACGGCTGTACCGGAGCGCGATAAAGTGCAGGAGTTTGTTGATGAGTTGCATCAGGCTTGTCCTGAACGTACTATGTTCTTGTACGGACCACTGATACAACAAGAAAATATACAGTTGCCATTCAACGCGGTAAAAGTGAGGTTGATGACTGATTTCATCTCGTTGGTCGAGGAAATGAGTCCATCGCCAATTAACTATACTCTGGAGATGGCAAAAACTTAACGTTCCAGTGTTCAACGAAGTCAGTGCCTGACCGTAAGCTGCTAAGGCTTGGGTCAGGCATTTTTTGTGGGCAAACATACCGCTTAAGAACCTGAACTATAGCCCAAAATTAGCTGTGTTATTTTATCATTATCAATTGATAGTCAAAATGTTGTACCAAATGCTGGTGGCGTGACCACTAGTTTAGGGTGAGCTAGGAAAATAAATGTGTGGGGGAAAGACGACTTTAAAAAACCCTCGTATATTTGTTTAACTTTTTGCCACGAAAAGCTAAACAGTATGACCTCTTTGGAATTCACCAACCAAGTACAGAAGATTTCTTACTCTCTAAAGCCCGTGGCGATGAACCTGACCCGCGACGCCGACGATGCAAAGGATCTTGTGCAGGAAACCCTGCTCAAAGCGCTGCTCAACAAGGACAAGTTCAAAGCGGGCACCAACTTGAAGGCATGGTTGTACACCATCATGCGCAATACCTTCATTAACAACTACAATAAGATTACCAAGCGCAATAGCAATATTGATAGCACGGAGTATTTCCAATATTTTAATACCGACGAAAACTACATCACCCACAACGGTGCTACCTCGGATTTCGTAGTAACAGATATCAATGAAGCTATTGCCGGACTGTCGGCCGATTATCGGACGCCGTTCATGATGTACTACATTGGTTATAAGTACCTGGAAATTGCTGAGAAGCTGCAAATTCCCATTGGCACCGTCAAGAACCGTATTCACATCGCCCGCAAAGAGCTTAAGCAGGCGCTGAAGACATACGCCCCCGGCGTGTAGGGAATAGGGAGAGAGTACAGACCCGCCCCGGGCGTATAGCGGGCCGCGGACCGACGCTTAGCTTTAGCTGCGTGGTTCGCGGCCCGTCTTTTTTTGCCCAACCCTGAACAAGTTTTTGGCTTTTATCTATGAAAGCTCCATAACTTCTGCTCAACTCAACAGTATAGTAGAGGAAGAAGTCTACGTCAAAGTACATCCATTAGATTGAGCTGTTGAGCGGCAGGAGAGGCCTAGCGGCTACCCGAAGTGGGTGGCTGCTAAGTAGGCGGGGTCTGTCACTACCAGGATAGTTTTCATCTTCGTGCTTCTGAATGCCGCTCGTACCGGCCACTCATTGTCCAAGCTGTACCGTTTGTGAGTAAAGATATCATTGTGATTGGGGCCGGTTTTGCCGGTTTAGCCGCCGCTACTTCCCTGGCTCAGCAGGGTCACCGCGTTACCATTCTGGAGAAAAACGAAGGTCCGGGCGGCCGCGCCCGCCTGTTTAAGGCACAGGGCTTTACCTTCGATATGGGCCCCAGCTGGTACTGGATGCCTGACATCTTTGAAAAGTATTTTGCTCGCTTCGGTAAACAGGTAACCGACTATTACAACCTCGTTCGGCTGGACCCTTCCTACCAAGTGATTTTCAAAGGCCCCGAGGCCGTTGACATCCCGGCTCGCATGAGTGAGCTGCGCGAGCTATTCGAGCGCTACGAGCCCGGCAGCGCCGCTCAGCTTGATGAATTTTTGCGCCAGGCGGCCTACAAGTATGAGGTGGGCATTGGCAAGTTTGTGCATATGCCCGGCCGCTCCCTGTTGGAGTTTGCCAACCCACGCCTGCTAGTAGATGCCCTGCGGCTTGATTTGCTGCAGAGCATGCACAAGCACGTCCGCAAGTTCTTTAAAGACCCACGCCTGCTGGAGCTGGTGGAGTTTCCCATTCTGTTTCTGGGGGCCACTTCAGAAAACACCCCCGCGCTCTACTCCCTAATGAACTACGCCGACCTGGCTTTGGGCACATGGTACCCCATGGGTGGTATGCACAAGATTGTGGAGGGCATGGTGCAGCTAGCCCAGGAGCGAGGCGTGAAGCTGGAGTACAACATGCC
Source organism: Hymenobacter wooponensis (assembly GCF_004745865.1). GTDB lineage: Bacteria > Bacteroidota > Bacteroidia > Cytophagales > Hymenobacteraceae > Hymenobacter > Hymenobacter wooponensis. Next base: position 612,950 of record NZ_SRKZ01000001.1, on the reverse strand, counting down.
AGTGCAGGAAATAGTGGTGGAAAAAGGCCGGGCCACGGGTGTGCAAACCGCCGCCGGCTTCCGCCCCGCCGATGTAGTGGTGGCCGGCGCCGACTACCATCACGCCGAGCAGAAACTACTTGCCCCACAGTGGCGCCACTACGATGAAGCCTACTGGGACAAACGGACCATGGCTCCCTCATCCCTGCTATTCTACGTGGGTGTAAACAAGCGCCTGCCTAAGCTGCGCCACCACAACCTGTTCTTCGATGAGGACTTTGCTCTGCACGCAGAGGAAATCTACGAGCAGCCGAAGTGGCCTAGCCGGCCGCTTTTCTATGTGTCGGCCCCTTCCCAGACCGACCCATCTGTAGCACCCGAAGGCTGTGAAAATCTGTTTCTGCTCATACCGGTGGCGCCTAACCTCCCAGACCCCGAGGAAACCCGAGAGTACTACTACAACCTGATCATGGAGCGGCTGGAGCGCCACTGCGGCACCAGCATCCGCGACGCCGTGGTGTACAAGCGCAGTTACGCCCACCAAGACTTTGTGCAGGACTATAATAGCTACAAGGGTAATGCCTATGGCCTAGCCAATACCCTGCGCCAAACGGCCATTCTGAAGCCCAGCCTAAAAAGCAAAAAGGTCCAAAATCTGTATTTTACGGGCCAGCTTACGGTGCCTGGTCCCGGGGTACCGCCTTCACTCATCTCGGGTCAGGTGGTAGCTCAGGAAATTGAAAAGGAAGTTCGGTAGGGGAGCAGCAGACGAATGCACGCGGAATAAGCAATTTTCAGTGTACTCTTATTCACGTTGCCTTCTAGGCCTCTTTGCCTGAATTCAGCGCTTAATATTTAACCTTCAACTCTCCGCAGTGGACCACGTTGCCCTCTTTACGGATACCAGCCTAGCGTGTAGCAAGCTTATCACTACCCGGTATAGCACCTCCTTTACGCTAGGCATCCGCACCCTCGACAGCCGCTTCCACTTGCCCGTGTACGCGGTGTATGGCTGGGTGCGCTGGGCCGACGAAATTGTGGACACCTTCCACGACCACGATAAGGCGGCCCTATTCGCGGACTTCCGGCGGCAGACGGATGAAGCCCTCGCCACTGGCCTAAGCCTGAACCCGGTGCTGCATGCCTTTCAGCACGTAGTACGCCTCTACAGCATCGACCGGGAATTCATTGATGCCTTCCTTTACAGCATGGAAATGGACCTCGATGACCGCAGCTATAACCAGTCGTTGTACGAGCGCTACATCTATGGCTCGGCAGAAGTGGTAGGCCTGATGTGTCTGCGCATTTTCTGTGAGGGTGACCAAGCCCAGTTTGAGCGCCTCCGCGAGCCTGCCCGGCGCCTGGGTTCGGCATTTCAGAAGGTGAACTTCCTGCGCGATATCCGCTCCGACTACGAAGACCGGGGCCGAGTGTATTTCCCAGGGGTGCAGTATGAACGGTTTACCGATGAGGTAAAGCGCGAGATTGAAGCCGACATTCGGGCCGATTTTGAGGCGGGATACGCGGGCATTGTGCAGCTGCCGCGGTCGGCGCGGTTGGGGGTGTACCTGGCTTATGTGTACTACCTGAAGCTATTTCATAAGATTCGGCAGCTGCCTGCGGCACGAATATTGGGTGAGCGGGTGCGCGTTCCTGACAATACGAAAATCTTATTGCTGCTAGGTTCGTACTTTCGATATCGCCTTCGGGCCATCTGATCACGAATACCTCTGCTCGTGAAGCTTCTGTTTGCCTTTTTTCTTACCCTGCTCTTCTCATATTCCACCCCTGTGTCAGCCGACGTATCACCTTACTCCGTTTCTAACCTCCGCCGTCAATACCAACAAGCTGCTGCCAGCAAGGAAGCCGGAGAGAAGTTTCATAAGCTTATGGCCGCCTACAATCAGCAAGACGCTGTGGTAGTGGCCTACAAAGCCGCTGCTGAGGCTATTCGGGCCCGCGATGCTTCTATGTTCAACAAGCTTACCTACGTGCAAAATGCTAGCAAGCTGTTTGATCAGGCAGTGAAGCTGGACGGCTCAAACCCTGAAATTCGGTTTCTGCGCCTGAGTGTGGAAAGCAATTTGCCCTCCTTTCTGGGGCTGAGCCAGCACGTGGAGGATGACCGTCAATTCCTGGTGCAAACGCTGCTGCAACACCCTAAATCGGGCCTTGACACTGAGACCTTTGGCATTGTGCGCAGCTTCATGGTAGACCGCGGCCACGTTTCGGACGAGGAAGCCCAGAAGCTCACCCAGCTGTAAACTTCAGAAAGACTGTTGGTTAAAATATAGTACGGAAGCTCCCATGTTGGGGGCTTCTTTGGGTTTAGGCCCGGCAGCTCTCCGGCCAAGCGCCATAAGGCATAGTTGCCCACGGCGCGTTTTACAACATCAGCAAAACTACTGGTGTGGCCAGTAGCACCTAGGCCACCTGTTGCCCCGCAACGGTGCTTGGCCACTCCACTTACTACTTCTAATGAAACAACTGATTATTCCGGTTTTATGCACCTTCGCCACGGTGGCGCAGGCCCAGCAGGTAATTGTAAAAGGTAAAGTAGTTGACGAGCAGCAGCGGCCAGTACCCTACGCCAACATAGGCCTACCGGGTAATGAGCCTGGTACTGCTACTAACGAGGCCGGTGAGTTTAGCCTGCGGGTGCCCTCCCTACCGCAAAAGCTAACCGTGGTAAGCATGGGCTACACGCCTACCACCATAGAGGTATCCACCATTGCGGCCCAAACGGTGGTGCTGCCTACCAGCAATGTTGCGCTACCCGAGGTGCGCGTCCGTAACCCCAATCAGGTGGCAACAGAACTTGTGCAGCGAGCCTTTGCGCAACTGCAGCGCCATGCCCGAGCAGAGCAGTATGGCAAAGCTTTCTACCGGCAGAAAGAGCGGCATAATGCCAAGTACAGCGAGTTTCTGGATGCCTTTTATAACGTGCGCTTCACCAACAAAGAGGTAGTAGGCTGGGAAGTAGAGCAGGCTCGGTATGGCCTAGTGCCCGACAACTCTGGCGTAGACATGACCAACTTCTCGGCTGCCATCCGCCTTATTCCGGTGTATGAGCCAAAGCCCAGCCGCCGCACGCTGGCGGTGCCTCTAAGCCCGTTGGCTGCCCAGCAGTTTACTTTCCGTTTGCGCGAGGTACTGCAGGACAAAGACCAGGAGACGGCCGTCATCGACTACGCCCCGCGTCCCGACCTAGGCCAGCCCGGTACTGAAGGAACCCTCTACATAGATATGGAGAAGGCCACGCTGCGCCGGCAGGAAACGCGGGTACCCATCGGCGACCTGATGAGCCTGCAATTTGGCGCTGGCACCACGCTACAAGCCCAGACGTTCAACATGGTATCGGACTTTTCGCCCGTAGCCGACTCGCTTAGCCGGCTGCAATCGGTACGCGCAGAGCAGACTATTGTGCTTAGCTACCAGAACAAGCCCGATACTACCCAGATAGCTGGGCAATTATTTTTTTACCAGTACACCGGCAAGCCTACTGGAAAAGCGTATAAGAGCGTGGGCGTAAATTACAATGACCTTAAGCAGGTGATGAAGCAACGTTACGACTCATCGTTCTGGCTCAACCGGGAGGTGCTACGCGCTAGCCCGGTAGAAGAACGCGTGATTCGGGACATGGAACAACGCAAGGCCTTTGGCTCGTTCTAAGCACCCAGGCGAGCTAGGTGCCTAGTGGCCTAGCTCTGCCGTCTGCTTTGGTTTAAGTATGCTACGCTCAAATACATAGCACTATACATTCCCATCCATAGAAAGTAGAAGGCTGCGTATATTTAACCAATTGCAACATTCCGGTTATTGTTGTGGTTACTCCGTTAGCTATGCCGTACCACCTGAGCGTCCGTATTGACCCTAACTCCGGCTTTTGCTTCGGCGTGATATATGCCATTCAAATGGCCGAAGACATTCTCGATGAACAAGGCTACCTCTATTGCCTAGGTGACATTGTGCACAACGATGAGGAGGTGGAGCGCTTGGAACAGCGTGGCTTGCGCATCATCGATTATGACCAGTTTACTGCCCTACGCGACGAAGCGGTGCTCATTCGGGCCCACGGCGAGCCACCCAGCACGTACCAAACCGCGTTAGAAAACCGCCTAACGCTGATTGATGCCTCGTGTCCCGTGGTACTGAAGCTGCAAAACCGCATCAAAACCAGCTTCGACAAGAAGGACAAGATCTTTATTTACGGCAAGCACGGGCACGCCGAAGTGCGAGGGCTATTAGGCCAGACCAGCGGGGAGGCAGTGGTGTTTGAGAACATTGACGAGTTGCTTGGCCATGAGCTGCCCGCCAACATCACGCTCTACAGCCAGACCACCAAGAGCACTGACTCTTTCTACCGCATCAAGAACGAGTTGGAAACCCGTGGTTTTCAGGTAAATGCCAACGACACCATCTGCCGGCAGGTGAGTAACCGCGACAAAGACTTGCGGAAGTTTGCTCAGCAGTTTGACCAGATTGTGTTTGTGTCGGGAACGAAGAGCTCCAACGGCAAAGTATTGTACCAAGTCTGCAAAGACACCAATCCCGCTACGCATTTCATCTCCAAAGTGGATGAGATTTCCACCGATTGGTTTCAGCCGGGGCAGTCAGTGGGGATTTGCGGGGCCACCAGTACGCCCATGTGGTTAATGGAACAGGTGCGGGATGTGCTATTGGCTCTATAGCCGTTTACGACCCTAATGCACGCAGTTTCGCAGGTTAATACTGAGTCTAATGTCGTCTGTACATCCCATTGCAAGTCCGCAGCCAAGCTACTCCACCCGGCGGGTAAAGCCTGCGCCCCTGGCCTACAAAGGAGTGGTGGTGGCGCTCTTAATTATTGCGGCTTGGGCGGGGTTGCTCACGTTTCTGTTGGCCTATTACGAGCCCAACTGGCAGACGCCGTGGCCTTACCTGCTGGCTCTAGTGCAAACGCACTTATATACCGGGCTATTTATTACCGCCCACGATGCTATGCACGGTGTGGTAAGCCCCCACAAGCGCCTCAACAATGGCCTAGGCCTAGTAACGGCCTTGTTGTTTGCCTTCAACTGGTTTCCGCGGATGTTGCCCAAGCATCATGCCCACCACCGCCACGTGGCCACTGAGGACGATCCTGACTTTCACGATGGCAAGCACCCCGGGTTTTTGTTCTGGTTTGCCCGCTTTGCCTGGAACTACGTGACCTGGTGGCAGGTGCTGCTCATGGCCCTGACGTATAACTTGCTGAAGCTGGTATTCCCCATGGAGAATATCATCGCGTTTTGGATGATTCCGGCCGTGTTAGCTACGCTGCAACTCTTCTACTTTGGCACGTACTTGCCTCACCGTGGCGAGCATGCGCCAGACAACCCCCACAAGTCGGGCAGCCAGTTTCGCCACCATGCCTGGGCCTTCATTAGCTGCTATTTTTTCGGCTACCACTATGAGCACCACGACCAACCGTATCTGCCGTGGTGGCGCTTGTGGCAGGCTAAGCAGGAGGGGTAAATGCTGCGGAAATAGTTAGTTAACTACTGGCAGTACAAGCAAGCGCAGTAATAGGATGTTTGTATATTGGGCACTGGGGTAACGATGGCAGTGGTAAGCTGACGCGGTTACTCAGCGCTAACTAGCCTCCTAATGCCCGCCTACATTAGCCCTTTCTTGTGCTGGGTGTACCAGCCCACACGGTGGGCGGTGCTAGTAGGGTTGTGGCTGTGTGCCGGTACCGTGGCCTACGCCGACGAGCCCACTCCGCAGGTGCTACCAGAGTACCGGCGCACCTTTCAGTTAAAAACGTTACGGCAGGCCACTCAGCAAATTTTGCAGGCTCGGCAGCGCCTTGATACCGTGCAGTGGATTCAGGCGCACGTGGTAGCCGGGAAGGCCAGCCAGTGCCTGAGCCGCTATGCTTCGGCGGTATATCACTTCCGTCGGGCGCTTCGGCTTGCACAAAAGGATGCGAAGCTACAGGCCACCACGTTGCCGCTGTTGGGCAAAGCGCTGTATGCCCAGGGCGATACCGGAAACGCCCGGCTGGTTTACCAACGAGCGCTAATAAATTTTCAACGCCAGCATAATTCCGTAGGCAGCGGAGAAGTGTATCAGCAACTAGGAGAGCTGTACGGCAGCGAAAATCAATGGCGCCGCGCCCAGACCTGTCATGAGCAGGCCCTGCAAGTGTGGCGGACTGCCCATGACTCGGCTAGAATTGCCGGCTCGCTTCATGACATTGGCCGAGCCCATCACCAGCAGCAACAGAACAGCCGGGCTTTATACTACCTACAGCAAAGCCAGGCCATTGCCCAGCACCTGCATGATAGTGTGAGGATAGGGGAAGCCCTCCGGAGTACCGGACAGATATACCAGGACTTTGGCAATTTCGAAACTGCGGCCGTCTTCTATACCCAGGCGCTGGAGAACTTGCCGCAATCGGCTTCGCCGGTAGTAAGAGCAACTACATGGTGGGTGTTGGCAGCCATGCACGATTCTCTGGATCAGCATGGGCCCGCTCAGGCCTCATTGCAGCAAGCATTAGTAGCGGCGCGCCAAGCCGGCTCTAGTGTGTTACTCCGAAATATTTACTTCTCCCTCTCTAGCATTCACCAGCGTGACCGGCACCCTACGGCCGCCCTGCAAGCATTGCAGCGGTACGTGGCCCTGCAAGACAGTGCCCTAGTAGAACAGCGCGAAAACCAAATTGCAGAGCTACAGCTCCGTTATGAGTCGGAAAAGAAAGAGCGCGAAATTCAGCTGCTAACTAAAGATCAGCAGCTGCAGCAGGCCAATTTGCGCCGCCAGAAGCTCTTGCGTAATCTATTGGCCGCCGGTGCGGTACTCTTGTTGATGACAGTAGGAGCCTTGTATCGCGCCCACAAGCAGCAGGAAGACATCAACCGCATGCTCAAGCGGAAAAACGCCGCCATTAGCCAGCAGAAGGAGGTACTGGATCGACTGAATCAGACGAAAAATACGCTCTTTTCAGTCATTTCGCATGATTTGCGCAGCCCACTGAGCTCCTTGTACTCCCTGCTCTCATTGCTGAGCTTAGGCACGTTGCCACCGGCCCGCTTGGCTGCCCACGCGGCCCGCCTGTCCCAAACCCTCGACAGCACATCGCGCCTGTTAGATAACCTGCTCAATTGGTCGGCGTCGCAGATGCAAGGCGATGGGGGCACTAAGCCTGAGCGGCTACGCCTGGATGTACTGATTGCAGAAGCCCTTGACCTGATGGCTGACGATGCCGAACGCAAGCAAGTGCGGCTGATTAATGAGGTTCAGGAGCCGTGCCCGGCGCGCGCCGACTTAAACATGACGCGCCTGATCTTGCGGAACCTGCTGGGCAACGCGCTGAAGTTTACTCCCGCTGGGGGCACTATCACGGTGTCGGCCAAGCTACTGCCCACGATGTGGGAAATAGCTGTGCACGATACCGGCGTAGGAATTTCACCTACCGGGCAGTACAAGATTCAGGAGCAGCGCGAGAGTTATTCCACGCCAGGCACCGATCATGAGAAGGGGGTGGGGCTAGGGCTACGCCTGTGCAAAGAGTTTTTAGAACGGAATAGCGGCGAGCTTTCTTTCGAAAGCACGTTGGGCAAAGGATCCATCTTCCGGTTTACTTTACCCGCTGCGGAGTCTAAAGCTCCCAAGGTTTCTATGCGGGTGCTATCGCCAGAGGACGCAGACGAAACAGTAGCCTCGGCTAGTGTCGCCGGATAAGTGACCGGTTCACAATGCGCTCTGTTATCCGCTCCCGGTAGGTCTGGCCTAGTGGGAGGGCATGGCCACCCACTTTCAGCTCTAGGGCACTAACCGTTTCAATGTGGGCAGCGTTAACCAAGTAGGAGCGGTGAGTGCGGACGAACAAGCCGGCAGGAAGCTGCTCTTCTAAGTTTTTCAGGTTAACCAGCGTTACGTGCGTGCGGCCGTCGGAAGTGTTGATTTTGGTGAAATCCTTAAGAGCCTCAATGTATAGCACCTCCCGATAATGCAGCCGCACGAACTGCGCGTCGGTGCGGATGAAAAACGATCCTAGGCCAGTCATGATATCGGTTTGTAGCTCCTGGTCAGCAGAATTTACGCGCAGGATGCTCGCTACTTTGTTTACGGCTTTCAGAAACCGGTCGAGAGAAATTGGCTTCAGAAGGAAGTCAATCACATCCAGATTAAAGCCCTCCATGGCGTACTGAGGGTAGGCTGTCATGAGCACTACCATGGGCGGCTGCTGTAGGGAGCGTACCAAGTCAATACCACTCAGGTGGGGCATGGTCACATCAGAGAAGAGTACCTGCACCTGATTGGTCATCAAATACCGATGTGCTTCCAGTGGATCGGTGAAGGCAGCCTTCACATCCAGGATATCGGTCATGGCTACGTATGCCTGCAGCAGATCCAACACCAGTGGGTCATCATCAAGGAGTAGACACGAAATCTTCATAGGAGGGGAGGAGCTAAATAGCGCAGTCAATATAAAACTTTAAACCTGATTCATACTATTCATTATAAGAAGAAAACAATGTTGGGCTCCCTGTATGAGCTGTTAGTCGACTTATAAGCTCGCTCGCTCTACTTTAATATATTGGTTAGTCGATGCTTACATATATTATGAAATATCGTGGATGAGTCCAATGTGTATTTCTTGCGTAAAGAAGGACGCTTCTGATCCTCAAGTGCTGCTCCCCTCGTGCCTGTTCTTCCCTGCAAATCTTTTGGCTATGAACCGAACATACGTACCTCCCCCTTCAGCCGGGCCACCCGTGGTGCTAGGGGTTGATTTGACTATTGCCAACCATGAGGGTTTGCGGCGGTCCTTGCAATCTGCCTTTGGCGTTAGTACCCGAGCTATCAATCTGCGCATTGATCCGGGTATGGACTTAATCTTTCTCTGCGAGACAACCATTCCTAGTTCCTTGCCGTGCCTGGCCGCTATTACGCGCTCAAACGTGACGGCAGTGAAGCTGCGCGATGCCCGCTTGACCTGGTCTCCGGAGCCAGATCACCCCATAGGGCGAGGCACGCCTACGCTGGGAGCCCTGGAGAGTGGAAGTTGCTTTTTAATGGCTAACAACCGTAAAGTTCTTATTGCTTCGTTCTCGCCGCGGGCGGTACATCCTACGCATGTAGAAATGGAGAAGCAAGGCCAACTGAACTTACTGGATTTTCTGCGCGCCGATACGTTTACGCTGGAAGTATCTGGCACCAACCGCCGCCGGCTTGCCCGTCCGCTCAACTTTAGCGTGGTGCTGTCTTTTGAGGTACAGGTGGCGCCGGGGGCTTCTGCCTAGTGTAGTATTATAAGAAAAAAGAAAGCCCCATAGTAGCTAACCTACCATGGGGCTTTAACTGGGACTGGCAGCAATTAGTGCTTGCTGTCAGTATGAACGGAGTTGGTTTTCTTGCAGCAGTCGGGCAGCTTGTCATAGGCGCGGGCGTCAGCTGATAGCTCGTCGGCATCGTAGCCCGTGCGCTGCACAGCGGTGCGCAAAGCAGCGGGAGTGGTTTTCTCAGGGCGATAGGTAACGGTGAGCACCTTAGAGGGAACATCAAGGTTGGCAGCTTGTACGCCCTTCTCATACGCCATGCTCTTTTCTAAGCGCGCTTTGCACATATCGCACACGGCCGAGGTCTTGAACTGCACCTGCTCGGTGGCAGCGCCACCTTTAGCTTTGGGCTTAGCATCTTGAGCGAAAGTGCTCTGTGAAGAAACCAGCAGCAGGAGGGAGGCTACAAAAGATGAAAGAAGTTTCATATCTGAAAAGAAGTGAATGGGCCGAAGCCCTGGAGTAAGCAAAACAAGAGTGGCCTAGGCCTAGTTCGGTAATCGAAAAACTGTGCCAGTTGCGCCTGTGGGCACTGGTGCTGGCTAATCAAGCTTGAAGCGGACACCCAGGTACGTGAGGCGACCGTACGTTGGTCCCCACACCATAGCGGCGTCAAAGTCGGGGCCGAAGGGCGCATAGGCCCCAGCAATTGGGTTGGGCTGCCGGTAGTTGGTTAGGTTCTCCACGCCGGCATATAAGTCCCAGCGCTTGAAAGCGCGCGTCAGCTGCGTGTTGAGCAGGGCGTAGCGTGGGGCTTCCGGCAGGTCCATATCAGCCATGCCCGCATGATTACCCATGCTGCCAGGCGAGTTGGCCAGTGGGCGCTTTCCAAATCCCTGCACCGTGAAGTCGGCCCGCCATTTATCGAAAGCGGTGGCGTAGGCCACATTCAGGAACAAGCGGTTCTTGGGCGTGAGCGGCTTGGGCAGCAACTCGCCGTTGTAGGTCGTCCGTACATCGAGGTACTTGTAAGCGGCTTTTGCCTGCAGTCCTTTCACAGGTTCTACTTGCACCTCTGCCTGGAAACTGCGGGAAAAGGAGCGGCCACCCGGCTCTAGGTTGCTGATAAGTAGCCGGTCAGCTAGCGTGTACGGGTCCGCTACCACTTGATTCTGGAACTCGGTGTGGTAGTAGTCGGCGATGAAAGTGGCCGGCCGGCCAAAGGCATTGAAGTACTGCGTGAAGCTACCCCCCATGTTCCAAGCCTTTTCGGGCTGCAGGTTCTTCGCAACTACAAACTCCCGTGAGCTAACCAGCATCCCGCTGTTCTCGGCAATGGGGTTAGCCGTCCGGAAGCCTCGGCCGGCGGCTACACGCAGTACGGTGTTCTTGGCCACATCGTACTTCACGTTGAGGCGCGGCGTCAGAAACCAGCCGTACAGGTTGTGGCGGTCGAGGCGTAGGCCAGTTACCACCGTGAGGTTACGCGCGTTCTGGTACGTGTACTCCGCAAAAGCACCCGGTACGCGCTCCAAGCGGTTACGATGCTCACGGGAATAGCGCTGCGCTGCCGTTTCGTTCGGATACAGCAAGCCGGAGCGGTACACTTCGCGGTAGTCGTCGTGCAGGTAGCTCAGGCCGGTCCGGTAGGTGTGGGCCGTAGTGCCAATCACGCTCTGGAAAAGCAGCGTTGCTAGGCCAGTCTGCTGGTTACCATTATACGTGCGCAGCCCGTAGGTGGAGTTGAAGTCGTGATTGGTGCCGGTTAGCAGCAGACCTAAGCTTTGGTACGGGCGGCCGGGCCAGGTGTAACTGGTTTTGGCGTACCCGTTGTAGCGGTCAGTGGTTTGGGTGGTGCCGTAGTAGCGGCCGGGGTTTTCCTCACGGTAGGCCACTTGCCCGCCCTGGCGCGTTTCACGCAGTGCGCCTAGGCCTATCTCGGTTACCAAGCCCGTTCCCGACTTGTACTTCCACTTGTTAAACACGTTGTACTGCGTGGCCAGCGGCAGATCTAGAAAGCCGTCTTTGTTCCGATCCACACGGTTGCCCAGGTGGTCGGTGTGCAGAAGCAGCGCCGTGCTCACCTTCTTGCTGATGGGCGTGGCCAGGTTCAAGTTGAGGTCGAATTTGCCGAGGTCGTTGCCGTACGCGTTGAATAGCAGACGCTCAGCCGTGTCGGGCTCTTTCAGCCGGATGTTCACCTGCCCCGAAATACTCTCGTAGCCATTTACCACCGAGCCCATACCCTTGATAATATCGATTCCTTCAATCCAGGGGCCTGCCAGGTAGCCCAGGCGGTAGGGGGTAGCCAGCCCGCGTAACGCCGGTAGGTTATCAATGGTCAGCAGGGAATAAGCACCGTCTAGGCCTAGCAGCTGAATCTGCTTTGCCCCCGACACTGCATCAGAAGTCGATACCTCCACGGAGGCATTGGTTTCAAAGCTTTCGGCCAGGTTACAGCACGCTGACTTCGTTAGGTCGCGGCTGGTAATAACCTGGGTGTTGGTGGGCGTGATACCAGAGTAGGAGAGGGCTCGTCCTTCTACGGTTACCTCGCCCAGCTCCGCCGTGCGGCGAAGAGGCAGGCGCAGGTAGCTGTTGCCACTCACCTGTACGGTGTCGGGGCTGTAGCCCAAGAAGCTGATAATAAGTTGAGTGGTAGGGCGAGCGGGACGCACCAGGGAGAAAGTACCCTTGTCGTCGGTAGTAGTGGCCTCGGTGGCCGCGCCCAGCCAGCGCACTACGGCGCCCGGAATAGGAGCATTGGAAGCTGCATCGAGCACCTGTCCGCGCACGGGGGCCACGGAAGGGTCGGTAGTTTGGGCTGACGCTGCAGCGGCGTATAACAGGAAGCTGGCCAGCGCCAACTGCCGGAGCCCGGAAAAAGGATACATATCGTCAAGAGTTAAGCCGACTTTCCAGAGAAAAGAGCCAACTGCGAAGACCAGCTGGCTCCGGACCACTCTAACACATAGAGTAGCCGGTGGAAAGGTGGCCTAGACGATAAGGGTGCAAACGAAAGTAAGTAGGGTGCGCCCCGCCCGGAGTGGGGGCGAAGCATCACCGGCGTGCCAGCGGGCAGCACCTTTAAGCAATAGGGCAGCCGGTGCGCTAGGCCACTCCGAAGCTGGCAACCAAGCCGATAGTACTGCCGGCACCAGGGGCTTGACCCAAGCTAGCTCCGATGAAGGAGAGTCTAGCTTATGAAAATGAGCTCCGAACTCACAGCAACTGCTCTTAACCTGGGCTTTGTGCGCCGTGTGCGAGCCAGCTTGCTCAGCGAACGGAGGTGGGCAGCCGTGGTGAGCGGGCGTAAAAATTACGGCCGCCGTATGGGTGCCACTCACCCGGCAGGTATGCTGCTGCACCGTCAGGCCCACCGAAGCGGTGAGCACGAGCAGGGCCAGCCAAGCGCTGAAGAGCCGATGAGTGAGTGGGCGTTTCATTCTGCTACAAAGATACAACGAAAGCCGCAAAACAAGGAGTGCAGGATGTGGCCTAGAAGGTGCGTGATTCTTGCCCTAACCGTTGAGCTACCAGTCCTAGGTAGATCGGGGCAGAGGCTCACGAATTTTGTGCCCTCCTGAATATTTCCGGCTCTTAAGAGGCATACTTCCTTCCCTGCGGTGAACGATAACGCACGCACAACTGGCCTACAACAGTGGGGTTGAATGATGCTAGGTGAACAGCACCAGCACACGACGAGTCCCCAATATGCGTCTCAACATCGTGCCGCGCCATCCGATGATATTTGCCGCTTTTTAAGGGTTGGGCCAGATGTTTCGGCCGATAGAGCGTGAGGATGTGAGGAGCCATAAACCGACACTGCCATTCTGTCAAACCCACCGCTGGTTCCTACCACTTCTCACCACGGGCAAGCACCAGATTACATAAAAACCGCATCTGTTTGCTGGAAAGGGCGTATTAGAGCGGTGGTAGAAAATGGTAAATCGTGGTTGCCTTTTCTAGGGCATTGCGTACTTTTGCTATATCCCGTTCCCACGCCTATTGCGCAGCCATGAATCTTCTCTCCGGCGAATATGAGTGCAAGCTCGACCCCAAGGGGCGGCTGGTACTACCCGCCAAGGTGAAGGCGAATCTGCCCGAGGCTTCGGGGAACCAGCTGGTGTTGGTGCGGGGGTTTGAACCCTGCCTCGTGTTATATCCTCGGGCCGCTTGGCGCGTGATACATGAGAAAGTGATGGCCCTAGACGAATTCAACGAGGAGTACCGGCAGTTTCAGCGCAACTTCTTCCGGGGGATGACGGAAGTAGAGCTCGACAATATCGGGCGTTTCATGTTGCCTCGCACCATGCTGCGCTACTCGGGCATTGAAAAGGAAGCCATTATCGTTGGCTTAGGCAACCGGTGCGAAATCTGGGAGCCTGAGCGCTACGACGAGTTCCTGATCAAAGACCAACAGAGCTTCTCTAAGCTCGCCCAGAAATTTCTCACTACTGAACCTGGCCCCGGCGGCCCCCTGGCCGCATGAGCGTGAACAATTACCAAAACGATACCGCCTACCACCGCCCCGTGATGCTGCGCGAGTGCCTGGAAGCTCTCGACCTGCAGCCCGCTGGCCGTTACGTTGACGTAACCTTCGGTGGGGGCGGCCACTCCGCTCGCATTCTGGAGCACCTGACCACGGGGCACCTCTACAGCTTCGACCAGGACGCCGACGCCGAGCGTGAAGCCGAAAACCTAGCGCGTCCGCAGTTCACGTTTATCCGCAGCAATTTCCGAGACCTGCACGCCGAACTTCAGCGCCACGGCGCCCTGCCCGTGGATGGCCTATTGGCTGACCTGGGCGTGTCGTCGCACCAGTTTGATACTCCCGAGCGCGGCTTTAGCACCCGTTTCGATGGGCCGCTGGACATGCGCATGAACGCCGAGCACGGCACCACCGCCGCCGATATCATTGCCGACTATTCGGAGGCCGAGCTGCACCGCATCTTCGGGATGTATGGAGAGGTGACCAATGCCCGCACGCTGGCGGCTACAGTGGTGGCTGCTCGCCGCGGGCAAAGCATTACCACTATTGCGGCCCTCAAGAAAGCCATTGCCAGCTGCACCCCGCGGGGTAAAGAGAATAAGTATTTGGCCCAGGTATTTCAGGCTCTGCGCATCGAAGCCAACGATGAAATGGCGGCGTTGCAGGAAATGCTCATGCAAACGGCACAAGTATTGCGCCCCGGCGGCCGGCTAGTAGTGATGAGCTACCACTCTCTGGAAGACCGGCTAGTCAAGAATTTTATGGCCAAGGGAAAATTCTTCGGCGAAGCCGAGAAAAACCTGTTCGGCCACACCAACACTCCCTTTGAGGTACTCACGCGCAAACCCGTGGAAGCCTCAGCGGAAGAGGTAGCCCTAAACCCACGAGCCCGTAGCGCTAAGCTGAGGGTAGCGGTAAAGAAAGAATAGCTCACATGCAGCGTGCGCATTTCGGCCTCCTCCGCAGGTACCATCTAATAGAACAAGCCAGTGGCAACCAATACACTCAAACCCGTCGCTAGTCAGCCGCGCACCAACGCACCCCGCCAGGCGGTGGAAACGGTGGTGCCTGAACCGGTGCACACGCCTGAGCCGACCCCCGCGCCGAAGCCCACCCCTCGGGCGCCTAGGCCTGCTGCTGCGCAGCCTCCCCGGTCGCGTAGTACCTGGAGTGTATTTACGCTGCTAGAGCGCCTGACCCGCGTAGATGGCTTTTTTCAGGAAGGCCTACCAGTACGCTACCTGCCGCACTTGCTGTTTATCATGTTCCTGACGCTGGTGTACATCGGTAACACCCACTACGCCACCCGCATGAACCGCAGCATTCAAAAGCTTAAGCTCGAAACGGAAGATCTGCGCGCCGATTACACCACCCTGTCCTCGGACTACATGGAAGCCAGCAAGCAGAGCGAGGTGGCTCGTAAAGTAGCAGCCTACGGCTTGGTAGAAAGCTCGTCGCCCCCATTCCGCATTACTGTGCCCGCTGGCCGTCTCGATGAGGCCAAGCTGGAGGAAGTACCTCTGCTGACTGCTGACTCCGTTTCGGCTATGTCGGCCCGCGCCAAGGCCGATTCAATCCGTCGGGCGGCGGCTCTCACGCTGCCCGCCGACGACTCCGTGGCGGAAGCCGCGCCGCCGATGCCAATAGGCCTAGATGTAAACGGCAACCCCGTTCCCACTACCGAATCATCTTCCAATCGTTCAGCCCCCCGCAGTAATGAAAGGAAACGTTAAAAAAAGCATTGTTACCCGCATTCGGCTGGCATTCTTAGGCGTTTGCCTGTTCTCGTGCGCCATCGTCTGGAAGGTTTCGCAAATTCAGTTTAAAGAAGGTGCCCGCTGGAAAGCCCTGGAGCAGGAGCGCCGCATTGTGTACCAGCCGGTTTTCGCCACCCGGGGCAACATCTTCGCTTCTGATGGGCGCAGCATCATGGCTACCTCGCTGCCGTTTTACCGGATAGCTTGGGATCCTTCAGTGGTGAGCGATGCGCTCTTCAAGGAGAAGAAAGACTCGCTGGCCTTACTGCTGTCGAGGTTCTTCGGCGACCGAAGCCCGCAGGAATATTTGCGTCGGCTCAAAAACGCTAAGAATCCCAAGGCCCACGTGCGGTACATTCGCCTGAATTCCCGTCAGATTAACTTTCAGGAAAAGAAGGAGTTGGCGCAGTGGCCCATTTTCCGGGAAGGCAAGAACAAAGGCGGCGTAATCTTCGAGAAAGTAGATAAGCGCTTCCGGCCCTTTGGCGGTTTGGCGCAGCGCACCATTGGCTTCGTAAACGAAGACAAGAACGGAGCAGGCCTAGAGTTTACCTTCAACCGTCATTTGGCTGGCAAAGATGGGGAAGCCCTGTTTGAGCGCCTGCCCGGCGGCAACAAGCCCATTTACGACGGTACCGAAGTAAAGCCTCAGCCCGGCTACGATATCAAAACTACCCTGGATATTAATCTCCAGGACGTGGCTGAAAACGCCTTGTATAAGGCGCTGGTGGATAACGATGCCCAGTACGGCACCGTAATTCTAATGGAAGTAAAAACCGGCGAAATCAAGGCCGTTGCCAACCTGGGCCGCGCCGCCGATGGCGTGTACCGCGAGGATTATAACTACGCTATTGCCGACCAGGGCCGGACCGAGCCAGGTTCGACGTTCAAGCTGGCTTCGTTGATGGCCGTGTTGGAGGAAAACCCCGACCTGACGTTGGAAGACTCCGTGAATACCGGCAAAACCGGCGCCATGCGTATCGGGGGGGCTGTGAAAACCGACACCCACGCCAATGGCTGGATCACCATTAAGCAAGTATTCGAGAAGTCGTCCAACATCGGAGTAGCTGTGCTCGTAGATCGGCAGTTCAGCAAAAACCCCGATAAGTACACCGACTACCTCAAGCGCTTCGGCCTCGATAAGCCCTTGGGCTTCCAGATGGCTGGTGAAGCTCGGCCGTACGTGAAAGACCCTCACGACCGAAGCTGGAGCCGCACTTCGCTCACAACCATGTGCATCGGCTACGAACTGAAGCTGGCGCCTTTACAAACTTTGGCTTTCTACAATGCCGTGGCCAATGGTGGCGTGAAAGTGCAGCCCATGATCGTAAAAGAAGTAAAGCAGGCTGATAACGTAGTTGAGCGTTTTGAGCCCGTGGTGCTAAATCCCAAAATCTGCTCCGACGAAACCCTGGAGAAGGTGCGAGCCATGATGGAGGGCGTAGTAAATGAAGGAACTGCTCGGGGCATCCGAACCAACGACTACGGCATTGCGGGTAAAACTGGCACTGCCTGGAAATTCAAGAACGGCGCCTACACCCGCATGTACTCTACCAGCTTCTGCGGCTACTTCCCCGCCGATCAGCCTAAGTATAGCTGCATCGTAGTGGTGGACTCTCCTAAGCGACGTGGCTGGTCGGGGGCTGAAGTGGCGGCGCCGGTTTTCCGCGAAGTGGCCGACAAAGCCATGGCCCGCGATGCCGCAAGCCTGCGGCCTCTGCTGGCTCGTGCACCTTCATCTACCAAGTCGAGGGTGCCATTTGTGCAGGTAGGCATGCAGGACGAGTTGACTATGGTGTTTAGCCAACTGGGTGTCACCCACGAAGGGGCCACCAACGCCGACGACTGGGTGCGGACGCTAGCCGACTCTAACGCCGATAAGCTTAGCTTAAAGCCAATGGCTGTGCGCCCCGGCCGGGTGCCCAATGTAGCGGGCATGACCTTGCGTGATGCTCTCTTCTTACTCGAGAATCGTGGCCTACGCGTCCGGACAGTGGGTACGGGTCGGGTGAAAGCGCAGTCAATTGCTGCCGGGAGCCCTGTGCGCCGCGGCACCATGGTAGTACTGCAAATGGAGCCGATTGGTGGACAGCCCATGGTACCAGTGCCTGCGCTGCCCCCTACTACTGGCATGCCCACACTGGCTGAAGGCCGTAAGGTAAGGTCAGATGCCAGTGCCCTGGATGAGGAACCGACGGTAGTACCTAAACCCGTAGCCCCAGCAGCGAAGCCCAAGGTTTCTTCCCCTGGCAAGGCGGCGGCTGTTGCCAAAACGAAGCCGAAACCCCGCGCCTAGCTCTAGGCCACAGTAGGCCACTTGTTATACCCGCGTGTATCGCGCTAGCCCTTAGAACTACATCTTGAATCAGTCAACTTCTCTTGCTTCTCTTCTCACGGCTGTGAGTGTAACGGCGCAAATGGGCCCTACCGATGTGCCGGTAACTGGCCTAACGCTGGACTCCCGCCAAGCTGGGCCGGGTATGGTGTTTTTCGCCTTGCGCGGCACGGCCAACGATGGTCATCAGTTTATCCCGAAAGCGGTGGAAATGGGTGCCGCAGTCATTGTCTGCGAAGATCTTCCCGCTGACCTGAACCCCGCCACGGCCTACGTGCAGGTGAAGGATAGTGCCGAAGCTATGGCCTATATGGCCGCTGAGTTCTATGGGCACCCCTCTCGGAAGCTCCAGTTGGTGGGTATCACGGGGACGAATGGTAAGACTACCTGCGCCACCATGTTGCACAAGCTGTTTCGGGAGTTGGGCTACCACTGTGGCCTGCTGAGCACGGTGCAGAATCAGGTTGATGAGCAAGTAATTCCGGCTACGCACACCACACCCGATGCCATTCGGCTGAATGAGCTGCTGGCGCGCATGGTGCAGGCTAGCTGTACGCACGTGTTTATGGAGGTAAGCTCTCATGCCGTGGTGCAGCACCGCGTGACTGGCCTACAGTTCGCGGGCGGGGTATTTACCAACCTCACCCACGACCACCTCGACTACCACGGCACTTTCGATGCGTACCTGAAAGCCAAGAAAGGCTTCTTTGATATGTTGCCGAAGTCGGCTTTTGCCCTAACCAACGCCGACGATAAGCGTGGCCCCGTGATGCTACAAAACGTAGTGGGCCGCCGGGAGTCGTACTCTATGCGTGGGTCGGCTACTTTCCGGGGCAAGCTGATCGAAAACGCCGTGCATGGCCTACACCTTGAGGTAGATGGCCGGGAAGCGCAGTTCCGTTTGATCGGCGTATTTAATGCCTACAACCTGCTAGCCATTTATGGTGCGGCGGTGCTGCTAGGGGAGGAGCCCACGGAAGTACTGACGGTACTCTCGGGCCTTACTTCTGCACCCGGCCGCTTTGAGCCAGTATTGGCCGAGAAGACCCGCATTACCGGTATCGTAGACTACGCCCACACGCCCGACGCGCTGGAAAATGTCCTGCAAACCATTGCCGAAATTCGCCAGCCCAGCCAGCAGGTAATTACGGTGGTAGGTTGCGGCGGCAACCGCGACGGTGCCAAGCGGCCCATCATGGCGCGGCTAGCCAGCCAACTCTCCAACCGGGCAGTGCTGACCTCCGACAATCCCCGCTTTGAGGACCCCAACGATATTCTGCAGCAGATGCAGGCCGGGGTGCCTGCCACTGACCAGGGGAAGGTGCTAACTATTCCAGACCGCCGCGAAGCCATTAAAACGGCCGTAGCGCTGGCCCAGCCCGGCGACATTGTGCTGGTAGCCGGCAAAGGCCACGAGGCCTACCAGGAAATCAAGGGCGTCCGCTCCGATTTCGACGACAAACGGGTACTGGTTGAGATGTTCAACTTGCTGGGTAAGTGATAGAAATACTAGTTGGCGCTGAATAGTCCAAAATCTGCGAAAACACAACATTTGACCTCAAGCTAAAAACCCGAACCTTTGCAGCTTGGAATACTCCTGACTCCTACCTGCTGACCCTCGCGCCCATGCTCTATTACCTCTTCAACTATCTCTACAAAGTTCATCACCTGCCGGGCGCGGGTGTATTCCAATACATTTCGTTTCGAGCGGCGCTAGCCGTGGTTACCTCCCTCATTATTGCGCAGTTCTTTGGTAAGCCCCTAATTCGGAAGCTCCAAATGCTGCAAATCGGGGAAACCGTACGCGACCTAGGCCTGCAGGGCCAGATGGAGAAAAAGGGCACTCCCACCATGGGCGGCCTGATTATTCTGCTGGCGATTCTGGTGCCGGTGCTGCTGTTTGCCAAGCTCGACAATATCTACATCGTGCTGATGCTGTTGAGCACCGTGTGGCTCGGTATTATCGGCTTCGTTGATGACTACATCAAAGTAGTTAAGAAGGACAAAGAAGGCTTAGCTGGCCGCTTCAAGGTGCTAGGCCAGGTAGGCCTAGGTATCACGGTAGGTTGGGTGCTTTTCTTCTCCAACGACGTAACCGTACGCCAGTACGCATTGGCCAATGGGTCCTTCTCGGCGGTAGATGCTAGCGGCGTGTATCAGGATGTGAAGCTGATGATTACCACAGTGCCCTTCCTGAAGAACAACGAGCTCAACTATGGTGACCTGTTCGCTACCGCCGGCGACTTCTTCAACGAGTACTACGCCTTCTTCTACATTCCCATTGTCATCCTCATCATTACCGCCGTTAGCAATGGCGCCAACATTACCGATGGGCTAGATGGCCTAGCCGCTGGTACCTCGGCTATCATCGGTATCACGCTGGCTATCTTTTGCTTCGTGAGTGGTAACGCGCTGCTGGCCGACTACTTGGACGTGATGTTTATCCCGAACTCCGGCGAGCTGGTAATTTTCTGTACCGCTTTCGTGGGGGCTTGCGTGGGCTTTCTGTGGTACAACTCGTATCCGGCGCAGGTTTTCATGGGCGATACGGGCTCCCTGGCCATCGGTGGCATTATTGCCGTGCTGGCCATTATTGTACGTAAAGAGCTGCTGATTCCGGTGCTGTGCGGGGTGTTCCTAGTGGAAAATCTCTCGGTAATGGTACAGGTCAGCTATTTCAAATACACCAAGCGCAAGTACGGCGAAGGCCGCCGCCTCCTACGTATGTCGCCCCTGCACCACCACTATCAGAAGCTCGGATACCACGAGTCCAAAATCGTGTCGCGCTTCTGGATTGTGGGCATCATGCTAGCAGTACTTACCCTGGTGACCTTGAAACTTCGCTAGTCAACTAAACTGGAGAAGGTAGTGCTTAGAACTTAGACGCAACTTCTCTCCGCACTTCATGGCACCTATCATCCTCTAAGTTCTAAGCGTTTTCTTCCTATGGCTAAAATTGTAATTCTAGGAGCTGCTGAAAGTGGGGTAGGGGCTGCGCTACTGGCCCAGGCTAAAGGGCATAGCGTGTTCGTCTCGGACCGGGGACCCATCCAGCAGATCTACAAGGATAAGCTGACGGACGCGGGAATTCGCTTTGAGGAAAACCAGCACAGCATGGACGAATTGCTGCTGGCGGATGAGGTAGTGAAAAGCCCCGGCATCCCGGAGAAAGTAGCCGTTATTCAGGCCCTTCGGGAGCGAAACATTCCCATTATCTCTGAGATAGAGCTAGCGGGCCGCTATACCAAAGCCAAGTGTATCTGCATTACGGGCACCAACGGCAAAACCACTACCACGCTGCTTACTTACCACCTGCTGAAAGAAGCCGGGTTCAAAGTAGGCCTAGCCGGTAACGTAGGGTTTAGCCTAGCCGAGCAGGTTATTGAAGACAAGCACGACTACTACGTAGTGGAGCTGAGCAGCTTTCAGCTGGACGATACTTATGAGTTCCGGCCCTGGATTTCGGTGCTGCTCAACATCACCCCCGATCATCTCGACCGGTACGGGTACTCTATGGAGCAATATGCCCTGGCCAAGCTCCGCATCATGCGCAACCAAGACAGCTCGGGGTATTTCATCTATAATGCCGATGATGAAATGATTCAACGGCATTTCCAGGCCGCATTCCGAACGGTAAAACAGATGCCGTTCAGCCTCCATGAGCGCCCCGATTACCAGTTGGCAGCCTATTATTCCTCTGAAGAGGAAATATGCGTAGATCTAGAGCCGGGTTACTATAGCAAGACAGAAAAGATAAGCACTTCGGCGTCTCCGCTTATTGGGCAGCACAATCGGCAGAACACTATGGCGGCCGTGCTGGCTGCCCGGGTGGCGGGTATCACCAAGCCACAGATTGAGGCCGCCTTGGCTACCTTCCGAAACGCCGAGCACCGCTTGCAGCCCGTGGGCGAGGTGCATGGTGCCCGTTTCATCAATGATAGCAAAGCCACTAACGTGGAGGCCGCCTGGTTTGCATTGGATGGTATTCGGCAGCCTATCGTGTGGATAGCCGGTGGCACCGACAAAGGCAATGACTATGGCACCTTGGTTCCGTTGGTACAAGCCCGCGTGAAGGCCTTGATTTGCCTGGGGGTAGACAATGAAAAGCTGAAAGCTTCCTTCGGTTCCGTAGTACCGCATCTGGAAGAAACCCGGAGCATGGAAGCCGCCGTGCGCCGGGCCGCCGAGCTAGCCTCGGAAGGTGATGTGGTGCTGTTGTCGCCGGCCTGCGCCAGCTTCGATTTGTTTCGCAACTACGAAGACCGCGGTCAGCAATTCATTGAACAGGTAGAGAAATTAATGGAGGCCTAGGCCAGTGCGCTAGCTTACTTCCCGCGCACCCTAGCTTTCACACGCATAGTAAATCGTTTCAGTACTCACCCTCTTTTTTACTCTGTACGACGATATGGAACCGATAACCAACTGGCTACGGCAAAATCTGAAGGGCGACCCCATTCTGTGGGGAATTGTATTGCTGTTCTCCTTTATCAGTATTGCAGTAGTGTACTCTTCTACGGGTACCCTGGCCTACAAACAGCAAGGAGGTAATACAGAATACTACCTCCTGAAACATACCGGCCTGATTTTCTTTGGCCTAGCCTTCATGTGGTTGGCGCACCGCATCGATTATCGTTACTACTCGCGGCTTTCATTGTATGCTCTGCTGCTATCGGTGCCGCTGCTGTTGTTTACCTATATGCTGGGCCCTTCGGTAAATGGAGCGTCGCGCTGGCTAACGATTCCAGTTATCAACCAAACTTTTCAGCCATCCGACTTAGCCAAGCTCGCCCTGATTTCGCACCTGGCCTCTATGCTAAGTCGGCGCCAACAGCACGTGGATGACTTCAAAACGACGCTGCTGCCGGTAATGCTGTGGGTTGGGATTATCTGTGGTCTGATTATTCTGTCGAACGCTTCCACGGCGCTGCTGCTGTTTGCTACTTGCCTGCTGCTTATGTTCATTGGCCGCGTGCCCCTGAAGCAGATGGCCGTAATGGTTGCCATTGGGGTATTGGTTGGCGGAATAGGCCTAACGGCCGGTCAGCGCTATAAAACAGTACTCTCGCGCTTGGAAAGCTTCACGGATAAGAGCAAGCCAGTGCCGTTCCAGCTGGAGCACGCCTACATTGCTGAGGCTACGGGGGGCATTTTTGGCAAAGGGCCAGGCAAGAGCACAGAGCGCAACATCATGCCTCACCCATACTCCGACTTTATCTATGCCATCATCATTGAGGAATACGGCCTGTTTGGGGGGGTAGTCGTGCTGTTTCTATACCTGGCCTTCCTGTACCGAGGGCTCAAAACGGTAATGAACAGTTACGGTGCCTTTGGAGGACTACTGTCGGCGGGGCTGAGTTTTAGTCTGGTCTTACAGGCGATGGTCAACATGGGAGTAGCCGTAGGCCTAGGGCCCATTACTGGCCTACCGCTGCCATTGCTCAGTATGGGTGGCACTTCCCTGATTTTTACGGGTATCAGCATCGGCATTATTCTGGCCGTGAGCCGTGGGGAGCGGGAAATCCGTCCTATGGTGGGCGAGCCGGATGATACCGCCCGGATTCCCCGCGTATCGTCATACGCCTAACTACACCTGCTTCCGAAAGGCGCTACGCCTCGCGTGTAGCGCACTACTGTCCTTTCTACTGAATGCCCACATCCAAGTCTACATCCGCTCCAGCCCCTTACCGCATCATCATTAGTGGTGGCGGCACCGGCGGACATATTTTCCCCGCCGTAGCCATTGCCAACGAACTGCGACGCCGTCAGCCCAACGCTGAAATTCTGTTCGTGGGGGCTAATGGCCGCATGGAGATGACGCGCGTACCCGAAGCGGGCTACGAAATTGTTGGGCTGGATATCAGTGGCCTACAGCGCCGCCTCACACCAGAGAACCTGCTTTTCCCAATTAAGGTGATGCGCGCCGTGCGGAAAGCAGGTAAGTTAATTGAGAAATTTCGGCCCGATGCCGTGGTAGGAGTGGGAGGGTATGCTTCTGCGCCAGTGCTCTTAGCCGCCACCTCGCGCGGTATTCCGGCCCTTATTCAGGAGCAAAACTCTTACGCTGGGTTAGTAAATAAACTGCTAGCCCGCCGGGTACAGCGTATTTGTGTGGCCTACGAAGGCATGCAAAGCTTTTTCCCCGCCGATAAGCTGGTGCTAACTGGCAACCCCGTGCGCAGCGAAATTGCCAGCGGTCAGCGGGAAGAAGCCTTACAATTCTTTGGTCTAAAGCCAGATAAGCCGGTGCTGCTGGTAATCGGGGGCAGCTTGGGCGCTCGTACGCTCAATCAGGCCACCGCCGCCGCGCTACCGCGTTTGCGCGAGGCAGGGGTGCAACTGCTCTGGCAAACCGGCAAGCTCTACTTCCCGGAAGCGGAAAAACAAGCTGCTCCCTACGCTCCTAATAACTTACACGCACTGGAGTTTGTGCGGCGAATGGATCTGGCCTACGCCGCCGCCGACGTGGTAGTGAGCCGGGCCGGTGCTCTGTCGGTGTCGGAACTATGCCTCACGGGCAAGCCCAGCATCCTGGTACCCTCACCTAATGTGGCTGAAGATCACCAGACCAAGAACGCACTAGCGCTATCCTCGCGGCAAGCAGCGCTGCTCGTGCCTGATGCCGAGGCTGGAGCCCGCTTATATAACGAAGCGCTAGGCCTCTTGCAGGATACCGCCCAGCAGCAGCGCCTCGCAACTAATATCCGGGCTCTGGCCCGCCCCGATGCCACGGCAACCATCGTGGATGAACTTCTTGCCCTCATGGAACACTAATGAACCCAGTCGCAGCAACTCCCTACGTCTACTTTTTGGGCATTGGCGGCATCGGCATGTCGGCACTGGCGCGCTGGTTCAAAGCCAACGGCCATGCCGTGAGCGGATACGACAAAACACCCACGCCGCTAACCGAGGCCTTGGCCGCCGAAGGTATCGTTGTGCACTACCAAGATGCTGTAGCCAATATTCCGGCTCAGGTGCGGGAAAACCGTGCGCAAACGCTTGTGGTACTCACACCCGCTATCCCCAAAGACCATCAGGAATGGGCGTGGCTGCGGGAGCAAGGCTATGATATTCGGAAGCGCAGTCAGGTGCTAGGCCTGCTTACCCAAGGCCGACCCACTATTGCTGTAGCTGGCACGCACGGTAAAACTACTACCAGCAGCATGGTGGCGCACTTGCTTCATCATGCCGGAGTGCCCAGCGCCGCTTTCCTGGGCGGAATTTCCTTGAACCTAGGCTCCAATTTACTCCTGCCGCCTACAGCGCAGGAGCTGGCATCTAGCAACCCACCGCTAACCTCTGAGTTGGTGCCGGTAGTAGTAGAGGCCGATGAGTACGACCGTAGCTTCCTAACACTTTACCCCGACGTAGCCATTGTAACCAGCACCGATGCCGACCACCTCGATATCTATGGGGATAAGGAAGCGCTGGTAGAATCGTTCCGCCAGTTTGTAGGCCAGATCAAGCCCGGGGGTACGCTTATCCTCAACCACACCGCTGACCCCAGCGTAGCACAGGCGGTACCAGCCGGCGTACGCGTCATTCGTTACGGGCTCTCTCCAGAGCAGGGGCCAGAACTGTACGCTGACAACATCACGGCCCAGGGCCATCAGTTTCAATTTAGCATGCACGGCCCACAAGGTACCGTGAGTAGCCTGGAGTTGGCCGTGCCTGGTTACCACAATGTGGAAAACATGTTGGCGGCCGCCTGCGTAGGCCAGTTATATGGGCTGAACCCCGAGCAACTGCAAGCGGCAGTAGCCGCTTATCGGGGTGTAAAGCGACGCTTTGAATTTATTCTAACTGCCGGCGCTACCCATCCCGACCGCGTTTATGTGGATGATTATGCACATCATCCACGCGAAATTGAGGCTTTCCTTCGTTCCATGCGGGCGCTGTATCCGGGCCGGAAATTGCGCGTGATTTTTCAGCCTCACTTGTTTTCCCGAACCCGCGACTTTGCGCCCGGATTCGCTGAAAGTCTGAGTCTTGCTGATGAAGTAGTGCTGATGGATATCTATCCCGCTCGGGAGCTTCCAATGCCTGGGGTAACTTCAGAATTGATTTTGTCCCAAATAACTGCACCTGTAAAATCGATACAGACGCGGGAAGAAATTTTGACAAATGCCGAAACTGATACGAATTTTGACGTATTAGCTACCGTAGGAGCAGGAGATATTGATCAACTTGTTCCTCGTTTAAGGAATATTTTGAATATTCGCTGGAATGGAGCTGAAGCGTAAAGCCAACCATCTGCTATTTGCCACTGCTTGCCTGGTTCTACTAGGCGGGCTTGGGGTATTTGCTGGCGTTCGGCAGGCCCATCGGCCGGTAGGAGGTGTCATTGTGCGCATCAGCAATGAGTTCAACAACTTCTTTATCAGTGAGCGGGAGGTAACTAGCCTGCTCACTCGCCAGGGCCGCGACCGGCTAGAAGGTACTGATCCGGCGGAGCTGAATTTGAAGGCGCTGGAAGCACGTCTGAAAGCTCACAGCTTCGTGAAAGATGCGCAGGTGTACCGCGACTTGTCCGGCAACCTGCACGCCGATGTTCGTCAGAACCGGCCCATTGCTCGCTTGGTACACGCCGACTCACGTCTGGATTTCTATCTGGATGCCGCTGGTGAAAAACTACCGCTTTCGCCTCTGTTTACTGCTCGCGTTGTCCCAATTGCGCGCTTAGGGGGGCAGCCTCTCACCGCGGCTTTTTTCCAGGATTCAACCGGCGCACAATACCTCGAGTTTCTACGCTATATTGACGAGAAGCCTTTCTGGCGAGCTCAAGTAGCCGAAGTGTTCATTAGTCCTAATGGCAAGCTCTCTTTCACTCAGCAGGTGGGAGATCAGCGAGTAGAATTTGGCTTTCCTGAGAATATTTCGGAAAAATTTGCGAAACTGATGGTATTTTACCGTCAAATTCCTCCTGTTCTTGGCTGGGACACGTACCACCGCGTCAACGTGGAGTACAAGGACCAGATCATTTGTGAATAACTATATCTGCATAAATAGCCGAAAAACGCACTTTTTTGGCCACAACCTACCTGCACGCAACCCCAACTCTCGCCCTCCCTTCTCATGCAAAACGATAAAATTGTAGTCGGCCTTGACATCGGCACCACCAAAATCTGCGCTCTAGTAGGGCGCAAAAACGAATTTGGCAAGCTAGAAATTCTTGGCATGGGGAAAGCTGTGTCGGAGGGCGTGGTGCGCGGTATCGTGTCGAACATTGACAAGACGGTTGATGCCATCAAGAAAGCTATCCGCCAGGCAGAAGAGCAGTCCGGTATCAACATTGGCGTCGTGAACGTGGGCATTGCCGGCCAGCATATTCGCAGCCTGCAGCACAACGGCAGCATCACGCGTGCCTCTTCCGACAACGAGATTACCCTCGATGACGTGAACCGCTTGACCAACGATATGTATCGCTTGGTGACGCCGCCCGGCTCCGAGATCATTCACGTAATGCCCCAGGACTACAAGGTGGATTACGAAGAAGGTATTATGGACCCAGTGGGGATGTCGGGAGTACGCCTGGAGGGCAACTTCCACATCATCACGGCCCAGAGCACTGCTATCAATAACATCAATAAGTGCGTTACCAAGGCTGGCCTAGAAATCGATAACCTGATTCTGGAGCCTTTGGCTTCTTCTATGTCGGTGCTGAGCGACGAGGAGAAAGAAGCTGGCGTAGCCCTCATTGATATTGGCGGTGGCACTACTGACCTGGCCATCTTCAAAGACGGTATTATCCGTCATGCGGCTGTGCTGCCTTTCGGTGGCAACATCGTAACTTCTGATATCAAGCAGGGCTGCTTGGTGATGCAAAACCAAGCTGAGCAGTTAAAGGTGAAGTTTGGTAAAGCTATTGCTGAAGAAGCTAGCGAATATGAAATCGTAAGCATCCCTGGCCTACGCGACCGGGCTCCCAAGGAAATTTCTCTCAAGAACCTGGCCTACATCATTGAGGCTCGCATGGAGGAGATTGTGGAGTTGGTATACGCCGAAATTCAGCGCCTTGGCTTCCAGGATAAGCTAGCCGCTGGCATTGTGCTGACGGGTGGCGGTTCCCAACTGCAAAATCTAGTGCAGCTTACCGAATATGTAACCGGCATGGATACCCGTATCGGTTACCCCAATGAGCACTTGGGTAAGAGCCGAATTGAGGCCGTGAAGTCTCCAATGTACGCTACTACGGTGGGTCTTGTGCTGGCAGGCTATCGTTCGCTCGACGACCGGTTGGCTCAGCGTGGCTTTGAGGAGCCGGAGCAGCAGGTGTACCACCGTCCGGCCGCGCCGGAGCCTCGTCCCGCAGCAGTGCCAGCGCCTCAGCCAGTAGCTCAGCAGCCGGCCCAAACTCCTGCACAGCCTGAAGCTCCTAAAAAGTCGTCGGGAGCTGGCAAATTCTTCCAAGATATCATCAGCCGCACAAAAGGCTTGCTGATTGATGATTTCGACGACAAGCAATATTAGGTGATGGGGGTCTTAGGGACTTGGGGTCTTGGCTGTTTCGTTGGAATGATGAAGTTGACCAAGCTGCAAGTACCCATTAGCCAAGACCTCAAGTCCCCAAGACCCTAAGATCTTAACTCATGAATTTTACATTTGATATTCCGGCCCAGTCCAGGTCCATCATAAAGGTGATTGGCGTAGGGGGAGGCGGCTCTAACGCCGTCAACCATATGTTCAGCCAAGGCATCAAGGACGTGGAGTTCGTGATTTGTAATACGGACAAGCAGGCCCTGGCTTCTTCTACTGTCCCCAATCGCCTCCAGATCGGCGCCGACCTAACCGAAGGGCTAGGAGCGGGGGCCAACCCTGAGCGCGGTAAGCAGGCGGCCATTGAAAGCCGCGAGCAAATCCGGGAGTTGCTCAGCAACGGCACCAAAATGGTGTTCATCACGGCCGGCATGGGCGGAGGCACCGGTACAGGTGCTGCTCCGGTCATTGCTAAAGTGGCTAAGGAATTGGGCATCCTCACGGTGGGCATCGTAACGGCGCCCTTCATGTTCGAGGGAAAGAAGAAGCGCCAGCAGGCGGAGCATGGCATCAAGGAGCTGAGCGACAACTGCGACACGGTACTGGTAATCCTCAACGACAAGCTGCGCGAGATTTACGGCAACCTGCCCATCCGATCAGCCTTCGCCAAGGCGGATAACGTGCTGAGCACGGCGGCCAAGTCCATTGCCGAAATCATTACTGTAACGGCCGATGTAAACGTCGACTTTGAAGACGTGAAAACGGTTATGAAGGACTCTGGTGCTGCCGTAATGGGAAGCAGCATCACGGAAGGTGAGAACCGCGCTCAGCGTGCCGCTGAGGAGGCATTGGCTTCTCCGCTGCTGAACAATACGGACATCCATGGTGCACAGAAAATTCTGCTTAGCATCATGTCGGGTGACCAGGCCGAGCTTGAGATGGATGAACTCACGGAGATAACGGAGTACATCCAGGACAAGGCCGGTCAGAACGCAGAAGTAATCTTCGGGCATGGTATCGATCCTACCCTGGGTCAGAGCATTCGGGTGACAGTTATTGCTACCGGCTTTGCACGGGAGGCGCATAATATCACATCTGTAGTGCCACGTGGGTCAGAGTCGGCTGCTCCTTCTGCGCCAGATCCGCAAATCAACCTGTTCGATAAGGATCGTCAGGAGGCTCCAACAGCCCCTGCCATTCCCACGTTCGGTATGCCTCCTGTACCAGCTGCGCCTGAGCCTCAGCCGGTAAAGTTTGATTTAGAAACTTCGCCAGCTCCAGTTGGCTATGTTCCACCCGTAGTCTCGGCACCTTCAGCGCCAGCGCCTGACCCGGTACTGTATCAGCAGCCAGCGCCTCAGGCGGCAGCCCCTACAACGGTACAGCACTCTCTGAGCCGTCCATCGCTAGATGCACGGGCTGAAGAGCGTCGTCGTCGTCTGCAGGAACTCAGCAATGGCCTCACTAACGATGCCATCAAGGACCAACTCGATACTCCGGCCTACTTGCGCCGCCAGGTAAAACTTGAAAACGTTGTTCCTTCTTCAGAGCAGAACATCAGCCGATTTAACCTATCGGACGATAACGAGCTACTAGGCGACAACCGCTTCCTCCACGACAACGTCGACTAAAAAAGTCGATATCTTAGTCAAAAAGCCCCTGTAGTCAATACAGGGGCTTTTCTATTTATAAGCTGTGGCTGAATTACAGCACATTATATTAAATCAGGTGGAGGCTTTACAATCCCACACAGCTGACTTTCTTCACGGCTGAGCCCGCAAAGAGTCAGGTACAACACTCTCCGTAGAATCGGTAGATAACCGAGCGGGCTCTCCAAATTCGCGGTCGGGGCTGAGGGTACGGCCGCGCGACTCTGTGTGTGGCGCTACCGTATTGCAACTAGCCATTACTAGGCAGATAAGAGCAACAATGAAAAGCTGGCGTTTATACATAAGTTGATAAATATACGCCGTTAAGGGCAAGCTAGCCGAACAATAGCCGACTAGTTACCAACTATACTAAAGCTACCTTGCCAGTTATGGTTTGAAGGGATCTGAAAACCTCTTATCTGTGACGAATGAGGAATCTGTCAAGGTTCGTAGGAAAGCTAGAAGCTGGTTCTTTTCAGTGACTGTAAGGTCGAGACGGGTGCCGTTGGTAGTGTTTGATAACAACACGTTGGGATCAACGAAAGCACTAGTAGTCTGGACGTGCTCGTTGTAATGATCCAGCACTTCTTCCAACGTCTTGAAACGACCATCGTGCATGTAGGGTGCTGTGAGGGCAATATTACGTAGGGTAGGAGCCTTAAACTTCCCTCGGTCGGAGGCTAGGCCGGTTACTCCTCCACGGCCGGCATCCTGAAAGCTAACGTCGAGGCCATTGTTGAAGAAATCAGGCGATGAGAATAGTCCAGTCTCGCTGAAATGACAATGGTGACAAGCTCCTCCCCGGATAAACACCCCACCAACTTCACCGGGATGGTTGTTGAACAAGGCTGCGCCTTGTCGCTCTGTTGGGGTGAGAGAACCGGTCTTGCGCAGATACAGGTCGTAGCGAGAATTAGCAGAAATAAGGGTGCGCTCAAACTGCGCTAATGCCTTCAAAACGTTATCCTCAGTGATAGTGCTTGTGCCAAATGCCTTCTGAAAAAGAGGCGGATACAGCTCGCTCTGCTGTAACTTTCTAACTCCGTCAGTAAGGAGCTGATGCATTTCTACGGGATTTTCAATAGGAATGCGCGCCTGCTGCTCTAAGCTGGTGGCTGCCCCATCCCAATTAAGTGTCGTCTCCCAAAGCACGTTGGCCAGCGACATAGTATTGCGCGAGTGGGCTAGGCCATCAACCCCAATGGATTTTGTCAAACCATCGGTAAAGGCTTTGCTCTGTTGATGACAACTACCGCATGACTGTGTACCCGTGCGTGACAACCGAGGCTCATAAAATAGCATGCGGCCCAAGCCCACTCCCTCCACTGTAAGTGGGTTATTAGCCGGTATACCTACGTTTTGAGGCAGATTACTAGGCAGCACTAGCTGATAGGGGGTAGTGACATAGGGGTTCTCACCAGTTTCTTCAGTTTCGCCTTTCCCTCCACAGCTAGCCAGTAATAGGCAGAAGCACCAGAAAGCAGTTAAACGAAGGTGTAAGTAAAAAGGCATAGGGAGAAGGCCTAGAACATTAGTAAGGTACTGATTTGTGGGAGGAAATGCCAGCCGCCAATGGCCGAGCTTCAAGGTGAGTAGTGCTTGGGTCCGCCAGACGCTCATCTTGCAAAAAGGATTCGTCCGTCAGCGCGCTGAGGAATGCTAGCAGGTCTGTCTTTTCTTGGGCAGAAAGCCTAATCCGTGGACGACCTGTCGGTTGCAGAAATAGTGGATCGAGAGTAGGGGAGACGACAACTCCCTGATCGTAATGGTTCAGCACTTCCTCCAGCGTTTGAAAACGGCCATCGTGCATGTAGGGTGCTGTGAGGGTAACGTTGCGGAGGCTGGGAACTTTGAACCGACCTACATCTGACTTTCGACCCGTAATGTGCGCTCGGCCCGAGTCCAGGGGGAACGTGTGGTTGAGGCCATTATTGCGGTACGACTCATCCGTGAACATATCCCCTGAGTGACATGGTGAACAGCTCTTGCGTAGCACTAACAAGCCATGTAGCTCGCTTTTGGTCAACTCGCCTCCCGCTTCACATCGCACATAGTGGTCATATCGGGAATTAGCGGAGGTAAGCGCAGCAGTGAACTGCGCTAGTGCCCTGAGAAACTGGTATGAATCAATAGGCTGGCGGCCGTAAAGGTCCGCAAAGAGCTGCTTATAAACCGGGTCAGCATTGAGCTTGCGGACTACATTGGCCAGTGTTTCGCCCATTTCTAGATGGTTCGCTAAGGGGGCTAGGGGCATCGTTTCGATGTGGTTGGCGCCTCCATCCCACAATAGCTCCCGTCTCCAGCGCAAGTTCTGCAGGGCGGGAGTGTTTCGCGTACCGATGTGGCCTAGTACGCCCTGGCTGTAACGCTGACCAGCATCTGAAAAAGCATTGGCTTGGTGGTGGCAGCTGCCGCAAGACACTTCACCCGTACGTGACAGGCGAGCATCGTAAAATAAGGTGCGGCCCAATGTAAATGCTTCCGCAGAAGGTGGATTCTGGTTGGCTGCATAAACTGGAACTGGGAAGTTGCCCGGTATCTCGGTTCCGGGAATCTGCTGGGCTAGCCAATAGCTTCCGGCATTCTTGACGGTACAGGCTACCACTAGGCCACTACATAATGCTAGAAGCCAATAGCCCACTCGGCGGCTGAAGTACCACATGGCCTAGCGTTATCGCTCCTGCACGTGCTGTACCGTAAACATGCCCGCCGCATAATTGTCGGCCAATTTCATAGCATTAGCACCCGCGCCCATGATATTATATACCTCCGCAAAACGGATTGTATTCGCACCCGAGAGCAAACGTAGTACATCAGCTTGCATATGAACAGTAGGCAGGCGGTCTTTCCGGATCTGAATAGTTGTACCTCCGAGTGAGGGCGATACGGTCCGGATAGCATTGTTAGGAGTTTTGAAGCCACCCACGTGAAGCAGCAGCCCGTGATTGCCGGGCGCTTGGGGTGAGTTGCCTTCCAGCTTTGTAAAAATGTATCCGGTATTCCAGTCCCAAAACATATTGTTAATAGGGTCTAGAACGCCAGCTTTAGCTCCCGATACATTATGGGTGCTATCCACGCCAATCATAAAGGTCAAAGCAGAGTAATCACCCGCTGGAATGCCCGTTAGCGTTATGGTTTTAGAAGCTGCCTTCGCTTCATCTACTAAAAAATAGCTTTCCGGAACTACGTACTCAGTGCCGTCTAGTTTTCTCAGCTTGAAGTTGGAGAGATAATACTTGAAGGTAGATACCGTAATATTGTCTCCAGCCGGTGTTGTGTACGGCGTGGCTGAATTGAGTACGAGCGCTGCGCTGCCGACTACATGACTTACTTCGATGTTAAGGGCATTGCTGCTAGGCTCAGCCTCTTTATTCGTATCACTGCAACTAGTAAACGCTAAGGCGGCGACCAAGAGCAGCAAAAGCATTGGGAGCTTTAGAAGTGTCATAAGGCAAATAGTTACAGCGGAGTGTCAACCATTTCAAATCAGTGTAAGCCGCTTATGCCGCCTAATTATAAAGAATAGCATGATAGGTCTGGCTCATCAAAATGATTCAATCTGCTCATTAGTCCTCTTTAAGATAACTGTTTGGTATTGACCAATTGTTCAAAAGGCAAGTAGTGCAACAATTTGCTCTTGTAGTAACTGCTGATAAAGTGGCTCTGTCAGCAAACCTTCAGTAGTTAGGTGCTTGTCGATAAAAGGTAGCCGGACCCGCTGAGGAAGTACGGCGGTGCCAAGATACATAAGCACGTCCGTCAGGTGGTTTATGGGAAGCAGCCCGCCTTGCCCACCTGATGACAGGCCTACTAAAGCGGCTTTCTTACCCCGAATACCTCCGGGATAGGGGAGACCATCAATGAATGCTTTCAGTACACCCGGAAAAGAGGCGTTGTACTCCGGAACAATAAACACCAATTTATCTGCCGCTTCTGCCATAGCCACCATGCTATTGAAGTGGTCGTGGGTACCCGTATTATGATAGAGCGCGGTAGTGGTGAAATCAACTGGTAACTCTGTCAAATCAAGGATCTGAAATTCGGCCTTGTGCTCAGTTAAGAGAGAGCCATACACTTCGGCAATGCGACGGGCGCGGGAGTTAGGCCGGTTGGTACCAGCAATAATGGTTATCATGTAAGTAAAAAGTAAAAGAGTATCCCGTGTTATCAAACGCTAGTGCCAGCATATGATAATGCGACTTGATACTCTAATGAAAGGTGCAATAAAAAAGCGAACCGGTTACCCGATTCGCTTTTGTTACGCTAGTAACTGAAAACCCTACGCAAGGTTATTGGAAGTAGCCTTGGCGTTGATGTATTCACGGTTCATGATGGCAATATTCTCTAGAGAGATGCCTACCGGGCATTCTGCAGCGCAGGAGCCAATGTTAGAGCAGGCGCCAAAACCTTCTTTATCCATCTGAGCTACCATGTTCTCCACGCGGGTTTTGCGCTCTACATGGCCTTGTGGCAGCAGTGCCAGCTGGCTCACCTTAGCCGACACAAACAGCATGGCTGAAGAGTTTTTGCAGGATGCGACGCAGGCACCGCAGGCAATGCAGGTAGCAGCTTCGAACGCACGGTCAGCAATATCCTTCGGAATCGGAATCTCGTTGGCATCTGGAGTACCGCCGGTGTTAATGGAGATATAGCCGCCCGCCTGGATAATCCGGTCGAAAGCCGAACGGTCTACGCTCAGGTCCTTGTTTACCGGGAAAGCCGCCGAGCGCCAGGGCTCGATGGTGATGGTATCGCCATCCGAGAATTTGCGCATATGCAACTGGCAGGTAGTAGTGCCAGCTTCGGGGCCGTGCGCACGGCCATTGATAAAGAGGTTGCAAGAACCACAGATGCCCTCACGGCAGTCGTGGTCAAATGCTACCGGCTCCTCGCCTTGGCGCAGCAAGTCTTCGTTTAACACATCGAGCATTTCCAGGAACGACATATCCGGAGAAATGTCCTTCACCTGGTAATCCACAATGCTGCCTGCTGTGTTGCGGTTACGCTGCCGCCACACTTTCAGGGTGAGATTCATTGGTTTGGCATTGGGGTTACTTCCAGCCATTGCTTTATGGGAGTGTTGGAGCTTAGAATCTTCGGCGGCTAGTCGCTGACCACATCCGTTATCCGGCCCCGATTTGTCAAATAGTTAAACTTCTGAGCTGAGCACAATTACATTTTGAAATATTGAGAACGGCTAGCGTGTCTCGATCTTCCAAAATGTAATTGTCTCTATTTGTAGCTACGCTGAGTGAGCTTCACATTTTCGAAGCGCAACTCCTCCTTATTCAGGATTTCAGGCTGGTTTTCGCCGTTGAACTGCCAAGCAGCCACGTAGGTGAAGTTCTCGTCGTCGCGCAGTGCCTCACCTTCTGGCGTCTGGTATTCCTCGCGGAAGTGGCCACCGCAGCTCTCGTTACGGTTGTAGGCGTCGTCAATCATGAGTTCACCAAGCTCCAGGAAGTCGGCAACGCGGCCGGCGCTTTCCAGCATCTGGTTCATCTCCTGATCGGTGCCAGTCAGCTTCAGGTCGCTCCAGAATTCGCGGCGGAGCTTCTGGATCTCTGCTTTTGCATGCTGCAAGCCTTCGGCGTTTCGGGCCATGCCACAGTACTCCCACATGATGTGGCCTAGAGCCTTGTGGAAGTCAGCAGGGGTGCGCGTACCGTTAATGCTCATCAGCTTCTGCACGCGGGCGTGCACTTCAGCTTCAGCTTCCTTAAAGGCGGGGTGCTCGGTGGTAACGGGTTTGGGAGCCGTTTGAGCTAAGTAGTCTCCAATGGTGTAAGGAATCACGAAATACCCATCGGCAAGACCCTGCATCAGGGCCGAAGCACCCAAGCGGTTGGCACCGTGGTCGGAGAAGTTGCACTCGCCAGTTGCGTACAGGCCGGGGATGGTGGTCTGCAGGTTGTAATCTACCCAGAGGCCGCCCATGGTGTAGTGCACGGCTGGGTAAATGCGCATGGGCTGCTCGTAGGGGTTCTCGCCGGTGATCTTAGCGTACATGTCGAATAGGTTGCCATACTTCTGGCTTACCCACTCGGCACCATTACGCTTGATGACGTCGGCAAAGTCGAGGAATACGGCTAGGCCAGATCCGCCTACACCGCGACCCTCATCGCACATCTGCTTAGCGTTACGCGAAGCTACGTCCCGCGGAACCAGGTTACCGAAAGCAGGGTACTTACGCTCCAGGAAGTAGTCACGATCCTCTTCCTTGATATCGCTCACGCGAATCTCACCTTTGCGCAAACGCTCGGCAGTCTCTTTGGAAGCTGGTACCCACACACGGCCGTCATTACGCAACGATTCCGACATCAGCGTCAGTTTCGACTGGTAGTCGCCCGATACGGGGATACAGGTGGGGTGAATCTGTGTGAAGCAAGGGTTGGCGAAGAAGGCTCCCTTCTTGTGTGCCCGCCATGCGGCGGTGGCGTTGCAGTACTTGGCATTGGTGCTCAGGTAGAACACGTTGCCGTAACCACCGGTTGCTAGTACTACGGCGTGGGCAGCGTGCTGCTCAATCTCACCGGTGATGAGGTTACGCGTGATGATACCACGGGCCTGACCGTCAACCACTACCAGATCCAGCATTTCACTGCGAGTGTACAGCTTCACCTTTCCGTAGGCCACCTGACGCGAGAGAGCCGAGTAAGCTCCCAGCAACAGCTGCTGTCCGGTCTGGCCGCGGGCGTAGAACGTACGGCTTACCTGGGCACCACCAAATGAGCGGTTAGCCAGCAGTCCGCCATACTCACGGGCAAAAGGAACGCCCTGAGCCACGCATTGGTCGATGATGTTTACCGATACCTGCGCCAAACGGTACACGTTGGCTTCGCGGGCGCGGTAGTCACCGCCTTTGATGGTGTCGTAGAACAGACGATAAACTGAGTCGCCGTCGTTCTGGTAATTTTTGGCGGCATTAATACCTCCTTGGGCAGCAATGGAGTGTGCCCGGCGGGGAGAATCGTGGTAGGTGAACGCCTTCACGTTGTAGCCCAGCTCAGCTAGGGAAGCCGCCGCAGAAGCACCAGCTAGGCCAGTACCAACAATGATAACGTCGTATTTACGCTTGTTAGCTGGGTTAACCAGCTTGACATTGAACTTATGCTTGTCCCACTTTTCGGCCAAGGGCCCTTCGGGAATTTTGGAATCCAGTATCATGCGCTAAAATGAAAATGGTGGGGGGCTAGCGAAGGGCCGGCTCCGTGGTAAGGGACTGCTCTACGGTGTTGCCCGTAGCAGGGCGAGGCTGATAGGCCTCGCTGAAGAACATCACCAGGGGAATCACAGCAAACAAGGCAGAAACGATTACCGAAAAGCCATATCCCGTCAGATAGATGGCAGGAGTGTACTTGCGGTGGTTAAGACCCAGAGTTTGGAACCCGCTGCGGAAGCCGTGCCAGAGGTGGTAGCCCAAAGCAATCTGGGATAATGCGTACAGCGCCACGTACCACGGAATCTTGAAGGAGGCGGCAGCTACAGAATACAGGTCGCCCACGGGATGGTCGAGGTTAGGCACTCGCACTTCGGCTAGGCCACCCATTGCATCAAAGCGGGAGCGGATCCAGAAGTTCATCAGGTGCACAATCAGGAAGATGAGCAACAGGGTGCCCAGTAGAGCCATATTGCGGGAAGCCCACTGTGAGTTCTGCTCAGAATGGTTAACCACATAAGCTTGACCACCGCGAGCTTTCTTGTTCTTCACAGCCAAGGCAAGACCCTGGTAGATGTGAGCCAGCAAGCCCAGCATCAGCACTATTTCCATGAACCGGATTACGGGGTTGGTACCCATAAACTCGGCCCAAAAGTTAAAAGAAGCCCCGCCATCATGACGAAGCATCTGGAGGTTAATAAGCAGGTGAACCACCAGAAACGAGCACAGAAACAGGCCCGTGACAGCCATGATAAGTTTGCGGCCGATGCTGCTGGAGAAGGTTTTTGTTATCCAACTCATAAGAGCTACTGAAAGGTTTGGGTAGGTCGGTTGTACTGGTCAAAGGTAGGGTCCAACCCGGTAGGAAACAATCTGCGCTTACCTTTCACGTTAGTAAGAAACAATCTTGAATCTATCTACTGCCAGCTCCGTTAGATCTGTAGTACCGACATATTAACCCAACTGCCTGGTTCTTTGTTAGGTTCCTGACGCTTTTTTACTGACCTTCTCTTCCTAAGTTCTACTGACTTTCAATACTCTGATTCTATGAAGCTTCCCTTACTTAACCGCACCGCCCAACTAGGGTTGGTGCTACTAGTATTGGTGCTGGCTTACTTTGGACTGACGCCTGCGGCCCACGCTACACACTTGCGCGCTGGCGACATTCAAGCCAAAACAGATACGACTGCAGCGCGCAACCCTCGCCGCATCTTCTTTAAGATGGTGCTGTATGAAAGCAGCGCCGGCACTAATGTGTCGCAAACGGATGCCGACATTTTTTTTGGAGATGGTACTGTTGCGCAGAATATCCCGAGAGCAAGTAGGACGCCCGTTGGTTGTGATGGTACGACCTTTCGATTAGTATTTTATTTTGAACATACTTATCCAGCCATTAACCAATATACAGTACACTTCCTAGCTGAAAACCGTAGCATTGGGGTGAAGAATATGGCCAATTCGCAAGGCCAGAGTTTCTACATTTCTTCGCGAATTACCATTGATCCCGCATTAGGGATAAATCAATCTCCAATACTCAATGCTCCGGCCTACGATAGAGCTAGTAGAAACCAAGTGTTTCTTCATAACCCTGCTGCCTCTGATGCCGATGGTGATTCTCTATCGTATGAACTAACTCCTAGCCAATATGTACCTGGTGGAGTAGCTGCTGTATTAGCTCAAACCGGAAACAATCGAAACACGCCTCTTCCAGTACGGAGTACAAACTTCGTTTATCCTAATGAAATAGGAAGTGCAGTACAGGTACCCTATGTCGGTCCGCCCGCTGGCATACCTGGGGCCGCTGCCCTATTTGATCAGGATCCTAAAACAGGGCAAGTGGTATGGAATGCTCCTCTGGAAGTGGGTGATTATAACTTCGCTTTTAGAGTACGAGAATGGCGCCGTGTTCCGGGAGCGAGAGCAAGGCTAATAGGTGAATACATCCGAGACATGCAGGTGACGGTTGGCAACAATGCCAACCAACGGCCAACCATTACGGTGCCTACCGATCTTTGTGTTATTGCTGGTACCCCAGTTACAGGTCTGATTACCGCTACCGACCCAGAAAACCAACAAGTCACGCTTAGTGCCTTTGGGGGGCTACTGCCCCGTCCGGCCAATTTTGTGCAAAATACGCTTGGTCCTCCAGCTCGTGGCACCTTTACTTGGACGCCGAACTGCTCTAACATCCAGTCGGACCCGCATCAAATTCTATTCAAAGCTGAAGATAGACCAGCTAATAACTGCGGGGCAGCCCTCATTGATGAGCGCGTATGGCGTATCACAGTTGTAGGGCCGCCGCCGCAAAACCTGCGCGTAGCTCCCTCGGGAAATACAGCCCAACTGAGTTGGGACAGCTATAGCTGTCAGAACCCGGGTGCTCAGATTCTGATTTTCCGTAAGGAAAATCCCTCCAATTTTACACCTGGTGTTTGCGAAACGGGCATTCCAGCTTCTGCTGGGTATACTCAAATTGGCTCAGTAGCAGTAGGAAGCCGCACCTTTGTGGATGATCGTAATGGCCTAGGCCTAGAGCGGGGTAAGAATTACTGCTACCGTATTTATGTCCAGTTTGCTCGTCCGGCTGGTGGGGCTAGCATTGCTTCCAATGAAGCCTGTATCACATTAGCAGGTCGCTCTCCGCGCTTTACAAATGTTACGGTAGACCGCACAGATGCCACTAACGGTCAAATCACGGTTCGGTGGACGCGGCCAGCGCCTCTTAACAGCTTCAATCCACCTGTAGGCTATCGTCTGTATCGGGCCGTGGGTCAGAACGCAACGTTCCCGACCACTGCTACTCCCCTGCGGACCATTACTAACCTTAGTGATACGGTGTTCGTGGATACCAACCTCAACACCACCGATAATGCTTACACATACAAGCTGGAGTTTTTTAGCAACACGTTGCCCACCGCTAACTCGCCAGTGGCAATTGAGACAGCTGGGCCGGCTTCTAGTGTGCGGGTAAGTACTACTGCTGATCCATTAGCCAATACTATTGCGCTGAACTGGACATATAACGTGCCGTGGGATAACTCCCGTTATCCATCAACTATTTATCGGCGCGATGGACTCACGGGAGCTTATGTGCCAATTGCCAAGGTTACGGGCAGCACTACTGGCGGAACGTATCTGGATAGGGGCACTACGGCTAGGCCACTGGTGAAGGGTAACACGTATTGCTACTACATCAAGACTAAAGGAGCTTACGCCATTGCTCCCAATGATTCGCTCATCAATTTGAGCCAAGAGCGGTGTGTAGCTCTGACGCCCGTGCTGTGTACGCCCGTGCTTACGCTCAAACCCACGAACTGCGACAGTCTAGCCAGTCGGCTTTTTGATCTGCCCGCAACCCCTGTAAATGGGCAGGTATATACCAACTACC
This sequence comes from Hymenobacter wooponensis, assembly GCF_004745865.1. GTDB lineage: Bacteria > Bacteroidota > Bacteroidia > Cytophagales > Hymenobacteraceae > Hymenobacter > Hymenobacter wooponensis. Next base: position 572,467 of record NZ_SRKZ01000001.1, on the reverse strand, counting down.
TCAGCTGGACGCTGAGTGCTCAGCCTACCGCTGACTGTAGCCGTGACGTAGCAACGTATATAATTTACTACGCGCCTACGCCCAATGACTCCCTGACAGTTCTGACAACTGTGCCCGGCACGCAAACAACTTACGCCCACCAGGGCCTAACTACAGCGCAGGGTTGCTACGCAGTGCGAGCAGTGGACTTGGCAGGGACGCGCAGCTTGCTAAGCAATAAGGAATGCAAGGATAACTGCTTGCTTTTCCTGCTGCCGAACATCTTTACTCCGAACGGTGATGGCAAGAATGACACGTTCCGACCAAAAGTGTTTAGCCCAATCCGGCGCACTAAAGTGCAGATCTTCAACCGCTGGGGTGTGAAGATCTATGAGAGCGACAAAGACCCTCTCATTAACTGGAATGGGGGAGGCAGTGGTGAGTCTAGCTCAGGAACGAAGGTTTCGGAGGGCATGTACTTCTACCAAGCTGAAGTAGAGTTTGGAGATACCAACAGAACCAAGCGCACCTTTAAAGGGTGGGTGCAGGTAAACCGCTAAGCAGACCACTGGCCTAGCTGGATAAAAGAAAAGGAGCGAACAGTTGCTGTTCGCTCCTTTTCTTTGTGGCATGATAAAGCTCTGTCTTGTATTTCTGCTGTTGCTGGGAGGTGTGGTTAGTTGCCAGCCACAAGCTACGCCAACGGCGTCTACCCAACCGGTTGCCAGCGCCGATGCGGCTCGCGCGGCAGTAGCTGATTACATCAAAACCCAGCCCAATGCAGCCCTCTACCAAGCCGATTCGGCGCGGATAGTTGACGTAGATACGAAGTGGCAAGTGCTAGTGCCCCGCATCGATTGGGTGGGGCGGATGCCTAACGCTGCCGCATTTGAAGTCGATAAGCAAACCGGCACCGTAAGTACTCTGAAAGTAAAGTAAGCTGAGCTACTTAGTTTAGCCGCAAGTAGCTACTCTAGGCCACCTGGAGCGTTGGCTACTTCTTTTGTTTTTCCACCTAAATCCACCTTAGTGAAAGCAGTAATTTTTCCTGGCCAGGGCAGCCAGTTCAGCGGCATGGGCCGCGACCTATACGAGCAGCATCCTGAGGCAAAGAGCCTGATGGACCAAGCCAATGAGATTTTGGGCTTCTCCCTGACCGAGGTTATGTTTTCAGGCTCGGAGGAAGACCTGCGCCGTACCGATGTAACTCAACCCGCGATTTTTCTTCACTCCGTAGCCCTAGCTGCGGTGTTACCCGATCTGCGTCCCGATATGGTAGCAGGTCACTCCCTCGGCGAGTTCTCAGCGCTGGTAGCTGCCAAGGTGCTCAAGTTTGAAGATGCGTTGCGCCTTGTAGCGCAGCGCGCTCAAGCCATGCAGGCCGCCTGCCAGGAGCAACCCGGTACTATGGCCGCCATTCTAGGCCTAGATGATGATACCACGGCTCGCATCTGTCAAGAGATTACAGAAGCTGGCAATGTGGTAGTAGCCGCTAACTACAATTGCCCCGGCCAACTGGTAGTGTCGGGCTCGCAGCGTGGCATTGAGCTGGCATGCGAGCAGCTGAAGGCCGCTGGCGCCAAACGCGCGCTGCCCCTGCCGGTGGGAGGTGCTTTCCACTCGCCCCTGATGCAGTCGGCGGAGGCTGCCTTGGCACAGGCTATTGCCGCTACCACGTTCTCGGCCGGCATCTGCCCTGTGTATCAGAACGTAGACGCTGCTCCTCACACCGACCCCAACGAGATTCGGGAGAACCTCGTGCGCCAGCTCACGGCTCCCGTACGCTGGACGCAGAGTGTGCAGCGCATGGTGCAAGATGGCGCTACCGAGTTTGTGGAGTGCGGCCCCGGCAAGGTGCTGCAAGGCTTGGTAAAGAAAATTGCCGCAGAAGCAACCGTTAGCTCAGCTACGGTATAAGCAGTGGCCTAGGCCTAGCACAGAGAAGCCCGTCAGTTATTGTCTGACGGGCTTCTCTGTGCTAGGCCACTTCCGCTTTATTGGTCATCGGGTAGCCTTTGCACTTCCAATGGGTCGGGGCACTGCGCTAGCAACTGTGCCACTGACTGGCCTAGAGCTGGGTGCACCACTTCGGCGGCAATGTCAGCAAGCGGAATCAACGCAAAACGCCGCTCTGGCAAGCGCGGGTGCGGCACTTGTAGGCGAGGCGTGTCTAAGATCAAATCGTCGTAGAGTAACACATCCACATCCAGCGTGCGGGCTCCCCAGCGTACCAGCCGCTCCCGGCCTGCTAGCTGCTCAGTTGCCAGGCACACATCAAGTAGTTCTTCGGCCTGAAGTGAAGTATGCAGCCGAATGGCTTGGTTTAGAAACGGTGGCTGGTCCTGCAGGCCCCAGGCGGCCGTTTCGTAGAGCCCGGAAGTAGCCGCCAATGTTCCCGCTGAGGTTGCGAGGTGCTGTATGGCTTCCCGAAGAATGGTGGCTCGGTCGCCGAGGTTGGAGCCAAGCAGGAGGTAGGCGGTGGGCATAGGCCTAGAGCACGCGGCGAAGAAATTCAATAGTCACATCAGCGGTCTGATGGGCTTCTGTGGGCAATGACGCTTGCAGCCAGGGGTGCCCGCCGCCAAGATTGTGCGTTACGCCGGGCAAGATGGCAAGCTCCGCCTCCGGGTGCCAGCTCTTCAACTCATGGGCCTTTTGCACGGCTACAGTTTCGTCTTGGTCGCCGTGTACAATGAGAGTAGGCCTGTTACGGAGTTTGCGGCGGACGTTGTGCGGAATGTCTAGGCGTAGGCGGTTTTGGTGGTAGTCTTCTACTATCTGAAAGTAAAGCGGAAGCTGCTGTTTGGTGCGGCTGTTTTCTACGTGAAATACTCCCTCTTTCTCCCAGTGCTGCATAAGCTCCTCCGTCCAGCCGGGGTTCACATTATTAATGGCCGCCCACGTAACTACGGCTTTGACGCGGGCGTCTTCGGCGGCCTTGAGCAGCACTAGGCCACCCCCGCGGCTATGGCCAAGGAGCGCGAGACGGGTCAAGTCGGTTTCGGGGGCGGGTAGGGGAGTAGCCTTCGGGTCGAGCAGTGTAGTTAGTAGACTCCCAATATCGTCGAGCTCCAGGCTGAAGTTGTTGTGGCCAAATGCTTCTAAGTCCTCCAAGTCGCCGGAGCCACCTACTACTAGGCCGTTGTGCGAGAGGTTCAGCTTCACGAACACAAAGCCCTGCTGAGCAAAATAGTCGGCGAGCAGGTTGAAGTGGCCCCAGTCTTTAAAGCCCTTAAAACCATGCACAAACACTACCACGGGCTTAGGCTGCCCATCGGGAATGTAGCGGGCATCGGCCTCAAATGGCCTCGTATGATGGGGAGAGGAGAGCAGGAAGTCGAGGCGAACGGGCTGAATTGGCATAGCACTAAGGTAAGTGCAGAAAGTGGGGAGATGATGAACGCGAAACAGCTAGTTGCGGCGGTATTTGCCGCGCTGCGCTGAATAGAACGCTTAACTCGTGAGTTTACTATCTCACTACTCACCTTTTCAGCGTATCATTGCACCGCCCAAAATACCCGCATGAACGTAACGCTGGACCAGATACAAGCGCCTATTGCCGCCGAAATGGAGGAGTTTGAACTTAAGTTCAGGGCCTCCATGAAAACGCGGCAGCTGCTTCTGGATAAAATCATGGGGTACATTGTGAAGCGCAAGGGCAAGCAGATCCGGCCCATGTTCGTGTTCTTCACGGCCAAAATCAGCGGCGGCGACCCGTTACCGGAAGCTTCGTTCCGCGGCGCGGCACTCATTGAGTTGCTGCACACGGCTACCCTCGTGCACGATGATGTGGTGGATGAGAGCAATTACCGGCGAGGATTCTTTTCCATCAATGCTCTTTGGAAGAACAAGATTGCCGTATTGGTAGGCGACTATCTGTTGGCGCGCGGCTTGCAACTGGCCCTCGAAAACGACGATTTTGACCTGCTCAAAATTGTAAATAACGCCGTGCGTGAGCTCAGCGAAGGCGAGCTGCTCCAGATTGAAAAAGCCCGCCGCCTTGATATTACGGAGGACGTGTACTTCGATATCATCCGGCAGAAAACGGCCTCTCTCATTGCTTCCTGCTGCGCCGTGGGTGCCGCGTCGGCTGGGGCCGACAAAGAAACCGTGGAGCGGGCCCGCCTTTTCGGGGAGAAGGTCGGCATGGCTTTTCAGATCAAAGACGACCTGTTCGACTTTGGCACCGCGGAGGTGGGCAAGCCCGTCGGTATCGATATTAAGGAGAAGAAGATGACCCTGCCGCTCATCTACGCCCTGCAGCAAGCCGACTGGCTTACTAAGCGCCGCGTCATCTTCAACGTGAAAAACAACGATGGCCGCAAAGACCGCGTGCAGGCCGTTATCGATTTCGTGAAGAAATCGGGTGGCCTAGAGTACGCTATTAAAGTAATGGAAAGCTACCGCGACGAGGCCCTGACCATCCTACGGACCTTCCCGGAGTCGGCCTCGCGCAACTCCCTCGAGCAGTTGATCAACTATACTATTGAGCGGGAGAAGTAGGTGTGGGATTTTGCTTTCTTAATATAATTCCTAGTATAATGTAATTATAAACTGTAGTGAAAAAAAATCTTTTTGTTACCTGTCTTGCTTCTGTGTTCTTGCTTGGTTGCTCTAAAGACACAAATGCCCCTTCAGATTCGCTGCCTACCAATACTCTCCGGCTAATGGTAAACGGCAAAACATTTCCAGTTGACCCAAATCATACTACTTTAAAAATTCGTAAGCCGAGTAATGGGTATATTGGCAGGGTTACTCTCTTCACTTCTTCCGCTTCCACATCTGAGGAAATAACCTTGTATGCCTTTCAATTGGATGATAATGTATCCATTGAAGCCCCAGGAGAATTTGGTGATAGTAAATCAAATATGCGTATATACGCTGATTATCTAACTAATAATGGAAGTGCTGGGTATACTTTTAGGAACGATTACTGTGATGTTAATAATAAAAATTTTACAATAAAGATTGAGTCAGTCAATACTGCCGCTCACACCATGATCGGTTCATTTAATGGTAACTTGTGCAATGGTAGCCAACCTATGATAAAAGTAGAAAATGGCAGGTTTAATCTGCCTTATACAATTGAGCCATAAACATTACTGTTTGAATTTGAGGCTTATTAGAGTTCTCTACTCAAGTGTGGGTCTTTGGATAAACAAGAAAGACGAAAAGGCCTAGGCCTTTTCGTCTTTCTTGTTTATTACGCAGAATAACTTAGTGGTTGATCTGGTAAGATACTTTCTCGGGCTGCACGTCGGAAACATCGAAATGCACTCCGTCGAAGGTACTCTTGACGGTGATGGCGTGCGTCATGTCACAGCCGGGGCACTTTATTTCTTCGGTTTCAAACTGACCATCGTCCTCGGTGGAGTTAGCCAAGTGGTCGGCGGCGGGCACGCCCAGCGAGTCGGTGAATACTTCGGTGTGGCACTGGTTACACTCGAATTTGAGGCCTACGGTATGGCCTTGCAGTTCATCGAGTGGCGCGGGGGTGCTTTTTTGTTGGATCCACATAGGGAAGAGAGTTTGGTTACGGAAAGGAAATCAGAGCGGGTAATGCAACTGCTAAGCGCAGCCGCATAGGGAAGTACGCAGGCGGCGCTAAAAGGGTAGGCTGTTTGGAAGCCTTAGGTCAGTAGCAGTGGCCTAGAGAAGTTAAAACGCAACAGCGCCCCGCGTAATTAAACGCGGGGCGCTGTTGGTAAATGAGCTGAGGATTAGCGGCTGAGCAGCTGGCCTGCTATGCTTAGCTGCGGCGCTGGCCTCCAAAGTCGCGGCGGCCGTTTTGCTGCCAGCCATTGCGTTGGCCCATGTCGCGGTGCCGCTCTTGGCGCTTGGCTTCCAGCTTTGCGTACTGCGCTTTGGTGAGGGCGCTCTTGAGCTTTTTATCAGTGCTCTTGCGGATGTCCTGGGCCTCGCTCATCATCTTGCTGCGGTCGAGGCCTTTGCGGTTGCGCAGAGCCTGCATTTGCTGGTGCTGATCCTGGAAGATTTTCTCCAGCTTGCCCTTTTGCTTGGCGTTCAGGTCTAGGTCGCGGGCTAGTTCATCTTGGCGGCGCTGACGGTCCTGGGCGTTGTCTTTGCCGCCCCGGCGGCCATGGTCGCTGCGGCTGATTTTATCGTGGTCTTGGCCAAGCAGCACAGGGGCCGCGCTGGCTACGAAGGAAGTACCGAGGCTGAGGAGAAGGGCGAGGCTAAACAGTTGCTTTTTCATGGTTGTATGGAATGGGAAGGTTGGTATGATTGAAGTGAGACGCTGCGTTCTGCCTAGCCCTCTTTCAAACCAGATGCCCGATTCTAGGCCACCTTCCTTGTTATCCATCAAGCACTCAATAAATCCGACTAATCTCCCCAATTAATCGCCCAGTTCTGAAAAGCAGCTTTAGGGTGCAATAGCGCTATTTTATTACTTTGGCCACATGACCCAACCGCTACGCCTGCCTGCCACGCCCCCAGCGGCCGTGCCTCAACTCGAAACTCAGGATCTACTTCTGCGTGGCCCGCGCATCACTGATCTGCCGGAGTTTGCCGCCATGGCTGCCGACCCCGATTTTTACCGTTACGTAGGAGGCAAGCCGCAAACCGAGGAAGACGCCTGGCGCCGCCTCTTGGCGCAGCAAGGCCACTGGACGTTGCTAGGCTACGGTGCGTGGTCGGTGGAGGAAAAAGCTACCGGACGCTTCATTGGTACCGTTGGGTTCTTTGACTTTCAGCGCGACCTAACGCCTTCCATCAAAGGTACCCTCGAAGCTGGGTGGGCGCTGGCGCCGCGCATTCATGGCCGGGGTTACGCCAGCCAAGCTGTGCGCGCCGCGCTGCAGTGGGCCGACGAGCACTTCCCCACTGCCCGCATGACCTGCATCATCGATCCTGACAATGCAGCTTCACTTAAAGTGGCCTACAAGTTCGGTTTCCAAGAATTTGCCCGCGCTACCTACTACAACGAACCCATTCTGCTACTGGAACGGCCCCGAACAAGTCAGTAACCCTAGTTGGTGATAATGCAAAAGGCCTGCTTCCACATGGTAGCAGGCCTTTTGATTAGAATAGAGAAGGACTTACTGGCCTAGCTATTCGGCCAGCAGCTGATCAATCGTTTTGTTGAACTCGTCGATTTCCTGCTGGTAGTACTTGCCGGTGCCGGGGCCGGAGAAGCCCGTATGGATCTTGCGCACCTCACCTTTCTTATCCAGGAAAATGGTGGTGGGGAAGGCCAGCACCTTAGCAAGCTGCGGCAACGATTTGCTGGCGGCATCTTTGTCGGCTACACCGGCTACCGCTAGGTCGTAGCCGACGTTCATGCGCTGCTTCATTTTCAGGAGTTTCTGCGAGGCCAGCTTCTGGTCTTCGGTGCGCTCGTAGCCTAGGCCTATAATTTCTACGCCGCGGCTTTTGTTCTTCTCGTACCAGGGCGCCAGGAAGTTAGTTTCATCCATGCAGTTGGGGCACCAAGAGCCCAGAATCTGCAGAACTACTACTTTGCCGGCATACTTGGGGTCAGAAGGGGAGATGCTGCCGCCTTCGAAGATATTCGGGAACTTGAAGCTGAGCTTTTTCTGGCCGGGCTTCATGCCGGTAAGAGCGTTGGCATCGGGAAGCTTTGCATTGGCATCCAGCACGGCCGTCCAGGTTTCGTGGCCGCCTTTACCACTGTAAAAGTCGCCCTTAATGCTATTGATGTTGCCGGGCTTGTCGAGCTTGCCATCGAACAGGAAGCCGTGGCTGCCATCAAATGTAGAGAGCAGCACGTGCTCCCCATCAGCCTTCGTTACTAGGTTGCCAGCCAGGTAGCGATAGTCGCCGGTGGTGGTCAGGAACGTGCCGGTAATTCCGGAGCCACCGGTTGAGTCTTGCTGAATGATACCAACGGCCGGATAGGTTTTGCCGTCCTCGTCCTTAAACTCGGTACGGAACGTAGCGCCCTGCTTTAAGTCACCGTACACCTCGGCTTTCTTGGTGCCGCCAGTAAACAGGTCTTGTGAGGCGGTGGTTTTTGCGGCAGTAAAGGCCACGCGGTAGGGCTCCTTAGCATCATACTTTACCCAGGCTCCCTTAAGCTTATCGGCACCATCGGGGCGCACTACCAGAGCGGCATCAAATACCCCGAGGCGGATGGTGGTGGAGTCGCCGGCGGTATTGATTTCGTCGAGCTTCAAGCGCTCCTCACCGTTGCGCAGCGTAACGGTGGGCTTGCCGCCATCAGTAGCTACGTCAAACAGGAAAGGAATTTCCTGGCCTTGGGTGCTGAGCACGCCGCGCCAAGTGCCGGCGCTGAGCGGGGTGGCTGCGCCAGTGGCGGCTTGGTTTTCAGAGGATGTCGAATTGGACTGACAGGCCACCGCGGCCAGCGCGAGTCCGGCCCCGGTTATGGCCTTGCGTATTGCAATGGCTACGGGCATGATGAAAATGTTAAGTGAATTCGAGGCTAAACTACTGCCGATGGTTATTAGTTTATAATCAAAGGCCACGTAAGCTGCCTCTATTCCTTGATTATTCGTTAGAATGATTCTAAATGAGGATTTAGGGTAGTGGCAAAGCCCCTAAAAGTTGGCCCGCGGGCCGACCGATACGTATATTTGCGGACCTGCCGCTAGCAGGTTCGTTCTCTCCACTATTTTTCACTTTCGCATTATGGCGTTTGACTTAGAAATGATCAAGGCCGTGTACGATGGCATGGGCTCCCGCATTGAAGCCGCCCGTACCGCCGTTGGCCGCCCGCTTACCCTGACTGAAAAAATCCTGTACGCTCACCTGTACGGCGGCTCTGTTTCGCAGGCGTATGAGCGGGGCGTTTCCTACGTCGACTTTGCCCCAGACCGTGTTGCTATGCAGGACGCTACGGCCCAAATGGCGCTGTTGCAGTTCATGCAGGCTGGTAAAGCCAAAGTGGCGGTGCCCAGCACTGTACACTGCGACCACCTGATTCAGGCTAAAGAAGGAGCCGACGAGGATTTGGCCATTGCAAACTCCGAGAACAAGGAAGTATATGACTTCCTGGCTTCGGTATCTAATAAATATGGCATCGGCTTCTGGAAGCCCGGTGCTGGTATCATTCACCAAGTAGTACTCGAGAACTACGCCTTCCCCGGCGGCATGATGATCGGTACTGACTCGCACACTCCCAACGCCGGTGGCCTAGGCATGATTGCTATTGGGGTAGGTGGTGCTGACGCTGTTGACGTAATGGCCGGCATGGCCTGGGAGCTGAAGTTCCCGAAAGTAATTGGCGTGAAGCTGACCGGTAAGCTCAACGGCTGGACGGCTCCTAAAGACGTAATTCTGAAAGTGGCTGGTATCCTGACCGTAAAAGGTGGTACTGGCGCTATCGTAGAGTACTTTGGGGAGGGTGCCGAAAGCATGTCGTGCACTGGTAAGGCTACCATCTGCAACATGGGTGCTGAAATCGGTGCCACTACTTCGGTATTCAGCTACGACGATAAAATGTCGGAGTACCTGCGCGGTACGGAGCGTGCTGAAGTGGCTGCTCTGGCTGATGGCGTGCGCCAGCACCTGCGCGCCGACGACGAAGTGTATGCTAACCCAGCCAACTTCTACGATCAGCTGATCGAAATCAACCTCTCCGAGCTGGAGCCCCACGTGAACGGCCCGTTCACGCCAGACGCTGCTTGGCCAATTTCGCAGTTCGCGGCAGCTGTAAAAGAGCACGGCTGGCCCGAGAAGCTGGAAGTAGGCCTGATCGGTTCCTGCACCAACTCTTCGTACGAAGACATCACCCGGGCTGCTTCTATTGCAGAGCAGGCCGTGGCTAAAGGCCTAACCGTAAACGCCGAATTCACCGTAACGCCTGGCTCGGAGCTGGTGCGCTACACGGTAGAGCGTGATGGCTTGCTGGATACCTTCGCTCAGATGGGCGGCGTGGTACTAGCTAATGCGTGCGGTCCGTGCATCGGACAGTGGGCCCGTCACACCGACGACCCCAAGCGTCGTAACTCCATCATCACCTCGTTCAACCGGAACTTCGCTAAGCGTAACGACGGTAACCCGAACACGCACGCTTTCGTGGCCTCGCCCGAAATCGTGACGGCATTCGCTATTGCCGGCGACTTGACCTTCAACCCGCTGGTTGATACGCTGACTACTAAAGACGGTCAGCAGGTACGCCTCGATGAGCCGCACGGCCTCGAAATGCCTCCTCAGGGCTACGCCGTTGAGGATGCTGGCTACCAGGCCCCCGCCGTTGACAGCTCGGCCGTACAGGTAATTGTAGACCCAGGTTCCGACCGTCTGCAGCTGCTTGACCCCTTCAAGCCATGGGAAGGCACCGACCTGACGGGTCTGCGTCTGCTCATCAAGGCCCAAGGTAAGTGCACCACCGACCATATCTCGATGGCTGGCCCGTGGTTGAAATACCGTGGTCACCTAGACAACATCTCCAACAACATGCTCATCGGAGCTACCAACGCATTCAACGGCGAGGCTAACTCTGTGAAAGATGGCATGACCCAAGGTACGCCATACTCGGCAGTACCGCAGGTAGCTCGTAACTACAAAGCGCAGGGCATTGGATCTATCGTAGTAGGTGACGAGAACTACGGAGAAGGTTCGTCGCGGGAGCACGCCGCCATGGAGCCCCGCCACCTGGGCGTGCGCGCCATCCTGGTGAAGAGCTTCGCTCGTATCCACGAAACCAACCTGAAGAAGCAAGGCATGCTCGCCTTGACCTTCGCTAACAAGGCTGACTACGACCTGATCGAGGAAGACGATACCATCGACATCCTCGGCCTCACGTCGTTCGCCCCAGGTCAGCCTCTGCAGGTGCGTCTGCACCACGCCGACGGCGACACTGACCTCATCACGGTGAACCACACCTATAACCAGGGTCAGATTGAGTGGTTCAAAGCCGGTTCGGCCCTGAACCTGATCCGTCTGCAGGAGTCGGGCGGCGCCCAGCTGTCGCAGAAGTAAACCTGGCCTAGCGCCACGCAAAACGGCCGTTTCCTGCAAAGGAGGCGGCCGTTTTCTGTATTACCAGACAAGACGGGCCCGTACCTTGTTGCTAGGCCAGTACTCACTCTATCACCACCTCTTTTCAAGGCTACATGGCCTCTACCAAACAAGCCGTTTCCATCGTCGGCTTTCTGATTACCCTGCTGGGAGCAATACTATTCTCAACTAAGGCAATACTTGTAAAGCTGGCTTTCGGGCACACGCATACCGATGCCGTGACGCTGCTGGCTCTGCGGATGGTATTCTCGCTGCCGTTTTACCTGGCAGCAGCTTTCTTGGTGAGCACCCAAAAAGGCAACGTGCGCATGACGAGCCGGGAGTGGTTGCTAGTCAGTGGTATTGGGTTGCTAGGGTACTATGTGAGCAGCCTTTTCGATTTTCTAGGCCTGCAGTATATCTCGGCGGGATTAGAGCGTTTGATTCTGTTTCTGTACCCGAGTTTTGCAGTGTTTATTAACGCGTATTTCTTCGAGCAGCACATATCCAAAACGCAGCGAATAGCCTTGTTGCTTACTTACGTGGGCATTGCCCTAGCGTATTTCGGAGAGCTATCCATTGATTCGAAGAACCCCAACTTTTACTTGGGCAGTGGCCTCGTGTTTATGTGCGCCATTACTTACTCCATTTATATTGTAGGAAGTGGCAAGATAATCCCGCGGGTAGGGGCCAACAAGTTCACGGCCTACGCCATGTTGGCGGCAACGGCCGGGGTGTTCATGCATTTTTTGCTGACGCATGACGTCCGGCAGGTAAAGCTAGGCCAGGGCATGTGGATGTATGGCCTGCTGTTGGCCATTCTGGCTACCGTGTTGCCCTCCTTTCTGATTTCGCAGGGCATGAAGAAGATCGGCTCCAACAACGTGGCCATTATCAGCGGTATTGGGCCGGTGTCTACTATTGTGCAGGCGCATTACGTGTTGGGTGAGAAGATCTTCACGGAGCAAATAGTGGGTACGGCGTTGGTAATAGTGGGCGTGCTGCTGATTGGCTGGAAACAAGAGAAAACGGCTGCAATCGTAGCCCCGCAGCCCCAGAATACCGCGCAAGACGCGAAGGCCGGCGTGGGCTAAGATTAGTGCAGCGGTGTTCAACTATGGCAGAAATACTTCCTGATCTGTTGACTGACAATGGTGGTCTTTCTGGGTAAGGAGGGCAGCCGTTTTGTTTTATAGGAGATTTGCAACTATTCCAGTGGGACGCGCCTCCGCATTATATATCACCTATTCACAATGCAGAAAGCTGTTATGAAACGTACAACTACACTTGTTGCTAGCGGCCTGCTGGCTTTACTATTCACCGGTTGTAGCACTTGCGGAGGCGACACGGAACCCTGCGTGAATACTACTCTGCCCACTACCAGTTTGGAAAAAGAGTACGGCTGTACGGATTCGCGCAGACAGCTCAGTATTAGCCTTGACCAAACTTATACTATCATCCGGAACCAGGCAGATTTCGACAAGCTGGTAACCGGTAGTTGCCACCCACAAATCGACTTCACGAAATTCGATTTGGTGATTGGCAACAAAGGCTCGGCCAGTGGCGGCTCCTCTATTGCGTACACCTACGCGCGGGAGTGTGAAACTGGGCAGCTGAAACTGCAGGTGAAGTTTACCCGAGGCATGACCAACGACGCGCCCATTCTGACTTATCATGCGCTGGTGCCCAAGCTGGCCCCACAGGAAACTGTGCAGGTTGACGTGGAAATGTAGAATAGAACCGCTTGTAACCAGCAGGCCTAGGGCAGCCGCCTTTCCTGAAAAGACAGGGAGGCGGCTGTTAGCGTTTTGTCGGTTAGAGGATAGCTACTTGCGCCGCCCGCGCTTCCTGTGGTTTCTGCACTAAGTAGTAATACAGCAGAATGGTTAGGCCAGTCAGGAAGGGCAGTAGGGCCATGTGCTTGCCCGTGATGCTGCCCCAAACGTGTGCTGTATCAAATCCAAAAAACTCGCTGATCATCCAATAGGAGTTAGCGGTAATCCAGAATACAATGGCCAGGTTGTGGGCCAGTTCTGCCTTGATACTACGGGTGCGCCAGGTGATGAGCACAGCTATGCTCAGTGTGGGAATAATCATGGATAGGCCTAGGGGCTTCCAGATCATGCACCACCCAATGTCCTTGAGCAGCCAGAACAGGATGTGCATGTTTTCCATCCGGCGGTAGGGCGCGGGAATGGTGTATGTCTCTTCGGTGGCGTGTTGCATGGGGCAGAAAGATGCCGCAAAGATATCAGCCGAAACAGCCATTGAAAAACACTCCGGGCGCCTCGCCAGCTGCAAGTTGGGTCGAGGGATGCAGGAGTATATGTAGAGTGTAGAAATTAGGTAAAAAGAAACCCGGTTACTTCCGCGTAGCATAGCAGAAGCAGCCGGGGTAGGAGAGTGGCGGGAAGAGAAAGGCCGGAGGCTAATTGAGCCACACGTTGGCCACCGTTTCAAAACGATGGCGGGCAAACGCGCCATACGGCCGCTCGGCATAAAAGCCGAGCACATGGATCTGCGGTTCGCCAGTGCGGGCGTTGCGACGCACCTGCACAGGATACACGCGCCCCGCCTCAGGCCAGTCGCCGACGTGGTCGGCGGGGCGGCGGCTAGCGTCCACGCATCGGGCATACTGCTGGACGGGAATCGGAACAGGAAGCTTGACTTTCGACATATCCAAAGATACGAATATCGCGTCTGAATAACTAAAATAATTAGAAGAAAATAGGTGGGTACAGATATTAAGCAGATACTGCCCTGATGAGTTATTTAATCTGGTTTTAATAAAGATTAGACCCATCTAATTCCTGATTTAGGAGATACTGTTTTTAACTAACGGGTGTTAGATTGAGTGGATAATTGGCTAATGTGATTAGTAGAAAAAGTTCCCATGGGCTAGCTAATTTTGGGTCTGATCATAGTGCATATTCGAGGCAATAGTTCGAGTAAACGTTATAAGCTTAGTGCAACGTAGTGCAAGAGTATTTGCCTATCTAGCTTCAATCTGAGCAAAATAATAACGCCCCCGATAGTAGCTCTTGAGCTACTATCGGGGGCGTTATTATGGGGCAAAACAGGAGAGACGCCTAGTGCTTCGCTTCCAGCTTCTTCAGACGATCATACGTCTTTTTAGAAGTAGCGTATTGGCGCTGCACAGCCTGACGTAAGGAGCCCGATAGAGTATTGTCGCTCAACGCATCTTCGTAGGCCTTGATAGCCCACTCTTCGCCGTATACATTAGAGCCAAGAATAGCTTTCTCATCGCTGCCCGTAACAGCCGCTTTCACGTCCATCCAGCTACGGTATAGCTTGCCCTTCATAGTTGTGCTGGTTTGTTGCTCACCGCCTTGTTCGCGCAGAGCCTTGTTTAGCTCGTTAGCGAACAGTTGGCTCTGACTAACAAGTTGCTTGTAGTAACCGCTCAGTTCGGGGTCGGTGCTTTCATCTACTGCACGCTGATAGCCCTCAATCCGGTCGTTAACGAAGTAGAGCAGTTCATTAAGCGTATCAGCCTGGCTAGAGCTACCGGTTTTGCTAGCAGCGCCACGGCGGCTCAGGTATGTAACGCCTGCTACTAGCAGGGCGCCGCCTACTATCTTCTGAGTAGTGCTCAGTTTGTTGTAGCGCGCGGTTAACTGAGTACCGGCATTTTTCAGCGACGGAGACAGTTTCGAGAGCAGGTCGCCGAGATTATCTTGGTTGAGCCACTGCAACGCCTGATTAACTAAGGGGTTGCCAGTTGAAGAAGTAGCGGAGGAGGTATTGGATGAATTCTGGTCCATACAGCAAGAGTATTAGTAGTGGAAAGTGCTACTGCATACGACTTGCGTAAGTGGTTAGTTAAGTTGAGTTTACAAAGTAGATGGTGAAAAGCCTGTTTCAGCCTGTCCTAGGCCACTCATCCGCACCCACAGAATAATTTCATGCTACCTGCCTCCACTACCTAACCATCTGGCATGTAGCTAGCCCTGGCAGAGCTCTTCCCGCAAGGCCACTGCCTCGCCTTGTATAATGAGGGCAGGGAGGGTAACATCATCCTGAGCGGTGAGAAGGACCATCTAGGCCTGTCGTTCTTACCTGAGAAGATCCTTCTTCGTCAGGCTGACGTGCTAAAATAGAATGAAGTTGTAAGTCAGCTTTCTAGGCCACTATGGCACCAGGCTACTTACTCAGCACTTGCTAATGCCTTCGCTACAAGTGCTTGTGCAGTGGGAGCGAGGGGTAGCTGCAGGGCTAGCTCATGCCCTTGGGGTGTCATTTTGCGCCAGGTTTTCTGCACAATGTCAATCACCTTCTCCTCAGGGTGTTGAGCGGCAAAATCCTGAAAGTAGTATTCCAGAAACACCAGGCAGATGACGTCTTCCAGCAACTGCACTTCCGGATCATGCTGTAGCTGCTGCTTTTGCAGCAGCGCCTGTACGCGAAGGATGGTTTCGGGCTCATATCCCACCTCCTGCAGCAGGCGGCCCGCTACCTCGGCGTGATATTTCTTGAGTGTGTTACGCCACTGATGGTAACCGGCGCGGGTCATGGGAAAGTCTTGGCGTGGAATGGCCCACCGGCGGATGTGCTGGCATCGCACCGCTAAGCGCAGCGGCTCGCTGGCGGTGGGAGCCACCTGGTCGAGGCAGGCGCTCATGCGTTGGGCATACAACACTTCTTTGGGGTAAGAGCGCCCGTCAATTACCTCCATGGTCGGATCGTCACTGTTGGTCTCATCAAACCGGTGAATGGCAGTTTCGAATCGCTGCGTGTCTGCTTTCATAAGAAGCCTGTAATCTGCTTACTAATCCTCGTTTTATAAAGATAGTGGCTGCACGCCAGCAGGAACCTTTCTCGCGGAAAGTGAGATGAAAAAGCCGCCCCGTTTGCAACGGCTCTGCTGACGAAGCAAGTTCTGCAAACGGGGCGGCCTGAAAGGTGTCTATGCAGGCAGTGCGCCTGAGCAAGATGCTACTGGATGAAGTGCGGCCGAATCAGGTTTTCAAAGGTGAAAATCTCGTCCCACTTGGCCTGTGTCAGCAGCTGACGCTCCGTCACGGCCACGTCGTACACCGACTTGCCGGTGCGCAGGGCTTCTTTGGCAATTTCGGCGGAAGTCTCGTAGCCCAACACAGGGTTGAGCTGCGTTACAATGCCCACGCTGTTGCGCACTTGCTGCTCCGTGTGCTGCGCATTGGCCGTAATGCCCACCACGCACTTCTCACGCAAGGTGTGGCAGGCGCGGGTCATGTAGGAGATAGAGGTGAACAGTGCGAAGGAAATAACGGGCTCCATCACGTTCAGCTGCAACTGGCCCGCCTCTGCGGCCATGGTCACGGTAAGGTCGGCGCCAATTACGTAGAAGGCCGTTTGGTTCACTACCTCCGGTACCACGGGGTTTACCTTGCCGGGCATAATGCTGGAGCCCGGCTGCAGGGGCGGTAGATTGATTTCATTCAGACCCGCGCGCGGCCCCGAGGAAAGTAGGCGCAAGTCATTACAGATCTTAGATAGCTTCACGGCGGTGCGCTTGAGTACCCCCGAAAGCTGCACGTACGCGCCCGTATCGTAGGTAGCCTCAATTAGGTCGCCGGCCAGCACCAGGTCTAGGCCAGTCAGGTCGCGCAGGTATTCGGTTACCAGTTCCGCGTAGCCCGTCGGCGCATTTACCCGGGTGCCGATTGCGGTGGCCCCCATGTTAATTTCCCGAATTAGGTGGCGGCTATCATCAATGCGAAGCAGCTCCTCGCGCAGGTTGGTAGCGAAGGCCCGAAATTCATCGCCCATGCTCATGGGTACGGCATCCTGAAGCTGGGTGCGGCCCATTTTCAGGACGTTCTGAAATTCATCGCCTTTTTGGGCAAAGGCATCAGCTAGCTGCTCCAGCGCGCGGCGGTAGCCCACCAGCTTGTTGTTGAGGGCAATGCGGAAGGCCGTGGGGTATGCGTCGTTGGTAGACTGCGAGCAGTTGACGTGGTTGTTGGGGTGGCAGAACTCGTACTCGCCCTTCTGATGGCCCATCATCTCCAGGGCTACATTGGCAATAACCTCGTTGGCGTTCATGTTCACCGAGGTGCCGGCGCCGCCCTGAATCATGTCGGTCAGGAATTGGTCATCTAGCTCACCCGAAATAACCCGGTCGCAGGCCCGACTGATATACTCGGCAATAGTAGCATCGAGTACACCCAGCTCGCGGTTGGCCAGGGCGGCGGCTTTCTTCACGTAGGCCAGGGACTGCACAAACAGCGGCTCGGCCTTCAGCGGGATACCCGTGATATCGAAGTTTTCCAGCGCCCGCAGCGTCTGAATGCCATAGTAAACGTTCTCGGGGATAAGACGCTCACCAAGAAAGTCGTGTTCGAGCCGGGGAGCTTGTGCAAGCTGGGTAGTTTCCATGGGGAATTGTTCAGGTGGGAAGCTTCTTCTACGAGAAGAAAGCTCAAGGGTGGAAGGAAAGCACCGCAAAGATACCGGCCTTTTAGCTCAACCACATTGCTTGCTTGTAGCCCTGTACTCCCGTATTGGCTTAAGTGAATGCTGCCCACCTGAAACCGTGGACTAACCCGCACTAAATCTGTGGTATTGGTGCTCTACTTGTGCCGGAGTGTTTGCCTATAGGTTTAAGGCTGAACCACTATCCGCTGACTGATTACCCCGGCCGCCGTAGAAATCCGCACCAGGTACATGCCCGCCGCTTGGTGGCTCAGGTCGAGCTGGGTGGTGCCGGGCGCCACGCTCTGACGCAGCACCGCCTGGCCTAGCGCAGAAAGCACCTGCACGGTAGCGGGCCCTAGGCCAGTGGGAAGCACAAGCTGCACCTGCCCCGTGGTGGGATTGGGGTAGAGCTGTAAGCCCGCCGGGGCTGCGGCCGCCCGCACTGGCAGCACCTGCGAGTAGCGCGACTGCGCTGCTTCAGCAGCGGCTTGTAGCTGAGCCAAGGAAGGAGCCGCCAGCACGGCAAACGCCACAACCACGGAGTCGCCGGGCGCCAACCGCGATAAGGCCGCCCCGGTCACCTGAGCTACATCCGTACCCGAAGGCAGGCCTGCCGTAGCATTGCGGGTACCGCTGCTCAGGGTCAGGAACTTCTCGGCGCTACTGAAACCATTGCCCAGGTACACCGGAGCCGTCCGATCATCAGCCATGGAATATACGCTCGGCTTACCACCCGTAAGGTGTTTGACTCCGGCGTATTGATTGGGGGAAGCAGGAGCGTACACGTAGGCCAGGGCACGCGTAGAATCCCAGCCGGCTGCATTGCGAGCGGCATTAGGTGCCAAGTCCCAGTCCATGAACAAGCCTGCGTGCAACGGGCGCAGCGTATCAGCCGTGAGGTTGGTCAGGTGGTATTCCAGTATTATGTAGTCGCGGTGCGGGGCAGTTGCCCAGGCGTAGGCCACCTGCCGTACCCGCACTCCAACGGTCCGGCCGCGGGTGTCGCTGGGTAAGGAGTCGCGGAAGGTACCATAGGCCTCTTGATCGGCCCGTACGGCTTGGTCGCGCAGGGTGGCGCGAACCTGCGAGTAGAAGTTTTGGTCGCTCTTAGGAAAGTTGGTGCGCAGGTTGTTGGATACGCGAGTGGGAGAAGTAGCAACCAGTAGGCCACCCTCATACAAGAGCGGAGAGCCACTTTTGTAGCTGATGCCTTCCCCAATGCTGTTATTGAGGTTCACGTAGCCCAGTTTACCCCGGCTAGTCATCGTGAGGCGCAGGTCGTTCGCATCCAGCACCACATAGTCCGGATTCAGCAGCAAGGTTTCGTATTGATCTTCCTGATATCCGGTAGTAGCGTCTTCCAGATGGTAGCGCAACACCGCCGTTGTATTGAGCGGCACAGAGCCTGCTACTGCCAACTGATAAGGCGTAGTGGAATTGCTGATACGCTGCAGCGTGGTTAGCGCACCGGCCACAAAGGTGCCCTGCCGTACCGTGAGATAAGAGGAAAGGGATGTAACCGTGATGGTAAGGGCAGTTACCGGCTGAAGCAGGTTTTGCACATTCACCGTCAGCTGAAGCGCCTCACCTGGTTTGAAGGCAGCCCGTGCGGGAGTCAGGACACTGCTGGTCACCCGGGCCGACCGGCGGTCGGTAAGGGCTACGGCGCGCAATACGTTCAGGCGGCCTGTGCCTAGCTTGCCAATATAGGCCGCGTTGCCCGGCAGCCCATAGATGTTATCGGTAGTCTGGCGCAGCTGAGCGGCCACTTGGGCCGCATTGTATTGCGGAAACTTCACTCGTACTAATGCCGCTGCCCCAGATACCAGCGGAGCCGCAAAGGAGGAGCCTCCTACGGCAAGGTAATCAGTGTCGCTAAGGCCTAACGTAGTTAATATTTGCAAGCCTGGGGCCGACAGGTCGACACGACGGCTGTAGGTGGCAGCGGTTACCTTTTCATCTGAAGGTAGGAGGGAAGCTACCGAAAGTACGTTTTGGTAGCTGGCCGGGTAGAAGTCCAGCTCGGCGTTGGTATTACCTGCTGCAGCTACTATTACCACGTCGTGGTTGATAGCGGCGTAGTTGATAATATCTTGCTCAAACTGCGAGCGGCCCCCCTCGCCTCCCCACGAAAGATTAATGACTTTACACCCATGTTCAGCGGCGTATACAATGGCCTCATACCCTCCAAAGCTACCCGCGGGGGTACTAGGGTATATTTTTAGTGGCATGAAGCGGCACTTGTAACCTACACCCGCAATACCCTTACTATTATCGGCGGCGGCGGCGGCACAGCCAGCTACTAAAATACCATGTAAGCTTGTAGGATCCTGAGAAGCGTCGTTGTCGTTGTCGGCGAAATCCCAGCCACGGTAGTTGTCGATGTACCCGTCATGGTCGTTGTCAATGCCATCAATGGGGTCGAGGCGGTTGAGCTGAATTTGGCTGGCTAGGTCTTCGTGCGTGTAGCGGGTGCCGCCATCAACAATACCAATCACCATGCTGGTATCACCATTGGTGATGTCCCAGGCGCGGTAAGCCCGGATATTCTTCAGGTGATATTGACCATTAGCACTGGTAGAGTCGGCCAAAGGGTCGTTGGGCTGGTAGAGGGGTTGGCGGCTATAGCGGGGCTCCGCATATTCTACGGCGCCACTGAGCAGGAGCTGCTGGCAGGCTTTCTCAGGAGCCAAGCTACGGTCAAACTCTACTTGGTATAACAGGCTCAAATCAACCCCGCCTGAGCGCTTGAGTGCTACCCCCTGTGCTTGCGGAAACTTCTGGTGCACGGCCGTGGCACCCACGCTACTTAAAGCCGTTTGCAAAGCCGTTACTGCCACGCCATTAGCCTTGGCTTGGGCGGCATAAGCTGGTTTAAGCCGGAATACTAGGCGTCCTGGCTCTATGGTGGTGCCAGGAGCCACCAAGATAGGCTGACCAGACACTTGGGCCATTACTGGCAAAACCAGCAGGCCTAGGAATAACCCACAAAATAGGGAACGGAGTAACAGTCTAACCATCCAACAGAAGCCACAAGAGACGAAACTAACAGTACGTAAAAGTAACATTTCCGGATCCTACATACGGCCCCGGAAGCAAACCTTATTTTATGGTCAAGTGGCTAATGTAAATTAGCTTATGATGCTTAGTATTAATTTACTGCTCAGTTAGGTAGAGTTATCATGTATCTCAAATAGACACAAAAAAGCCACCCCGGAGTAGAGTGGTTTTTTGTGTTTGTTCGAAATCAGTACGATAGCCTATTTGGGCTTGTTGGTGTATTTGTAGGGCTTACCTGAGTCGACCATGCGAAACTTGTACGGGTTGTTGCCATTCATATCCAGACCAAAACCGATGGTATTATGGTTCTTCTTGAACTGGGCTTTGTTGTTGCCACGCTTTTCGCCTTTCACTTTCACTGAGCCGTAGCCATTGCGAGGGTTGTGCAAGACTTTTTCCTGGGAGCACGAGGTGCCGGTTATCAGTAGGCCAAGAACAGAAATGTATAGTATCGTTTTCATGGGAAGAGAGTCTCGGTGAGGGAGTCTGCCGGCGGGCAGTGAGCAACTGGCTCTTCCTATTGTACTAACGTGAGCGGGAAAAAGATGCAATTGAATTGATATTCTGCAAGTTTACAGGCTCATAAGCTCTTTAAACCGCACTGACTGCTGCCGCGATACTTCTACCTCGGGGCCGTCTTGAAGCTGAATTTTTAATGTATTGCTAAACCAGGGTTCAATACTGGCAATCCACTTCAGATTGATGATCTGCTGTCGGTTAGCCCGGAAAAATACTTTTGGGTCGAGGCGGGCTTCCAGGTGCTGCAAAGTGCGCGGAATAAGCGGGCGGTGCTGCTCAAAGTAAATCTGGGTGTAGCTCCCATTGATTTCAAACAGCTTAATATCAGCGAGCCGCACAAACCAGCACCGCTCACCATCTTTCACAAATACTTGGTCTTGAGCAGTAAGGGGGGAAGGTGCCGGCTCATCGGCAGTACTGGGCCCGGCCGTGGTAGCCAAAACGGGCACGGTAAGCTTCGCGCGGGCCTTCTCCAACGCGGCAGCCAAACGGCCTTCTTGCACCGGCTTCAGCAGATAGTCTAGCGCATTTACCTCGAAAGCCCGCAACGCGTACTCATCGTAGGCGGTGGTGAAGATGACGTGCGGAGCCTGATCGAGAGTAGCCAGCAGTTCAAACCCTGTTTCGCCGGGCATATGAATGTCGAGAAACAGCAGATCGGGTTGCAGCTGTTGGAGTTGAGTACGGGCTTCGGCGGCGTGGCGGGCCTCGCCGACAATCTGAACGTCAGGAAAAGCGTGTAACAGGTGGCGGAGTTCGGCGCGGGCCAGGCGAGAGTCGTCAACTAACAGGGCGTTCATGGGAAGCGTAAGGGCGAATTAAAAGCGGGATACCAGGGCAGGAGCGGCAACCTGAGCGGGAGTAATAGGGAGTTGCAACTCGGCTAACACTACCTCACGCTGGGCAGGGTCGTTAGCAATGCGGAGGCCCGCGGAGGAGCCATACAACAGGGCCATTCGCTCGCGGGCATTGCGGAGGCCTACGCCCTCGCGGCCGGGCTGGGGCTGGTATTGTCCTGTGCTACGGACCTCAATGTGCAAGGAGTTGGTAGTGGTTGCCAGTTGAGCCCGCAGCCGAATGAAGCCTCCCTCAGGCCGCGGGGCAATACCGTGCTTAATGGCGTTTTCAACCAGCAATTGCAGCGTCATGGGCGGGACCTGCACCGGCAGGGCCGCCGGGTCTACGTCCAGGGAATACGTGAGGCGTTCTTCGAGCTGCAACGCCTCAAGCTGCAGGTAGTGCTCCACTATTTCCAGCTCCCGGCCTAGGGGCACCTGCTCGGCGCTGTTTAGCTGAATGGAATAGCGCAGCAGGTCAGAGAGATGGGTAATCATGTCGCGAGCCCGCAGTGGGTCTTCCATCACCAAGGCCCGGATGTTATTGAGCCCATTGAACATGAAGTGCGGGTTGATCTGGGACTTCAGGGTGCGCATTTCGGCTTCTTGCACCGCCGTTGCCAGCTTCCACTTATCTACCTCTGCCTGTTTGTAGCGAGTGAGGTAGTGCCAGCCAAAGTAAAACCCCGCCCATAGCCACAGCAAGATGTTGACGTTGGCGGCATAGCCAAAAAACTGCGCCCAGCCGTGCGGATTACCGTCGCTGGCAGGTTTAATCAGTAGAATAATCAGCGCCCCAATAATTACCTGACTAATCACCGACAGCAGGGCGTGGGCAACCAGCAGGCGCCCCAACAGCGGCAGAGGCGGCAACTGCTCCCACTTATTAGCCCGCAGGTGGTAGCGCAGCCAATGCGTAATGACTAGCATGGTAGCCGCAATGGCCAGGTTAATCTTCACCATGTCGGCGGAGGCTGCGCCCATAAAACCAAACGCACACAGGCAAACCACGAAGTAGAGGCTCCAGCCAAAGAGTTGGCAGTGCCAGTACAAGCGGGTGGGAGCAGGAACAGCAGCGTAAGAGAACATAGTAAATGGAGGAAGCAGCAGGATAACCGGGTTAGTGAGCAGGCACCGCTAAGCTTGCGTAGGCCTTGCTATTCTGACGATAGGAAACAAGCAGCAAGCCACACAGTGCCAGCAGTGAGCAAACCATAAACGCCGGAATCAGATACAACTGGCCTACGGCCAAGCGCAGGCCCAGCAGTAAGCAGCCTACCGGAATAATGCCCGCCATGATGGCGAAAGGCTGAGCGCGGTAAAACCAGGCATACGGAAAGAAATGTGCCCCCGTAATAATGCCGTAGGTCATGATAAAATAGAAGGGGTACTTGCTATAAACGAACATAAGAAAGGGGAAATAAAACAGCTGCGCAACATTCAGCCACAGGCCTAGGGGCTGGAGCGGATTGTGCGGGAGGCTCCATGTGGTGCGGAACACCTTCGAGAAAAGCCAGGCCAATGGAAAGGTAGCGGCTCCCACAAAGAAGGTGATGAAGGCCTTATGCGCCAGTGGGTAAGGCAGCAACCAGACGAAGGCAATGGCAGCCCACACCACGCTGGCCGCCGCCAGGAAATCAATCCCATTCTTTGCCTTCACCGACAGCTCAAGCCGTAGGGCCATGAATTCTTCTTGCAGAGGCATATGCGCCAGTAAGTGTAAGATGGATAGAGGAAGAACGGCAGAGCTGCGTTTGGCAGCCCTGCCGGTTAAGCGTGCCGACAAGAGCCTGTTACTTTTTAGCCACGCTGTTTTGCTTCAAAAATGCGTCGGTTTGGGCGAAGAACCACTGCGTGTCGTCCCACATAAGGAAGTGCTTGCCTGCTTCCGACATCTCGATGCGGTGCTGAGGCAGCTTGGCATATTGCTGCTCAAATACGGCCTTGGTTCCTTCTTTCGTGGAGCCGTAGGCCTTGTAGGCGGCCCAGGCGCCCAGCACCAGCGTGGGCTGCTGAATGCGGGCCACGTCTTGGCGCAGGTCGGTGGTCATGAGGTCGTAGTAGGCCTGGGCCACCGTGGCGGGGTCGGAAGCCAGCGACCAGCGGGTAGCCTGAGAGATGCGAGCAGTGTCGGACATCATGGAGGCCGAGGTTTGGCGAGCAACGGCCGCCGACATTTTACCCTGGCTCATCTGCTGGCGCATGTTCTCGGCCATAGGTTTGGCTTGCTCCACCGTCAGCGCCGGGTTTTGGATAGCAGCCAAGAAGGGCAGCGA
This sequence comes from Hymenobacter wooponensis, assembly GCF_004745865.1. Lineage (GTDB taxonomy): Bacteria > Bacteroidota > Bacteroidia > Cytophagales > Hymenobacteraceae > Hymenobacter > Hymenobacter wooponensis. The sequence continues at coordinate 548,430 of NZ_SRKZ01000001.1, read as the reverse complement.
GTCCACGATAACCAAGGGGCCTACAGCTTCGGGTTGGGTGGCGCTGAGCCAAAGGGCCATGAAACCGCCCAAGCTGTGGCCTACTACCACGGGCCGGGTGAGCTTCTGGGTTTTGATGTAGGCCAGCAGCTGGTCGCGAACTTGTTGCAGGAATTGCTGGGTGTTAGGCAGGGCCGGCGTGCCGCCAAAACCAGCCAGCGATACTACATGGCACTGGTACTGCTTCTGGTAGTGTGCCACGGTGGCTTCCCACACGGCGCCGGGGCAGGTCAGGCCCGGAATTAACAGCATGGGCTGGCCCTTACCAACTACTTGCACCGTGAAGGCAGGGTGCGAGGCCGGAGTATCAGCTACGGCCGCGGTGGGCGCTGCGGCTGTAGCCAGAGCAGCCGGAGTGCTGGCAGTCAGGAGCAGGAAAGCGGCAAGGCAGGAGCGGAGGGAAGCATTCAGGTTCATAAGAGAAGGCGGTTAGCGGTTGATTGATGATTCAAACCTAGCCGGTCTTTTTCCCCTGGAGAATCAAATTTCAGCGAACGGTAAATCTGCCGGCCGAACCGTCGGAATACCTAGCCGACCTGCGACGCCTGCCACCGGCTACTGGCCTACAACAGCAAGTAGACTAGCAAACAAAAAGCCCCGCCAAAAGGCAGGGCTTACGTTTGTGCGGGAAGAGGCTAGGTCATTAACCGACCAGCTTCTGTATCGGCTGCTGGCCTAGCATGTATTGGTGCGCTAGATGATGTTGCGCAGGTCGTTACGCAAGTTCTCAATGCCGTGCCAGATTTCGTCCCAGGTGCTGCGGTCAGTGTCGGAGGGAGGCGTTTGAGCGTCAGGAGCGTTTTTTAGTTGAGCCGCCAGTCCGGCGCGCTTGGTTTCCAGGGCAGCAATGTGCTCGTGATAGGTATGCTGGGAGTGGGCCGTGGTGGCGTGCGCGCGGTTTTGCAGCGTACGGATCTTCGCATCCAATTCATCAAGGGCTTGGTGAAGCTCGGCGGCAGACAGGTGCGTGGGGACGCGCACATGCTCGGGGGAAGGCGTGGCAGACATAGCGGAAAGTAGTTAGTGAATAGCAACCGCGTAATGAGGCAGTCAACACTTAGCGTACTGTTTTCAGGCTAGAAAAGATACAGTGCGGGGCTACTGTGATGGCTGAATGAGTGAATTAGTGAAGTGTCTCTGCAGGTACGTCGTCCTTCGCCCTTACCATGGTAGCCCATCTAGGCCACTTACATCATTCACCACTTCGCTCAATTACCGCGTTACTATGGGCACGCCTAGCTCGCGGGCCAGGGGGGCGGCGGCGGAGGCGTAGAGCAGGGTGAGCAGCTCATTAGTTGCGGGTTCCAGCTCAACAAGGTAGTCTTCGTGAAGCTTAGAGGCCTGCTTTAGCGTCTCATGGGTGCGGCGGGCTAAGTGTTGCAGCAAGGGCTGGTTGGGGCCGTGCAAGCGGGCCACAGCCTCGGGCTGGTGGCGCAACACATTAGTGAGCAGCCGCAGGGTTAACTCCACTTCCCCAAACAAGTCGCCGGTAATGCGGGTGTGGTAGGCCAAGCGGGCTTGCAGCTGCCGCACAATGTGAAGCAGGTCGTTGGGGGTTTGGTGGTAGCCGCGTACGGGGTCATCTACCTGGGTGCGCAGGCGCTGGCGGCGCTCTTCCAGGGCGTCGTCGCCTTCGAGGAGGCGGTAGCTGAGCTGCTCCGTGAGCACGGCATCTTGGCTCACAAGGCGGGTGAGGAGTTGGTCCTTTTCTTTCTGGGGGAGGTTGAGAAGCGCTTTACGCAGGTCGGGGGAGAGAGCAGGCATAGAAAAGGAAACGCAATTTCGGAGCGTCGGATTCCGTGATGTACGCTTAAAAAGCGGCATTCTGAGCCGCACTAGAAATCTGGGCCTGATACATGCAAGGGCTTCAGATTCTTGGCGCGGCTCGCAGCAATAAATTCATCTAGTGGCCTAGCTGCGCTTCTTGGCCTTGGGGGTGCCTTTGGCAGCAGCGTAGGCCACTCGGTAAATTACGCCGTTGTCGTCATCAGAAACCAGCAGGGAGCCATCGGGGTGCTGTGTAATGCCGCAGGGGCGCCCAAACTCCGACTTGTTGTTTTCAACGAGCCAGCCCGTGATAAAATCCTCGAACTGCTGGGGCTGGCCCTGCTCGTTGAAGCGCACCCGCACAATCTTGTAGCCCGAGGGCTGGGCACGGTTCCAGGAGCCGTGCATGGTCACGAAGGCATCGTTCTTATATTCTGCCGGAAACTGAGTACCGCGGTTGAAAACCAGGCCTAGCGGGGCTGAATGCGCTTTATAGAGCAGCAGGGGACGCACCGCCTTGGCATCAAACTGCTCATACGACTCCCCGCTCTTGGGTTTGTTGGCGGGGTAGGGCTTACCATCGGCAATAATGGATGGCCAGCCGTAGTTAGCGCCCTCCTTAATCTGGTTGAACTCTTCCTGCTGATCCTCGTCGCCAAGCCAGTCAATGCCGTGGTCCAGGCCAAAGAGCTGGCGCGTAGTCGGGTGCCAATCGAAGCCGATGGTGTTGCGCAGGCCGTGGGCGTATATCTTACGGCCCAAGCCATCGAGGTTGAGCTGGATGAGCGTGGCGTTTTCGGGGTTATCTTCGTCGCAGGCGTTGCAGGTGCTACCCACCGATAGGTAGAGCTTTTTGTCGGGCCCAAACTGCAGGGTGCGGTTGGCGTGCTGGCCTGCATCGGGCAAGTCTTTGTAGAGCGTTTTCAGCTCACCGAGGGTGCCATTGGCTTTTATATCGGCCACGTACACCTCCCGAATGGCGGCAATGTACAGCTTGCCATCTTGCATGGCTAGGCCATGTAAATGGTCTTTCTGAGCCACTTGCTGCTTTACTTCGGCCTTGCCGTCATGGTTGGCATCGCGAAGCAATGTAATGGTGCCTTTTACTCGGTTCGAAACGTACAGGTCGCCAGTGGGCGCTACCGCCAGCATACGCGGCATATCAAGCCCCTCCGCATATGTAGTAATTGTGAAGCCGGCGGGAGCTTTGAGGCTGGCCACGCGCTCCGGGGTAGCAGGCAGCTTTTTGGGCAAGTAGATGTTGCCCGTCATCTGGAAGGGCGTGGCTTCGGGCGGTACGTTTTGAGCCGTAGTAGTGAAGCCGGCCAGCAGGGCGGCGGCCAGAGGTAGGGTCAGTTTCGAAAGCATAGCACGGGTGAATTGTCGTGCTTGGTTCAACTGTATTCCTGCGGTTGGGGTTGCGCTTTGACATGCCGGCGAACATGGAGCGGCCTAGTAACCATAGGCTCAAATTAGCTCGCGGATAAGATACGCGCCTGCCCCAACTACCGCCAAGCCTAGGCAAGCGAGCAAAGCCGTACCCCAGGCTGGGTGGTGTAGTGGCGCGCCCACTTGGTGCACCCAGCGGCTTGTAGCGGAGGTGGAAACAGCAGAATCAGGAGCGGGCGTTGTAGCATAGTCAGCAACGGCGGTGAGTGGCCTGGGCCGTTGGCGAGCACTCGTGAAGGTGTATAATGCTGGAACTGGTGATTGCAGATCGAGGTAATACTTCGAGACATCTAACTGATTTAGGCAATCCAGCGCGTCCACAACGCGTTCATAACGTGCTTGGGAACCGAAGCGTAGTGCTACGCCCGTGGTATTATTGGGGAACTGTAGCAGGTGTTCCGCCTTGCGCCTGAAACGCTCGAGGCTTATGCTATCCGCTTGTTGCTCACCCGTGAGCACCACGGTTTGCCATTGACGTAGCCGGCGTAACTCGGCAGGAGAGGGTAACTCAAACCGAACAGCATAGTCGTCTCGGTGGGGTTTTTGGCGTTTGAGAGGCATTGTAATCTGCATCACCGTTTGCCGTTTGGTGGGTAGGCTGCCAAGTAAAATGCCGCTAATCAGCAGCAAAACAGACAAGTCTAGCAATAGGGCCGGCGCAAAGAGCAGGCGCGGCGGCCGACGAAAAAGTTGGGATAGCATAGCGGTTACGTGGGATAGGGCTAATGCCGTACGGCAGAAATAGTGTGGTCTGATTATAACGCCACTAACGCCGTAAGCAGTACACGTTGCTAAGTAGCCTTGTGCCTGGAGCCGGAGCCTTGTTGCGCGGCACAAAAGCACTACGGCAGACCGAGAAGCCTCGCGTAGCGCTGTAGGCCTCTCGGTCTGCCGTAGCGGACTGACTATAGGGGTATGTGACGTTTTTTGTGGCGGCTAACGTGTTTAAAGCGAAAAACGAGCTTAGCGGCCGATGCTACGGTGAGTGAAGGAGGTGAAGCCCACGAAGGTTTTGTCGCCGGGGGTGCCGTAGGGGTCTTGCCGGTCGCGCAAGGAGGCAAGCTTGGCCGTGCCGTAGTAGTTGTAGGCCGTTTCGATGCCGGGGAAGATCTGGCTGCCGCTGCAGTTGCGCGTATAATTGCCAGCTACAGCGTCCTCAAACCGGTTCCAGCCATTCTTAATCTGCTGGCCGTTGTACTCATAAATGGCAGTATTACCCTGGATACGCGCAATCTCGGCGGCGTAGGTCAGGCCCGTTAACGTGTACTGGGGGTGCACACAGTCCCGGTCGCGCTGCTCTTTCACGGCCCCATCAGAGTATAACACCTGGGGCATCACCTCCAGCAAGTAATTGTAGCCATTATCGTACACCGTAGTGCTATTGAACCACACACCCAAGGCCATTTTGGCGTAGGCGCACGACACCTGCCAATTGTTGATGTCACTGATAGAGCCCGGTACGTTATTGACGTAGTTGTTCTTGAGGTTGTTGAGGAACTCACTGAACTTAGCAACATCCGTAGCTGACCACCCCGCACCCGTGGTGCCATTCACCTGGTAATAGCGAATGATTTCAGCGGCCGCCACGAAATTAGGCGCCACCCAAGAGGCCTCGAGGTAGGTTTGCCGGAACTCCGTGGGGCTGCCATCGGGCTTGGGAGAGGTGGAGTAGCGCTGAAAGTTGTAGGCGTAGCCATTGAGGATTTGTTTGGCCTGGCCGGCGTAGGTGGCGTTGCCGGTTTTCACCCACCGTAAGGCGCAGGCGTAGGCCAGTACCGCGTCCCGCCGAATCTGGTCTTCGGTGGGGCTGCCGCCGCTGCCCACCACATATACCACTGCCGGAAAGGAGGTAGGCACCGGGTACTGGTTCATGTAGTCAACTACCTTATTGTAGCCGGCCATGCGGGTAGCGTCGCCGGCATTAGCCTGGGCGGCAATCAGGTCAAGGCTGGCCTTGCTGTTGAGCACTCCTGGGTGCCGGAACGTGGTGATGGTGGAGCTGGCACTATCAGTAGTGCTAGCGGCCGGAGCGGCTACCTCGGGCTTTTGGCAGCCAGAAACAGCGGTAAAAACCAAAGCGAGGCCAAGCTGGGAGAGCCCAGCCAGAAGGGTTGTGGTAGACATGGGTTTTGGTGGGTTAGTTGGATGAGAACAGTGCTGCGCTTCTGACTAAGAAGCAGGAAAAAGTCCCACTTTTTTGCGGGCGCTCCACCTCTAACCCACTGGTTTATTTGCGTAAACGATTTCGAAGGAAAGCCTGTAGCTTCGGGGAAAAGCGCCTTGAGCGGGAAGTGCAACAGGCTCTTTCGAGGGTAGAGAAGAGGGTGAGCTAGCTAGCTCCGCCCCTTAGCTGCTCGTTTTTCAGCGCCTAATTAGCAGATTTCTGCAAACGAAATTGGCTGAACGCGGTATAGCCTCTGGTTGTGCAGATGTAGAGTGGCCTAGGCCACCGGCAACCAGTTGGCTCTTTTTGCTTTTAGACTTACCCGAATGACTCACCGTTACGCCGCGGCGCTGTTGCTGCTGCCTGTTGCCTCCGTTGCCCAAACCCAGCCTGCCGCCTTGCCCGATACGGCCACTGCACAGGTCTTACCCGAAGCTACCGTAACCGGTTACGGCCAGCGGCTGCCGCTGCGCCGTACTGCGGCTGCCGTGGGGGTGCTAGATGCGGCGGTGCTAGAGCGCTTTCCGCAAACGGCCCTCACCCAAGCCGTAAACACGCTGCCCGGCGTGCGGCTAGAGGAGCGGGCCACGGGCAGCTACCGGCTCAGCGTGCGGGGCAGCACGCTCCGCTCGCCGTTTGGGGTGCGCAACGTGAAGGTGTATTACCAAGGCATCCCGTTCACCGAAGCCAGCGGTAGCACCTCCCTCAACCTCCTTGACCCCAGCCAGCTGGGAGGCATTGAAGTGATAAAAGGCCCTACGGCCAGTGTGTACGGGGCCGGCACCGGCGGAGCCGTGTTGCTCACCAACCGTAGGCCACTGCCCGGCACCTCGCAGGTGCAGGCGGGCTTCACGGCGGGCAGCTTTGGGTTGCGCCGGTACACCGTAGCCGCCGAAACCGGCACGACCACCGGTTACGTGCGTGCCCAATACTCGCGCCAGACCCTCGATGGGTACCGCGAGCAAAGCGCCCTGCGCCGCGAAACCGTAGCCCTGGATGGCGAAATGCGCACCTCCGACAAAGGCACGCTAGGCCTGCACGCCCTCTACACCGACCTCAATTACCAGCTGCCCGGCGGCCTCACCCGCGCACAGTTCGAGCAGAATCCGCGGCAGGCTCGCCCCGGCACGGCCACTAGCCCCGGCACCGTGGCCCAGCGCACGTTCTACGCCTCACGCTCCGTGCTGCTAGGTGCCACTCACGAAATGCAGTTTACTGACCGGCTCAGCACCACGGCCACTCTCTACGGCACAGGTAGCGCCATCCGCACGCCCTACCTGGTAGATTATGAGCGCAATACCTTGCTGGGGCTGGGTGGCCGGGCTGTGGTGCGCTACCGTACTGAGCTGGCTGGCCACACCCTCCGGCTGCAGGGTGGGGGTGAGGTGCAAAATGGCTTCGAGAATTCCCGCAACTACCAGAACCGCGCTGGCACGCCTGGCGCCCTGCGCTACGATGATGAAATCAGGACGGTGACGGGCTTTGTGTTTGCCCAGGCCGATTATGAGCTGCCCGCCGGGTTTCTGCTCACGGCCGGCGCCAGCTACAACCGCCTGCGCTACCGCATCACGCGCGTATCGGATGCGGCTACTCAACCAAACAACTACCGCTTCCAGCGCGACTTCCGGCCCCAGGTGTCGCCGCGGGTGGCACTGCTGAAGGAACTGACGGAGCAGATATCTGCCTATGCCAACGTGAGCAGTGGTTTCTCGCCGCCCACTGAAGAAGAAATCCGCCCCTCCGATGGCAGCCTGAACCGGGGGCTGCAAGCTGAGCGCGGCACCAGCTACGAACTAGGTGCCCGGGGTAAGTTCTTGCATCAACGCGTTCTGTTTGATGTGGCACTGTACGATTTTCGCCTGCGCCAAACCATTGTGACGCGCAGTGACGAGCAGGGCACGCAGCTATTCGCCAACTCCGGCAACACCCGCCAGCGTGGCCTAGAAGCTGCCGTGAGTGGCTGGCTATGGCAGCAGGCAGGTGTACCGGCAGCCTCGGCAACGGCCCTAGGCCAGGTGCAGCGTGGCCTACGGGCCTGGGCTAGCTATGCTTACAACCACTACCGCTTCGGGAGCTATGAGTCGGGCGGTAACAACTTCAGCGGTAATCGCCTCACCGGCACTGCCCCCCATACCCTCAGCGCCGGCCTCGATTTCAGCGAAGCGCTGGGCTTTTATGTTAACCCCACCCTCAACCACCAAGCCCGCATTCCCCTCACTGATGCCAACAGCGTGTACGCGGCTGGCTACTGGACCTTCGGCACGCGGGCGGGCTGGCGCCGGACGCTGCTAGGCCACCTCGCCGTGGATGTTTTTGGCGGTGTAGAAAACCTAACGGACCGAAGCTACAGCCTCGGCAACGACTTAAATGCTTTCGGCGGTCGGTATTTCCAACCAGCACCAGGCCGCAATTGGTATAGTGGCCTACAGGCAGGTTGGCGGTGGTAGCCAGTTGTTTATACAGTGTTTCACTACTAATGCACTTAACAACTAGCAAAGCAGTGTAAACCCACGATATGTTTGTCAGCGCTTAAGGTATGACCTATACAAAAAGGCCAGCAATGAGTGTTGCTGGCCTTTTTGTATAAGTACACACTTGATCTTTCGCTCAGTACACTTAGCCCATGGCTGGGAGTAATAAAACGGGTAAGTGGCCATGCAGAACTACTTGCGAGGTAACACTACGGTTGAACAACTGGCCTAGGAAGCTGCGGCGCCGCGCCACTACTACCAGCAGGTCGGCGTGGGTTTCAGCAGCACCTTGCAAGATGCCTTGAAAAACGCGCAGGCTCCGGACGCCGTGCGTACCTACCTGAGCTACTTGTGCGGTGAGGCCGCTTTGAGCCACCGCTTCGCGGGCGGCAGTGCAGTCGTCGCGGTCTTCGGGCTCTACCACGTGCACTACCGTTACGGTGGGCTTCAACTGGCCTAGCAAGTCCCGGATGGGCTCAGTCTGGGGCTTCAGGGTGAAGGCCATATGGTCGGCGGCAATAGTGATGCGCTGCGGTGGCACCACCGCCGAGCTTTCAGACGGCACCACCAGCAAGGGGGTGCGAGTAGCCCGTAGCAGGGTTAGGGAAGTGGTGCTTACCAGTTCGTCGGGCGTGTTTCCCGTGTCGGGCTTACCCAGAAACAGCATGCTGGGCTGATGGCGGCGCACGGCATCCTCCACGGCCGACGCAATGCCATCAGCCGTGGATTCTACTACCACGGGCATGGGCAAGTTGCGCGTGCGCTCCTCCAGAGCGGTAGCTACCTCGCCCTCAGTCAGGTGTTGGATTTTCCCCGTGAAAGCATCCCGGTCGAGCAATGACTCGCGGCGGATGTGCAGCAGAACCAGTGAGGCTCCCAGCGGCTGGGCCAGCGCTGCGGCGTAGCGCAGTGCATTGTCGGCGGCGGCGGTGAAGTCGGTGAGTACTAGAAAAGGTGCAAGCATGGGCAGACAGAGCAGGAAGAAGGAAAGGAGTTACTGCTACAGTATACGAGACTTTGGCCAGCTTGTGGTACAGCGCCTGCGGCCAGCAACCGATCAGCTTCGTCTGGGCGCAGGTAGCCGCTAGTAGTGCTCAATGCCCAGAGCGCCACCCCTCTAAAAAGCAAATGGGCTCTCTGCCGTAGCAGAGAGCCCATTTGCTAGGCCTAGGCACAATAGCCTTAGCGGTTGTTGTCGTCGATGGGGTTGTTGAAGCCCGGAATCAGCAGGTTGTCGGGCCGGTCGGAAATGTCGCCGTCGGGGCCGGTGGTTTTGCTGTCGGTAGGTACGCCAAGCGTTTCCTGCTCCAACTGCGCAGACGTATCGAGGGTGCCTTCTTCGTCGCGCTTATAGCTGTACAGCTCCTCGCGGTGCTTGCGCTGCTCTTCGGTCAGGTTAGCCCCTGATTTTGGGTCGAGAGCTGCCGCCGGATCTTGCTGGTCGTTTTGCTTATCTGCCATGGTATCGAGAGAGAAATAGCGGTTCAAGAAGCCTACTTACCGGGGATGCCGGCGCCGCCATCGGGGCGTAGAGCACTGAACTCGTCGGGGTTGTCGTTTTTACCTACGTTGGGGTTCATTGGCTTTTCGTCGTCTTCGGCAGCCGGGCCGGTGCTGCGGTTGGCTGGCTCCGCCGTGGCCCAGTTGCGGGTGCCGCCGCCGTAGCGTGGGTCATCTTGAGCCCAGCCTTCGCGCTGCTCCTGATATTCAGAGTCTGATACTTCCTCGGCTAGCGAGGGGTCGAGGTTTTGCGGAGCGCTGCCGCGCTGCTCAGGATAGGCAATAGAGGGGGCCGCCTGGCCGCCCTGAGTCTGGCTTTGCTCGCTGCTGGCGGTTGTGCCAGTGGCTGGGGCATGACCGAAGTCGCCGTAGTTTGGCGATTTGTGGCCGTGGCCTACCGTAGGCGCCGGAGCAGCACCCTGCCCGCTGTAAAGGTTCTCTTGCTGCTGGTCGTCGGAGCTGCTCCGGGTATCAGTAGCAGAAGTATGTTCAGGAGTGGGCTGGTTATGTTCAGGAGTAGGTTGCATAACGAAAGGAAAGTAAGAGTAGTGAGGTGGGAAACGGGAGAAAAGTGCCGGCGCCGTGGCCGGTCTGAGGTCCTATACGTAAACTGCCCTGAAAAAGGCTACCACTTGTGCTTCGTAACGCCGGGTAGGTGCCAGTACTTTACTCTCCAGACGTTTACTTACATGGCCGCGCACGTACAGCATCACCCCGAGGACCAAGAATTTACCATTGACGAAAACGGCTTCGGTGCTGAGCTGGCCTACAGCCAGTTCGACGATACCATCGACTTTACCCACACCTACGTTGATGAGGAGTTGCGGGGCAAAGGCCTCGCCGAAACACTAGCCAAAGCGGGCCTGACCTACGCCCGCGAGCAAGGCCTGAAGGTGCGCACCAGCTGCGAGTTCATGGCCGGCTACGTGAAGCAGCACCACGAGTACGACGACATCCTGGCCTAGGGCCAGCACTTCCCTAGCCCGCCCATTGCTTGGTGAGGCAGTAACAGCAACAGCCCCGGCTTCCGTAAAGGAAACCGGGGCTGTTTTGTTGGGCAGGGTGGCCTAGGCCAGGCCTCGCACCAAGAGGTTACTTGGTGGGCATCAGCACTGTGTCAATTACGTGCGTCACGCCGTTTTTCGACACTACGTTGGGGATAGTTACGTTGGCCATACCGCCTTTGGCATCGTGCAGCATTACCGTGTCGCCGCTGCGGTGCACCATCAGGGTTTCGCCTTCTACGGTGGTCAGTGTTTGGCCATCCTTCAGGTCAGAGGCCAGCAGACGGCCGGGTACTACGTGGTAGGTGAGGATGGTGGTAAGCTTCTGCTTGTTTTCGGGCATCATCAGTGCTTCTGCCGTTCCGGCGGGCAGCTTGCTGAAAGCGGCGTTGGTGGGCGCAAATACGGTGAAAGGACCAGCACCTTTCAAGGTTTCTACCAAGCCAGCAGCCTTTACGGCACCTACCAGCGTGGTATGCTCAGTGGAGTTAACGGCATTATCTACAATGTCCTTATCGGGCGTCATCATGGCGCCGCCCACCATTACACCGTTGCTAGCTGAGGCCGAAGACATTTTCATGTTCTTCATATCGGCGCCCTCACGGGGCTTGGTAGTGGCTTTCAGCTTGGCGCCGTCATCCGACTTACCTTTTACTTTCACTTTGCCGTCGTCGGCTACTTTGGTTTTTACCGTTGCGCCGTCTTCTTTGACTTTTGTTTTGTCGCTGTCAGACTTCGACTTGGTTTGGGCCAGCGCAGAGGTGGCAGTGCCGGCCGTAAGAATGGCCGCCAGGGCCAGGGTAGAGAGCAAGTGCTTTTTCATGAGTAAGAGAGGGTAGGGGTGGGCGTTTCACTATGTTACGCCGTTGCCGAGCCTATACGCAAAAGATGAGCTTACGGCTATATAGGCAGTAGGCACATCGAAAGCGGGCTGCTTCAAAACCCTTGCAAAATCATTTTACCTGGCACAAAAAAGCTCTAGCTGGTGGGCTAGAGCTTTTACTAAGTAGGCGAGGAGGTTACTGGGTATCAGTGGCGGTGCCTTTCGCCTTCATTTTGCCCTCTGCGCCGTGGCTTTTGGCTTTCAAGCCATCTTTTTTGGCCGCTACTTTCGTTTTCTGCCCATCCAGGTCGTGGGTCTTCACTTTGTTGTCTTTAGCTTTCACTTTGGCCGGCATTTCAGTCTGAGCGGCGGCTGTGCCAATGGTGCCTAACACACAGGCAGCCAGAGCTGCCGAAAACAGAAACTTTTTCATGATGTAGAAAGGTAAAGTGGAAATGACGGAATGCCTGGCCGGAGCCCGTTGCTGGGCCACCCATAAGGCATACCTAAATTCCACGCTCTCCATGAATGCCGCATGAAGTTCCCGGCACCGGCCACTAGCCCGGCAAATGCACCGTGAACTCACAGTATTGGCCCGCCTCTGACTGCACCGTGAGCCTGCCGCCATGCCCTTTGGTGATGATATCGTAGCTTAAGGAGAGGCCTAGGCCTGTGCCTTCGCCGGGGGGCTTGGTGGTGAAGAAAGGATGGAAAATCTGGTCGAGCACGGCGGCCGGAATGCCCGTGCCATTGTCGCGCACCTGCACCAATACCTCGGAGCCTGCGCGGCGGGTACTCACCGCAAGGGTGGGGCGGTAGGTGCCCGCCGGCAGGAGTGCCGCTTTCTGCTGCACGGCATAGAAGGCATTGTTAAACAGATTCAGAAGCACCCGCCCAATATCCTGCGGCACAATGTTTACCTCTCCCAGCTGCAGGGCAAAATCAGTGGTGAGGGTGGCGTTGAAGCTGGGGTCTTTGGCCCGGAGGCCGTGGTAGGCCAGGCGCAGGTATTCGTCGCAGAGGGCGTTGAGGTTGGTAGGTTGCCGCTGGCCGGTGCTGGCGCGGGAGTGTTGGAGCATAGCCTGCACAATGTTACCGGCGCGGTGGGCATGCTCATGTACTTTCTGCTGACTTTGCGCCAGATCTTGCAGCACTAGCAAAGCCGCCGCGCGGTCGTCTGCCGATAGGTTTTCCTGGGCTAGTGTTTCGCGCAGCTCTGCTACCAACTCCAGCCCTACCTCCGAAAAGTTGTTGACGAAGTTGAGCGGGTTTTGAATTTCGTGCGCGATGCCCGCCGTGAGTGCCCCCAGCGAGGCCAGCTTCTCTTGCTGCACCAACTGAGCCTGCGTAGCCTGCAGGTGTTCTAATGACTGCGCCAGCGTTTCATTCTGGTGGGTCAGCAGCATTTCTTGCCGGAAGTTCTCTATGCGGAAGTAGTACACCACCAGAAACAGCGTCAAGAAAAACAGCACCACATTTACATTGTAGAAGTAGAGCCCATCGGGCACGTACAGGTGCAGGTTAACGGTCTGCATGGCGTGGCGCACCCCAAAGTAGGCGCCCAAATTCAGGAGAAACAGCAACGCCAACTTCCAGAACGTGCGGAAGAAGAGCATACCCACAATGCTGTTGGTAATCAGGAAATACTCTACCCCATCGTAGCGGCGGGCTATAGCAATTAAAGAGCACAGCAGCGTAACGCTCAGGATGTTGTAGTACGCCGAGGCATCGTACCGGTGGTAGTAGTTGAGGACCAGGGGCGGCAAGTGTAGCAGAAGTCCGCCCAGGCAAATCCGGAACGTGAGCCAATCGGGAGAGTTGAAAAAGACCAGCACATAGCCAGCATAAATGCCCAGGGTAATCCAGCAGATGCCGTTGAGCAGGTGCACGCGCTTAAGCTGCCATACCGTGAGGGTTGGCAGTGCTCCTAAGTTAATGGCTTTGCGCCACAGCATCGCCACCAGCCGCGTGAAGTGGCCTAGCATAGGCTGTGAAACACGTTTTGGGCGGGAAGAAGCTATTGCGGGCATATCCTGACGCTTACAACCGCAGCTACTACCACGGTGGCGGTGAATATCTACTACCTGATACGGGCAAAAAATAGGCGGGAGAAAGATAAGGTGCTGATGTATCTAGGAGAGTAAAATCATATATAATAATAGTATATTTATACATCAAATGCATTGGTGTACCTGGTTCCTTCTGAGGTCAGGCTTGTAGCGGCTATGCCATGTGGTGGTAGCTGCTATCCTTCCCCAACCGCGCCGCTTTCTGACTGAACTTCAGTCACTACCTGCCGATGAAAGCCTATACTTTGCTGTTGTTGGCCCTGTTAGTGCGGGTGGCGTTGGCTCAGGCTGGGCCCGAGGCTGTTGTGACGTTCGAGCAAATGCCGCCCGATGGCCTCCTACTCAGCAGTGGCTGGAAGTACCACCCTGGCGACAACCGCGCCTGGGCCACACCGCAGGTTAACGACCAAGGCTGGCAAGCCATCAACCCCACGTTATGCCTGCGCCAGTTGCCGCAGCTGGCGCCCACGGGCTGGTTACGCCTGCGCTTTCGGGTGGCTCCTCAGTTGCGCCGCCAGGCCCTGGCGCTACGGGTGTATCAATACGCGGCCTCGGAGGTGTACTTTAATGGGCAGCTGCTGCAGCGCTATGGCTCTCTTAGTGCGCAGCCCGCAAACGTGCAGCCGTTCTGGCCCAATGGGGAGCCCATTGAACTAACCCTGAACGAGCAGCCTGAGCAAGTGCTGGCCGTGCGCTACGCGCTGTGGCCGGGCTTCCAGCAGTTTAGCGACTTTTTCGTGCCCATGTTCTTTCAGGCGCACTTAGATGGGCTGAGCCAGGTAGTGGAGCAGGACCAGCGTGAGGCCACCTATAAAACCTCCGACATGCTGTTGTTTGGCCTGTTTCTGCTGCTGAGCATGCTGCATCTGGCCTTTTTTCTTTACAACCCCGCCCAGCGGGCCAACCTGTACTTCACGCTCTACACGCTGGCCGTGGCCATCAGCTTCTGCTGCACGGGCTTCCTCGACGAAGTCCACCGCTTGAAGGTTCGTCTGGGGCTCGATGTCTTGTCGTATGTGGCTCTGCAGACAGGTGGAGTGCTGGCGGTGCACGCCTTGTACTGTTTGTTTGGTGTGCGCCGCACCGCCGTGTATTATGGCCTGTGGGCGGTAAATGGGGTTAGTCTAGGCCTATTGCTGTATGGCCATGAGCTGAGCTGGTACCCCACCGTGGCGTTTATGGTGCTGGTTTCGGCGGAGCAGCTGCGCCTTACGGTGGGGGCCATGCGCCAAACCCGCCGGGGCGTGGGCATTATTGCTGCGGGCTTCGCCATTGCCCTGGTACTGCTGGTTGTATTCGCGTTTCTGGCTCGCTTCAACCAGCCGGTGCTGCAGGCTCAAGTGCTATCGGTGCCGGTGCATACGCTGCTCACGTTTCCGGCCTTCCTGAGCCCAGTGCTGGCTATCTCGCTGTTTCTGGCCCGGCAGTTTGCCCTCGATAGCCGGCTGCTGAAGATAAAGCTCAACCAGGTGCGGCTGCTGTCGGAGCAAACCCTGACCCAGCAGCGGGAGAAGCAAGTGCTGCTGGCGCAGCAAAACGAAACCCTTGAACGGCAGGTGCAACAGCGCACCGCAGCTTTGCAGCGCACCCTCTACCACCTGCAAACCACCCAAGACCAGCTGGTGCAGAGCGAGAAAATGGCCTCGTTGGGAGAACTCACGGCCGGCATTGCCCACGAAATCCAGAACCCGCTCAACTTCGTCAACAACTTCGCCGATGTGGCCATTGAACTGCTGGCCGAGCTCCGGGAAGGCCCCTTGCAGGGGCTGCCTGCCCCCGACCATGATTACGCCCACGAGCTGCTGGGGGAGCTTGCCCTAACCCTCGATAAGATTCATACTCATGGGCACCGGGCCGATGCCATTGTGCGGGGCATGCTGGAGCACTCCCGCGCCAGCACCGGCCAGCGGCAACCCACCAACCTCAACGCCCTCTGCGACGAATACCTGCACCTGGCCTACCACGGCCTCCGGGCCAAGGACCCTCGCTTTAGCGCCGCGCTCCTTACGGATTTTGAACCTGGCTTGGGGCTCATTGAGGTGGTGCCGCAGGATATTGGGCGCGTGCTCCTGAACCTGTTTAACAATGCTTTCTATGCCGTGCACAAGCGTCAGCAGCAAGGGGAGCAAGGCTACCTGCCCGAGGTGCGGGTCCGGACGCAGCGCACCGACGACACCGTGCAGGTAACCGTGCGCGACAACGGCACGGGCATTCCGGCCAGCGTGGTGGATAAAATCTACCAGCCCTTTTTCACTACCAAACCTGCCGGCGAGGGCACTGGCCTAGGCCTGTCGTTGAGCTACGATATCATCACGAAAATTCACCGCGGCACCTTGCGCGTTGACACCCAGGAGGGGCAGTACACCAAATTCATTGTAAGCCTGCCGGTAGGCCAGGAGGGCGAGGTACCGGCACAACTTTCTTCCGATGAAAATTCTAGTAGTTGATGATGAGGCCGACGTGCAGCTGCTGTTCGAGCAGCGCTTCCGCCGCGAAATCCGCGAGGGGCTGTTCTCGTTTTCCTTCGCCTTCTCGGGAGAGGAGGCTCTGACTTATTTGCGCGGGCACAGCCCGGAGGTGGTGCTGATCTTGTCCGACATCAACATGCCCGGCATGAGTGGCCTAGAGCTGCTGCGGTGCATCAAGCAGGAGCACCCTGAGCCGCCGCCTCAGGTGATGATGATAACCGCCTACGGTGACGACAACAGCCAGCAGAAAGCCAGGCAGCTTGGGGCCAACGATTTCCTGACCAAGCCCCTTGACTTTGCGGCCCTGCGGCAAATGCTGCTGCCCCTCAACCAACACGAACACTAACGCCACCAGTATGAAAACCAAGATCTTGGTAGTGGATGATGAGGCCGACCTGCAGCTGCTGATCAAGCAGAAATTCCGCCGTAAAATTCGGGAGGGGGCCTACGAGTTCAAGTTCGCGCACAACGGGCAGGAGGCGCTGGAGTGCCTGGCCCAGTACCCCGACACCGACATTGTGCTGAGCGACATCAAGATGCCGGTGATGGATGGCCTGACCTTGCTCACGCAGATCCGCGACCTGAACCCCGTGCTCAAGGTGGTAATGGTATCGGCCTACACTGATATGGTAAACATCCGGACGGCCATGAACCGCGGAGCCTTTGACTTCGTGTGCAAGCCCGTAGATTTTCAAGATCTGGAGGTAACTATTGAGAAGACGGCCGCGCACGTGCTGCAAGTGCGCGAAACCTTGCGGGCCATTCAGGAAAACAACATTCTGAAGATGTACGTGGACGAGACGGTGCTCAACTTCATGGGCCGGCCCGGCTTTGAGAACAAGCTCATGGCCAGCGAAACTGTGGAGGCTACCGTCGTTTTCATCGACATCTGCGGCTTCACGGCCCTGGCCGAAAAGCTCCCCGCTGAGGAACTGGTAAGCCTGCTGAACTCTTACTTCGACCAGATGGTGAAGGAGATAATCACGCAGGGCGGCTACGTAGACAAATTCATGGGCGACGCCGTAATGGCCGTATTCCGGGGCGACTACCACCTCGACCGTGCCATTGACGCCGCGCTTTCAGTGCGTAGTTTGCTGCAAACTACCTGCAACGTGTCGCTTAATGGCCTAGAGTACTTGCCGGATGTGGCTATTGGCATCAGCACCGGCGAAATGGTGTCGGGCAACATTGGCTCGGCCTCCCTCAAGCGCCTCGACTACACCGTCATCGGCGACGCCGTGAACCTGGGACAGCGCCTGCAAGCCGCCGCTCAGCCCGGCCAAATTCTCATCACCGAGGCTACCTATCAGCGGGTGAAAGAATCATTCCAATGCCGGTTGCTCAAAGAAATTACGCTCAAGAACAAGGCCCAGCCCGTGGTAACCTACGAAGTACTGGCCTAGCGCAACTATCTAGCCCCTCATGGCGAGCTGGGCAAGACATGAGGGACTTTAGTTGGCTGTTTACTGGCATCAGGTGGCCTAGCTGCCTGCTAAGCAGGGTGAGGTTCGGAGAGCTGCTTTAGGTGTTCATTCTGCAGGCGTAGGCGCTGGCACAGCACCCGCAGCACGTTGTGGAGCACTTCTGAGCATTCTTCCATCACATCATAGAAATCTTCTTGGTCGAGGCGGAAGGCCGTTACCTCGCCGCGGGCCACGGCCGCGGCAGAGCGGGGCTCGGCATCCAGCAGCGCCAGTTCGCCAAAGAAGTCACCGGTGCGGAAGGTGGCCAGGTGGTGCTCCTCGTTCATAATGGACACTTCCCCATCGTAAATGATGTAGAGGGAGGTGCCAATGTCGCCCTTGCTAAAAATGCAGTCTCCGTCCTGAAACTTCATTTCCTGCATGATGGGCACAATGTTGCTGAGCACGTTCTCCACGGTTTCGGCAAACAAGGCCGTGTTCTTGAGCAGCAGCAGCCGGTCGATGGTGGAAACGTGGGTGAGGGGCAGGGGAGGGCTGTTTAGCGCTTCTGAGGATGGGTACAGCACCGTCCAGTGTTCATACACGGCGGGGTAGCGGGCGGGCAGGAGCTGCAGCACATCCTCGGCACTCTCGCGCACCAAAGAGTTGGGGGCGTTCAGGTAGGTTTGCAGCCACGACACGGTAGCGGGCGTGGGCTGCCACTGGCGCAGCGCCACACTTATCGTCCAGGGCGAAAACACCTCGTCGCCACGCTCCAGAATAGTGGCAACAATCGACTCAGGAGGAATAGGGCCCAGCAGCCCATCAAACACCTGCACTTTCTTGGTTAGCCGGCCCACGTCAACGAGAGCCTGCAGGCCCTGGTAGAGTGGCCTAGGAACCAGATTCTCGAGCATTTCGAGGGCGTTGGCTTGGCGCTCGTGGCTAGTGCGGGCAATGCTGCGCTGGGCGTCGAGAATGGGTTGCCGGTCGTAGAGCTGGAGCAGGAGGCTAAACAGGCGCTGCTGCACTTTGATAAGCTCATACCTGAGGCAGGTACGCAACTCTACGTTGGCTCCCAGCATGCCGTGCAGGAGTTGCTGCGCCAGGCGCATTTCCTTCTGCATCAGGTTCTGAAACAGCGGGGCTTCTGCTTGCACTGCTGGGAAGCTGCTCAGGGCCTGCAACGCCGCCGACCGACGCCGGAGGTGGGCCTGCTGGGCCAGCGTAACCAGCACGCGCCGGCTGGCGGGCGTGGCCAGGTGGGCACAAATAGCCGCAAGGCGCCGCAGCATGGCGTAGTCCTTTTCGTGATGCAGGGTTTTCTCCAGAGTGGGAAGGGCGGCTGCACCCAGCCGCATTAGGCCCTCCGCCGCCGACTTCCGCAGGGCCTTTTCCTTCACCAGGGCAATAAGCAGCTTGATTACTTCCGGCGTGGGAGCTTGGGGTACGGCCTCAATGGCCGCTTTCATCAGGGCTGGATCGGTGCTGCGCAGGCACGTATGGATAAGGGTGACCTGTTGCGCGGCCGGCAGAAACTGAATGAGCATAAGAGCTGCGCGCCGGGCCTGGGGCTCGTCGGCAGTTGCCAGGTCCAGCAAACTAGCCAGGGCTGGCGCGTGCCCAGGGTCCACCGACAGTCGATTCCAGATGGCCGTTTGCCGCACTACCAGATCGGGGTGATGCAACTCAGACTGGCTGGTGAGTGGCCTAGCCTCCGTGCCAAGGCCGGCTGAGGTAGCGGCCTCCTCAAAGCCAGGCTCCGAGGCCAGTTGCGCCTCGCGGCTGTCTAGTTCTTCCCTAACTCGGAGCAAGTCTGTAGTCAGCCAACTCGTGGCTGGGGCGGCGCCCGCATCTACGGTGGCCGGGAAGCGGCGCGCGAGCACCGTTTGCAGTACCGCCAAATAGTGCCCGTGCGTGCGCCGGAGCATTACTATAGCCCCCAGCAGCAGCAGCGCCATCCAGAGGAAGAGCAGGCCCTTGCCTAAGGCTGGCGACTCGGGCAGGGCACTGAGCAGCAGGCCTGTGAGGCCCATGCCCAGCGGCTCATAGAAGCTCTTTACCAAGGTGTGTCCGCGTAGCCGCTGTTGAGGCGCAAGGGGCTGAAACAGTACCAGGAACACTGGCTCAAACACGGCCCTCCGCATCACTTCTAGCCCCAGATACAGCCCGCACAAGTACACCAGATAGCTGCCAGGACCAAACTGGGTGAGCTGGAGCCCGCCCAGCAGGGCTAGGCCACCCAGCGTAAGTACCGGCAATAGCAGAAGAGTGCGGGGCAGGCCTAGCGCATCGAGGCCGTGGCGAGTGAGCAGCAGCTTGCCCAGCGTAGCCAGCAGATACGAGCAGGCCAACACGCTGCCAAGGTAGGTCAGCAGGCTGCTCTGGTCTAGGAGCTTCGCCTTTACCTGAATGAAAAACAGGTACTCTACTCCCGTGGCTACGGCCGTTATGGCTAGTGCACTCAGGCCCATGGTCAGGAGGAGCGGGTTGCTGCCCAATAGTCGGCGCAATAGGGGGGAGTGCACCTTCTGGTGGGGGCGCGGGGGTACTGGCCTAGCCTCCACCACATGCGTGCTAAACGTGAGGTACTGCACCAGTAAGGCACCCAGGTAGGCAACTAAAGCTAGGAGCACCAGCATTCGTAAATCGGTCTGGGCGTGCACGAAGATGGCCAGCAGGGCACCCAGAGCCTTAGCGGGTAAGTCGCCGGAGCTGATGACGCTGAAGAGCCGCCGGCCCTGGCGTACGTTAAACACCACCGCCGACACGCCCCAAAATTCCAGGTGCGTGAGCAGGTAAATCAGGCGGTACACCACCATTAGGGCAATGGCAGTGCCCACGGTGCGCCCGCCCATCAGCAGCACGCCCATCAGCCCAGCAAAGCCCACGACTACCAGCAGAGTGCGCACGGCCAGAGAAGTGAGGGCCAGCCGGTGCTCGAAATACGCGTACAGCTTCCCGGCCCCAATCATGGCCAGGGCGCTTAGGCCGTAGGCCAGGGGTAGATTTCGGGCGGGCTCGTGCTCAAGCAAAAGCACAGTAGCGGCCACGTACACCAGCACGGTGCCAATGCCCAGAAGGAAGTTGTGCAGGAAAAACAGCCACACGGATTTTACCTCGCGCGAGCGAATGCCCAGAAAGTGCTGCCAGGTTTCCATGATAGAGAAGAAGGGATAGGTGTGTAACAGCAGAACGGTGGCCGCCTTGCCGAGCAGTAGGCCTAATGGAGCGGTCGTTTTTTGATCAGGCCTCCTCGAATGTCGCTCACGCTTTGCATGACGATAAAGGCGTGGGGGTCAATCTTGTGCACTTCGCCGGTGATGGCCAGCACCTCCAGCCGCGTCACTACGGTGTAAATCGTTTCCATGCGCATGTGCTGGTGCCCGTGCGAGCCAAACCCGCGCGTGCACTCATACACCGTGGCCCCACGCCGGAGCTTGTCAGTAATCAGCTGCCGGATGGCTTCGCTGTGCGCCGAAATGATGGTTAGCCCGGTGTATTCTTCAATGCCCGACACCACAAAATCGACGGTTTTGGCCGCCGACAAGTACGCCAGTATCGAGTACAGGGCCGTTTCGACGGAGAGTACCCAGGCCGCTACCCCGAAGATGATAATATTGATAACCAGAATGATGTCGCCGATGGAGCCCGGCAGCTTCCGGCTGATATAGACTGCCAGGATTTCTGTGCCATCGAGTACGGCTCCGCCTCGCATTGCTAGGCCAATGCCCGCGCCTAAAAAGAACCCGCCAAACACAGCAATCAGCAGCTTATCCTGGGTGAGAGGCGGAAACGACACTACCAGCAGTGCCACGGCTAGCAGCAGAATGGTCAGCAGCGTCTTCACGGCAAATTCCCGGCTCATCTGAAAGTAGCCAAGCACAATGAACGGGATGTTAATCACCACGATCAAAATAGACAACGAGATGCCCGTGACGTGGCTAACAAGCATGGAAATGCCCGTTACACCGCCATCAATAAACTCGTTGGGCAGCAGAAATGCCTTCAGGCCAAAAGCCGCCGAACAGACCCCAGCCAGCATAAGCGCCCCCTGCACCAATGAGTTGCGCGCCCACTGAAACGACAGCCGATACAGCAGCGGATAGTTGGTAGGATCTTCCGTGGGCGCAGTATCCGGGGGCGGAGTAAGTACAGGGCGAGCGAACTTCCGGCTCCGGAGTCGCGGCGGAATTAGCTGCTCGATCAGCATCGTAATCAGTCAAATAAGGGTAATACACCCCCGCCAAGCAGAACGGCAGCCCCACGGCTCAACGCCCCGGAAGCCTACAGGTAGGTTTCCGAGAGGCAACCCACCAACTGTCTAGTAATACAATACACCTGCTCGCGAGCTAGTTGCTCATTCTTCCTCCGTTGCTAAGCCATTAACTCCGCAACTCGCCTCCGGTAGAGCACTTCCTACCGGCCTCCGTTCACCGCCATCCGTAAGCCGCATTTGCAACGCCAAAGTGAGGGCGCATTGGGGTGCAACAATGGGCTTGTGCTGGCTTATTATATGTGTAAAGTAAAAATAAAGATAAAAATTTTTATATCCAGATAAGCACTAGTTTTAATCGCAATAAAATTCTGGCCGTGAATAACTAGCTATGGTTAGAACATCATTAGGGTGTCGGCACCGCGTAAGGCAGGCTGATGACAAACTCCGTGAAGTGGCCCTCTTCTGAGCGTACCGTGAGCGTACCGCCGTGCCCTTTGGTGATGATATCGTAGCTCAAGGAGAGGCCTAGGCCTGTGCCTTCGCCGGTGGGTTTAGTGGTGAAGAAGGGCTGAAAGATTTTCTGCTGAATAGTCTCCGATATGCCTATGCCATTGTCGTAAATCTTCAGCACCGCTTTGCCCAGACTTGCCAGCGTTGTGATGGTTACCTCTGGCTGGTACTCGCTGAGTTCGTGCTTCTGACGCTGTTGCACGGCGTAAAAAGCGTTGGTAATCAGGTTGAGTAGTACTCGCCCAATTTCCTGAGGCACGGCTTCCACCGGCTCCAGAGTGGGGTCGAGGTGAGTAGTGAGGGTTAGGTTAAAGGTTTTGTTTTTGGCCCGGAGGCTTTGGTAGGCCAGTTGGAGGTACTCTTCGGCGAGCAGGTTCAGGTCGGTGGGTTGGCGCTGGCCGGTACTAGCGCGGCTATGCTCCAGCATGCCCCGTACGATGGCGGCGGCCCGGTGCCCATGCTGGGTAATTTTCAACAGGTTCTGCTTTAAATCAGTCACCAGCTCGGTTTCCGCTGCTGAGCGGCTGGCCAACTGCTGCTCGGCTTCTAGCTCACTAATTAGCTCGCCGGATACTTCCGCGAAGTTGTTGACGAAGTTGAGTGGGTTTTGAATCTCGTGGGCAATGCCAGCCGTGAGCTCTCCCAACGAGGCCATCTTTTCTCGCTGTACCAACTGCGTTTGGGTATTCCGAAGCTCCACCAGCGCTTGCTCCAGGTTGTTGCGCTGGGCCACAATCTCGGCCGTGCGAGCCGCTACCTGTTGCTCCAGCACCTCGTTTTGCTGGGCCAATAGCTGTTGCTTTTCACGCTCCTGCTTAAGTTGCCGGTGCTGGCCTCGCACCAGAATAACGACAATAGCCAACGCCAGCAGCAGTAGGAGTGGCCCAATCAGCAGAAGCATCTTCAATAGAACAGGCATAGCTGGCTACTGGCTTGGCGAGTAAAAAGAGGTTTGCCGAACGTCTTGCTCCTGGCTACTAATCTTCAGCGGGAAGGCTCAACGGCTGCGGTACTGCCTCGGGCAACGTGTGGCGTTTGGGGCTACTCGGCGTACCTAACGACTGGCCTAGCAAATGGAAAGGCCGGGGCTGCCAGCGGCTGTAGTGAAGCCACGCGGGCAACGCGCGCATGGGCGGGGCATCTAAAGGGAAAAAGCAGAACATCCGGGCCAACAGTCCCATTTGTATAGCTACCAGCACCATATCGGGGCTGGTAATTATTCTATCGAACCTGACCATCGTATCAATGCTATAATCCATGTTATACACGATATTGATAGCTAAGTAGCTGACAACGGAACATGAACAATAGGCCAGAACGGCGAGGCTCAGAAAAAACTCGGGCCGCTTTTCTAAAGGTTGCTCATGGATGATGCTTGTTAGTCGGGTAACCTGTAGAATGGCAAGCAGCACCAGTAAAGCACATCCTGCGGCTTGTGAGTAGGAATTTACATCCGTGAATAGCCCATCTAGCCAAACGGCGTCAAGCACGGCCACAATGCCAAATAGGGAAACCCCAACCAGAATAAGCGTATGGTAGCGCTCAGAGAGCAGGCGGCGGTACGCTTGGGCCAGCGTCACTACCAGCACCACCGTGGCCAGATGATACAGGTATACGTCGTTGTGAAACGCAAACCGACTCAGTGCATTAAGAAAGTAAAGCAGGACCTTGAAGCCAACAAAGTAGTAGACGGGTTGGAACGCGTAGGGGATATGCTTCCGCCGTACCCAGGCGCAGGCAAAGGGTAGCAGTGGCGCCGCCTCTAGCGCACGATTGAAGCTGTTTAAGTCGTCAGACCAGTGGCTCATACCTCAAGTGGGTCCGAAGACATACATTACTAACAGTTAGTATTCTGTACCGTCGCAGCTTGAAGGGCACCGGTCGTCCGTTTGCCCAACAATATACTCACGCAAAACTGCTGTTTTATTATCCTGATACGTGCCTACTTGGTCTTGGTAACCTGTTTTACCCTTTCTGGCCACGCCAACCACAATCAAACTGGGCTCATACGGCTGTTGTGAATTTACATAGGCAGGGTAAATTCTTAACCCAATGCACCCAGGCTGGTGTAGAACTGAATCAATGACTTTGCGGCTGATAAGATACGCTTTAGGGCTATTTTCTGAGGGAGGGTTTTTGGTTTGGTATCGCTTGGCCTCACCCTTTGCTTTCTCCTTGGCTGCTGGCTTATCATGCCCTGTTCCACCCGGATACCTCGGCCCTCTTGGCGGGGTCTGCTGAGGGGTTGCTGCTTGAGCTGTTCCAACAATGTTCGGTGGCAGACTTGTCAGGCGACCTACTACTGCTCCCGAAATGGCAACTGCTACCAGAAGTAGTTGATGTTTCATACCAAGGCAATCAATAAGTGAGAGAAAAGACTTAGACTTAATAAGCTGAATGCTAATAAGCCGCTTGCGGAGAACCATCAAGACAATAGTATAATAGTAAGTATTTTATTTTAAATATAATAATATAGATAAAGTGATTGGCTGTATATACTGCCAAAGCCCCTAAGTAATTAGCTAGGGGTATCAAAAAAACCAACTCAGACGGCATATTGCCAGACCTAAATTGAGAACTGCGCCTTTCTGAGTGTCGCACTTGTGGCTTGCCGCCCGCGTACTTTTAAAGGCATACCATTAGACCATACCTTGAAGGAAGATTGAGAGTTGGGTCTGTTCGTTAGGGCAATGCTTAAGTGGCTCACAAAAGTTAGTGGCCAGGCCGCTAGGCCACTACTGAGTATGGAGAGTGAAGTAGTTGTGCCTGCTGAGCAGCCCTCTATGCCAGTTCAAGTGTCCCAGCCAACCGGCTCCATTTACTCGGCGGCGTTTTGGCCCTTATTTAGTGCAGCGCCTAGACGGCAGTCAGAAGCTTGCCAAGCCAGCTTTGATACTGGTAACAGGCTTCACGTTGAGAAATAGGGAAGAAGCCGCTAGTGCTCTTGCTTTTCGAGCACGTACACGTGCAACTGCTTACGGAGGCGGAAGCCGAGCTGCTGGTATAGGGCGTAGGCCCGGCTGTTATCCTCGAACACATGCAGGAAAGGCGTGTTGCCCGCCGCTAGAATATACCTCACCTGGTGTTGCACCAGCTGCCGGGCATATCCGCGGCCGAGGTATTCGGGGTGAGTGCATACCGCACTGATTTCAGTGTAGGGTGAGGGCTGCAGCCGCTGCCCAGCCATAGCCACCAGCTGCCTATGCTGAAAAATGCCGAAGTATCCGCCAAAGGCGATGGTGCGGGCTAGAAAAGGCCCAGGGTTGGTGAGGGCTGTAAGTGCCTGCATGGCGGGTACGTCCGTCTCCTGCAAGGCCACTAGGCCAGTATTGTCAACAGGCGGGGCCTCTGCTAACGGATATACCAGTTGCAATAGTTCTTTGTGCAAGTGCAGCTTCCAGCCAACTGGTATAACAAGTGGCTCTGGCGTGAACAGCACCGTTGGGGCACCACTTGGCGAAAGCGCGTGTAAGCGGCTGAAGGCTTCTGGGGAGTACTCGGCTAGCCCCGCAAAAGCTCCCATATCGCGCGGCATAACCCGCGCCAATTTATCGCCAATGGATAAGGAGAGATTGCCGGTGCACAGGGCATTCCAAATGGGGTTGTCTAAAAGATGATGATTCATCTTAGCGATAAACAAGTGGCCTAGGCAGCATACTGCACGCCCCGAACAGTATCCCAATGAAAAGTTAAAAGCCCTCATTGTAGTTAACAATGAGGGCTTTAGTGGTCGCGCTAGGAATCGAACCTAGATCAAGAGCTTCGGAGACTCCCATACTATCCGTTGTACTACGCGACCCGGTTAGTGGGTGGCAAAACTAGATAGAAAATACTGCGCAGCCAAACCGTAAACCGCATTTTCAGCAAAATCCTATACTGTTGAGGAGTAACCTTCGGCGCCTCAGCACAGTTAACGGAAGATACCATCACACTCTGAACTTACTCTTCTATGGCAAGCACCGAAAAAAAGACCCTATATACAGCTGATGCTACGGCTATTGGCGGCCGCAGCGGCCACGTACGTTCCGCAACTGGTATCATCGACCTAGATATGTCGGTTCCCGAAGGACTGGGCGGTAAAAAAGGCGCTACTAACCCTGAGGAGCTTTTTGCGGCCGGCTATTCTTCTTGCTTTCAGCAAGCTCTGCTTGTAATTGCGCAACGCGCTGGTGACAAGCTCGACCCGCAAACCGAAGTGAAATGTTCGGTATCGTTGTTCCAGGAAGGGGAGGCCTACGGCTTATCAGCAATTCTAGATGTTGATTTGAAAGCCTTCGACCGCGACAAAACCATCGATATGGTGAAGCAGGCGCACAAAATCTGCCCTTACTCAGTGGGTACCCGCGGCAACATGGAGGTAGAACTGCGCGTGCAAGGCGAGGCTATCCCCGTAGAGGCTGAAGAAAATGCTGGCGTTGCTGCCAATGGTGGCGTGCAGTAGGCACTTAGCGTATTAGCCCGTTAGGCATGATAGTAAATGCAACGGCCCATCTGGTGAGAACCAGATGGGCCGTTGCATTTGCGCGAAATGCTTAGATGCCTTGAGCAGCCAGCACTTCTTTTACTTTCTCAGCAGCGTCTTTCAGCAGAACCGCCGAGTACACTTTCAGGCCGCTCTCGTCGATGATACGAGCACCTTCCTCCGCGTTGGTGCCCTGCAGACGAACGATGATTGGCACACGAATGTCGCCGATGTTTTTGTAGGCCTCTACCACACCGTTAGCAACCCGGTCGCACCGCACGATGCCGCCGAAGATGTTGATGAGGATGGCTTTCACGTTCGGGTCCTTCAGGATGATGCGGAAGCCAGCTTCTACGGTCTGGGCGTTAGCTCCACCCCCTACGTCGAGGAAGTTGGCAGGCTCGCCACCCGACAGCTTGATGATGTCCATGGTAGCCATAGCCAGACCAGCACCGTTCACCATGCAGCCCACGTTGCCGTCGAGCTTTACATAGTTCAGGTTCGAGGCTGAAGCTTCTACTTCCAAGGGATCTTCCTCGTTGGTGTCGCGCAGCTCTACGAAGTCTTTGTGACGGTAGAGAGCGTTTTCGTCGAGGGTTACTTTGGCGTCAACGGCCAGGATCTTGTTGTCCGAGGTCTTCAACACGGGGTTGATTTCGAACATGCTGGAGTCGGTTTCGTCGTAGGCTTTGTACAGAGCCATTACGAACTTCACCATCTCTTTCTGCGCTGCGCCGGTCAGGCCCAGGTTGAAAGCGATTTTAGCTGCCTGGAAGGGGCGGAGGCCTACGCGAGGATCAACGTGCTCCTTCAGGATCTTGTCGGGGTGCGACTCGGCCACCTCTTCGATGTCCATGCCGCCCTCGGTGGTGTAGATGATAACGTTCTGGCCGGTGGTACGGTCCAGCAGCACGCTCATGTAGAATTCCTTGGTTTCCGACTCGCCGGGGTAGTACACGTCCTGGGCTACCAGTACTTTGTGCACTTTACGGCCTTCGGCGCCGGTCTGCTTGGTAACGAGCTGCATGCCAATGATCTGGCCAGCAATTTCCTGTACCTGCTCCAGGTTTTTGGCGAGTTTCACCCCGCCCCCTTTGCCGCGTCCGCCGGCATGAATCTGGGCTTTGATAACGTACCAGCTAGTACCGGTTTCGGCGTTCAGCTTCTTGGCAGCTTCTACGGCTTCCTCAGCCGTATCGGCCACGATGCCTTCCTGCACGCGTACGCCGTAGCGCTTCAGAATGTCTTTGCCCTGATACTCGTGAATGTTCATAGAGGTCAGTTAAGAGGGGTTACGGGGTGGTTTACTAGGCGCGAAAGTAGGTAATAATCGGTTGTGCAGCGTCATTCAGTTGTATTGTAAATCCACTTAGGGGCAAGGTTGATCATGCAATCAGGTCGTTAATGCGAGCTTCAGGCAGGATTTAAGTCAACCTTCGGATAACCGTGCTTCACTAGAGTATACTAACAATGAGCAACGGAGTGTCGCGCTGAGTGAAGTACAAACAAGTCTACCGGTTTGTAGGCCAGTTGAGTAGCCAGCGGTAAAGATGCTTCGGTCCCTGGCTTGCTGCACCACATACTCAGTATGATGTGGTTGGTAAACAATGATTATCAACCACCCCTAACCTCTCCTCATCTGAGGAGGGGAACTAGTTCCTAGCTTCTAGTAGCTTAGTCAACTATGAAATGGGCTTTCTTACCGACCGTACCACTCCGCCAGTACCCGCTCGGCGGGCTTGTGCTGGGGTGTGAAGTCGAGGTGACGGCGGACGGGGCCGTCGGGCTGTAGGCCAGGGTACCACTTCCAGATGAACATGCCGCGCAGCCACGGCCGCGTCCAGAAGGTTTCAAAGAGGGCTTCGTAGCACACACGCTGGGTGGTTTCATCAACGCTGGTTACCACGGCCATCCGGTCGGGCCAGGCCCAGGGCTCAATGGCGGCATCAGGGGTTGTTTTGTAGCCGACTTCTGTGAATAGTACTGGCTTTTTGAAGCGCTTGTGCACAGCTTCAATGCGGCGCAACGGTTCTTGCCAGGCCGCCAGCAGCGCCGCTTTCTCAGGGGCCGTGGTTTTACTGAGGGGGAAATAGGCTTGAATACCGATGTAGTCCAGCGCATCCCAGAACTTGATCTGCTCGAACTCGCCGCTCCAGTTGGCCGCGTAGGTAAGCGGGCCGTGGTACACCTTGCGAATTTGCCTGATGAGGGCGCGCCACTCTTTCTCGTGGGCTACGCTGGCGTGCTCTAGCTCCGTTCCGATGCATAGCGCCTCTAGGCCATTGGCTTCGGCAAGCTCGGCGTAGTGCAGGATAAAGGTAGAGTAGCTAGTAAACCAGGCCTGCCAGTCGGCGGAGGTAGTCATGTTGATGTCGCCGGGCCAAGTGCCGCCGTTGCGCAGCCACAGGTGGGGTTTGAGTAGGGTCTTAATACCGCGTTGCCGTGCTTGCTGAGCCGTAAAAATGAGCCCGGCGTCGCTCTCACCCCAGTAACCGCCACGCCCGCCTTTGGCGCTGCCCGTGTGCAACCTGATTTCGGGTTGGGCGGCGGCCGCCTGCCATCCAAAAGGGGTTTGGGCAATCCAGGTGATGTGCGCACGTACCAGCGGCTCCATGTCGGTGGAGGAAGCAGAGTCGGCAGCCACCCAGTTAACGCCGCGCATGCGGTTGTCGGCGGGCGGGGGCAGCACAGGGCCCGCGGTAGCAGACAAAGAATCGGTAGCACTTGTTGCCGGGCGGCGGGGCCAGTGCCACCACACGCTTACACACAGCAGCAACAGGCCTAGGAGTAGCAAGCCAAAGCGGGCTAAGGTGCGGAAAGAGGGCATAGAAACGAACAGCATAGGAGCGGGGCATCCTGACGAGCCAGATAGCAGTTAAAGTACTTCTAGGCCAGTCGCCGAGGCTAATCTGCACAATCTGCGCGGCAACTCTTTACATTCCGTAGATTTGTTTCCCGTACCTACGGCTCACTACTAATACCGCTTCGTTTTGCTGCAAGCTATCAACGTCCGCAAAAGCTACAACACGCTGGAAGTTCTCAAGGGCATTGATCTGACGATTGAAAAGTCAGAAATCGTATCCATTGTGGGTTCTTCGGGAGCGGGCAAAAGCACGCTGCTGCACATTTTGGGCACCCTCGACAACCCCGACTCTGGGGAAGTGTTGTTCGATGGCGAGTCAGTAAGCTCGCTTGGCCGCTCCGACTTAGCGCGGTTTCGTAACCGCCACATCGGCTTCATCTTCCAGTTTCACAATTTGCTGCCCGAGTTTACGGCCCTCGAAAATGTGTGCCTGCCAGCCTATCTGGCGGGCCGCTCGGAGAAGGAAACCCGCGTGCGGGCCCGCGAGTTGCTCGGGATGCTGAACCTAGAGCGCCGCGCCGATCATAAGCCCTCCGAAATGAGCGGCGGCGAGCAGCAGCGTACAGCCGTAGCCCGGGCTCTCATCAACTCTCCCGAAATTATCTTCGCCGATGAGCCCAGCGGCAACCTCGACTCGCAGAATGCTCAAGAGTTGCACCAGATATTCTTTCTGCTGCGCAAGGAGCTAGGCCAGACCTTCGTCATCATCACCCACAACGACCAGCTGGCCGAAATGGCCGACCGTAAAATCACGATGAAAGACGGCCACATCTGGGAAGGCTAGGCCACTAAGGTATATGTAAAGAGTGCACGTCATGCCGCGCTTGTCGAAGAATTTCGCGTGCTGACGTTGCTCACCTTTAAAGCACGTCATCCTGAGCTTGCGAAGGATCTACTCACGTTAGAACGAGGCACTAGGCCAGTCGTTCACATCTGACAAGGTCTTTCGCAGGCTCAGGATGACGTGCTTTTGGATATCTCTAGAATATCTTAGTTACTCTCAATAACCTTTTGGGAACCAGCTCACTGGCGCACATGTTGAACACACATTCGGAGCTAGATCCGGATGTGTGTTTTTGCTTCCTGGTAATGCGTTCGGTTTGACCCGTACCATTCAGTGTAACCCATCAACTCGTTTTCCGGAAGCGTGTTGATGGGTTTTTTCAGGCCCTACAGGGGTGGCCTAGATAACTATGCAGAGGCTACAGTAAGGCCTGTTTAGACGGCTCGGCGACCAAAAATGTTAGTTGCCTAACGTGGTTGGAAAAATACTTTGTAAGTGATTGATAATCAATAGTAAAAAATACATATAAAAATGTCGCTTTTTGCACCTTTCCGGCGGCTATTCAGTTATATACCCGAACAACAATACGGTACTACAGGACTAAAAGGAAAGACGCCATGAGCGAAGCAATCAAGAACATCAAAGAGCCGGTTCGTAAGACTAAAGTTGAGAGCTTTGATATCTCACGCTCCGACGAAACGCTGCATCTGGCGACGGACCTTGCTAAATTCATCAAGGACAACAAGCTCAGCACTACGGTGCAGGGTAAAGAGTTCGTGAACGTGGAAGGCTGGCAGTATGCCGGTTCGCGCTTGGGCATCGTGCCTATCGTCGACCACGTTATCAACGTCTCGACCGAGCAAGAAATCAAATACCAGGCTAAGGTGACGCTGTTCGACATGAAGTCGGGCCACACAGTAGGTGCTGGTTTTGCCATCTGCTCTAATAAAGAGCAGGGCAAGAAGTTTTACCAGGAGTTTGCCATCATGAGCATGGCGCAGACGCGTGCCATCGGTAAGGCGTACCGCAACATCTTGGCCTGGATCATCCGCGCCGCAGGTTACGAGCCTACGCCCGCTGAAGAAATGGAGTATGGCGGTAACACGCCCACTGCCCAGCCAGCCATGGTAGTAACTCCGGCGGCTGCACCCGCTCCGGTAGCGGCTGAAGCACCAGCAGCCATGAAGGCTGTACCCGCCGAGCCTGCTGCCCCAGCAGTGGCTGAAGCTCCGGCACCTACGTACGCCTCGGCTTCGCAGAAGGAAGAAATCATCCGTCTGTTGAACCACCCAGTGATTACTCGCCCTGAGAAGACCAAGATGCTGTTGAACATCAACCGTCTGGACGAGGAGCGTGCTACCCAGGCCATTGCCAAGCTCAAGAAGGCAATTGATGATCGGGAGAACGGACAGTCGGCCGCTGCCTAAACCTCTCCCAACTTCATATACAGAAAGCCCGGTTCCGTTAGGAGCCGGGCTTTTTTTATGTCATGCCTTACTGGCTTCGTTGACCTTTGAGTGCTGACGTTGTTTGTGTAGTTCTAGGCCAGTTGTTCTAGCGTCGCGACGCCAGTAGGCATCTATACAGCATTGTGGCGCTTACCCCTGCGACATGAGCTGAATACCTTTTCGTTTCCCGGTAGGCGGCGTTACCTTCGTAGTCCTTAAATCCAGACTGCCTTGCTTCACCCCACCGACGATATCCTGCACGTACTGCGCCAGACCTGGGGGCACACCCGGTTTCGGCCGATGCAGGAAGATATCATCCGGTCGGTGCTGGCGGGGCACGATACCCTGGCCCTCCTGCCCACAGGTGGCGGTAAGAGCATCTGCTTTCAGGTGCCAGCGCTGGCTAGGCCAGGGCTGTGCGTGGTGGTGTCGCCGCTGATTGCCTTGATGAAGGACCAGGTGGAAAACCTGCGCAAGCGCGGCATCAAAGCCGAGGCGGTGTACGCCGGCATGAGCCACCAGGAAATAGACCAGACGCTGGATAACTGCGTTTACGGGCCGGTGAAGTTCCTGTATGTGTCGCCTGAGCGGCTGTTGACGGATATGTTCCGGGCCCGGGTGGGTAAGATGAAGGTGAGCCTGCTGGCCATTGACGAGGCGCACTGCCTCTCGCAGTGGGGCTACGATTTCCGGCCGCCCTACCTGCGCATTCAGGAGTTGCGGGAGCTGCTGCCGGGCGTGCCCTGCATTGCCCTTACCGCTACCGCCACTGAGCAGGTGCGCCAGGATATTGTGGAGAAGCTACACTTTGGCGCTTCACACCAAGTATTTCAGCAGAGCTTCGCTAGGCCTAACCTGTCGTATTCCGTGCTCAGCACCGAAGACAAGCTCAAGCGGCTGTTGGAAGTGGTGCGCGGGGTGGGGGCTGATAAAACGAGCATTGTGTATGCCCGCACGCGCCGTCAGACAGAGGAAGCCGCCAACTACTTGCGCCAACAGGGGGTAGCGGCCGCCCCCTATCATGCCGGTCTGCCCAGTGAACAGCGCACCCGCACCCAGCAAGACTGGATGCAAAACAAAACGCGCTGTATCGTAGCCACCAACGCCTTCGGTATGGGCATTGACAAGCCCGATGTGCGCTTGGTAGTGCACCTCGATGCGCCCGACAATCTGGAGGCCTACTACCAAGAAGCCGGGCGCGCAGGCCGCGACGAGAAGTATGCCTTTGCGGTGCTGCTCCAGGGCCCTAATGATGCCGATGAACTGCGCCGCCGGACTCAGCAGGCCTACCCACCCTTGGATACCGTGCGGCGCGTGTACCAGGCTCTGGCGAATTTCTCGCGCACGGCCGTGGGCGGGGGCGAGCTAGTAGCGTTTGGTTTCGACTTGCAGCAGTTCGCGGAAACCTACCGCATTAAGGCCCTGGATGCCCACAACAGCCTGCGCACGCTGGAGCGGGAGGGCTTTGTGCAGGTAAACGAAGCCGTAAACAATCCCGCCCGAGTCCATATCCCCATCGACCACACCGACCTCTACCGCTTCCAGGTGGCCAACCAGCAGCACGACCAGCTTATCAAAAGCTTGCTGCGCTTTAACGGGGGCGAGCTGTTTGCGGGCTTCCAGCGAATTTCGGAGAACAGCTTAGCCCAGCATCTGCGCATAAGCGTGGTGGATGTACGCAAGATGCTGGTATTCCTGCATCGCTCCGGTATCATTCAGTACCAGCCCAAGCATGAGGCCCCGCAGGCCCTGTTTACCACCCCCCGCTACGACGCCGACAAGCTCCCGCTAGACCAAAAACGCCTCAACCAAGCCCGCGAGCTGGCCCGCCACAAAACAGAGTCGGTGGTTCAGTATGCCGCCGGTGGCCGGTGCCGTCAGCAACTTCTACTGGAGTACTTCGGGGAACTGGATGCCGCCGCCTGCAACGTCTGCGACTTTTGCCTGGCTAAGAAGAAAGCCCGACAAGAAGCCAAGGCACCTAGTGGCCTACGAGAACAGGTGGTGACCTTGGTTAAAGCCAGCCCCAAAACCCCGCGTGAAGTGCTAACGCATTTTGCGCCAGGCCAGGCTACCTCCGTAACGGAACTGCTGCGGGAGCTGGTAGACCAAGGGCAACTGAGTTATGCTGCCGACGGGCGGCTAAATGGATAAACGGGGAAATAAAACATGCCCATCAGCAACTAGCTGATGGGCATGTTATCAGACCACAAAACTTTAAGCTAGGCTAGCCAAGTAGCTTATATAGGTTCACCTTACGCTCGGTGAGCAGGGGTACGATTTGCGCTACTACCACGTCCTGGTAATGAGCTGATGCCACATGAGCATCAAGGGCAGCTTGGTCGGCATATTGCTCATAGAACAGAAAATGAGTGGGGTCCTTCGGGTCTTGGTGCGCTATGTACAGCAGATTGCCAGGTTCATTGGCGCGTACTGCCGCCGCCGCTTGTGCCATCAGTTGGCGCACATTATCAGCTTGTTGAGGGGTGGTGCGCCATTCTGCTGCTACGCAGATGATGTTAGCTTGCTCGGACATGGGAAAGAAGGAAAGGGAAAGAGTGAATGTTATCAGAAGCAGAATCGAATCAGCCATCCGAGCGGCTGCTAGGCCACCTTCACAATGGCTTTACCGGTATTTTCGCCCCGGAACAGTCCTAGGAAAGCGGTAGGTATCTGGTCGAAGCCTTCTGTAATAGTTTCCTCAAACTGGAGCTTGCCTTGGCCGTACCACTCGGTGAGCTGCTTTACGCCCTCGGGCCACTGGGGCAGGTAATCGCTCACAATGAAGCCTTGTAGCTTGGAGCTGGTAGTGAGGAGCTTGCCTTCGGGGCGCGGACCTATGGGAGCTTCGGTGGCGTTATAGTTGGCAATCTGGCCGCAAAGAGCAATGCGGGCGTGCTTGTTGAGCAGGTCGTACACCGCGTCAGTAATGGCGCCGCCCACATTGTCGAAGTAGCAGTCTACGCCGTTGGGCGCGGCGGCCGTCAGTGCTTCCGGAATATTAGCGGTTTTGTAGTTGATGGCTTCGTCGAAGCCCAACTGCTTAAGGTAGGCCACTTTCTCATCGGAGCCGGCGGTGCCAATCACGCGGCACCCTTTGATTTTGGCCAACTGGCCTACCACCATACCCACGGCCCCAGCCGCGCCGGATACCACCACGGTTTCGCCGGCTTTGGGCTGGCAGATGTCCAGCAGTCCGAAATACGCCGTGAGGCCCGGCATACCCAACAGGCCTAGGAAATAGCTGATGGGCGCCTGATCAGTAGGGATTTGCTGCAGGCCACGGCCATCCGATACCGAGTATTGCTGCCAGGGTAGGTTGCCTACTACCACACTACCAACGGGCAGCTTGTCTAGCTGACTTTCTATCACCTCGGCCACTACGCCGCCAGAGATTGGCTGGCCCACCTCAAAAGGCGGCACGTACGACTTGCCCGCGTTCATGCGGCCCCGCATATAAGGGTCAACGGAGACATACAGGGCCTTGAGTAGCACCTGACCTTCGGCGGGAGAAGGAGCCTCGCTGGTTTCGAATTGGAATTGAGCCGCGGTAGGTTCGCCCTGGGGGCGGCTGGCGAGCAGAATGGTTTGGTTTTGCATAGCGTGAAGTGGGACAAAGGGAAAAGAAAAAAGAAAGCTGTCATCCGGAGTGACTAAAAGTGCCTTCTTCGAGAAGATGAACGCGCTAAGTGGCAGTTCGTTTTCCCAAGAAGAGCCTTTAAATCTGCTCCGGATGACAGCTTTTGAGCTAGGCTAGTAGGCCTAGGCGGCGTTAGTCGTGGTGTTGAGAGTCACCTCAATGTTGCCTTTGGTAGCGCGTGAGTAGGGGCAGATGCCGTGGGCGGCTTCCACCAGTTGCTCTGCCTGAGACTGTGCTACACCAGGAATATTCACGTGCAAATCAGCCGAGATGCCGTAGCCGCCGTCTTCCGCCTTGCCGAAGCCAATGAAGGCCTCTACCGTTACACCTTCCAGCTTCACGCTAGCCTGACGAGCGGCTACGCCCAGCGCACCCTCAAAGCAGGCAGCATAGCCAGCAGCAAACAGCTGCTCGGGGTTGGTGGCGCCAGCTTTGCCAGGGCCGCCCATTTCTTTCGGGGTGCTCAGGTCAATGTCCAGCACGTTGTTGTTGGTGGTAACGTGACCATCGCGGCCACCTTTGGCTTTGGCTTGAGCGGTGAAGAATTTTTCGACGATTTTCATCGGAAAGAAGTGAGAAAGTGAAAGAACACTGGCCTAGGCCAGTTGGGTAAGTAATGCGTTGAGTTGCCGCCGTAAAGCCTCAAAATCAGCTTGCGGCATGTTAAGCTTGGCAAAAATTTCCTCGGGTATTTGGCAAGCACGCGCCTGTAGCTCACGGCCCGCCGGCAACAGGCCAATAATCACAGAACGCTCATCACGCGGGTCGCGGCGGCGACTTATCCATTGCTTTTGCTCTAAGCGCTTGAGCAGGGGAGTGAGCGTGCCAGAGTCGAGGAGAAGTTTTTCCCCTAGCTCCTTAACTGTGAGCTCCTGATGCTCCCACAGG
Source organism: Hymenobacter wooponensis (assembly GCF_004745865.1). Classification (GTDB taxonomy): domain Bacteria; phylum Bacteroidota; class Bacteroidia; order Cytophagales; family Hymenobacteraceae; genus Hymenobacter; species Hymenobacter wooponensis. The sequence continues at coordinate 512,459 of NZ_SRKZ01000001.1, read as the reverse complement.
AGCAGAAACACGAGGTACTGCGGATACGTGAGGTCTAGCTCCTGCAGCAGCGGCTGGTAGGCCTTCGTAATCATCCGCGAGAGGGCGTAGAGCGGAAAGCACAACTGATTCTCCAGTTGCAGGAGAGGGTTGCTAACGTCGGAAGAAGGTTGGTTGCTCATGCTCGTCTGACAAATAAACGGAGAATGGTTGTGTAATGTTTAATTGTGTGCAACTAAATTAAGAATTGACATTTAATATTCTGATTACTAGCTGTATAGTTTTAAGGTTTCTTAGGCGGGTTAGCGTTAGACTGTAAGCACAGCCAGATTATAGGCACGGTCTTAAAACAACAACGCCCTGCGGGGCAGGGCGTTGTTGTTTTAAGAATGTGTAGCAACTTAACCTTGCTGGTAGGCCTGTATGCCCCCAATCAAATTGCGTACTTTCTGGAAGCCTTGCTGAGAAAGGTAGGCCTTAGCGGAAGCAGAGCGGCCACCACCTTTGCAATGCACTACCACTTCTTGTTCCTTCAAATCCTCTAAGTCATCAAGCTTTTGCGGAAGCATGCCCAACGGAATATTCTGGCTGCCCTCAATACGAGATTCCTCGTTTTCCCAAATTTCGCGCACGTCAATGATAACCGGCGCGGTGCCATTGGCCTGGCGTTCTTTTAGCTCAGTAGAGGTGATGTCGTTCATGAATGGGTGGACGTTGATTTGAATGCAAGTGTAAACCTAACAATTCGCAGCTATTCTACGCTGCAAAATCTATTTAGCTACCGGCAAACCTTGGGCCAATCTCTACTGCTCCCGAACTAGCCGTTTCGTCACTGTTACACCAGTGGCAAGGGTGAGCTGCACAAAATATACACCCGGCAACAAATGTGGCAGAGAGAGTAGTGCCTGCCCTGCTTGGGCGGTAGGCTGCTCCCACACCGTACGGCCTAGGGCATCAAGCACGGTGGCTCGAGCGTAACGACCTTCCACGCGCACCAAGCCGTCGGTGGTTGGGTTAGGGTAAACACTGTAGCTGGCAGCTAGGGTAGCGGAGGCCGTTGCCGTAATAGGGCTAGCCCCCATCAATGGGCGAAGCATCAGGGCACCATTTGGGCTTTTGGCAGTGGCCAGCGATATGCTGTTCCAAGCGTTAAAAATGTTAATGAAAAAGTAGTTTGCCGGTGGGGCGTTGTTCAGGTCTACTCCTATTTCTACAAACTGTGAGCTAGAAGCTTGACCATAGCCGGCATAAAAGCGGCCGGTTACCGCTACAGGAGCATCGAAGGATACATCTACGTAGGCCTGTCCGGCAGGCAACGAGGCCGGAATCAGAAAGCTTTTTGTTGCTTTGGGCGTAGCTGAGGGCTGGTTATTGCTGTCTTCCCAAATGGCCACAGTTACCGTTCGGCCCAGCGCAGTAGCCATGGGGTAAAGTCGAATTGCTCTAACTACATCCGGCGTATTCAGGTCGTAGCGAGTGGCGTAAAAAGTGGCCGGCCCGGTGTTGGCAATTGGCAGACTAAGCGTTGCCTCGGCGCTGCCATCGTCGTAGGCGTAGTAGTCGGCCAGCTCCGTCACGCGCGAAATGGTGTCGTTGGGCAGCGTGAGTTGGTTGGTTTCGTTGGAAAGCAGCGTGATGCGCTGGCGTAACAACTTGGGCGCAGCTGATACGGGCACGGTAGCAGTCTGCAGACTACCTGTAATTGGTTGCTGCTGGCCGCCGCGACCTGCATCGAGGGAACGGTTGCCGGTGAGGAATTGCGTGGTAGGGCCACTGGGCAACACCTCCAGCGTGCCAGTCCAGCTAATGGGAGTAGGGGCCGGGCCGGGGTCCAGGTTGTTCATGGTAGTGCGCGTGCGCGTGTTCAGCTCCTGCGTGGGGTTAGCATTGAACTGAGATACCGGCATGGCGGCGTACCGTTGTAAGGCGCTGGGCAAAAGCTGACTCAGGGCAATATCGCGGAAGCTGGAGTCGGCGGCGGTGCGGTTGCGGTCAAGTCGCACGTAATCGACGCTCCAGGCATCGCGGTTGCTGTACTGGTAACCAAATACCCGAATACGGAATTGAAAAGCACTGTGCAGGTAGCTGGCCTGATTGATAGGTACCGCCCGGAACCGAAAGTTGGTGGTGTCGCCGCCGCTCCGAATCTGACTTACTTCGCGCCAGTTGCCGGCATCATCCAGGAAGTCGACATACAGCCCTACTGGGCGGGCACTGGTAGCTGCCACCGGCGGCCCAACCAGCGTACCGGCCTGCCAGAAAAAGCTTAGAAATACATTGTCCGTGGCTCGTAGGCCACTCAGGTCTATGGGCTGCGAGGTCAGGGAATCGGTAGCGCCGACGGACGAAACACCGCCATAGGAGCGACCATTGGCGTTAAATCCATCAAAAGTAGCCACGCCCTTGGAGGGTGGGCGGCGGGCAAAGCGGTTGTTAATTAAAGTGCCGCCCGTGGTCAGCCACCGTTGTCCATTGGGCCGGCCTTCCGTTTGCCCCGCGAAATCATCGAAAAAAGGAAGCGTCAGGGCCTGCCCGCGGCGGGCGGTAGTTGGGGCTGGGGGCTGAGGAGGCGCCGAAGACAATGGCCGCACCATCTGCGCGTGGCCTAGCAGTGGCAACAGGCCCAGCATGGCGGAAGTCAGCAGAAATAGAGAACGTAAAGGACGAAGCATAGCAGATAATACCAATCAATGAAAGGAAGGCCGGCAGCGAAGGTCGGAAAGCGGTGGCAACTACCACGCACCAGCTACCATACGGAAATGAAAAAAGGTCCGCTGTGCATACAACGAACCTTCTTCTGGTTTCTTTTATAGATGGTCGGGAGAGTTCCGACCACGTAAATGAGCGCGTTACTGCACGTCGCGCACGGGCTCACGGCCCGCAATCCAGAGGTCAACGAGTTGTCCCATCCGAATGGTAGCGCCGGGGGTGGCTACGGGGCGTTGCTTCACCACGTTACCTTCCGTTTCGCCCTCAGCAGGCTCTTGGTAGAACCGCTCGCCCACTTGCAGCCCTAGACCAGCGAGCAGCGTTACGGCTTCATCGGCGGGCATATTTACTAAGTTGGGCACGGGGAACTCCTGGTTGCCAAGGCCGTCGCCAACTTCTAGGTCTACGCGGGTATTTTTAGCAATAGGAGCGCCGGGGACAATTTCCTTCCCGTTCACAAACTGCTTCAGCACCGCATTCTGCTGAATGTTAGGCACTAGCTTGATTTGGCCAATTACCAAATCGTAGCTCTTCAGAATCATCTGGGCATTTTTCAGGGAGCCATCCGTGAGCTTGGGCATCTTGATAACCGGCGGGTTTTTCATGGCCACCGTGATATAGAGCTTACGGCCCTCTTTCACCTTCTCACCGGGCTTAGGTTCCTGGTTAAGCACCGTACCGGGCTTAATTTCCGGGCGGTAAGTGCTGTCATCCACGAAGTAAGCCAAGTCCCGCTCATCAAGATAGTCTTCCAGATCGGCCTGTTGCATACCCGTGATTTTAGGCACCTCAATAACCTCACCGTGGTTGGTGGTAAGGGGCAGATACACGTAGAAGAAGCCGAAAATGAGCATTCCTGCGGCTACTAAAATCACCAGCAAGTGCTTTAGTACGTCGGCGGGTGTATCAGATTTGAAAAAAGACATTCTTATGGGAGGAGCTAGAAGTTAGTAGTCAGGAGCGGAAAGCCTGCCAACAAAGCTAGGAATTAGAAAGCTAGAAGCTAGTTCCCCTCCTCAGATGAGGAGGGGTTAGGGGTGGTTGACTAATCGTTGAACGACTACTAGCACTAGTTCTAATTATTGTTCCAGGCCAGTCAACCACCCCTAACCCCTCCTCATCTGAGGAGGGGAACTAGCTTTTAGTTTTGGACTACGGCCTTTTCCTGCCGTGCTTTACCGAATTCCAGAATCTGGTCGATGAAGTCGTAGGGGGTGTAGCCAGCTAGGGCAGTCTGGTGGAAGATGCAGGTAGCGGGCGTCATGCCGGGCAGGGAGTTCACCTCGATGATGAGCACCTCCACGGCCCCATTCTGCCGCACTCGCACAAAGGCATCGATGCGGGCGTAACCCTGAATATTCAGCACCTCGGCCACGCGGCGTAGCTCCTGCTTCACTTCATCGGAAATGCGCTGGCGCTCGGCGGGCTCCACGGCGTAGCGGGCCGGCGTGATGTTCTGGCCTTCACCGGCCAGAAACTTCTCTTCCAGGCTCAGTACCTCACCGGTTGCCAAAGCTTCTGAGGCCTCGAACACTTCAATTTCTAGCTCGCCGTTTTCGCTCCAGTGGGTCAGTAGGCCACCCGTCACTTCCAGGAAGTGTGCGGCACCATCACGGTCGATGAGGGTTTCTACCAAGAAGGCATCCTTCTGCGGGAATTCCTCCTTAAAGCCCAGGTGCAGCGTTTTGGCATCCTCGATCATCAAGTCTTCCTGGTTGCGGAAGATGAGTTTGGTAAAGGCTTCCAGCTCTGCACGGTTCTTGATTTTCTTCACCGCAGAAGAGCAACCATCATCGGCAGGCTTGGCGATGAAGGGGTAGGGGAACTGCGTTTCGAGGCTACGGTAGAAACCTTCCGCGTCGGCATCCCACTCCAGGCGGTTGGCCATGCGGTGCTCGGCTACGCGTAGGCCAGCTTCGCGCAGGCGGCGGTTCGTTTCAAACTTATTGATGGTGATAGAGCTGCTGGCTACGCCCGAGCCATTGTAGGGCAGGCCTAGCATTTCCAACTCGCGCTGCAGGGCGCCATCCTCACCGGGGCGGCCGTGCAGGGCAATGAACACCTCATCCACCATGCCGGCCAGTTCTTTAAACGACACGCGCTGGGGCTGAGCCGTGGGCTGACCAGCGTAGGTATTCGTGATTTCGTGAGCTTCCTGCCGAATACGGGCCAGCACGGGGTGCAGGCCGTGGCCGGCTTCCATGTGCTCCACTTTCTCACGAATATCATCGGCGTTGTCCTTCAGCATCACGTTGATGGGCAGCACGTAGAGGCGGAACTCCTGGCTGTTGCCGGTCAGGAACACGGGCACCGGCTCATACTTCACCGAGGAGCTGAGCTTCTCGTAGATGTTGCGGCCGCTTTCCACCGAAATGTGGCGCTCTGAGGAGTAGCCGCCCATAATCACGGCTACCTTGGTGCGGGTGCGCTCCTCACTGGCACGGGCTGCCACGGCGGCATCTAGCTGGGCCAGCAGGCCCGCCAGTTTCACCGGCCGTAGGCCACCCCGGCGGCGCGCCGCCAGAGAAGTACGAATCAGATAGGTCAGGAACTGCGACGGGTTCAGGCCGATTTCCGCCGCCTGGTGGAAGAAGAAAGAAGCCGGCAGCATGCCCGACGTGGTATTCGGGTCGTTCAGGAACAGGTTGCCATCGGGCCCGATGAAGCCATCGAGGCGGGCATATACTTGGAAGCCAAAGGTGTTGAACATTTCCTCGCAGGCTTCCCGAATGCGCTGAATCTCCGCCTCGGGCAGGTCGATGGGCGTGACTTTACGCGCTAGGCCAGGGAGGTACTTCGAGCGGTAGTCAAACATCTCCTCGCCCTTCACAATCTCAGTAGGAGGCAGCGCCAACGGCTTGCCGGTGGGGTCTTCCACCACAATGCACGAGAATTCCCGGCCCTGCACGAAGCTTTCTACCAGCACTTGCGTTTCGCCTTCTACGCTGGTCAGGCGCACAGTTTCAGCAGTTTTGAGGCGGTCATTCAGTGCCTTAAGCAGCTGCTCCGGCTGGTAAATCAGCTCTGGCTCGTCATTGAGTACCACTGGTAGGCCAATACCCTCGCGGATATCTACCAGCTGCTGCAGCCACATAATGCGCTTCTGCTCCGAGAGGCCTAGCCACTCTTGCTGGGTTACCGTTTTGCGGAAAAGGCTGCGCTCCATGGCGGCTTCAAACTTCGCCAGATCAGCTTCGCGCAGAATGCTGATGCCGATGCTGGAGCCTTGGCGGGGCGCTTTAAACACCAGCGGCAGGCTTAGCTCGCGCACCAGATAGTCTAACGTAGCGGCGTGGTCGGCCGTGTCCCATTCTTCGGCCGTAATCTGGCGGAAAGTGGGCGTAGGGCGGTTTAGGGCCGTCAGGAGCTTCTTCTGGGCAATTTTATCGATACCGAAGGCCGAGGGCAAAATGCCGGAGCCGGAGTAGGGGATGCCATACCACTCAAACAGACCTTGAATAGCGCCGTCTTCACCACCGGGGCCGTGCAGGGCCAGGAAGGCGAAGTCGATGAGCTGGGGCAGCTCGTGGGGCAGCACGCGCCGGCCCACTTCCGCGATGATGCGGTCTTGCTCCTCGATGCTCAGCTCACCCAGGCTTTCCAGGTACATCTGCACCGGCAGCTCCGTGCGCGGCAGCGCCGATACTGGCGGGTAGAAGTCGCGAATGGTGCCCTTGTAGATGTAGTGCCAATCTAGCAGGATGAAGTTGCCGCGGCTGTCCACAAATACGGGAACAGCCTCAAACAAGGACTTATCCAAGTTATCGTACACGGTGCGGCCGCCCGCGAAGGAGATTTCCCGCTCACGCGACGGGCCGCCGAAGAAGATGCCTATTTTCATACGTGGCGCAAAGGTAGTATTTCGAGAGGTGAGGTAGAGTAGTCAGCGACTGATAGGCCAGAACAATCAATCGAAAAATAACGTGTCATGTTGCTTACTGCGTACTGAGGGCAAGGCAGCTAATACGCCGATTTGCTAGGCCAGTTGTGGCAGACTGGCCTAGAAGTACGCAACGAGCCGCGAGGAATCTTACCTTCGCCGTATCCAACCCCATTTCTATTCCATGAAAACCCTCGATCAGTACAACTTCGCCGGCAAGCGTGCCGTGGTACGTGTGGACTTTAACGTGCCGCTCGACAAGGATTTCCGCATCACCGACGACACGCGCATTCGGGCCGCTACGCCTACTATCAAGAAAATTCTAGCCGACGGCGGCGCGGTGGTGCTGCTCTCGCACCTGGGCCGCCCCAAAGGCGGACCTGAGAATAAATACTCGCTCCAGCACCTGGTAGCCCGCCTAGGCCAGGAGTACGGACAGGAAGTGCAATTCGCCGATGACGCTCTGCAGGCAGAAGAGAAAGCCGCTGCTCTCCAGCCTGGCCAAGTGCTGCTGGTAGAAAACGTGCGCTTCTATGGCGAGGAAGAAAAAGGTGATGCCGCCTTCGCCGAGAAGCTCGCGAAGCTCGGCACTGTGTACGTGAATGATGCCTTCGGGGCAGCGCACCGCAAGCACGCCTCTACGGCCGTTATCGCCAGCAGCTTCGCACCCGAAGACCGGGTAGCCGGTTACCTGCTGCAGGGCGAGCTGGACAACGCCAAAAAAGTGCTGGAAGAGGCGGAGCGCCCCTTCACGGCCATCATGGGCGGCGCCAAAATCTCCGACAAGATTCTCATCATCGAGAAGCTGCTGGATAAAGTTGACAACTTGCTCATCGGAGGCGGCATGGCCTACACCTTCGCCAAAGCGCAAGGTGGCCAGATCGGTAGCTCCCTGCTGGAAGCCGATAAGATGGACTTGGCTCTGGAGCTCATCGAGAAGGCCAAAGCCAAAGGCGTAAACCTGGTGCTGCCCACCGACAGCGTAATTGCTGACAAATTCGCCAACGACGCCCAGACCAAAGTAGCCCCTAACGACCAGATTCCGGACGGCTGGCTCGGCCTAGACCTCGGCCCCGAGTCCATCAAAGCGTTTTCTGACATCGTACGCCAGTCGAAGACCATCCTCTGGAATGGCCCCATGGGCGTATTCGAGATGAGCAGCTTCGCCAAGGGCACCGAAACCGTAGCTCAGGCCATTGCCGAAGCCACTAAAGGCGGCGCCTTCAGCCTCATCGGCGGCGGCGACTCCGCGGCGGCCGTGAACCAACTCGGCTTCGCCGATCAGGTTTCCTACATCAGCACCGGTGGCGGTGCCCTGCTGGAGTATATGGAGGGCAAAGAACTGCCCGGCGTAGCGGCGCTGGAAGGCCGCTAGGCCACTCTAGCAGGTGACTGCACTATAAAGCACATCATCCTGAGTTTGCGAAGGAGCTTTTCACATGGGAACGACTGGCCTATAACAGTTCGTGCTAACGTGATAAGATCCTTCGCAAACTCAGGATGACGTGTTTTTGTATTACATCCTCGTTACCTCCTTGCTAGTTCACATAAGGCGTTTCCAGCTCTTGGCCCATGAGATTGAGCGGGTCGAGTGAAAGGCGGCCGGTAAGGCGAGTGCTGAGAGTTTTGAGCTCTTTGGAGGAAAGCACGCCGAGGCGGTGCAACCAATGCAAGCGGTGCAGCTGCAACTCTATGGGCCCAAGCGGATTGATCTGGGCGTATTCCTGGCGTAGGTAGTCGTGGGCCCGCTGCTCTACGCTGAAGGCAAACTGCTGGAACGGCTTGCGTCGGCTAGGCCAGTCGGGGAGGGTGAGCGAGAGGTGCGGAGTGCGCAGGTGCCACACATTCCACCAGTTAAACCAGCCGTACACGCAGTAGGCCACTATAAACAGGATCATGCCGCCGTAGAGCTGAAGCTCGGTGGTTAGTTGAAAGTCGGGCGTGGCGTGGCGCGCCACATCCTGCCCAATCCAAGCCAGCATGAATAACAGGCCTAGCAGGCGTTGCTTTGGCACGTGGCGTACTTTCTCGGTGCGAAGTGGCAGAATTTCTTCGAAAGGAACGGCTAGCTCCAAAGCGGGCTGCCACTGTGAGTTGCTGCGGCGCACATACATGCTCTGCCCTCGCAACGACAAGTGAGTTTGGTACAGAAAAGGGTGCTGATACGTAATATTCATGAGGGAAGAAATGCACCAGGCTGCCCTGCCTAGGCAGCTATTGAATACTGAATGGTGCGGGAGTAAAGCAAAGCACAAAAATAACTAGCATTACCCAGCCCAGCACTCGTCGGCCAAACGATAGGGGGCGTTCATCGGGCGCACCAGGGTGGTAAATGCCCGTCACACGGCCCAGCAGGAGCCCAAACACTAGCCAGCCGGGGTTGCCTTCTACTTCGGGCCAGGCAGTCGCTACTACTATTTGTGCGGCCCACACTGCCAGCGCCAACATCACCACGCGGCGTTTAGTAGGCAGCGCTTTCCAAAAGGCCAGCAGGAGATACACTAGATATGGGCCGCCCCAGTACAGCCAGTCTTTGCCACTGGTCTGCAAGGAAAACAGGCCTAGGCCTGCGTAGAAGATGAACCCAATGAAGAACAGCGCAGACAGCCGGCCGGCCCGCCGCTGACCCAACAGGCCATAGAGAATATGGCCTCCATCGAGTTGCCCAATTGGCAGCAGGTTAAGTGCCGTAAAAAATAACGACAGTACCCCCGCGACCAGCACCGGGTAATGCATCAGCTCATTGGCATGAGGCATTCGGCTGGGGTCAGCGAATACTAGTACTAGCAGCTTGAAGAGTAAGGGCTGACTCAGTAGCGAACTGCCTGCTTGATTATTAGGATATACATAGCGAGCATAGTCGGCACCGTAGAGGCGATACTCCGGATGAATGCTATATAAGTACTCCAGCGGTGGTAAGTGCGTCAGGCCATAGATCAGCACCGCTAGGGCGGCTATAAATCCTGCGAGCGGACCTGCTAGGCCTACATCAAAAAACTCTTTTCGCGAAAAGATCCGGTCTTTAATGCGGATAACAGCCCCAAACGTACCAATACCGAAGGGAAAAGGAATGAAATACGGTAGCGTAGCTCGAATGTGATAGTAGCGTGAGGTGAAGTAATGTCCAAACTCATGCACCGTCAGCACACCCAAAAACGGCAGGGAGTACCACAAGCCGGGCTGCAATGTGCGCCACACCACCGGCCACGATTGTAGCAGCACCTCGTAGGGCGGCAACTCCACTATACTGCCGGCGCGTAGCACCACCCCTACCAGGGTCGTGGTGAGCAAAGTCAACAGAAACAGGCCTAGGTGCAGCAAGTACGTGCGCCAACGGGGCGGATCGGGCCGTTCGTAGCGCGTGAAGGCAGCGGCAGCATCATCGGCGGGGGAGAGGCTTGTGGGGGCCGGCGCATCCGGAAAAGGCAGGAGCGGAGAATTGTCAGTTGAAGGCACGGAGGGCGTCGGGCAGAGCGTCGGTGAGGGTAAGGGGCGGGGCGAGGTAGAGCGTGTGCAGCCCCAGACGGCGCGCCGTTTCAATATGCTGGGGGCTGTCTTCAATAAAAAGCGTTTCCTCCGGCTTCCAGTTCATCTCCCGTAGCGCATGCCGGAAAATTTCTTCTCCTGGCTTGCGTAGACCTACTTCCTGAGAATAAAACACCCGGTCCAGGCAATCAGCAATGCCATGCTCTAAATTGTATTCATTCTTCAATACGGCATTAATAGCTGCGATGTGAATGTGGTTAGTATTGGAAAGAAGCGCCGTTTGGTAGCCTTGCGCCCGTAACTCCGCAATCAAAGCCAGCCGCTCAGCAGGCACATCCAAGAGCATGGCATTCCAGGCAGCATCTAACTCTTCATCTGTAGCGTCTAGCTCATAGTGTGTGCGCAGAGCCTCCCGAAATTCAGTTGGGTTGAGGCGGCCCGTTTCCAACGCATCAAACAGCTCTGCCTGAGCTGCCTGGGTGAACTCAATGGTGCCACCGTGCCGATGCAGGCGCCGCATAGCCTCCAGAGTAAGCTGATAATTAATGTTGATGATAACTCCTCCAAAATCGAAGAGTAGATGAGGCTTAGGCATAAAGAGCAGTGAAAAATAAACCCAAAACGACTTAGAGAAACCAGAAAATCATAACCGTTTTGTTAGGTCAATGTCTGAAATCTTGATGTTGGAATTGCAATTCCGCTAACAAAATGGGAAGTTTGCGCAGCTGAATTGCTCCTGTCTGCTGGTTGCCATTCACGCCGGGCCTATAGCTCAATCGGTTAGAGCAGCTGACTCATAATCAGCAGGTCACTGGTTCGATTCCAGTTGGGCCCACTTATTCCCGCTTTACGGTATCGTAGAGCGGGATTTTTTATTCTATATTGAATTGTCTGTTTAGCGGCCGCAATGCCCAACAAGCGTCTTCCAACTACGTTCGCTGATAATGGGGGTGGTGCTATTCACTTCCCAGGGCTAAATGCTTATCGCTTTTTAGCTGCTGTACTTGTAGCCTTTGTGCACGTAGAAGATATACGAAGAGGCCTTAACCTCACCTCATTCAGCTTACCTCTGACCAATGATATGGGAGGGCTAGCTGTTACCTTCTTCTTTGTGCTAAGTGGCTTTTTAATTACCTATTTGCTTCTAAAGGAAAAGCAGGAATTAGGCACAGTAGTCATTAAAAAGTTCTATTGGAGACGCGCTTTACGTATCTGGCCCCTATACTACCTAATTATACTTTTATCGTTTGGGTTGCTCAGTAATCCGGACATTTTTCCTGCTATTGCTACTGTCGCTACATATCAGGGAGCTCCTACTAATTTATTATTACACTTACTCTTATTGCCAAACGTTGCATTGATTTTAGACCTGCAAATAAACTATGCAAATCAGTTGTGGTCAATTGGTGCTGAGGAGCAGTTTTATTTATTTTGGCCTTTTGTGATCAAGTACTTAAATAGAAAATGGCAATTAATAATTATGGTAATGTTAATTGTGTTTTTTATAGTTGTCCAAAGTAGTATACCGTTAATGCTTTTATATTTTCCAAATTTTAAAACAATAATCCTATACTTAAGATCTTTTTTAATAGCTACACGCATTAGTTGCATGGCTATTGGTGGAATTGGAGCTTATATGCTTTTTTTTCATCCATCTACACTTCGTACCTTAGTTTCATCAGCCTTAGTGGATGTGATAGTGATAATAATCATTATATGGCTAGTATCTACTAAAGCTATTGAAGCTACTATTCCGTATGCAACGCATGAGGTTTTTAGTGTACTATTCTGCTATGTTATTTTGAGTAGCTCTACTAAGAATAAATCTGTTTTAAGGCTAAAAAGTTCTAAATGGGACCGGCTAGGTCAACTGTCTTACGGAATTTATATGTGGCATTTGATAATAATTGGTCTGCTAGTTTGTTTAATTAAAGGTGGCATTATTTCTAGTGTAGGAGGTATTAATTTGCTAATTTATGGGGGGGCTTTGCCACTGACCATTATGGCCGCTTGGTTCTCGTATGCATTTGTAGAAAGACCCTTTCTAGCTCTAAAAAATAAGTTCTCCAGAATAGAGAGCTATAGCAATTAATAATTACACGTTACGTTCTATACTAGTCAATTTTATCTGCTGTCATATAAGGACTGCTTTTACCAGCCAAAAGCCATAATTAGACTACATAATAGAGTGAATAAGACAGAGCACACCCACCATACCCATTTATTTGATGATTCAACTGAGGGTTGGTAATAGTGCCTTCTTTTACGCTTCAGAGTAAGCATGTCGCAAGTTTGTTTTGTATGTATTTAATATATAGTTTAAATTTAATGGGGCATTACGTTGTTCTTACGCAAAGGTTGACGCCATTACTATGAATAATAGGCCTAGTTAAACTTAGCGTACTCGTTAGGGTATAATTCCATTATTCTGTCACTTTATTAGGACAGACTACAGGGCAACCGATAGTAGTTGAGCTTCCGTCGAGAAAATAGTCTGTTTGGTCGGCAAAGCCGGCGTCAAGAAGAAGGGGAGTTTAGGTTTGTTTTTGTCTAAAAACGTTTTCCTCGCTATATGGAGTTATTCTCACTCAAAAAAGTCTAGCTGCTCATGAGAAAGGGGCGCTATACGTTTGTGCGTGCATAACGCCACTGGTACTAGGCCTCGTCTACTTAACTTGGGGCTAGCTTTTCGTGGCTAGGCCTTGCAAGCACAGTGGGGTGCGTTGGTTTAGTACGGGAGCTTGGTTGCTTTGCCTTGGGCGAGAGGCGTGAGTAGAGCCCAGCCCGCATAACAGCAAGCTATAGAAGCTACAAGCCCCGACTGCAAAGGCAGTCAGGGCATTGTATGACTTGTTGTGTAGGATTAAATAGTTGTAGTGTGGGTTGTTATCTTGCTTTTATCTAGCTTTTATCTAGCCAATAAAGAATCCAGATACCAGCAGTGCTACTGCTGAGCCTACTAGTAAACTCACAATTAGCGCGGCGGATTTGATATGAGCTATTGGGTCAGGCATGAGATGCAGAAAGCAAACGGGTAAAGTGTAGCGCAACCTACTGCTACCAAGTGATGGCAACATGATAAACAGCTCAGCCACCCACTGCAACTTGCGCAAGAAGACATGTTGGGGCAACTGTAGCAACTGTACAGGGCGCCTCTGCGAAACCTACGTTTCGCTACCAATTCGCTAGGCCACAAGGCCAGGACGCTAGCGAGCGTATGACTTGGAGTAGCTACCTTGGCCCGCGAAAACGTGTTTAGCTGATCTATGAAAATTCTGCTCGTTGAAGACGAACCGAAGGTTGCCTCCTTCCTACATCAGGGCCTCACTGAGCAACAGCACACCGTGGATTTAGCTCTGGAAGGGCTGCTTGGCCTACGGCTGGCTCTGGCCGGAGGCTACGATCTGATAATTCTGGATACTTTACTTCCGGGCCTGAGTGGCCTAGAAGTGTGCCGCCAAGTGCGGGCTCACGATGCAGGTGTGCCCATTCTAATGCTGACGGCCCTTGGGGAGACTGATGATAAAATTCGCGGGCTGGATGCTGGGGCCGACGATTATCTTGTCAAGCCATTTGCATTCCAGGAGTTGCTTGCCCGCATTCGGGCTCTGGCGCGCCGCCGCCACGAGGCTCCGGCAGCTCAGGCGCTGCTACGGCTCGCCGATCTTACTCTTGACCCCGCCAGCAAGGTGGTGCAGAGGGCTGGGCAGCCCATTCAGCTTACTGCGCGGGAGTTTGCCTTGCTGGAGTATCTGTTGCGTCAGCAGGGCCGGGTAGTATCACGGGTAGATATTCTGGAGCACGTTTGGGAAACCAACTTCGACACGGGCTCCAATGTCATCGACGTTTACATCAACTTCCTGCGGAAGAAAATTGATAAGGATTTTACCCCTAAGCTTATCCATACGCTGGTAGGCATGGGCTACGTGATGAAGGAAGATTGATGTAATGAGTTGTTGGGTACTACTATCGTTCTGCGGGCAAGCGCCTATGAACTGGTAACTCAATAACGATAATTGACAATCAATACTTAAGAACCGGCTTCGCCTAACTGGCAATCGAATCTATGACCATCCGCACCCGTCTGGCGCTGCAGTTTGCGGCTATTTTGGCCGTTACCTTACTGGTGTTTTCGGTGGTGATATATTTCTTTACCTACCACTCAAGGCGGGAGTTCTTCTCCGAAAGTCTCTTCGCTCGGGCCCGAATTGTTGCCCACGTGTATCTCGATGGCACTAACCGCGGCGACCAGGATAGCCAGGCTTCTTATCGGCGCTATTTGCGGCAGTTTTACCGCACTTTGCCCGAGGAGGAGGTGCGGGTGTTTGATGCACAAAATCACGTGGTGTTTCAGGAAGGACGAACTGGTCAGCAGACCGACCTGATGAATTTCCTGGAACTGGTGCGGGCCGATGGACGAGAGGTGGTGCTGGAGCCCGATTACCGCCAAACCGTAGGCCTGCTCTACCGCGATGCACACCGCGGTGACTTTGTGGTAGTGGCATCTTCAGTGGATGCCGACAGCCGCCAGAAGCTCAACGACCTGCGGACAGTGCTGACGAGTGGCCTACTCGCGTCGTTTGTTATCGTAGGGATTGGGGGCTGGTTTTTTGCCGGCCAGGCTCTGCGGCCTATGCAGCGCATCGTGCAAGAGGTAGACAGCATTACAGCCTCCGACTTACACCGGCGCTTGTCGCAGGCTGATGGGCAGGATGAAGTATCGTTGCTGGCGGGGCGCTTTAACAGCTTGCTTGATCGGCTGGAAACGGCCTTTGCCGGCCAGCGGACTTTTGTGCGAGATGCCTCGCATGAATTGCGCACTCCTCTTACCGTACTGATTGGGCAGTTGGAAGTGGCCCTGATGCAGCAGGAACGCACGCCGCAGGAGTACCGCCAAGTGCTGCAAAGTACGCTAGATGCCGCCCGCCTGCTCAAGGACCTCACCAACGGGTTACTCCAGATTGCCCGGGCTTCGGATGATCCTTCCCAGGTACCGCTCACGTTGGTGCGCCTTGATGAGCTGTTGCTGCAGGCGCATGAGGAGGTATTACGTCGCCATCCAACCTGCCGCGTTGACCTAGACTTTAGCGAGCCTGTGGGGCCCGCGCGGGTGGCGCCTTATGCCGTGCAGGGGAACGAGGCGTTGTTGCTGTCGGCTTTTCTAAACATCCTTGAGAATGCCTGTAAATTCTCGGTCGGCCGTAGCGCTCCGGTAGTAGCCGCCCTCAGAGGGCCAGCCGGACGGGTGCAGCTAGAGGTGCGCGACCAAGGCGTGGGCATGACGGACTCAGACCGCCGCCAGGTGTTCGTGCCTTTCTTCCGGGCCGATGCCGTCCGGAATGTGCCGGGCCACGGCATTGGGCTGCCGCTCACTGCTAAAATTATGGAGCTACATGGGGGAGAGGTGCGCGTGGAGAGTGAGCTAGGCCACGGTACCACGGTACTGCTAGACCTGCCCGCAGCCCGCAGCTAACCTTTCTAAGTGGGCACTGGCCTAGCCAATATGGTTATAATCCCATGAGGCTAAATTATTTGTAGAAATAAGAAGTGGCTTCTGTAATACCTGCTGAGAAAGCAACTCTCAAAAGTGGGTTTAAATGGCTGACAGCATTGTATTTATTGTTTTAATTTCCTTTTAATTCTCTTTTAACACGGGCTTAACGAAGAGGGGCTACACTTGCATTAAACCTTGCTATAGATGCTAGGTGCCGGCCCTATTACTCCCCTCCCCGCATGTTAAAATCCCGTCAGGCTTCGTCGGCTAATTCCGCTGCCACAACTCCCGCTGGAGTCGCTGGCTATTTTAGCACCCTTGGCCAGGATGCTCCGTCGGGATTGGTGGTGTTTTTGGTGGCGCTACCCTTATGCCTGGGCATTTCGCTGGCTTCGGGAGCTCCTTTACTGGCCGGCATCATTACCGGTATTGTAGGTGGGCTACTGGTTTCTTGGGCTAGTGGGTCGCAACTGAGCGTAAGCGGCCCCGCTGCCGGCCTCACGGCCATTATGGTGGGAGCCATTCATACGCTCGGCTCGTTTGAGGCAGTACTAGTGGCTACCATGATAGCCGGTGTGCTGCAGATAGGCCTAGGCCTAGCCCGTGCTGGCATCATTGGATTGTATTTCCCTACCTCCGTCATCCGGGGGATGTTGGCTGCCATTGGCCTTATTCTAATTCTCAAGCAAATTCCTCACTTCCTCGGAGCCGATACGGACTACTTCGAGGACATGGACTTTCTGCAATTCAATGGGCAGAATACGTTTACAGCAATTGCCGCCGCGGCTAATGCCATCAGTTGGGGCTCAGCGCTCATTGGCCTGATTTCGCTGGCAGTGCTGCTGATGTGGGATAGTAAGGCCGTAAAGAGCGTGAAAGCACTGCGGCAGGTGCCCGGGGCCCTTATTGTAGTAGTGCTATCCATCGGCCTCAACTTGTTGCTGGGTAAACTAGCGCCGTCTCTGCAAGTGCGTCCTGAGCACCTGGTGAAGCTGCCCATTATTACCTCCTTCGATAGCTTGGTGGCGGAGCTGCCGCGCCCCGATTGGAGTGCCCTGACCAGAACGTCTACTTATGTGCTGGCCTTCACTATTGCCATTGTGGCTTCGCTAGAGAGCCTTTTGAGCGTAGAAGCCGTAGATAAACTCGACCCTCATAAGCGCACTACCCCACCTAACCGAGAGTTGATGGCACAGGGCACTGGCAACATTGTAGCAGGCTTTTTGGGTGGCCTACCGCTAACGGCGGTAATCGTTCGGAGCTCGGCCAACATCAACGCCGGCGGCCAGAGCAAGATGTCGGCCTTTATTCATGGCATGCTGCTGCTACTGAGCCTGTTGTTCCTGGCGCCCATGCTAAATTGGATACCATTGTCGGCGCTGGCAGCGGTGTTACTGGTAGTAGGCTTCCGTTTGACCAAACCAACGCTTTACCGCACCCAATGGCAACTGGGCTGGCAGCAGTTTCTGCCTTTCATCGTCACCATCGTGGCCATCCTGTTTACCGATCTGCTTAAGGGCGTAACAATAGGCCTAGCAGTAGGCATCTTCTACATTCTGAAGGCGAATTACGAGTCAGCATTCTTCGTGCATGAGGAAACGCCACGCCAAGGCGGACTTGTGCATTTGAAACTAGCAGAGCAGGTTTCGTTTCTGAATAAAGCCAGCATCGTGAAAGTCCTGAACTCTCTCCCTAATGGCTCCCACGTGGTGCTAGACGGTACTGGGTCGGCTTCTATCGACTACGATGTGCTGGAAGCCATTGAAAATTTCCGCCTCTCCGCTCATGAGCGGGGCATTGACCTGGAGTTGCGCGCCATTCCTCAGGTGCAGGTGCTAGGCCACTAAGCTGGGCAGCCAAAACTGTTTAGGTAGTAGTTCCAAACCCGCACTGTTCGTAGCGTCCACTCACCATCACCCACCCCTCAACCACATTGCATATGGAAGGCATTGAGCCAATTCTGGAGAATAATCGCAAATGGGTAGAAAAGCAGCGTGCTGCCGACCCTCAGTTTTTTGAGCGCCTAGCCGACGGCCAAAAGCCCCGTTATCTGTTCATCGGCTGCTCCGACTCGCGCGTGCCTGCCAGCGCCATCACGGGTACCGGCCCCGGCGAAATGTTCGTGCACCGCAACATTGCTAATATGGTGGTGCACACCGACTTCAACCTGCTATCGGTACTGCAATATGCGGTTGAAGTGTTAGGCGTACAAGATATTATGGTGGTAGGGCACTACGGTTGCGGTGGCGTAGCTGCCGCGGCTACTAACAAGCAATACGGTCTCATCGACGGCTGGCTCACCAACATCCGCGACGTAATTCGGGTGCACGAAACGGAGTTCTTGCGCATTAAGGATGAAAGCCAGCGCCTGCGCCGCCTTGTTGAGCTGAACGTGATTGAGCAAGTGCGTAATCTGGCCAAAACCAATATCATCCAGAATGCCTGGAAAACGCCGAACCCGCCCCGTCTGCACGGCTTGGTGTACGACATTAAGGAAGGCCTGCTGAAGGATTTGGAAGTAGAAGGTGCTCGACTAAGTGAGCTCGATCATATCTACAGCACCGAAATGGCGGCTCATGCAGAGGAAGTGTTGGAAGAGCAAGTTGGCCAGGAAGTTACGGAAAACCGTCCGTCGCTGAAGGCAAGCAGTGAGCAGGCCAAGGAAGATAGAAAAGCCGAAAAGAGCGAAAGCAAGCAGCTAAGCAAAGTTGACTAGTTTCTCGCTTAAACGATATCATCGGGCGTAGTCTGAGGGGAGTGCGCCTTCGATGTGTGGAACCGCCGCAACCCTTTGGGTGCGGCGGTTTTTTGCGTTTATCCCTGTGTGCAAATGGAGTAACCAGTTATGAGTGGCCTAGGGTAAGCACTAACGAACATCTCGCAAACGAATGGCCCCCGTTCTCCAGAGAACGGGGGCCTTTTGTTTGCCATACGGGAGAGACTATTTCACTGCCACCGCGAGCTTAGAATAGGAAAGCGCATCAAACGTGATACCTGTTCCGGAACGAAGCTTGAGTTGCGTGAAAGGCTGCTTCGGGAAGAAGATTTCCGTCATCGTGGTCAGGCCCCCATCGGCAAAGAGCTCCACGGAAGTTGCATCGAAGAGGAGCGTAAGGTCGGCGGCAGGGCTAGTGGCCAAGCGCGGGCCGGTGTGGCGGCCGGAGAACTTGTCACTGAAACTGGTGAGGCCCGCTTTGCTGCGGTCGATGTAGTATTGATTGGCCTGCTTATCGTAGCCAATGACCAGCTCCTCGCCGCCAGCGTTTGATAGTACCAGGGCAAACTCCTGTAGTTGCTTGGAGGTGAGTTTGAGTTGAAACTGCGGGCTGGTTAGTTTGATTTTGTCCGATAGGCCTAGCTCAGACTTCGCCGTCAAGTTCTTCAGGGTTTGGGCGGACTGCGCCAGCTTAGCTACTTCTGGGGCAGGGGAGGAGGTAAGATATATCTCTTGACCCACCTGCTTGAGGGCTAAATCGCGCGGGGTAGTCATGGCGCTGCGCCAGGGTGAAGTGGGTGCCTGGTTGGCGTATTCCCAGTTGCTCATCCAGCCGAGAAAAATCTTGCGGGCACCGGTGTTGCTCCAAGTTACGCCGGCGTAGTCGTCCTTGCCCCAGTCAATCCACTTTTGCGTGATGGTTTGGGGCGTGAAGGTCTTGCCATCAAACTGGCCTACGAAATACTGGGTGGCTGAGCCACCGTTGGGGCCGCCGGGGTTGATGCTCACCAGCAGAACCCAGTAGGTTTTGCCATTCAGCGTGAGCGGAAAAAGATCGGGGCACTCCCACACGCCGCCATGGGCGCCCAGCTTTTCGCCAAACTCGCTGAGCTTGGTCCACTCCTTTAGGTTGGGGGAAGAGTAAAACGTGATACGGTCTTTGGTGGCTAGCGTCATCACCCACTTTTTAGCTACCGTATTCCAGCTCACTTTGGGGTCACGGAAATCCTGAATGCCGGGGTTGGGCAGCACGGGGTTGCCCTCGTACTTCGTCCAGGTTTTGCCTTCATCCAGGCTGTAGGCCAGGCTTTGATATTGGTGCTTCTGGGTACCTTTCTTTTCCTCGTCGGGGTTGTGGTGGGTGAAGATGGCCACCATCGGCACCTGCCCATTCTTGCCAAAGCCGGAGGTATTGTTCTCATCTACCACGGCACTACCCGAGAAAATCATCCCCAACTTGTCGGGGAAGAGGGCAATCGACTGTTCTTTCCAGCTTACCAAATCCTGGCTGGTGGCATGGCCCCAGTGCATGGGTCCCCACTCCATTCCCTCAGGGTAATGCTGGAAAAACAGGTGGTAGGTGCCCTTGTAATACACCATGCCGTTGGGGTCGTTCATCCAATGAGCGGCCGGCGTAAAGTGGTAAGCTGGGCGGTATTGCGGCGTAGCTGGCGGCACGGGTTTGGGCTGCGACTGGCCTAGAGCCGTTAGGCTGACCAAAGAAAGGGCCAGAACAAAAGCGTTTTTCATGCGGGTGGAAAGAGAAATAGGAGCTGGTAAACCTAATGGATGAAAGCTGGCCTAGGCCACTTGCGCGGCCAGAAGCTCCGCTACATCAGCCTCTGAGAAAGCAGGCGTTGCGCCCAAATGAGTAGCAACTAGGGCGCCGGTAGCGCAGGCGAAGCGCAGGGCCTCAGCGGGCTCTTGGCCGGCTTGCCAGCCTTTAAGCAGGGCCGCCAAAAAGGCGTCGCCGCTGCCGATGGTGTCCTTCACTTCCACCGAAACGCCGGGCGCGCGGTAGAGCTGGCCACTGGTCCAGAGGAGGGCGCCATCGGCTCCGCAGGTCACGCACACGGTTTGCAGGTCGAAGCGAGTGGCCAGCCACTGCATGGCGGCTGGCTTATCCGTTTCCTCGCCAAACCAGGCCATAATTTCGGCCAGCTCGTGGTGATTCATCTTCACCAAATCGGCCTTTTCGAGTAGGTACTTCACTACTTCTTTGGAGTAGTGCGGCGGGCGCATGTTCACGTCGAAGACCTTGAACTTGGCATGGGCCAGCAGGCGATACAGCGTTTCGCGGGTAGCGGTCTGGCGGGCGGCCAGGCTGCCGAAAACAAACATGTCCGCTTCAGCCACTAGCTTTTCCAAGGCGACATCATACTGGATGTAGTCCCAGGCCACAGGTTGCACAATCTTGTAGGTCACTTCGTTAGCGTCATCAACGTTGGCTTTTACAACGCCCGTGAGGTGGGTTTTGCCATGCTGCACAAAGTCGGTGCGCAGGCCTTTCGATTCAATAAATTCAAGGAGTTCCGTTCCTAAATCATCATCGCCGACGCGGCTGATGAGGTCGGCAGACAGGCCTAGCTGGTGCAGGTGCACGGCTACGTTGAAGGGCGCGCCGCCAGGCTGCTTGCCTGAGGGAAGTACGTCCCACAGCACTTCGCCAAAGCAGACTATTTTCTTGTCAGACATGGATTTCGATAGATAGATTTTAGAAGGTCATGCCGTGTGGCGGCAAAGCAGCTCGCTTGCTGAAGCAGCTCTAGCTTTGGCTTCCTACTGGCCTAGCACTATACCAGCGCCACACCGCTTAGCATGCCGGTTTATTCATGCGAAGTAAGCAGCGTGCAAGACATTACGAGTTGCGCTGGAGTGGCCTAGTGAATGACTAGCGTCTTTTCGAGCTGTTCCAGGGAGGTGCCTTTGGTTTCGGGCATCAGGCGCCACACGTACAGTAGCTGCAGCACCATCATGGCGCAGAAAAAGGCGAAGGTGTGGCCGCCGCCCAGCTTTTCGGCCAGGTAGGGAAACGTGAAAGCAATGATGGCGGCCATTACCCAGTGCGTGGAAGAGCCCAGCGCCTGCCCTTTGGCCCGTACGGTATTAGGGAAGATTTCGGAGATGAATACCCAGATAACAGCGCCCTGCGAGAAGGCGAAAAAGGCGATGTACACGAACAGCAGCACCGGCACCAACATGCCACCCAGCGCCCCAAAGTTCTCGGTGTAAAACGCCCATGACACCAGGCCCAGCGTGGCAATAACCCCGTAGGAGCCAATGAGCATGAGCTGGCGACGGCCTACGCGGTCGATAAACTGACGGGCCAGCAGCGTAAAGATAAAATTGACCAACCCCAACCCCGCCGACGACAGCAGGGCCGAACCCTTGCCTAGGCCAGTCATTTCAAAAATGCGCGGGGCAAAGTAGATGATGGCATTAATGCCCGACACTTGGTTGAACACGGCGAATAGCACGGCCAGCATCACCGGGGTGCGGTACTGCTTGGCGAACAATGACCGGCCGCCTACCATGGCTTCGTCGGTGGCGTTGGTGGTCAGGATGCTGGTTACGTCTTCGTCGGCGGAGGTGGGGTTGATGAGGTGCAGAATCCGGCGGCCTTCCTCCACTCGGCCTCGCCCAATGAGCCAGCGAGGGCTTTCGGGCACCCGGAACAGCAGCACGAAAAACAGCGCCGCGGGCACCACCTGCACGCCCAGCATCCAGCGCCAATCCTGCTCACCCACGCCCGTCAGGAGGTAGTTGGAGAGGTAGGCCACCAGAATGCCCAGCACAATATTGAACTGGAACATGCTCACCATGCGCCCCCGCGACTCGCGCGGCGACACCTCCGAGATGTAGAGCGGGGCCGTAACGGAGGAAGCGCCCACACCTAGGCCACCCAAAAAGCGGAATACCACAAACGCCAGCCAGCTGTGGGTGAGGGCCGCACCCAGCGCCGACACAAAGTAGAGCACCGCAATCCAGATGAGCGTTTGGCGGCGGCCCAGCTTGTCGGAAGGAATGCCGCCGAAGATGGCCCCAAAGACGGTACCGATAAGGGCGATGGAGATGGTGAAACCATGCTCTACGGGGCTCAGGCTCCAGACCTGCTGGATGGCTTTTTCTGCTCCCGAAATCACGGCGGTATCGAAGCCGAACAGGAAGCCGCCTAGCGCAACCACCAGGGACCAAAAGAATACGTTGCTATTTTTCACGGCGGGAAATTCAAGGGTGAGATGGTGAGATGGTGAAGTTGTAAAGTAGTGAAATGGTGAGTGTAACGTGTTGCTGGCCTAGGGGCGCTACAGGCACAAGGCAGGCAAGCAGAACAGCAAACTCATCACTTCACCACTTCACAATTTCGCCTCTACCAGCCTGGGTTCTGTTTGTACAAGCCCTTACTGAAGTTGATTTGGTTGAGCGGAATGGGCAGGTACTCGTCGCGGCCCTTCGTGAAGCGGGCTTCCTTCAGGTACAGGCGCTTGGTCTTCTCTTTGTCGAAGTAGGTGTTCAGGTAGTCGCCAGCAATGCCCCAGCGCACCAGGTCAAAGAAGCGCTGGCCTTCCATGGCAAACTCCAGGCGGCGCTCGAAGCGCAGGGCCTCGCGGGCATACTGCTGGTTCCACTGCCCGGCCGAGTACAGCCCGATCTTGTAATTGGAGATGTTGGCGCCCGTGGCAGTTTTCAGGCGAGCCGTGCTGTTCTGAGCCCGCTGCCGAATCTGGTTGACGATGGGTAGGGCTTCCGAAGCACGGTTCAGCTCAATCAGGGCCTCCGCCTTCCACAGCAACACATCAGCGAAGCGGATGATGGCCCAGTTCTTCGAGGAGCTCATGAAGGGCGGCGTCTTCTGGAAGCTGGGGTCAGAAGGCAACACATTCTCCTTCATCGACATGTACACGCCGTAGGTGTTCTGGTCGCGCAGCCAGGAGGTTTCAAACACGAACGTAGGCGCGTACTTGTAGGGGTGCGACGGAATGCCCACCGTGTGGTCGAGGCGCGGGTCAACGGTGTTCGTCTGGAAGTCAGCGGGGGTGCTGAGGTCAGAGTTATTGAACGTGGTGAACAGCGGCAGGCCCTGAGCATCCGTTTTGTAAGCATTCACCAAGTTCTGGCTGGGCTGATGGAATCCGCAGCAGCCGTAGTCCGGGTTCATGGGATAGTTGAGCTGGTTGCCGCGGTCGGTGCGGCCCTTGGGCGTGCCGTCGTTGCGCGAGAACTGGATGGCAAACACCGATTCCACGCCGTTGTCGCCGGCGGTCAGGAAGTTAGTGGCGTAGTCGGGGTGCAAAGAGTACTTGCCCGAGGCAATGACTTGGTTGGTTAGGGTCACCACTTCCTGCAGCTTGGCCTGGTCTATGCTCGTCACGGCGTGGTTATCATTCTGCACGTAGGCCTGGTAGAGCAGCGTTTTGGCCAAGTAGGCCTGGGCCGCCGACTTCGTAGCCCGCCCAATTTCAGGTTGGGTGTCGGGTAGGTTGGCTACCGCAAACCGGAAGTCGTCGGCAATCTTGGTCCAGAGGGCATCACTGCTCAGCTCCACGTTCGATACCTCGCCGTACTTGTCGGTGGGTACGGTTTGGTCGATGTAGGGCACCCGGTTAAACAGCTCCTTCAGCAGGAAGTAGTAGTGGCCGCGCAGGAAGCGCACCTCGCCTTGGCGCACGGCCTTGGTGGGCATGGCAGCGGCATCTACCGCGTCGAGGCGGCGCAGGGCATCGTTGCAGCGCGACACACCGATGTAGATGAGGAACCACAGCTCGTCGGTGTTGCCGACGTCCACGCGGTTGAAGGTGAAGGTTTCGTAGAAGTGGAAGGCGTCTACGTCGGCGGTGCCGTTACCACCCTTGTAGGCGTCGCCGGCGCGCACGTTGCCGTAGGGCCACATGGAGGTGTAGGGGGCACGGTACACATCGTTACCGAGCTGGGAGTAGGCAGCAATTACCTGCTTCTCAATGTTGGCGGGCGTGTTTAGCTGGTCGTCGCTGAGGGCGCCGGTGGGGGCCACGTCCAAGAACTTATTATCGTTGCAGCCAGAAGCAAACGCGAGTAGCGACAGGGCCAACACGCTGGTTTTGATGATTTTCATGGGAATAGCGCGGGCGGGTGGTTAGAAGGAAATGTTGAGGCCGGTGGTGAAAATGCGCGGCAGCGGGTACTGGTAGTTGGTCACCTCAGGGTCGGCGCCGGTGTACTCTTTGCTCTTGACGGTGAAGATGTTCTGGCCCTGCACGTACAAGCGCACGCCCTGCAGCTTAATTCGGCTCACTAGGCCACTCGGCAGCGAGTACCCTACCTGCACGTTGCGCAGCTTCATGTAAGAAGCGTTTTCAATGAAGTAGGTAGAAGCGCGACCCTCGTTATTGGTGTTGATGAGCGTGGCGGCCGGAATGGTAGAGCCGGTGTTGGTCGGCGTCCAGGCATCGAGCAGGCGCTGGCCCCAGTTTTCGCCCGACGCAAGCGACGAGAAGTCGGTCCGGAATTTGGCGTTGTTGAAGGCGTACAGGCCCTGCACGCCCTGGAAGAACACCTGCACATCGAAGCCCTTGTAGCCCGCGTTCAGGTTGAGGCCATAGTTGAAGTCAGGCACGCCCTCCGTAATCCAGGTTTGGTCGAAGTTATCCACCTTGCCGTCGCCGTTCAGGTCTTTGTAGCGGATGCGGCCGGGCGCGGCACCCACCTGCGTTGGGCCTTCCCCAACTTCCGTGGCATTCTGGTACAGGCCATCAGCTACGTAGCCGTATACCGCATTGATGGAGTGGCCTAGGCGGGTTACATCTTGGCCGTTGCCACCGTAGGCGTTGATTACCTCATCGGGCAGGTATGTAAGCTTATTGCGGTAGGTAGAAAGGTTACCCGTGATACCGTAAGTCAGGCCGTTGGCTAGCTCACTCTGGTAGCTGAGCAGGAATTCCCAGCCCTTGTTCTGGATGGAGGCGCCATTCACAAACTGGTCGCCGCCTTCGCCCACCACGGCCAAGAAGGGTAGGTTCACCAGAATATCCTTGCTATTCTTAACGAAGTAGTCAACCGAGCCTGAGAGCTTGTTCTGGAAGAAGCCGAAGTCTACGCCTACGTTGGTTTGGGTGGTGGTTTCCCACTTCAGGCCGGGGTTGGGGCGCTGCACACGGCGGTAGCCAGAGGGTAGGTTAGTATCGTTGCCGTAGATGTCGTAGGCCGTGCCGCGGTCGTACTCAAAGTTGGGGTCAATGGTGCCCAACAACGACTGGTACAAGCCCCGCGAGGCGAAGTTGGCAATGTCCTGGTTGCCGGTCTGGCCCCAGCCCGCGCGCAGCTTCAAATCCGACAGGAAAGTCACCGCATCTTTTACAAACGTTTCCTCACTCAGGCGCCAGCCCGCCGAGAGGGCCGGGAACACGCCAAACCGCTCGTTTTCACCGAAGCGCGAGGAACCGTCGCGGCGGATGGTAGCCGAGAGCAGGTAGCGGTCGGCGAAGGAGTAGTTGATTTTGCCGAAGTAGGAGGCCAGGCGGTAGGCCGTGGCGCCGCCGCCGTTGTCCTTGTTGGCGGCCCCGGCATCGAGGTAGGCGTAGTTGGGGTCTTCGCTGGCGAAGTTGGTGCGGGAAGCGTAGCTGCTCTCATCGTAGTAGCCAATGCGCTCAGTACCGGCCACGAAGCCTAGTTGGTGCTTGCCAGCCAGGGTCATGTCGTAGTTCAGCGTGTTCTGCCACACCCAGTTACCCCAGAAACGGTTGTTGTCAGTTACGCGGTTGTTCTGCTCGGATAGGAAGCCTGCCTTATAGGTCTTATAGATCTGACGGTACTTAAACAGGCTGTAGTCGATGCCGAAGCTGGTGCGCAGGTGTAGGCCCTTCAAAATCTCGGCATCGGCGAACAGATTGCCGAACACCCGGCCTGTGTTGGAGCGGTTCTGCTTGTTGTCGCTGAGTAAGCGCAGCGGGTTGTCCCGGTCGCTCATGCCCGCTACGGGGCCGCCCCAGCCCACGCCATCCACAGTGTGCACGGGCACAATGGAGGGCAGCTGCGTGGTACGGTCGCGCACCAGGTTCAGGTCAAACTCAGCGCGCTGCGACTTCACGATGGTCAGGTTTTCGCCCACTTTCAGCTTGCCTTCCAGGAAGTTGTAGTCGGAGTTGAGGCGGGCCGTCATGCGGTCGAAGCTGGTGTGCTTCAGGGTGCCGCTGTTGTCGTAGTAGTTCAGAGAAAACAGGGCGCCGCCCCGCTCGCTGCCGCTGCTCAGGCTCAGGTTGTAGCTCTGAATGAGGGCGTTTTGCTGGGTTTCCTTGAACCAGTCAGTGTCAGAAGCACGCTGGGTTTTATCGGCGTCGATGAACTCTGGCACCGTCACGCCATCCAGCACCAACTGGCCCCCAGCGTCGCGGTGGGTCTGGAAGTTGTAGTAGGGGAGGCTGGGCACGGTGCCGTCGTTGATGGCGGCCTGGCCGTACACGCGGCCATATTCCTGGGTGTTAAGCAGCTTGATATGTGGGCCCGGCTGCTGCACGCTAAAGAAGGTGGAGAAGTCAACCCGCGTGGCGCCTTTCTTAGCCTTCTTCGTCGTGATGATGATAACGCCGTTGCCCGCGCGGGAGCCGTAGATGCTGGCCGCCGAAGCGTCTTTCAGCACCTGAATCGACTCAATATCGTTCTGGTTGATCTGGTTGATCCCTTCCTTGGTCGGGATGCCGTCGATAACGTAAAGCGGGTCGTTGTTGCCGAGCGTGCCAATGCCGCGGATGCGCACGGTGGCCGCGCTGCCGGGTGCCCCATCGGTGTTGATTTGCACGCCCGGTACGCGGCCCTGCAGGTTGCGCGTCACGTCGTTGGAGGCCATATCCTTAATCTCCTCCGTTTTTACTACCGCCACGGCGCCGGTAAGGTCGGCCTTACGCTGGGTTTGGTAGCCGGTTACTACCACCTCATCGAGAGCCGCCGCGTCGGGGGCCAGCGTGATGCTCAGGTTGCCGCCTGCCACCGCTACTTCCTGCGACCTATACCCCACGAAGGAAATGAAGAGGGTCGTAACGTTATCCGGCACTGAGAGCGTGAAGCTGCCGTCGTTGTCGGTGGAGGTGCCGATGGCGGTGCCTTTAGCTACGATAGTAACGCCAGGCATACCAGCACCTTTCTCATCTAGCACGCGGCCCTTTACGGGCACATCAGCGAGGGTAGCAACGGAGGCTCCGGAGTGGCCTAGCGCGGTGGCTTGCGTAGGCGCGGCCACGGCCAGCGGCAGGGCGGAGAGCAGCGTCAGGCCAGCAGCCCGGCGCAGCAGGGGTACAGTGTGTTTCATGTGGGAATTGGAAAGAAGTGTAGGACAATCTGACAGCACTCAGGCATGGGTAACTCTGGTGCTGTTGCGGCCTGTGCCGCCCGCTGAGTAGTTGCTTGTGCCCGCTCTTGGAAGGCGGCGGGAGAGTGTTTCACCTCGGTAGCTGAGCCGAAGAACTGTCCCAAATATCCGAGACTACCAGAGCAGCGGCTTGCTCTATTCACCCAAAGTCTTTCGAAATTGTATCAATAATAATTTGTTATATAAACTACTGTAAATCAATTAATTGATGTCTGAATATTCTATTGTGTCTGGCTGTTGGCTTTCGGTTTTGATACCCGTTTTTAAAAATGATACATCCATTTTGCTGGATTGTAGCAGCACTATATCAAGATGGATAGGTTGGAGAAAGGAGACGCTCACCTGATGAGGCTGCGGCTTAGAGAGGTTCGTCGATAGTTGTAGATGAACCAGGACTGTGCGAGGAGGATGACGTTAGGACCATCATGCTTGGCGGCATGACAATTAGTATGGCACCATCGGGCACTTGAGTTTGAGAGGGGGCCTTGGCTTGAGGCGGTACCTGATCAGCATGATAGGCCAATACGCCAGACAGTCCACTTGCTAGGCCAGTATTCAGCAGTAATACTGGCCTAGCAAGTGGACTGTCTGCGCTAAATAGCTGGCTTAGCTTCTCCGGTTGGGTTGCTTAACCGGCCGTGGTGTGCATTGCCCGAAACTCGGAGGGCGACACCTGATACCGGGCTTTGAAGCTGGTGGAGAAGTAGGAGGGCGAGGAGAAGCCCAGCTGGTAGGCCACTTCGGCAATGGTCAGCTCGTCGTCGAGCAGGAGCTGGCGGGCTTTGGTGAGCCGGATGCCTTGGATAAAGTCGGTGACGCCGGTACCCAGCACCGCTTTCACTTTGCGGTAGAGCTGTACCCGTGAAATGCCCAGGCTGCGCGCCACGTCTTCCACGCTCAAATCGGAGCGGTTGAGGTTGGCTTCCACAATGGCAGTGAGGTCGGCCAGGAACTTCTGGTCTACGCGCTGCGGGGCCACGGTGGCGGTATCCACGGAAAGCTCCCGCCGGAAATGCTCGCGCTGCTTCTCGCGGTTGGCCAGCAGGGTGCGCAGGCTTTCCAGCAGGAAGGTAGGGTTAAAAGGCTTGGTGAGATAGAGGTCAGCGCCGGCCTGCACGCCCTCTACTTGCTGCTCGGGCGCGTTGCGGGCCGTGAGCAGCACCACCGGAATATGTGAGGTCCGCCAGTCGCCCTTGAGCTGAGCCACCACTTCTAGGCCACTCAGCTCGGGCAGCATTACGTCACAAATAATCAGGTCAGGAATAGACTCAGCGGCCAGCCGTAGGCCAGTAGCTCCATCAAACGCCGCACTCACCTGAAAGTGGGGCTGCAGCTTCTGGGTCAGGAAGGCGTTAACTTCTGGATTGTCCTCGATAACCAGCACCAGCGCTTCACTCGTGCCGCCGGAAGCGAGGCTGGCCATAGCCTCATGGGCGGGCAGCTGCGGCATAATGCCTTCATCCAGCGCAAATGCTGGCGAGGCTACCACGGGGGCATTAGCGGAGCGCAGTTCGGCGGGCAGCTCCAGGGGCAGCGTGACCACAAAGGTGCTACCCTTGCCGGGCTGGCTGGTGAAGCTTAGCTGGCCCTGGTGCAAACGGGTGAGGCCTAGCGCCAACGCCAAGCCCATGCCCGAGCCCTTCGCCACCGACTGCTGACCCTGGTAGAACCACTCAAAAATGTGGGCTTTGTCCTCGTCAGAAATGCCGCGGCCATCATCTTCCACACTTACCCGCACTAAGCGCTCAGCGGGCACCGGCTGAATGCTCACGGTGATGTGGCCGCGGTCGGGCGTGAACTTGAGGGCGTTGCTGAGCAAGTTGAAGAACACCTTGTCGAGGATGTTTACATCAAACCAGAGCGGTATAACCGGCTCCGCGGGCAAGAACCGCAGGCTGATGCCGCGCTGCCGGGCGGGTCGCTCAAACACGTCCATAATTTCCCGTACAAACGCTACGAGGTTGCCCTCCGTGGCGCGCACCGGCATCTTACCCACATCAATCTTGCGGAAATCCATGAGCTGGTTCACCAGCTGCAACAAGCGCTGGGCATTGCGCCGGATCAGGCCTAGGTCGTGGCGCTGGGCGCTGGGCAGCTCGGGGCCGCTGGTCAGCATTTCCTCCACCGGGCCTAGGATTAAGGTAAGCGGGGTGCGCAGCTCGTGGGAGAAGTTGGTGAAGAAGCGCAGCTTGGCTTCCGTTTCTACGCGGGCGCGCTCGGCAAACTCCTGAATCTGGTTGCGCTGGGAAAGGATTTCTTGGTTCTGCTCGCCCAGCTGCCGGTTAAAACGTCGGTTGGCCCGGAACGCCCGCCACACCAACAGGCCTAGCACCGCTGCCCCCAGTAGTGCCGCCGCTAGCACGTACAGCACCGTTTGCTGGCTGGCGTAGGTGTCGCGCTGCTGCTGTAGGAGCCGTTGCTGGCGCTGAATGTCCTGCAGCTGGCTGGTGAGCTTCTCGGTTTGAAGCTTCATAGTCAGCACGTTGGTCGAGTCAATGACCATAGTGCTGAGCGTGTTTTCTTTGTCGTAGGCCTCGTGGCGGAGGATTTTTATGGCCGTCCGGATGGCCTCCTCACCGCCAGGCGGGTAGAGCATGGTGGCACTGAGCACGCCATCCTGCACAAACTGAATGCCCCCGTGTGGGCCCGGCAAGCCATCCACCCCAATCACCTTAACCCGCCCATCGAGCCCCAGCTGCTTGCACACTTGATAGGCCCCCAGGGCCATGCGGTCGTTGTGCGCGAAGATGAGGTTGATATCGGGGTGCTGGCGCAGGACGGCGGGCAGGCGCTGCATCACGGAGGGGCGCTTCCAGTCGCCGTGCACCTGGGCCACGAGGTGTAGGCCAGGGTAGGAGGCCAGGGCTTGCGCAAAGCCCCGGTGCCGGTCTACGGCGGGAGAGGCGCCGGGCGCTCCTAGCACTTCCAGCACGTTACCGCGGCCCTCCAGCAGGTTACCCACGTAGTTGCCAGCCGCCTTGCCTACTTCCAGGTTATTGCCGCCCACGTAGGCCGTATACAGCTTGGAAGTGGTGCGCCGATCCAGAATTATCACCGGAATGCCGCGGTTGAACGCTTCCTCCACAATAGGCGTCACGGGCTCGGCCTCGTTGGCCGATACGATCAGCAGATCTACTTTCTCATTCAGAAACTCCCGGATTTGTTTCTCCTGCAGCCGACTGTCATCGTGGGCATCCTTGATGCGGAACCTCACTTCGGGGTAAA
The DNA here is from genome assembly GCF_004745865.1 of Hymenobacter wooponensis. GTDB lineage: Bacteria > Bacteroidota > Bacteroidia > Cytophagales > Hymenobacteraceae > Hymenobacter > Hymenobacter wooponensis. Next base: position 481,633 of record NZ_SRKZ01000001.1, on the reverse strand, counting down.
AGCTTAGCTCCTTCTGCATGCCCGCCAGCATGGCCTGCCGCCAGGCGTCGCCGTTGGTGCACTGCGAGAAACCAATGGTGTACTTGGGCGTGGGGGTGGAAGGGGAGCAGCCTACCAGCCACAGCAAGAGGCCGCAAAGCAGGCTGCAGCTTCTTAAAAATGCAGGTAGGAGGGAAGAAGGCATGGGAAAGGGAGAAACAGATACCCAAGTTTGGCATTTCTTCGCAATTAGCCCAGGCGGCACTGCGAAACCCTGGCTCTGCGCAGGTCAACTTTACCAATGAAAATCCTGTTCTCTCCGAAGGGAAGGCCCCGCATATTCGCCGTACCTTTGTATTACTATGGCAAGTCCAGACCGTATTTCCCAAACGCTTATCCGCCACGAGCTGCGCCAGACGCCTATGCGTCGGGCGGTGCTGCAAACACTGCTTGACTCTTCTTTTGCCCTCTCAGGCCATGAGATTGAGCAGCAAATTGGGGGCGAAACCGACCGTATTACGCTTTACCGCACCCTGAAAACCTTCGAGGAAAGCGGCCTGATTCACCGCGTCATCGACACCAGCGACACGGTGCGCTACGCCGCGTGCTCTATTGAGTGCAGCGCCCATGAGCACTTCGATAACCACGTGCATTTCAAGTGCACCAACTGCCAGCACATTTATTGTCTCAACCAGGTAGCCATTCCGGCCGTGACGCTGCCCGCTAAGTTTGAAGCCAAAACCCGCGACTATCTGCTGGCCGGCGTTTGTCGGGAATGTCAAGAATAACCCAGGGGTTTTCGTTGGGCGTAGCTAGGCCAGTACTGCAGCTCCTGAACCTAGCGAATGGAGGAATACCAGCGTAATTCGCAACTTGGGGCCCATGCGGCTTACTTCACCTTCTTTTAAACTGGAAAAGCGCCAACCTTACGGTTCGCGCTTTTCTCTTGTACTACTGTTGCTCCTGCTTGTGCAAGGTGCTTGGGCTCAAGTGCCCCCGGCGCTGATAGGCCGGTGGGCCCTAAGGCAGATAACCTTTGAGGCCCGTAGGCCACTGCCCGATTCGCTGCAGCAGAAGCTATTCTACAGCCCCGCCGGTGAAACCAATGCCGCCGTGAAGGAAGGCACGCTCACGGTACAAGTGGAGTTCCGGGCCAATGGAACGTACACCTACGAAATGATCCGAGACAAGCAGCCCTTTTACACTGAACAAGGGCGCTACGAGGTGAAAGATGGCGTGCTCACCAGCTATAGCACCGCTACCGACCACAGCACACCCAGCCTCGATACACAACTAATTGTGAAGCTGACGCGCAACGTGCTGCAGGTAGAATTTCCCATCTGGAGGCCAGAGCAAAAGGTCTTCCAACAAATACGCTACGTGCGAGCAGCCAATCCATAGTGGCCTAGCAGGAGGTGGATAGGAGGCTATTGAATCAGTAAACAGCGAAGCAACGTTTCGCTATTCTGTTTACTTTCTCTGTCTAGAGGCATCACAATAGCACGTCATCCTGAGTGCAGCGAAGGAACTTCTTACGTTAGCACGAAGCGCTAGGCCTGTTGTTCATGCGTGAGAAGATCCTTCGTTGCACTCAGGATGACGAGCTTTGAGGTAGAAGTAGTTCGCTCTAGGCCTGTTCGGCTATTGGCGCAGTATCCAGGTGTTGCTTGTAGTGCACGTTGGACTGCTCGCGCAGGCGCTGGGCGGCGTACTCCGGCGTAATGTCGCGCTGGGCGTTGGCTAGCAGCTCGTACCCCACCATAAACTTGCGCACCGTAGCAGAGCGCAGCAGGGGCGGGTAGAAGTGCAGGTGCAGGTGCCAGCTTTCGTGGGCTTGGCCGTCGGTGGGGCGCTGGTGCAGGCCGGCAGAGTAGGGGAAGGACGTCTGAAACAGGTTGTCGTAACGGATGGTGATCTGCTGCACCGCTTCGGCCAGGGCATCTTTTTCCGCATCGGTGAGCTGCGTGAGGTCTTGCACATGACGGCGCGGCACCACCAGCGTTTCAAACGGCCAGATAGCCCAATATGGCACCAGTACAACCCAGTGAGCATTGGCAAATACAATACGCTCCTGCTCGCGCTCCTCAATGACCAGGTAGTCAGCCAGCAGGCTACGGCCGTTCTTCTCGAAGTAAGCCAGCTGCTGAGTGGTTTCTTTGGCGGGCTCACCAGGTACGGTGCGTTGCGCCCAAATCTGCCCGTGCGGGTGCGGGTTCGAGCAGCCCATTACCTGGCCCTTGTTCTCGAAAATCTGCACGTAATTGATATCGGGCCGGGCACCCAGCGTGCGGTACTCGTCAGTCCACACATCCACCACGCGCCGGATGTCCTGCACGCTCATTTCGGGCAGGGTCAGATCGTGGCGCGGGGAGAAGCAGATAACGCGCCCCACACCCGACTCAGCTTCGGCGCGCAGTAGGCCACCAATGTCCGTGGCGCCGGTGGGTACCTCGGGCGTGAGGGCGGCAAAATCGTTGTCAAATACAAAGGTGCCCTCATAGTTGGGGTTCACCTCCCCATTGGCGCGGGTGTTGCCGGGGCAGAGGTAGCAGGTGGGGTCGTAGGGGGGGCGCTGGCTGCGGTCGGGAGCTTCCTGCTGGCCCTGCCACGGCCGCTTAGAGCGGTGCGGCGACACCAGAATCCACTCCCCATTGAGCGGGTTGAAGCGCCGGTGCGCTTGTTCCGTCGGATTGAAATCACTCATAATCTAAAAAGCTGGTACCCGCCTGCGGCAGGTTGATAGATGAACGAGGTGCTAGGCCACTAAGTGCTTAGCCAGCAGCTTACGCTACGGTAGGCTCCAAAACGCCTACTCCGGCCGTAATGGTGGTTTGGTAGGTTTCCAGGGGCAGGTTCAGGCGCTGTTGATAGCCTCGCGTAGCATGTTGCACGAAGGCCTCTACCTGGCTGGTTTCTACCAGATTAATCGTGCAGCCGCCGAAGCCGCCACCCATCATGCGCGAGCCCAGCACGCCAGGAAACTCCTGCGCTAGCTCTACCAATACATCCAGCTCAGGGCAGCTTACTTCGTACTTGTCGCGCAAGCCGGCATGCGAGCCGTACATCTGCTGACCAAACGCACGTAGGTCGCCGGCTACTAAGCTTTGGCAGGCCGCTTCCACGCGTAGGTTTTCTTCTACTACGTAGCTGCAGCGGCGGTACACTACGTCGCCTAGCTCTTCACGGTGCTCTTCTAACTGGGCCAGCGTAGCATCGCGCAGGGTTTGCACCTCAGGGTAATACTTCTGCAAAACAGCCACGCCCTGCTCACACTCCAAGCGGCGGGTATTGTACTCCGAGCTAGCAAGGGAGTGTTTCACACCGGAGTTGCACAGCACTAGCTGGTAATGCTCGGTATCAAAGGGGAAGTAGGCATATTCCAACGAACGGCAATCGAGCCGCACCACATGGCCGGCCTGCCCAAAGAGGCTAGCGAACTGGTCCATGATGCCGCACTGCACGCCAGCGTACGTGTGCTCGGCTAGCTGACTCATGCGGGCCAGCTGCATGCGCTCGAGGTTGGTGTTGAGCAAGGTATTGAGGGCGAAGGCTAGGCCACACTCCACGGCCGCCGAAGACGATAGGCCCGCGCCAATGGGTACGTTGCCACCAAACACGCAGTCGAAGCCAGGTACATTGATTCCTTGCCCTTGAAACTGCGCCACCACGCCCAGCAGGTAGTTGGCCCACTGTACCTCGCCGCGCTGCACGGTCGTTACCTCAGTCTGGAAAGACTCCTGCTGATCGTAAGAATAGAGGCGGATTTGAGAAGTGCCATTCAGGCCTACCGCAAAAAAAATCTCGCGGTCGATGGCGGCGGGCAGCACAAAGCCGCCATTATAATCCGTGTGTTCGCCAATCAGGTTAACGCGGCCTGGGGCGCGCACCAAGAGGGGTTGATGCTGAAACTGCTGCTCAAAGGCAGCCCGTACGGAGGTTAAAGGCATAGCAAAACGACAGAAGGGTGGAGAAAGGGAAAGTACGCCAGCCCCAATATTAAGTTAGTGTGGCTGCATATCCTCGTCTTAATCGCTCGGCTAGGGGTGGGCTGCGTCTTGAGCCCGAAAGGCAAGGTGGCCTAAGATTCAGGGTAGGCGCTCTTTAGGGCCGAAGTAAAATTTTAGCAAATTTCCCCGGCTCATGTGGCCCTCTACAGCCTCCGGAACGTTTGTGCAGATGCCTCGGCAAGATGGAGGCCAGTGCCGGTTGAGCCAAAGCTCAGAGCAAGCAGCAACTGACAGCTGAAGGGCGGAACCTAACGCTCTAGCTGGGTAAGCCAGAAATCAGCGGCTAGCTCGTTTTCAAACTGACGATACCGCAGCGAGCCGTTCGCTTGCTCTCGAATGCGGGCAAATGATAAGCGCGTACTCTGGTTGTTAGCCATAATAACGGCGCCTACTGTGGCCCCAAACAGGAAGTGCCGGTTCTGCCAATAATCCAGCGCCAGCGCTTGCTCTTCCTCCGACAAAGGGCTGAGTAGGCGTTGGTCGCTGAGCATTTTAAACCAGCCGCGCTTCTGCAGGAGCCGGCCAAGATTTGTGAGAAGATCTTGCACATCAGCCAAGGTGCGTTTGCCCGAATGATAGCGGATAAGAGCGTAGCCGTTAGGATGCTCCAAAATACGCCCCATGGCATTTTCAAAATACAGCAAGGGCATCATAACACAGGTAGGCTAATAGATACGTGACGGATAAAAAGCAGGAAAACGCCTGCTAGACCACAGCAGGCCGACGGGCAGCGTAAGGCTACTGGCTTTATAGCCGTTGAGTGGCCAGCGCCTCGTCAATAAAGTTGCCGGTAGTTACGGGCTGCGCTGTAGCCAATGAGTGCTGCACGTACTCTTGCCACTGGATGTTGGCCAGAAGCCGCTCGTAAATGGAGCAGAAAGCCAGAAAGGCCAGCAGTAAAGGCAGCGCTATAAGATAATAGGTAGCGGTAGTCCACTGGCCTAGCTGCCAAGCGTAGTTGTTGAGGCGGCGCACATCCAGTTGCCAGTGGGCACAGCTAGGTTGCAGGGCAGGGGGTATTGTCATCTGATAACTGGGCAGCAAACGGCTTAGTAGCACGTTTTGGGACCAGGGTATCAGCGTGTTTAAATCGGGATGATGGGATATAGTTCGGGAGGTGACGGCAACGGGCAGCATACGGCAATAGGAGGTGGGAGGAGCGGACGGAGGTACTAATAAGCGGCAAGACTGCTCGATACCGAGCTAAACCTGCATATTGAATCATGCCAAGACACTATCAACAAATCGGGTGAAGTGTTAACCAGAGGAAATCTTCGCAGGGGAGTCAGAGGCAAGTAAGCCCAAGAGGTGAGCTGTGCTATTATATGATACTAGAGTACGGAGTTTTGGATGTGGAGGTAGCGCAAAATCATAATAAAATTGAGTTAATTATTGCACTTTGCCTAGCTTGCCGATGGCTTTGAGAAAGCAATAAGAATGGCGCCGCCAGCCATGAGGGCAGCACCTACCAGTACTTGCCAGGTGAGCTTTTCTTTCAGAAAAACGCTAGCCAGAAGTATGGAAAACACCAGCGATATTTTATCAAAGGAAGAAGTTCGGGAGGCCTGGCCTAGCTTCAGCGCCTGAAAGGAAAACAAGGAAGATAAGCACGTAACAATACCCGCCGCAATCAGGAAAACCCACGTGCGCCGGTCAACTTGAGCAAGTTGCGGCAGGTGGCCCTGCCAGGCTACTACACTCCAGGCCACGGTAAGAATAAGAACCGATTGGATAGCGAAAGCCAGGCTCGACTCAATGTTTTTGACCCCGACCTTAGACAGAGTTACAACCACGGCGGCCGATAAGGCAGCTAGCAACGAAAATATAATCCACATATACACTTGAATTGGAGGAAGAAAACCAAAACAAGTGTAGGTACGGAGATTTCGTTTCGAATGGTTTACTATGTGATAATTAGTGCTCCATCATTTTCATTGCCTAGGCAAAGGTGGCCTAGCCCAGTCAGCAGCCGGCAATTAACGAGCGGTGCTACAGGGAGCTCAACGGCTAGCACTGTAGGTGCCTTCTAAGAATAGTTACTCAAGTAAATAGACGCGAGGAAGCAGCCGCTAAATACCCCGCAGAATAGGAAACCGAGCCTGCACGAGCATATACAGACCATAAATCACTAGCCCCACGGCCACAATGCCCAGCACCTGGGGGCCCATGGCTTGAAGAGCGTTGAAGCATCCCTCCGTATCCCTTATCTCGTTACCGTTGGCGTGCTGAGCCGCCAGGAAGCAGAAGTAGCCCATAATGCCAAGCACTATCCCGCGGGCACTATACCCAATTTGGCCCATGTGATACACCAGCCGGCGTTGCACGTTGGTAAATGGCCGAGAATTGACGTCTGTATCAAACTTGCCCGACCATGCCCGATACAGCTGAATTCCACTGGCACTCAGCAGCACGAGGCCAATCAGGCCTACAATCGTTTGTCCGTGCGGATGGTGCAAGAGATTTTGCATGGCTGATCTGCTCGCTTCACCGCTCTTGGGCAGGTGGCCGTACCAGGCCATTTTACCGGCATAGTAGGCCAGTAACCCATAGATCATGCCGCTGAAGCAGTAAAAGCCACGCACAGCCAGCCCTTGCATGCTGGCACCCTTGCTTTCGGTATCGAAGAAAGCCTGAGCCAACCGCCAGGCCACGTAGCCGAGCAGCCCGCCCGCCACCAGCCACAAGAGTAACTGGCCTAGGGGCATGTGCTGAATAGTCTGGAATACCTCCTGTTGGTTGGGCGTATCACTGCCGCGCACCCCAAGAGCCGCCATGGTGGCCAAACCACCCAGCACGAGATGCACAAAGCCTATGGAGGCAAAGCCAACGCGGGCCCAGGCCTTGAGCCCGGCAGCAGGAGAGGGGAGCTCTATGTCAGCAAGAGCAGATGGGGCTTCCATGGGGAGGGAGTGAGAGCTAAGCGCATTATTTTACGCTGGCTGCCAAGCTCTGGGTTGCGAGCAAGCAGCTAGCTGTAAGGCCTCCAAAGCCCCTGTAATAGAAGTACGTACATGTAAGTGCTCCTGAATCAGGGACTAATGTCTAATTAATGCTTGCTGACACTCGTCTTTGGGAGGTGAGCTTCCAAAAAGAAAGCAATTCAGCGAATAGGAGGCCTTGGATAGAAACGCAGCGTAGCCTTAGCAGTGATAATGGCTTAATAAAAAGAGGGGCTTCAAGCTTCGAGAGTAACTTAACTTGGAGCTTACTCTGGTTGCCTTTACTCCTACTACTTCCGAGAGGCCAGGGTAGCGGGTGAGCAGGTTGTTGGTAAGTTGTTAGCTGTTAGAATATTGTGCTACGTTTTGGCAAAGCGAGAAGGCTAGTACCCTCGTTGTATTTCCCTTTTTGGGATAAGTAAAAGTAGGATTGAAAGCGCTAAGTAGGCGAGGTTGATGCACTTATGAATATAGTATTTATCCAATATAATTATATCTTCTCAATATTGCATTATTAATTGTGGTAGATTAGAAACAACGTAATATATTGCAGAAAAATACAATATTAGATCCCGCAGGTATGCCTGGGTTAAGGAAGTTCGAACGGTTGTTTTCTTACGACGCGCTGATGCAGCTCGCCAATGAACTGCGTGAGCAGAACTCCAAGCCCAAGCCCGTGCCCCAAAATGAGTCGCAGGAATACATTCCGTTCGGCTTGTATATGCTGGAGCTAGAAGACCAGGGGCACCCTAAGTTTTACGGGATTAATAGAGACGACGAAGGGCAGGTAATCAGCCTACCATTGCATCAAGGTAGCGCTAGCAGCTGCCTCGGCTACCAAGTGAGCAACGGCACGGGCACGTTCTGCCTGCTCCGGACTACTCTGGCGCTATGGGTAGCCAGCCTGAGCCTGAGTCAGTTAAAGAAGTATTATCCGCGCGTGTTCGACGGGGATAATGCCTCTACTATGTTGCTAACGCCTCCCGATGAGTTTGGCGTAATCATGCAGCCCAACCATGTGTGGGGCCAGCTACTCACCAACCAAACTTCTTACAACCAGAAGCTGCAGCAAGTAGCCGCAGAAACCGGCGTGGTTATCGCCCACAATGAGGCTTCGGATAGCTATGGCTTGTACTACCGCAGCAAGCTCGTAGGCCAGGCACCGAAGCTTAACATAGAGCACCTGATTAAGCTCCTGACCCACCACATGAACACTACGGTGGCCTACCACCAAGTGAAGCAGCGGGTGCTGAATGAGCGCTATGAAGGAGTATTCCCTGAGGAGCTCGACAACTTCGATAACTGGGACGGAGAAATTCAGGAGCATATGCAGTTCCCGATGGCCAACCTATTCTATGTGCGAGTAAAGGCCTCTACTGAGGACGCGGCCCTGAACATGGCCAAGGAAGAAATTACGCTGCAGCGCAGCCTGAACCCCGTGCGGGTGGTTTCGCGTGGGGTGCCCTTTGAGATTGAGAGTGTAATGCTGCTAGACCGTGTTTCCGACATGGGTTTCTACGAAGTGCGCTACCGCTTTCTGGCTGTCAGCAACCATATGCGCATGGCCTCAGCTTCCTGAAAGTAGCGCTAGGCCTGTAGCCTGAGTGGTGGGCACTGCAGAATAATCTGGCACGCGGCACCGACTTTTTCTCCTGTTATCTTTGTTGATTCCTGGCTGACCTTGCGGTCGGCAGAATCAGTACACTCAGCGAGAATCAGCGATTTTGAAAGTTTGCATTGCCGAAAAGCCCAGCGTAGCCCGCGAAATTGCCCAGGTGCTGGGTGCCAACCGCAAAATGGATGGCTACTTTGAGGGCAATGGCTACCAGGTTACCTGGACGTTCGGCCACTTCTGCCAGCTCCGGGAGCCCGAAGACTACCGCCCCGAGTGGAAGCGCTGGAGCATTCACGACTTGCCCATGATGCCCGAGCAATTCGGCATCAAGCTCATGCGCCGCGACGACGGCGTGGTGCGCCAGTTTAACGTTATCAAGAACCTGCTGGCCAATGCCGAGGAAGTAATTAACTGCGGCGACGCCGGGCAGGAGGGCGAGGTGATTCAGCGCTGGGTGCTGATGGAAGCCAAATACCGCAAGCCCTTCAAGCGCCTTTGGATTTCTTCGCTCACCGAAGAGGCCATTCGGCAGGGCTTCTCCAATCTGCGCGAGGGGTCTGAGTTCGATAACCTCTACCAGGCCGGCAAGAGCCGCGCGGCCGGCGACTGGTTGCTGGGCCTGAACGCTACGCGCTTGTTCACGCTCAAATACGCGCCTGGCCAACGGCAGGTGCTCAGCATCGGGCGGGTGCAAACGCCCACGCTGGCCTTGCTGGTAGACCGCTACCACGAAATCCAAAACTTCAAGCCCGAGCCCTACTGGGTGCTGCGCACGGAGTATCGGGGCACCATGTTCAGCCACGTGGCGCCGCCCAAGAAGGGGAAGGGCGAAGACGACGAGCCCGACGAGAAGGCGCGCCTGAAGGCCCGCGGCTACTTCGTGAGCCAGGAAGAGGCTGACGTGGCCTTGGCCGCCGTGAAAGACGTGCCTCTGACGGTGACCAACGTCGAAATCAAGAAAGGCCTCGAAACGCCTCCTTCCTTGTTCGACCTAACCTCCCTGCAGGTGCAGTGCAACAACCAGCTGGGCCTCTCCGCCGAGGATACGCTCAAGACGGTGCAGGCACTCTACGAGAAAAAGGTGGTGAGCTACCCGCGCGTAGACACCACCTTCCTGCCCGATGACCAATACGCCAAAATTCCTGGTATTCTGCGCGGGCTAGGGGCCTACAGTGCCCTCACGGCACCGTTGCTGGCCGGTAAAATCAAGAAGTCGGGCAAGGTCTTCAACAACAACAAGGTAACCGACCACCACGCCATCATCCCGACGGGAGCGAGTGCGGGTGGCCTAGGCGGCTATGAGCAGAGCGTGTACGATATTATTGTGCGGCGCTTTCTGGCCGCCTTTTATCCCGATTGCGAAGTCTCGAACACCTCCGTTACCGCGGAGGCTGGCGGTTACCCGTTCCGGGTGCGCGGCCGTCAGATTCTGAACCCCGGCTGGCGCGTGGTGTACGGCGACCCGGAAAAGCAGCAGGCTCCTTCCGCACCCAAAGCCCCCGGCACTGAGGGTGAAGACGACGTGGTAAATACTGTGCTGCCCAACTTCGAGAAAGGCGAAAGCGGCCCCCATAAGCCCCGCCTCGACCAGAAAGTCACCCAGCCGCCCCGTGAGTACTCCGAGGCCATGCTACTGCGTGGTATGGAAACCGCTGGCCGCAACGTCGACGATGAGGAACTGCGCCAAGCCATGAAGGAAAACGGCATCGGTAGGCCTAGTACGCGCGCTGCTATCATCGAAACGCTGTTCAAGCGCGGCTACATCCGGCGCGACAAGAAGAAGATTGTGCCCACGCCCACTGGGGTTGAGCTCATTGGCTTAATCCGCAACCCCACGCTCAAATCAGCGGAGCTGACGGGGCAGTGGGAGCGTAAGCTGCGCCAGATTGAAGGCGGTGAGCTGCAGTCAGACCAGTTCTTGGGCGAGCTGAAACAGTTGGTGCGCGAGATGGTGCAGGAAGTAAAGCAAGATGGCTCGGGCCGCGCCGTTACAGTGGCCAACCCCGAAGCTGCCGCAGCAGGAAAAACCGCAGCTCCGCGCCCCGCTACCCCAAAGGCGGCGGCAACGCCAGCCGTACCAGGGGCGCTAGGCCAGTGCCCGGCCTGTGGCAGCGGGCACGTACTCCGCGGTAAGTCGGCGTTTGGCTGCTCACGCTGGCGTGAGGGCTGCAGCCTGCGCCTACCCATTGAGTTCGAAGGCAAGAAGTTTACTGATAAGCAAATCGGCGATTTACTGAAGAAAGGACGTACGCAGGTAATGCAGGGCTTTTTGGATGATGCCGGCAACAAGTTTGGCGCGGCCATCAAGCTCACGCCCCAGCACACGCTGGAACTGGTGCGCGCCGCCGAAAGCAAGCCTACCACTGCCGCGGACCCCGGCCAGATTCCGTGCCCCGTGTGCCGCCTCGGTCAGATGCTGAAAGGCAAAAGCGCCTGGGGCTGCTCACGCTTCCGCGAGGATTGCCAGTTCCGGGCGCCATTTGAGTGGGGCGGCAAAACTCTCACCGATGCCCAAATGAACCAGCTCCTGCGCAAAGGCAAGACTGGAGTCATTCGCGGCTTCATCTCCTCCAAAACCGGCAACCGCTACGAGGCTGCCCTGCAAGTGGGGGCTGAGGGCCGCATTGAGCCGGTATTTGACAAAGGGTAACTGCGAAAGGCTAAATGCAGGCTTGCCTAGCTAAAAGCTGTACATAGAGGCAAAAAGCACGTCATCCTGAGCGGGACGAAGGATCTTGTCACGATAGCACGAGGCGCTAGGCCTGTCGCTCACACATGATAAGATCCTTCGCTCCGCTCAGAAGGACGTGCTTTCAGAAGGGTAAGCGAGTTTGTGGGCTCGCAAGTAGTGCACGCAGTTTTGCTGCTACTTGTTTAGTTGATGGGCGGGAGTGAAGCCTCCAGTTGTTTGCGGCGGTGTTCGTGCTGCTTAGGCAGCTTTAGGCCTGTACCTAACTCGGCTAGCGGCTCATCTACGGTAAAGCCGGGGTTTTCAGTGGCAATTTCAAATAGCACGCCGCCCGGCTCACGGAAGTACACCGAGTGAAAATAGTCGCGGTCAATCTGGGGAGTGGGCTGCAGACCCTTTTCAATCAATTTCTGCCGGATGAACAGCTCCGCCGCATCGTCTTTCACCCGGAAAGCAATATGGTGCACCGAGCCGCCGGCCGTTACGCTTCGTGCCTCACCGGGTACTTCCACCAAGTCAATGTAGGCCGCTCCCTGTACCGTATCGGTCATGTAACGGTAGCGGTTTACGTGCTGCTCTTGCAGCGTATAGCCAAATACGTCGGTCAGGATTTCAGCCGTGGCCTTGATGTTGGCGAGGGTCAAGGTAACTGTGTGAAACCCCTTGGTAGCCACTGCGGCGCCCACTTCAGGAGTAGTCCAGGGTGTGCGCGGGTCGTCAGTTTTCGATACGATGAGTTCCAGTTTCAGCCCGTCGGGGTCGAGGAAGGTGAGGTATTGCTCCCCAAACTTCTCGCTGGGCTTATTATAAGTTACGCCGTGCTCATCGAAGCGCTTCATCCAGAAATCGAAGCTGCCAGCGGGCACTGAGTACCCTATTTCAGTAGCCTGCCCAATGCCGCGCCGCCCCGGCGTGATGTGCTCCCACGGGAAAAATGTGAGGATGGTGCCAGCCGAACCGGTTTCATCGCCGAAATAGAAGTGGTAGGTGCCAGGGTCGTCGAAGTTGACGGTTTTCTTGAGAAAGCGCAGGTCCAAGACTTTAGTGTAGAAGTCGAAGTTGCGTTGGGCATTGCCGGCAATAGCCGTCACGTGGTGCAGGCCTAGGATACGAGGTTCCATGGAGTTACAGAGAAGGTAGGTGGGAGTGCATTTATTTAACCGAAAACCAGGCTATTGGCCAGCGTTATCTCCTCCTGGGTGATGGTGTGACCCATGTTTGGGTAGATTTTCTCGGTCACGTGTGCTCCCAGGTTAGTCAGTAGCGTGGTGGAGGCGCGCACCCGCTCTGCCGGTACGTGCATATCTGGGTCGCTGGTCCCGATGAAGATGGGCGTGCCGGCAAAGTCGCCGCTGTATTGCTCGGGGTAAAGCTGGTCGCCGATGAGGCCGCCCGTAAAGGCCACTACTCCCCCGTACCGCGTGGCGTGGCGGGCTACGTACTCCAGCGTAAGGCAAGCTCCTTGCGAAAAACCCAGAAAGTAGGTGTTTTCAGGGGAGATGCCAGCTGCCTGCGCGGCAGCTACGGTACGGCCCACGGCGGCTAGGGCATCCGTTAGCCAGGGCTCATTCTGCGGTGGGGGCGCGAGAAAAGAATACGGGTACCATGTGCTTTGCGTGGCCTGTGGAGCCAGCAGAGCAAAGTCAGGGACGCGCAGATGTGCCGCCAGTGAGAGAATATCTTGGGCGCTGGCACCCCGGCCGTGAAGCATGATGAGGGCCTTGGCCGCGGTAGGTAATGGCTGTCCGGCTGTGCGAAGTGGTTCTTGATGCATAAAGTACCCTACGAAGAATAAGCACCCATGGGGAAGCCCCCGGATACCTTGACAAAGGACGCACTTAGGCCCGCGGCAGGCCATGGTTAAATTCTGGATTCAGAGGTACGGGTTCTGGTTCCGGCTTCCGCTCAGCAAAATCGGAGTATGCGAGAAAGAGGCCCGCCCTTAGCCGGTAGCTCCATCAGCAAGGATATATACCTCCGATTGCAGCATTCAGCTATGGTACTGCCGCACGCCGGCCAAGACCTTTGCGCGACTACCTAGTACGGCTTCCTAACCCAGTAAATTGAGTCTGAAGCCGCCACACCCTTTCAGCTACTTCTTGCCTCAATGGAACCTCACTTGTTCTCGCCCCTGCAAATCCGGGACCTGCACCTAAAAAACCGGTTGGTCATGTCGCCCATGCAGCAATACAGCAGCCCCGATGGCCTAGTGGGCCCCTGGCACCTGGTGCACTTGGGCAGCCGTGCGGTAGGAGGCGTAGGCCTAGTTATTACGGAGGCCACGGCCGTGACACCGGAGGGCCGGAATACCTTGTTCGACACGGGATTGTGGAATGAGGCCCAGGTGGCAGCCTGGCGACCAGTTGTGGAGTTTGTACAAGCGCAAGGGACCAAGATAGCCGTGCAGCTCTGGCACGCGGGCGGCAAGGGCAGCCACGCTCACCCGGCCGCTGGGTTTCACTACATTTCTCCAGCCCAGGGGGGCTGGGTCACCAAAAGCGCCTCCTCGGTGTCATTGGATAAGCAGCACACCGCCGAGGCGCTTACCATCCCGGAGATTCAGGCCCTGATTGCCGATTTCGCGGCCGGCGCGCAACGAGCCGTAGCGGCGGGCTTCGATGCCATTGAGCTGCACGCGGGCCACGGTTACTTGTTTCATCAATTCTACTCGGCCCTCGCCAACCAACGCACCGATGAGTACGGCGGCAGCTTCGAAAACCGCATCCAATTACTCATAGAAACTGTGGCGGCTATTCGGGCAGTTATTCCGGTTAGTATGCCCCTGCTGGTGCGCCTTTCTGCCGTCGACTTTTCCGATCAGACGCACGCTTGGGGTCTTACCGATTCGGTGCGGCTAACAGCTCTGTTGCAGCAGCACGGCGTAGATGTGGTTACGGCTTCGGCCGGGGGCTTTAGCGCGCCCGATAAGGCTAGTGTGGTACCGCTTTACCAAGTTCCTTACGCTGAAAAAATCAGGGCTGAAACGGGTGTGCTAACCGGAGCCGTAGGCCTCATTACAACGCCTGAGCAAGCAAATGCGCTTATCACTACCGGGCAGGCAGACTTGGTGGTGCTGGCCCGCGAACTGCTGCGTGACCCATATTTTCCGTTGCACGCGGCTCGGGCACTGCACCTCGAAACTCCTGCGCCGGTGCAATACCTGCGGGCCTTTCCGGCCGCTGGTCACTAGCTTTTTCCTCCCATGAAGATGTTTTAACGTGGTGCTCGGGCGTGTTTAGGGCACTACAGGGAGTAGCCGTGGTTACTTATTGCTTCCATCTCTTTTGATTCATAAAAACTATAGAGGACATGGCCTGAACTATATGCATAGGTCGAGCTGCAGCCGTTGGTGGCCGGTGTGGGGTTTCTTGCCACGGGTATTTTTAAGCGGCTGCTGGAGAGGTTACTTGAATAGCATAACTTCGGTGAATGGCACCACGCGAAACTATCACGGAATATTATCAGCGCTACGGGCGGGGGCGACCCGCTGCCGGGCAGGTTACGGCTTACCGGATTGAAGACGTTGCTACCCCCGTTTCGTTTCCCCACATCCGGCGGGATTTCTACAAGATAAAGCTGCTGGATAATGCGCAAGGCATCCTGTCGTATGCCGACCGGCGGGTTGAGGTGCAGGCAGCGGCTCTGGTGTTTGTCAATCCGCTGATTCCTTATTCCTGGGAGCGTACTGCCGGCCGCGAAACCGGCTACGCTTGTTTATTCACGGAGGAGTTTATCACCCAGCAACTAAAAACGGCCAGTGTAGCCAATTCGCCGTTGTTCCGGGTTGGAGGTACGCCGGTGCTGTTTCCGCCCCCGGAGATAGTTGGCCGGCTGAATGGCCTATTTGAAGAACTGCTACTGGAAATGCAGTCGTCGTACGTGCATAAACACGACTTGCTGCGCAACTATGTGCAACTGATCCTCCATGAAGCGCTTAAGCTGGCACCCGAGGTTCAGCTTTACCAACCGGGTACTTCGGCCGCCCGCCTCTGCGCGCTGTTCTTAGACCTGCTGGAGCGGCAATTTCCCTTGGCCTCACCCCAGCATCCGGTGGCGCTCAAAAATGCCAATGAGTTTGCCCGGCAATTGGCTGTTCATACCAACCACTTGAATAAGGCGCTGAAAGAACAAACCGGCAAAACCACGAGCGCACACATCGCCGAAAAGCTGGTGACGGAATCCAAGTCTCTGCTGCGGCATAGCAACTGGAGCCTGGCCGAAATCAGCTACTGCCTGGGCTTCGAGCACACCTCCAATTTCAATGCATTCTTCAAAAAGCAAACTGGGCAGCCACCCCATGCCTACCGGAAACAGCCGGTGTTGATTTCATAGCTTTTGGATTGATTCGCATACTTCGTCCCTGACTGCGGCCTCGACCTTTGTGGTACTCATTTTAACAGCAGAGCACCATGAAAAACAGCACACAGCAGCAAAACTTAGCGGGCAAGGTCGTCGCCATTACGGGAGCCAGTAGCGGAATTGGGGAGGCAACGGCCGTATTGCTGGCCTCGCAGGGGGCCACGGTTGTCCTCGGGGCCCGCCGCACCGAACGACTGGCAGCGCTGGCAGAACGCATTACCGCCGCCGGTGGACAGGCTGTGTACGCTCGCACCGATGTGAAACGGCGTACCGACGTGGCTGCCCTTATCAAATTGGCTATAGAGCGGTACGGGAAACTGGATGTCCTTGTCAGTAACGCGGGCATTGGGCCTATTTCTCTGCTTGATGAGCTGCGGGTGGAAGATTGGGACGACATGATTGACGTTAACATCAAAGGGCTGCTCTACGGTATTGCGGCCGCGCTACCCGTCTTCCGGAAGCAGGGCTTCGGGCATTTCGTCAACGTCGCCTCAACAGCCGGGCACCGCATCTCCCCGACTATGGCAGTATATGCCGGGACGAAATTCGCCGTGCGCGCCATCTCTGAAGGGTTGCGCCAGGAGGCGGGTGAAAAGCTGCGAGTGACCATCGTTTCACCGGGCGTGGTCCATACCGATTTCGCCGATTCCATGACGAACCCAGAAGTAAAGGCGCAAATCCTCACCATGAGAAATCAGCTGGGTATATCACCAGAGGCCATTGCTCGCGCTATTGCCTATACCATTGAACAGCCCGCTGATGTGGATGTGGGCGAGATAGTTATCCGGCCTACGGCGCAGAGCTAACCTAGTAGGCTAGAGCATAAATGCTTCCTTCAAGTAAATCTACTGCACCGCGGTTTCAAGCGGCTTCAACTCCCCAAACACGGTCGGAATCAATTCTGAAACTGTGGGATGGATGAAGACGTTGCGGCGCATGAAGGCGGCCGTTTGCTGGGCGTACTTGGCTGTAATGATGCAGTGAATGGCCTCATCGCCGCCTACCCCCACAATGCTGGCCCCCAGAATCTGGTCGGTTTCGGCGTGGACCAGCACCTTGATGAAGCCTTTCGTTTCGCCTTTCTCCACGGCCCGGCCAACTTTTGTCATGGGCCGCTTACCGATGAGGGCTGGCGTGCCGGCTGCCCGTACTTCGGCTTCCGTCAGGCCAACTTTGGCAAAGGGCGGGTCTACGTAAATGGCAGATACGGGAAGCCGGTCGCTGACGCGGCGCTGCTCGTGGTTGAGCAGGTTGGCGGCCACAATCTCGAAGTCGTTGTAAGCCGTGTGGGTGAAGGCGCCCCGGCCGTTGCAGTCGCCTAGGGCCCAAATGCCCGGTACCGTCGTGCGCAACTCCTCATCTACGGGTAGATAACCGCGGGCATCGGCTTGGAGGCCTGCTTTTGCCAGGTCTAAGTCATCCGTATTCGGCTGGCGGCCCATGGCCAGGAGTAAGTGCGAACCACGACTTGAGGAGGGGTCTTCCTCGCAGCTGACGTGCACCACGGGCTGACCGTCTTCAAGGGCCATACTGATGCACTCCGCCCCAAGCCGAAGCGTAATACCTTCGCTGGTCAAAATATCTGCCACGGCTGCGGCCACATC
This sequence comes from Hymenobacter wooponensis, assembly GCF_004745865.1. GTDB lineage: Bacteria > Bacteroidota > Bacteroidia > Cytophagales > Hymenobacteraceae > Hymenobacter > Hymenobacter wooponensis. Next base: position 464,441 of record NZ_SRKZ01000001.1, on the reverse strand, counting down.
CTCATCGTCGTGGGGAAGTAGGCGCGGGCTGCGCTCTACGATGGTTACCTGGGAACCCAGCCGTCGAAACAATTGCGCAAATTCAAGTCCCACGGCACCCGCACCCACAATTATAAGGTGCGTGGGTAGCTCTTCAAGGGCGAGGATGGTGCTGCTGGTCAGGAAGGGAAGTTGGTCTATGCCCGGCAGCGCCGGAATAGCCGGGCGGCCACCAACGTTTAAGAAAATGTGCTTGGCTTCCAGCACTGCATCATCTACTTGCATAGTGGTGGGCGACAAAAATCTTGCGGTACCCCGGAAGACGGTGCAGCCGGGCATTTGCGTCAGCCACTTTTCCAGGCTAGCTCGGGAGGCAGCCACAATAGCATCTTTGCGGGCTACTACCTGGGCTAGGTCCACCGTAAAGTCGCCGGCTGGCGGTAGGCCATAGTTCGTGGCTTGCCGTAGCGTGTGCGCAGCCTTGGCGCTGGCAATCATGGCTTTGGTGGGGGTGCAGCCGGTATTGACGCAGGTGCCGCCAAAGTTTTTGCGCTCCACAAAGCCTACCGTCCAGCCTGCCGCCGTGAGCCGCCCCGCCAACGAAGGCCCCGCCTGGCCCGCCCCAATTATCAACGCATCAAAGGAATGATTCATGAGCAGGGGCTAGGTAGCATGGTGGAACAGTTGCCAACACGCTACGGGGCACTTACCCAATAGCGTGTTGGATATGGAAGCTAATGTAGGCGCTTACCCCTCACCAACCTACACAGCGTTACGATACATGCCGCCGTCTTCGCGCAGGGCTGCCCCGGCTAAATAGCCGTACACAAACAACAAGAGGTCAGCAATTTACTATGGCTTGATAAGAAGGCTGATAAGGAAAGTCGGCCAGTTTTCGATCATGAAGTGCCGCTACGAAACAGACAGTTACCTGCACTTAGTGGGCACGGGATTCTAACTGGCCATGCTAAGCGCAGCCGAACCGGAGGTTACCTTGGGCAAGGTATGCTACCCCTCGCTAGGCCAGTAGCTAGTCCGGTGTAGGGATGCTATTCAGCATGGCGGGGCTAGGAGGTTGAGGTTGTTGGCGGTTCATCTATCCTAGGCCACCATAAGAGTAGGAGCGGGGAGGGTGTACTGGGCCTGGGTTTGTTGTTTGAATGCCGAGAAAGTAGTGCCAGTGCAGCGCTTGAAGAGCTTACTGAAGTGAGCCACGTCTTCAAACCCGAGCTCGTAGGCCACTTCTTTGAGCGGCGCATCGCGCCGGGCAATCAGGCGGCGGGCCTCCAGCATAATACGGTGGCGGATATGCTCGCTGGCGGGCCGGCCCGTTTCCTTCCGGATGCTCACGCTCAGATGGTTTGGCGTAACGTGAAGTCGATTTGCATACTCGGCTACCGACTTCCACCGGGTATAGTTTACTTCCAGCAATTGCTGAAACCGGCCTAACAAGCCCGGCTGGACACCAACACTGATTTTACCTGATTCCTGCTGCAGACGTGTGCAGCACAAGAGCAACGTCCGGAGGTAAGAGCGCAGAATTTCGTCTCGCAGTGTGCCGATGCTAGCGGCTTGGTGCTTCAGGCTAGTCAACAGAAACGCTAGTTCGGCTGCCTGCTCAGCAGGCACGCGTAGTGGCTGGTCGTGCTCCGCCTGATTAAACAGGTGAAACAACAGCAGCTCCCGTTCGTGCCCCGATAAGCACGCAAATTCGTCGGTAAAGAGCAGCACTTCTCCCTGCGCCCCATCGGGCACCATCTCCAAAAAATTGTGGTCAGGGCGGCCAAAGTAAAGCAGGCGCTCCTCCGGTTTTGCTAGGCCTGTTTTTGGCTCACTCTCAGCCAGGCTATCTACCAGCAATACGGCATAGCACTGGTTCTGAGAACCAGAAGCTGCCTGAGTACCCGCCGTTAGCTGCGTTTGACGAGCTTGCGCCAGCGAGACAACACTACAGGATGACACGGCGGGAAGGTGAATTTGCCGGTGGGTTTTCATAGGCTGGCGGCGGTTAAACCAGCCAGCTGGCGACGGTAGTCGGTGGGCGTGGTGTCGTAGTGCTTTTTAAACAGCTTATTCAGGTGGCACACATCCGTGAAGGCAAGCTCATCGGCAATTTGGGAAACCGTGAGTGTGCTCAGCTGCAGCCGGGCTTCCACCAGCTTCAGCTTATAGCGCACAATGTAGTGCCCCACCGACTCGCCGGTTTCCTGCTTAAACAGGGCACTCAGGTGCTTGGGCGAGTAGGAAAACTCCGCCGCCAGCCGTTCTACGCGCAGGTAGTCGGGCTCGGTAATGCGCCGCCGGATGTAGGCCAGTACCCGCTGCACAAAACCGCTGGCGTACGATGGCACGGGCCGGACCTGGGCCGGCTGGGCCGTAAGCTCACGCCCAAGAAAGCTAAGCACCGCCCCCATCAGCGACTCCACCAGCGTATCGTTGAAGGGCTGACCCCGGTTGCCGTATTCTGCTACCACCAAGGAAAGCAGGGCGTTGAATTGCTGTTGGGCTGTTGGGCTAAGCTCGAGGCTACCAACTAGGCCTAGCGAGGCGTGCAAGGTATAGTCACGGAGCTGCTGCCAGGCAGTTGCATGAATGCCAGTGGCAGTGAGCTCGGTCAGGTATGCCTCCGTGAAACGGAGTACTCCCAAACTCGTGGGCTCCTCCATGTGAAAAGAGTAGCAGTCGGCGGGGCCCAACAAAAACAAATGACCCGGCCGATACGACCGCTGCTGCCCGTTGACGCAGTAGATGCCGCTGCCCTGGCGTATACTGATTAGCTCAAAGTGGTTGCGCAGCTGCCGCGGACCGCTCCACGTGTGCGAGGTAAACTCTTCGGCTTCCAGCGGCTCCTTCTGAATGTAGCATTTCATGGTGTAGCAGTTAGAAATGGATTCCGAGGCTGCATACCCGGAGCTCAACCTTATGCTATTGGAGTGCCACACCAGCTTAGGAATATATGATTTGTATTATTCAACTGATTGTCAAATAATTATTGTGAAATTGTATTGAGTATGATGGATTATAGTCCTCCGAAAAAGCGTAGGCTCCGAAATATCGGAGGTGGTTTCGGAGGCTGTTCGGAGGTTTCTACCTTGCGCCTCATTCCTCATACCCTCGTTTTTGTAGTCGTCGCCTTGCCCAGTATGGTCCCATCTCGCTCCGAACTTGCTCTGGCCGCTAGTATTCTCATTGTAGAGGATGAGTTCCTGATTGCCAATAACTTGCAGCGTATCCTGAGCAAAGCAGGTTATCAGGTTATCGGACTGGCCAAAACAGTGGCAGAAGCCCAACGAGCCATAGCCCAAACGCCCCCAGATATTGTGCTGCTGGATATTTTCCTGAAGGGCGAGCAAACAGGCCTAGACTTGGTTAATTGGCTGAATGAGCAACACATTCCGTTCGTGTTTTTGTCGGCTAACCTCTCCGACAGTGTGTTGGAAGCGGCCAAAGTGACCCAGCCGTTTGGCTTTCTCAACAAGCCTTTCCGCGCCAAAGATGTCCTTACCACGCTGGAAATTGCCCGCTACCGCCACGCCCACAGCGCCGAAGCCCGGCTGCGGCAGCAACAGCAAATTCAGGTAGCCGTCAACAACGCCATTATCACCCTCCACGACCGTGACCAACTCAGCCTGGCTATTGCAGCCCAAATTGACAAGCTGGTACCATTTTCCTTCCTGAACCTGCGCATTGCCCTGCCCGAAGACCAATCTTTTTATTGGGTAATGCTGCGCAAAACCGCTTTGGGTACGTTTGAGCGCATTCACCTGCCCACGCTGCTAGGCCCCAACGCCTCCGACGAGTTACTAGAGAAGCTGCACCAGGAAACCCCCGACCGACTGGGGGCGCAGCCAGGCATCTTTACGGGCCCCGACTTTGAAGCGCTGTGCAAGGAATACCTCACGGCCCGCGCCATTCACGACACGTTTGGGGTGCGCTCTTTGCTGGTGCTGCCGGTGGTGCTGAAGCGGCGTTCCTTCACTAACCTGCAACTGGCCCGCACCGATACCGCCGCCTTTGCTCCCGCCGATTACGAGGCCGTGAACCTGGTTATCTCCCAGATTGCCTTAGCGCTTGATAACCTACTGGCCTGCGAAGAAATTGACGCCCGCCGCCGCCTCAAAACGGCCGAGCTAGCCGTAGCTAGCGCTTTCCAGAATGGCCGAACCATGGCCGAAATCACACCCCAGGTAGCGGCAGCGGTCAGTGAGTTGCTACCGGGCGTTGACTTGTTAAGCATTTACCGGGTAGGGCAGGTGGTAGACGCTGGGGCCTTAAATGCCACGGTGCAAAAAAAGGACGGTCGGTTTATGACCCTGACGGCGGCCGAACTAGCCCCACCCGCCACCATTGCGCCCCTGAATTGGGCGCAGCTAGTGGCTGACATGGAGCCCTGGCTACTGCAGCCCACGCTCAATGTGGGGCGCCAGCCTGCCGAATTGCAGGATCAAAGCCCGGTAGCTAAACTTTACGGGGAGCGGCTGGAGCTGCGCTCGTCAATGTACGTGCCCATTGTGATAAAGGGGCAGCCCGTGGCCTCTCTGATAGTTGCCAGCAAAGCATTGTACGCTTTCACTCATAAAGACCTGCAGACCTTGCAAAGCCTGAGTAATGAGCTGGCGCTGGCGTTGGAAAACCTGCTGGCCTTTGAGCGAATAAAGCACCTGAGTGAGCAACTGGAGCAGGAACGAACCTACCTGAGCGAGGAAATCAAGACCAGCCACAACTTTGAAGAGATAATAGGGACCAGCCCGGCCCTGCTAGCCGTATTCGATAGCATTGCCCAAGTAGCTCCCACCGATTATACCGTGCTGATAACCGGCGAAACCGGGACGGGGAAGGAGTTGGTTGCCCGCGCCGTGCACAACTTATCGGGGCGTACGGGGCGCACCATGGTAAAAGTAAACTGCGCCGCCCTGCCGCCTCAGCTGATTGAATCGGAGCTATTCGGCCACGAGCGTGGCAGTTATACGGGGGCCACGGATCAGCGCATTGGTAAGTTTGAGCTGGCCCACGGCAGCACCATCTTTCTAGATGAGATAGGGGAGTTGCCGCCCGAATTGCAGGCCAAGCTGCTGCGCGTGCTACAGGAAAAGGAAATTGAGCGCATTGGCGGGAAGGGCCCCATTGTGGTTGATGTGCGGGTAATTGCGGCTACCAACCGCCACCTGCAGGAAGAAGTAGCCGCCGGCCGCTTCCGCGCCGACTTGTACTACCGGCTCAACGTATTTCCCATACTCGTACCACCCCTGCGCGAGCGGCCCGAAGACATCCTGCCCCTAACGGCGCATTTCCTGCAGCGCATCAGCAAAAAGCTGGGCAAACCCCTAACTGGCATTTCCCAGGCCATGCGCCAGCAGTTAGAGCACTACACCTGGCCTGGCAACATTCGGGAGCTGGAGCACGTGCTGGAGCGGGCCGCCATCATGTCCCGCTCCACTACGCTAGAGCTGCCGGAACCCCTGGTAGCTGGTGCAGTGGCTCCGGCTCCGGTGGCGGGCGGTGTAGTCAAATCTATGCAGGATGCGATGCGCGAAACCATTCTAGCCGCCCTGGCCAAGTCAAACAACCGAATTCGAGGGCAGGGTGGAGCTGCCGAACTCCTAAACCTAAAACCAACTACTCTGGAGTCGCGCATGAAGAAGCTGCAAATCACTTCGCACCGGTAGAAGCTACTATGCAGCCAGCCGCTTAGCCTAGCAATGGCACTGACCGCTTAACGTTCAGTACGTCTTCAAACGCAAGGCTAATGCGGACGCCGCGGCTCTGGGTAATGCGCATTGTGCCATCCATCTGGCCGCTGAGTCCGCGCATAATAGTGAGCCCCATGGTCTGGTCATCCTCTGGGTCAAACTCCGGTGGGAAGCCCACACCGTCGTCCTCAATGAGTAGCTGATAGTGCCTGTGGCCTAGGGAGGCTAACCCAATAGTAACCGTGCCACCCTGCTGATTGGGAAAGGCGTATTTGAGGGCGTTGGTCAAGGCTTCATTGATGATCAGGCCCAGAGGGGTAGCCAGCTGAACTTCCAACTCCACAGCCTCAACCCCAAGTTGTACCTGCACCGACTCCTGGCAATCAAACGACTCAAGCAAATGCTCAACAATGCCACGGATGTAGCTCTGCATGTCAACTACCGCCAGGTTGTTGCTTTGGTAGAGCTTCTGATGAATGAGCGCCATGGCGTGCACCCGGTTTTGGCCCTCCCGCAGAGCCGCCATGGCCGCCGGATCACGCAAATAATCTGCCTGGGTTTCTAGGAGACTATTAATCACCTCCAGGTTGTTCTTGACGCGGTGATGAATCTCCTTCAGCATCCAGTCCTTTTCTAGCAGCAGCGCTTGAAGGGCTTGGTTTTGCTGGTTGATTTCGGCCTGCTTGGCTTCTAAGAGAAGGTTGCTATGCTGCTTGAGGCGGTATCGGTTGTAGCCTAGGCCTAGCACAAGTACCAACAGCAAAGCACCCACTGCCACGGCGTTGCGCTGAAATTCCTGCTGCTTCAGGCGAGCCTGCTGAGCCTGGGTTTGCTTGGTAAGCAGCGCAATGTTCTGTTCTTTCTTGTGGGTGTCGTACTGAATTTGCAGGCTAGCTAGCTGCTTGTTCTTGGCGGCACTGAAGATAGAGTCGTTTAGGGCTTTGTAGGCCTGGTAGTGCGCAATAGCCGCCGGGTAGTGGGCCTGAGCAGAGTCGGTTTTGAACAGCAGCAGGTGTATTTCTGCCACGCGTAACAAGTAACCGCTCCGTTTGCTCACGTATAGCGCCTGCGCCAAGTACGAGCGGGCTTTATCGTACTGATTGGTTTGGAGATAAAACTTCCCAATGGCCTGGTAGATTACCAGCTTGTTTATATCGTCGTCGATGCCTGATTTGGTGAGCTGTATCAGCTGGAGGTAGTGCTGCTCAGCCCGGGCGTAGCGCTTCAGCGCCAGGTAGCACTCCGCTAGATAAAGCGCCCGGTACATGGCTGTTTTTGGGTCACTGGAAGTATCCTGCCGGCTGTAGGCGAGAAACGACTTGAGGGCCTGCTCGGGCTTGTGCTGGGCAATCAGGACGCGGGCCATTTCACCCGCCACTGACTCCATGTGTACTCCGGTTTGCCGGAAGTTAGTTAGGGACTTTTCATAATAGCGCAGGGCCTCTGGGTACTGTTGGAGCTCTACGTACAGACTGGCAGTGCGGGCGTAAAAGCCCCCAATTGCGCTCGTGTCGTGCGTGGTCTGGGCGCTTTCTATGGAGGCTAGGCCATAACGCAGGGCTTCCTTGTAGTTACCCATCTGGCGGTGGGCTCCGCGCAATAAGTCATAGGTATAATGCAGCTTGCGCTGCCCCGCCTTTTGGTAGAGGCTAGCTACCTGCAGAAGCTCACTTATAGCCTGGGCAGAATTGCCTTGCAGCAAGTGCATATCGGCAATTGTTTTAAGCAAATAGGCCTCTTCAGCCTTGCCGCCTAGCTGTTGAAAGCGCTCCCTAGCTTGCTGGTAGCACCTGATTTTAGCCGGAAACTCCTGTTCAACGCGCGGATAAGTATTGCCTAAATAGTACCATCCTATGGCTTCCTGCTGCTTAGCATTAATCTGCCGGCTCAGCTGCAGAGCCCGCCGGATCAGACGCTGCCCGGCCTCATTGTTTCCCGCCATGGCCCTGATTTGCCCCAGGTAATACAGGCTTTCAATGAGGTGCACCGTATCGTGCTGGGCCTGGCTTAGTGCTTGCGCCTGACGGCAGTAGGCCTCTGCATTACCCAACGGAGCGCCCAGTTCATCGTGTTTGGCAATCAGGTCGCCGCTGAGCTGCAGCAACACCTGCAAGCGGCCAGTGTCGGGCTGGGCTTGGCGCAGGCGCGTCTGCAACTGACTGACCTGCGCCGGGCTAAGTAGCGGATACAGCGGCTCACCCCAGGCAGAGAGACTGACCGTGAGGAGCAGCAGGAGCAGCTTGCCAAAAGGGCGGGGGAGAGACATGGTGCGAAGTAGCGCGCTTTTCGCAAGAATGCTACGCGCCAGCGAGTAGACTGAGCATAAAGTACTGCTTAATCCGGGCTTTATACCGCTCCCAAGGCTCAGCCGGACGCTACGTTTGCAACATCACCACGGCGCTGTGCTCACCGCCATCCAAAAGTGGGCTTTAGAAAGCTACTCCCTTCCATTCCTTACCACGATGAGCAACCTCACCATGGAACTCCCGCTGCCCGTAGCGCAAGACCCCGCTGTTGCGAGCGGAGTCAAAACCTTTCTAGCGGCCCTGAACGGTGCCGGTGGCCCGCCCCTGGAAACGCTGTCGCCCGCCGAAGCCCGCCTAGGCCTAGTAGGGGCCCAAGCCTCCGTGCAAGTAGATATATCGGGTATTGAAGTCACGCAACGCACCATTGAGCAAGACGGCTACACCGTGCCGCTGCATATTGTGCGCCCCACCGGTACCACTGATACGGTGCTGCCCGTGTTCATCTTCATTCACGGCGGCGGTTGGGTGCTGGGCGACTTCCCCACCCACCAGCGCATGGTACGCGACCTAGTAGTAGAATCGGGCTTCGTGGCCGTGTTCGTGAACTATACCCCCAGCCCCGATGCGCAATACCCGCAGGCCATCAACGAAATCTACGCCGCCACCAAGTGGGTTGCGGAAAATGGCGCGGAAATCAACGTGGACGGAAAAAACCTAGCGGTAGTGGGCAACAGCGTGGGGGGCAACATGACCACTGTAACCTGCCTGATGGCGAAAGAGAAAGGTGGCCCGCACATCAAATTGCAAGTGATGTTCTGGCCCATCGTAGCCGCCGACTTCACTACTGAATCGTACCAACTATATGGCGAAGATCGGTTCCTGACTACGTCGCTGATGAAGTGGCTCTACGACAACTATACCACCGACCCCGCCGAACGGGCTGAGATATACGCTTCTCCGCTCAACGCCACCAAAGAGCAGCTGCAAGGCCTGCCGCCCGCCCTTATTCAGGTAGCACAAGCCGACGTGCTCCGTGATGAGGGAGAGGCCTACGGTCGCAAACTAGACGAGGCCGGCGTGCCCGTAACTACAGTGCGCTACAACGGCATGATCCATGATTTTGGGCTGCTTAACGGGCTGGCTGAGTTGCCCCAGGTGAAGTCCCTGTTCGTGCAGGCCGCCGCCGAGCTAAAGAAGTACCTCGGCTAGCAGCAATTCGTGGTCTGTTGATTAACCTTACCAGCGACCAGAAATGAAACACGGGCCTCAAACCATTGTGTTCGTGACCGGCGCCTTTGTGCACCACAGCTGCTGGAACGAGTGGAAGACTTATTTTGAGGGCCATGGCTATACCTGCCTGGTACCGCCGTGGCCCTACAAGAATGCCTCAGTGGAGGAGCTGCGTCGGCGCCACCCCGATGCCCGCCTAGCGTCGTTACGGCTGAAACAGTTGGTTGATTCCTTTGCCGATGTCATCAAGCAACTGCCAGAGAAGCCCATTCTCATTGGGCACTCCATGGGCGGGCTGGTCACCCAACTGCTCCTGCAGCGCGATGTGGCCGCCGCGGGCGTGGCTATTCATTCGGTTCCGCCGCAAGGGGTATTCGCGTTTAGCTGGTCGTTTTTGCGGGCTACCTGGGGGCCATTGGGGTTTCTCACTAATGTCAACAAGACCTTTCTGATGTCGATGCGGCAGTGGCAGTATGCCTTCACCAATGGCATGCTACCAGCCGAGCAGCGCGCCACTTACGAGGCACTGGTTGTGCCCGAGTCTAAGCGCGTCTCCCGCGACGGGTTGACTGCGGCCGCGCGGGTAGACTTTCGGCGTCCGCACGTGCCCTTGTTGCTCGTAGCTGGTTCCGACGACCACATCATGCCGGCCGCGCTGAATCGTGCCAACTTTAAGCGCTATGCTCAGGGCTCTGGTTCGGTCACCGACTTTAAGGAATTTACCGGGAATAACCATCTCGTACTGGGGCTGCCCACTTGGCGCGATGTAGCGGACTTCATTCGGCAATGGCTAGAGCAGCAGGCCCTGAAACAAGAGCCAAGCCGCCGGCCCACAGAATACTTGGCTCCTCCTAGGCCAGGCAGTAGTCTTAGGCAATACTAAACAGGCCTAGAGCATTCGGCGCAAGCTGGCTCGTGGGGGCAAGCTGAAGCAGGCTTAACCAGTCACGCCAAGAGAATTCTATCTGTCATTGCGCTTAGCGCACTTCCTGACTTTCTTATGGTTTCCAATACTTCAAATAGCAACGGCGAAGCTCAACCCCGGACGGGCATCAAAAACATAGTACTCGTGCACGGCACCTGGGCCGATGGCTCTAGCTGGGCGAAGGTAATTCCGCTGCTGCAGGCGAAAGGCTACCACGTGACGGCCGTGCAAAACCCGCTTACCTCACTCACCGACGACGTAGCTGCCACCAAGCGGGCACTGGCCCTGCAAGATGGCCCCGTGCTGCTGGTAGGCCACTCCTGGGGTGGCGTGGTTATCACCGAAGCCGGCAACGATGCGAAAGTGGCCGGGCTGGTGTACGTGGCCGCCGCTGCCCCCGAAGAAGGGCAGTCATTCCTGGAGTTGGTGCAAACTGCCCCCGCTACACCCGGGAATGATGAAATTCGGCCTGATGCTTCCGGCTTTGTAAGCATGACGCCCAAGGGCATCATGGAGGATTTTGCCCAAGACTTACCTCAAACCGAGCAGCAGGTGCTGATTTCCACCCAAGGGCCCCAGGCTTTCTCGGCTCTCCAGGAAAAAATCACCCAAGCCGCCTGGAAAACCAAGCCTTCCTGGTACATCGTAGCGGCCAATGACCGCATGATTAACCCTGATTTGGAGCGCACGTTGGCCAAGAAAATGAATGCTACCACTACCACGCTGCCATCCAGCCACGTGGTTATGCTCTCGCAGCCTGAACAGGTAGCAGCCGTGATTATGGAAGCGGCCAGCCAGGTGCATAGCACTAAAGCGGCCGTTATACAGGCCTAGCAACTGTAGCAGCACACTTGCGCAAAGCCCACTCCTAAGTAATTTACTTGGGAGTGGGCTTTTGCAGTCCTGACCAAAGAGCGAGTTTCGGTGTGAATCTTACGTATTGCGCATAGTCAGTGACACCAGCCTTGCCGTGTGTAGCACTGAAGTTTATGCCACGCTCACCTGTATAGATGGAGCAGATGGGCAATAGCGTTCTGGCATTATTAGAACCAATTGGCAGGCTATGCCACTGATTACTTATCGGCCGCAGGACGGCTAGGCAACCGAAAATTGGCCTTTAATTGAAAACTCTGAATGTTACTGAAATTGGTAGCGGCAAAGGGTTCCAACGTCCAACTTTCGCCCAGAGGAATCTGGGCTTGTAGGAAGGGGAAGGATTGCTCATCGGTTTGGTCAAAAAAACCAGCATTCATTTCGCTGTTGGCTATAGCTATGCCCCCAACCAGTCGAAACCGCTCTTGGCCTGCTCCTGTGCCCACCCCGACAGTGCTAAAGCCATTGCCGAGGCCCTGTAAACCATAGTTCACGCTAGCGTGGAGGAAGGCAACCCTCATCAATCCTACCTCCAGCAGGCTCTGTACTCTAACGTTGCTGACCCGGCCGGGCTTATATGCGTAGTCGTAGGCCACATCGCCTAAGTGAAAGCCCAAGCCAAACCGCAGGTATTTGGGGTTAGCAACCTCCATGTAGGGGCTAAAGCTCAGCAGCGAGGCGTGGCCCCGCTCAAAGGGTTTGGGGTTGATATTGGTGTAAGAGCTGCCCGCGTAAATAGTGTCTTGCTGGGGCCGGAAGTTGCTGCGGCCCACCCCAAGGGTTCCTCCTAAAGTGATGGTGCTGGTCCGCATCAGAGGCCACGTACGTGCTACTCCAACTGCCCCCATAGCAAACCGTTGTTTGTAAGTGGAGGTGGAAAGCTGCGTGCCAGAGCAGCCGTAGGGGTAGCCAAAGTATTGCTCAGAAGTGCCCGCTAGGCCACCTGCACTGACGGTAGTATAGCGCCGCGGATCGGAGGCCGGGGCCTGGCTGGTCAGCACCATAACTGCCCCGCCCAACAGCACCGGCAGCATGAGGGCGTGCGGTGGCCGGCTCGTCTGTCGGCGCAGCCACAGGCCGACTTCCAGCACCAGGCTAGCCAGCAGCAGACTTTTCACAACCAACTGTTCCGGCAGCGTCAGCCAGTTAATGCTGAGCAATGCGGTAACTACCAAAAGGCTCCCCAAGACCAGCCGCGGCTGCCAGTGGCCTAGCGAGCTGAAAGAGGAAACGGGGAAGGCTGCACGGCCCCGGTAGATCCATAAACCCGCCAGTGCAGCTACCGCTAACAGCAACAGCCATTGTACCTGTTTCAGGCCACCGCAAAGAGCAGTGGCTACTACATCACCGGCGCTGTCACGCACAAATTCCAGCCCAAAACGACCCGCCGCGTACAGTAGAATGGCCAGAATAAACTGCTGACCCGGCACTTGCTGGCGGGTGCGGGGCAGACTAAGCAGCCCGGCTATCAGCAAGCATGTTACAATCTGGTACAACTGCGCCGGATGCACTGGCAAGGAATGAGCCGCTGTAGCCGGTAGTACCCCCCGCGCAACCTGCGTCAGGAAGGGCAGGGTATGGGGCGCGTAGCAAACCCCCACCAGGCTGGTTGTGGAAGTGCCGAAGCAGCAGCCCGTAAGCAAGCACCCCACTCCTTGAACCGCTAGGCCTACAAACAAGGGAAGAGCAAAAGCATCATACACGTTGCGGCTAAAGCCCAAAACCCGCCGCAACACGGCCAAGGCCAAGGTGGCTCCTATAATTCCGCCCAAGATAGAGCGGCTGTCGGGGCCCGTCCACTCGCCGTGGGTAAGCAGGTGCTGCCATTCGGTGCTGGAGCCTGCTACCAAGCGTGTACCAAGAATCAGGCACAGAAGCGTGCCAGCCAGTAGAGGAAGCCATCGGCGCCACACGTATTGTCGCACGTACGCTTCCCACGTTAATAAGGCTCCTGCTACTGCAAAGCCAGCAACGTAAAAGGTGAGATAATAATCAGGGGACGAGGGTAATACTATCGAATGCATAATGGAGCTAGCAGTCTGAAAAATGGTTTGTGCGAAACGCACTGCTAGATGGAGGAACCACGTCAAACGGCCCACGCTAAACCTTACAAGGTTAGACTTTGTAAAAGGTGGTTTGTGTTAATAGACTATTGATTATTAATAGGTTGTGTTTTCTTGTTTAGGCATTAGAAAAAAGCGGTGTACCCGTGTCGTTTCGGTTGTTCGGCTCCCAGGCATGTCACTGTTTTTCCTTTTTAGTAAGAATCAGTTGCTAACGCCTACTTTTAAACTTCTTACAAATTGGTGCCTCCGTGAAACAATCCAGCTTTTTGCCTCGGTTAGCCGCTTACTGCGTGGGCTTGCCCGTACTACTGGTACTGTACCTGTTCACGCGTAGCATTTTACCTACTACCATTGGCATGCCGCTGCTTATCGGAGCAATATTCGCTGCCATTTGGGGCCAAGCCAAAATCCGTAAATCCTACCCCCAAGATTTCAAACTTCGCGAAGAGTGGGCTGCCTTTGGCGTTTTTATAGTGACTGTTGCAGCCCTAAGCCTATTAATACTAAAGCCTCTCTAAGTAAAAAAGCGCCTGCCAACATGAACCCGCAGCTCGGGAAAACGCTCGTCTTGCTAGGCCTGCTCTTCGTAGCGGTAGGGGCCTTTGTGTGGTCAGGGGGCGGCAATCTGTTTAGCTGGTTTGGTCGCCTGCCCGGCGATATTCGTATTGAGCGGCCGGGCTTCCGATTCTATGCGCCTATTGTCTCCATGTTGCTAGTAAGCCTGCTGTTGAGTGCCGTATTGTGGGTGGTGCGGCGACTGGGCTAATAGCTATCATCTTTGAGGTGAGATAACGTCTCCTAACCAAAGAAGGAGGGCTGGGTATGTAGGCGACGTCTGGTTTAAGTCCTATAAATAGCTAGAGAGTTGGTAGTTGAGGGAAGGAGTGAGTGAAGCTGGAAAAGGACTAAAAGGGCTAAGAAAAACCCTAACGAGTGATAGAGTTGGGCTTCTGGCAACGTTCCCGATAACGATTGCACAAATATTCAGAGCGCGATTAAGTGCTTTCCGGCGCCATTCCTCTAACATTAGTAAGGGCTTACTTCGGGTGGCCTAGCAGCTCTTTCTGCGACTAATCAAATTCCCACACCATGAGAAAAGGTTTACTACTAAGTGCCATAGCGCTTAGCACAGCCGTGTCGGCAATGGCGCAGCAAACTCGCCAGGTACAGGGACGGGTAATTGATGGAACGACTAGTGAAGGACTACCAGGCGTAACCGTCATTGTAAAGAATTCCACACTAGGAGCCACCACCGACGGCGACGGAAATTTCACGTTGGCCGTGCCAGAAGGCGGCGATGTGGCCCTGACGTTCAGCTACATTGGCTACGTGCCCCAGACGGTGAGTGTAGGCTCACAAACCAAACTCAAGATTGCGCTCAAGTCTGACCAAAAAGCCTTGGATGAAGTAGTAGTAATTGGCTACGGACAGGTCAAGAAGAGCGACGTTACGGGCGCCATCGTGTCGGTGAAGGAGGAGGACCTGAAGAAGGTGCCCTCGGCCAACGTGATGGAAACCCTGCAGGGCCGGCTGCCTGGTGTAGACATCACCCGGAGCAGTGGTTCGGCGGGCTCGGGCGTTAATATTGCTGTGCGCGGTAACCGCTCCATCACGGCCCAGAACGGTCCACTGTTTATTGTGGATGGGGTACAGTACAATTCTATTCAGGATATCAACCCCAATGATATTCAGAGCATGGAAGTGCTCAAGGATGCTGCCTCCACTGCTATCTATGGGTCTCGCGGCGCCAACGGCGTTATTATCGTGACTACTAAGAAGGGTGCTTCTGGACAGCCCCGCGTGACGATCAACTCTTACTACGGCATCACCGATGCCGTGTACTACCCCCGCGTTAGCAGCGCCCAGGAATATGTAGCGCAGAAGCGGGAGGCCAACCGCACCACGGGCAACTGGAACAGCCCCGCCGACGACTCCAAGATCTTCACGCCCCTGGAAATACAGAACATTGCCGATGGCGTGAGCACCAACTGGATGAACAAGCTGCTGCGTCAGGGCGTGCAGCAGGAGCACCAGATTGGCCTTTCGGGCGGTTCCGACAAAACCAAGATCTACGCTTCCTTCGACTACTTCAACGAGCAGGGCTTGTTCCGAATGGATGACCTGAATCGGTATTCCATCCGCTTCAACCTCGATCAGGAGATTAACGCCAAAGTACGCGTAGGCCTACAGAGCCAGCTCACTTACTTCAACCAAAACCGCCGCCGCGACCCCACCAACCAGGCCAACAAGATCAACCCCTTGCTGACGCCCTATGATGAGAACGGCAACCTCGCTGTTTTCCCCAACGCGGGTAACTTCATTAACCCCCTCATTGACGAGCAGCCGGGCAACTATCAGAACAACGTGCGCACTACCCGCACGTTCACTACGGGCTACGTCAGCTACCAGATTCTGCCTAGCCTGAACCTGCGCTCTAACCTGGGCCTGACTCTTTCCAACACTCGCACTGGCATTTATCAGGGGTCAAACACTCTAGACCGCAACGGCTCGGTAGCACAGTCAGCCTACGGCACAGACTTCCTGACCAACTGGAGTTGGGAGAACATCCTGAACTACAATAAGACTTTCGGTGACCACACTATCAGTGCTACCGGTGTAACGTCGCTGCTCACGTTTAACACGGAGAACTCCAACGCCCAGGGCCGGAATCAGCTCTTGGATTACCAGGGGTACTACGCACTAGCCAATGCCAACCAGCAGGTGGGCATCAACAGTGGCTACGTCGATAGCAAGCTGATTTCCTTCACGGGCCGCGTGCAGTATAACTTTAAGAGCCGCTACCTGCTCACGCTGACCGGCCGCTCCGACGGTTCCTCGGTGTTGGCGCCCGGCAACAAATGGGCCTTCTTCCCCTCAGCCGCCGTGGCCTGGCGTATTATTGAAGAGGACTTCATGAAGGGCCTAACGCCCATCACCGACCTGAAGCTGCGGGCCAGCTACGGCCGCGCCGGCAACTACGATATTCCAGCGTACTCTACGCAGTCGTTGCTGGTGCGCATTCCGTTTGCTTTCGGCGAGTCATCGGCCCCGGCTTACACCTTTGCTAACCGCATCGGTAACAAAGCGCTAGGCTGGGAACTCTCGAATACGCTCAACTTCGGGTTGGATTTCGCCTTCCTGCAGAACCGTCTGGCCGGCTCGGTGGATGTGTACGACACCCGCACCAGCGACCTACTCCTAAACCGCGTATTGCCAGCAACTTCGGGTTACTCTGTTGTAACGGAAAACGCCGGTAAAACCCGCAACCGCGGTATTGAAGTAGGCTTGAATGCCCGGGTGGTTGAAACCGAAAACTTCCGCTGGAATGTGGGTGCCACTTGGTTCAAAAACAAGGAGGAAATCACAGCCCTTACCATTTCCGGTAACGATGTGAGCAATCTGTGGTTTGTGGGCTCGCCGGTTAGCGTTTTCTACGATTACGAGAAGATTGGTATCTGGCAAACCAGTGAGGCCGACGAAGCGAAAACTTTCGGCCAGAAACCTGGTCAGATCAAGGTGCGCGATTTGAACGGCGATGGTCGCATCACGGCTACCGACGACCGCAAAGTGCTAGGCTCCAGAGTACCCAAGTGGAGCGGCTCCCTCAACACCGACGTCAGCTACAAGGGCTTCGATTTGTCGCTGCAATTCTTCGCTCGCATCGGGCAGATGCTCAACTACGAGTACAACGGCTTCTTCGATCCGCAAGGCACTGAGAACAGTTCGCGCCAAAACTACTGGACTCCTGAAAATCCGTCTAATGACTTCCCGCGTCCTGACGCTAGCCTTTCGAAGTCCACACTTCGGAACGGATTGTACGGTTCTACTCTAGATTATGAAAACGGCTCTTATGCTAAGTTGCGGGCCGCCACGCTGGGATACACCTTCCCGGCCGGCCTAGCTTCGCGCCTGCATATGTCGTCGCTGCGGGTGTACGTGCAGGGCAAGAACCTCTACACCTGGAGCCACATCGACAACTACGACCCCGAGCGCGGCGGCGCCATCACCACGCCCATTCCGCGAGTGGTGACTGCTGGTATCAACCTGGGTTTTTAAGAGGATAGAGCTCGTTTAACGCTGCATAGAAAGATGAAAATCTCCACTCAACATACGCTCAAACTGCTGCTCACCGCTGGCGCGCTTTCCCTCACGCTACCGGCCTGCGACAAGCAGCTAGAAGAATACAATCCCTCGGGCCTCACCGCTGAAGCCGTGTATAGCACGCCCGCCGGCTTTGAAACCCTAGTAAACGCCGCCTACTCTTACAACCGCTGGTGGTATGGCAAGGAAAATGGCTACAGCATCTCAGAAATGGGTACCGACCTCTGGCAGCGCGGCGCCGGCGACGTAAACCCCGACCTAACGGAGTACACTACCCTCCAAGGCAGCTCCGCGGCCCTAACCGACCTTTGGAACCGCCTCTATGCTGGCGTGAACGTCTGCAACGCTGGTATTGGCCGCGTAGGCCAGTCGGGTATGAGCGATGCTCTGAAGAAGACCCGCGAAGGCGAGCTGCGCTTCCTGCGCGCCTTCTACTACTGGGAGATTGTGGAAACCTGGGGCGGCGTGCACTTCACTACCGAGGAGGCTACGGCCGTGCAGAACACGGCCAACAAAACCCCCGTTGAAACTTTCTACAAGCAGATCTTCGAGGACCTGACTGTGGCCGTGGCCAACCTGCCCACCACCACTACCGACTACGGCCGCGTAACTAAGCCCGCCGCCGAAGCCTTCTTGGCGAAAATGTACCTGACCCGCGGCCAAAACCGCCAGGCCGCCGATTTGGCCCAGAAGGTAATCAGCAGTTATGGCTACTCCCTGCAGCCCCGGTTTGCCGACTTGTGGTCGATGACAAACCTGGAGAACAAGGAGATTTTGTGGGCCGTGAACTACTCCAAGGATCTGAGCCTGAACGATAGGGTAGACGCTACGCTGTACCCCGACGGCCACCCCCGCGGCGGCAACAACGGCCACCTGCTGTTCACGATGAAGTACGACGACCAGCCCGGCGTAATCCGCGACATTCCGTACGGCCGGCCCTTCAACCGCTTCATGCCGTCACTCTTCTACCTGAACCTGTTCAATGAGAAGATTGACGCCCGCTACGCCGCCACTTTCCAGACAGTATGGCTGGCCAACCGGGCGGTAACCGGTATTGCCGTGGGCGATACGGCCATTGTAGCCAGCAAGTACATCATTCCGGCTACCGTGAAAGCTCAGAAGAAGTACCGGATCTGGGACCAGAGCGCCGTGTACCGGCCCAACGGCACCATCAGCGGCGACCGGATTCACTACATCACCATGAAGAAATTCCTGGACCCCACTAGGCCTACCATTGCCGAAGAGCAGAGTGCTCGCGACGCCTATGTGATTCGCCTGGCCGATGTGTACCTGATGGCCGCTGAAGCCGAGTTCAAGGCCGGTAACTCTACCAAGGCCGCCGACCTGATTAACGTAGTACGCCGCCGGGCCGCTATTCCGGGCAAGGAAGCCGACATGCTCATCAAGCCCGCCGACGTAACCTTGGACTTTATTCTGGATGAGCGGGGCCGGGAGCTAGGTGGCGAGCAGCTTCGGTGGTTTGACCTGAAGCGCACCGGCAAGCTGATTGAGCGCGTGAAGAAGTACAACCCCGACGCCGCCGTCAGCATTCAGGACTACCACTTGGTGCGGCCCATTCCTCAGCGTCAGCTGGATGCGGTGAGCAACAAGAGCGAGTTCACCCAAAACCAGGGTTACAGATAGCCTTCTCTTACCCTCCCTAGGCCACTACAGTAGTGGCCTAGGGAGGCTTTTCTCTTTCCTATGAAACAATTTGCATTCCTGTTTTTTGCTGTGCTTCTGTGGGCCTTCCGGCCCGCCGAGGACAAGAAAGTTCAGATTTTCCTGGTCGGCGACTCCACTATGTCCGACAAACCCCTGGATAAAGCCGAGCGTGGTTGGGGTATGTATTTCCAGCAGTATTTTGATGCGAACGTGAAGGTGCAGAACCACGCCATGAACGGCCGCAGCACCCGCAACTTCCGCCATGAAGGCCGCTGGGCTAAAGTGCTGGAGCAAGTGAAGCCCGGCGACTGGGTGTTCATTCAGTTCGGCCACAACGACTCGAAGCTGGAAGACACCGCCCGCTACGCCGCACCCAAAACTGCCTACCGCCAAAACCTGACGCGCTACGTGCAGGAGGCCCGCGCCAAAGGCGCCAATCCCGTGCTGATTACGCCCGTCGGCCGCCGCTACTTCGACGACCAAGGCAAGCGCAAAGACGACCACGGCGAATACCCCGGCGTGGTGAAGGAAGTGGCCAAAGCCCAGAAAGTGCCCCTGATTGACCTGCACGAAACCAGTTGGGCGATGTACAGCCAGCTCGGCGACGCCGGCACAAAGCCCTTGTTCTGGAGCTACCAGAACGGCGCCAACAACACCAAGCTCGATAACACCCACTTCTCTGCCTACGGTGCTGAGCGCGTAGCTCAGCTCGTGGCGCAGGATGTAAAGAAGCTTAACCTGGGCATTGCCTCGCACCTGCAGCCCTTGGCTTTCAACGGCAAGTACACCTACGACCTGCCCGTGGTGCTGCAGCCCTACTTCCGGAAGGACACCTTCAACATCACGAAGTACGGCGCCGTGGCCGATGGGCAGACGCTCAACACCGAGGCCTTCCGCAAGGCCATTGAGGCCTGCAGCCAGCAGGGCGGCGTGGTATTGGTGCCGCGCGGCTTGTGGCTGACGGGCCCCATTCAGTTGAAAAGCAACGTGAACTTGCACGTGGCTAAAGGTGCCTTGGTGCAGTTCAGCAACAAGCTCTCTGATTATCAGCTGATCAAAACCAACTGGGAAGGGGAGGATGCTGTGCGTAACCAGTCGCCGATTTACGGCTACGACCTGGAGAACATTGCCATTACCGGCGAAGGTACTTTTGATGGAGCTGGCGACGCCTGGCGCATGGTGAAGAAGGAGAAGCTCAATGCCGGCCAGTGGCAGCGCCTCGTGAAGTCGGGTGGGGTCGTGGATGAAAAAGGCACCACCTGGTACCCCTCGGCGGGCTCCCTGAAAGGCTCTACGCTAAACAAGCCCTGGACTATTCCTGCTGGTCAGCAGCCCGATTACAGCAAGTACACCGAGTTCAAGGATTTCCTGCGCCCCAACATGCTCAGCCTACAGCGCTGCAAGCAAATCCTGCTCGAAGGCTTTACCATCCAAAACTCTCCGGCCTGGACTATCCACCCGCTGCTCTGCGACAACATCACGCTGCGCAACGTAACGGCCCGTAACCCCTGGTACGGCCAGAACACCGATGCGCTGGACCTAGAATCTTGCCGTAATGGCCTAGTAGAAGGTTGCACGTTTGACGTGGGCGACGATGGCATCTGCATTAAGTCGGGCCGCGATGAGGAAGGCCGCAAGCGCGGCGTACCCACCGAGAACTTCATCATCCGCGATACGAAAGTGTACCACGCCCACGGCGGCTTCGTGATTGGCTCGGAGATGTCGGGTGGCGCGCGTAACCTCTACGTGAGCAACTGCACCTTTATGGGCACCGATGTAGGCCTCCGCTTCAAGACGGCCCGCGGCCGTGGTGGGGTAGTGGAGAACATCTTCGTGGATGGTGTCGACATGACCGACATTGCCGGCGAAGCCATCTTGTTTGACATGTACTACGCCGCCAAAGACCCCGTGCAAGTAAACGGAGAGGCCTACGGCATTCCTGAAATCAAAGCGGAGCCTCTTGGTGAAGGTACGCCTCAGTTCAAGGGCTTCCGCATCAAGAACGTAACCTGCAAAGGCGCCAACACCGGAATCCTAGTACGCGGCTTGCCCGAGATGAGCATCAAGGACGTGGATATCGAAAACACGGTGCTGGAGTGCAACAAAGGCCTCGTGTGCCAGGAAGCCGACGGTATCCGCCTCAAAAACGTAACCTTGCTCTCCAAAGAAACCAAGCCTGTGCTGGAAGTGCAGAACAGCCGCAACATCAGCTTCGACAACCTACGCTACGCTCCCGGCTCTGAGCTGCTCCTGCGTGTAACCGGCGACCGAAGCAAAGCCGTAACCTTGCGCAACACCGATACCAAAGCCGCGAAGAAAGACGTGGAATATGGTCAGAAGGTGTCGAAAAAAGTGGTAACGGTTTCGAAGCGTTAGGCTGCTATAGAACGCTTAGTCTGCCTTATGAGCAAGCTGCCTTATACTCTAACTGCGAAAGACTTTCCAGGCATTCCAACTGGCTGGACGTTGACGTATGATGAGCCGTCTAATAATTTTTACCATGTGCGCCTTACCTCTGAGTATGGACCTGAGGTAGAGATGAACGGCGGAGCAGACTTAGAGGAGCTAGTTTCCTGCTGTATTGAAGACGCAAAAGAGTTCGATAAGCAGCTCCAAGTAAAGAAGTCGTTGAAATAGCCTTCCATCACTTTACCTGTCAAACCGGAGCTTCGCCGAATACCAATCGTCGCAGTCTTTACAGTTGGTAAGATCAAATTTCAGCACGATAGCGCCGTTCTAGGCCACTCAACCACTCCTACTCCCTCCTCAACTGAGGAGGGGAACTAGATTTCTAGTACTAGCTTAATTCTTCCATGTCTCTTCGTCGTTTCTTCCTTTCTGGGCTGTTGATTTCGGGCTTGGCCGCGCAGGCACAAACTGCGCCGGCTGCTAGGCCTATGTCGCAGCGCATGACGGATGCCTTCATCAAGTGGCATCCTGATTCTATTGTCATCGGTAACCGCAAAACTGCCCGCTGGGATTATGAGCAAGGCCTGATGCTGAAAGCGCTGGAGCGCGTGTGGCAGCGGACCGGTGATGCCCGTTATTTTACCTACATCCAGAAAGACCTCGACCAGTTTGTGCAGCCCGATGGCTCCATCCGGACCTACAAGCTGGAAGACTACAACCTCGACAACCTGACTACTGGTCATGCCTTGCTGCTGCTCAGCCAAATGTCGGTGCCGAACCCGGAGAGATACCAGAAGGCCGCGCAGCTATTGCGCAAGCAGCTAGAGGGGCAGCCTCGCACGAAAGCCGGGGGCTTCTGGCACAAGAAGGTTTACCCCAACCAGATGTGGCTCGATGGCCTCTACATGGCTGAGCCCTTCTATGCCGAGTACAGCAAAGTATTCCAGCAGCCCGCAGGCTTCGATGATGTGGCTAAGCAGTTTGCTCTCATCGAGAAGAACCTCGTGGACCCCAAGACTGGCCTCCTGTACCACGGCTACGATGAGAGCAAGGAGCAGAAGTGGGCCAACAAAACCACGGGCCAGTCGCCGAACTTCTGGGACCGGGGCATGGGGTGGTACGCCATGGCTTTGGTAGATGTGCTGGATTACTTCCCCAAAGATCATCCGCAGCGCGCCCAGCTCATTAAGGACGTGCAACGCCTCGCTCCGGTGCTCACCAAGTACCAAGATGCCAAAACCGGCACGTGGTCGTTGGTAGTAGACCAAGCTTCGCGCAAGGGCAACTATGCGGAGGCTTCGGGCAGCAGCATGTTTGTATACTTCCTGCAGAAGGGCGTGCGCATGGGCTACCTCGAGCAGAAGTATGCGCAAGCAGCCAAGAAAGGGTACGATGGCCTGCTGAAGCAATTCGTGGCAACGGAGTCGGGCGACGCGCTGGCTTTCAACGGCACGGTGAGTGTAGGTGGCCTAGGCGGCAACCCCTACCGCGACGGTAGCTTTGAGTACTACCTCTCGGAGCCGCTGCGCAAGAACGACCTGAAAGGCGTAGGCCCCTTCATTCTGGCCAGCGTGGAGATGGAAATTGCCGCCGAGAGTGGCCTAGGCAAGGGCAAAACAGTTGGCGTGGATACCTACTTCAACCATGAGAGCCGCAAGAGCAACATCACGGGCCAGCCCGAGCCCTTCCACTACACCTGGGAAGACCGCTCGCACGGCGGGTTCTACCTCTGGGGCAACCAATTCCGGGAGCTGGGGGCCAACACGGTATCCATCCCCACGGCACCCACGGCCGCCTCACTCAAGGGAGTTGACGTGTACATTATCGTTGACCCCGACACTAAGAAGGAAACGGCCAACCCCAACTTCGTGAAGCCCGCCGACGTGCAAGCCCTCACCGCCTGGGTGAAAGCCGGCGGCACGCTGGTGCTCATGGCTAACGACACCAGTAACGCCGAAATTCCGCGTTTCAACACGCTGGCCCAGGCTTTCGGGATGAAGTTCCGCGACGTGAACCTGAACATGGTGAAAGGCAGCCAGTTTGAGCAGGGCCAAGTGGCGCTACCCGCCGGCAATGCCGTGTTCAAGCATGCCCGCAAGGCCTACATTAAGGAGCTGGCGCCCATCGAAGTAAAAGCGCCCGCCACGCCGCTCATTAGCCAGGGCGGCAACGTGATTATGGCTACCGCCAAAGTGGGCAAAGGCACCGTTTTCGCGGTGGGTGACCCGTGGCTGTACAACGAGTACACCGATGGTCGGAAAATCCCGGCCGAGTACGAAAACTTCCTGGCAGGGAAGGACCTCGCTACCTGGCTGCTGCAACAGTCCGGCCGCAAGTAGTTGTACAGCCGCGCGGGCGGCTTATGTGAAAACCCAAAAGCAAAACGGTCAGCCCAAGTGGGCTGACCGTTTTGCTTTTGCTAATAACTAGCAGCTTATACCGACGCAGGCTTTTTCGTAGCATAGGTGCCGCTGAGGCCCGTGGAACCTGAGGCCAAGCGTGTAGAATCCCGGGCAATGAGCTCCGTCGGAATCTTAACGGTTTCAATGGGCAGCGCTCGGTGCTTGCGCTCAATCTGGTCGATGAGGCGCTCGGCGGCTACCTGGCCAATTTCCTGGGCCGGCTGCACCACGGTGCTCAGGGAAGGAGCCATCAGATCGGCCACGTTCAGGTTGGTGAACCCGATGATGGATACGTCGTCGGGGATGGTAAGCTGCTGCTGGCGCAGGGCCGTGAGGCAGCCAACGGCAAGCCGGTCTGAGGCCGTGAAGAACGCATCGGGCGGCGACTCCAGGTGCATCAGCTCCTGTACCATGGGGCCTACTTCATCGGGGCCAAACGTACCGTAGCGAATCAGGTTCTCATCGAACTCCAGGCCGTACTTCTCCAGGGCGGCACGGTAGCCAGCCAGGCGCTCCTGCGTAATGCTCAGCCAGGGCTGAATAGTGAGGTGCGCAATGCGGCGGCGGCCCGATTGAATCAGGTGTTCAGTGGCCGCAAACGCGCCCCCAAAGTTATCGGCTACTACTTTGGTCACGTTCAGTTGCGATGATACCCGGTCGAAGAGCACGATGGGCACGCCTTTATCTTGCACATCTTGCAGGTGGGCCACGTCGGAAGTTTCGCTGGAAAGCGAAATCAGCAGCCCATCTACCTTCCGCGACATAGACTGCTGCACGTTAGCCATTTCGCGCTCGTACGACTCTTGGCTTTGGAAGATGATAACGTGGTATCCCCGGTTGTAGGCAATGGCCTCAATACCGTTAATGGCTTGCGAAAAGAAGTAATTGGCAATCTGCGGAACGATAACCCCAATAGCGCGGCTAGCACTGCCTTTTAGGCTCAGCGCAATAGGATTGGGCCGGTAGTTGAGGCGCTCAGCGCACTCCATTACTAGCCGCTTGGTTTCGGGGTTGATTTCATAGCTGCCCCGCAATGCGCGCGATACCGTGGAAGTAGAAAGGTTTAGTTCGCGGGCAATGTCTTTGATGGTGAAAGTTTCCACGATGGAGACGGGGTAAGGTGGGGAAGGAAGGAGGGGAGCGGCTACTTAGGTAAATCCAAGAACTGCAAAAGCAGCAAGTACACTGAACGGGGCCTCAAAATAGAAAGACCCGGGCACTTTTGGCTCAAATACTCACGAGGTGCAACCCAAAGAAGGGACTGGCAACGTTCCCGATAACGATTGCAGGAATAAAATAGGGGCGTGACTTCCATTCGGCAGTCACTTCCTTTAACCTTAACAGGCCTAGAAGCAAAGTCGCGTTCTAAACGTACACTGGTCTTCTCCGAAAAGTTTACAAACACCTCTCTCTTGTATGGCAAATAGTTCAGGGTTCGATCTGACAGGAAAAATAGCTCTGGTAACGGGCTGCAACCGTGGCATTGGGCAAGCTATGGCGTTGGGCCTCGCGGAAGCCGGTGCTGATATCATTGGGGTTTCCGCTACACTGGCCCTCAGCGGCTCTGAAACCGAGCAGCAGGTACGCGCCCTGGGCCGTCAGTTCTACGCCTACCAGGCCGATTTCAGTCAGCGCCCCGCCGTTGACGCCTTTCTAGGCCAGGTGCAGCAGGATTTTCCTCGCATCGACATCCTGATCAACAACGCCGGCACCATCAAACGTGCTCCTGCCGCTGAACACGGCGACGACCTGTGGGATGAGGTGTTAGCCATTAATCTGGATGCTCCCTTCCGCATTGCCCGCGCTATTGGCGGGCAGATGCTCCAGCAGGGCTCCGGCAAAATCATCTTCACAGCTTCTTTGCTCACGTTCCAGGGCGGCATCAACGTGCCGGGCTATGCGGCCAGCAAAGGCGCCATTGGCAGCGTAGTGAAAGCATTGGCCAACGAGTGGGCTGGCCGTGGCGTGAACGTGAATGCTATTGCGCCCGGCTACATTGCTACCGACAACACCGAGGCCCTGCGCAACGACCCCGACCGCTCCGCCAGCATCCTGGGCCGCATTCCGGCCGGCCGCTGGGGTACGCCCGAAGACTTCAAAGGCCCCACCGTGTTCCTGGCTTCCTCTGCCGCCGACTATGTACACGGCACCATCCTGACCGTCGACGGGGGCTGGATGGGACGCTGACGGTGAAGTAGTGAAATGGTGATTGAGTGAGTTTGATGTTCGGCTTACGCATATAGTGCCCGTGGCGCTAGCTAGGCCACTAACCCATCAAATTCACTGACTTGCTACTTCACTGACTCACCATTCACTCAATCACTTAATCACCATTTCCCATGACCCAACGATATGCCATCAGCCCGCGCGAAACGGCCGGCCTGAACACCAAGGAGCTACGCAATAATTTCCTGATTGAAAGCCTGTTTGTAGCGGGCAGCGTGGAGCTTGTGTATACGCACTACGACCGGATGATTGTAGGCGGCGCTACGCCTACTACGTCGGCGCTGCCCTTGCCTTGCCCCGAGAACCTAAAGGCTCAGTTCTTTCTGGAGCGCCGGGAGCTAGGTATTCTCAATATCGGCCAGGCTGGCACCGTTACCGTGGATGGTCAGGTGTTTGAGTTGGGCGAGCAGGATTGCCTTTACGTGGGCAAAGGCGCGCAGGAAGTAATATTTGCTAGCGCCGATGCGGTGCGGCCCGCCAAGTTTTACCTGCTTTCGGCCCCTGCCCACGCCGTGTACCCTACTACACGCATGACGCAAGCCGAATCGACGCCCGTAGAAATGGGCGCCATGGAAACGGCCAATGAGCGCACCATCTACAAGTACATTTACCTGCAGGGCATTCAGAGCTGCCAGCTGGTAATGGGCCTGACCAAGCTAAAGCCCGGCAGCGTATGGAATACCATGCCCTCGCACGTGCATGACCGTCGCATGGAGGCCTACCTGTACTTCAACCTGCCCGAAAATCAGCGCGTGCTGCACATGATGGGTGAGCCCCAGGAAACCCGGCCACTGTGGGTGAGCAATGAGCAGGCTATCCTCTCGCCACCTTGGTCTATCCATACGGGCTGCGGCACCAGCAACTACACCTTCATCTGGGGTATGGCCGGCGAAAACCTGGAATACACCGACATGGACGCCGTGAGCATCCACGACCTAAGCTAATCTTCTGTAACGGCCGGCTGCTTTTCAAATGGCAGTCGGCCGTTATTTATTCCGCTAGCTCGGGCTGTCTCGTCCAACTTGATAGGGCGTTCTGCCGCTCGCATTCCTCACATCTGTATTGCTACGTACGCTATGGCTGTTCGCTTCTTGTCGAAGAAAATTTGGGGGCTAGGCCTAGTGGCCATAATGGCTCTGATGGCATTTACCATTAGTCAGCCCACTTCCATAAAAGTGTATTTGGTAGGTGATTCTACCATGGCGGATAAACAGGAAAAGGCCTTTCCGGAAACAGGGTGGGGCACGCCATTTAAGTACTTCTTCGACGAGACGGTGACGGTGGATAACCGCGCCCAGAACGGACGCAGCACCAAAACGTTCCTAACCGAAAACCGCTGGCAACCCGTAGCGGCAGCCCTCCGCCCCGGCGACTATGTGTTCATTCAGTTTGGGCATAATGATGAAGTGCCCACCAAACTGAGCTACACTCCTGAAGCCGATTTCCGGGCTAACCTGGTGCGGTTTATAACCGAAACGCGCGCCAAGAAGGCTACGCCAGTACTGATTACGCCCGTGGCCCGCCGCAAATTCGACGCGGCTGGTAAGGTAGAAGGCACCCACACCGTGTATTCCGGCATCGTGCGCGAGGTAGCAAAGCAACAGCAAGTCCCACTGATCGATCTTGATGCCGAAAGCCAGGCCGTGCTGCAGCAGTTTGGCGTGGAGAATTCGCGGTTGCTGTTCAACCAGCTGGCCCCCGGCGAGCACCCCAATTACCCCGATGGCCGCGATGACAACACCCATTTCAATGAGCTGGGTGCCCGCAAAATGGCGCAGCTCGTGCTGGCTGACATCTGCAGCCTGAAGCTGGAGTTGGCAGACCGCGTTGTAAAGCGCGAGGTCAAGACCACCGTTGATCCGCAGGCTCGCTAGGCCAGTTGCAACCTCCGTTCTATTCATCCCACTCAAGAGCATGAAACAACTGATTGCGTTCCTATGCCTAAGCTGGCTGCTAATTGGCCGGGCAGTGGCCTACGATTTTGTAGTGGCCCAAGATGGCAGCGGCAACTATAAAACCGTGCAGGAAGCTTTCAATGCGGTGCCCGATTTTCGCAAGAAAGTCACCACCATTTTCATCAAGAGAGGCACCTATAAGGAGAAGCTGATTCTGGCCGGCTCCAAGAACTTAGTGAAGCTGATAGGGGAGGACCTCAAGAATACCATCCTCACCTACGACGACTACAACCAGAAGAAGAACATCTTTGGGGAAGACAAAGGCACCTCTGGCTCCTCCAGCATCTACATCTACGGCTCCGATTTTTCAGCTGAGAATATCACCTTCCAGAACTCCTCAGGCCCGGTAGGCCAGGCCGTGGCAGTGTGGGTGGCCGGCGACAAAGCCCGTTTCAAAAACTGCCGCTTCCTAGGCTTTCAGGACACGCTCTATACCTACGGCTACGGTAGCCGCCAGTACTACCAAGACTGCTACATTGAGGGTACTGTTGATTTTATCTTTGGCTCAAGCACGGCGTGGTTTGAGGGCTGCACCATCTTCTGCAAAAAGGGTGGGGGCTACGTTACGGCGGCCTCCACGCCCGATAGCACGCGCTATGGTTACGTGTTCCGCAACTGCAAAATCACGGGTGATGCGCCCGCGGGTAGCTTCGTGCTAGGCCGCCCCTGGCGGCCATATGCCAAAACCGTGTTCATGCAGTGCGAGCTAGGCGAGCAAATTCGCCCGGAAGGGTGGGACCATTGGGAAAAGGAAAGCAACAAGCAAACCGCCTCCTACGCCGAGTATAAGAACCGCGGCAAAGGTTTCCAGCCCCCGCGCCGGGTATCCTGGTCCAAGCAACTAACCGATCAGCAAGCTCAGGAATACACCCTCGACAAAGTGTTCCGCAACTGGAATCCCACTAAAGAGTAGCGGCATTCAGCACAATGCCAACGTCTGTTGTCATTCCGAAAGCAGTGAAGAATCTGGGGTAGCCTCTAGGCCACTCATCATATTCCTTTTTCTGGCTTAATGCGCCACATGTTCGGAATGAGAGTTCTATCTATCACTAATACAGTTGCTTGCTCAATTGCCTATGATGCGTTTTTCACTGCTGTTACTTCTCGCTCTAACTGGCCTACAGCCGCTAAAGGTAGCTGCGCAAACTTCCGCCATTTCCAAAGTGTGGGTGCCGGATCTGGGCAATGGGATGTACAAGAACCCAGTGCTCTACGCCGATTACTCTGACCCTGATGTGGTACGCGTGGGCGACGATTACTACCTCACCTCATCGAGTTTCAATGCGGTGCCGGGCCTCCAGATACTGCATTCCAAGGATTTAGTGAACTGGTCGCTGATTGGCGCAGTATTTACCCAGCAGCCTCCGGCAGCGCGCTATGCTACGGTGCAGCACGGCAACGGCGTATGGGCACCTGCCATTCGGTACCACAACAAGCTGTTCCACATCTTTTACCCCGACCCCGACCTGGGCATTTTCGTAACCACGGCCAAGAACCCGGCCGGGCCGTGGTCGGCGCCCGTGTGCATTAAGGAGGCCAAGGGCTGGATTGACCCCTGCCCGCTTTGGGATGAGGACGGCAAGGCCTACCTCGTGCACGGCTTCGCGGGCTCCCGGGCGGGTTTCAAGAGTGTGCTAGCTGTGAGTCGCATGCGCCCCGACGGCCTAGGCCTGCTGGGTGATGAAGTGCTGGTGTTTGATGGCCATGACAAGCACCCCACCATTGAAGGACCTAAGTTCTACAAGCGCCACGGCTACTACTACATCTTCGCGCCCGGCGGCGGCGTACCCACCGGCTGGCAGGTGGTGATGCGCTCCAAAAACGTATTCGGCCCCTACGAAGACCGCATTGTGATGGATCAGGGCAAAACGCCCGTGAACGGCCCTCACCAAGGCGCCTGGATAGACACGCCCGGCGGTAAGGAAGATTGGTTTCTGCACTTTCAGGACCAGGGCGCTTATGGCCGCGTGGTACACCTGCAGCCCATGGCCTGGAAAAACGACTGGCCTATCATTGGCGAAGACCCCGACGGGGACGGCAAAGGGCAGCCGGTGCTCACCTACCGCAAGCCCGCCGGCAAAGCCCAGCCCATTGCCACGCCCCCCACTTCCGACGAGTTCAACACGAACACTCTAGGCCTGCAGTGGCAGTGGCATGCCAACCCTGGAGTTGGTTGGGCCTTCCTGAACGGCAATGAGGGCTTTTTGCGGTTATACTCAGTGCCGCTGCCAGAGGGCTTCAAGAACTTCTGGCAAGTGTCAAACCTGCTGCTGCAGAAGCTTCCCGCCGACAAGTTCACCGCAACTACAAAGTTTACCTTTACTCCGCGTTTCGAAGGTGAAAAAGCTGGTCTAATCATGATGGGCCTGGATTATGCCTACCTCTCCGTAACCAATCAGGGTGGGAAGCTGCTCCTAGGCCAGACGACGTGCCAGAATGCCGACAAGCTAAGTCCGGAAGTCAGCTCAGCGCAGGTAGAGATACCAGCCAAGCAACCCATTTATCTGCGCGTGAACGTTCAGCCAGAAGCCAAGTGCCAGTTCAGTTACAGCCTCGACGGGCAACAGTTCCGCCCTGTAGGCCCAGTATTCACCGCCCGCGAAGGAAAGTGGATTGGCGCGAAGCTAGGCCTGTTCTGTACCCGTCTGGGGCAAACTAATGATGCCGGTGCAGCTGACTTTGACTGGTTCAGGGTAGAGTAACAGCCGGAATGTAAGTGCTTATTTACTAAGCGAGCCTTATTACCCATGGTAGTAAGGCTCTTTTTCGTGTTTAGAAGTTAACTCGCCTTCTGCAATGTACTGTACTCGTGGGATGATAGTATTAGTTGAGTGGAAGGGCAAGATTAGAATGTCAGCAAGTTCAGTAACACTTATACACCTGTCGCTAACAGCTGTTAGGTGGGAAAAATGCAATTCTATAATAGTGGCAGGCTGCTGAGTTGCCGAAGTCAAGAAAATAGTGGCTTCTTCCTATTGAAGTAGTAAAATAAGCTGTAAACCAAGAAAACCAGGTAATGGGAACGTTCCCGACATCGATTGCAGAAATAAATCTGGGGTTCTTCTTCCCATTCTCTTAGGGTAGGGCTAAACTTAATGAACTGATACTCTAGCCCACAATCCAAAAAGCTAGTAGCAATCAGTTGGCCTCAGTAACGATGCTAGGTGGCTTCTTGAAATATCCCAACGCAGAACTGTTCACTCGGCAGTGGGATAGTAAGTGAGGAGGCGCTCACCCGCTCAGCGGACGGTGCTTAATCTGGTAAGCCTGCTGAAGCTCTCATCCCATACCAATTCCCACACCACTGTCATGAAAAGAAAATTACTGTTGCTAACGCCCCTGTTGGCATGTGCTGTAGCACCAGCCTGGGCACAGCAACAACAACAGCGCGTTCAGGGTATCGTTAAGTCGGAAAAGGGCGAGCCTCTGCCCGGCGTGACCGTGGTTGTGCAGGGTACCACCGCCGGCGCCTCCACCGACGCCGATGGCCGCTTTAACTTGGCCGTACCCGCCAATGCCACCCTGCGGTTTAGCTACATTGGCTTTCTGCCCTTTGAGGTGGCCGTGGGCACCAAAACCGACATCAACGTTACGCTAAAAGAGGATACTAAAACCCTGGACGACGTAGTCGTTATCGGCTACCAGGCCGTACAACGCCGCGACGTAACGGGTTCAGTATCGTCGGTAGGCGCCCAGCAGATCAAAGACATTCCCGTTAACTCCGCTGCCGAAGCCCTTACTGGGCGCTTGGCTGGCGTGCAGCTAACCTCTTCTGAAGGAACTCCTGGTAACCAAGACGTACGTGTTAGGGTGCGGGGTGGAGGGTCGATTACTCAAGACAACTCTCCGCTTTACGTAGTTGACGGCATACAAATAGATAATGCGCTGGCCGTAATTGCGCCGCAGGATATTGCTTCCGTCGATGTGCTGAAGGATGCCTCGGCTACAGCTATTTATGGTGCTCGTGGTGCCAACGGGGTAGTTATTATAACTACCAAAAAAGGTATTGAGGGTAAAACGGTTATCAGCTACAACGGCTTTGCGGGCTTCCGTCGCATCAGCAAGAAGCTTGACGTGCTAGGCCCCGCCGAATACCTGGATTACCAGTTTGAGCGCTCCCAGCAGGTAGGAACTACTGGCCTAGATGCCTACAGGAAGCTGTTTGGTAGCTCTAACTACCTGAGTGATACGCTCAATCGGGCACGTAATTCCCCCTTCCTGGATTGGCAGGATGAAGCT
Organism: Hymenobacter wooponensis; assembly: GCF_004745865.1. Lineage (GTDB taxonomy): Bacteria > Bacteroidota > Bacteroidia > Cytophagales > Hymenobacteraceae > Hymenobacter > Hymenobacter wooponensis. The sequence continues at coordinate 432,435 of NZ_SRKZ01000001.1, read as the reverse complement.
TTTGGCCGCGATGCTTTCCAGCAAACCCACAACTTGTCGGTATCAGGAGGCGTGAAGGGAACAACCTATTCCCTAAGTCTGACTCGTAATGACGAAGATGGCATTCAGCGTGCATCTGGCTACAGCCGCAACTTGGTCAACTTCCGGTTTGACACCAAGCCGTTAGAGAAGCTCCGCATTGGCTTAAACGTGCGTTTCAACGACCAGACGGCCAAAGGAGCAGGTACTTCAAGCTCCGGTTCCAATACTACTTCCCGCTTACGGAACGCAGTACAGTATTTGCCCTTATCGGTACCGAGAAGCACTGGTGTGCTGATTGATCCTAACATCTTCGACCCAGAATTTTTCACTACCTCTTCGCTCATCAATCCCCTCGTTGCCATTGACAACGAATTCCGGGACGATAAGCGCCGCACCTTTAACGTTGGTGCCAACTTAGCGCTGGATTTGGCGAAAGGCCTAGTGTTCCGTTCTACTGCTGGCTTCGATATCACCAACACGGAGGTAAACACGTTTAACGGGCGGTTCTCACCAACCATCCGCCAGCCTGCAGGTGGGTATAATGAGCTGCCGTTTGCTACCATTACCACGGGCAATCAGGTTACGCTTAATAACTCCAACGTGTTGGATTACAGCCTCACGAAGGATAAGCATATGATTGGATTGTTGGTGGGGGAAGAGACCTACCAGCAGCGTAACAGACTGCAGTATATCCAGACAAACTTCCTGCCCCTAGACATCACCGCTGAGCGGGCTTGGGCTAACATCAACCAGGGGGTACTACCAACCGGAGTCACGGCCCAGCCAGTGTTGCCCCGTACTGGTATTCCGCAAGACTATACCTTGCTCTCTGGCTTCAGCCGTCTAACATATTCATACGACGACCGGTATCTCTTTACCGGTACTTTCCGCGCTGACGGATCGTCGAAGTTTAAAGCTGGTAACAAATGGGCTTACTTCCCTGGCGCTTCCGTTGCGTGGCGTATTTCTAAAGAAAACTTCTTTACAGGAGTGCCTGCTGTATCAGACCTAAAACTGCGTCTGAGCTACGGTCAAGCCGGAAACAACCGCATCGGCGACTTCCAGTATGACCAACTATTTGAAGCTGGTAATGCGCCGTATTACCTCAACCACAGCCCTGTGCTAGGTGCTTCGGCCACTACATTGTCTAATGATAAACTGAAGTGGGAAGTAACTACCTCCCGAGACATCGGTATCGATTTAGCTTTATGGGACAACCGGGTGCAGTTCACGGGTGATGTGTACTATAACACTACCTCAGATCTGCTGATCAACGTCCCCATTCCGCCCTTCTTGGGATATACCAGTCAGCTCCAGAACGTAGGTAAGACCTCTAATAAAGGTATTGAACTGCAATTGACAGGCACCATTTTCAACAAGCCTGACTTTACCTGGACCGCCACTGCCAACGCTTCTATGAACCGTGGGCGCATTGAAAGTTTGGGAGGAGACTTGAAAGAAATTTCTGGTATCAACTCTGGCTGGGCAGGTTCTAACTTCGCTTCTGCAGCTGATTACAAAGCCGTTGTAGGCCGGCCAGTAGGGGAGATGTACGGTTACGTGACCGATGGTTTCTACACCGCTGACGACTTCGAGGGGTTCAATACGGCCACAAACCTATGGATTCCAAAAGCTGGGTTGCTACCCTCTGGTACTGCGGTAGGCCAAGTGGCTCAGCCGGGTGTGATTAAGCTAAAGGATTTAAATGGTGATGGTACCGTAAACGACCTGGACCAAACGGTAATCGGCAACGCCAACCCCAAAGTGACGGGCGGCTTAAACCAGCAATTCACCTACAAAAACTTCGACGCCAGCATCTTCCTCAACTTTGTGTTGGGCAACGATGTGTACAACGCCAACAAGATTGAGTTTACCACGAACACGCCCAACACGGTGTTCAGCAATCTGCTTGGTGTAATGGAAGACCGGTACCGCACTATTAACTCCGATGGTACCCGGATAACCGACCTCAACACGCTACGGGAAGTAAACCAGAATGCCAAGATCTGGACGCCTACCCAACGCTACTTCCTACACTCATGGGCCGTGGAAAATGGCTCTTTCCTCCGCGTTAACAACATTACGGTAGGCTACTCACTGCCCAAAACGCTGATTCAGCACGTGAAGATGAACCAGGTTCGCTTCTACGTGACTCTGAACAATCTGTACACCTTCACCAAGTACACCGGCTACGACCCAGAGGTAAACACCCGCCGCTCATCGCCACTTACGCCTGGTGTTGATTATGCCGCCTACCCACGTAGCCGCGCCTTCTTGTTCGGAGTGAACTTGGCCCTGTAATTCCCACCCACTGCTTTCCCACTTCAGCAATATGAAATCCTTATTCCCCTTCCGGGCCATAGCTGCCGCTGTAGCGTTAACCGGAACTGCCGGATTGGTATCTTCCTGCAAAGACTTTCTGGAAGTAGAGCCAGTTGCCCTCAACACTACTTCCTATGTTTTCAGTACCGTAGCTGGTGCAACAACCGCTGTTATCGGGGCCTACGACCCTCTTTCAGGCGATAATGGCTATGGTCAGCGCGTTAGCCTGTACTACTCTGTGGATACAGACGAGATGATTGGCTCGCCGGGTGCCCCAGACGGACAGCGTCGCAGCATTGCTCGTTATAAAGCACTGGCCACTAACACGGAAATCACTAACCCCTGGAACCAGTTGTACCAGGGCGTAGAGCGGGCCAACATTTGCATTCAGCAAATTCCGCAGATGACGCTTTACACTAGTGGCAGTGCCGCTGATACAGCCGCACTGCACCGGTTGCACGGCGAAGCCTTAACTCTGCGCGCTCAGTACCTGTTCGAGCTGATTCGCAATTGGGGCGATGTGCCGGCTCAATTCACACCATCTGTTTCGGGGCAGAATTTCAATTTGCCTAATGCCGACCGAAATGAAACGCTTAAGCGTCTCATCAGTGATTTAGGTGAGGCTCAAAAATTAGTGCCTTGGCGCTCGGCAGCCGGTACTGCCAATGAGCGGATTACTAAAGGCGCCGTGAAAGCGTTGCGTGCCCGGTTGGCACTCTATCGGGGTGGCTACTCCCTGAAAGGAACGCAGATGGTACGCCCTGCTGATTATCTTGACTATTACCGTATTGCCCGCCAGGAGTGCGCTGAACTGATGGCGCGTCCTAACGAGCACAAGCTAAACACCACGTTCCTAGAAGTATTCCAGAGCATTAACCAGCAGCGCCCCGATGCTGCCAATGAAATTTTGTTTCAGGTAGGCGCGGGCGGGTCCACGGCGGCTTCTGACAGCAAGCAAGGCTATTACAATGGTCCGCGTTTGCAAAACGCCGCTAGTGCTTACGGCTTAACCCAAGGGGCCATGGTTGCTGCCCCCACGTACTTCTACGCGTTCGACTCAACCGATACTCGCCGTGATGTGACCCTGACGCCCTATGGTATGGCCAGCACCAGCACCTTCTTTTCGGGGGTAGCGCTGAACGTGGTAACGGATGGCAAATTCCGCCGCGACTGGCACGTGCCATTGGTAACGGGTTCTACTAACTACCTAGGCTACAACTGGCCTATCATCCGCTTCGCTGACGTAGTTCTCATGTTTGCAGAAGCTGAAAATGAGTTGAATGGTCCTACGCAAGCCGCAAAAGACGCTTTGCTGCAAGTACGCACTCGTGCTTTTCGCAATGCAACCAAAGCGGCGGCGGGTTTGAATCTGACCTCTAAGGAAACCATGTTCAACGCCATCGTGAATGAGCGTTACCTGGAGTTTGGTGGTGAAGGCATCCGCAAGTATGACCTGATTCGCTGGAACCTGTTTGCTACCAAAATTGCCGAGGTGAAGGCTGATATTGAGAAGCTGGCCAAAAATCAGGCTCCTTATCAGAATGTACCTCAGTACATGTATTACAAAACGCCAGCTGCTGGTGAAGTACAATGGACGCGTTCGTTCTATCGTCCGTCACCCAGCAACACTACTGCTCCTGCGGGTACTGTACGTGTAAACTGGCGTCAGGCAATTGATGCCGCTTATCTCGCGAACCTTCGGCCGGCTGGTACTTCCTACACTTTAGGTACAACCACTGCCGCCAGCACTGGCGCGGGCTTAGCCGCTGAATACGTGCCTGGCCTAGGCAAAGAGCTACTGCCAATTCCGCAGAGCACACTAGCTTCTGACCCTGCTTTGGTGCAAAACTCAGGGTACTAACAGGAGACTACATGAGGGGTGCCAGGAGAAAATCCTGGTACTTCACTTCACTCAGCACTACACCTTCTTTCCCCGCAAAATGGCCGCTTTCGCTGATCAGCATTTCCTCACAAACGAAACCCAGCAGTGGGAGACAGTAGGAGAAGGAGTGCGCCGCACCATACTGGCCTACGGGCCCGATCTGATGCTGGTTAAAGTGGCGTTTGAAGCTGGTGCCGTAGGCGCGCCGCACCGCCACGTGCACGCCCAAATTACTTACGTGGAGAGCGGTGTATTCCGCTGCCTAGTAGGGGAGGAGGAGCGCGTGCTCAGGGCGGGAGAGGGCTTTCAGGCCCCATCCAACGTGTGGCACGGCGTGGTGTGCGAGGAAGCCGGGGTATTGCTTGATTCTTTTAGCCCGATGCGGGAAGACTTTGTGTAGGCCTGTGCAGTGCGCTATGAAACACATATTGAAACTACTGCTCCTGTTGGTGGGGGTTGGGGAAATGGGAATAGAATCGGCCCGTGCCCAACAGGTGACGGTGGCGGCGGATGGTTCGGGGCAGTTCCGGACCATCCAGGCCGCCCTGAACAGCCTTCCCAACGAAGCCGCTAAGTCGCGCACGGTGTACATCAAGAATGGCACCTACCGCGAGAAGGTATTCGTGGATGGCAAGCAGAATATCATCCTTAGAGGGCAGAGCGAAAAGGGCGTGGTGCTAACCTACCCGCAAGCCCGCGACGAGTGGCGTTGTGACCCCGTAGCCGGCCAGGATGACTGGGGAGTGGCTACACTCAACATGCGCAACTCGCCCGACATCACCCTGGAGAACCTCACCGTTATTAACAGCTACGGCTTCGATGCCAAAGGCGACGTGACGGTAGACTGCGCCACCGACCCCAGCGGCAAACGAACCATCGGTAAAAATGGGCACCAAATGGCCCTGCGCACGATGCCCGGTACTACTCGCCTAACGGTGAAGCACTGCACATTCCGGGCCCTGGGTGGCGACACCGTGAGCCCCTGGGATGTGGATGCGGGCCTCTACTATTTCAAGGATTGCACCATGGAAGGCGGGGTAGATTTCTACTGCCCCCGGGGCTGGGCTTACGCCGAAAACTGCCGCTTCATTTGCCACAACCCCAATGCCGCCATCTGGCACGATGGCTCCGGCAATAAGGACGAGAAAACGGTGCTGAAGAACTGCACCTTCGAGGGTGACGACAACTTCAAGCTGGGTCGCTTTCACCGCGAAGCACAGTTCTACCTTATCGACTGCAAGTTTGCCCAGAACATGGCCGATGCAGATATCTATTGGGCCACCTCCGGCCCCGGCGCAAAGCAGTGGGGCCGCCGTGTGTACTACCAGAATTGCCACCGCCAGGGCGGCGACTACACCTGGCACCAGGACAATCTGAAAACCGCCGAAGGAGCGCCCAAAGCCAAGAAGATAACTGCTGACTGGACCTACGGCGGCCGGTGGTACCCTGTGTCTGGTAAGAAGGCTACGGTAGCGCTGCCGCCATCCAACCCGCAGAATACCAACTCAGTGCTGCCTACGGCGGTAAACTTACGCACCGACCAGGTGGATAGCGTGGCCGAGAAAATGCTGGTTTACCAGCGTAGCGTGGGCGGGTGGCCTAAAGCCGTGAAGGAGGCTAAGGTAGACTACAGCAAGCCGCTTTCGGCAGCACTGCGCGCCGCTTCCCTGGCTGATGCTGGTCGCACCGATGCTACCATCGACAACAACGCAACCACTCGGGAAATTACCTACCTGTTGAAGGCCTATAAAGCCAGCAACAAAGTGGCCTACAAAGAGGCGGCCGAGCGAGGCATCCTGTACCTGCTGAAAATGCAGTACGCCAACGGCGGCTTCCCGCAGTTCTACCCCGACTTCAGCAACTACCGGCACCAGATTACTTACAACGACAACGCCATGATTCGGGCGTTGCTAGTATTACGGGCCGTGGCCGGGCAGCAGGGTGATTTTGCGGCGGTAGACCCAGCTCTAGTTCCCCTGGCGAAAGAGGCGGTGGAGCGAGGAATTTCCTGCATCCTCAAAACGCAATATGTGCAGAAAGGCCAGCTGACCGCCTGGTGCGCACAGTACGATGAAAAAACGCTGCAGCCGGCCAAAGCTCGCGCCTTCGAGCTGGCTTCGCTAAGCGGAGATGAGTCGGCAGCCATCGTAGAGTTTTTGATGGGCATTGAGAACCCTTCGCCAGAGGTGAGAAAGGCTATTACCAGTGCAATAGCCTGGTTTGAAAAGGTGAAACTACCGAATCAGGCCATGAAGGAAATCAAAGACCCCAACCAGCCCACTGGCCGCGACCGGGTAATAGTAGCGGAGCCGGGTGCCACGTTGTGGGCACGGTTCTACGAGCTGGAAACTAACCGCCCCATTTACGTGGGGCGCGACAGCAAAGTGCACTATGCACTAAGCGAAATAGAAAATGAGCGCCGCGCGGGCTACCTGTACGCCGGCACTTGGCCCGAGAAACTACTGCAGCGGGAATACCCCAAGTGGCAGCAGAAATGGGCCGCCAACGCAACGAAACAAGAGGGAAGCAAACTCTAGGATTTTGGCTATGCCACACTTATCAAAAGAATTCGTACTGCAGGCCACTTCGGCCGCCGCATTGCCAACTCCGGAGCTGTTTGAGCTGCCCGAGAAAGTCCTGCAATTTGGTACGGGCGTGCTGCTGCGCGGCCTGCCCGATTACCTCATCGACAAGGCCAACCGCCAAGGCGTTTTCAATGGCCGTATTGTGGTGGTGAAAAGCACGGATGGCGGCGACATCGACGCCTTCACTCGCCAGGATGGGCTTTACACGCTCGGTATCCGGGGCATTGAAGATGGCCGCGAGATTGAGGAAAACGTGGTGTGCTCGGCTATCAGCCGGGTGCTGTCGGCCAAAAGCCAGTGGGCCGAAATTCTGGCCTGCGCTGCCAACCCCGATCTGCAGGTGGTCATTTCCAACACCACCGAAGTAGGTATTCAGCTGGTAGCCGACGACGTGACCCAGAGCCCGCCGACCTCCTTCCCCGGCAAGTTGCTAGCTTTCCTGCATGCCCGCTTCCAAGCGTTTGGCGGCGACAAGGAAAAGGGCCTGGTGATTGTGCCAGCCGAGCTGATTCCGGACAATGGCACCAAGCTCGAAGCTATTTTGCTGGAGCAAGCCCACCGCAACAACCTCGATGCTGAGTTTATCGACTGGCTGGAAACAGCTAATAAGGTGTGCAACTCACTGGTTGACCGCATTGTGCCGGGCCGCCCAGCCGCCAGCGTACAAGCCGAAATGGCGGAAGAACTGGGCTACGAGGATGAGCTGCTGACCATGTCGGAAGTATACACGCTGTGGGCCATTGAGGGCGACGAGCGGGTAAAGCAGATTCTGTCGTTTGAGCAGGTAGATGCCGGCGTAATTGTGCAGCCCAGCATTAACCTGTTTCGGGAGATGAAGCTGCGCCTGTTGAACGGCACCCACACGCTCAGTTGTGGCCTAGCCTTCTTGGCGGGTTTTGGCACTGTGCGCGAGGCTATGGAAGACGACTGCGTGGCGGGGTTCATTCATAACCTCATGCTGGCTGACCTGCTGCCGGGTATTCCGTACGCCGTGGATGAAAAGGCCGGGCAGCGCTTCGGGATGCAGGTGCTGGACCGCTTCCGTAACCCCGCTATTGAGCACCGGTGGTTAGCCATCACCATGAACTACACGGCCAAGATGCACATGCGCAACGTGCCTACCTTGCTGCACTACTACAAGCAGCTTGGGGCCGTGCCGCACTATATGGCCCTCGGGTTTGCAGCGTACTTACTCTTTATGCGCGGCACCCACCAGGAGGAGCAAGTATGGTATGGTGAAGCCAACGGACAGGCCTACCCCATCCAGGATGAGAAGGCCGATTACTTCGCTGACCTGTGGAACCGCTTGCAGCCTGCCGAGCTAACGCGCACTGTGCTGCACAACCAAGCGTTGTGGGGCCACGACCTGTCGGCACTGCCTGGTTTCGCGGCAGCGGTAACTCGTTACCTCGAAAAATTGTTGACGCAAGGAGCACACGCCACCGTAGCCGAAACGCTCAACAAAACTGTTGGGCAAAAGGCTACGGCGGAGTAGGCAAATAGGCCTAGCCAATCAACTGAAGCACGCGCTAGGCCTATCACCCACAACACATCTGCGTCCTGAACACGGTCTGCTACAGACTGAAAATACTCTGAAGAAATGAAACATCTGGTAGCCAAAATACATCCGCAGGATAACGTGCTGGTCGCTCTCACCGACCTGCCTATTGGCACTCCGGTAACCTGGGATGGTGTTACCGTTACGACTACGGAACGCATTCCGGCCAAGCATAAACTAGCCCTGGAGTTTCTGGCTCCCGGCGACCCCGTGCACATGTACGGCGTGCTGGTAGGCAAGGCGCGCGAAGCAATTGGCGTGGGTGGCCTCCTGACCACGGCCAACATGAAACATGCCACCGACAGCTACGACGAGCACCACCAGCGCCGTGCTGAGTGGCAAGCTCCCGACGTGAGCAAGTGGCAAGACCGCACCTTTATGGGCTACCACCGAGCCGATGGCAGCGTGGGTACCTCCAACTACTGGCTGGTTATCCCGCTGGTATTCTGCGAGAACCGCAACATTCAGGTGCTGGAAGAAGCCTTGGTAAATGACCTGGGCTACGCCCGCCGTAAGTCGTACCAGCCTCAAACGCAGGCGCTGTTGGAGTTGATGCAGGCCGGTAAATCCGTGGAAGAAATTCTGGCCACTGACTTACACTCAGCCGAAATCAACCAGCAAAAGGTAAAGCCCTTCCCGAACGTGGATGGTATTCGGTTCCTAAGCCACGAGGGCGGATGCGGCGGCATCCGTCAGGATGCTCAAACGCTGTGTGGCCTACTAGCTGGCTACATCACGCACCCTAACGTGGCGGGTGCTACAGTGCTGAGCCTGGGCTGCCAAAATGCCCAGGTGAGCATGCTGCAGGACGAAATCAACAAGCGCAGCCCCAACTTCAATAAGCCCTTGTTTATTCTGGAGCAGCAAAAGCTGGGCACTGAGGAAACGCTGGTGAGCACGGCCCTGCGCCAGACCTTCGCAGGCCTGATGCAAGCCAACCAGCTCCAGCGCCAGCCCGCCCCCTTGAGCAAGCTGTGCATAGGCCTAGAGTGCGGCGGCTCCGATGGGTTCTCGGGCATCTCGGCTAACCCCGCCGTAGGCCACGTTTCCGACTTAATGGTAGCCCTTGGAGGCTCCGTAATACTGGCCGAATTCCCCGAGCTGTGCGGCGTAGAGCAGGAACTCGTTGACCGGAGCGTAAACACTGCCACGGCCGAGCGTTTCAGCTCCCTAATGAAAGCCTACGGCGACTCCGCCGTAGCCGTAGGTTCGGGCTTCGACATGAACCCTTCACCAGGTAATATCCGCGACGGCTTAATTACCGACGCTATGAAATCGGCGGGAGCAGCGCGTAAGGGTGGCTCGTCGCCAGTAGTAGCCGTGCTTGATTATCCAGAGCCCGTGACGCAGCCCGGCCTGAACTTGCTGTGCACCCCCGGCAACGACGTGGAGTCTACGACGGCAGAAGTTGGCTCTGGCGCCACGGTGGTTCTCTTTACTACTGGCCTAGGCACACCCACTGGCAACCCCATTGCGCCCGTGGTGAAGATTTCGAGCAACACGGCCCTGGCCAAGCGCATGCCCGATATCATCGACGTGAACACCGGAACTGTAATTGATGGGGAAGAAACCATTGAGCAGGCTGGTGAGCGGATTCTGGATTATATCATTCGGGTAGCCAGCGGCGAAGAAGTTGCCGCCGTGCGCCACGGCCAAACCGACTTTATCCCGTGGAAACGTGGGGTGTCGCTGTAAATGAACTGTGTAGAGACGCGTATTTGCGTCTCCCCGTTGCTGAAGTTGTTTACTGAGAGACATCCTAGGCCAGTTGTTCTGGTGTAGAGACGCGAATACGCGTCTCTACACCCGTTCGGCACACTACCATCGCTAGGCCAGTAAGTACCCACCTACCGTAATCGTTTCCGTTAAAAAAGCCGCCTAAACCCACCCTAGGCCAGTTGGAAGCTGATACCTTTACCCTCTACCCACCCGCGAATCTGGCGGGTTCCGCCCCTAATTTTTGTTGGTTATGAAGCCATTTCTCAACGACGACTTTCTGCTGCAAACGGCCACGGCCAGCACGCTTTACCACGAGTATGCCAAGCAGATGCCCATCATCGACTACCACAACCACCTGCTGCCCGACCAAATTGCGGAGGACAAGCAGTTCGATAATATCACCCAAATCTGGCTCTACGGTGACCATTACAAGTGGCGCGCCATGCGAGCCAACGGTGTGCCCGAGCGCTACATTACGGGTGATGCGTCTGACTGGGAGAAGTTTGAGAAATGGGCCGAAACCGTGCCCCAAACGGTGCGCAACCCCCTGTACCACTGGACGCACCTGGAGCTGAAGCGCTACTTCGGCATCACGGAGCTGCTGAACAAAGATAGCGCCCGCCGCATCTACGACCAGTGCAACGAGAAGCTGCGTACCGCCGAGTACTCGGTGCGCAACCTGCTGCGCATGATGAACGTGGAAACGCTCTGCACCACCGACGACCCCGCCGACTCGCTGGAGCACCACCGCGCCTTGGCCGCCAGCGGCTTTGAGGTGCAGGTGCTGCCCACCTTCCGGCCCGATAAAGCCATGGCCGTTGACAGCGCCGTGGCTTACAACGAGTACCTCGATAAGCTAGGCCAGTCGGCAGCCGTGGAAATCAACACCTTCCGCGACCTGGAAACCGCCTTGCGCCTGCGCCACGACTACTTCGCGGCTCTGGGCTGCCGCCTCTCTGACCACGGTCTGGAGCAGATCTACGCTGCCGATTATACGGCCTCTGAGGTGCAGGATATCTTCACCAAAATCAGGGGCGGGGAGGATCTGAGCCAGGAAGAAGTGCTGAAGTTTAAGTCGGCCATGCTGGTACTGCTGGCCGAGATGGACTGGGAGAAAGGCTGGACTCAGCAGTTCCACCTAGGCGCTCTGCGCAACAACAACTCCCGCATGCTGCGCGAGCTGGGCCCCGATACCGGCTGGGATTCCATTGGTGACTTCCCCCAGGGCCGCGCCCTCTCGAAGTTCATGGACCGCCTCGATGGTCAGGATAAGCTTGCCAAGACTATCATCTACAACCTGAACCCCGCCGACAACGAGCTGATTGCCACCATGATTGGCAACTTCAACGACGGCTCAGTGGCCGGTAAGGTGCAGTTTGGTTCCGGCTGGTGGTTCCTCGATCAGAAGGACGGCATGGAGAAGCAAATCAACGCCCTTTCCAACATGGGCCTGCTGAGCCGTTTCGTGGGCATGCTCACCGACTCGCGTAGCTTCCTCTCGTACCCACGCCACGAGTACTTCCGCCGCGTGCTCTGCAACCTGTTCGGCAACGATGTGGAAAACGGCGAGCTGCCCGAAGACATCGAAGGCCTGGGCCAGATCATCCAGAACATCTGCTACGGCAATGCCAAGGAATACTTCGGCTTCGTGAAAGCCGGCGTGTCGGAAACCGCAGAAGTGGCCTAGCATTACCAAGTCCGTCATGTCGAGCTTGTTGAGACATCTCGCATGCTGACTTTGTCAGAGTAAACTGATTAGTAACGAGCGAGATGTCTCGACAAGCTCGACATGACGTTCCTTATTGAGCTTTAATAGCGTCTTCAAGCCCCTAAGATGAAGAAAGTTGTCACCTTTGGTGAGATTATGATGCGGCTCTCGCCGCCGTTGAATTACCGCCTCACGCAGGCCAGCTCGCTGGAAATAACCTACGGCGGCGGTGATGCTAACGTGGCGGCTTCGCTGGTGCGTTTGGGAATGCCGGCCGCACACGCCGGCTGCTTCCCCGACAACGAGCTAGGTCAGGCCGCCGCCCAATCGTTCCAGCGGTTGGGAGTGGATATGAGCCACTGCGTATTCAAAGGTGAGCGGCTAGGCCTGTATTTCCTGGAAGTAGGGGCCTCGTTGCGGGCCAGCCGCATTGTGTATGATCGTTACAACTCGGCCTTCGCCAACCTGCAGCCAGAATGGTTTAACTGGGATGAAATCCTGAAAGACGCCAGCTGCCTGCACTGGACCGGTATCACGCCAGCCATTTCCGCCACGGCTGCCCAAGCTACCGCCGATGCCATTCAAGCGGCCCGCCGCCTAGGCATCACGGTTTCGGCCGACGTAAACTACCGCCGCAATTTGTGGCAGTATGGGCAGCGCGCCCAGGACGTGATGCCTCCGCTAGTGGCAGGCTGCGACATGGTTGTGTGCACCGAAGGTGACGCCGAAGACTTGTTTGGCATTAAGGCTGAGGCCGGTGCCGAGAACAGCTTCGTTTCCATGAGCGAGCAGCTGATTCAGCGTTTCCCCCAGATCAAGCGCATTATTGCTACACGCCGCAACACCCAGAGTGCTTCCCACGAGCGTATTCGCGGTATTGCCTACATCGATGGTACCTTCCACGAGACGGAAGACTTCGACATCAACCCCGTAGTGGACCGCATCGGCGGCGGCGACTCCTTTATTTCCGGCTTCATCTACGGCAGCCAAAAGTACGCCACCGTAGCCGAGGCGCTGACGTTTGCCACCGCCGCTTCGGCTCTGAAACACACCATTCACGGCGACATCAACCTAGTGACAGCCGCCGAGGTGGAGCACATTATGGCCGGCAATACTTCAGGCCGCCTATTGCGGTAACTCAATTTGAACTTCGTCCTAGGCCACTCTCTACTGGCCTAGCAACCGATAATCCTGACTCATGCCTCGTTACTCCGCCGCTGATATTCAACAGATCGTACTGGATACGCCCATCGTACCGGTGTTTTTTCACGCCGATGTGGCCTACGCCCAGCGCATTCTGCAGGCGTGCTACGAGGGTGGCCTACGCGTATTTGAATTCACGAACCGCGGTGCCAATGCGTTTGAGGTATTCTCGGCTCTGATGCCCTTCGTGCAGGAAAATTGCCCCGGGATGCTGCTGGGTATCGGTACCATTTACACTGCCGAGGATGCGGAGCGCTTTATTCAGGCCGGTGCCGACTTTGTAGTGCAGCCCTGCCTGACTGCTGAAGTGGCCGAGGTGTGCCGGACCCACGGCACGCCCTGGCTGCCCGGCACCATGACGGTGGGGGAGGTGTATCAAGCCACCAAGCTAGGCGCCGCCATCGTCAAGATTTTCCCCGGCAACGTGGTAGGCCCTGGTTTCATCAAGAGCCTGCGCGGCCCCATGCCCACGGTACCGCTGATGGTGACGGGCGGCGTGGAGCCTACCGAAGACAGCTTGCGCGAGTGGTTCGCGGCGGGCGTGAATGTGGTAGGTATGGGCTCCCAACTTTTCAAAAACGTCGATGATACCCAGGCCTTCAGCCAACAGATTTCGCATCTGCTGGAGTTTGTTGGTACCTTAAAGAAATAGCCTCACGATTTGGGTTGGTGCCTTGGCTTCCTAGGCCAGTCCTTCCGCACCTAGCGTATCTCCCACCGATTTCAGCCCGACCTCTATGATACAAACCCCACCCGCTGCGACGGCGACTTCCACCTCCATCGGTAAATACCGCTGGACGATCTGTTCCCTGGTATTCTTCGCCACCACCGTTAACTACCTCGACCGGGCGGTTATCTCCCTGCTGAAGCCGTACCTGGAAACCGAGTTTCACTGGAACGCCGGCGACTACGCCAACATTGAAATTGCGTTTAAACTGGCCTACTCGCTGGGTATGCTGGGTGTGGGACGCATCATCGACAAGCTGGGCACCAAAATGGGCTATGCCCTGTCCACGTTCCTGTGGAGCCTGGCTGCCATTGGGCACGCTCTGGTGAGCAGCACATTGGGCTTCAGCATTGCGCGGGGATTTTTGGGCGTGACGGAAGCCGGCAACTTCCCGGCGGCCATCAAAACCACCGCCGAGTGGTTTCCGCAGAAAGAGCGGGCGCTGGCTACAGGTATCTTCAACTCGGGCTCCAACGTGGGTGCTATCATTGCCCCACTTACTGTGCCGTGGATTGCCGAAACCTGGGGCTGGAAATGGGCTTTCATTATCACGGGAGCTCTGGGGTTTGTGTGGCTGGTGCTGTGGTTTATGCTCTACGAGGTGCCCGCCCGGCACGCTAAGCTCACCAAAGCCGAATTTGAGTACATCCACAGCGACGTAGATGATCTGGCTGCGGCCTCTATTGAGACCCAACCCAAAGTTTCCTGGTTTAAGCTTCTGACTTTCCGCCAGACCTGGGGCTTCGTGCTAGGCAAGTTCCTAACCGACCCGGTGTGGTGGTTCTACCTATTCTGGTTGCCCGACTTCCTGACCAAGCAGTACGGTCTCAAAGGCACCGATATTGCCCTGCCCGTGGCCATGGTGTATATGCTTTCCAGCGTGGGCAGCATTGGGGGCGGCTGGATTCCGCTGAACTTCATCAAGCGTGGCATGCCGGCCTTCAAAGCCCGCAAAACCTCCATGCTGCTGATTGCTTTGTGCGTGTTCCCGATTGTGTTTGCCCAGCAGCTAGGCCAGATAAATATGTGGCTGGCGGTACTGGTAATTGGTATTGCCGCCGCTGCTCACCAGGCCTGGAGCGCCAACATCTTCACTACGGTTTCCGACATGTTCCCGAAGCGGGCCGTGGCCTCCGTAACTGGCATTGGCGGTATGGCGGGCGGCATGGGCGGTATTCTGCTCTCGGCCCTGGTGCAGAAGCGCATGTTTGTGTACTACGAGAGCATCGGTCAGCTCGACAAGGCGTACTTCATCATGTTCTGGATTTGCGGCGGGGCTTACCTGTTGGCCTGGGTGCTCATACACTTCCTAGCGCCCACCATGAAGCAAATCAACCTCGACGAACCCTCGGCAGCTCCTACGCGCTAACTCCTTTCCCTCTTCCTGTTATGAAAAAATCAGCCCTGCTGTTGCTGCTGGCTCTGCTAGCCATGCCCGCCTATATCTTCGCCCAAACCAAAACGAAGAAAGACGTAATTGCCGTAGGTGAAGTAGAAGCGTTAGAGCGTCAGCGCTTTGAGGCCCAGGTGAAGAAGGATTATGCCTTCCTGGAGAAAGTGTTTGCCGATGACCTGGTGTATACCCACTCCAACGGCCACCAGAACAACAAGCAGGAGTACATTCAATCAATCCGCGACGGCAAAAGCCAGTACGAAAAGATTGACGTGGAAGCCCTGAACGTGCGCGCCTACAACGATGGTAAAGCTGCCGTGGTGAATGGCACTATCACCATTACGCTGCCCAATAAGCCTGATGGCTCCGCTAATCTGGCTCACCTTAAGTACGTGGTGGTGCAGGTGAAAGACCCCAAGAAGGGTTGGCAAGTGGTGTTGTGGCAGTCGCAGAAACAGCCCGAGGCCAAGAGCTAATTTCCAGTAACCTACTAGTGGCCTAGCGATAGCAATAGGCCGATACAACACCTCCTGTGCCATTTGGTAGAGTGAGGCTGGACTGATAGTGCCTTTAATGAAGTAAAAAGCCAGCCTTGCTTCAGGTCCTAAGGCTGAAAACCTGACGGAGCAGGACAGTTGTCAAATCGCCAAGGCGTTCTTTAGCAGATACATTGCGCCTAGGCCACTCCAATCTGTAATAGTTACTCAAGACCGAGCAAAAATGCGGCGGCTAACGGATGTGCGTGGAGGTTAGGGGCCATCAATCATCCGGAACGCCGTCGCACCTCGGCTATTTCCTTTCATTTCTTCCAATTAGTTATGAGTATCAACCGCGAGAATGCGTTGGCCCAACCCGTTGGCACTACGCTGGAGCGCTACATCATGCGCAATCAGGCCGAGTTTGCTTATGCTACGGGGGAGCTCTCGCAGCTGCTACGCGACATTGCGCTGGCTGGCAAAATTGTAAACCGGGAAGTAAACCGGGCGGGCCTGACCAGCATTATCGGGGCCATGGGCCAGCAGAACGTGCAGGGCGAAACCCAACAGAAGCTCGATGTTGAAGCCAATATCCGCTTCATTCGGGCCCTTACCAATGGCGGTGAAGCCTGCGCGGTGCTGTCGGAGGAAGAGGACGACATGATCCACACCGGTAACTGCCAGGGCAAGTATGTGGTGGCTATCGACCCCCTGGATGGCTCCTCTAACATCGACGTAAACATCAGCATCGGGACCATCTTCAGCATCTACCGCCGCGTAACGCCGGTAGGGCAGGAGGCCACCCGCGAAGACTTTCTGCAGGGCGGCCGCCAGCAGGTGGCGGCGGGCTACATTTTGTACGGTTCCAGCACCATGCTTGTGTACACTACCGGGCACGGCGTAGTAGGCTTCACCTACGAAAACTCCTTGGGTGAATTCTTCCTCTCGCACCCTAGCATTACTATTCCGGCTACGGGTAACGTGTTTTCCTGCAACGAGGGCTACTGGTTCGATTACCCCCAGTACGTGCGCGACTTCCTGATGCAGTGTAAGGAGCAAACTATGAGCGGGCGCTACGTAGGTTCGCTGGTGGCCGACTATCACCGCAATCTGTTTACGGGGGGCATCTACTTGTATCCGCCCACGCGTAAAACGCCAAACGGCAAGCTCCGGCTGCTGTATGAGGGCTATCCACTGGCTTTCTTAATTGAGCAAGCCGGGGGTGAGGCCATGGCCGGCCAAGAAAAAATACTGGATATAGTGCCAATTGAATATCATCAGCGCGCTCCCTTGTATATTGGCTCGCCGGAGCTGGTTAACAGGTTGTTAGCCTGCGCCGATAAAGCGCAAGCTGCCCCAGAACTCGAAGTTCCGGAAAGTAGCGCCACGCGCTAGGCCAGTCCTGTTTCGCAAACAAATCCTTTCTAATCTGCTTTAGGGAGCACGCTAAACCAATCAGCTCTTTCGCGGCTGCTCCTCTCCTCGTCATGCCAAAGATCATATCGCCCCAAGTAGAGTTCGGCGGGTTGCTGAACCAGATGAAGTCCGTTACCCCGGAAGTGTTTACTGCTGATGGGCAGTTTCTGAATCTGCTCGAGGGGCGCTGGCAGGAGCCCGGCAAGCCTCGGCAATTTACCTCCCCCGTTGATGGCTCGGAGCTTGGCTCCCTGCCCATGCTCGATCATGCTACCGCTCTGCGCGCCGTACTTTCAGCCAAGCAGGAAGCCGCTGCCTGGGCTGCTACCGACCTCGATGAGCGCAAGCGCCGCGTGCAGGACTGCCTCAACCAACTCCGCGACCAGGTAGACCTGATTGGTAAGCTGCTGATCTGGGAAATTGGCAAGACCTACAAGTTGGGTTTCACCGACATCGACCGCGCCATTGATGGCGTGCAGTGGTACATGGACAACATTGAAGGCATGCTGGACTCGCGCAAGCCCCTGGGCCTGGTGAGCAACATTGCCTCCTGGAACTACCCCATGTCGGTGCTGCTGCACGCCGTGCTGGTGCAGGCGCTGGCCGGCAACTCGGTTATCGCCAAAACGCCTACCGATGGAGGCTTCATTTCCCTGAGCCTGGCCTTCGCCATTGCCCGCCGCTGCGGTCTGCCCGTGACTCTGGTCAGTGGCTCGGGCGGAGAGCTCAGCGACGTGCTGGTGAAGCATGAAGCCGTCGACTGCCTTTCGTTTGTGGGCGGGCGCTACAACGGCCGCAACATTGCCGACGCTCTGAGCCAGGAGCACAAGCGCTACATGCTGGAAATGGAAGGCGTGAACACCTACGGCATCTGGAACTACTCCGACTGGGACGGCCTCGCCGAGCAACTCAAGAAAGGCTACGACTACGGCAAGCAGCGCTGCACCGCCTACGTGCGCTTTGTCGTGGAGCGCCGCCTGTTCCCGCAGTTTGTAGAAACCTACTGGAACACCATCAAAGGCCTGAAAGTGGGCAACCCCACGCTTGTCGATAATGCCGATGATAAGCTGCCCGACCTGGCCTTTGGTCCCGTTATCAATAAGAACCAAGCCGAGGACCTGGACCGCCTCTACGACAACGCGCTGAAAACCGGTGCCACGCCCATTTTCGAGGGCAAGCTGGACGAGAGCCTGTTCTTGCCCGGCCAGGACATGAGTGCCTACCGCGCCCCCCGTGCCCTGGTAAACCTGCCCCGCCAGAGCGAGCTGTACTTCAAAGAGCCTTTCGGCCCCATCGACTCCATCGTGCTCGTTGACCGAGTGGAGGAACTGGTAGGGGAGATGAACATCTCCAACGGTGCCCTAGTAGCAGCAGTAGCTTCTGATGACCAGAAATGGGCCGCCCGCACGGCCAAGGAAGTGCGTGCCTTCAAAGTAGGCCTCAACAAGCTGCGCTCCCGCGGCGACCGGGAAGAAGTGTTTGGTGGCCTAGGCGAGTCCTGGAAAGGTGCTTTCGTGGGCGGTGCGTTGCTAGTGGAAGCCGTAACAGAAGGCACCAAGCCTATCCTCGGCAACTTCGAAGACGCCACGCTGCTGCCGGAGAATCCGTAGGCCAGTAAAGCCAAAGCAACACTTATAAGACAGCGCGAGCCAAAAGGTTCGCGCTGTTTTTATTTACCGGCGGCGAAACCAATAAAAGGCGGCGCGAAAAAAGAGCAGCAGACCAGTAATGCCAATGCTGAGCAGTAAGTGAGAAGGAATAGCGGCTGATTCTCGCTGATGCCAGAAACTGAGGTTGCTCCACGTCGAAGTGCCCTCCTCAAAATGGCTGGTATGGAAATACAGCAGGCCAAAGCTGAGCGCAACCCCGCCCGCTGCCAATATCCCCACCCAGCCCGGTCGACCAGCGGCTATCCAAGCGTAAGTGGGCATCAGCAGCAAGTAGGCCAGTCCAAAAACAAAGGCTGTTTCAATCCACACAATCAAGCAGCCTTGGCCCCGACAAATTACCGATTCCTCGTAACAGGACTTCACCGCCCAGTACATAAAATACAGACCTACCACTACTACCAGAAGCCACAACCATTTGGACGTTTGCTTCTTTTGACTGTAGTCCGCATAGTCGTATTCTGAGCGCATAAAACCGCAGGCTTAATAATTTATAAGTAAAGTCTTCAGTCTCTGCAAATAAGTAAACGCACCAGAACTGCAGTAAAAATGGCCGCTCCCGCACCTCTGGAGGTAACGAAAGGCGGCCATATAAGTCTGGTAAAAATAGGAAGGATAAGCTAGGGCTAAGAAGCCCTATGATAAGGAGTGGAAGGAGATGAATAACGACCTGAAGATAGGAGTGGTCTATGGAGCAGCGCCAACTAATACTCTTCAATATTAGACTTTGTTATGAGTGATTATTTATGGCAAGTGTTTGTTTAGTAGTCTATTAATATCTGTGATAAAGGACTTTCGGTTGGCTGGTGCCTGCTAATACAGGATTGCCTTACGAAGATGCTGGCCGAGTGTGCGGCTGAGTTTCGAGTTGATGCAGCCCTCCCGTCTCAGCTTGCTCAGCCTCATACTGCACAATGTTCTCAATCATGCCCTTGAAGATGACGAAGTGAAAGGGCACTAATGAGTACCAGTACATGCGGCCCGCCAAGCCCTCGGGGCGGAAAGCGGCGAGCTGTTCTAAGGTGTGGGAGCCGTCTTCATTGTCGAGAATACGGAACTGCAGCCAGGCTTCGCCGGGGAGTTTCATTTCGGCGTAGAGGAGCAAGCGGCGGGCGGCCTTGTCGGCTACCAGCACGCGCCAGAAGTCAAGTGGGTCGCCGGCGCGTAGTTTGGTGGGGGAGCGGCGGCCCCGGCGCAGGCCTACGCCGCCCACCAGCTTATCGAGGAAGCCGCGCACCCGCCATAGCCAGTCAACCTTGTACCAACCCCGGTCGCCGCCAATGCTCCAGACGTTTTGGAGCACTTCCTTCGGGTCGCGGGTGAAGCGGAGGGTCTGGCGGTCTTGGAGCAGGCCATGCTGCGGAATCTGAATGTGGTCCATGTAGTTGCGAGGCATCACGCCGCTACTTAGGGCGTCGCTCCAGCTACTGACTACTTCATTCTGGTCAATGCGCTGAAAAGCTAGCTTCACGGCATCCTGGTAGCCCATGCACTCGTGCGGCAGTACCTCTTCAATACTGCGCTTAGGCTCCACTACGGTATCATTCCGCAAGCTTTCTACGAGGCTTTGCGCCAGCGAAAATGTGGTGCTCGTAACCAGGTACAACCACCAAGAGGACAGCCGCGGCGTGAGCACCGGCACCGTAACGATGTAGCGCCGATAGCCGCGCGCCTTGGCTAGTTGCAGCAGCATTTCGCGGTACGTGAGCACGTCGAGCCCGCCGATGTCGAAGGAGCGGCCAAGGCAGGCAGGGTTGTCGAGCACGCTGGTGAGGTAGAACATCACGTCGCGGATGCCAATGGGCTGGCAGCGGGAGTTTAGCCAGCGGGGCGTCACCATCACCGGCAGTTTCTCCACCAAATCCCGGATAATCTCAAACGATGCCGACCCTGACCCGATGATGATACTAGCCCGCAACACCGTAAGCGCTGCGTGCTCGGCCTCATCCAGCACCCGCTCCACGGAGCGACGGGAGCGGAGGTGGGTGCTCAGGGAAGCATCGTTGGCAATACCCGAGAGGTAGATAACCTGGCGGGCCGTGGTGCGGTTGATATAGTCGGTGAAGTTCTGGGCCGAACGCTGCTCTGACTCAAAGAAGTTTTTGTCGTGCCCGCTCATGGAGTGCACCAGGTAGTAGGCCACCTCAATGTCTAAGGGCAAGCCCTGTAGGCTCTCGGGTTGGAGCAAATCGCCTTTCGCAATGGTAATTCGAGCAAGTAGGCGCTCTGGTAGCTCAAAGCGGCGCGGGTCGCGCACTAAGCACACCACCTCGTGACCAACTTCTACCAGCAAAGGCAATAGGCGCTGGCCAATGTAGCCGTTGGCCCCAGTAAGCAGAATCTTCATGGCAACGGATGAGATTGGTGTAGTTGTGTAACTGCTATACGGCGGGTTAGTTATGCTGAAGAAAAAGAACTGTCATTCCGAGCAACGCAGGGAATCTGAGTACAAGTACCAGACAGCAGCCTGTCATGCTGAGCGAAGTAGACGCATCCTGTTTGCTGACATTGTTCGATGTAGATATGCAACCCTTCGCGTTTCAATTGTTACTGAGGTTGTTTACAACACGTCGGCCCTAGGCCAGTTATTCAAGCGTTATTGTTGGCTCCGCCGACCTTCGGTTCAACGAGGAGGCTCCAACTATTTGTCTCTACATCGTGTTGGCGTCAGCACGCCTAACGCTTCGATCAGCAACTGTATTCGCTATCTAGTGGCCTAGCGCTTTCTGGCTAACTTCGCCGCCGTTTCTATTTACCTGCCAACGACTTTCAGTATGCCCTTTCCGATGACCTCCCGCCGCTGGCTCTGGCTATTTCTGCTGGTGCTGGGAGCCGCCTTTTTGCTTCAGCTAGGTGCGTGGGGGCCGCTGGAGAGTAGTGAAGCCCGCTACTCGGAAATTGGCCGCGAGATGCTCACCGGGCAAGACTGGCTGCACCCGCGCCTGCTGGGTATTCAGCATTTTCATAAGCCTCCGCTCACCTACTGGCTCACGGCGGCTGGGCTAGGCCTGTTTGGCGAGAACACGCTGGGCGTACGTCTGCTGCCGGTGCTGGCTGTGCTGCTGCAGGTGGTGCTCATGTATGGCCTAGGCCTCTTGCTGTTTCAGCAGGACCGGGCACGGGCTCTGGCCGCGGCAATCATCTACGGCACCCTACCCGTGGTGCTGATTTCGGCGCTCAACGTCACCACCGACGCTTACTTGGCTACCTTAGAGCTGGCCGCCGCGTACGGTATTTTGCGCTACTACCACGATGGGGGCGTGCGGTGGCTATACCTCTTCTGGATAGGCCTAGGCCTGGCCTTTCTTACCAAAGGTCCTGTTGGGTTTGTGCTGCCCCTGATGGCGATGCTTGGCTTCTACGTGAAGCAGGGACAACCCAAACGGCCACTTACGGTGCACCACTGGTTGGGCTTTTTGCTGTTCTTATTGGTGGGGTTGAGCTGGTATTTGTACCTGATTGCTGAAGATCCGGCCTTCATACGCTACTTCCTGTATGAGCACACCGTGGAGCGCTTTGCCAATGCGGCCACGTTCAACCGGGCCAAGCCGTGGTGGTTCTACCTAGTGCTGGCCCCGGCTACCAGTTTGCCTTGGGCGGTGGCGCTCATCGTGCGGGCCATCCAAACGCCCTGGAACTCGGTGCCGCGGCAATGGCGCAATGTGCTCATCTTCTGGGTGCTAGTGCCGCTGGTGTTCTTCTCGCTCTCTAAATCGAAGCTGCTGCTCTACGTGTTGCCCGTTTTCCCTGGGGTGGTGCTGCTTACGGTGTACTACTTGGGCCGTTGTACCGAGGCTGCCCTGCACCGCTGGTACGTCAGCATCTTGGCTTTCTATGGCTTATTGCTAGGCCTGCTCTGCATGTTACCCGTTTTCAGTGCGGTCTTCCCACTAGGTATAGAAGTGCGGCCCTATACGGCCGCGTACCCGGCGGCAGGGGTAGTGGTGATGGTGCTGCTGCTCACGCTCTGGAATCAGGTGCGCATTGCGCCGCGCTTGCTGGTGGCCACTGTGTTGTTTACAGCTACGCTGCTGCTCACTGCTAAGCCCATTATGCAGCAAAACGAGTTAGCCTTTAATGGTAGCCGCCCCCTGGCCCAGTTTATCCGCGACAAGCACCTTGAGAACCGGCGCGTGCTGGTTTATAATGAACTGCTACCGTCTTTGGCATTCGAGCTAGGCCAGTTGCCCGTTTCGCTCAATGATGGTAACTCTGCCCTTAACCGAGAAACCCAGTTTGAGCCCAACGATACGTGGCACCGCTATCTGCTCTACCTCGACGACCCTAAGCAGGAGCCTTTGCTAGGCAGTATGCTTCTGCAGCAGCCGGTCATGCTCGTTAAAGGCGAAATAAAGCCCGAGCGCCAGTGGATGTTGCGCTATTTCAAGCAGCAGGAAAAGCTCGGCAAGTGGACCGTAATGTGGTAGCGGTGATGCGATAAAGGAGTGAAGTGGCCTAGGGCTACTTGCACACTGAATTGAGCCAAGCATTTTACCGCTTCGATTCGCTAAACTTTATGGATGCGAAAAGCCCTTACTTCCACGCAGGATGTAAGGGCTTTTGAGTAGAGAGAAGATCAGTCAGTGGTTGCCTCCTACATTCTCGCCATGATAGGCCTAGGCCACACCACTCAGTCACCGCATTAGCGGTACAACGCTTCGGCTTTTTCCCGGAGGTTATAGCTAGAAGACATAACCTCGCCGTACGCCCCAGCGGAGCGAATAGCTACTAGGTCGCCGCGGCGGGTCTCAGCGAGCTGCACAGCTTTGGCGAATGTGTCCGACGACTCGCAGATGGGACCAACTACGTCGTAGGCCAGGGCCGGGAGCTGGCTGCTGATATTTTCGATGTGGTGGTGGCTGCCGTAGAGAGCCGGCCGAATTAGCTCGGTCATGCCCGCGTCCAGAATGGCAAAGCGCGTCTGCTGGCTTTCCTTCACGTAGAGCACGCGGCTGACGAGTGTGCCAGCTTGCGCCACTACGGCGCGGCCCAGCTCCACGTGTACCTGCTGGCCCGGGCGGCGCACCAAGTGCTGCTCAAACATACCGAAATACGCCCCGAAGTCCGGAATTGGGTTGGTGTCGGGGTGCTGGTAGTCGATGCCTAGGCCACCGCCCACGTTGAGGTGGGGC
The DNA here is from genome assembly GCF_004745865.1 of Hymenobacter wooponensis. Lineage (GTDB taxonomy): Bacteria > Bacteroidota > Bacteroidia > Cytophagales > Hymenobacteraceae > Hymenobacter > Hymenobacter wooponensis. The sequence goes on along the minus strand of NZ_SRKZ01000001.1, from coordinate 408,626 downwards.
AGTTGATGGCCGCGGTCTTCGAGCCAGGTTTGCAACTCATTGAGCTTACGGCTGAGGTTGGCAAACACGTGCAGCTCCGTAATCTGAGAACCAATGTGCGCGTGCAGGCCAATCAGCTCCACGTTCGGAAGGCTGTCCAGCCCTTCCACCACGCCCGCCAGGTCAGACAGGCTGATGCCGAACTTGTTGGCTTCTAGGCCAGTGGTGATGTAAGCGTGGGTGTGGGCATCTACGTTAGGGTTGATGCGCAGCGCCACCCGCGCCTTCCGTCCCTGGGCTCCCGCCAGTTCGTTCAGCACCTGCAGCTCCGGCACCGATTCGGCATTGAAGCAGAAGATATCGGCGGCCAGTGCCCGGTTGATTTCGGCATCAGACTTACCCACCCCCGCAAATACCACGTGGTCGGGGGCAAAGCCGGCCTCCAAGGCGCGCTGCACTTCGCCGCCGCTCACGCAGTCGGCGCCTAGCCCGGCCTGCTGAATGCGCTGCAAAATGGGCAGGTTAGAGTTGGCCTTAAGCGCATAATGCACCTGGAAGTTGCCCGGCCGTGCTGCCGCCGTCAGTGCAGCCAGCGTTTGGTCTAGCAGGGCGAGGTCGTAGTAGTAAAAAGGCGTCGGCTGGGAGCGGAAATCCGCCGGAAGTTGAAAAGACATCGGAATGAAAGATTACCGCTGGAAAAGACCGGCATTTAGCGCCTGCAGGGCGCGGGTTTTGTCGTTGTTGTGGACCAGAATGCTGATGTTATTGGGCGAACCGCCATAGCTGATCATGCGCACGGCAATGTCCTTGAGGGCTGCAAACGCCTGATTAGCGGCGCCGTGGGCATCCTGCTCCAGGTTGCCAACCAAACAAATGATGGTCTGGTTCTCATCTACCTCCACATTGGCAAAGCGCTGTAGCTCATCCAAGATCATGGGCAGGCGTGAGGCATCGTCAATAGTCAGCGACACGGCTACCTCCGAGGTCGTAATCATGTCGATGGAGGTGCGGTACCGCTCAAATACCTCGAAGATGGTGCGCAGGAAGCCGTGGGCCAGCAGCATCCGGCTCGACTTCACGTTGATGGCCGTAATGCCATCCTTCGCGGCTACGGCCTTGATGGCTTCGGCTCCAGTTTTAGCCGAAATCAGCGTGCCGGGCGCATCGGGCTGCATGGTGTTCAGCAGCCGCACCGGAATGCCGTGCTGACGGGCGGGCAGCACCGAGCTGGGGTGCAGAATCTTCGCGCCGAAGTAGGCCAGCTCCGCCGCTTCATCAAACGACAGCTCCCGGATGGGATACGTGCCCTGCACCACGCGGGGGTCGTTGTTGTGCAGGCCGTCAATGTCGGTCCAGATCTGAATTTCCTCCGCATCGGCAGCGGCCCCAATCAGGGAAGCGGAGTAGTCGGAGCCACCGCGCTTGAGGTTATCAATTTGGCCCTGAGCACTGCGGCAGATATAGCCCTGCGTAATAAACAACTGCTCAGCGGCGTACGGGGCCAGGGTAGCGGCTAAGTGCTCCCGGATGTAAGCAGCATCCGGCTCATCATCGGCATCGAGGCGCATAAAGTCCAGAGCTGGCAGTAGCACAGCGGGACGGCCCAGGATGCGCGTAACGTACCGATGCACGAGCAGGGTGCTCAGTAGCTCGCCCTGAGCCAGAATCACCCGCTCTCCATTCGCCGAGAAGGGCGCAGACGTCAGGTCAAGAATAGCCTGGAAGCGCTGGTCGAGGTGCTCAATGGCTTCGGCGGCAACGGCGGCATCGGGCAGCAGCTCCTCCGCTACGGCGTGGTAGCGCTGACGTAAGGCCTCCACGTTGGCGGTGGCGCCCGCCACGTTACCAGTGTGCAGCAGACCAGCTATTTCCACTAGGGCGTTAGTAGTGCCCGACATGGCCGACAGTACCACAATACGGCGCTGCAAATGGGGCGCGTGAATCAGCTCGGCTACCTCGCGCATCCGCTGCGCTGACCCGACGGACGTGCCGCCAAACTTTAGAACTTTCATAAACGGTGAAAAACTGGAGATGAAGAGGCGTAAATGGAAGCCGCAGGTTGCGGCAGTTGTAGTGTGGGGCGAAAAAAAGCGCCGATCCTGGGAGGACCGGCGCTTGCATTCTTATTCGGGTACGACGAACAGGTGCGACGGTCAGATCGGGTTGCGTTTCTTCGATTTCTTGACCATCAGCAGGCCGGCGTTTAGGCCAGCTACCTGCTTACACTTTTTCCCCATCATCATACGTACTCCTGCCACACGAGCAACAACCCGCGGCAGTGAGGTACAAGATGAAAAGGTAGCAGCTGACATCAGCAAGAAAAGTGTAAGGTGGCCACAGACACAGTCTGTGGTTTTGCGGCCGCAAGTAAGGAGATAATGTTAAAAATTCCAGCGCCTCTATCAGAAAATTTCTATTCAGTGGCGAATGGTCTAGCTTGCCAGCTGCTTTTTAACCCAGTCGGCCAGAGTGCCTTTGGCGTTCAGCTCCAGTAGAGAGTCAAGCTGCTTGTTGCGTTTAGTGCCGCCGGTCTGGTAGCCCTTAAGCACTGTTTTTATGCCTTCGGTATTCAATATCACTGGGTCTTTTACTTCGGGGTGTTGAATTTGATACCGGGCCCAGCCACCCATAAACAGGAGCAGTAAGTCCGGCTCCTGGGCCGTGAGGTCGGCCACGTATTTCTGTAGCTGCACCGAGGCATCGGGCGTACCACTAACCCACTGAAACAGAAAGCGAGTCGCCTCCCTACGCTTCTCGGTTTCCTTGTTGCTAGGTGTTTTCTCCAACCAGTCGACGGTGGCTACTACCTCTTTGTTATAGTCAGCGTAATCTTCTGGCCGCTGCAGCGTGTAGCCTACGGGTACTTTATAAGCCGATTGGGCTAAGACAGCCGGAGCGCTTGCGAATAAAGCAAAAGCTAATACTAGAGTAGACTTCTTCATGTAGGACGCGAGCAGGAGGAGAGTAGGAACTCACCAATAGTACCGAAAAAGTACAGTTTCTGCTAATAGTATTCTACTGAACCGTCTGAGGCAGCAAAGGAGGAAGATTGTGCCAATCATGCGTGCATTGACCTTGGCACAAATAAGTACGACGGTAAGTGTCTGCAATACTGAATACAGCTAGCAGCGCTTTGAAAGCATTTGGGTATTCAGGAGTGGGTAAAGTAAGTATTTTAGTAAGGGCTACCTTAAGAGGATGTGCTTTTAGCAGGGCTAGTGGAGTGGTAAATGGTGTGGATGGTTGAGCTGCTAGGGCCATGTGCACCATAGTGGGAGTAGGATGGCTTTGCTGCACAAAGAGATCCAACAGCACTAGAGTGCTTTTCTGCTCTTCAACTGATAGACCTATAAACCATTGGTGGGCCCAAGTGGTAGAAAGCTGCTGCTGTACAGTATAATTTATAATGGCGTTAGGGGTAAGCGAGTTCATAAGGTTCAGAGGCAATAGTAGAACGGTATTCCATCATGAAATAGGGCAAAAAAAACCATCCTAAATAACTCGTCTTATTATCAACGTGTTGCTCAGGATGGCTTCGATAATATAACTGGCTAGCGTACCGGCTTTGGTATCACGGGTAGGCTCTCATGGCCTTCTGCATCTACCGATACCACTCCGAAGATGAAGTTGTCCTTGCTATGAGGCAGGTCGGCTTTGGTATCGGTCACGTAGAACTTCTGCTGCCACTCAGGGGCGCTGGTTTCGCGCATGAGCACGTAGTAGCCCGCAGGCTTCTCACCGGCTTTAGGAGCCTCCCACTTAAGCTGGGTGCGGTTCGTGAGCTCGGCGGTGAGTACGCCTACATTCTCAGGGGCGGCGGGGGCCAGGGCTAGGCTGGCCAAGGTAGCCAGGTTTACACCGGTGTTTTTACGCAGGTAGGCAAAGTCCATGAACTTGGCATAGTCGCCGTACTCGGTGCCATTTTCGGTGCGCAAATCCTGGTGCTGGTGGCGGAAGTCCTCGTTCATTTCGGAGAAGCGCACTGCGGAAAAGCCCTGCTGGTTGAAGGGTGTATGGTCGCCGCCGCGCAGGAAGCGGTCGGGGCGGTATTCCAGCACTACCTCGTGGTTGGGCACGTACTGTTTGCAGGCCAAGCGGGTGTAGCGGGCCAACTGGCGAGAAGGGGAGTCGTTTTCGGAGGAAAGTGTGCGACGTATGCGGGCTTCGTCGGCGGTTTCGGTGGCCGGTACGCCCTCACTGAACACGCGCAGGTGGGTGTCGTCCTTCATCTCGGGGTCGTGGCCCGAGGAGTTGCCCATGATGTCGTTGTTGAGCATGGCTACTAGGTTCCAGCCTTCCGCCTTGGCACGCTTGGCTAGGTGGGTAGAGCCATAGAGACCCTGCTCTTCGCCCTGCACGGCCACGAAGATGATGGTGGCGGGGTACTGCTGCTGCGACATCACGCGGGCCAGCTCCATTACGGCCACCGTGCCGGAGCCGTCATCGTTGGCGCCGGGGGCATCGGCGGTGGCATTCATTACGTCGGACACCCGCGAGTCGATGTGGCCGCTCACGATGAACACGCGCTTATCGGAGGGGTCGGTGCCGGGGAGGGTGGCCATTACGTTGGCCATCACCACGGGCCGGTTGATGCGGCGGCCGTCGGGCTTAATGGTGAAGGTATCTTGCGCCACTTTTAGGCGGCCCCCGCTGGCTTTGCTGTACTTTTTAAACTCGTCTTCCACCCAGTTGCGGGAGGCGCCAATGCCACGCTTTTTGCTCTTGGTATCGGACAAGGTGTGGCGCGTGCCGAAGCTCACCAGCTTATCAATATCGGCGCGCAGGTTCTTCTCCGACACATCCTGCACCATTTTGGTGATGAGAGGATCAGGGGTAGTGCTTGGTTGGTTTTGGGCGAAAGCCGAAGCCGAGAGGCCTAGCGTGAACAGGAGCGGAGTAAAACGACGCATGCAGAAACGAAGGAAGTTGAAACGGTGTACAGACGCAGACAAGCGATAACCGTTGCGGACACCACAGGTGTGAAAACAGTTAACGATGTAAATACGCACTGTTTTATCGTATTTCTTTCAATAATCTGCTAAATAACTGCACCACAACTGTGCAAAATGGCAATGCCGCTACTGCAACGAAACGATTGCGCTGGCCGCGTTGCCGCCAAACCCGGCAGCATTCACCAAGATGCGGCGGAGTGGCCTAGCACTCTGCGCCGGGGCTAAGTCGGTGGGGAACGGGGGCGTAGGCCAGTGCTGGGTTTCCAACACATGCAGCGCAAAGTCGAGGCTGAGCGCGGCGGAAGCTCCCAGCGTGTGACCAATCAGCCACTTGTTGGAGAGCAGTAGCGGCAACTCATCCCCAAACACCACCCGTAAAGCCGCCCGCTCTGCCGCGTCGCCGGCTGGGGTGCCGGGGCTGTGCAGCACTACCGCGTCTATGTCTACCAGCTCACGGCCCGACTGGCCTAGAGCATTGCGCATGGCTAGCTGAAAATGCTGACCATCAGCAGAAAGCCCAGTTTTGCTGCCAATGGCTTCGAATCCAAATCCTACGCCTTCCAGCACTGCTACTGGCTCATGATCCGGCTTGGTTAGGCTGGCAGCCGATACCTTCTCGAGGGCAAACACTGCGGCACCCTCGCCCAACACGAACGTAGACGGCTTACCCGCCCCCGGCCGACAGGGAAAGTCTGCGGCGGCAAAGGGGGAGTAGATGCCGATAGCCTGCATCTGGGCCAGTGTAAAATCAGTGAGGGGAGCCTCGGTGCCACCGGCTAAAAACCGTGTAGCCATGCCTGCCCGCAGCCACGCCGTGGCATTACCCAGGGCTTGAAAGGCGCTGCTGCAGGTGCTGGAGTGGCTCAGGTTCGCGCCGCCGGTGCTGCCCGCATCGTAGGCCACCCAGCTAGCCACATTGCCCAGAGTGGTAAGGGGCGAGGCAGCCACTGGCACCGAGCCTTCCCGTAGGAACTCAGTGTGAAACTCCTCCAGCCGGCCCGTAGCGCCCCGGCTACTGCCCATGCTGACAGCTAGTTGATTGTTAGTTGGTGAAGTTTCGCCAGGAGAAGTCCAGCCAGCGGCAGCAGTAGCCTGCCGGGCGGCGAGCAAACCTAGCAGCACGGTGCGGTCGAGCTGACGATACGACGGCGAGCTGCGGCGGAGCTCCTGCAGCGCTTCTTCGGCTACGGCGGGTAAGGCAGCAACCGGCAGGCTGTACTGGCCTAGCTGGCGGGTGGTGAAGGGAGAAGCGGTGCCAATAGCAGCCAGTGACTGGCCTAGCGCCGACACTCGCCCGCGCCCCCGGATGACGATAAGCTCCTGGGGCGAAATTGAATTAGTCATGCAGGTATTCGGGCAGAGAAGAGGCAGGGGCGAAGTTGAGCACCAACTCGCGCATGGCGCGCAGCACGGTATAGAGCAGGCCCAACTCCTCATCGGTGGTGCAGTAGGGCGGGAGCAGGTATACCACGTTGCCTAGGGGGCGCAGTACCACATGGTGCTCCAGAGAGAGTTGGTAAAACCCGTCGCGGAGGCGGCTGAAATAGCTGGTATCCTCGCCAGGGTCGTACTCTACGGCCAGCACCGTGCCCAGGTGGCGCACCTCCCGGATGCCCGGCTGACCTTCAATCTCCTGCCGGAAAGCGGTGTGGGCCGCTGCTATGCGGGCGCGCTGTTCGGTGCACTCGGGGGCGCGGGTAAGCTCCAAGCTGGCCAGGGCAGCGGCGCAAGCCACGGGGTTGGCGGTGTAGGAGTGGCCGTGGAAGAGGGCCTTCATCAGCTCACTGCTCAGGAACGCGTCATAAATAGGGGCCGCGCAGGTAGTGAGTCCCATAGCCATAGTGCCGCCGGTCAGGCCCTTGGAGAAGCACATGATGTCGGGCTGTTCCGTGAGGTAGTCGCAGGCAAACAGGTGGCCTAGGCGCCCAAAACCAGTCATTACCTCATCAGCAATGCAGAGCACGCCATGTTGGTGGCAGCGCCGGATCATCTCGTCCAGCACCTCGGGCGAATAGGTGACCATGCCCGCCGTGCCCAGCATCAGGGGCTCGAAGATAAAGCCGGCCACGTCGGGGCGAGTGAGGAGCACGTCTAGCTGGCCTAGCACTTCCGCCTCGCGGCCGGGTATGGGCACGTCAATGAACTCTACCTGAAACAACAGGGGCCAAAACGGCTGGGTGAAGGCTCCGCGGCTGCTCACGGCCATGGCCCCGAAGGTGTCGCCGTGGTAGGAGTTGCGGAAGCAGATGAACGTGCGGCGCTCCGGCTGGCTCAGGTTGTGGAAGTACTGCAGCACCATTTTCAGGGCCACTTCCACGGCCGTAGAGCCGTTATCGGAGTAGAAAACGCGGGCCTGGTTAGCAGGTAGAATTTCCAGCAGCTGCTCGGCTAGCTCTATAGCGGCTGGGTGGGTGAAACCGGCAAACAGTACGTGCTCCAGGGTATGCAGCTGCTCGCTCACGCGCTTCGCAATGTGGGCGTTGGCGTGGCCGTGCAGGTTTACCCACCACGAGGAAATGCCGTCGAGGTAGCGGGTGCCATCTTCGGCGATGAGCCAGCTGCCTTCGCCGCGCACAATGGGCACGGGCAGCGGGGCGGTTTGCATTTGGGTGTAGGGGTGCCACAGTACGGCGTGGTCCCGTCGGGCGAGGGAAGAGGTAGGCATGGGTGGTAAACAGGCTAGGGCCGCAAAGGTAACGCACGAAGCGGCGGCAGGTGGCCTAGCACCCGTGCGCGCGTGCTGCTCCAGGCCTCTTCCTGCTTACTTAGCTATCTGCACCCACCCCTTGTGGTAGGTGTTCAACCGCTTCAAAAACAGCTGGTAATAGTAAACGCCATTCGTCAAATCGGAGCCGGACCAGTTGCCAGTGTAGTTTTTCTGGTGGAACACCTGTTTGCCATATCGATTGAAGACGGTGAGCTCGTTTTCAGGGTAAAGCTCAAGCTTCGGTATCCGAAATGTGTCATTGTGATGGTCGCCGTTAGGCGTGAAAATGTTAGAGATAACCAGTGGGTGCTCGAACGTTAGGTCTAGCTCATTCGACCACACCACTAGCCCGCTAGTGGTGGAGGACGCCTTGATTTTATAGTGGTGCTCGAAGCCCACCAATGCATCCAGATCAGTTAGCGAAAAGTTGCCAGACCCGAGCGGCCGAAGCAAAGTGTAGGCCTCTTCTTTGTCTACTTTGCGCCAGAGTTCATAGCGTGTATCTGCAGCAGGCCAACCTGTGTAGGCGTTCCAGGCTAAGTCAAGCTTGTCATCAATGGGGCGCGCTACGCCAGCCAAGCGAATGGTGCGGTGCAGGGTAGTCTCCAGCGGTTCGTCGCAGTTGTTACGGGTGCGGAGCTGGTATTCGTAATTGTAGTCATCGGCCGCAACACCTTTGTCGGTGTACGAGGCAGGGGTGGCCGGCACCTGCGCCACTTCCTGCCAAGCGCTGGCGCCAGCAGTGCGGCGCAAGACTGTTATGCGCTGGGTACTGGCTAGCGGCTGGCTCAGCGACCAGCTTACAGTAGCCTCATTATCAGAGGAGGGACCAACACTAACGGCAGTGAGGCTAATGGTGGTTGGGTCACGGAACACGTTCACGCGGAGCGTGTCAGAAGCGCCGTAGCACACGGTGTCAACGGTAGTGCTCTTCTCCCGAATCCAGATACTGTGCTGGCCTAGGCCACTCCAATCTACAATTACTCGATTGGTGCCTTGGCCCTGCTTGATTGTGCCACCCTGCGCTGCCCACGTGTAGATGGAGCCATTGGTGTTAATTACTTCGTAGGCTACTCCGTCCTTCTGATTCAAACAAACAGTAGGAGGCCCGTTGGGCGTTTCGGTCTTCAGAACTGGATTGATACGCACTGAAAACGTACTAGCAGTACTGCTGCAACCGAATTGGTTTTGCGCTGTCAGGGTTACCGTGGCATCGGGCCGGGAAGCTCCCCAATTTATTTTGATAGCTGCAGTCCCCTGTCCGCTCACCACTTGGCCCCCTACTACCGTCCAGCGGTACGTTGCGTTTGGTACGGGGGGCACTTGGTAGTCTACTGCTGTCACACCCGGGCAAACCGAACGGCTACCCCGGATGGTTGGAGCCTCTATTCCGGGTGCCACTGTAATAGTTACGTTATCCTTGCGCGTGCAGGTGCCATCATTCAGCGCGACCGTATAGGTAAATTCCGTAGGGCCAGTTAAGGTGCTTCCGGTATAGCGGAACGTGGGATTTGGTGAATTCGGATTATCTAGGAAGGTAGCGGGCGACCAGGTGTACGTGTAGGCAGGCTGGCTTTTACCTCCAAGTTGCACTGTTTGGCTACCACATACGCGCTGGTCGGGTCCCGCATCAGGCCTCACAGGAGGGCTGTACAGCAAATTAGTAGGGAAAATAGGCAGTTTAGGAAAAGGATTTGCCGTTAAAAAAAGGGCGTTTTGCTCAAATTCACAGGCTAGCCCCGCTCTTTCCGGAAACCGTATAGTACCCATTATAGCACTACCAATTGGTTGCCCTATGGGTGAATTTATCGGAAGCGGATCTGTATTACGCTGCAATACATAGATCTGCTCATTTAAAGCTAGTTGCAAAGCTAAAAATCGAGTTGAGGCGGTAGGTATTACTTGTCGTGAGTTTAGGATTGACGACAGGTTATAACTGTTTAAGTCATACTGAATTAGGGAGTTGGGATGGGCTATATATAGCTTCTTGCCATCGGCTGAGAACTCCGTATCTACTACGTCCACCTCATTTAAATGGATGGGGTTTGAAATTCGCCCGGTAGTTTGATCAAAGTCGACTATACAGGTTTTAAGTATGACGTTATTACCAATATGGAATTCATCGTAGCTAAAGGCCATTTTATCTCCTCGTGGCGAAAATTTATAAGCCCAACTTCCACGACTAGATACAGGCTTAGAAACAACTGGTTCAGAAATACCCGCTGCTGTAATTCGGTAGGATAAGAGGTCATCCTCGTAATTATCTACTTGGCCTACCACCCAGTACGATCCGTCAGCACACTGAGAAGAAGCCAGAATATTTTCGCCCCCTGCGCGTAAAATGCGGTCTTTCTCCAGTACAGCACCTTTGCCCTGGTCGGCGGCCATATCTACTGTAGCCAGACACAGGGAAAGAGCAGCATTAGGCGGATAGCCTACATAAAAAATGTAATATATGCTTGAGCTACCTGGTTTGGGAACAATTATTATATCATGCCAAGCATAAGCCGGAAACGAATTCCAAGCGCCATCTCGCAGTAATTGTCCGCTGCCATTGAATATGCCTTGGGTGTTAGCATAAAGTACAAGCTTGCCTTGGGCGGTAGCATAGGTGGCCTGAGGGCTATTGCCTAATCCCCCAGTGCCAGAAACAGCTGGGGGCGAAGCTGTGAAATCAAGCTTAACGCCATTACCCAGGTACCATATTGCGCTTTCTTGCTGAGCTAGAGCTATAGTAGCGCAGAGCGTTAATAATAGTGTAAATAGTAATTTCATAAAGAAACCAGAGATAATTGAGGAGTAATTCTCCACAAATATCTCTGGTTATAGTAAGAATACCGCTGCTAAAATATTGCGAGTTACGTCAGCGGTGCTTGCCCGAACCACTCCCGAAACTCCTGCGCGTACTGGCCTACCACTTCCGCCGTTATGGCCGCTTCCTGCCGCACCCGCGGCATGAGCGGCACGCCGGTATGCTGGCTGATAAACTCCTCAGTAGCTGGGTTGGGCTCTCCATTAAATACTAGGCCGCGCACCCGTATGCCCCGAGCTTGCAGGGCTTCGAGGGTGAGCAAGGTATGGTTGATGCTGCCCAGGTAGTTGCGTGATACTACCACAACCGCTAGCTCAAGGTGCTTGACCAAATCGGCTATCAACAAGCCGGGTGCCAGTGGCACCAGTAGGCCACCCGCACCTTCTACCAGCAAGTGGTTTTGCGTAGCAGGAAGCGCAAAATCCTGGAGCTGAATGGTAATACCTTCTGCCGCTGCCGCCGCGTGGGGAGAGGCCGGCATCAGCAGCCGGTAGCGTTCCGGAAAAAAGTGGCTGATTGGGTTCTGCACTAAACTGCGCACGGTGCCGGCATCAGTGCTGGGCTCTAGTCCAGCTTGCACGGGTTTCCAGTAATCGGCTTGTAAGGCTTCAGTAAGAATGGCCGATACGAAGGTTTTGCCTACGTCGGTGCCGATGCCGGTAATGAAAAGTCGTTCCAAAAGGGGGAATGGTAAAGAAGCAGTAGGAGCCGTTGTAAAACGGTTAGACTAGGGCAGAGGGTTAGCTGGTAAAACAGGTCTAAGCGTCGATGAACGGACAAACTTTCTACTCACGCTAACTTAAACATTTCATTCAGGGCCTAGAACAGGCGGGGTGCAGCAGGTTAGATCGTCGCCCTTGAGTTGTCGGCAGATGGAAGGTTTAGGAGCTTTCTGAGCAGGACGATCTGGCCCAAGTGATAGTGCGTGTGTTCAATAAGGCCGTGCAAATTCCGGTGGTATGTGCCATACTTCGGCTGCACAAAGAGTTGTTGGAGCTGGCTATCCGGTAGTTGCTCTACCAGAGCTGCTAAGTGTTCAGCGTCATGCCAGACCTTTTCCAGCAAATGATGCCAGTCTGCCTGTGAAGTAATAGCTGGTGCATCGAAGCTGTACTTGTCTTTGGCCGCTAGAGTACCTCCGCGCAACACGCCCGCTATGGCATCAACGTAGTAGCCAATGTGGTAGACTAGGCCCGCAATTGTATTCAAAGAATACAATTGAGTGGTGGCCTGCTGCCAGTCCAGGTCCGCCACACTATCCTTCAGGTTCACTGACGTCCAGTTGCCACCAAAGAAAACTGCCCGAAGGTGTTGTGCAATTGAGGCTGATAAGGTCATAGGCTCAATGAGGTAATTGCCGGAGATAGAGTAGCACGACAGATGCTCAGCTTGATACTACAGTGGCTAGCCGCAAGATATTTTCCAATGCATCAATCTGCTCCTCGGTATTGTAGCTGTGCACTATCAGCCGCAGACGCTCCGTACCCACCGGCACCGTCGGCGACACGATGGCGCGCACGTCGAAGCCGGCGGCTTGGGCAGCGGCGGCTACCTGGCGCACCTGGCCGGGGCCGGAGTTTTGGGTGAAGAACACCGGATGAATAACGTGGCTTTCCGGCGGCACCCGTAGGCCAGGTACGGCATTGAGCCGAGCCTTCAAGTAATCGGAGAGGGCGAAAAGCTGCTGTCGTTCTGCCGTAAGGTCAGGCAGCAACGCATAGGCGGCTGCTAGGCCAGTCACGGTGAGAGGGGGCAAGGCCGTAGTATAAATAAATGGCCGACTGAAGTTCAGCAGGTAGTCGCGCAAAAGTGCGGAGCCGGCAATGGCGGCCCCCTGGCTGCCGAGGGCTTTGCCAAACGTCAGGATGCGGGCAAAAACGGATTCTGCTAGGCCTAGACTAACAACTAAGCCCTCTCCCTGGGGGCCATAGAGGCCGTTGGTATGGGCTTCATCCACTACCAAATAGGCCTCACGAGCTTGGCACACTGCCGCTAGCTTCTGCAGTGGAGCCATGTCGCCGTCCATGGAATACAGGCTTTCTACTGCCACAAATACGGCGCCCGTAGCTCGGTCCAGTTTGCGTTCCAAGTCCAGCACATCGTTATGCCGGAAGCTCCAGGCGGTGGCAAAGGAGCCACGGATGCCATCTTTCACGGAAGCGTGCGAGGCCTCATCGTACAGAATGGTGTCGCCGCGGCGCGGCACGGCGCTGAAGAAGCCCAGATTGGCGGCGTAGCCCGAATTAAACAGCAAGGCCGCCTCAGCGAGATGAAAAGAAGCCAGGTGAGCTTCCAGTGCTTCGGCCGCTGCTGAGTTTCCGGTGAGCAAGCGGGAGCCAGTGCTGCCGGCCGCTTCGGCAGTAGCTTGTTGCAAGGCCTCTTGCACGGCGGGGTGCCGACTTAAGCCCAGGTAATCGTTGGAGCTGAAATCGACTAGGCCAACCGCCGGAAGGGTGAGTTTGCGCCGGGTACCGTCAGCAGCACGTTTGGCTAGCTGTTGGGCCAAGCGCTGATGAAGTAGGGAGGAAGAGGGCATAGAGAAGGAACTAGGCTAAAACCAGTTCCCCTCCTCGCATGAGAAGGGCTAGGGGTGGTAGACTGGCCTAGAGCGACAACTAGTGTTAGTTTCTACCTCTAGTTTTTCAACCACCTCTAGCCCCTCTTCATCCGAGGAGGGGAACTGGTTTTAACAATACACTAAGCTACTACTGTTGCGGCTTCCTTACCCAACACCATAGCACCTTCCGGCACGTCTTTAAACGACTTGCGGGGGGTGAGGCCGAGTAGAGCAAACATCTGCTTGTCCGCGTCGAAATCGGGGTTCGGGGTGGTCAGGAGCTTCTCGCCGGAGAAGATGGAGTTGGCGCCGGCCAGGAAGCACAGGGCCTGCTCCGTTACGGGCATTTCTTGGCGGCCGGCCGAGAGGCGTACCATCGTGTGGGGCATGAGAATGCGGGCGGTACCAATCATGCGCAGCATCTCCCATACGCTCACGCGAGGCTGGTCGGCCAGGGGGGTGCCTTCTACGGGTACCAGGGCGTTTACAGGCACGCTCTCGGGGTGGGCGGGCAGGGTAGCCAGGGTGTGCAGCATGGCAATGCGGTCCTCATCGGTTTCGCCCAGGCCAATAATGCCACCCGAGCACACCGAGATGCCGGCTTTGCGCACGTGCTCCAGCGTGTTCAGGCGGTCGTCGTAGGTGCGGGTAGTGATGATTTCGGAGTAGTGCTCGGCGCTGGTGTCGAGGTTGTGGTTGTAGGCGTAGAGGCCGGCCTGCTTGAGGCGCTCAGCCTGGTACTCATTCAGCATGCCCAGGGTGCAGCACACTTCAAGGCCTAGCCCGTTCACTTGCTCTACCATGCCGAGCACGCGGTCGAAGTCTTTGTTGTCGCGGATTTCGCGCCAGGCAGCGCCCATGCAGAAGCGGGTGCTACCCGAGTCTTTGGCGCGCTGAGCTGAGGCCAGTACTTCGGCATCGGGGAGAAGCTTGTGGGCTTGCACGCCGGTGTGGTAGCGGGCGGCTTGGGGGCAATAGGCGCAGTCCTCAGGGCAACCACCGGTTTTTACGCTCAGCAGGGTGCACACTTGTACTTCGCCGGTAGCCTGGGTTTCGGCATGAATGGCTGCCGCTTTGGTCACCAGCTCCAGTACGGGCAGGTTATAGATAGCTTTTACTTCGTCGAGGGTCCAGTCGGTGCGAATCATGGGGTGGGGAGGAAGTCGTTTCTGGGTTTTTGGTTAGGGTGGCGGCTGAAAACAACCGTCCGCTGGTAGCCAAAGCTCCGCCGCGGGCTGCAAGATACATGAGAAGCGGGTTTTCGCTAAGCCTCTACCTGCCGAATCACGCGGCACGGGTTACCCACGGCTACCACGCCCGCCGGAATATCGCGCGTAACTACGCTGCCGGCCCCAATGGTGGTGCCCGCCCCAATGCTCACGCCAGGCATTACCAGCACACCCGCGCCCAGCCACACATTATCGCCAATCGTAATGGGCTTGGCAAATTCCCAACCGGCAACGCGGGGGCCAACCTCTACGGGGTGCCCGGCCGTGGTAAGCAGCACGTTGGGAGCAATGAACACGTTGTCGCCAATGGAGATGGGGGCGCAGTCGAGGATGGTGAAGTTATAGTTAGCGTACACATTGCGGCCTAGGCGAATGTTGTAGCCGTAGTCGCAGCGCAACGGGGCTTCTAAGTGGGCATCCGTTTCATAGCCCAGCAATTCGGCTAGTACCTGCTTATTCAGGTGCACCGGCTCCTGGTTATAGCGGTGGCACAACTCCTTGGCACGTAGGCGTTCGGCTACCAACTGAGCGTCGTTGGCTTGATACAGCTCACCCGCCAGCATTTTCTCCTTCTCGCTTAAGTTCATCAGCAGCAAACAGGACCTTTAGTGTACCCGTGGCGGCAAGATAGCATTAGGAGTCGTGGTGGGTGGTGCTGAGCAGGCTTAATCAGCCATGCTGGAGACCCGCACGTCCTGCGTAACTGCTGGATTGCTGGGCTCGGTGCTACGGTTGTCGCGCGTGTTTTTCTGCACGGCAATGGCCCCAAACAGGCCTAGCATAAACGACATGGCGTAGAAGCCTTTCTCGCTCAGCAACAGATTCGCATTCCAGAGGCCTACCGCCAGCAGCAGCACTGCCGACAGCGTGGCAAACCAGCACAAGCCGTAATAAATGCCCGTTACGGGTACGCCTTCCAGTTGGTCGCGCACGCTCTTTTGCAACGAAACCGCGCTAAACAGGCCATAGAGCAATATGGCAAAGTAGTACCCCTTCTCATTGAGAAGCATAGAGGCATTCCACAGGCCTACGATGTAGGCCACCATACCGGTCAGCAAAGCAAACCAAGAAGCTGCAACGAAGGCATTGGATGTTTTCCGCATCAGGTGTTCCAAACGCGGGGAAGTGCACTATGGCGGCAGAGTACCTCTCTGTTGCCCCCAGCCCCACATGTTACTGGCCTAGGAAAGTGTGTCCCGGTTTGGATGATGCAAGGATGCCGGGTTTTGATGGCAAGCGAAAGTCAGAAACTGTAAATGTCAGACTTTTTACTTCTACTACTGATGCTCTACTAGTTGAACAAAATGCAATGCTGAACAGGATTGAAAATATGCGTAAATAGACTATAAAAGCATTTATTGCTTCTCGCGGTGTGCCAAACATTAAGAATATTTAAAACGTGGTTAGTGCAAAAATTAGACTTTATACTAGGGCGTTAAGCACAAAAAAACGGGCCGCTCCAGTTGGAGCGGCCCGCTACGTAGCAGGGTAGTGATCTAGGAGCGTTTGCCGGGCCGACTTGCACCGCGGGTACCGCGGGTGCTGGTTTTGCCCTTGGGTGGACCAGCTGGTCCTTTGGGGCCTTTGCCAGCGGCTGCACCGCGCGGGCGAGTGCTAGCGGCAGCGGGGCGGGCCCCGGCCGGCCGGCTAGACTTGCCAAAGCCAGGGCCATCGGGCCGGATGCCCGTGGCGGGGCCGGGTGGGCGTCCGGGTCCCGTAGGCCACTCGGGCGTTTCGGAAGGTGCGGGGGCAGCGGGTTTCTTAGCGGCGCGGCCCACAGCACGCTTGCTGGTGGGCTTCTCTACCCAGGCACCAGCGGGTTTAGGCTGGCCAGGAGCCACGCCCGCCAGCGGCGCGGAGGATTTGCGGGTGGGGCGCTCGGCCCAGAACTCGGCGGTGGAAGGGCGCTTGCGGCGGCGTGAACCCGAGCCATCATCAGTGCCGGCCGAGTCCTTGATCATCTCGAACAGGACTTTCAGCTCCTTCTCCTTCAGCTCGCGCCATTCGCCCACGCCTAGGCCCTTCACGTTGATGTTCATCACGCGAATGCGCTCTAGCTGCACTACCTCGTAGCCAAAGTATTCGCACATCCGGCGGATCTGGCGGTTGAGGCCCTGCACCAGAATAATCCGGAAGATGTAGGGCGTTTCCTTGGTCACCTTGCAGGGCTTGGTCATTACACCACCCAGGGGCACGCCGTTGGCCATGGCCTCAATGAACTGCTCGTTGATGGGTTTGTCCACCATCACGATGTACTCCTTCTCGTGGTTGTTGCCGGCCCGCAGGATTTTATTGACGATGTCGCCGTTGCTGGTCAGCAGAATCAGACCCTGCGAGTCCTTATCGAGGCGGCCGATGGGGAAGATGCGCACCGAGTGCTTAATGGCCCGGATGATATTGTCCTTGATGCCAGTATCGGTGGTAGTGATAATGCCCGGGGGCTTGTTGTAGGCAATGTACACGGCATCTTCCTCGGCGCGGGGCTCGATGAGGTTGCCGTTTACCACCACGCGGTCTTTGCTGGTTACCTGGTCGCCGATGCCGGCGCGCTTGCCATTCACGAACACGTTGCCCTGCTCGATGTGGCGGTCGGCCTCCCGGCGGGAGCAGACGCCACTTTCACTGATGTATTTATTGAGACGGGTTGCCATGAGGTGAGTATGCTAAGCGAAGAAAACAACAGCCCGCCGGCCCAGAAGGTGCCGGCGGGCCGCAAAGATACGCCAGAAGTAAGTGGAGACCAGTAGCTATGTACAAGAACTGCTGTCAGCCTCTAGCAATTAACCCGAGATAAAATACCGCTGAATAGCGTCATCCAGCTCGGCGGGCAGTTGGGCAGTGCCCTGGGGCTCAAGCGCTACAGGCTCGGCCGCCTCAGCAGGAGTATAGGTGCCGCTGGTTTGGTTGAACTGTAGCTTGCCCTGCCGGAACTCCCGTTGCTGCTCTTCGCCGTCTTTGTTCATCGACAAAAAGTCTAGCTTATGTAGCGTGTGATTCGCCTTCTCAAACTGCAGCCAGAAGTATACCTCAGCGGGGTCATCGCTCTGCACATCCAGCAGCTTAATTTCTACAAGGGAAAAAGCATCAGCTTCTAGGAGAAAGAGAGTTCTATAAGAGATGGGCATGGGACAAAAACAGTTGGTTGACGCCAAAAAGTAGCGTCTCAGATACGCAGCATAGGCGCACAAAGATAACCTTGAGTGGTACGAGCAGGCATTAAGGGCTGAAAGTGGGCTAGAAGCTAAGCACTTCTTACTTCACCGTGACTTTTAGCAGCGTGTTGCCGGCCACAGCGTAGCCTTGCTTAGGGGTGTAGAAATACGCCGTTGATACACGCGTAGTCCCTGGGAACTCCGTGCCGGTCCAGGTTTTACCACCATCGGTGGTTTGCCCAACTGCCGCGTATTGAATAGGGTATTCGCCGCCGGTAGAGTGTCCGCCACCCCATAGCAAAGCAGAGGAAGGGGTTAGGGCGCTGACTTTGGAAATAGACGTGAGGGGGCTCTGCACTTGCTGCCAAGATGTTCCGGCGTTACTAGTGGTAAACGCCTGACTGTAGCCCAGTACGTAATAGCCCCTTTCATTGGAAAAGGCCAGGTCATTGACATAGTTGTAGCTGACCACAGTTTTCGAGGGCCACGTTGCGCCAGCATCGGTGCTCTTCACAATCTGGGCACCGCCTCCCGTATAGAAGCCTGCGTTATCAGTAAATACAATTTTAGAAAAGGAATTGCCAGCGGTTGTAACCAGTTGCCAGCTGGCGCCAGCATCGGTACTACGGAAGAGCCCCGCCGGGAAACCATTCGCCGCGATAAATAAGCTCCCGTTCTTGTTCGCCGCAATCGAGACTATTTCGTTTTGGCTGCCTGTGTATACCTTCCGCCAGGTAGAGCCACCGTCATCGGTTTTCAGAACTATGCCGCCGGGCGGCACGCACCCGGTACCGCCGCAACTGCTCTTGCCTCCTACAGCATATCCGAGCTGCTGATCCGTAAACAGAAGCTGATACAGCGGCTGATCGGCTAGTGCTGGGGTGTATTGCGCCGACCAATTCGCTCCCTGATCAGTGGTACGGTAGATTTTGCCGTCGTAGGTAGTAGCTAGGCCAGTCGTTTCGTTGACGAAAAAGATATCGAGCGTATTGGATGGGAGGCTAGTGCCTGCTACAGTAATTTTTAACCGAGCACTTTCAAATGGCAGTGAGCCCGATGCCAACTCAGGTGATTGATGTAAATCGGCATCCTTCTTACAGCTACTTAGGGTAGCTAGTAACCCAACGGCAAGGAGTAGTAGATTTTTCATAGGTATAGTAGCAACAAGGAGGCGGGGAATAGAGAGCACAGTAGGGTTTGCTGTATGCTATGATCAGGAGCAGCCCGTAAGGCGAGAGGTTGCATGCTTGTTGAAAGGCTTGGAATAGGACTATAACACCGCAGGCCGCCCATATTAGAGCAGCCTGCTGTATAATAGAACCATGTGCTTATCTCCAATATATGGCCTATTGCTGCGTGGCTAGGCCTACTGCTCATGGCACAGTTGGGGCGGTACTGGCAGTTGTGATACTAGCTATTTTTCCTCCTCCAGCCAGTGCATCGCTTGGTACTGACCGCTCCCCACAAACAGGCCTAGGACATCATCCGTAAGCCGGAGGCCGTTGGCGCTGTTGGTGAGAAACAGCAGCGTCTCCTGGGTTTCGGGGAAAAGCATGAAGAAACCGCGGAAGTCGCCGTTGTCGCCCCAGTGCCACAGGGCGGGGCCATGGCTGGTGGTGGCTAGGCCCACGCCGCAGGCCCAGGCAATGTTGGCATCGGTGGGGGTGAGGGGAGTGGTGCAGCGGGTGGCCGCGTTGGCGGGCGTAGTGAGTAGCTTGGCGGTGGCCGGGCGCAGGCCTTTGCCTGTCAGGAGCGCCTGCAGAAACCGGTGGTAGTCGGTAGCGGTAGTAAGCAGACTAAAGCCACTATTGGCCTCTTTGAAACGCTTGACATCAGTGGGTTTTCCGGCTTTATCGTGGCCAAAAGCCGCATTTTGGTCAAAGCGTGCCTGCCAGGTAAAGCTGCTATATTTCATCTTTAAGGGGCCAAAAACCTCTTGCTGGGCCAGTTGATCCAGTGATTTGCTGGTGAGATGCTCTAGAGTTTTCTGCAGAAACACATACCCTTCCCCTGAGTAGCTCCAGCAACTGTCGGGAGTGAATTTCAGCGTCAGCGGAGAGGTTTTCCAGCTTTCGGCTAGGGGATAACCGGTCCAGTTGGGCAGGCCTGCGGTGTGGCCTAGCACCATTCGGGCCGTGATTTGGTTGGCCCTCGGCTCGCTTTGCAGCCGAGGGTAGGGGTAGTAGTTCAGCAGCGGCTTGTCCAGATCGAGAAGGCCCTGGTCGTGGAGGCGTAGGGCAGTGTAGGCCAGTACCACCTTGCCCAAAGAAGCGGCCTGGAAAATGGTGTTGGCATCTACGGCTTGTGTAGTGCCGGCTTGTCGCGTTCCTAGGCTGTACTGGGTTGTTTCGCCTTTGCGGCTATACACGAGTTGGATGCCCGTCACCTTCTCCCTTTGTAGCAAAGCCGCTAATTCAGCCTGCTGGGCGGTGGCAACAAAAGCGTACAGGAGTAGCGCTAGCGTAAGAAGTTTTCTCATGGAGAGCCTAGAAGTATGAAGCCGTAGATATACAAGAGATACTGGAGGGTAAAGCTAATGGTCTCCCGGCTTGTCCTGCAACAAAACGGGCCGCCCCATAGTGGAGCGGCCCGTTGCGTTAAGGCTTTATGTGGCCGAGGCCTAGCCGAGCGTATGATACACGGCCTGTACGTCGTCGTCGTCCTCGAACTTCTCGATTAGGTTCATTACTTCTTCCAGCTGGTCGCCTTCGAGGTGCACGGTGGTGTTGGGCACGCGCTGGAGCTGGGCCGATACTACGTTCAGCTGCTTTTCTTCCAGGGCTTTCTGCATCTGGCCGAAGTCGGTGAAGGCAGTTTCCACCACAATGTACTCCTTCACGTTGCCGTGCTCGTCTTCCTCCTGGTCGGCGTACACGTCTTCGGCGCCAGCGTCAATTAGTTCTAGCTCCAGCTCGTCGAGGTCGAGGCCTTCGGCGGCTAGCTTGAACACGCCTTTGCGGGTGAAGGTGTAGTCAGAGGAGCCAGCGGTGCCCAGGGCGCCGTTGCCACGGTTGAAGTACATGCGCACGTTGGCCACAGTGCGGGTGGGGTTGTCGGTGGCGGTTTCGATAACTACGGCCACACCATGAGGGGCGTAGCCCTCATATACTACTTCTTGGTAGTCTTTCTCCTCGCGGGAGCTGGCGCGCTTAATGGCCGCTTCCACGCGGTCTTTGGGCATGTTTACACCCTTGGCGTTCTGAATGGCAGTGCGCAGGCGGGAGTTAGTATCGGGGTTGGAGCCCGATTCCTTCACGGCCATCACGATTTCGCGGCCGATGCGGGTAAAGTCTTTGGACATCCGGTCCCAGCGCTTCATTTTGCGGCCTTTGCGGAATTCAAATGCGCGTCCCATCTATGGTGAATTTGTGAAGTTGTGAAATTGTGAATGTTCGTCCGGCGCGGGTGGGGCCGAAAGGGGCTGCAAGTTAGCAGAAAGCCCGGCGGGGCGCAATCTACTGGCCTAGGCCGAATCCCAAGCCTGCTAGGCCAAGGCATACTATGAAAAATGCAGCTTGGTAAGGTTGGGCAGCTATATTCACAGCCTATGAAGAAGCTATTCTATATGTTAGGCTGCCTGCTGGTGCTGAGCAGCTCACCCGTATTGGCCGTGTCCGAAGACCCCAGCGTGGTGGTAGTGCGCATCTATGAGAGCAGAGCTACAGTGGAGGTCACCGTGGTGCGTGGCACGGGCCAACCTGAGTTCTACAAGTTTGACAGCGGTATTAGGCAGAAAGACCTGACTGCAGCAGCCATTGGCTATCAAGAGCTTATCGCGAAGCTATACGCGCAGGGATACATACTGCAGCAAGGCTTGGAAGGAATACAAGGAGAGAATTCAAACTTGCATACCCTGATTTTCGTGAAGGCCCCTGCCCGTAACTAAGCGCTATGAAAAAAATATTGTGCATCGTGGGGTGCTTGCTGGTATTGGGCAGCTCCCCCGTGCTGGCCGTGGCCGAAGAGCCTAGTGTAGTACTAGTCCGTACCTATGAAAATGGGATTGGCAAGCCGCAAATCGTCATTGTGCGAGATACGGGTGCCCCAGAAGTCATGAGAGTGAAATACGAGGACTACTTAGTGACGTATCGAAAGGTCATAGCCGACCTGTATGCCCAGGGGTATACGTTACAAAGTTCGATGGCAGTAGGTGAGAAGGGGCCTTACCTCGGCACTATGATCTTTGTGAAAGCAGCAAAGCCATAAGTACTTTCAGAGCTGCACCATTGTGCGCTGCTCCCCAAGAAAGAAACTGTATTGTTACGTTACGCCTAGGCCACCAGAGTACTACAGCAGCAATATTTCGCACTCCCGCAAAGAAGGATAGCCCCCCTTCACGTGTGAACCGCAACCAGAGTGCCCGCACCACAGAGTATAGCAGCCGTTCCAGTTGCCAGTCCATCTGGTTAGCGGCCAGTTACTACTGTAGGTAGTGGCCTAGAGAGGACAGAGGTGGGTTAAGCCTCGGTTTCAGTAGGGAAATCCTCGGCTGGGCCCGATGAGCAATTGCGGTAGATGCGTTCCAGAGCCTGACGCAAGTGGTCGAGGTCGGTTTCGCTGAGACCATCTAGGGCAATAGCACGGTTATTAAGCACAACGGGGTGCACGGCCGCCAAGGCAGCTTCCCCAGCCTGCGATACCCGCAAGCGGCTGCGCCGCCCATCGTTGGGTTGGGGCTCTGAGTCGAGTAGGCCCCGCCGAAGTAGCAAGGCGAGAATACGGGCCACGGAGGCCTGATCCTTAAATACCCGTTCGGCAATCTCAGTCTGGGTTAAATCATCGTGCTCTTCCAGCACGCGCAGCACCAGCCACTGGTCAACAGTGATGTCAACCCCGGCCTTATCTATGTTAGCTTGAGCAAACCGGCGGTATTGGCGGATAGCTTTATCCAGGGAATAGAAGATAATGTTGGATAACATGGGCGGCAGGGAATGGGGCTGAGGGCGGTAGTTAGGCCATTACGGGCGGGTGAAGGTAGGGTAAAGCATATAAATTGGCCGATGGCCTCTAATTATGTGCCCGCCAGCAAGGTGCCAGTGACCAGCTTTTTGTCACAGCTATACGGGCTAATCAACTCAAGGAAATGAGTAACACTTCCTTTTGCCGGAGCCCCGGCACACGCGGGCCGGCCCCAGCTAGCCCCCCTGCATCTCCCCAAACGAAGCCTAGCAACAGGCGAGCCTAGCACCTGATACAGCACCCGGGTATTCGCGCGGCAGGGTTACTGCTGCCGCAAAGTGTAAATGCTTTTGTTGCCGGCAGGGTAGCCATCAATAGTGAGCGTCAGGAGGCCATTGCGCAGTTGAAAGCGGCCCTGATCAGTGCGCGGCTGCCCTTTCTTATCGGTGTAGGAGAAGGAGATACGGTCGCCGGTGAAGGTGAAGCGGCCATCCTGATCGAAGTTCATAACGCCACCGTTGGCAGACAGCGTCAGGCGCTTCTGGTAGGTGCCATTGGGGCGGAGGGTAAGGGTGCCGCCCACGCCCTGGGCAGCCATTGGCTCAGGGCTAGTACCTTTGTCGAGGATGGAGTAGGAGAGGTAGCTGTAGGTGGTAAAGAAGGAAGTAGCCAGCTTAGGTACCGACTTTGTTGGCCGTTGCGCCCACGCTGCCGGCGTTGCAATACTTAGAGTAAGGGCTAGTAAAAAAACGCGAAGTATCATGCTGCAAGGTACAACTTGCCGCAGTAGGCCACTCCGAATGCAGCCGCCCGCAATGGCAAAGTGGGCGTTACGCTGAGCGAAGTCAAAGAGCCTGCACCGCTTCATTGGTAGGCCAGTTGGCTGGTGGTAGAGATGCTTCGGCAAGTGCAGCATGACGAGCTATAGCCTGAAGCGGCTAGAATGGGTGACCTGCCAGGGTACTCTACACGCTATCTACTACAAACAGTAAGCTTGGTGCCAGAATCTGCTACATTTCGGGCCTAGCAACCCAACCACAGCAATGGCTACTTTTCTAAGAGAACTGATTCTGCCGGCGACTGAGCTACCAGAAGCAGACGTGTGTCTGGTAGGCCTGCCCCTCGACTTCGGAACGGTGCTGGAGGGCGGCCGGGCGGGCGCGGCCGGTGCCCCCGATGCCATTCGGCGGGAGTTGCGCCGCTACCACAAAACCTACAACCTAGAGCACAATGTGCGCCTCGATGGCCTGCGCATTGCCGATGCCGGCAACCTCTCGCTAGGCCACCCTGAACATCCGCACAATCACCAAACCATTCGGCAGGAGCTAGCCCGGCTCCTAGGCCAGTACCCGAGAGTAATAGTGCTGGGTGGCTCCCACGATGGCACCTACAGCACCGTGCGCGGCCTGTTTGATGCGCATACTGGCCAGGCCGTTAGTGGTATCAACCTCGATGCTCACGCCGATGTGAAAGACAAGCCAGACATAATCAGTAGCGGCACCCCCTTCGGTAAGCTGCTGCGCGAAGGCTTCCTAACCGGGGAGCGGTTCACCGAAATCGGGCTGCATTCTAACCTCAACACCTGGGAAGATATTGACTTCCTGCACCAGCAAGGCGCCCATATTGTACCCTTGGCCCACGTGCAGGCCGATGGTATGCCCGAATACATGAACCGGGCTCTACGCCGCTTAGAAGGCCCCGCCTTTGTTAGTTTTGATATGGATGGTTGCGCCGAAGCGTATGCGCCGGCCGTGTCGGCACCGAGTGCAGACGGCTTCACGCCGCGTCAAGCTACTGAGGCTGCTTTCCTGGCTGGGCGCAGCGAGCGGGTGCAGCTGTTTGAGGTAGTGGAGTTCAATCCCATCTTCGACCGCGACAACCAGACCGCCCGCTTGGCGGCTACCATTATCACAGCCTACCTCACGGGGCTAGCGGCCCGCAAACAGGCCTAGGCCAGTAGAAGCAAGCCCCCAAACACCCGCGGTAAAGCTGCTCATCAGCACAAGAAACCTACCTGCATAAAAGCAATAAGGCCCGTGCGCAAGCACGGGCCTTGTTACGTTACCGGCCGTAGTTGCCGGGAACTACTACTTCGCGGCCGTGCACAAACGGCTTTTCGCCGGTGCGGTAAATGCGCTCTGGATCGGGATACTTCTTGGGGTACTCGTTTTGCTTCTTCTTCTGCTGCTTTTTGATCAGCAAGGCAGCGCCTACCAAGGCACCCAAGCTTACGCCCGCAATAGCCAGCTTGGTCCGGATGGGGTCGGAGGGAGCGGGCGGCAGGTAGACCACACCATTCTCATCGAGGCAGGCGGGGTCTTGTACGTAGCGGCCCGAAGTGGGCATGGGAAACTCATCGGCTAGGCGCTGTAGGCCAGCCGCTGCTTCGGCACCCTGAATGACCGGTCCGTGGCCGCAGCCAACTGCCTGAGGCTGGAGAGCCGCCAGCTTCTGCACCGATTCTTTCACCTGCTGCCAGTTGTAGTTAAATGGCGCGCCTGCCACGCTAATTTTGGGCACCTGCAGCAGCAGCTGGGGCACCGACTCATGGTTGGCCGTAGCGAAGGCATCGGCGCCAATGAGCGTGCGGTCTTTCTCGCGGAACAGGGCAATCTGGCCGGGCGCGTGGCCTGGTACATGAATCCATTGCCAGTCGGGCAGGAAGGGCGGGTCGGTATCGTTGCCCGGCAGGGGCTGCACAAAGTCGGAGAGCTGGAACGATTGGGGCGGGAAGAACCGCGCTACGAAGGCCAGCGAGCCGCCACCCTGCACGGTAGGGTCGGCGGGTGGATACACGGCGCGGGCCGTCAGGTAAGGCATTTCCAGCGGATGAGCCAACACGGGCACCTTCCAGTGCTCAGCCAGAGCCTGCGCCGAGCCGGAATGGTCCATGTGGCCGTGGGTCAGGATAATAGCCTCGGGGTGGGTGCCAGGGTAGAATAGCTTGTCGGCGGTAGCAATAATGTCTTTCTCAGAGCCGGGTAGGCCAGTATCCACCAGCACCCATTCGCCGGGCGTGCCGGTTTCCACGAAGTACACGTTGACAAAGCGTTGGATCTGAAGCTGGGTCACGCCAGCGGCTACTTGGTTCATACTCGTCAGTCGGTTAAGTGTAGCAAGGAGTACGCAGATTTGCCGTTTAGGGCTGATGCTACCAAGGAAAACTATTGGCTTGCCAAAAGTAGGAGTAGGGCAGAAACGCAAAAAGCCCCTCCAGAAGGAGAGGCTTTTTGTACAGGGTTAGAAAGCTAAAGGAGCTTACTGAGCCGTGGTGCCACCAGCCGTGCTGCCGCCTGCGGTCGAGCCGCCAGCAGTAGAGCCACCGGCCGTAGTACCAGCGGTAGTACCGCCAGCCGTGCTGCCCGTGGTGCCGCCCGTAGTGGTGCTAGCCGTAGAGCCACCAGCGGTAGAGCCACCCGACGTGGTGCTGCCCGAAGTAGAGCCACCCGTGGTAGAGCCGGTGCTGCCGGTGCTGCCCGTGCTAGCGCCGCCGCCAGCCGTAGAGCCAGCACCCATGTCGCTGCTAGCAGCGCC
Organism: Hymenobacter wooponensis; assembly: GCF_004745865.1. GTDB lineage: Bacteria > Bacteroidota > Bacteroidia > Cytophagales > Hymenobacteraceae > Hymenobacter > Hymenobacter wooponensis. Next base: position 382,805 of record NZ_SRKZ01000001.1, on the reverse strand, counting down.
ATCACCGCTCATCGTGGTGTCGGTGCTCATAGTGGTTTCAGTAGTAGACGACGATGACGACTCAGAGCCTGCGCCGGCTTCGCTGCCTTCGCCAGCGTTGTTGCCGCCGCAAGAGGCGAAAGAGAAGGAGGCCGCAGCCAGAGCTAAAAACAGAACTTTTTTCATGGTGTAGGTTGGATATGGTTGGATTTTAAAGGAAATACTCGCCGATGGTTGGCTGAGAATCTCACTTCATACTGGAAGTGGGAAAGGGTAACCCGGATTTGATTAATAAAATCTTGGTTTTTTTATACGGTTCAGCTTAAAGCCATCAGTGTATTCCGGTGAACAGGCCTAGGTGAGATACCCGCAGAGCATCGTTGTGAGGGCAAACTATGAGCAGTATGCTAGTGAGCTGGGCCGCTCATAGTTTGCCCCATACAAAAAGCCTCTTCAGTAACTGAAGAGGCTTTTTGTATGAAGTTATGAAACGAGCTTGGCTTAGCGGCCCGTAGTGCTACCACCGCCGGCAGTGCTGCCACCGCCAGTTGAGCCACCCGCCGTGCTTCCGCCAGCCGTAGAGCCACCACCGGTGGTGCTGCCGCCCGCAGTAGAGCCGCCCGCTGTGCTACCACCGGCAGTAGAGCCACCAGCCGTGGAGCCGCCGGTTGAACCACCCGTAGTGCCGCCTGCGCTTTGGTCGCCATTGCTAGTAGTGCCGCCACCACCCGAGCCTACGCCCATGGAGCTGGTATCGCTGCTCATGCTGCCGCCGCCACTACCGGAAGCGTCCATTGAGCCGGAGCCCGAGCCAGAAGACCCAGAGCTGCTTTCAGTACCGGAGCCGGAGCCCGAACCGCCGCCAGAGCCGCTGGCACCGCTTTCTTGCTGATTGCCGCCGCAGGAGGCGAAAGTAAACGAAGCCGCCGCTAGGGCGAGAAACAATGTCTTTTTCATGGTGTTGGTGGATTAAATGAATGGAGAGGATCAGAGTCGATTCGGGAACATGTCGACCCAGAATCATGGCTTTATACTCTGAATTGGGAATAGGTAACCATATTTTGAGTAAAAAAATCTTGGTATTTTAATAGTTGTTCAGCTTGCAAACGAAGTTTATTAACGAAGTTGTTGTGCTTCATTCTGTGTTTATTAGTTGAGCTTCACGTAGAGGTATGTAGGCCTGTCTTGCGCTGAAAAGTATTATTTCAGTGAGCAAACTCACTAACAGGTGCCGTCAATGGAGTGGCCTACAGCTGTGATTTGTTTGCTGGGGCGATGCACGGGCAGGAGCAAGGAGTAGGCTTTCGTAGAGGGGGCGCTTTACTCGTTGCCTAGCCTCAGCCAATGAGCAGTTGGGCTACAAGTGCGCTTATTCTAGTGACCCGCTAGGACTACGCAGACCCGAAAAACAGGCGTTGGACCCTGTGCAAAATCAATAACTTGCCACTCCACCCTGACTCCTTCCCACCATGTCGCACGTGCCCGCCCCAACCGCTACTCCCGAGCTAAACTTAGAAGCCACTAGCCAATCCGACGACGTTAATACCCAGGAACAGCAATCGTCTGGTACTCCCGCCTTGAAAGGTGACCGCGCGAGTGCGGTTCGCCCCATGTACTACGAGTACAAGCCCACGGAAATGGTGAGCGCCCAGCACGGCACCACTCTGCGCTGCAAGACCTGGGAGGCCGAGGCGGCCCTGCGCATGCTGGAGAACAACCTCGACCCGGCCGTGAGCCTGGTGTATGATGAGCTGATTGTGTACGGGGGCGCTGGCCGGGCCGCCCGCAACTGGAAGGAGTACCAGACCATAGTAAGCACCCTCAAGAACCTGGAAGCCGACGAAACCATGCTGGTGCAGTCGGGCAAAGCGGTGGGCGTGATTCGGACCTGGGCCCACGCCCCGCGGGTGCTCATTGCCAACAGCAACCTAGTGCCCGCCTGGAGCACCCAGGAGTACTTCGATGAGCTGGACCGCCTAGGCCTGATGATGTACGGGCAAATGACAGCCGGCTCCTGGATTTACATTGCTACCCAGGGCATTTTGCAGGGCACCTACGAAACCTTCGCCGCCGTAGCCGATAAGCACTTCTCGGGCACACTGGCTGGCACCGTAACCATCACGGCGGGCCTGGGCGGCATGAGCGGCGCCCAGCCCCTGGCCGTAACCATGAACGATGGCGTGTGCCTAGTGATAGAGCCCATTGATGCCCGCGTGAAGCAGAAGGTGCAGGAAGGCTACCTCGACGAGCAGGCCCGCGACCTGGACCACGCCCTGGAGCTGATGGAGCAGTACAAGCAGGTGCGCCAGGGCTGGAGCATCGGCCTGACCGGTAACGCCGCCACCGTGTTGTCCGAACTGCTGCAGCGGGGCTATATGGCTGACATCGTCACGGACCAAACCTCGGCTCACGACCTGATGGACTACATTCCCGAGGGCGGTATTGCGGAGGTGCTGCAGCTGCGCAAGGAGAACCCCGAGGAGTTCAAGCGCCGGGCGCTGGCCTCCATCGTGAAGCACTGCCAGGCCATACTGGACATGCAGGCCGCCGGCAGCGTGGCCCTCGACTACGGCAACAATCTGCGCGGACAGGCCGAGAAAGGTGGCCTACAGGTGCGCGACGAGCACGGGCAGTTCCTGTACCCCGGCTTCGTGCCCGGCTACATCCGGCCGCTGTTCTGCGAGGGCAAAGGCCCATTCCGCTGGGCCGCCCTCTCCGGCGACCCGCAGGACATTCTGCGCATCGACCGCGCCCTGCTCGAAACCTTCCCCGACAACCAACTACTGCGCCGCTGGATTGAAAAGGCCCAGGCCAAAGTACCCTTCATTGGCCTACCGGCCCGCGTGTGCTGGCTGGGTTACGGCGAGCGAGAGAAGTTCGGCCTGGTCATCAACGACCTGGTGGCCCGCGGCGAAGTCTCGGCCCCCATCGTCATCGGCCGCGACCACCTCGACTGCGGCTCCGTGGCCTCGCCCAACCGCGAAACCGAAGGCATGCAGGACGGCTCCGACGCCGTAGCCGACTGGCCTCTGCTCAACGCCCTGGCCAACTGCGCCTCCGGCGCCGACTGGGTGAGCCTACACAACGGCGGTGGCGTGGGCATCGGCAACAGCACCCACGCCGGCATGGTGATAGTAGCCACCGGCACCCCCGAAAAAGCCGAGCGCCTGCGCCGCGTGCTCACCACCGACCCCGGCATGGGTATCTTCCGCCACGCCGACGCCGGCTACGAGCTGGCCCAGCAAGTAGCCGAGGAGCGCAGGGTGAAAATTCCGGGCCAGAGTAAGTAGTGAAATCGAGTATATGCAAATCAATGTAGCCGAGTTGGACTGGAAGGACGTGAAGAAGTATATCTACTCCCCCAATGGGTCCTTGCCAGATACCTATGTTTTAGACACTACTCGCGCTGATTGGGAAACGTGGACAAACTTTGTAAATGCTACCTACAGAGTCATTTTCCGTGATGCATATGAGCAGGAACACGAGAAAATAGACTTTGCAGCAGTCTTACAATGCTGGGACAAGAATGAGACAGATGGCTGGCCTTTCGCAAGCGTTTTCGTAGGTAATATTCAGGTCAATTGCTTCTTCTTAGCCGAGGACGCTATTGATGGAGACATTGACACAAAGCAATTTGAGCAAGCCAATGACCACTTAGGACTAATGGAGTACTTAACAAGCCTCTCCAAGCTACTAAAGAAGCGAGTCGTATTGGTAGAGGAAGGTACAAGGCTGGAAGCAAACAATCATTTTGACCCTGCCCCTATTATTATTGTTGACCATGATATAGTGGTTGCCAATGCTTACTGGCTTGATGCTTCAAAGTAGCCCTACTGCCAGTTAGCGTAGGGTCTGAAGAATGAACAACGCCGCTTAAGGAAACTCAGGTGGCGTCGTTCGTTTTTCAGACCCTGCTACAAAAAAGCAAAACGCCCACTTCCCCTGTTTACCACCCTGCGCCGATACATCATTGGTGCACGAACTAAACAACACAGCTATGAACATCGGAATCATTGGTGCCGGCAACATCGGCAGCGCCCTGGCCGTGCGGCTCACCAGCCTAGGCCACTCGGTTTACATTGCTAACTCCCGCGGCCCCGAGACGCTACAGGACGTGGCCCAGAAAACCGGCGCTACGCCCGTTACAGCCGAGGAAGCCGCCCAGCGCGGCACCGACCTAATTGTGGTAACCATTCCGCTGAAAAACATCCCTGACCTGCCCAAAGACCTGTTCGAGGGCGTACCGGCCGAGGTGCCCGTCATCGACACGAGCAATTACTACCCGATGCTGCGCGACGGCAAGATGCCCGAGCTGGAAACCGGCAGCCTCACCGAGAGCGAGTGGGTGCAGCAGCACCTGGGCCGCCCGGTGGTGAAAGTGTTCAACAACATCTACGCCGACCACCTGGAGAACAAGGGCCAGCCCGCCGGTACGCCCGGCCGCATTGCCCTGCCCGTAGCCTCCGATGATGATGCTGCCAAGCAGAAAGTAATGGCCCTGGTAGAAGAGCTGGGCTTCGATGCCGTAGACGATGGCACCCTGCACGAGTCGTGGCGGCAGCAGCCCGGCACCCCTTCCTATGGCGCCGATATGCCCGCCGACAAGCTGCGCGAGCATCTGGCCAGCCTCGGCACGGAGCGCACGGAAGCCCAGCACAAAGAATTCCTGGCTAACCACGCCAAGCAGGAGCAGGCCATGGCAGACCAAGGCATCCAGCTGAAGTAGCCGCCTGCTAGCAGGCTATAAATTGGTTTGAAGCCTCCTTGCAGATTACAACCGTCCTGCTGAGCGCAGTCGAGGCATCTCTACTTCTGGCTACTCAACTGGCCTAGGCCTCTGCAACGAAGCAGTAGAGATGCTTGCCTACGGCGACCTTCGGTTCGACAAGCTCAGCAGGACGACTTTTTTACCCGCTCAACTAAAGGAGCTTGTAGCTCGGGCTTGGTAGTGAGTAGAAGGTGTAGTTACATCGCAGCAGCGGTAAAAGGAACAATGCCACCTAAGGAAACTTGGGTGGCGTTGTTCCTTTTAGAGGCAATACCGACAGCCTTTCGGTAGGGCTTATGTGCTTACCTCAAGGTGTGCAAGTGCAGCTAAGAAGTAGGGCGCGCACAGTGTGGAGGTTTGGGGGGAGACGGGCAAATACGCGTAGTTTGTAGCGGCTCTAACCCTTAGCCTCTAATGCGGATACCAGCAGTACTCTCCTTGTTATTTCTAGTCGCCTGTTCCTCGCCGAAGCAGGAAGTAGCGACAGTGCCCGCTGGCTTTGTGGAGCGTAGCGTGGCTTTCAACACTAGGCCTAGCAGGCAGACTTCAAGTGGAAGCATCAGCTTGTATGTGCCGGCGAAATACGATACCCTGCTAACGTGGGCCGATGAGTCGGATACGCCGATGGGAGATAAGGCAAAGTACCGCTTTGTCAGCTCCCGTGGGTGCTTGCTGCAGGAATCGGGCTTCTTTAAGCGGGAAGGCACCTATTGCCGCGACACCCTGGACCGGCTCACCATCTCTGCCCAGCAAAGCAGCGGCGCCGAGGAAAGCCTGGAGGCGGTTGACAGAAGAATCCGTTACTGGGACGAAGTAAGCAAGTCGAAGGGCTCTGCCGCGCTAGTCGTCAAGTCTAAAAAGATAGACGTAATTCATGGCCGGACCTTTTCAGTAGTCTCGTTCGTGGGCGGTACCGAGCTGATAGCGGAGCCATACGAGCAGGTAAGAGCCACTACTGTAATGCACGTGGGGCCGCGTAGCTGGGAAGTGGTGCTGCACTTTGAATGCAAGCAGGCCGACTGCCGCCACCTCACCGAACAGGCCTACACCACCCTCCAGTCGGTTAGAATTGACACGACAGCCCACCGCTAGCAAGCCACTGGTGCCCGCCAGCCAACACATGTTGCTACCCAAAAACACTCAGCAAGCCCCTCTAACGGCCTGCATGGCAGTCACGGCAATGCACTTACTTACACTTGGATATGAAATCAATCATACTCTTTTCGGCGTTGCTGCTGACTCTGGCTGCCTGCCAGAGTAACTCAACTCCCCCGGTTGCCCAAGAGGCTGCGGCGCCGCCGAAGCCGCCCGTACCCCAACCAGCTCCGGCGAGTGGCCTAGAGGCTCCCAACCCCGAGCGGATACAGGACTCTATGGTAACCGTGAATGGGCAGTTGCATAGGGAGCTGACAACGCAGGCGCTGGAACGCCAAATGGGCCGCCCCGACCGGATAGAAAAAGGAGCCGTGGAGTGTGGCAGTCAGCTTGACCTACCCATCGACGCCCCGGAAGGCGACTGGTGGTTTTATGGCAAGACCATGTACGAAGTAAACGGCACCCAAGCCCTGCTGCATAGCTTCGACGTAACGACGGGAAAATTCGCCGGGAAGCTGGGCAAGCTCACCCTCGACCAGAACACCACGCTGGAAGACGTGCGGCGCTACTACCCGGTATCCGTCAAGCAAGCCGAAGAACAAGGTACTAGCCGCGACGAACAAACCATAAGCCTGCCTTTTGAATACCAGGGCGAGATGAGCGATGAATCCTTGAGTCTGCTGTTTAAGAACGGTCGACTGCAGGAGGTAGAGTTCTTTTTCCCGTGCTAGCCTGATGCTAGCGCGCTTCTGTGACGCGTGCCAGCATACAGGCCTAAAGCTCAATAAGCTATCTTTCACCATGCACCACCAAGGAATTGTAGCTCCGGCAAAGCTGCGGGATACCATCCAAGGCTTTTGGTACACCCGCATCAACTTAGCGGAGTTTCCGGCCGGGTTTGAGATAGTGCCCGATGGCTCGGCGGAAATCATTTTCCATTTTGGAAGCTCGTGTAGCATTACTACTGATGGCGGCTTGGAACCCTTGCCCTCGCCGTTTCTGATGGGGCTGCTCAACCAGCCAGTGCGGTTACACGGTGAAAGCCAGTTGGAAGTCATCGGTGTCCGGTGTTTCCCCTGGACGGTGTTCGACCTGCTGGGGCTGCCTGCTGGTGGGGGCGGCGTACGCACCTTCGTGCACCCCATTGTCCAGCTGCAGCCAGAGTTAGCGAAGCTGATTATGGTGGGGAGGGTAGAGGAGGCGCTGGCGCAGGTGCAGCAATACTTTCTGGAAACCCGCCCGCCTATGTCGCCGGATAGCACCCTGAGCAAAGCGGGCGGAGCCATGCGGGCCGCAGGTGGTACGCTGCCGGTAAGCCAGGTAGCGGCGGCAGCCCACGCCACGGTGCGCACCCTAGAGCGCAAGTTCAAGCAGGCCGCCGGCTTCAGCGTGAAAGACGTGTCGGGGCTGCTGCGCTTTGAGCAAGCCCGCAACCATTTGTGGCGGCACCCCGAAGCCAACCTGGCCGCCCTGGCCTACGAGCTGGGCTACACCGACCAGTCTCACCTAAGCCGGGAGTTTAAGCGCTACAGCGGTACCACGCCCGCGGCTTTCGCCCGTAACGCCCGGCAGCGGCAGCAAGGGGTGCAGGAGGCTTTTGTCGCGTTTGTACAAGCCTAGCGCCGGAGCCCGCCAGACTTTTGCGTCTCACTCATGCCCTATGAACGAGACCCTAGAAAGCAACCCAGCCGCGCTACAGCAGGCGGCGTATGATGTTATTGTGGCCGGCGCCGGACCGGTAGGCCTATTCCTTGCCTGCGAGCTGGCCCTGGCGGGTTGCTCCGTCATGGTTCTGGAAAAGGCGGAAGACCCACACTCGCCCCTAAAGCAAATGCCCTTTGGGCTGCGGGGGCTTAATGCGCTATCCATTGAGGCCCTGTATCGTCGGGGGCTGCTCGAGGAGCTGGAGGTACCCAAAAACTTCACCTTTGCCCCAACTGCCGCGCCCGCCGGAGTGAAGGCCAAAGTTAAACCCGGCGGGCACTTTGCCGGCCTACAGTTTCAGCTCGATAAGGTCGACGCCACGCAGTGGCCGTACCGCCTGCCCAGCTCTACCGAAACTCTGCTGATGGCGGAGTTGCAGGAGCTGGAAATGGTGCTGGCCCGCCGCGCAGAATCTCTGGGAGTAACCATCAGGCGCGGACTAGCCATTGTCAATTTTGAGCAAACCCCTGACCTAGTAACCGTGCAGGCCGGCAACCAGGTGTGGCAGGGCCAGTGGCTGGTGGGCTGCGATGGTGCCCGCAGCGCCGTGCGCAAGCTGGGTGGTTTTGCCTTCGATGGCACGGAGCCAGAGTTTACGGGCTACTCGGCTACAGTAGAGCTGGCTGACCCGGAGAAGCTCCAGCCCGGCCGCACCCTCACGCCCGCGGGGATGTACTGGCTGCAGCAGCCCACCTACCTGATCATGCAGAACTTCGACGGCGGGGCCTTTCACCAGAGCCAACAGCCCATCACGCGGGAGTACCTACAGGAGCTGCTCCGCCGCATCTCCGGTACCGACGTTACCATCACGGCCCTGCACATTGCTACCGCCTGGACGGACCGGGCCCGGCAGGCTACCGCCTACCATCACGGGCGGGTACTGCTGGCTGGTGATGCCGCCCATATTCACTCCCCGCTGGGTGGGCAGGGCCTCAACCTAGGCCTAGGCGATGCCATGAACCTGGGCTGGAAGCTCGCTGCTACCATTCAAGGGCAGGCACCAGTCGGCTTGCTGGATAGCTATTACTCAGAACGGCATCCTGTTGGTGCTCAGGTGCTGGATTGGTCCCGGGCCCAGGTAGCCATCATGCAGCCAACTCCGCAAGCCCAAGCGGTGCGAGGCATCATCCAGGATCTGCTCAATATCCGCGACGGAGCCACGTATTTTGCCGGGCGGGTATGGGGCCTTACTACGCACTACGACCTCGGCGGTACTCACTTCTTGGTAGGCCACAGCGCACCGAACTTTCTATTTGAAGACGGCTCAACGCTGGGTGAACTGCTGTGCGACGGCAGGGGAATTTTGCTGGATTTCGATGGGAATGTGGCCCTACAAATGCTGAGCGAAGAATACGGCCCTCGGTTGAAATACGTGACCGCTAAGCCCCAGCAGCCACTGGGCTTGAATGCCCTGCTCATTCGCCCTGATGGGTTTGTGGCGTGGGCGACGGACGGTGCACCTGATGCGCAGGCAATCCGGCAGGTGGCGGTGCGTTGGTTTGTTGGCTCGTCAAACACCCTGCTGTAGCTAGGCACCACCAAGAAATTGAACTGCCAGAAGAGCTGCGGGATATGGTGCGGGATGTTTGGTACATCAACTCGGGCTCCTTCGAGCAGCCACAGCAATTTGAGGTGACGCCCGATGGCGACGCGGAGATTATCTTTCACATCGGCGGCGGTTGCACTGTGCTAACCCCGGACGGCCTGCAGCCCTTGCCCTCACCGTTTCAGATGGGGCTGCTCAAAGATCATCCGTCACCAAGTAGTGTGGCCTAGCACGCAAGAAAGCTGTATTAGCGCGGTAGGTGCTATGTTTAGGGCACCGGTCCGGCCTAGGTAGAAACCCTACCGAGGGTCACTGCCTAGGCCAGCCAGGCCTAATGCTTCCACAGCTGCTTATACGCCTAGTACACTACCTGCCATGAAACCTGAACTCCAAGACCTGCCGCTCATCAACAATAGCGGCAGCCACCGCTTCGAGCTGACCGTGAACCACTCTACCGCCTTTATGGAATATGGTGAGAGGGAAGAGGCGTTGGCCCTGTTTCATACGGAGGTGCCGGCGCAGCTGGAAGGGCAGGGGGTAGGTACGGCCCTAGTGGAAAAAGTACTAGCCGAAATTGAGCAGCGGCAGCGGCAACTGATTCCGCTGTGCCCCTTCGTAACGGCCTACCTGAAGCGGCATCCGGAGTGGCAGCGGCTGGTGGCCCCGAGTTACCTGCGCTGGTTTCAGCAGTCCCAATCGCACTGAGGCAGCAGGCAGGAAGTGCCAAACCAAGAAGCTTCTGGTTTTAAACACTGCCCAGATGACACGCCGCTCTCAAATACTTGAGCGGCGCGTTGCGTGTCAACCAGAAGCAGTTGTATAAAAAATGCTTAGGGTTACTCTAGGGCTATTACTTAGGAATCAGCAGAGCTAGGCCAGTACTGTTTACGTTCAACTCCCACTCGCTAAGCGCGTATGCTGGAGTATGCATCCCCTTGTGCCCTGGTTGCCCCTGTTGTTTCTTCCCTTTTTTGCGGGTCTGTTCAGCTTGATAAGCTTTATGGTGTCCCGGATGGGGTGGCACCGCCTGGCCAAGCAGTACGCCGTAGAAACAGTACCGGCCACCGTTGAGCGGACTTTACTGGCCCACGTGCGCATTGGCTTGGCCAATTATAAAAACTCAGTGCGGGCTGGGGCAACCTCACAGGGCTTGTGGCTTACTACCTGGAAAATCTTCTTCCTAGGCCACCCACCACTGTTTGTTCCCTGGGCAGCGTTTGGGCCAATACGAGCGCAGAAGTTTCTCTGGGTCACCAGCTACAGCACCGACATCGACTGCGGCGGCTACTCCGTGCGTTTCATGTTTAGCAGCGACTGGCTGCGGCAGACTATACCAGCCTCTGTGCCGGTGCAGGAGTAGCTAGTTAGCTGCGCAGCTGAGCTGCTATTTTAGCAGGTATCCACCTGAAGGCATCCTAGCACGCCTGCCTAACTTGGCATCAACTACATCTACTCCATTGTACAATGGGAGTGTATCTAGTGCGTTGATAATGAGTGCTTGGCGATTAGGCCTGGCACGTGTTTATAATGTTCGTGTACCAATTAGTTAACTCAGTATGCAAATCAAAAGAACCGTATTAGCAGTGGCCCTAATTGCGGCCACTGGCGGCGCTGCCACTGCCCAAACAAGTTGCCCTAAGCCCGTCATGAAAGTGTTCCGCAACCAGCAGGAGGTGCCTGCTACTGGAGCCGCGCTGGTGCCTCAGGTAACGCTGCAGGTCAGCCCAAACCCAGCCTGTGCAGAGAAAGTCAGCTACCAGTTCAAAGACGCGGAGCTAACTCTGATTCGGGGTAGGCGGCCATTGCTGCCCACCAAGCGCGTGAGCCAGTCGTCGGTTGACCTATCAGATATGATGAAGCTGGCCCAGCCCGGCGACCGGGTGTATGTGTTTGTGCCCTACAAGAACCTGATGGTGGTTTCGGCCGATGGCAAGCGCACGCCGTACCCGGTGCCTGCCCTAACTCCAGAGCAGGAAAATGGCATTGGCTTCAACTGGCCAGTGGTGCAGAAATGAGCAACTGGCCTAGCGGTTAATTGCAGTAAGTGTGTAGCTTGAGGGAGCGGCAGCGGTGCTATAAATTTCACTGTGGCTGCTCCCTCCTGTGTACTCGCCTAACGCCCCACCTATGCAATCAGCCGCTGAGTTGCCCACCATCGTTGTTGCCCCAAGCCGCGCAACCAGTTCCCGAGTGCAGGCCGTGGATGTGATGCGCGGACTGGTGATGGTGATTATGGCCCTTGACCACGTGCGCGAGTTATGGAGCCCCACTGCATTTCGGCCCGAAGACCTTACTCAGGCTACCGGCTGGCTTTTCTTTACTCGCTGGATTACCCACTTCTGCGCGCCTACTTTCGTGTTTCTTTCGGGGGTGAGTATCTGGCTGCTGCAGCAAAAAAAGGGGAGCCGGGGTGTCACTAGCCGGTTTCTGGTTACGCGGGGGCTGTGGTTGGTGGTAACGGAGGTGCTGGTTATTACCTTCTTGCTGCAGTGGAGCTATACTATACTGGTGCTGGAAGTTATTTGGGCAATAGGCTGCGGAATGGTGCTGCTGGCGGGCTTGCTCTGGCTACCCCGGCCGGTGCTGGCAGGGCTAGCCGCGCTCATCCTGCCTGGCCACGATGCGCTGCCCATTATCCAACCCGTAACGGGCTCTAACGTTGGCTGGGCCCTGCTGCACAACACCCCTTTCCTGGTGCCGCTGGGCTCATCGGTGCCGGCCTTACTGGTGGCGTACTCCGTTGGGCCCTGGCTGGGCGTGATGCTGGCAGGCTACGTGATAGGTCCGTGGTTTGCTAGGCCACTACCCGAGCGGGCTCAGTGGCTGCGCCTGGCGGGGGTGGGCCTACTAGGCCTGTTTGTGGCTTTACGCGCTACCAACTGGTACGGCGACCCGGCCCCCTGGAGCGTACAGCCCCGCGGTGGGTTCTATACCGTGCTGTCTTTTCTAAACGTGAGCAAGTACCCGCCTTCCTTACTATTCGTGAGCCTCACGCTGGGGGTATCTCTGCTGTTACTGAGCCAGCTAGACACCGCAGATAACCGCCTGACGCGCTGGCTGCGTACTTTTGGGCAGGTACCGTTCTTCTACTTCGTGCTGCACCTACTACTGATAAGTGTCGGCGCCTGGATCTGGACCCGGCTGTCGTTTGGGCAAGCTATTAACTTGTCGTTTGCGGCGCCGCCCACCTGGCCTAAAGAATATGCCCCTAGCCTGTGGCGTGCCTATGCCGTGTGGGCGGGAGTGGTGCTAGTGGCCTACTGGCCCTGCCGCTGGTACCGGAATTTCAAGCGGCACCATACGTACTGGTGGCTCTCGTACGTGTAAGAGAATAGCTGCGAAGGGTGGGTTTCGCTACTGTTCAGATAGCTGCGAGTGGTGCTGTAGCCCATAGCTACCGAGAAGTTGGCCGGCTATTATTACTAATAGCATCTAGCTGTTCTGCCTGCTACCACCTCTGGTTGCTCAATTGATTCGTACACTTGCCCATATGAAACCGAATACCCTTGCCGCTTTTTACGATGCGCTTGCCCCGGGTCCAGAGTCCGCAGTGGGCGTATTACCACCACCGGATATGGGGCAAGGCGTGGGGCATTTTAACGTATTCTCCTTGGCGGACCTGCGCGGGGCACCCCCCATGACGTTTAGCCAGCGAGCTTACTACAAAATCACGCTCTGCCGCGGGCGCAGCCAGGTGGAGTGCGCCGACCAGACCCCGCACGCCGGCGATAATACGTTGTTTCTGGTGACGCCGAGCGTGCCCTACCGGTGGCTGCCGCTCACCGAAGATTTTACGGGCTACAGCTGCCTCTTCGACGATGCCTTTCTGCTGCCCGCCCGCACCGGGGTGGTGCTGGCGGAGCTGCCGATCTTTCAGCCCGGAGCCTACCCGGTGTGGGAAGTAGCCGAGGCCGACTGCGCGGCGGTAGAAGCTATTTTCGAGAAGATGGCGCGCGAGCTCAGGTCGGGCTACACCTATAAGCACGACCTGCTGCGTACCTACCTCTGGGAGCTGCTTCACCTGGTGCAGAAGCTACAGCCGGTCCCCGCCCCGCTAGCTACGCACAGCGCCGCCGAGCGGGTAGCCACCCAATTCACGGAGCTGCTGGGGCGGCAGTTTCCGCGCCTCAGCCCGCAGCCGCCGCTGCGCCTGCGCACCGCCACCGACTATGCCGACCAACTGGCCGTGCACGTCAACCACCTCAACCGCGTGCTGAAGGAGACGACGGGCCAAACCACCACCGCTCTCATCAGCCACCGTCTGGCGCAGGAAGCTAAGCTCTTGCTGAAGCAAACCGCCTGGAGTATTTCGGAAATTGCCGATAGTCTGGGCTTTGCCGATGTCGCCCACTTCTGCACCTTCTTTAAGCGCCACGCCGGCCAAACGCCGGGCGACTTTCGTCGTTTGGCCGTGTTTGGAGTCTAGCATGTTTGAAATCTAAAACAAATGGGTTGACTGGCGAAGTTTACTGCTTAGCTGTCGCCCGGACCTTTGTGGGGTACTTACTCGCCTCCTTATCCTAGGAGGCCTAACCCACAAGCAACATGGCAAATAAGAAGATTGCGCTGGTCACGGGCGGCAACAAAGGTATCGGCTTCGAAATTGTACGGGGGCTATTGCAAGCGGGCTGCCGGGTGTACTTAGGGGCCCGCGAGGCCGCCAAAGGCCAGCAAGCCGTAGCCGAGTTGGCCGCCGAGGGCGACGTGCTATTCCTGGAAGTAGATCTGAACAACCCAGCAACACTCGCCGCGGCAGCGGCGCACCTGCAGCGTGAAGAAGGCTACCTCGACATTCTGGTGAATAATGCGGGAATTAACGTGGCTGGCGACGGCTCGCCAGCCACCGCCGACGTGCGTAGCGTAGAGCAAGTTCTCCAAACCAATTTCGTAGGCACGCTGGCCGTTACTCAAGCGTTTTTATCGCTGGTGAAGCAGGCCGCGGCGGGGCGCATTGTCAACGTGTCAAGCCCGCTGGGCTCGCTCACCATTGTTGGGCAGAATGACTGGGCCCTACTTGGGTACTCGGCCTCGAAGGCTGCCCTGAACATGCTCACCGTGCAGCTAGCCTATGAGCTGCGGAACACGGGCATCAAGGTAAATTCGGCGGCGCCCGGCTACACGGCCACCGACCTGAATGGCTTTGCGGGCACCGACACGCCCGCGCAGGGGGCGGCGGAGGCCATCCGGCTGGCCCTGCTACCAGCTGATGGCCCTACCGGCACGGCTTCCTCTTCCGCTGGTGTATTACCTTGGTAGAGTCTTGCCGATAAGCGCTCTTTGCTGGTACTCCTTAAGGTACGTGCCGGGTAGCTTGCTACTACAGAGCTGGTAAGCTACCCGACACTGCTACTAGCTACTAGGCCTAGTAGGTAACTTGACTAAGCAACTTGCCTGCTAGACCTAGACATGAGGTAGGCCACTACAGCTTTTGGGCGGCTACACCTTCGGCCGTAATCTTCACGGGCTGGATGTGGCCTTGTTTGTCGAATTCCAGCTTGTCAATGCAGGTTACGCGGTGGTTAGCGTCAGTTTCGCCCAAGGGCCGGCGGTGATACACGATGTACCACTCATCTTTACCCGGCACCTGAATGACAGAGTGGTGACCTGCCCCCGTAGCCACGCTGGGGTCTTGCTGCAAAATCTTGCCCACCCGCTGGAAGGGGCCTAGCGGCGAGTCGGCAATAGCGTAGGCCACCGAATAGTTTGGCCCGCCCCAACCTCCTTCCGACCACATAAAGTAGTACTTGCCGCCGCGCCGGAACATGAATGGGCCTTCCACATAATTCTGGGGCGTAATTTCCTTATAGGTAGTGCCATCGGGGTAGGGGAGCAGGCCCGTAAAATCGGGTTTCAGGCGCACGATGTTGCAGTGCGACCAACCACCGTAAATCATGTAGTACTGCTTGTCAGTGTCCTGAAACACAAACTGGTCGATGGGCTGGGCGCCGTTATGAATAGTACCGATAAGCGGCTTGTTGAGATAGTCGCGGAAAGGCCCTTCGGGGCGGGAAGCTACGGCTACCCCAATGCCTCCAACCTCTCCCTCGTGCACATCATTCGCCCCGAAAAACAAAAAGTACTGGCTGTCTTTCTTAACGATGGAAGGGGCCCACATAGCGCGCCTTGCCCACTTAACACTGGTGGTATCGATAATGCGTGAGTGCTTGGTCCAGTGTATCAGATCCGTGGACGAAAACGCATCCATGAACACCTGCTGATTGAAGGGCGCGGAGTACGTGGGGTAAATCCAGTACTGCTTACCGAAAATAGTAGCCTCTGGGTCGGCGTACCAACCGGGGAACACGGGGTTGCCAGACCGCGCCGGCTTGGTAGCCGCGCCTGTAGCCGCTGCCGCTGCAGGGGCTTGCGAGAAGGCCGCGTTGGTGAGGAAAAGGCTGAATAGGGCACTGAGGATGGCGGGTGTTTTCATAAGGAATATGCTAGTGGCCTACTGCGTAGTTGTGGGAAAAATAACTGCCAAGTTTATATAAAGTATTGCACAAGTACACGTATAGACAGCCTAACCACTATTACTATTCCCTCCTTATGGCGCTTCTCAACTTGGGTGACACGGTACAGTTGAAATCGGGCGGGCCCGTTATGACCATTGTCAAGCTTACGCTGAAGCAGGTTACCTGCACGTGGTTTGATGAGCAGAACCAGCTCCAAGCACCTACTACCTTTCCGCGCGATGCCGTGAAGCCCGCCGCATCCCCGGATGCGCCTACCGATGAAGCCCGCGAGAACAGCTTGTTTGGGCAAGCCTAAAGGGTAACTCTAGTGGCCTAGAACTGGGCAGGTTAGAAAGCTGAACATAACAATGCCGCTGAGTCGAGGTTGATACAGCTTCATGAAAGTTGCATCTACCCCGGCGCCGTGCGTTCTGGGGCTGCTGTCAGTTGCTGGCGAGTGGAGGGCATTTGTTGCGTATGGAAATTTCAAGTAATCCGAATCGGACCCGGCCCTATGTCATTGCCTGGGTATTCTCACTGATCTTCTACTTTCTGGAGTATGCCGTGCGGTCGGGGCCAGCAGTAATGCTACCCGAGCTGGCTGGGGTGTTTGGGGTTACGGCGGTGGAGGTAGGCTCTATTCTGGGTACCTACTACTACACCTATTCTTTGGCCGGGCTAGTGGCAGGCATTGCCCTCGACCGGACCGGCGCCAAATATGCCCTGCCCGCGGGGGTAGCCGTGGTGGCGCTCGGGTGCTTGCTGTTTGCAGTGCCTGGCTCACTGGCCGGCAATAGCGGCCGTCTTTTACAAGGGGCGGGCTCTGCCTTTGCCTTTACCGGGTCGGTATATTTGGCATCTCGTGGGTTTCAGGCCCGGTCCCTGGCTACTGCCATTGGCGCTACGCAGTGCCTCGGCATGTTGGGCGGCGCCGTAGGCCAGTTTGCAGTAGGCCCACTTATCCATCAGGGGTTTGATGTCCGCACATTCTGGGTGCTGATGGGCCTGGCAAATTTGGCTACTGGCCTAGCCTTGTTCTTCATCACCCCCAACGATGCCGCCGAGCAGGCCCGGCAGCCCGCCGCGGCGGGCGGTTTGCTGCAGCCCTACAAAATTGTGTTCAGCAACCCCCAGTCTTACCTCTGTGGCCTAATTGCCGGTTTGCTGTTTGCCCCCACTACCATTTTTGCCATGAACTGGGGCGTGGCCTCTTTGCAGCAGGATCAGCACATGAGCTATGAGGCGGCCATTTGGGCGTGTTCGATGGTGCCACTGGGCTGGGTGTTGGGTTGCCCGCTGCTCGGCTGGCTCGCTGATCTGTTGGGCCGTCGTAAGCCCGTGCTCTTGGCTGGGGCTGTCTGCATGGTGCTGGTTGGGTTGCAAGAGCTGTACGTGCCCGCGTTGCTGCCCATGTATGCGAGCCTATTCCTGTTTGGTGTGGCATCAGGGGCCGCCATGATTCCCTATTCCATTATCAAAGAGGCCAACCCCGACCATGTGAAAGGCAGCGCTACTGGGGCAATGAACTTCCTCACTTTCAGCGTAACAGCCCTGCTAGGCCCCTTATTTGCTCATCTGTATGGCCAAAGCTTGGGCAATGCCGATGACCCCATAGCTCACTTCCGTACCGGGGGCTTTTTCTGGATTGGCTGCACCAGTCTGGCTATCCTGGCGAGCCTGCTGCTCCGCGAGACTGGCCTAGGCCGCCGCGCTGCCTGAGCCTGTATACCCTCAATTACCTTTCAATAGCACTGTCAGGCCTAGGGATAAGGTTTGACAGCAGAGGCAGGCCTTGAAAATCAGGCTGGAAGAGTTGCGCATAGAAGCCATTTGTTGGCTATGCAAAGCCCAAACCAACAAATGCCAGTGGTTGCCGGTTCAACAGGCCTGACGTTAACTAGCATCCTCATGAAAGCATACAAGCTCCACGGGCCTAAAAGCCTGGAGAATTTCAAGCTGGGCACATACGATGAGCCCGCCGTGCGTGACCACGAAGTAAAGATTCAGGTGAAAGCCGTATCCCTGAACTTTCGCGACTGGGCTTTGGCTAACGGCTGGTTTGGCTATCCTGGCGAGAAGCTGCCTTTTATTCCCTTCAGCGATGCTGCGGGGATAATAACTGAGGTAGGAGCCAGCGTTACCAGGTTCAGGGTCGGCGACCGGGTAGCGGCCAACTTCTTCCCTGATTGGCACGACGGGGCCTTCACGGCCGCAAAAACTGCCCGCTCCCTAGGCGGCAGCACCGACGGTGTATTGGCCGAATACGTATCCTTCCCGGAACAAGCCGTAGCCAAGGTGCCCGACTCGTTTTCTTTCGAAGAAGCCGCTGCCTTTCCGTGTGCGGGCGTTACTGCGTGGCATTCCTTGGTAGTGCAGGCTCAGCTAAAGCCCACCGATACTGTGCTGCTGCAGGGCACAGGTGGGGTATCCATCTTCGGACTGCAAATTGCCAAGCTCATGGGCGCCCGAGCTATCATCACGTCAAGCTCCGACGAGAAACTGGCTCAGGCCCGAGACATGGGGGCTGATGTGCTCATCAACTATAAAGAAGCTCCCAACTGGGACGAAAAGGCCCGCGAGTTGACTCAGGACGAGGGCGTAGATTATGTGCTGGAAGTAGCCGGGCAAATGGCGCGTTCTATCAAGGCCCTAAAGCCGGGCGGCAGCATCTTCCAGATAGGAGCCGTAGGTGGCCCGAATGACGAAGCGCCCAACCTCTCTATGGTGCCCATCAACACCCAGCGTCTCCAGGGTATTTACGTGGGCAGCACACGAATGCTCACTGACATGCTGCAGGCCTTTGACCGCAACCAGCTTAAGCCGGTCATTAGCAAAACATTTGGTTTTGACCAAGCTAAAGAAGCCCTGAGCTATATGGGTAGCGGATCGCACTTCGGCAAGATTGTAGTGCAGGTAGGTTAAATAGGCTGATTGAAGAACAGGTGTCACTCCAAGTAGGAGGAGATAACTAGGAAGTGGACTATTCACCTCTCCTAGATTTCTCTTCTTACTTGGAGTGACACATTTTTAGGCCACTTCTGTGCTTCTAGATACGGCATCATGTCCGCAAGAGCTAGGCGCCGGTTTTGGCATAGACGTCATATGAGCGCGGCATGCTCATCAAGCTAAGCTAGAGCCACCAGAGCAAGCTTGTTTACGTATTCATCGAAAGGGCAGCGTGAGCTGCCCGGTAAAAATACGTCGATGAAAAAGCATAATTGGTCCGGAATAAACTACCTGCCACAGGCTAGCAGCTCGTGCAAGGGAGTAGCAGGGCTAGGCCACTCGCCGCGCTACAGTTGCTTAAAGCTCGGTGCTGTTGTTTGTTGGCTGGCGATACTGGCCGCTTGCTCCGATGATAAAGCGCCACATCAGCAAGCAGAGCCACCACTTTCTGAAGCAACCACCGAGACAAAAGCAGCAAGCGCCACTGCTCCTGATGAAGCCGCTTCAAATGCAGCAGCGGGAAGCCGCTACCAAGTGGTGGCGGGTACAGCCTATTTCTTTGATTCTCCGGAGCCAACGGTAAAGCCCAACGGCAAGTATCTATTGCGCGGTGATGTGCTCATTGGCGAGGAAGAGCGCAACGGGTTTGTGCGGACTCGCTTCAAGACGCCGAAAGGAGCTACTGTTACAGGATGGTTGAAGCGCGAAGAGCTAGGCCAGTTGGCTGCCACCACTCCCGTGCGCAACACGACAGCTCCCGCACGCTCAGCCGTCACACCACCTGACCCTAATGACGACTACAGCTATGAGGAACCTATTGCTCCCGTGGAGCCAGAAAAACCTGCTCTTCCGGCCGCTACTGGCACTCAGCGGGCGGTAGTGCAAGTAGCGCGCTCATACTTCTACGACTCACCCGACCTAATTCAACCTCGCAAGGCCCATTGCGTGCAAGGCGATAAAGTATGGCTTGGAGAAGTGCGCGGCGACGCCGTGTATGTGACGTTCACTAACTGGGAAAAAGTGACCTCTAGAGGATGGATGAGAAGAGATGCATTACGCTCCATCCCGTAGGGTATTTGCCGTTGTAGGTAGTAGCCCAAGTACGGAATGCGCCCCGCAGTAAGGCCGCTGTAGTGTGCTTGATGCTTGCACGGGCAGGAGCCAAGTAAAATAAAAGCCGTACGTTTACGCTGTTTAAGGCAAATTGTCTTCTGTCACTACCATCCATTCGCGTGCTGAATAATAGTAGAGTTCCGTTGCCAGTTGCTATTCTTTTAATCCTTTCCTAAAGCATCATGTCAACAGGAACCGTAAAATTTTTCAATGAAACCAAAGGCTTTGGTTTCATTAACGATGCCGCTACTGGCCAAGACGTATTCGTTCACGCCACGGGCCTGATCGACGAAATCCGTGAGAACGACAAAGTTGAGTTCGAAGTAGAAGAAGGCCGTAAGGGCCTGAGCGCCGTTAAAGTTCGTCGCGCTTAGTTTCAGCTTTTAGTAAAACAACAAGGGGGTAAGCCAGCTGGCTTACCCCCTTGTTGTTTTACGAGACTAGCGTTACCAGCTCTATCGGGCATTTAAACTCTGAAAAACCGCTGTCCATTCAGCTTCCGTTTTAGCATTCTTAGCACCAGGCGCATCTTTTAAAGCGGCAGCTAGCTCTGGTACAGAACTCTGCATTTGTTTGAGGTTGAGCTTCACGGGCACGGCTGTAGCATCAGGCCGCCGTACGTAGTAGGTGGGTTTGTCTTCCACTTCATCTAAACGGTTTCCGGTAGTGTAAGCGCCAGTGGGAGCCTTGTGCACAACCTTAATGTACTGTTTAAGCAAGGTGTACTTCCCTTCCTGCAGGACTTCTACAAATTGTGTGCGCTGGCTTGGAACAGGAGCCTCTGTAAAGCGGCGAAACACTCGCTCGCGGGCTGGGGTAAGACCTGTGGCTGGCTCCTGCAGTATAAACCGCTCCAACAGGCGGTCATCGAGTTGTAAAGAGTCCTTGGGGCGGTCTACTAACCGCATGAGTAAACGTTTGTTGAGTACATCATACTTAAGAGGCACGGGCGCCAGAGGTACTTTGTTGCTCATAATGAGCTTAGCCGGTAGCCAGCGGTCATCAGCGTAAGGCGAACCAAGGATTTCGTTGCGAGAGCCGTTAGGGACTACAGTAGGAGAGCCATTGACCAATGCCTGCAAATTGGCCTGAGCTGCGGCCCCAACCTGTTCAATGTGAGGTTGCTGAGCGTAGCATAAAGTGGCCGGTAGTACCAGGCTTGCTAAGAGCGACAGGCGCAGTTGCATAGATGCCATATGATTAAAGGGATAATATTTGTCTAATCTACCGACTTTTCACGGCACGTGAACACTAGTGCGTGGAATGTCAGTACACGAAGAGATTCTCAATTTTGCAGCAGCAACCATTACTAAATCAAATATCCATCCTCTACCCCCTATGCAAGCAGCTTCCACTGTATTCTTGGTTCGCCCCGTGCGGTTTTCCTTCAACCCTGAAACGGCGGCTTCAAACTACTTTCAGCAGGTAGTACAAGGGCTAGGTGAGAATGCCATGCAGGAAAAAGTGCAGGCTGAGTTTGATAATGTAGTGACTACGTTGCGCGCGAAAGGGGTGCGGGTGGTAGTGTTTGAGGATACTCTCGAACCACATACTCCGGACTCCATTTTCCCAAACAACTGGCTCACCATGCATGCCGACGGCCGTGTGCTGCTCTATCCGATGTGTGCGCCCAACCGCCGCCTAGAGCGCCGGCCTGATATTCTGGCAGCTCTAGGCCAGTCCTTTGCCATGCGAGAAGTGGTGGATTTTTCAGAAGCAGAGCATACAGGTCATTTTCTAGAAGGAACCGGCAGTATAATCTTCGACCACCAGCATCGGGTGGCCTACGCTGCTCTATCGCCCCGCACCGACGCCCGATTGTTCACGGAAGTATGCACCTTACTGGCCTACCAGCCCATTACATTTCACGCAGTAGATCAGAAGGGCCATGCTATCTACCATACAAATGTGATGATGTGCGTGGGGGCAAAGTTTGCGGTGGTATGTTTGGAGAGCCTCCGGGATGAGCAAGAGCGGAATACCGTGGTAAGCTCTCTACAGGAGACGGGGCACGAAGTACTTCCTATCTCACTGGAACAGGTGGCGAAGTTTGCTGGAAATATGCTCACGCTGCAGCCCGCTGAAGGGCAGGAGCTACTGGCTATGTCGCAGAGTGCCTTTGATGCACTTGGACCAGTTCAGCGAGGCATCCTAGGCCACTACTGTGAGTTGCTGCCGCTGCCCATCCCCACTATCGAAACCATTGGTGGTGGCAGCGTTCGGTGTATGCTGGCAGAGGTGTTCTTGCCCGAGAAGGCGTAGGCCACTTAGGCTACTCCAGACACAATAAACCCTGCCTGATACAGCATCAGGCAGGGTTTGTAGGGTGCAACTAAGTAGGGCTAAGCGGCAGCCGTTGCGTTCAAGCCCAAGACCTCGCTAGTGTGGGCTCGCAGCTCTTCAACTAGCTGTGGGTTATCGTTCAGCGACTTGCCGAACGACGGAATCATCTCACGCATTTTGTTCTGCCACTCTGGGGTGTTGGCGTACTGCGGGAAGCAGCGCTGCACCAAGCCTACCATGATGCTCACGGCCGTAGAAGCGCCTGGCGAAGCACCCAACAGGGCCGCAATAGAGCCATCGGAAGCTGCTACTACTTCGGTACCAAACTCTAGCACGCCCCCTTGCTTGGCGTCTTTCTTGATGACCTGCACGCGCTGACCCGCAATTTCCAGCTCCCAATCTTTCGGGTTTGCCTCGGGCAGGTATTCACGCAGAGCGGCAATGCGGTCTTCCGGCGACTGCCGCACCTGGTTGATTAGGTACTTGGTGAGCGGAATGTTCTTGAGG
Organism: Hymenobacter wooponensis; assembly: GCF_004745865.1. Classification (GTDB taxonomy): domain Bacteria; phylum Bacteroidota; class Bacteroidia; order Cytophagales; family Hymenobacteraceae; genus Hymenobacter; species Hymenobacter wooponensis. The sequence goes on along the minus strand of NZ_SRKZ01000001.1, from coordinate 360,412 downwards.
CCGGCAATAATCATGGGGCGCATATTGCTCAGCTTCACCGACAGCGGCAAATCGAGGTAAGAGCCCTGCTTCAGGAACTTGGTGCTGAAGCCTGCATATGGGCCGAAGAGCAGCTCCTGCTTTCCGTTGATAACGCGGGTATCCAAGTGCGGCACCGACATGGGTGGGGAGCCTACCGAGGCCTTGCCGTATACTTTAGCGTGGTGCTTGGCAATAACGGCGGGGTTCACACACTTCAGCCACTGCCCGCTTACGGGGAAGCCGCCGAAACCCTGGCCTTCCGGAATGCCAGATTTGATGAGCAAGGGCAAGGAGCCACCACCCGCGCCAATAAACACGAAAGGTGCCCGAATCTTCACGCTGTTGCCCGTAGTCAAGTCCTTAGCGCGAATGCCCCAGCGGCCATCTTCCTTGCGCTTGATCTTATCTACATCGTGGTGGAAGTAGAACGAAACGCCCGGCTTCTGCTGCAGAAGCGTGAACATGCCACGGGTAAGAGCGCCAAAGTTTACGTCGGTGCCCAGGTTCATGCGGGTGGCGGCTACGGGCTGCTGGGGGTCGCGGCCGTCCATCACCAGAGGCATCCATTGCTCCATCTGAGCGGGGGCTTGGGTGAACTCCATGCCCTGGAACAGCGGCGACTGCGTAAGCGCGGCATGGCGCTTGCGCAAGAATTCCACGTTTTTGTCGCCCCACACGAAGCTCAGGTGGGGGATATGGTTGATGAAGCGCGTAACGCCCGTCACTTGGTATTTCTCCACCAAAAACGACCAGAACTGCTTCGATTGCTCGAACTGCTCGGCAATGGCAATGGCTTTGGAAATATCAATGCGGCCATCGGGCTTCTCGGGCGTGTAATTCAGCTCGCAGAAAGCGGAGTGGCCGGTGCCGGCGTTGTTCCAGGCATCGGAGCTTTCGGCGGCAGCCACGTCGAGGCGCTCAAAAATGGCAATGGTCAGATCAGGTTGCAACTCCTTGAGCATCATGCCCAGAGTAGCGCTCATAATGCCAGCCCCAATCAATACCACATCGGCAGAAAGGGTGGCGGAGCTATCAGTAGTACTCATGCGTAGATCAGAAATAGGACTTACGAAGTACGGGGAAAGTCCGAAAAGGTGGCTTTTGTTTTAGAAAGAATATCAAGCTCAACCGCGCAACCCTCAGAGTTAGCGGGGTTTTTGACCGGCAACAAAAGTAGGTTCGGGCCGGTAGTACAGTACAATTTCTGCCCTCAAACTTGTTCCTGAATCGATGAATCTTGGAAACAACACCATTCTGATTACCGGCGGCGCCACCGGCATAGGCCTAGCCCTAACAGAGCGCTTGATGAAAGCAGGCAGCCAAGTAATTGTGTGCGGCCGCCGGGCCGAAGCCCTGGAAGAAGCGCAGCGCCAGCTGCCAGGCCTCCATACCCGCGTATGTGATGTAGCCCGCCCTGAGCAACGGGAGGACCTGGCGCGCTGGGTGCAGCAAGAGTTTCCCAACCTGAACGTGCTCATTAACAACGCCGGCATTCAGAACCGGTGGCAGTTGGCTGCCCCCGATACCTCCACGAACTGGGCCGATTACCAGAATGAGCTAACCATCAACGTAGATGCGCCCATGCACCTGGCGTTGCTTCTGATTCCGCATTTGCGCCAGCAGCAGAACCCAGCCATTATTAACGTCACTTCGGGTCTGTCGTTTGCGCCAGCGGCTTTTGCGCCCATTTACAGTGCCACTAAGGCCGCCATGCACTCTTTCACGCTTTCGTTGCGGCATCAGCTGTCAACCACGCCCATTAAGGTGCTGGAGATTGTGCCACCCGCCGTCAATACCGACCTAGGTGGGGCAGGTCTGCACACCTTTGGCGTGCCCGTTGATGCCTTCGCCGACTCCGTGCTGGAGCGGTTGGCCCAGGGCGAAGAGGAGGTAGGCTATGGTACTTCTGAGGAGGCCCGGCTGGCCTCACGGGAGCAGCTGAATGCTCGCTTTAAGTTGATGAATAAGTAAGCGGCTCTTGGCTGCAACACTGGCCTAGCACCAGCGAAAATAACCCTTTCGCGGTGCTAGGCCAGTGTTGTTGTAAAGGAAATTTCCATCGTGTTGTGGGGCTAGAAAACAGGGCGAAAAGCCTAGCTTATTATTGTTCTGCGGGAGCTATAACGGGCTTGTCGGTGTTATAACTAGCTATGACAAACCAGACCTTGGAGCTCTTCGATTTACCCGTTCTAAACGCTGCACCGCAGCCTACACCCGAGCCGCTCACGCACAGCGCGCGGTTGTGGTTACCCAAGCGGGTACTCTTCACGCCCGATGCCTTAGATGAGCCCTTCGGCCAGCAGATTTATGAGCGCGTAGCAGCCCAAGGTCTGCCGATTGAGGTGTTGAAAAGCAACCGCATCACGGGACTGCGTGGTGAGGATGCGCGCGAAACATACCGTAACGCTAAAAACACCATGGCCGTGGTGAAGGCACCGGCGGGTGCCTTGCGCCTGCAGCCCACGCCTCCTTCCGCCGACTGGCAAATGAACCTAGCTGAGGGCTGCCCGGCCCACTGCCAGTATTGCTACCTGGCCGGTAGCCTGCAGGGGCCACCGGTGGTGCGTGTATTTGCCAACCTGCCCCAGCTGCTCGATAACACCGCCACCTATGAGCAGCCCGGCCGCCGCACTAGCTTTGAGGTGAGCTGCTACACCGATGTGTTAGGCATTGAGCACCTCACCGGCAGTCTGGCAGAGTGCATCCGGTACTTCGGCACGCGCGAAGGAGCACAGCTGCGCTTTGTGAGCAAGTATAACCAGGTCAATTCCTTGCTGGCATTGCCCCACAATGGGCACACGCGGGCCCGTATTAGCCTGAATGCTGAGCCGGTGGCCCGGCGCTTAGAAGGTGGTACTGCCTCCATTGATGCCCGTTTGCAGGCGCTTCGGCAGTTGGCCTTACCGCGGGAGCAGGGTGGGGGAGGCTACCCCGTAGGCGTGGTTCTGGCCCCCATTATGCAGATCCCAAACTGGCGCCAGCACTACACTGAGCTGTTTGACCGGATGGCTGCTGCTCTGGACTTCGACTGCGACCTGACCGTGGAGTTTATCACGCACCGCTTCACGCCGGGCTCTCGCGACGTACTGCAGCAGTGGTACCCCAACACGTCGCTAGACTTTGATGAGGCTACCCGGGCCGTTAAGCGCAATAAGTTTGGGGGCGTAAAGTTTGTGTACCAGCCTGAAGACATGCGCACACTGCGTCAGTTCTTCTACGAGGAATGGCAGAAGCGCTTCCCGAACGCGCCAATCCAGTACTGGACATAGCTTCTCCCGATTAATTTTCTACTACAACCAAACAGGCCTAGGCCGGGAATCTCCCCCTGACCTAGGCCTGTTTGGTTGTGTTGTAAAAGTGCAAACTGCTGAGTAAGCGGTTAGGCTACTTGATGCAAGGCCTGCCACTCCGGCTGAAGCATACTCATCTCCACTAGGCTCCAGTATTCGTCATCGTATTTGAGTACATCGCGCAGAACGCCCTCGCGCTGCATACCAGCCCTGGTGTAAGCGGCAATGGCGGCCGTGTTAAAGTCGTACACCCCCAGTGTGATGCGGTGCAGGTTGAGTTGTTCAAAACCAAACCGTAGTACCTCCGTCAGCATCTGACGGGCAAAGCCATTGCCACGAGCTTCTGGAGTGATAAACACCCGGCTTATGCGAGCTGAGCGGTTTTTTTCGCTGATGCCGCCCAAGGATATGTGGCCTACTGTGTTACCAGTATTGGTATCAATGGCCTTGAAAATGAACACATCTGACTGGCCTAGCTCGTTGCTTTCCTGTAAGTACCACTCCATTTTATCGTGGTTGAGCGGAAAGTTAAACATGGGGCCAGCCCAGTTCATAAGTAGGTGCGGAGAGTCAATCCAGCTGATGAGTTGTTCGAAATCAGCGGGGGTAAAATATTCTAGTTGGATCATGAAGCGGCGAGCAGAAGTACGCAATAAGCAACGGCCAAATTGCCGATTGGTTATTGCTCAGAACCCGCTAAGATACGGTAAAAAGTCCAATTGATCAGCTAATACGGTTCAGCTTGTTTGATCTTCTGGAACCAGGGTGAAGGGTTGATCTTTGGCCTCAACCAGAGAACGAGTTTTGGGGAGTGCCTCAGGGTGGTGCTGTTGGATGAACGTGACCATGTGCTCGCGCACGGCACAGCGCAGATCGAAGGCATTGCTGGAGTTGGCGGCACTTACCAAGCACCGGAGTTCCAGCGTGCGCTCCTTCGAGTCGGTGACTTGCAACACGCACACGCGCCGGTCCCAGAGAGTATGACCATTCACGTAGCGCTCCAGTTCTTTGCGAATGGCGTCTACTGGTACGGTATAATCGGTATACAGAAATACGGTGCCTAATAACTGAGCGGTACTACGCGTCCAGTTCTGAAAGGGCTTCTCGATAAAGTAGTTCAGGGGTAGCACCAAGCGGCGCTCGTCCCAGATGCGCAGCACCACATACGTGAAGGTTATTTCCTCTACCCGGCCCCATTCACCTTCCACCACTAGCACGTCATCGAGGCGAAGAGGCTGAGTGAAGGCAATTTGGAAGCCGGCCAGCAGGTTGCTAATAGAACGCTGCGCCGCAAAACCTACGATAACGCTGGCGATACCGGCCGAGGTGAGCAGGCCCGTGCCAATCTTCCGCACCGTAGCAAAGCTCATCAGAATGAGGGCGGTAGCCACGAAGATGATCAGCGTAACCACCAGCTTTTTAACAAACTGAAGTTGGGTAAACAGCTTGCGCACTCGCAGGTTGTCAGCCTCGCCGAGGCGGTAGTGGTCCTCTACCAGGTCCTGAATTACGTCCACGGTTTTCACCAGCCCCCACGCAAAGGTGATGAGCAGAGAGGTTTCTACTAGCCGGCGCATAACTTCCAGCGGGCGGGCTTCCAGGTAGGTAAGCGGCAGCATGAAGGAGAGCACGAGCACCGGAAAAAACCAGGCGCTGGGATGGCTCAAGTGCCGTGCTACCGATTGGGTGAGCAGGATTGGCTCCCGTCGGTTGTACGCATCGAGCAGGGCGAAAATGGCGTATTTGAGCAGACGACCGGTTACCAGGCTGCCGACTATCACCGCCAGGGGCTGCAGCCACAAGCGAAGCTGTTCAGGAAGGTCAGAGAAGGATTCAAGCATGAGAATGGCGTCGGAAAAAGCGTCGGCGCAAGACAAAAAGAACCCTTCTGTACCCCAAACAGCCCGCAAAGGTTAGGCTGCAGTGGCCTAGCGGCCGGCAAACTGAGCCCCGCGCCGCTGCAGCTCTTGCCGGGCCTGCGCGTACCCTTCTGCCGAGATAGCGCGGGTAGCATCCTCCAGAAACACCACGTCAAATCCTTCTTTCAGCGCATCCAGCGCCGAGAAGTTTACGCAGAAATCAGCTGCTAGGCCACACAGATGAACCTCGCGCACCCCCCGGCCACGGAGGTAGTCGGCTAGGCCAGTACTCTTGCGGTGGCCGTTATCGAAAAAGCCACTGTAGCTGTCTATTTCGGGAGTGGTGCCTTTGCGGAAAATGGCCTCGATGCGGTGCTGATCCAAGTCGGCGCTAAACTCGGCGCCGGGGGTAGCTTGCACGCAGTGGTCGGGCCACAGCGTTTGGGGCAGGCCGTGCAAATCAATCTGCTCGAAGGGCTGGCTGCCCTGGTGCTGACTGGCAAAGCTCTGGTGCTGAGCGGGGTGCCAATCCTGGGTAGCTACTACCAGCTCGTACTGCGGCTGGAGGGTATTCACGAGGGGCAGAATCTCCTCACCACCAGGTACAGCAAGTGAGCCACCCGGCAAAAAATCGTTCTGAATATCAATGAGCAGTAAAGCGCGCATGCTGTTAGGAGTTATAGTAGAAAAGCAGAGCCAGATGCAAACATACAGCGGGGCCGGTTTCCCTATCTTGGAACAGATAGGAAACGGATGAGGTTGATTATGTGCCTCCCTATGCTTCCCACCTATGACAATTCATCAAACCATTTATATCAGTAGGTTTCACAACAACCCTACGGAAGAACAGCTGACGGAGCTACTTCAGCAAGCGCGCCTGAAAAATCATCGGTTGCTTATTACGGGCATTCTGCTGTATGCTTCGGGGCGGGTGCTGCAGGTGCTGGAAGGGCCGGAACAGGAAGTGCGGGAGGTGTTCGAGGCTATTACGCACGACCCGCGCCACTACCAGATCGTAACATTGGCTGATATTGTGGTGCCACGCCGCCAGTTTCCTGACTGGAGCATGGGCTTTACCGTGGCTGATCCGGTGGAGTATGAGCACATTACGGGGTATGTGAGCCCCGACAAGCCGCTGTTTCCGCTGCCGCGCGCTCATAATGCTAACCCCGCCCTCATGCAACTACTGCTCAACTTTGTGGCTCTCCACCCTGTGCTGGCCTAGGCAGCGCCTGAGATAGTGCCCGCGTCATTTCCTGCCTACCTTGCGCCCCGCTGCTCCCTTACTGGCTTGCAGCGGGCTTTTTTCTTTGGATTGCCATGAAGATTATGCGTTTCCTTTATCCGGCGCTGTTGGCCGGATGTACTACCTTCTCCACCCTACCCGGGCAGGCCCAGTCAGCGGCGGCCGTACCCCGGCTCATACCGGGTACCCACGTGGTGATGGTGCCACCAGATGGCTTCGGGCCAGCACCCGGCCTTACTGGGGTTCGGAAGGGGAGTGCGGCCATCCAAGTGTACGACTTGCCGGGTAGCAACTACTTCAAGAATGCGGCTTCTTTTGGCAAAGCCCGGTTTGAGGCCCGCGGCATGAAGGTGCTGGAGTTTCAGGAAATGACGGTGCAGGGCTACCCTGCCCGGATGGCTCGGGTGCAAAACTCGCCCACCCAAGAGTCGGCCCAGCTCATGTTCGGCGACTCCACATTTGCCGTGCAGCTGGTAGGTGTATACCCCGCGGCCGAAACCGCCACTGGCACCGCCATCCGGGAAGCGCTGCTGACTGCCACGTACCAGAAAAACCTAGCTTCTGACCCCTTCGCAAAGGCCGTATTTGTCTTTGATGAGAAGAAGTCACCGTTCGCCTTCGCCAAAACTACGGCCAACCTCTACGTGTATGCCCTGGGTGGGCAGAAGAAGGACGATTACGGCACCGAGCCTCTGCTTACCGTCACACCCTTGCCCTACAACCCGTCACTGACCGCCGCCGATGTAAGCAATGAGTTGCTGGGCACCCTCAGCCGCTTTGGCTTCACGGGGTTCACGCCGCGCAAAATGTCCTCGGCCAAGGTAAACGACCTGCTCACTTACGAAACCGAGGGGTTTGGCATGATGCAAGGTCAGCGCGTGCTGCTCTATCAGCAGGTAACCATCATCGGCAACACTGCCGTGGCCATGCAAGGCCTGGCCCGCCAAGACTACGAAACGGCACTAGGCCAGTTTAAATCTCTGACGCACACCATCACCGCCCGCAAGAAGTAGCCGACTCACGGTATGCAGCTCATTGTCTTTTGCGGAATACAGGCCACGGGCAAGTCCACGTTCTATCAGCAGCAGTTCTTTCATACGCACGTGCGCATCAGCAAAGACCTGTTGCGCACCCGCAACCGGGAGCGGCGGATGCTGGCGCTGTGCCTGGAAACCCAAATGCCCTGCGTCATCGACAACACTAACCCCACGGCTGCCGAGCGGACAGTATACATTGAGCCGGCGCGGGCAGCAGGCTTTCGGGTTATTGGCTATTTCTTCCAGTCTGTTGCGGCGGAGGCCCTGGTGCGGAACCTGGAGCGCCCACCGGCCCGGCAAGTGCCTGAAGTAGGCATCCGGGCCACCCGTAACCGCCTGGAGCGCCCGCAATGGTCGGAGGGGTTTGATGAAATATACTTTGTGCGGGTAGCGGCCAACCAGCAGTTCCTAATCAGCCCCTGGCAGGATGAAATTTGATGACCTCGACGCCCGGATGCGCGTCTTTGAAACCGCCCACGACCATTGCGCCCTGCCGGGCCTGTACCTTGTGGCTCGCCTGGATGGACGTGGGTTCACGCGCCTGACCAAGGAAGTGCACGCATTTGAGGCCCCGTTTGATGAGCGCATGCGTGACATGATGGCCCAGACGGTGATACACTTGATGGGCTGCGGCTTTCGGGTGATATACGGCTACGCGCAAAGCGACGAAATATCCCTGCTGTTTCACCCCGCGGAGAAAACTTACGGACGTAAACTGCGCAAGTACACCTCCATTCTGGCGGGGGAGGCCTCAGCACAGTTCTCCGTGCTGCTGGGGTCCATTGGCGTATTCGACTGCCGGATTTCGCAACTGCCACGCCAGCAAGATGTAGTAGATTATTTTCGCTGGCGCCAGGAGGATGCTGGCCGCAATGCCCTAAATGCCCACTGCTACTGGCACCTTCGCAAACAAGGGCACACTGTGGCAGATGCAACCGGGCAGGTAAGAGGCCTACGCACCAGTGCCAAGCATGACTTGCTCTTTGGGCACGGCATCAACTTCAATGACCTCCCTCTGTGGCAAAAGCGAGGACTGGGGGTGTATCAGGAAACCTACGAGAAAGAGGGGTTTGATCTCAAGCGGCAGCAGCCAATCCTGACCCAGCGCCGCCGATGGAAAACTGATTGCGATTTGCCCATGGGAGCAGACTATGAATTGTTTATCAAGCAGCTTCTCCGTGCGCATGAGCAGGAGTAGAGAGGCCTAGGCCACCTCACTCATGAATTGAAACTCGCGCAGCTTTTCCCACGGCCCGCCGCGGTACGCCCATAAGAGTAGTCCAAGGCCGGTGGCCTCAAAGGGCGCAAATTGCGCCGTTAGTTTCTCGTGAAGGGCGCGGGCTACGGCAGGATCTACTTTGTTTTGCACCGTGATATGGGGTTTAAGGCGCTGCTGATCCTGGGGTGTTAGCCACGGGGTCCAGGTGGTCTGGAGCTGCTTGTGCAACTGCTGAAGCACGCTATTTTCGAGGTCGTAGGCCACTCCGCGACCCAGGAAGCGCAGGCCCGTCACGCGCAAAGGCAGTGGGGGTAACGTGCTAGTCAGTGCCTGCAGCTCAGCTTCAATAGCGGGCCTTTCGATGGCTGGCAGGTGGTGGAATAACGTCACGTGGGCCTGCAGGTAGTTGCGCTCCTTGGGAAAGTGGAGCTGCCGCAAGTCGTTGAAATGCGCCTGCGAATCGGCGTCTAGGGCCAGTGTCAGAATAAGCGGGGCGGAGTCAGGAGAGTGCATAGTTGAGGGGCCGCAAAGTCAGCTGTACGAGTTGGCTCGTATCTCCGCCATAAAACATAGCAGAAGTGTATATTTCGCTATGCATACGCCGCCTGATTACCTCGACATAAACCGTGCGCTCTGGAACGCGAAAACGGAGCATCACCTCCAGTCGGAGTTCTATGATACAGCCGGATTTCGGGAGGGCCACACCTCCTTGAATGACATTGAGCTAGGCCTGCTAGGCCAGGTGAAGGGGCAGCGGGTTCTGCACCTGCAATGCCATTTCGGGCAAGATACCTTGTCCCTGGCCCGCTTAGGCGCCGAGGTAACCGGCGTGGATTTATCGGATGAGGCCATCAGGGCAGCCCGGCAACTGGCCACGGAGCTGCAGCTACCCGTGCAGTTCGTGTGCTGCGATATCTACAGTCTACCCGAGCACCTGCCTACTGAGCAGCCGTTTGATGTGGTATATACCACGTATGGCGTGCTAGGCTGGCTTCCCGACTTAGACCAGTGGGCAACTCTGGTGGCGCGGTATCTGAAGCCCGGTGGCCGGCTGGTGCTGGTGGAGTTTCATCCGGTGGTATGGATGTTCAATTCAGAGTTCACTGAGGTACAATACAGCTACTTCAACCGGGAAACGATTGAAGAAACGGAAACCGGCACCTACGCCGACCGCGCGGCGCCTATCACTACTACTTCTGTGAGCTGGAATCATAGCCTGGCGGAAGTGCTAGGTGGCTTACTCCGGCAGGGCCTGCAGGTGCGAGATTTCCAGGAGTACGATTATTCGCCCTACAACTGCTTCATAAATACGGTAGAAATTGCCCCGGGCCGTTTTCAAATTGCAGCCTTACCGGATAAACTACCCATGGTGTATTCGGTGGTGGCGCAGAGGCCGGAGCAGGCCTAGGCCCCTTGGTGGCGTAAGCCTTGGTGTCTCGGCCTTGGTAAGCTCTTTGAACAAAAGCGGTTAATGTATAGCAGCCGGAGGTGCCGCTGTGCAAAGGCCAAGTGGCAAGTTCTGGTATATGCTCATCTTGCCCTTGGTTCTCCCATTTCTACTTTTCAAACGCTATGGCCTACACACTACTCGTGCGGCACTGCGGGCAACTGCTGACCTTGGCAGGTGGCCCCACTGACCGGCCGCTGGCTGGCGCAGCCATGAGCAACTGGCGCATTATCACCGATGGCTACGTAGCCTGCGAAGAAGGCCAGATTGTGGCCGTAGGCCCCATGCAGGAGCTGGATGTGAAGCAGGTAACGGCTGGTACGGCCATTATAGAAGGGCACGGCCGCGTAGTGATGCCTGGGCTAGTGGAATGCCACACGCACTTGGTGTTTGGTGGCAACCGCGCCCACGAATTTCAGCGCAAGCTGCAGGGAGAGGCCTACCTCGATATTCTGGCCAGCGGCGGTGGCATTCTGAGTACCGTGCGTGCGACCAGGGCCGCTTCAGAAGAAGAGCTACTCGTTAACGCTATGCACCAGTTGGCGGGCTTCCGTCACTACGGCATAACCACCGTAGAGGCCAAGAGCGGCTACGGCCTTGACCGCGAAACGGAGCTGCGCCTGGTGCGGGTAGCAGGTACCGCCGGACATTGCCAGGAGGCACGCGTGGTACGTACATTCTTGGGGGCTCACGTCGTTCCGCCGGAGTTTAAGGGCCGTGCCGCCGACTACCTCGAATTTCTGGCGACGGAAGTGCTGCCTGCCCTGCGTGGGGTAACCGAGTTTGTGGATGTTTTCTGCGAAGAAGGCGCTTTCTCAGTAGAAGAAGCTCGTGCTTACCTCAAAAAAGCCAAGGAGCAGGGCTTTAGGCTGAAAATACATGCCGAGCAGCTGCACGACCTTGGTGGCTGCGAAATGGCTGCTGAACTAGGTGCCACCAGTATCGACCACTGCGACTATCTCACGCCCGAAGCCGCCGCCCGCATTGCCCAATGTACTCAGGGACAAACGGTGGCCGTGCTACTGCCCTTGGTGCCGCTGTTTCTGCGCCAGGAGAGGTATGCGCCGGGTCGGCAGTTCATTGACGCGGGCCTGCCCGTCGCTATCAGCACCGATTTCAACCCCGGTTCTTGCCCCAGCAAAAATCTGTGGCTGGCGCTGTCCGTGGCCTGCCTTAAAATGGGCCTCACGCCGCTAGAGGCGTTGGCGGCCGTCACGCTTAACGCCGCCTGGGCTATTGGGCAGGAGCAGGAGTGCGGCAGCCTGGAGCCCGGCAAGCGCGCCGACATCCTCCTGCTTGATGTGCCTATGTATGAGGAAATCCCTTACTGGCTTGGCGAAAACCCGGTGCGAGAAGTCATTATTGGCGGGGTACGGGTGGAGCGGCCGGAGCAATAACAAGCCCGTGCTATAGGTTGTTTTGGTTGAGCACGGGCTTGTTAATAGGAGCTATGTTGGCTTAAAGCGTATTCAAATCAGCCACCAGTTCAGCAGATGAAACTTCGCGCATGATGGGGCTGAAACGAATGCCCGCAGCAACGGTGCCATCCTGACGACCATAGTAGATTTTGCCATCTACGTAACGTATCGCTACTACCGAAATAGGGCTACCAACCGGCGCATTGCTACTGGTGAATGTATTAGGAGCTGAGAATGTACATGCCCTCAATGAACCATTCAGTGATCTAAAGACCACAAAAGCCATGGTATTTGATTTAGGGTCGATATTGCTTCCTAGTACATCAACAACTACCGGCTGAGCGCTGGTGTAGGGAACAAATCGGTCGCAGTTAAACCAACCTATTCCGGCATTGAATAAGATATCGGTAATCGTCCCGGTATAACCGGAAGCATTTGGAGTTAGTCTCGCTTGCGGGCTAAAGTCCAGCTGCCAGTTGAAACAACCGCCACCAGCCGTACCTGTGAACAGGCGCATAGAATCAGGGCGGGCCAGATTAGGTGGATTTTGAGTCTGGAAACGAATCTGGGTCTGGGGTGCCATACGCAGGAGGGTATCTTGCGTGCGCAGATAAATTTCGCCAGCCGATTCTAGTAGCCAATTGTTCGAAGAGGTAGGTGTGAGAGTTAAGACCATATCAGCCTTGGTAAATACCTCTCGCATTACCAGCTGCAGAGGCTGCGTAACGGGAGCCCCATTTAAGTAAACAAAGGCATTGGCGGGAATAGTGATAACTGTGCCCTTCCGTCCGGTAAATTGGTTTTGTCGGCTTGGGTCGTAGGTGAATTGCTGGAAGGGTGCCCCCAAACGGCGACTCAGGGCAGCTAGGGAATCGGGAGCTGCAGGCTGGGTGATAGGAGGAGTGGGAGGAGTAGGGGGGGTAGGAGGAGTAGGCGTGCTCTCCTCACAGATGATGGTGTCGAGGCCTTTTTCGCAGCTGCCGAGCAGGGGCAGGGCTAGCAGGGCTGTGTAGCGTATTAATTGCTTAAGCGAATACATAAGACGAAGAAGTGTAAGGATAGAAAGCTTATTTCTTGGGTTCAAGATCGAAGGATATACCGCCCTGGACGCCCACGCTCCACGGGTGCCGAGCCGCCCGACCAGAAGCCGGATCGGTGAGGGAATTCAGGAAGTATTGCCCCTGAGGACGCAGCGTGAGCCACTGGCCCGGAGCGAATTGGTAGTTCAGTGAGCCACCCGCCGTGAGCACTAGGCTAGTGTTGTGGTAAGTGCCGGTTGCCGGTACTGTAGTTTGGCTGCAGTTGCAAGCGCTGCCTTCGGTGGTGCGTGTGCCAGTGAGCAGCCCAACGTTGGCACCTCCTAAGGCACCGAAACGCCAGCGGTGGTTACCGCCGAATGTATACTGGGCCAGTAACGGAATGCTTACAAAGCGGTACACGTCGCGGAAGTCTATAATGCGGCTGGTTTCAGCGCTGGTTTTCTGCAACTGATAGTGCAGGTTGTTAGCAAATTCGGCGTAACCTAGGCCAGTTGAAATAGTGAGCTGCTTGGTGAGGGCGTATGAAGCCGTAACCTGCCCGCTATACCCAATGCTAGGCCGTTCCAGGCGCTCTAGTTGCCGAGCACTGTCGCCGAGGGTGCGGTAAGTGAGGCTGGGGCCGGCTACTATCTGTATGCTCCAGTTCTTCAGCAGTTGAGCTTTGCGGGAGCGATGAGGGCGCACCCGTTTAACCCGGCGCACTTCTGGTTCCTCGGCTTCCTCCAGCGTAGGGCGCACAGCTAACAAGGGAATTCGCTCATTGCTAAAGCGTCGGGCTAGGCCTGTGTCAGCGTCGCCAGCCACCTCAAGGCCCGTTGCGGACCCTGTTGAACGATTAAATCTAGAACGGCTCCGTTTGGCAGTGTGAGTGCTGTGGCGGGAACCCAATTGCTCGTCCTGCGCCGAGGCAGCATCTAGTGCTTCTCGGGAAGTCCTGGCTCGCCGCCGGAGCTCTACCGAGTTTCGCCCTGACTGTAGGGTTGGAGCCAGCAACGCCAGTGCTCCGCGACGTTTGCGGCGCGCTTTGGCCGTGGCAACTACCGTTTCGGAGCCGCGGCTGATCCGGCGCTGGGTTTCAGCGTCATCGAAGTGGCCTACAACGTCCGCTCGAACACGCCGAGTACGAGTATGGGCAGTAGCTACTACGGAGCTAGGAGACGAAGCCGGTTGGGCATGGTTAGTAGGAGCTTGCCCTGCTGCTAGGCCAGTTGGTTTAGCGCTTGCGTCAGCAGCTACTGCTGCATCGTCGTCGGACTGAGAAGCTGTCGCTGGTTGGTTGACGGCTTGCCGAAGTTTCGCAGCTGGAGCAGCCTGAGAAGTAATAGTTTGCGTGGTGGAGAGGTGGCCTAGGCCAGTGCGGTGGCTCCAAAGGCGGGGGCCTACAGTTAGCATTAGGACCGGCAGGCACAGCAAGAGTAGCAGCAGGGCACTGCGTTTCCAGCGAAATTCCCTGCGGGCGGGTACTTGCTGCCGGATGCCTGCCCACACGGCGTCAGGTGGGGCACTGCCATAGTCGGCGAGCTTGCGCCGGAGGTCTTTGTAGAGTTTTTCCGATTCGTTCTCAGTCATGGTAGGGAGAGATAGTAGCCTGGAGTTGCAGCCGCTCCTCTAGCAGGCGGCGGGCCCGCGATAGCTGCGACTTACTAGTGCCTTCCGAAATGCCCAGCAGCTCGCCAATTTCTGCGTGGGTGTAGCCCTCAATGGCGTAAAGGTTTAGCACCGCCCGGTAGCCGGGCGGCAAGGTGTTAATGAGCTGCACCAGATCGTCAGCCGAAAGCTGATCGAAGGGAGTGCCGCCAGGCTGCTGCAGGTCGGCCGCTTCTTCGCTTTCTACCTGCGTGCCACGCAGCTGGTGTTGGTGCCAGAGGTTGAGGGAAGTAGTGACGGCAATGCGTCGTGCCCAAGCCTCAAAGGGGCCTTGTCCGCGAAACTGATCAAGGCGGGTGAAGATCTTCACGAAGGTGAGCTGCAAGGCATCTTCAGCTTCCGTGCGAGAAGGGCAGTAGCGCAAGCACACGCCCATTAGCTGGTAGCCCAGGCGGTCATAGAGGGCCCGCTGGGCAGCGGGTTTGCCTCGACGGCAGCCATCTAGAATTGCATCGAGAGAATCAGCCATAGGCAGCCCAAATAATAAAGGATAGTAGGATTGTTCGCTAGCGTTCTGCACCCATGACCAGCCAGCCCCCGGCACCGTTGCGCGGGGATAGAAATATTTTCAGATGGGAACTTTAGGATAGGATAGTTGCTGGCAGTTGCCGTATGGCTTCCAGCGAGTAAGGCGGCGCCATGTAGGCCACTGGCACTGGATAGCGTAATAAAATCGGCAATAGATTCTGGAAAGAAACCTGATAGACGGCTGGCGCCGGAGTTAGCAAAAGTACCACGTCATACTCCGTGTCGTCGGGCGGCACGCATACCATTACTGACTCGGGTGGTGATACCAACCGCTCTCGTGTCATGATAGGCAGCGTTGCCCAGCCTCGCACATGAGCAGAAGCTGCATAGCCTGCCTTGGGGTAGCTGAGATAATTAATTAGGTAGTAGAATAGCTCGGTGGGCAGATCATGAGGAAAGGTGAGGGCAGTAACGTCAGGTTCAATGGCGTGCGCCTGAAATGGATAGGCCACTACTTTTTCTGATTCGTAGAGCCTCCGAAACTCGACGGCTGCCTGCGTAACTTCCTCAGCAGAAGGCCCTGCTACCAACACTAGCAAGTTTGTAGCATTTGGAGCGGCAAGAGGCACCGAGGCCTCAGCAGTATCTCCTGAATTTGCAGTGAGTGGCCTAGAACCGCCTCGCACTAAGGATGACACCGCGGCCAGCACCAAGGCCAGGCCAACAACCAGTAAAACGGATAGCATCGACTACAATAAACCGTACGAATAATTACCCGACAATATCTAGCTTCGCCCACCCGTCTGCAACTCTTAGTTGCGCTAAAATATTGCTTGCTATGCTGCTGCCTATCTATCAGGTTGATGCCTTCACCGACCGGCCCTTTGCCGGCAACCCCGCCGCCGTCTGCCCCCTGGAAAGCTGGCTTCCCGCCGAAACCATGCAGGCCATTGCCGCCGAAAACAACCTCGCCGAAACGGCCTTCTTCGTGCCTAAAGGCGGGAACGAGTACGAGCTGCGCTGGTTTACCCCGGCCGTGGAGGTAGAGCTGTGCGGCCACGCCACATTGGCCTCGGCTCATGTGCTCTACAACCACTTAGGCTTTTCAGAAGCTGAAATCATTTTCCATTCCCGCAGTGGGCCCCTGCGCGTAAGCCAAGCCGGTGAAGGCCGCCTCACTCTGGACTTCCCCGCTAGGCCACCCAAGCCACTTGCCATTCACCCTGATGGTCTTCTGGATGGCCTCCGCGCCACGCCTCTGCAGATGCTGGCCGGCCCCGATCTGGTATGCCTCTTCTCCACCGAAGCCGAAGTACGCGCCATTCAGCCCGACATGGCCCACCTGGCCAAAGTAGAGTACCGCGCTGTTATCGTCACGGCTCCCGGCTCCGATGGTATTGATTTTGTGTCGCGTTTCTTTGGCCCGCGTGTAGGGGTACCCGAAGATCCAGTTACCGGCTCGGCCCACACTACGCTAGTGCCATATTGGGCTGAGCGCCTAAACAAAACCACCTTCCATGCCCGCCAGGTTTCCCCCCGCGGCGGCGACCTATGGTGCGAGCTTCGCGGCGACCGGGTGCTGATGAGCGGCCACGCCGTCACGTATCTGCGCGGCGAGATTGAAGTGCCAGTGGAGTAGAAATTGAATAAGCTAGCGAAACGGCTACGGCTGTGAGCGGAAGTGTACTACCCACGCACCTGCTCCTGGCTGTAGCCGTTCCGTTTCGTTCAATAACTTGTTCCACAAGCATAGCCTTGCCCGGCACCTGTAGCAGCGCCTTATAGATAGGCGCGGGCAAGCCAGTGTAGCGCACTAGGCCACCAGGATGTTATTCTATCTCTAAATTTATATGTCGGCACCGTAGCCCACAGCTTTATGAGAAGTAAAGCGAGTAGGTAATTGTCATATAAAATATAATAAAAAGATCAGTTGCCAGTAGAATTTTAGGGCTTGATAAATTATATGGCTAATATTAAATGTTAATTTTTAATTAGAGATTTCGTATATCTATAAAGGTGATGATATTGGTAAGAAAAGCTGTTAAATAGACCATTCAGCCGAAACATATATTCATGCAGTACAGCTTAGGAGACAATACTCCTGAGGTTTTTACGGTGCAGAATATTGCTTAAACTTTACTATATGTTTTGTTTCTTCTATAATACTTAACTACAATTTGATTCGAATTCTTAAAGTAGGTAGTATCCTCTATCTAGTGCTGGGAATATGCTTCACTGGGTGGGGGCAACAGCGCAAGTCACATTTCTATGCGTTTCTTACCCAGCCCCGCAGGTACGTGTTACTCTCAGATTCGCTAGGGCCAATGCACCACGTTGAAGCCCAGAGCGGTGGCTATAGTTATGTAGGGCTCTTAGATGCCTCATATGGCGCAGCTCGCGGGCAAGAAGGCCAAATATACATACCGAAAGTAAGCGTAGAGCTTCTTAACCTGCTTATACCGGCCGCACGGCACCCGCTCGCCACGACGCCGACCATAGCTGCTGCGTTTCCCAAAGGTGACACCTTGTTGTTGACGTTCTCCTTACTGCCCGATACAAGTGGCGCTATCCTATGGGAGCCTATCTCTTTGGATACTATTCCTGTTGGACGTTGCTATAATCTGACGCAAGCCGTGCGAGAAGCTGGTACTAGAATCGCTGCCTATCGGCAGGCTGGCAGCCCAGGTGAGCATACGTTGCTGTGCCGAGATGATTTAGTCCCGCTGGTGCGACGAGGTAATACATATTGGGCGCCTCAGGCCTATGTGCTCACCGAATATTATCAGATTCACACCCAGTCGAGCACAGCATTTCCCGCGAAAGATTTGGCGACTATTAACATCAGGAGTCGGCCATTTCCTACTGAGCAGTTATTACAGGAGGCCCGCCTCAAGTGGCATAACCCACACACCCAACTCTATGTCATTCCAGCCGGTAACTTACTGCAAAACCGAACAAAAAACTGCTATGAGTTCTGGTCAAATCCAGCAGTGTGGATATCCCATCCTCCGCTTTTGCACTATGGGAATGGGGGCTTTCTCTACCAACCTACTATTGGCTTAGTTTCCGCTCGCTATACCTTCTATTTTGAGCAGGCTCCCACCAAGGTGCAACAGGCAGTGAACAGCGAATTCTTTAAGGTAATGACTATTGATGGCAAAGAAATTCGTTAGTTCATAACTTATAGCGATGAGAATTAAAAGTAGTGCTTGATACACTAAAGCAAGTGTAGGCACTTTTTCTAATTCAATTTCAAAGTAGATTACGCTGCTGGCTTCTTTTTGCTGGCCGTAGCCTTCTTACCCGCCACGGGAGCAGCCAGTTTGCTGGGGTTATCGGCAATGAACTTGCCCCAGCTTTTGCCGCCGGCTTTTACGTTGTTGCCTTTCTGGTAGTGGTGGCACATCGCCACGGCCAGGGCGTCGGTGGCATCAAGGAACTTCGGGGCCTCTTCGATGGGGGGGAGCTGCAGCGTCTGGCGCAGCATGTGGGCTACTTGCTCCTTGGTAGCATTGCCCGAGCCGGTTACTGCCTGCTTTACCTTGGTGGGCGCATACTCCACGTACGGAATCTGGCGGGATAGGCAGGCAGCAATAGCCACGCCTTGGGCCCGGCCTAGCTTGAGCATGCTCTGTACGTTCACTCCAAAAAAGGGCGCCTCAATAGCTAACTCATCAGGCAGAAACTCGTCAATGAGCTCTACCATCCGGTCGTATATCTTCTTTAGCTTTACGGCGTGATTCGAACCCAGGGCTTTCATATTAATCACGTCGTACTGCACCACGCGCACCCGCTGGCCCTGTACCTCAATGATGGCGTAGCCCATAATCTGCGTGCCAGGGTCGACACCCATGATAATCTTGGGCAGTAGATCGGTGGTAGCGAGTGGCAGAATCATGGTTAGGAGGACGTTGTAGGTCGTTTAAGCAGGGACGTACACGACTATCTATCGATAAACCAAAGTAGCTAACAGAATAATTTCGTCGCCGTTTTGCCCCCAGACCTTTTACAAAACTACGCCCAAAAGCCGGATAGTGCCGCTCGTCGGCGTGGGTTTGTGGTGGCGGGCAAGCTTCTGGTAACCCTGCTTACGCTAGGCCTGCTCTGGTACTCGGTGTTTCAAGACGCCGACACGGCCACGGCCTGGCGCGGCCTGGTTACCCGCACGCTGAGCGGAGAGGGGCGCTTGCCCATTTTGCTTGCTCTGGCTCTGATGCCGGCCAACTGGGGCCTGGAAGCCTGGAAGTGGTGGCGCCTGGCTCGGCATCTAGAGCCCGTATCGTTCCGGCGTAGCTTCCGGGCTGTGCTGGTGGGCCTGACGCTGGGCTTCGTAACTCCCAATCGGGTGGGCGACTACGCCGGACGCATCATTGAGCTGAAAAGCCGGCGGCTTGATGCGCTGGGAGCCGTATTTCTGGGGCGCTACTGCCAATTAGTAGTTACGGTGCTGGCCGGCACCATAGGGCTCCTGTACTTTGTGCTGCGGTTTTACCTGCACAGCTACCCCGCTACTGGCCTAGGCCTAGTGGTAGCCGTAGTGTTGACCAATTTGGCTGTGATGCTACCCCTGTACCGCTCGCGCCTGCTGGTGGCGGCCGTAATGGCGGTACGGCCGCTACGGCGGTTCCGCCGGTTTTTGGCCGTAATGCCTACATATCCAGCGTGGGACCTTACCGCAGTGCTCCTGATTTCGGGGCTGCGATACGCAGTGTTTTGCGCGCAGTTTGGACTCCTGCTAGTGGCCTATGGGGCCCATGCGCCCTTTGTACCAGGCGCAGCGGCTATAGCGGGTACTCTCCTATTGAAATCGTTGGTGCCCTCCCTCAATGCCCTAGCCGATGTAGGCGTACGGGAGCTGTCAGCCACGCATCTGTTTGGGCTGTTAGGTGAGCCGGTGCTGCCGGTGCTCAGTGCCAGCATCAGCTTGTGGGTTATCAATATTGCCCTGCCAAGCGCTGTAGGGTTGGGCTTTGTGCTGCGGTTAAAAGTATTTCGCAAGCGAGGCAAAACATCCTTGAAGCCACCCACACATGAGTAGCTGGGGATGGGGCAGTGGCCTACTACTGCTGCAAGTGCTTATTGCGGGCATCTATTTGTGGCAAATGCTGCTGTACCGGCAAGCGTGGCGCAGGCTACATACTCTCTCATGTGGGAGAGCAGTACCAAACGGAAGACTTATTGAGCCTCAGCTCTCTCCCAAAAGGCCGGGGGAAGCTCCTGCTTTTTCCATTCTGATTGCTGCCCGCAACGAGGCCGAGAACCTACCGTTGCTACTAGCTGATTTACAGGAGCAACTTCCGGTTACCGGTGGGTTTGAGGTAATAGTGGTAGATGATCATTCTACTGATGATACTGCCGCTATAGTGCGGGCCGCGGCTAGCAACATGCCTTTCCCAATACGGGTGCTGCAGCTAGCGGCGCTACCCGGTGCACGCACTGGCAAGAAAGCCGCTGTAGAAGCTGCCGTGCAGGCAGCACAAGCGCCCTGGCTGCTGCTGACTGATGCTGACTGCCGCGTACCCGCCGGCTGGGTACTGGCCTACGCGGTATTGGCCGCTGACCCTGCCGTGCAATTCATCAGTGGTCCCGTGCTCCTGACTGGAACTGGCTGGCTGGCCACCTTGCAAGGGCTGGAACTGGCGGCCCTGGTAGGGGTAGGAGGGGCTTCTATTGCAAGGCAGCAGCCCACCATGTGCAACGGTGCCAACCTGGCCTACCGCCGTACAGCTTTTGCCGCCGTAGATGGTTTCCGAGGCAATGAGGCCGTGCCCAGCGGCGACGATGAATTCCTCCTGCATAAGATACACGTAGCTTTTCCCGGCGGCGTACGGTTTCTGCAGGATCAGCAAGCTATTGTGCGCACGGCAGCTCAGCCTACGTTGCGGCAGCTACTGTGGCAGCGGGTGCGTTGGGCTAGCAAATGGCGTCATTACCAAGCCGCAGCACCCCAGCGGCTGGCAGTGTTGGTGCTGCTAGCGAACCTCGCGTTCCCAATAGGCTTAGGGCTATGGGTAGCTGGTGTCTCAGCGGGGTGGTTAGCACTTGTAGCGTGGGGGCTCAAGCTGGCCGCAGATGTGTTGTTTCTGCGGCCCGTACTAGCATTTTTGGGACGACCGCAGTGGTTGTGGTGGGTACCGGTGCTGCAGGTGGCCTACGCGCCCTATGCCTTAGCTACGGGGCTGCTTGGGTTGCGCGGCGGCTACGTCTGGAAGGGACGCCAGACCTGATTGTACCCGCTACATTCTTTATATAGAGATCAGCAAATAAATAGGGGGAAAAGGTTGGGTAGGTAGCATTTGGGTACTACTTTTTGGCGAAAAGTTAACCGTATCCTTTAGCCTACATACCATGTCCCATTTCAGCTTAAAAGCCCTATTCCCGTTGTTGGTTGTGTTGTTGGTGTTTTTAATTGGTGGAGTATTCTTCACCGCAACTGGCCTGCTAGAACCTTTCCCTATCGAGGAAACGGCCCAAAGTAGCACGCCACCCGACTCACTTGCTCAGGCTAGCACTGCCGGGCTCGACTCTGCCAGCCAAACTGTGGCTATGGCGCCAGAGCAAGCTGAAGCGGTGGCTGCTGGTGATGCCCTATTCAAGAGCAATTGTGCCCAGTGCCACGCCGCAAACGACGTAGTAGTGGGGCCGGCTCTGGCTGGGATTGAGAAGCGCCGTCCTGAAAAATGGCTGTTCAATTGGGTGCGAAATTCCAGCAAAGTAGTAGCCAGCGGAGATGAGTATGCTGTAAAATTGTTCAACCAATACGGTAAGCAGCAGATGCCTAGCTTCCAACTCTCCGACCAAGAAATCCGGCAAATACTGGCCTACGTTAGTTCACAGGAAGGATCAACTGCGGCCATGAACTCAGCTGTGGCTGTGGTGAACTAGCAGAGCGTAGAATAGCCTAAAGCGCGTGGTTTCCTTCTAACAAGGACGCTAAGGCACTTTCTGTATCATCAAATAGCCTTTTCAGCGTCACCTGATGAAATTGAGCGGGGCGTTTTACCTTTGTTTATCCCCCTACGCCTTCTTCTGCCCGTGACCGACACCGAATTCGATATCCTCGACGAGCTATATTTTGTCAGCTCTTTCTCCGATCTGGTTGCCAAAACCCGCTTAGCTCCGGCTGAGGTGGAGCGTAACCTGCGCAGTTTGCTGGAGCAGGACCTCATCCGCAGCTTCTGGCCCGACCCCGATACGGAACTGGCCTACGAGGAAAGCTCTTTCGGCGCCATTGTGCGTGATAGCTACTTCCTGGCCTCCAAGGAGGGCTTGTTGCAGCATAATACCCGCTAATTGTGGCTGGAGCTGCTGCCCCCATTCAAGCCCCCGTCGGCACACTTGCGCCGGCCCGACCGCCTAGTTACTACGTGCGTCGGCGGCTAGTAGGTAACCTGCCCGCTATGCTCGGGCTGGGGTTTATTATGCTATGTACGCTGGTAGCCCTGCTTGGCTATTGGGTACTGCCCGATAACTCCCCTAATGCCAATAACAGCCTGGTAGCTCTGCAAAAGCAGCCGCCAGGCCTACGGAGAAATATTCTGCGGATTCCACTGCCTGATTCAGCGCGTAGCGCGGCCCGCGTGGGTCTTCTAGGCCTGTGGTGGGGCGGGCAACCCTTGGCGTACCGTGAGGTGCCTATTGAACCAAAATACCGAACTACTGCCGATTCTTTGTTTGTGCGGCCGTTTCAGTCATATCACTCATCTAGCTCCGCACCGGTGGCCGAACAGGGCTTTGTACTGACTAGTCTTGCCAAAGACAAGGCGGTAAGTAGCTCTCCTCAGAACATTGCCGAGCAAGCTATTAGCTCGCGCACCTACCTGCTGGGCACCGACAAAGCTGGCCGCGACGAGCTGAGCCGGCTGTTGCTGGGTACGCGCATCTCCCTCGGGATTGGGCTGGTGGCAGTGCTGATTTCAGTGGTGCTGGGCATGGCCATTGGGGCCGTGGCGGGCTACGTAGGCGGCTGGGTTGATAGCCTGTTGCTGGGCCTGATGACAGTAGTATGGAGCATCCCGGGCATCATGCTGGTTATTGCCATTTCCCTGGCTCTCGATAGCAAGGGCGTCTGGACGTCGTTCGTGGCCGTGGGCCTTACCATGTGGGTAGATGTGGCCCGGGTAGTGCGCGGGCAGATGCTGAGTCTGCGCGAAAAAACCTTCGTTGAAGCTGGCCGGGTATTGGGCCTGCCTCAGAGTCGCCTGATCTGGCGGCACTTATTGCCCAACATGACGGGGCCCTTAATTGTGCTTGCAACGAGTAACTTTGCAGCAGCTATCTTGCTGGAAGCTGGCCTAAGCTTTTTGGGTTTGGGTGTGCAGCCACCGGCTCCTTCTTGGGGGCTGATGGTCAACGAGGGCTTTCAGCTGCTAGGTACCGAGGCTGGCTTGTGGCTTACGCTACTGCCAGGCTTGGCCATTAGCCTGCTGGTGCTGAGCTTTAACCTGCTTGGCAATGGTCTGCGCGACGCCTACGATCCTAAAACTCCCGTGGGCTAGCCAAAAGTGAGTGCTGAAGGCGAACAAAGACTTGGTTGGTTTGAGCTGCGCAAAGGGTGCAGGTTAAACTAAAAGAACCTCGACTTTATAACTTCACTCGTTCACTTCCTTTACAACTTGATTTTTTTCCGCTTCATGTCTACTTCTCGCCCAATAAGCCCTGAGAAACGCCTGTTACTGAAGGAGCGTGAATTGGGAGCCTTGCTGGAAATTACCCAAGCCATCAACCTCGATCCGACGGAAGGGGCGCTGTACAAAATCTTTCAGTTTACCCTGCTAGGCCAGTTGAATATCCGGCGGCTGGTACTGTACGTGAAGGAGGAAGGAGCTTGGGAGTGCATGGTATCATTCGGGGCCGGCCTGCCAGATTTTCGGACGGTGAGCCTACCCGCGGCCGTGCAGGAGGGCTGCACAGCTCTGCCTTGCCCAGTCAAGCACTTTGGGTTAGGGGAGGAGTGGCAGCACCTGGAAACGGTGATTCCGGTGGTGCAAAACGGTAATGTGCAGGCCTACGTGTTCATTGGCAACGTGCACGAAGACTATGCTGATGAGGAAGCTACCAAGTTCCTACAAACGCTAAGCAACATTCTTATCGGGGCTATTGAGAGCCGCCGCCTGGCCCGGCAGCGCGTCGCCGATGCCGCCATTCGGAAGGAAATAGAAATTGCTCAGGAGGTGCAAACTATGCTCTTCCCGCGCAAGCTTCCTAATGATGCCCATGTGGCCGTGCACGCCAGCTACGTGCCCCACACCGCCGTGGGCGGCGACTACTACGACGTAGTGAGCCTCGACGACAACCGCTTCCTGTTTTGCGTGGCCGATGTATCGGGTAAGGGCGTAGCAGCTTCACTACTCATGTCGAACTTCCAGGCGGGACTACGCACGCTGCTGCGCCAGAAGGCCGACTTGGCTACGGTAGTCAACGAACTGAACAACTTGATTTTCCGCAATGCCGGCGGCGACAAATTCATCACGGTATTCTTCGGCCTTTACGACCGCAGCACCCGCGCATTGCAGTATGTAAATGCCGGCCACAACGATCCGCTCCTCATCCCGGACCATGGCCCGGTCTTGTTGCTGAAGTCGGGTACCATTATGCTGGGCGTGATGGAAGAGCTACCCATGCTGCAGGTGGGGGAGGTAGTAGTGCCCCCGCGTACTCTGCTGCTCACCTATACCGATGGCCTGACAGAAGTATTTGATGCTAATCAGGAGGAGTTTGGGGAAGAAGGAGTGCTACGCGTGCTGCGGCAAAACCGCTACGCACCACTTGCGGTAGTGCACCGGGAATTACTACGCGAGATAGAGGCCTACAATACTAACGGTAACCGCTTCGCCGACGACGTAACTATTCTGAGCTGCCGGTTTAAGTAGCTAGTGGCCTAGCAAATGCTGGATACTTCTATCTCAAGCTTATTAGCCCACATTCAGACTGAGTTGGAGCAAGCCTTCGCGCAACTGAACTCGTGGTTCGCTGTTCCGGCGGCTTTGCGCCACTATCGGCCCGCCGATGGAGGCTGGACGGTAGACCAGATTCTGTAGCACACTGCCCTTACCAACCACTTCCTACTGATCCTGATTGAAAAGGGAACTGCCAAAGCTTTGCGCAACAGTGTCGGCCTTATGTTGGATCAGGAGCTAGGCCACTATCAGTTCAAGCAGCAATTGCTGGACGAAGTGGGCATTAGCCGCTCGTTCGTCTGGATGCGGCCGGATCATAAGTCACCCGCAGAAGTCCAAGTTCAGCTGCAGGAGCAGCTGCAACAATGCCTGCGCACCCTGGCGCAGCTGCCAAATGGTGAAGGCGTGCTGTACCGAACAACTATGTCAGTGAACGGGCTCGGCAAGATCGACGTGTACGAATACCTCTATTTCCTGGCAAAACACGCCAAGCGCCACGTTATGCAAATGGAACGCAACGCCACAGAATACAAACTGGCCTAGTCAACAGCTACTACGGGTTCTACTAGGCCTACTTGGCCACCCTCTCGCTGCTGGTTCAGCCACGTACCCATCCGGATCAACACGGCCAGATTAAAGAAGAAGAAGGAGCCAATCTTGTCTACTTCCACCAGCTCATTCAGCAGCAGGTGAAACACAATGATGATAAAGCTAAGACCGCAAGCAAGCACCACATTGCGTAACTCTGAGTGTGGTGCCGTGCGATGGTACAAGTGTTCAATCATCAACAGGCTGATGCCCAGTAGTACCGCAAAGAGCAGCATGCCCGGAAAGCCTTGTTCAGCCAGGAGCAGCAGAAAGTAATTATGGGTAGTGGAACGCTCAGGGTTGTCGCTGACGTAAGTGCGGAAGCTTCGTACGGTGTAGCGTTTATACTCAGGGTAAAAGGTACTAGGGCCACTGCCTACAAGTGGTTTATCAGCAGTCATTCGGGCGGCCGCTACCCACCGGTACACCCGCTCCATCCCCGACATATCCTGCAGCTTGTATGTGGCTTCCAAGTGCTTGCCAAAGTCTTTTGCGTTGAAGACTGTTTTTTCAAAATCAGGCGCGTAGAGCATGTAATTGTTCTCGCTTAGAAAGTAGCCAGTACCTGCTAAAGTGGCCACAACTGTAGCTAGTAAGAACAGGCGGGTTTGCCGCCAGCGGATCACGAGATAAAAGATTCCAGCTACCGGAATGGCTAAGATTGAGGCGCGGGTATAAGCCGTCAGCAAGCCAAACAGGAGTAGGCCGGTAGCAATGCGCCAAAGTAAGCGCGGAAGCCCAGTTGTGTTACGAGCACCATACCACGAAAACGGCAACAGCAGCGCTAGTACCGTCGCATAGGTTACGTGGTTGCGGTAAAGGGGGGCTACGGCGGGGTTAATGGTGTCAAATGTGAAGCCATGGGCTCCGTGCCGCACAATAATGATCAAGACCGTAATACAGGTGCCTATTACGTAGAGCCGTGCTACCTGCCAAGCCTTTGCGGGTTGTCGTACTAGCAGAAAAGTGCCTAGGATAAAAGGCACCAGATACCAAATCTTAGCTAGTATATACTTGATAGACTTGGTAGAATCGACTGAGAAAAAGGAAGAGGTAACCGACCACAGTAGCAGCAACACCAACAGAATTATCACTGGGTGCAAAAGCTCGCGGGTTGGCAGCCGCACTCGCCGCATAAACAGAGTAGCAATGATGCAACCCGTAAGGGTCATCATTAACGGCTCCGACGGTACATCCAAACTCAAGCCGCCTGGTATTGGAACCTCGCGGGAGAAGGCCAACGTCAGGAAAAGCAAATAGAAAAGTAACGTCCAGTCGGTAAATACTACTAACAGGCCTAGCGCCAGTACTACAGGCAACAGGGTCAGGGGCGTCTGAAGTAGTGCCGCCGTTGCTCCGCCCAGCATGAGCAGGAGCATAATCCCCACAAATAAGCGCTGACTGGGGTCGGTAGGAAAAAGCCGGTTTAGTAGTGCGCTCACCTTGACGCGACTAATGGGCGCTGGGTCCGACGGTAGAGTTCCAGCAGCGTGATAACAACCACCGACAAAGCGAAGGTGAGGAATACCGAGCCTACGACAATAAGCCACCGCACAGGCTTGCTCTTGCGGGTAGCTGGGTAGGCCTTCTGCACCACGTATAAGGAAGAAATGCGAGCATTAAGGGAAAGCTCCGCCGTTTCGTATTCACCCTGGGCTTTTACTAAACGGTCCTGCAAATCGGTTACGCGGGCCGTAAGTAAGTTTAGTGAGTCGATGCCATTGATATAGCTTTCCGCGTTGATTAGGTTGCCACTGTTGCTTTGAGTAAGGCCACGCAATGCCCGGCGCAGGCTCGTTGACTTCGGGCCGCCGCCTTGCTCAGCCAGCGCGCTTTGCGTTTCCACAATTTCCCGCGACAAGTAGCTTTCAGTGTTATTGGCATTCTCCTGCTCATCTTGCTTAATGCGCTTTAGAGCTTGGCGCAGACCGTCTGTCTTCAAGAACTGTCCGGTTTGGTTCAGCTCGCGCTCTAGGCGCACAATCTCCCGCGACAAATACCGCGATTGTTGCTCAGGACCAAAGATGCCGTATCGGTGCCGAGCCTGCACTACCTGCTGGCGGGAGCGTTCGTATTCTTTGTTCAGGAACTCGTAGCGCTGCTTGTACAGGCCTAGCACATTGCGCCGGTTTTCCAGCGTCAGTTGCTGGTTAATAGAGTCAATCACCGACACCATCGTATTGGTAATACGGGCAGCCAACTGCTTGTCTTGGTCCTGAAAGGTGAGTTCAATAACGTCGCGCTCGTTGCGCACAATATCAAGGTTGTCGCTGAACTCACGCAGCGCTTCTGTATCGGCTTTATCATCGCCGGGTGTGCCCACGCCATAGTGCTGGTATAGGTTGAAGCGCTTGAGCATTAGCTCTGCCACGGGTTGAGATTCGCCTACCGTAATTACACGGTCTAGGTCTTCAGTACGGCCTCCTAACTCTAGCTTTTGTCCTTCGACAATGCGGTCAGGGTCAGAGTTTTGGGGGTTGGTAGGGAAGAATACTGCTTTGGATTGGTAGATGTTGGGTAACAAAAAAGCCACTATGGTGCTTAGCACTAAAGCTAACACGAGCGCGGCCATCACCAGGTTTTTCCAACGATTAATAATAGGCCACAGGCCTAGAAGAGAATAGGGGCGCTCAGACATAATCAAGTATAGCCACTGACCCACAAGTGGAAAGGTTAGATACCAGCGGCGCGCAAAGATAGAGGAAAAATGCCCTCTGCCGAGCGGAAACCGCCCATCAAGCCCGGCCGCTTTTTGCGTAGTTTTGTGCCCTCGTCAGTCTGTTGCTCTTGCGCAACCCGTAGAGCTGACGCGGATTTACTCAGTTAAGCGCGGACGGCATCAAACGTTTTTTTAGAAATATCAGTCTGGTAGTACTACTCAATCTGCTCGTAAAGCCGGGTTGGGTCGTCCTCGAAAACATTGTGCAGGACCGCCTAGGCCACGCGGAGTTTGGTCTGTTCACGGCCCTTTCAGCCCTAACATTAGTGCTGGCTACTGTATCGGACTTGGGCCTGACGCACTACAGCGTGAAGCGCGTAGCCGCCGACCCCGCCTTTCTTACGGAATACTTTCCCACTATTTTACCCCTACGTGGCTGGCTGAATGTAGCAGCCTTAGGTGCCATGCTAGGCGTAGGGTGGGTTATAGGCTACCGTGGCTATCCGTTGCTGCTGCTGGGTGCTATTGGAAGTAGCCTGCTGCTAGCGCAGTATGGGCAGTTTTTGCGGGGTACCTTACAAGCCCACCAGCACTTCAATACTGATGCAGTGCTATCAGTATTTGAAAAGTTCTTGCTCCTGGGCCTGGTACTGGTACTACTACCGCTGGGGCTAACACTGGAACGCTACGTAGGTGTGCGAGTACTAGCGGCGGTGTTTACCACCGTTCTGCTGTATGGCCTCATGACGCGCCTGTTTGGACGAGTGCGCTACCGCTGGCAGTGGGGACAAGCTCGTATGGTGCTGCGCGAGACGGTGCCCTTTGCCGTGATAACGCTACTATACGGCGTAAATGAGCGGGTCGATATGGTGATGCTGGAGCGCTTAGCTTCACCCACCGAGGCAGGGTACTATGCCGGGGCCTACCGTTGGGTCGATGCCGTGATGATGTACATCTGGACTATTTTACCTCTATTCTTTGCCAAGTTTGCTAGTGCCGTAAACAGCCGGGATGAGCAGCGCAACCTGCTGTGGTTCGGACAGCGCGTAGTAACCTTACCTATGCTGCTAGTGTGCGCCTTTGTACTGTTTCGGGGAGAGGTGCTCTTCTGGCAGTTCAAGCACAGTACGAGCGCGGAGGTAGCTCGTATGACGTGGTGTCTCAAAATTCTATTCGTGAATGTGCTGGTGCATTCCTTCTTTGCACTATATGCTTCCCTGCTCAACAGTACCCGCTTCGTGAACTTAGTGAGCTGGCTGGTGGCCGCAAGCGTGGCCCTGAATATTGGGTTGAACCTTGTTTTTCTGCCGCAGTATGGCGCCATTGCTGCCGCCTGGAACACACTTTTCTGCGCCATATTTGTGTCTGGCAGCTACGTGTGGTTGGTGCACCGCCGCGCTGGAGTGGCAGTGCCGTGGAAAATGCTAGGACAGTTAGGAGCTATATTCGGTCTGCTATGCGCTGCATGGTACGCTATGCAAACCTACTTGCAACTCCCTTGGCTACTAGAGGCTTTCGTGGCCGGAGCGTTGTTCGTAGGCCTGATTTGGGGGCTGCGAATAGTACGGCCTGCCGAACTTAAACAGTTGCGCCAGCGCAAAACAGAAGCGTAAAAGCCGATATTTGTCCACCTGCCTCTTGGCCTAGCCCGTCAGCAGGCTCATTTGCGTCCCTATACTTAGTACATGAATTCCCTTCTAAAGCAGCTTGATGAAGTCGAAGCCCTCGCCAACGCTACTAAATGGCGGCGCTTGCTACATGCTCCGGGGAAATATCTGTACGCCATAGGGTTTCGACAGCTTGTGTATGCTCGCACCAAAAAGGGACTTGTGAAAGAGGTAAGCACCTTTTTTGGTATGCCTATGCAAGTGGTTTTGCCTGCCGGCACCGACATCTATCTGACCGGCGGCAAGTCGCACAGTTCCGAAATTCGGCTGGCTCGCTTTCTGATAAATACCTTACAACCCGGCGAGACGTTCCTAGATGTAGGGGGGCACTTCGGGTATTTCGCGCTGTTGGCCTCACGCTTAGTAGGCCCCACCGGGCAAGTACTGGCCTACGAAGCTTCGCGGAGCACTTACGCCGTGCTGGCTGAAAATGTAAAGGGCCAAGCCAACATTCGGGCCATCAACCAAGCCGTTTCTGATAAGGAGGAGACTATTTCTTTCTACGAGTTTCCGGTGCTCTACAACGAGTTTAACTCTATGGATGTAGCGCAATTTGCCGACGAGAAATGGTTTGCTGACTTCAAACCCACGCGCATTGACATTCCCGCTACCCGCATCGATGACATCCTAGCCACTACAAACAGCCAACCGGCTGTTATTAAAATCGATGTGGAAGGAGCAGAGCTTAAGGTGATTGGCGGCGCTGCGGAAAGCCTGCGTCGATTAAGCCCCTACGTGGTTATGGAGTACCTGGAGCCTAAGCGCCACAACACCGAGCACCAAAAGGCCGTGGAACTGCTGCGCGAACTGGGCTACGCTGCTCACTCCTTAGATGTCCTAGGCCACCCCGTACCATGCGAGGACCTGAATGCATTTTTAATAGAGCATAATTACGACTCTGATAACTTCGTGTTTATCAAGAAGTAGTATTGGGGCTGGTGCGTCCTAAGCTGCAAGATTTGTGGGCTGGGGCTAGAAGGGGGAGAACATAGGCTCGGGTGTAGGAAATGACGTAGTACTATTGTGTCGGAAACCGGCGCCGTATCATCCTTCACCTGCCGACTATCTAGCTGTTTGGAAATAGCCGTTAATGTCCGCTTCCTACTGCCTGGCGATAAGCTGGAGGGCATTGGGCGCTTCACTTATGAAACGCTTCGCCACCTCGTGCAGCAGCACCCGGAGCACACTTTTCATTTCCTCTTCGACCGGGCCTACGATTTGCGCTATATCTTCGGCTCGAATGTGGTGCCGCATGTGCTGAGTCCGCCGGCCCGGCACCCGGTGCTGTGGGTAGCGTGGTTTGAGGGAGCCGTGGCGCGCTGGCTGCGCCGCTACCGCCCGGCTGTATTCCTGAGCCCCGATGGGTATACCACCCTGCGCACCCGCGTACCCCGCGTGACCGTACTCCACGACTTAGCTTTCGAGCATTTTCCGCAAGACGTTGACCGGCTCACGCTGCGTTACTACCAGTTCTTCACGCCTCGCTTTGCGCAGGCTTCTGAGCGGCTAATTGCCGTTTCCGACGCCACCCGCCAGGATATTGTGCGCACGTATGGGGTGCCGGCCGAAAAAATTAGCATCGTTTACAACGCCGCCGACCAGCAGTTTCAGCCGCAGAACGATACTGAGCAGCAAGCCACCCGCGACCGATATAGCGCGGGCAAACCGTATTTCCTGTTTGTAGGAGCCCTGCAGCCGCGTAAAAATCTACTAAATCTGCTGCGGGCTTTTGACCTATTCAAGCAGCAAACACAGGCTCCTACCAAGCTACTGGTGGTTGGTCGCACCGCCTGGAAAGCTGGCCCTATCTTCGACGTGTATCGGGAGATGCAGTTCCGCCACGATGTGCATTTGACGGGCCGCGTAACGGATGAAGAGTTAGTGCAATTATATGCCGCTGCTCATGCTACGGCTTATGTGCCATATTTTGAGGGATTTGGTATCCCCATTATTGAAGCCCAAGCGTGCGGTTCACCGGTTGTTACCTCCAATTGCAGCTCTATGCCCGAAGTGGCGGGTGGAGCGGCGCAGCTTGTTGACCCATTGCGGGTAGAGTCAATTGCGGCTGGCTTGCGTGTGTTATATGAGCAGGAAGACCGGCGCCAAGAATTTATAGCCCGCGGTTTTCGGAATGTGCAGCGTTTTTCCTGGGAGCAAAGTGCCCAAGCGCTATGGCAGATACTAGAGAGCGTAGGAACCCGGAGCCGGGCATAAGGAGCTAGGGCAGGGTAGAGGGCTAGCCTGACGCTAGCCGCAGGGTTGCGTACTTTGCGTCATCTAACTAGGGGCCTAGGCCACTAGTTGAATATTACTCTTGGCAATTAACCCTTCTGCTTCTGTGCGTTTGTTTCGAATGCCAGCGTTAGTTCGACGCTTGTTTCCAGGGTGCCTCTGGCAGATGCCCGCCAGTCATCCCCCCACCCTTTACCTGACCTTCGACGACGGCCCGATTCCGGAAGAAACCCCGTTTGTACTGGATACCTTAGCCCGATTCAACGCGCAAGCCACGTTCTT
Organism: Hymenobacter wooponensis; assembly: GCF_004745865.1. GTDB lineage: Bacteria > Bacteroidota > Bacteroidia > Cytophagales > Hymenobacteraceae > Hymenobacter > Hymenobacter wooponensis. The sequence goes on along the minus strand of NZ_SRKZ01000001.1, from coordinate 328,393 downwards.
TTGCGTGGGCGATAATGTTCGTCGTCACCCCAGCGTAGCCCGGCAAATTGTGGAACAGGGGCACCGGTTGGCCAACCATACCTTTTACCATATCAGCGGCTGGAGCCACTCGAATGCCCACTATTTGCAGGATGTGGCCGAGTGCCAGGCCTTGCTGGATGAGCTACAGCCCCAGGCTAGGCCACTGCTGCGCCCCCCTTATGGCCGTATTACGCTGCCGTTGGCCCGCGCGCTGGAAGCTAGCCACCAGGTAGTGATGTGGGACGTACTGACTTACGACTACGACCGAGGCTTTGCGGCGGAGAAGTGCCTGCGGCATGCCATTCAAAACACCCGGTCCGGCTCCATCACCGTCTTTCACGATAGCCTCAAAGCCAGCCGTAATATGCGCTACGTGCTGCCACGCTATCTGGCCCATTTCGCGGAGCAAGGTTACCAGTTTGCTACGCTATAAAAGCAGCGGAAGCGCTTGTATGGTAGCAAGAAAGCAGCCATGGTATGCTGAGCATTGTAGATCGGCATATCGATGTGCCACACGTACTTCATTGACCTAGCATGGCAGCACCAAGGCTATGTTGTTCTCTTGCAGGCCTACCGCAACGACGCTACTAATTCTGACTTCCCAGAGCAACCTTTGTGCCTGATGCTGTTTCTCACGCTTTACTTCGTAGGCTGGTTTGGGCTGCTCCTAACCTCGACGGTGCTTTTTGCTTGGCGGCGTGGGAGCCAGCCAGCGCCCTTGCTCCAGCCCCTGCCGCGCGTGAGCATCCTAATTGCCGCCCGTAACGAAGCCGCCGCCATAGGCCGGTGTTTGCGGGCAGTCCGGGCACTGCAGTATCCGCCGGAACTGGTGGAAGTGTTACTCGGTGACGATGGCTCTACTGACGCCACCGCTGCTGTGGCCCAGGCCGCTATGGCAGGTTATGTGGGCACCTTTCGGGTGCTACTCATACGAGAAGAGTTGGGCACGGCCCGCGGAAAAGCCAACGTGCTGGCCCACCTAACCCGCGCAGCTTCATCCAGCTACTTCTTTATCACTGATGCAGATATTGCCGTGCCGACCTCTTGGCTGCAGGGGCTGCTGGCCCATGTGCAGGCAGGGGTGGGTATCGTCACGGGGCTGACCATGGTGCAGGGGCCGCGCCTTTTCCATCGTATTCAGGGCCTCGACTGGCTTATGTCATTGGGGCTGGTGCAGGTGGTCACGGACCTAGGCCGCCCCGTAACGGCCATGGGCAACAACATGCTCATTACGCGCGCTGCGTACGAGGCCACTGGCGGTTATGAGCAGCTGCCTTTTTCCGTAACGGAAGACTTTGAGTTGTTTAAGGCCGTGCTCCGGGAGGGTTACAGCTCCCGGAACCTGTTTCGGGCGGAGGTGCTAGCCGAGTCTCTGCCCATGTACACCTGGAGTGGGCTGCTGCACCAGCGGCGGCGATGGATGCGTGGGGTAGAAGGGCTGCCCGGGTGGCTGAAAGGATGCCTACTACTCTACGGCTCCTTTTACCTAGTGCTGCTCGTGCTGGCTTGGGTAGCGGGCCCAGGTGTGGCCTTGGTAGTGTGGGGAGTGAAAATGTTGTTGCAAGGTGGCCTAGCGGCGCTATGCTTTCGGCGAGTAGGCCACCGCGCCCCGTTAGCCTTAATTCCGTTATACGAAGTGTATAGCATCGTCCTGACGGGAATGCTAACCGCATTTCGAGTGTTACCGCTCCGCTTCAACTGGAAAGGAAGGCAGTACCGATAAGCGGTATCTGTTTCCCTCTGGCAACAACGCCCAAACGCACTATTTCACCACCTTTGCAGCCATGCAACTTTCTGATTCGCACGCGCACGTTTATTCCGAGCAGTTTAAGCCCGACCAAGACGATATGCTCCGCCGCGCCTTCGACGCCGGCGTGCTCACCATCTTCATGCCTAACATTGACCACACCAGCATCGACGCTATGCTGGAAGTGGAAGCCAAGTACCCCACTAACTGCTTTGCCCAGATGGGGCTGCATCCCTGCCATGTAACGCGCAATTTTGAGAAGGAGCTCTATGAAGTTGAAACCTGGCTCGGCCGTCGTCCCTTTGCGGCAGTGGGAGAGTGCGGCATTGATTTATACTGGGATAAAACTTATCTAGCTGAACAACAGGAGGCCCTCCGCATTCAAGTAGACCTAGCTAGAAAGCACAATTTGCCCTTAGTGCTGCACACCCGCGACGCCTTCCGCGAAACCGCCGACATTATTTCTGCCGCTCAAGATGGCTCCCTACGTGGGGTGTTTCATTGCTTCTCCGGTTCGAAGGAGGAAGCAGAGGAAGTCATTAAGCTGGGATTCAAGCTGGGTATTGGCGGCGTAGCCACCTTCAAAAATGGTGGCCTAGATAAGGTGCTGCCCGGCATTGGTCTAGAGCACTTGCTCCTCGAAACCGACTGCCCGTATCTAGCGCCCGTCCCGCACCGCGGCAAGCGCAATGAACCGAGCTATCTGCCACTGGTGGCCCGTCGGGTGGCTGAGCTGCTTGGGAAAGACATAGAAGAAGTCGCTGAGGCTACTACCTATAACACACGTGAGCTGTTCGGAGAACTGCCAACACAACAGGGTCCGCAGTTAGCCTAAGTTGAGTGGGTATTAGTTAGATCACTTTACCCTTGAACGTCATGCTGAGCTTGCCAATGCATCTCTACAGTTTTGTTGGATAGGCCTAGGCCAGATACTTAGCTAGGGGCAACTATGCTTCAGTGAGCTCAGCCTGGCGAATAAAATTGACGAGTACACTTACGAAATAGCAGAAATGCTTGGGCGGACAGTAACCGTCGTGTTTGGGTCGGGCAGCACGATAGGCTAACCAGATGTCATTCTCTTTATACCTTGACCGCTCAATCCGCAATTACCCACCCAACCTGCTCACATTTGTCTGCTCCACTTGCCTCCCCTGAAAAGGCTATTCTGGTTATCTATACCGGCGGTACGGTTGGTATGGCCTACAATAAATCCGGCGAGCTAGTGCCGATGAACTTCGAGCAGATTCGTAAAAAAATGCCGGAGCTACATCAGCTCAACATGCAGGTGGATGTCTTAAACCTGGGGCCGCCCATTGATTCGTCTAATATCACGGTGGCCGACTGGCTAGCCCTGGCAGCTCTCATCCGCGACAATTACGCCCGCTACGATGGCTTTGTGGTGCTGCACGGTACCGATACCATGGCGTACTCGGCGGCAGCCTTGAGCTTTCTGCTCGAAAACCTGGGTAAAACCGTGGTATTTACTGGGGCCCAAGTGCCCGTTGGCCGTATCCGGACCGATGCCCGTCGCAACCTAGTAACGGCCCTGGAAATGGCGGCCGCTCGCCACCCCATGGGCGGTACAGTGCGCGTCCCGGAAGTATGCTTGTTCTTTAATGAACTGCTGATCCGAGGCAACCGGGCCAAGAAAGTGGAAAGCCAGCAATACAACGCGTTCCGTAGCGAAAACTACCCGCCATTAGGCCGGGCCGGGATTGAGTTGGAGTTCAACGACAAACAGATTCGGCAACTGCCTGCTGCGCCTCTGTGCGCCCACACCTACCTCGACGACCGGGTAACCATTCTGCGCTTGTTCCCAGGCCTCACCGAGCGCATGGTGCGCGCCCAGCTAGAGGTAGATGGCCTACGCGGGGCGGTGCTTGAAACCTATGGCTCCGGCAATGCTCCCACCGCCCCTTGGTTTCTCAACTGCTTGCGCGACGCCTCTGACCGCGGTGTGTACCTGCTCAACGTAAGCCAGTGCGAGGAGGGCCGCGTACTGCAGGGCCGCTATGAAACCAGCGCACATCTTAGTGGCCTAGGCATAATCGGAGGCGATGATATTACAGTAGAAGCTGCTATTACTAAGTTGATGTTTGTGCTAGGCCTCAACCAGGAGCCCGAGGTTACGCGGCGCTTGTTAACCCAGGATTTGCGCGGCGAAATCACGTTAATCTAACACGATAGTGGCCTAGCGCTTGCGTATCCGGAAAATCGGGTGTTATTTTGCGCCACTTCCCCGCATCCTAGAGAGGTGTCCGAGTGGTCGAAGGAGCACGCCTGGAAAGTGTGTATGGGTCTCAAGCTCATCGAGGGTTCGAATCCCTTCCTCTCTGCACTAAAGCCCCCATTTCTGATTTAGAAATGGGGGCTTTTTTATCAGTGGCCTAGTAACCCTGATGGCAGATTAAAAGGTGGCTTGTGATATGCACTATGAGTTTTCTCAGTTGGCAGTTGGCTAAAGTGCGGTAAGTGAAATGCCTATGCTTGTTATTTCGAGTAAAGCTAGTGCAGTCATGAAACGGACGACAGCATAAGAACCTGTTATTGCCGTATTTGTAGCCTCTTTTTCGCTGAAGGCATCTTAGAACTAAAGTCAGCTAGCAGAAACAATCAAGTAGCCTTCAATTCACGTCAGGGATTCACAGGGGAAGGAGTAGATACCACTTCACTAAGTATCCGAATTATGGTTGCCATTGCTGGCAGTATTGCAGTTGTGTAAGGCAATAGGGTAGAATCTTAATGCCTGTAGCCAATCTGATTTTACGATTATCACAAGAGAGCTGAGGCTGTGTTTAAGGACATGTGGCCCTCCTAACAGAAGATTATTCGAGCATGGGATAAATGCTATTACATAGATTATCTTATATAATAAATGTTATGATTTTCAGTGTATTATATGCGTGAGGAAGCATGGTATACTCGGTCATATCCCGTATTTTTCGTCCTATACGTAGTGCTTCTTTATGTGTCCGCTGTCTACTGGCTCTTCCATTTGCTTTGAAAACCCTTTGGCAGTAATTGCTGAAGAGAAGCAAGGGCAGTACCTGCGGGTGGTGTGGAAACGGGCTGCTTGGCATTTATCGGCCGCACAGACGGTTATGGAGCAACTGTTAGTATGTCTACGCCGCACGGGGTGGGGCAAGGTGCTAATAAAACAGCCTCCCTTCCCGGCTTTTCCGTTGGGGTATCATACGTGGCTCCTATACAACTGGCTGCCACGGGCGCAGGCGGCGGGGGCGTGGTGTTTTGCAATTTTGCCTCCTCGCGACTTATTTGCTCACCTAGGGTTTGCCGATTTTCTCTCGCAACTACGCCAGCGCGAGGTGCGCTATTGTGTAGCTGACTCCCGGGAGCAGGCTATTATTTGGTTGAATCAGCAACGCGCTGATAGTGAACTAAGCTAAATACACATCCTGCTTTTTACACATTTTTAGCTCCGCAAACCGTCGTGTTTAGGCTGTTTAGACGGGTGGATGAGTTTAAATTACAGTTTATCTTAGTTGGGTGCTAGTCACAATTTGAGGGTAACTGTTCTAGACAGGTGGCATTGGCCCTGAATACCTTTAGGTATTCTTATCGCGCTCTAGCTACTACCCTCGTGCACACCTCCTGTATCTCCACCTCTCAGCAACCTTTGCTGACGCTAGTGGCCTTGCTCTTGCTGGAAAACCATAGTCAAACGGCCACTGGCGCTGTACCTACAGAACTCTCTGCCGAAGCTTGGGCAGGCACTTTGCTACCATTCACAGCGGTACCAGTGGAGCGAGAGCGCCAAGCCGCTTAGCCTTTCAAAGTGAGTTGAAAAACAAGCTGCAAGATGCCCGCGTGCTAGCGCACTTCTGTCCGCGTTGCACTTGCTATTCTAGCCACGTTGCATTGCGCAGTTAAAGGGAATGCTTTGCTTTTTGATGTTTTGCAGTAAACACGAAGATTCATCTCTCGATAGATGTTTCGGCACTAGCAAGACTCCTTCTTAGCTATGTTGGGAGCCATGCGTAGGTGCGAGACCTAGTACCTTACGAATTGGATAGTAGTGATTAAAACTACTTAGACGGGAGTCTCCCTCATTTCCATTGGGGCTGGGCTAGTACTCCGAAAAGGAGTGGGCGCAATGGGCAGGCAGATAATGAACTCAGTGAATTCACCCTCCTTGGTTTCAAGGTCGAGCGTGCCGCGGTGCCCCTTCGTGATTATGTCGTAGCTGAGTGAGAGGCCTAGGCCGGTACCTTCGCCAGTGGGTTTGGTAGTGAAAAAGGGCTCGAAAATGCGCTGTCGAACTTCCGCCGGAATACCGTTGCCATTGTCTCGCACCCTGATCTGGACTTCTTTCTCGGTATGCTCCGTCCTAACGCTGACTTGCGGCTCGTAGCCGGCGCCCAGCTGCCGCCTTTTCTCGCTCACGGCATAGAAGGCGTTGGTCAGCAGGTTCACCAGTACCCGCGTGAGGTCCTGAGGCACTACCCGCAGGCTGGGTAGGGGCGAGGCAAACTGGGTGTTGAGCGTTGCCTTAAAGTCTTTATTGGTAGCCTGCCAGCTGTAGTAGGCCAAGCGCAGGCACTCGTCGGCCAGGGCATTGAGGTCGGTGAGTTGAGGCTGGCCGCTGCTGGCGCGGGAGTGCTCCAGCATACTTTTTACAATGCGGTCGGCGCGGCGGCCGTGCTGATGGATGCTGTGCTGGTTCTGGGCCAGGTCGTGCAGGAGCTCTTCCACAGTGGCCCGTCCCGCGGCCGAAAGTGGCTCCCTGGCCAGTTCTTCCTGCAGCTCCGTGGTAAGCTCTATACCTAGGTCGGAGAAGTTGGTGATGAAGTTGAGTGGGTTCTGGATTTCATGCGCTACGCCTGCCGTCAGTTGGCCTAGGGAGGCCAGTTTCTCGTGCTGCACTAGTTGGGCCTGAGTGGCACGCAGCTCACTTAGGGCCTGGTCCAAGTCGTCGCGGTGGGCGGCAATCTGATGATTCGTCTCGCTGAGGTGGCGGTTGATGCGTTGCTTCAGCCAGATGTTGCGCAGCAGCAGGCCCGCCAGTAGCACCGCGCCAGCCAACCCGGCCAGCAGGGCGTAGAGCTGCTGGCGCTGGCGCTGGGCGGTTTGGGCCTGAAGCTGCCGCGTTTTGTTGAGCAGGGCAATCTGGTTCTGCTTGCGGTCTAGCTCGTAGCCGTAGCGCAGGGTGCTGGTGCGGCGCTGAGTATCTTCCCCTGAAAGGGTGTCGTCGTAGGCCATTTGCAGATTGCGGAAGTGGTAGGCCTGCTCAAAGTTTTGCTGCTGCGCATACGCTTGGGCCAACAGGTCGGTGGCGGTGCGGATGTTGCCGTTGGTGCGGGTTTTCTCGCTTAGCTGCAGGGCATGATGCGCCAGCGCCAGCACACTGTCGGTTTGGTTGGAGAGCAGGTAGGCGCGGGCTAGCGCCAACTTAACTAGCGGCAGAATATACCCGTCTTGATTGCTGCGTAGCAACTGGCGGGCTCGGATGCCATGGGTTAGTGCTTCGGCTTGATCACCCTGCAGACCATACAGTTCGGCCAGGTTCGTCTCAAACCCAGCCTCCCCTTGCTGGTCGCCTGTCTGCTGGCTCAGGCGCAAGGCCCGCTGGTAATACAGCAGGGCCTGGGGCCACCGTTTAAGCTTCTTGTAGGAGTTTCCAATGTCGCCCAGCGTTGACAGCACCAACTGATCATCACCGCTCTGCTGCCCGGTTTTCAGAGCCGCCCGTAACAGAGGCAGGGCTTCGGTGTAGTTGCCCATAGTGTGGTACACGCTGCCCATAATATAGCGCAGACGCTCAGTAGTTTCCTGGTCGCCGGCCCGCTCTGCTAAGGGCAGGCCTTTGAGGGCAGCGGCCAGCGCGGCAGCAGGGTTCTCCTGGATCATATAAATCGTACACAGTTGCAACCAGGCACGGCCCTGGCCATGGGCCTCAGCAAGGCGTACATACAAGCGCTGGGCCTGCTCAGCATCACGGTGAGCTGTTTCAAAGTCGTTTTGGCGGCGGTGTAGGTTGCTGAGCGCCAGCAGGGCCTGCCCTTCGCCTGGGGCATAAGCCAGTTGTCGCGCCAGCAGAAGCGCTTCCTGGTTCACCTGCGTGGCCTGGGGGGCATCTGAATTTTTTAACTCTTGCCCTAACGCCAATAAACGTTGCACCCTAAGTGTATTGGGCTGCGGGGCAGCACGCAGCAGGTGGCGCAAACTATCGGCCGCGGGGGACTGAGCTCCGGCACATAGCGGGAGCAGCAGGCTCAGAAACAGCACACGGAGAATGTGTTTCAGATGTGCAGAACGTACGGGCCTTAGCATGCCACTGGGAAAAGTGGGAGGCGCTACCAGTTCGGATTATGGATTACGCCGAGGGTGGTGTCGGTGCCTTGGGCGGCGGCTTCGTTGGGGAACGTTACGCTAGCCAAGGTTAAATTCACATGAGACGTTTGACCGGTTTCGGAATCGGGAACTGGGTAAATGTCTATCGTCTGGAGCGGAATTTTAGGTTCCGCCCCTAAGCCTATGGCAATCCGGTACGCGTTTTCAACCATGTTCACGTCGGGCAGGTTGAGAAACAAATCATCAGTACGCTGAGTAAGTAGCTGGCTGTCGTCGGTGGCTATGATGTGCAGCTCACCACCATTGGGCAGCTGCAGAACCGCTTCAGGTGGCCCAGCTGGCTTGGGCTCCTGGTTTAACGCCACGCTGTAGTATTCAACCACGCTCGGCCACGCGGCGGTAGGTACGTAGAGGTAAAGTGCGTTATCTCTGATTGTGGTTGGTTCGGAAGAGGTGGCAGTTGGCTGCATAAGTAGTATGTGGCTGCTATTGAAAGATTTAGATCTAATATAATGTAACTTAATATATATATAAGATAATTATTTCTATATTTTTTAGTCGAAAGATGTAATCCGCTACTCCTGTCTACACTGCCATGTAGTTGTTGTAGCAAGCTTGTATTAGAGGTAGTATGATCTGTTTGCGGCTTTTAAATCATAACCCCTCTCTAGTTAACGCGCAATAATGAACTAGTCTTTAACAACGGCCCCTTTACCCAAACACAAGTGCGTTGTGTTTGGGTAAAGGGGCCGTTGCTGTTGGGAAAAGCGCCTAGGTCTTTTTCTACCAGTTTGGATTATGAATTACGCAGAGGAGTTGGCTTGCTTTAAGGCTTTGACGGGAAGTGTACTCAATAAAGCCTATAGTAGTGTCTTCACGACCAGCTGGACCTATTTTAAATGGAGTCTGAAGGGCAGAAGAGTTTGGAAGGATTCTGAGCAGGTGATTATATCTAGCTCGGGCATTTGCGTGCCCATTTGGCCCTTTTACAATGTCGTATTGTGGTTCTCCGCTATCTACTAAATTTTCTTCGGCGGCTCTCATCATGCGAAGCTCAAAGCCAGCGTCTGACGCCAAGAAGACTACTTCCGAACTGGTTCGTTCCCGTGGCTGGCCATAAAGTTGGGTGTTGATCTGCAACATTTCCTCCCATTCGGCAGAAGAAACGGTGCTTTCAATAACATCGGATGCGTTTTCCATACGTGAGTTAGTTTAGAAAATAATCAAACCAATGTATAAAATAAGTATAATAAATAATAAAAATATTCATGTTGGTATATGATTGGCTGACTTCATGGGTATCTCCAGGCTGAAGAACATTCAGCGCTTAACACAGAATTGTTAAGCTGTCGATTGCAAAGAGGATACCATGGTAGACTAAAATTCAAGCGCATTGGCCAGCACATCTGCCTATTGTGCACAGCCATGCAATGCACTCAGGAAGAGTGCATAGGGATTGTGGTGGCAGTGGCTATAATGATGCAGGCTACTTTACTTCAGCTCCTGCCCAAATAAAGTAGCCTGCACGCGATGTAGTTTATCCTTACCAAGCGATTATCCAGCCAGGTCAGATAGCTGCAAAAAGCGAGCATTCTTGTGGTTAAGGTTGGAAGGAGCTTGACTTACAAGCGGCACTTTTGCAGGACTGGGTACTACTATCACTACATGACTATTCCGCGAAGTACCATCTTGGTTAACTTGGCGCAGCCGGTAGTAGGTAGCTTGCGTGGTGCGCTGCGGATCAGTCCATTGGTAGGAGCGTGGGCGAGAGCTTTTACCTGCCGCAGTGACTCTTTTTACATTCGCAAAGCTTTGCCCATCTACTGAGCGCTGAATTTCAAAGTAAGCAATATGTATTTCTTCGGCCGTTGCCCAGCGTAGTGAAACAATGTTAGCTTGGCTTTTCGCCTGAAAGTTAGTCAGCTCTATTGGTAGGCGTGGGCTAGTTCCCCTTTCATTCGCCCCCACACTACCCGAAGTGCCTGGTTGTGGAGTAGGAAAACCAAAGAAATCATATGGGCCTGGGGGGATACCAAATAAGCTTTGCAAGTCTAGCCCGGCGTCCCGAAGTGGAGAGTCATCCTGCAACTGAAGAGCTGTCAAGGCACCGTCACGCTCGTTGAGAGCAACAGGAACAGTTGCTATTTTTTCGGGCGATACTAGCCGGGGATTTACTTCTAGGCCACTGTTAGTGCCATGTAGCCTTTCGGCACCGGTGGCTTTGCGCCAGCTTTCAAGGCTGGTATGCGTTATGCCACCTTGTTTCCAAGAAGGCTTGGCTCCGCTGCTCCAGTAGCAGTTGCCTTGAAAGATAACTTCTCCAGGGCCTAAGTCTAACAAGAAAGGTATGCCCGCTGTGGTTTGGAAAATATTATTCCGCACGGCCGTGGTCTCCATATAGGCGCTAGATATATAAACGGCTTGTGGTATGTAGCCGCTAGCAGTGGGGGAGAGGTACACCGTGTTATTATACACGTTAGCTCGCTGTATGCCACCATTTGCTCCAGAAGACCACAGCGTAATTGCCCCAGCATAGCGCCGGGAGTCGTTTTGACTTATGTTATAGCGTATAACCACATCACGTAAGGTAACGGGCGCGCCTTCAAATTGGGCGAGCATCAGGCCAGGGCCGTCATTGTCATGTGAGTAATTGTATTGCAGCAATGCATTGGTACACCCACCGTCTAAGTCAAAACCGCCGCCATCAAGCGTGGCTGATTGGTTGTGGTAAGATTCTGAGAACTGAATGGTTAGGTTGTTGCAGCTGTATGCCCAAATGCCGGCGGGGCCAGTAAATTTATGAGAGCTGCGCCAGCCATTGTTATAGGTTTTGCAGTGCTCAACTACAGCTTCATCGATGTTAGCTAGTACAATACCGCTACCTGTGTTCCGATCAGTGACATAAGACAGCCCTGAATTATTATATGATTTGCAATTCGCTATGTACCAGTTACGATGAGCGTGTAATGTAGCGCCATAGGAGAAGATACCAGTATCGCCATTGTCATGGACGAGAGTATTGGTGATCCGCACATTATCATATCCGTAAGGAGTACCCCAAAAATCTACATCTGTGTTATAGCTCCCTATTGTTATACCACATGCCTGGTAGCCACTGACTTCTAAGCTATCTAGTATAATATGCTGTAGTTGAGTGGCTGTAGAGGTACTGGCATCTCTGTAAAATATTATACCTGCCTTTCGATTGATGTTGCGAGCATCCCCGACAAATTTCAGCCGCCGGATTTCAATAGCATCAGTATTATACGCCACAAAGCCACAATCATCGCCGCTGTTTATAGTGGCGTAACCTTTGCCGTACGTGCTGAAAACAATAGGCTGATCTGCCTTGCCACTGCTTCTTGAATCTAGGGCACCATAAAAGGTCTGTTCCGCCTCAAATAATACTTTATCGCCAGGCTGAAGAAGAGTAAGATTTACCTTGTCGATAGTTCGCCAAGCAGAGGAAACAGCTGTTCCAGAATTGGCGTCGTTGCCACTTGGGCTGATAAAATAAGTAGTGGCGTTAGCTGTTAAAGACAGGCTTAAAAAGCAACTTAAAATGGAGACAAAGGCCAGAATCTGGTGCCTAATCATGAATTCAGTCTAGAATGTAACAACAAAGCAAATGGTTATATTTTGTATAAAAAAGCTTATAATGTATTGTGCATTGGTACACACCAAACAAACAGTAGAAAACCACTCGGATTACTATACCTGTTTAGTGCTGAGTAGGCATATTATACCAGCATAAAGAAGCAGAAGCTACACTATGGCAGAAGCGTAGCAGTATCAAGAAAAATCTCAGAAGGTGCTTTACCCTTTGCAGTACTATCCTGATAAGTCAGTAAAGAGATGGGTACTTATCTGGCACGTTGATTAACGTATAAATAGGATAGCTGTAAGGCAAATCCTTAGGAGATTCAGCAATGGGGTTCCAAAACCAGTGAGATACCTCCCAAGAATCATTGGCCATCTTACCGGTTCCGGCGCAGCAGTTTGGGCACGTTGCGCAGGAGCAGAAGTGCCACTAGGCCACTCACGGCCACCAGCGGCACCACCGAGCCCCTGATGGGACGGAAGCGCGACTTGCCATTGGCAATTTCAATGTAGCCGATGGGGGTCAGAGCCACGCCTGCTCCGCCGCCGGAGCCTTCGCCCTCATTGTTTTTGGAGCCGCCGCCCCCGCCGAAGCCATAGATGGACCGGGCCACCGGAATTACCGTAATACCGTCGCGCTCGACGGGGGTGCCGTAAATAGTTTGGGCCGTAGCGGAGAGGCCTAGCTGCTGGGCCAGGCGCTCGACTAGGGTAGAGGAGGGCGTAAGCGCGGAAGGAGTTTGCATAGAAAGTACGGAATAACACAAAGAAAGCCAGATGAGCGCTAGGCCAGTCAGGCAACCAGGCACCGGCCGCCCGACTGGCCTAGCGTGCCCAACCGAGGGCTGCCCTGGTAGTGCTGACATAGGCTGATACTGGCCTAGGGCCTATTGTGGCCGGACGGTGGGGCAGCGGGCAGGACGGCAAAGAAACGCTACTTCTTAGGGGTAGTGAGGCTAGTAGGCATTAGCACCGCATCAATGGAGTGAATTACCCCATTTTCGGCAACAATATCATCGTTTACAACCGTAGTGGTTGTGCCTTTTGAGTCTCTGAGCACGATGGTGCTACCCTGGCGCCCAACGGTTAGAGTTTCACCCTGTACCGTTTGCAGCTGCAGGCCATCTTTGAGGTTGGCGGCTAGGTAGCTGCCGGGTACTACGTGGTAAGCAATTAGAGCCGTGAGCTGAGCCTTGTTGGCTGGTTTCAGCAGCTCATCAAGCTTACCGGCAGGCAGCTTCTCAAACGCAGCATTAGTGGGAGCAAATACGGTATACTTGGTCGTTCCGGTGGCCGCCCCCTCAAGTCCGGCAGTTTTTACTGCTTTCATGAGGGTAGTGTGATTAGGAGAAAGCCGCGACATGCCGAGCAGGTTGCCCCGGGCTTCAGCCGTAACCGGGTCGCCGGTTTGCGCCACAGCAGGCGCAACACCCGCTACCAGCATCATACATCCCCAAAACAATACGGAAAGAATGGCTTTTGTCTGCATCATGCCTGTATGGGTAAGTGAACGGAAAATAAAGGGATACGCCAAGCAGCAAACAGGGGTTTATGCTACTATCAATCACCTCACCTCCGCTTTTATAAGAGGCAGAGGTGGGGGAATCAGACAGTTGGGTGGCTAGCAGAATCGGCGGGTTGTAAAGCAGTTGGCTCTGCCCCTGACGGAGTTGTACGCAACAGGATGTAGCCCATGCCCCCGGCTAGCAGGGAGGCCACTAAAATGGCAGTTTTTGCTACGGCCTCTCCTTCGGATCTTTCTCCTAACGCTAGGAGCGTAATAAAGATGGACATAGTAAAGCCAATGCCGGCCAGTACGCCCGCGCCCCACAAGTGACGCCACGTTACGCCTAAGGGTAGGGTAGCCCACCCCAGCTTGATAGTAACCCAGGCCAATAACCCGATGCCCAGGGGTTTGCCAATTACCAGGCCTGCCAGCACTCCTAGGCCTAGAGGGGAGAGCAACTGCCCAAATACAGCTGGCTCAATAACCAGGCTGGTATTAGCAAAGGCAAACAACGGGATGATGCCAAATGCTACGAAGCCATGCAGACGCTGTTCCAGGCGCTGAGCCGGGGAGCTGATGGACTCGGCCAGCGCCTCCAGTTCCTCGCTGATGGTGCGAGGGTCAGTATCATCGAAATGAGCTTCTTCTTGCAGAAAAGCCAGTCGATGCTCAACCAGGTGCAGTAGCTCAGGACGAGTGTGCCCAATCCGGAAGGGAATAGTGACTGCCAGCAAGACGCCCGCCAGGGTAGCATGCACCCCTGATTGTAAGGTGAAATACCAGAGCAATACACCCAAGGGTAAATAAAGCCACAGGCTGCGTACGCCCAATAAGTTAATGATCCATAGTATGGCCCACGTGCCAAAAGCCATAAACAGATAGGTGAAATGAAGATCCTGGGTATAGAAGCCAGCAATAACCAGCACAGCTCCCAAGTCATCAACAATGGCTAGAGCAGTGAGAAATATCTTCAGTGGCAGTGGCACGCGGGGGCCGAGCAACTGCAGCACGGCCAGCGCAAAGGCAATATCAGTAGCCATCGGGATGCCCCAGCCACTGGCAGTGGGTTGCCCTTGGTTGATGAGCGTAAATAGTAATGCCGGTACAGCCATGCCCCCCAGTGCGCCAGCAATTGGGAGGGCCGCTTTTCGCAGGGAGGCTAACTCGCCCTCCAATACTTCCCGCTTGATTTCGAGGCCAACAATCAGGAAAAAGATGGTCATCAAGCCATCATTGATCCAGTGCAGCAGGCTTTTATTCAGGGCAAAATTATTAATGCCAATGCGCAGGTGCTCTTCCCAGATGGCCGGGAAATAACGGGCTACACCCCAGTTGAAATTTGCTAGCACCAAGGCTAGCACACTGCTTAGCAGCAGAACGATGCCACCCGCAGCTTCTCGCCGAAAAAACTCCGTGAAAGGCCGCACTAACGGCCGCATTAAATTACTAATAGCAACTGCCATTTTTCCTGGTTAGGAGACAACAATACCAAGCCGCAGCATGCCATGCTGAGTAGTAAGCACATCTTAAAGAGCTAGGCCACCTGGCTAATGCGCTGGAAAGCTTATACTGGCATTTACGAGCTGAGTGCTTGAAACGCCGCGCTCAAGTAAGAGATTATTCTTGCAAGGGCGCCTACAGCTGCAGCAAAAATGCGTGATTCAGTAGCCCTTGGCACTAACCAAGCGCAACCAAATCACGCGTTTTAATAAGAAGCTACTCTAGGCCACTCGCGAAACGCAGAGCACAAAACTATGCTTCATTCTGCCGCCGGCTTACTAGAGATATAGCCTGCGTTACTCTACCACCAAGCGTGTGCGTACTTCATGTTGACTGCTGCTAATGGAAACCATGTAAGTGCCAGATGCAAGTTGAGCAGGCAAACGCACCGCACTGGGTGAGGTGCCATCTGCCACCAACTGCTGCTGAAAGGCTACCTGCCCCGTCAGGCTGGTAATGGTTATTCGAATTGGCTGCCCGGCCAAGGGAGCTACATTTAGAAATAGCTGCTCTCCGTGCTCAACTGGGTTAGGAAATACACTCAACTCATGCCGACCAGCCCCTGCTGGAGCTACTACCGCTATTGAACTGAAATGGGAAGAGCCATCTAAATCAAGCTGGCGCAGGCGATAATAGGTGGTCTGCGTGGGGGCGCGGGTATCATCCCAGGTGTAGGTGCGCTTAGTAGTGCTGTGACCTGCCGCAGCTACCTGGCCTACGCGCGTGAATACGGTTCCATCTATGGAGCGCTGAATTTCAAAGGAAGCACTGTTAAGCTCCGTGGCGGTAGCCCACTGCAGTGAAACTTTGTTGAGCGTAAGTTTTGCCTGAAAGCTAATCAGCTCCACGGGAAGAGGGCTGCCGCCACTACCTCCCCCTTGGGCCCCAATATTAGCCGGCGAGCCAGCCGAGGGGAGCAAGTAGCCATACATATCGTGCGGGCCTGGGGTGATGCCAAACAGAGCATACAGGTCTAGGCCGGCACCAATCAATGGTGAGCCAGCTAACAGCTGGTAGGGCTTCCAGGCGCTCATGGGCTGCCCAGGCACCCGTGGGTTAGTACCCCCTGCACCCGGACTGGTTAACTTAGGATCAACGAACATCCCGGTGTTAGCATCTTTAAGCCGCTCCGCTCCAGTGCTTGCGCGCCATTCTTCTAAACTGGAATAGGTAGAAGACCACTGCCGCCACGACACCGGTGACCCACTGCTCCAATAGCAGTTGCCCTGAAATACCACTCGGCCACCTTGATCTAGCAGCATGGGCACTCCACCTGTAGTCTGGAAAATGTTGTTGCGGAGGGCAGTTGCCTCAATGCTTGGACTAGCCACATGCACAGCTTGCGGAACATAGCCGCTGCTACTAGGAGTGATGTATACAGTATTGTTGTAGATGTCTACCTTTTGAATGCCACCGCTTGCTCCTGAGGACCATAATAAGATACCGGCTCCATACCGACGGGCATCATTCTCACTGATGTTGTAACGTACTGTGATGTTCTCAATAGCCACAGGAGCCCCATTATACTGCGCGAGCATCAGGCCGGGGCCTTCATTATCGTGGGAGTAATTGTACTGCAGGGTAGAGTTGGTACAACCACCATCTAAATCGAAGCCACCACCATCAATGGTACCCGAACGGTTGTTGTGTGATTCACACTTCTGAATGATTACTTCGTTGCAAGCATACGCCCAGATACCGGCTGGCCCCGTATACGCATGGTTACTAAGCCAGCCATTGTTATAAGCCTCGCACTGTTCAATCATGGCCTCATCCACATTAGCCAAGATGATACCGCTGCCAGTGTTGCGGTCAGTGACGGATGCTTGCCCTGAGTTGTTATACGATTGGCAATTGCCAACATACCAGTTATGGTGAGCATGCAGGGTAGCACCGTAAGAAAACAGGCCTGTATCACCGTTGTCGTGGGTAGCTGTGTTACTGATTCGCACATCATTATACCCAAAAGGAGCCCCCCAATAATCAACAGAGGGGGCATAACTGCCAATGGTAATGCCGTAAGACTTGTAGCCACTTACATCTAAGCTATCAATGATAATGTGCTGCAGCTGTGTAGCTGAGTTATCGGTATTGTCGCGATAAAATATCACCCCTCCCGTCTGATTCGCATCACGACCAGCCCCGACGAACGTTAGGCGACGCAGTTCAAGAGCGTCGGTATTATACGCTACAAAGCCACGCTCAACACCACTGCTGATGATGGCCGCCTCTTTACCATAGGAAGTGTAGATAATAGGTTGTGCGGCAGTCCCGCTATTTCTAGCGTCAAGGGTTCCTACAAAAGTTTTCCCTCCCTCAAACTTAATCTTATCGCCTGGCTTAAGGCCTTCCTGGTTTACCCGGTCAATACTCTGCCAAGCAGTGGCCAGAGTAGTACCTGCACCTGAGTCGTTGCCTTTCGCGCTTACATAGTAAGTGGTAGCCATAGCCGAGCGGCCAATAGCTAAGTAGCAGCTAACAAGTAGCAACAGACATAGGAGAGGTTTTTTCATAGTACTGTTTTTAGAATAAATTGAATAACGATCAAAGCTAGGTTATAGTTTTTATATAAATCATATAATTATATAATCTTATCAACTCAATACGACAGAAAACCCCAGCGTGCTTTTGTCCTACTGAAGCTGAACCATTTGTAACACTGCTATTTGCCGCTTATTACTGCGCTAGAAGCAGCAAAGGGGCCATACTTTGTGTATGGAGGTCGATGAACTGTGCTTTAAAATATTCTCATGCTATAGCCGATGTAAACAAATTATGCCCAGGCCGATGAGAAACGAATAACGGAGTGTAGGATTAAACTTAAACGAGATTTATATATAGATTTCTTTATACTATGAACTATCTATGTGACTGATTATTACAATTTGCTAATGGTCTGTGTACTTGATTAAGCAAGGCATTATGCATACAGCAGCCCTAGCTGAATCGGCGTGTGTGAAAGCTCCTCTTTACCCAACGCTTAGGCAGGGCAATAATTCGTTGGAGTATAAACTGCAGGCATGACGCATCTAGTGATGATTCACAAAGTGCTTATCCAATAAAGTTAGATGCGGCCTACTGCACCATCTTCAGCCAAGGATAATGCTCAACCAGCAATCCAGCCTCCGCAAGTGTGGCGAAGAGTCCCTGCAACGCGTTTCGTAATGCCGTTGGTGTAAGGCGCTAGGTAGCAACTAGTACCAGAGCCCTACTCATAACTAGAAAGCTGTTTTCTAAACTTCAGCTCCGTGTGGCCGAAGTCGCCAATAGGTTAGGAGTACCTGGCTGGCGCCGCAATGGAGCAGGCAGAATCCACTGTTAACTAATGGCGCCATGTCAGCAGTCAATTAAATCCAGCAGGTTTTCATAAGGCAGAAGGGGAAACACAGGCTGGAGAAAGCACCCTCTTAGTGACGGTATTGTGCTTCCGAATTCTTGGCCCAATTATGCTCTAACAAAAATTCAGAGTGGCCCTTAGGAAAAGCGATTTAGCAAATTCACTAGATTTGATTTCACTGCTACCTCCTTAACCCACTCGTATTCATGAAGAGAATTACCGTAATGGCACTGGGTGCCACCTTATTATTAGCCTCGGCCTCCTACACTCCCCCAGCGGCTCCCAAAGGCTGGGAGCCGTTGCTTGATAAAAGCCTGAGCAAGTGGCGCACGTATGAAAGCTACCGACATCAATTGGGCTACCGGGGCAAGCAGCCCACCGATGCACAAGGCAACGCTATAAAACCCATAGGCTACGATAAAAACGAAGCGAATGTGTTCTCGGTGGTGATGCAGGAAGGTGAGCCTGTGCTGCGTATCAGCGGCGAAATCTATGGCTGTGTGTTTACAAAGCAGGATTTCACCAACTACGATCTGAAGCTGAAAGTGAAGTGGGGTAGCAAGAAATGGGTGCCGCGCCTTGACGAGCCCCGCGACAGTGGCATCTTGTATAACAGCCAGGGTGAGTGTGGTGTAGACTACTGGCATAGCTGGATGCTGAGCCAAGAGTTTCAGGTGTCGGAGTACGAGCGGGGCAACGCCATGGGCGACTTCTGGTGCATTGCCAACTCTACCGCTGATATTAAAGCGGCTTACAACGCTACCAAAGACACCTTGAGGTTTAACCCAACGGCGGCACCCGTAACGATGGGTAACGGCCGCTCGGGCTTTTGTCAGGCTGCTGCGAACTATGAGTCACCGACCGGACAATGGACTGAGCTGGAATTGATCAACGTGAATGGCAAGAGTGTGCACATAGTGAATGGCCACGTAGTGATGGCGGTGGACAACTCCAGCTCCGTAGTGAATGGGCAGCACCAACCCCTTACGCATGGCAAAATACAGCTCCAAAGTGAGGCGGCGGAGGTGTACTACAAAGGCATCATGATTAAGCCTTTGGAGGCTATGCCTGCGCAGTACGCTTCGTATTTCAAACAGAATAAGTAAAACACTGTGCTAGCCCTGGGCGCTGCCACCTAGGAGAGGCGGGGCTAGTACAAGTGGCCTAGCTGTCAAGGGCCAAGAAGCTGAGCAAAGTAGTTTCCGCCGTGCTGAATCCTCGAACACGTCGTCTGACGAAGTAAGGATTTAAAGTGACTATCAGCCTAGACGGTGTGAAAAGGGCACTAAAAGCCCTACTTCTAAAACATCATGCTGAGCTGGTTGAAGCATCTCTCTTTCTCTGGCACACTCAAGCGTGCAGACAAAGTGGTAGAGATGCTTCGACCAGCTCAGCATGATGTTTTTTTGCTCTGGATGAAACGTGCTGGAGTTTGCTTTCAAGCTTGAGCACGTCAAGTATTCAGAACAGGTTCCAGTGCTCATCAGTAGGCCTAGAACTTATCGTTGTTTACTTCTAGCCAATAGTTATCGGGGTCCTGCAGATACACTTGCTGCACACCATCAGGACGCGGGGTAGTCTGTTTGTCTTGACCCTGCCAGCTGCTGTAGCGCACGCCCTGGCTGTCGAGATGTTTGAGGAAATCAGGCAGGTTCTTCACACTAAAAGCCAGGTGACTGTTTTTGTCCTGCTCCGTTACGCTGGCTGCCCCCTGAATAACGTGCAACTGGCTATGCGGCCCAATGCGGAACCACACGTGCTTACCGTCGTGAAAGGGCTCAGGAATTTCCTGCAGCTTCAGCACATTCTTGTAAAAATCGGTGCTCTTTTTCAGGTCGAAGACATAGAGCGCAATGTGGTTGATAGCAACAGGACCTTGGGCTCGGGCACTGGTGGTCAGGGCCAAGGAAAGGAGCAAAATCAGAGTGAGGAGGGAGAGAGACTTTTTCATCAAGTAAGGGGAGTGGCCTAGAAGTTACAGTTTGAATAATATGGAAGCTCCTGTTGCGAGCCTGAATCAACGTGTGATGGAAACAAATAGCGTGGGTATCACAGCAGAGTTAAACCAAAGGCTGCCCTAAGCAGACATCTACTATTCCGGTGTGGTGCTAGGCCAGTACGTAGCAGCAGTAGAGATACTTCGTCTCGGAACATCATGGCGTTTTGTAGGATGAAAGACCCCTGCATGTTCAGCTTTGATTAACGCATCTGCGAGGTACGCTAGGCCTATTTAGCGACTGGCGGCATCAAGGCTGTTGCTAATGAAGGCGAGCCGCTTGCCGTCTGGCGACCAGGAGGGCGTGTTCATGGTGCCTTGTCCGCCATACACGTAGGCAATGACTTTGGGCGTGCCCCCGCTAATGGGCATGAGGCGCAGGTACACGTGCTTATAGAAAGGATGGTCGCCGGCAGGTACTTCGTCTTTCAAGAAGGACAGAAAGGCAATCCACTTGCCGTCGGGCGAAATGTGCGGAAACCAGTCCTGGAAGTCACCGTTAGTAACGGCCTGCTGCTGGCTGCCATCGGCTTTCATACGCCAGATCTGCATGGTGCCCGTGCGGTTAGAGTTGAAGTAGATGAACTGGCCATCGGGCGTATATTCGGCGCCGTCATCTAGGCCAGGAGCGGTGGTAAGCCGGACCTCTGGCCCACCGGCCGCCGGCACGCGGTAGATGTCGAAGTCGTTGTTGCGCTGCCCGGTGAAAAGGAGGTGTTGGCCGTCGGGCGTCCAGCTATGTAGGTAAGAAGGTCCGCGGGGCGTGATTTGCGTGGGTGTGCCGCCAGCCACTGGCACCGTGTACACAATGGAACCGCCCAGTTGATCTACGCCGCTGCTGAGGCCCAGCATGGTGCCATCAAAGGAAAGCACGTGGTCGTTGTTGTTATTGCGGACTTCTCCGGTAGGAATCTGCTGCACCTGCCGCGAGGCCAGCGTGAAATTGTACATCAGTCCCTCGCTATTGTAAATCAGGTGCTGACCGTCGCGCGTCCAGTTAGGGGCCTGCAGCGACTTAGGAGAAGTGTAGATGATTTCGCGGTTGCCCGTTGCCACATCCAGCAATTCTAGGTGGCTGCCTAAATATTGGCGGTACTGCACCAGATTATCGGGGGCCGGCACCACCACCCGAACATCCCGGAAGGTGCCAGTAGCAGTAGTGCCCGGCTGATCAGACTCAGCAAACAGGCCTACGTATACCTCCTCGCCCAAGTCAAGGCTAGTGGTTTGCGCCACTACAAAGGGCTGCCCAAACTGAGCCACGCGCATCGTAAACGTGGTGCCTTTGCGTTCGAGTTGCAGCACCGTGGCCTGCGGCACGGCGGAGCGGATTTGCTGGAAGGCAGCGCCAGCAGTGGATCGGTAGCGCAGTGTGGTTTCGCCGTTGCCCTGCGTGGCAAGGGCCACTTGAGCCGCCGTTGGGTCGAGACTCTTACGAACCAGCCAGCCAAGGCGCTGATGTGCGTCGGCTTTGCCGGAGCCAGTGAAACTGACGCGGGCGTAGAGCAGGAAGTCGCCGGTTAGCTTCTTGTAGGCGTATTGAACAGCAGGCGCATCGGCCTTACTGCGCGGGCCGGTGGTGGAAACCGAATAGATCTGGGAAGTTGGGGTGAAAGAGGCAGGACTTGGTTTAGCCGCGTTGCCAATGCTTTGCTGCTCCGCAAACACACCAAGTTGCTGCTGCCCATTTGCTGCCACAGAAAACAGCATGGCAAAGCAGGTAAGTACGAGGGTGCCGCTAGAAATTCTCATAAGTACTTCGACGCATTATGGGGATAGTAAATACAGGGAGAGCTTGCGGCAGGAGTGGGAGTTAAACCTTTAAGCTCTTGTAAGTAACGCCACTGGCTGCAATTGAGCGCAATTGATTTTACTGGATCCAAAGGCCGCCCTCGGCGCTGCAGTTGAAGGCCAACTCTAGAAAACGAGCCTACCGGTAGCTTGGGCCGGTAATATAGCTAACAAGCTGACAACGTTGCCGGGAACGATTGCATAAATAAAACGGCCGGCCCACCTGCATGTAAGCCATAATAGTTTCAGTTTAATGAAGATAAATGGGGTTGCGTAGGCCAGTAGCTAAGGCGCCATGGGGTGTCAGGAAAGTGTATCTGGCCTAGCTCACCCTATATTCTTGCTCTCTTCCTTTCTAAAATTCCCATGCATCGAAGAAAATTTATTCAACAAACGGGGGCAGCCTTAGCTAGTACCCTGCTCGCCGACAACGTATTGGCTTCGGCAATTGCGGGCACGAAAACCCGCGTGGCTATGGTGGGCACAGGCCACCGAGGCCTGGGCATGTGGGGCACGCCCGTGCTCAAGGAGTTTAGCGGCCAAGTAGAATTTGTAGGCCTCTGCGACAAGAACCCTGGCCGCCTGGCCACGGGCAAGAAGATGCTGGGCGTGAAGTGCCCCACCTTCACCGACTTCGATCAGATGATGAAGCAAACCAAGCCCGATTTGCTTATCGTGACTACCGTGGATGCCACCCACAGTGAGTTCATCATCAAGGGCATGGAGTATGGGGCGAATATCATTACGGAGAAGCCCATGACCACCGACGAGCAGCAGTGTGAGGCTATTCTGGCGGCAGAGCAGCGTACGGGCAAAAACGTGAAGGTGACGTTCAACTACCGGTACTCTCCGCACCGCCAGAAGATCTATGAGCTGCTGCGCAGCGGCGTAATCGGGGATGTTACCTCTGCCGATTTTCACTGGTACCTTGATGTACACCACGGCGCCGACTACTTCCGCCGCTGGCACCGGCTGCGGCAAAACAGCGGCTCACTACTGGTGCACAAAGCTTCCCACCACTTCGATTTGCTGAACTGGTGGCTGGAGTCGGACCCGGAGGAGGTATACGGCAATGGGCAGCTAAACTTCTATGGCAAGAACAACTCCTTCCGCTACACCCACTGCCGCCCGTGCCCGCATAAAGACAAGTGCCAGTTTTACTGGGATATCACCAAGGATGAGCGCTTAACCAAGCTCTACGTCGAGAACGAGAAGTACGACGGCTACCACCGCGACGGCTGCGTGTGGCGCGAGGATATTGACATATTTGATAAGATGGCCGTGCAGATTAAGTACGCCAACAACGTGCAGGTGAGCTACTCGCTTACCGCGTACTCACCCTACGAAGGCTACCGCATTTCCTTTAATGGGACCAAGGGGAAGATTGATGCCTGGATCAAGGAAAAGCAGCCTTGGGAAGCCGAGCCCTTCGACGAGATTCAGGTGACTACCAACTTTGGCAAGCGGGAGCTAATCCAACTATCAAATACTGAGGAAGGCCACGGTGGGGGAGATGTGCGCCTGCGTAAGCAGATCTTCGCCCCCGATGGCCACGACCCATATCACCAGGCGGCTAAAAGCCGTGATGGAGCATTGGCTATCCTGATCGGTATTGCCGCGCGCAAAAGCATTGATACCGGCAAGCCCATTAAAATAGCCGACCTCACTTCCTTGAAGCCTCAGCCCCAGCGAGTGTAGGCACTAGGCCAGTAACGTAAGTGGAGTTAATTTGAAACGAATGAATAGCTGACTTAACGTATAGCCGACAGAAGAGCGTGAATGCCTTAACCAACGTCTGCCCGGAGTGATCTGGGCAGACTTTTTTGTGGGCATGTGCTGGTGTGAGAATAGTACGTTGAAAGCAAGTCAGCTTTGGTGACACCCTGCACGAAGGTGTACATGATTACGACTGCTTTACACAGCTGATATGCACATGGCGTAGCCAAGTCAGGGGCGTGCCAACCTCGGAAAGAGGCCTAGAGCGGCAGCAGCAAATACTAGGTCTGGCTCGTCTGTTTAGGGGAAAAGTATAGTATATAGGACGAGTATCCTATGAGGTGGAGACGTGCTTATAGCAAACGAAATACGTTTTAGCTGAAGAGTTTACTACATTAACCCGTCTAAACTACGCAATAGGGCTTCGTAGCTCATTCTTCCGCGCAGTCTGCCAGCTGGCTTCTCGAACTGATTTACACTCCCACCCAATAAAGCATGCAAGACAACACGGTATATGTAGTAATGGGCGTATCGGGCAGCGGGAAAACCACCGTTGGCCAATTATTGGCTGAACGGCTAGGCCTCCCGTTTCATGACGCCGATGATTTCCATTCGGCGGCCAATATTGCTAAGATGCGCGGTGGCACACCCCTCACCGATGAAGACCGCAAGGGCTGGTTGGATGAATTAGCAGCCAGCGTGCGAGAGTGGAGTAAGGCTGATGGAGCAGTGCTAGCCTGCTCCGCGCTCAAAGAGAAGTACCGGCAGCAATTCAACCAGGCAGCTACCCATCCCATTCAGTGGGTGTTTTTAGATGGCTCGGAAGTTCTACTGAGTGAGCGGCTGCGCGCCCGCACCGGGCACTACATGACCCAGCAAATGCTGGCTTCGCAGCTGAATACCCTAGAGCCACCCATGTATGGTTTGCGGCTGCAACTTGCGCAGGATCTCACGCCCCAAGACCTAGTAAATCAAATAGTAGCGGCTAGTTCAGCGAAGCAGCCAGCATGATACTACTCATCGTTCTGCTGGCAGTACTGGCGCTGATTGGGCTCATCAGCTGGGGAAAGGTCAATGCATTTTTAGCGTTTTTGCTAGTCACTCTCGGGACGGGCTTTGCCCTAGGCCTGCCGCCGCATGAGTTAATGGCGGCCGTATACAAAGGGCTGGGTGACACGCTGGGCTCGGTGCTGATTGTGATTATACTGGGAGCCATGCTGGGCAAAATAGTGGCCGAAAGTGGCGCCGCTCAGCAAATTGCCGCCGTCCTAATCCAAGCCTTCGGTACCCGCTACATTCAATGGACGATGATGGTGACGGGCTTTATCATCGGTATCCCGCTGTTCTATAACGTGGGCTTTGTGCTGATGATCCCGCTGATCTTTTCCGTGGTATACAAGTATCGGTTGCCCGCCGTGTACGTAGGCCTGCCTATGCTGGCTGCTCTCTCGGTTATGCACGGGTTCCTACCGCCGCACCCGTCGCCCACAGCCCTGGTAGCGCAATTTCACGCCAATATGGGCCTGACCTTCGTGTACGGCTTGCTGATAGCCATTCCGGCTATTGTGCTGGCCGGACCGGTGTACGGTCTCACCCTTCGGGGCATCGTATCGGTACCGCTAGCCAGCTTTGTGTCGGAAACCTTGCCCGAAGGTGCCCTGCCTGGGCGCTTAAATAGCTTCCTGTCGTCGCTGCTGCCGGTGCTACTGCTGGTGCTGGTGCTAGGCCTGCAGGCAGTGTTGCCGCCCGGGGGGCCGCTGGCGCCAGCATTAACCTTCCTGGCTGAGCCCTCGGTGGTAATGCTTGTGTCGGTGCTGGTAGCCACCTTCACGCTGGGTACTGGCCTAGGCAAGCCTATGGGAGCCGTGATGGATGCGTACTCTGCCTCAGTGAAGGATGTGGCGCTTATTCTGCTCATTATTGGCGGGGCCGGTGCCCTGAAGCAAGTGCTGGTAGCCAGTGGCGTGAGCAGTGAAATTGCCCAAGGCTTGCAGAGCACGGGGTTGCCGCCTCTGCTGCTGGGCTGGCTGATTGCGGCGGCCATTCGGGTGTGCCTGGGCTCTGCTACCATTGCGGGTCTCACGGCAGCCGGCGTAATGCTACCCACCATGGCCCAGTCGCACGCCAACCCCAACCTGATGGTGCTTTCCATTGGCGCGGGCAGCCTGTTACTGTCGCACTTCAACGACGCTGGCTTCTGGCTCTTCAAAGAGTATTTCAACCTCTCCGCCAAAGACACGCTACGCTCCTGGACGATGATGGAAACCATCGTGTCGGTGGTAGGACTGTTGGGGGTGTTGCTCCTGAACTGGGCCCTGCCATTGCTAGGCCAGTAAGAGAGGGGGTAATAGGTGCGATGAGTAAAGCTAGGCCACTGGCAGCGGGTTAGAGTGCAAGAACGGCTCCTTCTTCTAGCGCCTTCTGGTAGTTGTCGTGGTCAAATTCATACAGGTAGGGCGAGCGGTGCGGACCAATTTTGCGCTGCTCGTCCAGCTGCCGAATCAGCCCCAGCGTAAGCAGCTTCTTGCGGAAATTCCGGCGGTCGAACTGCCGACCCAAAATGGATTCATAGAGGGCATGAATTTCGGGGAGGGTGAATTTATCGGCCAGCAAGTTGTACCCAATGGGCTGCTGATAAATCTGCGCCCGGAGCGTCATGAGTGCCTTCTGCACAATTTCGTTGTGGTCGTAGTCTAGGGGTGGGATTTCCGTCACCTCCTGCCAGCAGAACTCATCCACCAATAGCTCTGGGTTCACCACTACATTCAGGTAGTCCACTAAGGCATAGTATCCAATGGATAGGGTACGCTCCGAGAGCCAATGGTTGTCGTCGATGGCTACGCCTACCTTGGAGTAAGTAGGGTTGTGGGTTTCCTGGGTCTTGATCTTGTTCATGCGGGTGGCACTGTCGCCGAACACGTAGAACTGCTGCAAGAACAGGTTGGTGAGTTGCGTTTTCTCGGCCAGAATACGGTAAGCCGCCTGAGTAACACCTTCATCACGGGCAATATACCCGCCGGGTAAGCTCCAGTTGTCGTGGCCGTGGTGCCGAATTAGCAAAATTTTTAGCTGATGCGCATGGTACCCAAATATGACGCAATCGATGGAGAGATGCGGTAAATAACGCTCGTGGCCGTGATGAACAAAGTCCAGAACTTCTTGGCGGGTGTTCATGGGTGGAAATTTTTATTGTGTAGAATGTACGTATTACCGAAAAGTGTTTACATTTATTCCGTCGATAATACAGAATGACATTCTTGTTCCCTGAAAGGCTGCAATTTCTGTATTAAAAAACATAGTACCCGCTCTATCCACCTTTCCTTCCCACCACATTATCATACAAGTATGGAGAAGTATTTCTCAGTAGTAACAGTACGGCTTGCGCTTAGTATGAGCCCTCTGTCATAAATACGCTTTTCATTACCTATATCGATTGCAGTAACCTCCGCTTTTTTATCGGGCTGCAATCTTGCACTACTCTCGCCCGCGTCCGCACACCCGCACTGAGTACCCCATTTTATTTCCCTGCCTGACCTAACCCGTCAGCCTTGCCTAGTTGCAACTCGGCTACTCCCCAGGTAGCTCGCTAGGATTTCACTGCTTTTTTGTTCTTGTAAGTATTTGGCTATCAAGTATTTGTAAAACAGTAGGAGCTGTGCAGCCATACCTATGCATGATTCTTTAGAGAAATCTAGCCCATGGTCATTGGCCCAATTAGAGTATTCATCTGGCTTCTCTGCTAGTGCGCTAGCATTAAGTATTCCCACAGTAAGTCACCTCTAATCCCACCTCTATGAGTACAGTTCCTTACAAAAAGCTGCTGTTGCGAAGCGCTGCGCTAGTTACCGCGGGCAGTCTGCAATCGTTTGTACAACCAGCCGCCGCCATGGCGCGGCCAGATGCCATGCCTGAGGCAGCAGGTTCGCGGGTACTGGCCGATGTGCCAGTATCGGGCCGCGTAACCCAAGCGAATGGCGAAGGGCTACCTGGCGTGACGGTAGTAGTGAAAGGCTCTACCCAAGGCACCACCACCGATGCCACCGGTAACTACAGCCTGAATGTGCCGGAAGGTAGCACGCTGGTATTCACTTACCTAGGCTATAACCGCCGGGAAGTACCCGTGACGGGCGCAAACACCGCCCTAAACGTTTCACTCAGCGAAGACACGCAAGCGCTGAAAGAAGTAGTAGTAGTGGGGTATGGCACCCAAGAGCGCCAGAGCGTAACGGGAGCCGTAGCCTCGGTATCGGGGCGGGAAATTGCCTCTCAGCCCGTACCAGATGCTGCCCAGGCCATTCAGGGCCGCGCAGCGGGCGTGCAAGTAGTGTCTAACTCTGGCGCACCAGGTGGCTCGGGTGGTACTTCTATTCGGGTGCGTGGTATCACGTCGGCGGGTAATAACAGCCCCTTGTATGTGGTAGATGGCTTTCCACTGCCTCCTGGTGATGATACAGCCCTCAACAATATCAGCCCTAATGATATTGAGACGATTGACGTGCTGAAGGATGCCTCTGCCACGGCTATTTACGGCCTGCGGGCAGCCAACGGGGTAGTAATTATCACTACCAAACGGGGTAAGGCCGGTACTTCTAACATCAGCCTGGATGCCTACGTGGGCACCCAGCAAGTATGGCGCAAGCTGGACCTGCTGAATGCCCAGGAATTTGCTACCCTCAACAATGAGTCGCGCACGGCAGCGGGCGAGAAAATCATCCCCAAGTATGCAAACCCCACCTCCCTGGGAGAGGGCACCAACTGGATGGATGAAATCTTCCGGAACGCTAAAATCCAGAACTACGCCATTTCGGCTACTGGTGGCGGTGAGAAGGCCCGCTACGCGCTAAGCGGCACATATTTCCAGCAAGATGGTACCATCATCGGGACGAACTTCGAGCGTTTTACGCTGCGCGCTAACGGTGAGGTGCAGCTGAATAAAAAGCTGAAGGTGGGTAACACTTTGGCCCTCACGCACTATAATGAGCGCCTAGAAAACTCCCCTAACAACGAGTTCAGCGGCATTATCCAGCTAGCCCTGCAAGCGCCCCCCACGGCACCCGCCCGCAACCCCGACGGCAGCTTCTATGAGTACACGGCCGCCGATAACTACGGCGAGGAAAACCCCATAACGGCCGCGCTTCGCCCTAACATCAAGCACTTCCGCAACCGCGTGCTGACCACGTTCTACGCGGAACTAGAGCCCGTGAGTGGCCTACGCTTCCGCACCAACGTGGGCGCCGACTTGGTGTTTGACCAGCAAAACCGCTTTTACCCCTCTATTCAGGGATCTGCCAAGTACACTACCGGCAATGCCAGCCTGCAGAGCAGCTCGAACTACAACCCGAGCTATCTGATTGAAAACACGGCTACCTACGACAAGCTTTTTGCGGGCAAGCACCAAGTGACCTTGCTGCTAGGCCAGTCGTCGCAGCAATTTGATAACAACTACCTGGGAGCCAGCCGCACCGGCTACAGCCGCAACGACCTGCAGGTGCTCGACCGGGGCCCACTGAACTCTCAGCTAGGTAACTACGGCGGCAACAGCCGCAGCCGTCTGGCCAGCTACTTTGGCCGCCTGAACTATGAGTTTGCGGGCAAGTATCTGTTCTCGGCCATTGCGCGCTACGATGGTACGTCGGCGTTTGAGCGGGGCAAGAAGTTTGGTTTCTTCCCCGGTGTATCGGCTGGTTGGCGCATTTCGGAGGAAGGCTTCCTGAAGGACAACAGCACTATCAGCAACCTGAAGCTGCGGGTGGGCTACGGCCGCGTGGGTAACCCGCTTAACGCTGGCACCTTCGGCTACCTCTCCACCATCAACTCTAGCACGGGCACGCAGTATGTATTTGGCACGGGGGCGCAGACTACCGTAACCGGTGCCGCTCCCACGCGTTTGCAAAACCCCGATCTGAGCTGGGAAATCAACGAGCAGACTAACGTAGGTGTTGATCTAGGCCTGTTCCAGAACCGTGTAACGGCTGCCTTGGACCTGTACACGCGCCGCTCGCCTAACCTGATTGCCGGCGTGCCAGTGTCGGCCGTAACGGGCACCACGGAAGCGGTAAACACCAATGCTGCGTCGGCTAAAAACAAGGGTATTGACATAGCCGTTACTACCAACAATTTCGTGAGCGACAACAGCGGCTTCACGTGGTCTACTACGCTCAACTTCTCAGCTTACCGCAACGAGATTACTTCACTGGGAAGCGGCAGGCCGTATTTTGGCCAGACTATCCGGGGTGGTGAAACGCTGGTGCGTTACGCTGCTGGGGTGCCATTCGGCTCCTTCTATGGCTACATCGCCGATGGGCTGATTCAGACGCAGGAAGAGCTCCGGACGTTGAACGCAGGTTCCAAAACTGGCTTCTACCAGGAGTCGGGTACCGCTCCCGGCGACATTAAGTTCAAGGATATAAATGGCGACGGACAGATTACCAGTGCCGACCAGGCCTACTTCGGCAACCCCAACCCCAAGTTCACCTACGGCCTGAACAACACGTTCACTTACGGTGGATTTGACCTGAATGTGTTCCTGCAGGGCTCACAGGGCAACGACGTGTACAACCTGAACCGTTACTACACCGAAGGTGGCCTATACGGAGCAGCCAACTCCAGCACCCTTACCCTGGAGCGCTGGACCGGACCCGGCACCAGCAACAACATTCCGCGGGCTATTTACAACGACCCCAACCGCAACCTGCGCGTGTCTAGCCACTACCTCGAAAATGGCTCTTACATGCGTGTGAAGCTCGTGACGCTGGGCTACACCTTGCCTAAAACGCTGCTAGGCCAGTTTGGGGTTGAGCGCATCCGGGTATACGGTACCGCCCAGAACCTCTTCACCTTCACCAAATACAAAGGCTTCGACCCAGAGCTGGGTAACCAGGGCGGCAGCTTCGGCGTCGACCGCGGTATCTACCCGCAGGCCCGCACCTTCTTGGCTGGTATCAACATTGGCT
Source organism: Hymenobacter wooponensis (assembly GCF_004745865.1). Classification (GTDB taxonomy): domain Bacteria; phylum Bacteroidota; class Bacteroidia; order Cytophagales; family Hymenobacteraceae; genus Hymenobacter; species Hymenobacter wooponensis. The sequence continues at coordinate 297,913 of NZ_SRKZ01000001.1, read as the reverse complement.
TCTAAGAGCTGCGGCTGTCTTACCACGCAAGCCTAATTCCCACTTTCCGTTTTCGACACACTACCCATGATACATACAAAAAGCGCGTGCGCAGCTCTGCTGACCCTAGGCCTGTTGGCAGGCTGCACCGAAGATTACCTGGACCTGCAGCCGCGCGACGCGGTTACTACTGAAACGTTCTACAAAACCGAAACCGACGCCATTCAGGCTACCAACGCCGTGTACTCGCAGCTCAACCAGAGCGGCATGTTTAACCAGGCACTGTGGGGCATCGGCGACATCATGTCGGATAACTCTAACACCGGGGGCGGGGGAGCTGCCGACGGTATTGAGTTTCAGCAGCTCGATAACTTCACCATCCCAACTACCAACCCGCTCACTACCGGGCACTGGCAGCGGGCGTATCTCGCCATCGGGCAGGCCAACCAAGTGCTGCTGCGGGTGCCAGATATTCAGATGAACGAGGCCTTGAAGCAGCGCTGCCTCGGTGAGGCCGCCTTCCTGCGGGCGCTGTACTACTTCTACCTGGTGCGCGGCTACGGCGACGTGCCGCTGGTGCTTACGCCGGCTCAGAGCCCCGGCGAGGTAGCTAACGTTACCCGCACGCCCGCCGCACAGGTATACGCCCAGATCATCAAAGACCTGACCGATGCCATTGCCAAGCTACCTGCTACCGACTACACCGGCAACGACGTAGGGCGTGCCAACAAATGGTCGGCCACGGCCCTGCTGGCCAAGGTGTACCTAACCCAAGGCGATATGCCGAACGCGGCCATCCAGGCCCGCGCAGTTATTTCGGGTTCGGGCAAGAGCCTGTGGCCCAATTTCGCCGACAACTTTAAAGTTGAAAACGAGAATGGCCGCGAGTCGCTGTTTGAGGTGCAGTTTAAGTCAGGCCTCAATACATACTCTACCGATGGCCCCGGCTTCATTGGCAACGACTTCTGGGGTCCTCGCTTTATTTATGTAGTGCCAGCCGGAGGCTATGGCTTCAACGTTCCGGAGCCCGACCTGGTGCGCGGGTATGAGAACGGTGATACGCGCCTGGATGCTACCATCATCCGTCCCGGCTTCGTGTACGCCGACGGTACCGTGCAACCCGCTACACTGGTGGGCTCGCCCAACGGCTACAACGTGAAGAAGTTCTTCGTAGGCAAGGTGAATACCACCATCTGGGACTCGCCGCTGAACGTGCCAGTATTACGTCTGGCTGAGATGTACCTGATTCTGGCCGAGGCCGTGGGGCCGAATGCCGAAGGACTGGAGGCCGTAAATAAAGTGCGCCGCCGGGCATTTGGCCTGCCCATCAACACCCCTTCGGCCCGCGACCTGACGGCCGCCACGCCTAACTTTAAGGATGCCATTCTGCAGGAGCGCCGCAATGAGCTGGCCTTCGAAAACGACCGGTGGTATGACCTGAAGCGGACGGGTAAGCTTATCTCCACGATGCGCGCCCAGGGTAAGGCCATCCAGGACTTTAACGTGCTGCTGCCTATTCCACAGGCTGAAATCAACGTTAATCCGAACCTGACGCAAAACCCTGGCTACTAAAATGGGGTAGGCTGCTGCAACAGCCTAACAGATACGATAGGGAGGAGTGGGGTCTAGCTGCCGGACGCTGCTTCTCCCTAAAGTATGACCCTGGGTTATTACCTTGATGCATGAGCTTGACTGGTTCCGGCGACTGAGCCGCACGGCCACCAGCGCAGCTTCAATGTACTTAACCACATATCTTTTTGAGCATGAAAACATCCTTGATTCTGTTGCTGCTAACCGTGCAGCTGGTGCCACTGGCGGGAGCCCAAACCAAAAATGCTTCCGCCAGTGGCCTAGCAACTAACCGGGTGCAGGTAGCCACTGGCCAATTAGAAGGTGCCACGGCGCCCAGCGGGATACACGAGTTTAAGGGCGTGCCCTTCGCGGCACCGCCGGTAGGGCCACTCCGGTGGCGCGCCCCCCAGCCCGTACAAAAGTGGACTGGCGTGCGGCAGGCCAAACAGTTCGGCCCCCGGGCAATGCAACTTGCGTTGTTTGGCGACATGAATTTCCGCTCGAATGGGGTGAGCGAAGATTGCCTCTACCTCAACGTCTGGACGCCCGCCAAGTCGGGGCAGGAGAAGCTGCCGGTACTGGTGTATTTCTACGGCGGCGGCTTTGTGGCGGGTGATGGCTCTGAGCCGCGCTACGACGGCGAGAGCATGGCCAAGCGCGGTATTGTGGCCGTAACGGTAAACTACCGCCTGGGAGTGTTTGGGTTCCTGGCCCATCCCGAGCTCACGAAAGAGTCGCCGAACAAGGCCTCCGGGAACTACGGTTTTCTGGACCAGAGCGCGGCTCTGCGCTGGGTGCAGCAGAATATTGCTGCCTTCGGCGGCGACCCCAAGCGGGTAACCATTGCGGGTGAGTCGGCGGGCTCCATGTCGGTAAGCGCGCAAATGGTGTCGCCCTTGTCGAAGAACTTATTTGCGGGCGCTATTGGGGAAAGCGGCTCCATGCTCAACACCGGCTTTGGTCCTTTGCCACTGGCTGAGGGTGAGAAGAACGGTGTGGCATTTGCCACTACCCAAGGCGCTACTTCTCTGGCCGCACTGCGGGCTATTCCGGCTCAGCAGCTGCTGGAGGCTTCCAGCAAGCCAGGTGTACCACGTTTTGCACCCACTGTTGATGGGTATTTCTTCACGCAAACGCCTACGGCAACGGTTGCCGCGGGGCAACAGGCCCACGTGCCCTTGCTGGTGGGCTGGAACTCCCAAGAAATGGGCTACCAGGCCCTGCTAGGCCAGGATGCGCCCACGCCGGAAAACTTTCGCAAGGCCGTAACCAAGCTGTATGGCGATAAGGCCGAGGAGGTGCTGAAGCTCTACCCAGCCACCACGGCCCAGGAGGCCGAGCAAGCCGCCACCGACCTAGCCGGCGACCGGTTTATTGCCTACAGCACCTGGAAGTGGGCCGATGCGCACAGCCAGACTGGCGGGCAGCCCGTGTACCGTTACCTGTATTCGCGGCCTCGCCCAGCCATGACCCCCGAAATGGGCAATGCTACGGCGGGCCTCGCCGGCGGCGTGGTGAAGCAGCCGGAGTCGGCCCCAAAAGCGCCGCCCGCTCGTGGTGCGGTGCACTCCGCCGAAATTGAGTACGCCCTCGGCAACCTGGCTACCAACAAAGTGTACGCCTGGACACCCGACGACTACAAAGTGTCGGATACGATGCAGCGCTACTTCACCAACTTCATCAAGACCGGCAACCCCAATGGCAGTGGCCTACCTACTTGGCCCGTTGCTACTGGCGCGCAGGTGCCCGTGATGCACATTGATGTAAACACCCGCGTAGAGCCCGACCCGCATCGGGCGCGCTATGAGTACCTCGATAAGCTGGCCACGAAGTAGCCGGCGCGCTCAACGGGGTAAGAGCTGCCACTAGGCCACCTCCACGAGCACTTACCAATACTGCGGCTTTTGCTGGTAGCCAGGGAAGATTTTCCTGGCGCACCTGGCCTAGCTGCGCCTTTCAACTCATCATTTCCTCTGCATGTCCTACCCATCCTCACGAATAACGGCTCTTCTGGGCACCACTCTTTTCTGCGCTATGACCAGCTTGAGCACGGCCCAAACCAAGCCATCGACTTCCGCTAAGACTTCCCCAGCAGGTCAGAACCGGCAAGCCGCTTTAACGGTCAACGATGCTAAAATCAATGCGCTCATCAAGAAGATGACGCTGGAAGAAAAGGTGGCCATGCTGCATGCTAACTCAGCTTTTGCGGCCGGCGGCATCAAGCGCCTAGGTATTCCCGAAATCATGACCTCTGATGGTCCGCACGGGGTGCGCCCGGAACAGGGCCGCGACTGGAAGGGGGTAAAAGGGGCTAACGATGCGGGTTCTTACATGCCCACTAATAACACGCTGGCCTCTACCTGGAACCCCACGCTGGGCTACGCTTATGGCACAGTGCTGGGCAGTGAGGCCAGATTCCGGGGCAAAGACATCATTCTGGGGCCCGGTATCAACATTGTGCGGGCTCCCCTGAATGGGCGAAACTTTGAATACATGAGCGAGGACCCCTACCTGATTTCCAAGATGGTGGTGGGCTACATCAGGGGCGTACAAGACCAGGGCGTATCGGCTAGCGTGAAGCACTACGCGGCCAACAACCAGGAAGAGCACCGCAACGATATTGACGTGGAGATGAGCGAGCGGGCCCTGCGTGAAATTTACCTGCCGGGCTTCAAGGCGGCGGTGCAGCAGGGCGGTGCCCACACGCTCATGGGCTCCTACAATAAGTTTCGGGGGCAATACGCCACCGAGAATGCCTACCTCATGAACACCATTCTGAAAGGGGAGTGGGGCTTCCAGGGGTTGGTAATCAGCGACTGGGGCTCGGTGCACAACACTCAGGATGCCCTGCGCAACGGTACCGACCTGGAGATGGGCACCGACCTGGCCTTGATGTACAAGAGCGTAGACCAGAGTGCCGCCACCGGGGGGCCTTCGGCTTCGCGCACTATCTACGACCAGTTTTACCTCGCCGATGCGGCATTGGAAGCCATCAAGAAAGACAAGACTCTTGAGCCCCTCCTCGACGACAAAGTGCGGCGCATTCTGCGCGTGATGTACGCCACCAACATGATGGATGGTGCTAAGCGTCAGCCCGGCGCTTACAACACCAAGGAGCACCAGGCCACAGCTTTAAAAGTAGCCGAAGAAGGCATTGTGCTGCTGAAAAACGAGGGCAACATGCTGCCCCTGAAGAAGACGGTAAAAAGCATTGCCGTTATCGGTCACAACGCCACTCGCGAAAACTCCTTGGGTGGGGGCAGTGCACAGGTAAAGGCCAAGTACGAGATTACCCCGCTGCAGGGCCTTAAGAATGAATTGGGCGACAAGGTGAACATCACGTACGCCCAGGGCTACAAAATTGCCCGCGACCAAAAGGCCGATCCGCAGATGATTGCTGAGGCCGTAGCGGCCGCCAAAGCTGCCGATGTGGTGGTATATGTAGGCGGTTCTACCCACGGTTACGACTACACTAAGTGGAGCGACAATGCCTATGATGCAGAAGGCTTCGATAAGCCCGATATGAAAATGCCTTTCGGGCAAGATGAGCTGATTCAGGCCGTGCTCAAAGCCAACCCCAATACGGTGGTGGTACTGATGGGTGGAGGCCCGATTGACGTATCGGCGTGGGCCGGACAAACCAAGGGCATTGTGGAAGCTTGGTACCCCGGCATGGAAGGCGGCAACGCCATTGCCCACGTGCTGTTCGGCGATGTGAACCCTTCGGGTAAGCTGCCCTTCACCTTCCCTGTGAAGCTGGAAGACTCCCCGGCCCACAAGCTGGGCGAATATCCCAGCACTCCCGGCAACCCGCTGAAACAGACCTACAAAGACGATATTTTCGTGGGCTACCGCTACTACGATACCTATAACGTAGCACCCCAGTTTGCCTTTGGGCACGGCCTGAGCTATACCACGTTTAAATACAGTGGCCTAAGCGTAACGCCTGGCAGTAAAAGTGCCACTGTGAAGCTAACGGTGACCAATGATGGAAAAACAGCCGGCGCCGAAGTGGTGCAGGTGTACGTGAAAGACGAAAAAGCCAGCGTAAAGCGCCCCGAGAAGGAGCTGAAAGGCTTCGAGAAAGTATTCTTGAAGCCCGGCGAATCGAAGGTGGTAACGCTGACCCTGGACCAGAACGCCTTTCAGTACTACGATGAAGGTAAGAAGCAGTGGGTGCTGGAACCCGGTAAGTTCGATGTGCTTGTGGGAAGCTCTTCGCGCGACATCCGGCTGACTGGCAACGTAACGCTCTAACCTGAAAAGGGGTGGCCTAGGCCACCCCTTTTTTTTACTTCTGTCACCTGGCCTCGCTCGCTTACAGTACTTTGGCTGTGAGCTTGCTAGGCCACCTACTCCGTATTTCTTCCTTCCCGTATGCTATCATCTCAACGCCTTTATCACGTTTCGCTGCTAAGTATTGTATTTCTTTCCCAGGCGTGGGCCGGGCCTGCGCCAAAAACAAAGGTTGAAAAGCAGGCCGATGGGATACTCATCCACCTCACGCCAGCTAATGAGCAGGCCACGCGCACCATTCGACTGCAGGTAGTCTCCGATAAAATTGTGCACGTACAGGCCAGCCCCCTGGATACCCTGTCGCCGGGCAAAAGCCTGATGGTGGTAGAGCAGGGGCGGCAGCCCGTAAAGTGGCAGTACAAGGAGAAAAAGGGGCAAGGTATCCTCAGCACCAATGCCCTGACTGCTACCATCTCGCTGACTACCGGCGAAGTTCAGTTTGCCGATGCCAAGGGTAGGCCTATCCTGCAGGAGCGCAAAAACGGCGGCAAAACCTTTACGCCCACCGTGGCCGATGGTCAGCAGTTTTACCAAGTGCAACAGGTGTTTGAGTCGCCCGCCGATGAGGGCTTGTATGGCCTAGGCCAGCACCAAAACGGCACCATGAACTACAAAGGCCAACAGGTGGAGCTAGCCCAGAACAACACCGACGTAGCGGTGCCCTTCCTGCTATCGAGCAAAAACTACGGCATCCTCTGGGACAACTACTCCATCACCAAAGTCGGCGACACGCGCGACTACGAGCCCCTTTCCACCCTAAAGCTCTATTCCAAGGATGGCACCCCGGGCTGGCTCACGGCTACCTACGTGAACCGCAACAAGCCCAGCCAAGTGGTAGTGCAGCGCCCCGAGTCGGTGTTGAACTATGAGTACCTGGAGGATCAGAAAAACTTCCCAACTGAGGTAAAGCTCGGCGACGTGTTGGCCAGCTGGGAGGGCAGCATTGAGTCGGGTACCACTGGCCTGCACCACTTCCTGCTCAAGAACGCCGGCTACGTGAAGCTCTACATCGGGGGCAAGCTGGTGGTAGATAAGTGGCGGCAGGCCTGGAACCCCGGTACCTCGGTGGTTGCCTTCGAGATGGTGAAAGGGCAGAAGTACCCCATCAAACTAGAGTGGAACCCCGATGGCGGCGAATCATACCTGGGGCTGAGGTGGTTGAGCCCCCTGACCGGCCAGAGCCAGAACGAGTACGGCTTTCGGTCAGAAGCAGGGCACGACCTGAACTACTATTTCGTGCAGGGCAATACTCCCGACGAAGTAATCAGCGGCTACCGGCAGCTGACCGGGCCCGCACCCATCATGCCTAAGTGGGCCCTGGGGTTCTGGCAGAGCCGGGAACGGTACAAAACCCAGCAGGAGATGCTGGACGTGGGCGCCGAGTTTCGCAAGCGTCAGATTCCGATTGACAACATCGTGCTCGACTGGTCGTACTGGAAGCCGGCCGAGTGGGGCAGCCAGGAGTTCGACCCCACGCGCTTCCCTAACCCCGACGCCCTGATCAAGACGCTGCACGAGCGCGACAACCTGCACTTCATGATTTCGGTGTGGGCCAAGATCTACGAGGGTATTCCGGTATATAACGACTTCAAGGCCAAGGGCTACTTGTACCCGCGCAACATTGCCAACCGCACCAAAGACTGGATTGCGCCCGGCTATACCTCCACGTTCTACGACGCCTTCAACCCCCAGGCGCGGCAGGCCTTCTGGAACCTGATGAACACCAAGCTCTTCACCAAGGGCGTGGACGCTTGGTGGATGGACGCCTCGGAGCCCGATATCTACTCAAACACCAACGTGCAGACCCGTAAGGAGCTGATGAACCCCACCTTCCTGGGCTCTTCCACGCAGTACTTCAACGCCTTCCCGCTGCAAAACGCCAAGGGCATTTACGAGGGCCAGCGCCAGACGGCGCCTAACCAGCGGGTGTTCCTGCTCACTCGCTCCGGCTACGCGGGCTCGCAGCGCTACGCGGCTGCCATCTGGAGCGGCGATATTGCCTCGCGGTGGGAAGACTTCAAGAACCAGATTCCAGCCGGGCTCAACTTCTCCATGTCGGGCATTCCGTACTGGACTAGTGACATCGGCGGTTTTGCGGTGGAGCGCCGCTACGAGAAGCCCAACGCTACTGACTTGGAAGAGTGGCGCGAGCTGAACACACGCTGGTACCAGTACGGCGCATTTTGCCCGTTGTTCCGGGTGCACGGGCAGTTTCCGTTCCGCGAGATTTACAACATTGCGCCGGCCGGCCACCCCGCCTACCAGAGCATGCTGTACTATAACAAGCTGCGCTACCGGCTGATGCCCTACATCTACTCCTTGGCCGGCCAGACCCACCACCAGAACTCCACTATCATGCGGGGCTTAGTGATGGATTTCGGGGCTGATGCCGCCGTCCGCAACGTAGCCGATGAGTTCCTGTTCGGCCCTAATCTGCTGGTGGCGCCCATCACCGAGTACAAGGCCCGCAGCCGGCAGGTTTATCTACCCGCCACCACAGGCTGGTTCGACTTCTACTCCGGCCGGTACCAAGCCGGCGGCCAGACGCTCACGGTGGAAGCGCCCCTGGAACAGATGCCGCTGTACGTGAAGGAGGGCTCCATCATTCCATTCGGCCCCGAAATTCAGTACGCCGCCGAGAAGCTGCCTGATCCCATTACCCTGTATGTCTACACCGGCAAGGATGGGGAGTTCTCGCTCTACGAAGACGAAAACGTAAACTACAACTACGAAAAAGGTGCTTCGGCTACCATCCCGTTCACCTACAACGAGAAGTCACGCACGCTCACCATCGGCGCCCGAAAAGGCTCTTTCCCCGGCATGGCTGCGCAACGCAAGTTCAATGTAGTGTGGGTGAGCAAGGATAGGCCGACCACCTTCAACCTCGAAGCCGCTCCCGCCAAAACAGTGGCCTACGATGGCAATGCCGTTTCTGTGAAGATGGAATAGAGTAAAGCGCTACCCATAAACGCAAGGGATAAAGCAGCCTCACGCGTGGCACTACCATGCCGCACGTAAGGCTGCTTTATTTGATTGGATCAGCAGAAGCAGGTGGCCTAGCAGCAACAAGAGTAATAGCCCAACTTCCGGGAGCAACTGTACATACCCTAATTGTGCGGCAAACAGGCTACCGACGACGAGCACACTATTGCAACAACTGCATAGTAGCGCCACCAAGCACGGCTGCGCACCAAGCCTACTAATAAATGGCTTGGCAGTAACCACAGGATCTGGTAGTTGGCTTGCACAGGCGTGTGGAGAGAGCCCAGGCTCAGGCCCGTGAGCAGGCAGCCCAACAGCCCAGTTACCGTGAATAGCACACGCGCATTCATACGCAGCAGCCACGCAGGGCTGCTAAGCCACTGCCAGATGAGAATACTTAAGACTACCCAGCCAAGTAATAAGCCCATTGGGGTGAGCCCTGTAGGGGAGGCAGAGCTGTTTGCGGGTACTACTATCTGGCGCTGCTGTGCTACCAGGGGCTGCGCTTGGCGCGTAGCGTGTGCCAATGCTTGTTGCAGTTCTACTGGTAGAAAGAGCCGCTGCCGAAACGTGGTAGGCCTATCGGTAGGCAGGCCTAGCCCTATGTTCATGCCTAGTTGTACCCACGGAGCCGGTGCCAGATACGGCGCCAGCAGTTGTCGATAGGTAGGGGGAGATGCCTGTTGCGTTGAGTCTAGTTGCAGCGGCTCGTTTACACTGCTAGTTAGGAGCGCAAAAAGACGGGTGGAGCAGTTATCGGCGAAGAACTGGTAACGGTAGTATTTGGCTGGAGAATGCAGGGTGGTTTCTAGCTGGGTGTAGAGCCGTTGCACTTCCTCGGGCTGCAAGGCAAGTACTTGCTCTGATACAGCGCGGCCTTCCTGCGCATACCCGCGGCAGAACGTTGTGAATGGCACTGCCGACAGGAAGTAGCGCAAATCACCCCGCAAAAACCGCCAGTAAAAATGCGGCGTCTGGAAGTCGAACGTACCATAGTTGTATACCTGATCCAGGCCCAGAGCTGGATCTGATACGCGCAGAGCCGAATGACCAAACAGGGCGTACGTCTCCGCGCCGGGTGCGCACGTCAGTAGGCTGATTTGAGCGGCAGGGGATAAGCGAACAGGACTGGCTACGCTAGGCATCCAGGTCATACAAATCAGCACAAAAGGTAGCAGCCAAATCCGGCAGCATGGCATCTTGAGCATGAGAAGGGTCTACTTGCGTCTGAACAACAGGCCTAGCATCTCATGTAAATCATGAGTAGTTCTTTGCAAGCTACACATGACCTGCAGGTGTGCGACTTGCTGGGATGAAACAACATCGGCCAGATGTGCTGGTAATAGCAGCATCTGGCCGATGTTATGTGGTTGCGTAGACGCTTATAGCTCCCGAATCCAGATGTTTCGGTAGCTGATGGGTTCACTCTTGTCGCCGTGAGACTGCAGCTTAATGGGGGAAGCGCCATGCGCCTGCTGATACTGAGCCTTGCCAATGTACTGGGTAGGACCCGCCAGCGTGGTATTCTGCTGCACTACTACGCCATTGAACAGCACCGTAACGCGGGCGGGGGTGAGTAGAGAGCCATCGGGTTTGAAGGTAGGAGCAGTCCAGAGCACGTCGTAGGCCTGCCACTCGCCGGGCTTGCGGGCGGGGTTAGCCAGCGGAATGTGCTGTTTATAAATGCTGCCGGCCATGCCATTGACGTACGTTTTGTTGTTGTACGAATCCAGAATCTGCAGCTCGTACCCCAGGTCGCCTTTCCCGATGGAAGCCAGAAACACGCCGCTGTTGCCGCGGGCCTGCGCCGTACCGCTGATATTAGCCGGAATGCGCCACTCCAGGTGCAGCTGGTAGTTGGTGAAGCTCTGCTTGGTTTCAATGTTGCCCGTAGACTTGTTAACGGTCAGAAGGCCATCCTTTACCGTCCACTTGGCCGGCGCCGTGCGGTCATCTGCCGATACCCACTGGCTCAGGTCTTTGCCGTTGAAGAGCACAATAGCATCAGACGGAGGGGCCGGGAAGCTGGGCGTGGCGATAATCGTTTTGGGCACGGGCTCCCACACTTCGGTGTCTTCGGGTTTGGCGGTTTGCTGAGCGTGAGCCATAAGTGAAATGCCTAGGAAGGCGACGGAAGTGAGGGCGGCTAGCTTCATGAAAGGCGGTGGGTAGAAAGCAGAAGGAAAAGATACAGCCAGTAACTGGCCTACACGTCGCAGATTTGTACGGCTTGTCGTAAGGAGGCCAATTTATCAGGCTGCTGAGGCATAAACTCCTGGGCCACAAACCCCTTAAAGCCGGTGGCTATAATGGCCCGCATGATAGCTGGGTAGTTCAGCTCCTGCGAATCATTGATTTCGTGGCGGCCTGGCACCCCAGCGGTGTGGTAGTGGGCAATATACGCGTGATGATCCGAGAGCGTACGGATAACGTCGCCCTCATTAATCTGCATGTGATAAATATCATAGAGCAGTTTGAAGCGCTCAGAACCAAGCTTTTTAGCCAGTTCTACACCCCAGGTAGTGCGGTCACACTGGTAGTCTTTGTGGTCAATCTTGCTGTTGAGTAGCTCCATCACCAGCACCACCTTGTGCTTTTCGGCCAGCGCCATCAAGGGCTGCAGGCCCCGCACGCTGTTGGCCCAGCCTTCCTCATCCGACATGCCCCGGCGGCTGCCGCTAAAGCAAATCAGGTTGGTGTAGCCGGCTTTAGCTACCTGCGGTATCATTTCCGAATACTGCTTCTGCAGCTGAGCATGAAAGCGTGGGTCGTTGAACCCATCGGTCAGGTTTATTTCTGCGCCGTTGCACATGGGCGAGTCGAGGCCGTACTTCTTTAGCGTAGGCCAGTCTTTAGGCCCCACTAAGTCAATGCCCTGAATGCCTATCTCCTTGGCGGAGGCGCACAGCTTCTCCAGCGGCATGTCCTGGAAGCACCAGCGGCACACCGACTGGCGGATGTTGTTTTTAAGTGCCGCTAGGCCAGTTTCGTTCGGCTGCGTATCGGTGGTGCACGCGCCGGCTATGCCCAGGGTGCCCACGGCCGCAGTGCTGGTAAGAAGTCCTTTCAGAGCGGCACGACGGTTCCAGGTAGAGGCCATAAGCTAGTTAGCTTCGGCTAAGGAAGGAGCCTGATCGTAGGAGGCCGTTGCCTCGGCCTGGGGTTGGGTGCGGTCCTTGAACAGCAACAGGAACAGCAGCAACACCACTACCGCAATACCAGCCGGAATCAGCCAGATCATGCGCCAGTCGTGGGCTGTGGCGGAAGTTTGGTAGGCGTCGAAAATGCGGCCCGAAAGGAGGGTGCCAATCAGCATGCCCACCCCGTACGTGGCCAGCGTAATGAAGCCTTGCGCGGAGCTTTTAAACCGCTCACCCGCGAGGTTATCAGTATAGATCTGGCCTGTTACAAAGAAGAAGTCGTAGCAGATGCCGTGGAGCACAATGCCCGCAATAAGCATCCAGTAGTTGCTTTCAGCATTGCCATACGCGAAGCACACGTAACGCAGTACCCAAGCCAGCATACCAATAGCCAGCATCTTCTTGACACCCAAGCGGCTAAAGAACACCGGAATCAGGAGCATAAACAGTAGCTCCGACACCTGGCCTAGGCTTTGCACACCAGCTGCTTTCTTCATGCCCACCTCGTTGAGGAAGGGGTTGGTAAAGCCGTAGTAGAAGGCCAGTGGGATACAGATGGCAATGGAAGCCAGGAAGAAAATCAGATACGAAGGGTTCTTCAGCAGGCCAATGGCATCCAGGCCCAGCATGTCGCCCAGTGAAGTTTGCTGACCGCTTTTAACCGGCGGCGTGGCTGGCAGCGTGAAGCTAAACAGGCCTAGCAGAGCCGATGCCCCGGCCGCCATCAAGAAAGTAGCCTGCAGGCTGCCGCTTTGCTCCCAGTTTAGCCAGCCAATAGTGAGGCCGGCAATAATCCAGCCCAGCGTACCCAGCACCCGAATGGGGGCAAACTCCTTCTGTGGGTTCTGCATCTGCCGGAAGGCAATGGAGTTAACCAAAGCCAGCGTAGGCATATACAGAATCATGTACGTCAGGATGTTGGGGTAGAAGCTGCCAAAATCGGGGGAGGTGGAGGCCCGCCACAAAAGAAACGCCCCAGCCAGGTGCAGCACACCCAAAATTTTCTGAGCCGAGAAGAAACGGTCGGCAATCAGGCCAATAATGAAGGGGGCTACAATGGCTCCAATCGACTGCGTCAGGAAGGCTACGCCCACTTGCGTGCCGGTGGCGCTCAGGTTACGCAGCAAATAGGTGCCTAACGTCACAAACCATGCGCCCCAGATAAAAAACTCCAGAAACATCATGATGGACAGCTTAATCCGGATAGCAGAGGTCATGGGCGGGTAGGGTTAGGATATGTAGGGCTGAGAAGGAAGGAAAGCTGGGGGAGTGCGCAGAAGGTGTAGTAAATAGTCGTTAGGCAGAAAGAAGTCGAACCAAGGCTGTTAGCAAGCATCCCTACCGCTTCACTGAGGCGCTAGGCCAGTATGTAGAAAAGTAGAGATGCTTGGTCTTAGCTTAGTGTCTAGGCGCTAGGCCACCGGCTACTTAAGGCTGAGGATGTAGCGGGTCATTTCTTTAGCGTCGGCTACGGACAGGCCGGGGTGGGGCGTCATGGCAATGTCGCCCCAGTTGCCTTTGCCGCCCGTAATAACCTTGTTGGCCAGCATAGTGATGTTGGCATCGGTAGCGGGATATTTCGCGGCTACGGCTTTGTAGGCAGGACCCAGGAGCTTTTCATCAACACGGTGGCAACTGGCGCAGTCGGCACCTTCCATCAGCTTAGCGCCTGTGGCGACGGCGCCGCCCGTGGGAGCCGTGCCGATTTTATTGGTGCTAGTGTCAATCTGGGGCTGATGTGCCACGGCCGTTGCGTTAGCCGCCGTAGTGCTGTCTTTTTCTAATGGATCAGATTCGGCCAGTGTGTATTCTTCTTTCTTGGCGGAGGCTTGTTCATCAGAACCGGAGCCGCAGGAGGCCAAAGAGGCGCAAACGCCCAGGAGCAGAAAAGCTTTTTTCATAGTAGGGAAGCTAGGCCAGGTTAGAGGCCTAGCACGGTTTTGTTGAAATTTTCGTCGGTACCCGTCGCGGCAAAATCGTCGAAGGCTTTGTCGGTTACCCGGATGATGTGGTCTTTGATGAAGGCAGCACCTTCGCGGGCGCCGTCTTCGGGGTGTTTCAGGGCGCACTCCCACTCTAGCACGGCCCAGCCAGGAAAATCATAGGCCGCCATTTTGCTAAATATGGCCTTGAAATCCACCTGCCCATCACCGAGGGAGCGAAAACGGCCGGCACGGTCGAGCCAGCTCTGGTAACCACCATACACGCCCTGCCGCCCGGTGGGGTTGAACTCGGCATCCTTCACGTGAAACATGCGGATGCGTTCGTGGTAGATATCAATGTACTCCAAATAATCGAGGCACTGCAGCACAAAGTGGGAGGGGTCGTAGAGCAGGCAGGCCCGCGGGTGCTGCTGCACCTTATCCAGGAACATCTCGTAGCTAATGCCATCGTGCAGGTCTTCGCCCGCATGAACTTCATAGCACAGGTCCACCCCGCACTCGTCAAACGTTTGCAGGATGGGCAGCCAGCGCCGGGCGAGTTCTGTGAAGCCCGTATCCACTAAGCCAGCTGGGCGCTGGGGCCAGGGGTACACCATGGGCCACAGCAGCGCCCCGCTGAAGGTGGCGTGAGCAGTGAGGCCCAGGTTTTGGGAAGCCTTGGCCGCATACTTCAGCTGCTGCACAGCCCACTCTTGGCGAGCCTTGGGGTTGTTCTGCACCGCGGCAGGCGCGAAGCCATCGAACAGTTGATCGTACACAGGGTTTACGGCCAACAGCTGGCCCTGCAAGTGCGTAGAGAGCTCCGTGATTTCGAGGCCGGCGGCTTGCACCTTACCCTTTATTTCGTCGGCATAGGTCTGGCTTTCGGCGGCCAGCTGCAGGTCTATGAAGCGGCTATCGGTGGTCGGAATCTGTACTCCTTTAAAGCCTAGGCCACTGGCCCACGCACAGATTGACTCCAGAGAGTTGAACGGGGCTTCGTCGCCGATAAACTGCGCCAGAAAAACGGCCGGACCTTTTATTGTTTTCATACGGGGCTATACTATGAACTCGGTCCACTTCTGGGTAGAGCGGCCCGAGGCAATAACGTTCTCAATAAAAGCCATGCCGCGCACACCTTCCTCAATACCCGGGAAATCCAGCGCTTCTGGCACAGGCTTCTGGCCAGCTTGTTCCGCCTGCAGCGTCAGGGCAAAGTTGCGGTAAAGGTTCGCGAAGGCCTCCAGGTACCCCTCTGGGTGGCCCGATGGCGTGCGGGTATTGTGCTGAGCAAATGAGCTCACGTAGCCAGTGCCCGTCCGTCTGATTTCGGTAGGCTTATCCAGCCACTTCACCTGCAGGGTATTGGCATCAACTTGTTGCCACTCTAGGCCACCTTTCTCACCGTACACCCGCACCCGAATGTTGTTTTCCTCGCCGGCGGCCACTTGGGTAGCCACCAGTACACCGCTGGCCCCGCTGGAAAGGCGCAGCAGCACGGCACCATCATCGTCGAGCTGGCGCCCGGCTACCACCGTGTTAATGTCGGCGCAGAGCTGCGTAACGGCTAGGCCACTCACGTACTCCAGCAGGTTAAAGGCGTGGGTTCCGATGTCGCCCATGGCGCCGGCGATACCGCTGCGGCTGGGGTCGGTGCGCCACGAGGCTTGCTTGTTGTCAGAGCCTTCCTCAAAGGTGCTCAGCCAGCCCTGGGGGTATTCTACGTACACTTTGCGCACGGCCCCGAGTGCGCCAGAAGCTACCAGCTGCCGCGCCTCCTTCACCATAGGGTAGCCTGTATAGGTGTGGGTCAGGCAGAAGCGGGCGTTGCTGGCAGCTAGCACGGCTTGCAGCTCCTTGGCTTCGGCCAAGGAAAACGTCATCGGCTTGTCCAGAATCACATGGAAGCCATTTTCCAGCGCCAGCTTTGTGGGAGCGAAGTGCAGGTGATTGGGCGTCACGATGGACAGCACTTGCACTCGCTCGTTTTCCGGAAGCTGCTGCTCCCGCTCAATCAACTCTTGGTAAGAACCATATACCCGGTCGGCCGACAGGCCTAGCAGTTGCCCACTAGCTCGGGAGGTTTCGGGGTTGCTGCTGAAAGCTCCAGCAACCAATTCATACAGTCCATCTAAGGCCGCGGCATGACGATGAACGGCGCCAATAAAGGCGCCCTTTCCACCGCCAATCATCCCTAATCGTAATTTCATTTAGTAACTGGTTGATAACTGGTAGCTGCTGATGGTTGATTGGGTATGTGTGGGGTAAATGCCGAAAGCAGGAAGGCCTACAGTCAGCAACCACACCAATCAACCATCAGCAACTTACGCAATCAGGTAGTAGCCCAAGCCCGGTCGCCCTTTTTGTAGGGCACGCAGCCTTCATACTTGCCGGGTACAGGCAGGTAGCGGAGGGCTTTGGTGCTGCCTATTTCCGAAGTGAAGTAGCCCAGCATGGTGAGTTCCTTAATCATGCGGAAGTAGTGATTGGGCGCTTCCAGCGTTTTGGTTTTGGCGTAGTTCTTCTGCTCGGCATCGAGGGCCGTTAGCAGAGCCGTGCGCTGTGCGGCATCGGATTCCAGAAAACCCTTGCCGTTTTTCTTCTTGCTAGCCTGCTCCAGCTCGTTTAGGCCCTTCAGAAATATCTGCTGATCCTCGGGCTTGTAGCAATCGCGCACCATTACGGCCATAAAGCTGCCCACATCGGCGGCTTTGGCACCAGGAGTGGCAGTAGTAGGCAGAATAGTTTCGCCCACCTCGTTCAGGTAGGCCACTTGGTCTTGGCTGAGGAAGGACTTTTCCTGTTTCGTTTCCTTCGCAGTGCCCTTCTTTTCTTTCTCCGAAGGGGAGGAGCAGCTGGTAAGAAAATAGTCGCCCCCAATAACGGCGCCGCCCATCAAGATGGCTACCCGGGCTAATGCGTCTCTTCTGTTCATGACTGTGCCGGTAGAGGTTAGACGTTTTGCTTTTTCAACTCGCCCACTGCATGGTCTACGGCGCGGGCCGTCAAGGCCATGTAGGTCAGCGAGGGGTTCTGACACGCCGCCGACGTCATGCAGGCGCCATCCGTCACGTATACGTTCGGGGCGTCCCACACTTGGTTGTGCTGGTTGAGCACCGAGGTTTTGGGGTCGCGGCCCATACGAGCAGTGCCCATTTCGTGGATACCGCCACCCATGGAGTAGCCATTGTTGTAGGTCTTCACGTTTTTCAGACCGGCTTTTTCCAGCATCTCCTGCGCGTCCTGCATCATATCAATGCGCATTTTCTGCTCATTCTCGCGGATAGATGCGTCAATGGCCAGCACTGGCAGGCCCCACTTGTCTTTCTTAGTTTTATCGAGGTAGGCGCGGTTATCGTGGTAGGGGAGCGTTTCGCCGAAGGCTCCCAGGCCCATGGTCCACTGGCCGGGTTCGGTGAGGGCGTCTTTCAGGTCGCCGCCAATGCTCATCTCCGCAATTTCCCGACCCCAGCCCTCGCGCCCCGCGCTGCCCTGGTAACCAAAGCCCCGGATGTAGTCGCGCTTATCACCGAACAGGTTACGGAAGCGCGGCACGTAAATGCCGTTGGCCCGGCGGCCGTACACGTACTTGTCCTCGTAGCCCGGCATCTCGCCGTGAGCCCCCGCCCGGAAGTGGTGGTCCATCAGGTTGTGGCCTAGCTCTCCGCTGCTGCTGCCCAGCCCTTCGGGCCACACATCGGTGGCCGAATTCATCAGCACCCACGCCGAGTTCAGCGTAGAAGCATTCAGGAAGACGATTTTCGCGTAGTACTCGTAGGTTTTGTTGGTTTCCGCATCAAGCACTTCTACCCCCTTGGCCCGCTTGGTATCCTTATCGTACAGGATGCGCGTGACGATGGAGAATGGCCGCAGCGTGAGGTTGCCCGTGGCCATAGCGGCCGGTAAGCTGGCCGACTGTGTGCTGAAATAGGCGCCAAATGGGCAGCCCAGCCAGCACTTGTTACGGTACTGGCAATTAACGCGGTTGTTATGCGGCTTCGTGATGTTGGCGGTGCGCCCAATCACCATGTGCCGGTCTTTGTAATGCTTCTTAATGCGGGCCGCCACGTCTTTCTCCACGCAGTTCATTTCCATGGGCGGCATAAAGTCGCCGTCGGGCAGCTGGGGCAGTCCATCTCGGTTGCCGCTGATGCCGGCAAATTTCTCTACGCGGCTGTACCACGGAGCTAAATCCTTATAGCGAATAGGCCAGTCCACGGCTATGCCGTCTTTATCGTTGGCCTCAAAATCATAGTCGCTCCAGCGGTACGACTGGCGTCCCCACATCAGGGAGCGACCACCCACCTGATAGCCCCTAAACCAGTCGAAAGGTTTAACTTCCACGTAGGGGCTTTCCCGCTCATCTACCCAAAAGTTTAGGTTGCTCTCGTTGAGAGTATAATCGCGCTTGAGAACGGGGTGGTCCTCAATCATCTGCTGGGTTTTGCCCCCCCGGTGGGGGAGCTCCCACGGCGCCTTGTTGGCGTTTACATAATCTTTGACATGCTCAACGTTGCGGCCACGCTCGAGCATAATAGTTTTTAAGCCTTTTTCCGTCAATTCCTTAGCAGCCATGCCGCCAGAAATACCGGAACCGATGACGATGGCATCGTACGTGTACTTTTCCATAAAGGTGGGATGAGATAGGGCAGTAGCAAGTTGGCTTTGCGACTAGCAAAGGCTACACTAGGGTGCGCTTGATGTGCGCAATACTCTTCTGAATGCTGTCGAAGGGAGAACCAGGCGTTTGGTCCTGCTCCACGAAGAAGTACTTCATGCCAGCCGTATTGGCTTGGGCAAAAATCCGCTTGAAGTCAATAACGCCGTTACCAACCTCCGTGAAATCCTTCTTGGGGGTTTTATCCATATCCTTCACATGCCACAGCGGGAAGCGGCCGGGGTGCTTCTTAAACAGCGCCACGGGGTCTTGGCCCGCTTTAGTAGCCCAGTACAGATCAAGCTCCATCTTCACCAAGTCTTTGCTGGTGTTGTTGAGGAGCAGGTCAAAGGGCATCTGGCCATTCTGGGCCATGAACTCGAAGTCGTGGTTGTGGTAGCAGAGCTGAATACCTGCTTTTTTGCTTCGCTCACCGGCTTTATTGAGTTGTTCCGCTACATACTTGTAGTGGTCGAGATTGCCGCGCTCAGCTTCGGATAAGTAAGCACACACCATATACTTCACTCCGGCTTGGGCAGCATCATCAACGGCCTTATCCCACCCGTGTAGCATGGTGCCCTGAACTGGTTGGCCCTTGTCCTGTTCTTCCCCTAGCCGGTAGTGGCTGCTGGGCATGATCATGCCATTCTGTTTGAGGAGCTTAGCAAATGCCGCCGGGTCCATTCCGTAGAACTTCTGGCTGCCTGTGTACGTAGCACCTTCCACTGAATTATACCCTAGCTTGGCAATACGGGCTAAGGTACCAGCTGGGTCTTGCTGCATTGCTTCACGTACAGTATACAGCTGCAGCCCGATGTAGGACTTGGGAGCCGCCAACAAGCTGGGGCTAAATAGTGCACCGGCCGAGAGCAAGGCCGCGGACTTCACGAAGGAACGTCTAGAGTTCATATAGAAAGGAAGGGTGGGAAGTAGGCCCGCAAGGGCTTAGATAATTCCACACAGCGTATGTGTTGGAAGGAGGAGCGGAGCAAGTCAGGCTAATGCCTCGGAGGAAAGAAAGCCCCCGTTTATGTGTAGAGCAGTACATGTTTCAGCAACCGGTATGCTCTAGAGTGGCAGCTGAAATAGTAGCTGCTGCTGAGATTAGTTCGCCCTAATTTATTGTTCCTTATTTGGAGAATGCAAGGGCAGTAAGCTCAAGGTGAGGACTTTTGCTGAGTTTTCCTAAGCTGTTTATACACTTAGATCACACTCTGCATGGGGCATAAACCACTGGAAAGCGGCATGTAGAGGCTTGTTATGGTGATTTTGGTCACTTAAAAAACACGCGTTAACAACCCGTATTCACTCAACTTTTTTCGAGCTTTGTTACCTTTTTACGCAATAGATTTTTTGAGAACATAAAAAACGACCGGAACTATGCATAATCATAGTCTGATAGTAGTACTCTCCTAACATGTGTGAGTAAGTACTCATCCGCGACGGCTAGCTACTCAGGGGGTGAGCAATAATGCTGTACACCCAGCCTATCTTTACTTTATTTGCTTAACCGTTTTCTATCCTTTTCCTGAGCTAAATGAAAACACTCCTTTTACTCACACTTTGGCTATGCATGTGCAGTGGGGCTGTTATGGCGCAAACGGCGCCAACGCCAGACCCGCTTTTAACTGATTGGGCTAAGCTCGCTCGTTATGCTGCGGCTAATAAAGGCCTACCTGCTCCAACTGCAAATGCCCCACGCGTAGTGCTTCTGGGTAACTCCATTACGGACTCCTGGCCTAGCGCTGATCCACAGTTTTTCGCTGGTAAGCCCTATGAATTTATTGGGCGAGGAATCAGTGGCCAGACGTCACCCCAAATGCTGGTGCGGTTCCGACAAGATGTGCTTGAGCTTAAGCCCAAAGTGGTAGCAATTTTGGCCGGGACCAATGATGTTGCCGAAAATACGGGGCCGTATACCCCACACGCCACAATGAACAACATCATGTCGATGGTGGAGTTAGCGCAGGCAAATGGGATACGGGTGGTGCTTTGTTCCATATTGCCAGCGTATGATTTTTGGTGGCGCAAAGGCCTTAATCCAGCTCCAAAAATTGTGGCTCTAAATGCAATGATCAAGGCCTACGCTCGTGAGAAGAAGTTGGTATACCTTGATTACCACAGTGCCATGGCTGATGAACGGATGGGCTTGAAGTTGGCTTACGGTGAAGATGGGGTGCACCCAAACCTAGCGGGCTATCGAGTAATGGAGCCCTTGTTGCAACAGGCCGTTGCGGATGCTCTCATACGCAAATAGTATTAGAGTACACCACCCGCTCGAACTTTGCCGGAGTAGGACTAGTTAGAGCCCTTGCCCAATGACTTAGCAGATGCAGAAGCATCTGTTTATGCCAGTTTGTTACGTATCATTCATGAACCCTCCTCTTTTCCATATCGGACAGGAAGTCGTTTGCACCAATGACGACTTCACTTTGCTGCTCGTGCAGAACCCCAACATTCAAACGCCCAAGCGTGGGCCCATTTACACGGTGCGCGGCCTGTATGATACCCACCGCGGCTATGGCATTACTTTACACGAAATTAATAACGCTGAAGTGGCTCCTGGCTTTCCAGAAGCTAACTTTCATGAATCGCGCTTTGCCCCGGTACCTCCCCTAGAGGAGATTGAAATCTCTACAGCTATTGAGGAAACTGTAGAGGTATAGAGCGCAATGAAACGTGCTACACACGGTATTATGAGAGGAAGAAAAACGGCGCCTGTATTACAGCTATATCGTAACGATCTGAACAAAAGGAAGTAGTAAACCGTATAGGCTTTGAAGAAGGCAATTGAATCTTGTTAGTGTCCAGACATGACGTGCCTTTTTCAGGCTGTCTCTGCTCAGCAAGAGCCTGTATAGCTAAGTAAAAGGACAAGGCTGCAGTTTGCTGTTACTTACACTTTTTGCATAGCTGAATAGTTGAATACTCCCTTAACCTCCATAACCAACCGCTTATGAAAACCTCGCAAAAGGCCCTTTGGTCAGCGCGCATCCTGACAGTATTGTTTGGTGCCGGTGTAGCATTGTCATCTTGCTCTACTACGAGCAGCACGCCCTCATCTACCATGGACCCCAGCACTACCTCGGGTAGCACTTCGGGCTCAACAACTACTTCGGGCTCGACCAGTGGCTCTACCACGTACGGTTCTACTACGGGCACCACTACAGGAACTACCTCTGGCACAACTTCCGGTACTACTACCACCGGTACCACCTCTGGCAGCACTACCTCTGGTACTACTAGTGGCACAACAAGCGGCACAACTACCCGCTAAATAACACACAAACAGAAAGGCCTGCTATTCTTGGAATAGCAGGCCTTTCTGTTTGTGTATCGGTCTTACTTACTCTTAAACCGCCGAATAGAAGTACGCGTGAAATCGGATAAGACTAACCGGCCACTGATGGCCGCACGTTCCACTAATAAGGTGTCCCACTTGTCGGTGCCTTGCCAGCACACTTGCTTTAGCTCGGTCAAAGCCTCTGGGTTATAGGCTGCCAGTTTGTTAGCAAAGGCCTGAACTGCGGCATCTAGCTCCTCAGCAGTATTTAAAACCTCAGCATATAGGCCCCGCTCTTTTGCCCATTCGGCAGAGCGAAATTCTGCAGCATCCAGAGCAAGTTGAGAATAGGCAGAAACACCAATCTTGCGTTCTACAGCCGGACCAACTACAAATGGGCCAATACCTACTACCAGCTCACTCAGTTTAACCGCTGCCTGCGTTGTAGCAAAGCAGTAGTCGGTAGAAGCGGCTACACCTACGCCGCCGCCAATGGCTTTGCCCTGTACCCGACCGATAATAATTTTAGGACAGGTGCGGCAGGCGTTAATCACCTTCGCGAAGCCCGAGAAAAACTCCAGACCCTGCGCTTCATTCTCAATGGCCATTAGCTCGTCGAAGCTGGCACCCGCGCAAAACGTCTTTTCGCCTTCGCTCTTGAGGATAATAACTTTTGTGTCTGCCGACTGGCCTACGGCGGTAATGGTGTTAGCCAGTTGCGTCAGCAGGGCGCTGGGCAGAGAGTTGTGGCTGGGATGGAAGAAGGAGATGGTAGCAATACCCTCTGGACTAGTGGAAGTGGTTACGCGGCCAGCGGTTAGTGAAGTTGTTGACATACGAAAGCAGGTAATTGGTTTCTACCAAGGAGCGCGAATACTAACATCCGCGCTCCTACTTGAGAAAGTCTATTCTTGATTCTTTTTCTTCACCATGGTAAGAATGGTGGCAACGGCGACAGTTTCGCCGGTTTCGTCTGATACGTCCACCAACCAGCGCACAATGCCTTTGGCTACGTCCTCAGCGTCGCGCTTCTCCTGGCCGATTTTTTCCTTCACGGTCAGCTTCACCCCAATGGTCATGCCAGGGTATACAGGCTTGGTGAAGCGGCACTCATCTAGGCCATAGTTGAGCAGCACGGGCCCCTTGCGTGGATCCACGAACATACCGGCGGCTTTGCTTAGGATGTAGTAGCCGTGTGCTACGCGGCCCGTGAAGAGCGTGCCTTCCAGGGAAGTAGCATCCACGTGGGCGTAGAAGTTGTCGCCGGATACCTGCGCGAAGTTGGTGATGTCCGACTCCGTAACCGTGTGGCGGTGCGTAGTATACGTCTGCCCGATTTCCAGCTCCTCAAAGTAGTGCTGGAAGGGGTGCTTGTCCTTCTCAATCTGCTTAGCCTTGGGCTGGTACACCTCGGTGATGGCCGTAATCATGCTCGGCGAGCCCTGAATGGCTACTCGTTGCATGAAGTGCTCCACGCCTCGGATGCCACCCATTTCCTGCCCGCCACCCGCGCGGCCGGGGCCACCATGGATGAGCAGGGGCAGAGGCGAGCCGTGGCCGGTGCTTTCCTTGGCTACTTCCTCGTTAATCACCAGAATACGGCCGTGGTGAGTGGCGGCGCCTAGCACAAACTCCTGGGCAGTGCGTGGGTCGTTGGTAGCCACTGAGCACACCAAGGAGCCTTTGCCCATGTTTGACAACTCAATGGCCTCATCCAGCGTCTTGTATGGCATGAGCGTGCTCACCGGCCCAAAGGCTTCCACCTCGTGGCTGTCGGTGAACTTAAATGGCTCCGAGTTCAGCATCACAATCGGCGACATGAACGCACCGGTTTTGTTGTTGCCTCCAATGACTTGCACGTTGTCGAGGTCACCGTACACGATGGGCGTGTTTTTAGCGAGCTGGCGCACTTGTTCGCGCACTCGATTCACTTGGGTCAGGCTCACTAGGGCGCCCATGCGTACGCCTTCGGCCTGCGGGTGGCCGATGGTGGTTTGCGCTAGGGCTTTACCTAGGGCAATCTGCACGTCTTCCAGCAAGTTTTCGGGCACGATGGCGCGGCGGATAGCTGTGCATTTCTGCCCGGCTTTCGCTGTCATTTCCTTGCGAATCTCCTTAATAAAGAGGTCGAACTCTACGGTGCCCGGCACGGCATCCTGGCCTAGCACGGCAGCATTCAGCGAGTCAGCCTCCATGGTGAACGGCACCGCCTCCGCGATGATGCGGGGATGGGCCTTCAGCTTGCGGCCGGTTTCCGCCGAGCCCGTAAAGGTCACCACGTCCTGGTAGGTCACGTGGTCGAGAATGCCCTCGCCGGTGCCGCACACCAGCTGCAGTGCGCCTTCCGGCAGAATCTTGGAGGCAATAATCTCACGTACCACGGCCTCCGTGAGGTAAGCGGATGGCACGGCTGGCTTCACGATGGCCGGCATACCCGCCAGCAGGTTTACGGCAATTTTCTCCAGCATACCCCAGATGGGGAAGTTGTAGGCGTTGATATGCACGGCCACGCCTTCCTTCGGCACCAGAATATGGTGGCCCATGAAGTTGCCCGCCTTCGACAGCGCAATGGGGTCCGACTCCACGTAGAACGGCTTGTCGGGGAATTTGCGGCGTAGCGAAGCGTTGGCGAACAGGTTGCCGATGCCGCCTTCAATATCTATCCAGGAGTCGGCGCGGGTGGCGCCGCTGCGGTAGCTGAGAGTGTAGAAGTCTTCTTTCTTGCTGTCGAGATGCAGGGCCAGCGCCTTAATCATGCGGCCGCGCTCATGGAACGTCATTTTGCGCAGAGCTTTGTTGCCGGTCCGACGCGCGTAGTCCATCATGGCGGCATAGTCGAGGCCTTCGCTGCTAGCGAGGGCAATGACCTCGCCAGTGCTGGCGTCCAGTAGTTCCTGCTCGTGGCCCTTACCGGCAATCCAGTGGCCTAGCGCATAGTTCTGAAGGGTGGGAGTCATATAAGTGGGAGGGAGTTTTAGTTATTGATGGAGTGAGTGGGAGTGGGGTAAATTTAAACCTGAACGTCATGCTGAGCTTGCCGAAGTATCTTTACCAGAGCTAACTGGCCTAGAGCAGTAATGAAGCTATAGAGATGCTTCGACTGCGCTCAGCAGGACAATTACCATTGTAACGTCAACATGCGAGGTTCCTCGGTTCCTGGCTTAATGCGCCACATGCTCGCAATGACGTTCAAGAGGAAGCGTTATTCACCTTCTTTCCGTTCGTTCCAGGTTTGGTAGGCCACTTGCTGCACCTGGCGGTCGGCGGGGACTTCGCGCAGAGGCTCGCAGGGCGTGAGGGTGGCGTAGCAGTCGGCGGGGAGTTGCATGTAGATTTGGGTGCCTTCGGTTTTCCAGGCTACCATCTCGTCGCTCACCTGCCGGATGATTTTATGCGGATTTCCCACTACCAAGCTGCGGGGCGGTATGACTTCATCGGCTTTGATAAAGCTGAGGGCCCCAATCACGCATTCGTCGCCGATGTCTACGCGGTCCATAATCACGGCATTCATACCTACTAGCACGTTGCGGCCAATGGTAGCCCCGTGAATGATGGCGCCGTGGCCGATGTGAGCCATTTCCTTGAGCCGCACGGTGGTACCGGGGAACATGTGCACAGTGCAGTTCTCTTGCACGTTGCAGTTGTCCTCGATGATGATCTGGCCCCAGTCGCCGCGAATGGCCGCGCCGGGCCCGATGTACACGTTGCGGCCGATGATGACGTTGCCCGTCACGGTAGCCTGCGGGTGCACAAACGCCGACTCATGCACGACCGGCACTAGGCCATTGAATGCGTAAATCATACTTTCTCGATAATGGCCGCATACCCCTGGCCTACGCCCACGCACATGGTGATGAGGGCATAGCGCTTGTTCTGCTTGTGAAGCTCCAGCGCGGCAGTGTTCAGAATGCGTGCCCCACTCATGCCCAGGGGGTGGCCTAGGGCAATGGCACCGCCGTTCGGGTTAATGCGCGGGTCGTTGCCTTCCAAGCCTAGGCCACGAGCACAGGCCAGCGTCTGAGCCGCAAACGCTTCGTTAAACTCAATCAGACCAATCTGATCCAGTGTCAGCCCCGCCTTTTTAAGGGCTTGCTGCGATGCCGGCACCGGCCCAATGCCCATATAGCGCGGCTCTACGCCGGCCACACCCATCGACACGATACGGGCCCGAGGCGTGAGGCCATGCTGTTTGATGCCTTCCTCCGAGGCTAGCAACAGTGCCGCCGCGCCATCATTCAGCCCCGAGGAGTTGCCAGCCGTTACGGAGCCGCCGTTCTTGCGGAAAGCGGGCCGTAGTTTCGCTAAGCCTTCCAGCGTGGTGTTTGACTTGATGAACTCGTCCTCGGCGAACAGCAATAACTCGCCTTTACGCTGCGGAATCGAGACAGGCACAATTTCCTCGGCAAAGCGGCCGGAGTCGCGGGCCCGGCCGGCACGCTGGTGCGATTCGTAAGCAAACTGGTCCTGGTCTTCGCGGCTGATTCCGTAGCGGTCCACCAAGTTTTCGGCGGTTTCACCCATGGCATCGGTGCCGTAGGCCTCTTCCAGGCGCGCATTAATGAAGCGCCAGCCAAAGCTAGAGTCGTACATCTGCGAGTCGGTGCCGAAGGCTTTGCTGGGCTTTGACATCACGTAGGGGGCACGGGTCATGCTCTCCACACCGCCGGAAATAAATAGGTCGCCGTCGCCGCTCTGGAGGGCCCGCGCCGCCCCAATGCTAGCCGAAAGGCCCGAGGCACACAAGCGGTTCACCGTCTCGCCGGGCACCGATGTAGGCAGCCCCGCCAGCAGCAGCGCCATGCGTGCCACGTTGCGGTTGTCCTCACCGGCCTGATTAGCGCACCCCAGAATCACATCGGCAATGGCAGCAGGGTCGACGGAAGCATTACGCTTCAGTAGTTCCTGAATGACGTGCGCAGCCATGTCATCGGGCCGCACCGCGGAAAGCGTGCCGCCGAAGTTGCCGATAGGCGTCCGGATACCGTCAATTATATATGCTTGATTCATTTCAATAGTTAAGTGTTAGGGGCCGGTTGATAGATAGGACTTAATCAGTCTGTCATGCTGAGCGCAGTCGAAGCATCTCTACCGCTTCGTTGCTAGGTTACTAGTTAGCCAGAGGTAGAGATGCTTCGACTGCGCTCAGCGTGACGGTCAGTTTTTCTATCATCTAGGTCACCGACTGAGTTACAAAATCTCGTTGCTGGTACGGTAGGCAGTGCCTTTGAACAGCGCCAGTACTACGCCATCTTGATTGGTAGCGCGCACCTGGTAGACCCCAATTTTGTGCTTGAGACTTTCTTCACGTGCCTCTATCGTCACGGTGTCGCCAGCTTTGCCGGCCTCCAGGTAGTCGATGGTAACGGTGAGGCCCACACTCTGGCGGCCGTGGCTGTTGCAGGCAAAAGCAAAAGCCGAGTCGGCCGCCGAGAACGTGACGCCGCCGTGCAAGGCCCCAAAACCGTTGACCATATCTGGGCGCACCACGAAGTGCAGGCGGCAATAGCCAGGGCCAACCTCATCCACTTGCAGGCCTAGCAGTTTGCTGAATGCATCGTTTTGGAGCATAAGCTCCTTCACGGCTTCGGCCCGACTCTTATCGGTGGCTGCTGGCTGACTCATGCTGGAACAAGGTCTGATTAGCCCGCACCATGCGGCGCAGCAACGGGCTAGCGCGGTAGCGGTCCTCGTGGTACTCAGCGTAGAGGTCGTCGAGGGTGGTGAGTACGGTGGACAGGCCTAGCTCGTCAGCCCAGGCTAGCAGACCTTTGGGGTAGTTAACGCCCTTGGTCATAGCTAGTTCCAAATCTTCTTTAGAAGCCACATTCAGGGCCAGCGCATCCACAGCTTCATTGATGAGCATGGCCAGGATGCGGTGCAACACTACCTGGCCTAGGGCCTCGTCGCGGGTGGGTTCGGGTGGCACGGCACCAGGGGCATAGCTATAAAAGCCGCGGCCCGACTTGCGGCCGTAGTAGCCGGCCTCAAATAGGCGCTTTTGCGTGAAGGAAGGCTTAAACCGCGGGTCGTAGAAAAAGGCGGTGAACACCGATTCCGTCACGCGGTAGTTCACATCATGCCCAATGAAATCCATAAGCGTAAATGGGCCCATCCGGAACCCGCCTAGCTCGGTCAGGGCCCAGTCAATGGTAGCCATATCGGCAATGCCTTCCTCCAGAATCCGGATAGCCTCGCCGTAAAAAGGGCGTGCCACGCGGTTCACGATGAAGCCCGGCGTGTCTTTGGTTAGCACGGGCAGCTTGCTCCAGCTCTGCACTAAGTCCCGGATTTCCTCGGCTAGGCCAGGTCGGGTTTGCACCGCCGGAATCACTTCCACCAACTGCATAATGGGTGCCGGGTTGAAGAAGTGAATACCGATGAAGCGCTCGGGCTGCTGGCAAGCGGCTGCAATAGAAGCTATAGAAAGCGAGGATGTATTGGTGGCTAGGATGCAGTCTGGCGACACAACCAGCTCCACTTCCCGGAAGAGTTGCTGCTTCACCGATAAATCCTCAACAATGGCTTCGATTACCAGCTCACAATCCGTGAAGGCATGCAGTTCTGCCGTTAGCTGCAGCTTAGCGAAGATAGAGTCAACGGCTTCCGAAGTAATTTTTCCCTTCTCTGCCAACTTATCCAGGTTCGTGCGAATTGACTGGCCCGCCCGCTGCAAAGCAGCCGCATTCTGGTCGAGCAGGCGCACGGTATGGCCAGCCGTAGCCACCACTTGGGCAATACCGGCCCCCATGGCACCGCTCCCGATTATTCCGATAATCATGCGCCGGTGAAGGTTGGTTTGCGTTTCTCAAGGAAGGCCGAAACTCCTTCTTTGTAGTCGGTGGTGTGGCCGGCGCGAAGCTGATAATCTGCTTCAGCACGGAGCTGCTGAGTTAGGTCGTTGCCGAAGGTGCTGTTGAGCAGCTGCTTGGTGTAGGCCAGTCCTTTGGTGGGCATCGCGGCTAGTTTGCTGACCAACGCGGTTACTTCTGCATCAAAGCTCTCATCAGAGAAAGCCTTGTAAATCATGCCCATTTGCACGGCTTCCTGAGCGCTTACCTTATCACCCGTGAACATCAGAGCCGAGGCGCGCTGCAACCCAATCAGGCGGGGCAAGAAGTAGGTCCCGCCGCTGTCAGGAATCAACCCAATCTTGCTGAATGCCTGAATAAAGGAAGCCGATTCCTTCGCCACCACAATATCACAAGCCAGCGCCAGGTTGGCACCCGCCCCGGCCGCTACGCCGTTCACGGCCGCTACTACCGGCTTATCCAACTCCCGAATCAGTTGCACAATGGGGTTGTAGTGCTTCTCCACGATTTCGGCCACTTCAGGGCTGTCGGGTCCCGTGATTTCCGCCAAGTCCTGACCGGCGCAAAAGGCCTTGCCCGTACCCGTGAGCAGCACCGCCCGCACCTCCGGGTTTTGCTGGCAGTCGCGCAGGTATTGCTGCAGCGCCAGTGCCAGTGGCTTGTTCACACTATTGAATACGTCGGGCCGGTTAAGCGTAATCGTGGCGACGCCCGCCTCGATGGAGAAGTTCAGAAAGCTGGTTTCAGGCATTGGGAAAGGGTGGATTTGTAATTAGTATGGAGCTAGAGCTAAAAACTAGTTCCCCTCTTCATATGAGGAGGGGAACTAGTTTTTAGCTCTAGTGGCACTTGAAGTAATCAAAAGGTTCCAGGCAGTCGTCGCACTGGTAGGAGGCTTTGCAGGCGGTGGATCCGAACTGGCTGACCAAGTGCGTATGCTCAGATTTGCAGAGTGGGCAGCGCACGGCAGTATCCTGGCCGAAGAGGTTGAGCACATGGCCGGTAGAGGTGCCATTAACGGGCGCGGCAATACCGTAGGCCTCTAGCTTTTCACGGCCGGCGGCAGTCATCCAATCAGTCGTCCAGGCCGGGCGAAGTTGGTTGTTGATTGTTACCTGCGTGATGCCCTCCGCTAGCAGGCGCAACCGAATATCAGTGGCAATGGTATTCATGGCTGGGCAGCCGGAGTAGGTAGGGGTGATGTTGATAGTCACCTGTTCGCCCGCTACCTGCACGCCGCGCACAATGCCCAAATCCAGAATGCTCAAAACGGGCACTTCAGGGTCGAATACCTCCTCCAGCAATTGCCAGATGCGCTCTTCGGTGGGCATAGGTGTTTCGGCTACCATTTCATACCAGGATAGGTGCGTTGCATGTACTGCAATTCGGCCAGGATATAGCCGAGGTGCTCGGTGTGGCGCCCTTCCTTGCCACCTTTCTGCATGTAGGTTTCGGTGGGTAGGGGAAGGGTAGCTTCCTCAAATACCTTCGCCACGTGCGCCTGCATGGCCGGAATGAGCGTGGCGTAATTGGGTATTAGCCCGAGGCTCTGCAAAGCTTGCTCAGTGGCGGTGGGGTTGGTCAACTCGCCAGAGTAGCGCCACAGGTTGCTGAGGGCTTTCTCCACGCGCTGGCGGCTTTCCTCGGTACCATCACCCAGTCGGATTATCCACTCGGAACTCCATTTGAGGTGGTAGGCGGCTTCCTTCCAGGCTTTTTCCGCAATAGCCGCCAGCCGCTCGTCGGGGCTAGTTTGGAGCTGCTGCAGGAAGTGGTAGTGGAAGTTGTCGAACAGGAACTGCCGCACTACGGTATCGGCAAAGTCGCCGTTGGGCTGCTCAACTAATAGTGGGTTCTGGTACTCAGTGGCGAGGCGCAAAAAGGCTAAGTCGTCCTCCGTTCGGCCCTGGCCTTCCAGCTCGGCGGCATATTGGTAGAGGCTGCGGGTTTCACCTAGCAAGTCCAGCGCAATGTTGGCCATGGCCAGATCCTGCTCCAGAATGGGGCCGTGCCCACACCACTCCGAGAGTCGGTGGCCTAGAATCAGGCTCGTATCGGCAAGCTGCAGCACGTAGCGGAACAACTGCTGCCGTACCTCCGGCGGGTAAGTAGCCAACGAAAGCGTTTCGGATGGGGTGGCTTGCATATCCTCAGGAATTACATGTGCTTAATAGCATCTGGAACCTCGTAGAAGGTAGGGTGCCGGTATACTTTATCGTTGGCGGGGTCGAAGAAGGCGGCAGCATCGTCGGGGTTGGAGGCGTGCACGTGCTTCGATTCTACCACCCAGATGCTAATACCTTCCATCCGACGCGTGTACACGTCGCGGGCGTTCTGGATGGCCATGGCCGCGTCGGCGGCGTGCAGGCTGCCCACGTGCTTATGATCGAGGCCCTGCTTGCTGCGGATAAATACCTCCCACAGAGGCCATTCGTGCTGAGTCATGTGTGGTGAAATGGTGAAGTTGTGAAATGGTGAGTTTCACGTTGGAGTAGGGGAGTGGCCTAGCGTAAGTATAATGCTAGGCTAGCCGTCATGTCGAACTTGTCGAGACATCTTGCGTGCTGACGTTGCAGTGGTAATCCTAGCGTCAGCACGCGAGATGTCTCGACAAGCTCGACATGACGTTCTTAGTTATACTTGATGCGCCGATGAGCGAACTGGCCTAGGCCACTTGCTGAACAGCTTCGGCTTGCTCGGTGCGCTGCTTGCGTTTGGCGGCGTGGGCGAGGGCGGCTTCCCGTACCCAGGCGCCTTCTTCGTGCGCTTTCACGCGGGCACCGAGGCGGTCTTTATTGCACATGCCATTGCCCTTCACCACGTTCCAGAATTCTTCCCAGTCTACCTCGCCGAAGTCGTAGCCGCTTTTGGCCTCGTTCCACTTCAGGTTCGGGTCGGGCACGGTCAGGCCCAGGAACTCGGCCTGGGGTACCATCATGTCCACAAACTTCTGGCGCAGCTCGTCGTTGGTGAAGCGCTTGATGCGCCAGTTCATGCTCTGCGCCGTGTTGGGCGAGTCGGCATCTTTGGGGCCGAACATCATCAGCGTAGGCCACCACCAACGGTTTAGGGCTTCCTGGGCCATGGCTTTCTGCTCGGGGGCACCTTCGCAAAGGGTTTGCATAATCTCAAACCCCTGGCGCTGGTGGAAGCTTTCCTCCTTGCACACCCGCACCATGGCACGGGCATAAGGGCCGTAGGAAGTACGGCACAGCGGCACCTGGTTCAGAATGGCGGCACCATCTACCAGCCAGCCCACCGTGCCCATATCGGCCCAGCTAAGGGTGGGGTAATTGAAGATGCTAGAATACTTAGCTTTACCGGAGTGCAGATCGGCCAGCATTTGGTCGCGAGAGGCACCCAGGGTTTCGGCGGCGCTATAGAGGTAGAGACCGTGACCGGCTTCATCCTGTACCTTTGAAAGCAGAATAGACTTGCGCTTCAGCGAAGGGGCGCGCGTAATCCAGTTGCCTTCTGGCAGCATCCCTACGAGCTCAGAGTGAGCGTGCTGGGAAATCTGCCGGATCAGCGTTTTGCGGTACGCATCGGGCATCCAATCCTTCGGCTCAATGCGCACATCCGCGTCAATGCGGGCCTGAAACTGTTCTTCTTGGGTGAGTTCTAGCGTTTCCATGCCTCTTTAACAAAGGTTAACTAACAATCGTTAGTTAAAAGTAAGGAAAATATTGCGGTTGTTATTCCGAGCATGTGGCGAGTCAAGCCAAGGACGAGGGATCTGGATTAGCTTCTAGGTCAGTAACTCAGATTCCTGCTTCTCTCAGAATGACACTAGGCCACTACTGGTCAAAGTCTACGAGTACTTTCTCCGAGGTGGGCCGAGCCTGGCAGGAAAGGACGTAGCCTTTCGCCACTTCGGTGTCAGAAAGCGAGTAGTTTACGTCCATCTCTACCGTGCCAGACGTTACGCGGCAGCGGCAGGTGCTGCACATGCCGTTTTTGCAGGAATACGGTGCATCCACGCCCATATCCAGCAGCTCGTCCAGAATGGTATTACCGTAGTACGACATCTCCAGTACACGGGTGCTGCCATCTAGCTGCACCGTTACCTGGCTTTTCTTATCGTCTTCGCCCACCGGGTGCAGCTTGGCGGGGCTAGCGGCTTTCTTGGCACCGCCCGCTGAGGTAAACATCTCGAAGTGAATCTTCTCGGGAGCTACACCGGCGCCACTTAGAGCCGCGCGCACACCGTTAATCATTTCCTCGGGGCCGCAAATGAAGGCTTCATCAATCTGCTGAGCCGGCAGAATTTTATCCAGGAACTGCTTGGTCTTGGCCTCATTAATCCGCCCGAAGAGCAGATCGGTGTCTCCTTGCTCGCGGCTTAGGATGTGATAGACGCTCAGGCGACGCAAGAACTTATTTTTCAAGGCCTCAATAGCCTCTTTGAAGATGATAGAGTTACGGCCCCGGTTGCCGTAAATCAGTGTAACCTGGCTCTTGGGCTCTGTAAGCAGGATGGTTTTCACGATGGAAAACACCGGCGTGATGCCGCTACCGGCTGCAAAGGCTACGTAGTGCTTCGCTTGCTCGGGGTGCAGCTCGGTATAGAAGTGGCCTGCGGGAGGCATTACATCCAGCTCTTCACCTACGCGCAGGTTCTCCACAGCTAAGGAAGAAAAGCGGCCTTCCGGCACCTTCTTGATAGCTACCTGCCACTCGCCATCCAGGGGGGTGCTGCAGATGGAGTAGGAGCGACGTAGCTCCTCGCCGTTATGCTCCCTCCTGAACGTGAGGTACTGGCCCTGGGTGAACTTAAACGTATCACGCAGCTCTGCCGGCACGTCCAACGACAGCGTCACGCAGTCGGGCGTTTCCTTATTAATGCGCTTAATTTTTACTTTATGAAATCGACTCATGAGGTGAGTTACCAGAGTAAGAATGGCTAGGGAGGGTGGCTGATCAGGAGTGGTCAGAAGGAAGCACTAGCTCACGTACTTCAATGGGCTGCTGCTGGCCCTTCGCCAAGCCATTGAGCAGGATGGTCATGATGTTTTGCTCCAACTCTTCGCCAGAAATACCACGACCGGGCCGGTACCATAGCTCCACCCAGCGCACCGCCGAGAGAATGGTGAACAGCGCCACCGAAACGTTCACAGGCTGCAATTCGCCCGCGGCAATGCCTTGTTCAATCAGGGCTGCGAAGCCCCGCTCATAGCGCTTGCGGGCATCCTTAAACTGAGTCAGCTTGTCACCCGTCAGATATTTCCAGTCGTTGTTGGCTACGGAAACAGCTGCGCCGTCTTCTATCATCAAATGAATGTGCAGCCGAACCAGCGCTTTGATTTTATCCACGTAGGACGCCTCGGTCTGCTCAATTTGAGCTAGCTGCGAGATATAGGTATTGGAAACGTGAAAGCAGATGTGCTCTAGAATCTCATCCTTGGAATTGATGTGGTTGTACATACTGGCGGCTTCCATGCCAACCTGTGCGCCCAAGTCGCGCATGGACGTACCCCCGAAACCTCGGTCTTTGAACAGCTTAGCAGCTTCCTCAATGATGGTTTGCCGTTTATTGGTCTTTGTTTTCTTAGCCATTGTTGGGTGGAGAGGGCAGGAGGACGGTATACTATATGAGGCGAAGAATGCTGGACGGGTAAGTTTCTTGGGCCATTAGAAGTTGCTACTGAAGTGGCCTAGGCCAGGTTGCGTAGGTCTTTAACTCGGTTCAGCTTGCCGCCTTCGCTGCGGGGTAGCTCGCCAAAACCTAGGAGCGTGACCTTCATGCTCAACCCAATGTTGTCTTTGATTTTCTTGGCGAAAGAGCCCTGTAGCGCCTGCAAGCATTCGTGCTGCGCCATGGCCTCATCCGTTACGGTGTTAAGACCTAGCTCACGCATTAACGTTTGGCTAACCTCTACGTTTACTTCTACCTCATCCATGCTGCCCCGGCGGGAGGCAATAACCTGGTAGTAAGGGCTCACGTGCTCTAGGCCACTCAGAATGTCCTCTACCTGGGTATGGAAGAAGTTTACGCCCCGAATGATGAGCATATCGTCGGACCGCCCCCGGATGGGGCCCATCTTGACGTGGGTGCGGCTCCCCGACTTGTCGTAGTAGATGTTGGTAATATCGTTGGTCCAGTACCGCAGAATGGGCATGGCCTTTTTGGTGAGCGTAGTAAACACCAATACGCCTAACTCCCCTTCAGCTACGGGCTCACCCGTGTCTTTGTCTACTACTTCGGGGTAGAAGTGGTCTTCCCAAATGTAGCTGCCGGTGCCCCGCTCGTTCACATCTTCCTGCGATACGCCGGGGCCCATAATCTCGCTTAGGCCATAGATGTTAGTAGCCTGCACGCCTAGGCCAGTCTCCACTTGCTGACGAATGGTTTCCGTCCAGGGCTCGGCACCCAGCGCGGCATATTGGAGATTGATGGCTTCCCGCGAAATACCGCGGCGCTGCATTTCCTCGGCTAGTACCTGGGCGTAGGAGGGAGTGGCACAAAGGATTTCCGGCTGAAAGTCTTGCAGGAGCTGCAGCTGGCGGTCGGTGCCGCCCCCCGATACGGGGATTACCGTGAGCCCAAGCTTTTCGGCGCCGTAATGGATACCTAGGCCACCTGTAAATAGCCCGTAACCATAGGCATTCTGTAGCTTCATGCCGGGTCGGCAGCCAGCGGCGGCTAAGGAACGGGCTACTACTTCGGCAAATACTCCTAGGTCTGCGGCAGTGTAGCCTACCACGGTAGCTTTGCCCGTGGTGCCGCTGGAGCAGTGCAGGCGGGCTATCTCGCTTTCTGGCACGGCAAAGAGGCCGAAAGGGTAATTGTCGCGGAAATCAGTCTTTTTGGTGAAGCCTAGTTTGGGTAAGTCTTCTAAGCCTTTAAAGGAAGAG
Organism: Hymenobacter wooponensis; assembly: GCF_004745865.1. GTDB lineage: Bacteria > Bacteroidota > Bacteroidia > Cytophagales > Hymenobacteraceae > Hymenobacter > Hymenobacter wooponensis. The sequence goes on along the minus strand of NZ_SRKZ01000001.1, from coordinate 262,418 downwards.
GGGTGAACCCCCAAAGCATCTAGCTTCTGCTTGTAAAAGGGGACCCTAGCGTACACGTAAGCTACCTGTTGCTTCAGCCGAGCGTTCTGCAATTCCCGCAGCTTCAGCAGCGGTAGTTGTTCTATCTCAGGGTTGAAAACCATTGGTGTTAGGCGGGAGGATGACGCAAGAACGCTGATAAAAGTAAGTGAACACTCCCGCTGAAACAAACATTCGTTAGTTTTTTATTAAACGCAACAATATCCATAAATGGCCCGTAGGAGGCTGTAATGGCAATAACAAGCGTTAGTATTGATGTATTAGTAAGTGTACACTCACTAAAAAAGTGAATACTTACTTGCATTTAAAAATCTTTGCTTAATATTGTCCCATCAATCAGCTGGCTTATCCCACCAAGGCAACTGACTGATAATTCCCACGCCCGCTTACCCAGGTGTCTCCCACCCCACCTGGACCCAAAATTCCCACCGCCCCGTTTACCCAGATGCTGATCCCACCCATCTGGCGAAATTTGTAGAAAGTCGTGTGGCTCCCCAGCCCAGACGCCAAATTTCTACCTCCTCGCAGCCGGCCGAATTGGACCCCCTCCAGTTCGGCCGGCTTATGGTATATAGGGCCTACGGGTAGCTTTGGGGCTACTCCTTGCTCTTACTACTGTAGGGCGGCCGCGGTTAGTTTTCGACTACGTGGTGCCAAGTGGAGGGTGGAAAGGGCGGCAGGGGCTGTTAGCAGACTGACTATTGAAAGCGTAAATTTTGCTAGATACTGGACAGTAAAATGCCGTATTTACGCAATAGAGGTATTTTAGGGTGCTATATTGAGCCCCAATAGCACAAACTGAACTCCGTCCATGACCAACCGCAAGCAGCACATTGCTCAAACTGCCCTACAGCTTTTTGGGGAAAAGGGCTTTGAACATACCCCCACGCAATTAATTGCCAAGGAAGCGGGAGTGTCTGAAGCCCTTATTTTCAAGCATTTTGGCTCAAAGGAGCAGTTGCTCGATTTCATCATCAAGAAGGGCTACAAGCGTATTATCGAGCAAAACCGGGGCTGGTATGAAGGCCGCGCCCCCCTTGAGTTTGTACACAGCGTAGTAGAGCTGCCCTACAAACTAGTACGTGAAGAGCCCCACTTCTGGAAACTTCAGTCGCGGCTCACTGATAGCGCTACCGCTCAAAAGCAGCACGAGCGTTTCCTGCAGCCGGTACCCGCCCTGCTGCACAACGCCTTCGAAAAGCTAGGGTATAAAGACCCCGCCAAGGAAACCAGCTTGCTGATGCTGCTAGTAGAAGCTCTCTGGAAAATAGAGGTAAATAAAGACGATGATCAAGTCCGGGAAATGCTGGATTTCATTAAGTCTAAGTACCAGCCTCAGAAGTAAGCTAGCTCAAGAAAAATGCTTTGTCTACCCACCAACAAAAAAGCCTCCTGCTGATGCAGGAGGCTTTTTTGTTGGCTTTTATCTAGGGCCTAAAGCGCAAGGGTAAGTTAACTGCTTGCGCATACATTGCTACCGAGAGGGCTAGGTCACCACTGGAAGAGAATCATTGATTTTCAAATAGCTAGAATACTGCACTTCTTATTGAGTAAGTGGCAGAACTCAACCGTTTGGGATGCGTACATGGTTGAGTTGCCCGCCCATGCACAGTGAGCTGAGCTGTATGCGGTCTGTAATACTGCAAGCAGGCTCACAGCGCAGGACTAAGCGAGACGTAAATGTGCTGTTGAATTGGCGGCTGCTAACCGTCTGGTTTATCTGGGGAAGTGGGTGACTGTTTGTGAATTTTGCTTTTATCAACGTTTCTTATGTCTGAGTATTTCCCCAACGATCCGGCGGGCGCTAGGCCCCAGGAGCCACTCCCTGATGATAAGTCGCGGCGGAGCTTTATGAAGCAGGCCGGTGGTATTCTAGGCCTAGCGCTGGCGCCGCCTTTGATAAGCCAGGCAGAACGCCTCACCGCGCTATCGGGTAAGGTGGAAGGGGTTTCGCAGATGCGCCTGAAGGTAAACGGGGCCGTTCGCACTCTGCAGCTGGAGCCACGCGTGACTCTGCTGGATGCTCTATGCGAATACATGGACCTTACGGGCACCAAGAAGGGCTGCGACCACGGCCAGTGTGGCGCCTGCACGGTGCTGGTAGATGGCCGCCGGGTTAACTCCTGCCTCACGCTGGCGGTGATGAGTCAGGGCAAGGAAATAACGACTATTGAGGGGCTGGCGAAAGGAGAGGAGCTGCACCCGATGCAGGCCGCCTTCATCAAGCACGATGGGTTCCAGTGTGGCTACTGCACCTCCGGGCAAATCATGTCGGGCGTGGCCTGCGTGAATGAAGGCCATGCCACCACCGACGCGCAAACGCGGGAGTGGATGAGCGGCAACTTATGCCGGTGTGGGGCCTACCCAAATATTGTGGCGGCTGTGCGTGAAGTGGCAGGCAAAGCGTAGGGCTTGGATGCTGGAGGGTAGACCTGAGACTACAAACTCAGCGCTATGCTCAAGCCAGTTTCAAGTTTAAAATCTCAGTTCTCAGCTCTATTCGATGAACAATTTTGCTTACCAGCAGGCTTCAAAAGCCAAAGACGCCACCGCTATTGTGCGCGACGATAAACAAGCGGCCTACATTGCCGGTGGCACTACGCTGCTAGACCTGATGAAGGCCAACCTGGAGCAGCACTCCCAACTGGTTGACATCAACCTGCTACCCTTCAAAGGCATTGAGAAAACCAACGACGGTTTGCGCATAGGGGCCATGGAGCGCATGAGCGACGTGGGCGAAAACCCCATTGTACAGCAGCAGTTTCCGGCCATTTCAGAATCACTGCTGCTGGCCGCTTCGCCGCAGCTGCGCAACATGGCCAGCATGGGCGGCAACATTCTGCAGCGTACGCGCTGTGGTTACTTCCGCGACCCAGCCTTTCCGTGCAATAAGCGCGTGCCCGGCTCCGGCTGCCCCGCCCTGCAGGGCGACAACCACAACCTGGCTATTCTGGGCGTGAGCGACGCCTGCATTGCCAACTCCTACCCCGGCGACTTATCGGTGGCGTTAGCTGCCTTCGACGCGGTATTGACCCTGGAAAACGCGAAAGGCAAGCAGCGCCGGGTACCCATCACAGAGTTTTATCTGTTGCCCGGCAATACCCCGCAGAAGGAAACCGTGCTCGAACCCGGTGAGCTGATTGTATCTATTACAGTGCCTGCGGCGGCTTACACCCAGCGGTCTACTTACCTGAAAGTACGCGAGCGGTCTAGCTATGCCTATGCCTTGGCCTCGGCCGCGGTAGGCCTAGATGTGCAGGGTGGTTCTATCCGGGCAGCCCGCGTGGCGCTGGGTGGGGTGGGGGCCCAGCCCTGGCGCTCCCGCGAGGCGGAGCAAGTGCTTACCGGCGCGCCAGCCACGGAGGCTACATTCCGGGCGGCGGCGGCCGCTGCTTTGCGTGGGGCTCAACCCCGAGAGCACAACCGCTTTAAAGTGGAGTTGGCCCAGAACACGCTGGTGCAGGCGCTGCAGAAAGTAGCCGGCTAGCAACTCAAACTGTGCCCGCCAGAAAGGTTAAGCAAGGCAAGAAATAGCTGGTACAGCTTCCTCTGCTCTGCAAAGCCACACCTACTAAGACGTAACCTCCTTATGGATATCGAACCAGCATTCTTTGAAACCAACCCGAAAGCCGGCTCGGTGGGCCAGCCGCTAGACCGGGTAGATGGCCGGGCTAAAGTAACCGGCCAGGCAAAGTACTCCGCCGAGTTTAACAACTTACCTGGCTTAGTGCACGCGGTACTGAAGACCAGCGATGTTGCGAAGGGACGGATTCAGAGCATTGATACCAGCGCGGCGCAAAAGGAGCCGGGCGTACTAGCTATCCTGACGCACCAAAACGTGCCCAAGCTCGCTAAAACGCCCAACGATCCGGAAGGCAAGAAGGCCATTGGGGCGCCTATGGGCTTCCTGCCCCTGACCTCCGACCAGGTGCATTACGCCGGGCAGCCGGTAGCCATTATTGTGGCCGATACCTTGGAGCGCGCCCAGCATGCGGCAGCCCTCGTGCGGGTACAGATTGCGGCCGAAAAGCCCTTGGCTTCTTACGTGGACCCTAGAGCAGAGCTGTTTGATCCGCAGAAGGTGCAGGATGGCAAAACCGACGGGCATACCGTACGGGGCAACCCCAAAGCGGCCTTTGCCGCGGCCCCGGTGCAACTCACGCACACCTACACGCACGCCATCAACCACCATAACCCCATGGAGCCCGGTGCCACCACTGCTCACTGGGAAGCGCCCGACCGCCTAACGGTATACGAATCGACGCAGGGCGTAACGCGGACCCAGAAGGCCCTGAGCACCATGCTCGGCCTAGCGGCCGAGCAGGTGCGCGTGGTGACCAAATACCTGGGTGGCGGTTTCGGCTGCAAAGGTTCTACCTGGCCCCACACGGTGCTCACGGTACAAGCGGCTAGGGCAGTAGGGCGGCCGGTGAAACTTTCGCTTACGCGCCCGCAGATGTTTACCAGCATGGGCCACCGGGAAGACCAGACCCAAACGCTGAAAGTTGGGGCAACCAAAGAGGGGAAGCTGCTGGCGCTGATTCACGAGAAAACCTCCACAACCTCACCCTGGGACAACTACGCCGAGCCAAATAGCCGCATCATCAACCTGCTGTATAAATGCCCGGCGTTTGAGTCAACCTACCAGCTAGCGCGTGCCGACGTGATGACCTCCACGTTTACGCGGGCCCCTGGTGAAGCGCCCGGCTCTTTTGCCATTGAGTGCTCCATGGATGATCTGGCCTACCAGGTAGGCCTAGACCCCTTGCAAATCCGGCTGCTGAACTACGCTGACAAAGACTATAGCACCAACAAGCCGTGGAGCAGTAAAAGCCTAAAGCAATGCTACGCCCGTGGGGCCGAACTGTTTGGCTGGAGCAAGCGCAACCCCAAAGCCGGCGAGACTCGCGACGGACGCCTGCTGGTGGGCATGGGTATGGCTACGGCCAGCTACCCCGTGCATAACAACCAAGGCACGGCCCGGGTACGCCTCTATGCCGACGGCCACGCCCTGGTGCAAACTGGCGCCACCGACCTGGGCACCGGCACCTATACCGTTATGACGCAGGTAGCGGCCGATGCGCTGTGGCTTGCGCCGGACAAAGTGCGCTTTGAACTCGGCGACACCAAGCTGCCTACTGCTCCTAACTCTGGCGGCTCGGTGGCGGCGGGCACCGTATCCTCGTCCATCTATATGGCCGCCCAAGACGTGTGGCAGAAGCTCATTAAGCTGGCTACTCAGGACAAGAAGTCGCCGCTGTACCGGGCAAAAGTTGCCGATGTGATGGTCGAAAACGGCCGGATGGTATTGAAAGCTAACAAGGCCAAAGGTGAAGATTACGCGACCTTGATGAAGCGCAACGAAACTGCTGACATCGAGGGAACCGGCAACGGCAAGTATGGGGCCGGCTACGAGTCGGGATTGGCCGCCGGCCCCGCTGATTCGGGCCACCAAGATGATATGGCGGGCCACTCCATGCATTCCTTCGGAGCACATTTCTGCGAAGTGAAAGTTGACCCTGAGTTGGGTACCGTGCGCGTAACCCGATGGGTGAGCGTGCACGCGGCCGGCCGCATTCTCAACGCCAAAACGGCCCGCAGCCAGATTATCGGCGGCAGCATCTTTGGCATTGGCTCCGCGCTGATGGAGCGAACCGTGCGCGACGACCAGTTCGCCCGCTACACCAACGCCAGCCTCGCCGACTACCATATTCCGGTAAATGCCGACATCCCGGACATGACCGTGGAATTCATCGAAGAGCATGACCCCTATATCAACGCCATGGGGGTGAAGGGCATTGGTGAAATCTCGATGGTAGGTGTAGCAGCGGCGGTAGCCAACGCGGTGTACCACGCCACTGGCAAACGTATCCGCAGCTTACCCATTACGCCGGATAAAGTGCTGCAGGCAAAAGCAATGCAAGTATAAAGACGATGCTAAGCGTAATAAAAGCCCCGCTCTCTGATAAGTAGCGGGGCTTTTTAAGCGTGGATGGCTGAAGATAGTGGCCTAGCGAAAATCTGTTTAACAACACATACAGCTTGGTCTGTCTGGGGCATCTGCGGAAGCATGCATGGCCAGCAGAAATCAGGCTATATGGCCACCTTGCTGAGTAATTGCAGATTCAACTTGTGGGGTGTAAACTACGTACTGCGGATAGCTGTTCAGGTGAAACAAGTAGCCTATTTACAGTTCTGCTTTTCTAAGAACCTACGCTACTGCTTGCCCTCTGCCAGCGTTAGCTATTGCATATGACAGAATTACAACGGCTCTTACTGGCCTACGACGAGCACCGCGCCGCTAACCGCGCCTGTGCCTTGGCATCGGTGGTAGATGTGGCGGGCTCGGCTTATCGTAGGCCAGGTGCCCGCATGCTGGTAACCGAAGATGGCCAACTGACGGGGGCCATTAGCGGGGGCTGCCTGGAAGGAGATGCCCGCCGCCGGGCCCGCCAAACCATTCAGCGCGGCAAGCCCACCATTGTAACCTACGACTCCACTGACCCCGATGACGACCTGCAGTTTGGGGCTGCATTGGGGTGCCAAGGCGTAGTACAGATTCTACTGGAGCCGCTTGACTTTCAGAACCCAGATAACCCCCTGGAGTTGCTGCGGCGCTGGGCCGAAGGCGTAGAAGCACCCGCCGTGGTTGCTACCGTCTTCAGCTTAGCAGGCAGTGACGCCCCGGCGCAAATGGGCGAGCGGCTACTGCTAACCTCCGACGGTGCCGTGCAAGGTGGCCTAGCAACTGACTCAGCACTCTACCAAGCTATTCTGGCCGATGCCCAGGCCGCTCTGGCAGCCGGCCAGCCAGCCACGCGCCATTACCCGGCGGGTGCGGTTACGGTGCGGGTGTGCCTGGAAATTCTGCGGCCCCCCGTACGCCTAACAGTGTATGGTGCCGGCAACGATGTGCAGCCTGTAGTACGGCTGGCGAGTGGCCTAGGCTGGCGGGTGCAGGTGCTCGATGGCCGCCCAGCGCAAGCCCAGGCCAACCGTTTCCCCGAAGCGGAGGCCGTACGGGTGGTGCCGCTAGCTCAGGTAGGAGAGGAGCCCCATGATGGCAGCTTTGCCCTGCTCATGACCCACAACTATTACTACGATTTAGCCGTGCTGCGCCACTTGCTTGACGCTCCCACGCGCTACGTAGGCCTGTTGGGTCCTCGCAAGAAATACGACCGGCTACTGACTGACTTGCAAAAAGACTTGCCCGATGCCGCGCAGCGCCTGCAGGGGCGGTTGTACAGCCCCATCGGCTTGAACCTGGGCGCCGAGACGCCGGAGGAAATTGCACTGTCTATCATTGCAGAGATTCAGGCCGTGCTCACTAACCGCCCGGCTAGTTTCTTACGCGACTCCCCGCACCCCATTCACCCCTCATTGCACGCTGATGGCCCGCTCATCGCCGACGGCCGCGTTGATGCAGTATGTGAACTCTAACCCGCTGGTCTGTAGGCAAGAAAAGCTTATTCATGGCTACCGTGAGTTGACTAGCATGCAGTATTACGGGTTAACGCATACGCAAAACTGGCCTAGCAACGACCTGCCTATACGTAAAGCCAACCCAGGCTTGTAGGATAAGTATCTCTTTACCCGCTCGCACCCATGCCTGCCATTATTCTGTTAGCTGCTGGTTCCTCTTCCCGGTTGGGGCGGCCTAAACAGCTGCTGGCATATCAGGGGAAAACGTTGTTGCGCCGGGCCGCGGAAACGGCTGTGGCTGCCGCGGCCGGAGCACCCGTGCTTGTAGTGACGGGCGCTTTGCACGAAGAGCTATTGCCAGAACTAGCCAACTTACCGGTGGTTGCGGTGCATTGCGCCAACTGGGCACAGGGAATGGGCGCCTCCATAAAGTATGGCCTAGCAGTGCTGGAAAGCATATGTGCCGCTTGGAAAAGCCTCCTTATCCTCCTCTGCGACCAGCCCTACGTAACGCCCGCGCTTCTGTGCCAGCTGGAAGATACCTACGCTGCTTCCGGCCAACCTATTATCGCTTCAGAGTATGGGGGTGTTCGGGGAGTACCCGTATTCTTCAGCTTAGAAGCGGTGCCGCTGCTTCGGCAGTTGCCATCAGGCGCAGGAGCGGGCCAGTTGCTGAAGCAACACCCGGAGCTTGTAGCTACGGTTGCTTTCCCGGAGGGGGCAATAGATGTGGATACCGAAGAGCAATACGCTGCCCTGTTGACTAATGCCGCCCAGAGTGAGCATCTGGCCTAACAATTAGCAGGGCCACCAACTGAAACCAAGCACAAACGGCCTGTTAAGCTACAGAGATAATAGTATCCTAAAATAACTCAGCAACCGCAACCGCGGAATCCCGTTATCTTGCCCGGTGCTCACACCTCAACTGTTGCTTCTATGACTACTGCCTCGGCTTCGGCTGCTACGCCGGATGCCTCTTTTGACGCCATCCCCAAGGACGACAAGCGCATCACCCGCGGCTGGACGTTCTACGACTGGGCCAACTCCGTGTATCCGCTGGTAATCACCAGCTCCATCTTCCCGATCTATTGGGGCGCCATCACCAAAACGCTGAGCCCCAAAACCGACGTTGTCAACTTCCTGGGGTTTGAAGTGCCGGGGTCTTCATTGCTGACGTACGCTATTTCTGCGGCCTTCCTGCTGGTAGCCCTAGTGAGCCCCTTCCTTACCTCGCTGGCTGACTTTTCAGGGCGCAAGAAGCTGTTCATGCAGATCTTCTGCTACATCGGGGCCGCCTCCTGCGCAGCGTTGTTCTTGTTTACTCCTGATACGCTCACGCTCAGTACGTTCATATTCATCTCGGCTACCTTCGGGTTTTCGGGGTCTATTGTATTCTACAACAGCTATTTGCCCCTTATTTCATCGGAAGAGCAGTACGATTCTCTTTCTGCCCGGGGCTTTTCCATGGGCTATATCGGCTCCGTAGTATTGCTGATAATATGCTTGGTCATCAACCAATTCCCCAACCTGGTGGGCATTGATGCCTCTACGCCGGAAGGGGCCCGGTTACCAGCTCGTATCTCGTTTCTACTGACGGGTATCTGGTGGGCTGGTTTTGCGCAGATTCCGTTCTTCACCCTGCCCGCCGACCCTGGCCGTAGTGCGAATGCAACTGCCGGTGCTGACGATTCGGGTTGGCTGCTGAACGGTTTCCGGGAGCTAGGCAAAGTGTGGGACCAGCTCAAGCAGCTTCCCAACCTGAAGCGTTTTCTGCTAGCCTACTTCACCTACAATATGGGAGTGCAAACGGTGATGTACGTGGCCACCATTTTCGGCGACAAAGAGCTGCACCTCGAAAGCACCGCGCTCATCATTACTATCCTGCTGCTGCAAGTGGTAGGCATTTTAGGAGCCTACTTGTTTGCCAAGCTGTCTGAGCGCATCGGTAATACACGGGCCTTAAGCTGGTCGGTGTTCATCTGGATGTGCATCTGCGTGGCCGGCTACTTCGTGCAGGCGGGCTGGAGCTTTTACGCGCTGGCTTCCGTAATTGGCCTTACCATGGGCGCCATTCAGAGTCTCTCGCGCAGTACGTATTCCAAAATTATCCCCGAAAATACTCCCAATACCGCTGCCTTCTTCAGCTTCTTCGATGTTACGGAAAAGCTCAGCATTGTAATTGGCACGGCCGTCTTTGGCATCATCGCCCAGATTACGGGCTCTATGCGCAATAGCATCCTGTCTCTGATTGTGTTCTTCATTCTAGGCCTGTTGTTCCTGCTGACCTTGCGCGGCAAAAAGCTGCGCGATGAGCAGACCCCAGAAGTAGCTGCCGTTGGTCCGCCACCGGCTACACCCAACGTGGGGATGCCTGCCACGAAAGGCTAGGCCTATCAACAACGACCAGTCTGAGGCAGCATATAAGTGCAAAAGCCCGCTTCCGTTAGGAGCGGGCTTTCTCTTGCCCAGCCAAACCTAAACTTTAGCTAACAGTTACCCTTAGCAATACTCCACCCTTTACTCTGCTCTATGGAAGCTCAGACCACCTCTCTCCAGACCGCCCTCAGTCAAGAACTGAAACACGAATTGCAGCTCACGCGCCGCTTGCTTGAGCGGGTACCCACGGAGCAATTCGGCTGGCAACCGCACCCCAAATCCATGAAAATCGGTACGCTGGCTTCTCACATGGCCAACTTGGTGGGTTTCCTGGAAATGTCGTTGCAAGGTCCCGAAACGGACGTTACCACATTCAAGTTTCCTGAATCACCCACTACTACCGATGAGGTACTACGCCGCTTCGATGTGAACGGGGAGAACATCCACAAGGCTCTAGGCCAGGTTGATGACGTGACTTTCTACGACTTCTGGACCATGCGTCGTGGCGAGCAAGTACTCATGAAGCTGCCGCGCGCCGCTGTAGCCCGCACGATGGTTCTCAACCACCTCATCCACCATCGCGGCCAGCTCTCGGTGTACTTGCGCTTGCTTGACATCCCAGTGCCCGCCATCTACGGCGGCTCTGCCGACGAAGCACCCCAGCGCTAACGCAAAACCTTATTAAGCACAACGGCCCGCCATCCTTACAAAGGATGGCGGGCCGTTGTGCTGTAGGCCAGTTTACTTCGCCTGAAACACTTGCTCGCCAGCAATCCAGGTCTGCTGCACTTTGGCATTGCGAAGTTGCTCTTTGGGAGCCTCCAGCAAGTCAATGCCCAGCAGGACGAAGTCGGCCGCCATGCCGGGTTTAATGCTGCCTTTCTGCTTATCCTCGAAGGCGGCGTGGGCGGCCCAGGTGGTCATGCCGCGCAGGGCATCGGGGCGGCTCAGGGCATTTTCCATCTGGAAGCCGCCGGCCGGGTAGTTCTTGGCATCCTGCCGGGCCACGGCCGAGTGGAAGCCATAGAGGGGGTTGATGTCTTCCACCGGGAAGTCGGAGCCCAGGGCTACTTGCCCGTATTGCTTGCGCAGGTCGTTGAAGGCATACGCAGTTTTCAGGCGCTCTTGGCCTAGCCGCTCCCCGGCCCAGTACATATCAGAAGTGGCGTGGGTGGGCTGCACCGAGGGCACAATACCATATTGCCCAAACTTTGGCACATCAGCCTTGCTCACTACCTGGGCGTGCTCAATGCGCCAGCGCCGGTCTTTCTGGCCCTTCAGCGCCTCGCCGTAAATATCCAGCAGCAGCCGGTTGCTGGAGTCGCCGATAGCGTGGGTGTTCATCTGAAACTTGCTAGCGGCCAGTTGCTGGGCCAGCTTGCGGTAATCAGCAATAGAGGAGAGCAGGAAGCCAGTTTCCTTTGGCTTGTCGGAGTAGGGGTGGAGCAGGCAGGCCCCGCGGGAGCCAAGCGCCCCGTCGGCGTATACCTTGAATGAGCACACGGTCAGCCGGTCCTTGAATACCGGTCCGTTCTTAAGGTAGAAATCGAGGTTCTCCTTGGTCGGCGCCAGCATGGTGTAGAGACGCACCTTCAGCTTGCCTTGCTGCTGCAGGGCATCTATCCGGTCTACGTTACCTTTGTCGAGGCCCGCATCGGCGAGGCTGGTGAGGCCTACGGCCACGCAGTTCTTCTGGGCTTGCAGCAGGGCGGCATCCGCTTCGGCCGCCGTGGGCTCCGGAATCTTGCCCGATACCAGCCGCACCGCGTTATCCACGAGTAGGCCAGTCAGGTTGCCCCGCGCATCGCGGGTAATGGTGCCGCCGCTAATGGGCGTGTTCTTTGTCACGCCCGCCAGGTCCAGCGCTTTCTGGTTGACTAGGGCGGCGTGCCCGTCTACCCGCACAATGAACACGGGCGTGTTCGGGAAGAGAGCATCAAGCGTGTCTTTCGTCGGGAATTGCTTGCTAGGCCAGTCGTTCTGGTCCCAGCCCCGGCCGGTAATCCAGGCGGCTTGCGGGTACTGCTGGCGTTGCGCCTGCAGCTTCTGCACCACCGCTCCCCACGACTCCGTGCCCACCAGATCAGCGTCGCGTAGGCCCAGGGCGTAACGGTAGAAGTGGCAGTGGGCGTCATAAAAGCCAGGATACACAAACTGCCCCTGGGCATCTACTTCCTTTTCCGCCTGAAACTTCCCGCGGATATCATCGGCGGAGCCCACGCCCACAAACTTACCGTCCTTCACCGCAAAAGCCTGCGCCTTACTGAAGGTGGAGTCTACGGTGTACACCGTGGCATTGTACACGATAAGGTCGGCGGCTTGGCGGCTGGTGGTCTGGCAGCCGGCAACACTCCCGAGCAACGGGAGCAGGGTGAGGAGTCGAAAACGAGTCATGCGGCGAAGGTACGCAACGCGCTTGCCTGCGCAATCACCAGATTTAGCGAGCCACCGACTCTAGCTGCTGATAATGCTGCAGCCACTCCAGCGCCGGTTTCTCTTCCGTAAAGCGCTGCAGAATATACGGCCGGCCCTCCTCTGGCGGGGCTAGCGGCGGGATAGAAGAATCAGCCAGGACGCCTGCCAGTTGGTTTGGCGCCATCAGGAAGGCAATGAAGGTAGTGCGGCCCAAGCGAGGATAGAGCTGTGGATAAAACTCTTCCAGCATCCAGTGAACATCCAGGGAGTCAATGCTGGAGCGGCGCCGGATGTCAACCAGCCAGTAGCGGCACTGACGTTCGGCGGCGATATCCAGCATAGCTTGATAACCTCGGTGCAGCTCAAATGGCATCACCGACCGCAGCCAGCGCGCCGTGAGCAGATTTTGTTCTGAGGTAGATGATACGGTAAGATAATTCGAGTCAAAAAGGCCCATTGGGAAAGACGATTGAAACCAAGAGCCAGTACTACCTCCTCCGTCTTGGCAACGCAACTGATGAGCTTGTAATGTAGGGTATTCAGCTCAGGCTTCAAGGTAGGAGTTAATAGGAGAGTTGTAAAATTTTGCATGAGCCTTAAAACAATAATAATCAACCCAGCAGATCAGTAAGAGCACAGGGTACTTCTGGCGGTTAGTACTATAACGTTGCGTTGCAGAAGAGGCAAGCACGAGGTAGACCACCGGTGACCATGGGGCACAAAAAAGCCCGGGCGCAGGCGCTCGGGCTTTTTTCTAGAACAGCAAGCTAGCTTCTACTCAAAGCGCATGTGCTTAACTGACTCGCCGGAGTTCTTTAGCTCCATCAGCGACTCAATCCCGATCTGCAGGTGAGAATTCACAAAGTCGGAGGTTACCTTTTTGTCGCTCTCAGACGTTTTCACGCCTTCGGGCGTCATGGGGTTGTCGCTCACGAGCAGCAGCGCACCGTGCGGAATCTCATTCACGAAGCCAACCGTGAAGATGGTAGCCGTTTCCATATCCACGGCCATGGCCCGGATCTGACGCAGGTACTCCTTGAAGTTCTCGTCGTGCTCCCACACGCGGCGGTTGGTGGTGTACACCGTGCCGGTCCAGTAATCTTTCTCGTGCTTCTTAATCATCGAAGACACGGCGCGCTGCAAGCGGAACGACGGCAATGCCGGAATCTCAGCGGGCAGGTAGTCATCGGAAGTACCCTCGCCACGAATAGCCGCGATAGGCAAAATCAGGTCGCCGAGTTTGGTCTTGTTTTTCAGACCACCGCATTTGCCCAGAAAGAGAGCTGCCTTAGGTTTCACGGCCGAAAGCAGGTCCATCACGGTAGCGGCCATGGGCGAGCCCATGCCAAAGTTAATGATGGTGATGCCGTTGGCGGTGGCAGTTTGCATGGGCTTATCGAGGCCCCGCACTTCTACGCCGAACTGCTCGGCAAACATATTCACGTAGTTGAGGAAGTTGGTCAGCAGAATGTACTGGCCAAATTCCTTGAGTGGTACGCCGGTGTAGCGGGGCAGCCAGTTCTCGACAATGTCGGATTTAGTCTTCATAGGCAATTAAAATGTGTAAAGGTTAGGGAGAGACAGGGAAAGCAGTAGATACGTAAAAACAGTATTCACTTCCGACTATCTTTTTCCATTGGATACAAAAAAACCGTCGGAACCCGGGAGGGTACGACGGTACGGGGCGAAAAGCGGGAACTGAAGTCCTGGGCCGTACCTTTGGAGGTGATGCAAGAGTTGAACCTGCCGCCTTTCGAATACAAAGTTACGAAATCCAGCGAAAATTTGCTGATCTGGGATGTATTACGCCGCAAACAAGTAGTACTAACCCCCGAAGAATGGGTTCGGCAGCATGTGGTCCATTACCTCATCAACCACCGCGGCTACCCCAAAGGCTTGCTTTCCCTGGAGCGCGGGCACCGCTACAACCAGCGCCAAAAGCGCACCGACCTCTGTGCCCTCGGCCCTGATGGCCAGCCCCTGCTGCTAGTGGAGTGCAAAGCACCGTCCGTGGCCATAACTGCTGCCGTAGCCATGCAGGCTGCCACCTATAATCAAACCATCGGTGCCTCGCTGCTACTACTAACTAATGGCCTGCAGCATTTCTGCTGGCGCGTGAATTTTGAGCAGCGCACCAACGAGCGCCTCCTAGAAGTGCCAGCTTACGGTGATTTATTGCTTGAGTAATTGAGTAAAGTGGCCTAGCCACCTTACTGCTTGTATAATTTGTTATCTACTAAGCCATTCGTGAAGAACTGCGTGCAGGCCTTCAGCTCGTTGCCATAGGAGCGCAGCTTTTCAGGGTCGGGGTGGGCTAGGGGGCTGGCGGGCATGGAGTGCGTACGGTACGGGTAGAGCCGGACTTGGCTGTCAGGCGTCAACTCGGTTACATAGTCGTGGTGCACGAGGTAGTGTGAGCCACCGCTTAGAAACAAGGCGCGGCCGCCGGTGCCCGAGTCGAAAACGGAATAACCAAAGGGCAGCAGTTGGTGCGGAGCAGCTATGCCCAAGTAATCCAGCACCGTGGCTGGCACATCGGCTTGCTGAGTGATACGGTGGACATCAGCGGCCGGTAGAGTACCGCCGGGGTGAAAGAGCAGTAGGGGCGTTTTGTAGCTGCCGAGCAGGTTCTGATAGTCACGCCGTAAAGTTTGCGAAGTATGGTCGGCGAGTAGGATGAACAACGTATGCTGGTACCAGGGCTGCCGCGAGGCCATTTTGAAAAACTGCCGCAACGCAAAGTCGGTGTAGCCGATGGAGGCGTGAATGGGTAGCTTGCCCCGGCTGAACTTGCCTTTGTACTTGGCAGGCACCGGGAAAGGCTCATGCGAAGTCAGGGTAAATACCGTGGAGAAGAAGGGCTCGGGCTGTTTGGTGAGCTGCTGCGCAAAGTATTGCAGGTACGGCTCGTCAAAAATGCCCCAGTGCCCGTCGAAATCGGGGCTTTTGGCACCGCCGGGGTATTCCGTCAGGCCATAGTATTTCTGAATGCCCGTAATACCCGAAAAGGTATTAAAGCCCATGGTGCCGTTTTGGGCTCCGTGGTAGACTGAGGTAGCATAACCCTGCTTGCCCAGCAGCTCACCCAGGCCATGGAGCTCATCGGTCTGGAAGTTGGAGGTGATGAATGGGCTCTCCATGAGCGAGGGTAAACCCGCCAGCACCGCCGGCAGCGCCTCAATGGAGCGGCGGCCATTAGCGTAGTGCTCCCGAAAGAAAAGGCCCTGCGTGGCCAGCGAATCGAAAAATGGCGTGTAGCCGCGGCCGCCGTTTTCAATACCATTATACTCGGAGGCGAAGCTCTCGACCAGCAGTATCACCACGTTATCACGTGGGGCTTTAGGGCGAGGGGCTGGTACTCGGGCAGCCAGAGCGGCCTGCAACTTCTGCGGGGAAGAGAAGTAGTCTAAACGCTCAACGGGCTCGTAGCCCAGACTTTTTAGAAAGGTGAAGGTACTGTTCAGAGCCAAGTGGCCTAGCACTGGGGGCGTCTGCATAAAAGCATGGCCGGTACGCAGGGGCTTAAGCTGTAGGCCACCCCGGATACCCAATACCGCCAGACCCGCCACCACAATAAGCTCTAGGCCAGTCCGCAGGATACTCCGCGAGGTACGAGGCTGTTGATAATACGCTGCCTCCGTTGGGCTGGGCATAGGGTACAGGTACCAGAGCAACCCAAACAGAGCCGCAAACGGAATCAGCAGAAACCAATAGTGGCCTACGAGCTGCCCCGCCTGTCGCTCAATGTCGCCAGTAATAGTGAACAACTCGTCGCTGGTGCGCCGCCCGATAAACTTGAAATATTGGGTGTCAATCAGGTTGAGTGCCATGCCTGTGGCGTTCAGCGTCAGGTACACGCCCCGTAAAGTGCGCTGCCAGGTGCGCCCAAAGTTGGGCACCAGGGACAGCGCCAGAAACGGAATATTCAGCAGCAGCAGCGCCGAAATATCAAAGCGGAAGCCATGCCAGAAAGCCAGCAGAACCTGACTGATAGTGGCCTCCTGGAAAACCGTTTGGTTTGCCAGGTAGAAGGCCAACCGCAGTAGCAGGTAGACCCCCAGCAGTAGCAGGAACCGACGAAGCAGCAGGCGCAGAACGGGAGAGAGCATCAGCGCAAGTAACGGTTATTCCTGAAGAGGCTTGAGTTGCAGATGTTGACCGTCGGGCAGGTTCTTGATTTGGCGGTATAAGTCGGCCAGCCAGGCCAGGCGAGCGGCCACGCTTTGCGGCTGCACTCGGGGCTTTTGCTGGGCCGTTTCAATGCACAACGGCGGAAACAGGCTTAGCAGTTGGCCGGGTTGCAACACACCGCCACGTTGCTGGAATGCCCGCAGCGGCTCCATGCCCAGCGCATCCAGTGGGAATTTCTCAGCCCCGAACAGGAAGTGTTTGAAGTCTACCTCTAGGTCGGCCAGCTCCCCGGTTTCAGTGTCCAGAAAGAGCACAGCATCGCCGCGGAGCAGGAATTGGTTGCCCACGCAGTCTTGCGCAAACGGGATGTCGGTTTCTACCACCGTATCGTAGGTGCGCCAGAAAGCGTTTTCGCCTTGCCATACTTCAGCAAGGGAATGCCAGGAGGGCTCCGACACGCAGCCGCGGATGTGTAGGCCACCGAAGTAGGCCACCACGCCGTTCTGCTCGCGCAGGAAGGCTTGCAGGTAGGAGGGAAGGCGGGCAAAGCTTACGAGGTCCGTTAGTTCGCCACCGGTAAATAGGATGCCTTTCATAAGGGAGGAGCGCGAAGCTCCAGCTTCGTCGCGTTGCGTAGAACAGCTGCCAATGGCGGCTGTTCTACCAGAATATTAACCAAGAAACGCCAAGCTGGAGCTTCGCGCTACAGAAAAAGCCTCCCCGACCATCAGGCCGGGAAGGCTTTTCTACTTAGAGGCTACTGAAGTTGCTTACGCAACAGCGCCTTCCATTACGGAGTCAACCGTCTCCAGGGGCAGGCCCCAGGCTTCGGCTACACCTTTGTACACAACTTTGCCGTGCACCACGTTCAGGCCGAGGCGCAGAGCCTCGTCGCGACGGCAGGCTTCCTGCCAGCCCAGGTTAGCCAGCTTCACGGCGTAGGGCAGCGTAGCGTTGGTCAGAGCCAAGGTAGAAGTGTACGGCACAGCACCGGGCATGTTAGCTACGCAATAGTGCACGATGTCGTCGATGATGAAGGTGGGGTTCTCGTGGGTGGTAGGCTTGCAAGTCTCGATGCAACCACCCTGATCCACGGCCACGTCAACCAGCACAGTGCCGGCCTTCATGGTCTTAAGCATGTCGCGGGTGATGAGGTGGGGAGCCTTAGCACCCGGAATCAGCACTGCGCCAATGATGAGGTCAGCGGTTTTGATGGCTTCGCGGATGTTGTACTCGTTGGAGTACTGCGTTACCACGTTCTTGGGCATGAAGTCGTCCAGCTCGCGCAGACGGTTCAGGCTGATGTCCATGATGGTTACCTGAGCACCCAGGCCAGCAGCAATTTTAGCCGCTTGCGTGCCCACGATGCCAGCACCCAACACCAGTACTTCGGCGGGCTTCACACCGGGTACGCCACCCAGCAAAATGCCACGGCCTTTCAGGGGCTTCTCCAGGTACTTAGCACCTTCCTGGGGTGCCATGCGGCCAGCCACTTCGCTCATCGGGATGAGCAGGGGCAGGGCGCGCGAGGGTAGCTCTACCGTTTCGTAGGCCAGGCAAACCGCTTTGCGCTCAATCATGGCGTGAGTCAGCTCCTCGCCCGAGGCAAAGTGGAAGTAGGTAAACAGCAGTTGATTTTCCTTGATGAGGGGGTATTCCGAAGCAATCGGCTCCTTCACCTTCACAATCATTTCAGCCTTGGCATACACATCCTCAATAGTGGGAAGGATGGTAGCGCCAGCCTGCTCGTACTCGGCATCCTGGAAGCCGCTGCCCAAGCCAGCCGTAGCCTGCACGTACACATCGTGACCGTGCTTACGGAATTCAGCTACGCCGGCAGGCGTGAGGCCTACCCGGTTTTCGTTGTTCTTAATTTCTTTTGGTACGCCGATTAGCATGGCTTGAAGCGAAGGGTGAAGGTGGGTGGATGATAGCGCTCTGAAAGCGGGGGCAAAGATAAGGCGGAATTCGCTGAGGTAACACGGTAAAGTAGAATGACGTTCGGATAAACAAAAAGGCCCTTCCCGCTGCTGGAGCCGACGTGGTTACGTCTGCTTTGGCTGCGCGAGAAGGGCCTCAGCTATTGCTAGAAGAAGGCTGATCTGAATAGAGCTGTAGGCCTATTTGAATGGCACGGTAGAGCCACTTTCTTTCACCATGCTGCCAGCGTTCAAGTCCTGCACCACGTTGGCTTTCAGCGTAAGCTTGGCGTCGCCATGCATGTCATTGCTGGTGATGGTTACGGCCTCCTGCTGAGGGCCTAGCTTGCGCTGGTTGTACACTAGCTCAATGGTTGCGCTCTGGCCCGGCTTAATAGGCGCTGGCACTGCCTTGTAGCCCACGCAGTAGCACTGCGACTGCACTGCGCTCAGCACCAGGTCCTGCTTACCAGTGTTCTTCACCGTGAAGCGGGCTGAGGGCGTCTGGCCGGCCTCCATCTTGCCGAAGTCGTGGCCAGCGCGGTCTAGCTCCAGCTTGGGGCCTTGGGCCAGCTGAGCGGGCGTAAGGGTAGCCTTAATCTGGTCTTTGTTCAGCACGTTACCCTTGATGGTGAGCACAGTGCTGGGTGTGGCCGCATTGCTGGTTACCGTCACGGTTTTGTTGAAGATACCGGGGCGGCCGGAGCTGCTGTACACGGCTTTCACAATGCCGGTTTTGCCGGGCATCACGGGCGTTTTAGTCCAATCGGGGGTAGTACAGCCGCAGGATGCCTGTACGTTGGCAATGATAACGGGCTGATTGCCGGTATTCTTAAACTTGAACTCATGGGTAGCCATGGTGCCTTCGGGCACATTACCGAAGTCGTGGAGTTCCTTTTCAAACTGCAGCACCCCTTGAGCGTGCGAAGCTGCGGCCACAAGCAGGGCTACTAACAGCGAGAACAAGTGTTTCATCTTATAGGAAGCTTAGCGTTAGAAATCAGTAGGTGAGGGGCTTACTTGGCGCATGGCAGCTGGAAGTTCCTAGCGAGAACAAACGTTTCATTCTTCTGTTCCGCACTTCTTCCAACTTCTAACGGCAATCAGTCAGCTCCCTTTATCAAAGATAGTTAATAAACCCTGCTTTCTGCCGCTAAAGTAGCCTTACTCCGGCACGCGGCCGGATCAGTGGCAAATCCGTACTTTTGAGGGCCTGTTTCCCCGGAAGCGGGTTCTCACCCACTCTACACCCGCCCCCACCTTTATCCGTTCTGCTTTCTATGTCCACCGCTGAAACTGCCGATTTAATGGTTACTGCCGCCACCTTAAGCAAAGAAGAGCTGCTTCGTGATTACCGCCTGGGGTGGGAAAGCCGGCAGGCCTCGCTGGCGGGGCGCAAAGAAGTATTTATGGGCAAGGCCAAGTTTGGCATCTTCGGTGATGGCAAGGAGGTGCCGCAGTTGGCCATGGCCCGTGCTTTCCGGGCCGGCGACTGGCGCTCTGGCTACTACCGCGACCAAACCTTCATGCTGGCTATCGGCGAGCTTACTCTGCAGCAATACTTTGCCCAGCTCTACGCCCATCCCGATGTGGAAGCGGAGCCGTCCACAGCCGGCCGTGCTATGAACGGCCACTTCGGCACGCGCCTGCTCGACGAAGACGGTCAGTTTAAAAACCTCGCGGAAAGCAAAAACTCCTCAGCCGATATCTCGCCCACGGGCGGCCAGATGCCCCGCCTCGTAGGCCTGGCCTACGCTTCCAAGCTATACCGCCAAAACCCTGAGCTGCACACCATGACGCAGTTCTCGGTTAATGGCAACGAAGTGGCTTTTGGTACTATTGGTAACGCCAGCACCTCAGAAGGCATGTTCTTCGAGGCCCTGAATGCCGCTGGCGTACTACAGATTCCCATGTTGGTAAGTGTGTGGGATGACCACTACGGCATTTCAGTGCCCGCTGAATACCAGACCACCAAACAGAATATCTCAGAAATCCTGAAAGGTTTGCAGCGCGAAGGCGAAGGCCAAGAGGGCTTTGAGATTTTTGTAGTGAAAGGCTGGGATTATGCGGCGTTGATTGACACCTACCAGCGCGCCGCCGAAGTGTGCCGCACCCAGCACGTGCCCGTGCTCATCCACGTAACCGAAGTAACGCAGCCTCAGGGCCACAGCACTTCGGGCTCGCATGAGCGCTACAAGAGCAAAGACCGCCTAAGCTGGGAAGAAGAGCACGACTGTCTGCGCAAAATGCGCGAGTGGCTGCTAGCCGAAGGGCAGGTTGCGGAAGAGGAGCTGGATCAAATTGAAAACGAAGCTAAAGAAACCGTTAAGCAGGCCCGCGTAGCTGCATGGGAGTCTTTCTTCAACCCCATCAAGCAAGAACGGAGTGAGGTGGTAAGCCTGCTCAACAAGCTGGTAGCTGAAACGGGCACCGAGCACCAACTGCATGAGCTGGTGGAGCCCCTGGCCCAAAACCCAGCCCCCATTCGTGCCGATCTGGTGCGCACGGTGCGCCGCGTGCTGCGCCGCGTTCGGGGCGCCCGCAGTGCTGCCCGCCGCGACCTACAGAACTGGTTGGAGCAAGCCCTGGCCGAAAACTCTGACCGCTACAACTCCTACCTCTTCAGCCAGAGCGAAGAAGCAGCGCTTAATATCGAAGAAATTAAGGCAGAGTTTGCGCCAAATACTCCCCAGGTAGACGGCCGCGAGGTACTACAGGCCTGCTTCGAAGCCAACTTCCGCCGCGACCCCCGCATTTTCGCCATTGGTGAGGACGTAGGACGCATCGGTGACGTAAACCAGGCCTTTGCTGGTTTGCAGGAGAAGTTTGGTGAGCTGCGCGTAACTGATACCGGCATCCGGGAATGCACCATTGTAGGCCAGGGTATTGGTGCCGCGCTGCGTGGCCTACGCCCCATCACGGAGATTCAGTATCTCGATTACTTGCTCTACGCCATCCAGATTCTTAGTGACGATGTAGCTAGCCTGCAGTACCGAACTAAAGGTGGGCAGAAGGCTCCCCTTATCGTCCGGACGCGGGGCCACCGCCTGGAAGGCATTTGGCATAGCGGCTCACCAATTCAGATGATTCTGGGCAGCATACGCGGTATTCACCTGTGCGTGCCGCGCGACATGACCCAGGCCGCCGGCTTCTATAACACGCTCCTGCGGGCCGATGAGCCAGCCATCGTGATTGAGTGCCTCAACGGCTACCGCCTCAAGGAGCGTATTCCGCAAAACATAGGTGAGTTCACAGTGCCCTTGGGCGTACCGGAAGTGATTCGGGAGGGTAAGGACCTAACCATTGTAACCTACGGCTCTATGTGCCGGATTGTGCAGGATGCCGCTAAGCAGCTAGAGGAAGTAGGAATCTCCGTCGAGATTATTGACGTGCAGACCTTATTACCTTTCGACATTGAGCAGGCTATTTCAGATAGCATCCGCAAGACCAATCGTGTGTTGTTCGCTGACGAAGATGTACCCGGTGGGGCTACTGCCTACATGATGCAGCAGGTAATTGACGAGCAAGGAGCCTATCAACTCCTCGACTCAGCTCCGCGCTGCCTCTCAGCGCAGGCTCACCGCCCGCCCTACGGCTCCGACGGCGACTATTTCTCCAAGCCCAACGCCGAGGATGTGTTTGATACGGTGTATGAAATGATGCAGGAAACCGACCCCAAGCGTTTTCCAGCTATCTACTAGGTCATTAAAAAGCCCTCGTTAACTGGCCTAGGCCAATTAACGAGGGCTTTTTGTTTACTTATGTGACGCTAGTTCAGCGTAATTGGGTCGGTAATTACTTCGTTGCTTTCGTGCAGTGCGCGGTCCGCAATTTTCACCTTGAAGCGTACGACTGACTTAGCCGGAAAAGTGCCTTGGAAGAAGTCAACTTTAAAATTAAGGTCTCCTTTTAGTGGCTCCTTCCTTCCGCCCTGGTCAGAAGGCGACAGGCGTGGATAACGGCCATTGTAAGAGAAGGCCAAGTTGTAATCTTCAAACTGACCGGTACTACTACGCAGCTGTGGCTGAAAGAAGTAGTTATTATAATAACGGTTAGGCTGTTTGGTAATCGGATCTAATTCATTAAAAGGTGGGTCAATATCCTCATTATTAAGGCCTAGGTCTCCATCGCCATCCTTGAAGGACACAGTCACGATAACCCTGTCAAACACACCCGTTAGCGTATCCACTCGCCGCTGCTGAATGTTCTTGAACCCAATTTCTGGCGTATCGGGATAGTCTGGGGCGCTCAGGCAAGACGTAATGCCTGCGCCTGCTAGTAGTAGTGTCCCAAAACAAAGAGTACGAGATATAGCCATAACAAGTAGTGAAATGGATGAAGGAAACGGCGCTGCCGCGGCAGGAAGGTACAACTTCCTAACGAACGAAGTAGCGCCCACATTGTTCTACTGATTCGCTAACCCTACTGCATCTGAATGAGTTTCCGCGACGAGTTTTTGTCTGCTCTGCCTTCCTTGTCTACTGCTGACGTGCCAGCTGCGGCGCTAGGCCTGTTCCGCTACCAGGCTGAACACTGCGCACCTTATCAAGAATACCTGCGTGTGCTTGGCCGCAACCCGCTGGCCGTTACGCATCTGGAAGATATTCCCTTTCTGCCCATTGAATTCTTCAAAACCCATGATGTACGCACCGACGCTACCGATTGGATACCGCAGGAAACCTTCCTTAGTAGTGGTACCACGCAGCAGCAGCGTAGTCACCACTTTGTGCGTGAGCCATTGCTATATCGTCGGCACGCAGCGCGAATCTTCGAGCAGTATTACGGTCCCCTAACCGGCTGGACCATTCTGGCGTTGTTACCCTCTTATTTAGAGCAAGGGCAATCTTCGCTGGTGGCAATGGTAGACTACTTTGCCAAGGAATCGGGACAGACGCAGCAGGCTTTTTTCCTGCATAACCACGAGGCGCTGTTGCAGGCGCTGCGCGAAGCCCAGCACGATTCCTCGCGCAAAGTATTGTTAATAGGCGTGAGCTATGCCTTGCTCGATTTGGTAGAAGCCTACGCCGGTGATCCGGCACTGCACGGCCTAACGGTGCTGGAAACGGGCGGTATGAAAGGCCGCCGCCGCGAAATGATTCGGGAGGAATTGCATCAGGAGCTACAGAAAGGCTTTGGCCCCGTTGGCATCCATTCAGAATATGGTATGACAGAATTGCTAGGCCAGGCCTATAGCTTCGGTGATGGCCGCTTTCACGCGCCGCCTCAACTACGCATCCTTCTGCGCGACCCCTCCGATCCGTTTTCCGTTTCTGAATCATTAGAAGCCGGAGCTATCAACATCATCGACTTGGCGAACATAGATAGCTGCGCCTTCGTTGAAACCAAAGACCTCGCCCGCATGCACCCCGATGGATCCTTCGAAGTTTTAGGGCGCTTAGACAACTCAGATATCCGAGGTTGCAACCAGATGGTGTAAGCTGTTTGATGGCAGTGCGTATATTGCCTGCCTATGTTTATAAATATATCAAGTAAGTATTGGTCTCAAGGGATAGTAAGAGTATTTTTTGGTAGCCTGATGCTACTAGGCTGGCTACTACATGATGACTATGGTGTGTCAACCGACGAGCCGGCTCACTATCAGCATGGTGCAGTAAATGTGAAGTATGTAGCCGACTTGCTAGTGCCTGACCTAGCCCGCCAGCATACAAACTATAAACATATTCCAACCCTTAGCGGCTACCCTGATAATGGGCATGGAGTACTTTTCGAGATTCCAGCTAGCTTACTGGGTATGTTCGTGGCCCACGGCGATTCTGCCATTTATTATCGACTGCGGCATATACTGATCTACCTGACTTTTGTGGTAGGGGTGTGGGCTCTATATCGGCTTGCATGCCTGCGCTTTCAGGATTGGCGCTGGGGATTAGTAGCCGCCGGAGCATTAGTGCTGTCGCCCCGCCTTTTTGCTGAAGCGTTTTATAATGGACAGGATATAGTATTGATGTCCTGTTTTGCTGTGAGTATGCTAACCCTGGTTCGACTTACGCAACAACCAACTATAAGTCGAGCAGTAGTCCATGGCGTATGCTGTGCTTTTGCCCTAGATATACGTATCGTTGGGGTTCTACTGGTTGCATTCACCGTGAGTTGGATAGGCTGGTTAATACTTCTTTCCAGTGAGCACAGATATGCACAACGCCATCTTCTACAGTGCTTAGGACTCTATCTAGTCACTACAGCTATCGTAATGGTAGTATGCTGGCCATTCTTATGGGAAGATCCCGTAGGCCACCTCGTGGAGGCTTTTCAGCAGATGAGCCGCTTTCCCTGGCTGGGGCGTAACTTGTACTTAGGTGAGCTTCGGCAGGGTAGTCAGACGCCCTGGCATTACGTGCCAGTATGGATAAGCATCACTACACCTTGGCCTTACTTGGTAGCAGCATTAAGTGGCTTAGTTGTATGGATGCTCGGGATTAAGCGCTCTTTGCACCAAGCCCACGTATGGGTCTGGCAATTTGATACTGTGGTTGTCGCTTGGTTTATAGTGCCATTACTGAGCATCATTCTTCTGCACTCGGCTGTGTATAATGGGTGGCGCCATTTATATTTTATTTATCCAGCGCTGTTACTGCTAGGTGTGAGTGGCATTCATCGAATCAGGCATTGGGCAACACACCATCTTAGAGGGCACTTAGTTTGGCATGGTATAGTAGGAGTAATGATGACAGGGGTAATACAGACTGCTTACCGTATGGTAAAGGAGCACCCTTACCAGCAAGTCTATTTCAGTGTAGTACCAACGGCCGTCATTAGTCAGCACTTTGACCGCGACTATTGGGGACTTTCTTACCGCAGTGGCCTAGAGTGGTTACTGGCTACTGATTCAACAGCTCATATTCCCGTTGGCTCGCCGCGTATCGATTTGTTGTATAATAACACCCTAATACTACCAGCTGCACAGCGTCAGCGGATACTCTTGGTACGCCCTCCTTACCCGTCGGGTACGTATGTCTTCACTAATTATGCCCGCTTTGGGCTACTGCCTAGTGATACGATAGGGCACAAAGTGTATGATCTCCGTGTGCATGGCCTCCCCACATTAGGAATATTTCATCATTGATTGAAATAACCTTACGCGCAGGAAAAAGCCGCTGTTCTTGTGAACAGCGGCTTGTGTCTAGGCCAGGGGATTGGTTTACTTGCCGGCAAAGGCGCGGGCATCAGCTTCTGAGATGGTAGCGTCGCTCATGATTACGAGGCGTTCTACCACATTGCGCAGCTCCCGGATGTTGCCACGCCAGTCGAGGCCTTGTAAGTATTTGAGGGCGTCGGCATCTATTCTCTTGGGCTTGTTGCCGTAATCGTTGGCAATATCCTGCAAGAACTTCTCAATAAGAGCCGGAATGTCCTCCCGGCGGTCATTCAGAGCTGGTACCTGAATCAGAATCACAGAGAGGCGGTGGTAAAGGTCCTCGCGGAAGTTCTTGTCGGCAATTTCCTGGAGCAGGTCCTTATTGGTAGCGGCCAAGACGCGCACGTTCACCGAGATTTCCTTTTCGCCACCCACCCGGGTAATCTTATTTTCCTGCAAGGCCCGCAGCACCTTAGCCTGGGCCGAAAGGCTCATATCGCCAATTTCGTCCAGAAACAGGGTGCCACCATCAGCCTGCTCAAACTTGCCAATTCGTTGCTTCACGGCTGAGGTAAATGACCCCTTCTCGTGACCAAACAACTCTGATTCTATTAGCTCAGAGGGAATAGCAGCGCAGTTAACCTCAATCATGGGGCCACTGGCACGGTTGCTCTGCTCATGTAGCTGCCGGGCTACCATCTCTTTCCCCGCTCCGTTAGGACCAGTAATGAGTACTCGCGCATCGGTAGGGGCTACCTTCTCAATGGCCTTGCGCACAGCACCTAGCGCGGGCGAGTCGCCAACCATCTCGGAGCTTTTGGCAATCTTCTTCTTCAGCGTCTTCGTTTCCGTTACCAGCTTGGTGCGGTCAAGGGCGTTACGCACCGTCACGAGCAAGCGGTTCAAGTCTGGTGGCTTCTGTAGGAAGTCGTAGGCCCCTTTTTTGGTGGCATCCACGGCCATTTCTACGTTGCCGTGGGCCGAAACCATAATAAAGGCGGCATCGGGAGCCACAATGCGTGCCCGCTCCAGTACTTCAATGCCATCCATCTTGGGCATCTTGATGTCGCAGAGCACCACGTCATATTTGTCGCGGATGAGCATGTCTAGGCCAGTCGGACCATCCTCGGCCTGATCTACCTGGTAGCTTTCGTATTCGAGAATTTCCTTCAGCGTGTGCCGAATGGCCTTTTCGTCGTCAATAATTAAGATGCGAGGCATAAAGAGGAAAGGGGGTTGGGCAGCGAAAGTAACGAAAACGCACTTCCGGTTGATGTAGTACGAACTAGATTCCGGAAGGTGCTGATGTTGTTAACAGAACCTTCCGGAGGAGTACTGTCTGACTTTTTATTGCCTGGTTTTTATTGGAGTGAAATAGATTCTATGTCTAGGTGAGGCCGCTCTTGCCCATCCTGCGCCGCGCCCGAAGACAGCAGTACTTGTAACACTTCGGCCTGCGCTATGGGCAACGCAACGGGGCCCGGAGCCCGGAACGAGAGCGGCAAAAATCCTGGATAGGCTCGCGGTAGTAGCACTTGCGCACCCAGCTTGAATGCTGCAAGCGGTACCCGTATTTCCTGCACTTCTGGCCCTAACTCAACCGCCGCTACATAAGCAGTGGCGTCTGTAGTAGTGATAACCAACTGCACTGAACCTGCTCCGGCACTACGGCGCCCCCGAATTACTAGCTCCTTGAAGTTGTTAGTATCTGAAGCACGGGTAGCAAGTCGGTCACCGAAATACGCTCGAAGGAAGGCTATGGGCGCCGCCGGGCTGGCAGGTGTTGTAGCACCGGTAGGAGGCGCCTGCAATAAGCGCAACGCCAATTGGCCAGCCCCCGTGGTTACGTAGTCGGCCCACCCGCCGCCACTAATGCCGCCGGCTTCTACCTGCTGCTGATCCTGGCTAGCACGAAACAAGGGCAGGGGCGCACTTGCCGCTACAATGGGCGTTTCCCAGTGCTCCTTGGGAGCGTAGTCCCAGTCGCGGGGGCTACCCGCAAAGCTGCCAGGGAAGGTCGTATTCCGCCCGTTGTGCTGCACCACAATCCAGTAGCGTAAAAGGCCTGAGTAGAGTAGCTCAGTTGGCACTGTGGCCTCGGCGGTAGTCAGCGTCGGACGGCGCATGGGCAGCTTGCGGGTCTGGCCATAAAAGTGTTGGGCAATGAGCAGCACCGAGTCGGTGGGGCTAGCTCCCAATACCGTAGCTCGAATAGAAGCCGGGCGGCCTGCTGCTACTTGCACCTGAGGCGTATGTACTACCTGGAGTGGTTGCTCCGATGCCGCGGGAGCCACAAACTCGCCCAGTTTTATGGAGCCAAAGGCTGTCTGAGCAGCATACGCACTCGTAGCTTTACCCCGCGCCGCTAGTAAGTACACTCCGGGTTGCACCCGAACCAGCCCATTGGTAGCTACTGCCTGGAAAGTATTGTTGTGGTTGATGCCCCGTGCGGTATAATCGAGGCCTAGGCCAGGTAGGTTGAGGCGCAACGGCTGAGTGTTCCAGTCGATGCGGGTAACGGGCTGGCGGAGTGAGGTGGTAGCAAATGGGTCGCGCACGGAGTTGGCATCGGGCATTACTTCGAGACGCCAAACGCCCGGTGCTACACGGTCGATAAAATAGGCCCCAGTGCCCTCATAGGTAGCCACTGATGAAGAACCCGTACCTGCCACATGGCGCAATGCGGCTGCCTTACGCGGCTTAGTGGCTGTGGTGTTTGTGTAGTAAAACTCCTCTGGCGAGTTAAGCTCGCTTAAGCCATTGCGGTAGCTCACGCGGAAGTCAGCAAATACGGTGTCAGCCGGGTAAGCCGGAAACTGTTGGCCACGCTTTACCTGACGGAACACTTTGCCCGCAATCAGTAAGCTGATGGCTTTGGCCGGTGTGTAGGCCAGGTTGAGATAATGCGTCTGGTATTCAGTATTGGCGTAGGCCAGGGCCATAGGGTCATACGCAAACTGGGTGGCCCACTGGAACCCCGCTGCCCGGAAGCTACGGGCCATAGCTGGGTACATCACCGGCTGCAAAATGTCACCCGATTCGAACTCGTACACCAGCCGCGGCTTCTTCGTGAAGCGCGGGTCTTGCTGGTACGGGATGGGGTATTGATCTACAAACGGTAGTGGGTTGCCCCGTAGGGTATGGCCGTTCACCAGCCCCGATGGATACCATTGAAAGGTGAAGCCATCTACGGGGCTGCTAAGAATAGCATTCGACACGACTGGGCTTTCCGCAATGTTGTAGAAAATGGGCTTGCGGTAGCCGGTAGCCCGCATAGCCTGCACCATGCGCTGCACAAAAGTGGTTACTTCCGACTCTGGCTGGCGGTAGTGTGGCTCGTTGCAGACTTCATAGGCAATGATATCGGGGTCTTCGCGGTTCAGCTGCCCTGTGTATTTATTGCGGTGGTTCAGAAACTGCTTCAGGTAGTTTTCCTGAGCTGCAACCGCGCGTGGGGTATTATAAGCCTTGCCTTTGGGGTAGATTGAGGAAAACCCCGTCATGGCCGTGTCTGGCTCAGGGTAGCCGTTGCCCCAGTAGGCAATTGGCGTCAGTACAATTTTGATTTGCCGCTCTTTGAGCCGCTGAATTAGGTAGTCGAGTAGGCGCAGATGCTCATTCTCCAGCAGGTTGCCCAGGGTATCGGTAATCTCCACATCCCACACGTGCACCCGAAATGCATTTACCCCCAAGCGAGCTAAGTGGTACACATCTTGGTCAATGGCTTGCTCCAGCTTTACTCCGAGTTTTTGATGGGCTCTATAGGAATAGGCAAACGGCGCAGTGTAATTCACGCCAAACAGCGCTACTTCTTGGCGGCTGCCTTCCCAGCGCAACACTCCTGCAGCGTCTGCATAGACGTTTTTGCCAGTGGGAGGTACTTCCTGAGCCTGTAGCTGGCCTACCAGCAGAAACGATAATAGGCTCAAGGCTAAGCTAAACCGCTGCTGGCCTAGGCCACTCAGCCGAACGAGAAAGGAAGAGAAGGGGTGCGATTGAAGCAACAGGTGACGCATAAGCACGAAAAAGTAAGCCGCGAGTAAACTAGTACAGCAACAAAAACGGCTGTTCTGGCCGAAACCAGAACAGCCGGTGCTGTCAGGTGATGAGTCTATAAGCCGGGTTTTGTCCGCTTCTGCAAGCAGAAACGGCCCCACCATTTATCTAGGCCAGTCCTCACGGAAAGGCTCCATCAACCTACCCGCTGACGCCGAACGAGCCGCCCGGTGCGGGCCCCAAAAGACCCGCGTGCCAGCTTATTTGGTCTTTCAACCCCTGAGGTTTACCCAGCCGGCATGGTTGCCCAGCCGCTGGTGCGCTCTTACCGCACCTTTTCACCCTTACCAGAAGTGACTGAGCGAAATAATGAATGAGTGATGTAACTCGCTCATCCATCCATCACACACTCACCGCCTGGCGGTAGTTTTCTGTGGCACTGGCTGTCCTGGATTGCTTTACGCGCACCAGTCCTTCCCGTTAGGAAGCAGGGTGCTCTGTGTTGCCCGGACTTTCCTCGTCACCTTTCGGCGCCGCGGTGGGGCGACTCATCACTTGGGCAAAGGTAAGTGCTAATTCTCGGGGAGACTAAAGAATGATAGATGATGAGAGGCTAATTCAGAATTCAAATGCTTAATTACTTATATAACTATATTGATAACGAGTATTCTTAATCTAACACCCGTTAGTCCTTTGCTATATAGATTTAACATTATTAACATAATTTTATTTAAATAAGTTAAAACAAGGGTTTGTGTTAATAAAACGGTGTATTTGATGCAATATTCGTTGTAAAAGTGGTCTTTGATTAGAGGGGGTTATAGGCTTGTGAGCTTTTTATTTGGAGGAATTTCTACTTTGGGCTCATCATCAGTAAAAATTGGTAGCTCAACCAGACTAGGATTTGTCAAGGGAAAGAGCCTTGCTTTCTCCGAAATAGTGGTTACCAAAACTGCCCTTTCTTTCCACCCTTTCACCCTCGTAGAATGCATAAGAAACAACGCAATGCCCGTCTCGCTTGGCTCTTGAGTGCCTCCGCAGTTGCAGCCAGCGCCACATTTACTGCTTGCTCTGAAGACGCAGTTCAGCCCTCCACCGCTGGTGTGGCTCAAAGCAGCGATGCAAAAGCTGATGCTGCCGATGTAATTTCCGGTCAGTACATTGTAGTGCTTAAAGATGGTGCAGTGGAGTTGAGCGGCAGCGAGCCGTATAATGAGAAAGTCAAAAAAGTTAAAGAGGTAGGGCAAGGAATCTTGAAAGCACGCGGTGCCAGCGCCGATGCGCTCGGATTTGCCTATGGCCACGCACTGAAGGGGTTCTCGGCGCGGCTGAGTGCTCAAGAAGCTAAAGCCCTGCGCGAAGACGCTCGAGTGGCCTACGTAGAAGCCGACCGTGTTATTTCACTTGGTAAGCCATCTTCCGGTGGTGGCACTACCCAGCCTGCCCAGGTTACGCCTTATGGCATTGCCCGCGTTGGTACTGCCGATGGCACCGGTAAAACTGCTTGGATTATCGACACAGGCATTGACCTCGACCACCCCGACCTGAACGTCGACGTCACCCGCAGCAAATCGTTCCTGACCAGCGGCGCCAACTATGCCTCGCCTGATGATGGAAATGGCCACGGCACCCACGTGTCGGGCACCATCGCCGCTAAAAACAATACTATTGGCGTTGTGGGAGTAGCCGCCAATGCTACAGTAGTAGCCGTGCGTGTGCTCGATGCGCGTGGTAGCGGCTCTAACTCCGGCGTTATTGCTGGCGTTGACTATGTAGGTGCCAATGGCAAAGCAGGTGATGTCGCCAACATGAGCCTTGGTGGCGGTGTTTCTCAGGCCTTGGATGATGCTGTGCTGCGCGCTTCAGCGGGTGGTGTGCTCTTCGCGCTGGCTGCCGGCAACGAGACAGATGACGCCAACAATCACTCGCCAGCTCGCGTGAATGGGGCCAACATCTTCACTATCTCGGCCATGAACAGCACCGATAGCTGGGCTTCGTT
The DNA here is from genome assembly GCF_004745865.1 of Hymenobacter wooponensis. Classification (GTDB taxonomy): domain Bacteria; phylum Bacteroidota; class Bacteroidia; order Cytophagales; family Hymenobacteraceae; genus Hymenobacter; species Hymenobacter wooponensis. The sequence continues at coordinate 231,028 of NZ_SRKZ01000001.1, read as the reverse complement.
CTCTAACTTCGGCAACCCACCAGTTGATTACTGCATGCCCGGCGTAAACATCCAGTCTACGTGGCTGAATGGAGGCTACAATACTATCAGTGGCACCTCTATGGCTACTCCGCACATGGCGGGTGTACTGCTCCTGAAGGGCAAAAGCTTTACCACCAGTGGCACCGTGAAAAACGACCCAGACGGCAACGCCGACCCCATTGCTCACCTGTAAGCTGAGTCACTACAGCCGACATAAAAAAGGCCAGCCTATCACAGGCTGGCCTTTTTTATGTTTATGTTGCTTCTGTCGCCTAGCGGAGGCGCGGCAGTTTTATTCAGCAGCTTCCAGTACTTCCACTTGGCTGCCGCCGGGGCGCTGGGGTACATTGAAGAGCAGAGACGTAGCCCACGGCACTAAGAAAGCCGCGGCGGTTAGCACCGTCATGGCTACATCGGCGGCTTCACTTTCCAGCGCGATGCTAAGCGGGTGGCCCGGCAAGAAGTGACTAACTAATGATAACACCAGCTTCAGCCCTAATAAGCCGATGACAACGAAGGCAGCCGTTTCCAGAAACGGGTATTTGCCCATCAGCAGCACAAAGGCCTGTGCCACCAACCGCATGGCCAGAATGCCAATAAACACTCCTGCACATATCAGAATCAGGTTATCGGTAAATGCCACTACCGCAAAAACGTTATCAATAGAAAAGGCCAGATCCATGAGCTCAATCAGGGCCACCGTGGCCCAAAACTTCCCAAACAGGCCTAGGGTGTTGCGGTAGAACCAGCTTTGCTGTTTGTCTATAGTTTCGTCCTCATCAGAGCGGCGAGCCTTGAAATGGTCGTATACCAGGTACAGCAAATACATGCCACCCAGCGGTTTCAAATACCAGAACTTGATCAGGAAGGACGCAAACAGAATGCACAGGCCCCGGAAAATGTAAGCCCCGAAAATGCCGTAACGCAATGCCTTTTTGCGCTGTTCTCGGGGCAAATCGCCGACCATGGTAGCCAGCACTGCCGCGTTATCAACGGAAAGCAGGCTCTCAATGATAACAAGATTGCCGATGATGGCTAGCGATGCCGCCGGGTTGTCGAGAATATGCTGAACGTATTGATTCATAGATGAACAGAATGTGGGGCCTGAAGTGGAGAAAGGAGGCTAGCGAGGGCACCGGGGCATCAGTATACAGGTGGTCTTAGAGCCGCTACCACGGCACAATACCTAGTACAAGGGCCGTTAGTAGCATCACGAGCACCGTGCCACACGCCCATTTAAGTGTGAAGCGCTGATGGGCGGCAAAATCAACACCGGCCAGGCCTACCAGCAAATAGGTAGAAGGTACCAGCGGGCTAAGCAGATGTACCGGCTGGCCTAGCAGAGAGGCCTTTCCCATGGTGGCAGTAGCTACCCCAAACTGGGCCGCGGCTTTTGTGAAAAAGGGCAGGATACCAAAGTAAAAGGCATCATTCGACATAAAGAAGGTGAGCGGCGCACTGGCTAGGCCAGTCAGTACGGGGAAGCGCGGGCCCAACTCGGTGGGTACCAGTTGCACAAAGGTGTGCGCCATGGCATCTACCATGTGCGTGCCGCTGAGAATACCAGTAAAGATGCCCGCTGCAAACACCATGGCGGCCACCGACAGGGCATTGCTGGCATGTGCCGCAAACCGCTGCCGTTGCTGCGCTAGATTGGGGTAGTTGAGCAGGGCAGCCAGCGCAAATGCCAGCATAAAGAGCACTGGCAGCGGCAGTAGCTCACGCACCAGCGCCACCATCAGGCCAATGGTAAGTAAGGCATTTACCCACAGCAGGCGGGGGCGGCGTAAGGCCTGATCCTCGGGTGAGAGAGCCAGGTCGGTGGCCTCGTCGGTGGTGGATAAGGGCGTAGGAAGGCCAGCTGCAAAGCCAAGCACCAGTGGGTGTTTAGCGGGGCGGGGCTCTTGGTGCAGGCCTAAGCGCTTGCGTTCCTGCTTGCCAAAGCGCCAAGCCACAAAAAACACCCATGCCAACCCAACCAACATGGCCGGAATAAGCGGGTTGAAGAGTTGAGTACTATCCAAGCGAAGCACGCTCATGACCCGAGCCGTGGGGCCGCCCCAAGGCAAAATGTTCATCACACCTCCCACCAGCATGTTCATGCATGTAAGAATCAAGGGGTTGATACCCAGGCGTCGATAAAGCGGGAGCATGGCCGTAACCACAATAATGTAGGTAGTAGCGCCGTCGCCATCCAGCGAAACCAGCAAAGCCAGCAGCGCCGTGCCAACGATAATTTTCAGTGGGTCGCCGTGGGCTACACGCTGTATTCGGCCAATGACGGGGTCAAACAGCCCAGCATCCGTCATTAGCCCAAAGTACAGAATGGCAAATACCAGCATGATGCCAGTGGGGGCAATATTGCGGATGCCATCCAGCATCATGGTGCCCATTTGGGCGCTGAAGCCCGTGAGTACCGCAAACGCCACGGGCACCAGTAGCAGCGCCGTAATGGCCGAAAGTCGGTTCGTCATGATCAGCACCATGAAGGTGAGAATCATGGCAAAGCCAGCAAGTGCGAGCATAAGGCAGGGGTGGTAAGTGGGTGGTAGTATGCAGAGTGCTAAACAACGCAGCAGCGGCGCCCAAATGGGAGCAGTGCAGGCTGGTTTCCGCGCAGCATGGAAACCAGTCTACGGTGCCAAACAACGCCTCCGTCCTCTCTATACTCTGCGCCCGCACAGCTTGGAACGCCTCGTGAATAGAAGGGACTGCGCATTGTTGCCGGCTAGGCCATTCCCAGCGTCGCTTGAGGTTGCAGCCTCACTGTTAGCGGCGCAGGAGAGTGGCCTAGCTGACTTTTGAGCACCGCTTGCTGCGTTGTTTAGAAACTGTAGCGCACAGTGGTGAAGTAGTAAGCGCCCATGAAGCCGAACTGCGAGGTGAAGCGCGTGTAAGGCGTCTGGCCCGAGGCCGTGAGGGAGGGGAAGGCAATTTTGTCGGGATACACATCAAAGATGTTGTTCGCTCCGACGGTCAGGTTGATGCGAGGGTTGAAGCTATACGACAAGGAAGCGTCGGCAATGGTCTTGGCCCCAAACGTCTGGTCTAGCTCAGATGAGGTCTGAATGGCGGTTACCTCCCCGAAACGGGTGGCGCGTAACATGCCCTCAAGCTTCTTGTAGCGGTAACTGCCAGATACGATGGCCTTTGAACGGGGCTGAGCCACCTCAATCAAGCCAATCATTACTCTGTCAATCAGGCCGCTGCTGAGGCTGGCAAGCTGCGACGGAGTGCGTACAGCGCCGCGTACTTTCGTGGAGTTCAGCATCATGGAGGCACTCAGGCTCAGCTCTTGCTCTTTGCTAAAGTTTTGGCGGTAGGCAGCAACCACGTCAAGGCCACGGGTGCGGGTATCGAGGGCGTTGGAGAAGAACTGTACCTGCGCAATACCGGAGCCCTGGAATACGGGAGCCAAGGACTCTTTGGTAGCATCAAGCTGGCCCGAAATCACAATCCTATCCTTAATATCAATCTGGTACATATCGGCCGTTACCTGCAGGTTGGGGCCAATCTGGGCCGTAAAGCCAAGGTTGTAGTCGAGGGTGGTTTCTGCTTTCAGTTTTTCAACACCCAAAGCCCGCACGTAGGAATTATCGTTGCGCAGGTGAGCAATGGGGTAGGAGTCGAACACGCCGTTGATGGTCAGCCACTGTGCATCAGCATTGTTGGAGTAGTAGAGCTGGTGCATGGAAGGCGCCCGGAAACCCCGGTTGAGGGAACCCCGCACGGAGAACAGGTTCGAGAACTTGTAGCGCGTTGAGATTTTGCCTGATACGTTGGTGCCAAAGTCGCTGTAGCGCTCTACCCGAGCGGCCACATCTACCAGTAGGTTTTCGGTTATGTCGCTGAGCACATCGGCGTACAGGCCTACGTTATTACGAGTGCGCTTCACGGCATTTTGGGCGCCAATTCCCTCGCGGCCACTAGAGCCAACATCGGGCGAGTTAGCCGTAACCGGGCCTTTCATCCAGGAGGCATCGTCGCCGGCTACTAGCTGGTAGCGCTCCACCCGCAGCTCACTGCCGTAGGCCACACTTAAGGACTTCAGGCTACCAATTTCCTTAAATGATTTCGACACGTTCACGTTAATCAGGCCCTGCGCAAACTTGTTGGTGCCCGTGTAGAAGCTAGTGGGCGAGTTGCTGCCGTACGAAGGGTTGACCGTATGGTTGGCGAACGTTTCAATGGTATTGCCGCCAAATCCGGCGCTGAAGTCGAGGTTCCAGTCACCGCTCGTGGTGCGGCGCACGCCTAGCGTAGAGGCCAGGTCCTGCACTTTGGCCGGGAATACGGGGTTGTAGCCATTGGGGAACAGCGAGAGTACTGCCCGCCGTTTGTTGCTAGGCTGGCGGTAGAAGCCGTAGGCCGTCATGTCCTTGCGCGAGTATCCGCCGAAGGAATATAGCGTCCAGGCCTCTCCAAGCTTTGTCTCCGCATTGTAGAACAGCTGGCCCATGGTGTTCTTGGCCGTGCCGTACGTAGTAACGTGGCGGTTAAAGTTGTTCTGGGCTACCAAGGCCGCGTCTTCCTCGGGCTTGGTGCTGTACACGGCACCGGTGTAGTCGCCGGAGCGGTCGGTGGGCTTGTTGTGGTGAAGCTGCACGGTGGTGTTGAAAAATCCATCGCGCTTGCCCACGGGCAGCCCAAAATTTACCCCCGCATCGTAGGTGTCGCCGTCGCCGAGCTTGGTAATGCCATAGTTGCCTGTGACGGTACCGCCCCGGGGCGCTTTTTTCAGTACCAAGTTCACAATGCCGGCAATGGCATCGGAGCCGTATTGTGCCGCTGCGCCGTCGCGTAGGATTTCTACCCGCTCAATGGCCGCCGTCGGAATGGCGTTCAAATCGGTGCCCACGGAACCCCTGCCCACCACGTTATTCACGTTGAGCGCCGACGACTGGTGCCGACGCTTGCCGTTCACGAGTACCAGCGTTTGGTCGGGGCCCAGGCCGCGTAGCGTGGCGGGGTCCACGTACGACGTCACGTTGCTAATGGCGTGCTTCGTAGAGTTAAAGGAGGGCGCCAGGAAATGAATCATCTGACCTAGCTCCGTCTGGCCGGTTTTCGTAATTTCCTTGGCGCTGAGCACGTCTACGGGCACTGGTAGCTCCACGTTGGTGCGGGCTTCAGAAGCACGGTTGCCCACAACTACCACATCGGCCATGGTGTGTGTGGTTGATTTCAGGCTGATAGTAACCGATGTTTCGCCGGCGGGCACCGGATATTCTCGTGGCTCGTAGCCCACGTACGAAATCACCAGAATGTCCCCATCTTCCACGTCGAGCTTAAAAGCGCCGTTGGCATCAGTAGTTGTGCCTCGGTTAGAACCTTTGATGCCTACTGAGCAGAAGCCCAGAGGGGCTTGGTCGGCTCCATCGAGCACGCGGCCCGTAAGCGCGCGACGGTTCGCACGCTGTTCGATGGATGTAGGAATACTGGGGGTTGGGGCGGCGGCAGCTGAGCTGGCCGTTACGTGCGCGGCTAATACCAGCCCAGCGCAACCAGCCCGGTAAAGGGAAGGTAGCAGTACGGTCATGGGGGAATTTTTAAGTAGGTTGGAAATGAGAGCAGCGTATTATGTCAGCCAAGTAGCATATTGATTTAGAAGACATTTAGAAGAAAGGAGCTCAGCCATAAAAATTTGTGCGCTAGGCCAGTTTCACGAGCTAATGCCGCTATCTTTCTGCTCCTCCCACCTTTTATTTGTTCCGTTCCCACATGAAGCTGCTTCTGGTGGAAGATGAGCCGGAGTTGCTGGCCAGTCTGGTAAGCTATCTGCAAGCCCAGCATTATATATGCGAAGTGGCCATCACCTATGCCCAGGCACAGGAGAAAATGCTGCTCTACAACTACGAGTGCATTGTGCTGGACCTGACCCTGCCTGGTGGCGACGGGCTAGAGCTGCTGCGCGAGTTGCAGCGTCACCAAAAAGCGGCGGGCGTTATTATTACCAGTGCCCGCGCTGCCGTAGATGACCGCATAACTGGCCTAGAGCTTGGGGCCGACGATTATCTGCCCAAGCCATTCTATCTGCCGGAGCTTAGCGCCCGCATTTCGGCGCTGGTGCGCCGCCGTCATTACCAAGGCACCAACCTGCTGCAGGCCGGCAAGCTCAGCGTAGACGTGCCCGCCCGCCGGGCTACCGTAGAAGGGCATCCCGTCACGCTCACGCGCACAGAGTTTGATCTGCTGCTGCTGTTGCTGGCCAACCAGGGGCGCGTTATCACCAAAGGCGCTATTGCCGAACACCTCTCCGGCGATGCGGCAGAGCAGTTTGATACCTTCGAGAGCGTATATGCGCACGTAAAAAACCTCAAGCGCAAGCTCACAGAAGCCGGAGCATCCAACTATATCCGCATGGTATATGGCCTAGGGTACCGGTTCGACACAAGTTCCGAGACGTAGCCGCTTCCATACTCTGCTGTTTGCCATGAAGCTGCTGGCCCGCACTACTGTTTTCTTTCTGATTTACGCCAGCATAGTGGCTGTGGGCGGCACGTTTGTGTACTATGGTTTCATCAGCAAAATCTACTACGCCTATGTTGACCGTACGCTGAGCCGTCGTAAGCTGCGTGTAGAAAAAGCGCTGCGCCTGCACCTGCGTACTCCCGCCGACCTTGCCTTCTGGCATCAACTCGATCATAACGTGGAGTTCAAAGCCCTGTCGGCGCCGGGGCCGCCGGTTTCCTTCAGCCAGCGCATGATGTACAATGAGCTCACGGGGCAGATAGTGCCCTACCGGCAACTGGCCGCACCGGTGGAGTTTCAGGGGCGGCCCTATCGGCTAGAGCTACGCACCACCATGCTCGATAGCCAGGAGCTACTGGCGCGCATTGTGTTGGCCGGTGCCCTTTTATTTGGGGCGCTGCTGGTAGGCCTATTAGTGCTGCAGCATTTTTTGGCCCGCCGCATGTGGGCGCCGTTCTATCATACTCTGGGTGAGTTGCAGAGGTATAAGCTTGATCAGCATCAGCCTGTGCGCTTAGCTAGCACGCGCATTCCGGAGTTTAAGGAGCTGAACTCAGCGCTGAGCCGCGTGTTGAACCGGAACCAACGCATTTATCATCGGCAAAGAGAGTTTACTGAAAACGCTGCCCATGAGCTTCAAACGCCCTTAGCCATCCTCCGCACCAAGCTCGATTTATTAGTGCAGGCCCCTGACCTAACGGAAGAGCAAGCCGGCCATATTGAGGCCCTGCTGGAGGTGACGCAGCGCCTGACGCACCTAAGCCGCAGCCTACTGCTCTTAGCCCACCTCGACCAGCAGCTATTCTTTCCCACTGAAACGGTGGACCTAGCCGCCGCCGTGCGCACCCAGCTAGGCCAGATGCGGGAGCAGCTTAGCGTAAACAACCTTACCCTGACTATTGCAGTGCTGGAAACGCTGCCGCTCGCGGCTAACCGCTCGTTGCTGGAAATTTTGGTGAGCAATCTGCTTAGCAATGCCATTCGCCATAATGTACCAGGCGGTGAGCTGATTGTAACGCTGACTGCCGAGGAGTTTACCGTGCAGAACACCGGCCGGGCCCAGGCGTTACCCGCCGATCAACTATTCGTGCGCTTTCGGCCGGGTCCTGAGCGCCCACCCGGCAGTGTAGGCCTAGGCCTAGCCATTGCTCGCCAGATCTGCGAAACCTATGGCTTTCTGCTCAACTACCACTTCCAAGCTCCCGCCCGGCACATCATGCATGTGCGGCTACAGTGACCTTCGCCGTACAGCATCCACATAGAAGATATGCATACGTCAAGGACGTTCTAATCGTGAAAAAGAAATAGCGCTAAGTAAAAAAGCCAGCCCGTATGGGCTGGCTTTTTTACTTAGCGCTATTTCTTAGTATTCAAACGCTTCAAATTTCAATGTATAGTGCTTTTTAATTAGCTGGCTCATTGATTGTTGGGTCTGGAATGTAATATCGTACTAGAAGCGTATCACCTGGCCTTTTATCTGCATTGCGACTGTCCCCCCAATAAGTATTGGTGCCTATTGTAAAAAAGTAACGATAATAGAACTGACGACTAACTGGACTATTGCCAAAGAAACCTTTATCGCTATTTATATGGCCAATAACCATAGATGTTTGCTCACTGTCTAACTTTTGAGTAATGCGTGAGCCCTCAACAAGTTTGCTTGCAAATAGGTAAAATATACCTAGCATCATGGTTAGGATTACATAGTCAATAAACCCAAACCCATTTTTGCTCCGAGCAACCTTTTTGGTCATCCTGAACGGCTCATATTAAATAATATTCTACTTGCCCTCCCAGACATTATCCTTTGGGTAACTGTCAGGTACAAGGGTTGCGCCTAGCTTCACCTGCTTTACGGCTTTGGTAGAGGAAACAGGCACTGTCACGGTTTTGGCGCCAGATTCCCAGACGGCCACGGTGCGGTGTACTTTCTGCGTGGAGTTGTCAGCAAAAGTGATGGTAAGGTCTACGGGAACGGGTTTGGTACCTTTAGATTCCACTATTACATCGTAGCCAGTGCCGGATTTCGTGACGGTTTGGATGGCGAGGTCAGGGTAGCCATTGTCGAAGAACCAGCGCTGCCAGAACCAATTGAGGTTGCGACCCGCTCCAGCATTCATCGAGTTGAAGAAATCGTAGGGCATGGGGTGTTTACCATTCCAATTGCGGATGTAGGTATGCAGCGCCTTGGTGAACAGTTCGTCGCCGAGCATATCCTTCACGTAGAGGTATCCTAGGCCAGGTTTGGGGTAGGAGTTGAGGTAGAAGGCCGTGCCGGTTTGCTGGGTGCTGAGCGTTACGATGGGCACATCGTCTTCGGTGGCCGCGCCACGGGCGTAGGGGGCAATGCCGTAGTCGTCATCCAGCTTAGGGTCGATGATACCGGAGATAATCCACTCCCCAATAGTAGCCCAGCCTTCGTCCATCCAGCCGTACTTGGTTTCGTTGATGCCCATGTAGAACGGGAACATCGTGTGGAATATCTCGTGGTCGGTGAGCGTGATGGCGTCCTGGCGGCTTTCTGTTGGGTTGTCGTTCACCATCATGGGGTACTCCATCTGGTCTAGGCCATCGAAGATGGTTTCGTGGGAGTAGGGGAAGGGCCACTTGGGGAAGGTGTACGACATGGCCTCCACCGTCTTGCGGGCAAACTGAATCACCTCTTCGTAGTCCTTGTGCTTGGTGTTGTACACGGCATCTACGCGGGTGCGGCGCTTGGTGGCGGGGTCAACTACTAAGCTGCTCGACTGCCACACGTAATGGTCTGTAGTCGCAAACACAAAGTCAGTTACATTCTTGGCCTCAAAATGCCAGGTGTTTTGGGCGTTGGAGGCCGTAATGTCGCGGCGTTGCAGGTCTGCTTCCGTAATAATGCTCGTGACAGCATCCTTCTTTTCCGCGTCGCGGAGACGCTGAACGTACTTTTTCGTGAGAACCTTATCGGCGTTGGTCAGGTCGCCAGTGGCCCACACCACAAAATCTTTGGGCACGGAAATGTCGGCGGAGAAGTTGGCGAAGTCGTTGTAAAACTCCTGCGAGCCGAGGTAAGGGTTGCGGTTCCAGCCGTCAATATCATCGTACACGGCAATGCGCGGGAAGAAGTAGGCTACAAAGTCTGCATTGGGCTCTACCTCTCCGGTGCGGGTGTGCGAGCCTTTGTTCAGGATGTAGGAATACGTTACCGATACCTGGGCCGTTTGCTTGGGCCCAATGGCCCGCTGCACGGGCACCGGTAGGTTCGTAGCATCGCCCCGCAGCTTGGCCACATCAATGGTCTGGCCATTGATGGTCATCTTCTCGATCTGCATACCATCACCCACATCTTCCGGCTTGATGGAAGAAGCGCGTGCTGCGCCTTTTTGGTACAGGTTGGGGTAAAGCTTAAACCAGATCTGCCGCAATGAGTCAGGACTCTGGTTGTGGTAGGCAATGGTAGCGGTGCCCGCTAAACGCCTCGTGGCGGGGTCGAAGGAGACATTGAGCTTGTAGTCGGCTGAGTTTTGCCAGTAGTTAGGGCCCGGTAGGCCACTTTCAGCGCGAGTGCCTTTGGTGTAGGTGGCCTGTAAGTTGCGTGGCACCGACAGTGGCTGCTGAGCCAGCGCGGATAGAGATAGGAGAGAGGCGACGAGGAGCGCGGGGAGTTTCATGCAGCAGAATGAGTTTCTGCCGCAAAGTAACCACATGCTGCCCGACGGTTGCCTGAGCTTGACGCTAATTTGGGCTGTGCACAGGCTGCGGGACAGCTAAAATGCTTCTTTCTTAGGTAGTAAACTGGTTTTCAATGGTGGGCTTGTTTAGAACATACGAGCGAACCACACCAAGTATGCAACAGCAGCGCTATGTACTCCACTACACGTAAGGAGGTAAGTCAGCGCGGATATCGTTAAGAATGGCTTCCCAGTGGTTTAGGTAGAGCATGTGGCTTTCACCGGGTATTAGCCGAAGGTGAGCTTGCGGGATATGAGTGGTAAGATAGGTGATGTTATCGGGTGCCCATACCCCATCATTGGAGCCGTGCCAAAGGGTAGTGGTGGCCTGAATAGCGGAAAGCTGGAAGGTTGGCGCGCGGCATAATGCTTGCCCATCCAGAAACACACCCAGGCCGTTTTGAGCAAACCCACGCACAGCCGCATCGCGCAGAATTTCCCGGGTAGGGTGCTGAAAACGAACAGCACGCTCGGCGGGACCTAGTAGCATTAGGTACTCATCAATAGTTTTTTCGGGCTCTTTCTCCCACTTGCGGCTCACGGCTGCCAATGCTACCCTCCCCAGAGCCGACAGGTAATCATTGGCAAACCGGGTGGCTTTCCAAGGTAGAGTCAGGCGAGGGTAAGCGTGCGGGTCGCCGAGGGGGAGTACGGTGCTCAGCAAGTGCAAGGACGCGACGCGCTGAGGATATAAGGCAGCCAGCGCCATAGCATATGGCCCCCCGCCCGACCATGCGGCCACTGCCAAAGGGATGGGTACATCCAGTGCATCCAGCGCGGCTACCGCATCAGCAGCCACCAACTCCAGAGTAGTATGCTCGGGCGCTGTCGACTGGCCCACACCAGGGCGGTCGGGGGCCAGTACCTGCAGGCCTAGGCGGGAAAGCACCGCTGGTACATCGGGCACCCCCAGGCAGGAGGATGCATACCCATGAAAAAACAGAACCGCCGGATGCTTAGGGTTGCCGTAGCGTCGTAGGCTTAGTGTACGCTGGTCGGGGAGAGAAATTGTAACAAACTCTGATGACGAAAGCATAGCCGAAGAAAGACGACCAAAGAGGTACTTGCTTCTTGCACTACCGAAGAGTTGCCTATAGGGTTACCATACCCACAGATGGCGAGCCGAGTATCAGGAACAGAAAAGCCCGGCCATGGTAGGTTCTTCAACTGGAATAGTCATCTGTAACCCCTTGCTAAACAAGAAATGCCCCTCTGGAAAGCCAGAGGGGCAGCAATCAATGAAAGAAGATACTAGCAGCAGGTACCTACTTCAGTCGTACCAGGGTAGCGCCGTAGCCGAACTTCTCCTTCTTTGAGTCCTCGAAGAACTTGATGTCGCGGTTGCGGCTCAGCAGCTTGTGTAGCTCTTTGCGCAGGGTGCCGTTGCCGGAACCATGAATGAACACGATTTCGTGCATGTTAGTGGCCAATGCGCGGCTCAGTGTATCCTCAAACGCCTCCAGTTGTAGCTTCAGAATGGCGGTGTTGCTGAGGCCTTCGGCGCCTTCTGGCATCAGGGCTTCTAAGTGCAGATCCACCTCGTGGGGCGGAGCTACAATAGCCTTGGCGGGCTCAGGGGCAGGCGCTACGGCGGCTGGCTTAGCAGGAGCATTGCCGGAAAGTTGGGCCTTGAGCGTCTCGGCTAGTTTCTCGGGGGCAATGGCAACGGGCGCAGCAGGTTTTTCATCTAGTTGAAACAGATAGGCCTCGCGTTGCAGCACCGGCACATTGGGCTGGCGGCTGGTATAGAAACTGGCGGCTTTAAACTGAATACGCTTGGTAATCAGATCAAATGCTGTGGTTCCGTTCGTTTGGAAGGGGAGTAGTTGCGTTACGGGGGCAGCCCAATTGTCAAAATCCTTGAGGTGCCAGTGGCCTAGGGGCTTGCTGACGGACTTAGCTGCCAGCTTATCCGACGTTAGGCCGCGGTACTGCCCGTTGCGCTCCTCCCCGAAGGTATAGAGCACGTCACGGTCGGTGTGATTGATAAGCTGCAGCGCCAGCAGCTCCGGCGACTGGTGCGTTAGGGCCAGGTACACGCCTTTTTGCACGGTGGAAGGGGCGTTCTTCGCGCTAGGCAGTCCGGCGGGCCCTTCTGACTTCTTGGGCACTGCGGGCGCCGCTACTGGAGCTACCCCCGCCGTTTTAGCCGCCCGGGCTGCTCCGCTGGAGGCAGCTTTCTTCTCGGCCGCTACAGAGGCCGCGCTTTGCCCGAAGGCTTTGGTTTCTTCGGCGGCAACTACCACCACTTCCCGGCGCAGAACCGGAATGGTGAAGTCGTTATCAATAGCTACTTCTACCAGGTCGTTGTCGAGGAGGCGGGTAATGATGCCTTCCTCGCGGCCTGTGAGCAGCCGAACTCTATCTCCTACGTTCATAAATCGATGATTTTCGCTGAGCAATCGTGATTTCGCTGATTTTTTCAGCACGTCCACACTATAACGTGGAATGGGTAAAGTTCGGCAATGAAATGGTGAAATCTTGCGCTAGGCCACGTAGTGGTCTTGCCTGGAAGAAGAGACTAATGAGTCAGGCAACTGCGCTTTGCTGAGTATCAGATGGCTAGCTTTTGCCTGGGCGGTGCTACAGCGGCACAATTGCAGTAAAGGATTCGATTAACATGCAGCTCTGACACTGTTCACACCAGATAACAGAGCCCGAACTGCGGGCAGGAAATTCACCCTTTACTTTAGTAGTACAGGCCGTGTGCCACAAAGCCCCGACGTGAATTCCACTCTAGGGCGGGTGCTGGCAAATGGAAAATGCTGGCCACGTAAAACACCCGGCGCAGCAGCTTGCTGTTGGTCGGAATCTGGCGGAGGTCTACGTCGAGGCTGAGGTAGAACTGACGGTAAGCAGAGAGGCCTAGCGCAGCATTGGCGTCTCGGTCATTATACACCATTTGCTGGGCGCCGTAGCCCAGCGCCGGCTGCAGCCAGCGTGGCCAACGGCTGGTAGCCGGTAGCCAGGCGCCTACATCGGCGCACAGCCAATAGGTGTGGCCGTTGTAGTCTTTCAGGTATTGCTCGCCGAGGCTCTTGCCGAGCACGTTGGGGCGGAGTTTAGCGTAGCGCGTGGTATGGAAGGAGTATTTCGGCATCAGCCGCACTTCGTTCCAAGCTAGCTGCTGCCCAATGAGGCCTACCGAGCCAAGAAAGTTGGCCGCCAAGTCGGTGGCGGAGGCTCCATACTCTGGGTCGCGGCCATCAAGCAATTCAATGGGGCTCTGGAGCAGAAAGCCCACAAAGCCCCCATACCAGATAGCCTTGCGGTCGGGCATTCCGGCCCAGCGCAGCATATCCACCGCGGCCCGGCTTTCGTGGAAAGCGCCCCAGAAATGGCCAGCCTTGTCTAGCTGCTTCCACTCCGGCAAGTCATTGAACCAATGAAACTTTGTCCGCTCGCCAGTGTACCACGCCTGGCCTAGTAGGTAGATGGTACCCGTGTAGCCGAGCGCTAGGCCACCCGCCACTACCGGCAAGCGGCGGCTAAGGCGACTTGTATCAGAAGAGCTAAGCACGGAAGCGGTTGATCCTTCCTGACTTAGGGATGCTAAGGGCACTGCCTGCGTAGCGGCTAGAGTAGGGGCTTGAGCTGCTACCTGGCCTAGCAGGCCCAAGTAAACTGCTGCCAACCATCGCCAGGCCAAGCTTTTTACGGGCCGGAAATAGAAGTAGCAGATAGTCATTGGGAAAAGGGGCAGCCGGAACAGTAGAATAGGTTCAAAGCTACAATAAATGGTGCAGTGACCTTGGGCAGACTGGCCTAGAAGAGTATCTTTAATGCTCCCTTGCACTATGAGAAACTTGCTAGAGGTTTCAACTGGTCAATGGAGTATTAGTTGTCCGATTCTCTTTCTAAAATTCCCAACCCCAACTTTTCATGAAAACACTTCGACTAGCATGGAGTCTAGTGGCTTTTCTACTCGGAATGCCCTTTTTACAGGCGCAGGTCGTGACGACTCAGCCCACGTTCTTCCGCGAAACGGATGCGGTTACGCTTATTTATGACGCCTCTCAGGGCAATGGAGCATTAGCCAATTTTACTGGTGACGTCTATGTCTGGACCGGCGTTATCACCAACCGCAGCACCTCCAACTCTGATTGGAAGTATGTAAAGAGCCCTAATTTTGGGCAGGCTGACCCCGCCGCTAAGCTAACGCGCGACGCCACCAACCCCAACCGCTACACTATTACCCTTACGCCCAACGTACGGGCGTGGTACGGGGTGCCAGCCGGCGAGCAGATCCAGAAGCTAGGCATGATCTTCAAAGATGCCACTGGTAGCAAGGTAGGCCGCTCTGCAACCGGCGGTGACATTTTTGTGGACGTATCGCAAACCGATTTCTCGGTGGCTTTCACCAGTCCGGTATCTTCCAACGGCAACCCTATCTTCGTCAACAGTGGTACCAGTGTAAGTGTAAGCGGAGCTGCCTCGGTGGCTTCTACTCTAACCCTCACGCTCAACGGAACGCAGGTAGCCCAGCAAACCAACGCTACTACCCTCACGGCAAGTGTACCGGTTACTCAGCCGGGCCGTAACGAGTTGCGCCTGACGGCTAACAATGGTACTACCACGGTAGCAACCACACTTTCCGTGATTGTGCGCGCGGCAACGGTTACCGCTGAGCTACCAACTGCTGCCCGCAAAGACGGCGTTACCTATCTGAACGGCGGTACGTCGGCGGTAGTAACCCTCACGGCGCCCGGTAAAGAGTCAGTGTACGTTATCGGCGACTTCAACAACTGGCAGCCGGATGTTGCTTATCAACTGAAGAAAACGAGTGCCACCGATGCTGCTAATGGCCGCTGGTGGGTACAGATTGACGGCCTGACCGCCGGACAGGAGTATGCTTACCAGTTTTTGGTAAACGAGAATCTGCGCGTGGCTGACCCCTATGCTGAAAAGCAGTTAGACTCGGAGAACGACAAGTTTATCCCCGCCATTACCTACCCAAACCTTAAGGCGTATCCTACCCAAACCTCCAGCGGCATTGCGTCGGTGTTGCAAAGCAACGCGCCCAGCTACGCGTTCCAGGCTACCAACTTCCAACGCCCTAAGCGCGAAGATATGGTGGTATATGAGCTGCTTCCCCGCGACTTCATTGCCCGTCACGACTACCAAACCCTCACCGATACGCTCAAGTACATGCAGCGCCTGGGTGTCAATGTGATTGAGTTGATGCCCGTGAATGAGTTTGAGGGCAATGAAAGCTGGGGCTATAACGTGTCGTTCTATTTCGCCCCCGACAAATACTACGGCCCCAAGAATGAGCTGAAGCGCTTCATTGACGAGTGCCACAAGCGCGGAATCGCGGTGGTGCTAGACATGGTGCTGAATCAGTCGTTCGGCCAGAGCCCAATGGTACAGATGTACTTCGACGGCGACAAGCCTTCCGCCACCAACCCCTGGTTTAACCGCGATGCTACGCACCCCTTCAATGTAGGCTACGATTTCAACCACGAAAGCGCTTACACGAAGTACTTCTCCAAGCGCGTGATGGAGTTCTGGCTCAAGGAGTACAACATTGATGGCTACCGCTTCGACCTTAGCAAAGGCTTCACTCAGAAAGTAAGCACCTCCACTGACGCCTGGTCACAGTACGATCAGTCGCGAGTGGACATCTGGAAAGACTACCACGACTTCCTGGTAAGCGTTGACCCCAACGTGTATCCTATCCTAGAGCACCTCGGCAACAACGACGAGGAAAAGGCTCTCTCAGATATCGGTCTGATGCTGTGGGGCAAAATGACCGATAACTACAACGAGGCTACTATGGGCTACGTGAACAGCAAGGCTAATTTGAGCTATGGCTATTACGGCAGCACTACCCAAGGCGGCCGCGGCTGGAGCAAGCCTAACCTAGTGACCTACATGGAGAGCCACGACGAGGAGCGCCTGATGTACAAGAACCTTGCATTTGGTAATGCTTCTGGCTCCTACAACACGAAGAACCTGGCTACAGCTCTAGCCCGTCAGGAACTAGCTGCTGCATTCTTCTTCACGGTGCCTGGCCCCAAAATGGTTTGGGAATTCCAGGAAGTAGGCTACGATAAATCTATCTTCTCTTGCACCGATGGCACCGTTCCCCAGCCTTATCCCAAAGATGACTGCAAACTGGCCAACAAACTCCCTGAGTGGAACTACTACAAGGAGGCGAACCGCCGTCATCTCTATGATGTGTACCGCAGCCTAATTCAATTGAAAAAGGACGAGCCGGTGTTTGAGAACTTTACTTCCTTTACCCAGGACCTTAGCGGCGGAGTAAAAACCATTCACCTCAATAATGCCGATCAGGATGTAACTGTCATCGGTAACTTCGATGTAACATCGGCCACGGTGAACCCCCGGTTCCAGAAAACTGGTACCTGGTATAACTACCTCGAGGGAAGCAGCCTTAAGATTAACAAAACAGACAGCGCCTTTACTTTGGCTCCTGGCCAGTATATGGTGTACTTGTCGAAGAAGGTAGCCCGGCCAGCCGGTATTGTGCTTTCAAGCAAGCGTCAGCACGATGCCGCTGCCTTACAGCTAGTGGCTTTACCAAACCCTGCCGGCACTACGGCTACCCTTCGGTATGAGCTAGGCCAGTCTGCCCCCGTTAGCGTAACCGTGACTAACCTGTTGGGAGCTACTGTGCACAAAGCGAGCGTAGCTACTCGCCAAGCAGCTGGCGCGCACGATCTGCAATTGCCTGTGCACAACCTAGCCAATGGTGTATACATCGTTCGCCTCAATGCTGGCGCACAACAGCAAAGTGTGCGGTTGGTTGTGCAGCACTAAGCCGCCAGCCAACCTATTGGCCTAAGCCACTAAAAAAGCCCGCTCTCCATGGAGAGCGGGCTTTTTTGATTAGGCTATTCGTCTATTTGATCAGGGCCTCCTCGTGGAAGGTTACCAGATCGTCGATAGGGGAGCGGATGATCTTGCCAACCTCCATACCGTTGTCGCGAGCTACCTGCGAGAGAGCATCTCGGAAATTGTAGCCTACTGACCCGATGCAGTTGAACGTGTAGTCTTGATAGCGCGGATAGTGCCGCACGATGTTCGCGAAGAACGTTTCAAAGCCCTGCAGCACAATCTCGCGGCAGTAGCTGATATTGTTATGGTCGTAAGTAAACTTAGCGAAGCTGGCCAGGAAGCGGTTTGGGAGCGGCTGGTTGTAGAGACGGTCCAGAATGTCCTCGCGAGTGAGGTTGAACTCCTCACGGAAAATCTCTTGTAGGCCATCTGGCAGCAACCCGCGCAGGTAGTCGCGCAGCAGGCGCTTGCCAATAAAGGAGCCGCTACCTTCATCCCCGAGGAAATAGCCGAGCGAGTCAACGTTATAGGTGATTTTGTTGCCATCATAGAGGCACGAGTTGGTGCCCGTGCCCAAAATGGCTGCAAAGCCAGGCTTGCGCCCCAGTAGCGCCCGCGCTGAAGCCAGCAAGTCGTGGTCAACAATCACCTTTGCCTCGGTGAAAATCTGGCGCATGGCTTTCGCTATGATTTCTGCCTTCTTTTCCGACGATACGCCTGCGCCGTAATAGTACACTTCCGTTACTTTCTGGCGCGGCAGCGTTTCTGGCAAATTCTTATCCAGCGAGGCTATTACGGCCGCGGTAGTAATAAAATCGGGGTTGTACCCCTCGGTGTTGAAATACACTCGGTTACCAGCTTCATCAAGCTGGCACCAGCTGCTCTTCGTTGAGCCACCGTCGGCAATAAGAATCATATCAGGTCAGAAAGGTGAGAAAACAGTGTAGTCGCCTACTGTGGGCGAGCAAAAGGTAAAGTAAGGGGATAAGAAAGACGAAACACGGAAAAGATTTTGGCAGATAAAAATGCTGAATTGACGAATGCCGGTATTTTTCTGACATGTACCTCCGCGTCGCCTATGACTGTGCTATAACGTTTTATCAGAATTATATCGCTGAGCTTATATCTAAATAGTACGTAGCTAAGTATAAGGTGCTATTTTGGCGAGCATACTTATTGTATTCTTCGCGGAAATTGCCCTTTCCTACTACCTCATATTTAAGATTGCCACATGCTCAAAGTTTCTACTCTTGCCCTCTCCGGGGCTTTTGCCTTGACTGCACTCACTTCCCAAGCCCAGATAACTGTAGATGGGGTGTTGAATACGGCAGAAATTAGCTCAACTAATTATCAGCTAGTAGGCCGCTACACCGGTTCGCACGGGTTCGGCGACATGGGCATAGTAAGTCTATACTCAGCTGCCGATGCTAACAAGTTGTATTTCTTCCTGGCTGGAACGCTAGAAAGTAATGCTGCTACAGGAACTACCGTTGGTAGCAATAGCTCATTTCAACTCTTTATCGATCGTCCTGACTTGGCCGGAGCTAGCAGTGCAGCACCCTTACCCGTTGTAATTGGGTCGCGTACCGCCTTTCAAAAAATGAGCGCTAAGCTGGATATGGATACCGATTTAGCTATTGCTGTAACTGGCACGGGCACCGGTGGCCAGCTTGTTCCACAGGCTATTGTGTATACGTCTGCCACCGCTGCAACTGATAAAACTCTGGGTGCAGACTTCATTAATGGTACTTCGGGAGCCGTTACAACTATTTCAGCGTCTGATGCAGCCGGCAGTTTTACTGCACTAGCTGGTGCCCGTATGGCCTACCGTAATACTCCAGATGGTAAGCTCTCTTCTAACCCAGGTAACACAACGGGAGGGGCTGGTTCCTACGGTTGGGAAATAGAAGTAGACCGCGCCGCCATGAATATTCCGGCTACTGGTGGCACCATCCGAATCTTTGCTCTCCAAAGCAATTCAGATGGTGGCTACATTTCCAGCGACTTCATTCCGCAAAACACGGCTCCGCTCCCCACTGATGCCGGTTATCCGCTTCCCGGCTCAGGTGCTCCAAACCTTGGGGGCGCCGGCAACAACCCACCCAACGTGGTAGACTTTGCCAATATTCCCGGTATACAAGCTGCCACTCTTACTATTGGCGCAGCTGGAGGTACTGTACTCGGTGCGAAGAAAGCAGATGAGCTAGCTGTAGCTATGAGTGCCTATCCTAACCCTGTTACTGATGCCTTACTAATTAAGTACTTTGTAACCGATCGTGTTCAGACAGTGACTATATCCTTACTAGACATGATGGGCCGCCAAGTACATACGGTTATAGATGCTCAAAGAGCGGTAGGCCAGTATCAAGCTGAAATTAAACGAGGACGACTCACTGCCGGTATGTACATAGTGAGAGTGCAGGTGGGAGAGCGAGTAGCTGCGAGACAGGTAGTTGTAAAATAAGCTAGCTATTGGCTGTGATAGTTTATCTTATTGAACACAGATAGGCATTAAGAATAAGCCTTCAAAAGAAAAGCCTCACAACTTGTGAGGCTTTTCTTTTGAAGGCTTACTAAGTTACTTTTTAGTGATTGTGTAAGTGGGCTTCGGAGTGCTACTTATATTAAGAGACACTTCGTATGTGCCTGCTTCATTAGGAGCTACAATGTCTGAGCCGTCAGCCTCAAGCATTTTATCTCCGCCAGTATCGCCCAAATTACCAGGCCAATCACCATTAGGGCGGAATTTGAAAGCACCTGGCTTCAGAGCAATTGTAACTTTGTATGCTCTCGCGCACACATCATACGTCATGTATGTGTCCCGATCCCAACCACCAGGTGTAGCTGATCCGATCATTGCCCATCTATCAGCGGGAGCATCTGCATAAGGAGTAGCTGCAATAGAGCCAAGGCCTGAATAAGCCGGCTCAGCAGTTGCACCTATGGTAGCTTTCACGCGCACATCCATGTTGGATGGAATACTCGCTGATTTACAGTCGGCACCTTGAAAAGCAGAGTTTAGTTCTCCAACAGTAAAGGTCTTTGACAAAGCACTGCCTACGTTGACCTCGTACACGTTGCTATCAAAGCCTGCACCCTTTTTAGCAAACTGCAGTGCATAAGTTACTGCTGCTGGGTAACCAAAATCGGCTGCAGTCCAAGTGTAAGTGACAGCATTATTCGTAGCCGATGTTCTGACAAGCGTAGCAGAAGTGGCACTAGAAGTCAACTGTGGAGTGGCATTTATGTTAGCTTTAACCCGCGTTTCGTCCTTTTCACAAGAGGAGAAAAGAACGGTAGCAGCTAGTGCCAAGCCCATTATTTTAGTAGAAAAGCTATTCATGGCTTTAGAGATGTTTGTGGTTGGTGCACAAACCGGAGGCTGATAGGTGCCAGCCTCCGGATTATACCAAGTAACTTAATAACCAGGGTTTTGACGACCTGCTAGGTTTGGGTTAGCTACGATGTCCGTGTTGGGAAGAGGGAATAGCACTCGCGTAGTTTCCACATCGCGCCCGGCGCGCACACCACCTTTGAAGGGCCAGTTGTAACCAGTAGTGTATTTACCAAAACGGATCAGGTCCGTACGACGATGCCCCTCCCAAAACAGTTCGCGACCACGCTCATCCAAGATGTCGTTCAGCGTAAGAGTGGTTAACGGAGTAGCACTTG
This sequence comes from Hymenobacter wooponensis, assembly GCF_004745865.1. Taxonomy (GTDB): domain Bacteria; phylum Bacteroidota; class Bacteroidia; order Cytophagales; family Hymenobacteraceae; genus Hymenobacter; species Hymenobacter wooponensis. The sequence goes on along the minus strand of NZ_SRKZ01000001.1, from coordinate 210,356 downwards.
AGCGAGCCCGTACAGCATTAACATAAGTCAAAGCTTGACTGTTGCTACCACCTGCACCACCACGTAACACTGCCTCAGCGTACATCAACTGCACATCAGGCAGTCGGAACATAGGGAAATCGGTATCCGGGAAGTTGCCTTCAGTATCCGAGCCTGCTACGCCAGTTGATGTAACGTTCCGATACTTTGTCACCAGCGTCCCACTGCTGAAAGCAGTTAAGGTATCCACGTTGGGATTTTGTGCTGTAGTGAAAAACAGGTTTCGGCGTGTATCAGTGGCCGATGTAAACAGCGAAGGGAGATTTTGTTTGGCGCGCGTTCCACTCCAACCACCATTGATGCCAGCGCTAACCGGCGTTACAGCACGACCAACAGCTGCATGCACTAAGAACGTCATGCCCCCGTAGGTTTTGGTCCGAGTGCCGTCAAAGGTAATCGGGAGAATAATCTCGTTGCGAGCAGCTGTCTTGTTGTTATCAGCCAAGAACAGATTAGCGTAGCTAGGGCTCAACGTATAGCCAGCTTGCAATACTTTATTGGCGTAAGTAATTGCGTCTGTGTAGCGCTCAGTGCCGGTATATACCTGTGCGTTAAGGTAAAGCTTGGTCATAAGCGTCCAAAGCACACCTTTATCAGCGCGAGCGTACACAGAACGTGGAGCTAACAGCAAACCTTCAGTGTCCAGCGCTTTCAACTCCGTATCTACATAAGAGAAGATTTCTGCCCGGGTCTTATAGGTTGGATAAGTGCCAATAGCGGCCTCTTCCGTAGCAAATGGGCCACCTCCAAAGAGGTCAATCGCATGCCAATAGCATAAAGCACGCAACAGGCGAGCTTCGGCACGGTAAGTACGCACGTTGCCAGCTTCTGCACCACTAATTCCACGGTCTGAAAGTTTGGCATCCGATGTCTGACGAATGAACTCATTGCAGAGAGCTATTTCGTAGTAAATACGGTCGTATGTAGCCCGCACAAACTCGTTGTCGGCGTTCCACTGTAGCGTATTCACGCTAGGCAGGTTACCGTCGTTCCAGCCCAAAACAGCCTCGTCAGTTGTGATTTCCTGAAGCTGCCAATATTGGCGTAGGTAATTAGAGAACCCTTCGTCAATGCCCGTAATATCGGGCAAGCCAGCAGGACCTGTTTGACCGCTGATTGCGAAGGTGGCATATAAGCGGGCCAGTACTTGCTGGATCTGAGCGGGGTCACGGTATACTACCTCTGCGTTAGCAGAATAGTCCGGAAGCTGATCCAGGTCTTTAGTGCACGAAGACGCTAGGGATAGTAAGCTGCCAGCCATAACCAGCATTCCCAACGTGCGAGTGAATTTGTTATTCATGATACTAGGGGGTGGGAAGGGTTAGATACCGAGATTAAGTCCAACAGTGAACGTGCGAGGACGCGGATAGATGGCGTTATCAATGCCCACTGTTGCAGGTGCACCAGCAGTGCCGGCATTATAAATCTCCGGATCAATACCGTTGTACTTGGTGATCAGGAATACGTTCTGAACTGCGAATGAGAGGCTTAAGTTCGTTCCCTTACGCACGAGCTCACCGAAATTATAACCCAGGGTGACGTTCTCCATTCTCAGGAAAGAAGCATTCTCTACGAAGTAGTCAGAGAAGTACTGTGCTGAGTTGAAGTTAGACCGCAATACCTCACGGTTACGATTCACGACAAAGCCAGTAGTGCTCTGATCATAGAATGCCTCCGAGGCACGGTTGTTATACACGTAGTTGCCAATGTTAGAGCGCAGCGTGAAGGCTAGGTTAGCGCCCCTGTAAGACAGGTTAGCACCTCCACCGATGATATAGTCGGGACGAGCTGACTTGTACCGGTACCGGTCTGAGCTATTAATAGAGCCATCACCATTACGATCTACATAAACTCCTTCAAGTGGCTTGCCATTAGCGCCATACACTTGTTGGTTTACATAGAACGATTGGGCTGCATACCCCACACTGTTTACCTGAATAGTGTTACCGGCGCCGCCTGCAATACCTCCTGTCAGGTTGCCTACATCGTTGGCAGAACTTACAGTGTTAAGCTTGGTGATGCGGTTCTGGTTATAAGTAAGGTTACCATTGACTGTGACGTTAAAGTCATCTCCTTTAACAGCATCTACGTTGGCAATTACTTCTATCCCCTTATTGGTGAGGGAGCCTACGTTGAAAGTGCCAGCGTTAGAAAGGCCAGATAGAGCGGGTATGTTCACGAAGTTCAGCAGATCTCGTGTATCGCGCTTGTATACGTCTACCGAGCCATAGAAACGTCCTCCGAAGAAGCCGTAATCAATACCTGCGTTGTATGTGGTGGTAGTTTCCCAAGTAATGTTAGGGTTGTACTGATCCGAACGCAACGTACGGTAGAAGGTATCGCCCAGCTGGTACTGAGCCGTTAGCGAACCATATGTTAGGTTAGCTAAGAAGGGATAGTAGTTGCCTCCCAAGTCCTGCTGACCAGTCTGACCGTAGCCCAGACGTACTTTCAACTCTGAAATCGCCTCTGAGTTTTTCAGGAAATCCTCGCCCTTTACGCGCCAAGCAAAAGCACCTGATGGGAAGTAGCCAAAGTGGTCTGGGCTAAAGCGAGAAGTGCCATCAGCTCGGAACGTGCCAGTGAAGAGATACTTATCGGCTATGTTATAGTTTAAACGACCATAAAAGCCTACCAGTACGTTTCTATTCAGGTATGTATCTTGACCAGTATAGCTTAGTGAAACAGGTTCAAAAATTGAGCGGTCTGCGCGATAATTGTTGAACACGTAGGTCCGGTTCTCGAATTTCTGGTAAGAGTAACCAGCTAGTAATTCCAAACGACCGATTCCCAGCGTGCGCTCGTACTTGGCATACGCTTCTAGCAGAGAGTTATTGAGGTCCTGTGAGTAGTTATTATTTAAACCCTGGCGGTTGAAGTCAGATCCGGCGTTAGCTGGTACAAAAGTAGTCCCATCGCCACGCTGAATATCATAGCCTAGGTTCACGTTTGCGCTCAACCCGGTGAGGAAGGGCAGCTTGTAATCAAGCTGAATGTTACCTATGCTACGCTTTACAGTGCTGCGGTCACGACGCTGATTGATCAAGCCAACCGGGTTACGCGGCGCCAAAGTATTCAGTACGAGATTACCATCCTTATCTAGGTTGGCAAATTCGGTGTACCCACCGTAGGTCCCAAGTTGACCAGGCGAAAGGCCGGAAGGGTTGCCTTCAGAACCGTTAACTCGAACTGGTTGTGTGGGGTCGAACGCAACTGCGGCTCCTACTGCTCCTTGGTTAGAGAAGTTGTTATCAATCCAAGAACCTTTTAGGTTAATAGTAGCACGTAGGTTACCGTTAAGCAAAACCGGTGTTAGGCTAATAGCACCACTGTAACGCTTCAAATCGTTGTTCTTCAGCAAGCCTTGCTGTGCCAGGTAACCACCTGAAACACGGTAAGGAACGGGTCCGGCTGAACCACTGATGCTTACGTTGTTATCAGCAGTGTATGCAGTGCGGTAAATTTCCTTCTGCCAATCGGTATTAGCTGTGCCTAGCGTAGATAATTGACTAGCTGTGCCACGCTCTTGCGTGAGTCTACGGAACTCATCTGCTGAAAGAACATCAGCATATTTTGCCACCGTGGCCAAAGACTGCTGAGTAGAAACATTTACGTGAAATGTATCACCCTGAACGCCTTTTTTAGTGGTGACCAAGATTACACCATTAGATGCGCGAACCCCATAAATGGCTGTCGAAGACGCATCCTTTAGTACAGTGATGCTCTCAATATCATTGGGGTTAATCAGAGACAGAGGATTTGAAGCTCCTGCTAAGCCAGTATTGTCTACTGGCACCCCATCAATAATAATGAGGGGGCTATTAGAGGCTGAGAGCGACGAGCCACCACGAATCAAGATTTGAGAGCCAGCCCCGGGTGCACCACCACCAGTTGTGATTTGAACACCTGCTACTTTGCCCTGTACTAACTGCTCGGGGTTAGTTACTTGGCCTTTAACAAACTGCTTCTCGCTGATTTGCTCCACAGCACCTGTCAGGTCTTGACGGCGCTGTGTGCCGTAACCTACTACCACTGCTTCATTAAGCAAAGTGGTGTTCTCCGCAAGGGCCGTAGGAGCTACTGTTGTGTTCTGGCCGGCAGTCACTGCAATCGTTTGCCGGCGAGTGGTGTAGCCCACGAAGGACATGACTAATGTATGCTGACCAGCAGGAACTCCTTGGATAGAGAATGTACCATCGGAGTTAGTAGAGCCGCCGAACGTGGTGCCCTCAATCAGGACGGTTACACCGGGCATCCCTTCGTTTTTCTCGTCTAGGATGCGGCCGCTTACCGTGCCGACCCCCTGCGCGTAGGCGCTGCTGACGCTAACGCCAGCGCACAATAGCGGAAACACTAGTTTCGCTAGATAAGGGTGTTTCATTGAAAAGAGTTTAGGGGTTGAACTGGATTATTCCGGACTTGCCGGAGTGGGAATTTATAGTGAGCTCAAGCTTCAGGCCCAGAGGCTAGAGTGTGGCCAGCGGTAAAATTTTGTAACCGCTTCTTGAAACTTTGAGCTCACCAATCCTTTCGGAAACAGCGCAAGTTAAAGTGTTGATCAGGACAAAAACAATGGGTAAAGTGCCGCTCTGGGAATAGCAATAATTGCATTTTGTTTGCTACTGCTTGGTAGGTGACTAAAGACTCACTTACTGGTTGATGTAAAAAGTAGACGCTTGGGACTGAGTTTGGAGGAATTTGTTACCTTAAACCCAGCTCTATATTTTAAATAGTGCCAATGCTCCTTGTTAAAGGATAAAAATGCGGGTTCGAGAGGGAGAAATATGGGTGGTGCTGTGTTAGCAAAGTATGATGCTGTATTGAACAGCCTATTTTTTGTGAGTAAATACAGCATTTGTGGCTCGTATGACAGCTATTTTGGGAATGCTCTATTTATAAACAGAGTTTTTGACCTGATTTGAGCGAATTCACTAGCTAGAATCAGGCTGGTTGCTTATACCTTTTAGCTAAATCAGGCTATTTAGCAACAGTAGCCTATGTCAATATAAGCGTGCTTGAAATCTGGCTTATTGAACTATCGGAGGACTTGTTTTTTGCATATATCTTAGGCTTGCTCTTGCTTTGTCTAGTAGCTATTGAGACCTGGCTTTAGCATCAGACTATTAGAAAGTAAAAGCCCGGTTTTAAAAAATATTCGGGCCGATAAAACGATTGCCGTTAAAAGAAGGGGAAAGACATTTTCTGGGAAAAATACAGGTTGGATTTAAGTAATAATTACTGGAAATAGTAAGCGTCTACACTAGTATCACTACCTACAGCTAGGTTACGTACCTGCTACATGCTTCCTCTGCTTTCTACCTTTGCCCCTATATCCTAACTGCTTGCTACTGTGAAACGCTTCTTGCTTCTGAGCATCCTCTTGCTGCTCACCACACATGCACAAGCACAGGTTGTTATACAGCTAACCAAGATACCGGAGCAAACCCCGAAGGGAGCTGTGCTTTATGCGGCGGGCTCATTTAATAGCTGGTCTGCTGCCGATCCAGCATATGCCTTTACCCGCACAGCAGACGAGGGCTACAAGCTTACATTGCCGGCTTCTATTGCGGGCAGCGTAGAATTCAAAATCACTAAAGGAAGTTGGGCTACCGTCGAAACGGATGCCCACCATCAGGATATAGCAAATCGCCAGCTCACTATAGGGAGTAAGCCAGCAATTGTTGAACTACAGGTGGCGGGCTGGAAGGATGCGGGTCAAAACAGTGGCCTAGCAGCTTGCCGTAGCACCGCGCTACAGCCTCAGGTGCAAATTCTGGATACGGCCTTTCAGATGCCGCAACTCCAGCGCCAGCGGCGTATCTGGATATACTTGCCTAATGATTACAATACGGCGGCAAAGAAGCACTACCCCGTACTTTATATGCACGATGGGCAGAATGTATTTGATGCTTGCACGAGCTTCTCGGGAGAGTGGGGAGTAGATGAAACGTTGAGCCAACTGCAGCAACAAGGGCTGGATGCTGCCGGCTGCATTGTAGTGGCTGTTGATAATGGAGGAGCAGAGCGCCTCAATGAATTATCTCCGTGGCGTAATACTGAGTACGGCGGTGGCCAAGGCAAGCAATACATTGACTTTCTGGTGCACACACTCAAGCCCTACATAGATGTCCATTACCGGACCTTAACTGGTCGGGAGTTCACCGGCATAGCGGGCAGTAGCATGGGTGGACTAATTTCAACCTATGCCGCGCTTAAATATCCGCTGGTGTACAGTAAAGTAGGCGTATTCTCTCCGGCCTTCTGGTTCGCCAAAGACTCCTTATTTCAGTATGTAGGCCAGAATCCGGCTAATACCGCCACTCGGTTTTACTTCGTAAGCGGTACTACCGAGAGCGAGACAATGGCGCCTTTAATGCAGACTATGTACACTACACTACGGCAACAAAGGGTGCCCACCCAAAACCTGGCCTACGCCGCCCTTCAAGATGGTAAACATGCAGAGTGGTTTTGGAAACGAGAATTTTTGGCGGCTTACCAGATGCTCTACAAGGAAGGCCAAGAGCCTACGGCATTAGCCTGTAGCATTCATACTGGCCTAGCAGCAGACAAGCTGCAGGTTGATTTGCCCGTAGGAGTGCGCACGGCTCAACTGGAAATTGTTGATAGTACTGGCCGCTCTCGGTTGCGTATAAAGGTGAAAAGCGGGAGTGAAGTCTCGGTAGGCCAGTTAGCTCAGGGGGAGTATGTGCTCCGCGTGTCGGCGAGTAAGCAGTCCAGCACGCAACTGTTCGATAAAGAATAGTGGGGTGTTTAATGGCCTTTAGTAGAAGCAAGCTGCGTTGCAAAGTTTCCAATTAGAAAACCAAAAAAATACTTGTTCCGTAAAAAGCCCGCTGTACATTTGCAGCATTCAACGCCTTTAATAATCGGCAATGACTTCTCACATGACTCTGCAAGCTTGGTGGTGGCCCCTCGGAAATTCCGGACGGGACAACCTGTGCGTGCGTTAGAGTTTAAGTGACAACCTCTTCGCATTCAACTACAGAAAGCCCGGCCGCCCCGCCGGGCTTTTTTTATTGCCCGGCGCGAAATGCCTCCACAACCAGTTCTTCGCCCCGTATGAAATCCTTTCGCTTAACTACCCGTCATCTGCGCGTATTGGCCGACACCGTGACTCCTGTAGGCCTGTACCTACGGCTGCGCGACCGGTACCCAAACTGCCTGCTGCTGGAAAGCTCCGATTACCACGGTCAGCAGAACGCGTTTAGCTACTTGGTCTGCGACCCATTGGCTCGCTTTGAAGTGCAGCGCGGCGTGGTAAAGCAGACATTTCCCGATGACTCCGTTACTACTGAAACGCTGGCCGAGCCCCGGCAGGCCCTGGACCGGCTGCGGGAGTTTGCCAACTGCTTCGAGACGGAGGACCAGGGCTTCGACTTCATTACGGGTGGCCTGTTTGGGTATTTGGGCTATGAGGCGGTACAATACTTCGAGGACCTGACGCTGAACGAGCAAAAGGAGGCCGCCGGGCAAATTCCGGATATTATCTACGGCACCTACCGCTACGTGATTGCGCTGAACCACTTCCGCAACGAGCTGTACGTGTTTGAGCACACGCTGGAAGGGGAGGCCGTAGACCAAGATGGCCTAGGCCGGTTGGTGAACCTGATTCGGAACCCTTCGCTGCCGGAGTTTGGCTTCCAGACCAGCGGGTCGGAGCAGACCAACCAGACCGACGAGGAGTTTTTGAAAGTGCTGGCGCAAGGGCAGCAGCACTGCCGCCGCGGCGATGTGTTTCAGATTGTGCTCTCGCGCCGCTTTCAGCAGGGCTTTGTGGGGGATGAGTTTAACGTGTACCGGGCATTACGCTCTATCAATCCATCGCCGTACCTGTTTTACTTCGACTACGGCAATTTTAAGATCTTCGGCTCCTCGCCCGAGACCCAACTGCTGATTAAAGGGCGCAAAGCCAGTCTATTCCCGATTGCGGGCACGTTCCGCCGCACCGGCCACGATGCCGAAGACGCAGCCTTAGCCCAGAAGCTGGCCGACGACCCCAAGGAAAACGCTGAGCACACCATGCTCGTGGACTTGGCCCGCAACGACCTGGCCCGCCACGGGGACGAAGTGCAGGTGAAGGTGTTCCGCGAAATCCAATTTTACTCGCACGTTATTCACCTGGTAAGTGAGGTGAATGCCACGCTGGCCCCCGAGGCCAACTCCCTGCAGGTAGTGGCTGATACCTTCCCGGCCGGTACGCTTTCGGGGGCACCCAAGCACCGCGCCATGCAGCTCATTGATGGCCTAGAGCCTACCGGCCGTGGGTATTACGGCGGGGCCATTGGTCACCTGGGGTTCAACGGCGACTTCAACCACGCCATCATGATTCGCTCCTTCCTCAGCACGGCAGGGCAGCTGTACTTCCAGGCTGGTGCCGGCGTGGTAGCGGCCTCTGACATCAACTCCGAGCTCAACGAAGTGCACCATAAACTGGCGGCGTTGCGCAAAGCCTTGAAAGAGGCTGAGCAGATCGGGGAGAAGCTCGCTACTCCCAACCGTTAGTCTGAACGTTCTCACGTAGCCGAATCTATTGCCTTTAAACTGCGCGCAACGCCCACCTTGTGCCCACATTGCCATGAAAATTCTCGTTATCGATAACTACGACTCCTTCACCTACAACCTCGTGCAAGTTCTGCGTGAGTTAGGGTATGGAGCCGATACCACCGTCATCCGCAATGATAAGCTGACGCTGGAAGATGTAGAGGCCTACGATGCCGTGCTCCTGTCGCCTGGTCCGGGCCTGCCTTCCGAAGCGGGGCTGATGCCGGAAGTTATCCGGCGTTACGCACCCACCAAGCGGATGCTGGGCGTGTGCCTAGGCCACCAGGGTATTGCCGAGAGCTTCGGCGGAGAGCTGTATAATCTGCCCGACGTGCTGCACGGCATTGCCACCGATGCCAGCCTGACCACGGACGAAGAGGATAAGCTATTTCAGGGGCTGCCTCGGCAGTTTCGGGTGGGGCGCTACCACTCTTGGAGTGTGCAACCGGAAAGCATGCCCGCCGAGCTAGAGGTAACTGCGCTCGATGCCAACGGACAGGTGCTGGCCTTCCGCCACCGGGAATATGATGTGCGCGGGGTGCAGTTCCACCCAGAGTCTATCCTGACGGAGCACGGGCACCAGATGCTAAAGAACTGGCTGTCTTGATAGCCACTAGGCCGCTGGGCCTGTTTAGTGTCGTCTGACATTGCCCGTTTCTTCGCATCTCTCATTCAATTGCCTCGGTACCCCACCGCAGAGGCTCCCCTCGTGAAACAGATTCTCAATCAATTATTTGACCAGCAAGCCCTGACGCACGCCGAAGCGCGCGAGGCCATGTATAGCATCGGGCAGGGGCAGGCTAACCCTTCCGAAATGGCCGCCTTCATGACCGTGTACCGCATGCGGCCCATTACAGTGCCGGAGCTGTCGGGCTTCCGCGATGCACTGCTAGATTTATCGCGCAACCCCGAGCTGGGTACCGATGAAGTAGTGGACATTGTGGGTACAGGCGGCGACGGCAAAGACACACTGAATATCAGCACGCTGGCCTGCTTTGTGGTGGCTGGGGCTGGCTATAAGGTGGCCAAGCACGGGAACATTGGTGTTTCCTCGGTATGCGGCTCCTCGGATGTACTGGCCAAGCTGGGCGTAGATTTCGCCGTGCCGAATGATGTGCTGAAGCGGCAGCTGGAGCGAGCCAACATCTGCTTTCTGCACGCACCGTCGTTCCATCCGGCTATGCGCCACGCGGGGCCAGTGCGCCGGGAATTGGGGGTGCGCACCTTCTTTAACATTCTGGGGCCTTTGGTGAACCCCGTGCGGCCGCGCTACCAATTGGCGGGCACGTTTAGCCTGGAGTTGTTGCGACTCTACCATTACCTGCTCCAGCAAACCAGCACCCAGTATGCGGTAGTGCACGCCCTAGATGGCTACGATGAGCTTTCCTTGACCGGTGCTGCCAAAGTTGCCTCCGCTGCCGGTGAGCAAATTGTAACCGCCGCCGACTTTGGCTTGGCCGCTACCACCGCTGCCGAGCTGGCAGGCGGCCGCAACGTAGAAGAGTCGGCCAATATGTTCCTGGACGTGCTGGAAGGACGGGCCACAACTCCTCAGCGGGCCGTAGTAACGGCCAACGCCGCGCTGGCCATTCAATGCGTGAAACCAGACTTTAGCTTCGCAGAGGCCTTGGCCGCAGCTCAGGAATCCCTGGACTCGGGCCGGGCGCGGGAAGCGCTCCGCAACTTACTGGCCTAGGCCAGGCCACGACCCATTTTTGCGAAAGCGGAAGCATTCTAGGCCAGTGTTGGTTTCTAACCATACCACGACGCTGCAATCCTCATTTAAGCCCCGACTTTAAGTGGGCTATACCTTAGAAATCATGAGTACCCCCACCATTCTGGAGAAAATCATTGCTCATAAGCGCCAGGAAGTAGCAGCCCGCCGCGACTTGGTGCCAGCCAAGAAACTGGAGCAAAGCTTGTACATGGATTCGCAGCCGCTGAGCTTGCGCCGGTACCTGCTGCGCGACGACCTGAGCGGCATCATTGCCGAATTCAAGCGTAAGTCGCCGAGCAAAGGCTTCATTAACCCGCACGCCCCCGTAGAGCGGACCACGCTTGGCTACATGCAGGCCGGAGCTTCGGCACTGTCGGTGCTGACGGATACGGAGTTTTTCGGCGGTAAGAATGAGGACCTGACCATCGCCCGGCGTTACAACTTCTGCCCAATCCTGCGCAAGGACTTCACCGTGGATGAGTACCAGATTCTGGAAGCCAAGAGCATTGGCGCCGATGCCATTTTGCTGATTGCAGCCGTGCTTTCGAGCGAAGAAGTGCTGCGCCTGGGTCGATTTGCCAAGAGCCTAGGCCTGGAGGTGCTGCTTGAAATCCACAACGCTGAGGAGCTCGACAAAACGCTGCACCCCGACGCCGTGACACTGGTAGGCGTAAACAACCGCAACCTCCACGATTTCTCCGTGAGCCTGGATACCTCCGGTGAACTGGCTCAGCGCATCCCTAATGAGTTTGTGAAAGTGACGGAGAGTGGCCTACAAACCGCCGCCGACATTGAAGCCCTGCGAGCTGTGGGCTATCGGGGCTTTCTAATGGGCGAAACCTTCATGCGCCACAGCCGGCCCGAGAAAGCCTGCGCCGCTTTGGTGCAGCAACTGCGCGCCACGGAAGCTATTACGCTTTTATAGGCCTAGCACTCATGTCATCTGCTCCTGCTATGTCTGCGCCCGCTGGTAGTCCCTATATAAAGGTGTGTGGCATGCGTGAGCCCGCAAGCCTGGCCGCCGTATCCGCTCTACAGCCCGATTTCCTGGGGTTCATTTTCTACCCAAAATCCAGCCGTTATGTGGGAGAGGAGTTGAGCGCTGAAACGCTGGCTGCTCTGCCTGCGGGTATCCGGAAAGTGGGAGTGTTTGTGAATGAGTCCAGCCAGGAAATACAGCGGCGCGTGCGGGAGCTGGGGCTTGATCTAGTGCAGATGCACGGCCACGAGGCCCCAGCTCAGTGCCAAGAATTACGGGAGAGTGGCCTAGCGGTGGTGAAGGCTTTCTCAGTGGGAGCCGACTTTGATTTCGACCAGCTTACACCCTACGTAGGCCACGTCGATTACTTTCTCTTCGATACAAAGGGCGAGCAACCCGGCGGCAACGGCACCACTTTCGACTGGAACCTGTTAGCGCGTTACCCGCTGAACGTGCCCTACTTCCTGGCGGGTGGCCTAGGCCTCGCCCACGCCGAGGGTTTACGCAACCTGCGCCTGCCCGGCCTGTTTGCGCTAGACCTGAATAGCCGGTTTGAAACGGCACCCGGGGTGAAGGACGCCACCTTACTCCGGCAAATGTTTAACGAACTCCGGCCCCGCGGCTAATGCCCGGCGGCATCAATAAGCAATCAACCTCATCATGAGCACTACCTACCAAAAACCAACGGAGCGCGGCTATTATGGCCAATTCGGCGGGGCTTTTATTCCCGAGATGCTCTACCCGAACGTAGAAGAGCTGCGCCAGAACTACCTGGACATCATGGCCGAGCCGGCGTTTCAGGAGGAGTACCAGCAGCTGCTGCGCGATTACGTGGGCCGGCCCACGCCGCTGTTTGAAGCTAAGCGGCTGTCGGAGAAGTATAACACGCGCGTATTTCTGAAGCGCGAAGACCTCTGCCACACCGGGGCGCACAAGGTAAACAACACCGTAGGCCAGATCTTGCTGGCCAAGCGGCTGGGCAAAACCCGCATCATTGCCGAAACAGGCGCTGGTCAGCACGGCGTGGCCACGGCCACAGTGTGTGCCCTCATGGGCATGCAATGCATAGTATACATGGGCGAAATCGATATGGAGCGCCAGAAGCCTAACGTGTACCGCATGCGCCTGTTGGGAGCTGAAGTGCGCGCTGCCATGAGTGGCAGCCGCACCCTGAAAGATGCCACCAACGAAGCCATCCGGGACTGGATCAGCAACCCCGTGGATACACACTACATCATCGGCTCGGTGGTGGGTCCGCACCCGTACCCCGATCTGGTAGCGCGCCTGCAGGCGGTTATCAGCGAAGAAATGCGCAAGCAACTATTAGAGAAAACCGGTTCTGAGCTGCCGCAATACGTGGTGGCCTGTGTAGGCGGGGGGTCTAATGCGGCAGGAGCATTCTATCATTTCCTGGAGGAGCCTTCGGTGAAGCTGGTGGCGGTAGAAGCAGCCGGGCATGGCGTTAACTCGGGCCATTCGGCGGCTACTTCGGTGCTGGGTAAGCCGGGCATTATTCACGGCTCCCGCACCCTGCTCATGCAGGACGAGGATGGGCAGATTACGGAGCCTTATTCGTTGTCGGCAGGCCTAGACTATCCCGGCATCGGGCCGCTGCACGCGTTCTTGGCCGATTCCGGCCGGGCCCGGTTCATCAGCATTGAGGACGAGCCAGCTCTGAAAGCCGTAGCCGAGTGCAGTCGCTTGGAAGGAATTATTCCGGCCTTGGAAACGGCCCACGCCCTGGCGGCCCTAGGCCAGCTGGGCGCCGGCCCCGACGATGTAGTAGTAGTAAACCTCTCCGGCCGCGGCGACAAAGACCTGGAAACGTACATCAAGTACGCCGACGCTATTATGTAATGACCTTACGCAGTAGAAGTGCAGCTGCACGAAGTTGCGCTTCTACTGCGGGCCCCAGCGAGAACCCCTCATGCAAAACCGAATCCAACAGGCTTTCCAGAAAAAAGGAAAGGACCTCCTGAATATTTACTTCACCGCTGGTTACCCCACGCTCGACGCCACGGTGCCCCTCATTAAGGCCATTTCGGCCGCTGGCGCCGACCTTATTGAGATAGGGATGCCGTTTTCGGACCCCCTGGCCGATGGCCCCGTGATTCAGCAGAGCAGCACCGTGGCCCTGGCCAATGGCATGAACATGCGGGTGTTGTTTCGCCAACTAGAAGGCATCCGGCAGGAAGTAACCGACACGCCGATTCTGCTGATGGGCTACCTGAACCCCGTGATGCAGTTTGGGGTGGAGAACTTCTGCCGCGAAGCCGCTGCGGCCGGCGTAGATGGCATCATTCTACCTGACTTGCCCCTGGATGATTACGTGGCTGAGTACCAGGAGACTTTCCGCAAGTACAACCTGCGGCCGGTGTTCCTCATCACGCCCCAAACCGCTCCCGAGCGTATTCGCCGGATCGACGAGCTGACGGATTCTTTCCTATATCTGGTATCGGGCCCCGGCACTACGGGTGGGCAAAATACCCAAGCCGAGGGCGTACAGGAGGCTTACTTCCAGCGCATTGAAGCCATGAACCTGCGCAACCCCCGCCTCATCGGCTTCGGTATCGGCGACAAGGCTTCTTTCCAGAACGCCTGTCAGCATGCGGAGGGCGCCATTATCGGCTCGGCTCTCATCCGAGCACTTGAAGGCGTAGAAGATGCCCCCGCCGCTGCCACCCGGTTCATTTCCTCAGTTCTAAAGTAAAACTTCAACAGCGGTGGGCTTGTAGCAATCAGGCTCTGTGAAACCGCTGTTTCCCCTCTGCATTCCTCCGCCGGAACCCGTTCCTGATATGATAATTCAACTTGAACCCACCATTGCCGAAACCGCTAAAGCGGATATTCTGGCACGCATCAAAGACCTGAAGTACAAAGCCACGGAGGTGAAAACCCAGCGGGCGCACTACCTGGTAGCCATTGGCAAAGCGGATATTGATCTGCGCGCCATTGGCCAGCTGCCCGGCATTCTGGACATTCACCGCGTGTCCGATGACTATAAGCTGGTATCGCGCAAGTGGCGCGTGCGGCCCACCGTGCTCGACCTCGGCGACGGCGTGCGGATAGGGGAGGGCAACCTCACGCTAGCTGCCGGCCCCTGCAGCATTGAGAGCGAGCAGCAGATGGAGCTCATCATGCAGCACCTCGTGGATAATGATGTGCGCATTATGCGGGGCGGCGTGTTCAAGCCCCGCTCTTCGCCCTATTCGTTCCGGGGCCTGGGCATGGAAGGCCTGAAGCTGTTTCATCAAATGGCGCAGGCGCACGGCATCAAGATTATCACGGAGGTGATGCAAGTGTCGCAGGTTGAGGAGATGCACGACTACGTGGACGTGTTCCAGGTGGGCGCCCGCAACACCCAAAACTTCAACCTGCTCGATGCTCTTGGTGGCGTGGATAAGCCCGTGATGATCAAGCGCGGCATTTCCGGCACACTGGAAGAGCTGCTGTCGTCGGCGGAATATGTATTCTCGGGTGGCAATGAGAAGCTGATTCTCTGCGAGCGGGGCATCCGTACGTTCGAAACCGCCTCGCGCAATACCCTTGATTTGAACGCGGTTCCTATCCTCAAGGAGAAAACGCACCTGCCCGTCATCGTGGATCCGTCCCACGGCATTGGTATTCGGGAGTACGTACCCACCATGGCGCTGGCCGGCGTAATGGCCGGTGCCGATGGCATCATCTATGAAGCCCATGAGAAGCCGGAGGAAGCTGCTTCAGATGGCGCTCAAACCCTGAACTTTCAGGAGTCGGAGCGCTTGATCCGGAACCTGCGCAAGGTGTACGCCGTGCGCCAGGAGCTGGAATAGCTGCTAAGAGTGGCCTAGAGAGCCGCTTGGTGCGTCACAGCTAGTGTTGTGGCGCACTAAGCGGCTTTTTATTGTCTGGCAGCGCAGGGTTTGTACCTTCCGCTCATGCTATTCACCTTCAGCGTATACAGCGGACTGCTGCTGCCGTTTTTCGTGCAGGGCCTCGTGGTGAGCGGGGTGTTGTGGGTGAGGCGCCGGCGTGAAGAGGTAACTGCGGATGGTTGGCTGGCATTACTACTATTGCTGGAAACATTGCGCTTGGCGCAGTGGATGCTAGGCTTTGCGGGCTGGTACGACGCGCACAATGCCTACTCCACCTTCATGTTTTACTTTCCGTTCAGCAACTGGCTGGCGGTGGGGCCTGTGCTGTACTTCTACTTCCGGAGCCTTACCAACGAGGAGTTTCGGTTTCGAGGCTCGCACTGGTGGCATTTTGCGCCGGCACTGGCCTACCTAGCGGCGCGCCTGTGCCTGTTGGTTGGCGATATAGGGTGGTGGCACCTGTTGCGGGGGCATCCTCTGCCGGCACACTTCGGTACCAAAGGTCCTTTGGCCGCGTGGGCCGACCAAACTCCGTACGGCTACTGGCTTGATGTGCTGGGGAATCTGCTAGTACTGGCCTACAGTGTCTGGGCGCTGCGAGAGTACCGGGCCTACGCGCATTACCTCAACGACAACTTTTCCGATACCGACCGAATCCGGTTTCGATGGTTACGGAACGTGCTGGTGGCCGTGTCTATAAGCGCGGGAGTAACGCTGGTATTCACTCTTACCGATACCTTCATTAATCCACTTAGCTACTACGAGGCCTGGTACGACTACTTATTTACGGGCCTCCTAATCTACTACCTCAGCATTGCCGGGCTGCTCACCGGCCACCGGCTGGCCAGCCTCCGCTTTCAGCCCCCAGCCATAGCTGCAGATGCATTGGCGCCAGTGGTAACGCAGGAGGCAGAATCGCAGATAATGACCACTCCGGTAGTTGTGGCTACTGCTGATAAGGCCATCACCTTATTGTCTGAAGCACCATTGCAGGTTACCGTCGCAGCCCCGGCTCCCGACGCGGCTGAGTTGGCCCGGTGGACTACTCGCCTGCTAGGCCATATGGAAAGCCAGCGGCCCTACCTCGCACCGGAGCTAACCTTGGCAGAACTAGCTGCCCAGCTCCGTACCAACACTTCCTGGTTGTCTAAGGTCATTAACGCCGGCTGTGGCCAAAACTTCAACGACTTCATTAATGAGTACCGCGTGCGAGAAGCGGAACAACGCCTGCGTAACCCGCGCTTTCGGCACTACACATTGCTGGCTGTGGCGTTAGAATCGGGCTTTAACTCCAAGTCTACCTTTAATAGGGTATTCAAGAAGCTCCGAGGTATCACCCCTAGTGAGGTGGCACGGGAGGGCAGCAATACGTAGGGCGCATGATATGAAATGGGACGCCTCAGATCGTAAAATGAGGCGTTTGGGGTAAATGGAGCCTGTTCCTTTGGGACATTGTTTCACTTCAACCTCTAGTAATATGCGTACGGTAATTTCATTTCGCCCCCAGTTTTTCCTCCTGACATTGCTCACGTTGTGCACCGCCGTTTCGGTGTGCTGGGCTAGCCTTAACTCCAACCTGTTTATTGAGCCGGGCAAGCAGTTTGTGTTAGGCGGCAGCCAGCCAGGAGCCTTCAAAGTAGTGGCCAAGAATGTAGGCAAAGTTCCGGTGGAGTTTAAAGAGCGGCCCCGCGGTGGGGGCATCTTCGGACGGTCTACATTAGCTCCCGGCCAGTCAGCTACCTTGCGCTATATGGCGGGTTCATCCGCCTTATTACTCAACCCCTCAAATCAAAAGGCTAATCTGCTGCTTCGCGTTACGGGCGATACCAACCTTAGCATGGGCTACGAACCAAATGGTAAACTGTAAGTAGCCTTGTTAATGATCGAGCTACTCCTTAGTAATGTTGTTGGCTGTGGATAAGGCGCTGCTAGATGTTTCACCTATCTAGATTATTTGTTGATATTTATTCTAAAAGCATAGATGGTGATTCAAGGCTAATATTTTAGGGGTGGTATGGGTAATTGATGGATAATAGTCGGGATGGGCCTTGTTCGAAGAGGTCATAACGGTCGAGTTTAGATTGGTTTTATGTTTAAGCCTTCAAAAAATAAGGTGGTGCGTTTTGTATATTGTTTTCAAACTTTTCTATATTTGAACCATCATGTTTAACTACTCCGCGAAGCAAGTCTGCCTAACCAATATTCGTCCCATGCAGGACGAAGTCGGGCTGCATTGCCGGTACGGAAGCTAAGAGCAACATGCTACTTCAACTCTGAAAACCAGTAAAGGCCCGACTCCGAAAGGAAATCGGGCCTTTTTTTATGTCTACAGCCATGCTTCAGCAGCACTACGATCGGTACACGACGCAGGACCAGTTGGTCTGGAAAGTATTGTTTGACCGCCAGACGGCTCTCCTGCACAAGCGGGCCTGCTCGGCTTTCGCCAAGGGTTTAGAGGCCGTGGGCTTCCACCGCAATGCTATTCCTAACTTCGAGGAAGTCAGCCAGCGGTTGTACAAAGCCACCGGTTGGCAGCTGGAGCCAGTGGAGGGCATGCTGAATGATGCGGAGTTCTTTGGGCTGCTGGCCCAGCGCAAGTTCCCGGCTACCGTTTGGATCCGGACGATGGCGCAGTTCGACTTCATTGAGGAGCCCGACTTGTTCCACGGGGTGTTCGGGCACGTGCCGCTGCTGATGGACCAGGCCTTTGCCGATTTCTTACATTTCCTAGGCCAGGTAGCTGCTCAGCACCTTGACGACGAAGTGGCCCTGACGCGGCTGGAGCGGCTGTATGGTTTCACGGTGCAGTTTGGATTGGTACAGGAGCGGGGTGAGACTCGCATGTACGGGGCCGGCTTGTTGTCGTCATCAGGTGAGATTCACCATTGCATCGGCGACGTTACACGTCGCTACCCTTTCGACTTGGCCACGGTGCTTCAAACACCCTACAGCGAAGCGCATCTGCAGGACCAGTATTTCCTGCTCAACAGCTGGGAACAGCTCACTGAAAGCGTAGCCGAGTTGGCTGCTTTGCTGGCCTCTAACTGGCAGTTGAAGCCAGTAGAATAACCTGTAGCATACTCATTTGTCCAAATTAGAAGGCCCGACTTACTGCAGTAAGTCGGGCCTTTGCATAGATATAAAGCGAGTAGCACTAATACTGCCAGCCCAAGCGGCGGTACACGAAGTGTAGGAGCCAGAGCGGACCAATCAGCAGAAACTGCAGGTCTTTCAGGAAGGAGGGCTTCTTGCCTTCCACCTTATGCCCCCAGAACTGCCCAACCCAGGCCAGCACAAACACAATCAGGCACACGGCCCAGAGCGGTAGCACGGCGCCGGCATCTACCAGCCGGAGCGCTCCGGCCATGAGTAGCCACACGAACAGCATCCCAATAGATAGGCGCACCGATAGGCGCAGGTAATACACAATTGCCAGCACCATCACTAGCGTACCCCAGTTTAGCCACGGGCTAATCTGTCGCAACGCATCCGGTACCGGAATCGACCAGAGCAGGCCTAGAATCGAGAACATGATTAGCGGCACACATACCCAGTGTACCAGTTTGTTAGTGGGGTTCTGGTGGCTTTCTCCGTATTCAGAAAGCAGAGCTGGCAGGGCAGTCATGGTGGAGAAGATGGGGAATTGGTAGAGGATCAGGGCTTCGAGAAAAGATACATTTTTATGCACATAAAAGAAAAGGAGCTACCCACCCGGGTAGCTCCTTTTGCTATGTCAGTACGACTTGCGGCAGACGATAGGCTTAGCCTTTCAGCTTGAAGTTTTTCTTCAGGTATGCCACGGCCGCAGTGTGTGCGTCGGCGGCGTACTCTTTGCTGTACTTGGGGTTTGAGGGGTTGGCGAAGGCGTGGTCGGCATCATAATTCTTGATGGTTACTTTCTTCTTGGCGGCAGCCATGTCCTTCTGGAATTGGGCTACTACTTCGGGGTTAATCCACTTGTCTTGCGTAGCAAAAATGCCCAGCACATCTGTGTTTAAGGTCTTGAGCTTGGCTACATCTTTTTCTGGCATGCCGTAGTACATCACGCAACCAACAGCCTTGGGACCGGCTATCAGGGCCGTTTGCAGGCTCCAGCCGCCACCGAAGCACCAGCCTACGCTGGCTATTTTAGCATTGGGCCCCGCATACAGCAAGGCACCTTTGATGATATTCTGAGCACGGTCGGTTTTTACACCTTGCATGAGCTTGCCGGCCTGGTCGGGGTCGGTGGCTACCTGGCCGTCGTAGAGGTCGAGGGCGATGATGTTCACGCCGGGCAGGTCCTTGGCGTATTGGGCAGCTTCCTTCTTAATGTAGTCGTTGAGGCCCCACCACTCGTGAATCACGAACAGGTACTTATCGGAGCGGACGTTGCTCTTTATTTCAAACGCTTTGCTGCTTTGCCCATCGGGCGTTTTGAACTCAATGGTTTCGCCCTCACCAGCATAAGTATAAGGCAGGGGCGCATCGTGGCCACCGGAGAAGTCTTCGTTGGAAGCCAGCATGGCAAATGCTTCCGTGGCGGTAGTTGGCTTAGTGCAGCAGCTCATGGCGCTTTGCGCCGAGGCCATGGTAACAGTGCTCAGGAGCACTGCAAAAAGGGTCCAGATTTTTTTCATGAGGGGAAGAAAGGAGTGAAAAAAGCCAGTCCAGTTTCCCGATGAGGAAACTGGACTGGCAGCATAAACTCGTAAGAGGCAATTAGGTTTTCAGAGCTTACCTGGTGTGCTCTAGGCCAGGGTTGCGGTTCTGATGGAAGCGCGCAGTTCAGTGAGCAACGCGTACAGGCCTACGTAGGTGCGGTTCAGGTAGATAAAGTGCTCAGAACCACGGGGCTCACGCTGCTGCCGGAGTTCTGGCTGTTGCATCAGGTCGTCGCCGAGGGCGTAGAGGCTTTGCATGTAGGCTGGGTCGCCGAAGTCGAAAGTGCCCTGGCGAAAAGGGCGACCCACTAGCTCCAGAGAGGCTTGCATGGTGCTCACGTAGAACGTGCGTTTGGCAGGCGCATCTTCGGGGCGTACCACGCCTGCTTCTTCCAACAGGGTAGTTAGCAGTGCGGTGTCGGCCAGGGTTTCTGGGGCGAGGAGGGCAGTGAAAAGTCGGTGCACATCTTCTGGAATCTCCTTTACGCAGCCAAAATCCAGCACACCCAACGTACCGCCCTCTTCGTCGCGCAACAGGAAGTTGCCAGGGTGTGGGTCGGCGTGGACGGTGCGCAGGGTGTTGAGCTGGAACATGTAGAAGTCCCAGAGCGCCTGGCCCAGCTGGTTGCGTACGGCCTGGGGTGGATCAGTGGCTAGAAACTCTTTCAGGTGCTTGCCGGGCAGCCAGTCCATGGTAAGAATACGAGCGGAAGAAAGCTCCGGATAGTACTTGGGAAACTGGAGGTGCCCTAGGCCTGCGCAGGCGGCGGCAATTTCCTGGCCTCGGCGCAGCTCCAGTGCGTAGTCGGTTTCTTCAATGAGGCGAGTTTCCACCTCCTGCAGATACGGGCGTACCGTGTCTTCGGAGAGGCCTAGCACGCGCAGGGCAATTGGTTTCACCAGCCGAATATCTGAGCGGATGCTGTCGGCCACGCCGGGGTACTGCACCTTGACGGCAAGCTCTAGGCCACCCTTGCGGGCAAAATGCACCTGCCCGATGCTGGCGGCTTGCCGGGCCTGCAAGTCAAACTCATCAAATACCTCAAACGGCGACTTGCCAAAAGCATCCCGAAAGGCCTTCACAACCAGCGGGCCCGAAAGGGGAGGCGTCTGGTACTGGGCCTGCGCAAACTGGTCGGCGTAGGCAGTAGGCAAAATGTTCTTCTCCATGGCCAACATCTGGGCCACTTTCAGCACCGAGCCTTTCATCTCGCTGAGGGCGCCGTAGAGCTCCGCGGCGTTGGCGGCGTGCAGGTCTTCGGAAGTAGAGTCGGCTCCCACGGCGCGCTTGGCGTAGTGCTTCACGTAGTTGGCGCCCACGTTTAAGCCGGTTTTAGCAAAACGAGCCGCCCGCGCCACTTTGGTAGTAGGCAGGGAGGAGAGAGACTTTTGGGATTCTTCCATTAGATGGGGTTGCGGCAGAGAAAGTGGCCTACATCAGCGTAGGCCACCCGGGCTAATCGAGCATGGAGACTATTTCCGGCGGACCAGGAAGCGCACGAAATCCACAGCGGAATCGAGGGTGTTGCGGCCTACCAGATCGAAGCTGAGTGTAACAGCCTTCTCTACGGCAGCATCCGTGCGTTCGAAATCAATGGTGTCGTCTTTAGCGAAGAAACCCAGCACGAACAAGGCTTGTTGCCAGAAGGCACGCGGGTATTGGTCTTGCACTAGCGGGCGGCTAGCCACTTCCTCGGTACGGCGGCCATCGCGCAGAATCTCGCCCACAAATACTTCAAAGTCCTGGCGAAAATCGTCGAGCACGCGGGGCGTCAGGCCCGGAAACTCCGGCATAGAACGATGCAAGGAGTTGAGCGCAAAGCTGCGGTTGCGCTTCAGCACTTCCAGCAAGGTGTAATAAAAGCCCAGGAGCTTCTCGCGGGCCCCGTACTGCGCCCACACGGGTTCTTTGGCGGCCGTAATGCGGGCTTCCCGCCCAAAATCAGCCCACAGTTCCCGCTCGATGGCCGCGAAGTTGGCGTAGTATCGGTAGAACTCCTGCTCCGGCAGGCCTAGCTTTTGGGTGAGCTTGTATACCGATACCGGCGGCTTGCCCTTGCGGAGCACATAATCGAGGTAAGCCTGCTTGATGCGGTCGGCGGGAGTGGCCGTGATTTCGGGCTCGGCGGCGGGAGAAGGTTGCTGTTCCATAGTAAAAGTATAACCGGTGAAGGGGGTGGGTAGTTCGGCTACCTCAGCGGTAGGTCAGAAAAGAAAGTAGCCTAGCCGGCCGCCTGATATGCAGCGCGCAAGGTGTCAACGGCACGCTGACGGGCAAACTTGTGCTCCACGATGGGCTTGGGGTATTCACAGGTACCAAACTCGGGCACCCATTGCCACACATAGGCAAAGGTGGGGTCGTACTGCTCTTGCTGACTTTGTGGGCTGTATACCCTAAACCAGGGCGCGGCTACTACGCCGGTGCCCGCCATCCATTGCCAGTTGCCCACGTTTTGGGCCATGTCGTAGTCGAGGAGCTTATCGGCGAAATACTTGTCGCCCCAGCGCCAATCGATGAGCAGGTGCTTTACCAGAAAGTCCGCCGCCGCAATGCGGGCGCGGTTGGGCAGGTAGCCCGTTTGGTTTAGCTCGCGCATGCCCGCATCTACCAGTGGGTAGCCCGTGCGGCCCTCGCACCATGCCCGAAACTCCTCTTCGTTGTTGCGGTAGGGCACGTGGCGCAGGCGGGGGTCGTAGCTTTCGGTGGCGGTGTTGGGAAAGTGCCAGAGCAGCATCATGAAGTAGTCGCGCCAGATTAGCTCCGCCAGCAGCTTGGGGTTCAGGTCGCGCGCCTGGCGCATGAGCTCCCGTACGCTGAGCGTACCAAAGCGCAGGTGCACCGAGCGGCGCGTGCTGCTGTTCACCTGCCCCGGCGAGTTGCGGGTAAGATGGTAGTTGCGCACCACGGCCTCGGCCGGAAGCTCCGCCGCCGGCACAAACTGCTCAAACCGCTCAAAGCCCATGCTTTCCAGACTAGGTCTAGGCTCAGCATCAGTTAAGTGGCCTAGCCGCTCACCCGCGAACAGCTCTGCAGAAGGGTAGGGCTGTAAGTCCTCATCCCGCAGCTTGGCCAGCCACGCATCGCGGTAAGAGCTAAAGGTGCGGTTCGGGGTGCCCGACTTACTCAGGATTTCGCGCTTGGCGAAAACGACCTGGTCTTTATGTGCTTGAAAGGTCGCCCCATGGCGCTGGCATAGCTCAGCCACGGCGGTGTCGCGCTCGGCAGCGTATGGCTCATAGTCTTCGTTGGTGTACACGGCGGCCACATCGTAGCGCGTGAGCAGCAACTCGAAGGTTTCAAGGGGGCGGCCATACATTGCCAGGAAGCTGCCGCCTGCTTGCGCCGCTTCCTGAGCTAGGCGCTCCACCTGATCATAGATAAACGTGACGCGCGCATCGAGGCGGCTGGGCAGCAAATCCAGGATTTCCCGGTCGTAGATGAATAGAGGCACTACTGGATAGCCGCTGTTTAGCGCCGCCGTTAGTCCAGCGTTATCGTGTATCCGTAAATCGCGCCGATGCCAAAAAAGGGTGATTTTCATCTGGTAAGTCAGTGAGCAGATGGTGAAACCAGCAGTTGATTGGGGCCGGAAGAACTCTTACTTCAGCCGCCCCATGCCTCCATCTACGGGCATAATCTGACCTGTGATGAAGGAGCTGTGGTCGGAGAGCAGGAAAGACGCCATGTAGGCCAGGTCCTGAGGCTCACCGATGCGCTGTAGCGGGTGGCGCTTGGTGCCAGCTTCCACCTTTTCGGGCGTGCTGAGCAGGGCAGCAGCTAGCGGCGTGTTGGTGAGGGAAGGAGCTACCGCATTCACCCGGATACCACTGGCAGCGTACTCAGCAGCTAAGGCGCGGGTAAGGCCCTCTACGGCAGCTTTGGCAGTGGCAATGCTAGCGTGAAAAGCCATGCCCGTTTCGGCTGCCACCGTGCTAAACAGTACCACCGAGGCACCGTTGGCTTTTTTCAGGCGCTTCATAGATGCCTGCAGGACTTGTACGGCACCCATCACATTCAGCTCAAAGTCGCTGCGGAAATCCTCGGCCGGAATGCGCTCAAAGGGCCTCAGCTTGATGCTGCCGGGGCAGTAGACCACGCCGTGCAACACCTCGGGCAATCCATCTAGCAACTGGCCTAGCGGCTGCGTTACGTCTACCTCCAGGAAGGTGGTGTTGAGTTCCGCTAATTCGGGCGAGAGGTGGCGTGAGGCGGTGTAGAGGGTGGCACCCAAGTCGTGGAGCAGGCGGGCGGTGGCTAGGCCTATGCCGGAGGAAGCCCCTACTACGAGGATATTTTTGTCAGCAAACTTCATGGAGCAGTTTAGGTGAGAAGGAGTAGATGCTAACTGAACCGTTCAGAGAAAGTTTAGGCCTGTGGGCATTGTAGCAAATCCGATGATCGGTTTGCCTTACAAGCTCTGATTCATCATCTTGCCAAGTCGCCCTCTTTTTTCCAACCTACCTTCATGGAGCCCACTCAGGACATCCTCCTCTACCAATCGGCCGATGGCCAAACCCAGCTGGATGTACAGCTGCAAAACGAGACCATCTGGCTTACTCAAGCGCAAATGGCTGAGCTGTTTGACAAGGACTCAGATACAATAGGCCTACACATTCGGAATATATTCCGCACAGAAGAATTAGAGGCTGCGTCAACTACCGAGGAATACTCGGTAGTTCGGCTGGAAGGAAAGCGTCAGGTAACTAGGCGTGTTAAGCACTACAACCTCGACGTCATCATATCCGTCGGGTACCGCGTGAACTCAAGAAAGGGCACGCAGTTCCGGCAGTGGGCCACACAGGTGCTGCGGCAGTACTTGGTACAAGGCTACGCGCTCAATGAAAAGCGCCTGCGCGAAGACGCACGCCAACTCACCGAACTCAAGCGGTTATTGCGCCTACAGGGCGAACTGCTGGAAAGCCAGGAGCTAACCCCCGATCAAACTACGGCTCTGCTGCGGGTCCTCAGTGACTACGCCCGTGCCCTCGATGTGCTGGACCAGTACGACCATCAGCGGCTGCGCATAACGGGCACCTCGCCCGATACACCGTTCGAGCTTACCTACGAGGCCGCCATACAGGCCGTAAATGGCCTTCGCCAGCAATTTGGTGGCAGTGTACTGTTCGGGCGCGAGAAAGATGAGTCGTTCCAAAGCTCAGTGCGCACTATTTATCAAAGCTTTGACGGTGAAGAACTCTACCCAAGCGTCGAGGAGAAGGCCGCCAACCTGCTCTATTTCGTGGTGAAAAATCATTCCTTCTCCGATGGTAACAAACGCATTGCCGCTTTTCTCTTCGTGTGGTTCATGGATAAGAACAAGTGCCTCTACAAACCAGACGGCTCACGCCGGCTGGCTGACAACGCGCTGGTGGCTCTCACGCTGCTGATTGCGGAGAGCAAGCCCGAGGATAAAGACGTAATGGTGAAGCTTGTGGTAAACCTAATCAATCAGGAAAACTAACCCGAGTAGCACCATATAACTCAAAAGTAATATTGCGAAAAAATAAGTTTCAGCTAAAATTCGCTAACTCTGTGGTTCGCTTTGCGTAGTTTGCATCACCTCCCTACTTCCTTAAACTCTGCTGTTTCGTATGAACATCCGTAAGCTGTTAGTCGCCAACCGGGGCGAGATTGCCATTCGTGTACTTCGGGCTGCCACTGAGTTAGGCATTACTACCGTGGCCATCTACACCTACGAGGACCGCTACTCCCTGCACCGCTATAAAGCTGATGAGGCCTACCAGATTGGTCGGGATGATGAGCCCCTGAAGCCCTATCTCGATATCGAAGGCATCATCCGGATGGCGAAGGAAAACGGCGTGGATGCCATTCACCCCGGCTACGGTTTCCTGAGCGAAAATGCCACGCTGGCTCGCCGCTGCCGTGAGGAGGGCATCATCTTCGTGGGGCCGCGCCCCGAGGTGATGGAAGCCCTCGGCGACAAGGTAGCCGCCAAGCGCGTGGCGGTGCAGTGCCAGGTGCCCATTATCGAAAGCAGCGAAGCCGACCTAACGGATATAGAGGTAGCTCTTACGGAGGCCCACCGCATTGGCTACCCCGTGATGCTCAAAGCTGCTTCCGGCGGCGGCGGCCGGGGTATGCGCGTAATCCGCGACGATGAGCAGCTGGAAAGAGGGTTCTTCGAGGCTCGTAATGAGGCCCTCAAGGCTTTCGGCGATGATACCGTGTTTCTGGAAAAGTTTGTGGAACAGCCCAAGCACATTGAAGTGCAGCTCGTTGCTGATAACCACGGTGGCCTAGTGCACCTCTACGAGCGTGACTGCTCCGTGCAGCGCCGCTACCAGAAGGTGGTGGAAGTAGCACCCTCGCTCAACATTCCCGACCACATGCGCCACTTGCTGTACGAGTACGCGTTGCGCTTGGGCCGGGCCGTGAACTACAACAACGTGGGTACCGTGGAATTCTTGGTCAACCCCGAGCACGACCGAATCTACTTCATAGAGGTGAACCCCCGTATTCAGGTAGAGCACACCGTGACGGAAATGATTACCGGCATCGACCTGATTAAAACACAGATCCACATTGCTGATGGGCGGCGGCTAAGTGACAAGGAAATAGGCCTAGGATCGGATACGAAGCCTATGAAGAATGGCGTCGCTATTCAGTGCCGCATCACGACTGAGGACCCCGAAAACGAGTTTAAGCCCGACTACGGCACCATCACGGCGTACCGCTCGGCGGGGGGCTTCGGCATTCGCCTCGATCAGGGCTCGGTATACACGGGTGTAAAAGTGTCGCCTTTCTTCGACTCCCTGCTGGTGAAGGTGTCTACCCACGCGCCAACCCTGGCCGATGCCGCCCAAAAGATGGCCCGGACCCTTGATGAGTTCCGGGTGCGCGGGGTGCGCACCAACATTCAGTTTCTGCAGAACATCATCGCCCACCCGATTTTCGCGGCGGGGGAGGCCAACGTGGACTTTATCAAAGACCACCCCGAGCTATTCAAGTTCAAGGCCCGCCAAGATCGTGCTACCAAGGTGCTCAGCTTCCTCGGCGACGTGATTGTGAATGGTAACCCCGACGTGAAAGGCCACGTGGACCCCAAGCACGAGTTGCGCAAGCCACGCCTGCCCCAATATGATTCCGCAGCGGCCTACACGCCCGGCACCAAAGACAAGCTCACGGAGCTAGGCCCCGATGAATTTGCCAAGTGGCTGCGGGCCGATAACGCCATTCATTACACCGACACCACCCTGCGCGACGCGCACCAGAGCCTGCTGGCCACCCGCATGCGCACCTTCGATATGCTGAAGGTGGCGGAGCGCTACGCCAAGCAGCACCCTCAAACCTTCTCGCTGGAGTGTTGGGGCGGCGCCACCTTCGATGTAGCCCTGCGTTTCCTGCACGAAGACCCCTGGGACCGTCTCGCCAAGCTGCGCAAAGCTGTGCCAAATATTCTGCTCCAAATGCTTATTCGCGGAGCTAACGGTGTGGGCTACAAAGCGTACCCCGACAACTTGACTGAACGCTTTGTGCAGCAGGCTGCGGAAACTGGCATCGACGTGTTCCGCATCTTTGACTCCTTGAACTGGATGCCAGGCATGGAGGCCTGCATCAACTTCGTGCGCAACAAAACCGACCGGCTCGCCGAAGCCAGCATCTGCTATACCGGCGACATTCTCAACCCCAAGCGCAACCGCAAGTACTCCCTCGAGTATTATCTGCGCCTGGCCAAGCAGATTGAAGATGCCGGCGCGCACATTCTCTGTATCAAGGATATGGCCGGCCTGTTGAAGCCCTACGCCGCCCAAGAGCTCATTACGGCTCTGCGCGACACAGTAGATATGCCCATTCACTTGCACACCCACGACACAAGCAGCCTGCAGGCAGCCACTTACCTGAAAGCAGTAGAGGCCGGCGTAGATGTAATTGATGTGGCCCTGGGTAGCCTCTCGGGTCTTACCTCGCAGCCCAACTTCAACAGCATCGTGGAAATGCTGCGGGGCCAGCCGCGCCACCGCGAGTACGACCAGTACTCTCTCAACGAGTTTTCCAACTACTGGGAAACCGTGCGCGAGTACTACTACCCCTTCGAGTCAGACTTGAAGGCGGGCACCTCGGAGGTGTTTCAGCACGAGATTCCCGGAGGGCAGTACTCTAACCTGCGGCCCCAGGCGGCGGCCCTAGGCCTCCTCGATAAATTTGAAACCATTAAGAGCACCTTCGCTGATGTAAACCAACTCTTCGGCGACATCGTGAAAGTGACGCCGTCCTCGAAAGTGGTGGGCGATATGGCGCTGTTCCTGGTTTCCAACAACCTCACTACGGCCGACGTGCTGGAGAAGGGACCGGGCCTAAACTTCCCGGAATCTGTGCGGGAACTGTTCCGCGGCGATATTGGCCAGCCGGAAGGAGGGTGGCCTACGGACGTGCAGAAAGCAATTCTGAAAGATGAGCAACCTTTCACCGACCGCCCCAATGAACACCTGGCCCCCATCGACTTCGAGGCCGAGTGGCAGAAGTTCGAGAAGAAGTTTGGCACACGGAGCAAGTTCACCGATCTGCTCTCCTGGCTGCTCTACCCTAAAGTGTTTGAGCAATACTGGGCCCACCTGCAGCAGTACGGTGAGGTAAGTATTATCCCAACCCAAGTGTTCTACTATGGCCTAGAGCCCGGCGAGGAAACCATCATCGATATCGCCAAGGGCAAGAGCATCATCGTAGGCCTGCAGTCCATCGGGCCAGTAAACGAAGACGGCAACCGCACTATCTTCTTTAACCTCAATGGCCAAACCCGCAACGTAGAAGTCCGCGACAACAGCGTGGAGGTAGTGCGCGTGCACAATGCCAAAGTGGATAAGGCCAACCCCAAACAAATTGGGGCGCCGCTCCAGGGCATGCTCTCTCGCGTGCTGGTGAAAGATGGCGAAGAGGTGAAGCGTAACGCGCCGCTCTTCATCATTGAGGCTATGAAAATGGAAACCACCATCACGGCCAATGAAGACACTATAGTAAAGGGGGTGCACCTCGGCGAAGGCACCCTGGTAAACTCTGATGACTTAGTCCTGACGTTAGCTTAAAATAGGATACATACATTTGACTAAGTAATGAATAGACTATAATAGCTTCGCAAAGCACTCATCTGTAGTTACTATTTTATATATTACGGCGAGATAAAATCGCTATTGCTAATATATGAGCGTATGAAAAATAGTGCTCAAAATACGAAAGCGAACTTCAGGTATATCAAACATCTAATTGCAAGGAAGACAAAATTGACTATGATGAAAAGAAGCAAGTTATACTTGGTATTATTCTGCAGCTTATATACTACAAGTCTCCGCTGCTATGGACAAGCTCAAGCCACAGCTGTGGCTAACAAAGAGCAGCAAGCAGTAGATCAACTTCGTATAGCTAATAATGCTGCTGACGATACTTATTACATTTTTAATCACCGTTATTCAGGTGTAAAAGGCACGCCATTTTTATCACAATATTGGCAAAAGGCAGACCTGCGCTTGCAAAGTGATAAGGTAATGAAAGACGTTCCGATCAAGTATAACATTATGGAAAATAAGCTGGTAGCATTACGGAAGGAAGGCGATTCAATAATATTGGCTTCTGGGCTTGTAAAAGAGTTTATACTACATGATATGACCTTTAAGCCCTTAATGGAACCAGTCGACAAATTATATAGACGATATAGCTTTGTTCAAGATTCTAAAATAGTTGATGCATATTTTGAAGTTCTATCCGAAGGAAAGGAAGTTGTTCTGCTAAAGCGCGTTAAAAAAAATATGACACGTGCCACCCAGGAGGTTAGCTACAATACAGGAAGCAATGCAGACCAGATTTTGGCAAAAACGGAGTACTACGTTTTTGCTTCTAATGGCAAGGCTGGGACAGTAAAGCTTAGCCGAAAAGGCCTTGAAAAAGCACTTGAGCAAGTAGGAGTAGTAAACATTACAGGCCTATCTAATAGCGTAATAGTTAGTTCAGAAAAAGAGTTAGTTTCAGCATTTCAACTAATAGCAAGGAGATAGTTTTCTTGGCAAGCAAATAAGGAGAAAGCTGCTCCCTTGTGAAGGGAGCAGCTTTCTCCTTATTTGCTTGCCAAGAAAACGGCCACAGGAGCTACAGTGGTTTCGCTGTAAAAGCGTAATGTGTCTCCACTGATGCGGTAGGAGCGGGTAGTGCTGAGTATGTTTAGAAATCGGTTTTCCAGGGCTAGCTCGGGACAGGCCATTTTGGTAGAGAGTAGCGATCCGAAATGGAGTTTGCCCTCTGAGGGCAATGTGAAAGAACCTCGGAATTGGTTACACCCTGCCTGTCCTTCGGCCTGAGTTTCAGTGGCGCTCAGCTGCAGGTACATTTCCCGTTCTGGATTAGCCGCTACGGGTTGAGCCTCTAGGCAGTAGAGCATCCAGCGGGTGGTATGGAGAGTGGCGGGTGGTGGAGTAGGACTTGAAATGGCAGGAGTAAGCTTTGGCTGGCATGAGCCAAGTAAAAAGCTGAGAATGAAGCCGGTGAAGAGAAAAGAGCGAGCTAATTGCATAAGGTGGGCGAGTAGGGTACAACAAAAATGCAAATCCGGTCTGAAAAATGATGCGGGAAGCACATGTAGCACTAGCTTGGAATAGGACAAAATGGCTACATTAGGCCATGAAAACTTTCCTTTTTATCTCCCTTTTATTCTATTGTACGCAAACTGCGCTGGGGCAGCGGAAAACGGTTGCTATGCCTGCTCCAGGAGTAGCGCCGGCTACCGTTGAACGGGTGTTACGCACCCTTGCCGCAGATGATATGCAAGGGAGAGCATCAGGAAAACCAGGCGCCCAAAAGGCAGCGGATTTTCTGGCTAGTGAATTTCAACGTATAGGCCTAGAGCCTATCTCAGGCCTTAGTAGTTATGCGCAATCGTTTCCGACGTATGAAGTGCGTACGGCGGCGTTTGTGAACATAAACGGCACTAATATCACCCCCGATAAGGTGTTGTTGATTTCTGGCAAACCTCACCTGAACTGGACGGATTCTGACGAACCAGCCCCTAAAATTATTACCGTGGCTGCCGATGGCAACCTCATGCGAGAAGTACGGCCACTACTAGATCCTCGCGAGAATAGCATTGTGTTCGTGGATCCTAGCCAGGCTACCAACTTCAATCGTCTGGCTGGGTACGTGAAGCGGGGCGGTTTGCGGGTCGATAAGCCAGCTGAGTTTACAACCCTGGTTGTGCTAGGAACCCCGCCACCTGCGCCCGTAAAATTCCGGGTGGCCGCTACTACCACTATCCGGACGGTAGAGTTGCGCAATGTGGTAGGCGTATTACCTGGCAAAGATGCTAGCAAGGCCGCCGAGCAGGTAGTATTCAGTGGCCATTATGATCATTTGGGCATCATCCCGGCGGTCCAAGGTGACTCTATTGCCAACGGGGCTGATGATGATGCGAGTGGTACTACCGCCGTGGTTGCGCTGGCTGAGTATTTCAAGAAAAAAGCTGACAATGCCCGCACGTTGGTGTTCGTAGCCTTTGCCGCCGAAGAAATTGGGGGCTTTGGGGCCCGTTATTTCTCACAGCAGCTCGACCCGAAGCAAGTGGTTGCTATGTTCAATATTGAGATGATTGGTAAACAAGCCAAGTTTGGACCCAATACCGCATTCATCACTGGCTTTGATAAGTCGGATTTTGGCAAGCTGCTGCAGGAAAGCACAAAAGGCGCAGTCTTTCGTTTTGAACCTGACCCTTACCCAGAACAAAACCTGTTTTACCGCTCCGACAATGCCACATTGGCTCGGCTGGGAGTGCCTGCGCACACCATCAGCACCGACCAGATTCCGACCGACAAACTGTACCACAGCGTAAACGATGAGGTAGAGTCGCTGGATTTAGCGAACATGACGGCGGTAATATCAGCCATTGGCCGCAGTGCTGCTGGCATTATTTCCGGTAAGCAAACCCCTACTCGTATTGCGCCCGAGCAAGTGAAGCAATAAGCCTCTCCTTCAAGCGTCTATAAAAGCCCTAGGCCACTCTACCGCAAGCGTGTAGAGTGGCCTAGGGCTTTTAGTAGGGTAGGTTATTACTTGCCGAAGCGGGCACTCAACCCGCCACCAATGTTAAAGCCGCCCGCAGCACCGGTTAGACCGTGGCCCGCCGTCACGTCAAAGCGCAAGCCGGGTAGGGGCCGCCAGTAGAGGCCGGAGGTTACGCCTGGTAGCCAACCTTGCTGCCGCTGCCAGGTTGCGTACGTTTCGGCGAAGAAGCCCAAGTGGTTAGAGGCGGTAAGCGGGCCATTCAGAGCCAACGTGGTCAGGTATTGCCCTTGCTTGGTGCCCTCAGCCTTAAAGCCTCGCTGCCGGAAACCAAAGTTGCCTTCCAGCCCGAAGCGCTGCCCAATCTGCTGCGACACCAGCAGACGCCCGCCCGGTTCGTACTGCTTCTCCCCGAAGCTCGCGTCGCCGTTGCGCAGGTTCATATCGAGGAGCACTACTACCTGCGAGCGGCTGTTCTGCACCGTGGAGGCCAGAAACTTTGCACCTACGTTGAGTGGAGCAAAGCCAGTTGGCCCGGTATAAGTGGTTGGGGCTCCTTCGCTAGAGAGTGGCCTAGCGCCGCCGGGAGTAAGCAAATAATTCTGCGTGGCGCGCAGCTCAATGTGATTGAAGAAGCCCACCCGTAGCGTGTTGCCCCAGGCAGAACGACCGGCGTAGCCCACGCTGCTAGTTCGGTCGTAGCTGTTTAGGCCGGTTTCAAGCTGAAACTGGCCCGGATAAAGCATGTTCGTGGTGATGGTCTGGCCCGGACGGTCCGGGCGAATCAAGCGCACAAATGGCGAGTCGCCATTATCCAACCGATAGTCAGTGGTCTGGGCCAGGGTGCGGGCCGGGCCAGCGAGCGTAAGCCCGGCGGCGGTCAGCAGGATGGTCTTTCTCATTTATGCCCGACACACTACTCACTTTTAAAGTTCAATTTTTCGCAATAGCGTGAAACCTATATGCTTAATTGCCGTAGCAGCGCAAATAAGCTAGTTAAGGCTCAAACAGCCGCTTATTAGGGCATTAGAGACAAAAAAAGAGACCCGGCTACGCTGGGTCTCTTTTGAAAAAGCCAAGAAAGTATACTGGCCTAGGGGGCCTGCTTAATGGCTTGCATGGCTTGCTGAACGGTAGCTTGCTGATCAGCGGGCTTGCCTTTGCTTACCTTATCGAGTAGCCCAAGAATGGGCTCATCAACGCCATACTTCTTGTACTCTACGGCTAGCTTTTGCATCCGCTCCACACCCTCGCGCAGTACCGTAGCATCGTTGAGACGGGTCATGAAATCGGCCATGCTCTCCAGCATGTTGAATTTGCCTTGCACGCCGGCCGCATCAAACCGGTCACGCAAATACGTCCAGGTGCTGGCATCGCCGTACTGGCCGTACACGCTGGCCACGGCGTTGCTGATAGCGCCGTGGGTATCGTTCTGTAGTGCTTTGGCGCGGGCCAGAGCCTTGGCAGGCTGCACCGAGGCCAAGCCGCGCAGCGCAGCACCCTGCACCGAGTACGACTGGCTGTTGAGTGACTGTGTAAACAGCTTCTCGTCCTTCTTGTCCTTCATCTGAGCGAGAGCAGTCAGGATAGCGGCCTGCGTATTGGTGTTCTTCTCTTGAGCTAGCTGACGCCGAAGCACCGGCGCGGCGGCTTTCTGCACGGCTTTGTCATCTAGTTTAAGACCCGCTATTGCCGTCTGGCGTAGGCCACTGTACTTGTCATTGAGGGCAGAAATAAGCAGGGCCCGAGCGGCAGCATCCGTAGTCGGGCGAGTAGCGGCAGCAGCCACTGCTTCGCGGCGGTCAACGAAGCGGGGCGCGTTCTTGTACTGGTACACGAACTCCTCAAAAGGCTTATTATCTGTTTTCTGCCACAGCAGCACCTTCTCAGCATCTACGTTCACTAGAGTAGGCTTGCTGGCCGCAGCAAAGCGGAGCGTTTCGGTGCGCTGGCGCAGCATGGCGGTGTGGCGCTGCGGCTTGCCGTTCACGTACAGATCAACGGTCAGCGGCAACTGGAATACCTGGCCGGGCTGGTTTTGCTTGATGGTTACGGTTTGCTCCTTGCGGGCGGCATCCCAACCGTAATCAATGCTTACCACTGGGTGGCCCGGGCTGAAGTACCACTGGTTGAAGAACCAGTTCAGGTCTTGGCCCGAGGTGGCTTCTAATGCTAGGCGTAGCTGGTGCGCTTCACCATTGCCAAAGCGGTTATCGGTGAGATACTTTTTCAGGCCCGCGAAGAATACGTCGTCGCCAAGGTAGCTGCGGAGCATGTTCAAAATCTGACCACCTTTCTGGTAGCTTACCAGATCGAACATGTCTTCCTTATCGGCATAATGGAAGCGCACCAGGGTTTTCTGCGCATCAGCCGGGCTGCGCAGGTAGTTGCGCATGTTCATATAGGCGTGCGCATCGGCAGCATCCTGACCGTATTTGTGCTCGGCCCAGAGCGCCTCGCTGAAGTCGGCGAATGACTCGTTCACCGTGAGGTTGCTCCAGCTTTCGGCCGTTACCAAATCACCAAACCATTGGTGAAACAGCTCGTGCGCAATAACCGATTCTCCGTTGGCGTACTCGGCATCTAGCAGTTCACGGGCGTCCTTCTGCAGGAAGTCGCCGTGCAGCGTAGCCGAGGTGTTCTCCATGGCGCCGCTCACGTAATCGCGCACCACAATTTGAGCGTACTTGTTCCAGGCGTAGTCTACACCGAGTCGCTGGGAGAAGAACTCCAGCATTTCGGGTGTGTTGCCGAAAATCTGCTTGGCGAAGGGGGCGTACTTGGGCTCGAGATAGTAGCTCACTTCCTTGCCGCGCCACGTGTCTTTGGCAATTTTAAAATCGCCCACCGCCATCA
Organism: Hymenobacter wooponensis; assembly: GCF_004745865.1. GTDB lineage: Bacteria > Bacteroidota > Bacteroidia > Cytophagales > Hymenobacteraceae > Hymenobacter > Hymenobacter wooponensis. Next base: position 175,711 of record NZ_SRKZ01000001.1, on the reverse strand, counting down.
TAAACAGGTAGGGCGAGTGGGGCAGCTCCTGCTTCCAGGTATCGGTGCGGGTGCCGTCGTTGTTAGGCTTCTGCGAGTCGAGGCGACCGTTGCTGAGCGTGACATAGCGCGCAGGCACCGTCATGCTAATTTCCGCCGTGGTTTTCTGGTTGGGCCGGTCAATGGTCGGAAACCAAGCCGATGAGCCTTCCGTCTCGCCCTGGGTCCAGATCTGGCGGGGCTTGCCGGCCTCCGTGCTATCGGGGTTGATGAAGTACAGGCCCTTGGCATCCGAGATGGCGGCGCTGCCTTTCACTTTCAGCTCGTCGGGCTTGGCCGTGTACTCAATGTACACGGTGTACTGCTGGCCGGGTGCGTAAAGCTTGTCCAGATGCACGAGCATCTGCTCCTGGTTATAGTCGAAACGCAGGGTCTTGGCATCGTTGCCATTTACCATCGTCACCGACTTAATATCCATGCCCTTGGCATCGAGGCGCAGAGAGTCGGTGGCGTAGGCCACTGGCTGCAGGGTTACCCACTCGCGGCCGTAGAGGTAGCGCTTGGCGTAGTCAAAGCGCACATCGAGTTTGGTGTGCACCAAGGCGTTGATTTTACGGGCTGATTCGCGGTAGGGGAGCAGAGCAGCCGAGTCGGGGCGGGCCGCCGGGCTTTGGGCAAAGGCCGGAACTGCGCCCAGCAGGCCTAGGCCTAGCAGGAAAGCTTTGGTCATGAAAGGATAGATAGGATTAGGCTGCTAGTTGCAAACTTTTTAGCACAGAACCTGCAGCCAATTGCCCTGATTTCCTAGTCGCTGCCAGCCCCAAGTTCTTAACCGGAGCGAGGGCGAGCCTTACGCCGAGTGCCTCTCCAGCTCAGCCCGATTCCAGTGACCTAGCGTGGCGCCGGCGTCATATGTGCTTTGCAGGAACTGGCGGAGATATGCTGCCGGGTCTGGCGCTTGGCGTACTGCAGCGTAGGGCAGTAAAAACTCCCCCAGCTCCGGGCTATAATAGGCCTCCGCGGGCTGCACCGGCGCTTCTGCGAAGCCAGCTGGGGCAGGTGCCGAGTACGCATAGAAAGCGGCTTCCTGCCCATTGCCGCCCGGCCAAAAGCCGTGGCTGATGACCTCATGCGAGTAGGCCTCTAGGGTAATAGAATCGGCGCCCTCGCGGGGTGGAGCAGAGCGGCCGGAAAAGCGCGTAACCGCTAAGTCGAAGCTGCCCCAGAAGAAATGAACGGGGCTGCACTTGCCCATGAACTGCGCCCGAAACGACTCCAAAACTGGGGCAATCAGGGTAAGGCTGCGCCAAAACCGCTGAGCAGCCTCGGGGGCGTAGCTGGCATGCTGCTCATCCTCCAAAAATGGAATGGGGTGTTCTAGCTCCACCGGCACGGGCCAAATCTTGACAGTGATACCCAACTGGCTTAGCAGCTCCATCACCTCCCGATAGAACGCCGCCACGGAACGTGGCTGCAAGGCCAAACGACGCTCGGCGCCGTCGCTGCAGCTGATGACAAGCTCGTGGGCGAGAAAGTCGAAGTCTATCTGAAAGCTGCGCTCCTCATATGGCATGGCCGAAGTGGTGAGGCCCCGGGCCGTAACGTAGAGCGGTACGTTCCACCAATGGTTTACCAGCGGCGTTTGCGCCAGCCGAATCTTGCCTACAATCTGCGTCCACATGTGTAAAGTAGCCATCGTGTCGGCCCATTCAGACGCGGGCAAGGCTGGCCAGGAGGTAGGTTGCTGAGGCATTGAAGGATATTGAGCTGAGAAACACCACGATTGGGCTTGATGCCTATTCAAGATAGGGATAAGCCTAGAATTGTAGCGCTACAGTATATTGCTAAGTAACTGGGGTTTAAGAAAGCTTGTAGTGCCGTAGAGGTGGGCGCAAAACGGAGTTGAGCCATGAAATTGCCGGCTGGTTACTCAAGCAGCACTTGTCAAGGTTCTTTTCATTAAGATATCGATCTGTGCGTCGTCACCCAGCTGAAATACGTGCTTATCAAACTCGTCGAAACCATTTTTCTGGTAAAACCGAATGGCTTGTGCGTTTTGCTCCCACACGCCCAACCACACGAAGTCAACTTGGGCTTGCGTAGCTAGTTGCATTGCTTGCTCATACAGCACCTGCCCTACCTTTTTGCCGTGGTAGGCCTGCAATACATAAATACGCTCAATTTCCAGGCTAGCAGCGCTTTGCTGCTCCGTTTGCGCCGCCCCAGTATTGACTTTCAAGTAGCCAATAACCGTGCTGTTCAACTCAGCTAGATAAAACGTTGACTCAGGGTTCTGCAGCTCGGCCGTCAGCTTTGCGGCTGAAAATCCTTCTTCCAGATATGCCCTCATATTATCTTCTGAATTGCTGGCGGCAAATGTTTCCTGGAAGGTTTGACGGCCAATCTGTTGCAATGAAATAACGTCGCACAGAGAGGCTTTTCGCAGGGAGACATGTTCCATGTTGTTATGATATGTTCTGGTAGGAAGTTGAGCTACACTCATCGGGTAAATTGCCAATGGCACTCTTGTTCGTGGGATATTCGGTAATTTTTGCCCTTGCACTGCAGCCCATGACCCTCTCAGAAATCCTGCAAACCACGTATCCGTTGCCGGTTGCCTCTCTCGACAAAGTATTGGCCTTGGCAGAATATGTAGAATTGCCGCAGGGCACCACCTTATTCCGTGATGACCAACTTGCTCAGCACATCTACGTGGTGCAGCGGGGGCTTGCCCGGGCCTTCGCCCGGCGGGCAGATCGGGAAGTGACCTTCTGGTTTTCCTCAGTAGGTGCAGTACTAGTCTCTATTCGCGGCTATACTGAGCAAGCGGTGAGCTACGAAACCATTGAATTGCTAGAAGACAGCGGTCTGTTCCGGATCAACACGCACGCACTTCAGCAGCTGTACCACACAGATGTGCACGTAGCCAATTGGGGCCGGGTAATGGTAGAGCGGGTGTGGCTGCAAACGGAGCAGCAACTCATTGCGCGGCAGTTTCGCACTGCGGAAGAACGCTATGCCGAGCTGCTTGAACAAAACCCGCACTTAGTGCAGCGGGTGGCGCTAGGCCACATTGCGTCGTACTTGGGCATTACACAGGTAACGCTGAGCCGCGTGCGCACTAAACTGAAGTAACTACTCAACTCAGGACGACACGACTTTCAGCCCCAGTACCGACCCAATGAGCGTGCTGAGAAAGAAAAGACGCGGCCCAGTCAGCGGGTCGCCAAACACGAATATGCCCAACGCGGCCGTGCCTACGGCCCCAATACCCGTCCAGACTGCATAGGCCGTACCCAGGGGTATTTGCGCTAGGCTGAGGTTGAGTAAATAAAAACTCAAGGCTGAGCAGCCTCCAAAACCCAAATACCAGCTAATGGCTTCGGCGCCAACAGCCTGTTTAGCTTTGCCCAAGCAGAACGTAAAGGCAACCTCGGCCAAGCCAGCTAGTACTAAAAACAACCACTGCATAGCAAAAGAGAAAGTGTGGAGGCAAAGGTCCGCGCCGAGCTACACCTTTCTTTTAACCAATGCTAAAATCGACACGGTCAAAAGCTGTGATTTGATAGGTTGGTCCAACTAGCATCAAGGCGAAACAGGATGAATAGGGTGGCCTAGGCCACTCTGCCCCAACCAACAAAAGGCAGGGAACTGGCAGCAAACCGCTTGGCTACAGGGTTGTGCCTTGAGTACAAGTACACCAGCATCGTGGAGGTTTGCGCCGTCAGTGCTTACACTGAGCTACGTATAGAAACACAAACGCTCCGACCGGTGGCCGAAGCGTTTGTGCAGACTCAGATAAGGACTCAGTAAAGGGCTGGGCCTTAGTTTGTAGCTTAGTGGGCTAGTGCTGGCTCATGGTGCCGCTCGGGGTGCAGCGTAGGATCGTCGCCGTAGTGAGTGTGCTGGGCGCGGTAGGTGCGTTCGAAGATCAAGGGGAAGATGAACAGGGTCAGGATGGTACCCGTTATCAGTCCGCCAATTACTACAATAGCCAGCGGCTTAGAGGTTTCGGAGCCAATGCCGGTACTGATGGCGGCGGGCATTAGGCCAATAGTAGCCATCAGGGCCGTCATCACCACGGGGCGCACCCGGCTGGTTACGCCATCGGCAATACTGCGGTCGAGGCTCATCTTCCGAAGCATATTCTGCTTGAACACTGATATCAGGATTACACCATTCTGGATACAGATACCAAACAGAGCAATGAAACCAATACCGGCCGAAATACTGAAGTTGGTGTGCGTGATGAGTAGGGCCGCAATGCCCCCAATGATGGCAAAGGGCACGTTCAGCAGCACTAGGCCTGCATCCTTCAGATTCCCAAACAAAATGAACAGGATGAAGAAAATCAGGGCCAGCGAAACGGGTACTACCTGGCCTAGGCGCTGGGTAGCGCGGCGCTGGTTTTCAAAGTCGCCCGTCCACTTCATGGTGTAGCCTTTCGGCAGGCTTACCACTTGGTTTACTTTCTTCTGGGCTTCCTCAATGGTGCTGCCCATGTCGCGGCCCCGGATGGAGAACTTCACGGCGGCAAAGCGCTGGTTGTCGTCGCGGTAGATGAGCGAAGGGCCGTTTACCTCCTCTATTTTGGCAATTTCAGAGAGTGGAATTGTTTTGCCGTTTTGTGTGGGCACCATGAGAGCTGCAATTTCCTGGGGGCTCTGACGGAACTGCTCTTGGTAGCGCACCCGGATGGGGAATTTCCGCTCACCCTCGTACATCTGGGAGGCTTGCTTGCCGCCCACGGCCATTTCCAGCACCGCATTAGCGTCGGCCTTGCTCACGCCGTAGCTGGCCATGCGGCCTTCATCCAGCTCTACGTGCAGCTCTGGCTGCCCAATGTTACGCAGCACGCCCAGGTCATCAATGCCCTTGATGTTTTTCAGGATGCCATACACCTGGCGGCCTTTTTCCTCCATTAGTTTCAGGTCGGTGCCGTAAATCTTCACGGCAATAGAGCCTTTAACGCCCGAGGCAGCTTCCTCCACGTTGTCGGTGATGGGCTGGGAGAAGTTGAAGTCTACACCGGGGAAGCGGTTGAGCTTCTCCTTCATGTGCTCAATCAGGGCTTCGCGCTTATCCTTATGCTTCATCTCAGCCTCCACCTCAGGAGTGTGCTTGAGCTGCACCAAGAACTCGTTGTTGTAGAAGCCGGTGGGGTCGGTGCCATCGTTGGGGCGACCGGTCTGGCTTACTACGTCGCCCACTTCCGGGAACGACAGGAACACCCGGCGCATCTCGTTGCACAGCTTGTTGCTCTCATCCAGGGAGATGCTCAGCGGTAACTGAGCCCGCACATAGATAGAGCCTTCGTTAAGCTCGGGCAAGAACTCAGAGCCCAGGAAGTGGAAGGCACCCATGCCCAGCACTACTGCTACTGTAGCCACCAATAGGCTGGCAGTTTTACGGGCGTAGGTGAAGGCAAAGAAGCGCTGCGCCCCGCGGTTAATAGCGCGCACGAAGAAGTTATCCTTCTCCACTACATTCTTCTTGAGAAGCAGCGAGGTGAGCACCGGCACCAGCGTGAGCGTGAAAATTAGGGCACCCAGCAGAGCAAAGCCCAGTGTCCAAGCCAGGGGCGAGAATACTTTGCCTTCTACTTTCTCGAAGGAGAAGATGGGCAGCAGGGCCGTGATGATGATGGCCTTGGAGAAGAAGATAGCCTTGCCCATGTCGCGGCCAGTCTTCTTGATGAGGCCTAGCTTGGCGAGCTTGTTGAAGCGCTCCATGCCTACTTTGTGGGCTTTGTGGTCGAGGGCTACAAAGAGCCCTTCCACCATCACCACGGCCCCGTCGATGATAATACCGAAGTCAATGGCGCCCATGCTCAGCAGGTTGGCCGACATACCCTTCAACCGCAGGCAGATGAAGGCAAACAGCAGCGCCAGCGGAATGATAACCGACACGATGACGGTGGTGCGCCAGTCGGCCATGAATACGAACACGATAACCGTTACCAGAATTATGCCTTCCAGCAGGTTATGGATTACCGTTTCGGTGGAGAAGTCAATGAGCTGCTGCCGGTCGTAGAAGGTCTGGATTTTCACGTCCGACGGCAGAATCTTGTCATTCAGATCGGCTACCTTATCCTTTAGGCGGGCAATAACTTCCGAGGGGTTTTCGCCTTTGCGCATCACCACTATGCCTTCCAGCACGTCGTCGTTCAGGCCCCGGCCCACGCGGCCCAGCTTCGGCAGCGCCGACTCGTGCACAATGGCCACATCCTTCACCAGAATGGGCGCCCCATTCACGTTTTTGATGACGGTGTTATTGATATCGGAGATGTTGTTCAGTAGGCCTATACCGCGCACCACATAGTTCTGCTGGCCCTGGTTGATCACGTCGCCGCCCACATTGATGTTGGAGCGCTGAATGGCGTTGTACAGATCTAAGGGGGTGAGGCCCAGGTCCTGGAGCTTGCCGGGGTTTACGCTGATTTCGTAGTCCTTCACCTCGCCGCCGAAGCTATTTACATCGGCCACGCCGGGTACGGCTTTCAGGTTGCGCTCCACCACCCAGTCTTGCAGCGTTTTCAGCTCGCGGGTGGTTTTGTTCTTGCTTTTGAGCGTGTAGCGGAAGATTTCGCCGGTGGGGCCGTAGGGAGGCTGCACGTCGGGGTCAGCACCCTCGGGCAGGTCGGCCTGGGAGAGCAGGTTGTTTACCTGCACGCGGGCAAAGGCATCGTCCACGCCATCGTCGAAAATTACCTTCACTACCGACAACCCAAAGAGGGTAGTGGAGCGGATGCTCGTTTTCTTCTGCACCGGGTTAAGGGCAATTTCAATCGGCGCCGTCACGAACTTCTCAATCTCCTCTGCCGAGCGGCCAGGCCACTGCGTAATAATGGTGATTTCAGTGTTGGTTACGTCCGGAAAGGCCTCGATGGGCGTGTTCCGGTAGCTCATTACCCCAGCAATGATGGTTACGAGGGTCATCAGGAATACGAAGCCCCGATTTTTGAGCGAAAAGGCAATGATGCCCTGGATGAATTTATTCATGGCTTACTGAGAAGCTAGAAGCGATAGTAAAGCACAGCTGATGTGGCTTGGGTAGTTGCGGGAAACGGCTATTGCTAGTCGTTCAGCTCGTCGTAGACCAGCAGTTGGTTTTGGGCAATGATATGTTCACCGTCTTTCAGGCCCGACTGCACGTAGCTCACGTCGCCCACAGTTTTGGCGATTTGCACTTCGCGGGTTTCCACGTGGTTCCGGTCCTTGAACACCATCACGAAGTTGCGGTCCTTGTCGAACACCACGCACTTGGCGGGGACAGCCAGCATTTTGTTGCTTTCGGTGTTTTCTACTTTGATTTGGGCGTACATCTCGGGCTTGAGCAGGTAGCCGGGGTTATTGAGCCGCACCCGCACTTTCATCACCTTACTCTCCGGGTCAAGCACGTTGAATACCTTATCGATGCGGCCGGTGAAGTGCTTATCGGGGTAGGAGAGGGTGGTTACATCGGCTGCGTAACCTTCCTTCACCTTGGCAATGTCCGACTCGAACACGTTGGCCAGTATCCACACGTCGTCGAGGTTGCTGACGGTGAAGAGGTTGCCCACATTGTCAGCATTGAACTGCATGTGGTCAGTCACGTTTTTTTCCGTGATGAAGCCCGAAATAGGTGCCCGCAGCGTGTAGGTGCCATCGGCCGATACGCCATATACTCCCAGTTGCTTACGGCTCTTACCCACGTTGCCTTGGGCTTTGCGCAGCTCTTGGCGGGCCAGGCTCACATCGCGCTCCGAGGCTAGGCCTGCCGCGTACTGGTCTTCCAGCACCGAGAGGTTTTTGCGGGCAATGTCGAGGTCGGTGCCGGCGCTGCTGCTTTGGTTCTGGAGGTCGGCAATCTCGCCGCTTTTGATCACGGCCAGCACCTGGCCCTTGGTAACGTGGTCACCGAGCTCAACGGTTAGCTGCTCCACCACGCCGCCCACCAACGGGTACACTTTCACGGTTTTGTCGCCATCAGAAGCAATCTGGCCGGAAAGAACCAGCTCGTTGCGCACGGGCGTGGCGTGCACCGTGTCAATCTTTAGCTCGCGCAGCATCTGGTCCGACATTGTGAAGCCGGCTTCCGCTTTCTGTGGGGCATCGGCTTCTTCAGTTTTTGAGCAGCTCGCCAATCCCAGGGCGAGCGGGAGGGCCAGCGACGTGGCCAGGGTGGCAAAGCGGGGCATGTTGAAAGCAGAGAAATAAGTAGGGGAGGATGTTGGGGAAGTGGAGCGCATGATTACTGGGCGTTGAACACCGGGCGGCCCACGGCGTAGTTGAGTTGTTCAAAAGCTCGCACGCGGCTGGCCCGCAGATCATTGAGCTGCACGAGGTTGTTCTTGTAGCTTTCGTAGAAGTCCAGGAACTCCACGATGGTGAGGTTGCGCTTGGCGTAGCTCTCATCAATGCCCTTCATGAGGCGGTCGAAGTCACCAGTTTCGCGGTCGGCGCTCTGGAAAAGCTGGTCGGTTTGGCGGGCCTGGCGCCACGCTTCCTGCACATCGTTCTGCACCACGAGCTGCTGCTGGCTTAGCTGGGCCTTGCTCACCTCAATCTGGTTCTGCGCCGACCTGATGTTGCCCTGGTTGCGGTTGAAAATGGGCACGGCAATGCCCAGCGTCACGGCGTTGTAGTTCTGGATGTAGTTACCGGCGCGGTCGTACACGTAGCCAACGGCCAGGTCAGGAGTAGCCAAGGCGCGCTGGTAGCGCAGGTTTTGGGTTTGCTGCTGCACAGTGGCCTGGCGCGCCTTTAGGTCGGCCCGGTTTACTTGGGCAGAGTCAATGAGCTGCTCCTCAGTGCGGCCGGTCAGCGTCAGGGCTTTCAGGCGTTGCTGATCAGCCGTAGGGATGTAATAGGCCCCGCTGGTGTCGCGCATTAGAATGCGCAGGTCGGCCTGCTCGGAAGCAATGTCGTTGAGGAGGGCTTGCCGCTCGTTGCGCAGTTGAAACAGGAAGGCTTTGAGGCGAATAACTTCCTTGAGGGCAATATTGCCCTTGTCGTACTGGCCCTGGTACAGGTTTACGGTACGCTGGAAGCTGGCCACTTCCTTGTCATACACGCCTACGCTCTGCTGCTTGTAATAAAGGTCGTAGTACGTGCTACGCAGCTGGTAGCGGAGGGTCCGCAGCAGGTCCTCAAAGTTGAACTGCTCTACCAGCGTGTTTTGCTGCGCCACGTTGGTAGCGGCCTTGCGGCGACCCGCAATGGCAAATAGCTGCTGCACTTGCACTATGGAGTTACCCGTTTTGGTAACATCCAGCACCCGGTGCGTTTGGGGGTTATAGGTGTTCTGCTCAAGTGAAATGGTGGGGTTGTCCCACAGCTTCGCCTGCAAAATCTGGGCTTGGGCCGCTGATACGTTGTAGCGCTGGGCCAGCAGGTTCAGGTTGTTCTGAGTGAAGCGCTGCTCCGCCTCCGTGAGGGTGAGCCGTACAGTATCGGCGCTGAGGGGAGCGGCCTTGGTCTGAGTGGTAGAGCCTAGCAGCAGCAGTGCCGTCAGTGCCCAAAAGAAGCGTTGCATATCCTGGTTTCGATGTAGGGATATGCAAGTGTACTGTGGCGGTATTAGGGGAGAATTAGAGGTAAATTAGAAACACATTAGAACATCAATATTTTTGGCGAAAGACCATTTAAACCCTGCAGAAGCACCTTTTTGGGTAGTTAGCAACCCGCAATTCTCCCAAATACTTTCACGCTGCTCTGTACATGCCGCCGCCTGGCCAGTACTAGTACTAAAACAACCCGTGCAGTCTGCCCAGGAAACGAACAGAATACACGGGTTGTGCAAGAGGAAAGCAACGCGTGCTTAGTCGTTCAGCTCTTTGTACAACAGCAAAGGGTTACTGCTAATAACCTGCTCGCCGGGCTCTAGGCCACTGCGTAAGTAGCTGAGGCCGCCCGAAGAATAGTGCACAGCCACTGGGCGCGTTTCAACGGCTTTCCCTTGCTGTACCACCAGAGCATAGCGCTGCCCGTTGGCGAATACCAAGCTCGTAGAGGGTACGGCGGGCAACTGCTCTGCAGACGTATTTTGGAGGCGCAGGCGGGCATACATACCCGGTTTGAGTTGGTGATTGGGGTTAGGAAGCCGTACGCGAACCTGCATGGTTTTGCTCTCTGGATTCAGTAGGTTAAATACCCGATCTACCTGGCCTGTAAATACTTGGTCGGGGTAGCTTAGGGTGCGTACTTCTACCGGTAGGCCAGTGCGCACCTTTTCTATGTCGGATTGAAATACATCGGCTAACACCCAAACATCGCGTAGGTCGGCGAGGGTGAAGAGATTTCCCACCTGCTCCGGCGAAAATTGCATGCCCTCGGCAGCCTTCTTTTCCGTGATAATGCCGGCTTGCGGCGCCCGCAGAACGTAGCGCCCACCTTCAGGACCATATACTTCCGTTTGGCGGCGCAGGCGGGTAAGCTCATCCTGAGCTTTTTGCAGGGCAGCTCGGGCTAGCGCCAGCTCCTGCGCCGAGGCCATGGCACTAGTGTGCATGTCATGTACTGTTGCCAGCCGCTGCTTAGCAGTACTCAAGTTTACCTCGGCTTCGGTGCGCTGCTGTGCCAGCTCCGCCATGTGCGTACTGCGAATAATAGCCAATACTTGACCGCGCTCCACCCGGTCGCCGAGCGATACGGGCACCTTTTCTATCACTCCACCCACCAGCGGAAAAACGGCCGTAGTGCGGTCAGCATCCGGCACTACCCGGCCCTCCAGATGCAAATCAACGCGAACTGGGGTCAACCGCACACTATCGGTCTCCAAGTGAGCCAGCATGGCGGCCGACAAACCAGCGGGAGCTGCAGCCTGCGGAGGAACTACTTGTTCTTCTTCAGAACAGCTGCCTAAGCTAAAGGGAAGGAAGAAAAGAGACGTAAGACGAAGTAAGCGGATCATAGGCTGCAGGGGTAAACTGCACAAGCTTACGGCCCGCATATTAGAGCTCCGTTAGAAGTGGATTAGAAACCGATTAGAATCTGGAAAACCCTGTATTTATCTATCGAAATACCTCCCTAATCGCCGAGTAGCGCCCCAGCCTCACCGTCCTTCAGAGCCATCGAAAAAATCAGCGGGCTAGGCCACGCTGCCCGTGTTAGAAGATTACTTCGGCCACTGTGCCCTGGCCTAGCTGGGAAGTGATGCGTAACGTTCCGCCGTGCAATTCCAGGATTCGGCGTGCTAAGGGCAGGCCTACACCATGCCCCGTTACGCCGCGGGCATTATCGGCCCGGAAGAAGGGCTGGAAGATTTGTGGTAACTCTTTCTCCCCAATACCAATACCGTGGTCTTCAACCCGGAGGTAGTTGTGACCATCCCGATGTGAAAAGTTGATTAGCACCGGTTTATCGGGCCCCGAATATTTAAGAGCGTTATCAAGCAGGTTGGTAATAGCCCGGCCCAGCAGCTGCCGATTTCCGTGTATTTCCAGGTAGCTAGGGTCTTCGGGTAGCTCATTCAGTGTAATCTTTAACCGCCGCCGCTGGTCGGGCGCTACTGCTTCTCGGGCCTCCCAGAGCAACTCATCTAGCCGAATATTATCACCCGTCGCGCTGCCCGTGCTGGCCTGCGTGAGCTCCAGTAAGTTGTTGATTAAGGACTTAAGTTGTTGAAGTTCGTGCAGTACCGAGGCCAGCCCTTCCTGGTAGGACGCAATAGTCCGCTCGCGGGTCAATAGCACCTGAATTTCACCAATGGTAGCTGTGAGAGGGGTGCGCAGCTCGTGGGAGGCGTTGCTTACGAAGGTCCGCTGGGTTTCAAATCCATCCTCCAGGCGCTCCAGCATACGGTTAAAGGTGTGGGCCAGGCGCGTTAGCTCGTCTTGCTCGTTACTGAGCTGCTCATTCACACGCAGGTGCAGATCCTGCGCCGTGATGCGGTCCACTTGGTCGTTAACGGCGGCAATGGGGGCCAGCGCCCGCCCTGCAAATACTCGCCCTGCTACGTAAATAACCACTAGGCTCAGCACAAAAATGCTGAACAGAATAGTAGCCAAGTACTTGAGCCGCGCTGCCCCTGAGTGGTTTATGGCCGCAGCTACAATAATGTACTCGCCTTGGTTATCATTATAGAAGAGGCCAACGGCCTGGCGGGGCCCCAGATCGAAGTACACTTCCTTCTCCACCAAAATGCGCGTCAAGATGTTCTCCGGAATCTTGATGCGCTGGTCTTCTTCAATAAAGCGCGGCTCTAGCTTGGAGTTATAAATCTGCAGCACCTCTCCGGTTAGGGTCCGCAAGTAGCGGTGTTGGAAGGCCCGGAAGGCATCGGCTCGCAACTCATCTTGTTCCAGAAACACGTACCCCGTCACCTCGGCCCGGTCGCGCAGGCGCTGGTGAAACTCCTCATGCGTGTAGTCGGCCTGCAGGATATATACCACCGACATGGCCGCTAACAGAATAAACGCTACCAACCCCAGAAAGAGCCACGTCAGGCGGTTACGGATGGTCATATTAGGGGAGAAATTGTGAAGTGGTGAAAGACGGCGAAGTAATGGAAGGTGAGGGTGTGAAGGAGTACAATGAGGTATTGGAGAGGTCTAGACCACGTTATATGCGAGACTAGGCCAGTAAAACGGCAACTTCACAATTTCCCCTTTCACCACTTTACTCTTGGGCCCGCAACACGTAGCCCATGCCCACTACCGTGTGGAGGAGCTTCTGAGAGTAACCCTTATCCACCTTGTTGCGCAGGTAGTTCACGTACACATCAACCACGTTAGAGCCAGCATCAAACGACTCCTCCCATACATCGCTGGCAATTTCGGCTCGGCTGAGCACCCGACCGGGGTGGCGCATAAACAGCTCCAGCAGGCCAAACTCACGGGCCGTAAGCTTAATCTGTTGCCCATTGCGGGAAACGGTTTTGGCGGCCGTATCGAGGGTTAAGTCGGCGAAGGTGAGCAAGGAGCTTTTTACCTGCTGTCCACGACGCCGGGTAAGTGCCCGCACTCGCGCCACCAGCTCCGGAAAGTCGAAGGGCTTCACGAGGTAATCGTCGGCGCCGCCCCCAAAACCCTGGAGCTTATCTTGGGTAGTACCCAGAGCCGTGAGCATTAGCACGGGGGTTTGCTGATCGTGCTTGCGCAATGCCTCCAGCACCTCTAGGCCACTATGGTGGGGCAAGATCACGTCGAGGATAATAAGCTCATAGGAGTGGGAGAGGGCCAGCTGCAAACCAAAGCGTCCGTCGTAGGCCACTTCTACCTCAAATCCTTCTTCCTCCAAGCCTCGCTTGATAAAGGCGGAAACTTTGGGTTCGTCCTCAACGAGTAGGAGTTTCATATAGGGGTAAAAGCAAAATAAAGTCAAGACCGAAGCCGCAAGAAGTATGTCAAGATTCCTGAAATACTTCTTGCTGCCAGTAATGCAGAGTGAGTGGTTACTTCATGTGCATGCTGTTCAGCAGCCCAAAAGGTCTAGTCATCCTCGTAATCGAGGCCTAGGCACTGATTTAAGGCTTGCTGTAACTCGCTGGCTGCATGCAATTGTCCGGCCCGGCGGGCAACGGATAGGCCTAGACGGTAAACTTTTTCTGCTTCATCAGGCTTCTGTAAGTACTCTAGCATCTTGCCGGCGTGGTAGTAAGTGCCCACGTAGTCCGGATGCTCGGCAAGCAGCTTATTATAGTACTCCATGGCCCTTTTTGGCTCCGTTTCGCGGTATTCCGTGGCAATGGCGTAAATGGTAAACGGATCATTTGGGTCGTCTTCGTAGAAGGCGAGCAGTTGTTGTAAGCGGCTTGGCGTGGTTTCCATCAGGTAGTATTTTCAGTATCTTCGCCCCAAATTTGGGACTTTCCCCTAGTTTCTCCTCCACCACAAGCAGCCGTAGATGAAGTTTCTCGTTTGCATCAGCAACGTGCCCGACACGACCACTAAAATTGCCTTCACGCCCGATAATAAGGAGTTTAACAAGGCCGGCGTGCAATTCGTTATTAATCCCTGGGATGAGTATGCCCTCACTCGCGCCATTGAGCTGAAGGAAGCTCAGGGTGGCGGTACTGTTACGGTACTGAACGTAGGTGAGGCCGATACGGAGCCCAATATTCGTAAAGCGTTGGCCATTGGTGCCGACGACGCTATCCGCGTGAATGCTTACCCCAAAGATGCCTTCTTTGTGGCTCAGCAAATTGCCAGCATCGCCAAAGATGGCGGTTATGATGTGATTCTGATGGGCAAGGAAAGCATTGACTACAATGGCTTCCAGGTGCACGGTATGGTAGGCGAGCTGCTCGGCATCCCGACGGTTGCTCCCGCTATGAAGCTCGACATGAGTGGTAACACCGCCACCCTGGAGCGTGAGATTGAAGGCGGCAAAGAAATTGTGGAGGTGAATACGCCTTTCGTGGCTTCTTGCCAGCAGCCCATGTGTGAGCCCCGCATTCCGAACATGCGCGGCATCATGACGGCCCGCACTAAGCCCCTGAAAGTAGTGGAGCCCGTAGGTGACGCTCCGCGCACCGAGGTGGCCACCTATGCCTTGCCTCCCAAGAAGGAGGGCGTGAAGCTCATTCCCGCTGAAAACGCTGGCGAGCTGATTAAGCTTCTGCGCAACGAAGCGAAAGTAATCTAACTCAGAATTGAGATTCTAGAACTTAGAGCCTAGTCTGAGGCCAACCACTTACCGGTTGCACTCAGAGGCCGTGGGAATATTCCATCTAAGTTCTTAGCTCTATAATCTAACCTCTCAGAATAATGTCTGTACTAGTTGTTGTTGAATGTGACGGCGGTGAGGTAAAGAAATCCTCGCTGGAAGTGGCCTCTTATGGCAGCCAGGTAGCTCAGCTGCTCGGCACCACAGCTACAGCCGTGGCCGTAGGTGAAGCCACCGAAGCTAACCTGGCCCAGCTGGGCGAGCAAGGCATCACGAAAGTGCTGTACGACGCGGAGCCCCGCCTCAAGGACTTTGTGAACGGTGCCTATACCAAGCTGATTGCTGCCGCCGCGCAGCAGGAAGATTCTAAAGTTATTGTACTGGCTAACTCCAACATTGGCGCCGCCGTAGGCTCGCGCCTGTCGGTGCGGTTGCAGGCTAGCTTGGCTACCAACGTGGTAGAGCTGCCCAAGAACGACGGCGGCCAGTTCACGGTGAAGCGCGGTGCCTTCTCGGGCAAAGCCTTGGCTGATGTAGTACTGAGCGGCGAGCGGAAGATTCTGGCCGTGAAGAAAAACTCTATCGAGGCGCTGCACGAAGCCGGCAAAACCGCTCAGGTAGAGTCGTTCTCGGCTCAACTAACGGATGCAGACTTTGCTGATGCTCCCAAGCAGGTGATCATGCAGGAGCAGACGGGTGGCGTACTGCTGCCAGAAGCTGATAAAGTGGTTTCGGGTGGCCGCGGCATGAAAGGCCCCGAGAACTGGAACCTCATCGAAGACCTGGCCAAGGCACTGGGCGCGGCCACGGCTTGCTCTAAGCCCGTGTCGGACGTTGACTGGCGCCCCCACCACGAGCACGTAGGCCAGACCGGCATTACCGTGTCGCCCAACCTGTACATTGCCTGCGGAATCTCGGGTGCTATCCAGCACTTGGCCGGCGTAAACTCGTCGAAGGTTATCGTGGTAATCAACAAAGATCCGGAGGCTCCTTTCTTCAAAGCTGCTGATTATGGCATCGTAGGCGACGTATTTGACGTATTGCCCAAACTAACCCAGGCCGTTAAGGAACTGGGCTAGGCCACTCTGTTACGACTAAAAGGCTATTAATTCGCGAAAAACTCGCTTTTTCGTCAATTGCTTAGCACTTTCGTATAGACAGTACGGCAAGGTCTAATACTTCAGAAATCAGTACGTTCCCTGGTGAAAAAAATTCAGCTCGAAATTCTGGGCCTCTCGTCCAGCCAGTCGCAGTCTGGTTCATTTGCCCTTATCTTGGGTGAGAAGACCGGCAACCGGCGCTTGCCGATCATAATCGGCATGTTTGAGGCGCAGAGTATCGCCATTCAAATAGAGAAAATCAATCCGAACCGGCCGCTCACGCATGACCTGTTCAAGTCATTTGCCGAGCAGGTGCACGTGGTAGTGCTGGAGGTCTTGATATCCGACCTCAAAGAAGGCGTGTTCTACTCGAAAATAGTGTGCTCTGATGGGGCCACAACGTTCGAGCTGGACTCGCGCCCTTCCGATGCTATTGCCATTGGCCTCCGCTTTGGTGTGCCCATCTTCACGGTGGAAAGCGTACTCAGCGAAGCCGGCATCATCTTGTCTGATCTCGACGAAAACGCCGATGAGGACACCGACGATGAGGACGAGGATGATGACGACACACCCGGCGACCCTGCTACACCCCAGGTGGAGCAGCGCGAGCCTAGCGGGCAGGTATCGTTGGATGAGCTAACTAAAATGTTGGCTCAAGCCCTCGAAAAGGAAGATTATGAAAAGGCCGCCAAAATCCGCGACGAGCTAAACAAGCGTAACGGATAAGGCAACTGGCCTAGCAACAGAAACGGCTTCTCTGAACCAGGGAAGCCGTTTCTGTTGCTAGGCGCGCTGGCTAGGCTATGCTGCCGGGTTGTTGTTACTTTGCCGCTCATTCACCTCTTCACCCAACTTATGGAGACTACCGCTGCCCCCGACCTGCGCTACCCCATTGGTCACCCTGTTTTGCCGGATGAGACGCTGGATAAGGGAGCCCGGACCGCTTACATCGCCCAGATTGCCCTGCTCTCTGACCAGGTACGAGCGGCCGTAACAGGCCTATCTCCAGTTCAGCTCGACACACCCTATCGGCCTGAGGGCTGGACGGTGCGCCAAGTGATCCATCACCTGCCCGATTCTCACCTTAATAGCTACACCCGCTTTAAGCTGGCTCTCACGGAAGATGTGCCCACTGTGCGCCCATACGAAGAGCAACTATGGGCCGAGCTGCAAGATACCCAAGCAACGCCCGTAGCCGTGTCGCTGGCGCTGCTGGAGGCTCTGCATATCCGTTGGACCTTCCTACTCCGCAACCTCACCGACGCGCAATGGCAGCGCACGTTTTACCACCCTGGCTCCAAGCGTACGTTTACGCTGGATCAGGCGCTGGTATTGTACGCCTGGCACGGGCGCCATCATCTGGCTCATATCACGGAGCTGCGGAAGCGAGAGGCCTGGTAATACCCAGTTTATCATTGCAAGGAGGAATGACGAACAAACTCTTCCTCGTCCATGTGGCAAGCTTAGTAAATGCAAAAGCCCTTACGTTCATGTAGACGTAAGGGCTTTTGCATATATAAGGGGTGAGATACGCCTAAGTTTAAATGTTGATAGCCTCGTCGGTGGTAGCGGCGGCTAGGCCACCGTGAGTTTCGTCGTCTACTTTCTTGGCGGCGCGTACGAGGCTGCTGCTGAAGATGAATTCCTTGAGTTCGGGAACCTTGGCATTCAGGATTTCATCTTTGTTGCCGTCCCATAGCTTCTGGCCTTTATAGAGGAAAATGATATGGTCGCCGATTTCGATTACGGAGTTCATGTCGTGGGTTACCACAACCGTCGTGATGCCGTACTCGTGCGTGATTTCGTGGATGAGTTCGTCGATCTTGATGCTGGTAAGCGGGTCGAGGCCGGAGTTTGGTTCGTCGCAGAATAGGTAGGTACAGTTGGGCGCAATAGCCCGAGCAATACCCACACGCTTCTTCATACCGCCCGATATTTCGGAAGGCATTTTGGTACCGGCATTTTCTAGGCCTACCCGCTTCAGGCAAAACTCAACCCTATCAAGGCGCTCTTCACGGCTCATCTCGGTCATGAGCATCTTGAGGGGAAATTCTACGTTTTCGGCTACTGTCATGGAGTCGAACAAAGCCGAGCCCTGGAACAGCATGCCAATTTTGCGGCGAATTTCCTGCTTGATATCCACCTTGTTATTGGTGAACACGGTGCCATCGAAAGTGATGCTGCCGATATCGGGCTTCATGAGGCCTACAATGCACTGCAGCAACACCGATTTACCCGTACCGGAGCCACCCAGCAGCAGGTTACACTTACCGGTTTCGAAGGTGCAATTGATGCCACGTAGCACCTGATTGCCGTCGAAGGATTTCTGAACGTTATGTACTTCAATCATGAGAAAATGCTAGGAGTCAGGACGCAGGAAAGAACAAACCAGAGGAGGTTCTGGCTTTTCAACAGGCCGCCTGAATTACAACAGAATGGCGGCCAGCGCAAAGTCGGCTACCAGAATGGCGATGATGGAGTTGTTTACCGCGTCGGTGCTGGCAGCACCTACTTCTAGGGCACCGCCCGAAGTAAAGAAGCCCTTGAACGCCGCAATAGCCGACACTAAGAAGGCAAACACCACCGACTTAATGAGCGCAAACACAATGTTATACGGGATGAAATCGGTCCGGATACCCTCCACGTACTCCTGCGCCGATAAAGCGCCCGTGAGGGAGCCCGCCAAATAGCCACCAATGATTGACAGCGACATGGCCAAAATGACCAGCAGCGGGAACATGAGCATAGCGGCCACAATGCGCGGTAAAACCAAGTAAGAAGCCGAGTTAATGCCCATTACTTCCAGCGCCGAAACCTGTTCCGTAATGCGCATGGTGCCTAGGCCACCAGCAATGCTGGAGCCTACTTTGCCTGCCAGCACAATGCTGGTGATGGTAGGGGCCAGTTCCAGAATGGTCATTTCCCGCACCATGTAGCCAATAGTGCTTTTCGGGATAAGCGGGTTGGTGAGGTTGTAGGCAATCTGGACGCAGGTTACTGCTCCGATAAAGGCCGAAACAATGGCAACAATGAAGATGGAATTGACTCCGATGATGATGCATTCATCAACGGTGCGGTTCCAGAGCACGCTGAAACGCTCTTTGCGAAAGAGCATGCTTTGGATGAAGAGCAGAAATTCGCCAAATGACTTGACCATAAAAGCGGCAGAGAAGGAGGAAAAGCGAGTACTTGCGGGCGGGTAGGCCTCTAGTTATTCTATAGAAGAGCTTGCCCGCTTCACTTACGTAAAAACAGTTTCAGCAATCAAAGGAATGCAAAAAAATATCGTAGTGATTACGGGGGGCACGAAAGGAATTGGACGGGCCCTGGTAATCAGGTTCCTGCAGGCCGGGTATCCGGTGGCAACGTGTGCCCGCTCGGCCGCTGACCTCGACGAGCTGCGCGCCACGGTAACGGCCGAGCTGCCTACTGCCGAGCTGCACACGCACCCCGCCGACTTAAGCCAGCAAAGCGAAACCCGCCGCTTCACCAACTTTATAAGTGGCCTAGGCCAGGTGGAAGTGCTCATCAACAACACGGGCTCCTTTATTCCGGGCCGACTGCAGGATGAGCCCGCCGATGGCTCGCAGTTGCGCCAGATGCTGGATGTGAACTTGCTCAGCGCCTACGACGTGACGCTGGCCCTGCTGCCCGGCCTGATTGCGCGCCGCAACGGCCATATTTTCAATATCTGCTCTACGGCCAGCCTCACGGCCTATCCCAACGGCGGCTCCTACGGCATTGCCAAGTTTGCCCTGCTAGGCATGACCAAAAACCTGCGCGAAGAACTCAAACAGCACAACATCCGGGTGACGGCCGTGCTGCCGGGCGCCACCCTTACGGCCAGCTGGGAAGGCACCGACCTACCCGCTGAACGGTTTATTAAGGCGGAAGACGTGGCCGAAGCCATCTTTAGCACCTTCAGCCTCTCCCCGCAGGCAGTGATAGAAGAACTCTTAATTCGGCCCCAATTGGGCGATTTGTAGGCCTAGCAGCTTTCAGTTGAGCAGAGGCTCTTTAGCCCATAGCCGAAAAGTCTCTGCTCAATGGAGGCAGAGGCCTCACTTAGACCTGCGCTTTAGGTACGTGACGTAGATGAACTCCAGCAACATCGCCCAAAAACCTAGAGTAGTAGCGCCAGAAACGTAAGGCAGAATGCTACGCTGACCACTACCCAACAGTAGCACCGAGAGGCCTAGGCCAGCTATCCAGAGCAGCTTCAGATAGTCGAGGCGGGTTTTTGGTGTTTTGCGCCAGAACCACCAGCTGTACGTCAGCAACAGGAGCAGGCCGCTGCTTATCAGCAGTTGGGAGCCACCTGCCCAGTGCAGTATGATGAGCAGTACGCCGGCATTCAGGCCCAGGAGCGCCAGCAGCAGGGGCACGCTGAAGTATGCGTTGCGCCGGATGGTGCTGTGCCAGAAGAGCAGCAGTAACCCCAAGGCAGTAAAGGCCGCCAGTATAGAGGTAAGAAAGGAAGAACCGGGGATAAGCTGCATGGCTAGTCTGGAGGCAATAGTTTACTCCTGCACCAGTTTGCCCTTGCCGCTGATCTGCAAACTGGCGCTGGCAGCAGAGATACCGCTATAGAAAATAGTGCCTGTGCCCGCGTGCGTGCCTACCAACGACTCGGTGACCGTGAAATGCCCATTACCATTGGTGGCAATATTGCTGCGCAGAAAGACCCGGTTGGCCGGTAGGCCGCGGGCATAAGTGCTGCCGTTGCCCCCAATAGTTACGTGCAGCTCTTGGGTACGGCCTTCCAGGTAAATGTCGCCCAGCTCGTACTGGTCCATGTTCAGGTACTGGCTTTGCAGGGCAAGACGGAAGTCGCCGGAGCCGATGAGGTGGGCAAAGAGCGTATCGGCCCGGAAAGTACCCTCAGTGCGAATATCAGACTGACCACGCAGGAAGATGTCGTGAATTCGGGGCGTGTGCAGCGTTACCTCGCGGGGCGTATCATAGCGGCGCACCCAGTTGCAGCGGCTGGTATTCCGGATAACCAGCTGGTTGCCGGTTGCCTCCAACCGAATATCTTCCTGCAGATTTTTCCCCGCCCGCACCTCAGCGTAGGTCTGCGTATCCTGAACCAGCGTAACCGTGATGTTGTCGTAGGTGGTGAGCGTGCGGAAGGGAGAGAGCTCGCGCCGCTCGGTGGTAATATTGCCGGTGCTCGTGAAACAGCCCGCTTCATTTTCCTTGCTGCACGACGTTAAAGACCCGAATGCAGCTACTCCCAGCGCAGTTACACGTAAAAGCCGGCGGGGGACGCTAACTTGCGGCCCTATTTCAAACCAAGACATATCCCGAAACGATGGACCTAAGCGGCAAGGTAGCCATTATCACAGGCGTCAGCAAAGGAATTGGGCGGGCCACCGCCGAGGCATTGTTAGCGAAAGGAGCCATTGTGGCGGGTTGGGGCCGTACGGCACCAGAAGGATTGGAGCATGAGCGGTTCCAGTTCTTTGAGTGTGATATCCGCAATGAAGTAGCCGTGCAAGAGGCCTACACCAACACCCAGCGCGAGTTGGGCCTGGAAATCCAGATTCTGGTGAACAACGCTGGGCTAGGCCACTTCGGCCCCGTGGACGGCTTCTCATCCGACGACTGGCACGAAATGTTCGACACCAACGTACACGGCGTGTTCTACTGCACAAAGGCGGTGCTACCGCAGATGAAAAAGCAGCATCTAGGCCACATCATTAATGTGGCTTCTTTGGCCGGCACAGCAGGCACCGCCAACTTAGCCGGTTACTGCGCCACCAAATACGCCATCCGCGGCTTTTCTGATGCTTTGTTCAAAGAAGTACGCCCCAATGGTGTGCGCGTGACGTGCGTGATGCCCGGCTCTGTGGAAACCAACTTCAACGGCGCTACGCCCGGCCAGGAGCCCGATCCGCACAAGATGCAACCTGAGGACATTGCCGCCGCCATTGTGCACGCGCTGGAGGCTCCGCAAACCGTTATGATTTCGGAGCTACAGATGCGGCCTACGCAGCCTAAGTAGTGGTTGGTGGTTGCTTGCGGTTGCGCTCAGGATCTTTCTGACAACCATTCCGCAAGCAACAGCTAACAACCAGCAATTAGCAACACATACATGGTAGAAGTACAACAACTAACCAAAACCTTTGGCACTCAGGCAGCCGTGAACAACATCAGTTTCACGGCAGGAAAAGGCGAAATCTTAGGTTTCCTGGGGCCGAACGGGGCGGGCAAGTCCACGACCATGAAGATTGCCACTGGGTATTTGCCCCCCTCGGCAGGTACGGTGGTAGTAGATGGCTACGACGTACAGACGGCCCCGCTGGAGGTGCGCCGCCGCGTGGGTTACCTACCGGAGCATAACCCGCTCTACCTGGACATGTATGTGCATGAGTATCTGGAGTTCATTGGCTCGGTACACGGCTTAAAGGGCAGCCACCTGCGCCAGCGGGCGCGCCAGATGGTAGACCGGGTAGGCCTGGGCCGTGAGCAGAACAAGCAAATTGGGGCACTGTCGAAGGGGTACCGCCAGCGCGTAGGCCTGGCCCAGGCCCTCATTCACGACCCCGGCGTACTCATCCTCGATGAGCCCACCACTGGCCTAGACCCCAACCAGATTGGCGAAATCCGAAGCCTGATCCGAGAGCTAGGCCAGGATAAGACGGTTATCTTTTCCACGCACATTCTGCCCGAAGTAGCAGCGCTGTGCAGCCGGGCGGTCATCATCAACCGCGGCCAGCTGGTAGCCGACTCGCCCGTGTCGGAGCTGGGAGCTAAGGCAGCCGGCGAAACTATCATTCGGGCTGAGTTTGAGCAGCCTATTGCTACTGAGCCGCTGCTGGCGCTACCTGGCATCAAACAAGTAGAGCAAGAAAGCGGCAACACCTACCGAATTCGGGCCGCCGCGGGCACCGACCAGCGCGGTGCTATTTCGCGCCTAGCAGCTCAACAGGGCTGGGTGCTGCTCGGCCTCCGGCAGGAAGAACAGTCCTTGGAGCAAATATTCCAGACCCTGACGAAATGAAGGGAACAAGCAATAAGAATGTCATATCGAGCTTGCCGAGACATCGCGCTCGAATCAATGAGTCAGTATAACAACGTCAGCACGCGAGATGCCTCGGCAAGCTCGATATGACCAACGAATAGACTAATCACCAGCACATCACTACTAGATGTACGCCATACTTCGCAAAGAATTTAACGCTTTCCTCAGCTCCCCCGTGGCCTACGTGGTTATTGGAGTGTTTCTGGTAGCAACGGGCCTGTTCGTGTGGGTCTTCCCCGATAGCAGCGTGCTTGATTACGGATACGCCGATCTGCAAACGCTGTTCAATATGGCTCCCTGGATCTTTCTGTTCCTGATTCCGGCCATTACCATGCGCACTTTCGCGGAGGAGAAAAAGGCAGGCACCATTGAGCTACTGCTCACTCGTCCGCTTACCGATGGGCAGATAATAGGAGGGAAGTACCTCGCGTGCCTGCTGCTGGCCCTGCTGGCGTTGGTGCCCACGCTGCTCTATTACTACTCCGTCTATCAGCTAGGCGCGCCAAAAGGCAACATCGACTCGGCTGCAACGGTAGGTTCTTATCTAGGCCTGGCGTTACTGGCGGCCGTGTTTGCGGCCATCGGCATCTTCGCCAGCGCCATCACCCGCGACCAAATCATTGCTTTCTTGGTGGCCGTGGTGGGGTGCTTTCTGGTGTACTCAGGCTTCGACTCACTGGCTTCGGTGTTTGATGGTGCCCCCGCTTACTACATCAGCCAGCTCGGCATTGCGGCCCACTACCGCGACCTGAGCAAAGGCCTCATCGACTCCCGCGACCTACTGTATTTCTTTAGCTTGATTGCCGGCTTGCTATTAGGCACGCGGCTGGTGCTGCAGAGCCGCAATTGGTAATCTACTTTATAACCCTCCGTCAGCTAGCAAACGAACAGGTGGCCTAGAAGGCCCGTTTTGCGTGCCCCGCGAATTGACGAAAGAATCTGATCTGACTTCGCCACTGTATGGCTTCATCTTCTCCTGCTACACCTCTCTCCACCACGCGCAAACGCCGCGACCTAACGCGCTTCGGGTTGGCGTTGCTAGGCCTGTTGCTGCTCAACTTCCTGGGCGCGCTTTATTTCTTCCGGCTCGATATGACGGAGGAAAAGCGCTACACGATGTCGGGGGCTACTAAAACGCTGCTGCAGAACCTGAAGCAGCCCGTAACCGTGACGGTGTACCTGGAAGGCGACTTTCCGCCCGCCTTCCGACGGCTGCAGCAATCAGTGCGCGAAACCCTGAACGAGATGCAGGTGCATGGCGGCTCCAATCTGCACTACGTATTCGTAGACCCCTCCGCCGCTGGCACTGAAAAGGCCCGTAACGAGTATTATGCCACCTTATTGAAGAAAGGGCTGCGCCCCACTAACTTGGGCGCCAATGAGAACGGTAAGCGCGTAGAGAAAATCATTTTTCCCTGGGCTACAGTGGCTTCCGGCGGTAAAGAGCAGCAGGTGTTACTGTTGCGCGGCAACCAAGCTGCCCCCTCCGACGTGCGCCTGAACCAGAGCATCGAAGGATTGGAATACGAGTTGGCCAGCGCCATCCGTAAACTCAGCCCCGGCAAGCGCAAGCGTATTGGCGTGCTCGAAGGCCACGGCGAGCTAAATAACGCCGAAGCTGGTGACCTGATCGGCTCCCTGCAGCAGTATTATGATGTGTTCCGGGTAAACCTCAATCAGGCCCGCCCGCAGGATCTGAAAACGCTCAGCGCCGTTATTGTGGCCAAGCCCGCTACGGCTTACTCTGAGCCCGAGAAGTTCAAGCTCGACCAGTTCATTACCCAGGGCGGCAACGCGCTGTTCTTCGTGGACGCTATGCGCGTGAACCTCGATAGTGCTAACCGCGGCGGCATGCTCTCGTTCCCGTTGCAACTGAACCTGGAGGACCTACTGTTCAAGTACGGCGTGCGTGTAAACCCCGACCTGCTTCTGGACCTCAACTCTGGGGTTATCCCGATGGTAACTGGCCTAGAAGGGGAGAAGCCCAAAGTGGAGCCCATGCCCTGGCAGTTCTACCCCCTGATCAACAACTTCAGCCAGAACCCCATTACCCGCAACCTTGATGCGGTGTACACAAAATTCGTCAGCAGTATTGATACGGTGAAGGCCGCAGGCATCCGCAAAACACCGCTACTGTTCACCTCCCGCTACACCCGCGTCCTGCCTTCGCCGGTACCCGTAAACCTGAACGATGCCCGGCTAGAGCCCGAGCAGCGGCTGTACAAAGACCAGTTCAAGCCCGTAGGCTACCTGCTAGAAGGGCAGTTCCGCTCCCTTTACGCCAACCGCGCTCAGCCTGGCACCACGCAATACCTGCCCGAAACTTCCCCACTCGCTAGGCCATCTAAAGTTCTGGTGCTCTCCGATGGTGACTTCGTGCGTAGCGAGTTGGACCCCAAAACCGGCCGCCCGTTCCGCCTGGGCTTCGACCGCCTCGCTAATACCGAGTTTGCCAACCGTGAGCTAGTACTGAATGCTGTGGATTACATGCTTGATGAGAGTGGTCTTATCTCAGTGCGCAGCAAGCAAATCACGTTGCGCCCCCTCGATAAGCTGCGGGTTGTAGAAGAGCGCCGCCGCTGGCAACTACTGAATTTGGTGGCGCCGCTGGTACTGCTAGGCCTGTTTGGCATAGTGCGCGCTTGGCGCCGGAAGCGTCGATACGCGTCGTTCAACTAAGCTAGCCAAGTACTATGCTGGCTGACTTTCTGGGAGAAGCAATAGCAGAGGGTATCCTAGATGCAGTGAGCAAAGCCATACGGTGCGTTGTAGGCTTTACCTATCTGTATTTGCGCTATTGGACTCCCCAACGGGTGCGGCAGGTGCTGGCGCGGCAGTATGATAGTAAGTACTTTGTAGCTGGCAGCGCAGTACTTACCTGGTTGGTGCAAGGCCTAATAATTCTGCTGCTCCTGGCTTTGTGGATAGGAGTGCCCCTTTCAGCTTGGCTACATAAGTAGATTCTTCAAAGAGAGCCTCCAGAGAGGTTAGAACCTGATTTCGTCTTCTATCACGAAAGCAGACAGGACGGAATGCAAAGAGGTATTCTCGTTTTCGGAATACGTGGAGAGATAGGTATCGCCTTGCGGATTAGTATAACCTTTCAAATGCGCAAAGGCGGCTGGGTTAACCGCTTTGAAGCCCATCGACCATTGCGAAAAGTTACGTTCCTGGATAGGACCATCGGATAGCTTAACTACCCGGAAGTGCCGCTGATCCTGCCGGATGCGGTCAAAGATGTAGTGCACTTCCTCCTTTTCTCCCTCCAGTACCTGCATAAGTTCTCCTTCACAGTAAAGCAGAATCCCGGTCAAGTTGTGAGTTTCGTTCCACGCGCGAGACTGCACAAGGATAGTTTCTAGCGCTTTATCGTCAAGAGGAGTCGTAGCTATACTTTGGTAGACTAAATGATGCAGGGTAGAGGAAGCCATATTACAAGCGAAGCAAAAACTTAAAAAAGCAAAAGCGAAGTAATTGGCTTCTTCCGTGGTACACAATAGTCGAGCTTTAATTCAGTATACTGGGCGCCACCTGGAAGCAGACGCAGATACGGTGGCGAGTGACCAGAAAACTAGCTTTTATACGCACCCACAACGCTGATTTTAGCGATTATGTAGCGACGGATTCATTGTATGGGGTGGTTTCCAAACCCACTCCCATTTCCTATCTTTGTCGTCTTCTACACCAGCCAAAACCCTGCCTCTTCTATGAAGTTCATCGTTTCGTCTTCCGCCTTGCTCAAGCAGCTCCAGAGCATCAACGGCGTGGTCACGAATAACCCCGTGGTACCGATCCTGGAGAACTTCCTCTTCGAAATTGAGGAGGGCAAACTCACCATCACCGCCTCCGACCTGGAGACCAGCATGATGACGGAGTTGCCTGTGGAAGCCCGCGAAAGTGGCCGCATTGCGGCGCCCGCCCGTATCCTGCTCGATACCCTGAAGAACCTGCCCGACCAGCCCGTGACGTTCACCCTGGACGAGGAGACTTATACTATCGAAATTGCCAGCTCCAACGGCCGCTACAAGCTGGCCGGTGAGAATGCCACTGACTTCCCCCGGGTTCCGGTAGTAAAAGGCTCTACGCCGATTGAAATTCCGTCGTCTTCGCTGTCGCGGGCTATCAACAAGACCATCTTCGCGGTTAGCACCGACGAGCTGCGCCCCGCCATGACGGGCATCTTGGTACAGCTGGCCGATAACCAAGTGACCTTTGTGGCTACCGATGGCCACCGCTTGCTGCGCTACCGCCGCTCCGATGTGGGTGCCGGCCAGACGGCTAACATCATCATTCCGCGCAAAGCCTTTAATCTGCTGAAGGGCGCGCTGCCCTCCGAGGCTACCACCGTGCGCGTAGAGTTCAACAACTCCAACGCCTTCTTCAGCTTCAACCAGATGCGCCTCGTGTGCCGTCTGATTGATGAGCGCTACCCCGACTACGAGAACGTAATTCCGGTAAGCAACCCCAACAAGCTCATCATCAGCCGCCAGGAGCTGCTGAACTCGGTGAAGCGTATCAGCATCTACTCCAATAAAACCACGCACCAGGTTCGCCTGCGCCTGGCCGGTTCGGAGCTCACGGTATCGGCCGAGGACCTCGACTTCTCGAATGAAGCCAACGAGAAGCTGGCTTGCCAGTACGACGGCGAAGACATGGAAATTGGCTTCAACGCCAAGTTTCTGACCGAGATGCTGTCTAACATCGACTCAGAAGAAATTACGCTGGAGCTGAGCACGCCAAACCGTGCTGGTTTGCTAATGCCAACTACTCCCGACGACAACGAGAACATTCTGATGCTGGTGATGCCAGTGATGCTGAACAACTACGTTTAATCTCGGTTTGACTGAACAATTCAAGTAGTTCGTCATGCTGCGCGAAGCTTCAACCTCGCGCAGCATGACGTTCTTTTTTAATCTTTCGCAGCATGAAAAAATCTGAAATCCGCTTCAGCATCGCCCTCGACGATCAGAAAGTACCCGAGGCCATCAGCTGGTCGGCTACCGACGCGGGTCCCGATATCCACTTCGCCAAAGCCATCAACATTGCCCTCTGGGACCGGGATGAGCGCGGCACCATGAAGATTGACCTGTGGACCAAGGAGATGCCCGTTGATGAGATGAAGCGCTTCTACGTAGATACCATGGGTGCCATGGCCGAGAGCATCGTAACGGCCACCAACGACTCTGTAATGGCTACCAAAATGCGTGACCTGTGCCGCGTGTTGATGGACCACATTGAGGAGGAAGAGCGCAAACAGCGCTAATTTCTACCAACCGAACATGAAAAAGCCCCGCTAGATAGTTCTAGCGGGGCTTTCTTATATATTTAGGCCACTGCTTTTACCGAGCAGTAGGGGCAGGAGTAGCGGTACGAGCTGGCCCAATGGTAGCGCCCTTGCTGCTGGCAGGCAATGGGTTCTGAACGGAGTTTACGAAGATGGCGTCAGCGGATTTCGCGGCATAGTCACGGTCGTATTTGCGGAAAGTGGCGCGCGAATCGTAATAGTTGCTGTACTGGTCGGTGGAGAGTACGGCCTGCAGCTCTTTGTCACGCTCTTTGCACACAAGATCACACTGCTCTGTGATAACCTTCTGGTTGCCAGCGTTTCGCTGCTCAATAGCAGCCATTTTGGCTACTTTATCCTCGTTAATAGCCCGCAGTTTAGTGGCCTGATAACCGTTCAAGCGTAAGTCGCGGGCCATTTGGTCGGAAAGACGCTTGGCTCGCTCCTGCACGGGGTTCAGGCGAGGTGAAGGCTTGGTTTTATCCTGCGGTTGGGTTAGAGACGGTTTCTGCTGGGCCTGCACGCCGATGGTAGCGGCGAGGAGCAGGGCAGCGGTGGCAAGTTGCTTTCTCATCAGTATCTGCACGTTTTTAGATCTACAATCAGCGTCAGCCTCCCGATTATGAACTGGTCAAAACCAGGGCAGCTTGTCTTGATTATAACGAAAAACTGTGCCAGCGAGTTTATTCTGAATCAAAAACATAAGCCAGAAAGTGAGCTGAAAACGATAAACCCAAGCACAACGGTTGCTGCGCTTGGGTTTATACAGGTAATGTAGATAGTGCTACCTGGGCTGTAGTGGCCTAGAAGCGGTTCTTCCACATCATGGATTCTACTGGCTTTATGGTGCGCTCATTGTACTTGGCATTGGCCTTCCGGTTGTAGAAGGTTTCCACATCGCCCTGCACGGCAAAGTAAATCAGCTGGCCTACAGGCATCAGGTGGTACACGCGCACTGGCATCGACACGCTGATTTCCAGCGTCCAGGTGTTGCAGAAGCCAATATCGCCTTTGCCCGCGGTGGCGTGAATATCAATGCCAAGGCGGCCAACGCTGCTCTTGCCTTCCAAGAACGGTACGTGCGCGTGGCTCTCGGTGTATTCTTCCGTTACGCCCAGGTACAGCGTGCCGGGCTGCAGCACGAAGCCTTCCTCCGGGATTTCAAACACGTCGATTTCATTATGCTTGCGGGCGTCCAGCACGGCATCGCGGTAGGTAGCCAAGTAGCGGCCCAGGTGCACATCGTAGGAGTTGGTGCCGAGGCAGGTCCGATCGTAGGGCTCAATAACAATGTTGCCCCGCTCAATTTCGGCGAGAATCTGCTGGTCGGTGAGAATCATGCGTGTTCAGTTAAAAAAGTAGAAGTGCAGAGGGAAGCTGGCTGCCGCAAAGTGGCCTAGCAGTAGAAACCTGGCGGCGGGGCTACCTCTTTACTCGTCATCACCGTCTTCGTAACGGTCTTCGGGTAAAGTGCTGGTGCGGCGCCGGGCCGTGGAGCCCGACTTGCGCTCCTCTAGCTCGTCGCTGAGCGCATCGAGGCGGTTGCGCAGGTCGGCCAGGGGCCCAGTAATTAGAAAGAGCGTGAGCAGCAGGGAGCTGCCTGCCAGCAGCAACGTGAGGTAATCAACCCAGTCGTGGCGAGGCGATACATCCAGGGGGCGCAGAGAAGGGTAGGAGGCTGGGGCTGAGGCCAAGTTACCCTCGGGGGCAGGCTGCACATCCTCTTGTGCTACAGTGGCTGGCGCGTTGCTAGGAGTAGCTACTTCGCCATCAACAGCGGGTGGCACAGCGGCTCCATCGGCAGCTAGTTCCTCGGGAGCGGGGTCTTGAGAGGCATTGAACTGCGCGGTGCCTTGCTTGATAACGCGTTGCAGGGCCCGAATCAGGGCCACCCGCTCATCGCGGGGCAGTACTCGCACAAAGAACTCGAAGTTCTTATCTACAAGCACGGTATTCAGCTGCTTCTCAAACTCAATCAGGTCTGTGCGGCCGGAACCGAACTTGCCTTTGAAGCGCTCCGATACGTCGTTGTAATTATGAAAGAGCTTCTGCAGATCGGGGCGGCCGGGGAAATTATCGAACTCGCGGCGGGCCTTGGCACTGCGTAGGTTAGCCGGGAACTTGCCACGGGCGAAGGTCTTATCATAGACCGTTTCCATGGTGCGGAAGTTGAGCTCATCGACGGTACGCTCAAACAACCGTTTATTAGCTGCCGCCGGGGTTTCCGTTTGGGCGAGGAGCGCGCCGGGCACGGCAAGCCACAGCAGCAAGAGCAGCGGAAAAAACGAACGAAATCGGAACATGGCAGCAAAGGGATTTGCCGCAAAGGTAGCCGGTTGCTCCCAGGGTTTGGTGAGAGAATGCAGAAAAGGAGTGCGTTATTGAAGAAGTGGCCTAGAAAGTAAGAGACCTTACTTCTCTCACCTTCAGCAGTAGCGGCTGCGAAAGGTGGAGAAGTAAGGTCTTGCTAAGCTGTTGGGCTAGACTAGCAGCAGTGGCCTACAGGCCGTGCGCCTCGCGCATTGATTCGCGGCAGGCGGTGAGGTAGGTGTCTACCAACTCATCGGTAATGGCAGTGCTTACAAATAGCGCCTCGTACTGAGCGGGCGCCAAGTAGATGCCGCGGTGCAACATGGCGCGGAAGTACCGGCCAAAAGCTTCCGTATCCGACTGCTTCGCTTCCTCCAGGTTGGTAACGGGCTGATCAGTGAAGAACACGCTGAACATAGAGCCCACCTGGTTTACGGTGTAGTTCAGGCCCAGCTCCTGGCAGATCTGGCGGGTGCCATCGGCGATGCGCGTAGTAGTGCGGTTAAGCTGATCGTACAGCTCGGGGTGTTCCTGTAGGTAGGTGAGCTGGGCAATGCCAGCAGCCGTGGCAATAGGGTTGCCGGAGAGCGTGCCAGCCTGGTACACCTTACCTGCCGGGGCTACCTGGTCCATGATGTCCTTGCGGCCACCGTAAGCTCCTACGGGCATACCGCCCCCGATGATCTTGCCTAGGGTCGTCATGTCGGGCGTGATGCCGTAGAGCTCCTGCGCGCCGCCGCGGGCCAGACGGAAGCCAGTCATTACCTCATCAAAGATGAGCACAATGCCGTGCTGGGTGCACAGGTCGCGTAGGCCCTGCAAGTAACCTTCTTGAGGAGCTACCAGGCCCATGTTACCCACCACCGGCTCCAGGATGAGTGCAGCCACTTGCCCCTCGTTGGCCAAAATAACCTGCTCGGTAGCGGAGAGGTCGTTATAGGGTACCGTCAGCGTGTCTTGGGCTACACCCTGGGTTACGCCAGGCGAGTCGGGGGCGCCGAGGGTGAGAGCACCGGAACCAGCCGCAATCAGGAAGGAATCCCCGTGGCCGTGATAGCAGCCTTCAAATTTGATGATCTTGTTCCGACCTGTATAGCCACGGGCTACCCGGATAGCCGACATAGTAGCCTCCGTGCCGGAGTTCACCAACCGAACTTTCTCGATGCTGGGCACCATTTGCTTGATGAGCTCTGCCATCTCCACCTCGCGGCGCGTGGGCGCTCCAAACGACAACGAGCCCTGAATGGCCTCTTGCACGGCGTTTAGCACCAAGTCGGGGGCGTGGCCTAGAATCATGGGGCCCCAAGAGTTGATGAAGTCAAGGTAGCGGTTACCGTCAACGTCCGTGAGCCAAGCGCCTTTGGCCGACTGCATGAACACCGGATGTCCGCCCACGGCCCGGAAGGCCCGCACAGGAGAGTTTACTCCGCCCGGGATATGGTCTTTGGCACGGGTGAAAAGGGCATCAGAGGTGGTGAGCGTCAGGTCGGGAGCAGTCAGAAATTCAGACATGGAAACAAAGTAGCGTCAGCGGCAGCTGGCGGCGTTAAACATCAAAAAGAGTAGTTTCTAGGGCATTTACCGCAGCGTAGCGCGGCTATGTAATAACCTATCGAATGCCCACAGGGTTCAGAACTTCCACCTCCAGGCGCTCCATTTTTGTGATGGGCACATACTGGTTATCGTGAG
This sequence comes from Hymenobacter wooponensis, assembly GCF_004745865.1. GTDB lineage: Bacteria > Bacteroidota > Bacteroidia > Cytophagales > Hymenobacteraceae > Hymenobacter > Hymenobacter wooponensis. The sequence continues at coordinate 143,734 of NZ_SRKZ01000001.1, read as the reverse complement.
CCCCGGCGGGGTAGCCAATACCCTGAAAAAGAGCACCGGAAACCGGGCCGCTGTTGGCTAGCTCCTGCTGGAAAGCTGGTCCGTTTTGGTGCAGCTGCGAGGCAAAGTAGTAGAGCATCTCGAAGCCCGAAAATGCGAAAACGGACGGTGGCAGATTTTGGCGTTGCGTGTACAGCTGGCGAAAACGCCGAACCCCGAGGCTAGTTTTGTCAATAAACTTGGGCTGGACGAAATAGACGCTACGGGCATTCAACTGGCCTAGGCTCACGCGGTTATTGTCTAGCCAGGAGGCATACGTAATGAGGGCGGGGCGGCTTGCCTGAGCCTGCATAACGCCAAAGGTGTAGGGGCCTGCCTTCTTATGGTCAGATGCCACCACCAAGTGGCCTATTGACTTTAGATCAACTCCCGCAAAGCCAGCCGACAAGGACTCTTCTACATCAGAATTAATGCGGCGTAACTCTACCACTTTACCGCCCAACGCTTCGTAGGCCTGCTTATAGGCTTCACCGAAGGATGCATCATCCTTGCTGTCTTCGTAGAGCACTACGGCCGTACGTGGGCCACCAAGGCGGGCAAACGCAAACTCAGCCGCCTGCTTGGCCTGCGTTTCTGAGCTGGGCTCATACAGATAATACCACGGATTGTCCTCCACTAGGTCGCCGTCTCGCGACAGGGGATTCACGCACAAAATCTGCTTCTGCTGGGCAAACCGGGCCAGAATCTTACTACCCGACTTGTACACTGGCCCAATGAGCATGTCCATGGAGGCTACTTCAGGCAGGGCCAACACGCTCTTAAGCTGCAGGGTATCGGCGCCAGTATCGTAGGCAAAGATCTGGACCGGGCGGCCTTCCCGCTGCAGCGAGTCCTGGGCCAAGCGCATGCCAGCGTAGAGGTCTGTCACAAACTGGTTTTTGCGCTGCTTCTCCCAGCTTGGGTCGTTGAACTCAAAGGGGAGGAGCACTCCTATATTATAGGTGCTTTTCTTCTGAGCCCGGGGGCGCGGAGTGTAGCGGGTGCGGTCGAGGGAGAACTGGGCAATCAGGTCGTTGAGCTGGCCCTTATCGGCGTCTGTGTACCAACCACCATTGGCGAGCTTGTCGGCGTAGGCGCGGCCCAGAGTTGCCTCGCGGGGGTACGTTTTGAGCAGGCCCTGATAAGTGGCTTTATCCTTAATGCGCGGCAGGTAAACGGCCTTCATGTTTTCGCGCTCCGTCACTAGGCGGTCGGCGGGCAGCAGGCTCAACACCTTTAGGGCATTGTCGAAATCGTTTTGCTCAAACGATACCTGGCCCTGCAGGAATAGCGCTTCTGGTAGGCCACCCCACTGCGGATATTGGTTGCGCACGAGATTGAGCATTTGCTCGGCCTCGGCCCATTTTTTGGCGCGGCTAGCTGCTACGGCGTATAAGTAGGCTGCTTCGGGCGCCCGCTCAAACTTACTGCTGGGCACCGTCAGGGGCTCCAGCTCCTGCATGGCTAGGTCGTAGCGCTTCTGGTCTATCAGCAGCTTGCCGTTTTTGTAGCGCATGTTCGGGTCCGAAGAGCCGAGGTTGGCTGGCAAAGCCGGACCCGCAGGCCGAGCCGGAGCAGTGGTTGCTGGCTTGGGGGCGGCCGCTGTGGTAGGCTTAGCGGCCGGAGCGGCAGCAGAGGTAGTGGCTTTGGGTGTGGTGCTAGTTGCAGGCTTGCCAGTGCCCGTGGGTTTCACGGTAGGGGCCGTAGTCTTAACCGGTGTCGCGGTTTTAGCGGGTACCGTGGGTTTGCTAGACGGAGTGGGCGATGTGGTTTTGGGCGCAGCCGGCTTGGCAGCGGGCTTTGGAGTAGTTTGCTGAGCCAGCGCCGAACCCGAGAGGGCTAGGCCAGTGCACAGCGTAGCAAGTTGCAGAAGAGAGAATGACCTCATAGACCGAGGGGCCAGGGAAATTTAGGCGGGAGAAATCAACGGGCCGCATACTCGCGGGCCTTCGCGCAAAGGTACGTAGATACCGCCGGGATGGTAACGGCTAGCGAACTACTATGCCTACTCACTAGGCCAGGGCAGAGCTTTCAGAACATGAGCTGCCTCATTGCTACCAAAGCAGTGAGCCCACTAACAGTGGCCTAGCTTAGGCTTTATGGTAGCGTGGGCTTAGCCCCAGGCCAGCTTTCTGTGCTGCCATTTTAATGGAAAATTAAGTCCCATTTAATGTGGCCTTAAGCTAGGCAGTTTGATGGCGCGGTACCTTTGTACCGAAGTCTGGAAGAGACATCTGCGGCTACTACGGTCGAGATAGGGCTTCGTGCTCTTAAGGCTGTAAGTAAGACTATCACAGGGTAAAGTAATACTTCCTGAGTCAGATAACTAACCGTGCAACATGCTGAGAAACATTCATCTAAACGACCGGCTCTATCTGCGTGATCCGCAGGATACGGCACTAGGGCGTCGGCTGATTGGGGAAAGTGTGCGGCTGATTGATGAAATCGGGCTGGAGCAATTCACCTTCAAGAAGCTGGCCCAGCGCATGGAGTCTACGGAGGCCTCACTTTACCGCTACTTCGAGAACAAGCACCGGCTGCTGGTGTATCTGGTGTCGTGGTACTGGGCGTGGCTCTACTATCAGATTCGGTTCCATACCCACAACATGCCCGATCCGGCCCAGCGGCTCCGGCTGATTCTGGGCATCCTGACCCGCGCCCACCACGATGACCCCACAACCACTGGCCTAGATGAGGCCGCGCTCTACCGCATCGTGGTCAATGAGGCGTCTAAATCTTACCTCACCCGTGGGGTTGATGAAGACAACCAGGCCGGGTTGTTCCGGGAGTACAAGCAGCTGGTGGCGCACATTTCGGCGGTAGTGCGGGAAATAAATCCTGCTTATCCCTACCCGCACGCCCTGGCCAGCACCCTGCTGGAAGCCTCCCGCAAGCAGTTGTTCTTCGCTCAGCACCTGCCCTCCTTCACCGACAAGACCGGGGAGCCCACTGAACAGGTCATCTACTGCTTTCTAGAGAACCTGGTCTTCAAATCACTGGCCTAGCCAAGGCTGCACTGCCCTAGTACTTCTCCTACCCATCTCACTCTCCTCGCAACATACACCTCCGGCCATGGCCAATTCTCAGGAATCTACTCTTACCCCCGGACAGCGGCTCTTACGCCTGCTGGCTGCCGAACGGCGCGACATTACCTACCTCTACATATATGCCGCGCTGGCGGGCCTTATCAGCCTGACGCTGCCGCTGGGCGTACAGTCCGTTATTGGGTTTGTAAGCAGCGGCGATGTTAGCACGTCCCTCATTGTACTGATAGGGTTTATTGTCTTCGGAACGTTTCTGGTGGGGGCACTGCAGGTAATGCAGCTCTACTTAGTAGAGTTTATTCAGCAGCGCCTGTTTGCGCGCGTGAGTTTTGACTTTGCCGTGCGCCTGCCACGGGTCAGAACGGAGTCGCTGGATGGGCAATACCTGCCCGAGCTCATGAACCGCTTGCTCGATACGCCCACCCTGCAAAAGGGCTTAGCCACGCTGCTGGTAGAGTTTTCAGCCGCCGCCTTGCAGATTCTGTTTGGCCTGATTCTGCTGTCGTTTTACCACCCCATTTTCATTGCGTTCGGCCTGCTGCTGATAGGCCTACTGGCCCTGATGATTCGCTTTACCGGACCTAAAGGCCTCGATACCAGCCTCACCGAATCGAAGTACAAGTACCGGGTGGTGGCTTGGCTGGAAGACGTGGCCCGCACGGTGCACACATTCCGGCATTCCCCCCGTCAGGAAGTAGCCATTTCCCGCACCGATGGACTAGTGGAGGGCTACCTCGTTGCCCGCCAAGGCCATTTCAAAGTGCTCCTGACCCAGTTTTGGGGCTTCGTGGCCTTCAAAACGCTGATTACGGCCGCGCTGCTAATCATTGGCTGCTGGCTGCTGATTAGCAAGCAAATCAACATTGGTCAGTTTGTGGCCGCCGAAATCGTGATTATTCTTACCATCTCGGCCGTGGAGAAAGTACTGCTGAAGCTGGATGTGGTGTACGATGCCCTGACTTCGCTCGATAAAATTGGGCACGTGCTGGACCTGCCGATGCTGGAGCCGCACGAGGGTGTTGAGATACCCTTGGCTACGGCTGGTACTGGCCTACGAGTAGAGGTGCGCCACTTAAGCTACCAATACCCAGGCAGCGAAAAGCAGCCCGTGCAGGATGTATCGTTAGCGTTGGCGGCCGGGGAGCACCTGGGGCTGGCTGGCTCCGATGGCTCTGGCAAAACCACGTTGCTGCGTGTGCTGGCGGGTCTGCTAGAAGGCTACACTGGCGTAGTGGCCTACGATGGGCTGGCGCTACAGAACATATCCAGCAAAGCCCTCGGCCAGCACCTCGGCGACAACATCTCGCACCAGAACATCTTTGAAGGCACCCTACTGCAAAACATCACCCTCGACCAAGCCAATATCACGGCCGATGATGTGACCTGGGCCTTAGAGCTGGTTGGCCTGCGTGACGACCTCTACGGGCGCAAGCAGGGCCTCAATACGCCCCTCGGCGTGGGCTCACCGCTCTCTGACAGTATGCGCCAAAAGCTACTGCTGGCCCGGGCCCTAGTGCGGCGCCCCCGCCTGCTGCTACTTGATAACTTCCTGCCCAGCGTGGAGCCTGCTGAGCGGTTGCGCATTCTGAAGCGGATGCTGGCCCCCGAGCAACCCTGGACGGTGCTTCTCGCCTCCAACGATGTGCGCGTGCTGGCGCTCTGCCCGCGCTTAGCCCTGCTCCAGGAAGGTCGCCTGATTGCTGACGGCCCCTTCGACACCGTTTCGCAGCAGCCCGAATTGCGAGAACTGATATAGGCCTGGGCAGAAGAGCACAGGTGCAACGGAGCTACTAAACCCACGTTGCCGCCTGCCACCGCCTGACTATCACCATCGCTTCAACTCACTAATCAGCACACCTAGTACTATGCCTTTTGCTGAACGTCCCCTCGAAGAAACCAACCCGCTCACGGCCAATTTTCGGTCTTTTGGTCGGGTACAAACCCCCACGGCGGGCCGTACCCTGGCCCGCTGGCTTGGTGGCCTAGGCCTGGTAATTCTGCTGGCCGGCTTTCTACCCTGGACGCAGAACATTCGCTCCAACGGCCAGCTCACCACCCTGCGCCCCCAAGACCGCCCCCAAACCGTGCCCAGCACCATTGCCGGCCGCATTGAGCGGTGGCACGTGCGCGAAGGCCAGCAGGTGAAGAGGGGGGATACCCTGGTTTCCATTGTTGAAATCAAGGATAAGTACTTCGACCCTGAGCTGCTGCAGCGCACCAGGGAGCAGCTGGCGGCCAAAATTGCCTCGCTGGAAGAAAACCGCGGCAAGACGGTAGCCCTGGGCTCGCAGCAAGTAGCGTTGCGGAGTGGCCTACGAGTGAGCCTCGATAAAGCCCGCAACAAAGTGTCGCAGGCTCGCCTCAAGCTCAACTCTGACCAGGCCGAGCTCCGCGCCGCCGAAAACGACTTTAACATTGCGCGCCAGCAGTTGGCCCGCCAGGAAGCGCTTTATCAGCAGGGGCTCAAAAGCCTGACCGAGCTGGAACAGCGCCGGCTGAAATTTCAGGAAAGCACCGCTAAGCGGCAGTCGGCGGAAAACAAGCTGGGTGTTAGCCAGCAGGAGCTGATCAACGCCCAACTGGAGCTGTCGTCGTTGCAGGCGGAATACCAGGACAAGCTGGCTAAGTCGGAGTCAGATCGTCGTTCGGCTACCGCTTACCAATTTGATACCGAGGGGCAGATTGCCAAAATGCGCAATGAGCTGGCCAACCTGAGCATCCGCTCGGGCTACTACCAAATCACGGCCCCGCAGGATGGCTATGTTGTGCGGGCCCTGAAAGAAGGCTTGGGCGAGATTGTGAAAGAAGGCGAGCCGATTGTATCGGTAATGCCCAATGCCCCGGCGCTGGCCGCTGAGCTCTACGTCAAGCCCATGGATATACCGCTGCTGAGCGTAGGCCGCAAGGTGCGACTACAGTTTGATGGCTGGCCAGCTCTGGTATTCAGCGGGTGGCCGGGCACCAGCTTCGGTACTTTCGGGGGCCGCGTGGCAGTCATTGATAACATTGACTCGCAGGGCCAGTACCGCATTTTGGTTACCCCCGATCCCGACCTGGAGCCCTGGCCTAAGCCCTTGCGCGTAGGCTCGGGGGTGTACGGCTGGGCCCTGCTGGATAATGTACCGATTTGGTACGAACTGTGGCGGCAGCTCAATGGCTTCCCACCCAACTTTGTAGGAGCACCCGGCGAGGGCGGAAAAGGAGGCAAAACCGCTAAAAAGGCCGACAAAGGAGCTGCGGCCAGTGAGGAAGAGGAGGAGAAGAAATGAAGAAGCTCATTCTTACTTGGCTAGGCCTAGCGCTGCTTTTGGCCGAACCTGCTTCTGCCCAAACGGCAAGTGGCCCTCGCCGTATGGCTGCTCCCGCCAGCAAGGCGGTGGTGCCTGCCGCTAGGCCAGTCAATCCTGCTCCCACGCGGGTTACAACCGTGGTAGCTCAGCCAGATGGCGGAAGCGTGCGGGGGGTAGCAGCACCACCAGTGGCCGCTCCCGCCGATTCGGGGGAGGTGTTCACCCTTGCCGACCTACTCACTTACGTGGCTTTGCGCCACCCGGTAGCACGCCAGGCAGGACTGCTGCCTGAGCGCGCCCAGCAAGAGGTGCGGTATGCGCGGGGCCTCTTTGACCCCGCCGCCACCAGCAAATACTATGGTAAAACCCTGGGCGGCAAAGAGTACTTCCACGACTGGGACTCGCAGCTGCGGATTCCGGTGTGGTATGGTCTTGATGTGAAAGCCGGCTTTGAGCGCGGCACGGGTACCTATATCAACCCCGAAAACTATACGGCTCCGTACGGACTGAGCTACGTAGGCCTGTCGGTGCCGCTGGCCCAGGGCCTGCTGATTGATGAGCGCCGGGCCGCCGTGCGTCAGGCGCAAGCTCTGCAGGGGCTGGCCGAAGCGGAGCGCCGCAGTGCCCTGAACAAGCTCCTGCTGCAAGCCGCCAAAGACTACTGGGATTGGAGCCTGAACTACCAGCGCCTGCAGCTTCTAGACCGGAATACTGGCCTAGCCAATGTGCGCCTCAGTGCCATACGGCAGCGCGTACTGTTCGGCGACCTGGCTGCAATCGACTCGGTGGAGGCCCTCACGGAGTTGCAGAACCGCGAAGCTACCTTGGCGCAGGCCCGGGTGCAGTTCCGCAACGCCACGCTGCTGCTCAGCAACTACCTCTGGGACGAGCAGCAACAACCCCGCGACTTGCCCACTACGGCGCGCCCGCAGGTGCTGCCCGGCCCCACCGACTGGCGCACCCTCGCGCCCGACTCGGTGGCCGCGCTAGCCCAGTTGGCCCAGCAAATTCATCCGGAGCTGCAGAAGAACCGCGCTAAAATCAGCCAGCTGGGAGTGGAGCGGCGCCTGCTCAACAACAAGCTCCTGCCCAAGCTTACGGTAGACTATAACCTGCTGCAGGCGGGCCAGCCCTTCAACCCCGAGAAATCGGCTAGCCTGAGTGGCTCCTACCTGCAAAACAACTACAAGCTGGGCGTAAGCTTTGCCTATCCGCTGCTGCTGCGCCAGGAAAGAGCCAAGCTGCAGCTGAACCGGTTGAAGATCAGAGAGGCCGAGCTGGACCTGCAGCAAGACTCCCGCGAGGTGCAAACCACCCTGCGCACCGTGGCCAACGACTGGGAGGCCCTGCGTGAGCAGCTGGCTCTGCAGCAGCAAGTGGTACGCAACGCGGAGATCCTGCGCAACGGCGAGCAAATCCGCTTCGAAAACGGCGAAAGCTCAGTGTTCTTAATCAACTCCCGCGAAGCCAGCCTGGTGTCGGCGCGTGTGAAGCTGGCCGAGCTGCAGGCCAAGTATGCCCAAACCCAAGCCACACTGCGCTGGGCCGCTGGGGGGCCGGCGAGTGTTGAGTTATAGGCGAGCGGCAATATACCGGCACAACCTTCCGTTAGGAACGCTGGTTTAAAAATCCGAACGTACTGGTATGCTGATGTCCATCGCCAACTTATCCCTGCCACAGATTCGCCACCGCCTCAACCTCATGCTGCTGTTGGGGGCTTCGCTAACGCTGAGTGTGCTGCTGATTACGTTTCGGGTGTTTCTGGCGCATGAGGTGCTGTTTGCCTTTCTGCTCTGGAACCTGTTTCTGGCCATCATTCCGTTTGGCCTGAGCACCATGCTGGGGCTTACGGCCGGGCGGGTGAAGGCGCGGGTGCTGCTGCCCGTGGGCGCGGTGTGGCTGCTATTCTTCCCAAATGCTCCCTACATCCTCACCGACCTGTTTCATCTGGAGCCGCGGGCCGGAGCCCCGTACTGGTACGATTTGGCCCTGATTCTGAGCTGTGCCTGGAATGGACTGATGCTGGCCTATGCCTCCCTCACCGATATGCAAGCCATTGTGGCGCGACGCCTGGGGTGGGGGGCTGGTTGGGCGTTTGCTACCGTGGCGCTGCTGCTGAGCTCGTTTGGCATCTATCTGGGGCGCTACCTGCGCTTCAACAGCTGGGATATCCTTACCAACCCGCTCACGCTTTTCTACGACATCCTTAACCGGATTCTGCACCCATCTGCCCACCTGGGCACCTGGGGCGTGACGCTGCTTTACGGCGCCTTTCTGCTGCTGGGCTATGCCACCGTGCGCCTGCTGGGCCGCATGGGGGAGGAGCCGGCCTAGGCCACTCTACAGTTGAGCTAGGGGGTTATTCTTTATGGGAGCATCGTCTGATTTGCCGCGGCCTTGTACCTTAGGCCACTGATGATGCACCTAACCAGCTCCGACGCGCCTGGCATGACGTGGGAGCGGCTCCTGAGCCGCCGCCGCTACCCCGACCAGCCCCAACTACATGTGGTGACCGATGCGCCGCCCGTACGCGGGGCCTTCGTGGCCGACTATGACCGGGTGGTGTTTAGCTCCGCGTTCCGCCGAATGCAGCGCAAAACGCAGGTGATGCCCCTGCCGGAAATGGATTTCGTGCACACCCGCCTCACGCACTCCCTGGAAACGGCCTGCGTGGGCCGCTCCCTAGGCCGGCTGGGCGGTCGTCTGCTCTTAGAAGAAACCGAGGGCCTGGCTAAAACCCTTCCGCACCTCGATAGTGACTTCGGCGACATTGTGGCGGCCGCGTGCCTAGCCCATGATATTGGCAACCCACCCTTCGGCCACAGCGGCGAGGACGCTATTTCGGCATATTTCCGCAGCTCTGCCGCCGAGCCCTTCGTGCGGGTATTGAATGCCGCTCAGCGCGCCGATCTGCAACAGTTTGAGGGCAATGCCTCCGGTTTCCGGATTCTGACGCATACGTACGCGGCCCACAGCAGCGGCTCGGCAGGCCTAGGTCTCACCTACGCCACGTTGGGCGCATTTACCAAGTACCCGCGGCCATCGGTGGTAGAAGAAGCCAGCCTGACGCGCGGCACCAGCGAGAAAAAATACGGCTACTTCCAGACGGAGGCAGCCCGGTTTCAGGAAGTAGCCCGCGAGCTAGGCCTATTGCCCAAGCCGCCCGGTACTGATACGGGTGGGTTCTTTCACCGGCACCCGCTGGCATTCCTGGTAGAAGCGGCGGATGATATCTGCTTCCGCATCATTGACTTTGAAGACGGGCTGAAGCTGGGCCTGATACCATGCCAGGAGGGTTTGCAGCTCCTGCGCGACATGCTGGGCGATGCCCCCGACCGGCGCGGCTCCGTGGAGTGGCGCGACTGGCGGGAGGAGCTCGGCTACCTGCGGGCCCGCCTCATCAACCGGCTCGTGCAGCAAACTGCCCGCCTCTTCGCCGACCGCTCCGACGATCTGCTGCGCGGCCGCTCCGATGAGCCCCTGGTGCGCCAGCTCGATTGCTGGGAGCAGCTAGAACGCGTGCATCAGCTCACCCTCGACCACTTGTACCGGAGCCGCCCGGTGCTGGAAACCGAGGCCGCCGGCTTCGAAGTGCTGGCCGGTCTGCTCGATGCCCTGCTGCACGCCACCTTCGACCCCTACAGCGACCCCCGTTCCCGCAAACTGCTGCAGCTACTGCCGGAGCAGTTTCGGGCGCTAGGCCACCAGGAGGAGGTTTCTGCCTACGAGCAAATCATCCTACTCACCGACTACATCGGCGGCCTCACCGACCAGAACGCCCTCAGTCTGTTCCGCAACATTCGGGGCATTGAATTGCCAAGAGGCTATTAAGTAGTAGCTCTAAAAACAACAAAACGGGCCACTCCGAGCGGCGCGGGAAATCTGGATAGTGGCCTAGAGGCTAATTTAGATTTCTCGCGCCGCTCGGAGTGGCCCGTTTTGTTAATTGCTGAAATACTGCTGGGCAAACTTCTGCGCGTAGTCTTTCACTTGGTTGCGGACGCTGCGGAACTGGCCTAGAACCTCATCTTGAGTGCCGGTAGCTTTGGCCGGATCAGGAAAGTTGTGGTGCAGCTGTACCGCCGAGGAGGGAAACACCGGGCAGGCTTCGCGGGCGTTGTCGCAAACGGTAATGACGTAGCTAAATGGCACTTGGGCGTATTCATCTACGTGGTTGCTGGTGTGGTGCGAAATGTCAACGCCATCTTCCTGCATCACCTGAATGGCTTTAGGGTTCACACCGTGGGTTTCCACGCCGGCACTATATACCATGGCCTTGCTAGTGAGGAGCTGCTCTAAGTAGCCATGCATCAGTTGGCTGCGGCAGGAGTTGCCAGTGCACAGCACCAGCACGTTTTTTTTGTCCGACATACGTGCGAGAGAGTTAAACAGAAGCTCTGGTACAAGCCCGAAAGTGTGCGTTAGGCAACGGCCGCTGCGAATAGCATGAAAACATCAGTGGCTGGCATGCTCAGAAGCGGCTGGTGCTGCAGTAAGCTTGTTGCCCACCACGGCGCTGCGGCGTTCAAGCAGCACCGTATCGCGCCATACGCCGTGTAGCTGGCCGATTCGTTCGCGGCGGCCCACCTCCCGGAACCCGGCCTTAACGTGGATACCAAGGCTGGCGGTATTTTCAGGGAAGATGCCGGCCTGCAGGGTCCAGATGCCATTGGCTTCTGACTCCGTGATGAGGGCTGCCAGCAGTTGATGGCCTACCCCTTGCCCGCGGGCGGCGGCGCCCACATACACACTTATCTCGGCCACCCCGCCGTACACGCAGCGGCCTGATACCGGCGACAGGGCCGCCCAGCCCAGCACCAAGCCAGTGGCGTCAGCCGCAACTAAGCGGCTGTGCTGGAGGTGACCTCGGTCCCATTCATCCCAGGTGGGCGCTTCGGTAGTGAAGGTGGCATTGCCGGTAGCAATGCCTTCCTCATAAATAGCACGCACTTCAGGCCAGTGCGCAGCAAGCAAGGGTTGCAGTTCCATGAAGAAGAGGGAGGAAAATTGACGTTGACTATGGCCTACGGATACCTAAAATTAGCAGCACCCGCCGCCCGGCGTGCAGGCAGCCACTGGGGCCGTGGCTGGCGTAGCTTCTACTAGCGTAAAGGCCATGGGGGCGGTGGTTAGCATTTCGGCCGCCTCATCAGCAGTTCCAGCTTTGGCAGGAGCAATGCAGCACTGGCTGCTACCGGCCTGGTCGTACTCTTGCTGGTAGCGTGGGTCGTTGAACTCCGCGTCTTCATGGAAGTAGTACACCTCCCATTCTACCCCGTCCGGGTCATTTACCCAAAACTTGTCCTGCTTGGCGTAACAGCAGCTGGTGCCCATTTCCTCGCGGGCCACTAGGCCACTCTTGCGAGCTTGCTCCAGGCGCTGCTCCATTTCGGCCACGGTTTCAACCTGAAACCCCAAGTGGCCAAAGTTGCTGGCTACCCGCTCGGGGTTCTCCACGAAGGAGATGATGAGTGAGGGGTTATCAAGCACATACTTGGCGTACCCACGCTTAACTTTCACGGCGGGCTGGCCAAAAAAAGCCGTGTAGAAATTAACCGTAGCAGTAAGGTCAGACACGTACAGGGAAACGTGCATCCGGGGAAAAACTGGAGTTTCCATTAGGCAGTTGGCTTATGGGTGATAAGGATGAGTTAGCAGCAAGCGTCGCCAGGTGCGCACGCAGTGGAAGAGGCCTCTAGAAAGAAAGCTGTGAATTGCTGATGTACCTGCCGCAGCAGCTCGGTATTGAGGCAGTAGCAAACGGTCAGGCCGTCAATTTCTCCCCTGATCAGGTCCAGCGCCTTTAATTCTTGCAGGTGCTGCGAGACGGTAGTACGGGAGAGGGGAAGCTCAGCGGCAATGTCGCCGGAGATACACGTGGTTTTAGAGGCCAGCAGCTGAATAATAGCCACGCGAGCTGGGTGTGCTAGGGCTTTAGCCACGCGGGCTAGCTGCTGTTGCTCTTCCGTAAACGCGCTGGTTTTGGCGTAGGTCATAAAGCTCTATGAAGTATGTCGTAAATATGCGTCATATTGTTTCGCTTGTATACTACGCAGGTATTTATCTAGTCATGTCAACTGAAAACTTCCCTGCAGGCTCTGCAAAGACACCGCTTCGCAGAGGCTGCAGGGAAGTGCCTCTTAGAACTCGTAACAGGTTACTTATGGCTTCACCGCTGCATCTACCAGATGCACCACGCCATTTGTGGCTAGTATATCAAGGTCGGTAATGCGTGGCTGTTGATCTTCAGGAACACTAGTAAACTGCGCGTAAGTAGCAACATGGAGGTTATGCGTCGGAGGGATAGTAGCAAGCGAAATACTGCCCTTGAAGGTGAGTGACTGAGGCCAAGAAGTGCCAGCCAGGGTGGGAAAAGGTTTGTCGGCTCCTAGCATGCCAAACGAGGTGAGGTGCTGGGGGAGCACATGCAATTGTACTAGAGCCAGGAGCTGAGCGTCCGGAACTTGTGCTAGATCGGTCCAGGTTGGGTTAAGGAAGCGCAGGGTTTGCAGTAGGCCAGCATCAGTGGGGAGCAACACAGTGTATTGGAGACTGGCATCGGCCAGTTGCGTGCGTAGGCCACTAGCAGCCGGGCGCTGCAAAGCCTGCCAAAATAGGGTATAGCCGGAACTAGGTTGGGCCGCCTTATTTTGCAAAAAGTCAGCTACCGTCAGGGTAGGAGGGCGCAACACATGGTTTATAGAGTACACTACTCCGCCGTCAGTGCTTTCGCCTGGGCTAATTGTTTGGGCGGTGAGGTAGCCATTGATATAGTAGCGCGTATCCCAAGACTCTATGTAAAGCTGAGTGGTGTTGCGGCCTCTAGCAGCAGCCAAGGTTGTGAAGGGTTTGTCTTCAAATACTTTCAGGCTGCTCAGTAATTGGTCGGGAAGCATGTGGTATAACAACAGTTCGCGCAGCTCGGCAACCTGGTGGGCGTCCGTAAGAGCCTCAATACTGGGAGCCGACGTGTAGGGAGTACCCTGCAACTCGGCGAATGCTGCGTTAGTGGGCGCTAGCAGAGTCAGTGGCTTCGCACTGCGCAGGGCAGGCAGCAAGTCAGTTTTGGTGAGGGCCGCTACCAAGGTGGTGTAGTCGGCCTGCTCGCGCAAAACCTTTTCTAGGCCAGGGGTAGGTTCGGGAGTATCCGCAGGTTCTTTAGAGCAGGCAGTTAGGAAGGCTAGGCCAGTCAGCCAGAGTAAGAACAAGCCAGGAACGCGGTGGAGTAGTGGCATAACCAAGGAGAAAAATACTGGTGTTGAAGACTCTGCAAAGGTGTTCCTCCCACGAGCTGGCCGCAATCCTCAAAAACCAGTAATTCTGCGTCCTATAAATCCTGTAGGCCTGTTGGTGCAAGCTGAAATACTACGTCCGGCTTGAAGCCCTGGAATGCCGTAGGTATGGTATTGCTAGGTGTTTCAGCCCTGATCCAGTAGCTTTCGCCGTTGCCTTGTCGTTGCAGGGCCCACATTGTTCACCTCCTGTCTGGCGTTGCCAGCCTCTTCCACGCTTCATGATTACACGCTGTTGCAAGCTTATGCGGGCCCAGGTTACCCCACTTTTCCTTCTGCTCATGCTATTGACCAGCCGGCTGACAGTGGCGCAAGTCCGCCAGGAGTACGTGCTGGACACCGATTGGCGATTCATGAAGGGCGATGTGCCCGATGCCGCTAAGCCAAACTTCAAAGATGCCGGGTGGCAGAAGGTTACCATCCCTCACGACTGGGCCATTTACGGGCCATTTGATGGGAATAATGATCTGCAGGCCGTCAAGATTGAGCAAAACAATGAGCAGAAGGCTACCCTGAAGGCTGGGCGCACGGGCGGGCTTCCCTTCATTGGCACTGGCTGGTACCGGCGCACCTTATCTGTGCCGGGGTTTGGGGCTGGCAAGCGGGCCGTGCTACTCTTTGACGGGGCAATGAGCAATGCGCACGTTTTCGTGAACGGCCGCGAAGTAGGCTCGTGGCCTTATGGCTACAATTCGTTTTCCTTTGATATTACTTCCTTTCTGCAGGCCGGCGGTAATAATACGCTGGCCGTGCGCCTGCAAAATCAGGCTGAGTCGTCGCGCTGGTATCCTGGGGCGGGCCTCTACCGCAACGTGCATCTGATTGTGACCAACGACGTGCATATACCGGTGTGGGGAACGTACCTCACCACGCCCGAAATCAACACGGAGTACGCTAAAGTGCGATTAAAAACCAAGGTCGAAGCGGCAACCGCTGCCACCGCCCCGCTACGACTTCAGACGGAAATACACGATGCCGCCGGACAGGTGGTTGCTACCGTAACTACACCATTGGCTGCTACCGGTGGGCAAGAGTTTGAGCAAAACCTGGTGGTGAAAGCACCGAAGCTGTGGTCGCCAGAAACGCCGGTGCTGTACACCGCCTACTCCAAGCTGTATGCCGGGGAGGAGCTGCGCGATGAGTACAGCACCCGCTTCGGCATCCGTTCCTTCCGGTTCGATGCCACCAAAGGCTTCTCCCTGAATGGGCAGCTACGCAAGTTTAAAGGGGTATGTAACCACCACGATTTAGGGCCTTTGGGGGCGGCTATCAACGTGGCGGCCCTCCGCCGGCAGCTCACGCTTCTGAAGGAAATGGGCTGTGATGCTATCCGGACTACCCACAACATGCCCGCGCCGGAGCTGGTAAGCCTGTGCGATGAAATGGGCTTTATGCTGATGGTAGAGTCGTTTGACGAGTGGAAGACACCCAAGGTGAAAAACGGGTACAGCCAGTACTTTGATCAGTGGGCTGAAAAAGACTTGGTGAATATGGTGCAGCGAGACCGAAATCATCCATCGGTTATTATGTGGAGCATTGGTAATGAGGTGCCCGACCAGAGTATGCCCGGTGGCAACAAACTGGCCAAGCAACTGCAGGACATCGTGCACCGCGAAGACCCTTCGCGTCCCGTAACCGCCGGCATGGACCGCATCGACGATGCCATTAAGAACAACTTTGCCTCGGTGCTGGATATTCCCGGGTTCAACTACAAGCCCCACCGCTACCCAGAGGCGCACAGCAAGCTACCCCAAGGCTTTCTGCTGGGCTCCGAAACGGCTTCTACCGTCAGCTCACGAGGGGTATATAAGTTTCCGGTAGTTGTAGCCAAAGACAAGAAGTACAGCGATAATCAGTCGTCGTCCTATGATCTGGAAGCTTGCAACTGGTCGCAAACGCCCGACGAGGAGTTTGTAGTGCAGGACGACCTGCCGTACGTGTTGGGTGAGTTTGTGTGGACAGGCTTCGACTACCTGGGCGAGCCCACGCCCTACGACGAGAAGTGGCCTTCGCACAGTTCGTACTTCGGTATTATGGATCTGGCAACCATGCCCAAAGATCGGTTCTACCTGTACCGTGCACGCTGGAACACCGCTTCGCCCACGCTTCACCTGTTGCCTCACTGGACTTGGCCCGGACGTGAAGGGCAGACTACGCCGGTATTCTGCTACACCAGCTACCCCTCCGCCGAGCTATTTGTGAATGGGAAGAGCCAAGGCCGTCAAACCAAGTCAACGACTGGCACCCCCCAGGCGCGTTACCGCCTGATGTGGAATGAGGTGAAATATGAGCCCGGCAGCATTAAAGTAGTGGCCTACGATGCGCAGGGCAAGGCAGTGGCAGAAGAGGAAGTAAAAACCGCCGGCAAGCCCCACCACATTAAGCTCGTAGCCGACCGCACAAACCTGACCGCCGACGGACACGACCTGGCCTATGTAACGGCCCGCGTAGAGGATGCACAGGGAAACCTTTGCCCGGAGGCCTCCAACCAGCTGCAGTTTTCTGTAAGCGGCGCTGGCCGATTCCGGGCCGCCGCCAACGGCAACGCAGCTAGCCTGGAGCTATTCCATGAGCCCCGAATGCAGGCATTTCAAGGGCAGGTTGTAGCGTTGGTGCAAGCCACCAACCAAGCTGGCCCAGTGCAATTGAAGGTGGCGGGCAAGGGCTTAAAGAGTGCCGTTATCAGTCTCAAGACGGAGCAACCTGCCAAACAGAAGTAGCATCACTAACCTCTTGCTGCAAGGCCATTCTGCCTGCAGTATAAATCACTAGGCAATACCAGCCGGCAGGGATAGTGAATTGGTAAGGACTGTACTTAGCGGCGTATCAAAAGCCTCTATGGCGCAAGACCCACTCTGAAGGGGCTTGCGCCATAGAGGCTTTTTTGTGAATGCTGATGGTGGCCTAGGCCGAGCAGGTAAGCTACTAAAAGGTTCTGCTGAGCTTACTGATAGGTTGTTCAATTATGGTTAGCAAGGGCGCCCCAAGAGGCAAATTTCTAGCACTGCTGACCACGCTTATAAAGCAGAGCGCTCTTGGCTGTAATGAAGGTTAAGAAGTTGTCGGACCTTCTCGTTGGTGAGGGGCTTATTCAGAAAGGCCGTGATGGGTAGTTCTTGGGCGCGCTGCACATCCTGCGGATGTAGTGATGTGGACAGCATTACCACCAGAATATTTCGTTGCTGCGTGTCTGGTAACTGTTTGTAGGCCTCTAAAAAGGAAAAGCCGTCCATGATGGGCATTTTCATATCCAACAGCACCAACACCGGGCAATCAGCCGTAGGGTTGTGACAGTGCTTGTTGAGCAGAGTCAAGGCCTCTTGGCCGTTGTGCGCTACCAGCAGCTGTTCAGCAACATCTAGCTTTTCAAGTAACCGCTGATTGAGGTAGTTGGTAGTACGGTCATCATCTACTAATAATATACAAGGGAGCTTTTGCATAGAGAGGCACTAGGATGGGGGAATAAGCTGAAAGTATGAAGATTACATAGGCTACGCTGAAAGAGTAAGGAGTAGTTGATTTTGCACAAATATTGTTTAGAAGACAGATTTACAACCAGCTGTTTACATGGCAGTAGTTACACTGAAGTAATTGGTGTATCAAGACCAAAGCAAGCTCAAGCTACTTACCTTATAAGCATAACGGACTTAAACGCGTTTTAACATCTGCTACTCTAAAATTGGTGGCCTAGAGTCACAGAGAGAAGCAGGAGGAGTGGTATAGGACCTAGCAATAGTTTCGGTCAAAGCCACACACCTAGTACTATTTAGTATTGTATAGTAGAAGGAGCTACAGAATGTGGGAAGTTAGAAAGAGAAGGGTGATTTTATGTTTAAGAACACGCGGTGTCTACTCTAAAACTCAGACTTAAACCGCAAAAGCACTTGTAATAATTTGTTGGTTATATGTTGCGTTTTTATTAACCTTACTCAGCTAACAAGCTAGTTGCTGAACAATTAAGGCACTCATTTCCCCCAGAAAGTGCGCTAGCGGCCGAAAAAGCCCGTTTTTCATTAACTCAAATTTTTTTGATCCTCCACACAATCGTTTGTGCATTTGACTGATCACACAATCGTTTGTGTTAATTCACCTCAATTCCCACAATTTTTTCATGAGAAAGCCCATACCCAAAATGCGCCGGATGACCCTGCCGGCCCTCATGTGCTGCCTGCCTCTCCAGTCTGTATTGGCAGAGGCTACCCCCGCACCACGCGCTGCTTCACTCCTTGAAGTTGCCCAGCCCGATATCACAGTTTCTGGCAGAGTGGTAGATGAAAAAGGCGCTGGCCTACCCGGCGTAAACGTAGTAGTAAAAGGCTCTACTACAGGTACCCAAACGGATATTGAAGGTCGCTACACTCTAACGGCGCCCGATAACGGTACCATCGTCTTCTCCTTTGTAGGATACACCTCGCAGGACGTACCCGTAAGCGGCCGTACTTCGGTGAATATTAGCTTGGTGCCCGACAACCGTTCACTATCTGAAGTAGTGGTAGTCGGTTATCTAGCCCAGGACCGCCAGAACCTGAGCAGTTCAGTAAGTAGCTTAGATGTACGCGAAGCTAATAAGACGCCCGTACCCACGTTGGCCCAAGCTATTCAGGGTCGCACACCTGGTGTGCAAGTTGAAGGTTCAGGCGCTCCAGGCGCTGTGCCAAATATTGTTATCCGTGGCATCGGAAGTTTTTCTAACGGCAGCAATCCGTTATATGTGATTGATGGACTATGGACGGACAACATCCGAGACCTCAGCCCAAACGATATTGAATCGACGACGGTACTGAAAGACGCTTCTTCTACGGCGGTGTACGGCTCGCGGGGCGCCAATGGGGTTATCGTAATTACTACTAAACGTGGAGTATCTGGCACGCCCAAGGTGAGCTTCAACGGATATGTCGGGACGGAAAGCATTTACCGGAGCTACGACATGGTGAACCACAGTGAGTGGGCTGACCGTAGCGCTCTGGCTTATGCCAATGCAGGTTTGCCACCATTGCCCGGTGCCAACAAAGCCGGAGGTACATTCACCAATGCTATTGATACGGACTGGCAGAAAGAGTTCTTCCAGACTGGTCGTGTACAAGACTATAACCTCTCCTTTTCGGGCGGCAATCAGGGTGACAAGAGTGCCAGCAACTTCTTGATTTCGGCTGGTTACTTTAATCAAGAGGGTATAGTGAAAGGGCCGTCTTTTGAGCGTTATAGTCTGCGCCTAAATTCGGGACTGACGCGTGGCCGGCTTAAATTAAGCCAAAGCGCTCTGCTAACCCACGTCAATACCACACTGCTTAACAACGTAGCCTTCGTGGACGTGCTGACCATGCTACCGGGCATACCTGTGCGCGACCCTTCTACTACAAGTGGCTATGGTTATGGTAACGCGGCGCTATTCAACTATTCGGTCAACCCTATTGCGGCTCAGGAAATTCTGACCCGTACCCAGCGCAACGAGCGTCTGCAAGCCAGCGCCAATGCCGAATTCAGCTTCACGGATTTCCTCTCGTACCGGTTAAACTTAGGTTTGGAGGGGCATCTGTACTTCGACAAAGATGCGCGCAAAGAAGGCCGAATTCGTCTAGGTGACCCTGATATAGACCAGACTTACCTAAATGAAAACCGGGGCTTCCAAAGCACACTGCTTGTGGAAAATACCCTCAATTTCAATAAGCGTTTTGGCGAGCATGGCATAAATGCCATACTGGGCTACTCTGAGCAGGCTTACCGCGGCGATAACACCTCAGCCCGCTCCACAGGCTTCCAGTCAGTACCTCAGTACTATTTTGTGCAGAGCGCTAGCACTAATGCCACACCAACCGTAGGTGGGGGCGAAGACGAGTGGGCAAAGCGCTCCTACTTCGCGCAGGCCAACTACGATTTTAAAAACCGTTACCTGATTACGGGAAGCTTCCGTCGCGACGGCTCGTCGCGTTTTGACCGGACCCGCCAGTACGGCAACTTTGGTGCGGCTTCGGTAGGCTGGCGGCTAAGCGAGGAGGAGTTCTTCAAGAGCGCCTTGCCTTTCGTGAACAATATGAAGCTACGGGCCAGCTACGGCGTGAATGGCAATGACAACTTGCCCGGCTCATACCTCTACCAGGCTACTGTAAACCAGAACGTGAACTACGTTTTTGGTACGGGGCAGGTAGTAACCAACGGTGCCATCCAGATTGGTGTGGAAAGCAAGGACATTCGTTGGGAATCACGCTACACCAAGAACGTTGGCTTTGACTTGGACGTGCTCGACAGCCGCGTGAGCCTGTCAGCTGACTACTACATCTCGACTACCAAAAACGCGCTGGTTAATCCGCCGCTGCCCACGTATTTGGGTATTTTCGATACTGCCCCCTTCACCAACCTGGGCGAAATCCAGAACAAGGGATTCGAGTTTGCGCTGGGCTATCACGAAAACCGCAAGGCCTTTACTTACGGTGCCGACCTGACGCTGACCACCATTAAAAATGAGGTGCTTGCCCTGTCAGAGCTGCAGCCCAATATTCCTGGTGCCCTGAACGTGACTCGCACCACAGTAGGTCAGCCTATCAGTCGCCTGTTTCTGATCCCGATGCTAGGCATTTTCCAGTCACAGGAAGAAATCGACAACTATAAAAATGCGGCTGGCCGGGTAATTCAGCCTACTGCCAAGCCTGGCGACGTTAAATACGAAGACGTAGATGGCGACGGCATCATCAATACCGACAAGGACCGCCGCTTTGTTGGCAACCCGTTCCCCAAGCTCCAGTTCGGCCTGAACCTGACCGCAGCCTACAAGGGCTTCGACGCAAGTATCTTCTTTCAAGGCGTGAGTGGCAATGACGTTTTTAACTCGACGCGGGCTTCGCTTGACCAACTAGACGGCCAAACCAATTTCCTTAGCGATGTAGAGCCCTGGACTGAGCAAAACCACTCGAACACTACTCCCCGGTTGGTGAACGGCGGTAACAACGGCCAGAACACCCTGCGCCAAACCACCCGCTGGGTAGAGGATGGCAGCTACGTACGTCTGCGCAACATTCAACTTGGTTATACCCTGCCTAAAACGGTAAGCAGCCTCGTGCCAGGCTTAGGCAGTGTGCGGGTGTACGTAACGGGCCGCAATGTCTTCACGCTGACTAACTACACGGGCTTCGACCCCGAGACGCCAGGCATTGGTGCCTTTGGCCGCGGCGTGGATGACGGCAGCTACCCCAACGTGCGTTCTTACACCGGCGGTTTGCAGGTGAATTTCTAACTCTTCTTGACGCCGCCGGGCCCCAGGGCTGCGGTGGTTCAGTTCCCACTCTTCGCATTCTTCGTATGAAACCCCATAAAATTTCCACCTTGTTGCTGGCGGGCGGCCTGTTGCTCGGCGCGACTGGCTGCGAGAACGGCCTCCTCGATAAGGTAAACCCTAACCGACCGAATACGGACCAGTTTTGGAAAACCGAGAACGATGCTGTGCGAGCCGTAACCGGCATGTACGGCGGGCTACAGGTCATTGGCACGTACGGGCAGCGCTGGCACTTCGCTACTGTGCCGCGCTCCGATGAAGCCTTCAGCCAAAGTCCTTACGTGGAGTTGGCTCAGTACACCCGCTTTATCCAGCCTAACACCACATTCGAGTACACCTACTTTATGTGGATTGACATGTACCGGGCAATTTTCCGTTGCAATCAGGTGCTGGAACGCGTGCCGGCCATTCCTATGGACGAGACGCTAAAAAAGCGTCTGTTGGCCGAAGCCCTTTTTGTGCGAGCCCTGTGCTACTACGACATGTCAATGACGTTCGGCAACGTGCCCCTGAACCTGACGGTAGCCGATGCCACTACTCGCGTTCAGCAAGGCACCGTGGAGTCAGTGCAGGCCCAAGTAATTACAGACTTGTTAGCTGCGAAGCCCGACCTGCCTCTGTCGTACGGTGCTAATGACAAAGGCCATGCTACCCGTGGGGCCGCCGCCGGCCTACTAGGCCGCGTGTACATGCAGCAGCGCAGATGGGCCGAGGCATCGGCACAATTTGCAGAGATAATCAGCTCGGGCCAGTATTCACTGGTTCCTAACTACCTCGATAACTTCACGATGGCCAACGAGAACAACAGCGAATCATTGTTCGAAGTCCAGTTCTCGGATGTATCTACCACACCTGGTCAAGACTTTGCTGGCGCTGGCGAAGGTAATGAGCGGGCTCAGTTCTTCGGCCCCCCCGGCATCGGCTACGCCGATGTAGAAGCGCGGCGCTGGATTTTTGACGAATTCACGGACAAAACCACAACCGGAGCTGTTGACCCCCGGCGGGAGGTTACCTTATTTAGTGCTGTGGGTACACCCACAGTGTACGCTCGTCCTTTTGGGACCGGGCCGAACGGTCTGAATCTGAACCCCTCCCGCTTCTTCTGGCGCAAGTATCAGAATGACCGTACAAAAACAACAGAAAACTTCTTTTCTGGTATCAATATCCGTTTACTCCGCTATGCCGACATTCTGCTGATGCAGGCAGAAGCCCTCAATGAACTGAAGCGCCCTGCTGAAGCCGCCCCGCTGGTAAACCAGGTGCGCGCCAGAGTTGGCCTAACGCCCATTGCCACTACGCTAACAGAATCTCAGATGCGTACTCAGATTCGCCATGAGCGGGTAACGGAACTGTCAGGTGAAGGCATGCGCTGGTACGATATCAACCGCTATGGATTGCTCGATAACCAAGCTGGCATAGATGAGTTAAAAACCCGTGATGCTGACTTCAATAGCTTCGTGCTGGGCAAATCTAAGCTGTTGCCTATTCCACAGACTGACATTGATATTGACCGTAGCATCAAGCAAAATCCAGGTTACTAAGTCATAACGAAATGATGGAAACAGCCGCTCCGGGCACCGTTCTGGAGCGGCTGTTTTGCTTCCAATGCAGGCACCAGCCATCACTCTCTAGATACCCTATTATGAGAAGAGCTTCGTGTTTGGCGTATGGCCTACTGGGGTGGTTGCTAGTGGCTGGTACAGCGTGTCAGAAAAGTAAGCCCGCACCATTTGTTCCCCCGGTAGTTACGCCACCTGCTACAAGTACCACTTTCGTAAATCCACTTCTAGCTTCTGGCCCTGACCCATGGGTATACCAGAAAGATGGTTTTTACTACTACATGCATACCCTGAATGATAGACTAGCTATCTGGAAAACGGCAGCTATGTCTAGCCTGGGCAGTACAGTCAGCAAAACAGTATGGTCTCCTCCTGGTAGCGGAAATGCTTCTGGCAACTTATGGGCACCTGAACTCTACTTTCTGGATGGGAAATGGTATATCTATTACTCCGCTGGGCCTGCGGGAACTGATTTAGGTCGGCAGCGAACCTGGGTATTGGAGAATTCTGCTGCTGACCCAACTACCGGAACCTGGGTTGACAAGGGCCGAATCTTTAGCTCGCCCGAAGACTTTTGGGCTATTGATGGTACTGTGCTAGAGCAGAATGGTAAACGCTACTTTATCTGGTCTGGGCATAACGGCATAGATGCTATTCAGCGCATTTATATTTCCCAAATGAGCAACCCCTGGACACTGGTAGGGCCGCGGGTTGAACTCTCACACCCCGAGTACGCATGGGAAAACGTGGGGCCACCTTACGTGAACGAAGGGCCAGAAATTCTGAAACACGGCAACAAAACCTTCCTAGTGTATTCAGCCAGCTTTTGCGGTACCGATCAGTACACTCTAGGCCTGCTCACCGCTGATGCAACTGCCGACCCTATGCTGCTGGCATCTTGGAAAAAATCAGACAAGCCTATCTTTTCGCAGAACCCGGGCAACCGGGCTTATGCAACCGGTCATAATTCCTTCTTCAAATCCAAGGATGGACAAGAGGATTGGATTATCTACCATGCCAACTCAAACCCTAATGAGGGGTGCGTAGAGAAGCGTAACCCGCGCATGCAGAAGTTTACGTGGAATACCGATGGTACGCCCAATTTCGGGATACCAGTTGCTATTAGTACGCCGCTTGCCAAGCCAAGCGGAGAGTAGCGTCAATCAACCCAAAGATCTAGAGCTTTTCCTGTCAAAACCCACCAACTATGTCCGAAAACCTACTTACATGCATACAAGCACCGATGAAGGGGGGCACGCTTCGGCGGCTGCTACAGCTTGGGGTATTACTTTTTGTGCTGCTGGGGTGGCCTAGCGCCAATGCCTATGCACTCCAGGGCTTTACGGGCGTGCACGATCCTTCCAACATTGTGAAGGAGGGCAATAAATATTGGATTTTCGCCACCGGACGAGGCATTTACAACATGTACTCAACGGACCTAATAAACTGGACGCCGAGCCCTCGAGCAGTATTTGCAAATAACACCTACCCGAGTTGGATCACCACCAAAGTACCAGGCTTCACAGGCGACTTCTGGGCACCTGAGTGCATTTTCATGAATGGGAAGTATTACCTCTATTATTCCTGCTCTACGTTTGGCTCCAAGGTATCGGCAATAGGCCTAGCAACTAATATGACGCTGGACCCAGCTAGCCCAAACTATAAATGGGAAGATCAGGGAGAAGTAGTTTCTACCAATAGCAGCAGCGACGTTAATGCCATTGATCCGGCCGTATTTCGAGATGCCAACAATGACGTTTGGTTTACCTACGGTTCTTTCTTCGGTGGTATCCGCATGACTCAACTTAATGCCACTACAGGTAAACCCTTAGGCAGCACTACGTATGCTGTGGCTAATGAAAACCCGGAGGCGGCATATCTTACCAAAAACGGCAGCTATTATTACCTCTTCATAAACCGAGGAGCCT
Source organism: Hymenobacter wooponensis (assembly GCF_004745865.1). Taxonomy (GTDB): domain Bacteria; phylum Bacteroidota; class Bacteroidia; order Cytophagales; family Hymenobacteraceae; genus Hymenobacter; species Hymenobacter wooponensis. The sequence continues at coordinate 119,336 of NZ_SRKZ01000001.1, read as the reverse complement.
GCTGCAATGGCGTCAACAGCACCTACTATATTGTGGTGGGGCGCTCTACGGCACCCACTGGTCCTTTCCTGGACCAGAACGGTGTCAGCCTGAACAGCGGGGGGGGAACCCTAGTGTTGAATGTTTCCGGTCGTTATGTAGGACCTGGTCACACCGGCATTTTTGAAGAAGGTGGAGTAAGCTACTTCTCGCATCATTACTATGATGGAGAAGACAACGGAGCTCCTAAGCTAGGCCTAGCTAAGCTTACCTGGACTAGCGCAGGGTGGCCTAGCGTTAGCCGCGACTGGGTGGCGGCCGGGCGTTACGAAATTAAAAGCCAAAACAGCAACCTCGTTTGGGATGCCTGGGGGTGCACAGGAGTAGCCGGCCAGATGGTGGCGCAAGGCACGCCTGCAGGCCTGAATTGCCAGCGCTGGGACTTTGCGGCACTAGGCGATGGCGAGTATAAGATTACCAATGCCTTGGGTGGCCTAGCGGCTAATGTAGCTGGTTGCTCGGCCGCTGCCGGAGCTAAGTTGCAGCTAGACACCTACACAGGTACTGCCTGCCAACGCTTTACAATTGACCGCGCAAATGACGGGACACTTGTTTTTGCCTCAGCCAATGGTAACAGAGTAGTAGAAGTACCGAATGCCTCTACCACTGCCGGGCAACAGCTAGGCCTCTGGGACTACAATGGCTGCACTTGTCAGCGGTGGTCGCTCACCAATGTAGGCGTGCTGGCTAGTGCTAACCGAAAAATTCTGACGGGGATAAGCGTGTATCCTCAACCTGCCTCAACGCGAGGATTCACTGTGGAATTGGGAAGTCAGAAAGTAGGAGAGGCCACGCAGATTGTGGTAACTGATCTGAAAGGTGCCGTTGTGTACCGTCGTGAGTTCAGCAAACAGCTTGCTACCCTTACCATAGATGCCGCCTTGCAACCAGGCGTTTACCAGGTAGAGGTTCGGCGCGGTGAGTTAGCTACAAGTCAGAAACTGGTAGTACTCTAGCGCTTTCACCAATTTGGGAAAGTTGGAAACACGCTCAATTAGAGCAGGCATTCGAAATAAGACGGGCAAATCGATTTAGCTAGAAAGAAGGCAGTGCACACAAACGATTGTGTAAATTCGAAATGATTTTCTACTTTACACACCGTTTCAGCAGGTATCTATGTCATTAGAGTAACTGGCTGGACTGTTGAAGCCAGGTATTTGGCTGTGGACCAGTTGTGTAAAATGCACTACTGACACACCTACTGACTGAAGTAGCCTTTTCTAGCAGCTCTCATCGTTTCAACCTACTCCTTCAAAATTTCCCAACTCTCGTGCTCATGACCACTATTTCTCGTGCCGGCATCCTAACAGGCAGTGTCACTGGCCTAGCTAGCCTGCTACTCCTAGTTGGATGCAATCAATCGGCTTCAACGGAGCAGGCTGCCGGAGCCTCTCAGACTATGACCGACTCTACCCAGACCGCTACCGGTACGACCAACACGGCGCCTACATCCGCCTCTTTCGGCAAAACCACCGAGGGTACCGAAGTGCAGCTCTTTACCCTCACCAATGCCCATGGCCTGAAAGTGAGCATCAGCAATTACGGTGGTACCATCACCAGCCTGATGGTGCCCGACAAGGATGGTAAGTTGGGCGACGTTGTGCTAGGGTTTGATAACGTGAGCGGTTACCAGAGCCCTGAGTTTGTGAAGTCCGGTCCGTATTTCGGGGCGCTGATTGGGCGCTACGGCAACCGCATCAAAGGCGGCAAGTTCACGCTCGACGGCAAGCACTACACTTTGGCCAAAAACAACGGCGAGAACACCCTGCATGGTGGCAAAAAGGGATTCGATAAAGTAGTGTGGCAGGCGGAGCCCGGCACGTCCGCCGATGGCCAGACCCTGAAGCTCACTTACCTGAGCAAAGATGGGGAAGAGGGCTACCCCGGCAACCTGAACGTGACGGTAACCTACACCCTCACCAACGACGACGCGCTGAAGATTGACTACTCGGCTACCACCGACAAAGCCACGCCCGTTAACCTCACCAACCACGCCTACTTCAACCTGGCGCTAGGTCAGAAGCCCGACATTTTGGGCCACGAGGTAACCATTGCCGCCGACCGCTACAACGTGGTGGATGCGGGCCTGATTCCGACCGGCGAGCTACGAGCTGTGAAGGGTACGCCCTTTGACTTTACCACTCCTCACACCATTGGGGAGCGGATTGCCCAAGTGCCCGGCGGCTACGACCACAACTGGATTCTGAACCAGACCAGCGGCATGCACACCGCCGCCACCGTGTATGAGCCCACCACAGGCCGCACCATGGAAGTACGCACCACCGAGCCCGGTCTGCAGTTCTACACCGGCAACTTCCTCGATGGCACCCTCAAAGGTAAAAACGGCCTAACCTACGGTAAGCATGCGGCCTTCTGCATGGAAACCCAGCACTTCCCCGACTCACCTAACCAGCCTAGCTTCCCAACTACCATTCTGAAGCCAGGACAAACGCTGCAATCATCGACTACTTATCAGTTTGGCGTGCGCCGCTAGACTGGCTAGTGTAAGCTGATCTGCTAGGCCACTACAACAGAAAACTCCTGGGTCCGGGGCGTCAGCGCCGGGCTGCATATCAAAGAATTACCTCATCATGGATCCATCCTACGTCATCGGCATCGACTATGGCACCGACTCTGTGCGGGCCCTGCTAGTAGATGCCCGCACGGGCGCTGAAGTAGCCCAAGCCGTGCACAACTACGCCCGCTGGAAAGAGCAGCGCTACTGCAACGCAGCCAAAAACCAGTTCCGCCAGCACCCCCTCGACCACATTGAGGGCCTGGAGGCTACGGTGCGCCAAGTGGCACAGAATGTGCCCACTGCGCAAATTGTAGGCCTAGCCATCGACACTACGGGCTCTACACCCGGCCCCGTTGATGAAAACGGCGTAGCGCTGGCGCTGAAGCCTGGTTTCGAGGAAAACCCGAACGCCATGTTCGTGCTCTGGAAGGACCATACGGCCCTACCTGAAGCCGCCGAAATCAACGAAAAAGCCCGCACCTGGGGTGGGGAAGATTTCACCCAGTTTGAGGGTGGAATCTACTCCTCGGAGTGGTTCTGGGCCAAGATTGCCCACGTAGTTCGGGAGGATGAAGCCGTGGCAAAAGCGGCGTACTCTTGGATGGAGCACTGCGACTGGCTGACGCTCCTGCTCACCGGCGGCGACCTGGCTTCCTTTAAGCGCAGCCGCTGCGCCGCAGGCCACAAGGCCATGTGGCACGAGAACTGGGGTGGCCTGCCATCCGAAGATTTCCTGACGCTGGTTGAGCCCAAACTGGGTGGCCTACGCGAGCGGCTGTTCCAGGAAACCTACACCGCCGACGAAGTAGCCGGCCACCTCTCCGAAGAGTGGGCTCAGCGCCTAGGCCTGACTATCAATACCGTAGTAGCCGTGGGCTCGTTTGATGCGCACGCTGGTGCCGTAGCAGGTGAAATTGAGGCCTACTCCATGGTGAAAGTGATGGGCACTTCTACCTGTGATATTGTGGTAGCACCCATGCAGGAAGTAGGAGGGAAGCTGGTGCCGGGCATCTGCGGCCAGGTGGATGGCTCCGTAATTCCGGGCATGCTAGGCCTGGAGGCCGGGCAGTCGGCCGTGGGCGACCTGTTGGCCTGGTTCAGGGGCGTGATTGAGTGGCCGCTGCGTATGTTGCTGCCCCAGTCGCAGGTGTTGAGCGCGGAGCAGCAGCAAGCGTTGCGCACCGAGCTCAGCGACAAGATAATGGCCGAGCTGAACGTAGCCGCCGCTGCCATCGACCCCGAAGAAACGGCCGTGTTGGCCCTGGATTGGGTGAACGGCCGCCGCACCCCCGACGCCAACCAAGCGCTGAAGGGTGCTATCATGAACCTGACCATGGGCACCACTGCACCGCACATTTTCCGGGCGCTGGTGGAGGCCATCTGCTACGGCTCTAAGCAAATTGTGGAGCGCTTCGAGCAGGAAGGTATTCCCATCAAGCAAGTGATTGGCCTAGGCGGCGTCGCCAAGAAGTCGGCCTTCATGATGCAAACCCTGGCCGACGTGCTGAACCGCCCCATCAAGGTGGCTGAGTCGGATCAAGCGCCTGCGTTGGGTGCGGCCATGTACGCTGCCGTAGCCGCCGGCATCCACCCCGATGTGGTAACGGCTCAGAAGGCTATGGGCAACGGTTTTGCTGAGAGCTATGAACCCAACCCGGCTCGCGTGGCCGATTACCAGCGCCGCTACGAGCAGTACCAAGCCTTTGGGCAGTATGTTGAACACGCTACCGAACTGCGGGGCGGAGAAGTAGCCGAAACAGAATTGGTAAACCAAGCATGAGCCAGTTTCAGGAATTAAAGCAGGCCTGCTACCAGGCCAATATGCAGCTGCCCGAGCTGGGGTTAGTACTTTTTACCTTCGGTAATGCCAGCGTGGTAGACCGGGAGCGGCGGGTGTTTGCCATTAAGCCCAGCGGTGTGCCCTACGCCACACTCAAGCCCGAGGATATCGTTATCGTTGACTTCGCCAACAACATTGTAGAAGGCTCGAAACGCCCCTCGTCGGATACCAAAACCCACGCCGTGCTCTACAGCCACTGGGAGCACATTGGCGGCATTGTGCACACGCACTCTACCTATGCCACGGCTTGGGCACAGGCGCAACTGGATATCCCGATTCTGGGGACCACCCACGCCGACCACCTCACCGCCGACATTCCGTGCGCGCCGCCCATGTCCGACGACATGATTGCGGGCGACTATGAGCACCAAACTGGCTGGCAGATCATCAACGAGTTTCAGCGCCGCGGCCTCTCGCCCGAGGAAGTGGAGATGGTACTGCTCAGCAACCATGCGCCCTTCACCTGGGGCAAGACCGTGGAAAAAGCCGTCTACCACAGCGCTGTGCTGGAAGAGGTGGCCCGCATGGCCTACCTCAGCTGCACTCTCCGCCCCGATGTGCCGCGCCTGAAAGAAGCCCTTATTCAGAAGCACTATGAGCGCAAGCACGGTGCAAATTCCTATTACGGACAAAGCTAAAAATGCAGTGTTAGTGCCCGTCCTCAGCTGAGGACGGGCACTAACACTGCATTTTTATGTGCTCATCTTCACAATCGATTTTCTAAACCTCCTCAAGGTTTTTACCTCCGATATCATGATTGACATTTCGAACTACGAAGCCTGGTTTATCACAGGCAGCCAGCACCTGTACGGCCCCGAAACACTGGAGCAAGTAGCCCAGCACTCTCAGCAGATTGCCGAGGCGCTAGGCCAGGCGCTGCCCATCAAAATCGTCTACAAGGATGTGCTGACTGGCCCCGATGGCATTACCAAGCTGGTGCAGGAAGCTAATACTACGCCCAACTGCGTGGGCCTGATTGCCTGGATGCACACTTTCTCGCCGGCCAAAATGTGGATCAACGGCCTGAAGATTCTGCAAAAGCCCCTGGCTCACCTGCACACCCAGTTTAACCGCGACATTCCGTGGGGCGACATCGACATGGACTTCATGAACACCAACCAGTCGGCGCACGGCGACCGGGAGTTTGGGTTTATTGGGGCCCGCATGCGCCTGAAGCGTAAGGTGGTGGTAGGCCACTGGCAGAGTGCCGACGTACACGAGCGCCTCAGCATCTGGGCCCGCGCGGCCAGCGCCTGGGCCGACTGGCAGGGTGCCCGCATCATCCGTTTCGGCGACAACATGCGCTACGTAGCCGTAACCGAAGGCGACAAAGTAGAAGCCGAGCTGAAGTTTGGCTACTCGGTGAACACCTATGGCATCGGCGACCTGGTGGCCGTTATCAATGAGGTAAGCGACGAGCAGGTAAACGAGCTGCTGGCCACTTATGAGCAGGAATACGAGTTGGCCGCTGACCTGAAAGAAGGTGGCAGCCAGCGCGAGTCTTTGCGCGAAGCCGCCAAGATTGAAGCAGGCTTGCGCAAGTTCCTGCAGGACACCAAGGCCATCGGGTTCACCGATACCTTCGAGGACCTGCACGGCATGGCCCAATTGCCCGGCATTGCTACCCAGCGCCTGATGGCCGAGGGCTACGGTTTCGGCGGCGAAGGCGACTGGAAAACCTCGGCCCTGGTGCGCGCCATGAAAGTGATGGGCAGTGGCCTACCCGGCGGTAATTCCTTTATGGAAGACTACACCTACCACTTCCAGCCCGGCAACGAGCAGGTACTCGGCTCGCACATGCTGGAAATCTGCCCCACCATCGCCGAAGGCAAAGCGAAAGTAGAAGTGCACCCCCTGGGCATTGGCGGTAAGGCCGACCCAGCCCGCTTAGTGTTTAACTGCCCCGCTGGCCCGGCTCTAAACGCGACCATCGTGGATCTAGGCCACCGCTTCCGCATGATTGTAAATGAAGTGGAAGCCGTGGCGCCGGAGCAGGATTTGCCCAAGCTGCCCGTAGCCCGCGTACTCTGGAAAGTGAAGCCCAGCCTGAGCGTGGGTGCCGCTGCCTGGATTTACGCCGGCGGTGCTCACCACACCGGCTACAGCCAGAACCTGACCGCCGAGTACCTCGAGGACTTCGCGGAAATGGCCGGTATCGAATACGTAATCATCGACGACGAAACCAAGCTGCGCACCTTCAAAAACGAGCTGCGCTATAACGACGTGGCCTTTAGCCAGCGCTAGGCCAGTAAAGGCATCCAAGTCTGCAACTTTCTGATTGAGTGCTTCTGAAGTAGCTCGCGTGCAATCCAAGGACCGCTGCAACGGCCGCACGCGAGCTACCTCGGTGGGCACCCGCATGCCGTTACTTTCGGCTCCCTCCAACCACAGTCAACCCGCTTCCCACGTAGCGCTTCCCACCTCTACTCCATGCGTAATAACCTTACTACGCTCGACCTGATTGTCTTTTTCGTGTACCTGATTGGGGTTTCGTCCTACGGGTTTTACATCTATAAGAGCAAGCAAAAGGCCGAGCAAAGCACCAAAGACTACTTTCTGGCCGAAGGCTCCCTGACGTGGTGGGCCATTGGGGCAAGTATGATTGCCTCCAACATTTCCGCCGAGCAGTTTATCGGTATGTCTGGCTCCGGCTTTAAAGTGGGCGTGGCCGTGGCCGCCTACGAGTGGGTGGCGGCAGTGGTGCTGATTATTGTGGCCGTGTTCTTTATGCCGGTGTATCTGAAGAACAAAATCTTCACGATGCCGCAGTTTCTGGAGCAGCGCTACAACTCCACGCTCAGCCTGATTATGAGCATTTTCTGGCTGTTTCTGTACGTGCTGGTTAACCTGACCTCTATTCTGTACCTGGGCGCGCTGGCCTTGAGCAACCTCATTGGCGGCGACACCTTCCACATCATCATTGTGCTGCTGGCCATTTTCTCGCTGCTGATTTCCATCGGCGGTATGAAGGTGGTGGGCTACACCGACGTGATTCAGGTGATAGTGCTGGTAGTGGGTGGACTAGTGACAACCTACATCGCTCTGACGCTGGTAAGCGAAAAATTCGGCTTGGGCGGTGGCGCCCTAACGGGTTTCAATGCCCTGATGGATAAAGCCCCCGACCACTTTAAAATGATTTTCGACAAGCCCACCCAAGCTACTCCGCAGGTGGAAATAGACAAGTACCTGGCCCTGCCCGGCATTGCCATGTACTTCGCCGGCCAGTGGATTGTGAATCTCAACTACTGGGGCTGTAACCAGTACATTACCCAGCGTGCCCTCGGGGCCGACCTGCACACAGCGCGCACTGGCATCCTGTTCGCGGGAATGCTGAAGCTGATGATGCCCGTGATTGTGATGCTGCCCGGCATTGCAGCCTATGTGCTCTACAAAAACGGCAGCCTGCAGGCAGAAATGTCCTCCACGGGGGCATTTAACTCCGATAACGCTTACTCAGCTATTCTCACCTTTCTGCCCAATGGCCTGAAGGGCTTGAGCATGGCGGCCCTGACGGCGGCTATTGTGGCCTCGCTGGCGGGCAAGGTAAACTCCATCTCCACCATCTTCACCCTCGATATCTACAAGCGCTACCTGAACAAGGACGCTACCGAGAAGAAGCAGGTATGGGTAGGCCGCCTAACCATTCTGGCCGCCGTGGTGCTGAGTGTGGCCATGACTTGGAAAGATCTGCTGGGCATTGGCGGTGAGGGCGGCTTCCAGTTTATTCAGAAGTACACTGGCTTTATCTCGCCCGGTATTCTAGCGGTGTTCCTGCTGGGTATGTTCTGGAAGCGGACCACAGCCACGGCCGGTATTGTGGGTATTCTGGCGGGCTTCGTGTTGTCGGTGTTCTTCAACAACTACGCACCCACGGTGCTCGGCACGGAAACCCTGTTGTACACGGCTTTCCCAAATGGGAGAGGGGCCTACGAGATTCCCTTCCTGATTTGCATGGGCCTATCCTTCGCCATTACCATGGTATTGATGGTGGGCGTGAGCTTGGCCGGGCCAGTGGTTAACCCCCGGGCCATTCAGCTTAACCCCGGCATGTTCCGGGTGAGCGCCCAAACCATGTCCCTTATCGTGATTACGATGCTGATGCTAACGGCTTTGTACGTGAAGTTCTGGTAACAGTGGCCTAGCTGCTGGGTGTCGAGCAGCTCACAAACGCTACGCAAACGGGAGCGCAGACACATAGTCTCGCTCCCGTTTGTCTTTTTATCTACTACCATGCTGTCTCTATCATCCCGTACCTCGTTGCTGGGGCTGGCCCTGCTGAGTGGCCTAGCAGGGCTACCCGTAGCCGCCCAGAAAGCTCCAGCCACATCCGACTTCCACGAGTGGACTCTCACACCGCCCATGGGTTGGAACAGCTGGGACTGCTACGGCCCCACCGTGACGGAAGCCGAGGTGAAAGCCAACGCCGACTACATGGCCCGTTACCTCAAAAGCAGTGGCTGGGAGTATGTGGTGGTAGATATCCGGTGGTACGTGGGCAACGATACCGCCCACGGCTACAACGAGAAAGACCCCGCTTTTAACCTCGATGCCTACGGACGATTTATACCAGCGGTAAACCGTTTTCCATCGGCGGCAGGAGGGAAGGGCTTCAAGCCGCTGGCTGACTACATGCACGCTAAAGGCCTGAAGTTTGGCATCCACATTATGCGCGGGGTGCCGGTAGTGGCGGTGCAGCGCAAGCTACCCGTTTTGGGGAGCAAGGCCACGGCCGCCGATATTTACTCCAAGGAAGCGCAGGCCGGCTGGCTCCACGATATGTACACGGTGGTAGCCGGTAGGCCAGGGGCCCAAGATTACTACAACTCTTTGTTCAAGCTTTACGCTTCCTGGGGCGTTGATTTCGTGAAGGTCGATGATCTGTCGTCGCCGTACCACAAGCCCGAGGTGGAGATGATCCGCAAGGCCATTGACCTTTCGGGCCGCAAGATTGTGCTCAGCACCTCTCCCGGCGAAACGCCTATTGCCGAAGCCAAGCACGTACAGGCCAACGCGAATATTTGGCGGACAGTCGGCGACTTCTGGGACAGCTGGGAGCAACTGAAGGAACACTTTGAGGTGTGCAACCGCTGGTCGCCCTACATCCGGCAGGGTGCCTTCCCCGATGCCGACATGCTGCCGCTGGGTCGCCTGGGACTTCGGGCTGAGCGCGTTGACGACCGCATGACCCGCTTCACCCGCGACGAGCAGTACACACTCATGAGCCTGTGGAGCATCTTCCGCTCCCCGCTCATGTTCGGCGGCGACCTGCCCAGCAACGATGCTTTCACGCTCTCCCTACTTACCAACAAAGATGTGCTGGCCCTGCACCACAACAGCACCCACAACCGCCAGCTTTTCCGCCAGGGTAACCTCATTGCCTGGACCGCCGACGACCCTAAAACCGGTGACAAATTCCTAGCCCTATTCAACGCCCAAGACCAAGAACTGGCTCCATCTAACGAAGCAGCTTGGGCCAGCTCCATCATTACCCGCCAAACACCCGGCCAAAGCCAGACTGTAGACGTAGATATCACAGGCGCCACCAAGCTCTACCTCAATGTGCGCGACGGCGGTGACGATATTGCCTGGGACCATGCCGACTGGCTCAATCCTGTAGTAAGCAAAGGCAGCAACACAGTTTCGCTAAGCTCGCTGCCCTGGAAAACCGCATCGGCGGGGTGGGGGAGCGTCACGGCCAACAAAAGCGTGTCGGGGGCTGATTTGATGGTGGCGGGGAAGATCTACGAGCGCGGCATTGGCACCCACTCCAATTCCATGATTTAATATGACCTGCCCGCTGGCTATACCCGCTTTCAGGCTACCGTAGGCCTCGATAATGCTGGGGCCGTGCAGAATACCGGCGGTACTATCCAGTTCCTGGTCTATACCAAAAATCCATACCGTCCCATACCGGCCGACTCGGCTAAGGTGTCCATAAATTTTGCCCAGCTAGGCCTCTCGGGCCCCTGCACCGTCCGCGACCTGTGGACGGGGAAGGAACTAGGCCAGGTTGCCGGCGAGTTTGCCCCGTATGTCCGGCGGCACGGGGCCAAGCTGTACCGCATTTCGAAGGTCAAGAAATAGAAGTTCTTTGCTTTTTGGCTCAGCAGGAGGTCGGGAAGGGTAATGCCCATCTGCGCAACTACTCCACAAGCTATACCATAGTGTCCCTAAAAGTCAGGATGCTTGGAGAAACGGCTTTTACTGGCAAGATCATAAGCCCGTAGTTAGACCAAAAGGAAGCCGTAGGCGACGCGGTACGCGCCGAGCACCTAGGCCGACGTAGCCGCCCTTACCGGAGACCAGAAGATGCTGTCCGCCGCGAACAGCATCTGGCAAAATATGGTAAGCAAGAAGCTATATGTAACGGGTGGCACCGGCGCCATGCCCGGCGGCGAGCGGTTCGGGGAAACTATGAGCTGCCCAACATCACCTCCTACAACGAAACGTGCGCCTCAGTCAGTGGCCAAGAAGTGAAGCAGCCCATAGAGGTACGCCATGTAGTAGCAATCCCAAAGTAAGGGACGATCTAGACAAAGTAGCCCTGCAGCGTGGCCCAGTGGTGTATTGCGCTGAGTGGGCAAATAACAACGGCAAAGCCAGCAACATCATTGTACCGGCCGCTATTAACTTCACCAGTAGCTACCAGCCCGAGGTACTCAATGGCATTATGCAGCTTGAGGCCATGGTGCACGCCGTACAGGTTGATGCAGCTAACAACTCCATTAGTACTACACCCTACATGATGCGCGCCATACCCTATTATACCTGGGCAAACCGTGATAAAGGTGAAATGACAGTATGGTTTCCCCAGCAGTTGACAGATGTAGAATTAATCTCCCGCAAAGCCTCAGAAGTCACTGTTGGAAAGTAGGACTGAAATAAGGGAGTAATAAAAAGCTAAATTTTCTTTCAAAAAATTTAGGGAAGGTGCGTTGAAAACCTAATGAACATGTCATCTAAGCAGTCGGATGACTGAATAGTTCAGTTTTGACGTGTTTATTAGCTCAACTGTATAAATTTCACTTTCTGGAAATCACGGGGCCACTTGTGCACTTTCGTGTGCTCGTGGCCCTACTGTTTTGTGGCCTCTGCTCACATAGTCTTTGAGTGTTTCCCCCTGCAGCTGATTAAAACACAATGACAAAGAAAAACGAAGAATTGAACGATCGAGTAATATGACATTTTTGCCTAGTAAAATTCCTTCCAACTTGATCTTCAGTGTGCTACAACTATTGGAATATACATGCTTACAAGGTATAGGAAACAGGAGTGTTACAGGCTAACAGGTGAAAAGATATGCGTGTACATTCAATGACAAAGGGCGTACCCAGTATCATTAAATATAATTATATAAATGTTTCACAGGTTTGGTTTAAGCAAGGGCTACAGTGAAGAGGAGAGAACTGGCTACGGCCTATTATTTCTCATAAGACCTAGAAATGAGGTGTAAAAGTAATGCAAGCTGAACAGTATGCTGTTTAATGTGAGAATATAACTTTTATAACTGGAGAAGCTGAATCTGAGCCTGAGAACTCACGTTTGAACCGTTTCCATAGCGTTATAATCATATTGTGGTCAAACCAATTATATTCCATAATAAAGCGAATTAAAACTTGATATAAAACAATAAAATAATTTATTATGATATTTTATATGAGAAAAATTATAATAAATTGCCTTCATGATAGTTGTGTCATGAAGCTCTAATCTTCATATGTGTGAAGCTGAGTAGTAATGAGTACTAACTGATTTTTGGATTTTTCAGCAGTAAAGTATTATACATTTCCACTCAGCACACTTATGCAAAAACTCTTACATCCTCAAAAACGCGGGATACATTTTAAGGCCTACGGGTTCTTGTTGTTCCTGCTGCTCCTAGCCGCTCAGGTTTCGGCCCAGACGATTACTACAAACGCTGTTGTAGGTAGCCCCTTCTGCGCAGGAACTAACGTTGATGTGCCGTTTACAGCTATAAATGGAACAGGTAACTCCAAGTTTAGTGGTACTTCAACATTTACTGTACAAATCGCACTAGCAGTTTCATCTGGCACCCCAATTTTCAAAAACATAGCTTCGAGTACAACGTCATTCCCAAATGACATTTCTACTCAAAATAATGCTTCCTCTACACTAAAGATTACGGTTACTCTCCCATCAGATGTAGCTACTGGCTCTTATCTTTTTCGGGTAATCAGTACTTCCCCCTCCATTACAGGTCGTCAAACTGCAAGCAGCTACACTATCAACGCGACCCCCACAGCGCCAACTGTAAATGTAACGCAGCCGACGTGCACGACCAGCACGGGTAGCATTACTGTCAGCTCCCCTACAGGTCAAGGCTACACTTATAGCCTAAATGGTGGTGTATACCAGAACAGTCCGACCTTCAATAACCTAGTTGCCGGTAGTTCTTACAGCGTCACCTACAAAATCAACGGGGGCTGTCCTTCTGTAGCCGCCTCCGGTACCTTAGAGGCACAGCCCACCGCCCCCACGGCGCCAACTGTAAATGTAACGCAGCCAACGTGCACGACCAGCACAGGCAGCGTTACTGTCAGCACACCGGCTCCGGCTACAGGCGTCACCTACAGCAACGACGGCGTCAACTACAACAACACAACAGGTGTATTTTCTGGCCTAGCTGCTAACAGTACCTACAGTATCACCTATAAGATCGGTACAGGTTGTCCCTCTGTGGCAACCAGTGGTACGCTACAGGCACAGCCCACCGCCCCCACAGCGCCAACTGTAAATGTAACGCAGCCGACGTGCACGACCAGCACGGGTAGCATTACTGTCAGCTCCCCTACAGGTCAAGGCTACACTTATAGCCTAAATGGTGGTGTATACCAGAACAGTCCGACCTTCAGTAACCTAGTTGCCGGTAGTTCTTACAGCATCACGTATAAGATTGGTACAGGCTGCTCCTCTGTGGCCACCACCGGTTCCCTACAGGCACAGCCCACCGCCTCAACTGCCTTAATAAGCGCCAATAGCTCAACTATTTTCTGTACTGGTGGTTCAGTAACACTAACCGCTTCTGCAGGTGTAAGCTACGAGTGGAGCAATGGCGCAACTACGCAAGCCATTACGGTAAGTACCGGCGGCAACTATTCCGTTACGATTAGGAATGCAAGTGGCTGTATAGCTACTTCCCCCGTTACTAAGGTCACTGTAACTCCGACGCCTCTATTAACTATTACTAATCCAGTGGCCATATGTGCCCCGGCTACCGTTGATCTTACAACTGCTGCCGTCACGTCAGGTAGTACGCTACCTAGTGGCTCTGCCCTGACTTACTGGATTAACTCAGATGCTACTACTGCTCTCAGCAATCCGAGCGCTGTAGCTGCAAGCGGCACTTATTATATCAAGGCAACAAACAACGACTGTTCTGATATTAAGGCGGTGTCAGTAACCGTCAACCCTACGCCAACCGTGGCGGATGCTGGTTCTACTCAAACCGTTGCAGGATCGTCTGCAACGCTAGCAGCTAATGTTCCCTCAGTTGGCACAGGTGCTTGGTCTGTTGTTAATGGCGATGGAGGTATCATTGACGAGCCATCAAACCCAACTTCAACCTTCAGCGGAATTGCAGGTAAAAGCTATACGCTTCGTTGGACTATCAGCACTGCTTCGTGTGGGTCATCAGCATCAGAAGTGGTAATTAACCTAGACCAGATTGCAACTGCCACAACGGTTGCTGACGCTCAGACTATTTATGGCTCTACAGCTGTTGTGCTAGCAGCGAAAGTTACTCCGTACCCAGGTGGTGGCTCTGTTGACTTCTATGTTGATAACACCCTAGTAGGATCTGGAGCATTGAACGCTGATGGAAATGCTACCTACACGTATAACCCTAGTGCCCTGAACGCATCCAGTGCTACGATCAGCCATAGCATAAAAGCTGTTTTCCTTGGCTATGAAGCTTACGGTATTAGCAGCACAACACCAAACGGTGTGCTGCTAGTGAACAAAGCCGATCAGGTGATTAGCTGGAGTGATCCTACCGCCATAATTTATGGAGCTAGGCTGAGCGACGCTCAGCTCAATGCCACACTCACCACCGGCAATGGAGCATTGAGCTACGACCCAACCGTCGGCACCTTGCTCGATGCCGGTACCCACACTCTAAAGGTTACGGCTGCTGCAACTGACAACTATAATAAAGCAGTCGAAACGGTGTCGTTGACAGTAGACAAGGCGCCACAGACCATCAGCTTCTCGGAACTAGCGAACAAAACATATGGAGATGCTGACTTTAGCTTGGCGGCTAGCGCTCCAGCGGGAGCGGTGAGCTTCACAGTTAAGGGTCCGGCTACGCTGAGTGGCAGCACGCTGCACCTGACCGGCGCTGGCACCGTCACGGTTACAGCCACGCAAGCGGGCAACAGCAACTACACTGCGGCCGATGAGGTGGAACGTTCTTTTGCGGTAGCAAAAGGCACGCAAACCATTAGCTGGACGACACCAGCAGCCATCACTTACGGCACCAAGCTGAGCACGACGCAGCTCAATGCCACCCTGGCCGGAGTAGTAAATGGGGCTCCCGCCGGTGCCCTCACTTACGAGCCTGTCGCGGGCACTTTACTTGATGCAGGCACTTACACGCTGACAGTAAACGCTGCTCAAACCGACAACTACAACGCAGCTGTCAAAACTGTCACTCTAATTGTAGACAAAGCTAATCAGATCATTAGCTGGACTGCGCCTACTCCTATCACTTACGGCGCTAAGCTGAGTGATGCTCAATTGAATGCTACTGTGGCCGGAGTAGATGAGGGATCAGCAGTAGGTGCGCTGACATATGATCCTGAAGTTGGAACTCTTCTGGACGCAGGTACACGCACCTTAACTGTTACAGCAGCTGCTACTGGTAACTACAACAAAGCAGTAAAAACTGTGTCTTTGACGGTCAACAAAGCCGATCAGGTGATCAGCTGGAATGATCCTACCGCCATCACCTACGGCACTAAGCTAAGTGATGTGCAACTCAACGCCAGCCTTACTACGGGCAATGGAGTATTGAGCTACGACCCAGCCATCGGCACCTTGCTGGATGCCGGCACGCGCACTCTGAAGGTTACGGCAGCAGCAACTGACAACTACAACAAAGCCGAGAAAACCGTCAACTTAACGGTGAACCAGGCACCGCAGACCATCAGCTTCTCGGAAGTGACTGATAAGACGTATGGAGATGCCGACTTCAACTTGACAGCAACTGCACCCGCCGGTACGGTGAGCTTCTCGGTTGCGGGTCCGGCTACGCTCAGCGGCAGCACGCTGCACCTAACGGGTGCAGGCACGGTTACGGTTACCGCTTCCCAAGCCGGCACCGCTAATTACCAGGCGGCCGAGGCTGTGGTCCGCTCTTTCGCAGTAGCCAAAGGCACGCAGACCATTAGCTGGAGTGATCCAGCGGCTATCACCTATGGTACTAAGCTGAGCACGATCCAGTTGAACGCTACAGTAAGTGGAGTAAACGGTGGTGCTTCTACCGGGACTCTGAGCTATGATCCGGCAGCCAGCACATTGCTTAATGTAGGAAAGTACACGCTAACAGTAACCGCCGCCGAAACTCCCAACTACAATCAAGCTGTTAAGACCGTGAGCTTAATGGTGAACAAAGCTGATCAGCTGATCAGCTGGAGTGCTCCAGCCGCCATCACTTATGGCACCAAGCTGAGTGATGCGCAACTCAATGCTACAGTAGCCGGTGTGTCTGGCGGCTCCGCTCCAGGTGCGCTGACCTACACGCCTGGAACAGGCACTGTACTGGATGCCGGCACTCGTGTCTTGTCGGTTACAGCCGCTGCTACCGACAACTATAAGGAAGCTGTAGCAACGGTGAGCTTGACGGTGAACAAACAAACTATTAACCCACTTGCTGATACGTACTACACTGGGTCAAGCTTCTATTGGACGACAAGTTCAGCCAGCAACACTACTACTCTGAATCTTGTCTCCACTTTGAAGACCAACTCCAACTATGATGGTGATATCCGGACAGCAAGAGTGTCGTTCTTCATTCGTACTGGTACAGGCACCAGCGCCACGCTTACTCCGATTAACGGTGCCCAAAACCTGCCTGTTGGATTAGTTGATCCGAGTGATCTGACAACAGGTACTGCAGCAACTAATGTGCAGTACAGCATTAGTGGCTCTACCACTATTCTGAATATTGCGGTGGTTGTAAGTGGTAACTACAAAAGCGTGAATGACCAATCGACTGATAAGCCGGTAACGGTAGCAGTACCTACGCCTGGTGGTCAGATTGTGGGTGGCGGCAAATTCAGCAATGAGGGCTCGTCAGGCTACATTAAAGGATCGTCAAACTTTGCTTTCTACGTCCAATACAATAAGAGTTTGAAGAACCCGCAGGGTGGTGCTGAGATTACGGTATACAGTAAGTATGACCGCAATGGTAATCTGACTGATGTCCCGCATACTTATCAGCTGAAGAGTAATGCCATTTCAGTTCTTGCTACCAAGAATCCAACAGCTCAGTTCAGCAGCAAGGCTAATATCTCTGAGATTGTTGACGGGGTAGCCCAAAGCCTAGAAGGCAACTGCACCATGCAGCTTGAAATGTATGACGGAAAAGACAACCCAACCGTAGCTACTGATCAAGTCGACAGACTTGCAATTACTGTGTACCGTAGCAATGGTGGTATTTGGTATTCAAGCAAATGGAATGAAACCAAAACAGTCTTAAGGGATCTAGAAGGTCCCAAGGATGTAGTTTGTGTCACTGGCACTAGCTCCACGACTACCCCGATAACAGCAGTTAGCGTTAGTTCAATTGTGAGTACTGACCCAAATACTTTATTGGTAAAGGATGCCAGCAACCTGCTGGAAGTCTATCCAATGCCGTTAGTAGACCGTGGTACTGTTCACTTCCGGGCTCAGAAGGCCGGCAAGGTACAAGTAGTAGTGTTTGATGGCCTGGGCCGTCAGGTAGCTACGCTGTATGATGGGGTTGTAGGTGCCGGCGAAGAGCAGAACGTGGAATTTGACCGCAAAAACCTACCGAATGGTTTCTACTTCTTCCGTTTGCTGACGGATGGGAAGGTGGAGAACAAGCGCATCACCATCGCCAACTAGCCTAATTTCTCACACACTTTACATG
The DNA here is from genome assembly GCF_004745865.1 of Hymenobacter wooponensis. Classification (GTDB taxonomy): domain Bacteria; phylum Bacteroidota; class Bacteroidia; order Cytophagales; family Hymenobacteraceae; genus Hymenobacter; species Hymenobacter wooponensis. The sequence continues at coordinate 101,807 of NZ_SRKZ01000001.1, read as the reverse complement.
TTGCAACAAAAAGCCCTTGCTGTTTCAGCAGGGGCTTTCTTTATGGGTAGCATATGCTAGGCCAGTAAGCAGGATGCCTAATGGCTACCGCTTTTTCCTGAAGCTCAGATAGTCGAGGTAGTAGAGTACCTTCACGGAGAGGGAATTATTGTGGGGAGTGTTGATGGTGTTGTTGAAGTTGTCAAAATAGAGGGGCGTGGCTTGCTCGGCCAGCAGGTAGGTGGAGCCGGCATTCTTCCACACGATGCTCACTTGCGAGCCGGGCGCGAACCACCATGAATACACCGCGTCCACGTTGAATGCGTTGTAAGTGTTGTCGCGGTTGCGCTGGTAGGCCACTAGTTTCTCCTCGCCGTTGGGGCCGAGCTGGGAGAAGTCGGCGTAGCGGACGTTGCTGGTGTAGTGGCGCGTGCGCAGCGTAAACGACATGCGATTGGTGAATGTGTAGGCCATGGACACCACATTGGAAACGGTGGCTACGTCGCGGCGGCCGAGGATGACCTGGCCTAGGAAGGGCTCATCGAGCGGCTCGCTGGTGCTCATGCCGCCGTTCACGTAGCCGATCTGGTTCTTAGCCAGGCTCCAGTCGAGGCTATAGCGGAAGGTGAGGTGGTCGTTGACGCGGTAGCGGGGGTAGAGGCCGGCGCTGTACTGCATCCGGCGGGCACGGGGCAGCCGATCATCAAGGGCGTACACGCGCTGGCCGACATTCCAGCCGTACGAAAATTTCTTGCGGGTATCGGCATTAGCGAACAGCACAAGGCCCGTGTTGCCGGGTACGCGCACGTAGTACTGGCCTAGCGGAAACGTGCGCGGCTCGTAGAAGTCATGCGTGATGGGGTTTGTGTCGAAGTCGTAGCCAATTTGCAGGAAGCTCTTGGTGAAGGTGGTATTGAAGCCGTGGTAGAAGCTCATCTTTTGGTAGAGCGTAGGCCTGTACAGCAACGAGTGGCTGGCCTGCGCGAAGAAGGACATGTTATTGACCTTCCAGAAGGGCTTGTACTTGCGGTAGGCCACGTCCAAGGACTGCGTGATGTTGTTGTTGCCGAACAAAATGCCCAAGTCATTGGGGTTGTAGGAAGCCGACTCAATGCCGTGGTTCAGGCCCCAGGTGAAGTTGCCGCTGATTTTGCCTACGCCCAGCGTGTACTTGTAGCCATCCTGGTCGTCGATGGGCCTATCGGAGCCGAAGGCGGTGCCGCGGCGGCGCGAGTAGATCAGGCTGCCATCCACGGCGTAGGCATTCTTCTTGTTGGCGAAGCGAAACAAGCCGCCCGTTACGTTGGCGTCGTAGGTACTGCCGGCGCGGGTTACGTTGGTGTTAATGAGTGAGACATAGGAGTTGTTCTTCAGCGACTGGTCCAGCACCATGATGTTGTAGTTGCTGAACGGCTGCGTTTTTACCTCGCGCTCCTGGCCGGTTTCGGTGTCGCGCAGCATGGCGTACACATCATTGCTGAGCGCGTTGAAAAACCCGATGCCTAGGCCCCTCTTGGTGCGGCCCGATACTTTGGTGGCGTTGAGCAGACGGGTTTCGGCGGGGTTGCGAATAACCTTCTCTGTGGCGCCCGCCTTCACGCCGTAGAAGCCGATGGGCGTGGCACCCACCCGGCGCGAGTAAAACAGATTGCCCTTATTAAACAGCTCGGTGCCCTCTGTGAAAAACTGGCGGTTTTCGTTGAACTGCACTTCGAAGGGAGAGAGGTTGAGCACTTGATTGTCGCTCTGCACCTGCCCGAAATCCGGAACCAGGGTAGCATCAAGGGTGAAGCTTTCATTGATGCCCCACTTGATATCGGCACCGCCGTTGAAGCTGGTGGTAGTGCGGCGCGTGCCCTCCGCGTTCAACGGGTTGTGGTTTACGTAGCTGCTCACGTAGGGCGTGAGCGAGAGACGCAACGGCGGCTTGATGTCGCGCACACCGCGCAGCTCGCCCCATTGGTTCACGAAACCGTTGGCGGCGGGCTTCACCTCATTCCAGAAATAAGAGGCGTTGTCGCGCTTGCGCTGGCGCATGAAGTTGAGGCCCCAAAGCTGTTCCTGGGCGTTGCTGAAACGGATAGCCGAGTACGGAATGCGCATTTCTGCTACCCAATCGGTGCCCTGCAACGTGGTGCTACTTTCCCACACGGCGTTCCAGTTGAAGTCTTCGCCGCCAGCAGGGGAGTAGCGCGAATCGAGCTGCACGCCGCTGCTGGTCACGATGAAGCCGTAGCCATTCAGGTGGTCGTTGTAGGTGTCGAGGAAGATGCCGAAGAAATCGGAGTTGCCCGTGTTGTCGCGCGCCGTTAACTCCCGTGGGATGGAGTCGGGGGAGACATCGTGCATGATGGCCCCGATGTAGAGGCTGGCATCATCGTAGAGCACGCGCACCTCTGTTTTCTGCTTTTCCGGCACACCGGGGTTGGGGCGCTGCTGCGTAAAGCCTGTGGCAACGGGCGCTTGCTGCCACACGGCCTCATCGAGTAAGCCATCCAGCTTAATGGGTTCGGTGATACGTAAGGTCTGGAGCTGGCGCTTTGGGGCAGGGGCGGAAGCGGCCGTAGTAGGCGCTGGTGCCTGAGCTTGGGCTACTCCTAGGCCACCGACAAGCCCAAGCAGTACCAAGGTAAAACGCAGAATAGAGGTGGGATACATAGGCCTAGTGGAGTGGGAAGTAAGATCAAGGGGGATGTGAAACCCGAAAGTTTGGGCAAGACGAGGGCTGGCAGCGGCAAAGCCGCGCTACGGGTTTAAGTCCGGAAGCTGGGGGAGTACTTGCTAAAAGGCTATTCGTTACAGCCGGCAGAGAACCTAAGCGAAATATGCTGTTCTGACTGGCCTAGCCACGAAGTAGAGTGAAGCGCTGGCCTGTAAAAAGCTTCAGCTTACTTGAGCTTAGTAGAGTTTTATAAATAGGATATCAGAATAATCTGCCCTTGAAAAAAGTGGGGCCTCCAGTTGCAGCTAGAGGCCCCGCAGGCGGCTTCACTCACTTCGCCTTCCTGATGTAGATGTTGCCGTTGAGGGTTTTCATCATAAACTCCGCGCCGCCACCGTTGATCTTACCGCTGGTCCAGCTATCCACGCTCACGCGGTAGGTACCATCTTTGGCGGTGCGGGTTACTTTGGGCGCGTTGTTGTCCACGGCCAGGTCGAAGTCGCTGTAGATTTCGCCGCGGTCTGATTTCAACTTCATATTGGCCTTGGCTTTGGCCGGCAGGCTAACGTCAATCTTGCCATTCACGCTGGAGAAGGCCATGGGCACGCCGCTGGTGATGTCTTTGAAATCAGTGATGATATCACCATTTACGGTGTTCAGTACTGCCGAGCCCGCCACGTCATCCAGCCGAATAGAGCCATTGACGTTGGAAATTTCTAGCTCGCCAGCCACGTTTTGCACCGAGATGTTACCGTCGTTTACGGTGCCAATCTGGAGGGAAAACTGCCGGGGTACCTTAATCACGAAGTCAACCGGGTTCTGCCACGACTGCGTTTTGATGTACACATGGTTGTCCTTTTCCTGAGCCGTCACGTCGAGGCCATTCACTCGGGAAATGCGGCGCATGCCATTGGGGCCGGGCTCATCGGAGGAGCTGGAGGCGCGCCGACCTTCGCGGTTGGTTACATCAATTACCACTTCCTTGCCGGTGGTGCCTTCTACCTTAATGGAGCCGCCCACCAGTTTCAGGTGGAGCGTGCCGGGCTTGCCGGGTGAGCTCAGGGCTACGGTGAGTTGTTCTTTACCGGCTTGTTGCGCCACGGTGGGCCGGACCCACGCCAAAGCGAGTAGGGTCAGTAGGGTTCTATACAGGAGCTTGTTCATCGGGGTTGCTGTTTGATGGTGACGTTTCCGTTGATGGTTTCGAAGCGGAAATCGGTTCCGCCCTTGCCCAGGCGCACGGCCGTCTCTTTGCTGAGTTTGTATTTGGTATTCTTTCCGTCGGCCTGCTGGTTTTGCGTCACGCGGGCCGGGAGTACTTCGGCTTTCGGGAAATCGGTGAACATCTCCCCGTGCATGCTCTTGAAGTACAAGTCGCCGGATACGTTGGCGGGGTAACTCACCAGAATGTTGCCGTTGATGGTGTGGTAAGAGGCTGCCTTAGTAGGCGCCACGGCGTAGGTCACGTCTACGTCACCATTCACGGTGTGCGCCACGGTGGCCTGCTGGGCGTTTTTGATGGTAACGGGGCCGTTCACATTGCGGGCTTGCAGCGGGCCGGTTACATCCTGCACCAGCATTTTGCCCCCGTTCACGGTGGAAGCGCGCACTTCCATACCGGCCGGCACTTTCACTACAAAATCAAACTGATAGGTGTAGTGAGGGCGCTCATTGTTGTTGTTCCAGTTGTCCTGGAAGCGGCCATTCCGCTGCCGGTCGCGGTTAGGCCTAGAGTCTTGGGGGCCGGCTACGTACAGCAGAACGCTGTCGCCATGCTGCTCAAAACCAGGCTGGGCTTCTTTCTTGCCCTGCTCCAGCAAGTCGGCGCTGGGGGCTTTAATGGTCTTGGTGATTTCTACCACTACGGTCTTGCCGCTGTAGCCCTGCACCGTTACGGAGCCGAAGATGTTGTAGAGGGCCAGCGTGCTGCTGCCGGCGCTACCCGTGAGCGTGAATTCTTTGTTGATTTTCTCGGTGGCCTCGCGGTTCTGGGCGTGTAGGAAGCAGCTAGGCAGCCACAGAAGGGCCCAGATCAGGCTGAGTAGGAGGGGGCGTTTCATGGTAGGTCGAGGGAGTAGAAGGTTGGGGAGCCTGGCCATTCGACAAGGACTCAATGCTTTGCTCGATTTTATCTTTCACCTGCTCATTCAGGTTGTCCTGCTGGAGCAACTTGCGCAGGGGGCGCACCGAGCGGCGCTCCTGCAAGCGCACCATCACATCGGCCAGCGCCGATTGTACCAGGGGCGACTCCTGCAGGGGAAGGGAGCGAACGAGGCCTTGGCGCACCATAGGGTCTTGGCTGAGACCTGCCAACACTTCTAGCGAAGCGAGACGCACGTTCACATTCGGGTCTTGGTTAAGGGTGCTGAGCAGGGCAGCTACCACCCGCTCATTAGAGGGTGCCACTTCCTCAGCGTAGCTCACTGCCCGCAGGCGCTGCACGGCCGAGGGGTTGTTCAGCAGGGCCAACACGTTGGTCTGATGCACGTCATCCTCAGAGGCGGCGGGCATACCAGCGGCGGGTTGTTGCACGGCCAGCTCGGACGTCTCCGGGCGGCCTTTCAATCCGTAACCTGCTACCAAGCCTACAATCAGCAGGGCGAGGCTGTAGGCCAGGCGCACCCCGTAGGCGGGCTGCCACCACTCGCGTACCCGCTCCAGCAGGCCACTCACCGACCAGCGTTGCTTGCGCTGCTCTTCCACCTGAAACTCGGCCAGCATGGAGTAGAAGCGGGGGCGCATCTGCTCGCTGGGGTCGGGCACGGGCAGCTCGCCCATGTTGGTCCAGAGGGCCCGCACGGTGGCCAGCTCCTGCTGGCAACCCGGGCATTGGGTTAAGTGAGCTTCTACGGCTTGGCGTTGGGCTTCTGGTAAAGTGCCCGCCAACCAATCCATCAGCTCCTCTTGCACACCCTCACAGTTCACGAACTTTGCTTCCATTTTCCAGTTTCAAATAAATATCCTTGAGTTGGCAGAGGGCCCGGTGCGCGCGCACCTTTACGGCTCCTACCGTGGTGTCGAGCAGCTGTGCTATCTGCTCGTATTTCAGCTCCTGAAAGCGGCTCAGCACGAGCACTTCCCGTTGGTCGGGGCTTAGCCGGGCCATGGCCCGGTGGAGCAGCTCCACATCCTGCGACTTCTGAAGACTGCCATCGGCGGGGGTGCCTCCGGCAATCTTCTCGGCTAAGTCGGCCACGTCTTTGTGGTGGAGCGAGGGTTTGTCTTTCTTGGCGGCGTCGGCTAGCACGTTGCGCGCCAAGTGGTACATCCAGGTTCTGAACTCGCCTTCCCCGGTGAAGGTGTGGCGGTATTTCAGCATCCGGTAGAATACGTTCTGCACCAGATCCTCACTGGCCGTGGCGTTACCGTTTGAGTGGTAGAAAAACGCAAACAACGGCCGATGGTAGCGCTCGAACAGCAGGCCCATCTTGTCGACCTGGCCGGCCTTCACTTGCAGCATGAGCGAATTATCAGTGAGCGAGTTCAAGCGGTTGGTCGGTGAGGTGTGGGAGCGTATTCGGCGGTGGAAACTTCGCCTTTTGGGTAAGGTTACAGGTTCTGGTGAAATATTTTTTTGATTTCATTTTGCTGGCTGACCCCACCCCCGTCCCCTCCCCTCCGGGAGAGGGGTGCGTTCTGGAGGCAAAGTGCAACTCGTGTTGTCCTACTATTTTAATTCAGGTCGTCTGGCACCCCTCTCCCGGAGGGGAGGGGCCGGGGGTGGGGTCCACGTTTGAGAACATGGATCTAGTCTGGCACTGAAAGCAAACTGCCGCTTCAGCTCACGCGAAAATTGGCGTAAACTGAAGCGGCAGCTTCGATCAGGAAATGTAAAACGAATAGGCGCTAGGCCACTTGTTTAGCTGGCTTTGCGGTGGGAGCGGGGAGTGCGGCCAGCGCCCCAATAGCCGCGCCCAGGCCCGCTACCAGCGCAAACGAAACGCGCAAGCTGGAAACCTCGGCAATGAAGCCAATCAGGGGCGGGCCCAGCAGAAAGCCGAAGTAGCCGATGGTGGATACCATGGCCAGCGCCACGCCCGGCGAGACGGTGGTGGATTGCCCGGCGGCGCTGTAGGCCAGGGGCGTAACGGAAGCAATACCAAACCCTACCAGCAGGAACCCCACCACCGACGGCACAAATGCCGGCCACACTACGGCCGTGAGCAGGCCTAGCGCAATGAGGGCGCTGCTGATTTGCAACATGCGGTTGGTACCGAAGCGGTGGGTGAAGTAATCGGAGATGAAGCGGCCGAAGGCCATGGTGCTCATGCAGGCCACGTAGCCGGCCGTAACTAGTGTGGCATCGGGGCGCACTACTTTCTGGAAGTACACGCCACTCCAGTCGAACATGCAGCCCTCGCAGAGCATCCCGCAGAACGCAATCAGCCCGATGCGCAGCAAGTAGGGCTCGGGGCGGCGCAGACCGGAGCCGCCGGCCTCGGTGCCGGTATCCTGGGGTAGGGTGCGTTGGTGAGCCAGTACGGTGAGCAACAGGCCTAGCGCCATTACCAGCAGGAAATGCCAGAGCGGGGTTTGCTGCCACCGGATCAGCAAGGTGCCCAGCGCGCCGCCCAGGAAGCCAGCCAAGCTCCATAGCCCGTGAAATGACCCCATGATGGGTTTGCCGTAGGCCTGTTGCACGCCAATGGCCTGGGTGTTGACGGAAATATTGAGCAGGTTGCCGGCAAATCCGAACAGCACGAGGCTGGCCGCCAAGCTCCAGAACCCCGGCGCCCACCCCAGCAGGGGCAGAAAGATGGCGTACAAGCTGGTAGCTAGCAGCACTACCACCCGGCTGCCGTAGTTATGCACCAGCCACCCCGCCACGGGCAGCGCCAGCATGGAGCCCACCGGCAACGCCAGCAGCAACTGGCCTAGCTCACCTTCACTGAGCCCGAGCTTCAGGCGAATATCTGGGATGCGGGAGGCCCAGGAGGCAAAGCACAGCCCCGCCACAAAGAACAGGGCACTAACGGCTACGCGCCGCTGGGCAGGCGTAATTTCAGCCATAGAAATGCGGTAAATAAAACGGGGAGCCATCTTGTGGCTCCCCGCTGATTTTATCTGTGTCAATGAAAAACGTCATGTCGAGCTTGCCGAGACATCTCGCGTGCTGACGTTGCCATGCTAACTTATTACAACAGCACGTCATCCTGAGCTTGCGAAGGACCATACCACGTCAGCACGATGTGCTAGGCCCAGTCGTTCTATCGTGACAAGATCCTTCCTACGTCAGGATGACGTGCGAAGTACTAAAACAACGTCAGCACGCGAGATGTCTCGGCAAGCTCGACATGACGTTCTACTGGCCTACGACAGGACTTCCTTCTTCTCAATATCGGCTGGTTGGCCTTGCAGCACCCAATTGGCCTGCTTCACTACGTTTTCTACCGTGAAGCCGAAGTATGCCATTACGGCCTCGCCGGGGCCCGACTCGCCGAAGCGGTTCATGGCAATAACGGTGCCCTCGTCGGTCACGTACTTGTGCCAGCCCATGGGCGAGCCAGCTTCCACGGCTACGCGCTTGCGCACATCGGAGGGAAGTACCTGCTGCTGGTAGGCCTTATCCTGCTTCTCGAATAGCTCCCAGGAGGGCAGGCTCACCACGCGGGTAGGCACGCCCTGCTGTTGCAGTTGCTCCTGGGCCTGCATCACCAAGGATACTTCCGAGCCGGTAGCCAGCAGAATCAGCTGGGGCTTGCCGCCCTCGGCTTCGCTGAGGATGTAGCCGCCTTTGGCTACGCCTTCGCGGGCAGAGCCGTACTTCTCCTGATCGAGCGTGGGCAGCTTCTGGCGCGAAAGAATCAGTACTACCGGCGACTTTGGCGTGGTCAGGGCAATGCGCCAGGCTTCCACAGTCTCGTTTGCGTCGGCCGGTCGAATTACTACAATGTTCGGGATGGTGCGCAGGGCGGCTACCTGCTCCACCGGCTGGTGGGTGGGGCCATCTTCTCCCAGGCCAATGCTGTCGTGGGTGAACACGAACGTAGCGGCCGACTCGGCCAAGGCCGTGAGGCGGATGGCGCCGCGCATGTAGTCGGAGAAGGTGAGGAAGGTGCCGCCATAGGTGCGCACGCCGCCGTGTTGGGCCATGCCGTTCATGGCCGCGCCCATGGCGTGCTCACGTACTCCAAACCAGATGTTGTTGTGCTCGTAGGCGCCGGGCTGGAAGCTGGCGTCGCCGCCGGTGGGCATCTCGTTGGAGCTGGCCAGGTCGGCGGAGCCCCCAAACATGAAGGGTACGCTTTTCTTAAGCGCGGTAAGCGCCTTGCCGGATGCCTGGCGGGTAGCCATGGCCCCATCGGCGGGCGTGAAAACGGGCAGCGAGGCGTCCCAGCCTGCGGGGAGCTCTCCCGCAAACGAAGCCCGGAACAGTTCCCACTCCGTTCCAAACTCCTGCTGGTACGCCTCTGATTTCTGCTGCCATTCAGCCTGAAGCTGCGCGCCGCGCTGCCCGGCCTCGGCCAGGTGGGTGCGCACTTCTTCCGGTATTACAAACGTGGCCTCGGGGTCGAAGCCGAAGAACTCCTTGGCCTTCTTGACATTGTCGGGGCCGAGGGGGGAGCCGTGGACTTTGCTGGTGCCTTCCTGCGGGCTACCGTAGCCAATAATGGTCTTCACCGAGATGATGGAAGGCCGCTCGGTTTCCTGTTGAGCCGCTTTAATGGCGGCCTCAATGCCGTCGAGGTCGTTGCCGTCCATCACGCGCTGGGTGTGCCAGCCGTAGGCCTCAAAGCGAGCCAGGGCATCCTCGGTGTAGGCCAGGCTGGTCGGCCCGTCGAGGCTGATGTCGTTGTCGTCGTAGAGGTAGATGAGCTTGCCAAGCTTGAGGTGGCCCGCCAAAGAAGCGGCTTCCGAGGCAATGCCCTCCATCAGGTCCCCATCACTCACAATAGAGTAAGTGTAGTGGTCCATCAGCTCGTGGCCGGGCTTGTTGTAGACCGCCCCCAGGTGCGCCTCGGCCATGGCCATGCCCACGCCGTTGGCGAAGCCCTGGCCTAACGGACCCGTTGTTACCTCCACGCCGGGCGTCAGGTTCGACTCGGGGTGGCCGGGCGTTTTGGAGTGCAGCTGTCGGAAGCTCTTCACGTCGTCAAGCGACAAGTCGTAGCCGTAGAGGTGCAGCAAGCTGTAGAGCAGCGCCGAGCCGTGACCAGCCGACAGCACAAACCGGTCGCGGTTCGGCCAGGCGGGGTCTTGGGGGTTGAAGCGCAGGAAGCGTGAGAACAGCACGTACGCCATCGGTGCGGCGCCCATGGGCAGACCCGGATGGCCCGAGTTAGCGGCCTGTACCATATCCACCGATAGCAGGCGGATGGTATTCACACTCAATTCAGCGAGAGAAGGATTCGGCTTAGTCACGAGTCGTTATAAAAAAGGTGGGAAAGATGCTAAGCTACGGCTTCAGAAAGCGGTAGGCCATCTTTCAAATTGGCTGTATACGAGAAAAAGGACCGGAAACGATACCGAAATCGGTGCCGGTAGGAGAGGCACTCCTTCCAGGCTGGAAAGGAAGAAAAAGCACTGTTTTCTCCCTATCTGTTGAGCGTACCGAGGCCGCTTGGCGGTGACTAGGGCTGTACTACCGGCCAGCCGGCGGCATCCCAGGCAAGCTTTTCAATGCGCAGTTTAGAGCGGCCCTGGTCGGCGGCATCGTAGCCATGAAACACCAGGTAATCGGCTTTGTCGAAGGTGTAAACCGAGTTGTGACCCAGCCCAAACCAGTTTTTGTCGCCGGCCAGCACCTCGGTTCCGCCGCCCTGGTCGAGGGCTTTGCCCGCCTTGTCTACGTACGGACCCTGCACGTTTTTCGCGCGGCCTACCATAATCTTGTAGGTGCTCTGGGGGCCGCGGCAGCAGTAGTCGAAGGAAGTAAACAGGTAGTAATAGTCGCCTTTCTTAAAAATGAAGGGCGCTTCAATGGCCCCGTCGCCGGGCAGGGAGTCGTTGAGCTGGGGAGAGCGAGGGCGCTTGGCAATGGTACGCCACTGCTCGGGCTGAGCTGGAGCTGTTAAGTCGGGCGTGAGCTTGACCAGCTTAATGCCTTCCCAGAAAGAGCCAAAGGAAAGCCACGGAGTGCCTTTTTCATCCCGGATCAGGTTGGGGTCGATGGCGTTCCACATGTCGCGCCCCGGCACCGACTGAATCACCCGCCCATGATCTACCCATTTGAAGTCCTTAGACTTAGGGTCGAGGGTTTTGTTGGTGACCAGGCCTATGCAGGAGGTGTTTTTTCCGAATGCCGAAATGGAGTAGAACAGCGAGTACACCCCGTTGTGGTAGGAAATGTCAGGCGCCCAGATGTGGTTGCCTTTAAAACCCGGTACCGCCTGCGTAGCCCAAGTGGGCGCGGTAGCAAATATAGGTTGCTCCCGCGTCCAGTTCTTCCGGTCCTTCGACGACCACACCGCAATACCCGGCCCAGTGCAGAACATGTAATAAGTGCCGTTCTGTTGCGCCATCACGGGGTCATGGGCCGCGATAAGCGCCGGGGAAGTCTGGGCCGATGCGCCCAAGTGGCCTAGCAGGAACGCCAGCACCAATATACGCCGAAGGGTAGAGCACATAAACGATTGTGTAAAACGGGTGGGTAGATTTCGGTAGACCTTAATGGAAAGTGATGCCTAGCTGATTAAGGTATTTCGCATGCAGATGTTACTAAACTAACTGTCATGCTGAGCTTGTCGAAGCATCTCTACCTCTGGCTAATCAGAAGATAGCAACGAAGCAGTAGAGATGCTTCGACTCCGCTCAGCATGACGTTCAGTGCAGATCGTTCTAGGCCACTACTTGACGGGCTTGATGCCTTCGGTAGTCATCACGACGCGCTTCATCGTGCCGTCCTTGTTGTAGTACAGCTGGTCGATGCAGACCGAGCGGCGGAAGCTGCCGCCATCGGTCGGGATGCTACCGTTGTGGTAGATGAAGTACGACTGCCCCTTGAAGTCAATAATGGCCTGATGGTTGGTGTTGGAGTTGCCGGCCACTTCGTTCAGAATGCCCTTGAATTCCCATGGGCCCTCAATGCTGCGGCTCATAGCGTAGGCAATCTTTTCCGGGAACTGGTAGGCGTAGCTGAGGTAGTACCAGCCATTGTGCTTATGAATCCAGGGGGCTTCCGTGAATTTCGGCAGGTTGGTAACCTTGTTGATGGGGCCATCCAGCTCCGTCATGTTGGGTTTCAGCTTAGCCCAGTAGCAGTTGGTGTTGCCCCAGTAGAGGTAGGCCTGTCCCTTGTCGTCGATGAAAACGGTTGGGTCGATGTCGTCCCAAGAGATGGGACTCTCGGTCATGTTATTGGTGATGATGGCCGAGCCGCGGGCGTCCTTGAACGGCCCCGTGGGGCTATCCGACACGGCTACGCCAATAGACTTACCCGGAATCGAACCGTGCTCTACCGCCACGTACCAGTAAAACTTGCCGTTGCGCTCAATCACCTGCGAGGCCCAGGCGTCGCCCTTGGCCCAGGTAAATGCTTTCACGCTCAGCGGCGAAGGGTGCTCCTTCCAGTTCACCATGTCGGTGGAGGAGTAGCACAGCCAGTCATTCATCACGTAGCGCTCCTGCCGGGCAGGCGCCTCATCATGCCCCGTGTAAAGGTACACCGTGCCTTTGTACACCATAGCGGCGGGGTCGGCGGTGTACTTGTCTTTTATGATGGGGTTGCCCACTACGGGTTCCGGCAGGGCCTGCCCCAGCGCCGCGGTGGGCGCTAGGGTAGGTGCAGTTACCGCCAGTGCTAGGCCAGTCAGCAGGGTGCGCGTAGCGGGCAGCAGAGAGAAATTTATGGTCATAGCTGCGGCTGATTAACGCTTGCCGGGGATACGTAGCACCGTGAACGAGTTCGGGGCCAGCGTATAAGTAACGTTCGAGGACTTTACCTTGAACGACTCGTCCTTGGGGGCAATGTTCATGGGTTGCTCCAAGCTATTCACGGCGTTCAGGTCGTTGCTGGCCAGCACGGTGGCTTTGCCGGCTTTACCCAGCTTCTTCACGCCCTGCAGGTTGATGGTAACCGGGCGTGCCGCCGTGGAGTAGTTCACCAGCTTCACAATGATTTCGCCGGTTTTGTCGTCGGCCGTGGCGCTGCTAAACAGGTTGTCTTCGCCATTCTTGGCATTGCCGCCGCGCTGCACGGGCAGCATGGTGGTGCCAGGGTTGGTGGAGTACATCTTCTGCACGTAGTAGTTGGGCGTGCCGTACGACTTTAGGTTGTCGAACCAGATCATATCGGGCGTCCACTGCCAGGCATCCACGTGGGCAAACAGCGGTGCGTAGGAAGCCATTACCACCTTATCAGCGTTGCGCTCTAGGCCAGTCATGAAGGCTGCTTCCGAGATGGCGCAGTCCCAGCTGTTCTTGTTGTCGGGGCTACCGATGGCTACGCTTTGGGCGGCATACTCGCCCGCGAAAATCTTGGAGCCCGTGGTGGGGTAGTTGTCGTAGCGGCCCACGTTCTGGCGGAACCATTCCGGCTTGGCGTAGTAGTGCTCGTCAATCACCTCGGCGTTCAGCTCGCGCAGGCGCTGCGTAGCCTTATTGAACAGCTCCCCATCGGGGCTCGGGCCCGCGCTGGATACGATGTTCATCTTGGGGTACTTGGCCTTGATGGCTTTCATAAACGGCTCGTAGCGCTCCAGGTACTGGGGGCCCCACTGCTCGTTGCCAATGCCGATGTACTTTAGGTTGAAGGGTGCGGCGTGGCCCATAGCCGCGCGCTTGGCGCCCCAGGGGCTGCTGGCGGGGCCGTTGGCAAACTCAATCAAATCCAGCGCATCCTGAATGAAGGTTTCCAGCGTCGGGTCGTCGTCTTCGTGGTTGTGCGAGGAACCGGCATTCGGGCCGCTAGCTGCTACCCCCGAAACCGGGGCCAACTCAGCGGAGTTGAACTGGCAGGCCATGCCCACGTTCAGAATCGGCACGGGCTCGGCGCCAATGTCTTCGGAAAGCTGGAAGTACTCAAAGAAGCCCAGGCCAAACGACTGGTAGTAGTCGGGGGTAGAGCGATGCTTGAACTCCATGTTCCAGCGGTTTACCAGCGGCACGCGGCTGGCCACGTCGCCAATGGTTTCTTTCCACTGATACCGCTCGGTAAGGTTACGGCCCTCCACAATGCAGCCGCCAGGGAAGCGCAGAAAGCCGGGGTTCATGTCCTTTAGCAGTTGCACCAAGTCGGTGCGCAGGCCATTCTCGCGGTTCTTATAGGTGTCCTTTGGGAACAGTGATACCACATCGAGGTCGAGGGTGCCGGCTCCTTCCATGGTCAGCTTGAGACGTGCCCGTTGCGCCGTGCCCGACGACTTTAACACCGCCGTGTACTTCTTCCACTCACCCGTGAGGCCCGTAATGGTAGTTTGAGCCAGTACTTTGCCCGAGGGGCCGGCTTCGGGACCAGCGCCAGCGCCGCGGCCTTCTTCCTCCAGCGTTACGTTCAGGCCGCTCACGCTGCCGGGGCCCTTCCGCAGGTACACGGAGAACGTGTACTCGCCGCCCTGCTTCACGCCCATACCCCGGAAGCCTTCGTTGATGAAACCGGCATCGGGGCTGGCCGTAGTGGCCGTCATGCGCAGGAAGTGATTGTTCTGAGCACTGATGGGCTGCTGGCTCGATACTGTGTAGGTGGAAAGCGCCGCCGCGCCCCGAATGCCGCGCCAGCCAATGAGGTGCTCATCCAACTCAAACGACTTGTTCTTGACCAGCTCGGGGTACAGCCCGCCGTCGGCGGCAAAGTTGATGTCCTCGAAGAACAGGCCGTACATGGTTTTCTGGATGGAGGCACCGGGCTTGTTTACCTGTACGGTAATGGTGTTAGCGGCGGTAGGGGAAGTCTGAGCAAAAGCAGAGCCTAAACCCAGTGTGCCTAGAAAGGCTAGGCCAGTAACGAGCGGCGTGAAGCGGGTGGGAGAAGATGTGGGCATGTAGTTGATGAAATGAGCGGATGACACCGAAATCAGAAAGGCACAAATCGTACATCGATAATGCTGACAGCGTCATTTTTTAGGTAACGGAGCCGGGAAGGAGAGGCAATACCTATGCTTGATCGACACAATCGATTGTGTAAAGTAAAAAGAAAATCAGAATATGTGGGTTGTTTTTAGAAAATAAAGGCCGAGTTTTATCCCATACGGTTCTGCTACCCAAACCTCCGCAAACGATAGAATACAGCCGGAAACCAAACTCCTGATAGCCTAAACTGCGTTCTGACCTCAGATAATTATATCTTTACACAAAGCATTGTGCAGCATCCCGCAATATGGCGCCTCGAAAAAAGCAAGCTCCCGAACCAAATACTACTATCCCCGTCTCCATGGCCGACCTAGCTCGGGAGCTAGGGGTGTCGATGACTACTATTTCGCGGGCGCTTAGTGACCATTATAGTATTGGCCCGGCCATGAAGCAGAAGGTGCTGAAGCTGGCCAAAAAGTACAACTACCAGCCCAACCGCCTGGCCTCGGCTCTGCGCAAAGGCAAAAGTCAGCTGCTGGGCATTGTAGTGCCCTACATAGAAGGGCGTTTCTTTCCCTCGGTAGTACATGGTATTGAGTCGGCGGCCAGCAAAGCGGGGTACAATGTTATTATCTGCCAATCAAACGAAGACGTAGCCCAGGAGCGGCGCAACCTAGATATCCTGCTCAGCGCTCAGGTAGCCGGGGTGCTGGTCTCTTTATCGCGCACCACCCGTGACTTCCGGCATTTTGAGAAGTTGCGCAGCCGCGGCATGCCGCTCGTGTTCTTCGACCGCATTGTGGAAGGCGACAACGTAAATGCCGTGGTGCTCGATGATCAGGAAGGCGGCTACGTTTCTACGCGCCATCTCATTGAACAAGGCTGCCGCCGCATTGCCCACATTGCGGGGCCGCAGCACTTGAATATCTATAAAAACCGGCGGCAGGGCTACCTTGATGCGCTTCGGGAAGCAGGCCTACCCGAAGACGAAAGCCTGATTGTGTACACCGACATGATACAAAGCCAGGCCATTGACGCCATGCGCGACCTGCTTGCCAGCCCCATTCCGCCAGATGGAGTATTTGCCGCCGGCGACTACGGCGCGTTAGGAGCCCTGCAGGAGGTGCACCGCCAAGGGCTGCGCGTGCCGCAAGACGTAGCCATTGCCGGCTTCAGTAACGAAACATTTACTGTGGTCACGGAGCCCTCAATCACTACTATTGATCAGCGTTGTGAAGAAATGGGCCAGGCTGCCGTACGGTTGCTGCTAGAATTGATTGAAGCCGATGGCCGCCCATTTGCGCCTCGCCAGGTGGCACTGCGCCCCGAGTTGCTGGTGCGTAATTCCTCGGTGCGTAACTCCTCCGTGCGTAACTCCTTGGTTCGCCACCCAGAAGGGGAGCGCCTGGTAGAAGCTGCCGCCAAAGCAAGCAAGCTTGCCTAATTGTTAGCGCAAACGAAAGGGCGCCTTTCTGCAGGCTATTCGTAGAAATGACGCATGCGGCGAAGAGTGGTGCGCACCACCCAATCGCCGAGGCGGGGCAGGTAGGTGTGTACCAGCAGAATGAGGTGGCCTAGGGCCGAAATAACGGTGCGCTGTCGCCGCCGCCGAATATGGCGCAGGATAATGTGCGCTACCTGCACCTGTGTTTTCTGCCAGCGCGGCGGCCGGTGCGCAATCTGCACGGGCTGGCCGGTGGCATCTAGCACGCGCTTATCGGCATCGTTCTGGGTGAACCCAATGTGCACCACCCCCAGGTGAATGCCTGTATCAAGCAACTCTAGCCGCAACGTATGGGCTAGGTTGGAAAGGGCCGCTTTTCCCGCGCAATAGGCCGAGCCACTGGGCATGCCATTGAGCGCCGAAATTGAAGAAATAAACGTCACGCTTCCCCGGCTTTGGATGAGGTGCGGCAGGGCAGCTTTCAGCGGGTACACCGAGCCGTACACGTTGCTGTCGAGCACCTGTCGGAATACCTCGGGCTCCATATCGGCGAAATAAGCCCGCATAGAAATGCTGGCATTTGTAACCAGGATATCTAGCTGCCCAAAAGCGTGCAGGGCGGTGCTTATGAGTCGTTGGCAGTCGGCGTAGTCAGTCACGTCGGCTACGCAGCTGGTTACTAGGAAGCCTGCCTCCCGCAGCGAGGAGCAGGTTTGCTCCAGGCGAACGGGGTTCCGGCCGTTTAGCACCACGCTAGCGCCCTGCTCACACAGTGCACGCGCTGTTTCACGCCCAATGCCCGACTCTGAGCCCGTAACAATGGCTACTTTACCGGCAAAGTGCCCCGGCTGAGCCGCCGTGGCCTTGGCCCTCGTTGGCTGCTGCAACAGGGTAGAGCTATCAGGCACGTGTAAATCAGACATAGTGGTGGGCCTTAAACCAGGCGAAGGCTTCCGCAATGGCGTGTTCAATAGGAGTTTGGGGCAAGTCTAGCTCCGTGAGAGCTTTCTGGCAGCTGAAGTAATGCCCATCGTTGGCTACGGCCGTCATGGCCGAATTGAGCAGCGCTGGCCGTTTGGTGAGCGTAGCCTGCAGGTCGCTTGCGGCCCCTACAAGGCGGGCCAGTGGAGCCGGCACGGGCCAGCGCGGAGGCTGTACGTCCAGCGTGTCGGCAATAAGGCGAAAAGCCTCGCGGTAGCTGAGATTAAGGTGGCCTAGAATGTACGACTCCCCAATGCGGCCCTGCGTTAGGGCCTGCACCGTGGCGTAGGCCACGTCCTGCACGTGCACGTAATTTTTTCCACCCGCCGGGTAGCCTGCCACCCGGCCCCGGTACAGCTCTAGTAGTAGGGCGTTGGAAGTAGGTTTAGCGTCGCCGGGCCCCAGCATGAAGGTGGGGTGCACCAGCACGCCGGGTAGCTGCCGCTCCCGCACCGCCCGCAGCACGCGTGCCGTGGCGGCTACCTTGCTGTCCATGTAGTCGAGGCCATAGCGGTGACCGGCGAAGGGGCGGGTTTCGTCGCCGGGGTGCTGGCGGCTGCCAAACCCGAAAACGTTGGCCGTGCCCACGTATATAAATCGCTCAACCTGGGCCTGACGGGCCAGGGCCAGCATGTGCTCGGTCCCAGCATCATTCACGGCCCACACGGCGGGGTTTCGGGCTGGGTTTACCTGGGCCAGCGCCGCCACATGAATGATGGCTGCACAGCCAGTGGCCGCGCCAGCAATGGTAGCGGGCTGGCAAATATCGCCTTCCCAGCACTCTACGGGTAGCTCCGACAAAGGCGGCAGCACCGCCGTACTGCCAACACTGGCTGGCCGCAACAGGGCCCGAACGCCGTAGTTACGGCGCAGTAGCTCGGCCATGATGTGGCGGCCCAGAAAGCCATTGGCACCGGTAACGAGTACGGTGGGCGGCATCGGGGTTAGTTAAGCATGGCTTTGTAGGTGCGGGCAATGCGCACCGGCGACACCTTCAGGAAGAACAGGGAGAAGGCCGTCAGGTTGGCTATCTGCACGCGCAGCCAGCTGTTGGCTGCGTACTTGCGCGCTGAAACCAGCACATCTTCCGGGATGATTTTAAAGGAGGCTACTTTGCGAATCCGAACGATGATGTCGAAGTCCTCCATGATAACGAAGTGCTCATCAAACCCCCCGAGCCGCCTAAACAACGAGCGGGTGATAAACAGCGTTTGGTCGCCGCCCCGGCTCATCAGGCCCTTAAACCGGGTGCCGAAGCTGTTGATCCGCAGCAAGGGGTGAGCGGAATCGAACCGAAACCGGTAGCAGCCCGCTTCGTGGCCTTCAGCTATGGCCTGCTGAATATTTTGAAAGAAGTTGGGGTGAATGCTCACATCGGCGTGCACGAAGTACAGGACGTCGCCGGTGGCGTGCTCAGCCCCATAATTCATTTGCGCCGCACGCCCTGGTTTGGGAGCCAGCAGCACGGTAGCGCCGGCTTCGCGAGCGACTGCGGCGGTATTATCGGGGCTGTGCGCATCTACCACCAAAATCTCGACCGGGTGATGAGCCGCATACAGCCGTAGCTCCCGCACCAGCCGCGCAATGGTGCCGGCCTCCTGGTACGTGGGAATGATAACGCTAAGACGCATAAGCTACTTGGAGAGGAAAGGGGGAGGGCGCCGAGGGATAATGGATAAAGTTGCAGGGGCAAACAGCAGCGCAATTTTGTAGGCCTGTTTACTCACGCTAGGCCACTAGCTGTGAAGCTCCACAACGAGTATTTCTGCATCTTACGAAAATATGGAGGAGTATAGATTGACCTCGTATAAATCTTACCGGCCGCTTGGCTCCGTATATCCTCCCATACACTCTCCGCATGCAATTGAATCGCTTCTTCGCTTTACCGCTATTCCTAGGGGCCCTGGCGGCCGTGGCCGCATTTACTTCTCCTGAGCCAGCTTCTGCCCCCACATCTGCTCCGGCGGCAACCGCACCTACGGCCGTTGACCACTCGGGCTACGACCGGCTGCTGAAAAAGTATGTCAATGAGAAAGGTCTGGTGAATTATAAGGGGCTGAAAGCAAACCAGAAGGAATTTAACCAGTACCTGCAGCTGCTAAGCAAAAATCCGCCCGCAGCCAGCTGGAGCAAGCAGGAGCAGATGGCCTACTGGATCAACGCCTACAACGCCTACACCATCCGCCTGATTCTGGACCACTACCCCGTGCAAAGCATCAAGGATATTGGCTCTAAAATCAAAATTCCCTTCGTGACGACGCCTTGGGCCGCGAAGTTCTTTACAATTGGGGGCGCTAAGATGAGCCTCGATGAGATTGAGCACGGCACGCTGCGCAAAAAGTATAATGACCCGCGCATTCATTTTGCTCTGGTGTGCGCGTCTATCTCGTGCCCGCGCCTGCGCAATGAGGCCTACACCGCCGAGCAGCTCGACCGCCAACTCGACGACCAGGGCCGCGACTTCCTGAACAACCCGGGTAAAAACAAAGTCGGGAAGAATGAAGCCCAGCTCTCAAAGTATTTTGACTGGTATAAGGGCGACTGGACCGATAATGGACAGTCGGTGGCAAGCTGGGTGAACAAGTACTCCACCACCAAAATGGACCCCAACGCCAAGGTGACGTACCTCGACTACAATTGGAACCTCAATGCGCAGTAAGTCCCACGCCGCCCAGCAGTCAGCTCAGGAAGGACCTACTGCCCTAGGCCACTAAATGCAGCGCGGCCACCTACACCGGACCTTGCTGGCAGCCGGGCTTCTGAGTTGCGTTATGCCCCTCTGCGCGCGTGGGCAGGCAAACAGCCCCGTAGACACTCGCCGGTATTCCATCGAAGTTGCAGGCCTGCGGGTGGGCACCATGACGGCTACGCGCCAGGCCCAGGCGGGCAACACTATCACGTACACCCTCACCAGCGACGTGCAGGTCAACTTTCTGGTGTACCACTTGAAGGTTTACTACCAGGTGGTAAACCAAGTTCGGAACGGGCAGCTGATGTTGTCTACGGTGGCGGCCCACACCAACCAGGGCAACTTTGCCTCCCGCACTGAGTGGAAAGGCGACCATTACGACATCGTAGCCAACCAGTATAAGTATCAGCACCGCGCCACTGAAAGCCAGCCCATTACTTACACCGTAACCGATATGTTCTTTGGCGAGCCACTAGGCCACTCCAAAGCCTACGCCGAGTATTTTGGCGACTATTTTACGCTGACCGCCACGGGCCACAACACCTACCGGGCCGTGCGCGATGGGCGCGAAGACCAGTATCACTACACTAACGGACGCCTACTTACTATCGTCAAAACCAACCCGCTGAAAAACTTTATCATCCGGCTCCTGCCTGCGGAAGGGGCTAAAAACGCTGGTGCCAAGTAAGGGCTACTTGCTAGGGCTGGCCGCCCGTTGCAGCTTGTGCATGGCTTGCGCGTAGCGGTGGCCTAGCAACCTGGCCGAGGCAGCATCAAAGTGGAGCTGGTCGCCGCGGTCATGAGTGCCTTTGCTGCTGATGTAGCTGTAGTGGCCTACGTCGTGCCGGAGTTGGGCGAGGGCTTTGTTGATGCGTTTGAGACTGGGGTTGGGCTTCGGTTTGCCGTTAGGTTCGGTTTTGGTGCGCTGAAATGCCGGCAACTGCCCGGCCACGAAAGGCACGGCAGGCGCTTGTAATTCCTGACGAAAGCGGGCAATCAGAGCCCGCAAGTTCTCTCGGTACGCTGCGCTTTTCTCAGGGGTGCTATCAGTCTCACCCTGGTGCCAAATGATGCCGGCCAGTGTGCCCTGCTGCATGGCGTGGCGGGCGCGTGCCAGGGCTTCTTCGTAGGGCTTAACCTGCGTATCAGGGAAGTACGCCCCCGGCTGCCACACGTCAATGCCTGAGCCCCCCACGGCGCACGGAATCAGGCCAATAACCACACTGGTATCTAGCGCCGCCATATCGCGCCCAAACGTCAGGCCGGGCCCCACGCCGGCTACTGGCTTATCGAAGTGGATAGGATCTTGGGCTACTTCCCACTGCCCAGCCTTGTTCAGCCGCAACACCCGCGGGTTTGGCACGGTGTCCTGGGCCTCAACCCGGCCGCGCCCAGCCATGTTCGACTGGCCTACCAGCAGGTACAATTGAAACTTCTCCTTGCGCGCGGGCGGCGACTTCAAGTGGCGGGCTACGGGCACCAGATTCTGTGCCCGTACCAGCGTAGCCAGCACGGTTAACAGAATCAAGAGTGTAAGCGCTTTATACTTCATACAGTAAAGGCGGGTGTTGAACGGGAAAACTGTTCAACGTTTCCGCAAGCTCAGTGGCATCGCCTGTTTATGTGGGAGTTACTTGCCGTCGTACTTCTGCGCCATCTGGCGGTAGTACTCCTGCAGCACATAAAAGGCTTTCTTCTTGGTGCCGGTGCTCGAAATCAGGCCTTTGCGGTTGAAGCCGTTCTGATACACCGGGTGCTGGCGGCGGGTGGCCCTAAAGTCAGCGAGAATCCAGGGTGTCATGCCGCGTAGGTTCTTAATGGTGCCTAGCATCTTCAGCTGGTTCACATACAGAGCCTCCTGGTACTCCTCGCTCCAGCGCGTTTCGGCATCGCCGTGGTAGCCAGCTAGCGCGTCGCCGCCAAACTCGCTAATCATCACGGGCTTGTTGTACTTTATATCGAAGGTGTACTTGGTGATTTCGCTGGGGCTGCCTCCCCAGTACCAGCCGGCATATTCGTTGAAGGTGGTCAGGTCAAGGACTTCGCCCAGCGGATCGTCTACGTGCACTACGTTATCGGGGGTGCGGTGCAGTTCCAGGGCTGCCGAAATCAGGCGAGTGTCATCAATGGAGCGGGCCTTATTGGCCAGATTAGTCATGAACTTCAGGCGCGCCTCGCCCAGCGGCGTTTCGTTGCCCACCGACCATACCACAATACTGGCGCGGTTCTTTCCCATGGAAATCAGGTCCGAAAGCTGCGTTTCTGCGTTCTGATAAGTAGCCTCGTTTTCCCAAGCAATAGTCCAGTACACAGGCACCTCGGCCCACACCAGCAGGCCCATTTCATCGGCTAGCTTCAGCATGGTTTCATTATGCGGGTAGTGGGCCAGGCGCACATAGTTGCAGCCCAGCTCCTTGGCCCAGGTAAGCAGCATGCGTAGGTCGCCCTCCCCGCGGGCCCGCCCCGGAATTAGTGGGTTCTCATCATGAATAGAAATGCCCCGCATGTAGGTTGATTTTCCATTTAGCAGAATATCCGCACCGCGCGTTTGAATGGTGCGAAACCCAATGCGGTCCTGCACCGCGTCGCTGCCGCTGCTTAGAGTCACGGCGTAGAGCTTGGGGGTTTGCGGCGACCAGCGCACGAGCTTCTTTGCGGGCAGGCGGAAGGTGGCCCGGCCTTCCGCATCGGTCTTCAGGCTTTGCTTGATGCCTGCCTCACTAATGCTGAGCGTTACCGATTGGTTAGCGCGGCCAGTGCCCGTAACCTGCACGTAGCCGGCCACGGTATTCGGGTCGTTTTTGGCCAACTGCACTTTGTAGTCGCTGATGTACGTGTCAGGCGTTTCGGCAATAAACACGTCGCGCGTAATACCGCCGTAGTTCCACCAGTCGGTGTTGATGGTGGGCACTTCGTTGGGGCGGCGCGTATTGTCGGCCTTCACCACCACAAAGTTGTCGCCGCTGGGGCTGAGCTGGCTGGTGATGTCGTATTGAATAGGCGTGAAGCCGCCCTTGTGCATGCCCAGCTTCTTGCCGTTCAGGTAGATGTGCGACTCATAGTTGATGGCTCCGAAGTACAGGAAGTAGCGCTTCCCGGCCTTGGGAGCTAGAGTGAAGCTCTTTTTGTACCAGATAGTGCCCTCGTAGTAGAGCAGCTTGGGGTCCTGAGAGTTCCAGTCGCCGGGCACCTGCAGCGCCGCCGATTTGTCGAAGTCGTACTCAATTAATTCTGGCTCCTGTTTGCTGCTGGGCTTCTGGTTGTCGTAGTACCCCCCCTTGCCCGACTTAGATTGGTCGAAGGCTTCGCGGCGGTAGTCGTAAAAGCCGTTTTCGTAGGGGTCGATAATGTAGTTCCAACTACCATTAAGACTGAGTACCCGGCGGGCAGGAGCATTCTGGAGCACGGGTGACTGGGCACGTAGCGTATGGCCTGTGACGCCGCCAACCAGAAGCATAAGGATGAGGAGAGATTTCAGCAGAGAGTGGGAGTTCATTAAGCGAGCAGGTAGATGGAAAGGCAGAGAGGCAGTTTCTATTGCGTAAAATAGACATTGAGCCCAAGACAATGTTGCTTGCGAGGCAAGTGAGGCAGAGGCCTAGGGGCAAATCTTTAGCAACGCAGTCAGTGCCGATGGGCTAGAGCTGCTTTTAAGCAAGCGGGCATGATGCGCAAAACAGAATAGCAGTAGGCAGTTAGCCACAAGCAGTCTATTGCTTGGCACTTTGTGCTCCTGTCAAGTACGACACACTCGCCCCCGATTCCGGCACGGCCGGTTGGGTTTATCTACGCAAACGTTTACGATATCTGGGCCGAAAACTCGGGTACGAACCCGTGTAACTACGGCTGAGCCAGCTAAAACACGCGGTGAATGGCCATTTAGCATTGCTTAAAATGCGTTAGCTTTACCAAGCTCGGCTACAATTCTTCCTACTCACCTTTTCGGTTGTAGCACACAAGTAGTACATGAATTCAGTTAATTTAAAACGGCTTGCCCAAGAGCTGAACCTGTCTATTGCCACGGTGTCGCGGGCGCTGCAAGACAGCTACGAGGTGTCGTCGCAGACGAAGGAGCGGGTGCGGGCGTTGGCAGCTGAGCTGAACTATGAGCCGAACGCTTACGCCAGTAGCCTGCGCCGAAACATCAGTAAAACTATTGGCGTGGTTATTCCGGAAGTCAACAACCACTTCTTTTCCCTGGCCATCAATGGCATTGAAGAGGTAGCCCGCCAGAGTGGCTACCACGTATTGATTTACCTCACCCACGATGACTACGAGCGTGAAGTAGCCATAACGCAGTACCTGACGGGTGGGCGGGTAGATGGCCTACTGATGTCGGTGGCCAGCGGGAGTCAGGAGTTTTCGCACCTGGAGAAGCTCTACGCGAGCAAGCCGGCCATCGTGTTTTTCGACCGGGTGTGCGAGGCCATACATACGGCTAACGTTACTACTAACGACTACGAAAGTGGCTACCTCGCTACGCAGCACCTGATTGAAGCTGGCTGTACCCACATTGCGCACCTGCTGGTATCGGGTAATCTCTCTATCGGGCGGATGCGGATGCAGGGCTACCAAGCGGCGCTGCAGGCCGCTGGCATCGCCTTCGACGAAACGCTGGTGATAGACGGTAATGGAGATGATGAGAGCAATACCGAGCTACTTAAGAACCTGCTCCGCAGCCGCCCCGAAGTGGACGGCATATTTGCTTCTGTAGAGCGGCTGGTAATTAGTAGTTATCAGGCCTGTCAAGCCCTGGGCCGCGCAATTCCTCAAGACATCAAAATCATTGGTTTCTCCAATCTGGGGGTAGCCTCACTGCTGGCGCCGGCACTCACCACTATCACGCAGCCAGCCTACGAGATAGGGAAGGAGGCCGCCAAGATTCTGCTGCGGGCCATTGAGAAGAAGAAAGCCATTCTGCCGAGCCAGAGCCTGGTGCTGAAGTCTGAGCTTTTTCAGCGGAAGTCAACCGAGCCCTGCGGCTAGGCCACTCGTGGCGCGGGTGATACTGGCCTAGAACGGTCTAGTCAGGTGGTTAGCAGCTTCTCCAGCCACTGGCGGGTGTCTAGGCCAGCGGCTTGCTCCACAATGGTCAGAAACTCTTGGGTAGTGGTAGTCTTGCGGGCGGCGGTAGTAGCGAGAATGGCCAGAAAAGGAGCATCCCCAAGGCGCGCGTGCAGAGCTGCTAAAACGGTGGTGCCTTTATCATAAATCACACGCCGGTACATAGGGTAAGAATGCTCGGCCTTGATGAACCCTATAATGGCGGGGGCACCCGCGGCCGATGCAACCCGCTTGGCTAGTTCCTGCCGATACCCCGCCGTGTCAGCAGTAGCTCGCAGGTAGAGCAGGCTAGAGTACGTGGCAAACGCCTCGTTTAGCCAGTCGTTATAGTCGCTAAACGAGCCATAGGCCCACCATTTGTGGCTGATTTCATGGGCCAGCGTTAACCGGTCGGTACGCTTCCTGATGTCATAATCAGGGTAGGTTATTACGGTAGCATTGTCAAGCAGGCCAAAGGCATCACGGTCGAAACCCGTCAGCAGAATAGAAAACCGTTGAATAGGATCTTGCTTCCCGATGGAGCCATTATAATATGCCACCACCTGTTCGGTTTCCGTGAGCAGTAGGCTGTCGGCATGCTGGAGGGGAGTAGCTGCCTTGAACACATGCACTGGAATCTGAGTGCCTGTGGATGCTTGATACATGTGCTGCGCGGCTATCACCGTCGGTTCAATGGCCGAGGTGCGGCCCCGGAAAGTAGACTGTGTTTTGGTATGCCGGGTAGGTGGGCTAGAACTGATGATGTGGTAAGATGCTGGGGCCTCCGCCTCTAGCACGTAATCGATCAGCTCATATTCCTGAAACGGACGGGTCGGCAGCCAGTTACTATGCCCACTGAGCTCCATTACCTCGGGTGAAGCATACTTAGGCGGGAGCGTGCCGCGGTAGGTAACCACCACTTGCCGTCGATGCTTACTGGGGCTATACGTTAGCTGAATTGCCTGCACTGTATCCTGCGCCAAGGAATAGAGAACCGGACTTACCTTTTTTTGAACAGCGCCTGCGCTTTTCAGCTCAAGTATGGTGAAGGCCTTATTCAGGTAGAGCTGAACGCTCGATTCGGCGGCATCGGCTGGCACCGTGAGTGTGTAGCGACACCAAAACTGCTTTTTGGCGGGCTCTAGCTTCACTTCAATATGCGCCTGATTAGGCGATGCCAGACTGGTGAAAGGGCTGCAGAAGGCAATAATGGTGATAAGTACGAGTAGATATTTCACGTTTGTAGGAATAGGCGATATAGCAAAGCTGGGTAAAAGTAGGCGCAAAGCAAGCAGATTTTGTGCCCTAGGCCACTGCCGCAGCACCAGCCCGTTATTGTAACAGGCGCAACGTAGTATCGAGCGGCTGCTTGAGCAGGAGCCGCCGAAACTCCTGCTGCAGGCGGGCTTGTTGCTGGCGCTGATCTTGCTTCTTAAACAGACCTACCTTGTATTTGCTCCCCGGCGTGCGGCTGAGACTTAAGTAGATCAGGCCCCGGCTGCGCCGCTCAGCTGCTTCACCGCTCTTGATGCGCTCAATGCGCTTTTCATTGTTGCCAAACAGGGTTTGCATAGGACTGAGGCCAACGTACAAGTTGGCGCGGCCATCAAGGTGGTACTCCCCACTGACGGCCATATCGGTCAGGTTGCTGTTGAGCGGCAGGC
This sequence comes from Hymenobacter wooponensis, assembly GCF_004745865.1. Classification (GTDB taxonomy): domain Bacteria; phylum Bacteroidota; class Bacteroidia; order Cytophagales; family Hymenobacteraceae; genus Hymenobacter; species Hymenobacter wooponensis. Next base: position 75,399 of record NZ_SRKZ01000001.1, on the reverse strand, counting down.
TCGGAATAAGTACCCGATTACCGTCCAGCACAAACTGCGGACTCACCGGCTCAAAGTAGAGGTGACTGGTCCGCTTCTCGCGCAAAAACTTCAAGGCTTCCTGCAGTGCAGTAACATCTAGTAGCTCCAAATTGCGCAGGTCTGTTTTCAGGTAAGCGTGGGTTTGAGATAGTAGGGGCAGAAAGGCAGCGTCGAGGGTAGTATGCAGATCGGCCTCGCAATGCATAGAGCCACGGATATTAGCGGGCCCCATCACGTCGAAACGCAGTGCCTCCGCAAGCCCGAACAGCTCCGGCAGGTTGATTTCCTGCAACCGAACCTGGGCGTGTAGTGGGTGCAGAGCGCCTTGCTCGGCATCCATCTGCACCTTGCCCCGCAGCGCCATAGAGCCCCCAAAGGTGTGCAACGAGCATTGCTCCAGCGTGGCCCACCCCTCTGCCAGCTTACTGCGCAGGCGGAAGTCGCTCCCCTTCAGCATGGAGTATACAATGTGGTCGGCGGTAACCTCTACGCGGGCCGTAACGGTGCCATCTAGTAACGGAGAGATGCTGCTAGCGGATTTGGGAGGTGAAGGAGTGGCTTTTTTAGCTGGGGGAGTGAGAGAAGCCAGAAGTTGGAAAAGCCGTTGAATATCGAGGGTCTGATAACGTAGCCGAATGTCGGCTTGCGCCCCTTGTAGCTCTGAGCCATTAAGTTGGGCAGAAGCACTCACGCGGCCGGTGCCGCCAGCACTGGTAGCAAAGGTGAGGTAGGGAACGTTGAAAGAAGGACCGGTTTTATCGAGCCGTAAGCGTAGGTTAGTAAGGTTCTCGCCTGCCGGCAGCAAGACCGTTTTGATAGTAGCTTCTACCTGACCGTTGGTATGCAAAAGCATGTCGCGGATGCTGGCGTCGGGAGTACGGGCCGAAGAAGTGCGGCGCGGTGGGCGGGCCAGTAGGGCTAGAAAGCGCCGGTACTTCAGGGTGTTAAATGTAACAGCTAAGCGGGCCGCTACCGGTTGGTTACGCAGGGTGTCCGTAGGCCAGCTGACAGCACCCTTCACTTGGCCGTCCCACACTTGTACCCGCAGGTTGGATAGCTGCACCTGGTGGCCATCGTGGCGAACTGTGGCGGCTAAGTGGTGCAGGGTGTCGGAGCGCAGTACTAAGCGCTGGCAGCGCAACCCAATATTTAGCCGTAGGCCAGGCGGAAATAGATTCATGGCGCGGGCGGCTATTTCCTGCTTGGGTGCCGCGTTTCTCCGCCGCCCCCGAGTAGGCACCTGGCCTACGGCTGGCACGGGGGGCGAGAGTAACTGCCGCAGCCGCCGCAGGTGCAATTCATCCACCTCAAATGTGCCTTTGATGGTGGTAGAGGGATGCTGACCGGTAAAATAGGCCAGTAAGTATGTGGTGGTGGCGTTGGCCTGTACTTGCATACCATTGAGCCGGCCAGCTAGGTTCTCCAGCATCCACAAACTGTCTCGTAAGCGCACTCGCACGTTCAGCCCCGACATATCTGCCTGGCGGCTGGGTACGGTGAAGGAGGCATTTTGCAGAGTAATAGTGCCCCGCACGGCCAACGGCGGCAGGGTAGTAGCATGGCCTGCCTGCCGGGCGGCTCGCTCAGGAATTTCGGGTAATGGGCCGTTCAAGTCAATATCCAAGGCCGCCTGCCCCGACCGGGCGTGCCACAGGTCGGGCACTACCACAGTGGCCAGCGTTTGCAGTTCCGTACGTCCCTGCACATGCCCCGTAAGCACCGGGCGGGTGAAGTTGGTCACTTTAACGGTGGCATTTAGCTCACCCGCCGTTGAGAACAGCCGGCACTGCTCAAACGCCAGGTAAGTGGTCTTGGCAGAGTGGTCAGGACCATTATCAAACACCCCGCGGGCATCCCAGCGCCTAATCTGGCGCTCCGAGCCTGGCCACCGCATCTGGGCATTCTGCAAGCCAAACCGAAGCACGGTCCGGGGGCGCGCTAACGGGCCGCTCAACCCCCGAATGGTGTAGTCGATGCGGGCGCGGCTGGTGCTTACCGCCCCGTTTAAATAGCGATGCAAACTGCTGGGCAGGGCCACGTGTAGCACCTCCACCAATGGCTGCTTTCCCTGAAAGTGCAGGTTGAGCGTAGTGCCCTGCGGTTTGCCGGGAGCGGCGGCCTGGTGCGTGCCATTTATCAGCACGGTGTCGCCGTTGAGGGTGGCGTGGGTGCGCAAAAAGGTGCCTTGGCGCTGCCGGAAATCGTATTGGTAGCGCACCCAGGCGGTAACGGGCTCTTGCTCAAACAAATTCCCCCGGCCACTGCGCAGGTATTCTAGTTGCCCCTGCAGCGTGCCTCGCACGTGGCCTACGCCCCCACGGCCCTGCACCGCCAGCTCACCTTCCCGCACAAAGGCCGAAAAGCCACTGTTTTGTAACTCGTTCCGGTCAGTAACGCGCAGGTTGTGGATGCGCAAGGAGTTGAGTTGAAAATCAGGGGGAGAGAAGGCGGCGGACCGGTGTGGCCCCTTCCCGTGCAATCCCCAGTTGTGGCCTACGGAGTCGGTGAACTGCCGAAAGCTCACATCATGCAGCGCCACGTGCTTAATTACCAGGCGCCCCCTCAGTAGCTCGCTGGCTTGCAGGCGTACATCGGCGCGGCCAATCTGTAGCACGGGCACCGCTTGGTGAAAGGCCGTATCAGTAAGACTGAAGTGGCTCAGCGAAGCCGTTATGTGGGGGAAATCGCGCAGCCAGGAAAACTCCACCTCAAAAGGAGCCAGCACCAGATCGGAGTTGCGAGCAATACGCTCGCGCGCCCTGCGGGTCAACTCCCTTCGCCCCCAGGCCGAACCCAGGAAATATACGGCCACCCCAACCGCCAGCAGTAGTCCTAGCGCAGCAATGGCCAGGAACTGACGGAGAGATGGGCGTTTCATGCAGTGGGTAAGGGAGACAGAAAAGTAAGGAGTATCCTATCTACGCAGAAAACACGACAGTGATATAGTGCGCCGGTCTACGGTTGCAGGGCAGATTTTAGGCCCCATCAGCAACTGTAGCTAGTAGGGCATCCAGAAGGGGATAGAGGAAGGCTGGTGAAGTATCTACGGTTGCCGCTTTGGCCTGAATAGCTTCCGCCGTTTGCACGTAAGCCGCTGGCTTCAGCAAGTGCCCTTCGGCCTCTACTATTGAGGCCAACCACGCTGCATCTGCCTCCGGGTGAAACTGCAGGCCTACTACCCGCTCCCGCCACAGAAAGCCCTGGCAACTGGTAGGAGGGGAGTAGGCCACCAACTGTGCGCCGGGCGGCAAGGTAAAGGCATCATAATGCCAATGCAGCGCAGGAACGAATTCAGGCACGTGCTGGAAAAGCGGGTGTTGGCGCGCCTCAGCAGTAAACTGAACCGGCCAGAACCCCACTTCTGGCTGGGCGTTGCGGCCCACGGTGCCACCCAACTGCTGCGCTACCAGCTGGGAGCCCAGGCATAGGCCTAGCACGGGTACTCCCGCCTCAAGGGTGGCCTTAATGGCAGCCTTTTCTTTTCGCAGCCATGGAAACTCCGCCTCATCGTGCACGCCCATGGCACCGCCTAATACCACTAATAAGTCAGCGTGCGTCAGGTCTGGCGGCACAACGCCGGGAGCATCCCAAGAGGTAATGATTAGGGTATGGCCCCGAGCGGTGGCCCAAGCAGCAATGTGGCCCGGCCCCTCGTCGGGCATATGTTGAAAGCAATGGATCTGCATGAACGGCGAAATATGAGAAGGCCGGAAGGTACTTTAGGTAACACTAAAAAGAGCCACCAAATTACTTCAGTGGCTCTTTCTTACTACTGGTTGCGCGAGGAGTTATTCCCACTCAATAGTTGCTGGTGGCTTAGAGCTAATATCGTACACCACGCGGTTGATGCCGCGCACTTGGTTGATAATGCGGTTTGAAACGTCGGCCAGGAACTCGTAGGGAAGGTGTGCCCAGTCGGCGGTCATGCCGTCAACGCTGGTTACGGCGCGCAGGGCAACTACCCGCTCGTACGTCCGCTCATCGCCCATCACGCCCACGCTTTGCACGGGCAGTAGCATCACGCCTGCCTGCCATACTTTGTCGTAGAGCCCGAAGTTTTTCAGGCCATTGATGAAAATAGCGTCGGCGCGCTGCAGCAAATCCACCTTCTCGGGCGTAATGTCGCCGAGGATGCGGATGCCTAGGCCAGGTCCGGGGAAGGGGTGGCGGTGCAAGATGTTGGTAGGCAGGCCTAGCGTATGGCCTACTTCGCGCACTTCATCTTTGAACAGAGCGCGCAGCGGCTCTACAATACGCAGGTTCATTTTCTCCGGCAGGCCACCCACGTTGTGGTGGCTCTTGATAGTTACGGCCGGGCCTTTCACTGACACCGATTCGATTACATCGGGGTAAATGGTGCCCTGTGCCAGCCAACGGGCGCCGTCTACTTTCTGGGCTTCGCGGTCAAAAACCTCGATAAATGTGCGGCCAATGGCTTTGCGCTTCTGCTCGGGGTCGGTGAGGCCGGTGAGAGCCGCATAGAACTCATCCGAGGCATCTACGCCACGCACGTTCAGGCCGAGGTCTTTGTAGGAGTGCAGAACGTCTTCGTACTCATCCTTGCGCAACAAGCCATTGTTCACGAAAATGCCGTGCAAACGCTTGCCAATGGCGCGATGGAGCAGCAGGGCAGCCACCGAAGAATCTACCCCGCCCGACAGGCCTAGAATCACCTGGTCTTCCTCACCAATTGTGCGTTGGAGGGTCTCCACCATCGAATCCACGAAGTGCTCGGGTGTCCAGCTTTGGTCTAGGCCACAGATGGTAACCACGAAGTTCTGGAGCAGCGTTTTGCCGTCGGTGGAGTGCGTTACTTCGGGGTGGAACTGGATGCCATAGGTAGGCTGCCCCTGAATGTGGAAAGCAGCTACGGCCACTTCCGGCGTACCGGCAATAATCTCGAACCCAGCAGGCAGGTCCTTGATGGTGTCGCCGTGTGACATCCACACCTGCGACTCCGTGGGTACGCCGTGCAGCAGGGGCGAGGCGTGGAGCACGTGGCTGAGGCGAGCCCGGCCATACTCCCGAATGGTAGCGGGCATTACCTCGCCACCCTGCTGGTGGGCCAGCAGCTGTGCGCCGTAGCAAACGCCCAGCACCGGCACGTGGCCCAGGTACTTGGAGAGGTCGGGGTTGGGGGCTTCGGGGTCCCGCACGGAGCACGGCGAGCCTGAAAGCACAACGCCCCGGATGTCCTCAGTGAGGTCCGGGGCGTGATTATACGGATGGATTTCGCAGTAAACGTTCAGTTCCCGGATGCGCCGGGCAATGAGCTGTGTGTACTGCGACCCAAAGTCTAGAATCAGGATTTGTTGAGGCATGGGCAAAGGTAAGAACCCCGCCGTGGAGCACAAAATCGGTGGCCACTATCTCGGCCGGTTTGTTATTTCAACGAGGGATAAGGGTAATTCAAATGGCGGCGTTTTTAGTTTGACAAAAGAAATGAACCCAAATGCATAAAAACAGCTTACTTGTAAAATCATATCTTTGAACAAAGTATTTAGTGCCCACTAACTAGTGGCAAACCCTCCTTGTGTACCACAAATCGCCCACGCATATGAAAGCATTCGTTCGTATCCTGCTCAGCTTACTAGGCATCCTTCCAGCGTTTTCATTATATGCCCAAACCACTTCCGGAGGCATGCAAGAACCTGTTTACCCCAAAGAAACCAAGGCAGAGTCGTTACCTGTGAAAGTTCTAACCGGAACTGTTTTTAATGATATGGGAGAACCACTAGCTGGTGCCAATGTGTCGGTAGTTGGAGATAAAAATAATACAATTACTACCAATTCTGTGGGTGGGTACGTACTGCGCACCACAACCGCAAAACCGGTACTGCGCATAACCTACGCGGGCTATAAAGACATGGAGCAGACGGTTAGTGCCACCCAGCCCACGTCTTTCACGCTAGAGGCCGTAGCGAATTATAAGCGTGATCTTAAGAAGCGCAGCAAAGCTGCTGAGAAGGCATACAAGAACTAGTAAATGCCTTGGCAGTTTAGTAGCTGACAGAGCAAGAAGAAGGTTGACCAAATGGCAGTAGCAGCAGTTGATAAAAAAATAAATCTTGCTGATTATCTGTCGTTAGGCCACAAAAGACAGAAAAATGCGGTGCGAGTTGATGATTGGCCAGAAGTGCTTTGTATCTTTGCACCCGGCGAGTCAGAACGACCAGCTCCTGCTGAACTCCCCCAGGACCGGAAGGTAGCAAGGGTAGGTGGTTGAGCGGTGCGATTTTGGCTCGCTTTTTTTTGTCTCGTATGTAGACAGCTGGATCTGGTTAACCGGATCGGCTAGCCTACTTAGCATATAAAAGCGGCTCTTTGGGCCGCTTTTTGCATTTTAGGTAATTCCCTTTCCAGTCTGTGCCTAACCCAGAGCCATAAAATCTGGTTAATCCGACAAATCCGGCTAATCCGTGATTAGCTTTGAGCATCTTCTTTTCAACTTGTTCGCATGAAATTCTTTCTCGATACCGCTAACCTTGCCGAAATTCAGGAAGCCGTAGAGCTTGGTGTGCTTGATGGTGTAACTACTAACCCTTCGCTGATGGCCAAAGAGGGCATCAAGGGCTTAGACGCCGTAATGAACCATTACCGCCAGATCTGCGAGATAGTAGATGGCGACGTATCGGCGGAAGTAATTGCTACGGAGTTCGACGAAATCATCCGGGAGGGGGAAGCCCTGGCCGACTTGCACCCTAACATTGTGGTGAAGGTGCCCATGATCAAGGACGGCGTAAAGGCTATTAAATATTTCTCGGAGAAAGGCATTAAAACCAACTGCACCCTCATCTTCTCGGCCGGACAAGCACTGCTGGCTGCTAAAGCCGGTGCCACATACGTGTCGCCGTTCGTAGGCCGCCTCGATGATATCGGACAGGATGGTTTGCAGCTCGTGCAGCAAATCGTGGATATCTTCTCCAACTACGGCTATCCTACGCAAGTACTAGCGGCTTCTGTGCGCCACGTACCGCACCTGCTGCAGTGCGCTGAGTTGGGCGCCGATGTAGTGACCTGCCCGCTGAGCGTGATTAACGGCCTACTCAACCACCCCCTCACAGATAAAGGTCTGGCTACGTTCTTGGCCGACCATAAAAAGGTAAACGGCTAGTCACTTGATGTGCTGATGAGCAGGTGTGCTGATCAGTTGATTTTAGGATAGGTTAATGACTGCGCTGCTGACGTTACAAGGGGCACTCGCAGTTGTGAATAGCAACCTATTTTATAATCTGCGTTTTGGAGCTGGCACATCTGGCTATCAACAATCCCCACATCGTCTATGTACATCATCAAAGTAAAAGGCAAGGCCAAGATTCCCGATTACATTCAGCTGCGCGATGAGAACTTTGTGCTCATTGCCTACTTCCGCGCCGACCGCCCCCTGAAGGATTTACACCGTTATGGGCTGGAGAACAAGGAGACCGAGCTGGCTGGGGTTATTCTAGGCCTAGAGTTCGGTAAGCTGCAGAAGCTGGAAATCTAAACCGTCTTGTTTGCTGTCATTCCGAACGGAGTGAGAAGCTGTGGTTTGCCCTTGGGCACTACTTGGCTTCTTACTCCGTTCGGAATGCTATTTTTTTGAACTGCCCGCCGCCCGTATCTTCGCTTCTATGCCTACCTCGTCCGCCCCGGTTATTGAGCTGCACGACGCCTACATTATGCAGGACGTAAACACCGTGCTGCAAAAGGTCACGTTTACGTTGGAGAAAGGTGAGTTTGCCTACTTGGTGGGTCGCACAGGCTCGGGCAAAAGTTCCTTGCTTAAAACGCTTTACGCTGATTTGCCGCTGCCCGCCGGCTCCGGGACTGTAGTAGGCTTTCCGTTGCCTAAGCTGGCTGGAGGAAGTAAGGTACCGTACCTGCGGCGGAAGTTGGGCATCATCTTTCAAGACTTTCAGCTGCTCTTTGACCGCTCCGTAGCGGATAACCTGCTATTCGTGCTGAATGCCACCGGTTGGAAAGGCAAAGCGCGCAAGCAGCAGCGAATTTCAGAAGTGCTCATGCGTGTAGGCCTAGCTAACTCGGCCAGCAAAATGCCTCATCAGCTGTCGGGTGGCGAGCAGCAGCGCGTGGTAATTGCGCGGGCGCTGTTGAACGAACCCTTGCTGCTGCTCGCCGATGAGCCTACGGGTAACCTCGACCCCGACGTGGCCGATAGCATTATGCGTCTGTTCGTAGAAATTAATAACTCTGGTACAGCCGTGCTAATGGCTACGCACAATTACCAGATTATCAAGCAATACCCTAAGCGGGTGCTCAAGTGCGAGCAAGGGAACCTGGTAGATTCCGTGCGGACGCCTTTCGACCTGAAAATGGAGTATTAACGGCACCAGTACGTACCGCGCCCTGACCTGCAATCTACCACAATCACCTTGAACGCGCCCGCACTTTCCGTGCTGATTCCCGTCTTCAACCGCGACGTTACGCCGCTGGTACGGGCGCTGCTAGAGCAAGTGCCAAGTTGGGGAGGCCCTGTGGAAATCCGGTGTTTGGATGATGGCTCCTCAGAAGAAGTGCGCAAGCAGAATCGGGCGCTGGCAGGCCTAGCGGCAGTGCATTACCAAGAGTTACCGCAGAACATTGGTCGGGCAGCTATTCGCAACGTACTGGCAGCCCAGGCCCAGCACGAGTGGCTGCTTTTGCTTGATAACGACAGCCAATTGCCAGACTCGCAATTCTTAGCACGCTACGCGGCGGCTTGCCACCTGGCGCCAGTACTAGTGGGTGGTACTGCTTACGAAGCCACTCCGCCCAGCAGTCCTGGTTTGCTCTTACGCTGGATGTATGGCCGCCGCCGCGAAGCCCGACCCGCCGCCGTGCGACAACGCGCCCCGCACGGGCAGCTCACGCTCAACAATCTGCTTATTCGGGCTGAGATATTTCGGCAGCTAGGCCTCGATGAAAGTCTGACACGCTACGGACACGAGGATACAAAATTTGGGTGGCTGCTGCGGCGGGCGGGCATCTCCTTACTACACCTTGACAACCCCGTGCTACACGATGGGCTGGAGCCAGCGGCCATCTTCCTGCAGAAAACCCATGATGCCGTCCGTAACCTGGTGCAGCTGTACCGTGCTGAGGGACTTGGTACTGATACGAAGCTGCTGCAAGCGGCACTACGGCTCCAGCGGTGGGGGCTAGCCGAACCGGTTTGCGTTGCCTTCAAGTTGCGGCAGCAGCAAGTGCGCCGGAATCTGCTCTCAACACGCCCCAGCCTCCGTCAGTTAGATGCTCTGAAGCTTTACTGGCTACTCCGCGAATTGACAGCCTAGTACAGAGCTGGAGGGTTGCTATGGCATAAGTTGAGCAACAAAAAACCCGACTCCTGTGCAGGAGCCGGGTTTTGCTATTTTTGGAAAGGAAGCGACTAATCGTTGTCGGTGTTCTTTACTTCTGACTTCACTTCTTTGTAAGCACCTTTTACAGCGCCTCCTACTTTCTTGCCAACCTTAGCGGCACCTTGGCCTACGTCTTTGCCGGCTTCTTTAACATCTTGGGCTGTATTGCTAGCCGCTTGCCCAACTTTGCTGCGCTCATCAGCCGTGCCAGCCTTTACATCCTGAGCTTCACCACTCACAGCATCAGCACCCTGTGCTGCGCGAGCTTCCGCCTTGTCAAACGATTTGAAGGCTGCGTACTTCAGTTTCTCTTTCTGAATTTCAGCTAAGTCACGGGCCGGAATATCTTTCTTAACCTTATCGTAGGCCTCATCTAGCGCGCGCCACTCTGAGTTGATATAGCGCCAGTCGTCGATGTCGTAACGGTCTTCGTTTTGCTTGATGTTTTTCACGAACGACTCGTAAGTAGCGCGGGCATTTGCCGCCGTAATGTTTGCCGCCGGCGACATGGGCTTGTAGTATTTGCCGGGCTTCAGGTTCGCAGAGCTAGTGCTAGTAGTAGCAACGGCATTAGGACGGTTTTTCCAAGCCATATCGCGCTTGTCGTACGCCGTGGTGTAACGAGTGCGCAACTGCTCAATTTCTTGGCGGCGCGTGTCATCGTACTGATCCGAGTACTTGTCTACTGCTGCTACTTTGGCGTCAAAGTCCGATTTCAGCTGGTTGGTCTCTGCTTCGTAATCGGCTTCTGCTTCGTCCGCTACATTCTCGGCTTTAGCTTCAGTATTCGATACGAAGGTTTTAAAATCATTGTAGGCCTCGTCGCTTTCCGCCGACACTTCTTTTTTGTCGGCATTGGAGCAGCTAGTCTGCGTGAAGGTGAGGCCGCCAGCCATAAGCACGGCAGCAAGGGCGTTGATAGTTAGGGTTTTCCTGAACATGGCAGTAGGGAATAGGCGGGAAAAAGAGAGAGTACTATGCGGGAGGGGAGTAGCCTACTTAACGGTAGGGCTATATAGCGGGTTACGTACGCCTCAGCGGCAGGTTCTGCAAGGCATTCTATCTTTGAAGCTCCTCCATCTTTTGCTCTACATTGTTGTCTGCTCCGCTGCTTCCGCCCCAGCCTATTCAGCTCCTGGACCTGCGTGCCCAGCATGCGCCCATTCAGCCTGAATTAGATGCAGCCGTGCGCACTACCTTCCACGAAGCCGCCTTTATTCAGGGCGGTGCCGTGCAGCAGTTTGCTGCGGAGCTAGGCCAGTATGTGGGTGGTGCCCACGTAGTTCCCTGCGCCAATGGCACCGATGCGCTTCAATTGGCGCTCATGAGCCTAGGCCTACCACGCGGCACCGAAATTCTGGTGCCCGCATTTACCTACGTGGCCACATGGGAGGCGGCCGCTGTGCTAGGCCTGGTGCCTGTGCCCGTTGATGTTGCCCCTGATACATATAATCTGGATCCGGCAGCCGTGGCGGCGGCTGTAACCTCCCGCACGGGCGCTATTCTGGCGGTGCATTTATTTGGGCAGTGTGCCGATTTGGAGGTTCTCCGCCTGCTGGCCAACCAGCACAATGTGCCTTTGTTGGAAGACAATGCTCAAGCTATCGGAGCCACGTTTACATTCTCTACGGGGCAGGTGTGGGCGGCTGGTACAGTGGGGGAGGTAGGCACCACGTCGTTCTTTCCCAGCAAAAACCTAGGGGGCTTTGGTGATGGTGGGGCTCTTTTTACGCGAGATGCAGCGCGGGCCCACACACTGCGCCAGCTTGCCAACCATGGCCAAACCCGCAAGTACCACCACGAACTCATCGGCCTGAACTCGCGCCTTGATACCCTGCAGGCAGCTCTCTTGCGCGTGAAGCTGCCCTATCTGGATGCCTGGACCGCCGCCCGCCAGCACATTGCAACCCAGTACGATGCTGCCCTACTAGGCCACCCCAGCCTGCGGCCCCCAGGCCGAGACCCACGCAGCACGCACGTTTTCCATCAATACACAGTGCAAGGCCCCGATTTGCCTGGTCAGCGTGAGCAGCTGCAGCAATACCTGGGGGCGCACGGTATTCCAAGTGCAGTATACTATCCGCTGCCCAATCATCTGCAGCCAGCGTATGCCTATCTAGGCCACCAATTGGGAGAGTTTCCGGTGGCGGAACGCCTCTCGCGCACGGTGCTTTCTCTGCCCATGCACCCCATGCTCACGATGGCGCAAGTGGCCTACATCTGCCAAGTGTTGCAAGCGTGGGCCTAGGCCAGTTAATAGCACGTTGGGCTTGCATGAGCAGCTTACGGAATGGCTAATCTTCTGGCGCTTCTGGGGGCAAGAAGTGCAGGAAGCTGCTTTTGCTGGCACTGTTTTTTCTTGGAGCCGTATTACTCCCCTCTTACTTGTTCTCTTTACTGCATATGCGCCGTCCCTTTTTAACCCTCTTTCTGCCCTTGGCTGTAGTGTCGGTTGTTACTACCGCAGCCATCAATGCCCCCCGTCAGGGCTTCAACCTCTTTTCTATTAACCAGGATATTGCCCTGGGTGCGCAAGTAGCCCGCCAGACCGACTCATTATATCGTGCCAAGGGTCAGCTGCTTGAAAAATCCAGCAATGCCCGCGCTTATACCTTGCTGAATGGGGTAGTGAAACGCGTGCTTGATAATGGCAACCTGAAATACCGCACCCAATTCCCCTGGGATGTGCAGATTATCAAAGACGACCAGACCCAGAACGCCTTTGCCACTCCCGGCGGCCACATTTATGTGTTTACTGGTTTGATTAAGTTTCTGGACAATGAAAATCAGCTGGCCGGCGTGCTAGGCCACGAAATTGCCCACGCCGACCGCCGCCACAGCACCCAAATGCTGCAGCAGCAGTATGGTATCAGCCTGCTGGCGGGCATTGTGCTGGGCAACAACTCCAACCAGCTCGTGCAGATTGCCGCTGGTTTAGGGCAGCTCAAATTCAGCCGCAGCTACGAAACGGAAGCCGATAAGTATTCCACTATCTACCTCAATGGCACCCGCTACTATGCCTGCGACGGAGCCGCCGGCTTTTTCATCAAGGCTGAGAAGCAGGGAAGTGGGGGCACGCCCGAATTCTTGAGCACCCACCCCAACCCTGGTTCACGCATTGCCAACATCCAGAAGAGCGCGCAGCAGCTTGGATGCACCAACCGCAACGTGAGCAATTCCAACTTCGAAGAGCTGAAAAGGCTTCTGTAACCAATAACCGCTTCTGGCCGAGAAGGCTAGCATATAAACGGACCCGTAGCTTCCTAAGAGGAGGTTACGGGTTTTGTTTTGTGCAGGAGAAACGCGCATTTTTTCGGAGCTTGCGGTTGTGCTCCCTGCCTTACTATAAGCCACCTTGCCCGATTCCCTTCCCGTTCGTTTCGTCATCTGCGGTGTAGGCCACATCGGCCGCCGGCACGCGACGCTAGTAGCGCGTTACCCCGGAGCTCAACTGGTTGGCTTAGTAGATACAAATACGGAGTTGGCCGCAGCGCTAAGCCTAGAATTTCCAGGTATTCCTTTCTTTTCTTCACTGGAAGCGTGCTTTTTAGCTAACTGTGAGGCAGATGTGTTAACTATAGCTACACCAAATGACCAGCATACTCCACAAGCTATAGCTGGCTTGGCGCATGGTTTACATGTAGTAATTGAAAAGCCCATTGCTCTTCGCACACGCGACGCCGAAGCCGTAGTGCGCATGGCTGAGCAAACCGGCCGCCTGGTATTTGGAGTGATGCAAAACCGATACTCACCGCCTGCCGCCTGGCTAAAGCAGCTCGTGGAGGGAGGGCAGCTAGGCCAGGTGTATCTGGTGCAGATCAACTGTTTCTGGAACCGCGACGCACGCTATTATCACGCCGGTGGCTGGAAAGGTACTCAGCAGCAAGATGGCGGCACTCTCTTCACCCAGTTTAGTCACTTTGTGGATTTGCTCTATTGGGTCTTCGGCGACATCACTAATATCTCAGCCCGTTTCCGTGACTTCAACCACGGGGAAACAACAGAGTTCGAAGATTCCGGCCTCGTTACCTTCGATCTGGTGCGCGGTGGCAGCGGCACCTTGCAGTATAGCACTGCCGTCTGGGACCGGAACCTCGAAAGCTCCCTAACACTCATTGCGGAGCACGGCAGCCTCAAAATAGGTGGGCAGTACATGGATAAAGTGGAGTACTGCCACCTGCGTAACTACGCCCTCCCCGCACTGCCGCCCACCAACCCCGCCAACGACTATGGCCCCTACCAAGGCAGCGCCGCCAACCACGTGCAGGTAATTGAAAACGTGGTGGAAACCGTGCAGAAGCGCAGCCATGCCACTACCAACGCGCTAGAAGGCCTGAAAGTAGTTGAGATTATCGAGCGGATTTACAGTTTAAAAGGGGCTTCTGCTAACGCTTAGCCAATACGGCACACAGAAAAATAGCTGCTTTTTGCCAAGGCGCTGCTTGCGGCTACCCAACTTACTTACAGAAGTTGTTGGCAGAGGATGTGGCATTCACGTGAGTGCTAGTGCATAGGCCTAGCAAAGCAGATACAGTGTCTTCATTTTTTCTCTTCCAACCCGTTGACCTGCAAGTTGCCAAAGGAGCTTACGCTGACGGGTAAGCTCCTCAATAAACAGGCTTTCTGAGCCGTAAAGCAGGTTTTTAAATTAAGATAAGATTAAAATAAGTTCGACTTAGTGGCCTCAACTTCCGTAGGGTAAGGCAGTCTGTAGGGCAGTAGGTGAGCTTCATGGCTGCTTATGAGTAGGCCTTGGTAGCTACCGACTAGCCTAGTATTCTCCCGTTTTCCTGCGAGCTATGAAAGAAACCCGCGACAGTATTCAAGACATCTGGGGGCAGCGCACTGGTTACGAAGGCGACTGGCCCGTGCGCGTTGATGAACGTATTGAGGAAGAACCCGACCACTGGGTGCAATCGGCCTGCGTGTTGTGCTCCAACGGCTGCGGCATGGATATCGGCGTGAAGGATGGGCGTATTGTGGGGGTGCGCGGTCGGGCAGTGGATAGTGTTAACCACGGCCGGCTTGGGCCAAAGGGCCTGCACGGCTGGGTAGCCAACAACAGCCAAGACCGGCTGACTAGGCCACTTATCCGCCGCAACGGCAAGCTGGAAGAGGCCTCTTGGAACGAGGCGATGGACCTGATTGTGCAGAAGTCCAAAGAGTTGGTGGAGAAGCACACCGCCAGCTCCATTGGGTTTTACACTTCCGGCCAGCTATTTCTGGAAGAATACTACGCGCTCGGCATTGTGGGTAAAGCGGGCCTAGGCACACCACACATGGACGGCAACACCCGCCTCTGCACAGCTACAGCGGCGGCAGCCTTAAAAGTATCCTTCGGCTCCGATGGGCAGCCCGGCTCCTACTCCGACCTGGATACCACCGAGGCCATTCTGCACGTAGGCCACAATATTGCCTCCCAGCAAACAGTGCTATGGATGCGGGTGCTCGACCGGCTGGCTGGCCCTAACCCGCCTAAGCTGGTGGTGATTGATCCACGCGCCACGTACACAGCTGAAAAAGCTACTGTGCACCTGGCTCCTCGCGTGGGCACCAACGTGCCGGTGATGAACGGGATTCTGAACCTCATCATTCAGGCTGGGCAGATTAACCAAGAGTACATTGAGGCGCACACGGTTGGCTTCGAGGAACTGAAGCAGATTGTAGCTAAATGGACACCCGAGCGAGTAGAGCACCTTTCAGGGGTGCCAGCAGCTAAACTGCGTGAAGCGGCGCACATTCTGGGCACCTGCAAAACGCTCGTATCTACTGCCCTGCAGGGCGTATATCAGTCGATGCAGGCTACGGCAGCGGCCGTGCAGGTAAACAACTTGCACCTGCTGCGCGGGCTTCTAGGCCACCCGGGTAGCGGCATTTATCAGATGAACGGGCAGCCTACGGCCCAGAATACGCGCGAGTGTGGGGCCGACGGCGACCTGCCGGGTTTCCGCAACTGGGGCAACGAGGACCATATTAAGGAACTGGCCGCGCTTTGGAATCTACACCCCGACCAAATACCGCACTGGGCGCCGCCCACCCACGCCATGCAAATCTGGCGCTACTGTGAGCAAGGCTCTATTAAGCTGCTCTGGATCAGCGGCACCAACCCGCTTGTGTCATTGCCTGACTTGGACCGGGCGCGCAAAATTCCGGCGAAGGAGGACCTGTTTGTAATCGTGCAGGATGCATTTCCTACTGAAACCACAGCTTTAGCCGATGTGGTGCTGCCGGCCGCTATTTGGGGTGAAAAAACGGGCTGCTTCACGAACGTAGGCCGCACGGTGCACATCTCCCACAAAGCCATTGACCCACCCGGCGAGGCGCGTTCCGATTTCGACATCTTCGTGGACTATTCCCGGCGCATGGATTTCCGCGACCAAGACGGTAACTCTCTGCTCACCAGCACCTGGCAAACCACGGAGGACGCCTTTAACGCCTGGCGTGAGTGTACCCGCGGCCGCCCCTGCGATTATACCGGTCTGAGCTACGCCAAGCTTACCGGCGGCTCGGGTATTCAGTGGCCCTGCAACGAGCAGTACCCCGATGGCAAGAAGCACCTCTACGAAGACGGCGTTTTTAATACCAACATCGACTATTGCGAGACGTATGGCCACGACCTGGAAACCGGGGCAGCGCGCAATCAGGACGACTATAAGCTCATCGACCCTAAGGGGAAGGCATTTCTGAAGGGTATTGATTACGAGCCACCCCATGAAGTACCCGATAAACAATATCCGCTGTGGCTGACCACGGGCCGGGTGGTATTCCACTTTCACACGCGCACCAAAACTGGCCGCTCTAAAGCGCTGCAAGAAGCCGCCCCGGATAGCTACGTGCAGCTTTCAACCGAAGACGCGGCCTGCTATGGTATTGCCGATGGCGACATGGTAGAAGTAGTATCACGCCGCGGCAAGGTGCTGGAGCCCGCCCGGGTGGGCGACATTGAGCCGGGGCTGATATTTATTCCCTTCCACTACGGCTACTGGGATAAGGCCGACCGTCCGCGCGCGGTTAACGAGTTAACTCTTACCGAGTGGGACCCCGTAAGCAAGCAGCCGCACTATAAGTACGCCGCCGTACACATTCGCAAAGTCAATGCCTAACCCTGCTCGCCATGCAACTCCCTCACTATCTAGGCCTGCTCGAGAACAGCGAAAAGCAACTCATGGAGGCGTTTGAGTACGTCGCCGATAAGCACAAAGACGAACCCGATATTGAGCAAATGTGCCAGAAGCTTTCCGCCTGGTCGCGGGAGCACCACGGCCGTACCCAGGCATTCGTGGCGAAGTACTCGGAAGAAAAAGAAGACGAGCCCGATAAGCTAAAGCGCGAGTTATTTGCGAAGAAGCGCAAGGGGAGCCTGGCGTTACTGCGCGACCTGCACGACCTGTGGCTGCTGACCCAGGAGGTGCACCTGTGCTGGGTAGTTATTCGGCAGGCAGCGCTAGGCCTACGCGACGAAGACCTGAAGGCTTGCTATGAGTTCTGCAACGCCCGCACGCAGCGCCAAGCCGATTGGCTGCTAAGTCGTATTAAGCAAGCCGCGCCCCAAACGCTATTGGTAGCTGAATAAAACAACATTCATTGAGATAAAAGCAAACGGCCGGGTGGCCCCTGATGTAGCAGGGGCCACCCGGCCGTTTGTTGGGGTAAGTGCTAAGCCAGCACTGGATCTGTACTCTTGGCTGGGGTGAAAAGGTGCACCAACATACCAATGAGCGTAACTGCCCAAGCTAGCACAGCTATCCAAATAAAGCCAGCCGATATAGAACGCAACGCCGGTAGCGGCAAGGCTTGGGCAAGCCGCCCTGTAGAGGCTGTGTACATACCCAGCGGAAAGACCATACTCCAGTAAGCCGGTTTATACGAGAAGGCCGGCCGGGCCCGCAGGTGGTGCCACGCACGTAATGCGGCCACAAAGGGAAGCCACCACGTGCCTACCACCCAGAACAGCACGCACCAAGCTTTCACAAACCCAGCTATATCGGCCAGGGCCGGAGCCTGGGACAGGGAGCTAAGTAACGTAGCCCCAGCCATAACGGTAATGGCGCTGCCTCCCACACTAATCCAATAAGGCGCTCCAACTTCCTGTTCCTCCACGCGCACAAAGGTTAGGCGGTAAAACAGCAGCGTACTAACAACTATATAAAACAAGCTGCCGAGCAGAAACAAGCCCAAAACAGTGAACTGGCCTACATCGGCGGTGCCAGGAGGAGTTGAGGGCAGCAAAACGGCTCCCAAAATGGCTAACGCTTGGGTAGACACTGCCAGTAGCAGCCAGTTACCGCCTAGGCCAGTTTCCAGCGGTGGTTTCTCGCGACGTAGCGTTACGCTAATCAGGAATACATAAAGCAGCACTATCCAGCAAACGGCCCCAAACAGCCATAGTGCTTGCCCCACCATCTGGTTGTGGCGCAGCACTACAAACTGATTACCAACGAGGCAGGTTGCAGCTATCAACGCCAGGAAATTAGGCCCATTTTCGTGCGATGCCAATTCCGACTTGAATCCGGCGTAAAACCCGAAAAGCCGCCCCAGCAACAGGAGCAAAAAGAGTGGGTAGAGGACTACATTCAGGTAAAAGAAGCCTTCGGCGAGCCACTGAATATGTTGCGCTTCTGCGGCCAGCGAAATAATACCCGTGGCCATAACCATGGTGAAGTAAACGGGCGAAAACTTTTCAACGAGTGACTTCAACATAATAGGAGGGGGAGAGGCTCGAAAGGCATAAGCAACTGTCCGGCAGAAGGGCCTCAGAAAGAGGGTGATAAGTGCTATCTGCTTAGGCTAGCGAGCTGGGTAGAAAGAAGCGCGGCTTGTGCTGAATCCTACGCAATATTTCCTAACCCTGTTAATGTTGAGCCTAGGGCCACTTTGGGCGTGCTAACGGTAGTATTTAAGCGCCTAGGCCACTTGCAGTAGCAGAACCAGGCCAGTAATGTGGTGGAGCTTTTGCACAAAAAAGCAGAGGGACTTACGATGAGTAAATCCCTCTGCTGATGTAATCTACCGGCCAGCGCTTACTTCAGCGCGGCGCCAACGGTTGTGGCCAGGGGCGTAGTGGGGTGGCCAATAAGTTGGGAGAGCTGGCGGCTGTCGTCAAATAGGGCTCCCGTAGCGGCATCAGCATCCCAGCTGGCAATGCCGTGCGCAAACCCTTCGGGCACACCAAAGCTGGCGAGGGCGGCGGCGTAATCAGCCACAGGCAAGTCCCGGTAAGGAATGTCCTTGCCGGTCTGGCGCGAAATTTCAGCAGCCAGGTCGGCCAGTGTGTAAGCTTCATCGCCAGCCAGCTCGTAGGTTTTGCCTTCGTGGCCTTCCGTGGTAAGTACAGTCACGGCGGCGTCTGCAAAATCAGCACGGGTAGCTGAGGAGATCTTACCGTCCTTGGCGCTGCCGATGAAGGCCCCCCCGGCCACTGCGCCAGGTACTGAGTTGGTGTAATTCTCCGTGTACCAGCCGTTGCGCAGCAGGGTATAGGGGATGCCCGAAGCGCGCAGTTCGGCCTCCGTAGCACGATGCTCATCGGCTAAGCTCAGGGGGGAGTTGTCGGCGTGCAGCAAGCTGGTGTACGCAATACGCTTCACCCCATTTTTCTTGGCAGCCTCAATTACGTTGCGATGCTGCGTAGCCCGCTGGCCCACCTCGCTCGACGAAATCAGTAACAGCGTGTCTACACCGGCTAAAGCAGTTTCAAGGGTCTCGGGCTTGGCATAATCGGCCTCGCGGGTTTCAACACCTAAGTCAGTCGCTTTCGCCGGGTTGCGAACCAGGGCCACAATCTGGTCAACGGGTACTAGGGCTTTCAGCTTTTCGATAACGAGACGGCCGAGCTGGCCCGTCGCGCCGGTAATGGCAATGCGCATATTTTAGATCGTTAAGTTGTTGATCTGACAAAAGTATGTGCTATACTTACGTAAAGTAAGTACGTACAAAAAGGTAAGTGTGAAAAAAAATATTGAAGCCCCCCTCGAAGTAGGGGCTACGCTTTCTGAAAAGCTACAACGCGGCGACTTGCTCTCAGCGGCTTGCCCATCGCGCGTGGTGCTAAAGCACATTACCAGCCGGTGGGGAGTGTTAAC
This sequence comes from Hymenobacter wooponensis, assembly GCF_004745865.1. Classification (GTDB taxonomy): domain Bacteria; phylum Bacteroidota; class Bacteroidia; order Cytophagales; family Hymenobacteraceae; genus Hymenobacter; species Hymenobacter wooponensis. Next base: position 55,955 of record NZ_SRKZ01000001.1, on the reverse strand, counting down.
CCTTATGGTGCTGGAAGGCGAAACCCGCCGTTTCAGTGAGCTGCGGCGCCTGATTGACGGCGTTAGTGAGCGTATGCTGGCCCAGACGCTGCAATGGCTGGAAGCTGATGGGCTGGTGCGCCGGGTGGCCTACGACGTGGTGCCGCCCCATGTAGAATACAGTCTGACGCCGCTGGGGCAACAGGCATCGCAGAAAGTGCGCGCTCTAGCCGACTGGGTAGAGGTTAGCTTCCCGACTATTATGCAGCACTGGGACAAATCATCGGTTAGCTAGAGAAGGAGTTGCAGCCATTTCATCGCTAAACGCTGATTTTCAACTTTTGGAGCGTTATAGGCAAGGCAAGTAGCTTAGAGGGTAAATGTTAATTGTAGGCCCACCACCGCATACAGGCTTACTTACCTGTCTGTTATAAATGACGACTCGCCACGTTGGTGCCCAAATGGGCCCAGCGTGGCGAGTCAGTATTTTAGCGTTAGTACGTGCTCTGGAGCAGAACTCAGATAGTAATACTAGTTGAGTTGACTCACAGATGGCATAAGTTCTATAGGTGGGCCAAGTGAGCTAGGCTTGCAAGTATATTAGGCTGTAGCCGCAACGGGCCGGCGCAACCACAGCACGGCCAGGAGTAGCAACAAGCAAACAATGGCAGGAACCCCTTGAGCTATACCACCCGGAATTTTCGTGGCGTGCATTACTACAGCACCAAGCATAATAATTACTAACCCCAGGGCAGCCAAGCGGGTAAAGCGAGGGATTAGCAGGCCTACACCGCCCAACACTTCCGCTACTGCAATAATGTAGGCCATAGCGCTGGGCATTCCAAGGTTGTTGAACATAGCCACCGTGGTAGGTAACACGGTGAGCTTTTTTACGCCAAAGGCAATGAAGGCTAGCCCAAGCAGGACTTGCAGAGTCCAGGCGATAATATTGCGTGTAGAGGCAGACATGATAACTGGTAAAAGGTTGGAGGTGATGGCATTCCATAGCCAACAGTGGCTATGAAATGCAGCCAAAGATGCTGACTTTCTCGGCTGTTTGGCAGGGTAGTATACTAAAGGATACCGGTATACTGTAGTATATTGATATGATACTCAATGTATCTTACTGCATGCTGCAACCTCCAATACCAATCACGCACCACGAATGCGCAGGCGCCATGCGCTCAGTGCGCGATGCATTAGATTTTCTGGGCGGCAAATGGAAGCTGCCCATCATTATTGCGCTCAGTGGCGGTCCTAAACGCTTTAAGCAATTACAGCGCGAAGTGACCGGCATCACGGCTAAAATGCTGAGTAAGGAATTAAAGGAACTGGAGCTTAATAGTTTGCTCACCCGCCACGTGGAAACCCAAGCGGCCCCCGTGGCCGTCACCTACACCCTCGCCGACTATGGTGAGCATTTGTACCCCGTAATTGAAGCATTACGTATTTGGGGGCAGCTGCACCGCACCCACATTATGCACCCTGCTGCAGAAGCAGGAGCGGCGTAATTGCCTTATTACGAGGTTGGTAGCATAGAATAAGATCCTGTTAGACCGACGGTACGGGTGGGTCTTCAAGCAGGATAACCGTAAAGGTGGTGCCCAGGCCGAGCGTGCTGCTTACCTGCAGGTCACCGCCGCGCTTCTGCACAAGCGTACGAATCATGTGCAGGCCTAGGCCTGCCCCTTCACCTTCGGCCGTCAGACGGGTGAAGGGCTGAAAAAGCCGTTCCCCATCCTTGATTAAATCGATGCCCCGCCCGTTGTCGGATACCGTCAGGTGTATCTCCTGGCCCTGCCGCTGGCTTTGAATATGAACCAGGGGTGGGCGCTCCAGAGCTCGGTACTTGAGCGCATTGTGCACCAAGTTCTTCAATATGCTGACCAGGTACACGCGCGGGTAGCGAATGGTAGGAGCACCTTGAAAATCAGCCGTAAGAATGCCCTGCTGCTGGTCGAGGATGTCGGCCACATCCACTCGGACGGAGGAGTAAACGTCTGACCAGGCAATAGTATCGGTTACGAGGGCCGTGCCGTACTGGGTGTGTAATACCTGCAGCAGGCCCTGTACGGTGCTCGTCAGGCGGTGCACTTCCTGCTCAAGCAGCTCTATAACGTGGTCTCGCGTGGAGCCAGGAGCTTCTTCGTGATACGCTTTCAGCAGCCCCTCTAGGTTGGTAACGGGGCCTTTTAGATCGTGGGCTACAATGTGCACGAATGAATCCATGGAGGCATTCATATCGCGTAGGCGCTGGTTAAGGCGCTGCGCATCGTAGAGGGCAGTGGCACGTGTTAGAGCCCGGCCAGCGTAGTCTGCTACCAACGTAAAAAACTCCCGGTAGGCCTCATCTAAGGGCCGGCGGGCACTTAGGCCCACAATGAGCACGGTGTTAGGAGGCTGGTTTCCCACGGCCAGCGGGAGCAACAGGGCCTGAGTGGGCACCTCGGGCCACGTTCCGGTGGGCCAGGAGCCAAACCGTTCAGTGAGGGAAGAAACCAGCGTTGGTTCACTTTGCTCGAGTGCGGCGGCCAGCGGCCAAGCTCGTTCGTTTGGCTCGCTCACACTTATAGTAGTGGGCGCGGCGGGCTCACCGGGCGGTACGCCAAACCATGCCCGCAGCTGTAAGTGAGAAACGCCCTCGGCACACGCATACAGCAAGGCAAAGGGAATATCAGCGGCATCAGTGGCTAAGGCAGCAATGATGTGCTGCGCTGCTTCTGCCGGCAAGGTTGATAGCGCCGTTTGGGCCGTTAGGTGGCTCAGCAGCGCTAAGCGCCGGTGATGCAGCACGGTATTTGTGGTTTCCAGCGCCGTAACAAAGATGCCTTCTACTACTCCGGCCTCATTATAGATAGGGCTGTGAGAGAACGTAAAATACGCTTCCTCTACTGACCCTTGGCGGTTGGGGAGTACCAGCTCGTTCTCGAAATAGGTGGTTTGCCCCGCCAGTACCGGCTCAAAGATATTCAGCAAAAAAGGCCACATCTCTCGCCACCAAGGCTCAGCGGGCTGGCCTAGAGCGCCGGGGTGTTTGGCTTGCAGAATGGCAGCGTAGCCGTCGTTGTAAAAGTGAACGAGCTTGGGGCCCCAGTGCACCATCATGGGAAATTGCGAGCCTAGCATAATGCTAACCGCCGTGCGCAGGCTTTGGGGCCAGCCATGTACCGGCCCGAGCGGAGTAGTGGACCAGTCTAGCTGACGAATGTGGGCACCCATCTCCCCACCATTGGGAAACAAGCGCGCCAGCAATGCTGATTCCGACAGCAACTCTTCCGCAACGGGTACTGGTGGCATAAACTAAGCTGGTAGGAGTGGTGCGCCTAAGTATCCAAGAGCTGACTCGCTCATGGGGTACACCCCTCGAGCAGGCCTACAGTGGCCTTGAATTCTACCAAAAGTACGCATCCTGAGCTCTTTCTTACCGGTCAGCTGGGTTGTTATCGGAGTATTGCGCCAAAAAGAGAGCGATTCGAGCACTTCTGCCTGAAAGTGGAGGGCTGCAGGACATAAATCCGCAACGTAATGATAACCGGATCGTCACCGGCTACGGGGGCGAGAAATATAGTTTTGCTCGACTATTCGCTCTCAACCTCAGGTCATCTATGTCCCAACCGTTACGCTGGATTCTGCTTCTGGTATCGTTAACAGGCAGCACATGGGCCCGGGCCCAGTCAGTGAGTTCTACCATCGTCCCCGATGAGGCAGCTCGGGCCGATGTTGAAACCCCTAGCTCACCCGCGGCCTATTATACGGCGGAAATCATGCCTTCCTTTCCGGGAGGTGAGGAGGCCATGCGTGCCTTCTTGCGCAATAAGCTGCAGTACCCGCAAGAAGCCCTAAACCGGCGTGTTGGCGGAAAGGTATTCGTAAGCTTTCTGGTCACGGAAGAAGGCCGCATTCGCGATGCCAAAATTGTGAAAGGGCTAGGCGCTGGTTTAGATGAGGAAGCTCTTCGCTTGGTGCGCATTATGCCCTGGTGGAACCCCGGTAAAAACGCCAATCAACCCGTGCCTGTTATGTATACTCTGCCCATTGTATTTAGGGGAGTGTATTAAGCAGCGGGAGTACTGGCCTAGCTCATGCCGCGTTTGCTGCAAGAAGCGCGCAGTCCCACTGGCCTAGCGTGCATCAGCGCCTGCACAACAACACTTTCCTGAAGCAGCACTCAGCGAGCCTGCCAGCTAACGTAACAGTTGTGTGGGCTATCTATGTTGGTTAGAGGTATATACCAGCCTGCCCGGTGCCTGAGCCTGCTGCCGGAGGTTGTTGCGTTGCTGTGTGAGAGAATAGAGTTTACATAAGCCATGAATCAGACACAAGAAGCCTTTACCAGGTCAGGTCTTTTCCTAGCCAAGCCATAGTCTTGTACCGCCGAGATGCAACCTCATTTCTCGAGAGAGGGTACAAAAGAGCATGAATATGTTGCGCCCTACCTCCGCCCCACCCGTTGCCGAAGCACTCCTGAACGACGAGTATAGCCAGCTGGATTTCGAATTTCTGGAGCAGCTAGAGCGCGAATTGCACCCCGCTACTGAGCCTGAAGAAGAGGAGCGGCTGGCCGCCTAGTTGTATCTGCTCAAGCTCGCTTACGCTGTATCAAGAGCGAGTCCTAGGCCACTTAGCCGCCTGTCAGCTTAGGTAGCTGACTTTGGTAACTGGTTTCCCATAACTCATACTTTAGCAACATAGTGGCCTAGCAAAACGCGCTGTTAGCTACTGAGCTTTTTCTGCATAGCTATTGCCCCCTTTTATAGATGCACAAAAGGCCCGATACGGACACGTATCGGGCCTTTTGTATTGGGGTTGTGCTAGGCAGCTTTAAATTCCCTTGTACTTGTTGTCGAGGTAGTTGAGGTCGAACGTACCTAGGTTCTTGAAGTAGCTATTCACCAGCTTGGCGGGGTCGGTGGCTAGCTCGCCGCGGCCGGGCACGTCGTTGCCATCGTCCCAGGCCCAGGGCGCGTTGGCGCCACCGTTGCCACGGCTTTTTACGAAACCGCCATCGGGGCTGGTGAACAGGGCGGTGTTGAAGCGTTGCTCCCAGAGGCCACTGGGCTCGAAGATATCTACCAGCTTGTAGGATACGTTTCGGTCGTCGGCGCTGACAGGCGTGCCCGCCACAGTAGCGGAAGGAAAGTACTTGATGCCGTCGCCGTTGAGCTTGTAGTAGGGGTAAGCTTTCAGGCCGTGCCCTTTGGCTTCCTGGGCCGTTATGGGGTGGAGGCCCCCATTAAACTGCTCCAAGGTCAGAGTGCCATCTATGTCCTCCTGGTTGGCTTGTAGCGGGCTCCCGGCCGGCACAAAGGAGTAGAAATCAGAGTGGGCTACCGTCACGATGGCCTGTAGGTTGCCGTAGGTGCTGCCGTCTTTCTTGACCACGGCCAGCAGTCCCTCCAGGTCGTTCTCGTGCTCATCCGTATTGTAGAGCAGGGGGTTATCGGTCCAGTCGCGGGCGTGGAAGAAGGCGTAGGTAATAAACCAGTGGGTCCCGGTTTCTACCACGGAGTAGTAGCCATGAGCCGAGGCTGGGCGGGTAGCCAGATTATTCCAGTTGTTGGTGCCCGACCAGTCCCCGTCGAAGTTGATGGCCGAGATGTAGTCAGCCTTGCCGCTCAGGCCATGGTCGCCGGTCACGTCAGTATCCTGGTAATGTACGGGGGCCCAGCGTAGTGCCAAGCTGGCCTTGAAGGCCGTAGTAGCATCGGCGGTCCGGGCTTGGGCTTTTGGCGCCACGGCTTCTTTCTGGCTGGTGACATTGCAGCTAGCCAGCACCGATAGGCCTAGGCCAGTGGCGAGCAGGGCGGCCTTGGAAATAAGTGTCATGAAGGTGTTTTGGTTATGGGTGAAAGGAAAAACAGGGTAGTATTTAGCTGCGGAGGCTGCGCAAGTGGCCTAGCGCAGCCCCTGCTGGAGAGCTAGTAGCCGGGGTTTTGCTTGAGCTGGCCATTGAGCGTGAGCTCAGTTGTTGGGATGGGGAAAATGCGGCGGTAGGTTTCGGCGTTGTTCTTCATGCCTTGGCCCCATACCGATTCCCACTTGCCAAAGCGAATCAGGTCGTTGCGGCGCCAGCCTTCCCAGGCCATTTCGCGGCTGCGCTCCTCAAATAGGCTGTTCAAGTCTATGGTAGTGAGGGCCGGTACCTGGGCGCGGGTGCGGATTTGGTTTACCAAGCTCAAAGGAGTAGCCCCGTCAGGGTCCTGGCCCCCGCGCAGGATGGCTTCCGCCTTCAGCAGCAGCACGTCGGCGTAGCGTAGCAGCACCAAGTCATTGCCTTGGTCGCGGGAGGTTGAGGACTTATCGGGGTAATATTTAATGTTGCGGGTGCCCTGGGCTTTGCCTAACTCGTCGTTGCCCACATCAAACTTGGCCGCATCCCGGAACGTGAGGCGGTCCGACAGCTCCAGATGGTAGTTGACTTTTTCGCCGCCATCGGCGCCGGTGTAGCGCGAGTCCAGGCCTTTCTTGGTGGTAGCAATCAGGATGGGCGTGCGGCCATCGTTGAGGTATTGCTTGCCCGAGAGCCACTGCTGGTTGCGCGTGTCGGTAGGCTCCTTATAAAGAGCAAAAAACTCGGGCCAGGTCAGGCTGGCGTTGCTAGGCGTGAAGAGCAGATTAAACTTGTCCTTCATCTGCTGGTGCAGGGCAAAGCGCGACATCATGTTGCCCTGAGCCAGGTTGGCGTCAAACGGTACCGCAAAAATGATTTCGCTTACCTGGGGGCCGTTTTCCACCGCGAATACATCCATGTAATTCGCTGCCAGGCTGTACTTCTTGCTCTTGATAATGGCATTGCAGGCGGCAATGGCCTCCGTGTACTTCGGCTGCCCGATGTAGACGTCGGCATTCATGTACAGCTTGGCTAGCAGCGCCTGGGCCGTGCCTTGCGTGGGCCGCCCGTAAGTCTGGGACGATACATCGGCCGAAAGGTCCGGCAACGACTGCTTCAACTCGCTTTCGATGTAGGTAAACACCTGCTGGCGGGTAGCGTTGGTGGGCTGCACGGTGCTCCCGAACTCCGGCACCAGCGGAATGTTGCCGTACAAGTCCATCATCAGGAAGTAGTACAAGGCCCGCATAGTGCGCAACTCCGCAGTAAACTGGGTCTTAAACGCCCCATCGGCGGTGTTCTGGAATAGAGCCAAAGTGCGGTTGCAGGTGCTGATGCCACTGAAGCCCCAGTCCCAGGCGGTGCGCACAAACTCGTTTTGCGGGTTCCAGGTATGCAGGCTCAGCTGTTGGTAACGGGCGCCGTCGTAGTAGTTGCCGTTGCGGGCCACAATCACAGCCTCATCGGTGCTGAGCTCCTGCAGATTCCAGTAGGCTTTAGCTACTTCGTTGCGCATCTGGCTGTACACCGGCCCGGAGGCGGCAATGAACTGCTCGGGGGTGGTGAGGAAATTGGCCGGCGTGTATTCCGATTCGATGGGCGCATTCAGGTCGGTGCAGCTGGTGGCAGCTACCACGGCAGTGAGTGCGCTGGCCAAGGTCAGGAAACGGGAAGGGCGAATGGTAAACATGTGTGGTTAGTTGAAATCGAGTTGGTCGTCAGACTGAGCGGAGGAGCCTCTTCACTGCTTCAGTACAGAGGCCTAGGCCGCTGGAGCAGGCCGTGGCACAGATGCATCGGCTTCCAGCGTAATGCACTACCTGCTCAGCCCGACGAGCGTTAATGTGCTACAGCTCCTTGATTTCCAGGCTAGAAGTCCAGGTTCACGCCCAGCACGTAGGAGCGGGTCTTGGGGTAGAAGTTGTTGTTGTCTAGGCCAGGGGTGAGGCCGCCCAAGTTCATTTCCGGGTCAATGCCGCGGTAGCTGGTAATCGTGAACAGGTTCTGGCTGGTCAGGTACACGCGGGCCCGCTTCACGTACTCGTTCTTGATAGGCAGATTGTAGCCCAGCGTCACGTTGTCGAGGCGCAGGTAAGAGCCATCTTCGAGGTATCGGTTGGAGTAGTAGTTGGCGCGGTTGTCGCCGTAGGGCTCATCCAGAGAGAAGGCGGGCAGGTTGTTTGCCGTAGACTGGGCCGGGATGTTGAGGTTGGCGAGGGTCGCATTCAGAATCTTATTGCCCTGCACTCCGCGCAGAAAGAAGTTTAAATCCAGGTTTTTCCAGCTCACCGTATTGCTCAGGCCGTACAGGAGGTTGGGCTGGGCATTGCCCTGGTAGCGGTAGTCGGCAAGGGCCGGCGAGCCGGTGGTGGTACCGTCGGCCTTATAAAAGAGGGAAAGACCATTCTCGTCGCGGCCGGCGTACTCCGGCAGGAAGAACTGCCCAATGGGGTAGCCCGTCTTCACTACCTGCGTAGAGATGCCGCTTTGGCCCGAGCCGCCGGGGTAAGCCGTGTACACTTGGTCGAGGCGGAACTGCTCGTTGGCTAGCTTCTCCACCTTGTTAACGTTGTGAGCCAGCGTACCCGTCAGGCTCCACTGAAAGTTCGACGTTTGCACCGGTGTAGCGTTCAGCGTCAGCTCCAGGCCCTTGTTGCTGATTTCGCCCACGTTGGCGTACAGCGTATTTACAAAGTACTGGGTGGTTGAAACCGGGTAGTTCCAGATCAGGTCGGAGGTACGCTTGTCGTAATACTCCACGGTACCACCCAGGCGGTTGCCAAACAGGCCGAAGTCTAGGCCTACGTTCAGCATAGCCGTCGACTCCCACTTCAGGTCAGGATTGGGGTTTTGAGTTGGGCCGATGGCCTTGATGAAGGACCCGTTGTAGTAGAAGGTGCCCACGCTACTGTAGCGCTGGGTGGCAATCAGCGGGTCGAAGCCCAAGGAGTTGCCCGTTACGCCGTAGCCCACCCGCAGCTTCAGCTCATTGAGCATGGTGTTGCCCGCCAAAAAGTCCTCACCGGCCAGGTTCCAGGCCAGCGAAGCGGCTGGGAAAGTGCCCCAGCGGTTGTTTTGCCCGAAGGCCGAGGACCCATCGCGCCGCACCGAAACCTGCAGGAAGTACCGGTCCAGGAGGCTATAGTTCACGCGCGAGTACAACGAAATCAGGCGCAGCGTGGAAATACCCAGGCTGTAGCCGGCAATGGCCGCATCGTAGTTTGGCGATACGCCGCCGGGGTTGCCCAGGCTTAGGTTGTTGTAGCCCAACTGGTCCGACACGAAGCCCCGAGTATCAGTCTGGAAGCCGTCGCCGTTTTTGTCTTCCTGCCAGGAGTAACCCACCAGTACTTTCAGGTCGTGGTGGGCGTTGTTCAGCGGGTTATAGGTCAGGTAGTTCTCCAGAATTTTGCGGCTGTTGTCAACGCTGTAGCGCCGGGCAAGGCCCCTAGCCGCTAGGCCAGTCACGCTGTTGCTGTTCGGCACCGGCGACTCCCGCCCCTGGTAGGCCCCGCCCTTCACCGACTCATTCTGCATCGACACGCTGAGCGTATTCGTCAGGTTGGGCAGAATGGTGAGTTGGGCGCTGGCGTTGCCGAGCAGGGTGTTGATTTTGCGCTCTTCGCTGTTTTGCTCTAGTAGGGCTACGGGGTTGTAGTACTGCGTCCGGGTCAGGTTCTCCTTATAGGTTCCGTCGGGGTTTTTGATGTTGGTGGTGGGCAAATGCGTGAACATGTTGCGGTACACCAAGTCAGATATCAAGTTCTGCTTGAGCAGGGAGTTGGTGAGGGTAAACCGTAGTTGCAGCTTGTCCTTGAGCGTCTTCTGGTCGAGGTTGATCTTGCCGATGAGTCGCTCACTATCGGAGGTTTTTATCACTCCCTGGCGCTTGAAGTAGTTAACGCTAGCATTGAAAGCCGACTTCTCGGAGCCCCCGCCGTAGCTGATGGTGTGGTTGTGGCTTAGGCCAGTGCGCATCACTTCCTTTTGCCAGTCGGTGTTGGTGCCCTCGTCGTTGTCGGCGGGGCTCAGGCTCTTGCTGTTTGCTTCCAGGTAGCGGCGCAACTCGTCGCCGCTGAGCATATCGATGGTGTTTGACACCTGCTCCACGCCCACATAGCCACTGTAGGAAACGGCCGCGTTGGGCTTCTGGCGGCGGGTAGTAATGATGATAACGCCGTTAGCGGCCCGCGCTCCGTAAATGGCAGTAGCCGAAGCATCTTTCAGCACGTCAATGCTCACAATGTCATCGGGGGCCACCAGGTTAATGGATGCTGCCGGCACACCGTCAATTACATAAAACGGCTCTTGGGCTTGGCCCGTCCGCAACGAGGAGGCACCGCGCAGCACCACTGAGGCCGTAGCGTTTGGGTCGCCGCTACGGGTGATGTTGAGGCCGGCTACCTTGCCCTGCAGAATCTGGTCGGGGGTGGCTACTACGCCGCGGTTAAACTCGCGCGGGTTCACATTGGTGATAGAGCTGGTTACCTCACCCTTCTTCACGGAGCCGTAACCGATAACCACTACGTCGTTGAGCAGCTTAGAATCTACGGCTAGGGTCACGTCCACATTGGCCTGGTTGCCGATGGCCACTTCCTGCGCTAGGTAGCCTACAAAGGAGAACACCAAGGTAGTGGCCCCATCCGGTACAGCCAGATTGAAGAAGCCTTCAGAGTTGGTCACGGCACCTGTGGTAGTGCCCTTTGCCAGCACGGTTACGCCGGGCAGGGCCGCGCCGGTTTTGGCATCCGTCACCTTGCCTTTCACTTCCTGAGCAGCGCGGCGGCTGGGGGCAGCTGGAGTGGCCGAGGTAGTAGGCTGTAGAATAATAGTGCCCTGCTTTTCCTCAAAACGCAGCGGCTTGTTGCGCAGCAGCTGCCGCAAAATATCACCCACCTTGGCTTTCCGGAATTCAGTGGCTTCTACCTTGGTTTCCTTGAGGTCCTGGGCATCATATACAATATTGACGCCCGCCTCCCGCTGCAGGTGCTGGAGGGCGGTAGCGAGGGGCCCCGTCTGCACCGCGAAGTAGGCCACTTCGGCGTTGGTTTTTTGCGCTAGGCTTTGTTGCGGTAAGAGCGCGGTAGTTACGGCCAAGGCGCTGGTAAGCAATAGGTTTCGACCAGGCGTACAGCCGTAGGGTAAGGAGTCTAAGTGCATCATGTGGTAGGAGAGTTCGGGCATGGCGGTGCCTGTCAGGCCAGAAGCCTGAGGTATGAAAAGGAAGACGGAAGGAGCCGGCAGGCGGCGTTAGTTTACCTGGTAGGTGGTAGCAGTAAGCTTGGTAATGCGCAGGTGATGGCGCTGCAAGAGTACATTCAGCACGTCGGTAAGCTGGTCGGCGGAAAGAGCTGGGTCGAGGGTGCCGGTCAGGGCCACGGCGGGGGCACCGCGGCGTACGTTGAAATGGATGGGGTAAGTATTTTCTAGCAGTAGTAGAACCTCCGGCAGCGAAGCCTGCTCAAACGTCAGCATTCGGTTGATCGGGGAGGCTTCGTAATACTCGTTTTTGGTGAGGCTAACTTGTTGGGTACTGTCGTTGTAGCTTAGCTGATCGTGTGGGTGCAGCACGGCCAGGGTGCGCTGCTGATGAGCTACTTGCACTCGTCCGGTGCGCACCAGCACGGTGGTAGTGGGCAGGGGGCGGTAGGCCTTCACCAGGAAGGACGTGCCCAGCACTGTAACTGCTACCTTGGCCGTGTGCACCACAAACGGGTGCTTAGGGTCCTTGGTGACATCGAAGAACGCCTCGCCATGCAGCTGCACGTTGCGCACCGCTCCAAACTGCGCCGCACAGATCAGCTCAGAGCGCGGACGCAGCCAGACGTGGCTACTGTCGGGCAACACTATTTCCCGATGCTCCCCTACACCAGTAGCATAGTGCAGCATCTGCGGGGCTTGCAGCCGCGGCCAGAGCACGGCCCCAGCCAGCAGCAGGAGTGCAAGCACGGCCGCTATCCGTAGCGCTGGCCATAGCGGCAGCACGCGCGCCGGAGGCTGGGTACGGGCCCGAATTCCCCCCAGAATCCGGGCCCGCCGTTCTGCCTCCAGCTCCCGATCCATGAGCTCGTCATCATCGGGGGTAGCCGCCACCAATTCATCCAACCAGGTCTCCCGTTGCTGCTCTGTTAGTGGCGGGGTAGAGCGGTGCCGCACATAGCGTTGCAGGCGGAAAGACAAGCGGTTGAAACAAGAATAGGGGGACTTCATAAACAGAGTTGCACAGGCTGCCCGGAGTAACTATGCCCTAGGCCTGATGTAACGAAAGCGTAATATGGAAGGGGCGTGCTACTTGCGGCGGCTCTTGGTTGGGGTGGTGCTAAGCACCTCTGCAATAGGCTGTCCGGTGCAGGCGCTGGGCAGCTTGCTTTCTACCAGCATGGCTCCCGTAGGGGCAATATCAGTGATGGAATGGTACTGGTAGCTGATGCCGGGCGTGACGCCGGCTCCAAACCACAGTAAGGGTACGTGGCTGTCATAGAGGTAGCCCGAGCCATGGGTAGCACCCACGCCCATCTCCCAGGTCCAGCCGGGCTCCAGCTCAAAGCGCACATCGCCGAAGCGCTGGTAGTAGAGGCCATTCTGAAGCTTGGTTTCCAAGAAGGCCCCCGTGCTGCTGGTGAGTAGCTGGGAGGTAGTGTTCACCTGGGCAATACCTGGTTGGCTGCGCAGATAGTCGGCCAGCAGGTTTTGCACGCGGGCCAGCTCCAGCTTGCGGCTGGCAATAAGCGGGCGGTTGAGGTAGTACATATTGTTGCGCTCCGTTTCAATCCACTGGCCAGCTCCCAGTTGCTCCGTCAGGTAGTCGGCGGCGCCTTTGTTTAGGGTGGCGTGGCTTTGAGCTCCGCTAGGGGCGTGGTGCTGAGCCAGGTACTTGGGCACTTCGCTGGCCCCGTGGTCGGCGGTCAGGAAAATGGTGTAGTTACCCTTGCCCACGGTTTTGTCGAGCGCCTGCAACAGGCGCGCAATTTCCAGATCTAGGCGCAGGTACACATCGTTCTCTTCCTTAGAAAGCGGCCCGAAGGTGTGGCCTACGGGGTCGGGGCTGGAGTAGCTGATGGCTAGCAGGTCGGGCACGTCGTCGCGGCCCAAGTCGGTGTTAGTCAGGGCCGCTAGGGCTAAGTCCGTGAGCAGGTTGTTGCCGAAGGGGGAGATATTGACGGCCTCATAAGCAGGCGGATTCTCGGGCGCCAGCTTACTCAGATCATAGGGAAACGTAGCCGACGTTTTACCCTTGAAAATGCGCTCAAAGCTATTGGAGTCAGCCACGCTGTTGAGGTAGGCCTCAGGTCCTCGCAGCGGCGTCCAGGTTTGCTGACGGTAATAGTCGGCCTTTTTCTGGGCGTTGAAGTCGGCAACCCATTTGGGTAGGGCTGGCATGTAGTAAGTGCTCGAAATGAAGTCGCCGGTATTGATGTCGAACCAGAAGGCACCATCAGCCATGTGCCCGGCGGGTAGGGCTGAGGCCCTATCTTTCAGGGAAATAGCCAGCACCTTACTGCGCCCGTTGGATACCATCTTCATCTCGTCGCCGAGAGTGGTGCTTACCTGGTTGCGGGCCGAAACGCCCATGCCCTTAGGCGTACCCACCAGCTGCACCGTGGAATCATCGGTGCAATACACGTCGCGGCGCAGGCGCCGGTCGTACCAGGAGTTGCCCACTACGCCGTGGTAGCGGGGTGTAGTGCCGGTATACACCGAGGAATGGCCGGGCCCCGTAACGGTGGGTACGTAATTGTAGTGGGTGTTGCGGCACTGAAACCCTTCGCGCAAGAGGCGCTTGAAGCCGTCGTTACCCATCTGGTCATAGAAGCGCGGGAGGTAGTCGGCGCGCATCTGGTCGACCATTATGCCGACTAGTAGTTTGGGCTTTTTGGTGCCCTGACCTAGCACGGCCGGTGCGCTGCTCAGTAGCAGCGCGGAAAGCAAAATCGTACGAATCATACCGGAAAGGGCAGCACTGCAATAGTGGGTGCAGGATGCCGGAGCAGAAAGGAGGGTGTGAGAACTACTAACGGGAGTCGCAAAGGCGCTCCGGATAGTGTTCCGAAGGAAAGACAGTGGCCTAGGAGCGGCCGGCGGAGGGCAAGTAGCATGCTGGACCCGGCCGGGGCTGCCCTCCACATCTACCAGTTGCAGACCGTGCTGCTTTCAACCAGCGCCACTGTAGGATTTAACAGAGAGGTAACACGGTGGCTTAGGGTCAACTCTGTCACAAGAAGTGCTGATGTATTGGTTTTTAGGTTGTTAGCTCTATTCAGGAGAGGAGAGCAATACCCTTACTTGATGGAAAGCACCACCTGGCCTAGCTCAGAAGCCTGGTGAGGTAAGGGGAGAGCTTATGCAGGGCGCTGTTCATCTGGTTGCGCACAGTTTGCTCAGAAGTGGCAAACTTCTCCGCAATTTCCTTGACCGAGAAATCGTCGAGCATACTGAGCAGAAACACCTCTTTCTCCTTGGGGGGCAGCGCCTGAGCCTGCCGCTGAATAGCCGCCCGCGTGTCGTGGCCTACGAGACGGTTGAACGTAAGCTCTGCCCCGTGCTCTAGGGTAGCACCGAAGGCTTTTAAGTGGCGGGCACGAATGTCGGCGTCCCGGAAGCGGGTCAGAATCTTCTTGCGCAGAGCCCCGAGCAGGTAGCCTTGCGCCGTGGTGCGCACCTGAAGCTGGGCACGGTTGGCCCACAGGTCGCAGAAAAGCTCCTGGGTTATGTCTTCAGCATCAGAAGCATGCCGCAGTACCTTGTGCGCGTACCGGTATAGCTCCCGCCAGTGCTCTTCAAACAGTTGCTCGAAGGCCTGGTAGTCGTTGTTACGGATCCGCTCTAGCAGCTCAAGTAAGTTGTCAGTAGCCACGGCGCATTGTTTGCGCCAAATGTAGAAGGATCAGCTTGGGGTTGCAGGCTCCTTCCGCAGAGGTTATAAAACCTTCATGTAGGGGTAATACTGCAGTAATGCAGTACAGGAGTATCAATTTCTGGCAGTATCGGAGCAATGAGAGGCCTGGCCCAGCTAGCCCGCGCTAGGCCGGGCCGCAAGCAGCTTGGCGATAAGGCCCGTCCAGCCGGTTTGGTGGCTGGCTCCAAGTCCTTGCCCAGTATCCCCGTGGAAGTACTCGTGAAACAGCACGTAGTTGCGAAAGTGCGGATCGGTTTGCCAGCGCTTATCAGGCCCCAGCGACGGGCGTAGGCCATCTTCATCGCGCAAAAACAGCTTAGCAAGCCGGGTGCTCAAGGCATCAGCAATTTCAAGCAAAGAGCTGTACTGCCCCGAGCCGGTTGGGTACTCTACCCGGAAGTCATCGCCGTAATAGTGGTGGAAACGCTGCAAGGACTCAATCAGCAGAAAGTTGATGGGCAGCCAAATGGGGCCCCGCCAGTTGGAGTTGCCGCCAAACAAGTCTGACTCGGCCTCGCCCGGCTCGTACTTCACCTTCATATCCAGCCCATCATAACTCAGGTAGCAAGGGTGGGCCTGGTGATAGCGGGAAAGGGAACGAATGCCATATTCTGATAAAAACTCACCCTCATCGAGGGCCCGCGCCAGCAAGCGCTTTACCCGGTGCCCGCGCAAGAGCGAAAGCAGGTGGGTATCGCCGTGCCCTGGTTCCCGCCAGCGTGAAACCAGGCTAGCCAGTTGGGGCCGGTTTTCTAAAAACCAGTTCATCCGGGCCATAAACTCCGGCATTCCCTGCAGCACCTCCTCATCGAGCACTTCCACCGCAAATAGTGGTATTAGCCCCACCAAAGACCGGGTTTTCAGGAATTGGCGGCCCGTTTTGGGTGAGTGAAGCGCGTCGTAGTAGAACTCATCTTCCACGTCCCAAAGGTCTACATCTTCGGCATCCATGTTGGTCATGGCTCCCGCAATGTAGAGGAAGTGCTCGAAGAACTTACTCGCCAAATCTTGGTACACGGGGTTGGTTTTCGCCAGCTCAAGCGCAATACGCATCATGTTCAGCGCGTACATGGCCATCCAACTGGTGCCATCTGCCTGCTCCAGGTACGTGCCATCAGGCAACGGGGCCGAGCGGTCGAACAAGCCAATGTTATCGAGGCCTAGAAAGCCGCCCTCGAAGATGTTGTGCCCGTGGCGGTCTTTGCGGTTCACCCACCACGTAAAGTTTAGCAGCAACCGATGAAACACGGTACTGAGGAACTCGGTGTCTCCGGGGCTGTTGTGGTGTTTCTGGCACATTTTGTACACGCGCCAAGTGGCCCAGGCATGCACTGGCGGGTTTACATCGGAGAAATTCCACTCGTAAGCCGGCAGCTGCCCATTCGGGTGCATGTACCAGTCGCGGGTGAGCAGCACCAGCTGGCGCTTGGCAAACCAGGGGTCTAACTGAGCCAGTGGCAGGCAGTGAAAAGCCAGGTCCCAGGCCGCGTACCACGGGTATTCCCACTTATCGGGCATCGAGATAATGTCCCCGTTGTTGAGGTGCTTCCACTCGCGGTTGCGCCCATGCTGGCGCTGCGCCGGAGGGGCAGGAAAGGCGGGGTCGCCCTGGAGCCACTCGGCCACGTCGTAGTTGTAGTACTGCTTGCTCCAGAGCATGCCGGCAAAGGCCTGGCGTTGCACGTTACGCGCGTCGGGGCTACTAAGCTCCGTCTGCATATGGGCATAGTACGCATCAGTTTCGTGCCGCCGCTGCTTAAAAACCTCATCAAAGTCAGCAAAGGGCGTTGGCTGGCCGGCGGGGGCTAAACGCACGCGCACCGTCTGGCTACCGCCGGCAGCTACCGATAGGGTATAGTGAGCCGCCGCCTTGGTACCAACCTGGGCCGGGTTAACGGTTGGCGCTCCGTGCACCACGTACTCGTGAATGCCGTCCTTATAGAAACGAGTTTCGGTAGGAGGAGCCAGGTTGGGCAGTCTGTTCGGATTAGTGTCGTTGTCGCAAAAGAGCAGCGCGGGGGCATGGTCGCAGTATAAGTGCAGGTCTGCCAGGTCGCGGTGGCGCACGGCAATGGCCCCAGCATGGGCGGTTAGCTCTGGGCGGTAGTTATCCTTCCCCCAAGCCCAGGTATTGCGAAACCACAGCTGGGGTAGCACGTGCAGCTCGGCGCCCTCAGGGCCACGGTTGTGCACCGTAATCTGAAGCAGCAAGTCTTCCGGACCAGCCTTCGCATATTCCACAAAGACATCGAAGTAGCGGTTATCGTGAAAGATGGCCGTGTCCAGCAGTTCAAATTCTGGGTCGTGGCGGTTGCGGCGGTCATTTTCATGCACCAACCAATTGTACGGAAATGCGTGCTGCGGATACTTATACAGCATCTGCATGTAGGAGTGGGTAGGCACGTTATCGAGGTAGTAGTACACCTCTTTCACGTCCTCGCCGTGGTTTCCCTCCGAGGCACTAAGTCCAAACAGGCGCTCTTTCAAGATCGGGTCTTTCCCATTCCAAAGCCCAACGGCCAAGCAAAGCAGCTGTTGCTCATCGCTGATGCCTCCCAAGCCGTCCTCGCCCCAGCGGTAAGCGTAGGAGCGAGCCATGTCGTGGGTGATATAATCCCAGGCCTGCCCGTTGGCGGAGTAGTCTTCGCGCACGGTACCCCATTGCCGCTCCGAAAGATAGGGTCCCCATTTGCGCCAGGCGGCACGGTCGGCATTGGCATCCTGGAGGCGGTCTCGCTCGGCGGTCATAAAAAGCACGATAAAGCTAGGTACTGCACACACTAACTAGACTCCACCGCATAAGGTTAAGCTGCTGGCTACTGGCCTAGGATTGCGGGCCAGGCTAAGGATCGTTTGAAGGCAGCCCCAAGCGTAGCCACGAGTGGCGGTAAAGCTCGGTATTTGGTGTGGCTTCACTAGGCCAGTATTTAGGCTGCATGCATGTAAGGCACGCTTTGCCGCGGAGGTAGGCCAGTCAGAAGGCTGCTAGGAGGGGTATGGGTTTATTCTGCACTGAGCCTGGACTCCGGCTGATCAATTAGTAATAACATGAGCGGCCCCCTAAAAAGAGTAACGCCTAAAAAAATGTGTCTTAGCGCTCCTGCCGAAAGAGCGGGAGCACTAAGACACACACGAGGATAGCTGAGCTATTGCCGCATATCAATGGGCACAGGGAAGCTGCCACTACCCCACAAAGGGTAGTGCGATAGAATAGGAGGCCTACTGTTAAATGTGGCCTAGGTAGTTACTTCGATGCGGGCAGTCCAGGATTGATAAATCTCCTCGAAAGTGGTTCGCAAGTCTTTCGTGATGCTCCACTTGGGGTAATGAGCTTTCATTTTGCTCAAGTCTGAGATGTAGCATATGTGGTCGCCGGCCCGGTTTTTATCCACATAGTCGTACATCATCTTATTACCCGATATCTCCTCAATCAGCTGAAAGGCTTCCAGTATAGAGATAGAGTTGTCGCGGCCGCCCCCAATGTTGTAGACTTCCCCAACGCGAGGGGCCTCAATGAACTCCTCCATAAAGCAGACGACATCGTGCGAGTGGATGTTGTCGCGCACTTGCTTGCCCTTGTAGCCGAAAACCGTGTAGTGCTTCTGCTCTAGGTTGCACTTGATGAGATAACTCAGAAAGCCGTGCAACTCTACCCCCGAGTGGTTTGGGCCCGTTAGGCAACCCCCGCGAAGGCAGCAGGTTGCGATACCGAAATACCGACCATATTCCTGCACCATTACATCGGCCGCAACCTTCGAAGCCCCAAAGACAGAATGCTTGGATTGGTCGATGCTGAACGACTCTTGGATGCCCATGTAGTACGACGGATCGGCAAAGTCCCAGCGGTTTTCTTTCTCCACCAGGTTGAGGCTGTTGGGGGCATCTCCGTAAACTTTGTTCGTCGACATGTGCACGAATACCGCTTCGGGGCAATGCTGACGCGTAGCCTCGAGCAGGTTCAGCGTGCCCACCGCATTCACATCAAAATCATCATAAGGGCGGCTGGCAGCCAAATCATGGCTGGGCTGGGCGGCCGTGTGCACAATGGCATCGGGGCGCAGCAGCTTCAGCGTATCGCTGACCCCCTCCCGGTCGCGGATATCCAGCTCGATGTGCTCAAAGTTTTTGAATTCCGCTAGCAAGCGCAGTTGGTTCCAGCGCGTGTCGCCGTTGGGGCCAAAGAAATCAGCCCGCATGTTGTTGTCGATGCCATAGACCTTCCAGCCATTCTGGCAATACTTCCGCACTACTTCGCTCCCAATAAGCCCGCTGGAGCCAGTGACTAATATCTTTTTCATAAAACAAAATGTATGGTGATGAATGGATGATCAATCGAGCGGATCCTACTGCTAGGAATCCTGCATAATGGGCGGGTTTAGCGGAGTAATTAGGTCAGTGGAAACAGAGGCGGCAGAGAGTTCTTTATCGTAACTAATGGCGTGCACCTTATCTAAAAAGGATTTAATAACTACCTCACGATCAAATTGACGAACGTATTTATATGCATTCGATTTATATATTTCAAACTCTTGGTGGTTTAGCAGGTACTTGTTCAGTAATAGCTGCATCTGGTCAATATCTCCGAATTCAGAGGATATGCCTAGATTGTTGTGGGTAATTACTTTGTATATCTCAGAGTCCTTATCAGCCGAAATAAATATTAGTTTGGACTTGGCCATAATTCCCAGAAGCTTAGAAGGGAAGTATACATCTCCCGAATCCTTCTTCTGGGAAAGGAATACTATATCGGCGTCAGTTAAGAAATTGAAATACTCTTCTTGTGATAAAAAATCGATAAAGCTTAGGTTGGGGATGCTTTTGCTTTTGGCGTAATCTTTTAAGTTGTCTAAGTCGCCGCCCTGCCCTATTATTAAAAAAGCTAAGTCGTCGTGGTCTTTAAACCGTTCACTCAAATCAATTAGAACCGATAGGCCTTGCTTGATGCCAATATTGCCTGCGTAGCCAATGATTTTCTTGCCTTGATATTGGGGGAACTTTTCTCGGAACTTACCCTGTATGCCTTTGTCCTTAGCCTCAGAAACATCAATCCAGTTAGGCCACAGGTATATTTTATCGTCAGTGATACCCTTTCTTTTAATTATATCAATCATGCCGGTGGAAATAGAAGTTGTTAAATCAGCCTTTTTATAGCTGTACTTCTCTATCTCGTTCATGATTTCAATTATGGGCAACTTGCCAACCATGCCCAACGATTTAGCCGCATCAAGCTGCAAATCCTGCACGTTAATAATCAGCTTGGCGCCCCACAGCTTTTGGAATATTGTACCTAATAATCCTAGGTTGATAGGAGTGGTAAATAGAACGATGGTGTCTTGTTTGCCCGCTCTGAGAAAATTGACGAAAGCGAACAGGATAAAGGAAACCTCCTGAACCATGCGGCTAATGGTTGTAACCTTCTTCGGCACGTAGAGGTAGCCCCGCAATACCTTGATGTTTTTATAGACATCGGTGCGGAAGAGTTTGCCTTCGTCCTCGGGGCGTTTTACCCATTTCGGATACCAGGAAAAGGCCGTTACGGCCGTGACTTCGTGGCCCTGCTCAGCGGCGTACGTGGCGAAATCAGTTGCGTACAGGGAGATGCCGCTGTGATCCGGCGCGAAAGTCATACTGCTAACTAAGATTTTCATAGGGCATGAGGTAAGGCGGCAATTGTTAGAAATGCCGGTTGCGAGGACCCGTTTGCTTCTGGATGTGTGGCCGTTTTTTTAGTAGCGCGACTTTAAAATGTCGTACATGTGGCGCTGTCCCTTTTCTGATAAATGAATACCATCCCGGTAATCATCTGCACTGAACTTGTAGTTGAGTTCATTTATCAGTGGAATATTGTTTTTAGCGCAAAACGCGATTATTTCTTTTCCTTGTTCGTTGTATGTGCCCTGCTTTAGCTCCTCCTGGTCGGCATGTAAGTAAATTAGTAGTGGTATTTTAGTGCTGTCAGAATAGTTGGCAAAATGTTTAAATCCGCTATTGAACTGCATGCCATTTTTGTATTTACTGATCAATAGATTGTTATTTTTTTCAGGGGTTTTTTCTGCTGTAAAAGAAAAGTATTGGGATAAGTATCGTGGGTACAAGTACCGGTCAAATAACTCTGTTATGGCTAGTTGGTATTGCTTGTCGGGATAAGAAGGGATAACACCAACTATTTTTTCAAAATTCATGTTGTCGTACGCATCGTGGGAGCTTACAACTAACAATAGTTTCTTTGCGCCAAAATTTCCGTATTTTTTTAGATAAGCGTAGCAATTATCAGGTCCCCACGAGCCAGCTGCGATATTGGTGACTAATACTTGCTGGTGATTTTTTTGAGTTAGGTAGTTAGAAAGTAGGCTCGTGGCTAAGCTGTCTTGTTCAGTCTGTACACCGCCATTAATAACAGAATCGCCGAAGCCTAGAATTATGGTGGAATCGTTGGTGGTGATTTCTCGGTTTCTTTGGGAGTATGAGTTATAATAATTGTTTTTGAAAAATCGGTAACGGTCCTGCGGAACGGGGATATACTCAAATGCTTTGTCTTCTCTCATCAATATGGCATTAGTGAAACCATACACCCTGCGCAGAATTACTTCTGAAAGCAGAAAAACAAAAACGATAAGGCTGATAAGGATATAATATGTTCGAAAGCTTTTGACTTTTACTGGTTTGGTTACTGCTTTTGAAGAAAGATTGTACGTGGTGCTCATTTCAGAGGAATTATGCCGGTGAACTAGTTGCAGCAGGTGTGTTTATTTCGCTTTGAGTTTTCTGTGATATCCTCCAATCACAGCTGCTGCCGCTAGGCCAGAAGCTCCTCCCACAATTCCCCACAGAATGTCGCCCCAATCAAAAAAGCGTTGCGGTAGAAAAAGCTGGCCTAATTCAGCAATTACTACCACCGCACTCAGTGCCAGCAGGGCCATACCCCACCAGTACCACAGGTAGCCCTCAGCCGAGAGCCAGGCACCCACCACCAAACCCAGGAAAACAAAAGGGATTCCGGTACGAATCCGGTCGTTGCTATCCGCATCTGCCCACTGCCCCAACCAACTCGGCATAAACCAGAGGAGGCTCAGTTTGGGCAGTGGTAGCCAGCTTAAGTAAAAGACCAGGAGGGTGCCAATGAATAGTATAAGTAGTATCCCAAGTCGCATTGTTGATATACCCGTTCATGCCCTAGCTGAAGGCTGGTGAAAAATATTTCAGGGAAATGCTGGCGGGTTAAGCTTCTTGGTAACTTAAGTTTTCTTTGATCTTACAGTATACCTGAGTGAAGTAGGACATCTTGAGAATGGCAAACGCCAGTCCGCGCGCCCCATCCCGGAAGCCGCCGAGCAGGAAAAAGCTTCCGCAGAAGTAAGCAGGCCCAATAAAGACGCTGCGCATGAGGCGGTATTTGAGCTGTTGCTTCCACGTCCAGCGGGTAGAAACTGCCCCATCGTGGGATGACTTCAGAAAGCGCGCGGCTTCCCAGCCGGCATATTCATTATGCTTGGTTACATAATGAGATAAGCCACGAAAGTCTTGGTGGTCAATTTTGTGGTTGAGTACCCCAATTTTTCCCTGAAGCACCGGATGCTCATGGACTTCCATGTCAAGCTTACTCCATTGCTTCTCATCAATCTGCTCGTATTCTCCGGTGCCCACCTGAAACAAAGCCAGCTTGCGTAGCGGGTAGCCGCCTTTTAGCTGCTTGCCCATAAAGTAGATGGTGTAGCTAAGCCAATACCCTACTTTATCTTGGGCTGGGCTCGTCAGGGTTTCTCGCAGCTCCGCTTTAAATTCATCGGTTAAATACTCGTCAGCATCCAGAAAAAACACCCATTTGGTTGGGGGGGTGTGGTTGCGCAAAAACCAGTTGCGCTTCTTCGGAAATTGACCATTCCATTCGAAATCCAGCACATCGGCGCCAAAACGCCGGGCAATTTCCTGGGTTTGGTCCGTGCTGCCTGAGTCGATAATGACAATGCTGCGGGCAAAGTCCTTCCCAATAGCCGCCAAGCAGCCAGGAAGATTCTTTTCTTCGTTCCGGACTGGAATAGCGATAGTCAAATCAAGTGGTTGAGCCATCATGAACTTCAAGATCTTATTCTCTTTAGGAGACTGTCATCGGTAGGTAACCGACTGTTTTCTTGAGGGTGAGACTATCGGGTGGGGGATAGAAGTAGGGAGCGGAATGAGGGCGGGGATAGGCGCAGGGAGAGCGGGCGGGGCGTAAAGCCGAAGCGTAACTTATGAGAGAGCAGGTCGGTCCTTGATAGGGCGACAGGGGTGGCCTGCGCATACCGTCCAGTCGGGCATGTCCTTGGTCACCACCGATCTGGCTCCAATCACGCAGCCTTCTCCAATGGTAATACCTGGGTGAACGAAGGCTTCTGCGGCCACCCAAGCATGATCCCCAATGTTTATTGGGCTGGTAACCAGCGGAAAACCCGGCTTATTATAGTCATGTGTGCCAGCCACTAAATGGGCTCCTTGTGATACAACAGCTCTTTTTCCTATGGTAATTTTGCCTTGTGAATAGAGAATGGCGCCGCTTGCGATGCCACACTCATCGGCCAGATCGAGATTCCACGGTGCCCAAATCTTGACGCCCGGATACACGTGTACCCCATGGCCAACTTGTGCACCGAAGCATCTGAGTAAGAACGAACGCCATGCGTGTAGTGGCCTTGGAGAGTATTGAAACAACACCGCCGAGAACACTCCCCACAACAAACGTCCTAGCCGGTTGCGCCGAGAAAAGGACGGTCCGGTGTGGGTGTTGGAATTGACAGCCATTTTACAGAAATAAATTTTCAATAAAAAAAATGCAATGAAAAAATTACAAATAAACGTTGCTCAGTGCAAGTGAATTATGGTTTATCCAATTTATTCCAGGACATAATGAAGCATAATTGCAGGGTATATAGGGTAATTAACTGATGATCAAATCAAAGCATGCAGCTTAAGCTGTGACGGCATTTACCAGTTTGCTTGCTGCTGCTGCCACCGCAAATTCTTGGCTGTAGGCCACTCGAGCTTGTTCACCAAAAGCCATTTTTTCATGACCTGAGAGTGCGCCCCATTGCTGAAGCAGTGACCTGGTGCCTGCTCGGGTGTCTTCCTCCACAAGTCCTCCACCTGCGGCTTCAATTTCCTGCCAGATGTTGACCTGATTGGAAATGAGCACGGGTTTGCCACAGGCCATGGCCTCCACCACGGCAATGCCGAAGTTTTCTTGGTGGCTTGGCAAAACAAAGGCCTCACATCCATAAAAGGCACCCCACTTAGCATCTCCCGTGAGCATACCGGTGAATGACACTGTGGGCTGGCGCCTGTTTAGGGCCTGCGCAGTTTGCTGAATGCTCTGGCCGTAAGGAGTGTCTAGGCCAGGCCCTGCAATTACGAGGTGAGGGTAGCTGGCAGCAATAGTGCCTGTATAGTCAGCATCTGCTCCGGCAAGGCTGCCCGCAAACTCCCGGGCGTGTACCGCCTTGCTGGTTAGCTCCGCATACGCCTGCACGAGTAGATCAACGCCTTTCTTTTCGTGTATACGGCTGAGAAACAGAAGATACGGTTGGTCTTGCAACTCCGGGCACGCGCGCCGAAAGGCATTGCGCATGGCGGCTGTATATGCGGGGGGCTCTTCAACGCCTAACCCAACAACCAGTTCTCGACGAGGCCGGTAGGGGCGGAAAGACTGTGCTGCTAGGTCCCGCTCGGCCTCGCAGGTAAACATAACTCCGGCGGCCTCTTGTATCAGCTGCGATTCAATCAGCTTCCAATAAGCCCAGTTGCGAGCTGCCTTGAGCTGGCGCCCTTCAGCGCGTTGGAAATAGGGGTCGAGCATGCCATGAGGCATCACGAACAGTTGGGGAGTTGGGGAATCAGGAAACTGTGTTTTACAACGCTTCAGCGCCTGGCGTACCGCGTACCCATGGTAGAGCCATAAGCCATGTAGCAGCACAACATCGAAGCGCTGCAGATTAGCCATGAGCCACGGGGCGAGGTGAAGGCTGTACTGCCACGGGCCAGTTGCCGGGCCTACTGCATGAATTGGAAAGAGGGCGGAATTAAGAAACGCTGCATCGGGCGCGTCTAGGCTCACCACTTCGCTCTGAATTCCTAGGCCAGTAAGTCCTGTAACCATGGTACGCACGGCCTGACTTACTCCTCCCAACTCCGGATCCATGCGGGATATGACATGTAAGTACTTCATATTCCTATTGGGTATGATCAGCAGAAAGCTGAGATCAAAATTGATTTACTGCACTCTAATAAACGGATAGCACTAACTGAATAAATCGGTAATTATTGAGGAATTATAGAGCGGATGAAACGGGCCTAAGAAATAGCTGATCTAGAAATTGCTTAAATCGATGAGTTTTGAATTCTGTGATGCAGGCAATGCCATAGGAAATCAAGTATATTATAAATAGTGCTATAAAGAAAATGACGAAAGCTGGAAAAGATGGCTCCATTAATAAGCTCACTTTGAAAAAATAATTAGTTATTACTAGCATGCACAAGGCAATGGGAAAATGAATCAGGTAAAGAGTATAGGAGAATGCAGCTAAAAATTGATTAATGTTATATAATTTACCTTGTTTCTTTGAATCTTGAAAACAGCAAAGTAAAAGTGAAAATAACAAAGCAATTATGAAGTCGTTGAGATAGTCAGTGGAAAATGTTAATTTAAGCCTAGTGGCCCCTAAAAAAATAATTAAGCTCAGCGCAGTTATATATTTCAAGGGCTTTAGGTTAATAGAAAGTATAAGCGGGAGCAGGCCTAGTAGCCAGATAAGAAAACTAGCGAGAATGGTACCGGGTAACCAAATTAGCAGCAGAGCAGCAAAAACAAGGTATAAGGCTGAGCTCTTGTAGGTTAGGCTTTTAGTGGTTGATAATAAAGGGATAAACAGACAAGGGAATAAAACATAATACCAGAACTCATAATTAAGGCTCCAGAGGGGGCCGTTACTTCCCAGCGGTGGCAGAATAATATTCTGCAGCATGAACAAGGAGGAGAAGAAATGCCCAATGCTCAGCCGATCGTCAATTGAGAAGTTGAGGGTGGTTATAGATAAGCGGTTATGATAAATGCCTAGAGTGTCAAATCGAAGCCCTATTAGGTCTAAAATAACTGTTAGCAGTAGCGCAACAACCAGTACAATGTAGATGCGGCTAACTCTGGATATGAGGTAAGCCGGGAAGCGAAACTGGTTGTTTTGGTATTGCTTTAAGAGCGACGAACCAATAAGATAGCCACTCAAAACAAAGAAGGCCATTACTGCCTGGTGCCCAAACCCAGTTATAAAATAAAATGCTTTAATCAAGGCCCCTTGAGAGTGCGCCACATCTTTGAAATCTTTAAAAACGAAAGAGCGGACATGACTCACCACAACTAAGAGAGCAGAAAACCATCGGGTGAGATGGATAAAGTTTGATCTGTTAATCATCGGGAGCGACAGTGAAAAATGCAGAACATGTTAGTAGTGTTATTTGGTAGACTATATAAATCAGAAGTCGATATTTAGTGAAACTAGATTCATTGCTTAGTGCTGTGCCAAATAAAGTGTATTGGTAGTTTATGGCGTATTTATTTATTCAAGGGCTACCAATATGATATAGTGCTACTAGGCCTGTACGGGCTTGGTTATTCTATTAAATATTGTTGCTAGCACGAACTTTGGTGATAAAATTGAAGCTGTTAATACTAGCCACGAGAAGCTGAAATATTTTTTAGTCTTCATGGCGAAGCTTGCCTCTCGATGATAAATAATTGAATAACCATAGCGTTTTCTGTCTAGCTTTTTCCACCAAGGCTCTTGGTTGCGCAGGGCCATAAATTCTGCGTAGGTAATTTCCGGCTTGTGAGATCGGCGCAAGCTGGCGCAGTGCGCGGCGTAGTCCATGATGTCAAACATGTGCATGGGCTTGGTGGCCGTAATGGAGGAGGGATGCACTCGGTAGTTCATCAGGATTTCCTGTATGATTACCAGCGGGTGGCCTTTCTCGATCAAGCGATTGAAAAAATCGAAATCGTCGCACGGCCACGACTCATTGCGTAGGCCTCCAGCCTCTATGAAAGCTTGCTTGAACGTCAAAAAGCCCGTGAAGGCACACTTCACGAACTCATTGTTAGCCAGTGCCTGCTGGCATTCCTCCACGGTACGTAGGCCTAGATAGCGCTGTACGCCCAGGTAGTTGCCAGTGGAGTCGATATAGGTGCAATGGCAGCTGGAAGCTGCGACTGCAGGGTTTTCCTGATGGAAAGCCAGTTGCCGGGCTAAGCGCTCGGGCAGCATCACGTCATCCGCGTCTAAGAATGCACACCAATGCGCCTGCGCCTGCGCTACGAGCTTATTAGTGGCTTCGCATTTGCCGGCATTGGGCCCGAAGAAGGCGCGAATGCGCGGGTCGCGGGCGGCGTAGCGGCGGATGATGTCGGCCGAGCCATCCTTGGAGCCATCGTCGAGGATGAGCAGCTCGAAGTCGGTGAACGACTGGGCCAGCACGCTCTCGATGGTTTCCGCCAGGTACGGCTCCTGGTTATAAACGGGCAAGATCACTGATACCGTGGGGGCCATGGCGACTTAAGCTCTAGCAAGATTGCGTACTTTCAACAGCATGTAGCCCGGAGACAGGGCAGTAGCGGTACTGGCTTGCCACAAGAAGTTCAAGTAGTTCTTGGACATCATGGAAAAGCCCGCATTGCGGAAGAAGATCTGCGAGTAGTTGAATCTTTTCCGGTTGAATCGGGTCAGCCAGGGCTCAGCTTGCCTGATGGCCATAAACTCCTCAAAAGTTATCTCCGGCTCCTGTGCCCGACGAGCCGTGAGGCAATGCATGGTGTAGCCAATCATGTCGAAGGTGTGGAAGGGATTCCGCACCGTGATGGCTGATTCATGAATGCGATACTTCATGAGCGCCTCCTGCATAATGACGAGCACATAGCCCTCTGCTATCAGTCTATTGAATAGCTCGAAGTCATCACAGGGCCAGAATTTAGAGCGAAGCCCGCCAGTCTGTTCCAATACCTCGCGCGAAACCATGAGACCCGTCATGGCGCATTGGATGAACTCACCGGTGGCGGCAGCCTTCCGGCATTCGGCCACGTTTTTGACGAAGGGATACCGTTGCGTGCCTAGCGTATCTCCCTTGTGGTTAATGTAATAGCAGTGGCAACTAGTGGCATCTACCTCCGGGTTCTCTTCGTGAAAGGCAACCTGGCGGGCTAAGCGCTCGGGCAGCATCACGTCATCGGCATCGAGTAGGGCACACCAAGTTCCAACGGCTTGGGCCAGAAGCTTATTGGTGGCTTCGCAGCGGCCGGCGTTGGGCCCGAAGAAGGCGCGAATGCGCGGGTCGCGGGCGGCGTAGCGGCGGATGATGTCGGCCGAGCCATCCTTGGAGCCATCGTCGAGGATGAGCAGCTCGAAGTCGGTGAACGACTGGGCCAGCACGCTCTCGATGGTTTCCGCCAGGTACGGCTCCTGGTTATAAACGGGCAAGATCACTGATACCGTGGGGGCCATGGCGATGTAGTGTTAAAGGATGCGTGATAGACAAAGGCTGGCAAAAATGCCGAGCGAGGTATTGGAGACTGAGAAATGCGAAAGCGTAGAGCTGATGACAGGCCTAGAGGCTGTTCTTGGCTATTCGTTAGTAGACGAACCCTTCGGCCCGGGTGAAATATTTTGCGTCGGGTGATATCTCGCTGACTGATTTGGCCGGCACGCCAGCGTAGAGCTTCCACTCCTCCACATGTGATTTGTTGAGGAGAGATTTAGCTCCCAAAACAGAGTAAGAAGGAAGAATAGCGCCCCCAAGCACAACCACGTTTGTTCCGACAAAGGTGTAAGCGCCAATGCGGATAGGTTCGCTGCCCTGGCGGTTGTCGAATACATTAATGGAGTGCGTTAAAAACTGCGAATCGTAACCAGCAATGGTCGAAAAGCGCCCAATCTCAATTAGGTTGGTGCAGTCTAAATGATGGTTTTTGGTGATGGCAGCCGATTCTCCCACAATGAGCTCGGCCCGGCGGCCCGGTTGGTGCTGAAAATGCGGTGATTGAGTTTGGGTTGGAAAGCCTGTGATCCAGTTACCACGGCCAATGGTAGCATTCTCGCCCATGGTAATGGCATCGAGGTTAATGGCTACGGTGAAATGATCAATACTAGCGCCTGCACCCATGGTGAGCTTATGAGGGAAAATCCAGGCGAGGCCAATGTGGGCCGTTGGATGAATGGTGAAGCCAAACCACCGTTGAAGGGCAAGGCGCCTCACGCTCCAGGGCAGGATGCATGTCAATGCTTTAAGAAGCATAGCTAAGGTCTTTCCTGACTTTAAAGAGCTCCAGATAATTATGAGTCATTTGCTGAGGCTCGAAGCGGCGGGCATTGGCAAAGCCGCGCTCAATAGTGTCAGCTCGGGTAGCAGGGTCTTGCAGGAGGAGCAATGCTTCAGCAAATTCCTCGGGTTTGGTGGGGTCGGCGTGCAGGGCGGCGCCTCCGCTTACCTCGGGCATGGGCTCAATATGACTGGCAATAACAGGCGCACCGCACGCTTGGGCTTCAATAACGGGCCACCCAAAGCCCTCTGAAAACGAAGGAAAAATGAAGGCCTCGCAGGCGGTGTACAGGGCTAGTAAGGTGGTGTGCGCGGGTTTTACCACGGATACTACCCGAGCCTGCAGGCCAAATGAATCGGCCAGTTGCTGTAAGTCAGGTTCTAAGGCCTCGCCGGCAAAGCAAATGTCTCCTTGCCAGCGCGGCCCTAGCGCCTGGACCATGCGTAAAAGCAGGGCGCGGTTTTTACGAGCCTGGCCCGACCCAACGTGAAGGATAAAGGGTCGGCCCGGCGGCAGCCCGGCCTGGCTCAATAGCTCCGCTGCCTGGCTAGAGGGCAGGGGTGCAAACTCCGCATTAAATGCGTTGTGAATAACCCGCCAATCTTGGGAGAGTGGGACCGTATGTGCCGTTAGTTCGCGCAACTGATGGAGGGTAAGTTGAGAAACGGTAGCCAGTAATTTGGCGCGGCTCAGGTGGTGTAAGATCCACTTCTGCAGCACCTTGCCTAGGCCAGAAGCGGGGCAGTACGCATCGGCGTAGCCAAAAGCTCCGCGAATAGCCAATACATCGTGACAGGTAATGCCGGTGCGCTCCTCCGGCAAATGCTTTAGATATGGAGCATTAGAATGATCACACACATGAAAGCGCACCCCTTCGGTGCTCAGTGACTTGTCAAGCAAGCGCCAGCGTAGGATTAGCGGAAAGACCAGCCATTTGTCGAAATACGCCAACCACTTGCCTAGGCCAGAGGTGGCCGCCTGCTGCCTGCTACCAAACAGAACCGAGGGACGCCATATTTCGGAGGTGAAGCCCGCCTTCTGATAGCCGGAATGGAGCATCAGAGCAAACCGCTCCATACTCTCCTGACCATCAGGTGGATAATTTCCGATCAAAATAAGCCTCATGTTTAATTATTCCAACAAAATACATGAAAAAACACTTGGGCTTTGCGGCTGCACTTCACAAGCTTACCAATTCAACCAGGAGGGGTAAGGTGTCAACTGATTAATTGTGAAGTGATTACATCTTGGGTTGCAGGCCTGGGCTGCAGGAGCGGCACTGCATGTGAAAGCAAGCAGTGCAGTCGAACTTCAGCGAATGTTGAACTCACTGAGAACAGACCGCCCAAGATCCTCGTGGCCAACCCTCAGCGCCCGTACCTTCTGGGCTCCAGCCTGCCGAATGCTTTCCCGCAGTGGTTCATTCTGCAGCAACTCATTGCAGACCCGAGCACACTCGGCGGCATCGGACCAGAAAACGGCTTCCCGCCCTTCTTGGTAAATTTGCTGATGCTCAGGCGTGCGCTCGGCGCACAATAGGCCGCCCGCGTAGGGTACTTCCAAGGAGCGTTGGGTGTGCAGGTCGCGGTTGCCTTTGGAGAGCAGCCCCAGGCATATTTTAGCTCCCTGAATAGCCGCCACGTAATCTCGGCCGCCCAAGGCATTGCCTCGGTAAGCACCCTGAAGTGCTTTCCAGTGCGGAGACTTTTCCCAGCGGCTGCCCCAAATAGTGAGCGGCACTCCCTGCTTCAGGAGCTCAAGCATAAACTCGTCGCGCTTCTCATTGGGCATCCACGTGCCAATGAACACCACGTCGGACTTATACTGGGCCGGGATGTGCGACTCTTGAGGAAAAGGCTGGTGCGCAATTTCGTCGTAGCTCCGCAGCACCCGCAGTACCTGCTTGGCGCCCAACTCTACGCATTCAGCTTCCGTTTCGCGCCGCACTACCACTACTAGGTCGTAGAGGGAAAGGGCCGGCAGCATCGACTCAAATCGCCGACCATCGCGGTGCCCCGTTGGGTCATCTACATTGTATAGTATGACTGGGCAGCCCGCGCTCTTCAGTACTTTCAGGCAGCCCACCCCAAATAGCTCCCCGCTGTCAACCCAGATTAAATCGGGTGCGGGGGTGTTTTTCAGGATGTTGCGGAGCCACTGGGCCACTTTGGTTTGCATAAAGCGGTAGCCCGTGCGGTAGTGGAAGGCCGCAAACCAGCGGTAGCTTCCCATAGGGCCCACCAAATCCGCAATGGTATCAAAGGGATTGTGAATCGTGACGGAGTGGCCTAGACGCTTCAGGGCCTCGGCTCGTTGGGCGGAAGTTGACTTGGGACTTTGGTCGCCGAAGTACAAAATAGTAGCCATGGGAGGGAGTCTTGTTTCCATAGAAGCAAAGGGGATTAATGCTCGTAGCGGCTAACCAGCGGTTGCCGTCTCAGGGGGCCTGAGGAGGTAAGCAGTGATACCAGCGTGCTTAGCCGCCGGGTGAGGTAGTAGAGCATCAGGTACAAGAGCACTTGCTGTATCCAGCCGCGCAACAGGAAGTTGGCTGTGCCAGTGACGCTTTCAGTAGGCAGGAACTGAAAGACCATGGTCAGACTCAGCAGACCGCAGAAGCTGAAGACCAAGTTGGAGTGGGAGCGGGCGCCCGACGGGCTTGCCAGCACCGTGCGGCGCGTAAAGAGGGTGTCGAAGAGGATGTACACCGGAATCATGGCAGCGCCCAGAATAGCTAGATACCACCAGCCGAATGCCGCTAGGCCAGTACCCGCAAAATGCCCCGTTAGGCGGGCGCCAAATACCTCATCACTGCCCGTAACCTTGTAGTACAGAAAGTCGCCGTAGGCAATGGCATTCACGGCATCCTTGTCTACATCAAGCGCCAGCAGGTCCAACACTGGCTTGGGCAACGTAGTCAGGAAACGGTCGATGCTGTACTGGCGCACATCCGGATCATTATCGCCAATTTCGGCGCCCAGTAGCAGGTTGATATCGTTGAACTTGATATTGCAAAAGCGGGCCAGGAAGATGTTGTCTAAGTAGGTCTCATCCCAGGCTTCCCAGGCGCTTGAAACCTCATTGCTGGTCTTGAAATCGTGAATAGCCTGCTTGTCTTGAAACGCCTGCCACGTGAGCCCAATGAGCTCGGAGCGTGGGGTGTCTGACCGCATGTTGCGCACCATCACCATGGCAGTCCCAATGTCGGACAAGGGGCCCGTTAGGAACCAGGCTACAAACAAGGCTATTGCGAGGTTTTTGAAGGTAAAGAGGCGGGTTTTGATCATGCCCAGCAAGAGGCCTAGGGCAAAGGTGAAACCCACCGAAGTGAAGCCCAGCATAAAGGCTCCGCGGCTGTTAGTGCCCAGGCTCAACACAAAGAGCAGCACAGTAAACCCGGCTAACCGTGGCATCAGGTTGCGCGCGGGCAAAGTGGTTTGCCCGTACATGCGCCCAAAAGGAATAAAGTAGGGCGCGTAGGTGAATGGGACCAGCGCTTCAATGATCTTCTCTAGAGCTCCGGTCGTTTCACGGCCCTGTGAAGGCATGTAGAAGTAAGAAAAGAACATGGCGCCCAGTCCGATAAAGCCGATCAACCAGATCTGCAGATCAGTGGGCGCTTTGAATAGCCCGAGCCGCTCTAGCAGGCTCGGCCGGCTGGTGCGCGTGCCCCGGCGGGAGGTGGAAAAGAACCGATACAGTACGTGAGTGAGGATGAGCACCCCGAGGGCCAGCAGGGAGTGCAAAAAGACAGTGTAGGGGAGCTTTAAATTGTACACCAGCTCTTTCCCCTCCAGCAGCGTGAACAAGAGAGGAAATACGAACTGCGTAGCCGTAAAGCCCACTATCAGGTAAGAGGAAAGCGGAAACCTTTGAAGGCTGCCGGGGCTTAGCGCCGTTAGGGTAACGGCGGCCCAGGCCAACAGCACTGCTCCCACGCCCACAAGGTTAGCTGCGGTGCCAAAAAATACCCCCTGCAGAACCGCTGCCAGCCCAATAACCACCCACGACCAGAACACAAACTGGGACAGGAAATCCCGTTTTGCTCCGGAAACCACCCGGGGAATGGTAGCGTGCGCTGAAAGTGCCGGTTGTTTCATAGCGTGTGGTGAGTGTGAACTGCGCTCTAGCGAGGCCACAGAGTTGTCCGTTTTCAGCAGGTGCACAATAGTGCAGCTGGGGGTTGGTATCAAAGGCCGTTAAATAGGGTGGCCAGGGCTTGGCCGTAAGAGTCCCAGCCCCGCATGGCCTTTACTCGTTGCATAGCGGCTTCTGACATGCGCAGCTGGAGGGAATGGTCATCAGCTAGCTGCTGAAGCCGTTCACGAATGTGGTCGGGTGAGTGAATAGGAACCACGAAGCCTTCGACCCCATCAGTAAATAGGTCTTCGCTGCCCGTGTTGGTGGTTGCAATAACCGGGCATCCGCAAGCCAAGGCTTCCCCCTGCACCATTGCAAGGCCTTCTTCTATGCTCGGGAGCACAAACACGTGGGCACTGCTGTAGAGCTCGGGCAACTCCTGGTTGGGAACTAGCCCGCGGAAGATGATGCCTTCCGTTCCGCGCGAAGCGAGGAGGAGCTCAACTTCTGGCTCAACGTAGCCGACTACCACCATTTCCTTGCGTGGGTGCCGAAGCGCCTGGAAGGCTTGGTGCAGGTCCAGAAACCCCTTCCGGATGCTTACGGCCCCCACCCACAGCACCCGGAACCGGTCTTGGGGTGGGTCGGCTACTTTGTGAAAACGTTCTAAACGGGCCCCGTAGGCCACTTTTACTATTTTTTCGGCTGGCACTCCCATTTCCAAGAATGACCGCCGAACAAACTCCGAGGGAACCGTGATGCGGTCAGCCTGCTCGTACTCAGCCTCTTCTTTGGCCATAATTCGCGGATCGATGCCGTGATAGGGTAGGCCCCACCGGGCGTGTTCGGCGCGCAGAATCTGGTCTTGAAAGCGGATGTGGGAAGAGCCTCGGTCGCATACATGGTACCCACCGCTGCGCTGCGCAGCTGCGCCAGCGTGTAGGCCACTGCCTGACAGGGCCATGAGCGTAGTTGGGTTTCGGAGGCGCAGCGCCACGTAACGGTCCAGCGTTTCGTGAGCCCACCACGACCACTCCCGGTCAAGCCAGGGTGACCCACCCAGCCCAAAGCGGCCCCGCGCCATAAAAGGCGAATGCAGCCAGGGGAAGGTCCTGATTTTGGCCTGTGGAATACCAGCTTCATCACGGAGCTTCATGCGTGGGTATCCGGTCCAGATGCAGTCAAGCAGCCCGTGCTGCTCTAGCTGCCGAGCCAGATGAAAGTGATGAAAGCGTCCGATGGAGATTTGCGTGACGGCCATGGGGTACATAGGAGCAAGAAGGCAGATGCCAGTTAGGCCGGGAAAAGCTTTTTAACCAGGGGAAGGGCACTCACCATCCGAATGGTATGCTCAGTAGCCAGGGTGGGCAGAACCTGCCAGTAGCGCCAGGCGTTGCCCAGCAACAGCACCAAGGAAGTGAGCAGGATCAGCCACTTAAGCTGAGGCAGCATTATCATGGCCCCCATGGCCAAGGCCGCCATCCACACCGAGGCCAGCGCAATCTGGAAGGGACGTGCGGGCCAGTGCAGGCCATTGGCGCGCAGCCACTGTCCGGCCACTACTCGGTAGCCAATAGTGGCCACTACTTCGGCGGCTAGCAGCGCTAGGCCACCTCCCAAAATGCCAGTTAGAGGAACCAGGGCCACGATGCCGCCCACCACTACTGCCGCGGCGGCTGCCGAAAGCAGTAATTGTGGCCTGAGCAGGTTGTTGCCCCGCACCACAGCCATGGCCGGCTGTACCACGGCATACACCAACACGGTTAAGGAGAGTGTCGCAAACAGTATGGGGTCGAACGGTACTTTTCCTCGCGTCCAGAGGGCATAAAGGGGCTCAACTACGGCTTGAAATACCACTGTAGCTGGCGCCATCACGGCCACCAGCACAAACCAGATGGTGCCAAAGGCTACCTCGCTGCGTGCCTGGTCGCGCTGGTGCAGAAACCGCATTAGCTCGGGCATCATCGGGTTGACCACGGTATTGAGTCCCTGCAAGGCCACATTGGCGCCGGTGCGCATAGTGGAGAAGGCCGCCAGGCCTGCGGCTCCTGCCAGTGGGGCTAGCAGTAAGCGCACACCCTGCTGACGGGCATTTTCCAGCAGCACGCGACCAGTAATGGCCAGTGAGCGAACGAAGTTTTTAACGCCTAGCCGCAGCGAGGGACGTACAAACCGAACCTGCTCTTGGCGCAACAAGCGGAACAGGTCTAGGTAGAGCGGAAGCGCAATGACTAGGCCAGTTACTGCCGTTACAATTCCGGTGATGAGCAGGCCTGCCCCGAGCAGTACTGCTGCAACCGGCGCTACCGAGCAAGCAACGGAGTAGGCCAGTCCCCACCAGGCCATGCGCGGGTAGTAGCCGAATGGTGCCAATGCCCGGAAGAACAGGCCCGACATACTCGTGCAAATAAGCCACGTAATGCCCTGCAGTAGCAGCACAATGCCCGCGTCGCGGATCAAGGCGGGGTTAGCAACATCCGTCTTACCCAAAAAGTAGGGCAGAGCCCCCGTCACCAGCAGCCCCGTGATAATGAGCAGCTGTACCAGGCTCAGCAATATGCCAATGCTGATGCCCGACCACAAGTGCCTGCTTAAGGCCGGCCGCCGGGTAGTGCCAATGCGCAAAAACTCATAGGCCAGAAACTCTTGGTGCCCCAAATCCAGAATGGAGATGACGCTGCCCAGCGTTTGAATCGCAATCCAAACCCCGAAAGTGACGACGCTCCAGTGCGAAAGGTAGAGGGGTACCAACGCCATTTGGGATATAACCGTAACGCCGATCTGCACCCAAGACGCCGCACTTCCGGAAATCAACCGTGAGGCTGTTGACATAAGTAGCCATTGTGCTTGTGGAAAAATCACCGATAGCGGCTGCTACCGGTGCCAAGGAGGTGGAAGCAGCTGACGCTTACTGCAGCACGCTTTCTTTGAAATACTCCAGCGTGCGCCGTAGCCCTTCGGCGCGGTCTACCTTCGGCTCCCAGCCCAGAATTTCCCGGGCTTTGGTGATGTCGGGCTTGCGCTTCATGGGGTCGTTTTGGGGCAGCGGATGGTAAGACGGCTTAAACTCGACCCCCGTGAGGTTGGCAATTTCTTCCCCAAACTCCTTGATGGTGATTTCGGTGGGGTTGCCAATGTTCACTGGCAGCGGATAATCTGACAGCAGTAAGCGGTAGATGCCCTCCACCAGATCGTCGACGTAGCAGAACGAGCGGGTTTGGGAACCATCCCCGAATACGGTGAGGTTTTCACCCCGCAGCGCCTGGGATAAAAATGCCGGAAGTACGCGCCCATCATCAAGACGCATGCGGGGGCCATAGGTGTTGAAAATGCGGATGATGCGCGTTTCCAGTCCGTGGTGGGTGTGGTAGGCCATTGTAATAGCCTCCTGGAAACGCTTGGCCTCGTCGTAGCAGCCGCGGGGGCCTACGGGGTTTACGTTGCCAAAGTATTCCTCTACCTGCGGGTGCACCTCCGGGTCGCCGTACACTTCTGAAGTGCTGGCAATCAGGATGCGGGCATTTTTGGTTTTGGCCAGTCCCAGCAGATTATGAGTGCCCAAAGAGCCCACCTTCAGGGTTTGGATGGGAATTTTCAGGTAATCGATGGGTGAGGCGGGCGAAGCAAAGTGCAGGATATAGTCCAGCTTGCCAGGCAGCGACACGTAGGTAGACACGTCATGCTCGATAAACTCGAAATCTTCGTTATCGAGCAGATGCTCAATGTTCTCCATGCTACCCGTAATCAGGTTATCCATGGCAATGACCTGGTACCCCTCGGCCAGAAACCGGTCGCAGAGGTGGGAGCCCAGGAAGCCGGCGCCGCCGGTGATAAGGATGCGTTTTTTGTCTGACATAGTCGTAGTGGCTAGTGGTAGGATGTGCCCGCCCCGACGAGGCGGCGGGCAGCAACCCAACTCGAGTTAGAAGGCCAGCTCTTTGTACTCCGTGCGAATACCAATGCAGTAGTAGACAAAGCCGGCGTCCTGCATTTCCTGCGGCTCGTAGATGTTGCGGCCATCGAAGACTACTTTGTCCTTCATCAGGCGCGATATCACCCCGAAGTTGGGGGAGCGGAACTCGGGCCATTCCGTTACTACCAGCAGGGCATCGGCATCAATCAGAGCCTCAAAGGGGTCTTTGGCGTAGGTGATGCGGTTGCCCAGCGTATGTTTGGCTTCGGGCATGGCCACCGGATCATAACCCGTCACAATGGCGCCCTGCTCGAGCAGCTTGTCGATGATCACCAGCGAGGGCGCCTCGCGCATGTCGTCGGTTTTGGGCTTAAAGGAAAGACCCCAGATAGCGAACTTCTTGCCCTGCAACTCGCCCCCAAAGTGCTCAGTGACTTTATTGAAAAGCACCGATTTCTGCGCTTCATTCACGCTTTCCACCGCCTTGAGCACCTGCATCTCGTAGCCGTTCTCAGAGGCCGTTTTAATCAGCGCCTTCACATCCTTGGGAAAGCATGAGCCGCCGTAGCCGATACCGGGGTAAATGAATTTGGTGCCAATGCGGGCATCTGAGCCAATGCCTTTGCGCACCATGTTCACGTCGGCCCCCATAATCTCGCACAGATTGGCAATGTCGTTCATGAACGAAATCTTGGTTGCCAGCATCGAGTTGGCAGCGTACTTCGTCATCTCGGCCGATGGAATGTCCATGAAAATGATGGGGTGCCCGTTCAGCAGGAAAGGCTTGTACAGCTTGTTCATGACTTCCTGCGCCCGCTCCGAAGCAACCCCAATCACGATGCGGTCGGGCTTCAGGAAGTCGTCGATGGCAGCACCTTCTTTCAGGAACTCCGGGTTGGAGGCCACATCAAACTCTATATCGGCACCGCGCAAGTCGAGAGCACTCTCAATCTCGCGCCGAACCTTGGCGGCGGTGCCCACCGGCACCGTGCTCTTAGTGACTACCACGCAGTAGTCGTTCAGATTCTCGCCGATGGCCCGCGCTACGGCCAGCACATATTTCAGGTCTGCCGAGCCATCGTCGCCGGGAGGGGTGCCTACCGCAATGAAGGCAACATCAGCCTCCTGAATGCTCTCGGCTAGATTAGTGGAGAAGTGCAGGCGCCCGGCCGACACGTTGCGCGAAACAATCTCCTCTAGGCCGGGCTCATAAATGGGCAGGATGCCACGGTTGAGGTTGTTGATTTTCTGCTGGTCAATATCAATGCAGGTAACCTCAATACCTACTTCTGCAAAACAGGTGCCCGTCACGAGGCCTACATACCCTGTACCTACTACTGCAATTTTCATCTTCGTGTGCGTTTAAAGTGGTAGCTATTAATTCCCAGATGGTTACATCGTAAAGTGTCCTGCCTGTACAGGCATGGGTCGGACATTCCGCTTCCAATCCTGGCAATGGGGGTGCCAGGGGAGGCCAGGGTGGGAGGTAGGATAGGATAGATCGGGTGCCTGGGGTACCAGGCCTAGTAGGCCACTTACCTTGCTATGGGCAGCAACGGGTGGGAAGTAGCACGCGAGCGGTTATACCAGGTTCTGTCGCTTCTTTTTAGGGTCGGGTTTGTAATACCCGTAGCCATTGCCGTAGCCGTAATCTCGCAGGTTGGTTTTCTTGGCGTCATTTACAACCAGCATCACCTGCTTTAACTTGTGATCCGCCTGAACTCGGTTAATTATCTCCAGTTGAGCCTTGTGCGTGAAGTTGTAGCGCACCAGGTAAATCGTCGAATCGATGTAGGGAGCTAAGCTAAAAGCATCGGCAACCTGGCCTACGGGGGCGGAGTCGATGATTACGTAATCGAAACTCTCCTTCAGGACATCAATCAGCTTGTCTACTTTGGAGCTTAGCATCAGCTCCGACGGATTGGGAGGCGTGGGGCCGGAGTCTACGGTGAACAAACCGGGGAGCGAGGCCGATGGCTTTACAATGTCGTCGACTGATATGCTGTTGGAAACCAGGTAGTCGGTAATGCCTGGGCTATCGGTTAACTCGCCTTGGAGCAGGGCATTGGGTTTGCGCAGATCCAGCCCAACCACCACTACTTTCTTCCCGGTTAAGACCAGGCTGGCCCCGAGGTTCAAGCTAAAGAAGGTTTTTCCCTCCCCGCTCATGCTCGACGTGACCAGCAGCACTCGGTTGGTATGCTCTGGAGCCGCAAACTGCAGATTGATCCTAATCAGGCGGAACATCTCGGCAATTGGCGTTTGGTTGGCAACTACAATCGCCTTGTTCGTCCGGTCGTGGATTAACTCACCCAAAACGGGTGCGTTCGTGGCCCATTGCACATCCTGCAGAAGCTGCACTTTGTCGTTCATCAGTTCCTTCACATACACGAAGGCAAACGGCACGCCCAGCCCCAGCAGAAGCCCCACCAGCAATACCGTAGTCTTGTTAGGGCTGATAGGATAATCATCTGCAATGGCCCGGTCTACAATGCGGGAATTAGATACCGTAGCAGCCAGCGACAAAGCAGCTTCTTCGCGCTTTTGCAGCAGGTACAGGTACAGGGCACGCTTAAGATCTACCTGACGGTTTATCTCCAGCAAGCCTCGCTCTATAGTGGGCACCTGCTGTATTCTGGACCCGAACTGACCAGACTTCGCCAACAGGTTTCGGCGAGTAATGGCCAAGTTGTTCTTAACGTTTCGGATGTTCTCCTGAATGTTGAGCCGTAGGTTAGCCAGCTGCTCATTCATGTTCTGCACCATCGGATGGCTACCCTCCGTTGTGCGCAGTACCCGGTCGCGGTCTAGCTGCAAGTCATTGTATTGGCCAATGAGGCCTACGAGGGTAGCGTCCTCTACATTGAGAGTGCCCGGGATCAACTGCTGCTGATTATCCGTGTTGGTTACATACTTTTCAATAGACTCCAGAACGTCAATCTGAATGCCATAGGAAGAGATTTGCTTGCTGTACTCACCCGCTTCCTGCAATGATTGGGTAACCTGAGAACTCACATCAGCTACCTTGTTTTTGCGCTTAAACTCTTCATCAGCCTTCTCCACATCGGAGAGTTCTGTGCTGAGACTTTTCAAGCGCTCATCAATGAAGTTGATGGTGTTTGCAGCCGTTGCGTTTTTATCTTCCACGGCCTCATTGTTATACACTTCAACAAGCTTGTTGATAATGTCTTTGCCTTTGGCAGGCACAGCATCGGTTAAGCTCAAATTGAGGACACTAGCTTGCTTATTCACGGGCGCTACCCGCAAGCTCTTCGCGTACTGGTTAGCCAGCGTGCGTAGGTTCTGAAAGGTAATTGTGATGGGCTGCCGGAGGCCCTTAGTCGTGGAGGGAGGCGAGACTATCGTAAACACGCCGTAGGGCTTGCGTAGTATCTGGCCAAACTGATGCGTAGTCCGGCCCTTCTCGTCCTCCAGCTCAAAGCTGTTATTGTTTTTGATGTAAACGGTAACCGATTTGCCAAAAGCAGTGGAATCCAGCTGGCTGATAATAAGCCGAAAGGGTACCTGATTTTGGTAAAGCTCCTCGTTGCGGATACCGTTCTTGGTGGAATAGCTGGCCTGAAGCGATAACTCCGATAGCACCCGGTGCATCAGGCTTACCGACTTGAGCAGCACGATTTCATTGTCGATGTTTTTAGCGGCATTCAGTCGGCTGTAGTCGCTAAACTTCTCGCTGGGGTTGACTTCGGCCTCACTGCGTTTGTCCTTTATCAGTAGCAAGCTGCTAATGTTGTACTGGGGAGTAGTAAAGCGTAGGTAGAGCACTGCCGCCCCCAACGCCAACACCACGCCCGCCACAAACAAATACCAGTGGCGCACATACTTGGCTATTGTGTGCCGATAATTGGTGGGCTCAAACTCTTCCGAGTGAAATGGCTCTGTACTCATAATAGAAGAATTAAAGGCGGCGTATTAAAAGATATTCTGAAAATTGAATATCAGAGCTACTAAAACCGAAACTGCTAATGCCGCCACCGTGTAAGTTCTTGTATCTGTAGTGGCCTGGATTTGCTTCATCTTATCCGGCTCTACATATACTACATCATTTTGCTGCAGATAAAAAAACGGAGAATTTAAAATTTCCTTATTATTTAGATTTAATCGAGTAGTGCTACGCACTCCTTCTCTTTCTCTCACTAGTAAAACATTTTCTCGCTTTCCATAAGCGGTCATGTCTCCAGCAAGTCCAAGAGCTTCCAGAATATTTATTTTTTCGGTGGGTACAACGAAGGTAGAAGGCTTATTTACCTCGCCAATTACCGTTATTTTAAAGTTGAGGAGCCTGATATTTACAATTGGATCTTTTACAAACCTTTTGATTTCGGCCGTCATTTTTTGCGTGGCCTCTTCTTTGGTTAGCCCCGCTAATTTCACTTTGCCTAAAACCGGGAAATCTACTTGTCCATTCTTGTCAAGTAAGTAACCATTAATTTCCGTGCTCTCGTCATTCAGGCTCAGGCCTGCTGTAGTTCTATTACCCGATGCCTGAACAGCTCCTCTATTAAATAAGGCATTAGACTCTTGGCTGAGGCTAATGAGCTGGATGCTTAATAAATCATTCGGCTGGAATCGTAATTCAGAGTTTGCAGATACATCTACTTTATAATTGTCATTATTCTTTAAGTCACTGAAATAAACAAGGTTTCGAGTAGGTCGGCATGCAGTTGACGACACCACGATAAGCAAAAACAAAATCAGTCTCGTTGTAGGGCTACTCATGCGGGAGAATATTATGTTTTATAAACTGGCGCCTATCACTTGTGGGTAGGCATCAGCCACAGAAATCCTGTTTGGTTTAGAAATAAAAAGTGGGAATTAGAATAGAGCGTGGCTTTTACTTGGGGCAGTACAGATTGGCGAGAAGCCTTACTGCGAGTATTCGAGGTCGGTAACTTAAGGAGCTCAGGAAGCGGGGTATCCGACCACGTAGGAGGGAGAAATGTACTCCCGTGGTAATGTCTTTGGGTTTGTATTAAGCTGGTTAGCAGTGTATTGAAATTGGTGTAACTGTTGTATTGATAATGAAGGATTCGTTATCTGTGCTAGAATTTTACTTTTGTGTTAAATCAAATCAGACACAAGCTGCGTAGGTTAGCATATGGAACCCGAAGATGAGTTTTTAGAAAATGCTTCTACAATGGTGAAGTTTGCCAGAGAAGAGGTTAAGCAATTTCTTGCTTGGACAAATAAGCATACTGCTTACGGCAAGTCGGCGGAAGAAATTGTTGCTAAATTGGAAGGCATATTATCTGATATTAAAGCGTTAGAAAGTCAATACAATAATCGATAGATAAGCGTTGCTGTAATTTATTACATTAATAAGCATTCTCATTTCCTTTGAATGTCTGTTTTACTGTT
This sequence comes from Hymenobacter wooponensis, assembly GCF_004745865.1. Taxonomy (GTDB): domain Bacteria; phylum Bacteroidota; class Bacteroidia; order Cytophagales; family Hymenobacteraceae; genus Hymenobacter; species Hymenobacter wooponensis. The sequence continues at coordinate 13,546 of NZ_SRKZ01000001.1, read as the reverse complement.
AGTAGAACAATTTTCAGGTCGAGCATGAACGACCAGTTTTTGATATACCAAATATCGGTGTTGACGCGTTTTTCCATGGCTTCAGTTTCTTTGGTTTCGCCGCGGTAACCTGTTACCTGGGCCCAGCCTGTTATGCCAGGAGCTACCAAATGCCGAACCATAAAATTATCGATCAGGCGAGAGTAGTCTTCAGTGTGCTTTAGCATATGTGGCCTAGGGCCTACCACTGACATCTCGCCTCGGAGCACATTGATAAATTGTGGTAATTCATCAATGTTTGTTTTGCGCATAAAGGCCCCGAATTTTGTGATTCGAGCGTCGCCTTTGGTTGCTTGTTTGTGGTCGGCATCCGCATTAAGGCGCATGCTTCTAAATTTCAGGCAGTAAAAGGGCTTGTTATGCTTTCCGGTTCGTAGCTGTTTAAAAAATATTGGCCCTCTAGAATCTAGCTTGATAATTATTGCAATCAGAGGAATAAACCAGCTTAGAAATAATACGGTTACGCATAAGGAAAACAGGAAGTCAAAAGCCCTTTTTCTAATAAAGGCACCAAGTACAATATTATCAACGTGCGTTGGTAAAAAATGCTGTGACATAGTTCCTTTGTTTAAAGTTTCTACGTGCATAGTTGTAGTAGCTTAAGAAGCTATTTATCCGGAACTGAATTATTTTCCGCATGATGAATAGTTGCTGCTGCGACACACTAGTAAACTCCACTTGATACAGTGTGAGTTAAAAATGTGGCAGCGCTTCGCCAGTAAGCTCAGTTAGAGCTTGAGTAATGCAACGCCTGGGTGGGGGGGCAGGCTTGCTAAGGGATGGGCAGTTAAGTAGCTCGGCGTTCTGCTGGTAAGCTCCAGTCCGTTGGAGTAGCAGTTATTCAGACGCTGTAACACGGGTAGTTCGTTGGGGAGGTGCTGCTTAGCAGTTTGTTCCCGGAACTAGCACAATGTTTTCTTTCCCTACGTGCATTTTCTTTCTTGATTTGGATTAATAAAATATGGCGTTATCTATATGTTTTCGCAAACGCCATATTATCAAATGAATAAGAAGAGCACTCACTAGCTTCTTTGCACCTAAAGTATAGCTCATTCATAACTAATCAAAATAAAGTTAAAGTTTTTTGAATATATATACAAAGATTCATGTTTTAGCCGAAATGTCTTATTAGTCAGTGCATTGGGCTATTTCTATGCTTTTGCCTGATCAGATTGGCATTCGTTCTAGCGAACAAAGGCGTTTTAGTCAGATTCTTCTAGTTGACCTCTCAACTTACCTAGGTAACAGGGTTGGTTTCTTTACCAGCTATTGCCGGGCTGTTAGCTAGAGTAGCTACTCGTGAGCTAGAATCACTGTTTAACCACCTTTAGCTGGCGGTGCAAACTAGGGCCTAATAGATGGAGCATATATACGCCAGGCTGAGTGAGGTACTGGCCTAGCTCCAGAGGTAAGGTAGTCTGAGACGCCGACCCGGCCGTCAGAGAGCCTTGAGTTAGGCGCTGGCCTAAGGCTGAGTAAAGCTGATACGAGAGCGGGCCCACCGTCGGCGGTACGCGTAGCCACAGCCGTCCATCTTGGGTTGGGTTGGGATATAGCTCTACCTGAAGCGCTTCGTTCTTATCAACCTTGGCGGCCAGGTGCTGCTCCGCTGTAGCCGAACTAACCTTCAGTGCCTGGTTACTGTTGGGAGCGGTGGCATACACTTCGAGGGCGGAGAGCTTGGGCCGGTCCACGCCACCCTCACTGGCCAGGGCGCTCAGCAGCAGGTGCAGCACCCCATCCGAGACCGTGGTGGTGAACGTCTCGGTGGTGGCCGTGAAGGGGCCCACCTTGCGGATGATGTCGTAGTTGTCGAGCACCTTCTGGCCTTCCAGGCTCACGTCGAACACGCGCTGGCCGGGGCTGCTCCAGTAGATGTCGGCGAAGTGCAGCACGACCTGGTAGGTGCCGTTGGGCAGGGGCAGGGCGTAGGTGAAGCTGCCCAGGTTGGTGCTGGAGCTACGCTCGCTCTGGTAGAGGGCGTCGTCGGTGGTGCCGGCGATGGGGGAGGTAGTAGTGTACACGTAGCTGGTGGCGGCGGAGTAGCCCTGGTCGGCGGCGAAGCTGCCCAGGGCTGTGCTCAACGCACCCCCACCCGCATTTAGCCGGTATACTACTGTTCCTCCCGTGCCAGAAATTACCGAGACCGTAACTTGGTCGGCGGTACTAGGAGTCTGTTGATTATCGGTGACTACTAGGCTAAAAACATATGTGCCAACCGCTAAGCCACTAACGGTGGGCGTAGCTGCGGTCAGGCTGCTGAAGCTGGCCGTGTTTGGCCCGCTAACCTGGCTCCAACGGTAAGCGCTGACTAAGCCGTCTGGGTCCGAGCCCGAGCCAGTAAGGCTCGTGCTAGTAGCGGGCAAACGCAGGCTCTGGTCGGGGCCTGCATTAGCCACCGGGGCTTGGTTGGTTCCGGCCGACAGAACCTCAATTGCCGCCACCTTCGGCTGATCTACTCCGCCGTCGCTGCTTAATGAGCTAAGCAAGATGTTTAGGGTGCCGTCAGCAACCGTGGCGGTGAACGTTTCAGTAGTGGCTGTATTGAGCCCGACCTTGCGGAAGATGTCGAAGTTATCAAGCACCTTCGCGCCCTCCATACTCACGTCGAAGACGCGCTGGCCTACGGCGGTCCACCAGTTTTCAGCAAAGTGTAGCACCACCCGGTAGGTGCCGTTGGTTACGGGTAAAGCATACGTTAGTAGGCCATTGTTGCCGTAGCGCTCGGTCTGGTACAACGCATCGTCGGTAGTGCCCGCAATAGGGGTGGTGACAGTATAGGTGTTGCTCGAGCCATAATACTGGTCGGAGGCAAAAGTGCCCAGCGACGTAGTTAATTGCCCGCCTCCGCTGTTGAGACGGTAAAGGGCTGTGTTAGCGTCAGAAATTACCGAGACCGTGACCAAATCAGCCGCGCTACTGGCTTGCTGATTGTCTGTAACTACCAAACTAAAGACATAGCTACCAGCTACTAGGCCACTAACGGTAGGTGAAGGGGCGGTCAGGCTGCTGAAGCTGGCTGTGTTTGGCCCGCTAACTTGGCTCCAGCGGTAGGCGCTGATTGAGCCGTCTGGGTCCGTGCCTGAGCCAGCAAGGCTCGTGCTAGTAGCGGGCAAACGCAGGCTCTGGTCGGGGCCTGCATTAGCCACCGGGGCCTGATTGCTGTTGGGAGCGGTGGCATACACTTCGAGGGCGGAGAGCTTGGGCCGGTCCACGCCACCCTCACTGGCCAGGGCGCTCAGCAGCAGGTGCAGCACCCCATCCGAGACCGTGGTGGTGAACGTCTCGGTGGTGGCCGTGAAGGGGCCCACCTTGCGGATGATGTCGTAGTTGTCGAGCACCTTCTGGCCTTCCAGGCTCACGTCGAACACGCGCTGGCCGGGGCTGCTCCAGTAGATGTCGGCGAAGTGCAGCACGACCTGGTAGGTGCCGTTGGGCAGGGGCAGGGCGTAGGTGAAGCTGCCCAGGTTGGTGCTGGAGCTACGCTCGCTCTGGTAGAGGGCGTCGTCGGTGGTGCCGGCGATGGGGGAGGTAGTAGTGTACACGTAGCTGGTGGCGGCGGAGTAGCCCTGGTCGGCGGCGAAGCTGCCCAGGGCTGTGCTCAACGCACCCCCACCCGCATTTAGCCGGTAGGTAGCCGTGCTGGGATTGGAAGGATTAATAATAACCCGGAACGTATCTTCTACCCACAGCCCTTCGGCATCCGTAGCCCGCACCACTATATCGCTGGCACCTAAAAGGGTAGGCTCATAGGTAAGCGTTAGGGTAGAGCCGTTAATTGACGTGCGGATTACGTTTGGGTCAGAGTTGCCCACAACGCTAAACTGAAGGTTACTAACACCGCCGTTGTCGGTAAATACACCAGCCAAGGGAATCTGGGTGGGGGCGCTGCCTTTCTGCACCGTTACATCGGCAATGGGGTTAACAACTTTCGGGGCCAGTGTTTCGCCGTCATCAGCGCCGGCCGCCCACTGCAGTATGCGTTGGGCAAATACCCGGTTATCAACCCGACTTAAATAGGTGCCCTCGCCCGCGTTCCAAAAGGCATTACGGTCAAAGAAACCCACCACGCGCCCTTGGCCAACCTTCGCAATTGCCAGGGCGGCGTCGGCCGCCGTCACGGGGCCGTCTAAGCTATTAAGCTGGGCCTTACCCGTTGGTAAGCCAGCCAATATGGTAGCTGGCGCGCTGGTGCGCACGGGGCTGACTCCTTCCGCTTCAATGGTAATGCCGCCGTTTTTATTGAAGCGGTTGATGTAGTGGTTCTGGCTCCACTGATTTAGGGTAAATACGCTCAGCCCGTTGTCGCGCAGAAAGTGCATGCCGAACTGGTCGGTCAGGTCATTGTCGCTGGCGGCGCCCACGGTGCTGTTGAGGCCGCCATTTTCCCAGCCAAAGGCCGCGTCTGACCAAGCCAGTAGGCCACCTCCGCTGTTTACCCAGCTTGCCACGGCTGCTTTTTCGGCGGCGCTGAACCGACGGTTGTTAGATCCCAGGATAAGCACCTTATACGTGCTGAGAGTGGCGACATCGAGCGTTACGGATGCATCAAGAGCCTCTACTGCGCTAAACCCTGTTTCGCTTAGCAATTGGTTGAATTGAGACATGCCCTGGTTGCCAGTGTCAGCCAACCGCATGTCATGAATGGATGGGGGAATGCTGCCGTACAGGTACAGCAGTTTAGGCTTGCCCCCCAGCACCGTGAGGGCTACCTCCAGCGTGGCATCGGGGTAGCCAGTGGCCTTGGCCCTAACCGTAGCCGAGTAGGTGCCGGCACTGAGGCCTGCCGTTGAAGCAGTAACTTTAACCTCAGTGCCTCCCAGCAAGTCAATGGTTCCGGCCGCTGGGCTCACGCTGAGCCAGCTAGGCAGGGTACTCACATCAATGGTATAACCTGGGGTGCCGCTGAAGGCCCATAATAAAGCCTGCTTGCTCACCGCCGCCCCTGCCGCGGCAGTTAGGGTTAGCTTACCCGGCGCAAAGCCAATGATGTTGTTGGGGGTACGAGGCAGGTCGCGCTTGCGCGTGGTAGTCTGGGGGTTAGTGGCCTGGTTTAGCCCGCCATTTGAAACAATCAGCACATTACCGATTGCTTCCGCGGCGGGGCCAAATAAATGATCCAGCAGCGGGGCCTGCTCAGTCCAGGTGTCGGTGGCAGGGTTGTAGGTAGTAACGTTGTTGAGTACGTTGTCGAAGCCGTTGGGGCGGCCACTGCGGCCACCCACCAGCATCACTTTGCCATCCACCACAAAGGTGGCCGGCTCACTGTGTGAGCGGATGTAGGGCATATCGTGTAGCCGCGTCCAGGTATCCGTCGCTGGGTCGTAGGCCTGCACGTAGCTCACGTCATTGTAGGGCCCATCGTGGCCGACCTGCCCGCCCATGGCATAAATCTTCCCCCCCACATGAGCCGTGGCAAAGTGGCAGCGAGCATCAGGCATGGGGGCCGCCGTTGTCCAGCCGGCGGCCAAATTGCTTAGGTCTAGCACGTAATGGACGTTGGCTCCGGTTTGCCGGTCATCCAGCAGGCCCCCGAAGGAGTGTAGCTTCCGGCCTACCCGCACCAGCGCATTGCCGCCGCTCCGGCTCGGTAGCTTGGGGCCCAGGCTCCACGAGTTAGTGGGCACGTCATACACCTGTAGCAGGTCGGAATTGGGGTCTCCTACCAACCCGCCCAAGAAGCCCCCGGCTACATATACCTTCGTGCCATCCACGGTAATGCCAGCGTGCGTTACCGGATAGGGCATGTCCGCTAGGTACGCCCACGCGTTGGTGGCCGGGTCGTAGACTTCGCACTTGGCGGTAGTGTGAACAGCGCTGTTATCAAACCCCGAAAACACGTACATCTTATTGTTGATCATCACGCTAAACCCTACCCACTTGGGGGTGTTGGATGGCGTCGCTAAGGTCCAGCCCGCGCTTTGGGCCTGACTCAACAGCGGCATCAACAGCAGCCACAGCACTAGCAGAGGGCGATACAATCCCTTAGGATGAGTGCGCCAGGAGAAGGCGTTTTTCATAGGTTATGGAAGGAGTAGGGGTGATTAGGGCAGAACCACAAGCTGCGTCGCAACCCTGGCGGTTGCGACGCAGCTTGTAGATGGGTATAGCTGAGCCAGAGACTGAGTGGCCTAGCAGGCCAGGGGCTTGGTAGCGCCGCAGGCGGAGTACCTACTCTTTGACGAGTTTGAGGGGTAGGTTCGCCCCTGGGCCTATCAGGCGCAGCATGTACACGCCGGGCTCACGCAAGTAGGAACTCAGGTCTAGTGGTACCGTGTCTCCGGCTGCGGCCGGTAGTAGGCCAGTAGCCAGCTGTTGGCCAAGGGCAGAGTAGAGTTGGTAAGAGCGGAAGCCCGGCCCAGTTGCGGGCAGGCGCAGGTGTAGGCGCCCGTCGCGGGTGGGGGTGGGGTAAACCGTGACGGAGGTTGCGCCCTCGGCCTTCGTTACGGTTTCATCTGTGTGCAACATAGACGTGGCTACGCTGCTTGTGCGGGCGCTAGCGGGAGCAGTGGAGTACACTTCAATGGCGGAAACCTTGGGCCGGTCTATTCCGCCATCATTAGCCAAGGCGCTGAAGTAGAGCGTAAGTGCGCCGTCGGCTACACTAGTGGTAAAGGTTTCGGTGGTAGCGGTAAAGGCGCCCACTTTCTTCACGATGTCGTAATTATCGAGTACCTGGGTTCCTTCTAAGCTCACGTCGAAAATCCGTTTGCCAGTACCCGACCAGTATAGCTCGGCGAAGTGTAGCACCACCCGGTACGTGCCGTTGGCTACGGGCATAGAGTACGTGAAACTGCCCTGGTTGACATTGGAGCTGCGTTCCGTCTGGTACAGTGCGTCGTCGGTAGTGCCGGCAATGGGGGAAGTAGTGGTGTACACGTAGCTGTTGGCTGCGGTATAATACTGGTCGGCGGCAAAGCTGCCCATCGACGTTGTTAGCTGGCTGCCCCCGGCATTCACCCGCAGCAGCGGGGTCCAGTTAGAGCCGGCAATTGCGAGCAGGAAGTCATCGGGGGCGGAGCCGCCCTTGCCGTCGCTGGCCGAAACGCGCAACGTCAGGCTGGCGGGGCTGCCGGCCGGGGGCGTGCCGCTGAAGGTGCGCGTGCTGGCCGTGAAGGTGAGCCAGCTGGGCAGGGCTAGGCCTGTGCTGAGCGTGGCCGTGTACGTCAGCGGGTCCAGGTCTGCATCCCAGAAAGTAGCCGCGGGAAAGGTGTAGGTGAAAGCTGTGCCCGTTGTGGCTCCTTGGTTTGGAATGGAGGTAGCAACCAGTGGGGCCCGATTCCCGACCGCCGTGGTGGAAAACACCTCAATGGCCGAGACTTTGGGGCGGTCTATCCCGCCATCCCCCGCTAGGCCACTAAATAGCAGGTTGAGCGTACCATCCGCAACGGTAGTGGTGAAGGTTTCGGTGGTAGCGGTAAAGGCTCCTACTTTCTTCACGATGTCGTAATTGTCGAGCACACGGGCCCCTTCCAGGCTCACATCAAACACGCGCTGGTTAGCGGCGGTCCACCAGGTTTCGGCAAAGTGTAGCACCACCCGGTACGTGCCATTCGGAACGGGCAGGGCATAAGTGAAGCTACCTTGGTTGGTACTAGAACTGCGCTCCGTCTGGTACAGCGCGTCGTCGGTAGTGCCGGCAATGGGGGAGGTAGTGGTGTACACGTAGCTCGTGGCAGCAGAATAATAATAGTCGGCGGCGAATGTCCCGAGCGAAGTAGGCAGTTGGTCACCCCCAGCGTTGATACGGTACACGGGAGCCAGCGTAGCCGCCGTAATGGTGAGCAGGAAGTCGTCGAGGGCGGAGCCGCCCTTGCCGTCGCTGGCCGAAACGCGCAGGGTTAGGCTGGCGGGGCTGCCGGCCGGGGGCGTGCCGCTGAAGGTGCGCGTGCTGGCCGTGAAGGTGAGCCAGCTGGGCAGGGCTAGGCCTGTGCTGAGCGTGGCCGTATACGTCAGCGGATCCAGGTCTGCATCGGCAAATGTGCTAACCGGTACTGCGTAGCTGAATGCCGTGTTTATGGTGGCTACCTGATCCGGAATAGGAGTAGCCACCACCGGCGGCCGGTTAACGGAGGGAGTATTCGAGTAGACTTCAATTGCCGACACCTTGGGTTGATCAACGCCTCCATCGGCGGCAGTGCCGCTAAATAGCAGGTTGAGCGTACCGTCCGCAACGGTAGTGGTGAAGGTTTCGGTGGTGGCCGTGAAGGCTCCTACTTTCTTCACGATGTCGTAATTGTCGAGCACGCGGGCCCCTTCCAAGCTCACATCGAACACGCGCTGGCCGGCGGCGGTCCAGTACAGCTCCGCAAAGTGCAGCACTACCCGGTAGCTGCCGTTGGCCACGGGCAGAGCGTAGCTAAAGCTACCTGCGGTTCCGTAGCGCTCGGTTTGGTAGAGGGCAGCGTCATTGGTGCCGGCAATAGTGGCGCTGCTGGCGTAACTGTTACCGGGAGTTGGCGTGAAGTACTGATCGGCCGTGAACGAGCCCAGCGACGTCATCAGCGCATCGGCACCCGCATTGAGCCGGTAAACCGCCGTTAAGGCCTCATCTGCCGTGACGTAGATAAAGTCCCAAGTGGCGGTGAAAGGCGTCGCGCCCCGGCTGGTAGCAATAAGCCCTACTGCTAGCGCTTGGTTGCTTTGTAGGATAGTCAGCAGAGCTCCGCTCAGTGTAATAGGCGAGCCTAGGTTAACCAGCGAGCCACCATTGGCTGAGTACTTGGGCTGTACTGTGCCTGTGGAGGGATTTACGGCCAGCACCAAGTCCAAGGTTGAAGAAGGAATACCAGCGGGGAGGGCGTACGTTGTGTTGAGCACCACGCTGCCTGCCTTTTCATACACTAGCTGGATGCCGCCCAGGCCCCCATTCGCAACCAGGGCAATCTTTAAGTAGTTGTCTTGGTCGCCATTGCCGATATAAATACCCTGCGACTGGTTGTTTACTGGCGTCTGACCGTTGAAGAAGGGGCCTAGGAGGCGACTTTTGATCGTAAATGGCCCGGTAGCAACACCCGCCTTCACTCCAAATTGAAAGGCATTCTCCTGGTTGTTGAGGGCACCCAGCGCATCGCCCGCGGAAACATTCACCACCGTGAAAGCGCCGGCAGTACCTCCCGGAATCAGGTTTTTGTCTTCGTATAAATCGAAATAGTCGTTGGTACCGCTTACCATCAGCCCGGTAAAGCCTACGCCGTAAAACCCAGTGCCTGGGTAGTTATTGAGCAGCTCATACCGTACGGGCATACTGGTAGAGAGTCCATTATTTGCGTCAATTCCGAAGTGGTCCACGTTGTCGGCTAGGCCATCATTGTCATCGTCCGGATCATTGAGGTCAGAAATCAAGTCCTTGTCTGTATCCGTCGGTACGCTTGCCGCCGAGCAGGGCTGTGAGCCATTGTCAATTTCATCCGCATTTGTGTACCCATCATTGTCGTCGTCGGCGCTGTTGTACAGGCCAGTGCAGACCAGAAAGTCTTGGGGCTCGAATACGGTGATGGTGTTTGAGCCGTATGTGGCCGCCCACACCGTACCCGGGAAGATGTCGGTATCTCCCTGCGTCGTTACGTCCAGCGGGATAGAGCCGAAGTTGGAAGCAAAGGGCAGATCCTGATTGACCTTGTCGGCCGCAGCTTTCGGATTGGTAACGCCGGTGCCATCCTCGGTTAAGGTGATTTTGTAGATGCTGCCATCGTAGCTGCAGGCCAACAGGGTACCCTTCAGGGCGTTGCTAAAGTTAGAAGCCGTGTATTCCGCCAAGCCGTTAGTTGAGTTGGTGAACGTCAGGGGCGACGTATCGCCTACCCCTGGCATCTGAAAGTCACCTTCAATGGGGTGGGCCTGGGGTACTGGAGGCCAGTCTTGCGGCAATGGGGTGGTGCCGGTTTTACTGGAACGCCACGTGCCGGAGGTACCATTGTGCACGTAAAGCCCCGCGCCCGCAGGGTTGGCCCGAATGGGGTTGGGGTGGCCGCCGTAGTGACTGCCCGGAATATACGTGTCTAAGTTGCCGATGTACTCTAGGTTATCCAGGTTGTTTACCACGCCTTCATTCGTGCTGGGAACGGTAGAGCCGGGTTCGTTAGTCAAGTACTTATTGGTCACGTCCGGAGACCCTTCTTTGTCCGGGTAGCCCCCCCATCCCTGATTCGCCCCGTTATCAATGGTATACATGCGGCGCGCTTTGCCCGGGGTTTTCGTAATTACCAAATCGTAGGGGTTGCGGTACCCGGCCGAATACACCTGAACGGGGCCACCGGCCACTATTTTGGCTTGGTTTAGGCCATCATTTCCCCCAAATGGATCGTTCACGTCGGTGCCATCGGGGTTATTGGTTCGGGTGGGGTCGTTTACCGTTGGCAGGTCATACTTATAAGTAGTGGTGCCACTGCCCTTGGTGGGCAATGCATCAATAGCCGTTAGATTGATAGACAGAATAGCAGCCGATAGGGCATACTCATTGATATAGGCGAAGTTGGTGGAGGGTCCGCCGGCATTGGTAAACCCGCCAACGGCTAGATACAGGGTGTTTTTGGTAGCATCCAGCTGCATACCGTTCACCGAGTGGTTTTCCTCCGAACGGGGTAGGCCCCGCACTAGGTCCATCTTGCTCCAGGTGCTGCCCGTACGGGTAAGCCGCGAGACAATGCCCGAGTTCGTATCAAGGTTGAAGTCCCCATCCGGTCCGCCAATGCGGCTGTCGCTCGACGACACGTATAGAATAGGGCTAGTGGCAGTGCCTACCACCAGAATGCCCGTTACCTGGCGCGTAGTAACCTGAGTATTGAGGCTGCCGTCGTCGTTATGGTTGGGAATAGTGTTGATCAGGTCAATCGTTTCGGTTGCACTAACGGTATAGTCACCGGGGCCTGCTCGTACAATGGTAAAGGCCTTGATGATACCATTTTGCTGGGATACATACAGCCGACCATCGGGCCCAAATTGCAAGGAAGTAGGGTTGCCCAAACTCACGTTTTTTAACCCGCTTTTCGAAAAAGAGAAGTTATACTGCGCGTTAGCCAGCATAACTGCCCCCAGATTCTCGGGAGGAAGCTTGGCCTTTTTGTTTCCCGGTTTTTCCCCTTGGGCGTTGCCCCCAACTCCTGGCTTGCTGCCCGATGATTGGGCCTTAATGGAGTGAGGGCTTAAAACCCCGAAGGGAAAGGCCAGCATTATAAACAAGAGAAAGCGGCTTCTCCAATGCCTCGCTTTTAGGTAAAAGTTTAGGTCCATAGGTACCAATAAATGAGGGTGGGTAGGTTGCCTCTCGGGGGGCTAGGCAGAACTTTGGGCGCAAATCCGCAGCCAGCTACCTTATGGTGCCCTTAAGTGAGGAGTCGTTCTGTCAGAAAAGGGCCTGCTAGGCCGCTGGCCGTGGGTAGCACCAGGCTTGTCTACCCCGTTTACATGGTAGCGTCAGAGCTACGAGAGCGTAGCTGAAGTAGAGGTTCGTTCTTTAATAGCGTGCTTTCGTTGGGCAGCACATATTGTCCGCCGCTTCTATAATGTATGATTAGATAAGTGTTGGCAGGTACTGGCTTGACTTCTTGCAGTAGGCCATAGCCAGTGAGAAGTAGTAGATGGTTTGAGTGGAAGCCGCTGGTAATTCTGCGTTAGCCGCACCTAGTGTGGCCTACAACGGTAACCCCATACGTCTCCCATACCATCACCACGAATTTGCATGGCTAAAGTAGAAAATAGCTTGGATGTTTGCTAGATATAATTCTAGTTTTTTATAGAATATTACAATAGTCAAACTATGACAGGAAAGTATAAAAAGCCGTTTGCCCTCTACTGTTTACTTGCACTAATGCCTTCTGCTAGGCCTGCTTACCGATATGACTTGGGTGGTGTGATGTTGACAAGTAACTGATATATAAAGGGATGCACAGGATTGTAGTTGAGATGCCATGAGACTGTAATGGTTGGGAGCCCTTGACACAGACACTGGTAAGGACTGGTGCGCAAATACTTGAAGCTACGCTATTAGGCCTCTTTTGCCTTTGGTTAAATAGCAAGAGCCCGAAAAGGCGCGGATAAGTTAACCGCGCCTTTTCGGGCTCTTGCTATCTGCTTTACTCTTACGACTTCTCTTTGATAAACTGGTGGTGCATCTGCGCGCCGCGGTCGGGTTGAACCATTAGCAAATAGCTGCCCACGGGCAGTTGTTCCACGTCAAGCGCTCCTTCCGTTGTGTCAGTGCGCGTGTCTAGTATTACTAGGCCAGTAGCCGAATATACTGTGAGGCGAGCTCCGGCAGTTGGCAGCAGAACGTGAAGCTGATTAACGGTTGGGTTGGGGTAAACACTCAGGGTTATCGGTGCCGACCGCGCAAAGGTGAGGGCGCGCACGGCGCTATACGTCGCGGTGCTATCATAATCAACTTGCTTGAGGCGGTAGTAAACCGGGCCCTGAACTAGGCCAGGTACATTGGCGTCCACGAAGCTATAGGTGGCTCCCGTAGCAGTGGTGCCGGCGCCCTGCACGGTTCCCACCCGTTGGAAACGGCTAGCATCGAAGCTGCGCTCTACGGCAAAGTAGCGGTTGTGTAGCTCTGAGGCAGTCGTCCAGGTCAAGACGGCATCAGCGTTCCGGGCTTTTGCCGTGAACTGCGTTAGCTCTACGGGCAGCGGATTGGTTACCGGAATTACAAAGTTTGCTTCCAGACTTACCATACCCTGGTTATCAGCTGAGGTATAAGTAAATACTGCATCACCCGTGTAGCCATTGCGAGGCTCGAAGCTTAGCATAGCCCCTTGCTCAACCGATAGCGGAGCATTCTGAGCGGCTGGCACGCTGCCCAAATACAACGTCCCCTGCGAAGCCAGCGGCAACGCCGTAATAGTAAACCCAGTCAGGACGCCATCATAGGCGAAGCCCGTTAGCGGCACTACCCGGGTGGCACCGCCATTGCGCGGAATGGGGGCATTGGTTTTCGGATCGGCTACGGGCCGTTGTCGGCTTTTGTCTGGCCCGGAGGTGGGGGCGGTACATTCAGAAACAGTGTTTACGGAAGCCTGCGTACTGTTCGCAAGCTTCCGATCATCTACCAATTTACCCACGTTGCGCAGCGTGGTTGAGCACAGCAGCGTGTTATGAATCCCCGAGCTCAGGTAGTATGCATTAGAGCAGTCGCGGGCCGTGTTGTTTTGAAATATCGTGCCGAGAGTGATAGGGATAGTGCTGATGCTACCGATGTACTGGGCTAGGAAGAAGTTATAGTAGCCTTCCATGCCCAATTGGTTGTTATTGGCATAGGAAGGTGTGTAGGCCCCACCTCGTCCTTGGAGTACGTTATCCCGGATTTCGACGCCAATGGCGGCCGTGCCCAGCGTCTGGCTCACCCCGTACTGGTAGGGCAGCAGCCCGATGTAAGCCGGCGCCCCCGTGTTGGCCGCCGCCTCCACGTTCTCCACCGTGTTGCCCACCAGCTGCGTGTTGTAGACCATGTTGAACACCTGTGCCCCCTGGATCAGCGTCTGGCCCGGCCGCAGCAGGATCCCGTCGT
>NZ_SRKZ01000015.1 GCF_004745865.1 Hymenobacter wooponensis | reverse complement strand
CCCCCTCGACGCTTTGGCTCGTACGCCTTTCCGCATTTTTGACACTGCATCACCATAGGTCAAAAGTACAATTCTTACCCGTAATAAGTATTATGCTCCATTGCATTTAATTGCGATTATATATACCTTTATACAGCGGTAATCGGGTAGGAAGGAAGAGAAGAATAAACCTGTTGCGAGGAAAGAGCTGTACTGTAAACCGGTTTTCCGTAGGCTATTGCTATGTCGTACAACCCCAAATTTGGTCCTAACGCCCAAACCCCTGCAGAACGGGCCAACGTGCTCCGACAAATAAAAGCTACTAACCCAGACCTGGTCAAAAAGGCCACTCCCTATGTGCATCGCCTCTATGGGCAGTATGTAGCGGGCGAACTCAGCTGGGAAGAGGTCTGTGCCCTACGCGATGCCCCCCAAATACTACCCGACGTGTATAACCAGCCCCAGTAGGATTCCCCGTTCCGGGGATAGGTTTTCGGGCATGACCACGCCACACTGTCTGGTCATATAGGCCCTACAAGGCCCATTTTAGTATATATTTCATTTTTGTTATATGCTAAAATAAGCTGCTTCGCTTACGTCCTCGCTTCGTCGTCATCCACCCACTGCACCAGTTCGTCAGGCGCTAAGTGCAGGCCCATGTATGCGGGCATGGAATACCCTCGCTTTTCTAAGACGTAGCGTTTAAAAACGGGCAAACGCAGGCAGGCCTGCAGCCCGAGCGTATGCATTTGCAGCCGAGTAGGCGCGGCTAACGCATCAAACCACGTAGCCAGCTCCAGGGCTGTTGGCGGAAGGGGCTCTAGCTGGCGGTAGTAAGCTAGGGCCGTGGTAGCTATTTTCTGCGTGAGTAGTTGCTGGGGATGAGGAGCAGTCATAGGGGGTCTATACGACCAGACAGTGTGGCGTGGTCATGCCCGAAAACCTATCCCCGGAACGGGGAATAACTAGCAGACGGGGATATATTAGCTCGCATTTACTGTGCGAACTATGCTGATTAATTTCTTAGAAGACACCGATGGCAGTCGGTGCACGCTCACGTTTGAGGAAGCCGACCAGTGGATACGGGCGACCTGGACTGGGCACGTGGATGCGATTGAAGCTATGCGCGGGGCCGATAACTACTTGATGAAAGCAGGGCCGTTTCACTGTCCTTTCTTGCTCAACGACAACGTCGGCTTGCACGGCTCGTGGTTTGATTCCGTGGAATGGTTAGAGCGGGCTTGGCTTCCTTATGCCCTGCAGTTGGGGTTGCGCTACGTGGCCCATGTGGTGCAGGCTGATAGAGGGCATGATATTTTAAGCCTGACCTTTCCCGAGCCGGTCGTCGGCGAAATAGAGCTGCAGATATTTCACCACGTGCAGGAAGCGGAGGAATGGCTGCGCAGCTGTCAGCAGAGTATTGGCTGGCCTGTGCGCTTGGGAGTGAACAGCAAAACGCCTCCTCGCTAGGTACCGGCCTATGCGTCGAGGAGGCGTTCAGACGTGTGTCTGTGGGCTGCTTTATTCCTGGCCGGTTGCTCCTCAGCAGAGCCGGTTGCGCTTCAAACAGCCCCCAAAGCTAGTCCCTTTTCCCCTTTTGTTCCCTATTGCCCTGCTCAATGGCGGCTGCTCGGGCTTGCATAACCGCCTGTACCTCATCACGCATGATTTCGCCGGCGGCGTATCGTTCGTAAAGGGCTAACACCTGGGGATGGGGCTCAAGGCCACGGGCGCGTACATTGGCAATGGCTTGTGCGACAATGGCCCGGCGCTGGGCCTGGTCGTCTTCCTCCGTATCCATAAGCGTAGGGTGAGCGTGAAAGAGAAATACGGATGGCTAGCTGCACTGTTGCCGTAACCAGTCGCGCGCATCCGCCATGTTATCAAACAGTTGGGCCTCAAAGGCGGTGAGCTGCGCGTAGAACGTCGCGTTTGAGCTATCCGCCAGGGTTTCCGGGGTGGTAATCATGGCGAAGTGACGCAACCCGGCCCGGGCCGCACTAGGCGCCCATTCATTCAGCACCCACTCCATCGAGTGGTCCCAGGGCCCCCGCACGGAACGAGTATCGTTGAGCACACACGAAAAACCCGCTTTTGCCAGGGCGTCAACGTAGGCCTTTGCCCCAACTTTGATGTTCTCAGCCGTCAAATACCCTTGCCAGTCGGTGAAAATCCAGCGGTTTTCCGTGTCTGTCTCAATTGTAAGATAGACTTTACCCAAGGCTGATTTGTATTCTTTTACCATGCCACAAAGGAAGCATTAATCTCCTTTACTGTCCAGTTCGTTGTCCCAGTCTTCTAATAGCATTTTGAACTGGTCAGCAGATAGTCTATTAGTCTGAAAATGAGCAATTAGTGTTTGAAGCCTTTGTGGGACTGGTTGTCCTAGTTGCTGAGAGATGTTCTCGGCTAGTTGGCCTGCCATTCTCATGCGAAAGGCATCACGTGAGCTTATTTCGGTCTTTTTCATTGTCGCTTATTCAGAGCGGTCTAATTCGCGTAGCGTGTCGAAAGGAGTAAAACCAAATTCAAGCTGCTGCTTCCCTTTTTCCACTAACTTCTTCTTAATGTAGCTCTTAGCGAAGGTAAGTCGATTGCCATTAAACATGACAATGGGGTTGATGAAATACAGGCTGGATTCGGTGCTACGAGCAATAATATCAGCTTCTAACAACTCGCCTAAACCACTGATTACGTTTGCTTTGGACTTATATCCTGTAAACTCCATGCATTGAGATAGCATAAAGTGAATGGTGCCTTTGCCCGGTTCTAGTTGATGACAAACATATTCGAAGACCTTTTTGCCTCTTGCGCTTAGGCCACTGCGCATAGCTAAACCATCATGGTAAATCTTGGTGAATTGCCCTTGGTCTACTTCAATCTCCCGAATGAAAGTAGCACTAGCATGTTGCTCTCCTAGGCTATCTACGACCATTAAGCTGGCGTCCCCTCCACTGCCCTTTCTAGGGCGTATGGTCTGACGCTTTACACTAACCTTCATCTCTGCTATGGTCTGTTCCAAGAACGGATTTTGCTTATTCGAAGGGTAGTCTGTGAGTTTCTTATACCAATCAGGAGAAGCCATAAAAGCATGAATTTTGAGCGTTAAGTAAAACGTAAAGTTTTACCTGATGAGGGCAAAAGTAAAACTTTTGGTTGTATCTTCTTAAAACTTATAGTTTTATTTTAACTGCCTAGAAGTAAAACTATAAGTTTTACTTCTAGGCTTTTTTTAATGTCTCTAACAAATGGCTTTATAAAAAAAGTACAATTATTTTTTTACTGAGAGTTTTAACTTCTAAAACAGGTGTTTTAGAAGTTAAAACTCCAACCTTCATAACTTGCTGATTATCAGAACACTTCAAAAAACCGCTCTTAACTCTTACGAAGTAGGCAACAGGAATGCAATTCCTGTTGCCACTTCGTAACCACCGTCGCGCCGTTCGCAGACTAACTTCTTTTCAAATGCTCATTCCACCATCTCGGCTTTGCTCTCTACTTCGGACTAGGTCTCGCTGCTGGGTGCGTTGCACGGCCTGCTCATACGCTTGCTTCAGTGGTACTCCCCCTGGCTTCAGTTCGCCCAGCGCAAACCGGCTTCCGGTCTCGAGGTGGCGGAGCTGGCTGCGTTTGGTGTCCGGGTCCTGCTGGTAGTCGTAGCCCGGCAGACGACGCAACTGCTCGGTTAGGTCACTCACCTTCCGCATGGGCGCTTTCAAGAGCTGCGCTACCTGGTCTTCCAGCTTGGCTTGTTCCTCGGCCCGCACCTGGCTACCTAAAGCCAGTACCTCTGCTGGTGGGGTTTCTCCCTGGGCCGCCCACACGGCCGCCCGCGTGGCCGCATCCTGGAAGAAGTCCCGCTCCCCCAACGCGGTCGCTTTCGTGCCCTCTACGCTCGCCAATTGCCGGCGCAGGGTCTGCGCTCGGTCGCGGGCCGTGCTGCTGTCCTGCGCAATCTTAGCCGCCTTCTCGGCCCGTTCGTTGGCCGCAGCGAGTTGCCGGGTCAGTTCCGCGTTCAGCTTCGCCTCCTGCTCAGCTTTCCACCGGCTCAGATTCACCAGGTCAAGCGGCCCCGGCCCCTCAATGCTCAGGCGCTGGGCGGGCATCGGGGTGCTTAGCTCCCCTACTTCGCCCCGGCTGCGCTCCTGGGCCCCGTACACGTGGCGCATCGTCTCATGCTTGGCTCGGCTATGCTCCACTCCCCGCTCCAGTCCGAACGGCTTCATGGCCTGGGCGTACTCGGTTTGTAGAGCGCGCAAGGTCTTCGGGTTAAACAAATCCTTTGCCGAGAGCCGCCCGTCTGCCGTGATAGGCACCACGATAGCTTGAAAGTGCGGCGTTAGCTCGTCCTGGTGCAAGCTCATCGCAACCACATTCTCCTTGCCAAACTTAGCTTGGAGAAATGCAACATTGGCCTCCGCCCACTTGCTTCCCCGCATGTCCACCGATTGCCCCTGAGCATCCTTCTTGAATACCTCCGGGCTGGCCGTTAGAATTACTTCCATCGCTCGCACTGAATCCGGTCGCACCTTGGCTCCGGCCTCCTGAATGCGCTCGGTAGCCAGCTCCCAATAGTTACGCTGGGCGGGGTTGAAATACTCGTGGTTAAGGTCTTTGCGTTCAGCGTCTGCGTTGGGCGTTTCGCGCAGACGGTAGTTGTGCGCCGTGCGGGCGGCGCCTTGCTGAGCGGTCTTAATTTTCTCTACGCGTAGGATGGCATAGGGCATGGGGCAGTGGGGAACAAAAGAGAAAGAAAGAACTCAAACCGCGTAGAGCAGGCTGCAGGCCCCACACCGGACGTAGTCCGGTATAGTGGGTTATACCGGTGTTTATCCTGCACCGTTCGCTTACGCTTATTACTTACGCTAAGAGGCATATTAAAAGGAATTGCTTACGCTTATTACTTACGCTAAACGAGGCACACTAACGCTTACACTAACGCTAATACAGACCTGTTCGCGCTCGGTAGGCTTCATAGTTGGTCTCGCGCTCCTTCCGGTCGTGCCGTAGGATGCGCTCGATAACACTGTTCTGCGCTACCCCAGCCCATCCTTGCACGAGCTTGCGTAACTCCACCAGCGCTTGTTCAGCGGGTAGGTCCTGCACGGCCACCAAGGTCTGCTGCGCGGTCCGCTCAATCGTGGCCAGCTTGTTCGCCAAGTACACCTCGTCGCCCGTGTTCGGATTCACGTAGAGGCGGCCCCGCTTGACGAGCTGGTGCTGCACCACCCGGCATGAAGTCGAACAGAATTTACCCCCTCGACGCTTTGGCTCGTACGCCTTTCCGCATTTTTGACACTGCATCACCATAGGTCAAAAGTACAATTCTTACCCGTAATAAGTATTATGCTCCATTGCATTTAATTGCGATTATATATACC
>NZ_SRKZ01000014.1 GCF_004745865.1 Hymenobacter wooponensis | reverse complement strand
ACCCGGTACCCCGCCCAGGAGGCCACTCCACATCAGTAGTACCAGAAGCACCCTCGTTATTCGGTAATTCACACGCAAAAAATTTTGTTGAAAGAATAGGTTGGGAAGAGAGCAGGCAGGAATTTGCTGCTGTTAGCGAATGCCAACAAACACCAGAAAGTCCTAAAATTAGCTCGAGGCGTAGGCGGCTCCCTCTTCTGCGAAAAAGCAGTGTACTCAAGGGCGCATCTGCCTAATGAGGCCTTCGCGAAAAGCCCATCAATCAAGCCATTATTTGAACTTAATCAAGAAACACAAACCAACACCTTCGAGCTATTCGATGGCAAACATATCTATAAATTCATAAAGCACAACATCAATAATTACTATCCGCCTACAGACAAAATAGATTGACATCGCCCACAATAAGGCTCCTTAAAATGTATATATTATTAATAAACAGCATTTTACATAAACATAGCATAAACACTTTAATTACTTTAGTTATTACGCCACTCAATTAAATCACATTTATTAAAAAGTAATAAAGTTCTTATTGTGTAACTTTTTATAAAATTATACAAAGACAAAAAATTGGGGAATTGGCCACACGAGTATCCTGGAACAAAGAGTGCAGTAGTACCAATAAAGCCCTAGCCCTATATTATTAGACGTTAGCAAACCAACTATTTACGACGAAACAGATGGGCTAACATCCGCTGAGAGCAAAGCATTTTTTAGGGCTTCACACGCTGATAGACTGATTGAGTAGCTGCCCATTTTTAGCGGCATTCGCCCTTAAAGCCAACTATTTATTTTTAAAGTTTTATAAATTGACTTTTTAGGCGTTGCAGTCGGGTTCCACTATCATTTATAGAAGTATGAAAAAAGCTTCACATACGCGGCGGGCACCTTTGGTGGGCGCATTGGTTTCTTGCGTATACCTGCTAGGCATTCCCCCCGGATGGAGCAATAGTGCAATTAGCTATGCTGCTCCTGCTTGCGCTACTAGCTTTGAGGAGGCTGGGCGGCTCACACCACCCTCCCCCACCCCGCTTGGCCTCACCAGTTTCTGGCTTGCACCAGCGGGTGACACCGTTCGCATTAATTGTGGCGGTGGTCAAGTGACTACTAGCGGACCTGATCAGAAAGTATTTCTCGCCGATAGCTACTATACGGGTGGCACCTCGTTTGCCAATCCGGCTGTGGGCGACGTAGGCCAGACGACCGATGATGAGTTGTATCGAAGTGAGCGTAGCGCGGGTACTGATCGGGGAGGCTTTAGCTACCATATACCCGTATCATTGGGTACCTATAAAGTGCGTTTACACTTCGCCGAAATATACTTTGGCGCTCCGGGAGGCGCCCCAGGAGGCCGCGGCCAGCGCCTATTCAGCGTAAATCTTGAAGGTCGGCCGGTGTTGGTAAACTACGATATCAGTGCTTCAGGCGCACCAGCTACTGCTCAAATACAAGAGTACACCACGGCGGTGCTGGACGGGGAGTTGACCCTGGATTTCTCGGCAAGCGTCAATCAGCCCACCGTGGCTGCCATTGAAGTTATTCGTAGCACTGCAGTTCCGGCCTCCTCCTGCCGCTGGCAACCGGTAGCAGCCGTCGACTACGAGCGGAAGGAAGGGCAAAGTGCCCTCGTCGATGGTTTACTCTACACATTTGGCGGGTACTATGGTAACCTCATTGGCACCAACCTAACCCAGCGCTACGAGGTAGCTACAAATACCTGGATAAACCTGGCCCCCGCTCCCTTGGCAGTGACGCACATGGGCGTGGCCGTGGCAGGCAAAAAGGTTTGGCTTATTGGAGGCTTTGTGGGTAACCATCCGGGGCCCGTAACATCGGCCGTGCAGGTGTATGATACCCAAACCAACTCATGGAGCTTGGGCCCGCCCCTGCCCGCCCCCCGAGGGTCGGGGGCGGCCGCGGTAGTAGGCCACCACTTGCACGCCTTTGGTGGCCTACTGCCCGACCGGCGCACCGACACCGGCGACCATTACGTGCTTGACCTGAATAACATTGCCGCCGGGTGGCACACTGCGGCGCCGTTACCTGAACCGCGCAATCATTTGGGCGGGGCAACGGTGGGCGGAAAGATCTACGCCATTGGCGGCCAGAACGACCACGACGGCACCCGCTCTATTCGGGCCTTCCTGCACGTTTATGACCCGGCCACTAACGCTTGGACCAGGTTGGCCAATCTACCAAGTAACCGCTCGCACTTTGAACCGGGCACCATCGCCCTCGATGGCAAGATCCTGATTGTAGGAGGCAGCGACAACTTCTCAGACTACGGAGATATTCTCTCCTATGACCCAGCCACTAATATCTGGAGCAAGTTCTGCGACCTGCCTACCACACTTGTAGCACCATTTGCGCAGGTTATTGGCAGTAACTTGGTGGTAGCCCAGGGGGCGCGTGATAACAATGCCATTCCCGAAAAGGCCACCTATCTCACGCCAATAACCCGCCAGCCTAGCAATGTATTGCGCTTTTCCTCTCCTCAGTTAGCAGTAGAACTCCCTCAGGGCGGTACCAAGGGCGTGCTCAACCTGCTGTGGTCCCATTCGGGCACGGCCGCTTACTCTTTAACGGTGGTGAACTCTCCCGCTTGGCTGCACCTGCCCGCTAGCACCGGCGTAGCCAACCCACTAGGCCAGGAGGTGCCCATGCAACTAGATGCTACCGGACTAGCGCCGGGTATCTACTCGGCCGTTGTGCAGGCCAAGGCGCCAGGCTACGCCGTAGCTACTACCACCGTGCAGCTAACCGTAACGGGCAACGGGGTGGTCTTTGCCGTAAACGCTGGTGGAGAGGCCTACACCGACGCTAACCACATCAGCTTTCAGAGCGACCGGAATTTCCGGGGTGGCAGCACATATCAGACCTCAAGTCCGATTGCGGGCACTACCGATGATGTGTTGTACCAAACCGAGCGCTACGGCAATTTCAGCTACGCAATTACTCTACCCAATGGCACGTACCGGCTGACGTTTAAACTGGCTGAGATTTACTGGACTGCCCCCCGAGTGCGGCAGTTTGATGTTTTGGTGGAAGGCCAAGAGTTGCTCAGCAATCTGGATATCTACGCCGAGGCGAAAGCTGACTTGACGGCCTTGGACTTAGTACGCACCGTGCGTGTAACGGATGGAGAACTCAACCTTGAATTCCGCACGGATGCCGACAACGCCAAGCTAGCGGCGCTGGTGGTACAAAGCGTAGCAGCACCGGGCCTCGCTAGCCTACCTAGTGCCCGGCCGGAAAAAACCTGGAGTCTCTTTCCTAATCCGGTAATAGACCAAGCAACCCTTTCCTATACGGCTACCAGCCCACAAGCCGCGCGTGCAGAACTGCTTAATAGCCAAGGCTACCGCGTGTGGCAGGGTACCCAACGCACGGCAGTGGGTGGCAACAAACTAACCTTCCCAACCGAAAAGCTCAGTCCTGGGCCCTATATGTTGCGAGTATACCTGCAAGAAGGGGTAATCAGTGAGCGGGTGCTCGTAACGAAATAAGGGTGATTTTATATAAGGCGTAGAGTGCAGGAGAACCGGGAATCGGTTTGAGCGGCTCCGCTATGCCCTGCTCTCTCCTCGCTTCCGCCTGCCTGAGAAGGCAATTGAACAAAAGCCCATAATATATAAACATTTTACAAAATAATTGCACAATTAGACTACAATCAGTAATTTCTACGTAACAATCTGGCGCACTCATTTTCTGCGTTTGCGGCTTCTACCCCCTTATTCTTTCGTTTTTATTTTTCTGTAACATGCTGCATTTCTACGTTTTGCTGCGAAGCTGGGCGAGTAGAGCCATTATGGCCACTGCCCTAGCCCTGCCCCAAGGTTCCATGGCTCTGCCCCTCTCAGAGGCATCCCCCACGGCTTTGCACCAGCACCGTCCTGAGACGTGGCTGGCCCCTTGGTCTGGCACCTACACGGCCCCGCCTACCGCCGCCGCTCTTGCCAAGGCGCAAGCCGACGTATACCGCCGCTCCTTCTTGCTAGAGCCCAGCCGCAGAACTGCCCAGGCGCAATCCTGGACAGCCCATAATGTGCCCGGGCATCTGCAGGCTCAGTTGGAGGCTGATGCGTACACGTTGAGCCCTGTTCCGGCTACGGTCGGCTCCCCAACCTGGCAGGTCCGTTGGACGTTGCGGGGCCTAGGGCGCGCCGGCAAAATGTCTTTCCTCCCAGTGGCTGAAGCGTTGGTCCAGGTGCAGGAGAATGTGGTGCGCTTTCACCATGGCCAAGCCTTCGCAGTGGAATACGTGAACAGCCCGGAAGGCATCCGGCAAAATTTCCATGTTGCCCAGCGCCCCCAGGGCAATGCCGGGCCGGTGGAAGTGGTACTTGCGTTGCATACCGCGCTGCAGCCGCGGCAGACCAGCCCAGAGGAGCTAGTGTTCCAGACAAGGCCTGATGCTCCGAAGGTACTGACCTACAACGGGCTGAAAGCGTGGGATGCCACCGGCCGGGTGTTGGCGACTAGTCTGCACTTAGACCGCAACCGCACCTTGCGGCTGACGGTAGATGATGCGGGTGCCACCTACCCACTTACTATTGATCCTCTATCCACTACCCCATTCATCTCCCTAACTGGGGAAAAAAATGTACCGAGCTTCGGCTCCTCGGTGGCCAGTGCCGGTGATGTAAACGGCGACGGTTACGGCGACGTGATTGTGGGAGCTTACGCTCAGAACCTAGCCTACGTGTACTACGGCAGCCGGACTGGTATAACCACAAATGCCAGCAGCCGACTCAACAACCCCGGCGGAGGCAACTTTGGCTTTTCGGTTAGCAGCGCTGGCGACCTGAACGGCGACGGCTACAGCGACGTGATTGTGGGAGCTCCGGTAGAAGGCCGCTCCTACATCTACTACGGCAGCCGCACGGGCCTTACTGGACGTGTGGGTACTACCCTGGTAGGAGAAATAGGCAGCACCAGCTTCGGGTTTTCCGTAGCGCGGGCCGGCGATGTAAACCGCGACGGCCTGTCCGACGTGGTGGTAGGGGCTGAGGCCTACAACCGAGGACAAGGCCGCGCCTACGTCTTCTACGGTACTCGCACTGGGCTGGGCACCACCGTAGCGGCAAGCAGCGCGGGCCTAGTACTAACGGGCGAGACTATCTTTAGTGGCTTTGGCTACTCTGTGGCCGGCGCCGGCGATGTGAACCGTGACGGCTACGACGACATAGTAGTAGGAGCTTACGCGTACAACGGCTTTCAGGGCCGGGCCTACTTATTTATGGGCAGCAGCACGGGCACTAGCCCCACCGCGGGCTCGACCCTAACGGGGCAGGCGGCCTTAACCAATTTCGGTGCTTCGGTAGCAGGTGCTGGCGACGTGAACGGCGATGGGTACGCCGATGTTCTGATTGGGGCTGCTGCCAACCAACTGGAGCAGCGCCGCGCCTACCTGTATTACGGTTCCAGCCAAGGGCTGCCAACCACTCCCGGCACTACCCTTACTCCAGACCTGAGCCAGACTGAACAGTTTGGAAATATAGTAGGTGGCGCCGGCGATATCAACCGGGATGGCTTCGGTGACTTTATTGTGGGGGCCTCGCAAGCAAACGCTGGCCAGGTTTACGTGTACTACGGCCGCAGTGCGGGGTTGCCCGCCACGGTTGCCGCCAGCGAGGCCGGCACTCGATTAACAGCTAACCCAGGCGACGGCCACTATGGTAACGGCGTGGCTGGCGCCGGCGACGTGAATGGCGACGGTTACAGTGACGTTGTAGTGGGCGCGCGAGGCATCAACTACATGGCCGACTGGGGCACTATTTACGTGTACGCAGGCAGTGCCTCCCCTCCTCCTGCGCCTCTACTCACCAGCTTAGCGCCCCAACGTAACGCAATAGCGGCGCCCCGCTCCACGGCGGTAACCGTGCGGTTTGACCAACCCCTGAGCGGAGGAGATGCCACGCTCAAGGCATTGCAGGTGTACGGCCAGCAGTCGGGAGGTAAGCGGCTAGAGCCAGCCACCGTGAGCGGCAATACCCTCACTCTCACCCCAGCACGGCGTTTCGCCCCAGGCGAAACAGTATGGGCAACCCTGACTACGGCCCTGCAGAACGCCTCCAGCACTCCCCTAGCTCAGCCCCACGTATTTCAGTTTACTGCGGCTACTGCCTCAGCCTCGGCTACATTTAGCGCGGGAACGGACGTTAGTGTAAGTGCGGGTTCCAGTCAGGTGGTTGCGGGTGACATTGACGGTGATGGCGATTTAGATTTGCTTACCGCCAGCCGCAGCCTAGTGAGCGTAAGCCTGAACACGGGCAAGGGCACCTTTCAGCCCGGACAGCAACTCGCCATTGAGGGAACAGGGGCCTTAGCCCTGGCCGACCTAGATGGAGATGGCGACCTAGACCTGGTGGTGGGCGCTGCCGCCCCGGATGCTTCCCACCCTAGCCTGCTGCGCGTGTACCTGAACAGCGGGAGTCCCGGAGGTCTTTTCAACAGCGGCACTACCACCTCCACGAAGTCCTCGCACATCACAAGCCTAGCCGTCGCGGACCTGGACGGGGATGGCGACCTGGATATTGTAGCAGGCGGCACCATGTTATCCCTGCAAATAGCCCTGAACAATGGCAGCGGCTCGCTCATAGCCGCCGAGAATGGTTGGCAAGGCAACCAGGTAGCCCTCGGCGACCTAGACAACGACGGTGACGTGGACCTGCTGGCAGCCGATTCCTTAAACAACCGGGTGCAGGTAGTTACGAACTTAGGCAAGGCCAGCTTCATGAACGGGCCTTCGTTTGCCATTGACCGCCCCATAGGCCTAGCCCTGGGGGACGTTGATAGCGACGGAGATTTGGATGTGGTTGTTGCCAGCAAGGGCTCAACTACGGCTAGCGTGCGCCTCAATAATGGCGGCGGCATTTTCAGCGGTACCGTGAACGTGCCGGTGGGTTCTCCGAGCACGGTGAACCTAGCCGACCTTGATGGGGATGGCGACCTGGACCTGCTCACCACCAACGGCAACAACACGTTGAGTGTGCGCCTCAACAACAGGCAGGGCAATTTCAGCGGCACCCAGGATGTGGCCGTGGGCGCGGGCCCCACTCGGCTGGCTCTGGGGGATTTAGACGGTGACGGCGACTTAGACTTTGCCACCGCTAACGGGGGCAGCGCCACCGCCAGCATCCGTCTAAACCAAGCTGCTAGCACTTCCGTCTACCGGCTTAATAGCGGAGGGCCGGCCGTCACAACTCCGCAGGGCGAATTTGCCGCCGACGCGTACTTTACGCCCACGCCGGGCGCCACGTATTCCACCACGGTTGCAATCAATGGAACCAATGACGATGCCCTCTACCAGACAGAACGCTATGGTCCAGACGGAACCCTCAGCTACCAGCTTCCGGTCGCCAACGGCACCTATCGGGTGGTACTGCACTTCGCCGAACTCTACTGGAACGAGGCTGGTAAGCGTCTCTTTGACCTGAATTTAGAAAACACCACGGTACTCGATAACTACGACATCTTTGCCAAAGCGGGTGTTAACACGGCTATTAGCGAAACGTTTACCGTTACCGTCACTGATGGCTTACTGAACCTAGACCTCAGCTCTCTGCCTCAGGTTGGCGGTCGAGACTCCCCCAAGCTCTCGGCGCTGGAAGTTCGGCCCCTAGAGTCCATATATCAGGTCAATAGCGGAGGCCCCTCCCTGAACACCGATCTAGGCCTGTTTGCTGCCGACGATTACTTCTCGCCCGCACCAGGTACCACGTACTCTACCACGGCTCGCATTGCCGGCACCCCAGATGACGCCCTTTACCAAACGGAGCGCTACGGCAGCACGGGTCAGCTGCGCTATGCCTTGCCCATAACCAATGGCACCTACCAGGTTGTGCTCCACTTCGCAGAAATCTACTGGTCTGGCCCCGGCCAGCGGATATTTGACGTGAGCTTAGAGGGTGCCCGGGTACTCGACAACTACGATATTTTTGCCAAAGCCGGCGCTAATACGGCTATCACCGAGACGTTCACGGCCACCGTTACCGATGGCATACTAAACCTGGATATGAGCTCCTTATCCCAAGATGGAGGAGTAGATTACCCTAAGCTCTCAGCTCTTCAAATTCTGCCTGCTAGCCTACCCACGGCAGAAATCTCCACACTCAAGGAGCTACAGGCCTACCCCAACCCCTCCGTGGGAGCCTTCACAGTGGCGCTTTTCAGTGCAAAAGATCAGACTGCTACCCTGACGCTAACCGATGGTGTGGGCCGGGTGATGCAAGAGCAGCAGGTGCCGCTACACACCGGCGTCAACCACGTACCCGTAAAAGCATTTAACCTCAGCGAAGGTCTCTACCACCTTTCACTACGTCCTCAGGTGGGCACCCCTATGCGCACGAAGGTGTTGTTTAGGCCGTAAGCAGCCTTATCAGCTTAACATCTAGCCACTACAGAACAGCCCTCACGAGCGTACGAACAGGCCTAGCAGCCGGAGCGTATGCCTGTGGGGGCTTACTGTGTAGAAGAATTTATGTACACCATGCCCCCGCCCTGGCAGCATTCTCTTACCGTAAAAGTTAAATTTATTTTATCCCAAATACAGCTATACAGTATATGGCTTTATGCATACCAGTGAGCAGAGCTACTATTACCCAAATAACCACTGCATGAAATTCACCTAAGCTTACACAATGTTAAAACCTTATTAAACAACTATTATCCATTATTTCAAGGAGAACATATACTCACAGACAATCTGATTACATCATTTCACCTCAGACTTATTTATAACTTATTTAATATAAGTTCCTAAGTTTCTTGGAAACCCACCTTCCCATTAAAATATAATTGTACTATTGAAAACAAACTGACGTTTCACCTAGTACGACCTGCCCTTTGCGCTCTTTCATGTTGCTCTTACGCTGTGGGATATACCGAGCGAAATTCTTTTTAATGCTAGTGGTGTGGAGCCTCCTGGGCGGGGTGCCGGGC
>NZ_SRKZ01000013.1 GCF_004745865.1 Hymenobacter wooponensis | reverse complement strand
CGTGGGTCCGGTAGCGTAGCGAATGAGACAAGGAGTTGGCTGAGCATGAAGTGCTTAACGATGTCTAACAAGACAAAGGTCAGCCCTCAAGACAGCGTCTTAGTTTTGATGCGTACGCCCTGTCGACAGCCAACGCCAGCAACTGCTGGAGAAAACCGGTGCCCGCAACTCGGCCGCCTTGATCCGCTACGTGCTGGAGTGGGGGTTCATCACCTGAGGGAGCTACGCGGACCTAAAATCCGTAGTTATCCCCGGTTTTACCGCATTTATCCCGTGCTTCGGTTTCGTATACCCTGGGTATGGACGATTCCCTGTTTACCAACGCTACGCAACGACGCCGGGCTGTAACCCTGGCGGTGGCGCTGGCTAGTGGCACGTCGTTGGCCCCCCAGTCCTACGAACGCTACCTGCTGTCCCTGTTTCAGCGGGGACATCTCACACTGGCCGAAGTAGAAGAGCAACTTGAACTCAGCGTGTATCAAGTACTCTATCACAGCCGCGCAAGTCGCTCACCAACCGACATGGACTTGCAGCAATTGCTGGCTGAATCCCGCGCTTACAACAAACAGCATCAGATCACGGGGCTGTTGCTCTACAGCCACGGCCGTTACGTGCAGGTGCTGGAGGGAAGGGGGCAGGTGGTGCAAGCGCTGTACGCCCGCATTCAGCAGGATCCGCGCCACGAGCAGGTCTGCACGCTTTACCACGGACCGGGGGCCCAGCGCCGGTTTGCCGACTGGCACATGGAATTTCAGCACTTGCCCGACCCGACCGCCGTGGACCACATGCTCACTGCCCTGCAGGCTGCTGCCTCTCGGACGGAACGCTCCGTGGAAGACGACCACTTGCGGGCTTTGCTGGAGGCCTTCGGGCCCCATCCCTTGGCGGCGGAAGTTCCCTGACATCCCCCTTGGGCCAGCTACGCGGCCACTACGCGCCGGAAAAGCTCGACCGGCTGCATCCTTTTGGTCCGGTTGCCAGTAGTGGGAGAACTGATCTGCTCCTGCTATGTCCTGCTCCGCTTTGCCCTGCCCAGCGCTGACCACGGCCGCCATGCTGCGCCTGTTACGCCTGTTACGCCTGGAGATGCTCCAGTTGCCCGCCACTTCTCCCTACCGAGAAGTGCGCCTGCGCCGTCTCACCGACCAGTTCACCTATATCGTGCAGACCTGGGCGGGCCTGCCCTGGCCGACTATATCTCGTCAGGGGGATGAAGTTCCCTCCCAGGTCCAGGTCTTACACCAGTTGACCCACTTGCCGACGGAGCCTGGAGATCAGCAAAAAGCCCTGTTGGTGCTGGCATTGCTCCTCACCTGACGCTACGCCGCCTCCTTGCTTTCCTTACGTATTCTGCTGGCCTCCGCCAGACGGGAGTAACCTCTTTTCACTCCACAGTATGCAGGAAGGTGAAACCTCTCCAACAAGCATTAGCCACTAAGCTCACGGCCGCCCTGGCCGCGCAGCTGCCCATGACCGCCACAGGGGCCCTGCCCAAGGCAATTGCGCAGGCGGTAGAAGACTTAGCCGACCGCATCCTGCGCTGGCGCGCCAGTCAACAGCGTCCCCCGCGTGTTTTACTCGGTAAGAGTACCCCGTCCGTATCGGATGCGTTGACTCGGTTGATAGACAGTTAACTGCACGAGGACGAGGATACGAACGAACCAGCTCTGCCGCCAACCCCTGATCGGGCATCCTCTCCGGAGCAAGCCAACACCGCGCGAAAACGGCGTCCCCGCTTACCTAGGTGACGGCTTACATTGACAGCCCCCGCTCCCTACTTCTGCCTTGGCGATCCTGTAGTAGGGTGCGCACCGCACCAGTACGCGTAGACTGAGCGTCATAGCTTTCCTCTACTGCTACGCCCTCGGACCGGTGCGCCTTATCCAATACTGCGCTGATCTTGGGGAGCTTCTCCCACTCAAAACGGTAGGCCACACTCAGCGACGTCCGTTGATCGTCTAGCGTCTGCACTTGCCACACGCTGGCGCCAGCGTCCTCGAATGCAATGCGGATGCGCTCGGCCCGCTCGGCATCGACGACCGTAATCGTCGCCTTCAGCGAGCGGGGGTCGCGAGCTACCCGCAGTCGTTCCTGCTGTCGCTGCTCTTCTCGGGTGCGCTCGATAGCAAACTGCACCTGTTCATGCAAGGGCTGGCCATTAGGCCGCAGGTGATCAAGGGGAAACTGCACAGCGGTTTTTGCCTCCCGCACGAAGAAGGATTTCTCCTTGGTCTGGTGAATCGTATAGCCGTTCTCTCGTAATGCTTGGTCTACCTCGCCTACGTCCTTGATAGGCCCCTGAAGCACCGTGGCCACGACTTGCTCTGCCCGGCGCTGGCTGTAGGCTTGTTGCTTGCCGGCCCACTCCGCCAGGTCCGGGGCCAGCGCTTCACTCTGGGCCGTCTGCACAATCAACCGATGGAACCGTTCGCGCAGGGTCCCCACCTCCTCGGTCTTGGCCGTGAGCTCCTGCGTTTTATGCTGCAGCGTCGCGGCAGTCTGCTGCTCGCGCTGCTTGCTGGTAGCCAACTGCTTCTCCAGCACGCGCACCCGGTCCTGGGCTAGCACGTTGGCCGTGGCAATGGTGGCCAGTTCCGCGAGCTTGGCATTGGCCTCCGCCAGTTGTTGGGCTGCCTGCTGATTGAGTCGTTCCAGCTCACGCTGCAGGTGCACCCCGCTGTCGACGTACCACGCTTTCTTGCCGACCTCCAGCGGGGTGTGCACGACCGGCGCCACCGCCTTTGCCAATTGCTGCTGACTGGTCTTCTGGGCCCCATAATAGCGGCGCACATCCTGATGAATAGCCGTGCTGCGTTCAATGCCGCGCTTCAAGCCATAGGGCGCCATAGCTTGGGCGTAGTCGGTTTGCAGCTGACGTAGGGCCGCGGGGCTGAACAGGTCCCGAGCCGAGAGCCGTTCATTGGGCCCTACCTTCTCGCCATTGTGCAGGCGCTGCTCCTGCATGACGGGTACCACGATGGCATGCAGGTGCGGGGTGCTCTCGTCCTGGTGGAGCATGCATCCGATCACGTTTTCCGCCCCGTAGCGCTTCCGTAAAAAGTCCAGATTGTCCTTGACCCAAGGGGAATCCCGGATGTCCGTCTTTCGCCCGGTGGCGGGATCTTTAGCGAAGCGTTCTTCGCTGGCTGTAAGCAGGATCTCCACCGCCCGCACGGCATCCTTGCGCAAGCGGAGCAGCTGCAACTCGGCGATGCGTTCGTTCGCCAGATCCCAGTAGCTGCGCTGCTCGTGGTTGACGAGCTCCTGATTCAGGTGGCGTAGCGCTGGGTCGGCATTAGGTGTTTCCTGGGTGCGGTAGTTGTGGTGGGCGACGCTCTGGGCCTGCTCGCGGCTGGCAATTTTAGTCACTCGGATAATCGCGTAAGCCATAGGGATAGGATAAGGTAGATAGAAACGTCTTACCCTACCTTACGCACCAATGTGTAGTGATTTATACATTGGCCATTCTTGCCTGCCTTACGCAAACGACAAACCCGGTTCTTGTAGGCTATCTCTCTTCCGAAGGAAGTGTATAGGTTACTAGCCTCTAGCACCTTACCTGCGGTAACAATTCTTCTCTACCCGGATGCTGGTTTGGCTGACTAGATTCTGGTCAGCTACTCGTCATGGGGCAAGTGGCGCTGGAAGTGCAACTGCAGCAGCGTGTCAATGCGCTCCCGGTTGAGCGGCTTGCTCACCAGGCCCGCGATGGGCAGCTCGTGCAAGCGCTCTAGGTCCCGCGAGTCCATGGAGGTGGTCAGCACCAGGATTACTGTTGCATCTTGCTGGGCCGGGGGCAGGCGAAGATAGGCTTCCAGAAAAGCGATCCCGCCCATGCCTGGCATGGCTATATCCAGCAGCAGCAGCGTGGGCTGGTAGGGCGGAGGTTGGGTAAGCAGGGCCAAGGCTTCTTCCCCGCTCGTGGCCACGCGCACCTGCTCGCTCACCTGCAGTTTGGTAAGCAGGTGTTCGTTAAGAAAGTTGGTCGTCTCGTCGTCATCGACGAGCAGAATGTGGGGCAGCTTTTCCATGAGGGCTAGGGGTAAAACAAAGCCGGCCTAGGCCTTAGGTAAGGTAACGGTGAAAGTAGACCCCACCCCGGGCTGACTGTCCACGATGATCGTACCGCCCCGGTTCTCGATCAAGCGCTTGATCAAGTACAGCCCCACGCCCGAGCCCTCCACGTGGGTATGCAGGCGGCGGAACATGGTGAAGAGCTGGCCTTGCTGGCGGGCATCCAGCCCCAGCCCGTTGTCCTGCACGGTCAGTACTACGCCGGCGTGGACCGTTCTTTGCGCGCGCACCTGCACTACGGAGGGGCGCTGCGAATCCCGGTACTTGACGCCGTTGCTGAGTAGGTTGAACAGAATGCTGCGCAGGTCCTTGGCCGGGAAATATGCCTGCGGACAATCGGTCAGGTCTACCCGCAGTTCGGCCTGGGTGCTTTCCAGTAGGGGTAATAGGTCCTGGCGGACGTCCGCCAGCACGTGCGCCAAGTCGAGCGCTTCGGCCGGGGCGAACGAGGTGTCTTGCAAGCGGGCAATGCTGGTGAGATGGCCTACTGTCTCCTGAAAGCGGGTGATGGCCCCCTGCATTAGGTGCACCAAGTGCGATACCTCCGGCTGCTGCGCCTCGCTGGGCAGGTACTCGTGTAAGGCATTGAGCAAACCCTCAATGTTGGCAATGGGCGCTTTCAGATCGTGCGACGCGGCGTACACGAACGTGTCCAGGTCCACGTTGGTGCGCTCCAGTTGCTGCTGTAGTTCCACTTGCTCGTGCACTTCAAACGCGAGGCCGCTATGCCCGAGAACCTGGCCTTCGGCTCCAAATAAGAGTTGGCTGCGACTCATCATCCAGCGGTACTGCCCGTCGTGGCGACGCAACCGGTAGGGGGTACTCCGCCAGGGCTGACCGGCCTGCACGGCGGCCACAAAGCTGGACTGCTGCACCGCCAGGTCGCCGGGGTGTACCGCCTCCCACGCCTCATCCAGGGAGCGTAACTGGGTCGCATCTAGGCCCGTCCACTCGAAAAACGGCTTGTTGAGGTACTCTAGGCTGCCCATGGCGTCGGTGCGGAACAGAAACGCAGGGGAATAGGCCGTGAGCAGGCGCATTTCGGCGGCGACCGTATCGGCTTGCTGCCGCGCCAAGACTCGGTCAGTCACTTCCAGGATGAAAGCCAAGATACCGAGCACCTGCTGGCGCTCGTCAACGAGAGGCTGATACACGAAATCGATGTAATACTGCCGGGGTTGGCCCAGGTTGGCATCGTAGAGTTGAACCGGCATCGCCGTGCCCACCACGGGTTCCCCCGTTTGGTACACGCGGTCGAGTAAGGCAATAAAGCCCTGTTCCTCCATCTCCGGAAATACTTCTAGCACCGAGTGGCCGGGGACCGCTCGATGGCCTGACAACTCCTGATAGTACGTGTTGCAGAACGTGTAGCGGTGTTCCGGGCCGGTAAGCGTGGCAATGGCGGCCGGCACTTGCCCGAGGATACGGGCTAGTAGTAGTTGCTGCTCATTAAGCTGGCGCGTACGCTGCTGCACGCGGTCGTCCAACTTCTGGTTAAGCCGTTCTACTTGCTGGCGAGCCCGCACCTGTTCGGTCACGTTGCGGCTGTAGTCCAGCACACCGTCAACCTGACCTTGCGCGTTGCGTAACGGTATCAAGGACAGATCCAGGAACACCTGTTCCGGCGCGCCAGTACCCGTGAAATCGAACCAACCTTCCAGCTCATGGACAATGTAGGGTTCACCGGTCTGGTACACCCGGTCGAACAAGGCTACCACCCCCAGCTCATTCGCTTCCGGCATAGCGTCGCCCAGCGGTCGGCCGGGGAAGGAGCGGTGCGGAAACATATGTTGGTAGGGCGGGTTAACGAACTGGTACACGTGTTCAGGCCCATGATAGATAGCCACATAGGTGGGCAGTTGCATCAACACCTCGTGAAAGCGTTGGCGCTGCCGCTCGACCTCAGCGTGGGCCTGCTGCTCACTGGCCTTGCTGTCGCTTAGCTGTTGTCCGGCCCGGCGGCTCTCAGTAATGTCCAGCACGGACTGAATGATATACTGCACTTCCCCCACTTGGTCAAGTACGGGCGTGTGGCGCGGCTGCCAGTGGCGCTCAATGAACCGGCCGGGTCGGGTCGGGTCGGGCACGTCGTAGTGCTGCGGAGCCATTTCATGAAAGTGCCGGGTCGTCATTACCTGCTCGAGCGAGGCGCGCACGTTGGCCACGGCATTAGCCTCGGGCGTCTCGGGGTTGTCAGGAAAAGCGTCGAAGATATGCTGCCCCACGAGGAAGGCCCGCTCTGTGAGAGTGGCGGCCAGGTAGTCGTCGCTGGCGCCCAGTATCAACCAGTCCGGAGATAGCAGCAGCGTAGCACCGGGCTGGGCGTTAAAGACAGACAGCAAGTCGAGTGAGGGGATCGGAGGCATTACGACAGCTATTGGGGTGAAATACGAAGGTCGGGTTTATATACCGAAGCCATAGGCACTATTTTATAGTGGAATAATTCAATTAATTAGACTTTACCAACCACTTCTTCTATTCCCGTCGCTCCACCGTAAGCCGTTTTGCAGGGTGACTTGCTGCAGGTGTTGCTCGAAGGTATTAGCCCCAGACATTGTGCATGGGCATTCGCTCAGTTTCTAGATAATCTTTTGTGAGCAGAACCCAAAAACGACTTTTTATCAGTCAAACCCACAAGACCATTCTTGCAAGTTCGCTTATTACTCTCCAGATCAGTACGGCTATGCTTTTGAAAGGAATTCACTGATAAAAAGTCGTAATTGAAGATGCGTGTTTTTACCAAGTATGATAGGACCACGCCAATCAATTACATCAGCTTATGAAAAAGAGAGTATAAAGACAGGTTCTTAAGGGTGTGATTCGGGCAAATAAAGTATAATTTAGTATCAAAATAGTACAAATTCAGCGCGCCCTTTTTAGCCTTCTTTGTACCGCTTGTTTTGCTGTTTTCTTTGCGTCATTCGTGCCACATACCCAAGGCCTAAAAGCTTTCTTTTCTCCTCGCGCGTGAATCAACAACTTGTGTATTTTTAGGTATTTGTCTATTTGCAGTGCTTATAACCATTTGATATTCTTATACTTACAGCACTCATAAACGACTTTTTATCAGTTTAAAACGACTTTTTATCAGTGAACTACTACCTTTTATCAGTTTAAAACGACTTTTTATCAGTCATTCCGAAGGGTAACTACGACTTTTTATCAGTTAAAAACGCCCTGTAAAAACAGTTGTAGTTTTTAGCTACTTCTCTATATTTGTTGCCCATCCCACTCTGCTATGGATCACTCTGAATCACTGGAAGTCAGGCAGCATAATGCCATCACGACGGCTCGCTATGACTATACGGCTTGCCAGTTAGATTTGCTCTTCTTTCTGCTCTCTAAGCTACGCCGAGAAGATAAGCCTAACCAGGAGTATCAGATTCATATGAACGAAGTGGTGGCCATGACGGGTCGCGAGTGGCACTACAAGCAGCTACGGGAAGCCACTGAGTCTATGGGCTCCCGGATGTTCGAAGTCGAGAATGACCAATCCTACGTGCAACTCTGGATGTTCCAGAAGGTGGAGTACGTCAAGGGAGAGGGTTACTTGCGCATTCGTCTCTCCGAGGATATCCGTCCTTACCTGTTTGAGTTGAAGAACAACTTCACCTCTTACCAACTCTTCTCGGCCCTGAAGATATCCAGCAAGTACGCCAAGCGTATTTACCAATTGGCCTCCCAATGGAAAGATATCGGCGAGACGAAGACCTATGACCTGGACGAGTTCAAGCTTATGCTCAAGCTTAAGGACCCCAAGGGGAAAGAGCCGGAGCAGTTTCAACGTATCAGTGATTTGAAGGCCAAAGTGCTGGACATCGCCGTACGCCAGATCAACGAGAACACAGAGCTCAAGATTGGCTACACCCTGCTCAAGCAAGGCCGCTCCTTTACGGCCGTACGCTTTTACGTCACCAAGCAGCAGCCCAAGCAACTCCCGATTCCTTTTGAGGAAACACCGGAAGATGCCAAGCTTCTCATGGCTCGCCGGCATTTAGAATCGTTGGGTATCAAGGATGCAAGACTTGTGGCTCAGATCGTCGGGGATGAGAATCTCGTAAACGAGCTGTTTAAGTTCATGTACCGCCTCAAGACCGACAAGATCAAAGCAGATAAGAACCCGGCCGGTTTGCTGCTCACCGTACTAGGGCTTAAGACGTCAACCAAAACGGCCTAAACGGCACCGCCTCCCTCCTCCCCTACCATGACTGCACACGATCAAGAAGCATATCGCGCACTCAGAGCGTACCTGACGCACTTACTGACCGATCCACGGGACAAAGCCCTGGAAGATGTGCCGGCGCCGCTCAGAGCCAGCGTAGAAGCGTTTATGCTGGGTAAGACCATCTATCATGATGCAGCTGACCGTCCCATTATTTACGCGCACGATTTAGCAGCTTGGGCCCACCAAGTGATTCATGTCTCCGGCCTGGAGTATTCTAGTGTCACTGGCCACGGTAGATGTCGACCAATTAATTACGCCAAGCCATGGCTGCATGAGCGAGTGGGAGGATATCGAGCGCTGAATAGCTTTAGCCGCAAAACAGACGACATGTTCGTGTTTCGCACATACATGATAGCCCAACATGACAAATCGCTGAAATATCACCTGTTGAACACGTATATTACAACTAAAACAGCAACTTTTTCTGATTCTAAAATTAGTTGTAAATTTTCACTTCGACCCACCTGATATTTTATACTGGAGCATTCGATATTTGCAACTAGCCTTACAACTAGAACAGCAACTATTTCAAGTTGCTCTTTTTAGCCATCTTCACAATCTTTTCTTTGACGGCGGCTAAGACGAAATCGTGAATGGAAATGCGGTCCCGCTTCGGCAAGCTATCCTGGATGGCGCGGATCTGTGCTAGTTCGCTCTCATAGATTTTAAAAGTGAACGACTTGAGCTTATCCTCTTCGGGTGCTGCCTTAGCGGGCGCAGTTGCTACTGGCTCTAAGACAGAACCACCCTTGTTGATCATCTCCTGCATGGCAGAGTTGGAGAGGGAAGAGGGCGGTGTAGGAGGGAGGCCCAGCTTGGGTTTCTTAGTGGCCATAGGTTGTACCTAATGTTGTTTAATTACATCCAGGATTACAAGCAGTTTTAGTTGTAAATTTGGATGTAGATCTGATTCTTTATTTGTTTCTTTCCAAGGCACTCTGTACACTCACACACAGATCATTGACCTCAACCACCGCCTTATCATCAGCAGGCTTCATTTCCAGTACTCCCAGCCCAGCGGCGGCAGCATTGGCAAACGAGATGCGATTGCCCACCGACGTCTCTAGGAAGTGCAGGTATTCAGAACCCCGAAGTAGCTCTGCTGCTTCCTCCTTGTAAGTGCCGCGGGCGTCTGCTTTATTAATGAAGGTGAGCGAACGCAACCCTGGGTTGAAGGGTGCTACCTCGGCAATGAGGTTCTCTACCTTACGTAGCGTCCAGATATCGAGCGAGCGCGGCGCGAAGGGAACCAAGTACACGTGGGAGATAGTCAAGGCCGAGCGCTGGCTGACAGTGTCGCGGCCACCAGTGTCGATGACGATGTCGTCGCATTTCGTGGCCAGGCGCTGTACTTGGGCGTTAAGCTCACGGCCGGTCACCTTAACGGCGGTATAGCCTAGGTCTCCATCGAGCGACTGGTGGCGGAAGGAGGTAAAATCCGTGGCAGACTCCTGATCGTCGGCATCAATAAGAATAACGTCGCGGCCCTGCTGCAGCAGATACACCGTCAGATTCGTCGCTATCGTGGTCTTACCGCTACCGCCTTTAATGCCGCCTACCGTGTAGATCATGTTGTCGTAGTTGAACTGATACGGGTTGTTATTTTAGTTGTAAATCTAGTTGTTTTGGATAAATCATTGCGCTATTCTGCTTTGATTAACTTATGAGGTTGCGGTTTATGCTATAGCTGATCTGCACACTAATAGATGAAATGCTTTACGCCACTTTTCTACTAACAAACTAGGCAAATATTGCCAGGGGAAGACTAACCAGTATTTTTGTAGCCCTCGTTTTTAATGCTACACACCTAATGATCATTTCAGATCTACTTGATATCGGTTTTCGAGCTTCTCATGAGTGCCCCTCCGCCTGGCAGAATAAAGGTCAGGTACTGTGCCGCGATTTTGGCAAGGCACTGATCAGCATTCTGTGGTACGCTGATTCCTCCGAGTTAGAAGTCCTCGTGGGGGACGTGCAAACTCCCTTGCTGCATATGCGCTGGTCCGTGTTCAATCTTTCGCATCTACAGAGTTTGTTGCGGGATTATTGGCCTCTTACCTAACAGCATTAAACGCCTATTTTTATGGGGTGAGAGTTACACCTGTTACAGTACACTCCGTCAACCAAATAAAAACTATGGCCCTGCTTCAGGGCGTGGTGCAGCCTACTAGGAGTATACTAAATCAACCTACATAAGGCTACCCCGTCATATAGCAGATTGAAGACTATATACACTCTATAACGTTTTCTAAACGACGGTTTGCACTAGGTTATGAGCAAGCTTCATTACAAGGCCTGTCAAGCCAATATTAACCCTGCTTCTTTTGTCGGTTCTGCCGAAACCGAGCTAATTGCTTCGGAGTTGGGGGCTTCCAGTACGCTAGGTTTTCGAGCAGTTGATCCGCTTCGTCTGACTCTTCTCCTTCTCTCACTTCCGTGCTGTATTTACGGTAGAGCATTCCGCGCACCTGCGCCGCTTCGTTAACCAGCTTCGGCGTAAACATAGCTAATAGCGCCCAAGCCAAATCGTCATCGTTGTCCGAATATTGTCGCCCAAGGCTTCCCAAACCTACGACAAGCTTTTCCGTAAAGGCCAGGGCTTGGTACGCTTCTTCTTCCGTTAATTCTCTCATGCTAGCAAGGTGTAGACTAATACGTTCTGGTAAGCTATCATATCAACCGAATAAGCACTGGCAAGTACTTCTTTACACGCCTGATAAAGTCCGATAAGTGAGAGTTATACCCCCACCTCGGAATAGTGGTAGATTCCGAGCCCCTTGATTCCACTTCCTGACATTTGGTACTTTGGCGAGCTGCGCCAGGGGCGGCCTTCCGTGTGCTTCCCCGTTTCACCTACGCCTTTGTGTCGATGCCTTTTACCAACCTCGCCGCCCTGGCTCCCTTCTTCAGCCTGCTGTCGCTAGCTCATCCCCCGCAACGGCCCCAGCCGGCAACGGCCCTGCGGGTAGTGGAATCGTCATTTGAAGAAGAAAATGAATACCGCTTGACGTCGGACTCGCTCATCATCACCTGCACCGAACTGCGGGAAGACGGTACTCACCACGCCAAGTATGCCCGCGCCCTCACACCACCGGAACGCGCCTATCTCCTTGCCCCCTTTAGTGCTACGTACTTGTCCAGGTCCAATCAGAGTACGATAATCCTGCTGCCCAGGCTCATGGTTGGGGGTATGAAGTGCTAATCGTCAAAGGCGAGCGGGTAAAATCCCTGTTGATCTACAAACGCAAAGTGGCGTGCTTCTGGGCGTTTTGCCAGCGCTTAAATTCCCTCGTACCCGCTCCATATAGAATTCATTACACGGCCGCGTATTGGAAGGAGTAGCAGCCTGAGGGCTGAGATATGCGT
The DNA here is from genome assembly GCF_004745865.1 of Hymenobacter wooponensis. Classification (GTDB taxonomy): domain Bacteria; phylum Bacteroidota; class Bacteroidia; order Cytophagales; family Hymenobacteraceae; genus Hymenobacter; species Hymenobacter wooponensis. Next base: position 13,265 of record NZ_SRKZ01000013.1, on the reverse strand, counting down.
GCGATCCGTGGCACCCGTGAAATAAGGTCCGATACATCGGCCTTGTCGGACCTTATGAAGGGCCTCATAAAGAGAAGCTTTCGATCCTATAAGTCTAAACAGGATCTTTAGGTGGACTTCTAGTAGGGCTTGTTAAGCCAAGGGTTGAGCAGCAGGCAAGAAATGGGTCTGTTTGATTGTTCAGTTTGTGACTCCAAGGTGTGAAGGCCCCTAGGCTTCTTCCTCTTTTTTGGTATTTTAATAATATTAAGTGAGTTTTATCTATAACGATGATTACTACCTACTTATACCCCTCACCGAATGTGGTTCAGCTTATGAGCAGTTAGACCACTATTAGCTAATGCTCGGCCTCTTTCTTACCGTTTTCTATGTCTTATTCGCTGTTCTCTCCGGCGCCTATGTGTTCTTGCAACGCAGGCGCCAGCCCCGGAGCGCCCGCTTCCTGTGGGTTCCCCTCTACCTGTTTCTGCTCTGGGAATTGACAGAAGGAATGTTTTGGTCGAACCAGCAATTGTTCAAGAGGAAAATCTATTTACAGGTTGGGCATGCCAGCATTCTTCTAGTGGAAATCTGGCTTTCCTGGATGTTTCTAGTCGTGATTATTATATTCCTTACCTTTTTTGCTAAGCGCAAACCCGCAAGCGACAACCGTTAGTTATACACTCTGCCCCATAAGTGGTTATGCAACGGCTACTTCTATTTTACTCGATCGGGTTAGCCTGCTTCGCGGTGCTCTCTTGTGATCCCGCTATTACGACAAAGCCACTGGCTGCTGGCGCGACGACGCCTTCCCCAGCGTTATACCGCATACTGCAACGCTTCCTGAAAGCCGATACCCTCAACCAGCATCCTAAGTTCTACGCCGTTTTCTTCCAGCAGAAAATTGCGCGCAATCTCACCTTGTATGTGATGGACGTGTACAACTCGACTGGCGATATTGTAGCCTTTCCCCTCACGACTTGGCAGGTTGACCAGAAGCCCTTCTTTGTCTTTACCGGCTTAGAGGCCGTGGCTACGGGTAGCGATACGAGCTATAATCATCTTATTCGCGAAGTGCACGCGGCAAATCAGGGCAAAATCTGGTCTCCGCCCCTTCGGTGTTGGCGGATCGAGATGAAAGACTATCAAATTGTCCACGTGGAGGAAGGGGGCTTTTTTTTCTACCCCTTTGCGCCAGTGAGTGCACCACCACCACCCATTCTATTCCTGCGCGACTCCACTACAGGCCAGGAGCCAAGGGAGTGAACTCGTTGAGCCGATGCCCAACCCTCGGAGGGTTTCGCTGCACAGGCAAGTCCTGCCTTATCCGTTCTAAATACTCTCGTTTTGGTAAGCATAACCGAGTTTTATCAGAATTTATGTACTGGTAAAGTCGGCTTATCAGTCCTTATTTAGCGAACAATAAGGATCATAAGAAGCTCAGCTGCATAGCTGCAACAGTGGAATAGAGTGGCAATTCTCACTTCTCTATTTCTACCTCCTCTCCATATGCCTCAGGCGGTAAAGCGTTAAAATCAGCAATCCGACGTTTGCGCAGAAACTCCCGATAAGGCTTCGAATACTGAGATCGTTTTTGCTTCGCCGGGGCTGTAAACGAAACGGTGCTCTCGACGGGCGTTGGTACAGGGGAAGGAAGCAGGCTTTTTTCGTTCACTACTTGGCCATTCAGGTAGGCACTGTACGCCCGTAAGAGGGTGCCGGACATGTCATCAGGGTGCGTGATGCCTAGCCGCTCGAAGTACTGTTGCAGTCGGGAGCCGCCCCACAGCTGCCAATTGTTGCGCATCCAGAGCCCAAGGCCAAAATGAAAGCGCGCCAAGCCCTGCTCGGCGTCAGGGTGCTTGAGTTCTTGCTTATCGGCTTCCGAGAGCATTCGGTCTAATTGTCCAAAACTGTCCCGTATATCCCGTGGAATGTAGACCCCATCAATGGAATCAGCCACTAGATTCCGGCGATGCACCCGCTCGATGCCTTGAGCCAGCGAGTCGCCCCGCGCATTTAGCGTACGGGCCTCAGCTGCTAAGTCGAAGGGCTGGTTTTGCAGGTGGCGCAGATAGGATAACAGCACCAAATGACGACGGACTTGCCAGCCTGCATAGCCAGACACCAGTGGATTGACCTTGACATAGGTATTAAGGTAGCTTACTAGGCGGCTACTGGAACTGTCTTGCCACTCTCCTAGCTCCCATTCATCCAAGATAAACAGAGCACTAACGTTCTCAAAATCACTAGGAGTGAGTTGTTTGAACTTGGCCTTGGCTTTGGGGGAAAGAACTTTGTCGAGTTGTTCGTTGGCCTCCGTTAAGTTCTGAGGAACATAAAAGCCCTGCTTGTTAATAGCAGCTGATTGGGCAGAACAACATAAGACACTAAGAAATAAGGGAACAGTAAGCAGGCGTTTGAGCATAGCGCATAATTAGTTCAGAGATAGGGAAGACAGCCGCCATAATCAGAACGATTAGTAGTGGAAAGTTGCTACAGCTGGTTACGTATTTGATAGCTGTAAGTCCTACTACTTTTCAGAGGTGGCATTATAACGTACGTGGCGGTTGCACTACTTTCGCAACCGCCACGTACGTTATAATGCCACATCGGCATAAGCCCCTTCTCAATGCTTACTTCGGCTGGAGATACTTACGCGGGTAACATCGCCTGTTTTGGTTGTTTGACGAAAAGCGCTTATTCAAGCGATTCTTCGAGCGAAAGCACTCTTGCTTTTTCGCACAGGTCAGGCGGCGCGAAAAGAGACACGTGCAGTATATCGCGGTCATCAGCGTCTAGAGCAAAACGTGCGCGTAACGCTGATACCGGAGGAAAGGGATAGTCGACCCACAAGCCAGTTGCATGGTCAGTACTGTGCAAAGAGTAGCGGAGGGATTCGCCTGCTTGCATTGGTAATGGGGCCCGCGCGGCCTGGGCTAGCAGTTCAAAAAGGGCAGGCAGGTGAGCTTTCCACATCCAATTGGTGTATTCCATGATAAAGACTAATTGTAGTTTGACCAAAGTATGGCCTTATAAGGGTCTTTGACGTCAGATTACAAGCTGCTGGCAATTTCCTTTTCTCGGCCTTGGTAAGTAAGGACCCCGAGGCTCGTTTCCCCAAACGGGAGGGTGTTCACATACGCCCGGAAAAAGGCGGCCGCGATATAATAGCACTCAGGGCCAGTTCGAAGTTCGAAGAGGGTCTGGTACTGCCTGTCTAACCCCTGGTCAACCCGCTGGTACCCGAACCGTTTGCCACTCAGCTCTTGGTGAATACTAATCCCGTGGAGCAGTTGCGTAGGGAGTTGCACATACGTCGTGTCAAAAAACAGGAGGTCTATATTGGACGCATGCTCTTCATTCTTCTCCGCTCGTAGCAGCAATTGCCCGTGACTGACCAAGGCGTCGAACAGCAGGAATTTTCTGTTGGAATCGAATAAAGCGTTCATGTGCCCTGTAGCGTAAAAGTGCTCCCTCTATTCAGGTTAGGAGATCATCCCAAAAATGACGTTTTTCAAAGGGTGCTTATACACAGCATTACGTTAACCGAAATGAGCGTCTTCCACACGGACAACACAACGGCTAGCTTACTTGAAGTTGTCCTAAGGAGCAGTTCAGATTACTCCTACGTACATATGCCTTGTGTATCATCTTGGCTAAAAAACACGAGTCACCTCGGTGAAAAGACGCCTTCTGCCAATTCGATACGTGCGGATATACGCTAGCACCGTCTCAAACAGCCTATCCTTTTCCTCTTCTCTATAGGGAAAATATAGGTTTGAGGCTTTATAGGCTACGACCCCTTCCTCACTAGATAACTGCCAGATGACATAGGCTTGCGGGTATTTTATGGCATGAACACCGATTTCCCCCAAACAGGGAATCTCTTTGTTATCAAAATGGGCTATGGCGCTGATTTTCATAGTCTACTAAATTTACACTTCGATAAGCCTTAATGAATCAGTATAGAAACGTTTCGCCTCTTAACAGAAAAAACGCCTGCGCTTTGACCAGTTTTTCAGGTTCTTTAAGGCGTATCATACTTTGGTTAATCTACCAAACAACTAGGCAAGAAGCCATAAATCTATCTTATCAGAGGAAGGATAAAGATCAGAAAATCGGCCTTATCGGACCTTATGGGACACGGATAAGGAGCGGAAGATCGGCTTACTGCTCACAATACAGGGTGGCCGGCGAGTCGACTATAGTACAAGAACATATTAGGCCAACCATCACGGAAGCCTAAGTGCTAATTCGGCAGACAAGCCTATCTTCGGTTTATCACTTCCGATCTGTATGAGGCGCTTCCCAGGGTTCGTTTACGGTTTATTCTCCACGATATCCCTTGTAGCGTGCAAACAATCGGCAGCTGACTATCCTACTATTCCTCTAGCTAGTACCAGCCTGGAAGGCCGTTGGCAGCTTGACTCAACCCGGACGGATTTTTACCTACGTGGCCGCAAGCAAGGAAGTATGAAAGGTCGGCAGACGAAGCCCTCTTGGCTTACGGTGCAGGCCCACTCGTGGATCTACTCCAGAGAGGGAGTGCCTGATTGGGGGTGGACCTATACGCGTAGAGGGGACACGCTACTCTTCAAGTGGGCGCAGCGTGAAGACACGGCGGTGATTATGAAGCTTTCGGCAAATCAGTTGAGCTACCGTCTCAATCTTTCGGCCGAAGGAGATGCCCAGGATTATTCAGTGAATGAGTACCACTACTCGCGCTAGCGCTTGGTAGGTTCCCTACAAGCTGCTTCATGTGCTTGAAGCGGAGTTCCCTGTAGGCCAGAGTAGGCCAGCAACGCGGGCAGCCGAGTGATACGGCCACTGCAGTTGGGCGCTGTTCGAGAGGTACCCATTCCCGCTCAGGCGTTTCTTACGAGCGCTGCACTCCTCGCCCACAGAATGTTGACTTCCCAGGCCTTATAGCACGTGCTCATAACAGGATGTAATAGGTCGTTTATAGAACGTTATACGTAAAGCCTATTAGTCTTCCTCTCCTACAAGGGCCACTAACTGTCCATATCCGACAATGCGCCCGGGATGGCCAAAGTAGAAGGTGGCGTGCACGTAACGTTCCGTTATGCGGTCATCCGGGTCAAGTACTACTACCTTAACGCGGACGGGCGCCGACGACCCGGCGACCTGTTGAAATTCACACGGCGTACAGTACTCCGGGGCATCCTCCGCCCACACCGAGGTGCGCAGCCCAGGGCGAAGCCGGACCTCTGGCAGCGAGCAGGTAAAGTCAAGCTCGAGGCGCTTCGTTTCGGAGTTCTTCATATCACGAGTCGTTAACGGGTGAAGGCGGACAAGGCAAGGTCGGCCGGGGTTGAGGTTATGGCCCTATACTAGAAAAGAGTGAAGGTCAGCTCCAAGCTCCTGGATAAGAACCGATAAGCTACTTATAACTTATCAGTCCTGATTGACCAGCGCAACAGGGTGTTCAGATTACCTATTTAAATACGCCCCCGAAAACGCAGTTTTTCAGGGGCGTATTTAAATAGGTAATCTGAACACCTTACTCTAATTTGCAGCAGTTGTCGTGATATATTAATTATCTTCTTTAAGTATGTTGTCTTCTTCTGCAGACAGTGATGAGCTGGAGCGCCTGCGCACGTTGCAGTACTACCAGATTCTCAACTCCATGCAGGAGCCGGTCTTTACTAGGTTTGTCGCGTTATGCGCTCAGATTTTTAATACCCCTGTCTCCCTAATCTCGCTGGTAGAAGAGGAGCAAGTACAGTATATCGCTACCCATGGAATCGAAGTAACGGCGAAAGTGCCGCGGCCAGAGTCTATCTGCTCCATGGCCGTTGAGCAGAACAAGGCAATCCTGCTGACTGATTTAACTGGGGCTACCCCCAAACAAGTTCGGGCGGAGGCACGGGCCGCCTCCCTACGCAATGGACTTCCATTCTATGCGGGCTCTCCGCTCCACATGCCCGATAAACGCAGTATCGGCGCCTTGTGCATTGGCGATGTTCAACCTCGGAGCTTCAGTAACGAAGAGCAGGAAGTGTTAGATCGGCTGGCGGCACTAGTAGCCCAAACTATCGTGGTCCGGCACTTCTGTTTAGTAAGCACCGATCTAGGCATTGACCAATGGGAAAGAGTGCAGCACCGGATGGTCGACGAGATAGAGGCCTTGAGTGCTTTGGTGCGCTACATTATTACGCGGGCTGGTACCCAGATTCCGGTTCCAACTGATGTGTTGCAGTTGATCACCCGCAGACTAATGGATTTGGCCGTGATTCTCGGGACATATCAAGTCAATAGATAAGATGCAGGTAGCTCTTTATGCGTGCGTGTCGACGGCCGACAAGAATCAGAATCCAGAAAACCAACTGCTGGTCCTGCGGCGCCACGCTGACTGGCCAACGATATAAGAATCTTAGAGTAAAGTGCTGTCCAACAAGGGGACGGTTTCAGGTCTCTTTTGCCACCTACCTTTATGGCCCCGAAAACGCGGGTTTCTTAGGCCAATTCTCGCGACCCTTTTTGGACTGCCCTTGCCCTAGCAAATGTTCGTCTTATTGAAGAATTTTAGAAGCTGCCTGACTTACGCAATCTCTCGTCACTCATGGAGAGTATCAAAAAGTGTGGGGCAACTAGACTGAGCGAATGCCGACATGGCTTGCCCCGTTAGTGGCGATAGGTTCGGTGACTGCGACTGCCCCACACTTTTTGATGCTCTCCAAAGCCGCGCACGTCGTCATTTAGGTATTGCCCCAAAGTTTTACCGGCGCGTTCAGCCGCCTTCTCCAGAACAGCCCGGGTTTCCCGCTCTACCCCGCGGATTGACCAGGTAACGGCCGTACTACTGGCTGGTTTCGGCGGCCTCCCTCCCTTCTTTGCTGTCTTACTAGCTGTAAGACGCTCTCCTTCACCACTTTCGCCCTCTGTAGTACTAGTACTGGTTTCAGTAAGACTGATTTCTGGGGCTGTCTTACCATTTTCAGTCTCTGTAAGACCTATTTCAGAATCTGTCTTACTCATTGGAGTTTCTGTCAGACTAGGTTTGGACTGCATAATCAATGTGTCAGACATAATGTGTGACGCATAATTACGCCGAAAACTTTGGTATTACATGGTGTCTTACAGCAGACAAATGGCCTGCTTGCTCTTATTAAAGCCTTTCTTTCAATTTCTTATCCATGAAGCGTTTTCACAGCACATCCCATGAGCGGTAGGTATCAACCTAACCGCACACATGAAGCAACCAAAAAAGCGCTGGGCCTGGACGGCTCGGCAACGGGGACGTTGCCATCACCGGCGCGACCATCGAATCACCTCGCCCGCACCGACCTTTCTTCGGGAGAAATGGCACCAGCACCGGGCCCGCACTCGGCAAGCGCTACACCAGGTGCTGGCCGGCTACGACGAGGGCCACGTAACCTTTCCCTACCAGCCCCGCCACAGTGGGCAGTACGATTGGGCATAAAACAAACCGGCCCGCTACTACAGCGGGCCGGTTCTGTTTAGGATTAGTATTGAAACATCTCCTGCAGCCGATCGCAAACCTCCTGCGCCGTGGTGGTAGGCAGTGCTCCTAAGCGGCGCACCAAACGGGTCTTGTCCACGGAGCGGATGTGGTCGAACGCGACCTGGCCTTCCTTGCCCTGAAAGGTGCAATCCACCCGGGAAGGGTAGTCACGCCGGGTGCTGGTCAGGGCCGCAATGGTCACCGTGCGTAGGTAGCGGTTCATCTCGTCGGGAGAGAGCACCACGCAGGGGCGGGTCTTGTTGATTTCGCTGCCCTGGGTCGGGTCCAGGTTCACCAGCCACACCTCGAAGCGCTGCACCGCTACCACTGCCACTGAGTTTCCTCAAAGGCCTCGTCCGAGAATCCCTCCAGCAGCTCGCCCTCCGGCGCCTGGCCCTGGGCCAGGGCGTGCTGAAAGCGCTCGTCCCAACCCTGGCGGCGGGCCTTGCTAACCGGTTTGATAAGCAAGCCCTCCGGCGTAGGCTGCAGGTCCACCTCGCCGACAAGGTGGTACTGCTGCAGTAACTTCTTGGGTAGTACAATCCCCTGGGAATTGCCCACCCGAATCAGGCGCGTGTTCATAGATGCAAATGTACGTACAATGTTAGTACATTCATTGGACTCTAGCCGCTTCATTCATGGTGAAGTATTTCCTAACAGAAAATGATCCCCATCGCTTATAAGCGACAATAGAACTATGCAGGGTAGGGCCAGTTGATAATCACCGGTGCGATCTTAGTTTGTTAACTTTATCCTATTTCCATAGCCAGTATTTAGTAATAGAGTTAGCACATTCTTGCTATTCCCAAAAAGAGAAAATTACAAATTTAAGTATACTTTTACGCAGACAAAGAGAACCTTATAAATTACATTATCAAAATAGTTTTAATTAATAAAACTTATTTCATATCCCAAAATGAAATAAGTTTCTGTTACTTTCCAAGAATTTACTATTTATACAAAATTCGTTTTACCCTATAAATGGGACGTTCCACCACGTATAAAAGACCCTTTACCGAGAGTAAGTGACATTTTATCCAGAATGGGATTATATAAATTATTCATTATACATATACGTACACTATTTCTCTTAAATATTCTATATCATATTTGTTCTTGTTCTACAGTCTGAAGTGTTCTCCTACCTCACACCTTATTGCCCCCTTTATATGAAACTAAGTGCTACCCCATTTCATCCTACCACAGGCGACTTACTCCCAGCGTACCGAGACGCCTACCTGCGCGGTGATTTGACTATTAAAAATACGGAGGCAGTCGATGCCTTCATCCAGGCAAACGGTTCTCAGGCTGATGCCGTCTTACGTCGGTTTTACGAGATGAAAAACCTGGGTCACCAAGTTCGTCCCGTGGGCTGGGTGCAACGCCAGTTCGACCTGATTCGGACCGAGCCTCAGCGTTTCCGGCAGCGCGCGGCCGCGATGCTGGTAGGTAGTGTCTTAGTGGGTGGCGCTGTATTTGCCGGCACGAACACACCAAATGCACCTACTGAGAACGTCCCCGGGACGGCCGATGCGACTGCACTGACGACAGCTGAATCCGCTGAGGCCGCCACTATGGCCTCCGTACGTGTCGTAACGATGCGCGGACGAATCCTAAACGAAGACGGCAAGCCGTTAGTCGGTGCTACTGTGTTGGACCGCGCCAACCGTCGGGGTGTATCCACCGATCAGAATGGCAACTATGCTATCGTAGTGCCCGCCGGTAGAGCCACGCAGCTACAGTATGCCTACGCTGGCTACGCGGACGAAGAGGTCGTGCTGAACGGCAAAAGCACGTACAACACAACGTTGGTACCTCGTACTGAGGCGAAAACGAAAAAGCGGCACTGGTGGCAGTTCTAAGAACGGCTGTAAGCAGTCCGTTTTCTGCTCTCGCTAACACATGAAGATTCCTTTCTTCAACCGAGTCCGCACCCGCCAAATCACGGTAGGCACGTCCCACGAGGCAGGTCTGCAAGCCCGCACAGTGCTAGAAAGGCTGTTGGACGAGATGCCGGAGTTGCTCTTAGCGTGCGTGGTAGAAGTGCAATCCGGGCGGGTGCTGGCTTCCTACAGCCGAGAGCCATACCTCAATCCCAACCAAATCAGCTTACGGTACGCCAAACTGCTGCAACTGACCAGCAAAACGGTGGCTGCCAAACAGATTCCAGGTGGTCCCTTAACGGAAAGCACCGTGCTACTGGAAGACCAGTTTCACACCCTGCGCCCCATGCACCAGGGCCAATGGTACTGCTTTGTAGCCGTGCGCTTTGCCGACGCTAACCTCGGTATGGCGTGGGACATCTTGCGCCGCCATACCGCATAAAGTTCTACTCAACGTTTTTACTATTTTTACCATTACCTCATGGCTTCGCCGAAACAAACCGTTAAAGAAATTCTGGAAGAGTTGCCCACCCTGTTGGCCGTAGCAGTAGTAGAGACCGAAACCGGCATGCCGCTGGCGGCGCACTCCAATCTCGCTGATTTCGATATTGATACTGCTGCTGCCTACAACACGGAAGTAGTAAAGCAGAAATTGAAGGCGATCAAAGCACTCAACCTGAACCAGACGGTACAAGACATCTTGCTCACCCTCACCGATCAGCTGCACTTGATTAAGCTCTCACCTACCGGAGATAAATTTATTTATCTAGCGGTCAACTCCCGCGACACGAACTTGGCCGTCGCGCGCCAGATTCTGAAAGCCCAAACGGCAGTTTTGAACTAAGCAGTAGGTTGCAAGTAGTCCACCCTTCAGGTGGCCTTCCTACTACGCAATAGCCCCGCTAGCTACATTGCTAGCGGGGCTATTGCGTAGTAGGAAGGCCACCTGAAACTATAGGCAGACCACCTCCATTCAATGTGCTTCTGGCAGCGAGTCAGCTTTTAGCACCTGTGGCTAAGCCAATAAACGGCAAGATTTATCTAACTCATGGCTTTTTACCTGTCCATAAAGTGGTCAGTTGCTGTTCAGCTTTAGCGTAGAGGCGTTGCAAGACTTTATGTTTGCGCTGCAACACCCGGTACCGTCGGTGAATGGCTACAGCCACTCCACTGGTCCCTATGAGAAGTATAGCCAATAGAGCCTCTAGCCACGTCATTTACTCCTTGGTAACCCTTTCTTACTTATCCTAACTAGACAAAGCCCCCCATTGGACTGTTCTGCTGCTGCAACTCACGAATGAGTTGCCACTGCTCAGTCCATAGCGAAAGGTAAGAGAAGTGCCCAACTGACTGGAACTTTTTGTCGGGTACCGAAGTCCCCTTACCGTTCACTGCTGTCCAAGAGTTCTTCACCTGACGCGTTGCTATGGATTTATACGTATTGTTTGGGTTGCTATTCTGCTTACTGGCCTGTTTTCGGGAAGGTGTCTGGATGAAGTATTCCCCTGAGGACGTGGCGCGTTGGCACGCGCAAGCGGCGCGGCAGAAACCTTACTCCCCCAATGCACTTGATCTGCCAACACCACTTTACCCAGTTGCCCCCTCCCTCATCGGACAGGTCATTACCAGCCCGAACTCGTCGAACGATTTTAGACAGGAAGTTTGCTCCATGCCGTACGTCTTCTGCCAAATTAGGTAGTTAAGCTATCTTCTTTTAGATAAACATAGGTGAGCGTTGTCTGCTTTAGGGTTTGGCAAGCTAGTAGCAGAGAAATAATTAAATTTTTCTGATAGCAAGCCTTTCTAGAAAGTCCCGGGGTCATCTTGAAAAAGTTGCTTAACATAATGTAGGTGGCTGTTGCAAAAGTCAACTTCCTGCAGGTCTGAGAAGTTGATAGTGTATGCTCGGCTTTCACCCCCTCCAGACATCGTTGCTGAAACTGGTGCCCGCGCGCCACTTTTACCAGCAACTGCTGCACACCGTCGATTTCAGCTTCGTGCGGCCCCTGTTCGCCCCGTTTTACAGCACCGGCGGGCGGCCCTCGCTCGATCCCGTGGTGTTCGTCAAGCTGCTGCTGGTCGGGCATTTAGAGAATATTACCTCCGATCGTAAGCTGCTGGAACTGGCCCAGCTGCATGTGGGTATCCGCGCCTTCCTCGGGTATGACTTTGCGCAGCCGCTACCCTGGCATAGTACCCTGTCGCGGACGCGGCAACGCCTGCCGGTGTCCGTCTTTGAAGCCTGCTTTACGCACGTGGTGGGCTTATGCATCCAGCAGGGTCTGGTCAGTGGCCATACTCAGGTGATGGACTCGGCCTATATTAAAGCGAACGCGTCCATGAGTCGGCTCCAGCCTAAGCGTTCTGGGGAAGCATCCGTCCCCACCCCAGGCAATAGCCAAGCGCCACTGGTAACGGCTTCAGCTGACCGTGTAAAGCATATCCAGCGCTTTCATGCCGCTATTCGAAAAGCGGCGCCGAACAAAGCCGGGCACCTGGTGAGCAACCTGACCCACTACAGCCCGGCGGATCCGGAGGCGCGCGTTGCGTTTAAACCGGGCAAGCCCCGCATGCTCGCCTATACCGCTAGCGTTAGTGTCGATGCGACGCGACATGTCATTACCCACATCCATGCGGACCTAGCCGACTGGCGCGACAGCCGGTATCTGCTCGCCATCGTGGACGCGACTCAGCAGCGCTTGCACCAGTTTGGCCAGGTAATGACCACCGTTGTCGCCGATGCCGGGTACAGCTCGGGGGAGAACTACGAGCACCTGGAAAAGCGAAACCTAACGGGCTTTATCCCGGCCCATGGCAAGTATAAGGCCGAGCACCCGGGCTTCACCTACGATGCGGCCGCGGACCACTACACCTGCCGCCAAGGAAAACGGCTCACGTTTGATAAGCAGATCCTGGATCGGCAAGGTAACCCGAAGAAACGCTACTGGGCGAGAGCAGCCGATTGCAAGCACTGCCCGCTAGCGGCCGAGTGCAAGGGGAAGAAGGCGCGGGAAAAACGCTTGCATCACACGGTCTACAAAGTACAGTACGATCGCATGCTGGCGCGCTTAGCCACGCGAGTCGGCCAACGCATGCGACAACTGCGAGCGTCGACGGTGGAACCGGTCTTAGGCAGTCTAATCACCTATTTCGGCTTACGCCATATCACCAAAAAAGGCCAGGCAGGGGCGGCCAAGGTGCTGTATGCCGCGGCTATGGCCTACAATCTGAAGAAGTGTCTGCGCGCTGGCTCCTGTCAGCCTGGCGGGTTGGGAATAGCTTTGCCTGCACCGGCTCCCTTTCGTTGGATCCTACTTTACTTTTGCAACAGCCACCGGAGTTATACACGCCACCTTGGAATTGTGGTGGTTTTGCTCCCCACTACCCCTGTCCTCCAATTGTGGTACTTTGCCGGGATGGGGCGCCCACTGAACGGCTGTTTCTTTGCGAGGGGAATTTTTCGGTTCCCGCGACGGCTGTTTCTTTGCGGGGGGAATTTTTCGGTTCCCGCGAGCGTCTTCTGCCCCGAATAGCCCTTTTCGTGCTTCTATGAGCCCTGAACCGCTACACCCACCCCTGCCGCCCATCCAAACCGCTGCCGAATACGAAGCTGCGGTGGCCCGTTTTTGGGCCTTGGTGGACCGCCCGAACGACTTAGCCTTGCTGCTGGCCATGCGCGAAGTCATGCGCGCTTACGAGTACGCCCACGGTCCCGACAAGCCGGCTGCATCGGGCGAGTAGTAACCCGCTTACGCTCAGTCCTGGGGAATTTGCCCGCCGCTCTCGCCTCAGGGCGTACGCATCAAATTTAGAGGACTGCCATCCGGCAGTTTTCGCGGACGCAGGTTAAAAGCTGGCTCATATAGTCATCATTCCACCCTGCGTTTCGTCGTCGGGTGCGCAGACTGCCGGGT
>NZ_SRKZ01000012.1 GCF_004745865.1 Hymenobacter wooponensis | reverse complement strand
GTTTCTTCGCTTTTGCAACTCCGAGAGCAAAAAACTTTTTCGCTTTCTTCGTTTCCCGCGCCCTAGGCCACTTTCTGGTCTCAAGCGGGGTGCAAAGGTAAGAAGCTTTTTCGAACTAACAAGCAAGCAGAGAAAAAATTTTTCGTCGACTCGTTTGCGGTGGCGCTTCCGGTTGAAGCGGGGTGCAAAGGTACGCAGAGAGGTTCTACTTTTCCTAGTGCGCCGCGCAACTTTCTTTTCGCCTCGTTCGTAGCCCGCCTCCGTTCGATTTGGGAGTGCAAAAGTCAGGGTTCTCTTTCGCTTTTGCAAGCCTATAGGAGAATTTTTTAGAGGCTGTAAGACTAGCTTAGTCTCCTGTTTCTTCCCGTAGGCTGTGGCATAACTACTTACGTAGGCCAGTAAGTTCACGAAAGGTGAAAAAAATCGAATAACTAGCCTATCTCCTTATAGCAAGTTAGGGTTAGCTCCTCTCATGCCCTATTTGATGACGTCCTTTTGAAACCACTCATCCAGTTTTGCTGGGTATGTGCGGCTCCTTTTTGCTTCGTACTGCTGGATTTGTTGACCTAGTGCAGCGAGAAAGGGTAGGCCTACTGATTCATATTCGTAGTTACCGTCATTAATAACCCCATCCTTGTTGACATATAACACGGCGCTTAAGAGAAACTCGGTGTGGCGGGTTGAGTCGGCGAAGTAAGCCACGTCGGCTAAGTAGCCGTGCGACATGCCTACTACATTATATATATGTAGCCCCGGTTGCGCTACAGCTTTTGGGCTGCGCCCATAATATAGATACTTCTTGTAGGCATCAAAATAGCGGGAGGACTGGTATAGGCTGTAGCCTGAGTCATGCGGAGTCTGGTGCAAATAATAACGTAGGAAGGCATAATCAGTAGGAGTTAGCTGAAAACGCTGATTTGCGGGGGTAGCTTCCGGGAATAGAATAGCGCGAAGGATGTTCGTTATGTCTTCGAGGGGTAGATAATTAGCGGTAGTGAAATCATACGGCTGCTGAATAATGCGGCCACCGGCTTGGTAAGCTCTGCCTTTCGTGACTCTACCCAGTGGAGCAGATAAGAATTGTCGATTTACTGCTGCTGACTGTTGGTAAACTATCTGGCTAGTTTGAGCGTCGCGGAAGCTGATGGGATTGGTGTAGCGGTTGCCAGCGGTGTCGCAGGGGGCAAAGCGCCGTACGATGCGGGCATTGCGGTACCCCAACTGCTGAAGCCGTTGGTTAAGCAGCCCCTGGCCTAGAAACTCATAGAGCCGATTATATGCTTGGTTGTCGCTGACCAGCAGCATCCGTTTAATGTAGTTGCCAACAGTGTTTACCTTATCCGAGTCTGGAGATACTACATAAGGAGCAGCGGTTTGACAGCTATGCGCGGTGCCAGTGGCCATAGGAGTGCGGCGCGTAAGGCCTTCTACATGGAGCTGGTTCAGCTTTTCGAGTGATAAAGCAACGGTAGGAAGCTTGACCAGACTTGCGGGATTGAAATACTGCCGGGCATCGAGCCGAAAGTCGTGCTGAACAAAGTGGGGAGCATTCTGCGCATCACGATTGATTTGGGTGTAGATAATTTGGAGCTCGTACTCAGCGGCGCGCTCCACTACTGGCAGTAGGCGTGAATCGGCACGAAGCAAACTATCCAAGAGGCGACTATTGGCAAAGCGGGTTGGCTCCGGGGGCGGTGGGCTTGGGGAACTGGTTGGTGGCTCACTGCTTAGCAGCAGGCACGATAGGAAAGTGAAAAGCCGCATCGGGTAGGCCATGACAGACTGGGTTTACTTCTACCTTAACTATAGGAGTATGGAAGCTATACCTGCTTGTACGACTTCCCCCCTCTCCTATTACTATAAAGGAGAACATAAAAATAGCCATGCGGGGTGGCATGGCTATCTTATAACTCGCGTGATGTTTTCTTATTCAGCTAACGGCTTAGCACGCCGGGCCAGCAACAGGTTAGAATCGGTCTGGCGCCAGTTGTAGCCGGTACCAAAGGGAAGTGGCCTAGGCGGGTTGGTAGAATCGGTGTAGGCAGCAGTGAGGGCTGGCTGATATTGCTTGGCGAACAAGTTTATCGGCCGCTTGTAGGTCCCGTAGTACGTGAACTGCCAGTTGGCGGCGGGGAAATACTTCATGGCAATACCGGAATCATCTTGCAGGATGAAATTGCTTCGGTCGAGAACTAGGTTCCGGACTTTGCTGAAGTAGCTCTTGTGCATCAGGTAAGTGGCCGACTTCACGTAGGTGGTCAGCGGGCCGAGCGTGCGCACGTACTTCAATACGGCTTCTTTCGTGATGCCCAGCTTCCAGTCGCTGAGGTCGGCGGAGAAATAAACAACTGATTTCTCTTGGCCATCTTTCGCCTTTAGTGTCACCTCTACGCCAGGCACCACTTTTATACCGGGCTTGCGGATTGTGGCGGTGTCAGCTTCTAGTACTTGGCCTTCGGCATTTAGCTGGATGTAGCGCACGGCGGTTACCTGATGCTCAGTACGGGCTGCGAATAGCATTAGGAGCGGTAGCACTCCATCAATGGTGACTTCCTTCGCTGGCTTCACTCCCATTTGCTGCTTCCGCTTGGCAATCCAGGTGCTGTCCGTCTTTTTACCGTTCAGGTCAACGGCCATGTCGTTGGTGCGGAAGAAGCTGAAGTTAAGCACCGACCACAGAGAAGCCTTGAGGGCTGGGAACAACTTGGGGTTTTGCAGCGTGGTTTGTGGCGGGAGGGCGCCCACTGACTCTAGCCCAATAAGAATGTACCGGCTACTGCCAGGAAACATTGTAGTGACGTTGAGAAAGTCGGGGCCACTGAACGGATAAAACACCGTAGGGCTGGCGACACGCACGGAATCTAGCTCCTTGGAAGCCCAGCGTTCAATTTTGACGGTGCGGGTAGAGTCGTACTTATTCCAGCTCTTATTGGCATCGGCGGAAAAGGCCTGCCAGGCGGGTTGGGCTGTAAGGGACTGTAGTTCGCTGCCAGCGCTAACGGGCATACCAGCGAGATAAGAGGCTACATCTTGCTCGGGAGTGACTTTTGGAGCTGCCGGCGTAATGGGTGGCGCCGGTGCAGAGGCGGTATCAGCGGCAACTGGCCTACGGCTGGTCTGCTCAACCTGAGCTGTTTTGTTCTGATCAGAGCAAGCGGCCAAAGCGGCCAGGAAAACCGGCAAGAGCAGCCGGACAACGTGGAAACGCATGAGATTGAAAGGAAGGTGCGGAGGGCGAAAGTAAACAAACCGTTGTAGCTCCGCTATACGCGGCCACCACTAGAGCTTCTCGCCGCAGCGCCAGCAGTATTCCGCTTCGGGCTTATGGTCGGTGGCCTGGCACACGTGGCAGATAACCTGCTTATAGGCGGGAGGAGCCGCCGCCGACGGGGTAGCCATTTGCGCTGATACTATCCCGGTGGGTACGGCAATAATGGCGTAACCTAAAATCATGAGGATAGAAGCCAACGTTCTTCCTAGCACAGTAACCGGAGAGATATCACCATACCCGACTGTGGTAAGGGTTACAATGGCCCAGTAAATACTTTGCGGAATGCTGGTAAACCCGTTTTGCCCCCCTTCTACCACGTACATGAGCGTACCGATGACAATAACTAAAGTGAGCACAGCGGTGAGGAACACTAGTATTTTGAACCGACTGGCTTTAAGTGCCCGGACGATAAACTCTCCTTCTCCCACAAACTGGCCTAGCTTGAAAATCCGGAAAACCCGCAGGAGTCGAAGCGTCCGGATAACGAGCAGGTACTGACTTCCGGCTAACGCCAAGCTGATGAGCGTGGGCACTACCGATAGAAAGTCGATAATTCCTAGTAGGCTCAAAGCGTACGTGAGTGGCCTACGCACTACTATTAAACGAGCGACATACTCTATAAGGAAGAGCACGGTAAATACCCACTCTATTGCCCGTAAAGTAGGCCCATACAATGAGTTAATACGGTGCACACTCTCCAGCATTACCGCTAGTACACTCAGGAGAATAGCACATAGCAGCACAATATCAAATGTGCGGCCGGCTGGCGTATCTGACTCAAAGATGATGCTGTATGCCCGGAGGCGCCAGCCGGGACTAGTAGGCTGAGGGCTAGCTTCCATACATGTGCAGAAATAAACTCACGTACGGCCCAACCCTACGAACCGATGCGTAGCCCACTGGCCTAAGAAGTAGATGATGAGGCCCGCCGCCAGGGTGAGCAGCCCGTAGCAGGTTTCCAGGGGTTTATCGTGAGCCAGGAACCACAGCGTCCAGCCGTTGAGGCCTAAGAAGAGCAGAGGCGTGATGGGGTACCCCCACGTACGGTAGGGCCGCGGCAGATTGGGGCGGCGCACCCGCAGCACAAACAGGCCTAGCACCGTGAGGAAGGTGAACAAGCTCAGGATAAACCCAGCATAAACCAACACCGCCTCAAACGTGGCCGATACAATAAATAACAGGGTGAGGGCCAGCTGAAAAAGCATGGCTCGCACCGGAATTCCTTGGCGGCTTACCTGAGCCAGGGGCCGCAGGGGAGCTAAATCCTCCCCCATCACCTGCACAATCCGAGGGCCAGCAAAAATCATGGAGCTAATGGTAGAAACCAGCAGCACGGCAATAACGGCGCCCATCAGCCGGCCCACCCCTATCCCAAACAAGGTGGTAGCCGCCACAAATCCTACTTCTACCTGCCCCGCTAGCTTAGAAATGGGAGTAGAATACAGAAAGACGAAGTTGAGGCCCACGTATAGGCAAAGCACAATGGCGGTGCCAATCAGCAAAATTCGGGGCAGGTTACGCTGGGGGTTTTGCACTTCCCCAGTGAGGTACACCGCCGCGTTCCAGCCCGAGTAAGCGTAGGAGACATAGATTAATGAGATAGCAAAAGCTGGGCTAAGTAGTTGGTGCCAGTCGGAAGATGTGTGCGGCAGAAACGCCAGCGGCTGCGGCGTGGCTACTACTAGTCCCGCCCCAATAAAGGCTACCAGCACTACTACCTTCACAGAGGTAATCACTACCTGCAAGCGGCTCCCCACTTGGCGGCTTAGCGCGTGTACTACTGTCAGAGCGAAAACAACGCCGACAGAAAGCACCATGGGCGATACGCTAGGCCACACGCTTTGCGTGTACTTCCCCAGCGCCATGGCGGCCAACGCAGTAGGAGCCGCAAACCCCACTGTAGCAGATACCCACCCCGATAAAAAGCCCAGAACCGGGTGATAGATTTGGGAAAGGTAATGATACTCACCGCCTGAGCGGGGCATGGCAGCGGCCAGCTCGCCGTAGCAGAGGGCACCGCAGAGGGCAATAACACCACCTACCGCCCACAACATCAGTAGGGCAAAGCCACTTTGAATACCCAACACCTGAAACCCCAGGCTGGTAAATACCCCCGTTCCTACCATGCTGGCCACCACAATGGCAATACCCGTGAGGACGCTGATTTTGTAGGATGTGGCGGGGGCTTCTGATGGCATGCAGGTTGATTTTGGCCTAAATATGAAGAAAAACACCCGTCATCGTGAGTCAATAGCAGATTCTGGCCTGTGAGAGCGGAACTCCTAGACCAGTTTTCTCTGGCCTATGCTGCTCTTACGTAACCAGCTCCTGCGTTGAGCTTCAGGATGACGGGTGGTTATTCGGGTGATTCCGCGCTAGGCCACTTTGGGCCGCTTGTAGAGGGGTACGGTGCTGCAAGGCTCGCCGTACATAACGCTAGCGGCCACTGGCAAGAGCTTCTGCATGATGGCTACATAGGCGTAAGTGGGTACCGGAATAGAGCCACAGCCTTTCACTACCACTTTTGCGTCGCGATACTCCTCCGCGTCAATCTTAGCAATGGCTTCGTGGAACAGCTCCTGCTCCAGCGCCTCTAGGTTGCCGAAGACGTAGCGGTGAGCGTGGCCCTGCAGCTTAGTAGCTAATAGCATGTAAGCCCATGTGGGTACAATGGCATCGGCTGAGCAAACAATGGCGACGTTCTTACCGTCGTACTGAGCCCAGTCGTGTGTTTTAATGAATTCCCGGAAGTCCTTTTCGCGCAGGATAAGACCGTGGAATAAGTTGTCTTTAATATCGTACACCACCCGCTCACCGGGGTGCAACAGCTCCTCCAGATTGAGCGAGGTAAGAGCGCTTTGCGCTACGCGGTTGATGATTTCTTCCATGATGCAATACCTGCTGAGAGCGGGCAGTTTTGGGCGATGTTGTAAAAGCGAGGCCAGTTGCGCAAAGGTGCCTAGTGATTAGGCTTACTTGGCTTTAGGCGTTGTGGTGTATACTTCTTTAAGGTAGAAGGGCTCGTAGTAGGCCACATCCCGGAACTCCTGGCGCTGGTAGGCCCCTACTCCGAGGGCTCCTACCGCAACCGCAGAAGGTACCACCCCAGTTAGAAAGCCCGCTTGCGCAGTAGTTGCGAGAAGCGGCTGAAACTTTGCCGCCCCACTGCCAAAGAATAACAACCGATGGTGGGCCATTTGTTCGGCCAGAGTATCGGCATCTAACAGGAGCGGCGTGGGGGCCAGTACTTCTTCGCCAGTGTGCGTGTATACAGCGCCGTACACTTCCATCCGTCGTGCATCCAGCATGGGGCAATACAGAAACTGCTCCGGCCAAGCGGTGGTAGTAGCTACCTGATATGCTAAGCTTTGTAGCGTGCTTACAGCCAGTAATGGAATATCCAGGGCGTAACACAAACCTTTGCCTGCGGCGGCGCCAATGCGTAGGCCAGTGTAAGAGCCTGGTCCATCTGATAAAGCCACGGCCGCCAAATCTTGCAAAGCATGCCCGCTATTTTCGAGTAACTGGCTAATCAGCACGCTCAAGTGAGAAGAATGCGACTTCTCCAGCCGCAGTTCCGACTGGCCTACGAGGCTTCCATCGGCCACTCGGTGCAGGGCAACAGAACAAACAGGAGATGAGGTTTCAAGGGAAAGCAGCAACGTAGACATAGAGCAAAGGTACTGTTGCTATGCGGAAGCATCTACAGTGACATTTCTTCACTGGTGCCTAAGCGTTGAATAGTCTGCTGCTCCCACTGCTGATCCTCCCACAGTTTATTTAATCGGGGCTGAATTACCTATACGCCTATGGGCCAGAAGAAGCACAATAAGAACCCTACTATGCCTTGGCTAATATCAGGGCGTAGGCCTGTTTCAGTTGCTTTTAGCAGTGACGCTGGAAACCAATGGATATGCAGGTAAGCGAAGACGCAGTAAAAGAATATTAATGCTCCTGGCCCAGAGGCCTTCCAGTGGTTGGCCGAAATGTAAAAGTTGGGGTCTTCGCTTATGGCACTATACGCCCATGCAGTGACTACCACGAAAGCATTGATCAAGAATCGGTTCACATTGTAACCGCTCAAATCAGGTCTTATCTGACTTATTGAAATAACCAACGATACCAACCACGTCAGGAGACAGAGTAAACTCACTAGGCCTACTGTCCTATCTATTGACACATCAGTAATGTACCATGATGCAACATGGGGAGCCAATAGAAATAGGAACACTTGCCAATGCTTCACTCGTAAAGCTAAATCCTTCATAAAAACTATATCAAACAGAAAAGCAGCCCCAATATGAGGCTGCTTTTCTGTTCTACAATTCTTGGCTCCTTATTTACCTCCGGCCGTGCTACGCTTGGCTTCGGGTCGAGTTTTGGCTTCTACAGTACCGGGCTTCAACAAAGCCGCGTAGCGCGACTGATCGTTGAGCACGTTCATGGCCATCAGAATGTTGGGGTCGTCGTCGAAGGTGGCTTCTACGCTGCCTTTCTGGAAGTAGTAACGCGACACGATTTCCTGCTCCAGCAGCTCCTTGATTTCGGGCTTGAAGCGCATTAAGTCGTTGCTTTTGTTGGTGGAAACCTTGCGGCGCATAGCTTCCAGCTCGGTCTTCACGTCGTCGTAGTGTTTTTCGTCCTTCACCTTTTTGGTGAGGTCAGCTAACGCCTTCTCTGCATCAGTGCTGTAGTTGATATCCTTGTTCTTCAGGTAATCAACGAACTTCTGGTAATCGGCGTCGGATAAGGCGAACTGACGGGCCGGGGAGATAGT
Source organism: Hymenobacter wooponensis (assembly GCF_004745865.1). Lineage (GTDB taxonomy): Bacteria > Bacteroidota > Bacteroidia > Cytophagales > Hymenobacteraceae > Hymenobacter > Hymenobacter wooponensis. The sequence continues at coordinate 28,840 of NZ_SRKZ01000012.1, read as the reverse complement.
GGCGTGCTCAGCCCGGAAGCGGGTAGCGTAGTCGAAGAGGTAGCTCTTTTGCAACAGTACCCGCGTGATGTCAGCAATTTCGCGGTCCTGCACCTCCACATCGGGTGCTACCCCACCACCATCATATACCGTGCGGCCAGCTTGAGTTTTGAAGGAAGTGCGCAGAGAATCTGGCACCTTGCCTAGCGTACCATCATCGGCCCGGTGGCTGTAGTCGATTTCCTGGATGCAACGGCCGCTCGGGATGTAGTATTTAGCCGTGGTTACTTTCAGCTGCGAGTTATAGCTCAGTGGGCGCGTGGCCTGCACTAACCCTTTGCCGAAGGTCCGCTCCCCTACCAATACGGCACGGTCGTAGTCCTGCAACACGCCCGATACAATTTCGGAAGCCGAGGCTGAGCGGTTGGAAGTAATAATCACCATGGGCATTTGCGTATCCAGGGGGGCATCCAGAGCCTTATAGGTCTTGTTCCACTCCGTAACCTTACCCTTGGTACTTACAATATCGAGTCCCTTATCTACGAACAGGTTGGCAATGTTAACCGACTCGTTTAGTAGGCCCCCGGGGTTATCACGAATATCAAACACCAGCTTTTTGGCGCCTTGCTCTTTTAGCTTAGACACAGCCAACCGAACTTCCTTACCTGCATCAACCGTAAAGCCTGAAAGTTGGAAGTAACCGATTTCAGGGGTCAGCATGCCGTAGTAAGGCACGTTCTCCACCTGAATCTTATCACGAGTAATAACGATTTCGGCGGGGGCTTCCTGACCGTAGCGAGTCACGAGCAGTTTTACCTGAGAGTTGGCCTGCCCCTTCAGCAGCTTGCTGATATCGGAATTGGTCTTTTTATCAACGGCCACACCATTGATACTCAGAATCTCGTCGCCGGGTAGTAGGCCTGCTTTCTGAGCCGGATAGCCTTCGTAGGCAGCTTGCACTACGGTTTTACCGTTGCGCTTCACCACAATTGCCCCAATACCGCCGTACTGGCCAGTAGTCATGGTGCGGAAGTCCTCAATATCGTCCTCCGGGATGTAGTTGGTGTAGGGGTCGAGCGATTTTAGCATCGCGTCAATTCCCGTCTTCACCATTTTTGCCGGCGGTATTTCATCGACATAATAGGTATTCACCTCCCGAAACAAGGTGGCGAAAATGTCGAGGTTTTTAGCAATTTCGAAATACCGCTCGTTCTCGGAGGCCGAGCGGAAGGATACGAGTAGGGCTGCACCGCCGAGCAGTGCGGCAGCAGCCAAGGATTTTTTACGCATAGACGGGGCAGCAGAGATCTATCCTACGAAGGAGACGCCATCCCAGATGTTGGAGGGGCATCCATCAGCAAACGCTCTAGCCCTGAAATTAATTTTTTTTCGACCAGCGTGAAAGGCTTTTTTTCCTTACCGGTATAGATAATTGCTAACTGGCCTACGCGGTGCCCGCCCTCCGCCTCTAGCAGCCGATATTTGTTGAGACGGTAGGCCTCCCGCATGAGACGCTTAAAGTAATTGCGGTCGACGGCGCGCTTAAAGTTGCGCTTGCTTACGCTCACTAGCACCTGGGGTGGCACGGTTGTGGGCTCCGGCGTAGGCAGCCACACTATGCGAAGGGGGTATAAACCAAAAGAAGAACCCCGACCGAAGAGCTCGTCAATGAGCTTCTTGCGGCACAAGTGTTCTTCTTTCGGAAACGAATAGGAGCGCGCGCCCGGCGTAGAATTCATCGTCAGGAGCGGTGCGGCGGAGGCCGTCAGCGGCTTAGCGCTTATGACGACCTTCGTCGGATACGGTCAGGCGCTTGCGGCCTTTGGCACGACGACGGGCAATTACGCTGCGGCCGTTTGCGGTTTCCATGCGTGAGCGGAAACCGTGCTTGTTGCGGCGCTTGCGCTGCGAAGGCTGAAAAGTACGTTTCATGGTATTGTTAAGTGACTCAGTGACAGGTAAGGCCGGCAAAGGTAAGAGGATGAATCGGAAAAGACAACGGTTCACCGTGGTTTTTCCTGTTCTGCTCCGAAATGGCTTTTACATCATGTAGGCACAAGGCTACACTGCTTTCTGCGGATACGCGTATGAAAAGCCGGGCTTACCACCTTGCAATTCGTAGCTTTACGTCAGGTTTACCGGCAGTTGCCGTTTCGCGCTTCCATGATCCATTATTACGCTTCCTTCGAGAACCCGCTTACCTTCTACCTGCAGATACAAATGACCTTTGAGGTGGCTGCCGACGCTACCCAGGCCCTGGAACTGCAACTCCCGGCGTGGCGACCGGGCCGATATGAGCTTCAAAATTTTGCCCAGAAGCTACAGCATGTTGTCATTGAAGACGCGGCTTCGAGTGAGGTATTAGTAACGCGCAAAATCACGAAGGACCGTTGGCAGGTCACGAATGCAGCGGGCCGCACCGTACGAGTGCGTTACAATTTTTTCGCCCACCAGATGGACGCTGGGGGCTCCTGGCTCGATGAAACCCAGCTCTACCTGAACCCAGTGCAGGCGCTCATGTACATTGAGGGCCGCCAGCAGGAGCCGTGCCAGCTGGCCCTAGACTTGCCCGAAGGCTGGCAGCTTTCCTGTGGCCTGCCTCAAAGCGGGCCTAATACATTACAAGCCCAGAACTTTGACCACCTCGCCGACTCTCCCCTCATTGCCAGCCCTACGCTACAGTACCGCAACTATGAGGTAGAGGGCATTCCCTTCTACATCTGGATTCAAGGCGAATGCCCCGTCGACTGGCCTAGACTGGTAGCTGACTTCCGTGCTTTCTCACAGGAGCAGCTCACAATGTTTGGGGGGTTCCCAGCTAGTGATTACCATTTCCTGAACCAGATTCTGCCCTACAAGCACTACCATGGGGTAGAGCATCTTAACTCTACCGTTATTGTGCTTGGCCCAGCTGAACTGCTGATGACGGAGGGCTTATACAAGGAGCTACTAGGCGTAAGCTGCCACGAACTCTTCCATGCCTGGAATATCAAGAGCATTCGGCCCTTGGAAATGCAGCCCTATGATTACGCCCGGGAAAACTACTTCCGGACGTGCTTCATTGCGGAAGGCATTACCACCTATTACGGCGAATATCTACTGGCCCGTGCAGGGGTGCGCACCGCAGAGCAGTACTTCCAGGAGCTCAACACGGTGTTGCGCAAGCACTATGATGACTATGGCCGCTACCACCTATCAGTAGCCGATGCCAGCATGGACCTGTGGCTGGATGGCTATAAGCCTGGCATACCCGACCGCAAAGTATCAGTATACCACAAGGGGGCGCTGGTGGCGCTATTACTAGATTTAACCATTCGTCAGCTCTCGAACCATAAGCGCAGCCTCGATGATGTGATGCGCCGCCTGTGGACGGAGTTTGGACAAACTGGAGTGGGCTACACTGAGGAAGACTACAGCCGGATTGTGAAGGAAGTAGCCGGCCGTGATATGCAGGCCTATTTTGACAAGTTCATTTATGGTACTGCTCCGCTTGAGGAACCGCTGAACCGCGTACTAAGCTTTGTAGGCTGCCGCCTCCTGATTGAGGAAAACCCCTCTGCTTCGGAAGGAATCTATGGTTTTCGGACGGTAGTGAAGAACGAGCGCACCGAGGTAACGGATATTCTACCCGATGCCCCGGCGGCGTTGGCCCTCACCGTTGATGACGAAATTGTGGCCGTAAATGGCCGCCGGGTAGCCATGAACCTTCATAGCCTACTCAGTGATGGGGCCCCACAGCATGAAGTGACAGTGTTCCGGCAAAACCGCTTGGTTACGGTACCGCTCATAGCAGAGCCTGGCCACCGTTTCTGGCAAAAATTCAGCATTGAGAAGCTTCCTGCTGCTACGCCCGAGCAACAGACCAGCTTCCGGCAGTGGCTGAAACAAGATTTTTAAGATTGGGGGAGAGCAGCTTCGCTTCCCACGCCGCGTGTTTGCTCTCCCCTACCCCTTGAAATTTTTCCCACGGCTTATTTCCCGCTATTCGATTTCTCTTTACGTACCGCCGTTTTCGTTGAAAACCGTCATGTTTCGGCTGCGCACCGTCGCAAAAGTTCTGCCCCTGGCCGTTGTACTGCCGGCGTGCTCCATCAGGATGCAGCCAGCGGAGAAGCAACGGCCAGCAGTAACTGCTATGCCGCCGTTGCCCAAGCCGCCTAAGCCGCCTCGTATCTACCGCCTCGATCACCTCGACACTATTGTGCAGGTGCCGGGCCGGGTGCTGCGCATTTATCCGGCCGCTAGGCCAGTCTATGAAAAGCTTGAAAGCCCCACGTGGCTAACTCCAAAGCCCACTTCTGCTGAGGAAGAGGAGGCCTTCCTGGATTTTACGGTAGAGGAAAAGCGCCGTATAACGCAGGCCGGAGCCCGCGTGCAACGCACCGGGCGGGCATTACGCCTCCGCCCAGCCACCGGCACTGAAGTAAAGCTCATCAACAACCCTGTTGAAAATGAGCACAATGTGGCCTACGAGTTCGTAGCCAGCCTGCCGGAAATTAAGCAGTGGCTTGTATCAGCACACCTCTATGAGGGCGGCTATTACATGCTGGTTGACCAGCGCACGGGCCGCAAAACTCAGCTCATGGCACCGCCCGTTATTTCTCCCGATGGGCGCCATTTTGTGTGCGGCAACTCCGATGTATTGGCCCGCTTCGAGCCGAGCGGCCTACAGCTCTGGTCGGCGGAAGGCAGTAGTCTGCGCTTGCTCTGGGAGCGACAAACGGAATGGGGATGCACTAATCCGCGCTGGCTCGATAACAAGACCATCTTATTTGAGCAGGATTTCTTCGATAAAGGAGACGTAGATACCCGAGTGGTTCGGTTGAGCGTTATTCCTTAGGTTGCACTAATAGTAAAAAAAAGCCCTTCCAACGAGTTGGAAGGGCCTTTTTAGTAGATAAAGCAGAAGCTATTTCCGGTTTTGCTGGCTTGGGTTTGGATTGTGGCGGGGCTTGTTGGCCTGCGTAGTCCGCTCCTTTTCACTGTCGCCACCACCGGGGGCGTTGTTTCTCGTGTGGTTGCCCGCTTCATTGAGGCCGTTCTGGTTGTCGTTTTGTACCTGAGTACCGCCAGAGTTTCTGCGGGTGTCAGGGTCTACCGATGGAGCATGCTGCAGGGCGTCGGGGCCCATCACAGAGTTACTTTTTTGATTCGAAGCTGGATTCTCTTTTTTATGCTTAGACATGACAGTAGAGGCTAAAGGGTGAGGAATCTTCTCTCTTTTACCCCATTGGCATGCAGAAGGTTGTTTAAAAGCAAATGCCCCTCCGCCTCTGGATAACCCAGAACCGAAGGGGCACACAAGCCAGTAAAACGACGCTTACACGTTCTGCACTGCCGTAGCAGGCACCACCGCTACCAAGTCAGCAAACTGCTGCTCGCGGGCTTCAATTTCCTCCTGAGAAAGGTTCAGCAGGCGCTCGGTGCCAAACTTCTCTACGCAGAACGAAGCCATGGCCGAACCATGAATTACAGCGCGCTTCATGTTGTCGAAGCTGATATCGTCGGTGGCGGCGAGGTAGCCGATGAAGCCACCCGCGAAAGTATCACCGGCACCGGTGGGGTCGAATACTTCTTCTAGGGGCAAAGCAGGCGCATAGAACACCTTGTTCTTGTGGAAGAGCAGGGCACCATGCTCACCTTTTTTGATGATGAGGTACTTTGGGCCCATGGCCTGAATGATTTTGGCAGCTTTCACGAGTGAGTGCACGCCGGAAAGCTGACGAGCCTCCTCATCATTGATGCTGAGCACGTCCACCATTTCAATGGTCGTTTTTAGATCTTCGAGGGCCACATCCATCCAGAAGTTCATTGTGTCCATCACGATGAGCTTGGGGCGGTTTACGAGGCGCTGAATTACGAGACGCTGAATCTGAGGCGTGAGGTTGCCCAGCATCAGGTATTTGCAATCCTGGTAGGAGTCGGGAATAACAGGGTCGAAATCAGCCAGTACGTTGAGTTCGGTAACGAGCGTCTCGCGTGAGTTCAGATCGTTGGAGTACTTCCCCGACCAGAAGAACGACTTCTCGCCTTGCTTGATCTGCAGGCCTTCGGTATCAACGCCATGCTCTTCCAGCAGTAGAATGTCCGACTGGGGGAAGTCATCACCTACTACGGCTACCACCTTCACAGGCTTCACGGAGTAGCTGGCCGAGAGGCCAATGTAGGTAGCAGCACCACCAACAATCTTGTCGGTTTTGCCGAATGGTGTTTCCAGGGCATCAAAAGCCACAGTTCCGATAACAACCAGACTCATAAGTCAGAGGGATAAAAGGTGATTCATGCAAGACACTTCTGCGCTGCAACACCACAAATATCCAAATCCTTCCGAAGACACACGAAAAAGAGCCCGATGCGTGGGTGGCAGTTAAATAAAAAGGCCTCTACCGTGCAGCAGAGGCCTTTTTGGGTGGGTAAGTAATGGGGCTCGAACCCACGACCTTCGGAATCACAATCCGACGCTCTAACCAGCTGAGCTATACCTACCGTGTTGGGTATTGGAGCGACAAAAGTAGCCGGTAGCTCCTACTTTGCAAAAGAATGCGCGAGTTTTTTTGAATCTAAATCGTAATTCACTGTTAGTCTTCACCAAGCATTCTTGGCGGCCACTAATTTTACCCGCCCTCAGCCAGCAGAAAAATTAGGCTAGGCCTGTTTAGGTGAAGAGCCAGCAAAACATGCTTTACTGGGGATGCCGGCGAGCCGTATTTACTACTACACAAAGCTTGCCGCCTGTATTCCCCGTACCTTTGCGCTTTGTAATACCCTTTTGTCATGTCAGATACGCCGCAGCCGCTCACTTTTGCCGATTTCAAGCTCAACAAGCAACTCCTCACGGCCGTGGCCGAGGCGGGCTTTGAGCACCCCACCCCCGTGCAGGAGCAAACCATTCCGCTGCTGCTGGCTGGCCACGACGTGCTGGGCATTGCCCAGACCGGCACTGGCAAAACGGCGGCGTTTGGGTTGCCGCTGCTGATGAAGGTGAAATATGCCCAGGGCACCCACCCTCGCGCGCTAATCATGGCCCCCACCCGGGAACTGGCCATGCAGCTGGAAGCCCACCTCAAGAAGCTGGCAGCATACACCGACCTGCGCATTTTCGCCATATATGGTGGCCTAGGCCCCAAAACGCAGATCGAGACCATTGCTAAGGGCGTGGACATTTTAATTGCCACGCCTGGCCGCCTGATGGAGCTGTACTTGAAAGGTGACCTAGTGCTGAAGGAGCTCAAGACCTTGGTGCTGGATGAGGCCGACAAGATGATGGACATGGGCTTCATGCCCCAGATCCGCCGGTTGCTGGAGGTGATTCCGCGCAAGCGCCAGAACGTGCTGTTCTCGGCTACCATGCCGGATAAGGTGACGACGCTGAGCGAGGAGTTCCTGGAATTTCCGGTGCGGGTAGAAGTAACGCCGGCCGCTACCTCGGCCCAAAACGTGTCGCAAAGCCTATACGAGGTGCCTAACCTCGTCACGAAGATTAACCTGCTGGAGTACCTATTCCTCGACTGGGACACCTTCAGCCGGGTGATGATCTTTACGCGCACCAAGCAACACGCCGAGAACGTCTCGAACTTCCTGAAGCGCAAGGCCCACGGGGAAGTGCGTACCATCCACGGCAACAAAGGCCAGAACGTGCGCATTAATGCCATGGAGGCCTTTAAGGGTGGTGAGGTGCGGTTCTTGGTAACAACGGACGTAGCGGCCCGCGGCATTGACGTGCCCGAAGTGAGCCACGTAATCAATTTCGACGTGCCGCTGGTGTACGATGACTACGTGCACCGCATTGGGCGCACGGGCCGGGCTCAGCATACTGGCGCGGCCATTACCTTCGCCAACGAGGCCGAAATGCACCATATGGAGAAGATTGCCGAGCTGATTCGGCAGGAAATCCCGTTGTTGCCCTTGCCGCCCGAAGTAGAAGTAGTGCCCACTCCCTTTGAGGAGCAACAGAGCATGGACCGCGAAAAGGATGAGCGCCGCAAGCGCGAAGACCCCAATTTCCAGGGTGCCTTCCACGAGCGGAAAGAGTGGATTAAGCCTGGTGTTACCATTGACAAGCGCACCGGCCGGGAGTTTGCCGTAGGCCCCAACCGCAGCCAGAAGGGCAATAAAGCCAACCCGTCTAAGGGCAAAGCGTCCTCCCCTTCCTCCAAAGCCTTCCGCGCCGCTCAGGGCCGCGCCCGCAGCCGCCGGAGCAAATAGTGAAAGCCCTAGGCCTGTTTTCCTTGCGAAGACGCTGACCAAAGCAAGCCACGAAAGCACAAAGCCCTTACATCCGCGCTGGAGGTAAGGGCTTTGTGCTTTCGTGGCTTTTAACGAGAGGATACCCGGCTTCTACTCAATGCACTGGCCTACGCTGCCTATTCTCTACCGATAATGATCGAAGATGGGTAGGTGACTGAAGCGGATAGCGAGCATGGTTAGCGCACCACCCCAGAGCACGGCACTCCAGAGCATGTGCACCAGGATGCGCCAACGCGGCACGTGAAGCTGGGTGGCAATGACGGTGCCGCCAATAGGACTAAACAAAATGGGGGTCAGAAAGGCAATGCCTACAATGCCAAAGCGCCGGTAAATACGCACAATAACGCGGCTCTTGCGGCTGAAAAGCGGTTTACCCTTCTGCTCCCGCTTGCGGCGCTGGTGCAACGCCCAGGCCTGCCCTACTCCGGATATAATAACCACGGTTGTCATCATACCCGTTACCGAGAGCCCCCACACCAAGGCCATAGGCAAGCCAGCGGCAATACCTGCCACAGGGCCCGCCACAAACTTGAACATGCTGAGCAGGAAAACCGACGCGTATTTTACGAAAACAGGAACCACTGATGCTGACTGAAACTACCTAGTACTCTTGAAAATGCGCACAGGCAAGAAAACGTTGCTTTCTAGACAACTACTCTTCGTACGGTCTGGTTGGCCCACATTAGTTACCAATATGTTGCCTTTACTACATGACGCAACAGCCCCGCAAATACCTTACCCTTTCCTGTCCTATCTGCTGGCCGCAGGTGGCGGGGTGGTCTAGAGCTTGCTGCCGTACGATAAGTCGCCGGCGTCGCCGAGACCGGGCACGATGTAGGCCTGGTCGTTGAGATGGTCGTCGATGGCAGCGACCCACAGATTGGCTTCCGGAATCTCGCGGGTCACGTACTCTACGCCCTGGGGACTGGCAATAACGGCGGCAATGTGCACCTGGCGGGGCGTACCAAAGCGGAGCATGGCCCGGTACGTTTGCACCAATGACTTACCGGAGGCCAGCATGGGGTCGGCAAGAATCAGTACGCGCTCATCCAAACTAGGAGCCGACAGATAATCTACCTGCACTTGCACCTGGGCCGTACCCTCAATGCGGTAGGCCGCCGCAAAAGCAGAAGGCGACTGGTCAAAGTAATTCAGGAAGCCTTGGTGGAACGGGAGGCCGGCCCGCAGCACCGTAGCCAACACAGGAAAATCGTGCAGGTGTTTGCTGCTGGATTCCCCAAGCGGCGTCTTCACTGTTTTATCGGTATAGCTCAGCTGGGAGCTGATACGGTAGGCCATGATTTCGCCGAGACGCTGCAGGTTGCGGCGGAAACGCAGCGAATCTTGCTGCACGGTTACGTCACGTAGTTCGGCCAGAAAATGATTGGCAACGGAGGGCTCAGCGCACACAATGTGGACGCGGCTGGGTTCGGACAGGGCGCCCTTAGTAGCTTGAGAGTCGGAGGAAGTAGGCTTCAGCGCATCCATGAGAGATACCAGGGTCGTTGGGAGGTGAATGATAGGACCGTGTAGGGTACGGGTGAGGCCCCGAAATTGGCAAAAAAACGGGCAATTGAGGGTATCATTCCTCCTTCGAAGTCCAGAATAAGATTGAGGGTGCCGGCATGTTGCCGTATTTGGTGGTCGAGCAGCAGCAGCGGCGCGCCGGCTTTCCGCCCACTCACTGAAGCTGCTGCAAATAGGTAAATCAGCTTGGTCCGGTACTTCACAAACAAAGCGCCAGCCAAGAGTTCTTTTGTTTGCGGATGGCGCACTTCCACAAGCTCCAGCAGTTGCCGAGCCTGCAGCTCGGCCGCTAACTGGCCTAGCATGCGGTAATGCCGAGTTTTCAGGCCGGCGGCAGTTCCCTTAGTAGCTCGGAATAGCGCCAGCAAGGAGTGCACGTCTTGCGTTTGCGTAACGAGCAATGGGGCAGCAGCCGCTTCGTTGAGCCGTAGCCGGCGCCGGTAATCAGCCGTGTAACCAGCCCGCAGCACATCGTAGGCCACCCCGAGAGGCAGATGATACGTGTAGCGCAACTGGTGCCGGATGCTAGGCTCACTCTCCGGCATGGGCGGCAGCTCATTGGCATCGTTTAGCTGGGTATAGAAGCGCACGTAGTGGGGCAGCAGCATTTCCTCCATCACTAACCAACTCATGCCAGCTGTAGATAAGCTCCCTAATTGCTGCGTGAAAGGTGGCTGATAAACTTCGCGGCCCCACCAGCGGCGCTTTACAGGTAAGGGCCATAGGCCTAGATAACTGCCCGTGCTGTCGTCTATATCAATCAGCGCATCCCAGCGGCCTGCGGTGGCTTGTAGCCACCAGGAAAGCGCGTAGGGCACTACTTCTCTGGCCGAGCCAACGCAAGCATCCCAGGCAGCTAAGTCGATTTCGTGGTGGCGGAGCAGGCGCATGGGCATAACTCAAAGGTAAGTACCCGATAGGTTGTGGTGCTTTCCTAGGCCACTAGCAGACGATTTTTCTAGCGTCATTCGTTGGGTCCTCATTCCACTCTTGCTGATCCTGCGTAGGTTTGCCGACCCGCTCGTCAGTTTCGGCGTAAAGGGCTCTGCTTATGAGAAAATCCTACCTCCTTTTTCTGGGTCTGACGAGCCTGCTGGCGGCACCGGCCGTAGCTCAGGATACCCCCACCACCCGTCCTACTGATGGCCAGGGCAACTGGCTGACCTACGATAAACCACCCCAGGAACCCCGCCCTGAAAAGTCGGCCGCCTGGAACATTGGCAGTGATGAGCCAGCCAAAACCACTATGGGCACCACCTACGTGCCCCTCGACGCTGATATTTATCGGCTGATTGATCGGTATGCCATTCAGTATGGCTCCGACTCACTAGGCGACATCCATACGTCTATACGCCCTTATACCCGCGCGGCAGTAGCCCGCCTGGCCGAGCGCGTTCTGCAGGATTCAACGGCTGGCCTTTCTCGCCAAGACCGCTTCAACATCCGCTATTTGCTGCGCGACAATTGGCACGATGCCAAGCTGGATTCAGCAACCAACCTGCGGCCTCAGCCCATTCTCAAGCACTTCTATGAGCGGCACTCCGACTTATACAGCTTGGAGCTGCCCAACTTCTCACTGCGCGTAAACCCGGTGTTGGGCCTGAGCTTGGGCAACAACGACGGCGTGAAAAGCTATAGCTTTCTGAATACCCGCGGCGTGCAGGTAGAGGGCACCATTGATCAGCGCCTGGGCTTCTATACTTTTCTGGCCGATAACCAGATGGCCGTGCCGCAATACGTGCAAGATCGTATTGAGCGCGACAAAGCAGTGCCGCACGAAGGATTCTGGAAGCCTTTCAAAACGGCTACGGGCCAGTATGACTTTCTCTCAGCGCGGGGCTACCTCACCTATGCCGCCAGCAAACACATCAGTCTGCAGCTAGGCCACGACCGTAACCAGATTGGCAACGGTTACCGTAGCTTGATTCTCTCGGATTACGCGGCCCCATATCTGTTTCTGAAGGTGAACACGCGGGTGTGGAAATTCCACTACGAGAACCTGTTTGCTCAAATGACGGCCGACGCCCCGAACGTGGATGCCTCCTACGACCGGAAGTATCTCGCGTTCCACCACCTGAGCTTTGATGTACTACCCAATTTAAATGTGGGTGTGTTTGAAAGCGTGGTATACAGCGGCTACTCAGCTACCAACGACACTATTTTGGTAACTAGAGGTGGTGTGCAGCAGCAGGTGGTGCAGCCCCGCCGCCGCGGTTTTGAGCTGCAATACCTTAACCCCATCATCTTCTACCGGGCCGTAGAACAAGGTACCGGCTCCGAGGATAACGCTCTGCTAGGCCTAGACTTCAAGTGGAATATTAAGCGGCAAGTGCAGCTTTACGGTCAACTGGTGCTTGATGAGTTTGTGCTCAGTGAGATTCGGTCTGGCAATGGGTGGTGGGCCAACAAGCAGGGCATTCAGCTCGGTGGCAAGTACATCAACGTGGCGGGCATCCGCAACCTGGACATCCAAGGGGAATTCAACTTCATCCGCCCCTTCATGTATGAGCATGAAGATAAGTTCCGCAACTACCAGCACTACCAGCAGCCGTTGGCACATCCCATGGGAGCTAACCTGTGGGAGCTGATTGGTATTGTCAGCTATCAGCCCCTGCCCCGCCTGAATGTGATTGCCAAAGGCTTCTATGTAAAGCAAGGCCTAGACCCTAACGGTCAGAACTTCGGCTCAAACCCCAATCTGCCCTACACTAGCCGCTCTCAGGAATATGGGTACAAGGTTGGCTCAGGCGTAACCTCCTACCTGTTCCACGGCGACTTCACGGCCAGCTACCAAGCTGCTCATAACTTGTGGCTGGATGGTAAGCTTATCTACCGCCACCGCACCCTCGATCAGCCAGTGCCCTACTTCACCGCCGATGGCGGAGTTCTGGCTTCAGTGGCCCTGCGTTGGAACATAGCCCAGCGTTTGCACGAGTTCTAGGCCAGTAGGTTTTTGCCCCAATAAGTTAAGTAATACGCTATTGTAAGCAGAGCTATGCATCTTCTCACGATGTGCTGCTGACAACTTGCTATTCTACTCTTTTACTATTTCACTTTATGCGCCACGAACCACTGGCTACCATACTCTACCGCCCAGTTAATCAGCAAGAGTTAGATCTGATTGCAGCTTCTGGGTGGCTCGAGTTTCCGCCGCGCCTGCCGGAGCAGCCTTTCTTCTACCCGGTGACAAATGTGGCCTACGCCACACAAATTGCCCGCGACTGGAACGTGCCATACTACGGCGTGGGATACGTGCTGCGGTTTGCCGTGGAGGCTGACTATGCCAACCTGTTTCCGGTGCAGAACGTGGGCGGTCCGGAACACGATGAGCTATGGGTACCTGCTGAAGAACTAGCTGAGTTTAATCGGCATATAATGGGGCAAATTGAGATAGTTGCAATGTTTAGCAAAGAGTAGAGTTGCTTTCCACTGTCATAGACACAAGTAAAAAGAGTCGGCCTTCTGATCTGAGAAGGCCGACTCTTTTTACTTGTGTCTATGACAGCGTATACAATAGGTACTGGCCTAGCCAGAACCGGTGCCGCCCGGAATGCGCTACCTTTGCCGCTTCCGATGAAGACCTACCTCCGCATTTTGCAATACGCGCGGCCCTGGGCCGCTTTCTTACCGCAGTACCTGTTGTACACGGTGTTGACCATCTTTTTCAGCATCGGCAACTTCACGCTTATCATTCCGCTGCTGAAGGTGCTGTTTGATAAGACCGATAAAGTACCGCTGCAGGCGCCAGAGCAACTACCTTCCTTCCGCCCAACCATTCAGTGGGTCACGGATACCTTTAATTATTTCTTTGCCGATGTGCTGGCTGCTCGGGGAAAGCTGGGAGCCTTGGCTTTCGTGTGCATAGTAGTAGTAATGTCAGTGCTGCTGAGCAATGTATTCCGCTACTTGAGCTTGCGGCTCCTGGCCAAAGTACGCGCCCGCGTTATCCAGAACCTGCGCCACGACCTCTACCACCGCATTATAGGTCTACAGTTAAGTTTCTTCAGCAATGAGCGCAAAGGCGACCTGATGTCGCGCTTTACCAGCGACGTGCAGGAAGTAGAAACGTCGGTGGTGAATACCATGACGGCCGTCATTAAAGAGCCCCTAACTATAGTGGCCTACTTCGTGGTGCTATTCCACATTTCAGTGCCGCTTACGCTCTTCACGCTCATTCTACTGCCTATATCGGGCGGCGTAATTGCGGGGGTAGCCAAACGACTGCGCACGCAGGCCAAGCAGAGCCAGAGCACTCTTGGCACTATGCTTTCCGTGATTGATGAAACGCTGGGCGGCATTCGGGTGATTAAAGCTTTCAATGCTCAAGATTATATCAAGGGCAAGTTTGAGGACCAGAACAACCAGTACGCCCGTACCTCTCGGGCTATTGATAACACCCGCGACCTAGCCTCACCATTCTCGGAGTTTGCCGGGGTTTCGGTGGTAGCTGGGTTGCTGTACTTTGGAGGAACCCTGATTCTGGGTGGCCAGTCGAGCTTAAACGGCGAAACCTTTATTGGTTACGTGATTCTGTTCTCGCAGGTACTTACGCCGGCCAAGGCCCTGTCGTCGTCGTTTGGCAACATCCAGCGTGGTCTAGTAGCTGGTGAGCGGGTACTAAGCATTATCGATACCGAGTCCATTATTCGCGACAAGCCCAATGCCGAAGTGCTGCCACCCTTTGAGCAGCAAATTGAGCTACGCAACCTCCAATTTGCCTATGGCGATACTCCGGTACTGCAGGATATCAACCTCACCATTGAGAAGGGTAAAACAGTAGCGCTAGTGGGCCCAAGTGGCGGCGGCAAGAGCACCCTAGCTGACCTGCTGCCTCGCTTTTATGACCCTACTGGCGGCCAGATGTTGATTGATGGACACGATGTGCGCGACTGCACCATTCACTCCGTTCGAGACCAAATGGGCATTGTAACCCAGGAGAGCATCCTGTTCAATGACACCATCTTCAATAACATTCGCTTCAACACCCAAGCCACGGAATCGGAAGTTATAGAGGCAGCCCGCATTGCAAACGCCCACGATTTTATTACGGCTACTCCTGAGGGCTATCAGACCATTATCGGCGACCGGGGCTCCCGGCTCTCGGGTGGGCAGCGCCAGCGCCTGAGCATTGCCCGCGCCATTTTGCGCAATCCGCCTATTCTGATCCTGGATGAAGCTACCTCCGCCCTCGATACGGAAAGTGAAAAGCTCGTGCAAGAAGCCCTAACGCGCCTCATGCAGAACCGCACCTCACTGGTAATTGCCCACCGCCTGAGCACTGTGCAGCACGCCGATGAGATTGTGGTGCTGCAGCACGGCCGCATTGTGGAGCGCGGCACCCACGAGGAGCTTATTCGCCATGAGGGAGGGCTCTACAAACGCCTCAGCTTGATGCAGACGACCAACGCCGCGTTGGTGTAGTCCCACAGTAAGAAAGCAAGCCACAGCTTGGCGCAGCTCAACAGTAGCCAAACTAATAAGCAGTAGTAAAACGCTATATTTAGTCCGTCAACTGCGCTTCTGCGTACTATAGCCTTGTTTTCCCTCCTTAGTCTCTGAAATCCATGCTTGCTATCAAACGTCTGGTTACAATTCTGGTGATGGTGTTCCTGCTACTGGGCCTGCTGATACTGCTCAGCCCAGCCGTGCGCAACTCCTTCGCTAACATGGCCGGTACGCCCGAGTCGCTGTTCTTTACTTTGTTTATTGTGGCGGTAGTTCTGCTAGGCCTGCAGCTCATCACCGAGAACCTGGACAGTGTAATGCTGCGCCGGGAGGTGACAGCCCGCGAAAGCAAAATCAATGAGCTGAAAGCCCGTTTGTATGACCAGCAGATGGAGCAGCAACGCCTTACTGACCGTGCCCCTGGCACCGGTACTCGTACTGGCACCACCATCATCCCGGATGGCTACGTAGCGCCTACTACCCCGCCCTCCACTACCCCTTATGACCCCTCGGGCCAGCCACTGACCTAAATTTCACTCGTGTCTGAACTGCTTACCGACCTGATCCAGGCCGAGCTTACGGAAGCTCGCGCCGTCCTTGACCGATTTCTGCAGGAACCCGCCAACCTGCAAGCCATTGCGCAGGCGGCTCGGCTGATGGCCGACTCGCTAAACGAGAATGGTAAAATCTTAACCTGTGGCAACGGGGGTAGCCTTTGCGATGCCCAGCATTTTGCCGAAGAACTTTCTGGCCGCTACCGTCAGAACCGACGTGCTTTGGCCGCTATTGCCCTTACCGAAGCCTCGCACATGAGTTGCGTAGCCAACGACTTCGGCTACGATTACGTGTTCAGCCGCTTTGTGGAAGCCCTCGGCCGCCCCGGCGACGTGCTGCTCGCTATCAGCACCAGCGGCAACTCGCCCAACATTCTGAATGCAGCTGAAGCAGCCAAGGCGGCCGGTATGAAAGTGGTAAGCCTTACGGGCAAAGATGGCGGCAAGCTCGCTGCCATCAGCGACGTGGAAATTAGGGTGCCCCACGCTGGCTACGCCGACCGTATTCAGGAGGTCCATATTAAGGCCATCCACATTATGATTATGCTGATTGAGCAGTTGGTGAAATAACATTTTCATCTGGCAAACGGAAGGGCTTACCGATGAGGAAAGTGCACTGGTCGAGCAGTGTTCAGCTCCTGGTCGGTAAGCCCTTTTATTCTGTCCGGAGTGGCCTAGATTTGTTTGGTGTCTGGTATATTCACCTCCAGCAATTCTCTTATTCTTGTCTGCTTATTGCGCTTGATATATGCTTACCAAAACCTTCGGCTCTGCCGTGCAAGGGGTTAATGCTTATACTATAACCATTGAAGTAGTTGTATCACAAGGGACGGGCTTTTTTGTAGTTGGCCTCCCTGACAATGCTATCAAAGAGAGCCAGCAGCGCGTAGAGGCCGCACTCAAGTTCCGCAACTACCGCATGCCCCGCACCAAGGTGGTTGTGAACATGGCCCCGGCCGATATCCGCAAGGAAGGCTCCTCTTACGATTTGCCTATTGCGCTGGGTATTCTGCACGCTTCGCAACAACTCAACACCGAGCTTTTGAGTGACTATGTGGTGATGGGTGAGCTTGCCCTAGATGGGGCCCTGCGCCCCATACGCGGGGTGCTGCCCATTGCTATTCAGGCCCGTAAAGAAGGTTTTAAGGGCCTGATCCTACCGAAAGAGAATGCGCAGGAAGCGGCTATTGTCAACAACCTAGAAGTGATTCCGGTTGAGACCATGCAGGAAGCTGTAGACTTTCTGGAAGGCCGACAAGCCATAGAACCCGTGGTTATTGACACCCGGCACGTGTTTCAACACACGGCCAACCAATACGCCGCCGATTTTGCCGATGTGCAGGGCCAGGAAAACATCAAGCGCGCGTTGGAAATAGCGGCAGCCGGTGGGCATAACGTTATTATGATAGGCCCGCCCGGTGCAGGAAAAACTATGCTGGCTAAGCGCCTGCCCAGCATTTTGCCGCCCCTAAACATGCAGGAGGCACTGGAAACCACCAAAATTCATTCAGTAGCAGGCAAGCTAGGTGCTAACAGCTCTCTGCTGAATAACCGCCCCTTTCGCAGCCCCCACCATACAATCTCAGATGTGGCGCTGGTAGGAGGCGGGGGCAATCTGTGAAAACTCACAAAAAGTGATCAACTCTCTTAGAAGAGATCACATTACTCTAACTTATTAATAGTCAAATCACAATTTTTGACTATATTTTATCATAGAGGTTGACTAGAATGAAGCCAGTTGCGCCATTTTTATATCTCTAACTATAATTACTAGCGTCCATTTGCTTCACTGAGCTATTGATTCATGTGTACATGGCTGCAGGCACTAATTTCTCTTCGAGCGATGCTTACCTAGGTATTGAGCTCCCTGCATTGCCACTGAATGGCGCCTACCATCTACTGGCAGTTGGCAGTGTACGACAGCAGCTGCCAGACTTATCCGGTTATAGAGCACAGTTGTACTTACAGGCACGAGAATCGCCAGATGCGTATAGTACAGAGCTAGGTCCTATTGTACACGTAGAAGCAAATATGAGCTACGCTTCGGCTTGGCAAGCTGGCACGGTTTGGAAAGCGTCAGGCTATCAAGTAGCTGACACTGCATCCTCTTACCCTGAGCATCGAATTGTTGACCTAGGGTATAGCGCACCAAGATTGGTGCTAGCAGACGAAGAACTAGCCGATAATGAACTCACCAAGGAGTTACCTATAGCTGTTAGACCTTTCGTTTGGTTAGCTATATGGGAGCATGCTGGTTCACAACTGCTCATTCCAAGTTTTGAGTTGCTGCGTAGCCTTTACTATTGTGGTGGCCCTTGGTTAACTGCGTTCTTCTTCGCTCGTATACCGCTGGAACATTTGGGCCGCTTAATTGCTGGCCCATCTGCTAGTAATAGTTTTGGGGTACATATGTGCGTGGCAGCACAGAGCCTGAGCCCTTCAGAGGCCCAAATTGTGGCCGCGCTGCTTAGTGATCCCGCTTACGCCGCCATTATACACCACTCGCATCTAAGCTTAGCTTTACAATGGATGCACGGGAACGATAATGCTCTTTTCAACGCAAATGTCGTGCTTGGGCGTAGAGCTATTTTACGTGCACAGGGCAAATCCTTTGTAAGAGCAAAGCATTCTGCATTTTGGGTTGCCACGTTATATAAGACAGCGCAATGTTTTCCATTCCGTCACATCCTCTTCCACCCATTACGCATGCGAAGTCTCCGCACTCGCAGCACTTCTCCTATGGTGCAGCCTATGACGGATGTCCTAGCAACGCTTGGGATCGCTAATCGAAAAAAAACAACTGGGAATTACCACATACGTCCACTAGCAGATGATCAATCAGTAATACCCATTAGATATGGGTTTCCGTGGGCAATAGCTAAAAGTAGGCGTGGTGCCCCACACTTCCTGGAAGAACAGATGTGTCTTCCATGGGAACAAAGGGCTGGTTCAAATCGTCGATTCAATCGCCCGGTAAAGGAGCCATTTATATCTTTAGAGAAGCAGTTTATTAGCAAAGGGTGGCAGGTTCGCCGATTAATTATCAACAATCCTGACAGTCGTTATGGAGAAGGCTGGTCTGTTTGCCGATATAGTGATTTTCTGCCTTTGTTAGGCGAGACATATAAACACTTCCTGCTACGTTTTGCTATTACGGAAATATGTAGAGCTGACTATTGCTGTTACCTAGTGTATTCTTATCAACAACAAATTTGCGTGATTATATACCATCCAAATTTACAGCCGCTAAAAGATGAGGAATTACAGATGTTATTGGATACGCTAGCTAGAGAAATTCGACAAACGGCCGGGCGTCGTACCCTATACCCACCTATTTGGAAACGAAAATTGAAGCCGATACGGATCGAGCAACTGTCGTTAAAAGCGCCATCATTCATATTATATTTGGAATGTGAGCGTCTACTTAATCTAAGATACTCTACAAGTAATAGTTGATACATTTTAATTGAACAACTATTTTTTAATCTTCATAGACAACTAATCACTATTTCGCCGCACGTAAACTAATAAGAGATATAGATTTAAATTATAAAATCTACACTAAATACTTACTAATCCAGAATTAAATATATGACCAATACGACTTCTCTTAATTTTAAGCAAAGTCAGGAATAAGATATTAAAGCAATAGATTAATCATGAAGTTCACCCCATTGTAGTCAGTTTATCTACATGACAACTGGAACTACGTATGGCTGCACTTATGATATATTCGAGAAATCGAATATATCTCGGACATCAATTTTCAGTGTGTGAGCCAACACAAATACTGTACTCAACCTTGTGTTGATAACACCACGCTCGATCCGTCCGATTTGGCTGAACTCCATATCGGCCGCTGCAGCCAACCCTTCCTGCGTCAGCCCCTTCGCTTTTCTCACTTGGCGCAGCCTAAGCCCGAACTTGTATAGGCTCTCTTGGTCCCGCAGGTAATTCACCTCACAAAGGAGGAGAGTAACGCCAGAAATTGTTAGGGCAAATTTGCCCTATTTCAGTAATACACTATCTTTCCACTGTACAATGAACTAAGAAATTAGCTCTGATAATTTTTCTACTCTTTTACCTTTAAAGTCAATGACCACCTCGCGAAAAATAAAGGTAATAATTGAAGTTGAAGTTATTGAAAGTGAACATCTACCTTCAAGTCAGTCCATTACATGGAACCTACCAGTTTCAGATGAAGAGGCTAAAATCGAAGAATTTCATAACCAGGTATTACTAAATGCACTTCGTGCAGACACTGATAAACATACAGAGTTTATTAAAACTATAATCCTTGGCAGCATTGAACCCCTTGAATTAAATCAAAAAATCACAGGTATGCTTCAAATAGGTTCACCTTATTCTGACAGTATAGCTATACTCCAAAATTTATTTCCTCAACTTCCTAAGAGTTCTCAGCAGTATTTTCAACAAGCAATCCAAGAAGGCTGGTTATCAGAAGGGATAGAACTAGTCTTTAATACAATTCAAGCAAGGCCGACTAACCTAACAATACAATATCCTTGACTTTCAAACAGCTTATCGGTTAGTATAACACACAATATTGTTATTGCAATAATATAATTATACACATAAATAGTAATAAGTAGAGATACAATCTACTTATTACTATAAATAATTCCTGTTGCAAGCCTAGTATTACGCTTTTCGTTATTGTAGATAGATTCGCCCATACAAAATCATGAAAAGGCACAAAGAGACGGTTGCTATATGAATTTACTATTAGAGCCATCTAAACTTATTTCTTTTGTTAGGGAAGCATACACGCTTCTTTTATCAATGTGCACTCCTCTTCAAGCTTCGGGTTTAACCTCACTAACTTGCCGATAATGGCCAAGGCCCGACTCTTGGTGATGCACGCTTGAGCCAACAACTGTCGGAGTAACCAAGCTAAGCCGTGAACCTCAACAGGGGGAATATATGTCCAGCGTTTGAGACACTTGCAGCCCACTAGTAATGGGCACTTGCGAACAGTGGCTACGTAGTATACCGACCATTCCGTGAAAGTCAATCGTGTACTTTGAGCAGCAAGTGCACTAATGGTGCGTGCATCTTCACCTGTGCATATGACAATCTCCAATTGTCCACTCGCCACGTAAGGTGCTAGCGCTTGTTTCTGCTCTTCATCCAAGCCTGCCCATGCTAAATCAGTCGTGCAGAACCTATATGGCAGCTGAAACAGCGCTGGCAAAGCCTTAACCTGTAAGAGATGTAGAAAGACGCTAGCGTCTTGTATAGCGATAAGGGTAGAATTCATTCATCAGCACCTGTGAGTTGTATTTGTAACTCACTCAAAGTCATGCCAGCTAAGTTAGCTGCTTTACTGTCTGACACAATGTCCTCTGCCCACAAGCGGTGAATAAGCTGACTAAAACGATATGAGGTATTAGTCTCTCCCAAATAAGCCCCTAAATGAATTTCCTTTTTATTGGGAGCAATCTTAATACAGAAATACTTGTAATGGCTATCATTTACGATGCCCAGCTTATTTAACCTCCGCATAGTCGCTTGCACTGAAATACCATACTGCTTCTTGACGGCTATCAGTTCAAACATGGAAATCCGAGAGCGTTTGGTACCGAACATGCGATGCACAATCTCTCGCGGCAACAGCATTGCGCTAGCAAACCAATGACAAAAGTTCTCTTGCTCTTTTGGATCATCAACCGCAATATCCAAGACTAAGTGACCAAGCTCATGCAAGGCCGTAAACCGACGCCTCTCTGGAGTATCTGTCTCATTGAGAACAATTACAGGCATATTGCTAACCGTTGTTGCAAGCCCGTGAAATGCATCAGAGGCGGGCTGCACTAGTACACAGACGCCATTCTCTTCTAGGGCTTCGACAACATTGGGTATGGGGTTAATCCCCAGTTTCCATGCTTTGAGCGTTTCAATCGCTGCTGCTTCTACTTCTGCATAAGTGCTTACCCGCTGACGCCGAGCACGGCCATCTTTGTCATGTCCAAAAGGGCTGTTGAATTCATGCTTTATCTCCAAAAGCTCTTCAACTTCCAAATAGCGCTCTAGGTAGTCCTTAATCTTTTCTTCTATAATGCCTTGGTCTTTAGCAGACAGTTTTGCCTTCTTTCTGAACTCTACCTGCCCTAACTCTATCCTATTAGGTCGAAAAAAGTAGTCTACTGTTACATCTAAAGTAGTTGCTAATAGACTCAACAGTGCTCCTTCAGGCCTCATGAGCCCTTGCTCATACTTGTTAAGCGACTGTTTACTTATGCTTCCTATTTGATCTGCTAGCTCCTGCAAAGTCCAACCCTTCATCTTGCGAGCAGCGCGCAGCCTATCCGGGAATGTAGTCATATGCTGAAGTTCGAAAAAAAATGGTGAATGCAACCCATTGGTTATCAACAATTATGACAGGATTGTGTTCCTTGATAGCGACAAATTAAGCGAAAATATTCTTCTGTCAACCAAAGACTGTTATATTTGCATTGTAGTCTTCCAAGAAGACTGCCATTTCCCATGGTTTAATCTTCAAACATTTTTCTAACATACTAGCACAAACAGTAAAACCCTCTTCCCGAGGCAACGGGTAGAGGGTCTCTTGGAATGTTTCTTCGCGCCAACGAATCCTTGGGCTAGTAACCCAAGCCAGCATTCCTTTTTGTTTCGGATACAAACTTACAACTCTAATCGAGAATTGCAACGCTTATATCTGAAACCTGCCCGGGTGCTTGAGTCCTCCACTCTTTGCGCCTGTATGCATGGAGGGTCCTATTCATTTTTACTGACCCAGCTTTATGAGCACTTCAGATGAGCGCCGCCCTGCTCAAAACGGGCATTCCTCGCAACCGGACTCTGTTTCGGCACATGTGCAAACACATGGCAATCAAGTGGTCATCACGATTGATATTGCCGATCACTGTCGGAATGATCGTCCACATCCGACACCTGATCCAGGCCAAGAAGTGGTCTATGTCCTCATGATTGATGGCGACAAATACAAGACCACTAATTCGAACCCTACGGGAGAAGAAATCCTGGCCCTGGCTGGTAAAAATTCGCGGCAATATCAACTTAACCAACAACGCCGTGAACATGGCAAGGTGAAAGTGACCCGCGTCAAGCCTACCGACAAAGTAGACCTGGCCGAGTGGGGAATCGAGATGTTTATGACGCTCCCACTGGACAACACAGAAGGAGCAGAATCCGCAATCGAACTGGCGCCCCGGCGCCAGTTCGTACTTCCGGAGGCCGACACTGAATACCTGAACGGTCATGCCGACCGGTGGGAAACCCTCGTTGTCAATGGACAGATGTGCCTGCTTATGCACGGTCTTGGATTACCTGATGGGTATACAGTTTCTCAGGTCGATGTAGCTGTTCTATTGCCAAGTGAATACCCACGGTGTGCTTTAGATATGGTCTACGTCCATCCACCAGTGCATCGCAAAGACGGCCAGCAAATCAACAACCTGGCTATTGCACCTTGGACAATTGACGGCAAAGCATTCCAAATGTGGTCTCGTCACCGCACAGGGATAAATCCTTGGCGTATGGGCGTTGACAACCTAGGTACACACTTGGAGCAGGCACGCCTCTGGTTCGATCAGGAATTTGACAAGCGTCCGCGTCTTGACCATCCCGTAAATCATCAAGCATATGCGGTACGGGCTTAACATCGCCGGATTTCACTATGAGCAGCTGCAGCAACACCTATTTCCTGGTGACGGGTTTGAAGCAGTTGCCATTGCTCTCTGCGGCCGGCTAGAAGTGGAAGGGTTAACACGCCTGCTCGTACACGAACTAGTGTGCGTCCCCCATGCCATTTGCCAGCGCACCTCGGTGGCGGTTAATTGGCCGGTAGCCGAGGTCATCGAACCTCTTATGGAAAAAGCCCGGGGCCGGGATCTATCGGTGCTGAAAATTCACAGCCACCCTACCGGCTTTAGCGAATTTTCTGAACGGGACGATCTGGCGGACAACGACTTGTTCGGCTCTCTATTCGGCTGGTTCGACGAAGCGCCCCGGCCTCTGGCCAGCGCTGTTATGCTCCCGGACGGCACCATATTTGGGCGGGTATATTCCAGTAAAGGAGCCAAGCCGATTCCCTTCGAACAGGTTTTGCTGGCAGGTACACAAGTACAAATATGGTCACCCACTGATTCCACTGCTGAAGTAACACAGGCTGCTCTGCGCAACGCTCAAGCGTTCGGAGAGGGAACGTACCAACGGATGCACCGTTTGAAAGTTGGAGTCGTTGGTTGTTCCGGCACAGGTAGTCCGGTCGTGGAACAACTAGCACGACTAAACGTCGGGCACTTAGTTCTTGTCGACCCTGATGCTGTTGAGCATAAGAACCTCAACCGTATCCTGAATAGCACTGCTGCTGACGCGGATGCAAAGCGTAATAAGGTCGATGTGTTAGCCGAAGCAGTGAGCTCTATGGGCTTTCACACACGTATTACCCGCTTTCCCGTCAATGCCTATGATAGCAGAGACGCATTAATGGAGCTGGCCAGCTGCGACGTATTATTTGGGTGTTTGGACAGTGTCGACGGGCGCGAATTGTTGAACCTACTGGCTACTTACTACGTGCTACCCTACTTTGATTTGGGTGTCAAATTCGTAGCGTCTGCCGACCGCGGCATTACTTCGG
Source organism: Hymenobacter wooponensis (assembly GCF_004745865.1). GTDB lineage: Bacteria > Bacteroidota > Bacteroidia > Cytophagales > Hymenobacteraceae > Hymenobacter > Hymenobacter wooponensis. The sequence continues at coordinate 4,444 of NZ_SRKZ01000012.1, read as the reverse complement.
TTAGCGGGGTTGTCAACTATCTGCAACCAGGACGATCTTCCCTGCAGACCAGACAAGTCTACGATGCCGAAGACTTACGCGCGGCAAGTGCCTATCGCGTGGATCCCGCTGGCCACGCAGATCGGGTAAAAAATCAGTATTTTAAGGATGTACCCGTGAATCGTCCTGCAGTACTACCAGTAAACATGTATGTAGCAGCTGCCGCTATTATGGAATTGCTCCAACGCATTCACCATTACCGGCATGGTACTGAGGAATGTGCGCAATTGATGCTGAGCCTGCATGGCAACTACTTAGTAGCTTCATCAGAAGCGGAGCTAGACGTGGATGAACATTTACGAAGTGTTGTAGGCCGCGGAACTACCACTCTCCTCTTAGGCTTGGTTGGGCTACAAGCATGATGAGGTGGTGGAAACGCATGTGGCGACATGGGGAAACTCTCTGGCATGTCCTCCGGGGACAGGTCTACAGAGCCGAAACCGTAGAATGGCTACCCCCGCTTACTCAATTACACCAAGCTCGGGTGTACTTGGTAGGGGAAGTAGGCGCACCATGGCAAGCGGCTTTTCTCTGTCCTTGTGGTTGCCGGAGCCTCATTCAGTTGAATTTACTACCGGATGCCAAGCCACGTTGGCAGTATCGCTTGGCAAGATGGGGAGAGGTAACGTTAGCGCCTTCAGTATGGCGCAACATGGGCTGTCGAAGTCATTTTGTTATGCGTAAAGGACGCATTCGGTGGTGTCTTTAAAAACCATTTGTAATAAGCCGAAGAGTGTATACTCTTCGGCTTATTTTTTTACCACCTTGAGAGTTGGATCTTTAATGGAAGTCGGCCAATGGTCAAGCCATATTCAATTACCTTATTAGACACTTTACATATACTGCTAAGAGCTTATAAAATGAGTAGTGTATTAATCTCTTACCCTAACTCCATTAATAACGCCGCCCAGAATGGTTCAACACCACGCGCCCAGCAAGCTTGACCGGCCAAGACACAAGCTATTGTAGTTCTACCGATTTCTGAAGCCGCTCGACGGCATCGTCCGCCTATTTCTGCACGACTATAACGCCATACATCAGCCTACTTGAGCTACTATTCAATTATTTTTTGTGGAAGTAAGTTGTTATCCTTTAGGAATTTTCTAATAAAAAAACGGCACATTCCTGCATAGGATGCATTGGTATCAGTATAGCCAAGCAGGACCGCGAACTCCTCTTCAAACTCATCTTTGTCCGTTGGATCAGTCGGATGCCGGTTCATGCGTTCCAGGGCTCGCTTTACCCTTTTCAGTTGCAAGGAAACTTCGTATAACCGCTTCTTTCGCTCCTGAACGAGAAGAGGACGCTGAAGCGCGAATACTTTCACGGACTCTGCTCCCATTACGGTCAAGGCTACTACGACGGCCTCCTCCGGTTCGTAAGCCAAATGCACCTTAGGGTCATCCTTGCAAGGATTGAGTAGTAGACGCGCTTCTTCTTCACGAGCGAAATTTCCAGTCGGAGCTTTAAGCCGGTATCTCTCGCTCTTAAGAGGAAATTGGTCGAGCTTACCGAGGCTTTCGGGTTTGTTGGCGCCGTCAAGCAGGTGCCTCCTCCTCTGGTTGCAGTGTTGGCAGGCCAAAAAGAGGTTGTCCCAATCGTTAGCCAGCCAGTAGTAGCCCGGGGCCTTAGGTGACTTTTCGTTGACTTGGCCTTTGGGACGAAAATGCTCTACGTCCCCGTCAAAGACAGCACCGTAGCTGCTTTCGCAGTAAGCGCACTTGGGAAACACTTTCTTCAGTTCGTCTTTAACAAGGCTGTCGCTGTAATGATTGAATTTGAATGAATCTACAATTCCATTAGCGTAATGAGTTTTGGCTTGTTCAATTTCGAGGAGCCACTTATTATTATCAGCAAGTAAAAAAGCAGGTGCTGGTGGACGCTCTAAGTATATCATAGCCAGTCTAATTCCTGTTTATCTAAATAGTCTTTCACTACCGAGACCGTTTCATCCTTTAATGCTTCCTTAGTCTGAAAGCCTTCTTGCTTAAAATCCAAGTATTCTTCCTTTATAGCTTGATAAATACCTTGGATTAGGGGTGTTGCCCCGAGCACTTCCTTGTCAGCTAGTTTTCCCGAGAGTCGCTTGATTTTCGCTCGGTCTGCCTTCGTGCGTTTTTCAGTTTTCTTGGAAAGTAAGCGGTAATACTCTTCGTAAGTAGTTTCCAGATCCTCGTCCATCACGTTGAGGAGACCAAATAGATCGGATGTAAGCAACTGATCTACGCGCATGGCGCTGTGATCGGGCAAAAGTGTGTAGTCTAAAGTACGCACCTTTGCTGCTTGATCGCGCACCAGCACCACGACCTCTCCATGTGACAGGCCACGCAAACACAACGGCTCGTGGGTCGTGACAATAAATTGAAGTTTAGGAAAGGCGCGGCGCAACGCACCCACGATCTTCAAACGCCAGCGAGGGTGCAAGTGATTGCCGATTTCATCGAGCAACACGATGCCCTGCGTATTGTGATAAGTGGCGTGGTCACTGGCAAGAGTCTGCATAATGTCGGCTACCAAACCCACAATGGTTTTGTAGCCATCGCTGATTTCTTCAAGCGGCTGGACCGCGTCAAACTGCTTAATTTCTATTCGGCCATCGCTTAATAACAAGCGGTCGTCACCGCGCAGCGCAAGCACATCAAAGAAAGCTGGCGCAATGCGTTCGTCGAATTCCTCTTGAGCAACATCACGTAACCATTTATGTGGATCGCTGAGAGCTACGCTATAATCAAACAAATTACCGATGTTGAGGTACGGCAACCGGTTGGGATCGGGCTGTATATTTCCTTTGGGCAGGAGTCGGGTGGATCCATACCCCAATATAAATGTCGGCGCCTCGTTCACGCTTGCTTGAAAACCAGCTGGGCTGAAGGTAAGCACGACTGGATGGTCGTGTTCGTAGCTGCAGATTACAACCTTACCGTCACTAGTTCCCCGGCGCAGATAATCAGCGGGGTCGAGTTGCAGGCGATTGAGTTGATTCTGCCCAGCTAAGGCGAGGGCCACGGCTTGCAGAATGGAGCTTTTTCCAATGCCGTTGTCGCCCAATAGAAGCAGCCACGATTCACGCGATTCTTTATCATTTACCGGCGGGAGTTGGAGGCTTATCTTTTCTAGGGACTTGAAGTTCTCGATATCAATAGATTTAATCGAAAAACGCTTCAAGTCCGACAATTGCAGGCTGACTTGCTTGATTTTAGCCTCCTCAATCTCCGACACCTCTTTATGGGGCGCAGAGGACTCCAAGAAGGTGAGGTCTGATGGTGAAGTAGCATCTGTTTGAATGAAAGACGTCCAGAGGTTTTCGTGCTGCTGGTACCAGTCATTGAACACACGCCGCTGCACAGCTACGTACTCAGCCCGGCAATTAGGACTGTATAAGGCCTGAATTCGCTGAACAAGCGCAATCACTTCGGGGGCGTTTTTGCCACGTCTTGGGTGCTGCAAGAGGCTTAGAAATAAGCTCAACTCCTGGGCGGATTGCCGTCGCCGATCCAGTAGTTCGGCGCGATTCAGCCCTAATATTTTGATTGTTACTTCTCCTTTTTTGGTGCGAGAACGCACCAAACCGTCCGGCTGAAAATCAAGATGGTCGTCAGGGTCATCTTGACACGGATCAATTAGTAAGGCTCCTTCCGTCCTCAAGCCGCTACCTATGACACCAAAAGGCGCACGTTGGCTCTCGTCCTCCAACGGAAAAAAATCGCGTTTGTATTTACCATCGCATATCTGACAAGAGATTAATAGGTTATCCCATTCGTAAGCAAGCCACCAATAATGATACGGAGCATACTCTCCTCCCAAACCCCGGGCGCCGGCACGAGGCCTGAAATACTCTAAATTACCTTGGGTAGCGGAAACACTCGACTCACAGTAGACGCATTTGCCGTTGCACATCGCCATTAAAGGTTCCTTGATTTTGCGCACCGATCTGAGTGGAAAATCGAAGCGCCTTTGCCTGTCTTGAGTATCCAGACGATAGTACTCAGAAAGCTTCCTGCGTTCTTGTTCAATGCTCGGACTGTGCATTACCGGTGGCTCGGCAATCCTGCGAAGTTTAATCATGAATAGTAATAATTATGTGAATGGTGCAAGTCAGGCACGAAACTCATTTTGTAAAAGACCCTAGGTCAGCCTGCCTGAGATACTACCACGAAAGTCAGGTGACATCCCTTTAATGTATCTACAATGATATGTGTTACTCTATAGACTTATGAGGTGTCACTGCAATGGTACCGCCTGTGGGCACGCTCAAGTGTGCTAAATAGCGATATATAGTCAGGGCGTACGCATCAAAACTAAGACGCTGTCTTGAGGGCTGACCTTTGTCTTGTTAGACATCGTTAAGCACTTCATGCTCAGCCAACTCCTTGTCTCATTCGCTACGCTACCGGACCCACGTTGT
>NZ_SRKZ01000011.1 GCF_004745865.1 Hymenobacter wooponensis | reverse complement strand
CAGTGGCTGCCCCTGCACCGATACCGCCTCAAACTGCCGGGCCAGGTGCAGCCCGGCAATGGGCACGATTTCGAGCAGCCCGGCCGCCAGCTCGCGGTCCAGGGCCCGGCGCGACACGAAGCCCAGGGCGGTGGGCGCGGCTTCGAGGTAGCGCTTGATGGCCTCCGTATTGTCCAGGTAAATGGCCACGGGCAGGGCGCTGAGCTTGATGTGCTGCGCCCGCAGGGCAAATTCGAGGATTTCCAGCGTGCCCGAGCCCCGCTCGCGCAGCACCAGCGGGTGGGCCAGGGCTTCGGCCAGGGGCAGCGGGGCGGCGGGCGGGCCGCCGGGTGTGGCGCGGCGCACGGCCACCAGCTCGTCGGGCAGCAGCAGCTCGTAGTGCAGGTCGTGGCTCTTGGTGCGGCCCTCCACGAAGCCCAGGTCCAGCTCGCCGCGCAGCAGGGCCTCAGCAATGCGCTCGGAGTTGGCGTTCAGAAACGAGAGCTGCACCTGCGGGTAGCGGGCCTGGAAGGCGGGCAGCAGGCCCGGCAGCACGTACTGGCTCAGGGTGGTGCTGGCCCCCAGGCGCAGGCGGCCGGCGGCCTCGTCGGGGTCGCGCAGGGCCAGCAGCTGGTCTTCCAGCTGCTGCTGGGCGGCGGCGGCGGCATCGGCGTGGGCGTGCAGCAGGCGGCCGGCCTCGGTGAGGGTCACGCGGTTGCCGCGCCTCTCCAGCAGGCGCTGGCCGTACTGTGCTTCCAGCTCCCGGATGTGCTTGGTGACGGCCGGCTGGCTCACAAACAGCTCCTGGCCGGCCTTGGTCAGGCTCAGGTGCCGGGCCACGGCGGCAAATACGCGCAGACGGAAATCGGACATGGCGGCAAAGTACGCAGATGTGACATTTTGATATGGACAACTAAAGGTCGCGGGCGTAGACCGCCTGATTTGGGAAAAAATCAGCGGCACGCTCACAGCGCCCGGTGCTCACCGAGCGGCTGGCCACGTTGCGTGCCGGAGACACGGTGACTTTAGCCCGCCTGAACCGGCTGGGCCGCAACAGCGCCCACATCACGTAGGTGGTGGCCGCTCTGCACGCCCGGCAGGTCCGCTTCGTCGCTCTGGACCCAGGCATCGATACGGCCACCCCAGCCGGACGGTCGGTCTTGGGCCTCTTCGCCGCGCTGGCTGGGTATGGCCGCGAGAGTATCCATGAGCGGGCGACGGCGGGCATGCGACCACCCACGCAAGCAGGCCCTTGCAAACGGCTGGTGCAGAACGTAACCGTCTGTTGGAATTGCCTTTGTCCCAACTAGTAGCTGCTTCATGCCCCGGCGGCCGAGCGCTAGTCCGTGGCAGATTGATGTGCTGCCAGCTCACGGGCGAGCTGGCAGCACATCAATCTGCCACGGCGAGTTCGATTTCTCGGACGACGCCCTAAAAGATTCACTCCCCTTCGATTTAGAGGCCCTTTTTGCCTTCGACTGGGAGTTTCCTGCGGCCCCGCCCGTTTAACCTTTGTACCAAACTTTTAACCAAGGCCAACAGTGGCTACCCTTTGCTCTATCCCTGAATAGAGGCAGGGCTAAGGGCTGCATTAATAACTGGCAGAGCAGTTCGAAAGCGTCGGCGAAATCAAATGATGCAAAAGATGGGAGAAGCAACTGAATGAGTTAGCTACTTTTTATCAAACCCCAGGGCAGCTTGTACCACCTGCCGGGCCAGTAGGGCATCCTTCTTCTTTTCCTCACTGATTTGCTTGCCGACCCGGACGAAAACGGCGTTGCAATACTTCTGCTTGTCGTCAATCTTCTTCTGGCTGTTCTCCTTGAGTTGCCACTCCCGCAGCAGCTTGCGGGCTTCGACTACTTCCATCACCTTGAGGTAAAGCGCGATGTTGCGGTCGGTAACTTTGAATTCCCGCAGCCGGTCGATAACCGGGCGTAAGATTTCGTCGGCCAGCCACGAGGCCGGGATAACGGTAGACTGCTTGTGCAGCAGTTCGAAGCGCAGGCCCACAATCTTTTTCCGGCCCCGGCCCGCCCGGTTGGCTTCCAGGATAGGATTGTAGACGAAGGCGCAGGGCGTTCTTTCCAACTCCTTTTGTGCCCCCAGCACCGTTTTCTTAATCAACTCGTTGGTGTCGGCGTGCTTCATGACCGGGTTGCCTTTCCGGTCCTTTTTGGGGGAGCCATACTTGTCCAGTTCCTGGCCGCAGTCCATGAGCAGGCGGTATTCCTCCAGCGACACTTCCCACCAGCCGGTATCCCGAAACGCGGATAGTATCTCAAAGAACCGCATGCTGTACCAGCTATGCAGGCCCATGTAGCCATCCAGCTTGTAGGTCGAGTACTGACCGGCAATCTGGACGAAATAAGGCGCGAGCTGCGGGTTGAGAATGATGGTAATGATGCCATCCTTGAAGCCTACGCGCCGTTCCTTGGTCGTATCCAGCAGGTGGCGGATGTACCACTCGCTCCCGTCCAGGCTCTCGAACTCCCAAGTGACGTGGGCCAACTCATAGATAGCTTTTTTCAGGAAGGAATACGCCGTGTCCGTATCAATGTCGGTGCCCTCGACCACGGAGGAAACCCGCAGTTGATAGTAGTCGCGCAACTGCAAGTCATCTTCCTTGATTTGCTCCATCACCCGCGCCATAATGCGCTTGCCGTACACGGAAATTCTGCGCTGGTGGGCGAAGGTGGCCGCCCAATGCTGCTTGACCCGCGCCAGCGCTTCGGGCTCATACTGCAGGTCTAGTTCCAGCATGGGAACGGGCAGGGTAACGCGGGGTAGTCGGTTTCCTAACATCTAGCCGATAGGTTACGGTTGCAGCCACCAGAGACACTTTTGCCTCATCCAGTGATATCAGGCCGAAACATACGGCGAAAAAACCAGCTTGTGTAAAAGTGCGCAGGTTTATTACCTTAAAGAAGCAGGTTTATTACCTTAAAGAAGCAGGTTTATTCACTCAGACTCACCTTAAAGAAGCAGGTTTATTACCTTAAAGAAGCAGGTTTATTCGATTTACTCCTTATTAGTTACTATTAGGGTTTACCTTACCATCTTCTTAAAATAACCTACAACCTTGTTACGCGAGAACGAGAAGCATTTAGGGTATAAAACTGTGTGGACAAGTCGAGAATCAACAAAACAAGACAGTCCAAAAAAGCATATACGCGAATAAAAACGCGTTGTACTTTTTCAAGATTTAATTACCTTTTTCTGCTATCACCTACTTCCTGTTATACTCCCTGATTACTTCTCCAATTACTAACCCACTACCAATGGAGGCCAGCCGAGCCGGGAAGGGCTGAATTAGTGCCTCAAGAGGCTGCAGAATCAACCCGCAGCCGTTCAAGTAGCGCTGCTACCATCCAGCCGCCAAGTCGCGCACAGGGCAAGTTTTAGCTATTCTCCGATGAAGCCAAGAACGGGTGCGGCATTCACTACCCCATGGAATTTAGTTAAAACTTTAGTCCAAAAGTTGAATGAGCGGCCACACTGCCTGCTGAAACTGCACTTCTCGTGAATTCACCCAGTGGTACTCTGCAAGCCAAGCATAGCAATCAGGGCCAGGATTTTCTTTTCCTGTCGCGTGGCGTCCGGCTGAGAAAACACCTCGTGCAATAAAGCTCGTCGGTCTTTGGCGTTCCGAGCGTTAAATGACGTCAACACGCCGGCGTCGTCTAAGCAAGCTAGTACTGCGGCTTCGCGGACCAATACTGGGTTAGGCTCGCGATAGAGCGTGACGCGCACCGTGTCGCCAGCTTGCTTGCCCAAATGCTGGCGGATGGCAGCATTCACGGAGAGCATTTTGTCTTGATTTTTGCGCGGGGCCAAATTCCGTGATTCAACCGTGTAGTCATCTATTGTGCCCGACACCTTGATGTGACCCCACGTACCGGGAATATCACGCGAGTTCGGGATGATAAGGTGATAAGTCCAGGCTCCTTTGCCCGGCCAGTGCTGAAGCACCAACTCTTGGTCTCTCACGATGTAGCTCATGCTACCAAGACCCCCAGAACGGGGGAAATGTTGCCAGCCAACCAGGATGGAGGATTGGGCAAAATCTTTCACTTGGCCACGGTCCGTCAACTCTTGGTCCAAGCCACAATGAAACCAATACCACCATACACTAGCCTACTTGGGGCAGTGGGGGAAAAAAGGCTGAACAACACTAGTAAAACATGCGTTTATAAATGTATGTTTTGCAACTTAGAGTGCGCCTGTTACGTTTAATAAGTATAAGCAACAACGTAATAAAACGCCCCTTTAGCCATGAAAAGCACCAATCTGTACCGCCCCGCCCGCCGCATTCCCGCCGCTCGTCTGGCTAAAATGCTCGCCACCCACGCCGCCAAGAAAGCCGCAACTGAGCAGGCCCGCCAGGAAGCGGCCCACCTGCGCCTGGCCACGCCCGAGTTTACCGCCGTGCCCAGCCTGAAAGCCTTGCCGGGCGGGCTGCATTGGTCGGCCCAGCAGCCGGTGCCCGCAGTGGGCAAACTGGTAAGTGCCAACCAAGGCGGGAAGGTCGAAACGGTGAAGGTGTTGGGATACTGCCACGCCGCCGGCTTTATCGGCCTCGTGACCCAGCCCTTCCACCCCGGCAGCCGACGTGCCCACAAGATGCACCCCCGCGCCCACTGCGTTTTCGGCAGCCAGCTTGCCCAGGCAGCCTAGCACCAGCAGCCGGATAGCTCCCAATCTGATTTTCTCAATAGGAAATATACCGCTATGAATACTACCCCCGCGCCGAAGCAGCCCCAGATTAGCCCCTGCCAGTGGCTGAATTCCGTGACCCCTTGCCCGCAGTGGCTGGGCTATCCAACCCGCCTGAGCCTGCCAATCAACCTCGATTGGTCGGGAGATTCGGCCGTGCCTGAAATCGGCTCCCGCGTTCATATTCACATGAACGGCTTTGGTCCAGCCGTCGTGCGGGCCTATTTCCACGCCGACGGGTACTTGGGCGTAATCTGCCAGCCGGACGAAATGCCCGAATGGTACCAAAAGCAGGCACCCGGCGTAACGCTAGGCCATTTCTTCGGCCGCGAGTTGGAGCCACGCCGGCCCCAGCCCCCGCAGCAGCCTGCGCAACCTGTGCCCAACTGCCAGACCGCGGAAGTCGCCACCGGCACCGCGCAGGATTGGATACCGGAGTACCCTCCCCAGGAGGAGCCGGACGACAACCAAGACAGCGAGGAGTACCCCGAGCATCCCGGCGACGAGCAGCGTGACCAGTAGGTAAGTCGCAGGGGCATCCCTTCCTTTTTCCCCCACTGCCCCTCCCCTCTTTCAGTGCCTGCTGGCCGGTTGCTGCGCTCATTTTCTTGATGACAATGCCACTACTTTACCGGCGCTTGCGTTATATTCGTGTACCCTTTGCCTCCTGCCATGAACTCCCCAGTAACCAACTTTCTCGCCCAGCTGACGACGCCGGAGTTTCAGAAATCCATTGGGGAGCAGTTGCGCGCTGAGGCAGCTGCCGCGAATACCTTCCTCTCCTACCGGGACGAGCAAGGCCGCTACGTGCATGAGTACCCTGCCACCGGTGAGATATACGAGGTTTCGCTGACCCAGCCACAGACGCGCCGGCTACTGCTTGACGCTGTAGGAGCCTAGTGAGCGAAGCGCGGCCGGTGGAGCAGCAACCAGTACTCTATGTGTTCGCCGGCCCAAACGGCGCGGGGAAAAGCACCTTATTCAACGCAATGGCGGCTCGTAGTCCATCGGTGGAACAGGTGAACGGCGACGTACTGAAACAGCAGAACCCCCAACTCAGCGGCTTTGACGTGGAGGCGATGACCGCCCAGCGCATCAAAGAGCTACGTGACAGCAGGGTTTCTTTCTCGGTCGAGAGTAACCTGGCCCAGACCAACGACTACAAGCTGATTCATGGCGCGAAAGCAGCCGGCTACCGCGTTGAGTTGGTGTACGTCAGCTTGGAGTCGGTGCGCGAGTGCCAGGACCGGGTACTGAGCCGCGTGGCCAAGGGCGGGCACGACGTGCCCCCGGCCATCATCGAGCAGCGGTACCACCAGTCCCTTTCCCTGCTAAAGCAGAACTATAAGGAATTTGACCGCATCGAGTTGATAGACAATACCAGCCGACCATTTCAGCCGGGGGCGCTCATTGAAAAGGGGTTGATAGCTCCTTTGCAGTCACCGCCGCCGGAGTGGGTGAAGGGTGTCGTGACCCATGTCCAACGGATGGAGCGGGTTAACCAGTTGTTAGCTCAACCGGCAGCGGACGTGCAGCAGGCAACTATCCGGGTTACCGAAGCAGCGCGGGCACCCGGTGCCCGCGGCCAGGCCGAGGCGGTACAAGCGGCCGTTCGCATGAGTGGGGCACAAGTAAGCGACGTGCAGCCCGCTGCAGCGTCAGAGCAGGGCCAGCGGGTTAGCTACCTGAACGTGCAGTACAGCTTGAAAAGCCCGGAGCTAGAGCGCATCAGCACCACGCTTGACGCGGTGCACCGGCAGCCTGGTAGTGAAGTGATGGAAAGCGCGAAAGACCAGCAGCGCCGCCAGGCCCCAGGCCAGGCGCGGGAAGCCGGGCAGAGCCAAGCAACTGAGCGTGGTCAGGACCAGCAGGAGCGCTGACCTCTCCCCTCCTCTACTCAAGTGCATCAACAAAAAGCCCCGGCTTGTCCAAGCCGGGGCTCTTCTATGTCAGGAGGTGCATTGACCTCAGAAAGCAGGTTTTTACTGCTGTTCCAACAACAAGGGCAGCCCTGGTAAGAACTGCCCTTGGTTGGCGCTACAGCGCCAGAAAGGAGAAGCCAAGTGCCGGCGACCAAACCGACGACTTACCCCTAACCAGTGCTGCAAATTACGCTATTTACTTTCCGCTGGCTTAGCCGGTAGCTTGCCCTGCTTGCGCAACTGCGCTTCGTAATGCCGATGGGCGGCGACCAGGTACGCCTTTATGCTGACCGGACTATCCTCCCCTTTAGGTAGCAGCACCAGCGCCAGCCGAATCTCATTCCACACGCTTTCCGGGATTTTCACCGAGCGTTCGGTTTCCATCAGCACGGCATCCGGGGCAGCCGGCTTGCGCCCACGCCGGGGCCGCGCAGCGGGGCTAGCCATTGGAGCGGCTGCCGGCAGCGTGGGGGCCACCGTGGCCATCGCCTGAACAGGCGGTGCTGACTGGCTGGTCGATGCCGCTACAGGTTCAGGAGCCGCTACGGGGGCCGGCGTTGGCTCCGTAGGCACCGGAGCATCGACCGGAGCCAGTGGGGCTACTGCAGGGGTGGCTACAGCCGCCGGCGCAGCGTCAGCAGCCGTGGCACTGGTTGATTTGACTAGCTCTCCATCCATGCCCGCCCGGGCCTGATTCCGTCGCTCAGCAGAAACGGGAATACGCTGCCGTGGCTCGATTTTCGGTTTCTCGATGCCCATTGCTTAGTTGGTTTTAGTGGTTGACGTATCGGCCGACTCGCTGAGCTGGCTCCCGGCTTTGCGCTGGGGCAAGCCCAGGCGTTCTATCAGTTCCTCACACACGCGGCGTATTTCGGCATCCGTGTCTTTGTTGCCGCCAGCGTAGGTGCGGTAGGTAGGGTTGAGCAAGCTATAGAGCGTCGAGGCCCGGCTGTAGGCAGTGCGCAGGCCCAGGGAGGAGTTGAGGCGCGAGAGGCCCAGCCCGTCGATGTACTCATCCATGTCCTTTTCTTCCCGCCGGCCGGCGACGCGCTTGGTTGGAAGGCCGAAATATTGAAAATCCAGTTGGGCCTCCTCCGCAGACTGCTTGATAGCTTCCAGGATGCCCATAAACTCCGCCGTAGAGGCGCGGTCTAGGTAATCCGATACCAGGGGCACAATTACCGCGTCGCAGGCCGTCAGCGCGTTGAAAACATCGTCGCCATCGGCTCGGCCTGGTACGTCGATGATGATAAGGTCGTAGTCCTGATTATCGGGATTGTCGATGAACTCGAAAATCTTATCCAGGGCCAGCGGGAATACATCGTAGGGGTACTTAGCCGCCGGGTCGGTTTTCTGAAGGTTAGCCAAATTGTGCGCGTCCAGCTGAGCACGGGTTTTGACGATGCTCTGCTGATAGTCGCAATCCAGAACGGCAATCTTTAGCCCATACTCAGTGGCCAGGGGAGCGGCAAGCACGAGTAGCAGGGTTGATTTACCGGAGCCGCCTTTTTGGGTGGCAAAGCTGATAATTTTGGGCATGGGTTTACTGGTTAGGGTTAATGAACTTTGCGCCGGGTGGTCAGTCAGGCGGGTTGCACAAACATACAGCAAAAGTGGCGAAGTAGTCATGTAGCGAAGTAGCGAGGTAGCGACGAAGCGAGGTAGTTAAGTAGTGACGTAGCGATAAATCTAAGTAGTTAAGTAGCGATGTAGTGAAGTAGCGAATTAAATATGATGGTTAAAGGTAGCGAAGTATTCAAGTGGTGAAGTAGCGAACAAATGAGAATGTTGATACAGCATCGGTAGCGAAGTAGTCAGGTAGCGAAGTAGTGAAGAAAAGATAATGCATTGGTATTATAAGTAGCGAAGTAGCCAAGTGGTGAAGTAGTGAAACATTAGATAGTATGTTGCCAACCATTTGGCCTTTACAGGTAGCGATGTAGTTAAGTAGCGAGGTAGCGAAAAAATTAGACTACAGCTTGATGTCTGACTTTTATAGGTAGCGAAGTAGTTAAGTAGCGAGGTAGCGAATGCTGATGCAATAGATGCAATCAGAGGATTGTTTAAAGTAGCGAAGTGGTGAAGTAGTGAGAGAATGATTAAAAAGGGATTACAGCGTTACCAAGGGGTTTCTGGCAGAAAGGTGGGGAGCGGATAGTAAAAGGCCAGGCAGGCTCTTCTCTCAATAGCCCAACTGGTGCAACATATCAAATAGAAGGTGGCGCATCAGAAAAGAAGGAGAGCCCCAGTCCAAGCCGTGGGGTAGTAATTCTAACTCGTAGCTTAGCGGTAGTCTTAGCAATAATGGCAGATGGTGATTTCACGGCCGTAGACAACATCGGGCAGGCAAAGCCGTAATGATATTCGTTCGCTTCTTTTTAGCAAGAAGAGTAACACAAATACAGCACTAAAGCCTTGTATTCGTGTTGCTTATATTTCAGCAAAGCTGAAATTATGTGATTATATAGCATAACATTCTGATTTACAATATGTGTTTGCTCACACACTATCGTTGAACCTTAGTTTTAGCCACTGTTTCAGCTGTAGAAATGGCCAAAGAGCAGAAGCCGCAGATTCGAGTAAATGCAACCAGCCATAGGGCCGCCGCGAAAGCCGCCACCCGGCTGAAAATGAGTCTTGGTGAATACACCGAGGCGGCGTTGGACTACTTCACAGGCCGGCAACTCAACCCAGCGGACGACGTGGCCCGCGAGGGTCAGCTAATAATGCAGCAGGTGAAGAAGCTAGGCGACCGGGTTTTCAGCTATATGCAGGAGGAAGAGCGCAGCTTACTGCTCCCGATGCTGGAAGAAATGCTTCGGTCCCGTATCACGCTGGAGCGGGTTTTACGGATGAATGAAATCCTGGTAAACAACCTGAATGGCCAGTTGAGCCTACTCAGCGAAGGCCAGTTGGCGGCGCACCGCGAGACATTAAAGAAGCTACGGCAGCAGAATGACGAGGCCGTAGAGCGGCAGCTGAAAGAGGCTCTGGCCGGTGCTCAGCCCGTTGGTTCAGGCAAGAAAGTAGGGGAGGGGCAGTCGGGGAAAAAGTATACCGAACCGAGCAGCTAAGCCAGCATGTACGTTAAGCTAATCAATCCTTCGACGCACGGTAAAGCCGCTTATAATAACAGCGGCAGCAGCGCGCAGACGCTCAATTATCTGAAGCAGGAAGCGGCTAAAGATGGGCAGACAGCAACGTTTTTTGGGGCTGACCGCGACGGGATAGAGGCGGCAGAACTGATGCAGGAAATCGACACCAACGTGAAGGGATTGCGGGCGGATGATGCCAAATTTTACTCGTTAGTGATTAGTCCCAGCGCCGACGAGTTGGAGCATATCGGTAACGACAAACAGAAGCTGAAAGCCTACACGCGGGCAGTGATGGAGCAGTACGCCGGCAACTTTAAGCTAAAGGAAGGGCGGCAACTGGGCAGTGAGGATTTGGTTTGGGGGGCCACCATCCACCAGGATAGGAGTTACCGGGGCACTGACCCCGAGGTGGCCGCCGGCCAGGCTCAGACGGGCGAGAAGAAGTCCGGCCTGCAAACGCATATTCACGTCATCGTGAGCGCCCGCGACCGGAGCCAGAAGATAAGCCTCAACCCCGCCGGCCGCCGGCAGCGGTTCGACTTAATCAACTGGCAGACCCAGGCGGGCAAGCAGTTCGAGAAGCAGTTTACTTACACCGCGCAGGAGCACGAAAAGGTGAAGGTCAAGCCGCGTGATGCCAGCCGCGATGCCAGCCGCGCCGCCAAGATTGGAGAGCGGGTAGGGGTACTGAACAAGCAGGTGCCAAAGGCGCAGCAGCTTGACCCGGCGCGGGTGCAGCAGATAGCCCAGGGCCGCGAGTACGATAAGACCTTTTACCGTTCACTGGCTACCGTCGAACGCCGGGCGAAGGCGGGGGAGCCCATTGATAACGCGTACCACCTGTTGACCACCGGCCGGGAGCAGCCCCAGCAGCAGCAAGCAGCCACCAGTGCCCTGCGCGCCTTGCAACAGGCCGTCCGTTCCGGCCGGGGCCGCGACGAGCAGACCGAGAGCATCGGCGAGAAGCGAGGCCGCACGTCCGGGGAACTTGATATTGAGATGTAGCGCCACCACCTAAAACGCTTATTCTTTCCAATAACCATCTACACAGTTATGTCTACCCAACCACCCAGGGCTGCACCCAACACCCAGAACGTCGGGCTGATTTTCGCCCTGCTACTGCTGGCCATCATCGGCGGCGAGTATTACACGCTGCTTCATCGTGACGAGATAGCCCAGGCCCGCGCCGTGCAGCTCACCCAGCCCGAGATAAAGGCCCTTACTCCCAAGGAAAAACTAGCCGCCCGGATTGCCGCCATCAACGAGCGCCAGCGGCAGCGCAAGATTGCCAAGGCGCAGCTCGAAGCCGGCCAGGTAGTAGGGGAGGGGGGCGCACAGGCCGCCGTATCTGCGACGCACGCTACCGACCAGGCGCTGAGTAAAAGCGTGGCCCGCGCCGAGGCCGTAGCGAAGGCGGGCCAGGGGTTCAAGTCGAAGCTGCTGGTGAAAGCAGCCAAGTTCTACGGCCCGGCCGGGGTATGGCTACGGGCACTGCTGTTGCTGGCAGGCCTCGTGCTGGTGTTCGTGCAGAAGGCCCCGGCCACGGTGCCAGGCAAGCCAAAACGCAAGCCCATCAACCAAAAGGCATTCCGCGTGGTGGCCGGAATAGGCGCGGCCGTGTTCCTGATTGCCGGCTACGTGCTGCTGAATATGCACCACTACACGCCCGGCTTTATCACGTTCGGGTATCCGGGTGCCGCCGCGGCCGTGCTGGCCAGTGGTGGGCTGGTAGGGCTGTTGTGGGCCACTACCAAGCGGCCGGCCTTCGGGCTGACCACCGAGCGCAAGAAGATAGAAACGCCGGACGGCATCTATTTCCGCACGGCGGATGGCGGTTGGATAACCATTGCCAACCCGTACCGGGGCACGCTGGTACTGGGCGGGGCCGGCGCGGGCAAGACCTTTTCGATAGGGGAGCCGATGGTAGAGCAGTTTGCCTACAAGAACTTCGCCGGCCTCATCTACGACTTCAAGTTTCCGGTACTGGCGGAAACCGCGCAGAAAGCGTTGGTTCTGGCCGAGCGCCAGCGGGAGAAAGAAAAGCAGCAGGCGGCCAAGTACGCCGGCAGCATGGTGGGCAAGGCCGCGGCTAAGCTGACCACTGCCGAGCAGGAGCAGGACGAGCCGCCGGTACAGCTGCACATCATCAACTTCCGGGACCTGACGCGCAGTGAGCGGGTGAACCCGCTGCGACCAGATGATATGCCCGTGGTGGCCTTTGCCGAGGAATATAGCCGGGCCATCATCAACAACCTGAATCCATCCAGCATCCGCAAGATGGAGTTCTTCGATACCAGCGCCGTGGCGTATCTGACCAGCATCATCTGGTTTTACCGCAAGCACTACCCGGCGCTGTGCACCATTCCCCACGTCGTCGCTACGGCGATGCACGACGACTTTAAGCACGTCCTAAGTATGCTCGACACGGACCTGGAGAGTGGCGACTTGGCCCGGTCCATCATTACTGCCGTGAAGCAAAAAGCGGAGAAGCAGATAGCCGCCGTAGTGGGCACGCTGCAGGTGATTCTAACCCGGATTAACAGCCCGCAAATCGTGTGGGTGCTGACGCCCAACGAGGCGCAGGGCGAAGGCTTCTCGCTGAATCTGAATGACCCGAAAGCCCCTAAGCTGCTGTGCATCGGCAACGACCCAACCCTGAAGGAGACGTTTTCGCCGGTTGTGTCGTGCGTAATAACGGTAGCGCTGAAGCTGATGAACCAGCAGCGCAAGCACCGCAGCTACGTGTTCCTCGACGAGGCTGCGACCATCTACGTGCCCGGCCTGGAGGTGATTCCGGCCACGGCCCGTAGCAACAAGGTGGCGATGGTGTACATGACGCAGGACCTGAGCCAGATGACGGATGCCTACGGCAAGGAGAAGATGCAGGTAATGGTGTCGAACCTGAACAACCAGTTTTTCGGCAAGGTGAACTCGCTGGAAACGGCCAAGTTCATTTCGGAGCTGGTAGGCCGCGAGGACAAGGAAATGATAAGCACCAGCACCGGCACGAGCCAGGGCGGTACCGGCAGCCGCAACAGCAGCTCCAACCAAAGTACCAGCTACCAGGAGCGCAACCTCGTCCGGGTGCAGGATACCATCGGCTTGCAGCAGGGGGAGTTCATCGGGCAGACGGTGGAAACCGAGAGCACCTTTTTCCAGGGTACTATCACCCGGCCCGAGTGGACGGGGGAGCAGTTTCCCCTGCACCCGATGGTGAGCTTTGGCGGACCAGACGACGACCCGGAGAAGGCCTTGGCCGACGCGGTGCAGGAGAACTTTATGCGGGTGCGCCAGGAAGTAAGGGATACGTTGGCCCTGCACGTAAACACCTTAGCATGAGGCGTAAAAGTTGCTGCTGAATAACCCGAAAAAGAGCCAAAAAGCGACGTTTAAGCCCTGTTTTTCGTTTAAGTGATATCCACTCTCTTACCAGAATTCTATGCAAGTACCTACGTTTGCCCCCGCCGCCGCTGGCTTAACGCCCGAGCAGCTGAGCGCCCGTCAGGAGCGGGAGCGCCACGCCTCCAACTCGGTTTCTATTCTGATGAGCAACGGCCCCGCGCCCAGCGAGGAGGTAATGGCCCTGATGCAGCGCTACGTCGATGGGGAACTGACTTTGGACCAGGTGGACGAGTTGAACCGCGCCCGCCTGCAGGCCAAGTATGGCACGCCGGCAGCAACTGAGCAGTAACCCGTAAGCCCCCAGCGAATGGCAGCCAACGACAAGTTCAGCGACGAAAACGGGATACTACTCAACAAATTCGGCATCAAGGATGCCGAAGTGCTACGGCAGGTGGAGAATGATAGCGCCTTGCCCAAACTGGCTAAGCTCAATGAGTCGGGCGGCATCCAGGGCGGGCAGTTCGACCATGCCCACCTGAAAGAGCTACACAAAAAGCTCTTTGAGGACGTGTACCAGTGGGCCGGCGAGACGCGGGCCGACCGGGGGTTTCAGGGTAATAAGGCCACCTACGTTACCGGCTTCAAGGAAACCATGACCTATGCCCCGCACAAGGAGATAGAGCAGCGGCTAGGGACCATTGGGGAGCAGTTGGGTAAGGAGAACGGCTTGAAGGGCTTGGACCAGGACAAGTTCACCGAGCGGGCTGCCTACTACATGGACCAGTACAACCACACGCATGCTTTCCGCGAGGGCAACGGCCGCACCCTGCAGGCAATGGTTACCCAGTTGGGCAAGGAAGCCGGCTACCAGGTGGACTTTGGGAAAATCTCGCCCGAAGTGCTGAACCGCAGCCGTGACGAGGCAATGGTGCGGCTGTACCCCCCGGCTGAGGCCGATAAAAACCTCAAGCCACTCCGGGAAATGTTGCAGCAGATAACGACGCCTGCACCGGGAGCCGCGGCCGAGAAGCTGCGCGCCCCCAGCCTAGCCGCCGCGCCCCCGGAGTTGTCGCCGGCCATGAAGGCGATGGATGCCCGGCGGGAGTTGGAGGTGACCGGCTACCGGGCGGCGAACGTCATTGCCAATATGCCCGGTCCCGGCAATTACGACCAGGGCGTAAAGCTGGCCCAGCGGGTTTCAGCGGTTACCCATGACCCCGTTGCCATCAAAGGTCCCGGCATTATTGAAATGCAGCTGGCCGCTGACAAGATTCTAAAGCATCCGGGCATGAAGGACATGACGTTGGACTTGGAAGACGCCAGGCGGCTACGTGCTTCGTCGGTGCAGGTGGCGCAGCTAGCCGAGGGCAAGGAATTGGTGACACCCCAGCGGCAGCCGCAAGCCGCAGTACCGGCCGCCGCTGAGCGCACGGCTAACCCGGCTGCCATAGTACCCAAAACACACGAGGAGGCCCAGCCGCTCTTTATCAAAGCTGCCCGCGAGGTAGCCAGGGGCTTGGATGAAAACGGCAAGGGACTCGATGCCGCCCGCCTGCGGGAGGTAGCCAAGTTTGTGGAGCGCAGTCCGGCTATTATGGGCATGAACCAGGAGAATACCCATAAGGCCATGCAGGCTGCCGGCAGCATACCGAGCCTGAGCAGCAACAAGTACACCGATGAGTTGCGTAATTCCGTCAGCGTGCTGGAAAAACCACCTAAAACGATTGAGCGCAGCGGCCCCAGCGCCGGCCGCGACAGCGGCGGAATCGAACGCTGATACTACATAATAACCCGACCATGCAAGACGACGAGCTAAGCTTTATGGAGGATATGATAGCTGGCACCGAGCTACTGATGTGCAGCACTTGCGGCGAGGAGACGCTCCACGCCCACGATGAGGTACTGGACGTGTCGCCCGTTGCCACGGAGTTGAAAATGCAGTGTACCTGCTGCCAGACCACCCGGACCTGGACGGACTGGACCCCGCCCAGTCGCAAAGTGCGCCAGAATTAGTCACAAAGGCCCCGTTGGTAACAACGGGGCCTTTGTGTTGAGGCATAATGATACGCGTTGGGAGAAGAATATACCAGTCAACCTAGCTCACCCATCGTCGTAGGTTTGATTAAGCGTTCAGCACGTAAAGACGCACTTCAAAGTTGAATTCAAAATCTTCTCCGTGGCCATACATATTGATGCCGATGTTAGGGTCCACCTGTTCTGGCTGGTCTAGAATAACCAGCATCATGTCGATGACTTTATACTTACGGCCCTCGATGGTGAGAATGCTGCCTTTCTTGACATTGGTACAATGCCAATTGTCATTGTGAGGCAGGCCCAGGTCCATTATTTCGGCTAGGTCGGTGGTGTAAAAGAAGGGTTTACCCTGATGGTCTTCCCGGTCAACGATGAACCGTGTTTTGATAGGAGTTGCTTTCATAAAGCCAAGGTAGCTTTTTACCTAAAGTCGTCTAATCTGTCGCAAAAGCGAAAGATAGCTGCCATAGCTAGAGCCCGAGTAACTTTGGAATCTCTCGATTCTATTCGCTCATGCCTTCAGGAGAGCATCAAAAAGTGTGGGGCAATCGGGTTAATACTTACCGGAAAACATACCGCCTCAAATTCGCTACAGCCATCATATGTAATTAAGCTTCAAGTCCTAACGGAGAAAGCACCTTGTCCCTGAAGCGCTCAATAGCTTCCCCTGTACCATGGTACTGAAAAGGCACTTTATCAAAGTGATTCCATGCATCTTGTAAAGCAGCCAAGTACTCATCCGTAACTTCTCTGAGCCCAAAATCGGTGCCCTTAGGGAAGGTAAACATCTTTTCAAACCATTTCGTGGCTGTTATTGATGCCGGGTTGTCCGGATAATCGGAAAATTTGAAATAGGCGTTCAATACCATATCGAGCATGCTCCGGCGGAAACGCGGCAGGATTTTATCATCGCTCGCTTGGCATAACAAATAGATGCATTTGCCTAAGCACCTTATCGTATCGATAACCCGATGGTCGTTTTCCTGGTCCCGGGCTAATGCAAGCCAATCCGTCATGTTGCTGAATTGCTCGTAAATCATCTTATGAGCAAACGACGGGTACTCTAAGCGCGGCTCATACGTGTTCTCCTGCGGCAGAAACTCAACCAGCAGGGCCACGAATCTGTCGTAGTAGAACAGCCACATATGATAGCCATTATCCCGGTAAATCGTTTCCCTCACCATGTAGTTGAAGTAGACGATTGCTATGTATATCTTCTTGCCCCACATTTCAGGTTCCAAGTCGGAATCGTACTCTTGAAGTAGAAACTCCCGCTGGTTTGAATCGTGCTTCAGCGACTTTACAGCTTCATTACCTACCGAGTACCATACGTAGTTTGCTTCTGCCGCTTTAGTGTGCGAAAGCAGCCCCGCCAAAATGGGGATGTCGTACTGCTCTTGAATATCCACGAGAGAACTGTTAGAGTTATTAACATTTTTGAGCTCCTCGATAAAGGATTTATTCTTATGAATGAATAACTCTCCAGTAAACAGTTTCGCAAAGTCTTGGTCCGCTGCCTCTTTGGTGTGCATACCCTTAAAAGCCTTGGCAAATAACTCCGGGTACTTATTGGCTGCTCCCCGGACAAAGGCTTCATTGCGTAGAATGTTGCCATAAACCCAAGAAGCAAAGAGTAAGCGCTTGGGGGATACCAACTTTTCGTATGCCACATCCGCTGCTGTTCGGCGCCTTAACACGATGTCCTTCCCACTTTTTTCAGGGACTTCGGATTCTCCTCTCTTGAATCGCTCAATGTCATCGATGTGATACTTTGCGATGAAGTTAGAGAGCAAATCCAGCTCTCCTTCTTTTAAATAAGTCTCATAAAGGCTAATGAGGTCTGGCAGTCGGCTTTTTGCAAAAAAGCTAAAGTTGACCTTCACAATAGGGTAGACGATGGCAACCAGGGCCAAGATGTAAGCCCATGATTTACTAGGTATGCCTTTTGAAAAAACAAAGACTGATAAGCCTGGAAACCAATTTTCTGTTAGCCAGTCGAACACCATCAGGTAATGGATAACCAGTAAAGCAGAGGCAAATAGAACGAGTTCGAAAACAGAGAAAAAGAGGAGAACGAATCTCCGTTCTTTACTTGGGATGATGGCCCATACGGCCAATGCCAAGCTAAGAATAGTCAGAAAATCGGATGGCTGCATATTAGAATTCGTGGGCTTCTGAACGAGCAAGGCTGGCATTGTAATGCCAGCCTTGCTTGATTGTAGTGACAGTGCAACTCTTTACTGCTCAAACGAGTGGTTATTGAGCTTCAGCGTAGTGCTATTCTCCCGTACTGTCCGCTGCAAATCGTCATCGAATGGTGTAGGCGATTCAACCTCAATGTCAAGGGTCAGTCGTATTTTATGAGATGGGTTGAGTGTAAACTTGCGCACAACCTCCGCCATGATTTTCGTAAAGCGGCTGTTTGCATCCTCATTGCCCAACTCTACACTAGCTATGTAGCGCTTAACGGGCGGCTTTTTGGACCCGCCTGGTGTGCCGCTCTCACCGTTACCAGTTCCGGTACCGCCACTAGTGCCAGTACCAGTGCCGTTGCCAGTGCCGGCTCCCTCCCCTGCGCCTCCACCTTCCCCGTCATCTCCCCCCTTACCGTCTTCGGTTTGGGCGTTGCGTTGGGCCTCCAAGAAGGCTTTTGCTGCGGCCGGCTCTATCAGAAGATGGTCGATACTCAGCACCGCACTTTCTTCAAATACCAACCCTTTGAACTCGGAACCTTCCTGCGCGTGAGCAGCACCTACCATTCCCGCTTTAACCCCGTCGTTGGCAGCATTGAGCAACACTTGGGCATTGCGGAGACGCGGCAAGTACAAGTAGCGACTAAAATCCTCCCACACTTTACGTCCTGTCACAGCCGCTTCCTCGGGCTTCCAAAACCAGCTTTGTAGCTGGCGGACTAAGTGTACGGGTGCCCACGAAGACAAAAGCATCTCATTATCGACCAACAGGCGCTCTATTTCAACCGTGAGGCCGTTGACGCTGGACGTTGGCAACTGCAGAGCCTCCCAACGCACCACACCGGGCGAACTGCCTGGCCGGGCATCCTGAGAGGGAACAATCAGCCACCGATAGGCTTCTCTTACGAGTCGGTCCAAGGCTTTTCGGGCCTCGTCACGACTGCGAACTACCTGTTGCTCCTGCAAGCGGTCCAAATTGATGCGTGACTCCTTGCAATCCACCACTATGGATTCCCATGCGAGCACGCTGCGGAGTTGGTCAAGCAGACGGGTATTCGTTTCTAGCTCAGGGGCCAGGAAAACCAGACGGTTGCGCCGTATACGCGGGTTCTCCCCCCTTTTTTCTAGAAACTCTGTGGCCACGTCGGTTGCTGGGCCAAGAGTAGAGCGAGAACACGCGGCTTTGGGCTGCAACACCACTAGGCGTAGGTGCTCGTCATCGGCCACGTCAACCGAAGGCGCGAATACATGCACACTGGCGAAAGGCTCTGGTCGACCGAAGGCCTTTTGCACGATACGCTTCAACTCGGGCAGCACGTCGGATAGCTCGTCAAAGCGACGCTTGCGCTCCTCCATTTCCCGGCGCAGGTTCGGCCGGGTGTCAAACCAGTAGCGATTATTGCCAGTGGTCAGGTGGTGCAGGCGGTCAGCCAGGCGTTTTAGGGCGTCCGTGTACACTGCCGGGGTTTGCCCTGGGATGGCCGAACCAAGCATGATATGCTCCGGCGTAAGGCCCCTGGTCGTCTGATTCCCTGCTGTGTTAGGAGCACTTCCTAAGAAGATGGTTCGCGCTACCCGGTGGCCAGCCTGAACAGCTCCAAAGCGGGGGTCGCGGCTGTCAATGTCCTGCGGGCCTGAAAGCGGGCCATCAATGTCCCGCTCCACTACGGCATCCCATCCGTTTGGCAGGTACATGACGAAGTCACCTTTCACCTTACCACTCGCCAGCGGCAGGTTGCCAGGCTGGATAAATGGGTCTTGATTGTTATCGGCCCATAGCTGGCTAATAACCTGCGCCATCAGCTTCAGAACACCACGGGTACGCTGGAAATTATCGAGGGTGGCCCAATCCTCATACAGACGGGAAAACACCTCGGGGTGGATGGGGTATGCTTGCCGAAGCCGTTGGTAATAGCCTGCCTGCTGCGTTTCGGCAGGAAATTCGCCGGGGTGCTCGATGTAATAAGTGGCATAAGCACGGCAAATAGCATCGGCCGCGGCTTCATCGGAAATGGGAGTAAAGAGACGGCGGCGGACGATTTCAAAAGCTTCGTCCGTAGCAACGGGCTTCCACAGGGCCTGAATTCGGTTGAAAGTGTGCTCTAGGGCGTGCAATGCTGCTACCGCCCGGTCGTCTCCCGCTTCACGGTCGGACTCGGGCAAGGAAGCCAATAACTGAGCCGTGGGCACTGCCTTGATTGCTTCCGTTAGGTTCTGAACGAAGGACAAATTGCTGTTGTAGTCTCCACCCGCGAATTGCTGCCCGGGTCTGAACTGGCGCATGTAAACAACCAGCTCGTCCATCAAAATGACGCAGGGGGACGACTGCTTTAGCAGTTGAATCAATACTTCAGAACCAGGAGCAGTACCGCTTTCATCGGCCCGACGAACCAGCTCATAAGCGGGCTGACCGCCCAACTGCCACGCCAACTCGCCCCATAGAGTGCTTATGCGCTGCCCGTCGCGAACAGCGGGGGTGTCGACGGAGAGATGGCCGGCATCCAGCACCACGACGCGGGCGTGGGGCAAATCAGTTACTCCCAATTCATTTAGAATCGCGGACACGCCGGGTAAATCGCCCGCTGCCACCTTCCCATCGGCGCGCCGAACCAAGTGGTACACTGCTAGCATGGTGTGCGTCTTACCCCCACCAAACGCCGTTTGCAGCTGGATAACAGGGTCGCCTCCCTGACCTGTGAGCCGCTGCACCACGTTGCGCAGCAACAGCCGCATTCCTTCAGTAATGAAAGTCAACCCAAAAAACTTCACCGGGTCGCCGTACTCGGGCGATGCAGTTCCATCGTGGACACGATATAGGTGAGCTGCAAATTCAGCTTGTTGGAAGGTGCCACGAAGCACATCGGGATGAGGGGTGGCGATTTCGCGCCAAGGGCGTAGCGTGGGCATATAATTACCGCTGGGATGATAGAAGGCGACTGGCAGAGCCGACTAGTTTAGAATTCGATGGAAGTTTGGGACGCGCCTACAGGTTGTGCCTGTACAACTTCCTGAAGGGAAGGCCACGCAATGATGAGTTCATTGTAGGCGCGGGCGTCTTCTGCTCGGCCCGTTCGCTCACATTGGGTGTAGAGGCGATAGGCTAATTGCCGCACTGGCTCGGCCAGTGCTGGCATTGCTGCTAGTAAGCGACCAGTAGGAGTTTCCCCTGACTGTCGCAGCACCCGGATTAGATGATGTAAGGCTTCCCATGCTGATGTGCGGGCATCGAGAGTGGGATGCCAAGAAGTAGGATACTCAGTTGGGCGTAGAAGACGCACCTTGCCCCCGAGTGCTTCGAGGCCACCAGCCAACTGAACGCCAGCCACGCTAGTACCCTTTGCGCGTGCCAAAACATCGGCATCACCAAACGAGCTGGGACTCCACGCATACTGGTCAAACCAAGCCAAACAAAACCGACTCTCTGCATCAAGGTCACCCTCTGCGGTGAAAAAGTATCCATCTACTTCCTTATTAATCAGGGTAAGAGCGGTGTGAACTGACATGGGCTTACCATCGGACTCAAGCACTGCTTTAAACCGAGAAAAAACTGCAATTCCAGGCCCGATAGCAGATTGAGCCAAATCCACCGGTGCAACAGGACTTACCCCGTTTCTACCAGCAATCATTGCTTCCAATGCTTCCGGCAGAGCGAGTCTCAATTCGCGCATAAATTCTCTTCGAGACACCTCATCAGCAACAATGTCACGCTTTTGACACACCAAGATGATACTGGATGCTAGCGCATTGCTATCGGCACCTATCATCCGATTTCCCATTTCAGTTCTCATGGGCCATGTGCCTGAGATGGAAAATCCTGCGGAAATTACCGCTTCCAAGAAAGCATCCCACCCGGTTGATACAGTTCCAGAGTCCGTTGTATCAGACTGTTTGAAGGCATAGTAAATTGTTACCGGGAATGCAGGATGAGCTTGTTCAGCCAAAGCATGTATTGCTTGCGTCATCCCATTTATGAAAAAGCTATTCGCCGCTTCTTTCCCTCCATGACGATAAGGAGACGCCACCAATTCATCAGCTTTGGGAACAGCCATTGTTGAAAACAGCTTGGGCATAACACCATGCAATGAACGTCTTAACCAGATGTAAAAGAAGTCGGATAGGTCAGCATAGCCAATATTATCGTAGTAGGGAGGGTCTGTAGAGATGACTTTATTCTTGCTAATCGTTTGTTGCTGAGCATCAACTTGCTTTGCAAATCCCGCAACATTCGGGGACACGAATTGCAGTGCCTTCACAATCCAATCGATATTGTTCAGGTAATTGCCAGAAGACTCTGAAAACGGATTTCCTTCTGCAAAGTCCCAAGTCATGGGAATAGCTTGTCGACCGTAAGTATTCCGCAGGGCCTCCATTTTGGGACTAGAGTCCCACGTACATACGTTTGAGCATCGGTCGGCTGTACGACTGATTGCGAAGGTCAAGTACACCGCTATAGCGTCAGCGTACGCTGTTGCCTGATTCCCACCCTCCTCAAGACTAACACCGTCATCAAGCCCGCCGCTTTTGACCGTGTCGCTTATGACTTTTTCTCTTGCGTCTGCAACTACGTCCACAAGCGTATTGAGCGCAACTAACTGGCGGGGCGTAAATAAGTCTCCGAACGATGTGATTCCGTAGTTCGGAGTTTTAAAATCGCGTGGATTTAATGGAAGGTCGAAATCCGGCTTCCAAGAGGGAACTGCTGACTCAGCAGTAGCTACATGGTATTGCTCTGGAGATAGATAATATCTACCTCGTGGCCCTTCGACTACGATTGCAAAGAGCTTTTCTTTCAGCCGCCCGGCTTTACCCTCTTCTCTTATGTAAGAGAAGGGAATAGGTTGCTTTGACAGGATGCAGTAAGCACCTTTTCTATTGACGGTTTCCTCCATAGAAGGACCCTTCTCTCCGGTGCGGACTTCAAAGTGATAATTGGAATCCTCTATTATTGCCTCAACCCATGCTCTATTGGTAGTTTTCTTGGAAAGCCAAAAAGACGACACCAACGGCACATGGGTACCACTTAATGCAGGGTTCGGGCTTGCAACTGTTCGCGCCCAAAGCCAAGCAATAACAGTTGCCGTTCCTCCACCATACACGGTAGGTAAGGCTACTTTAGGGTAAAGGTGACCGATTCGCGAAAAAGCTTCCTCTCGGACCCAATGCCCGTACCTTTTTACATCTTCAGCTAGCCCGTATGCGCCTGGAAATGCCGCGTTAAACTCCTTGATTTTACCTTGTGACGCACGACCAGGCAATGGCCCGGTAGGTAGTCTGTTAGCAAAACGCGGTGGAATCTCAATCATCGCTTTGTTAATGAGGACCGCCACAGGGTTCAAGTCCGAAGCATAGCTTACCAGGCCTAAGCGCTGCGCTTCCAAAGGAAGGGCACCGCCACCGGCGAAGGGGTCGTGAAATGCTGGAAGCAATTCAGGGTCAAACCCCGCCACTCCCTTATTCATCTCACAGGTTTCCTGCCAGCTTTTTCGGATGGCTTGACGGGCTCGCTCCAATACTGTTTCGTTGCTGGTATTCTCCCATTTAACCAACTCGCGGATAATGTCGAAAAGCTCCTCCCTCTCCTGTTGAGCTTTTTCTTTGGTTTGGCCAGCATATGCCCCCCATCCTCGCACACCGCCTGGGTCATTGACCATTTGTGCGAATAGCACAGCTCGTGCAGCCGCCAGCGGCCGCCGAGCCCACCACAGATGTAGTGTACTAGGGTGTCCGTGGCGAATAGATTTTTCGCGAGCAGCTGCCGTATTGATATCGTCAAGCGGAAGTGCTACTTCGATGAGTTTGCGGGGTATGCGGAGGGCCATGAAAAAGGCGAAAGCCGTCTAGAGAGGAAATGAATCGTAGTACAGCGCCGGCGAAACAGCCCGGTTCAGGAAGTGCTTCAGCTGATAAGCGGAATGCACGGACCCTTCGGCGGGCGTGTCACGGGAGGTGAAAGGCTGCTGCACATAAAAAGGGCCCTGGGTGCTCCCGTCAGGATGCACTAAGACCAAAGCCAGTACAAATTTATCGTGTTGGTTCAGGCCGTAGTGAATTTCGTTGCGCGTCAGAATCACGGTGTCGTTGCCAACCCCAATGCCTTTTACCTCCAAGTGGCGTTCGGAGGGAAGTCGGCCGGTGGCAGGTATTGGGAGAGTTGCCGTAATATCCCAACCACAACGCGCAGCCGAAACATCACGGGTAATGTGGCCCAACGCCTTTTCAGCATTAAACACTGCCTGCATGGCCAGCATCTCCGTGCGGGCGCGGGCGGCAGCATCAGCGGCAAAGGCTACGAACTCTTCCTGGCCAGTGAGCCGCGCTACTAGGCCTGCGGGCAGCACCAGTGCCCCGCCCATCACAATGGGCGTTGCAGAGACAACATGACGCATCTGCCGAAGCTCAGCCAACCGCTGGGTGCGACGGGAGAGCAAGGATTCGTGGTTTTGCTCCGCTTTAGCCAAGTTGGCGGGTGCCAGCGTTTTGCCCGCCTCTAAAGCGCTCTGCGCTTTGGCTACCTGGTCGTCCCAATACTCCAGCTCACGAGTCAGGCGCTCGTAAACGGCATTATAGGTTTTGTCAACGAATTCCTCCCGACGGGCACGCACTTCCTGCAAATGAGCGGGTACGAGTTCGGCGGCGGCGTACCTCAGTGCTAGTTGCTCCAAATCCGGCCTAGCCAACCAATCTTGCTGGCGGTATGGGTCAGCCAATGTTTCCAGTTCTTCCGGCAAGGGCTGCAAATCCAAATGCGGTGCCCATCCGGCAGCGGTAGCCACTCCGTTTGGGGCAATGGAAACGAAATGCAGCCGGCGTGAAAGTTCCGCGCCGCTGGTGGCATCTGCTTCCCGGATAACGTGGTCCATCAGAAACAGTAGCCGCGGCTGCTCCCCGTCGTCGTTGGGGTCGACTAAAACTGCTCCTTGCCGTAGCGCGGGTAGGCACTGCTGCACGGTTAGACTCGTCAGGGCGCGGACAAAGGGGTGACCAGGGTGCAGCAAGTCGGCTGCCGGCTTGCCCTGGGGCCGCATTAGTTTCTTCTCGAAGCAAACCCGGTCGTAGCGGTCGAGCACCAAGCGGCGGTCGGCACTGCCCAACTGCCGGTCGTGGTCCCGTAGCGAAACGGGTACATAGGAGATTTTGAAGCGGCCGGTTTCCTGTTCGCGCAACTCTCCGCCCAAGCGTCGAAAGGACCTTTTCACGAAGTCCTGCACGAAATAGGGCTGCAACTTGCGCGCTTCGGCCTGCTCCATCTGTTCGCGCACCTCGTGCAAGCGCTGGGTGCCAAAAATCTCTTCGCACAGCGCATTCCGCGTAATCACTGAGCGCAAATGGTCTTCGTCCAAGGCCGTATCCATTTGCCGGTTAAGCCGGGAGCGTACTTCGGGCTGGTCGCCGTAACGAATGGCCTCAACCAGTAGCTCGCGCAGGGGTTTTCCCTCAAACACTTCCCCTAGCACGTCAAACACCCGGCCTTGCAAGTCCTGGCTGATGGTTTCCAGCTTCATCAGCAGGCGCTCGTACACACTGCCTTCGCGGGTGCCCTTGGCGACCAGGTTCCACAGGTGGCAGACTTCGGTTTGGCCAATGCGGTGGATACGCCCGAAGCGTTGCTCTAGGCGGTTTGGGTTCCACGGCAAGTCGTAGTTAACCATCAGGTGAGCCGTTTGCAAATTGACTCCCTCTCCTGCTGCATCCGTGGCAAGCAGCACCCGCACCCGGTCATCCTGACGGAAGCGGTCCTGCACCTGGCGGCGCACATCGCGTGGAGTGCTGCCGTCAATGACTACAACGGCATCTGCATCCCCGATGAGGCCCTGAATGCGGTCCTGTAGATACAGTAACGTGTCGCGGTACTCGGTGAAGATGATAAGCTTGCGAGGCCGGCCTGACTCGTCCTTGATGAGCGGGTTGCTTTGCAGCATCCCGGACAGTTTTTCCCATTTACAATCTTCCTGGGATTCGCGAAGTTTTCGGGCCTGTTCCTCTAATACCAGCAACCGAGCGACTTCCTCTTCCAACTCTTTAACTGTTCGGGCGGCCGTGGTGCGCGTGGAGGCATCATCTTCTGATTCTTCGTATTCGCCCGCTGGCAGGTCCTCATCCAAATCGTCTGGCAAGTCAAACGAAGTGAAGCTGGCCACAATACTTCCATCGGCTCCGACGCGGGCCAATTCCTGCACTACCCGTTCCTCAAGTCGCTCCCGACGCCGCCGTAGCGACTTGTAGATAGCACCCGGGCTAGAAGCCAAGCGGCGCTGCAACGAAGTCAGTGCGAAGCCTGCAACACTGCGCCGACGCCCATCCGTGATAAGGTCGGCCTTATCCATTTCGTTTTCCACGTACTGCGTCACCGCGTCGTAGAGCGCCTGCTCGGCGGAGGACAAATCGTAAAGTACCGTATAAGGCTTACGCTCTGGAAAAAGAGGCCTATTGTCGAACGTGCGCAGGTCCTCTTTAACCATGCGGCGCATCAAGTCCGACACGTCAGCCCGGTGTACTCCATCCCGAAACTTACCGTCAAATCGCTCCGAATCAAGTAGCGACATGAACAGTTGAAAGTCCTCCTCCTTGCCATTATGCGGCGTAGCAGTCATTAGCAGGAAGTGGCGGGTCAACTTGCCCAACTTCATGCCAAGTCGGTACCGGTCGGAGGGCTTTACCTCCTGCCCACTCCAATGCGCGGCCATTTTATGGGCCTCGTCGACAATAATCAAATCCCATCGGGAAGCATCTAGTAGCTCCTCTAAGGGGCCTGGTGGCTCGTCTTTTCCCGAAGTGCAATTTCGACTAAGTTGGTCCAGCCGGGCAATCAGCCGGTCGTGGCCCGCGAAGGCATTGCCTGTAGGCGACTGGTTGATGAGGTCACGGGAGAAAATGGTAAACTCCAACCCAAACTTTTGCAGCAGTTCATCTTGCCACTGTTCGACCAGGCTACCAGGAGCAACAATCAAGACGCGCTGAGCATCGGCCCGCATGGTTAGCTCCCGGATTAGGAGGCCTGCCATGATGGTTTTTCCAGCCCCTGGGTCATCTGCCAGCACGAACCGCAATGGTTGACGAGGCAACATGGTTTCGTAGACCGCTGTAATCTGATGGGGTAGCGGTTCCACGTCCGATGTGTGGACTGCCATCATCGGGTCAAACAAGTGGGCTAGGCGAATGCGGTGGGCCTCCGTCGCCAAGATGAACTGAGAGGCATCGCCGGTAAACGTCCACGGGCGTTGTTCTGCTACTGCTTCGTCCAGCTTGGCTTCGTCGGCGCGGGATAAAAACTGTTCGCTTGGACGCCCGTCTGCCCCCTTAAAATACAATGTGGCCGCATCAGGTCCAGCATGCTCCAGCGCAATCACCTGAACAATCTGGTCGGACAAAATACCCCGTAAAAACATCCGGGGACGGATAGCATCGAGACTAAGCATAGTGGGCAAAAAAAGCTTCTACCAAAAAAGGCCAACTTGGGACAGTATCAAAGGTAGCTGTAAAGCCGACGAAGGCAAGAAGCGCTCTTTGCCAATATTTTTAGTTGATTCAAAACCAATAAAATTGGCAATCATACACTTTGCGGTCCCTAACTAGGCTTAACTATGAATGACGTTGACATTATTGAGGTGTCTGAATCTAGCTTAAAAAGGCTGTTATAGGAAGGCTTGTATGGAGAGCATCAAAAAGTGTGGGGCAATGGATTTAGGCGGCCATCTGCATCGGTTCCGTTGGCACTGACCGGAAGTCCGGATACTGCTGCCGGAAACAGTCTTCCCATTCCTCGTTGAGCACCTTGGTACGGGCCTGTATGAGCAGATGCGCGCCCTTTTTGGTCCACTGCATTTGTTGCCGCTTCACCATTCGCTTGGCCAGCACCTGATTTACCGCCGACTCCACAAAGCTGGTGGAGACGCGTTCGCCGTAGCGCTGGCGCTCGGAGTAGTCCACGATGAAGCCGCTGTTTTGCTCCTCGTAGGTGTGAAAATCAGCCAGTAGCCGGGCCAACGGCTTGCACTTGCTGTATTTCTTGGCTACGAGCGGGTCGTCTTGGTGCGTAGCCAGGATATCGTCCAGGTCCAGTATCTTTTCCAGGGCCCGCTCGGCGTTGCCATGCCAGAGGTGCCATTTGATGCTGGTCAAGCCGTCTTGCAGCGCTTTTGCACCGGCCGCGTCGACATGAGCGAAGCCCAGTGCGTACTGCTGCAGCACCGTCAGGCGCATGGTCAGGTGAAACCAGTCCAGGATGTGGGTGGACTCCGCACTCAAATAACTGGTCAGCGACCGAAGAATGGAGGCGCCATCGGTAAAGAATTCCACGGACTGATTGGCCTGTAAGCCTTGCGAGCGCAGGACCTCGAACACCCGTCGGCGCGGCTTGGCATCGCTCCTGCACGAAACCGAAGCATTTGGCAGTCCCTTCGGCGGGAATACTTTTGCCCGCAATCACCTCGAAACAACCTTTCTTATGCCAGTGCCGGACGTAGCCGCCGTCGAGGCCGACCACCAGCGGGCGGGGCGGGCACGGCAAGGCCTCGCGGTCGCGCTGACAAACGCCCTGAAAAGAGGACACTTCCGCGGGCAGCTGCTGTTCCTGCGCTTCGACCACCGCGTGCAGGTGCTGCTGAATGGTCGTGCCCGTGAGCTTCGCAGCAATGGGCAACACGTCGTGGAGCAAATCGGCCGTTTTCTGGTAGGGAATCAAACTGGCCCATTTGGTTTCCAAATACAACCGCTCCGGCGTCACGTGCTGCGGAAACAGGTGCTGCAGGGGACTGAAGGTCTTCGGTCCCGCCTCGGTGGGCGGCAAGTAGTAGCGCGGGGTATCGACCGTCACGTTCCCGGTGGATAACGATGTTGGTGTCGAGGAGAACGCGCATAAGTTTGTTTATATGTGGGTAGAGAATCGACGCTCAAATCTATGCGCTATTCTGCACAAGTAAACGAACATTCGCATGATGTCAATAGCGCCCTTACTTATCAAGAGCGTCCGTTTATAAATCAGGGCGCCTCACTGGCGGATTTGCACAGTAACGAGGCAGTGAATTGAAGAGGCGGTGCTCTGCCGCTACAGCCCGAGAGATTGAGCAGCATTGTACGAAACCACGTTGTTGAGCTGCGTGTAGCGCTCAATCATAGCATCCGTTTTCTGCTTGGTCTGGTTTTTAATAGCCTTGTGGGATTGCCCATTGAGCACGGCTACCGTCACAAAAGATACCCGCAATGAGTGAGCCGAGTAAGCCGAGCCAAGGCGCTTTTGCACCAGCTTGTTGATGGAAATATCCGAAAGGCGCTTGTCCGAAGGGGCAGCCATCTGCCCCGGAGTCGCCCGCGGAATCTTCACGAACAGCGGCCCCTTGGTCCGGCCCAGCAGATTAAGCCAGGCCCGGAGGCAGCGCACGGGGCAGAAATCTGCATTGGGGGCGTAGAAAATGGCTTTGTCCTCCACCGCGCCATACTGATTGGTCTTGCTTTTGGCCAGATGCACCAGCAAGGCCCGCTCCGTGAATTCTAACTGCTCGATGTTGAGGTCCACCAGTTCGGAGCGCCGGAAAGCCCCCGCGAAGCCCACCAGCAGCAGCGCCCGGTCCCGCAGGCCCGCCGTCGTTTCCAGGTCGATGCTACGAATGGCCTGTTTCAACTCCTCGACGGTAAAAGCCAGCGCCTGGTCCTGCCGCTTGCCCAGGGTGCGGGCAATGCCTTCCATGACGATGTTGAGCGCATCCACCGTCGCCGGCATCGAGTGGCCGCTGAGCTGATGCGCCTTGCGGATGGCGGCAAGGTGCCGCCGGATAGTGGCCAGCGCGTGCGGCCTGGTGAGGGGTTGTTGCCCCTTCTTTTTCTCCCTACTGCCCCCTGCATCGGGAGTCGGCTTTTCGGAGGCCAGGTAGGCCACGTATTCCGTCAGCGTGGTGACGTCGGCCGGCACTGCCGTAAATCCGTGCAGCGCGCAAAACTCGGCGTAGGTGTTCAGGTCCGACTTATAAGCCCGCTCCGTGTTGGCGGCACCCTGCAGGCCCGTTTCCAGGAAACCGGCCACTTTGGAGGAAGCCCGCGCCAAGTTGGCAGCGACTGATGAGCCCGTCGTTACAGCTGGCACGTTGCGTAGGGATTTACTCATAATTCGGAGGGAAGGGCAAAGTTGAGCAGCGGATGCACACGGCCATGCTTAGAAGGTGGTGTCGTCCATGAAGTTCACCCAACGCAGGTAATCTGCTTCGCTGAGCTGGTGGGCCGTGTAGTCGTGTACCGAGTGGCCCCGTTGGGTGAGGATGAAATCCTGAAACGAGGGGGAGCCGCCCGCCCAGCACGCTGCCATGCCCCGCCGCAACAGCAGTACCCGAATGGCCGATGGGTGACTATCCACCCATTTGATGTATTCTTCCGGCGTGGGCTTATAAGCGCGGGCTTGCTGCAGGTAGGCCAGCGCCTGTATTGTCACGCGCTCAACAAATTCCAGCTGACTCATATTACTTAACAGTCCAGTGGTAGCCGCGCCGGTAAGCCCAGAGCACGAGGTTGGGGGCAATGTCTTCCGTGAAGCGGTAGCGGGAATACGTGTAGAGGGCGAACAGCCCCGGCACCACCCACACCAAAACCGGGTGAGCGGCCTTGACGGTGTGCACGATGAACAGGTGCAACAGCAGCGACGGGATGAAGCAGGCCACCAGCAGGCAAAGCGTGAACGGCAGCAGCCAGTGCCGGGTACCGCGCAGGCGCAGGCCGATAGCCACTCCTTTAAGTAAATAGAGCAGCGCGTAGAAGCCGTAGGCCAGCGCCCCGATGCTCAGCAGCCGGGCATACCCAAAACCCGGCCCGAAAAAATCCAGGTTGGTTGTCAGCACCAGGCCCAGCACTAGGAACGGAGCCAGCACCAGCGTTTCGACTACCAAGCGAAAGCCCAGGCCCAGCACCACGGCTAGTCCGTTGCCAATAGCCTTACCGTTTTGATAGGACTGTCGAATGTTGGGCGCGTTGCGGCCAGCCTCGTAGCCATCTTCGTAGTCAGACATGCTGTTATAAATTGCGGGTGAGAGTCGCATAGGGATAGAAGCTTTTACCAGTAGTATTTGCCTTTAGTTGAGATAAAAAAACAAGTTATGATAATTGGGTATTATCATAACTTGTTTTCAAACGTACGGCAAAAAAAATACCCAGCCAGAAATCGGCCGGGTATCCATTAGCTACTGACAATATTTATCCGCACTGTTTGTAGCGACAGAATAGAGTTGAAAGTAATTGAGTAAGCTGAGCGTGAGGTACCGGGCAGATGGTGCCAATAAGGAAGCAGCGCGGGCAGCGCCGGTTGGTGGCCACGCGGCCGAGCAGCCACAACCGTGACCATGCTGACAGCACCGGCTGACAGCCCGATGAATGGGAGCAGGCATGAATTGAGGTTGGTCAGCATAAGCAGGAAGAGCTATTCCCCGATGACGTACACCGGCACGGCCTGCGCATCGACGCCCCGGCCGGTTTCCTTCTTGACCTCTTTGCCATCCAGCAGGATGGAGCAGGTGATTTCCGAGGCCGCCGTGCCGCCGTCGATGCTGGCCAGGATGGTCAGGTTATCGCCCTGCTTCATGGTGCGCTTAAACTTGTAGTTTGCTGGCAGGGGCGTGTTGCTGAGCGTCGTACTGCCACCGCTTTCGTTGGTGTAGCTCAGGTAATCCGATACCGGGGCATTGGAGGTAACCTTGTATTCTACCTGATACTCTTTTGGCCCCGAGGGCGTAGCATCGTTGTCTTTCGAGCAGCTGGTGGCCAGGGCCGCGCAGCTCAGCAGTAGATAGGCAAATCGTTTCATAGGTCAGAAAGGGTGGTTAGCGGAAGTGATACCGCAGGCCGGCACTCGCGTTGCCGGGCCATTGGTCGATTAAAGGGTTGTTGAACAGGTAGCCTTTCGTGCCGGTAGCCACGAGGGAAAGGCGGTTGCCGAGGAAGAAATCAACTTCGGCCCCGGCTTGCGGGCCGTAGGTGAAGCGTTGCGGCTCGCTGGCATCGGCAGCCAGCTCGCCCGTGCGATTCTCGTTGGTGCGCTCGTAGCCGGCCCCCGCCCCAATAAGCAGATGCACGTAGGCAAACTCCCCAATGCGGAACAGTTGCGGGGCGATGAACAGCCGGCCCTGATAGGTCGAGTATTCACCCTGAGCGCCGAGGTTGCCAGCATCCCGCAGGCCACTGGCCCGCAGGGCCAGCTTATTGGTGAGCATGGAAGTGTAGCTCAACTCGTAGTAGTCGCCCTTTTCGGAGCGCCCGAGATGGGCACCCCAGCTGGAAATGTGTTTAACGTGGCGTTGAGCCAGGGCCGGCGATGTGCCGGCCCCAGCCATTGCAAGAGCCACAAGCAGGAGCTTTTTCATGCAGGTTTAGCGACGGGGACGGGCGCGGTCCATTTTAATGAGTGACTGTTGGACCAACACGTCGGCGTACACCAGTTCCGCCGCCTGGCGCGAGGGACCTGGCTGCGAGGATTCGGCCAACAGCCGGTCGGCTTCCTGGCGCAGCTGCATGGCCTTAATCATGTTGTCGTTTGAGGAGTTGAGGGCGGCCATCCGCTCGCCTTCCGTCATGGCGTACCGGCCTGGATTCTTCAGCGTGGCATTCATTTCAATGCTTTGCTGCGTCATTTCGTCGGCAATCTTGTAGTAGCCGAAGGCGGTGGCAATCTTCTTCTTCTGCATCATTTCCTCGTAGGCGAAGGTCGAAACGGCGGCTTCTTCGCGCTTGGCCTGATACTGGGAAGAACTCATACGGTTGTTGCCGGCCGTGGCCCCCGCGCCAAAGCGGGAAAACACGTCGTACACGGTGTTCAGGTCCTGCTGGGGATTGTTAAGCTGCAGGGCCTGCCGCAGGCGTTCGGCTTTCTGAAACACCGGCATATACTGGTTGCTCTGGCCCCGGCCCGACATGGACAGCGCCCGCGCAAACAGCTCCTGCGGGTTGGAGAGGCGTAAATCCTGAATGCTTTGCACCTTCCGTAAGTCGGCCTGCACCTGCCGTTGCAGCTGCAGCGTCTGGTCGGTAATGTCCTTTACCTGACCGGTAATATCCTTGGTGACGCCGGCAATCTGCCGGGCATCTTTTACTACCTGGTAGTTCTTGACGGTTTCGGTCCACTGGGCCAGCCGTTTGGCGAAGTCGCCAATGTGAATGCCCATGTGCAGTGGGTCATTTACTACGGCTTGCGCGGAGGCCTCCTTAGTGGAGAAAACCAGCGTAACGGCCAGCAAAGCGGGCAAAAGGAGCTTTTTCATAGTCGTAAGCTTTTAGGTGAACGGAAAGGAATCAGCGGCCACTCGCGGCTTCCGGCCCCAACTGGCCGGCCGCCGCCGTGGTAATCAGGATGGGGTAGCCATCGGGGAGCAGCACGTCGCGCAGCTTGGTGCGCGTTTTGGGCCGGGAGAGCACCGTCGCCGCGACGCGGCCTCCGACGCCCACCACCGAGTTAGCGGCCGAGGCCGAGCGGTCTATGGCGGTACTGAGTTCCTGCGTGGTCTGCTGCTGCAGGTCGCTGCCGGCCATCGAGGCATCTTTGGCAATGCGCTTCACCGGGTCAATCATGATGCCGGGCATGTAATTGAAGTCGTAGATGTCGGCATCGACCCGCGTGGGCCCGAGGCGGTTGACTTCCAGCGTCACGTTGTTATTACCCACCGTGGCCACGGCCGCGAAGACCATGTTTTTGGGGAAGGTCACGCCGCTGACTACGGCATCTTCCAGCAGGCGCAGAATGACCACCGAGCCGGTGCGGACCTTCTGCTCCCCGTTGATGACGCACTTAAAAAACACGTCGGGGGTGAGCTGCTGTTGCTGCTGGTAGTTGCCCTGCGCCATCATGCGCGAGGAACTCCCGCCCACCTTGACGGTATTGAAGCCATCCATGCCGGGGGCATTCATCCGGGTGGCCAGCAGCTGCGCGGTCTGGTTGGGGTCCCGGTAGCGTTTTCCCGTCATGCGCTCATAGGCAGCGCGGGTTTCGGGCGGGGAGCTAGCCAGCATCGCCAGCACGTCCGGGTCGGTTTCAAACGGGGTACCGTCCGCGTCCCGTGCCGGCACCAGGCTACGGGCGGCCGAAGAGGAACGCCGCCGGCTACCGCCGCCGCTGGCCGTGATACGGCGACGGGGCACCACCAGCGTTTCCGGGCGGTAAGAGCCGGTACTCGGGTCTTGTATAGTCGTCTCGATGGTATCTACGTCGGCCGCGGCCACGCGGGCGGCCTCGGCCCGACGGGCCGCCGCCTGAGCGCGCCGCCGCCGACGCAGCGCCTGCCCGGTCGTATCGACGGCAAACACATCGACTACATCTTCATCAGTTGGGGTAGCCGGGGCCGATTTGGCGTCCATTTCGGCGCGGCGCTGGGCCTCAATTTGGGCCGAAGGCGAGGCGACGGGCGAAAACGGCGAGGTTTCGGGCGAGGCAATTTCCGGCTCGATGTTGGCCGAGGCCGCCGCTACCGGCTCTTTTTCCTGTTGGGCGGCTTCCTTCGCAGACTTCAGCCACAGGAAAAGGCCACCGACCACGAGCACCAGCAGCAGGCCGGCAAAGGCCATCCAGTTGGTGCGCAGAATTTCGGTGGGCGTGCGTTTCTCGACCACAGCCGCGGGCCGTTGCTCCTGCTCATTATCGGGGTTCGGCGGTTGAACGGCCGGCTGATTTGGGGAGGTGATGGGTTCCATAGTAAAAGGGGCCGGCGGCCTTAAATGGTGGAGGCGCGGTTAATGACCCGCGATGGCACCGGCAGTACCAGCACCCGTGCCCCGTTAAGTTCGCGCAGGGTTACTTCCAGGTAGCCGCGTTCCGTGGCCGCGTACAGGGGAATGGCGTAGGTCAGGTAGCCGGTGGTGCGGCCGGTGATAATCTGATTGGCCAGCCCGCCCGAGGGAGCCAGCGGCCGGCGCGCTTCGTTCTTTTTGCGGGCCAGAAACTTCTTCTG
Source organism: Hymenobacter wooponensis (assembly GCF_004745865.1). Lineage (GTDB taxonomy): Bacteria > Bacteroidota > Bacteroidia > Cytophagales > Hymenobacteraceae > Hymenobacter > Hymenobacter wooponensis. The sequence continues at coordinate 55,162 of NZ_SRKZ01000011.1, read as the reverse complement.
GGCGTTTTCCACCAGCTGAAAATCGGTGAAATCGACGTTGTAGTCGATGTTGGTCTTGTTGATGACCTTGAAACGCAGGTAGGTGAAATCCTTGTCGTTGCGTACGTTGGCCAGCGACAGCACCAGGTCATTATCCACCACGGCTACTGCCTGATGCTCTTCCTTGGCTTTGCGCAGCTTGCTGAGCTTGCCCTCGACCTCGTTTTTCTTCGCCAGCTCCTTGTCCAGCGCCAGCTCGTTTTCCGGGGCCGAGCCGGCCGCCGTGCCGGTGCCGCTCATGCCCAGGGCACCGTCCTTCTGAAAGTCATAGAGCTGCAGAACCGGCCGGTTGACAAACACGAGACGCCCCATCCAATACTTCGAGCCGTAGCGAATGAGCATGGGCGTAGGGGGCGCATTCTTGCGTTTGGCACGCACGAACACGGCATTTGCTTCGATTTTGACCAGGTAGTTATTGGCCATGCCCACATCGACGAGCGACACCGGGCCACCGAACACGAGGTAGGTAGTGGAGCTGTCCGAAACGGCCACGTCCAGCAGAGTTTCATTGGCCACCACCACCGAGGAGGGCGGGCGCTGGGTGCGGGCGGTTTGGGCCGAGGCCCCGGCAGCGGAAAAAAGCAGGCCCAGCAGGGCCGGCAGGATATAGTTAGGCATGATTGACATCAGGTTTAGGGGTTAGCGAGGAGCCGGGCCAGCCGGCGCAGGAGTGGCAGCAGCCGGAGCCGGGGCCTCATCGGGGGCCGGGGCCAGGCCACTTTGCGCTTCCTGCAGGCGACGCTGCCGGTCGGCTTCCTGCGACTGCAGCAGCTCCGTTTCTTCCCGCGTCAGCGTGGGCGTGTAGGGGATGTAGTCGAAGTTGGTAATCAGCAGCCCGTAGGGGTTGGCATCCGAGCGGTTGGTTTCTTCCAGGTTGAATTTGGCGGCCAGCGGGAGGGGCTCTTTCTGTTGGCCGCCGATGAAAATGCGCTGCTTGATGTAGACCTGACCGGCCCAGGGGCGCTTGCTCATGTCCACGAGCACACTATCCACCGTCACGACGTTGCGGGCCGCGTACCGCTCGTAGTTCTGCAGCACCTGACCCCGCGTGAAGCCCTCGTAAATCCGGCGGCCCCCGCGGCCCTCAATCAGCGGCAGGGCCGCATCCAGGTTGGCCTTGTAAGTGTATTGGTCGTGGCCGAACATGGTTTGCATGAACTGGCGCACCAAGTTGCGGGCCTCGTAGGCGGTGTGGGCATCCGTGCCGGCCGAAAGAGCCGCCACCGAGCCGGACTGCGAAACGACGTACACGCGCTTACCGCTGTTCTCGTAGGCCCGGTACACTAGGAAGCCCGAGGCCAGGGCGACTAGCAGCAGGGCTAAAACACTCCCCAGCGCCAGGTTGCGCATGGTGGAGAAGGAGGTACTCAAATCTTTGGCGGAATCCATCGTATAACTGGTTAGAAAGTCAGGCTGGAAGGTTGAAATCAGGTCGTTTGGGCATTTTCTTCCCTACCGCCCCCTTGAGTAAGCAGCAGAGAGTACCCTTTCAGAAGAGGGGATTTAGGTAGTCCAGAGGCCCGAGGCCCGCTGCCGGTAGGAGGGGTTCAGGGCGTCCGACATGGTAATGGAGGGCAGGCCCGAGGAGGCGGAGCTACTTGCTTCGCCGCTCCCCCCGCTGCTGCCGCCACCGCCACCAGAACTACCCCCACTGCTGCCAGCACTGCCGCTACCACTGCTACCGCCGCCGCCAGCGTTGCCCATTGCCCGACCCACGGCTGAGGCAAGACCGCCCCCGCCGGGAGCCGCCACCCCGGCCACCGTCGTCGCCGCGCCCATTGCCATACCGGCCATCTGGCCGGCGAAGCCCTGCACGGCCGAGGAGCCGATAAACATGGACGTGAGGTAGGGCACGATGATGTAGAGCATCACGAAGGCCACCGACATGAGCATGAACTTGGTGTCATCCACCGATTGGGCCGGCCCGCCGCTGGCCAGGATGCCGCCCGCTACCCGCTGGGTGTCGGCAAAAAAGCCGTACATGGTATCCAGCAGCACGAACGTGAGCCCCCACATCTGTACGGCGATGAAGTTCTGCAGCCACTTCATGGCCAGCTGACCGAAGGCCGGAATGACGGAAAGCGTCATGGCGATAGGGCCGGAAACGTAGAGGAAGCCAAGGATGAACTGTTGCAGGAACGTCATTATTTCCCGGACGATAAGCACGGTAGTGGCCGTGAAAAGCCGCGTCATAATGCCCGAGAAGGTGAAGGAACTGAGCGTGTCGGAGATGCTGCTAATCATGGCTGCCGCCCCCGATACAATGTCGCCCATACCGATATTGTCATTGCTGGCCGCTGCCGCCACCGCCGGCGGCGTGGTCAGGGCGCTGAGCGCTTCGGCCGCGGACTGGTCGGTAGAGAACAGGGCCGTAAAGGCCGCAATGCCGGTACCCAGGGTATCAATCAGGCTCTGGTAGAAAAAGAGCAGGAAGAATATCCAGGTAGCCTTGATAATCGGCCCCCAGTCCATTGCCAGGCCGCTACCGCTGATAAAGCCGCGCCCGATGGTGTAGAGCAGGGCGATGCCCATCAGCGAGGGCGTCAAAAACCGACAGGCCGTGAGCACAATGGCTAAGGTCTGGTCACAGGCGCGCAAAAAGCCCGGGTCGATGCCGTAGGCCACCATTAGAAAGTTGCTCATCATTTTCCCCCGAGCTTGCGGCTCTGCTTATCTTCGACAAACTGGTCCACGGCGTAGTCGAGGCGCTGCACTTTCACGTCCTCGTACTGTATCTCCCCATCGGTGCCGACCACGAGCTGGCCGGCCTTGTCCACTTTGGGGCGGCGGTTGGTCTGCTGGTAGAACTTCACCAGCTTGTTGAGGTGGTTGCGCTCCACCGGCTTGGAAGTCAGGATAGCATCGAGCTGGGGTGAGGCCTCCAGGGCAAATACCTTCCCTTTGGCTCCTTGCTTGATGAAGAACTCGCGCAACGCTTCCGTAGAGCGCACCGACTTAATCAGGTCCATCTCGTGGCCCGTCAGACCGAGTGGCGCCTGCAGCTGGGCCAGCGAGTCCGGGTTGATGTGGCGCAGGATAATTTTGGTAGCCGAGTTGTTGATGATGGCCGGGCCAATCTTGCTGCTGGTAATCTCGGTGATGCCCTGGGTAATAATGGTCACCGAGCCGTTGGTTTTTCGAATCGTGCGGTACATGGATTCAATGAACTCCGAGAGCACCCCGCTGAGCATCGTCCAGGCTTCGTCCAGGGCGATGTACTTCACGTCATCCGGGAACTTGCGGAACAGGTCCAGGCTCAGCTCGGTGATGAGCATGGCCACCACCGGGTACAGGTCGGGGTCGGCCTGCACTTTGGCCAGGTCGAAGCAGATGAGCCGGTACTCGCTCAAATCCACGTCGCGCTTGGCGTTGAGCACCCGCTCGTAGCGCCCGCCGCTGATGTACTGACCCAGCACCAGGAAAAACTGGTGCATGTCGATGTACTTCATGTTTTTCTGGTACTGCCGGCGCGCCCCGTCCAGCGGGTCCGCTTCCTGCCCTTCGCCGGGCACCGACACCGGCTTTTGCATATCGGCGTCGTAGCGCTCCACGAAGCGGTAGAAGCTCTCCATGCCGGGAAACTCCTCATCCTTCTGCCCCAGCTTGTCGTGCTCGTTGAGATACACGTAGTATTCAATCAGAAACCGGCTGAGGATGGTGCGCTCCGACTTATCCAGGCCCGTATCCTTGCCCCCTTTCCAGAGGGCGGCAATCAGGGCCAGATGGAAGTTGGTTTTCTCATCGTTGTAGAGCCACTTGTTCCCGTTGGCTTTGTCCCGCGGCACGATGAAGGGGTTGAACTCAATCGGGCGCTGCGGGTCGTACTCGAAGTAGGTGTTGTCGAAATCCTCCCCATTCAGGGATTGCAGCACGTTGCGGTAGGTGCCGCCCACGTCCATGATGATTTGCCGCGCCCCCTTCTCGTAGCGCTGCACAATCAGGTTGCCGAAAGTGTAGGACTTGCCCGAGCCGGAAGGCCCGATAACCATGGCGTTCTGATTGTCCAGCGCCGTGTTGAACAGGTTGACCTGCACCAGATTGCGGAAGCGGTCCGTGAGGTATTCCCCTACCGGGTCGGTTTTGTAGGTAGCGGTCCAGTGCATGTAGCAGGCCCCCCGGTCGGCGGTGGTGGTCAGCCAGCGGTCGGGCACCTGGTTGGCGTTGCCCGGCAGCAGGCCGAAGAACACCGGCAGGGCCAGGTAGCTTTCCACGACGCTTTCCGTGCCGAACATATAGCGGAAGGCGGCCGTGGCCCGCTCGACGTTTTCCCGCCGGCTGGTATCGTTGGTATCCCACAGCATAACCGAGAGATGCAGGCCCACAATCTGCTTGTTTTCGGCCCGAACCTCGGCGGTAAATTCCTCGACTTCGGCCGCTCGCAGGTGGTTATCCTGGGTGGCCAGGAACGAAAGCGAGGCATTTAGCTTGCGGTCGGTATCCAGGCTGCTCAGCTCAGCGCGGGTATCCTGAATCATCAGGGCCTGCGTGAGCACGTGCGGGCACTGGAGAATATGCGTGAGCGGGTAGAGCATGGGCGCGGTGACGCCGTAGCTGTTTTTCACGGCCGGGTAAGCGTCCGAGCCCTGCCCCACCATCGACAGGACATTGACCTTCTGCTCGCCCACGCTGAACGTGCCCATATCGTTGCCCATCTCGCGCTCCTGCCGGGTTGGCTGGCCGTCGAAATTGAGGTTGAAGTACTGCAGGTACAACTGGTGGATTTCCTGGCTGCTGAGCCGCTCGAAGGTGACGCCGCCCAGGTTCTTGATACCCTGAATGAATTCGACCGCGCCGCTTTCGGCCACCTCCAAGGTTTGCACCAGCTGCGCAAACGGATTCTTGAGTACGGCCTCGCCGGCGCGGGCCACCAGGGCATTGACTGCGTTGGTTTTGGGCGACTTTACCGCCGCCGGCGCAAACGAGACAAACAAGTAAGACTTCTGGAACAGCACCAGCCGCTCGAAGAAGTGCTTGTTCATCTTGTTTTCAAAGTAGGTCTGCTGGGTTTTGTCTTCCCGATAAGGCCGGTCGTAATAGATGTCCGTTTTCTGCACGATGCTGCCCACCGGCAGTGCCCGCAGCACCCCGACGAGGGCGGCCTGGAAGGCCTCATAGTCTTCAATGGTCCAGCTTTCCATTTCGGCCGGCTCGACCAGGAAGCCCACGCCGACGCGCCCATCCTTGAACACGACCTTGTCGCCCTCGAAGCTATGCACCGGCATCACCGCGCTAAACGCGGTGGTTTTTGGCTTTTTTGTCATGAGCGGGAGTTGGTAAAGGCCCCACGGCCAGGCGGCGGGGCTGAATGAAGGTGAAGGAGAGCCACCCCATCAGGAAGCCGGGCGCTTGCTTGCGGCTCAGGTAGCGCAGGCCCATAATGAGGCCCAGTTCCACGATGATGACGAGCAGGTAGATAATGCGGGGGATTTTGACCGCCATCCCCAGAAATCCGAGCAGCAGCACGGAACCGATGAACAGGCCAACCATGATGCCCAGGTCCTGAATATTCATGCCCAGGACCTGGGCTGGTCGCTCAATAGACTTATAGGAGCGCATGAGAGCGAAAACTCAGGGCTTAGCGTACGCCACCTTCGCCGCCGCCTACGGCACCTACCAAATCGTCCTTGAACAGCTGGAAACCGAACCACAGAATTACCCCGCCGACGAGCCAGCCCAGGGAGCCGAGCGCATCCGGGGCACCCTGCACGAATTTCATGACCACGCGAATCAGGCCGATAATCAGGATAATGGCGAAAATGACCTGCACGATGCCCACGACGGTTTCCTGTACTCCTTCGAGGGCACCTTGGGCGCTACCGCTTTGAGCAAAAGCCGCCCGGTTGGACAACGCCAGTGCCGTCAGCATGGCGTAGGCGCGTTTCTCTGCTTTGGATGGTTGGTAGGCGTGTCCGGCAACAGCCAATTTCTTGGCCAGGAAAAGGGGGTTGGTGAACATGGGGGAAAGGGTGTTGGAAATGGAGTGTGAGGGCGCTTATCTCCCCGGAAGCGGTGGAAAACGGATTAGGCGCAGCGCAGCAGTTGGCTAATTGGCGCAGGGCTGACGCACGGCAGCGCCCCAGCCAGATAGGTCCTGGCCCGGTGCTTAGAAGCAGCTGGGAGCGGCTGGGGCGGGCACTGGAAGAAGTGGGAAGGCCGGGGCGGCGGGTAGCGGGGATGAGTGAGGTAGCATAGCGGGAGGGTAGAAATGAGAATGGGTAGTTGCTCGTAAGTAGGCCGGGTGCCGGCCGCCGGGGCCGGCTTACTTTCCGGGATATAGCCCCGTCAGCGCCGCTTTCTGGCTGGCATTCTTGGCCGCGAGGGCTGCCCGCTTGCGCTGGCGTAGTTCTACCTGCTTCAACTGATTGGCTTGGTCATTTTTGGTCGGGGCGGCCGTCGTAATCGGGTTGTCATAGAGGGATTCCGGCACGGCATCATCTGCCGCAGCTACCGGGGCTGAATTCGCAGTGTCAGCCGCAGTGGCCGTTTCAGTAGTTGGAACTGCCGCTGCTTCCATGCCCGCAGTTGTCGGGCTTTCCGGCTCGTCGATACCAAGCCTATCAAAAACCGACACTGCCGCCGTACCTAGCGCGTGAACCGAAGAGACTACCGGTGGCGCACCATCGGCCGGCGTGGCCTCTGCCTCCTCAGTGGCCGGCACTTCTGCTGGTATAGCGGCCTCATTCTCAGCTGCAGCATCCACCGCAGATTCCGTAGTCGCCAGCTCCCGCGCCGTGATTTGGTCGGCTTCCATGCGGTCCGCTTCCGCCTGTAGCTCCTGCTCCTCCTTGGCCCGAAAATCTTCTTCGGGCATCAAGCGCGAGATGGGGTTGTCGGCTGACACGGGCGGCGCGGCTTCGGCCGGCGCGGGCGTTGGCTTTGGCCCATAGTGAAAGGAGCGCACCGACCGGTGGTTGCTGGTGGCTACCAGCACCTCCGGCTTGCCCTTCCCGCTGCTGGTGAAGCGCCACCACACCAACCCCAACAGGGCCGCGAGGGGCAGAAGTACCAGCAGGAAGAACAGGGCAGCTTGCATACTGGCGATGCTTTACGCCCTGTGTTCTGATAAAGTTCTGAAAGATTTCTAAAGTAATTCTTTTAAACTTCTTAAGAGTTTCTGCGTTAGCCGCAGTATTCCGTTTCCGCAGCCTCCGCACCCATTAAGCTGACCGGCGGCTAATCGTACTATTTTGGCTTTTTGAGTTACCTGTTTGCAGCGTTTAGCTGCAATTTGTGTCTTTGTGGATTCTTTGCGTAAGCATCTGTCCACTCACACCTTTTGCACTATAACACCAACTGTTTACATGGTACCATCTCCACACATTTCGGCCCCGCTGGGCTTCCCCGACCTAAAGCTTTCCGTCCCCTATGCCGACGCTATCCGCTACGCCCAGTTCCGCCTGTTGATGCTGGCCAAAGGGGAGTTGAAGTCGTTCTGCGAACAGCACGAACTGCCCTACACCAGCATCGTGGGCCTGAAAAACAACTCCCTCAAACGCGAAGAGCCGCGCTTACTACAGCGCCTGCTCCGCAGCCTGGCCGTTGATACGGAGGTAATCCGCATCCCCCCCAACAGCCAGAGTCCCCGCTTCCTGTTTCCCACGGTTGAAGCCCTGACCACTTTTCAGCAGCAGCTCAAGTGCTTTGACAGTGGCAATCCTCCCCTTCCCGAATCCGAAGCCCCCACGGGCGGCGCGGAATCCCCTACCCCGTAACCACGACCGGATAGCCTTCCTGGTAGCCGAGCGGTACTTCTCACCGCTTTTCTTTCCCCGCCCGGAGCTACTGGTCATTTAAGACCATCAGTAAGCTACCCGCGATGAATGCACCCCGTGAGAACGACCCCAACGAGCTTGACCGGTTCAAGCGTGATATTGACCTCGTAGACTACGCCGAGCGGCAGGGCTACCAGATAAAAAAGGAAGGCAAGCGCGGTGACTGGCACCAGCTCGAAAAAGATGGGGAGGTGCTCATCGTCACGCGCAAAGACGACCATCAGGTGTACCTCAATACCGGCGACGACCGGGACAAGGGCAGCGTCATTGATTTTGCGAAAACCCGGGGCGGTGATGGCCACGGGCTGAATTTGGGGCAGGTCCGCCAGCAGCTACGCGAGTATCTGAATGACGGGCCTGCCCCAACTCGTGCCTACGCCCCGGCGGCCGACGTGGCCCGTCTTAACGCGTTGCCCGTCGGCAACCCCGACCACGAGCGCCAGGCCGAGGAAGACCGTCGGACGCGGCTGATTTCCGAGGTGCTGGGCGTGAAGCGGGAACTGACCGACCGCACGTACCTGCACGGCCGCGGCATCGAGGACCAGACTATCGACAGCCCGGCTTTTCAGGGCCGCATCTTCACCGCGCAGCAGAACGAGCATAAGAACACGGCCTTTCCCTTATACAACGCCGAGGGGCTGGCCAGCGTCGAGCAGAAGAACGAGCACTATAAAAACCTGCTTCCATTGCCTAAAAACGGCATTTGGGTATCCCACCCTACCGAGGGGAAAGGCACCCAGGTGGAGCGCATCATCGTCAGCGAGTCGGCCATTGATTCGTTGTCCCACCACCAACTGAAAAGCGGCCAGGACCAAAAAAACACCATCTACATTGCTACCAGCGGCACACCGACCGAGGCCCAGGTAGCCCTGATTCAGCGGGTGATTGACAAGCAGGAGCCCCGGGAGGTCGTCTTGGCCAACGACCGTGACGCCGGGGGGCGGCAGTTCAACATGAACTACCTGAACGAGCTGCACCCGGCCCGGCCGCTGGTGCCCGTGGCCGAGCAGGAAGCCTACAAAGAGCCAACGCGGCCGGTGGAGTGGCATGCCACCAGCGACAAGTACCACACGGGCTTGAAAGTGACCTATCACCACGACTCGGCCGAAGCCGGCGCGCAGCAGGTGCAGCAGCTTAGTGACCGGGTGAGCCAGATGAACGGCACCCAGGAAGCCGGCCCCACCATTGCCCTGGAGGTGCAGCGCAGCTCCGACCGGGAGACGGTACTGCGACTGTCGGTGGCCAAAGCCGACACCGCGCAGCTGGAGGTGCTGACCCACGAGCTATACCGGCAGCGCGAACAGCTACGCCCGGAGCCGGAGCGCCAGCAAGAGACGTTCCTGCGGGTAGATTACCCGGTAGCAAAAGACTGGAACCGCGACCTGGAGTTAACCCGGCAGGGCCTGAATGCCGAGCAAATCCGCGCCCAGGCCCAGCGCGACGAGCAGCAGCGCGAAGCGGAGCGGCAGCAGCGCCTCGCTGAGCAGCACCGCCAAGAGCAGGAGAAGCGCCAACTGGCGCGCCAGCAGGAGCAGCAGCGCCGCGAGAGCACCCCGGAAGCGCAAGAGCAGCGCGAGGCGGACGACCGCCGATTCAATCAGGCCGTGCTGGGCGCGGCCGTCGCCAGTGCCGGCGCGGAGCCGGAGTCGCGCCCGTTCCGCTCCTACCAGTCCGAGCAGGAAGCCGCCGCGCACACCGCGCAGTTCGTGCACGCCCGCGATGCGGGGTTGGTTTTGCTGAAAGAGTACATCAACGATAACCCCGCCCCCACCGGCCGCAAGGTGGATGAAACCGAGCAGCAGGAGAACCGTGACCGGGCGCGCTACGCCGAACGAAACCCAGCCCCGGCGCTGGCCACCGTGCTGGCCGCTGAGGAGAAAACCGCGACGTGGAAGATTGACGAAGTTGCCCCCAACACCACCGGCCGCGCCGAGGCCTGGAAGGAGGTGTTGGATAACAGTTCGTACAGCTACAAGACGAGCGAAATCCGCAGCACGATTGACGAGCAGGGCATCCGCCGTGCTGAGTTCGATATGACCTATCGTAACGACCAGCCTGATATTGCCATCATCCACGCCATCATTACGAACACCAACGCCCGGGCCGAGGCCGGCCAGGAAGTATATGCCGGCGTTAGCGTCAGCGAGAGCGAGGCCGACCGTGCAGCACGCCAAGTGGTCGCCGAGGCCGCCGCCATTCAGCCCCACAACCGAGACCGGAGCATGGACCAGGCGCCAGCAACGCTGGCAACTGAGGGGCAGCCGGAGCCCCGGGCTGCTGAAGCGGTACCCGCGCCGCAGGGCGACGAGAAGCAGGTCATTATCAAGGTGGACGAGGTTGCACCCGCGCCGGGTGCCCGCGGCCAGGCTGAAGCCGTGAAAGAGGCTGTGTCCGGCAGCGGCGCGAAGACCGGCAACATTCAGAGCACGACTGATGCGCAGGGTATTCGCCACTCGGAGATGAAGGTTTCGTACCGGACAGACCAGCCCGAAATTGCCCGCGTCAGCCAAACGCTCGATGCCGTGGCCAGCCAGCCAGGCAGCAGCGTGATTGAGCACAGCAGCGACCGGGCCGAGCGCCGCGAAATCAGCAAGGGCTACGAAATGGCCCAGCCGCAGCGTACCCAGGAAATCACCCGGTAGCCGGGCGCTTCGCGCCCAGCTAACTGACTGGCCACAACGAAAAACACCGCCCTGATTTGCAGAGCGGTGTTTTTCGTTGTGGCCAGTTGGGTGTTAATACATGACGTTGGCTCCGGCCACGGTGTAGAGCGGGTCTTCCATAATGTTGACCTCGATAATGGAATCAGCTTTGCCCAACAGGCGGCGGCAGTCGGGGCTGAGATGGCGCAGGTGCACAGTTTTGCCGGCCCGGTGGTAGCGCTCGGTGAGCTTGTTCAGGGCCTCAATGGCCGACATGTCAGCCACGCGGCTTTCCTTGAAATCAATGATGACTTCACGCGGGTCGTCCAGCACGTCGAACTTCTCGCCGAAGGCCTGAGCCGAGCCGAAGAACAGCGGTCCGTAAATCTCGTAGTGGCGCACGCCGGCTTCGTCCACGTATTTGCGGGCTCGGATGCGCTTGGCATTCTCCCAGGCAAAGACCAGGGCGGCGATAATCACGCCGATGAGCACGGCCAGGGCCAGGTTGTGCAACAGCACGGTGATGGCCGTTACGAGCACCATAACAATGAGGTCCGACACCGGCATCTTGCCGAAGGTTTTCAGCGAGGCCCACTCGAATGTGCCCACGGCCACCATAATCATGAGGCCGGTGAGCGCTGCCATCGGCACGCGTTCAATCAGCGAGGCCCCGAACATGATGAATACCAGCAGCATGACGGCTGCCACGATGCCCGAGAGGCGAGCCCGCGCCCCAGAGGAGATGTTAATCAGGCTCTGGCCAATCATGGCGCAACCGCCCATGCCGAAGAGAAAGCCCGAGGCGATGTTGGCCGCGCCCTGCGCCACACACTCCCGGTTGGTGCTGCCCCGCGTCTCGGTGATTTCGTCAATCAGGTTGAGCGTGAGCAGGCTCTCAATCAGTCCCACCCCGGCCATAATGGCCGCGTAGGGGAAAATGATGCCCAGCGTGGCCAGCGTCAGCGGCACGGCCGGTATGTGGAACGGCGGAAAACCGCCCTTGATGGAAGCGATGTCGCCCACCGTCTTGGTTGAAATGCCGAGCCCAATCACCAGCCCGGACACCACCAGAATGGCCACCAGCGAGGCCGGTACCACTTTGGTGAGGCGCGGTAGCCCGGCAATGATAAGGATGGTGAGGCCTACCAGCCCCAGCATGGTGTAAAGGGCCGAACCCGTGAGCCACTGGTGCGCGCCGGCCGCATCCACGGTCTGAAACTGCACCAGCTGCGAAAGGAAGATGATAATGGCCAGTCCGTTGACGAAGCCGAACATGACCGAGTGCGGCACCAACCGAATGAACTTGCCCAGACGCAGCACGCCGGCGGCTACTTGCAGTACGCCGGCCAGGATGACGGTGGCGAAGATGTATTCCACCCCGTGGCTTTTGGCCAGAGCGAGCAGCACCACGGCAATGGCCCCGGTGGCGCCGGAAATCATGCCCGGCCGGCCGCCGATGAGCGAGGTAACAAGGCCCATGACGAAGGCCGCATACAGACCTACTAGGGGCGAGAGCCCGGCAATGAGGGAAAAGGCTACGGCTTCCGGCACCAGGGCCAGGGCCACCGTGAGGCCCGAGAGAATTTCGTTTTTGTAACTGACTTTGTACTGGCTGAAGTACTGAACTACTTGTTGCATGAATCACACTGAAAAATGGGCAAAAGAAAAGCCGCACCCATCCAGCAGGATGGGGCGGCCAGGGCATTCTAAGCCGGTCGTCAGGGTGGGGTGAGCTTGAAAGTAGGAGAAGGGAAAAAGGGCATTACGGGGGCAAAGGTACGGAAACCAGCGCAGCCGGGTATTCAATTGGTCAAAATGCCCACTTCAGCACATTCATAATAGTAGCAGAAAGCCACACCAACGTGCCAATAATCATTGGCCTGCTTGCTTTTCATCACAGTATCTCACGAAACGGGCCACGCCGGAAAGCAAGTCTGCTGTCTCCGCTCCCGTTGGTCGTTACGACTATAGACCAGCTTTCCGGCCGCTACACAAGCCTGCTGTCTTCACTCCCGCTGGTCGTTACGACTGCAGGCCCGCTTTTTCCAGCCCGCCCGAATACCAGAATTAGTGCCCAATGCTGCCAAACGAAATCGGGAAACGATTGGGGCAGTGGGGGAAAAAGGCGGCATAAATCTATGTAAAACGCGCTTTAATAAATGTACATAATGTAACTGTAAAGGTATGATTTGCGTTTAATAAGTATATAACAACACACACAACAGCAACCGCTTATCATGAAAAAGACCACGAAAGCCGCCGCCAAGAAATCCACCAGCAAGGCCGCCACCGCCCGCCCCGACGTGTACCAGATTGTGACTGACCGCATCATTTCGGCCCTCGAAGGCGGCATCATTCCGTGGCGCAAGCCGTGGAACGCGGTTTACGGCTTGCCCCGCAACTACGCCACCGGCCGCGTTTATAGTGGTATCAACCTGTTTTTGCTGCATTTCAGCGGTGCCCTGCCGTTTTTCATGACGTTCAAACAGGCCCTCGAAATGGGCGGTAATGTCCGCAAGGGGGCCAAAGGCCATCAGGTGGTGTATTACAACGTTTCCACCCGCGAGAACAAGCAAACCGGCAAAGAGGAGAAAATGCCCTTTCTAAAGTATTACACCGTGTTTTCGGTGGAGGATATCGAGGGCATTGAGTTTGATTTGCCCAAAGTGGTGAAGCGCGAATTTACCCCCAGCGAGGTAGCCGAAGGTATTGTGGAGGCGTGGGACGGTAAGCCCGCTATTCAACACCTGCACCAGCGCGCCTACTACTCCCCTTCGCTGGACTTTGTGAATATGCCCAAGCCGGAGACGTTCACCACGTCGGAAGGCTACTACCAAACGCTTTTCCACGAGTTGACCCACAGCACCGGCCACAAGGCCCGCCTTGACCGCGCCGACCTGACCGCCGGCGAAGGCAAGCAAAGCCTGAGCTATGCCCGCGAGGAGTTGACCGCCGAAATGGGCGCTTCGTTCCTGAGTGCCGCCGCCGGCATTGCGACCGAGCAGACCGAGGAAAACGCCGTGGCCTATATCCAAAGCTGGTTGGAGCGGCTGAAAAATGATAAGCAGCTAGTCATAAAAGCCGCTAGCAAGGCCCAGAAAGCCGCCGAGCTCATTCTGGGTCACACCACCGAGCCGGACGAGCCGCAGGCTCAAGAGCAGCCCGCCGAGCAGCTGCAGCTGCCGGAGCCCGGCGCGGTGATGGTGGCCGCCACGAGCGAGGCAGCGCCCGAACTTGACGCCATCGGCCGCGAGTACGCCGCCGCTGAGTTGAGCTGGCTAGCCGCCGCTTAGCTCTCAGGGCTGGGGTAGCAGCAAAGCCGCTGCTACCCCAAAGCTCCTAGCCCTAGCCATAATTCTAGCCCTAGCTCTAATTATAGTCTCTTTCCTGATGAAAGCCAGCGAAGCCCCCACCATTCGGCACCCCAGTTGGAACCAGTACCGCAACCGGATAATAGCCGCCATCGCCGACGTGGAGGTAATGATGCAGCAGCTTGGCAAGGGCATCAACAGCGAGGTGCTGACCGAGGAGGTAGCCGAGCGCCTGATGATGGAAATAGACACGCCCGAGGCGTACGAGGCGCTGCTAAAGCTGGTTCGGGCGACCCGGGCAATAGCCCGCGAGGGCCTGCGCATGACCCGCGAGGAGCAGGGAGGCCAATACGCCTTGCTTCTCGTATGATTTCCTTCTCTTTTCCATCTTATGCTACCTACCCATGCCAGAATATAAGGATTTAGCCGTAGGCGAGGCCGTGTATTACCCCTTTGAGAAGGCGGTAGGGCTGATTTATGAAACCTATACGTTCGTTGACGGACCCGACCACCGGCCCGGCGTTTCGCTGCTGCTGAGCGACGGGCGCAACGTGGGCGGCTTCAATGCCGAGGAGGCTGACCTATACCTGGTGCCGCTGGGTGATACGGGCCTGCGCTACGAATTTGCTGACGTCGGCCAGCTGGCTGCCGACTTCCGGCGCGGCGTGTTTGCCGAGGCCTTCCACAACGCCCACGTGCTGCACCTCTCGCGCACATTAGCCAGCGCCCCGCAGCGCTAGGCCGCCGGCCGGGCCTGACCAGCCTGGCCGCTTCTTCATCCCTAACCAGTACCCCGATGAGCCAAGCCGAGAAATTCGCCCCCATCGCCCTTACCTACGCTGCGCAGCAGGCATATTTAGCCATTGAGCAGCAACCCCGCAATAAGGCCGAAAAGCAGTTGCTGGAGCAGGCGCGCCGCTATGTGCAGGCCCACAGCCACCAGAATGATTTGCGCGACCTGGCCGGCGCAATCCGGGAACTGATGGGCGACGCGTACCAGATAGGGTGCGGCAGTTGCCACATCTGGATTAAGCGTACCCCGGCCGACGCCGGGCAGCATAGCCCGGAGCGGCTGGCCGTCGTCGCTGACCGGCTGACCACGGCCTACCGGGATTGGTTCGAGCCCAGGGTGCCCAGCGGCCCCCGCCGTAGTATCCGCACCGAACAGGGTTTGCCCGTTGCTGGGGTTCCAATCACTACCAGCACCACTACGCGATGACTGAGCGCGTGGCGTGCATACTACACGCGTAGCCCCGCCGCCATCAAGCCACCGAGCGCAGCAGCCTTACCGGTTGTTGCGCTCTTTTGTTGCCCATTCCAGCGGGGGCAGTGGGGAAAAACGAAGTATAAAATACGCCATTAAAAATGTATAACATGCATCTATTTAGGTATGATTTGCGTTTAATAAGTAAGTAGGAAACGCATCTAAACCCCCTTTCTGATATGGAAATTACCCCCGTTCCCCAGCCCGCCGCGCACCCTATCGTTCTAGCTGGCCCCCACTTTTTCAATCTGTCCAATGTGCAGATGTTCTACGGTGGTGCCGGTGCCGACCTGACCGTGGCCGCATGGTGGAAGAAGCTCCCCGCTACCGTGTTTCTGCAAGTCACCCAGCGCGGCGCGGCCTTGCTGGCAACGACGGTCGGCGTAACCGCCCGCGGCCAGGTGGTGACGACGCCGGCTTACTACTTAGGCCCGTTCCGCATCGAGGGCACCGAACGCATATTTTCTACCATCTGGGAGCTAGGTGAGTACCTGTTGGCCCAGCGTACCGCAATGGTGCCGGCCGAGGGCACTGCCACGGTGCTGGGTTTGGATGGGAGCCTGACCGAGATACGCCCGAGCAAAGGCAAAACCTTCAAATTCGACCAGCTACGGCCCCTTATCGGCGCTGATACGCTGGACATTCACTATTTCCAGCACGGCCCGCTTGCCGGCTATATTCTGGTAATCGACGACAACGGCAAATACAGCGGGTCCGCGCTCAATATGTTGGCTACGGCCGCTTGGTTCGACACCTACCCGCCCGAGCAGTACAGCCCGATTGATGTAGTAGTCGGCACCGTTGTTCTAATGAAATCCGAGCAGCTGCGCTAGTTACTTCCGGTAAGAAAGCCGCCCCCGACCGGGCGGCTTTTTTCATGTCCATTCCGCAGAAACTTGCTAATAAAAAACGCATAGATAAATGCACAAAGTGCATCTATCTAGGTATGATTTACGTTTAATAAGTATAGCAAAGCCGCTCACCCTTTAGCCCTCTTTCTATGCTGACCGCCCCCACTCCCGCCCCCGTTGCCACGCTTTCCAATGCTGGCCTGATGCTGATGGTACAGTCAGCCCGCAGCAACCTACGGCGCGTGCTGAACCACCCGGCTTTCACGCCGGAGCGCCGCCAGAAGGCGGAGGACCTGATTAGCAAATCCACTGACGCGGCCCAACTGATGAAGTGGAAGGCCCTGGCCATTGCCGAGAGCGAGAAATGGGAAGACGCTCAGCTTGAGAAAGAAGCCCGTGAGTTAGGCCCAGCCGCTCACCCCAACTACCTCTATTAGTCCCTACCCTAGCCCTTACTCCGATGAAAAAGACCAGCCCAGAAATGCCCGCTTCCAACCAGCCAGTTTGCCATTTCCAGCACCGCGAGAACGGTAGCCTTATTGTAGTCCGGGGCGAGTTGTCCGATTTCTATGGCTTCTATGATATAGAAGAGTTTGCCGGCACCGACCAACAGGATGCCGCGCAGCGGGCCGATGCTGGCAACTGGAAATACCTTACTGACTTCTTGTACTTGGAAGTGCCCGCCGAAGGGGCACCGCGGATTCTTGAACTCGTCGCCGGCACCGTTGACCAGGTGCAGGACGTGACCGCCCAGCACCCCGGCCCGTTTCGCATTCCGGGGCGGGTACCCTTCACGGCCACTGACCAGGCCGACGAGTACGCGACGCTGAGCGACCTGGCTGCTGAAATGAAGCCCCAGCCCGCACAGTACCGGGGGCGCATCGTGGCGCAGGGCGGGCTACTCCGGTGGTTTGCGTTTGAGGAAGAGATGGGCGGCAGCGGGGAATGCCCGTGGGAGCCGGTAGAGTTGAACTTGGGCACCTATCCGCACGATTCGTACGCCTACTATTCCGGCAAGCGGGCCACCCCGGAACAGGGCCAGGGCTACGGCACCGTGACCCTGTGGCAGCAGCCAGACGGGGCGCAGCAGTACTACGTCGAAATTGCTCCCATTGAGGGCCACGCCTTTCCCTACCTCGTGGCCCACACGCCAGTTGAGGTGCGTAGCTGGTATGATTTCCGATTTACGCCCTACGCCCCGCCGACTGTCTGATTAAACTGGTCCACCCCCGCTCAGACTGGGAGGTGGGCCATTTTTTTCTCCCCACCGCCCTTGTTTTGTTCGCTACTGGAGCATCGTAGGTTTATTATATGAACTTGCGTTTCAAAGTCTTATTTGCCGAATTAGAAACCAGACATAAGCTATAGCTCAGGCTAGCTTTGCTTCAGGATAGTTTTGCATCTCGCTCTTACCGCCGCTTATCCTCACTTGCACACTATGACAGTCAATGATTTGCTCCAACATCCAGTTCTTGATATCCCAAAGGATTGGCGGGAAAAAGATAGGGAATCATACTATCAGCACGTCATACAGACTATCAGAGAGTACACTTTACTTGTCGATAAACTGGATGATTTTGAGGTAGATGGCAGTAAGATGTATATGGGGCAAATACCTAATACTGCTTTCATCCAACACCCAGTAAGGAATATAAATCAAGCTCTGATACATGCACTGCAACGCTATTTCAATCAAGGCAGTCCAAGTGTAGCTTATAAGATGTTTGCCGAGTTCTTTGCTCAAAGCACGAAGGGCCAGCAGTATGCCATGCTATCCCCTGATTCTTTTCTTACTTCCAAAACACTGCGCGAAAGCGATGTGCTGTACCGCTTGCGGTCAGAAAGCGCGTATGCGCCAGATGCTGCTGGCATGTTTCACATCCCATTTGACAGGCGTTACTTAGTAGCTAACCAGCGATTCAGTATATCAGGTTACCCTTGTCTCTATGCTGCAAGTTCGGTCCACCTAGCTTACAAAGAACTCAGGAATCCTGGCTGGACGCCAAGCCTTTATGCAGCAAAGCTTAAGGCAGTACGTAATGAGATTGGTCAAATTGTGTTATTGGATTTACGCAATCATGTCAGCGAAATGCGTCGCAAGCACATAGACAGACCACACTCCTATGATGGTCAGTTGATGAAGTTCTTTGCCACTTGGCCTTTAGTGATGGCAACGAGTGTCCCAGTCCGAGATTCTGACAGATTTCACGAAGAATACGTTATCCCTCAACTGGTTTTGGAATGGGTAAACACGACTAGCCGAGGTGGCGGTAGAGGTGGATTTTTTAGCGGAATAGCATTTTCATCTTCACGGTTATCCCCAGAAGACCCAACTTATGCTGATGCTTACAATGTGGTTATCCCTGCGCATAGCTCTACTTCAAAGGGGTTGTGCCCAGTACGCACAAAGCAGATTCAGGTATCATCTCCTATCACAATCGAAAGCCTAGACCCACATACACTGAGTAATGCTATTGCTGATAATCAGCACGCTCAACTGCTTCAGGATGCCTTACAAACCAAGGAATTTGAAACCATCCACCCATATAGAGGATAGCACTATCATGCGTATGCCAATAGCTAGTTAACTATTTGGCTCAATCAATGTGCAATTGAACTAGTCATTATTGAAGTATAGAGAGTTTCGTTGTGCAACTACACCAGTGGGCCATATTTTACCGTATTCCCCAATGAGGAATTTACCAGCGCATCAAGCAAAGAGGTAACTTTCCGGCTGGTATTACCCTTCATCCTCCTTATGGCATCCACTTCCGCACCCGCGCCCATTTCCTTTAAGGTCACGTTAGACAACACCGACCTGACTATTAAAGCTTCGACGCTGGCGGAGCTGCTGGACGGAACCCGGATGCTGAAAAAGGATATTGTCGCCCTGTGGAACATCAATCCGCGCACCTACGATAAGCGCCACGACCAGCCGGGCGGCATGACCCAGGACGAGCTACACAAGCTTGCTGCGGCCCTGAAAGTGCCGTACTTAGATATTGCCAAGCTAGTGTATCAGGAGTGTGCGGCCGACCCCAACGCTCGTAAAACGCCACTCAACAAGGCCGAGTAACATCTTGTGCTGCGATGAACATCAACGACCTGCTTGTTCCCCGGCATCCCCTCCCGCGCCTGCACGAGCAGCAGGTGCAGGCGTTGCAGCAACTGCCGGAAACGGAACGTGCCGAGCAGGCGCAGCTGTTGCGCGTGGGCAATGCCGCGTATCGCTACCACCAATTAGCGGATAGCCACCTCACAGAAGTTGATTTTCACCACTGGCTGGCTGGGCTGCCGCCCCGGATGCGTCAGGCGATGACTGCCGCCGGTTTCGCGGCGGCAAATAGCAGCTGGGCTTTCCGCCGCCACGTGCTGGAACGCCGCGACCTTGGGTACACGGCCTTTATGCAGCAGCAGCTTTCGGCAGAGGATTGGGCTTTCCTGCAGCAGCAGGATGCCGAGTCAGCTTAGCGTAATGGTACTACCCAACGGCATAAGAAGGTCAAAAAGCCCGCGGAATTCGCAGGGGATAGTGCGGCAGGTAACGCAAACCGGGCAACCTCCCATCGGAAGCTGCCCGGTCGAATTACATAATATACCTGAGTGAGCTAGTTTTTCACCTGCTTGGCCAGGTCATCAAGGGCCGCCTTAAATTCGGGCGTGTCGTACTCGGCCATCCCGTCGTGGCGGGCGGCCACTTGCCCATCCGGGCCCAGAATGACCGTAGAAGGAATGGAGTTGGAGTCGAATGGCGGGGCCAGGGGGCCGGCGGGGAAATATACCGGGAAGGTATAGCCCTGGCGCTTGAGCATCGCCTGGGCCTTGGCGGGGTTTTCATCCAGCGAGAGCATCACGAAGGCTACCTTTTTCGGGTCCATTTTCTTGTACAATGCGTGAATGCCGGGCATCTCGGCCACGCAGGGCGGGCACCAGCTAGCCCACAGGTTGACGAACACCACCTTGCCTTTGAGGTCACTCAGGTTGACGGATTTTCCATCTAGCGTGGTCAACGGCAGGCTATGCGGATAGGCGGCCGTCCCGCCCGTCGGCGTGATGGGCGCGGCTGCCGAAGCCACCGTGGCTACCGGCACTTCGGCCTTCCAGAGGCCCGTGGCCAGTAGGCCGCGCTGAATACCACCCAGAACCGGGGTGCGCAGCGGGGTGAACAAAACGAGGGCAAACAAAGCCAGCGGCAGCCACTGGAGAAGATTCTTACGATTCATGGTCAAAGGATTTAAGAGCGCAACACTAAACAAATGACAAAACGTTCATATATCAAACCCCAGCGGGCTTACCCTTCGCGACCGTGAGGGGCTGGCCGTCGGGCACCTGCTCACCGGCTTCCCGGACTAGCTCATCGCCGGGCTGCAGCGGCCCAAACACCACCACGGTGTCACGGCTGAGCAGCTGACCTTTGCGCACGGGCACCCACTGGGCCCGCCCCTGCTGCACGCGCACTACCTGCGCCTGCTTAGGCGCGTCTGGGGTGGCAAACACGGCCGAGGTGGGCACGGCGACGGCTTTTGCTTCGGTGGGCAGGGCCACCAGCACCTGGGCGTACATGCCCGCTTTCAGGCGGCCGTCGGCATTAGGCACATCCATCTCCACCAGCTCTGAGCGCACCGTCTGGCTCAGGCGGCTGGCATTGCGGCGGAACACGCCGGTGAAGGTCTGCCCGGGAAAGGCCGGCACGGTGAACGGCACCGAAGCGCCCGGCTGCAGCCACTGGCCGGCCGCGGCCTCGGGCACGGCCACCTCCAGGCGCAGAGTGCGGCTGTTTTCCAGCGAAAACATGGGCGCGGCCGGCTGGCCCCCGCCCGGCCCCACCAGAGCCCCGGCCGACACGTTGCGAGCCGTGATGATACCGCTGAACGGAGCCCTTACCACCAAATAATTGCTCAGCTCCCGGCTGGCCTGCAGCTCGGAATAGGCGGCCTGCACGTTGGCCTGGTCGGCCTGCATTTCGGCGCGGGCCCGCTCCAGGTCATTGGGCGAGATGGTGCCCGGCTCCTGGCTGGTGCGCAATAGCCGTTCGTAGCTGGCCCGGGTGCCGGAAAGCTTGGCCTGCGCGGCCTGCCAGCGCGAGCGGGCCCGGGCCAGCTGGGCGGCCAGCTCGGGGGCTTCGAGCACGGCCAGGGTCTGGCCTTTGCTCACGCGCGAGCCGCGGTCCACCAGCACCTGCTTCACAAAAGCGCCCACGCGGGGAAACAGGTCCACTTGCTCGTAGGGCTTGAGCTCGGCAGGCAACCGCAGCCGGCGCACGGCCGGGGCGGCGCTCAGCCGGAAGGTGGTGACGGCGGCCGGCGCGGCCGGCGTGGGCTTCTCGGCCGCAGGTTCCGAAGCACCAGACGAGCAGCTACTGAGCGCGCCGCTCAGCAGCAGGCCCGCCGCCAGCAGGGCAGTATAGCGGGGCGAACGGGCAATCAATTTCAGGAAGGCATTCATAAGTAGTCAGTCTGGAAAAAGAGAAGGTTAAGAAGCCTGCCGGGTGCGGGCGGGCAGCAGGGAGCCGGATTCGTAGCCCACGCGGCGCATGGCCCAGCCAAACACGTGGGGCAGGACCAGCAGCGAGGCCAGCGTGGAGGCGATGAGCCCGCCGATAACGGCCTGGCCCAGCGGGGCAATCTGGTCGCCGCTCTCGCCCAAGCCCGAGGCCATGGGCAGCATGCCGGCAATCATGGCGATGCTGGTCATCAGGATGGGCCGGATGCGGGTGTCGGCGGCCAGGCGGGCGGCCAGCCCCACGTCGCGGTGCTCGTGCCGCAAGTGCTCGGCGCTGGTGATGAGCAGAATGGCATTGGCCACGGACACGCCCACCGACATAATCATGCCCATGTAGGACTGCAGGTTGAGCGTGGCCCCGGTGGCCAGCAGCAGCAGCAGGGAGCCGGCCACCACCGCCGGCACCACCGAGAGCACCACCAGCGAGAGGCGGAAGCTCTGGAAGTTGGCCGCCAGCAGCAGGAAAATCACCACGATGGCCATGCCCAGCCCGGTCTGCAGGCTGCTCATGGTGTCTTCCAGCAGCTGGGGCTGGCCTACGAGGTTGGCCACGACGCCCCGCGGGGGCTCCCCGACTTGTTGCAGGGCCCGACGCACGGCCTGGGCGGCGGTGCCCAGGTCGCGGTCCTGCACGTTGGCCGTGATGCTCACCAGCCGGTAAGGTCCCTGGCGGTCAATCTGGCCGGGCATCATGCGGGCCGAGACGGTGGCCACCTCCCCAATGGTAGGGCGGGCCTGCCCGGCCTTGACGGGCAGCGCCTCCAAATCCTGGAGCTGGGTGAGCTGGTCTTCGGGCAGCTGCACCTGCACCTGGTAGCCCAGGCCGGACTTGGGGTCGAGCCAGAGGTTTTTGCTCGTAAAGCGCGAGGAGGACGTGGCCGCCACCACCGACTGGGTGATTTCCTGGCTGGTGAGCCCGAACTGGGCGGCCCGCTCCCGGTCCACGTCGATGCGCAAAGCCGGGTACTGCAGGGGCTGGGCAATCTGCACGTCGCGCAGGAAGGGAATTCGCTTCAGTTCGGCCAGCACCTTGCGGGCGTGGCCGGCGGCTTCCTTCAGGTTTTTGCCCCCCACATTCACCTGGATGGGCGTGGGTGCCCCGTCGCTCATCACCTTTTCCACCAACTCGATGGGCTCGAAGCTTAGTTGTAAGCCCGGCTGCGCGGCGTGGATGCGCTTACGCAAGCGCTCCTTGAGCTGACTCAAGTTCACGTGCACGCCCTCTTTCAGGGCCACCTGCATCAAGGCCTCGTGGGGGCCGGCGGTGAAGACGAACACGGAGTTAACCGCGAAGCTGGCCGGCTGGGTGCCCACGAAGGTGGAGGATATTTCCACGTTGTCGGGGCCAACCTCCTGGTTGATGATGGCCTGCACGGCCGCCACCGTCTGCTCGGTTTTCTCCAGGCGGGTGCCCACCTTCTCGCGCAGCCGCAGCTGAAACTGCCCGCTGTTGGCCTGCGGGAAGATGTCCGTGCCGATGACGGCAAACCCCGCTCCCACTACCACTACCGACAAGGCCAGGTAGCCCAGCACCACGCCGCGCTGTCGGCCTTGGGCTCGGGCGAGCAGGCGCTGGTAGCCGGCCTGGAAGCGAGCGAAAAAGCCGGGTTTTCCCTCCGGCTCTTCATGGCTGTGCGCCCCGTGGCCGGCGGCCGGTGCGTGGTCTTTCATCAGCCAGTTGGCCATGACCGGTACCAGCGTCTGCGAGAGCAGAAACGAGGCCACCATGGCAAAGCCCACCGCCAGTGACAGGGGCAGGAACATGGCCCGCGGCACGCCTTCCATAATCAGGGCGGGCGCGAATACGGCCAGGATGCAGAGCAGAATCAGCAGCTTGGGCAGGGCAATTTCCCGGGCCGCGTCCCAGATGGCGTGGGCCTTGGGTTTGCCCCGCTCCAGGTGCTGGTGAATGTTCTCAATCGTCACCGTGGCCTCGTCCACGAGCACGCCGATGGCCAGCGCCAGCCCCGACAGGGTCATGATGTTGAGCGTCTGCCCGAAGAGCTTGAGCAGAATCACGGCCGAGAGCACCGAGAGCGGAATGGTGGTAATGACGATGAGCACGCTGCGCCAGTCGCGCAAAAACAAGAGCACCATCAGCCCGGTGAGCACCGCGCCCAGAATGCCCTCGGTCACCAGGCTTTTCAGCGAGTTGGCCACGTAAGTGGACTGGTCGAAGGCGTAGCTGAGCTTCACGTCCTCGGGCAGCAGGGCCCGCAGCGTGGGCAGCTTGTCCTTGACCTGCTGCACGACTTTCAGGGTCGAGGCGTCGGCCTTTTTGATGACGGGCATGTAAATAGCCCGCTTGCCGTTGATGACGGCGTAGCCCGTCGTGACGTCGGCGGCATCTTCCACCGTGGCCACGTCGCGCAAATACACACCCGGCCCAGAACCCGTGCGCAGGGGCACGTCCAGAAAATCGGCCGGGTTTTCAATCAGCGAGTTCACCGGGGCCATGTAGGCCACGTCGCCCATCTTCACGTTGCCAGCCGCCGAGGGCTGGTTGCTGCTGACGATGGCCTTGACCACGTCGTCGGGCGTGAGCTGGTAGCCCCGCAGCTTGGCCGGGTCGGCCTTGACCACGATGGTGCGAATGTTACCGCCGAACGGGGCCGTGGACGTGACGCCCGGAATGGTGGTGAACATGGGCCGGATGCGGCTGGCGGCCAAATCCTGCAGCTGGGTCAGCGAGCTTTTCTCGCTTTCCAGCACCAACTGGCCCACGGGCAGGGAGCTGGCGTCGAATCGCACCACCTGCGGGGGCAAGGTACCGAGCGGCATAAACGCCGTGGCCCGCGACACCTGGGTAGCCACCTCGGCCGCGGCCTGGGCCATGTCAGTGCCGGGATAAAAGGAGAGCTTGATGAGCGTCAGGCCCTGGATGCTCTTGGTTTCAATCTTCTTGACCCCGGATACGAAGAGGAAGTTGTTCTGGAACTGGTTGGCCATGAAGCCGTCGAGCTGCTCGGGGGAGAGCCCGCCGTAGGGCTCGGCCACGTAGATGGCCGGCACGTCCATGCTCGGGAAAATGTCCACGGCAATGTCGCGCACGGCGGCGAAGGCGAAGAAGAGGATGGCCAGCATGGCCACCACCACGGTGAGGGGCCGCTGCAGGGCCGACCGGATGAGTTCGTACATGCGGCTAGGGGGTTACGTGGGTGAAAAAGAAGGAGAAGTCGCCGGCGGCCGCGCTTTGCAACAGCACGGCCTGCCAGGCGGCGTTGGCCGTGAGCACCTGGTCCTGCTCGGCCTGCTGCAGCCCGTACAGGGCCTGGGTGACATCCACTACCGTGGCCAGTCCCGAGTTGTAAAGGGCCAGCTTCTGGCGGTAGGCCTGGCGGGCGGCCGCGAGCTGCAGCGGGGCCTGGCGGGCGCGCTCGGCGGCCAGCTGCAGGCGCTGCTCAGCGAGAGTGGCCTGGTTGCTGAGCTCCAGCTGCTGCTGGCGGTGCTCGGCCTGCAGGCCCTGGGTGCGCAGGTTTTCCGCCTTGGCCTGGGCCTGCACGCGGGGCCAGTCGAGCAGATCGAACACCACGCCCACGCCCACGGCGTAATTGAAGCGGGTGGGCGCGGCCCCGCCCAGCCCGTAGTCAGTCTGGCCATTAGTGCCCAGGCCGGAGCCCCGGCCCCAGGTAGCACCCAGCAGGGAAAGCCGGGGCCGGTACTGGCGGCGAATGACCGTCTCGCGGGCCTGGCCCAGCGCCACGGCCCGCTGCTGCAGCCCCAGCGTGGGGTGGGTGGCGGCGGGCGGCACCAGCGCGGGCGGTAGGGTTTGGTTGTAGAGCGTGTCGGGCTGCCAGGTGGCGCCGGGCTGGCCTAGCAAGGTCGAAAGGCGGGCCTGGCGGTCGGCTTCCTGCTCCTGGGCGCTGAGCAATGCCAGCTTCGACTGGGCCTCAGTGGCACGGGCTTGCGTGCTGTCTACGCCCGGGCGCAGGCCGTTCAGGGCCAGCCGGGTGATGGTCTTTTTGAGTACGGCTACCCGGCGCACGTCCTGCTCGCGCACTTGGCGCAAACTCTGGGTAGCCAGCAGGTCGAGGTAGGTCTGGGCCACCCGCAGCTGCTGGGTGAACAGCTCGTTGTCGGCATCAGCCTGGGCGTAGCCGCGGGCCGCTTCGGCGCGGGCCCGCTGGGCCGGGTACTGCCCGAAGGTGACCGGGCTCCACTCCACGAGGGCCGTGCCCATACTGCCGAACACGGCGTTGTAGGAGTTGACCCCGCTCAGCGAGCCGCTGCTGGGGATGATGGTGCCTATGGGCAGCATGGTGCCGGCAACGGCGTTCGTGGAGCCGTAGCTCACCTGCCCGCTGAGCCGTACGGAGGGCAGGCGCTGGGTTTTGGTTTGGGTGAGGTCGGCCTCGGCGGCTTGCACCTGGTAGGCTTTGGCTTGCAGGTGCGGGGCCTGGGTGCGGGCCAGCTCCAGGGCTTCTTTTAAGGATAACGGCCGGCCCGGTACCTGGGCGTGGCTGGCCGTTGTCGCCAGCAGCAGCGTGGCGGCCAGCAGCCAGCGGCCCGGCGGCACCAGCCCCTGGGATAAATGACAAAAAGAAAACATGGCTGAGAGAAGTCAGGACAGAAATCCGGGCCGGGCGCGCAGAGGCGTAGCCGGCCAGTTGACAGGCAGATTTGCTGGGGCTCTCAGGAAAAAGCGGGGCTGTCCGGTGGCCGGTGGCCGGGGCAGCAGAAAGGTGCCACACAAGGTGGCAGGCCGGTCAGGGCATAAAAAAACCGGTCATCGCCCCTACTGGCAGGGACAATTAACCGGGTACAAACCCGGCTCCACTGCGCATTTTCCTAAGAAAAGCGAACGGGCGGAGCCTTGTTGGGGTGGTTGGCAAACGACTGCTCGGGGCCGGCATTCGGGCCGCGGGCAGGGTTGAGCGTGGGCTCGTCGGCCGGAAACAGGAGGCCGAAATAGAGGGCCGGGAAGTCATCGCCCAGCGCGAGGTCGAGCGGCAGCAGCTTGGCTTTCGCTACCGGCGCGTGGTCGGCCTGCGGGTCCGCCTGTACGGTTTGCAGCTTCTTCTTGCAGAGGCCGGTCTGAGGTGGTGCCTGCTGGCTGCTATAGTCCGTAGGCGGTGTCAGGACCCGGGCAGGCAGTGGCTGGCAATGCAGGTAAATACCCGCATAGAGCAGCAACAGCAGATGAGTCAGCAGACGAGACATAGACCAACGGGACCAGGTGCAAAGGTGCACACTTTTGCCGGAACGCAACCGGGGCAAAGGCACAGCGACCCGCTGAAGGGTTGCAGCCCGCCACCGGATATGCCCCCGGTTTCATACTATCTGCCCTCGTCAATAGCGTTCCGGTCGGCTGCTACCGGCCACCTAAACTGTTGGGTACTGTACCCGGCCGACAGTCCCCGTTAGCCCTGGGGCGTTACGTTGAAAAAATTGCCCACCACGGCCGACAATGCCATGGCCAGCACCCCCCAGAAGGTTACCCGGGCGGCCGCTTTCAGCACGCTGGACCCACCTACGTAGGCGGCCAGCCCGCCCAGCGCAGCCAGAAACAACAGGGAGGTAATGGAAACCGTCCAGCTCAGATACGTCGCCGGGGCCACCAGAATGACCAGCAGCGGCAGCGCCGCGCCCACGGTAAACGTAGCAGCCGACGCCAGCGCCGCCTGAATGGGGTTGGCGCTCATGGTTTCGGAAATGCCCAGCTCCTCCCGGGCGTGAGTACCCAGCGCGTCCCGGGCCATCAACTGCTCGGCCACCTGCGCGGCCAGGTCCGGTTCCACCCCGCGCTCCACGTAGATGGCGGTAAGTTCCTGGTGTTCTGCGGCGGCATCGTTGGTTAACTCGGCCTGCTCCCGGGCCAGGTCCGCCGCTTCCGTATCGGCCTGCGAGCTGACGGAGACGTATTCGCCCGTCGCCATGGACATGGCCCCCGCCACCAGCCCGGCCACGCCGGCCACCAGCACACTCTCCCGCGTGGCGCTGGCGGCAGCTACCCCCACTACCAGGCTGGCCGTGGAAATAATGCCGTCGTTGGCTCCGAGCACGGCGGCCCGTAACCAACCAATCCGATGCGTGCGATGCTGCTCCAGGTGTCTCATAGGGAAAGGGAAATGGGGTGAAGTCTGCTGTACGAACGAGCACAAATGAAGGGCATCACAACCATCCGGCCGAATCGTCTAACGCGGATTTTGCAGCAAACAGCCGCTCACTTCGCCACCACCACCTGCACCCGTGCCAGCGTGGGCGGAGCCACGGTGCCCCGCTTGCGCAGGCCGGCCTCCACTACCTCCGTCACGCCCTTGTCCAGCTTCTGGATATTTTGCCCCTTCGCGAAGGTGGTGTAGCGGTGGATGCCGCTGAGCATGCCGTTGTGAGTGACCACCGGGTAGCGGCGCTGCGGGTTGAGCGGCTGCCCGTTTACCTGCACCCCGCGCACCCGCTGGCCGGTGGGTTGGTTCAGGTCGGCCGCCCAGTCCAGGCCACTGGACTGCAGCAGGCCACCCACGCGGGCCAGGTCGTTGCCGGGGTTCTGGTTGGTGGCCGTCTGCTCCAGCAGTTCCAGCACCTGCGCGCCGGTCAGCTCCAGCGTCACCACTTTGGAGGGGTGGGGCAGCAGGGTGTAGAGCATTTCGCGGGTGATGGGGCCCGGCTCCAGCGACACGCCGTAGCCCACGCCGGGCAGGAAAGCCAGCTCGGCGCCGGTGGCTTCGCGCAGCAGCTCGCCGGCCAACTGGTCGAAGGGGCTGGCCGACTTGTACTGCCGCCCGATGCGGCCGGTAGCCGTGGCCAGCACTGCTTCCAGCTGCGCTTTGTGCGGGGCCCGCAGCGAGTCCACCAGCTGCGCTATCTTCGACTCGGCGGGGTATTCCGTGGTCCAGAGCGTGGGCGCGATGCCCTCCACGCTGGTCACCTTGCCTTCCTGCACCTGCACGGTAAGCTGGCCCAGCACGGCCGCGTCCGACAGCGCCTGCACTACCCACACATTTCCAATGTGGCGGGGCGGGGCAATCCGGTCGTGGGAGTGGGCCCCTACGATCAGGTCGATGCCCGGCACCTCCCGCGCCAGCAACTCATCCACCTTGGTGCCCTGGTGGGAGAGAATCACCACCACGTCGGCGCGGGCGCGCAGGCCGGGCACGTAGCGCCGGGCCGCCTCCAGGCCGCTGCCGAAGGTCAGCTCCTGGGTATTGTCGGGGTTGCCGGTCTGGGCCGTGTTGTGGTAGGCCAGCGCCAGCACGCCCACGCGCAGGCCGCCCACGGTAAACACCTTGGCCGGTTCGCCCAGAAACGGCTGGCCCGTCGCTTTTTCCGTGACGTTGGCCCCGCGCATGGGAAAGCGGGCCAGCTCTTGCAGTTCGCGAGTGCGGGCCGTGCCGTAGTCGAAGTCGTGGTTGCCCAGGGCCATGAACTGGTAGCCCAGCGCGTTCATCAGCCGGATGTTGGCCGCGCCCTTGGTCAGGTTGGCCAGCAGGTCGTCGCTGAATGTGTCGCCCCCATCCAGCAGCAGCACGTTGCCGGCACCCCGCTCCTGCCGGACCCGCTGCACGGCCGTGGCCAGGTGGGCAAAGCCGCCCACCTGGCCGGCGCGCTCAAACGAGGACGGGCTGCGGCCCGCGTCGCCGGTCTGGGCGGTAGCGTTGCCAGGACTCACGGCGAAGGGCCGGTGCCGGCCGTGGATATCGTTGGTGTGCAGAATAGTGAATGAGCCACTGGCTGACTGAACAGGCGGCCGGGAAGTGGAGCCCTGGCAACTGCTCAGGCCCCAGGCCGTCGCTAGTACCAGACTGCCCAGCGCCACTCCGCGCCACGCGCCTAAAAGCCGCGAGAAAGAGGCGCCAGGCCGGTTATGCGAGAAAACTGACATGCGAAAAGAATTTTTTTGGAACCAATAGACGAAGCAAACTTGTATACATGAACAAATGAACATACATTTGTAGCACCTTATGAAAACGACCACTGCCACCGCTCCTGCCGACTTGAACCTGACCACTGAGAAGATGGAGAAGGTGGCGTTCATTCTCAAAACCACGGCCCATCCGACGCGCATCGCCATTGTGCAGCTGCTCGCCAACCAAGAGCGCCTGTCCGTGACCGAACTCAGCGAGGAATTGAATATCGAGCAGAGCTTAGTGTCCCACCACTTGACCGGTATGAAGCTTAAAGGCATCCTGAGCAGCCACCGTGACGGCAAGAACATTTTCTACGCGCTGAAGATGCGCGAAGTAGTGGACGTGATTCAGTGCCTGGCCGGCTGCACGTTCCTGTAAAGGGAGCCGGCTTTTTTTGCTGAAATACATGAACAACCTTTCATAACTACATACGTTCACCCGTTCATCCATGTTACATTACCTCGGCTACTTCGCGGCTATTTTCATCGGCCTCTCCCTCGGCATCATGGGCGGGGGCGGCTCCATTCTCACGGTGCCGGTGCTGGTGTATCTGATGGGCGTGAGCCCGGTGCTGAGCACGGCTTACTCGCTGTTCGTGGTGGGCTCTACCTCCGTAGTAGGCGCCTGGGGCTACTTCCGCAAGGGGCTGGTATCGCTGAAAACGGCCGTGGTCTTTCTGCTACCCTCGCTGCTGGCCGTGTTTGCGGTGCGCAAGCTGCTGATGCCCGCCATCCCGCACGAGCTGTTCACGCTGGGCAGCATTGTGTTCACCAAAGACTTACTGGTGCTGGTGGCCTTTGCCGTGCTGATGGTCGTAGCCGCCACGTCGATGATCCGCAGTAAGCAGGCCGAGGTCGTGCTCGACGAGGAGTTGCATCAGAAGCACGCGTTCAATTACCCGCTGGTGCTGGGCATCGGCCTGGTGGTGGGCACGCTCACGGGCTTCGTGGGCGCGGGCGGCGGCTTCCTGATTATTCCGGCCCTGGTGCTGGGGGCCCGCCTGCCCATGAAGCTGGCCGTGGGTACCTCGCTGGCCATCATTGCCCTGAACTCGCTGATTGGCTTTACCGGCGACCTCAGCGCGGGCACGCCCATTGCCTGGTCGTTTCTGGCGGGCTTCCTGGCCTTCGCCTTGGGTGGCATCGTCCTGGGCACCTATCTGGCCCGCTTCATTCCCGGCGCTAAGCTGAAGCCGGCCTTCGGCTGGTTCACGCTGGCCATGGGTACGTTTATTCTGCTGCGCGAGCTGGTCTTCACCTCCTAAGCTGCTGACCCTCCCCCCGGCAGTTCTCGTTTTACTCCTTTTCCTGCGTTGCTTTCTTCTCGCTTCCACTCACCTCCCAACCGCTTTCCGTCATGAAAATCGAACAGTTTGAAGACAAGGGCCTGGCCCATTTCTCCTATGCTATCCTCAGTGAGTCGGCCCGCGAAATCGTGCTCATCGACCCGGCCCGTAACCCGCAGCCCTATTACGACTACGCGAAGGCCAACGACGCCAAAATCGTCAGCATCATCGAAACGCACCCCCACGCCGACTTTGTGAGCAGCCACCTGGAAATTGCCCAGGCTACCGGCGCCGTCATCCGCGTGAGTAAGCTGCTGGGGGCCGACTACACCCACGAAGCCTTCGACGAAGGCCAGGAGTTCACCGTCGGTAAGCTCACGTTCCGGGCCCTGAACACGCCCGGCCATTCCCCCGACTCGATCAGTATTGTGCTCAGCCGAGAAGGAAAGGACGAAGCCGTCTTCACCGGCGACACGCTCTTTATCGGCGACGTGGGCCGCCCCGACCTGCGCGAAAGTGCCGGCAACATGACTGCCAAGCGCGAGGAGCTGGCCCGGCAGATGTACCACTCGCTGCGCGATAAGCTCATGCCGCTGGCCGGCACGGTGCTCGTGTACCCCGCCCACGGCGCGGGCAGCCTGTGCGGCAAGGCCCTGAGCGGGGCCAACAGCAGCACGATTGCCGATGAGAAATTCGGCAACCCCATGCTGCGCAAGCTGAGCGAGGCGGAGTTCGTGAAAGAGCTGCTGGCCGACCAGCCCTTCATCCCCAAATACTTCGGCTACGACGTGGCCCTCAACAAAGCCGGCGCGCCTGACTACGCGCCGAGCGTGCAGCAGGTGCCGCGCCTGACCGCCGGCGCAAAGCTGGAAACCGGTGCGGTCATCATCGATTCACGTCCCGAGGCCGAGTTTAAAAAAGGGCACGCGGACGGCGCTATCAACATTCAACAGGGCGGCAAATTTGAAACCTGGCTGGGCTCGATTGTCGGCCCCGAGGAGCCGTTCTATCTCCTTGCGGCCGACGAGGCCACGCTCGAAGACCTGATTCAGAAAACGGCCAAAATCGGCTACGAGCCGCTGATTAAGGGCGCGCTGGTGGGCACGCCCGCTACCGAAGCCACCATGCCCGTGCTGGACGTGGAGCAGTTCCGCCAGCATCCCGAGCAGTACACCGTCGTGGATATCCGTAACGCCACCGAGCACCGTGACGAGCCCATTTTTGCTGGCTCCCTCAACATTGCGCTGCCCGAGCTGCGCGAGCGGGCTGGTGAGATTCCGACCGATAAGCCGGTGGTGGTGCATTGCGCCGGCGGCTACCGCTCGGCGGCCGGTTCCAGCATCGTGGCCGACGCGCTGCCCGGCACCAAGGTGCTGGATTTGAGCGAAGCCGTGAAATCCTTCCAGTCGGCTGCGGCCGCGCACTAATTCCGCCGGAGGGTGCCGCCGCCCAGCCCTGGCCGGGTGGCAGCTACGCTCCTGCCTTCACTCTCTAATTATGTTCCCGCCATGTTTGGTCTTTTTAATTCCGCTTCCAAAGCCTATCAGGACTTGAAGCCCGCTGAGTTTTCTGCCGCCGTGCGTCAGCCCGGTATCGTGCTGCTGGACGTGCGCCGGCCCGACGAGTTTGCCGGCGGCCACCTGCCCGGCGCGGTCAACCTCGACGTCACCGCGCCCGACTTCGCCCGGCGCGTAGCGGCCCTGGATAAAACCCGGCCCACCTACGTGTACTGCCGTAGCGGGGCCCGCTCAGCAACCGCCGCAGCCCAGCTCACCGGGGCCGGCTTCACTACCGTGGCCAACCTGCTGGGGGGCGTGCTGGACTGGCCCGAAAAGCTGGTCCGCTAGACCGCTTCCTTTTCCCCTCCTGATTTATCAAGGACTCCGGCCGGCCGCTGCTGCAGGCGGGCCGGAGCTCTATTCCCTTTGACTTTCTGACTTCATGCTTGAATTACTTCGCCAGCCCTGGCCCTGGTATATCGCCGGCCCCCTCATTGGCCTGACCGTGCCGGCCCTGCTGCTCATCGGCAACAAAGCGCTGGGCATCAGCTCCTCGCTGCGCCACGTGTGCGCCGCCTGCGTGCCGGCCGGCATCCCGTTTCTGACCTACAACTGGCGCGCTGAAATCTGGAACCTGTGGTTTGTGCTCGGCATCGGCCTGGGCGGCTACGTGGGCTACCAGCTGCTGGGCCACCCCGACACCATCGCCATTTCGGCCGAAACCGTGCGCGACCTGAAAGCGCAGATGGGGTTGACCGATTTCTCGGGCCTGCTGCCCAAAGAGCTGTTTGCCCTGGAAAACCTGGCCAACTGGAAAGGCTGGGTGTTCCTGGTACTGGGCGGCTTTCTCGTCGGCTTCGGCACCCGCTACGCCGGCGGCTGCACCTCGGGCCACGCCATTTCGGGCCTCTCGAATCTGCAGTGGGTGTCGCTGGTGGCCGTTATCGCCTTCTTTGTCGGCGGCCTGCTCATGACGTGGGTGTTCTACCCGATGCTGTTCTAATCCTTCCCCACTGCCCCATGCCTACCATCCTGCCTGCTGCCGCCGAGTTCTGGGATGCCCGCTACGAAAGCGAGGCCTATGCCTACGGCACCGAGCCCAACACCTACTTCCGCCAGCAGCTGGATAAGCTGCCGCCCGGCCGCTTGCTGCTGCTGGCCGAGGGCGAAGGCCGCAACGCGGTGTACGCCGCCCGGCGCGGCTGGCAGGTAACGGCCGTGGACTTCAGCGACGAGGCCCGCGCCAAAGCCCAGCGCCTGGCCGTAGCCCAGGGCGTGCACCTAACCTACCAGGTGGCCGATATCACCAGCCTGGGCTGGCAGCAGCCCGGCGCCTACGATGCCATCGGCCTGATTTACGCCCACCTGCCGCCCGTGGCCCGCTGGGCCGTGCACGCCGCCGCCGCCCGCAGCCTGGCACCCGGGGGGCACCTGATTCTGGAAGCCTTTAGTACCCGGCAGCTGGGCTTGCCCTCCGGTGGTCCCACGGCGGCCGAGCTGCTCTACGCCCCTGACACCCTGGCCGCGGACTTTGCCGAGTTGACGGTGCGGGAAAACCACGAGCTGGGCGTGGTCCTGCACGAAGGCAGCTTCCACTCGGGTCCGGCCACTGTCGTGCGCCTGCTGGCGGTACGCTCTTAACTTCTTCTTCTGTTACTTGACATGAAAAATCTTAAATACCTGGTGCTGGGCGTGTTGTTCGGCATTATTCTCACCAAGAGCGAAGTCATCAGCTGGTGGCGCATCCAGGAGATGTTCCGCTTCCAGGCCTTCCACATGTACGGCGTTATCGGCTCGGCCATCCTGGTGGGCATGATTTCCATTCAGCTCATCAAGCGCAACCACCTCAAGACCATCAACGGCGAGGAAATCAAGCTGGCCGACAAGAAGTATAACCACGGCACCTGGATCGGGGGCACCATCTTCGGGCTGGGCTGGGCCCTGACCGGCGCCTGCCCCGGCCCCCTGTTTGCCCAGCTGGGCAGCGGCGTGGCCTCAGCCGCCGTGCTGATTCTGGCCGCGCTGGCCGGCACCTGGACCTACAGCGCCCTGCGCGAGCGGCTGCCCATGTAGTAGCCGCGGCCTGGCCGCCGGCTCCCCTTATCCCGTTTCTGATGACTCGTTGGTTTCTGCTGGGAGCCGTGCTGCTGGCCAGCGCCCGGCTCAGTGTGGCCCAGTCCCTGGCCCCCGATACACTGCTGGCTCACCCGGCCCCGGCCGCTCCGGCAGTGGCCGCACCGCAAATGGCTGAAATGCAAACGGCCGAAGAGGCCGATTCGTCGGCGGCCCGCTCGCTGGGCGAGGCCCTGCGCCGGGGCGAGTTCCACGCCCACGCCCGCACCGTTTTCATGGCCACCCGCAACCGGGGCGCGGCCCCCGACTATTTCGCCCAGGGCGTGGGCGCGGGCCTGCGCTACGAAAGCCGCGCCTGGCACGGCGTGCGGGTGGGCGTGGAAGGCTTCTTCCTCAAAAACCTGTTTTCCAGTACCCTGGCCGCCGAGCCCGGCCGCCCGGAAAGCCGCTACGAGCTGGGCCTCTTCGACCAGGAGCATCCCCACCACCGCGAGATTCTGCACCAGGTGGAGGAGCTCTGGGTGAGCTGGCAGCCCCGGGCGGGTCTGCAGCTCACCTACGGCCGGCAGCAACTGGACACACCTTTACTCAACTCCCAGGACTCGCGGCTAAGTCCCAACTTCGTGCAGGGCCTGTGGGCGGTGGCCAAAGCCGGCCCCGCCACCACGGTGCAGGGCGGCTGGCTTACCCACGTGGCCCCCCGCTCGCTGGACCGGTGGTATACTCTCGGGGAGGCTGTGGGCCGCTACTCGATGGGCGTAGCCCCCGACAGCAGCCGAGCCGACTACCTGGGCCGCGTGCCCACGCCCGGGCTGGCCGTGCTGGGCGTGCGGCGCACGCTCGGGCCGCACGCCACCGTGCAGGCTTGGCAGTATTTCGCCCCCCGGCTGCTGGCCACCAGCTGGCTGGAAGGCACGCGCACGTTTGCGCGCCCCGCCGGCCGCTGGACGGCCAGCGGCCAACTGCTGTGGCAGCGCAGCCTGACCGGCCAAGCCGGTGGGCCAACCAATCAACGGTACAGCGAGCCCGGTGAGCAGGCCCGCGCCCTGAGCGGGCGCCTGGCCTATCAGCACCGGGCCTGGCAGTACGCGGCGCAGTATACCCGGCTCACGGCGCACGGGCGGTTTCTGTTTCCGCGCGAATGGGGCCGGGAGCCCTTCTACACCACCTTGCCCCGCGAGCGGATCGAAGGAGCCGGTGACGTGCACGCGCTGGGAGCCACCGTGGCCTGGCAGCGGCCGCGCGCGCCCCGGCTGGAAGCGGGCTACGGCTACTTTCGCCTGTCGCGGGAAGCACGGCTCAACAAGTACAGCCTGCCGGATTTTCACCAGCTCAATCTCACCGCCACGCACGCCTTTACCGGCGCGGCCGACGGGCTGCGGCTGCGCACGCTGTACGCGGCCAAGTGGGGGGCCAACCGGGCTTCCTACCTGCCCGCCCGGGCCATCAACAAAGTTGATTTGCACCACCTGACCGTGGCGCTGGATTACGCGTTCTAACCACTGCTTATTTTCCTTTGCCCTATGCTTTCTCTGCGTTCATTGCTGGCATTGCTATTCCTGACCAGCCTTAGCCTGACGGTTTCCGCCCAAACCCCGACCCCGCCGGACAAGCCGGCCTTCGTGGGAGCGGTGGCAAAAAAAGCCCGGTACCGGGCCGTGTACCAGCTCGATAGCGACGACCCGAAGCTTATTAAGCAAACGCTGCGCAATATGAAAAACGCGCTGGCTGACCCGCGCCTGCTGGGCAAGCTGCAACTGGAGCTGGTCGTGTTCGGGGGCGGCACCGACGTGTTTCGCAAAAGCCAGCCCTACGAGGCCGAGCTGCGGGCCTTGCAGCAGCAGGGTGTACTGCTGGCCCAGTGCCAGAACACGATGAAGGAACGCCAGATCAGCCCGGACGAGCTGTTTCCCTTCATTTCCTACGTGCCCACCGGCAACGGCGAATTAATTATCCGGCAGCAGCAGGGCTGGGCGTTGGTGCATCCCTAACTTCCTGCTTCTTTACCCTATCAACTCAATGGCAATTCCCCAACTCGGTCTGCGTGAAAACTGGCACCAGTTTGCGCTGCTGGTGCTCATCAACGCCTTCGTGGGCGGGATGGTGGGGCTGGAACGCAGCATCCTGCCCCGGCTGGCCGAGCAGGAGTTCCACCTGGTGGCCCGCTCGGCTATCCTGTCGTTTATCGTTGTCTTTGGCCTCACCAAGGCCGTAGCCAACTACTACGCGGGGGCCTGGGCCAATAAGATTGGTCGCAAGAACCTGCTGCTCATCGGCTGGCTGTTCGGCCTGCCCGTGCCGCTGCTGCTGCTCTGGGCGCCCACCTGGGGCTGGGTCATCGCGGCTAATGTGCTGCTGGGCCTTAACCAGGGCCTGGCGTGGTCGAGCACCGTGGTGATGAAGATTGACCTGGTGGGGCCGAAGCAGCGCGGCCTGGCCATGGGCCTGAACGAGTCGGCCGGCTACCTGGCCGTGGCGGCCACGGCCTTCGCCTCGGGCTGGCTGGCCACCGAGTACGGCCTGCGGCCCTATCCGTTCTACCTCGGCATCGGGCTGGCGGTGCTGGGTTTGCTGGGCTCGCTGCTGGTGCGCGACACCCGCCACCACGTGGCCCTGGAAGCCGCGCAGGCCCCGGCTGTTCCCACCGGCCCGCCGCTTTCTTTCTGGGACGTGACGTGGCGGCACCCCAACCTAGGCTCCGTTACGCAGGCAGGGCTGGTAAATAACCTCAACGACGGCATGGTGTGGGGCCTGTTGCCGCTGCTGCTGGCCAGTAAGGGCTTCACCCTGACGCAGATTGGCACCGTGGCGGCTGTATACCCGGCTGTTTGGGGCCTGGGCCAGCTGGTCACCGGCCCGCTGGCCGACCGGCTGTGTAAGAAAGACTTGCTGTTCTGGGGCATGCTGTTGCAGGGCGCGGTGCTGCTGGCCATGCTCTTCACCTCGTCCTATCCCGTGTTTCTGCTGTTGGCGGCGCTGCTGGGGGCGGGCACGGCGCTGGTATATCCCACGTTTCTGGCCGCCGTGGCCGAGTACGCGCCGCTTCCGCAACGGGCACACAGCGTGGGCATCTTCCGCTTCTGGCGCGACGCGGGCTACTCCATCGGGGCGCTGCTGACGGGTCTGCTCGCTGATGCCTTCGGGCTAGGGGCCGCGCTGGCCGCCATCGGGGGCATGACGGTGCTTTCCGCTCTGGTCATCCGGCGGCGCATGTACTGCCTGCCCGTGCCGGAGGGGCTGGATACGCCCGGGGTTACTTGCATTCGCTCCTCCCCCACCTCCCGGGGTAACAGCACGCTGCTATATCGTTGGCTTAGCCGTCCGTATTCCCCGCCCTTGCCGAGCGGTGTGGGATAACCACGGCACGGGGTTCCTTCCCTCACGGCAACCTTTGCCCGTAAAACTCCGGACGCGCAGTCGTAGTACGTTAGCAAGAAGTCACGCGGGCTACGGCCCGGCTCATGAACCTGGTTTTCCTTGCCCCTATGCCCACCACCCTCTCCCTGTTCCAGCTTAACGACGTGCATGGCTACCTGAACCTGCACCAGGAGCTGTTTTACGGGCCCGCCGGCCCCACGTACCGGCCCAGTGGGGGCTACGCCCGCATTGCCACGCTGTTGCAGCAGTGGCGCCAGCAGTACCCGGAGAGTCTGCTATTCGATGGGGGCGACACCTTCCACGGTACCCGGCCGGTGGTGGACACCCAGGGCGAAATCCTAGTGCCCATCCTCAACGAGCTGGGGGTGGCAGGCATGACGGCCCACTGGGATTTTGCCTACGGCCCCGCCCAGCTACGCCAGCTGGTTGACCAGTTGAACTACCCGTTGCTGGCGGCCAACGTGTATGACCAGACCTCGGGGGACTTGGTATACGCTCCGTACCAGGTCTACGAGGCGGCCGGGCTGCGCGTCGGGGTTATCGGGCTTGCGTGTCCTATCGTCGACAAAACGATGCCTGCCCATTTCGGCGAGGGCTTGCGCTTCACCGATGGTACGCTGGAACTGCCGCGCCACGTGGCCCAGCTACGCCAGGCTGAACGCGTGGACTTGGTAGTACTGCTTTCCCACTGCGGCTTTCCGCAGGATGTAGCCTTGCTGCAGGCGCACCCCGGCGTGGACGTATGCCTGAGCAGCCACACCCACAACCGCCTCTATGAGCCCTTCCGTGCCGGCGACTGCCTGGTTATCCAGTCCGGCGCCCACGGCTCCTTTGTAGGCCGCCTCACGCTGACCATAGAAGGTGGCCGCGTCACGGCCCACGAGCACGAACTGCGCGAAGTCACGGCCGACCTGGTGCCTGACCCGGGCCTGCAGGCCCGCATTGACGCGGCGCTGCTGCCCTATGCCTACCTGCGGGAAACGGTGGGCGTCACGACTACGGGCCTGCACCGGGGTACCGCGGTGGAATGCCCCATGGATGATTTCCTGCTGGAAAGCCTGCGGGCCCGGGTGCCGGCCGACCTGTACTTTTCCAACGGCTGGCGCTACGGGGTCCCCGTGCCGCCCGGCCCGGTGCGCCTGGAAGACCTCTACAACATGGTGCCCATGGACCCCGAGGTTGAAACCGTGCAGCTGACCGGGGCCGAAGTCCGGCAACTGCTGGAAGCCAATCTGGAAAGCACTTACAGCGGGCAGCCCCTGCACCAGATGGGGGGTTACGTGAAGCGGGCTCTGGGCCTGAAAGCCTACTTTAAGATCGAGAACCCGCCAGGCAGCCGCCTGCAGACCGTGTACGTGCAGGGCCAGCCGCTAGACCCCGCCCGCACCTACACGGCCGCTTTCATCACCGCGCAGGGCGTACCGCTCCGCTTCGGGCGGGAGCGGCGCAAGACCGGCCACCACGTGGTGGCGGCCATGCGCGCCTACCTGGAGCAGCACCGCCCGCTGGCCATCGGCAACCACGAAACCTTTCAGGTGGTATAGCAACATCCACCTGCTTTGTTCCCCACGGCCCCCTTTATTTCTACTGATGCCCCCTACCGCTTATGATCAGCAGGGCCTGGCCGCCGCTCGCACCCGCATGGCCAACGAGCGTACTTTTCTGACGTACGTGCGCACCAGCTTGGCCATGCTCGGCTTCGGCTTGGCCCTGATTCAGCTGCACCCCGTGCGGGCCGGCTCGCTGGGTTACTGGGCCGTGGGCTTGGCCGCATTGCTGCTCGTCATCGGCTGGGTACGATTTCGCATGCGGCAGCGCGAAATTGAAAAGTGCCGCCTGTAGCTTCAAACCTCCGCCCCTACGCCGACGTTTTGCGGTAGCGCCATACCGCCACAACAGTGGCCTTGGTTAAAAGTTTGGTACAAAGGTTAAACAGGCTAGTGAGAATTGTCTGACTCTCGGCGGGAGGCCCGCGCCTGCTACGGCTAACCTTTTTCACAAACTTCCCGTGCGCTTAGCCCCGGCGGGGTAATCGAGCTCGCCCAACACCGGCCCGAAGGCCCATTGGCCCGCCAAAAAGGCCAACCTGGAGGCCGGGCCAGCGCGGCAGCGGCGGGTTTCGCTACCTTTAAAGCCTATGAGCACGACCGCCCGGCCCCCAGAACCGCAGAAGACCCCGCCTCTGGTGAGCGGCGCCACCATTGCCCTGGCGTGGCTGCTGTTCAGCGGGTTCATGGTGCTGCTGATTTTCGTGCAGAACCTCTCGGCCGGCACGCCCACCGACTGGCGCGAGGCCTTGGGCGGGCGCCTGCTGCACGGCCTGATTTGGGGGCTGCTCACGCCGGTGGTGTTTGCCCTGGCGGCCCGCTTCAACCTCCTCGAGAGCCGCCACCGGCTGCGGCACCTGCTGGCCCACGCGGCGGCCAGCTACGTCCTCACGCTTGCTTACCGCCTCGTGTACGCCGCCGTGATGCACGGCAGCGGGGCCGTGCCGGGCCGGGTTTCCCTCGCCGAGGTCGTGGCCAACGCCAACAGCTGGGTGCCCATTTACTGGATGCTGCTCTGCATCGCCTACGCCGTGCAGTACCGCGAGCGGTACCGCGAAGGGCGGGTGCGGGCCGCCCAGCTCGAAACCCAGCTGGTGCAGGCCCAGCTGCAGGCCCTGAAAATGCAGCTCCAGCCGCACTTTCTCTTCAATTCCATGAACGCCGTGTCGGCCCTGATGAGCCAGGACGTGAAAGCTGCCCGGCGCATGCTGGCCCAGCTCAGCCAGTTTCTGCGGCTGGTGCTGGAAGGCACCGACGAGCAGGAAGTGACCCTGGAACAGGAGCTGCGCCTCACCCGCCTCTACCTCGAAATTGAGCAAACCCGCTTCCCCGACCGGCTGGCCGTGCGCTACAATATTGCCCCCGATACCGAAGGGGCGCTGCTGCCCGCCCTGCTGCTGCAGCCGGTGGTAGAAAACGCCGTGCGCCACGGCCTGGCGCCCCGCGCCGGGGCCGGTGAGCTGGCCGTGCGGGCCGAAAAACAGGGCGACCGGCTGCTGCTGCAGGTGCAGGACAACGGCCGGGGCGCGGCCGACACCGCCGCGCGGGGCATCGGTCTGCGCAACCTGGAAAGCCGGCTGGCCACACTCTACGGCCCGGACTATGCCCTGGCGGTGGAGTCGGCCCCGGCGTGCGGCTACTGCCTGCGCCTGTCCATCCCGTTCCGGCGGGCGGCGGCCGGCGTTACCCCGGAGCCCGCATGAGCCCCATCCGCACGCTGCTGGTCGACGACGAGCCCCTGGCGCGCAGCCTGCTGCGCGAGCTGCTGGCCGATTTTCCGGCGCTGGCCGTAACAGGCGAAGCCGCCAACGGCACCGAGGCCCTCGCCGCCCTGCACACCGGCGCATACGACGTCGTTTTCCTTGATGTGCAGATGCCCGACCTTGATGGCGTGCAGGTGCTGCGGCGGCTGCAGGCGGCCGGCCAGCCGCTCCCGCTGGTGGTGTTCGTGACGGCCTACGACCAGTACGCGGTGCAGGCCTTCGCCCTCCACGCCGTGGATTACCTGCTCAAGCCCCTGGACCCCGACCGGTTTGCCGACTGCGTAGGCCGGGTGCAGCAGCAGCTGGCGCTGCGCCAGGACCAGGCCCGCGTCCCCGAACTGGAGGCCCTGCTGCACGGTTGGACCGCCCCGGCGGCCGACTACCAGGACCAGTTTCTGGTGAAACTGCCGGCGCGCAGCTTCTTCGTGCCGGCCGCCGAGGTGTGCTACTTCGAAGCCACCGGCAACGGCGTGCTGCTGCACGCGGCCGGCAGGCACTACCCGCTGCGCACGGCCCTAGGCCAGTTGGCCGAGCGGCTCGACCCGGCCGTGTTCCTACGCATCCACCGCTCGTGCATCGTCAACCCGGCCCACATCGTCGACTTCAAGCACTGGTCGCATGGCGAGTACCTGTTTCGCATGGCCAACGGCCAGCACGTCACCTCCTCGCGCAGCTACAGCGCCGGGGTGCAGCAACTGCTCAAGCGCTTCGCCTGAGCCCAGGCCGGGCCGTTGAAGTCCGGTTCAAACTGGTATTGGTCCAGTTGGCCCTCCGGCGGCAGTCATTTCCCCGGGTTGCGCGTTAGCCCTCCAGCCCCCCGCTCATGGGGCGGCCCCAGTGCACGACATGACCAAATCCCTCCTCTTTTTGCTGGCGCTCACCTTCGGCGGAGCCGTTGCGGCCCGCGCCCAACACCACCCGGCCAGCGCCCCCCCGATGCCGGGCATGGCCGGCATGCACATGAACCACGGCATGGCCGCCCCGGGCACCCCGGTCGCCGCCTTCCAGCACGGCATGGATTCGGTGATGGTGGTGATGGACGAGGGCATGCGCCGCATGACCGGCGCCACCCCCAACGACATCGACGCCAGCTTCGCGGCCATGATGCTGCCCCACCACCAGGGTGCCGTGGACATGGCCCGCCTGCAACTGCTCTACGGCAAAGACCCGGCCCTACGCCGCCTCGC
Source organism: Hymenobacter wooponensis (assembly GCF_004745865.1). Taxonomy (GTDB): domain Bacteria; phylum Bacteroidota; class Bacteroidia; order Cytophagales; family Hymenobacteraceae; genus Hymenobacter; species Hymenobacter wooponensis. The sequence goes on along the minus strand of NZ_SRKZ01000011.1, from coordinate 13,202 downwards.
CCAAAGCATCATCGCCGAGCAGCAGGTCGAGATTCAGCAGATGGCCGCCTGGCTGAAGCAGCATCCGGTGGCGAGCCAGAGTTCTGGCAAATAGCGCCCAATCAATCAGAACCGTCATGCTTCGACTACGGCTGCGCTCCTGGCTTGATGCGCCACATGCTCAGCATGACGTTCTTTTTCCCAATCCCAAATGAAATTTTCCCTTCTCCCCGGTCTGTTGCTCATTACCAGCGCCGCCGCGGCCCAGGCCGTGAGCCACCGCGACCGGGTGTACACCGCCGACCAGATTTCCAACACCGTTTCGGTCATCGACCCCGTCGACAACAAGCTGCTGGGCCAGATTGTGCTGGGCAAGCCGCAGCCCGATTTGCTCTCGGCGCTCTACAAAGGGCAGGCGCTGGTGCACGGCCTGGGCGCTTCGCCCGACCACAAATTGCTGGCCGTGGTGTCGGTGGGCTCCAATAACGTCACTTTCATCGAAACGGCTACGAATGCCATCCGGGGCAGCGTGTACGTGGGCCGCGCCCCGCACGAGGCTACGTTCCGGCCCGACGGCAAGGAGGCCTGGATAACGGTGCGCGGCGAGGACTACCTCTCCGTCATCGACGTGGCCACGCTGCGCGAAACCCGCCGCGTGCCCGTGCCCAACGGCCCCGGCCAGATTGCCTTCAGCCCCGACGGCAAGCGCGCCTTCGTGTGCTCCAGCTTTTCGCCCGAGCTGGCGGTGGTGGACGTGGCCACCTACAAAGTCATCAAAAAAGTCCCCGTGGTGAGCCCCTTCTCGCCCAATATCTTCCCTACCCGGGACGGCCAGCAAATCTGGTTCACGCACAAGGACGTGGGCAAGGTGTCGGTGCTGGATACCAAGACGCTCACCATCAGCGGCGTGCTGACGACCGGCCCCATCTCCAACCACGTGGCCACGGTGGACGTGGCCGCCGGCAAGCTGGCCTACGTGACGGTGGGCGGCGAGGACGTGGTGAAGGTGTACAGCCGCGCCCCGGGTTTTAAGCAGCTGGCCACCATTCCGGTGGGGGCGCTGCCGCACGGCATCTGGCCCTCGGGCGATGGCAGCCGGGTGTACGTGGGCCTGGAAAACGGCGACTCGGCCGTGGCCATCAGCACCGCGAGCAATAAAGTGCTGGCCAAAATAAAAGTCGGCCAGGCCCCGATGGCCCTGATGTACGTGCCCAACGCCGTGCCGGCCGGCGCGGCCGGCGCCACCGGCCTGGGCCGGCAGCTGGTGGACCAGCCCGCCATCGTCCGCACCCTGAAGCCGCCCACTCCCGGCCCCGCCACCGGCACCATGACCCTGCGCTCGGAAGGGCTGGTGGATTTGGCCACTTTCGCCCTGCGCGGCCTGACGCCCAACACCGACTACGACATCTTCCTGACCAGCGGCACCAAGGCACCCTACCCCCGCGACTACGCCCTGACCACCGTGCGCACCGACGCCAAAGGCGGGGCCATGGGCCAGGCGCTGGGGCCGGTGCAGCGCATCGCGGGCGGGGATTTGAATACATCCGGCAAAAAGTTTTCGCGGGTAATCGTCGCGCCCAAAGCCGCTGACAGCGAACCCGTTTTGGTGGCCGAATAGTCCGCCTTTGGACGGCCACCCAAAGGCCATTAATGGCCGCCGGGACAACCATTCCTGCTGCAATGCCGAGCTAATCTAAACTGAATTCACTTGTAACCACAACCCTACAACATGCAATCCATTTTCAATCAACACACTGGCATCAGCTCGCGGGCGCAGTCGCTCAAACGGTTTCTGCTGCCGGTGGCGGCGTGTGCGCTGCTGCTCGGCGGCTGCAAGAAAGACAACGAGGCCATCGCCGACACCAGCGCGCCGCCGGTGCTCAACATCGTCTCGCCGGTGGAGGGCGCGACCATCATGCCCGGCGGGCGGCTGGGCAACGCCACCACGGCCGACTACAACGGCACGGGCTTCGCCATCAACCTGGAAATCGTGACCAAGGACACCGTCACCATCCCCACCAAGGAAAGCCTCAACATCCGCAACACCGCCGCCCTAGGCCAGCCCAACGTGAACCTGCCCGGCTTCACGGCCAGCCTCGACGTGGACCTGATTAAGCCCGACGGCGGCACCATCCCCAAGGGAACCAACCTGGCCTCGCTCTTCAACATTGCGGGCACCGACGACACGCCCGGCCCCGGCGTGACCACCTGGGTGAGCTGGCACGTGCTGGAGTCGGTGGCGGCCGGTACTACCAGCTGCACGCTGACTACTTCCGTAACGGACCGCGCCGGCCGCAAGGTCACGGCCACCCGCTTGCTGAAGGTAGGCCCCGGACCCAACGGGGCCCTCAGCGGTGAGGCCCTGACGCCCGCCCCCAAACCCATCACTTACGGCACGGTGGACAACCCCGACGGCCCCACGGTGACCATGATTGCCCCGCGCACCCCCTCCAGCATCAGCCCCGGCATCCAGACGGCCGGCGTGCTGCCGGCCCCGCCCACCAGCGGCGCGCTGTTTTTCATCCAGGTGTCGGCGCTCGATAAGTCGCGCAACGGCATCAACGTGGCCGAAAACGGGGACGGCACCTTTGGCAAGCCCGCCGCTGACCGCGGCACGATTGAAGACAAGACGCAATCCAACGCCGGCGTGAACCGCTACGTGCCGGGCCTGAAAGTCACCTTCGACGTGCCCCTGCTCCAGCCCAACGGCAACGTGATTCCGGCCGGCGGCAACCTGGCCCCGGTGTTCAACACGGCTGGCAGCGAGTTGGACCCGAGCGGCTTCGTGCGCACCACCTTCGGCTGGAGCGTGGGCGGTACCCTGCAGCTGGGCGGCAAAACCAGCGTCACCATCAAAGCCGCCGTGACCGACGCGGCGGGCAAAACCGGCAGCGCCACGCAGGTAGTGCAAATCAGCCCCGTGGCCAACGGCCAGCTGCTGACCCCGGCCCCGCGCTAAGGCCCTGAATTTTAGGACGTAGCTCCGCAACGGCCCGAAGGCTGGCCCGTTTCACGACGAGCCAGCCTTCGTTTTTTAGCATCCCTTCCACTCCATTTTATTTTTCCATGCGCATTACTAACTTCTCCACTTTCGCCCTCGCGGCCACCCTGCTGCTCGGGGCCTGCTCGAAAAATAACGATGAGGATGCCCAGCCCGACATGGTAGTGCCGGCCGACCCCGGCCCTCAAGCGCCCAGCGCCAGCGACCGGGTGTACACGTCCGACCAGTCGTCGAACACGGTGTCGGTGCATGACCCGAACACCAACCAGCTGCTGGGCGTGATTCGCCTGGGTAAAGGGCGGCCCCAGTTCCTGAGCCCGCTCTACGACCGGGAAACCAACGTGCACGGCATGGGCGTCTCGCCCGACGGCAAGACGCTGGGCGTCATTGCTACCCTTACCAACGCGGTGGTGTTCATCGACCTGGCCACCAACGCCATTAAGAACACCGTGTATGTGGACCGTAATCCCCACGAGGGCTTTTTCACGCCCGACGGCAAGCAGTTCTGGGTGACGGTACGCGGGGCCGACTACGTAACGGTGATTGACGTGGAGAAAATGCAGGCCGTGAAAAACATCAAGACTGCGCCGGGCCCCGGCATGGTGGTGTTCCGGCCTGACGGCAAGGTGGCCTTTGTGGACCACTCCTTCACGGCCGAGCTGGATGTGGTGGATGTGAAAACCCGCGAAGTAATAGCGCGCGTACCGGTGGTGAGCAAGTTTTCCCCTAACCTGGCCGTAACGGCCGACGGCCAGCAGGTATGGCTTACGCACAAGGACGTGGGCAAGGTGACGGTGGTGAATGCCCAGACCTACGCCGTGGAGGGCGTGATTGACACCGGCCCCGGCACCAACCACGTGAACCTGGCCGGCCCCGGCGGTGGCACCCGCTTCAGCGGCGCGGCGGCCGGCGACTTTGCCTACGTAACCGTGGGCGGCGAAAACGCGGTGAAGGTATACACCCGCCAACGCCAGTTGGTGGCCACCATTCCGGTGGGCCCCAATCCGCACGGCGTGTGGCCCAATGGCGACGGCAGCAAGGTGTACGTAGGCCTGGAATACGGCGACGCGCTGGTGAGCATCGATACCAAAACCAATACCAAGCTGAGCGAAACTCCCAGTGGCCAGGACCCGAACGCCATCATTTACGTGGTGAAGGCCGGCGGTGGCAGTCCCGGCACCGGCAACCTGGAAGCCTTTGTGCCAGTCGCGCCCGTTAACCTGCGCCTGGTACCCGTCGGTACGCAGCCGGTACCCGGGGTAGGCGGCGTGGCCGTTATCCGGCCGGTAGAAGACGTGGACGAGTTGATTCTGGCTCTCAAGCGGCTGGCCCCGAACACGAACTACACCTTATACTTATCGGACAATAAAACCGCGCTGGTAGCCCCGGAACCGGTTATCGCCTTCAAAACCGATGCCGAGGGCGCGGTCGAAGTCAACGCCTACTACCAGATTCGGCTGCGGCTGGCGGGGCGCTTTGCCGTGGTGGTGCTCGGCGACAAGAACCCGGCCGGCGCGGTCACGCTCACGCAGCCGTAAGCCGGCTGCTGACCAAAAAGGCCCCTGGTGCATGACGCATCAGGGGCCTTTTTTATGGGTGCAAACGCTTTTGCCTCGGGTAGCACCGGGGGTGTTTGTTGCTCAACTACCGCCACCAGCCGGGAGCTGGCAGGCCGCCAGCTCCCGGCGGTGCGCCCGAAAGCGCAGCAGCCCTACCGCCAGCACCAATCCCGCCACGGCCAGCGCGGAGTACCCCAACCGGCCGCCCCGCTCGGGGTGAAATTGAAGGAGCGCCAACCCGAAGCCCACCAGTGCCAGGCTGGTGCGCACGTAGGTGAGCAAGGTCCGCTCATTGGCCAGCCGGGTCCGTTGCAGGGCCAGCCGGTCCGACAGGGTGAGGGGGTTGGTGGGGGTAAGCGGCATGGGGGTGGGCTACGTGAGGGTAATGGCCGCGCCCGGTTCGGCCAGCCGGTGAAACGTGATGCCGTGCTTCTCAAAGTACGGCCCGTAGTTCGCGTATCGCTGCTGCACGAAGAAGGGCTTGATGTAGCCGTCGTGCACTGGCAGAATCTGCTGCGGCCGCATTTTCAGGGCGAAATCGGCCACCACCAGCTCCGTGAGAAAAGGCGCGGTGATGGGCAGAATGAGCAGCTCCACGCCCGCGAAGGGGAGCAGATTATGGGCAAAAGAGTCGGCCGGGTTCAGCACCTTGCCATTCACCAGCCAGGCTGTCATCTGTGGCAAGGGGCTGTCGAGAATGGCCTCGTGCTGCACCGGCAGGGCGTGCAGCTGAAACGCGCCCAACTCCAGGGGGCCTTCCTCGTGGATTTGCACGGCCAGGCCGTGCTTTTTCAATTCGGCCGCCACTTCACGATTGGAAATGATGACGGCCTGGCGCAGGGCCACGATTTTCTTTAGCGCCACCACATCAAGGTGGTCGGGGTGGTCGTGGGTAATGAGGACGACCGAGACGTCCTTAAAAACCTCCGGCTGCACCAGGCCTTCGTTGAAGGAAAACTTGCCGGGGTCGAAGAGAATTTGTTGGCCGTCGAGCTCAAACAGCAGGCAGGAATGGATGTACTTGGTGATTTTCATGACCAGACTTAAATAGTGGGGCAGGACGGAAATGCGCGCCGAGAAGAGCGGAAATTTAACTAGCAAACGCTTACGGAAACAAGCGCTGCTAGACCCCTGCCGCCTCCTGCTGCTGGCGCAGGTACACATACAGCCCGCCCAGCACCAGCCCGAACACCGCGTTGGCAACAAAAAAGTACGCCATGCCGCCGGCCGTCAGCACGTGCCCGCCCGCCAAGCCCTGCCCCAGCAGCGGCAGCACCACGAAGCCGTTGAGGACCCAGGGCAGCAGCGAAAACAGGCCGCCTTTTACCCAGCCATTGCCCGGCAGCCGGGGTTCGAACACCAGCACGTACAGCCCCACCATGCCCAGCCCCGTGAGGTAATGAAACAGCAGCTTGAAGCCCTCGGCTTTGACCACGGGCAGCAGCCCGGCCGGCAACACCGGCGTGGTATGCAGCAGCACAAGCTTGAGCAGGCCACCGCTTTCGGCGTTGACGGCCATCAGCGGGGCCGCTTTCAGCACCAGCGTATTGGCGGTGATGGCGACCACGCCGGCCAGCAGGCCCAGGTACAGGCAGGGGTGTTTTTTCATGGGAGGGAGCAGAAAGGAAATAGGACAGGCAATGGGGGAGTATACGGCCACCCACGCGGCACCATTTGGCCCCGATGGGTTCTTCAGTCGCCCAGCCAGCGGTCGGCCACCAGGCCCAACGCGTAGTTAAGCTGCACCAGCAGCAGCAGCCCCGCCCCGGCCGGCACGCTGAGCAAGCACAGGCCCGCCGCTGCCGCGTACTGCACCTGCATCAGGCCCAGGCGGCGCATCAGGGCCCGGCCCACGGCCGCGTGCTCGGGCCGCAGCAGTCCGTGGCGCTGGGCGTAGCGGTAGCTGCCCAGCAACGCCCCGCCCAGCAGCAGCAGGTTGGCCCAGTACACCAGCACGGCCCCGCGCAGGGGAAAATGGGTGGTGAGAAACGCCGTGGAAAAGGGCAGCAGCCCCACCACCAGCAGAAAGGCAATGTGCCACCAGGCCAGCCGGCGGTCGCTGCGCGCCAGGTAGGTGAACTGCGTGCTCTGGCACACCCAGAAAATGCCCAGCGAGAGAAACCCCAGCACGTAGCCCCCGATGCTGGGCAGCAGCGCCCGCAGGGCCGGCCCCACGTCGGCCTCGGTGCGCACGAGGGCGGCGGCCGGCACCCGCAGGTTGAGCACGAGCAGGGTCATGGCGATGGAAAACACGCCGTCGCTGAGCGACTCGATGCGGCGCAGGCTCTGGCCCGCTACTTCAGTGTAGGCCAGGGGCGGTGCGTGGGACGAAGACTGGGCCATCGGCTAGCGCGGCGAACCGCCCGCCCGCCGGGTTTTGCGCGGGGCGGGGGCCTGGCGATGGTCCAGCCGGTCTTCCTCCCGAACGAGCTTGGGCTCTTTGCTCAGGCTTTGGCCGTGGTTCACGCGGCCGTCGCGCATCATGCGGCGGTTTTCGCGCAGCAACTTGTCGTCGGTTTTGCCTTCTTTTTTGAGCATTTTGCCGCCTTCCTGGCCGTGACCCGGTGGGTTGATGGCGGTGAGCAGCAGGCCGGTCAGGGCGAGCAGGCCGGGGTGTTGAGCGAGACGGGTCATGGGGTTTGGATGATGGAGAAGCGGTTGCCGCAGGTACGGCGGCCCGTATTTTCAAACTTGCTTTGTTAGCCCAGCTGCAAGCGAAACAGCGTGGAAAGCGTGCCCGCCACCAGAGCCCAAGCCATGCCCGTAAGCAGGTACTGTTTGGCAATGGTCTTGGGGTCCTGGCTGAATACGTAGCGAAACAGCCAGTGCGGCGTTTCGTGGTCGGCCGGGGGGGCGGCGGGCAACGGGGTGCTAGGCACCGGCATCGGAAGCGAAGGAATAGCCATGCGAATGCGGGAAAGCAAGGTGGAATAGTGAAAACCAAGAGCCATTTGCCCGTCCTGCTGAGCGCAGCCGAAGCAGGACGTTCTTCGTGTTTGCTTTCCGGCCGCCAACGCCCGGCCTATTCCCAGCCGTTGCGGCGGAAAATGGCGTGCCCGTCGGCCGACTGCAGAAAGGCCACGAACTGCCGGGCCGCGGCGGCCTGCGTGGTGCGCTGGGTGAGGGCAATGGGCGTGCCCCGACTCACGCGCTGGTCGCGGGGCAGGCGCACGAGGGCCGAGCCGGGCAGGCGCGGCTGCCAGGAGGCATAGGTTATCCAGGCGTCGTAGTCCTGGGGCTTTTGCTGCCAGAGGGCCACGGCCTCGGCGCTGGTTTTGACCGACGTTTTGGTGTTGTGCTGCAGGTTGCTGATGAGGGCCGGGGTGCGGGCCATGTCCTCGGTCATGCCCATCTGGCCGGCCCCGTTCACGTCGAGCAGGCGCACGCCGGGCCGGGCCAGGTCTTCGAGCCGCTTGATGTGCAGCGGATTGCCCGGGCGTACCAGCACCGCCGACTCGCGGGCATACAGGCTGGTGCGGCTGGCTTCGTCGATAAAGCCGGGGTGGGCCAGCGCCGTTTGGGTGAGCATGTACTCGGCCCCGCCGTACACCAGGTCGGCGTCCTGCTGCGCCTGGGCCAGCCACTTGGGCTCGGGGCCGGCCGTGACGGCCACGTCCAGGCCGGTTTGTTTGGTGAAGGCGGCGGCGCATTCCTTCATGGCCGTGGCCGGGCCGCCGGGGCCGTACACGTGCAGGGTTTGGGCGGCGGCCGGCGCGGCCGCGAGCAGAGCAGGAGACATGAGCAATAGAGCGAAGCGGCGGAGCCGGGTAAGCGGGGATGTTTTCATGGGTATTAGCGCGTTACTTAACGGGCGGCAAAAAGCCGTATTTCTGGTACACGGCCTGCCCGTCTGGGCTGTTAAGGAAGGCCACAAAGTCTTCGGCGGCCTTGGCGTGGGGCGCGGCTTTCATCACCCCGGCCACGTAGTTGGCCATGATGTTTTCCTTGGCCGGGATGGCCACGCTTTCCACCGGGTGGCCCAGCATTTTCTGATAAAAGGCCTCCGTGTACCACACCGGGGCCGCGTCGGACTGGTCGTAGAGCACCCTCAGGGGCGACTGGCGGTGGTGAATCTGGGTCAGGTAAGTGCTGCCGGCTTTCACTTTGGTCGTCATCACGGCCGTTTTCAAGGCCGCGCCCCCGGCCTTCTCGTACGATTCCTCGATGCGCTTGCCGATGCCTTCCCATTCGGGGTTAGGCATGCTCACGCGCACCTCGGGCCGGCCCAAATCGCGCAGGCTGGTCACCTTCTTGGGGTTGCCCTGGCGCACGAGGATGGCCAGCCGGTTCTGGGCGTAGCTGGTGGTGCGGGCAAACCACTCCGGCGTCATATCCATGCGGTTTTTGCCGGCCGCGTACACGTCGGGCTTCAGCTCGATGCGCAGGTTGCCTACTACCAGGCTGCCCTGCGTAATCTGCTTAGCTAGGATGCCGGGCGGCAGCGTTTCCACGAAAATGCGCACGTACTCGGGGTGGGCCTTGCGGAACTCCTTCAGCAAATCATCGAGCACCATGAACTGGTTGCCCCCGAAAAACACCACCAACTGCGGGTCCACCACGTCGCCGTAGAGGTCGGGCGCGTTGTCGATGCCCGGCACCGTGAAGGGCACTCCAGCCTGAAACGGCGCGTTCCAGGGCGGGTCAAAGCGGTGGGCCGGCTCGGGCGGCGTGGGCTTTTGGATAGGCATGGTCTGGGCGAAAAGGGCGGCCGGGGCGGCCAGTGCCAGCGCCAGCAGCAGGTGCGGAAGGGGTTTCATGGGGTTGGGTAAGGAAAGCGGAGAAAAGCACGAAAGCAGCGGAGAGCCCGGCGCTACGGATGCACCAGCGACCAGCCCTGGGCCTGCCGGATAATAAGCTCGCCGTTGCCGCTGGGCACGTAGGAAATCAGCGGCAGCAGCTCGTCCTTGCTCATTTTCCTTTCCTTCAGCGTGTTCAGGCACTGGGCCAGAATCACGCCTTTCTGCTTGAGGGCCGTGAGCTGGGCCTCGTAGGGCTGGTCCTTGCGGTAGAGCGTGGTGCCCCCGCCGAAGGCAATCAGCTCCACGGTGAGCTTGCCTTTAAGCCGGCTGTCCTCCAGCGCGTTGCCGATGTTACGCAGCGTCTGCTGGATGAGCTTGGGGTCGTCGCTGTCGAGCTGGTAGATGACATGGTACTGGGCCTGGTCGGCCGTGGCCCCTTGGAAGGCACCTTTTTGAAAAGCTTCGCGGTCATGCATGGCGGTGGCGTTGCGGGTGGCGGGCGTCTGGGCGCGGGCCGAGAGGGTGAGGCCGGCGAGCAGCGCGGCGGTCAGCAGCAGGTGTTTCATGGCAACTGGGGAAAGGGCACCACCGAAGCAGCGCGGTGAAAACGAAAGGGGTGAAACTGGAAATCGGTGCGGGGCTACTCGCCGCCCTTTTTGCCCGCTTCCATCGCCGCGTAGGGACCAAACTGGTGCTGGTGCTGCGTAAACCGGTCGGCGTAAGGCGGGTAAGGGCAGTCGGCGGGCTTCTTTTTCAGGTTGGGGTAGTCCTTTTCCAGGTGGGCCATGCGCGGGCGGGGCAGCGAGTTGATGTAGGCCGCCACGTCGTAGGCGGCGTCATCGGTGAGGATGCTGTGCTCGGCCGTGGCGCCGAAAGGCATGTTGGCCTTGATAAAGCGGGCCGCCGTTTGCAGGCGGTGCATGCCGGCCCCGTCGTTGTAGCTGTCGGGCCCCCACAGCGGCGGGTACTGGTAGCCATCGGCGGCCAGCGTGCCGTTGAGGCGGCCCTGGCCATTGGCTCCGTGGCAGCTGGTGCACTGCTGGGCGAAGACGATTTTGCCCTGCCCGAGATTCGCCTCGCGGTTGGGCATGGTGAACTTAACAAAACCCTGGCCCTTCACCTTCTCCCCCACTGGCACCTGGCGGCCCAGCCATTTCATGTAGGTGATGATGGCCTTCATCTCCTTGCCGTCCACCGGCAGGGGCCGGCCGTTGAGGCTGCGCGTCATGCACCCATTGATGCGGTCCTCCAGGGTGCTGATGGCATCCTCGCGCCCTTTGTAGGTGGGGTAAATGCCCCAGATGCCCACGTAGGGGGCCGAAAACGCCTTCTGGCCGGCCTGCAGGTGGCAGTTCTGGCAGGCCAGGTTGCTGCCGGCCAGCCGCAGGGCCGGGTTGGCCACTTGCGGGCCGAGGTAGTGGGCGGTGTGGGCAATCAGCTCGTGGCCGTAGCGGATGAGCTGGCCCTCCGGGTCGGGCTTCACGCTGTCGAGCACGAAGCGGGCGGGCTGGAAGAAGTTGGTTTTGCTCCCCACAGCCCCCCCGGCAACGTCAGGCAAGCCCGCCGCAGGCCCACTCGCAGCGGCGGCCGTCGTGGCCGGGGCATCGGCCAGCAGGTCGGGCGTTTTGGGGTTGAAGACGACGATGTAGGCCGTCACGGCTACTACCAGCACCATCAGGGCAATCACCCAGGTCAGCAGGCCAGCGATTTTGATGAAGGCCTGCTTGTCTTCCGGCTGCAGCCGAGGCGAGGGGTCGGGAGTGGTTTCCATGAGGCCAAGGAGAGAGGTGAAACAGGCGGCAATGGCCAGCCAGCGCGCAAAACAACTTGTTTTGCGGAATGCAGACAGTCAATTAGTTAAATCGGGCAAAGCAAGCGCTACCATTCGGCCGCTCTGCCCCGTTCAGGCGGCTAGACCGTGTGCAGAATCACGTAGAGCGAGCCGGTCGAAATCACTACCCAGAGCAGAATGCCCAGCACGTAGGGCTTTATTCCCACCGAGCGCACCACCTTGGCCGAGAGGCCCGCGCCGATAAAGAACAGCGTCACCGTGAGGCCGATTTTGGCCAGATTCACCATCACCGGGCCCAGGGGCTTGGCGGCGGGAATAAAGGTGTTGACCAGCATGGCGGCGATGAAACCAAAGATGAAGTAGGGAATTTTCACCTTCACGCCCTTCTGCTTGAATAGCATGGCCGTGCCGATGGAAATTGGGATAATCCAGAGGGCGCGGGCCAGCTTCACGGTGGTGGCCACTTCCAGGGCCTGGTTGCCGTAGGCCGCCGCCGCCCCCACCACCGAAGAGGTGTCGTGGATGGCAATGGCGCACCACAGGCCGAACTGGTTCTGCGTCATGGCCAGGGCGTGGCCGATGGGCGGGAAGGCGAATAGGGCCACGGCATTGAGCACGAACACCGTGCCCAGCGCCACCGACATTTCCTCGTCCTTGGCCCGCAGCACCGGTCCGATGGCCGCGATGGCCGAGCCGCCGCAAATAGCGGTGCCGCACGAAATCAAATGCACCACGTGCTTGCCCAGCCCCAGCCACCGGCCCACCACCAGGCCCAGCAGCAGCGTGCCGAAGATGGACACCACCGTGAAAATGATGCCCTCCTTGCCGGCCTGCACCGCCGCGTGGGCATTCATGCCAAAGCCCAGCCCGATAACCGAAAACTGGAGCAGCTTGGCCGTGGCCTGCTTGGTTTGCGTGGTGAAGGGGTTGCCGATGGTTTGGGCCAGCAGCAGGCCCAGCGCCAGGGCAATGGGCGGCGAGGCCCAGGGCGTGAGGCAGAACACGAAGAACAGCACGAACACCACCTGCTTCAAGGTGAAGTCCTGCCCGAAGGCCACCCGGGGCGTGTGCAGGTGCCGGAAGAAGCCGGTGGTTTCGTTGAATTCGGGGGCGGCGGTTTCCCCGGCCGGGGCAGGGGCGGGCAGCGGGGTGGAAGCTTGAAGCGGCGTGGGCTGAACTGGGAGGGCCATGAGCGGGAGCGGTTTGTTTCTGAGGCAAATATACGGCGTTGCCCACCGGTTGGATTATCCAATAATATTATCCTGCATAACCAAAAGTTATTGACTGCCCGGGCCGAGCCAGGGTGGCGCGTCCGTTTTGCGTGGCCAAGCCGGCCGCCGCGAGGGCTGGAAACGCCAGCGGCCGGCTCGTACACCACGAGCCGGCCGCTGGACGGATGAACTACTGGTCTGAGGGCTTAGAAGCCGGTTTGCTCGTCTTTCAAATCGAATACGTCGCCGCCAGCGTAGCGCGGGTCGTCGAGGGCGTAGGCGGCGCGCTCTTCGGCGTCGCTGCCCCCCTCGGCTGCGGCAATGGCTTCGGGGTGCTGGTTTTGCTCGACGTGCCCGCGCTGCAAATTTGGGTCAGCAATAGCACCGGGTAGGCAGTATTGCTCGGTGGCTGAGGCATTTTTGCCGCGAAATTCGCTGAACTCGTCGGGGTTGTCGTTCGAGCCGTCGTTGGTCAGGGCCTGGTAGTGGCGGGGCGCGGTGGGGTCGGCGGGGTGGCCGAAGTCGCCGTAGTGCGGGGTGCCATCGTGGGCGGCCGGTTCGGCGGCGGGTTGCGCATCGGTTGGGGCGGGCTGCGGAGTGTTTTCCATGAGTATAAGCAAGTAGGGTGAAGATGGGCGAACCACCCGGTCCGCACTACGCTGCAATGGTACGTAAGCTGCTCATAAAGTGGTGCTTTCAGCGGATACCGAATAGTTATCCAGCATCACCATTTTTTATTTGCCCCCCTTCAGCTGCCCCTGCACGAAGCTCAGGAAGCGCTGCGCCGGCCGGGCCAGTGGCTGCCCCTGCACCGATACCGCCTCAAACTGCCGGGCCAGGTGCAGCCCGGCAATGGGCACGATTTCGAGCAGCCCGGCCGCCAGCTCGCGGTCCAGGGCCCGGCGCGACACGAAGCCCAGG
>NZ_SRKZ01000010.1 GCF_004745865.1 Hymenobacter wooponensis | reverse complement strand
TGACGCCAGTAATGGTGGCTTTAGCCCGGGTGTTCACCTCTTCCCATTCCGAACAGAGTCGTTAAGCCCCGGAGCGCCCATGGTACTGCCTTCACCGGCGGGAGAGTAGGTCGCCGCCAACCTTACTGACTGCTGAGCCGCTTTTCCCGCGTGCGTGCTGCGTCCCGGACCGAGTCCTCGGGGGATGCGCTGCCGAGGGGAGGAGCGGCTCAGTTGCGTTTTCAGCCCTTCTTGCCTCGCTACCTGATTGGTTGCCGATGCCAAGGGGCAGATGGGAAGAAGATAAAGAACGAAAAGGCCGAGCACATTTTACGCTCGGCCTTTTTGCGTGTAGAGCGGTGTCCAATTGCTATTCACAGATAACAAAGCAAATCAACCAATGCCACTAGCTAGTGTTTGCACCAGCTCAATAGAGGGATGACGGTGATAACCAGCAATACTTTTTACAGAAACATTCATAAAAGTAACCTTACAGCGATTGTGTAGTTTAACTCCCTTATGGATGCTGAACTATTATCTGCTGAGTTCATTCGCCATTTTGGTCACACTCCTCTATTGGTGCGTGCCCCAGGGCGGGTAAATCTAATTGGTGAGCATACGGATTATAATCTGGGGTTCGTCATGCCGGGAGCTATAAATCGAGCAGTCTATTTCGCTATTGCTTTGAATCAGCGGCAAGACGCGCGATTAATAGCGTATGATGAACAGCAGGATAGGTTAACAATTACGCTTTCATCAATTACTGTAGGTGAGAAGCAATGGGCTAATTATCTATTAGGAGTAATAGCACAGTTTCAGCAGCGAGGTCTCCAAGTGCCAGGCTTTGATTGCATTTTTGGCGGCGATATACCTTTAGGCGCAGGGCTCTCTTCATCTGCTGCACTTTGTTGTGGGCTTGCTTTCGCGCTAAATCATTTGTTGAAGAGTGGCCTAGACCGGCTCACATTAGCCCAGATAGCTCAAGGGGCTGAACATGCTTATGCTGGCGTGCGCACAGGGCTTATGGATCAGTTCGCCAGTTTGTTCGGGCAAGCAGGGCACGTAGTTCGTCTTGATTGCCGCTCCTTGGTCTATGATTATTTTCCGTTTGATACTGCGTCGAGCCACATTGTGTTATGCAATTCGGGTGTAAAACATTCCTTGGCTAGTTCAGAATACAATACCCGTCGCTATGAGTGCGAACAGGGCGTAGCGATATTAAAACAGCGCTATCCAGAAGTTGCGAGCTTACGTGATGTGACGTTGGCACAACTTCAAGCCCTTGGTCATGAACTAGGGCCGGTGGTATATAAACGTTGCCGCTACGTAGTAGAGGAGAACCAACGAGTAGAGGCTGCAACGCAAGCGTTGAACAATGGAGATTTAGATGCTGTAGGCCTATTAATGTATGCTTCTCATGCTGGTCTGCGTGATGAGTATGAGGTCAGTTGTCGTGAACTAGATGTATTAGTCGAAGCTGCCCAATCCTTGCCAGGAGTTTTTGGTGCCCGCATGATGGGGGGCGGCTTTGGAGGATGTACTATCAACTTGGTGGCGCCTGAGCACGTGCCTGCTTTTGAAAAAGCTATGAAAGAGGCCTACCAACGGGAGCTAGGCTTACCGCTAGAAACTTATCATACCGTTCTAGTAGACGGCGTTTCACTTGTTGACCTTGATTCACTAGCCTAGATAAAACAGCGCAATGTCAGATACGCCTAGCCTCTTTGATCCAACTGAACAATCGCACCGCCGTTATAATCCGCTGTTAGGGCAGTGGCTATTAGTCTCACCACACCGCTCTAAGCGCCCTTGGCAAGGCCAACAGGAAAAACCGGAAGTTGAAAAGCGTCCGCCCTACGACCCTACATGTTACCTATGCCCCGGGAATAGCCGCGCTGGTGGGGTGCAGAACCCGAAGTACACCAGCACATTTGTGTTTGACAATGATTTTGCTGCTTTGCAGGCTACTGTACCAGTAGGGAGCGTGAATATCCGCGGACTACTTCGTGCTGAAGCAGAATCGGGGGTTGCTCGGGTAATTTGTTTTTCCCCACGTCATGACCTGACGCTGCCAGAAATGGAGGTAGCGGCAATTCGGGGAGTGGTAGATGTATGGATAGCACAGTTCCAGGAGCTGGGGTCACGGCCAGATATCAACTACGTACAGATCTTCGAGAATAAAGGCTCCATGATGGGGGCCAGCAATCCGCATCCACACGGGCAAATCTGGGCTCAGCGTACTGTGCCTGATGACCCAGCTCGGGAAACAGTCCACCAACAGGCCTATTGGACAGAGCATGGCCGCAGTTTGCTTACCGATTACCTAGACATTGAACTGGAAGAGCAAACGCGCTTGGTGTATCAGAATGAGCACTTTGTAGTGCTAGTGCCATACTGGGCAGTTTGGCCATTCGAAACACTACTCTTACCGCGCCGCCATGTGCAGGACCTCACGCAACTGACGAACGAGGAGAAGAATGCGCTGGCTGATGCGCTGCAGCAGTTAACCATTCGCTACGACAACCTGTTTCAGATGTCGTTCCCATACTCGGCAGGCCTCCACCAGCGCCCTACTGATGGGGAGGCTCACGAAAGCTGGCACCTGCATATGCACTTCTACCCACCACTTCTCCGCTCCGCCACGGTCCGCAAGTTTATGGTAGGCTATGAGCTGCTTGCAAATCCTCAGCGCGACATTACGCCGGAAGTAGCGGCCCAGCGCCTGCGGGAGCTGCCTAGTATTCATTACAAAAACACGCAGCCGCAATAAGGCCGCTCAGTATATTCACGTTTTCCTATTCAGCTGCTGGGCTGTGGCCTAGTCTTGAAACCTACATCTGATGAACGCAACGCCGACTACATTCTCGTTTGGCATGATTGGCCTGGGCACCATGGGCCGCAACCTGCTATTAAATCTGGCAGATCATTCGGTAGCCGTAGCCGGTTACGACAAAGACGCCAGTAAGCTAAGCTTGCTAACTGAGGAGGGCGCCGGTAAACCCGTTAAGGGCTTTGCTGAGTTGTCACAATTTGTGCAGAGCCTAAGTACTCCCCGGGCCATTATGATGCTGGTGCCTGCGGGGTCCATTGTAGATAGCGTAATTGAAGAGCTAAAGCCACTGTTAGCCGCTGGCGACATTATCATTGACGGTGGTAACTCGCATTTCACCGACACTACCCGCCGAGCTGAGGCTCTCTCAACCGCTGGCTTTCACTTCTTCGGAATGGGTATATCGGGAGGTGAAGAAGGAGCCCGTTTTGGTCCAAGCATGATGCCAGGCGGTGACAAGCATGCATATCAGACCCTGCAGCCCTTGTTTGAGGCCATTGCTGCGCAAGTAGATGGCCAGCCCTGCGTGGCCTACATGGGCCCCGGTGCCGCCGGGCACTTTGTAAAGATGGTGCACAATGGCATCGAATATGGTCTTATGCAGCTCATTGCGGAAACCTACGACGTAATGAAGCGTGGCCTAGGCCTCAACAACGAAGCCATAGGCCAAGTGTTTGAACGCTGGAATGAAGGACGGCTGCAGTCGTTCTTGCTAGACATCACGAAAGACATCTTCCGCTTCCAGGCACCCAACACTGACCATCTGCTGCTAGACGACATCAAAGATGAGGCTCGCTCAAAAGGCACTGGCAAGTGGACCTCACAAGTTGCCATGGAGCTGGAGATGCCGATTCCAACCATAGATGCGGCCGTCTCGATGCGGGATCTTTCCAAGTATAAGGCGCTACGTGAGCAGCTAGCTGATCTATACACTCCCGCACCGGCAGCCTTGCAGGTAGATACTGATACCTTCCTGCAAAGTCTGGAAGAGGCGTTTTATTTCAGCATGGCGATTACCTATGCTCAGGGGATGCAGTTGCTTGCGAAGGCCTCGCGGGATTATGGGTATGAACTACAGCTAGCTGATATAGCCCGCATCTGGCGCGGGGGCTGCATTATTCGGTCGGAATTCCTGAACCATATTTATTCCGCCTTCCAGCAGGCACCTGGCCTAGAGCACTTACTTCTCGACAAGCAGGTGCAGTTGGTAGTAAGTCAAGCTGCCACAGGTGCCCGGACAGTAGTAGCTGCTGCGGTTACGGCTGGGCTAGGAATCCCGGCTTATGCATCGGCAGTGGGGTATTTTGATTCGTTGCGCAGTGGCCGGTTGCCCTCCAACCTGATTCAGGCGCAACGCGATTATTTCGGAGCGCACACGTATGAGTTGATTGGCAAGGAAGGGGTATTCCACACGCAATGGACTCCAGACCACGAGGATGCTTCCAATAAGCAAGACGCTCAGGTAGAAGAGAAAAGCCAAGGGAAGCAGCCGGTTATTCCGAACAAGTAGCCTAGTTTCTCTCATTCGTATTCGTAAAGCAAGTCATAGGCATGAGTAGCCATAAAAATATCCAGCCCACTGTTTTTGTCATCTTTGGCGGCACTGGGGATCTAAACGCGCGTAAACTGGCGCCCGCCCTGTATCATTTGTTCATGGATGGGTGGCTGCCCGAGCAGTTTGCCATCATCGGAACCGGTCGCACCGCTCTGACTGACAAAGCCTTTCGGGACCGACTGCTGGAAGGAATTAATCAGTTTTCGCGCAGCGGTAAGGCAAACCCTGATACCTGGGAAGCATTTGCCAACCATGTAGTGTATCAGGCAGCCGATGTGCAGGACGCGGCGGCTTACGAACCATTTGCCCGTCGTATTCAA
This sequence comes from Hymenobacter wooponensis, assembly GCF_004745865.1. Taxonomy (GTDB): domain Bacteria; phylum Bacteroidota; class Bacteroidia; order Cytophagales; family Hymenobacteraceae; genus Hymenobacter; species Hymenobacter wooponensis. The sequence goes on along the minus strand of NZ_SRKZ01000010.1, from coordinate 87,544 downwards.
GACTATGGGAAGGAATGGGGCAGCCAGCCCAATGTGATTTACTACCTGGCAGTAGCTCCCGACTTCTTTCCGGTTATTGCCCAGAATATCGCGAAGAGCAAGCTGTCGGCTGACCCAAAGCGTACGCGCATCGTGATTGAAAAGCCCTTTGGGCATGATCTGGATTCGGCGAAGGAGCTCAACCAGCTGCTAGGCCAGATTTTCACGGAGGAGCAGATCTACCGCATCGACCACTATTTGGGCAAGGAGACCGTGCAGAATATCATGGCATTCCGGTTTGCCAATGCACTGTTCGAGCCCCTGTGGAATCGCAACTACATCGACCACGTGCAGATTTCCGTGACGGAGCAGCTGGGAGTAGGAGACCGGGGCGGTTATTACAACGGGGCCGGCGCCCTGCGCGACATGATTCAGAACCACCTGTTGCAGCTGCTGTGCCTAGTGGCCATGGAGCCGCCCGTGAATTTCAATGCCGATGAAGTACGTAACCGCAAAGTAGATGTACTGCGTGCTATGCGCCGGTTTACGCCCGAAACAGTGCGGGAGTCGGCAGTGCGTGGACAGTACGGGGCTGGTTGGATGGAAGGCAAGAAAGTGCCCGGCTACCGCGACGAAGTGGAGTCGAAGCCACCTTCTAACACCGAAACGTTTGCGGCCGTGAAGTTCTTCGTGGACAACTGGCGTTGGCAGAATGTGCCTTTCTACCTGCGCACAGGCAAGCGCATGCACCGTTCGGCTTCCAGCATTACGGTGCAGTTCAAGGATGTGCCCCACTGCGTGTTTCCAACGGAAACGGCAGAAAGCTGGCAGCAAAACCGGCTCATCATCAGCATCCAGCCCGAAATGAGCATCCGTCTGCAGGTGCAGGCCAAGCGCCCTGGTCTAGACATGATGCTCAACACCGTGGACATGGTCTTTGATTACAAAGGCACCTACTCCAACCAGGCACCAGAGGCTTACGAAACGCTTTTGCTAGATACCATGCTGGGCGACCAGACGCTGTTTATGCGTGGTGACCAGGTTGAAGCGGCGTGGGACCTGATCATGCCCATCCTTAACTCTTGGGAAGGGCGGGCCAGCCAGAGCTTCCCCAACTACTCCGCCGATTCATGGGGGCCAGAAGTAGCCGAAGCCCTGATTGCCCGCGATGGGTACCACTGGTTTACGCTCCCGCTCAATGGAAAAAAATAACCTCCCAGAGCTCCACATTGCTGCTTCTAGCGAGGAAGTGCTGCGCCAAATGGCCGAATTTTTTCGGGATGCGGCCCTTCGGGCAGTAGCCGCGCAAGACCGGTTCAGCGTAGCCCTCTCCGGAGGCAACTCGCCACGTAAGCTGTTTGAACTGCTGGCATCGGCGGCGTACCGCGACCAATTGCCGTGGGAGAAAGGCGCTTTCTTCTTCGGCGATGAGCGGAATGTTCCGCATGATGACCCCGAGAGCAACTACGGCATGGCGAAGGCGGCACTGCTAGACCCGCTGGGCATTAAGCCGGAACAAGTATTTGCGGTGAATACGGCCCTGCCTCCGGAGCAGGCAGCAGAACAGTATACCCAGGACATTGAGCAGTTTTTTGCCCCTTATACAGCCCGGTTCGATCTGGTACTGCTAGGCCTCGGCGACAACTCGCATACGGCGTCGTTATTCCCCCATACGCCCGTGCTGCATACTACCGAAGCCAACGTACAAGCTGTGTTTGTAGAAGAAAAGCAGGCCTACCGCATCACCTTCACTGCTCCCCTTATCAATCAGGCGCGGGCAGTGGCTTTCTTGGTATATGGGGGCGATAAGGCGCTGGCAGTAAAGCGGGTCTTGACGGAGGACCGGCAGATTGAAGAGTATCCAGCGCAGTTGATTGCTCCTACCAGCGGCAATGTTCACTGGTTTATGGATCAGGCCGCCGCGGCCGAGCTAGGCCAGTTGGGAGCAACTACCGCTGACTAACTCCTAGGGGAGTTCTGCAAAGCCAGTGGCGGGTACCGGCCCAATGCCAGGCCTAGCTACCATGACCTGCTCCCCCTGTGTAACCAGGGCCGCCCGAGCCAGGCCTAGGAACAAGCCGTGCTCTACCACGCCCGGAATTGTTTGTAGCTGCGTGGCTAGTTGGGCAGGATCAGAGATTTGGTTGAAGTGGCAGTCTACTAGTAGATTGCCCTGGTCAGAGCGAGCGGGTTCTTGAGGATTCTGCCTATTATGGCGTAAGACTGGGGGCCCGCCTAACTCGGCCACGGCATCCAACACCCACGGTAGGGCAAACGGTACTACCTCTAGCGGTAGTGGAAACTGGCCTAGCTGAGGTACCAGCTTTGAAGAGTCGGCGATGATAAGCAGATACTCCGAGGCGGTGGCAAGTATTTTTTCCCGTAGAAGTGCACCGCCGCCGCCTTTTATAAGCCGGAGCTGCGGGTCCAGTTCATCAGCTCCATCCACAGTTAAATCAAACCGCAGGCCGCGCCGAGGCTCCAGCAAAGGAATGCCCAGTTCACGGGCCTGGGCTTCGCTGGCTTGGGAGGTAGCTGTAGCCTGCACCCGTAGCTGCCCGTTACGGACGGCTTCCCCGAGAAGTGTGATGAAGTGGGCGGCAGTGCTGCCGGTGCCTAGGCCTAGTATCATACCGTCGCGCACCCAGCGCAGAGCAGCGGCCGCAGCCAGTTGTTTTTCTTGATTTAGCTGATTGGAGGCGGAAGCAGGAGGTAACATCTGAATCAGGTAAGATGAATGAGGCCTACAAAACACAGTCCCCGCACTATCTACTGATAATGCGGGGACTGTGTTTTGTAGGCCTGTCCGTTGCAAGCAACTGCGGGTCGGCTGGTCTAGCGAATCAAGGGGGCCACGCGGGTGCCGAGAAGCTCGATAGACTCCATCAGTTTTTGGTGAGGCAAAGTGGCTACATCCATCTGAAACGTAACCCGTGAGATACCGCCCAGTGCCTCGCTGTGCCGTAGAATCTTGGCTGCTACTTCTTCCGGGCTGCCCACCAAAAGGGCACCCAATGGGCCCGTCTGAGCCATAAACTGACCCCGCGTGACGGGGGCGCCACCCCGTTCGCGGGCTCGGCTGCTGAAGGTTTGGGCATAGCCAGGGTAGAATTCCTCTAAGGCTTGCTCCGTGGTTTCAGCCACGTACCCCAGCGAGTGGAGGCCTACCTGCAGCTGCTCCGGCGAGTAGCCAGCTTGCTTACCGGCATTTCGGTACAAATCAATTAAAGGGCGGAAGCGGTGTGTGTCGCCGCCAATGATGGCCACCATCAGCGGTAAGCCCAGCATACCAGCCCGAACAAAGGATTGAGGCGTGCCGCCCACGCCAAGCCATATGGGGAGCTGGGGTTGCATAGGCCTAGGGTAGATGCCTTGCCCAGTGAGAGCCGGCCGGAATTTGCCATTCCAATGCACGCGCTCCTGGTCGCGAATGGTTAACAGGAGATTCAATTTCTCAGTGAACAGCGCATCATAATCATCCAAGTCGAAGCCAAAGAGGGGGAAGGCTTCGATGGATGAGCCCCGGCCTACCACCATTTCAGCCCGGCCCTGCGAGACGAGGTCGAGGGTAGCAAACTCCTGAAATACCCGCACGGGATCAGCAGCGCTGAGTACGGTCACGGCACTGGTTAGGCGAATCTGTTTGGTGCGGGCAGCGGCGGCGGCCAGAATAACGGCCGTAGCGGAGTCGAGATACTCCACGCGGTGATGCTCGCCGATGCCAAACACGTCGAGCCCAACCTGGTCGGCTCGCTCAATGCGGTCGAGCAACTGGCTTATTGCTTCCGCGCCACTAAGGGCAGTGCCGTTGTTCTGAAGAGCAGCAGCGAAACTATCTATTCCAATTTGCATACAGTTCTGGTTTTATAGAGGGGGCTGCCTAGTGCTAGCGGGCAGTATAGTGGTTAGCTGAGCAAGAGTAACTCTTGCATCGACTATGTAAAGGTACGGATAAATAATGTATGTACATATATTTGAGTTGTGGGCATGCTAGATGAGGCGTATAGAGTTTCCGGGCGAAGAGCTACTGGCCCAGTAGACGAGCGTAGGCTTTGACGATTCTACCAGACGAGCAGTTCTAGTAACAGCTTTGAGGCTTGATCAGTATAGGGAACATGCTTCGATCTGTACTTCAGTTAGTGCCCGCCACACCTAACCAAGCCGAGAACCTGACCATCCTACAGTCCTTGCCTTCTGAGAAGTTACCCGCGCTCGATCCGTTTCTGTTGCTTCATCATATTGGGCCCGAGGAGTTCCCGCCTGGCAACCAGGGCCTGCCATTTGGTCCGCACCCGCACCGGGGCTTTGAAACCGTAACGCTGGTGCTCGCCGGGGAAGTGATGCACCAGGATAGCCGGGGCAACAAAGGGACGGTAGGAGCCGGAGGTGTACAGTGGATGACGGCCGCCCGGGGAATTATCCACTCAGAAAATACCACCCGGGAGTTTCGGCGGGAAGGTGGCACCCTAGAACTGCTACAACTATGGGTGAATCTGCCTGCCGCTCGCAAAATGGAGCAGCCTAGTTACCAGAATCTGCCCGCGGAGGCACTGCCGACAATGGAACTAGATGGAGGCTGGTGCCTGCTGACGGCTATAGCCGGCCACTGGGAAGGGGTGCGTGGGCCGGTGCGCTCGTTATTACCTGGCCTACGGCTGGCCCTTGTGCGGCTGGCTGCGTTGGGAACTTATGCAGTTGAGGTGAGCTCAGAGCATACTATTCTGCTGTATGTAGTGCGCGGCCAAGTATCCGTAAACGGCACTGTTGTGCCCGCCCAAACCCAAGTGCAACTAAGTTCTGTAGGCACCGGTCTGCACCTGCGCGCCGAAACAGAGTCGTTGGTTCTCTTGGCTAGTGCTCCGCCCTTAAATGAGCCTGTGGTGCAGCAGGGGCCTTATGTAATGAACACTACCTCTCAAATTATGGAGGCCATGCGCGACTATCAGATGGGGCGCATGGGCGTGTATATTGAGGAGTAGTGGCCTAGAGCTTAATTTGGATCAGTTGGATAAGTTGAGGTAGCTCCCGCGCAGATTGTAACTCCGAGGCCGTCAGAAACGGTTGCCACGCTAGGCCACTTTGTCGACGGAAAACAGCGGGCAACGCATACCGCGTCAGGTCCGGATGTTGACGAGGCAGCTCATCGCGGTGCAGGAAAGTGGTGCGCGCGGGTAAGTTCTTCAGAAACTCTCGCCACTCCAGGCGCATGGTAGCGGCACCATAGGTAAGCGCACATAGAGAGCACGCGTAAGTAGACGGCGAAACCAGCTTGTGCACGGTATCCAAAAAACCATTGACCAACCCGGCATCGGCATTGTACACGAAGAGCAGCTCCGGGAGCTCAGAGGTTGTCATGGCCCTACTTTTTCAGGAAATCTTCAAACGATGCCTGCTCGTAGGCCTGCCCGAGCTGAAGTTGGACCTTGGGGAGGTTGCGGTTTTTCTTTAACACATGGCGAGCCACGTTATCGTAAGTGACGCTACCCTTGGGAGTCATTACTCCAAAGCCATCGGTGAAGCAGTAGAAGGCGAATCCTCCCGGCCAGGCAGATGGGGGTGGAGCTAGAAGGTCGCGGCTCCAGGCAAACTGCGTGCTGGGCAACCCCAGCTGGTGCAGCAAGGTAGCTGCCACATCAGTCTGACTACCATATGTTTCTACAGCTAGGCCACTGGTGGAAGGTCGCAGAGCACCGCCTGTCAGCAGCAGCGGAATCCGAAACTTGGCCGGTGCTTCATTGGGCGTATCGCCGGGCTGGGGGTGCCCATGGTCCGCAACGAGCACCACCAGGGTATTCTTCCACCAGGGCTGCTGGCGCGCCTGAGCCAAGAACTGGCCTAGCACATGATCAGTGTAATAGACGGAGTTGCGGAATTGGGCTCCCTCGCTGATACCGCGGAAGCGCGGGCGCATGGGCACATCAAAGGGCTCGTGGCTGCTCAGAGTAAAAGCCGTCACGAAAAAAGGCCGGCGCTGCTGAGGTAGCTCGCGTAGCATGCGGGTTAGCAGCACATGATCGTGGGCACCCCACTTAGAGTTTTGGTCCTTGGGCGCAAAATCGCCACGTTCCGTGAGGTGCGCATAGCCGGCAGTCATGAGGTAGCTTTTCATATTGGCGAAGGCTAGCTCCCCGCCGTGGTAATAAGCCGTGCTATAGCCTGAGCTCTTCAGCACCCTTGCCAAGTGAGGCAAGCGCTCCGTCTTGCGTGGGTATTTAATAATGCTGGTAGTAGGCTGGTTAGGATAGCCAGAAAGCAGGGCCACAAGTCCCTTTTGGCTACGGTCGCCGGCAGCGTAAATGTGGCGGAAGCTCACATCCGTACGCGCCAGGCTATCAAGTGTTGGCGTAACACCTCGCTCGCCACCTAGGTGGCCTACGAGCTTACCAGTAAAGCTTTCAAGAATAATGAAAACGATATTTGGCTTCTGAGTGAGCAAAAGCTGCACTGTGTCAGGCGAAGGCTGGTACAGGTCGGCCACAATCCGGTGAGCCGTAGAATCGGCAACGAACTGGTAAGGGTTGGGACCAGCGTTTTGCAAAAGCAGCGAGTTGGTCACATTCCAGAGCACGTTAACCGCTGCGTGGTTAGCGAAGGGCTGCTCGGAGAAGTAAACGTCGCTTTGGTTAACCGGAATTTGCTGCACGCCTCCACGCATGGGCACTACCAGCAGCAGGATGTATAGGAATCCAGCCAAGCCAGCCCGTAGCTGGCTGAAAGTAGCAGGTAGCGCCGGCATGTGCCCTACTAACTGTTTATACAAAACCCAGCCCAGCAGTAGTAGGCCTACGAATAACCCAGTTAAGAGAAGGACAGGGGCACTACCCGCGGAGGCGGCCATTTCGCCAGGAGTGGCCAAGTATTGCAGGGGCGTAGCATCGAGCCGAAAGCCCCAGGCCCGGTATAGCTCTAGGTCGGCCACCGTGAAAAATGCGACTACAGTACCAGCCACAGCCGTAAAGAAACGAATCAGGCGCTCCAGCGGAAACCGTGACCCGGCTAGACTGCCCAGCACAAATAGGGAGAAGGGCACCACGCATAGGTAGGCCGTTGTAGAAGCATCAAGCCGGAGGCCATAACCAAAAATGCGCGGCCCCGTGTCACCCGGCAGCAGGCGGAACTTGGCGTAATGATAAAGCAGAAACAAGGCCTTAGCGGCCACGAAGTACGTCAGCCAAAACAAAAAGTACCGTGGCTGAAACGCGAAGCGGGTTTTCACAAAGGCAAAGGTAACGGAACCAACGCCGGGGTTGCTTATCGGAGCTGATGATCTAGCAAGCTAGTCTTTCTTGCATGAGAACTTGACCAGAACTCAATAAAATAGTAACAAAGCAATCGTTTTCGGTGAATATACCCGAGAAATAATGGGGGTTTAGGGAGAAAAGAGTGACTTTAATCGAAAAACCCCTGTATCTTGAAGGGGGGTGTTTGGAAAAATCTAGTGTAGAACTCTACCTTTGCTCCAGATCTCCATTTGAATTGTTCACGTTACTCATTGCATGGCAACTCTTCGCTTTAAAGCTTTAGAAATAGTAGATCAGCGGCAGCCGGTGGCTGTTGCTATTTCTGGGGAGCGTCGCTCCGACTCATTCGGTAAGAATGTATTCAACCTCGACGCCATGCGGGCCACCATGCCCGGTGAATATTTCAAAAAGCTGCAAGCTGCTATCAAGCAAGGCTCACCCGTAGAGCGTAGCGTAGCCGACGCGGTAGCTTCGGCTATGAAGACCTGGGCGATGGCTAAAGGTGCCACGCACTATACGCACTGGTTCCAGCCCCTGACCGGTGCTACTGCTGAAAAGCACGATTCGTTCTTTGACCTGAACTCTGACGGTCGTCCGATTGAGAACTTCAAAGGCTCGGCGCTGGTACAGCAAGAGCCCGACGCTTCTTCATTCCCGAACGGTGGCATTCGCAACACGTTTGAGGCCCGTGGCTACACTGCTTGGGACCCCACGTCGCCTGCCTTCATCATTGAAACTGCTGGTGCTAAAACCTTGTGTATCCCCACTATTTTCGTGGCTTACACTGGTGAGGCGTTGGACTATAAAGCTCCGCTGCTTAAGTCGTTAGCTTCGCTGGAAAAAGCGGCGGTTGATGTGTGTCAGTACTTCGATAAAGATGTACAGCGCGTACATACTACGCTGGGTATTGAGCAGGAATATTTCTTGGTTGACAAGGCCCTGTATGTTGCTCGTCCTGACCTGATCATGACTGGCCGTACTCTGTTCGGTCACTCGCCGGCCAAAGGTCAGCAGTTGGAAGACCACTACTTCGGTTCTATTCCGGCTCGTGTACATGCCTTCATGCTCGACTTCGAAGAGGAGTCGAACAAGCTGGGTATTCCATTGCGCACTCGCCACAACGAGGTAGCTCCACACCAGTTTGAGTGCGCGCCTACCTTCGAAGATGCTAACTTGGCTGTTGACCACAACCAGCTCCTGATGGACATTATGGAGCGTGTGGCTGACAAGCACAATTTCAAAGTGCTGTTGCACGAGAAGCCTTTCGCGGGCGTAAATGGCTCGGGCAAGCACAACAACTGGGCGATGAGCACCGACACGGGCGTAAACCTGCTAGCTCCTGGTCGCCGGCCCAAAGAGAACCTCCAGTTCCTGGCGTTCTTCATCACCACTATTAAAGCCGTACACCGTTATGGCAATCTGCTGCGCGCCAGCATTGCCTCTGCTTCAAATGATCACCGCCTAGGGGCCAATGAAGCACCACCCGCTATCATGTCGGTATTCGTGGGTTCTATGCTCGACTCCGTACTGGACGAGTTGGAGCGCACCGCCAAAGTGCCGCTTGATAAAGGTGATAATATCTACTTGAAGCTGGGTATCGACAAAATTCCGGCCATCCTACTCGACAACACCGACCGTAACCGCACGTCGCCCTTCGCTTTCACTGGAAACAAATTTGAGTTCCGGGCTGTTGGCTCATCGGCTAACAGTTCTTCGGCCATGACTACGCTCAACGCTATCGTGGCAGAGCAACTCATCGACTTTAAACAGTCGGTGGATGCACTGATCGAGCAGGGCAAGAAGAAGGAAGTAGCTATTGTGGAAGTGCTGCGCGAATACGTGATTAGCTCCAAAAACATCCGTTTCGAGGGCAATGGCTATTCCGATGAATGGAAAGAAGAGGCTGCTGCGCGTGGTTTGGCAAACGTGCCAACTACACCACAGGCCTTAGATGCCCTAATTCAGGAAGACGCTTCCACACTGTTTGAGCGTCACCGCATTTTCTCACACGTGGAGCTGCACGCCCGCCACGAGATTCTGCTGGAGGACTACATCAAGAAAATTCAGATTGAAAGCCGCGTAATGGGTGATTTGGCCATCAACCATATCATTCCAACTGCGGTGGCCTACCAGACCAAACTGATCAACAACGTACGTGGCCTGCGTGAGCTGGGCCTCGACGATGAGAACTCTCAGGTAACGGTAGATACTATCAAAGCCATTTCGCGACACATCAGCATCATCAAAACCAACGTGGATGAGATGGTGAACAGCCGCAAAGTTGCCAACAAGATTGATGATACACGCGAGCGGGCTATTGCCTACTGCGATAACGTCAAAGGACATTTCGACACCATCCGCCGCTCTGTTGATAAATTGGAGCTGATGGTGTCCGATGAGGACTGGCCCCTGGTAAAGTACCGCGAACTTTTGTTCCGGCACTAAGTCCAGAGTCAGAGTCGCGCCGGAGTTGGGTGGGAATTTTCTCCGCGCCGCGATTTCAAAAAAGCCGTTTCCGGGTGGGGACGGCTTTTTTTTGTGCCATGAACTCGCAGTATGTCATCACGCTGATGGCGTTGCTCGGCAAAAAGACGGTGCTCTACAAAGAGGCTATTACGCTGCAGAAAATGCTAGCTGTGACGGAAATTGCCATGAGCGTGCCCAAGCAGTGGGCGATTAGGCGCCAGCACAAGCCGCTCTGAACTGGATAAGCTGGTGACCATGCTCCGGCTTGGCGACTGCGTCATGGTGAACTGGCTCTCGCGCCTCGGCCGTAACACGGCTCACTTCACCCAACTCATTGCCGACTTCAGCAAGAATGATATCCGCTTCGTGGCGCTGGACCTGGGCATCGACACCAACTCACCAACTGTTCGTATGGTGCTCTCCGTTTTCACGGCCTTGGCGGAGTTTGAGCGCGAGAGTAATAGGCAGCAGCGTCAAGCCGGTATTGGGCTAGCCAAGGCCCAGGGTAAGCATATGGGCCGGCCGACAAGTGTGGATTAGGAACGGCTTAAAAAAGAAAGACCTCCCTTGCGGCAGGTCGTTCCGTGCACTAGATGTGTAAGTAGTGGGAATTAGTGAGAGCACTGTAAAATGCTACAAGCAACTACTCAGTCATTAGCCGTTCACTTCCAGTAACGCTATTGCACCCTCTTGTATTCAAGCCGAGGACCATCACAGGCCTCCCACGTATTACGAAGAGTATCACTTGCTGTCAACACAAGGTCCTCCCGTAGTGACCGTGAGTAACACGTGCCAATCAGCTCGCTGGCCGCGCTGTAGGTGAGAATGGTATAAGGTTTACCGCCGTAAGGACGCACAGAAAACGTACCGCTCGCCTCAATCGTCTGATCGCCTTTTTGGCGCGTTTTGGTAAAAGTGCTATCGGCTTGGAAGACGTACTTTTCTTGATAAGGTAGTTCTGCACCCGTCCAGACCTTGTTTGTCCAAGATGACGTTGATTTAACCAACTGCCACGTTTGGGGATACGCACCAACCTGTACCTCTGCCGAGTCATCTTTTTGGCAGGAAGCTAGCGAAACTAGGGCGAGGAAAGGAACCAGTATATGTTTCATCACAAATAAATTATAGGTGTATATAGTAGAGCCCTTAGAGGATGAATTGGTTGCAATAGCGGAGCAAAAAGTTGAGTCTAAAGATTAACACCCGCCCCCAATTCTATAAAAAGGGCGTTTACAACCTAAAATCGAAGATTAGTAGCTTTAGGGTGAGAAGCGTTTTTGCTTATTTATTCTTTATCTATTCGTACTCCTCATTTCAGTAAATGATAAGTAAAATATTCACTAAATACACTAGTTAGTTTTTGCTAAAAATATTGGCGATTATATACTTATGCTATGACTAGTAGTTCTAGCTATGGGTAATGTTGTCTTTTACCTATTGCGCATAAGCCCTTGTGGCTGGGTCGGCGCAGCAGGTCGCGGATGATGATGACAGCTACGTAGGCATCTACTAAGTTGATAGTTGAGCCCATTAGGCTACGAAATGAAACCTAGTAAGGCAATTCATTTACATAGCTGAAAATGGTGCTGGCGAACAACAAGAGGAAGACGATCTTAGCCAACCAGTAGCCTTTACGAATTCTTAAGCCGATGCTAAATAGCAGGGTAGCCATAAGAATAACCGTAAGTGCGACTTTAGCTATTGCTTAACTACCGGCTTCGAGTACTGATATCTGGTCTATAAATGCGCCAACATTGCCTACTGAGCTGCTTATGAAGTACAGATTCGACGCTCTGACGTCGTTTTTGCGAACGGTAACTGCCATATCACTTCGGACTAGTTATCTGCCTCGCAACAACACGAGCAATTCTTCCTTAGCTGGAACAAAAGCATCCTTAGTAGGCATGTTCTCCCATGGCAGCTCTCAAGGGAGTCAGCTTAGCGGGTGAAGTATTGATCTATGATGGCTGATGTACCGGCCCGAGGCGCATATTGCTGCAAGTGCAAGCTGCTGGGCTTGAGGTTAATAATGCTGGTGCGGCTCGTGATGGAGCCACTAGCTAGTGGGACTGTGATGAGCAGAGTATCGCCGCGGCGGACATAGGAAAAGGTGTTGGTGCCCTGTGCCGTGTTGAATTTATATTCGTTCGGAGTAATGGTTAGAGTCTGTACGCCAGCTGGATAATTTATGTCCTGTATAAACCGTTGCGTCGTGCAGTTACTGCAGGGAACGTACTCTGTCATACGCGTCTGCACCCAAATACCCTCCAACGAAGGTGTTGGCTTGGGGACTTCCTTCGTTGAGCAGGCCGCAGCCACCAAGAGTAGCAGGCTTAGCAAGAGGGAGTGTAAATAGCGGGGCATAGAAATTAGTTGGGATGGTTATGCTGTCCACGCAGCGTCAGCATTTCCTCCTTGGCTGCAATCAGATCGTCCTGGGCCGCAACCAGCGCCTTTGGTTGCTCAATCTTATCGTAGGCCACTTGCAAATCGTTCTCACAGTCTGATAGGTAACCTCCGCGCTTAGTATCTACTATTTGAACCTCTTCAGTCGCATTAAGAAACATCTCGCCCTGGCCTAGAAAGAGCCAAATAGGGTTTACGTTTTTAATTGTACAATTGGGATTGGCTATCATTAACTGCTGTGATTTAGTATTAGTACCTGCAACTCCCACCACTGCAAAATATGCGTCTTGTACAGAAGGAGCTCAAATTACAGCGCAACGTAATACTCGGAATCATCTGGCAGCAGGTCCGCTAGGCCAGTTAGCGTCGTTGCCCGCGCCATAGCTGATGCAGCAGCGTCAGGCCCTCCAGCACAAGTTCCCGTTCCTGCTCCCAGCGCCAATGAATGTGCGGAGAGGGCGTCAGGAGATCTAGTAGCTCCGCGCCTCGGTAAGGCAGCGTGGGATCTTGGTGTAAGTGGAAAAGTAGAAACTCCCGGGCTTGGGTTAGAGGGGCAGAGCTGCCCACGTCGCCGGCGCTGTGGTCTTCTTCCAGCTCCTGGCCGAGGGTTTGTAAGCGAGAAAGCAAGGCGTCAGTGGCCATCAATAAAGCAGGATAGATAGATTCAAATCTACTCTTTTTCGACTTTACCAAAGTAGAAATGCTCGAATTGTCACTAGTTATGGATCATCTTGTGGTGCAGGCAGTTGACGGCTGCCACAGGTAAGGGCAGCGCCAACAGGACCACGAGCAGGAGCTAGATTGGGTGTAGTAAAGCGCAGTTACTTAGCGGGCCGGCGCAGCATATAGTGAAAGAGGGTATTGTCGGGGCTTACGCCCAGCGGGAGGATTTCCCAGCCCTGGCTGGCCAGGTAGTTGAGTACTTCGGCCTGAGACTTCCAGAGCCGGTCCTTGCCCCGCTCATTTTGGACATACCACTGGCTACGGGAATGCGTAGGGTCGGTATCGATCAAGCGCCACTCTCGCGTATCCCATTTATTAATGCTAGCAGTTTCGTACTCGTAGGCCACTGCTGCGGGGGTAGTAGCCGCCGGAGCCTGCGCCCAAGATGCAAGAGGGGCTAGGCCAATAGCCAAGAGAAGCAAGAAAGGTAAGCGCTTCATAGAATACACAAATAGAGAATAATACAACAGAAACAACCTAGTTGCTGGGGCTGCAACTGCCTGGCAAAGAATAACGCTAAAGAACTATTTGCTACAGGCCCAGGCGCGGGCCGTGGGCAAATCAGTGAAATGGCGAACCTCGATGGGTAGCGTGTCGAGGGGCGGGGAGTAGGCCTCCTCAATCAACTCCCGGTTAAGTAGGTCATCAGACTCGATGATGGCAAGGCGACGAACACCGCATTCGGCTAGGGCTGGCAGTACGTCGGTAGCCACCCATTCCAGATCAGCGGACTGCATAGGACCCAACTGCCGGTCATCGGCTATCCAGCACTCGGCTTGGTACTGGCGGGCCAAAGCCAGACCTTCCAGAACAGCCTCCCGAAAGGACTCGCTGCCACCATGGTCACTCCATCTAGCTTCTAAGGCCCGGCAGCCGATGTTGTGCAGATAAAAGCTTACGGAAGACAGAGCGGTGAGCAGGAGCATACAGTGGGAGAACCAGTAATTAAGTAAGGCGCGACTACAACGCGAATAGTCGCGGGATGAAGTTCGAGATTTGGAGCTAGAGGGTTACGGCTTCTGAAGGAGTAGATAGAAGTTGTAGCCCTATTCTGTGGTCTGCTCTTCTTGCTGCTGCTTGCTGAAAACAGAGAGCAAAAGGCCACTGCACATACCGAAGAGGCCTAGGATGGCAAGTAGACCGCTGAGTTCCTTGTCTGCGGACGTAAGCAGAATAAGATCGGCATAGCCGACGGTGGGAAGGGTGGCCACTCCCCACGACATGGTATAGTGAACACAACCAAATTCACTAGGTTGGGCCTTACTATCTAGGGTGTACATGATACTAGGGGCTAGGAGGAGCATAAGGCCAACGGCCACCAGCATAACGAGAGAGGCGGCCCTTTTATGACGAACGAAAGCCTCTATAACGTGCAGGGCTGACATATAGCGTGCCACCTTCAGCCCACAAAAGAGGCGTGAGACCCAGAGAGTACGAAAGCCGCGGCCAGCCTAGCCAGAGCTGGTGGTAGTGCCGGTCTTGCTCGCGCGACCACCTCCAGAGGGTGTAGCCCAAGGTCAATATGTGAAGAAATAGCCGCTCCACCCGGAGCAAGAGAAAGCTGAACGCGGTGCCTATTCTCCTGAGCAGCTGCAGCACAAGCATTGCCGCGTCAAGCATGATCCAGTTAGCAAAAAGCCAATGTACTATTCGCTCAATAGTCGCTAGGCCACTATTATATGTAGGTAGTGTAACCTGTTCATAAGCTGGTAAAGGATACTCTAGTAACATAATAAGTACTGATATAATCAGGAGGACGTCTGAATGCCCCGGCTGATTACATAGCGGCAGTATGGCTTACTGCACCAGAATTAAGTAAGTAATAGCAGAAGCGAATATATTAATAAGTAAAACTCCTTCAGTAGGATATTGCCGGGGGTGAGACAGTAACAAATAAAACGTCGAGGGTGCGCGGAGGCAAAGCACTTCCAGTACGTGGTTATAGTCAAGTGACTAGCCAGTACTAGAGGTGCTTTGCCTCCGCGCACCCTCGACGTTTACGGTATGCTAACCGGCAGAGTCTGGGCTGTCACTCCTAGGAAAATGGAGCCAGAGCAGCGAGTAGAGTGGTGGTAATGCGACGCCAGTGCGCGTACGACCAGGCACTTTCCGGTTGCAGGCTGAAGGCAATAGCATCACGCTTGGCGTTGGCTGCCCAGGCCAGTAACACATGGCGGCTAGGCAACGGCTGCTGGCTGTGCAATGATGTAGGCCACTGCTCTTCGGGCCACGCCTGCAAAAAGTACTCGGCCTGGTCGGCAATGCGGGCCAGCCGTGCGGCAGCGTATGGGTCGGAGTGGTAAATGTGGCGGGCGTTCCGGTAAAGCTCGCGTAACGCCTTGCTCACGGTAGAAACCTGGGTGGGATCTGTCGGAAAGGAGGAGACTGACTTTTTCATTGGCCCCACCTACGACTTGGTTAAGGGAACTGGATTGTCAATTTCAGGTAAAAAAGGGGCCAAATGAAGTATAGTTTAGAAGAGGAATTTTTCGGTGAAAACAGGTGTTTAAGCGCCCGCTTCGGGTTTTTCAGGCCGAAAGCTGTCGGGGCAACTCGGTGTCGTCGGGTAGCACCTCGGCACCGGTGCCGTGATCGGGAGCTAGGGCTTTCCAAGTGGCCTGCTTGAGCTCATCGAGCCGGCGCAGCGTGTCGGTGACCGTAGCGTTAGTGCGGATTTTCTCGAAGAGGCCAGTGCGGTGCCCCACCTTAATCAGCTGCTCCACCACAAAGGGTAACACCCAGCCCACCACGCTCGAAGCCAGTACTCCGCGCAGGCCTAGCCGCACGAGCAAACGAGTGGCCATGCGCTCCAGCAGCAGCGCACGAGCCGCGGGCAGGGCTTTATTGCTGAGAAAGTCAACCACTAGTTGTGCGTTGCCCTTCTGAACCTCTGCCCTAAGCACATCCTGCACGGAGTCGAGAGCGGTGCGAACTGCACGCTGAAATAACCGGCCTGTTTGCCAGGCGCGTAGGCCAGTAGCTCGGGCAGCCTGGAGGAGCGGGGGCAGAAACGAAACTTTTTTCATGGAAGTAAGCGCGACAGTATGTGTACGGCAACCCGTAAAATATGGTTAATGTGGGAGCGGAGCCTAACCACCCGGGCCAGTTTAGCGTCCTGGTAAACAGGCGCGCTGAACTGAGCGTGCCCTCACCCGCTCCTTATGCAACATATTACGATTTCCGCGCCCGGAGGGCCAGATGTCTTACAACTCCAAGATGCCCCAAAGCCCCAGCCAGCGCCGCACGAAGTACTGGTGCGGGTAGAAGCTGCTGGCGTAAACCGCCCCGATGTACTCCTGCGCCAGGGCAAGTACCGCGGTAGCGGCGATGTAGTGGGTATGGTGCCGGGCCTGGAAATAGCGGGCCGCGTAGAGCAGTGCGGTGCCGCCGTAACGCGCTGGCAGCCCGGCGACGCGGTGTGCGCGCTGCTGGCGGCCGGCGGTTACGCTGAGTATGCCGTGGTTGATGCGGGACATTGCTTGCCGGTGCCCGAGGGCTGGAGCATGATTGAAGCCGCTTCCCTGCCCGAAACTGTGTTCACTGTGTGGCACAACGTATTCCAACGCGGAGCCTTGCAGCCCGGCGAAACCTTGCTGGTGCATGGGGGCAGCAGTGGCATTGGCATAACCGCCATTCAGCTGGCGCATGCCCTGGGCAGCCGCGTGGCTGCTACCGCCGGCAGCGCCGAGAAGTGTGAGGCGCTGCGCCCCCTAGGGGCCGATGTGGTAATCAACTACAAAGAAGCCGACTTTGAGCAGGTGCTGGCCGAAGAGGGTGTGGATGTGGTGCTGGACATGATTGGCGGCGACTACACGCCCAAAAACTTGCGCCTGCTACGCCCCGATGGCCGACTGGTATTCATCAATGCTATGCAGGGTGGCCTAGCTGAGTTTAACGCCCTGGAGGTAATGGCCCGCCGCCTCACCATTACGGGCAGCACCTTGCGGCCCCGTTCTGCGGAGTTCAAGGCGGCGTTGGCCGTAGCCGTAGAGCAGCGGGTGTGGCCGCTGCTGGCCGCGGGTAAGTTTCGGCCGGTTATTTACCGCACGTTTCCGCTCCATGAAGCGGCCGCCGCGCACCAGCTGCTGGAAAGCAGCACCCACATCGGGAAGCTGGTGCTGGAAGTAGCGCACGAGGAGGAGCAGAGGCAGATTGCGTAAACCCTACCGAAACTCAAGCGTAACCGTACAACGGTTGAGCTTGAAGCGCGTTTTGTTAGCGGCGGTAGCTGCAACAGTGTAACGCAGAACTTACACAGCTTTTAAGCTCAGCTATTGCTTGCTCACCAACTACCTACTAATGAAAACAGCCATACTGATTGGAGCTACGGGCCTAGTCGGCGACTACTTGCTCCGGCAGCTACTCCTCGACGACCGTTTCACTAGCATTAAAGTGTTTACCCGTCGGCCCACGGGCTATCAAAACCCCAAGCTGCAAGAACACTTAGTTGATTTTCAGCAGCCCCAGCAGTGGAGCGAGCTGCTAACCGGGGATGTGCTATTCTCCACCCTTGGTACCACGCTCAAACAGGCTGGCAGCCAAGCCGCTCAGTATGAAATAGACTATACGTACCAGTACCGCGCTGCCCAGGCCGCCGCCGAGCACGGAGTGGAAGCTCTGGTGCTGGTTTCTTCGGCCGGCGCCGATGCTCATTCCATGATCTTCTACAGCCGGATGAAGGGAGAACTAGAGCGGGATGTTAAAAAACTTCCCTTCCGTCGCATCCGGGTGCTGCAGCCCGGGATGTTGGCCGGCGCCCGAAAGGAGCCCCGTACCGGCGAGCGGATAGGCCTGGCCCTGGGTAGCCTGCTAGGCCAGGTGCCAGTGCTGCGGCAGTATCGCCCCATTCACGGCCGCACCGTTGCTCAAGCCATGATCAACGCCGCCCTCGACGACACCCCTGGCG
This sequence comes from Hymenobacter wooponensis, assembly GCF_004745865.1. Lineage (GTDB taxonomy): Bacteria > Bacteroidota > Bacteroidia > Cytophagales > Hymenobacteraceae > Hymenobacter > Hymenobacter wooponensis. The sequence goes on along the minus strand of NZ_SRKZ01000010.1, from coordinate 69,823 downwards.
TACAAACTATCACGCTGGAAGACGTATTTATCCGCGCCGAAGAGTAGCAGCTTGATTGAGTAATTTCCTTTACAGCTGCGCATTACATCTACGCATTTTATCCATGCACGTCGTCTGACGAAGGAAAAAGCTTACCACGTCAAGTACAGGTCGTTCTAGGCCAGTCGTTCAGTCGTGGTCAGAATCTTGATTACGTCTACGTACGGTTCGCTCCGTTCAGAATACCGTGCGGGAGTAGACTAGCCCAATGCTTTATCCTGCTCAGCCGGATTGCATCTCTCTTCTAATTAGGGAGCTGAACCAGCCACTAAAAAAAAGCCCGCTGTACAGCGGGCTTTTTTTAGTGGGGCAAGTGCTGAGTGGCCTAGGCCCGCTTCCACTTAATGGTGCAGCCGATAGCCTTGGTAGAATTTAGTGAGGCGGGCTTACCGGCAATAATATCGGCCATGGCGTTTTCCAGATACTTGGTCTTCACTTGGCTGGCATCCTCGGAGTTGTCGTCGATAGCGCCAATGTAGCTAACTACAAAGCCGTTGCCTTGGCGGGTGAGCACGTAGAGATGGGGCGTGCGGGTGGCGCCGTAGGCCTTGGCAATCTGCTGGGTCTCATCCTGCAGGTAAGGGAAGGCGTACCTCTTTTCCTTGGCCCGCTTTTGCATGTCAGCGAAGGAGTCGCCGGGGGCCACGGCAGGGTCGTTGGGGTTGATGGCTACTACGGGGTAGCCCTGGCTGGCGTACTTGGTATTCAAGTCGATAATGCGCTGCTCGTAGGCCTTGGCGTAGGGGCAGGTGTTGCAGGTAAACACCACGATGTAGCCCTTCGCCGTCTTATTGTCGGCCAGCGAAACCATCTTTCCATCCACGTTCTTGAGCTTGAAATCGGTGGCCTTGTCGCCCACCTGATACCCCGCCGCAGCCGGCCGAAGTACGATGAAGCTGCTCAACGCCAATACCAGGCAAGCAGCCAGAAACGGAAGTAGCTTTTTCATAAGGCAAAGAGGTAAAGTGGATGAGTGAAGAAGTATCCTTCCGATGAAGGAGGAACCTGGGCTAATCGTCAGGAGAGTAACGCAGCTTTCTCCCTCTTGTCAGAATAACAGTATGTTACGAAATGCCCGCTACTTTACAAAGGCTTGAACCTGCTTGTTCAACTCCTCGGCGGTGAGTTCTTGCTCGAAGGTAGTGCGCATGTTGCGGGCTTTGTTCACAATGATGGTAAAGGGCAAGGCCCCCGTCCATTTAGAATCCACCTTATCCATCCAGGAGTTCGGGTCGGGCTCATTCAGCAGCACCACTTCCGACTTCAGGCCCCGCTTCTGCACGAAGGGCTTTACTTTTTTGTCGAGCTGAGAAGCGTAGTCCATGCTCACCAGCAGCACTTTTACCTTTTGCTTGGCGTAGGTGGTGCTGAGCTGATCGAAATGAGGTAGCTCTTTCACACAGGGGGCGCACCAGGTAGCCCAGAAGTTGACCACGTAGGTGGTATCGTTCTGGCGGCTTAGGCGCTTCTGCAGCTCCGGCAGCTTTATGACCGTGACTTGTTGTGCTAGGCCAGGCAGAGCAAACAGGAGGGCCGCCGCCAGCGCAAGGAATTTCAATTGCTTCATGTTAGGAGAGAAGGAAAGTAGGTGTGCTAAAGACAGCAACAACTGGTCATAAGTTGCGAAGGGGGCTCAGCGGCTGGCTTGGGAATGGGTAGAGACGCAATTGTTGGAGTCTCCTTGTTGAATGATTACATCTAAGCGACTGGCCTAGAATAGCAGGGTGAGCAGCCTCAGCACGCGCCGAAAGGCAAAATATTGCGTCTCTACCTCGTTTTTATGTTAACAAGATATAACACCGGCACTACGGCGCGTGGTACGTATGTTGCGCACAAACCTTCCGTTACCTTTGTTACTCTTCTGAAAAACGCTCCCCTTTGGGTTATGAATAAAACGTATTGCCCCAGCCTCACCGAGTATAAGCGCCGTCTCAGCCGCGAAGTGAAGATTGGCGACCTGCCCATGGGTGGGCTCAACCCCATTCGGGTGCAGAGCATGACCACCGTGGACACTATGGACACGCTGGGCTCAGTGGAGCAGACGCTGCGCATGGTGGAAGCGGGCTGCGAGTACGTGCGCATCACGGCGCCCAGCGTGAAGGAGGCCCAGAACCTGCTGGAAATCAAGAAGGAGCTGCGCAAGCGCGGCTGCAACGTGCCTCTCATTGCCGACATTCACTTCACACCCAACGCCGCCGAACTGGCCGCCCGCATCGTGGAGAAAGTGCGTGTGAACCCCGGCAACTACGCCGACAAGAAGAAGTTCGACATTATTGAATACACCGATGCTACCTACGCCGCCGAGGTGGAACGCATTCGGGAGCGGTTCCGGCCGTTGGTTCAGATCTGCAAGCAGTACGGCACCGCCATGCGCATCGGCACCAACCACGGCTCCCTGTCCGACCGGATTCTGAGCCGCTACGGCGACACTCCGCTGGGCATGGTGGAATCGGCGCTGGAGTTTTTGCGCCTCTGCGAGGAGGAGAACTACTACGATGTGGTGCTGAGCATGAAAGCCAGCAACACCCAGGTAATGGTACAGGCCTACCGCCTGCTGGTGCAAAAGCTGGACGAAGAAGGCCTGCAGCCCTACCCGCTGCACCTGGGCGTAACGGAGGCCGGTGAAGCCGAAGACGGCCGCATCAAGAGCGCCGTGGGCATTGGCACGCTGCTGGAAGACGGCCTCGGCGACACCGTGCGCGTGTCACTCACCGAAGCCCCCGAAGCCGAAGCCCCCGTTGCTAAGGCCCTCATCGACCGGTACACCAACCGCGCCGCTGAAGCCAAGCCTATTGCCCCGCTAGCCGCTGATTTTACGGCCGCTGTGGTTAACAACGCAGCCCTAGGCCAGTCGGAAACCGCCGCGGTAGTAACGGCCGATGCTGATCTGTCGCCGATTGACCCCTTCCAGTACCACCGCCGCGCCACCCGCGAGGTGCTGAACCTGGGCGGGCAGAACGTGCCCCGCGTAATGGCTGACCTCTCGCGCCTGCCCGGCCTGGAGTACGCCGACTTACGCGCTGTAGGCCACCTGTACTCAGCCTTCCTCGACAAGTTCCAGATGAATGATCTGGGGGCCGACTACGTGTACTCGGGCCAGCGCCCAATTCCGTTCATGCTGCCCAATGGCTTGAAGGAAGTAGTGGACTTCTCCGCCTGGGTGGATGGCGGCCAGCGCTCTGACCACTTCCCAGCCTTCATGGCGGCGGAGTTTGCCACCTCGGAGGCGCGGCACCCGGAGCTAAACTTCGTGTTTCATAATCTGGCTTCATTGACGGAAGAAGCGCTAGGCCTGCTCCACGCCGACCCTACGGCCGTGCTCATTCTTTCTACCGATAACGCCCACGCTATGCCGGAAATCCGGCGGGCCTTCTTCCGGCTGATTGACAAGAAGATAACCAACCCGGTTATCATTAATCGCCAGTACCCCGTGCTCACGCCCGAGCAAACGCAGCTTTACGCCGCCACCGACGTGGGAGGCCTCCTGCTCGATGGCCTCGGCGACGGGGTGGTACTGAGCACCGAGCTGCTGCCCGAGCGTAGCAAGGAGGAGTGGCTCCAGACCCTCGACCAGCTCAATCAGCTCAGCTTCGGGATTCTGCAGGCGGCCCGCACGCGCATGTCCAAAACGGAGTATATCAGCTGCCCCAGCTGCGGCCGTACCCTGTTCGACCTCCAAGAAACCACCGCCATGATCCGTAAGCGCACCGACCACCTCAAGGGCGTGAAAATCGGCATTATGGGCTGTATTGTGAACGGCCCCGGCGAAATGGCCGACGCCGACTACGGCTACGTGGGCGTGGGCAAAGGCAAAATTGCCCTCTACCGAGGCCAGGAGGTCATCAAGAAGTCTGTACCCGAAGAACAAGCCGTAGACCAGCTCATCGACCTCATGCGCGAGGATGGCAAGTGGATTGAGCCTGTGTTTTTAGAGGAGCCGGTGATAGGGTAGATCCTATAGGTATAAAAAGCAGTGAGGTAACCATGTTGATCTATTCCAAAGGAAGGATTAATAAGGTTACCTCGCTGCTTTTCGCGGATAAATACCCACACAACTAGCAAATTCTAAGCTTTTGGATATGGTGGGCCGGCACATGCTCTCTTTTGTTTTTGTAGGCCTGTATTTTTTTCAGTGGGCATTACTAGTTAATTGGTTTACTCCAGGTGCAAGTGCCTATCCAAATTCATGTGGAGCTGCCAACGGCGCACTCGTAATGTTTGCTCTCTTAATTAGTGCTATATATTTTGTGATATTGGTAATTAAAATCCTGCTTGCTGAAGGGCAATATAAATCGGATTATATAAAAATTTTTTCATAAATTTTTCACCTCTAATGTTTTTTATGCTAAATGTATTAATAAATTAACATTAGAGCCTTATTAATAAATTATATATTAATATATGAAAATTATCGTAAAATGTTTAATATTAGTAATAAGTAGTGTTAATGCATTTGCACAAACTCGAATCCAAACTGAATTTGTAGCACAGCGCGGCTGGATTTACTTGGATTATCCAAGACGAGGTATTTCTTTCGATTCAGTTGCAAATCCAAGTCGACAATATATTCCCATAGATTATATCCAGCTTGCTGATTACAAGGTAGTTTTGTATGGTACTGGTGCCATATATGTTTTTAAACCCGGGCAGTAAACAACAGATAAGGCAGATTATCCTGATCCTAAGCGAGGGGGCTGGCCGCCTGAATTAATAGCGTATGCCGATAGGAAGCTTCTTTTCATCTCCGTAACCGATGGATACGTTAGGCCCCGCAGAGAAATGTTAGTCGAACTGAATCTGGATAATGGAACGTATCAGGTAATTGATTGGGCTAAGGATATAAATTCAGTGGCCTACTCAAGTGACTTAAACTAAATTTCATTTCTGAAAAATGGGGTAGAAACCAAATGGGTGCGGTGACTGTAAGAGTGCTTATGCGAGTATTATTGAGTATATGGTGACTAATTCATTACATGATGCCGTTATAGATCGATTTAAGTTTGATGCTACAAGAGGCCGACTGGAAGTTATTATTTGGGAAAGACAAGTAGATAAGAAAGTAGGGTGGTGGCAGCTAATTATCTCTGGCATAAAAAATGAAAAGGACATTCAACAAGTTCAAGCTGTAATAGATACTATTCTGGCAGGAAAAAAATACACTAGTTTAGGTTTACGGATAGATGAATTTAGCTGTATAAAGCAACCAGCCTCAGAGGATGGCACAACCTACATCGTCAATTTATTCATTGACCATCTTGCTCCATTAAAAATAGAGTGCGAAAAATGCAATCGGCTAAGTTTGGTCGGTAACACGTTTGAGACAAAGGCTTAAAACATCCGCGCCGCTCATCCGTCTACTTCTCCATGAAACTACGCGTAATCGTAACCGGAGCCACTGGGATGGTGGGAGAGGGAGTACTACTTGAGTGCCTAGGCCACTCTGAGGTGGAAGAGGTACTGTCCATTAGCCGCAAGCCCAGCGGCATCTCGCACCCCAAGCTGCGGGAAATCCTGCACAGCGACTTTCAGAACCTGGCACCCATTGCCGACCATCTCACGGGCTACAACGCCTGCTTTTTCTGCTTGGGCGTGTCGTCGGTGGGAATGAAGGAGCCGGAGTACCGCCGCCTGACCTACGACCTCACCCTGCACTTCGCCCAAACGCTGCTGCCCCGCAACCCCGCCCTCACGTTCTGCTACGTGTCGGGCGCGGGCACCGATGGCACCCTGAAAAGCCGCCAAATGTGGGCGCGTGTAAAGGGCGAAACGGAGAATACCTTGCTGAAACTGGGCTTCCAGGATGCCTATATGTTTCGGCCGGGCTTTCTGCGCGCTACCCCAGGTCAGCAGCACGTGTTGTCGTACTACAAGTATTTTGGTTGGCTGTTCCCGGTGTTGCGGACTGTTACGCCTAATTATGCCTCAACGCTCACGGAGCTAGGCCAGGCAATGATTCGTGTAGCGCAGCGCGGCTATTTGCGGAAGGTGCTGGAAGTACCCGATATCGTACTGCTGGGAAAGCGCTAGGCCAGTATTCCCGCATTTACCACCAGTACCGTTCCGACCAAAACAAGGAATCTAGGTTAGCCCTCTGATCCATTACTCTAGATACCTTGCCGCGGTCGGAAGGAAAGCTGGCGAAACATTCTGCCGCTTACTCGCCAGGTTTTCCGTCAGGCTCATCGGTAGCTGAAACAATTAGCGGATATTTGTCAGAATTTTCCGCTCCTAGTTTTCCCTCGTTTGAGTCAGACGCCTGACCTTATTGCGCCAGTAGCGCTGGTATTGCCCTGCTACAACCCACCCGCCCACTGGACTACCAATATTCTGGAAAGTCTGGAACGGTTGCAGGCCCTGCTTCCTGCTGAGGTAGCGCCAGTGCACCTGTACGTCATCAATGATGGTAGTGCCGCCGTGACGGCCGCCGATGTAAAGTTCCTGCAGGAGCGCCTGCCGCACTTCACCTACCTCACGTACCCCATCAACCGGGGCAAGGGATACGCGCTACGCACTGGCATGGAGCACGTAAAGGAGCCAATCTGTTTGTTCACCGACATTGACTTTCCGTACGAGGAGCCCAGCGTAGCCAACGTGTATGAGGCCCTGCGCACCGGGCAGTGCGACGTGGCCGTAGGTACCCGCGATGAGGCCTACTACGCCCACGTGCCGGCGGGCCGGGTATTTATCTCCAAAGCGCTCCGCCGCAGCACGCGCTTTCTGCTGGGGCTGGCCGTGTCGGATACCCAGTGTGGGCTCAAGGGCTTCAACCAGCGGGGGCGGGAGGTATTTTTGCGCGGGCAGATTGACCGTTATCTGTTCGATCTGGAGTTCATTTTCCTGGCTTCTCGGCCCGCCGCTAACCTCCGCGTAAAGGCCGTGCCCGTACGGCTTAAGCCCGGCATCATCTTCTCCCAGCTGAACCCTAGAATACTGCTCACCGAAAGTGGCAGCTTCCTAAAAATTCTGCTGGCCCGGTTTAAGTAGGGCGAGTATCGCAGGTGAGGCTTCCCATTTACTTTGGCGCCCCAAAGCCGTAAGCATAGGTGTTGCTTCCGGTATCAATGGAAGTGGCTCCGTGGCCATGACTACTCGTCTGCTAACACTCCCCGAGCTTGGGTTGCTGCTGTATATGCTTCGGGGCAAGCCGGAAGCCGAGCGCCTGCTGGCAGGCCTGCCCACCGCCCGGGTCGAGGAGCTGGAGGATGGTGGGATGGGCAGCCTGCAGTTTGTAAGCGGCAAGCAGAACCGGCGCCTAGGCCACCTGCTGGCCACCACATGGTACACCGATGCCGATGGCGTAGCCGTGCTGGCCTCTTTGTATGCTGACGCCGATGGCGAGCTGTTTGAGCTGGATAGCTGGAAGGTTGACGACTCGCCCCTGCAGCGTATCCCGGCCTTCTAAAGCCGTCATGGCCTACTTACACTTTTCTTTGCGGCGGGTGTCGATGATGTGGGCTATTTTCCAGCCATCGGTCAGCTTCACAAGTTGGAAGGAGTTATAGCCGCAGTGGCTGAAGGTGTTGCCCAGGTAAAACTCGTACGGCGTCCAGACACTCGCCAGATTAGCGTCAATCAGAACTTTGTCGAAGGTGATGCGCTCATCATACACCTCTTTGTGCGGGGTACCCACCTGCTTCACAAAGGCCGAAGGGTTCTCGGGGCGCAGTTGGGTTTGACCGTTTCGAGTACTGATCGTGTGGAATACTGCCCCAGGAGCTAACGTGGTCCGCACTAGGGTGCTGTCGCCCTTGCGCATGCCCTCGAAAAACGACTGTATTGTTTTCTTGACGGCTTCCGTTTCAGCGGCGGGTGCAGTTTGGGCGAATGCAGCGCTCGTGGCCGTCAGCAGCAAGCAGGAGAGGAGAAGTTTCTTCATGATGAGGGCGAGCCTATAATCCGTGCTCGGCGAAAAGGTAACGCAACGCTGGCAGAAGTTGCAATACTCCTATGGCACCGGCTATAGTGGCCTAGCAGACGAACCCCAGATACCCCACGTTAGAATAGGCGTAGTGAGTGCTAGGGGTGTCGTTCAGGTCGCACGTTAGCAGAAACCGAATCAGAGTAGAGTCGCCGGCGGGGTTGCGGGCCTGGATGGCGCGTGTCCTGGATGGCGCTGGTAGAGTAGGTGCCAAGTAGCCAGCGTTACCCGGTAAAATTATGACCTAGGCCCGCGTCAGACGCTAATAGGGGCTATTTTTGCGGTGGCAACTGATCTGTTTGCCACTGCCCTTTGTTACGCTCCCATGGAAATCCGCCGCACCTTCGATCTGCTCACCCATTTGGTATCTCTCAACCCCACTGCTGATTGCCTGGTGGAGAAAAAAGCAGGCACCTGGCAGCCTCTGAGTGCCCAACGGGTGCAGGAGCTCAGCCAGCAGGTTAGCCTGGGCCTGCGGAGCTTGGGTATCGGGCGCGGCGACAAAGTGGCCATCATTTCCGCCAACCGCCCGGAGTGGGTAATTGCTGACTTCGGAATTGCTCAACTAGGGGCCGTGAGCGTGCCCATGTACCCCACCATTACGGTGGAAGACTACCGCCACATCTTCCAGGATGCCGGCGTGCAAGTAGTGCTAGTAGAAAACCAGAAGCTGCTAAACCGGGTGCAAGAGGCCGTATCGGGCCTTACGGAAGGGCCAGAATTTATCTTCACCTTTGATAAGCTAGCGGGCGTTCAGTCTTTCGAGGAGCTGCTGGCGCTAGGCCAGGCCGCGGACGCTGCTGGCCTGGAGGAGCTAAAAGCGGCCGTGCAGCCCGACGACCTACTGACCCTGATTTACACCTCGGGCACCACGGGGCGGCCCAAGGGGGTAATGCTTAGCCACGAAAATATTCTGCACAACTGCCGCAACCTTACCGGGTATCTGCCATTGCCTGCTGGGCAGAAAGCCCTGAGCTTCCTGCCGCTGAGCCATATTTTTGAGCGCACCGCCACCTTCCTGTATCTGCTGCTGGGGTTCAGCGTGTGGTATGCCGAAAGCGTGGAGCGCATCGCCGACAACCTACGCGAGGTGCAGCCTCAGGTGTTTACCACCGTGCCGCGCCTGCTGGAAAAGATCTACGACAAGATTGTGGCGAAAGGCAAGACTCTGACGGGCGTGAAGAAAAAGCTGTTCTTCTGGGCCCTCGACCTAGGCCTCCGCTACGATACCCAGCAAGACCAAGGGTTCTTGTACAATACGCAGTTGGCCCTGGCTAATAAGCTTATCTTCAGTAAGTGGCGTGAGGCGATGGGCGGGCAGGTGCACTACATTGTGAGCGGGGGCGGCGCCCTGCAGCCTCGCCTGGCGCGGGTGTTCTGGGCGGCTGGTATTCGGGTGATGGAGGGCTACGGCATGACGGAAACCTCGCCGGTAATTGCGGCCAGCCAGCCCGAAGCTAGCGGCAACCTCATTGGGGCCGTGGGCCCGGTAATACCCGGCGTGGAAGTGAAGCTGGCCGCCGACGGTGAAATCCTGACTCGCTCGCCCTCCGTGATGCAGGGCTACTACAACCGCCCCGATTTGACCGCCGAGGTTATTGACGCCGATGGGTGGATGCACACCGGCGATATCGGAGAATTTGTGCAGGGTAAGTTTCTGAAAATCACCGACCGCAAGAAGGAAATGTTTAAAACTTCCAACGGCAAATACGTGGCCCCGCAACCCCTGGAATCGAAACTGGCGGAGTCGCCGCTGGTGGAGCAGTGCATGGTAGTTGGGGAGGGGCAGAAGTTTGCGGCGGCTTTGCTGGTGCCAGCTTTTGAGGAGCTGCGAGCCTGGGCCAAAAACCGCGGCATCCCCACCGACTTATCCGATGCGGCCCTGGCGGCCCACGCCCAGGTGCAGCAGCTCTACGAGGAGCTTGTGCAGCGTGCCAACGCGGCTTTTGCCCAGTGGGAACAGATCAAGAAGGTATCATTGCTGCCAGTGCTCTGGAGCGTAGAATCGGGCGAGCTTACGCCCACCATGAAGGTGAAGCGCAAAATTATTGCCCAAAACAACCAGCAGCGCATCGAGGAGTTCTACCGCTAGCAATTGCCGCGCAAGCGTGCTAGGCCAGGTACATAACTATGAGCTACAAGTAGCTACTGGCGTCTGTCCTGTCGAGAAATCTCGCGGGCTGACGGTACAGTGGTAACTCAGCACACTAGCACGTTATCTAGAGCAGAGCAATGGATCTTCTCACTGCAGCACGAGATGCTAGGCCAGTCGTTCAAACCTGATAAGATCTTTCGCTCTGCTCTAGATGACGTGCTTACACAAGCATGTGAGATGCTTCGCCTCCATTCAACATGGCGTTCTACGTGCCGCCTGTTCACGCTCTAGGCCAGTGCCGGTTTAAATAACAAGAGAAAAGCCCCCACATTATTCCGTTAGGACGTAAGCGGGGGCTTTTTCATAGCAGTAACATAGAAGAACAGTCGACTAGCAATAGACGCTTTCCCGGTGGGAAACATAACTGACACAAAGGTGGTAGAGCGCCCGATACCAGGAAATCGCGGGAAAGCAGTAATTGCCTCTACCAGGAAACCAGTAATTTCTGTCGAGGTGGCTTTTTAGTGCAAAATCCTGAGCAAGTTTGCTACGTGTTGCTGCTGTCTTTCCCTTTATGCGCTGTTGCTGTCCGGGCCCGCTCGCGTGCCTTGCATGGGCTCCTGCTGCTTGGCATGTGGCTGCTAACGAGTACTGCCACTGCGCAACTAGTGCCCGATAGCCTGCTACACCAGCTGCAAACCGCCACTTCCGATACCCAGCGGGCCAAGGTAGCCGTGCGCCTTTCAATTGCCAGCACCGCCTCCGACACCGCTCAGGCGGGGCAGTACGCTCGGCAGGGGCTGCAAGTGAGTACTGCGGCGCACTTCCTCTACGGGCAGGCGCACGCCTATATGCAGCTGGGCACCCTAGCCAACATCCGCAACGACAACGCCCTGGCCGCCCGCTATTACGGCCGGGCGCTGGTGCTGGCGGAGAACCTATATCAGCGGCAGCCCTCCACGCGCCACCTCAAACTGCTGGCCGCCCTGGCCAATAACCAAGGCAACGTGTACGACCGCCTAGGCCAGTACCAGCAAGCAGTGCAGCAGTACCTCCGGGCCAGCACGTACCTGCTGCGCCTACGCGACGATGTCACGCTGCAAACAGTTTACGGCAACCTCGGCAACAGCTTTCTGGTGCTAAACCAACCGAAAGAAGCGGCCCGCTACTGGCGGCGGGCAGTAGCCGTGCGCCTCCCAGCCAGACCGCAACCTTCCTTGGTGCCGGTGTATCTGCAGCTGGCCGGCCTGCATCTGCAAAACCGCCAACTTGATAGTGCCTGGGTACAGCTGAGCCAAGCACGCCGCCTCATGCCGCAGGCGGAGTTGTATACGGGCGAGTATTATGGCACGCTAGGCCAGTACTATTTACAGCAAGGGGAGTTGCAGGCGGCCCGGCAGGCATTTAAACAGGCTCTGGAATTTGCTTCTCGCAAGGGTGCGGTAGGCTATCAGGCTAAGCTGCTCTTTGGGCTAGGCCAGGTAGACGAGCAGGCCGGGAACCTGGCCGAAGCTCGGGCGCGTATGCAGCGCAGCATGGCCCTGGCAGAAGAGCTTGGCGACCCGCAGCAGCAGCTCAGTAATCTAGAGGCCTTGGCTGCTTTAGAAGAGCGCGCCACCGATTGGCTGCAGGCCCTGCGCTATCAAAAGCGCATTCAAGCGCTGCACGACACACTGACCAATGCCGCCGTTCGGGCTCGGGTGAACACCTTGGAGACCAAATACCGAACCCAGCAACAAGCGCAAGAGCTAATCAGCTTGCGTCGGGAGCAGGCCGTGCAGCAGCACGAATTGGCCCAGCAGCGCCAGCTAAACGCCTTGTACCTGGGGCTAGTAGCGGCCTTAACCGTGGTAGGTGGCCTAGGCCTAGTATTGGTTCGGCATCGGCAGCGGCTCATCCGCCAGCGCCAAGAGCTGCAGCGCCAGCAGATTCAGCAACTAGAGCAGGAAAAGGTACTGCTGAAAACCGAGGCTATGCTGCAGGGCCAAGAGGAAGAACGCAGCCGCCTAGCCCGCGACTTGCACGATGGCTTAGGCGGTATGCTCTCCACCGTGCGGCTCTACCTCGGGGCCTTGGGCGGAAGGGTAGTGCTGCCCGACGAATCAGCGCGCTTTTTCACGCAGTCCGTTGAGCACCTTGACAGCTCCATTAGTGAGCTGCGCCGAGTGGCCCGCAACATGATGCCCGAAACGCTGCTCCGGTTTGGGCTGGTGCAGGCCCTGCGCGATGTCTGCGATGCTACCCAGCAAACCGGGGCCTTGCAAGTACAATTCCAGGTGCATGGCCTAGACGAACGCCTGGACCAACGCACCGAAGTAGTGGTATTCCGCATTGCTCAGGAGCTGCTCACCAATGTAATTCGCCATGCGCAAGCCCGCTCCGTAATTGTGCAGCTCATGCGCCACGATACCCAGCTGCAGCTGGTAGTGGAAGACGATGGCCGGGGCTTTCAGCCTGCAGCGGCCCGCGCGGGCGTAGGCCTCCGCAGCATTCAGTCGCGTGCCAGCTACCTCAACGCCCATCTCGATATTCAGTCGGGGCCGGGGCAGGGCACCTCCGTAACGCTGGAATTCAGTTTGGCACCCACTACCACCATTCCCGCCCAAAATCAAGATCATAGCCTATGAAACCCATCGACGTGATGCTCGTGGACGACCACCGCATGGTGCTGGAAGGCCTGCGGGTGTTGCTGGAACCACTGGAGTTTGTGGCAGTAACCGGCACCTGCACCACGGCCGCCGAGGTGCTCACCGCCCTGCAGGCCCACGTGCCCGATGTACTGCTTCTCGACATCAACCTGCCCGACCAAAACGGCGTTGACTTATGCCTGCAGCTAACCCAAGCGTACCCTACGCTGCGCGTGCTGGCCCTCACCACCCTCAACGAGAAGAGCTACGTTACGCGCATGATGCAGAACGGCGCGGCGGGCTACGTGCTCAAAAATGCCTCCCCCGAGGAGCTAGCTGAGGCCATCACGCGAGTGCACGCCGGCAAGAAATACTTCAGCGACGAAGTGCAGGAGCTGTTGCTCCAACCCACGCCCGCCGCCCCCGAAATCCCCGTTCTGACCCGACGCGAAAAGGAAGTGCTGGCCCTCATTGCCGACGGCCTAACCAGCCACGATATTGCCGAGAAGCTCTTTCTGAGCGCTCTTACCGTGGAAACGCATCGCCGGAATATTATCACCAAATTTGGGGTCAGCAACACCGCTTCTCTCATCAAGCTCGCCGCTCAGTATCAGCTGATTTAAAGCCAGATGCAAGCGGTATAGCTTGGCTAAGGACCTACATTTAACCCATAAATTTAGGCGCTAACTGCTTGATCAATAGCATAGTAAAATATTGATCTTTTTAGGTTCTGACTAAATCATTCTGCCCTTCGAGGTGTTATCTTAGCATACCATAAGCCACAATACCATGCGCACTAAAGATCTTTTCGATTTCGGTCCAGTTTTCGGGTATTTCTTCCGCAAGAATGATCCAAACCGTAAAACTAACTTCAACCTGCGCACGATGCACTTCATCAACAAGCTCTCCATGAGCATGTTCCTGGTTGGTTTCATTGTGCTGCTCTACCGCTGGTTTATTCGCTAGTAGGTAGGTTAGCTCTCTCCTGAAGTTTCTCCGCTTACACATACTATGCGCCCACCTTGGTCATTGGCTGAGATGGGCGCTTTGGGCTATATGAACATTGAAGATTTCCGCGACTACTGTCTGCTGAAAGCCGGCGTTACCGAAGAAACTCCCTTCGGCCCCGATACCCTGGTATTTAAAGTAGGTGGCAAAGTGTTTGCCCTCACCGATATTGAGACCTTCGGGAGCATCAACCTGAAGTGCGACCCAGAGCGCGCCGTAGAGCTACGGGAGCAGCACGAGTACGTGCTGCCTGGCTACCATATGAACAAGAAGCATTGGAACACCGTGCTAATCGGTACGGGGGCTCCCCTAGGCCAGCTCCGAGAGTTGATTGATCATTCCTACGACTTAGTGCGGGCATCGCTGCCCCGCAAACAGCGGGAAGAACTGGCAGCAGCCGAGCAGGAGTAGCCACAACCGCCAAGCGCTGACAATAGTACTGTACACAAAAAGGCCCGCTGGAGTAATCCAGCGGGCCTTTTTGTGTATATAACTGGCCTAGGCCACTTACACTACCACGTTCACCATACGGCCGGGCACTACAATGATTTTCTTAGCCTCTTTGCCTTCGGCGAAGCGGGCCAGAATATCGGTAGCGCGCACAGCAGCTTCAATTTCGGCGGCGGTGGCAGTGGCCGGGAACTGCAGCTGCTCGCGCACCTTGCCGTTGATGGCCACCGGGTAGTTCACGGTGTCTTCTACCAAGTATTCCTCCTTAAACTCGGGGTAGCCCGCCGAGCTAATGCTGCCGGCCTCGTGGCCCAGCTTCTGCCACAACTCCTCCGCCAAGTGCGGAGCGTAGGGCGAAACTAAGACTACCAGCGGCTCCAGAATAGCGCGGTTGTGCGTGTTCAGGGCCGTTAGCTCATTCACCGTAATCATCAGGGCGCTAACGGTGGTGTTGAACGAGAACTTCTCAATGTCCTCTTCTACCTTCCGAATGGCCTTGTGCAGAGCCTTAAGCTCAGCTGGCTTACCCGCCTCGTCGGTCACGGCGAAGTCGCCATCCTGAGGGTGGTAGAGGCGCCAGAGCTTCTTGAGGAAGCCCGCCACGCCGCTCATGCCGTTGGTGTTCCAAGGCTTGAACTGCTCCAGCGGCCCCAGGAACATCTCGTACAAACGCAACGCATCGGCCCCAAACTTCTCAATGAGCGTATCGGGGTTCACTACGTTGTACTTCGACTTCGACATCTTCTCGACTTCAACACCGCACACATAGGTGCCATTGTCTTCGAGGATGAACTCGGCGTTGGCATATTCCTCGCGCCAGTTCTTGAAGGCTTCCACATCCAGCACATCATTCTCCACGATGTTCACGTCGGCATGAAGAGCAGTGGTTTCGTGCTGGTCTTTCTTGCCCGCCGTAACGAAGGTGTTGGTGCCGTTGATGCGGTACACGAAGTTCGAGCGGCCTAAGATCATACCCTGGTTGATGAGCTTTTGGAAGGGCTCATTAGCGGTTGCCAGGCCTAGATCTTTGAGGAAGAGGTGCCAGAAGCGGGAGTAGAGGAGGTGACCCGTAGCGTGCTCTGCACCACCGAGATATAGGTCGACATTCTGCCAATACTGCTCGGCATCCTGGCCTACGAAACGCTCGTTATTCTGAGGGTCCATGTAGCGCAGGTAGTACCACGAGGAACCAGCCCAGCCGGGCATGGTGCTCAGCTCGTAGTCGTACTGGCCTTTGTACTTCCAGTCCTTGGCGCGGCCCAGGGGCGGCTCGCCGGTTTCGGTGGGCTTGTACTCGTCGATTTCCGGGAGCACCAGGGGCAGGTCGGCTTCGGCTACACCGTAGGCCACTCCGTCCTTGTAGTAAATCGGGATGGGCTCACCCCAGTAGCGCTGGCGGCCGAAGATGGCGTCGCGGATGCGGAAGTTGGTTTTGCCCTTGCCAATGCCACGCTCTTCGAGCTGCTGAATCAGGGTTTGGGTGGCTTCTTTATAGCCCATGCCCTCAATCAAGCCGTGCAAATAGATGCCCTCCTTGGTCGGGTCGGCCTGTTCCTCAATCTGCTGCTGATCTACCACCTGCACAATGGGCAGGTTGAAGTGCTTGGCAAACACGTAGTCGCGCTGGTCGCCGGAGGGTACGGCCATCACTGCGCCGGTGCCGTAACCGGCCAGCACGTAGTCGGCAATCCAGATCTGGATAGGCTCACCACTGAAGGGGTTGATGCCGTAGCTGCCGGTGAAAGCCCCCGAAACGGTTTTGGTATCGGCCATCCGGTCGCGCTCCGAGCGGCGCTTGGTGGCGTCGATATACTCCTGAATGGCTTCCTTCTGCTCGGGCGTGGTCAGCTCCGCTACTAGTTCATGCTCAGGTGCCAGCACCAGGAAGGTGGCGCCGTAAATAGTATCCACGCGGGTGGTGTACACCTTGATCTGGGCGCTTTCGTGGCCCTGCACCGAGAAGGTCACTTCAGCCCCAATTGACTTGCCAATCCAGTTGCGCTGCATTTCCTTCACCGCCTCGGGCCAGTCAATGGTATCAAGGCCCTGGAGGAGACGGTCGGCGTAGGCGGTAATGCGCAGGTTCCACTGCGGCATCAACCGACGTTCCACGGGGAACCCTCCGCGCTCAGAGAGGCCGTCTTTTACCTCATCGTTGGAGAGCACCGTGCCCAAGCCAGCGCACCAGTTCACGTAGGTGTCTGACTGGTAGGCGAGTCGGTAGGGGTGCACGGCTTGCAGGCGCTGCTTCTCGCTCATCATCTGCCACTGGCCGGCCGTGAAATCGTGGCGCTCCTCTTCATCGCCGGCGGCGCGCACGCCCTGGCTGCCGTTCTCGGCAAACTTGTCGAGCAGGGTTTTCAGCGGCTCAGCGCGGTCGGTGTCGAGGTTGTACCAGCTATTGAACAACTTCAGGAAGATCCACTGCGTCCACTTGTAGTAGCTGGGATCGGAGGTGCGCACTTCGCGGCTCCAATCGTAGCTAAAGCCCAGGGAGCTAAGCTGTTCGATGTAGCGGGCAATGTTTTCGCGGGTGGTTTTTTCGGGGTGCTGGCCGGTCTGGATGGCGTACTGCTCGGCGGGGAGGCCAAACGAGTCGAAACCCATGGGGTGCAGCACATTAAAGCCCTGCAGGCGCTTATAGCGCGTTACAATATCAGAGGCAATGTAACCGAGGGGGTGGCCTACGTGCAAGCCCGCGCCGCTGGGGTACGGGAACATGTCTAGCACGTAGTATTTGGGCTTCTCGGAGGCGTTATCGGCCATGAAGGTGTTGTGCTCTTTCCAGTGGGCTTGCCACTTCTTCTCGATATCCTGGGGATGGTAGCCGGGCATGGGCAGTCGATGGTACGATGATTCGGAACGGGCGAAATTACGGAAAAACAGCCGCAGCCGGGCTTTTTTGTAATTGGTAGGTTGTAGGCGTGGTAAATTACTGTTCCAGCAAGCAGCGCGGAGCCTAGCTCTTCACTGGAGCAATGTAGATATGCCACGCTTGGCTTCTCATCCCGTATTGGTAGTGCTAATCCTGCATCGAGCTAGGCCAGTCGTTCAATCAGGAGACGCAATACTTAGCGTATCTAAAGCGCGTGCTAACTGAGGGCATTATTCAGGTTAACACTGGCCAAGCTCCGCCGTAAGCAATTAGCACTCCACCCTAATTCTGCTGCTTTTGCGTTACCTCACCTTCTTGCTGCACTTTCTGCGCCATCGTTTTGATTTGCTCGAAGACACCGCCGATCCGGGGGTAATCGAGGAGAGCGTAGAATCCAGCACCTCTTTCCGGGGTACCAATCTATGGGTGCTGATTTTCGCCATCCTGATTGCTTCGGTGGGGCTGAACGTGAATTCTACGGCCGTTATCATCGGGGCCATGCTGATTTCGCCGCTGATGGGTCCACTTGTTACGTTGGGCTACAGTGCCGCCACCAATAACCCCGACCTATTACGCCGGGCCATCAAGAGCCTAGGCCTAGCCATTATTATCAGCCTAATTACGTCAACGATTTACTTCCTGCTAACCCCCTTGGAAGGAGCGCAATCGGAACTGCTGGCCCGTACTGAGCCTACCATCTGGGATGTGCTCATTGCCTTGTTTGGTGGCCTTGCGGGAGCAGTAGGCCTCACGCGCCGCGAAAAAAGCAACGTTATTCCTGGCGTAGCCATTGCCACGGCCCTGATGCCGCCACTGTGTACCACCGGGTACGGGCTAGCCTCTGGGCACTGGCAGTATGCGCTGGGCGCTTTCTACCTGTTCTCCATCAACTGCGTGTTTATCACGTTGGCCTCTTTTCTGGTAATGCGCTTCTTGCGTCTGCCACCACATCAATTTCAAAATGAAAAACACGCGGTGCGCGTGCGTCGGCTGATGCTGGCGGCAGCTGTTGTGGTGGCAGCCCCCAGCGTGTGGCTAGGTTACCGGATTGTACAACGCTCCGTGTACGAGCATGCCGCCGAAGACTTCGTGAAAGAGCAGCTTGACTTCCCTGGCACCTACGTAATTACCCGGCAAATCAATGCGCGCAGTAGGTCTATTAACGTGCTGCTCATGGGCCCCACGGTAGATTCAGCACGTTTGGCAGCGGCCCACCGGCAGTTGGCTAAGTACCGGCTGGTGCCCACTACGCTCACCGTTCGCCAGGGCCTGCAGGCCTACGACTCGCTCGATGCTCAAGCGCTGCGTCAAAACCTGCTGGAAGATGTGCGAGCCCGGCAAAACCAGTCCCAACTTCAGTCTGAGGCTGAAATAGCGAACTTGCAGCAGTTGGTAGCCACCGCCAAAACGGCGCTGCCTACGCCCGAAGCTATGCTGCGCGAAGTACAGGTGGAGCACCCAGGGGTGCGCCGGTTGGCGCTGGCGCAACTGGTGCGCCCCGCTGTACAGCCAGACTCTCTGCCCGCCGATACGGTGCTGGTTGTGAGTGTGGAGGCACGAACGCCGGTGCCCGACCCCGAGCGGGAGCGGATAGTGAAGTGGCTGCAAGCCCGCACTAACCGCTCCCAGATAGAGCTATTGGTACTGCCACCGGCTGCAGTGCGCAAACTACCTCCATTGCCGCCCCGCGTACCAGAAAAAGCCGTAGGTTTTCCAAAGCAATAAGGCCGCTTCTGCACGAGCCAGCAAGTCGACAAGGCTCTAGTCTATCCTGCCACCGGCAGCGTAAACAGGAAGCGGCTGCCCGCGCCGGGTTCACTTTCAACCCACAAGCGGCCACCTTGTACTGAGATAAACTCGCGGGAGATACTGAGGCCCAGGCCAGAGCCGCCTTTATGGCCGGCCGGGTTGGGTACCTCCGCAAACCGCTGAAAAATTCGCTCATGGTACTCGGTGGAGATGCCTGGGCCGTAGTCCTGCACGCTCACCTCTAGCTGCTCCTGATGCTGGGTGGCGCGCACCGTCACGGCCGAACCACGGGGCGAGTACCGGATAGCATTGGCCAGCAGGTTGATGAGTACCCAGGTGGTTTTTTCTACGTCGGCGCGGGCGGCGGGTAGGCCAGTGGGCAGGTCGGTTTCCAGGCGGAGCTCCTTGTCGTCGAGTTGGGCCTGCACGGTATCGGTGGCATATGCCACTACCTGGGCCAGCGTCACGGGCTGTACATCCAGCCGGATGCCGGCCCCCGCATCCAGCCTCGATACGTCAATCAACTGGCCTACCATACCCAGCAGGCGCTGGGTTTCCTCCCGAATGCCGTCGGCGATGCGCAGGCGCTCCTCGGGGTCGGTGCGCTCGTTCTGCAACAGCATCAGGCTGAGGTTGATACTGGCTAGCGGGGTTTTCAGCTCGTGCGACACTGTAGCCAGGAAATTCGACTTTACCTGGTCGAGCTTCTTGAAGTCCGATACGTTGCGCAGGGACAGGATGTGGCCCGCAAACTCGGTGTGGCCGGCTTCAGAATTGAAGGAAACAATGTGATTGAGGGAGAGGCGGTAGTACACTTCCTCGCCATTGTGCTGAAAGGTAAGCACCGGCGACTGACTCGTTTCATCGCCCGACTGACCCTCAAGCAAGGGCCGGAACAGCTCCCGCAACAGGTCCGATTCTCGGCTCAGATCCTCCGCCTGGTGGCCTACCAGCTCGGCAGCGGAGCGGCCCAGCAAGGCCCGGGCCGTGGGGTTGGCGAGCAGCACACACTGCGTTTCATCCAGCAGGAGCAGGCCTTCATCGAGGTGCTCCACCAGGCTTTCCAGGCGGCTGCGCTCGGTGGCCAGGGCTACGCGGGTGGCGCTGCGCTGGTCTTGCATGTACCCAAAGGCCCGGTTCAGTGCCAGGGCTACGGCCCCCACTTCATCGTTTTTGGTGATGGGAACCTGGGTGGCGGGGCCCGGGCTGGCCACCTCCTCCACATCGGCCCGAAGGCGGCGGAGAGGCCGCAGCACTTCCTTGGGCATACGGATAACCAGCACGAGAGCTACCAGCACACTCAGCCCGATAAAATTGAGCACGGTGCGCCGCGCATGGCGTGCATAGGCGGCGGCTCGTTGGGTGTGCGTATTGAAGGAGCGCGTGTTCAGGCTGATAATGCGCTGGGTGCTGGTGCGAAGCCGGCGTAGCGCTGGGGCTAACTCAGTAGCGGGAGCCCGCGCGTCCACGAGGCGCTGATAGTCGGTTAGGTGTTGGGCAAGCTGGTCGACGGCGGCCAGTTCGCCCGGCTCCGTGATGTTGGCCGTTTCGCGGGTGAGGGCGCGCCGGAAGTCCGCCAGAAGCGCCGAGGCAGTAGGCGCATCTTCCAGCCTTTCCACTGCACTGAGCATAGTCACGCCGTATTCCACAGAAGCCAAGTTGGCCTGCTGCAAGGCGTGGGCGTCGTGTTCCAGCCGCTGAATGGTCAGAAAAGCGTAACTCCCTAGGCCTAGCAGCAACAGCAGCATAGCTATTAAACTAGCGCGGATTTTGTTTTTTAAGGTCATGATGAAAGTGCCATGTGTGGCAAGACCGCGAGGTAGGGAACAGGAGGCGAGAATGGTACCCAATGTAGAGACGCGTATTCGCGTCTCGGCGCCAGAACGAAACACGTTGCACAAGTGGCCTAGAATGAAGCGTGGTAAACAACCTCAGCAACGATTGAGACGCGAATACGCGTCTCTACATTGGGTACCGCCAGCAGAACTGTTTTCTAGGCCTGTAGGCCGTACTCCTGGAGTTTGCGGTAGAGGGTGGTGAGGCCGATGCCGAGCTGGCGGGCGGCTTCGGTTTTGTTGCCCTGGGCTTTGTGGAGCTGCTGCTGAATGTGGCGGGCCTCCACGGCGCGCAGGGTGCAGTCGTCGGGGCTGGGGGTGCCAGTAGTGGCCGGCGCGAGCAGGGCGTGGAACTCGTCGGGGAGATAGGCGGCGGACAGGGGCTGGTCGGCGGGGGCGAGGATGGCGGCGCGCTCCAGCACGTTTTTTAGCTCCCGCACGTTGCCAGGCCACTCGTAGCGCTGCAACAGGCGCAGGCACTCGTCTTCCAGGCCCGGCAGGCGCTTGCTCAGCTTGGCCGCGAAGTACTGCAGGAAGAAATCAGCCAGGGCCGGAACGTCCGTCGCCCGGTCTTTGAGCGGCGGCACATTGATGGTGAAAACCGACAGACGGTAGTACAAATCGGGGCGGAAGCGGCCTTCCGTGGCTTCGTGCTTGAGGTTGCGGTTGGTGGCCGCCACCAGGCGCACGTTCACGTTGGTGGGCTTGGTGTCGCCGAGCTTGGTGAACTGCTGCAGCTCAAGTACCCGCAGAAACTTGGCCTGCACATTCAGCTCCAGCTCCCCAATCTCATCCAGAAACAAGGTGCCGCCGTTGGCTTCTTCCAGCAGCCCACGCTTATCAGTGAGGGCGCCGGTAAAGGCACCCTTCTTGTACCCAAACAGCTCCGATTCCAGCAGCTCCCGCGGAAACGCGCTGCAGTTCACCGCCACAAACGACTTCAGCTTCCGCGGCGAGGCCTCATGAATGGCCTGCGCAAACAGCTCCTTGCCCGAGCCCGTAGGCCCCTCCAGCAGCACGGTGCTATCAGTGGCCGCTACCTGCTCGCCCAGGCTCTGGGCCCGACGTAGGGCCGGGGAGCTGCCAATCATGGAGCTAAAGCTGTGGCGATGGCCTACGCGGCGCTCCAGCTCCGTCACCCGCCGCCGCAGCCTCGACTTCTCCGCGGCCCGATCTACCACCACTACCAGCTGCTGCTCGAAGTCGCCCTTGGTCAGGTAGTCGAAGGCGCCCTGCTTCATAGCCTTCACGCCATCGGCAATGGTGCCGAACGCGGTTAGCAGGATGATTTCGCAGTCGGGAGATTTGGCCTTGAGGCGGGGCAGAAGCTCCACGCCGTTGGCGTCGGGCAGCTTCACGTCAGATATTACCACCAACACCTCCTCCGCGTGCTGCTCCAGCAACTCCAGGCCACGACGGGCATCGGGCGCCTGCAGAATGGTGTAGCCCTCCAGCTCCAGCACCCGCGCCAGCAGTTGGCGCAAGCGCGGTTCGTCATCAATGAGTAGGAGTGTTCCGGTAGGCATCGTGGTGATAAGTAGGTACGGGGCAAAAGTAGCACGATGTAGAGACGCGAAGTGTCGCGTCTCTACATCGTTCATTGGTCAAATCATGGACTCAGCGATAAAGGCCCTCGCCATTATCATGTTCCTTTTCCCAGCGGGTTGGGTTAGTGACGATATAATGGCGAATCTTTTCCAGTTCAGTTTCATTGCGAATCACCCGATCGTGAAACCGAGCCTGCCATTGAAATTCCAGATCGTGGTGCCGTGCATAGGTGGTTACTGCTGACTTGAACCCTCGCAATACGGAAGCCAGGTTGCCGGATTGCGGTCCGAAACGGTTATCATAATCAGACGCGAGTGGCGCGCTATCTTCTTTATCAAAAATGAGAACACCATGCAGGTGATCCGGCATAAGTATAAACGCATCCAGCCGAACAAACGAGGCAAACTGAGGAATTGCAGCCCAACATTCTGCCGCCTTTAAACCTAGGGTAGTAGAGCGCAAAAAAGCATTATCCCAACTGCCATTCGGTACTTCTAAGGTGCCAAAATATGGTTGTCGGTTTTTGGTGCATATCGTAATGAAATAGGCTCCGCTTTGCCCATAATTATAGCCGGCAAGCCGAGTCGAAGGAATGCGGTACTGGTCACGGTAGAAATTGGCCATAAGAATTGCAAATGTAGAGACGCGACACTTCGCGTCTCGGCGTTGAACTACTGGCCTAGAGCGTCTTTCTTGATTAATAGCAATATTAATTGTTCAACGCCGAGACGCGAAGTGTCGCGTCTCTACATTCTGATTTCATCCTTAATATGCTCCACAAAGCGAGCAAATTCTGGTTCGGCTTCCACGTTTTCGTGCCAGGCTAGGCCCATTTCCGCGAGGTTGTATTGGTGGTCCGCGGTGATGGTGGCACCGGGGATGAGTTGGCCGTTGGTGTCCCGCTCGTAGCCTAGTAGCCAAAGCCGGTCGCAGAGGGCGGTGGTGGTGGCAATGTCGTGGGAGACGATGACGACGGTGTTGAGCTCATCCATGGTCGTGACTTCGAGGATGATCTTCTTCACTTCGCCGATCATGGCCACATCGAGGCCGGAGAAAGGCTCATCCAGCAAGATGAGGTGGTCGGAGCAGAGGAGCTGCTGAGCAATAGCGGCGCGTTGGCGCTGGCCGCCGGAGAGGTGGGCAGGGTACTTTTTACGGTGCGCCGTGAGCTGGAACCGCTCCAGGTAAGTTTCGGTCTGTTGCTGAGCTTCTTCGGGGGCGTATTTGCGGCTGGCAGCTACCAGCAGGTTGTCGTGCAGGGTGCGGTGGTTGAACAGGGGGTAACGCTGCTGCACGAAGCCAACGGCGCCGGGCGTTACGGGTTCCTGCTGCTCGCCTACCAGCACCCGGCCAGTAGTTGGGGCCATCAGGCCAGCCAGAATCCGGCACAACACCGATTTACCCATGCCCGAGCGGCCGTAGAAGCCCACCACCTGCCCCTGGTTCATGTCGGGCCGGCACACGTCGAGCACCTGGGCGTTGATGTCGCGCAGAATGACTTCGCCCTCAAACGTCATAGAAATGCCTTCCAGCGTAAGTACCGGGGCTTTATAGAAATAGGGAGTCATGAGCGGTGAAGTAGTGAGTTGGTGAAGTAGTGAGTTTGAAAGAGGAATGGTTATGCTGACACGAGCACGATGTAGAGACGCGACACTTCGCGTCTCGGCGCCAGAACGATAAGGCGTGAAAGCCTGGCCTAGAACGATGCAGGATAAACAACCTCAGCAACGCCGAGACGCGAAGTGTCGCGTCTCTACATCGTGCTCGTGCCTGATTACCGCGCTGTGGTCAGCTCAGAATAGGGGAAGAACACGCGGCGGAGTAGGCCGAAGAGGTAGTCCTGGAGGGCACCGGTGGCAAGGATGACCAGCTGGATGGCTACTACGCCATCAAGGTGGAGGTAGCGGTTTTGCTTGTAAAGCAATAGGCCTATGCCGCCTTCTGATTGGTAGAGCGTTTCCACCAGGGTTATCATTGTCCAGATTATGGCAAAGTTCTGGCGCACTACCTCCAGCATATCGTCTAGCTTGCCCAGCACGACTACTTCCCAGAAGCTGCGCCACTCGCTCATACCCAAGGTGCGGGCGTGGTCCATTTCCTCCTGCGTGGTGGTGAGTATCACGCTGGTCATGCCGGTTACGAGGTAGACCGTGGTGGCGAAAATCAGGACCGTGAGCTTCACTTCATGGCCCGAGCTGAGCAGAATGGCCATGAAAAACGTGAGGCCCGTGAGGGTGAGGTAGCGCATCTTGGAGGCCGCATAGGCAATGGGCCGGAAGAAAGGCAGCGCCGTGAGGTAGGAAATCAGCAGCGCTAGGCCAGTAGCCACGGCCAGCGACTGCAGGGCCGTCGTCATGCTGGCCCACAGCTCCGGAATCAGGCCTTGGCTGGTGGTCAGCTCGCTTAAGGCCCGCAGCACTGCGCCCAGCGAAGGCAGCATCTGCATGGGGTAAAAGGCCCACAGCAACAGCAGCAGCATGATTTGCGCCGCTACCATGGTGGTAAACACCACGCGGCGGGGCCGGGCATTCGGCGAAAAAAGCTCTTTCATGGTGAGAGGGAGTGAGGAGAGGTAAGAGAACCGCGCGGCCGGAAGAAGCCCCGCTACGTGCGGGACTTCTTCGTGGCTATGCGGAATGATTCACTATGAATTAGCTGATAGGATAGGTCACGTTACAGATAGTGCCGGAGTGGGGCTCGACGCTGGAATTAGTTGCCGAGCACGATTTCCACGCGGCGGTTCTGGGCTTTGCCGAGGGGGGTATCGTTGGGGGCTACTGGCTCGGTGGCGCCGTGGGCGTACACTTGGATGCGGCCGGTGGGGAAGGCGCTGGCGCTTTTCTGCTCCAGCCACTGCTCCACGGCCAGGGCGCGGGCTTCGGAGAGCTGCTGGTTGCGCTGCGGGTCACCGGTGTTATCGGTGTGGCCGTGCACGGCTACTTTCAGGCTGCCAGCTACTACTAAGTCATCAAAAAGCTTCGAGAGCTGACGTTCGGCGGCGGGGGTGAAGGAGCTCTGGCCGGTGTTGAACTCAATGTTCCAGGCCCGGCGGCTTACGCTCTGGCGGATTTCATCATCAGCGGCAAACTGCTGGGTTTCGGCAGGGGCCAGGGTTTTGCCCTGGTATTTGCCTTGCAGCTTGCGAAGCACGGTCAGGTCCAGCATGTTGTCGAGGGGCTCATAGGTGGGCAATTCCTTAGGGTAGAGCTTGCTTTGCACGTCGCCGAAGGTCTTGTACACCGAGGCGTAGATGTTGGTGCCGCCTTCGTTCAGGCCAAACAGGGTCAGGTTATCGGAGAAGTTGAAGGCCTTGCTGCCGCCTAGTTCCACCACCTCGCCGTTGCGGTCTGCTTCGCTCACGCCCTTGTAGTAGCGCAGCCAGTAGGCGCCGTTCTTGTCCCGGTCGCCGTACACGGTGGCCGAGATATCGGCGGCGCGCTCCAGGGCTTCGGGGTGGGCTTTCACTTGGTCGCCGGCTACGGCCAGGGCCGTAATCAGGCTTTCCACCTCCTTGGTGTGGGCCTGGTACCAGCGCTTGGTGGTCACCATAATATTGGGCATCTGGTTCGAGTAGTCTTTCGTGGAAACAATGTTCACTAGGCCACCTTTCTGCTTGGCAATGTTCACGTCGCCGGGAGTCCAGGTGGCTACGGCGTCGGCCACCACGTCTACTTTCACGCCGGTGTCTTTGCCGTTTACCACTTTGGTGCGGGCTTCGGGCTTGCCGATGATATACTTCTCGGCGGCAGCCAGGAAGTCGTTGGCAGCCATGAAGTTCACGGCCTCGGGGTCGTAGGTAGTTTCGTCGGGGTTGACTTTTAAGCCGTTGTCGGCGCACCACTTCAGGGCAATGTTCTGGTCGCCGTCGCGCAGGTAGCAGGCAATGGTTTTGCCCAGGGCCGCTTTCGGTTTATCAAGCCATTCCTTGGGGCCCATCAGCTTGTCTTCGCCGTACGATTTGCCCACGCTGTAGGGGATGATCTGGAGGCCAGTGCCTGCCTTTTCCAGCTGGGCCTGCACCGCTGAGAAGGCCGGCAGCCCGTCGCCCATAATGCTCACCAGCAGGCCCGGGGTGGCGGGGTTGTTCTGCAGATCTAGGGCGTTTTTTACCAGGTCGGCCTGCATTTTGGCTACGTCGTCCTGGCGCACAATCTGCATATCTAGGCCGTTGGCGGCCATGCTGGAGCCCTGGGTGGTGCGGGGGCCGCCGTTGGCCAGCATCCCGGCCATCTGGCTGTTCCAGGCCATTACTTCCCACACAATGGGCGAGCCTTTACCAACCGCCACTGTGCCGGGCAGCGGGGCCAGCGGCACCACCGTAGTAGAGCGGGCCCCGGCCGTAGCGGTGGGCAGCTCAATAGAGTTCAGCAGCACCGATTCAGTAGCCGCTTTTTTGAAGACTAAACCACTCGACACCACTTTGTTGATGCCGAAGTACAGGAGCGCCACAATGAGGGCACCCAGTACAATTTTACCGCGAGTTGTCATGATATGTGTAGGGAAAGAGAGTTGAAAGGGAAGAGGTGTTGGTGTGCCGTTTAGGCTTAGGCTTGAGCTGTTAAGCTGGCTTGGAAGCTAGGGCTAGTTCCCCTCCTCGGATGAGGAGGGGCTAGGGGTGGTTGAAGTGGCCTAGAACGGTTTTGTAGAGCTAGAGCTAGTTGACGTCCAGACGATTGTCAACCACCCCCAACCCCTCCTCATCTGAGGAGTGGAGCTAGCTCCTGGCCTAGCTCTAGTTGCATTCTGGTTATAGCTTAGTCAAGCAGGTTGCTGTAGGCGTCGTTGGTGGCGGTGCGGGTTTGGGCGGTGGTTTTTGTGGGGGCTGACTTGGAGTCGAGGAGGGCGTTGAATTCGCCTTTCTGGTATTTCTCCAGTAGGCGCTGGCCTTTCTCGCTCATCACGCCGTTCTGGATGTCCATTTCCTTCACGAACTCCTGGCTGTAGCGCATGGCCTGCTTGATCTGGCCGAGCTGCTGAGCCATGTCCTGGGCCACGCGGTCGGTGGCCAGGTCGAAGAAGTACTTCTTGTCAGGGTCGCCGCGCAGGATGTTCATGGCGGCGCGCATGCCGGAGCTGGTGCGTTTCACCAGTTCGTACTCGTCCTTGAGCAGGTTCACCTTGAACTTGCTGCCATCAATCTGGCGGAGCGCGGCTTTCAGGATTTGGCGCATCACCAGGCTCACGTTGGCCGTGGTGGTGAGCATAGGCGTGAGGCGCTGGTTGTACTCTTGCAGCTGGGCGGCGCGGGAGGCGTAGCTTTCGGCGGCGTCCTTTTCACCCTGGCGGGTGGCGGAGTCGGCCAGCGAGAGGTACTCGTGCATCTGGTTCTGATTGGCGGTCAGCTTGCGCTTTACCAACTCGTGAGCACCCTCAATGTGGCCTACCTCGGCCTCCATTTTCTTAGCTTCCTGCTCGGTATTGCGGATGTAATCCTGCATAATCCCGATGGGGTCGGTGTTGACGAAGATGCTGGCGGCGGTCCGAAAAATCCGCTGCCCGGCGTACCAGAGGCCGGCCTGCAGACGCTTGTTAGTGAGCAGCAGAAACAGCACAAACACGCAGCCTAGGCCTATACCCAGCTTCACGGTATCAAACACGATATCGACGAGGTAGGGCACTATCACACCCCAGCTGTAGACGCCGGCGGCCACTACGCCACCGAGAAAGATCCAGCCGGCTACTTTTTCGGGCTTTTGCCACTTGGGCAGGCCAGAAGTTGGTTCGAAGGGAAGAAGCGTGTTCATAGCATTAGCGGTTAGTGGTGGAAGAAGGGCCAGACTGGCCTAGCAGAAATGATTGAGTAGCCTGGCGGTGGGCCTGCAATTCCGCGGCCGCCGAGGTGTTAGCCAGCTCGTAGGAAGCCAGCGCCGTTTGGGCTTTTTGCCGCTCGGCCTGGAGCTGTTGCTGGGTGGCGTGCAGCTCCTGGTGCTTTTCATCTAGCTGCCGGGTTAGCTCGGCCAGCGTGTTCTGGAGCTGTTGCTCCTGCTGCTGCAGCTTCACCAGCGGACTAGCCGGCTCTTTGCCAGTGGGCGTTTCCCCGATTTTTTCGCGGTGGCGCGCCAGAATCTTCTGGTGGTCGGCAGTCAGGGTTTGCTCAAACTGGTCGGCGGAGTTCAGCAGGGCGGGCAGGTCTAGGCCAGTCACGGCGGCGAAGGCATTGAAGGCCGTTTGGTAGAGCACGGGGCCGCTCAGGCCGCTGGCGGCCATGCTTTTCACCATTTTGATGTAGGCCATGAAGTCCTTGCCGTTGCCGGTGAGCAACTGCCCGATGTGGTCGAGGTGGCGCTGCTCGGGCTGGGTTTGCAGGGGCGGGGCTCCGGATGCTGGCTGAGCGCCCTGGAAGGTCGCAGTAGGCTGGTAGGCCGGCGTCGTGGCGGGCAGTGGCCTAGGAGCGGCGGGGCCGGCAGGAGCAGCCTCGTCGGGCTCCACGAAGAAGTCTTTGGCTGCTTTGGCGAGGTTGTCGAGAATAGCCATGGTTGAAGTGGTGGTTGGTCTGCGCCGGTAGGTGAATGGCGATGTAGACCAGATTCCAAGACGGATGCCCACTTCCGGTATTTGTCAATGGCTATGAATTAAGTATTTGATAATCAATGAATAAAAATAAAATACCCCATCAGATGCGAAATCTGATGGGGTGATAACCCTTCCAAAATGGTAGGGTGGAATTACCGAAACGGATAGGTTGATAAGGGTAGAACGATGTAAAGACGCGACACCGGACTACGCTAACTTGCGGTTCAGCGCTCCTCGTTGAACGATAACGCTGGAACGACTGGCCTAGAACGAATACCCTTGAACGTCATGCCGAGCTTGTCGAGACATCTCGCTCGAATCGTTGAATTACCCGCCCAACGTCAGCACGCGAGATGTCTCGACAAGCTCGACATGACGTTCTAGATTTATCTGTCAGTAACCTATGCTGGCTATACACTCGTTAAAGCGGTGCACAATAAACAACATCAGCACGCGCCGAGACGCGAAGTGTCGCGTCTCTACAGCCGTCCAACAACACCTGTTAGGTTGTTAGTAGAGTGCGGCCGTCCCAGGTACCCTCGGCGCTTAGTATCCGGAAACGAGCAAACAGCTCCTCGCCGTACCATTTCTCCTGGCGGGTAAGCTTGATGACTTCTTTGTGTTTCTCGCTGCGGTAGGCATATTCCTGCATGGCCTGCGCCGATTCCCACAAGCTAAATGTGGCCTGCC
The DNA here is from genome assembly GCF_004745865.1 of Hymenobacter wooponensis. Taxonomy (GTDB): domain Bacteria; phylum Bacteroidota; class Bacteroidia; order Cytophagales; family Hymenobacteraceae; genus Hymenobacter; species Hymenobacter wooponensis. Next base: position 40,476 of record NZ_SRKZ01000010.1, on the reverse strand, counting down.
GCACTACGGGCAACTCTCCTAGGCCTATGGCAGCGCGCACGCCAGGGGCATGGGCTACAGTGGCACTGGTAGGAGCCACATAACGCCAGAATCTGGGAGTTTTCTGCCACCGAATAGAGGCGCGAGTCAGCACCGCAACGGGGCCGTCGGGGGCTGTTTCTTCAGTGGGGTAATCAAACGGATTCACCCCATCCCATAACCCATGCGACTTCAAGGGGGCCAGCTGCGCCGTCCAGATTTCTGCGGTGCGCTGTCGATACTCCTGCCACAGTGGGTGTGCGGTGAAAAAGGTCTCGGCGGCCTCTGCAGAGTCCCACACGGCCATGAAGCCATAGCGGTGCAGGTTGGGTAGGGCGCCAAAGCCATTGGCTCCGCTGCCCAGTAATTTCTGGAAGCGTAGGCCCGGCACCCGCCGCAGCGGTTGTTGCGCGGTGCCCATCTGGGCCAAGCCCCACCGGACGTTTCCCGGCCTGAGCGTTAGAATGGAAAGGGTTGTAAGCAAGTGAGTACGAGTTAAAAGCAACGGCTCTGCACCTTATGCGCAAAACCTCCGCGTTCCTCCGCAGGAACCGTTGCCTGCCCGAAACAACAAAAAAGGGCCGGAACTGCTTCCGACCCTTCTCAAATTTATGCAGTGGCCTAGGGGCTACTTGGGGTTTACCTGAGCGTGCTCGTCGCCGGTGGGCTGGTACCGCTCGCCAGTGGCCACGGCTTTCACGTAGCCGAAGGCGCGTACCAACACGCTGCTGGGTTGGTCCCAATACTCACCGCGGTCAATGTCGATTTTCAGCAGGGCAATGTTTGGGTCTTCGGGACCTTTGGGGAACCAGGCGCGCAGGCCCTCGCTCCACAACTCCTTAATCTTAGCTTGGTCGGTCAAGATAGAGGCAGTGCCCGAAATCGACACGTACAGGTTATCATTGGGGTTGGAGTAGCCCAGGTTTACGTGCTGATCTTTGCGCACTTCGAAGATCTTGGCCGAATCCTTCTCGGTGAAAAACCACAGGATGCCATCGTTCTCCGGCTTGTGCGTGTACATAGGCCGGCTGTGGAGGCCACCTTCCGCATCGGCGGTGGTCAGCATGGCAATCTTGATATCTTTGATTCTATCGATCAGCTTAGTCACATCGTGACTTTGGGCAACTTGCTCAGCCATTGTCTTCGGGTTTTGGTGGTATAGGATGGAGGTAGGAAATACGGCCGGGGCGCCTGAAGGTTCAGCTAGCGTATTTTTGCCGACCTTCCGCTCCTCATGAATTTTCTCGCTCACCTGCTCCTCTCCGGCACCCCCGCCATTACCCCCAACTACGAGGACGTGGTGGTGGGCAACTTCGCCGCCGAAGCCGTGCGCGGCCAAGCTGGCCTACTGGCCTACGCGCCCGCCGTGCAGCGCGGCATCCGGCTCCACCGCTTCATTGACACCTTCACCGACGCCCACCCAGCCGTGCGCCGCACCACTGCCCGCCTGCGCGAAGCTGGCCTCGGTAAGTGGGCTGGGGTGGTGTCTGATGTGGCCTACGACCACCTGCTGGCCCGCGACTTCCCCCAGTACCACTCTAACCCCGCCGAGCCGCTGCCCGCCTTCGCCCAACGCATGTACGCCCTGCTGCACGCCCGCCGCCACGAGCTGCCGGAGCGCCTGCAACAGATGCTGCACTACATGCGCCAAGGCGACTGGCTTACCGGCTACGCCCATCCAACTGGCCTAGAGCAAGCCCTGCTAGGCCTCTCGCGCCGCGTGCCCGCCGCAGCAGTGCTAGCAACAGGAGCAGCCGCGTTTCAAAAGGAGCTGCCGACATATGAAGCAGATTTCGCAGAGTTCTGGCCGGAGCTGCGGGCGGCGGTAGCGGATTATGTGTTTTCTCTAGATAAAAATAATTGATACTGTAACCCGTATTTTCGTTGTTTCACTTCAGGAGGTATGCCTCTTTGTTAATTTGTAATGAATGTTTTGAATAAAATATTTAAAGTAATAGTTGGGGTTTTTATTCTAGCTGCATGTCTATTTTTGACATTGTCAGTTTATGATAAAACAATAAGCCCGCATTATATACGTGGCAAATCGAATCTAAATAATATACGTAAAGTCCGTGAAGGTATGAGCGTTCGAGATGTTTCAATTATTATGGGCGAGCCACAAGGTGCGAATACTATCTATGCTTTAGATAGTGCCGCTAAAGTAGAGGTAAAGTGCTTGCAATATTTTTATGAAATACCTCCTGGTTCATCCGGCGATTGCAGGATCATATTTGATACTCTCAATACTGTAAAATATATATATTGGAGGAATTGATCTTGGTTTATATTTTATTGGTAAAAAATGTTTGTGTCGAGAGATAAAGTGTGGACTAGGAATTGTGGAATTAATCTAAAATAATATGCAATGTTAAAATAGGCAATTTAGAGGATGCTTTAATTGTATTCTGCTGTTTTATTTTTAATAGACTAGATCTATTAAAATACAAAACGGGGCCAAGTGGCCCCGTTTTGTATTATTACATCAAATCGCAAACAGCTTAGTGCTGATGACCGCCTTCGCCGTGTACGTGGCCGTGTGCTAGCTCTTCCTGGGTAGCCTCGCGTACTTCGGCTACTTTGCCGTCGAAGTGCATCACCATGCCGGCGAGGGGATGGTTGAAGTCCATTTTTACAGTGTCAGCGCCGATGTCGACGATTTTGCCCTGCATGTGGTGGCCCTGGTTGTCGGCCATGGGCAGGAAGTTGCCCACTTGCACCATCTCATCGTCGATTTTACCGTCGATTTCGAATACGTTTTTCGGGATGTCAACTACGGCTTGCTGATCGTAGTCGCCGTAGGCCTGCTCGGGGGTGAGGGAGAAGTTGAACGTGTCGCCGGCCTGCTTGCCGTTGAGCTGGTTTTCAAACTCTTCGGGTAGGCCACTCTGGCCGAACAGAAATACCATGGGCGCATCGGCCTCGGCCGATTCTACGAGAACTTTCTCTTGGTTTTCGTCGGTCACACTTAGGTCGTAGGTGATGGTGACGACTTTGTTGGGGCTGATCTGGGCCATAATGCTGGAAAGGACGCGGGCGTCCGGGGATGGGTGAGAAATAGGTTCGGCTGGCTAGTTACGGAAATGGCCGTTAAAAACGAGCCTCCGAACACCTGTCATACTTGAACCCGGCCGGGGGAGTTGTGGCTATGTAAAATTTTGGCATTGCCTAACAGGGTTATTCGCTGGTCGTTAAGCTCAAGGGTACACTTGATCTTACCCCAATACGCCTTTCTGTTCCTTCCCTCAGCTTTCGTATGAAAACTATTATTCCTGCCCTCCTGATGAGTGGCGCTCTGCTGGCTAGCTGCCAGTCTAACTCTTCTAAGTCCGAGAACAGCACCCCCGCTACCCAGCCCGGCGACTCAACCGCCACTGCGTCCGCCACGGCCGATACCGTCGCTAATATCGGCAGCCCGGAACTCCTGCACACCCTCGACGAGGCCCACAACACCCCCGATGGCCTAGCGCTGGCGCCCAACGGCAGCCTGATTCTGTCGGTGCCCAACCTGGCCAACAACTCCTACCCGGCGGTGCTCATGGAGATGACCGACACCAGCCTAAAGCCCTACCTCACCAACCTGCCCGTGGAGCCCACCACCAAGAAGGCCGCGCCCATGGACCTGGCTTTTGGCCCCGATGGCAACCTCTACTACGCCGAAAACCAGTACGAAAACAGCAAAGATTTTAAGTCAAGGCTGATGCGGGTGCGGGTGCAGAACGGCAAGCCCGGAGCGGTAGAAACGGTAGTCGATAACTTTGCGCTGGCGAATGCCGTGGTTTGGAAGGGCAACACGCTCTACGTGACCGACAGCCAGTGGGACATGCCCGACAACGACAAGGGCAGTGCCATTCTGCACTTCACCCTGGCCGAACTCAGCAAAGGCCCCATCCACCTCAAGCCCAAAACCAAGGACCCGCACGTGCTGGCCATGTTCACGACCACCGTGAACGAAACCGGCGTCGACAATGGCGCCGATGGCATGGACTACGACAGCCAGGGCCGTCTTTACACCGGGTCCTTCGGCGATGGCAAGTTTTACCGCGTAACTCTGAAACCTGATGGGAGCCTGGCCAAGCAGGAAACCCTCACGCTCACCGGCAAGCAAATTCCCTGCATCGATGGCCTCATCATCGACCGAGCCACCGATAAAGCCTACGTGTGCAACTCCCGAGAAAACGCCATTGAGGTAATTAATCTCAAGGACAACTCGGTGACTACCCTCGCCAAAAACGGCGACACCGATGGGGCAGGTGGCCTACTAGACCAGCCCGCCGAAGTGCTGCTCAAAGGCAACCGCCTCTACATCTCCGACTTTGATAAGCCGGAGAAGAACTTCGTCAATAAAAAGTCCGACGCCCCGCATACCATGTCGGTGATTGACCTGCAATAGGCCTAGCCAATCCTGCAGCATACCCTTTGCCTCTGACCACCAGCGCGTCATCCTGAGCAGCGCGAAGGATCTTGACAGGTAAGAACGACTGGCTTAGTGCCTCGTGCTTTCGCTATAAGATCCTTCGCGCTGCTCAGGATGACGTGGTTTGGTGGTGGCCAAGGCCAGTTGGTTTACTAGCACAACGACAGCACGCGAGATTACTCGGTAAGCTCACTATGAGGTTCTATTCAAGCCTTGCCTAGGCCAGTTTATCTAGCTCCTCGCGCCACACAGCCACAAAAGGTTCCTCTTCGCCGATGCGGTAGGCGCAGCGCATGATGTTGGTGTTGGTCTCGATGGCTACGTTGCCGTCTTTGTCGATGGCAATGAAGCCTTTGTCGCCCTTAAGGTCTTCGTCGCGGAGCTTCACGGCCTCGCGGCAGGCTTCAGTGGCTGAGAGGCCCTTATATTTCACTAGGGCATAGACTTCATGAGCCAGGGCGCCGCGCATAATAATCTCACCGTCGCCGGTGCAGGAAACGGCGCAGGCCTCGTTGGCCGCGTAGGAGCCGCCGCCTACAATGGGGCTGTCGCCGACGCGACCTTTGAGCTGGCCCTCAATGCCGCCCGTACTGGTGGCCACGGCCAGGTTGCCATCTTGGTCTAGGGCTACGGCCCCAACGGTATCTTGTTCCTGAGGTTCTTTCTCTTCCTCCTGCATAATTTCCAGCCATTCCTTCCGAGCCTTTTCCGTCTCGAAGTAGTGTACGGCTTCCATCTCCAGGCCATGCTGCAGGGCAAACTCAACGGCACCTTCGGAGGCGAGAAATACGTGCTTACACTTCTCCATCACGGTGCGGGCCAGCGTAATAGGGTTCTTGACGTAACGCGCGCTGTTGACGGCGCCAGCCCGCAGCGTGCGGCCATCCATAATGGAAGCGTCCATCTCTACCTCGCCCTGCTTGTTGAGGCTGCTGCCGCGGCCGGCATTGAAGTGCTCATTGTTTTCGAGGCTACGCACAGCGGCTTCCACCGCATCGAGGGCGCTGCCGCCGCCGTGTAGCACTTCCCAGCCAGCTTGTAGGGCTTGCTGAAGGCCTTCACGAATGGCGGCTTCTAGATCTGGCGTCATCTTGCTGGGGTCCATGGTAACGGCCCCGCCGTGAATTACAATGGAATAGGTAGGCATGGGTGGTACTGCTAGAAGGTGGTGCTAGCAGGTACGCAGTAAAAAAAGCCCCGTTCCACTGAAAAGGGCTTTTAAGTGTTAGTACGAAGCCCCGAATAAATACGGAGGCGTGGTGATTGAGTGAACGAAGTGCCTTTATAAAGGTAGCATTATGAGAAATGAATAGCTCCAAAATGGCAAGGCAGTTAATGCTTCCTAATTGTTACAATCAGTCCTGACAAGTCGCTTCTTCAAGATCTAAGTTGCTTGAAGAGATGAAGGCACCTCGTTCCGCTCAGCGTTTCTCCGCATATCTAATCCTCTATCTTTAGGGCTTAACTAGACATTATTATGCGTGAGTTCATCACAATGCTCTTGTTGGCTGTGTCAATCCTATTCGCTGGCTGCAGTACTCGCCCTACTGCAGGTGTACCCGTTGGGAATGAGCAAAACAGTGCTCATGAGGCTGTACAATGGGAGCTTATATCAGCTGATTCTGGGCAGACAATAACGCTAGGACCAGATCCAACACTTGTTTACAGAGAAGTGCAGTTGTCGAATGTTGTGGCAGGTAGCTCTGCTTATTCGGCCTTTATGCTATGTAACCAAGACTCATTGGGAACTCTACACTTGCTTGTGCAGCTGGATACGCAACGGCACTCCATCAAAAAGTTGGAGCTGTTATATATTGGCAATACCCCCAAGCACAAGCTCAAACAAATAGGTGATGGAGTCGGGCATTATGATGCAAAGGACCAGCGATATTACTTCGATGTGGCCTACCAAACCATTTCGGAGTTGCCGGAGAACATACGCTTCTTTAGTAGCCTATACCAGATAAACGGTTGGATTTCTACTGAAACCGCTACCGCAGGTCTGCAGCCGCTAAGAATCGCTGATTGAAAAAATGACACCATCAGCATTTGCCTGCTTGACTTGTCAAAGCAGGCAAATACTGATGGTGTCTGACCTAAAGTTCTGCCGGAATAAACCGCTACTGCAACTCCCAAGCGGTGCGGTACGCTCCGATGCTTTCTACATAGTCGAGAAAGGCTTTGTAGAAGGGATGGGAGCCAAGGGTGCTGGAGTCGCCCACGAGGAGGAGCTTGCGGCGGGCGCGGGTCATGCCCACATTCATGCGACGGATGTCGGAAAGGAAGCCGATTTCACCCTGGGGGTTACTGCGAGTGAGACTGATGGCAATGATGTCGCGCTCCTGACCCTGGAACGAGTCAACGGTTCCGATGCTGAGCATGCGGTGCTCCATGAGGCCTACCAGTTCGTCGTTTTCCTCTACTGCATCCTTCAAATAGTTGATCTGGGCGCGGTAGGGGGCAATTACGCCGATGGTGAGCAGGTCGGCTTCGTGCTCAGCCTGGTCGTAAGGCTCCAGGAGTTGCGAGAGGCGCTTGAGCAGCAGGTCCGCTTCCTCGGGGTTGGCGGTAGAGCGGCTTTCCTCGATGGTGATTTCCTGGAAGCCGAAGCCGGCCGTATCCAAGAATTCCACGGCCATATCGGGGGCGAAGCGCAGGTCGTAATCGGGCAAGTCGGCATGGGCCACGCTGGGCGCGGCTTTCAGGCGGCCTTCATAAAACTGTTCCGAGCTGAATTCCATGATCTGCTCGTGCATGCGGTATTGCACCTCCAGCATGCGCGCCGTGTTGGGCTGCCGCCGGATGCACTTTTCAAACAGCGTTTCGCGTAGGCCACCCTGAGCGGCTTTCTCGCTCTTCACGGTGGGCGGCAGCTGCTGATGGTCGCCAGCCAGCACTACGCGGTTGGCCTTGGTAATCGGAATCCAGCAGCCCGGCTCCAGGGCCTGGGCGGCTTCGTCGATAAACACGGTTTCGTAGGTCAGGTGGCGGATGGCCCGGTTAGAGGCTCCCACAAGGGTGCACGTAATTACCTGTACCTGTTCCAGCAGATCCTCCGTGATGTAGCGCTCCAGCTGGTCTGACTCCTGCAGCAGCAGGTGGGCCTGCTCCTTTAGGTGGCGGCGCTGCTCACGCTCCTCCCAGCCAAAGTGGCGCTTGAACTTACCAGCCTGCTCACGGTATTGCTCGGCGGTCTGGCGCATGCTTTTCAGCTCGGCGTAGCTCTTGTGGTTCATGATCTGCGCATCCAGCGTGTGCTGCAGCAGCAGATCCGACACCCGCGAGGGGTTGCCCATTCGAATTACGTTCACGTTGCGCTCGGCCAGCTTTTCCGTCAGCAAGTCCACGGCCGTGTTGCTGGGGGCGCACACCAGCACCCGCCGCTCGCGCCGGATAGTTTCCAGAATAGCCTGCACCAGCGTGGTGGTTTTGCCGGTGCCGGGAGGGCCGTGGATGATGGCCACATCCTGGGCCGCTAGCACGTGGCGCACCGCCGCCAATTGGCTTTCATTGAGGGGAGAAGGATAGTAGAGCTGGGCTTCTGACTCCGGCTTGTATCGAGCCGGTTTGGCACCCAGCAGCACGTCGCGCAGCTCCGCCAGGCGGCCATCGTAGGCGCCCATCACTTTGCCCAGGGCGTACTCCATCTCGCGGTAGCTCACCTCGTCGAAGGTCAGATCTACGCCCAGCTTGCCTTCGTCCACCCAGTCGGGGAGGTCTTCCTTGGTGGTGGCCAGCAAGATTTTGTTGCGCTTCACGCTAGTGATAACGCCGTTGAGCGTAGGCCTATCGGAGCCCGAGCGACCGGGAATATTGCCGAACAGGGCCGCATTTTTGCCTACCTGAAACAGGTGTAGGCCACCCTGGCTGGCGGGGCGCTCCAGCTCAATGACGAGCTTGCCCCCGAAGCCGATATCTTCCTTGGTTATTTTGACGGGATACCACGTCAGGCCGCGCTGCTGGCGCTCCGCAATGGAGGCCTTAGCGCTCTTGATTTTAAATTGTTCTAGGTCCTCCTGCTGCTCGAGCTTCATGAGGGCCTCCACCTTGCGCAGCTCTTTCTCTAGTGCGTAAGGGTCGGTATAGGTAGGTTGTTCAGACAAAAGAAGGGAGTATTTGTAGATTCGTTGATAACAACGAAACGGGCAAAAGAGTGGCCGAAGGTCGGGGAGAAAATTAACTTTAGCTGTTCAAGTGATTTGAGTACACTTCATGCCCAACCCGCCTAAATCTGTCGGACTATTCCGCAAGTTTGTTTCAACGGCTCGTTCAATTACTACGGGGCAGGTAAGCATACCGCTCGGGGTAAGACGTTTGGATAAGCATTTGTATTGGTTATCTGATTACAACATCAAGCCATTGAATGACGCAGAAGTAGCTACAGTAAAAGAGTATTGTGCTCTTATTAGAGAATTTCCGATTGAGCAGGAAAGAAATTACTGGGCACCTGGAGTATTGAAGGAGATAGATGAACGGCTTGATCAGATTACTGCCAAGTACCAACCGGAGCTTATGAATATCCTTCTTCGGATTGTAACGGAAGCACCTGCCAGCAACTACTCAGCTTAAATATTAGATGCTATTCTTAAGCTCCTAGCCGATACTTTGCGCGGGAACTTGCTATTACGTGGCTGACGAGTACAAATGATTTTTTGACAAAAGCTGTGTGGTTCGTTGCTAGGGTCTATTACGGCTGTGCTTTATTTGTTTCAACTTTATCTGTTGAGGGCTATCAAAAGCAATGCTGAATATGAAACTGCTGAAATTCGTTGAGTCAATCCAGATTGCTTGTCCGCAACAGCAGGTATTTGAGTACACCCAAGACTACAGCCAGCGCCTGGTGTGGGATACTTTTCTGCGGGAAGCTATCCTGCTTGATGGTGCGCAGGAAGCCGCCAAGGGCGTAAAATCGTGGTGCGTTTCTAAGCATGGCATCGGGATGGAAACGGAGTACGTGTCGTTCAATCCGCCCACCGTTGCGGCTATAAAGCTGACTAAGCCAGCGGGAATGTTTGCCGCATTTGCCGGTTCCTGGCGTTTTGAGGAAATAAGCACTAGTCTCACCAAGGCAACGTTTACTTATTCCTTCGCGCTGAAACAGCCATTGCAGCTATTTTCTACCTTGGTCAAATACATCTTGGCGCATAACGTACGTGGTCGTTTGCGCGATTTGAAGCACACATTAGAGCACCGCTAACCGTGCCTCGTTTGTCTAGCTATAGGGGGTAAGTCCAAGAGGTATAATAGGATAGCCTATAGGTGAAGTAGGCTAATTGTAATTAGCCAGCTGTAAATAACACCGCTGTATAGTGCCGTTGGGTCCGAAGAAAAAGACATAGCGTATAGATTGATCGAAGGTAGAGATGATATGATGAAAGCCTAGGCCACCTTCTTCATTATCGCTGACTTCTGCCAACAGCATATCATTGTGCAGCCGCGAGAACGTGATAACCATTCAGCCTTTCTTGCCTCCAGAAGCCCTAGTTAATGAGGCCGTTATTGAGGAGTAGTAGGGCTTGTGATAGGCTGCTTGATCTAGCGTAAATAGAGAGTCCCGCAACCGGCCTGTTTCCTTATAACCAGCATAGCCCCATTGTTTTCCGAGCTCTTCTATAAATACAGACTGGCTCTGGTGAACAATACTGTCAAATACGGCAACGCAGTCACTCTTGCCTCGCATCTTGAGGAATTCAGGATCGGTCTTGATGTATTGAAAAGCCTTCAGATATAAACTTTCTGGCCTAGGCCTGGGCGATTGACCAATAGCTAAGATGGGAACCAGTGCCAGAGTAAAGGCAAAGAATAACTTCATGTGCAACAGTCCAAATAGTTTAAGAAAGCTACACTCTATTTGAACTCACCAATGTGCCAGAGCACGCCGGCGGGGTCGTGCACGAAGCCCTCCTTACCCCAGTCCTCGTGCCGAATGGGTGCAACCCGGACCCCAGCATAGTGGCCGGGTAAATCTAGCGCCGTAAGCTCCGCCCAATACTGCTCCACGTCTTCCACTTCCAGAAACAGCATGGTGTTGTCTACCCATTCGGGCACGTAGTAATCCTGCAGGTAAAAGCATACTCCCTCACGTGAAAAGAGAGACATACCCGGCGAAAGCACCGTTTCAGCAAATCCCCAGGCTTGATAAAAGCTGCGCGAAACAGCGAAATCTTTGGCCCCGATGAAAGGACGCAGGGAACGGATTTGCTGGGACATAGATAGTATCAGGGGTAGAAAGGCTTTTGTAGAATACAGCTGGCGTGACAACTAAGCAATGTGTAATTCAAATTACAGCTGCGGCCGATTCCTATCTGGAACAGACGAGGAGCCAGAAAACACTGTTTTCCACCAAGCAACTAAGGCTAAGAGAAAACCTAAAAGGCATAACGGAAACCAGCTCCATTGTTCTAAACCCTCAGGAAACAGTAGCAGCCAACATATCCAGATAAAGAACAACTCGTGAACTAATATGACAGACCATGTAGCTGCTGTCTCTAGACGGTCAGTGATTTTAAGGTCTGACATGCGTTTCTGCAGATAGAGCACTAAGCCGGTAAATAGAATAATGGCTATTCCTTGCAGTGAGAAAAGTACTGCCCACCCAACAAGCATAAAAAACACATTCCGAACCCCCAAAAAACGCGCCACTCCAAGGGTATAAGAAGAGACCTTAAGTATAGATCCGTAAGCTGTCATGAGATAAACAGAGGTGAAAGTCGTACGAAAGTCAGCAGAATTTTAGAAGGTCTCTATATTGAGCACTGATCCTAGCTCTCCTGTCACCATACTTTAGTTCTTTTTACCAACCAATGCCCTACCAACCAAACCCCTCCCGCTATTCCTCCATGCTTTACCGGCGCTGTGGCCAGAGTGGCCTCAAGCTGCCGGCGGTGTCGCTAGGCCTCTGGCACAACTTCGGCGACGTGGATGTGCTCAGTAACTTCCGCGCCATCCTGCACCGGGCCTTCGACAGCGGCGTGACGCACTTCGACCTGGCGAATAACTACGGTCCGCCGCCCGGCTCCGCCGAAACCAACTTCGGCCGCATTCTCAAGGAGGATTTCCGCGGCTACCGCGACGAGCTGATTATCTCCACTAAAGCCGGCTACCACATGTGGGAGGGGCCCTACGGCGAATGGGGCTCCCGCAAATACCTCATCTCCAGTCTCGACCAGAGCCTCAAGCGCATGAAGCTGGACTATGTGGACATCTTCTACTCGCACCGCCCCGACCCGGATACGCCCCTGGAAGAAACCATGGGCGCCCTCGACCACGCAGTGCGCCAGGGCAAGGCGCTGTACGTGGGCATCAGCAACTACCAACCCGAGGAAGCTGCCCGGGCCATGGAGATTCTGCGGGAGCTGGGCACGCCCTGCCTGATTCATCAGCCCAAGTACTCCATGTTTGAGCGCTGGGTAGAAGGCGGCCTGCTGGACCTGCTAGGCCAGGAAGGCGTGGGCTGCATCCCGTTCTCGCCCCTGGCCCAGGGCCTGCTCACTGACAAGTACCTGCGCGGCATCCCCGAAGATTCGCGCGTAGCCAAAGGCGTCGGCTTCCTCACCGAAAATCAACTCACCCCAGAGCGCCTGCAGCAGATTCAGCAGCTAAACGCGCTAGCGCAAGAGCGCGGCCAGAGCCTGGCCCAAATGGCGCTGTCCTGGATTTTGCGGGATGAGCGGGTAACGTCGGTGCTCATCGGAGCCAGCAAACCCGAGCAACTTACGGACTCTCTGCGCTGCTTGGAGAATATCCAGTTCAGCGAGGAGGAGCTAAGCCGGATCGAAGGAATTTTGCGTTGATAGAGAGGGCGTATGCTTTCCTTCAACCGGTCATGCTGAGCTTGTCGAAGCATCTTTGCCTCAGGCTAACTCCTGCCGTGAGGACGAGGCGGTAGAGATGCTTCGGCAAGCTCAGCATGACGAGAATTGGTAGTAAAAATGCTTATAAACCAGTAGGCCAGTTAAGTACCAAACGCTGGTGCTCAACTGGCCTACTGGTTTTCTGTCATTCCGAGCAAAGCGAGGAATAACAATTCTACTGCTTACTCAAACGTGCCCAACGACTCCACGTGGGCTTTGCTGCCGTCGGTTACCCAAGAGTCGAGCTGGGCGGGGTCTTTCATTTGCTGGCCGCGGCTGCGGGGTACTACCAGGTAGCCGCACTTCACATCCGCGAGGGCCGACATGTCGCTCCAGAGCTTCTCGATTTGGGCTACGGGGTAAATATCCTCCTGGCCGTGGCCCCAGCGGTACTTCACGTCTTTAATGGTGACGTACGTGGGGATGCGCTGGGCTACGCTGCGCACGGCGCGGGCCAGCTGGGCCTCGTCGCCGGTTTGCAGGTCTTGGCGGGTGAGGCCGAAGAGCTCCAGCAGCGGGTCTACCTGAATCCAGGTGGTCATGGAGTTGTAGTAGCTCAGGGCCAGCTCGTCCTCCTCGTGGGGTTGAGCGAGGCCTTCCAGCAGGCGCACTTGGCCGTTCACGCGGGCCAGTCCGCCGCCGCGGTCCTCGATGCGGCGCGGTATTACCTCGAAGGTCAGCACGTTGCGGGAAGCTAGGTGGTAGCCCAGCGCTGCCGCGTGCACGTCGGCACCCAGGGTGTCGATGTTGTGGAGCATGAGGGTTTCCACCTGCGGATTCTCGCGCAGCAGTTGGGCCAGGGTGCCGTTACGTAGCAGGTTCGATACCTCGTACCAGTGGCCTAGGGGCGAGAACCGCTGAGCCGCAATGTTGTCGACGTAGTCGGTGCCTTCGCCCTTGCCTTTGGCCCAGTTGATCATGCTGCCACGCACGGCGTCGCGCACTTTCTGCTTGTTCTCGTCGAGGGTTTCCTGGGGCATTTCCTCCCACATAAAGCGCAAATCGCGCTCGGTAGGCACGAAACGCTGCCCGATGCTGCGGCCCTCGGAGAGATAAACCGGCCCCGAGTACCCAAAGTTGCTGGTAGAGGCCAGCTGCTTGCGGATGGGCTCGTGCGTGAGGTAGCTGGTAGCCACTACGTGCGGAATAACGGCGCCGTACTGCTGAGCCACGCGGCGCGTTTTGGCCAGGTGAATTTCCAGGAAGCTGCGGTGACGGCCGTTGAACTCCACGAAGGGGTTCAGGGCCTTAATAACGCCGGCGCCTTTGGTCCAGCGGCTGCCTACGCCGGCGGCTAGGCTCAGCACGGCTACTTTATTGGCCCGAATAGCTTCTTCACCGGCGGCCTCGTACTGGCCTAGGCTATCGAACTGCACCACGTCGGGCGTTTGCACGTCCTCAATGGTGGTGTCGTCGGAGAGGCGGTTGCGCGAGAGACCAATACGGCCTTTCTGCAGCTCCTCCCGAATGTCTTCGTGCTGAATGTAGTCGAAGCCGTTTTCCTGCTTGATGCGCTCCGCCTTCTCGTTTTCCGTGCTTCGGTTGCCCTGGGCTGTGGGGTCCGATACCTTGAATAGGTTGCTAACGATGGTGCGCAGCAGGGGGTAAGCCAGGTTGTTTTGCTCGCAGTGGGTGGTGAAGAAGTCGATTTCCGCGCGCCGGATGTAGGCAATGGTTTCCGGCTCCTGCTTCACCAGCTGCGACACATGGATGGCGTAATACTGCTCGGGCATCAGCGCCTCGGCGCCCTGGTGCAGGCTGGCCCAGGTGCCGCGCTTGTTGATGCTCCAGTTGTACACTACCGGCTCCATGGCAAACGGCAGCGAAGCCGATAGCTCCTGCTTGGTTTGGCGCAACAGCTCCAGCACCCGCACCTTGTAGTGCTCGTACTTGTCGGGGTTCACAAACATGCCCATGCCGCCGCCCGACATGCCGCCCAGCATCAGGAAGCCGTAGTAATCAGCCCCAAACTCCTTCTTGGCTTTGGCAATCAGCTGCTCAGTAAAGTAGGTGGTAGCCCAGGGAATAATGGTTTTGATGGGCCCCTCGAAGTTGCGGGCCGTGTTGGCGCCCAGCTTCTGAATATCACCCTCCCGGATGGCGGCCAGAATGTTGTCGAATACCTCGTTGGTTTGCTGGCGGGCAGCGGTTTCCTGTTGGCCGCGGAGCAGGTACTTTTCGGTTACCATCTCCAGGATGGGGCCTACGTTGGAGGCCATGCCGCCGTGCATGAGCACCAACGACTTCATAATGCGCTCCTCCATTTCGGGGTGCACTTCCTCGCCCTCCAGCACCCGGTGGCGCGGCAGCAGCGTGCCGCGACTGATGTCGTACTCCGGGTCGCCGGGCTGCGCAAACGTGCCCTGAATGGCCTTGATGCCCGGCCACACGCCGCCCGAGTCCTGCCAGCCGCCGCCTGAACCGCCAATCCACTCGCCCAGAATAGCCCGCGAGGCCACCAAACGCCGCTCGCTCTCCTGTAGGCCACCCGTCAGCTGCTGAGTCTGGCCGGTGGCGCGCATCAGCAAGCTGATGATGGAGCCTAGCAGGTTGGTAGACACCGCGAAGCGTGAGCCTTTCGGAATATCGTTTACCTTGGTAACCAGCTCAATACCCATACCCGGCGCCACCATGCGGGCCAGAATATCGGGGAGGCTTTGGTTGGTGCCTTCAAAAGAGGGCGGAATCATACCGGAGGCAATGACGCCGGCTTTCACCAAGCTCAAATAGTCATTGCCGAAGTTGAAAAGGTCGGCTAGGTCGTGGATGTCCTTGGTGGTGTTCAGGTCGATGCTGGTCAAACGCAGCACCGGGTCCGGAATCACGCGCACGTAGGCGTGCAGGGGCGGCAGAATGTCTTTGTCGCGCCCGAACATGCCCAGGTCGATGGAGAGGTTCACCACGCGGGCGCCCTCGGGGTAGTCCATGCCCAGGAAGAAAATATCCGACCAGCCGCTGTGTGTAAGGTCCATGCGCACGGAGGTGCTCTCGTGCAGGACGGGGTAGAACAAGCTGCCTTCCTGGCGCTGGAGCAGCTGCGGGTGAATCCGGATGGGGTGCTCTTCCTGGTGGCCTACGCGGAACATCCACTGGTTGCCCTTGCTAGAGCGCACGCTCTTGCGCACCTGGTCGGCCAGAATCTGGAAGGAAAGGTGGTGGTAGCTCTCGGCCAGGGCGCTGAACAGCGTGGCGTTGGGCCCGTGCGTGTCCAACTCCTTCAAAAATGTGCTGATGGCGTGCTCAAACCGGCGTCCCAGCAGGTCCTCAAAGCCCGCGTACGGAATGTTGCCCACGGGCGCAATTTCCGGCGACTCCTGCAGGAAGAACCGGAAGCCCGCGTACAGAAATAGGATGGCCCGCACCTTGTCGTAGAGGTTGGGCGTGGCCTTCCGGAACTCGTCCAGCTCCCGCAGGTGCTGCAGCAGCGCACGGGCCGAAAGCCCGCGGCTCAAGTCGTAAAACGACCGGTTCCGCACCGCTGGGTCAGTGGAGGTAATAGTATCTATAAATGCATTCATGAAGATGCGTAGGTTTTATGGAGTAGATCCTCGGTAGGAGTGGCCTAGAACAACTAAGAAAGGTCGTCATGTCGAGCTTGTCGAGACATCTTGCGTGCTGACGTTGGGTTACTATTGCAACATCAGCACGCAAGATGTCTCGACAAGCTCGACATGACGTGCTGGGACATCTGTCCTTCTAGGCCACCTTCCACTACCCTTTAGTTCTGCTGGGGCTTGCGGGCGTTGGCTTCGGCAAGCAGCTCTACCAGGGTGGTGAGGGTTTCGTCGTGGGCTTCGCCGGCCAGGCCTAGGGCTATTTGGGCGCGGAGCAGGCCTTGCTTGCGGCTGAGGTCGTAGCGGCTGCCTTTCACTTCCAGGGCCAGGTACTTATCAGAAGCGGCCAGCTCTTGCAGGGCGGGCGTGAGGAGGACGTTGGTGTTGTCCTGGGCCATCTGCGACTCCAGAATGGTGAAAATAGCGGGCGTGAGCACGTGCATGCCGAAGAAACACAGGTAGTAGCCAGCGCGTAGGCCAGGCGTTTGCAGCTCCAGCTCAGCCAGGCTCAAAGAAGGCTTCTCAATGATTTTATCAATCTGATAAATTCCTACCTGGCCCGCTACGTGCTTACCCGTAACGGTGCCATAACGGCTTACCTGGTGCTCAATAGTGGGGTTTACGGCCGATACGGCGCATCCTTCCTGCCCGGCCAGCTCCAGCAGCTGGGCGGCGCAGCGCTGCCGAGGTACATCTGATACGTAGAGGTAATCACCCAACATCAACAAGAACGGCTCGCCATTTACGAACTCCTTGGCGCAGTACACGGCGTGGCCATAGCCGCGGGCCTCCTGCTGCTCCGCAAACTGCGTCCGGCTGAGCAGGTGGTCAATCTTCTCCGCTTCCTGCTTGGCCCAATCAATGCCCTGGTATGATTTAAGCAGCGTATCGCGCAGGGAGTGGAAAGCGGCCAGGTACCGCTCCCCGTCGCCGGGGGCACAAACAATGCACAACTCCTCAATACCACTGCTGAAAGCTTCCTCGGCAATAATCTGAATGACCGGTTTGTGGAGGCCATCCACGTCAACGACGGGCAGCATGGACTTTTGGATAGTATCAGCTACTGGGTAGAGCCGCACGCCGCGGGCCGCCGCCGTAATAACGGCCTTTTTAATCTTCATCATAAGGTGTTTGTAGTCAAAGCATAAGTGGCCTAGCTGGCGCGCCAGTCAATCGGTTGGGTGATTGTAGCTGCGCGCGTCTCCTCTTGGAAAGAGGCTAAACTACTCATTGGAGGTGCACAAATAAACGGGGAAAAAGGAAGTGATTCCCTAGTACAAGGCATCTTTTGTTCGGCAAAATCCAAATCGTATCGTGCAAAGAACTAGCTACTTGCTACCGTAATCGATACCGGTAGCAAGCCTTCCGCCGTGGCTTAGTAGGCTGCGTGGCTGGTTACCCGGTTAGACTTACGGAGTCTGCTGCAGCCACTCCACGGCTCGCAGTAATTCGGCATCCTGCCCCTGCACAATGTGTGAAAGACTAGGTTGCACGGCAATATCAGGCGCTAGGCCAGTGCCTTGGTATGGCTGACCGCGGCCTACAATGCGGCGGCCGGTCCAGCTGAGTTGATAGACTCGGCCAATGGCGGCAAAATTCATTTCCCCGTTGGTACCGCCGGTGGTTTGGCCTAGCAGCACGCCCAACTGGTGGCGCCGCACTAGCTCGGCCACGGTTTCGCCGTAGCTGTAAGTATGCGGGCCAGTTAAGAATACCTTGCGGGCCGTGAGCAAGGGCGGCTGCGCCACGATGGGCCGGGAGGCAGAGCCCAGGAAAGTGGCTTGCGTAAAATTAGGCTGGCGGAGTACCGGCGTGGCCGTGCTATCGGGCAGTAGCGGATGGGCCGAGAAGTGCGGCAGTACCCTCAGCAGGTCGTAGGAAGGCCGCTGGCGCAGGTCTATTATTACGCCGCGGGCCGCCTGCAACTGCGGCAGTGCCCGCAGGAAGTCAGGGTAACGCAGGCGGGCAGCATCCAGAAAGTAAATGCCGGGCGCCACTTCCCGCACCACTGGCGGCTGATGGTACATACTGCCTCGCAATTTCCGAAAGGCTAGAGTATAGGTCTGCTCGTGCTCCTGCGCATCACGAAACGTAAACCGGGCCGACGATGCCCCCGCAGATACATAAGTCAGCAACGCCTCGGTAGCCAATTGGCGAGCTACGGCCGAAGACGTAGCTGGTATGGTGCCCTGCAACTGGCCTAGCAGTGCTGCTACCGGCTGGCTATTTACGTGCGTCAGCACGGCGCCCGGCAAGAGCTGTGGCGCCAGGTTTGGGGGCACCTGTTGCACCACTACCTGCTCCTCTATCAGGCGGAGCTGCAGCGCCCAGGGCGGCGAAATTACGTGCAAGCCCGTGCGGGTTTTGGGGCTGATGGCTACGTGGCGGTCTGGAAGCTTGGCTAGCATGGTGCGGCAGGCCGTCAGCAGCTCGGCCTCGGTAGTGGCGCGGGCTGCGTGCTGCAGGGCTAGGGGCAATGCCTGCTGCCATCGGGCGCTGTCCAGCACGGCTCGGTAGGGGTAAAAGTGCTGCAGAATGTTCCAACTCAGCAGTACTGTAGTTAGGCGCTGGGCAGAAGTAGCGGCACTTAACCGGGGTACTGAGCGACCTGGTTGGTAGGGCAGCCGTTGCTGGTACTGAGCCCGCGGGAGGAGGAGAGGAAAAGTGAGGCTAAGAGAATCCAGAAGTCGAACCGTATAGTGCTGCTGGCCTTGAAACAACTTATCGGCTTCGGGACCTTCTGCCGCCCGAATAGTGCTGGAATAGGATAGCCCGCCCAGCTGAAACATGGCCCGCACCACCGGCAGCCCCTTTTTATCCAGCGCTAACCCCTGATGCTCCCAATAATAAAAAGGCCCGGTGCCAGCCTGCGCTAGGCCAGTCTGAGAGGGCACCGCCGGGCCTGCCGTTATGTGTGCTGCGGGTGCCAGGGTTCGGAACAAGCTGTCGAGGGTAACAGCGAGGGTGGCATCGGTAGGCGCCCGCCTAACCGCCGGAATGCTGCGCACGAGAATCGTTTCCCAGCTGACTTGGGCAGTGTGGCGGTTCGGGTAGAAGTATTTGATAGCACCGGCCGCCTGGCCTAGGGCCGTGAGGTTGCGGGTTTCACGTGGGGTAAGGGTATCGGGAGCAGCCGTGGCGAGAGCAGGCAGCAGGAACAATAAAGATTGTAGCACGAAGAGCTAGAAAGTGGCTATGCGGTAGGAGTAAGAGCAGGAGCCTACTGGCAGGTGCGACGTTGCATTCCCCAAGTCTGAGTGAATAGCTAGGCCACTAGCTTAGTGGAACTCCAGCTAAGAAAAGACTTCAGGTGGCCTAGAGTGTGCTTAGAGTAAGCGAAATGACTGTTTTCTCTTCGTGAGCCCTCCATGCTGAGCGCAGCCAAGCCTGACGTTGGCGTAGTCAACCATGCGTTACGCCTACTCCCACACGGCATCCTGACGAAGGAAGGAGCTTGTCACGTCAGCACAAGTTTTCTAGGCCAGTCTCTCACAGGCGAGCCGTGCTTTGTAGTGAGCACCAGCAGCAGGCGAATTGTTCAGCTACGCTCACCCCGGCAATCTTTTTGCCATCTACAGAGACTAGCGCGATTCCAGCGAAATGCTAGCGGGCGGAAGCCCTTCTGCCGTGGCGCGTAGTGTGATGGTGCCGGGCTGCCCCGTGGATTTCACAATGACTTAGGCCCGACCCTGCCAGGCGTTGCGCTGGGGCTGCTGGTAGCTTTCGAGGCTGTTCGGCTTGGCATTGCCCACGCCAACCACTACTCCCGGCCCGGTTACCTCAAACTTCAAGGCATTCTCGGCCTTTGGGTGCCGGGTGCCCTGGGCATCGAGAAGTTCTACCGTGATGTAGCTTAAATCCTGATTGTTGGCAGTGAGGGTTTTACGGTCGGCAGTGAGGGCGAGGCGCATGGGCTGGGCGGCCGTGCGCAAGGTGGCGGTGCTTACCTGCTTGCGGCCGTTGCGGCCGATGGCCTTTAGCTCTCCCGGCTGGTAGGGCACTGTAAAGGTGGCCGTGAATTGGGAGGCGCGGTTGGTAGGCTTCAGGCCCAGGCTCCGCCCATTCAGCAGCAGCTCCACCTGCTCGCAGGAAGAATATACCTCCACGGTAAGGGGGTGATTCTCCTGGACGGGCCAGGTCCAGTCGGCTACCACATCGTGCCATTCCCACTTGCTCCACTCTTCCTTGTTGGGGTTTAGGGGGAAGGACGGTGCGGGTGGCTTCACGAAAAGGGACACTTGATTGGGCTTCCACAGCGCATCGCGGTAGTACGACTGCGGCCGTTTCCAGCCGCAGATGTCTAGGTCGCCGCAGTAGGCCAGGTTCCAGGGGTAAAAGTGCTGGTATTGCCAATAGCCCAGCCAGCCAATGCTGGCTTCACCGATGTAATCAAACGCCGTCCAGACAAAATCGCCCACCACGTAGGGGTGGTCCAACACCGCCATCCAGCTGCCAAACGCCTCCAGGGGGTACGACTCCGAGCCGAACATCACCCGCTTCGGGAGGCGGGCGTGGTCTTGGGCGTAGATATCGGGTTTGTGGTGGTCGCCGCCGGCAGCGTAGTTGTAGCCTGACACGTCCAATTCCGCGAAATAGAGGTCTTTATCAGGTCCTAAGTCGTTCACGCCGGCCGTGATGGGCCGGGTAGCATCGAGGGTGCGGAGGTAGCTCACCAACTGGCGGGCGGTGGCGGCGCCGGCCGGGGTGCCGCGCTCGGGTATCTCGTTGCCGATGCTCCAGAGAATAATGGACGGGTGGTTTCGGTCGCGGCGCACCATATTGGCCACGTCTTGCTGCCACCATTGGTCGAAGTAGAGGTGGTAGTCGTAGGGGTTCTTGGCCTCGCGCCACATGTCAAACGCCTCGTCAATTACCAGCATTCCCAGTCGGTCGCAGGCCGCGAGCAGGGCCGGGGAGGGCGGATTGTGCGAGCAGCGGATGGCGTTAAAGCCACTGGCCTTCAATAGCTCAATCTTGCGCTCCTCGGCTCGGTCGTAGGCCCGAGCGCCGAGGGGGCCATTGTCGTGGTGAATACAGCCACCCCGCAGCTTCAGCGGCTGCCCGTTGAGCTGAAAACCAGTTTGCGCATCAAATGAGATGGAGCGAATACCGAAAGGCGCTTCCACCCGATCAACCAGCTGGTCACGCTGATACACTTCCGTAATGGCCATATATATCGCCGGCTTGTCTACTGACCAGCGCTCGGGGGCTTTCACCGTGAGGGTTTGCGCCAGCGTGGCCGAGGCGCCGGCAGCAAGTGTTTGGCTTGCTTCGGTGCGGGCCACTTCCCGGCCTGCGGGGCTACGCAGCCTAGTGATGAGCCGCAGGGGAGCCACTTCGCTGCTTTCATTGAAGAGCTGGGTTTCAGCCTGTACCTGGGCCGCCTCCGGCGTGATTTGCGGGGTAGTAATATACGTGCCCCATTGGCCTACGTGCACTGGTTCCTGCACCGTGAGCCACACGTGCCGGTAAATGCCCGAACCTGAATACCAGCGGCTGTTGAGGCCTTCGTTGCGCACCTGCACCGCCAGCACGTTGTCGGCCTCTGGCTGCACCTTGTCGGTTATATCGTACCAGAAGCTGGTGTAGCCGTAGGGGTGGGTGCCCAGAAGCTGGCCATTCAGCCATACCTCTGCATTCATATACACGCCATCAAACTGCACCTGCACGCGCTGACCTTTGTGGGCCCGGGGCAGCCGGAAGGTTTTGCGGTACCAGCCGGTGCCGCCCGTGGTGAAGCCGCCGTTGGCTTGGCTAACGGCATCCTTGTTGAAGGGCGAGTTGGTGCCCGGTACATCTTCAATGCTCCAGTCGTGGGGCAGGTCGAGAAGGCGCCAGTCGGTATCGTTAAACTGGGGTTTCTCGGCACCCTGAGCGCCACCTCGGTGGAAGCGCCAGCCATCGTCAAAGAGCGTGGTTTTGGCGGGGATAGGTTGCGCTTGCATGGCGACGGACAGGAGCAGGAAAGCCAGAAAGAGGATGCGTTGCATAAGTACGACGGCCATTAATTCTTGCACTACCCGAAGCCGACCGGGTCAGGCTTGCCCGTAGCTGCCCTTAAGCTCTTGGCCCTGAATGGCGGCGGCCATCAGCGGCGGAAATTCCGCCGGGGTGCAGGCAAAGCTAGGAATACCCAGCGCCGCCAGTTTCTCGGCCATCCGCCGGTCGAAGCTCGGGGCGCCGTCGTCGGAGAGGGCCAGCAGGGCTACTATGGTCACGCCGGCCGCTTTTAGAGTAGCGGCGCGCTTGAGCATTTCGCGCTCATTGCCCCCCTCGTACAGGTCGCTGATGAGTACCAGGATGGTATCGGTGGGGCGGGTGATGAGCTGCTGGCAGTAGGTGAGGGCCAGGTTGATGTCGGTGCCCCCGCCGAGCTGCACGCCAAACAGCAGATCTACTGGGTCCTGCAGGTTTTCGGAGAGATTGGCCACGGCCGTATCAAACACCACCATGTGGGTTTTCACGGCCTTAATAGAGGCCAACACCGCCCCAAACACGCCCGCGTACACCACCGACGAGGCCATGGAGCCGCTTTGGTCTACGCACAGCACAATTTCCTTGAGGGCCTGTCCGCGCCGGCCGTAGCCCACCAGCTTTTCCGGAACGATGGTTTTATACTCCGGCTGGTAGTGCTTAAGGTTGGCCCGGATGGTAGCGGCCCAGTTGATTTCGGCGTAGCGAGGGCGCGGGTTGCGCACCGCCCGGCTCAGGGCGCCCTGCACGGCTTGGCGCAGCGGGTTGGCCAGCTTCTGCTCCAGCTCGTGCACTACCTTGCCCACCACCTCACGGGCCGTATGCTTGACCTTCTGCGGCATCACCCGGCTCAACGCCATCAGAGTGCCTACCAAATGCACGTCGGCCTGCACCGTGCGCAGAATTTCGGGCTCCAGCAACAGTTGCTGCAGGCCTAGGCGGTCCATGGCATCCTGCTGCATCACGGCTACTACCGAGGAGGGAAAGTAGGTGCGAATGTCGCCCAGCCAGCGGCTCACCTTGGGGGCCGAGCCACCCAAGCCGGCTTTCCGCTCGCCATCGTTGCCGTAGAGCGCCGTCAGCACATCATCCATGCGCCCATAGTCCGGCGACATCGGAATTTCATTCGCCGCATCAGCAGGCGAGCCTAACACAAGTTTCCAGCGGGCAGCAGAAGACGAAGACACAGTGATGAGAGAAGAGTAGCAGAAGGAATTCCAAGTAACAGTATAATCGGGAATTGCCCACAGTTTAGCCCTAGAAGCTAGAAAACTAGTTCCCCTCCTTGGAAAATGTCGCGCATCAAGCTAGTGTGGGCTAGGGGTGGTTGAAGTGGCCTGGAACAACATAGAAGAACGTCATGTCGAGCTTGTCGAGACATCTCGCGTGCTGATTCTACAGTAGTATTGTTACCCCTTCCAAGTTCGCAAATCGATAGGCTCCCAGGTTGGATTCAACGTCTCAATTAGCCATTCTTTCTTGGTCCTGCTCCAGTTTTTTATTTGTTTTTCACGGGCAATTGCGTGTCCGGCATCTGGGCTAGTTTCGAAATACACCAGTAAGTTACATTGGTAGCGGCCAGTGAATTTACCCGCATCTCCTAGCCCCTTGCTATGCTCGTACAGCCGGCGTTCTAAATTATTGGTCATACCGATATACAGAACTGTGCGGGCTGGATTGCTGAGCATGTAGACGAAATAGCTCATAAAACTGGTCTCATAGTTCTGCCTGAAATTATTGCAGTTGAACGTCATTCCGAGCATGTGGCGCATCAAGCCAGGACCCGAGGAATCGCGCGGGTTGATGTTGGGTTATCATTGCAACGTCAGCACGCGAGATGTCTCGACAAGCTCGACATGACGTTCTTCTATGTTGTTCTAGGCCACTTCAACCACCCCTAGCCCCTCCTCGGCTGAGGAGGGGAACTAGCACTAGATTCACTCGGCCCAAATGCGTCTTGCGCAAAACTTGCGGCGTCTGTTGCTTGATAACCCGCTTCCCTTTCTACCTTAAGCCGATTTCATCCTTTCCACTGCATGAAGAAACTCTACTACTTGCTGATTGGCTCCCTGCTGGTCAACTCGCACTTTGTCTCGGCTCAAACGCTGGCGGAGAAAACGAAAGGAATGCAGAAGTTCTCGGGCTTCTTTCCGTTTTACTGGGATGAGAAAGGCGGGCGCATTCTCCTCGAAATCGATAAGCTCGATCAAGAAATCCTCTACGTGAGCACCCTGCCCAACGGGGTAGGCTCCAACGACCTAGGCCTGGACCGCGGCCAGATTGGGCAGCAGCGCATTGTGAAGTTTGTGAAGAGTGGCCCCAAGATCTTGATGCTCCAGCCCAATTACGACTTCCGGGCCGTGAGCCCGAACGCCGATGAGCGGAAATCAGTGGAGCAGGCCTTTGCGCAGTCGGTTATTTGGGGCTTTAAAGCCGAAGCGCAGGAGGGAGGCAAGGTGCTGGTAGACCTGACGCCCTTCCTGATGCGCGACTCCCACCAGATCGGCGACAAGCTGGAAGACCTCAAGCAAGGGGCTTACAAGGCCGAAGAAAGCCGCTCGGCTGTGTTCATGCCCAACACCAAGGCTTTCCCCGAAAACTCAGAATTTGAAGCCGTTATCACGCTCACTGGCAAAGCCAAAGGCCGCGAAATAAGCTCCGTTACGCCCGACCCGAACGCCGTGACGGTGCACATGCACCACTCCTTTATCCAGCTGCCCGACAGCAAGTACCAGCCCCGCGCCTTCGACCCGCGGTCCGGCTACTACGCCAATGAGTACATGGACTACGCCACGCCCATCGACCAGCCCATCATGAAGCGGCAGCTGGTGCGGCATCGGCTCCAGAAAAAGGACCCCACCGCGGCCGTGAGCGACCCGGTAGAACCTATCATTTATTACCTCGACCGGGGCGCGCCCGAGCCCGTGCGCTCGGCCCTGATGGAAGGTGCCGCGTGGTGGAACCAGGCGTTTGAGGCGGCCGGTTACCGCAACGCGTTTCAGGTAAAGCTGCTGCCCGAAGATGTCGACCCCATGGATATCCGCTACAACCTGATTCAGTGGGTGCACCGTTCTACCCGCGGCTGGTCGTACGGCGCCTCCATCACCGACCCGCGCACCGGCGAAATCATCAAGGGGCAGGTGTCGCTGGGCTCCTTGCGGGTGCGTCAGGATTTCCTGATTGCGGAAGGCCTGCTGCAGCCCTATGAGGACGGCAAGCCCACCAGCCCCGAAATGCTGCAGATGGGGGTGGCGCGCCTGCGCCAACTGGCAGCCCACGAGGTAGGCCACACCCTAGGCCTATACCATAACTACTCGGCCAGCACCAAAGACCGCTCCTCGGTGATGGACTACCCCATGCCCCGCATCAAAACGCGCTCCGATGGCAGTATCGACCTAAGTGACGCCTACGCCGTAGGCATCGGCAGCTGGGACAAGCGAGCCATCCTTTACGGCTACCAGGATTTCGGCCCCCAAGCCGATGAGAAAGCCGCACTGCAGGCCATTATGAAGCAGACCCTAGCCGATGGGTACGTATTCATTTCTGACGCCGATGCTCGCGCCGCCGGGGGCGCCCACCCGTACGCCCACCTCTGGGACGAGGGCTCCAACGCTGCCGATGAGCTCAACCGCCTGATGGATGTGCGCAAGCAGCTGCTGGCCCGCTTCTCTGAGAAAGCCCTGGCACCCGGTCAGCCCATGGCCATGCTGGAAGAAGTGCTGGTGCCCATGTACCTACTGCAGCGCTACCAGGTAGAGGCCGCGTCCAAGGAAATAGGTGGCCTCTATTATACCTACGCCGTGAAAGGCGACGGCCAGACCATCACCAAATTTGTGGAGCCAGCCGAGCAGTGGAAGGCCTTTGATGCCCTCATGCGCACGATTTCGTCCCGTGAACTGTCCCTCTCCGAAGAGCTGCTAGCCAAAATTCCGCCGCGCCCCGTGAACTTCGGCCGCTCCCGCGAAACCTTCCCTAGCCGCACCGGCCTCACCTTTGACCCCACCAGCGCCGCCGAATCGGCGGCGGCTACTACCCTGGAGTTTCTGCTGAACCCCCAGCGAGCCGCCCGCCTGGAAGAGTACCACGCCCGCCACGCCGACCAACCTGGCCTAGCCGCCGTGCTCGACAAGCTGCTGGCCCAAACCTGGGGCGCCAAACCCGAAAATGGCTACCCCGGCGAGCTACAGCGCCTGGTAAACACGCTCACCCTGCAGAAGCTGCTGGCCCTGGCCGCCGCTCCGCAGGCCCCCGTGAACGTGAAAGCGCTGGCCGCCCTGAAGGTAGAAGAGCTGAAGAAAGACCTGCGCAAAGAGCAGAAGTCGGGTAAGGATGAGGGCCGCCGCGCCACCGCCTTTGCCGCCCTACGCACCATCGAGCAGTTCGAGGAAGCCCCTGAGAAGTTTCAACCCGCCCCTACACTGCCCATGCCTGACGGCGCTCCGATTGGAGATGATGGGTGCGAGGGGTTTTAAAGAAAAACAAAAAGAGGGGCCTAGGCCCCCCTTTTTGTTTTTCTTGCTCTTAAGCTATCTGATAACTGCTACTTCCGGAAGTTGTCAATATTAACTACCTCATCAAATTCAAAAAGTAATTCTTCGCTTTCTACTGGATTGAAAATTGGAAGGAGAAAGCTGCTGTTCTTATCGATCAAGCTTCGGTGCACCTTCACGTATTTACCGTGAGTGCGAGTGGCTAGGTAGTGGCCCTGACCTTGGAGGTAGATATCAAATCCAATAGTGCCCATCTTCAAATCTGCTCCAGGAAGATATTTCATGGCACCAAGAGTATTTCGAAAGGTGCGTAACTCAGTAGCATTGAGTCGATAGTTTCCACTATTGTTGTGAATCGTAACTGAATCGATAGCCGCCATGTCTATCAAATCTCTGAGACGATATTCGTGAGGCCCGCACGAGGATAAAGATGCTAGGACTAGCAGCGTAATGAGTTGTTTTCGCATCTGCACCTCATTCAAAAAAGTCGCCGGGGTCGGCTTGACTTAGGTACTTGCTGAGGCTGCCGAGGTCGGCGAAGATGGGGTGGACAAGGCGCAGGAACTGTTGGGCGCTGGTGCGGCTGTCGGCATAGGCGCGGAAAATTTCCCCTTCGCCGGCTAGTTCAATATGGTCTAGCAGTTCGGGCGCGTGTTCTTCCACCATGGTTTCGATGTGCTCGGCCCAGGAGGCACCGCTGCCGCTAAAGCCGTAGCGCTCGAACACCGTGTAGTAATCTTCCATGTCGGACAGATCCACCACAATGCGGTACTGGCGCTCAGGCGTAGCCTGCTCCTGAAGATCGAAGACAACGAAGGGGTGATACAGATTTGCCATTGCCCAAAGGTAGAGGTTGGTGGTTGGCTAATCAGGCTTCTCCCTTTAAGATGTCATGCTGAGCGCAGCCGAGCATCTGGCTCGAATTGTTAGTTAGTATCACAACATCAGCACGCGAGATGCTTCGACTTCGCTCAGCATGACGGGCTTTATTCACCTCATCAGCGCCCATACGGGCTATCGGCGCGGTGCTGGCGCTCGAACTCTTCGCGGGAGCAGAGGCTTTTCACGTCCACCATCCGGTCAATGGACAGGATGCCGTCGAGGTGGTCGATTTCGTGTTGTAGTAGCTCGGCGAGGTCGTCTTCGCGGCCGGCGCGGGTTTCATGCCACTGGCCTAGCAGGTCTTGGTAGCGCACAGTAATCCACTCGTAACGCTCTACTTGCATGAAAATGGAGAGGAAGGACAGGCAGGCATCCCACACCATCATTTTCTCGGGGCTGTGGTCGATGATGCTGGGGTTGATAAGCGGCCCACACTGGCCGGCCTGGTAGGCGCAGCAAAATCACGCGCTGCAACTCACCGATTTGGGGTGCCGCAATGGCGCGGCCGTAGCCAGTGGTTGCGCGCCAGTGGCCTACGGTATCCGCTAGGTCCGTTACGAGGTCAGTCACGGCTGGCGCAGTTGGGTCGGGCACGGGTTGGGCTATCTGGCGCAGCACCGGGTGGCCTAGCTGCAGGATTTCACGGATGGGCATAGGCCTGTTGGGTGATGTAGGATGAGTTTTGCCGCTCGAAAGTTAGTGCTTCACCGCCAGCAGCATCCGATGTAAATCGGCGGCGGTGTAGACTTGACCGTGTGCAATGACCGTGTTGATCTGGCGCAGGTTGCGAATGTTGGTTAAGGGATTTTGGTCCAGCAGCACCAAGTCAGCTTCTTTGCCAGCTTGGATGGTGCCGGAATGCTGGTCGGCTTTCAGGAAGCGGGCGCCGTTGATGGTAGCGGCTCGCAGGGCTTGGGCGGGTGTGAGGCCTGCCTGCACCATGAGCTCCAGCTCGCCCAGCAGGGAAGTGCCGGGGTAGACGTAGGAGTTGGACGCGCCGCTGTCGGAGCCGGCCAGCAGCGTAACGCCGGCCTTCTGCATGGCAGGCACCAAGGTCATGAACTTGGCGCTGAGCTGCCGGTTGAAGGCCTGGGTGGCCGCTGACTGGCGGCGGGCCCCATTCAGCCGGCCGGCGTAGGTGCGCTGAATTTTGGGGTCGATGTAGGCCAGTAGAGTATCACGGGAGTGGTCGGTTACGGGGAGTTCGGCCAGCAGCTTCTGTATGTAGAGCGTCGGCACCACAGCCGTTTTGTTTTTCACCAGAGTTTGGTAAATAAGGGCCTCCGCGGCGGGGTCAAACGTGCGGTAAATAGCCGGCAGCACCGCAAACAGGCCTAGGGGCTTAGCGGTGCCCAAACTATTTTGCACGGCCGTGGTGATGCTGTCTTCCTTGCTAGAGCAAGCCTTAAACACGTAATACAAATGCTCCGAGGCATCCAGGCCTCGGTCTGATGCTTCGCGCAGGGTGGCAGTATAAGGCATATGACCAGTGGTGGTCATGCCCCGCTTTTCGGCCGCTGAAATCGTGTTTAAAAAGGCATCGCGCGAGATGGTGCTCTCATAGATCTTGACGTAATCGACCTTCAACACCTGCAGAGAGTCAAGGGCTTTGTCGATATCTCGCTGATTTTCTACCGCTAAAGAGCCAGCCCAGGTAGGTTTCGGGCCATCAATTTTAGGACCTGAGGTATAGATGGTGGGGCCCGCCAGCTTTCCGGCCCTGATTTGCTCTCGCCAGGAGAAAACCGCCGGCGTCAGGTCGCCGCCCGCGTCGCGCACCGTTGTTATGCCGTGGGCCAGGTAGAGCGGGAGCAGGTTGCGGTTGGCCGTAATCAGGGAGTCGCCGCCGCGAAAGTGTACGTGCATGTCCCAAAGCCCGGGAATCAGGTATTTGCCTTGGGCATCAATGGTGCGCTTGGCTGCGGGTAGTTGGGCGCTGGGTAGGCTTATACGCCGTATCAGACCATCGGTAATAATTAGCGTCTGATCAGGCCGAACCTGACCGGTTTCCACGTTCACCACATTGGCGTGGGTGATGAGGAGGTCGTAGGCCTGTTGAGGTGGTTGTGTGGCGCAGCCAGCCAGGATAGGGAAGGAGCAGGCAAGTAAACGAGAGAGAAGCTTCATATTACTGAGGTTAGAGCTAGGTTAGAAGCTAGCTCCCCTCCTCAGATGAGGAGGGGCTGGGGGTGGTTGACAATCGACTGGGTGTCAACTAGCTCTAGATTTAAAAGCAGTTCTAGGCCACATCAACCACCCCCAACCCTTCCTCATCTGGGGAGGGGAGCTAGCAATAGTCTTACTTAAATCTTATCCAAAGAACCCTGCTACTTGCTGCATCAGCACCTTGCCGCTCATGAACGTCATCACCAGTACCACCAAGATGCCAAATGCTGCCAGCCACAGCGGGTGCCGATACGTGCCGACGACACTAGGACGGTAGGCGGCGATGAGCAGCGTGCCAAGGGTGATGGGCAAAATAAAGCCGTTCAGAGCTCCCGCCCATACCAGCAGGGTCACAGGTTTGCCGATGCTAATAAAGACCAGGGTTGAAAGCACGATAAACCCCATTATCCATCGGTTTTCGTACTCGGCCACACTCGGAACCATCGACTTGAGGAACGATATGGAGGTGTAAGCTGAGCCGATAATCGAGGTAATGGCCGCCGCAAACATGACCACCCCAAAAAGCTTGTACCCCACCTGCCCGGCTGCCAGCTGAAACACCGAGGCAGTTGGGTTGTCAGCATCAATGGCGAGGCCTTGGCTTACTACCCCCAGCGTAGCCAGAAAGAGCAATACCCGAATCAGGGAAGCTACCGACACGCCCATGATGGCGCTCTGGGTTACGTGAGGCAGGGCCTCCGGACCTTTAACGCCGGCATCGAGAAGACGGTGGCCGCCAGAAAACGTGATGTAGCCGCCCACAGTGCCGCCCACCAGCGTGATGATGGCTGTAAAGTCGATAGTGGCGGGTGCAATGGTGCGCAGTGCTGCCTCCGTTGCCGGTGGATTGGTAGTGATGGCCACGTACACAATGGCTCCAATCATTACAAGGCCCAAAAGTTGGGCAAAGCGGTCCATGAGAGGGCCCGCCTCGCGCACGAGAAATATGGCCAGCGCTATGGCCGCAGCAAGTGCGGCGCAAACCGTTACGGGCAGACCAGTGAGTACCTCTAGGCCCAGCCCAGCGCCTCCCACGTTGCCAATGTTGAAGGCCAAGCCTCCCAGTACAATCAAAGCTGAAATAAAGCCGCCTAGGCCAGGTAGCACGCGGTTAGCAATATCCGGGGCCCGCATTTCCGACACGGCAATAACCCGCCAGATGTTTAGCTGCACCCCAATATCCATCAGAATAGAAGTGAGAATTACAAAGCCAAAGCTGGCACCTAGGCTTTGAGTGAAGACGGTGGTTTGGGTTAGGAAGCCGGGGCCAACCGCGGAGGTAGCCATCAGGAAGGCGGCGCCAAGCAGCACTCCCCAGTTGCGGGCCGGCCTCACGCGGTGGTCTGGTGTTGGGCCCGCACGGCAATGCCCTCTTGCTGAAGCCTAGCCCTGATTTGCTGGGCAAACTCCAGGGCGTGGGCGCCGTCGCCGTGAATGCACACAGTGTCCGCCTGAATAGCTACGTCCTCGCCAGATAAGGCCCGCACCCGGCCTTCCTTCACCATGCGCACTACCTGAGCAATGGCCGCTGCAGGGTCCGAGATGAGCGCGTTGGGTTGGCGGCGGGGCGTGAGGGTGCCGTTGGGCTGGTAGGTCCGGTCGGCAAACACCTCATGGGCCACCGATAGGCCTAGTTTCTGGCCGGCACTGATGAGGGCGCTGCCGGCCAGGCCATAGAGGCAAGCTTCGGGCTGCACCCGGTACACGGCTTCGGCCAGGGCCTCAGCGAGGGCGGGGTTCACGGCGGCCATGTTGTAGAGGGCGCCGTGGGGTTTTATGTGGTGCACGGTGCCGCCTTCGGCCCGCACAAAGGCGGCCAGGGCCCCTAGCTGGTAGACCGTCATATCGTAGGCCTCTTCCGGGGAAATGGCCATGTCACGGCGGCCGAAACCCACTAGGTCGGGCAGGCCGGGGTGAGCCCCGATGGCTACGCCGTGCTGCAGAGCCAGGCGCACGGTGCGCTTCATCACGGCCGGGTCGCCAGCGTGGTAGCCGCAGGCAATGTTGGCGGAGGTGATAAAGGGCAGAATGGCTTCGTCGTGGCCTAGGGAGTAGGCGCCGAAGCTTTCTCCCATATCACAGTTTAGGTCGACGGCGTGGGGGTAGTTCATGAATAGTGGAGCAGGGCAAGGGCCCGGTGAAGTTGCTGAAGGTGTTTTTCCTGGTGCAGATACCAGTACTGCGCCTCAGTAAGCCCGACTTCCTGAAAACGTAGGTGCCCGCCGGGCGGCACCTGGGCCAGCAGGGAAAAGTCGGCTGAAATGACCTGGCCAATCCGCGGGTAGCCGCCGGTGGTTTGGTGGTCGGCCATGAGCACAATGGGGTTTCCAGCGGCTGGTACCTGCACCGTGCCGAAGGTAACGGCTGTGGAGAGAATTTCTCGCTCGGTTTGCCGGTGGAGCTCTGGCCCCGCCAAGCGGTAGCCCATGCGGTCGGAGTTCGGGGTTACGGTGAATTCCTGCTGCCAAAAAGCCTGCTGGCTTTCCTCCGTGAACAACTCAAACTCGGGGCCTCGGAGGGCGCGCACGGTAGTGCTGGTGCCGGCCGCAGGAGCCGGGGCAACGGCCGGGTACCACCGCGCAACGGCCCAACGCTGGCTGGCCGAGTGGGCCAGAAGCCGCTGGTGCAGCCGTTGCCCGGCAGGCGTGGGGCCGGCCGCCGGTACTACGTCTCCCGCCTGCAAAGCCCGGCCTGCTAGGCCACCGAGCTGCGCCCGTAAGTACGTGGATTGGCTGCCGAGCACGGTGGGCACCGTGAGTCCGCCCGAAAGTGCTAGATAGGCCCGGCAGCCCGAGCGCGCGGCGCCAAAGGCCAGCTTACTGCCTTGCCGCACCGCTACGGGCCGGTTCAGGGGGAACTGCTGGTCATCAAGCGTGGCGGATAAGTCGGCCCCGCTCATGCAGATGAGGTGGTCGGTTTCAAACCGAATAGTAGGCCCTAGCAGCGTGATTTCCAGCCCGGCGGTGCCGGCCGGGTTGCCCACCAGCAGGTTGGCCAGGCGCAACGACCAAGGGTCCATGGGGCCGCTCACGATGACGCCGGCCTGCTGGTAGCCGAAGCGGCCAGCATCCTGGATGGTGGTGAGCAGGCCGGGGCGAAGGATGCTACAGCTCATGCTCCAGAAGATGTTCGTACTGCTCCTCTGAAATAGCCACGAACCGCAGCCGCTGCCCCGCCCGCAACAGGCTCGGCGAGGCGGCCTCGGGCGTGAACAGGCGGCGGGGGGTGCGGCCAATCAGTTGCCATCCCCCAGGAGTAGGCAACGAATAGACGCCGGTTTGGCCCCCGGCAATGCCCACCGAGCCGGCGGGTACCAGCGGGCGGGGTTGCGCTTTGCGAGGGGTGGTGAGCTGCTCGGGCATGCCGCCCAAGTACGGAAAACCAGGGGCAAAGCCAATCATATATACCAGGTACTCCGGCTCGGTGTGCAGCCGAATCACCTCGGCGGGCGCTAGGCCAGTGTGCTCGGCCACCAAGGCCAGATCGGGGCCGAAGCTGCCGCCGTAGCACACCGGTATTTCTACTAGGGGCTGGGTTTCGCTTGCTGAAGCAGCGGGCAACTCACAAAGAAGCGAATAGAGGCGGTCGGCCACGACTTTGTACGGGTTGCGTTTACCATTCCGGCTTACCACCCACGGGTCGTAGTACACGGTGAGGGTGGTGAAAGCCGAGACATATTCTCGCAAACCGGGGAAAGGCACCTGATCGAGGGAGTGGCCTAGGACCTGAATGGCGCGGTGGGTGACCTCACTGATTGTATCGCCGAGTTGCAGCACCACGGCTGCATCGCCGAGGGGGTACAGCTGTGCGGTTGACAGCAGATCGTGGGGGGGTGAAGGCTGTTCCATCGGTGGGTTTGCTTTACCTTGGGTGTTCGACCTGAAGGAACTCCTCTCGAATGATGCGTCAATATAGTAATGGTGCGCGCACCAGCGTGTTTCTGCTGAGCCTAGGCCTATTGGGCTGCTCCAAAAAATTAGTGGTTGCTGATACAGCTGCTCTACCCGCTTCGTCCTCAGCACCGGTAGCCGTGGTGCCCGGCGTAAGTCAGGAGTTGGCCCAAGACCGCGCCCGCCGTATTTCCCGCCTGGCCTACGACCTGCAGCTGTTTGTACCGTCGCGCAAGGACCAGCCCATTGCGGCCGTCGAAGCTGTTCGCTTTCATCTGACCGATGCCAGCCAGCCCGTGCAGCTCGATTTCAAGGAGCAAACCGACAAGCTGAAAAGCCTTACGGTCAATGGGCAGAAAGTGCCCGTTGAACATCGCGCTGAGCACCTGCTGCTGCCGGCGGCCAGCCTAAAAACCGGCCCCAATGAAGTGCAGATTGAGTTTATGGCCGGTAATCAAAGCCTCAACCGCAACGAGGATTTTCTTTACACCTTGCTCGTGCCCGACCGCGCCCGAACTGTGTTTCCGGTCTTCGACCAGCCTAATCTGAAGGCTTCCTTTCAGCTCACGCTCACGATGCCGCCCGAATGGCAGGCCATGGCCAACGGCCCGCTGCTCGACTCCACCAGCACGGCCACGAGCAAGACCCTGCGCTTCGCGCCCTCTGATACCATCAGCACCTACCTGTTCTCGTTTGCGGCGGGCAAGTTCACACGGCTCTCGCGCACGCTGGCTGGCCGCGAAATGCAGTTTCTGCACCGGGAAACCGATAAGGATAAGCTGCGCCTGAGCCTTGACCCCATCTTCCAGATTCATGCCGATGCGCTGAAGTTTCTGCAGGACTACACCAGCATTCCGTACCCGTTCCGCAAGTTTGATTTCGTGGCCCTGCCCGATTTCCAATACGGGGGCATGGAGCACGTGGGCGCCATCGACTACAAAGCCAGCACCCTGTTTCTGGACGAAGGCGCCACCCAGGACCAGAAAATAGCGCGCTCCAACCTCATTGCCCACGAAACCGCCCACATGTGGTTCGGGGATTTGGTGACCATGCAGTGGTTTAACGACGTGTGGATGAAGGAGGTGTTTGCCAACTTCATGGCCGATAAAATCACGCAGGTGGCCGTGGCCAATTCCAACTACGACCTCAAGTTTGTCATCGACCACTACCCGGCGGCTTATGGCGTAGACCGCACCACCGGCGCCAACCCCATTCGGCAGGAACTGGATAACCTCAAGGATGCCGGCTCGCTCTACGGCAACATCATCTACCACAAAGCGCCCATTATGATGCGGCAGCTGGAGCGCCTGATGGGAGAGGAGCCCTTCCGCCTGGGCCTGCAGGAGTACCTGAAGAAGTACAGCTTCGGCAACGCCAC
Organism: Hymenobacter wooponensis; assembly: GCF_004745865.1. Lineage (GTDB taxonomy): Bacteria > Bacteroidota > Bacteroidia > Cytophagales > Hymenobacteraceae > Hymenobacter > Hymenobacter wooponensis. Next base: position 5,858 of record NZ_SRKZ01000010.1, on the reverse strand, counting down.
CTGGCCCGACCTCATTCAGATTCTCGACGCCCGCACCCCCGCCGACCTGCAGGCCTGGAACCAGGTGTGGGTAAATCAGCCCGGCCGTCCCATCTTCGACTACCGCCTGCAAACCAGCAATGGCAAGATCAGCAGCCTGCAGCTCACCCAGCAAGCTGAGGACGGCTCCGACCGCCTCTGGCCCCAACTCTTCGAGGTGCTGCTGGTATACCCCGGCGGCCGTACGAAGGAGCTGACCGTGAACATGAACCAGCGCGAGGTGACATTACCCCAGGCGGGGGGCGAAGCCGTGCCTACGGCCATCTTATTCAACTCCACAGGCCTGGGCTACGGCGTGTTCCCCGTAGATAAACAGCTAACGACTGGCCTAGCGACCCTGCAAAACCCGGTGGCCCGCGCTACGGCTTACGTGAATCTCTACGAGAACATGCTCAATGGGCGCAGTATTGCCCCGCGCAAGCTGCTGGAGGTGTACCGCCAGGCACTACCCAAGGAGAAGGAGGAACTGAACCTCAAGCTGCTGACCGGCCAGCTGACAGATATTTACTGGAAGCTGCTGAAGCCCGCGGAGCGTGTGGCCCTGGCACCCGTGCTGGAGAAAGAGCTCTGGCAAACTATGCAGCAAAACCCGGCCGCCAACTCCAAAAAGCTGCTGTTCAAGGCCTATCAGTCGGTAGCCCTGACCAAGGAGGCCCAAACGCGCCTCTACCAGCTCTGGGATAAGGAGCAGGCCCCCGCCGGCGTGAAGCTCACCGAGGACGACTACACCGCCCTGGCGCTAGCCCTGGCCGTGCGCGACTACCCCGCCAGCACGCCCATTCTGCCCAAGCAGCTCACCCGCATCCAAAACCCTGACCGCAAGAAGCGCATGGAGTTTCTGATGCCGGCCCTCTCGCCCGATGTACAAACCCGCGACGCTTTCTTCGCCTCTCTCTCTGACGAAAAGAACCGGGAGAAAGAGGCCTGGGTGACGGCGGCCCTGGCCTACCTGCACCACCCGTTGCGGGCCGCTACCTCTGAGAAGTATCTGCCCCAAAGCCTGGCGCTGCTGGAAGAAATTCAACAGACCGGCGACATTTTCTTTCCGGCATCTTGGCTGCAGGCCACGTTAGGATCTTACCAGACGCCTACTGCCGCCCGCACGGTGCGGGAGTTTCTGGCTGCCCACCCCAGCTATAACCCAAAGCTGCGAGCCAAGCTACTGCAAGCGGCCGATGATGTGTTTCGGGCAGAGAAGCTCGTGCTGTAAAAAGTGCGTTTAAGCTCAACAGGAGGCCTTTTGAGTGGGCAACAGTACCTTTGGGCTTGCGTTATTATCAACGCGAGCCTAAAGTGATATTGCTTCTTATTTAATGGAAAAGCTTTCCAGTATCCTGCTGATAGATGACGACAAGACCACTAACTTTCTTAACCGCTTACTACTGGAAGGCTTACAAGTAGCTGACAAGATTTTGGTGGCCCAGAATGGGCAGGAGGCCCTGAGTATTATTGAGCAACAGTGCCAGGAGCAGGGCTGCCCACCCCTTATTTTGCTGGACGTAAATATGCCGGTGATGAACGGGTTTGAATTCCTGGAGGCCTACGAGCCCTTGGAATATGGGGCCAAAGAATCGGTGGTGATTGTGATGCTTACCACCTCGTTGCACCCGCGCGACATGGCCCGCCTCCAGGATCTGTCTATCCAAGGCTTTCTGAGCAAGCCGCTAACCAAGCAAATGGTGCAAGAGCTGCTACAAGAGCATTTCCAGCGGGAGCTCCCCAATTAATAGCAACATTAGCCAGACCCCCCAGAGCAGCGCACAGAGTAGAGACGCAATATAATGCGTCTCTCTGTTGGGCGGCTACCCCTCAAACACTGGCCTAGAACTTCCCGCAGTGAATGATACCAGTGCCTGATGGTTAGCTAGGCTGCCAGCAAGACGCGAAGTACCGCGTTACAAACCCCTGCGCGGCCTATACACCTAGCAGTTCCCGAAGCAGTGGTAACACCCGCAGGCCACGTTCGAGGTCGAAGTCGGCTTCTGGCGCGGTTTGGGGCGCTGCGCCACCCACGGCCAGGGCCAGCACCTGCTGACGCTCCGGCTGACTGAAGTCGGCGAAGGAGCGGCGCAGCAGGGGCACGGTTTCCTGGAAAACGGCCTCTTCCAGGCCCGACAGCCACTCATCCAGCAAGTCAAAGAGTACTCGGTTGTGGATGAGCAGCAGGCCGCTCCCGCGCAGAAATCCTTCAATCCAGGCAGTGGCGTAGTCGGTGGGTTGGGAGGGTGCCAGCGCTAGGCCTAGCAGGGTGGCCGTTTCTTCGGGGGCTAGCTGCTGGGTGTCGAAGAGCAGGCGAGTAGCCACGCCGGCTAGTAGGCCACTGCTGGCTGGCTGCCGGCTAATGATGTGCAGGGCCGCGTACCAATGGGCTTGCTGGTCGTCATCGGGGAGCAGGCGAATGGCTTGGTGGGCGGCCTCGAGGCGCTCCAGCAGCTGGCTGGCGGCGTCGCGGTCGAGGCCGGTGCAGGCCAGGGGGAGCGAGATGCACAGGCGCGGCACCAAGTGATGCACTACCTGGGCTACCTGGGCAGTTTCGGTGCGGCGCACGTTGCCGTAGCGCAGCACATTTACCAGCGGGGGCAGGGCCGTGAGCAAGTGGGCCACATCGCGAGTACCCGCGCTTAGTGCTTCGAGGCGGGCCACCAGCGCCGGCAGGGCCGGGGCCAGGTCGGCGCGCAGGGCCTCTTCCAGCAGCTGGCTCACCTGGCCTAGATCGGTGGCCTGGTCGGCGCGGTGGCGGGCTGCGCCACTGGCGGCGCTCAAAATGGTGTTGCCCCAACGGCCGGCTTCCAGCACGCCCAGCACCATTTCGGGGCGCCACTGCAGCTCCCAAACCTCATGAAAGGTGCCGCTCTTGCCCTGCACTTGCTGGGGCTTACCCCACCGGATAGTGAGCAACTGCAGGCGGTGCAGCAGGTGGCTGCGGCCCAGGTCGAGGTCTTTCCGCAGGTCGAAGGCCAGGGTTTTGGATGTGGCTTCGGGCTTCAGGCGCAGCGCCTTTTGCTGCTGGGCCAGGTCTTGCTGCAGCGGAGAAGCCGGCAGTTCCTCGGGCACTTCGCCCAGGGCTTCCCCCACTACCAGCTGCTGGTGCACCAACTCCAGGGCCTCGGCGTAGCCACCCCCGAAGATGCTCACGGCTGCTTCTTCCAGCTCCTCAATACCGGGCAGGGCCAGTCCGCGTACGGCGGCCAGCGTTTCAGCCAGGCGCACGCCCTCAATAGCATGCGCCGACGACGCATCAATCTGCTGGGCCCGCAACAGGTGAGCGGCGCGCACCATCCAGTGCGTAACCACCCGGTCGTGGGGTTCCGCGAACAGCAGCTCGTACCAGGCCGGCGAGAGTATCCCCGCCCCGTATCCCGACTGAAAAGCCAGGCGCTCGTAGGTCCACGGCACCCAGGTAGCTTCGGTTTTTACCTTGCCCAGCCCTTTCAGGCGGGCTTTGTCGTCTTTGGCGTAGCGCGGCAGTTCCTCAATGCGCAGCACCGGGGCATGCCAGGCTCCGCACACCACGGCCACCCGCTGGTAGCCCTGCTTGAGGGTGGCACGCATAGTTTCACGCATGTAGGCCTCTCGCAGCAAGGTTTCTTCCGATTCCGGCTGGGCCAGCTCTTCCCGTAGGGCAGTCATCATGTGCAGCACTACCTCGAAGGTATCGGCGTGGCCGGCGCTGTGCTCAATGCGGGCTTCCCACCACCGCTCCCCGTCGGTGTACCCATCAAGGCGGGCGAGGTGGGCAATGGGGTCGTGCCGTAGCACAATATCACTTGCAAGCTCCTGTTCCTCAGGCAAGGAGTTGGTTTCGGGCTCACCACCTTGCTCTTGTTCTAGGCCTTGCTCTAGGCCAGTGCCAGCAGCTTCGCCTTCTTGCGGCGAGTGTGTTTGCGGCAACGGAGCCGGCACCTGCTCTACGGAATCGGCCAAGGCAAACCGCAGCGTCATCGGCAGATCGAAGCAGCGTAGGTGGGCGCCGTGCTGCTGGCACCACTGCGCCGCCTGCCACTCCGGCGAGAAGTGCGCAAAAGGGAAAAAGCTAGCCTGGGCGTGCTGCTTGGGGTTATAAATCAGCAAAGCCACCGGCGGCTTCAGTTCCGGATTGGAAGCAAGCGCCAGGGCATTCTCCCCATCTGCGGGGCACTCCAGCAATACCAAATCGGGCTGAAACTCATCCAGCGCCTTTAAAAGGCTGGCGGTGCTGCCGGGCCCGTGGTGGCGGATACCGTAGAGGCGGAGGTCGGTGGGCATGGGGTAACACAAGAGGGATGTCGCCTCTGTTCCGGCAAATTCCGCAGAACTTTACTTACATCCTACACCGCTCATAGCGGCAGGGGGTATTCTGCCGCTACAGCAAGTGGAGCTACAGAATTTCCATCCTGCCCAGTGAAAAGCAAGGAGGCTGCGAGGCCGTAACCGTAGCAAAGAGCCGGGCGGTTGACCGATTAGCTCCTGCCAGGCTGTATTCCTGGGGTAGGCACCAGCATCATGGTTGTGAAGGGGCATTTTATGCCTTTGTCAGAAGCTCAAAACCTTGAGGCCAAGGAAAACTGGCCTACAAGTACTGACGCCCAAAGGCAATAATGCTGTCAACTACGGGCAAGGCCTGCTGCCCGTTAGCGGTCAGCTCATACTCAACTCGGGGTGGAATTTCGGGGTAGGCGTGCTTTGTCACAAGCCCAGCCTCTACTAACTGTTTCAGCTCGTGGATGAGCATTTTCTCGCTAATGTCAGGTAGCCGGCGCTTAAGTTCTCCGTAGCGTTGCCGGCCGTCGCGAAGGTTTTGCAATAGCAACACTTTCCATTTGCTGCCTATCAGGGTCATGGCCCTCCGAACGGGGCAAAGTGTTTCTTTAGGCGCAGAAGCCATAAAATTATTTAAGCCTGGTTATCAGTGTTTCTTACCTCTGGGTAGGTACCTGACACCGTGGTAAGTACTTGACAAAGGTAAAGTATGGGGAGAGTTTTGCCGAAGCATACACCATTAGCTGGCTTATGAAGCGTCTTGCCAGCCTGATCTTACTCTCTGCGTCTTCCCATGACAACACCTCCCGCCTTCTTACACTCCGCCACCGCCGCCGACCAGGAAACAGTTGCGGCAATGGGCCAGGCCGTCGCGGCCATCAAGGGCAATATCACCGGACCCGCGGGCCGGGCACCGTACGCCGCCATCATGCAGCGCAAACCCGCGGCCCCCGCCGTCACCTTCGAAGCCGCTGCCGTGGGCGGTATTGCGGGCTACTGGGTCCGACCAGCCTACAACCGCGACCCGGCCAGCGCCGTGCTTTTCCTGCACGGTGGGGCGTACGTGCTAGGCTCGGCCCAAACCCACTTATCTTTTGTGAGCCAATTGGTGGCCCGCACCAGTCTTGACCTCTTTGTACCCGATTACCGGCTCGCTCCGGAGCAGCCTTTCCCGGCTGCCGTTGAGGATGCGCTCATGGCCTACCGGGGACTTGCTGCGCTGGGCCGGCTGCGGCTGGGACTGGCCGGCGATTCGGCGGGCGGCGGATTGGCCCTGGTTACCCTGCACCAGACTAGTCAGGAACCTACAGCAGCCCCGGCGCCCCGCGTTGCAGTAGTATTCTCGCCCTGGACTGACCTGGCCCTGACCTCTGCCAGCATGCAAACCCGCGCGGAAGCCGACATCATGTTTACCCAAGCCTCCCTGGCCTCTATGGCCAGCCACTACCTACAGCAGGGCGTACGCATCAAATTTAGAGGACTGCCATCCGGCAGTTTTCGCGGACGCAGGTTAAAAGCTGGCTCATATAGTCATCATTCCACCCTGCGTTTCGTCGTCGGGTGCGCAGACTGCCGGGTTG